>OY970336.1:0-2810000 GCA_963717455.1 uncultured Acidimicrobiaceae bacterium
GTGGGCCACGTCAAGGTCTGCGTGCTCGTGGACATGGTCAACCTCCCGTGGTGACGCCGCTCACGTCGGTGGCGGACTCGGTCACGTTGATCTGCAAGCTGCCGACGCCGATGATGCCGAGCAGCTGGGTCTGCAGTCGGTAGCTGATCTGGGCGTAGACGGTGTCGCCCTGCACCCAGGCGGTGCCGGAATGGCCGGAGGCGGCCATGTAGCTCTCGGCGGCGGCGACCGCCGTGTTGGGGTCGAGCGCGACCGTGCCGGCGTGCAGCGCGCTGACGTCGAGGGAGCCCGCACCCGCCCGGGCGGCCTGTTCGGCTTCGGAGGCCGCCGCCTGCTTCGCGTCGAAGTAGTGGCCGCCGTCGGCGACCAGACCGGCCAGGGCCAAGAACATGGTCATGAAGATGCACGTCATGGCCAGGATCGATCCGTCCTCAAGACGCTGCCGCGGTGACCTCCGGGGGGCCTGCAGCCGACGGAGGTGTCGGGCCGTGACGCTGCCCCTCGTGACGCTGGCCTTCATGGCCGGGCCGTTCATGAGACTCCCTGTGTCGCGACGGCGCGGAAGGGGTCGATGTGCGCGGTGGAAGTCGCACTCAAGGTCTTTTCGCCCGGCATGCCCGGGACGGACACGTCGGCCAGGCTGGTGACGCAGATGACGGTGACCGACACCCAGCCCCCGGCCACGAAGTTCGACGTGTCGACGGTGATCTGGGGCGCGGTGCAGGTGAGGCCCGCACCGGCGAGGGAGGCCTGCGCCGCGGTGGTCGCCTGAGCCTCGGCGTCGGAGGGATCGGCCTGGACGACCGCGGCCTGGAACCCGGCGCGCGCCGCGGACTCGACGTCTCCTTGGGCCGAGTCGACCCGGCCGAGGGCGATCATGAGGACGATGACGATCAGGAGGACCGGGGCGACGATCACCAACTCGGCGATCGCCGACCCCTCTTCTCCTCGCGCCCGGCGGCACCGATGAGCGATTGGTCCGCTAGCCACTCGGTCGGTACTCCTGGATGGGGGCGTCGCTCGTGGCGGAAACGCTGAGGTCGAGCCAGGGGATGATCGCCTGGGCCCGTCCGGTGACGGTGACCTGGGCGGTGCCACCGGGGAGCGTCGTGGTCGAGACGTGCGCGCCGGCCAGCGTGCCCGGACCGGTGGTGGCGATGAACCCGTAGGCGGCCTGGGTGCCCGCGCTCGGCGACGAGCCGTAGCCCGAGGCCACCTGGCTGCCCTGTTCGGCCGCGGCGCGCGCCAGGTGGGCGGCGTGGGACCACAGGGCGAACTGGATGCCGGCGACGACAAGGAGGAAGAAGACGGGGAGGCAGATGACGAAGTCGGCGAAGCCTTCTTCGCCTCGGCCTGTGCACCCGTGCCCGCGTGACTCCGTGCCAGGTTGCCGCGGGACGCGGGGCGGCTCTGACTTTCACGGAGTCTGGATGTTGTTGGCGGTCGTGGTGAGCTTGGCCACGATGATGCCGACGATCACGATGGCGGCGGCCACGACGAGGGCGGTGACGACCACCCACGAGGCGATCTCGCCGCGTTCGTCGCCCGCGATGAGATTGGTCCGGGCGGACACATAGGCGCGGAGCAAGCTGAGAGTGGCCCGGACCGACTCGAAAGCCGATGCGATGGCGGCACGCGCCATGGCCCCGACCTTCTCCTTGTGGTTCGGACTGTCGTTCGCAGTGTCGTTCGAGTTGGTGACGTCGCGCGGTGCCATCGGGTTCCTTTCGCTGGTGGGTGGGGGTCAGAGGTGGCTGCCGGTGAAGGCGGCGAGGGCGGGGTAGAAGACGAGGACGCCGTAGCCGGCCATGAGCAAGACGCCGGGAAGCAGCATCTTCTGGGTGACGGCCTGGGCCGCGTCCTCGAGTGCGGCGGTCTCCTTCAGGCGCAGCGACTTGGCTTTGGCGTCGAGCGAGTCGCGGATGCGGGCCCCGTCGCCGGCCCCCGCCATGGCCCGGGCCAGATCGGTGAGCTCGGGCAGGTTGAAGCGCCACGCGAGGGCCTCGAGCCCTTCGTACGGCTGCTTGCGGTACGCCTGCGCCCACAGCAGAGACTGGGCGATCTCGTCGATGGCCCAGTCGGTCGACGAGACGCCCGCGGCGACCTCGAGGGCGCTCGACCACCCCATGGCGCCGGCCATGGCCATCGACACCAGCGACGCGTAGGTGGACAGCGAATGGCAGAAGTGCCGACGGCGCCGCTCGGCTGCCTTGTGCAGATCGACGAAGGGGCTGACCACCCCGGCCGTGCCGAAGACGAGCACGCCGAGGGCGGGCACCTCGAAGCTCAGGTGGACGCCGATAGCCCCCAGGGCGGCCCAGAGCGCCGGGCCGAGCAGTGCGAGCCCGGTGCCGTAGCCAACGACCTTGAGCGCGAAGGTCTCGACGGGTGTCCCGGTGATGGCGAGGTCGGGCAGGACGATCTCGGCCAGGCGGGGGATCTTCTTGACGTTGCCCTCGACGAGGTGCCCCGCCAGGCGCCGGGCACCGGTGACCCGCTGGCCGACGACGTCGAGGGGGGCGGGCGCGTGCTCGCCGCTCAGCCTGGCCGAGCGCGGCTCGCAGCGTCAGCGGAGGAGGGAAGAGGCCCCACAGCAGCGTGGCGAGACCGACGCCGATGCCGAGTCCGGCGACGATCATCAGTGCCATGGACGCGACTCCGCCTCAAGAGGCCCGCGCTCGAAGAGGCGGGGCATGGGCACCGGGCGTGCCAGCCGGTTCATGGCGGCGAACCCGCAGGCGAACAGCGACGCCACCGCCAGCAGCGCGACCTGCCCGGCCGGGGTGCCGAAGGGTCTGAAGTAGCCGTGGCCGACGACCAGGATCCCGAGCGTGAAGACGAGGGTCACCGCAATCACCAGGCGCATGTCGCGCCGCGGTTTGGACCGGGCCACCTCGGTGCGCTGCCAGAGTGCGATCTGCTCGCGTGTATTCGCTGCCGCGCTGGCCAAGAGGCCGCCGAGGTCCGAGCCGCCGAAGCGGGCAGCCAGGATGAGCGGGGCGATCGCCTCGTCGGCGGCGGCGTCGCCCAGCTCGGCGGCGAACGCGTAGAGCGCCGCGTCGAGCGCGCTGCCGCTCTTGATGCGCACGATCAGGCGGGCGACCTGTGCCTTGATGGCCGGCGGGGCGCCCGGTTCGGTCGACTCGATGGCGGCGAGCAGGCCGCGATGCGCCGCCACGCTGTCGCGCAGCGCCTCGATCCAGGTGGCCAGGGCCTCGAGCCGTCCGACGACGCGCCGCGAGGTGCTCGGCTCGAGTGCGGAGCGCAGGGTCCAGCCGATCGCCCCGCCGATGGCGGCCCCCACCGGCCAGTGGGTGACCAGGCCGACGATGGCGGCGAGAACGACTGCGCAGAGCACGCCCTGGCGGTTGACCGGGTCGATCCGCTTCGTCAAGGACGGTCGCCTGGCCGGCCGGGCCGTCGACCAGATGCCCCCGACGACGAGCGCGAGGCCCACGCCGGCGCCGGCGCCGAAGAGGACGACGACCGGGGTCATCGTCCGTAGACCTGGTGGAGGGGGGCCTCGTAGCCGACGTCGGCCAAGCGGTCGCGCAGCCCCGGCGGCAAGGAGAGGTGGTGCACGGCGGGACCACCGCCGTCGGGCTCGGCGAAGATCTCGCTCGAGATCGACATGGGGGCCGTCGGAGTCCTCCACCACGCGCACCGAGGACACGTAGCGCCGGGCCAGACCAGAGGTGTCGGGGCGTTTGCGCACGAAGATCACGAGGTCGAGTGCCTGGGCGCTGAGCTGGGCCGCCGCCTGGTCGCTCAGGTGCTTGGGGGACTGGGAGGCGTACGTCTTGATCTTCCCGAAGGTGCCCTCGGTCGAATCGGCGTGGATGGTGCACATCGAGCCCGCCTTGCCCGCCGTCATGGCGTTGAGCATGGGGACGATCTCGTCGCCCAGCACCTCGCCCACGATGACCCGGTCGGCGTCGTGGCGGTTGGCGCGGAGCACCAAATAGTCCATGGACACCGCTCCTTGTCCTTCGGTGTTGGCCTCGCGGGTCTCCCAGGCCACGCAGTCGGGGTGACGGTGGGGCAACTCGTGCAGACCGAGCTCGTAGGAGAGCTCGATGGTGACGATCCGATCGGCCGGGTCCGCCTCGGCGGCCAGCGCGCGGAGCAGGGTGGTCTTGCCGGCATCGGTGCCGCCCGAGATGATCATGTTGAGGCGGGCCCGCACCGCGGCGCGCAGGAACCGGGTCAACTCGTCGCTCAGCGAGTCGGCCAGGTCGTCGAGGGTGGGGTCGACGAGGCGGTGACGACGGATCGACACGCACGGGCGGTTCGACACCTCGATCATGGCCGAGAGCCGGTGCCCACCGGCGAGGTGGAGGTCGACGACGGGCTTGGCGGCATCGATCCGGCGCTCTCCGCCGGTGTGGTGCGCCCGGGCGGCCCGCTGGACCAGCTCGACCAGGTCCTCGTCGCAGTCCGCGATCGCCTCGACCCGTTCTTTGGTGCCATCCGCGCGTTTCACCCACACGTGATCGGCCCCGTTGATGTTGATGTTCTCGATGTCGTCCTCGTCGAGGAGCAGTTGGAGGCGGCCGAGTCCGAGTTGCGTGGCGACCAGGCGGCGGACGATCTGGTCCTCCTCTTCGGCACTCGGCGTGGTGACGCCCCGCTCGACCATGGAACGGGCCGCCTCGTCGATCGCTTCGCGGGCGAGCTTCTCGACGAAGGCGCGGCGATCGCCTTCGCTCATGCCCGCGGTGCCGTAGCGGACGATGCCGTCGGCGACGTGCTCGGTGGCGTAGGTCTCGAGCTCTCGGCGTTCGGCGTCGTTCACGTGCGTGCCCTCCCGTTCGATCCGGCTGCTACGGACACTGCCGCGTCGGGGGTCCGCTGCGACGACGGCGCTTCGTCCGACTGCCTCGGGGTCTCGAAATCGACCGGCGCTGGGCGGGCGCCGTCGTGCTCATGGGGCGCGGGGTCGACGAGGTCAGCTGCGTCGGCGACCTCGACCGGGGCCGGCTCCTCGCCGCCCGCTGCTGCGTTGCCCACTGCTTCGCTGTGCACTGCTTCGGTGCCGGCTGCTTCGATGCCCAGTGAAGCGATCAGCGTGGCGGCCCACTTGAGGAGCGCGGTGCGCTCGAGTCGCTTGAGAGCGCACTTGTTGGCCAGCGCGTCCGCGGCCTTGCGATCGTCGGGCATCGCCGGGCCGAGGGCGACGCCGAGGGTCCTGCCGATCTCGGCCCCCGAATAGCCCCCCGAGCCGGCGGGGACGACCAGGAGCTGGCGGTCACGCAGCTCACTCACCAGGCCGGGCAAGGCGGCTCGGAGATGGACGATCCCCTCGAGCGTCGGATGGCACAGGACGACCAGGACGTCGCTGTGTGCGAGCACGTCGCCGATACCGCCGGCGAAGTGCGGGAGGAGCCGGCCGGCGTCGACGACCACGTCGGCGTCGAGGGCGCCGAGCGCCTCCACGACGGCGGGCCAGGCCTTCTCGTTGGCCACCGCGCCGGCGACGCCCGAGAGGCCGAAGAGGACGGGGAGGCCACCGGGGAGACGCTCGACGTGGTCCCACACGGCGTCGGGGTTGAGCGACCGCCTGGCCGCGGCGAACAGCGAGGCCAAGCCGAGGGCGGTCGTCGAGCCGAAACGCGGAGCCAGGTCGCCGCCGAAGGGATCCGCTTCGACGAGGAGGACCCGACGCCCTCTGGGCCAGCTCGCGCCGAGCGCGGTGGCTGCGGTGGTCACGCCGGGCGAACCCTTGAGCGAGGCGAGGGTGACGACGGTCACTTCTTCCCCTCGCTCACCAGCGAGAGCCCGATCTGGTCGGCTGCCGCGTAGGCGGTGACCGTGGCGGCATCGGAACTGGGGACCTCGAGCGAGACCGACGATTGGTACTGGCTCTGGTTCGTCGGTGGCGGACCCACCGCGAACACGGTGGCTCGGCCCACGAGCGTCGAGCCGATCGTTCCTCCGATGGTCGAGCCCTGCCCGGCCTGGGGAACGGCGATGACCTCGACGCTGTCGCCGGCGACGAGGGGCACCGAGGGGATCTGGTCGCCCTTGAGCAACATGCCGACGACCTGTTCACCGGCGCCCAACTGTGGGGTGGTCGAGAGCATCTGGCGGACCATGACCTGGCCGGCGTAGACGGGGGTGTCGAGCTGCTGGCCGACCAGGGCGGCCGACCCGGCGGCCGACATGGCCGTGATGTCCCCCGAGGCGGGAATGCTGGCGGTGGCCAGGTCGCTCGGGGTGAGCACGGTGCCGGCCGGCAAGCTCTTGGCGGCGACGACGATCGGCACCCGTTTGGCGGAGGATTCGAACAGCGATCCGGCGACTGCGGCGCACACGAGGACCAGAGCCACGCCGAGGCCGATCTGCCAGGGGCGGCGCTGGTAGGTGGCGGTGCTCAGACGAAGACCACGGCGCGGCTCGACCTCGGGCGGTGGTGCGACGACGGGCCGGGCGGGCGCGGTGGTGACCATCGGATCTCCAGTTCTTCAGTTGTTCACGGACTCGATCTGGGCGACTTTCAACGTGGACGTGCCCTCGGTGGTGAGGGCGGGCAGCGCGCCGGCCGAGCCGTCGGGACCGGCCCAAGCGACGCTCCAGGTCACGGTGGCGGTGATCGGAAAGGCGGCGTCGTTGGGGTTGCCGTCGGGGGAGGGCTGGCCCGCCGAGGACTCGGTGTAGGTGTGCGAGCAGTCGGTCGACTGGGCGTCGGCCGGTAGTGGCCGTGTCGTAGACGGTGCCGGGGCCGTTACAAGTGACGGTCGACCCGTCGCCGGTGCTCCACGTCACGTACGCGGGTTTGGCCGTGGCCGACGCCGTCGTGCAGCCGCCGGCGTTGCAGGCCTGCGCGGTGGTGGTGAGGGGATGCCAGATCGAGGGATCGATCCAGAGCCATTCGGCGAGGTTCACGTAACCACTGTTCGAAGGGCTGAGCACCAGCGACGGGCTGGCGAGACGAAGCTCGCTGGCCGCCTGTGCGCCCACAAGGGCGGGATCTGGTGGCGGCGTGCCCGGCACCTGGCCGGTGGCGAACCACTCGACGCCGGTGGCCATCCCTTGGACGCTTCCCTGCGCGCAGAGGTTCACGTACCAGGCCCCGGGCTGTGGCGCCCCGGCCGGAGGCGCACCCCCATCGCCGCCGCCCGGAATGGCAACCGAGTACGGCACGAAGTCGGGGCACTGAGGCGCCGTGCTCCCTCCGCCGGCGCTGGTCAGAGTCGCTCCGGCGCCGTCACCACCACCAGAGCCGGGTTGGCCCCCGACACCGGCGCCGCAGGTGACGGTTTGGCCTGAGTCGGTGCAACCACCCGACCCACCGCCAGTACCCGTGCCTGCAAAGGCAATCCCTGGGGTTACTGCGATGGCCACAACGGTGAACGCGACTGCGCTCACGATCAGGAGGAGTGACTTCCTCAGCACTTTGGAACCGACGATGTCTTGAAACTCACGATCTTCCATGAACCGTTGATGAGCTCAAGGTTCCAGGTGCCGGTGTAACCACCAGCTCCTCCGCCATCGAGCGTGGAGGGACCAGGCTTGCCCGAGGCAGTCGTCGTGCCTGTGTCGTAGATGCAGCCCGTGACCGTCGCGGAGGTGGGAGAAACGGCGGTGACCGTCGGATGGCCGAGGTTGTATGTGGTTGGTCCGTTCAGCTGGCCCATCTTCACCCCGACGAGGAATTCGTCTTCTGATTGGAGTGCCGGGTTGGTGAAGTAATCGGCCAGCTTCGGCCAGAGGTCGGCACTGGTCTCGCCGCCGACCAGGTCGGCACGGTCCTGTTGCCAGGATCCTTGGAGATAGCCGTAGAGGGTTTGCTCGGCGGACTCCCACGCGTTCAGGACTGCAGTCTGTGTTGCGCTTGCTGGGCTCGATGTGGTGGTAGTGGTGGTGGTCGTCGTCGACCGTGTCGTTCGCGTGACGGAGGTCGATGTGCTCGCATGCGGGGCAGGGTCCGACGAGCACCCTGCCAGGACGACGGCCATGACGGCGGCGAACAGGACGACAGCGGATCTCATCAACATGGTCGTGACCCCTGTCACCGCTGACGTCACCCCTCCTCTCCTTTCTCCCGCCGGCTCGGGCGGTGGGAGCCCGAATACGCGCCGGTCTGCCGAAGAACGGTCGGGCCCGAGGGAGAGGATGCGCGGACCGTGTCACCCCGAACGTCACCCTCCCGTGCCGGCGGGCGGCTTCTGGGAAGATCTCTCCCGTCCTGTTCGCCGTCAGGCCGCACAACCTCGCGCCGACGGTCGTCCCGGTCCTGTCTGTTTCTCGTGGGGAATCCGGGGTGGAGGGTGACACCGTGGGGAACGTCACCCTCGCAGGTCAAGGGCACATTGTGCGCAACCGGCCGCCTTGGCCCCATGGCGTCCGTGATCCGGTGAACGGTTTCGCAACTCGGCGCAGGGTGACGTTCGAGAGTGCATTCCCCCCGCTGAAGCCCGCCCAATACGGTGGCTTCAGTTAGCGGCGCTACTTCGAGTCGTCGACGGCGCGTCGTAGAGCTTGGGCGATGAACTGGGTGATGCTCAACGCCCGCGTCTTGGCTGCCTCTCGGACTTCCTCGCGCAGGGTCCGATCGAGCCAGAAGGTCACCCGAATGTGGCGCTGCTCCCAGGACTTTCCCTCGAGGCTTGGACCGAGCCCGCCCTCGGGTCCACGACCGGCCGGCGAACGCCGCCTTGTCGTGTTGGTGGCCATAGGTCCTCCCTGTTGTGTGACGAACTGGCAAGTCGTTGGCTCCCGACCTTGTCAGCCTCATGCTTCGCGCTCATACCCGGAGCCGCACACCGTATGCAGCACACGTGCGCGTTTCTTTAACACTGGGCTCCTGAACTGCCGGTGCAAGAGGTCCAAACCGGGGTGACGTCTCCACTCCGGGGGTGACGGTGCGCACTTCCGCGGATCCACGAGGGTGACAAGGCGGGATGACATTGAGGGTGATGTCCATCGGCACCATGGACCAAAGCAGGGCAGGTGGTCCTGCATTTGAGGCACGGAGGGCCGATGTCCCCAGATGCGTGTTATCGCGATGAGGGCAACCTTCGCCGTCCCAACGGGAGCCTCGTTGCCGCGGAGTCGGGAGGTTCTCTCGGCGGCACTCCTGCAACCGATAGCGGCGACCGTCTGCAGCTCAGACCGATCGGAAACGAGTGCACACGCTGTGCATCGACACCGAACAGACAGGCGGAGCGTTGGAAGGAGACTCCTCTATCGATCGGCCAAGCCCAGAGCCAGCGGAGAAGAACTACCCGCCGCTCGGCAAGCAGTGAGCAAGTTTCGTAGGAATCTGCATATCCGCCATGGGACAGCCCGCACCGAGAGACGACCCGTTGCTCGAGGACTCGCTGGATCTGAATGCCCGCAGTGATAGTGCCAAGCGAGGTAGCGCGGCCATCGTCGAGCTACGCCTCCTCCCCGCTCGGTCCAAGAACGCGACTAACGGGAGCGCCGGAGCAGCCATAGCCGAATCGGACGGGAGTGTTCTGGCGACGAGTCGCCCGAGCACTGAGGCCGAACATTGGGTCGAAACTCAGTTGAAGTCCGCCCCAGCGATGACGGAGGATCGGTGGCGGCAGATCACCAACCTCGTCTATCGCCAGACGATCTCGACCCGGTCCGGCGAAAAGCGTCCGCCCTTGACGACGGCGGGTTTGATTACCGCGGCTGCGAGCACAGATTCGATAACTGCTCGTCGGTGATCGATGTCCAGTCCTGGCCACAGCTCAGGAATATTCGTAGGTCGAGCCGCTTCGGCAGTTCGTTCTCGCAGCCAGGCCGATCGCTCCGCTCGAAGGACCGCAGCACGGTCCTCAAGCTTTTGCACCGACGGGAAGACGACCTCCTTCGATAGTTGGCCTGAAGCAAATGCTGCCATCAAATCGGAAATGCGAGCTGTGGTCTCCGCGAGCTCCTCCTCCCCGAGCCAATCATCGGTCTTGATCGGAAGCTCCCGCGTCGAGACGTACTTGAGGACGAGATCGGTTATGAGTTCGTCGACCCGTACACCGGATACCGCGACCTTTCCGCATCCGCCGTTGGTGGTCGCTGATTTGCACACATACGTATGGATGTTGCGCCGACGATCCTTATCAGATGTCATCGGGGTCCCGCAGCGTCCGCAGCGGACGATGCCAGCAAGGAGCCGTTTCCTTCCCCCTGGGTGGACGTGCTTATCCGGTCGCGACCGATCTCGGATGGTTGCGCGCACTGCCTCCCAAACTTCGACATCGAGGATTGGTGGCCGCTGAGCCATAACCGGGTTGCCGTCAGCGTCGAGCGCAATAGCTCTTCGGTGGACCCTATAACCAGCGAGTCGAGGAGAGATCATCATCTGTCGAAGAGGTGCCTGTCGCCAGATGTTCCCGTATGGGGTCTTGATTCCCTGCTCGTTCCAGCGTCGAGCAATCGCGTGGAGGGCGACGCCCGAGACGATGTCCCTTGCCGCTTGCCGAATGAGTTCCGCTTCATCCTCTTTCAGAGTGACTCGATCATCTTCATAGCCAAATACTCGGCCAGTGCCGACCAACGCTCCCTGCTGAGCCAGTTCGAGATGCTTTCGCTTCGCACGGCGTGAGGTGTCCATAGAACTCTTGTTTGCGAATGCGACCATGACTCTCGCCATCGTCCGGCCGTCGGGCGATGAGAGATCGATGTCGCTCTGGACGGTTGCAAACGCCATCCCAGGTCTGTCGTCGAAGATCTTGATCGCGCGCTCAAGGTCGGCGGGCTGCCGGGCGAAGCGATCCAGGTCGTACACAACGCAGCCGTCCACGGTGCCAGCGGCGAGGTCATCGAGCATCCGCTCGAACTCGTGCCGAAAGACCTTTGTGTTGAATGCACTCACGTCGTTGTCCACGTAGACCTGGACAACCTCCCAACCGCGTAGATCGGCGATGGTCCTGGCGTCTTGCTCTTGTCGAGCAACACCCAATCCCCTGCCCTCGCTGTCATCAGAGATTCGTGCGTACACCGCCACCCTCATGAGCAGTAGTTTAGCTGAATCCTCTTCTTCGACAGGATCGCCCACGCCTCGTCGACCACGAGGAAGAACTGGGCCCGACCCGTCGAGTCGGCGCTGGCGGTGCCGACAGCCGTCCGGGCCAGTGCGGCCTGCAGCCACGCCGTGGCGCAGGCCATCAGGACGCCGAGCGCGGCAGACGAGTAGAGCGCGGACAGGTCGAGGACGACCAGCGGTGCCGAGAGGTCCAGGCCTGGCGTCGTCGGCCCGTCGAACATCCCACAGAGGTCGCCGTGGACGAGGCGGCGCAACTCGAGCGCGGTGTCACGGCCGTCCTCGAGCAGGTCATGCACCTCGGTGCGGAGCGAGCGGGCCGCGTCGGCGCTCGGGGACAGCAGTGCCTCGACCACCATCGGCACGGTGGGTGTCACCTCGGTGCGCGTCGTCTCGGTGAGTGCCGCGCCCAGCGCGGCGCGCTCACGCGGTGCCAGGCTCCGGCCCAGGCAGGCGCTCGCCAGCGACGCGAGGAGCTCCATACGCCGGCGACCCGTCGGATCCGGGCCCAGGGGCTCTGCGTCGTCGCCGTCGGGGCCGGGGTCGAGGGGGTTCAACCGGATGGCACCGCCCGGCCGAAGGGCCACCGGGCGGACACCCCAGGCATCGGCGAGGTCTCCGTATTCACCCTTGGGGTCGACGACCCAGGCCCGGCGCCCGAACACTGCCTGGCGCCACAAAAACGACTTGACGAACGCGCTCTTGCCCCGGCCGATCTGACCGAAGACGACCATGTTCGGATTGGACACGACACCGGCCGCGTAGAGCTCGAACGGATCGAACACGAACGAGCCGCCGAGTAGGTCGTCGCCGATCACCACACCCCGCCGGCCGAGGCCGGCCTCCGCGATGAACGGGTAGGCAGCCCCGAGGTTCCTGGTGGTCACCTGGTGGGCGGGGACCCTTGGCATCCTCTCTCTCATCACGAGGGAACGGTCGGCCGATGGAGCCACTGCCTCCGTTACGTTGGCGGACGCCGGGACCGCCACCGGTCGCGGGGAAGGTGGAGCGAAACATGAGCGAGCCCGACCGTCCGCCACAACCCCTCCTGGTCACACTGGCAGCTCTCACCGTGGTGAGTGGGTTCCTCGATGCCGTGAGCTTCCTGGGCCTCGGGCACGTGTTCATCGCCAACATGACCGGCAACGTGGTCCTGGTCGGGTTCGCCGCCGCCGGCGCGCCGGGGTTCTCGGTGGCCGCCAGTCTGTGCGCGCTGGGCTTCTTCCTGGGTGGCGCAGTCGTGGGGGGTCGCATCGCCCAACGGGTCCGGCCACGCTGGTGCTGGTCGTCATGGTGATGGAGGCCACGCTCACGGCAGCGGCGGCGATCGTGGTCGGCGCCGTTCCCGCCATCTCGGCCGGGTGGCCGCTCTTCACGGTGATCGCCCTCCTCGCCCTCGCCGTGGGCGTCCGCAACGCAGCGGTGCGCCGGCTCGGTGTCCGCGACATGACGACGACCGTCCTCACCACGACCCTGACCGGGTTGGCGTCGGACTCGTGGCTGGCCGGTGGTGCCGACCCGCACGCGCGCGACCGCCTGACGTCGGTCTTCTCCCAGTTCGGCGGCGCACTGGTCGGCGCCATCCTCGTGCTTCACGTCGGCGCCGCGTGGTCGCTCGGAGTCGCCACCGGCCTCGTCGTCTGCACGGCGGCCTTCTTCTACCGGGAGGCTCCCCTCGCGCTCGGGCCGGCGGGAGCATGAGCGGGAAGATGAGAGCGAACGCTGTCGAGCTGTCTCAGCGCGGCCGGCCTTCCTCCAAGTAGACGCACCCGTCCGGCTCCGCCAGCGCCGCGCCGACGCGGCGGCGGAGCGGTCCGCTCAGCAGCTCGAGGGCGGTATCGGTCTCCACCAGGCGGTACTCGGAGAGCTCCTCTTCCTGCAGGGAGATGCCCGCCAACGTGGACGCGGGCAGCACACCGCAGTCGAACAGGAACCGCATTCCTCCCGCCCTCGACGGCTTCGGCCGCAGGAAGTCGACGGCGACGAGACGGCCGCGCTCGACGTGCAGTCCCACCTCCTCGCGCACCTCCCGCCGGCAGGCCTCCCAGGGCGTCTCGCCGTCGGCCTCCATGATCCCGCCCGGAATCGTCCAGTGCGCCTTGTAGGTGGGGTTGACGATGAGGAGCCGGCCGTCATCGTCGAAGATCAGTGCGCCGGACGAAGCAGGGATGCGCGGCAGGACGAAGGGGGACTCGAGTTCTGTCATGCGACGCCCAGACGCTCCAGCTGATCGCCGGGAGCCTCGACCGCCTTCAGCGCGCCTCGAAGCATCTCGATCATGTCCGCCTCTGCCGCCGTGCCCACCAGGTTCTCGTTCTCCTCCGGGTCGTCGTCGACATCGAAGAGGAAGTGCGCGTCCACCGTGTTGGCGCCCACCCAGAACGGCAGGGGATCGCCCGGCTCGAAGGGCTGCCGGATGACGGGGACGTCCGAGCCCGGCATGTAGTCCAGGCGGGCCCGCCGATCGGGCGGAGGCAGACGTGTCTGATCCTCGAGACCGGCCACCGGCATGGTGGACCAGCGGTTGGACCACATGGACAGCGGGAAGTTCGCACCCTGCGCCCCGCGGGCGTACTTGCGGTGGCCGTCGGTCACCTGCACCCAGTTCCCGAAGACACCGCCGATGGACCACGAGCGGATCTGAGTCGCCTCTCCGGTCACGAGGGGGACCAGCGACGCGCCGTGGCCGCGTCGCTGCTGCTCCACGCCGAAGACGTCGGCAATGGTGGCGTGAATGTCGACGTTGGTCGTGAGCGCAGTGCACTCCGTCCCGCCTGCCGCGCCCGGCCAGTGCACCAGCAGTGGGATGTGGCCGAGCGGCTCGTACTGCATCACACCGGGCTTGCCCCAGATGTCCTTCTCCCCCAGGTAGTGCCCGTGGTCGGTGCAGACGATCACGGCGGTGCTGTCCCAGAGCTCGCGCTCGCCCAGCGCGGCGAAGACCTCTCCGACCCAGTGGTCGATCATGCTGAGCTTCGCGCCGTAGTTGGCTCGGATCTGCCGGCCCTCGCGGAGGCTCAGGCGGCCTTTGGCGACGGCACCGACGTCATAGGGCGGCCAGATGAGGAGCTCGCCCTCCCACTCGGGGTCGTAGCGCCCGAGCCACGGCTCGGGGGTGTCGAAGGGCTCGTGCGGGTCGAACTCGTCGACGAAGAGCATGAACGGGGCTGCGTCGGGGGCGCCATGGCGCAGCCAGTCGGCCGCCGTCCGCATCGTTCGCGGCCCAGGAAAGTCCTCCTCGGAGCGGAAGAACGTCCGCGACCGGTCGTAGGCACGGTCGCTCCAGCCGTCGAGCCCGTAGCGTTCCCGCATGTACCAACCACCGCCACGAGCGGGCAGCGCGGGCGCGCCGATGTAACTCTGGTCGCGGTAGGTGCGCCACGGGTCGCCCTCGTGGCCCCGCACGTAGTCCCACGCGCTGAAGTCCGTGTGGTAGTTCTCCCCACCCACCTCGAAGAGGTGCGGGTGGTCCGAGACCAGCATGGTGGTGACGCCGGCGCGCCGGAGCAGCTGCGTGACCGGCTCCTCCCACACCTCGATCGACCCCCACGGCCTCCACAGGAAGTCGAGCGAGCCGCAGAGGATGTCGTGGCGGGCCGGCATGCACGGCAGGGAGCCCGTCACATGCGAGGTGAACCGGACCGCCCGCTCGCGGGCGAACCGGTCGAGGTGCGGCGTCTCGAACTCCGTTCCACCGTAGCTGCCCAGCATGTGGCGGTTGAGGCTGTCCAGGAGCAGCACCACCAGGTTGCGCGGCGCGGCGCGGCGCGGCGCATCGTCCGCGCGTGGTGTCGAGTCGCCGGTGAGCGCCACGGCGGCCATGGTAGAGGCGTCTGCTGCCCCTCTCCCTCAGCGCAGCTCGCGGCTCCGTCAGCACAGCCCGCGGCTCCCTCAGCGCAGCCCACGGCACAACGGCAGGGTGCACGTGTAGGCGGATGCCTGGTCCCCGTAGAGGCGTCGCAGCGCCAGCCGGCTCTGCCCCGCCGCGTGCTGCACGGTGTCACAGGCCGTCACCAGCTCCTCTTCGCCCGGCGCCGACACGGTGACATAACCCGAGTAGCGGAAGGACGAGTGGCCCTCCGCCAGCTCCGCCTCCCGTCGGGCCAGGACCTCCGACTCGCGGGCGTGACGCGCCGTCGAGACGAACCCGCCGCGCCGGCGCAGCTCGGCGTCGGCCAGGTCGGCCGTCCGGGATGCCTCCACCTTGCGCACCGCCGTGTCGGGGCCGAGGGGTTCCATCACCACTGAGAACGTCGAGCTGGCGGAGCCGAGGAGGAGCGGCGCCAGGAAGTCGCTGCGCACCTCGATCCGCGGCCACTCCGCCACCCAGAACGTCGCATGGACCATCCCGTCGACGCGTACGGTCGACCAGCTCTCCTCCATGGCCATCGGCCATGGGTCGCCGACCGGCAACGGCACCACGTCCGCCGCGCCGTGCGGCTCGTAGGTCCGCAGCAGCTGGCGGGCCAGGTCGTCGACGGTGAGCACGGACTCGACCTCCACCTCGGCATCGGTGAGGAGTCGCACGAGCGACCCGACCTCCCGAGCCAGGGAGGCGCACCCGACCTCCACCGACTTCGTGAGCCGGACCTGCACGGCGAGAACGACATCGTGCGCGCAGGTGTGCGAGTCCATGTCGGTCAGGAGCGCCTCGTAGGACGCGGTGCAAGCCGACGCCGCCCCCGGGTCGGACTCTTCGGCGAGATACTCTCGGACCCCCCGTCCGTCGTCGGGGAAGGACGCCGCGATCCACTGCACGCGGTGGATCGGCGAACCCTCGCGGGCCAACGAGGACAGCACGGATGCCCACGCACCGACCCGGCGGTCCTGCTCGTCCGCACCCAGCAGCGCGAAACTCCCGCCGCGCAGGGACAGAGCAGCCGTGAGGGTGCGCGCCGCACGGTCGTGCACCACGCCCATGTCGTGCCAACCGGCGCGCAGGAGTCGCAGGCCGCGCAGGGCGGGCATGCGCGGCACCCCGCGGTGGTCACCGGCACGACGGGCGCCCCAGCACACCGCGACCGGGAGCCATTCGTCACCCGTACGCCCCGCCACGGGCACCGTGGCCAGCGCGCCGTAGAGGACCAGGATGCCGATCGCCGCGGCCACACCCATGGCGTTGGGCTCCCACCGCAGGACGAGCACGCCGAACACCAGGCCGACCGCGACAGTGAGGATCTGTCCGGCCCGCCACCCGGCGAGAGCGCCGCCCCGCTCGCGCGGGCCGAACCGGTAGCGCGAGCCGCCGCTGTCGCCGCTCACCCGCCGTCGCTCCCGGGCCCTGGCGGCCAGGCCGGCGGCAGCCACTTGATGCAGGGGCCGTGGCCGTCGTCGGCCATGTAGTAGCGCATCTTGCCGGCCTCGACCTTGCCGATCAGGCCGCGTCCCGGTGGCACTCCCTCCCACTTCCACGCATCCTCGGGTGTGGCCGGCCCGGTGGGAGCCGGTTCCCACCCGGACCCGCGTACGAACGTGGGCGACGTGGACCGCAGTCCTTCCGCCACCGCAGCCGCAGCCGCAGCCTCGCCCTCTGCACCGCCTGCACCGCCTGCACCGCCTGCACCGCCTGCACCGCCCGGCTCACTCCCTCCCCCGTCGGCGGCCCCGCCAATGATCGGCTTCGGGCCCTTCGGGCCCGGGACCACACCACTGGCGACGCCGGCCCGGTAGAGCCGCGGCGCCTTGGGGTCACCATCGAGCCCGTCATCGAGCCCGCCCGGGTCGGCATCGAGCCCGCCGCCCGCGGACCACGACCCCGCCGCCGCACGAGCCGCACCATGGGCAGCGCGAGCACCTGCCCCACCCCCGCCCCCAGCCCCCTCCGTCTGCGCCATCAACCGTGCGTCGCCCAGCGCCTCGAGCCCCGTGTGCAGCGCATGGCTGGCCGCCGACCGGGCCGGCCGTGTCACGGCCGTCGTGCCCCGGGAGCGCAACCCGTCGAGATGCCCGACCGCTCCCGCCTCGACCGCCGGGATCAGGCGCAGGATGGCGAAGGGGACGAAGGTGGCCATGACGAGGAGCGCGCCACCGGCGAGGACGGACGAGAAGCCCGCGCCGTGTGCGCCACCGGCGGTGCCCGACGAGACCGCGCCCGCTGCCAGGCTTAGCGTCGCCACGATGACGAATTTGGCGAGGATCAGGGCAGCGAGGGTCTCGACGAGTCGCCGGGTCCAGTGTTCCAACTGGTAAAGTGGCGGGATGGCCAAGAAGAGCACGAAGAGAGCGGCGATCTACGCCCGGATCTCAAGTGATCGAGATGGCGAGGCATTGGGCGTAGAACGGCAGCTCGAAGACTGCCGGAAGCTCTGCGCTAGCAAGGGCTGGACGGCTACCGAGTACGTAGACAACAACCTGAGCGCCAGTAAGCGGAATGTCGTGCGACCCCGGTTCAACCGGCTCGTTGAGGACATCAAGAACGGCGAAGTCGATGTCGTGGTCGTGTGGGACATCGACCGTCTTACTCGTCGTCCGCTCGAACTCGAACAGTTCGCTGAGACCTGTGAAGCGTCAGGCATGACCGAGGACATCCACACGATCTCTGGTCCCGTGGCACTCCTCTTCGCTCGGATCAAGGGCGCTGTAGCGGCTGAGGAAGCCCGCAAGACGGCCGAACGGGTCACTCGCAAGAAGCTCGAACTCGCACATGCTGGCAAGCCTCACGGTGGCAGTCGTGCCTTCGGCTATGAGAAGGACGGGATCACGGTTATCCCGACTGAGGCTGAGCTGATCAAGGAAGCTGCCGCCAGGATCCTGGGAGGCGACTCGCTACACACCATCCGTCATGACTGGCAAGAACGAGGCGTCAAGACCACTACCGGCAAGCTGAAGTGGTCGGTGAGCACACTCAAGCGGAGCCTGACCAGTCCGAAGGTTGCTGGGCTTCGCCAGTACCAAGGCGAAGTACTCGAAGGCGTAGAGGCTGTCTGGGATGCGATCCTGGACCGTGAGACCTGGGAGCAGCTCCGTGTTGTGCTGCTCGACCCGAAGCGGTTCACGGGACCACGTACTCAGAGCTACCCGTTGAACGGTGTGTTGGTCTGCGGTCTGTGCGGCGAAAAGCTCAAGGCAATGCCTCGCCAACGTCGGCGCTGCTACGGATGCAAGAAGGAAACTGGCGGGTGTGGTCGGATCCATGTCCGGTCTGAGCGGATCGAGGAGTATCTCTACGACCTGCTCGTTCCGATGGCTGACTCACCCGATCTGCGAGACGTACTGCGATCCGAACAAGAAGGCGGTACTCAGCGAGTTCAAGAGCTGCTCATAGAGAGCGCCAAGGACGAGGCGAAACTCGCTGAGGTCACTGAGATGCTCACTGACGGCGACATGGACAAGGCGAGCTACGTCAAGGCGAGCAAGCGCATCCGTGACCGTATCCAAGCTCGTGAGGCTCAGTTGACCACCCTGCGTGGCTCGTCGGCTGTCAGCAAGCTTGGCGGCAACGTGGCGGCATCGTGGGACGGAATGTCTGCGGAGGACAAGCGGTCGGTGATTATGTCGCTCGTAACCCGTGTCGAGGTCAACCGTGCATCGAATCCGGGTAGCAACAAGTTCGACCCGGACCGGGTCAACGTCGTCTTCCGGTACGACGCAATCTCGAAGCTGACCCATCTGTACAGGGGTGCTAACGGCAACTGGCGAGGCTGGGTCACTGCGAAGGTGTCGGCATAACCCCGGATACGAAGAAGCCCCTCGGTCCCGAAGGGCTGAGGGGCGTTCTCTCGTTGGTCATCCGGACCCTAAAACCGACCCGATGACCTCGTACTTGAGAGAGGGTGACATACGCCGCAGCAAGCCCTGAGACGCCGTGAAACCTTTCGGGTTGACACCCTGAAGCACGCAATAATCCCGTGTCGTCCCTTGTACCCCACGCAACAAAATGGCTGGAAAACTAGGTACTCCACGTAGGGGCCGTTTGCTTGGTCGCTTTCCGGCTCCTGCGTGGGGATTTACCGACCAGAAGGCGACCGAGAAATGCGGCCATCATGTCGTCAATCGAATCCCCCGGCTTCCTAGATGCCAGTGGAAGCTCGCCGCCTATCCCCACGATCAGCACCCTCGACGCCGCCCTCGACTACACACGTCAGGGCTTTCGAGTCGTCCCGCTACAGCCTCGCCTGAAGCGTCCTTGGCAGCGTCCAGCGGGCTACCAGAAGCGTCCCGATCCAACGGAGCCGGAGATCCGCCAATGGTTCGCCGCCGAGCCGGATCTGAACATCGGCATCCTCACGGGCAACGGAATCATCGTACTCGACATTGACGAACACGACGGCAAGGCATCCGGCAGTGAAGCCCTGGCAAGTCTCGAAGCCATCTATGGCCAACTACCGAAGACCCTCACGTCCATCACGGGCAGCGGGGGACGACACCTCATCTTCTTTTTGCCCGATGGCGATGACGGCAAGAACACATTGGCCGTCGTCTCCGACTGGTTGCGCTCCACGACGGGCAACGCCACGGGAGGAGTGATCGACGTTAAGCGTGACGGCAGTCTGATCGCCGTTGCTCCGAGCATCCACCCCAACGGGAACCTCTACCGCTGGGAAGACCCGGACGCTGAGATCGCTGAACTTCCGCTGACATGGTGCCAGACACCTCCCGAAGATCCCGAGCGGCGCACTCGCAAGCGCAAGCCAGCATCTCACCTTGCACCCAAGGATCTCGACCGCCGAGACGCCATCGCTCACGAACGCATGGCGAACGTCGATGCGGATACGTTGCTCGGAAAGGACACGCTGCTTCTGCTCGAAGCCGAAGTAGAGGATGGCACCGACCGTTCGCACCGCATGTACCAAATCATCCTGGGGGCGGCCTCATCACGGTTCGACATGGACCGGCTCTACGACCGGATGGTCAACAGTCCACTCAAAGAGGGTCTACGAGAGCATGGTGGCCGGGAATGGTTTGACCAAGATGTCCTCGAAGCCCACCAGCACCTCGCTGAGAACATCCTCGCCGTCGAGGAGATCCGGGCCGAAGAGTACGAATGGACCTCGACTCAGATCGACACGGGGCGCAAGGTCTCCGGTGAGGTGATGCAACAAGTTTTTGAGGAGGTCCTCGACATCGCAGTGCAACGGGCGACCCTGGAACCCATCTGCGACAAGCACAAGATCGCCGACGCCACTGGACTCAATCGGCTGACCGTGATTAGGGCCTTCAAGGGCCTAGCCGTGTTGGGGCGGCTCGAAGCCGTCCACGAGCCGGGGAAGCCGTCCGACTGTCCATGGAAGTACCGCCTCCTGCCCGATGCAACCTCGGTGGCGGCGGCACCAGTATCTCCCTCATGTGTCTCTAGTCCTCCTACCCCTGGTCACTCACCTACCTCCCGTATCCCCTCTACTCCCCTATCCCTTCTACCTGTCAGTAGGAGTAACCAAGAATGGGTTGCTTCAGAGGGGTCTAAGGACCTTCTAGGTGAGAGCAGGGATACACCACGTCCGCCGACCGGGGAAAACGCCGACGAGATCCTGCTGAACTTCGAGGATGCTCCCGAACCGGCCCGGACAAAGAAAAAGATTGACCCGTGGGCCGCTCACGCTTGTCGAAAGTGTGGTCAGCCAACTCTCTCGATGCGTGACCCCGACACTGACCCCGACAGGGTCTTTCGAGTCGATGCCCAGCCATCACCGACCGGCAACTACGTCGTTGTGGATGATCGCTGGAAGGTCCTTCAAGGCGAAGGTAGGACCAACCACGAACGGGCGCACGACGATACCGACCGCCAGTACTACGCCTGGCACAACTGCCAGCCCACGACTCCTCCTCAGTCTGTCCCACAGCCCCCGCAATCCCCCCCTGACCCGGTAGACGCTCTCCAGTCCGTGGAGACGCTCACAGCACCGCTGGGGACCCCACTGTGCCACTCAAGCCAGGCGAGCTAGTCGAAGCCACCCCCGAAGGCCGAGCCAGACTGATGGCGCTCCAACAAGCTGGTCTCCTGCCGAAGACTGAGCCGAAGCGTGCAGCGAAGCCCACTCGGACGACGAAGCCGATCAGTAGCGAAGTGCTCATGAACTTCGAGTGACTAACACGGCATCAAATATTTTGATCGGTGGGTGCACCAAGTCCTAGTGGCCGTGGATGCCATGAAGAGATGTGGAACCTTCTTACGCAAGAAATGGCTCATCGGAGCAAGAACTGGCCGCCACGCTCTTCCGTGGAAGGTTCGCACTCTTGGTGGACCAATCAGGGGAGTGCTGGCTCTGGACCGGTCCTCGTCACAGTAGCGGGGCGGGGAAATATCTCTGGAAGAAGGCGGATGGTGGTCAGGACAAGTACGTCTACGCCCATCGGGTTAGCACCTACTTGGCCACCGGCACGCTACCCAAATACCTCAAAAATCTGTGTGGGAACCGACTGTGCGTCAAGGCATCGCATTGGTGGTCTCGCCCGACCGAGCAGTTGTCCGTGGCCACGAGAAAGTCCGCACTTATGGCCATGAAAAGTCCGCACTGATGGCCACCAGAAGTCCCCGTTTTTGGCCACGAGAAGTCCGCACCCCTCGCTGAAGCATCCACGAGAGGGTCCCCCCAGCCGGTCACGGTGGCGGTGCAAGCCAACCGCCGGACCGACTGAAGGGACACCTCCATGAAATCAGCGAGGGAACGAATGGACATGAATGCTGCCTTCCAAGAGGTGGGCTCTTTTCGAGCGGCGGCCGCCATCTGCGGCACCACCGACAAGACCGTCAAGCGGGCCGTGGCCAAGGCCCGGGCCGCTGAGGCGGGGCCATCAGGCTCTGAGGCGGTCGCCCACAACTACGACGATGTCGGCGCCATCATCGCCGAGCGGGTGGAACGCACCGACGGGCGGATCACGGCCAAGCGGCTGCTCCCGGTGGTCCGGGCCGCCGGCTATACCGGCTCGGCACGCAACCTGCGCCGAGCGGTGGCCGAGGCCAAGGCGAAGTGGCGGGTTGACCATCACCGGGGCCGTCGGCCCGGGGTGTGGGCGCCAGGCGACGTGCTGGTGTTCGACTGGGGCCAGATCGGCCCGCTCTTCGTGTTCTGCGCCGTGCTGGCCTGGAGTCGGTTCCGCTTCGTCTCCTTCGCCGACAACCTGGGTGCACAGAGCACCATGGCGGCGTTGGCCGAGTGCATGGAGACCATCGGGGCGGTGCCCAAGACCCTCCTCACCGATCGCATGGGCTGTCTGAAGGGCGCCACGGTGGCCGGGCTCGTGGTCCCCACCCCGGACTACGTGCGCTTCGTCACCCACTACCGCACGCGCCCTGACTTCTGCTGCGGGGCGGATCCCGAGTCCAAGGGTCTGGTCGAGAACCTGGTCGGCTACGTGAAGTCCGACCTCATGATCCCCGAAGAGCTCAGCGTGGCCGACCTGCCTTTAGCCAACGCCAAGGGGGGGATGTGGTGCACCGAGGTGAACGCGCAGGTGCACAGCGAGATCGCGGCGATCCCGGCCGAGCGTCTCGAGATCGAGCGCCCCCTGCTGGGCGACCTGCCCGCATTACGGGCCCGCATCGGCCACGTGGTGCTGCGCAAGGTCGACCGCCTCAGCTGTGTCCGCTTCGGCTCGGCCCGCTACTCGGTGCCGACGGTCCACATCGGGCGCACGGTCGAGCTGCGGGTGGCCGATGGCGTGGTCATGGCCGTGTTCTTGGGCGAGATCATCGCCGAGCACGGACTCGTCGCCCCTGGTGAGACGGCCATCTGTGACGAGCACTACGGCGGAGCGCGGCCCTTGCCCGCCCGGGCGGTGCGGCCCAAGACGGCGGCGGAGAAGGCCTTCGTCGCCCTCGGGCCGGCGGCCGAGGACTTCATCAAGGCGGCCGCGGCGCGGGGGTCGACCACACTGGCGGCCGACCTCGTCGAGCTGTGCGCCATGGAGGCGGCCCACGGCCGGACGGCACTGGTGGCCGCCATTGAGCGCGCCGTCGAGTTCGGTCGCTTCCGGGCCCACGACGTGCGCTCCATCCTCGCCGCGGGCACCGGCGTGCCGCGACCCCGCCAGCCCGGCGACGCCCTCATCGTCGACCTGCCCGCGGTCGCCGTGCGCTCGCTCGGTGACTACGCCATCGGGACCGAGTCATGAGCACGACCCCTCCCGCACTGCCCGCCGACCTCGAGGCCGGGCTGCGGCGACTCCGTCTCGGTGCCATGCGCCGTCTGGCGCCCGAACTCCTCGTCACGGCCAAGACCCAGCGCTGGAAGCCCGAGGAGTTCTTACGTACGCTGGTCGAGGCCGAGATCGCCTCGCGTGACGCATCGAACGCCCGGGCCCGACTGCAGAGTGCGGCGTTCCCGGTGACCAAGACGCTCGACGAGTTCGATGTGAACGCGTCATCGGTCGCCCGAGCCACCTTCGACTACTTGGTCAGCCTCGAGTGGATTACCGCCAAGGAGAATCTGTGTCTGGTGGGACCAGCGGGAACTGGGAAGTCCCACCTCCTCGTCGCTCTCGGACACCATGCGGTCGACGCCGGCAAGCGGGTGCGCTACTTCACCGCCACCGACCTCGTCGAGACCCTCTATCGCGGACTGGCCGACAACTCCGTCGGCCGGGTGATCGAGCAGATCCTCAAGGCCGACCTGATCCTGATCGACGAGATCGGCTTCGCCCCGATGGATGACAACGGCGCTCAGCTGTTCTTCCGCGTCGTCGCCGCGGCCTATGAACGCCGCTCGCTCGGCATCGGCTCGCACTGGCCCTTCGAGGACTGGGGTCGCTTCCTCCCCGAGCACACGACCGCCGTCAGCTTGCTCGACCGGCTCTTGCACCACAGCGTCTTGGTGGCCACCTCAGGCGAGTCATTCCGCCTCAAGGAAGCTCGTCAGAAGGGAGGTGGCCCCAAGCTCACCTAGAGTCAGGAATCACCGCGAGGGGTGCGTACTTCTGGTGGCCAAAACTGCGGAGTGGAAACTGGCCACGGACAGCAGTTCAAGCCGAAGCCACGGAAGGCCATCCGGGGTCGAATCCGACAGCTATCCGACGAAGAAGTCCGACACGTTCGCCTGCTATCCAGCCTCAGTCACAACGAAGATGAGATCGGAAGCCAATACGGTCTCTCTCGTAGACAGGTGGCACAGATTGCCATGGGCCGGGTACGTCTCGAAGCCGGAGGCAAAATACGAGGCTCTCGACACCTCGGCATCCGTCATTACCACGAGCAGCACGAGGCCGAGTTGCTCTCACTCTCAATGCGGCCTGACGAGCCGCCCCCGGTTGACCTCGGACCTCAAGTGCCTCGCACGCCTAGTAACCGAGCAACGGGTTGCCCTGTCCCTCCGGGAAGGCCCTTTCCCTCCCGGGCCTACGGCCAGCTTCAAGGGCGACGCCTACCTCGAAGGCCGACATTCCCAACACGACGATGAGTGCGACTGGGGCAACCCGACCGGCCTATCCCAGGGCCGTCAGAATCAGTTGAGACATCTGCTCTGTTGTTTGGTGCTCCTCGCACAAGCTAAGACACAGCAGAGGAAGGCATAGAGCCCTGGGGCCGTCCAATCCGAATGGAAGCGATCAAGGCCAACTCCCAACTCACTCATCAGGGACGAAGTGGTTGTCCTCCCAGGGTTCCCACGCTGCATTGGAGCACATCCAGGCCTGGCAGTGCTTCGGTGTATCAGCGAAGAGAGCGAACACGGCCCCCTTTCCCTTGTCGGCGTCGGGCCAGAAGCACTCACATGAGTGGTCGTTGCCGTGCTCGCCCCGATCCGCACGTATGCGGCGGATGCCCTTCACGTAGCGCTTGTAGCGGCGGTAGTCGTAGGAGCGATTCGCCATGACTTCCTTCCCGGTTTCCCCTACCTGGGGTCACCTCCGGTTCGTCATGGCTTGCTCCTTTCGTCGTAGGTAGCACCACTGTATGCGTGGGGTGTTCGACGCTTTGAAGTCTGGCGCTCTATTGCTGTGTGCCACCAGCGACCCCATGTGGAACACATAGAACGAGGGAGTCATCCGGCCTTTTGGGTATGAAACGACTCTGCTGGGCTGAGGGGATGTTAGGGCAGACCCTGACGTCGCAACGGGGCGGACGGGGACAAGGGTGCCCCTTTGCATCTACACCTGAGATCAGATCTCCCGAAACCGCCGCTCCCGGTGGTGTCGTTCTCCCCATGCTGGCACTGACTGCATCCGACTCCACCGTCCTCTCGTACTGCTGGGTGCTGACAATCGCTTCCCTCGATGGTCAAGAGATACTCGTGTTGGGTGCTGGGTCACCTGACGATCCTCTGGTCCTCGCAAGAGGTACGGCAGTGGTCGGCTTCATGAGCGATGGCTTCGTGGAGCTTCGCCGCCAAGGATCAGACCTCATAGTCCGCCACGACGAAGATGGAGATGCGCCCGATACCGTGGTGAGTGTCGATGGAGGAATCTTCCGGCTGACGGCGAGGCTTACCGTCATACGCTGATCTGCCTCACCCCTGCTTGCCCCAGAGGGCACAGAACAGGTGGGCTGGTACCAACCCCCACGAGAATGTTGCATCGACACACCAGCGGTCAGACGATGCAACACATTGGGTGAGCCAACCCCGGCGAGTGGTCGCCTGACTAGCGGACCTCGTGACCTCGTCTCAACCGGAGCCGACTGACCACCAGGATACACTGGACATGGAACAAGGGCCGCCCCCGACCGAAGTCAGAGACGACCCTTGCGGTGTTACTTCCCGCCGTTGGCAGCGAGTGCCTCGGCGTACAGCTTGTCAGCCACACCCGGACCGAGGTCCAGGTTCAGCTTGTCGGCCACAGCCTGAGCTTCGGCCTCGTCGGTGTACTCGACGTGGTTGGGATAGCCCAGCGGCGTTCCGAAGTCGTCCGACGAGTTGTCGAACACACCCCATAGGTTGCAGTTGGGGTATCGGTACTCCGCACCGCCCAGCTTGGCAGCGGCATACGGGTATGTCTCGTGTGTAGTCATGGTTCCATCACCTCCGATCCGTTGCGTAGGGGTAGGGGGTGATCATGGTTACGCCGCCGTCCACACGAGGAGGTGCTGAGCGGCGGGGTGACACTCGGCGCAGATGTAGCGGCGGCGGATGTTCGACTTGGTCTCGTCCCCACACTCGGGGCAAGTGCCAACCCACTTCGCTCCACCCTCGTGCTGCTTGACGATGGCCTTGGCACGCTTGAGCGCAGTCTTGTGAGTCTTGTACCAAGTCGTCTTGACGGCCACCCACTGCTTGGCCTTGCCACTGTGTGCGCCAGGGCCGACCGGCTTGTAGGTGCGGACCATCCACTCACCACCCTTGGCACGGCGGGCTGTGTAGTAGACGAGCCAGCCGTCGAGGCAGTTGTAGTAGAGGAGAGAGCCATGGTCCTTCGATGGGCCAGCGCCCATCAGCGTTACCTTGGCCGTACCTCCGAACCACGAACTGATGTCGATGCCCGTGTTCTCATTGGTGTCGCTCATGTTGCCTTCCCGGCCCGGGATCTCTTCCCTCGCCTACTTATAGGTTATCAGACGCCCATGTTGCCGAAGGCGCATGGTTTTTGGCGAAGGTCTAAAAGCCCAGGTCGATTTTGATGGTCGAAATCTGAAGGTCCTGGTCTATCGAAAGTTTGAGAGCGGGCAACGCAAACCTTGGATGGTGATACTCTATAGAGGTATGAGACCTCCTAATGAACTCCCAGTGGCTCGCATGATTCGTGCCGATGCTGTGGCACAGACAACCATCGCTGACGCAGCGGGGCAGACACAGGCAAACGTGAGCATGTTCCTTGCGGGCAAGGTCAAGCGATCACCGGCCATCGAGCAAGTGCTTCGCTCCATGTACAGCGACTACAGCGACCGGCAACTCTTCGGGGAAGATCGCAGTTCAGTCCGATGACTACGGCCATCTTCTCCAAAATGGATGACAAGTCTGAGTGGGGACTGTCCGTCTAGACAGGTGTCGCAGGGTCTCCATAGGCCAATCGACCTATCCCCGAGGTGCGGGTAGCTGGCAGGGGTCAGGCCCTGTGGTCGCCAGGCGAAACCGGCACTTCATGGAATCGTCGCCAGAAGACGTGTGCGTAACCTTCGTTGTCGATCACCGTGGATTCCGCCCCTGTTCCGGTTGCGGGGGCACTCGGTGGTATTCATTAGATTGGCTTCGTGACTCGCAATAACCAACGGCGCATGGGGCTCGTCAACCCTATGAGCATCGTTCCTGATCGCTATGGCGGGACTTATTCAGAGAGAGGTCTCTGGACCGCTTTTCCATGTGATCCCTGGGACATACCAAAAGAACCATTCGAGGACGACGTCACGGCGAGAGAATGGTGGGAACGAATCAAGGTGCCAATCGTACGAAAGGGGCCGTTGCCTATCGGGGGCGGGGGCACGCCCGATGAGGCGTGCCTGGACCTCATCGAAAGGCTGGTCGCTGTTGAGCCCGACCGTGTACATGGGCCAAACCCAGGGGATGGAAAATACCAGTGGACGTGGCTGATTCGCTGGCCGGACGGAAGCGGACACGTTGTAGACAGCATGCTTGAGGGGTCTGACTGGTCGCCCCCGACCCCTTGATCGGGCCTAGCCGAAAAGTGCAGCCGTTTGTGGGCAGGGGCCTAGGGTCAACCTCTGCCACGAACGGCAGATTTTCGATGGGCCTCCTTCGGCAGTTCGATCAAGCACCGGTCGGTATTACACCTCGACGCTGATTTCGATGCGGGGTGGTCCACTCACGCCCGCTCTAGCCATAGCGTCTTTCAGATCGGGATCGTCGGCGAAGGCGTGAGCTTCATCGACCGAGGGGAACCAGTGCAGCCCCGTAATCTCGTTCGGATCATCGGCATTACGAAAGACGGTGGCGTCGGTGACTCCGTGCTTGTCACGTATGGGTTGCGCCTTGTCATATTCGATCCGCCAAGCGTCGTAGTCCTTCACGGGATGCTGCACAACCATCAATACCCTTGCCATCTGATGCTCCTCAATGTGTCGTCTGATCAGTCGAGGTCTCCGCCTCCGAGAGTAGTCTCCGACCTACCGCAGAGGCGCACCCCGGTCAGGCGAATGGGGCAGTCACACCGAGCCTCCTCGCTAACGTTGGACCATGAAAGTTGATGACTTCGACAGTCTGATTCTCTTTGTCGGAAATCTCAGCAAAGCGAGAGCGTTCTATGTGGAAAGTCTCGGCCTGCCGGTGCGTTTCGAGGATGACATCATCGTCGTTGTAGGCGGACCATCTGGACAAATCGTGTTGCATCGAAACGATCGTGGCCACGACGAGAGAGGGATCTTTCCTGCGGGGACAACAGCCGGGGCTGCATCCGTGCGGTTCAGGGTGGAAGATCCCGACGCATGGGAGGAAGAGGCGAGACGGTCGGGAGTCCCGGTTCTTTGGCCTGCACAGGAGGCCGCATGGGGACGATTCGTGGTCGTGGCCGACCCGGATGGCCGACCCGTCGCCCTTGCCAAGATGAATACGCTCTGAGCCAGTCGAGGAGGGGCCTGACCCAGGCTGTCTAAAGCACTCGCTGGTATCTCCATGGTGCTCACTGGGGCAGGGTCGTGTTGCCGAAAACGTTGGTATGTGACCCTTCGCTCACGGTCAATGGCACGATGGACGACACGACGAGAGTTGCGGTCATCGGGAAGGGCGGTCGCTCCCGGTCAGTTCCTTTGAGATGCTGGCAGACATGCCGGATGACAATGAAGTCCCACAGCCTGTCCGAGAGGGTCGGGACCTGCTCGACTACTTCTATGGCTTCTCACGAGAGGATGATCCGGACCGCTACTCGATGCAGCATGAGTTTCGGCAGGATGTCTATCGACTGATTGTTATCCAGTTTCATCTAGCGATCGAAGACCTCGTCCGCTCGTTCGTCTTCGAGAGAGTGACCTCCCCTCCCGATCCCGGCACGTTCACCTACGAGAAGAACGTCGAGTTCGTGAACAACTTGAACTCACGCCAGCTTCTCGAATTTGGCGGCCCGCCTCCACGTGTTGACCAAACTGGGGTACGACGAATTGACGAAGCTCAACGCCATCCGGAATAAGTGTTCGCATCACTGGATGCTCCATTCCTTCAGCACCAAGGAGATGATCAAGGCGAACGATGAACCAGGTGACGTTGACCCGAGGATCGAGTTCAACGGAAAGAACCTCCTTACCCCCCAAGTGGCGAAGGATGAGTTCATTCCGCTCTATGGCGACATCTACCTTGAACTGTGGAGGGTCCACCACGGAATCGATCATGAGCACGTCTATACGGATGAGACGTTAGAGACCGTCCATCAGCTATAGGCCTTTCCCTTCAGAGCGGGCTTGGGGTTAGGTCTCCGAGCAATCTTCGGTCGAAAACCGTCGTATTTGACCCGCTTCGGCCCAACTGTCCCACCGTCCCGGCATTCGGGAACAGTCGAACGACGATGACGTCGAAGTAGATTGTCTCCGTAACCGGAGCTGGTGGAGGAGACTCATGACAATCCGGTCGTCGAGGATGCGGATCGGCGTCGTGGCGATCCTGGGGACTTCTCTCATCTGCTCGTCGTTACTGTCGTCGCTGTCGATAGATCCGGCTGCCGGTGCGCCATCTGGCCATCAAACCTCTACGACGCTTCCTTTGCACTACGCCCCGAACGAGCCGACTCCAACCTCATCGACGACTCTTCCCACCGGTCTTGGCATCTCGTACTACCTATCGCTCGGTGACTCGGTCGGAATGTGGGACGGAACCCGATCCTTCCCGTACTTGCTGGCCAGTCGGTACTCACACTCCTCAGTTCCGGGTCTTCGCCTCATTGACATGTCCTGTTCTGGGGAAACGACCGAATCAATGGTCAAGGGCTCGACGTGTGCCCCAGGAGGGTCCCAGTACGACAACGCCGTCTCCTTTGTGAACGCCCATCGGGGCCATATCGTTCTCGTCACAATCAGTATCGGTGGAAACGACGTCGTACCTTGTATGAGCCGACCCGGTGCTGCAACGTGTTTCGTCAACGGCCTGTCGAAGATGAAGGCGAATATCTCGACGATTGTGGCTGGGCTGCGCAATGCCATCGGCCCTCATGTACCAATCGTCGGCATGAACGTCTATGACCCCTTGCTCGGCGATTGGTTGGCTCCCGGAACTGGTCGATCGCTAGCTGTTGCTGCCGTCGCCGGGGTTGGCTTGCTGAGCAAGACCATGGGCCAGGCGTATCGGGCCGAGGGCAGTCCCACAGCTGATGTGCAGGGCGCCTACCACTCGGCGGATCTCACGCACTTCCTATATTCGACTTGGGGTCGTGTACCCGTGTCGGTAGCAAGTGCCTGCACGCTGCTCGACATCGTGTGTCATCAAGGGTCGCTCATCGGATATGGCGACGACCCGAACAATGCAGGAGCGGTGGTCATCGCCCATGCATTCGAGAAGGCGATTGGTCGGCTGGCTCCGCCCCAGTCCAGCGGGTAGCTACTCATGGGTCAGACGCTCACGGTTCCGCAGCCGTAGCCCGGCGTTCGGGGCACCCCTCAGGCTCCCCAATGAGACCTCGATCAAGTCGAGGTTCTGCACGGTCCAGCGAAGAAGGAAAGGACGATGTGGCTCGTCTTGCGCTGCCCATCGACCCGCACGTCGAGGGGAACGCAGCCCCGCCGTCGACCATCGGTGAACCGAAAGCTCTGGGGAAAGAATCCACGCTTGTGCAAACAGGCCCGGTACGTGACCGACAGGCTCCCTTGGCGAGGTGACCATGGGTTCTGTTGCACGACGTAGGACCGTGCGCCACGGGCGATCGTCATAGTCACCGTGGCTCCCGGATAGACGACCGGAGGGAGCTTGTACCCGGTGAGTTGAGCCCCTCGACTCGAGTTCGGCGGATTCATGGTGGCCAGCAGGCGAGCGTGAGGGAAATACCCCGGGCCGAATCCGATGTCATGTGGCCCGATGGGGGGCAGCGTGCCCGTGAACTGCGTCGCTTCCTCTGCACAGGTGAGGATCTGCGGGTGTGTAGGAGCGCCGACAGAAGTGGGGGAACCGCTGGCATCCGAGACACCACAGAGGCCATAGAGGCCATAGACGAAAACGAGAACCGTGGCGGCAGCTGCACCGGGCCACCATCGGCGTCGGTGAAGTCTCGCTCCCACATGACCATGATGGCCTGTCCACGATCCAACCGTGGCCTGCCACCATGGTGCCGTTTGTGGGCAGGGTCCACGAGTCACGGTGGGCAAACAACGGTCGTATCTGACCCGCCCGGATCTGCCAGAGAGGGCACCAATCAGTCTGTGATCTGATCTTGCCTGCCTTCCTGACGAGAGAACAATCCTCGAATCCCCGGAAACGCCTGCGATGGCGGGGCGAGGAATCGCCGCTTCTCGGGTGAGGGTGGCGTACTCGACCTCTTGGGCTGAACCGGTGGAGGTGGGGGACGAGGTGGAGCTTCGACTGTCGAGGCTGATCGAAGCGCCGATCTGTAGCCTGCCCGCCAGAGTTCCTCACCGGTCAGAACAATCAGAATCACGAGCAAGACGACGAGCGCCCAAGCGGCCAGTACCGCCCACACTTTGTGATGCCAGTAGTACAGGTAGGTCTGCTCTGTTATTCCCCACCACAGTTGAAGCACGGCCACCCCTTCGATGATTGGCGCAGATCGTAGCGACGGATTGCTCGGGTCCCGAACTGGATCGAATCGGAATCGTGCGCCGAGACCTGACGCTCATCGAGCGGTAGGGTCAGTTCATGCCCGACCAGCCCATTATCGCCGTGACTGGGATGGGCCATGCAAGCGCATCACCCGATCAGTGCAGGGTCCACATCTCACTGAACCACTTCGCAGAGACTGCCGCTGACGCTCTGGCGGTAACTGCCGATCTTGCGACCAAGGCCATTGCCGCCCTCGCTGATATACAGATCGAACAATGTGAAGTGCAAACGGTGGGACTCTCTGTTCAGGACTTCTTCGACCAGGCCCAACAGAAGGTCACTGCGCACATTGGCTCGTACCAACTCGATCTTCTCGTACGCCCCATTGATGAAGCTGGCGGCGTCCTTGCCTTGTTGTCTTCGACCGTTGGCGATGCGCTCCAAATACGAGGGATCAACTTGTCCATCGAGGACCCCGAACCGCTGAGGAGTCGGGCTCGACGATTGGCGATCCAAGATGCCAAGAGGAGAGCCGCTGAGATTGCGGATGAAGCAGGGGTTCGCCTAGGAGCGATTCTCTCTATCCAGGATGAAAACGCTGGCCGGATCAACTATGTGCAGCAGGTCAGGCCGATGTCGGGACACATCGCCGCTTCTGCCAATGTCCCCATAGAAGCCGGAAACGTCTCGGCATCCAGCGCCGTCACCCTGATCTACGCAATCGAGGGGTAGCACTCTCTCGGCGCAAGGGCATCCTTGACCGGCTATAGGTCTATCGTCAGCGACGATCCGAGCCAATGGAGCGTGAGCTGTTCAGCATGTGATGGAGTTCCTGGCGTGAAGGCCGTGATCCCTTTGATCTCCGCACCGCCTCCGCTCCTCACTGGGTGCTCGGAGTATTCGGAACCGACGTTGTCTTCTAGTTCAAGTCGTGGGACCCGGTGTCGCCGGAGGGCCTCACGATTCTTGCTCCTGAAGTGTTCGATAGCCCAATCATCCATTCCCGAGATGTCCTCCTCCAAGGCTGCGGCCAGTTCAGAGAATGCGGCATCGACGTCGGGCATCGGTCCGATCTCCCAACGGATGAGCGTGACGGAATCGTCGTATTCGATCCCCTCGACCCGGAGGCAGCCGGTGAAGGCACCGATGCTCTCAGACGGTCCTGACACCTTCCGAGGGAACTGCGGCACGAGGTTGATCCGCTCGGGCTGAGGTGGCTCACCCTCTCCTAAGTAGACCATTCGGATCGTTCCCGGCTCGCCGACTTCGGGTGGTTCGAGGCCGACCGCCCGCCACATTTTGTTGCGCCACTGAATCGACTCCTCTTCGGAGATGGCGTCGACGTATCGAAGGGCTTCGAGGGTGGAGCCGAAAGTAGCCAACGCCCTGGACCGACGACTGATGACATCGTCACGTGGGATTACGAGGCCGGTGCGGACATGGAGGAGCTTCTCGGCCAAGAACCATCGCACTTCTTGGTCCACCGTGATCCCTCCCATGTCGAGGAGACCCTACGGTCCACCAGAGTAGATGCGTCTCTGCGTGGCTTCAGCCCTGGGCGGCCGTATCACCGACGTGCCGAACTGCCCCACCGCCCCGGCGGTCGGGGACGGTCAGAACTCGGTCGGCCAGGGTGTCATCATGAACAGGTGAAGAGGCCAGGAGTGCTCTCTCCGTCCAACGTAATCCTTGGCTTCGTAGCGACCGTGCTCGGCCTCGGAGTTGCTGTGTTACTCGGAGTGTTTTGGAGCACAGGGGATCATTGGCCGTTTGCGGTTCCTACGACGACCAGCACCACCAGTGTGACCATCTATCCGGTCGACGTTGCGTCCAAGGCGGTGGCGACCGGCTGTGGGGCCGTCGGCCGTGTCACTTCGGAATTCATCCACGACGAGTCCAGAGGGGTCCCTGTGACATCGTCGGCGTCCGGAGCGCTCAAGGAAATCGAGATGATCGAGCAAGCTGGCCCCGGGGTGCTGCCCCAGTACTCATCAATCGTCAGCGCAGCCAAAGACTTCAGTGCGACCCTTCAACAAAACGTTGGATCCCAGCGATGGCGACCCGTCACCACGGCGCTCAACACTCTCGCAGCTCAGTGTCAGCTTTCACTCTCATGAAATGACGCCGAGCCGGCGTCGCTGTACCGAACCGCTCTCGGTGTGCGTATTGTGCTTCGGTGGCTCTTGCTGCCTTGATTGTCTCGGTTGCCTCGGCGATCGCTGCAATCGCTGCGGTATGCGTGTCCGTCTGGACGCACAGACAACAGGGCAGCCGAGTCGAGTGCACTTGGTCCAATGCCTGGCCGCTCAATGCATCGTTTGGCCAGGGCGAGCGTCATATTCAGGTACAGGCAATCAACCATGGCCGCTCACCGACAACCATTGCCGGGTGGGGACTAGAAATCGTTGATGCGAATGGTAAGCCGACCGATTCGACCGTAGTCATCTTCAACCATGAGCCGTGGCAGCCCAAGCTGCCTTACCGATTGGACAGTGAGTCCACTGCCGGTTGGATGATGTCTTTCAACGAACTACAGGCAACACTTGCTCGTCGGTCGGAGCCAGTGCATGGCCTACTTGCCTATGTGCAAACGGGCACGGGCCGTCGTGTCTACTCAGCGACGCCGGTCGATCCGAATCTCAAAGGGTGACCGACCAAAGGCGATACGATTGGAACTCCATCCCGGCGAAGTGGGGGCAGTCCCTGGACGTGCACCTCCACTACGGAGCGGGCCTACTTGAGCAGCCGAAGATGAGTTTCGGTCGTTCGAGGTGATCGGACGAACACACGACGAAAGAATCGTGACCAGATCGGGCTACGTCGGCTCGGACCAACTTCGGTTTTGGGCGTCTGACCCGGAATCGCTTCAGTCATTCCATAGGCCAGCGTCGAGATGAGACGTGCCGCATCCTTGGCAGGCAAGCGGAAGGTGCCGGTGCAGTTGTCGCCCTGCCATAGTGAAATGACAATGGTGGAATCTGCCGGATGAGTTGAGACCCCCATCCTGCGAACGACGCCCCGTGCATCGTGGAACCACACTCGTTCGCCATATAGGTGGCCCTCCACCGGCACGAGTCGATTATCACATCGGCAACCCGTTTTGGCTACTGGGATTCGGAAACGCCACCTTGGCTGTGGTGCCCGGCCCGCACCCTGACCCGGCGGACGCACACACCTTGCTACGCAAGGAATCGACTACTATGTTGTACATGGTACCCGGCAGTACCGACAAGATGCTCGCCCAGATGCGCCGTGGGGCCATCGAGTACTGCGTATTGGCTCTCTTGAGGGAGCAAGACCGATACGGTTTGGAACTGGCGAGAACTCTGGCTGAGGCCGATGGCCTGGTCACAAGCGAGGGCACCGTCTATCCACTCTTGACGAGACTCCATCGTGAGGGCCTGATCGACGCCACGTGGGAGGAGTCCCCCAACGGACCGCCACGGCGTTACTACCGGATCACGAGAGAAGGCCGGGCAGCTCTGAAGGTGTTCTGCACCCAATGGGAGCGGTTCCGCACCACCGTGGACAAGGTTTTGGCCTGAGGAGGTCTTAGCATGAGTGATGACGCTGACCTCGATGCGATGTGCACGGAGTACCTCGAAAGACTCCGGGGGTCTCTGGGTGATCTATCTGCTGAGGATCGGCGGCAGATTGTCGACCAAGTGTTTGAGCATATTTCGAGTGCACGGGCTGCGTTACCGCAGCAGACCGAGGTCGCCGTGCGGGAGATTCTTGAGCGGCTGGGTACCCCTCAGGAGATAGCCGCATCCGCTGCACTTGAGGGTGGGGAACCCTCACCAGGCAGTCGCAGCCCGATCCTCGTCGGTGCAGCGGCGGCAGTCGTGCTCGTGGTCATTGGGGTCGGAATCGCAGCGCTCGCTGGAGCATTTACCAGCAGTGCCCCTTCAAGCGTTCGGACAATCGTCCATTCACCCATGTCCTCGACAACCGTGACGTCTGTCGGCACGGTGGTCGTTCCTACGCTCCTCGGTGATCAGCTTTCAGAGGCGACCCAGGCGCTTGGTGAACTGGGATTCAGATACACCGTCACCTACACCGCCGGGAACCAACCGATTGGCACCGTGGTAGTCCAACAACCAACTGGGGGTGCCAGAGTGGACGCCGCATCGCAAGTGCTCCTTACGGTCACCGGCACCCAAACATCAGTCACCACCCAAGCATTAGGAACCGTGCCGAATGTGATCGGGCAGCCCCAGGCACAAGCGGTGGCGGCAGTGACTGCAGCTGGGTTCGAAGTCCAAGTTGTTATGAAGCCTGGCGGATCGTCGACCCCGGGAACCGTTGTCGAAGAAGCGCCCGTGGCCGGAAGCAGGGCCGCCTCACCACAGGCGATGGTGGTTCTGACCGTCTCGTGATGTTGCAGGCCGCTGGGGATCGCCTGTGTCCAGCGAGTGAGACCCTTCCCCTTGCCCCCTGAGAGTGCGGCTCGTCGGCTGGGCCTACGGGTGAACCGCTGCCACAAACGGCAGACACGCCTCGGGTCTCGACCTGGGCCGAGCCTGGAATCGTGGCCCGTGCGTAGCCTCGGTCTCGATCACCGTGGAATCCCGCCCTTGCTCCGGTTGCGGCACTGATCTGTCGACCCCCGCCACCGACGTGCCGAACTGCCCCACCATCCCGCAGAACGGGACTGCAGGCTGACATGTCGGCCACGATCTCTGGCTCGTATCATCTGCGTGTGAGTCGGGGTAGGAAGCACATAGCGGTAGCCAGCGCCGCCCTGCTGCTTTCGGCGGTCGTTCTTGCCGGTTGTTCAAGTGGGGGCCACCCTGTGGGACTCTCCGTCACCCTGGCCTCCAGCACTCGTGTGGTCACTGCCTCACGAGTGTCTTGTGTTGCTACGGGCCAACCGGTGGCCGTGGTGACGGGGACCTTCAGGGCCAACCCTGGTGCCATTGCCGCTTCTGGTTTCCCGGCGCTCTTAGTGGCCCCGTTCGCAAAGGTCTACGACAGCAGGGGCCATCTGATCGCAGACTTTGAAGGTTCACCTGTGAAGCTCCTGTCGAACCGAACCAAAGCGTTCCGGTTTCAGGTTCCTTTGTCTGCGGGCACCCCGGCCTCATGCCGTGTGTCATGGACGACCGGGCCGCCCATAGTCCCGGAGTAAGCACGCTTCCAGACTGCGACCAACGGAAGCCAGGACTAGTCCCTACCGCCGCTGTCAGTGCGCCGGAAGGCGTGTGCGTAGCCTCGGTCTCGATCACCGTGGAAGCCCGCCCCTGTTCCGGTTGCGGTAGCGACCTGTCCACCCCCGCCTTGACGACACCCAAGCCGGGTCCAAGAGGGGACGCACCAGGAAGTACCGAAGTCGAACTTGGTCACCCCAGGCCCAATGGCCGGTCACTCCCACGGTGGTCGAAGTGCGCTGGCAGACTCCCGTATCAAAGACCCATCCAACACAGTACGAGTTTCCGGTATCTGGGCTGCGGGCCACGCCACCCAGACTTCTAAATCTCCGGGCGGCGGCAGGGGTGCCCAGAAGTCCCGATATGCCGTGAAGCCCCGGCTGCCCCCTTGCAGACCTCCGAGATGCCCGGCGCTGCCACGTTCATCGAGATTTCGGTAACAAGTGTCGTCGCTGAAGCGCAGCCCGAACAACACGATCCCTGTATCAAGAGACTCATCCGAGATCGAATGTCCAAACGTGGGGCTGTTGTGACCTCGTGTTCCTGGCCCTTGGGCCAGAGGATTTCGGAACAGAGCCGCAACGGAAAGGGTCATCACCTTGGGGAATGCGACGAGGCTTCTCAGCATCAGCAGCCCGTCGATGCCCTTAGCGAGCACTACATCGTTGAAGACCGTCTGGCCAAGACCCTCCTCCCACGGCAAGGGGGTGCGTTCTTGGTCGAATCTCGGAGATGGCGTGTTGACAGGCTCGAAGAAGGCCACGGGTGGTCAGACTAGGGCAGACGTATGGAACGCAACCCTTGCGCAGGTTGCGGGACGGATGTGACTGACCCCGCCTTGATCACGCCCACTCCACGAGGAGATTCTTGGTGAAGTCTGGCGGGAACCGGCTTCCCATTCCCGGACATAGTTAGAGATGTGGGCCTAGAGGGGCTGTCCGATGCCGACCTGTGGGAGCGGGTCACAGCACATGACGGAGAAGCATTCGCCGTGCTCTTCGACCGCCATTCCAGCAAGGTCTACAACCACTGCTTCCGGCGGTCAGCCGAGTGGTCGATGGCCGAGGACCTCACCAGCGTCGTCTTCCTCGAAGCTTGGCGGAAGCGGCGGCAGGTGCGGCTCCACGGCGACTCGGTCCTCCCGTGGCTGCTGGCCGTGGCGAACAACTGTCTGCGCAATGCGGAGCGGTCCCGCCGCCGCTACCACCGGCTCTTAGCCAAACTGCCCAGGCCCGAAGACACTCCACCGCTCGATGCGCAGACCAGTGCTCGGGTTGATGACGAAGTTACGATGCGTCGGCTGCTCCTGGTGTTCCGCCAACTGAACACCGAGGACCAGGAGGTCATTGCCCTGTGCGACTGGTCGGGCCTCTCCTATGAGGAGGCGGCTACCGCATTGGACATCCCCGTGGGCACCGTCAAGTCGAGGCTCTCTCGTGCCCGAACCCGCCTTCGTACCCTGATGGCTCCCGCTTGCGCTGGCCCTGAATCCTCGACCGAGCATGGAGGGGTGAATCCGTGATGCCAGACCTCTATCACTTGCCAACAGAGCGACCTCTTCCGGCCCACCGCTACGCAGCCGCCCGCAGGCAACTGAGCGAGGTGCCGTCCATGAAGCCCTGGCGGCTCCTCGGGCGTTGGCGCAACACGGGGATCGTGATCGGGCTGGGCGTCGGACTGTCCGTTGGGGGCGGCGTCGCCCTGGCGAACGGGTTCTTCTCGCAACGACTACCGGGCACTCCCTCGGATGCCCAGTTGAGCCACACTGTTAGCGTCACCCGCACGGGGACGGCCACCGTCGACCTGGGGCCGGCCCCACGTGAGGCGAACGCTGTATCGCTCACGCTGACAGGTTTGAGCGTCGGCACCTTTCGATTCCCCGACGGTTCGAGCCTGGGCTGCTCTCAGAGCGATCTCAGCCATCCTGGTCCCTTCGGCTGTCAAGCAGTCGCAGTCGTTCCCCTTCGATCAGGTCAACACACGGTGACGATCACCACGAGCGCCAACGCCTCGTGGAAGTTGCTGGCCGCCTACATCAACCGAGTGATCACTGCCTGGAAGACCAATGCGCACGGGCAAACCTACGGCGTGCCGAACAAGCATGGGTTTCCCGACCTTGTTGCAGTGGTGTTCGACCGAGGCCGGCGCTCGGGTTACGTGAAGTCGACAGACTTTCTCTGCCCTACGGCTGTCAACGGTGAAAACTTCGCCATCCCGGTTTACACGAGCAACGGGACCACCAAGATTGGAACCTTCATCGTCGGCCCTCAGGGTCCGGGGATTCGCACCGTGCCAGTGTCCTCCCTGAACTGTCCGAAAGTTGGGGCCTTTGGTGGTTGAACCCCACCGTCCAGGTCTATCCGATCATCCCCAAACCGACGAGCCGTGCCAGGGGCTGTTATCGCTCGTAGTGAACAATGCGGCATGGCCGTGAGATCTTGGCCGGTGCCATGCAAGGTGACAGTTCGCCCTGTCACCGCAAGGGTTCGGGCGGCGATGGGTGCTGGGCTGCTTCTGGTGGTCGTGGGTACTTCCGCCTGCTCGCAGAACTCGTCCTCACCGGGGAGAAGTCTTCCGATCTCGGTCACCCCCACTAGCCGAAGTGTTCACCCCAGCAAGTGCACGCTCAACTCATCCGGCACGCAGGCCGTCGCCAACGGAACGTTCAACCCCCCGGCATCGCTACCGGTCGTAAACGGACAACAAGTGGGTGCACTACAACTGCAACTGAGTGTCGTGACCTCCCAAAGCTTTTTGGGCCACCACAACGTAGGGGTCGGCGAGGCTGTCGAAGGAGTCTCGGTTGGGCAGACTTCCTGGCATCTCGTGACGACCGTTGAGCGAGTAGCGGGCCTCCGCCCGACTCGCTGCGTGGTGACCTTTGGGGTTTTCGGCTGAGGTTTTCGGTGTCGAACCAGGTACAGAACTGCTTCACCGTCCCCGCAGCGAACGGGGGCAGGTCGGGGGCGGAAGTGCAACGGTGACGCCATGTCACAATCCAGGGACCCTTGACGACCGTACTGCTGGTAGGAGAGAGGGCTCATGGCTTGTCAGTCCATAGCAACAATAGGGAGGCGGCGGCTCCTTGTGGGCGCTCTCGGTGTGGCGCTGGCCAGCGCCACCTGTGCGACGGTCCTGTTAGTGGGCAACCCAACCGGTGGAAAGAAGGCAGACCAACCGGGCATCATTCCGCATCTCGTGCCCGATGTCGGCGGACTCCATTCCGGATCGCACGGTACGACTTCGGCTCCTCAGGTCACGGATCACCCCGGTATCAAGTTGACTCCCCCGGCCGGTGGTCCCGTGAGGGTCTACGGCGGAGTTCCAAGCGGGCCGACCTTCCTTCCCGTGCAGAAGAAGGGGTAGCTTCGCAACTCGGCCGACGCCATCCCCGTTGTGCCGGACTGCCCCACCGGCCCGGCGAGCTGAGCTACCCGTCGATCTGAGCATGCTGATCGACATATCGTCGGAGGGCACGGAGATAGCCATTGGTGCCTGCCTTCTGTATTCCTCGACCGATTGGGCCTGACAGCCGCACAAGAGGGTCACCAGGTCGAGAGAACGCAACGATCTCGAAGCGCACCGTCTCGTCCGGTGCGATCGAAACGATGAACGCCTCCTCTCCCTGTTCGGGATGGCCCGGCAGTGTCCCGTAGGCAAAGCCCCATCGGGTCGGACCATCGACGACGCTCACGATCCGACACGGTGCCGCCAGGGACAGAAGCGGCGTCCCGAGTGTCACGACGACGGTCGCACCAGTCTCGATGTCCTGCTCCTTGGGGAACACTCGGACTCCGGGTACGTGGTGGGCTTCCCAGGTCCTCAGGCCGTTGGCGGCTCGTTGAAAGGTCTCTGGCCCGTTCCCGAGCACTGTCTCGTAACGGTCGTGGTGAAAACCCTCCGGTTGAACGCCGGTAAGCGTGGCCCGGAGGTAGCTGTAGGTTGGCTGAGCCTCGTTCAGCGACTCGACAAGTTGCTGCATTGCGGTTGAGTCCGATGGACGGACGAACCTCATGATCAGTTGTTACCAGACGGCGTCGGGCGAGATCCTGCTGTGCCGCCAGATCGGCGTGTGGAAGCACACTCGTTCGGAGAGCGGGGTCAGGTTAGATACCGTGATGGCGATGCTCAAACAGGTGGCAGAGCGAGTCGCAGAGGGCGAGACCGTCACATTTCGACCAACTGGCAACTCGATGGTCCCGTTGATCAACAGCCGAGACGAGGTCGTCGTCGCTCCCGTGGACCCGAACTTGGTTGAGGTGGGCGACATCGTCCTCACCAAGGTCGCCGGAAACGTCTACATCCATCTCGTCAAGGCCATTGAGCCAGCCAAACGGCGGGTCCAGATTGGCAACAATCGAGGCGGCATCAACGGATGGACCGGATTCGACCGGGTGTATGGCATCGCCGTTTCAGTGGCCGGAACTGAGCGGGCAGGGGCAAGGGCGAAGGTTGCTCAGCGGAATACGTAGGAACCCAACGTGCGAACTGCCCCACCGTCCCGGCGTGCTGGGGCAGGTTCGAAGTCAGGGTCGCCACATGGAGTCTGCTTGCCACGGTTGGCCACCGTTCGCAATCATCTGACTAAGCAACTCCGCATCTGAGCGGGCTTCTTCCACCGTTGAGTACACCTTGTGAATGAGTACATCCTTGGTGGAGAGAGTGGCACCCCGTACGGTGACCGCCCAATCCCAGGGCTTTCGACCGTGGCGCAGTACGGCGATGGCGACCGGGATCGGGGTGTAGAGATTCAGCATCGCCTCGCCTTTGGTCTGGAGGAACACGCCATCACGGTGAACGAGGATCTCGATCTTCGTGCCGCTGGGAGTCTCAACCACCTGTCGCTCGGCTGAGTACCGGACAGCCGTTGTCCCGAACCAAAGGAAGCCTCCGACAATGACGATCATCAGGATCAGCCAGGTCATCTCTACCTCTGTGCGCTTCGCCCGAATCCCAGATTACGACTTCCCAAGCGAACTTCCCATGGTCCAATCGACCTAGATCAAACCCATACCCAGTGCCAAGGACGCATCCCCGTTGTGCCGTTTGTGGGCACGGTCTACGGGTGAAAGCAATCCTCAGGCTGCCCGACCGGGTGGAGTCCAGTGGAAGGTCTGAGCCCCATCTGCGGCGAAGGCGACGACTTCGGGCGGACTGTCCGGGGTCCAGAGCACCCCGAGCCAGCCTGGTCCTTCGCTCACCTCGGCGACCCGAGTACCACGCTGGCGACGAATCTCCACCGTGGCCACCTCTGGACCACAGAGGAACACGACCTGCTGCGACCTGGCCTGGGACTCCCAAGAGTCATGCTGCCGAAGATGCAGACGCTGTCTGTCGTTGCCTTCAAGCCTCTGGCGGTCCAATAGGTCTATGCCGTCGCTACCCCCTGCGCCTCCAAAGACTCGGCGCCACCGCCCGGCCCCTGTGTCCTCAAAGACACCGAAACCCACGACCTTGTGCGTGACGAAGTCGTTGTCTCCAAAGCACAAGACCATGGCAAAGCGGTCGTATCTATCCACGTCCAACGGGACGAATGCGCCATCGGAACTGGCCGACCGTGCCGGCCACGGCCCTGGGTTGTCGATAACTGCGAGTGCTATTTCCTCGTCTAACCACTCATCGACCACCTAGCTCACCTCCGCATCGCCCATTCTTCCTGACGGTGCCACCGTCCAGATCGGTGAACTCCGTGCAAGTAGGACATGCGGACGAAGGATAGGAGAGCCTGTGTCCGTCGTGCCGAAATGCCCCACCGTCCCGGCGTTATACAGGTGATCCGTAGGTCCTGGGCTCTCTCCTATGGAAGCACAGTCACTGGGCATCGGCGACTCCTTCGATGAGGCCGTCGAAGAGCTGTTGGCGGTCGTTCTGACCGCGCTCATTGGCGTGCTTGCGTTGGCGCTTCAAGATGGTGACGAACTGAGGTCCGGTCTCGAAGAATCCGCAGCGTTCGCAGACGCTCTCGAAGGCGCAGCCGAGCAGGGCGGGCCTCGTGCAGTGACCGTTGGCCAGCAGTCGGCGATGGTCGGGGCGCGACTTCTGGGCGCCGGAGACCGCAGTCGGCGCAACGGTCGCGCTGGAGAGTCCGTAGTACTCGGCCTCGACCGCCTCGGTCACCTTGAAGTACTGCTCGGCGACGGTGCGGTCCGAGATCCGCGCATAGGTGAGGGTCATGTCCATGGAACGGTGGCCGAGCAGGGCGGCGATGGCCTCGAGGCTCATGCCCCGGTTGATGGACTGGGTGGCGAGCGTGTGGCGCAGCTGATGTGGGTGGACGTGACCGACCCCGGCCCGTTTGGCGACCGCGGCGACGTAGCGGTGCACAGTGCGCCGGTCGAAGGGCCCGCCGTCGTCGCGTTCAAGTAGATGCCCCGAGCGCGACGGACCGCGCAGGGCCTTGTAGTCGACGATGAGATCGACCAGCATCGGGAGCAGCGGCACGTGGCGGTCGTTGTGGAGCTTGCCGACGGGGATCCGGAGGCGATCGACCCCGTCGTAGCGCACCATGGCGTCGTCTTCGAGACCGCCGAGCTCACCGACACGTATGCCGGTGCGGGCCAGCAGTTCGACCATCAGGCGGCGGCGCAGGTTGGGGTCGAGCGCCAATGCGGCCATGAACTTCGACGCTGTGGGATCGTCCAAGAACTTGGGCAGTGGCTCGTCGAGGGCGGGGAAGTCGCTCGAGTAGACGAGCAGGCGGGCCGGGGCGTCGTCGTACTCCCACTCCATGATGCGCTCGAAGAAGGTCCGCATGGTGCTCAACCGGTGCCGGATCGTGATCGTGGCTAGTCGCTTGCCGTTCTTGCCCGGACGGGCCGCCAGCCAGCGCTTGAAGTCCTCGATGTGCACCCGTGCGATGCCGGAAACGGCGGCGCAGTCGGGGTCGGTGGCGGTGACCCGATGGGCGAAGAGCCGCAACGTCAGCTCGGCGTCCGCCACCGTGCTCGGACGGGCCGATACCTCGAGTTGGTCCAGGTAGGAGGCCATGGTGGCCACCATGAGCGGTGCTCTGGCGGTGAGCTCGGCCCACGTCACCTCGGGCTTCCCGCCGCCCTGGCGCCGCGGTTGGGGCTGCAGTTGGGCGAGCGCGTTCATTGGGCCACCCCCACCAGTGCCTGGGCCTCGATGGCTTCGATGGCTCGGCGGTACTCGTCGGCCAGCCAGTGCATGTCGAGGTGCAAGTAGACCCGGGTCGAGCTGATCGAGCGGTGTCCGGCCTGGGCCTGGATGGCTTCTAAGGCCATCCCCGCTTCGCGCAAGCGGGTGAAACAGGTGTGGCGCAGTTCGTGGCAGGTGCCGTGGCTGAGACCGGCCCGCTCTCGGGCGGCGGTGATGATCTGATCCAGACCCGGCACCGACAGCGGTTGGCCCCGACGCGCTCCTTTCAGCGAGACGAAGACCGCGTCCGTCGTCGCTTCCTCTGGTCGCTCGCGGTCCATGTATCGGGCGACGGTGGAAAAGAAGGTCGGCGAGAGCGGCACCAGACGTTCGTGTCCGCCCTTGCCCTCGGTGATGAACACCCGCCACTCGCCGAAACGCAGATCGGAGAGCCTCAACCCGAGCACCTCACAGCGCCGGAGCCCTCCGAGGACCATGGCCTGGGTCATGGCCCGGTCCCGATCGGTGCGCAGCGCCCCCATGAGCGACTCGACCTCGTCGGCGTCGAGGATCCGGGGCAGCCGGCGCACCCCTCGCACCAGCGGCAGACCGCGTCCGCCGCGAGAGCGGCTCTGGCGGGTGGCGATGCCCCGAGGGACCGGGTTGGCTGTCACATCGACGTCGTCGCGGGTGATCAGGTAGCCATAGAAGCTCGACACCGCGGCGAGCCGGCGCTTGATCGTCGCTGCCGAGAGCCCCGCTGAGCCATCGGCGATGCGCACTACGTTCTCCGCTCCGGGCTTGGGACGACGCTGCGCGGTGACGAAGGCCATCACGTCCTTGGGCCGAACCTCGGCCGGGTCCTTCTTGACCACCGAGAAGAAGACGTTCAGGTCGTGGGCATAGGCCCGGACCGTGTTGGGGCGGGCTCGGCCGACGACGAACTCCAAGAACTCGTCGATCAGCCGGTGGCCGATCTTGTAGACGTGTTCACCGTCCGGACGGACGTGACACTCGAATGACGGACTCCACTCCACCGCACACCTCCTGGTTGATTGCACCGAGGAGGATCCCCCGGATGCCTATCCCAGGAGGTGGATCACCTGTATAACCGGCGAACAGGGACAGGCTCAGCGAACAGCTAATCCACTGCGCAGGACAACCGCTCATGCCCCAGCCCGGCGAGCGTCATCCCGGCTTCGTAGGCTTGTGCCCATGGCTGGCGCTGTCGAGCACATAGCGGTCGATCCAAAACTGTGGGTGACCCTGGTCGGTGCCGACATGGCGGAGTACTTCACGGTGGCTCAGCGTCAATCCATTTGGCTCCAGGTACGCCCCGCCGTTCCTGACGGGCTGGTGGTAGGTCGCTTGCCACTCTCAGAGGGCGATCCGAGGACTATCGCCGTCGAGAACTTCAACGGAAGCATCAGGGAACGCCTCTGCTCCCGTGCTCGATGGGAGCACCGACTCCGGCAGCTACTCGAACTCGACGACCCCTGCTTCTAGGCGAGCCGACCGAAGTGCCGTTTGTGGGCAGAGGCCTTGCGGGTGAACCTCTGCCGCAAATGGCGATTCCTGACACGCCTCTGTCCCGAACGGAGTAGAGCCTTGAATCGTGCAACCGCAGGTGCGTGTGCGTAACCTCGACGTCAACCGTGGAATCCCGTCCTTGCTCCGGTTGTGGCACTGACCTGGCCGTCCCTGCCGTGGTGACACCCACGCCAAACGGTCACTCTCCCAGTCGCCTACGCCACGCCCAATACTCTCCGACTTCACATCGAACCGTCTCGTCGTCTGGGCATTGCCAGAAGACTTCGTCCCCACCTAGACGGATGTTCATCATGTTTTTGCGGTGAACTGGACACCAGGGACGAGCTTCCCTGCGCTCCTCAGCAAGTTCGTCCTGAGCCATCTCCGCCATGAAGTAGATGCGGATCGCCGGAGAGCTCATTAGGTCGGCGACCATCGACCTTCCCTCGACGGTGACCCACCAATAGCGGGGCACGTCGCCTTCCAGGTATTCGGGATAGTGCTCGTAGTAGTCATCGTCTCGCAGGGGCCGCACTTCCCAGGTAGCTCTGTCGTCCGGTCGGAGCCGATCCGTCAGGTCTTCAACGATCCTGCGAAGCTCATCACGGACAGTGCGATCCTCGGCGCCGTGGACTTGACTCACCTAGAAATCATGCCGGAAGTTGCCCGTCCCATGGTGCGAACTGCCCCCACCGTCCCGGCGTACCGGCTACCCCGGATAGTTCGGCGTTCAGGGCACAGCTGTGACAAGAAGCATTCCGAATAACACCACAAGTGAACACAGTCCGAAGGCCCCGCCGACGAACTCCGTGTGTCTCAACGTGGCCGTCCTCGGCTTGCCGCTGCGCTGGCCTGACCGCCAGACGAGAAGACCCGCCGTCGGCCCGATGAGTGCTGCGACAAGGCTGATGATCACACCGGGCCAGGCCGGGGGCCACGGCGAATACCAGGCCCATGCCAGCACTAGTCCGAAGTAAAGCTCTAGGAAGAGAACGACTCCGACCAGCACGCCGCCCAGCACCAGCCGCACTCTGCTGGCTGTTGACGGGCAGTCGAGGACTTCGGTCACCCTTCCAGCGTACGTATCACTGTCACTCTGGCGCCACAACTTGTGACGCCGAGATGGCGGACTCGGGGTATCCCCGTCGTGCCGTTTGTGGACAGAGGTCGCCTGGTGGACGCCTGCCGAAAACGACGGTGCGTGACACGCCTCGGTCCCGGCCTGGGTCGAGCCTGGAATCGTGCCCCAGAAGGCGTAATGCGTAACCTCGGTGTCGATCACGGTCGAATCCCACTCTTGTTCCGGTTGCGGCACCGATCTATCGGCCCCTGCCTTGTGATACCAGGCCAGGTCCCCGAGGGAACGAACCCTGAGGTGCCGGACTGCCCCACCGTCCTGGCGTTCGGGGCTAGGCCGCATGGTTGACCAGATGTGACAGGCGTAGCCTGGGTCTGTGGAGACGGCCGTTGGGACACGGGAGCCTCAGGAGGGGTCCTACAGGGTTGACCTTTTCGTAAGACCGGAGCGAGACCCGGCGGACCCCGAAGGTCCGCTCATTTGGTCTGGAAAATCCAATCCGCCTATGAACTTCGAGGTGCGTGCCCGGAGCTTGCCAGAGTTGGTCGGCACCGCCGAGCGGTGGGCACGGGAACTTACGGCCGTGGGTCCTCTCGAACTTCATGTTTACCTAATCCCGGACAAAGTTCCCCCTGAGCCTGTGGTCGAGTTGCGTATCGACGGACTGGGCGGGCCATCCGAGTAGCAACAACGCCGATGCCCAACTGCCCCACTCGTGCCGTTCGTGGGCACGGTGCGTCCAAGATCGCCAGCCAATAACGGCGGTCTAGGACCGCCTCGGTCCCGAACTCGGTCGAGCCTGGAATCGTGCGCCAGACGGCGTCTACCTAACCTCGGTCTGAAAGCACCATGGAAAGCCACCCTTGCGCAGGCTGCGGGCCGGATGTGACAAACCCCGCCTTGATCACACCCACTCCACGAGGAGAGTCGTGGTGGTGCGAGGAGTGCGTTCGCCGGACACTTGAAGCCATTCAGGAGTCATCTGAGGCCCCCGAGGACTGAGCTTGATCGTATCAGTATCTTCAGATAGTGTTACAGAGCAGTTCAGGAGGTTTCTGGTGAAGATCGTTGGCTATGTGAGGGTCAGTACGGCGACTCAGGTCGAGGACGGCCTCGGACTCGACGTACAGAAGGCGGCGCTTCGGGCTTGGTGCAAGGCGAACGGCCACCGACTGACCTCGATCCTGAGTGATGAAGGGGTCTCTGGGGCCAAGGAGTTGGAAGATCGCCCCGGCCTTGCCGACGCCCTCGACATGATCCGGAGCCGTAAGGCGCAGGGGATCGTGGTGCCCCGGCTCGACCGGCTGGCTCGTGACCTCATCATCCAAGAGACAGTCCTGGCAGAGATCCGCAGGATTGGCGGACAGGTGTTCTCTACGAGTCCAGCAGAGGCCAGCTATCTCACAGACGATCCCGATGACCCCAGCCGAAAGATGATCCGCCAGGTTCTTGGTGCTGTATCTGAGTACGAGCGGTCGATGGTCGTACTTCGCCTTCGTAATGGGCGGCGGCGAAAGGCTCAGACAGGTGGATATGCCTCCGGTGCGCCAGCCTTTGGATACGAAGCGAGAGACGGAGACCTCGTTGAGCTAGAGGAAGAACAGGCCACCGTAAAGCGCATCTCGGATCTACGTGCCTCTGGTGCATCACTGAGGGAAATCTGCTCGATCTTGGAATCCGAAGGGCGCAGTAGCAAGAGGGGAAGTACAAGGTGGCAACCAATGGCCGTCAAGCGAGTGCTGGACCGATTGGGCGATGCCGCATGACTCCCAGGGCGTCCGCATTCGTCGGTAGCCTCGTCGCTGGTGGCCATCAAATAGAAGTGCTCCATTTGCGGCAAGGACCAGGACCAAGTCGCTCGCCTCATCGCCGGCCCCGGCGTTCACATCTGCGAAGAGTGTGTGAGGCTCTGCGTCGACATTCTCTGGGAGGACGTGGACTTGCCTGAATCTTCCCGACCTCCCGGCTGAACGACGAATCCTGTCTCAGACCACAGGGAGCGGGTAGCCCGCACGGCACAAGACGCCGGTCGAGGGTAAAGCCTGCCGTTCGAGGATGACCGACTCACCAGCCCGGGCCGCCCGAAAAACGACCCGTCTGGGCGGGTGGACCCAGGCCGAGTTACCTTGCCCCAAAGCGGGTTTTTCCCACTTGGGGAACTCTTGCCCACCATCGGGCAATATCGCCTTATGAGCGACACGGGGGTTTTTGGGAGCGCCAGCACGGACGCTGCCATAATCAGCCAGTCGGTCGTTGACCCAGAATCCTTCTCACTGATCGTCGAGCGCCACGCCACGTCCGTCTTTCGGTACCTGGTGAGTCGTGTGGATCACTCCACTTCAGACGATCTGCTTGCTGATGTGTTCGAAGCAGCCTTCCAAGCACGACACCGCTACGACACACGTTACGACAGTGCTCTTCCTTGGCTGCTTGGCATTGCGACCAACGTGATCCGGCACCACCGCCGATCCGAGATGCGGCACGCATCAATGGTGCGGCGGGTGACGCAACTTCACGGACGCAAAAATGAGACTCCCGAAGCGATTGATGCCGTCGCCACCAGTGCCGAGCTGGACGTCGAGATGCAATGCGTCCGTCGGGCACTGGCCGGCCTCAATGACAGGCACCGCCAAGTCCTCGTGCTCTCGGCGGGCCTGGGTCTCAGCTACGAGGACATCGCCCTAGCCCTCGGCATCAGGATCGGCACAGTCCGTTCCCGCCTGTCTCGGGCAAGACAAAGGCTGAGGGAACTTTTGGAGGCGGACGGGCAATACAGGGGATATGACGAGTCGAATCAGCGACATCCGGTTGAAGAGGAGCGATCCAAGTGAGTGATGAGTTGGACGAAGTCCGCCGCTATGTCAACGAGATAACCCCGCCCGATGCTCGCACTATGGCCGAGGTTGGGGGCCGTCTCAGTGCCGCCATGGCGGCGACTGGAACCAGCTCGGTCCGCACTGGCCGGACAGGCCGGGTTCGGACGGTTCGCTGGGCGCTCGCTCTCTTCGTCGTGCTGGCCGTCGGAGCTGCGCTCCTGGTGCCGACCCTCGGTCATCGCACCCCGAGTCACGGTAATGGTGCCCACCTGCAAGACCGCTTGGCCCGCCTCGTCGTCGACGATGTCAGCGTCACCGTGGCGGCTGGCAGTTACGACATGAGGTTCAACGACACCACGACACCGCCAACGCAGTGTGCACAGAGTCCGGGTAGCCAACAGGAGGTGGGCGGTCCGGGACAGAAGTCGACGGAACCGTCGGTTCAGCCATGCTGGACCCAGACGAGCACACTCTCGTCCATCAGCGGACACGGCACGGTCGATACCAACCCCTACGCCATGGTGACAGTCAGCGACGTCGGATCGCTCGGGATGATCACGCTCTATGACAACGGGACGGATGTCTGGGAGATTGGCGGAGGCGACTACGGGCTGTCCGCACCCGGTCAGGCTGGTCCGGGAGCACCGCTGTCGGGCTACGCCGGCTCGGTTGAGGGCACGGTCGGTCAGGTGCAAGGAGCACTGGACATGGAGGGTCTGGCGAGTGGGACCGGCTATCTGGACCTCGAAGCCCGAGAAATCCAAGGAGCGCAACCAGCAGGCACCGGCACTGTCGATGGAGTGCCCGTGACCATCTACAAACTCTCCGAGAGCGGTCTCCAAGATCCCGGCATCGGCGGTCTCACGTCTGAGCAGGTCTCGACCATCCGAGCCGCCGACGCCATCATTCAGAACAGCGGCTTCGGCGGAAAGACGACGTGGGTCTCTGTTGACAACGAGGGCTACATCCGGGAACAAAAGACGGAGTACACCCTCCCGGACGGCTCGACGGTAACCGGAGACACCATCTTGTCGAACTTCGGATGTGCCGGAACGGTCCTCATGCCCGGACAGCAAGGTTCGAGCGCACCACCGTCGGGATGCGTGAGTCCCGACCACGCTTCGGCAGGGAGCACTATTTCGCCGGCTCCTGGTAACACGTCGAGCACATCAACAACAACGAGCACGACACTGGCCACTACGGGCAGGGGACAGGCCACGACCAGCGTCGTTCCCGCACGCCCGACAGCACTGGCAGTCGGACCCAACGGCAACCTCTACATCGCCGATCAGACCCGAAACCAGATACTGGAACGTAACCCCGATGGCTCGTTCGTGGTCGTTGCCGGTACCGGGGAGGCGGGCTACGCAGGTGACGGCGCTCCTGCTCAGGGGGCCGAGATAAACCGACCCGGCGGAATGGCCTTCGCACCAGATGGGACACTCTTCTTTGCCGACGAGGGGAATCAGCGAGTACGAGCCATCTCGCCGAGCGGAATCATTACGACGGTCGTCGGCACCGGAACATTCTCTCCAAGTGGCTTCGTCTCGGACGGAACCCCCGCTCTCCATGCGGACGTAGCTCCCAACGACGTGGCCTTCAGTCCCGGAGGGCAGCTCTACATCTCCACGGGCGAGCAAGTGCTACGACTCAATGCGGACCGGACTCTGAGAGTCGTGGTGGGTACCGACAGCCCCTATCAAGGGATCTACGGGGTGGGTGGTCAGGCAACCTCGGCCTCAGCCGACGGCGTGGACGGTCTCGCTTTTGACTCGGCAGGCAACCTGTACTTCTTTGGATTCGGCACCAAGACAGTCTTCGTCGTTCAGCCTTCTGGCGTTCTCTCAGAACCCTTTGGGCAGCAGAGCATCTATCCACGTGGCGACGCCGGATTGGTCACTGCACCCGACGGAGGGGTCATCGCCATGGACGAGTTGTCCGTTGTCCGGCTCTCGCCGACCAGCGACAACACGATCATCACCTTCTACCCTGGCCTCTTTCACGGGATCAAGGGATTTTCACCCAACGGGATCGCTGTTGCGCCCGACGGCACGATCTACGTCGACACCTTCTACGGGAACGGCTACACGGACAGGACTGCCATCGTTTCGATCAGTCCCAACGGTGCGTCGTCTCAGGTCCTGTGGGAGGCACCGATGGGCAGCTAGGCCCGGTGCGTCTCTCCGTAGGATCTGCTAGGCCACCGAAGCAAGCGTGGAGGCACCCGCTGGCAGCCCATGGCCGTGAAACGAGTGCTCGACCGATTGGGAAATGCCGCATAACTCCCGACAGAGATCAGGGTAGCCAAGCAGCCCTACGACGCCCCAGGAATGACGCACGGTAGAGGAGATTGCCAAGACGCTTGGAGTCAGCCGAAAGACCATCTACCGACACCTGGGCGTGGCTCGGAGCGGCTGATTGTTCCGCCAACTGTAAAGGCTTGGGTGCGGCTGAGCATCTCGCACCCGATCTCAGGCGGGAAACTCCTCGCCTAGCTCGATCCGCCAGAGACGCTTGGATTCTGTGTGGTTCCCCTGTCCTTCTGCAGCAATGGCCCGCTTGGCACGATCGAGGGCTTCGCTGAAGCGAGAGTTGATGGCAATGCGATCGGCCTGCGTCAGATAGTCACCAAGGTTGCCAGAGTGTCGGGCAGGATCGTTGACGTTCGTCCGCTTCGGACCCCACTCGAAGAAGCACTTCAAGGCATCCCGGTGGTTCGACCCGACAGACGAGAACATGCTTGCCACCATCACTTCGAGGTGGAAGGACTCGAAGCGGTGGCTGTGCACAGCGTTCCAGCGCCGAACGAGCTTGCAGAGAGGTACGAGGTTCACTCCCACCAACGATCTGCGTTCAGAGAACCATGTCGCTTGAGTCTCGGGGTCGGTGGTCATCCATCCACCGTCGCCTCGTGGCAGGCCGTACCCGGAAGTGTTGCCCCACTTGAAGACCGGAGCGATGTCTACGTGGGCTCCATTTGTGTAGAAGAGACGGACTGCCTGACCACGGGCTCCAATCTTCTTGATCGACGTATTGGCGTTCAGTGCTGTCCGAATGCGCTGGAGGAATGCGCCAGAGTTATGGCGGTACTGCTCGAAAATCCTGTTCTTGTCTATGAACTCCGCCATCACGTCGATGTCGTTCACAGGGCGAATGATTGTTCCTCGATCAGCGGAGCCGATGAGGATCACACGCTTCAGCGGAAGGGTGCTCGCCGGAGGGAACGCCTCCCGTAGATACCTCTCGGTCGCCTGACGCTTGGTCGTAATGTCTGCCCGTTGAGCATCAGTTGGGCTGATCGTCTCCATGAACGACGTGAACGCCTGTGCAGTTGTCAGAGCCATCTACTTCTCTGTCTCATACGTCTGAGAGCCGGACTCGATTTGATTCTTGGCTCGCTCCCATGCCTTCTTCGAGGGGATGACTGCTTCCCGGTTGAGCTGTTGGAGGCGATCCACCAGCTCCTGGAGCGTGGAGCGTGCATCCTCAATCGGAAGCGTGGCAAGGTCGATCTTAAGGAACATCCTGGTGTCTTGCTGTAACGCTCGGTAGGAGTTGGCTGACACGCTCGCTTTCTCAGTTGTCTGACGAGCGGCGATCGTGGCCGCAATGGCTCCGATGAGCGCCGAAGCAACTGCAATGCCTCCGGCCCAGGTGTACGACAGCAGCTTCGCCAAGCCCCCGACACCGGCTACAGCAGCGAGTCCGGCAGCGAGGCTTCCAACCCAGCGGTCTACGGAGCGCCACCTCTTTGCATACTCGAACTGCGTTTCCGAGGAGTAGGTCGCTGCTTCGAGGACGTTCCTTGCCTCTACCTCAATGGCACCCCGGCGCTCCTCGTCATTCATACAATGACGTCTCCATAGCACCCGGCAGCCTTCCACGGGGTTCTGGCCAGACCTGGGCGAAGGGTCATGGACTGATGATACGAGAAGGGTGTCTTACGCCTGAACTGGAGTGTTCTCCGATCCGTTCAAGTGTGCGGAGAGGAGAGCCCGGAACAACGGTCCATGGTTCGGAACCTTGAGGTGGAGCAGTTCGTGAATGATCACCTCACGTCGGAACGGGCTCAGGCTGTGCGAGCAAGTCTGTGGCGAAGGTCACCCGGCCCTTGGTGGAGCAGCTGGCCCACTTGCGGCTCATCCCCATGAGGCGCACTTCCGCTGGGGTGACGTCGAGTCGTTCGGCCCAGGCTCGCACCTCGCCCTTGAACACCTCCGGGCTGACGGGCCTCTCCAGGGGCTCGGATGGTGCGAAGGTATGCAGCCGTGCGTCCCGCCTCATGGCCGTACCCTTCGGAGCGACTCGACGATGTCTTCGACGTAGTCGCTCGTCCCATCCTTCTCTCCAGTCCTGATCAGGGCTGCGTGGAGCTTTACCCGCACTTGCCGTTCCTGATCCGACCGCAGACGCCACTGCGGACACTCCTCGAACACGGCAGCAGCGGCCTCAGCAACGGCTTGCGCCTTCGCCTCGTCCATCCCCTTGCCTTTGAGGTACCAGAGTGCTGCGAACGCCTCTGGTTGGAGGCCGGTGGACTCCTGGGCTCTGCTCGGCTTCGATGCGTCTCATTCCCGAGTGCTGCCAGAGCCGTCAGGGCATCCTCGGTTGAGATCTGGCGGTCCCGGAACGCAGCTGCGATCTTCTCTGCCTTCTCGCCGATCGACAGGAGGAATGGCTTCGTGTCTCGTTCATTGGCGACCATGTCGTGCAGGAGCTTGACGAGGTTCACGACCTTCACCGTGTCCGGTGTGTCCATGAGCGAGAGCTGTTCCAGCGTCTCTTCGGTCAGCTTGTGAATGCCGCTGATGCCCTCGGATCGGGGATGCGGTCGTGTGCTCCTGTACGAGCTCGGCTGTCTTGCGGAGGAAGGACCGATCGACATCGATGCCTGGGTAGAACGCCTCCCGCACGATGGCGTAGATGCGCATGATGGCGTCGTAGTCGTCGAGGTAGGGCCGCAGAAAAGGGTCGGGCGAGATGATCTCGAAGAGGTTCTCCAGCTCGGAGACGTACTCCTGGAGGGCAGTTCGCCGATCCTCATCCCGGAAGTGCTCGACGATGGCCTCCACTTCCTTGTCGGCGTGCAGCCCCTTCCCGATGCCGAGGTACTCCTCACGTCCCTGCGCCATCAGTTCAGCGAAGCGCTTCTGGAGGTCAGGAATTCCAGTGACGACTCCCGAGACGTCCTTCGAGTCGAAGGCGAGCGCTTCCTCCAGCTTCTCGAAGATGCCAACGAAGTCGAGGACGAACCCAGCAGGCTTGGCCCGGTCGTCCGCATCCTCGTATGGCCGGTTCACCCGAGCGATGGCCTGGAGCAGCACGTGGTCACGCATCGGCTTGTCGAGGTACATCGCATACAGGATGGGCGCATCGAATCCGGTCAGGAGCTTCTCAGTGACGATGAGAATCTTTGGCAGACCATCCGGCTTTCGGAATGCCTTGCGGATCTCTAGTTCCTTCGTCTCGTCGTAGTGGAAACGGCGAAGCTCCGCTGGATCGTTGTGGCCGTGGCTGATGACGACCTCGGAGTACTCGGGCGGGAGGTAGCGGTCGAGCGCGTCCTTGTAGAGCGCGCACGCTTCCCGATCCACGCCAACGACGAACGCCTTGTACCCCATGGGCTCGACGTTGCTCTGTGTAGTGCTCGGCGATGAACTTGGCAATGCCATCGACCCGCTCTCGGTTCTTCATCATGTTCCGAAGCGTCACGGCACGTTCGAGCACCTTGTTCAGCGTCTCGATGTCGGAAACGCCTTCCAGCTCGGCAACCTGCAGGAACTCCTCCTCGAGCGTTGCTCGGTCTACGAGCAGCTCGTTCGGAGCGAGGGCGTAGTTGAGAGGGACGGTCGTGCCGTCTTCGATGGACTCCCGGATCGAGTACTTGTCGAGGAACCCGCTCTCATCATCTGGGCCGAAGGTCTTGAACGTGCCCTTGCCGTGCTCCGTCTTGTCGATCGGCGTTCCCGTGAAGCCCACGTAGGTCGCGTTCGGCAGGGCTGCCATGAGGTAAGTGCCGAGCGCACCACCCGTCGTACGATGCGCCTCGTCGATGAGGACGAAGACGTTCTCCCGGGTGCACAGATTCGGCTGGTATCCCGTCGAACTTGTGGATCATGGAAACGATGAGGCCACGCCAGTCCGACCGGAGGAGTTCCTCCAGGTCCTTCTTGGATTCAGCGATACGAACGTCTCCGAAGCCGAGTGCTTCGAGATTCCCTGCCATCTGTGTCTCCAGCTCTGTCCGATCGACCAGTACCAGAACGGTCGGGTGCTCCAGGGTCGGATCGTCGATGAGGAGCTTTGCTGCTGTGATCATTGTGTAGGTCTTGCCGGAGCCCTGGGTGTGCCAGACCAGTGCCCGACGCTTGGCAGCGTCCTTCGCTCGCTCGACAACCCGATCCGCAGCCCGCATCTGGTGCGGTCGGAGGACGAACTTGTTCAGCTCGCCGTCGATGTCACTGAAGACAATGAAGTCGTGAGATGACTCGGAGCACCCGTTCTGGTGCGACAAACGCCTTGACGAGGTCCTCGTAGGTCGCCGGATACCTCGTCCCGCCAGTTATAGAGCGACTTGCGGTTGGCATTCCACGTCGCTCCGTAGAGGAACCTGTGGAGATGAGTGATGGCAAAGAGCTGTAGGACAGCCAGGACCTCCGGTCCCTGCTCGTGGTAGCGGCGAATCTGGAGTAGCGCTTCGGCCATCCCGTCACGCTTCGTCGCTGATTTCATCTCGATTAGTACGACAGGTATGCCGTTGATCAGAAGAGCGACATCAAAGCGGATCGCCTTTGCATCGGGCCGTGGCCGGAAGGAGAACTCGTCCGTGACTTGGAACACATTGTTCGATGGGTCATCTGCGTCGAGGAAACGAACGTCTCGCTCCCTGCTCTCCTCCTCGACGAACACTTTCTTCAGCCCCCGGAGGTACTCCCAGACATCTTCGTTGCCCTTTATGTTGGGAACAGCCCGAACAATCCGGTGGGAAAGCTCAACGGCCCGTTCCCGGTTCACAACTCCTGGGTTGAGCGTCTGCAGCTGATCCACGAGGATGTCCGAGAAGACGATCCCGGAATCGTCACCTCGGAGTTCGAGCGCTACTTCCCGAGTGACATAGGTCCATCCACGTTCTGATGCATACCGCACGAACGGATTCTGAACGGCGTTTCGCTCAGAGCCAGTAACCATCAGACAGAATCCAGCAACATCCGAATACAGCGTGCCACTTCTCCCACGGCCACGGCTTTATCTTCTGCTGCCGTGACTGCCAGGTCACAGGCGTCAAGCACTTCAATTATTCGATCCTGCTCCGAAAGTGGGGGAACCGGAATCTCTAGCTCCTTTAGCCAACCGCAAGTTAAAGCTGCCTTCGTGCTTCCGCCTGCAAATCCCACTGATCGCAGAAGTTCGTACTTGCTTTCCAGGAACCTCCAGAGGTACCGGGGGCGTATGTCTTCATCAACGACGGTGATGAATGCGAGATGCTGGCTGACCAGCGTCTCGAACGTGACGAGTGCGATGTGACCAACAGTGTTGCCCGTTATGGCAACGACCACGCTGTTCGGCAATACCCGTGGTAAGTGGCACGCACGTTCCGCCTCCGGCGTGACGAACTGCTCCGCCTCTCTAATGACGCCATCATGAACCTTTCCGCTGTTCAACCACGGAATACTCCCGTGCTCCCAGAATTTCAGCTTTGTCACGCTTTGGAGTCGATCCGTTACCAACTCTGGCGATATTTCCGATCGTCTTCTTGGCCCACGTCGATGAGAAGAACCGAGTGGATCGGTCCAGGCCCGACAGGACTGTGAATAGATTTGAATCAACTTCCTCTTGTTCGGAATGAGCGTTCTCCAGAGTCAGTAGCGCCTCGTCGACGTCAAGCCCATCAGAGGACGAATCAGTTCCGACGTATCGACCCGGAGCCAAGTGGTAGCCACGAGCTGCCACCGCTTCGTTCGTTACAACTGCGGAGAGTCCTCTGACGGCTGACCAATTCGAATAGACGTTTGTGATTGAACTAATAGCTTCATCGGTGAGCCGATTCTTCGGTCTCTCCTTTTCAAACAAGGCTGTGGCGTTTACCAACAGAATCTCTCCGGGGTGACTCTTCTTCTTTCGAAGGACCAGAATCAAACCAGAGGCTGGAGTGTTGTAGAAGAGATTCGGAGGCAGGACGATCACGGCATCTATGGCATCTGCGTCGACAAATGCCTTTCGAATCTCCTTCTCCTTGTTTGAATCATTCGAGCTACTGCCACGACTTGCGGCTCCGGTGTCGAGAACCACTGCCATCGAGCCGTCACCTCTAAGCGATGACCACATGTGCTGAACCCATCCCCAGTCGGCTTTGCTTGACGGAACTCCGAATCCAAATCGCCCGAGTGAATCCGTCTTGTAGACGGAGTCAGGTACTGGCTGGTTCCACATTGGATTGGCTGTGACGAGATCGAACTCTCGCAGACGTCCTCGTGGATCGGTAAACGCTGGATTGCGCATGCTGTCCCCAAGGGCGATCTCAGCATCCATATCGTGAAGAAACGCATTCATTCGGGACATTGCGAATGTCGATGGGTTGATCTCTTGGCCGAACAGCTTCAGCGGAGGAACTTGCGGGGGAAGTTCCCGGTGTTCGTTTACCGCTTTGCCGTGGGTCTCAAGAAGGCGCCGATGACACTTGATGAGCAGGCCAGACGATCCGCAGCAGGGGTCGTACACAGTCATCCCAGGCTGTGGATCGAGGATTTGGGCCATGAGCCGTCCAACTTCTGCTGGCGTGTAGAACTCACCAGCACTCTGGCCCTGGCCCTCGGCGAACTTCCGAAGGAGGTACTCGTAGGCCCGTCCGAGAAGGTCGGGCTGAACATCCTGGAGGCCAAGCCGGTGCTGGCCAAGTGTCTTCACGAGTGCGGCGAGTCGATCGTTGTCCACGATCGGCTGTCCCGCAGTCGTGGCGTTGAAATCGACCGTGTCGATGACACCCTGGAGCCGTGGGTTCTGCCGAGCCACTGACCGAACGGCGTCAGTGAGCGCCTCGCCGAGGCCGGTTGTCCTCAAGGCGATGGACGGCCAGCGACTCTCTGTCGGGAGGAAGAAGCGGACCAGACCGTGGTCCTGGTCGATGATCTCCCGAGCCGACTCCACGTCGCCTACCTCGTCTGCGACTCGCTGAACCTCGTCATCGAAGACATCGGAGAGCCGCTTCAGGAAGATCAGAGGGAGGATGTAGTCCTTGAACTTCGGAGCGTCGAGCGGACCTCGAATCTGGCAAGCAGCGTCCCAGAGCCACGTCTCCAGCGACTTGACATCGAGCGATCCGGTCGCCTCGGACGTCGAGGTGATCGTGCCCGACGGGTTCTTGCTCTTCGGTCGTCCCCTTGGAGCCATATTAGTTGCCTGCGTGAGCGGCGGAGGCGGACTCCGTTGCTTCGTGTATTAGTCGGTCCGGATCCCAGATGTGCTCGGCGAGCTGGATGTACAGCTCCTGCCGAGCGTCCAGATCGGCCTTGCAAAACTCGGAATGTGCTTGGAATGGAAGCCCGGTGCGCTCTATAAATCGCAAGAAACCAGGGTTCAAGACATAAGCGTTCTGATGGAGACTCCGTGCTAGCAGATTCTGGCTGTCGTACTGCACAAGCTTGTTCTCGTAGGGGAGATCGCCGTAGGCAGCATTAAAGCTCTTCGGAAGGAGGAGAAGATCGCCGATTCGATTCCGATAGTCGGCGAACTCGTTTGGATGGGCGAACTCGTCCTCGTGACGCTCGGCATGATTCGCCCAGATGTGTTCGATCTCAAAGCCATCTTTGCCACCACGCTTGGCGTAGTCCACATAGTGCGATGGCATCCCCGATCGAGTTTCGATGAAATCCGTCATGCGTGCTAACAGGCGATGAATCTGACGACCGTTCATGCCGTGGAGACTGAAGCTCGGGTTCGTGAGAAAGGTCTCACCGTCTGCGTCAAGCCGCTGCTTTAGGTGTTCTGCTAGCTCGTCCGGGCTCTTTCCACGGATATCCCGCATGACGATGAACATGGCGTACTGCATCGTCGAATAGTCGATCGCATGCCAGTTCCAGATGCGTCGGTGGATCAGGATGTCGAGGAATGCTGCAGCCACACGTACCTTCCGAAGGATCGTCTCCTCGGAGTCCTGGACCTGCAGCGGCGAGAGCAGCACGGGGTACTGAAGGGTGAAGTTGTGCTCTGCGTTGAAGTAAATGCATTCAAGGCCCGGAGTAAACGTGGCTGCAGCCTTACGGAGTCGCTCGTACCAGTGGCCGTAGAAGGCGAAATCTCGGTCGATGAACCGCACGAAGTCGCTGCTCTTCTCCAGCCCGAGGCGATCCTCGTGCTCCCGAACCCAGCGATGAAACTCCGTTCCAATGAGGTCGAAGTCCTCTGGGATAGCGCCCCGCTTGCGCTCTCGGATCGTGTCTGCGTGCTGGCTTCTGAGCCAGGACTTGATGCCGTCAGCGTCCTCATCCTTGCCGAGGTCCATGAGTGCACTGATGCGGTCCTTCCAGACCTTCCCGGCATGAACTCGATCATCTGCATCCGTGATGCTGGCAAGGAGGTAGCCCTTAAGCATGTCCGCTGGGGTCAGCGAGAGCCCACGATCGTTCATCGTCTCGAAGATGGTGTACGCATCACCGTCGGAGTAGGCCGTGATCTCGACGAGGTGGACGCACTGGATCAGCCAGTCCACGAAGTACGGGAGCGCTCCGTCTCGAAGCTCTTCCGGGAAGGAGTCGTCGATGTCCGAATAGCGAGCCAGGATGTTGGCGACCGACTCGGGAGGGTCGTGGGCAACGAAGTCCCTGCCCGTGTAGAGGGCATCCATGCAGGCAGTGCGCTCCTCGATGTTCAGGTTGAAGGACCGACTCCCGTATGTCAAGGAGAAGATCAGCTCTGCCAGTTGCCCTCGCTGTTCCGTCAGCTTGCCTTGCTCCAGTGCATCCTCAGATCGCTCTTCGGCATCGTCGAGCTGGTGCTGCAGGTAGATGAGCAGGAGGGTGAGAGTCGTCAACCGCTGCTGCCCGTCGATAATGAACTTCTCGCCGTCCTTGTCACTGACGATGATTGACCCAAGGAAGTAGTGGCCGTACTCGGCGACGGCAGACCGTTCGTCTCCCGGCTCGTAGCTCCCCAGGAACTTCGTGGAGAGGTCGTCGATCAGCTCGGCGACCTGCTTGGTCTGCCACTTGTATTCCCGCTGGTAGTAGTCGATCGAGTACTTCCGCCCGGCAAGGAGTTCCCGGACGGTCTTCCCCTTCCCGTCGATCTCCCGAGGCAGCCTCCGGTCAGTCGTCATGACGTGCGCCCTCCGCCGAACCCATAAGCGGGAGCGCTGGGTCTAAACAGGGCAAAGCCAGGAAAGTCATGTTCAGATGGTACGCAGGGTGCTCCGCCGGGCCGAGCCAACTCACGGCCCCCCGAGGAAGGCCGAACTGAAGGCCCCTTTGCCGACCACCACCAGGTGATCGACGACAGCGAGCCTGAGGCCAAGAGCCAGATGGGTAACCATCAAGCCCGATCTACGCTGCATCAGCGTCGTTGACAGTCCTCAAGGACGCCATCACGATCTGACCATGGGCAGATCAATGCCTGGCGAGACGGAGCGGGGGCGTTCGCCGTCCCGTGGCATCGTACTTGCCCTCCCAGTTCAGCTCAGGCATCGCTATCAACTCCTCACTGACGTGCGAGCGGATGGCCCCTGCGGCTCGCCGGGCTGCTGCAGGAGTTCGATTGTCGAACCGTCGTCGAGGGTGAGACGCACGGTGAGAGGACTCTTCTTCGGAACTTCTGCTCGCTGGATCGAATGGCCGATGACATCTTCGACCGCAAACCCAAGATGTGGAGTTCTGAGAGCATCGAGCCTGACGAGAGAGTACCGGAGCTGACTTCGAGCGAGCCCGCTCAGGGACGACACACGAACGACGTCAAACCGATCCAGGGTGCACCGATAGTTGAGGTCAACGACACACTCCGGAATCCGTCCATCTGGAGATGCTGGTACAGGGAGGTAGCCCACCACGTGTCCCCCCAACAGGTTGCCCTGATCGACTCGGATGTCGGTGGGGTCCACGAGGGGACTTGCTACGAGCGTACGGTCGAGTGTCGGATCGGCAAGCGCTTCGAGCGTTGCCTCCTCTTCGGACTTGCCTGCAGCGATCAACTCTGAGAGGCGTCGATTGAATTCCTTTTCGAGCTGGCAGTCGTGAGATGTCACCACCACAAGTCCGAACCCTGCGAACAGACGAACTGGGGCTCCCTCAGGCTTGGCTCCATCGACCTCAACGTGGTGGGTGTCCAAGAACTCCCACTCGGAAGGGCTGTACCCGTCTTCTCCAGTGATTCGGGAAATGCCGGAAAACAGGATGTCCCCTTGCTGAAGTCCTCCTGCTTCGGGTGAGTAGAACGCATCGGCTGAGATCATCGGTAACGTCCTCGCCGTGTGCTTAGCGGTTCATCAGGAAAGACGCTCTCGGCTTGATCGAGGTCCTGTTCATAGTCACCCTCTTCACGCACCGTACGAGCACGGGGAGGAGTGTGAAGCTGCCCATTGAGATATGCCTCCAGTGCAGCGGCATACAGCGGAGGCCTGCGGGCTCCGGTTGAGCGAGTAACGACTCGCACAGACGGAACGCCCGGACGCAGGTTCTGCCAGTTCTGGGCATCGGCAAATCGTCCATCAGCGACGAGGTCGAGAAGATCGTGGCCCCTTCGGCGGGCAAGCATCACCTCGGTTGCTCTCCCTGGCTTGATGGCATCGATCTCTCGGACCAGAGCAGAGAGAAACTGGAGACGTTCCAAGCGGTCAGGTCCTGGAACACTTGAGCCGTTCGCCCACGACGTCAGTGACCGGCGATCGACACCGAGTGCACGAGCGATCTGTTGCCGTGTCAGTCGAGTGCGTCGTGAGATTTCATCTCGAAGGCGTCGTACCTGTTCAGACGAGGACTCTGAGAGAAAGATGTACGTGATTCCGTTATCAGTCGAAGTGAGGTAGGTCGCCCAGTACTGGTCAACCATGGACGATGCTGCAGTAGTCATCGCCTCCGCTGAGGCGATCAGACTCTCGACGTCCCTCCGGATCGTCGGCACTCGCATACCGAGTCCAGTGTTCGTTGAAGGCAAGGCCGATGAGAGCATCCCATCGAAGGGCACGATCGCGTAGGGGAACACGGCGTCGTGCAGCTCGCTGTGTGCGGTTGGTCGTACATGTGCTTGTACCGTCATCGCTGCGCTCCGTACTCATCGAGGAACTCATCCGTCACGGACCATCGAAAGAATCGGTAAATCCGGTCGCAGAACGTTGCGACTTTGCCACTGATGGCAGCGAGGTCGAAATCCACCGGGTGGGCCGAGTAGTGATCGAGGTCAAGCACCCAGGATTGCTCGCCAGCAGGTTCGATGCCCGGATCGTACGTAGCACCTGTGGGTAGCAGGCCCCACCGACTCCGAAACTCTGATGCATCGTCGAGTTTGAACAGGGCGTCGGCCAGCGTGTGAACGACCTCGACCCCACCGTCAATCGTGGCTCCCCTGATTCCGAGAACTTCTGGTCGTACCAGCTCCGGGAGTCGGGCAAGGTGCTCCCCGGACACCCGGTCGATGTACCGGACACCCACTCGGTCGCAGACCTTTGGATCAAGCCAGCTCTCCAACGCATGAAGGACGACAGCCAAGCGAGAGAGAAAATCGCTCCGGCGGCTGTACCTCTTGGCGGACAGGGAGACAAAGTTAGGAGCCAACGTCACCTGCCAAGCGTCCGGGTCCTGCTGCTCGAACCGCAGGATTGTCCCAGCGTCTTGAGGAAAACCCCCGCTCGGGCCGATGAGCACCTGGAGCTGCCGTTCTTGTCGGAGGACTGGGTAGTCCTTCCGAAGAGCCTCCTGGAATGGCGCAACGAACTTGCTGTCGGGCTGGATCGACATGACTGCAGGGAACCTGACCTGGGCGATCACGCTCACGAGCGGCGAGTTGTGAAGTGGCACCTCCTCGACGGGGGCACCAAAGGGTGTCGTAATGGTCACTTTCCCACTATACTTCCCACAGCATCAGATGGGAACCAACGGAGGTGTAACAATCATGGCAGAGACCGAGAAGGGCAAGAAGATCGTGTACGTCCATCCCTACAACCGGGAGGACGGCACCCGAGTGCCCGCACACGAGCGCTCCACGCCGACGACTTCACGAGGCGTGAAGCGACCTCAACGCCAGCAGCGCAGGACCACGAGGAGAACGTCCGGGTAGCAGGCTATTTCAGCTCGCCCTGGAAGGCCGATCTGTTGCCCCCGCTGGCGACCACCACCAGGTGATCGGCCACCACGAGACCCTATCGGTTGCACGGAGCAGCTCAAGCTCGTAGCGATCAGACTGTGGACCGTGCCAGACAACGAACACCCGACCGCACCCGAAGCCCTGTTGTTGACGTTCCGACGGGAACGGGAGACGAAGAACACGGTCCGCTACGAGGAGGTGGTGACCGACACGCCCTCGGTGGTGGGGACGCTGTACCTCCAGAAGTGGGCACATCATCGCCTAGGGGAGCCTGAGGTCATCACCGTCAGCATCACCCCCGCTTCCTCTTGACCTTGAACCGCCGGTCGGAATTTGGCCCGGTCCCCCTACCGTCGTAAACCCAGGCAACCATCTGCACGTTCATTGTCTCAGCTCCAGGCACCTGACCTTGGTGACTCGTTGTGGCAGATGTGGGAATCCTTCGTCCACTCGACGAACTCAAGCTGTGCCTGAACTGCCTGCCTCCGCTTGGCGGCGGGGATAGGCATGAAGTAAGCCGATGGCCGCCGACCTTCCTCGATCTCGTTCGTGGTGCCATCGTCATTGAACCGCCAATGCCGGGTCGGAACGCCGTATGGCGAGTTGAGGATCGGATTCTCGATGACTACATCTGGCACGGCTATCGGACCTCTCGGTGCAGCTGAATGTCGGCCATAGGTCGATCCTACGATGGTGATGCGTTCCGCCTAGGTATTGCCCGCTCTGCCACCGGCTTGCCCGGACTCTGCCCGATCTTCCGTCCTTCCACGTCCACTCACACGGACACCATCGGCTCGCAGGGCATCTGGCTCCTTCGCTACCGTGATCGGCGACCGGATGGAAGCCGCTGGTTGGACCAAGACTCAGCACGGGAATGACCTCTGCCCCGACTGCTCGCCTCGGCCCAAGTCCGACAAGTAGGGCAACCCCAAGCGACCGACCGTTCTCGACTTACCTACTGACACACTCGCCGGCACCAATGCGACACCGCGGGCCACACCAGCGTCGCCAGCGCCAGCGGCAGGAAGAGCACCGCCACATAGACCGCGGCGGCCCGGATCAGGAGCTCGATCCACAGCACGAACGCGGCGACGGCGATCAGCAACGCGATCAGGAGCAGCACGAAGCTGGCGATCGTCGGGTCGGCGGCCGCCGCCGCGAGCCCGGTGGTCACGCCGGACAACAGGGAGGTCACGTCCGCCCCGGAGCCGCCCGCGACGGCGTCGCTCATCGCGTCCGTCGCCGACAGGCTCAGGATCACGGCCTGAATGGCCACCACTGCCAACAACAGCGCGAGCGGCAGCTGCACGAGGAAGGTGCGCACGAGCTGACCCGGGTTCTGCCGCACGACCGCCTGGATCGTCGAGACGAGCAGCAGGGGAAGGATCACGACGCCCGCCAGGGCCGTCATCTGGCCGTAGTGGGTGCGGAACCAGGTCGCCCCGACGTCGATCGTCGTGGTGGCGACGAGCACGTCGCCGATCTGGCCCAGCAGCCATTCGGCGCCGCTGGCCACCCACTGGCTGATCCCGCTGAGCACCGACTCGAACCCAGAGGCCGCGATGGATCCCCCGAGGCTGCCGACCTGGCAGATCGGGTTGAGCGCGTCGAGACCGGTGCAGCCTGCAGCCAGCATGCCGGCTCTCAGTGCAGGTTGGTGCCCGTGTGGAAGAAGAAGTTGACGATCGGGGGCGCCGCGCCGATGAGCAGCGCCGCCAGACCCGAGACGAGGACGGCCCGTCGCCCGATGAGCGACTGCTGGAAGTTCTGGGAGTGCACGCCCAGCGCCCAGGCCGCGGCGCCGATGAGCAGCCCGGCCAGCGACGCGATCAGTGCCCAGGCGCCGAGGCCGTTGGTCAGTTCCTGCAGGGTCCCTCCGCCGGGCAGCGCGTTCACGCTCGGGTTCAGCGAGACATCGGCCAAGTGCCACACGACCATGGGTGCCCTCCGTGGTGACTGCCGGCACCGGGACCTCCGGGCGGCCGTTCGGGCGGAGAACGGTTCGCCGCGGCGGTCGATGTCTGTGCTTTGACTGTGCTTTCGTACCGCTAGCGCCGCCTGTTGCAGAAGCCCAGGTCAACACCCTGCCGGCGGCTGCCCCGGTTGCGACCGGGGTGCCGCCTCACCCGCCCCGGGCATCCGACGCCGCGGGTTTCGCGCCGCACGAGCATCCACCCCGGCGCTGTGGCTGACCTGGGCGAGCATGCCGGGACGCACATGTTCGCCCGGCGTCGCCCAGCCCTGTCATATTGGGGACGTGCTTCTGAGCGGCCCGGGCGAGATCAATCTGAGCCAGACACAGGAGATCCTGATCGTCGCGGGTGTGGTCGCCGTCTGCGTGCTGGTGGGATTCATCGCCGCCTGGTTCGGGCGGCGTTCGGGCCGCCGGGCCATCTCGCAGCGCCTGGCCGCCCTCGGAACCCGCCTGGGCCTCGATCCGCCCGCGGACGAGAGCAACATCGAGGTCTCGCTGGCCTACCTCGAGCAGGTGACCGGTGGGGCCGCCCAGGCCGTCACCGAGTCCAGCTCCGACGCCATCCGTCTGCGGCGCTCGCTCGACACCCTCACGCAGGGCGTGGTCCTCTGCGACGAGAACGGCACCGTGATCTATCGAAACGGCCGCGCCAACGCCCTGATGGTCAGCCGCCACGGTGACGCCCTGGCCGCCCAGGCCGTCACCGAGGTCCTGGAGGACGCCTGGCACGAGGGATCGGCCGAGCGCACGCTCGACCTCTACGGGCCGCCCCGGCGCACGCTGCAGGTGCGGGCGCGCCAGATAGACGACGGACGCCGCCCGCTCGGCGTGATCGCGCTGATCGAGGACATCTCGGAGCGCCGCCGGCTCGAGGAGATCCGCCGCGACTTCGTGGCGAACGTCAGCCACGAGCTCAAGACGCCGATGGGCGCCCTGGGCCTGCTGGCCGAGACCCTGGTCTCGGAGCCCGACCCCCAGGTGGCACAGCGCCTGGCCGGCCGCATCCACAACGAGGCGTTCCGTGTCAGCCGCATCATCGACGACCTGCTCGACCTGTCCCGCATCGAGTCCGAGGAGGCGCCGCCGCGCGAGCCGGTGCTGGTGAACCTCGTGATGGCCGACGCCATCGAGCGGGTGCGCGCCACGGCGGACCAGCGCGGCATCGAGATCGTGCTGCACGAGCCTGCGCCACCTGTCGCGGTGATGGGTGACCGGCGCCAGCTCGTCTCGGCCATGCATGCGCTCCTGGAGAACGCGATCACCTACTCCTACGACAACTCCAAGGTCGTCGTCACCGGTGCCGTGCAACGCTCCAACCCCAACCTGGAGCACCCCGCCGTGGTGGGCTCCGTCGGCGAGCCTGGTGCAGAGCCCGAGACCGGGGAGACCCCCGCCGTGAGCGCCCATGAAGCAGACTCGGAGCCCGCAGACGCAGAACCCGACAAGGAGGGCCCGGTGGAGCCGGTCTTCACCCCAGAGATCCTGGAGCAGGTCACGACGCTCGGCGAGTCCGCGTACGGCCCGCAAGACGCCACAGCGTCCGACGCCATGGCGTCGGCGGCGGCGACGGCCACGACGGCCACGGCCACCAGCTCGACTGCGCCGGCGCCGCCGGGCGGCGCGCCGGGCGACACCGCCGGAACCGTCCCGGCGGATCCCAGCGCGGCGGCCACGCCGAATTGGCGCGTCGAGGAGCGCGACAACGTCCGGCTCTCGGTCCAGGACCACGGCATCGGGATACCGGCCCGCGACCTCGACCGCATCTTCGAGCGCTTCTACCGCGTCGACCACGGCCGCAGTCGCGACACCGGCGGCACCGGCCTCGGCCTCTCCATCGTGCGCCACGTCGCCAACAACCACCAGGGTTGGGTCGACGTCGAGTCCCGCGAGGGTGAGGGGTCGACCTTCACGCTGGTGCTGCCGATCCAGGCGGAGCGCGTGGCGTGACGAAGACCGGATCCTCCAAGTCGGCCGGCAAGAAGGGCGCGCGCTCGACGCCCGGCGATGGGCCCGTGAAGGTCCTGCTGGCCGAGGACGAGGAGTCCTTCATCGAGGCGCTGGTCATCGGTCTGACGAACGAGGGCTTCCGGGTGACGGTCGCCCGCGACGGCAACGAGGCCCTGCAGCTCTTCGACGAGACGGCCCCCGACATCCTCCTGCTCGACTTGATGCTGCCCAAGCTGTCCGGCATCGACGTCTGCCGCAACATCCGGACGCGCTCGCACGTGCCCATCATCATGGTGACGGCCAAAGGCACCGAGATCGACACCGTCGTCGCGCTCGAAGTGGGGGCGGACGACTACGTCACCAAGCCCTACCGCCTGCGCGAGCTGGTCGCCCGCATGCGCGCCGTGCTGCGGCGTGCACCCGGCGGCACGGAGGCCACCGACCTCGGAGGCTCCCTTGAGTTCGCCAGCGACGGCATCTGGGAGTCCAACGGGATCAAGGTGGACTTCGACCAGCGGCGGGTGTTCGTGCGCGGCGAGGAGGTCCACCTGCGGCGCAAGGAGTTCGAACTGCTGCGCCTGCTCGTCGAGAACTCGGGGCGCGTCCTCACCCGCGACGTCCTCATCGATCGCGTGTGGGGGACCGACTACATCGGCGACACGAAGACGCTCGACGTGCACATCAAGCGGCTGCGGTCCCGGATTGAGGCCGATCCATCGACGCCGGTGCTCATCACCACCGTGCGCGGCGTCGGCTACCGGTTCGCGGCAGCCGGGGGCTAGCGAACGCAGCCTGTTCCTGGCTCATCCTTCTCGGTGCCGGCCACCGTCGCCGACGGCGCCCTCGCAAAGGCGAAGATGGTCGACGGTGTCAGGCAGGCGGCGTCGTGATGGATGGAGCTTCCCCGAGAGCTCGACACCGCCGACCACGTCCCGTGGGCCTGCAGCGCGGACATCACCGGGGAGATAGAGGAATTCCTGACCGGGACGCGGCAGATGGCCCCGAGCGATCGCCTCCTGGCCACGGTCCTCTTCCCCGACATCGTGGCCTCGACCGAGCAGGCCGCTGCGCTCGGCGCGACAAGGCCTGGACGGCCCGACTCGAGCAACACGACCGGGCGGTCGACCGTCAGCTGGCGCGCTTCGGCGGGCGTCTGGTCAAGCGGACGGACGACGGGGTGCTCGCCACCTTCGACGGGCCCGACCGGGCCGTGCAGTGTGGGGTGCACACTGGAGAGATCGAGCGGCGTGGTGACGACGTGGCGGGCATCGCGGTGCACCTGGCCCAGCGCGTGCGGGCCCAGGCACAGGGCGGAGAGGTGCTGGTGTCCCGGACCGTCGCCGACCTCGTGGCCGGGTCGGATCCCGGTTCGTCGACGGCGGCGAGCACGAGCTCAAGGGCCTGCCGGGGTCATGGCAGCTCTTCGCCGTCGGGGACTGAGGGCCGAGCAGCAGCCGGACAGGGGGACTGCGGGGCGGTCAGCCGGGCAACTGCGAGGCGACGTCTTCGCCGCCGATGAGCCTGCCGGTGAGTCCCATGTCGAAATAGTCGCGCCACCGCACGATCCGCCCGTCTGCGACCTCGAACGTGCCCATGACCGGCACCGGAGCCATGACGCCGTTGGCCGTGATCTCGTCCACCCGCTCCGTCAGCACGGTGTCGCCATCCTCGGCCAGGTTCCGGATGCGAAACGCGATGGGGTCGAACATGTCGAACTGGAACTTCACGGCGGCAACCGCAGCGTCACGACCCACAGCCGGCTCCGAACCGATGTTGTGGTACACGACCTTCTCGTCGAGGAGAGACTCGACCTTCGCCAGGTCCTTGCGGTCGATCGCCGCACAGAACTCTCGGACCACATCTCCGGCCGTCGCCATGGCATGCCCTCTCGTCGTGGGAAGAACCTACAGACTGTATGTCTTAGTAACCTACAGGCTGTATGTCAAGGTCCGATCCGGCCGCTCGGCACCTGGCGCGAGGAGACGCCACGAAGGCGGCGCTCCTCAGCGCCGCCCGCGAGCTGTTCGTCTCCAAGGGGTTCTTCGCCACGGGGACCGAGGAGATCGTTGCCAAGGCAGGCGTGGGCACCCGGGGTGCGCTCTATCACCACTTCGCCGACAAGGAGGCGCTCTTCCGCGCCGTGTTCGATCAGGTCCAGACCGACCTCGCGGCCGCCACGGTCGTGAACGAACGCGATGACGCGCTCGATCTCCTCACCGCCGCACTCCGGCAATTCCTCGACGCCTCCGCCGACAATGCCGACGTGCAGCAGATCCTGCTCATCGACGGTCCGGCGGTCCTCGGGTGGGACCAGTGGCGCAGCCTCGAAGCCGAATACGGCCTCGGAGTGATCACGGCGATGCTCGACGAGGCGGTCACCCAGAAGGTCGTCCCTCGCCAACCGACCGCCCCCTTGGCCCACATGCTCCTGGCGGCTGTCGATGAGGCCGCCCTCTACATCGCCAATGCTCCCGACCGCCGGCACGCGCACACCGAAGCGCGCCAGTCCCTCGCGCGCCTCTTGGGTGGCCTCCGGTCTCCTTGAGACGCTCCGAGGCCGCCCCTGCCTGTCACGAGGCCGCATTCGACCAGCGGCATGTGCTCCCGCAATGCCAAAATGGCGGACCCGACCATGTTCGCCAGCACACCTCGAGGACCTCACGGCCTTGACTCCGACGCCAGGTGGCTTCCTATGAATTTCACGCCGTACGAGCGACCGGTGCGTGCCGCCTTCGTGGGCCTCGGGCGCATCTACGACCTCAACGTGCGCGCCTACCTCGACAACCCCGACGTCGAGGTCGTCGCGCTGGTCGATCCGAGCGAGGAGCGCCGCGGCCAACGCGGCGCGGACTGGCCGGCGGCGCGGACGTTCGCCTCGAGCGCCGAGCTGGCCGCCAGCGGCCTGGAGGTCGACGCCGTGGAGGCCCTGCTCCCCATCCCACTCCACGAGGAGGGGGTGGTCGAGCTCCTCGGGTACGGATGGCACGTCAACCTGCAGAAGCCGATGTGCAACGACCTGGAGGCAGACGCGACACATGATCGCTGCGGCAACGGCAAACGACCGCCTGCTCCGGGTGATGGAGAACTACGTGTTCTACGAGCCGCTGGTGCGGCTCAAGGAGGTGGTGACGTCGGGCGAGCTCGGGGACGTCAGCGGATACCACATGAAGATGGTGGGGAGTGGCCGCGGTGGGTGGGACGTGCCGGCAAGCAGCTACCACTGGCAGTTCCAGCAGATGAAGAACGGTCGCGGGATCCTCGTCTTCGACGACGGGTGGCACAAGCTGGCGACTGCACTCTGGCTCTTCGGCCCGATCGGGGAGGTGCGAGCCTGGATCGGTGGCACCGAAGTGGTGCCCGGGATCGAGGTCGACGCACCGACGACCATCGTGTGGGAGCACCACAACGGGATCCGCGGCGTGTGGGACATCACCCTGGCGCCCGAGATGTACCTGCGTTCCGACTACTACACCAACGACGAGCGATGGGAGGTCACCGGTCGGAGGGGTTATGCACGGGTCAACCGCTGCACGGGCCGTGGCATCCAGCAGCCGAGTCTCGAGGTCTACGTCGACGGGGAGATGCGCTCGCACCACGCCCTCGATGACGACTGGGCGAGCAGCTTCCGGGACTCGGGACGGCACTGGCTGCGCTGGCTCAGGACAGGTGAGGGCCCGATGCTGTGGAGTGGCGACGAAGCAACTGAGGTGCTGCGATTTGCTCTGGCGGCGTATGCCAGCAGCGAGTCGGGTGGTGCCGGGGTGGATCCCGGGTCTCTCGAGTAGCCGCGTCCCTCGAGTAGGAGTCGAGGTCCTGCTCGGCACGACGACCCGCCTCAGACCGTCAGCACCTCGAAGTCGTCCGGGATCGTCACCCCCGTCATCGCGCAGGTGTCCACCTGCTCGCCGAGATGCGTGAGCACGAGATGGACGTCGGGGTGGGCCGCCCGCAGGTCCCAGATGGAGTGCTCGTCCATGTGGGTGGGTGGCGCGCCCGGCGGCTGGTGCCGCCCGTTGCACTCGACCACCAGGACGTCGGACTCCCGGGCCAGCTCGTTCAGGCCGTCGCAGGGCGTGGTGTCACCCGAGTAGGCGACCACCTGGCCCGGGCGCTCGAAGAGGTAGCCGAAGCAGCGCAAGTAGGGGACGTGCAGGACCTCGACGGCCCGGAAGCGCAGCGGGCCCACGTCCTGCCACGACCCGTCCACCTCCGTGAAGCGCAGGTCGAGCCGGTCGTGCGCCAGGGCCAGCACCGAGCGCACCGCTCCCGCCTCCATCATGTTCGCCAGGTGCCCCTCGAGCCCCGGCGGGCCGACCACGTGCAGGGTCCGGCCACCCCCGAGCTCGGCGGCGGCCTGCAGGAAGAAGGGCCAGCCAAAGCAGTGGTCGGCGTGGAAGTGCGAGACGACGACGACCTCGATGTCGCCGACCCCGAACCCGCAGCGCCGCAGGTGCGGCAGCGCGATTGGGCTGGGCTCGACCAGCACCGAGGTGTCCATCACGAAGCTGTTCCAGTAGCGGCCGGGCGGGGCCAGGAAGTTGCCGGTGCCGAGGAAGGTGAGTGCGGTCACGACGTGTCGGCCAGGGAGAGGAGCGCCGCGACCAGCAGCGGGTCTCCCTCGACGATGCAGTCGGCCACCGGGATGCGGCGGTAAAGCATCAACACCAAATCGGACGCCGTCCCCTTCACCTCAGCCGACCGGCGACCGCGGACACCGGCGTCCGCGCCACCGGCCCCGCCGTGCCCGGCGACCTGCCAGCTCCCTCCCGTGTCGGTCGCCCGCAGCGTGACCACACCCGGCAGCGCGTCGGCGCCCGACCCGAGCACGATCTGAATGAACTCTGCCACCCCGTCATGGGCCACGTCCTGGCGCAGCGGCTCGGGCGATGTCATCACGGCCTCGGCATCCCAGCAGTGCACGGCGACCTCTTGCACCTGGTGCCGGGCGACCGCCCCCGACGTGGCCGGCGCTCCCCACCAGGTCCAGCACGGCGAATCCGGTCCGGCCTCCTCCACGGCGTCGCACAGGGAAGCGGTGCACTCGCGCAGCCACCCGACCAGGAAGTCATCAGCGGGCATCGTCACCTCGCCCTCCCACGGTCCGGCGGGGTCGGTCGCACGCACGTTCTCACCCCAGGAGCGCTGTACCTCTCCCAGGTGGTGCGCCAGGTCGCGCAACGTCCACTCGGGGGTGCTGGGCACCCTCGCATCGAGCCCGTCGGCGCCCCACCGCTCGACGACGCCGGCGAAACCTCCGCTCGCCTCCCGGATCGCCCCGAGCGCCCAGGCCAGGCGGTTCGCTCCGGCGCCCTGCCCGCCAGCGGCGGTCACGCGGCCCCGACCTCCGCCAACGGGTGGCCCGCAACCCACGGAGTGTTTCCCGAAAAACTGTCAACGGAACGGTTGAGAGTTTTCGAAGCCCTTGACCCGTTCCCCGCCCTGTTCCCCGCCCCCTTCCTGGCCCTCCGGGTCGCTGTCATGGCGCCTTGAGCAACAGCTCCCCGCCGAGATACGGCGCCAGAGCTTCGGGCAGCATCACCGTCCCGTCCTCCTGGCGGCCGTTCTCCACGAGGGCGGCCCAGATCCGCGGCCAGGCGAGTGCCGAGCCGTTCACCGTGTGCACCAGCTGCGGCGGGCCGCCGCCGGCAGGCCGGTAGCGCACGTTGGCCCGCCGCGCCTGGTAGTCGCGGAACCAGCTGACCGAGCTGACCTCGAGCCAGCGGTCGACACCGGGCGCGTAGGCCTCCAGGTCGAAGGTGCGGGCCGACGAGCCACCCAGGTCCCCCGTGCAGAGGTCGAGCACGCGGTAGGGCAGCTCGAGGTCCTGGAGCATCGACTCGGCCCGCTGCAGGATGTCGGCTTGAGCGTCGAGCGCACCCTCGGGCGTCGCGTAGGCAAACAGCTCCACCTTGTCGAACTCGTGCACCCGCAGCAGCCCGCGCGTGTCGCGCCCGGCCGAGCCCGCCTCGCGCCGGTAGCACGCCGTCGACGCCGTGTAGCGCAGCGGCAGCTGCGACTCCTCCAGAATCTCGCCCCGGTGCATGGAGGTCAGCGGCACCTCGGCCGTCGGGATCAGCCACAGGTCGTCGCGCTCGATGTGGTACGCGTCGTCGGCGAACTTGGGCAGGTGTCCGGTCGACGTCATGGTCTCCGTGAGCACGACGGTCGGCGGACGGATCTCCTCGTAGGCCGGCGAGTGGCGGTCGATGGCGAATGCCGTCAGCGCGCGCAGCAGGCGCGCCCCCGGGCCGCGGTAGAGCGGGAACATCGAGCCGGCCAGGCGCGCCCCCCGCTCCATGTCGAGGATCTGCAGCGCCTCGCCGATCTCCCAGTGCGGCACGTGCTGGTGGTCGAGCCGTTCCGGCTCCGGCCGCCCGAGGTCCTGGCCCGGCCACCACCGGCGGACCTCCACGTTGTCCGCCTCGCCCGTCCCCGTCGGCGCGTCCTCGGCCGGGATGTTGGGGAGATAGAGCAATCCGGTGCGCACGCGTTCGGTGGCTGCGTCGGCCTCGGCCGCCGCCACCCGCTCGTCCTCGCCCACCTCCAGGCTCTTGGCGCGCAGTTCCTCGGCCCGCGCTTCCTTTCCCGCCTTCTTGGCCTGCCCGACCTGGCGCGAGAGCGCCTTCACCTCGCGCCGCAGGTCCTCGAAGCGGGTCCGGGCGGCCCGCCGCGCCACGTCGGCCTCTATCACCGCCTCGACCTCGGCCGCCTCGACCCCGCGCCGGGCGAGCGCGGCCTTGATCCCGTCGGGATCGTCGCGGAGCGCCCGGATATCGATCACTCCACTTCAAAGTAGCCTGCGACGCCGTGCCCGCCGTCCTGGTCACCGGCCTCACCGTGCGCTACGGCCCGGCCGGCACGCCCCCCGCCGTCGACGATCTGCACCTGAGCGCCGAGCCCGGCGAGGTGCTCGTCGTCCTCGGCCCCAACGGGGCGGGCAAGACCTCGACCGTCGAGACGCTCGAGGGCTACCGGCGTCCCGCGGCCGGGGACGTGCGCGTCCTCGGGCTGCGCCCGATCGCCGACCATGCCGCGCTCACGGGCCGCATCGGCGTCATGCTCCAGCGCGGCGGCGTCTACCCGATGCTCGCACCGGGCCGCGTCCTCGACCTCTTCGCCGCCTACTACCGCGATCCCCTGCCCACGGGCGAGCTGCTCGACCTCGTCGGGCTGCGTGCCGTAGCCGCCACTCCCTGGCGCCACCTCTCGGGGGGAGAGCAGCAGCGCCTCTCGCTCGCGCTCGCGCTCATCGGGCGCCCCGAGGTGGCCTTCCTCGACGAACCGACGGCCGGGGTCGACCCCGAAGGGCGCATCGCCGTGCGCGCCGTGGTGGCCGGACTGAAGGAGACGGGCGTCTGCGTCCTGCTGACCACCCATGAGCTGGGCGAGGCCGAGAAGATGGCCGACCGCATCGTGATCCTGTCGTCGGGGCGCATCGTGCTCGAGGGCACGCCACGCGAGCTCGCCACCGCGGACGGCCGCGCCACGCCGGTCATCACGCTCGGTGCGCCGCCCGGCCTCGACACCGCCGCGTGGGCGGCTGCCGTGGGCGCCGGGACCGTGGTCACCGAGACGGCGCCGGGCCGCTACCGGGTCGAGGGGCCGGCGGTGGCGGGACCCGCCGCGACCGCCGCCGTCGCCACCTGGTTGGCCGAACGCGGCGCGGCGCTCACCGACCTGGTCGCAGGCAGGACCCTCGAGGACGTCTACTTCGAGGCCGTCGGAGCGGCGACGGCCGCCACGCCGATACCGGAGGAGACCGACACACGGCCGCAGGGCAGTGGCCGGGGCCGGCGGCACGGCACGAGGCGGGAGCGATGAGTACCGCCACCGGCACCGCCACCACACTCCGCCCGCTCACCGCCCAGACCGGCGCCGAGATCTACATGACCCTGCGCCGCGGGGAGACACTGCTGCTCACCCTCGGCATCCCCGTCGTCTTCCTGCTCTTCTTCTCCAAGGTGTCGGTCGTCTCGACGCCCACGACCACACCGGCGCAGTTCTTCGTGCCCGGCATCCTCTCGCTCGCCGTCATGTCTACCGCGATGGTGTCGCTCGGCATCGCCACCGGTTTCGAGCGCGGCTACGGCGTGCTGAAGCGCCTCGGCTCGACGCCGCTCGGCCGCCCGCGCCTGCTCGGCGCCAAGATCGTCACGATCGTCGCCGTCGAGCTGCTCCAGGCCGCCGTCCTGCTCCCGGTCGGTCTCGCGCTGGGCTGGGACCCCGGGCGGGCCGGCGGCGCCGTGGTGCCCGCCGCGATCGGCGCCATCCTGCTGGGCTCGGCCGCCTTCGCCGGCATCGGGCTGTTCATGGCCGGCACCCTGCGGGCCGAGGTCAACCTGGCGGCCACCAACGGCCTCTACCTCGTCCTCCTGCTGCTGGGCGGGATGATCGTCCCCATCACGAAGCTGCCGAGCGGGCTGGCCACCTTCGCCAAGCTCCTGCCCGCCGAGGCGCTCTCGGCGGCACTCCACGCCACGCTGGGCACCGGTGCCCCGGTGCCACCGGAGTCCTGGGCCGTGCTCGCCGTCTGGGCCGCCGCCGCGCCGCTGGCGGCGGCGCTCACGTTCCGCTGGGAATGAGCGCCCGCTCGTCTGCGGTGAAGGTCGATGCATTCAACTGAGCGCCGATGACGATCCTGCTGATCGTCCCGTCGGCTTTCACGAACACGGTGTAGGGGTCTCCCTTGAAATAGAAGAGGCCGCTCGTGATGTCGGCTTGCGGGTCCGACGCCACTGGGAAGTGCACGCCCTCCGCCGTCATGAACGACTTGGCCGCCGACGTCCCGTCAAAGCTGTCGACGCCGATGACCCGGATCCGCGCCAGCGAGCCCCCGGCCTTGTCCTGCCGCCGGATGGCCGCGGTGAGTGGCGGCAGCTCCTGTTTGCAACTCGTGCACCAGGCCCCGAAGAACATCAGCACCGCGGGGGTGCCGTTGCCCCCGCCGTCGGCCGGCACAGACACCTGGGAGGGGCCGACGGGACCGATGTTCGAGGCCGTGAAGGACGGCACCTGGCCTCCCGCATGCGGTGCTCCCGACGTGTTCTGGTTGGTGCCGAGACCGGTGAACAGGAAGATCCCGATCAGCACGGCGAGGACGACGCCGACCAGCAGGAAGACCTTGCGCGGCTTGCGGGGCGCCGGGACGGGAACCGCACCGGGAGTAGGCGCAGGCGCAGCCGACGGCTCGGTGGGTGATGCGTCCGTCATCGCAGCGGGGACGTTAGTGAATGTGGTTGCTGATGAGTACGTCGCCCGCCATGGCCACGAAGAGCACGGTCAGGTAGGTGATGGAGTACCCGAAGACCTTCATCGCGTCGCGCCCGGTCGCCTGCCCGTTCTGGGCCAGCCCCCACAGCCGGGTCACGAAGTACAGGAACCCGCCGCCGAGCACCGCGGCGGTGATCATGTAGATCCAGCCCATGTGGGCCACCGGCCCGAACAGGAACGACACCGCCACCAGGGCCACTGTGTAGTAGACGATCTCCGTCGTCGTTCGCTTCATCGACGCCACGACCGGCAGCATCGGCACGTCCGCTGCCGCGTAGTCCTCCTTGTAGCGCACGGCCAGCGACCAGAAGTGCGGCGGCGTCCAGATGAAGATGATGGCGAAGAGCACCACCGGCGCCCAGGCCAGGCTGTCGGTGACGGCGGCCCACCCGACGAGGACCGGTACCGCGCCGGCCGCGCCGCCGATCACGATGTTCTGCGTGGACCGGCGCTTGAGCCACAGCGTGTAGACGAACACGTAGAAGAGGGTGGCCGAGATGGCCAGGACGGCCGAGAGCAGGTTGACCGCCAGCCACAGCTCCACGAAGGCGGCCACCTCGAGGGAGAGTGCGAAGACCAGTGCCGCCGTCGGCGTCATCGCCCCCGTGACGAGCGGCCGGTTCTTGGTCCGCTTCATGAGCCGGTCGATGTCGCGGTCGACCACCATGTTGATCGCGTTCGCCCCCCCGGCCGCCAGCGCTCCGCCGACCAGGGTGGCCACCATCAGCCAGACCGGCGGCAGCCCGCGCTGGGCCACGATCATGGTGGGGAGCGTCGTGACCAGCAGGAGCTCGATGATCCGTGGCTTGGTCAGGGCGATGTAGGCCCCGATCGTCTGCCACGACCACCCCGCTCGACGGTCTTGGAGGGCGGGCGCCTTGATGGACATGTGCGCTCAGCCTAGGACCAGGACGCGCCCGGGACCAGGCGAAAGCCCCCGGTAACCTTGGCCCGAGTGTCGCGGCGCCGAACCCCCACCGTCTCGCCCTCGTTGAGCCACCGGCTGAACGTCCTGGCCCTGGTCCTGACCGCCCTCATCGTCGTCACCGGCGGGGCGGTCCGCCTCACCGGATCGGGGCTGGGCTGCAGCGACTGGCCGTCGTGCTCGGCGGGGCACCTGACCCCGGCCCTCCAATTCCACGGGCTGGTCGAGTTCGGGAACCGCCTGGTCACGGTCGTGCTCGTCGTCGCGGTGGCGGCGGCCTTTCTGGCCTCGATCTTCCGCTCCCCCCGGCGGCGCGACCTCATCTGGCTCAGCGGCGGCCTCGTGGCCGGCGTGCTGGCCCAGGCCGTCCTCGGGGGGATCGTGGTCTACACCAAGCTCAATCCCTACGTCGTCATGGTGCACTTCTTCGCCACCATGCTCCTGCTGGTCGACGCGGTGGTGCTCGTCCACCGCTCCACCCGCGACTACACGCCAGGAGCGGCCCACCTCCTGGTGCCCCGGCCCCTGCTCCGCCTCTACTACGGACTCCTCGCGCTGCTGGCACTCGTGATCGCCGCCGGCACCGCCGTCACCGGGGCCGGGCCCCACGCGGGCGACAGCGCCGGGCAGCAGATCGCCAAGCGGATCCCGATCGCGCTGCGCGACATGGCCGAGCTCCACTCGAGCCTCGCCCTGCTCCTGATCGGTGTCACCCTCGGCCTGGTGGTGGCGCTCCACCAGGGCGACGTGCCCGAGCGTGTACGCCGCTCGGGTCGCATCCTCATGGTGGTCATGGTCGCCCAGGCTGGGGTCGGGTACACGCAGTACTTCACCCACCTGCCCGCACTGCTCGTCGAGGTCCACCTGCTCGGCGCCACCGCGCTGGTGATCGGCGCCGTGCAGACGTTCCTCGCCTGCACGTACCACGCCCCGGAGGCGGTGCCCGCCCCGCTCGTCCACGACACGTCGGCGCCGGGGGTGCCGATCGGCGCCCATTAGGCTTGATGTCCCCGTGCGCCCTGCACGGTCCCGCCCCCATCGTCTAGCGGCCTAGGACACCGCCCTTTCACGGCGGCAGCACCGGTTCGAATCCGGTTGGGGGTGCTGATTGGATCCGTTCCGAGTCGAACCTGTCTAGGGACGGCGTCCCGTCGGCATCAGGTCGCTCTGCCCCCACTGGCCGAGCGAGTTCAGTTGCACGTGGTCACCCGTCGCCTCGACGATCTGGCCACCGCCCACGACGATCGCGGTGTGGTAGACGCTCGTCCAGTCGGCCTGGTTCGATCCCCAGAACACGAGGTCGCCCGCCGCGAGCGAATCCATCGGTACGGGTTGTCCGGCCGTGTGGTACTGATCGTCGGCCACCCGTGCGAAGCCGATCCCCGCCCCGTTCTCCCACGAGGCCAGGGCAAGCCCCGAGCAGTCATAGCCCACCGGGCCGTTGCCGCCCCAGATGTAGGGCTTGCCCAGCTGCGCGAACGCGAAGAGCACTGCCTTGTCGCCGGGGGTCACCGGTCGGAACATGAGACCCTGAGCAGGCGGCACACCGCCCACGCCCCCGAAGGGATGCGACGTTCCGTTCTGGTCCACGATCCAATAGCCCGGCCCGACCTTCGGGGCGACCAGCTTCTGCGCAGGGTCCGGACTGGGATTGCCACCGGTCGAACCGTTGAACTGGGCGTCCCCGAAGGTGAAGACCCCCCCGTCGCTGGCGAGGAGCCAGTAGCCCAGCCCGTCGGCCGTGGTGGTCATGCCCGTGATGGGCTGGTTGAGGTGGATGGCACCGGTCGATCCCGCGAATCGCGCGTCGCCGAAGGCGAAGATGCCGCCGTCGGAAGCCACGAGCCAGTAGCCGTGCCCGCTCGGCGTCGAGACCATCCCGACGATCGGCTGGTTCAAACGGATGCCTCCCGTCGATCCGTAGAACGCGGCATCGCCGAAGGCGAAGATCCCTCCGTCGGAGGCGACGAGCCAGTAGCCGCGGTCGTCGTTGGTCGGCGTCAGGCCGACGATCGGCTTGACCAGGGCGATCCCGCCGGTGGATCCCTCGAAGGGAGCGTCGCCGTAATTGAAGATGCCGCCGTCGGAGGCGACGAGCCAGTAGCCACCGTCATCGTTGGTCGGGGTGATGCCCACGATCGGGTGGGCCAGCGGCACGTTCGCCGCCGATCCGAAGGACTGCGTGTCCCCGAAGTTCCAGACTGCCCCGGCACTGTCCGCCAACCAGAAGTTGCCGCCCGGCTGTTGGGATGCATGGCCGATCTGTGCGCTGCCCTGCGACGGCGTCGCTGCTCCCGCCGAAAGGCCGACTCCCCCGATGCCCAGCATCATCACCGCGCCGAGCGCGAGGAGGCGGAGCGACTTCTGTGCACCGTCACCGGTCATGACCCGGCTGCGGGCGTCACGACACGCCGATGTTCCCGACCACCTCACGACTGCCCCCTCATGACCCGTCGACCCAACCCCGACGACGCGCACGGTCTGCAACCCTCGTGGATGGCACCCGTGCGCGACTCCTCGGCTGATTGCGAGCAATCTACCGATGGAGTCTCGCAATAGAGGTGCGTTCCGGTTGCGTCATCTCGCCGCCGACCGACGCGGACAATGGTCGATCAACTTCGTCGGCGAGACGCCCCCCTCGCGACGACGAGGGGGGATCGAGAGGCGGACAGGGTCTCGTGCCTCGCTGCCCCGAGGACGTGGGGCCCGGAGCCGGGACACCGCCCTGCCCGGCGGCGACGCGAAAGGCGCTGTTACCGTGACGGCGGTGAGCCAGGATCCCCGTCACCCGCAGTCGCCGTGGACGCTCCGGCTCTCCCGCCGGTCGCTGCTCGCCGGCGCGGTCGCGTCCGGGCTGGGAGCGGCCGTCGGCAGCGTCGCCTACGCAGCCGCCGCACGAGCCGCGGGTCTCGGGGCGCACGGATCGCTGCGCCGACCCGGATCGCTCCCCTATCCGCACCTTCCCCCGGGAACCGATACCCTCCCCCAGATTGAGCACATCGTCGTGCTCATGATGGAGAACCACTCGTTCGACGACCACCTGGGCACGTTGGGCCGCGGCGACGGACTGACAGCTGGCCCGGACGGAGAGCCCGTCAACTACAACCCGGACCCGTCCGGCGGCTACGTTCGCTCATTCCACATCCCGAGCACCTGCGGCGAGAGCGACGCAGGCGTGACCCAGACGTGGAACGCGTCGCACATCGCGCGGGACAACGGCACCAACATGGGCTTCGTCAAAGCGTGCGGCGGCGCGGCAATGGGCTACTGGAACGGCAACGATCTGCCCTTCTACCACTCGATGGCCTCTCACTTCCCCATCGGCGACCGCTATTTCTCGTCCGTGATGGCCCAGACGTACCCGAATCGCCGTTTCCTCATCGCCGGAACGGCACTCGGCAACATCAGAACCGACGTGACGGGCATCTCCAAGGTGGACGCCCCGAACGGGACGATCTTCGACCGCCTCAACGAGCACGGCATCTCCTGGAAGGACTACTACCCGGACCTTCCGACCTGTGCCCTCTTCGAGCCGGTTTTCTTGAACAATCGAACCAAGGCCGTCCACATGACGCAGTTCTTCGACGACGCGGCGTCGGGGAGCCTTCCGGCGTTCAGCCTCGTCGATCCCTACACCAACTTCTCCGAGGAGGACGGGGACATCACGGTGGGTGAGGGGTACGCCGCGCTCTTCGTCGATGCCGTGATGCGTGGACCGGCATGGGACAAAACGGCACTTATCTGGGTCTACGACGAACACGGAGGTTGGTACGACCACGTCCCGCCGCAGCCCGCGGTCAAACCGGACAACGTGGCGCCCCTCCTGGAACCCGGCGACCTCCCCGGCTCGTACGACTACACCGGGTTCCGCGTGCCCTGTTGCGTGGTTTCGGCCTGGTCGAAGAAGAACTACGTGTCACACCAGACCTTCGACCACACATCGATCCTCAAACTCGTCGAGACCAAGTGGAATCTCCCGGCCCTGACCTACCGCGACGCCAACGCCCACAACATGTTGGACTTCTTCGACCTCACGGCGAAGAAGGCGCCGTTCGCCGAGCCTCCCGAGCTCGACGCTCCCAAGAACCCGTTTCCCAACCCGGACGCGCTCCCCGCGAGCTCGATCACGACCATGGACCAGGCGATGTTCCACACGACGTGCACCGCACTACCCGCCTCGTCCCTTCCTCCCGCCGCCGCCAAGCTCGCCGCAGTGCCACCCCATGCCGACGCTCTCATCGCAGCCCAGCAGAAACGGATCCAAAGAGAGATCCACGCGCAGATCTAGCGACCCTCGCGCCCCTCCACCTTCACACCGGCGTCTCCTCTGGACACCGAGACTCGCATCGCTGTCGACGGGCCCGCCCACCGCTGCAGGACGCCGCCCGCCCTTTCGCGCCACACTATGGAGCGATAGCCGAGGAACAGGAGCAGGCAATGCGGTTCAACCACATGGAGTTGACGTTTCCGGTCGGTACTCTCACCGAGTCGTTCCGTGAGGGGATCGACGCGTTCTATTCGTCCATCTTCGGCTGGAATGGGCTGGACACGCAGGTCGTCGGACAGTCCTGCCACCTCTTGATGCCAGATCCGGATCAGTTCATCCTCCTCGCCGAGAGCGACAAGCCGATGTCCTCGCCCGGCTACGACCACCTCGGGCTTCTGCAGGACACGCGCCAGGAAGTCGACGGGCTGCTCGATGCGTGCGAGTGGTACGCAGAGAAGGACGACAGGGTCACGATCCGTCGCTACGAGGACCTCGTCTATCCCGACTTGACGATCCACGCCTTCTACGTCAAGTACCTGTTGCCGATCTACTTCGACGTGCAGTGCATGGAGCGTCCGCGCCCGCCATCCTGAGCCGTGCCATGAGGCAGCCGTTCCTACCTGGGCGGCGGACCGGTCAGGACGGGCACGATCCGGCGGTGACAGAGACGTAGACTTGCAACGGGCTCCCCGTGGTCCGGATGGTGAGGTGCGTCGCGCCGGGGCTCGAGGTGATCCGCCCGCCCTTGACCGCCGCACACCAGCCGGTCGGGTAGTGCTGCGACGCTGCGACGTCGATCACCGTTGCCCCACGGGCGGCGAGGCTGGGTGCATAGGTCATGTTGAACGCGCCGGTGAAGGGATTGAACAGGACCGAGTTGGCGATCCCGGCTACTTCCTGCGGGTACGTGCGCGACAGCACCGTCACGATGGGCGTGTAGATCCCGTCGGCCAGGACGAGGCCCTCGGCCGATGATCCGGTGGGGTCGTCGTAGTACTTCCAGGCCCAGTAGGTCCAGCCCACCTGGTTCAACCCGGCCCACTCGGTGTCGAACCCGGCGAGGGACGTACTCGTCGTGGCGCCGAATTCGCTCATGAAGATGGCCGGGCCACTGGACTGGTACTGCGAGCTCATGGAGAGGCGGGTGATGTCCTGCTCGGACGCCGCCGTCTCCTCGGACTGCAGGCAGCGCAACAGATCGGTTGGATTGCCGGTGATCGGGCTACGGTCCCCGCAGTAGACGTGGAAGTTGAAGACGACGCGTTTGAACGGCATGGGACCCAGCTGAGATGGGATGTTCCCACCCTGCACCCAGTAGATGTCCGGCTCGGTGAAGATCAGGTGGCGGTGGTCCACGGCCTGGATCGACGGGATCAGTCCGTTGGTCGGGACGTCGGCGGGGCACTCGAGGGGTGAGGACCCGTTGGCCAAGAATCCGGTATGGTCGGTCCCCGTGTAGAAGCACTCCAGGTTGCCCGTGAAGGTGGACTGCGCCGCGGTCTGAGTCTCGGTTGAGAACGGTTCGTTGTAGGGGTCGTAGCCGACGACCCAGGGATCGTTCTTGAAATAGCTCGCCACCGTGGCCCAGACGAGGTCGTATTGTCCCTGGAGGTTGCCCACGACGTCATTGGTCCAGAAGTGGTGGACCGCCGTGTCGAGCTGCGGATTCGCATAGTTGCTCGACCACCGCCCGCCACTCGGCACGATGGGCACGCCGTCGGTACACACGGCCCAGTCGGGCGCCCCCTCGCCGCGGAAGTCCTCGTTATAGACATCCTGGTGCATGTCGAGGAGCGTGTAGATGCCGTAGCGGCTGAGCAGGTGCACCGTCGCCGCCACGTGGCTCAGATAGGCCTCGGCCACCGCTCGGTTGAATTCGTGAGGATCCCCCGGAGTCCCCCGAGTGCAGACCTTGGGTTGGTTCGGGCCACCGGAACCGGGCTCGAGGGCCTGCCATTCGATCCCGAGACGTACGATATTGAAACCGAGGCTCTGCATCCTCGCCGCGTCCGACGCGCTGAGGTCCCACGGCTTGCCCGGGTCCGGATAGGCGATGTACGGGGGGTGCTTCTAGACGACGTTGACGCCATGCAGCAGCACGACGCGGTTGTTCGCGTCGTAGAGATAGGGCCCGCCGGGCGACGTCAGGCAGCTGGGTACGCCGGGCGCAGTTCGCTGTGAGGACGGCCCCGAGCTGTACTGGTACTGAACGCCGCTCCCGCGCAACGCGTCGATGTGAGGTGAGAGCGCGTTCAGATTCGGTTGGTTGATGACATGCTGCGGCACCGTCGTCGTGGTGACCGGTGCCCCTGAGGTGATCGGCGTTGTCACCGTCGTCGTGGTGACCGGTGCCCCTGAGGTGATCGGCGTTGTCACCGTCGTCGTGGTGGTGCCCGGTGTGGTCGTGGTCGTTGGCAACGGTGCCGTGTTGCCGAAGGCGGCGGCCGGGAGGAGGACCCCACAGAGCGTTGCAACTCCGACCACAGCGATGATCCCCCGTCGTGCGGCCGGCATCACACGGTCCGGGCGCGGAGACACGCGACCCGGCCCAACCCTGCCGCAGTAACCCCCGACCCGCATCGGCACCGCCCCTCTCCCATGTCCGCGATCGCCCCCGTCGAGCCGGCTCACTGTAACCATGATCCGACGACATTCATCGGTACGCGCCACGCAGGGCAAGTCGGGACACCTAGCTAGATCAGCATCCCCCTCCGTTTGCGCCGCACGAAGAGGTCGGCCGAGGCGAGCAGGTCGACCTGCATCTGGCTCTGGTTCTCGAGGAGCTCGTCCGCCCAGAGCATCTGGAGGGTGGTCTGCACCCGGTCGACACGTTGCTGGGCCCGGACGTCGTCGAACGCGGTCCGGAGCACATGGTGGAGGACCTCGCTGTGCGGGGTGGGCAGGTCGAGCGACCCGCGCCGGTCGTCGAGCATGTCCGCGAACCCCTGATACCACCGGTGACTGGACGCGTACGAGTCCCGCAGGACGGCCTCGGCGATTGCGACGGACTCGAGCTCCGGCCGGCCGGCTTCGGGAGGACGTACCGGGAGCGTGGCCAGGGTGTAGGCCGCCAGCCGGAGGCGGTTCGAACCCGTGAAGAGGCGGGAGATCGCCTCGACGGAGACCACCTTCGCGCCGCGCTCGGCAAAGAACTGGCGAAAGACGTCGTCGAGCAGCAGGTAGGCGCGGTGCGAGGCCTCTTGGCCCAGACCGGTGTCCACGGAGCGCGAGGTCATGGTCAAGCGCTCCACCGCGTCGGCCAGGTAGCCCGAGCTCGCGACGAAGGCTTGGGACAGCGCCCGCCCGAGCGCCGCCGTGGCGCCCCGCGGCCAGAAGAGCAGGCCCACCACGATGCTCACGCCGCAGCCGATCGCCACGTCCTCGATCCTGGTGAGGCCGACTCTCCAGCCGACCGGCTCGATGATGTTGAAGAGGATGATCACCACCAAGGTGAAGGCGGCCTGCCCGGCGACGAAGGAGATCATGGAGGGGGCCACACCAGACACCAGCACCGCCAGCGGGAGGAGCGCCCAGAGCAGGACCGAGTGGTCGGCGACGCCGATGGTGATGACCGAGCCGGCGATGAACCCCAACGCCGTGCCCCCGACGGCGCGCAGGGCGGTCGCGCCGGTGCCCAGCGCATTGGAGCGCAGCACCGACAGGGTGCCGAGGACCACCCAGAAGCCGTGCTGGACGTTGGTGACCTCGACCACCGTGACGGCGAGCGCCAGGCCGACGGCGCCCCGCAGCGCGTTTCGGAACCACACCGAGCGAAACGAGAGATGGGACAGCAGCCGGTGGGCGAACAGGTTCGGCGTGGATTCGTCGCCCATCCCCAGCCGCCGGTCGACCACCGCCGGCGCCCCGGACGCCTCGAGCGCCGCGTCGGCCACCATCTCCGCCGCGATGCCCAGTGCCCGGGCATGGAACCCCGGGTCCAGCGCCGCCGCGATGCTCCCGTCCTCTTCTGGTGCTGCCTCGGTGTCGGGACCTCGATCCACGACGGCGGCTTCGGTGAGCGCGGAGACGTCGGCCGCCAGCTCAGCGTCGATGAGTTCGTCGAGTGCCCTGGTCGCATCCCGGACCGCGCTGATCTTGGCGGGATCGTCGACGGGGTGGGCGTCGCCGTCGCAGATCAAGGACGCCGCCTGGTGGAGTGTCTCGGCCACCTTCTCGGTGATCGCCTGGGCGGCCCGCTCGGTCGACCAGTGCTCGTCACCGACCATGGCCGTGTTATCCGACACCCACTCGACCCGCCCCACCAGCTTGGACAGCGCCACCGCACCCGCCGCGGCACCGGTCGGCGGGTACGGCGTGCCCGAGAACTGCTGGCGCAACAGTGCCAGCTGGGTCGTGACGTCGGCGCGCGCCACGGGGTCCGTCCTGCCCGCTGCGCGCGCATCGGCAAGCCGGGCCACCGCAGAGACAGCGGCCGACAGGCGACGCCGGAGGTTGTCGTGCCAGGGCGGCGGCCAGACGAGGAGGCAAGCGGTGATGCAGAAGGCGGCCGCCAGCGTCCACCCCACCAGCCGCGGACCGATCTCCGAGGACGGCGCTGCCACCGCGACCGGGAGCACGAAGGTGAGAAGGGCGGCGGTCGACGCCGTCGCTGCCGGAGGGGCCGCAATGCCGGCGAAGAGCACGCCGAAGCCGACCAGGGCCATGGACGCGACGGCGGCGACCTTGTGCGTCGAGACCAGGGTCCCGAGCACGATGAAGCAGCTCCCGACCAGGTAGAGACCGAGATAGGAGACGAGGCGGGCGCGGGCGCGACCGGTGAACTCGACCAGGAGCAGGAGGGCGAACGACCCGAACGCCGCGAAGAGGCTCACCTGGGGGTCCGAGAAGGCGACGTGGGCGATCGCGAAGACCGACGGCATCACGATCGCCGCCCTCACGGAGCGCTTCACCACGAGGAGATCGGGGTCCTTGGACCTGAGCCTCCCGACGATGCCCGCCCGGCTGCCGTCCGGAGCGGGCGCCGACGTCTCTGCCGCTCGGGTCATGCGCGTGCGCTCTCGCTCACCCAGTCGTGCCGGGCGCCTACCGCTTGGCCGGCAGCGAGCGGGCGGAGGTGGTGCTCAGCGTCACCCATTTCGCCAGTTGTGGTTTGGGCCGCACGTCTGCTGAGCCCACCCGCAACCAGCCCGACATGAGGCGCCCGCGCATCTCGGCGACTGTCGTCCTTGTGCTGGCGACCAACCGGCCGGACTGCGCCGGGTCGACGCGGACCAGGATGCCGCCCTGCCCGCTGGCGGCGATGGCCATGGTGCCGCCGATGAGGAAGGCCAGGCCACCGAACACCTTCTTCTTGCTCAGCCCGCGCTCCTTGGCGATGAGGGCCCGGATCCGGTCGGCCAATTCCTCGTCGTAGGCCACGACGCCAAGCGTAGACACTGCGTTGCGCCCCCGGCCCGGGCCGGGAGCGCCGGCGTGTCAGCGCTTGAAGACCGCCGTGGCCGGCGCCAGGTCGAAGTACTCCCGCCACGTTCGTATCCGGCCGCCGTCCATTTCGAAGACGCCGCAGATCGGCAGTGTCACCGGCTTCCCGTTGAGCGTGATGAAGTCGGTCCGCTCGTTCATCACCACGGCTCCGGACGCCACCTGGTTGCGGACCTCGAGTCGCCCCGGCGGCACATCCTCGAATCCCCTCACCCAGGCCTCGATGGCTTCCTTCCCGACGATCGGGGTCAACGGCATGCTGTGGTACACGGCGTCCTCGGTGAAGCATTCGAGGATGAAGGCTGTGTCCCGACGCTCCCAGGCCGCCATGAAGTCGCGTACCAGCGCGTCGTTCGCCTGGGCACAGCCGTCGGAAGCCACCAGCGGCCGAATCTAGCGAACCGCGCCGGCCGTCACTCGAGCTCGGACAGGAGCTCGCGACACCGCTGGGCGTCGCTGACGAGCTTGGCGCGGAATCCGTCCATCCGGGCCAGCTTGGCGCTGATCTGCTCGGCGAGGGACTCGTTGAGGAGGAGTGCCTCCTGGAGCGTCGCCTTCTGTTCCGCCCGCGCCTTCTTCGTCGTGGCACCTTTGGTGGCGCGGTACGTGGCCCGCAGCTCGTCGAGCCTGGTCTCGAGGGACAGGAACTCGCGGATCTCGTCGAGGTTCATGCCGAGGACCTCGCGCAGCTCGAGGATGCGCTGCAGATGGGCCAGGTCGTCAAGGGTGTACCGACGTTCGCCCCCCGCGGTGTACAGCGACGGGGTGAGCAGACCGAGCTCCTCGTAGTAGCGCAGCGTCCGGGCGGACACGCCCACCCGGGTCGCCGCGTCGCTGATGCGAATGCCCGCTTCGGCGACCTCTTCGCCGGGGGGCGGTGCGGCCTCTTTGCGCTGGGTGGACACGGCCATCTCAGTCCACCAGCAACGGCTCGGTCTCGGCCACTGCCACCTGGGCCGGCACCCAGTCGTCGCCCTCGTCCGCACGCACCCCGACGATCTCCTCGACGTGGTGGTACTTGCCGCCGCGCATGAGAGAGGCCACGGCGCCGAGCAGGCAGACGGCCGCGGCGAACGTGAAGGCCTCCGTCAGCCCCTTGGAGAAGGCCGACGAGATGAGGTGCGGGAAGAATTGGCGGCTGGTCAGGTAGGCCGTAGTCGCCGGCGGCAGGTGCGCCAGCTCGGCGTGGCCGAGGAGCACCTGCATCGGGTTGTACCCGAGGAAGGCGGCGAAGAGGCTGCCGACCGGCGGCAGGTGCGAGACCCTCGTCGCCACGGCCGGGCTCACGCCCTGGGCGGTGAGGCCGTGGTACAGCGCGACCGGCAGCGTCGAGGCCAGACCCAGGATCATGAGGGTGAAGAAGATGCCGATGGACAGCACCTGGGCGGAGGAGTTGAAGGTCCCCGCCATGCCGGCGCCCGCACCGCGCTGGTCGGCCGGGAGGCTGTTCATGATGCCGGTCTGGTTCGGCGCGATGAACATGCCCATGCCCACGGAGTTCAAGAAGATGAGCGCGGCGAAGCCGCCGTAGGAGAAGTTCACCGGCAGCATGACCAAGGCGACGAAGCTCAGCGCCACCAGCACCAGCCCCCCCGTTGCGAACGGGCGGGCGCCGTAGCGGTCGGCCAGCACCCCGCTGACCGGGCCGGCGGCCAGGAAACCGACCGTCAACGGGATCATGTAGATGCCGGCCCATAGGGGTGTCTGGGCGAAGCTGTAGCCGTGCAGTGGGAGCCAGATCCCCTGCAGCCAGATGATCAGCATGAACATGAGCCCGCCGCGGCTCAGCGAGGCCAGGAAGCTGGCCACGTTGCCCGCGGTGAAGGCACGGATACGGAACAGCGACAGGTGGAACATCGGCTGCGGCACCTTCGTCTCGATGATCCCGAACGCCACCAGGATCGCGATGCCTCCGAAGATCTCGACCATGACGATGGGGCTGGTCCACCCCATGGTGTGCCCGCCGTAGGGAAGCAGGCCGTAGGTGATCCCCACCAGGATGAGGATCAGGCCGACGGCGAAGGTGGTGTTGCCCAGCCAGTCGATCTTGGCCGGGGTCCGTATCCCGAGGTCCTCGAGTTTCACGTATGCGAAGGCCGTCCCGAGGACGCCGAAGGGCACCGAGATCAAGAAGACCAGGTGCCACTCCACGGGGGCCAGCAGCCCACCGAGGACCAGCCCGATGAAGGAGCCCGCGATGGCGGCGACGTTGTTGATGCCGAGGCCGAGACCCCGTTGGTGAGCGGGGAAGGCGTCGGTGATGATGGCCGAGGAGTTGGCAAAGAGCATGGCGCCCCCGACCCCCTGACCCACCCGCATGACGATCAGCCAGATCGCTCCCTGGGTCCCGGTGAGCCAGGTGACGGCGAGAAGAACGGAGAAGACGGTGAACACGGCGAAGCCGAGGTTGAAGATCCTCACCCGGCCGAACATGTCGCCGACCCGGCCCAGGGAGACGACCAGCACGGCCAGCACCACCATGAAGCCCATCAGCATCCACAGCATGTAGCCGGTGTTGCCGGGCGTGAGCGGGTTGAGGTCGATCCCCCGGAAGATGTCGGGCAGAGAGATGAGCACGATCGACTGGTTGATGAAGACCATCAACGTGCCCAGGGTCACCGTCACCAGGGCCACCCACCGGTAGCCCGAGATGTCCGGGTTCCGCACGGCCGGGGCCCGCCCGTTCCCATTGGACAGGGTCGTTGTCCTCATGGGCCAGAAGTTTAACGTTAACGTCAGAGTTATGAATCAGCCGCAGCGATTCGACCCTGACCTCGGCCGACGGGCCCGCGTGGAGCGGTCAGTCCGATCCGGACGCGCCGCGGCGGACGGGCGGTGCGGTCAGCGCCGCCTCGAACACTGCCGCCACGTCCTGCGAGTAGGCCACCGCGGTCTCGCTGCCGAGCTGGGTCACAGCCATGAGCACCGAGAGCATCAGGGCGACGATGCCGCTGGCGACGGCAGTCGGATCGATGTCGGGCCGCACGGTCCCGGCCGACTGACCCGTCCGAAGGAGCTCGGTGCACGCCTTCCGCAGCTCGGTCAGGGCGGGGATGTCCAGCACCCGGACGGTGACCTCGGGTTCGAGACCCGCCAAGAGCCGTCGGGCCAGCGGATGGCGCTCCACTGCGTCGACCAGGGTGAAGATGAGCGTGTCGTGCCAGCGCCGGATGTCAGGCATGCCGAGCACGGTGGCCAGCCCCTCTCGGATCACGCCCGCCGCGTCCTCGTCCACCGCGGCGAGGAAGAGCGCCTCTTTGTTGGGGAAGTACGCGTAGGCGACGGTGCCGCCGACGGCGGCGCCACGCGCGATGTCGGCGACAGACGTCGCTCGGAACCCGTCGCGGCCGAACCGGTCGATCGCCGCCCGGAGGACGGCCCGGCGGGTCTGGGCCCCCTTGGTCTCCGGGGCCTGCTCAGCTTCGGAATCCACGATCGACCACCTAAAATAGAGGATTTGAGTAATTCTCAGATATTCTAACATACTGGTCGTCAGCCGAGCGGGAGGCGAAACAGACAGTGGCCCAGTCGACAGTGGTCAACCAGACGAGCGACCCCGAGCGGAAGGTCCCCACGCGAAGGATGTCCTTCGAGGAGTCGATGCGAGGGCTGCACCGTCACTTCGCCGAGGACGGCGATCTGATCTCTTGCCACGTCATCGCCGCACTCTCGTCCGTGTTCCCCGACGGCGAGGACTATTTCGTGCGTTCTGTGCGCCGCTTCCGGGACCGGGTCACCGATCCGGCCCTGAAGAGGCAGGTCGCCGGCTTCATCGGGCAGGAGGCTGTCCACGGCCGAGAGCACCGGGTCTTCAACGACCGGCTGGCCGAGTTGGGCTACCCGACGAAGCACTACGAGAAGCTGACCCGGATCGGGCTCCGGGTGCGGGAGCGCATCGCCCCGGCGAAGGCGAACCTCGCAGCGACGGCAGCGCTCGAGCACTTCACCGCGACGCTGGCCGAGCTCGTACTGACCAACCAAGAGGTCCGCGTCCTCATGGGCGCGGATGCCGTCCGCGACCTCTTCGTCTGGCACGCGCTCGAGGAGTCCGAGCACAAGGCTGTCGCCTTCGACGTCTACAAGGCAGTCGGCGGCGGTGAGCGCCTCCGGGTGTGGACGATGAACTTCTTCCGCTACGGGTTCGTCGTGGGCATGGGTCTCTCTGTCATCGTCTCGCTGCTCGGCGACCCCGCCACCTACCGCCGGGGCAACCTGCGCCGGAGCTGGCGACGGCTCAAGCGGTCCCCGATCATGGATCCCGCCATCTGGGCGCAGCTCAAGGACTACAACCGGCCCGACTTCCACCCTGACGACAGCGACACGACCCAAATTGGTGGAAACCTGGAGGAATGAGCTGTTCGGGGAGCACGGCGCCCTCAACGACAAGCTGATCGGAGCGGCAAACTGATGACCACGACCAGGGGCACCGACCTCACGCATCTCGATGTCCTCATCGTGGGCGCCGGCCTGTCGGGCATCGGCGCCGGGCACTATCTCCAGACCGAGTGCCCATGGGCCAGCTACGCGATCTACGAGGCTCGCGACGCTCTCGGCGGGACGTGGGACCTCTTCCGGTATCCGGGGATCCGCTCCGACTCGGACATGCACACCCTCGGCTACGCGTTCCGGCCATGGGACGGGGAGAAGTCCATCGCCGACGGCGACTCCATCCTGCAGTACATCAAGGACACGGCGAAGGAGTCCGGGGTCGACGCCCACATCCACTTCAATCACAGGATCACTGCGGCCGACTGGTCCACGAGCGAGTCCCTCTGGCACATCACCGCCGAGCGCACCGACACCGACGAGACGCTCCACCTCACTGCGGGATTCCTCTTCTCGTGCAGCGGCTACTACAGCTACGACCACGGGTACCTGCCCGACTTCGAGGGGATGGACGATTTCGCCGGCACCATCGTGCACCCACAGGCCTGGCCCGAGGAGCTCGACGTGACGGGGGCGCGAATCGTCGTCATCGGCAGCGGGGCGACCGCTGTGACCCTCGTCCCCGCGCTGGCCCGCTCGGCAGCTCACGTCACCATGCTGCAGCGCTCACCGACCTACATCGCCTCCTTGCCCGAGAAAAGCCCGGTCGTCGCGCTGTTGCGCAAGCTGCTGCCGGCCAAGCAGGCCGGCGTCGCCGCTAAGTGGTTCAACGCCCTCATGACGCAGGCCTTCTACAACGTCAGCCGTCGCTACCCGCAGCTGGTCCGGCGCCTGCTGTTGAAGGGTCTCGAGCGCCAGCTCCCCGATGACTACGACATCGCGACCCACTTCACGCCCTCTTACAACCCATGGGACCAGCGCTTCTGCGCGGTCCCGAACGGCGACCTCTTCAAGTCCATCCGGGAAGGGACGTCGTCGGTGGTCACGGACCACATCGAGCGCTTCACCGAGAAGGGGCTGCTGCTCACCTCCGGCAACGAGCTCGAGGCAGACATCATCGTCACGGCAACGGGCCTCCAGTTGTTGTTCCTCGGGGGAATCGCGCTGAGTGTGGACGGCCACGCCGTCGACCCGGCGAACCGCCTCACGTACAAGGGGATGATGCTCGAGGGTGTCCCGAACCTGGCGGTTGCCATCGGGTACACGAACGCCTCGTGGACGCTCAAGTGCGATCTCACCTGCGACTACGTATGCCGCCTGTTGAACCATATGCACGAGCAAGGGCGGACCCAGTGCGTGCCCCGCAACAACGACGGGTCCATCGGCTCGGGCCCGATCCTGGGATTGACGTCGGGGTACATCCAACGCTCCGCGCACCTGCTTCCCAAGCAGGGGTCGGTGCACCCCTGGAAGGTCCACCAGAGCTATCTGCGTGACTACCGGGCGCTGAAGATGAGTGAGATCGACGACTCCTTCATGGAGTTCTCCGGCCCCGTCGCCGAGCCGGCCGTCCCATTGGCGTCCTGAGCAGGCGTCATGAGGGACTTCGACGAGCGCGTGGCAGCGATCACCGGCGCCGCCTCAGGCATCGGGAGGGCCCTCGCCAACGAACTGGCGCGCCGAGGCGCGCACGTCGCACTCTCCGACATCGACGACCCCGGCCTGGCGGAGACGGTGGCACAGTGCGGACGCTTCGGGAACAAGATCACCTCCCAGCACCTCGACGTGGCCGACCGCGACGCGGTCTACGCCTGGGCCGACCGGGTGGTGGCCGACCACGGCAAGGTCAACCTGATCATCAACAACGCCGGCGTCGCGCTCGGCGCGACGGTCGAGGCCATGACCTATGCGGACTTCGAATGGCTGATGAACATCAACTTCTGGGGTGTCGTCTACGGGACGAAGGCGTTCCTGCCCCACCTCAAAGCGTCCGGCGAGGGGCATGTCGTCAACCTGTCCAGCGTCTTCGGGCTCATCAGCGTCCCGTCGCAGTCCGCTTACAACGCGGCCAAGTTCGCCGTCCGCGGCTTCACCGACACGCTGCGGATGGAGCTCGACATCGAGGGCGCCAAGGTGTCGGTGACGACGGTCCACCCGGGTGGGATCAAGACCAACATCGCCCGCAATGCCCGGATGGATCCGAGTGTGGCCGCGATCGCCGGCGACGCAGACAGGGCCGTGGCGGACTTCGAACGCATCTTCATCACCAGCCCGGAGAAGGCGGCGCGCCAGATCCTCACCGCAGTCGAGCGTGATCGCCGTCGTGCGCTCATCGGACCCGACGCGAAGGTGATCGACCTCATCTCGCGGCTGCCGGCCACCCTCTACCAGACGGTCCTGACCCGGGGCGCTTCCAGGATCAGGCGCTAGGTGTACAGCTAGTGCCCTGACCACCAACTTCTGGGGCGCGTCCACCACCTGAACGGGCGGCTCGCGCAAACTGGCCCCATGGCTACTCCAGTGAAGGTGCGCCGGCTCTCCGACGAGGAGGGCAGGCAGCTCCAGCGGATCGTGCGCCGGGGCGGCGGAAAGAGCGACAAGTCCATCGTCAAGTGGCGTCGCGCCCTGGTCGTGCTCGCCTCGGCGGGCGGCAACGACGTGGCGGCGATCGCCCGGCTGGTCCAGACCAGCCCCGACCGGGTGCGCGAGATGATCCATTCCTTCAACGACAAGGGGATGGGCGCCCTGGACCCTCAGTGGGCGGGTGGCCGTCCCCGCCGGATAACGACTGAGGAGCGCCAGCTGATCATCAAGACGGCCACCAAGCGTCCCCGCAGCCTCGGTCAGCCCTTCACCCGCTGGAGTGTGCGCAAGCTCGCCCAGTACCTGGCGACCAAGAGGGGCAGACGGGTCAGGATCTCGCGTGAGCGGCTCCGCCAAATCCTCGCCGAGGCCAAGATCACCTTCCAGCGCACCAAGACCTGGAAGGAGTCACCCGATCCCCTCCGCGAGCAGAAGCTGGCCCGCATCGAGTACCTGCTCGAGCACGAGCGCGAGCGCACTTTTGCCTTCGACGAGTTCGGACCGCTCGCCGTCAAGCCCGAGGGCGGGTCGTGCTGGGCACAGATGTCGAGGCCGCAGCGCCTGCGGGCCAACTACCACAAGCCGCACGGGACCAGGCAGCTCTTCGCTTGGTACTCGCTGGGTGCCGACCGCCTCTATGGCCGCATCGAGCCCAAGAAGGGCGCCCGCCCGACGTTGCGCGCTCTCAAGGCCATCCGGGCCAGCGTGCCCGACGGCCAGATGATCTACGTGATCTTGGACAACTTGAACCACCACAAAGGACCCATGATCCGCCAATGGTGCGCCGACAACGCCGTCGAGCTGGTCTTCACGCCCACCTATGGCTCGTGGGCCAATCCCATCGAGGCCCACTTCGGGCCGCTGCGCGAGTTCGCCATCGCCAACTCGGACCACCAGAGCCACGCCGAAGTGGCCCGGGCCATCCGCGCCTACATCCGTTGGCGCAACGCCCACACCACGGATCCCGAGATCCTCGCCCTCGAGCGCAAGCACCGGGCGATGATGAGGGGCGAAGCACAGCGGCGCTGGGGTCAGCCCAAAGCCCGCGCCGCATAGCGGCGCACCACCCCTGCGATTTGGCCGAACGGCGGATTCACACGCCCTGCTTCGGACTCGGGTGCTGCCACCAGTGCGCCTTGGCCACCACAATGGCACTGGAATACCCCGATGCGTTCCAGCACCTCCGGCCTGCCAGCCCGTTCAATCCCCAGGCGCGCGAACCTTTGTGGTCAGGGCACTAGGACCCCGAGCTGGCTCTCGGTCCTACCCCCGTTGCGCCCCGAACCCATTGAGCAGCGTGCCCACGGCGAGGCGCCAGCGTCGTTCGACCGATTCGGTCGAGGTGCCGAGCCGGCCGGCCGACTCGGCGAAGGCCATCCCCAGGATCAGAGCGACGAACACGTGCGCGACGTCCGTCTCGTCACCGCGTAGGCGGCCCGCCTCGATGCAGCGGCGCACGCGACCCACGATCAGGATCCGTACCGAACTGGTGGCCACCAGCTCCTCGGGCCCCGGCGAAAAGTCGGTGAACGGTCGCGAGAACATGACCTCCGCCAACTCCCTGTTGGACCGGACGAAGCGGCGGTACGCGGTGGCGAGCGCCCAAAGGTCGGCCATCGGGTCATCCGTCTCGGACAGCGCCGAGACTTCTGCGAACAGACGCCGGAAGCCCTCGAAGTACAGCTCACGCACGACGCCGGACTTGTCCCCGAAGAGCTCGTAGACCGCTGGCGCCGACGTCTCGGCCCGGGCGGCGAGCGAGCGAGCCGTGAGGCCCGCCGGACCCTCCTCGGCCAGGAGGCCCACCGCGGAGACCAGGACCCGCTCCCGTAGCTCGGGCGTGCGCAGCTTGGTGCGGGGCATCAGCAGACCCGGAACCGGTCCAGACCTTGACGGCTGGGCCCAGTTTTTGAAACGGTGTTTTGAAACATTGTTTCAATATATCCCCGTACCGAACCCCGGAGGAGTCATGGCCGAACTCGTCACCTACGACCGCACCGACCTCGTCAGCACCCTCACCATGGACGACGGCAAGGTCAACGTCTTCTCCATCCCGATGCTCCGTGCGCTGCACGAGGCCTTCGACCAGGCAGAGCGCGATCAGACGGTGGTCCTGCTCCGGGGACGCCCCGGCTACTTCTCGGCAGGGTTCGACCTGAAGGTGTTCGATGGCGCACGCGAGGACGTCCTGCTCATGCTGACGCTCGGCGCCACCCTGGCGGAGCGCATCCTCGCCTTCCCGGCCCCTGTCGCGGTCTCGTGCACCGGTCACGCGTTCCCCGCCGGAGCCTTCCTCCTCATGGCGGCGGACACGCGCATCGGCGTCGACGGTCCCTTCAAGCTGGGGCTGAACGAGGTCCGGATCGGTCTCACACTGCCGTGGTTCGCCATCGTCCTGGCCCGGCACCGCCTCGCTCCGGCGCACTTCGACCATGCCACGGTGACCGGCACGATGTTCGATCCTCACGGCGCTCGGGAGGCCGGGCTCCTTGACGCCGTGGCCGATCCCGACGAGCTCGACGCCGTCGCCGTCTCCGCCGCGGAGGATCTGGCCGCGGTGGACCGGAGCGCCCATGCCGGCACCAAGCTCCGGGTGCGCCAGGACGTGCTCCGGGAGCTGAGATCGGCCATCGACACCGAACTGGCGTGATCACGCGGCTAATGGCGGCGGCGCACACTGGACACCCGACGCCATCCGGCCCATGATCAGAGACGTGGAATCCCCGTCGCTGTACGAGACCGTGGTCGACCTCCCAGAAACCCTGCTACGCCTCCCGGCGTCGACGTTGCGGGCGCTCGATGCGGTGAGCGACCTCTCGGAGAAGTTGGACCGCCTGATGCCCCTGCTCGAACGGATCGACGGTGGTGTCAACCGGGCGGGCAGCGGCATCGATCTCGCCGCGCTGGGAATCTCCACGGCGGTCTCGGGGCTCGAGACCACGGTGGCCACCCTGGACGCGTCGCTTCCATCGCTGTCGGAGTCCGCCTCGATCTTGCGTAGCCTTGCGGAGGGCCTGGGCACAGTGGCCACGGAGCTGGCGAGCGAGCTCCCCAGAGCCACGCGATCGCTCCAGGATCTGACCCCCGAGCTCGGCGCAATCGTGGGCCTGCTCGACGAGCGCTTCGCGCACCTCGACGGCGTCGTGACGGACATGGCGCGCCTCATGGAAGCTGCCGTCGGCACGATCCCGGGCATTCGGCGCGTCCTGCGGGTCACGACAACGGGTTCCGCCCCTCTCTGATCCGGCCAGCACAAGGAGGCCTCATGGGCAGCACCGACACGACGGCCGCGCTCGCGGTCGTGAAGGCCACGTACGACCCGATTCATGACATCGGCACCGCTATCTACCTGAGCCCCGACGTCATGGGGTGGGCGGCCGAATGGGGCTGGTCGAACCCCTTCTCCTTCTACTTCGCAGGGCGGGGCGGCATGCTCGGGGACGTCGGGGCCGACGTCGTGACATCTGCCCTCGGTTGGTTTGAGCCGAACGCGGTCAAGGCCATGTACACAGAGGGTGTCGGCGTCGCTCCGGCCAAGGAGGCTGCGGCCCGGATGGCCGAGGCCCATTCGAAATGGGGTCGGAAGCACTACGCCGACGTCGAGGATGTCGACGGCATCGTCGCAGTCACCGAGGAGGTCGTCGGCGGGCTCGAAGGCTCGGCAATCCCCCTGTTCGTCGGATGGCGGGACGCGGCCCCGAGCGAGACGGCGGCCGGGCGCGCGGCGCAGCTCATGCAGATCCTGCGCGAATGGCGCGGGGGGCTCCACCTCGTCGCCACCACGGCGGTCGGGCTCTCCCCCCTCGAGGCGATCCTCACCAACGAAGGGCCCGGTCAGGCGAAGTTCTTCGGGTGGTCCGAGCCCTTCCCCGATTGCGACGCCATAAAAGGGAAGCATGACGAGGCCGAGGAGATGACCGACCGGCTGTGCGCGACGGCGCTGGCTCAGGCACTCGATCCGTCCAAGCTCGCGAGCTTCGAGGCGGGGGTCCGGGCCCTGCGAGCTGCGACTCCGTAAGCCAGCAGGGGACGGGCCCGGGGCGGGGTGAAACCTGGGAACGGCTACAGTGAAGGGCTGCTCAATGGTGGAATACCCCCCGACCGGAGAGCATGTCGGTCACCACGGACCTGTGGTGCAGCTTGGAGTGCACGCCGCCCTGTCAAGGCGGAGGTCGCGGGTTCAAATCCCGTCAGGTCCGCCACCAAGTTCCGACTCGCCCCGTGCCGGTCGAGCTTGGTTACCCGGTCGGGTAGCTCAGTTGGTAGAGCGCGCGCCTGAAAAGCGTGAGGTCCGCGGATCGATGCCGCGCCCGACCACCGGAACCTGCCCTGACCAGGGCATACATCACCTCTTCCGTGGCATCAACCCCGAGGTGACCGCTCTCTCCTCAAGCGTGAGATCGCGGTGTCGGGTGCGTCGACACGATACGAATGCCCTCGTCAGAGCGTCGGCCAGCATTTCGGACCGCCCCTTTGGCCTCGGCGTGCCCCGTGCGTGCCCCAAGGAAACAAGAGCGGGCAAGACCCCAGCGCTTCACCATGTCCGAGCTACAGGAGCTGGGCGATGTCGTCACCGACCAGTACCGGACGATGATCCTGACCGCCGGGCTGGCCGGGTTACGCCAGGGCGAGCTCCTGGCCTACGTCGAGGGAACGGACTTCGACATGGCACTCCGGACGGAGACTCGGGCGGGAGAGGACTTCGGCATAGGAAACCTCTCAGGACACATCCGGGAGATCGAGAGAGCCCTACGGTGAGTGCTCTTGGCTTTCGTCGAGCACGACAGCATAGGAGCCGCTGCCCAGCACGGATCGGGCGTGGACGCGGCGGGCGCCAATCAGCAGATCCTCCAAAGCGCCGGTGTCGGCGTCGAAGGTCACGTCGTCGAGTTCGCCGAGTTCATTGCCTCGCTCGCTCAGGGCTCGCTTGCCGACGAGTTCGAGCTTCCCAGCTGCGGCGGCGCGTTCCCGGTCATCGGACGGTGGCCGGAGGGCGCCTTCGTCGACGACCATGACCGCATCGGGCCCAAACCCACTCAATTGTGCCCAATCGACCAGCTGAGCCTTCTTGCCTCGTCCGATGATCACGGCGGCGATACGCCGTTGCCTGGCATCCACGAGCAGGTGGGTGACAGAACCCAACTCCTTCGCGCTTGATCGGCTCACGACTTTGCGGCCAGCAGAACCCCGGAACGACTCGCTCACGTCAGCCCCAATCGAGTCCGGAACTCGTCGACCGCCGCGCCGAGACCGACCAGGTCGTCTTGGACGAACTCCTCGGTGATGTTCGGGACCACCAGGGCAACCCCTGAGACAGAAAGTTGCGCTGGTAGCGGGATGTAGCCCCGTCCACCCCCGGCCTTATCGATTTGATAGCCAACTACCTCACCGCTGCTGCCAACCAGCAGAACCAGGTCGGCGACCTTACCCAGGCTTGCTCCGCCCTCGGTCAGGATGTCGTCTTCGAGCACGTTGCGCTCCGTAGCGGGATGGCCGACGTCGTCGGGCGCGTCCTCGGGGGCGACGAGGTTGGACTCGTCGAGCACCATCACCGCGTCCTGGCCGATCGCATGGATCGCCTCGGCCGGAAGCACATCGCGGCTCCGACCGGCCAGGAAGCCGCGCTTGTTGAGGGTGACACCGACCAAGCGACCCGCTTCGGGGCTGTAGATCACGTCTCGCACTTCGGCGATGTCCTCCCCGCTGTGGACCGTGACCACCGGTAGCCCGCGGATCTGGGACGCTGTCATGAGCAGCACTATCCTGTGTCCTTCGTTGTGTCCTTGGTTGCTATCACACCTCCACCGCGCCGCCTTCGCCGAATAGCCACAAACGCGGCCGCCGCGACCACCAGGACGATGACCACCAGTATTAGCCAGACGATCGCATCCATCCCGAAATGCTATCCCTCTCGCCTTGCTCGTGGCATCGTCAAAGAGTCTGCGTTTCGCTCGACCGCGTGATCCACACTAGACAGCTGCAACCGCAGGATCCCTAGCGTGAACAGCGACGCCATCGGGTGCTCGGATCGGAGTTACCCGTTTGCGTCGTAGTCCCGAACTGCCTCACCGATCAATGAACTGGGACCCTTCCCAAAACGTCGAAGGCTTTGACGACGAGCCTCACGTTCGGCTCACGTTCAAGATGGAAACACTCGAGTGACCCTCTCGGCGGCGTTGGCAAAGACCTCGTACGCCTGCTCGAACTCGTCAAGCGCGGCGCTGCCGGCGACCTTCCACCAGGCTTGCGAAGCCGATCCATGAGTGGCGGCCGAACGATCCCGATCACGAGTATCCCTCCCAGGATGAGGAGGGCGTAACTTGATTCCCGGGAGGCCAGCGGCTTGACCACTTCGGTCTGGGGCTTCGGCTGTGCGCACCCAAGAGATGGAGGGCCTATGACCAGCCGTGCCGATATCACCGGGGGGTCGACGCCGATCACGGGTGAGGCTTTTGGTGACCCCATTACGGGGTGGCCGAAGCGGGCCTTCCTCCGGGCCGGCGGGTTGAGTCGCGAGGAGGTGCGCCGCCGGCCGATCATCGGCATCTGCTCGAGTTGGAGCGAGCTGACCCCGTGCAACATGGGATTGCGAGATCTGACGGAGTCGGTCCGACGGGGCGTGACGGCCGCCGGTGGCACTGCGGTCGTGTTCCCGACAATCTCGTTGCACGAGCAGCTCGTCGCTCCGACGACCATGCTGTTACGGAATCTGATGTCAATGGATGTCGAGGAGATGATCCGCTGCAGCCCGATTGATGGAGTTGTCTTGCTCGCGGGCTGCGACAAGACCGTCCCAGCTCAGTTGATGGGTGCCGCGAGCGCCGGTAAACCGGCAATCATGGTGACCGCTGGCCCCCGAAGTGTCGCCAGGTTCCGGGGGAAGCCCGTCGTGACCGATGACATCTGGTCCATCGTTCCCGAGCTCTTAGAGGGAACGCTCAGCCTCGAAGAGTGGGACCACCTTGAGGATTCATTCTGCGCCAGCGTCGGTGTATGCAATGTGATGGGCACGGCCAACACGATGGCGGTCCTGGCCGAGTCACTCGGCATGGCGCTGCCGGGCTCGGCGATCGTGCCCGCCACCCATTCCCGGCGCAGCGACGTCGGGGAGCGGACCGGGGTGCGCGCCGTCGAACTTGCTCGGCAGGGAGTGACCCCGGACCGGCTGCTCAGCGAAGACGCGTTCGAGAACGCCTTGCGAGTCTTGGTGGCCATCGGTGGCTCCACCAATGGCGTCATCCATCTCGAGGCGATTGCCCGGCGGCTCGGGATCTCACTCGGCCTCGATCGTCTGCAACGGATCAGCCGAGAGACGCCGCGAGTGCTCGGTGTACGGCCCTCGGGCGAGTTCACGCTGGACGACTTCGACGATGCTGGCGGCGTGCCCGCCTTGCTGCGAGTGCTGGCCCCACTGTTACATCGCGACGCGACGATGGGAGACGGGCGAACCCTCGCCGAGGTTGCCGAGACCGCCGGCGGACGGCCCAACGACTGTCTGCGCTCCCTGGACGACCCCTTCGAGGCCGACGGGGGGATCGTCGTCCTGCGCGGATCGCTCGCACCCGGCGGCTCGATCTTCAAGAGATCCGCAGCGCCCTCTGCACTGTGGACCCACCGAGGACCGGCTCTCGTGTTCGACGATCCATTTACCACGCTCGAGCGATCCCTCGACTCGAGCCTGCACGCCACTCCCGACACCGTGCTCGTAGTTCGCAACGCTGGGCCGGTAGGCGCTCCCGGTATGCCGGAGATCGAAACCGTCCCAGTTCCCATCAGCCTGCGCCAAGCCGGCTTACGGGACATGGTCTGTGTCACGGACGGGCGGATGAGCGGCACTCAGTTCGGCGCCGTCGCTCTCCACATCACGCCTGAGGCCGGTGTCGGTGGCCCCCTTGGATTGGTTAGAGACGGCGATGAGATCGTGCTGGACGCCTCCCACGGCGTACTCGACCTCCTCGTCGACGAGCGTGAGTTGGCCCGACGATCAACCGAACACCGAGCTCGACGGGCCGGTCCGATTCGCGGCTACGAGGCGCTCTACGTGCAGCACGTCCTCCAGGCGGACCAAGGATGCGACCTCGACTTCCTTGTCGATCCCGGCCTCGGCGCCTCCCACCAGCGGCCCAGGTTCGAGTAACTACTCGCGTTCGCAGGCTACCCGGGCGTCCAACGCGAATGGGCTCTACGGCATGGCGGTGTTCGCGTTGCGAGACTGCTCTCCGGCTGGTTCGGCACACACCTGAAGACTTCGTAGAAGGTGGTCGACCGGGAACTCGTCACCCGGGTGCCCCAGTTGTGCCTACGCGGCACACGGGCTGACTTCCAAAGGTTGAGTAAAGCTCGTCGGTTGCGTAGTCGTCGAATTAGGTCGTCATCCCTCTGCCACGGACTCCCTCAGATCGGTTGAGATCCTTGAGATCTATCAAGTTTCGTGCCCTTGGCGTGCCCTAGTGAATGCAAGACAGCGATGATCAACGATGTGCAGTGAGGACCAAGCGATTGGAGATTTCTGGTGACGGCCTGGGCTTTTGTGCATCGCTTCTGGCCAGCACGCCAACTGTCAAATACGCAAGATCCGACCTGAAAAGCGTGAGGTCACCGGATCGACGCCGGTCCCGACCACTGGAGAACTCTCTGAGCAGGGTGTATGTCAGCTTGTGTCGTGGGAATCTCTGGTCAAGACCGCCTGTTGCTAAAGCGTGAGGTCACAGGATCGACGCCGGTCCCGACCACCGGAAAGCACCAGATCAAAGGGTGATTCGACCGTCCGTGTGTTTCGGAGTCGAAGTTGTGCCCTCCACGTGCCCTAACGGAACGGGTACGGACACCGGGACTGACACTCGTTCCGCACAGCACGGGATGGCCACGCTGATCAAGGGCGGCCGCAGGCCAGGCGAGTAGCTCATCAGGTCGTGACCATCTTTTCGTTCCGGTTGGTTCGACGGATGGCTTGTCCGTGGCCCTCGGGCGATCCGCCGGAGGTACCGGCATCAACCCTCGGGCGTCGCCTCGAGCTCCGCAAGGAGCTCCCTCGCTTCAACGAGCGACGACGTGAGAATCTTCTTCGCCACGTCGAGGAGTTCGAAGATCATCGGGTTACCGACCGAGTACACGACGGTGGCACCTTCTTTGCGTGACTGCACGAGATTCGCTCGGCGCATGATTCCTAGTTGCTGGGACAGATTGGATGATTCGATGCCGACCTCAGGGATGAGTTCGCTCACGGTCCGATCGCCGTCCCGGAGTACCTCCAGGACTCGGATCCGAGCTGGGTGAGCGAGAGTTCTAAAGAACTCCGCCTTCACCTGATAGATCGGCGTGGGAGCCACGAACGGTTGTCTCCTTGTCCAGTCCTACCTGGGCACTTCTTGACAGTTAATTGATTGATAAGTATGTCACCTGCTTGATTTGACAAGTACTCTATTGAACGATTGACATATATGTCAATTATGCGGCTCCGGACACTGGGCAGATGGATGCGGGTACGCCCGGTCGACGTGGGAGATCCGGAGAGGGGAAGCCCCGAGGTGGAGGCGGCGGCGCGGCTCCGCGGCTCTCTGCAGCTCCGACACGTGGACGCTGGGTCGTGCAACGGGTGCGAGATGGAGATCGCTTCGATCTTCTCCCCCATCTACGACGCCGAGCGCTTCGGCATCCGACTAGAGGCCTCACCCCGTCACGCCGATGGGCTCCTGGTCACCGGTCCTGTCACCCACAACATGGCGGACCCTCTCCGCAAGACGCTCGAAGCCGTGCCACGGCCACGGGTCGTGGTCGCCATAGGCGACTGCGCCCGCGATTGCGGGGTCTTTCGCGGCGCCTACGGCGTGGCAGGAGCGGTGGGCGACGTAGTGCCCGTCGACCTCGAAGTGCCCGGCTGCCCCCCGGACCCGGCTGCCATCGTGCGAGCCCTCCGGGGACTGGCCGGAACGTGACGGGGGCACTGCTTGTTGGCACCGCGCTGATCGGCCTGGCGGCTGCACTCGCAGGTGCTGCCGCTCCCGTTCGATTCCGAATCGGCCTGTCCACGGCGCTCACGATCGCCGCCTGTGGGTTCGGACTCATCGCCGGGGTCGACGTCCTCCGCTCGGGGCACCCCGCCGAAGTGCACACGAGTGCCCTGATGCCGCTTTCGAGTTTCTCTTTAACGCTCGATCGCTTCGGTGCCCTCTTCGTCGTTGTCACCGCCGTCGTCGGTATCTGCGCCATGGTCTTTCGAGTCGGGTACACCGGCCACGGCCTCTCGAGCCGGACGGCTTCGTGCATCCTCCCGTTGTTCGTGACGACGCTGCTGCTCGTCCCGGCCGCGTCCAACGTGACCACGTTCTTGTTCCTCTGGGAGCTCATGGCCGTCACGTCGCTCTTCCTCGTCCTGACCGACCATGCGCGTCGCAGCGAGGTGCAGGGCGCCGCCCAGTGGTACGCGGTGATGACGCAGTTCGGTGCAGCTGCATTGATCCTCGGATTGGTCTTGCTGGCGACGCGCTCTGGGAGCCAGTCCTTCGCCGTCATCGCCGTCAAGTCGTCGCACCTGCCGGTCTGGGTGCGGAGCACCGCTTTCGTGCTCGCCCTGGTCGGCTTCGGGTCAAAGGCCGGCGCGGTGCCCTTGCACGTCTGGTTGCCCCGCGCCCATCCCGAGGCACCTGGGCCAGTGTCCGCCTTGATGTCGGCGGCCATGGTGAACCTCGGCGTGTACGGCATCGTCCGCGTCGGCATGGGCCTGCTCGGCGGGGGGCCGACGTGGTGGTGGCTCCTCGTGATGGCACTCGGGGCGCTCTCGGCCCTGTTCGGTTCTCTACACTCGGCCACCAGCAAGGATCTCAAACGCCTGCTCGCCTATTCGACGACCGACAACGTCGGCCTGATGCTGCTTGGTGTCGGTGCCTCGGGGCTGTACGCCTCCACCGGGCATCGGACGCTCGCCTTGGTGGCGCTGGTAGCCGCTTTGCTCCACGTGGTCTTCCATGCCGTGTTCAAGGGTTCGCTCTTTCTCTCTGCGAGCTCCGTCCAACAAGCCACCGGGGGTACGGACCTCGACGGGCTCGGCGGCCTCCTGCAAAGGATGCCGGTGAGCGGCACCGTTCTTCTTGTGGGTGGACTGGCCATTGCCGCGCTTCCGCCCTTCTGCGGTTTCGTGAGCGAATGGCTCCTCCTCCAGAGCATGCTCCATGGCCTTCCCTCCAGCGACGTGACCATCGCCGTGGCGATGCCGATCGGCGTAGGCGTGCTCGCACTCACCGGTGGTCTGACCGCGTTCACCTTCGCCAAGGCGATCGGCATCGGCCTTCTTGGACTTCCCCGCACGCAGCGGGCCGAACGGGCCACGGAGGTCCGTCCGTCCATGTGGACCGGGGCCGGCATGCTGGCCGCGCTCTGCCTGGTCTTCGGGGTGGCTCCGTTTCTGGTCATCCCCGCTGTGGTCGACGCGGCCGGCAACGTCACGCGTCTCCACCTCACGGAACCTTTGAACCACGGGTGGCAGATAGGTCTTCCGGACGTCCGCGGCATGCTCGCGCCGGCGCTGCTGGCGCTCGGACTCGTGGTCTGCGGAGGACTCGTCGCCCTCGCTCGCCGTCTGATCGAGCGAGGCCCGGTCCGTCTCACCGAGGCATGGGGCTGTGGTCGAGAGCTCCAGACGGCCCGCATGGAGTACACCGCCACGTCCTTCGGGGAACCTCTCACTCGGGTGTTCGAAGACGTGCTGAACCCCTCGCACGACATCGATGTGAGTCACATCGCCGAGTCGCGGTACTACACCGAAGCTGCTGTGATCCACACTTCGCTCGACGACGCGTTCGAGCGGCGCATCTACCGCCCGGCGGACCGAGGACTTCAGCGCTGGGGCGCCATCGCCCGTCGTATACCCAATGGCAGCGTGCACCGGTACCTGGCCTTCGGCCTCGTGGCACTGATCATCGTCCTGGTGGTGCTGGCGTGAGCAGCGGTTGGTCACCCATCTCCATGACCGCCATCTCGTTGCTGCAGGTGATCCTCGTCGTGCTCTGTGGTCCGCTCCTGCTCGGGCTCATGCGCAAGGTGCGTTGCCGAATGGAGGGCCGGATCGGGCCACCGATCCGGCAACCCTTGCTCGACCTGCGCAAGCTGGCGCGCCGTGAACGGACGCGACCCGAGCACGCAAGCTGGGTCTTCCCCCTGGCCCCCGTAGTCCTCGTCGCCAGCACCCTGGTGATCGTCATCATTGCGCCGCTGCTGGCCACCGATCCGGCGTTCGGCTGGTCCGCTGACTTGTTCGCGGTGGTCTTCCTCCTCCTTCTCGGCTCGGTCTTTCTGGCGCTCGGCGGCCTCGACACCGGCACGGCGTTCGGAGGCATGGGTGCAAGCCGTGCCATGACGATCGGGGCCCTGGCCGAGCCGGCCCTGCTCGTGGCGATCCTCGCCCTCTCGGTCCCCGCTCGCTCCTCCAACCTGCCAGCCATCATCACGAGGTCGCTCGCGCATCCCGCCTGGCTGGCCACGCCACAGCGGGTTCTGGCCCTGGTCGCCTTCATGATCGTGATCATCGCCGAAGCCGGACGGCTGCCCGTGGACAACCCGAGCACGCACCTGGAGCTCACGATGATCCACGAGGCCATGATCCTCGAGTACGCCGGGCCGGACCTCGCGCTCGTGAAGCTAGGCCGAATCCATGCGATTGGTCGTGCTGTTCACGCTCCTGGCCAACCTGTTCCTCCCGTGGGGCATCGCCACCGCACCCGGCCCCTCGCACCTGGCGGTGGCTCTCGTGGCCACCGCGGGAAAGGTCGCCCTCCTCGGTGCTGCCCTAGCCGCCTTCGAGGTGACGGTGGCCAAGCTGCGGCTCTTCCGGGTGCCCGAGCTGATGGCGGGGGCGTTCGTCCTGGCGATCCTGGCCGTTCTCTCCGCCCTGGTGGTGCCGTGACCGGGTCGTCGTACTCCTCGGCCCTGACTCTGGCGGCCGGCGCAGTGCTTGTCTGCGCGGTGGCGACCCTGTGGCTCGCCTCGATCCGCTCGGTCATCAGTGTGATGGCGGTCCAGGGCTTGGCACTGGGGCTGGTCGCCGTGGTCCTGGGCGTCCACCTCCATGACGTCGGCCTGCTCGCCGCCGCTGCGGTCGTTGTGGTCGTCAAGGGCGTGGTGATCCCGGTGCTGCTCGGGCGGGCGAGCGGCGCGAGCTCCGATGCCCGTGAGAGCAGGCCGCTCGTCAACGTCCCAGCCTCGCTGGTGGCCTCCTCCGCACTCATCGTGTTGGCTTTCGTGACCGGGCGCGGCGTGGCGCGCTTCGTCGGCACCACGGCAGGTGCGCTGGTGCCGATCGGCCTCGCGACGCTGCTGATCGGCTTCTTCGTCCTCGTGGCCCGGCGGCGACCCACGTTCCAGATCGTGGGGCTGCTGATGGTCGACAACGGGATCGCGCTGACCGCCTTCTTGTGCACCGCTGGGTTCCCCTTCCTGATCGAGCTGGGGGTCTCCTTCGACGTGCTCCTGGGCGTTGTCGTGTTGATGGTGTTGTCGCAACGACTTCGAATCGAGTTCGGGGACGTCGACCTCGACGAGCTCCAGGAGCTCCACGACTGATGGTGCTCGTGATCATTCTGATCCTCCCGTTGCTCGGCGGCGCGGCCATCGCCGCCGTCCCGGGGCGAGGCTCGACCGCATGGGTCGCGGTGGCGACCAACGGGGGCGCACTCGTCCTAGGGATCCTCACCGCCGTCCGGGTCGTTCGACACGGTCCGCTTTCCGGCGCGTGGGGAGCGCTCCGCGCCGACGCCCTGAGCGTGTTCATGATCATCGTCATCGGCGCCATTTCGCTGATGGCCTCGTGGGTCGGGATCCGGACGATGGCGCGTGAACGGGCCGAGGAACAGGGGAACCCGGCGCGGTCGTCGCGCTACGGCATGCTGGTCCAGGCGTTCGTGGCCTTCATGCTCCTCGCGGTGCTGGCGGCGAACATGGGCGTGCTCTGGGTGGCCGTCGAGGCCACGACGATCGTCACCGTGTTCCTGGTCGGACACCGGCGAACCAGGGGCTCGCTCGAGGCTGCGTGGAAGTACATCGTGATCTGCTCGGTCGGGATCGCGCTGGCCTTCTTGGGCACCGTCTTCGTCTACTTGGCGGCACTGCACGCCGGAGGGCACTCAGCCCAAGCGCTCGACTGGACGTCGCTAATGGCGCACGCGCACCGCTTCAACCCTTCGTTGATGCGTCTCGCCTTCGGCCTCCTCGTCCTCGGCTACGGCACCAAGGTCGGGCTGGCACCAATGCACAGCTGGCTCCCCGATGCCCACAGCCAGGCACCTGCCCCGGTGTCTGCCCTGATGTCGGGAGTCCTCCTCACGGTGGCCTTCTATGCCATCCTGCGCTTCAAGGCGGTGACCGATGTAACCCTCGGGCCCGGGTTCGCCCGCACCCTGCTCGTTGTCGTCGCCCTTCTCTCGCTGGCCCTGGCGGCCTCGCTGTTGATCACGCAACATGACTACAAGCGCATGCTCGCCTACCACAGCATCGAGCACATGGGGCTCATCGCCCTCGGCGCCGCGGCGGGCATCAGGCTTGCCATCGCCGCCGTCCTCCTCCACATCCTCGGTCACGGGTTGGCCAAGAGCGTGCTCTTCTTGACCTCGGGGGAGATCATGGCCGCCGAGGGCACCAGTCAGATCGACGGAGTCCGGGCGCTGCTGGCTCGCCGCCCGGCCCTGGGCGGGGTGTTCGGGGTAGGGCTCGTGGCGTTGTTGGGCCTTCCGCCTTTCAGCCTCTTCACGAGCGAGCTCGTGATGGTCCGGGCCGAATTTCAAGTGGGGTTGGGTTGGGCCGCCGTCCTGGCCATGGTCGCCATGGTGGTCATCTTCATCGCCGTGGTGGGCCACGCCCGCCACATGCTCCTCGGCCCGCCGGAGTCGCCGGGCGTTGCCGTCCCGCCTCCTCGTTGGGTCGCCGCGCCGCTCGTTGGCGGCTTGGCCGTCTGCGGCTTCATCGGCGTGTTCGCCTGGCCGTTGTCTGGCCTGCTCGAGGCGGCGGCGCGGGTGGTGGCGTCGTGACCGGTCCCGCAATGCCTGCGGTGACGCTCGAGTCGGTCGGCAGGCACCGTCGTGCCGGCGTGGTGCGGGCAGCCGAGCTGGTGGATGCGGCCGCGGCCCTCCTGGCGCAAGGGATGCGGCTCGCCCTCGTGTCCGGTCACGACGACGGGGACGAGCTGCGGGTCGTCTACCTCTTCACCTCCGGCCCGCCCGACACCCGGGTCGAGCTGCACCTCATCGTCGATCCCGCCCAGCCGACGGTGCCGACCTTGTCCAGCCTTTCGTTCCCCGCCGGTCGCTTCGAACGCGAGCTCCAGGATCTCTTCGGCATCGTGCCCGTGGGTCACCCTCAGCCCCGGCGGCTCGTCCTCCACCAGCATTGGCCTGAAGACTGGTACCCCATGCGTCGCGGATCAGGCGACCCGCCACCGATGGTAAGCGACGCCGGGGTGTACCCCTTCGTCCCGGTGGAGGGAACGGGCGTCTACGAGATCCCCGTCGGGCCGGTGCACGCCGGCCTCATCGAACCGGGGCACTTCCGCTTCTGGGTGGTCGGGGAGACGATCCTGCGCATGAAGGCACGCCTGTGGTTCGTGCACAAGGGGATCGAGCGCCTCTTCGAGGGCCGGGACCCCGACGCAGGCGTCCAGCTAGCGGAGCGGATCTCGGGAGACACCGCCGTCGGGCACACCTTGGCGTACTGCCAGGCGGTCGAAGACGCCTGGCGAGTCGAGGTGCCAGCTGAAGCGATGCTGCTCCGGGGGCTCCTCCTCGAACTCGAACGTCTTTACAATCACGTTGCTGATGTCGGTGCCCTGTGCAACGACGTCGGCTTCGGTGTCGCCCAGGCCTGGGCGCTCTCGTTGCGCGAAGACTTGCTGCAACTGAACGCTCGGGTCACCGGCCACAGGCTGCTCCGCGGTGGCGCCGTCCTTGGCGGAGCTCGCGTCCACTCTCTGCCGTCCAACGAGGAACTCGGCGAGATAGGGCGACGATTCGACGAGCTGATCGGTCTCGTCACGTCGAGCGCCCTTGTCATGGAGCGCTTCGCCGGCACTGCGGTGCTCGACGGGGAGCAGGCCAGGGAGCTCGGCGTCGTCGGGGTTGCCGGCCGCGCCTCGGGTCTCGTCTTCGACGCTCGTCAAGCCCACCCGTCGGTGACCATGCCGGAGTCGTTCTCCCCCGCCCTTCGCACGGTGGGTGATGTCAAGGCGCGCTTCGACGTTCGTGTCGAGGAGGCCCGCACGTCCCTGTCCCTCTTGGCAGACTTCATCCACTGGGCGGAAAACCTGGAGGCCGTGGCGGTCCCGCCACGGGCCAAGTGGGGTCAGTCCGCAAACGGGGTTGGGGTCGTCGAGGCGTGGCGCGGTGCTGCCGTGCACCGGGTGGAGCTCGACGATGAGGGTCGACTGACCAGGGTGAAAGTGGTCGATCCGTCCTTTCACAACTGGCCGGGGCTGCCTGTCTCCTTGGCCGACACCATCGTCCCTGACTTTCCGCTGGCCAACAAGAGCTTCAACCTTTCCTACGCGGGAAACGATCTCTGATCTCTCGGGGTGCTTACCCCTCGCGTCGATGGCGGTCAGACGCCGGGACAACGCCTCCCTCCTGCGACCCGAATATTTCTGATTACTCAAGTTTCGTGCCCTTAGCGTGCCCCTATGAGTGCGCCACAGCGCGTAACGAGCGCGGTGCAGGGATTGCGAGAATGGACTGAGATTCCAGCCTCTGAACTGGGGATTCTCGCATCTACCATCGTCAGCCCATGGTTCCCAAACGAGACGGAATCCGATCTGAAAAGGCGTGAGGTCACCAGATCGACGCCGATCTCGACCACCGGAGAGAGGCCCGTCAGACAGGTTGAGCGGCGCAGCCGATCACACTCCCCACCACGCGAGAGCGTAGGCGACGGTCGGCGCTCATGTTTTGCCTTCAGCCCTGGACAGCTGCCGCTCGCTCGAGCCACCGATGGCGGCCCGGTCTCGCCGCAGCCCAGCTTGGGCATCCTCGGCATGTCCATCGCCGGCCCGAGGAGGCAGTGCAAAACCGGTATAGGCGACGCGTCGTTCCCGGCTCGTCGGATGGGTCGAACGGTGCAGGGTGCAGGACATGTGCACCGAGACGTCGCCGCGCCCGGCGCGCAGGGTCACGGCTGGCAGGTCGAGCGTCTGGTCGATCTGTGCTCGGGCGATGTTGGCCCGGTGTGATCCAGCCATGACGTCGAGACCGCCGTGGTCTTCGTCGATGGGCGTAAGGCAGATCCCGATCGTGAGACCGGAACAGAACATGGAGTGACCGCCTCGGTCGCAGTCCTTGTGCCACGGGAGACAGACCAGCCCCTCGACGGAATCGACGCGCTTCAGGAGCCCTTCGGCGGTCACGTCGGCGAAGTGCTCGCCAAAGGGATCGCCCGGCCGGTGACCTTCGCCGAGCAGGTCGCCGATCGAGGTGTAACGCACGTCGGCGATGAGTGTTCGGAGGGCAGGCGACTTCTGTGCAAAGTCGAGAATCCGACAGGGATACACCTCCCCGTTGCGGGTTTTCGCCCACCACGACGTGCCGTCGTCGGGTCGGGCCGCTTCGACCGCAGACCTCAGGTCGGCATCGACCGCATCCATCTCTGCCTCCGTGAACACGTCTTGCAGGAGGAGGAACCCGGCTTCCGCGAGGAAATGTGCGGCTTCTGTCGGCGTCTGGTCGAGACGGAACCGCTGGTCGAGATCGAGCGGCGATCCGTCGGTTGTCCGCAGCGAGACGTCGCCCGGTTGGTAGACGGCTCTCCCGTCGAGAAGTGAGCGGAGGACCGGATCCCAGGCGCAGAAAGCTTCGTTCGAGGCCGGGTCGCCCTCGACCCGCCCGCCGATGACCAGACCGAGCGCCGTCCGCCGCTCACAGAAGAGGTCCGCGAAGGCTGTTACGTCGAGGACGACGCTCAGGCTGGCGCCGGCGGCGCCTGGGACGACGTCGATGCCGTTGGTGCCGGGATGGAGTGTCCACTGCGCATCGTCCACCTGGATGGTGATGGGACGGAGGCCCAGCCGTGCCGCGTCCTCGGCGGCGCGATTGCCGTAGTGGGCAACGGCCTCGCACCACTCTCCTTCGAAGAACGACGCAGGATCGGCAGGCCCCGTTCCGTTGATGGGCCGCGTGCGCGTGTCGACGCTCATTCAGATCCTCCCTTCGCCGTCGCCCAGGGCGAGCAGGCCCTTGTCGGCCAGTCCCACGACTGAGTCCGGCGGCGCCACCTGCTGCCGCCGTGCAACGTCAGCGATCAGGTTCACGTCCTTTTGAAGCAGCGGCCCAGCGACCCGGCCGAGACCTCTGATGTCGAAGTCCGATGCGGAAAGGATTGTGGCCGCTCGGCTCGCACCGCTCCCACGCTCGAAGACCTGAGCCATGGCCGCTCCGTCAAGGCCGAGCTCGTCCACGAAAGCGAACGTCTCGAGAGACAGTGCGATCTGTGCCGTGAAGACCAGGTTGTTCACCAGCTTCGCCGTCTGTCCTGCACCAACGTCCCCCAGGTGGAGTATCGGTTCGCCGAAAGTCGCCAGCACCGGGCGTACGCGGTCCAGGACGGCGGCTTCGCCTCTGACCATCACGAGCAAAGTTCCCCGTTCGGCCGCCGGACTACCACCGCTCACGGGCACGTCCAGGAAGCTCACGCCACTCTCGGCGGCCTGCTCACGAAGGCCGATGCATGTCTCGGGGTGCACGGTCGAATGAACGACCAGGATCCCGCCAGAGGCCATGCCCGCCAGCACTCCATCGGCGCCCAGCACGACCTCCTTCACGTCCTCGTCCTCGGTCACACAGATGCACACGATCGACGATGCCTCGGCCACGGCCGCCGGGGTGGGTGCCGTCTTCGCCGCGGTGTCACCGAAGGGCTTTAGGCTCTCCTGACGCCTCGCCCAAAGTGTCATCGGGAAGCCGCCCTCGATGATCCGGCGCGCCATCGGCGCGCCCTGGCTCCCGAGCGCGATGAAGCCCACGCTGACAAGACCAGAGGTCACCATCACACGAGGAACGGTGGACCAGGGGCCTCGGTCGGATACCCCCCGATGGATGCAAGGGCGACGTCCGAGACCGGCGCCTGCAGGAATCCGGCCAATCCATCGAGCAGGTCGGCGACGTGCACCGCGAATGGGAGCACCTCGAAGCTTTGTGCCTTGGCACGCTCCCGAGCGCTGGCGGCATGGACGCTGAAGCGCACAACTTGAAGGATCCGATGCGAACGCAGCGGTTCGGGCACTGCGGTCATCAAGGCTCCCACCTCAGTGCGAAAGCTCTGGGTCCTCGCCCGGAAGCGCTCGGGGAGGTGCTCGAAGATGCCGACCTGGTGCTCCACGGCGGCGATGAAGCTCATGTAGTGACTCCCGTCGATCTCGCCTTGTTCGAGCAAGGGAAGGACGTAGCACTCGACCCACGACCGGATGTCATGCGGCTCGAGTTGCGCGAGCAGGATGGAACGGCGGTCGTCGATGTAGTTGAGCCGGTTCTCGAAGATCGCGACCACGAGCTGTTCCTTCGAACCGAAGTGGTATTGGACGGCCGAGTTGTTGCTGCTCCCCGCCGCAGCGCCGATCTCGCGGAGCGAGACGCCTTCGTAGCCGCGTTCGGCGAAGAGCCGCTCGGCCGCGAGGACGATTTGCTCTTTGGTCGAGAGAGGGATTGTCGCCGTCGACGTCATCTGACCACCGCACCCATGAGACCATCTCTTTACAGAACAAGTCAAGTGACTTAGAGTGCAGACGTTCCGCTCAGGCAGGGCGTTCGCAGACAGGACGTGAGCGGCTGTGATCTGAATGTCGACCGGGGGTCTGGTCGCCGCGCTCAAGACGACGAACCCGGCGTAAAGAGCCCCCCGACGAGGATCGACCAGTGCCTCGGCTGACCGGTGAGGAAGGACCATGTATGGACATCTGGGCAGATCGAGAGGAACGGCAAGCAGCTGCTCGGGCCGAGTACGAGCACATCATGACCACGCCCAGTCCCGATGCCACCTCGGCGTACATCGACGTGGGCGTCATTGGCTTCGTCTTTGGGGAAATGTGGCGCCGGGGGGTGCTCACCGCTCGTGACCGTCGCTGGATCACTTTGTCTTGCCTGGGGTCCACGGACTCGAGCTATCCCATCGAGACCCACGTCTGGGCCGCCCTCAACAGCGGTGACATCAACCTCGAAGAATTCGACGAGTTCGTTCTGCACTTCGCGACACAGCTGGGCTGGCCGAAGGCGTCCGTCCTCGGCATGCACGGTGCGATTGCGATGACCAAGCTCGCTGAGCAGCGGGGGGAGGAGATCCCGTCGATCAAGTTCGCGCCGTGGACGGATCCCGTGGCGGTCGAGGACCGCCACGCCCGAGGCGAGGCGGCATACGGTGCCGTGCATGGCCAACCACCGCCCCCGCCCACGACGCCCTTCCGTCGAAGCGCCTACCTCGACTACCTCTATGGGGAGATCTGGACGAGGGAAGAGCACCTGACCAGACGGGACCGGAGGATCATCAGCATCTGTTGTTGTGCCGCCGTCGGCGTTGCATCTGAGACCCGGGTCCACCTCGAGGCAGCACTGCGGAACGGCGAGCTCACCCTCGAGGAGCTGCAGGAGCTCGTGGTGCACTTCGCCGTCTATGTCGGGTGGGCGCTCGGCCGCCAACTTGACGACCTTCTCCTCGAGGTCGGGCAACACACCTGAGCGGTGATGATGGCGAGTCCGTGACTTGTCACGTCTCGTGCCTCTCCACCTGCCCGGCACCCGCCCGCAAGGCTCTACACGAGACGCACGTCGCCGATCCCGTTCTTGTGCGACGGGCAGAGAGTTTCGAAGGCCTCGTCGCCGGCGGTCTTCAGGCGACGCCGTAGAGCGTCGCAGCGTTGTCGTGCAAGACCTTGGCGACGATGTCATCCGCGAGACCGTCGAGGGCTTTCGTCGCATATTCGCCGGGAGACGCTCCGATGCTGGCTGGTCCGGGATGCTGGCACGTGGGGTGCGGGAAGTCGGTCTCGAAGAGCACGTTGTCTGGGAAGCGCTCGATGGCGAAACGCGCGGCGGCCTCCTCGAACCAGAAGCAGCCGTAGATCTGACGGCGGAAGTACTCCGATGGCAGCAGGTCGTAGTCGGGATGCGTCTCACGGATCGCGCTGTTGCCCCACTGCCAGTCGAACGTCTCGAGCACGCCGGGTAACCAGCCGACCCCCGACTCCACCGAGACGAAGCGCAGATCCGGGAAGCGATGACACACGCCGCCGAAGACGAGGTCGGCGAGCGTCTCGATGTTGTCCATGATCATGAGTGCAGAGATCTTGGGGAACTTCGCCTGGAAGCTGAGGTGCGGGTCCTTGGCGAACGGCGCGGTGATGTCGCCGCCACCGATGTGGAAGGTGATCGGGACATCCGCGTCCAGCGCGGCAGCCCAAAGGCGGTCCCAGTGCGGGTCCGAGAGCGGTGGCTCGCCGTGCGAGTCGGGGTGGTTGCAGAAGTTCACCGCCTTGTGACCGTTCTCGACGCAGCGCTCGAGTTCCGCGACCGCGAAGTCCAGGTCCCAGAAGGGCGTGGACATCACCGGGATGAGGCGAGACGGGTCGGCCGAGGCCCATTCGACGAGGAAGTCGTTGTAGGCGCGCACGCACGCCGTGACCAACTCGCGATCACCGAGCTTCAGGAAGTACGCCGATCCGAATCCAGCGACGTTCGGGTAGAGCACCTGCGCATAGATGCCCTCGTCGTCCATGTGCGCGAGGCGAGCGCTGGCGTCGTAGGCCGACTGCGGCATCTCGTCGTAGGTTCTCGGACCGTCCGGTACGTAGCCCCGCCAGCCTGCGATCGCCGTGTTGCCCGGTGTGTTGAGGAAGTTGCCGCCGGCCACCCAGTTGTCGGTACCGCGCACGTTCTCGACGTGGGGCACGGCTTCTCCCCACTTGGACGACACCCGTGACGTCCACAAGTCGGGCGGCTCGGTCAGGTGCGTGTCGACGTCGACGACGCGATGGCGCTGGAACAACTCTGCGGGCATGGGTTCGCCTCCAGTTTCTCCGTCTTGAAGGGTATCGCCGCGTGACGCTGGTTGCGCTGCCGAACCGTCAGACCGGCGCTCTCGCCCTTTGAGTCTCGTCACCGTTGCACGATCCCGATTGCGGCGCCGTCGACGGGGTTCCTCCGCGAGTGCAGTGACGACCCTTTTCGGCAACGAGATGGCCGCAGTCACGGTCCAGCGGCCCTCGAGCAGGTGGCCGCCCCCAGATCGCCGACGTCTTACGCGTAGAGGAACGACGAACCCTCTGCGGCGTGGCCAGAGAGCGGCGCGTTGCGCTCGTCGAGGGGAGATAGGGGACGGGCCGTCGTGAAGGTCGTGGACGGCGAGGAGAGGTGGTGCCTCGGTCAATTGGTAGCGACCACTACCCAAGCCCTCGGTGGTGCCGGCCATGACATCCGCTGCCTTGACCGGGGACTCCTCGCCTACGTCGAGGGGAACGGACTCCGACATGGCACTCCGGACTGAGACTCGGCGGGAGAGGCTTCGGCATGGGCACTCTTAGGACGCATCCGGGATCGAGAGAGCCTTACGGTGAGTGCTCCTGGCCCTCGAGGACGACGGCATATGGGCCGCTGCCCAGCACGGATCCGGCATGGACGCGGCAGGCGCCAATCAGCACATCCTCCAAAACGCCGGAGTCAGCGTCGAAGGTCGCGTCGTCGAGTTCGCCCAGTTCGTTGCCTCGCTCGCTCAGGGCTCGCTTGCCGACGAGTTCGAGCTTTCCAGCTGCGGCGGCGCGTTCCCGGTCATCGGAGGGTGGCCGGAGGGCGCCTTCGTCCACGACCACGACCGCATCGGGCCCAAACCCACTCAATTGCGGCCAATCGACCAGCCGAGCCTTCTTGCCTCGCCCGATGATCACGGCGGCGATACGCCGTTGCCTGGCATCCACGAGCAGCCTCTCATGGCACCGTCCGATCTTTGGGACTTTGGTCCTACACGCTTGGGACCTTCGACTCTGAGAGGACTCGGCATCTTCACAGACACTGGAACTCACGATCCTCCATCCAAAGGATCACGATCCTCTAGCCAAAGGAGCAGTCATGCAGAGGAAGTTCTTCGACGTCTTCGCCAGCGCCATCGGTGCCGTAGTGGTGGTGGCCCTCGTGGTGGCGGGCAGCCTTCTGATGTGGGGCTACAGCTTCGCCAACTCCAACGTGCACAACCAATTGGCCGCGCAGGACATCACGTTCCCGACCGCGGCTGAGTTCGCGCACGCTAAGCCGGGGACCGAGATCACTCCGCAGATGCTGCCCTACCTGCTCCAGTACGCCGGGCAACCCCTGACCACGGGAGCCCAGGCCGAGGCCTACGCCAACCACTTCATCGCCTACCACCTCGCTGAGATGCCTTACAATGGCGTCTACGCCACGGTGAGTGCCGCCTCTCGGGCCAACCCGACCAACGCGAAGCTGGCCGCCGAGGTGCAAACGGTGTTCACGGGCACAACTCTGCGGGGACTTCTGCTCGAGGCTTATGCCTTCAGCGTCATCGCCACGATCGCCTTCTGGGCCGGAATCGCAGCGTTCGCTCTCGCTGGCATCATGGCTCTCCTCGTTGCCTTCGGCCTGTGGCATGCACGCCGGACCTCGGTGGATGAGGAAATCACGGTGCGCAGCGACGAGCTGATGGTCCACAGCGAAGTCACCAACGGCCAAGGCAAGGCTCTGGAGCCGACCGGCGCCTGAGTCACTCCATCACCGAGTCAGCACCGCTCCGCTCCACCCGGCTCGAACTTTCGGGCCGGGTGGAGACGCGCCAGACCACCATCCGTGGGTCATTCCGTCGTCGCCCTATGTCCCCCCAAGTGCCGGACTGCCACCCGACCCGGCGGCCGGGGACGCGCTGGTGGCCTCGATGATGCGACGTAATGGGTTAACCTCGATAATTCGCGCGGCCCCTGAACACGCGGTGGGCGCGTCCACGTAAAAAGCCCTCCCGCCTGGAAGAATGTTTGTCGCTCAACACACATTCGAACCAGAACCGGAGGGCTCCTTGAAAGTGCACCGTAGTCGATCGGTCCGTCGCGCCAAAGTGATACCCGACGGCAAGAACCTCGTGTCCCACGCCGGTGCCGCCCTCTTGGCCGAACTGGCTGATCGCGCCGGGTTGACCGAGGCGATGTCGGTGGCCATGGAGGACTGCGGGATCTCTTGGCACACCCATGATCCGGGCGTCGTGCTCACGCATCTCGGCGTCGCCATCGCGGACGGGGCGGACTGCTTGGCCGACATCGCCGCCCTCAAGGAACAAGAGGATCTCTTCGGGCCGTCTTCGAGCTCCGCGCCATCGCAGTGGCCTTGGCCGCCGCTCGTGCGCGCGTCTGGGCGGCGGAGCCACCGGTCGGCCCGATCATCTGGGACTTCGACTCGACGCTGCTCAACGTGCATTCGGAGAAGGAGGACGGCGCGCCCACCTACAAGCACGGCTTCGGGTTCAACCCCTTGGCGGTGTGGTGCGACACGACCGGCGAGCCCCTGGCCGCCATGCTGCGCCCGGGCAACGCCGCCCCCAACGACACCGACGACCACCTCGAACTGCTCGAACAGACGGTCCGTGCCGTGCCACCTGAGTACGCGCTCGGCCATGAAGAGGGCGACGACCCCGCACTGGTGATGCACCCCATCTTGGTCCGGGCCGACTCGGCCGGGGCCACCCACCGCTTCGTCGCCTCCCTCTCAGAGGCCAACTTCGACTACTCGATCGGCTTCCCCATCAGCGGTTCTGTGCGTGACGCCTTGTTGTTGGCCCAAGAGGAGGACTGGGTGCGGGCGGGAGAACTCGACGGGGGGATCCGAGAGGGCGCCGAGGTCATCGAGCTGAGCGAGCTCTACGAGGTCAAGGGCTGGCCCGCCGACATGCGGGTGATCTGTCGCCGTGAGCGCCCGCACCCGGGCGCCCAGCTCTCCCTCTTTGACACGCACGCCGGGTGGCGCCACACCTGCTTCATCACCAACACTGCAGGCGACGACATCGCCGCCCTCGAGCTGCGTCACCGAGGACATGCCCGCGTCGAGGACCGGGTGCGCTGTTGGAAAGCCTGCGGGCTGGCCAACCTGCCCTTCGACGGCTTCTGCGCCAATCAGGCCTGGGTGGCGGTGTCCTTGATCGCTGGCGCACTCTTGGCCTGGAGCCAGATGACCTGTTTCGACGGCGCACTGGCCAAGGCTGAACCCAAGACCATGCGCTACCGGGTCCTGCACGTCGCCGCCGTGCTCGCTCACCGCGGTCGGGACCTCGTCATGCATCTCGACGAGTCCTGGCCCTGGGCGAGTGAGCTGGCCGCCGCCTTTACGCGTCTACGCGCCGCCTTCCCATAGCGAGGCGGGTCCCGGCGCCCGACCCCGAAGCGATCCCGCAGGGCGTGACATCACAAGACCGAACGGGCGACTGGGATCCTTCACGTCCCCGTGCGGTCACAGCACCGGTCCCCATGCCAAGAGTCGATCCCCGGAGCTGGAGCCGCCGCGGCGCCAGGGGCCGCACGAATGATCAAGGTTAACTGCCTAGGCGAGCGTTGAGCTCAGAACTCGGGGGTCGGCGCGCTGCGGGCGACCTTCCACCCCGGCTTGCGAAGCCGATCCATGAGCAGCGGCGGAACGATCCCGATCACGAGTATCCCTCCCAGGATCAGGAGGGGGTAGCTTGATTCCCGGGAGGCCAGCGGCTTGACCACTTCGGTCTGGGGCTTCGGCTGTGCGCACCCGGGAGAGGGAGGCCTATGACCAGCCGTGCCGACATCGCCGGCAGGTCGACGCCGGTGACTGGTGAAGCGTTCGCCGATCCCATCACCGGGTGGCCGAAGCGGGCCTTCCTCCGGGCAGGCGGGTCGAGTCGCAAGGAGGTGCGCCGCCGGCCGGTGATCGGCATCTGCTCGAGTTGGAGCGAACTCACGCCGTGCACCGCGATCGCTCATTCTTCGCTCGCTGTCCTCGCCGAAACTGGTGACGGCTCTAATGGGTCGAAATCTGCCTCGGGGGTGAACTCGACCTGGACTTCGACCTCGTCCCGGCGGACCTCCATCCGCGCCAGACGCTCAAAGACGGCTCTGTCCGCAACGGTGAGCGGTGGCTGGGTCACGGACCTTGGCCAGAGGCGGTACCTCCTGACCACGTTGATTTCGGCGGCAAGAAGGAAGAGCTGAGCCCCCAGGAAGATCCAGGCCAGCAAGACGATGACGATGCCGAAGAAGCCGTACGTCTCGGTCGCGTGCCGGAGCTCTCGACCTACGTACCAGCTGCCGACGAGTTGCAGCGTCTGCCAGAACACAGTGGCCAACGCCGCGCCAAGGACAACGTCACGCCACTTGAACTTCACTGCGGTCATCACCATGAATGCGATGAGAATGAGCCCGAAGTTCAAGGCAAGAGAACCGACCAGCAGCAATCCGGTGGAGACCTCCCCGTGTGAAGCCAGAGTCGCAAACCCCGTCAGCAGGGTCGATCCAATTGTCGAGATGGCGAGCAGGACGAGGACGGCAACCCCTCGGAGATAGCGCATGGGGAGCGACGGCCAGCGAACGTAGGGGATGTTCCATACCTTGTTCATTGCGCTCTGGGTCGCCAGTCCGAGGCCGACGGCACCGTACAAGAGAAGCAGGCTGCCGATGACGACGGCCAAGGCGCTCCCGGTCAGGCCATGGACATGCGATTGCAGCTGAGGACCGATGATCGGGAAGCTCCCGAGAGCGCTGTCGACGAGGTCTTTGCGCAGTTGGTCGTTGTTGTGCAGGACGTAGCCGAGGACAGTTGTGAACAGCATCAACAGCGGGAAGAGGGCAAAGAGGCCGTAGTACGCGATGAGCGCTGCCTTGCTGCCGGCCTGGTCGTTGCCGAACTTCTGCAGAACGGCGAAGGGAAACCCGAGCACACCGTGTCTTTGCTGGAACTTGTCCACCCGGCGCACGAGCACCTCCATCACGCCCGGCCGACGCCTCGCGTCCATCTCCGCAGTCGCGTCGGGGCTCTGTTCCTGTGAGTCAGGGGGTCCCGTCCGGAATGGCACTGCGTCTCGAGCCCCGGTTGGTTTTGCTAGAGATCCCGACACCCGGCGGGATCGGTTGGCAGAGTGGGATCTTCAGGAAATGGAGTTGTCGCCGGGGAGCTCGGGGGGAAGATCGTCGAGCGAATGTCGGCAATCGTGGCGTCAAGGTCGTCGACGACCGATTGGATCCTGTGCGCAACTTCTCGATCCTTGGTCCGATTCACCGCGCTCGTCAGCGCCAAGCCGCTCGCGGCCATCCGCAGGAGGATCCGGTCATTCAATTCACGGTCGATGCGATCACGTTCGACGAGAACCGCCTGGTGCATTTGCGCGAGCTCAAGGTCCTTCTCAGTTTGTACCTGGCTCGTCACGTCCTCAACTCGGTGGATGATGTAGACGAGGTTCCCATCGTCGCCCAAAACAGGTGAATTGACTGGTCTCCAGTATCGGACTTCGAATCCGCCACCCTGGTCCTCCGGCCGTCGGATGTCATAGTGCTGATCGGCCATTGTGTCCGGTTGTAGGCGTTGAGCTACTCGTGTCAGCGACGCGCTCGAAATTGGCCTCGCCGTCCGCGGAGGGATCTTGTGGATTGTCTGGGAAGACATCGAATAGATGTCGGCCAAGAATGGCGCCGCGCTTTGTCATGGTGGCGTCCAGGTATGCGTCACTCACCGCCACGATCCTCCATGCAGCATCGAGGACCAAGAAGCAACTCGGCGCTGCTTCGAACAGTGCTTGAAAGTCTGGATTCACCCCTCGACCCACCCCGTCGTCGTCAACCTTGGACCACGCTGGGTGGTCACGCAATTCACGTTACCTCGGTCTTGAACCACCCCATCTTCAGACCACGACTTCAGACCGGTCATCGGGAAAGACATCACCACGACCGGCCTGTTCGTCGAGCACTACCAGAAGTACGAGGTGATCTGGCGAGGCGAGGGCGGCCGGACCGTGAGTGTTCCAGAACGAGCTGCCCTACGACGCGCCGTACCTGGGCGCCTGGCGCCACGGCCATGCGCTCGGCTTTGGCGCGTACAGGGTCGCGGGCTCTGTGCGGACAGACGAGGCCTGGGGTCTGGCAGCTACATCTACACGAACGTCCCAACCCTGCACGCCAGCAGTGCCATCGAGGTGACGCGAGCTGCGAACGTCCGGATGCACGACCTGCTGACGGTCTCGCTGGCCGGCGCGGGCACCATCGACCACGTCGTCAACGACACCGGGGGTCCGGTCACCCCGAGCTACCTGGGCCCGAGCACCGTCGTGACCTACCCCCGAGCCGAGGGCCCCTGGGCCGACCCGAGATGAACGACCTGAGTCGAGCAGAGAGCGGGACCTGATTCGCAAGGCCGCCGATCCCGGCCCCTTGATGACTCGAGCGTCGTGCCGTGGAGTGTGCCCAAAATGAACGCGAGGAGGGCGGAGCAGAGCACGGCGTCGGCCAAATCGCTGTCCTACCTGCGTGAACAGGGTTGGGGTCACCGGATCGACGACGGTGCCAACGACCGGATCACTGCCGGTCACGTGGTTGCGAAGTGCGATGCCTCCTTCGACCCTCGCTGGCGTCACGAACTTGTAAGGCACGCCGACAAGACTGCCCTCAATGATCTCGGCAACCCTCGGTGCGCGATACGACTCGGCTGAGCTGTGTCGTCATTGACCCGGAGAGGAGAAGAGGAACCGGTCGCCCTCGCGGGCTCCGCCGACCCTGATGCACCTCGTGGGGTGCCGAACCTCTCCTACATACCTGCCCTCGACGGGATCCGGGGCGTGGCGATCATCGTCATCATGGGGTATCACGGCGGCGTCTTCCTGACGTCAGGGGGCTTCTACTCCCTCGACACATTCTTCGCCCTCTCCGGTTTCCTCATCACGTCGCTGCTCATTTCCGAATGGCAGCGATCGGCCACCATTCGCCTCGGGCGCTTCTGGGCGCGGCGCGCTCGTCGGCTTCTTCCTGCCCTGTTGGTCGTGTTGATCGGTGTGTCCCTCTTCGCCGCCTTCGTGGTCGCAGCGGGCACGTACCCGACCCTTCGTGAGGATGCGATCTCCGCGCTCTTCTACTACGCCAATTGGCACTTCATCGGCGTCGGTTCGAATTATTTCAACCAGACCGCGCTCACCTCTCCGCTGACCCACACCTGGTCGCTCGCCGTCGAAGAGCAATTCTATTTGGTCTGGCCGCTTGTCGTCCTCGGCCTCGTCAAGATCTGGAAGAGCACACGGGTCCTGCTCATCGTCTGCGTCATCGGTGCTCTGGCGTCATCGATCGAGATGGGGGTGCTCTACTCCCCCGGCGACGTCAACCGCGTCTACTACGGCACCGACACCCGCGCCCAGTCCCTGCTCGTCGGCGCCGCGCTCGCGGTGTTGCTCTCTCTGTGGGCAGACCGGCGCCGCCGGATGGGAACGGTCCCGGCACGGAATGACCAGGCCCGCCGATTCGGAGGCGATCCGGCGTGGGCCGTGCAGACAGCCCGCGGACGGACCGCCGTACTCGGGGTCGGACTGGCCGGCGTTGCCATGAGCGCCGTGCTCTGGACGGTCGTCTCCTACAACGACGCGTGGGCGTACCGCGGCGGCTTCTTGGTGGCGGCCCTCGCCACCACCGCGGTGCTGTTCAGCGTGGTGTGCTCGCAGCACTCGATCCTCGCTCGGTCTCTTTCCGTTGCGCCACTGCGCTACGTCGGCCGCATCTCCTACGGCTTGTACCTCTGGCACTTCCCTCTGTTCATCTGTCTCGACCATGCCCGGACCGGGCTCACCGGGTACCCGCTGTTCGTCTTGCGGCTCGCCGTCACGCTGATGGTCGGCACGGTGTCCTTCTACGTGATCGAGCGTCCTATCCGGCAGGGCAGCTTCCTGCGTGGCTGGCGGCCGTGGGCCCTTACGCCGGCGGCCGTACTGGCGACCGCGGTCGCTCTCGTCATGGCGACGTTTGCTCCTCCCGTGGCCGCGAAAGGACCTACGCCCGGACCCCGGGTGTCATCCGCTCTGTCCACAGGACCGCCCGTCAAGGCTCTCGTCGTCGGCGATTCCACCGCCCTGACCCTCGACATCGGCCTCAACGAGCACGCCCGTGACTACGACATCGTGCCGTTCAACGGGGGAATTCTGGGCTGCGGAGTCACCAGTGGCGCCGAATACCAGGAGAAGGGTGTGGACGCCCCCATGGCCGCACAGTGCCTGGGCTCGCCGCCGCAGCAACAGTGGCCGGACCTCTGGCGAGCCGACATCGTCAAGGACAGCCCGAACGTCGTCATGATCCTCGCAGGGCGCTGGGAGGTCTCGAACCGGACCTACGACGGCCATTGGACCAACATCGAGGATCCGGCCTTCGCCGCCTACGTGCAACGCGAGCTCCGTGAGGCAGTGCGCGTGGCGGGTTCCGGCGGGGCAACCGTCGTCCTGATGACAGCTCCCTGCTACGACACAGGTGAGCAGCCCGACGGCCAGCCGTGGCCCGAGGATTCAATTGCACGTCTAGACATCTACAACAGCATCGTCCGCGAGGTCGCGGCCTCGATGCCTGACACATCGCTCATAGATTTCAACGCGATGTCGTGCCCAGGCGGGCAATACGAGGAGTACATGAACGGCCAGCAAGTGCGTCTTGCCGACGGCATCCACTTCACCTTCACCGGGGGTGACGTCTTCGCGTCGAGGATCTGGCCGATCATCGTGCGACTCGGGCACCAGCAGATGGCCCGATCTGGAAACCATTGAGAGTCGAGCGCCGCCGACCAGCCTCTGTCGAGTCCGTTCAATCCTGAGGGATCGCCACAGGCGCCGCGGCCGCGACGAGATCCACCGTTTGGGATCCGGCGAGCTCCCTCACCCGTGAACTGCGGTAGGAATCGAGTTGACCGGCGGCGCTTACGAGAAGTGGCGCTCGAGCTCGTTGGCGTACCGCAGACCGAGGCCGGCTCCGTGGCTCTGGAGCCACGCTGAGAGCGCGGTCGGACCCGTGGTCGGCCCGTCGCTGTCTGCCAGTCCGGCAGCCATGGCCAGGTACTCGTCGCGGGTGAGGAGCCGGTCATGGAGCACCTGCCCGACGATGCTCGAGAACACAGGGATGGTGAATCCGGGAACACGCACCACGCGGGATCGGCTGCCAACCACCTCCCTTATGGACCGCACGAGCCCGGTGAAGGTCGGCCGCTCGGGGCCCACGGCATCAGTCACGCTGTCGTGGCGCTCGGCAGCCTTGGCGACACACAGCTGGGCGAGGTCGCTCACATGGATGCCCCTGATCCGGTAGTCCCCCCGGCCACCGATCGCAAAGACCGGGAGCCGCCGAAGCAGCCAGGCGATGTTGTTCAGCAGTACTCCGTCCCCACCGAAGAGGATTGCGGGCCGAAGGATGGCGAAGGGCACTCCGACTTCGGCCAGGGCCCGCTCGACGAGCGCCTTGCCCCTGAAGTAGGGAAACGGTGAGTCGATGCCCGGGTGGGTGATGCTCACATGGACGATCCGCTGCACGCCGGCCCGCTTGGCGGCCTGGAAGAGCGTCCGGGAGTTGGCCACCGCCATGTCGTGATCGACCCGGTTGTGGGCGAACCGGACCCAGTAGGTGTTGTACAGCGTGGTCGCTCCCTCCAGCGAGGCAACCAGCTCGAGGTGGTTCTCGAAGTCGAGCGGTCGCTGCTCAATCACGGTGCCCGCAGGCGCCCGACCGCCATGACCTGTGATCGTCCGCACCAGACGGCCCCGCTCGAGCAACGCAGCGGCGATGGCGGAGCCCGAGTAACCGAAGGCTCCGGTGACGACATCGAGACCGGTGTCGTCACCGGTTCGAGCCGCGTGGTCGGTGGTGGCGATGGTGTTGGTCATGCTGCCTCCCTTGGTGAGGGTCCGCTGAGTGCTGACAGGAGCGTGGTCAGTTGTCTGGCGTGGGTGAACAGGGCCAGCGCGCGGTCACGGTCGCCATTGAGGTGGCTGAGCATCTCGAGTCCCAGGTACAGCGCCACCACCCCGTAGGCCACGTCTCCAGAGGGCAGGATCGAATCCAAAGGCGTTCCGTCAACGGTGCATTCGATGGCGCGCTGGGCGAAGTCGAACCACGGGCCGATGCGTGCAGACACTTCCGGGCCGAGTCCCGGCGTCGACGATGCCCCGGCGATCATCTCCACGAGGACCGTGACGTAGCCCGCGTCGAGGTCCTCACGGAAGATCGTTGCTGCCACATCCACGATGTCGGTCGGAGAGGTCGCAGCTTCGGCGGCGGCCGTGTAGCGAACCATCCGCTCCACGCTGACCGCGTCGAGGGCCGCCAGAAGAAGATTGGCCACCGAGCCGAAGTGGTAGAAGATCAGCCCCTGGTTCAACCCCGCCCGTTCTGCGATGGATCGGGCACTGGACCCGGCAAAGCCCTCCGACGTGAGCGTCTCGATGGCCGCGGTCACGAGCTGCCGGCGGGTCTCGGCGGAGCGAACCGAGCCCCGTCCCACCACCTTGCTGGACGTCCCGGACTTCGCCACGTCTCACCTCTAAGTCTTGAGTGATTGCTCAAAGTATACACTCAATTACCGGACGGGTGCAACAGGTCTTCGCCCTGATGGCATACCATTTCCGGGTGTCCACTCGTAGGGCCCCAAGGGAACCGTGGGGCCCCCGGGGCACCGACCCACGAGCGCTCGACGCGATCGAGTCTGCCCTCCGGACCCTGCTCGAACGCCACCCTGACGCCATCGTCTTCGCGGTACGCGGAGAAGGCGCTCCCAAGCCCGTGCCGGTCCCGAAGACGGTCCCGCTCCGCGAGCACGAGCGGCTGGTCGAGGCGGACCGTAAGCTCATGGACGAGGTCATCCCGGCCGACCGCGTCGTCGTGGCCAAGCTGTGGGGACAGGCGCGCACGCAGGGTGCCGCGATGGCACCCGTGCGGCGGGTCAGTGATCCCGCGACTCCGTCGAATCTGTACTTCCTCGACGTCCGGCCGAAGCATCAGGTGATCATCGGCCTCTTCACGCCGGGCGTCTCCTCGGAGGACGACGACATCGTGGAAGCCGCCCGCCTCCCGACTCCGCCGCCTCGGGTGGCCCGCGCCGTGAAGGACACCAGTGCCGTCTTCACCGGGGTCGATCCCGCCCTCTCCATGATCCTCGGCTGGGCCCCCGAAGAGCTCATCGGTCGACGTACGCTCGAACTTGTCCACCCGGACGACCGGGAACTGGGCATCGCCACGTGGATGGAGATGCTCGACTCGGAAGAGCCGAGCCCCCCCGTCCGGCTCCGGCACCGGCACCGTGACGGCTCGTGGGTGTGGCTCGAAGTGATCAATCAGAAGCGGCACGGCGACGGCGACGATGGTGACGTCGTATCCCAGATGTTGGACGTCTCAGAGGAGATGGCGACCGTCGATGCGCTCCATGCCCGCGAACAGCTGCTGGGTCAGCTCACGGAGACCGTTCCGGTGGGCCTCTTCCATGCAGACCTCGGCGGCGACCTCCTCTTCGCCAACGGGCGACTCTCGGAGTTGATGGGAACGGCATTCACCCCGAGACTTGACGCTCAGTTCGCCCGAGTCGAGCCGGAGGATCGCTCGGACCTGGTGGCCGCACTCGGTAACGCCGCGGACGGGGCCGAGATCGACACGGTCATCCGGGTCCTCCTCGAAGAGGGAAGGACGAGACACTGTTCCATCAGTGTTCGTCCCCTTCGCGACGACCATGGCACCGTGATCGGCTTGACCGGTTGTGTCGAGGACGTCACCGCGAGCGTGCAGAGCCGCAGCGAGCTCGAGGTGAGGGCGATCAGCGACCCGCTGACCGCATGCCTCAATCGAGCCGGGACGCTCGCAGTCCTGCAGGAGACTCTCGATCGTTCGCCCGCCCTGGCGGACTCGACGGGGACAGCCGCCCTCTTCATCGACCTCGATGGGTTCAAGCCGGTGAACGACGAATTCGGCCACGCGACCGGCGATGAAGTGCTCCTTCGGGTCGCCGAGCGGATCCGGTCCTCCGTGCGTTCGGGCGACGTCGTCGGACGCCTCGGCGGCGACGAGTTCCTGGTGATCTGCCCGCAGGTCGCGGACCCGGACACGGCACTGACGATTGCGCGTGCGCTGACTGCCCGCGCCTTCGGCGCCCCGATCGACCTCGGCACGACCCCCGTGCGGATTCGGGCCAGTCTGGGGGTGGCCTGGTGCTCGGAACGAGGGGCTCACGCCTCCGAGCTGGTTGCCCAGGCCGACGCCGCGATGTACCGGTCGAAGCGTGACGGAAGGTCGCAACCAGTGATGTTCGTCGATCCCGCCTCCTGACGACGGTTCGTTCCCGATGAGGCAAACCGCTCAGATCGGCCCGGCCACGCTTTCTGCCGGGTCCTCGATGATCCCGATCGAAGGGTCGAAGCGGGGTTCCCTGGTCTCGCGATCCCGGACAACGAGATCGGACACGTAGGGTTCCGGCGTGACCACCCGCTGAAACTTTCGCGAACACGGGGTGAACTCAGGGTCCCCACCTGGGTATGTTCCTGTCCGTGGCGCCACAGGTGGAGCAATCCGTTCTCAGCCTCTTCGCGCTGGTGAGGGAGGCGATCGCCCGGGCCACCTGGGCCCTCCTCAACGGTGATCTCGAGTTGGGCCAGACGGTGGTCGACGGGGATCAGGAGGTCGACGAGCTGATCGCCGAGTTGGAGCTCCTCATCTGGGCGCGCATCGAGGCCGAGGTTCTCGACCCTGCAAGCCTGCGGCGGCACATCGGGTTCCTGCTCATCCTGCCCGAGCTCGAGCGCAGCGCCGATCTCGCCGAGCACATCGCCCAACGGGCGCTCTCCAACGTCGGCACCGAGATGACGCCCGTGGCGCGTGGCATCGTGCAGCGGATGTCCGAGGTGGCGGCCGAGATGTGGCAGTCCACCGCGGCTGCCTACGTCGGCAACGACGCCGGCGGCCTCGAGCTCCACGAGGCGGACGAGGAGTTGGACATCCTCCACGATCGACTCACGAGCGAGATCGGGAGGGGGGACATGGTGACGGGGGTGACGGCTCAGGTGACCCTGATCGCACGCTTCTACGAGCGCCTCGGCGACCACGCCGTCAACCTCAGGCGGCGCATCGCCGCGCTGCAGGACTGAACCTCCACTGGCGTCGACCCCGGATCAGCGGCCTACGTCCCGCAGGAGGGACCGGGAACCGGTGCACCGGGATCGACGTCCTCGACGGGCTGTCGCTGCACCACCTGGTCTGGGTCTGCCTGTCCTCTCGCCGGCTGAACCGTGTGACGGCGGGTCGCCGGCAGGGAACGTATCGTCCATCTCTTCCCGATCGATCTTGGGCTTCTCCACGACGTCCTTTGCAGCTCGCTGTTGCCGGTCTTCAGCACGACCAGTTGATGCGTCCTCGAGTGCGGGTGTTCCACGTCGAGAGCCATACCCGCATGGAGCCGCCGGCACGCACCGACCGATGGCTATTCGGCGCGCAGCAGCACCGCCGTCGGGGTGCGGGCAGCGATCCTCGCCGGAACGGCCGCCACCACATTCGCCAACACGACCGCGCCCACGGCGATGGCAGCCACGTACGCCGCTGGGATGCTCGTGACGGGGACGGCATGGATCGCCTCGGCGAAGCCGTTCCACAGGACGTGACCGAGGATGATGCCCAAGGGCACGCCGATGGCGGTGCCGATGGCCACCGTCACGCTCGACTGCCACGCGACAATCGTGCCGAGCTGTCGTCCCGAGAACCCCAACGTCTTCAGGACGGTCAGGTCGCGCCGGCGGCGGCGGACCGATGCCACCAGCGTCGTCCCCAGGGCGAGCGCGGCGCCCACCGCCAGGCTCGCCCCGAGCACGGCCGGGATCGCCACGATGGAGTGGGAGTCCACGATCTCCTCCGGGCGCAGCGCCGAGATCACCCCTCCGGCCGAGCCGGGACTGGGCGACTTCGGGCTGTTGATCGTATTGGTGATCATCTCGAGGGAGAGCAGAGCCTGGGCCGGGGGGCCCGTGGTCCGGATCAGATAAGCGTTGGGGCCGGGAACGGCGCTGCCTTGCGTGTTGCGGACGGACGGCGGGATCAACGAGTCGTCGATGATGGCCCCGACGCCCATGCCCGGCCCGACGAGCGCGGGGAAGGTCGCCGTCCCGACGATCGTGAGGCGAGCCGGCCTCCCATGACCCCCACTGACCTCCACCGTGTCACCGACGTGCTTGCCCAGTATTGCCATCGTCTCCGCGCCCAGGACGATCTGCTTCGGGGCCTCCACCCCGTGTCCGCTGAGCAGGGGCGGGGCGACGGCGGCATGCAGGTCGGCCCCGATGATCGGGAACGGCGTGCCGTCGATCTCGGCCTTGGCGAAGTAGACGCCCGACGCTGCCGTGACGTAGTGGTCGTGCGCAAGGAGGCTCGCGCTCTGGTGGGCCGGGAGATCCTCGTCCCCTGCGAAACCCGAGAGCAACGCGTAATTCCAGTTCCACCCGTACAGATTCGGGTGCGTCACCAGATTGTTCAGGCTGGCGCTGAACACCACCGTGCTCAGGACCACGACGACGGCCAGCGTCGCGCCCAACATCGCCGACCGCACCGGGACGGGGTCCCGATCGCCCGGATCGACCGCGAAGCGGACACCGGTCACCGCGGCGACGGGCAGGCCCACCGCCGCCGCCGCACGCGTCCCGATGGATGGGGGGCGGACCACGCGCCCGGCACGACTGCGGAGACGCAGATCGAGGCGGTACGCCTCGAGCAGGGCGACGCCGGAGAGCACGACGACCAGGGCGGCGAACCCGAGGCCGAGCACGGTCGCGTCGAAGGCGACGCTCACGGGATAGACGGGGCGCACGGGCCCGAGTGGGAACAACGGCGACAGCGCGACCGAGACGGCCACTGCCACGACGCAACCGACGATGATCCCACCGATCATGCCCAGGACGCCGTCGGCCATCGTCATGGCGGGGCCCGCGCCGAGCGCGCGGAGCAGGGCTGTCTCGTCGGCATGCCGGCGCATCTGGCGGCCGGTGACTTGAATGACGACGAACAGGAGCGAGAGCGCGGCCAGTCCCCCGAAGACTGCGAGGGCGATCGACACGGGCCTGATGGCCCGGTCTGCGGCCGCGATCGCCGGTCCGTACGTCTGGAACCCTCCCACCTGTGACAGGCCAAGGCCCTCATGGTTCAGCGCGGACTCCACCGAGCCCAGATGCGTGCTGCCGCCGACGAGCTTCAGGGCGCTCGTCGAGTAATAGGAGCAGCAGGTCGCGATCTGCCGGGTCGCCGAAGGCGACAGGAGCACCTCGGCCGCGCCGAGACTGTCGTAATCGTTCTCGTCGACGTCCCGGGGGAGGACGACGATGCCGACCATCCTGACGGTGGCGACTCTCGCTGCCGGCAGGTTCGACGGCCCGGTGGGCGCGCTCATCGCGATCTCCTGCGCGTCCGAGTTGAGGCCTATCCGGACCTCCGAGCCGATGTGCAGCCCCATCTCGGCCGCGGCCTGGGAGTTCATGACCGCCTCGTGCGGGTTGTGCGGGTCGGCGAACCTCCCGGCCACGATGTGGGCGCTGTCCTGGGTCGTGTACTCCCCGCCCAGGGCGCCCTCGAAGACCGGCGGCTTCTCACCGGGTTCGATGTGCAGATGCTCGCCCTGGACGAAGTCGAGGTTGCCGTCGAAGCCCACGATCGCCTCCTGGCGGGCCACGTACGGCAGCCTGAGGATCCTGGCGTCGGTCGTCGCGTTGTAGCCGACCGACGATCCGAGGGCGGGGTTGGCGAATGCAGTGAAGACCTGCAGGTCGGAGGGATGAACAGATGCCAGATACGTCACGTACGACGACTGGGTTCGCCGGGCGCCGGCGAGGGCGCCGAGTGAGACCCCGCCGAGCAGCCCGATGAGGACGATCAGGGTGAGGTAGTCGCCCCACCGCTGCCCGAAGGTGGCCCGGAAACGGTAGGCCGCGGCGCGCATGGGCGAGGACCGCACGGCCCCCCCGACTCCCGGTCGGCGTTCGTTCAAGGTCTCACCCTCATCGCCAATTCCCCTGATCCTCCGGTGCAGTGTGCCTCGCCCAACTCCGTTCACCAAGGTGGTTAGCTCCTGGTCCGGCGTGGTGGTGCTACCACCCCGGTCGGGGACTGCCGCCACCGGACCAGGCCAACCCAAGGGACGGCACACCCGCCCGTCCACGCCCTTGGGGGAAGATGGCTGCGTGTCGATCGACCCCGAGTCGCCGAGCGAGGCCCGGAAGGCGCGCGTCGGCGAGCCCCGGTGGCCGATGGCGCTCGCCGTCATCGCAACGGGCCTCCTCCGGGCGACGCTGCCTCACCAGCTGCGCAACGGCGACGCCGCCTGGGTCTTCCTCGTCCTTCTCGTCGTCCTCCTGGCTGCACTGATCATCGGGGACCCCGGCCGCATCGACCGCGACCGCCCGTGGCTGCACAACCTCACCAGCGTGATCATCGGGCTGATCACCATCGCGAACGCGAGTGCCGCCGTCCGGCTCGTCGTGGGCATCGTCGACGTGTCCAGCTTCACCCAGAACGCCAAGGTGTTGCTGGCCAGTGGCGCCGCCATCTGGCTCACGAACATCATCGCCTTCGCACTGTGGTACTGGAATCTCGACCGTGGTGGGCCCGCCGTCCGCGCCGCGGGCACCGGCCCCAGCCCGGCTCTGATCTTCCCCGAGATGCTGCACCGACAGCACGTCGCGGAGGGCTGGTACCCCACGTTCGTCGACTACTTCCACTTCTCCTTCGCCACCGCCGCCGCCTTCAGCCCGACCGACGTGTCGGCGATCAAGGTCTGGGCCAAGCTCATGATGATGGCCGAGTCGGCCATCTCCCTCGTGGTCGGGATCCTTGTCGTCGCGCGCGCCGTCAACATCCTGAAGTGACGGCAGGCCCCGGCCGCCGTCACCGTGCTCAGGCCGGGCGCAACGGCCAGATGTCCGTGCACACCTTCCAACCGTGAGCCAGGGGACCGGCCCCCCCGGCGGCCCGCCCCCGTCGAGCACGGCCGCCGACCCGCTCGAACTCTCGAGCAGCCGGGGACGCTGGGTGGTGGCCGCCACGGTCCTGGGCTCGGGCATCGCCTTCCTCGATTCCACCGTCGTCGGCATCGCGCTCCCCTCCATCGGCCGCGAGTTCCACGGCGGCGTCGGCACGCTGCAGTGGGTCGTCACCGGCTACTCCCTCACGCTGGCCGCCTTCCTGCTCCTGGGCGGGTCACTCGGGGACCGCTACGGCCGCAAACGGATCTTCATCGTCGGGATCGCCTGGTTCGCCGCCGCCTCGGCCTGCTGCGGCCTGGCCCCGAGCGCCGCGCTGCTCGTCGCCGCCCGGGTGGTCCAGGGCGTGGGGGGCGCCCTCCTGACCCCGGCCAGCCTGGCCATCCTGCAGGCGTCGTTCCGCCCCGAGGATCGTGCCCGCGCCATCGGCGCCTGGTCGGGGCTCGGCGGGTTGGCCGCCGCGGCCGGCCCGCTCGTCGGCGGCTATCTCCTCGCCATCGGCTCCTGGCGCTGGGTCTTCTACATCAACCTGCCGCTGGCCGCCGCCGTCCTCGCCATCACGGCCCGCCACGTGCCCGAGTCGAGGGACCCGACCAGCGCCGGCCGGCTCGATGCCGTCGGCGCCGGTCTGGCCGTCGTGTTCCTGGCCGGCCTGACCTACGGGCTCATCGAGGCCCCCACCCGCGGCTGGTCGGACCCGGTCGTGGTGGCGAGCCTCGTCGTCGCCGCGCTGACCGCGCCGGCCTTCCTCGTCGTCGAGCACCTCCGCGCTCACCCCATGCTGCCGCTCGCGCTGTTCCGCTCCCGCCAGTTCAGCGGGGCCAACGGGGTCACCTTCGCCGTCTACGGCGCCCTCGGCGGCGCGCTGTTCCTGCTCCCCGTCGAGCTGCAGATCGTCAAGGGCTACAGCCCACTCGCGGCCGGGCTCGCCCTGCTGCCGGTGACGCTCGTCATGTTCGCCCTGTCGGCCCGCTCGGGAGCGCTGTCGGCCCGCATCGGCCCGCGCCTCCAGATGACGGTGGGGCCGCTCATCGTCGGCGCCGGGCTGGCCCTGCTCACGCGCGCCACCGATCCCGGGAGCTACTGGACCCAGGTGTTCCCCGCCGTCCTGCTCTTCGCGTTCGGCCTGGCCGTCACCGTCGCCCCCCTCACTGCCACGGCCATGGGCTCCGCGCCACCCGAGCACGCCGGCATCGCGTCGGCGGTCAACAACGTCGTGGCCCGCGCCGCGGGGCTGCTCGCGGTCGCCGTCCTCCCGCTGCTCGCGGGTCTGACCGGCGCCGCCGCGCTCGGCGCCGCGGAGCTCGCCACGGGCTTTCGTACCGCGATGCTCATCTCCGGCGCACTCTGTGCCGCCGGCGGGGTCCTGGCCGCCCTGACCATCCGCAACCCCGCCCGCGTCCCCGTCCCCGTCGCCGACGAGCGCTGCTGGTCGTGTGGCGTCAGCGGTCCCCCGACCCGCCCCTCGCTGGTGGCGGCCGGAGACCACCGGCACTGAGCCAACGTGCGGCCCATGCCCGCGTCGGCAAAGGTAGGCCCATGCCCCGCACCACCCGCACGGCCGCGCCGCAGGCCTTCGCGCCGGTCCCCCTCGGCCCGCTCACGCTGCGCAACCGCATCATCAAGGCGGCCACCTTCGAGGGCGTGATGCCCGGCGGCAAGGTCAGCGACGAGCTGGTCGAGTTCCACCGCCGGGTGGCCGCCGGCGGCGCCGCCATGTCCACGGTGGCCTACCTGGCCGTGTCGCCCGAGGGGCGCACGGACCGCCACTGCCTGCTCCTCGACGAGGAGAGCGTGCCGGGCCTGCGGCGCCTCACCGACGCCGTCCACGCGGAGGGCGCCGCGGTGGCGGCCCAGATCGGCCACGCCGGGCCGGTCGCCAACGCACGCTCCAACCGTGCCCCCGCCCTCTCCCCCTCCGGCGGGTTCACGCCGATGGGCTCGCGCCTGCGTGCCGCGGACATCGCCGGCATCGAGCGCATCACCGAGGACTACCGGCGTGCCGCGACGCTCGCCGTGGAGGCGGGCTTCGATTCCATAGAGGTCCACGTCGGCCACAACTACCTCCTGAGCGCGTTCTTGAGCCCCAAGCTCAACCGGCGCGACGACCAGTTCGGCGGCTCGGTGGAGAACCGCGCCCGCTTCGCGCGCACCGTGCTGCGGACCGTGCGCGACGCCGTGGGCCCGAACACGGCGGTGACGGCCAAGCTCAACATGGCCGACGGCGTGGACGGCGGCCTGTGGCTGGACGAGAGCGTCGAGATCGCCGCGCTCTTCGAGGCCGACGGCGCGCTCGATGCGCTCGAGCTCACGGGGGGCAGCTCGCTCGCCAACCCCATGTACCTCTTCCGGGGCGACGCGCCGCTGCCCGAGTTCGGTGCCACGCTGCCGCCGGCCATCCGGCTCGGCTTCCGTGTCGTCGGGCACCGCTTCCTCAAGTCCTATCCCTACGAGGAGGCCTTCTTCCTGCCCTTCGCGCGGCAGTTCCTGCGCGCCCTGTCCACACCGCTCATCCTCCTCGGCGGCATCACGGAGCGGGCGACGATCGATTCGGCCCTCGCCGAGGGCTTCGCGTTCGTCGCCATGGCCCGGGCCTTGTTGCGCGAGCCCGACCTGCCGAACCGCATGCAGGCGGGCACGTCGACCACCTCTCTGTGCATCCACTGCAACAAGTGCATGCCCACCATCTACTCGGGCACGCGCTGCGTGCTGGTGACGGGTCCTCCGGGGTAGCCGGCCGCCCGGGTTCTGCCTAGGCCCCGATCGGCGGCCGGCGCGCCGCCCACGGCGACGTCTGCTCGAGCTGGCCGGCGAGTGAGAGCAGCGTCTCCTCGTCACCGAAGCGCCCGACGAACTGCACGCCGATGGGCAGCCCCGCGTCGTTCCAGTGCAGCGGGAGCGAGATCCCGGGTTGGCCCGTGACGTTGAAGGGCGGGGTGAAGGGCACGTAGGCCGCGGCGCGGAAGAGGCCGGCCAGCGGTTCGCCCGGGGGGGAGTCGAAGGTCCCGAGAGGCGCCGGCGGCTCACCGAGCGTCGGGGTCAGCAGGACGTCGATCCCCTCGAAGTACCGGGCGATCTGTCGGGTGATCTTCTGCAGCTCCTGGACCGACGCGAGGTACTGCCCTCCGTTGACGGAGCGCCCGAGCTCAATGAGGGCCCAGCTCAACGGCTCGACGTCCCCCTCCTCGACGGGCCGCCCCACCCGGACCTCCCAGTCGCCGATGGCCCAGGCGTTGCTGCAGGCCCACTGGTTGATGAAGTGGGCCGTGAAGGCGTCCCCGTCGACGGACAGCGCCGCCTCCTCCACCTGGTGCCCGAGCGACTCGCACAGCGATGCCGTCGCCCCGACTGCCGCCTCGCAGTCGGCATGCACCTCGCTCCCGGTGGGCGATGCCGTCATGACGGCGATGCGCAGGGGCGGCGGCGCGCTCGCGGCCGCGGCGGCGAAGGACGGCCCGCGCCGCGGCGGGGCCCAGTAGGGGTCCCCGGGGACCGGGCCGGCGGTGACGTCGAGGATCACGGCCGAGTCGCGCACCGAGCGCGTCACCACGTGCTCGGCCACGAGCCCGCCCATCATGTCGCCGTACTGGGGCGCCAAGGAGTTGCGCCCCCGGGTCGGCTTCAGCCCGACCAGGCCACAGCACGAGGCGGGGATGCGGATCGACCCGCCGCCGTCGTTGGCATGGGCGGCGGGGACCATGCCCGACGCGACCGCCGCAGCCGACCCGCCGGAGGACCCGCCGGTGGAGTGCTCGGTGTTCCAGGGATTGCGCGACGGGCCGAAGCGCCGCGGCTCGGCCGTCGGGAGGATGCCGAGCTCGGGCGTGTTGGTCTTGCCGCAGATGACGAAGCCGGCGTCGATGTAGCGCTGCGTCAGCTCCTGGGTCACCGTGGAGGTGTAGTCGCCCGAGAAGTCCGTGCCCTCGTTGAACGGCGTGCCGGCGAGCTCCGCGCCGAGGTCCTTCAAGAGGAACGGCACACCGCGGAACGGCCCGTCGGGCAGCTCGCCCGCCGCCTCCTCGCGGGCGCGGTCGAAGAGCTCGTGGATGACGGCGTTGAGGTGGGGGTTGAGCTTCTCGATGCGCGTGACCGCGTCACCGACCAGCTCCGCCGGCGAGACCTCCTTGGAGCGGACCAGCTCCGCCTGTGCCGTCGCGTCCAACCATGCCGTGTCCTCGCTCATGCGGCCCACGGTAGCGAGGCGCGCGCCGGTGTGCCCTCGCGGCCGTTCAGGCTCGGGCCGGCACCGCTTCCGTGTCGGCCGGGCGCTGCGCGCCGGTCCGGATGGCCACGGCCTCGGTGACCGAGACGTCCGCCCCGCAGGCCAGGCAGCGGCGACGGTCGTCGAGCTCGCCCCCGCACCCCCGGTGCTCGATGACGGTCGGCCGCTCGCCTTCGAGCGCGTAGCGGTCGCCCCACTGCAGCAGGGCGACCAGCACCGGCCACAGGTCGGCGCCCTTCTCGGTCAGGCGGTACTCGCAGCGCAGCGGGCGCTCCTGGTACGGGCGCTTCACGAGGACCCCCTGCTCGACCAGCCGCTCCAAGCGGGCCTGGAGGATGTTGCGCGCCACCCCCAGGTCACGCTGGATGTCGTCGAAGCGCCGGATGCCCAGGAAGATGTCGCGGATGATCAGCAGCGTCCACCGCTCGCCCACGACCTCGAGCGTCGACGCGACCGGGCAGTACTGGCCGGGGTAGTCGCGCTTTAGCATCCTCCCAGCATAGCGCATATTTCACAAGTACGTTGTTTCATACAACTTTGTCGCGTATAGTGCGTTTTATGACAGGACCCACTTTCCGGACCGAGCCCTCCCGCCCGGCTCTCACCGCCCTCATCGTCCTGACCGGGGTGTTCCTGTCCTCGCTCGACCTCTTCATCGTCAACATCGCCTTCCCGAGCATCTCGGCCAACTTCCACGGGGAGAGCCTGAGCTCGCTCTCGTGGGTGCTCAGCGCCTACACGATCGTGTTCGCCGCCGCGCTGGTGCCCGCCGGCCGCTGGGCCGACCGGGCCGGGCGCAAGAGGGCCTTCCTCCTCGGCCTGGCCGTCTTCACCTTCTCCTCCGCCCTCTGCGCGGTCGCGCCGACGCTCGGTTTCCTGATCGCCGCACGCGTGCTGCAGGCGACGGGCGGCGCGCTCATGCTCCCCACGTCGCTCGGGCTGCTCCTCCCCGCCTTCGGTCCCGAGCGCAAGGGCGCCGCCATCGGGCTGTGGTCGGCCGTCGGCGGAGCGGCTGCCGCCTTCGGGCCCCCGGTCGGCGGGCTCCTGGTACAGGTCAGCTGGCGCTGGGTGTTCCTGGTCAACCTGCCCTTCAGCGTGCTGGCTCTCTTCTTCGGGATCCGCGCGCTGCGCGAGGTGCGCGACCCGGCGGCCCACAAGGCCGACCTGCTCGGTGCGGGGCTGCTCTCGGTCTCGGTGGCCAGCCTCGTGGCCGCCATCGTCGAGGGATCGGACTGGGGCTGGCTCAGCGCGCGGATCGTCGGTGCGTTCGCCCTCGCCGCCGTCTCGGGCGCCTGGCTCGTCGTGCGCTCGTTCCGCCACCCCAACCCAATCCTCGAGCCGGCCGTGATCCGTCACCGCGCCGTGGCCCTGGCCGACGTGAGCTCGCTCGCCTTCTTCAGCGGCTTCGGCGCTCTGGTGCTCGGCGGCGTCCTGCTCCTCACGGGCGTGTGGCACGAGTCGGTCCTGCGGGCCGGCTTCATGATCGCCCCGGGGCCGCTGCTCGCCGGCCTCACCGCCTTCCCGGGTGGGTTGCTCGGGGCACGCTTCGGCCACCGCGCTGTCGGCACCGTGGGTTCGCTGCTCTTCGCGGCGGGCGGGCTGTGGTGGATCACCCACGTCGGCGCCGCGCCCGATTGGGCCGGCGACTACCTCCCCGGCAGTCTGCTCGGCGGCACCGGCGTGGGGCTCATGCTCCCCTCACTCGGCGGTGCGGCCACGGCCCCGCTCCCCCCGCAGCGCTTTGCCACGGGCTCCGCGCTCTACGCCATGACACGCCAGATCGGCGTCGCCCTCGGGGTGGCCTGCCTCGTCGCCATTCTCGGCGCCGCCACGGGCCCCTCCGCCGTCACGGCCTTCCACCACGCCTGGATCTTCATGGTGGGCTGCGCCCTCGTGGCGGGCGCGGTGTTGCAGGGTGTCGGTGCCCGGGCCACCGAGACGGCCGATGCCGGTGCGGTGCCCCTCGACGGGGCCTACGTGGTGGCGGCGGGCAAGTAGGAGGGGTTCGCCACCAGCAGCTGGTCGCGCGCGGACGCGGCCAGGGCGGCCGCCACCGGCTCCCACCCGTCGTCGAAGTCCCCGCCCCGTATGGCCGTCGCCAGGGCGGCGTCGTCGGCGATGCCGAAGTCACGCAACCGGTACGCGTGGGCGGCCACGATGTCGCGGCCCAGCAGCAGCTCGCGCTCGACGACGCCCAACGCATTGCGCGCCACACGCGCCTCGAAGCGCGCCCCGCCCTCGCTGCGCTCCATCACGCCCGTCTCGAGGTATTCGCGCACCGCCTCCACCAACTCGGCCGCGGTGGGCCTCCCGAAGGGGGCCACCGGGTTGCCCTTCGCCAGGGCCTCGGGGGCGGAGTCGCCCGGCGCCACGCCGAGCAGCGTGAAGAGGTCCCATTCGCTCTCGCAGACCCGGCGCCCGATGGCGGCCAGCTCGACCGAGCGGGTCGACCCGCTCAGGTGCGCCGACGCCTGCAGCGAGCAGATCACCGCCCACTTCACCGTGGCCTGCACCTGCCACCAGTGCACCCGGTCGCGCTCGACCGTGCCGCCCCCCGCCGCCGCATACGACCCGAGCAGCTCCTCGAGGGAGCCGAAGCCGCCCACCTCGCCGCTCCCCCCGAAGCGCCAGGCGGGCGCGCACAACCACCCGATGTCCTCGGCCGGGTCGCCGGCGTGGGCCAGCTCCCAGTCGAGCACGCCGCGCAGGCCGTCGGCGCCGACCAGGAAATTGCCCATGCGGAAGTCGCCGTGGACCATGACGCGCGGCCCGGCCCCGGGTCGGTGCCGCGCCAGCCAGCGCACGCCGAGCTCGAGCGCGGGGCGCGCCTCGCCCAGCGCGTCGAGGAAGGGCAACGGGTCGCCCAGAGGGTCGGCAGCCGGAAGCCGGTCGATCGCGTCGGGGTCGATGGTGTGGATGGCGGCCAGCGCGCGGGCGCACTGGGTGGTCAGGGCCTGACGGGCCTCGGCCCACTCCTCGTCGCGCAGGATCTTGCGCGGGATCGACTCCCCCTCCAGGCGCTCGACGACCATCCAGTCGGCGCCCACGTCGTCGTGCGCGCCCATCGCCACGACCGCAGGCACCGGGACACCCGCGGCACGTGCCGCCTCGAGCAGCGCGTGCTCCATCTGGACCTTGCCGCCCTGGGTGGTGCCGTCCCCCCGGTCCATCTGGAGGATGAGCGGGCGGGATGCCGCACCGGGCACCTCCAGCTCGAAGGCGCTCGTCACCCGTGAGGCGCCCCCCGAGAGCCGGCGCAGGTCGCGGACGGTGCCGCCGAGATGCGCGCCGAGCGCCTCAGCCAACCGGTCGCCGCTCAGCCGTGCCGTCATCTACACGACGGGGACGACGGGCCTCCCCGCGTCGTCGAGCTGGTGCAGGTACTCGCAGAAGCCATAGCCCGTGCGGGTCAGGCCGGCCGGGTCCTCGTAGGTCCAGCGCGCCAGCCCCTCGTTGACCATGGTGCCGCCGGCGCGGCCGATGTCGGCGACCCGCAGCACGTCGCCCCGGAGGGGATAGGTGCGGCCCTCCTTGTCGACGACGTCGAGGTGCACGACACGGTGCGTCACCCCGTCGTCGGCCAGCTCCGTCCGCACCCGCCACTCTGCGACCGAAGCCGCCCGGCCGCCGTCCCAGACCCAGCCCCGGTGCAGGTCGCCCGCCTCGGTGCCGAGCCGGATGCCGCCGAAGTGCATGCCATCGCCGAAATTGATGGAGAACCAGCGCCACATCCTCGGGCCGCCCCAGCGTCGGGGTCCCCAGGAGCGGTCGCGGTTGCCGAGCGCGCCACGCCACTCGTGACGCACGCCGTCGACGGTGAGCGAGCCCGTCCAACGGCCTGCCTGCTCGAGATGCCCCTTGCCCACCGTGCCCGCGGCGGCGGCCGCCTCGGCCGAGCGGGGGCCGCCGCGTGGCTGGCCGTCCGTCCCGATGGCGGGCGTGAGTGCGTCGAAGCGCACGTCGAGCGCGACGGGCACGGGGTGCGTCGCCGTCTCGCCCCGCACGCAGGGGCGGGCGTGCACCTCGCCGACGGCGGTCAGCCGCCACGACTGCCCCGCCTCGAGCATCTCGTACGTGACCGCACCCACCTCGAGCACGGTGTCCACCATCTCGCGCTGCTCCTTGAGCCAGCGGTACTCGCCGAGCTCGCCGCCGGGGAGCCACAGCGACAGGCCGACGTCCATCGTGCCCTCGTTGGGGCGGATACCGATGCGTGAGAACAGCCCCGAGTCCGTCCCCGGGTCGTAGGCGTTGAAGTAGTACGACTCGCTCCAGGCGCTGTCGCCTTCGACGGGGTGGGCGAGGTCGTGTCGGGCGTCGAGGATCGGCATGGCTACACCATTGTCTGTCCGGCGCTCACGTTCAACGCCTCGCCGGTGACCCCGCGTGCCGCGTCCGAGAGCAGCCAGCAGATCGCGCTGGCGATCTCCTCCGCGCTCTGCAGGCGGCCGAGCGGGATCTCGCGGGAGAGGTAGGAGGCGAGTCCCTCGGGGCCGCCCATCAGGTTCTCGAACATGGCGTCCTTGTTGATCAGGTCGGTGTCCACCGTGCCCGGGCACACTGCGTTGACCGCGATGCCGGCCGGACCGAGCTCGAGCGCCATGGTCTGCGTCAGCAGGATGACGCCCGCCTTGGCGGCGCAGTACGGGCCGAGGAACGGGAAGGCCCGCTTGCCGGCCTGGCTCGACACGTTGCAGATCCGGCCGCCGACGCCCTCGGCCACCATGCGCGCGGCGCAGGCCTTCGAGACGAGCCAGGTGCCCACCACGTTCACGTCGAGCACGCGGCGGAACTCGTCGGCCGGCACACCGAGCAGGGGACCGAGGCCGAACCCCGGCCCGCTGCCGCCGGCCACGTTGGCGACCAGGCTGACGGTACCCAGCGAGTCGGTGATGGAGGCCACCGCCGCCTCCACGGCCGCCTCGTCGGAGACGTCGGCCACCGCCGTCGTGGCCCGCGCCCCCACCGTCTCGAGCTCGGCCACCAGCGAGGCCAGGTCGTCGCCGCTGGCGGTGCCGTGCGCCGGCGCCTCGTCGTAGGGGCGCGCGATGTCGATGACCCCGACGTCGGCGCCCCCCTGCGCCAGCTCGAGCGCCGTGGCCCGCCCGATGCCGCGGGGCCGCGCCGCGCCCGTGACCAGCGCCACCTGGCCCGCGAACGGGCGCGCCTGGGGTCCGTGTGTGAAACTCACCGGGCAAACGTAGCGGGCGGCGCGCCGTCCAGGGGGTGGTGCCGGCATGCGTGCCGCGGTGACAAGAGGTGGACAGCTCGTCGTGGGCGAGGTCGCCGACCCCGTGCCGTCCTCGGGCCACGTCGTCGTCCGCTCGCTCGCCGCCGGCATCTGCGGGTCCGACCTGCACGCTCTGGCCGACTTCTCGCACTTCACCGGGTTGATGGACTCGGTGGGCGTGCCCGCGCTCGACCCTGCGGCCGACTGCGTGTTCGGCCACGAATTCTGCGCCGAGGTCGTGGAGCACGGGCCCGACACCGCCGGCACCCTGCCGGTCGGGACTCGGGTCTGCTCAGTGCCCATCATCGTGGGGCCGACCGGGGTCGAGCAGATCGGCTACTCAAACGCCTACCCCGGCGCCCTGGCCGAGCACATGGTGCTCCAGGAGCTGCTCTGCCTGCCGGTGCCCGACGGGCTGGCCACCGACCTCGCAGCGCTCACCGAACCGCTCGCCGTCGGCGAACACGCCGTGGGCCTGGCCGGCCTCTCCGAGGACCAGCCCTGCCTCGTCGTGGGCTGCGGTCCGGTCGGGCTGGCCGTCATCGCTGCGCTCAAGGGGCGCGGCCACGGGCCCGTGCTCGCCGCCGACTTCTCACCGACCCGGCGGCGGCTCGCCGAGGCATTCGGTGCCGATGAGGTCCTCGACCCCGCCGAGGGTTCGCCGCATGACCGCTGGCCCGACTTCGGGATCGCCCGCACCGTCATGGAGCGCATCATGCTCGGGGCCGCCGTCAAGGACCCGGTCATCTTCGAGGCGGTCGGCGTGCCGGGCATGCTCCAGTCGCTGATTGCAGAAGCTCCCCCGCACAGCCGCATCGTCGTGGTGGGGGTGTGCATGCACAGTGACATCATCGAGCCCTTCATGGCGGTGACCAAGGAGATGGAGCTCCGCTTCTCCTTCGGTTACACCCCCAACGAGTTCGCGGCCACGCTGGCCCGCCTGGGCGACGGGGTCCCAGGCGCCGACCTGCTGGTCACGTCCGCAGTCGACCTGACCGGGGCGCCGGGTGCCTTCGAGACCCTGCGCGCACCGGGCGAGCAGGGCAAGATCCTCGTGAAGCCGTAGCGACAGAGACAGCAGCGACAGACATGGAGTGCGATGACCACCATTGACGCCGACGGCAACCTCAAGTTCGGGATCTTCCTGGCCCCGTTCCATCCGGTGGGCCAGAACCCGACCCTGGCGCTCGAGCGCGATCTCCAGCTGATCGAGCATCTGGACGCGCTCGGCTTCGACGAGGCCTGGTTCGGCGAGCACCACTCCGCCGGCTACGAGATCATCGCCTCGCCCGAGGTGTTCATCGCGGCGGCCGCGCAGCGCACGCGCCACATCCGTCTCGGCACCGGCGTGTCGTCACTGCCCTACCACCATCCGTTCATGCTGGCCGACCGCATGGTGCTGCTCGACCACCTGACCCGCGGCCGCGTAATGATCGGGGTCGGCCCCGGCGCGCTCCCCTCCGACGCCTTCATGATGGGCATCGACCCGACCCGGCAGCGCGACATGATGGAGGAGTCCCTGGAGGCCATCCTGGCCCTGCTCGCCGGTGACACGGTCTCCATGGAGAAGGACTGGTTCAAGCTGGTCAAGGCCCGCCTGCAGCTGCGGCCGTACCAGCGCCCCTTCCCCGAGGTGGCCGTGGCGGCGCAGGTCTCGCCGGCCGGGCCCCGGGCCGCCGGTCGCTTCGGGTGCAGCCTGCTCTCCATCGGCGCCACCTCCGCCGGCGGCTTCGACGTGCTGGGCACGCACTGGGACGTCATGGAGGAGCGGGCCGAGGAGTTCTCCACCACGGTCGACCGCAACAACTGGCGGCTGGTCGGCCCCATGCACATCGCCGACACCAGGGAACAGGCGGTGGCCGACGTCGCTTTCGGCCTCGAGGAGTGGGTCGACTACTTCCAGCGCGTCGCCGCCCTGCCGCTGGCGCCCAACACGGAGAACTTCGAGTCGCTCGTCGACGCGCTCAACGCTTCGGGCTTCGCCGTCATCGGGACGGTGGAGGACGCCATCGCGCAGGTCGCCCGGCTGCAGGAGCAGTCCAAGGGATTCGGCACCTTCCTCTTGATGGGCCACGAATGGGCCGACACGGCCGCCACCCGCCACTCCTACGAGCTGATCGCCCGCTACGTGGCGCCCCGCTTCCAGGGCACGTCGGAATCGTTGACCTCGAGCCGTGACTGGGCCGCCGAGAACCGCCCCGAGTTCATCGGCGCCGCGGGCAACGCCGTCATGTCGGCCATCCAGAAGCACCACGAGGAGAAGGCCGAGAAGGCAGGCACGACGAAGGTGAGCCCCGGTGGCTGAGACGACGCCGACCCACGAGCAGGTACCCGCCAACGGCATCGAGCTGCATGTCGCGGTCGCCGGACCCGCCGACGGACCGCCCGTGGTCCTGTGCCACGGCTTCCCCGAGCTGTGGTACTCGTGGCGCCATCAGCTCGGCGCGCTGGCCGACGCCGGTTACCGGGCGCTCGCCCTTGACCTGCGTGGCTACGGCGCCAGCTCGCAGCCCAAAGAGGTCGCCGACTACGGGTCGGACAAGCTCACCGGGGACCTGTGCGGCCTGCTCGACCACTACGGCTACGAGACGGCCGACTTCGTCGGCCACGACTGGGGGGCGATGCTCGTCTGGGAGATGGGGCGCCTGCATCCCGAGCGCGTCGCGTCCATCTGCAACATGAGCGTGCCCTACACCAACTCGCCGGCGCCGCCCACCCAGATATTCGAGGCGATCTTCGAGGACAAGTTCTTCTACATGCTCTACTTCCAGCCGGTCGGGCCGGCGGAGGCGGAATTCGAGGCGGACCCGCGGGGCTTCCTGCGCGCCATGCTCTACTCGGCCGGCGGCGAGGGCATGGCCAACCCGAACCCGCTGGTCGCCGATGCGCCCCGCGAGGGCACCCGCTTCCGGGACATCCTTTCGCCGGCCCCCGACGTGCTGCCGGCCTGGCTGAGCGAACTCGACGTCGACGTCTACGCCGAAGCCTTCGAGCAGAGCGGCTTCTTCGGTCCGGTCAGCTTCTACCGCAACATGGACGCCAACTGGCAGCGCGCCAAGGACATCCCGGCCTCCGTCTACACGATGCCGACGGGGTTCATCACCGGCTCGCTCGACCCGGTCAACTTCATGATGCCCGGGGCGGCCGAGGCCATGGCCGAGGCGCTACCCGATTTCCGGGGCGCGACCGAGATCGACGGGGCCGGCCACTGGGTGCAGCAGGAGCGGCCGGCCGAGACCAACGCCGCGCTCTTGGAGTTCCTCGCCGCCACGCGATGAGCGGGCTCGTCCCCCTCCCGCCTCAGCCGGCCGGGGTGCCGTGGCCGACCGAGGAGTGGCCCGAGGGCGAGGTGCCGCCGGGTGTCGATCTCGGACCGCTGCTCGAAGAGGCCTTCGATGACGAGGGGCCGCTCGCCGTCACCTTCGCCGTGCTCGTGGTGCACCGTGGCCGTGTCGTGGCCGAGCGCTACCACGGAGCCCTCGAGTACTTCGACCGGGCCCCCACCCCGGTCACGGCAGCGACGCCGTTGCTCAGCTGGTCGATGGCCAAGTCGGTGCTGCACGCCGTCGTCGGCCTGCTCGTCGGCGAGGGCCGCCTCGACCTCGACGCCCCGGCCGACGTGCCCGAGTGGTCGCAACCCGGCGACCCCCGCCACGCCATCACACTCCGCCAGCTCCTGGCCATGCGCGACGGGCTGGACTTCACGGAGGACTACGTCGACGACCGGGTGTCCGACGTCATACGGATGCTCTTCGGCGAAGGCCAGTCCGACATGGCGCACTTCGCCGCCGACCGCCCGCTCGCCGCCCCGCCCGGGACGCGCTTCAACTACTCGTCGGGGACCTCGAACATCATCTCAGGCATCCTCGCCCGCACCGTGGGACCCGGGGAGCGCTACGCCCGCTTCCTGCACGGCCGCCTCTTCGGGCCCATCGGCATGACCAGTGCCGACCCCGAGCTCGACGAGGCGGGCAGCTGGGTGGCCTCGTCGTACCTCCGCGCCACGGCACGCGACTGGGCCCGCTTCGGGCTGCTGTACCTGCGCGACGGCTTGTGGGACGGCGTCCGCCTGCTCCCCGCGGGTTGGGTCGACTACGGACGGACCATGGTCTCGATCGACGACCCCGACGACCCCAGCCCCCACGGCGCACACTGGTGGGGCGTGGCCGGGGACACGCTCGACGACCTCGACCGCCGGGGCACCTTCCGGGCCTCGGGCTACGAGGGCCAGACGATCACCGTCTGCCCGGCCCTGGACCTGGTCGTCGTCCGCCTCGGCAAGACGCCGCTCGAGCGCGAGACCGAGCTGCCGCCGTGGCGGGCCGCGATGGTCGAGGCCTTCGACCCCGCCCGCTGATCAGCGCGCGACAGGCGTGGCGACGAAGACGGGGATGGGCCGGTCGGTCTTCTCCTGGTACTCGGCGTAGGGGGGGTAGGCCGCCACCGCCCGCTCCCACCACTGCGCCTTCTCGTCGCCGCTGATCTCTCGGATGCGGACCTTGAAGGGCTCGGGGCCGTCCTGAACGAGGACCTCATCGGGGTGGGCCACCAGGTTGTGGTACCACTCGGGGTTCTCGGGCGTGCCGCCCTTGGAGGCCACGAGCGCGTACTCGCCGTCGTGCTCGACCCGCATGAGGGGGTTCTTGCGGACACTGCCGGTCTTGGCCCCCCGGCTGGTCACGACGATGACGGGCATCCCCGTGTCGAGAAGGGTGTTGGCCCGCTGGCCTCCCGAGGCCTCGTACTCGGCCACCTGGTCGCGGACCCACTGGAACGCGCTCGGTTCGTAGTCACCGTGGAGTGTGGTCATGGAGGCGATCGTATTGGCACAGGGCTACTGTCCGACCGTGCCCCGCGAGCCCATGGCCACCGGCGACGTCCTCGCCCTCCACGAGACGCTCTCCAATTGGGGCCGCTGGGGCGCCGAGGACCAGCTCGGGGCGCTCAACCTGATCACACCGGAGGTCACCGCGGCCGCAGCGGCGGCGGTCCGCTCCGGGCGCTCCGTCTCGTGCGCCCGGGCGCTCGACACCAGGCCCGCCGTCGACAACCCGAACCCGGTGGCCCACCACATGATCGGCACCGCGAGCGAGGGCGGCGGCGCCGACTACATCGCCCTGGCCGCCCACGGCTTCGCCACCAGCCACATCGACGCCCTCTGCCACATCTTCCACGAGGGCCGGATCTACAATGGCTACCCGGCGGAGGCGGTCACCGCCCACGGCGCGACGCAACTGGGCATCCACCACCTCCGGTCCGGCATCGTGACCCGGGGCGTGCTGCTCGACGTCCCCGCCCGGCGCGGCGTGGACGCCCTCGAGCCCGGGGAGCCCGTCTTCCCCGAGGACCTCGAGGCGGCCGAGGAGGCGGCCGGCCTCCGCGTGCGCGCCGGGGACGCGCTGCTGGTCCGCACGGGGCGCTGGCGCTGGCGCGCCGAGCACGGCCCGTGGGACGCCAGCACGCTCGCGGCCGGCCTGGACGCCTCGTGCCTCACCTGGCTCCGTGAGCGCGACGTGGCAACGCTGGGCAGCGACTGCGTCTCCGACGTCCTGCCCTCCCGGGTCGAGGGCGTCGTCATGCCGATCCACACCGTCGTCATCGTCGCCCTGGGGGTCCACCTCATGGACAACCTCGATCTCGACGCGCTGGCCGAGGCGTGCGCCGAGGAGCGGCGCTGGGAGTTCCTCTTCACCGTGGCGCCGCTCGTGCTGCGCCGGGGCACGGCGTCGCCGGTCAACCCGATCGCCGTCTTCTGATCGCCGAGGCAATGACCCCGCCGGGAACTGTCGGGCTCGCGTCGACGGGCGGCGGTTCACCCGCCTTCGTAAGGAAACCCGAGATCGGGCGCGGTCAGGATGGCCCGGAACGCCAGTCCCTCGGCGGCCGCCATCGCCTCGACCGTCCCGCCGCGGTCGACGACCGCGACGAGCAGCACCACTTCGCCGCCCGCCTCTTGCACCGCGTGCGCCGCCTCGAGGAGCGACGTGCCGCGTGTCACCGTGTCCTCGGTGACCACGACCTTGTCGCCCGGGTCGAGCGCGCCGGCGATGCGCCCGCCCCCGCCGTGGTCCTTCGCCTCCTTGCGCACGCTGAAGGCCTTGAGGGCACGGCCCCGCGTCGCCGCCACGCCGGCGGTCACGAAGGCCACGGGGTCGGCACCCATGGTGAGCCCGCCGATGGCCGTCGCCTCGACCGGGATCGCCGAGAGCACGGCGTCGGCCACCAGCAGCATGGCCTCGGGCCGGCACACCGTCTGCTTGGAGTCGATGAACCAGCTGCTCTTGCGCCCCGACTTGAGCGTGAAGTCCCCCGTCCGGACCGAGTGCGCCAGCAGGTGGGCGCGCAGGTCGGGGAACGCGCTCGCTCCGCTCACCTGATCACGTGAAGCGCACGCCGGGGTGGCCCTCGACCTGGCCGATCACGCTGGCGGCCTGCCCGGCCCCTGCGAGCGCAGCCAGCGCGGCGCCCACGCCGCCCGGGTCGACCACCAGCGCCATGCCGATGCCGCGGTTGAAGACCCGGTCCATCTCGTCCTCGGCGACCGGGCCCAGGCGTGCGATCTCGGCGAAGACGCGCGGCTCCTCCCAGGCCGAGCGGTCCAGCGTCGCGCCGAGCCCGTCGGGCAGGGCGCGGGGCAGGTTGCCCACGATGCCGCCACCCGTGACGTGCGCGCAGGCGTGCAGTGCGACGCCGAGGGCGGCTCGCACGGCGAGCACCGCCGGGGTGTAGATGACCGAGGGGCGCAACAGCTCGTCGGCCACGGAGTGCGCGGCTCCCTCCCAGGCGGGATCCGAGAGGTCGAGGCCGGCGCGCTCGAGGAGCACGTGGCGGGCCAGCGTGTAGCCGTTGGAGCGCAGTCCGGGCGATGACAGCCCCACGACGGCATCGCCCGCCCGGACCCGCTCGGGGCCGAGCTGGGTGCCGTCCTCCACTGCGCCCACCGCGAAGCCGGCCAGGTCGAGCTCGTCGGGCGCCATGACCCCCGAATGCTCGGCCGTCTCGCCGCCGATCAGCGCGCAGCCCGCCTGCCGGCAGCCCTCGTGCACCCCCGCCACCACGGTCGCGACGTGCTCGGGATCGACCTTGCCCGTGGCGAGGTAGTCGAGCATGAACAGGGGCTCGGCGCCGACGCAGACCAGGTCGTCCACGCACATGGCGACGAGGTCGATGCCGACCGTCTCGTAACGCCCCATGGCCCGGGCGACCACCAGCTTCGTACCCACCCCGTCGGTCGAGGCCACCAGCACGGGCTTGGTGAAGCGGTCCATGTCGAGCGGGAACTGGCCCCCGAAGCCGCCGATGCCGGCCACGAGCGAGCGCAGGCGGTCGACGGCGGCGTCGCCGGCGGCGATGTCCACGCCGGCGCCGGCGTAGGTGGCGCCGCCCTGGCCCATGGCGCTCAGACCCCGGGGAGCGCGCCCTGGTGGGCCGTGACCGCCACCGGCTCGGGACGGCTGAGCGAGACCGGCATCGAATGGGGGACGGGCGTCGGGTAGTTGCCGGTGAAGCACGCGTCGCAGAACCCGCCGTCGGCCCCGATGGCCTCCTTCAGGTTCCCGATGCTGATGTAGGCCAGCGAGTCGGCGCCGAGGATCTCGGCCATCTCCTCCACGGTGTGGTCCGTCGCCAGCAGCTCCTCGTACGACGGGGTGTCGATCCCGTAGAAGCAGGGCCAGCGCCACGGGGGCGACGAGATGCGCAGGTGGACCTCGGCCGCGCCGGCCTCGCGCAGCATGCGGATGACCGAGCGCTGGGTCGTCCCGCGCACGATGGAGTCGTCCACCACCACCAGCCGCTTGCCGGCGATGGCGTCGGAGAGCGGGTTCAGCTTGCGCCGCACCGCGTCGGCGCGCGCTCCCTGGTCGGGCGCGATGAAGGAGCGGCCGATGTAGCGGTTCTTCACCAGGCCCTGGCCGTAGGGGATGCCGCTGGCGCGGGCGAAGCCCTCGGCGGCGGGGACCCCCGACTCGGGCACGCCCATCACCATGTCGGCCTCGGCGGGTGCCTGGGCCGCCAGCAGCTCGCCCATGCGGCAGCGGGTCTCGTGGACCTCCCTGCCGTAGAGGCGGCTGTCGGGACGCGCGATGTAGGCGAACTCGAAGATGCAGAGCCGCGGCTCGACCTCGCGCAGCCAGGGGACCTCGAGGCTCGTCGGCCCGTCGGCGTCGATCACGACGAGCTCGCCGGGCGCGATCTCGCGCACGAAGGTGGCGCCGATCACGCTGAGCGCCGGCGTCTCGGAGGCCAGCACCCAGCCCTCGGGGGCGACGGCCGGGCCGAGCCGGCCCAGGCACAGGGGGCGGAAGCCGTACGGGTCGCGCACGCCGAAGAGCCGCTCGGAGCTCATGACGACGAAGGAGAACGCGCCCTCCAGGATGGGGAGGACCAACTGCAGCGCCGTGGAGAGGTCCTCGGTCTCGGGGAACGCGTGCATCAAGAGCTCGGCGACGACGTCGCTGTCGGTGCAGATCGACCCCGGCAGCATCCCGACCTTCTCGGCCAGGGCGCGGGTGTTCGTCAGGTTGCCGTTGTGCCCGAGCGCGAAGCCGGCCCGCCCCACCGGCCGGTAGACCGGCTGGGCCCCCGCCCAGTCCGAGGACCCGTGCGTCGAGTAGCGGGTGTGCCCGATGGCGAGATGCCCGTCGAGTCCCGAGAGGGTGCGCTCGTCGAAGACGGTCGCGACGAGACCCATGTCCTTGACGACGGTGACGGTGTTGCCGTCGCTCACCGCCATACCGGCCGATTCCTGGCCCCGGTGCTGCAGGGCGAAGAGGCCATCGAACGTGAGGTTGGCCACCCTCATCCCGGGCGCGTAGACCCCGAAGACACCGCACGCTTCCTTCACGCGATCACCATTCTCGCACAGGGCGGCGTCATGCATCCCCCAGGGCCAGGGCCAGGTTCCGCTCCTCCGCGGCCTCCACGGCCTCGACGGGAAGGTCCACCAGTCCGCCGAGCCGCACGCGGTCGCCACCCGCCCGGCCGAGGACGACGACGGGGATGCCGGCGGCGTCAGCCCGGGCGCACAGCTCGTCGGGGTCAGGCGTCGCCACCACGAAGCGGGAGGGCAGTTCGGTGAAGAGCTCGGCCGGATCGCTGGCCTCGAGCACGCAACCCGCACCGGCGGCGGCCGCCATCTCGGCCAGGGCCACGGCCAGGCCGCCCCCGGACACGTCGTGCACGGCGCGCACCACCCCACTGTCCGCGCCGCCCACCTGCGCCGCGACGAGCGCGGCCACGAAGGCGCACAGCGCCGCGTGCGCCGAGAAGTCGACGGCCGGCACCGAGCCGGAGCGGTGGTCCCGCCGTTCGGTGGCCCAGCGCGTCCCCTCGAGCGGGAACGACCCGTCCCCGGCGGTCCGGGCACCGAGCAGCACGACGGCGTCGCCCTCCGACCAGGCCAGCCCGGGGGGTTGCGCCCGCACGGCGTCGACGAGGCCCAGCACCCCGAGCACCGGCGTCGGGTCGATGTCGGACCCGCCGCTCTCGTTGTAGAGGCTGACGTTGCCCCCGATCACCGGCAGCGACAGCGCGCAGCAGGCCTCGGTCATCCCGTCGATGCACTCGGAGAGCTGCCACATGACCTCGGGGTGTTCGGGGTTGCCGAAGTTGAGGCAGTTCACGACGGCGACTGCTGTCGCCCCCACGCACGCGAGGTTGGCCACGCCCTCGGCCAGCACGAGCGCGGTGCCCGCCCGCGGGTCGAGCGCGCACGCCCGCGGGTTGGAATCGGTCGTGAGGGCGACGCCGCGCACCGAGGGCGGCAGCCCGGGGCCGGCGAGCCGGAGCAGCGCCGCATCGGCGCCGGGGCCGGCCACCGTGTTCAAGAAGAGCTGGTGGTCGTATTGGCGATAGACCCAACCCGCCGATCGCAGCAGTGCGAGGAGGTCGCCCGCGCAGTCGGTCGGCGGCGCGAGCGGCTCGGCCGGGCGGCGCGCCGGGGCATAGCGCGGGCGGTCGTAGAGGGGCGCGTCGTCGGAGAGCGAGGCCGCCGGCACGTCGGCCAGCACCGGGCCGTCCATGCCCTGACGAATCCGCAGCCGCCCGCCGCCGTCGGGTTCTGGCGCCGTCACCGTGCCGATGACGGTGGCCCGGACCTCCCACTTGGCACAGATGGCCGCCACCGCGGGCCAGGACTCGGGCGTGACGATGGCGAGCATGCGCTCCTGGCTCTCGCTCGTCATCACCTCCCAGGGCTCCATGCCGTCCTCGCGCCGTGGCACGGCGGAGACGTCCACGTCCATGCCGACGCCGCCGCGCCCCGCCGTCTCGCTCGTGGCACAGGCCAGTCCGGCGCCGCCGAGGTCCTGGATCCCGACCACGAGCTTGGTGTCGAGCAGTTCCAGACAGGCTTCGATCAGCCGCTTCTCCTCGAACGGGTCCCCCACCTGGACGCTGGGTCTCTTGGTGTCGTCCGCCGCCCCTTTCTGCTCCCCGCTGAACCCGGCGGAGGCCAGGACGCTCACCCCGCCGATGCCGTCGCGGCCGGTGCTCGAGCCGAGCAGCACGGCCAGGTTCCCCGGCCCCGAGGCGATGCCGAGCACCAGCCGCTCGGTGGGGAGGGCGCCCATGCAGAGCACGTTCACGAGGGGGTTCTGGGCGTAGCAGGGGTCGAAGGTCAGCTCTCCGCCGACGGTCGGCACCCCGACCGAGTTGCCGTAACCCGAGATCCCGCTCACCACGCCCTCGACCAGCCAGCGCTGGCGGGCATCCCGCGGAAGGCCAAAGAAGAGCGGGTCCATGACGGCGAGCGGACGGGCCCCCATGGTGAAGATGTCGCGCAGGATGCCCCCCACGCCCGTCGCCGCGCCCTGGTAGGGCTCGATCGCCGAGGGGTGGTTGTGGCTCTCGATCCGGATCGCCACGGCGATGCCGTCCCCGGCGTCGATCACCCCGGCGTTCTCGCCCGGGCCGACGAGGACTCGGGCCCCCTCCGTGGGCAGCCGCCGGAGATGGAGCCGTGACGACTTGTAGGAGCAGTGCTCGCTCCACATCACGGCGTAGAGGGCGAGCTCGAGGTGGTTGGGCGGGCGACCCAGGATCTTGGCCACGGCCTCGTACTCGTCGTCGGTCAGGCCGAGCGCCCGGTGCAGGTACGGCGGCGCCTCGGCCATGGTGACCACCAGGATAGAGGCCGCACCGGGCCGGGCGCGCCGCCTGGTCAGCCCCGGTGCGGCACGAGAAACCGGAACTACGCTCTGGCGTATCGAGGGGGACGGGAGGGGGTCATCATGGCCGGTTCCGGTGCAGGGCAGATCGCGGTCGACCCAGGGGCGCCGTACGGGTACTCCCGCTCGGCGGAGCTCCAGCAGCAGTTCGAGCAGGCGGCGGGCGCGCTGCGCGCGTCCGACGGATGGAGCGAGGGCGGACCCACACAGCTCGTCGCGGACCTGTCCCTCGAGGGTGGCGGCGTCAAGGGCATCGGCATCGTCGGCGCCGTGTCGGCACTGGCCGAGGCCGGCTACCGATTCCAGCGGGTGGCCGGCACGAGCGCCGGCGCGATCGCGGCGTCACTCATCGCGGCGATCTCCAAGAAGGGCGACCCCCTGACGACCCTCCAGAAGTACCTCGACAACCTGACGTTCGACGCATTCATGCCCAAGGGCAAGCTCCACGCGTTCATGGACCACCACTTCGGCAATGCCGGCGAGATCCTCACCTCGGCGGAGATCCTCACGCACAAGATGGGCGTCTACGACGGTGCCTACCTCTTCACATGGCTCGAGCCGATCCTGCGTGATCTCGGCGCGCGCACCTTCGCGGACCTCAAGATCACGCAGGACGAAGACCCCGGCATGAGCCTCCCCGAGAGCCGCCGCTATCGCCTCGTCGTGCACACCTCGGACATCACCCGCGGCCAGCTCGTCCGCCTGCCGTGGGACTACGACTACTACGGCCAGGACCGGGACGCGCAGAGCGTCGTTCAGGCCGTGCGTGCGTCCATGTCGATCCCTTTCTTCTTCGAGCCGGTCACCTACACGGCGCTGCCGGCCGAGGTCGACCTTCCCCATCCGGGCGGGGGCTCCATCGCCACCCGCTACGAGGGCGGCACGGTGACGTGGGTGGACGGCGGCATGTTGCGGAACTTCCCGATCGACGCCTTCGACCGGGAGGACGGTGCGCCGCCCCGCTGGCCCACCATCGGGATCAAGCTCTCCGCCCTCCGGACCGCCAACCCGTCCACGCAGGCGGCGGCCAGCGCCTTCGGCGAGGCGCGGGGCTGCCTGCACACGATGATGAGCGAATGGGACGACTACAGCATCGGCGCCGCGGCGGCCGGCCGCACCATCTTCGTCGACAACGCCGGCATCTCGACCACCGACTTCGACCTGACCGCCGCCCAGCGGAACGAGCTCTTCGTGAACGGCGTTGCGGCGGCGACGTCCTTCATCATCGAGATGGGTGCCCGGGGCCGGGTCCCGCGCACGGACAGCGAGGCGCGCCAGCTCGTGCACGAGCGGGCGGCGGCTCGCTGAGCGCTCGTTAGCCCGGCCGGTCGGCGCGGAGCACCACGAGGTCGCGCTCGGACCACACCACGGACGCCTCGAAACCCGCCTCGGCGAGCCAACAAAGCTGGTCGGCCGCCGTCGAGGGCCGGTCGTGGTCGCCGCCACCCGTGCGAACAGGGCGGCCTTCTCGGGGCCCTCGAGGTGATGGACGGCCAGCGCGGAGACGACGAGCTCGAAGGGGCCGGGCGGCAGGTGGTCGGCCAGCTCGGCCACCACGAGCTCGACCGGGCGCCCCTCGAGCCGGGCCCGAGCCGCCTCGAGCATCGGCGCGCTCTTGTCCACGCCCACCGCCCTCGCACCGTGGTGACGCTCCAGCACGGCGGCCAGCGTCTCACCGGTGCCCGTCCCGAGGTCGAGCACCGAGGTGGCGGCCACCCCTTGTGTCGCGGCGGCGACCGCCTCCTGCAGGCGCCCGTATGCGGGCACCTCCTCGCGCATCAGGTCCAGCTAGGTGGCCGGGTCGAAACGGAACTGGCTCATAGGGCATGGCGGCGGACCCAGGCCCAGCGCAGGACGAACAGGGACAGTCCGAGGGTCACCAGGTTGATGGCCAGCTCCACCAGGCCGTTGCCGCTCTTGCCCCAGATGCCGTGCTGGAGGTCGTAGAGCACGTCCATCCCGAAGAGGTAGAGACCCGCCCCGCCCCCGGCCAGGAGCCAGAACAGGGCCGCCCGCCGCGCCGTCTGGAGGCAGAAGGCGGCGGCGACCAGGCAGAGGGCCAGCCAGGCGTCGGCGAGGGGGAACGCGTCCTCGAACTGGGTGTACGAGGGGGTTGCCTCCGACGCCACGAGGGAGCGGTGGGTCAGCCAGGCGATCCAGTAGAGGCGATGAGCACGGCCGCCACCACAAGCACGCCGGCCAACGAGCGGCGCTCCCTGGCGGTGATCACCCCTGCAGGGTAACGCCCGAAATACCGGCGTCGGGATTGTGTCATTGGTACTTCGGAATTGAGTGAAATATAAACATCGCCAATTGATGCATATGAGTGCCGTCACCGCGGCACAATGGGAACATGGCAACCAAGGGAAAGACTCCGGCTCCTCGCAAGCCCATGAGCACCGGCCACAAGGCCGCGCTTGCTCGTGGGCGGGCCGAGAGTGCAAGCGTCCGCCACTATCTCGAGGCGCTCGAGACGTCAAAGCCCAAACGGGGCCGCAAGCGCACGCCGGCCTCCATCGACCGCCGGCTGGCTGCTATCGAGGCCCAGCTCGCCTCCGCCGACGCCCTGACCCGCCTCCACCTGCTCCAGGAGCAGAAGGACCTGCTCGACGAGCGCTCGCGGACGAACCAGGTGAAGGACCTCTCGGCGCTCGAGAAGCAGTTCATCAAGGTGGCCAAGGACTATGGCCAGCGCAAGGGCATCACCTACGCCACCTGGCGGGCGGCCGGCGTCAGCGCCGCCGTCCTGCAGAAGGCGGAGATCCCCCGCTCGCGGACCTGATCAGGAGACTTCACCGAGCGGGGAGACCGTTCTCCGCCCGATGGCCGAGACTGCTCCTCCCCTGCGTCCTGGTCCGGCCTCTGACCTCATCGGTGCCGCTGGGGCGATGTCCGACTCGCAGATCAGGGCCCATCTCGACCTGCTCTTCCGCCAGAAAGCAGCCGTTGAGGGCGCCATCGTGGTGCTGCTGGGCGAGGTCGACCGCCGCCAGGCCTACCGCGCCGAGGGTGCGACGTCGGCGGAGGCATGGGCCGTGGAGCGTTTCGGAGTATCGACGCCGACGGCACGGGCGTATGTCCATCTCTCCGAGAAGGCCTGGGACATCCCCCACCTCATTGGAGGGCTCTGTGCGGGGGATCTCTCCCTCGACAAGGTCCGCGCCGTGGCAGGGGTGGCGACACCGGAGACGGACCGTGAGCTCGGTACCGAGGCTGCGGAATGCTCGGTTCGCCAGCTCGTCGAGCTGGCCCGCTCGAGGAACGGGACGAGCGAGGCCCGGGCCGCATCCGACTACGAGGGGCGGTTCCTCCGCTTCAACGACCGCTTCCGGACACTGAGCGTCCAGCTGCCGCCCGAATCCTTCGCCGAGACCCGGGCCTGCCTCGAGGCGCGGGCCCGTCGGCTCCCCTCCGACGGCGAGACGCCGTGGGACCAGCGACTGTGCGATGCCTTCCTCGAGCTCGTCCGCTCGTCGGTGCATGACGCGGGCGGCGGGCCTGGTGCGTCAGGCCCGTACTTCGTGGTGGCCCACGTCCCGCTGGCCGCCCTCATGGGCGAATCGGGGGAGACGAGCGACCTTGCCGGCGAACTCGAGCGCGACGGTTTGATCAGCTGCGAAACCGTCCGCCGCATCGCCTGTGACGCCACCATCACCCTGGGCGTCGATGACGACGTGGGCCACACGATGTACGAGGGCCGGGCCCAGAGGGAACCGACCGACACCCAGCGGCGGGAGATCATGCGGCGGGACCGCCACTGCCGGTTCCCCGGATGCACGAACCTGACCTTCACCAATGTGCACCACATCGAGGGCTGGAAACCGGGCGGGCGCACCGACGCGACAATCTCGCGCTCTTGTGCCTTCACCACCATCATCTCGTCCATACCAGCGGGTGGACAATGTCGGGGAATGCCAACTCGGAACTGACGTTCATCGGCCCCTCAGGCCGGGTCATGACGTCGCGCCCGTCCCCCCTCTGGACGACGGTGACCGCCCGGAGATCGGGCTAGACCGCGACGGAGATGGTGGCTGCTGCAGTCACCAGCGAGCGCAGCAGCACCAGCCCGTCCTCGGAGCCGAGCAGCCATGAGCTGGCGCGCTCGGGGTGGGGCATGAGGCCGACTACGTTCCCGGCCTCGTTGGCGATGCCCGCGATGGCGTCGACCGACCCGTTCGGGTTGTCCGTGTAGCGCAGCACGATGCGGTCCTCCGCCTGCAGGCGCTGCAATGTCTCGTCGTCGCAGGTGTAGTTGCCTGAGAAGTGGTTGATGGGGATCACCAGCTCTTGGTCAACCGCCGCCCCCGACGTCAGGACCGAGTGCGTCGACGCGACGACCAGGCCGACCGGCTCGCACAGGAAGCGCAGCCGCCCGTTCTTCTGCAGCGCGCCCGGGAGCAGGCCCGCCTCGGTGAGCACCTGGAAGCCGTTGCAGATGCCGATCACCGGCCCGCCGGCGCGGGCGAAGTCGGCCACCGCGTCCATCACCGGCGAGAAGCGGGCCAGGGCGCCGGGGCGCAGGTAGTCGCCGTGGGCAAAGCCGCCCGGGAGCACGACGGCGTCGACCGCCCCGAGCTGCGCGTCACCGTGCCAGAGTAGGACGCCCTCGGCGCCCGCGGCCTCGATGCCCTGCACGACGTCGTGCTCGCAGTTGCTCCCCGGGAAGACGACGACGCCGATGCGCGGCGCCATCTATATCGCCTCGAGCTCGAGCCGGCTCTGCTCGATCAAGGGGTTGGCCAGCAGGCGGTCGGCCAGTTCGGTCGCCGTCGTACGCGCCGGCGCCTTCGTCGGCCGCGTCCAGCTCGAAGCTGAAGGACCGGCCCGCCCGCACGTGGGCCACACCGTCGAAGCCGAGCGCCGGCAGCGCCCGCTCGATCGTCGCCCCCTCCGGGTCGGCGATGCCGGGCCGCAATTGCACCTCCACGCGCGCCCGGAACCTCATATGGAGGCACCGTACCAGTCGCCCAACGAGCGGCCGGTGACGCGTTCGTAGGCCGCGACGTAGCGCTCGGACATGGCCGTCACCACTTCGGCCGGCAGCGGCGGCGGGGGTGGCGTGCGGTCCCAGGGCTGCGCGGCCAGCCAGTCGCGCAGAGGCTGCTTGTCGAAGGCAGGGGGCGTCGTGCCGGGCACCACCTGGTCGGCCGGCCACAGGCGCGACGAGTCCGGCGTGCACACCTCGTCGCATAGGCAGAGCACGCCGTCGACGAAGCCCAGCTCGAACTTGGTGTCGGCCAGGATGAACCCGGCCGCGGCCGCCCGCGCCGCCGCCCGCCGGTACAGCTCGAGGCTCACGGCCTGCGCCTGGACGGCCGATGCGGCACCGACCAGGTCGACGGCCTCGGCCATGCTGATGTTGACGTCGTGCCCCTCGGCGGCCTTGGTGGAGGGGGTGAAGATCGGATTCTCCAGCTTGCTGGCCAGCTGCAGCCCCTCGGGCATCGACATCCCGTGCACCGTCCCCGACTTCTCGTACTCCTCCCAGGCCTGCCCGGCCAGGTAGCCCCGCACGATGCACTCGAGCGGGAGCATCTCGGCCCGGCGCACGAGCACGGCACGGCCGGCCCATTCCCCGGGCAGCGGCATGCCGCCCAGCGCGGCCGAGATCTCGACAGGGTCGACCGCCAGCAGAGAACCCGCTACCACGTCGGCCATCTCCTCGCACCAGAAGCAGGTCATCGCCGTGAGCACCCGGCCCTTGTCCGGGATCGGCTCCGCCATGACCACGTCGAAGGCGCTGACCCGGTCCGAGGCGACCATGAGCAGCCGGTCCTGCCCGGCGTCATAGAGCTCGCGCACCTTGCCCGAGTGGACCCGGGGCAGCTCCACCGTCACGTGTCGGCCCTTGCGACGTTCACGGCCGTCACAGGTCCACCAACGCGTCGGCGAAGCGGTCGACGTGGCGCAGCGAGCGCGTGAGGTCGAAGGCCGCGTCGAGCTGCGCAGCGTCGAGCGGCACGTCGGGGTCGGCCTCGAGGACCTCGCGGAAGGGGTGCCGCTCGGACCAGGCCTGCCGGGCGTCGCGCTGCACGATCCGGTACGCCTCGTCGCGGGTCAGGCCGGCGGAGACGAGGGCGAGCAGGACGGACTGGGAGAACACGAGGCCAAGCGACCCCTCGGTCAGGGTCTGCAGTGCCCGCTCGGGGTGGATGACCAGCCCCGAGGCGAGGCCGGTGGCTTTGCGCAGCATGTAGGCGGCCAGCATGGAAGCGTCGGGCAGCGCCACCCGCTCGACCGAGCTGTGCGAGATGTCGCGCTCGTGCCAGAGCGCCACGTCCTCCAACCCGGCGCCGAGGTAACCGCGCTGTAGGCGGGCAAGGCCGCAGAGCCTCTCCGAGAGGACCGGGTTGCGCTTGTGGGGCATGGCCGAGCTTCCCTTCTGCCCGGCGCCGAACGGTTCCTCCGCCTCGCCGAGCTCGCTGCGGGCCAGGTGGCGGATCTCGGTGCACATGAGCTCGATCGTGGCGCCGATGGACGCGCAGGCGTAGAAGAACTCGGCATGGCGGTCGCGGGAGATCACCTGGGTGGCCGGCACCGGCGTCAGACCGAGCGCCGCGCAGACCCGGGCCTCGACCTCGGGGTCGACGTTGGAGTAGGTGCCGACAGCGCCCGACAACTTTCCGACGGCGATTGTGTCGCGAGCGCTCCGCATGCGGTGCCGGTCGCGGTCGGCCTGGAGGGCCCACAGCGCGAATTTGGCCCCAAAAGTGGTGGGCTCGGCGTGCATGCCGTGGGTGCGCCCGGTGACGGGGACATGCAGCAGCTCGAGGGCACGTGCCTTGAGGGCGGCCACGAACGCATCGAGGTCGGCCAGCAGCACGTCGGCGGCGCGGGTGAGCGTGGCGCACAGCGCCGTGTCGACCACGTCGGAGGAGGTGAGCCCGTAGTGGATGTGCGATCCTGCCGGCGCGCCGATGCGCTCCTGCACCACATCGACGAACGCCGCCACGTCGTGGTCCGTGACCTTTTCGCGCTCGAGCACCTCGGCGACGAAGGCCTCGTCGACCGTCGGCGCCTTGGCCCTGCACGTGGCGGCATCCTCGGCCGGCACGACTCCCAGCGCGGCCTGGGCCTCGGTGGCGAGCAGCTCGACCTCGAGCCACATGGCGAAGCGGGCGGTGTCGCTGAACAGCTCGGCCACGTCAGGTGGTGCATAGCGCGGGATCATCCGGCCCCCTCCCGAGCCGCAGCCGCCGTACCGGCCGCCACGGCCGCGATGTCGTGACGCATCTGCATGCCCTCCCATTCAATGGGCGCCGCCGCCGCGTAGGCGCGGTCGCGCGCCTCGGCCAACGTCGGCGCAACAGCCGTGACGCCGAGCACGCGCCCGCCGGCGGTGTGGAAAGGCCCGTCGGGGTCGTGGCGCCGGGTGCCGGCGTGGAAGACGGTGGCCCCCTCGACGACGGCGACCGACTGGCCCGACGGCAGCAGGCCCTCGATGGTGTCGCCCAGCCGCGGGTGCTCGGGGTAGCCCTGCGATGCCATGACGACGCACACGGCCGCGTCGCCCGAGAACGCCGGCGGCCCGGTGCCGTCGAGGTCCCCGTTGGCCACGGCGAGGAACAGTTCGGCCGGGTCGGAGGCGAGCAGCGGGAGCACCACCTGGGCCTCGGGGTCGCCGAAGCGCACGTTGTACTCAATGACCCGCGGCCCCTCGGTGGTCAGCATGAGCCCGGCGTAGAGCACGCCCCGATAGTCGATGCCCCGACGCCGCAACTCACCGACGAGGGGCAGCACGGCGGTCTCCATCAGCTCGGCCGTCACGGCCGGACCGACGTCGGGCATCGGCGCGTAGGCGCCCATGCCGCCGGTGTTGGGTCCGAGGTCGCCGTCGGCGATCCGCTTGAAGTCCTGGGCTGGGACGAGCGGCACGGCCCGGGTCCCGTCACACAGCACGAGCAGCGAGCACTCCTCGCCGGCCAGCCCCTCCTCAATCACGATGTGGCGCCCGGCGTCGCCGAAGGACGCCCCCGACAGCTTGGCGGCGACGTCGGCGCGGGCTTCATCCAGGGTGCGGGCAACCAGCACGCCCTTGCCGGCGGCCAGTCCGTCGGTCTTGATCACCCAGGGCCCCGGCAACGACTCGAGGTAGGCCTCGGCCTCCCGGGCCTGCAGCGTGTCGAAGGTCGAGAAGCGCGCCGTGGGGACGCCGGCCGCGCTCAGGACCTCCTTCATGAAGGCCTTGGACCCCTCCAAGAGCGCGCCGTCGGCACCCGGCCCCATGACGGCCTTGCGCTCGGAGCGCAGGCTGTCGGCCAGGCCGGCCACGAGCGGCGCCTCGGGCCCGACGACGTAGAGGTCGGCCTCGACCTCCTCGACCGGCATGTCGGTGACCGTGATGGGCGGGGCCATGCCCGGGTTGCCCGGCGTCACGACCACGTCGGCCGTGCGCGCCAGCACGTGCGCGAGCGCGTGCTCGCGGCCACCGCTGCCGACGACGCAGACCCTCACGCTGTGGCGAAGGAGACGGTCTGCTCCCGGCCCGGCCCGACGCCGACGAGGCGGACGGGGACGCCGATCTGCTCTGAGAGGAAGGCGACGTAATCACGAGCTGCGGGTGGCATGTCGCCCGGCGCGGTCGCCGCGCTGAGGTCGGTGCGCCAGCCGGGCAGCTCCTCGTAGACCGGCACCGCCTTGTGGAAGGTCGACTGGTGGTAGGGCAGGTGGGTGAAGCGGATGCCGTCGGCCTCGTAGGCCACGCACACCTTGACGGTCTCGAAGGTGTCGAGAACGTCGAGCTTGGTGAGCGCCACCTCGGTCAGCGAGTTGAGGCGCACGGCCTGGCGCAGCATGACGGCGTCGAACCACCCACAGCGCCGCTTGCGCCCGGTGTTGGTGCCGAACTCGTGGCCCCGCTCGACGAGGAGCTCGCCGACGTCGTTCTCCTGCTCGGTCGGGAAGGGCCCGGCGCCGACCCGGGTGACGTAGGCCTTGGCGATGCCGATCACCCGCTCAATGTCCCGTGGCCCGAGCCCCGAGCCGGTGCAGGCGCCGCCGGCCACCGGGTTGGAAGAGGTGACGAAGGGGTAGGTCCCGTGGTCGAGGTCGAGGAAGGTGGCCTGGGCGCCTTCGAGCAGCACCTCGCGGCCCTTGTCCATGGCGTCGTGGACCATGCCCACCGTGTCGCCCACCATGGGCTCGATACGAGGCGCGTACTCACCCAGGTAGTGCTCCGCGATGTCGCCGGCGTCCAGCGGGAGGCGGTTGTAGACCTTGGCCAGGACGGCGTTCTTCTCCTTCAGGGCCACGTCGAGCTTCTGGCGGAAGATCTTGGGGTCGAAGAGGTCCTGGACCCGGATGCCGACGCGGGTCGCCTTGTCGGCATACGCGGGGCCGATGCCCCGCTTGGTCGTCCCCAGCGCGTTCTTGCCGAGGAAGCGCTCGGTCACCCGGTCGAGCTCCTGGTGGTACGGCATGATCAGGTGCGCATTGCCACTCACGACGAGGCGGCTGGTGTCGATGCCCTTGGCGGCCAGGCTGTCGAGCTCCTCGAGCAGCACGGCGGGGTCGACGACGACGCCGTTACCGATGATCGGCGTGATGTGGTCGTAGAGGATGCCGCTCGGCACGAGCTGCAGTGCGAAGGCCTCACCGTTGACGACGATCCGGTGGCCGGCGTTGTGCCCACCCTGGTAGCGCACGACCATGTGCATCTCGCGGGCGAGGAGGTCGGTGAGCTTGCCCTTCCCCTCGTCGCCCCACTGGGTCCCGACCACCACGGTTGCGGGCACGCGTCTCTCCGTTCGCTCAAGTCGCCTCGGATTACGCACCAGTGTACCGCCCCCAGAAAAGGGGGTCCGTGACTGCGGTCGTTTCGCCTCCCGCGTTCCAGGGGTATCGGACGCGTAGAGGGATGAGGTCGGTCCGGGGGGGCATGCCCGGGCCGGGCGAGGGGCCGATCGGCAGGACGGGAAGGGATCAAGCCCGGGAAGGGAGTTGTCGAACAATGGCGAACGAGCTGCAGGGAGTCCGGGTCGCCTTCGTGGTGGCCAACGAGGGGATCGAGGAGTCCGAGCTGCTGGGGCCCTGGCGGGCCGTGGTCGGCGCCGGGGGCACGGCGGAGGTGGTCGCCGTTCGGCCCGGCACGGTCGAGACGATGCGACACCTCGACCGAGCGGACCGCTTCCCGGTGGACCAGGTGACGGAGCAGGTCCAGGCCGCCGACTACGACGCCGCCGTCCTGCCGGGGGGTGTCGCCAACCCGGACCAGCTCCGCCGCGACGCCGCGGACGCTGACCTCGTGGCCGAGCCTGCAGACGGACCTGCGCAAAGCCGGCGCCCACTGGGTCGACCGGGAGGTCGTCGTGTGCCGCCAGGGCCTCAACACGCTGGTCACCAGCCGGCAGCCGGAGGACCTGCGCGCCTTCTGCCGCGAGTTCACGGCGGCCTTCGCTCCGGCCTCGCTGGCCGTCTGACCCGGGTCGGCGGCGTGGATTCGGCCGCCGGCAGGCCACCTGGGTGAACCTGGACCCACTGAGCCCGGCCGACCTCGCCGTAGGGTACGGGCCGGTGCGCACAATGATCGAGACGAGGCAGTGACCACTCCGTCGGAGCCGCCGGCACAGTCCCCGGAGCCACCGTCACCCCACGTCCATGCGCACCGCCACTCGCCGTCGAAGTTCCACTTCGCCGTATTCGCCGTGTCGATGGTCTTCGGCCGCGGCAGGGCCGCGACCTGCGTCGCCGACGTGGCGCGGCTCACCCCGGCCGATCGCGTCGTGGACATCGGGTGCGGGCCCGGGACGGCCGTCCGGGTGGCGTCGCGACGCTGCGAGTGGGCGACCGGCGTCGACCCCGACCCGACCATGCTCCGTTTCGGGCGGTGGCTCGCATCCCTCTTCCGACGCCGGAACATGAGCCTCATAGAAGGACCGGCCGAGGCCATCCCGCTCCCCGACGCCAGCGCGACCGTCGTGTGGTCGCTCAGCGCGGTGCACCACTGGTCCGACCGCGCCGCCGGCCTCGCCGAGGCGAAACGGGTGCTCGCGCCGGGAGGCCGGGTCTTCCTCGTGGAGCGGCTCTCCCCGCCGGGTGCCCGCGGCCACCAGAAGTACGGGCTGACCGAGGTGCAGCTCGACGCGCTCGAGGGCGACGCGACACGCGCCGGGTTCATGGCGGTGCGCCGCGAGATGCACACCGCGGGCCGTGACAGCCTCGCCGTCGTCCGGGGGTCGAAGACGACGCAGTGAGCGCGCAACGTCGCCGCAATTCCCATGCGCACGGCGATTCGGGGCGACTATCGTCCCGGAGTGACCGGGACGGTCTCGGGGGGTTGTTGGGGCGCAGTCGGATTGGAGGGCGGGGCCGATGCATTTCCGGGACCGTGTACATCGTTGGGCCGTTTTGGGATTAGCGGGCGCGGCGCTGAGCGCCGCCTCGATCGTCCTCGACGCCGGCACCACCACCCCCGCCGGTGCACTCCCGCCCGCCCTGTCCGTCTCTGCCACCAGCCTGAACTTCGGCGAGACGACGCTCGGAACCTACGTCGGGCCGATGAAGTTCACGATGACGAACACCAGCGCAACGCCCGACACGGTCACGTTCGGTTTCTCCGGTAACGGCGCGAACGACTTTCCTTGGTCGTTCGAGAACAACTGCCCGACCATCAACGACCCGGCGGGCAAGGTCGTTCCCCTCGCGGCGAGTGGAATGCCTGGTTCTACCTGCACCGTGGACGAGTTCTTCTACCCAGGCATGCTCGGCACACGGAACGCCATCCTCAACCTGTCCGATAACCCGGGCAACTCGGGTATCTCCATCTCCCTCTCTGGGACCGGAGGGATTGGCTACTACCAGGTGAGCGCGCAGGGTGTCATCGGCTATGCCGGCGATGCCGGCTTCTTCGGGGACGCGTCGACGACCTCGCTCAACCATCCCATCGTCGGCATGGCTGTGACCGGCGACGACGGTGGCTACTGGCTGGTGGCGTCCGATGGCGGGGTCTTCAACTACGGCCCGAGTGCCGCATTCCACGGCTCGGCCGGTGCCATCGCGCTCAACAAGCCCATTGTGGGGATGGCCGCCACCAGCGACGCCGGCGGGTACTGGCTGGTGGCGTCCGACGGGGGCATCTTCAACTACGGCGACGCCAGCTTCTACGGCTCGGCCGGTTCGCTCCCGCTCAACAAGCCCATCGTGGGCATGGCCCCGACCCCCGACGGGGGCGGCTACTGGCTGGTGGCTTCAGACGGGGGCATCTTCAACTACGGCGACGCACAGTTCCACGGTTCGGCCGGTTCGCTCCCGCTCAACAAGCCCATCGTGGGCATGGCCCCGACCCCCGACGGGGGCGGCTACTGGTTGGTGGCATCCGACGGCGGTGTCTTCTCCTACGGCGACGCCCAGTTCTATGGCTCGACCGGCTCCATCCATCTCGCGCAGCCCATCGTCGGCATGGCGGCCATGCCCGACGGGCTGGGCTACTGGTTCAGCGCAGCCGACGGCGGCCTGTTCAACTACGGCACAGCACCGTTCCTCGGCAGCGGGGTCGGCCTCGGCCTCGGGCAGGTCGTCGGCATGGCGACCGATGGCGCTCCCACGGCCCAGGCCAACGCCGATCTCCCCGCCCTCCGCCATCTGGCGCGGGCCGGAGCCGCGACGACCGGGAGACCCCGCTACTTCGCCGGCCCCTGACCGAATGGCGCGACCTAGCGCAGGACGATCTTGTCGTCGTCCACGTCGACAGTGACGGTCGCGCCCTCGAGGTACTTGCCCTCGAGCAGCGCCAGGGCCAGCGGGTCCTCGATCGCCCGCTGCAGCACACGCCGCAGGGGCCGGGCCCCGTAGTCGGGGTCGTAGCCGGCCCGGGCCAGCCACTGTTCGGCCTCGGGCGTGACGACGAGCGACAGCCGCCGCTCGGCCAGCCGCGACCGCAGGCGACCCAGCTGGATCCCGACGATGACCGCCAGGTCGTCCTCGCTCAGCGGGCGGAAGCGGACGATCTCGTCGATCCGGTTGATGAACTCCGGCTTGAAGTAGTCCGACGGCTCGCCCTTGAGGTTCGACGTCATGATCAGCACCGTGTTGGTGAAGTCGACCGTCCGGCCCTGCCCGTCGGTCAGGCGCCCGTCCTCGAGCACCTGCAACAAGATGTTGAACACGTCGGGGTGTGCCTTCTCGAGCTCGTCGAGCAGCACGACCGAATAGGGACGCCGCCGCACCGCCTCGGTCAGCTGCCCGCCCTCGTCGTAACCGACGTACCCGGGCGGCGCGCCGACCAGGCGGGACACGGCGTGCTTCTCCATGTACTCGCTCATGTCGATGCGGATCATCGCCCGCTCGTCGTCGAAGAGGAACTCGGCCAGGGCGCGGGCGAGCTCGGTCTTGCCGACGCCGGTCGGCCCGAGGAAGAGGAACGACCCGATCGGCCGGTTCGGGTCGGACAGGCCCGCCCTGCTCCTCCTGATCGCGTTCGCGACGGCGGAGACCGCCTCGTCCTGCCCCACCACGCGCTGGTGGAGGGTGGACTCCAACCGGACCAGCTTCTCGATCTCGCCCTCCATGAGGCGGGACACGGGGACACCCGTCCAGCGGCTCACCACCTCGGCGATGTCCTCGGGGTCGACCTCCTCCTTCAAGAAGCGCGTGCCGGACTGCAGCTTGGCCAAGTCCTCGTTGGCCTCGGCGATGCGCCGCTCGAGGTCGGGCAGCTCGCCGTAACGGATGGCCGCCGCGCCGGCCAGGTCGGCGTCGCGCTCGAGCCGTGCCGCCTCCTCTTCCTTGGAGGTCTTCTCCTGCTGGAGCTGACTGACGGCGTCGAGGGCGCTCTTCTCCTGCTGCCAGTGGGCCGCCATGGAGTCGCGCTGCTCGCTCAGCTCGGCCAGCTCGCGCTCCAGGCGCTCGAGGCGCTCTGCCGACGCCTCGTCGCTCTCCTTCTCCAGCGCCAGCTGTTCGATCTCGAGCTGGCGGATGCGCCGGGAGATCTGGTCGAGCTCGGTCGGCATGGAGTCGATCTCGATGCGCAGCTTCGACGCCGCCTCGTCGATCAGGTCGATCGCCTTGTCGGGCAGGAAGCGCCCGGTGACGTAGCGGTCCGACAGCACGGCCGCCGCCACCAGCGCCGCGTCCTGGATGCGCACCTTGTGGTGCGCCATGTAGCGCTCCGACAGCCCGCGCAGGATCGCGATCGTGTCCTCCACCGAGGGCTCGCCCACGAAGACGGGCTGGAAGCGGCGCTCCAGCGCGGCGTCCTTCTCAATGGAGGTGCGGTACTCGTCGAGCGTGGTGGCCCCGATCAGGCGGAGCTCGCCCCGGGCCAGCATCGGCTTGATCATCTGGCCGGCGTCCATCGCCCCTTCGGCCGCGCCGGCGCCCACGATCGTGTGCAGCTCGTCGATGAAGGTGATGATCTCGCCCTCGGCGTCGGTGATCTCCTTGAGCACCGCCTTCAGGCGCTCTTCGAACTCACCGCGGTACTTGGCCCCGGCCACCATGGAGCCGAGGTCGAGCGCGACCACGCGCTTGCCCTTGAGCCCCTCGGGCACGTCGCCCTCGATGATCCGGTTGGCCAGGCCCTCGACGATCGCCGTCTTGCCGACGCCCGGCTCCCCGATCAGCACCGGGTTGTTCTTGGTGCGCCGCGACAGGACCTGGATCACCCGGCGGATCTCCTCGTCGCGGCCGATGACCGGGTCGAGCTTGCCCTCGCGGGCCGCCTCGGTCAGGTCGCGCCCGTACTTGGCCAGGGCCTGGTAGGTCTGCTCGGGGTCGGGCGTCGTCACGCGGTGGTTGCCGCGCACCGTGCGCAGCGCGGCGAGCAGCGCGTCCTTGGTGACGCCGATCTGGTCGGCCAGCGCCAGCACCAGGTGCTCGACGGAGACGTAGTCGTCGCCGAGGTCGCGTCGGTTCTGGTCTGCGGCCTCCAACACCACCCGCGCGTCGCGCGACAACCCGGGCTCCGAGCCACCCTCGGCGCGGGGCAGGCGCGCCAGCTGCTCGTGCACCTTTCCGGCCAGCACGTCCGGATCGACACCCACCTGGGTGAGCAACGGGCGCGTCATGGTCTCCTGCTGCTGCAACAGGGCGTCGAGCAGGTGGGCCGGCGTCAGCTCCGGATGGTTCGACGAGGCGGCGTGCCCCGTCGCCGCGCTGAAGGCGGCCTTCGTGTTGTTCGTCCAGCGTTCGGGGTCTATCGGCACTCGCCCGTCCCTTCCATCTCGTCCATGATCAGCTCCCCGCCCCGGTCCGCCGCCGGTACGGCGCCGGCGCCTGGCGCACCGGCACCAGGTCGCGCCGGTACTGGCGGTGCGTGGCCTGCACGGCCTCGAGGGCCTGCGAGCGCACGTCGGCCAACTCGGCCCGCAACCGGGCCAGCTCCGCCTCCAGTTGGAGCACCCGGCGCACCCCTTCGAGGTTCAGCCCGGTCGACGTCAGCTCCTGGATGTGCCGCAGCCGCTCCAGGTCCCGCTCCGAGAAGCGGCGGCTGCCGCCGCTCGTGCGCGACGGGTCGAGCAGGCCCTTGCGCTCGTAGATGCGCAGGGTCTGCGGGTGCATCCCCGTGAGCTCGGCCGCCACCGAGATCACGTAGACGGCCTGGTTGGCGTCGCGCTCTTCCCGACGGTCCGTCATCGCCCTCACCCGTCCACCGCGATCCGCGGCGCCGGCTCGGTCACCTCGGCCAGCGACTCCACGGCCGCCCGCTGCTCCTCGGAGAGCTCCGTCGGCACGACGACCTCGATCTTGACCAGCAGGTCGCCCGGCTTGGCGCCGTTGCGGCCCGACCCTCCCGGGACACCGCGACCGCGCACGCGCAGCACCTTGTTCGACTGCGTCCCCGGCGGCACCTTCAGCGACACCTTGCCGTCGAGCGTCGGCACCGTGATGGTCGTCCCCAAGACGGCCTCGGGATAGGTGATCGGCACCGTGATGGTCAGGTTGCGGCCGCTGCGCCCGAAGACCGGGTGCCGCGCCACCTGCACCACGACGTAGAGGTCGCCGGCGGGCGCCATGCCCTGACCGGGCGCGCCGCGGCCCTTGACCCGGATGCGCTGGCCGTTCTCGACCCCGGCCGGGATGCGCACCTTGATCGAGCGGACCTTCTGCTCGGTGCCGGTGCCGTGGCAGACCGGGCAGGGCGTGTCGAACAGCGTCCCGCGCCCCACGCAGTCGGGGCAGACGGTGCTGAGCGAGAACAGGCCCTGGTTGTCGTTGAGGCTCCCGGTCCCGCCGCAGCGCGGGCAGGTGTGCGTCGAGGTCCCCGGCGCAGCCCCCGAGCCGCGGCAGTTCGAGCAGCGCACCTCCTGGGGCACGTTGACCGAGGTGGTGACGCCGTGCACCGCGTCCTGGAAGGACAGGTGCAGCTGCGCCTCCATGTCGGCGCCCCGCTGGGGGCCACGGGTCCGCGTCGTCCGCCCGCCCCCGCCGAACAAGCCTCCGAAGAGGTCGCTCAGGTCCCCCATGTCCTCCATGCGGAACGTGCCGCCGCCCGGCGCGCCGAAGCCGCCACCCACCGGGCCGTGCCGGCGGACCTCGTCGTACTCCTTGCGCTTCTCGGGGTCGCCCAGCACGTCATAGGCCGCACTGATCTCCTTGAAGCGCTCCTCCGATCCCGGGTTGGCGTCGGGGTGGTGCTCCTTGGCCAGCTTGCGGTAGGCCCGCGTGATTTCCTTGTCGGTCGCGGTGGACACGACGCCGAGCACCTTGTAGTAGTCCTTCTCGAACCATTCGCGCTGAGCGGCCACGGGTCAGTTCACCCCCGCACGCGGACCATTGCGGCGCGGAGCACCTGTCCCTTCCAGCGGTACCCCGAGCGCAGGACCTCCTCGACGACGGGCTCAGCGCCGTCACCGGGCTCACCGTCCGAGCGCGCGACGGCGTCGTGCACCGACGGGTCGAAGGGGACGCCGGCCTGGTCGAGGCGCTCGAGCCCCTCCTTGGAGAGGATGTCGAGCAGCATGGCCCGCGAGGCGCGCAGTGCCTTGGCGTCCTCGCTCACCTCGAGCGACTCGTTCAGGTGGGCCTCGGCCAGGTCGAGCGTGTCGAGGACCGGGAGGACCTTGTTGATGATGTCGCCGGAGGCCCGGGCCGCCTGCTCCTCCTGCAGGCGCGCGATGCGCTTGCGGTAGTTCTCGAAGTCGGCCTGGGTGCGCTGGAGCGCGAGCAGGTACTCGTCCCGCTCGCGGGCCAGCTGCTCCCGGGGGTCGGCCTCCTCGGCCAGTACGGTCGAGGGCGCGGCGTCAGTCGCTTCCTCCGCTGCCTCGGCCTCGGCCTCGGCCTCGGAGTAGGCAGACTCCTCCTCGGGCGCGGCCTCGTCGCCGACGCTCACTTCTCATCCACGATCTCGGCGTCGACGATGTCGTCGTCGGAACCCTCGGCCTGACCCTCGGCACCGTCACCGCCAACGCCCTCACCACCGACACCGCCGGTCGACTGCGAGGCCGACGCCTGCTCGTAGAGCCGCTGGCTGAAGCCCTGCGACACGCCGACCAGCTTCTCGGTCGCGTCCTTGATCGCCTCCACCGACGTCCCGGCCAGGGCGTCCTTGAGACCCTTCAACGCCGACTCCACGTCGTCCTTCTCGGAGCCCTCGAACTTCTCGCCCTGCTCCTTGAGCAGTTTCTCGGTCTGGTACACCAACGTGTCGGCGGTGTTCCTGACCTCGGCCTCCTCGCGGCGCTGGCGGTCGTCCTCGGCGTGGGCCTCGGCGTCGCGCACCATGCGCTCGATGTCGTCCTTGGCCAGTGAGGACTGGCCGGTGATCGTCATCGACTGCTCCTTGCCCGTCGCCTTGTCCTGGGCGGACACGTGGACGATGCCGTTGGCGTCGATGTCGAACGTGACTTCGATCTGCGGGATCCCCCGGGGGGCCGGCGGCAGGTCGACGAGCTGGAACTTGCCGAGCGTCTTGTTGTACATCGCCATCTCGCGCTCGCCCTGGAGCACGTGGATCTCGACCGACGGCTGGTTGTCCTCGGCCGTGGTGAAGATCTCCGACCGCTTGGTCGGGATGGTGGTGTTCCGCTCGATCAGTCGGTGCATGACCTGACCCTTCGTCTCGATGCCGAGCGACAGTGGCGTGACGTCCAGCAACAGCACGTCCTTGACCTCGCCCTTCAGGACACCCGCCTGGACGGCCGCGCCGATGGCGACGACCTCGTCGGGGTTCACGCCCTTGTGGGGCTCCTTGCCCGTCAGGCTCTGCACGAGCTCCTGGACGGCCGGGATCCGGGTGGAACCACCCACCAACACGACGTGGTCGATGTCGGAGGTCTTCAGTCCGGCGTCCTTGATGGCGGCGTCGAACGGCCCGCGCAGCGACTCGACGAGGTCGTGGGTGAGCTCGTTGAACTTGGCCCGCGTCAGCTTCAGGTCCAGGTGCTTGGGCCCCTCGGACGTGGCGGTGATGAAGGGCAGGTTGATCTGGGTGTCCTGCACGGACGACAGCTCGATCTTGGCCTTCTCGGCCGCCTCCTTCAGCCGCTGCATGGCCATCTTGTCCTGGGAGAGGTCGACACCCTCGGTGTTCTTGAACTCCGTCACCAGCCACTCGATGACCTTGTCGTCCCAGTCGTCGCCACCGAGCTTCGTGTTGCCCGAGGTCGACTTCACCTCGAAGACGCCCTCGCCGATCTCGAGAACGGAGACGTCGAACGTCCCGCCGCCGAGGTCGAACACCAGGACGGTGCGGTCGGTGTCCTCCTTGTCGAGCCCGTACGCCAGTGCGGCGGCCGTCGGCTCGTTGATGATGCGGAGCACCTCGAGGCCGGCGATGGCGCCCGCCTCCTTGGTGGCCGTGCGCTGCGCGTCGTCGAAGTACGCGGGCACGGTGATGACGGCCTGGGTCACGGTGTCGCCGAGGTACGCCTCGGCGTCCCTCTTGAGCTTGCCCAGGATGCGGGCCGAGATCTCCTGCGCCGTGTAGGCCTTGCCGTCGATGTCGACGGTCCACGAGGTGCCCATGTGGCGCTTCACCGAGCGGATGGTCCGGTCGGGGTTGGTGATGGCCTGGCGCTTGGCCACCTCACCGACGAGGACCTCGCCGGTCTTGGAGAAGCCGACGACCGAGGGTGTCGTCCTGCCCCCTTCGGCATTGGGGATCACGACGGGCTCGCCCGCCTCCAACACGCTGACCACCGAGTTGGTGGTTCCCAGGTCGATTCCTACGGCCTTGGCCATTTCTTGCTGTCCTTCCGATTCGTGAGCTGCCCGGTTGGCAGTTGCACCGTCTGTTGCGTGGCTTCAGTATACCAAACTTGAGTCCGTTATTGTCAAGATTTTTGAGGCTGAAGGCTGCCACGCCGGCCTAATCCCAGGTCAGGGCGGTGGGCTCCCGCTCTCCCGCCAGGCCGACGAGAATTCCGGCCCCTCCGGACCGGCCTAGCATCGGGACCGTGCTCGACCTGGTGCTCCTCCGTCACGGCCAGTCCACCTGGAACGCCGAGAACCTGTTCACGGGCTGGGTCGACGTCGACCTGACCCCCGCCGGCGAGGCCGAGGCCCGGGCCGGTGGCGAGCTCCTGGCCGCCACCGACGGCCTGGACCTGCGCGTCCTGCACACCTCGGTGCTGACCCGGGCCATCCGCACGGCCGAGCTCGCTCTGGCGGCGGCCGGCCGCAGCTGGATCCCGGTGCGCCGCCACTGGCGCCTCAACGAGCGCCACTACGGGGACCTGCAGGGGAAGAACAAGGCCCAGATCAAGCAGGAGTTCGGGGCCGAGCAGCTCATGGCGTGGCGGCGCAGCTACGACACCCCACCCCCGCCGCTCGCCCCCGACAACCCCTACAACGTCGCCGCCGACCCCCGCTACGACGACGTCGACCCCTCCGACATCCCGCTCACCGAGTGCCTCGCCGACGTGGTGCGCCGGACGCTGCCGTACTGGGAGTCCGCGATCGTGCCCGACTTGCGCGACACAGCCGAGCACGGCGGCGCCGTGCTGGTGGTCGCGCACGGCAACTCCATCCGTGCCCTGCGCAAGCACCTCGAGGGGATCTCCGACGCGGCCATCCCCGGGCTCGAGATCCCGACCGGCATCCCCTACCGCATGCTCCTCGACGACGACCTCAGCGCGCGCTCGGCCGACTATCTCGGCGACCCCGAGGCCGCCGCCGCGGCCGCCGCCGCCGTGGCCCGCCAGGCCGACCAGCCCATCGGCTGACCCCGTCCCTCCGCAATCAGGGGTCTGGCCAACCGCCCATAAAAGTGATATCTATTAGATATCACTTTTGTCGGGAGGAGCCTGCCATGAGCACCGCGGAATCGCCGATCACCGCCGCACCAGTCGGACACCAGGGGGTCCGGGTCGACATCAGCGAGCGCCCCTCCGTGACCGTGAGCGGATGGTTCGGTGTCGTCGTGCTGGCGGGCTGCGTCGCCGGGGCGGTCGTCGCGGCGATGGACGGCACCGGCTGGACCGCGCTGCCGATCCTGGCCTTCGCCCTGGTCTTTGCGTCGCTGGCCATCGTCCCGCCGGGCCAGACCTCGGTGGTCCAGTTCTTCGGCCGCTACATCGGCACCATCCGCCGGCCTGGCTTCTGGTGGGTGCTGGCGCCGCTCACGGTGCGCCGGCGGGTCAGTGTCCGGGTCCGCAACTTCGAGACGAGCCATCTCAAGGTCAACGACGCGGACGGCAACCCGGTCGAGATCGCGGCGATCGTGGTCTGGCAGGTGGCCGACACGGCCAAGTCGACGTACGCCGTGGACAATTATGCGGACTTCGTCTCGGTGCAGGCCGAGTCGGCCCTGCGCCACGTCGCCACGAGCCATCCCTATGACGACACCACCGGCGCGGGGACGTCGCTGCGCGGCTCGACCGACGTGGTGTCCGCCCAGCTGGCCGCCGAGGTGGCGGAGCGGGTGGCCATCGCCGGCGTCGAGATCGTCGAGGTGCGGATCTCCCACCTGGCCTACGCGCAGGAGATCGCGCAGGCGATGCTGCGCCGGCAACAGGCAAACGCCGTGGTGGCGGCGCGCTCGCGCATCGTGGAGGGCGCGGTCGGCATGGTGGAGATGGCGCTCAACCGGCTCAGTGAGGGCGGGGTCGTCTCCCTCGACGAGGAGCGGACGGCCGCCATGGTGAGCAACCTCATGGTGGTGCTGTGCGGGGACCAGCCGCCGTCGCCGGTCGTGAACACGGGTTCGCTCTATACGTGAGCGAACGGCGACAGGTCCTGCTCCGCGTCGACCCCGCGGTCCACGACGCGATCGTCCGCTGGGCCGACGACGAGTTCCGCAGCGTCAACGCGCAGATCGAGGTCCTGTTGCGGCGGGCGCTCAGCGATGCCGGTCGTCTGCCCAAACAGGCCGCACCGCTGCCCAAGCGCGGCCGCCCCCGCGTCGACCGTTAGCGATCGGGTCGGAGGTCGAGCAGCGCCTCGCCGGCCTCGGCCAGCCGGTCGTGCGCGGCGTGCTGATCGGGCCGGGGCCTGCCGGTCACCTCAAGCGCGTGCTCGCAGCGCGCCGTGTACGCCAGGGTGTACGCCGCGGCGGCACCGGCGGCCCGCCACTGCTCGTCGTCGAGCCGGTAGCCGGCGACCTCCTCGTAGTCGGCCACGAAGCCCACGATGTCCGGCAGCGTCGGGAACTCCGTGCCACCGGGGTCGGCCGTCACGGACCAGGTCACCGCCGCCTGCCCGATGCCGGTGCTCTCGGGCACCAACGCCACGCTGTCCCAGTCGTAGACGGCGAGGAGCCGGTCTTCGTCGAGGCGCAGGTTGCGCGCCGACCAGTCGGTGTGGGCCACGACCGGTGGCCGCTCGTCCGCGTCGCGCCGCGCCAGGGCCCGCCACGCGTGCTCGTCGATCCACTCGGCCCCTTCCGCCGTGCCCGCGAAGTCGAACAAGGGACTGTGCGGCTCTCCGTAGAGGCCGTCGGAGGGCCGCCCCAGGGGATGGTCGGCCAGCTCGGGCGGCGCGGGCAGCTCGCGGCAGGCGCCGATCTGCCGGGCCAGTCCGGCCGCCGAGACGCGGCGCTCCGCCGCGGACGAGAGCGGCCGCAGTCCGGGGTCCGGCAAGAGCGATTCGACCACGGCCTGGTGCGGGCGCCCCTGCACGAGCGGCGTGGGCCCTCGCAGCGGCGTGGCGCATGGCAGACCGCGCCCTCCCACGTGGGCCTGGACCCTTTGGACGGCCCGCAAGAACGGCGCCTGCCAACGCTGCTGGTACGCCTTGATGACGACGTCGCCCCCGTTATGGAGCCGGACCCCGAGCACGCACCCGGCCGACGCACCGTAGAAGAGCGCCTCCTCGGTCTCGGCCCCGAGCACCTCGAGGCAGAAGCGGTCGACAATTGCCACGATCTCCGGCGGGTCGCCGGTGCCGAACACGTCGGCGTCGACGACGCTGCTGGCCCACTTGGCGTGCTGCGCCGCAACGGCCCGCTCCACCGATTCACCCATGTGCGACATCGTCGCACCACCGGCGCCCTGTCACATCGGTCCCGGCTGCATCACCTGTCCCAAGACGGCGGAAGGCCGGGGCACCTCGCCGCGCCCCGGCCTTTCCGACCGTCTACAGGACTGATTGCGTCTACAACGCGTCAGCCCCGCGTTCTCCGGTGCGGACTCGCACCACGGCTTCGACGGGGATGACCCATACCTTGCCGTCACCGATCTTGCCGGTGGACGCCGAACCGACGATGGCGTCGACCACTTCGTCGACTTGACCGTCGTCCACCAGCACCTCGATGCGGATCTTGGGGACGAAGTCCACCTCGTACTCCGCGCCGCGGTACACCTCGGTGTGGCCTCGCTGGCGTCCGAAACCCTGGGCCTCGGTGAGGGTCATGCCCTGCACCCCGAGGTTCTTCAAGGTCTCCTTGACGTCGTCGAGCTTGAACGGCTTGAGGACTGCCACGATCAGCTTCATTTGAATTGAGCTCCTTTCGTCTCGTCTGTCCGTGGCCTAGGCCCCGCCGCCCGATGGCGTCGGTTCTGGTTCTGCTTCTGGTGATCCGCCCCGGTCGATGCCGGCCATGGCGAAGGCACCGTCGCTGCGGGTGGCGAAGCCGGCGTCCTCCGGGAACGCCTCCTCGCCGTGGATGGCCAGGTCGCCGACCTCGAGCACCTCGTCCTTGTAGCGGGCACCGCGGAGCACCCAGCCGATGATCTTCATGAGGATGAAGGTGATCAGCGCGGACCAGAAGATGACGAAGATGGCCGCTCGGAACTGTTCCCACAACTGGTGCGCGGACCCGGTGTACATCAGGCCGTTCACCGAGGTGATGACGCAGTGGGCCGTCCCGGTGGCGTAGGTCGTCGGCGACGTCGCGATCACCTGCCCGGCCGGAGTCAGGTGGCCGCAGCCGTACTGGATCATGTTCGGGTCACCGAAGATGCCCAGCAGCATGCCGCCGAGGAAGCCGGCCATGCCGTGGGTGTAGACGACACCGAGCGCATCGTCCACCTTCGAGAAGGGCCGCACCTTGGAGAGGTAGTTCCAGGCCACCCAGACGAAGGCCGAGCAGATGGCGCCGACGTAGATGGCGCCTCGACCGTTGACCCAGCCCGCGCACGGCGTGATGCCGACCAGGCCGCAGATCATGCCGTTGACACCGCCCAGGAAGGTCGCCTTCTTCTCCCTGGTGAACAGGTAGTCCATGACCATCCAGACGACGACGCCGGTGGCGGTGGCGATGTTCGTGTTGATGACGGCTGCCGCGGCGCTCGCCCCCGCGTAGTACGGGTCTCCACCGTTGAAGCCGTTCCAGCCGAGCCACAGGATGCCGGCTCCGACCGCCGCCATGACCAGGTTGTTGGGCAAGGCGTGCTGCCTATCTCGCAAGAGGCGTGGCCCGAGGACCCAGGCCGCCACGAAACCGGACACACCGGCCGACATGTGGATGACGTAGCCACCGGAGAAGTCGAGGGCTCCCTCCTGTGCGAAGTAGCCACCGCCCCAGAGCAGGAAGGCGTCGACGCCGTAGACGAAGGTCGACCACAGCGGGACGAGGAGGCACCAGGCCAGCATCTTGATGCGGCCGAGCACGCTCCCCAGGAACAGCAGGGGCGTGATGGCCGCGAACACGAACTGGAAGTAGGCCAGGCTCGCCGTCGGGAAGTGGAAGGGGATCAGGGTGTTGGCGGCCGACATCGCCTGTCCCTGTTCCCCGACGCTGTCGGTGATGCCGCCCGGTTTGCCGACGAAGTTCTCGAAGAAGTGCTGGAGGGTTCCCGTCGTCCCCGCGTTCTGGGTCTGGGTGACGACCCCGTTCACGACTCTCACCCCCCCGCCGATCGAGGTGGCGCCGAATCCCATCTTGTAGGACCAGAGCACCCACGCGATCAGGACCAGCGAGAACCCGGCGAACATCATGGCCAACACGTTGACGGCCCACTTCTTGGGCACGATCGACGCGTAGAGCACGGCCAGGCCGGGAAGGCTCATCAGTCCGACGAACGTGGCGGCTGTTATCTGCCACGTGTTGTCGGCCGGATTCAGCCAACTTGGATACGGAACGGGAACGATCGCTCCCATCAGGTGGATCACTACGCCTCTCCTCACTGTCGTTGCGCCCCGGCGCTCCGCCCTGTGCTCCGACATCACAAAGCGCTAGGTACGCAAGCCGTTTCGGACGGTTCTCCCCGTCAGAGCAACAATGCAGGGCAGGAGTTTCCACATCGTCACCGCTGTGTTTCGGGCTTGTTAATCCACATCCCGCGACGACATCGGGACGTCATGCCTCCGCTCTGCGCCACCACTACGATCTCCCGATCTTGCCGACAGACGAGCCCACCATGACCCCCCAGGACCCGGCCACCGGGGCCGACCGGTCGCCCACCCCGGCACCCGGCGCCGCTCCGCCACCCGCGGCCGGGGAGCGCGTCGCCCCGCTACGCGGCGCTGGCGTACAGATCGACGGCCGGCGTCTCGCCCAGGTCCTCCTCGGGATCGTGCTCGCCACCCTCGCCGTGCTCGTCGTGGTGTTCGCGGTCGTCGGCGCGCACAAGAACCACCAGATCGACGAGCTCCACAACCAGGGCGTCGCCGTCGCGGTCACCGTGACGTCGTGCCAGGGGCTCCTCGGCGGGAGCGGCAGCAACGGAGCCGGGTACGCGTGCCGCGGCTCCTACCAGCTCGACGGACACCACTACAACGAGCAGCTCCCGGGCACCGCGCTCCATGCGCCGGGAACCGTCATCCGCGCCGTCGCCGTGCCCTCGGATCCGGCCCTGGTGTCGCCCGTCTCGGTCGTCGACTCGGAGCACTCCTCCGCGTCGGTCTTCATCCTTCCCGCCGTCCTGTTCGTCGTCCTGGTCGCCATCGTCGCCGTGGTGCTGCTGCGACGGCGCCGGAAGCCGGGAAACGCCCGCGCTGACGCCGCGCAGTGAACAGCGAGCGGCCCGGCCAAGCCTCGGGCGGACAGCTCCTCAGGTGGGGGGCGTGTAGCGCTTGTTCGAGCGGGGCCGTGACCCGTTCGGGGGCCGGCTGCCGCCGCGGTTCGGCGGGGACGGCGCGGTTCCCTCCGCCCGCTTGAGCGCCTGCTGCAGGCGGTAGGCCCGGACCAGGTACCAGGCGCCTGCGATAAGGAACGGGATGCCGAAACCCCAGTAGTGCAGGTTGACGACGCCCAGTCCGTAGATCGCCAGCGTGATCCCCTGGAAGAGCCGCTTGCGCAGCAGCGAGGTCACGAGGATCAGCACCGCCATGATCAGGATCATGTAGGTGAGCTCGACGTAGACGGTGGTGCTCTGGTGGTGGTTCCGGGCGTAGTCGATGGACGCCGAGCTGATGATGATGCCGACCAGGGCGGCCAGCGGGGCCGCCACGAGCCCGATGGCCCGCTCCTTGTCGTCGGAGCGGGCGATGGTGTCTTCGAGCTCCTCGACCGAGCGGTCGTCGGTGGCGTTCTTCTTGTCGTCGGCCTCGTCGTCGGGCCGCACGATCGTGTACTTGAAGCGCTCCCACCGTGTCATACGGGGTGCGTCGTCGCCTCCGGAAGTGCCGGCGTCTTGACTCGAGGGCATCGGGGAAGGCTATCGCTCCCCCGAAGTGACTCCCTTTTCGCAGGTGGTCGACGCCCTAGGCCCCGCTCGGACGAGCGGCCGGTCGGGTCACTAACGTGCGTGCGTGCGTGGGCCCGAGGCCCAGCTGATCGTGAGGAGCTGACTCAGATGAAGCTCGTGGTAGCTGTCGTGAAGCCGTTCAAGCTCGACGACGTCAAGAACGTCTTGAAGAACATGGGCGTCGCGGGCATGACGCTGACCGAGGCGCAGGGCTTCGGGCGCCAGCGCGGGCACACCGAGAACTACCGGGGGGCCGAGTACCAGGTCGACTTCGTGCCCAAGCTGCGCGTCGAGGTGCTGGTCGACGACGACCGCGCCGAGGCCGTGGTCGATGCCATCGTCAGCTCGGCGGCCACCGGCAAGATCGGCGACGGCAAGGTGTGGGTCGTCCCGGCCGAGACGGTCGTGCGGGTGCGCACGGGCGAGCGCGGGCACGACGCCATCTGAACGAGCGTTCGGGCTGCCCAGAAGGGCCGTTCACACGCACGCCAAGAGGGTGAAGGGCTACTGTCTGCGGCCATGAGCCGCGATGACCTCGACCTCTCCAAGATCTGGCTGTTCTCGACCTCGTCGGCCAGGGACCTCCGCACGATCAAGCGTGCCCTCGAGGAGGTCACCGTGCCCCCGGGACGGATGCTGTGCGAGCAGGGCACCATCGGGCGGGAGTTCTTCCTCATCGTCAAGGGCCAGGCGTCGGTGCGCCGGAACAACCGCAAGGTGGCCACACTCGGTCCGGGCCAGTACTTCGGCGAGATGGCGCTCCTCGACCGGCGTCCCCGCTCGGCCACCGTGATCTCCGACACCGAGATGACGCTCCTCGTCCTCGGCCAGCGCCAGTTCAACGGCGTGCTCGACGCCGTGCCCGCGCTCGCCCGCAAGATGCTCGCCGCCATGGCCACGCGCCTGCGTGAGGCGGACGAGCGGGCGATGGCCGCAATCTAGTGGTCTCGCGCGTAAATCATTGTGACTTACGCGACTCGGAGGGGCTTGCCGTCATAGGTCCAGCGGAACGGTGTTGCCCGGCGGTTGTAGTCGTTGATGAAGGCGATGACCTTGTCGGCCAGGTCGTCGAGTGAGTCGAATTCACCACGGCGTAGCAGCCGACGTTCGAGTATCGAGAAGAAGAGCTCGACCTGGTTGAGCCAGCTGGCATGGGTGGGTGTGTGATGGATGTGGACCCGGGGATTGGCCTCTAAGAATTCGGTGACCTTGGCCGTCTTGTGGGCGGCGAAGTTGTCGGCGATGCAATGGAGATCGAGGTGCGGCGGGGTCTGGGTGACCAGGTCGCCCAAGAAGGTGACGAAGTTGTCGCTCCGAGTCGAGTTGGTGACCCATCCGGCCATTGTGCCCTCATGGACGCTCAACGCGGCGAAGAGCACGGCGGTGCCATGGCGCTTGTACTCGAACTCCCGCCTGGTCCGCTTGCCCGGAATCGCCGGTTTGGTCGGGTTGATCCGTGACTTGGCCTGCATGCCCGACTTCTCGTCGACCGACCAGACCACGGCATTTTGCGGCGGATTGAGGTACAGGCCGCAGACATCTGCGGCCTTGGCCCAAAAGTCCGGGTCATGGCTGGTCATCCACGACTCGACCTGCCAGGGCTTGAGGTCGAGGGCCTTACAGATCCGCCAGGCCTGCGAAGCCGAGATGTGCACGCCGTGCTCGGCCATGGCCGTCGCGAGACTCTCCATCGTCCAGCGGGTCGATCCTGCCGGAGGGTCCTCGGTGACCAACTTGACCAAGAGCAACACGTCGTCGTGGTCATAGATCACCGGGCGGCCCGGACGCTCCTCGTCTTCTAACCCGGCCAGCCCGTATTCCTCATAGCGGGCCCGCCACATCCCTACCTGGTTGTAGTGCAGATCGACCACCTCACCGATCGCCCGATTGGACTCGCCGTCGGCCATCAGCAGAATCATGCGCGCCCGCTTGGCCGCCCGAGCTTCAATGGTGTTGGAGCGCACACGCGCTTCGAGTTCGGCCCGGTCACCCCGACGAAGTTTGAGTGGAGGAAGTCGCATCCCTCCATGAAACCACATCAGTGTTATTATCGCGAGGATCAACTAGGCACCCGCTTGACCCTTTCGCGTCGGCTCCCGGTGGGCGCTTACCCCCGCTGAGCAGGACCTGGGTCCCCTCGGCATCCGCGTCTCCGCAGGTCTGCGCTGCGAAACTTCCTGTGTCCGGTTCCTCGCCTGGACACAGGAGGTCACGTCATGGAACAGCTGAACTGGAAGAAGCTGGTGGCGGAGTTCTTCGGAACGCTGATACTGGTCGTCATCGCCGTCGGTGTCGCCACCGAATCGTTCGGTTTCAAGCTGTTCGGCCTCAGCTACTCGGCCGGCGTGGCGGCCACCGCCCTCGCCTTCGGCCTGGTGCTGGCGGCACTCGCCTACGCCATCGGCCCGATCTCGGGCGCGCACGTCAACCCCGCCGTGACGCTGGGCTTCATCGGCAGCGGCCGGATGAGGCTCGTCGAGGGCGTGGCCTACATCGTGGCGCAGCTGGCCGGCGCCATCGCGGGCGCCTACCTGCTCTACGCCATGATGGACACGTCGCCCTTCTACTCCAAGAGCCGGATCGGCCTGGGCGCCGACGGCTACGGCTCGGCCTCCCACCTGCACGTCAGCCAGGGCGGGGCCTTCCTCATCGAGGTGGTCCTCACCACCGTCTTCGTGATGGTCGTGCTCTTCTCCACCCACAAGGCCGCCATTCAGGGCGCGGCCGGCGTGGCCATCGGCTTCGGGCTGGTCGTGGTCCACCTGATCGGCATCCCGCTCACCGGCACCTCGGTCAACCCGGCCCGCTCACTCGGCCCGGCTCTGGTCGTGGGGGGCACCGCGCTCAGCCAGGTGTGGCTCTTCCTGATCGCCCCGATGGTGGGCGGGCTGGTCGCGGCAATCCTGCACTGGGTGCTGACCGACAACTCCAAGGACGTCACGGTCGACACGCCCGCGCCGGCTCCCGCCGCCTGAACAGCCGGTCCCTCCCGGTCACGCCGGAGGGGCCGCCCGCTACCGTCGGATCCATGGATCTGACCGAGGCACTCACGTTCGTCCGGGACCGCTCGCAGGGCGTCCTGACCACCATCCGCGCCAACGGGCGCCCGCAGCTCTCCAACATCCTCTTCGTGCCCGGCGACGAGGGCATGCTGCGGATCTCGGTCACCGACGACCGGGCCAAGACGAAGAACCTGCGCCGCGACCCCCGGGCCTCGCTCTACGTGCTGGGCGACAACTTCTACCAGTACGTGGTGCTCGAGGCGCAGGCCGAGCTCACCCCCGTGGCGTCCGACCCGCACGACGCGACCGTCGACGCGCTGGTGGACTACTACAAGGCCGGCAACGGCGAGCACCCCGACTGGGAGGACTACCGGGCCACCATGGTGGCTGACAAGCGGCTGCTCGTCGTGCTCCGGCCCGAGCGCGCCTACGGGATGATCGCGCCGGGCTGACTTTCGGCGACCCGACTCGCGGAAGGTTGGTCAGGCGGGCGTCTCGACCGGGGCCGTCGCCGTCGCCGGTGCCGATCCCCCGTTGAGCGACTCCTCCACGAGCTGAGAGAGGTCCAGCACGCGCACGTCGTCCTGCTTGTCGTTGGCCCGGACTGCGTCGTCGAGCATGATCATGCAGTAGGGGCAGGCCGTCGACACGACGTCGGCCCCGGTGCCGAGCGCCTCATCCATGCGCTCCATGTTGACCCGCTTGCCGATGTTCTCCTCGAGCCACATGCGGGCGCCGCCGGCGCCGCAGCAAAAGCCGCGCTCCTTGCAGCGCCGCATCTCGATCTGCTCGACCCCGGGGATGGCGCTGAGCACCGTGCGCGGCTCCTCGATGACCCGGTTGTGCCGGCCGAGGTAGCAGGGGTCGTGGTAGGTCACCTTGCCCGAGTAGCCCGAGCCGGGCGTGAGCTTGCCCGCCTTCACGAGGTGCTCGAGCAGCTCGGCGTGGTGGATGACCTCGTAGTTGCCGCCGAGGGCGGGGTACTCGTTCTTGATGGTGTTGAAGCAGTGCGGGCAGCTGGCGATGATCTTCTTGGCACCCACCTCGTCGAGGGTGGCGATGTTCATCTTGGTCTGCTCCTGGTACAGGTACTCGTTGCCCAGGCGCCGCACCGGGTCGCCGGTGCAGGACTCCTTGGGCCCGAGGATCCCGAACGTCACGCCGGCCCGGTGCAGCATGCGCGCCGTGGCCTGCACGCCCTTGCGGGCCCGCTCGTCCAGCGCACCGGCGCAACCGACCCAGTACAGGTACTCGATGTCGTCGGGGATGGTGCCGGTGATGACCGGGATCTCGAAGTCGAGGCTCTGCGTCCACTCGGTGCGCTTGTTCTGGCCGAGGCCCCAGGGGTCCCCCTGGTTCTCGACGTTGCGCAACATGAGCCCGGCCTCCGAGGGGAACTCGGACTCCATGAGCACCTGGTAGCGCCGCATGTCGACGATGGCGTCGATGTGCTCGATGTCGACCGGGCACTCGTTCACGCACGCGCCGCAGGTCGTGCAGGCCCACAGCACGTCAGGGTCGATGACGTTGGGCACCAGGGCGGTCTGCTCGCCCTCGCCGGTCATCAGTGGGGTGGCCGAGGCGAACATGTTGTCGCGCAGGTTCATGATGAGGAGCTTCGGTGAGAGGGGCTTGTCGGTGTTCCAGGCCGGGCAGGCCGACTGACAACGCCCGCACTCCGTACAGGTGGCGAAGTCGAGCATCTGCTTCCAGGTGAAGTGGCCGATCTCGCCCACGCCGAACACGGTGTCCTCGTCGACGTTCTCCATGTCCATGTCCGGCGTGGAGTACAGCGCGCCGAGGGCCCGGGGGCGCCGCGAGAAGGCGACATTGATGGGCGCGAAGAAGATGTGCAGGTGCTTCGAGTAGCTGACGAAGACGATGAAGCCCGAGATGATGGCTACGTTGAGGAGGAGGAAGACGGTGACCAGCACCGAGTTCGTGCCGGCGCCGAGGGGAGCCAGCAGCTTGGCCACGCCGTGGGAGGCGAAGGCGCCCCAGCCGTAGGGGAACTGGCTCGGGTCGGTGTTCACTTGGGCGCCGCGGTAGAGCAGCAGCGTGATCATGACGCCGGCGATCATGACGAGGACGAGCCAGGCGGCATCGAGGTGGGAGCCGTAGAAGCGTGACTTGCGCTCGAGGCGGCTCGGCGCGTTCTTCACGCGGATGACGGCGAACACCACGAGGGCCACCAGCACGGCGCAGGCGAAGAAGTCCTCGATGGCGCCGACCCAGTCCCAGGTCCCGATGATCGGGATGTGGAAGTCCGTGTCGAAGAGGTCCCCGTACGCCTCGATGATCGTGAGCAGCAGGATCGTGAAGCCCCACATGGTGAAGAAGTGGGCCAGGCCCGGGACCGTCCACTGCAGCAGCTTGCGCTGGCCGGCGACCTCCTCGACCTCGGCCTCCGCCTTGGGCACGATGCTGCCCCGGGTCCGGCCGGGATCCTTCTTCCCGGCGCGGATGAGCTTGGAGAGCCAGTGGAATCGGAATCCGGCGATGCCGAAACCGACGATGGTCACCAAGAGGCCCACGATGATTCTGACCGGCACGAATGCTCCTCGTCTTCGGTTACTGCATGGTCACTTCGAACAGGGGAGGCGGCGGAGTGCGAGCGCCACCTGGGATATCAGTGCGGTTCAGAGGATAGTGGGGCATCCCTGGGGGGGCCTAGTTGGGGCCCGCGGCAACCGCCTTCCTGCGCCGGCGACGCCCGTTGGATGCCCGTGGCGGGCCGCCTCGAAACCTGCGGCGCCCAGGCCCTCGCGTAGGGCTCCTCAAACCGGGCCCGATGCTCATTCTCGAGGTCGTTCCACAGCGTGCAACAGGCCCTCGCGTGCCACTTTCGTGCCACACTGCACCGAGCACGAGGGCCCACCTGGCGGTTTTCGACCACAGGGAATTCGCGTTTACCCAGCGTGTAGTGTGTGCGCGTTCTCGCGGGCGTAGTTCAGAGGCAGAACATCAGCTTCCCAAGCTGAGAACGGGAGTTCGATTCTCCTCGCCCGCTCTCCGTCGCCCGCTCTCTGTGTGACGTCGCGCGAGACATCTACTGGTCCGCGTGCTGAGCGCCACACTGGCTCCAGTACCGACACGAGGCACCCGCCGGTTCTGACCTTGCTCTTCACCGTGGATGTTGCCCGCAAAGGATGCGTATCGGGCGGATCTCGAACCCAACCTCTTGACTACGGATCAGAAGGTTGGGGGTTCGAATCCCTCCGAGCGCGCTTCGCGAAAATCCAGTTTAGCGACGCAATACCCTCACTTCCGGGACCGGGGATCCGCGCCGCGTCCCTACATTCGTCCCTACTTTTGCGCTTATGGCGTGGGGCACCGGCACCATGCGCGAGCGCAGCCCTGGCAGCTGGGAGATCCGCGTCGCCGTCGGCATCGATCCGGTGTCGGGGCGCACGGTGCAGCGCTCCTTCGCCTTCCACGGCGGTGCCGAGGAGGCCGAACTCCGTCGCAAGGAGCTCGCGGCCGAGTGGGCCGAGCGGCGCCGTTCCTGACCGTCGGCGAACTACTCGAGCGTTGGCTGGCCGCGCACCACGACTGGCGGCCGGCCACGTGGATCTCGGCGCGATCAAACGCCAAGGCCCTGTGTGCCGACGGCCTGGCGGCGCGCCGGGTGTCGACGCTCAAGCCCGAGCACGTGCGGGCGGCCATGGCGGTTTGGAGCACCGCCGGCGCCTCGGTGGCCGTGATTTCGGGGCGATTTCGCGTCCTGCGCTCGGCCGTCGGCTGGGCCCATGTGGAGCGCATCATCGATGTCAATCCGCTCAGCGGCATGAGGGGACCACAGCGGCCGGGCACTCGGTTACATCTGAGTTCCGAGGAGGTGCTGCGCCTTCTCGCAACCGCTGACGCGATGGTCGGCGCGGCAAGACTGCTTGATGAGGAACGCCTGCACAAGGCCGAACAGATCCGCCTGCTGGTCCGCCTCGCTGCGGACTCGGGGGCGCGTCGAGGCGAGCTGGTCGCCCTGCGTTTCGACGACCTCGAGGGGCGGGTGCTCACCATCGAACGGGGTGTGTCGGCCGACGTGCTCGGGCCCACCAAGACCGGTCGGACCCGGCGGCTCACCATCGGACGGGAGACGTCTGAGCTGTGGCGATCGAGCGCCGAGGGCTGGGTGTGGAGGCTTCCCGACGGCACCGCCTTCGGCCCCTGGCTGTTCTCCCCGAGGCCACCCACGACGTCCGGCTCACGGCGGGCGCTCTCGGGCACTGGTTCGCCGAGCTGGCCCGCGCCGCCGAGGTCCCTGGGGCGACGCTGCACCGACTGCGCCACAGCGTGGCCACATTCCTCGTCGGACGAGGTGAGCTGCTGCGGGCTCAACAGCGCCTCGGACATCGGGACCCTTCGACCACCCTCCGCATTTACGCGCACGCCCTGCCGCTCGAGGACGAAGCGGTCGCCGACGACATCGACGAGATGCTCGGGACTTCGGTTCAGAGCTCAGATCGGGGTCGTTCAACGGGCACGGTGTGATCCGGCAAGTCCTTCCCATGGGTTCTCTGCGCTGGCAGGCTGTCGAAGTGGACCATCTGCGGGAGTTCGCCGTGCGAGAGGCGATGTTCGCCTATCTCGACTCCCTCGTGGCCCAATCCGCCGATGGTGGTCTCACCTGGGAGCAGACGGCTCAGTTCCCCTGTGCGGGCGAGACAATCGTGCTGCGCCAGACGAGAGGGCGCGGTATCCACAAGCCACGCCAGCTCGATGCCGCACTATCGATCACCACGGCCTTCACCGGTTTCGGGCGCGAGCCCCGCTACCGGGACTCCATCGGCGAGGACGGCTATCCGCGCTACAAGTACGAGGGCGACGACCCCAACCTGGCGACAAATAGGGCCCTGCGGATGGCCATGGAGTTCGCGCTTCCGCTGGCTTACTTTGTCGGCATCCGTCGTGCCGTGTACAAGCCCGTCTATCCCGTCTACGTGGCCGGGGAGGATGCCGCTCACCAGGAATTCATCCTGAGCTTCTCGCGCTCGGACGTTGGACTCGACTTCTCGACGCTGAGCGCATCCGAGAAGGTGTACGCCGCCAGGATGACCAAGCAACGTCTTCATCAGCCCCTGTTTCGAGAGCGAGTCCTTCACGCCTACGCGTCGAGTTGTGCCGTGTGCCGACTGCGACACGTCGAATTGCTGGACGCCGCCCACATCATCGGTGACGGCGAGGAAGGTGGCGACCCCGTCGTACCCAATGGAATGGCCCTGTGCAAGATTCACCACGCCGCCTTCGACCGGAACTTCCTGGGGATCACCCCAAGCCTCGTGGTCCGGATCAATCAGCGATTGCTCGACGAAGTTGATGGCCCGATGCTCAAACACGGGCTCCAAGAGATGCACGGTGCGACCATCACCGTGCCGCGCAGCCGTTCGGCCAAGCCGGACCCTGAGCGCCTCGAGCATCGCTACACCCGATTCCTTGAGGCGTCTTGATCTCCCTCTCTCGAACCGCCGGCTGGCGGCTGCTGATCGCGGCGACGGCCCGTGTGCCGGCCTCCGCCACGGATCGAGGCAAGGAGATCCTCGACCGGCTGGCGATTTGAGGTGCCCGCCGATGGACGCAGCGTTGGTCGTCGCCGCGGCGGCCAGGGATCCCCAGATACCAAGTGCGCCCTCGATCAGGTCGGCACCGTTCTGACGCTGATCTGGGCGCGGTCACTGCGCCGCGCCAGTATTGGCAGGTGATCGTCCTGCACGCCGCCTGGCTGAGCGCTTCAGGCCGTCTGGCGCTTTGGGCGGAGGACGGGAACCGGCCTCGGTCAACGCCAACTCGCCGAGGGCGTCCGGCGCGTCGGCCAAAGCCCCACCCGTTCTCGCTGGGTCCCGACGGTCTGCGACTGGCCGTAGCGGAGATTGCGGGGATGGCGGCGGCGGACCTGCTCGGGGACGGACACGTCCAGCTCACGCTGCTGCTCCCAGACGCCGGCGGAGGTCCGATCGGCTCCCCGCTCGACGACGAGACTCCGGCCGAGGCACCCGCCGGACCCCGCCCGCTCTCGAGTGCCGAGGAGCACCTCTCGCCGTGGACAGCCCCGGGGTATGTCCTCGACCCGCCCGCTGCAGCGAGGTTCCTCTGGACGCTGACGTCAGCGCGAGGCGACGATCAGTCCTTCACCGACGCGGGCCCCTCGGGTGTCGGTCTCGGGCCCGATATCCGCTTCGCTGCCCACGCGGTCGCAATGGTGGTGGAACTCCTTGCCCGGGGTCGGCTGCTGCCCGATCTCGAGTTCGTCGCTGAGCGCTGGAGGGCGTGCTGGCGCCCGCTCATCGACGGGCATGACCGGGGTCGGATCGAGGCGCTGGTGTGGGCCCTTCCGGCCTCATTCACCGCCGTCCGCGAACCTGAATCGAACACGGAGAAGCTGCCCGGTGAGCAGGGACCGGAGCCCAGCGACGAGGTCCTGCGTTCGCTGATGTGGGCCGTGACGGACGCTCTCGCCCGGGACCTGGCACCCCCAGCAACGCCACCGGCCAGGCGGCGAGGTGCCAAGGCGAACGTCGTCGATGCCTGGGTGCGTGCTCTCGCCTCACCCGACGGTGCCATGGGTGAGTGCGACGAGGACGAGTGTGTGCAACTGGCCGGACGGCTTGCTGTGTGGCACGCGACGAGGAGCGGGGATGTCGAAGCGGTACGGACCTGCTTTCGGATCGTCCCACCCTCGGACGACGGCGAAGAGAGGCCTCTCGACACGGCGAACGCGCCCCCTCGACCCCGGAGACGGGAGAAGGACGGTTCGGATGGTTCGGAGCAGAGCTGGCACATCGAATTCGCCCTCCAGGCGGTCGATGATCCCAGCCTGGTCGTCTCCGCCGAGGATGTCTGGTCCGACGGTCCCGAGCTGACCGCGATCGGGCGCCATGTCACGCACCCCGACGAGCACCTCCTCCGCGGTCTCGGTCAGGCTGCCCGACTTGTCCCCACCCTCGGACGTGCTCTCGCCTCGGCGGCTCCCTGCGAATACACGATGGACGCTGCGGGCATCCTGACGTTTCTTCGCGACGGCGCGCCCCTCTTGGAAGAGGCCGGATTCGGGGTGTTCGCCCCCCCGTGGTGGCGCTCGTCGAGGAGCAGGCTCGGACTACGGCTCAAGGCACGGACCGGTTCGAAGGGAGGGACCTCCCCCGGTGCCATCGGTCTCGACGGGCTGTGTGACATCCGCTGGGAAGCAGTACTGGGCGATGACACACTCGGGCTGACCGAGCTCCGTCAGCTGGCTCGATTGAAGCAGCCGCTCGTGCGTGTCCGCGGCCAATGGGTGGAGCTGCATCACGAGGAGCTCTCCGCCGCCATCACCGCGGTGGGGAGGCGGGGAGTCACCGGCGAAGTCATGTCGGCCGGAGAGGTCCTGCGATCCGCTCTCGGATTCGAGCAGGGTTCGGGCGAACTGCCGGTCGTGGAAGTGGCGGCAGACGGCTGGCTCGGCAACATGCTGTCCGGTGCCGAAGACCGGAAGCTCGAGCCCACTCCGACTCCCGATGGATTCGCCGGCGAGCTCCGCCCGTATCAAGAACGTGGACTCGCGTGGCTCACCTTTCTGGGCGAGCTCGGACTCGGGGCGTGCCTGGCCGACGACATGGGATTGGGGAAGACGGCGCAGCTTCTCGCGTCTGCTGGTCGACGAGCGTGCCCGAACCGATGTCACACCGATGGGCAGGCGCCAGTCGGGCACCTCCGGCGCTGCTCGTCGAACGGCGCGACCCAGACTGGGCCCGACGCTCGTCCTGTGCCCAATGTCATTGGTGGGAAACTGGCAGCGCGAGGCCGCTCGTTTCGCACCGAAATTGGCGGTGTACGTCCATCATGGGCCGGACCGACTCGCAGGAAAGGCGTTCACCCGGCACGCTGGCCAGGTGGACCTGGTCTTGTCGACCTACGGCCTCGCGACGCGCGACCTGGAGCTGCTGGCCAGCGTCCGCTGGTTCCGCATGGTTCTCGACGAAGCACAGCAGATCAAGAACAGTGCAGCCCGCACGACGCAAAGCGTCCAGTCGATTCCGGCCGAGCGGCGGATCGCCCTGACCGGCACCCCGGTCGAGAACCGACTGAGCGAGCTCTGGTCGATCATGCAGTTCCTCAACCCCGGCATCCTCGGGTCCGAGCGGAGCTTCCGAGAGCGCTTCGCCGATCCGATCGAGCGCGGGGGCAACGACGAGGTGGCGACCAAGCTGCGCCAGATCACCGGACCGTTTCTACTCCGCCGCCTCAAGACCGATCGGACGATCATCGCCGACCTTCCCGAAAAGCTCGAGATGAAGGAGTTCTGCAACCTGACGCGCGAGCAGGCCACTCTCTACCAGGCTGTCGTCGACGACATGCTGGCGCGGATCGACGAAGCAGAAGGAATCGAGCGCCGAGGTCTGGTTCTGGCCACCATGATGAAGCTCAAGCAGGTCTGCAACCATCCGGCCAATTTTCTGGCCGACGGCTCGTCCCTGTCGGGACGGTCCGGCAAGCTGACGCGCCTGGTCGAAGTCCTCGGCGAAGCGATGGCCGAGGGCGACCGATCACTCGTCTTCACGCAGTTCACGGAGATGGGCAACATGCTCGAGCGGCACCTGCGTCATCGACTGCAGTGCGACATCCTGTGGCTGCACGGCGGAGTGACGAAGCGGAAGCGCGACTCGATGGTCGAGCGTTTCCAGGACGCCGACGGAGCACCAGTGTTCCTCCTTTCGTTGAAGGCCGGCGGAACGGGCCTCAACCTGACGGCGGCAACCCAGGTCGTCCACTTCGATCGATGGTGGAACCCGGCGGTGGAGGACCAGGCGACCGACCGGGCCTATCGGATCGGCCAGAAGCACAATGTGCAAGTCCGCAAGTTCGTCTGCGGAGGAACTCTGGAGGAGCGTATCGATGCCATGATCGAGGCGAAGCGAGCGTTAGCGGATCGGATCGTCGGAACCGGCGAGGGCTGGCTCACCGAGCTGTCGACCGATCAGCTTCGCGAGGTGATCGCCCTGTCGACCGACGCCGTGGAAGACGACTGATGCCACCACGTCGTCCACCACGTCGTTCATCGGGCCGATCCGGGCGACCTCCCGATGGCTGGTGGCCGCCGGCCTCGAAGCCGATCGCGGTCGAAGGGGGCGTCACGGCCCGCAGCAAGCGCGGACAGATCGGTGACACCTGGTGGTCGCGGCGCTTCATCTCCGTGCTGGAGTCCTTCGGCATCGGGAGCCGTCTTCAGAGGGGCAAGCGGTATGCCCGCGCCGGTCAGGTGCTGAGTCTGGAGATCGTCCCTGGACAGGTCCGCGCGTCGGTTCAGGGCTCGCGGTCCAAGCCGTACCGGGTGTTCATCGAGACCGGGATCTTGTCCGATTCGGAGTGGGGCAGCATCGAGGACGTCATGGCCTCGCGGGCTGTCTTCTTGGCCAAACTCTTGTCCGGCGAGATGCCCGAGGAGATCGAGGAGGCCTTCGTCGAAGCCTCGACCACGCTGTTCCCCGTCTCGGACGACGACCTCGTCTCCGCGTGTTCGTGCCCCGATTGGGAGAACCCGTGCAAGCACGTGGCCGCGGTCTTCTACCTGATGGCGGAAGCCTTCGATGACGATCCCTTTCTCATCTTTGCCTGGCGCGGCCGAGGCAAAGAGCGGTTGCTCGCCGACCTGAGGGCGCGACGGAGCGGTTCCGGTGCGGGTGAGTCCGAGACGGAAAGGTCGGGCGACAGCCTCGAGACCGGCAAATGTGGATGGCCTACGTTCGATCAGGAACGCAGGGACACCACTCGGGCAGCAGAAGCGGTGTCGTTTTGGGGCGGCCCGGACGACGTGTCGACCATCGAAGTCCGACCACGTGTGGCCGTCGCAGCCGACCTGGTCCTTCGACAGCTCGACCCATCGCCACTGGGCGACGCTGCCGGCGCCATTGACGAACTGCGTCCACTTTACGAGTGCATCACTTCCAATGCCGTCGCGTTGGCATTCGGTGAGGAGTCGACGCAGTCCCGCTCGTGAGCATGTCCACCAGCGGACTACGAGCTGTCGACCACCGACGGGCTCGGGTCTGGACTCCCCTACGATTTGTTGGTGGTCCTGCGTTGCACGAAGAAGCTCCTCGACCTTCTCCGTCTTGATCCGGGGCCGGCTGTCGCGCCGTGTGACGAAGACTGGTATGCGAATGTGCTGGTCCTCGACCGCCGCAAGTGCCTCCTGCTGACCCACGCTGCAACCTTGTTCAGCATTTTCGAGCCAGGCGTGCGAGTAGGCGACCTCCGGTCGACCCGAGAGTTCGTCACCGCGCTGATCGGCCGTGACCTGCGAGAGGAGGGTTGTCCGGCGGGCACCTTCGGCGATTTGAGGCGCGAGGCCTTGGTCATCGCAAAGACCGCTGATCGCCGCGTGCTCGGTTGCATGAACGACATGGCCTTCGTCTGCGAACTGGCCGTTGGCGAGAGCGGTGGGCTGGCTGGGCTGGACGATCGCGCACTCAACCGCCGGCTCCGGCGCAACATCAACAGTGCTCGGGACTACCAACGTCCGATCGATCTCGTGAGGGAGAGGCTGGCGGGGTAGGGCGCGCGTCGTGCGGGGAGACCTGGCTGGGCGTGCGGCGTCCGTCCTCGGGCGGCTCCTGCAAAATCCCCCGTATAAGGGGTGTTACGAAGTTGTAGTCACGAGTTAAGCTTCAATTCACCCCTTATAAGGGGTATAGTGAAGCTATGTCTAGACCGTCAGCACTGCCGCGGCTCCAGGAACTCGCCCAGGAACAGTGGGGTCTCCTCACCCGTCGGCAGATCGAGAACGGAGGAATCGGCTCGACGACACTCGAACGCCTGGCGTCGCCCGGTGGCGGCCTCGAACGGGTCGCAACCGGGGTCTACCGGCTGGTGGGTGCACCGATTCCCGACCACCTCGACCTGCGGGCCGCCTGGCTCCAGCTCGACCCGGCAGTCCCCGCGTGGGAGCGCACCGCGAAAGACGGGGTCGTCTCGCACCGGTCGGCGGCATCGGTGTACGGACTGGGGCACCTGCCGGCCGATCGACACGAGTTCACCGTGGCGAGGCGGAAGCAGAGCCGACGACCCGACGTCCGCATCCATGTGAGGCCACTCGAGGACCGGGAGTGGATCTTCCTGCGGGGTCTCCCAGTGACGAGGCCCTCGCGCACTGCGTCGGACCTCCTGTGGGACCGCGAGGATCCAGAGGCCGTCGCTCGCCTCATCACCGATGCGATCCGGCCTGCCTACGACTACCCAGGCACTTTCGCCGACAGCCTCGCACCCCACGCCGCCCGGTTCGGTCTGCGCAAAGGTGACGGCCTGGCGCTGCTGCGATGGTTCCTCGAAATGATCGCTGACCCCGAGAGGAATCGGTGGATGCAAGAGGCACGCGCTCACGTCACTGGCCCCACACCGGTGGCGATTTGACCGCGGGGGACCGATACGCGACACCGGCCGCTTTCCGGCGCGCCCTGACGGACCGGCTCAAGCGAGCAGCCAAAGACGGTCGATGGTCGTTGCAACAGCTTCAACGGCAGGTTGCTTATGACCGCCTCATCGAGCGGCTCTACTTCGTTGACGATGGATGGATCGTCAAGGGTGCCACCGCGCTCCTCGCCCGAGATATCGGCGTCCGTGGAAGTCTCGACATTGACCTCTATCGCGCTGTCTCGAGGGAGGTGGCGGAGGACGAATTGCGACGAGCGGTAGCCCTTGACCTTGGCGATTGGTTCCGTTTCGAAGTCGGCGGTGGGACGCCGATCGCTGGTGATGCCGTCCGGCTTCCGGTCAATTCCGTGATCGGGGCCACGACATGGGTGGAGTTTCGCGTTGATCTCGTCGGGTCCAATCTTCGGATGACCGGCCAGCCCGAGGACGTACCGCCGCTGGCTCGTGGGGTGATCCCCGAGGTCGAGCAACGCGGGTATCGGGCTTATCCACTTGTCGACCACATTGCTGACAAGGTCGCTGCGATCTACGAGCGTCACGGCGGGGACGGACGACCATCGACCCGCTACCGGGACCTGGTGGACCTGGTGGCGATCGTCACCAGTACATCAGTTTCTGCCTCGGCGCAGTCGCTCGCAGTTCGCTCAGAATTCGAGCGACGGGAACTCACGCTGCCTGACCAATTCGACGTGCCAGATCGAAGCCTCTGGGAGCAGGGTTATACCGCGGAGGCACGCCGCTCTCTCCTCGACACCGCTCGCACTTTGGACGAGGCGATCGCCGTTGTCGGCGGGTTCGTCGACCCGTTGCTCGGCGGCACCGCGGTAGGAGTGTGGGACCGCCATTTCGGCGCGTGGACCGAGTCGTGAACGCGAACCGGGCAACCTTCTGACCGTCATTCTGGCAATCTCTTTGGCAATCTTTTGGGGCATAATCGAGTTGCCGACATTTTACTCGGTGGACACCACGCCCTACTTGAACTGGGAATATGTAACTGGCGAAGACGGTCTGGACGGCCCCGAAGTCACTACGGAGATGATGCGACCGGGGAGTTTTGGGCCATGTAGCCGCCCTGGAGAAACACGTTGATGACGTCGTAGCGTGTGAACGTCTCTATTGCTTGTACCCCGGCCAAGCCAGGAGCCATTTGGCGACCATCTCTTGCTGTGCCTGCGCCAGTGTGAGCTGACCGTCACACACCTGGGAGTTGAGCGAGGTCTCGTCGGAATCCTTGGGGTTCGGCGAAGGCGGGGATTCCGGGGACAGATTCTGGGGGTCGGCGGGCGATCCGCCCAGTTCCAGGGGCATGCGGTGATCCTCCTCGTAGTCGCTGAGGCCACCGGGCAGACCTTCGGCGGCGATCTGAGAGGCCTTCAGAGCCTCGGTGTAGCTCTCGGGAGGCCGAACAGTGGCTGTCCAACCGGAGACGCAGATGGTGCTGTCGATCGTGGCCTGCGTCACCGCCGGGTTGAGCACGCAGTAGGTGATGCCGTTCTGATGGCACACGTCCACCGGTGCCGGTGGCGCAGCGAAGGCTGGCGTTCCATAGAACTGCGAGTTGTAGGCAAACACACCACCGTCAGCCGCTACGAAGCGATAGCCAGCGCCCGATGGGCTCGCCTCCATCCCGACGATGGGCTCGTTCAAGACAATGCTCCCCGTCGAGCCATAGAACGGGGCGTTGTAGGCGAAGATGCCACCGTCGGAGGCGACGAGCCAGTAACCCCCGGTGGCCGGGTCGACGGCCATACCGACCACCGGCTTGTTGAGTGTGATCGAGCCGGTGGAGCCATAGAACGGGGCGTTGTACGCGAAGATGCCACCGTCGGAGGCGACGAACCAGTAGCCGCTGCCGTTTGGGGCCGCAGCCATACCGACGACCGGCCTGTTGAGTCTGATCGAGCCCGTGGAGCCGAGGAAGGGGGCGTTGTAGGCGAAGATGCCACCGTCGGAGGCCACCAGCCAGTAACCCCCGGTGGCCGGGTCGACGGCCATGCCGACAATGGGCTTGTTGAGTGTCAAAGACCCCGTGGATCCTTGGAATACGGCATCGCCATAGCTGAAGATGCCGCCGTCAGATGCGACCAGGTAGTAACCATGAGCATCGGGCGTCGCTGCGATACCGACGATCGGCTTGTTGAGAGTGGCCGGCTGACCAAGATAAGTGGCATCGCCACAGGCGGCGACTTGTCCGGCGTTATTGACGATCCAGTAGCCACCGTCGCCGGGCGTGACTGCAATGCCGACCACGGCACTGCCATAGAGGAATACTCCGCCCGGCTGGCTGCATGAGCTGGCAGCATGTGGTCTCGGTGTGGCTGCTCCCGTTGCAACGACTGGGCCAGAGATCAGAGACAAGCTCGTCAGAAGGCTGGCTGTGAGTACCAATCCGAGCTTCGGCCACAGGCCATCGAGTGCTACCGCCAGTCGATACCTCATCACGGACCTCCTTTCGATGGCTAGACGCGCTCGAGGAAACAGATCCTCTCGGGGCCATTCACCAGCCCTTTGCCTCGGGGTCATTTTCGGCCCTCCTCGTCCCACACCCGACGGGTGAAGCGGACCAGGCCCCTGTAGATCCACCTGGCCAGTGCGCCGATGATGACGAACGAAACGAACCCGAGGATGATCACCGTGCCTCTCCTAGTCTCGATCGGATAGCTGTTGGCGTGGCGTAGTCCGTCGTGCCCAAGGACAGATTTATCCGGTTGCTGTGACAGTGGACCATTACCGCCACCTGCCGGAGTCTCGCCGGTTGTGAGCTCCGTGAAGGCCGGAGGGGGTCACAGGTGCCATCACGAAGTGGCCACGGACAGCAGCAAAGCTGTGGGCCTAGGAATCAACTAGGAACGAGATGTGAGGGATCCTCGCCTCGATGGCCGAAGTCAATCGCCACCGCATTCAGGTGGCGGTGCATCACCGTTTTCAGAAGTGCCCGAATGAGAGCTGAAGGGCTCGGGGGGATGTGTTACTCACATACTGTTCAGCCCCCCTTGACAGTGTCACAGCCGCCCTGTACAGTCCCCCTGGACATGAGGGACGAAGAGGAGGCACCCGGGCCAGTCACTCCTGGGTCCGACGACAACGACGCCTTCCTCGAGTGGCTCAAAGGGGTGCCCGACCCCCGGGAGCGCTACCGGCAGGCAACCCGAGAGCTTGAGAAGTACCAAAAGGCGGTGGAGGAGCTTTCCTCCCTGCGGGCGGCCGCCGCGGCGGACGCCTACGACACCGCCGGGTCCGTTCGTGGACTGGCGAGCGAGCTGGGCGTCAGCCCGACCCGAGCGCACCAGCTGATCAAGGAGGCCAAGGCACGCCCGTCCGAGGGCAAGCCGACGAAGCGGCGATCCCCGGATCGCAAGAAGGAGGGCGAACAATGACGAAGTCGAAGAAGCACACTGAGAAGGCCGGCACCACACTGCTCACCCTCGTGGTCGACCGCAGCGGCTCCATGGAACCCATCAAGGACGACATGGAGGGCGGCATCAAGACGCTGATCGAGGAGCAGGCCCGCGAGGAAGGTACGTGCCTCGTGACACTGGCTCAGTTCGACAACGAATACCAGGTCGTGGCCGACGGCGTGCCGGCCGCCGAGATAGCCCCCTACCGGCTCGTCCCGCGTGGCATGACCGCGCTGCTCGATGCGATCGGGCGCACCATCGCCACGGTCCACGCTCGGATCGAGAACATGGACCCGAAGGACCGCCCGGCGAACGTGCTCTTCGCCGTGATCACGGACGGCAGGGAGAACGCCAGCTGCGAGTGGAGCCGGCTCCAGGTCATGGACTCCGTGAAGGCCAGGACCGCCGAGGGCTGGCACTTCACGTTCCTGGGGGCCGACCAGGACGCCGTCCAGGAAGGGCGGGGCCTGGGGGTGGACGCCGACGCATCCCTGACCTGGGACAAGTCCGCAGCGGGCACGGCCGGCGCCATGAAGTCGATGTCGGCGTCCTATTCACGGCTGCGGCGCGGTGAGTCGAGGGGCATCGAGTACACGGAGGACGAGCGCAAGGCGGCCTCGGGAGACTGATCCCATCGATGCCTGTTCGCCCTTCGGCACGCCCCCACCTCTTCCTCGATGTCGACGGGGTGCTCAACGCCTTCGAGCTGGACCTGAGCAGCGACGTCCCCGTGTTCGACGACTTCGGCCTCCACGAGGTGGAGTTCGAGTTCGAGGTCGGACACCCCCGCACCTTTGTCGTCTGCCTCTCCCCCGCCATGGGTGCACGTCTCGCACAGCTCGCCGTGGACATCCAGTGGGCCACGACCTGGGAGCACCGCGCCGATTCCGCCATCGCCCCTCTCTGCGGGCTTCCATCTGGCCTGCCCGTCCTATCACCCCTCGAAGAGGCCGAGGAGTGGGAGCTGGACTGGAAGTTCCTCGCCGTCCGTCGGTCGGTCGAGCGCGATCCGAGGCCGTTCGTCTGGATCGACGACGACATCGACTACTTCCGGGACGGCCCCCTGACCGCTCGGGAGTGGGCGGCCGGCATCTCGCTGCCCAATCTCCTGATCGCACCCGAGTCCGAGACCGGGCTGCTGCCCGACCAGCTCGATACCGTGGAGGACTTCGTGCGTCGGCACGGCGGCGGACTCGCGGAGGCGTGAGACAGGCGAGGCCTAGCGTTCGGCCCATGACAGCTGGTCGTGTCACCGTGAGCGACGTGCCCCCGCAGGGGGCCTACCTCGCCAAGACGTGCCCGCAGGCGGTGCAGCTGAACGTCCTGCACCCGTGCGAGCCGCTGCCCCGCTCTGCGTTCATGGTGATGCTGGGACAGGGTGGCCTGGACTTCGAAGCCCGGCTCTTCGAGTTGCTGGCAGCGGCCGTCCCCGCTGCGGTCGTCATCGACCCGGACCTCTCCGGGAGCGCGATGGAGGCATCGACCCTCGGCGCCATGGAGCGCGGAGCCCCGCTGATCATCGGCGGCCGGCTGCCCGTCGACGAAGCGGCGCACCGAGCGGGCGAACCCGACCTCCTCGTTCGCTCCGACGCCTTCGACCCCGCCGCCGCCGGCAATGGATACCTGCCCGTGGACGTCAAGCATCACGGGACCCTGCGCACCAAGAAGAACGAGGATGCGGACGGAGCCGTCACCTCGGGCCTCGAGGCGCTCTTCCTCGGACCCTCCGATCCGGACGACGAACTGGAGGCCCAGTGGCGCTGGCCCGATCTGCTCCAGCTCGCCCACTACCAGCGGATGCTCGAGGCGTGCGGCTACGCCTCCCGGCTGGGACGCTGGGCCGGGATCGTCGGGCGCGAGGAGCTGGTCGTGTGGCACGACCTCGACCTGCCGGTGTGGAATCCCTCCGACTACATCGAGGATCCACCGCCCGAGCCGTTGTCGACCATGGAGGCGTACGACCTCGAGTTCGCCCTCCGGCTCTCGGTCGTCGACGCGTCGCTCGCGCACCTGTCGGATCCGGCGTCACCTCTCCTGGCCGAGCCGATCGCCGTGCCCGAATGCGGCGAGTGCGGCTGGCACGCGTGGTGCTTCGAGCGCCTGGAGGAGTCGGCCGACCTCAGCCTCCTGCCCGGGATGACGGTCGCAAAACGACGGAAATGCCAGATCCGCGGCGTCACCACGATGCGGGAGTTGGCCTCCCTGGACTCCGCCACCTCCCGCCTCGTGGCGGCGGGGGTCGACCTGGAGCACCTCGTGGAAACGGCACGCACGAGTGACTCGTCGACTCCGGTTGCGGACCTCATGTCCGGGCGACCGAAGCAGACGGAGGCACTCGAAGCCGAGGGCATCGCGATCGCCGCCGACGTTGCCCGTCTCGACCCGCTGACGGCCAGCTTCGGCGGCGCGGGCCTGGACGACCTCCCCCAGCAGATCGACAACGCCCGGGCCCGGATCGGTCCGTCTGCGGCCTATCGCCGGCGAGGCATCGACCACGTCGTCGTACCGCGGGCCGACATCGAGATCGATGTCGACATGGAGAACGTGAACGAGGGCTGCTACCTCTGGGGCACCCTGTTGAACGAGCATGACGCATCCGGCACGGTGGCGTCCGAGTTCCTGCCGTTCGCCTCATGGAACCCGGACACCGCGGTTGGAGAGCTCGAGGCGTTCCTCGCCTTCTGGGAATGGCTCACCGCACTCCGGACCGAGGCGACCAGGAGAGGCGTCTCGCTCCTCGCCTACTGCTACAGCCAGGGGGCCGAGAACGGGCAGCTGCGTCGCCTTGCGGCACTGTGCGAGCTCGAGGAGGAGGTCGAAGATCTGCTGGGGTCCGACCAGTGGGTCGATCTACTCCCCATCGTCAGGAATCAACTCATCACGGGTCGGGGCATGGGCCTCAAGGTGGTCGCCCCGATAACCGGATTCAGCTGGCGGGGTCCCGAGGTGGGCGGCCAACTGGCCATAGTCAGCTACATCGAGGCGACGTCCGACCCGGACGAGACGGTCCGCTCCGGTGCCCAGCGCTGGATCCTCGATTACAACGAGGACGACGTCCGGGCCACCGCCGCACTCCGGGAATGGCTCGACCAGTACGCGAGCCTGCTGCCCTCCATCGATCAGGCCGTCCCCACTCTGGCTTCTCTGGACACCAACCCCGAATGACCTCAGAGATGCAGGGGACGACGTGTGCATGTTCGGAAGGACTCTTGTACCCATTCGCGCCTGGGATCAGCTCAGACTCGTTCGCAGGGTCTAGTGCACGTAGGCGGCCGATTCGTCCCGGACGATCTTGACCAGATTGCCAAGGGCGAGATTGACATCGTCGAGGTGGAGTCCCCATTTGGGCCCGAGCACCGGCTGCACGACCGGTCGGGTGTCCTTGGGTCCGGCGACGTCGGTGACCTGCAACCAGGTGGCGCCGCCCGAGCTCTGGCATTGGGCGCGGTAGAGGTTCGGGTACGACACCCAGGGAGTCCGAACTGCGTGTTTCGAAGTGGCGCCGTATTGAAGGCTGGACTTGGAACCAGGGAACGCCTTGGTTGGGAAGTAGGGACTCAAGGGACCGGTTCCCCCGGCCAGCGCGGCGGGATTGGTGCACAGAACCTCCAACCCGGGGGCCGAGGTCGGCGAGAGACCGGATATTGCGCTGATGCTGGTTCCGACGCGACCGAAGAAGCTGTCGGCGGGCGGCGGCGAGCTGAACGTCGAGTAGGCCACGACGCACCCCGTCTGGGTGTTCGCCCGGCAGGCCGGTATGTGGGCGAAATCGCCACCCACGACCTGGCCCGTCGGCACGGTCACGTTGCCGCCCATCAAGAGCGCCGAGACGAGCCAGTGGCGTTCGGTGGGGCTCGGATCGACCTCTCGTTTGATGAGTGCGATGAGGAGCGATGCGCCCTGGGAGTGCCCGATCAGGACGACGCCTCGCCCCCTGTTGTAGTGGGCGAGGTAGTCCTGCCAGGCTGACAGCACGCCGAGGTACGCAGTCACCGCCGCTTGGGGACGGATCCCGTTCGTGATCGCAGCGACGGTCAGTTGGGGGTACATCGGTGCGTAGACCCGGCAGACCTGGGAGAAGCGGGATGCCTGAGCGATCGCGACCGCTCGCTCTTGGGGATCGATGTGGAGGTTGGCATTGGCCGTCGGCTGGGCGCTGACCGTCGGGTAGACGTAGAAGCAGTCGATGGGAGGGTTCCGGGCCGGACGGGCACGCTGCACGTACGTCGTCCCGTTGGCCCGAACGACCGTCGTCGTGAGATTGCTCGTGCACGGATTGTCCGACAGCCCAGGACGGCACAGCCACACCGTCGAGGAGGCCGAGGGGCTGGCGGCAGCCAGCTCGCTCCCGATCATCGGAGTTGCCCCGAGCAAGCCCAGCGTCATGACCATGGCGATCCCCGCACTCAAGAGGGCAGCCGCGGTCGAGACCCGGATGCTGTGCGCTCGGCTGCTGCGACGCTGCTCGGCCATGGCCAATCATCGCCTGTCCGAAGACGTCGCTTCCATCGGTCTGGTGCCCAGTGCTGGAGTTCGGAAATGCCCCACAGCCCTCAATGGCGCGGACGAAAACAGCCACGCATCCTCAAGGTCACTCGCCTGCGGGCTCGAAGAACTGGGGATGGCGGCTCAGTAGGCGGTGGTGTGCTCGAAGTAGCGGCGTGGCGTCTCCACGAGCATGGTGGTGATCTGGGCCTCGGTCACACCCTGCTCACGGAGGTAGGGCAGGACGTCGTCGTGAATGTGGAGGTAGCTCCACTGGGTCATCATCGCCAGCACGTTGGGATCGATCCAGTCGATGTAACAGGCCGCGTCGTGGGCCAGCACCATGCGATCGGCGTAGCCGCGGCGGCACATCTCCACCACTGCGTCGGCCCGCGCCTCGAAGGGCGTCTCCACGTTGAGCCCGAAACGGTCCATGCCGAGGATGAAGCCCTCGTCCGCCAGGGCGCTCAGATGGTCGATGTCGCTGCTGTCGCCCGAGTGGCCCAGCACCACCCGGGTCGGGTCCACGCCTTCTTCGTCGCACAGCAATGACTTCACCGCCAGGCCGGATTGTGAGCCCGGGTGGGTGTGCACGGTGATGGGTGCTCCGGTATGGCGGTGGGCCCGGGCCACGGCCCGCATGACCCGGGCCACCCCGTCGGTCATGCCCTGGTGGTCGATGGCGCACTTGAGGAAGGCGGCCTTGACCCCCGTGCCCGCGATGCCCTCGGTGATGTCGCCGATGAACATGTCCACCATCGGGTCGGGTACCTCCGTGCCCAGCGCGGCCGACAGGGCTGGGCCCCGGTAGAAGAAGAAGAACGGCACCTGATCGTAGGTGTAGCAACCGGTGGCGGGAATGATGTTCAGCTCCGGTACCTGCTCGGCCAGACGCTGAATGCGGGGTATGTAGCGGCCCAGGCCCACGACGGTGGGGTCTGCGATGCTCCGAATCCCCTGGGCGGCGAGGGCCTTGAGCTTGCCGACGGCGTCGGCTACGCGGTCGTCCTCACTACCCCACTCGGCCGGGTAGTTCTGTTGCACGTCGGAGTCGAGGACGAAGACGTGCTCGTGCATGTAGGTCGGCCCGAGGTCGGCGGTGTCGATCGCACCCCGGACGGTCTCAACGGTTGCTATTTCCCCCACTCCTTCCGGTCGGCTGCGGAAACCCTATTGGTCTCCGCGGGGACGCGCCCGAGGGGTCGGACGATCTCGAGAATCAGGGACGGGCGATCGTGGTTCAATCTTCGTCTACTCCCTTGGGAGCGTCGTCACTCAACGGTAAGAGTGCACCAGGGATGCTGAAACCACCGCGATCCTCCAGTCGATCCACGAGATCCTGATACGAGACGGAATCCCTGGGCGCGATGCTGCATGCTCTCCACGGACCGTCGGCATCGGCGATGCAGAAGACCCTGAGCGATCCAGGTTCCGTGGGGACACCCAGTGTGCCGTACCGTTCGCTGACCAGGACCCGCGAGTCGTGCTCCGCGACGTCGAGCAGTGCCCCCACTTGGTGGTTTCGATACCGGGCCATCCGGTCCGAGAAGCGCACCGTGATGACCTGTCCCCGCACCTTTTCGAGCACGCCCCATTCACGAGGATGCTCCCAGGACAGTTTCGCCTGGATCCAATGGACCATGTGCCCGGGGATGTACAGATCGCATTTGGGTTGCGTGCGTCGGATCCTTCCGCCCTCGCTACCCGGAGAGCGCGCAGCTCGACCACCAATGTCATGCGCCGTCATGCGGGCTCACTCGGAAAGAGCGAGAGCTGGTCACACGGGTTCGATCTACCCGTCTCGGGTTCCTTCTCCCGGCAAGCGTTCTGCTCGGCCAACACTTCCTCGGCCAGGGCAAGCCACGCGTCGAGCGACGCGAGCGTCTTTGACACCATGATGGTCTCCTCATCGAACCCGGCGTTGCCACCGTGCCTCTCGGTCGGTTGGCGGAGCGTCAATGGGCCAGGACCCTCAACTCCTCTGGATGATTGCTCCGTCATTATATGCGTAGCCCCACCTGACTGGTCACCGCACACCCAGGGCGTAATGACAGGCGAAGGACGGGCCAACACACCGGCTCGCGCTGTCTCACAGATGGCCTTCGGAGAGCGAGGTCGCGTTGGCGCTGACGACGCCCAAGCCAGTCCACCCGATGGCTTCCGCGCCGCCGGAGCGGAGCCCAGGAGTTCGACCCGCCCCGACCAACCCCCCCCCCCGGACCCTGCTGCACAGTTGCCATCCGGTCCGCCGCTCGATCGGAACGTTCGGGCCAAACGGCCCTTCCCTCAGGCGACGAGTGTTGGGACGCTTGAGGGTGGAACGGGAGTAAGAATGGCCGTCACGTCGGAACATGTCACCGAAGTCGGAGGCGGGCGAGAGGGGGGCGGGGTGCTCGCGCCATTGCTGCACGGGCTGTCGGAGCGCGTCGACCACGTTCGCGACCAGCCCCTCTTCCAGAGGGACCCGGAGTTCCTCCGTCGCCAACTCTCGGCGGTGACCCGCTACGTGAACTACTTCTCACCGGAGGTCCGGGGACAGGCGAACCTGCCCGCCAGCGGCCCGGCGCTCGTGGTCGGGAACCATTCCGGCCTCTTCTACATCCCCGACGCCTGGGTGGTCGGACTCGAGATCGTCCGACGACGCGGTCTCGACCAGCCTGCGTACGCCATGGTGTACGACCTGATCTTCGGAATTCCGGGCGTCGGTCCGTTCATGCGCCGCATCGGAGCGATACCCGCAGGCGGGCAGGCCGCCGAACAGGGCCTGGCGGAAGGTGGCCTCGTTGTTGCGTACCCGGGAGGGGACCGGGAGGCGTGTCGGCCGTGGAATCAGCGTGACAAGATCGACCTGGGTGGCCATCGGGGTTTCGTTCGCCTGGCACTCCGTTCCGGCGTACCCGTGGTGCCGGTGGTGGCCCACGGGTCACACGATGCGATCGTCGTCGTCTCGAGCGGCGAGCGCCTGGCGAAAGCCCTCGGCTTGCACCGCATCCGGATCAATGTGTTCCCCATCCTCCTCGCCCCCTACGGCCTGACCACCATCCTCACACCGCCGCTCCCGATGCCCTCGGCGATCAACGTCGAGTTCCTGCCCGCACTCGACTGGAGCAGCTACGGCCCCGAGGCAGCAGACGATGAGGCAATCGTGGCCGCGTGCTACGAAGAGATCACAAGCTCCATGCAGACGGCACTGGACCGCCTGCATGCACAGAATCCCCATCCCGTGATCCGGGGCTGGTGCAACCTCCTGCGGCCGGGGCGGACGCGCCTGAAGGTCCCTGCATGACGCGGAGGTCAGGCCTCGTGCTTCGGGTTGACGCGTCGTGAAGGTGGCCGGACGCTCCCGAACCTCAGCCGACACCTGGTAGCCCCAGCCTGAACAGAAGAGGGTGGACCGCCCTTCGTCCGGAGGAGGGGGCTACTTACTTCGCAGCATCCGGATGAGCTCGTCCAGGCTGTCGGCACCGTACCTGTCGCGAACCTGCCCAAGCGTGTCTTCGTTCTGGAAGTTCTTCAGCTCGGGATACTGGTCCTTCAGGTTCTTGATCTTCGTGTTGCCGTGCTTCTTCTCAATGCGCCCGTCCTTGTCGCGATGGCGACCGTCGAGTCCTTTCATGATGGTCTCCCTTCTGGCTCGAGGTGTGCGTGGGTGGTCAGGTTGTCAATCATCGTCGACGGACTCGCACATTGGAAGCACCGGGCGGTTTCACTGGCCATACGATTCACGCCGGTTCTGTCGACGTCACCCGACGGCGCGGTTGACACGGGAGCGGAGAGCCGTCCCCGCAAGCGGCGCTTGGTGCAATGCCGGCGCTCTGCAATGGTGGTCGGGTGAGCACCATCGTCGTGTCGTCCGGGAGCGCCGGCTACGGGTTCCTGGTCGACGACCAGGGCCGGTTACACCAAGCAGGCTTCGCGCCCGACATCGACGCGCACATGGAGCGGCTGCCGGCCGGGATCCCGTCGGCGCTGTACCCCCTGGCCTACCCGGCCTACGACGACGAGCCGACCCGGGCACCCGCGCTGCGAGTCACGCACAGCGACGGCACCACGACCACGCGCCTGAAATTGGAGGACGTCCGAGTCGTCGGACCGGCGACCGACATCCTTCTCGTCGACCCCGGCTGCCCGCTCGAGGTGACGCTGTCGTTCCGCGCCGAGGATCACGGCGTGCTGCGCCAGTGGGTGAGCGTCACCAACCGCCAGCCCGGGGCGATCACCCTCCACGAGGTCGCCGCCGCCTCACCCCTGCTCGCCGCATCCTCGCCCCACCTGACCCACTTCGGCGGGGGCGACTGGGCCGCCGAGTGGACCGCGACCACCGAGGCGATCACGCCGGGGACCAAGGTCGTCGACTCGCGCGGCGGCGTGCAGCCCCACCTGCGGTCCTGCCCCTTCTTCCTGTTCGCCCCCGACGGGTCACCCGAGGAGTCGACCGGTGCCGTCCTCGCCGGGGCGCTCGCCTGGGGTGGCAACACCCGCTTCGCCTTCGAGCGGACGAGCGCCCCCACGGTGCGGGTCTGGTGCGGGCACAACCCGGCGTCATCCGAGTACGTGCTCGACCCCGGTGCCGCCTTCGTGACCCCCGAGCAGGTCTGGGCCTGGTCGACCGAGGGTGTGGGCCTCCTGAGCCGGCGCCTCCATCGGTGGGTGCGCCGGCACGCCGTGCGCGACGGCAACGCGCTGCGGCCGATCGTGGTGAACAACTGGGAGGCCACCTCGTTCTCCTTCGACACCGACCGGCTCCTGGGGCTCATCGACCGCACGGCGGACCTCGGCGCGGAGCTCTTCCTGCTCGACGACGGCTGGTTCGGCGTCACCCATCCCCGCGACGACGACACCGCCGGCCTGGGCGACTGGCTGGTCGACGAGGCCAAACTGCCCGGTGGCCTCGGGCCCCTCATTGCGCGGGCCCACGAGCGCGGCGTCCGGTTCGGGCTGTGGGTGGAACCCGAGATGGTGAACCCGGACTCCGCCCTGTATGCCGAGCATCCGGCCTGGGCGGTGGGCCAACCGACGCGGCACCCACGCCGTTGGCGGCACCAGCTCGTCCTCGATGTCCTGCAGCCCGATGTCGCCGACTTCGTGTGCGGCGTGGTGGACCGCGTCCTGGCCGAGAACCCGGGCATCAGCTACCTCAAGTGGGATGCCAACCGCCCCCTGACCGATCCCGGGTCGCCCACCCTGGGTGCCGAACGGCAGGCCAACTTCTGGGTGGACCACGCCCGGGCCACCTGGCGCCTGATGGAGACCGTGGCCGAGCGCCACCCCGAGCAGACGCTCATGCTGTGCGCCTCGGGTGGGGGACGCGTCGACCTCGGGTCACTGCGCTGGTTTCACGAGGTCTGGCTCTCGGACAACACCGACCCCGTCGACCGGGTGCGGATGCAGTGGGCGGCGTCGCACTTCCTGCCGGCCAACGTGGTCGCCGCCCACGTGACCCGCGAGGGCGACCGGCCGGTGGCCTTCGGCTGCGCGGTGGCCATGAGCGCGCGGTTCGGCTTCGACGTCGACTTCGCGGGCATGAGCGACGACGAGCTCGCCGTGTGCCGACGGGCGGTGGAGCTGTACCGCGACATCCGGCCCCTCGTCCAACAGGGAGACCTGTGGCGGTTGGTCCCGCCCGGTGAGCGCGCCGCGCTCGCCTACGTGTCCACGAACCGCCAACGGGCGGTCGTCTTCGCCTTCCAACTCGCCGCGTCCTCAGATGATCCGGGACACCTGCGCCCGGGTGGGCTCGACCCGGACCGGATCTACGAGGTCACGGCGGTCGATCTCGCGGCCGGTCCCGAACCGACGGGAACCAACGTGGCGCGACGACAGGGGGCGGCGCTCATGAAGGAGGGCGTGGCGTGGCCGCTGCGCGAGCCCTGTACCGCCCGTATCTGGGTACTCCAGTCCGTGTAGGCACGACGCTCCGCGCTCGGCGGAGTCCGCCGATCCGGGTCAGCGGTCGACGCACGCCCGCACGGCGGCCACAGACGCGGCCGCCCTATCGAGCCTCCGCCATCCGTGAGAACGTCCGTCGCCCCGTGGTCATCCGTGGCCATCTCCTCCAGTGTCCAGTAGAGGCGCCGCCCGCCGCCTGCCCCCGGGCGGGCGTGTCGGTCGTCGGACCAGTTGACTCCAACCCCCGTTTAGGGAAGACTCCAACCCCCGTTTAGGGAAGACTTCGACCCTCCGGCAGTTCGTGTCGGGAAGGGAGGGATCACCATGCGCGTATTTCACACGACCAACGGCAAGGTGCAGGGCGGCCAGCTGGAGGCGGCCATTGCAACTGCAGGGGAGGCGGCGAAGTTGCTCAGCTCCACCGGCGGGGACATCAGGTTCTTCCTCGCCAGCGCAGCCGGTGAAGAGGTCAACGGGACGGTGTTCTCCATCGAATACGAGAGCCCAGAGGCGCTGGCCGAGGCCTCCGATGCTCTGGCCGAGAACGCGGAGCTCCAGACGTTCCTTTCCCGGGTCAATGCACCCGGATCCCCGACGCTGATCACGTCCCAATCCATGGGCATGGAGATGCCGATCGCGCGGACTCCGAAGGCCGGCCGCGGCAGCATCCTCGAGGTCCACACCCTCCACGTCACCCCCGGCCGCGCCGAGGAAGCCATCGCCGAGGCGGCGGAGGTCTGCGGGTTCCTCGAGGCGAACGGGGCCGTCAATGCCCGCCTCCTCCAGCTGACCTATGCGGGTCTGGCGAGCGGACTGATGGCCCTGACCTGTGAGCACGAGAACATGCGCGCTCACGCGCGCGTCGGCGCAGCGTGGTTCACGGACACGGGCTTGGCCCTGCAGATGAAGACCATGGGCGCCAATCCCGCAACGACCCGCGTCATGAGCGGGCTCTACACCGAAGTCCCGCTCTAACCCACCGCTCCCGGGGTCGGGTGCCGGTCCGCCATCTCGCGGATGGTGCCGCCCCGGATGAGCGGCAGGTCCAGGGCGGTGGCCCACCGGGAGGGAGTCAACCGGACGGCCACGAATCGTCAGGTGTCGACGTGGTCGAGCTTCACGACCAGCTTGCCGACAGCCGCAGCCCGGTCGACGGCACCGAGCGCGTCGGGCAACGCGTCGAACGACACCACCTGCGTGGCCCCGCCGAGACGGTCGTCGGCTGCGAGCGCGAGCAGCTGCTCGTGATCGGCTTCGGCCTCCGTGCGCGTCTGACCGCCGGCGTAGACGCCCACGATGGATGCGTTGCGCCGGACGAACTCCGAGATGTCGGCCTCCACCCACTTCCCGCTCGCGAACCCGACGGCGAGGAGTCTTCCGCCGGGCGCCAGGCACCGCGCTATCGACCCGGCGAAAGCCCCACCGACGGGGTCGTAGACCACGTCGACCCCGCTGCCCCCCGTCGCCTCCACCACTGCGTCGGGCACTGATCCCACCGTGCGATCGACGACGACGTCGGCGCCCGACGATACGCACAACCTCCGCTTCGCCTCACCCGCGACGACCGCGATGACCCGCGCGCCGAGCGCCGCCCCGAGCCGCACCGCGGCCAGGCCCGAGCCGCCCGCAGCTCCGAGGACGACCAGCCACTCGCCGGGCTGCAGCGCGCCCCGCCGCACGAGTCCGATGAAGGCCGTCGAGTAGCCGATCCGGAACGCAGCTGCATCCACGTCACGCATGGCGTCGGGCACGCGGAAGGCGGTGTCGGACCGCGCGATCGCCGCCTCGGCGAAACCGCCGTGACCGTCGAAGAAGCTCGTCACCGCCATGAGCCGGGTGCCGAGGGACAGCTCGACTCCCGGACCGACCGCGTCGACCGTGCCGCACATCTCCTGGCCGGGGATGAACGGGAGCGGCGGGGAGAACGCGTACCGCCCGCGGCACATGAGCGCGTCCGGCAGCCCGATCCCCGCCGCGCGCACGCGCAGCCGCAGCTCACCCGGACCCGGAACCGGCTCGTCGACGACGACACGCCGGAGCACGTCGCCGGGTGGGCCGTGCCGTTGGACCTGCCAGGCGTCCACGGTCGTCCCTAGCGGATGGTGCCCGCCCCGGGGATGAGCGGCAGATCCAGGGCGGTGGCCCAGCCTGGGGGAAGGTCGTTGACGGCCGGCACCGCGTTGAGGGCCCGGAGCCCCGTGGCCAGGCAGCCGGCCGCCGCGGCGTCGCGCCCACTGCCGTCGGTGAAGCGGAAGGCGGTCTCCTGGGTGATGGACGGGGTGCCCTCGATCTCCACCCGGTAGACATCGTCCTGGGTGCCCCGCGGCCAGTCCGGCGCGGCAGCGGTGCCCACCCGGTTGATGTGCTCGAGGCAGATGCGGGGCTCGCCCTTGTACATGCCGTTGATGGTGAAGTGGATGGCCGCCACCTCCCCCGGGTTGATCACGCCCTTGGCGGTCGTGATGGGAGCGTCGGTGACCCATTTGTCCCAGGTGGTCGTGATCGCATCGAGCTCGATGCCGACCGCGTGCGCCATCATCGGCACGGTGCCGCCCCACGACATGACGAGGATGTCGGTGTGCTCGAGGAGGGGCGTGAACTCGGGCGGGCGCCCGATGCCCATCTCGTCCTCGTAGGCGCCCGTGTAGTTGAGGTAGTCGAGGATCTCGAGCGCCTTGACCTTCTTCACCTCGGCGCACAGCCCCATGAGCGTCATCGGGAAGAGGTCGTTGGCGAAGCCGGGGTCGATGCCGGTGGTGAAACAGGTGGCGCCGCCCTCCTTGCACGCCTCGGTGATGGGGTCGATCCACGACGGCGGGTTCTGTCTCATGTGCGGCCAGACCCACGGCGTCATGGCGGTCGAGCTCACGTCGATGCCGGCGCGGAGGAAGGCGCCCATGTCCCGGATGTTGGCGTCGGCCTGCCCCGCCGTGGGGCCGTAGTGCACCAGGGCGTCGGGGCGGAGGGCGATGAGCGCATCGAGGTCGTCGGTGGCGGTGAGGCCGACGGGCGCCATGCCGCAGATCTCGCCGGCGTCCCGACCCACCTTGTCCTTGTCGTGCACACCGACGCCGACCAGCTCGAAGTTCGGGTGGCGCAGCACCTCGGGGATCACCATCTTCCCGACGAACCCCGTGCCCCAGACGACGACCCGCTTCTCTGTCATGGGGGCATATTCGCACCGCCCCGGACGGCGTGTCGTTCCCGCCCGACCGCTAAGTTCATCGTCGACAGCCGAACTGAGACCGTCGATCCAGCTCAGGAGGGGTTATCCCGATGCCGCACTACGACCCGGCGCCCGATCGGTACCAGTCCATGCACTACCGCCGCTGCGGCCGGAGCGGGGTCATGCTGCCCGCTCTGTCGCTCGGCCTGTGGCACAACTTCGGCGACGACCGGCCCCTCGACGTCCAGCGCTCGATCCTTCGGCGCGCCTTCGACCTGGGCATCACGCACTTCGACCTGGCCAACAACTACGGGCCGCCCTACGGGAGCGCCGAAGCCAATTTCGGTGCGATCCTCCGCTCGGACTTCGGGGGCCTGCGGGACGAGCTCATCATCTCGACCAAGGCCGGCTGGGACATGTGGCCCGGGCCCTACGGCGATCACGGGTCCCGCAAGTACCTGCTGGCCAGCCTCGACCAGAGCCTCGGCCGGCTCGGGCTCGACTACGTCGACATCTTCTACCACCACCGCTACGACCCCGACACTCCCCTCGAAGAGACCATGGGTGCGCTGGATGCGGCCGTCCGCCAGGGCAAGGCGCTCTACGTCGGGATCTCGTCGTACTCGGACCTGCGCACGAAGGAGGCCGTCGCGATCCTGCGCTCGTTGGGGACGCCGCTGCTCATCCACCAGCCGTCGTACTCCATGTTCAACCGCTGGATCGAGGACCGCCTCCTCGACGTCCTGGGCGAGGAGGGCGTCGGGTGCATCGGCTTCTCCCCGTTGGCCCAGGGCCTGCTGACCGAGCGCTACCTGCACGAGGTCCCGGCCGGATCGCGGGCCGCGGAGGGGTCGTCGCTGTTCCCCGACATGTTGAGCGAGGAGAACCTCTCCCGCGTGCGGGCGCTGGCCGACATCGCGGCCCAGCGGGGCCAGAGGGTCTCCCAGCTCGCACTGGCCTGGGCCCTGCGCGACCCCCGCGTCACGTCGCTCGTCATCGGGGCGAGCAGCGTGGCCCAGCTCGAGGAGAACCTCGAGGCGCTCGACAACACGCGCTTCACGGAAGAGGAGCTGAAGGAGATCGATGCCTACGCCGTCGAAGGTGGCATCGACCTGTGGCGTGGGCCCGCCACGAGCTGATCCACCTTCCCCACGAGCTCGGACCCCCGGCCATCAGCCCTGTGGAGGTGGTGCCTCAGAGGGTGCGGAAGAGCCCGCCGTCCACGAGCACCTGGGCGCCGTTGACGTAACTGGCGGCGTCGCTGGCCAGGAACACGCACACGCCGACCATGTCCTCGGGGCGCCCGATGCGCCGCATCGGGTTGATCGCGCCGGCCTGCGCCTTCGTCTCGGGGCCCCACGCCTTGGTGATGTCGGTGTCGAAGGCACCGGGCAGCACGAGGTTGGCCCGCACCTTGGGCGCCCAGGCACCGGCGAGGCCGAGCGTGAGCGCGTTCAGGCCGGCCTTCGCCATGGCGTACGGGAGGTCGCCGGCGCCCGGGCGGAGCGACCCGGCCGTCGTGACGTTGATGATGGAGCCGCCGTCGCCCTCGGCCATGCGCGAGCCCACCAGCACGCTCAAGCGGAACGGCCCGCGGGCGTTCACGGCGTGGACCTTGTCGTAGAGCGCCTCGGTGACCGAAGGGAGGCCGTCGTAGAGCGGCGACATTCCGGCGTTGTTCACGAGCACGTCGCAGTGCCCGAATTCCGCGTAGACCGTGTCGACCAACCGGTCGCAGTCATCCCACTTGCCGACGTGGCAGGCGACGGGCAACGCCCGGCGGCCGGTCGCCGCGGCGATCTCCCGGGCGGCCGCCTGGCAGCCGTCGAGCTTGCGGCTGGCGACCACCACGTCGGCCCCGGCCGTGACGAGGCCCTCGGCGACGGCGCGGCCGATGCCCCGGCTGCCGCCGGTCACGAGCGCGACCTTGCCGGAGAGATCGAAGAGCTCCCCGGGCGTCTTCATCCCGTGTAGTCGCTCGATTCGGCCAGCTCGCCGGCGGCAGCCATGAGGTCGAGCACGACCGGGCCGAATCCCTGGAGCTTGTCGTCGTCGCCGGCCCGCTGGTAGCCCTGCTCGAGGACGATGGCCAGCTTCCACTTGGCCAGCACGCAGTAGTAGTCGATGTCGTCGACCTGCCGGCCCGAGTGCTTCGCGTAGTGGTCGAGCACCTCGGCGCGCGACGGCATGCCGGTCATGTCGACGTAGCCGCCGACGCTGCCCTCGCCGCCGCTGGTGTCCTCGGGCCAGGTGTGCACGACCCAGCCCAGGTCCAACTTGGGGTCGCCCACGGTGCCCATCTCCCAGTCGACGATGGCGGCCAGCCTGGCCGGCGCGCCGTCCTTGAACATCACGTTGGCGAACTGGTAGTCGCCGTGCATGATGCCCGGGATGTAGTCGAGCGGCTTGTGGGCCCGCAGCCAGGCGGACGCCTCGTCGAAGCCGGGCAGCTCGCGCCCCTTGATGCGCTCGAAGAAGGCGGTCCACCGGTCCACCTGGCGCTCGTGGAAGCCGTCGGGGCGCCCGAGGTCCTGGAGGCCCCTGGCCTTCCAGTCGACCTTCGACAGCAGGGCGATGCCCTCCACCAACTGGTAGGCCAGGCCCTGGCGAGCGGTGAGATCGGTGTCGAACGGGGCGGGCCAGACCCCGCGCTCCATGCCCATCGGCGACCAGCCGTCGACGAAGCCCATCAGGTAGAAGGTCCGGCCCAGCACCGCCGGGTCGGTGCACACGGCGATGGCCTCGGTGTGCGGCACGTCCGTACCGTTCAGCGCCTCGATGATCCTCCACTCGCGTACGATGCCGGCGTCGCGCTCGGCGGGCGCGCTGCGCGGGGGGATCCGCATGGCGCAGTGCAGGTCGCCCCGGCGCAGCTCGTAGATCTCGTTCTGGCTCCCGCCCGAGATGTAGCGGTGCTCGAGGGGCGCCCCCGTCCCGAGGCCCTGGGCGTCCATCCAGGTCACGAGCCGGTCGACGTCGGCGATGGTCGGAGTCGATTCGTCTGTCGCAGTCACAGTTCCCCTTTTCGAGCTCGGGCCGTTGGGTGGCCGACCGTCCCCGGACGTCGCAGGCGCTCGTCGTGCAGGCCGGGGTCGCCCGGAGCAGGGAGAGTATTCACCGTGCGGGCACCGCTCGGGAAGACGAGCCCCTGACACCGACATCGCACTTCCCTAACACCCTGGTCACCGGCCACTGACATCTCGGCCTGAGACTCCAACCGAAGACTCAGGAGGAGTGCGCCATGGGAAGATCGAGAGAGCGCTTGTCGGAGAAGGTGTCGGCCATGGGGACGGCCGCCCGGCTGTGGTGGGTGGCCCTCGGAACCGTGGCGACGGCCGCCGTCCTGGTGCTGGCCGCCACGACTGCGGTCGACGCCACATCGCACCCGGCGACCGATACCTCCGCGGCTTCTTCTGCGGCGCCGGCCCCGGCGTCGAGCGGCGTCGGCTCGGGCTCGGGCTCGAGCACGTCGAGCACCTCGGGGTCGGCAGCGTCCTCGGGGTCCGGATCGATGCCCGGCATGGCCGGCATGTCCAACTCCACTTCGTCGAGCTCCGCCGGGGCGACGCAGGCGACGGCGGCCGTGTGCCCCAATGTGAAGGGCGCGACGGTCATGTCGGACGGCATGGTGATGGCGCCGGTGCCCAGTGGATCGCCCACCGCGGCCCAGCAGGCCGCCGCCGACCAGCTGGTGACCCAGACCGAGGCCACGCTGGCCAAGTACACGAGCCTCTCGGCGGCGACCGCGGCCGGCTACACCCCGGCCACCAACCCGAACGGGTACATGGTCCACTACGCCAACTGGCAGATCGCCAGGACCGACGGGTTCGACCCGTCGAACCCGGCCTTCCTCATGTACGCCAACACCGTGAACGGCCCCAAGCTCATGGGCGCCATGTACCTCGGGCCCGCGCCCTGCACGCCCGGGCCCGACGTCGGCGGGCCGCTGACCCAGTGGCACGCCCACGACAACCTGTGCCTCTCCGGCGGGCGGGTCGTCGGGAATACGGACGCGACCGGGGCGTGCGCCACCGGCGTCCACAACAGCAGCGACTACTTCATGCTCCACGTGTGGACCGAGCCCTCCCTGGCTTCGACCCATCAGTTCCAGCCTGACCTGACCCGGGCCGAGCTGGCACCGATCATCGAGGGGACGGCATGAGCAGCGGCCTCTACGACACGGCCATGCGGACGCCGGCATCGGGGCGGGTGTCCGCACGGTCGATCCAGATCGGGCTCGGCCTCGTCTGGCTGCTCGACGGACTGTTGCAGCTGCAGCCCAAGATGTTCGGGGCGGACTTCGCCAACGGCGTGATCCTCCCGATGACCCAGGGCCAGCCGAGCTTCGTGTCCGGTGCGATGACCCACGTGGCGCACCTAGTCTCTGTCCAGCCCGCGCTGGCGAACAGTGTCTTCGCCGGCATCCAGATCCTCATCGGCATCGGTCTCCTCATCCGCGAGACGGTCAAGCCGGCGCTCGTCCTCTCCTTCGTGTGGGCGCTCGGCGTGTGGGCGCTCGGTGAGGGCTTCGGCATGCTCTTCACCGGCGCCGCGTCGCCGCTCACCGGTGCCCCGGGCGCCGCCCTGCTCTACGTCGCCATCGGCGTGCTCGTGTGGCCCAGGGTGAAGAGTCCTGCGGCGTCGGGTCCGGCCGCCGCCGAAGGCCCGCTGGGGGCTTGGGGCGGCAAGGCAATCTGGGCGGTCACCTGGATCGGCATGGGAATCCTATGGCTGCTGCCGGCGAACCGGGCCGGTGCGAGCATCTCGGGTGCCATCAGCAGCTCGATCACGGGCGAACCGGGGTGGCTGGCCCACGTCGAGCTGTCGGTCGCCCACGCCCTCGGGACCGGCGGGGGCTCGGTCGCCGTCGTCTGCGGCGTGCTGTCATTCGTCATCGGCCTCGGCCCGCTGCTCTCCCGCCACACGACCGTCTTCCTGGTGGCGGGCGCCGCGTTGGCGCTCGACTACTGGGTGTTCGGCGAGGCCTTCGGGGGCGTCTTCAGCGGCCTCGGGACGGACCCCAACACGGGGCCGCTGCTCGTCCTGCTGGCGCTGGCCCTGTACCCCAACCGGGCGTGGGCCGGATCGAGGGCCGGCGTCCCGAGCCGGGCGGGCGACGGGTTGGCGACGCCGACGGGGGCGATGGCCGCCTGAGCAGGTCAAAGCAGGACCGGTGAGCTGCCCGGCCGCGCGCACTGGCCCTTTTCTCAATCCAGGCTTAGCTTAGAAGAGGTGAGAAAGGGCCGCTGATCTGCGGCTGTGGTGCTGGCACGACGCCGGGGCGGCGGCTAGCCACCTTGGCGCACCTCGCGCCCTCAGGCAGACTGCCAGCGGACGAGGCAGAGGGGCACCGGATGCGATGACGGCGACGCGGAGGCTCCACGCAGCTGGCGAGGCGGATCCGTGAACGGCCGTGCCCTGCGGGTCGCCCGGTACCGCTTCCGGGCGACGTTCGGACGGCGCTGGAGCGCCTACCTGACCCTCGTGCTCCTGATCGGTCTGATCGGCGGTGTGGCCATGGGGGCGCTGGCCGCGGCCCGGCGGACCGAGTCGTCCTTCCCGACCTTCCTGGCCAGCACCAACCCCTCGGACCTGAGCCTGGGCACTGCGCTCTTCGACCCGGCGCTCGGGTACACCAACGGCTACGACGCCGCGCTGGTCCGCACCATCTCCGGCCTGCCGCACGTGCGGCGTGCCGAGAGCTTCGCCGACGTCTACAGCACGCCACTCGCTCCGGACGGGGAGCCGACCAAGGCGGCCCAGACCATCAACATGAACGTCGAGGGGAGCGTCGACGGGCTCTACTTCAACCAGGACCGGGTCACCGTCGTGCAGGGTCGGATGGCCGACCCGAACCGGGCTGACGAGGTCGTCATGACCGTGGGCGCCGCCAGCGAGCTGGGCCTCCATGTCGGACAGACCGTTCACTGGGGAACATACGCGAACTCCCAGTTCTCGTCCGCCGGGACCGGCCCACCACCGAAGCCGGCCCTGCACGAGAACCTGACCCTCGTGGGCACGGTCGTCCTCAACAACGCCGTCGTCCAGGACGATGTCGACGCCAATGGTTCCGTCACCGTCATCTTCACCCCGGCACTGACACGGCGGCTGGTCAATTGCTGCTCGAACTTCGCGTTCACGTACCTCCAGCTGGACCACGGGAGTCGCGACGTGCCGGCCGTCGAATCGGAGATCGAGCGTGTCGTCCCGGCCGTGCTCCCCTACGACTTCTACGACACCTCCATCGACGTCACCAAGGCCCAGAACTCCATCAAGCCCGAGGCCATCGCCCTCGGAGTGTTCGGCCTCATCGCCGTGCTGGCCGCCCTCCTCATCGCGGGGCAGGTGATCGGCCGCCAATTGGGCTTCTGGGCGCCGGAGGAGCGCATCTTGCGCGCGCTCGGAGCCAACCGGGCGACGACCGCGAGCGACGGGCTGCTCGGGCTCCTGGCGGCCGTCGTCCTCGGCGCGCTGCTGGCCGGAGGTGTCGCCGTGGCGCTCTCGCCGCTGGCCCCGCTGGGGCCGGTGCGTCCCTACTATCCCGACCCCGGCGTCGCCTTCGACTGGACCGTGCTCGGCTTCGGTGTCCTTCTGCTGATCGTCGTCCTCGGAGCGGTCGCCGTCGTGCTGGCGGTGCAGCGGGCACCGCAGCGCGCCGCGGGGTGGCGCACACATCCCCGTTCCCCGTCGCGCGTCGCCGGCGCCGCCGCATCGGCGGGCCTGCCCGTCTCGGCGGTCGCCGGCATCCGCTTCGCCCTCGAGCCCGGGGCGGAGACCGAAGCCGTGCCGGTGCGCTCGGCCATCCTCGGTGCGACGTTGACCGTCGTGGTCGTCATCGCCACGGTGGTGTTCGGGGCCAGCTTGAACTCGCTCGTCTCACACCCCGGCCTCTACGGCTGGAACTGGGACTACGCGCTGACGGCCGGCGGCGGGGCGGGTGACGTCCCCGCCGCGCAGTCGGCGAGGCTGCTCGACCACGACCCGAGCGTGGCCGCCTGGGCCGGCTACTGGTTCGGCAACCTGCAGGTCGACGGTCGCACCGTGCCCGTCCTCGGCACATCACCGGGCGCGTCCGTGGCGCCGCCCGTGCTCACCGGCCATGAGCTCGACGGTCCCAACCAGATCGTGCTGGGACCGGGGACGCTGGCCCAGCTCCACGTGGCGGTCGGGGACACCGTCTCGGTCCGCTACGGCACGACCGCGACCCACCGGCTCCGGATCGTCGGCACGGCCACCATGCCGTCGGTGGGGGTCGGAGGTCTGACGGGCCACGCGTCGATGGGAACGGGAGCGGTCGTGCCCTACCAGCTGCTCCCCGCCTCGGAGCGCAACCAGTTCGACCTGTCCCCGGCCGGGCCCAACGCCGTCTTCATCCGCCTGAAGCCGGGGGCCGACACGGGGAGGGCCCTGCGCTCGTTGAACCGCATCGCCGCCGACGTCTCGCTCCCCACCAACTACTCGAGCATGGTGCTCGCGGCGCAGCGACCGGCCGAGATCGTCAACTACCGGTCCATGGGCGCCACGCCCTTGCTCCTCGGCCTCGGGTTGACCATGGGGGCGGTGACCGCCCTCGGCCTCACGCTCATCGCCTCGGTCCGGCGCCGTCGGCGGTCCATGGCCATGTTGCGGACGCTCGGCTTCACCGGCCGGCAGTTGGCGGCGAGCGTCGCCTGGCAATCGAGCGTCGCGGTCGTGATCGGGCTGATCGTCGGCATACCGCTCGGGCTCGTCCTCGGCCGGGGACTGTGGGACCTCTTCGCGGAGAGGATCTACGTCGTGCCGAACCCGACCGTCTCCGCGCTCACCGTCGCGGCGATCGCCCTCGGCGCCCTGGTGCTGGGCAACCTGGTGGCCGCCATCCCGGGTCGCATCGCGGCGCGCACGCCGGCGGCGCTGCTGCTGCGGACCGAGTAGCGCGGCACCGCGGTGGGGCTCGGGGCCCGCCGTGGCGGGAACTCCGCCCCGGCGCTCTACCATCCGCCACAGTGACCGGTCCTGCGGTGCCGACCTCCGGCAGACGGCGGCGGCGCAAGTGGCCGTGGGTCCTCGGTGCCGTCGTCGTCCTTCTGGGCTCGCTGACGCTGGTGGTCGTGCTGTCAACCAATCACGCGAAGCCGGTGTCGCTGCGCCAGGCGGAAGCCCAACTCGGAACGGGCGGTGGCGGTGTCCCCGGAGCGAACCGGCCGGCGCCGGGCGTCTACGAGTACACGGGCTCAGGCACCGAACGGCTGACACTGCCGCCGCTGTCCCAAGCCGAAGGGCCGACCATGCCGGGGACGGTGACGCTGCGGGGAGCGGACTGCTGGGTCTTCCGGATCGATTACAGCACCCATCACTGGCAGACCTGGGAGTACTGCCTCCACTCGGGTGACCAGTGGGAAGCCGGTGGGCAGTCCTGGCAGCTGTGGTCCGTGGGTCCCCTCAATATCACCAACCTGAGCACGTTCACCTGCGCGCCGGGGGCCATGGCGCTGCCGGCCAACGCGACGGTCGGCGAGGAGTGGCACTCGCGGTGCACCGGAACCAATACCTCGGTCAAGGGGCAGACCATCAGCGCCGGCCCCTACAGGTTCATCGGCCTCGACACGGTGACGGTCGGGGGCACGCAGGTCGCCGCCGCGCACTTCTTGCGCCTGCGCACGGACTCCGGTGCGCAAGAGGGCACCGAGCGCTCGGAGGTCTGGTTCAGCACGCGGACCGGCCTCCCGTTGCGCGTGCAGCAGGACCTCAGGGTCAACAGCTCGACACCCTTCGGCACGTCCACCTACACGCAGATCGGGGTCTTCACCCTTGCCTCCCTGGTGGCCCACCGCTGACGGTGCCGCGGCCCCTCGGCCGGCGACGACGACCGTCTACGACGGCATCCAGTTGGTGAGGGGCGAAGCCAACCAGTCCAGGACCTGGCGCCGGGTCGTCGGCCCGTGCGGCTGCCACGCCGAGGGAAGTGCGCCCTCGTCGCGCAGCTGGGCAGCTTCCTGGATGTTGGACGTCAGGGGGTCGGTCGTCAGCCCGCACCGGGTCGCGGTCGGGTCGACGCCGAAGAGCTGGGCGGCGTTGAGCCCGAAGAGTCCTGCCTTCACGGTGTCGGTGAGGGCGGGGTAGTGGTAGAGGTCCTGGAACTCCGGCGTGATCTCGAAGGCCCGCATCGCCATGATCTGGGCCTCGGGGCTGCCGTACCAGATGGCGTCGGTGCCCCACAGGACGCGCTGCTCGCCCACCCGGCTGAGCAGCTTCCCGAGGGCATGGGCGGCCTGGTCGGGCATGGTGAGCAGCTGGCGCCACTGCGTGGCCACATCGACCCAGACGTTGTCGTTCGGCGGCACGCCGTGGCGATCGAGTGCGGCGAGCAGGGTGTCGATGCCGATGCTGGCGTTCGGGTCGTAGGGCCCCTCGACGTGGGAGGGGTCCCAGGCGGCGTGGTACACCACGAACTGCATGTCGGGGAACTGGCGTGAGACCGCCACGATGTCGTCGGGGTGGTTGAAAGCCGGGTCGAAGTTCACCAGCGGGAGGCCCTTGTGGGCCACGAAGACCTTCACGCCGAGGTCGTGCGCGTGCTGGACGGTGGGCAGGCCGATGGCGGGGTCCTCCAACGACCACCCCTGGCCGGCGGGGCTCCACGCCGTGTACACCTTGAACGCGATGGGGGGACCGACCGCCACCGCACTCGACATCTCGTCGAGGGTCGCCGCCACGGGCCCGACGTTGGGGGCGATGATGTTCTCCACCAGGATCCTCGCGGCGCCGCCGCCGGTGAGAGTGGCGGTGATGTCCTGGGTGCTCAGCGCCTCGGGGAACGGGACGGGCGCGGTGGAGGGCCCCGAATTCGGGACGTCCGTGAGCACCGCCATCGTGGTGTCGCTGGCCAGGAAGAGGTCGTGCAGGTAGGTCGCCCGGTCCACGCAATCGAGCTGCGGGTTGTCGGTGCAGCCGGGAGGGAGCATCGACAACACGAGCGACGTTGTCTCTGGGGCGTTCTGGACCCAGGGGCCGCTCGGGATCACGTGATGCGTGTGCACGTCGAAGATGAATTCCGAACCGGTCAGCGCGTCCTGGCAGGCCGCCGTGTCCGTGGGCGGAGGTGTGGTGAAGCGCCCGCCCCTCGGCCGCGGGGGCGCGCTCGATTGCCGATGCGACGGCGACGAGCAGCCGGCGAGCTCGAAGGCGGCGAGAGACATCGCCACGGCCCCGGCGCCCTGCAGGAAACGCCGCCGGTCCACGCCGAGCCGCCTCGCCGCGTCGTCGACGGACTGCCGGATGAGCTCGTTGACCCTGCGGTCCCGCGGGCTCTCGGGCGCCGGGACGAATTCGCCGTTGGACACGGGTCCCGCGGCGAGCGGGAGGTGATCGTCGAGCCGATCCCGCAGTCGGCGGGAGAAGGGGCCGATCCCAGCCATTGGGGGGACAATAGGTCCGCCCGGCGCCACACACTCGGCGGGTGCCCGTCAGGGACGACGACGCGGCTGCTGCGGACGGAGTAAGAAGACTGCAGAAAGGACGGTCGACGCCGCATGAGCCCGTCTCGGAACATGGCCAGGGTGGCGCTGGTCGGCTACGGCCTCGGCGGCTCCCTGTTCCACGCCCCGTTCATCGAGGCCGAGTCGCGCTTGGAGTTAGCGTCGGTGGTCACGGCCAACGCGGAGCGCCAGGCGGAGGTGCGGACCCGCTACCCCGGAGCCCGGGTCGACGCGAGCATCGAGGACCTCCTGGCCCGGCTGGACGACATCGACCTCGTGGTGGTGACGACGCCGAATGCGTCCCACGCCGCGCTGGCCGAGGCGGTGCTGGAGCGCCGGCGGCCCGTGGTGGTCGACAAGCCGGTCACCCCGACGAGCGAACAGACACGCCGCTTGGCGGCGCTCGCCGCGGCGGCAGGCACAGCCGTCGTGCCCTTCCAGAACCGTCGGTGGGATGGCGACTTCCGTACCGTGATCGACCTCCTGGGCCAGGACGCGCTCGGCACGCTGCACACGTTCGAGTCGCGCTACGAGCGCTGGCAGCCCCGGGCCTCTCGCTCGCCGCGGGCCTGGAAGAACGACCCGGAGCCCGGAGCGGGGACAGGGATCCTCTTCGACCTCGGGACCCACCTCATCGACCAGGCGGTCGTCCTCTTCGGCCGACCTCTGGCCGTCTACGCCGACATCACCATCCGTCGCACCGACAGCGCCGTCGACGACGACGACTTCGTCGCCCTGCACTACGAGGGCGGTCAGCGGGTCCACCTCTGGACGAGCGCCGTGGCGTCCGACCTCGGCCCGCGCTTCCGTCTGCTCGGCACCGCCGCCGCCTACGTGAAGTTCGGTATGGACATTCAGGAGGCGCGGCTCTCCGACGGTCACTCGCCGCGCCAACCCGGCTGGGGTGAGGAGCCGGAGGGCTCCTGGGGCCACCTGGTCACGGGGGCCGAGCGGCGCGCGGTTGCCACGTTGCCCGGTGCGTACGGGCTCTTCTATGCCGGCATCGCGGCGTTCCTTCTCGACGGGGTTCCGCCGCCGGTCGACATTCAGGACGCCATCGTGACGGCGGAGGTGATCGAGGCGGCCCGGGCCTCGGCCGCTTCGGGAGGTGTGGCGCCGCTTCCGGCGAGGTGAGGCGGGTGTCGACGGTATCCCGTGCCCCATACTCACTCAACCGTGATCGTCTCGCCCAACTTCGATCGGCAATCGACAGCTGAGTCCGACACATGTGTGCCGCCGGACGACCGGGATGGTGACACTCGGCGGACTGGATCCCAGATCTCTAGGGACACTTCCTCACCCTGGGAGTCGGTGGATCCCCTGCCCGCGCAGGGCACAACCGGGATACCCGAAGAGGGTGTACTCGGTCCCGAGAATGGTCGTCTTGCCGAGCATGGGCGTCATGGCTTGGAGACAAAGATGCAAAATGGATGTCCATCGGGGTCTGCGTACACATAGAGCGGCTCAACGGGATCCTCGGATCGGTCCTCGAGCAGGGTCGCACCTAGTGAAAGTGCTCTGCCGTGCTGGATGGCAAGTTCTTCGACGTTGGGCACGGTGAGGTCCAGATGCAACTGTTGAGGCACTCCGTCCTCAGGCCATGTGGATCGCGCGAGTGTGGCTACCTGCTGAAACGCAAGGGGTGTACTTCTCGGAGGGCCAAGCAGCACCAACCAGTCTGCGCCACGTTCGTCAGGCTCATCTGAGGAAGGTGGCGCGTCTCCCGGTCGGTAGTCGTATCCCAGTAGCTGGCGATAGAACTCCGCCAAGACCGAGCGTTGGTTGTGTCAAGGGCAACGCCACTCAGAGCGGGGAAGCTTTCGGTCATAGCCGAATTCTTCCGCACAGCCCCCAGCATGTAAATCGGTTCGACTCATCGACTCTGCGTGTTCTGAATCCTGCTCGTTCCACTTCGAGGGTGTCTCCGTTCGCCGGGGAGGGTGGGACGGTCCGGCGCGAATGGGGTAGGTCAGGGAATGATGTGTGCACGGTCGAGCCAGACGACCACTCCCTTCCGAGCATCAAGCAGTTCTTTACCGAACAGCGGTTCCGCGTCGTTCACCCAGAACCGCCCCCAGAGCCCTCTGCAGATGCTTGGAGGCAAACGTCAAGCAGGAAACGGCGAGCCAGACGCTCGTATCGTGCCTACTGGGCTGATCTGGAAGGGCTGAATTCATCGACTCGGGTCCCTTGGTATGGCGGAGGCGACAGCGAAGAAGACGCATCCGTAGTGCTCGTAAACGGTGGAGGGGTTGAGCAAGAAGGCGCTCAACCCCTCCGGGGAGAACGTCTGAGGCCCTGAGGTCAAGAAAGGTCGCCCCGAACGGCGGGTGGTGGCGCTCGAGGAGTCTGCAAGGCTTGTTGGATGAAAAAGGGAGCGACCGCTGATCGACTCGAAGCCACCGCCTTGTTGTTCGATCTCGGGGGGGTCGTGTTTGATCTCGATTTTGGACGGGCCTTCCGATTGTGGGGTGCTCGCGCCTCTTGTGATCCAGGCCTGGTCGAACACAGGTTCTCGCTCGACGAGTCATACGAGCAGCACGAGCGAGGTGAGATCTCAACCTCGACCTACTTTGCCGCCCTGCGCCAACACCTCGAAATCGATATTTCCGACGACGACTTTCTCGCAGGTTGGAACGACGTATACATGGATCCGATTCCCGACATGGCAGAGATGTTGTCCGTTGCTCAGGAACGTTTCCCGCTCTACGCGTTCACGAATTCCAATCCGGCGCATCAAAGCGTGTGGACCGTCCGCTACGCGGAAGAATTGGCGGTGTTCCACTCCGTCTTCGTCTCGTCCGAGCTGGGGCTTCGAAAGCCAGACCTTGATGCCTTCCGCTTCATAGCGCGACGGATCGGCTTTCCGCCCGAAGAGATCCTCTTTTTTGATGACAGTCCTGGAAACGTCTATGGCGCCCGCAGAGCTCGAATGCAAGGTGTCTTGGTGGAGTCGAGTAGCGATGTTCGTGAGGTACTTTCACGACTTGGACTTGAATTCTCGGGTGGCGCTTGAAGAGTCGGCTCGGTCGTCAGAGGGCAGCATCGCCGGCAGCCGTGGGGAGCGGGTTTGAGAGCAGGCCGAGCCCCTGCCACGCCCGCCTCCCACGGATCCCCATCACCGCGAGGGCGATGATCCCGGCAAACCAGACGAGGACACCAAAGGGCAGCTCGCTCCAAGCCGTCATGGCGCACAGGACCAGGATCGCAGCGCGCTGGACGCCATCGTTGCCGAGGGTGCACGCCACCACCGGGAGCGCCCACAGCAGGTACCAGGGCTGTGGATTGGCAGCAAGGAGCGCCATCACCGCCAAACCCACAGCGAGTGCGCCGACCCAACTCCTTCCGCGTGGTACGAAGAGAACCAGCACGACGGCCGCGAGGATTCCCATTAGCTGCACCAGGTTCACCGCGCCCGATGTGGTCGTTCCGGCGAGACGCAGCACCGAGAAGGAACTGGCCACGGTGCCGAGCGAAGCAGGTCTAAGCCACGTAAACCCACTCCCACTGCCCACCCCCGTCACCACCAGCACGCCGAGGGTCAAGGCGAGGCTGGCCACCAACGCCACGGCGCGTCGGTACCACGCCCCTTTCCAGCACCACCAGGCAATGGCCAACACGGCGAGCACCGCCGGCGCCTTGACGGTCACAGCGAGGGCAGCAATAGCGAGCGCCCACCACGGTCGCTTTGTCACGGCGAGGGCGATTCCGGCGACGACGAGCCCGATCATGACGGCGTCGTTGTGGATACCGCCGACGAAAACGATGAGCACCCCGGGGTTGGCGACGCCCGCGACCACTGCTTCGACCGGGTCGGCACCACGAGCGGCGGCGACCTTGGCGACTCCCCAGGAGCACAACAACAGAGCGGCGATGACGGCAAGTCGCCAGCATTCAACCGCGATCCAGGGATGCCCGCCCGAGACCGTCGCGAACAGAGCGGAGAGATCAACGGCACCAGGCCCGTAGATCGACGAGCCAGTTCGATACCTCGGATCGACGCCGGAGAGCCAGATCGAATGGCCGAGGAGATGGAGTGGGCTCGCGGAGCCCAACCCTGAGGTCACGAGCTTGCCCTGGGCCGCATAGACCCAGACGTCCTGGGTGGCAAAGGGGGCAGCGAACAAGAGCGGCGCCGTCCATGCGGTCACGACCCACCACAGGTTGCGGAATCGAAGGCCCGGATCAGCCCGCACGACGCGCCAGAGACGCAGCCACGCGATCACCAGGAGCACGACGCCGACGAGGACAGCGGCCAGGACCAGTAGGTGCCCTGATGGCACCCCGGGACCGCTGTTCGCCGGCTCTGCCCACCGTGGCGTCGCCGGCCCCTCCCAGGACGGGGCGGCTCCCGCGCCAGCGAAGGGCCAGAGGCCGCCCGCGTGTGGCCCAAACGGTGAAGCGGGGAGGTCGCTCGCCATGGCCAAAAGCGCCGAGCCGCCCGCCCCCAACAATGCTGTTCCAACCAATCCGCCGATCGGCCGGCCGAGCCGGTGTGGCGCGGAAGATGCCACGGACGCGCCGCGGTTTGATACCAGCGCGCTCCTACTCATGAAGCAATTGTCGGTCGTTTGGGTCCGATCCGAAATGGTCCATTTGGCCTAGGCCATTGAGGGGACCGGTCCCTAATCTCTTCTCTGCGGGTGCTCGATTGACGGAGCCGGTGGTGGGTGCCCCGAACGACCGGTAGAAGTCACATTCATGTCAGGACGGTTCTTGGTACTGCCACCCTCAGTCGATGGGGCAAGCCGACAATCAGCCACGCCGGAGAAGGCTCTCAACGATGAGCGTGGCGGCGGCTGGGCACGCCTTGGTGAACCCGAGGAACGGCCCGAAGTCCCTCGTCGCAGCGAAACCGGTTATGTAGAGGCCAGCGATGCTTGACTGGAACGCCTCGTCGAGTACAGGGAAACCGTCGACCAGATCGACCTTGTCGACTAGACCGCCGAGGTATGGGACGCTGGGCAGGTTGGCTTTGTAGCCAGTCGCGAAAACGATGCGGTCGACGGATAGACGTTCACCATTCGACAGATCAGCTACCACGGCTCCGGTGTCTTCTCTGACGTCGATGACCGATGTGCCCGGCCAACGATGGACTCGGTCGGTGGCGAGGCGTGGGATGAGCCACCACTCCAGCGTCAGGCGGCCAACCTCCCAGAACTGCCGGGCTATCCGCTCCCGTTCGGAAGGGGACAAAGCCCGCCACCACCCCGGCGTGGCGAGCATGGAGTCGACGTAGTCGTCCACGAACTTCCAGCTGACACGCTCGAACAGGGGGACATCATGACGGTGCACGATGTCGATCCGCTCGCCCCCTTGTTCACCGATCAGCGCGGCCCATTCGTAGGCGCTCTGACGGCCACCCACAATGAGCACGCGCGCGCCGCGGAGATCTTCGAAGTGCACGACATCACCGGTATGCGAACCAACTCCGGGCGGCACTGAATCGGCCCACGGAGGTAGCTGTTGGAAATGACGAATTCCCGGCGCAGCCACCACCGCATCGGCGGCAATTCGTTCACCGTTGCCAAGGAGTGCTTCGAACTTCTTGCCATTGTGTGTGAGTTGGGTGACGAGGTCCTCCCGCGCGACAACGCCTTTGTTGTCCAGGAACCAGGTGGCGTAGTCGAGGAACACTCTGATGGGTACAGGGTCGACCTCGTTGGGTGCAATCCCCTCTTCCTCGAGAAACGCCTCAAAGGTGTGTACGCCTGCCGCATCGAGATGCCAATCGGGGCCTGAGCGTAAGTACATCCCCTCGGGCATGTGCTGCTTCCAGAAGGACATAGGTCCGCCGACGACGATCGTCTCGATACCGCGCTCAATTGCTCGAGCGGCCGTCGCCATGCCATAGGGGCCGGCACCGATCACGAGAAGGTCCGACCTGTCCATCAAGGTCCCTGCATCCCGAGTCGACCCACCGTGCAGAACGTACACGGGCGGCTGCTCCCGACACACCGAACCATCGCAGGGTCGGTGCTGACCAGCTCTGCGTCGCTACCGGCGCCTCGATGGCCTCGTTCTTCGCCTTGGCGAAGCCACAAGCAATCTAAGCGGCGATGCCGGGCGAGCCCTGGGCATCCCAGTCCCCGGGACCCGTATGACGGTCGCACCCGTCCAAAAATGGGGCCGGCGTACGCTGCAAGGGTGGCAGTGCCGGGCCGTCGTATTGCTTGCGACCACGAACATTGCGACTACACCGTGTCGTTTCAGATTTTCGGTGCGGCGTACCAATTCACCAAGGAGCCGTTGCCGCGGCATTTGGCGAGAAGCGAAGGGTGGCGGATCGACGATGACGGCGACTTCTGCCCCAGACACTCCGAGATTCGGGAGATGATCCGAGAGATCGTCGGCAAGAGGCCTCGCCGGGCGCACAAGTGGTCCGGACCCCGAGTCAGACAATCGGAACCTTGGGAGCACCTTCGACCCTGTTGCCATCGACGGCGCTATTCAGAGTCTCCAAGTGCCACATTGGTAGAGTGCAGCAACTCCTTCCGAGAGGAGGGCAATGAAGTCTGAGGAGATCCAGGCCAGCGGCCAGTTGGCAACGCGGACAATGGCCGACACCGTCTCACACGTCGAACAGGTGCATCGCGCTGTCGCAGGGAGGACGTTCGCATTTGCTGCTCCGGCCAGCCTCCCGGCCCGACTCATCCACGACGTCATCGCCACCGGCGTCTACGCCTTGATCCGACAGACGGGCCTGGCTGCCGGCCTAGCCGCCAGCGAACTTGTCGGTGCTGCCGCTGGTTCAGTCCTTCCGGCAGGGTCGACTCCCCGGAGCAACCTGGCATTGGCAATATTGAATGCGACCCTGGGAGACGAGCTGGCCGACCAGGGCAGCCCATTGGCGATCCCGATGGCTGTTCGATGTGTTCGAGCAGACGTTGTGCCCCGGCGCGCGTCTCTCGAAGTCGCATTCCCCGAGGCGACGTCGAAGGTAGCAGTCTTTCTTCATGGCTTGGGCGAAAACGAGGAGTCGTGGAGGTTGCACGCGGATCGCCAGGGCTTGGACACCGAGTCCACGTATGGTTCGCGGCTCGCTGAAGATTTCGGTTACACCCCCGTGTGTCTGCGCTACAACAGCGGCCTCCACATCTCCGAGAATGGTCAGCACCTCACGTCACTCCTTGATGATGTCGTGGCATTCTGGCCCACTCCGGTGACCGAGCTGATCCTCGTCGGTCATTCGATGGGTGGTCTGGTTTCCCGCAGCGCATGCCACTACGCACTTCAGAGGAACCATTCGTGGGTATCGAAGCTGCGACACGTCTTCTACCTTGGCACTCCACATCTGGGGGCGGGCCTTGAGCAGTGGGTGAGCCGTCTCAGCGGGGTGTTCGGCAAGCTCGATGAGAGTCGGCCGCTGGCTTCGATCCTCGACAGGCGAAGCGCAGGAATCAAGGATCTAAGTGCCGGCTACCTGCTCGATGACCATTGGCGCAACGATGGCCCCGGATCGAAGCGCGAACCCAGCGAGGTTCCCCTCATCCCTTGGGCCAATCACTACGCGATCAGCGCCACCGTGACAGCAAGCCTCGGCAACCCGCTCGGTCGATTGGTGGGCGACTTTCTCGTCCAGCCCGACAGTGCCCGCGGCCAATCCCGCGATGGCCGGCACGTCCCCTTCCCCCTCGGGCACACGCGTCATTTCGGGGGGCTCCACCACTTCAATCTCCTCAACCATCCCTCTGTGTATGAGGCATTGCACGAGTGGCTCGATCCCACACCCGATGCCGGGCCTGAGCTTGGATCCGCCTGATCACGGTGTAGGGACGGGGTCTTGTTGACGCGCTGAGTCTTCAACGCAACACGGACTCCAGGTGGGGCGGGTCAGCGCGTTTGCAGTGCTCACGATCGCCGGCGGGGGTGGCGCCCTGCGGTTGAAACCGAGACCCGCTCTGGGGGCACTCCGTCACTCTGGGGATCCGAGGGATCCTCGCCCACCCCGGCAGCGTGCCAGCACACACCCTTCTCTGTTTAGAGAAGTGCAGGTCAGAATGGCTAGCTTCGCCTCCCAGCGCATCGTTCCGTGAGCGTGGTGGAACCATGTCGACATCTTGGATCCGACCTGACAATCCAAGGGTCTCAGGTGTACGTAGAACACTCGAGCGAGATGAGGAGGTTGAGCTTTGTCCACGATCCGTCGCACCATCTGCTACGTGTTGGCATTGGCCGACGAGGTTGCAGAGTTATTGACTGGGAAGCGACACGCGGTCGAGGAAGATCGCATCCTCACCACCGTGCTCTTTACCGACATCGTCGGCTCCACCGGGCTTGCTGCATCGCTTGGTGATCAGAGGTGGCGCTCACTCCTCGACGCTCATGATGAGGCCGTGCGAGAGCAGTTCCGGCGGTTTCGCGGGACAGAGATCAACACCACTGGGGACGGCTTCATGGCGTCGTTCGACGGTCCGGCACGGGCCATAGCCTGTGCCAAGGCCATTGCAGAAGCCACCGAGAAGCTGGGCGTGCAGCTGCGTCTTGGAATGCACACCGGAGAGTGTGAAGTCCGTGGCAATGACCTTGGTGGATTGGCAGTCCACATCGCAGCTCGCGTTCGTGCGTTGGCGGTTGCCGGTGAAATCCTTGTCTCCGGGATGGTGAGGGATCTGGTGGAAGGGTCAGGTATCGAGTTCGAGGACCGCGGTGAGCACGAACTCAACGGCGTACCCGGCTCGTGGAAGCTGTTCGCAGTTCAGGAGTGAACGACTGTACGACATGTGCGGACTCAATCGATCCGGGTCGTTCGACAGGAGCCGTCGTACGGACCTGGCGCTTACCCAGAGGTGTCTGTTCGGGTAGATGAGGGCTGACCTTGACCATGCCGGTGCTGAGATCAATCGAGCCGCGTTTTCCCAGATTTGGTGACGACCACTGCGCTCCCATTCCGCACGTCCGGCTGCGGGTCATTCCGGGTCTCAGATCCTCTGAATGCGATAGCAAATCTGTGATCTTGCGATCGGGGCCGCTTGGATGGTGATAGGGCTCGCCCTGACTCGCTACGGTGGCTCTGTGAGCAGCCTGCAAGTGCCCGGTGGTGTGGTGCACAAGCTTCCAGAAGACCTGCGCAAGGCGCTGATCGCCAACGCCACGGCACTCGATGCCTGGAAGGACATCACACCTCTGGCCCGCAACGAGTTCATCTGCTGGGTCGAGGATGCCAAGCAGGAGATGACCCGAGAACGCCGCATTCGCCGGACACAGGAGGAGCTGGAGGAAGGCCAGCGTCGGCCCTGCTGCTGGCCAGGGTGCACGCACCGCGATCGCACCGGCAGATAGCAGTCGGCTGGATACCCTTGTCGCCGACGGCGGCACCCGGCGACGCCCGGACACGAGGTCCTCTACCTGCGGACCTCGAGGGACATTCCCTCCCCCTCTGGGAGTCAGCGCCATCCCCTACCCCAGTCCGATAGGTCTCGGCAGAGCGGCCACTTTCACGAGACGGCCCCACCTGTACCTCACCCGAGGGTTTGAGCCACTATGTCCGCATATCGCGCGATTCCGGCCGATGTGAAGTGGATCCCATCAGGGAGACGCATCTGCACGAAGGTCCCGTCTGGCCCCGGCAGATACTCGGAGTAGCCGCCGTTGGGCGCACTGAACGCATTGACTACATTGATGATCGGAGGTCTGCCTGAGGCGTCGTCCGGAGCATGAAGTGATTCGTAAATACCGTCGAGGGTTGTCAGCTTTATCTGATTGAAAGGCTTGGCAAGCGGGGGTCCTATCACCCAGTAGACCTGAGCACCGCGCGACGCTAGGACGTCCTCCAGGAACTGCGCGGCCAAGCGCCACCGCTCGTAGAACTGCGGCGTCCCGTCAGCGATCCCCGGCTGGGCGCCCAGCAATCCGTAGTTGCCAATGAACTCCACGACTACTTCATCCGGATTGTCTGCTGCGATCAGTTGGCTGGCCCGTTCGATCCAGTTGATCTGCGTGTCGAGCAGGCCGCTTCCCGGCATTGCCTGAACTTGGGTTGAGTAACCCCTCGCCCAGAGGTCCGTTTCAAGCGCCGGACTGGACTCATAGGTGAGCGAGTCGCCTATGAAGAGAACCGAAGGGTCGTGCCTGCTCAGAAGAAGAAGAGGAGCGATGATTGCGATCGTGACGACGATCGCCCCTGCCACCCACAAGGTGCGCCGAGAACGGAGCCTCTCGGAAGACTCGAGCCGCATACACATTGTCTATCCGGCGTTCGTGGTCTCGGCCGGCGTGGCGACCGATCCATAGTGGTATTGATGGAACCCGCTGTTTGGTTTGCCAGCTTCCCCAAAGGCGATTCTCCATCCCGCCGGATACATGACAGCGGCAGGCTGGCTAGGAGTTCGCGAGCCGAGCGAAGAGGTGGGGGGAGTTCAGTGGCGCCAGCCAGGGGAAAGGGCCGAATGGGTGCTCGAGGGTAAGAGTGCCCCAGTACACAGCATTTCGGGGATTACGCCCGAGGCCCCCACGCCGTGCAGGAACAGACGAAAATGAGCGAGACTCTGACATGACGATCTTGGTCACTGGTGGTGCTGGCTATATCGGCTCTCACACGGTCAGGCTCCTGCGAGAACGGGGCCGGGATGTCGTCGTGGTCGACACCCTGGAGTTCGGCCATACTGCCGCGTTAGGTGACACCCCACTCGTACGGGCTGACATCGCTGACCGTCAGGTGATAGCCGATGTAGTCAGGGATTACAACGTAGATGCCGTGATGCACTTTGCTGCTTACAAGGCAGCCGGTGAGTCCATGGAGCGACCTGGGAGGTATTTTCACAACAACGTCGCCGGAAGTGCGGCCCTGCTCGAATCTCTGGCACAGCTCGGCGTGATGCGGCTGATCTTCTCTTCGAGCTGTGCGGTCTACGGCACCCCGGACACACTCCCTGTGAGCGAGGACAGTGCTATTCGCCCGGAAAGCCCGTACGGCGAGAGCAAGGCGATCATCGAGCGGATCATGTCGTGGTACGACCGCTGCCTCGGGCTGCGCTCCATCAGTCTGCGGTACTTCAATGCTGCAGGCGCCTGGCCGGACGGATCCATCGGGGAGGACTGGACCGTGACTCTCAATCTCGTGCCCCTGATCATGAAGGCTGCACTCGGACGTCGGAGTGCGTTGCAGGTTTTCGGCACCGACTATCCGACCCCCGACGGCACAGCTATTCGTGACTACGTGCACGTGCTCGACCTGGCCGAGGCCCACCTCAGAGCGCTTGAGCTTCTAGAGGGAGGCGGCCAGTCGACAGCGGTCAATCTCGGCACCGGCGTTGGCTCATCGGTCCTCGAAGTCCTGGCGTCAGCGGAGAAGGCGATTGGGCGTCCGGTACCTTACGAGCTTGCTCCCCGTAGACCTGGCGATCCAGTGGCCTTGTACTCCGACGGCGATCACGCTCAGCGGCTGCTCGGCTGGTATCCGCACCACGGGTTAGGCGACATCGTCTCGTCGGCATGGGCATGGCACTCCACCCACCCAGACGGCTTCGACGATTGAATCACAGAAGCCGGCGGCCTGGTCCCTGTGGCAGGCACCTGCCCACCGCTTGGCCCGCAGTCCGGGCCCGGGCGGGCGGTTCGGGCAACGGGCCCACCGGAGCTTCATCCGGTCTGGCTCGATGCAACGGCGCCGAGACAGCGTCCGCCATCGGTCCCCGATTGACGAGCCGCCGAGATTGCCGGAGCCGAGCTCCGCCCTCCCGCCCATGGTGTGGTCGAGGACGCCTTGAGCCGCCGACGGTCGAACCTCACCGGGAGCACAGGCCGACAAACGCTCCCTCGGTGTCATGAGGCCGGTGGAGCAATCTCAAACGTTCCCCGGATGGCGGGCAGGTGCGACGGCCTCAGAGAAGGTCTCCATGGCGAAATGATCCGCCCGGCGAGCGTCCCGCCAGGCGTCGCGAGATCGATCCGCATATTCCTGAGCGGTCATGATTCCTGCGCTAGTGCCGATCTCAGTGAGTGCGTCAGCTGCCTCGATATAGGACTCCCAGGCGCTGCGAAAGGCGACGTTTACTCCAGCCTCCGGACTTGGATTGGCAGCGAGCCATTCCAGTCCCTCGATCGCCGTCGACCGCAGCTTCCCGATCGCGCCTATGTCGCGCTCGATCGTTTCGGGCAATACCAGTGAACGGCCCGGCTGTAGGAATCTCAAGCGGTGAGAAAATACCGCTGCGGACTTCTCGAGTTCTGCCACTCGATGCTCCCAGCCGGTTCGGTACCAATAAATCAGCCCCCGATCAGGCACGAAACCGGACTCTACACCGAGCCCTCAGCGTCACAACGCCGGTCTGAGCCCTGGGGTCGAAACACACGCAATTCACTCAGCTCACCTCGTTGTCGGCGAACGAGCCAGGACTGTCCCAGTTCGCCAATCGGGAGGGTGGGAGAGTTTGGCACCATGGGGCAGGCGAACCATCTCCACATACCGTGCGTCTCTAATGACGGGAGGCAGACGACGGTGATTCGAAACATGGCCAGAGGAGCTGCCGCCGTAGTCGGTAGCTTTTCATTGGTTCTGGCAGCCTGTCAGGCCTCGGGGGCGAACGGATCTTTGACCGAGATCCAAGCCGATGGCGGCAGAGTCACCGGGACCTCGACACCCCATGGGTGGGTAGCGCACTCCGCCTACGGCCTTCAGTTGTCGGTCCCCAAAGCCTGGGCCGTCGCGTACTTCAGGGACTGTCCAGTATGTGACACCGGAACATTGCTGATCGGCACACCCGCCTACTCCAGCTTGTGCACGGAAATTCCTTCCGACGCCAACATCCTCACGATGCAGCCTGAACAGTCAGAAGCCGTGCATGCGACCCACGTCAGACCCTCGTGGTCCATGGTCGCGTGGTCATCTCCTATTCAACTGGCGGCATCCTCAACTGGGCCGTCCCCTCCGAGAGCGTCGTGCTTACCGCAACGGGGCCTGAGTCCTCCGCCGTGCTGAATACGCTGTCGGTTGCCACTTCGCCGGCTCAAGTGGCCCCGGGGTTTCTTAAGGGAAGCGAATACCTCGTGGCGATTGTGCGGACACCCGTGACCGGCCTGGTTTCAGTCCGGAGACTCGATGCTCCCAGAACTGGTCTGGAAGTTGTGCATGCATATGACGGACAATTCTCCGACACGCTTGCACCGGGTACGTATCTCATGACCGGTCAAGATGGAGATGCTCCATGCCCACCAGTGAAGGTGGGCGTTACATCGGGGCGGACGACCGATGTTCCCGAAATTGACTGCCACGGCGAGTGACCGGGCGGGCAATCCGACTGTGGCCGTTCGCCGGATATGTGAGCAGGTGCGCGCCGCCTCAGCCCGTTGACTTCGCACCCCATATGAAGGGACATGCTTCGGCCCGTGCACCGCTCTGATTCTGGTGACCTGCATTTCGTCCACGATGCAAGACATTCGAAAGCGGCCACGAAGGCTCGGTGTCCCTCCGAGCCATAGACTGGAGTGTGGTCGCCTTCATGGTTGACTGCCCCCGAACCGGGTAGGTGAGCGCTGCCGACGGGTGAGCCGAGCCCAACATGGGAGGACTACTCTGAGCCCGCATCACCGAGGAGGTTGGGTATGTCTCTTCAGGTAATAGGCGCAGGGCTCGGCAGGACGGGTACGACGTCGCTCAAGGAGGCGCTCGAGCAGCTCCTTGGCGGCCCCTGCTACCACATGTTGGAAGTGAGGGAGCGTACCGGCGACCCAGACGCATGGGGCGATGCGTACGAAGGAAGGCTGCCAGGATGGCGTGCCTTCTTCGATGGGTACGTCGCAACTGTTGATTGGCCAGCCGCCCCCTTTTGGTCCGAGATCAGCTCGGTGTTTCCAGAAGCCCTGATCCTGTTGTCAGTGCGGGATGCCGATGACTGGTGGAGGAGCGCTTCGAGCACGATCTTCGTGGCACTCGCCACCTATTTCGCTCCTGATGCTCCAGATGACGGATGGACCCGAATGGGGCGCGGGATGATGACAACCTTCACGCCCGGCTGGCAGGACGAAGAGTCGGCCAAGGCGGCGTATCTCGCCCACAACGAGGTCGTCAGAGCCACCGCGCCCCGGGATCGTCTTCTCGAGTGGCACCCCGAAGAGGGTTGGGAGCCGATCTGTTCAGCTCTTCACCTAGAGGTACCGGACCAGCCGTTTCCTCACACCAATACCACTGCACAAGCTCGTGACGAAATGGGTCTTGATTCGGAGTAGCAGTGCCGCCCCACTACGCCAACGGGAGCATCGGGACCGAGAGCGGCGGTACGGCGCCATGGGGCCGCCGCCGAGCCCGGGACCCCGGCGTCCGCGAGCGACATCGTCGGGTGTACCCTCGTAACGGCTCATTTTGAGAGCACCAGCGTTTCCGCTTACGGTGACAAGATCGGGAGTCCCGATGGTTCCAATGCCAAGGGGTGGGCTTGTCCGCCCTGCGATCGCAAACTGTTTGGCACTGAAGAATGGCTGAGGCCTACGACACGGGCATGGACCTTCTCATCGAGGCTGCCAATGCGCTCGATATGGCGGCCGGTGCTTGTGAGAGTTCCGAGGATTCGGAGCGCCTCTTTGCACTCACGGACCGGATCCGTAGCTACCTGGCAATGAGCCGCCGTACCACGACTCTTGGAATGCCCCGGATTGTCTCCAACCACGCCCGGCTCACGGATGAAGACGTGATCCATCGGACGGGAGAGTTCAACAAGTCTCACATACGTATCCTTCCGGACTGACGGTTCGCATGGCATGTGCTGCCGAATGAACCTGCAGCCAATCCGCCGCTGAGTCGGTATCCCAGTTCGGCGGACGAGGTCTAGCGAGGTTTCCGTGACGGCAGAGCGGCCAGCACGAAAATCACAGCGGCGAGAGACACAGCGCCACCGACGGCGAGCGACACTCCGTTGCCGCTCATGAAGGCCGTTCGGGCTGCACGGGCCAACTGGAACCCGGTCGAGCCTCCGGCGCTGGCTGCGACGGCGAGCGCGCCACCCAACGAGCCCAGGATCGTCTGCAAGATAGAGGCAGACACATGTCGACCGAGAAGAACCGTGTTCATGTGATCCTGATAGCGCGTCAGCATCACGCTTCCGATGACGGCGACGCCAAGAGCACCACCGACCTGAAGTGCGACAGTATTGGTGGCCGATCCCATGCCCGAGTCACCCTGGGGCACTGATCCAATCACCGAATTGGTCGCAGTCGGCAGCATCAGCCCCGCCCCAAATCCGATCAACACAAGACCGACAACGACATCGCCATACGTCGTCTCGAAGCCCGAAACCGCCGAGACCTGCCATAGGCCGGCGGTGATCAGCGACAGGCCGGCAGCGACTGTGAACTTGACTCCAATGAGGCGAGAAACCAGCGGGGACACCGCGGCACTCACGATCACCATGGCAGCTATCGGGAGAATGCGAATGCCGGCCGCGAGCGGTGAAAGACCGAGATCGAACTGGAGGAATTGGGTGGAGAGGAACAGCGCCCCCATGAGCCCGAACACCCCGAGACACTCCGCTACGAGTGCGACCGAGAAGCTGCGATCACGAAAGAACTTCAGGTTCAGCATGGGGTGCGTGCAGCGGGCTTCCCAGACGACGAAACAGGCCAGAGCGACAAGACTGGCGAAACCGACTCCGAGCACGATGCCCGACGACCAGCCTCGCGTCGGGCCCTCGATGGTCGACCAGAGCAGCAATCCGAGGCCGGCGATCGAGAGCACCGCCCCAACGGGATCGGGCCGATTCACGTGCGGATTCTTCGACTCGGGCACGAGGAACACTGCTCCCACGAGGCCGAAGCACACGATTGGGACGTTGACCAAGAAGATCGATCCCCACCAAAAACGCGAGAGCAGCAGGCCACCGGCTATGGGGCCGACGGCGATCCCGAGCCCGACAGTGCCGGCCCACGCGCCGATGGCGCGCGCCCGCTCGGTCGGATCGCGAAAAGCATCGTTGATGATGGACAGGGACGCCGGAATGGTCAGCGCAGCACCAGCCCCCATGACGGCCCGACAGGCGATCAGCACATGGACAGAGCCAGAGAAGGCCGCACCGCTCGATCCGGCCGCGAAGACGGTGAGCCCGATCAGAAAGAACCGTCGGCGTCCGAATCTGTCCGCCAGGCTGCCTCCGACAAAGAGCAGTCCGGCGAAGACCATCGCGTAGCTGTCGACGATCCACTGAAGCTCACTCGACGTCGCTCGCAGATCTCGGACGAGCGTTGGAAGGGCCACATTGAGGATGGTGTTGTCGACGTTGATGATCAGAGCTGCGACGCACACCACAACCAGGGCGGCCCAGCGGCGCCGACTCTTCTGGTCGTTCCCTATCGCCGGTGCTCGAATCGTCAAGGTCACTCATCCATTCCAACGGAGCGACCCTGACGAGGCCAGGGCCGAAGGTCATGGAGTCAACCCTTGGGTCGAGTGCGCCCCAGTTCGCCGCGTCGGTGGGACAGGTCGCCGTGCGAGCTTGGACCCGCTGTCCGGGCTACTTATGAGCCAGCTCCAGCGCGTCCCGTTGGTCACCGATCAGACGTGCGCCTGCCCAGATGAGCAGTGAGCCCACCCGCTGCCGTGAACGAGGGAACCGCGGTGAATGGTCATCGAGTCGGATTCTTGGCTGCCCTCTGGTTCGACGCTCATTGAGGAGATCCTCGTGTCTGGCCTTGCCGAGGGCCCGTAGCAATTCGGGGTGCATCGGTGCTCCTTGGGACAGAGAAAGAAGTATCGACGGGGGTTGTGACAATGGGCGCGGCGACGCAGCGCCGGTGGCCCGAAGCTGTGCGGCGGCGCCGTCGGCGCTCGCCCGCGAGCTCGATGCTGGTCAGCCCAGCAGAGCGCGATTACCCGCGGCGGCAGTGGCGCACAGCATCGGCATCTGACGGTTCGTCGCGTGGATCTTCATGTGCACCTCCTCTGTGTGCTCGCGTTGGAGTCGTAATGAAAACATGCCGACGCCAAAATGGCGAGCGCTTCGAACAAGAACGCAATGAACGTGCGCCGCGCTCGGTTGGAACGGCTTGCATTACGTAAACGACGTTCCGAAAAGATGGAGTGGGGAACATCGATGTCAATAGGAGGAGGGGAGGAGCGGTCCTCGGGTCTTGCCCAACCAAGGGATGCTAGGTGTCTCCTGTCGCCGGGAATGCAGCTACGCCCTCGCCGGACAATGCGATCCTAAGATTGGAAGATGACCACCTCGATGGTTGGCCGAGTCGCCATCGTGACCGGAGTCAGTCGGCGAGCGGGGATCGGATTTGCGGTTGCCCGGGACCTGCTGGCTTCGGGAATGAAGGTGTTGATCCAGTCGTGGACGGCACATGACGCAGATCAGCCATGGGGTCGTGATGCGGTCGGCATGCCGGGCGTGATCGAGGCGCTCCGACAATTTGAGGGATGCCTTGAGCACATAGATGCCGACGGTGCTCCATCACGCGGACGAGTGGCGGCTCGCCCGATTGGCCACCCGTGTCGGCGTGGCCGGGCGGACGCCCCATCCCCCAGTGGTCGCGACTCGAAGCTGGACGCTCTGACGACCTCGCCGTTGAGCTCTGATCGTCAGTTACGTCACGGCGAGCCATGGGTCGTTGAGGCTACGGAGAGTTCCCTTTGCCGGGAGGGTAACGCCGCTCAGACGATCCGCTGCTCCCCCACCAGAGGACGATCTCGCTTGCCAGCCCTGAGGACCGGTCGAGAGCGTGCTCGACCGTCTTCGCGGTGGTCGTCATCGTCGCCTTCGGGGGGGCATGCAGGTCAGGGATCTGCATGCACAATCATGGGGACTACCGCTGCATCCCGACGCGAGGAGGGTGATGGAGCCGATCCCGGCGCTTGAGATCGACGAGGTTCGCTTCGACGAGACCGTCGACGTCGTCGTGGTGGGCCTGGGCGCCGCAGGCACGTCTGCGGTTGTGGCGGCGCGCCAGACAGCAGCGGACGTTCTGGCCGTCGAACGTAGCGCGGGACCCGGTGGGACGTCGACCAACTCCGGCGGTCTCATCTACCTGGGAGGAGGCACGGCCCTCCAGGTCGCCTGCGGCTTCCGGGACTCGCCGGAGAACATGGCAGCGTTCCTCCGGGCCGCCCTCGGCCCCGGCGTGGACGACGATCGCGTCGACGTCTACTGCGAAGGTTCGCCGGACCACTTCGACTGGTTGGTCTCGATCGGCGTACCGTTCCGGGCGGCGTTCTGCGACGAGCCCAACCGTGAATCGGCCGATGATGCGGGACTGCTCTTCAGCGGCGGTGAGGACGCCTACCCGTTTGACGAGATCTCGGTCCCGGTGCCGCGCGGTCACAAGCCGCGGTACATCGACTCCGCCGGCGCCTTCCTGATGGAACGCCTCGGTGCCGCCGTCTCGTCCAGTGGCGCTCGCGTGGTGGCCGAGGCCCGCGCCGAGGCGTTGGTCGTCGACGGCGGGGACGTCGTCGGCTTGCGCCTGCGGACCGACGACGGGCCCCGCGCCGTCCGGGCCCGAGGCGGGGTGATCCTGGCCACCGGCGGGTTCATTCACAACGAGGCGATGGTCGCCGGGCATTGCCCGCTGGCCCACGCCCCCGACGCAGCCTGGCGGATCGGCACTCCGACCGACGACGGCCGCGGGATCCGCATGGGCGCCGGCGCCGGCGCGGTGACGACCAGGCTCGACGCCTTCGAGTGCGCGCTGCCCCTCGGGCCGCCCCACCGTCTCGCACGGGGCATCCTCGTCAACCGCCACGCCGAGCGATTCATCAACGAGGATGCCTACACCGGTCGCATCGGGTTCCACGCCCTCCGCGACCACGACGGGTTCGTCTACATGATCACCGATGACGTGATCCACGAGCCGAACCTCGTCGGACTCCGCGTCGGCTACGCCGCAGCCACTCCAGCGGAGCTGGCCGCCGACCTCGACGTTCCGCCCGACGCCCTGGCTCGCACGGTGCGCGAGTACAACGAGGCCGCGGCTCGCGGTGACGATCCGGCATTCCACAAGCGCGCGCCCTTCCTGCAGCCCATCGGGGAGCCGCCGGCGAGCGGCATCGGCGCCATCGACCTGCGCGTTGACCATGGCGCCATCTACGCGACCTTCACGCTCGGCGGTCTCGTCACCGACCCTGACGGCGTCGCGCTCGACGGTGCGGGTCATCGGATCTCGGGTCTCTACGCCGTCGGCCGGACCGCCGCCAGCCTGGCGGCCCACCACTACGCCAGCGGCATCAGCCTCGGCGACGGCTCGTTCTTCGGCCGACGCGCCGGCCGTCATGCGGCAGCCCGAGCCCGAGCAGAGCGCTCCTCGCCGCACTAGCTCCGATCATTCACGAGATGACCTGACGTCGCCCGGAATCCATTGATTCGCCAGGTTGAAGGTCGAGCGGCCTGATTTCGTTCTCGCCCGCCCGCGGTGGGGGCCCATTGGAGTGAGTTGCGGGGTCATTTTGGATTCGGAGGTGATTCGGGGCGCCTTCGTCCGCCGTGGGTGCCGACTGACGGGAATCGGGATCGATCAGACGATGAGGTCAAGTCTTCGATAGGCGCCGAGCAGCGCATCGGCACTGGGCCAGCCGCTCAGGATGCGCACGACGTGGCGTCGGCCCGAGCGCACGAGACGACCCGGGGCATGGAAAAGGCCCCAGCGCAAGGCCTTGGGTTGCGCCTTGACCCAGGACCCGTCGAGGCAGAGGAGCTGGAACCAGCGCACCAGGTCGGCCGCCATCATGACGCTCGCCATCCACGTGCGGTTCGCCTCGAGGTCAGAGAAGGGGAAGGCCAAGAGTCCCGAGTCCTTCAGGCGCTGAATGTGCAGTTCGACATGGGCGTGGGCGCGCATGGTCTGGTCGAGTTCGACCGGGTCGCCGTCCTGATCGCTGTAGTGGCCCCAGTAGCGGTACTCGAGTGAGGGGAACAGACTGTGCTGGGCACCGGGGTGCAGCGGCTCGCGGCGCACGATCAGGCGCGTTCCCTCCGGCCATTCGCTGAGGTCGACGAGCTCGGAGAGGTCGGCCACCGCTGCTCCTTCGCGGGGGCTCCCGTCTTGGTGCAGCGCTGGCTCCCATATCTCGTCCAGGCCCACGGTGTCGAAGATCGCACTGTGGACCTGGGCATTTGAGCGGGCCACGACGAAGAAGCCGATGTTGCGGGCCCGACAGGCCCACACGAAGCCGTGCGTGCACCCGGCCGAGTCGGTGCGCACGACGAGAGGACGGGCGACGAGTGACTCGTCATCGCCGGCGTGATGCCCACGTGCGATCAGCGCGGGCAGCTGGGCCACGGCGTCGTCGAGGACCCTGACGTGGTCGGCCACCGTATTGGCCCCGGCGTTGCCGGGACGCAGGAGCCCCGAGAGTGCCTCGCCGCTGACATCGGCGAAACAGAACATCGGGTGGAAGCCCCATCCGCCCTTGTAGTGCGGGCCCGTGCCTTCCTTGGTCTCGGTGTGGATCTCGACGAGCGAGGCGTCGATGTCCAAGATGACCGGCACCGTCGCGTTCGTGGCGGCCGAGCGTCGCCAGACCTCGGCTCGCACCTCCGCGAACGCCTCGGCCAGCGCGTCTCTCACGTCAGGAGAGATCTCGTGGAACGTGCGGAACATCGTCGAGTCCGACGGCGTCGAGCCGAAGAGGTCCTCTTGGGCGCGGAGGTGCTCAATGTCAGCACAGCTCTCGCCCCCACCGGCGAGCATCAGCATCGACTGGACGAGCACCTTGCCCCGGTCGTGCAGTGGCATGCGTTCGCCCCGAGGCGGGATCCGAGATGAGAGCGCATTTCCGAGTCCCAACCGGTCGGCAAATGCCCCAAGAGCGTGTAGCCCGACATGGCCCACCACCTGGTCACCGCCGGATGCCACAACCAGGCGACGCGTGCTGTTACCGTGCATTTCGTAAGTGCCCTTCTGGTTGGGGACTGGGTGTCTCGACAACCTCAGTTTCCCCTGACAGGAGGGCAGTTACGCGGATGCGCGCCGTTCAGTTCATGCTGCTCCGTGAATGATCGGAGCTAGGGCGTGCAGATCCACCTTGGACTCGACGTGATGGACCCATCCCCTCGCCATGCTTTGAATGTCGAGCGGTTGGCGCGGGCTCGAGCCGGCTCTCCCCCGACGGTGGCAATGGGTCAGCGGGTGGGCTCGGTGCCGATGATCGACGCGCGCTCCATCGTCCGGCGCTGCGGCCAGTAGTCGCTCGATGCGTAGTGCTGCACGGCGCGGTTGTCCCAGAACGCGATCGCGTCCTTCGACCAGGTGAAGCGGCACTGGTGCTCCGGGGCGTCGGCCTGGCGGCACAGGCGGTCCAAGAGCTCCAGGCTGGTCTCCCGGTCCAGCCCCTCGATGCGGCTGACGAACGGACGGTTCACGTAGAGGTGGCGCTTCCCCGTGGCCGGGTGCGTGCAGACCACCGGGTGACGGACCGGCGGGTACTGCTCCTGCGCCGCCCGCCGTCGCTCTGCCGTCATTGGGTGCCCGAAGGTCTGGGTGAAGTCGTGCAGGGCGTCGAGCCCGTCGATCTCCTCCTTCGTCGCCTCGTCCAGTGCGTCGTACGCCGCGTACATGTCGGAGAAGAGGGTGTCCCCACCGTGGTCTGGGACGTCGAGCGCATGCAGGATCGCGCCCATCGGCGGGATCTTCCGCCAAGTGACGTCGTGGTGCCACGAGTTCTCGTAGCCACTGACCTCCGCCGTCTTCTCGAAGCGCACCAGCTCCGGTTCTCCCGTGTTGGAGGCCAGGAAAGGATGGGTCTCAAGATCGCCGAACCGCCGCGCGAAGGCGACGTGCTGGTGCGGCGTCAACGGCTGGCCCCGGAAGAAGATGACCTTGTAGTCGTGGAGCGCCTGGCGCAGCTCCGCGACGACCTCGTCCGGCAGCTCCGAGCTGAGGTCGACGCCCGAGATCTCCGCCCCGACCGTCGAGCCGAGCTGGCGGGCGTCGAAGCTGTGCCACCGCAGTGCGGCCAACCGGTCACGCTCGGCCGCCACGTGGGTGAAGGGGCCCACCGCCACCTCGTAGCCGGGGAGCCGGAGGGCCCGCGGCGAGGCGCCGGCGGTCGAGGTCATGTCGGTACTGTACCGAGGGTACGTCCTGGACAGAGGGGTCGGGGGTCACATGCGTCGAGTCGGTGGGTGCGCCCGGCGCGGCGCCGCGATCACCCTCCTGGCCGGGGCGCTCACGCCGGCCGCGGCGCTCCCCGCCGCCGGCTCGGAGCCGTCGGGCTCGTCGCGGGCGGACGCCCTGGCGGTCGTGGAGCGGGCCCTCCAGGTCTCGGACGACGCCCTCTACCTCCCGGTCCAGCTGCACGGTCGCTGGACGTTGGCCAGCCCCGGCTCGTGGCTGCAGCGCACCATCAGCACCACCAGCTCGCCCTGGCGCTGGACGCCGGCCCGCTGCACCGTGTTCGACTCGTCGCTCGTCCCCGGCATGGAGGCCTTCATGCATGTGCAGATTGCTGCCACGTTCGCCGGGGCGGAGGCGGAGCGGCTGACGGCGACCTTCGACGCCAGGGCCACGCGTCTCGGTTCGACGGGAGCGTGCGTGCGGCCGCCCGGTGCCGTCATCGTTGGGCCCCCCGGCCCCATCCGGGACCGGACCCTGGTCACGAGCCTGTCCCTCTCCGGCACCACGGCCTCGGCGGGGGGCGTCGTGCACGTGACGGACTGGCAGGGCGGCGTGACCCACGCCCCGACTGCGCACGGCGGGCGCCTGGTCGGCTGGGCCGTGGTTCCGGGCGTGTTGGACACCACGTACCGGCTCGTCCGCGGTCGGGACGGCGGCTGGCGGGTGGTCGCCCTCACGGCCCGCTTCGCCCCCGGGTCAAGGCCGTGATCCAGAGGCCGGGTCGGCGGCGAATGAATGCCGGGTCGGCCCGAAGGCCAACTGGCGCACAAACCCGCGAAAGAGTCTCCCCATCCTGCCGACATGGGAGACTGATCCTCCTCAGACGAAAGGCGACATCTCCGTGGTCCGACTGCCCGCATCCGGCCAGGCCGACGTGCGCGGGCGCTCGGGAGCGGCCTCCCGGACGGACCACCCCGTCGCCGACCCGCCCCAGAAGCGGGTGCGCCAGAAGATGTCCGACTCCGCCCTCCAGCGCGCCGTGCGCGCCGCGGTCGACGAGATCGCCGGCGTCGATGGCCGGCTCCGGGTCACCCAGACCATGGCGGCCCCTGGCTGGGGCGACGTCCTCTTCGTTGACGTCTATGCGAAGTCGCAGTGCGACGTCCTCGAGGACCTCGACCCCGCGATCCGCAAACTCGTCGCCGTGAGCGCGGACTGGCCCTTCGAGCGCGTCACCGTCCGCTGGCGCATCACCCGCTGACGAGCCAGAGGGCTTAGTCGGCGGCGATCGCCGCCAGCACGTCGAGCCTCGCGGCGCGCCGCGCCGGCCAGCTCGCCGCCAGCAAGCCGAGCAGGGCGGCCAGGATCAGGAAAATGACGAGGTTCTGCACCGGCACCACCCTGGAGGTGAAGCCCTGCGAGCGAAGCGACGACACCAGGGCGATGCCCAGTCCCGTCCCGACGATGATCCCGATGACGGCGCCGAAGACGGCCAGGATCACCGATTCGGAGCGGATCATGGCGCGGATCTGGCGCCGCTTCATGCCGACCGCGCGTAGGAGCCCGATCTCGTGGGTGCGTTCGAAGACCGACAGCATGAGCGTGTTCACGATCCCGATGAGGGCGATCAGCACGGCCAGGGCCAGCAGCGCGTAGACCAGGCCGAGCAGCTTGTTGATCGCGTTCTTCTGTGTTGTCTCGAACTGGGCCCGCGACTGGACCTGCACGTTGGGATAGGCGGTCAGCGCGTGCTCGACCGCCGACTGCACCCCGGGGCTGCCGTCGGTCTTCAGGAGCACCGCGCCGGGCAGCGGGTTCTGGTAGTGGGCGAGGAAGAAGCCGTCGCCGACGAGGTACTTGCCGGCCAGTGCGTTCGGTTGGTAGATCCCCCCGATGCGCATCGTGGAACGACCCGTCAGCGCGAACCGCACCGGGACGGTGTCGCCCACCGCGAGGTGGTCGTTGTTGGCCGTGGTGCTGTCGACGAGCAGGCCGCCGGCGGCCAGCGCCTGCGACGTCCCCGCGGTCATGTTGAGGATCACCGTCTCCTTCAGGTGCTCCGTCCCGACGGCCAGGAGGGGCACGAGGGAATCGCGAAACTCGAACTGGCCGCCGTAGACGGTCGAGGTGGCGGTGACCCCCGGGACGGCACCCGCCACGACCGGCACGGTGTTGCCGAACTCGCCGTTCCCGGTCGAGCTCGCCGGAGTGATGATGAGGTCCGCGCTGATCGCGTTGTCGACGCTGCTCGTGGCCGAGCTCGACAGCGAGGCGCCGAACACGGCGATGGCCGACACGAGTGCGAGCCCCACCATCAGCGCAGCCGCTGTCTGGGCGGTGCGCCGGGGGCTGCGCATGGAGTTCTCCCGGCCCAACCGGCCCGAGGTGCCGAGCAGGCGGGCCAGCGGGCGCCCGATGACGCTGGCCATCGGCCGCGCCACCGCGGGTGCCAGCATCGCGACGCCCACGAAGATCAGGACGGCACCGAGGCCGACCAGCTGGATGGCCGGCTTCGAGAGCCCGGCGGCCAGCAGCACGATCCCGATCGCGGTGATGACACCACCTTGGGTGAAGCGGCGCCGCATGGGCACCTCCTGCTCGGTCTGCTGCTCGGAGACCGCCGCCACCGGGGCGATGCGGACGGCGCGGCGGGCCGGGCTGATGGCGGCCACGAGCGTTACCCCGACGCCCACGATCAGGCAGACGACGACGGTGCGCGCCTGGAAGACCAAGGAGCCCGACGGCAGCGTGAACCCGAAGGCGCTCAGCAGCTTCTCCAGCCCGAGGGCGGCCAGGACCCCCAGTCCGAGACCGATCACCGACGCCACCAGTCCGACGATCACCGCCTCGCCGAGCACGGAGCGGAACACCTGGCGGCGGCTCGCCCCCACGATGCGCAGCAGGGCCAGCTCCCGCGTGCGCTGGCCCACCGTGATGGAGAACGTGTTCAGGATGGTGAAGCCGCCCACGAACAGCGCGATGAAGCCGAAGACCAGCAGTGCCGTGTCGAAGATGCCGAGGGCCTGGCCCACCGCGCTCGACTGCTCGTTGATGACGGTCTGGCCGGTCACCACCTCGACGCCGCGGGGCAGGACGCGGTCGATGGCGCGCTGGACCGACGCCTTGTCGGTGCCGGGTCCGGTGATGATGTTGATGTTGTCGAACTGGCCCACGTGACCCAGGAGCGCCTGCGCGGTCGGCACGTCGAAGGCGGCCAGCGTGGCCCCGAGCAGGTTGTCCGCCGTCCCGAAGCGCATGAGGCCGCTGATGGTGAAGGTGCGGGTCGGGCCCCGCAGGAGGATGCGCACCTTCTGGCCCACCGTGAAGTGGTGCTTCTGGGCCGTGCCGAGGTCCATGGCCACCTCGTTCGGCCCCGTCGGTGCCTTGCCCTGCGTGATGTGGAGGGCGGAGATCTGCGGGTTGGGATCGAACTCGACCCCGAGGGTGGGTGCCCCACCGGTCGTGACGGCCTTGCCGTCGGGGAGGACGTACTGCGCGTAACCGGTCACCGAGCCATTGGCGGCCTCCACGCCCGGCACGGCCTGCACCGTGGCGAGGAGCGACTCGGGGACGGGATTGCGCGTGGCGGTGCCGCCGCTGCCGAACTGGGCCACGCCGCGCACCTGGAAGTCGATGTTCTGGTAGATGTTCCCGAACAAGTTGTCGAACGTGTTGTGCAGCGTGTCGGTCAGCACGAACGTCCCCGCAATGAACGTCACCCCGAGCACGATGGCCAGGCCGGTGAGCACCAGCCGGAGCTTGTGGGCCAGCAGCCCCTTGATGGTGACCCGCCACATGTCAGGCGGCCCCCATCGTGCGGATGCGCTCCAGCACCGAGTCCGGAGTCGGATCGGCGAGCTCGTCGACGACCTGCCCGTCGGCCAGGAAGACGACCCGGTCGGCGTAGGACGCCCCACGCGGGTCGTGGGTCACCATCACGATGGACTGGCCGAACTCGGTGACCGACCGCCGCAGGAACGACAGCATCTCGGCCGAGGAGTTCGAGTCGAGGTTGCCCGTGGGCTCGTCGGCGAAGATGAGGTCAGGCCGGTTGATCAGGGCCCGTGCGCAGGCGCAGCGCTGCTGCTGGCCCCCCGACAGCTCGGTGGGCCGGTGCGACAGGCGGTCCGCGATGCCGAGTTGGGCCACCAGGTAGTCGAACCACTCCTGGTCGACCTTCCTCCCCGCCAGGTCCGCGGGCAGGGTGATGTTCTCGCCGGCCGTCAGCGTGGGCACCAGGTTGAAGGATTGGAACACGAAGCCGATGCGGTCGCGCCGCAGCTGGGTGAGGCCCTTGTCGTCCAGGCGCCCGATGTCGAGGTCGCCGACGAAGGCCTGGCCCGACGTCGGCCGGTCGAGCCCCGCCATGCAGTGCATCAACGTCGACTTGCCCGACCCCGACGGGCCCATGACGGCGGTGAAGCGGCCGCTCTCGAAGGTGACGTCGATGCCGGCCAGGGCGTGGACGGTCGCCTGCCCGGTGCCGTAGGTCTTGCGCAGGTCGACGGCGTGCGCGGCCGGCGAGTCGGAGCGCCGCGCTGGCGGGACTTGGTCGGTGAGCACCACGGTGCCTCGTTTCGTCGTCGGGGGGAGGAGGGAGTCAAGAGGCGCCGCTCCCAGCGTGTCCCCGCTCCACGGCGACGTTACAGGGCGCGCGGACCGTTTCCTCTGTCCCTCGGGACAACGGCGGTGTCCCGCCCAGGGATTGCAACCCTTGGCGCCCGACCGCTCGACCACTACTGTCAGCCCCGCACGAGCAGCACAGCTATTGCCAGATCGGCACGTGAGCGACCCGGGGGGGCCAGTTCGCCATGGGGAACGGGGCATGAGAAGGGCATGAGCCGCTGAGGGCCTCCCTGCGGCTGCCCGGGCGCAGCGCGACGGCGGTGGCGGCGGTGGTCTCCGTCGCGGCCGTGCTCGCCGTGCAGCTCATCCTGTTCCCCGTCCCCTTCGGCGTGTGGGTCCAGGGCCTCGTGCTCGGCCTGCTCGGGTCCCTCATGGCGGTCGGCCTCGGGCTGACCTATCGCCTCAACAAGGTGATCAACTTCGCCCAAGGCGACCTCGGTACCGCGCCCGCCGTCCTGGCCGTCGGCCTGGTCGCCTTCTCCGGCGTCGACTACTTCGTCGGCCTCGCCACCGGCCTGGTGGCCGTCGTCGTCCTCACCGCCACCGTCGAGTTCGTCGTGGTGCGCCGCTTCCGGCGCTCGCCCCGCCTCATCCTGACCGTGGCGACCATCGGGCTCGCCCAGCTCCTGGTCGTGCTCAGCCTCCTCATCCCGCGCATCTGGGGGCAGACGCCCATCGGCAGCGCCGTCGTGACGTTCCCCTGGCACCTGTCCTGGCACATCGCACCCATCGTCTTCGACGCCGACGACCTCGTCGCGGTCATCGTCTCGGTCGCCTGCCTGGCCGCAGTGTGGGCCTGGTTCACCCGCAGCGACGTCGGGGTGGCGGTGCAGGCGGCGGGAGACCGCCGGGACCGTGCCTCCATGCTCGGCATCCCCGTCGGGCGCCTCCAGTCGGTCACCTGGGTGGTGGCGGGCGTCCTGTCCTTCGTGAGCATCTTCTTCCAGGCGACGATCCTGGGCCTCCCGCTCGATCCGACCTACGGGCTCACGGCGCTCGTCACCGCGCTGGCCGCGCTCGCGCTGGGCAACTTCACCGAGCTACCCACCATCGCCGCCTCCGCGGTGGCGCTGGGCATCCTGCAGCAGGCCGTCGCGTGGGACGAGCCGGCCAACCCCGCCCTCGGGCTCGCCGTGCTGGCGGGCGTGGTCTTCGCCGCCATCGTCGTGCGCCAGCTGCTGGCTCGCCACACCGACCGCGAGGCGGCGACGACGCTGGCGCTGGCCGGCAGCGTGCGCGACCTGCCCGCCTCCGCCCGCGACCTCACGGAGGTCAAGGTCGGGACGCCCGCGCTCACGCTGCTCGCCTTCGGCGCCGCCTGCACGCTGCCTCTCTGGATGGGCCCGGGAGAGCTCATCCGCACCTCGGCTCTCGTCGTGGTCGCCATCGTCGGCTGCTCGGTCGTCGTGCTGACCGGGTGGTCGGGCCAGGTCAGCCTCGGCCAGATGTCCTTCGCCGCCGTCGGGGCCGCCGTCGGCGCGGTCGCGCTGATCGACTGGCACTGGGACCTGAGCCTCGCCCTCCTCCTGGCGGGCGCCGCCGCGGCGGCGGTGGCCGCCGTGGTGGGCCTTCCGACCCTGCGGCTCGACGGCATGTTCGCCGCCGTCACGACGCTCGCCTTCGCCCTCGCCGCCTCCGGCTACCTCCTGGTCCGGGCGGAGTTCTCCTGGATCCCGCAGGGCCAGCTCGGGACGCCCTACCTGTTCGGGCTCTCCATAACTTCGCAGGCGGCGGTGTTCGAGCTGTGCCTCGGGGTCCTCGTGCTCGTGCTCGTCGCCATGATCGGCCTGCGGCACAGCCGGACGGGCCGCGTCCTGCGTGCGCTGCCCACCAACCAGCAGGCGGCGTCGGGCTACGGGGTGCGCGTCGTGTGGGCGAAGCTGACCGCCTTCGCGGTCTCGGGCTTCATCGCGGGGCTGGGCGGCTGCCTCCTCCTGGTGGTGAACCAGTCCTACGAGGAGACGTCGTTCCTCGTGCCCGTCAGCCTCCTCGTGTTCACCGCGACGGCCGTCGGCGGGCTCGGGTCCGCCCTCGGGGCGATCCTCGGCGCCGCGCTCGTCGAGGGCAGCACCATCTATCTCCCCCCGAGCTGGCAGCTGTTCCCCGCCGGGCTCGGCGTGCTCATCGTGCTCATCCTGTTCCCCCGGGGGCTGGCCGGCCTGTGCTTCGACCTGCGCGCCTGGGTCGTCGACGCGCTGACGCGGCGCAAGGAGGCCGCCGTGCCGGGCGCTCGGGGACCCGTCGATCCGGCGCTGGCGCCATGAGACACCGCCTCTCGGAGCTCGGCGCGGGCGTGTCCCTGTTCCCCCTCGGGGTGCTCTTCGGGATCGAGCTGCTGGACCAGGCCACCCAGAGCTCCTTCAACGTCCTCACGCCGAACATCCGCGACGCGTTCCACCTCACCAACGCCGGCATCCTGCTCATCGTGGCCATCGCGGGCGCCGCCGCGCTCCTCTGCACGCTGCCGGTCGCGGTGCTGGCCGACCGCACCAACCGGGTGCGCATCGCGCTCATCGGCGCCGCCGTGGGCGCCGCGTTCTCCATCGGTCTCGGCGCGGCCCAGACGGTGGTGTGGGCGACCATCATGCTGGTCGGCGTCTCCATGGGACAGGCGGTGATCTTCCCCACCCACAACTCCCTGCTGGCCGACTACTACCCGGTTCCGGCCCGCCCGCGGGTCTACTCGGCCCACCGCTCGGGCATCAGCATCGGCGCCATCGTCGGCGTCCTCCTCGGCGCCGGGCTGGCGTCCATCTGGACCTGGCGCACCCCGTTCTTCTTCTTCGCCGTCCCGATCGCCGTCGTCGTCCTCATCGGCCTGCGCCTGCGCGAGCCCCCGCGGGGGCGCCACGAGCAGGTCGAGCTGGCCGAGCAGATGCTCGCCTCGGAACGGGGCGAGCCGGCCCCGTTGGGCGACGTCACCACCGCCGGGCCGGAGCAGACCGACACGGTGGACATCCCGGTCGAGGCCCCGCCGTCGCTCGGCGAGGCCTGGCGGACGGTCTGGAAGATCGGCGTGCTGCGCCGCATCTTCATCGCGCTGCCGTTCCTCGCGGCCGCCATCGCCGGGTTCACGTCCCTGGCCTCCCTGCAGTACCAGCAGACGTTCCACCTCGATGCGGTCCAGCGCGCCTTCCTCATCGCGCCGATCCAGGTCTTCGACCTCCTCGGCCTCGCCGTGGGCGCCGTCATCGCCACCCGGCTGGCCAAGCGCGACATCGGCCTCGTGTTCCGCATGCTGGCCGTGGCCTCAATCATCGCGGCGGGGTTCGCCGTCCTCTTCGCGCTGGCCCCCAACGTCCCGGTCGCCTTCATCGGCAACGCGGGCATCGACATGTCGCTGGCCATCGTGGGCCCGGGCGTCCTGGCCTCGCTCTCCCTGGCCATTCCGGCCCGGGTCCGCTCGGTCGGCTTCTCCATCGGGGCGCTCTTCGTCCTGCCGGGGTTCCTCGTGCTCCCGAGCGTCGGAGCACTGGGCGACGCGGTCGGGTTCCGCTACGGCCTGCTCATCCTGGTCCCCATCTTCACCATCGGCGGCCTCATCGTGGCCAGCGCGGGCGGCCTCATCCAGCGCGACGTCCGCAACGTGTGGACCTCCATGCGCACCCGGGCCCAGATGCTGCAGGACCGCCACGCGGGGCGGCTCCCGCTCCTCGCCGTCCGCGAGCTCAGCGTGGGCTACGACGGCGTCACCGTGCTCCCCGACGTGGAGATCGAGGTCGGCGAGGGCGAGATCGTCGCCCTGCTGGGCACCAACGGGGCGGGCAAGTCGACGCTGCTGCGGGCCATCGGTGGCGTGGTGGAGGCCGACGGCGGCGCCATCGTCTTCGACGGCCGCGACATCACCCACCTGCCACCCGACGAGATCGCCCGCCTCGGCATCGCCCAGGTGCCCGGCGGCGAGGGGATCTTCCCCAACCTGCGCGTGGAGGACAACCTGCGCGCCGCGGCCTGGCAGGGGAGGCGACGGGGCGAGCGCGACGCCGACATGCTCGAGGAGGCCCTCACGGCGTTCCCGACCCTGGCCTCCCGCCGCGGCGAGCGGGCCGGGAACCTCTCGGGCGGCCAGCAGCAGATGCTCGCCCTCGCCATGGCGACCATCACCCGCCCCAGGCTGTTCCTGATCGACGAGCTCTCGCTCGGGCTCTCGCCGCTCGTCGTCGAGCAACTGCTCGGCGCCGTCGAGTCGATGCGCCAGGCCGGCACCGCCATCCTGTTGGTGGAGCAGTCGATGAACGTGGCGGTGGCGGTGGCTGATCGCGTCTACGTGATGGAGTCCGGGGCCGTGCGCTTCTCCGGCACGTCCGGGGAGCTCGCGGCCCATCCCGAGCTCCTGTGGTCGATCTACCTCAGGAAGGCGTCCGAGTCCTTCGGGGCGCAGGCCGCCGTCGCCGCGACGCCGGAACGGGACGGGCGCCACGACCTCGAGGTGCGGGGGATCTCGCTCAACTTCGGCGGAAACGCGGCCCTGGACGAGGTGTCGCTCCACGCCGCCCACGGGGAGGTCGTCGGGATCATCGGGCCCAACGGTGCCGGCAAGACCACGCTGTTCGACGTCATCTCGGGGTTCCTGCGTGCCGACACCGGACGCGTCGAGCTGGCCGGCGTCGACGTGACCGAGCGTACGGCGTCGGCCCGCGCCCGTCTCGGGCTGGGCCGTTCGTTCCAGGACTCGCGTCTCTTCTCGGGACTCACGGTGCGCGACGCGCTGGCCGTCTCGCTCGAGCGCTTCACCGACGTGAGCGACCCCTTCAACGCCATCCTGCGCCTGCCGCTCCAGGTGCGGACGGAGGCCGCGATCATGCACCGGGTGGACGAGCTCCTGGAGCTCTTCGGCCTCGAGCGCTACGGCGACAACCTGGTGAGCGAGCTGTCGACCGGCTCCCGTCGGCTGGTCGACCTTGCGGCCGTCGTCGCCCACCAGCCGACGGTCGTCCTCCTCGACGAGCCCTCCTCGGGCGTCGCCCAGCGCGAGGTGGAGGCCATGGTCGAGCTGCTGCGCAACGTGCGAGACCGGCTCGATGCCACCATGCTCATCGTCGAGCACGACATCGTCTTCATCGCCGAGCTGGCCGACCGCCTGGTGGCCATGGACCGCGGCGCCGTGCTCACGAGCGGCGCACCGCAAGCCGTCCTCGAGTCGCCCGAGGTCGGCGAGGCCTTCCTCGGCTCCGGCGCTCTGACCGTGTCGCGCTCGGGCCCCTCGTCGGCCCAGGCCACCACGACGGCAGCCACGGCCACGACCACGGAGGTAGACCCCGCATGAGCGACAGCGACGCTGTGCCGCGACCGGCCGAGCGGCCCTGGCCGCGGGTGAGCCGGCTACGCATCGCGGCACCGGTCGTCCTCATCGTGGCCGCGCTGGTGGCCGCCGGCATCACGGCCACCGTGCACGAGAACAACACGAACGGCACCACCACCACGGCGACGAGCGCCGGGAGCACCGCGCCGGGCGCCCGCTCGAGCGTGCCCCTCACCTACGCCGCCGCCGCCAAGCTGGGCAAGACCGGCGCCTACGACTGGGGCACCGAGTGCGACCACAAGACGGGGCGGCTCAAGGTGCCGACCGTCTACGCGCCGCCGTGCGTGCCCGTCTCCACGGGGGCCAACGGCGGCGCCAACTCGAGCGGGGTGACGGGCAACACGATCAACGTCGTCTACTACCAGGCCCAGCCGGGAGGGCTGGCCGCGGCCGTCTCGAGTGCGGCCGGCACCAACGCCCAGGCGCTCGCCACCGCCCAGGCCTACGTGGCCATGTACAACCAGATCTACGAGCTCTACGGGCGGCACGTGAACCTCATCCCCTTCACCGCATCGGGGGCCGACACCGATCCGGTGGCGGCCCACGCCGACGCCGTCACCGTCGCGCAGCAGCTCCACGCCTTCGCGTCCATCAACGGCCCGGGTGAGACCCCCGCCTACCAGGACGAGCTGGCCCGGGAGCACGTGTTCTGCCTGGTGTGCGGCGACTCGTCCACCTACGGCGAGATCCACCAGAACGCCCCCTATCAGTGGGCCAACCTCCCGACGGCCGACACGTCGCTCTTCGAGACCGCCGACTACGTGATCGCCAAGCTCAACCACAAGGACGCTGTCTGGGCCGGCGACCCCGCCCTGCACACCCAGAAGCGCAAGTTCATCATCGTGAGCGAGACGCAGGAGCCGCCCGCGCCGGGCTACGCCGAGCTGACGGCGTCGCTGACCAAGAAGTTGCAGGCGGGCCGCGTCAACATGGCGTCGCCCGCCGACCTCGTGTACACGCTCAACCTCACCACGTTGCCGACGCAGGCCGCCACCATCGCCGAGAAGCTGAAATCCTCGGGCGCCACCAGCGTCGTATTCGCCGGCGACCCGATCATGCCGATCTACCTGACCAAGGCGTGCGCCAACATCGGGTACTTCCCCGAGTGGATCATCACCGGGATCGTGCTCACCGACACGTCGACCTTGGGGCGCTACTACGACCAGCAGGAGTGGGCGCACGCGTTCGGCGTCACCAGCCTCGGCGTGCCGGTGCCCGTCTCCGCCGGTGACGCCGACCACCTCTACCGCTGGTGGTACGGCGCCAACGCCTCACCCGCCTCCCTGGCGGCGCCGGCGATCATCCCGCCCATCACCCAGTTCTTCACCGGCGTCCAGCTGGCCGGGCCCGATCTCACCCCCGCCAACTTCACGACCGGGCTCTTCCGCGCCCCGCCCACCGGCGGCGGACCGACGTCGCCGCTCGCCGCCTACGGCTACCAGGGTGCCGCGCCGCTGCCGAGCTACTCGTCGCCCGCCGACTACACCTTCCTCTGGTACGACGCGGCGGCGAAGGGTCCGGACGAGGAGGGCCAGAACGGCAGCGGCCTGATGCGCTACGTCAACGGCGGGGCGCGCTACAAGGCCGGCGTCGTCCCCGTCGGTCCCGTGCCGATGTTCTCCCAACAGGGCGCCGTCTCGAGTTACGCGTCGCCGCCCGACCGCGCCCCGTCGTATCCGGCGTGGCCCGGCTCACCCGCCGCGTCCGGAAGCTGACGCGACCGGCGACCGGCGACCGGCGACCTGCGCCCGGCGCGTTCAGAAACGCGCCTCCCAGTCGTCGGACGCGGCAATACCCCCGCCGTTGAACGTGACGTTGATCTTCTGATAGACGAGCCCGATCTCGGTGTACTCGCCACCACCGAGCTGCGAGCTGAACGGTGACGACGAGGTCAGCTCCACGGCGGTGGGCATGAACCCCTCCACCTCCGCCGGCTCCCGCCCGCTCTCCGACCCGGCCGCCAGCAGCACCGCCAGCGCGGCATGCTCCTCCTCGCTCAGGTCGAGCGTGTCGAGCTTGGCGGCCAACGATGCAATGACGGTGCCGGGAATCTCCGTTGCCATGGTCTGCCTCCTGTCAACACGGGTGTCGTTCGATCACACCTCTGACGAGGTCCTGCAGGCGCAGTTACATACTTTCGTACTGTCTCGGCGGTGCATGCCCGATCCGTCCGAACACCTGTAACCTGAGCGCCCTTTGGGCGTCGGAGGAGCGTGAGCATGGGGGTTGAGGAGAACGACACGGACAGGGCGGCGGCGCGCAGGCTGTTGGCCAAGATCCGTGCCTTCGTCACGGATCAACTCGACGACGAAGAGGCCGCGCTCTTCGCCGCACTGATCGCTCCCGGAGTCGCTCGTGCCTATCAAGACGACGACGTCGAGGGTTTCGGCTCCGACGTGGACTGGCGCCCTGGCGCCCTCCCCGACTCCCTCGCGGAGGCGGTGCGGGACGGCGGGATGAGGGTCGAGGGACTCGGCGACGACTGATCAGGCCGGGGGGCCGGCCGCGTCGGACGCCTCGGGGCTGAAGTCGAACGGCACGACCTCAGCGCCGGCGCGCTCGATGCACCTCACGCACTGCTCGATGTGCTTCGCCGCCGCGAGCGGATCGTCAGCGAGCAACGTCTGGAAGTCCTCACACGCCAGCGTCGGCTGCTTCACCATGAGTTGCAACGCCAACGCGTTGCGCAACCGCCGGCGCGCCCTGTGCACGATCACCTTGGCGGCGCCCGGAGTGACGCCGAGTGCATCGGCAACCTGTGACGGGGTGAAGCCGAGCTGCGCCACCATGGTGACGGCGGCGGCGTCGCGCGTGGAAAGGCCGGCCACGCAACCCTGCACCTGGTCGGCCAGTTCTCTGATCTCGGCCATGGACTCGGGCCCCGGCCCGGTCGAGGCGAGCAGGTCGTCGTGCGATTGGTCGAGGGCCGTCACCCGCTTGCGGGCCCGCAGCTGGTCGGTGGCGGCGTGGCGCGCGATGGCGAGCAGCCACGGCCGGAACCGGTCGGGCTCGCGCAGGTCGTCGAGATGCTGCAGGGCCCGTGTGAAGGTGTCCTGCACCGCGTCGGCGGTGCCGTCGGAGTCGCCGACGAGGTGGCACGCGACCCGCCGGACGGACTCCACGTGCTCGCGGTACAGGTCGGCGAACGCATGCGAGTCTCCGGACCTGACCGCAGCGACCAGTTCGGCGTCAGACCGCACAAGGGCGGGAGAAACCCTCATGGTCGTGACCGTATGTCGGGCCCAGTTGAAATGCTCGTGACACGGCGGGATTTGTGATCGCGTTGTCCTTGGGGAGGGGTCACCGTCCCCTGCGGGTCGCCGACTCGACGGGGATGAACACGCGCAGCAGGGTCACCCATCACGAGCTCCTCCAAGACGGGTGAGGATGCGTTCGGGCACGGCACGGCATGCGCGGGGATCATCCACCGTCTCGCGCCCGAGGCACGCCTCACGAGCGTGCGCGTGCTCGGCGCCGGACTGGCCGGCAAGGCGGCGGCCTTCCTGGCCGGACTCGGCTGGGCCATAGAGCACGGCTTCGACGTGATCAACCTCTCGCCCGGCACCACCCGGCGCGACTGGGCCCTCGCCTTCTACGAGGTGTGCGACCGCGCCTATTTCGGAGGCACTCTCGTGGTGACCGCGGCCAACAACATGGCGCGGCCCAGCTACCCGTCCCTCTACGCGTCCGTGACCAGCGTGGCCTGCAACCTCGCCACCGACCCCTTCCGCTTTCACTACAACCCCGACCCGCCGACCGAGTTCCTCGCGCCGGGCATCGACGTCGAGCTGAGCTGGCGTGGAGGGGGGAGGATCACCGGGACCGGCAACTCCTACGCGGCACCGCACCTGTCGGGCATCGCTGCGCTCATCAAGTCGAAGCATCCGGACCTGCGTCCCTTCCAGCTGAAGACGGTCCTCTGGGCCACGGCGGCCAACGTGCAGGAGGCCCCGACGCCGACGGGCCGGCTCACGCGGACCATCGCCGCCAGCCGGCTGACCTCGGCGGGTGGTCGGGCCACGTCCGCACTCCGCATGATCGGACCAGAGTCCTCTGCTCGGCGGCTGTAACGAGCTCGCACCAAGAGGGGTGCTAGCACCAGGACCGGACGCCCGGTAGCGGCATTCCAAGTCTGCGCCCCGGCCCGCATGCTGGAGCCGATGATCGTCACCCGAGACCTTACGAAACGCTACGGCAAGACCCTGGCCGTGGACGGCCTCAGCTTCACCGTCGCTCCCGGCCTCGTCACCGGCTTCCTCGGCCCCAACGGCTCCGGCAAGTCCACCACCATGCGCATGATCCTCGGCCTCGACGTGCCCGACGCGGGATCGTCCACGGTGCACGGCGTCCCCTACCGGCAGCTGCGATGGCCGTTGCGCGAGGTCGGCGCGCTGCTCGACGCCAAGGCCTTCCATCCCGGCCGGAGTGCGCGCAACCATCTGCGCTGCCTGGCCAAGACCAACGACATCCCCGCCGCCCGGGTCGACGAAGTGCTCGACGTCGTCGGGCTGACCGCTGTGGCCGACCGGCGGGCCGGGAAGTTCTCGCTCGGCATGGGACAGCGTCTGGGCATCGCCAGCGCGCTCCTGGGCGACCCAGGGGTCCTGCTCTTCGACGAACCGGTCAACGGCCTCGATCCCGAGGGCATCCGCTGGGTCCGCCACCTGCTGCGCGGTTTGGCCGCAGACGGACGCACCGTGTTGGTGTCGAGCCACCTGATCAACGAGATGGCGTTGACGGCCGACCACCTCGTCGTCATCGGCCGCGGCACGCTGATCGCCGACACGAGCGTGGAGGAGTTCACGGCGCGCAGCCGGGCCGATTCGGTCCGCCTCATGACGCCGACGCCGCAACGCTTCGTGCGCGCCCTGTCGAGGGCCGGCGCCCGGCCGAGCGTCGACGCCGACGGCTCGATCGTGGTCACGGGCATGCGTCCGGCCGACATCGGCGAGCTCGCGGCGCGGGACCGCCTCGTCGTGTACGAGCTGACGCCGGTCCGGGGCTCCCTCGAGGACGCCTTCATGGAGCTCACGAGCGAGACCGTTGAGTTCCGATCCTCCGATGCACGCGCCTCGTCCGTGCCGGCCACCACCGCTTCCCACTGAAAGGGCGAACGATGACCCTCACTGCGACTCTCGACGTCTCAGGACAGCGCGCCGGCCTGGGGCATGCGGTCAAGGCCGAATGGGCCAAGCTGCTCACCCTGCGTTCGACGAGATGGGCCCTCCTGATCACCGTCGTCGGCGCCGTCGCCGTCACCTTCCTCGCAACGCACGGGGCGCGCCACCAACCCGGTGAGGCAGCCGCTCAGGGCTTCGATCCCACGAACACCGCACTCGCCGGGCTCGCCCTGGGCTCCCTCGTCGTCGGCATTCTCGGCATCCTCTCCATGACGGGCGAGTACGCCAGCGGCACCGTCCGCAGCTCCCTGGCGGCCGTGCCGCGGCGAGTCGTGTTCTTCGGCGCCAAGGTGATCGTGATGGGGGTCTTCGCCCTGGCGGTGGGGCTCGTCCTGAGCTTCCTTTCGTTCTTCGAGGGGCAGGCGGTCCTCTCTGGCGGGGCACCCACCGCCACGCTCGGGGATCCCAATGTCCTCGGAGCCCTGCTCGGATCGGCCGGCTTCCTCGCCCTCGGCGCCTTGTTCGGGCTGGGGATCGGCGCGATCATCCGCCACAGTGCGGGCGCCATCGCAACCTTCGTGGGATGCACCCTGCTGCTCCCCGTCCTGGTGCACAACGTCCCGGGGAACCCAGGCCGGTTCATGCCCGTGATGCTGCTCGGGAACTCGGTCGCCGCGGTCGTACCCTTCCACGACGCACTCTCCGGCAGGACAGGTTTCCTGCTGATGGCGCTGTACACGGCGCTGGCGCTGGCCGTCGGCGCCGCGCTGCTCGTGCGGCGGGACGCATGACCACCGAGCAGGGGGAGGAGGGCGAGACCCCGGTGCGCCTCCGGGGAAGGGAGGTGTCGTTCGCCATCACGGAGGAACAGGCCGCCCGGATGCAGGAGATCGCCCGGCGCATCCTGCGAGAGCCCTTCACCAAACGCCCCTGGTCCGAGCTGGCGTTCTACTTCGTGTCGGGTGGCCTCGCCGTGATCGGCCTCGCCTTCGTCGGCGTCACGATGGTGACCGGCGTCGTGCTGGCCATCACCTTCTTCGGCCTGGCCGTCCTCGCGCTCTCCATCCGGAGCGCGCGCGGAATCGGGGGATTGAACCGCGGCCTGGCCCGCTCTTTCCTCGGCGAGCAGGTCGAGGACCCCGAGCCGTTCGCCGGCCGGCCGGGCTTCCTCGGGTGGCTGCAGTCGTCGCTGCGCGACCGCGTCGGCTGGCGGGCGGTCGGCTACCTGGCCCTGAAGGTGCCCTGGACGATCCTCGGCTTCTACGTGGCGTTCAGCCTCTGGTGGGACGCCTTCATCTGCCTCACCCATCCGTTCCTCACGCGGGGATCGGACAACCTGCCCTTCTTCGGCCTCGTCGCCAACCTGTTCCCGCCCCTCTCGAACAATTTCGGCGGGTTCACGCACGGGGTGGCCCTCCTCGTCCTCGGTGCCGTCTTCCTGTTCGCGGCACCGTGGGTGATGCGGGCGTTCGTCAACGTCGACCGGCTGCTCGTCCGTGGCCTGCTGGGGCCCGATCCCACGGCGGCACGGGTGCGCTCGCTCGAACAGGCGAGGACCCGGACCGTCGACGCCTCAGCGGCCACGCTGCGGCGGATCGAGCGAGACCTGCACGACGGCACCCAGGCCCAGCTGGTGGCGCTCGCCATGCGGCTCGGCATGGCCAAGGAGAAGCTCGAGGGCGCCGACGACGTGGACCTCGACCGCGTCCGCGAGCTCGTCGACGAGGCGCACCGGGGGGCCAAGGAGGCCATTGCCGAGCTGCGCGACATCGCACGGGGGATCCACCCGCCGGCGCTCGACATCGGCCTGGAGGGCGCGCTCGCCACGCTGGCCGCCCGCAGCGCCGTCCCCACCGACCTTTCCATGGACCTACGGACGCGACCCACCCCGGCCATCGAGGCCATCGCCTACTTCTGCGTGGCCGAACTGCTGGCCAACGTGGCGCAACATGCGCAGGCCTCGCGGGCGTCCGTCTCCTGCGCGCAGCAGGGCACGTGGCTGCGGCTCGTGGTGCGGGACGACGGCCGCGGCGGCGCCCAGCTCACCACGCTCGGCTCCACGTCCAGCGGCCTGGCGGGACTCACCGACCGGGTACGCGCGGTGGACGGACGGCTCAACCTGGTGAGCCCGCCTGGTGGCCCCACCGTCGTCACCGTCGACCTGCCGTTGTCGCCATGACGGTCGGTGCGCTGCGCGTGGCCATCGCCGAGGACTCGGCCATCCTGCGCGACGGGCTGGTCCAACTCCTGGTCGACCGGGGCTTCGCCATCACGGGCGCCGTCGGGGACCCGGTCGCCCTGCGCAGCTCGGTTGCACAGAACCCGCCCGACGTCGCGGTCATCGACATCCGGATGCCGCCCACCTTCACCGACGAGGGCCTCCGCCTCGCGCTCGAGCTCCGGGCCCGTTACGACGGGCTCGGCATCCTGCTCTTCTCCCAGTACATCGAGACGCGCTACGCGGCCGACCTGCTGGCCGACGACGCCGCCGGCATCGGGTACCTGCTGAAGGACCGTGTGGCGGACGTCAGCGACTTCGTCGAGGCGCTCGAACGCGTCGCAATAGGAGGGACGGCCTTGGATCCGGAAGTGGTGACGCAGCTGCTCGGCGCGACGCGCCGCACGGACTCGCTGTCCGTCCTCACGGCCCGCGAGCGAGAGGTCCTCTCCCTCATGGCGGAGGGACGGTCGAACGCCGCCATCGCCCAAGCGCTCGTGGTCAGCGAGGGTGCGGTCGAGAAGCACGTCGCCAACATCTTCGCCAAGCTCGATCTCCCCGTCTCGGAGAAGGACCACCGCCGGGTGCTGGCGGTCTTGCGCTTCCTCGAGTCCTGAGTCAGACGGAGGCACCGTGGGCGTCGTAGGGCAGCCCGCGTGATGCGGCCAGCTCCCGCCCGGCGTTCATCTGGTACGGACTGATTCCACTGGGCTCCCAGGGTCCGACTGCGCCTGCGGCGACGGCCGCCACCGATTTCGGGAGGAGATGGAAGCGCTCCCGCAGGTCCTCACAGGTCCGGTGGGCCACGGCGAACCAGTCCATCCGGAGGAAGTCGATGCTGTCCGCGCCCGTCTCTTCGTCGTGGCACCGGGCGCCCCTCGCCAGGGCGTCGGAGAGGCGGATCGCCATGCTCGGGCTCGATGAGAAGTGGCCGGGCGACGATTCGAACAGGCCGGCCCCCGATGCGAGGTAGCCCGTCTCGAACAGCGAGATCACCATGGCCAGGAGCGAGAAGGCGTGCATGTCGTCGTTGGCCCGGGAAATGAGCCCGAAGACCTCCACCTCCGATTCGACGGTGGTGCCGTAGTCCGCCAGCACGTGCACCCAGTCGTGCTGGGCGAGGAGGGGCGGGGCGGAGCCGGGAGTCCCCGGGAAGGTGAAGCCGCGGGCCTGGTACATCTCCCACACCTTGCGGCCGATCGAATCGGGGGGCAGTGCCTCGAGTGAGGCCCAGCGCGCCGCCAGCTCCGGGTCGTGCGGGGCTTCCTCCCAGGCGTCGTGCAGGACCCGCGTCGAGTGGAGCGCGGCGACCGACTCCTCCTCGTGCCAGGTGCCCTCGTAGCCGTTGCGCCGGAAGTCGATGGCCGCGAGGCCGAGCGAGCCGGCGGCAAACTCGCGGGCGACGTCGACCATGCCGTCCTCCACACCGAGCTCCAGCGCGAAGGCGGCGACGTTGTCGGCCACGTCGTCGGGCAGGGGGTGCCGGACCAGTGCGCCGAGGAGCATGACCTGCACCATGCGGGCACGGAACGAGTGCTCGCGCCTCTCCATCGCCGCGGCGAACTCTCCTGCGGTCATGGTCGGCCTGTTCTCCAGAGTCACCTCGAAGCCGGTCATGGCCGGGAACAACGCCTCGATCAGGGAGCGCTGCACGGGCAGCAGACCGTCGTGGCCGGCGACTGCAGCGGCGATGCCGTCCGCCATGACCTGGGCCTCCGCGGCATCGGGCGGCTGCAGGTTGACGCTCTCTGCGGTGGGGTCCGGGACCGGCACGACAGCTAGCCGCGCACGAGGAGCTCGAGGCCGTGGCGGATGAAGCCGGCGCACTCCGCGAATCCGCCGGCTCGTGACCGGGGCACGAAGGCGCCGAAGGGCGCGTTCCAGTGTGCGGGGTCGCCGGGCCGCTCGGGTCCCCACGGCCCGACGTAGGCGTACGGCTCCTCCGAGAAGGAGTCGCCGGGCGAGAAACCCAGGTTCACGCCGGCGCCCGGCCCCAGGTCGACGGCGCACCCGGCATCGAAGTGCTCCGGCCACAGTTGGACCGTGGACCGGCCGGACACCAGGGACGAGTCCGCGGTGACGGCGTCCAGCACCCGCCATCCGAGGTCGAACCAGGCGTACAGCGAGTCAAGTTCCCCGACCGAGAGTCGCAGCGGCTCGTCGGCCGGGCCCACCTCCGGCGTGTCGGGGCCGGCCGAGAAGGCGTCGTCCAGATCCACGCCCGCGAACTGAGCCAGCTCCGCCAGGCTCGCGCCGTCCATCGGCATCGCCCAGCCTTGCACCCCCACCTCGCGGACGAGGATCGGTCCGGCGACGCGCAAGACCTCGGGTTCGGGACCGAAGGCGGGTGTGGCGATACCGAGGGGGCTCGCCCGCAGGCCGAAGTGGCCGCTGACCGCGAAACGTCGTCGCCCGAGCACGTGCGCCGCAATCCGGTGCAGATCGTCGCGGGTCGATCCCATGTCAGCCTCGGAGCGTAACGGTGGCAGTGCGCCGTCGATGCAGCCCTACCAGCCCCTTGTCTTCCGCCTTGCCTCGCTGGCCGCCAACGCCACTTCGTCCTTCACCGTCTCTTCCGCGGAATGGCCCCAGAACCCGTGCGGCGCGACGAGGAAGTCGATCAGGCGCTCGAGCTGGTCCCCGTAGGTCGAGCGCAACTCCTGCAGGTCCGCCCACGCCTCAGCCTTGTCCCGCAGGGGCAGCCCGACCTCGACGAGCTCGCGCCAGGCCACCTCGAAATTCTCTTCGACCAGCCACGTCTGCGGCGTTGCGATCTCCGGCACGTGGAGGCGGCTCGAGATGTCCACGATGGCGCGGCGCCCCCGCCGGTACAGGAAGTACGGCTCGCGGCTCTGGGCCCCCTCCACACAGGCCGCGGTCAACGTGGCGGCGTCGGTCACCACGCCGAGCGCCGTGACCCACGATTGGCCGGGGTGTTGGGACCGGAAGAGCGCCAGCATGGGATAGGACACGTGGCTCTCGAGAGGTCCGCGGTCCACATCTGCCATTCGCCCATTGCGTTGTACAGCATCTCCGCGTCGCCGCCGGGCGCGTTGAGCGCGATGACGCGCTCGGGGGTGATCCGCTCACCCTGGGGGTCGTCGAGGGTCAGCAGGCGCGACTCCCGGCGGCTGTACGCACCGTAGAGGGCGGGGAGGTACGAGATCATCAGCGCGATCGTCACCACCCCGGTCAGCGTCTCGAGCAGCGTGAGCATCCGGATCAGCGCGCCGTGCGCCGACCCGAACACAGGGGTCACGAGTGAGGTGCCCGCGTAGTAGACCAGCGTCCCCCAGTCCCTCGTCCCGCCGATGCGCTGGTCGAGGCCCCAGTACACGAGTGACCAGCCGATCATGAGGCCGGCCAGCCAGATGACGAGGAGACCCAGGAGGGAGAGCGCCGGGTAGACGTTGAGCACGTACTCGCCGGAGCGGTCGGTCAGCCGTGCCGCCAGCGCCCGGGCGCCACGCCAGGTGGCGGCGTAGAAGAGGCGGGTGGGCCGCCACAGGCTGCTGCTGCCCTGGGTGACGATCAGCGTCGCCACGGCGTCGCTCAACATGCCCACGATGAGGACGACGCCGCCCACGGTGGCGACGAGCCTGAGGGTCCCTGTCATGCGCCTCCCGGGCCGCTCCGATCGGGCGCACCTTAGGGAGCAGCGGCGCTACTCAGGCCGTTTGCACCCCGGGTGTCGGGAGCCTTGGCGCAGCACGGATGGGCCAGTAGGTTAAATCTGGGTGAACCGGTTTCTGGTGCGGGGTATGAAGTGGGGGTGATGAAGGTGATCCGTAGGGGGTTCGGCAGCCGGACGACACCGTCCATCGGTCTCGTGCTCGGGGCGGGTGGCGTCGTGGGCCAGGCCTATCAGGCCGGTGTCCTCGCTGCGCTCGAGCGCGAGGCGGGTTGGGATGCCCGTGAAGCGGCCGTCGTCGTCGGCACATCGGCTGGCTCCGTCACCGGCGCCGCCCTGCGCGTCGGGGTACCGGCCACGGATCTGGCGGCGTCGCTCTACGGTATGCCCACCTCGCGGCGAGGCGGGGCCATCCTCCAACGCATCCTCCCCTCCGACACCGGGCCTCTGCCCACCCCGTCCGTGCGATCCCTGCTGCGCCCGTGGACCCTGCCGTCCCCCGCCCTCCTCACCCGGGCCGCCCGGCGGCCACTGGCCTTCCGTCCCGAGGTGGCCGCCGTGACGCTGATGCCACGGGGTCAGGTCGACATCACCGAGCGCGCGCGCGGCCTCGACGAGCACATCGGCGATCGCTGGCCCGACGGGCTGCGGATCTGCGCCGTCCGTCGTTCCGACGGCGCCCGGGTCGTGTTCGGCCGACCGGGGGCACCCCCGACGCGACTCGCTCCCGCCGTCCTGGCGTCGTGCGCCATTCCCGGCTACTTCCGGCCGGTCACAATCGGAGGCACCGAGTACCTCGACGGCGGCGTGCACTCGGTCACCAACGCGGACGTGCTGCGGTCCGAGAACCTCGACCTGGTCGTGATCGTCTCGTCCATGTCGGCGGCCCAGGGCAGCGCCAACGGCGCCGATGGGCTCCTCCGCCGGACCGTGCACCGCCGCATGGAGCGCGAGATCGCCCGGCTCGAGGAGGCGGGGACGGCGGTGATCAGCCTGGAGCCCGGGGCCGACACACGCCGGGCCATGGGGCTGCGGGCGATGGCCGAGGACCGGAGCCCGCGGGTCATCGAGGCCGCCTACGAGGAGACCTTGCGGCGCATCCACACCACGCCCCTTCTGGCCTCCCTCGGCGAGCCCGTCACCGCCGCCAGCGCCGGCTGACACCCGGGATCCGGCCGCCGCCCGGTAGTAGCGTGCGGGCCGGAAGCGCCACCGAAGGGAGGGTCGATGGGCCCTGACCGCTTGAGCCCCCTGGACGCGTCGTTCCTCCACATCGAGGACCACGTGTCCCACATGCACATCGCATCGGTCGCCATCTTCGAAGGCCCGCCGCCGCCCTTCGCCGACATCGTCGCGATGGTGGACGCCAAGCTCGACCTCGTCCCGCGCTACCGCCAGAAGGTGCGGTTCGTCCCGTTCGAGCTCGGGCGACCGGTCTGGGTGGACGACCCGCACTTCAACATCGAGTACCACCTCCGCCACACCGCGCTCCCCTCCCCCGGGGGCGAGAGCGAGTTGCGCAAGCTCGTGGGCCGCGTCATGGCGCAGCAGCTCGACCGCTCGAAGCCGCTCTGGGAGATCTGGGTGGTCGAGGGCCTCGAAGACGGCCGGTGGGCCATGCTGGCCAAGACCCACCACGCGCTGGTCGACGGCATCTCGGGCACCGACCTGCTCGCCGTGATCATGGACCTCAGTCCCGACGCGCCGCGTCCCGAGCACACCGACTGGGTCCCCCGACCGATGCCATCGGGCCTCGAGCTCATGGTGGACGCGCTGGAGAACATCGTGCGCTCGCCCTACGAGCAGCTCCGCGCGGCACGGGCGCAGACACGCGTCGTCCGCAGGGTGGTCGGCTACGCGATGGAGGTGGCGGGTGGCCTGTTCGCCCTGAGCGGGCTGGTCCGCCCGATGCCGCTGTCGAGCCTCAACGGCCCGCTCGGCCCCCACCGGCGCTACGCCTGGGCGACGACGTCGGTCGACGACATCAAGCGGGTGCGCAGGGCGCTCGGGGGGACCTTCAACGACGTCGTGCTGGCGTGCATCACCAACGGCTTCCGCGAGCTCCTGCTCTCGCGCGACGAGGACGTCGAGCGCGTGGTGCGCACCCTGGTGCCGGTCTCGGTGCGGCCGCGCGACGCCTCGGGGAAGGCGGTCGGGGACGGCACGTTCGAGAACAAGGTCTCGGCCATGTTCGCCGAGCTCCCCGTGGACATCGAGGACCCCGTGCTGCGCCTCCACACCATCACCCACCAGATGAAGGACCTCAAGGACTCCAAGCAGGCGGTGGCCGGGGAGGCACTGACCTCCATGTCGGGCTTCGCCCCGCCCATGCTGCTGGCGCTCGGGATGCGCCTGGCCACGAGGGCGGGCCAGCGCAACGTCAACACGGTCACCACCAACGTCCCGGGACCCCAATTCCCGCTCTTCGCCGCCGGGCGGCGGATGATCCGGGCCTTCCCCTACGTGCCGCTCGGCGGGCAGATCCGCTTCGGGATCGCCATCTTCTCCTACGACGGCGAGGTCAATTTCGGGATCACCGGCGACTACGACACCACCGAGGACATCGACGTCCTGTCGGCCGGCATCGAGGACGGGATGACCCAGCTGCTCAAGGCGTGTGACCAGCCGGCCCCCTGAGCCTCACGACGCCCGCTCGGGGATGCTCGCCACCTCGTCCTCTATGTAGGTGGCCAAGCCCGACACGATGACCCGCTCGACGGAACGCCCGACGATCGGCACGTGCACCTTGAGGTCGCCGTCGACGGTCACGACCGTGCCCTCGCCCCCCGGCTCGAAGCGGTAGCTCCCGCTGGCGCTCAAGCGGTCGGGGTAGTGGTCGGGCAGGACCGTCCAGTGGGTGCGCGCCTCGGCGGGTCGCACCTCGGTCCTCGTGATCCACGACATCTTCGTGGGATCGATCACCCGGCGCACCGCGGACGACACCGAGCCCGTGAACGCGAAGCGCACCTCAATGAGGGTGTGGTCACCACGGTCGTCATGACGCACCACCTCGAGGACGGCGATGTCGTCGTTCGCCGGCCGGTCCGCGTAGAAGTCGGGCGAGCCGTAGGCGGCGATCGCCTGCGCCGGCGGCACGGCGACCGCCTGGCGGATCGTGATCTTCACCCCGGGGCCGGGCGCGTGGCGGGGAGCCCGAGCTTGCGGTGGTCCCAGCTCACGGTCCGCTCCGGGTGGAGCTTGATGGCCACCCGCTTGTGCAACATGGTCTCGAGGAACGGCTTGAGCTCGTCGGAATAGGCGCCGTAGTAGCGCTCAAACACGCTGACGCCGAGCGTCCAGAGCCTGTCGGGGTCGTCGACGATCTCCGCCTGGCCGACCAGCTCCACGCCGCGCAGCTCCTCGTAGTAGTCACCGTCCTCGAACAGCAGCGTGCAACGCGGATCCCGGCGCAGGTTCTGCACCTTCTGGGACTTGGCCTTGGTCTCCACCGTGACGCACCCGTCGAGGAACCCGTACCACATGGCGACGGCGTGGATCGAACCGTCGTGGGACAGCGAGCACATCGTCATGGCGCGTCGTTCGGCCAGGAACGCCTCGACCTCGTCGGGCGTCATCGCAATGGCCTTGCGCTGGTTCACGCCGTGGCCCATAGCCTCGGTCATCGGGCACCTCCCACTCGTGTGCCAGGGAGCGTAACGCCCTGGGCAGGGACGGAGCAGTGAAGAGTTCATCTTCAGTCCACTTGTTGGTTGCACCCGTTTCACGGCACGTTCACCTCGGCTCCGTAGCGTGAGACCCGATGGCGCCCGTCGATCAGCAGTTGGATCATGCCGGCCGGGATACCCGTTCCGCTCCCGTGGCCGGACGCCATCACGGCCAGGAAGCCCTGGCCGAGGTCATCAGGTTCCGAACGGCGCGCGCACACGGCGGCGGGCTCATCGGGTCCTTGGTCACCATGGCGCGGGTATTCGCCTCCCCGCGTGCTCAGGCGGCGCCGGTGCGATCTTCCCCCCATCCGCCGTCGTCGCCTGTCCCTCGCCCCCTGTTCATCCCTCCCCGGGTCCCCCACGACGCTGCCTGAGGCGGACCACAACGTGGCGATCGCACACGCACCGGCAACCAGCGGCCGGCCCCCCCTCACGGGCCCGGCCCGGGACAACCGCCCCCTCGTCCTGGTGGTCGACGACGAGGAGTCCTACCGCCAAGCCCTCGCGTCGGGCCTGACCCGGGAGGGCTTCGCGGTCGAGAGCGCGGGGGACGGGCACGAGGCGCTCCGCCTCTTCCACCGGGTGCACCCCGATCTGGTCCTCCTCGACGTGATGTTGCCCGACCAGTCGGGGATCGAGATCTGCCAGCAGATGCGGAGCCTCAAGCCGGTGCCGATCATCATGGTGACGGCCCGCGACTCCGAGGTCGACATCGTGCTCGGCCTCGAGCTCGGCGCCAGCGACTACGTGGCCAAGCCGTTCCGCCTGCGCGAGCTGGTCGCCCGCATGCGGGCCGTGCTGCGGCGCGGCATGGCCGTGGCCGAGCACCATGAAGAGGTCCTCGCCGTCGGGCCGGTGCGCCTCGACGCCGGTCGCCGCGAGGTCACGGTCAGTGACGTCCCCGTCGACCTGTCCCGCAAGGAATTCGACCTCCTCGCCCTGCTGATGTCGCACAGCGGCCAGGTCGTCACCAGGGACTGGTGCATCGACCGGCTGTGGTGGGACCAGGAGCTGACCGACACTCGCACCCTCGACACCCACATCAAGCGCCTGCGCCGCAAGATCGAGCCAGACCCGGCCAACCCGCGCCACCTGGTCACCGTGCGGGGCGTGGGCTTCCGCTTCGAGGCCTGACCCGGCACGCAACGGCCGCTTCGCTCTACATTGAGCTGATGCGCAAAGGCGATGCCGTCCCCGATTTCGAGCTCCCCGACCAGACGGGCACACCCCGCACCCTCAGCGGGTTCTTGGCCAACGGGCCCGTCGTGCTCTTCTTCTACCCCGCGGCCATGACGTACGGCTGCACGAAGGAGAGCTGTCACTTCCGTGACCTGGCCGCCGAGTTCGCCGCCGTCGGTGCGCAGCCGGTCGGCATCAGCGCCGACACCGTCGACAAGCAGAAGCGCTTCGACGAGAAGGAGTCGCTCGGCTTCCCTCTGCTGTCGGACCCCGACCGCGTGGTGGCGGCCCAGCTCGGAGCGAAGCGGGGCCCCAGCTTCCTGCCCAACAAGCGGATGACCTTCGTCATCGACACCGACCGCACGATCCTCGACGTGATCCACTCCGAGGTGTCCATGGGCTCCCACGCCGACAAGGCGCTCGCCCTCCTCAAGGCGCGCCCCGCTGCCTGAGCGCGCCGTCGTCATCACCGGCGCGGCATCAGGGATCGGCGCCGCCACCACGAGCCGCCTGCGCGCCGCAGGGCAGCGGGTCGTGGGGGTCGACGTGGACGAGGCCGACGTGGTGGCCGACCTGGGCACCCCGGACGGGCGGGCACGGGCCATCGCCGAGGTGGCCGAGCGTTGCGGCGGGACGTTGGCCGGCGTGGTGACCTGCGCCGGGCTGGCCGGATCCCCGAGCCGTGCCGGGTCGCTGCTGGCCGCGGTGAACTACTTCGGCACGGTGGAGGTCCTCGAGGGGCTGCGCCCACTGCTGGCGCCGGGGGGCGCCGCCGTGGCGATCAGCTCCAACTCGACCACGGTGCAGCCGGCCATTCCGGCCGACCTCGTGGACGCCTGCCTGGCTCACGACGAAGAGCTGAGCGCGCGTATCGCGGATGCCCGGGGCTCCCTGGTGGCCTACCCCGCCACGAAGCTGGCGGTGGCGCACTGGGTCAGGCGCCAGGCGACGGGGCCCGAGTGGGCTGGTGCGGGGCTCCGGCTCAACGCGATCGCACCGGGCATGATCGACACGCCGATGGTGGCGGCCATGCGGGCCGACCCCGAGACCGGCCCCCTGCTCGGCATGCTCCCCATCCCGGTCGGGCGCCCCGGCCGGCCCGAGGAGATCGCCGCGCTGATCGAGTTCCTGCTCGGCCCCGACGGCGCGTTCTTCTGCGGGTCGGTGGTCTTCTGCGACGGTGGCAGCGACGCACTGCTGCGCAGCCGGGACTGGCCGGCCGCCTGGGACATCTCCGTGCGCGACCTGGGTCGGCAACTCTCCTGACTCACCACACGCCGGGGCCGTCCTCGGGCCGACCATAGGCTGCTGCCATGCCGGGCCGGATCCTGGTGGACACCACCCCGCTGCGCGAGAGCCGCGACTTCCGGCTGCTGTTCACCGGGCAGCTCATCTCCATCATGGGGACGCAGCTGACCGTCGTCGCGATCCCCTACCAGGTGTACTCCATGACCCACTCCTCGTTGCAGGTGGGTGCCATCAGCATGGCCCAGCTCATCCCGTTCCTCGCCGGCGCCCTGTCCGCCGGTCCGATCGGCGACGCGGTCGACAAGCGGCGCATCATGATCTGGACGGCGGCCGCCATGACGCTCACGAGCACCGCCATGGCCGTGAACGCCGCCGTGGCCCACCCGTCGCTCGCGGTGCTCTACGTCGTGAGCTCCCTGGCCGCCGGCCTCATGGGGTTCTCCAACACTGCCCGCATGGCGTCAGTGCCCGGCATGGTCGAGCGCCGGCAGCTCGCGGCCGCCGCGGCGATGATGCAGATCGTCTTCCAGGTCGGCGTCATCGTCGGCCCGGCGCTCTCGGGCCTCCTGCTCGGGATCGGGCTCCCGCTCGTCTACGCGCTCGACGCGGTGTCCTTCGTCGTGGCCACCGTCACCTCGGCCATGCTCCGGCCGATCCCGCCGGCGGAAGGCGCCGGGGGCCTCTCGCCTTGGCAGTCGACCAGGGAGGGGCTGCGCTACCTCCGCTCGCGCCAGGCGCTGCAGGGCGTCTACCTGATCGACATCAACGCCATGGTGTTCGGCATGCCCCGGGCGCTCTTCCCCGCCATGGCGGGTGCGGTCTTCGGGGGTGGCACCGTCGCGCTCGGCTTCCTCTATGCCGCGCCGGGCGTCGGCGCGCTGATCGGCGCCGTCACCACGGGTTGGGTGGCCAACCTGCGCCGCCAGGGGTGGGCGGTGATCGTGGCCGTCTCGGTGTGGGGCGCCGCCATCGCACTGTTCGGGCTGGTCGACACGCTCTGGGTCGGGCTCGTGCTGCTCGCGGTGGCAGGGTGGGCCGACGTGATCTCCGCCGTCCTGCGCAACACCATGCTGCAGAGCTCCGTCCCCGAGCGCTTCCGCAGCCGCATGTCGTCGATCCAGATGGCCGTCGTGCAGGGCGGCCCACGCGTGGGCGACATGGAGTCTGGCGCCGTGGCCACGCTGACGAGCGTGGAGTTCTCGGTGATCTCCGGCGGCCTGGCGTGCATCGTCGGCGCCGCTGTCATCGGCGCACTCATGCCGGCGTTCCGCCACTACGTGTCGGGCGAGGTCGACGACGTGCCCGTATGATCCGCCCGTGAGCAACACCTTCGCTGAGCCGACATGGGGCGAGGTCGACCCCGCCGCGTTCGCGCGCATCGTCGTGGTCTCCCCCCACTTCGACGACGCCGCCATGGGGGCGGGCCACCTCATCGCGAGCTACGACAACACCACGGTCATCACCGTGCTCGGAGGCGCACCACCCGCCTACCCGGAAGAGCCGTCGGACTGGGACGCCCTGGGCGGGTTCGTCGCCGGCGACGACGTCGTCGCGGTGCGCCGTGAGGAGGACGTGGCCGCCATGTCGGTCCTCGAGTCGGGCTACCGCTGGCTCGACTTCGCCGACCACCAGTACCTGGCTCCAGAGGACCGCCCTCGACCGGCCGACGTGGCACCCGTCCTCGGGGCCGCCATCGCCGAGCTCGATCCGACCTCCGTCTTCTTCCCGATGGGGCTCGCCAACCCCGACCACGTCATGGTGCACGAGGCCAGCCTGTTGGTGCGCGAGGAGCAGCCGGACCGGGAGTGGTTCTGCTACGAGGACCACGGCTACAAGCACATCCCGGGGCTCCTGGCCTGGCGGGTCGCCAAGTTGCTGCGCTCGCACCCCTGGCCGACCCCCGCCATCGTCCCCCACGTCCCCGACGAGGAGCGCAAGCGCCGCGCCATCTGGGCCTACACCTCACAGATCCCTCCCCTCGAGCGCGACCACGCACTCACGGCGCGCATGGCGGGCCGTGTCCCCGAGCAGTTCTGGCGCCTGGCGCCGCCCCCGCAGGGGTGGGAGGCGCTCGCCGACTTCATCTGAGTCCCCAGGTGGGCGCGAAACGACCCGCCCGGGGGGAGTACGGGCGGGTCGTCCGCAGGACCTCAGTGACCGCTGAGGTGTTCGCTCCGATCAGGCCAGGGCCGGCTGGGGGGTGGGCACGGCACCTGGACGCTCCCCTCCTCACGCGGCTCGGGCGCCCCACAACCGATTGTGGGCTGCGCCAATCCGGGGCGCAAGGGAGCGGCGGCAGAGTTCACGAACCCGAAACGACTCCGACTCCTCCACCAGGGGTTTTCAACCGCCGTTCCGGGCAGCAGACCCGCGCAAGATGGGACATTCAGCCCTACCGGCCTTGCGGGCCGAACGGTCACCATCATGGGGTGGTCATGTATGTCGACCTCCTGACGCGGGCCCTTGGCAAAGGAGAGGAAGGGCACAGGTCCGACGACCTGCTGCTGGCCGACCTCGTGCACTCCCGGGCCAGGCTTCGAGCGACCGAAGGGGACACGCGGGCCCCCGTTGCTGAGGCGCTGGCCCGGGAGCTCTCATACGACGCCGCGCTGATCCGGCTCTGCGAGTCGCGCCGGGTGCCGACCGGACCGGCCGACTTCACCCACCCGGTGCGCGAACGCGCCCGACTGGAGCACGAGCTCATCGCTCGCGGCGTCGAGCTCTCGGCAGAGCCCGACCTGCAAGCGCAGCCCGCCTAGCCCGCTGCGGCTTCCGCCGGCGCCTTCGGGGCGCGGGCGACGCTCAATGCACGGACGAGCACCTTCGTGCTCAGCGGTCCCCCGATCACCTCGCACTCAGGGGCCTCCTCGGCCCACCTCGCCGCTGATCCCCGCGGCGCGACGACCACGACGGGCGTCTCGGGAGCCTGCGCATCAAGGGCCCGCACGACCTCCTCACTCCGCGGGTCGCGCAGGTCCAGGGAGCTCACCACGGCGTCGGCCTCGTCGAGCAGCTGGCAGTGCCCGGTGGCCGACAGGGCGCATCGGGGGGAGAAACCGCCCTGTGGCCCGGGACACCACGTCATGCGATAACCATTGCGGCGCAGCACCTTCCAGGCGGCATGCGCCTCGGCCCCGTCCGGTGACTCGAAGAGCACCAGGGGCCCGCTCTCGTCGTCCTGCGCTTCGTCCGGCCAGCCGCGGGCGAAGTCCTGACCCAGCGGGCGTCGCATGCAGTTCTTGAACACGGCAACCTCCCTTCTGTCGCTGCCGGGCCGGCAGGGCTCGGTATCTCGCTTTCCTACCGTTAGAATATAGAGGATTGGGGCGCCGTCAAGGGACTTTGGTCCCGCTCCGCCCAGTGGAGAATGGGGGCACATGAAGCTGATGCCGACGAACCGGACCGACTACGGGATCCGGGCCCTGATCTACCTGGCCAACCACCAGGGGTCCCACGCCAAGGCGGCCGACATCGGTGCCGCCATGGACATCCCGACCGGCTTCCTCCAGCAGGTGCTCCAGGAGCTCCAGCGCGCCCGCCTCGTCACCTCGCGGTCGGGGCCGGCGGGCGGCTACCTGCTGGCTCGGGAAGCCGGGGGCATCACCATCCTCGAGATCGTCGAGACGCTCGAGGGCCCGATCCAGACGTCGGAATGCGCGCTGCGCGGCGGGCCGTGCCACTGGGACGACGTGTGCGCGATGCACTGGGTCTGGTCCTCGGCGCGCGCTGCGCTGAGTGACAGCCTGCGCGCTGCGACGCTGGCCCGCGTGGCCGCCGACGACCGGGCGCTGGCCGAGGGGGCATTGCCCGCACCGGCCGACTCGCATCGGCGCGGGCGCCGCTGAATCGTTGCTAGTTGGCGGTCTCGTCCCTGGGTGGTGACACCGTCAGGTAGTCCAACAGCCCGGTGACGGTCAACAGGTCGCGGACGAAGCCGGTCGGCGACTCGATGCGCAACGTCATGCCCGAGGCGGTGGCGCGCTGCTGCTCTGCCACCAGCGGGAACAGGCCGGCCGGGTCGATGTAGGAGAGCTCGGCCACGTCGACGGTCAGCTCGGTGATGCCGCTGCGGTTGAGCGCCGCCAGGTGCTCGCTGAGGTCGGCGGCGGTCGCCACGTCGAGCTCACCACGCAGACAGATCCGGGCGCAGCCCTCGCCCTCCCGGACCAGGATCTCCAGCTGGGGACGTGCGTCCATACCCGCGCCCTTCGGCGATGCCGACCGACACGAGGAGCGGGGGTGCCTCCCGCATGCGGCATCAGGCCCCTCATCTTGTGGGCCCCACACCGGGGGCGCAAGGGGTTTCTTGGGCAGCCGAACCGAGCCTCACGTGAGCCGGCGAGGGTCGTACTCGGCCCCAGGGCCTTCTGCGCGGTGGAGTTCTGAGCGGATGCGGGCACCACATCGCGTTGACGCACGCCACGGGAATGTGGGCTCACACATCGGTAGAGTCGTCGGCCGTGGCCGGGGAGGACGAGCGTACGGTGGAGGTCGACGGCCGCGAGGTACGCGTCTCACGGCCCGACAAGGTGTACTTCCCCGCGTTGGGCGCCACGAAGTACGACCTCGTCTCGTACTACCTCGAGATCGGCGAGCACCTTCTCAACACCGCCGGTGGCCGCCCCGCCATGCTGCAGCGCTTCCCCGACGGCGCCGGCGGAAAGTCCTTCTACCAAAAGCGGATCCCGAACGGCGCACCCGACTGGCTGCAGTCGACGGTCGTGTCGACGCCCAACGGCACCACGTCCAACGCGCTGGTGGTGGCGGACATCGCGCACGTCGTGTGGGCCGTCAACATCGGCTGCCTGGGGCTGCACCTGTGGCCGTATCTCGCGGCCGATCCCGCGCACGCCGACGAGCTGCGCATCGACCTCGACCCGACGACCGGCATCGGCTTCGACGAGGTGCGCGCCGCTGCCTTGCTCTGCCGCGACCTGCTCTCCGAGCTCGGCCTGCGGGGGTACCCCAAGACGACGGGCAGCAACGGCCTCCACGTCTACCTGCGGCTCGAGCCGCGCTGGGACTCGGTGGAGGTCCGCGCCGCTGCGGTGGCGCTGGCCCGCGAGCTCGAGCGGCGGCACCCCGGGCAGATCACGGCCAACTGGTGGAAGGAGGAGCGCGGCAGCCGCGTCTTCGTCGACTTCAACCAGAACGCGCCGCACAAGACGGTGTTCGGCGCGTGGTTCGCCCGGCCCCGCACGGGCGGCCAGGTGTCGACGCCGCTCACATGGGAAGAGGTCGAGACCGTGGTCTCCGACGAGCTGACCATCTTCACCGTGCCCGACCTGGTGCGCCGGCGGGGCGACCCGTGGGCCGACATCGCGGCGAAGCCCCAGTCGCTCGAGTCGCTGCTCGCGTTGGCCGAACGGGACAAGGCGGCCGGGCTGCACGACGCCCCGTGGCCGCCGCAGTACCCCAAGATGCCCGACGAGCCGCCCCGCGTCGCCCCCAGCCGGGCCAAGAAGGCCTAGGCGATGGACGCGCTCGAGGCGCTGCAGCGGATCGCGTTCCTCCTCGAGCGCGGCGGCGCCGACACCTACAAGGTGCGCGCCTTTCGCGGCGCGGCGAAGGCGTTGGACGGGATGCCGGCGGACGAGCTGGCGGCGCTGGCCGAAGCCGGACGCCTCCAGAGCGTCCCCGGCGTCGGCAAGTCGACGGCCCAGGTGATCCAGCAGGCGCTCGAGGGCGGCGTCCCCGACTACCTGGCCAAGCTGGAGCGTGAGGGCCAGCCCGACGACCTCCAGCTCGACGGGGCGGCCCTCGAGCTGCTGGAGTCGCTGCGCGGCGACTGCCACTCCCACTCGGACTGGTCCGACGGGGGCAGCCCGATCCTCGAGATGGGCGAGGCGGCCCGCGCCCTCGGCCACGAGTACCTGGTCCTCACCGACCACAGCGCGCGGCTCACGGTGGCCCACGGGCTGAACGCCGAGCGGCTCCGCCGGCAGCTCGACGTGCTGGCCGAGCTCAACGAGCAGCTGGCGCCGTTCCGGATCCTGACCGGCATCGAGGTCGACATCCTGGAGGACGGCTCGCTCGACCAGGATCTCGACCTCCTGGCGGAGCTCGACGTGGTGGTGGCCAGCGTCCACTCCAAGCTGCGCATGGACTCGGCGCAGATGACCGCACGTATGCTCGCCGCCATCGACAGCCCCCATACCGACATCCTGGGCCACTGCACCGGCCGCCTCGTCATGGGGCGTGGCCGGCCCCAGTCCACGTTCGACGCCGAGGCGGTGTTCTCCGCCTGCGCCCGCACCGGGACGGCGGTGGAGATCAACTCGCGTCCCGAGCGCCAGGATCCACCCCAGGACCTGCTGCGCCAGGCGTCCGAGCTCGGGTGCTCGTTCAGCATCGACACCGACGCCCATGCGCCCGGGCAGCTCGAGTGGCTCCCCCGCGGCTGCGCCAAGGCGGTGGACGCCGGGCTCGACCCCGGGCGCATCGTCAACCGTGCGTCCGTGGACGACCTCCTGGCCTGGGCGGCGTCGCACGATGGCTGATCCCCGGTGACGCTCCCCGTCCAGCCCCCGGTGTCGCCCATGCTGGCCAAGCTCGCCGCGAGCTGCCCCGCGACGACGGCCTCTTCTACGAGCCGAAGTGGGACGGCTTCCGCTGCATCGTCTTCCGGGACGGGGACGACGTCGAGCTGGGCAGCCGCAACGAGAAGGCGCTCACGCGCTACTTCCCCGAGCTCGTCGAGGCGCTCCGGCGCGAGCTCCCGGACCGCTGCGTGCTCGACGGCGAGATCGTCATCGCCGGGCCGAGGGGCCTCGACTTCGACGCGCTGTCGCAGCGCATCCACCCGGCCGAGAAGCGCATCCGCCAGCTGGCCGAGTCGACGCCGGCGTCCTTCGTGGCCTTCGACCTGCTGGCCCGCGCCGACCGCTCGTACATGGAGACGCCCTACGCCACGCGGCGTGCCGCGCTCGAGGAGCTGCTCGCCAAGGCGCGCCCGCCGGTCCACCTCACCCCGGCCACCGACGACCCCGACGTGGCGGACGACTGGTTCTCCCGCTTCGAGGGCGCCGGGCTCGACGGCGTCGTGGCCAAGGCGGGGGACCTGCACTACCTGCCCGACAAGCGGGCCATGGTCAAGGTGAAGCACCAGCGCACGGCCGACTGCGTGGTGGGGGGGTTCCGTACCCACAAGGACGGGGCGGGCGTGGGGTCGATGCTGCTCGGGCTGTTCGACGGGGAGGGGACCCTGCACCACGTCGGCGTGGCCTCCGGCTTCAGCGTGGCCCGCCGGCGCGAGCTGGTGGACGAGCTCGAGCCCCTCCGGTCCGGAGCGATGGACGGCCACCCGTGGGCGGGCTGGGCGCCCGAGGGCGAGGGAGGCCGGATGCCGGGCGGGCCGAACCGCTGGAACGCGAGCAAGGACATGACATGGGAGCCGGTGCGCGCCGAGCGGGTGTGCGAGGTGTCCTATGACCACCTGCAGGGGGACCGCTTCCGCCACGCCACGTCCTTCGTGCGCTGGCGCCCCGACCGAGACCCGGCGTCGTGCACCTACGACCAGCTGGACACGCCCGTCCCCTACGAGTTGGCCAAGGTCTTCGGGACGGCGTGAGGGCCCTCGGTGGCCGCGGCGCGTGCCCGTGCCCGCTCGGGATCCCGGTCACGGTGCGCGCGCAGTACTCGCCGCGTCTCGGTCCGGCCCGACCGCATGAAGGCCGGCCATTCGGACGTGTTGAGGAACTGGCGGTAGAAGCCGACGCCGCGCACCTTCTCGTAGGGAACCGGTTCAATCATCATGACGGCGGTGACGGCGCGCAGCCGGCTCAGGTTGACCCGGGCCAGCTCGCTCTGCTGGCTCGTTCGCACCTGGCTCGCCACGTAGAGGATGCTGGCCCGCCGGTCTTCCCAGCCCGTCGCGTCCTCGCCCGCGAACTCGGGCGGGTAGAAGCCGTTGATGGCGAGCGCGACGTCGCAGGGCCGCTCCAGCTCGAGCACCGGGCGCACGGGGAAGATGTCGACCAGGCCGCCGTCGCACCAGGAGCGGCCGTCGAGCCTCACCGGCGCGACGAACAGCGGGAGCGCGATCGCCATGCGGATGGCCCGGGCCACGCTGAGGTCCGGGTGCGTGCGCGGGCCGATGTAGCCGAGCCGGTTCTCCTCCACGCACCACACCGGTGCGTAGGCCGGGATCTCCAGCTCCCCGAGCGTCATGTCCCCGAGCAGGCGGCGGAAGGTCGCCTCAATCCGCTCCCCCAAGATGACGCCCGCGAAGCCCCGCCCGGCCGTCGGCACCAGCGAAAGCAGGGTGCGCCAGTCGACGTCGACGTAGTCGTCCGGCGTGAAGGCGAGCAGGAACTCGGCCACCTCGGCGGCCGGGATGCCGGCGGCCACCGGGAACCCGAAGAGGGCGGAGCCCGAGCACAGCGAGATCACGGCCGGACGCACCCCGGCCTCCTCGAGGGCGCGCGCCGCCCCCACGACCGAGGCCAGGGCGCCGCTGCCGCCGGTCGCCATGAGCGCGAGGCGCTTGCCCTCGAGCCAATCGGTCCGGAAGGGCTGCGGGCTCGGGAAGGGCCGTAGGTCCACCGGCCGGGGCCGCTCACCCGGCAGGGTGAAGGTGGCCCGGCGGACGTCGCCCAGCAGGCCCACGTCGTCGCGGATGCCGTCAACCCACTCGCGCGTCGCGGTCACGACGTCGAAGTACTGGCGCAGGCGGAACACGTCGAGGGCGGCGCTCAGCACGAGACCGCTGCCTCCTCGGGGTGGGCCACGCCGATGACCTCGGCGATGCCTTCGGACAGGCACTGGGCGAGCACCTCGTGGTCGGGGACGGCGGCCGTGTCCACCGTGATGCCGATGTTGCACACGCCGTCGTAGGAGAAGAGGGTGGCGTTCAGGGCGGCACCGATGGTGGGCCCGAAGGCGTAGTAGCCGGTGACGCGCGCCCCGCACAAGAAGATCGGGCGCGGGAACCCGGTGACGTCGCTGGCCAGGAAGTCCACGTGCTTGAGCATGTTGCCGACGACCGTCGTCGGCACGAAGTTCAATGCGCCGGCGATGGCGTCCGTGAAGGCCAGCGATCGCTCGCCATGGGCGGCCCGGCAGCTGGCCCCGATGACGCGCATGCGGCGCACCGGGTCCGCCATGCTCAGCGGCACCCGCACGCGCTGCAGGGTGATCCTGTTGCCCCCCGGGGCGTCGTCGGCCTTGCGAATGCTGATCGGCAGGGTCACCATCAGCTCCTCGACGGTCGCGCCGTGGCGCTCGTGGTACCGGCGTAGCCCACCGGTGATGCCGGCCATGAAGCTGTCGTTCAACGTCCCGCCGGCGGCGGCACCCGCCTCCTTCAGCTCGTCAAGGCCCACGGTGATCGTGTGCAGGACCCGTCCCGGCCCACGTTGGGTCATGACCGGCGAGAGCACGGTCGAGACCGGTCGCACGGTGCGCCCGATGGATCGAGCCGTCTCCACCACATCGCTGCCGGCGCCCAGCGGATGGCGCACGACACGAGTGGTGGCGGCCGGTGCGCTCTGCGCGGCCCGGACCAGCCCGTCCCGCAGGCGGGTGGCGCGGTCGGTCACCACCTGGACCATCAGGCTGCGCCCGCCAACGTCCTCTCCGGGCGGTGGGGCGGGCACCGGGTCGCTCACCGTGTGGTCCGCCTCGGTGTCGAAGAGGGCCAGGGCGAGCTGCACGCCCCCGACCCCGTCGGTCAGGGAGTGGTGCATCTTCATGATGATGGCGGCCTGGCCCCGCTCCAACCCTCCGACCAGCGTGAACTCCCACAACGGGCGGGTGTGATCGAAGGCGGTCATGGCGGCGAGCCCGGCGAGCGCCAGCACCTCGTCCCGCCCGTGCGGTGCGGGCGCGTCGACCCTCCGCAGGTGCCAGGTGAGGTCGAAGTGGGCGTCCGTCGTCCAGCGCGGCGTGGCCAGGCGGGCCGGGATCTCGACCAGGCGCTGCCGGAACGAGGGGACCAGGCGGGTCGCCCGCTCGAGCCGCTCGACCAGGTCCTCCCAGGCAGGCGCCCTGCTGAGCCAGGCGACACCGACCACGGTCGAGCGCAGCTCGGGATCGTTCTCCATGTACCAGGTGAAGGCATCGTTCTGGCGCATGAACGACGAGGTGGTCATACCTCCAGCTATCCACGTCGTCCGGGGTCCGTCTAGAGACCAAGGTCACCTGCCTGCTGTCCGAGGCGACGGGCTCTTCAGCCGAGCAGGTCCGGATCGGCCGCCAGCTCGGCCCGCACGGCCGCCTCCCAGAAGCCGAGGAAGCCCTCGCCGTCGCTCTGGGCCATGAGGTCGACGAAGGCCCGCGGGACACGGGACGCGTCCGAGCCCCCGGCGGCGCGGGCGTACCAGGCGTGCTGGCAGCGCTGCTCGAGCGCCACGGCGCGCTGGTGCACGGCGCGGGCCGAGCCCCCGAGGACGAAGACGCCGTGGCCGGCCAGCAGCGCCATGGCCGCGCCCCCCATCTGCTCCACGGCACGGCGCGCGCTCGAGGGGTCGTTCACCGGCCCCTCGTACTCGTCGACGAGCACGAGCGTGCCGCCGCCGAGCGCCGAGCTCTGGTCGAGGATCGGCGGCACCTGGGCCAGGTCCGCCCACACCGTGCCGAAGAGCGGGTGGTTGTGCACCGCCCAGCCGACGTCGGCCCGCAGCTTGTGCAACTCCAGATGGAGCGGGATGCCGAGCGGGACGGGCCAGTCACCCTCCACGACGCGGCCTTCGAGGTCGATGCGCAGCACCTGCGACGGTCGCAGCTCGGCCCAGGTGAGCAGCCACGGGTTGCAGAGCAGCGTCCCGTCGCCGAGGTTGACGGTGATGTGCCCGGCCAGGTGGTCGTTGTAGCCCTCCCGCCACAGGGCGCGGGCGAGCACGACGAGCTCCTCGCGCGGCGTGAGGTCCGGCATGAGCTTCTCGGCGGTCGGCCTGAACACGGGTGGCTCCTCTCAGCCCCTCGGGGGCAGCACCGGGTCGGGCAGCGGGTGACGGTAGAGGGCGGCCGCGTTCTCGCAGCACATGGCACGCAGCTCGTCGGCCGGGATGTGGCCCCAGCACTTCTCGATCACGTCCTGGGTGTCGGGCCAGGTGCTGTCGCCGTGCGGGTAGTCGACCTCGACCATGATGTGCTCGACGCCGATGGCGTGGCGGGTGTCGATGGTCGACGGGTCGTCGATCGTGCAGAACCAGAAGTTGCGCCGCAGCACGTCGGCTGGACGCGTGTCCCAACCGACGCCGTAGCCCGAGCGGTCGACGATGTTGTCGAGCCGGTCGAGCAGCATGGCCACCCAGCCGATGCCGCCCTCGCTCATGGCGATCTTGAGCGTCGGGTGGCGCGTCGCGTACCCCGACCACAGCCACTCGCTGCACGCGGTGAGCGACAGCTGGCCGAAGAGGGTGGCCCCGAGCTGCAGGGCGTCCATGCCGGCCCCGGGCGGGGCCGGGGTCAGGCCCGAGCTCCCCACGTGCAGAGAGACCACACTGTCCGTCTCGACCACGGCCTCCATGATGGGGTCCCAGTGCGCGCGGTCCCACAACGAGGGCAACCCGATGACGTGCGGGCGTTCCGGGAAGGTCACTGACGTGAAGCCGCGCTCCGCGTTGCGGCGGATCTCGGCTACGGCGAGGTCGGGGTCGGCGAGGTACGTGATCCCGAGCGGGACGATGCGGTCGGGGTGCGGGGTGTACCACTCCTCGAAGAGCCAGTCGTTCCAGGCCCGCACGCAGGCCAGGCCGAGGTCCCGGTCCTTGGCGTCGAAGAAGACCCGGCCGCAGAAGCCGGTGATCATGGACGGGAAGTTCACCGAGGCCCACACCCCGTTGATGTCCATGTCGTGCACGCGGGCGTCGACGTCGTAGCAGCCGGGCCGCATCTGGTCGAAGCGGAACGGCTCGACGCGCACCGTCTCGGGGCGTCTGCCTGCGACGGCGTTCATGCCGACCTGGGTGTAGCGACCGCCCTCGAACTCCCACACCTGGTGACCCTCCGGCGTCTCGACGATCCGGGGTGCCCCGTCCTGGAGCGCGGCGGGGAGCCGGCCTTCGAAGGTGTGCGGTGGCTCGACGACGTGGTCGTCGACCGAGATCACGGTGTAGCGCACCGCCGCGGCTCGGGCTCGGGCAAGAAGAGGTCGCCGGCAGGTGTTGACTGCACGTCCGGAGTATGCCCGAGGTGGCGCCCCGGTGCTGGGGTGCGCCCTCCCCGCGCATGTTCACGGCGTTGATGCGGACCGGGAGGTTGCGCACCTTGACCCGATGGTCGGCCGGCGCGTCGTGCTCGCTCAGGTCGGCGCCGTATGTGGCCCCGACCTTCTCGGCGAAGGCACGGTCGTCGTCGGGCACGACCACGGCCCCGCCCCGGATCTCGAGATGGCGGTAGGGGTTGGTGAGGTCCAGGATGAACGGGGTGCAGGCCGTCGGGTATGCGGTCATGGGCCGTGGACATGGATGGACCCGCCCGGAGGCGAGACGGCACCCCGCGAGCGCGTGGACGGGGTGGACCGGCGCCAGCTGGCCGAGGCGATTGGCCCGCTACCCGTCGGAGAAGACGGTGGCGGCAATCCGGCTGACGCGTGCGGGGTCGGCGATCGAGTCGATCGCCGCGATCCTGCCCCCCGTGACGGTGAACCCCATCACCGTCATGGGGTTCCCATCCATGGTGAGGATCACCCCGGCGGCGCCGTTCACGAGCGCGGGGACCAGGCCGTAGGCCGGCCGGGCCAGGATCGACCGCAGCCCTCGGCGGGACTGCCCGGCGACGGCCTCGGCGCCGCTGATCACCATGGAGGCGGCCCGGCGCTGGTCTCCGGCATCGATCCGCAGCACCACGTTGGGGTCGAGCACGGCCATGAGGGCGTCGAGATCCCCCCCTCGCGAAGCCTGGAGGAAGGCGTCGACCACCGCCCGCTGGCGCGCGAGATCGGCGTCCGGTGCCGGGACCTCGGCCCCCTTGACACGGCGACGCGCCCTGCTGGCCGACTGCCGGGCGGCGGCCGGCGTCCGACCGACCATCGGCGCGATCTCGTCGAAGGGAAGGTCGAACATGTCGTGCAGGACGAAGCTCAATCGCTCGGCCGGGGTCAGGGTGTCGAGGACGACGAGGAGGGCGAGACCGACCGAATCGGCCAGCAGCGCCTCCTCCTCCGGGTCGAGCTCGCCCTCGGGGCTGACGACGGGGTCGGGGACGTGCGCGCCGAGTGGCTCCTGGCGTCGCACGTTGCGCGAGCGCAGCATGTTCAGGCAGACACGGGCGACGACCGTCGTCAACCAGCCACCCAAGTTCTCGATGTCGTCCGCCCGTGCCCGGCTCAGGCGCAGCCAGGCGTCCTGGACGGCGTCATCCGCCTCGGTGAGCGACCCGAGCATCCGGTAGGCAACCCCCCGTAGACGGGCCCTGTGCTGCTCGAAGCGGACCGCCAGCCATTCGTCTTCGTCCATCGGTCATATCCTCCTCCAGCACATGTCCCAGAGAGGTGACCCGCGGTCCCCCTTCAATGTGACACGGACGGGAGGAGCCGCCCGTCACATGGCCGGAGACGCGTCCCGCCCGAACCGCCGGCGTCAGCGCTGATCGAGGAGCCCGGCCAGCTGCCCGACGCTGAGCGGCGGGTGCGCCGGCGGCTCGTGGCCCGGGCGCAACCCGTCCAGGGCCAGCTCGAGGAAGCGCAGCGACGGCTTCGACCCCGGCGTGTCGCACAGGTCCGCGATCGACCGCACCGCCTTCAGCACCACGACGACGTCGGTCACCTCGACATCGGGGCGCAGGGTGCCCGACTCCTTGCTCCGCGCCACGATCTCCCCGAGCAGCGGGGCGATCTGGGTGAGCCCGGTCCCGCGGTTCGAGCCCCAGGGCGGCGCGGAGATGGTGGCCCGCCACACGCTCGGCACCTCGATGCAGCGCCGCACGAATTCGAACGCCGCCTCACCGGGTGGCACGTCGGCGACCACCTCCTCGGCGATCTCGCGCACACGCCGCCGCGCCGCGTCCACCACGGCGTTGAACAGGTCGGCCTTGGTGGGGAACCGCCGGTAGAGGGTGCCCACGCCGACGTCGGCCCGGGTGGCGATCGCCTCCATGGGCGCGTCGAACCCCTGCTCGGCGAAGACGTCGCGCGCCGCCGCCAGGATCCGGCCGAGGTTCACCTCGGCGTCACGGCGGAGCGGCCGCGCCTCCTCGACCACGGGCGGCGCCGGGGGCTCCGGCGTGCTGCGCCGGGTCACGCCAGGTCCTCCGGTCCGAAGGCGATGGCGCCGACGATCACCTCTGCCTCCGCCGTCAACGCGCGATGACGTTCGCGTACCACGACGGAGGCCGCCTCACGCCGGGGGATCAGCAGCGCGGCCAGCGCGGCCACGACTAGGCCGGCGCCGCTGACCGCGAAGGCCAGGACGTAACCCCGCTCGGCCGGGTAGCCGTCGCGCAACACGGTGCTGATGACGAGGCTCGTCGCGACCCCGCTGCCCAGCGCGGCACCGATGCTGCGGATGTTGGTGTTCATCCCCGTGGCCACCCCCGTCTGCTCGGGCGGCACCGCTTCGATGATGAGGTTCGCCATGCTGGCGAAGCCCAGGGCGATGCCGATGCCAAGCAGACCCGTTGCGGTGTACATCGACCAGGCTTGGCTGTGGCTGAGCACAAGGAGGAGGTAACTCGAGGCGGCGAAGAGCGAACCGGCCACGAGCACGATCTTGGAGCCGACGAGCACCGAGAGCCGCCCGGTCATCGGGGCCACGATGACCATGGCCACCGCGAAGGGCAGCAGGTAGAGGCCCGACTGGGTCACCGAGGCCCCGAACCCGTAGCCGACGTGGGTCGGCGTCTGGGTGAATTGGGGTAGTGCGATGAACATGGCGAACATGCCGAACCCGAAGAGCAGCGCGGCGAGGTTCGTGGTCCAGACGGCCCGGACGCGCATCATCTTCATGTCGACCAGTGGCGAGGCGGAGCGGTTCTCCGAGATGATCCACGCCACGAGCAGGACCGCGGTGGCGATGCCGAGCCCGAGGACAGACACGTTGCCCCAGCCCCACGTCGGCGCGTAGGAGATTGCGAGCAGCCCCGTCACCAGCCAGCCCGACATGAGGACCGCGCCCAGCCAGTTGATGCGGCCCGGGGAGCGAACCGGCGACTCGGGCACGAACACGAACGTGGCGATGGTCGCCGTGACCGACATCATGAGCGGGAACCAGAAGAGCCAGTGGTAGTTGAGGTGCACGAGGATGGGACCGGCCAGCACGATGCCTGCGCCCGCACCGGCGCCGAGGATGGCCGACATCACGCCGATGGCACCCGCCACCCGCTCGGCGGGGAACTCGTCGCGGATGATGCCGAAGGCGAGCGGGAACACGGCCCCGGCCGCGCCCTGAATCACTCGCCCCACCAGCATCACTGGCAGCGAGGTGGCCAGCGCGCTGATCAACGTTCCGACCGAGAGGGCGATGAGAACGGCGACGATGATCTTCTCCTTGCCCATCATGTCGCCGACCCGGCCCAGGGTCGGCGTGGCGATGGCGGCGCTCAGCAGGTACGCGGTCAACAGCCAGCTCGCCCCGCTCTCCGACGTGTGCAACGTGTGCTCGAGCTGGGGGATGGCGGGGATGATGAGCGACTGCAGCAGGCTGAACGCCAGCGCTGCCGTGGCGAGGGTTGCGAAGGTGACGCGGTAGTTGCTGTGCGAGCGGGCCACGGATTCGGAGGTCCCCTTAGACGGAACGGTTGGTTCCGGTTATGCTACCAAAGCGGAATGGGCCATTCCTGAACGGTGGGGCCCGATCGGAAAGGGAGGACGAGCTGCCAGCCACGGACACCGACCGCCCGAAGGGCGCGCCTCTATGACCGACCTCATCTCCCCAGACACGGCCGAGGCCGCCGCGACGGCCGTCGTCGCCCCCGTCCACGCCGACGACGACCACCGCTGGACGGCGCTGTTCATCACGACGCTCGGCATGCTCATGGCGACGATCGACGCCTCCATCGTCCTCATCGCCCTGCCCGACGTGTTCCGCGGCATCCACCTCGACCCCCTCCTGCCGTCGAACACCTTCTTCCTGCTCTGGATGATCCTCGGCTTCCTCATCGTGACCAGCGTGCTGGTGGTGAGCCTCGGCCGCCTGGGCGACCTCTACGGCCGGGTCAGGATCTACAACCTCGGCTTCGCCGTCTTCACCCTCTTCTCCCTCCTGCTCAGCATCACCTGGATGACGGGCACCGCCGGCGGCATCTGGCTCATCGTCATGCGCATCTTCCAGGGTGTGGGGGCTGCCATGCTCATGGCCAACTCGGCGGCGATCCTGACCGACGCCTTCCCGCCCGACCGCCGCGGCTTCGCCCTCGGCATCAACCAGGCCGCCGCCATCAGCGGCTCCTTCATCGGGCTCCTGCTGGGCGGCCTCCTCGCCCCCATCAACTGGCGCCTGATCTTCCTCGTCTCGGTGCCCATCGGGCTCTTCGCGACGGTGTGGGGGTACTTCTCGCTCAAGGAGGTCGCCAAGGGCTCGCGGGCGCGCATCGACTGGGCCGGCAACGCCACCTTCGCCATCGGGCTGATCCTCGTCATGGTCGGGATCACCTACGGGATCGAGCCCTACGGAGGTTCGTCCATGGGTTGGACCAACCCGACCGTGCTGACCGAGCTCGGCGTCGGCGTGGCCTTCCTCGTGCTCTTCGCCTACATCGAGCTCCACACCGCCGAACCCATGTTCCGGCTCCAGCTCTTCAAGATCCGCGCCTTCTCGGCCGGCGTCTTCGCCAGCTTCCTCGGGGCGCTCGGGCGCGGCGGGCTGATGTTCATGCTCATCATCTGGCTGCAGGGCATCTGGCTCCCGCGCCACGGGTACACGTTCGCCGTGACGCCCCTGTGGGCTGGGATCGCCCTGATCCCGCTCACCACCGGCTTCATGATCGGCGGCCCGCTCTCGGGCATCCTCTCGGACCGCTACGGATCCCGGCCCTTCGCCACCTTCGGCATGCTCGGCAGCGCGGTCGCGTTCTTCCTCCTCGAGCAGCTCCCGGTCGACTTCTCCTACAGCGTCTTCGCCGTCCTGCTCTTCTTCACCGGCATGGTGATGTCGTGCTTCGGCGCGTCCAACCGCACCGGCGTGATGAACAGCCTGCCGGCCGCCGACCGCGGTGCGGGGTCGGGCATGAACACGACCTTCCAGAATTCGGCCCAGGTGCTCTCCATCGGCATCTTCTTCACCCTGATCATCGTGGGCCTCTCCGACCACCTGCCGGCCGCCCTGGTCGGCGGGCTGACTGCGCACGGGGTCCCCCTGCCCACCGCCGAGTCGATCTCGCACCTCCCGCCGGTCTCCACGCTCTTCGCCGCGTTTCTCGGCTACAACCCGGCCGCCCACCTCCTCGGCCCCCACGTGCTCGCCCATCTGACCCCACCCCAGCGCGCCACCGTCACGGGCGAGCGCTTCTTCCCCAGCCTCATCACGAACTCGTTCAAGGACGGCCTGCACACCGCCTTCAACTTCGCCATCGTCATGTGCCTGCTGGGGGCGGCCTGCTCGTGGACCCGGGGCGGCAAGGGACCCGCCCGCGCCGACGCGGTCTGAGGGACTGCCGCCGGCTACACGCCGCGGTGGTTCTCGAAGCGGGCGTACTGCTTGAGGAAGAGGAGGTTGGCCTTCCCGGTGGGTCCGTTCCGGTGCTTGGCCACCTCAATCAGGGCGTCGTCGGCCCGGTCGATCGGCACCTCGTCGTTGTACTCGGACTCGCGGTAGATGAAGAGGACGACATCGGCGTCCTGCTCGAGTGACCCCGACTCGCGCAGGTCCGACAGCTGCGGTGTCTTGTCCTGGCGGGACTCGAGGTTGCGGGAGAGCTGGGAGAGCGCGACGACGGGCACCTCGAGCTCGCGGGCCAGGATCTTGAGGCCGCGGCTGATCTCGGCCACCTCGGTCTGGCGGTTCTCCGCCCTCCCCCGCCCGGTCATCAGCTGGAGGTAGTCGACGACGACGAGCCCGAGGTCGCCCTCGGACTTCTTGAGCCGGCGCGCCCGGGCCCGGATGTCCATGACCGTCACGTTCGGGTTGTCGTCGATGAAGATCGGCGCGCTGGAGAGCCGGGTGACCGCCATCCCGATCTTGCTCCAGTCCTGCGTGCGGATCCGACCCGTCTGCAGGCTCTGCCCGTTCACCTCCGCCTCCGAGGCGAGGAGGCGCTGGGTCAGCTCGAGGTGGCCCATCTCGAGCGAGAAGAGGAGGGCCGGACGCCCCACCTGCAGCCCCACGTTGGCCAGGACCCCCAGCGCGAAGCTCGTCTTGCCCATGCCCGGCCGGGCACCCACGATGTTGAGCGAGGAGGGCTGGAAGCCGAGCAGGATGCGGTCCAGCTCGTGGTACCCCGTGGCCACACCGGTGATGTGCGAGCCCCGCTGGCCCAGCTCCTCGATCCGGTCGAGCCCCGCGCCCAGCAGCTCGTGCAGCGGGCGCATGGTGTCGGCCGTGCGGCGCTCGCCCACGTTGAACACCATCTGCTCCGCCTCGTCGACCGCCGCCTTCACGTCCTCGGGGACCGAGTAGCCGATGTCGGCGATGTCGCCCGCCACGCCGATGAGCTTGCGCAGCAGCGCGTGCTCCTCGACGATCTCCGCGTAGTGCCGCGCGTTGGCGATCGACGGGGTGTTGGCCTGCAGCGAGATGAAGATCGAGGGATCGCCGACCTGTTCGAGCACGCCCGAACGCTTGAGCTCGTCGGTCACGGTCACCGCGTCGATCGCCTCGCCCCGCTCCATGAGGGCCTGGATGGCCCCGAAGATGTGCCCGTGCGCCGGCTTGTAGAAGTCTGCCGCCGAGCATCGCTCGATGCCGACCGATGCCGCGTCGTTGGAGAGGAGCATCGCCCCGAGCAGCGACTCCTCGGCCTCGAGGTCGTGGGGCGGCACGCGCGCACCGCTCGGCACGGGGTGGGGGGCCGCTCGCAGCGTCCGGGTGCGGGAGTCGTCGAAGGCTTGGACCACGGCTCCCCTACTCTGGCCGCAACAGCCTGGGGACCATAAGGCCCCAATAGGTGTGGGTAAGGCACGTGGCCGTGTGGATAAGCCGTGTACGAGCGGCCTGCCACTGTGGACCCTGGGGGACGCCGACCGGCATCCCACCATGATGGGCGCGGGGTGTGTCCGCCCCGGCGGACCCCCCACCGCTCAGGTGGCGGCGCTGACCTCCACCGTCACCACCGCGGTGACGTCGTTGAACAGCTCGACGGTGACTTCGAAGGTCCCGATCTCCTTGATGTGCTCGGGCAGCACCACGTGCCTGCGGTCCACCTCGACGCCCTTGGCGGCCTTGATGGCCTCGACCACGTCGGCCGGGCCGATGGAGCCGAAGAGGCGCCCGCCCCCCGCCGCCCGGGCGCTGATCGGGATCACGGCACCGGCCAGCAGGCCGACCTGGGCCTCGGCGGCGCTCCGGTCCTGGGCCTCCCGCAGGTCGCGGCCCCGTCGCATCAGCTCGGCCTGGCCCTCCACGCCCTCGGTGGCCACGATGGCCCGGCCCTCGGGGAGCAGGAAGTTGCGCGCGAACCCGCCCGCCACCTTCACGATGTCACCCCGCCGGCCCACGCCGGCGACGTCGTCTCGCAGGAGGACCTTCATGCGTCCGCACCCGCCGCTTCGGGCTCGACGACGACCTCGACCACCGCCCCCGCCTCGGCGTCCCCAACCACCTCGTCCACGATGGCCAGGGCCTCCGCGACATCGGCCTCGACCTCAGCCGGCGCCGCCTCGGGCCCGGCGGCCGGTGCCGAGCGCGCCGCCCGTGCTTCGGCGGCCATGGAGTCGCCCAAGGTGCGCTCGCCGCGGTCGCGCCCGCCGCGCCCGCCCGGGCGCTCGGTCACGGTGCGCTGGGTGTAGGGCAGCAGGACGAGCTCACGCGCCGTCTTGATCGCCTGGGCGAGGGCCCGCTGGTGCTGGGCGCAGTTGCCCGTCACGCGGCGCGAACGGATCTTGCCGCGGTCGCTCATGTACTTGCGCAGCATGTTGACGTCCTTGTAGTCGACCCACACGACCTTGTCCCGGCACAGCGCGCAGGGCTTCTTCTTGACCCGGCGGCCGAGGTCCTTGGGGGCTCGGCGGGCCGAGGTCCCCCCGCGTTGGTTGTTGCGTGCCATCAGAAGGGCTCCTCGTCGAATCCGTAACCGCCGCCGGCATCTGCGGCGGGTTGTGGGGCTGGCGCAGGCGCCTGTTGCCGGGCGCCCCCGCGGGACCCATCGCCGGGCCCGCGGCGCTCGTTCTTGGTGATCTGCGCCGTGGCCCAGCGCAGCGAAGGACCGATCTCGTCCGCCACCACCTCTACCTTGGAGCGGCGGTCGCCCTCCTGGGTCTCCCAGCTGCGCTGCTCGAGCCGGCCGGCCACCATGACCCGCGCGCCGCGGGTGATGGTCTCGCTCACGTTCTCCGCCATCTCGCGCCAACACACCACGTCGAAGAACGAGGTCGCCTCCTCCCACTCTTGGGTCTGGCGGTTCTGCCAGCGCCGGTTGACCGCCAGCCCGAAGGTGACGTTGGCCTGGCCCGTGTTGGTGAAGCGCAGCTCGGGGTCACGGGTGACGTTCCCCACCAGCACCACGCTGTTGTCTGTCGCCATGTCTGCTCCTCTCCGTCAGCCGGCCGTCGACGCGGTCGCGGCCGCCGTCTGGTCCGGCAGGCGCACCACCTTGTGGCGCACCACCTCGTCGGCCAGGCCGAGCATGCGGTCCAGCGCCGCCACGGTCTCGGGCTCGCCCGTGAACTCGACCACGACGTAGTAGCCCTCGCGCTTGTGGTTCACCTCGTAGGCGAAGGTGCGCTTCCCCCAGCGGTCGATGGCGCCCGGGTTGCCCCCGTTGGTGCGGATGGCGTCCAGGGCGCGGTCGAGGACGCCCTGAATCACGGTGGGCTCGGTGGTGGCCTCGAAGATGGCCATGACTTCGTAAGGCCGCATGTGCGGCGAACCTCCCTCTGGACCGGGCGGCGCCCGGGCCCCTGACGGTCAGGAGCAGGGTCTGTTGCGGGCGATCATCCTAGTCGGGCTCAGGCCAGGGCGTCGCCCAGGCCCGCCGGGGCGTGGTAGCTCTCGGCGTCGCTCGGGAAGGAGCCGTTGCGCACGTCCTCGGCGAAGGCGGCGATGGCCTCGGTGGCGATCCGGCCCACGTCCGCGTACTGCCGCACGAACTTGGGCGGTGTCCCCTTGCCGAGCCCCAGCAGGTCGTGGAAGACCAGGACCTGGCCGTCACAGGCGGCACCGGCTCCGATGCCGATGGTGGGGACGTCGAGGGCCTCGGTGACGGCGGCCCCGACGACGTCGGGCACCCCCTCGATCACGAAGGCGAAGCAGCCGGCTGCGCTCAGCGCCTTGGCCGCGTCGAGCAGCGCGCCGGCCGCGTCGGCCGTCTTGCCCTGGACCCGGAAGCCGCCCATGGCCAGCACCGACTGGGGGGTCAGGCCGAGGTGGCCCATCACCGGGATCTCGGCCCGGATGATGGCCTCGACGGCCGGCAGGCGGGCCCGCCCGCCCTCGAGCTTCACGGCGTGCGCGCCGGCCCGGATCAGGGTGGCGGCGTTGCGCACCGCGTCCTCCGGCGAGAGGTGGTAGCTCATCCAGGGCATGTCCCCGAGGATCAGGCACCGCGGCTTGGCGCGGGCCACCGCGGCGGTGTGGTGCGCCATCACGTCGATGTCGACGTGCAGCGTGTCCTCGTAACCGAGGACGGTGTTGGCCACCGAGTCACCGACCAGGATGATGTCCGCACCGGCCTCCGAGACGATGCGCGCCCCGGGCTCGTCGTAGGCGGTGACCATGACGATCGGGCTGTCGCCGTTGCGCCGCTTGCGCGCCCGCAGCGTAGGAACGGTGACGGGCCCGTCGCTCACTGCGCCGGTGCCGCCTTCTTGCCCTTGCCGCGGGCCTTGCCGCCGCCGGCGGGGTACTTGCGCATCAGGTGGTGCCACGCGCACGAAGGGCACACCTCGACCTCGTAGCAGAGCACCGGCTCGGGTCGCCCGCACAGGGCCTTCAGCTCCGCCGCGGTGCCGGGACAGCGCCCGCCCGGCGGCAGCTTGGCCCCGAAGACGAACGTCACGGTGACCAGCCGGCCGTCGTCGCAGATCGGGCAGACCTCCTTGGTCGGCCGCCCCACGTTGCGGGCCGCCCGCAGCAGCTCGGGATGGGCGTCGCAGACGTCGGTCCGGAGCACCTTGCCCCGCTCGACCTCGCGCACCAGCCCGTTGCGGACGATCCGGTACTCCACGTGGGCCGTGACGTCAGGGCTCACCGCTCTCGATGATGACCTCGGCTCCGAGGTGACGGACACGGCGGCAAGGCTACCGCCCAGGCCCCCGATCGGGGCCCCTTTTGGCCCGATTCAGGCACGACCGTGATCGTTGGGTGACAAAACGCTGTGTGCCGCTATATCGATCCGATATACTTTCTCGTCATGTTGGACCTGGCCATCCTCGGCCTCTTGGAGGAACGCGACCTGCACGGCTACGAGATCAGGCGCCAGCTGCGCGAGCACCTGGGCCTCCTGGCCAACGTCTCGTTCGGCTCCATCTACCCGGCTCTCACCCGTCTGGAGAAGTCCGGCGCCGTGGTGGCCGCCGAGGGAGCGGACGCCGAGAGCCCGGCCCCGACCGCGCCGGCGCCCCCGACCGGGTCCCTCAGCGGCGAGCTGGCCGTCCTGCGCGCCCGCCGCCACTCCCCCGCCCGGGCCCGGCGGGGTCGCAAGGTCTACCGGATCACCGATGCGGGTCGGCAGCTCTTCGTCGAGCTCCTCGCCGGCGGCGGCGCGTCCGACGACGCGCGCAGCTTCGGGCTCCGGCTCGCCTTCGCCCGCCACCTCGCCCCCCAGGCCCGCCTGACCCTGCTGGAGCGTCGCCGTGCCCAGCTGGTCCAGCGCCTCGGCGAGGCCGAGGAGGCCCGCGCCGACCTCGACGTCTACGCCCGCTCGGTCGTCCAGCACACCGCGGACGGCATCGCCCGCGACGTCAGCTGGCTCGACACCCTCATCGCATCAGAGCGCGTCGCGCTCACCACGGCCGGCACCGAGCCGGTCAGCTGAGCACCACGCCACACCGACACCGAAGGAGACAGTCCATGCCCAACCCCATCCGCCTCGCGATTGCCGGTGTCGGCAACTGCGCCAGCTCGCTCGTCCAGGGGATCACCTACTACCGCCGCGCCGACCCCGGCGACGTCGTGCCCGGCCTCATGCACGTCGAGCTCGGCGGCTACCACGTCCGCGACCTCGTGCCGGTGGCGGCGTTCGACGTGGACCAGGCCAAGGTCGGCACCGACCTGGGCAAGGCGATCCACGCCGGGCAGAACAACACGATCCGCTTCGCCGAGGTGGGCGAGCTGGGTGTCACGGTCCAGCGCGGGCCGACCTTCGACGGCCTCGGCAAGTACTACGCGGAGACGGTCGAGGAGTCACCCGCCGAGCCGGTGGACGTGGCCGCCGCGCTGCGGGCGGCGCGGGCGAACGTCCTCGTCTCCTACCTCCCGGTCGGCTCCGAGCAGGCCCAGCGCCACTACGCCCAGGCCTGCCTCGACACGGGTGTCGCCTTCGTGAACGCCATCCCCGTGTTCATCGCCTCGGACCCCGTGTGGGCCCGCCGGTTCCGCGATGCCGGTGTGCCCATCGTGGGAGACGACATCAAGAGCCAGGTCGGCTCGACCATCGTCCATCGCATCCTCACCCGCCTCTTCGAGGACCGTGGGCTCGCCCTCGACCACACCTACCAGCTCAACTTCGGCGGCAACATGGACTTCAAGAACATGCTCGAGCGCGAGCGCCTCGAGTCCAAGAAGATCTCCAAGACCCAGGCCGTCACCTCCCAGATGGAGGACCGCGTGCTCGACGCCGACGACGTGCACGTCGGCCCCTCCGACCACGTGCCGTGGCTGAAGGACCGCAAGTGGGCCTACATCCGCATGGAGGGCCGGAACTTCGGCGACGTGCCGCTCAACCTGGAGCTCAAGCTCGAGGTGTGGGACTCGCCCAACTCGGCCGGCGTCATCATCGACGCTGTACGCTGCGCCAAGCTGGCGCTCGACCGCGGCATCGGCGGTCCCCTGCTCGGCCCCTCGGCCTACTTCATGAAGTCGCCCCCGGTGCAGTACCACGACGACGTGGCGCATGCGCTCGTCGAGTCGTTCGCCGCCGGGGAGGCGCAGGAGACCTGGCCGGCCGACTGATTCACAGAACTCTCAACGGTTCTGTTTACAGTCTGGAGAACCAGCAGCCGCCCGCCGACCGGTTCCGCCGGGACGATCCCGGCGGCCGGGCCTCGGCAGGCGGTCAGACCAGGATGCGCTCGGCCGGTGCCCGCACGCCCACCACCGCCAGCGTCCGGCCCATCCCGAGGAAGGCGCCGCAGCAGATCGTGAGGTCCGCCAGCTCCTCGTCGGCGTACGCCGCGTGCAGGCGGCCCCACAGCTCGTCGTCCATGGCCAGGTGGTCGAGCGCGAAACGCTCCGCGAACTCGGCCGCCAGGCGCTCCCGTTCGCTCAGCCCCGTCGCGCGGCGCCAGTCGGAGACCTCGGCGTAGAACGGCTCGCCCGCACCGGCGTGCTCCCCGTCGCGGGCCCGCGTGTCCCGGCACACCGCGCAGTCGTTGACGAGCGCGATGGTCCAGCGGGCCGACTCGCGCTCGCGCACCGAGAGCTGCGAGTTGCCGTAGACGGCCTCGGACAGCGCCCCCATGCCCGCGGCCATCTTCGGGCGCAGCAGCGCCCAGTCGATGTGCTCGCCCATGCCGCTCTCGGGTGCCGCGATCCTGGTCATGGGGCGAGGGTAGCGCCGCCGGCTCAGGGCTGCCCGGACTGTTGCCCGGCCCACCATTCCCGCAGCCGGGTGGCCGCCTCCTCCTCGCCGAGCGGGCCCTCGTCGAGCCGCAGCTCCATGAGGAAGGTCAGCGCCTGCCCGACGGCCCGGCCGGGCCCGATGCCGAGCAGCTCCATCACCTGGTTGCCGTCGAGGTCGGGCCGCAGCGAGTCGAGCTCCTCCCGCTCGCGCAGCTCGGCGATGCGGGCCTCCAGCTCGTCCATGCGGCGGGCCAGCGCCCGCGCCTTCGCCGCGTTGCGCGTCGTGCAGTCACAGCGGGTCAGCTCGTTGAGCAAGTCGAGGTGGGCGCCGGCGTCGCGTACGTAGCGGCGCACCGCCTTGTCGGTCCACCCCAGCCGGTAGGTGTGGAAGCGCAAGTGCAGCTCCACGAGGCGGACCACGGTGTCCACGTCGGCGGCAGGGTAGCGCAGTGCCTCCAAACGGGAGCGCGTCATGCGGGCCCCCACCACCTCGTGGTGGTGGAAGCTCACGCCGCCGTCGGTGATGGCGCGCGTGCGCGGCTTGCCTACGTCGTGGAAGAGCGCGGCCAGGCGCAGCAGTCGGTTCTTCGAGGTCTTGTCGACCACCGCGAGCGTGTGCGCCAGGACGTCCTTGTGGCGGTGGATGGGATCCTGCTCGAGCGCGAGGCCCGGCAGCTCGGGCAGGAAGTCGGCGGCCAGGCCCGTGCGCACGACGAACCAGAGCGCCTGCGACGGCACGTCGACCATGACCATCTTGTCCAGCTCGTCGCGGATCCGCTCCGCCGACACGATGGACAGCCGCCCGTGCATGCGCTCGATCGCAGCGGTCAGCGCAGGGTCGGGCTCGAGCGAGAAGCGGGCAGCGAAACGCGCCGCGCGCAGCATGCGCAGCGGGTCGTCGCCGAACGACACCTCCGGGTCGAGCGGCGTCCGCAGCCGCCCCGCCGCCAGGTCGCCCAGCCCGTCGAACGGGTCGATCAGCTCCATGTCGGGCAGGCGGAGCGCCAACGCGTTGATGGTGAAGTCGCGCCGTGACAGGTCGACGTCGATGTTGTCCCCGAAGCTCACCTCGGGCTTGCGCGACTCGGGCACGTAGACCTCCGCCCGGTGCGTCGTGATCTCGTAGACCTGCGCGCCCTTGCGGGCGCCGATGGTGCCGAAGCGCGCCCCCTGCAGCCACACGTCGTCCGCCCAGCCGCGTACCAGACGCTCCGTCTCGTCGGGCCGGGCGTCGGTCGTCAAGTCGACGTCGGCGCCCGGCTCGGCCCCGGCGGGAAACAGCGCGTCACGCACGGAACCACCCACGAGATACAGCGTCCGTCCCGCGCCCGCGAAGCGCCGCGCCAGCTCCTCGGTGGCGTTGACAAGGGGGCGGAACCGCTCGGGCACCGACGTGGACTGCACCCGCCCACGGTAGTCGCGGCCTCTAGCCTCTCCCTGTGTCGACGCGCTGGGCCAGGACCGCCCTCTGCACGCTCGCCGTGGCCGCGGCAACCCTTCTCGGAACGGCAGGCGCGGGCGCCTCGGGTGCCGCGACGCGCCCGGCCACGGACGGCACGCCCCTCGCGTTGGCCTCGCAGACCCCGTGGGTCACACCCGACGCGCCCTGGTTCGACGTGACCTTCGCCGTCGGCGCGGCGGAGGCCCCCGCGTCCTCGCTCCACGTGAGCCTCACCTTCTACTCCCGGCTCGACGACTCGTCCCAGCTGCAGCAGGCGATCGCCGGCACGCCGCCGACCACGGCGCTGCTGCGCCTGAGCGACGTCCCCGTCAGCGCCGGCGCCGGCGGGCTCACCGCGTCGACCTGCGTCACCGTGCTGCCCGACGCCGGCGCCAGCGCACCGGTCGCCGGCACGGGTGCCTGCGCCGCCGGCAGCCCCACCCTCACCCTCGACTGCACGCCCCGCACCGGTCGCTGCGGTGACGTCTACCCCGTCGCGGTGTCGCTCCTGCGCCAGGGGTCGAGCGCGCCGCTGGCGCACTTCACGACGTTCCTCACCTATCAAGAACCCGGCGCCTACGGCAACGGTGGCAAGCTCCGCGTCGGGGTCGTCGTCCCGGTCAGTACGGGCGGCGCGACCGCGATGGCCGGCGCCCTGGCGAACCACCGTGATGTCCCCACCACCCTCGCCGTGAACCCGCTCACCGTGAGCGCCCTCGAACAGGTGCACGGGCGCGACGGGCTGCACGCCCTCGACCAGCTGGCCGCGCTCGACAACGCCGAGGTGCTCGACGAGCCCTACGTGCCCGTCAACGTCGCCGCCCTCTCCGAGGCGGGGCTCGCCGGCGAGATCGGGGCGCAGCTCGGCCGGGGCGACGACGTGCTGCGGGCCGCCGGCCTCAAGCCCGCCGGCGGCCCCTGGGTCGACACCACGTCGTCCTTCTCCCAGGGTGACGCCGGGAACCTGGCCTCGGGCCTCCAGGTGGCCGGGGCCTCCCAGCTGGTGCTGAACGACGGCGACCTCGCCACGGGCGGCCTCAGCAACTACACCTTCGCCCAGCCCTTCACCCTCGACCTCGGCCACGGGTCGACCCTGGCCGCCGCCGCCGCCGAACTCCTCGCTCAGCGCACGCTTCACCGCCCAGCCGGCCGACCCCGTGCTCGGCGCCGAGCAGCTGCTCGCCGCGCTGTCCTTCGTCCACTTCGAGAACGCGTTCCTGACCGAGCCGCGCGGCGTGGTCGTGTCCCCGCCGGCCAACTGGCGGCCGTCGGGGACGTTCCTCGACACCCTGCTCGGCGGGCTCAGCGCCAACCCCGCCCTCAGCGCGGTGACCCTCGGCCAGCTCTTCACCCAGGTGCCCGTCGGGGGCAACCGCGAGCCCGCGGTGCGCCGGCTGCAGCCCGGCCCCGCCGGCAACGGGATCGCCCGCAGCGCGGCCGAACGGATCGCGCTGGACCGCCAGCAGCTCGGCTCCTTCAGCGCCGCCGTCGGCGGGCACCCGTCCGTGCTCTTCACCCTCGGCCGACGCGCTCCTCACCACCGAGGCCCGCGGACTCAGCCCGGCGCTCCGCGCCGAGGCGCTGACCGCCTACGGCAGGGCCTTCGACGGCGAGACGGGGAAGATCACCCTGGCCACCGAGCGCACCGTGACGTTCACCGCCCAACGGGCGCCCATCCCGATCACCGTGCTCTCGTCCGCCCCCTACCCCGTGCACGTCGTGGTGACGCTCAACAGCGACAAATTCAGTTTCCCCGACGGCAACACGGTCAAGATGACGCTCGACCGCCCGACGACCTCGGTCCGCGTCACGGCCCAGGCCCGCACCTCGGGTGACCGCCTCCCCATCGACGTGACGCTGCACACGTCCGACGGCCAGCTGCTCCTGGCCCGCACGGTGCTCACCGTGCAGTCGACCGCCATCTCCTTCGTCGGGGTGGCCCTCACCGTCCTGGCCGGCGCCGTGCTGCTCGCCTGGTGGGTGCGCACCTGGCGCCGCTCGCGCCGCCTGCGGCCCCGGGCGCACTGACGGTGGCCACCCCCCGCCGGGCCCGCACCCTCCCGCTCCGGACCTCGGCCGCCTACGTGGCGGTCGGCACCGGCGTCTCCCGGGTCACCGGGCTGCTCCGCTTCGTGGCGCTGGCGTGGGCCCTGGGTCAGACCTTCCTGGCCGACTCCTACAACCTGGCCAACACCACGCCCAACATGCTCTACGACGTCGTGCTGGGCGGCGTCCTCTCCGCGACGTTCATCCCCGTCTTCGTCGACCATCTGGCCAACCGGGACGAGCGAGAGGCGTTCGAGTCGATCTCGGCCGTGATCACGGTCTCCATCGTCGTCCTGCTCGCCACGACGGCGGCGGCGCTCGTGGCCGCCCCCTTCATCGTGCATGCCTTCACCGTGCTCGACACGCATGCGGGCCGCGGGCAGGCCCACCGCGTCCTGCTGGAACGCCAGGTGGCGACCGAGTTCCTCCGCTGGTTCGTGATCCAGATCGCCGCCTACGGTCTCTTCGCGCTCGGCGCCGCACTGCTGAACACCCGCCGGCGCTTCGTGGCCGTCGCCTGGGCGCCCATCGTCAACAACCTCGTCGTCATCGGGATCCTGATCTGGTTCGGGCTGTGGGCGGGCCACGGCGCCTCGCTGGCGAGCGTGCAGGCCCACAAGTCGCAACTCGTCCTGCTCGGCCTCGGGACGTCGCTCGGCGTGGTGCTCCAGGGCGTGGCGCTCGTGCCCAGCCTGCGTCAGGCGAACCTCGGCCTGCTGCGCTGGCACTGGAACCTCCGCGACGACGGGCTGCGTGCCGTCGGCCGCCTGGGCGCCTGGACCTTCGGCTTCGTCGTGGCCAACCAGGTGGCGCTGTTCGTGGTCATCCTGCTGGCCGGGAGCGTCGCCGGGCCCGACCCCGTCTCCTCCTACACCTACGCCTACGCCTTCTTCCAGCTGCCCTACGGCATCATCGCGGTGACCGTCATGTCGGTGGTGACGCCCGACCTGTCCGAGAAGTGGTCCACGGGGCAGCAGGACGCCTTCCTCCACCGCATGACGGGCGGCCTGCGCGCCGTGCTCGCCCTCATCATCCCCTCCGCCGTCGGGATGCTCCTCCTGGCCAAGCCCGCGGTCGCCCTGTTGCTCGGCCACGGGCACAGCACCCCCGCCTCGACGGCCACCACCGGCGCCGCGCTGGCCATGTTCTCGCTCGGCCTGCCGGGGTTCTGCACCTACCTGTACCTGGTCCGCGTGCTGCAGTCGATGCAGCGCACCAAGGTCGCCTTCTACCTCTACCTCGTCGAGAACGCGCTCAACGTCGTCCTCGCAGTCCTGCTCGTCCGCCCGCTCGGCGTCCGCGGCCTCGCGCTCTCGCTGTCGATCGCCTACACCGTCGCCGCCGTGGTGGCCCTCGCCGTCTTCCGCCAGTGGTTCGGGCGCCTCGCCGAGCGCGAGGCCTGGGCGCCGCTGTGGCGAGTCGTCGCGGCCTCGGTCCCCATGGCCGTCGTCGTGCTCGTGGTCTCCAACCTCTCGGGCTCGACGAGCGTCGGCGGGCTGTTGGCCCGGGTGGTGGGGGCCGTCGTCGCCGGTGGGCTCACCTTCGGCGCGGTCGTCGTCTGGCTGGGCCGGCGCCACGACGCGCGGCGCCGGCCGCCACCGGCCGCGGCCGGCGGGCCCTATCGGCCCCCTGGGTGCCCCCCGCAGCCTCTGAACCGCCGTTGAGCCTGCTGGCGCAGGCCACCCCGTGGCAGACTCCCTGGCATGCCCGGCGTCCACATCGTGACCGACAGTGCCTGCGACCTGACCGACCAGCTCGTCAAGGAGCACAACGTCGTCGTGGTGCCGCTGACGATCCGCTTCGGCGAGGAGGAGCTCGAGGACCGCCGCCAGCTCAGCCCCGCCGAGTTCTGGGACCGCTGTCGCGGCAAGGGCGCGCTGCCCGAGACGGCCGCCCCCTCCCCCGGTGCCTTCCAGGCCGCCTACCAGCAGGCCGCCGACGAGGGCGCGGAGAGCGTGCTCTGCCTGACCATCTCCTCGAAGGTGTCTGGGACCTACGGCTCGGCCGTGGCGGCGGCAGACACGTTCAGCTCGGTGCCGGTGCGCGTCGTCGACACCTTCTCGCTCACCATGGGGCAGGGCCTGCTGGTGATCGCGGCGGCCGAGGAGGCCTCCGCCGGCGCCGGGATCGACGAGCTGGTGGCCGCCACCGAGGACCGCATATCCCGCACCCGCATCTACGGCGTGCTGGGCGGCCTCGAGTACCTCCAGCGCGGCGGGCGCATCGGCGGGGCCCGCGCCCTGCTCGGTTCCCTGTTGAACATCAAGCCCGTCATCCAGCTCAAGGACGGCGAGGTGGCCGAGGAGTCCAAGCAGCGCACCCGCGCCAAGGCGCTGGCCTACCTGAGCGCCAAGGTGGCGGCCGACGCCCCGCTCGAGCGCATCGCCGTGGCCGACGGCGCCTGCGACGACTTCCCCGACGTCCTGGCCCGACTGGGCGGCATCGCTACCGAGCACCCGCTGCTCCCCGTCGACCTCGGGCCCGTCGTGGGCACGCACGCGGGGCCCAACACCGTCGGGGTCTGCTACATCGTCCCTGCCAGGACGGCCGGGACCGCCGGGTAGTCTCACGCCGTGGCCGAGAACGACATCTCCGACGTGCTGACCGACCGTGCCCTCGACACGATCGACACGGTCGTCGGCACGGTCAACGACAAGGCCATCCGCCCCGCCATCGTCGCCGCCCGCGGCATCGTCTTCGGGATCATCATCGCCGTCGTGGGGATCACGGTCGTCGTGCTCTTCTGCGTGGGCTTCATCCGCCTGACCACGATCGCCGGGCACAGGATCTGGGCCTCCTACATGGTGCTCGGGGGCCTGTTCTGCCTCGGTGGCGCCATCTTGTACTCGCGCCGCGGGCGTGCCGCCCGATGGCTGAGCGCCGCGAGGTCGTCATCATCGGCAGCGGGCCGGCCGGCCTGACCGCCGCGCTCTACTCCGGGCGCGCCCAGCTGAACCCGCTCGTCTACGAGGGTGAGCCCTCCTCCACCAGCGACCAGCCGGGCGGGCAGCTCATGCTGACCACCGAGGTGGAGAACTACCCCGGCTTCGTCGACGGGATCATGGGCCCCGACCTCATGGTGACCATGCGGACCCAGGCGATGCGCTTCGATGCCGAGCTGCGCACCCAAAAGGTCAGCCGCCTCGAGCTGTCCCATTGGCCCTTCGAGGTCTGGGTGGGCGACCCCGAGGCCGAGGAGCCGACCGCGCTGGCCGACGCCCTGATCGTCGCCACCGGTGCCCGCGCCCTCATGCTCGGCGTCCCCAACGAGGACCGCCTGCTCGGCTACGGGGTGTCCACCTGCGCCACCTGCGACGGCTTCTTCTTCCGCGACCAGCACATCGCCGTGGCCGGGGGCGGTGATTCGGCCCTCGAGGAGGCGATGTTCCTCACCCGCTTCGGGTCCAAGGTCACCGTGATCCACCGGCGCGACGAGCTGCGGGCCTCCAAGATCATGCAGGAGCGCGCCTTCGCCAACCCCAAGGTCGACTTCGCGTGGAACTCGGTGGTCACCGACATCGTGGGGGACACCAAGGTCAGCGGACTGAAGCTCAGGGACACGGTCAGCGGCGAGGCCTCCGAGCTCGATGCCACCGGGCTCTTCGTCGCCATCGGCCACGAGCCCAACAGTGCCCTGGTCAAGGGCCAGCTCGAGCTCGAGGGAAACGGCTACATCAAGACGTTCGACGGAACCACGCGCACCAGCGTGGACGGCGTGTTCGCCTGCGGTGACGTCCAGGACCACTACTACCGCCAGGCCGTCACCTCTGCCGGCTCGGGCTGCATGGCCGCCATCGACGCCGAGCGGTGGCTCGAGGCACGGGGCGAGTAGCCGGGAACAGAACCGCGTGGGTGGGGCGTTGCACACCACGGACAAGGAGACGTGATGAGCGAGAAGATCGAGACCCTGACCGACGCTACGTTTGACGAGCATGTCAAGAGTTCGGACGTCCCCGTCCTGGTGGACTTCTGGGCGGAATGGTGCGGCCCGTGCAAGATGATCTCCCCGGTGCTGGAGGAGATAGCCGAGGAGCAGGCGGGCAAGATCCGGATCGGCAAGCTCAACATCGACGACAACCTGGACGTGACCCGTCGCTTCGACGTGCTGAGCATCCCGACGCTGATCCTGTTCAAGGACGGCGAGCCCCAGATGCGCGTGATCGGGGCCAAGCCCAAGGGCCAGCTGCTCGAGGAGCTCTCGGAGTTCCTGTAGGCCTTCCGCTGTCCGTCGGGGACGTCGGCGACGCCGTCTCCGACGTCCAGCACCGCCTGAGCGCCATCCGGCCCGGCGCTCCGGTCGACGCCGACGGGGTCTTCGGCCCCGCCACCCGGGCCGCCCTCGAGGCCTTTCAGCGCCTGCGCGGCCTCCGCGTCGACGGGATCTGCGGCCCCCAGACCTGGAACACCCTGGTGGAGGCCGGTTTTCGGCTGGGTGACCGGTTCTTGTACCGCCGGACCCCCATGCTGCGGGGCGACGACGTGGCGGAGCTGCAGCAGCGCCTGTGCACCCTCGGCTTCGACACCGGGCGGGTCGACGGCATCTTCGGCGATGCGACCGTCCGTGCCCTCGGCGAGTTCCAGCGCAACGCCGGCCTCCCCGTCGACGGCATCGTCGGCGGCGCGACCTTCGCCGAGCTCCTGCGGCTCGAGAGCCGCCACCACGAGCCGGAGCTGGTCTCGTCCGTGCGGGCGCGCGCCGCACTGCGCGACGCGCCGCACACCCTCCAGGGTCGCCACGTCGCCGTCGGCGAGAGCGGTGGCCTCGGCAGCGTGGCCGGCGCGCTGCGGCGGCGGCTCACCTTCGGCGGCTCCCGGGTGACCGAGCTCCACCACCCCGACGACGCCGTGCAGGCCAAGGAGGCCAACGAGCTCGACGTCGACGTCTTCGTCGGGCTGCGGCTCAATCCCTCGACCTCCTCGTGCCGGACGGCCTTCTGGTCGGGCACCCACGACGAGTCCCCGGGCGGGCGCCGGCTGGCCGAGCTGGTCCAGCGCGCCGTGCCCGGGGCCCTGGGCGTGGCCGACGCCGGCGTGCACGGCATGTCGTTGCCCCTCTTGCGCGAGACCCGGATGCCGGCGGTCCTCATCGAGGTGGGGCCGGCCAGCATCGTGGTCGAGCGCGCCCCGACGCTGGCCGCCGCCGTTTCCACCGCACTGGGGCAGTGGGCCGACGCCTCCTGGGAATGATTACCGGTAATCAGGTCATCTGAACTGCCGTTTGGTCATCCCGCACGTCCGTTGCGGCCCCGGCGACTGCTACGCGATCAAAGCTTCCTGCGGGTGAACAAGGTGACAATCCACAACGTCATGCACAGGTTGTGGATGAAGCTGAATCCGACCCTTGACAGTTGCGTGAACTACGCGACGCCGCCGTCGCCCATCATGGCGCGGTAGATGCGCTCGAGGTCCTCGAGGGTGGCGAACTCGACCACCAGTCGACCCCGCCGGTTCTGGATGTCCACCTTGACCCTGGTGTTGAGATGGGTCGACAGCAGCTCCTCGAGCTCGAGCACACCGGGCTCGGGAAGCTTGCGGGGTGACGGGCGGCGGGTGGCCGTGTCAGTCGAACCTGAGGTCGTACCCGAGGTCGTACCGGGTTCGGGCGAGCTGGCGACCGGCTCATCTGGCGCCGGTGGGACGACCCTGAGCTCGGCGCCACCGTCGCGGACGAGCTCCTCCACCGCCCGTACCGTCAACCCCTCGTCGACGATCCGATCGACCAGCCTCTCCTGCAGGGCCCGGTCGGGTGTCCCGAGCAGGGCCCGGGCGTGGCCGGCCGAGATGGTCCGCTCGGCCAGGGCCCGCTGGGCCCCCGCCGGCAGCTGCAGGAGGCGCAGGGTGTTGGTGATGGTCGCCCGGCCCTTGCCCATGCGGGTGGCCACCTGCTCATGGGTCAGGCCGAACTCGTCGATGAGCTGCTGGTAGGCGGCCGCCTCCTCCAGGGCGTTGAGGTCGACCCGGTGCAGGTTCTCGACCAGCGCCTGCTCCAGGCTGGCCACGTCGTCGGCCACCTGCACGAGGACGGGGATCGTCTGCAGCCCAGCCCGCCGGGCCGCCCGCCAGCGCCGCTCCCCCGCGATCAGCTCGTAGGTCTCCGCTTCGTCGTGCAGCTCGCGCACCAGGACGGGCTGGAGCAGGCCGACCGCCTTGATGGAGGCCGCCAGCGCCGCCATGGACTCCTCGTCGAAGTGGCTGCGGGGCTGGAAGACGTTGGGCCGGATGTGCGAGATCGGCACCACCCTGAGCAGGGAGTCCGACTCCCCCACGGCCTCGCTCGGAATGAGAGCGCTCAGCCCCTTACCGAGTCCGCTGCGGCGCGCCATTGCTCACCTCCTTGGCCAGCTCGCGGTAGGCCACGGCGCCCCGCGAGGCAGGATCGAACACCGTGATGGGCTGCCCGAAGGACGGCGCCTCCGACAGACGGACCGTCCGCGGGATGACCACCCGGCAGACCCGCTCGGAGAAGTGCTCCCGCACCTCGTTGGCCACGTCGACCGAGAGCCGGGTCCGGGCGTCGTACATGGTGAGCACGATCGTCGTGACCTCCAGCGTCTCGTTCAGGTTGGTCGAGACGAGGTTCACGTTGCGCAGGAGCTGGCTCAGACCCTCGAGGGCGTAGTACTCGCACTGGATCGGGACCAGCACCTCGTCGGCGGCGGCGAGGCCGTTGACGGTGATGAGGCCGAGGGACGGCGGGCAGTCGATCAGCACGAAGTCGAAATCGTCGACCACGGTGTCGATGGCCCGCTTGAGCTTCAGCTCCCGGCTGAACGCCGGGACGAGCTCGATCTCCACTCCGGCCAGGTCGATGGTGGCCGGAGCCACGAAGAGGTTCTTCACGCTCGTGGGCTCGATGCAGTCCTCCAGCGGCTGGTCCCGCATGATCACGTCGTACATGGACAGCTCGAAGTTGCGGGCCTCCACGCCCAGGCCGGTGGTGGCGTTGCCCTGGGGATCGAGATCGATGACGAGTACCCGGTAGCCCTGCTCGGCCAGCGCTGCCCCGAGATTGACCGTGGTGGTGGTCTTGCCCACCCCACCCTTCTGGTTGGCGATGGCGATCACCCGTGGGAGCTCGCGGACCACCGGCTTGGCTCCGTTGAGCAGCTCGGTGGCCTCGGTCCGGATGGTGGGCGCCCGCTGTACGGGCTCCTCCCCCGTTGCGGCGGCGTGCTTGGGCGTCTTGGCCCTCGGCTCCGGGGCGGGCGTCACTTCCAGGATCGGCGCCACCTCCGTCTCGGGCTCCGGGGCCACGGTGGGAGCCGCGGCGGCCACCGCGGTGGCGGCGATGGCTGGGTCCGCGATGACATCTTCGGTGCTCCTGGTGACGTCCACGACCGGCGTCCCGTCCGGAGGGGTGCGGTCCGTCGAGTCGACGGCAGGCAGGGGAGCGAAGGTCTCGGCGGCCGGGGTCTCGCTCGGCGCCGGAGCAGGGAGGTCCGCCTCGACGACCGGGGGAGTGGCCCCGGTCTCGGGGGCCGACGGGGGCTCGGAGACAAGGCTCTTCACCGGGTCGATCGAAGTGGGGCCGTGGGCGGGCGGAGCCTTGATTTCCACGTCGTAGTCATACGGTGCGGGCTCCGGAGCGGCCGACGATGTCTCCTGGGTTTCCCTGTCCCTGCGCCTGATGCGCATCAAGCAGGCTCTCCCAGTCGCCGCGGCACGCCGCCTATCCTGGCCTGCCGGCGGCCCTGGGTCAAGACTTGAGATTGTTTCACGTGGAACCTCGTGGCGAGCATCGGTGCGGCGGGACGAGGCTCCTGTTTCACGTGGAACATGAGGTCGCGCCGGCCTGGGCCCGAGCCGGTCTCCCAGCCGGCCCCTGGCCGGGGTCAGAACAGGGGCTTCTTGGCGGGCACCCCGTTGCGGCGGGGGAACCGCTCGGGACATGGCTGCACCTGGCGGAGGGTCTGGTACTCGAACTCCTCGTGGACGGTCCCCAGCGGCTCCAGGCCGAACTGGCTCAGGGGGCCGGCGCGGCCATCTGGCATCCTCGATCGCCGGCCCGGTCCGCCGCGCAGGCGGCTCGGAGACCACCAGCCAGCCACCGACCTTGAGAAGGGGAGCGGCGCACTCGGCCACCACGGCGGGGCGCCCGAAGGATCTGGCCAGCACGCCGTCAAGGCGCCCCTGCGGCCGTCCCGGCGCCCGCACGCCTCGGCTCGCTCCTGGAGGACGGCGACCGCGCTCGGTGAGCCCCAGGCGGCTCACGGCCCGCTCCAGGAAGGCCGCCCGCCGTCCCGCCGGCCTCGAGCAGGTCCAGCGAGGCCTCGGGCCAGCTGTGTCGCCACCACCAGACCGGGCAGCCCCCCGCCCGAGCCCAGGTCGATCACATCGGGGCCGCGCCGGCCCGCAGAGAGCCAGGTGACGGGCGACGACGGCGAAGCCCTCGGCGTGGCGCAGCTGCGCGCTCGATGGGCCCGGGCCCGAGGAAACCCGCGTCACGGGCCTCGGCCAGGATGTCGCGGCAGCGGAGTGGGGGAGGGGACCCCCTCGTCGGCGCTGGGCACCGACGGCGTGTCAGCCCGCAGGCGCGATGACGATGTGGCGGTTGGGGTCCTCGCCCTCGGAGCGGGTCACGACCCCGGACATCTCGTTGACGGCGTCGTGCACCGCCTTGCGGTCGGCCGGGCTCATGGCCTCGAGCGCCTTCTCCTGCCCCGACGCCAGCACCTCCTCGGCGATCTGGACGCTGAAGCGCTTGAGCGCAGCCGAGCGGCGCTCCCGATAGCCCGCCACGTCGACCAGGATCCGGTCGGTACGCGACGGGCACTGGCGCTGGACGACGGCCCGGGTGAGGTCCTGCAGGGCAGCGAGCGTCGAACCTCGTGGGCCCACGAGGATGCCCAGGTCCTCGCCCGGTGGCCGCGATCTCGACCGTGTCCTCGTCGAGCAGGCGGCGTCTCCACGGTGCCCTCCATCCCGAACTCGGTGAGGAGGCCGGCCACGAACGCCCGTCCGATCTCGCCCTGCTCTTCGAGCGTCATTCCCTCGGCCATGTCCTCTGTCTCCTTCGTCGGTTGCGTGCTCCGCTGCGGAGCCCTCTCAGCGGACGGCCCCGTCGGGGAGCCGTTCCTCGAGCCGTCCCGTTGCCCTCCGCCGCCAGTGGTCGACTTGCTGCGGTTGCGGCGGCGGCGGGCCGAACGGCTCGTCCCGCTGCCCCCTCCGCCGCCCGTCCCCGCTCCCTCTTCGCCTGAGCCAGCCGGCGAGCTCGACCCGTTGGAGGTGGCCGTCGCCTGGCGGCTCGGCGACCCCCCGCCCGAACCAGCACGTTGGCCGCCGCCCTGGCGGCTGCCCTGGCCCGACTTGTTGCCCCGTCGGGACCGCTCGCGTCGCGGCCGGGCACCCACCGGGCGCACGCGGGCCCGCACCCGGGCCTCGACCCGCATCCGACCGAAGAGGCCCGTCTTGGGCTCGCTGACGACGATGACCTCGGCGTCGCCCACGGCAACTCCGAGCTGGTCGAGCGCACGCTCCGTGGCCTCCTCGACCGACTTTCCCGCCACTTCGACCCACTCCACGTCGCTATCGAGCCTTTCTGTTTCGCTTCGAGCGCGACCGCGGGTGCGGCTTCGGGGCCGGTGTCGCCGTCGCGTCGCCGGATCCGGCTTTCCCGTTGTCGCCGCCTTCGGTGCGGTCGGCTTCCGTCCGTTCGTGGGGGCGCCGCCCGTTGGCCCCCGTGCCGTTCTTGGTCGGCGGAAGGGTCGCCTTGGCCGCCGCCGTGCCGTCCGTGGCGCTCGACGTCTTCTTCGCCGGCTTCGGCGGGGCCTTCGGGGGGGCCTTCACCGGTTTGTCCTCCTTGGCGGAGCCGATCTCGCGCTCGTGCACCACCGGCGTCACCATGCCGGTCCGGAACATCACCTCTTGCGTGGCGATCCGCATCGCCGAGGACACCACCATGTAAATGGTTGCTCCCGCGGGCACTCTCAGGTAAATGACACCGAAGATAATGGGGAAAAACTTCTGCATTGTTTGCATCTGTGGGTTCGCCGCAGCAGCCTGAGGATTACGGCTATTCATCTGCTTCATTTGGTAGTACTGCAGGAACATTGCAGCCGCAATGAGCACCAGATAAGGGATCAGTAAGACCGCCTGGCTGGCGCTTGTGACCACGGCATGTGTGAAGGGATTTTGTGTGTGATTTGAGAGCGGATACGCCGACAGATCCATCCCGAACCACCAGTGCATTTGCCCTTGGCTGGCGACCAGATCTGAGTGCATTTGTGAGTGGTCGGGATGTATCTCGGGGACCCGCATGCCACTCTCTGGCATACGGCGTTTTGCCCGAATGCGTTGATGTAGTGCTGCCCCCGGGACACCGTCGTCGAGAGGCCACGGATCAGCGTGTACAGCACGATCAGGAAGGGCATCTGCAGGAGGCTGGGCAGGCAGGCCCCGAACGGGCTCGTCCCGTTCTCCTTGTAGAGCCGCATCATCTCCTGGTTGAGCATCTCCCGGTTCTCCGGGCCCTTGTACTTGGCCTGGAGCTTCTTCATCTCGGGCTGCAGGCGCTGCATCGCCAGCATCGACTTGGTGCTCTTCACCGTCACCGGCGTCAGCGCCAGCATGATGATGATGGTGAGGCCGGTGATGGCGAAGCCGTAGTTGGGCCAGACGGCGTAGAGCCCGGCCAGGATCAGCCCGAACAGCTCGAAGAGCGGGTGGAAGATCTCGCCGATGAGCTTGAACAGGGAATTCTCGGCCAGCAGCGGGTGGCTCAGCATGGTCGACCTCCCTCGTGGGCGTGCACCCGGACCGGGACCAGGTCAACCCCGTGGGGGCCGAAGGGCCGGCAGCGCACCAGCCGCCGCGCCGTCAGGGCGAGCCCGCGCCAGAAGCCGTGCACGGTGAACGCCTCGACGGCGTAGTTGGAGCAGCTCGGGTAGAAGCGGCAGGGCGAGATCCGGCCCGAGGCTGCGCCCTGGTAGGCGGTCAGCAGGGCCACGGCCAGCCGGACGGGGAGGCTGAGGCGGTCCTCGTTCCCGGTCATGTGCTCACCGTCGCCCGACCGGCGCGCCGCAGCGCAGCCGCCACGTCCGCCCTGAACTCGCCCGGTGCCAGCATGGCCGCACCGGGCTCGAGCCGCACGAGGTAGGACCCCCGGGGCAGGCTCGGCGCTTCGGACCGGACGACCGCGCGGGCCCGGCGGCGCAGCGAGTTCCGCACCACGGCACCACCGCAGCGTCGCCCAATTGCGTATCCCACCTGGGGAAACACACCTGGGGCGGCGTCCTCGGCCGGCACGAAGAGCGCCCGGACCGGGCCGCTCGACGCCGCGGGCCCGGGAGCGCTGCAGCCTCGCGAAGGCAGCGCGACTGGTGATCCGTCCGACCGTCCGGGGAGGCACGAATGGCCTCAGACGGTGAGACGGTGGCGCCCCTTGAGCCGCCGTGACTTCAGGATGGCCCGTCCCGCCCGGGTGGACATGCGCTTGCGGAACCCGTGGGTGCGGGCCCGCTTCCGGGTGTTGGGTTGGTAGGTGCGCTTCACGTCAATTCAGCCTTTCGCGACGCCCGAGCGGCGTCCGCAGCCCGTTCGTCGCAGGGTTCATGCCTCGGCCTTCGAGTGGAGTCCGGCCGGCGGCGGCGAGTCCTCCCATGTTAGGCGCGATTTGCGGATCGGCTCTAGTCGCATCGGCCGGCACGGTGTACGTTCATCCAATTACCCGTACCGAGGATCGTTCCGAACATCGTGGCTGGACGCCGAGGGGGGAGAAGGGGCGTTCGGCTGCAAGCGGTGACTCAGGCTGGAGATCTCTGGACAAGGTGCACCGGGTCCCTGCGCGACCAGGTATCGGAGAGCACGTGGCAGCTCTGGCTCTCGGGCATCGAGCCCGTGGCCTTCGCCGACGGCGTCTTCGTCCTGTCCGTCCCCAACGGGCTCATCCGCGAGCGGGTGGAGTCGCGCTACCTCCCCATGATCGAGGACACCCTGGCCAACGAGGTCGGTGCGCCGGTCCGGGGGCGCCTCGAGGTCCAAGAGCAGGAGGCGCCGCCGACGCCGAGCCGGGCCTCGACCAGATCCTGGGCCTGCCCGGACCGAGCCCGCCCCCGAGCCCCAGCCCGCACCGAGCGCGCCGGCGCGAGGCGGCGCGAGATCGCCGGCCGTCCAGCTCGATTCGAAGTTCACGTTCGAGACCTTCGTCGCCGCCTCCTCCAACCGCCTGGCCCACGCGGCCGCCCAGGCCGTGGCCGAGACGCCCGGCCGGTCCTACAACCCGCTCGTTCATCTACGGCGACTCGGGCCTGGGCAAGACCCACCTCCTCCACGCCATCGGGAACTACGTCACCGAGAACTACCCCCGGCGCAAGGTGCTCTACGTCACGACCGAGACGTTCATGAACGACTTCGTCGACTCCCTGCGGACCTCGACCACCCTGGCCTTCAAGCGCCGCTACCGGGACTGCGACGTCCTCCTCATCGACGACGTCCAGTTCATGGAGCGCAAAGAGGGCCTCCAGGAGGAGTTCTTCCACACCTACAACGACCTCAAGGGCGCCTCCAAGCAGATCGTCCTGACCTCGGACCGGCCGCCCAAGTCGATCGAGACGCTCGAGGACCGGCTGCGCAGCCGCTTCCTCTCCGGCCTGATCACCGAGATCGACCCGCCCGACCTCGAGACCCGCCTGGCCATCCTGCGCTCCAAGTCCCTGAGCGAGCACCAGGAGGTCCCCGACGACGTCCTCGAGTTCATCGCCTCCCACGTGAAGGACAACATCCGGGAGCTCGAGGGCGCGCTCATCCGCATCTGCGCCTTCGCCAAGCTCAACAACGAGCCCATCTCCCTGGCCCAGGCCGAGCAGGTCCTCTCGGACCTGGTCCTGGCCGGCGAGCCGCGACGGATCTCCCCCCAGATGATCCTCGACGCCGACCGCGGCCAGCTACGGCTTCTCCGTCGAGGCGCTCTGCGGCCCGAGCCGGACCCGGCCGCTCGTCACGGCCCGCCAGGTCGCCATGTACCTGACCCGGGAGCTCACGGACTACAGCTATCCCGCCATCGGCCGGGTCTTCGGCAAGCGCGACCACACGACCGTGATCCACGCCGTCGACAAGATCGCCGGCCAGATGCAGGAGCGCCGCCAGATCTACGAGCAGGTCACCGAGCTGATCCAGAAGATCCGTGCGGGCTCGGCCTGATCCGCTCCGCCCCCGGTCCAGCCGTCCGCCAACTTGTGGTTTGCAAGGGGCAAAGGCTGTGGGCACGCCGGCGCCGGCCCTGGGGACGACGGCCGGCCTTGTCCCCAGGTCCCCGGGCCGCGCCGCCGTGGCGCCCGCGAGCCCAGGACATCGCGCCCACAGCGCCATGGGGACAGTCATGTCGCCGCGCCAGCCAGGGCCACGATGCCATGTCATCCACAATCCACACCCCTTACTACCTTTACAAGACACATATACCTCTTCCCTCCACGATGAGAGGCTGGGGAACCTCCCGAAAGGACTGGCGTCGGTGAAGTTCAGATCCGAGCGCGATGCACTGGTCGAGATGCTGGCGACCGCCAGCCGTGCCGTCGGAGGCCGTGGTGGTTCTTCACCGGTCCTCCTGGGCCTCCTCTTGACCGTGCACGGGAAACTCGCTGACCGTGACCGGGACCGACCTCGATCTCACGATCCAGGTGACCGACGAGGTGATCGGGATCGACGACGGGAGTTGTGTCATTCCGGCCCGCCTGTCCACCGACATCGTGCGCCGCCTGGAGCCCGGCGCCGTGACGTTCGCCGACGACGGGGACCACATCACCATCTCCGCGGCTCGCTCGACCTTCAAGCTGCAGACGTATCCCGTCGTGGAGTTCCCGCCGGTCGGCAAGACGAGCGAGCCGATGACGCACCTCTCGGAGTCGGCCCTGGGCGAGGCGGTACGCCAGGTCGTGCGGGCCGCGTCGCACGACGACGGCCGGCCGCTGCTCGACGGGCGTGCTGGTGTCGCGGGTCGACGGGTCCCTCCGCATGGTGGCCACCGACTCGTACCGGATGGCGATGCGGGACCTGCCCGGCAGCGAACACCATCCCGGGCGAGGAGGATCTGCTGGTGCCGGCCCGGGCCCTCTCCGAGCTGCAGCGCCTGCCCACCGGCACCATCACGGAGGGGTCCGACACGAACCGGGTCGGCGTGGCGGCCAGCAGCAACGAGATCACGTTCTGGCAGGGCAACGTCCAGATCAGCACGCGGTCTGCTCGAGGGGCGCTACCCGGACTACAAGCAGCTCATCCCCGACCACTACCCGAACCGGCTCCATCTCGGGAAGGAGACCTTCCTCGCCGCGCTGCGCCGGGTGCAGCTCCTCGTGCGCGACAACACGACACCCGTCCGCCTGGCGATGCGCCAGGGCGGCGTCGACCTGAGCGTGCAGAGCCAGGACGTGGGAGACGCGGCCGAGACGGTCGACGGTGACTACAGCGGCGAGGACCTGATCATCGCGTTCAACCCGTCGTACCTCATCGACGGCGTCGAGGCGGTGGCCGGCGACGAGGTGATCGTCGAGACGGCCGACGCGTCGCGGGCCGCCACGGTGCGTGGCGCCGAAGACGACGCGTTCCGTTACCTCCTCATGCCGGTGCGGGTCTCCTGAGCGGACCGCGGTCGCGGTGAGCATCCGGCACCTCGAACTGGCCGACTTCCGCATCTTCCGCGCCGCGCACGTCGCGCCCGAGGCCCGAGGGGACCACCGTGATCACCGGGCCCAACGGGACCGGCAAGACCAGCGTGCTCGAGGCCCTCGCCTACCTCGGGACCCGCCGCTCGTTCCGCGGCGCACCGCCCGAGGCGATGGTGCGCACCGGTGCCGAGCGCGCCATCGTCCGCGCCGAGGTCGACAACGCGGACAGCCCCACCCTGGTCGAGGCGGAGATCCTCCCCGCCGGGCGCAGCCGCACCCGGGTGAACCGCAAGTCGGTCGCCGGCCGCAAGGAGCTGGCGGCGGCGGCGCCCTGCACGATCTTCTCGCCCGAGGACCTCGTCATCATCAGCGGCGGCCCCAAGGGCCGGCGGGACCTGCTCGACGACGCACTGGCCCTGCTCGACCCCGAGGGGGCCCGGGCGGCGGACGAGACCGATCGCGTCCTGCGCCAGCGGGCCGCACTGTTGCGCCAGTCGGGCGGTCGGGGCAACGACGATGTCGTGGCGACCCTCGACGTGTGGGACCAGCGGCTGGCCGACGCCGGCAAGGTCCTGGTGGCGGCCCGCGAGCGGCTCGTGGCCGACCTGGAGCCCCTCGTCGGGGCCGCCTACAGCCGCCTGGCCGGTGAAGGCGGGCGGGAGTTGGTGGAGCAGCGCTACGAGCGGAGCTGGGACGGCGACCTGCTCGACGCACTCGCCGCCAGCCGGACCGACGACCTGCGCCGGGGCGTGAACACCGTGGGGCCGCACCGCGACGACCTCCGCCTGGCGATCGAGGGCCGCGAGGCACGGACCCACGCCTCCCAGGGCGAGCAGCGCTGCCTGGCGCTGGCCCTGCGCCTCGGGGTCCACGAGCTCGTCGGCACCAGGACACCCCTGGTGCCGACGCTGCTCCTCGACGACGTCTTCTCCGAGCTCGACCCGGCGCGGAGCAAGGCCCTGGTGGCGGAGCTGCCGGCGGGCCAGTCGATCCTCACGACGGCGGCTCCGCTGCCCCAGGGGATCGACGTGGCGCAGGTCCTGGCCGTCGAGACCCTGATGGACAGGTGAAGGACCGCCGCACGGGCGGTCCCCGCCCTGTCGGAGCATCGATGCCCCGGCTGCTCGGGCGGCTCGGCGCCACCGCGACTCCGGCGACGATGGAGGCCGTCTTCGCTCGCTGGGAGGAACTGGTCGGTCCCGAGCTCGGCGCCCACGTGCGGCCGGTGCGCGTCGACGGCCGCGCGCTCGTGGTCGCGGTGGACCACCCCGCCTGGGCGACCCGGGCCCGCATGGAATCAGGCCAAATTCTGGCCCGGCTGAGGGAGCTCGGCGAGAACCCGATCGATCGCCTGGAGGTCGTCGTCGAACGCGCCTGACGGCGGCGTCAGAGCCCGTGCCAGGGACCGTTCATGAGCGCCGAATTGGCACGTCGGTCGGGTAGAATGGTGCGTTCGCATCGAAAGGCCGGAGGTGCACCGTTCGGGGATTCGATACGCACCGCGAAGACCGTCGTTCTGAAAGGACGCGCCTGTGGCAATAAAGGTGGACGAAAGAGCAGGTGGGGCCGACGCCTCGTACACCGAGGCCGACATCACCATCCTCGAGGGGCTCGAGGCGGTGCGCAAGCGGCCCGGCATGTACATCGGATCCACCGGCCCGACGGGCCTGCACCACCTGGTCTGGGAGGTGGTCGACAACTCCGTCGACGAGGCGATGGCGGGGCGCTGCACCCGGATCGACGTCACCCTGCTGGCCGACGGCGGCTGTCGGGTCAGCGACGACGGGGCGGGGATCCCCGTCGGCCCGCACCAGAAGAACCCCAAGCAATCGACGGCCGAGATCGTCCTGACCACCCTGCACGCCGGCGGGAAGTTCGGCGGGAAGGGCTACCAGGTGTCGGGCGGCCTCCACGGCGTCGGCATCTCGGTCGTCAACGCGCTCTCGACTCGGCTCGTGCTCGAGGTCGACCGGGACGGCCAGCACTGGGAGGCCGAGTTCGAAAAGGGCGGCAAGGTCAAGCGCAAGGTCGCGGCGACCGGCCCGGCGCCGAAGGACCGGAGCACGGGCGAGCCCCGGACCGGCACCACCGTGACCTTCTGGCCCGACGGGTCCGTCTTCGACGAGACCGAGTTCCGCGCCCAGACCATCGTCGAGCGCATGCAGATCATGGCCTTCTTGAACAAGGGGCTCGAGATCCGCTTCACCGACGAGCGCACCGACCCGGTCACCAAGACCAACTTCAAGTACAACGGCGGGATCATCGACTTCGTCAAGCACCTCAACGCGTCGAAGGAGTCGCTGTTCCGCAAGGTGGCGTCCTTCGAGCAGGCCGAAGAGGGACAAGAGGTCGAGATCGCGCTGCAGTGGAACGCCGGGTACCACGAGTCCATCCACTCCTTCGCCAACGGGATCTCGACCATTGAGGGCGGGATGCACGTCGAAGGGTTCTCCAAGGCGTTGACGAACGCGGTGAACCGCTACGCCCGCGCCCGCAACCTCTTGAAGGAGAAGGAGGAGAACCTCAAGGGGGAGGACATCCGCGAGGGCCTCACGGCCATCATCTCCGTTCGCCTGCGCGACCCGCAGTTCGAAGGGCAGACCAAGGCCAAGCTCGGCAACGTCAGCATCCGCTCCCTGACCGAGCGCGCGACGAACAAGAAGCTGAACGAATGGCTGGAGGAGAACCCACGCGAGGCCAGCCAGATCGTGCAGAAGTCGATGCAGGCGGCCCGCGCCCGCCTCGCCGCCCAGGGGCGCGCGACCTGACCCGGCGCAAGTCGGCGCTCGACGGGGCGGGCCTGCCCGGCAAGCTGGCCGACTGCTCGTCGCGCGACCCGCGCGAGTCCGAGCTCTTCATCGTGGAGGGCAACTCAGCCGGGGGGTCCGCCAAGGACGCGCGTAACCCGCATACGCAGGCGATCCTGCCCATCAGGGGCAAGATCCTCAACGTCGAGCGCGCGCGCATCGACAAGATGCTCAAGAACGCCGAGATCCAGGCACTGATCTCTGCCATCGGCGCCGGCCTGGCCGAGGAGTTCGACGTCGAGAAGATCCGTTACCACAAGGTGATCCTGCTCGCCGACGCGGACGTCGACGGCAGTCACATCCGCACGCTTCTCCTGACGTTCTTCTACCGCCAGATGAAGCCACTCGTCGAAGGCGGCTTCGTCTACGTCGCGCAGCCCCCGCTGTACTCGACGCTGGTGGGCAAGGAGAAGATCTACCTCAAGGACGACGCGGCGAGAGGCAGCGTTCCTGGCCGAGCATCCGGACCACAAGCACGACTTCAACCGGCTGAAGGGGCTGGGCGAGATGGACTTCGCCGAACTGCGCGACACCACGATGGACCCGGGCAAGCGGTCGTTGCTCCAGATCAACGTCGAGCAGGCCGCGACTGCGGACGAGGTCTGCTCCATCCTCATGGGTGACGACGTCGAACTGCGGCGCCACTTCATTCAAACGAACGCCAAAGACGTCCGGTTCCTTGACATTTGAGCAACCAGACGAGGAGTAGGGAATAGATGCCACCACGTCAGTCGACACGCGGCTCGGGTCGCGGGGGAGCAGGTTCAGGCGGTGGGAACGACACCCCACCGGGCGGCGACGAGCCGGTCAGTGGGTCCATCGAACCCATCGAGATCCAAGAGGAGATGGAGCGCTCGTTCCTCGAGTACTCCATGTCGGTCATCGTCGCCCGCGCCCTGCCGGATGTGCGCGACGGGCTCAAGCCGGTCCACCGGCGGATCCTCTACTCCATGTTCGACAACGGGCTGCGTCCCGACCGGCCGCACAACAAGTGCGCCAAGGTCGTGGGCGAGGTCATGGGGACGTACCACCCGCACGGCGACTCGGCGATCTACGAGGCGCTCGCCCGGATGGTGCAGGAGTTCTCGCTCCGCTACCCGCTGATCGACGGCCACGGCAGCTTCGGGGGCCGGGGCCCAGACGACGGCGCGGCCGCCATGCGCTACACGGAGTGCCGGCTGGCGCCGCTCGCCCTCGAGCTCATGGCCGACATCGACGAAGAGACCGTCGACATGGTGGCCAACTACGACGGCTCGGCCCAGGAGCCCGTGGTGTTGCCGGCGCGCTTCCCGAACCTGCTCGTCAACGGGTCCCAGGGCATCGCGGTCGGCATGGCGACGAACGTCCCGCCGCACAACATGGGCGAGGTGATCGACGCCGCCATCCACGTGTTGCACCACCCAGAGGCCACGCCGGACGAGCTGATGGAGTTCGTCAAGGGCCCCGACTTCCCGACGGGCGCGCAGATCCTCGGCCGCCAGGGGATCCTCGACGCCTACCGCACGGGTCGCGGCTCCATCAAGATGCGCGCCGTCGCCGAGATCGAGGAGGGCCGCACCGGCGACACCATCGTGGTCACCGAGCTCCCGTACCAGACTTCGGTCGAGGTCATCGAGCAGAAGATCACCGAGTTGGTGCGCGCCGGCGACCTCGACGGCATCAGCGGGATGCGCAACGCCTCGGCCAACCAGCAGCCGCGCCTGGTGATCGAGCTCAAGCGCGACGCCAACGCCAACGTGGTGCTGAACAACCTCTTCAAGCAGACGCCGCTACAGACCAGCTTCGGCGTGAACATGCTCGCCCTGGTCGACGGCGTGCCTCGCACGCTGAACCTGGCGCAGGCTCTGTCGCACTACATCGACCACCAGATCGAGGTGATCCGGCGCCGCTCGGAGTACCGCCTGGAGAAGGCGCGCAACCGGGCGCATATCGTCGAGGGCCTCCTGCGCGCCATCGACATGCTCGACGCCGTGATCGCGACCATCCGCGCCTCGGCCGACCGACCCGAGGCGCGGACAGCGCTGATGGCGGAGCCCTTCTCGTTCACCGAGGTGCAGGCGACGCATATCCTCGACATGACGCTCGGCCGTCTGACCCGTCTCGGCCGGTCCGAGCTGGAGGAGGAGATGAACGAGCTGCGTGCCACCATCACGGAGCTCGAAGCGATCCTCTCCGACGACGCCAAGCTGCGCGGCGTCATCGAGACCGAGATGGTCGCGATCCGTGACAAGCACGCCAACCCGCGCCGGAGCGTCATCACGCACGACCCGGGTGAGATGGGGGTGGAGGACCTCATCGACGACGAGGAGATCGTCGTGACGATGACACGGGCCGGCTACATCAAGTCGGTCGCGGCGGCCGCCTTCCGGACCCAGGGCCGTGGTGGCCGGGGTGTGCAGGGAGCCCGACTGAAGGAAGAGGACCTGGTCAGCCAGGTTGTCCACACCTCCGCCCACACCTACCTGCTGCTCTTCTCGAACCGGGGAAAGGTCTACCGGCTGCGCGGCCACGAAATCCCGATGAAGGACCGGACGGCACGCGGCACAGCCGCAGTCAACCTCGTGCCGCTCGCGCCGAACGAGTCCATCACCGCCATCATCGCCACCCGTGAGTTCTCGCCGGACCAGTACCTGGTGTTCGCGACCGCGCAGGGACAGGTCAAGAAGACCGCCATGAGCGAGTACGACAAGTCACGTCGTGAGGGGTTCATCGCCATCAACCTGCGCGACGGCGACGAACTGGTGCGCGTCGTGGCCACGTCGGGTCAGGACGATCTCTTCGAGGTCACACGCAACGGCATGACGATCCGCTTCAACGAGGAGGACGTGCGGCCCATGGGTCGGGATGCCGCGGGCGTGCGAGGCATCCGGCTCCGTGAGGGCGACGTCGTGGTGTCCCTCGACGTGGCCGCGGACGACACGGACATCCTGATCGTGACGGACGCCGGTTACGGCAAGCGCACGAAGCTCGAGCGATTCAACCGACAGACCCGCGGGGGACAGGGGGTGCGCGGCATCCGACTGACCGGCAGCCGGGGCACCGTGGTCGGCGCATTCATGGTCGCCCTGGACGAGGAGATCCTGTTGGTCTCGTCGGGTGGAGTCGTCATCCGGACCGCGGCGCGTGAGATCGCCTCTCAGGGCCGCGACGCCACCGGGGTCCGGGTCATGAACCTCGACGAGGGACAGACCGTGGCGGCGGTGGCGCGGGTGGTGGCAGAGGCCGACGAGGGCTGAGCGGGCTCAGAAGATCTTGATGGACGAGATGGGCCACACGCGCACCTCGACCTTGCCGACGATGAGTGACTTCGAGATGGGCCCCCAGTACCGGCTGTCGCACGAGTCGGTCCGGTTGTCGCCCATGACGAAGTAGTGGCTGGCCGGGATCCGGTAGGGGTGCGCGAGGTCGGAGGCGGTGCCCGCCGGACCGGCGCTCGTGACGCCCTGCTCCGAGGAGGGGAGCCATGACTCGTCGAGCCGCTTCCCGTCGATGTAGACGTAACCGCCCGAGAGCGAGATGACGTCCCCCGGCAGCCCGATGACCCGTTTGACGAGGTCGTTCACCTCCGGCCCCCCACAGTTCTCCGCCGGCGGCCGCGAGAACACCACGATGTCGCCCCGGTCGACGCCGTGGAGGTGGTAGCTCAGCTTGTTGACGAGGATCCGGTCGCCGATCTGGAGGGTGGGCTCCATGGAGCCGGAGGGGATGAAGAAGGTCTGCACGACGAAGGTGCGGAGCAAGACGGCCACCAGGACGGCGACCACGACGACGATGACCCCCTCCCGGATCCAGCGGGCGGACGACGCCCGTGGCTGTGGCGGCTCGGGCGGGGCTTCGTCCCCGGCGGTGCCGCCCGCAGGTGGCTCGTCGACGGCGAGCGCCGGGTCGTTGGGATCTGGCGTCACCGGACGCAGGCTAGACGGCGGCGTGGGCAGTCGTGGCTCAGGTGCCGGCGGGCACGACCGAGATCGTGTCGCGGCCCGAACGCAGCAGGGTGCCCGGCAACGCGCCGGTCGGCGCACCGTCGCGGACGGTCTCAACTCCGTTGACCAGGACCCGCACGACCCCGTGCGAGCCCGCGTAGAGCCGCGGCGTGTCGCCCGGCAGGTCGTGCACGAGCCGGGCCGGCTCGGAGCCGATGCTGTCCGGGTCGAAGACGAGGAGGTCGGCGGCGAAGCCTTGGCGGACGACGCCCCGCTCGCGCAGCCCGAACAGCGCCGCCGGCTGGGCCGTCATCATGTGCACGGCCTTCTCCACCGGGACGAGCTTGCGCCCGCGCAGGCAGTCGCCCAGGAACGCGGTGGGGTAGTTGGACCCGCACATGCGGTCGAGGTGCGCGCCGGCATCGGATCCGCCGACCATGGCACGCGGATCGCTCCAGATCGCGGCGCGCATGGTCCAGGTGCTCTCGTCGCCGTCGTCGGTGTTGGGCCACAGCACCGTGCGCAGGTCGTCGGCGAGGACGATGTCGAGGAGCGTGTCGAAGGGGTCCGTGCCGCGCTCGGCCGCGATGTCGGCCACGGTGCGGAAGGCACAGCCCTCGTTCGCCGGGGCGTAGGTGTCGCCGATCACGTAGGTGCCCCAGCGAGCGAGGCCCCGGAACACCCCTGCTTCTTTGCTATGGGCGCGCTCGTCGAGCATGGTGCGCACGGCCGGGTCGGCCAGCTGCTCCAAGCGGTCGGCCTCGGGGAGCCCCATCACCTCGCCCCAGCCGGGGATCAGGAAGAGCGCGCAGTGGGTACGGAAGCTCATGTTCATCGGCACCAGCGTCGGCATCGTCAGGGCGACGATGCGCCCGCCGGCCTCAGCCGCGGCGGACGAGGCGGAGAGCTGGTGTTCGATCCGCTCGGCCGACCTGGCGTCGACGGTCAGCACGTTCCAGTTGAGCGGACGGCGCGCCGTGACGCTCATGGCCGTCATGAGGTCCACCTCCTCGGGGCTGAAGTTGTCGAGGCACCCGTTGGTGATGTACTCGAGGGTCGTGCCCTCGTGCACCGCCACCTCCTCGCAGAAGGCGAGCATCTCGCGCCGGTCGGCATAGCGCGAGCTGATGGGCCGGCCGTCCCCGTCGGAGTGGGTGCGCGACTGTGAGGACGAGAAGCCCAAACCCCCGGCGTCCAACGACTCGGCCAAGAGCGCGCGCATGGCGGCTATCTCGTCGTCGGTCGCGACCTCTTCGCCCCGCGACGCCCCCATGACCTTGCGGCGCAGCGCGCAGTGGCCCACCAAGAAGCCGGCATTGACGCCCAGGCGGCCGTCCAGGGCGTCGAGGTACTCGGCGAAGCTGGACCAGTTCCAGGGGACCCCGTTCTCCAGGGCGGCCAGCGGCATGCCCTCGACCTTGGCCATCATCTGTCGGATGTAGTCCGCGTCCTCGGCGTTGATGGGCGCGAGGGTGAACCCGCAATTGCCGCCGATGACCGTGGTCACGCCGTGCACGTTGGAGGGGGAGGCCAAAGGGTCCCAGAAGAGCTGGGCGTCGTAGTGCGTGTGCGGGTCGACGACACCAGGCGCCACCATGAGGCCAGCGGCGTCGAGCTCGGTGGTCCCGGGCTCGTCGACCTGCCCCACCGTGGCCACCCGGCCGTCGCAGATCCCGACGTCGGCCCGGCGCCCGGGCTCGCCGGTCCCGTCGATGAGCGTCGCGGATCGGATGACGTAGTCGAGCATGGAACCTCCGGACGGTGCCCCGCGCCGCCGGCAACGGCGGCAGAATCTGACGACCCGTCAGCTTACTGTCGCCCCAGGCTCCGTCCCGATGGCCCTCAGCCCGCCCAGCCCCGGGTGGGGGCCAGCCCCTCCTGGTACTCGCGCACGATGGCCGCCCTGATCTGCTGGAGACGGAGCTCGACTGCGTCCTGCCGCTCGGTCAGCTCGGCGAGCTCCATCTCGAGCTCGCCGAGGAGGAGCTCGACGTCCTCGGACGAGGAGAAGTCGACGAGTGCCATCTGCTCGTGGCCCGCCACGAGCCGATCTGAACGGACGAAGACGCCCAGGTCCAGTTCCAGCCGCCCGGGGTCGTGCGCCTCAGGGGAATCAGACCACTCGTCGTCCCCGGTGTGGGCGGCCATGACCGAAGGGAGATCGTCGAGGATGGCCTGTTGGTCGGCCCCACCGGCCGCCAGGCTGTGGCGCAGGATCGCGACGTCAGCTGCCAGCACGGCCCGGGCGTAGGCCAGCGACTCGAGGGCGAGCATGAGCTCCTCCCGCCAGACGCGGATCGGCGACGCTCCCCGGGTGCGCTCGAGGACAGCCGACTCGCCGAGCGATCGGTCGATGTCGGCCAGCAGGATGGGGCGTTCCTCGGCAGAGAGGTCGCCTGGGCTGAACTCGTCATCGTCGTACGCATGGGCGTGGGCTGATGGCACGGGATCACTCCCCCTTCCCATCGTCTCGGACTCGGCGAGCCGACCCTCGTCACCTACTTATCACGCAGGCAGCCGGTGATCGGGGAGGCTCGGCCCCGCTTGCTCCCGGCCGGGGTTTTGGCCGCCCTGTGGACAACCTGTCCGTTCCTACGGAACCCCAGTGTTCAACGGCGTTGTCCCCAAGTCATCCACAGCCTGTGCCCTACCCGGTTCTCCCGTGGCCTTTCCGGGTGGTCCCGGCGCGTGCTTTGCTCTGTCCGTGCAGGCACCGACACCCTCAGTGCTCCGTCCCCCGCGATGCTGAGCCTCCAACCGACCGCCGAGGGAGTGCTTCCCGGCCAGCTGCTGGAGCGGGCGATCCGGGCGGGCTACATCGACGCAGGGCGCTTCAAGATCCCCGACGCCAACGTGCAGCCGGCGAGCCTCGACCTGCGCCTGGGTGAGCGGGCTCTCCGCATCCGGTGCAGCTTCTTGCCCGGCGCCGATTCGGTCGAGCGCAAGCTCAAGGACTACGTCCTGGACGAGATCGACCTGCGGGGAGACGGGGCGATGCTGGAGGCCCGTTGCCCGTACCTGATCGAGCTGAAGGAGCGCCTCGACCTTCCCGCCGGCCTGCAGGGCAAGGCCAACCCCAAGAGCTCGACCGGTCGCATCGACGTCTTCACCCGGGTCATCACCGACCACAGCGACCGCTTCGACGAGGTGGCACCGGGTTACCACGGTCCCCTCTATCTGGAGGTCGTGCCGCTGTCCTTCGCCGTCCGCGTGCGGGAGGACCTGACTCTGAACCAGCTGCGCCTGTCCATGGGCCGCCCCTGGCTCACCGACGACGAGGTACGCCAGACGCACCTGGCGGAGCCGATCCTGTTCAAGGACGGCGACCCGGTACCCGTCGACGACCTCGCGCTCTCCAACGGCCTGTTCCTCGGCCTCGATCTCCACGGTGACGAGCATGGGCAAGTAGGCCACAGCACTCGCGACAGCGCACCGCTCCTCGATCTCACCGGGGTGGAGGAGGTCGACCCGCGGCCGTTCTGGGACCCGGTCTTCCGAGAGGAGGGCGACCGCCTGGTGCTGTCGCCCAAACGGTTCTACCTCCTCATGTCGCACGAAGCGGTGAGCATCCCGCCCAACCTCGCAGCCGAGATGACGGCGTACGACCCAACGAGCGGCGAACTCCGCACCCACTACGCGGGCTTCTTCGACCCCGGGTTCGGCTTCGACCCCACGGGAGGGTTCCGAGGCTCGCGTGCCGCGCTCGAGGTCCGCGCCCATGACGTCCCGTTCATGGTCGAGAACGGGCAGGCCGTCTGCAAGCTGACGTTCGAACGCATGCTCGAGGAGCCGACCGCGCTCTACGGATCGGGCATCGGCTCGTCGTACCAGCAACAAGAAGAGACCCTGAGCCGATACTTCCGGCGCTCACGGACCTAGGCGGGCGTCTCCGGAGGCCATCACCGGGAAACGTGCGCCAGGCCCTTGCCGCAACGGGCCTTCGGCGTCCTGCGGATCGCCGGCGGCGGCGGAAACCAGCTCCTTTCGGGCTCTGCGCGCATCGTTACTGCGTGTGCAGGCGCGGTCTATTCACAACTGTTGACAAATTCAGCCAAGACCTGGCGGTTTTGCGTGTTCCACGCTCGGGTATAGCCCGCGGCGTCGCGGGCTTCAGAGCGGGACTGTGTTGCCCATACACAGAAGGAGCGAGACATTGAGGCGGAGCCGAATTTCCTCGTGTGGTGTCCTCACGTGCGCGTTGATCTTGGTGGGCGTCGTCACGGGCCTTCCGTCTGCGGGCGCCTCTTCGCCCCCGAACCCCGTGGCGTCTGCGCTGCAGAACACGGTGCAGAGCGTCGAGAGCGCCACCTCGGCGGCCGTGGCCCAGGTGACCACTCCACCAACCGCGGCGCCGACGGCGAGCGCCCGGCGACCGATCCTCTGGCACCGCTCACCTCGCTGCCCGTCTCCATCTCCGTCCCGATCACGGCGCTCGCCAACGAAATCGGGAGCACGCTGCTGCCGGGGCAGGACTCGAGCACCGGGACCAACACGACCGCCCAGTCCTCTCCGCTGGCCAACGTCGACGCACCGGTCAACGTGTGCTCCCTGTCCATCGGGCTGCTGGCCGGCGCCTCGAGCAGCTGCTCGACCACCTCTGTGGGCCTGAACCAGCTGGGCGCGATCGGCACCGTCAACGTCCCGATAGGCGCCCAGGACAACGCGGTCGGCCTCCTCGGCCAGGCGGCGGCCGCCCTCGGGTTGACGACGGGCCAGTCACCGGCCTCGACCACCCAGAACGGCGCGATCAACGCCGACGTCCCGGTGAGCATCTGCTCGGTGAACGTCGGCCTGGTCGGAAACACTTCGAGCAACTGCAACCTGACGGGGACCAACGGGACGACCACCCAGAAGGGCGTGATCGACGCCGCGGTGCCGGTGACAGTGTGCGACGTCATCGCCGAGATCGACGGCAACAGCACCGCCAACTGCCGCGCAGGAGCCCAGCACCGTGTCGCAGTCGGGCCAGCTGGTCGATCTCTACGCCCCCGCCACCGTCTGCGGTGTCATCGCAGAGGTGTACGGCACGGCGACGGGGATGTGCATGCCGGACACCGGGTTCCCGCTCGTCAACGATCTGCCCACCAACGAGGTCAGCCAGAGCGCACCCGTAGACGGTGTCATCCCCGTCAACGCCTGCAGCGTCGTGGTCGCGGTGGCGGGGAGCGCAAGCAACTCGTGCGAGCCGTCGCACCTGGCGACAACGCCGTCGACGGGCTCGGTGCCGGTGAACGTCCCCCTCACCGTGTGCTCGGTGACGGCGGCGGTCGAAGGCGACGCATCGGGGACCTGCACCGGTGCCGGGTCGAGCACCATCCCGATCGGGACGCCCGGCAGCCCAGGGAGCGGCGTCACCTTGCCCATCACGATCTGCGGCATCGAGGCCGCGCTGGGCGGGACCGCCAGCGCAGCGTGCCCCGAGCCGACGTCCACTTCCTCGACACCGACGACGAGCGCCTCGTCGCCCACCACGGTCCCGGTGATGCTGTCCTCGACGGCACCCACGCCGATCCAGGCGGCGTCGACGCCGGCGGGCGGTGGGGCCCTGGCCTTCACTGGGGCGCAGTTGATGCTCGAGCTGCTGATCGGAGCGGGGGCGCTGCTCCTGGGCCTCGTCATCACCCGGCTCGGACGGCGTCGTGACGGCCGCGGTGGTGTGGTGCAACCGCCCTTTCGGGAGTAGGTGACCAGCGGAGGCAGCGTGACCCGACAGGGCGGATCCGATGGAGGAAGGAGGGATCGATGGCCGACCAACGAGAAGCGGGTACCGACAGGAGCCTGGAAGAGGTTTTCCTCTCCCGGGAGTTCGGGCGCGCGGCGAACCACCGCGTCACGATCGATGGCTGGTCGCAGGACGCCGTCGACGCACCAGAGCTCGAACAGGTCTTCCTCTCCGAGTCGTTCGGGAGGCCCCGCGTCATGACGACGCCCCGGCCCAGTCCGGTGCCCCCGCAACTCGTCGTACCCGGCGGGGCCGTCGTGGCATCGCTGCATCCACCCCGGGAGAACACTCGCTACCGGGCGATCGCGGCCGTGAGCGGCATTGCGGCGGCCGCACTGGTCGTGGCCGGCGTGGCGTCGGGTGGCGGCACATCACGGCGGCCGACCGTGTCGGCACAGAGCCAGAGCGTCAGGACGGGGTCCGTGCCCGGAGGTGAGGCTCCCGGCGATTCGTCGCACCCCTTCCCTGTGGCCGGCCCAGCGGCGCCAGCGGCCACCACCGTCGCGCAGAGCGGAGGTAGCAGCATGGTTCTCGCGTCGACGAGCACGCCGACCGTCCCGACGGGGGCGAGGCCGTCGGTGGTCGTCGAGGCTCCGGGGACCAACGTGACCGTCGTCCCGTCGCCCTCGCCGGCCGCGGGTGGCACGACGGTGCCGGGCGCGACCGTCTCCTCGGCTTCGCCTCCCCCGACGACATCGGGCTCCGGCAACCCCGTGGCGCCAACGACGGCGGTCGTGGGCAACACCGTGACAAGCGTCGCCACGACCGTGACCGGCACGGCCAGCGAGGTCGGGATCACCGTCCCGGCCGTGGCCCCTCTGACAGGGGCATTGGGTGGTGCCGGGGTGACCCTGAGCGGCGTCGGCCAGATGCTGACCTCAACGGCCACGTGAATCGGCCTCCGAGGAGCGCCGAATTGGTGCGCGTTGGTCGCTGCACGAGTTGGAATTCCACCGTCCAAACGACCGTTCAACGTAATTGCCCCCCGATTGTGCAGACTTAGTACTTTCGTCACTTCAAGGGTTATATGGTGAGTATCGAGGGGGTAATGAGCAGTAGTTCCTGGAGTTCAGGGCTCCGGGCGGCATAGCCCCTGCCAGACGGACGATTCCTATGGAGGAACCATGGAGGGATCGACGCCCGACTGGGCTGAAGCCGAGGACTACGCGACCCTGGAAGAGGTCTTCAACTCGCGTACTTTCGGGCAGGCCCTGCCGGAGGTCGCAGCAGTCGCAGTCCCGGTGGCAGCCACCACCGCGGTCCCGACCGGCCTCGCGCGCAACCGCACCATCGCCACGTTCGCGGTGGCGGCCGCCGCCCTCTCGGTGGTGGCGGCAGTCGTGACCGTCGGCACGGGTCGAACGGGTCGTCCGGTGCTCAGCACACAGGCCAGCGGTCCCTCCCACGTGCCGAGCTCCCACATCGCACCGCAGCCTACGTCACCGACCCCAACGGGCGGCGGCACGGCCGGAGGCTCGGGGAGCTCGGCCTCAGGCGGCACCGCGGCCGCCCACCTCATTGGACCCTCGCCATCAGTCGGCGGATCCGCGCCGACAGCAAACCTCGCGGCCGGCAACGGAGAGGTCGTGCACGGCGGCGCGGCACCGACCGCCACGTTGACGGTCGTCCAGAGTGGCCCCGCTCCCGCCGCGACTACGACCCCGACCACCACAACCACCACCACGACGACCACACCGAACAGCGCGACCACGACCACCACACCCACCACCACAACGACGACCACCACCATTCCGGTCACGTCAGCCGCCGGCGGAGCGAAAGGTAGCGGCAGCGGCCAGGGCAACGGCAGCGGCCAGGGCAACGGCAGCGGCCAGGGCAACGGCGGCAGCGGCCAGGGCAACGGCGCCGGCGGCCAGGCCAGCGGCGGCAGCGGGAAGGGAGAGGGCGGCAGCGGCCAGGCCAGCGGCGGCAGCGGGAAGGGAGAGGGCGGCAGCGGCCAGGCCAGCGGACCGGGCAGCGGCGGCGCCCCGGGTCACGGAAACGGCCACGGCCCCGCCGGTGGGAACGGCGACATGTCGCCGACACAGGGCGGGACGCCGACCTGTACCCCTCATCTCCCCACGCACGGCCTGCAGCACTGCCCCTGACGTCCCCTGGCACCGGTGCCCGGGTTCGCAGGTGCGCGGGGCACCACCCAGGGCTGGTAAGTATGCGGCAGCCGGCCCGACCGCGGGCGGGTGCGAGCGAGGTCAGCCATGAATTACACGAATCTGGGCACGTCGGGACTCCGGGTGTCGAGGATCTGCCTCGGGATGATGGGCTTCGGCAACGACAGCGATCGGCCCTGGGTCATCAACGAAGAGGCCGCCGAGCCGATCGTCCGGACGGCCGTGGAGGGCGGGGTCATGTTCTTCGACACGGCCGACACCTATTCGGGCGGCGCCAGCGAGGTGGCGACGGGGCGGCTGGTGCCCAAGTTCCTGAGCCGCGACGAGTCGGTGATCGCCACCAAGGTGTTCATGCCGGTGACACCGGGAGAGAACGGAGGCGGGCTGGGCCGCAAGCACATCCTCTCGGGGATCGACGCGTCGCTGCGGCGCCTCGGCATGGACTACGTCGACCTCTACCAGATCCACCGCTGGGATCCCCGGACGCCCATTGAGGAGACGATGGACGCGCTCCACGACGTGGTGCGTGCCGGCAAGGCGCGGTACATCGGCGCCAGCTCCATGTTCGCCTGGCAGTTCGCCAAGGCGCAGCACACCGCCGAGGTGCACAGGTGGACCAAGTTCGTCTCCATGCAGAACCACTACAACCTGATCTACCGCGAGGAAGAGCGCGAGATGATCCCCCTCTGCCTGGACCAGGGGGTCGGCTGTATCCCTTGGAGCCCGCTCGCCCGGGGGGTGCTGGCGGGGACCCGTACCCGCGACGGTGGCCGCTACACCACACGCTCGAGCACGGATCCGTTCACCGACTACCTCTACGGCCAGCCGACCGACTTCGACGTTGTCGACGCGGTGGCAGAGGTCGCTGCGGCACGTGGGGTGACGCCCGCGCAGGTGGCCCTGGCTTGGTTGCTGTCGAAGCCCGGTGTCACGGCCCCCATCGTCGGAGCGACCAAGAAGCGGCACCTGAAGGACGCGCTGGCTGCGGAGCAACTGAAACTGTCGGAGGAGGAGATCGCCCGGCTCGAGAAGCCCTACGTACCCCACCCGGTGCTCGGCCACTTCTAGCCTGCTGAGGAGTCCCCTCGCGGGCGTCCACTAGGGTCGCCCCGAGGTCGAGAACCGAGTACGAGAGATCGGGGGTGGCATGAGGGTCGCGCTGACGGTCGCCGATTTCCTCAACCGGGCGGCGCTCGTCTACGGGCAGCGCGTGGCGCTGGAGGACGAGCCGGCGGTGCCGGGCTCGCTCGGGACGCAGACGTACGCCGAGCTCGAGGCGCGGGCGCGCGGCATGGCCCTCGCGCTCGACGACCTCGGGGTCGGGCCGGGGGAGCGCGTGGCCATCGTGAGCCCCAACTCGGGTCGTTTCCTCACGACCTTCTTCGGGGTGAGCGGCTTTGGTCGCATCCTGGTGCCGATCAACTTCCGCCTGACGACCGACGAGATCGCCTACGTCGTCGAACACTCCGGGGCGTCCGTCCTCCTGTACGACCCCGATCTCGCCGACCAGGTTGACACCATCAAGGTGAGCCACCGCTTCTGCCTGGACGGGACGGACGACGCCGCCCTGTTCGCGCCGGCGCCTGCGGGCGCGCTGCCCCAGCCGTGGGAGCCCGACGAGGACGCCACGTGCTCCATCAACTACACGTCGGGCACCACGGCGCGGCCGAAAGGGGTCCAGCTCACGCATCGCAATTGCTGGCTGAACGCGGCCATGTTCGGGTGGCACACCGGTGTGAGCGACCGTGACGTGCTCATGCACACGCTGCCGATGTTCCACTGCAACGGCTGGGGCATGCCCTACGCGGTGACCGGCATGGGCGGCGGCCACGTGGTGCTGCGCAAGATCGACGGGGAGGACATCCTGTCGCGCATCGAGCGCCATGGCGTCACGCTCCTCTGCGGAGCCCCGGCCGTCGTCGCCGCCATCCTCGGCGCGGCCGAGACACGCGTCGCCGAGGGTCGCGACGTGCCGGGCCGCGGCACGGTGCGCATCGTGGTGGCGGGTGCGCCGCCGCCCTCCAAGACGATCGAGCGGGTGGACAGTGAGCTCGGCTGGGAGTTCATGCAGATCTACGGGCTGACGGAGACGTCACCGCTGCTGACCATCAACCGGGCGCCTTCGGAATGGGACGGGCTCGACACCGGGGCGCGCTCGGTGCTGCTCAGCCGGGCCGGCGTGCCGGCGATGGGCGTGAGGATCGCCGTCGACGACGAGGGCGAGGTGCTGGCCCAGGCCAATCACGTGTTCGCCGGGTACTGGGAGCAGCCGGCGGAGACGGCGGCGGCGCTCGAGGGCGGGTGGTTCCACACCGGCGACGGCGGCTACCTCGACGACGCCTATCTCGTCATCTCGGACCGCAAGAAGGACGTCATCATCACCGGCGGGGAGAACGTCTCCTCCATCGAGATCGAAGACTGCCTGTACCAGCACGCCGCCGTGGCCGAAGTGGCGGTGATCGGCGTGCCGGACGAGAAGTGGGGCGAGACCATCAAGGCGCTGGTCGTCGTGCGCGAGGGCACGACGGTCACCGAGGCCGAGCTCATCGCGCACTGCCGCGAGCGCATGGCGCACTTCAAGGCGCCGACCAGCGTCGAGCTGCGCGACGCGCTCGACCGCACGGCGACGGGGAAGCTGCAGAAGTACAAGCTGCGCCAGCCCTACTGGGGTGCAGGGCGGGACCCGCTGCCGTCGGCTAGCCCGGCCGGGAGCGCTCCTCGAGGACGAGGTGGCCGCGCTGGTCGAACGCGGCAGCGACCTCACCGGCGATGAGGCGGCGCAACGGGTCGCCGACGATGGAGCGCCGCCAGCCCGTGTCGAGCCGGCTCGGCTCGCCGCAGAGCAGTTGCGAGATGTCGGCCCGGGTGGCCAGCAGCCCCTGGTCGAAGTCGAGGTCGTCGGCGATCTGGCGCACCACGCCCGAACAGACGGCGACCGCGCCCGCCGGGGCCTGCGTGTCACGGCCCTCCGAGGGCATGTGGATCTGCTCAGGAGGGAGGTCGAGCCCGCCTTTGACGGCGCGGAGGATCTCGGCGGCGCGCCCCTGCGCCAGGTGCCGGCCGTCGACACCGCGGGTGCGACGTAGCTCTTCCGTGTTGCGAGGTGGGCGTTGCGAGATGGCGAGCAACCCGAGGTCCGAGAGCACCATGCGCCGCGGCCGGTTGGACTCCGCCGCGGTGCGCTCCCGCCAGGCGGCGACCTCCTGTGCGACGCCGCGGCTGCGGCGCGACATGCTCCGGATGTCGCCCAACCTCCACCAGGCCTCCTCGGGGACGCGCGCGGGCGTGCGGTCGCCGAGTACCTGGTCGCACTCGCCGAGCGCCCACTCGAGCCGGCCGAGGGCGTGCAGTCGGTCGGTCAGGACGGACCGCAGCTCCAGCAGGTGGGCGACGTCACTCACGGCGTAGGAGAGTCTGGCGGTCCGACATCGGGCGTTCCAACCAGTCCGAGAGCCGGTCCGCCTTGGGGAGGCTGACGCCCAGCAGCTGATCGACGAGGCGGGACAACGAGGGTGTCGACATGCCGAGGAACCCGGCCACGATCTGGGTGTCGAACACCGTGGCCGGGACGGTGCCGCAGGAGGCCATGAGCACATCGAGATCCTGGGATGCCGCGTGCGCGACCGCGATGCCCGGGCCGCCGAACACCTCGGCCAGGGGAGCCGGGTCGACGGCGAGGGGATCGACGAGTGCCACCTTGTCGGCCCACGCGATCTGGATGAGCGCCAGGTCGGGGACGTAGGTCCGCTCGGTGTGGAACTCGGTGTCGAAGCCGTAGCACCCCTCGGCGGCGACCTCCGCCACCAACCTTTCGAGAGCGTCTCGGTCGACGACCAGTGTCACCGCCGCGTCGGGCGCAGTCACTCGGGCGTGCCCGCCTCGGGACCGGGGTCGGGTTCGATCGTCACGGTTGCGGGAGGAAGGGCGTGGGGATGCAAGGCCGTGGGCGAGGCTAGCGCGGTGATCACCGCACCCGTTTCGCAACCAGCTCCCCAGCGTCCTGCACATGGGCAGGAGTAAACTGGAGCCTCTACCGAACGGTCGTGCATCTGAAAACGGACGTTCGGACCCAGGTCAAGACGTCCGGCTCTGTTTGGGCCAGCAGTGTTCCGAAAAGTGTGGGAAGTCGGTATCGGAGGGGGAAAGCGTGAAGAAGGCCAAGAGGGAATTGGGGAGTGCGGAGACGTCCCTGGGCGACGCCGACACCGCGGCCTCGCGGGGCGGGTCTGCCAAGAGCGTCGAGTCCATGCTGAAGGAGTTCAGCACGACCGGGAGCGACAAGCCGCCTGCCGACGGTAGGCGGACCGGCAAGTACGACCAGCTGTGGCAGCTCTCCATGGCCGACCCCCACACGGGCTTGGCGAACCAGCTGCTCCTGCTCGACCGTCTCACCCAGGCGCTGGTGCGCCGGCGGCGCCACGGCGGCGAGGTCATCGTCTGCCACATCGGCCTGGACAACCTCGGTCAGATCAACGTCGACCTGGGGTACACCACGGGCAACACCGTCCTCTGCGAGACATCGCGCCGCCTCACCTCGGTCCTGCGGACCGAGGACACGGTGGGCCGGGTCGGCGGGAGCGAGCTGGTGGTGGTGGTCACCGTCACCGACGAGCAGGCGGTGGGTCCACTGTTGCGACGGATTCAGCACACCCTCGACGAGCCCGTCACAGTGGGTGGGCTCGACATCCGCCTCCGCTCTTCGCTCGGCGTCGCGATCGCCGAGGACGCCGAGTCGGCCGAGGAGGTGTTGGCACGGGCGGACCGCTCGACACGGGTCGTCAAGCGCTGAGGCCGCGGGGCGCACGCCGTGGTCCGGATGATCCGCTGGGCTCTGGGAGCGACGGCGCTCCTGGTGCGATCGCTCCCCGACGAGGCGTGCTACCTGAAAATTTGGTCCCGCTAGCACTGCACAGCCGTCCTTCCTACCCGTTCGGTCCGTTGACGTGGGCCTCGACGTTGACGGAGCCCGACACGGGCCGCGCCATGTCGTGCGTGGGGCGGGCCTTGACGAGGACGGCGAAGCGACCGGGCGTCACGTCGAAGGTCGCCTGCAGTGCGCGTATGGATCTCATCGTCCCCGATGCCTCCGTTCGCCCGGCCCGCACGGCCCTGCGGGCGCCCGAACAAGCGTTCGGGCGCCGGTTGGCGAGATAGGGAGTATCGGCCCGGGCGAAAACAGGAGTATCGGCTCTATCTGTCTCGCCCAATTCGGCAAAATTATCTGCGATGTCGATGTACAGCGAGTTGCTCTCAGGCCTGTGTGCGGAGGTGGAACCTCTGCCGTTGCCCTCGTCGCGCGACGAGCTGGTGGTGGTGCTGCTGCAGTGCCGGCGGCGATTGAACGGCAACCCCGCCGACGAAGGGCATATCATGGCGGAGGACCTGGCTCTCGAGCTCGATCACGACCGCATGCTGCTGCGCCTGTGCAGCGCCCTGGGCATCGAAAGCGACCCGACCCGCTTCGCCAACCCGCTGGCCGAGCGTGAGCGTCTGGAGGACCTCCTGCGCTACGCCGGCGTCGACTTCCGCACGCTCGACGACCACCGCCGGGCGAAGGTGGCCTAGGGCCTGGGGTTGGAGCCGGGGTTCGTGCCGGGGTTGGTGCCCTTCCGCTCGGCCAGGACGGCGGCATAGACCGCGGCCTCGGTGCGGCGGCGCATCCCGAGCTTCGACAGGAGGCTCGAGACGTAGTTCTTGACCGTCGCCTCGGCGAGAAAGAGCTGCTCGGCGATCTGGCGGTTCGACTGCCCCTGGGCGATGAGCTCCAGTACCTTGCGCTCCTGGGGCGTGAGCACCGTCAGGCGGGACTCGGCCTCCTGGTCCTTGCGCAGGCGGTCGAACAGCTCCTGGGTCAGCACCGGGTCGAGCAGGGACATCCCCTGGCTGACCCGCCTGATGTCGCCCAGAAGGTCCCCGCCGCCCACCTCTTTGAGCACGTAACCCGAGGCCCCGGCCATGATCGACGAGAACAGGGCGTCGTCGTCGGAGTACGAGGTCAGCATCAGACAGCGGACCTGGGGGCTGGTCGACTGGATCTCCCGGCAGACCTCGATCCCGTTGCCGTCGGGCAGCCGGACGTCGAGGATCGCCACGTCCGGTGTGAGCTCGCGGATCAGCTTCAGACCCTCTGCCGCCGTGCCTGACTCGCCGACGACCTCCATGTCGTCTTCTGCCTCGAGGAGCGTGCGCAGCCCTGTCCGGACCAGTTCATGATCATCGAGGACGAACACCCGAATCGCCACCGCTCAATACTGCCACGGACAGAAGAGAGCATTGGCAACGGTCGCGTGCCGATGTGACACGCATCCGTTGCGCCTGGCCCTATCCTGGCACACCGTGCAGCCGTTCGACAGGATCGACGACCCCGTAAAGCTGCGCCGTCTCGTCCAGGCCATCCTCATCCTCGACGCCGAGCTGAACCTGCCCGTGGTCCTCCGCCGCATCATCGAGGAGGCCGTCGACCTCGTCGACGCACAGTACGGCGCGCTGGGGGTGCTGACCGAGGACGGGCGGGCGCTCGACCAGTTCCTCACCGTGGGGTTGACCAACGAGGAGGAGCAGGCCATCGGCCCCCGTCCCACGGGCAGGGGAGTGCTCGGCACGTTGATCGCCGACGACAAGCCGCTCCGCCTGGCCGACATCGCCGCCAGTCCGGACAGCTTCGGGACGCCGGCCCACCATCCCACCATGACCTCGTTCCTCGGGGTCCCGGTGCGCGTGCACGGTGAGGTGTACGGCAACCTGTACCTCACCAATAAGAAGACCGCAGGGGAATTCTCCGAGGACGACGAGGAGCTGGTGCTCGCCCTGGCCATGGCGGCCGGCATCGCCATCGAGAACGCCCGCCTGCACGGCCTCGTGCGTGACCGCGCGCTCACCGAGGACAGGGACCGCATCGCCCGCGACCTCCATGACTCCGTGATCCAGCGGCTGTTCGCCATCGGACTGTCGCTCCAGGGGACCGCCCGGCTGGTCGAGCGGCCCGAGGCGGTGATGCGCATCGGGGAGGCCATCGACAAGCTGGACGAGACGATCCGACAGCTCCGCAAGGCCATCTTCGACATCGAGCTCACTATCAACAAGGAGGGCCTGCACCCAAAGGTCCTCGACCTCGTGCACGAGCTACGGCCGGTGCTGGGTCTCCATCCCCAGGTCTCCTTCAGCGGTCCGGTCGACAAGATCGTGACCGGCCAGCTCTCCGAGGAGGTGCTGGCCGTCCTGCGGGAGGCGCTCACCAACGTCGGGAAGCACGCCCGCGCCAACCAGGTGGTCATCACGATCGCGGCCGGCGACGAGCTGCGCCTCGTCGTGGCCGACGACGGGGACGGCATCGGCGACGCCGCCTCCGCCGGCCTGGGGCTGAAGAACCTTCGCCAACGCGCCGAGCGCCTGGGCGGCAGCGTGGAGCTGGGTACGTCGCGCGAGGGTGGGACCAGGCTCACCTGGCACGTCCCCCTGGGCCCGGTCGAGGAGAGTTTCGGGGCCGCTGCCGTTCCCTAAGCCGGCACGCGCTCCGGCCGCGGTACGGAGCCCGCGAGCTCGCGGAAGCACCGGCCGACGCCGTCGGCGAGGACGTCGACGTCCGGGCAGGCGTGGGGGTCGGCGAGGATGCCGATCGCAAGCTGACCCTCGTAGGAGAGCGCCGCCACGCCCACGCTGAGGTTTCCCCCGAGCGGCACCAGAGGGATGGCCTCGAGCATGCGGGCTCCGAACACGTACAGCGGGACGTCGGGCCCGGGCACGTTCGTCACGACCAGGTTGACGAAGGGCTGGTGGTGCACGAGGTGGCTGGCCGCCGCCACCGCAGCGGGTGGTAGCGCGTCCAGTGAGGAGAGGAGCAGATGGGTCGCCGCCGCCTGACCCCGGTCCTTGCTGGACCGCTCGGCCCGGGCCACCTCGCGCAGGCGGTCGACCGCCGGGGCGGCACCGATCGGGAGCCGCACCACCATGGCCGAGACCTCGTTGCCCAGCCGGTGGTCGTCGTGGTGGTCCGACCCGACCGGCACGAGCACCTGTAGCGCACGCCCTTCCGTCTCCTCGCCGCGTGCGGAGAGCAGGTCGTGGACGCCGCTGGCGATCGCGGTCAACAGCAGGTCGTTCAGCGTCACACCGAAGTGGTGCTCGGTGCGGCGGAGCGCATCGAGCGGCTGGCGGACGGCGACGGCCCGCCGGTCGAAGCCCACGGGGACGTTCAGGTCGGGCACCGCGGCCGCCGGCGGGAGCAGGCTGGCGAACGCGCCGGCGTAGCGGGCCAGCAGGTGTCCCGCCCGGGACGGGTGCCGAACGGCGTGCAACCCGTCCGCGCTCAGCCGCCAGATGGCATCGGCCCATTGGGCCAGTCCCTCGACAGCGACGGCCGTCCTCTTGGGAGGGGGCGCGGGCTGCCACCCGTCACTGGCGTGCGCCGTGGGGGCGCGGGGTTCCAGGTCGAGCAGGACCGTGGCGAGCTCGACGCCGGCCAGGCCGTCCGCCATGGCGTGGTGGAGCAGCTCGACCACGGCGACGCGGCCGCCCAAGAGCCCGTCGATCAGCCAGATTTCCCACAGCGGGTGGCTCCGGTCGAGCGGGGACGACATGAGGCGCGCGCAAACATCGAGCAGCTGGGCCTCGTCACCGGGTGGCGGTAACGCGGCCTGGTGCACGTGGTTGGCGATGTCGAACTCCGGGTCGTCCACCCACACCGGCGCCGACTCGCCGACGAGCGGGAGTCGGACACACTTGCGCAGCTTCGGCACGAGGTGCAATCGGCTCTCCACCTCGGCCCGCACCTCGTCGAGCCGCAGGCATCCTCGGGCGTCGTGGAGCGCGTCGCTCTCGAAGATCCCGATGGAGCCCATGTGCATGGGCGTGTGGGCCGACTCCATGGCGAGGAACGATGCATCGAGCGGCGTCAGGGCATCGGTCATGGCGAGGGGGGCCTGGGCTCTCGCACCGAGCACACCTCGGCGAACCCGTCTTCGATACAGCCGGCGAGCTTCGGGCTGTCGGGGACGGCCGCCACGTCGGCGGTGATGGTGATGCACGCCCGGTCCGCGGCGGAGATCAGCGACACATTGAGGGCCGCGCCCGACGGCGGCGAGACGGCGTAGATGCCGTCGACGCCGGCTCCGGCCAGGAAGGCCCGGAACGGCGGGCCAGGGATGTTCGTGATGCAGAAGTCGTTGCCGAGGAGCATGGAGCTCCACAGGTTGCGCGCCACGACTGGGGGCAGGGCGCTCAATCCCGTCGCCAGGATCTCGCTCATCGCCAACCCGGGTGCGTGCTTCCACTCTTCGGCGTTGCGCCGGACCTCCGCCATGCAGCCGGCGAGGTCGGTGCGGGCCGCGATGACGAAGCGCGCCGGGACGAAGTGGTTCCCGCTCTCACCGGCCGCCCCACTGCGGACGTTGACCGGCATCAGGGCGCGGAAGCCCGACGTCACGACGCCGTGCTGCTCGTGGTAAAGCGTGAGGCCGCGCACGACGGAGGCCACGAACACGTCGTTCACGGTGCCGCCCCACGCCGTCGCGGCGCGCTTGAGATCGGCGAGCTCGAGGTCGATGATCTCGACGTGGCGCCGGAAGCTGCGCCCGGTCATGATCGGTGAGATCGGCCGGCCGGCCGGGGCCATCAGCCTGGCGACCGACGCGCCCAGCGCGGCCAGCTGACCGAGCGAGCGGAAGGGGTGGGTCACCGCGTCGGCCGCGCCGTCGACAAGGCGGACCGCATCGGGCGGGTCCCCCATCCGGTGCACCAGGGAGCGGGATGCCGGCTCCGGTGCCGCGTGGGTGAGGGGCGCGGGCCGGTCGGCAGCAGAGGAATCGAAGAGCTGGGCCAGCACGGCGAGGCCGCCCACGCCGTCGATCAGGGCGTGATGTACCTTCATGAGGAGCGCAGCGCCGTCCGTGTCGACGCCCTCGACAAGGACCGCCTCCCAGAGCGGCAACGCCGAGTCGAAGCCGCTCGTCGCCATCGTCTGGGCCATGTCGAGGACGTCCCGCAGCCCGCCGCGCTCGGGCAGCCGGATGCGCCGGAGGTGAGTGTCGAGATCGAACGACTCGTCGACGACGAACTGGGGCCGTCCCCGGCCCGGGGCACGGGTGATGGCGCGCGAGCGCAGGCGCGGCACCGTCTCGGTGAGGCCGCCGACTCGCGCCCGCACGTCGGGCCAGTCCGGCGTTCCGTCCAGCAGTATCAGCGCCACGATGGTGGGGCGCATCACCGGGTCGCTGCTGATCGTCCACAGCAGAGCATCGGATCCGCTCATGGTGTCGATGCCGGCGGTCCTGGTCACGAATTCTCCCTTCGTGCACCCCCTCCTACGAGCGATTCTGGGATCAGGCCAAGGGCCGTCATAGAGCCGGAAGTCCCCAATTGCCACCCACCGTGGCACCGGTTTCGGACGAAGGGCCATTGGACCCTTCAGGCCGCACGGTCCTGGCCCTAGCATCGGGAGTGACTCGATGCCGTGGTCGGTCCGTGAGCTGGACCGTGGGGGGCATGGAGCCACGGACGCGTGGAAAGGGGATCCAACATGACCACGACCGCTGTGAGTGCTCCGGTCCCCGCCCGGCAGGGCTGGGCGAACGCCTTGGGGCGGCGCCAGCTCTCCAAGTACCCGGACACGTGGCCGCGGCTCGGCTACCTCTCCATCGTGGTGCTCACCACGATCATGCTCTACTACCTCTACTACGTGGAGGGCGCGGTTACCCCGCTGATGCTGCCCTACTACCACATGTCGTTCCAGTACTTCTTGTACCTCCTCGTGGTGTCCAACGCGATCGGCGCCTTCAGCGCGTTCCTCGGCGGACTCTCCGACAAGATCGGTCGGGCCAACCTCACCATCTACGGGACGCTGGTCGTCGCGCTGATCCAGCTCTTCGCCATCCCCCACATCACCGACAAGTTCTGGTTCGCTGCGTCGTACTGCGTGATCGGGTTCGTGGAGGGCGTCATCCTCGTCTCGACGCCGGCGCTGATGCGCGACTTCTCTCCGCAGATGGGACGCGGCGTGGCGATGGGCTTCTGGGCTCTCGGACCCACCATGGGTGCCCTGTGCGCCAGCCTCGTGGCCACTCACACGCTCGACCACCTCGCGCCGTGGCAGGACCAGTTCATCATTTCGGGAACGGTCTGCATGGTTGTGGTCGTGATCTCGTTCCTGTTCCTGCGCGAGCTCTCCCCGCAGCTGCGCGACCAGCTGATGGTCTCCGAGCGCGAGCGAGCGCTGGTCGAGGCACGCGCCAAGGGGATCGACGTCGAGAAGGCGACCCAGCACCCGATCCGCTCCATGATGAAGATCGACCTGGTCGCCTCGTCCATCGCGATCTCGGTGTTCCTGCTCTTCTATTACGCGTCGGTCAGCGTGCTCACGATCTACTGGGTGGTGACATTCAACCGGACCACCCCGCAGGCCAACGGCATCAACGTCTGGCTTGCCGCCTCCCTCTCGATCGGACTGGTCGTCGCCGGGGCGCTGTCGGACTGGGCGCGGGTCCGCAAGCCGTTCATGCTCCTCGGGGCGATCTGCGCCATGGTGATGATGGGCTTCCTCATCGTGCAGACGGGCCACCCACACACCGGCTACTACTCCAACGTCCTCGTCATCGTGCTGCTGGCGCTGTCGATCTCCCTCGCCTACGCCCCCTGGATGGCGAACTACACCGAGCAGGTCGAATCCCACAACCCGGCGCTGACCGCCAGTGGGCTGGCCGTCTGGGGCTGGATCCTGCGCATCACCGTCGCACTGTCCTTCCTCGTGCTGCCCCACGTGATCACCACGTCGACCGTGCTGGTGGACAACCAGACGGCGGGCGCCACATTGCAGACGATCCAGGCCGCGCAGCCGTACGCACCCACGACGACACCGCCTGCGTGCAACTCGACCTCGGCACCTGCCTCGGTGATCAGCGGGCTGCGGGCCACCAAAGAGGCGGGGCCGCAGACGCTGGCCACCGTGCTCGCCACGTGCAACTCGACGCACAACCTCGGCCAGGCGTTGACCGCGGCCGGCGGCTTGTCGAACCCCCAGGTCCAAGGCCTGCTCGCCTACAGCCCGCTGGCGACCGCCATTCAGAACGGCCAGCCGGTGAGCCAGGCCGACATCCAGTCGAAGGTCGGTGTGCACTCGCAGGACCTCGCCAGCCTGCTCGTGGCCGAGCAGAAGCTCGTGCCGGCCCAGAAGGCCTCGCCCGACGAGTGGAAGAGGTGGTGGACCGTCTGCCTCCTCGGCATGCTGGTGTTCGCCGTCCTCGTCTTCTTCATGCGGGGGCGCTGGAGCCCCCGTGCGGCGCGGCGCGATCTCGAGGAACACGATCGCATGGTGACCGAAGAGCTGGCCAAGCTGGCCACCCAGCAGCCCGAGCCGGTCGGGTCCAGTTAGACCAGCATGCTAGGGCGGCGCGCTCGACCAGCGGATCAGCTGGGGCGCCAGTAGGGGCCAGCGGGCGAACAGGCCCTCACCCGCTGCCGCCGCGACCATGCGCTCGTTCCACTCGTTGTCGCCCCACGGCGGCTCGACCAGCTGGGCGCGGGGGAGGAGGGCGGACAGATGCTCCGAGGTGGCCCTCGTGTGGTGGGGGTCGCTGGCACCGCTGCGGAACACCAGCGCGGGCACGTCGAGGGCGCGCAACTCGTCGTCGCTCACGCCCGGAACGAGCTCGCCCGGTCGGGGGCAGTAGGCCAGCATCCACTGCTCGAGGGTGGCGATGAACGTCGCCGGGTCCTGGGTGAGGAAGCGCTCCCGGTTGGCGGGGTTGCGTTCCAGGACCTCGCCCCACTCGGGCAGGTCGGCCACCGCCGTCATGCCACCCCGCCAGGCGGCGGCGACGGACTCCCCGCAATAGTGAGTCGCCAGCGAGAGCAGGCCGTAGGGGCCACCGCTGATCCACCACAGGGCGAGCGCCCGAGCCACGTCGCGATGGCGGGCCGCCGTGAGCAGGGAGACCCGCGAGCCGCCGGAGCCGCCCGCGATGACGGCGGGCGCCAGGTCGAGCTCACGCAGCAGCGCGGCCAGCGAGTCGGCCTGCATGGCCGACTCGGAGCTGCCCTCGAAGCAGACGTCGGAGGCCCCGGTGTTGGGCCGGTCGCACACGAGCACCCGTTTCCCGGTCTCGGCGAGCGCCGCGGCCAGCTCGCGGATGCCGGGGGTGTCCTTGCTGAACCGGCCGCCCGGGGTGATGACCCAGGGGTCGCCCTCACCGAGCACGTCGTAGGCGATCCGCAGTCCCTCGATCTCTGCCACGGGCACGGCCGTACCCTAGGTCGTAGGGTTGACCGTCGTCGTTGAGCTGGGAGGAAAGATGGCGCTTGCGCTCGAGGGGCTGCGGGTGATCGACGCGGACACCCACCTCACCGAGGCCCATGACCTGTGGACCAGCCGTGCCCCCGCCAAGTACAGGGACCGGGTACCCCACGTCGTGGATGTCGACGGCAGGCCGACGTGGTACGTCGACGGCGCCGAGCTGGGCTTCGCCGGCGGGGGCGGTGTGATCGATCGCGAGGGCGGCAAGGGGCGCGCGCTCGAGGCGCTCTACGAGTGGACGATCGACCGGATCCACGTCGGCGCGTACGACCCCAAGGCGCGCATCGAGGTCATGGACGACTCGGGCATCTGGGCGCAGGTGTGCTTCCCCAACTCCATCGGGCTCGGCGGCCAGGGGATCTCCGACGTGGTGAAGGACCCCGAGCTCCGGCTCCTGTGCGTGCAGATCTACAACGACGCCATGGCAGAGGTGCAGGCCGACTCGGGGCGGCGCCTCCTCCCCATGCCGGTCCTGCCGGCCTGGGATCCTGAGGCCTGCGTCACCGAGGCGAAGCGGGTGGCCACCTTGGACCTGCGCGGCGTCAACATGACGTCGGACACTCAGGACCTCGGCGCACCCGACTTGGCCAACCGGGCCTGGGACCCGCTCTGGGAGGTCTGCGCCGATCTGCAGCTCCCGGTCCACTTCCACATCGGCGCCAGCCTGACCACCATGACCTATTTCGGCACCTACCCCTGGGAGTCACAGGACGAGGACACGAAGCTGGCCATCGGCGGGGCGCTGCTGTTCATCGGGAACGCCCGAGTGGTCACGAACATCATCCTGAGCGGCATGCTGGACCGTCACCCGACGCTCAAGATGGTCTCGGTGGAGAGCGGCGTCGGCTGGATCCCCTTCATCCTCGACGCCCTGGACTACGAGATGTCCGAGAACGCACCCAAGCAGCTCGCGCACATGTCGATGCTGCCCTCGGAGTATTTCCGGCGGAATCTCTACGCGACCTTCTGGTTCGAGAAGAACAATGTGCCGGCGCTCATCGCCTCGGTCGGGGAGGACAACGTCCTCTTCGAGACGGACTTCCCCCACCCGACCTGCCTCTATCCCAAACCCCTCGACACCGTGGCAGAGAAGATGTCGACGCTGGCGCCGTCGGTGCAGCGCAAGATCCTGGGGGAGAACGCCGCCAAGTTGTATCGGCTCTGACGGGCCCGCCTGTACGCAGATTCCCGTCGACAACCCGGACTCGTGTCGTTCGAGCCGCTCTGCCCCTTCGAAAGCGTACGTGCTCTGCCACGACGGCGGCGAGCGTCCGGGTGCCGACCCTGATGTCGCCCGACCGGACCAGGGTCGAGGTGCCCGCATTGGTGACCGGACCGGTGGAGAGTTTGTCGTTGCTGCGACGTGGAACGCGGCCGTCGTCGGGCGGCCGGGGCGGGACCCTTGATTTCAGGCGGACCGGTGCGGGCGGCGCTGGGCCGGAACCGGGTCGAGGCCGGACAGGAACCCCACGATCTCCTCCGTGAGCCGCTTGGGGCGGAGCCGGAGCTCGAGTGGCGATCGGGCCCGGACGAGGACGCCGTTCGGCATCCGCCCCACGAGGCCGACGGCGTCGTCGAACGGGTGGATGAGGTCGTTGCGGTGCGCGAGCACGAGGGTCGGGACCTGAATGGAGCGGCGCTGCTCCTGCGTGGGTGCCACCGGCCCGACGAGCACTCCGTGCAGCACGGCCGAGGTGGCGTCGGGTGACAACGACAGTGCGTTCAGCACGCTGTTGAGCGGCCCGATCCTCGTCCTGGGGATGCGGCGCATCAGTCCCGACGTGACGTTCATCACCCGCCGTCCGTAGTGGGCGGTGAGGACCATCGGCACGAACACCATGGCCGCAGCCGGCACGGCGCGCTCCAACACCGGCATCTCGAGGATGAGCGCCCGGGTGCGTTCCGGGTAGCGGGTGGCGGCGAACAGGCTGACATTGGCGCCGAGCGAGATGCCCCCGAGCACGGCCTCGTCCACCCCGAGGTGGTCCAGGAGCGCGATGACCTGGTCGGCGTAGCTGTCGATGCGGTAGGTCGACGCGTGGGTCGGCTTGTCGCTCCGCCCGTGACCGAGCAGGTCCAAGAGCACGACCCGGTAGCCCTGCTCGGCGAGGGCTTGGGCGATGCCCCGGTTCAGCTCCGCGTCCAGCAGCAGGCCGTGCAGGTACACCACGAGCGGGCTCGATGACGAGCCGTAGACGTCGTAGACGAGGCGATGGCCGTGGTCGACGAAGGACTGGTCGAGCTCGACGGGGATGGCGCTCACCGGTCCATCAACCCCTCAGCCCGGGACGGGCACGCCCGCAGCCGGTGTCGGCCCCGTTGCTCCATCGGACCTCCGATCTCCTCCGCCTCTCGCGACGCACCGTAGGGCCGATCGCCCGCCGGGAACAGGGTCTTTCGTCAGGAGTCGCCGAGCCGGGCTCCGACGAGCCTGCAGGGTGACGGGGCCCGGCTCAAGCCCGGACCCGGGCCGAGCTCGGGTCGTAGAACGCACCGGTCCGGATGTCGAGCGGTGCCACGGAGTCGCCCATCATCACCTCCCAGGTGCCGGTGGCCAGGTCGTCGGCACCGACGGGGCCACGGTCCCGTCGCCAGACGTAGGCCAGTCCGACGGCCGCCCCGCACGTGGCCGACCACGCAGCCGAGGTGACTTGACCGGCCGGCTCACCGTCGTGGAGGACGAGCTCGCCGCCCCACAGCATGGCGTCGGGGGAGCCGACGCGAAGGGAGACCAGGCGCCGGCGAGGCCCCGCCTCGATCGCCGACTCGAGTGCGGCCCGCCCGACGAATTCGATCGGGGTCCTGAGCTTGCAGGTGAAGCGCAGGCCGGCTTCGAGCGGGTTGTGGTCGGGGGTGAGGTCCGCGCCGAACGCCCGGTACCCCTTGTCGAGGCGGAGACTGTTGATGGCGTAGTACCCCGCGTCGACGAGGTCGAGGTCGGCACCGGCCGCCACTAGGTCCTCGTAGACGCCCACGGCGAACTCGGTGGGAACGTAGAGCTCCCAGCCGAGCTCGCCCACGTAGGTGATCCTGGTGGCTCGCACCGTCGCGTAGCCGAGGGCGATCTCCCGGCTCGTCGAGAACGGGAACGCTCCGTCCGACAGGTCGGCCGAGCCGAGCCGGCCGAGCAGCTCACGCGACGCGGGACCCATGACGCCGAGGACGGCGTACGCCGAGGAGACGTCGACCACGCTGACGTGCTCGCTGCCGCGGAGGTGTCGCTCGATCCACACCGCGTCGCGCACCGGCGAGGCGGCGCTCGTCACGAGGAGGTACCGGTCGGGCGCGAGGCGGGTCACGGTCACGTCGGCCTCGTAGCCGGCGCGCTCGTTGAGCATGCCCGTGTAGACGGCCCGGCCCGGCCCGACGCCCACATCCGCCGTGCACAGGCGCTGGAGCACCGTCTCGGCGTCACGACCGACCACGAGGAGCTTGCCGAACGACGTTTCGTCGAAGACGGCCGCCCGCTTCCGGGTCGCAATCTGCTCGGCGGCCGACCAGGCGAGCCACCCCGGCCGGCCCCACGTGTAGTCGAGCCCGGCGGGCACCCCCGCCGGGGCGAAGACGTTGGGCCGCTCCCACCCCATCTTCGAGCCGAACACGGCCCCCTTGTTCGCGAGCAGGTGGTGGAGGGGTGACCGCCGGAACGGACGGGCCGTCGCCAACTCCCGGTTGGGCCAGGGCACCGCGTAGTGCAGGCCGAGGACCTCACCCACCCGGTCCCGCAGCCATCTGTTGTTGGCATTGAACGGAGCGAAGCGTCGGATGTCGACCGTCACGAGGTCGCTCGTCGGCTCACCCGCGACGATCCACTCGGCGAGGGCCCGCCCGGCGCCTCCACCCGACGCGATCCCGACCGAGTTGAACCCGGCCCCTACGAAGAAGCCGCCCAGGTTGGGTGCCTCGCCCAGGACGAACTGGTTGTCAGGCGTGAAGCTCTCCGGGCCGTTGTAGAGCTTCTTCAGTCCGGTGCGCTGGAGGGCGGGGATCCGGTGGATGGCCGATTCCATGAGGATGCTGAAGTGATCCCAGTCCTCCTCGAGGAGCTGGAACTCGAACGGGTACGGCAGCGCGTCGGGGGCGACCCACGGCTTTGCCGTCGGCTCGAACCCGCCGACGACGAGACCGCCCACCTCCTCCTTGACGTACGTGTACCCGTCGGGGTCGCGCAGGATCGGGAGGTCCGGGTGGACGCCCTCGATGCCCTCGGTCACCACGTAGAAGTGCTCGGCCGAGTGGAGGGGGACGTCGACGCCGCACAGGAGGCCGACGGCCTTCGCCCACTGTCCGCCGCAGTTCACGACCACCTCGGCCTCGACGGCACCCCGGTCGGTCACGACGCCGGTCACCCGGCCATCCCGCGTGGTGACGCCCGTGACCCGGGTGTGCTCCTCGATGCGGATGCCCCGCAGGCGGGCCCCGCGGGCGAGGGAGGCCGTCACGTCGACCGGGTTGACGGTGGCGTCGCCGGGCAACCAGAGGGCGCCGAGTAGATCGCCCGTCTCGAGGATGGGGTAAAGCTCGAGGGCCTGGAGGGGGGTGAGCAGCTCGCATTCGAGGTCGTAGGCCTCGGCCGTGGCCGCCGTCCGGCGGAGCTGGACCATCCGCTCAGGCGTGCGCGCCACGGTCACGCCGCCGCACCGCTTGAGGCCGGTGGCGAGGCCCGTCTCCGCCTCGAGCTCGCCATAGAGGCGGGCGGAGTACTGCACGAGGCGGGTGCCGGACTCGGTCGCCCGGAGTTGGCCGAGGAGGCCTGCCGCATGCCAGGTCGTGCCGCACGAAAGCTGTCCCTGCTCGAGCAGGAGGACGTCGCCCCACCCGAGGCAGGCCAGGTGGTAGGCGGTCGAGGTCCCGATCACGCCACCGCCGATGATCACGACGTGGGCCCGGTCGGGCAGGTCGCCCCCGGTCGGTGCGTGCTCCACGGTCGTCCTCATCGCCTGGTCCGGCCTCAGTCTGCCCGCGCCACGTCGGCCAGGAGCCGCTCGAGGTCGGGACCGGCGACGGTGGCCTGGGCCCGCTCGTACTTCTCCATCCCCCAGGTCCAGAAGTCGAACTCGATCGGGCTGGTGGCGTCCTGGATGGAGGCCCACAGGGTCCATCCCAACTGGGACATCAGACCCCACAGGCGGGCCCGCGCCAGGTGGCTCCGGGACGGGGCACCGTCGTAGACCTTCATCAGCTCCTCGAGCTGATCGAGGGTGAGGTGACACTCGCTCCAGAGGTTGCCGAGCTCGAAGTACGGGTCGTTGTTGCCGGCGTACTCGTAGTCGATGATGGAGACGGTCCGGCCGTCGTCGATGAAGTTGGCGGCCAGGAGGTCGTTGTGGCACGGCCGGGGCGCCTCGGGCCGGACGCCGAGGGCGTCCCGGATGCGCGCGACGGTCCCGGCGAAGTCGAGGTAGCCCGGCGGGAGCCGGAAGCCGCGCCGTCGGACGCGCCAGAGGTAGTCGGCCTGGAGCTCGAACATGTCGAAGCGGTTGACGAACGGCTCGCCGGCGTGGAGCCGCCGGCAGGCAACGGCCACCCGCGGCAGGACCCCGTGCCGCTGGAAATGCGCGTCGGTCAGCGTCTCCCCCTCGAGGAAGCCGATGACGAGGACCCCGTCGTCGGGCAGGAAGTCGACGACGGGCGCACCCACGCCGGTGGCCGCGGCGCGGGCGCTGTTCTCGTACTCGGCACGGCGGTCGACGGCCAGTTCGGCCGAGGACGACGGGTTCGAGTGGCGGAGCACGTAGGCCCCGTCGGGTGTCGTGATCTTGTAGTTCCGGTTGGTGAGGCCGCCGGGAAGCGGCTCGACCGTGCACGACCGGTCCCGGAGCACCTCGATGCGCTCGAGCAGGGCGGGGTCGAGGCGGGCGCCGTCGCCGGCGCTCACCGCGGTAGGTGGTCGGGCCTGCTCAGGGCAGCGAGGAGGCGGGGTAGTCCTGCCCGATCTGCTCGCGGATCTCCAGCTCGATCGTCCTCTTGGGCCCGGTGAACCAATTCTTCACCGAGGCGTGCCAGTAGATCCACAGGAAGATCAAGAAAGCCGGGAAGACGAGGATGGTGTAGTTCACGTACTTCATGGAGAACCCGGTGGTCCATGGCACGCCCAGGTTCGAGGTGGGCATGAAGGCCATGAACGTCACCAGCACGACGTCCAGCAGGGCCACCACCGAGAGGACCTTGTACTTGCGGCCAAGGGTCCACTTACCAGGCTGGAACCGGTCGCCCATGCGCAACCGGTGCCAAATCGGGATGGCGAAGCACCAGTAGAGGCCGATGACGCCGATCGACACCACGGCGTAGAAGGCGACCGGCGTGGGCACGCCGCCCACGCCGACGGGGATCAAGGCCGGCGACGTGATGATGAGGGAGAAGACGGCGACGAGGATGACGCCGGCGATCGGCACCCGCTTGGCGCTCAGCCTCGACCAGACCGAGGCAGCCGGCACCGCGCCGTCGCGGCTGAAGGCAAAGAGCATGCGCGTGGTGCTCGTCATGCAGGCCATGGTGCAGAAGAACTGGCCGATGGTGGCGATGAGGAGGACCGTGCCACCCCAGCGCTGCGTGAGAGCCTGGGCGAAGATCGTCGTCACGCCGCCGCCGGCGGCCGTGACCTTGCTCGGGTCCTGCACGGCGAAGAGGAAGGAGAGGAGGAGGAGGTAGCCGCCGATGGCCGAGTACACGATCGAGCGCCAGATGCCCTTGGCGGCCGAGTTGGCCGCCGAGTGCGTCTCCTCCGACAGGTGCGCCGACGCGTCGTACCCGGTGATGGTGTACTGGGTCAGGAGGGCCCCGATGGGCAGGACGATGAAGAGGAACCCGAGCCCGCCCGTCTTGCCGCCGAAGAAGCCCGTGTTGTTGACCCGCGAGGTGAAGACGGACGACACGCTGGCGTGGTGATGAGGCAGGAAGACCAGGATGAGGATGATGGCCAGCGCACCGAATACGTGCCACCACACCGAGGCGTTGTTGAAGATCGAGAGCAGGTGACTCGAGAAGATGTTGACGAGGGAGGCCAGGAAAAGGATGCCGAGGAAGAACAGGAAGATCGTGTGGAGGCTGCCCGAGTGCCAGCTGGTGAAGAAGAAGCCGAGCGTGGCGTCGAGGAAGATGGCGCAGCCGTAGGCGACCGAGGCGGTGATGGCGAGCAGCCCGATCAGGTTGAGCCACCCGGTGTAGTACCCGGCCTTGACGCCGCCGAGCTTGGAGGCCCACCAGTAGATGCCACCTGAGGTCGGGTAGGCGGAGACCAGTTCGGACAGGCAGAGGCCGATGCAGAGCACGAGTGCGGCCAGGATCGGCCAGCCCCACGCGATGGCGGCAGGACCGCCGCCGTTCCACCCGCTCGAGAAGGTGGTGAAGCACCCGGCCAGGATGGAGATGATGGAGAAGCTGATGGCGAAGTTCGAGAAACCGGACCACGAGCGGTTCAGCTCCTGCTTGTAGCCCATCTGGGCGAGGTGCCGCTCGTCCGCGGTCAGGGATGAGACATCCGGAATTTCCGGGACCTCCTCCACGTCGACGGCTTCAGGCACGTGCGCCCCCTTTGTTCGGCGGCCCCGGAACCGGGTCGCATCCGGTGTTGCGGCACGTTAGCAAGCCCCCCGGCCGCGTGACGGGAATGTTACCGGGACGCATCCTCCGCGTCGTGGATAGGCGCGACGGTGCCGGTTCGGGACCGAATCGGTCATCGCCCCTCCCACCTGGCAGGATCGGTGGGCACTGCCGATCGGGGGACGGGGAACTGCATTGCGCGACAATCCGCTGGACGCCACGATGAATCCCTCCGGAACGGACCGGCGCAGAAGCCGGGAGGCGGCATGAAGATCCTCGCCGTCGATCAGGGGACGTCGGCGACCAAGGCGGTGGTGTTCGGCGACGACGGGGAGACGCTCGCCTCCGTCGAGGTCGCCGTCACGCCACATGCCGTCCCGGGCGGAGGCGTCGAGCAGGACCCCGAGCAACTGTGGGATTCGGTCTGCGCAGCCGGGAAAGTCGCCATCGCCCGAGCGGGCGGGAGCGTCTCGGCCGTCGGCGTCGCCAACCAGGGTGAGACCGTGCTGGCGTGGGATCGCGGTACCGGCCGGCCGCTGAGCGCCGCCATCTCCTGGCAGGACCGCCGGGCGGCCACGGTCTGCGCGGACATGGCGGGGGACGCCGAACAGCTGAGGAGGACGACCGGTCTCCCACTCGATCCCTACTTCGCGGCGCCGAAGATGGCGTGGCTGCGCCGCAACGTCACGACGGAAGGGGTCGTGACGACCACCGACACCTGGCTCCTGCACCGCCTGACGGGCGCCTTCGTCACCGACGCCACCACCGCCTCGAGGACGCTGCTCCTCGACCTCGGACGCCGCGCCTGGTCGGAGGAGGCCTGCGCGGCCTTCGGGCTGCGCTCCCGGGACCTCCCTGCCGTCGTCGGCTGCGCGGAGGAGATCGGCCGGACGGACGCGTTCGGGGCGCCGCTCGTCGTCAGCGGTTTGAGCGTCGACCAGCAGGCGGCGCTGGTCGGGGAGCACTGCCTCGAAACGGGGCAGTCGAAGTGCACGTACGGCACCGGCGCGTTCCTGTTGGCCAACGCGGGCCCGGAGCCGGCGGCTTCGTCTGCCGGCTTGGCCGTGTCGGTGGCCTGGCAGCTCGGCGAGCACGCTGCCTACTGCATCGACGGGCAGGTCTACGCCGCGGGTGCGGCCGTCGCCTGGCTGCGCCGCTGGGGGTTCCTGGGCCGTTCCGAGGATCTCGACGCCATTGGCGGCTCGGTGGGCGATGGCAGCGGCGGCGTCACGGTCGTGCCCGCCCTCAGCGGCCTCGGCGCGCCGTGGTGGCGACCCGATGCCCTGGCCAGCATCGAGGGGATCGGGCCGGGCACCGAGCCTGCGCATGTCGTCCGGGCGACCGTCGAGGGCCTGGCGGCGCAGGTGACCCTGCTGGCCCGGGCCGCCGCAGTGGACCTCGGCCGTCCGCTCACGCTGCTGCGGGTGGACGGGGGGCTGACCAGCTCGCGGTTGCTCATGCAGACGCAGGCCGACCTGCTCCAGAGCCCGGTGGAAGTTGCTTCTTCCCCGCACGCCACCGCGGCCGGTGTGGCGGCGTTGGCCCGGCTCGGCGCCGGCGGAGGAAGAACGCTCGACGAGGTCGTCGCACCGTCCCGACCGGACAGGCGCTACGAGCCGATGGTTTCCGCCGACGAGGCGACCGTGCGCCTGGAGCGCTTCGAGCGCGCCGTCGCGCGCCTGATGGGCACGACCGGCGAGTCCGCACCGTGACCGACGAGCACTCGTACGACGTCGCGATCATCGGCGCCGGGGTGGTCGGCACGGCCATCGCGCGCCAGCTGGCCCGCTACCGGCTCCGCACCGTCGTGCTCGAACGGTCCAACGATGTCGGGACGGGCACCTCGAAGGCGAACACCGCCATCCTGCACACCGGGTTCGACACCCAGCCGGGGAGCCTCGAATCGTCGCTGGTCCGGCGGGGACACGAGCTGCTCACGGCCTACGCAACCGCGTCGGGCATAGCGCTCGAGAAGACCGGGGCCCTCCTGGTGGCGTGGGACGCGGAGCAAGCGGCCCGCCTCGACGACGTGGTGGCCACGTCCGGAGCCAACGGCTATGAGCGCGCCCGGAGGATCGCACCAGAGGAGCTCTACCGGCGCGAGCCGCATTTGGGCACCGGGGCGACGGGGGCGGTGGCCGTCCCCGACGAGTCGATCATCTGCCCGTGGAGCACGAGCATCGCCTACGCCACCGAAGCCGTGCACGCGGGGGTCGAGTTGCAGCTTGGCGTCGCGGTGACCGATGTCGCGCGCCACGAGGACGCCTGGGTGCTGCGCACCACGAACGGTCAGGTCCGGACCGGCTGGGTGGTCAACGCGGCCGGCCTCGCCTCCGATCATGTCAACCGGCGATTCGGCCACGACGAGTTCACCATCACGCCGCGCCGTGGCCAGCTGATCGTCTTCGACAAGCTGGCCAGCCCGCTCCTGTCGTCGATCCTGCTCCCGGTGCCCACCGAACGGACCAAGGGTGTGCTCGTTGCGCCGACGGTCTACGGCAACGTGCTGCTCGGCCCCACGGCCGAGGACATCGAGGACCGCGAGGACACGGCGACCACCCACGACGGGCTTGCCGCGCTCCGCCATGCCGGCCGCCGCATCCTGCCCGAGCTCGTCGACGAGGAGGTGACCGCGGTCTACGCGGGCCTGCGGACCGCCACCGAGCATCGCGACTACCAGATCTCCATCCATGACGCAGAGCGCTATGCCTGCGTCGGGGGCATCCGGTCCACCGGCCTGACCGCATCGCTCGCCATCGCCGAGCACGTCGTCGCTGCGATGGGGTCCGGTGGCCTCGCTCTGGCCGAGGCGGAGACCGAGCCGACGGTCCCCCGCATGCCGCAGCTGGCCGAGCTCGGCACGAGGGTGTTCGAGGACGCCGCAATGATCGAGGGGGATCCGGCGTACGGCCACATCGTCTGCTTCTGCGAGCGCGTCACCGAGGGTGAGGTGCGCGACGCGCTCGCTGCACCGGTGCCGGCGGTGGACCTCGGGGGGTTGCGCCGCCGCACCCGGGCAACCAACGGGCGGTGTCAGGGCTTCTGGTGTGGCGCGGTGATCGCAGCCCAGTTGGCCTCGGTCGCGAAGGCATGAGCAGGAGCCAGCTGACGGTGGACGCGCTGGTCGTCGGTGGTGGCCCCGCCGGCCTGGCCGCAGCCACGGCTCTGAAGGCGGGTGGAGCCGGACGAGTGATGGTCGTCGAGCGGGAGGACGAGGCGGGCGGGATCCCTCGCCTGTGCGCGCACACCGGCTTCGGCTTGCGGGATCTGCGTCAGGTCCTGAGCGGCCCCGCCTACGCCCGCCGGTGGGTGGAGCGGGCAGTGGAGTCCGGAGCGGACATCCGGACCCGCTCGATGGTCACGGGCTGGGCGGCGCCGGGCCGGGCCCTGGTGACCGGTCCTGACGGCCTGCTCGAGGTCGACGCGGGCGTCGTCGTCCTGGCCACGGGCGCCCGGGAGCGACCGCGGGCGGCCCGCCTCGTCCCGGGGACGCGGCCCTCCGGGATCTTCACGACCGGCCAGCTCCAGCAGTGGGTCCACCGCGAGCACCTGCCGATCGGCCGGCGGGCGTTGGTCGTCGGTGCCGAGCACGTCTCGTACTCCGCCGTGCTGACCCTGCGCAAGGCGGGAGCCCGTCCGGTGGCGCTCGTCACATCCCTCCCGCGCCCGCAGACCTTCCGGCTCTTCGACCTCGTGACCCGTGCCGGCCTCCGGGTGCCGGTGTGGTCGAGGACGGGAGTGGCCGGCGTGTACGGGCGCGACAGGGTCGAGATGGTGCTCCTGCGCGACTACAGAAGCGAGGAGCGCGAAGTGGCCGTCGACACGGTTGTGTTCACCGGTGACTTCATGCCGGACAACGAGCTGGCCCGCCTGGCCGGGCTCGCCGTCGATCCGGGCACGCGTGGCCCCGCGTGTGCGGAGGACGGCACGACGAGCGCCGCAGGGGTCTTCGCGGCCGGCAATCTCGTGCATCCCGTCGAGACCGCCGACGTGGCCGCGCGGCGGGCGGTGAGGGTGGGAAGCGCGGCCGCGACGTGGTTGGGAGCCGGGGGAACGCGGCCCATACCTCGCGCCATGGTCGGGGTGCGCGTGGCAGACCCGCTGCTATGGGTGGTGCCGAACATGATCGACCCGGAGCGGGGAGACGCCCTGCCCGTGCTGGTGCGCTCCCGCGCCTTTCTCGACCACCCCCGCCTCGACGTGACACAGGGCGGCAGGCTATTGGCCTCTCATCGGCTGCGCCGCATGATCCCGAACCGGTCGCACCGTCTACCGTCGGGTTGGCGGGGCCTCGTCCGGCCAGGAGAGGACGTGCTCATCTCGGTGTTTCGCCGCGGGAGGCAGGGCGACGGGCACCAGGATTGACCGTGAACGAGCCGGCGTGGGCTACCGACATTACTAAGTGACCAGGGAGGTCAAGGCATCGCCCGCTCCCGCGTCTGGTGAACAACGCTGACGGCTTCACGTTTATCTGCATGCCCCCAGTACTGCACTTATGGGCTAGTCCGACTAAGTCGAATCCGTCGGTTGTAATTGTCCTAATGCTCTAGTACATTCAGACATATGGAATCGGAGCCGACCCTTCAGTTCCGACTGGACCGCAAGTCCGGCGTGCCCGCGTATCGCCAGGTGGTCGACCAGGTCCGCCAAGCCTTGCGGCTGGGCGTCCTTCGACCGGGGGATCGGCTTCCCACTGTGCGTGATGTGGTCAAGCAGATCGCCATCAACCCCAACACGGTGCACCGCGCCTATCGAGATCTCGAAGCGCAGGGGCTCACCGAGGGTCGGCGGGGGAGCGGGACGTTCATCCGGCGCTCGCTCTCCAAGGTGCCAGAGGAGCAGCCCCAGCTCCAGCAACAGCTCGACAAGTGGATGCGCGCCGCAAGGGCTGCGGGTCTTGGTGACGAGGCGATCGCAGCTCTGGTGGCTGAGGCAACCGAATCTTCGAAGAAGGAGGAGAGATGACCGACGTCGCTGCACTCGAGACGGTGGACCTCGGCCGGCGCTATCGCAGTACGTGGGGATTGCGGGACTGCTCGCTCGCAGTTGCCGAGGGATCAATCACCGGGCTTGTGGGTCCGAATGGCGCTGGCAAGTCAACACTGTTGCGCTTGGCCGCAGGGCTCTCACGTCCCACAACGGGCAGCGTGAGCATCTTTGGCGTGCCAGTAGCGCCGAACTCGACCCGACACTGCGCCGAATGGGCTATTTCGATCAACTCAGGCCTCTCTATCCCGGCCTGCGCGTCGACGAGACGTTTCGATTCGGACAGAAACTCAACCAGGAGTGGGACGACGATTCGGCACGCGGATGGCTGAACGAATTAGGCGTGCCGCTCACTGAGAGGGTCGGGCGCCTCTCCCTGGGGCAGCAGGCTCTCGTCTCGCTGTCGCTGTGTATGGGCAAGAGGCCGGATCTGCTGCTTCTTGATGAACCCGCGGCGAGCCTCGATCCTTTGGCCCGCCGTCAACTGCTCGAAACACTGCTGGCCACCGTGGCCGAACGAGGCACGACGGTCTTCCTCTCGTCGCACATCGTCAGTGAGCTTGAATCGGTATGCGACAACCCGATCATTCTGTCGTCCTCGAGGGTTCGCATCTCTGGCCCGATCGAAGAGCTGTTGGATGGGCATCACGTGTTGGTCGGCGCCAATGATGAACCGATTCCACGCGGCGTCGAGGCCATCTCGACTCGCCATGCCACCCGACAGTCGACGCTTCTGGTCAAGGGACGTCCAGAGGACGTCAGTCCGAGCTGGCAAGTCCTCAAACCCGATCTCGACGAAATCGTCCTCGCGTATCTGTCCGAACGACCTGATGGGGTTCGCGCTGCTCCCTCAGCTGAGTCGATCTCGGCCGAAGGTGGTGCGTCGTGATCTGGCTCGTCTGGCACCGCTACAGAGTCCTCATCGCGGTGACGACCCTGGTCCTCGTGGCACTCGGTATTTGGATGCTTCTGGCTGGTCAAGCCCTGGAAGCGGCACAGTCGAGCCTCGCCTGTCGTCACGGCACATTCCAATGTCACGTCGCGAGCGGGGTCTTTTCACCGTCCGACCAGGCGACGGTGATCAACTTTCTTCTGCTGTTCGTGCCGTGCCTCCTGGGCATCGTCTTCGGTGCCCCGCTCGTTGCCGGAGAAATCGAGCATTACACGAACCGACTGGCGTGGACACAGGGCATCTCGCGAACGAGATGGCTCCTGGTGAAGTGGTTCTCCATTGGGCTGAGTCTCGTGGTCCTCGTGACACTCCTGACGCTCGTCAGTCAATGGTGGACCGGTCATGCGGTTGAGCGCATCGCCGTCAACCTCTCTGGCCTCGGTACCGGACGCCTCCAACCTCTGTACTTCCCGATCACCGGCTTGGCCATGTGTGCATACACGTTGTTCGCCTTCGCATTGGGGACTGCTCTAGGAGCCGTCCTTCGGAAGAGCTCTTGGGCAATCGTCGGCACGGTAGTCCTCTATGCCGCCGTCTCGGTTCTGTTGCTGCTCTTGGTTCGCCCTTCGCTGGCTCCCCAAACCTTTCTTCCGTTTCCGACTTCTCCGATACCGCCGGCTGGTCAACAATCGAGCGCCACGTACGCGGCGGCGGCCAGCGGCGAGTTCACGAGCGGGTCTTGGAACCTTGGCTCCGGATATCGCTTCGCTCGGGGAACTCATGAGACAGGTTCATCAGCGGCCGACGACGCACAACGCTGTCAGGCACAGAACTACAACTACTCGCCATATCTGGCCTGTCTGTCTACTCATCACGTGCAGATGGGGACTTTCTACCAAGCCGGAAATCACTACTGGGACTGCAGTGGCGAGAATCGGCGCTTCTCGTCGCTACCGCCGGGGCGTTGCTCGGACTCACAGTGTGGTCGGTTCGGAGATGGCGGGCGTAGAGCGAGCCCCAGAGAGACCTGCCCCCAATCGCACCGGGTAGGTGACGCTTCGCTCCATAGGTATGGCCATGGAAACAAGGAACGGTAAGCGGCCTCAGGCACTTGCACGCACCTCGACGCTCAGGCGCGGACCGGGGCGGCCAGCCTAAGGTTCGTTTTGGAGCGCCACGCCCGTGCCGGTATCGGGTCACCATCTGGCGGTTCAATGAGATTGAAGAGCGGAGGGTCTGATGGCGACCGCAACCGACACCGCAAGTGACAAGGACGCCACTGCCCTCGCGGACCGCCAGTTGTTCGCCCGGTTCGCGTGGCTCACTCCGCGCTCGGTGCTGTACGGCACGCTTGCCTGGATCGGTTTGTTCGCGCTTGGGAGCATCGGGTTGGCCAATCCGTTCTTCACCGAACGTACGGCGGGCACCGGTATCAACTACTGGAATACGATGTACCTCCACGGCCTGCTCATCGGCATGGTGGGCATTGCTTTGCTGGTCGGCATGATGGCGTTCCGCATCAGCTGGCGACACGCTTGGGTCCTCGTCGGTGGCGGTGCTGTCGTCGCGACGCTGCTGGTGACGGTGGGCGGCATCTTCGACCGACACGAATCGCCGACATCGGCGGGCATGTGGACCCAGGTGGTCGGCTTCTTCGCTTTGGACGAGATGCTGGCCGTGGTCGTGGTGGCCTTTATGGTCGACTGGTTCGCGCACGCCGAAGGATCGCGTCGGCTCAGCTTCTTCGTCGCGTGGGTGTCGGCCATCTCCATGCTGGTCGCCGCCGTCATGGGTCACATCGCCGGCTGGCTCCTGGACTACGGCCCGCACCCCTGGTTCGTGGTTTCCTACGCCCGATTCGCCGGGGAGAAGGTCACCGACCTGCAGGCCAATCTCACCGGCTCGCATTCTCACGAGATGGCCGTGGCCTTCAGCTCCTTCGTGATCGCCGCCGGCGTCGCTTTCTTCGCCGAGCGGCGAACCCCCACGCCGGGCGCCGTGGTCCGCCGCGTGGGGCTGTTGGCGGTGGCCGTCGGCGTCGTGGGGTTCACCGTCATGTACGTTGCCGCCGGGTTCACCACCTGGGCGATTCCCACGTGGTTCCAGAGTGCCGGTGGGACCAACGGAGTGGCCACCGACGACCTGGTGACCGGCCTGGCCATGGTCGGCGGCTTCGTGGCTTTGGCCGGGTCGCTCGTGGCCCGAGCGGCCCGCCCCATCTGGCCGGTGGTTGCTGCCGTGTGGACCTGGCTGTTGTCGGTTGGATTGGTCGCGGTGAGCGGGTACTGGATCGAGCTGCATGAGACGCATTTCGGGGCCGGTGACCCCAAGGCAGCGGGGGCGTCGGCTGATGCTGTCTTCACCTGGTTCCATCAGGACATCGGGCTGTTCCTGCTGCCGCTCGTGACCGCGGTGATGCTGGCCACCGCCCATCTTGTCGACCCAAATCACCGAACTGTCGTAGCCTTGGCCGCCATCACGGGTAGCTCGGTGTTATTCCTCGGGGGCATGGTCTACGTGTTTGTCGATCCGGCCATTCACGGCGCGGGTTATGTGATCTCGACGATCGGCCTGTTGGTCCTCGGCTCGGCTCTCCTCGCCAGTATCTGGTGGGGGTTTGCCGCCGAGTTTCTTCACAACCAACGGCGCGCCGGATCGACTCCCTAATTCGTCCCGGTGAATTCCAAGATGCCGGGATGGAGAATCGGGGCGATCCACGGGAAAGGCCTGGTAGCCGCATTTTTGGGACGTTGGCCCCTACCGCATAGAACCGGCCGCGCGCAGAGTGAGAGCGTCGGCTGACCGATCGAAGGGGGCTGAAGTGGCTGAACAGATCGCTGATCTCGTCTCTCACCATCCACTCCTCAGTGGTCTGCCCGGTGACGGCGTCGATCTCGTGGCCGGGTGCGCGAAGAACGTCGTCTTCGCGGCGAGCAGTTTCCTGCTGCGAGAGGGCGAAGCGGCCGACTCTCTGTTCCTAGTGCGCCGAGGGAAGGTGAACCTCGAAATACACTCCCCCGGTCGGGGCCCGATAGTCGTTGAGACCCTGGGTCCGGGCGACGTGGTCGGATGGTCGTGGCTCTTCCCGCCCTACCGCTGGCATTTGGACGCTCGGGCCTTGGAGCCGGTCGGAGCGATCGCTGTCGACGCCGCCTGCCTTCGCGGCAAGGCAGACACGGACCCCGCGTTCGGCTACCAGATCATGAAGCGGTTCGCCACCGTGATGCTCGAGCGCCTCGACGCCAGCCGTGTCCGACTCCTCGACATCTACGGCTAACCAGCCTCTTACCAGCCACATCCAAGCGACCGGCGTCCCGGCATCTCAGAGTGACGGGATTTCTGTTTGAGGAAAGGATGCTCGAGGCCTGGCCCACTGCCCCCGTTCGCCCGGTTATACAGGTGATCCACCTCCTGGGATAGGCATCCGGGGGATCCTCCTCGGTGCAATCAACCAGGAGGTGTGCGGTGGAGTGGAGTCCGTCATTCGAGTGTCACGTCCGTCCGGACGGTGAACACGTCTACAAGATCGGCCACCGGCTGATCGACGAGTTCTTGGAGTTCGTCGTCGGCCGAGCCCGCCCCAACACGGTCCGGGCCTATGCCCACGACCTGAACGTCTTCTTCTCGGTGGTCAAGAAGGACCCGGCCGAGGTTCGGCCCAAGGACGTGATGGCCTTCGTCACCGCGCAGCGTCGTCCCAAGCCCGGAGCGGAGAACGTAGTGCGCATCGCCGATGGCTCAGCGGGGCTCTCGGCAGCGACGATCAAGCGCCGGCTCGCCGCGGTGTCGAGCTTCTATGGCTACCTGATCACCCGCGACGACGTCGATGTGACAGCCAACCCGGTCCCTCGGGGCATCGCCACCCGCCAGAGCCGCTCTCGCGGCGGACGCGGTCTGCCGCTGGTGCGAGGGGTGCGCCGGCTGCCCCGGATCCTCGACGCCGACGAGGTCGAGTCGCTCATGGGGGCGCTGCGCACCGATCGGGACCGGGCCATGACCCAGGCCATGGTCCTCGGAGGGCTCCGGCGCTGTGAGGTGCTCGGGTTGAGGCTCTCCGATCTGCGTTTCGGCGAGTGGCGGGTGTTCATCACCGAGGGCAAGGGCGGACACGAACGTCTGGTGCCGCTCTCGCCGACCTTCTTTTCCACCGTCGCCCGATACATGGACCGCGAGCGACCAGAGGAAGCGACGACGGACGCGGTCTTCGTCTCGCTGAAAGGAGCGCGTCGGGGCCAACCGCTGTCGGTGCCGGGTCTGGATCAGATCATCACCGCCGCCCGAGAGCGGGCCGGTCTCAGCCACGGCACCTGCCACGAACTGCGCCACACCTGTTTCACCCGCTTGCGCGAAGCGGGGATGGCCTTAGAAGCCATCCAGGCCCAGGCCGGACACCGCTCGATCAGCTCGACCCGGGTCTACTTGCACCTCGACATGTACTGGCTGGCCGACGAGTACCGCCGAGCCATCGAAGCCATCGAGGCCCAGGCACTGGTGGGGGTGGCCCAATGAACGCGCTCGCCCAACTGCAGCCCCAACCGCGGCGCCAGGGCGGCGGGAAGCCCGAGGTGACGTGGGCCGAGCTCACCGCCAGAGCACCGCTCATGGTGGCCACCATGGCCTCCTACCTGGACCAACTCGAGGTATCGGCCCGTCCGAGCACGGTGGCGGACGCCGAGCTGACGTTGCGGCTCTTCGCCCATCGGGTCACCGCCACCGACCCCGACTGCGCCGCCGTTTCCGGCATCGCACGGGTGCACATCGAGGACTTCAAGCGCTGGCTGGCGGCCCGTCCGGGCAAGAACGGCAAGCGACTAGCCACGATCACGATCCGGCACCGGTTGAGCACCATGCGGACCTTCTTCGAGCGCATCATGGAGTGGGAGTACGACGACGCCCCGGCCCGCCTGCTCGTCTACTCGAGCGACTTCCCCGCCCTCGACGAGCCACTGCCCAAGTTCTTGGACGATCCCACAGCGTCGAAGTTCATGGCCGCATTGGCGCTCGACCCCAACCTGCGCCGCCGCCTGATGGTCGAACTGCTGGCCCGCACCGGCATACGTGTCGGTGAGCTCGGCGGTCTCGAAGACGACGCCATGGTGCGCTACGACGGGGTCGATCGCCTCCGGATCCCCGTCGGCAAGCTCCACAACGACCGCCACGTGCCGCTGCTCCCGATGCTGGTCGATCTCATCGTCGACTACAAGGCCCTGCGCGGTCCGTCGCGCTCGGGGCATCTACTTGAACGCGACGACGGCGGGCCCTTCGACCGGCGCACTGTGCACCGCTACGTCGCCGCGGTCGCCAAACGGGCCGGGGTCGGTCACGTCCACCCACATCAGCTGCGCCACACGCTCGCCACCCAGTCCATCAACCGGGGCATGAGCCTCGAGGCCATCGCCGCCCTGCTCGGCCACCGTTCCATGGACATGACCCTCACCTATGCGCGGATCTCGGACCGCACCGTCGCCGAGCAGTACTTCAAGGTGACCGAGGCGGTCGAGGCCGAGTACTACGGACTCTCCAGCGCGACCGTTGCGCCGACTGCGGTCTCCGGCGCCCAGAAGTCGCGCCCCGACCATCGCCGACTGCTGGCCAACGGTCACTGCACGAGGCCCGCCCTGCTCGGCTGCGCCTTCGAGAGCGTCTGCGAACGCTGCGGATTCTTCGAGACCGGACCTCAGTTCGTCACCATCTTGAAGCGCCAACGCAAGCACGCCAATGAGCGCGGTCAGAACGACCGCCAACAGCTCTTCGACGGCCTCATCGAAGGAGTCGCCGATGCCCAGTGACTGTGCTTCCATAGGAGAGAGCCCAGGACCTACGGATCACCTGTATAACGCCGGTAGAGCGGCAGTATTCGATTTAGGGCGGATTTCGAAGTCGACCGCTGCAATAACGTCGAGGACGTTGCCCTCCCTCTTTGCTGTCTCCCTTTGGAAGACCACGGCCCGCTCCGGTTGACTCACTACTTCCAGGATCTCAATGTTGAATGTCCCACCGCTCTGTTCCTTCAGGCCCCTGAGGAAGCCAAGCACGGCCTCCGGGCCCTTGTAGTCACCGGCGAGGCTGCTTCGTCCTGGCTCATGCCACACGACGTCCTGTGCCATGACCGTCCCTAATAGGTCCAGGTCGCCCGACTCAAAATCCTCGTACGCCCGTCGCACCACTGATTCATATGCGTTCTCCACCTTCTCGTGCCTCCGACTTCTGATTGCTTCCTATCACCCACCTTCGGCTCGCTCCCACGAAAGGCCAAGAGGCGAAGGTCCCAACCCGGTTGGGTGTCCGCGTTCGCCGGAGGTGAGGCATCGCTATGCGGTACCGGCCACTCCGATCAGAGTGCCTTCTGGATCCTTGAAATGGCCGACAACGAGTCCATTTGGTGACGTGACGGGTCCCATGATCCGAGTTCCGCCGAGGTCCTCAGCACGCTGCAATGCGGCTCCGACGTCTGGCACACTTATGTAGAACACGGCATGGCTCTCGTAGCCCGGTCCACCGCGGATGCCTGTCCCATCGTCGGTGGTGATGAGGTCCAAGAACCCATACTCGTCCGGCGCGGACACCTCCTCGGCCACCGGTGAAGGCACCGCGAAGCTCCAGCCGAAGAGCTGCGAGAAATAGTCACGGAGTCGCGCTGGGTCTTTCCCCACGACCTCAAAGTGCACTACGGGTTGTGCCATCCACCCACCTCCAGAGTTGGCGACGCTGCGGCTGCCCGACCTTGGTCGTGCGACAAACCGCACCCTAGCGATCTGACTCATCGTTTCGTCCGTCAGATCCCCCTCGCCCAGGCTTCCCCAGTGTGTCCCCGTACAGCCGGCAGTGGGCACTGCTCGGGTGGTGTGCTCAAATCTGGCTCGTGGGGAGAAACGCCACTACTGGGCTCAGCGCCAGCGCTCGGATGCTTCGAACGGTACACAGCTCGATCGGCGTGTTCGAACTTAGTTGTCTTGCTTACCTTTGGTCTTGTGCGATTACCCGACGTCGTGACCGTTGGTTCACGTTGGCAGCCCTGGTACTTACCGCGGAGGGAGCCGCCCTGCTCTTGGCCAGGGGGTGTCCGATGGGCTTCTTTCAACGTCGGGCAGGCGACGAAGTCCCAATGTTCGAGCTTTGGTTCGGTCCCCGAATCGCACCGTATGCGATTCCGTCCTTTGTCGCCTTGGCGGTGAGTGGCATGGTCACAGCAATGGCGAGGTCGCCCCATATGCGCAGTTGACTCCAAGCGCAGTGGGTATGGGCTGTCCCAGTTCGCCATCGGGATTGGGCACGACAAGACGGGCGGCAGGTATATGGGTGGCGTACGTCGCTGCAATCGACCCGGCTGAGCAGTTCTCGGGCTTTGTTCGATGTCAGGCCAACTGCCCGCTCCCGTTAGGGCGGAGGAATCCCGGTGACCTGGCCTGCCACGACCCTGAAACTCAGGTCGTCGACCGCCAGCCTCCGTAGCGCTTGGACAGTTCTGGCCTCAATCATGGGGCTCCAACTTCACCGCGACGCCCGGCGAGATGCAGCGCCGGGTGCGGTCACGAACTATGCGCGTTGGGTTGGGCTGTGGCAGGTGAGTGAGGGGGTCGAAGGCCGGCCAGGTCATGAAAGCCCGCGGCAGCGGTCGCCAGGAGCAGGACGCCGGCCGCGATGCCGGTGGTGGCAGCAAGCGCGGAGCCCGACATGGTGGCAACGAGGACCACCGGACCTATCGTGAGTGCCCAGCCAACGACACGGTACCGGGGGATGTGCACGAGGTGGTCGAGCCACAGCAGAAGCGGCCCGATGGTGATCGCAATGGAAGGGAGCACCCAGTCGCTGTGGCCGGCAGCGATGACGATCACAGGCAGGATGAACGCTGCGATCAGCTCGATGACGGTCGCGATGGTCACAGACCGCTCGATGCGTTTTGCTTCGGGACTGGTCAGCCTCGGGCCGGTACCAGCCGTGACCCGGACGCCGTATACGACCACGATCAAGGTGACGACGGCGAACGCCAATGAGAGTGGGCTCCGGGACTGCCCGTGGAGGTTGAAGGCGCCCCGTACCAACCAGAAGGCGGCAAAGGCAAGTTGGATGAAGCCGCCGACGCGCTTGACCCGCTGCGACCACGCCTCGACCGGGCTGAGGTCAGTCCGCTCGGTGGTCTCCGACGTGGTCATGACGCACCTCCTTGGCCGCGGTACCAGATGACCGTCTCTTTGATCGCAACATCCAGGGGAGTGCCAGCCGCTCCGAATGTGGACTCGTATTTGGTGGTGTCGAGGACAAACGGCTCCTCAAACTCGTAGGCCATCTCAGCCAGTTCACGCATCATCGGATTGACCAGTCCCACGATGCGCAGGACCAGCTTGGGCACCGATCGGACCGGGACGGGATGGCCCACCTCGCTGGCAATCAGTTGCAGCACTGCTCGGGTGGTGAGCGTCTCCGGGCCAGGGAGGTGCCACACCTGCCCGACGGCCCGCTGGTCGGTGCCGAGGACGGCCAGGCCGGCAGCGATATCAGGAACGTAACTGTATGTGTGGGGTAGATCGGGGTTGCCGATGAAGTCAGCTCGCTTGCCCGCAATCGCGTTGCCGAAGACGCGTGCTCCGAGGGTGGACTCGGTGGCCTCGGCGCCGAAGAAGTCCGAGGCACGCCCGATAGCAATGCGGACCCGGCCGCTCTGCGCTGCGGCCAGCAGCTCGGCGGTCATCGCTGCTCGGGCACGGCCTTTGGAGGTAGTGGCACGAAGCGGAAGGTCCTCGGTCATCGGTGTGCCGCCGGTGGACCCGTAGCCGTAGAGGTTCTCTAGGCTGACCAGCAGCGCACCCGTGCGCTCGGCAGCTGTCAGCACGGCCCGCTGCAATGGCGGAAACTGCTCGGGCCAATGGGTGTAGGGGGCGTTGAGACATTGGTAGATGACTGACGCGCCCTTGGCTGCGTCGGTGGCAGCCTCGGGATCGCGGGCGTCCACGCCGCGCCAGTCAACACCCTCGGCAAGCATGGGCGCCCGGTGCCGCGAGACTGACCGCACCGGCACTCCCGAACTCGTCAACCGGGCAGCGAGGGCGAGTCCGACTTGGCCTGTCCCAAAGACGACCTGGAGATCACGTCCCGTCACCGGAACTCCTACTGACGGCCATGGACCGTCCTTTCGGGAATCGCTACGGCGCCCATTACCCCCATTGTCGGCGATCAGGCCAATCAGCCCACAGAGGCGGAAGTCCCCATTTTCGAGCGCCGACGGCCGAGCGCCGACAAGCCGTCCGGTCGCATTCCTGCGTCACGATCGGCCTGCTTGACCCAGTTGCGCACCGTCTCGACCGAGCAGCCGACGATGCGTCGGCCACCTTCCCGGAGGGAGGCGCGGAGCTCGCGGACCATGCGGACCGCGTCGACAGACCTCGGGCGGATAGGGCGGCGGGACTTTCCCGGACATGGTGGACTCCTTTCTGCCAGACAAACTCGATTCGTCCAGCGTCAAGGTGTCGGCGGATCGCGGGTCACTCCAACCTAAGTGTCCAATCGAGACGGAAGAACCGGGTGCCCACGATGGGGTGCCCCCATGCGCCGGGTAGGTGGGACGCTCAGTTTCCTGCTCGCCGATGCGTGAACCGCCAGACTGGTGGGATGGAGGGAGTGCTGCTTGACGTTGGCGGGGTGTTCCTGGTGCCAAGTCGAGATCGATTGGTCGAAGCACTCGGTGAACTGATGGGAGGTGTGTCTGACGCCCAGTGCGATCGGGCGCATTTCGAGGGAATTCATGCCCTCGATGTGGCCAATGTGCCAGGCAATGAGGATCGGCGCATCTACCTCAGCGCCTATCTCTCATCGATGGGGATACCCGTGGATCAACTTGAAGGCGCAATGGACACCCTTATCCCTGTGTGGAGCGGTCCGTCACTCGATTTGTGGCGGCGTGTCCTGAGCGGGTCGATTACTGGATTGTGGACCCTCCACCGAGCAAATCTCAGATTGGGAATTGTGAGCAACTCCGACGGTCACGTCGAAGAGGAGATGGTTCGAAACGAGATCTGCCAGGTAGGGCCGGGATCAGGCGTGCCCGTCCAAGCGATCATTGATTCTGGCGTCGTTGGTGTTGCAAAACCGGATCCAACCATTTTCGATTTTGCGCTTCCTTCACTTGAACTGGATCCTTCCGAAGTGATCTACGTGGGTGACAGTGTGAAGTACGACGTTCGCTCAGCCGAAGCCGCCGGAATGACACCCTTGCACATTGATCCCTTCGGGCTTTGTGAGGATACGAATCATGGCCATATCGCACACCTTGCCGAGGTACTCAACAAGGTGTGAGTTGTCTCAGGAACACGATCGAACCGTCGTAGGAAACTGTCCCTTAGCGCAGCCTCGCTCGCTGCGCTCCGCTCGGCCGCAACCTAACTCCCGCGTGCGTCACGACGGCTGAGGATCATCGCCTCGTCTGGGCCCGTGGGCGCCAGGCGCCACCCGTCACCGCGACCAGCCGGTGCCGGGCCGGCAAAGCCGGCCCTGTGCGCGTGCGCCGGTGTTCGCGGACGCACCCCGACCCGTCGAGCAGGACCGCGGCGGTGGGTCCAGACTTGATGCGCCAAATCACGCCACGGATTCTCAAGGGGAGGTCGCCATGGGTGCGTTCGAGGAGCTCCACCAAAAGCGGATCACCGGCTCTCTGGCCATGTACGACCGGATGATCTTCAAAGGTCATCTCACCGCCTTGTTCAAACAGGACGGCGCGCGTTGCTACCTGTGGTCCCAAGGCATCGCGCTCAAGGACTTCACCCCCTATGCCAAGGCCACCACCGCCCAGATCGCCGAGCACTGCCGGGCTCTGGTCACCTCGGCCGGGCGCCCCGTCATCTCCTTTGACCACGTGCGGACCCGGGGCCGCACCCAGCACAAAGACGACCTGGCCAAGTCGATCGCCGAACGCGACGGGGTGCGCGAGGGCATCGTGTGCCTCATCTCGGCCGTCGAGCCCTGCATGAGCTTTCAGGTGCGAAAGCGCCAGAGCACCGGTCGCCTCGAGATCTTCCGGCGCGAGCGGGCCTGCCTGCACCACTACCTCTATCTCATCGACCCCGAGTTCGGCTTCATGCACATCCGCATCCAGGGCTGGCTCCCCTACGAGGTCCAGATCTACATCAACGGGCGCGAGTGGCTGGCCCGGGCCCTCGACAGGGCCGGTGTCGGCTACGTCCGCTACGAGAACTCGCTCGTGGCCATCGACGACTTGGAGGTCGCGTCCCACCTGTGCGAACACTTCGCCCACCGGGCCTGGCCCCGCCTGCTCAACGCCTTGGCCAAGATGGTCAACCCGCTCATGGGTCGCATCAACGCCGCCGGCTACGGCGGCTACTACTGGGTGCTCGACCAGGCCGAGATCGCCACCGACGTCATGTTCAAGAACCGCCCCGCGCTGCTCGGAGTCTGGCCCGACCTCGTCCGCCACGCCGCCCTCAACTTGTCCTCCGAAGACGTGCTCGGCTTTCTCGGCCGAAAGCTCCATCCCTCCTTGGCCGCCCAGGTGGTGACCGACGCCAAGCGCCGACCCCAGGGTTGGCGCGTGCGCCACCGCATGGCCGGCAACTGGGTCAAGGTCTACGACAAGGCCTCGGTCCTGCGGGTCGAGACCACCATCAACAATCCGCGCGAGTTCCGGTGTCTGCGGGTCAAAGAGACCGAAGACGGCCGGCGCGAGCGGCGGTGGTGTGAGATGAGAAAGGGCGTCGGCGACCTCTGGCGCAACTACGAGGTCGGCCTCGCCGCCAACCGCCGCTACCTGGACGCCCTGGCCGCGGCACCACTCCAAGGCGAAGGCGTCGCCGCATTGGACGCCTTGTGCCGGCCACGAACCAGAGCCGGACGCAGCTACGCCCGGTTCAACCCGCTCACCCCGACCGACCTGGCGCTCTTCCGAGCCGCCATGGCGGGGGAACATGCCATCAGCGGCTTTCGCAACGCGGACATCACCAAACGCCTCTACCGGCGTCCCGCGTTCGACCGCGATGAAGCGCACCGACGATGTGAACGCGTCTCTCGGCTCATCGTCAAGCTCCGAGGGCACGCCCTGGTGGCCAAGGTGCCACGCTCACGTCAATATCGGGTCACTCCGCACGGATTGCGTGTGATGACCGCTGCCATCGCACTCCACGACGAGGACTATCCAACCAGGTATCTCGCGGCGGCCTGATTTACAGCCAAGCATGTCTCTCGCGACACGCAAATGTTCGGGGGATAGGTTCTATTGCCGGCTGTGAGGCACTACCTGCTCCCACACAACGCATTGACTTGCGTCTTGGTTGGTATCGAAGATATGGCGCAGCCACAGCTTGCTGTAGTAGCCACGTTCCCACTCGACCGCGCCATGGTTCGCGAAGCTCACTCCAACCACCGTAGGGCACTTGACCTGTTGATTCTGGGCGTTCGACTGGTTACCGATCTACCGTCGGAAGTCGACCCGCAGACTGCCCCCATACGCCTCGGGTTGGAGGCGGGTTAAAGCGAGCAGCGATGCTCATCCCGTCTCGTTCCTTCGGCTCGACCTCGGGGCAAAGCGGCGATGACAGCAGCACGAAGCGAGCAGTCCTCTCTAAGTTGCCGGGTGATTTTCCCATCCACCCTGATCGTCACGACGCCTGGTGTGGGGCAATCGTCCTCAGTTGCCACATATGTCGCGCTGCCCCCTTGGTGGGTCAGAAAACTGACCTTGAAGGCATTGACGGTCTCCATGCAGTCCGGCAAAGAGGACGTGGCGGATAGTCCCGCCAGAGCCAGCCGGATCGCAGCCGCTTTCTTGCCCTTTACGACAACGGTCACGGGTCCCAGCGATCCATCGTCAAGCGTGAGTTGCCTGTAGCCCGTCACTTCAACTACGCCACCAGGAGGCGCGACCTGTGCGGCGACCGGCTCGGCCAGTGTGGAGGCCGTGAGGGCGAGCACGGACAGCCCAAAGGCAGCTCCACGTAACAGCCGCTGAAAAGTCACCGTCGACGTAACCTCCTGATGCCCGGAGAATATGACCCTCTTGGTGATCAAATGGTTCACGTCCATCGCCGAGGAGTGCCCCCGAATCGCCGGGCCGGAGCGTTACCGCATCGGTATCCGCCAAGGAAGTCAGTCGGCGAGCGGCGCACCGACGGCCCTGTTATGTGTTTCACACCTCTTTACACCTCACGGGTACTCGTACACGATGAGCCAGTGAGTCAAGCGGTCGATGAATACGTACTTCCCCGCAAGAGCAGGGTTCGCAGCGCAGCCCTGAGCGGCAGTCTGTCCGTGTGATACAACACAGACCTGCACTATCCAGGAGCTCGCGACGGTTGCCGAGCCGCAGTGACTGATCAGTTCTTCGTAGCCCGATTGGGAAGCCCGAGTGACCAAGAGGCGCGAGACGAGCTTAGTAACAGGCTGAGAGCCTTGCCCGTAATAGGTCCCGTACTTGTTCGTGAGGATCATGGGCCAGAAGGCGGGGTCGGTGGCACGAAGCGCTTCTGTTTTTGAACCTCCGAGGTCGTAGAGCGCCTGCGCAAGCTCATCCAGTGACGGCTGAGCGGAGTCGTTCACGCCCGAAAGGCTCGGACATCCTGAGCGCAGCGAGCCCTCACCCTCACTGATCGGTGCTGGGTAGACAGGCCCTCTCGGTAGGGCGACCGCGCTCGTGGAGGTCGAGGGACCGAGTGTGGTGGAGGTCGGTGGAACCGGCTGTGAGGCCGGGTTTCCAGCGCAGGCAGTCACGCCCAGTGCAGTCGTGATCAGCAGCGCCACGACCGACGTCCTTGAGCCTGCCCGTCCCCTCATCGTGACCCCTGCTCGCTGGAGCACATTCTCCTCCCGAGATAAGTCCTCATGACCTGGCCGGTCACCATCAAGGGATGAAATGCTGGCGGGCGGCCGCTGGGTGTGGTCGCCGACGTTTTCTTGCCGCCGCGAGCGCGCGATAAGTCTGGTGCGGGACCGTGGGGACCACCAAGTGTCGCTACGAGCACGAACCGGAGATTCCGCTTTACACCGTGGTCCTCTCCCGGTGGCCTCCGACTATCAGGAGGTGAGCGATGAAGCAGATCAGGGACAAGGTGGGCGGCCTCGACGTCCACCGCGACAATGTGGTCGCCTGCACAAGGGTGACGATGCCCGACGGCGATATCGAGGTCGCCAAAGAACGGTTCCCCACCACCCAGGCGGGGCTGGCCGAGCTGACTGCGTTCTTGATGGACGCTGGGGCCAAAACGGTGGCGATGGAGGCGACGGGGATCTATTGGCGGGCGGTCTACTACGCCCTCGAGGGGCTCTTCGAGGAGTTGTGGCTCTGTAACGCCGCCCACGTCAAGAACGTCCCCGGACGCAAGACCGACCTCTCCGACGCCGAGTGGCTGGCCGACGTCGCCGCGCACGGGATGGTGCGGCCCTCCTTCGTGCCCCCGCCCGAGATCCGAGAGCTCCGCGAGCTGACCCGCTACAGGAAGACCCAGGTCGACGCCCGGGCCAAGGAGATCCAGCGCCTCGAGAAGACCCTGCAGGACGCCGGGGTGAAGCTCACCTCGGTGGCGTCGACGGTGTGGTCGGCGTCGTCGCGGGCGATGATCGAAGCGATGATCGCCGGCGAGCGCGACTCGGTGGTCTTGGCCGGCATGGCCAAGGGGGTCATGCGCAACAAGATCGATCGGCTCGAAGTCGCCCTCGAGGGGAACTTCGGCGCTCACCACGCGCTGCTCTGTCGCCAGATCATCGACCACCTCGACTTCTTGGACGCCTCCATCGCCACGCTCAGCGCCGAGATCTGTGCCCGGCTCGTCCCTTTTGAGCCCCAGGTCGCCCTGCTCACCTCCATCACGGGCATCTCGGCGACCACGGCGCAGATCATCGTCGCCGAGACCGGGGCCGACATGAATCGCTTCCCGACGGCGGGGCACCTGTGCGCCTGGGCGGGCGTGGCGCCGGCCAGCTACGAGTCGGCCGGCAAGAAGCGCCCGGTCGGCACCCGCAAGGGTGCACCGTGGCTGCGGCGCACCTTGATCGAGGCCGCACGGAGCGCAGCGCGGACCAAAGGCAGTTACTACTCGGCGCTCTATTCCCGCATCGCCCGGCGCCGAGGCCCGAACAAGGCGGCAGTCGCCGTCGCGCACTCCATGCTCGAGACCGCCTGGCATCTGCTCAGCACCGGAGCCCTCTACCAAGACCCTGGTGCCGACTACTTCGAGCGCCGTCACGATCCGGCCGTCGAGGCAAAGCGGCTCCAGCACCGGATCGAGGCACTCGGATTCGCCGTCACCATTACCGAGAAGGCCGCGTAGCCACACCCGTCCACAACTCCACCTCGTCACGCACCGACCGGTGCCTGGTGACGCGCGCCCACGATCCGCGACGGCTTCGGCATTTCACCGGAGCAGATGTCAGCTTTGCGTCCAACTTCGGTGGCCAGCGTACAGATCAACCATTCGTTAGCGATCCTCTGAAGGCGAACGCCGGTCACGACCGGATGCAGATCAATCAGACGGTTATTTCAGGTCCGACGACCCGGTCCGACGACGCACGGGTCGCCTATAACGTTCACGCCGAACCACCCGGCGGCCTGCCCCCGTCCGCCGGAACGGGGGGCGCGACGGATTCGCCACGCTCCGGCGGTATAAATAGAGACACCTACGTCAGTCACGAGACATGGGTGCGTCGGCCCCTCCACGACTCCCGAGGGGCCGCTCCGCGTTGCGGCTCGGCGCACCCTCTGGGGGGCGCCGGTGTCCTCGAGGGTCAACGGTCTCGTCGGGGGCGTCAGGGGCCGTCATCAGCCAGGCGAGGAGGGCTTCGTTCACGGCGGCGATTGGTACGTATGGGCTGTAACGGGCCCGACGGACTTGGGGTACCAACCCCTGGCACAAGCCCTCGAAGGTGGGTAAGAATCGCCGGGCGACTCTGCCTCGTCGCCAATGGGTGGGGTGGCCGGTTTCAGCCCTGTTGTGTAACGCCCGGGGCTGAACCGCGCAAGATCGTCGTGAGCGGGTCCCGCCATTCAGACACACTCCGGCCTTACTCTGTGGCCTTATGGACGAGGAGATCGGCTCCGATGCGATCTTCATCCGCCAGCTGTCCGATTCCTCCGCCGCTGGCCCGTGGCTCAGCCACCGTCAGGCCGATCCCTCTCGTTGGCATCTCATCGACTCATTGCGGGCGCTGACGTGGTGTGAGCTCGACATCGGCTACGGAAATCCGCGCCTGCACTGGAGAGAAACGCCTGAGCATTTGCGCTGCCAGTTGTGTCTCAGCCGACTCAGCAGGATGATTCATAGAAGTCACCGATCTCCGTGACCCCGATGCCCAAACCTGGCGACCTCATCACGGCGTTCAGCCCGCAGCCAGGCCGGTGCTTCCGGATGGTGTATTCAGTGCAGCTGCAGGCCGACCACTGCCGCCAGGCGCCGGCATGGAAGGGCGTCTGGGCGGACGCCAAGGGGAAGAGCTGGTACGTGGAGAGCTGCCGGGAGCACGCGCCGAGGGTGGACGGTCTGCCGGCGTCAGGTAGGAGAACGGGAACATGGCAATGAGACAGGACGGTCCACTCGAGACAGAGGCCATCGCACGCGGCGAGTCGCCCGAATAGGTCGTCGTGGCGCGGCGTCTGGACGAGTTCGGTGCGCAAGTTGGTGACGTGCGCGAGCGGCTCGAGGTGGTGCTGTCGGAGATTGAGGGGGCGTCGTAGGCGGCCCGCTTCGGCGGGGTCGTTTCGCGTCTGAGCGCACGGTTCGTGCGCTATCTCCTAACGGCACCATGGGGACAGGTGTGTCCTGAAAGGGGAGTGATGTCGATGTAGAAGATCGCCAGCACGAACCGTGCTGTGTCAAGGATGGAGGGAGGCCCTCCGGGTTCGCCGTGCAGGCGGAGATCCCAAACCACCGCAGTGTCATGCCGGTAAAGAGCCGGGGTGGGAAGCGACTGCGGAGAAGGCTCGCAACCAGCGGGTCAGGTGAGCGACGAGAAGACGAACCTGTGTAAACCACTGCTGACGCATCGAAAATGTGAACGACGACATCGAAACCGAGGCAGCTGTCCCGCCTCGGGACAAGGGCGCCGCCCTTCGGGCGGGTCCGGAGCCAGGGAGCTGCCTGCTCGTGGCCCTGGTGATGTCCGGTGTAAAGGTGGCGTGAGCTCGTTGCAGGCCCTGGCATGGAACAGGAGAATCTGTCGCCTCGATACGAACGACCGGTTGCATGGGGTGCAGTCGGCACCCTGGTCGCCGAGAGGGGTTCAAGCGATTGCGAGGGAAGCCTCATCTAGCGTGGGACCGGCTACGTGCTGCCAAGCAGCTCCATCCCCGGCTCTTCGCTCATTGGCAGCTTCTCGCAGCCACTCCCAACCGACCTGCAAGAGCCGGATGAGCTGAGAGGTTACGTCCGGTTCTGTGAGAGCCGGGGGGTGCGATTCCCCCCGGCTACTCGACTCTTGTGATCGCTCGCAGGCCGACCCATATCGGGGCAATTTCGCGCGGGAAGGAGCCTCCGGCGAGGACGGTGGTATCAGCCTGATCCACAGGCGAAGCCTGTTCGGTACGGTACGGTGGTGGCGGTGGGACTGAGGAGCCGCCGGCTGGTCTGGGACTACAGGGGGAGGGTCGCCGTCGTGACCGGGGCTTCCGCAGGGCTCGGTCGTCGTCTCGCACTGGACCTGGCCTCAGCAGGTGCGGTGGTGATCGGCGTGGCGCGGCGTGAGGAGCGACTACAGGCCCTCGTCGATGAGATGCGGAGGCACAGTCTGGCGTCGTCCTACCGGGTCTGCGATCTCTCCGACGCCGCCTCCTTTGTCGGCTTGTTGGAACAGGTGGAGGAGGAATACAGCCGGATCGACATTCTGGCCAACATCGCCGGCGTCGGCGGGATCATTCGCACCGAACCGACAACCGCAGCGTCACTTCGATCCATCATGGAGGTGAATTTCATCGCTCCCGTCGCCGGCACGGTGACCGTCCTGCCAGGGATGCGGGAACGGAGGATCGGTGCAATCGCCAACATGAGTTCGGACGACGGGCGCGCTCCAGGTCCCGGAGCAGCCGACTACTCCGCGAGCAAGACGGCCCTGTCCGCGGCGACGGAGAGTCTGTCCTACGACGCGAGGCAGGACGGTGTGTTCCTCCACACGGTGTACCCAGGTTGGGTGCCGACTGAAATGGGACTGGCAGCGGTGCGCGACGGTGGACTATCGATGCCGCCACGCGCTGTCCGTCGCACCGAGGAGCAGGTCTCGTCGCTCGTACTCCGCCGGATGTTTGACCCACGGCTGGAAATCAATGTGGCCTCACTGCCCCTCGTCGCACCGATCCTGCGGACAGTGGCGCCTCGCACCTATCAGCGGATGCGGGCCACCCGGTAAGCAAGCCCCGCCCTTTCCGCTCATAGCGAAAGTATTGAGGCGTACGGTCATTTACACCGTCAGAATGGCTGGCCGTTCAAAGCGCTCGAAGCACGCGGTCGTTGCCAGACCGCACCCCGGGCATATCTCGGGATCAACCTTGTGCAACTGGCCGAACTCGGGATGCCAGCACATTGTGCAGTCACGGCAGAAGTAATTGCGCTGCTGCCGACGATCGATGGCCACCACCAGATTCGTGCCAGCGCAATGCGGACAGGATTCTGGCATCGCCCGATTGAACGGCCGACCGAAGATTCCGCCGATCGTATCGAATCCGAATGCAGCCTCCCTCCCGGCGCAGGCGAACTCGCCTCTGATATCGGCGTCGTCATTATCGGGTCGGACCAGCCCATCAATGCCAAGCTGTTCAATCATCACCCACCTCCTCTCGGTGGCTGATTTCCCCCGTTGCTGGCTTAGCCCTACACCGACCAATCGCATAGGGCCGAATTGCCCTTTGCCTGGGAAGAAGATCGGCGGTGAGTGCCCACGCGGGCTCCCCCTGATTGAGCGTTTCCCACGCGGCGAGGTAACCCCAGGAGCGGGGTCGGAGGGCGGGTAGGTCGGACATCCTCCCAGATTGAGGATCGCAGGATCATGGGACCTAGTAATCACCATCCGCGCTGCCACAAGGCAATGGTGCGGGAGACGTTCGGCGAGACCTAATCTCCGGCAACCAACACGGGAGGAGACCAAGCATGGCTGAGAGCGTTTACAAGGTCATTGAACTCGTCGGCACTAGTGAGGAATCCTGGGAGAAGGCTGCAAGCGCAGCGGTGAAGCAGGCGTCTGGGTCGCTTCGTGACCTTCGCATTGCCGAGGTGGTCGAACTCGATCTCCAGATCGAGGACGGCCTAGTGAAGACCTACCGAGCCAAGGTCAAGGTGTCTTTCAAGTTGCGCCCTCGGCCATGACGAAAAGTCTCCGGTTGGCAATGGTTGCCCCCTCCGTAGGACAACTTGAGCCTGCCGCTAAATGCCCCAGTTCGCCGGTTGGGTAAGGTACCAGGAGAGCGTGGACGGCCCGGTGCACTATGGATACGGTCGTGCCCGTGGATATTCCTGAATCTGTCGCTGCTGCGCAGGAACGAGCGAGCGAGCGCGGCTTCGAACTCTCTTCAGAGGCAGAGGTGGGCCAACTAATGGCCTGCCTGGCCAATGCCGTCGCCATCGGGGGAAGGATCCTGGAGATCGGCACAGGATGCGGAGTGGGTCTGTCTTGGATCGTCCACGGCGTCGGATCCCGGACCGATGTGGAGGTAGTGAGCGTCGAACTCGATCCTGCGCTCGCAGATGCGACGAGAAGTGTCGGCTGGCCGAGCTGGGTCTCGATCGTCGAGGGGGACGGGGCCGATCTCGTCGGAACGATCGGATCATTTGACCTGATCTTTCCCGATACCCCCGGGGGGAAGATCTTCAAGCTTCGCAAGACGATCTCCACACTCCGACCCGGAGGTTTTCTCCTGATCAATCAGCGGGGGATCAGGACCAGCGGTGGCTGGCTCTGCGGTGGCCCGAGGACGCCAGCTATCCAGCGACCGGGTGCGGCGGCGGCGCGGGCGACGACGGGCGTGGTCAGGGTCGGCCCGGCGTGCGGCCACCTCGTCCAAGAAGGTGCGGAGCTTGCGGACGTTGGCGGCCATCAAACTCGTGCCCTCGCTCTCGAGCCGTGCGATGTTGTGCCCCCGACCCTTGGGCGCCGCATCCGCATTCCCCTCGTGTGTCGGGGCGGAGGGAGCGGCTCAGTATTCCAACTTCTTCCTTGAGTTCTACGGGTTCGATGTGCCCAAGGGTTACTCCGGAATCAATGGCAAACGAGTGGGTCGTGTGACGCCTACGTCGGTCACCTCGCCCCCTCTTGGAAGGCAGACGGGGATCAGCTACATCGCCAGCACCCACGGTCACACGGCGGCGAATCTCACCCTCTTGAAGAGGTTTGTTCACTCAATCACGCTCATATTGCCGGGCCCTTCGCCAGGCTGACGGGTAGCTCCGTTGTGCCCGTCGGCGGCAGTTAGCCGGGCCGGAGGCACCCGAACCTGAATAGTGCGCCCAATCCCGGCGGACGGGGAGTGCGTCCAGGAGATTGGGCGCCATGACAACAAGGAGGTTGTGATGACGTAACCAATCGACAAGCTGAGGGCAGCCAGCCGGTGCGAGTCCGGTCCGGGGAGACGCCAAGGTCCCCGGTAGTGAAGCCCCCGTGCGTGGTCGAGAGGCCGGGTGCGAAGCGGGGCCGAACAACTGACCAGTCCGCAACATCAAGTGAAGCCTGCAGCGTCGTTACGCCGGTCCGTGTTCGCACGGACGAGGAGGAGCCGAGCCCCTTCCCTATGGGCGAAGGCCATGGACGGCACCAGAGATCTTGGAGCGGGTGCTTACGAACCTCCCGGCGCAGGGGGCGTGGAATGGTCAGAAGGGTGTCCTTGGAACTGGAGAGATCCTCCTCGGCTCCGGATCTGCGGTCCGGGAAGCAGCCCTGTCTATAACCGGTGACGGGAAGTGCCAGGGAGCCGAGAGGAAGTCGGAGGGGGCCGTAGTAGCGATGACGGCCGGGACAACACAACCCGGTCCGAGCGAAGGGCCCCTGCTTCACCTGTGCATGGCGAAGATGGAGAGGAACCCTGATGAGTGCCGAACACTCGGCTAGATCCGTCAGCCACGCCGAAGGCGTGGACCCGGTCCGAGCCCTTCAACGCGTGCTCTATCGCAGCGCCAAGCAGAACCCCACCAGACGCTTCCACGCCCTCTACGACAAGGTCGCCCGCAGCGATGTCTTGTGGCGGGCCTGGGTCGAGGTGGCAAAGAACCAGGGTGCCCCCGGAGTTGACGGCGTGACGATTGCGTCGATCAGTGACGGTGGCACCAACGGGGTCAAGGTGTTCCTCCACGGCCTCGCCGTTCAGCTTCAGGCAAAGACGTATCGTCCGAAGCCTCTGCGGCGGGTCCACATCCCGAAATCGGGCAAGCCGGGTGAAACCCGGCCGCTCGGGATCCCCACGGTGGCCGACCGGGTGGTCATGTCGGCGGCCAAGATCGTCCTCGAGCCCATCTTCGAGGCCGATTTCTCTCCGCAGAGCTATGGGTTCCGACCCAAGCGCTCCGCTCACCAGGCGCTCGAAGAGATCCGGGTGACGGCCAATCGGGGAGCGAACTGGGTGCTCGACGCTGACATCAAGGCGTGCTTCGACGAGATCGACCACGAGGCCCTCATGGCTCAGGTCGAGCGCCGGGTTCTCGACCGGCAGATGTTGAAGCTGCTGCGGAGTTGGCTCAGAGCTGGGGTGTTCGAGGGCGGGTTGGTCTCTGACACAGAGTCAGGGACACCGCAGGGTTCACCGATCTCCCCGTTGCTGGCCAACATCGCTCTGCACGTCATTGATATGGCGTGGGCGAAAGCGGCCCCCCTGGGGACGCTGGTCCGCTACGCGGACGATCTCGTCGTCCTCACCACCAGCCGGAGCCGGGCCGAAGAAGCCCAGCGCCGGATCGAGGCGGTACTGGTTGGCCTCGGGCTGCGCCTGCACCCCGACAAGACCCGCATCGTCTACATCGGTGATGGCACCGACGGGTTCGACTTCTTGGGCTTCACGCATCGGAAGACCCCGTCGAAGTTCGGGGATCGCCGCTACCTGTCGAAGTGGCCGTCACCACGGGCCATGGCCTCTATCCGGGCCAAGATCCGTGACCACACCGACCGCCGCTTCGCAGGCCGGGACCTGCACAATGTTGTCGCTGACCTCACTCCCATTCTGCGGGGCTGGGGGGCGTACTTCCGATACGGAAACTCGAACCGCAAGTTCGCCGCCATCGACAGCTACGTGCACTTCCGGATGTCCAAGCTGGCCAGCGTCAAGTACGCCACCAGAGGCCGTCTTCGAGTCAGCCGGTTCAACCATGCCTGGCTGTCCGATCTCGGCGTCTTTCGACTCACCGGAACCATCCGGAGATGGGGTTCTGCGCATGCCTGACGATGAAGGGTGTCGGGAAGCCGTGTGCGGGAGAACCGCATGCACGGTTTGATAGGGGGCCGCTGGGGAGGTTGACGTCCAGGCGAGATGGAACACATGCACCCAACGGAAAACCGACGGGACTGAGCCCATCCGCCGCACCGGCCACACCGAACCAGCGGCCTACCTCACTATTTAGCCCCTGGCCCTTCAGCGAGGCCGATTCTTAGTCCCGATACCTGACGTGATGATCAGGACAGCCGCCTCGGCATCGACGTCGGCTGTGTGCCAAACCCCAGGAGGATTGATCACCGCCTCGCCCTGATTTAGCTCGGCCGACCGTACCCGTCCGTCTATTTCTTGGAGGAGCTTGATGGTTCCCTCGGTGCACACAACCAACTCTTCCCCCAACGGGTGCATCTCCCACGACTCCCACGACGTTGTGTATCGGTGCATGGAAACGAGCCGCCCCTCGACTCCATCGTAATCAGTACGCGCTTCATAGCGCTCGTACCATTCAAGATTGCCTGTGAACTGCTCCTGGGGAACGACCCTCGCTCCGAGACCCAAGTGGACCGGATGCGTTTGGAGTTTGAAGACGGCGCCATCCATTCCACAAGTGTGACGATGTGAAAATGAGTTGTCTACCGAGGATCACCCTCCCGGTGAACTGGGGGTGCGTCCAGAAGGTTGGGCGCCATGACAACAAGGAGGTTCGTGTTGTGATGACGTAACCAATCGACAAGCTGAGGGCAGCCAGCCGGTGTGAGTCCGGTCCGGGGAGACGCCAAGGTCCCCGGTAGCAGAGCCCCCGTGCGTGGTCGAGAGGCCGGGTGCGAAGCGGGGCCGAGCAACTGACCAGTCCGCAACATCAAGTGAAGCCTGCAGCGTCGTTACGCCGGTCCGTGTTCAAACGGACGAGGAGGAGCCGAGCCCCTCCCCTATGGGCGAAGGCCACGGACGGCACCAGAGATCTTGGAGCGGGTGCCTATGAACCTCCCGGCGCGGGGGCGCAGAATGGTCAGAAGGGTGTCCTTGGAACTGGAGAGATCCGTCTCGACGCCGGGCAAACAAGTCCCCACGAGCCGCCAGCTTGTGGTGCCCGGCAGCATCGACACCGATAACCAGCGGGCCTGGGAAACGGTGAAGTGTCGAGCGGAAGTCGGAGGAGGCCGTAGTAGTGATGACGACCGGGACAACATAACCCGATCAGAGCGAAGGGCCTCTAGCCAGGTGTGCGAAGCAACCAGCGACGACCGTGGGATTGCCTGTAGGGCTATCAACCCACCCGCCTCCGGCGGTGCTGTCTAGGAACTGCAAGCGACGCTTGGGTCACCCGCCAACGCCGTTGGCAGGGCGGAATGCGGCTGACCGACTACCTGGGGGAGAGCCGTGTGCGGGAGAACCGCACGCACGGTTCGGGAAGGGGGAACTGGCGAGGTTGACGCCCAGGCGAGATGGACCACATGCACCCGACGGGAAACCGCCGGGACTGAGCCCACCCGCCGCACCGGCCACACCGAACCAGTTCCCTACTTCACCACCCCCTGATCCCCGCATACGCGAGTCTCAGTCGCTCTTCGGGGTCCGGTAGCCCGCTTAAGTCGCCTTACGTGGCCGGGGAGTCCTCGTGTCCGAACCACCGAGCGGCTCGCGTGGAACCCCACTCCCGCTTCTCCTCGTTGAGCGCAGCAGTGGGTGCGCTGAACTTTGCGACCGGTGTGTCGTAGGAGAGGAAATCGACGTCGATGCGCCCCACGAGGTCATCACCTAGCTCCACGTAGCACGCCGACGCCCCGTCGTACGGGAGCGGGACGCTCCCGTCAGTGAGTTGGGAGATGAGCACTTTGGCGACGGTGGCCGCTTCGCCTTCGGCGATCCCTCCGGCACGAGGGACCGGTGCGCTTGTCACGTCGCCGACGGCGAAGACACTGGGGAATCTGGTGGCGAAAGTGGCTGGGTCAACGGGAATCCATCCGTCCTCGGCCAGATCGGAAGCGACGACGACCTCGGGGGCACAGTGGACCGGGATCCCCAAGAAAAGGTCATAAGGCAACTGCCGCCCATCGTCGAGATGTGCGACGTGATGCTCGGGATCGAGTCGGGTCACCCTCGACGAGGGCCAGTACTCGATGCCGTGTTCCTCGAGGATAGTCACGATCGCTGACGAGGTTCTCTTCGAGATCGGAATGGGCATCGGCATCGGGCTGACAAGATGGATGGTCGAAGATGCACGCAGTCCGCGCCGGGAGAGGTAGTCGTGGAGAAGCAGTGCGGTTTCGTTTGGCGCCCCAGGGCACTTGAAGAACGGACCGAGCACTCCGACGACGACGGCGCCGCCGCCGAAATCGGCCAGTGCGTCACGAGCTCGCTCCGCGCCCGCGGTGGAGTAAAACTCGTACCCATCTTCCGCTAGTCCCGGCGTCGCCGCCACGTCGTAGTCAGCGCCGAGCGCGACCACAAGAATATCGGCGTCGTAGGTCGCCGCGTCAGTGACGACTCGGCGAGTCTTAGGATCGATTGAGGTAATCGTCTCTTGTCGGAACTCAACGCCAGGCTTGGCGATCTGCCGATACGGGTTCCACACCTCAGAGACCTGGCGGCGACCGAACATGACGTCGAGCTTCGAGAAGCCGAACATGAACGAATCGTTCTTGTCGATGAGCGTGACGTGCACCTTGTCGGAAATGGACTCGGACAACCCGGTCACGAGCTCGAGGCCGCCGAAACCAGCTCCGAGGACGACGACGTGTTTGGGCATCGGGGGCAGGGTAACAGAGCTAGTCGTCGCTGTACGACGGAACGGTCAGTCGCGGGAAGCGACGTCGTGAATGCTCGGGTGCGGCGCCCCCTGCCGGCGTACGGGGGGTGCGTCCAGAAGGTTGGGCGCCCACAACAAGGAGGTTCGTGTTGTGGTGACGTAACCAATCGACAAGCTGAGGGCAGCCAGCCGGTGTGAGTCCGGTCCGGGGAGACGCCAAGGTCCCCGGTAGCAGAGCCCCCGTGCGTGGTCGAGAGGCCGGGTGCGAAGCGGGGCCGAGCAACTGACCAGTCCGCAACATCAAGTGAAGCCTGCAGCGTCGTTACGCCGGTCCGTGTTCAAACGGACGAGGAGGAGCCGAGCCCCTCCCCTATGGGCGAAGGCCACGGACGGCACCAGAGATCTTGGAGCGGGTGCCTATGAACCTCCCGGCGCAGGGGGCGCAGAATGGTCAGAAGGGTGTCCTTGGAACTGGAGAGATCCGTCTCGACGCCGGGCAGACAAGTCCCCACGAGCCGCCAGCTTGTGGTGCCCGGCAGCATCGACACCGATAACCAGCGGGCCTGGGAAACGGTGAAGTGTCGAGCGGAAGTCGGAGGAGGCCGTCGTAGTGATGACGACCGGGACAACATAACCCGATCAGAGCGAAGGGCCTCTAGCCAGGTGTGCGAAGCAACCAGCGACGACCGTGGGATTGCCTGTAGGGCTATCAACCCACCCGCCTCCGGCGGTGCTGTCTAGGAACTGCAAGCGACGCTTGGGTCACCCGCCAACGCCGTTGGCAGGGCGGAATGCGGCTGACCGACTACCTGGGGGAGAGCCGTGTGCGGGAGAACCGCACGCACGGTTCGGGAAGGGGGAACTGGCGAGGTTGACGCCCAGGCGAGATGGACCACATGCACCCGACGGGAAACCGCCGGGACTGAGCCCACCCGCCGCACCGGCCACACCGAACCAGTTCCCTACTTCACCACCCTTCTGTCCACCGCAGCCCGCACTCTCTGTGGCACTAAGAACCGCGTGGACGTGGCAGGATTGGCCGGTGCCTCATACCAAGCGCAACGTCTTGCAGGGACGGTTCAGACTGGACGATCTACGGCTTTGTCGGGCCCATGGACCTCGCGTCGCCTTGCTCTGACCTCCCGCTCTGATCGTGAGCGAACGGTGTTTCTCGTTAGCGAACACGATCGGGGATGCTGAGTGGTGATCGAGGCGTCGGCTCCCGTGCGGATCTGCGACAACGGTGGGTGGACCGACACATGGTTTGGGGGGCCGGGACGGATCTTAAATGTCGCAGTGACGCCGGGAGTGGAGGTTTCGATCCGCACGAGGGCAGGCCCGGACCCTGTGGTGCTCGACGTGGAGACCTTCGGCGACCGGTACTCCATCGTCCCGGGGGAACCCCGGGTCGCCCGCCACCCGCTCTTGGAGGCCGCCATCGACGCGTTCCCACCCCCAAGGGGCCTCGCCGTGGAAGTCAGTGTTCGTTCCGGCGTCCCGGCTGGTTGTGGCACCGGTACGTCGGCGGCGGTCGCGGTTGCACTGCTGGGCGGATTGGCAGCCTTGCGGCCTGAGCAATGCTCGCCGCGCGACATCGCCTACGCAGCGCATCGGCTCGAAGTCGACATACTCGGTGTCCAGAGCGGGATCCAGGACCAGTTGAGCGCGGCGTTCGGCGGGATCAACTACCTCGAAATCGAGACGTACCCCGAGGCCAGGGTGTACCCACTGCCGGCCTGGGAGGAACTCAGCCCCCGGCTCACGCTGGTCTTCCTTGGTCGCGCCCACGACTCCTCGGCCGTGCACCGCCAGGTCATCGAGGATGTGGAGTGCCGCGGGTCAGGGGCGTTTGCGCGGTTGCGAGATGCGGCGGTCGCGGCTCGCGACGCTGTCCTTGCCCAGGATCTCGACGCTTTCGGTTATGCGATGATCGCCAACACAGAGGCGCAGGGGTCCCTGCATCCTGGGATTGTGGGGGTGGACGCACGACGGGTGATTGAGTTGGCAGCGGCGCGAGGCGCTCTCGGGTGGAAGGTCAATGGGGCCGGGGGAGATGGCGGCTCAGTCACGATCTTGAGCGCCACCCGGGAGACCAAAGAGGCACTTGAGCATCGCGTTACCGACTTGAACAAGCGCTACCGGGCGCTCCCGATCCAAGTCAGCACGGTCGGGCTCGAGGTCCGGGGTGCCCTCTAGCCCACTGCCCGTTGGACAACATTGCGCATCTTGGCTGCTGATTGCCGAAGCAGGATGGGGTGATTCCGGCGGTCAACCGCACCCACACCCGGCAGCGAACTGGGGCAGCCTTGGACCTGCCCGGAGTTGGCTGCACATTGCGAGCGGTCGGGTGGAGGTGGGAATCAACCCTTCGGTCAACCCTCGGGCCGACGACCCGGGGCGCTCCTGGGCGGACACTGAGGGTATGACCATCACTGATTACGCCCTCAACATCGCCCTGATCAGCCTCGTTGTGCTTCAGATCCGGGGCCACAACATCACCCGCGCCCGCCTCTTGTTCCCAGTTGTGATGACCATCTGGGCCTGCTCTCAGTTCCTGCACGCCATGCCCACCGCTGGCAACGACCTGGTTCTTGTGACCACGCTCGCCCTGGTGGGCGGCACCCTCGGTGCGCTGGCGGGGATGACCACGGGCATCTCCCGCCTGGGTGAAGGCGCCTTCGCCAAGGCGGGCGTGATCGCAGCCTTCCTGTGGGTGGTCGGTGTCGGCGCCCGCATGACGTTCGCCATCTGGGTGACCCATGGTGGCCAGGCCTCGGTCGCTCGCTTCAGCGCTGCGCACCACGTCACCTCCGGCGCCGCCTGGACGGCTGCTTTCGTCCTCATGGCCCTGGCCGAGGTGCTCAGCCGGACCGGCGTGCTCTACCTCAAGACCCGACGGATCGGCGCCGTGATCCCCCGTGGGGGCCTCCGCCGCAGCCCGGCGGTGGCCTGAGGCGAGTTCGTTCGAGACCAACGAGACCGGCCGAGGCACGAGCGCGATCATGTCGGGCATGGAGCTGCCAGACAGGCTCCGATTGGCCTGGGGCAGCCGGTCGAGCCGGATGCTCACCGTCGCCCGGCTGGGCGCCCTCGCCGGAGTGCTGTGGGGCGTCGCCCACCAGGTTCAGCGTGGCGCTTCTGGGGCGGGCCTCGGGGTGGCGCTGCTCGCAGTGACCGCCTCGCTGGGCTGGTTGGGGTGGATGGCTTGTCGCCGCTTCGAGGCCCCATCGGGCGTCACTTGGGGGTGCCTGGCCGTGCTGGCCGTTTCGGGCGGGGCCCTCAGCGGGTATGCGCCCTTCTCTGTCACCTTCGTGGCGGTCGGAGCGCTCGGCGCCGGCGTTGCGTTCGACACGGCACCAGCTGCCGCAGTGGGCGCGCTCGGTGTGGCCGGGGTGGCCGTCTCGGTGTTGGCCCTTGGCACCGCCTCGCCGGGCGAGATCGTCGCCGAAGGTGCACTTGCGGCAGTCGCAGGGCTCATGGCGGGATCCAGCCGTCGTCAATACTTGGCGCGGGCTCATCAGGCCGAACAGCTCCTGGCCGAACGTGTGCGTGCCGACGCCGAACGGGACAAGGCGGCTGCGCTCGCGGAACGCAACCGCCTTGGCCGCGAGCTCCATGATGTTCTGGCCCATTCCCTCGGCGCTCTCTCCGTTCAACTCGGTGCGGCCGACGCAGTCTTGGAGCAGGGAGCCGACCCGGACCGCGCTCGGGAGCTGGTCAGGCAAGCCCGAAGCCTCGCCGTCCGGGGCCTGGAGGAGACGCGCCAAGCGGTACATGTCTTGCGAGACGAACCGGTCGAACTCACTGAGCAGCTGGCGTCATTGGCTGCCCACGAATCCGCCGAACTGACGGTCGAGGGTAACGCTCGGTCCCTGGGTGCAGAGGCCGGACTCGCCCTCTACCGCGCTGCCCAGGAGGCACTGACGAACGCCAGGAAGCACGCTCCCGGTGCGCTGGTGACGATTCGGCTCAACTTCGAGCAGGAACGAGTCACCCTGCTGGTGACCAACGGTCAGGAAGCTGGCGGCGCCGACGAGCTGCAAGACACGGGGGGCGGGTTCGGGCTCCAAGGCATGCGCGAGCGGGTCGAACTGCTCGGCGGTGAGGTCGAGGCGGGACCAAGCCCGTTGGGCTGGAGCGTCCACGTGGCGGTACCTGCGTGAGGGTCCTGGTCGTGGACGATCAGACCGTCGTTCGGGAGGGTCTGACGACCTTGCTCGGCACCCTGCCCGGGATCGAAGTCGTGGCTGCTGCTGCCGACGGCGAGGAAGCTCTCGCCCGCGTGGAGGAATGGGCGCCCGATGTGGTCCTCATGGATCTACGCATGCCCCGGGTGGACGGGGTTGAGGCAACACGGCGCATTCGCTCCGGTTACCCCGCGACACAGGTTGTGGTCCTAACAACCTATGCCGACGACGAATCGATCTTCGGTGCGCTGCGCGCCGGGGCGATTGGTTATCTCACCAAGGATGCCGGGCGGGACGAGATCCGACGTGCCCTGGAAGCGGCCGGCAGCGGCCAGGCGGTATTGGACTCAGAGGTCCATGCTCGACTTGTCGACGCGGCGGTAAGCCCACCCTCTGCTGGCAGCCTCGGTGCTCTGCCAGACGGACTGACGGAACGTGAAGGCGAGGTGCTTCGACTTATCGCGGCGGGTCGGTCGAACACTCAGATCGCCGAGGAGCTGTTCGTGAGCGAGGCCACAGTCAAGACCCACGTCAACCACATCTTCTCCAAGACGGGCTGTCGTGATCGGGCTCAGGCGGTTGCATACGCCCATCGGCGCGGACTCGCGTAGAAGCTGCGGATTCGCCCGCTGGAAAGCGCCGGATATCGGTCAGCCCGCGAGTCTCTCTCGGATTGCCACCGTTGTGCCGAAGTGTCCCACCGTCCCGGCGACGCTCCTATCACTTGTCAACCCCTCTTTCGGGGCTCAGGAGTGAAAACAGCGGACAGAACATTGATGAGTCACTCGAGGTGAGGACAGGCTCTTATTGGGTCACGCGTTTTCGAGAGGATGGCCCGAGCTGAGGGTCGGCGAATCGCTGGAAAGTCAGCCCCGAAGGACGACAGAACGGGGGAAAGCCAGACCCCCAGCTCGGGGATCTAGCCGCGAGGCAAGTAGCGATAGACCTCGCGGGCGACGTAGCGCTTCAAGATGCGGATGACCTCGTGTGTGGTCTTCCCTTCCTTGACGCGGCGTTCGAAGTAGAGCTGGGTCTCGGGATCGTGGGCGATGCGCACCATGACGATCCGCCACAGCGCGCTGTTGGCCCGGCGATCCCCACCGTCGTGCGCCTTGACCCTGCCACTGTTCTTGCCTGAGCCCTTCGGGATGGGCGAGACACCGCACAGGTGGGCCCAGGCCGCCTCTGAATGGAGGCGCTCGGGGTTGTCGCCGGCCGCCATAAGGAGGGCTGCGGCGGTGTCGGGACCGACACCGAAGAGCTCGAGCAGGTCGGGCACGGTGGCGACGAGAAGGGCTTCGCTCCTCTCGTTGAGTTCAGCCAGCTCGGCGTCGAGCGAGCTGATCCGGTGCGCCAACGAAGACAGCGATGCCTTGGTGGCAGCGGTCACCGGATCGGGAGACCGACTGGGACGGAGCGCCTTTCCCTCAGCAACCAGTGCGGGCACCGAGAGGCCTTTCAAGCGACAACGGAGCTGTTCAGGAGCGCACGCCGTCTACGACACGCTGCGCAACTCGGTTGAGGGAATGAACGCCTTCATCAAGGACGGGTCCCGAGAGGCCGTCGATGATCCCGAGCGACGCCGGATCCGAGGCGTTGCGCCCCAGAGCGTCTTCATGGCCTTTCTGCTGTGTGCGGCCAACCTACGGAAGATCGACAGCTTCCTCGCTCGAGAGGGCGCTGAGGAGAGCGGCTCGGTGCGTCGTCTCCCTCCACGTCGGACGACCAAAGCCATCGGCGAATTCCTCCCGGAGCCCACCGGACGGACCACCACGGAGCGCTCGTCGCCGGGTCCCGACCCACCCTTGATCGCCTAGTCCAGCCGCCACCCCAGATTCAGTACCCATCGGGTTCGGCCGCGCTCCCAGGCCAGCACGGATCGATTGCGGTGCCCAGAAGTGCGCTCTCTGGCCGTCCTGGGGCGATGGAACTGCCCCATCAAGCGGCGCTTACGGCGCAGCAAGTCGAAGTTTCGACCCGAACCGAAGATTGAGCCGCCGAGAGTTTTGTCGACAGGTGACCTGGAGTTTTGTCGAGACCCCGGCGTGGGCGAGGCGGGACTTGAACCCGCACATCCTTTCGGACACAGGAACCTGAATCCTGCGCGTCTGCCAATTCCGCCACTCGCCCGAGTGACCGGACAACAGTAGTCGCTGGCCGGGCCGCCCAGGATCGGCCCTCAGCGAGGTCAGGGGTACAGGTGACCAGGTCAGACGCCTGCCGAATCCCTGCCGATCGCACCGTACCGGTAATCTCTGGGGAACCATGGGACTCCAGCAGTTTGAGGAGCGCCTCGAGCGTCTGGTGGAGGGCACGTTGGCCAAGCCGTTTCGAAGCAACCTTCAACCGGTCGAAATCGGCCGCAGGTTGACGCGGGAGATGGACCTGCACCGGCGGGTGGGGGTGCGCGGCCTCATCGCGCCCAACGCCTTCGCGGTTACGCTCTCCCCGGCCGACGTCAGCCGCTTCGCCAACTTCATCGACGCCCTGTCGCGTGAGTTGTCCGACGCCGCTCGCGAGCACGCCCGGATCGAGGGTTACTCGTTCGTCGGCCCCGTCGAGGTGGAGATCTTCGAGGGCTCCAATCTCAAGCCCGGACGCTTCACGGTCACCGCCGAGGTCCACGAGAGCGAGGACGGCGGCTTCCTGGCCGAGCTGGTCCTCCCCGACGGGAGGCGGGTGACCGTGGGCTCGGAGCCACTGGTGATCGGCCGGCTCCCCGGGTGTGAGGTCGTCCTCGCCGACTCCAACGTCAGCCGCCGGCACGCCGAGCTGCGCCGGCAGGGCGATGGCGTCTTCGTCACCGATCTCGGATCCACCAATGGGACCAGGGTCAACGGCACCCCGGTCCGAGAGCAGCTCCTCGCCAGCGGGGACGAGGTCAGCGTGGGGTCGACGAGACTCATCTTCGAAATGTCGTGACGGAACCGAAGGCGCTGGCGATCCTGGTCGCCACGCAGAACCTGAATGCCGTGCTCCGGGTCATGCAATGGGGGGTCATCGCGCTCATCTTCCTGTTCTTCCTGCGCGTGATCCGCGCCGTGTGGGTTGAGATGAGCCCGGCCACCATCCGCAAGTCGCGCTCGGAGCGGCGCCAGGAGAAGCGACAAGTGCGCGCGGCGGCACGCCCGCCCGCCCGCCCGAAGGAGAGTCGGCGGCGCCAGCTCTACTTGAGGGTGGTGGAGCCACCCGCTCACGTCGGTCGCACCTACGACCTCGATGACGAGCTGACCATCGGGCGCTCGCCCGGGTGCGGCGTGTCCATGCCCGAGGACATCTACACCTCGACGCTGCATGCGCGCCTGTTCCGCCGCAACGACCAGCTCTGGGTCGAGGACCTCGGCTCCACCAACGGGACCTTCGTCAACCGCGAGCAGATCACTCAGGCGATGCGCCTCGGCAAGGGGGATCTGCTCCAGATCGGCTCCACCGTGTTCGAGGTCTCGCGGTGACAGTGTTGCGCTCGGGCTCGGCGACGAACGTCGGGCGGGTGCGTACGGTCAACCAGGATCTCCCCCTCGAGCGACCGAGCCTCTATGCGGTGGCCGACGGCATGGGGGGCCATGTCGGCGGCGAGGTGGCGGCGCGGGTTGCTGTCGAGACGCTTGAACGGGCGTTCGAGAGGGCACCGACGGTGGACGGGCTCCGCGAGGCATTCTCGGAGGCCAATGCCGCGGTATGGCAGGAGAGCCAGGCCAACGCCGAGCTACGCGGAATGGGCACGACGCTAACCGCGTTGGCGCTGGTGGGCGGGACCGGCCGAGGTGACGTGCTCGCCCTCGCCAACGTGGGCGACTCGCGTGCCTACGTCTTCTCCGGGGGTCACCTCGTCCAGGTCACCGACGACCACAGCCTGGCCGAGGAGCGGATGCGCCATGGCGAGATGACCGAGGCGGAGGCGGCCGTCCACCCCCAACGCCACATCCTGACCCGCGCCCTCGGCGTGTCCTCCGAGGTGGAGGCGGACATGTGGGAGCTCGAGCTGCGCACCGGGGACCGGGTCCTGCTGTGCTCGGACGGGCTGAGCAACGAGGTGGGGATCGATGAGATGGCGGAGATCCTGCGCACCGTCGACGACCCCCAGGAGGCAGCGGAGGGGCTGGTCGAAGCGGCCAACGAGCACGGGGGCGCGGACAACATCACCGTCGTGGTCGTGGACGTGCAGGTGGGCGAGGACGGACAGGGGAGCGTCGCCAAGGTGACGCCGCTCGGGCTCGGTACCGCCGCAGCCGCGGTGGGTGCCGCAGCCGCAGCAACCGCGGCCGTACCGGCTGCCGGCGGTGCTCCCGAAGCGGAGTCGCCGGGATCCTTGCCGATCTCGGAGACGACGGGCTCGTGGCGATCGGCCACGGGCGTCGCCGCGGCCGCTGCTGTCCGGATGGACGACACCCTGGCTCCCGGGGCACGCCTCGGCTTCGGCGACGAAGCGACCCTGGCGGGTGAGGGTCCGCGCAGTGACGAGTTCTTCCTGGGGACGGCGACCTCGGTGCCGGTGGCCCGCTCGACGACGCGGGTTCCCCCCGCACCGGTGCCACGACAGCGCCCCTCCGAGAAGGAGAGCCGCGGCGCCCGGCGCCGGCGTCTCGGGATCCCACGACGCGTCACCCCCCGTGTGATCGGCTTCATCCTGCTGGTGGCAGCGGTGCCGGTCGCGGCGTACTACGTGCTGCGTTGGTACGCCTACGACAATTGGACCGTGACCCTGCAGGGTGACCAGGTCGTGGTCAAGCAGGGCCAGGTGGGCGGCGTGCTGTGGTTCCATCCCAAGGTCGTGTACCGGCCCGGTGTGGCGACGAGCAATATCCCGCCTGCCGCCATGGCCCCGGTGCGCGCCGGGGTGCAGGAGCCGTCGCTGAGCGCCGCCAAGGGCTATATCAGCCGCCTCACGTCGACGACCACCACGTCGACGACGACCACCACGACGACGCAGGTGAACCAGAACCAGGCGCCCCAACCGCCGACGACCACCACCACTGCAGCGGTGACAACGACCACCGCGGCGGCTGCTCCATGAACGGCGCGCACGTACGCCGTTGCCGAAGGCGCCCAGCGTAGGCTCAGGGCGCCATGGAACCGGTCGACAAGCCCCGCGTCTATTCGGGCCGCTACGAGGCGACCCATCTGGTCGCTCGTGGCGGCATGGCCCAGGTGTACCGCGCCATGGACCTCCAGTTGGACCGGCCGGTCGCGCTCAAGGTGCTCTTCCCCGAGCTCTCCGTCGACCGCACCTTCGTCGAGCGGTTCCGCCGCGAGGCACAGGCCGCCGCCAACCTGTCCCATCCCAACATCGTGCCCGTCTTCGACTGGGGCGAGGACGACGGCTCCTACTTCATCGTCATGGAGTACATCGACGGGCGCCCACTCTCCGCCGTCCTGCGCGACCCGGCGCCCTTGCCACCGAACCAGATCGCGACGATCGGTGCCGGGGTGGCCGCCGCGCTGGCTTTCGCGCACCGGCACGGCGTGGTGCACCGGGACGTGAAGCCGGGCAACGTCCTCATCACGCCGGACGGGGACGTCAAGGTGACGGACTTCGGCATTGCGCGGGCCGTCAACACCGAGGAGAGCCTGACCCAGACCGGCGCCGTCATGGGGACGGCGGCCTATTTCTCCCCCGAGCAGGCTGAGGGAAAGGGTGTCGACTCCCGCAGCGACATCTACTCGCTCGGCGTCGTCCTCTACGAGATGGCGGTGGGCAAGCCGCCGTTCACGGGTGACTCGCCCGTGGCGGTGGCATCCAAGCACGTGCGCGACACGCCCGTCCTGCCCCGCGAGGCGAACCCGCTGGTGCCGGTGGCGCTCGAGGCCGTGATCATGAAGGCGATGGCCAAGCTCCCCGACGACCGCTACCGGTCGGCGGAGGAGCTGCGGGCCGACCTGCTCCGCTTCGCCGACGGCCGTCCCGTCGAGGCGGGCGATCCCGGCGTCACCTCCGTGATCGCCGCCGCGGTCGGGACGACCCAGGCGGTCCCGGCGGCGACCGGCCGCACCATGGCGATCCCCGCCGACGGCGGCGGTCCCTCCCCTGCCGATCGTGACGAGATCGAACGGAAAAAGAGGACACGTCGCCTCATCATCCTCCTCGTCTTCCTGCTGGTCGCGCTCGGCGTTATCGCGTTCTTCCTCCTGCGCTCGGTGCTCGGTGGCAATGTCACCGTGCCCAACGTGGTGGGGGACACCTCCAGCGTCGCCACCCAGACAATCAAGAACGACAACCTGGCGGTCGGCACCACCACCTTTCGGGCAAGCAACACCGCCAAGGGAATCGTCCTGTCGACCAACCCCGCGTCCGGGGCGTCGGTGTCGAAGAACTCTGCCGTCAACCTCGTCGTCAGCAACGGGCCGAACATCCCTGTCGTCACCGTCCCCTCCGTCAAGGGAAAGCAGCTCACCTCGGCCATTGCCCTCATTCAGGGTGCCGGCCTCACCTACAAGGTCAACAACGTGACGAGCAATCAGCCGGTCGGGACCGTGCTCGATCAGAACCCCGCCGGTGGCTCCAAGGTGAAGGCGACGGTCCCGGTGGTGCTCACCGTGTCGGGCACCCAGTCCTCGGTGTCGGTGCCGAGCGTGCTCGGTCAGTCCCCGGCCTCCGCCGGCTCCATCCTCACCCAGGCCGGCCTCAACCCCGGCGGCCAGAGCAACGCGTGCTCGAACCAGTTCGCCACGGGGCTGGTGTCGGGGCAGAGCCCGGCGGCCGGCACCACCGTCCAGCCGAACACCCCGGTCAACCTGGTCGTCTCGAACGGCAGCTGCGTCTCGGTCCCCAACGTGGTGGGCCAGTCGCAGAGCGCGGCCGTGTCCGCCATCTCCGGCGCCGGTCTCGTCGCCAACACGACCACCGACACCACCTGCGCCAACGGGGCCACCTCGGGCAGCGTCGACATGCAGAACCCCGCTCCGAACACCCAAGTGTCCAACGGCAGCACGGTGACCATCTCGGTCTGCCAGTCGACCGCCACGACGACCACCTCGACCACGACGCCGTCGTCGACGACGACCACGTCGAGCACATCGACCACCAAACAACCCGCCGTGCGCCGCCGGCCGGGCGGCTGACAGCTCAGGCCGGGGCGGTCTCCGGCGCAGCCTCGAGCTGGCCGAGGAAGTTGGCGAGCAGGGCGGGCCCCGACGCGGTCAGGATCGACTCGGGGTGGAACTGCACCCCGACGACGGGGAGCGAGCGGTGGCGCAGGCCCATGACGACGCCGTCGGTCGAGGTGGCGGTCACCACGAGCTCGCCGGGCACCGAGTCGGGCGACACCACGAGCGAGTGGTAGCGGGTGGCCGCGAACGGGTTGGGGAGCCCCGCGAAGATGCCCTGTCCGTCGTGGTGGATCTCCGAGGTCTTGCCGTGCATGAGGCGAGGTGCGGGCACGACATCGCCGCCGAAGGCCTGGCCGATGCACTGGTGCCCGAGGCAGACGCCGAGGATCGGGATCTCCCCGGCCAGGCTGGTGATGGCCTCCAGGCTCACCCCGCCGTCCTCGGGCCGCCCCGGTCCGGGCGAGATCAGGACCGCGTCGGGACGCTCGGCCCGGATGCCCGCGACGTCGATGGCGTCGTTGCGGAACACCATGGGCTCCGCGCCGAGCTCACCGAGCTCCTGGACCAGGTTGTAGACGAAGGAGTCGTAATTGTCGACGACGAGCACCCGCGGTCCCATGGGGCCACGATCGTACCCGTCCGCCCCGAGCCTCCCGCCCGTGGTGGCTAACCTCTGCCCCGTGGCAACCAGCACCAAGGGCCCCGGGGGGGCCTCCCGCAAGGGCAAGTCAGCGACCGGTCGTGCCTCCAAGGTCGGCCGCTACAAGACAGCCGAGGAGAGCGGGCGCTACACGGCACCGATCCCCAAGAGCGTGCGCCACAGCCCGCCGTGGTTCGGCGCGCTCATCCTGGTGCTGCTCATCGGCGGCGTCGCCGTGATCACGGTGAACTACCTGGCCCACCTGCCGTTCATGAGCCACGGCTCGCCGTGGGGGCTGGTGGTCGGCCTGGTGATGATCTTCGTCGGATTCCTCTTCGCCACCAGGTATCACTGACCGCGACGCGGCCTCAGCCCAGCCGCTCGATCACCGTGGCGTTGGCCAGTCCACCACCCTCGCACATGGTGAGCAGCCCGTAGCGGCCGTTGGTGCGCTCGAGCTCGTTGAGGAGCGTGGCCATCAGCTTGCCGCCCGACGCGCCCAGCGGGTGGCCGAGGGCGATGGCGCCCCCGTTCGGGTTCACGATCTCCATGTTGGGGTGGTGCTCCTTCTCCCAGGCCAGCACCACCGAGGCGAAGGCCTCGTTGATCTCCACCGCGTCGATGTCGTCGAGCGTGAGCTTGGCCCGCTCCAGGACGCTCGTCGTGGCGGGGATCGGCCCCGTCAGCATCGTGACCGGGTCGACGCCGGCCAGCGCGAAGGCGTGGAATCGGGCGCGGGGCCGGAGCCCGAGGGCGTTCGCCCTCTCCTCACTCATGATCAGCACGGCGGAGGCGCCGTCGGTGATCTGCGATGAATTCCCGGCCGTGACCTTCCCGTCCTCCTTGAAGGCAGGCTTCAGGTTGGCGAGGGACTCGACGGAGGAGTCCGGGCGGATGCCCTCGTCGGTGGCGAAGATCTCCTCGGTGTCCTTGCCTTCGTCGTCGCGGACGGCGACGGGCACGATCTCGTTCTCGAAGCGGCCCTCGGCCGTGGCTCGGGCGGCGCGGTGGTGGCTCTGCACCGAGAAGGTGTCCAGGTCCTCACGCGAGACGCCCCACTGATCGGCGATCATCTCCGCCCCGATGCCCTGGCCCGGCAGCCCCGTCTCGGTGTAGCGCTGCATCATGCGGGGACCGAAGGGGTACCCGAGCTCGCGCACGACGGACGACCCCATGGGAGTGCGGGTCATCGACTCCACGCCGGCCGCCACCGCGATGTCGTAGGCGCCTGCCATGACACCCTGGGCGGCGAAGTGGATCGCCTGCTGCGAAGACCCGCACTGGCGGTCGATGGTGGTGGCGGGCACCGACTCGGGCCACCCGGCCGCGAGCACGGCGTTGCGGCCGATGTTCAACGACTGCTCGGCCACTTGCATGACGCAGCCCATGATCACGTCGTCGACCAGAGCCGGGTCGAGCTGGTTCCGCTCGGCCACCGCCTTCAGGGCCTCGGAGGCCAGGTCCACGGCGTGCCAGTTGCGAAGCTTGCCGTTGCGCTTCCCACCGGCTGTCCGCACGGCGTCGACGATGACTGCGGTGGTCATGGTGTCTCCTCACTACCGGCGGGCGTTCGGCGCCACGTCGGTCCAGAACGCGAACATCCTACCCGGGCGCACCGCGACGGCCATCTGGCGCCGAGTTCCCTGGCGGGCATTCGGTAGGGTCTGCCCCTGATGGGCCGCACCCGCAAGGACATGGACCGTTGGCTCGGCGACGGGGGGATGCCCGTCATCGATCTCGTCGGCGGCGCGTTCACCGCCTATGGCGTGGACGGCGAGGACCTGGGTTGGGTCAGCGGCACGTTCACGCCGACCGACCTGGCATGCAACCCGCACGATGTCACCCAGGCCGGCATCCACTCGCTCCTGCTCGATGCCGCCATGAACTTCGCCATCAACGCCGCCCTCCCGGGGAAGGCCCGCACCCGGGGCACGCTCGAGATGAAGACCGAGTGCATGCGCCCGGCCATGAAGGGCGACGGCTACGTCCTGCGAGGTGAGGTCGTCCGCATGGCGAAGCAGGTGGCCTACGGCGAGGCCTCGCTCCGGGACGCCGGCGGCGTGCTGGTGAGCCGGGCGACGGGGACCTTTCTCCTGCATCGACCGGACCCCGACCCCGACCAGGCACCCGCCGGCTGACCCCTACCGGGTGCCGCCCCCGGGCCCGGGGGTGTGCGGCGTCTGCTGCGGGCCCGCGGGGCCGCACGGGGTGTGCTTCGCCTGCCGTGTCGTCGGCCGCCGCCTGGGCCTTCCCCTCGCGCCCGTCTTCCCGGCGCGCCTCTGCCCGCTGCCCAGCCCCCTCTACACCGTCCTGATGGGCTACAAGGAGTCGCCGGTCAGCGAGGCGCGCCACCGCTTCGGGCCGATGGTACGCGCGCTCTTCGCCGGCTTCGTGTCCTCGCATGCCTGCTGCCTCGCCTCGTCGGCCGGCGGCCCGGGCGAGCTCGTGCTCCCGGTTCCCTCGACGGCCCGCCCGTCGGGGTCGCCCCTCAGGGGCGTGGACGGGCTGGCGTCCGCCTGCGCCCCGCTCGGCGACTGGTCGCCCGATCTCCTCACCCGGACGGAGGCACCCGTCGGCCACATGCGGCCCGACCTCCGGGCCTTCGACGTCCCCGCCGCGCTCGCACCCGCACTCGCCGGACGGAGGGCGCTGCTGCTCGACGACACCTATGTCAGTGGCGCCCGGGCCCAGAGCGCGGCGGCGGCGCTCCGGCTGGCCGGCGCGCGCTCGGTCGTGATCGTCGTTCTCGGCCGCGTCCTGCGGCCCGACCGCTCAGCGGCGCACGCCGCCTTCCTCGACCGCCAGCGGCTGGACAGCGACGTCGGGCTGGCCCGCCGGGTCATGCCTGACGTGTGCTGTCGCTGCGTTCAGACGGGGGCGCCGACCGAGTAGCGCACCGCCGTCAGATCCTCGGAGGCCAGCCACAGCTCGGCCGCGGCCGTCGTATCGCGGGAGCGGCGCGACGGCCGAGCCACGCGCGGCGGGCCGAAGAGCTCGAAGAGGTGCGCCGGCCCGATGTACTGGCCCGACCGGATGGCCGCCGAGGTCGCGGCGCACAGGACGGGCAGGGCGCCCGCCGCCGTGGACTGCCCGAGCGTCGTCCCGGCGGCCCGCCCCAGCTTGCGCCGGACCCGGCTGCCCCAGAGTGCGGCGCCGTTGCCGGCGAGGTTGCTGCGTGTCCAGCCCGGGTGCGCCGCCACGGCGAGGGTCGGGAGACCCGCCGCTGCGAGGCGCCGGCTGAGCTCCGTGGTGAACAGGAGGTTGGCCAGCTTCGACGAGCCGTAGGCCACCCAGGTGTTGTGTGCCCCGACGCCCGCCTCGTCGCCGGGTCGCAGCCTGCCGGTGCGGTGCAGGTGCGAGCTGACGGTGACGATGCGCGAGCGCTCGGTGGTGACGATCCGGTCGAGCAGCAGGCCGGTGAGGGCGAAGTGGCCGAAATGGTTGGTGCCCATCTGCAGCTCGAACCCGTCCGCCGTGAGCCGGTACGGGGTGCCCATCACGCCTGCGTTGTTGACCAGGAGGTCCAGGCGCGGCGTGCTCCGAGAGCACGGCCTCCGCAGCGCGGCGCACAGAGGCCAGGTCGGCCAGGTCGAGCTGCAGCCGCTCGAGGCTGCAGCGGTCGAGCTCGCTCTCCATCTTGTCGCGGGCCTGGCGCGCCTTCTCGTCGTTGCGGCAGGCCAGGACGACGTGCGCCCCGTGGTCGGCCAGTGCCTTCGCCGTCTCGTAGCCGATGCCGCTGTTGGCCCCGGTGACGAGCGCCACACGTCCCGTCAGGTCGCCGATGTCCTCCGTGCTCCAGGTGGCGCTCCCCGTGGCCTCGCCGCCCGGAATCCGGCTCATGCGTTGCCGATGTGGTCGGCCGGCACCGTGCCGAGCTTGCCCGCCTCGAAGTCCTGGAAGGCCTGAATGATCTCGTCCCGGGTGTTCATGACGAAGGGGCCGTGGGCGAAGACGGGCTCGCGGATGGGCCGCCCACCGAGGACCAGCACGTCGAGACCCGGGTGGCGCGACTCCTGCGTGGCATCGGCCCGCAGCACCAGCGCGTCGCCTGGTCCGTGGGCGGCCAGCTGCCCGCTACGGAACGGCGTGGCCTCGGGGCCGATCGTGCCGCGGCCCGAGAGGGCGTACACGAGTGCGTTGAATTCGGCTGGCCAGGGGAGCACGAGCTCCGCCCCGGGCTGCATCGTGGCGTGCACCAGGGAGATCGGTGTGTGCGTGGAGCCGGGCCCGCTGTGCCCGGCCACGTCGCCGGCGATCACCCGCACGAGGGCGCCACCGTCGGGTGACGTCAGCAGCACGACGTTGCCGGCCTCGAGGTCCTGGTAGCGCGGATCGATCATCTTGTCCGCCGCCGGCAGGTTCACCCAGAGCTGGATCCCGTGGAACAGACCGCCGCTGGCCACGAGCTGGTCGGGCGGCCGCTCGATGTGCAGGATCCCCGAACCTGCCGTCATCCACTGGGTCGAGCCGTTCGTGATCAGGCCGCCGCCACCGATGGAGTCCTGGTGCTGGAACGTGCCGTCGATCATGTAGGTCACGGTCTCGAAGCCGCGGTGGGGGTGCCAGGCGGTGCCCTTGGGCTCGCCCGGGGCGTACTCCACCTCACCCATCTGGTCCATGTGGATGAAGGGGTCGAGGTCCGCGATCGGCACGCCCGCAAAGGCGCGGCGCACCGGGAAGCCCTCGCCCTCGTAGCCGGCAGGCGCGTCGGTCACGCTCTTCACGGGGCGGACGGTGGTCGGGCCCGGCACCTCGACGTGCGGAAGGGCTAGGTTGTCTGGGACGGTCACTGCAGGCATGACGGCCTCACTCTCTGTCGCGTTCTTTCTCGCACCTGTGAGCCCGTCCGACGGTCGGCGGGCGTCGCCGGCGCGACACCTGTGCAACACGGAGACACCTGGTTCTGTTCCAGGATCGGGGTCGCCGAACGGGCTGCTCAGGAGGCGTCGAGGCGGGCGACCTGCTCGGCCGTCAGCGTGATGTCCGCTGCGACGGCCGACGCGACGGCGGTCTCGGGCCGGCTACTACCGGGGATCGGTATGACCCGGGATCCCTTGGCCAACATCCAGGCCAGCGTGACCTGCTGGGGGGTGGCCCCGACTTCGGCGGCCACCTCGGCGAAGGCCGGGTGGTCCGTCTCGATGTTGTCGGCGCGGCCGATGCCTCCGAGCGGGCTCCAGGGGATGAACGCGATCCCCAGTTCTTCGCAGTGCCGGAGCTCTCCCTCCGAGGAGCGGAACCGCGGCGAGAACTCGTTCTGCACGCTGACCAGACGACCGCTCAGCACCCGCTGGGCCTCGTCGATCCGCGCCACACTGGCGTTGGACACGCCGGCCATCAGGATCTTGCCCTCGTCGAGCAGATCGGCCAGCGCGCCCACCGAGTCAGCCCAGGGCACGGAGGGGTCGGGCCGGTGGTACTGGTAGAGGCCGATCGCCTCCACGCCGAGCCGCTTCAGCGAGGCCTCGCATGCCTCCTTGACGTAGGCCGGGTCGCCGTGGACGGTCCAGCTGCCGTCACCCGGGCGGCGGTGCCCACCCTTGGTCGCGACGAGCACGTCGTCGGTGGGCTTGCCGTACCCGGCGAGCGCCTCCGCGACGAGCTCCTCGCCATGGCCGTGCTCGTCCACGCTCAGCGCGTAGGCGTCGGCAGTGTCGATGATGGTCACGCCGGCGTCGAGGGAGGCATGGATGGTGGTGATGGCCTGCCGCCGATCGGGGCGACCCTCAATGGAAAGCGGCATCTCGCCGAGCCCGATGGCGCTCACCGTGCGGTTGCCGATGGGACGCTGTTGCATGTGCTCCTCCTGTGGTGGCGTGACGCGGGCGCGATGCCGATGGAGGCACACCGGCATCGGCTTCCGTCTACTACCCGACGACGTGGAACGCAATCCGGTACAGCAGTGTCTCGTCGCTGATCGGTCCTGCATGCGCGGCGCGCTGGCGCAGTGCCTCACGGTCGGCCTCGCCGGCTCGGCGGACGTCGGCGCCCGAGATCTCGGCGAAGGGGATCACCTCCAGGCTGTCGACCTCGATCTCGACCCTTCCGACCCGGTAGCGCCCGCCGACCCTCGCATGGGGCCGCTTCCACAGCCGGAAGGACACCGTGATGTCACCAACGGCGATGTCGTCGTGCAGTTCCTTGCTGAATTCCACTAGGTCACGGTACGCGACAAGCGCGTGCCCCAAGGTGCCATCTCGTTCACGGTGCAGGAGGAGAGAGATGCGGGCCGGCGACCTGACGCAAGCCAGGGCCGCGGTGTCAGTACTGCCAGACCCTGACCCAGTCGATCTTCATGGTGGCCGGCAGCGGCGTCGCACCGGGCTGGAACGTGTCGCCGCTGTTCATGCCGAATGCTTGGGTGAAGACCAGGAAGAAAGGCTGGTTGAATGGCTCGGGCGCGGTGTCGGGGCTCGTCACGTGGGGTCCGTACACATCCGTGAGGCAGGGTACGCCGTTGAAGTACGTCGTGATCGTGGTCGGGGTCCACGACAGGGCGTAGCTGTTGAACTGTCCGGCGGGGTCGGCTCCCGCGATCGTGCAGCCGTTCGTTGCAGTGGCGTTGGGGTCGTTGGTCGAACCGGGGTAGTGCACCGCAGGGACGTCGTCGGCGGGGTACTCCGAGTAGAACTCGCCGTAGTCGATCTCCCCACTCTCAGGCCAGGGGCCGTACAGGGTCTGGTTCTCCGGGTACAGCCACAGCGTCTCCTGCAGGCCCGCCACCGCTGCCGGTGGCATCTCTGCCCTGACCTGGAAGTAGCCGTACTCCTGGCTGAACAGGTTGTACGACTCGATCATGCCGCCCTCGTAGGAGGTGTTGAAGCTCGAACCGCCAAGCTGATCGCACGTGAGGTAGGTCGGAACCTGGACGACGGAGAGATTGAGGGTGCCACCCGACTCGGAGATGGTGTCGGGATCGTCGACGTAGCAGACCTGGGAGAGGAACGGCCCGGTTTGGTAGCCGCTGGTAGCGGTCAGTACCGGCTGCCACCTGCTCGTGTCGAGGGACGTCCCGTTGAACTCGTCGTCGAAGGTGCACGACCACCTCCCGCTCGGCGACGCGATGGGCGGTGACGTGTCGGCACAATCGCTCGTGGTGTCTGGCGAGGGGGCGGTCGTCGATGTGGAAGTCGATGTCGACGTCGGAGGTGGTGAGGTCGTCGTCGTCGTGGCGGGGGGCTCGCACATGTTCAGGAGTTGCTGAATGAAGTTGCAGTTGGAGCTCGTGACCGAGGTCGCCGGGCCGTTGGTGGCCGTCGAGCCGCACATGTCCAAGAGCTGTCCCAGCAAGCCCGGCGGGCCACAGGCGTGCGCGGGTGTCGCCGTCGATCCGATGAGGCGGTCGTTCCGGGCCTGGATGCGGGTCGCGTGTCGTGGGCCGGAGGCGGGCGCATTGCTCGCGGCCACAGCGATCACGATCAGCAGCACCACTCCACCCAGTGACCCCTCTCGGAACCACGACCGCGCCCGCCACTCCTCCGCCATCGCGTCTCCTTCTCAACTCGGGGCCCCCAGGTCGGGCTTCGAGTACCTCTCATTGCTCTCCTCGAGAACTCGCCGCGACCCGCGAACTGTCGGGAAATGGTCACCGTTATTCCGACGCCGCCGACAACCGGGGTGGGGCATGCCGAGCGGCTGTTCGGTAACTGAGCGCGACTGGCTCGGACGCACCGGGAGTGCATTCTGAGGACGAAGTTGGGACGGGACTGGGAGGGGGGTGATCCCCGCTGCAACCTCAGCAGTTTCAGTGACTAGCGATCACCACCGGCAAGGTGAGCGATTTCGTGAATGAGCAACTCAGGGATCTCCGCGTTGAGAAGGTGTCCCGCACCCTCAACGACCACGAGGCGGGACGCGGGGATGTGGCCCGCCAGGAACGACGAATTCGACAACGGGTGGATTTGATCCTCGGTGCCGCAGATCACAACGGTCGGGATAGAGATTTCTCCCAAGCGGTCAGCCACGTCGTGCGTCAGGAACACTTGAGCCAGCGCGTCCGAGTCGACCGCTCTGGGCCGAGCGATGGCGTAATCAGCGCAGGCTTCGTAGAGATCCGGGCGATCCACCCGGAAGGCGGGAGAGACGGCGAACTCGAGATCGCTTCTCACCTGTGATGGATCTGTCAGATCCGGATCAGTGGCCGCCCACGAGAGATAGGAGTCGCTGGGCCAGGTCAGCCCGGAGCCGCCGGCGGTCGTCGCGACGAGCCCGAGTGCGCTCACGGAGTTCGGACAATCCAGTACAGCGTGCAACGCAGCCATCCCGCCCATCGAATGCCCAACCACTGTGCACGGTTCTCCTAACACGGCGCGGATGACAGTCACGATGTCTGAACCAATCAGCTGCGCCGACGCGGCGGGTATCTCATGGATGGATGCACCGGTACCGCGCTGGTCGAAGACTGCGACTCGGCAGTGCTCGGCAAGCGATCTCCCATGCGGGGACCAGAGCCTCTGCTCCGACTCTGACTCGCAGAGCTCAGGAAGGAGAGACCTCCAGCCCCGATGATCAGCTCCGCCTCCGGATGCCAGTAGAACCGGAAGTCCGTCGTGAGGTCCCACGACCCAAGTCGCCAGTCTGGCACCGTCCGGCGTGATGACCTCGTGTCCCCGCAGCGGTTGGTGAAATCCCGGCATCCTCATGAGGGTATGACAGTGGGACGTCCGGGGGCGATATAAAGGCACGGCGATCCATTGAGGATGGCGTCTCACCGTTGGGCCGTGTCCCGGGCTCTAGGGTGAGCAACCATGACCCTTCCTTGGGAGAAACGGCTGGCAGGGAGGATCGACCACCACGTCGTCACCTCTCGTGCCTTGGCGGGCAATCCCCTCGGGGATCCCAGCGACCGCCCGTTGTGGGTGTACGTCCCGCCTGGTTATGACGACGATTCCGCCAGGTCGTACCCGAGCGTGTACGTGCTTCAGGGATATACCGGCCACCTCAGCATGTGGGCCAACCGCAGCGCCTATCGGCTTCCCTTCACTGAGGCCGCCGACGAGCTCTTCGCCCGAGGCTCGGCGCCGCCGTGCATCGTCGTCTACGTGGACGCTTGGACTGCATACGGAGGATCGCAATTCGTCGACTCCCCCGGGACCGGGCGTTACCACAGTTACCTGTGCGAGGACGTGGTGCCCTTCGTCGACTCTCATTACCGCACCTACAAGGAGGCTTCGCACCGGGGGATCCAGGGGAAATCGAGCGGAGGATTCGGGGCGATGATCACGCCCATGCTCCGCCCGGACCTGTTCGGTGGCCTGGCGACCCACGCCGGTGACGCCCTGTACGAGTTTTGCTACATCCCGGAGTTCGCCAAGGCCGTACGAGCACTGCGCGAGCACGAGGGTTCGATCGACAGGTGGTGGAAGGACTTTCACGGGCGAGTGGCGTTCACCAAGGAGTCCGACGACACACTGTTGATGATGCTCGGCGTTTCTGCGTGCTTCTCCGCAGACGAGAACGGTGCGCCGATCCTTCCCTTCGACCCCGACACCGGCAGGCTCCGATACGACATATGGCAAAGGTGGCTGGACTGGGACCCGGTCCGAATGGTCTCGGATCACGCAGAAGCACTTGGCGGGCTGCGAGCGATCTGGGTCGACGGCGGGAAGAACGACGAGTGGTTTCTGGAAATCGGTGCACAAGCCTTCCGCAGTGCCCTCGCCGAGATCGGCGTCGACGATGTCCACTTCGAATTGTTCGAAGGTACTCACGCCCGGATCGAGTATCGGTACCCGATGTCCCTCGCCTATCTGGCCGAACGACTTTCGTAGCTCCTCTGTATCATCCGCATCCATATGCGCACCTTCCTGGCAGTGCGGGATAGCTGATGCCCGCCCGGTATCGGCTGTGTCCTCAGGCGGTCGACGCGGACGGGAGACTGCCGCACGGCGGACGCAGCCGTGAAGGAAGGAGCCGTCAGGACCGCTGGGCCGACGACCGGGCGTGGACGGTGTCGTGGATGAGCATGAACCGCATCGACCAGTATCCGGGTCGTGGCTCGGGAAGATCGTGCCGGGACCAGAAGAACCCTGCCAAGGTCACAGCGGCGGCGGCGAGCCAGATGATCATCCCGACGGCCAGGACCCACGGCGTGGATCCCAGGGACATCACGATGACACCCGTGATGGCGACGGCCAGCCCGACGAACCCCACTCGGAGGGCCCACACGGCGATCCTCCAGTGTCCGTTGTACCGCAGCTCCGGCGGCTCGTCCATGCCTGGGATTGTTCCACCGTTGCGCGACCGGGGTCATTGGTCCGCACCTTTGGACAGCCTGGCGTCATCGAGAAGACCGGGACAGTTCTCGGGAACGTATTTGGCGACCAGCTGATCCACGGGTGGGACTTGGCGGTCTCCACGGGACAAGACCCAACGATGCCCGAGGGTCTACCAGAAGCGGCGTATGCACTGACTCATGGCCGCTGGCCCGAGGAGCAGCGCAAAGGTGTGCTCAAGCCCGAGATACGCATCGCTGCAGACTCGTCCGCCCAGGAGGAGCTCCTTGCCTACTCGGGCCGTGACCCATCGCGACGGGTGTGAGATCGACGCTGGGACAGGGTGTCTCTCACCGGCGAAGTGAACTCACCCCCAATGAGGCCAGCCTCGGACCGCCGAGGACAACCCATCGGTGAGTGACTTACATTTGATCTGACCGGATGTTGGGTCCGAGCCTGACCTCGTGGGGGTGGTGCGCCATGGCCGCCGTCGTCAACGTGAACGACCTGCTCGACGAGCATGTGACCCTCGATCTCGAGTGCCTGGACCGGATCTATCTCAACGCCTATGTGCCAAATTTGCAGACCTCCGGCCAGGTCGTCGGCTTCATGCGGACCCATCTTGGCCTGGTGATCCCCTCGCCGGCGGTGATGGAGAAGATGGGCAACCGGTTCCGCAAGGCCGTGGACGCCTTCGCCGAGGACCACCACATTCCGATCGTGCACTTCAAGAAGGGTGACCGCCACATCGACGTCATGACGCCCTACCTCGAGGCGGCAACCGAGCCTGCCGTGGTGGCCATCGGGGTCGCCCAAGAGTTCCAGTCCGTCTTCGCGGCCTCGCGCCGTGAGTATGACACCGGACCACCATCGTTCACCTTCTACAAGGCCGACCGGCGGGTGAGCGCTTATTACTTCTACGTGAGCGACGCCGACTTCGGTCACGGCTTCATCAAGATCTGCAGTTACTTCCCCTATCCGGGCAAGGTCTGGGTCAACGGCCACGAGTGGGCCAAACGCCAGGCCCGCCGGGCTGTTCTCGACTTCACCGAGCTCTCCAACGGGTTCGCCTCGTGCAGCGATCCGGCCCGACTCCAGAGCATCTGTGACCGGCTCGGCCCGAACCAGATCGCCTCCTTCTTCGAGCGCTGGATGGGGGTCATCCCCACTCCGCTCGGCGCACCAGATCGAGCAGCCGGCTTCTGGTGGGAACTCTCCATGCGCCAGGTCGAGGTCTCCCGCACCATCGTCTTCGACGCCCCGCGCCGGGCCCGGGCCTTCTTCGAGGCGACGGTGGCCGACAACCTCGATATCGGCCGCCCCGACGAGGTCAAGTTGATCTTCTCGCGCCGGATCCGCAGCGACACCAAGGGCGAGTTCGCCACCCGGGTGGTGACCCGGGGCACCGAGGTGACCGTCAATGCGTTCTACAAGCATTCGCGGATCAAGCAGTACTTGAAGGAAGGCCGCGCCCTGCGTATCGAGACCGTGGTCAACAGCCCCACCGACCTCGGAGTCCAGCGCCGCCTCCACAACCTCGCCGAGCTCGTCGAGAAGGCCAGAGGAGCCAATCGACGCCTGCTCGAGCTCCAGCGCGCCGGTCAGGGCTGTGCCATCGAGACCGCTCTTTGGGAGCGGATCTCACAGCCCTCGCGAGAGGAGGGCCAAAGAACCGGGGCCTTGCGCTTCGGGGATCAACGCGCCATGGCCCTGGCCGGTGTGGGGGCGCTTGCATAGACATCGCCATGACTCCTACGGGCAGCGAGGCACTCTTGTGAGCGCTACACCGAAACTCCGACAGCTTCAGCGCTAATAAGGCCAATCGAGCGTCGGAGGACCTATTCCTCTGAACGGGAGCGAAACTGTTTCGAATGTTGGCGTTTAGCGGCTCTCTCGTTGCCTAGCGAGTCATTGGCGGCGAAGGGAGTAGGCACAGGGAGTGACTCTTCTCACCCTCCGAACCGTGGACCCAATTCCCCCTTCAGATCCGAAGTGACTGTTTACCCCTTGTCTCGGTATGCAACCTGCGTTACCATTTCCACGGTCCACTTCGTGCTGGGGGTGCGGGGCAACGGCAGCCCAGGTCAAATGCTTGATGAACACGAAGGGAGCAAGCAGTGCATCTCGCGGCGTTCAAGAAAGTCATACGACGTGTAGGAATCGCCCGTGCAATCGTTTCAGCCCTGGTGATGACGCTTTGTTTTGCGCCGGCAGGAGCTGCGACGGCGGCAGCCAGCGCGTCGGGCGGCGCTACCCAGAACACCTGGGCCCCCCACGTCACCCCGTTCGGCCACGCTCAGCCGTCGGGAGAACCGCCGTATCCCGGGCCTGCCGGCACCGTCTCGCCGTGGACCCCCCTGGCCAACCCGCCTCAGTTCAGCGCCGGGACGATGCTGTTGCAGAGCGACGGTTCCGTGCTGGTGCACGATGAGCCAGCTTCAGGCGCCACGACGCAGTGGTGGCGTCTTACTCCGAACTCGAAGGGCAGTTACATCAACGGAACGTGGAGCGCGATCGCCTCGATGCCGGCCGGATACGCCCCTTTGTACTTCGCGTCAGCGACCCTCCCCAACGGGTCGATGATCGTCGAGGGTGGCGAATACAACGGAACGAACCCTAACGAGGTTTGGACGAACCAAGGGGCGATCTACAACCCCATTACCAACACCTGGAGGTCGGTTGCGCCGCCGAGCGGATGGACGAATATCGGAGACGCGCAGAGCGATGTGCTTGCGAACGGCACTTTTATGATGGCCCAAGCCTGCGGGAACTGCACTTCGGGCTCTCCGATTGCCAGTACGAGCGAGGCACGGCTGAACCCGCTCAACCTTTCCTCCTGGACTTCGACGGGAGCCAACAAGGCAGACCCCAACGATGAGGAAGCGTGGACCCTAGAGCCAAGCGGTCAGCTGCTCACAGTTGACGTGGGGAATCCTCCCAACACGGAACTCTTCACGCCGAGCACGGCAGCCTGGAGCAGTGCCGGGAACACGGTGACGTCGCCGGTCAACACCCAGGCCTACGAGCTCGGCCCGCAGGTCGTTATGCCGGGAGGAAACACCCTGGTCGTGGGCGCTGGGACTTCGGCGTACACCAAGACATGCACAGTCAAGACTAGCGCCAACACCGCGCTCTACCACTTCCAGGCTGGGACAAACGGCACGTGGAGCGCGGGGCCAACGATCCCCGCGATCGGCGGCGTGCAGTACGACAGCGCCGACGGACCAGCGTCGATCCTGCCGAACGGGAACGTCCTGTTAGACGTTAGCCCGTGCGTCTATCTGGCCCCTACTCATTTCTTCGTCTACAACCCGAAGGCGAACACCCTTGGACAGGTGGCCGATCCACCGAACGCTCCCTACGACTCGACCTACTACACGCGAATGCTGGCGCTTCCCACGGGCCAGGTTCTCTTCGACGATGGCAGCAATCAGATGGAGGTGTACACCCCAGGCGGCTCGCCTCTAGCGACATGGGCGCCCTCCATCACCTCATCTCCCGCAACCGTCACGCCCGGCAGCACCTACTCCCTGTCCGGCAAACAGCTCGCGGGGCTCAGCCAGGGAGCGGCGTATGGGGACGACGTCCAGGACAACACGAACTTCCCCCTGGTCCGGATTACGAACACGGCAACAGGCACTGAAACCTATGCCCGCACGACGCATTGGAGTTCAGTATCGATCCAGAGCGGCGTGAGCTCGTCGACAAACTTCACCGTGCCAGCGAGTACGCCAGCGGGCTCGAGCACCCTCGTGGTGGTCGCCAACGGAATAGCCTCCCAACCCGTGGCGGTGACGGTGGGTTAGGGCTGTCGAGAAACGAGGGCGCAGCGTCCGGCCTGGTCGTCACGTCCATGCGCAACTGCCCCAGATCGCCTTTGGCCTCAAGCGGACAACGCAACGGGTTCAGAGAACGCCTCAGAGGGCGTCATCCTGCCGAGAGCCCACCGCCGACGCGGTGACCCCCCTGGCTTTCTCCCTGGCGGAAGTTCCTTGGCAACATCGAGATAGTTCCCCACGAGGCTCTTGTCGCTCAGCTGTTGCAACTCGGTTCTCATGCGCTAAACGCGTGCCTATGCCCGCGCTGGTTGCCGCGGCGATGCGGGAGCACTTTTCAAGCCTTCCCGGCGGACCGGAGGATTGGGTGTTTCCGGCTCCACAAGGGGGACCGACTCGACTGAATGACTTCCGAAAGCGATTCTGGGTGAAGGCTGTAGAGGCTGCGGGGATAGGGCCGGGGTTTCGAGTTCATGACTGCCGACACAGCGCCATCAGCCCGTGGATCGCCGCTGGTGTCGATGCCAAATTGGTCTCCGTGTCATTCACGCTGGACCGCTATGGCCACCTCTACCCCCAATGCGGATGAGGCCTTCTTGTCGAAGCTCAACGCTGCGGCCGCTGCGGCGGTCTCGAATCGGGACACCGCTTCGGGGCACGAGGACGATCACCCGATGGCTGACGTAGCCCCATTGCGACGAGACCTCCAGCTGGAAAGGGAAACAAGTGGGGCTAGCTGGAATCGAACCAGCGACCTCAGCATTATCAGGGAGATCGGGCAAATCTCGCTACGTACCGATGCGTCCCGGTGTGTCCCGATGTCGCTGCTCATCGATCTCGCGCGATTTGAGGGTGAGACGCATTGGGAACCCGCGGGACGCGCTGGGACCCAATTGTTGGGATGAAGTTGGGATGGAATCGCGGTTTGGACGCGGACGTAGCAGTGAGATTTCTACGTCTGTGGCAACCATCTCCACGTGTGTCACAACCCTTTTGCGGCGGGCCCAACACCGAGTGTGTTGAGGTGGATGAGACGCTGTCGTAACCCGGAAAACGGGCTCTTCGGATTTCAGCGGGGCGTGACGGTGGCCAGCAGGTCCCAGTTGGGCTTGCCGGCGTAGAGCAGTGAGCGGATCCGGTAGTTCCGGAAGGATGTGAACCCGAAGGCGGCGCGCTTGACCCGCTTGATGAGGTTGTTGACCGCCTCGGTCGGTCCGTTCGAGACGTGGGCGCGGTGCCAGGCGGCGATCTGATGCTTCCAGCGGATGAGGGTGCGGCCGAGGGAACGGGCCTCGATCGGGTAGTCCTTGTCCTGGAGGTCGTGGCCGAGCTGGGTCACCCACTCGAGGGCGAGGTCGGCATCGGCGTGCGCGTAGAGCTCGCGCACCGCTTCTTTCGCCTCCCAGCAGGTGGCCACGTCGCCGTGGGGATCGCCGGCACGAAGGAGGCCGATCAGCCTCTCGTGACCGTTGTCGTCGAGGCGCTCCTTGGCCTTGGTCAACAGGCGCCGGCATCGATAGAGCGGATCGGACTTGCGGCCCCGGTGTCCGAGCGTCTCGTTCTGCACCCGGCGTCGGCACTCGTCGAGCTTGGTGTTGGCGAGTTTGGTGACGTGGAAGGGGTCGGCGACCAAGGTGGCGCCGGGCACCATGATCTCGAAGACGCGTCGATAGGGGCCGGACAGGTCAAGGGTGCCGAACTCGATGCGCTCACGGAACGCGCTCGTCTGCTCGGCCAACCAGGCCATGGGCTCGGCACTCCCACGACCAGGGACGACGTCGAGGAGCTGGCCGGCGCGGACGTCGACGATCTGGGTGGAGAAGTGCTGGCGGTGGTAGGGACCGGTCCTCACCATCAGCACCTCGTCGAGCCCGAGGGCGCTGACCTCGCCGATGCGCCCCTCGTCGGCGTCGAGCAGGGCCTCCCCGTAGGCCACGACGGTGTCGTTCACGGTGTGCCAGTCACAGCCGAGCTCGCCCGCCACCTCATTGACGCTGCGGGCATGATGGCCGACCTGGATGGTCGCCCAGCGGGCCGCCCGGGACGTGAGCACCTGGCGGGGCCCGGCGATGCGATCGTCCTCCTCGGTCCACGAACCCATCGCACAGTCCCCATCGGGACACATCCATCGGCGCTTGTGCCACACCAGCCGTGTCGGGCGCCCGAACACCGCGAGGTCGACCAGCTCGACGCGGGAGCGGTCCTTGACCCGGGCGAGCACCCCGCACCTCGGACACCCCACGAGCGAGGGCTTCGTCTCGAGGTGGATCCTCGCCTGGTCGCCAGCGCCGTCCTCTGCGCCAAGGAATGCGATCGCCCGAAGTCCGATCATCCACTCCAGCGCGCGCGTAGGGTCAGTCACCACGGGGGTCCTCCATCTGCGGTCGTCGAACAACCTCAGACTGGTGGACCCCCGCTACGCGGTCGCGGATCCACCTGCTGCACCTGCACCCCGCTCATTTCCGAAGAGCCGGAAACGACGAGGCTGGTCAAGGGCAAGCCGAAGGCTTAGGGAGGACACGGAGCGAAGCGGAGTCCCGGACCGGCCCTTGAGAAGCCGGACGGGAACGTGGGATCACAATGGACCAGGCCGGCCCTCGTGGCCGGCCTGGTTGCCTCGCTCATCCGTTCGATGGTCGGATGGCTTGCGCCAGGGGGATCCGGTGGAAACGCGAGGTATCCGTATCAAGATTCTGATGGAGCGTTCGTGGGTGCCCCCTGCCGGCACTTACATGGGTGATCCGCCACCTGGACTGAGCGACCGGTGAGCCTTCTTCGGACGAAAGTCCGACAAGGAGGTGTGCGGTGGTGTGGTGTCCGTCGATATCCCTGATGGACGAGCTACGCGTTGTTATGGCGTGCCAGCGAGCCGGCGTCTGGGAGAAACCCCCTGCCCGGTCACTGGCCGTACGTCATAAGGCATCCGGTCCACGAGAACGGATCAATACCAACCACCGCTGCAACCTACGGAGCGTGCCGGTGCTGCTCGTGGTTATGGAGCTTCCGGAGGGCTCGTCGTGTCTTTTCGGCTGAGTTGTCGAGTCGTTTGCTCTGGCGTGTGAGGGTGGCCAGCCGTTTCTGCGCTTGATGTACGTGATGTGAGTTGACTGGCCGACCGGAGGAGGCGTCTACTTCCATACATTGCACCTGGGCGCCTAACCCTCCGATTGCTTGGTCTCGCGGCCGGTCCAACTCTTCTTCAAAGGGAGTCGGTTCGCGTTCTCTCATTGCAAGTGCCCAGAACAGAGTGACGGTCGGAAGTACGATCACGCCCACCAAGACGAGGAGGTGAGCTGGCTGGCTAATAGCTCGTCGGTCCAATGCAAGAAGTCCGGTCACCTCCGCCGCCCACCCCAGCACCGTCACAATGGGCAAGAGCGCAGTCAAGAGGACTAATAGCCCACGAAACAGCCAGTGCACCCGATCTCGGATCGACTCAAAGCGTCGGAACTTCCTATACCGATAGAGCGCGACCATCCTCTGCATAACAGGTGAACGGGCAGCGCCCAACTCGACGGCCAGCATGATGAAGAATATGGGTATCACGGTCACCGCAGCCGTGTAGAACGTGCCATTGAACTGCGTCGCAACGAGTAATGCTCCAATCATCGAGCGCAGTCCTCCGAAGTTCTGGTGGCTTGTGCTGTGAGCCGCATCACCCGCCTCCTCTCGTCAGACCTTGACCGTCGGGCCGGATGCCTCTTCCCTTTCTTTTCGATGGGGAGTAACGAGAAATGGCGTTCTCGATATTCCCTCGACGAAGGAAAAATGCCACAGGTGTCTAAATGGACGTTGCGGCTACCGGTGAAGTTGCTCTTGGGCGCCCTTCTTGGTGCGGCCCGCGCCAGCGCGGGAGGGGTGCTCGTAGACGTCGAGGATTGAGACCCGTTGCGTGCGCTTCGTTCGGCTACGTGCTTTAGCGCCCAGTAGAGCAGCGTCCCCGCTGGGGTTGGGGCGCCCGGCGGGGGCTCGCGGAAGCGCCCAGGATCCTCCTCGCCGCCTGGCCGTTTCAGCTCGTTTGCCCTGGTCCCGGCGGACGCCGATAGGCGGGAATAAGTTCGGCTCAGGGATTGTAAAAATTGGCGGTAGGCCTCCTCCTGGGAGGCACCAAGACAGACTTAGAACAAAGGAGGTAGTGGACATGCTGATGCGGTTCGATCCCTTCCGTGAGTTCGACCGCCTCTTGGACCAGGTCTGGAACGGACTTCCGCGCCCGGCGGCCATGCCGATGGACGCGTACCGCCAGGGCGACCACTTGGTTGTCCGCTTCGACCTGCCCGGGGTCGATCCCGACTTACTCGAGCTCACCGTGGAGAAGAACGTGCTCACGGTTTCGGCCGAACGGACCTGGCAGCCCGAGGGGTCTGCCCACGTTCTGGCCTCCGAGCGGGAGCACGGGACCTTCACCCGACAGCTGTTCCTCGGTGAGAGCCTTGACACAGATCACATCGAGGCCAGCTTCGACAATGGTGTGCTGACAGTGAACATCCCAGTGGCCGAGGAGGCCAAACCTCGCAAGATCGAGATCACCAGCGGCGCTGGGCAGCCCAAGGCCATCGAGGCTGCGACTCAGGCAGCCTGAGCAAGCACGAAGTTGGGCCCGGTCGAACCGATTGGCTCGACACAGACCGGGCCCAACTTTCCGACTCAGTGATGCCCTCTGGGTGCTCGGAAAGTCTCAGGTAGGCCGATCGACAACGCGACGACGCTTGAAGCCCTGATTCTGCTGCTGGTGCCACTCGGTCCGCCGGACGCGGGCTCAGCATTGCACCGGCGCGTTGCTAGGCCGCTTTTCGAACGCCCGCGATTGCGGCGCAACCTCATTCGTTTTCGATCAACAATGTTGTTGAGATGCAGCCTGGCTGACTCTGGATGGAAGGAGCTGGTCGACTTCAAGAGGGAGGTGACGAAGAATGACACTGATCAGCGAAAGGCGCCCATCAACCGCCCCAGAGTTTCCTATTGGTCGCGCCGACCGGTGCAAGGGTTCGAATTGGGCGCTCGCGACGATAACGCTCGTACTGTTCCTCACGTTCCTGGATAACACGATCGTGAGTGTGGTGCTTGCCAATGTCCAGTCGGCTCTGCACGCAGGGGTGAGCGCTTTGCAGTGGCATGGTGGCGACCGCTCCTCTGCCACCATGGCGAAAGGGCGGCTGAACGCGCGGAGGCCGCACACCGTCATCGATCTCCGTCAAGAATCTCTGAGTGCGGATGGTCTGGGATACTGGGCGCGAGATTCGCGGACGATGGTCGACGGGAGGTGGTTGCGATGACAAGCGGACCAACGCCGTCTGTAGTCGCTAGGGCCCTGCGCCAAAACCGGCACCCACTCATAGCCTTCGACCTCGATGATCTGATCATTCTTGGGGCGAACGAGGCCGCTTGCGAGCTTCTCGGCTGCGCCCCCAATTCGTTGGACGGTGTCCCCGCCTTTGAGATTCTGAGCGCGGTCGACCAGCCCAAAGTGGAAGCAGCGCGGGCATTGCTCGCATCGGGAGCAATTCAGGGCTATAGGGCGCTCCGTCACTTTCGCAAGGCTGACGGCACGGAGTTCGAGGCGAATGTGTGGGTGCGACCCACGACCACAGATGCTGGCAGATTCGGTCTTGCCATTATCGAGCGTGGCGCCGCGGCCGTTCCTTGGCCGCTCTTTGACGCCAGCATCACAATCGCGGGCATCGTGACCGACCATGACTGGACGATTGAACTAGTCAGTAGCGACATCGAACGAATACTCGGGCGCAGACCTGAGGACTTCAAGGGGTCCTCCCTCTTGGGCCTGTTTCAGGCCGCCGACGTCCAGAATTTCCTTTCGGCTGTCGCCCGAGTCGCAGCCGATGAAAGCAAAGCAACGCTGCGGATGCACGTTCGTGATGGCGATGCCAATTGGCGAGATGTTTGGTGCATGGTCGTGGCGATGTGTCAACACTCGCCCCCTCGTCTTGGTCTGGCTATCGCCGCCATGTCTGAGTTCGGCCTTGAGCTGACCTCGGAGCTTCACCGGCAACTCGCTGTTCTCGGTGGGGACGTGCTTGACGGTATGGAGCAGGTTCGGTCGCACATGCCGTCTGGGAATTTCTCAACGCGACAGTGGGAGATTCTCACGCGGCTCGTACGCGGCGAACAAGTGGAAGAAATTGCGGCCGACCTTTACCTGAGCCCCAGCACAGTGCGGAATCACCTCGCCGCCATTTACAAGAAATTCGGTGTTCATTCCCAAACGCAACTCCTGGCGATGCTCCTCAGGGCCCCCGACAGACTCACCTAGATATTCGTCTAGAGAATAGGACCGTTGTCTAGGCCAAACGGCTCGACCGAGTGGCTATTTTTTCGCTTCATGACGTCCCGGCGAGTGAGAGAGGCCAGACGCGCGAGGGTCACTCTGAGGTGACACCACCGTGGGATCTCATCGCCGAGTGGATTCCCCATGTCGTGTGGGTGACCGACGCTGGGGGCTCTACCGAGTACTTCAATCGTCGTGGCTATGACCTCGTCGGCCTGACACCCGAAGAGACATCGGGTTGGGGTTGGCTGCGCGTCGTCCACCCTGATGACGTCTCCCGGGCCCGGGTGGCCTGGCAAAGCGCCCTTCGCAACGACACTCCCTTCGAGGTTGAATACCGAGTGCGGACCATTGGTGGTGACTACCGCTGGATGGCCGCCCGGGCACTTCCGGTACTCGGGCTTGACGACGAAGTTGTCCAGTGGGCTGGCACGTGGACCGATATCGACGACATCAAGCACCTTCAGGACAAACTCGGTGGCAGCATGGGCGGAGTGGCCGCGTCGTTAGCAATCTTGGACGCGCTGCAAGAGACCGCCCCCATTGGAATCGGATTCGTTGACCGCGAATTCCGAATCGTGCATGTGAACGAGCTGATGGCAGGGCTCAACGAGACCACGCCGGAGGAGGCCCAGGGTCGGACTCTCGCCGAGGTGTTGGGGTCGATATGGCCCCGGGTCCAAGCTCACTACCAGCAGGTGCTGAACTCCGGCACGGCAATCGCAAACATCGAGGTCGCACGGCTGGGTGCGGACGGATTGCCGAGTCACTGGTTGACCAGCTACTACCCGGTCCTTGCGCAAAATGAGGTTCAGGGCGTCGGCGTGGTCATGACGGATGTGAGCGAACACAAGCGCAATGACGCGTTCCGCTCTGTCGTCATGGAGAACATGGCCGAGGGCGTTTACGCCCTCGATGTGAAAGGGCGGGTGACTTACGTCAATGCAGCCGCCTCAAAGATGCTCCGCTGGGCCCCTGAGGAACTGCTGGGCAAGCTGATGCATGAGACAATCCATTTCCAAAAGGAGGACGGCACGCCGGTGGCTGCTTCCGAATGCCCGATGCTCAAGGTGAACTCGACTGGACAGTCCGTCCGAGTGACCTCTGATGCATTTACCCGCAAGGACGGATCGATCTTCCCTGCTGCCTACTCGTCGGCTCCATTATGCAATGACGCCAGCATCGAAGGTGTTGTCGTGGTTTTCCGCGATATTACTGAAGAGCATAGTGAGCTCGGCCGGGCACAGCGTGATCTAGCGGCGCTCAGCTGGCTGGGACGCATCCGCGATGCCCTCGATGAAGACCGCATGGTCCTGTACTCGCAGCCCATCATCCCAGCCGGCGAGGGCGTACCGAGCGAAGAGCTCTTGCTCCGCATGATCAGCCGGACGGGCGAGGTCATCCTGCCGGATGCCTTCCTCCCAGTCGCCGAGAAATATGGGCTCATTACCGAAATCGACCGTTGGGTCGTGGTCCAAGCCATTCGTCTCGCCGCTAGAGGGCGGCGGGTGGTGGAAGCGAATCTCTCGGCCGCAACCATTGGCAGCCTCGATATCCTTCCCTTGATTGAGGACGAACTCATTGCAACTGGCGCCGATCCGGCCAATGTGACCTTCGAGATCACCGAAACGTCCCTCATGCGCGACGTTGAAGCGGGCGAACAGTTCACCAAGGCTTTGGCTGACCTTGGGTGCGGCGTTGCGTTAGACGACTTTGGCACTGGCTACGGCAGCTTCACCTATCTCAAGAGACTCTCGATCCGCTACCTAAAGATCGACATCGACTTCGTACGCGAACTTCTCACAAGCGAGGCCAATCAGGCTCTTGTACGCGCCATTGTCGGCATGGCCAAAGCCTTCAACCTTCAGACCATTGCCGAAGGTGTCGAAGACCAAGAGACGTGGGACTTTCTCCGCCAAGAAGGAGTCGACTTCGGACAAGGGTTTCATCTCGGCAGGCCCGCACCGATCGAGTGATCCGAAATTAATGAGTGATACGTTCCTGGGGGGTCTGGTATCGGCCAGCTCATCCCCTCGCGCATTTCGATGAGGAGTTGTTGCTCGTCGGACACGGACCGTTTCGGGTTACAAGCTCAGTGCCCGCTAATGCGCGTGGCCAGGGGCTCTGAAACGCGTCACATGGGTGTCCTCTCAGGGCAGTCGCGAATGCAGAAGGTCCAACCGAATACCAGGTCAACTCGGGGGGCACTTGATGCCGAACTGGAGTTGTCCCGCTTCGATCAACACGAGTGCCCCCACATGTTCATCGACCACGGTGTCCCAGGGTCGCCCCGTACGCCGGCTCGGGGCGCAACGTCGGTCTGACCATTGGGGTGCTACCCGTTGGACTTGGGCGGAGCCAGCCGACCGATCGCCTTCTCGAATGCATGTGCGATGACCAGCGCACCCGCATCGTTCGGGTCGTCGCCATATCCGATGAGTGACCCTTGTTGACAGACGATGTCGAGCAATGCGCAGGCGCTTGCCACCGAGACCGGTACGCGACCCCAACGTGAACCGACGAAGTGTGTGAGATCCATCGAGTGGTAGGCCCCCTGCACGTCCGCTGTGGGACTGGCCTCGGCTTCGTACGCCTGACTCATGGACTTGCTCAACAAGCCAACCCCGGCCACGGCAGCCACAGCGAGCGATCGACCAGTTCCGGGAGCCAACCAATCGCCGAGTAATGGGTCATAGACGTTCATGCCGACGATTGGTACATGAGGGCCGATGGCATTGCGCAGCCCAGCCACGAGCTTCGAGATATTCGCCTTCATCTTCGACAGGCCGTTGACGAAACACGTTGCAGCACCGGGTCGGCTCATGCAAGGTACGACGTCGTTTCCGCCGATACTGATCGTGACAAGAGCGATGTGGCTCCGATGGGCGTTCACAAACGAGACGGCGTTGTCATACTGGGACCCTCCCGGAGCACACGTCGAGCCCGTGACCATTGATTCGGTCGTTTCCCCAGAACAGGACATGTCTATGAGGCGAAGGCCCGGAACTGAGGAGTGTGAGTACCGATTGGCCAGCAAATACGGGAAGGATCGGGTTCCGTCCCACATTCCGACCGAGTCGCCGAGGGATAGGTAGTACGAGATGTCGGGACCAATGGGAAGAGTTGTCGATGAAGTTGGAGTCGGTTCGTTCGGGGCGTAGTGCAAGGGAATCGTCGTAGAAGTTTGATGGCCAGATGACGCAGCGGTAGCCGGATCCATGGTCAGTAATGACGAGCAGACGAGGGAAATCACCATGATCGCCACGACCCCGATCCGCAGCCTCCACGATCGGAATGTCATGAGCCTCCTGACCAGCTCTGACGTTGCTAGGGAGACAATCTACTTCTGGTCATCGCCGCTCGACTGCCCCCGTACATTGCCGGCTAGGTGCGCCACTTATAGAACAGCATCTCAGCTTGCAATTAAACCCCCGGTCGCTGTTCAAGCTGCCTTCTTGACCGCCGGATAGCGCTTTCTGGGCGGTTTTCGCGTTCCTTTGGGTCGCCCCGGTCCCGGGGTCGAGGGTTTCGGTGGGTGGGCGGGTGTGCCGAGGTGTGCACGCAGTCGCCGAAACCCTCTGCGGACTCGCGCTGGGGTGAGTTTGTTCGGGTCGCACGGTCGTTCCCAAGGCAGTCGGAGGTCGTCGACGAGCTGACGAGCGAGACGAAGCTGTGTGTAGGCGGCAAGGACCAACCAACTCCACCGGTCGGCCTGTTCGGGCATCTGCAGCGACGGTGTCGTCCATCCCAATGTCCCCTTCATGAACCGGAAGGTGTGCTCGATGTCGAACCGACGCAGATAGGCCCGCCAGCACAGATCGAGGTCGGGCTCGCCGTCACCAGACCACCACAGCCACAGGGTCTTTTTGATCCGTCCTGCCGGCTTTGGTAGGTGTTCGACCTCGACCCGGATGACACTGCCTTTGATGATCGGCGGTTCCTCACAGTCGCGCCAGCGCCCCCGGCCATGCAGTCTCGGATGCAGGTTGTGCCAGGCCGCCACCGTGACCTTCCCGTAGCGGCGGACGGTGGTGATGAGTTCAGCGTCGGGAGCGGTCCAGGTCTCCTCGTTGGAAAGCATGAAGCGGGGGCCGTGACGCGGCGGACGACCCCGTGCTCCGTCGGTGCGAGGCTCGGGGTCGGGATGGAAGACCCGGGTCGAGGCAATGCGCACCAGCACCTCGGCCCGGGTGTCGGTGAGCCCGTGGCCGAGGGCGATGCCGTCATAGCCGGCGTCGAAGACAAAGAGAGGGACATCGCCGTCATCTGGTAGGAGGCCGACGAGGCGCTTGACTTGATCGATGGTGGCGTCCGCTGCCTCCATGGACGGGCTGATGCGCAGGACGTCGAGTGGAGCGGTCCAGCTGTCGGGCGCCCAGTTCAGCTGGCTGATCCACTGATAGGACCACCCGGCCACGATGGGCTGGCCGGCGGAGTGCTTGGAAGCCGAGTAGTGGAAGCCCCGTTCGGGGCTGCACTCGGCATCGCAGCGGTCCCAGGTCGAGGCATCGACGGCAAAGACCAAGGGCCACTCTTTGGGACGGTGCTCGACCAGCAACTGGCGAAGCCGAACTTCGTCGACGTCTCCCTCGGCCAAGGACTTGTAGAGACTGCCGTGGCTGCGCCGGAACTCCGGCTCGAGGCTGAGGGAGGGCACCGATCCGACCGGGGCCGGTGAGCACAGCACTGCATCGCAGAGCTCGAAGAGAGCGTCTCCCCAGGGCGAGAGGCAGCGGTGGAGCGACGAACGGAAGTCCCTCACCTCGGCAATGGACCGGTCGGAGGATCCCATGCAGACAGTATGCTTACTGTCTGCGCACCAATGAGGGATGCTGGTCGTGGACACAAGGAGCGCAATGGCACGGACGAGGGTCGAGGAGCGGCTGGCCGAGTACGACCGGCGACACAAAGAGTTGGCGGCCCAGATCGCCGAGATCGGGATCGTTGCCGCCGGCAGTGTGACTCGCCGTTTCACCCACTGCACGTCGGTCGGCTGCCGATGCAACGCTGACCCGCCTACTCCTCACGGGCCCTACTGGCAGTGGACCGCGAAGGTGAACGGCAAGACGGTGACCAAGCGACTGACTGACCGAGAAGCGCAGCTCTATCAGGAGTGGATCGGCAACGACCGCCGCATCAAGACGCTGCTCAATCAGATCCGAAAGGTGGATGCGAAGGCCACCGAACTGCTCTTGAAGGAAGCCATTAGCGGCTAGGGCGAACGTTTAATTGCAAGCTCAGCTCAGGGTCCCCATCGTCGAGTCCGTCCAGCTCTCCGCTCCATTGCCAGTCCTCCCGCATGAGTAGCTCACGCATGGGTCTGTTTGATCGGTTCGTTGAGGTGTAGACGTGTGGGGTGCCTTCAAGGTCGAGTGCGGCACGAAGCAGGCGAGTTCCAAGACCCGATTCAGCATGGAACGGCCGGCTCCCCAACAGCCGCATCTTCGTGGATCATTCGCGTTGAGCGGCGAATGGAGCCGACATACCGAAGGAGGAACCGGCCGTGTCGAGTATTGCGCATCGCGGATTTATCCACGTCGGGATGGACGTTTCAAAGGACACGATCTCGGTGGCGGTGCTGCCGCCAGATCGTGACGTCGCCGAGGTCGACAAGATCTTCAACGACGAGACCTCGGTCCGGCGCCTGATCAAACGCCTCGGTCGGCCGAGCAGCCTGTGGGCCTGTTATGAGGCCGGCCCCACCGGCTATGACCTCCAGCGCCTGCTCAGCTCGCTCCGGGTCCGCTGCGACGTGGTCGCTCCCTCCTTGGTCCCGAAGGGCTCGGGCGATCGCATCAAGACCGATCGGCGCGATGCCAAGCGCCTGGCCGGGCTGCACCGGGCGGGTCAGCTCACCCCCGTCGCCATCCCGACCCCGGCCCAAGAGGCCGTGCGCGACCTGTGCCGCACGCGCGGCGACATGGTCCAGGACCTGACGAGGGCTCGCAACCGCCTTTCAGGTTTCCTCTTGCGTCACTCGGTCATCTGGCGCGGCGGCTCGACGTGGACGCAGGCCCACGAGCGCTGGCTGGCGACGCGCCACTTCGAGGACCGCGCCTTGGCGTCGACCTACGCGCACTACCTCTCGACGGTGCGCCTACGCGACAGCTCGCTCGAGGCAGTCGAAGCCGACCTGCTCCCATGGTGCGATACCGAGCCCTTCGGAGCTGCGGTCACCCGTCTCGCCGCCTACAGAGGGGTCACCCGCATCGGCGCGCTCTGCCTGGGCGCCGAGGTCTTCGACTGGCGGCGTTTCCCCCGGGCTCGGCCCTTCATGAGCTTCACCGGGCTCGTGCCCGGGGAACACTCGAGCGGGCTGAGCCAGCACCGCACCCACATCACCCGGGCCGGCAATGCGCACCTGCGCGGCCAGTTCTGCGAGGCCGCCTGGAGCTACCAGCACCGCCCGAGTGTCGGTGCGGGAATCGCTCAACGCCAAAAGGTCTGCACCCCGGCCACGGTCGCACGATCCTGGGAGGCCCAGGTCCGCCTCACCTCTCGCTTCCGTCAGCTCGCCGCGCACAAGAACGTGCGCTCCATCGTCGCCGCCGCCGTGGCCCGTGAGCTCGCCGGGTTCTTGTGGGCCGAGATGGTGGCCGAGGACTGACATGTCCGCTCTCTCGGTCAGCGCGCGATCGGCGCCGCATCTGACCGAGTCCTCCACGACGCGCCGGAGCACCGCCGCAGCAGAGCAGATCCTCGCCGGCGTTACTCCCAGCGTCCCTCTTTGCGAGGGCGCCACGGGAGCCCCGATTCAGAGGCACCTACCTGCGAATGGCTGTCCTGCGATTCCGACTCGCGTACGTCATCGTGGCGGTTCTCCGATCCACCGCGCTCCGGCGCGTCGTCGAGCACTTCCTCGGTCACCACCCCGAGCTACGCGGGGAGTCGAGTAGCAGCCTCCACCCCGGCCTCAACACCGTTCGTCCTCGTCCTTCGGGCTGCGGGCGCTGCGTGTTGACCCCGGGGCCCCGTCGTCTGCTCATGGCAGTCAAGCGCCGCACCTCTGGTGCGTCGCGCTCAAAGCAGGTGAAAACCAGCGTGCCTGGAGACCTTGACATGCCGTTCCACATCAACGCCGGGTCGAAGGTGCAACGAAAAGAAGGTCCACAAAATCTCGACCAAAGAAACGTCGAGGGGACCACATAGCCGTCGAGATCATCGGGCCCGACGTGGACGTGGCATTCGCCAGCTTCGACGTGGCGATGGAGATCCGTCACCCGTTGGGTGTCGCCGTCTGCCGCTGTTTGGTTGAGAACCAAGAGAGCTCGAAGGTCGCTCGTTCGGGCTGGACGTATGCCACCCTTCGTATTTGCCACATCACTATTGTGCTGGTTCATCCGAGGTCAGCTTCGGCACCGATGCCACGAGTGCTCCAGTTCGCCGGTAGATGGGCGGGCGGCACCTCCGGTCTTGCTCCTGGGTGAGTCAGCCAATCCCTGTTCCAGCCGACCTTCCCTTCGTGAATTCCGTGACCCGGAATCCGGAATAGCTCCCAATGTGTCGACTGAATGTCGTGTCGTGAGACTGACCAGGAATGGCTACCTGAAACGCCGCCCACGTCACAGCAGGGTTATTCGCAATCGGGACATCACCGCCGAGCAATGCAACTGAGGCAGTGCCACCCGGTTTTACCGGCACTCGATGAGGGCTACCGGATGGGGCGTTGTTGTTGACCAGGCTCACAATCGGTACGGCTTCGTATTCAGGGCGGGCCCCAGGCTCTGCGATGAAGCCCACTGCGGGGTTGCCCGCCATCGAGCACGTCGACGACCCTGCGTTTCGGAAAGCGATGACCTGAATAGATGTCCCGGCAGCTCCGAACGTCGGACCAAGCGCGACCGTCAGGTTGCGTGCCAGGCATGCTTTGATCCCGGGGTCGCTGGCATCGGCATTACTACTCGAGACGACCGGTCCCACAAAAAAAGCGAAGGCTAAGAATCCAACCGTTAGGCGAGTGACGACTCTGCGGTTCATCCGAACATTTGACACCAATGTGCCCCCATTCGGGTCGGTGGGACAGCCTTAGTCGGATCTCCGACCGTCATTCATTTTCTTTGGACTCGGTAGAGGACAGCTGCCGGCTTTGTCGATCCGGTGGCTTCAAGCACAAAGACGGATCGACCAGCAACGGTGATCTGAGATGTTGTCGGGTTCTCAGTGAGGCAGGGTTCGATCGGAGTCCGAAGCGCGGTGATGGCAGTCGACCCTCCGGTTACGGGATCTACTCTCCACAATCTCTGGGGAGCGCTGCAGACGGCTCCGGAGCCAACGGAGAAGAGGCCGTCTTTCGAACCGACAAGGGGAACATCGCCGAGCGGCTCCTTCGGCCCTTCGAGGATCGCCCTGCCGGACCGGCCAAAAACAATCAGTCGGGTGGGAAAGACTGGATAGCCGTCGGATCCGCTCGCAACATCGGCCCATACCGTCGGCCCAATCGACGAGAGCCAGAGGACCGAACTGTGGGCAGGTCCGGTGTAGATCGTTGAGATCGTCTTGGAGTCGGCAGCAAGGCGGTAGATGGCTGCCGCGCTGCTTGCTCCCTCCGCGATCCACAGGTCTCCTCCATTGGCGACGATCGTGCCGTGCCCGCCCTCGCTCGGAGGTGCATTTGTGATCCGCTGGAGGACTGCACCGGTCGAGGGCGAGACCCGTATGAGCTCACTGCCCCAGTAGCTCATCCAGATGGAGCCAGCGCCGTAGGTCATGTCCATGTGGGCACGGCCGCTTCCTTGCGTCGTGATCATGACCGGGTTCATCACCGTCGCGTGCTTGGTCGCCGGGTTGAAGATCTCGAGATGAAACTCGTCGTTATTGATGGCCGACACATCACCAGCGATGTAGATGAGGCCGCTCCCCACCGCCATGTAGGACCCGCAGACAGAGATGGGGTAGATGTGTTGCTGCAGCGTGATGGGGTCGAGCTCTTCGATCGAGCAGCGTTCTGGTGTGCTCTGTCCACTTGTCCCGAGGACCCAGACGGAACCGCCGACCGACACGACCTGCTCCGGTACGAATTGACCCGAGAAGGTCAGAGACCGGATCGACCACTTGCTTGAGGTCGCTGAACGAGTTAGTGAGGGGGACCGATCGGATGAGCCTCTCAAAATGGTCGCCATTCCGAAACCGATGAGGGCAAGAACGACGGCAACCACCGTCGAAACTCCTAACAGCCGGCGGCGGTGCCGGCGCCGAGCCTCCTTGATGATGAGGTCGTCGGCCCATGGAGGGTCGGGCGTCCTCGTCACCTGCTGCTCCTTGACCGCAGTGGGCGACCGGTCCAACCTCATGCGAAGATACTAAGTCACCTAGTATCATATTGTCTATGGCATCGGATCCCCGTGAGTCCATGCCCCTCTATCTGAGGGTGGCGGCCGACCTGCGACGCTCCATCGCCGAGGGTGAGGCGAAGGCGGGGCAGCGCCTTCCGCCGGCCCGTGACCTGGCCGCGGTTGCGGGAGTCAACCAGAACACGATGTTTCGAGCGCTCCGACACTTGCGCGAGGAGGGGCTTCTCGAGTTTCGACGCGGTCGGGGCATCGTCGTGACCGGCACGCCTGAGCGTGGTGCGGTGGTTCTCCGAGCGATGGAGTTGTTGGACTTTGCTCGACGACAGGGTTTCGAGTCAGACGAAGTCGTGGGAATCATTCAAAGTCTGGGGTGAGACCCGGTTACTACTCCCAGACTGCCCCAGTACGCACCGCCGCCGGGACGGTGGGCAGTGAAGGTCATCGTGAACCGGGAACTGGCCGAGGCGCGGGATCGATAGCCTGTTCGATCGGTGAGCTTCTTCGAGCCCTTACCGCCTCCTGTGCCACAGTCTGAGCGTCGCTGGGCTCCTCCCGCCTGGGATCGTCCGTCAGAAGGGACGCTGCCCGCCACGTTGGCAGTTGATGTGCTGTTGAATGAGGGGGAAGATGCCGTCTGGGTCATCCCCACCTTGGACGTATTCCCCAACGGATTCCGGGTCAATGTTGCGCTCCTGTTGAACCCCCATCGGCAGCAAGACCTCCAGGCGAGAATTCACCGGGGACCGATGGGCATGATGCGGATCGGTGTCCGTTTTGCCGACGGCCGTGTCGGCGGTCGGGCTGGCCTCAGCCGTGGACACTTGGGCGTTCCGAAGGATGATGAGGGTATTCCGACGGAGCCTTTTGTCGGCTTTGGCGGAGGAGGCGGCGGCACTGGTGGATGGCGATTCAGCGCCTGGGTGTTCCCACTGCCACCAGATGGACCCCTGGAGATCTTCGTGGCGCCTCCGTCACCCGCCACCGGCGAGTTCAGCGCTGTAGTGGATGGATCAGCAGTCCGAGCCGCAGCCGAAAGGGCCAGGGTCATCTGGACCTGAGCGTTTGCGTTCTAACGGTTCACGCCGGGGGTGCCCCCGTTCGCCCGGTGGAGCGGCAGTATTCGATTTAGGGCGATCAGTCTCCCCAGAACTCATCGAACTGATAGGTATCGGCTTGGTAAACGGTTACCTCAGTGATCTTTGAGTGATGGATTTCGAAGTCGACCGCTGCAATAACGTCGAGGACGTTGCCCTCCCTCTTTGCTGTCTCCCTTTGGAAGACCACGGCCCGCTCCGGTTGACTCACTACTTCCAGGATCTCAATGTTGAATGTCCCACCGCTCTGTTCCTTCAGGCCCCTGAGGAAGCCAAGCACGGCCTCCGGGCCCTTGTAGTCACCGGCGAGGCTGCTTCGTCCTGGCTCATGCCACACGACGTCCTGTGCCATGACCGTCCCTAATAGGTCCAGGTCGCCCGACTCAAAATCCTCGTACGCCCGTCGCACCACTGATTCATATGCGTTCTCCACCTTCTCGTGCCTCCGACTTCTGATTGCTTCCTATCACCCACCTTCGGCTCGCTCCCACGAAAGGCCAAGAGGCGAAGGTCCCAACCCGGTTGGGTGTCCGCGTTCGCCGGAGGTGAGGCATCGCTATGCGGTACCGGCCACTCCGATCAGAGTGCCTTCTGGATCCTTGAAATGGCCGACAACGAGTCCATTTGGTGACGTGACGGGTCCCATGATCCGAGTTCCGCCGAGGTCCTCAGCACGCTGCAATGCGGCTCCGACGTCTGGCACACTTATGTAGAACACGGCATGGCTCTCGTAGCCCGGTCCACCGCGGATGCCTGTCCCATCGTCGGTGGTGATGAGGTCCAAGAACCCATACTCGTCCGGCGCGGACACCTCCTCGGCCACCGGTGAAGGCACCGCGAAGCTCCAGCCGAAGAGCTGCGAGAAATAGTCACGGAGTCGCGCTGGGTCTTTCCCCACGACCTCAAAGTGCACTACGGGTTGTGCCATCCACCCACCTCCAGAGTTGGCGACGCTGCGGCGCAAGGGTCTACGGTTTGCGGATCCGGTGTCCACTTGGGTCTGTACCGTCTCCATGTGTCCGGCGGTCCGTGGCTCCGCATTTGGCTCCCACGGATCTCAGCGTCGACCGAGGTTGTGCACACCCTTCCGTAGGCGCAGCGCCGCCTGATACGCGGCCCTGCTCTTTTCATCGGAGGTCGCGATTGGATCGAAGAGGGCGGCATCCGCCGCGTGGGCAACTGTGACACCGTCTTCGATCAGCGACGCAGTGCGATCCCCCGCAGGCCACGTGGCAGCCGGTTCCGTGTCAGCTCGTACTGCGCCGGGTGGGTCCAGATCCTCGAAATAGAGGGCCATGGGTTGCCACAGAAGGCGCTCGACCCCTGCACGACGTAACGCCCGGTCCACCTCGGCCTGGGACAGGAGCGCCAGCTGGTCCGGCGTGCGACCCGCCGGCGACCAACGACGGTGGCGCCGGAGCAGCAGCAGCACGAGCGCGAGTGCGAGCGCGGAGCCCACGCCGATCAGCGTCCACCATACGCGGCTCAACCCCGAGACCGAAGTCGCCATGGGCGCGAGAGAGTGATTCGATCCGCTGGGTATCGGCACCGTTGTCGGCACCGTGAGCTGCGCCGTAGGTGGAGCGGTCGTCGGAGAACCCGTAATAGTCGTCGGCGTCGTGATGCTCACGCCGCTCGGTCCGACCACGCCTTCAGGGGCAACCTCGCCACGAGGCTGTTGCGGAGTGGGCTCGAAAGACACCCAGCCAGCCTGTGGTCCAAGGTAGACCTGCGGCCACGCGTGCGCATCCGCACCGCGCACGGTGACTTCGCCGGGACCGCTGTAGCGACCCGCCGTGAAGCCCACAACGACCTGGCTCGGGAGGCCTAGTGATCGAGCGAGCACCACGAACGCGCCCGCAAACTGCTCGCAGCTGCCCGAGCGGGTCTGGGTGAGGAAGCTGACCAACGGGTCAGTTCCCGGTGGGGAGGCCGGCGGATCGAGGGTGTAGTGGAACTCGCCGGAGCGGAACCAGTTGGTAAGCAGCTCCGCCTGGGCGAGGGGGCCCTGGGCGCCGGCCGTGACGGCGTGAGCCAGAGCCTCGATGCTCGGGGGCAGCGCGGGTAGCACGGTATCGGCCTGCAGAAGAGCTGGCGGGTATGACGTGACTGGTGCGTTGCCGCCGACGGACTCAGGTTCGGTGACCGGCGGCGTCGACACGGTGGTGTACTGCTGTCCCGATGTCGTCGGCGAGAGGGAGACCGCACCGACGGCCATCAAAGTGGCAGAGGTTCCCGAGAGCGCGATTGTCCTGGGCGGAACCGGAAGAAGGTGACTGGAGAGATCATCGATCTGGACCGTGGCCTTGAAGTCCCGACGGTTTCCCACGGATGTGGCGCCGACCTGCGATGGGATGACAGCCGCACCGTTGGCGGCCCCGTGAGCTGCGCTCTCGGTGTCGGAATCGGGTACCCACACTCCGTTGTGAAGGACGTTCAACACTGCGACTTGCCAATAGGTCCGGTACGGGCTGTTCGCCATGAACAACACTTCATTGGCATCGTGGACTTCCACGGCCAGCAAATTGGAGGTCAGGGACTCCGCGCTCAGCGGCACGGCCGGGGCGACACCAGCACCTGAGGTCCCGGCTCCTTCTGCGTTCGAGTTCAAGAGAAGAGCGACGAGCACAACTCCGGCCATGGTGCACGCGGTGACAGCGGTGGGAGAGACCCAGCTCCGCCTGCGGGTCGTTGCCGAATGACCTCGGGGCATCGAGTCAGCTCGAGCAGTCATAAGGGTCAGTGCACCGGCGGCGACGAAGAGGATGACGAGGACCGCCATCGTCCCCGGCTTGCTCTGGCTGCAGGCGAACGCGAGAAGGCCCAACGGACAGAGGAGCGCAAATCCTGGGTACAGGCGATCTGGTGTGTCGCTTGCGTGCAGGAGGACCGATGCCAGCATCGCCACGACGCCACAGGCCATCGCCGCAAGGAACACGAGCCCCGGAACGGGGCGGAGCGGGACGGTGAAGTTACTGAGCAACGGCCGCGCCACGCGCAGGTCTGATTGAGCGATGTGCCATGTGTGCGCCGTCGGGAGGCCGAACGTGGTCGCCGTGCCGATCGCCGTCCACAGGCTCGTAAAGATCACGGAAACGGTCCCCACGACAGCTCGAAGAGGAAGCGGCACTCGTTTCAGGGCCATGAGGGCCGGAACCGCTGATCCGACGGCAGCCGAGACGAGCAGCGGGCCAAAGGCCCGACCCTCGAGATTGCCTTGAAAAAGTCGTCCGATGCCCGCGGCGGCAATTACGGACGCGGCCAGCAGCCAGACATCAGGTCCGAGGCGTCGAAGTGTGCGGATCACTCGACCACCACGACCGAAGCATGATCGACAGACGACGGCAGGGTGGCCACCGCTGTGGGTGTCGTGACCAACAGTGCGCCGGTCGGGAGGTCGGATGCGGACGCACCCGCGTGCTTGCTCGACCGAGTGGGTTGGGTCTCGGCGAGGAAGGTCAACAGTGCGACGAGGCCGTCGGGCGTGGTCGAACCTCTGACTCGTCGCCCCGAAAGCGTCGACACGTCGTAATCCGTGCCCCACCCTTCGGCAGCGGAGGCGAGTCCGAAGACGGTACCGAGGGCTTTCTCGAAGGCATCCCGGCGGTGGACTCCGGGCCGGTCGTCGAATACGATCGTGATGGCGTCCTCGGAGTCCGGGCGGAAGTCGTGAACGAGGAGGGCGCCGAATCGAGCCTCGGCCTGCCAGGAGAGCAGGTGCAGGCGGTCCCCGCGCTCGTAGTGCCTGAGCCCGCTCCACTCCCCACCGGGATCATCGGTGTGGATACCGACAGGTCCGTCGCCGAACTGGGTCGACCCGCTCGACCCGGGACGAGCTGCCCGAAGCGTTCTGCTCGCAAGAGCTGGTGGGTGGACCACGACTGTCACGGGTCTGGCGACGGCGACGGTCAGCGCGAACAAGCCGAAGGGATCATGAACCCACAGGCGCAGGGGGCCAACCTTGAACACGCCGCGTCGCCGCGTCGGCAACGCCAGGTTCGACGAGGCGCTGGTGTCGGAACCGATCCCATCCCAGCCGATCAGGCGGCCGACGTCGGTGGCCAACGCGGTGTGGCGTCGTGCCGGTCCGGTCCTATGCCGCGCCCCGGGAGCCTCGGCGCTCCAATGGTCCGACGGTCGGTCGAGACTCAACGGAGGGAGATCAGGACCCGCCGAGTGCGACAGCTGTACCAGGAGACTGCAGGGAGCACCAACGGCTACCAGCGGCGGGGTAACCATCACGTGGATCTCGATCCCGGCTGCACGATGGGCACACGCGAGGACCACGACGGGGGCGACCGCCAAGGGAAGGGCCACAACTACCAGCACGAGCAGGAGGGTCGAATCTCCCGTGCTGACCGCGATCGCGAGCAGGATGATCGCCAAAATGACGACCGACGTGCCTCGCCGGGTCGGGCGCAGGCGAATGATCCCCGCACCGGGTCCAGCTTGTTCGGGCAGTGGAGAGCGGCCGCGCGTGATGGTCTCGCGGGCCATGGCGTCAGTTCCGGGCTCGGGCGTCGCCCAGCGTCTCAGACCCTGGGAGGGGGACCTGATGGACGAGGTCCGCGACGACCTCGTGGACGCCTGTCCCGGAGCGCTCACTGCCTGGGACGAGTACGAGTCGATGGCCGAGCGCAGGCTCAGCAGCTCGCTGCACGTCGGCGGGGACGACGTAGTGCCGGCCAGCTGCCAGGGCCATGGCGCAAGAGGCTTGCCGGAGTGCAAGCGCGCCGCGGGGCGACGAGCCGACGGCCAGGGCGGGGTGAGTGCGGCTGGCGGTGATGATGTCGAGGATGTAACCCCGTGTCGCCTCGGAGACTTGGACGTCGCTGATGCCGCGCAGCAGTGCGTCGAGGTCGGGTCGACTGAGCGCGGGACCGAGTTCGTCGACGAGCGCTGACGTGTTGGCGCGTGCCAGGAGGCGATCCTCGTGTACTCGGCTGGGGTAGCCCATCGACAGACGAAGGAGGAAGCGATCGCGTTGTCCGTGGGGGAGTGGTGAGGTACCCGCCGCGTCGAAGGGGTTCTGGGTGGCGAGCACCATGAACGGCCGCGGCAGGGGCATGGTCACGCCATCGGCGGTGACCTGGCGTTCCTCCATGGCTTCGAGCAGCGCGGATTGGGACCGTGCTGACGCACGATTCAGCTCGTCTGCCATCAACACGTTGGTGAAGATGGGGCCCGGACGGAACGTGGGTTCCCGTCGATCCCGATCAAGGACCATCGCGCCGGTCACGTCGGCGGGCAAGAGATCGGCGGTGAACTGCACGCGGTGGAAGTCGAGTCCCAACGAACGGGCGAGTGCCTTGGCCAATGTGGTCTTTCCCAAGCCTGGGAAGTCCTCCACCAGCAAGTGGCCCTGGGCAAGCAGGCATCCGACGGCGAGTTGCACCGTGGTGTCGTCGGCGTACAAGACGCTCTGCACCGACTCTACGATTTGTGCATAGCGAACGCCGAGCTGCTCGGCGGCCTCGGGCGACAGCACGACCCCGGCCGCGACCTTCCCGTCGCCGTCCTGCACGGCCGAGGTCATCGTCTGCTCAAGGCCCGCGCCTGGCGGTCACCGCGTGCACGGGCCAGAGGATAGGGGTTGGACCCGGCCGAGATGGGGCGACTGAGGCAGACCGACCTGGAAAGCTAGGGGGGGTTCCGCACCGCGAGAGAGGAGGCGTGGATCGATGCGCTGGTTGGCCGGAGAGCCTTAGTTCAGCCATGGCGCGCTCGCTGTACCGCTCGGTCACCTATGGCCTGGAGGCCTCGCTGGCCCTGGCGCAGATCGTGGCCCTCGCGGGCGGTCGCACCGACGCGGACACCCTCGCCTCGGCGCTCTCCTACAGCGGGGTCCGCAACGGGGCCTTTCTGAGCCGGTTGGCCAACGCCAGGCTCTTCGGTCTGGTGGCGGGACGATCGGGCCAGGTCGTGCTCACTGACCGGGGGCGTCGCTGCCTCTCGCCCGACCCCGCCGTGCATAGGGTTGCCCTGGCCGAGGCTTGCTGGGCGGTTCCTCTGTTCCGCCGGGTGCTCGAGGAGGCCTCGGGGACCGAACTCGGGGACGTCGACGAGCTCGCCGCGGTGCTCGGAACCCGCTTCGGAGAGGACTCGTCCAAGTCCCGGACCACCGCCCGGGTCTTGCTCGAGTCAGCGGGGCGGGCCGAACTCCTGAGAGCCGGAAAGGTCGATCTCTCCCTGGTCAGAGGCGCGATAACGAATTTTACGGATTTGGATTCGGACCCTGGACGCGCGTTCGTACCTTCGGTACGATTGGCGTGGGATCCGCATGTGAGGCGGGCCAAGCGCCGCAGTCGGCTTGGGGCCGACCAAAGGGGTGCCACGATGGACGAGGGGACGTCAGCGAGCGGTGCAGAGCGGTCCTCGGACGAGGGCGGCCTGTGGATCGACGAAGGAACCGGGGCGTCCCGAAGCCCCGCCGACCGTCGGCGTGTCGGCATGGTGTTCGGGATTGCAGCATGTGTGGCCCTGATCGGTGTCCCGGTCGGACTTCTGGCCGCCTCGGGACCGCAACCGGCCCCTCAGGCGTCGCCACAGCATCACGTCACGGTGAGTGGCGGCGCCGCCAAGCGATCGGTCCTGGCCGCCCTGAGCGCCACGACGGACTCGGGGAACTTCGCGTTCACGTACCAGCTGAACGAATCGCCCTACCAGAACAGCACAGCAGTGGTGGGCCCGAGCTGCTCGGCTACCTCGTGCCCGCCGGCCTCTGTCCCCCAGAGCACTGAGGTGCAGGGATCGGGCACGATCAACACGAATCCAATGGCAATGGCGGCGTCCGCGGCCATCAGCTCGAACGGAGTCAGCGGGCTCCAGGTCGGCGTGCGGGTGGATCCCACCACGGTCTGGGAGGTGGGCTATACCGACAACGGGTTGACGCCGGCGGCCAACGACGGGGGAGGAAACGATCTCCCAGGGTTTGCCGGCCTCGTCGAGGGAACGCTCGGCCCGAGAGAGGGCGCCGTCGCCATGATGGGCATGGCCAGCCCGACCGGGTACCTCGACCTAGTCGAACCGGCCGTGTCGAGCGCCACCGAAGTGGGCACGGCAACGGTGGACGGCGTCGCGGTCACCCAGTACCAGCTGTCGATCGATCCGGGCTCGCTGGCCACCGCTCCCGGCACGAGCTCGGAGGAACAGAGCGCGATCAGCGGGGCGATGCAGAAACTCATCTCGCAGGGTTATCAGACCGTCCGCGACCTCGTCTCTATCGACGCGTCGGGTTTCATCCGTGAATCGGCGTCCACTGTGAGCTTCAGCGACGGAGGGACGGTCACGCTCGATGCCCACTTCTCGAACTTTGGGTGCGCTGGCACCGTCCTGATGCCGGGCCAGGGGGGCGTCTCGACAGCGCCTTCGGGATGTGTCTCCTCCGACACCGGCACCGCCCCCACGACGTCCACGACCACGACCACAACAGCCCCGTTACAAACTCCGACGACGATCGCACCCGCGACGCCGGTCTCGCCTTCTACGACGACGACCTCGTCGACACCGGGATCCACGTCGTCAACGACGACTACGACACCAGTGACGACAAAGACAAACCCGCCCACCACCACCGCCACGACGACCAGCTGACGACCGCGCTGCCCGCTGAGAAGGAGTTCATGCCATGGCTGATAGCGACGAGCACGAAGGCCTCTGGTTCGAGGATTCGCCGGGGGACACGTCGCGTCGGGCCAACAGGCGCCGGGTGTGGGTGGTGGTGGCGAGCGTGGTCTGTATCGCCGCGCTGGCGGTTCCGGTAGGACTGGCCCTCTCGTCGGGCGGACCGACCGCCAAACCCGCAAAAACGGCGGCACCGCACGTCACGCGAGGAGTCGCCGAGCAGCAGGTGATCTCGGCACTGAGCGCCACCACGAGTTCGGGCAGCTTCAACGTCAGTTACGAGTTCGACCCAGCCACTCCGCCCACGGTCACGACCACGACCACTACCGCAGTGCCCACCTGCCACGTCGTCGCCAACTCTGCGGGTGGGGGGGTGACGAACAGCGTCACAGGAGGAGGCCCGACTTCGAGCCCTGCGACGTCCGAGCTATGCACCGCCAGCGGCATCGGTGGCCCATCGCCCGGAGTGACCTCCCCCACCACTGGCCATGGAACGATCAACACCGACCCCTTTGCGATGGTGGCCGTGTCGAATGTCCCTGGTCTCGGTGAGATTACGCTCCGCGACAACGGCACCGACGTCTGGGAGTATGGCGGCGCCGATTACGGGCTTGCTGCGGGTTCTTCGGCGAGCGGATCGGGGGCATCACTCTCCGGATTCGCCAGTCTGGTGGAGGGCACGCTGGGCACGCGGCAAGGAGCACTGGCGATGGGTGGGCTCTCTAGCCCGACGGGATATCTCGATCTCGACCAGAGCATGGTCAACGGCGCCGACCAGACGGGAACGGGCACGGTCGACGGTGTACTCGTCACGATCTACACGATCTCAATCGCTCCGGGCCAGGGCGAGAACATCCCGGGCCTCAGTGCGGAGGAGGCGAAAACGATCGCGGATTCAGACGCCATCTTGAAGCAACAGGGCTTCACGGGTTCGACGGTCCAAGTCTCCATCGACGCTTCTGGGTACATCCGCCAGACTCGTTCGGTGGCGCACTTCTCCGACGGTTCCACGACGAGTAGCGAGGCGACCTTTTCCGACTTCGGTTGCGCCGGCACGGTTCTGATGCCTGGTCAAACCGGCGACACGGCGCCACCGGCGGGGTGCGTATCGCCCGACACCGGCGTCGCCCCATCGACAACCACGACATCAACGACTCCGGCATCCACGACCGTACCGTCGACGACACCGCCCCCAACATCGACGACCGTGACCAAACCGCCGACCTCGACCACGTTGACAACGAGCACCACGCTGCCGCCTACTACGACAACTAGTCAGGGCGGCACCACAACGTCGAGCTGAGAGTCGAGAACTAGAGCCGTACGACGCGCGCAAGCGACTTTTGAGTCCTCAGCTATGCCGGCGGAGGACCCGACTGACCCGTGAATTGCGAGGGAGATCAGCAGAGTCTCGCTCGGTCCCGGTATGTCCCGCAGAGTCCTATTTTCGCTGCTCATGGGTGAGACGCTTCGGGACTCGGCGGGACGGGCTGGGACCCAGTGGTGGGATGAAGCCGGGATGGATCCGCCGTCTCACCGCGGGGTAACCCGCGGACTCAGCAGTGGGACTGGGACTTTACTGGTGGGGCTAGCTGGAATCGAACCAGCGACCTCAGCATTATCAGGAAAGATCAGCCGGTCAGCATGGAACCGCATGACCAAGAATGACCAGGTCGTCGGTTTGGGCGTGCAGGGTGACACAGCATGATTCGGATCTGCGCGCGCGATAAACGCGCGATGAAACGCTCGAATGCGTGAACACAGGATCAAGCTCCGAGGAGAACGGCGGGGATGACGGCGATGCCGTCGGGGCGACGGTACGCGTGGGCACCGGCCGTGATCACGGCGGCGTCGAGGAGGTCGTCGCCCAATTGCTCCCGAAGCCAAAGGAGGTGACGTACGTCGGCCGGTCCGGGGACGCCGTCGAGCTTCACCTCGAGCGCCACGACACGCTGGTCGCGGCGCTGAATGATGAGGTCGACCTCATGGTCCCCATCTCTGCTCCGCAGGTGGTGCACCGTTGCCTCGCTCGCCTGGGCATAGACCCGGGCGCTCAAGGTCACAAGTGACTCGAACAGGGCCCCGAGAAGAGTCCCGTCGCGGGGGATGTCGGGCCCGGCGCTCTGCCCGCGCAGTAGGGCACCGGCATCCACGCCGAGGAGGTGGGCGGCCAGAGCGGGGTCGGCGAGGTGGTGCTTTGGGGCTTGGGTGAGCCGACGCAGGTGGTTGCGGTTCGGTACCCAACCAGGGACCGGGTCGAGCAGCCACAGCTGGGAGAGGACGTCTCGATATGCGGTCGTCGTGGTCTTGGCGGGTTTGGTGGTTTCCCCGGCCGTGGCTGCATCTAGGAGTGAGTTGTAACTGGTGGTCGTCGCAGTGGCCGCGGCGTACGCGGACAACCAGGCGTGCAACGTGGCGGGGCGGCGCACGCGGAGGCCCTGTTCGGGGAAATCGCGTTCGACCACGCGGGCGAGGTAGCTCTCGATCTGGGCTCGCCGGGCTCGCTGCGCCAGCGGGCGGATGCCGGGGAACCCCGACGAGAGGATCTCCTCGACGTAGTCGCGCAGGCCCATCTCGGTACTCCCACTGATCGCCGGCTGCTCGCCGGCGAGCATGGCGCGCAGTGCGACGGCTGGCTCGTCCAGGCCGCGCTCGGCCAGGCTGAGGGGGCGCATGCGAACTCGGACGATTCGTCCCGCCCCCGAGTGTGCGGGCTGCTCGGTGGGCTGGGCGCTTCCGGTAAGGAGGAACCGCCCTGGTGGAGCCCCGGCGTCGACTCGGCGCCGGACCACGTCCCATATGGGCGGGTGGCGCTGCCACTCGTCAATCAGGACCGTGCCGTCGGCGACGTCGATCATCGAGGGATCGGCGACGAGGACCTCGCGTTGCCCCGGGTCGTCCAGCTCGAAGACGGTGTCCGCTCGCCGGGCCGCCGTCGCCGTTTTGCCGACACCCCGGGCGCCCTCGAGGGCGAGGGCCGGCAGATCTTCCATCAGGGTGTCGAGTTCCTCGTCAGCGATGCGGCGTCGGTACTCCACGCCTCCTACGGTACCATTTGCCGGACTTCTACGCTACCGTGTGACGTTACCTGAGCTATCATTTGCCACCCAACTACACTCCCGTTTGCCAGCCCCGGTCGGGCCGTGCCCATGATGCCCCAGCGGATCCGTGGGCCTCAATGGCGCCCGGCGCCCGGCGCCCGTCGCCCGGCGGCCGTCGGCCAGCGCTCGGCGGCCGTGCTGCGTTCGGCAAGGGGCCCGAGAAGATGATGAGGCGCCCGGGCCGGCTGTAGGCGTCTGCCTGGCCGAGGGGGTACTCGTATCGGCGAAGTTCGGCCAAGAGGCGATTCCATTCTGTGATCTCCGCCTCATGCCGACGTCCCGAATCGCCTCGCTCAGGCGTGTCATATCGTCTCACCTCCAAAGGAGTTTGTGGCTCTGGCGACGGAACGGGCTGACCAAGTTTGATGCCGTTTGATCTGTTTTGCCACCGCCCCCGTACGGCACATAGGGGACACCCGAGTCAGGGGCCGCCGGAGGCCACGGAATCAATGGAACGAAGATGACCTTTCGGTCCAATCCATGCCTACTGCTACCGAATTGCCACCTACGAGAGACCTGAAGTTGGGATGTGGAGCAGTACCTTGTGATGCAGCGGTTCGAACGTCTGCAGGCCGGTCGCTCGGGCCATGAGTACGGAACGTTGGGGGGGGCGTTGTCACGCGCGTTACGAGCCGATGATCGGCATCTAGTGAGAGTGACCGGTCTGACCGTTGGGAGCTGGTCCAGGGCGGCCATGCAGCGCGTTTCCTTGTGGGTCGGACAACGCAACGCGCCTGTCGTAGCGACCTTGGCGATGTTCATTCCGGTCATGGGGTACACCCTCTTGGGCCATGCGCACCTACATGGTCACTACGAACTCGTGGCGCCTGATGATCTCTGGGGTCTCACCCAGAGCGCTTGGGCCGTGGCCCACGGCCAGTTCGCCCATATCTATGCACCGAACGGAACGGTCGCCTCACCGCCTGCGCTCCCTTTCGTGATCGCTCCGGTCCTGCTGGTCACCCACGCCCTTGGCGTGGCCCCGCGGTTCCCAGTGGGAACACCCGTGAGCCTCTGGCTCTTCATCGGCCCGCTCGCGATCGTCCTGGGTTCGACAGCGCTGTTTTCCATCGACGCGGTCGCCCGCGAGTGGAACTTCTCGGAACGCTCGCGTCTCGCCCTTGCTGGGGTGGGTGCGCTGGGTGTCGCCAACGTCGTTGGCGGGTGGGGACACCCAGAGGATTGCGTTGCACTGGCCCTCGTGGTCTGGGCAGCTCTGAGCATGGAGCGGCTCGGCGTCGCCGGCGCGCCACGGGCGGCCCTCCTGCTCGGTCTCGCAATCGCTTTCCAGCCGGTCGCCATCTTGGGCGTCGCACCTGTATTGGCCCGGCTGAGTTGGCGCAGTGCAGTGCGGCTCTGGTGGCGGCTCCTGCTCCCCTCGCTCCTCGTCCTGATCCCTCCGCTCCTCACTGAGAGGCACCAGACGCTCTACGTGCTGTTCCACCAGCCGACTCGGCCCAAGTACAACTCTTTCACCCCGTTCACTCATCTTGCACCCGCCCTCGGGCACGGCCTTTATGGCGGCGGTCCAATACGGTCGGTCGTCACACTGCTCGCGGTAGCAGTCGCCGTGCTCGTCTGCCATCGGCGCTACGACCTGTCCACGGTGCTGGCGGTCACGGCCGTGGCATTCTTCCTTCGGGTTCTCTTCGAGACGGAGTTGAACTGGTACTACCTCTGGCCGGTGCCCGCCCTCTGCCTGCTGCTGTCAATGCGGCGCAGCCGTAAGCGCTTCTGGCTCTGCAGTATCGGCCTCGTCGCCAGCTTGGCGGTGGCCAACCACAACGAGGTGCACCACAACGTCGAAATCTGGTGGCCTGCCGTCATGGCGACCCAGGTCCTAATACTGCTGTCGATTGGCCCGTCAGCGCGCCGGTGGCTGGAGCTGGCAAGGCGCCGACTGGCTGTCCCCGTAGCCGATCCCGATGCACTTTCGTACGCTGAGTACCGCTCTTACGTTGAATAGAAGTGCCCCCGTACGCCGGTTATACAGGTGATCCACCTCCTGGGATAGGCATCCGGGGGATCCTCCTCGGTGCAATCAACCAGGAGGTGTGCGGTGGAGTGGAGTCCGTCATTCGAGTGTCACGTCCGTCCGGACGGTGAACACGTCTACAAGATCGGCCACCGGCTGATCGACGAGTTCTTGGAGTTCGTCGTCGGCCGAGCCCGCCCCAACACGGTCCGGGCCTATGCCCACGACCTGAACGTCTTCTTCTCGGTGGTCAAGAAGGACCCGGCCGAGGTTCGGCCCAAGGACGTGATGGCCTTCGTCACCGCGCAGCGTCGTCCCAAGCCCGGAGCGGAGAACGTAGTGCGCATCGCCGATGGCTCAGCGGGGCTCTCGGCAGCGACGATCAAGCGCCGGCTCGCCGCGGTGTCGAGCTTCTATGGCTACCTGATCACCCGCGACGACGTCGATGTGACAGCCAACCCGGTCCCTCGGGGCATCGCCACCCGCCAGAGCCGCTCTCGCGGCGGACGCGGTCTGCCGCTGGTGCGAGGGGTGCGCCGGCTGCCCCGGATCCTCGACGCCGACGAGGTCGAGTCGCTCATGGGGGCGCTGCGCACCGATCGGGACCGGGCCATGACCCAGGCCATGGTCCTCGGAGGGCTCCGGCGCTGTGAGGTGCTCGGGTTGAGGCTCTCCGATCTGCGTTTCGGCGAGTGGCGGGTGTTCATCACCGAGGGCAAGGGCGGACACGAACGTCTGGTGCCGCTCTCGCCGACCTTCTTTTCCACCGTCGCCCGATACATGGACCGCGAGCGACCAGAGGAAGCGACGACGGACGCGGTCTTCGTCTCGCTGAAAGGAGCGCGTCGGGGCCAACCGCTGTCGGTGCCGGGTCTGGATCAGATCATCACCGCCGCCCGAGAGCGGGCCGGTCTCAGCCACGGCACCTGCCACGAACTGCGCCACACCTGTTTCACCCGCTTGCGCGAAGCGGGGATGGCCTTAGAAGCCATCCAGGCCCAGGCCGGACACCGCTCGATCAGCTCGACCCGGGTCTACTTGCACCTCGACATGCACTGGCTGGCCGACGAGTACCGCCGAGCCATCGAAGCCATCGAGGCCCAGGCACTGGTGGGGGTGGCCCAATGAACGCGCTCGCCCAACTGCAGCCCCAACCGCGGCGCCAGGGCGGCGGGAAGCCCGAGGTGACGTGGGCCGAGCTCACCGCCAGAGCACCGCTCATGGTGGCCACCATGGCCTCCTACCTGGACCAACTCGAGGTATCGGCCCGTCCGAGCACGGTGGCGGACGCCGAGCTGACGTTGCGGCTCTTCGCCCATCGGGTCACCGCCACCGACCCCGACTGCGCCGCCGTTTCCGGCATCGCACGGGTGCACATCGAGGACTTCAAGCGCTGGCTGGCGGCCCGTCCGGGCAAGAACGGCAAGCGACTAGCCACGATCACGATCCGGCACCGGTTGAGCACCATGCGGACCTTCTTCGAGCGCATCATGGAGTGGGAGTACGACGACGCCCCGGCCCGCCTGCTCGTCTACTCGAGCGACTTCCCCGCCCTCGACGAGCCACTGCCCAAGTTCTTGGACGATCCCACAGCGTCGAAGTTCATGGCCGCATTGGCGCTCGACCCCAACCTGCGCCGCCGCCTGATGGTCGAACTGCTGGCCCGCACCGGCATACGTGTCGGTGAGCTCGGCGGTCTCGAAGACGACGCCATGGTGCGCTACGACGGGGTCGATCGCCTCCGGATCCCCGTCGGCAAGCTCCACAACGACCGCCACGTGCCGCTGCTCCCGATGCTGGTCGATCTCATCGTCGACTACAAGGCCCTGCGCGGTCCGTCGCGCTCGGGGCATCTACTTGAACGCGACGACGGCGGGCCCTTCGACCGGCGCACTGTGCACCGCTACGTCGCCGCGGTCGCCAAACGGGCCGGGGTCGGTCACGTCCACCCACATCAGCTGCGCCACACGCTCGCCACCCAGTCCATCAACCGGGGCATGAGCCTCGAGGCCATCGCCGCCCTGCTCGGCCACCGTTCCATGGACATGACCCTCACCTATGCGCGGATCTCGGACCGCACCGTCGCCGAGCAGTACTTCAAGGTGACCGAGGCGGTCGAGGCCGAGTACTACGGACTCTCCAGCGCGACCGTTGCGCCGACTGCGGTCTCCGGCGCCCAGAAGTCGCGCCCCGACCATCGCCGACTGCTGGCCAACGGTCACTGCACGAGGCCCGCCCTGCTCGGCTGCGCCTTCGAGAGCGTCTGCGAACGCTGCGGATTCTTCGAGACCGGACCTCAGTTCGTCACCATCTTGAAGCGCCAACGCAAGCACGCCAATGAGCGCGGTCAGAACGACCGCCAACAGCTCTTCGACGGCCTCATCGAAGGAGTCGCCGATGCCCAGTGACTGTGCTTCCATAGGAGAGAGCCCAGGACCTACGGATCACCTGTATAACGCCGGGTAGGTGAGACAGTTCCAACGAAACGGAGAGAATCGCAGAGTGAGGACCTCTTTCGGCAAGCGGACCGCGTGCCTTCGAGTTCGGCCCGGTCTCGCCCTGACTGCAAAGGTGGAACTCTCCGGTCCATACCGAGGTACGGCTGACACGGCCTGAAGACGTGCCGCTGGCTACGGGGTAGTGGGGGTATTGGATGACGCACTCTTTACGCGGGGCATGCCGAGCCGTCCTGACTGCGTTGGCTATGACACTTGGAGTAACGGGTGCGGGATTGGCCGGTCAGATTTCGATCGTGTCGGCGCCAGCCTCTGCGGAGACCTCGACCCAAGGCGACGCACCCAATGGCGGACAACCAGCTCAGCTCAGCGGCCCCATCGAGCCCGCTGACGCCGCGTATCTAATCGCCGGAGCCTGGGGACCCTCCCTCAAGGCCGCCGGTTATGAGCAGCATGAGTATTTCGCGTCGGGGACGGCGTACTCCTACCAGGCGACCGGACCCGAGAACAACGCGGGAACGTGGAAGGTCGCTCCCGCTACCAGCGCGCTTTACCGCACTCGAATCGTGGTGCGCATGCCGACAAATCCATCGAAGTTCAACGGTACGGTCGTCGTGGAGTGGCTGAACGTCAGCGGAGGCGGGGATGGCGCTGTCGACTCGGTGTACCTGTCGCCAGAGTTGGAACGAGCGGGGTTTGCCTGGGTGGGCGTCTCCGCACAGCAGGTGGGAATCGACAACCTGCGCCAAAAGGATCCGGCGCGCTATGGCTCACTGATGGATCCGGGGGACCAGTACTCCTACGACATCTACACCCAGGCCGCCCGAGCCCTGCTCGTCGGTGGCCACGCGAACCCACTGGCCCCACTGCACCCCAAGCGGCTATTGGCGGTGGGTGAGTCCCAGTCGGCGCTCTACCTGACCACCTACATCGACGCCATTCAGCCCCTCTACCATGTGTTCGACGGCTTCTTGGTGCACAGTAGGGCCGGGGGAGCAGTGGGGATCCCCGGTGCATCACCGAGCGGCAGCTTCGGTGGCGACGTCCACATCCGCACCGACATCGGCGTCCCGGTGCTCATGATGATCACCGAAACAGATGAGACTTTCGGCGGGTACTACCAGGCCCGCCAGCTCGACACGCGCTTCATCAGGCTCTGGGACGTCGCCGGCGCCTCTCACGCAGACTCCTACATCGTCACGCCCCAGGAGCTCAAATCTCTTGGCTGCACCTCGGTCGACGAGGCACCAAGTCATTTCATCTTTGAAGCCGCCCTCTCGGCGATCAATACCTGGATGGTCACCGGTCCGCCGCCTCCGTCGGCGCCTCGTATGGAGGTCCAGGTCGTTGACGGCACGCCTACGGTGCAGACCAACACCAGCGGAACGGCGATCGGTGGCATCCAGGGCCCGTGGCAACGGGTGCCGATTGCGGCCTATTCGAACACCACACCCCCCGGATCGGCCGGGTTCTGCGGCCTGTTCGGGTCGACTCGTCCCTTCAGCAAAGCGCAGCTCAAATCCCTATATGGGACCAAGTCGTCTTACCTGAAGGCATACACGACGGCGACGGACAAGGACATCAAGGCGGGCTACATCCTTCCGGCCGACAAGACTCAAGTGCTCGCCTTCGCCAAACAGGTCCAGTTCTAAGGCTTTCCGTACGCTGCTGACACTGCCCCCGATTCAGCATGGAACGGCCGGCTCCCCAACAGCCGCATCTTCGTGGATCGTTCGCGTTGAGCGGCGAATGGAGCCGACATACGGAAGGAGGAACCGGCCGTGTCCAGTATTGCGCATCGCGGATTTATCCACGTCGGGATGGACGTTTCAAAGGACACGATCTCGGTGGCGGTGCTGCCGCCAGATCGTGACGTCGCCGAGGTCGACAAGATCTTCAACGACGAGACCTCGGTCCGGCGCCTGATCAAACGCCTCGGTCGGCCGAGCAGCCTGTGGGCCTGTTATGAGGCCGGCCCCACCGGCTACGACCTCCAGCGCCTGCTCAGCTCGCTCCGGGTCCGCTGCGACGTGGTCGCTCCCTCCTTGGTCCCGAAGGGCTCGGGCGATCGCATCAAGACCAATCGGCGCGATGCCAAGCGCCTGGCCGGGCTGCACCGGGCGGGTCAGCTCACCCCCGTCGCCATCCCGACCCCGGCCCAAGAGGCCGTGCGCGACCTGTGCCGCACGCGCGGCGACATGGTCCAGGACCTGACGAGGGCTCGCAACCGCCTTTCAGGTTTCCTCTTGCGTCACTCGGTCATCTGGCGCGGCGGCTCGACGTGGACGCAGGCCCACGAGCGCTGGCTGGCGACGCGCCACTTCGAGGACCGCGCCTTGGCGTCGACCTACGCGCACTACCTCTCGACGGTGCGCCTACGCGACAGCTCGCTCGAGGCAGTCGAAGCCGACCTGCTCCCATGGTGCGATACCGAGCCCTTCGGAGCTGCGGTCACCCGTCTCGCCGCCTACAGAGGCGTGACCCGCATCGGCGCGCTGTGCCTGGGCGCTGAGGTGTTCGACTGGCGGCGTTTCCCCCGGGCCCGGCCCTTCATGAGCTTCACCGGGCTCGTGCCCGGGGAGCACTCGAGCGGGCTGAGCCAGCACCGCACCCACATCACCCGGGCCGGCAATGCGCACCTGCGCGGCCAGCTCTGCGAGGCCGCCTGGAGCTACCAGCACCGCCCGAGTGTCGGTGCGGGAATCGCTCAACGCCAAAAGGTCTGCACCCCGGCCACGGTCGCACGATCCTGGGAGGCCCAGGTCCGCCTCACCTCTCGCTTCCGTCAGCTCGCCGCGCACAAGAACGTGCGCTCCATCGTCGCCGCCGCCGTGGCCCGTGAGCTCGCCGGGTTCTTGTGGGCCGAGATGGTGGCCGAGGACTGACATGTCCGCTCTCTCGGTCAGCGCGCGATCGGCGCCGCATCTGACCGAGTCCTCCACGACGCGCCGGAGCACCGCCGCAGCAGAGCAGATCCTCGCCGGCGTTACTCCCAGCGTCCCTCTTTGCGAGGGCGCCACGGGAGCCCCGATTCAGAGGCACCTACCTGCGAATGGCTGTCCTGCGATTCCGACTCGCGTACGTCATCGTGGCGGTTCTCCGATCCACCGCGCTCCGGCGCGTCGTCGAGCACTTCCTCGGTCACCACCCCGAGCTACGCGGGGAGTCGAGTAGCAGCCTCCACCCCGGCCTCAACACCGTTCGTCCTCGTCCTTCGGGCTGCGGGCGCTGCGTGTTGACCCCGGGGCCCCGTCGTCTGCTCATGGCAGTCAAGCGCCGCACCTCTGGTGCGTCGCGCTCAAAGCAGGTGAAAACCAGCGTGCCTGGAGACCTTGACATGCCGTTCCACATCAACGCCGGCTATGTGCCGCACCTCGGACTACAGCCCAGCTAGTCCAGGTCCTTCAAGACATGGCAGAACCTGACGGCGGTTCGACACCAGAAGCACGAGGTCTATGGCTTTGCCTCTCACCTCGGGACCCCTTCCCTTGGTCCAATCGAGGTCCGTCGCCACCAGGCGGCGACCCCGCTGAGGTTCGGCATGGACCAGCATTCGACCTCTCCGCCAATAGGCGTTAAGGACTGGGGCCGCGACGGCCGGCGGCGCATCCACATCGAGACCGAGCGGCCGGAAGGCGTCAGCACTGTGCACGAGGACGTCACCCAAGCCCATCGCCTCGGGGAATCCGGGGAGACGGAATCCCCCCTCGGCCGCCGTGCGGAGACGATCAGCCAGCTCAGCGACGGGCACCTCACTGAGTTGTTTGGCGGCGTTACTCACCGCTCGATCCGGTCGTAGTCCGCCTCGAAGCAGGACGCGCGCCAGTGACAGAGGCGTCATCTCAGCACCTCGCACAAGGTGGGCGAGCGCGTCGCGCACCCGCCAACCCGTGCACCAGGACGCGGCGTTCCACGCCGTCTCGTCGAGCGACTCAACCTGGTCGGCGAATTGGCGACGGAGACGGGCGACCTCTTGCCGCACCTCGACTGTCTCCCCGACCTTGAGTCTTGCAAATCAAGAGTCGCACGGCTCGGCCACCTGTCCCCGAACGCGGAACAGCGGGACACTTCGGCACTTATGAGGCAATTCCGGCCCGCGCTAGTGCCGCGCCCGGTGCCGACAAGTGGATCCCGGCTCGGCCGGAAAGTCTCTCGACATAAGATTTCGGAAGTGAGCATCGAGGATGGGTTTAAGCGCATCGGCTCTGATCCGTTCGAGCTTTCCCACGAAGAGAGGGATCACATACGGCGTCTACGTGGCCGGTGCCCGATGCCGGTCACGATCTGGACCGCCTACGGAAAGGAGGGCAGTCCAGAGGGAATCACCGTGTCATCCGTCCTCATCGGCGAGGGTGACCCTCCATCGGTTCTTGGCCTCATTGCACCGGATTCATCGTTTTGGGACGCGGTATGTGCGTCGAAGCGGTTCGTCGTTCATGTGCTTGACAAGGCTCAAGTCCGAATCGCCGACCAGTTCGCGTTGCGTTATCCCGGAGATACGTTTGAGGGTCTTTCCGTCGTCAGGTCAGACCATGGCCCCGTGCTCAGTGACGTCCCGACCCGCTCGGCGATCACTCTCATTGGCATCGTGGAGGCTGGCTACTCTCTCTTGATCCGCGGCTCGATCGATGAAGTGGAGCTCGATCCCAATCCCGTGCAGCCTCTGATCCATTACAGGGGTCGCTACGTCACGACCGGCGCCAAGACATAGCGCCGGGTCGAGCCCGCGGCACAATCTGGCTGCATCGTCCTTTACCGGCTCTTCGGATTTCAGCGGGGCGTGACGGTGGCCAGCAGGTCCCAGTTGGGCTTGCCGGCGTAGAGCAGTGAGCGGATCCGGTAGTTCCGGAAGGATGTGAACCCGAAGGCGGCGCGCTTGACCCGCTTGATGAGGTTGTTGACCGCCTCGGTCGGTCCGTTCGAGACGTGGGCGCGGTGCCAGGCGGCGATCTGATGCTTCCAGCGGATGAGGGTGCGGCCGAGGGAACGGGCCTCGATCGGGTAGTCCTTGTCCTGGAGGTCGTGGCCGAGCTGGGTCACCCACTCGAGGGCGAGGTCGGCATCGGCGTGCGCGTAGAGCTCGCGCACCGCTTCTTTCGCCTCCCAGCAGGTGGCCACGTCGCCGTGGGGATCGCCGGCACGAAGGAGGCCGATCAGCCTCTCGTGACCGTTGTCGTCGAGGCGCTCCTTGGCCTTGGTCAACAGGCGCCGGCATCGATAGAGCGGATCGGACTTGCGGCCCCGGTGTCCGAGCGTCTCGTTCTGCACCCGGCGTCGGCACTCGTCGAGCTTGGTGTTGGCGAGTTTGGTGACGTGGAAGGGGTCGGCGACCAAGGTGGCGCCGGGCACCATGATCTCGAAGACGCGTCGATAGGGGCCGGACAGGTCAAGGGTGCCGAACTCGATGCGCTCACGGAACGCGCTCGTCTGCTCGGCCAACCAGGCCATGGGCTCGGCACTCCCACGACCAGGGACGACGTCGAGGAGCTGGCCGGCGCGGACGTCGACGATCTGGGTGGAGAAGTGCTGGCGGTGGTAGGGACCGGTCCTCACCATCAGCACCTCGTCGAGCCCGAGGGCGCTGACCTCGCCGATGCGCCCCTCGTCGGCGTCGAGCAGGGCCTCCCCGTAGGCCACGACGGTGTCGTTCACGGTGTGCCAGTCACAGCCGAGCTCGCCCGCCACCTCATTGACGCTGCGGGCATGATGGCCGACCTGGATGGTCGCCCAGCGGGCCGCCCGGGACGTGAGCACCTGGCGGGGCCCGGCGATGCGATCGTCCTCCTCGGTCCACGAACCCATCGCACAGTCCCCATCGGGACACATCCATCGGCGCTTGTGCCACACCAGCCGTGTCGGGCGCCCGAACACCGCGAGGTCGACCAGCTCGACGCGGGAGCGGTCCTTGACCCGGGCGAGCACCCCGCACCTCGGACACCCCACGAGCGAGGGCTTCGTCTCGAGGTGGATCCTCGCCTGGTCGCCAGCGCCGTCCTCTGCGCCAAGGAATGCGATCGCCCGAAGTCCGATCATCCACTCCAGCGCGCGCGTAGGGTCAGTCACCACGGGGGTCCTCCATCTGCGGTCGTCGAACAACCTCAGACTGGTGGACCCCCGCTACGCGGTCGCGGATCCACCTGCTGCACCTGCACCCCGCTCATTTCCGAAGAGCCCCTTTACCGATGCATTGGCGCTGGCACGACGCTTTGGGGACGTTCGAGCAGGCTTGGTGGGCAGCACGCGGCCATGCAAGAGAAAGATCGCGACGCGGAACCACGTTTTGCGCTATCTGCGGACAGCGGTCGCTAACTGAGCTACAAGTTGTCCTGGCATAGGACCGTCGCCTATGGACTCGAGCACGCCCCTCTGATACCTGGCTAGCTGCTCCGCACTAAGTCGTTCCATAACGCCCCGCCAGCCATGGGACCAGCACCAGTTCCAGTAGGTCTCTGCGTCCTCAAACTCGAAATCGAGCACCTCTTCGGTGCGTTCCACACTGGAAAGTGGCATGTCGGACAGCAGTTGATCCACGAAGCGCTGGCCTGACGACGGTGGAGGATCGTCGATCGCAACGCCAAGTTCATCAAGAAGCACCGCATGCCACCGCCACCGTGGGTCTTCTTGCCACCACCATCCTTTGGATGTGGAGATTCCGAAGGCTCCCCCCGGGCGCTGCACTCGGCACATTTCGTCCACTGCCGATCGCGGATCAGACATCGACTGGAGCGCGATTCCCGAAAGTGCCACATCGACCGAGGCGCTTCGTACGCCCAAAGCTGCGGCATCCATCAGGGCCGTCACGATTGGAGTCTCCGTAAGTCCATCAAATCGAGACCGCAGTTGAGCCAGCATTTTGAGGGCGACATCGACGGCGAACACAAATCCGCTCGTTCCCAAACGCTGGGATGCGGCCGCGCTGACGGCGCCAGTTCCGGCACCAACGTCGATCAACTTCGACCCGCTCGGAATGCTCATTCGGGTTACGAGAAGGGCGCCGAGATCAGAAAAGAAATCAGGACCGACCTGGCCGTAGGTGGGTGCGGCCCGATCAAACACAGTGCCATTGCCAGTGCGTTCGGATTCACTGGGTTCCATGGCTCAAATCGTACGATTAAGCAAGGCTGAATGACAGAGCGAGCGCTAAATGCCCCAGTTCAAAAGGGCTCCTAACCCGAGAAGGGCGTCACCGTGTGATGTCCTGGCAAGCGGTTCGTCAGATTGAGAGACAACCGCGAACCCCGAGACTCGAAGAGCGAAACCAGAACGATCGTCATCGGGTTACTCATGCCCGGCGGAACCCTTGACGTCTGCGCCCATCCAACGGGAGGTTCGTCGCGTCTTCGGGCTCTAGGCCACTCACACCCTTTCTATCGCCTCAACTGACGCCGGTTCAGCACCCCAATGGGTGGTCGAGCCGCCCAGTACGCCCGTCGGGCGATGCTCGGTATCGTGGGAGCAATCGCCAGGCTCTTCTACGTGGCACGCCGCCATAAGCTGCGTTGTTCAAGACTGGTTCAGATCGCCGCGAGATGCTCGCCGATTGTCCCAGCAACCGATGGATCCCGGTCAGCGTCCAATAGGAACAGTGCGTGGCGCAACCGGAATGCAGTTTCGAGTGGTACGGAGTCAGGGTCCAGACCGCGTTCGCCGGCATAAGACCCCCACGCGACTGACCACAGCCCTGAGAACTCGAGCCGGTGCCGCCGCCAAAGTCCCGTTCCCCACTCGCCTGGATCGAAGTCCCAGAAAGGATGGTCGATGCGTGCGGTCTCCCAGTCGAGAATGCCTGTGAGCTGTCCATCGACGACGAGGAGTTGGTCTTCATGGATGTCTCCGTGCACCAGGACATGGGGGAGCTGCGCCGCCACCTCCATTCGCTCACTCCATCGCTCGATTCGATCGGGGCAATCGAGGCGATCGGCCGCCTCAGCCACAGCCTCCCGGGTGGTACGGGGATCGAGGGCTCGACGGAGCCAGCGATTGTGGGCGCGATCGTGGTGGGCGGGCGGTCGGGAGCCAGGTATCTCCGGCGGCACGATTTCATGACAATGGGCGATTGAGCGGTAAAGCTGATCAAACAGATCACTTGCATCGGCCGGATGAGTGCCAGGAAGTCGGGAAACAGCGGCGAACGGATGCGGATAGACCTTCTCATCCCGCCATTCCCCTAACAGTTTGGGAACAACCGATAGCCCGATTGGCTCCAACGTTCGGTACGCGGCCAGTTCGCGCTCAAACCACTCGACGTTGTTTGCCTCTCGAGGGAACAGGAATGCGCGGTCAGCCGTGAGTAGAACGAACTTGTTCCATCCCGTGAAGTCCACATCCAGTTGCTCATCGGCGATCTGGACCAGTTGGCGAAAGCGGGACAGGCGGGGCGGGATCAGGACCGCCCATAGGGGATCTCCCGACACCCTGATTTTCCCCACAGGCTCTACGTACATCTGGGCCTCGCCTGGCTGGGGCTCTCGACGTTTCATGAACCTATTGTGATCGATCGGACTCGTCAGCCGGCAGGTATCGGACGCACAGACTGGCCCCGGTTCGCCGGGAAGAAGTCACACCGCGGGGAAGCGCTCTTGGTGACCTTGCCCCGAAGCCGGCCCTTTTACGACGACGTGTGCCATCTTGACCATATGTCGGCTAGCGCCGTCGCCCGCGGCAGCAGCCAGAGCGCGGAAGGACCCGCGGTCCATGTTCCCTTGTCGCTCTGAATGAGGTCGAGCCCCACCAGGACGGACTGCAGCCCGTACAACTCCTGGCGGACCCGACCCGCATCCAGCCCTTGACCTTGGCTAGTGACCCAACGATCGCCAAGCACGGGCAGTAGCCGAGCGGTCAGCTCGTCGGGGCGGCAGGGGCCGTCGACGACGAGGTTGGCGAGGGCGTCGCTGACGAGAATGGGCACGAAGCCGTCGCCAGGGCTGAACCACGACCTGAGCCGTCGGATCACCTCGAGGTCGTCGACGGCGGACCGCGTGGGACCGAGAGTTCCTTTGTGTAAGCGGAGGAGCCCGACGTGCCGCAACCGATCATGCAGGGCAGCCAGCGGCGGTAGGTCCTCTTCTATGGACGCGGGCCGTTCCGACAGGTTCCAACTCGGATATAGCTCCTGGACTTCGCGCACGAAGGCACGCGGCAGGCGACCACCTGGAGTCAACTTCACTCCATCGGCGGCCAGCCCGAGTAGGAGTCGAACCGGCGCCGGCACCGCACCGACGGTTTGGCGGACGAGCAGGTCGGTGGCGTCCAGGTCGAAGCCGTCGTTCCAGCTTCCCGCCCAGGTCCGGAAGTGTTCGTGCTTAGTCTCGTCGGGGTCAGCGATCACCCTGCGGAACTCGACGTAGCCATGCGGCCCGCCGACGTCCTCGGGGGGGCATGCACCCTCCCCCGAGACGACGCCCGGGAGGTCACCTCCGGGTCCGACAACAACCACCTCGTGCTCCCAGCCGTCGCCGAAGTCGTAGAGGTAGGCGAAGCGATTGGGCAGCGCCCGGAGCACCACGGCCGACTCGTCGCGCTCGTCGTCAGGTCCGTCGATGTCGGGCATTCCGTAGCAGATGTCGCCCGCTACGAACTGATGCAGGTGTGAGTCGGTCCAACCGAGGGCCGCCTGCAGAAGATCGTGCAGCTGGGGAAGGAGAACCCCCGCCGGGACATCGAGAACCCGCACTACGGCTGGCTGTACCTCGCTCATCGTGACTTCGAGACGAGTCGTCTTCATGCCGCAGACCCTAAGGGCTGCAAGCAGCCGAGCGTGTCTGACCGAGGCGCCGGACTTGGACTGCCGATCGACCACGAGCCCTCGCCTTAACGCTCAGCTGATCTGGCCCTGAACACACACCCCCTCCAGCGGGCCGACGTCCCCGCCCATGCCGGCCTGGTGGCGATTGTCCTGCTGACGTCAACACGATGTGGTCATACCCAGCGTCGCCGGGCACTGGCGGGCAGGGTGTGGACGCTGCTGGAAGGCATATCGAATTGCCCGTTGGCGACGGTGGATGGTCGGGCTTAAATTTCGGCTGTTGGGGTGCGGCAAATGGGCCTGTTCGGCCTGGTCAGCGAGACCGTGCCGGTTGTAGCCACCAGCTCCACGGGTCAGACCGAAGGAAGGGGCTGACCGGGAGACGGAATTCGAGTGGCATCTGCAAACGCGTGGAACCAATCTCTCGGGTGCAAGTTGACAGCACCGATGAGCGGAGATTCGGCAATGTCCTCGCTCTCTATTCCGTCGAGTTCGGGATCCCATAGCCATTCGACGTCGTAGTCCCAGCAGACAATCGTCTCGATTCGGTTGAGATCGAAGTCGAAGTCGTCGCCGTGGCCGGGCCACTCGTCAAAGTTCGGTGGAACCGCGAGTCCGTCGCTGAGTACCCGTGCGCAGTCGCTCAAAAGAATCCGGAAGGCTACTTCTTCGCCAGTGCACGCGAGCTCGAGATGACCGCTCGCGACACCTGCGGCGAGGTCGTCGAAGGAAGCCGCAAAGCGGGAGAGCCAAGCTGTCGTCCGGAGGCGGCGGGCGATAGGGGGGAGGTCGTCGAACCAGCGATCGAGCGCCGGACGATCAGAACTGGACAGGCTCGGGATCGCGAGACGCTCGTGCCAATGATCGGCGAGGACGTCGGCAGTGGACCACAGTGCATACGTTCCACGGGGGGCCAGGCCCTTGTGACGTTGGCGTTCACACCAGTCAGGTTCACATGGCCAAGCGGTGACCAGGTCGGGTACGTCGGAGAAGTCAAAAGGCGAATCGACTACGTCGCTCACTCGGCAAGTCTCGCACCCCGGGGTAGGTCCTTCTCGAACGGACTGCGATGCGCGCGCCGGATTGGTGGACAGCCATCGTGGTCTGATCGAAACTCTTTACCCATGGCCAGAACGGCTCGGACCAAGCTCGAAGAGCGGGTGGTCAAGGCGGCTGAGGAGGCCCTTGCCGATCGCCATTTCGTGACGGCGATCGACGTGCTGGTAGGGATCGGATGGCTGACGACACCTCAGGTCGATCGGTGGCGTCAGGGTCGGGTGGACTACCTGGAGCGCCAGGTCACGGCCAATCTCTCAAAGATCTCGACCGCAATGGCCGCCTTCCGCCGTTGGGCCCGGGAGCAGGGCCTGAACCCAAGCGAGACCGCTTACCTGTCGCGGTCGAGGGATCATCGACCATTGCGGTTCTCGAAGACCGGTGATCCCGGCATCGAAGCCGCCTACAGAACCCATTGGATCTCCCCGGAGCTCTCCGAGGCCAAGAAAGTGCGCCTGGCCGAGAAGCAGGGGCGGGCTCCGGATCTGGTCGTGATCTCAGCACTGAAGGAGTGGATCTGCACGGAATGCGCCGGCACCGGCGACCTGCTGTTCATGGAGGGCGACGGACCCCTGTGCCTCGTGTGTTCGGATCTCGACCAACTGGTCTTCTTAGCCGCCGGTGACGCGGCACTCACCCGGCGAGCGAAAAAGGCCAGTGGACTTGCCGCCGTCGTGGTGCGCTTCAGTCGCTCGAGGGGCCGCTACGAGCGCCAGGGGATTCTTGTCGAGGAAGCGGCACTGGCCCAGGCCGAAGCTGCTTGCCTGGCGGACGAGGAGGCACGGGCCAGGCGCCGCCTGCGCGAGGCCGAACACCGATCGGTTGAGGACAAATCCTTCACGGACTCTTTGGGCGAAGAGATCATTCGCCTCTTTCCGGGTTGTCCGCCGGAGAGGGCCGAGGTCATCGCGGCCCATGCCGGAACTCGGGGGAGCGGACGCGTGGGCCGCAGTGCGGCTGGCCGGGCGCTCGACCCCGACGCCGTCACGCTCGCCGTCGTCGCCTCGGTGCGTCACAGCGATACCGGCTATGACCAATTCCTCATGTCCGGGATCCCACGTGCTGAGGCCCGCGATCGGGTGCGATCTGACATCCAACAAGTTCTCGAAGCGTGGCGCAGACCTGACAAACGCAACTGATCGACCTTGCGAGCACCGCGGACTCGAGCTGATAGCCAAGGCACCCTAACTGCCGGCGACGAACGCCACGACGACGTAGGCGGCATGGCGGTCGAAGTTCTCCCGCCGACGGTCATAAATGGTCGTCGTGCGCGGATCGGCATGGCGGGCGGCCAGCTGGACGTCACGCAGGGGCACGCCGGCGTCGAGGGCGGCCATGATGAAGGCGGCTCGGAGCATGTGGGGATGGACGATCCCGAGCCCGGCCCTCTTGCCGATGGAGCGGACCCAGCGGTGGGCAGTACGCCGGTCGAGGCGCACGCCGTCGCGCCGATGGAGGATCGGGCCCGCGCAGCGCTCGCCGAGGACCAGGTCGATGGTACGGGCCACCCTTGGGACGAGGGGGATGACTGCTGGCTTGTTGCCTTTGCCGATAATGCGCAGCGTGCGGTGACCCCGGTCAAACCCGAGATCCTCGGCATCGGTGGCGCAGGCTTCGCTCACCCGCAGCCCGTTCAGACCGAGGAGCACCGCCAGGGCGGCATGGTCATGGTCGTAGCGCTCGGCCGCGAAGAGGAAGGTACCGAGCTCGCCCCGGTCGAGACCGCGGCCCTCGCTCGGGTAAACCTTGGGGCGTCGGACGTATTGGGCGGGGTTGGCACTGATCCGCCCGTCGATGTGGGCGAAGCGGTAGAAGCCGCAGATGGTCGACAGCCGCCGGTCGATGGTCGACGCGGCCAGTCCTCGCTCCTCGCTGGCCGCTCGCCACAGCTCGATGTGCGGTCGCTTGGCCTCGAGGACAGCCAGTCCGACGCCGGCGCACCACTCGAAGTAGCTGCGCAGGTCAAAGCGGTAGGTCTCGAGCGTCCGGCCGCTATAGCGGGCCAAGAAGGCCGCTGCTGCCATGTGGGCTTCCTCGAATGGGCTTTCGGTGGCGCTCACCAGAACGGTGGCGTTCAGGTTCACTGTGGACATGGTCTTCCTCCTTGTCGCGAAGAAGACAGCGAACACCTCATTGGCGCCCATTGCTTTCGGGCAGAATGAGATGGTGAAGCTCGTGGGGCCCGCAGCGCCCGAGTGCTCGAATTGTCGAGAACCCCGCGCCGGGGGCACCTTCAGCACGACGGAGACGTCTACCTGTGTCCGAAGTGCCTGGCGTTCCATGCTGAGTACATGAGGATCATGGCCAAAATCGACAGTGACATGAAGGCGCTCAGCGAGAACGACGGCCTGGGGGACGGAACACCCGCATAACCGGCGAACGGGGATAGGTCCATCCCAGGTGGCTGGTGAGTGATGTGGGGCAGTTGCGCCTTAAGTCAAGAGAACAGTCCCGAGCGCCCGCAGGTGGCAGATTGATCGCCTAGTCCTGAACAGCGAACAGCTTCCAAGAGCTGGGTACGCCCTTCAAATTGTGGTTGCCCCGGTCGATGAACGTGATTCCCGACCCGGCAACTAGGGGTGGAATCGCTGATGAGACCAAAACCTCGCTGGGCTGTGCGATCGCCTCCACTCTCGACGCAAGGTGAACGGCAATACCTGCAATGTCGTCCCCCCGTACTTCGACCTCGCCCGTGTGAAGGCCGGCGCGGATCTCGATCCCCAGCTTTCGAGCACCATCGCGAATGGCACAGGCACAACGCATGGCCCGCACCGGACCGTCGAAGGTTGCCATAAATCCGTCACCCGTACTCTTGACCGACCGCCCACGGAAGCGCTCCAACTGACGCTGGACCAGGGCGTCATGCAGGTCGAGTAGTTCGCTCCAACTAGCGTCACCGGAGTCTGAGGCCAGTCGAGTGGAGTCGACGATGTCGGTGAAGAGAACGGTGGCCAATAGGCGATCGGTGTCAAAGCTGGAACGTTGTCCGGTCACAAAGTCTTCAACCTCAGCGATCAGGGAGTCGACATCACCGACAAAGGGAAGAGCGTCCTCCCCCGGGAGTTCGACGAATCTTGCCCCGGTGATGTGCTCGGCCAGGTAGCGGCCCATTGCAATGGGGACCTTGCGGTCCCCTGTGCGGTGCATCACCAATGTCGGTGCCGTGATGGCCGCCAAGGCCGGTCGTACGTCGCTCAGGAGCGTTCGGCGTACTATCGCCTGAGCCTGGCCCGGACTGGCCGAACTGCTCTCAAAGCGAGCCCATCGTTCGCGAAATGGTCCATTGGCCAAGCTCGGAGCGAGGAGGTTCACCATCCAACCTGTGCCCCACACGTCGGGGATGCCTGAGATCAGTTCTTCGAGGACCTCGGACGGGATGCCCATTGGATAGTCAGCGTGAGCGGTCATCGTTGCATATGTGCCGTAGCAGATGAGGCGATCGACTCTCTCCGGATACGTGGCCGCAAAGAGCAGAGCAAGCGGCCCGCCGTCTCCGATCCCGTTTAGCGTTGCCCGCTCGAGTTCCAAAGTGTCAAGCACAGCTCGAATGTCGTCCATCCGTTCTTCAAGGGTCGGCAGCTGGGAGAGAGCAATCGGATCCGACATTCCTGCTCCGCGCTCGTCGAGCAACACCAGGTGGACAAAGGAGGCGAGGCGCTCGTGGTACCTCCTACTGAGCGGCTCTTCGTAGGTCAGCCGCAGGTGGGTCGTCGTGCCCACGATCTGCACCAGATCAGGCGGACCATGGCCCAACCCGGCGTAGGCGATGTGAAGCCCATCGTGGGTTTTCGCGTATTGCACCTGTAGCTCGTCGTCCACATTCCGAACGCTATCGGAGGCTGGAGAGAACTCTCAGTTCACCTGCCCGGCAGCGCACTCGCAGGAACGGCTGCTCGCCCGGCGGCCGACGCGGTGATCCTTGTGGATGAGACTTTGAAGGTCGAGCACTGGTCTCGCTGGAGCTACGTAAGCCATCGGCTTGGGCCTGAGATAGCCCTCTGGCACGTCCGGGTGTCCCTGAATGTCGGACTCATTTCTCCTCGTGCCGACTGGCAGCAGGTCAAGTGGGCAAGCACCACCAGTGGTCAGGGCGACCCACAACCGGCGAACCGGGAGTGCGTCCAGGAGATTGGGCGCCATGACAACAAGGAGGTTGTGATGACGTAACCAATCGACAAGCTGAGGGCAGCCAGCCGGTGCGAGTCCGGTCCGGGGAGACGCCAAGGTCCCCGGTAGTGAAGCCCCCGTGCGTGGTCGAGAGGCCGGGTGCGAAGCGGGGCCGAACAACTGACCAGTCCGCAACATCAAGTGAAGCCTGCAGCGTCGTTACGCCGGTCCGTGTTCGCACGGACGAGGAGGAGCCGAGCCCCTTCCCTATGGGCGAAGGCCATGGACGGCACCAGAGATCTTGGAGCGGGTGCTTACGAACCTCCCGGCGCAGGGGGCGTGGAATGGTCAGAAGGGTGTCCTTGGAACTGGAGAGATCCTCCTCGGCTCCGGATCTGCGGTCCGGGAAGCAGCCCTGTCTATAACCGGTGACGGGAAGTGCCAGGGAGCCGAGAGGAAGTCGGAGGGGGCCGTAGTAGCGATGACGGCCGGGACAACACAACCCGGTCCGAGCGAAGGGCCCCTGCTTCACCTGTGCATGGCGAAGATGGAGAGGAACCCTGATGAGTGCCGAACACTCGGCTAGATCCGTCAGCCACGCCGAAGGCGTGGACCCGGTCCGAGCCCTTCAACGCGTGCTCTATCGCAGCGCCAAGCAGAACCCCACCAGACGCTTCCACGCCCTCTACGACAAGGTCGCCCGCAGCGATGTCTTGTGGCGGGCCTGGGTCGAGGTGGCAAAGAACCAGGGTGCCCCCGGAGTTGACGGCGTGACGATTGCGTCGATCACCGAAGGTGGCACCAACGGGGTCAAGGTGTTCCTCCACGGCCTCGCCGTTCAGCTTCAGGCAAAGACGTATCGTCCGAAGCCTCTGCGGCGGGTCCACATCCCGAAATCGGGCAAGCCGGGTGAAACCCGGCCGCTCGGGATCCCCACGGTGGCCGACCGGGTGGTCATGTCGGCGGCCAAGATCGTCCTCGAGCCCATCTTCGAGGCCGATTTCTCCCCGCAGAGCTATGGGTTCCGACCCAAGCGCTCCGCCCACCAGGCGCTCGAAGCGATCCGGGTGACGGCGAATCGGGGAGCGAACTGGGTGCTCGACGCCGACATCAAAGCCTGCTTCGACGAGATCGACCACGAGGCCCTCATGGCTCAGGTCGAGCGCCGGGTTCTCGACCGGCAGATGTTGAAGCTGCTGCGGAGTTGGCTCAGAGCTGGGGTGTTCGAGGGCGGGTTGGTCTCTGACACTGAGTCAGGGACACCGCAGGGTTCACCGATCTCCCCGTTGCTGGCCAACATCGCTCTGCACGTCATTGATATGGCGTGGGCGAAAGCGGCCCCCCTGGGGACGCTGGTCCGCTACGCCGACGATCTCGTCGTCCTCACCACCAGCCGGAGCCGGGCCGAAGAAGCCCAGCGCCGGATCGAGGCGGTACTGGTTGGCCTCGGGCTGCGCCTGCACCCCGACAAGACCCGCATCGTCTACATCGGTGATGGCACCGACGGGTTCGACTTCTTGGGCTTCACGCATCGGAAGACCCCGTCGAAGTTCGGGGATCGCCGCTACCTGTCGAAGTGGCCGTCACCACGGGCCATGGCCTCTATCCGGGCCAAGATCCGTGACCACACCGACCGCCGCTTCGCAGGCCGGGACCTGCACAATGTTGTCGCTGACCTCACTCCCATTCTGCGGGGCTGGGGGGCGTACTTCCGATACGGAAACTCGAACCGCAAGTTCGCCGTCATCGACAGCTACGTGCACTTCCGGATGTCCAAGCTGGCCAGCGTCAAATACGCCACCCGAGGCCGTCTTCGAGCCAGCCGGTTCAACTATGCCTGGCTGACCGAACTCGGCACCTACCGACTCACTGGGAGAGTCCGGTATTGGGGGACTGCGCATGCCTGACGATGAACGGTGTCGGAAAGCCGTGTGCGGGAGAACCGCATGCACGGTTTGATAGGGGGCCGCTGGGGACGTTGACGCCCAGGCGAGATGGAACACACGCACCCAACGGAAAACCGACGGGACTGAGCCCATCCGCCGCACCGGCCACACCGAACCAGCGGCCTACCTCACCAGTCTCCATCGAGGCGATTCGTTTCATCCGCCAGTTGCGGCAGGCGGCCTCGGCATCTCCGCCTAGATGGACTCAACTGGTCGAAGGTCAAGGTATGGGACCAAGGCTCATTGCCGGCCCGGGGACGCATCCCGCATCCGGCGGAGCCGCTTGCGCATCCACCCGAATCCCCACTTTGCGGTTTTCCGCGTTCACAACGGCCCCTCCGGAGACGCGCGGAGGCGACTCAGAGATGGTCTTGCGGCGCGGGATCGACGGAACGGCGGCATTCGCACTTGCGGCTTTCTGTGAGGCTTAGGTGGGCATGGCTCACGTTACGAACCCGGTCTGGTATGCGAGCACGACGACTTGGACGCGGTCGCGGAGGTCGAGTTTCTGGAGGACGTGCGTGACGTGGGTCTTGACGGTCGTCTCGCTGATGTAGAGCTCCGCGCCGATCTCTGCGTTCGATAGGCCCTGGGCAATGAGCCGGAGGATGTCTTGCTCGCGTGAGGTGAGCCCGTCAAGTTCTTTCGGCGGCTCGTGGCGAGGGATGCTTGTGAATTTCTTGATCACTTGTTTGGTGATTGCGGGTGAGAGGAGCGCGTCTCCAGCGGCGACGGTGCGGACCGCCTCGATCAGCTGTTCGGGGGGATCGTCTTTGAGCACGAATCCGCTCGCGCCGGCGCTTAGGGCTTCGTAGACGTATTCTTCGAGTCCGAAGGTGGTGAGGATCAGGATCCGCGCCGTGTCGTCGGCGGCGAGGATCCGGCGGGTGGCCTGGAGCCCGTCGAGCTCTGGCATGCGGATGTCCATCAGGATCACGGTCGGGTCAAATCGCGCGGCCATGGCCACCGCTTCGAGTCCGTTGCTTGCTTCGGCGACGACTTCCATGTCTTGTTCGCCGGAGAGCAACATTCGGAAGCCGGCGCGGACCATGGACTGGTCGTCGGCGATGAGGACTCGGATCGTCATGGCCGGTCTGAGGCGAGTGGGAGGCGGGTGCTGAGCGTGAAGCCGCCGCCGTTTGTCCTGCCTGCGGTCATCTCGCCGCCGTAGAGTCTGACGCGTTCGCGGATGCCGATCAGTCCGTGGCCGTAGCCGTCGCTCGGCGTCGCGCCGGTGCCATCGTCGCGCACCTCGATCCCTACCTCGTCGGGCCTATACCGGACGGTGACCTCCGCATGGCTGGCGCGAGCATGCTTGAGCGCGTTGGTGAGACCCTCCTGAACGATCCGATACGCAGAGAGGTCAATCCCTGGCGGGAGTGGAAAACGCTCCCCGTCGAGGTGCAGCTCGACGGGGAGCCCGGCGCGGCCGATCTCCTTGATCAACGAGTCGAGGCCGTCAAGGCCGGGCTGAGGTGCGAGCTCGACGCCGTCGCCGTCACGGCGCATCACACTGAGCAGACGGCGCATCTCCGCCAGTGCGCCGCGTCCGGCCTGCTCGACACTCCTGAGGGCAGCGCGATCCTCGGCCATCGTGTCAGGGAGCTGGTGCCTGACAGCGCCGACTTGCAGCACCATCACGCTGACGGCGTGCGCGACGATGTCATGCAGCTCGCGCGCGATCCGCGCCCGCTCCTCGGCTACGGCGACGCGCGCAGCTGCATCCCGCTCCTGCTCGGCCTGGGTCGCATGTGACTCCGCCACCTCGGCCTGCTCGACCCGGGCGCGGACGGCAAGGCCTGCAACCCAGGCGACGGCGAAGTCGACGGGAATGAAGACGATCTGGTCGACCGAGACTCCGGGGATGTTGTAGACGAGGGTCGCCGAAGCGCCGACCACGATCGCCAGTCCGAGGCCGGCCCGCCGGAGGTCCCGAAGGTTCCCGAGCAGGAATGCAGCCACCAGCCCGATCAGGAAGAGGGAGTTGGGATACGGGATCAACAGCGGGTCGACGAAAGAGATTCCCGCGGCCAAAAGCCAGTACCCCGCCGGTCCGGCAAACGGAAATCGTCGCCGCGTGAACAGGGGAAGCACCAGGATCGCGAGCGCGGGAAGGCAGAACCACAGCGTCGTTGTCGGAGCTCCGGACGAACCGCGTCCGAGCACCACGTCGAGCATCGCCACGATTGCCACCAGCGCGATCAGGAGGTCGAACCAGTACGTGCGGACGAGATGTTCGATTCGGCTCACCCGCTGAACGTACTCCCCTCCCTCCGTTCCCGCCTCCTACCTACGTAGGAGTCGCAATCGTCAGATGGTAGGAGCGCCAACACAGCCTCCCGACGATGCCGATCTCGCCATCGCACCTTAGGTTCGACATATGGCACAACGAGGGTCGACGAAAGGAAGAACGATGATCGAGGAAATCAATCCGACCAAGCGCGACGGCAAGACCGTGGCAGTCGACCAACCAAGACCGGCGCCGCAAAGACCACGGGCATTCACCTGGGCCCGGATCGTTGCCCTGGTGGTCATCGGGGTGATGTTGTTCGGTCTGACGTACATCGGGTTCGCACCCGGCGACGCCGCGGTCTCGGTCGCGCAGGGGGCGCACGCCGGCCAGCTGACCATGCACCCGTGCACTTATGCGGCCGAGAAGGGTGCGATACGCGCATCCTGCGGCACGTTGGTCGTGCGGGAGAACCGGGCCGACCCCCGGTCCCGCCTGATCGCGCTTCCGGTAACCCGGATCCTGGCTCGCTCATCTCACCCGTTGGCACCAATCTTCCATCTCAGCGGCGGCCCGGGCGAGACCAACATGACGTTCCCCCAGGCGAACCGCCTGGCCGCTCAGCACGATGTCGTGATGGTCGGCTACCGCGGCGTCGACGGTTCTTCGGTGCTGAACTGTCCCGAGGTGACGGCGGCGCTCGAGAACTCAAACTACCTCACCAAAGCGTCGCTGACTGCGTACTCAGGTTCCTTCGCCTCGTGCGCGAAGCGGCTTGAGCGAAGCGGCGTCGACCTCGCCGGCTACACGATGGAGGAGCAGGCCGACGACATCGAAGCCGCTCGCGTCGCGCTGGGCTACCAGCGCATCGACTTACTCAGCGAGAGCGCCGGGACCCGTCTGGCGATGATCTACCAGTGGCGGTATCCGAACAGTGTCGACCGCTCGGTGATGGTCGGGGTCAACCCGCCCGGGAACTTCATTTACAGCGGAGCCGAGATCGATCAGGGTATCGAGCGTTACTCGGCGCTGTGCGCGAAGCAGCCTGCCTGCCACGCCCGCACCAAAAACCTCGCCGCGAGCATGCAGCACACGGCGGCGCACATGCCGAGCAGTTGGTACTCCCTGCCGATCAAGCCGGGCAACGCCCTGGTCGGGACGTTCCTCGGGCTCACGGAGGCGACCTCGGTAGATTCGCCACTGTCCGGGCCGATGACCCTCGACTCGTGGATCTCCGCCGCGCAGGGCGATTCAAGCGGCCTGTGGCTGCTATCGACGATGGCGAATCTCACCCTCCCCACGTCGTTCACCTGGGGCGAGTTTGCCAGCATCGGGATGGCCGACGCGCAGCCCGTCGAGCGCTACTTCAGCTCCGGCGCGAACCGTGGCTCGATCATCGGCAATCCCCTCGGGGAGTTCTTGTGGGGGGCAGGAGGCCTTGTGCACGCCTGGCCGGCCAACCCGGGCGAGAACCAGTACACCAGCGTGCAGAACTCGAATGTCCCGACGCTGCTCATCGGCGGGACACTTGACTTCGAGACACCGGCCCAGAACGCCACGAAGGAGCTGTTGCCGCACCTTTCCAACGGGCATCAGGTCATCTTGTCCGGGCTCGGGCACGTGGACGACTTCGAGTCCTACGAGCCGAGCGCCAGCACACAGTTGCTGACCACGTTCTACGCCACCGGCCAGGTCGACACGTCGCGCTACAGCCTGAACGTGGTCAGCTTCGCCACATCGTCCACGCAGACAGCGCAGACCGCGATTGCCAAGGACCTCCTTGCGTTTATGGTCGGCTTGGCCCTGTTGGCAGTGATCTGGCTCGTGGTGTTGGCGATCCGGATCCGCCGCCGAGGCGGTACCGGCCGCAAGACGGGCGCATGGATCCGTTCGGCCGGTCCGATCGTGTTCGGACTCGGCGGATGGTTCCTGGGCGCATTGTTGGTACTGCGGTTCTGGCCGACCCGCCCGCTCGACGACCAGCTGCTGGCGGTGGTCTCGATCGCGGTGCCGATCTGGCTCGGTGTCTACGCCGGCTGGGTCCGCTCCGACACGCCGAAGACGATGCGGGCCAAGGGCATAGGAGCCGCTGGCGTCGGTGCGCTGGTCGGAGCCGTACTCGGTTTCCACGCGACCAGCGGACTCATAGCGCTGATCACGACGATCATCGGTGCGGCGGTCGTCTCGAACCTGAGCCTGCTCGTGCTCGACATCCGGACTGAGCGGGCCGTCGCCCGGGGAACGGCCGCTCCGGCGGTGGATCTGTCCGAGACGGAGCAACTGGAGACGGAGCACCTGGAGCCGGCCCTTACCATCGGAGCGAGACCATGATGACAGCGAAACTGGACCGATCGATGCATCAGACACCCACCACGTTTTGGCCGACCAGGGGCGCTCCGACGCCAACCACGACTTCCGTCAGCAAGACCTCAGTCCTCGTCGGACTGTGCTTCCTCACTGCCACCTTCACTTTCGCGATCGGTAACGCGCTCATCCGCTCGTACTTCTCGACCGCGACCGCCCACACTGCCCTCATCGTCGGCGTGTTCCTTCTGGCGTGCTGCGGCCTCGCCGTCGCAGTCAACGGCGCTTCCATGCGGCCGATACTCATGCCGTCGGCACCACTTCGAGCGCAGGCCTACCTGGCGCTGAGGGTGACGGAGTGCCTCACACTTGTGGCAGTGGGCGTCTACTTCCTGACGAACCACGCGCAGTGGAATGCGTATGTGCTTGCGGTCTACGCCGTATCTGGTGTTGCAGGCCTCGTCCTCTCATCTGCCCTGCTGACTTCGAGGATCGTGCCGAGGAACCTCTCCATGCTGGGCGTCATCGGCTATCCCGTCTTCTTGCTGGGAAGCATTTTGGCCATGTTCAACCTCATCAACGTGACGCACGGCGCAGGAATGCCGGCGCTGGTCATCGGCGGTCTCTTCGAGTTGATCCTGCCCATCTGGCTCTTCACCAAGGGGTTCACTTCCCACGGATCCGCTGCAAGGTGATGGAGCAGCGATCCTGCTTATGCGCGCAGCGGCTCTCAGGGGGCGGTGAGGGGTTGATTTCCCCGAAGGCCAGCTGCCGGCTAGTCGGAGGTACGTAGTACTTCTCGCAGCATTGAGAATGTGCGCGCTATGCTGGTTACCAAGCGGGGCTTCCTTCGCTCCGGGACTATCTCCATGGTGCGATTACATGGGTGATCCGTGGACCCTGGACTGGGATCATCGAACCACATTCAGCCGTCCCGGTCGATCTCCTCGATAAACCCCCCGAGGAGCTCCACTCGATCTTCTTGTCCGTGGCGATCGGCGTCGTCTCGCTGCCGGCGCAGGATCGTGAGGAACTGAGGTCCGGTCTCGAAGAAGCCGCAGCGCTCGCAGACCGACTCGAAGGTGCAGTCGAGGCCGGTCGGTCGGGTGCAGTGACCATTGCCTAAAAGCCGTCGGTGCTCGGCGGCTATCCGGCGCATGTTGGCCCCTTCGACGCTGCCCGGAAGCGCCTCTCCGCTCTCGTAGCTGGCCTCGACGGCCTGGGTGACCCGGAAGTACTCCTCAGCGACGGTCCGATTCGAGATGCGCGCATAAGTCAGCGTCATGCGCATGGAGCGGTGACCAAGGAGCGCGGCGATGGCTTCGAGGCTCATGCCCCGGTTGATCATCCGGGTGGCCAAAGTGTGGCGGAGCTGATGGGGATGGACGTGGCCGATGCCGGCGCGCTTGGCCACCCGATCGACATAGCGATGGATGGTGCGACGGTCGAAGGGCTGGCCGTCGTCGCGCTCGACCAATCTCCCTGAACGACTCGGTCCCCGGAACCTCTGGTAGTTACCGATGAGCTGCACCAGTTCGGGCCCGATCGGCACATATCGGTCGTTGTGCAGCTTGCCGACCGGAATGCGCAACGAGAAGGTGTCACCGAGCAAGGTCACGGCCTTGTCGTCGAGCCCGGAGAGCTCGCCCACCCGGATGCCCGTCTGGGCCAGGATCTCGACCATGACCCGCCGGCGAGGATCGGGGTCACTCGCCAGTGCCACGATGAACTTCTCCATCGTCGGATCGTCGAGGAATTTCGGCAACGGCTCGTCGGCTTGGGGGAAGTCACCGGGGAAGATCAGCGTCCGACTTGGCGCGTCGTCGTAGTCCCAATCGCGCAGACGCTCGAAGAAGGTGCGCAACAAGCCAAGACGGTGCCGGATGGTCACCGTGGCGAGTGGCTTCCCGGCCTTGCCCGGCCGAGCGGCCAGCCAGAGCTTGTGCGCTTCGACATGACGGCACTCGACGACGGCGATCGAGGTGCACTCGGGGTGGGCTTCAGTGACCTGGCCGGCGAAGTGGCGCAGTCCGAGCTCGGTGGCCCCGACGGTCGTCTGGCGAGCCGACACGCCCAGTTGGTCCAGGTAGCGGGCCATGGTGGCCACCATGACGGGCGCCCTGCGTGCCGTCTCGTCCCAGGGGAACTCGATGGTGCTCCACCACGGCGACGGGGTGTGTGCTGGCTTCGGGAGGGCGCTCATCGGGCCACCTCCACCGGTGCGTGGAGGGACTCCATGGCCTTGCGGTACTCCTCGGCCAGCCAGTCGATGCTGAGGTGGAGGTAGATCCTCGTCGAGGCGGTGGAGCGGTGACCGGCCTGGGCCTGGACGGCCTCGATCGCCATGCCTGCTTCGCGCAATCTGGTGAAGCAGGTGTGGCGCAGCTCGTGACAAGTGCCGTGGGTCAGGCCGGCCCGCTCGCGGGCGGCACTGAAGATCTCGATGATCCCCTCGGCTGAGAGCGGCTGGCCCCGCCTCGGGCCCTTGAGCGAGACGAAGAGCCGATCGGTGGGGCATCGGGTGGTCGCTCCTTGTTCATGTAGTCCGCCACCGTGGCGAAGAAGGTTGGTGAGATCGGGACGAGCCGTTGGTGGCCGCCCTTGCCCTCGGCGATGAAGACGCGCCACTCGCCGAGACGAAGGTCTTCGAGTCGGAGACCGAGCACCTCGCCACGGCGCAGGCCGCCGAGCAGCATTGCTTGGGCCATGGCCCGGTCCCGATCGGTGCGCAGTGCCGCCATCAGTGCCTCGACCTCGTCGGGGTTCAAGATGCGCGGCAGACGCCGCACCCCGCGCACGAGCGGCGCACCGCGTTCACCGCGGTGACGGTTGCGCCGGGTTGGGAGACCACGCGGCACCGGATTGGTCACCACGCCGGCGTCACCTCGGATAACGAGATAGCCACAGAGGCTCGAGACCGCGGCCAGGCGCCGTTTGATGGTCGAAGTCGACAGTCCCGACTCGCCGTCGGAGATCCGCACCACCTTCTCGGCACCCTTCCTCGGGCGCCGCTGGTCAGTCACGAAGCGCAGCACGTCCCTGGGGGTGACGTCGGCGGGCTCTTTGCCGACGACCCCGAAGAAGACGCTCAGGTCATGGGCATAGGCCCGCACGGTGGCCGGCCGGGCCCGACCGGAGGCGAACTCCAAGAACTCGTCCACCAGCTCGTGGCCCACTCGGTACTCGCGCACACCGTCTGCGCGAAGACCACTTTGAAACGACGGATACCACACCACTGCACACCTCCTTGTCGGACTTTCGTCCGAAGAAGGCTCCCCGGACGCTCAGTCCAGGTGGCGGATCACCCATGTAAGTGCCGTACGGGGGCAGGGTCCCCGCCGCGACGGGTGCCCCCGCATGGGCGTTCCGCGGCGGGCAACTCACGCGAGACCTGGCCGATCTATTGCTTCTCACCGGTACTGAAGATCCAAGAGTCGAACCGCTGGCATCGGGGTTGGGTCTCAGGTCCCTGAGCGTCACTCTTGACCGGGCTGCATCGGCAACGCACCCATCCCTGCCACTGCCCCAAACGCCGGTCGTCCTTTCACACACCTGCATCATCGGATGCCGGCCGCCTGTTGGGCGGCAATCCCCACTGGTCGACCGGCAGGGCTCGCGGCGGGGAGGGTGACGTTCGCACCACATGGTGCACGGGTGTGGATGCTGATGTCCCCGTCTGGCGGAGCAGATAGGTAGTCACAGTGATGCGACCGGTGTGGGCTCGATGCCCGCCCGGTCGCCATGATCGCCCGCGGCACAATCGTGATTGGTATGGCGTGCTCGAGTTCGCGGGCTGACCAGACAGCCGGCCCTGCGTTAACGCCCCCAGGCAACCAACGATTGTGATCTGGCCGGCTGTGGTTGCCATCACCCCCCAGTTCTCTGTGACGGCGCGAAATCCACACCGGTCTCCGGCTCCTCCTCGGAGCAGGGCTCGCCCTTGCTGCGATGGGCGCGTCCTTGCCGGCACCGCCAGGCGGGGTCAAGGGGCGGCCAGCGGCCGAGCGAGGAAGCGGAGCCCGCTGCCCGAGTTAGAGCGGTGACGAGTTGGACGGCCAACGGGCAGCGTGGCGGAGCCCCGTAGCGGCCCTTGACGCCGGATGGCGTTGAAGGCCACAACCGTTGGTCGGGGGCCGGTCGAGCTGGACGCGCCGACAGAGTAGGACCGGAAGGCGTGCCTCCACGATGGCGACCCGACCACTCCCGAGCCTCAGGGTCAGAGGACCAGGAAAGGTGACGTCACTGGCAGGTCCAAGGTGACAATCGACGAGCGTGACCGGCAACGTCACCCGTTGGCACCGAATGCTTTCCTATTGGTGGGTGACGTTCGAGGTGACGTCCATCTGGAGGATGGCTGGCAGCCAGGACTGTCGTTCGGGCCGAGAGCCAGGGAGGTTCAGTGCCTACAGAACGCCAGATCATTCTCCCGGAGCCGGGGTGCTGTTGGCCGAGCCCGACGCCGGATATGGGTCTGTGAAGGTGGAGACAAGCCCCAGAGCCGGTCCTGGCGACCGTGCATTGGTTGCGGGGCCGAAGCTCCTTCTGAGCCCGGCCGGGGCTGCTTCGGCCCTCAGCATCAGCCGCAGCAAGGTGTACCGGCTCCTCCGAGAAGGGCGGCTCGAGTCGGTCATGCTCGATGGGAACCGAAGAATCACGGTGGCCTCCCTGGTGCGGCTCATCGACGACCTCCTCGACGTCGCAGCCCCGCGGGACGATGGCAGGACCCCGGCATAGAGTCTTACGGGGGAGACGTCCATGAGCATCACTAAGCGCCAAACCAAGGGTGGCCGGGTGTACGACGTGCGCCTGCGCGACGCGTCAAGCCGCGTCTATACGCGCACGTTCCGCACGAGGAAAGAGGCGGTTCGTTTCGAGTCCACGGAGAAAGCTGATCGTGCCCGCGGGCTGTGGATCGACCCACGCCGCGCCTCGGACAAGGTGGCGGACGTCGTGGCCGAATGGCTCGAGTCGAACCCAATGAAGAAGGGTCGTCACTCGCCAGGGACACGTCGATCGTGAACGTCCACGTCCTCCCGCTCCTCGGCAAGTACCCGATCGGAGACGTCACGCCGGCGGACGTGCAGAGGCTCGTCAACACGTGGTCGACCCGGCTCGGAGCCCGCTCGGTACGTCGCCAGTACGCCGTCCTCAGCGCCATCATGACGTTCGCGCTGGACACCGACCGCATCGTGCGATCCCCATGCCGGCGGATCCGGCTTCCCGAGCCCGAGGCAGTCCGTCAGATGGCCGTGACGCCAGAACAGCTCCATGACCTGGCCGACGCCGTCGGCGCCGACACCTCCGGGATGATCTACCTGGCCGCCGTGCTCGGCCTACGGTGGGGCGAGTGCGCCGGGCTGCGCGTGGGCGCCATCGACTTCCTGAACCGGACCGTCACGGTCGAGTCACAGCTGACCCGGGGGTTCAAGGGTCGGATGGTGACGGGATCGCCGAAGTGGAACAGCACGAGGACAATGGCGGCGCCCGAGGTACTGCTCGAGCAGCTGGCGACCCAGCTCCGACGCCGCGGGATCACCGGTGCTGAAGGCGAATCCCGCGTCTTCTGCGCACCGGACGGCCAGCCACTGCACTACGCGAACTGGCGCCGTCGAGTCTGGGTGCCGGCGTGTCTGAAGGTGGGGTTGGAGGGCTTCCAGTTCAAGATGCTGCGCACGGCTAACGCCACGGTGATGGTGGCGCTGGCGATCGACGTGAAGACCGTGCAGACCCGAGTGGGTCATCGGCGGGCGACCACGACGCTCGATATCTACGCCCAGCCCACGGAAGCAGCCGACCGGGGAGCGGCAGAGGCGCTCGGGACTCACTTCCTCGGCAGCCCGCCGCCTGGTGAGCTCGTCGAGAGCTCTCCTGCGCCGCCATCGCGTGCGTCGCGCGCGATGAACGCGCGATGGACGGCTTCGGAGGGCTCGAACACTAAACGCGGAAAGGGCCAAGAAACGGCCTCTGACGAGGGTGAAGATGGTGGTGGGGCTAGCTGGAATCGAACCAGCGACCTCAGCATTATCAGTGCTGCGCTCTAACCGACTGAGCTATAGCCCCTTCCTAGTCAGAGCCATTTTTCTGCTCTGACCACTCGTATCTGCCCTACAGCTGCCCTAATGGCCTACTCTGTAGGGCATGGCGACGAGGCCTTCACGATACAAGCGCCCCGGGACGATGCGGGAACGGAGCCCCGGTCATTGGGAGCTGCGTGCGTTCACCGGTCGCGATCCGGTGACCGGAAAGCCCCGCCAGGCGACCCGGACGTTCCACGGCACCGAGAAGGAGGCCGGCAAGGCGCTCTCGCAGCTCGTTTCCGAAGTGGAGGCCGACACGTTCGATCGAACTTCGGCCACGGTCGGCCAGCTCCTCGACAAGTGGCTCGAGGCGGTGGAGACGAACCAGCGGCCGCGCACCCTCTACGAGAACAAGCGCAAGATCGAGGGCCGCATCCGTCCCGTGCTCGGATCGGTGCGGCTCGACAAGCTCGGCGGCGATACCCTCGACGCGGCCTACCGACGATGGCTCGCTGAGGGTCTGTCGCCGACCACGGTGCACATGTACCACTCCATCCTGTCGGCAGCATGCGGCCAGGCGGTCAAATGGGGCTGGATCAGCGCTGCCCCGACGGCCCGGGCCACCCCGCCCAAGGTGGAACGCAAGGAAATGTTCGTGCCGACGCCGGACCAGCTCTCAGCGCTGGTCAAGGCGGCTGTCGACGTCGACCCGGTGCTGGCCACTGCCGTTGCCCTGGCCGCGCTGACCGGTGCGCGTCCGCGGCGAGCTGGTGGCACTCAGGTGGAGCGACATCGACCTCGCCGCCGGGCGGGTCCGCTTCGCGCGGTCGCTCACAGTCGCGGAGGGCGAGCAGCACACCGGACCGACCAAGACCCACGCGTCCCGTGACATCGCTCTCGATGAGCTCGGCGTCGAGGTGCTCCAGAGGCGATGGGACGACATGGACGACCTGTCGGGCTGGGCCGAGTCGCCGCTCGTTTCCGACCCCTTCGTCCTGAGCTACAACGCCAACGGTGCCGTCCCGGCCAATCCCGACACGTTCACGCACCGCTTTGGCAGGCTGTGCCAGAAGATGGAGGCACCGGCGCTGGCAAAGGTCCGCAAGTCCAACCCGAAGGCGACGCGCAAGGACCTCGCACCGGCGGACCGTTGGCCGTTCCGCTTCCATGACCTGAGGCATTTTTCCGTGACGACGCTCATCGCCGCCGGCGTCGACGTACGCACTGTCGCCGAGCGACATGGTCACGCCCGGGCCACTATGACCCTCGATCGCTATGCGCACGCGCTGCCGGAGCGGGACCGAGAGGCGGCCGAGGTGCTCGGTGCAGCACTCAGCTTCTGACTCCTGATTGCGCCTGGGGTTCCGACCAGTGCCCTGCTGAGTTGACACTGATGTACGTGTCGGTTCAAGCCACCCACTCCAAATCCCCTGGGGCAGTCTGCTCAGATCTCGCCGTCCGCGTGGTGGCTGCGGGGGTTCGTGAAACGACCAGCCAGGACACGTGAATGGGGGCTGGAATCAAACGACACCCGTGTAAGATGGTGCCGTGGCAAGCCGGCAGACCCTCTTACTTGGCAACTTGACGTCACGATTTTGCGTCTTACCGCCAACAACCCGTGCTCGCAACTCGGATGGTTGCTGGCTCGAGGTGGAACGCTGTACGTCCGCAGGTACTCGATTCGGCTAGCCAGGTGTCCACTGCGATACAACTCGACGATCCATCTCTGGATGTCGCGATCTGATTCTCTCAGGCGTTCTGCGGAAATCCGAGATCCATGCCTCGACGGGACGGATCAACCCAGCGACTCGTCACGACCTTCGCTCGAGTGTAGAAGGCCACCCCTTCGGTCCCGTATGCGTGAGTGTCGCCAAAGAGCGAGTTTTTCCAGCCGCCAAAGGAGTAGTAGGCAACCGGTACAGGGATTGGAACATTGATCCCGACCATCCCTACTTCGACTTCGCTCTGAAATTTCTGGGCTGCGCCCCCATCATTGGTGAACAGAGCGGTCCCGTTGCCAAACTGATTCGCGTTTACAACCGAAAGTGCATCTTCGTAACTGTTCACTCGCACGATCGACAACACAGGACCAAAGATCTCATCTCGATATATGGTCATCTCAGGTTCTACTTGATCGAAGAGGGAAGGCCCCAGCCAGAATCCGTCGGGCGCGCCGTCGAAAGTGCCCTTGCGCCCGTCTACGACGAGGATTGCCCCTTCGGTCACGCCCTGGTCGAGATAAGACGCGACCTTATCGCGATGGTCGCTAGTCACCAGTGGGCCCATGTCATGATCTCGGCGTCCATCCCCGACTCGGATGCGATTCATGCGCTCAGTTATCTTCACGATGAGCGAGTCTGCAACCGAACCCACGGCCACCAACACTGAGATGGCCATACAGCGCTCACCGGCCGAGCCGAATCCGGCGTTCACTGCAGCATCCGCCGCGAGATCAAGATCCGCGTCAGGAAGGACGACCATATGGTTTTTTGCTCCGCCAAGCGCCTGAACTCGCTTGCCACTCGCAGACGCCGTCTCGTAGACGTACTTTGCGATGGGGGTGGATCCCACAAACGAGACCGCCTCAATTTCCGGATTGCTAAGGAGACCATCGACGGCTTCCTTATCGCCCTGGAGGACATTGAAGACGCCGTCAGGAAGTCCCGCCTCCGCCCACCGTTCGGCCAGCCAAATAGCGGCGGATGGATCCTTTTCGGAGGGCTTCAAGATTACGGTGTTGCCGCATGCGATAGCGATCGGGAAGAACCAGCAAGGCACCATGGCCGGGAAATTGAAGGGACTGATTATTGCGACAGGCCCGAGAGCCTGCCGGATCGAGTGGACGTCAATCCCGGTCGAGGCGCCTTCGCTGTAGCTGCCCTTGATCAGATGAGGGATCCCGCAGGCGAGTTCGACCACCTCGATCCCACGAACCACTTCGCCTAAGGCATCTTCCAGGACCTTCCCGTGTTCGGCGGTCACGAGCTCGGCCAACTCGCCTGCGCGGGCCCGCAGGATCTGGCGGAACTCGAACAGCACCGCCTGGCGACGGGCGAGCGAAGTACCTCTCCACCTGGGGAACGCCGCTTTGGCGCTGGCTACCGCGGCTGTTACATCGGCATCGGACGCTAGAGCCACTTCCCGTACTATTTGCCCGGTCGCCGGGTCATACACACTACCTCGTCGCGGTCTTGTTCCATCGACCCCCGTCGTCGCCTTACCGTCGATCCAATGGGGGACGACCTCAAGAGTCTTCGCCATGCAGACTTCCTCCTAGTCTCCGCGGCGGCGCCGCGGATCTCTACATCAGAACTGACCGATGATCTCCCGGCCGTACGCGTCCAAAGTGCCCTCGATGTCATCGTGCATGAGGTAGAGGGCAAAGTGTTCAACCCCCAGGAGCTCAAGGGTGCGCAGCCGCTCGAGGTGCTCGGGCACTTGACCGAGTAAGCAGAATCGATCGATAACGTTGTCGGGCACGAACTCGGTATCGGGGTGACCGGTTTTGCCGTGATGCCGATAGTCGTAGCCCTCGCGTCCCTTGATGTAATCCGTCAACGCCGTCGGAACTGAATCGGTCTGGTCCCCGTAACGCGCCACAATGTCGGCCACATGATTGCCGACCATGCCTCCAAACCACCGGACCTGGTCTCTTTGGTGCGACAGGTTGTCGCCGACATAGGTTGGTGCAGCGACGCACACTACGAAGTCATCTTGAGAACGGCCAGCATTTTCGACGGCAACGCGGGCTGCCTTGCTTGCCCATTCCACAATGAAGGGGTCAGCAATCTGGAGGATGAGGCCGTCGGCAAGAGTCCCGGCGACCGCCAGTGCTTTCGGGCCGTAGGCTCCCATCCATACATCAAGATCGCTTCCATCGTTCCATGGAATCGTAACCGAAGTGCCCTCAATGTCGATCTCGTCGCCAGCTACAAGGCGCTGCACGGCCTCGATGCAGCCGCCTACTGCTGCGAGGTTGGTGGGTCGTCCCCCAGTTACTCGCACAGCCGAGTCACCGCGGCCAATCCCACACACTGTTCGCGGCCCAAACAATTCATTCAGTGTTGCGAAGAGCGACGCCGTCACTGTCCAATCACGTGTCGCCGGGTTGGTCACCATCGGACCGACCTTGAGGTGCTCGGTGTTGGAGAGGACCTGAGAGTAAATGACGAATGGTTCTTGCCACAACACGCAGGAGTCAAAGGTCCACAGGTTGCTAAATCCAGCAGCCTCTGCCCGCTTGGCGAGTTCGATAATCTTGCGAGCGGGCGGATTGGTCTGCAAAACCACTCCGAAATTCACTGTACGCTCCCCTGACGTGCCCGATCGCGAAAGAGACCTTGGCGCCACGTCACGACACGAACCTGTTCAGCCCGCGTGTTTGGAATCGTCCGTGACCTAGAGATCCCATGAACTGATCGTTTTCTAACACGACCTGTCCCCGGGAGAGCACGACAGATGCTTTTCCCCGGATCTCAAGGCCTTCGTAAGCGGAGTAATCGGCATTCATGTGATGAGTCGCGGCCGACAGCGTCTGTGTAGCACCGGGGTCGTAGACCACCAGGTCTGCGTCGGCGCCCGGAGCTACAACACCTTTGCGGGGATAGAGCCCGAACATGCGCGCTGGCGTGGTCGAAACGACCTCAACCCACCGCTCCAGTGAAATCCGGCCTTCAACCACGCCCTGGTATATGAGATCAAGCCGGTGCTCAACACCAGGAAGACCGTTCGGGATCTTCGAGAAATCCCCGCGACCAAGTTCTTTCTGTTCCTTAAAGCAAAACGGACAGTGGTCCGTAGACACCAAACCCAGATCATCGGTGCGCAGGCCACGCCACAAGTCAACATGATTGCGCGCTTCACGCAGCGGCGGCGAGCAGACGTACTTTGCTCCGTCGAACCCGGGTCTAGCCATATCCTCCTCGCTCAAGAACAGATACTGTGGGCAGGTCTCGGCGAAAACGTGTTGGCCCCGGTCACGCGCCGCAACGACCTCCTCCAGCGCCTCGGCTGCCGACAGGTGGACGATGTACAAAGGCGATCCTGCGACGCGAGCCAACTGGATCGCACGATGCGTAGCCTCGCCCTCCAGCAGTGACGGTCGAGTTTTGCTGTGGAAACGCGGTTCCCTGTCGCCTCGGGCTAGCGCTTGTGTCACGAGTACGTCTATGGCGATCCCGTTCTCGGCGTGCATCATCACCATGGCGCCGTTACTTGCAGCTCGCTGCATCGCTTGGAGGATGTCGCCGTCAGTCGAGTAGAACACTCCGGGATAGGCCATAAACAACTTGAAGCTTGTCACGCCTTCATTGACAAGCAGATCCATTTCGCTGAGAGTCTTGTCATTGACGTCGGAGACAATCATATGGAACCCGTAGTCAATGAAGCAGTTACCTTCAGCTTTGGCGTGCCAAGCGTCGAGCCCCTCACGTAACGTGTCGCCCTTGCGCTGGATGGCGAAATCCACAATGGTTGTTGTGCCGCCAAACGCGGCGGCCCGCGTACCGCTCTCGAAGGTGTCGGAAGCCTGGGTGCCGCCGAAGGGCATCTCCATATGGGTGTGGCCGTCAATGCCGCCAGGGAGCACGAGCCGACCGCGTGCGTCGATTACCCGGTCGCAATTGGAGGCCCATGAGACTGCGGGCGCCGAGCCAGGCGCGGCAAGGCCGACGATTTTCTCGTTCTCCACCATTACATCAGCAAGAAACGGACCCGTCGCGTTGACCACCGTGCCGCTCTGGATCGTTAGTTTCACGGTTCCACAAGGCCTTGATAGCTGTCTGGGCGGCGGTCTCGGTAGAACGCCCAAGTCCGGCGAACCTCGGTCAGCTGTGCCATGTCGAGGGTTCGGACGACTACGTCGTCCTCGGTTCCCGAAGCCGTCGCTCCAATCATCTGCCCACGCGGATCCACGAAATACGAGGACCCATAAAAGTCATTGTCGCCCAAGGGCTCAACGCCCACACGATTGATGGCACCCACAAAGTACTCGTTGGCGACTGCAGCCGCGGGTTGCTCGATGTTCCAAAGGTGAGCCGAGAGTCCCCGACTAGTCGCCGAAGGGTTGAACACAATGCGAGCGCCTCCAAGTCCAAAGGCCCGCCAGCCCTCAGGAAAGTGCCGGTCGTAGCAGATGTAGACGCCGATAGGCCCTACCGATGTCTGGAACACTGGGTAGCCCAAGTTTCCCGGGCGGAAATAGTACTTTTCCAAGAATCCAGGTAGCTGCGGGATGTGATGTTTGCGGTACTTGCCGAGATAGGACCCGTCCGCATCGATTACGAAGGCCGTGTTGTAAAGGACTCCCTCTTGCTCGGCCTCGTAGACCGGTACTACGAGGACCATCCCGGTCTCTCGCGCCAACTGCTGCATAACTAAGGTCGTTGGACCAGGGACTGATTCGGCATAGTCAAAATACTGAGGATCCTGAACTTGGCAGAAATATGGTCCATAGAACAGCTCTTGGAAACAGAGAACCTGAGCACCTTCGTCTGCAGCCCTACGGGCCAACGACACATTCGACTCGATCATGGACAACTTGTCCCCGGTCCACCTGGTCTGAACCAGTGCGGCACGGATGATCTCGGGCATGTACTCTCTCCTTTGTCTGTCGAACCTAAGCAGCGTCGCGGTCCACGACCCGTAGCGCTTCGATGATCGCCTCGCCGCCCATCTTTGCCTCATCGCTTGTGACGCTCATAGGAGGCGCGATTCGCAAGACATTCCCATACATCCCCCCTTTGCCAATCAACACGCCCAATCGGCGGCACTCCTCATGCACAAGTGCGGCTGCCCGAGGATTCGGTTGTGTCGTACCTTGCTGGACGAGCTCGACTCCAATCATCAGGCCCTTTCCTCGTATTTCCCCGACGATGCCGAGGTGAGCTCCGTGGTCGTCAAGGTATTGCCTGAGGTCAGTACCCACCTTTAGCGCATTGTCCTGCAGCCTGTGTGAGAGCAGATAGTCGAGATTGGCCAAGGCGCCAGCCACTGACAGCGGATTCCCGCCGAACGTGGAAATAGAATTCGCCGCCAGCGAGTCGATCAGGTCCGGACGACCCACCACCCCGCCGATCGCCAAACCGTTGCCCAACCCCTTAGCAAAGGTCATTAAATCAGGGACAACGTCCTGAGACTGGAAGCCCCAGAAGTGCTCACCTGTCCGACCCCAGCCAGTCTGAACTTCGTCAGCGATCAAGAGGATCCCGTACTCATCAAGAACCTCCTTCATCGCGCCGAGCAACCCGTCGGGCGAGGAGACAAAACCGCCCACGCCCTGGATGGGTTCCGCGATGAGACAGGCCACGTCGCCGGAGGTCGCAGTCTCGATCACGTCGCGCAGGTCGGCCACGCAGGCCGCGATCAACTTCTGGTCAGAGAGGTGACTGAGTGGGCCTCCTAGCCGACATCCTCCGTGAACGAAGTGCACGTTCAATGGGCTGAGGCTTGATGCTGACCAAGAACGATTTCCAGTAACGGACATCGCCGCGTAGGAGCGACCGTGGTAGCTGTTGCGCATTGCCAATACCTGGTTGGAGCTTCTGGCCGCGCACGCCAGCATCAACGCTGACTCCACCGCCTCACTTCCTGAGCTCACAAAGAAGACCTTTGCGTTCGAGATAGTTGACAGCTCGGCAATCCGCTCGGCGAGTTCTACCATCGGTCGGATGAGATAGAGCGTCGAGGTGTGAAGCATTCGGCCTGCCTGTTCCCGAATGGCTTCCACGACCTCTGGCACGTTGTAGCCGGTGCTAGTTGTCAGGATGCCGCCGAAGAAATCAAGATATCGCCGGCCCTCGCCATCGACAACAAAACGCCCGTCACCACAGACGAGTTCAAGCGGGTCGTCGTAGTACAGCGAAAGCCAGTTCGGCATAACTGCACGGTGACGGTCTAGAAGATCAGACGAAGCAGTTGCCATGTTTGTCACACCTATTCGTTCTCAGGCAGCGGGACGTGAAGTCTCGAGGGCCGCGACAACGACCGGATGGACAACGCGCCCATCGGCCACATTCAGCGAACCCGCCAAGGAGGGGTGATTCGGCTCCAGCGCGAGCCGGCGGGCCCGAGGCGCCACCGCGGCACTGAGCGCACGGCTGGCAGTTCGAGGGTATTGGCCAGGTACGTTGGTGACGCAGTAGTGAAGCACGCCGGCAACTTCGTAGACTGGGTCAGAAAGCGACGTGGGCCGAGCCGTCGCGACGCAACCACCCTGGTCAATGGCCAGGTCAACAACGACTGCGCCGGGCTTCATTGCCGACACCTGCTCCGAGGTCAGGACGACTGGTGCTCGGTCACCGGGAACTAGTGCCGCCCCAATCACGAGGTCAGCTTCAGCCAGTACTTCTCCGAGAGCAGAGGTATTCGAGGCGAGCGTGGCCGTTACCGTTCCGTCCCATTGCAAGCGTCGGAGTCGGTCAAGGTTAACGTCAACTCCAAGCACTTCGGCGTCCATGCCTCGAGCACCGCGGGCGGCCATGGCGCCGGCGACACCTACACCGATGACCACGACGCGTGCGGGGTGCACGCCGGCCGCTCCACCCAGGAGCGTCCCCGATCCTTTCGCTAGGTAGAACCCGCCGACGATGGCCGCCGCTCGACCGGCGATCTCGCTCATCGGCGCCAACAAAGGCAGCCCACCATCCTCAACGACGGTCTCGAAGGCGTGCGCTTCCACCCCAGCTTCGCTCAGCGCTAGGGCAAGCGACGGTTCAGCCGCTAGGTGCAGATATGCGAAGAGCTGGAGACCGGGGTGAAATTGGTGCCACTCGCACGGCAAGGGCTCCTTCACTTTGACTACGAGGTCCGCGGCCCAAACCTCATCAGCGCCGGAGACCACCCGGGCGCCAGCGGCATGGTACTCCTCGTCAACAAAGCCCGCCGCGGCGCCAGCTTCCTGCTGGATCAGCACCTGAATGCCCGAGGCGGTCAACATCGACACCGCATAGGGATCGAGTGCCACCCGTCGCTCTCCGTCCTTCACCTCTGTCGGCACGCCCAATGTTTTCGTCATCGTTCCTTCCAAAAGACCCCTCGTCACCAGGCCGCCGGCGCGTACGGAACCGACAGGTTTTCAAGAACTCCGTAAATCATCAGTGTATGGACGGCTTTTCCTCTTGAGAATGCGCAAGTTGTCGGGAATCTTTGAGCTGGCTAAACATTTTGTATTGCGACGCGATCACCTGCTGAGCCTCTTCGGCTAGATTGCATGTCTCCTCGACTGGGACGATGCAAGGAAGGACAGGTGTTGCAGTCAGCGCCACATCTTCAGGGGGTTGAACCGGGGGCCGAGCTCGCAGATACCGACCTCCATCTACCTACTGTCGCCGAGATCTTGGTTCTGCCTGAGGTCAGCGAAGGGCGACCAACCATCGAGGCAGGCCGCCCTTCGCTGGACCGGGCAGTTCGCTGGGTACACGTTGGGGAGATTTCCGACATAGGGCACCTACTGCAGGGTGGCGAGTTGATCTTGTCGACCGGAGTGGCCTTCCCAAGCACTGACAACGGCCTCATTCGCTACATCGAAGAACTCGTTGCGGCCAACGCTGCTGGGGTGATGATCGAGCTGGGGCGGCGGTTCACTTCGCTCCCCCCGGCGCTTATCGAACGAGCTGATGGTCTAGCGCTCCCACTTATTGCGCTACACACCGAGGTCCCCTTCGTCGCCATCACTGAGGCAATCCATTCCATTATCGTCAATGCCCAGGTGCGCCAGCTTCGACTGGGCGAGGACGTTCACCGTGCGTTCCGTTCGCTTGCAGCTGAGGCCTCGTCGCCCCAGGACATTGTTCAGAAGGTCGCTCAGCTGGCTGGTTGCCCCGTCGTCTTTGAAAGCCCAGCGCGACATGTCTTGGCATTCGCTGGGGCAACGACCAGTGGCACCGAGGCGATCGATCATTGGGACCAACGCTCCCGCCAGGCGAGTTGGGCAGCCAAGACAGCACTGGCCGAGCAGGAGCATTGGCTCACTACGCCGGTAGGCGCGCGCGGTCAGATATGGGGACGGCTCATCCTTCTGCCAAGGGAACCCGCTACCTCGCTCCAGCAGAGCATCCTCGAGCAGGGGGCGACGTCCCTCGCGCTCCACCTTCTAATCGAGCGCGATGTACGGCTTCTTGCGGACCAGACGCATCGCACTTTACTGATCGACATCATCGAGCGCCGCTACACCAACGCCCACGAGATACACGTCCGCGCAGAAGCGCTAGGAGTACCCATACGTCGTCGCCTTCTGATACCCATCATCATCAGGACTGATCTCGGCGTTCCGCCAAGCGATATCGCCCCACGCACACAGACACGAGATGAGGTCGCGGCAGTCGTGCAGGCACTATCCGACGTCAACGAAAGCAATCTGATCGGCACGCTCAGCCCCGGCCGGCTGGGCCTACTCCTCAGCGTCCTCCCAGACACCCGAGTCGACGCTTTACTCGATACTGGAGCTCGGCTCATCAGCGAGAACCTTCACAAACTTACGGTCCAGGCCTCAATCGTCATCGGCGTTGGCACACCAGTCCAGTCCCTCGAGCTCCTCCATCAGTCCTTTGCTGAGGCGGATGAGGCAGTCGACGCGGCAGAGTTCCCCTCAGGCGAGCGCCTGTACGTCACGACCGCCGATATCCGACTCCGAGGCCTAGTCTGCTTGCTAAGTGGCGACCCTCACCTTCGCAGGTACGCCGACCGACAACTCGGGCCGCTGGTCGAATACGATCGAGTCCACAGGACCGATCTGGTCGGCACGCTGGCTGGCTACTTGGAGGCCGGCGGGAACAAGTCCCTAGCTGCGGCAGCCACCCACATGTCGCGTGCGACGTTCTACAACCACCTCGCCAGGATCGAACAGGCCCTAGAGTGCGACCTAGAGGAGCCGGAAACCCAGCATTCTCTCTACGTGGCACTTGTCACCCTTCGATGCTTGGCCGGGCCGGGTCGGGGGCTGCGATAACAAACCCGCGCCAATAAATGGTGCTCGCCGACACGCATCCAACTTCCTTTGGACCTAGCACTCTAGTCAGGTAAGACATGAGCCGTTGGCAGGGCCGATGGCTCTCTTCCAACGGGTTCCCGACAATGTGTATAGGCAAAGATCATTTTTTCGACAAGCTGCATGTTGACATGGTGGTCAGATTCCTCAAACATCCTGCCAACAGCGACAACCAACTTTGTGGTTGGATGTCGAAGGGGTTGTGGGGTTGGGAACGCTAGGGAGGGCGCCGCATGTCTATGCCATCGAGTTTCATTATCAATCTCCTTCCCGGAGCGCGAAACCTGGCGGGCTATGCGAACCTCGCTCCGCGTGAAGAGGTGGTGGTTGCGGTCGGAGCCAACATCGATCCGGTCATTACCCAGGCGGTTGTCGCGGCGCTCACGGAGTACGAAGTCTCCGTCACGCAGATCGTGCTACCTCAGGCATCGAGTCCCTTCGTTGAGCCGGCTCCGCCAGTCATGGAAGCCATCTGTGCCGCGGACACTCTCATTGACATCGGCGCCTCAATCTGGGGCCATACCTGGGCCACCTTCGTGGCGATGACCGAATATCTGACTAAGGGCCTCAAGGTCTCACCACCGGTGACTGTTGACACATTCATGAGTCGGGCCGCAACGTTCCCGATGGATGTCCTCAACAGTATCGAGTTGCGGCTTTACGAGATGCTCCAACAGCCTGACGGGACGCCGCTCGAAATTACCTCGCCGGGCGGAACCCATATAACCGGCCAGGCATGGAAGGATCGAGCGGGTCAAGGCTGGGGCTCAATCGCCGGCCTCATGCCCGGAGACTTCCTAATCTGGCCACCCGGCGTCGTTGGATACATGCCTCCCAAATCCATGGAGGGGATAGCGGTTTTCGAGTCATTCAGTGGATACGGAAAAACCAGCGAGCCTGTCCGCTATCGAATCGAAGACCAGCGCGTCGTCGAAGTCACGGGCGGCTGGGAGGCCGACGAGATCGGCGCTCGGATTCGCACTGGCCGCAATTGTGACTATGCAGCCGAAATCATGTTCGGGGTGAATCCGCCGAGCCGTGTCGACCTCACCCGCAAGCCAGTGCCGCTGGAGGCCGAGCGAACCCCGCAGACGCTTCATATCGGCATAGGCGACGAGAAACTGGCTGGCGCGCCGGTGCGGGCAACGAAACCGGACGGGACGACCTCGCACCTCGACGGAATGATGATCTATCCAACTCTCACGATTGGTGAGCAAGTGGTCATCGAGCATGGTCGACTTCCATTCCTGAACGAAGAAGGGTTTCGCGACTTGGCCGCTCAATTCGGGAACCCCGATGAAGTGCTGGCCTACCCAGCTGTCCAGGGACTGGTCTAGCCAACTAGAGCTGCAATGGAGCCGAGCGCGATCACGAGAAGCGCACCGCAACCAATTCCGCGGGGCCCGACAAATCAGGCCATCGGATATATAGCGAGGAGCATCCGTAGAAATGCAGAAATCGGAATCGACGGGAGGAGGAGTCGTGCTCGAGAGGATGATGGAATTCGCCAAGCGGATCAACGATTCCAGGGCCGGCCTCCGCTTTGCTGGCGCCTTCGACGCCACAGTCCAGTTCCACTGGAAGAAGGACCCGGTGGACCCCACTGATCTCACCTGGTTCGGATCACCCAACGGGGAATGGGCGGCTTTCGAGATCGCGGGTGGCCGCATCGAAGTCACCGAGGGCGACTTGCGCGCCGGGCGAGACTGGCGGAATTGCCCGCTTGTCGAGACCGATGAGACGACGCTGCTCGCAGTCTTCGATGGCACCCTTCGTCCGCTCGACGCCTACCTAGGCGAGCGACTGAACGTAGGGCACTTCACCATCGGCGGAACACCTGGTCAGTGGGTACTCGCCTTGCTCGCATTTGGGCAGCACCCCACGAGGCCGCTTCTCCCCGCTCGCGCAGAAAAGCGCTTCATGTCCTACCCCTACTACGAAGGCGTAAACCGTCGCCGTGACGACTTACTGCGACGAATCGGCGGCAAGCCGAGCTAAAGCAACACGACCAGAAATTTATCCATCCAAAGCCAATCAAGGAGCCTCACAATGAAGTCTCGTAAACCCGGTCGTCACCTAAGGACGATTTCCGCAGCGACGGCAATTGTCACCGGCGCATTCGTCTGGAGCAGCGCGGCGACGGCTGCTACCGACAGTAAGTCGGCATCATTCAACTTGGTGACGCCGGGTACTCTCACCGTCGCCAACTTTGGTACTGAGTATCCCGAAGTCATCGTGAACGGCAACAAGATTACCGGAATTGACGGCGACCTACTCAACGCTTTCGCCAAGCAGAATGGCCTCAAGGTCAAATTGTTTACGACCAGTTTCCCGTCGACCATTCTGGCGGTGCAACAGCACAAGGCTGACGTAGCCGTCAACTTCTACTACAGCCCTGCACGCGGCCAGACAGTCAAGTACGGAGGCCCGTACTTCGCCGACCACACGGTCGTCATCGTTAACAAGAAGGCGATCCCGAAGTACACGGGGCCTTCGAGCCTGTCCGGCAAAAAGATGGGAACAATCGTCGGGACGGTGTATGAACCGCTGGCTCAGGCCGCGTTTCCATCGGGCAACGTAACGGTCTACCCGAGCGTCCCCACTGCAGGCACCGCATTGATCAACGGTCAGATAGACGCCATGGTTGACTCGTCGAGCACGTTTACCGCTCCGCCGCTCGAGGGAAATAAGAGCGTCGCCGCCTACCCGGTCAAGACGGGACAGTTTGGGATCACAGCAGCCAATATCACCTTTCCCGACTCCAATATCGTCGGCTGCAACCAAAATGCTCTCAACAGTGCTTTGAATGCACAGCTCAAATCAATGCAGAAGTCGGGACAATGGGACAAGATCCTCAAGAAGTATGGAGAACCGACACCCTACAAGACGTACAAGACACCAACCGGCGGTTGCAATAAGTGATTCGACTAGCCCTTCCGCCGAACGGTACCCGTGACTCTTCGCCCGCGGTACCAACACGAGGAGGAGCCGCATAGATGGGCTGGGTGTCTTACCTTTGGGTAGGGATGATCGTAACGATCAAGCTGAGCTTCTTCGTTACGATCATCTCCTTACCCCTTGCTGCACTTCTCGCGTCGCTCCGCGTGTGCCCGTTTCGTATGGCTCGTGGCTTTGCTGCCGGCTTCGTGGACGTATTCCGGAGCGTTCCTGTCCTGGCGCTCTTAATCTTCCTCTACTACGGGCTTGGAGCAAAAGTAGTTTCGCCGTTTTGGCTCGCCGGAGTCGGCTTGATCTTGGTTGAGGCTGCGATTCTCAGCGAGATTTATCGAGGTGCGATTCAGGCGATCCGGTCCACTCAGTGGGATGCCGGTCGAAGCCTTGGGCTGGGTTGGTTTGGCATCCTCCGCCTGATCGTGTTGCCGGCAGCAACCGTTTCCGCGGTCCCGGGCACCGTCGCCATGATTACGGTCATAATTAAGGACACGTCACTCGCGTCCCTAGTTGCCGTCAATGAACTCACCTTGCGGGCTACCGAGCTAGTCGGACAAACGTTCAAGCCACTGCAGGTCTACGCTCTATTGGCGGTTTTCTACCTCGTGATGCTATTGCCGCTCACGATCGGCGGCGCCATCCTCGAGCGGTATTTGGCCAAACGGCTCCACGCTGAGTCTTCCGAGACCCACCGCGAACTACTCGCGATAGGCCGCCGTTCGCTGCCCGGGCGCCTTTTGGAGCGTGCTCACCTGTGAACGAGTTGTGGAATCTGATCATCAACATACTCCCAGCAGGGAAAGTCACACTCGAAATCGCCTTCGGATCGTGGATAATCTCCGTCACTCTTGGGACATTCTTGGCCTTCGTCGGGTTCGAGGGAGGTCGGTTAACTCGATACACCGCAGCTAGCGCCGGCATGGTTCTGCGCTCGATGCCACCCCTCGTAATCCTTTATCTCATCTACTTCGGACTACCGGAAGTTGGCATCAGCCTGGACCCAATCTGGGCCTCTATTGTCGGGCTGGGCGTGCTGGACGCGGCCTATAGCGGTGAATACTTTCGCGGCGCATTCCAGACCATTCCCTCCCAACAATGGGAGGCAGCGTACAGCCTCGGGATTTCTCGATCCGCAACAACACGGCTCGTCATCGTCCCCGAATTGCTGCCCTTCATGATGCCACCAATCATCAACTCGTTAGTCGGCCTAATGAAAGCCGCCGTTTTCGCATCGGCAATTGGCGCGCCCGAGCTCCTGTTCACTGGCGAAAATTACATGACAAACACTGGGCGAGTGACAGCCACCGCCGTGTTCATAATGGCTCTGTATCTGATTGTGACGTTGCCACTTACCCGCATCGCCGCCCGGCTAGAGCGACGTGTACGCGAAGCCCAGGGCTAGGAGAATTATCGTGATGATTGAGCCCTCTACGAACGACTCAACCGGCGCCGACGGGATGACCAACGGCATGGAGCATCTAGCTAGAAGTAACGGCATGGCCGATTTCAAAGCGCGGAGCGTTTCTCTTCGCCCAGAGCGTGAATTGATCGGTGGCCGGGGACTCGTCAAACGGTACGGCGATCACGAGGTTCTCTCGGCGGTTGATATTTCCGTCCAACGCGGCGAGCGCATCTGCATTGTCGGACCAAGTGGTTCTGGAAAGAGCACATTACTGCGTTGCCTCAACCTACTCGTCGCGCCCACCGAGGGGGAACTGTACTTCCAGAGGAATTGCATCGGTCGGTGGCCCGAACCTAAAGGACGACACCGCCGCTCCGCTCCACGCTTAGCGGTCCCCACGGCCACATCCACCACGAGCGGCGGTTGGCGGAGCCGCGCCCAAAGCCGGCGGGAAGCAGTCACAATCCCGGTGGGCAAGGACGGCCGTATCGATGTCAAGGCTTATCGGAGTCGGGTCGGTATGGTATTCCAGCACTTTGAGCTGTTTCCCCACCTCTCTGTCGCCGACAACATCTCTCTCGGTCCTCGCCATGTCCTGGGAATCAACAAGGCCACCGCGCGGGAGCGATCCCAGGAGATGCTCGAGCGTGTTGGGCTTGGCCGCTTCGCTGACGCCCGACCTCGCTCGCTCTCCGGCGGACAGCAGCAACGTGTAGCCATCGCTCGAGCTCTTGCGATGTCGCCTGAGGTGATCTTGATGGATGAGCCCACTTCGGCCCTTGACTGGGAGATGGTCAAAGAAGTCCTGGATATCATGACGCAGCTTGCCGAAGCGGGGATGACAATGATCGTCGTCACTCACGAACTTGAGTTCGCACGTCAGTCAGCCGACCGGATTCTTGTCATCGACGGCGGGCGGATCATCGAAGAGGGTCTGGCTAAAGAACTGTTGGACAATCCCAAGCTTGAACGAACCCGCCAGTTCCTCAGCGCTTGAGCTCCGTAGCGCCCTCGAAGCGACATTACGAACGAGACGAGAGAAGAAGCGAGCCAAATGTACGTCATTGATATTCATTCTCATTGGTACCCGAATAGTTATGTCGACACGCTCCGCGCCAGGACAACTCCTCCGATGATCCAGCGGGACGAGTCTGGGCTGGAGTTGTTCGTGATCTTCGAGGGAGAAGAAGGGAGACCGATGGGAGAGGACTTCACCAGTCTTGACGCAAAGGTTGACTTTATGAACGCCCAAGGCATCGACAGAACCCTGGTGTCCATCGGCAACCCGTGGCTGGATCCGTTTACCGGGTCTGAAGCGGAAGAGATGGCCGCCACAATCAACAAGGAGATGTCAAGCCTCGAAGAGAAAACCGGTGGCCGCATCCTCGGAATGGCAGTGCTACCAGGCGGACCGACCGACGCGGTTGTACGAACTGTGCAAACACTTAAAATAACCTCTGGCATATACGGCGTAATCATCGGCACACGCCTCTGCGGGCACCTCCTCGACCATGAGGCGGCCGAGCCGGCTTGGGCTGCTCTCGAGAAATTAGGCCTGCCGATCCTTATCCACCCTCACTACGGCCTTGCGGCCAATGAATTCGCCGGAGTGGGGAGCGGCCACTCCCTTCCTGTTGGCATCGGATTTCCCTTCGAAACAAGTCTGGCCGTTAGCCGACTCGTGCTCGCCGGAGTAACGCGACGCCATCCTGACCTTCGCCTTATCGTTGCCCATGCGGGAGGTACCCTTCCTTACCTCGCCGGGCGGCTCGATGCAGCTTGGAAATCCGACGAGTTGTTGCAAGCCGTCCTTCCGGTCCCCCCGAGTGAGGAATTAGCACGGCTTTACGTGGACGGTATCGCGTACCACAGTCGTACTCTCTCCGCCGCAATCGACTTAGTTGGCGTTACACACGTAGCCTACGGGACCGATCACCCGTTCACGATCTCTTACCCTGCCGCGAATGTCGCCGCTATCCGGAGCGTGCTCACCCTTGAGGAACAGGCATCGGTCTTCGCCGGCGCCGCCACGTCCTGGTATCGCTTACCCGAGCCGAGCGCCACGGAGGACAACGCCGCCGCCAATGAGGCCACCGGATGACAGCTCCCATCCTTGCCGACTCTGTTGGTCTCGGCGTGCCAGCGCCTTTGATGCTGCGCAACGCGACCGTGCTGGACGCCGCCGAAACACGGACGGCAGACGTGCTGCTCGCCCAAGGCAAGATTGCCGCGATCGGAGCCCATGCCGTCGATCATTCGGCGGCGACCGGTGCTTGCGCGCATGACCTCACCGGTTATCTGCTCCTTCCGTCAGGCGTCGAGTGCCACACGCACCTCGACAAAGCCATGCTCGCGAGGAGGTTTCCGAACCCAACTGGCGATATTCCTGGCGCATTAGACGCGATCCATCGCGCCTATGCCTCCATGAGCGAGGAAGATGTCCGGCAACGAGCAGTTGAGGCCGCCCTCACCGCAGTCAGTCATGGATACACCGCGATCAGGACCCATGTGAACTGCGAGGGTGGGATCGGAACGACATCGGTTCGAGTCCTATGTGAACTCCGCCGCGAGCTTGCAGGGTTAGTCGAGATTCAGGTCGCCGCAATGGCTGTGAGTCAGATAACTGGATCAGGCGGCGCGAAACAACGAGCCTGCCTCGAGGAGGCCATCGAGATTGGCATCGACCTCGTTGGGGGCGCCCCAGAGGTGGACAGTCAGCCCATTGAGGCGATGCGGTATCTAGTGGGACTGGCTGCGGAGACTGGCCTGTCGTTGGACCTCCACATGGACGAGACCACGGACCGAGACGTCTTTACGCTAGGCGAGATGGCCAAGGAGGTTTCTGAGCACGCCTTGGGTGGGCGCGCCAGTGCCTCTCATTGTGTGAGTCTCGGTCAGCAAGACGAGACCACCGTGCGGCGAACGGCAGAAGACCTTGCCACGGCCGGAGTCGCCGTGGTCACACTGCCGCAAACCAACCTGTGGCTCCAGGGTCGTACCGAGGAGGTCCGGGTACCCCGGGGCCTCGCCCCGATTGCCGCACTTCGTCGAGCCGGAGTGACTGTCGCAGCTGGCGGCGATAACTGGCGAGACCCCTTCAACCCTCTGGGTCGGATCGATCCCTTCGAGACATGCGAGCTGCTGGTGGCGGCCGCGCATCTCACCCCTGATGATGCTTATCGCATGGCGACTGCAGCTTCCCGCGAGGCTATGGGTCTCGAACCCGTGTCCATTGAAATCGGCAATTCAGCTGAATTGCTTGCCGTCCGCGCGAGCGACATCGACGACGCCGTGGCCTCCGCTAACGCGGATCGCTGGGTCTTCCGGGGCGGCCGCCTAGTGGCAAGGACTCGGATTGTCCATGACTTGGACCCAATCTCGTGGTTGGACCCGGGGACGATGGTCGGGGTCGAAGCAAGTGCAGCGAGAGTGCAGTGAGTTGCTACAAACAACCTGGAGGAGCGCGCATGGGAGTTCTGACGGAAACAACTGGCGAGGTTATGCCGTTCGAGCAAAAAGTGGACCCCGCACACACAGCGGTGATCGTGGTCGACATGCAGCACGATTTCTGTTCCCGAGGTGGTGCCTACGACAAGGCAAATCCGGGCCTCGATCTTTCCCCAATCGACGAGATGGTGCCCCACCTGCAATGGTTCCTCGACAAGTCGCGCGCTGCCGGAGTACCCGTCATCTTCGTTCAGGCAATCTACAACGCCGAGGACGACCGCTACCTTTCCTCCGTCTGGCTCGAGCACGCCAGACGGCGTCGGCACGGCATGTACACAACCATCCCGGTATGCAAGGAAGGTGACTGGGGTGCGGAAATCATCCCCCAACTCGCGCCCAGAGAGGGCGAGTTGGTCCTCACCAAACACCGTTACAGCGCCTTTATTGACACCCAGCTCGCAGCGTACCTGCGCAATATTGGCGTGACGACGGCGCTCATTACGGGGGTTGGCACGAATGGCTGCGTAGAAAGCACGGCACGCGACACGATGATGCTGGATCACTACGTGGTTGTAGTGGAAGACTGTGTGAGCACCTACTGGCGGGAACTCCATGACGCTGCACTAAAGAGCCTGGCTCTTCTCTTCGGGGAGGTTCGGCTCTCGACGGAGATCGCAGCTACCTGGGGAGAGGTATAACCATGGAGGTGCGAAGTCTAGCGTTCTGCGGCGTTCGTACAGACAAGATGGGTCAGATGCGTACGCTCTTCGGTGATGTAATGAACATGAAAGCCACCAAACAGGAGGCAGACATGCTCATTTGGAGACTGCCCGACGGTGGCCTCGTCGAAGTCTTCGGAAAAAACGAGCCGGAGCACCAGGACTTCACCACCGGCCCCGTCATTGGGTTTCTGGTAGACGACGCTTTGGCTGCCCACGACGAACTCGTAAGTGCCGGGCTCGAACTTCTAGGTCCGCTGACCTATGTCGGCGATAGGGCTTATTGCTTCTTCAGAGCCCCCGACGGCAACGTCTATGAGATAACCGGACCCGTAGCGCAACCGCGCGGGTAACTCGGACCGCTGATAGCGGCGTGCGATCTCTGGCCGTGAATCGTCAACCTAGTCTCCGACATCTTTCGCAGTCCATCGCAAGCACCAGGGCAATGGCATCGGTGTCGTCTGCAGCCAGTCACCTTTGGTGACCCCCTATGCACAGGCGCGCCAGAGCAGACTCCACTTCTTGGGGCGTTCCTCGGATAGTGCGCCACGCACGCCGTCTTTTTCCTGTGGCAGCGTCCGGCGACACGCCGATATCGGCCCTCGAAGCGTCGTTAGCGACGTCGATTAACCCGCCACTGTCCTGTCGATGGCGCCGATCATCAGTGGCATTGGCACGGTCTTTCGAGACCTTCTTCGGCCCGGTCATGGTTTGATGTTAATCCACATCGATCCTCTACCCCGTATTCGCCGGGCACAGGATGAGCTCGGTGATCCTTCGCGTTTGCCAAGAGGTGCACGGCGAAAATGATGGCTGACCTGCCACGACTGACGAAGTGTGGATTTGAACCCGCGACACGCTCGCCTTGGCGAGGCGAGTCGGTGCCGACACGAAGCCAGATCATGAGTCGCAGCGGGTGGAAGTCCGTCGCCATTGCGGTGCGCTATGAGCACGCCTCCGAGGAGCGCGACGCACTCCTCGCCGAGGCGCTCAATCCTTTCACCGAGAACGCGAACGTAGTCCCGATCGCGAACGCTGCAGCAGGAGATTGCGCACGTAGCGCGCACGACCACCGTGACGTTGAGGGTAAGTGCTGGACCTACGGCCGCTGACCAGCGAAAGGGTGGAGAAATGCCCCGGGGGTGAGGCTCGAACTCACAACCTAAGTGGTCCGTCGCTGATATAGCTGAAGTAGTTAGGCTGGCAACATGACCATGATGCTGGCCGCACCGCCACTTCGCATGACCCGCAAACAACGGGACGAGCTCGAGCGCATCGCACGTTCGTCGTCCCAGCGGCACCGCTCTGTCGTGCAGGCCAAGGCGTTGTTGCTTGCCGCCGACGGCGAGGCCAACTACGAGATCGCACGGCGTTTGGACGTGGCCTCGAACTCGGTTCGCAGTTGGAGGCGGCGTTTCGAGGAGAGCGGTACCGCCTGGGTCGGCACGATTGCACCGGGACGGGGTCGCCGTTCGTGGTTGCCCGAAGGCACCGTGGCCGAGGTCGTGCGCGTGACGAGGGAAGAACTCCCCGACGATGGCTCTACTCAGTGGTCGACTCGGACGCTCGCCCGGCGACTCGGGATCGGCAAGGACACCGTGGCCCGGATCTGGCGGGACCACAACCTGCGACCCTGGAACGTCGTGACCTTCAAAGTCTCGAACGACCCGGACTTCGAAGAGAAGCTCGTCGACGTGGTCGGGCTCTACATGAGCCCGCCCGAACGGGCCATCGTCTTCAGCTTCGACGAGAAGACCCAGGTCCAAGCACTCGACCGCACCCAGCCCTCTCTCCCTCTCAAGCCCGGACGGGCCGGGAGCATGACCCATGACTACAAGCGTCACGGCAAGACGGACCTCTTCGCCGCCATGAACGTCGCCACCGGCGAGGTCCTCTACGACACCCGCACGTCGCACAAGAGCACTGACGTGCTCCAGTTCTTCAAGTTGATCGACCTTCACGTCGCCAAAGACCTCGACATCCACGTCGTCCTCGACAACCTGAGTGCTCACAAGGCACCACCGGTGGCCAAGTGGCTGGCCGATCCCAAGCGTGCGCGCTGGCACCTGCACTTCACGCCCACCAGCTCGTCGTGGCTGAACCTCGTCGAGAGCTGGTTCTCCATCCTCACCGAGCGCCGACTTCGCCGGGGTGCCTTCACTTCCGTCGACCACCTGATCGTCGAGATCGAGACCTGGGCTGAGCATTGGAACGACGATCCCAAGCCTTTCGTCTGGAAGAAGCCGGCAGAGGAGATCATCGCCAAGGTGAAGAGAGGTCAGGCTGCATTGGCTTCAGTCAAATCCGCGACGCACCACTAGACAGGCGAAGCAAGGCGGATGGGGAGACAGGAGCCTCGCGGTGGTCGACTCCAGTCGGCTTCGGGCTGGCCTGGATCTCAGGGCCGACTGTGTGGAAGGGCCGACTCGAGCAGATGGGCATCCCGTGGGACGAGCTGCCCTTCGACGGCGTCGCCGTCGTGTTCTCGACAATGGTCAACCTCGGCCTCGACGGCAGCGCGCTGTTACGACCCGGACTATCGACCGCCGACGAAGGCGTGCTTCACGAGGTTCTCACAGCGATGGGCTTCGCCCACGCACCGACTTAGGGGTTCTATGGGACCGGCAGTCCAACCTGCTCCCACACGCGTCGGATCGGACCGCTGATCGCGGTGAGGCCGATCCTCCCCCTCCTCCCCCTCCTCCCCCTCCGCCACCTCCAAGCAGGCCTCGCACCGCTGGCGCCGCAATCACCGAGGTAAGAGGCGAAGGTGACCCACCCCCGTCCTCGCCTCCGCCCCCGGAGCGACCTGCGCCACCCCCGCCCGACCCTGGTCAATGGGTCCCCATCACAAAAGTTCGGGGTGAAGCGGCAATGAGTTGTGTCGCTGAGGATGGGACACGAACTCGAGGCGAGTCCGAGCCAGCTCCGGTCCCCGCTCCATCTCGGGACCCCCAACAGCCGCCGCCTTCTTCGCCTGAGACGTATGTCCGAGGTGAGGGCTCGCGCTAAGGCGATGGAAAACGACGTCGCCGACGTCCTCATCGTCGACAATCCGGATGAGCCCCACGCTCAAAGAGTCCTCCGTGCGGTCCGCGACAAGGGGCATCGAGCGATGCGATTCAATCTCACCGATTTACGTGCGGGACGATTCCATTCGGACGTCTGCTCAGTTTCACTCGAAAATGAGTGCGGGAGACTCGCCATCACGGAACGAACCAAGGTGTGGTGGCGTCACGGCGGGTCCGTGGACGTGTCTGGTCTCGATCCAGAAGAAGCCACCCTGGCGACCGACGAAGGTCCCTACCTTCTGGCCGGAGCGATCCTCGCCTCCGGGGCTGAATTGGTTGACTGCCCCTACGCGATCTATCGAGCCGAACTCAAACTGAATCGCACCGGGTTTGATGGAGGCTTTTCCGTTATGAACTGACGTTGGCGAGTGTGTGCTCTCCAAGCGTCTCATTGCCCGGGTGGTTGGTGCCACCCGTCTCGAGTTCGGGGCTCTCGGGGAAACTGAGCGTCCCGTTTTCGATCGCTTCGTGCCAGGCGGCCTCGAACTCGGCCGGCGGGATGTAGCCGATGGGCTCGAGCAGGCGCTCGTGGTTCCACCAGTGGACCCAGCCAAGGGTGGCCAGCTCCACGTCTTCGACCGTCTTCCACGGTCCCTCGTGCTCGTTGTAGATCAGCTCTGACTTGTAGAGCCCGTTGATCGTCTCGGCCAGCGCGTTGTCGTAGCTGTCGCCTTTGGATCCGACAGAGGCGACCGCGTTCTCCTCGTCGAGGCGCTCGGTGTAGCGAATGGAGAGGTATTGAACGCCCCTGTCGGAATGATGGACGAGTCCGGTTAGGTCTTCATGCTGGCGGTGCCAGATGGCCATCTCGAGCGCGTCGAGGGCCAGGCTCGAGCGCAGCGTGCCTGACACTCTCCACCCCACGATGCGCCGGGAGAAGACGTCGACGACGAAAGCGGCGTAGGCGAAGCCCGACCAGGTTGGCACGTACGTGTTATGGAGAGCTGCACATAACACCTATTCGGCTCAGTTCCCGGTTATGTGCAGTCGCAGCGGTTCCGCACCGTGCTCACGGAGGTTTGCGAGAGGAAAGACAGCACATAATCACAGGCCCTCGAGGAAGGCGAGAAGCTGGTCACGGGGCCGGAACCGGGCCGGTCCTGGGTTCAGGTCGTTCAGGCGGTTGAGCGTGGCCTCCTTGGTGGCGAGGTCGGCTTCGAGGTATTGGTGCGTGACGGCCGGGCTGGAGTGTCCGAGCCAGAGCGCGATCACAGCCAGATCCGTGCCCGCCTCCAAGAGGTGAACCGCCGTCGAGTGCCGAATCGTGTGCGGTGAGACCCGTTGACCGCGCAGCGTCGGACAGGTTTGCTGAGCCGTCGCCACGGCACGGTTGAGCCGGTCGCGCACTCCCGACCGGGACATCGGCGTCCCGCTGCGATTCGGGAAGACCGGAGACTCCGATGCCCGTTGCGTGTCGTTCAACCAGGCGCGCAGTTCTCTGGCGGTGCTGGCCCACAGCGGGATGACTCGCTGCTTGCGGCCCTTGCCGTGGAGTTGGAGGGCGCTCCGGCTTTCGAGCAGCACGTCTCGGACTCGGAGGGCGCTCAACTCCGAGACCCGGGCACCGGTGTTGTAGGCCACAGCCAACAATATGGCGTCGCGTCGCCCACTCCACGTGCTCCGATCGGGCGCGGCCAAGATGGCGGTGATCTGCTCCTTCGTGAGATAGCCGAGCACCGGCCGGTCGAAGCGCTTGGCCGGGATGGCCAGCACCCGTGTCGTGATCGGCAGGGACGCCGGATCGCGCACCGCGACATATCGCATGAAGGAGTGGATCGCCGCCAGGCGAGCGTTGCGAGTGCGGGCGCTGTTGTGCCGGACACACTCGAGGTGCTCAAGGAAGTCCAAAATCACCGGCGCATCGAGATCGGCGAGCGTCAGCGCACTGGGTGGCTTGCCGAAGTGCTCCTCCACGTAGCCGAAGAGAAGTTCGAAAGCGTCTCGATAGCTCTCCACCGTCCTGGCGCTCGCCCCACGTTGGTCGATCAGGCGACGCACGAAGAAGTCCTGGACCAGCTGGTCGAACCCGATCGCAGGCGCCCTCATGACGCACCCGCCGGAGGCTGGGCGGCGAACGCCTCGAAGCGCTGGCCCACGATGTCCATCAGCTCGGGCACGGCGGAGAGATACCAGTAGACGTCACGCACCTCGACGTGGCCCACGTAGGTGGCCAGCACGGGGATCTTGGCGTCCACGTCGACGCCTTGGGCGTGCCAGGCCTCGATGCGGCGCACCACCATGCGATGGCGCAGATCGTGCACCCGGGGGGCACGGGTCCGGCCATCGGCGGTCCAACCCAGCCGGCGGCGCACCACGCGAAAGGCGTGATGGGCGACGCTGTAGCTGATCCGCTCGCTGGCCTCGGTGCGGAAGAAGGCGTCGGCTGGGCCCGGGGTGCCATAGCGACCTTTGCGCTCGACGACGTAGTCGGCCAGGGCCGCCACTGCGCTCGGGTGCAGGGGAACCAGCCTGGTCAGGCCACGTTTGCCCGCTCGGACCGTGATCAGCGCGCCGTCGAGGTCCACGTCTGCACACGAGAGGGCAAGGGCTTCGCTGATGCGCAACCCGGTGCAGGCCAACAACCCGAACAAGGTGACGTAACAGCGGGGCCGCAGCCCGCCGGGGGGATCCAGCCGAGCTGCCTCGGCCAGCAGGGCGGCGATCTCGGCGTCGGAGTAGACGTGGGGCGGGGTGCGATGGCCCGTCGGGCCGAGCAGCCCGGGGGCGGGCACATCGGTGGTGCCGTCCATCGCATGGAGGTGACGCAGCAGGTCCCGCACCCTGCCCAGCCGCTGCGCTGGATTGCGGGGGTTGGTCGACGACGTCGAGGTAATCCACTCAAGCGTCGTCTCCAAGGGGATCGGCCCCTCATGTCCGTTGAGGTATCGAGCGAACTCGCGCAATGAGCGCTCTTGGGTCACCGAGCGATAGCCCAGACCACGACGCATCTCTATGTAGCTCTCGATGACGTCGCCAATGACCCCGGTCATGACGCCCTCCCCGGCCACGGCAGCGCCACCTCACGAAGGGCATCGACATCGACAGCTGCGTAGATCCGAGTGGTGGCGAGCTCGGTGTGTCCGAGCAAACCGGCGATCTCGACCAAGCGGACGCCTCGGGCCTGCAGCTCGGTGGCCATCGAGTGGCGCAGCAGGTTCCCGCCGCGGGTGGGCGCGTCGATCCCGGCCCGCTCGAGCGCCCTTTGCACCGCTCGCCCCACGATGCTCGCGCTGATCGGAGCACCTCGGCGCAGGCGAAGCAGCACGAACACTTCGCGCACCGTGCTGTCGGGCCGGCCATGCTCGAGGTACTCGGCCAGCGCGTGCCCCACCTCGACAGGGATAGGAAGGCGCGCGCCATGGCCAGTCTTGCGAGTGCGCACCGAGACCACTCCCTGGCGCCAGTCGATGTCGTCGAGCTCGAGCCGGCAGACCTCGCTGACCCGGAGGCCCAAGCGGGCCATGCACAAGATGATCGCCCGGTCACGCAGGTCGCGGGCCGATGAGGCGTCCAACGAGGCGATGAGCTCGCCGAAGGCCTGCGAGTCCAGATGTCGGACAAGACCGCTCCGTCGGTGCGGCACCATCGGCACGGCGTCCTCAAGGCCACTCGCACCCAGGCCCTGGGTGCGAAGGAACCGGAAGAAAGAACGCAACGACGTCGCCACCAACTCCAAAGTCTTTGGCTGATAGCGACACGATGCCGCGCTGATGAACCCGACGACGTCTCGAGCGCCGAGCTCCTCGACCAGTACGTGCCCGTCAGGGAAGCGCTCCACCAAGAACGCCCGGACCCACCGGGTGTAGTTGGCGCGGGTGCCCGCACAGACACCGCGTGCTCGCCGCAGATGGTCATCGAAGGCGGCAAGCGCCTCTTCCCTCGTCCAAGATGAGTCGACCGACATCAGCTCCTCCTTGTCCTCCGACCCGATGGCCGGACCGGCAAGGAGCCTGCCGTTATGTGCAGCTCCTGGTCGCCCTCAGGCTGACATCAATCGCCCTCATCCAGGCCAAGGGTTCCGTTGCAGCTGAGCGACTGCACATAACCGGGAACTGAGCCGAATAGGTGATGTCGGCCACCCAGAGCTGGTTGGGCTGGCTGGCGACGAAGCGACGATCGACCAGGTCGGCGGGACGCATCCCCACGTCGGCGGGGATGGTGGTGCGGCGCTTGCGCGCCCGGGAGCGCCCCGAGAGGCCCATCTGGCGCATGAGGCGCTCGGTGCGACAGCGCGAGATGCAGATCCCCTCGCGGTTGAGCTGGCGCCAGACCTTGCGGGGTCCATAGACGTGGCGGTTGTGCGCGTACACCCGCTCGATCTCGACCTTCAGCTCGGTGTCACGGATCGCCCTCGCACACGGTTGGCGGTTCCTGGCGGCGTAGTAGGTGGAGGGGGCGACCTCGAGGACCTCGCAGATCGGCTCGACCCCGAAGGACGCCTTGTGCGCCTCCACGTAGGCCACTACTTCTTCGACGGGCGGTCGAGCTCCGCCGCGAAGAAAGCCGAGGCCGATTTGAGAATCTCGTTGGCTCGGCGCAGGTCCCGGTTCTCCCGTTCGAGCTCGAGGATCCGCTTGCGATCCTCGCTCGTCACGCCGGGCCGCTCGCCTTTGTCGATCAAGTAGCGCTTGACCCAGTTTCGGACCGACTCGGTGTGCACGCCCAGCTTCTGGGCCACCGGCTCGATCCCTCCGTCGGTCCGGTTGTGCTCCCGGCGCCACTCGAGCACCATCTGGACCGCCCGCTCCTTGAGCTCAGGTGGGTACTGCTTGTTGGTTGGCATTGGCTCCATCCTCTCTCCGAGGGTTAGAGCCTCCAAAATTCCCGGTGCGATTCAAACCGTTTCAGCTGGCCGTGGCTCGACGCCTCGGAATCCCGACTCCCGTGACGAGAATCACAAATGATCCGAAAGCGGCACGATCGTTCGTATCTGACCAACGCAGTGTTGCCAAGCCGCTCTCTCCTGGCCAGGGAATCGCCCCATTTGTTGCCGAAGTCACCCGAGACGACGTCGCCCACGTGCAGAGCCTCCCGACGATGCTTCAGGAACTCATCGTTTCCGAGGCGGACGCGAGAGTCGTGGTCGTCGGATCGCAAGCCTGGGTCTGGAAACGCACACGGGAGGGTCACACCATTGACTGGCGTGCCGTCGATAGGTCTGGGGACGGCTTCATTGCGGTTGCCGATGAAGTCCTCGGCCAACTGGCCGTCAAAATGTGCGTCGGATTGGGTCTCACAACATCAGTGCAGGACTGGCTCTATTCGGTCGATCAGCCCGTGTTCCTCGAGTCGAACGCGGTTGGAGCGTGGCTCTTCTTACGGGATAGTGAGCGCCTTGTCGTGCCGGCGCTGGTAAGGCACCTGGTCCACTGACGATGCCTGAGATAGACGGGAACTGGCCGAACACCAAGAGACGGGTGTTGTACGACTTCATGACCGCGAACAGGGCACCCGCAATGGACGGCATCGTCCCGCCAGATTTTGAACCCCCACCGTGGATTGACCACGTTGCCACGCTGCCTGGATCACTCGACGTCGTGCGGCGTGCAAGGGAGCAAGCGGAGGGAGGCGCAAAGACGGCGGAGGACAAGGCATCACGGCTACTCCAGCTGGGGCTTGCCTTGTTGACGATCGCCCTGGCGTTGGGCTCCTACCAACTCGAGTTCGCCCTCAGCCGCCCGATCGTCTGGAGCGCCACCCTCATACCGATGTGTATTGCACTTGCGTTCCTGTCCCTCGCTGCCTTCGAAGCATCACAGATCGACCGAGTCGGGATCTACTCAAGTCCAGATGGTTCGCAATTGGCCAATGCGACGGCTGCCAATACGACTTCCATCCTGTTGGTGGCTGAGGACAGGGGAAGACGTCTCGCCAGCTGGAGTTCACGCAACAAGCACTCGGACCTCATGCAGGCTCGTGCCTGGTTCACGAGAGGTCTCGCGGCGCTCCTCATCGCGGGGCTCGTGGCCGGGATCACGAGAGCTTCAACGCAATCAACTCAGGCCAACCCACCGACGACCGTGACGATCACGAACGACCATCACCACGGCTCCCCATTTGGACCGCCCCGGCCATTTCAATTTCGTGGAAATGGGTGACTCGGGGAGCTGAAGACGTGCAGTCACCTGAGTGCGGCGTTGCTTCGAGTCGGCGATGACTCCGAGATCCCTATCTGTGATGTGCATTATCCGTCGGTGCTTCCTCTCGCAAGCAGTACGGGGCGTACTGGAAAACCTTCCCTGATATTGCACTCGGTTCGGAACTCTCGACCACGCTCCGCGTGACTTACCCACACCAGGAAGTCCCTCCTACGGGACGGTGAGGAGTCGCACGCCAGACACCCCGGAAGCCGGTTCGCTCCTAATGCGCTCGCCACGGCCAACCCGCGCCAAGGCAGAAGAACATCACGACTCCACGAGGTCACCGTGAAGGTACCGCTCCAGCTTCGGTACCGACACCCTCCACCGTGCACCAATCTGGATCGCCGGAGGGAATTGGCCCGTCCGGCAGAGTCGGTAGAGGGTGTCGGCGTGCAGACCGAGTCGGCCGGCCGCATCAGGTACGGAGATCAGGTCAGCGACGGGAATCTGGTCGTGCACACCCCTGGTGACGAGGGTCACGCCGCACCCCTTCCCTTGCGGGGGCACCCGACGGGGAAGAACGTTCCCGCCGCCAACGCTCGGCTGACATCCCGCCGCACGTCGCCGAACAGCGACGCACCCTCGGCGTCGCTGCCGAGCGGCTTTGGTTTGACGATCCACATTTCCATGGGCACCGCACCTTCCTGATTCGGCGCCAGGACAACGCGCCCTGGTCCCTTCCCATGCTCCAGATGGGCATCACCCTGAACGTCACCCCGTCTCGCCACCGTCGTGAGTTGGTGGCAGGTGCGGACCGTCACCCTCGGATCGGGGACGTCACCCTCGGTTCGGTCTCCTCGAGGTAGCAGCTCAATGGGGTTGTTTGGAGAGACTGCACACGGTAAGCAGCACACCGTGTGCAGTTGCGCTATGGTGCTGAGCATGAGGCTGACGAGGCCGGGAGCCAACGACTGGCCAGCACGTCACATAACGGGGAGGAGCTATGGCCAACACGACAGGGCGGCATCCGCCCGCCGGTCGTGGACCCGAGGGCGAGGGCGGTCCGGACGTCGAGGGAGAATCTTGGGACCAGCGTCACATTCGGGTGACCTTCTGGCTCGAACGGACTCTGCGCGAGGAAGTCCGGGAGGCAGCCAAGGCCCGGGCGTTGAGCATCACCCAGTTCATCGCCCAGGCTCTTCGACGCGCCGTCGACGACTCCCAGTAGCGCCGCTACCGGAAATCACCATCCTGGGTGGGCTTCGCCAGTGGAATGCCTCCTTGGAACGTCACCCTGAGCCGAGTTTCCTAGCCTCGGACCGGGTCACTTCCCCCATGAGGGCAACGCGGTCGATTGCTCACAATGTGCCGTTGAGCTGGGAGGGTGACGTCCGGGGCGACGTCACCCTCCAACCCGAAGTATCTGTGAGGACCGTACGGGATCGAGACGGCTGTCGAGTTGCAGTTGTGCTGCCCAACGGGGTATCGGGTCGCAGAAATCTTCAAGGAAGCCTCACTCTGGCTTCGGAGGGTGACGTTCAGGGTGACGCTCGTCGCGCATCATCCCCTTCTGGGTCGACCTTTCTTTGGTCGACCAGCGCGCAATCGGGCACCCACCGCCCGAGCCGGCCGACGGGAGGAGAGGAAGGGTGACGCCACCGGTGACACCGGCCAAGACGATGTTGATGAGATCGGCAGCCATCCTGTCCGCCGTCGTCATGGCCGTGGTCATGGCCGGGTGCTCGTCCGGGCCAACCACGCCTGCGAGCACATCGACCTCTGTCACCAGGACCACAGGATCGACGAGCACCACCACCACATCGAGCCCAGCAAGCGCAACACAGACAGCGGTCCTGAACGCGTGGGAGTCCGCCGAGCAAACCCTCTACGGCTACCTCCAAGGATCCTGGCAGCAGGATCGGGCTGGCCTGGTCGGCGGTGAGACGAGCGCCAATCTCTGGCCGAAGCTCGCCGACTACTTCACCAATCCGGCACTCCAATCAGAGGACAAGTTCCTCGTCGGGGTGAAGATGGGTCAGCTGAACGGGCCAACCACGTACAACCTCGGCCACCCGACGGTCACCGCTGTTACTGCCACATCTGCGACGGTCACGGGCTGCATCTACGACTCGGGCACTACCACGGACAGCGGCCAGGCGGGACCAGCAACTCTCGACGGTGGAGCGGGTGGCGGACAGGGGACATGGAACCTCGTCCTGTCTGGCGGGTCGTGGAAAATCGTCAACTTCAATACCACGTCCGTACCGAAATGCTGACGACCGTCGTTTTTCGCGTCGCGGTTGGCGCTTCGCTTGCAGTGGGGCTCAGTGCCGCTCTCCCGAGTGGCGTCGCGTCCGCCGGCGGGAACACCGGTGGCTGCACCGACTCAGGCCAAACCGTGAACTGCGGCGCCGGTGCCGGCGGCCAGCCGGGCTCTGATGGCGGGGACGGTGCCGGAGCGACTCTGACCAGCGGCGGCGGCGGCGGAGCGAGCGCGCCGCCTCAGTGCCCCGACTTCGTGCCCTACTCAGTTGCCATTCCGGGCGGCGGCGATGGTGGCCCGCCCCCGGCCGGGGCGCCGCAACCCGGAGCCTGGTACGTGAACCTCTGCGCCCAGGGGGGAGTCCAAGGGATGGCGACTGGGGTCGAGTGGTTCGCCACCGGCCAGGTGCCGGGCACTCCGCCGCCCGACCCCGCCGCGGTGGGCGCGCAGGCGGCCAGTGAGCTTCGTCTCTCCAGCCCTTCGCTAGTCCTGAGCCCGTCGAACAGCGGGTACGTGAACCTCGCCGAATGGCTCTGGATCGACCCGTCGATCTGGCACCCCTTCACCACCACTGCACAGGCCTGTAACGCCGGCGGGTGCACGACCGCGTCGGCCACGGCCACCCCGGCGTACGTGACGTGGAGCACCGGCGACGGGTCCATCGTCACCTGCAACGGCCCCGGAACCGCCTACAACACGGCCCTTCCGGCTGACGCGCAGTCGACCGACTGCTCTCACACCTACACGCAGACCTCCGCGGGCCAGCCCTCACCTGACGGCAATCCCAACGATGCCGCCTTTCCCATTACCGCCACGGTGACGTGGACGGTCGCCTGGGCGGGCCCCGACGGGTCGGCCGGCGCTTTACCCAGCCTCACCACGCAAGGCTCGTCCACGCTCAAGGTCGCCCAGATCGAATCCGTGAACGACTGAGGAACGGAGATCCGATGGTCACAACCACCACCCCCGCCCGACCCGCCTTCGTGTCCCCGTCGGAGGTCGAGAACCGGAGCGGACTGCGCCTGGTCACCGGGACTCACCAGCGTCGCCCTTGGCAGATCGGCCTCGGAATCGCCCTGGTTCTGGTGTGTGCGGCGGTAGCGGGAGCGCTCTTCCAGTCCTCGGCCAAACGCGTGCCGATCGTCGTGGCGGCCAAGAGCTTGGCCGCTGGCACCGTCCTCACTCCGGCTGACCTCGGCACCGCCACGATTCCAGCGTCGGGGGACATCACGGCCATGTCGGCCGCCGGGTCGGCCGCCCTGGTCGGCCAGCAGCTCGACACGCCCGTCTACGCCGGCCAGGTGATGGTCCGCCAGATGCTCTCGACCACACCCCAACTGGCCGGCGGTGAACAGGTCGTCGGCCTGTTGATGAAGGGGGATCAGATGCCCTCTGTGCCCCTCGTGGCCGGCGACAGCGTCCAGGTCATCGCGGTTCCCCAGCCCGGCCAAGGCTCGACAGTCGGCGGAACGAGTGGAACGATCGGCTCGATTCTGGTGCCCAGAGCCACCGTCTTCGCGGTGGGTCCCCCACCAACGAATCAGACCCAGTACGAAGCGTCGGTCTCGCTCGAGGTGCCCAGTACCGACGCCGCCACCGTCACTGCCTATGCGGCAGCCGACCAGGTCGGGCTCTCGCTGGTCAGCGAGGGGCAAAAGTGACCGTCGTCGCCCTCGCTTCGATCAAGGGTTCGCCTGGCGTCACCACCGCGGCCACAGCCCTCGCGGCGAGTTGGCCTACTGGGCGTCGGGTCCTCCTGGTCGAAGCCGATCCCTTCGGCGGCGACCTGGCCCCCCGCTACGGCTCGACCATCACCAACGGGCTCGCATCGCTGTTCGCCGCGGCTCGGCGCACGCTCACTCCCGAGGGCATCTGGGACCACGTCGACCATCTCCCCGGCGGCCTTCCCGTGCTCTTCGGCCACTCCAACGTGCAGGGCGCCGTGGCCAACGAGAAGGCGTGGCCCGCCATCGCGGAGGCGCTGGACGCCCTCGACGCCGACGTGGTCGTCGACGCCGGCCGGCTCCTTCCTCACTTCGCCGGCGGCATCCGCGACGTGCTCGCACACAGCGATGTCCTGGTCGTCCTGTGCGATCCGACGCTCGAGGGGATCGTCCATCTCCGAGCCGCCCTTCCCGGCCTGGTGGCCGAGATGTCTACCCGAGCGCTCCTGGTCGTCCCCACCGGCTCGGGGGGCTATTCGGGGACCGAGATCGGGAAGACCCTCGGGGTCGACGTCGGGCCACCGATGCCCGACGATCGGAAGGCCGCCGACGCGCTGGCCAACAAGCGCGCCATCACGCGGCTCGAGCGCACCGCGCTGCTCAAGTGGGCCAGCACGCTCGTCGGGGCACTGGGCATCGAAGCTCTCAACGTCGAACCACTGGGCATCGAGGAGCCGGCCCCGGTCGTCGAGGACGGTGACCCAACTGACCTCATCGACCCCGCGGTCCCCGAGGAGTCGGCTGTCGTGCCACCGCCAGTCGACGTCGAGACCCCAACGATGTCGTGGGATCAGACCTCCGACTCGGCGGTGCCCGTCGGAGCCGGATCGAACGGAAAGGCACAAAGGTGAACGACGCCGAACGCCGGGAGCTGGAGACCTACGCGACCGAGCACGTCGCAGACGGGATCGTGCACTTTGGCACGGCGGGCATGAGCGAAGGCGATCGCCGCTCCTTCGTCGAGAAGCTCGCCCGCGAGGCAATCGACGAAGCCTCCCGTTCCATGGTCCAGCGCGGCGTGACCACGCCGAGTGCCGAGGAGGAGGAGCAGATCGTTCGCCGCCTGGTGGCCACCCAGCTCGGCCTCGGCCGCCTCCAGCTCCTCTTGGACGAAGACGACATCGAGAACATCAACATCAACGGCTGCGACCACGTGTGGGTGAAACGCGCCGACGGAATCAAAGAGCGGGTCGAGGCGATCGCGGACAGCGACGAAGATCTCATCGAGCTGGTTCAGCGAGCCGCCCGGGCGCACCACACCGGGGGAGAGCGCCGGATCGACAGCGCCAAGCCCGTCGTCGACCTCCACCTCGCCGGTGGGCACCGGCTCTCGGCCATGATCGAGGTGTCGAACCGCCCGTGCGTGTCGATCCGACGTCACCGCCTGATCGACGCCACCCTCGACGATCTGGCGGATTCTCTGACCGACGAGCTGGCCCGCTTCTTGCGCGCCGCAATGCGGGCGCGGCTGAACATGATCATCTCGGGCGGCACCGACGCCGGCAAGACGACGCTGTTGCGCGCGCTGGCCGCCGAAGCGGACCCAACGGATCGCATCGTCACCATCGAGCTGTCGTATGAGCTCGGTCTGCACGAACTGGCGCATCGCCATCCCGACTGCGTGGCCTGGGAGACCCGCGAAGCCAACACCGAAGGCCAGGGAGCAGTCTCCATGGACTACTTGGTGCAACGGGCGAACCGCCACGACGCCGACCGGGTGATCGTGGGCGAGGTCCTCGGCGACGAGATCGTCCCCATGCTCAACGCCATGACGGCGGGCAAGGCCGGCTCCATGTGCACCATCCACGCGGACTCCACCGAAGGCACGTTCGGGAAGATCAAGACCTATGCCTCCCAGTCCCCCAAGCACCTGAGCGACAACGCGGCCGCCCAGCTCACCGCCCAGGCGCTCGACCTGGTGATCTTCGTGCGCAAGCGACCCGACAGCTCTGGTCTGGCCCGGCGCTACGTGTCTTCGGTGCGCGTGGTGGAGGACTCAGACGGCCCTCACGTCATCTCGACCGAGATCTTCGCCGAACCAGAGGGCGGTGGACCGGCGGTGCACCACCTCTCCATGCCACCCGGACTGCGCGATCGGCTGTCGGACTTCGGCTACGAGGCGCCTCTCCACCAGGTGTACGGACGATGACCCCGGTCATCGTCCTCTTCGGGGCGGGCGTTGGCGTGGGTCTCGCGCTGGTCATTTCGGGCATCTGGTCCAGCGCTCGGCCGGCCGGGCGGCTGTCCTTCACGAGACGGGTCGACCCCGCCAACCGACAGGCCGCCGCCTGCGCCCTGGTACTCGCCGCTGTGGTTGGGTTGGTGACCCACTGGCCGGTCGGCGCCGCCATCGGCGGGGCCGTCGGGTGGACACTGCGCTCCGCACTCCAACCGACCACCTCGCGCCGTGTGGTCGATCGGCTCGAGGCCCTGGCCACCTGGATCGAGGCGTTGCGCGACAGCGTGGCCGCCCACCGGGGCCTGCTCGCTGCCATCGAATCCACCGAGCGCAGCGCCCCGCCGGCCATCAAGGCACCAGTCGCCCGCCTGATCGTGCGCATCAAGACCGGCACTGCGCTCGATGCGGCCCTGTACGCGTTTGCCGACGAGCTGGGCGACGCCGCGGCCGATGAAGCGATCGCCCCACTCATCCTGGCGGCCCGCTTCGGCGGCTCGGACCTCCAGGGCTTGCTGGCCAGCGCGGCAACGAGCACACGCGACCAGATCGCGCTCTGGCAACGCACCGAGGTCGCCCGGTCCAAACCACGGCGTGACATGCGCCTCGTGATCGCCGTGACCCTCGTCTTCACCCTCGGCATCCTGGTCATTGGCCACGGCTACTTCAGACCCTTCGGCACCCCGGCCGGGCAGGTCGCGCTCCTGGCGGCCGCCTCCCTGTTCGCCTGCGGGTTCGCCGCCATGAACCGCCTGTCGCGTCCCCAGCCCATGCCCCGCCTCTTCGATACCGAGGTCAAGTAGATGGCACTGATGATCGTCGTCGGACTCGGATGCGGTATCGGACTCGCCACGCTGCTGTGGGGCCTGTTCCCACCACCACTGACGCTCCGGGCCGCTCTGGCCCGGCTCAGTGGGGAGCACACTCCCGCCCCCCTCGACGTTGTCGGTCACCGGGTCGGTGGGGCACGGCGGGTGGCCGGGCACCTCGTCGACACCAACGTCAAGAAGATCCCGCGCCTGGCCGAGATCGTCCTACCCGACCTCGCCATCACGGGGACCCCCACCGAGACCTTCGCCGTCAAGGTCGTCGGATACTCGATCGGACTCGCACTGCTCGGTCCGGTGCTCTGGGCCCCTGTGGGGGCCATTGGTATCCATCTGAGTTTCGAGCTTCCGACCCTCGGCGTGCTCGTCCTCGGCGCGGCGGGGGCTGTAAGTCCGTTCGTCGATCTTCACAAGGCAGCCGAGCGCCGCCGTCGGCACTTCTGCCATTCGCTGTCCACCTATGCGTCGCTGGTGTCGATGGCCATGGCCGGCGCCATGGGATGGTCCAGTGCACTCGAGGTTGCATCGGGCGTGTCGTCGACCGACTGGGCCATGGACGAGATCGCCCAGTCCTTGCTCTGGGCGCAGGCCTACCGCAAGGCGCCCTGGGAGGGGCTCGAAGCTCTCGCCCTCCGCTTCAACCTGCCCGAACTCACCGATCTGGCCCGGGCCATGGCCCAGGCCGGTGACGGGGCCCGCATCCGCGACTCGCTCGACGCCAAAGCCACATCGCTGCGCCTCAAGGAAACCTCCGCCCTCGAGGACGCCGCTCAGGCCGTGACCCAAAAGATGCTGCTGCCCGGCGTGTTGCTTATGGCCGGCTACGGCGTCCTCGTCTTCTACCCCGCCCTCGCCGCCTTCACCGGCAGCCACATCTGAACCCAACCCAACAACGAAAGGAACCACATGGCATCGCCCAACGTCACTCCTTCGAACGACAGCCCGAACTACAGAGAAAAGGTCGGGGCCATGGCGCGCTCCGTCTTTCAATCGGCCTTTGAGTCGGTCCGGGCCAGTCTCAGCTTCCTGCGCGCCTATGTGTCGGCACGGACCAACCTCATCTCTGCCGACGAACGCGGTGAGATCGCCTCGTGGGTCGTCGTCACGGCCCTCGTCGTGGCCGCCGCCATCGTGATCGTCGGCATCATCACCGCCAAGCTCACCAATACGGCGAACAACATCCAGACTCCGTGACCCGAACCGTCCCGCAGACGCCGACAACGGACACGGGCGCACAGGGGTCGAGGAGAAGAGGGGTTCGCGGACTTCGTGATCTGCCTCCCCGTCTTCTTCCTCTTGGTCATCGTCGGCATCCAGTTCGCCCTGTGGTCCCACGCCGCCCACCTCGCCCGCGCCGCCGCCGAACAGGGCAGCCAGGTGGCGTCGGGCTACGGCTCATCTGCGCATGCGGGCACCCAGGCCGCCTACCAGTTCATCGCAACCACCGGCCCGGGCACACTCACGGGCGCTCAGGTCTCGACCACGACACTCTCTGGTGACACCGCCCAGGTCATCGTCACCGGACGGGCCCAAGCCCTCATCCCCTGGTTCGACCTCACCGTGTCGGCCACGAGCGACGCCCCCATCCAGGAGTACCGGCCTAGTGGCTAGGCGACAGCGCTGGGCCCACAGTGAGGAGGGTTCCGCCATCGCCGAGCTGGTGATCGTCGCCCCCGTCCTCTTGATCGTCATCGTCCTCATGGTCGCCCTCGGGCGGGTCGATTCGGCCCAAGGCGACGTTGAATCCGCTGCCCGCGCCGGCGTCCAGGCTGCGGTCGTCCAATCCGATCCCTCTGACGCCGAGACCCAGGCCACGACGGCGGCAGAGGGGTCCCTCGCGGGTGCCGGGCTCGCCTGCACCGCGCCGCAGATCAGCGTCGACACGTCGAACTTCGTGGCCGGGGGGTGGGTGTCGGTCACCGTCACCTGTGTCACCAGCCTCGCTGACGTGTCGGTCCCCGGTGTTCCCGGTGCCAAGACCCTGACGGCCACGTCGACGGCCCACATCGACCCCTTCCGCGCAATCTCATCACAGGCAGTGTCATGAACGGCAGCGTCATAACCCGCCATCTCCATCGGGTGCGGTTCCGCTGGAAGACCCGCCGGCAGCGCCCCGAGGACGGGTCGATCCTGGCCATGACATGCATCTTCATGACCATGTTCCTCGCCCTGGCCGGCCTTGTCGCCGACGGCGGCCACTACTTCGACGCCAAACAGGCAGCGGCCTCCGAGGCCGAACAGGCCGCCCGGGCGGGTGCGGGCTCCCTCGACGTCAGCGCGCTCCACGCCGGCACGGTCGCCCTCGACCCCAACACTGCGGTCGCCACGGCCGAGAGCTACATGGCCGCCTCCGGCCAGCCGGGCACCGCCTGGGTAAGCGGCAACACCGTCTACGCCCAGATCAGCTACCGGCTGCCGACCCAGCTGCTCGGGATCATCGGCGTCGGAAGCTTCCAGATCAACGTGACCGAATCCGCCACCGACGTCAGTGGCGTCACCACGGGAGGATGACCATGCCCACCACCACCCAGGCCGTGGCGCGGCCCAAGATCCGCCAACTTGTCGAAGGGCTCGGTGCACTCACTGTGCTTGTGTGCGGGCTCGTCGGGATCCCGGCCGTCCTGGCCGTCACCGTCGGCTGGCCCCTCCCGCACCATCTCCCCGGCAGTAGCCAGGTCGCCGGCGCGTTGCGCACGCCGATCCCGGGCTCGTTCTGGCCCCAACTCTTCGCGTCGTTGGCGTGGCTGGCCTGGGCCTATTTCGCCTTCTCCGTCGCCACCACCGCAGTGACCCATGTCCGTGGTCGCAATGGAAATCGGCGCATCCCACTCGGGCGCCACAGCGCCGCGGCCGCACTCGTCTCCGCTGTCATCTCCGCCGCCCTCGTCCTCAGCCAGCTCCGCGCTGTGCCAACCGGGCGCGTCAGCCCCGCCGCCACCGCCGTCGCCCCGGCCCTCGCCACCACCACCGCCGCACCTCCCGGCTTCACAGGCACTGCTATTAGACCCACGGTGCAGCTCGTGGCCGACACCGGACCAGCGCTGAATGCGCAACCCGCCACGGTGACCCACACCGTGGTGGCCGGTGACACCTTGTGGGGCATCGCCGTCACGTATTACGGCAACGGCGAGCAATGGGAGGCCATCTACCAGGCCAACGTCGGCGTACCCCAGCCCGGTGGCGGAGCGCTCAGTGACGCCTACTGGATCTACCCGGGCTGGACCCTCGTCATCCCTGAACCTGTCACCCCCGACGTCGCTCGAGCGGTGCCGGCGGTACCCGCCGCTCCACCCGCACCCCACGCCACCCCCGCACCGGCTCCGGTCGTCCATGCCATGCCCGGCAACCAACACAGCGGCGTCCAACCAGAGCACGGCGCCAGCACCCACGACTCGAACAACGCGGGCAGTCCTCGGGCCGGCGTACACGGCTCACCGGCGGTGCATCACCCGAGCGCTGGTTCCGATGGTCCACACGATGTCCACAAGCCCGCAGGGGCTCACCACGTCACGTCAGGCGGGCATGGCGACGACGTCGGTACTTCTCGCCATCGGCGCCGGCATCTTCGGCCTGGCCGCCATCGGACTGGTCGGCGCCCTCGATCGCCGGCGGCGCCGCCAGAGCATGCGCCGGACCCCCGGCAGACGCATCCCCCTCCCCGCACCGCACAGCCCGCTCGCCGACCTCGAGCTCGCGCTCCGTCACTACGCTCGAGCCGACGGCCTGTTCTGGCTCACTCGCCTCGGTGACCTGCTCGCCCACGCCGCCGACCGGGCGGGCGAGCCTCGGCCCGCGGTGCTGGGCGTCGAGGTTCGCCCTCATGGTCTCGACATCTTCGTTACAGAAGAAGCGGGCGACACTCCCATGCCGTTCGAGGTTCGATCGGGGGAGCGAGGCATCTGGCACCTGCCCGTCACCGCCGACCCCAGTGTTCTCGACGACACGGTTGTGAGGGAACCGGTTCCACTGACCCTCTTCAGCGTTGGCCAGGGCGGAGACGCCACGCTGCTAGTCAATCTCGACCAGTACTCAAGCGTCCACATACGGGTCGATGCCCACAAAGTGGCCGGCACCCTCGCCGCCATCGGCACCGAACTCGCCGTCTCGACCGGGTCCTATGCGTCGAGGGTCCTGGCGGTCGGATTCGGCCACGGGGTGATCGATCGGCTCGACTGCGCCATGGTCACCGAGGATCTCGACAGTGCTCTCACCCACATCAGGCCAGGGGAGAGGACCGTCGTCCTGGTCGACGCCGCCATGGTGAGCGGCCAGTTCGCCGAGCTGGGCCAGGCGGCTCTTCACCTGGTCACCGCCGGCCCCCTCGCCCCGGCCGGCGTCGGACTCGTGATCGACCCGACCAATCCGAGACTCGCCGGCCGGCACCTCGAGCCGGTCGACCCCCCACACGTCGACGAGGCGACGCTGGGCGACGTCGATGCCCTCCTCGACCTCGCCGAAGCCCCCGCAGACGCCGGGCCGACCGACGAGCCGTACCGGTGCTTCGACGGCGCGGTCACTCCGCCGGGCGTCCAACCGGGCGACCCGATCGTCCTCGGGCTCCTCGGAGAACCAACCATTGCCGTCGGCGAGAGCGGAGCCCAGGATCTCCTCGAGGCGGTCTCGGTTACCGCGGGGACCAAAGCCCGGCGCGTCGTCGAGCTCCTCGTCTACCTCGCGGCCCACGATGGGACCGCCACCCGAGGCGAATGGCTCACCGACGTCTCTCCCGACAAGGCCCTGAGCGACGGCTATGTCCGCAACCTCGTCCTCCTCACCCGGCGCTCCCTGCGAGAGATCACCGGCGACGGCGATCTCCTCGCCTACGACCGCACCACCCAGCGCTTCACCCTCGCCGAGCGGGTACGGGCCGACTGGACCATGTTCCGGTCTTTCTCCGCCGCCGGCGAGCCCGACGGACTCCGGACGGCGCTGTCGCTCGTCCGCGGTATGCCCTTCGGTGCCAACCCCGAACCGTGGACGTCGGCTGCCGGCATCTCCTACGCCATGGTCGCCGAGATCGTCGATGCTGCTATCTCTCTGGCAGAACACGCCCTGTCTGACGGTGAGGCGCAGCTCGCCACCTGGGCCGCCCGCCAAGGCCAACACGCCGACCGCTACGACCAGGGCCTCTGGCGCAACCTCTTACGCGCAGCTGGTGACGACCCGACCCGAGAGAGGATCTGGCAGGAGCTGGGAGACCTGCTGGCCGTCGACGGCGACGCTGCCGTTGACCTCGACCCTGCCACGGTCGATCTCTACAGGGTTCTCTCCACGCCGAGACCGGTGTCCGCCGACGTCGTCGTCCTCCAAGAAGACGACGAGGTTGTCATACCCACACGCCAGGCCGTCTAACAAGGTCTCGGGTCTCGGGCAGGATCCGGCGTCGCCACCCGAGCGGGATCGATTCAACCCGCAACTGGCTCACCTCCAGACTGGCATAGGCACCCGGCCTATAAGCATGACCGCGGGTCGCACCGCCAAGAGCGCAATGGCATCTTCAACGCATTGGCTTGCTCGACATGGTGCGCAAGATCGCCGAGTCTCGGCGGACGACTCTGAAGACGCGTGGGATAGTTCAGACGGAGAGATGATTGATCGGTAAAGGCGTGCCTGCGTTGGCAGTCCCCTACTCGGGATCGACAGCGACCTCCACCTGCCGTAGATAGCCGTCGGCATCGCCGCCGAAGATGACCAGCCGGCTCGCAGTGGATCCGTCCCAGCCGTGGGCGCGCAACCCTTCCGTAGCTTCACGGATCTGACGTGAGAGGGCGACGCGCACGGGAGCGTCGATATCCATTGGTCGAGCGATGACGATGGCCGACCCGCCGTCACTCCGGGCGAGCTCCCCGACGAGGAATGCGTGGTCGATCCCAATGGACGGGGCACCGGCGGCCCCGAGCAGCACGTCGACTGACACGGCATCGAACGACGCGTCCGCTGGGATGTCGATAACCTGGCGTCCCCGCACCTTTTCGATCCAATCTGCTCGCAACTCGGCGCGGTCCACAGTGATTCGCATGGCGTGCAGCCAGCCCGGGGCGATCTCGCCGTGCTCGTTGATCACTCCGAGGTAGGCGGGAACGTCGCGGTCCAGCGAGAGCCCGGCCTCGGCGACGGCGTAGTGCCACTGGCCGGATTCGTGGAAGGACGTCTTGACCCAACGAGCACCCTCCCGATGGCACAGGTACACGTCGCCCGAGTGACGCGCCGACTCGATTGACCACGACGAGCCGGACCTCTCGTCGGCGTCTCGTACCCGGAACCGGACCGTCGAACCTGCAGGCAAAGCGCCCATACCCGAAGGCTACGTAATCCGCAGAACCTGAGAACGGCCATGGCTGAACGTCGACCCCGAGGGACCGTGCATGACGTCCAGGAACCAGAAGCCGGAGTGGATGACAGGATCGTTGGTAACCTTCTCCTGTGGCTGAGGAGCGCATCACCTCGAACATAGAATCGCTGTATTCGCAGGTCAGCAGGCCTGCTCGAAGCGCCGAGAGCACCGCCGAGACGATCAGGACCACCGCGGTTGAAACCATCGACAACGATGTCCTGTCCCTACTCCTCTCGGGCCTCGCTGTGGGTCGCTGACGGTGTCGCGCCGCGATGTTGCGTTCGGCTCGTCGAGGACGTCGTTGTATCGCTCCCTCGGGATGGCCGCTCCTTGCGGCGCAGAATTGCCCGTCGAGACGATAGATACAAGACAGCAGGAGACCATCGACAACGACCGAGCCTTCGACCTGCTCATCGACATCAGCTTGCGGGGTACGCAATGAAGGACGCTGCTGTCGCCCGGCGGTCCCTCTACCAGGCGCTCGGCGCACTAGCCCTGATAATTCGTCCGGCCTCTGAACGTGCCGTGCGCGTGTCCGCGTAAAAGCCCTCCGCACCTGGGAGGATGTTTGTTACCAAGCAGACACCCCAACCAGACCCGGAGGGCTCCTTGAAAGTGCACCGTAGTCGCTCGGTCCGGCGCGCCCAAGTGATACCCGACGGCAAGAACCTCGTGTCGCATGCCGGTGCCGCCCTTTTGGCCGAACTGGCCGATCGCGCCGGGTTGACCGAGGCCATGTCGGTGGCCATGGCCGAGTGCGGAATCAACTGGCACACCCACGATCCCGGTGTCGTGCTCACGCACTTGGCCGTCGCCATCGCGGACGGTGCGGACTGCCTGGCCGACATCGCCGCGCTCAAAGAACAAGAAGAGCTCTTCGGCCCGGTGGCCTCGGTGGCGACTGCTTGGCGGGCCGTGCACGCGACGGCCTCGGTCGAGCTACGAGCCATCCCCCTCGCCCTGGCCGCCGCCCGTCAGCGCGTCTGGACCGCCGAGCCTCCAGTCGGCCCGATGATCTGGGACTTCGACTCGACCCTGCTCAACGTGCACTCGGAGAAGGAGGATGCCGCCCCCACCTACAAGCACGGCTTCGGGTTCAATCCGCTCGCCGTGTGGTGCGATAACACCAACGAGCCCTTGGCCGCCATGTTGCGACCGGGCAACGCCGCACCCAACGACACCGACGACCACCTCGAACTCCTCGAGCAGGTCGTCCGAGCCGTGCCCGCTGAATACGCCCTCGGCCACGAAGAGGGCGACGACCCCTCCTTGGTGGTCCACCCCATCTTGGTCCGGGCCGACTCGGCGGGGGCCACCCACCGCTTCGTCGCCTCCCTTTCGGAGGCCAACTTCGACTACTCGATCGGCTTTCCCATCAGCGGTTCTGTACGTGACGCCCTCCTGTTGGCCCAAGAGGAGGACTGGGTGCGCGCCCGTGAGCTCGACGGAGCGATCCGGCCGGGCGCTGAGGTCATCGAGCTGAGCGAGCTCTACGAGGTCGAGGGCTGGCCGTCGGATATGCGCGTGATCTGCCGGCGCGAGCGCCCGCACCCAGGCGCCCAGCTCTCCCTCTTCGACACGCATGCGGGCTGGCGCCACACCTGCTTCGTCACCAACACGGTGGGTGACGACATCGCCACGCTCGAGCTGCGCCACCGGGGACATGCCCGCGTCGAGGATCGGGTGCGCGTCTGGAAGGCCTGCGGTCTGGCCAACCTGCCCTTCGAGGGCTTCTGCGCCAACGAGGCCTGGGTCGCGGTGTCCTTGCTCGCCGGTGCCCTGCTGGCCTGGAGCCAGCTGACCTGTTTCGACGGCGCCCTGGCCAAGGCCGAGCCCAAGACGATGCGCTACCGGGTCCTCCATGTCGCCGCCGTCCTCGCCCACCGGGGACGCAATCTGGTCGTGCACCTCGACGAGAGCTGGCCCTGGGCCAGCGAACTCGCAACCGCCTTCACGCGTCTACGCGCCGCGTTCCCATAACGGGACGGGTCCCGGCGCCCGACCCCGCAGCGATCCCGCAGGGCGTGACACCAAAAGACCAGGCGAGCGACCTTGACGCTTCACGCCCCGTGATTCACTCATAGAGCGGAGAGCGTCTCTCCGCCACGATTGACCAAGTCGGGGTTGTCCCACCAGAGGTCGGACGAATGATCGAGGCTAGGTCCTAATGATCCAGGGCTCGGGAACGGCGAGACTATTGTGACCGAGGCCGTCGAGACCGTCGACGGCGACCGAATGATCGAAGCCCTGCTCACTTTGTCTCTGATCGGTTGAGCACACGACTGGCTACGGCGGTCGTATTCGGTAGCACCAGCGACGAGCATCTGCGTTCAGTCGTCGACCGACTCGATCCGTCCGACGTCGCAGTTCTCGACGCCGCCACAATGTCCGAGCAGCCGTTCGTGATGGGTCCCGGATACCTCCAGCTCGGAGAGTTGCGGGTCTCGTCTGAAGCACCCGTACGGGGCTGGCTGCGCCGGCTGGCACCACCTGATTGGCAGCGGGGCCTGGTACTCGAGTCGCACGAGGCCGTCGTCAAGGCGGCCTGGCTGTCCCTTCTCGTGTCGATCACCCGATGCTGCGGGGTTCGTTGGCTCACGGAGCTAGACGCAATGCTGAGCGCCGAAAGCAAGCTGGTCCAAGCCGTTGCCGCCACGGAACTCGGCATCGCCATTCCCGAAACCATCGTCACGAACGACCCGGCTGAGCTGAAGGCGGTCTTCGCAGACGAGTTCGTCATCAAGCCACTTGGTCCAGGTCACTTCTACGAGGACGATGAGGCCCACGTGGTGTACACCACCGTTCTGCGCCACGATGCGCCCGAACTGGCGACCCTGGGCGCTGCGCCCTTTCTGGCTCAGCGCAAGCTCGAAGCCCGGCGCCATCTTCGCGTCGTCACGGTTCGACGGCGCCTCTGGGCCGCCTCGATCGAGGGGCATGATTGGCCGCTCGACTGGCGCGAAGCAGCGGAGGCCCATTCGGCATTCGTCCCCAGCGAGCCGCCAGCAGAGGTCTCGAAGGGTGCGATAGCGCTGGCTGAGCGTCTGGAACTCGGATACTCAAGCCAGGACTGGCTGCTCTGCGATGACAACTGCTACGTGGTCGACGTCAACCCAGCGGGCCAATGGCTGTTTTTGCCAGAGCCGATCGCAAGCTCGGTCGCTGGCGCTGTCGCCGACTGGCTAAGCGGTGAAACTCCGTGACCTCGTCCCGCAAGCAAGAGCGTCAGCAAAGGCGCAAAGGACGTCACAATCGGCGTACAACAGCCTGCGACGACGAGGTGCGGCGCAGTGAGGGACGAATGTACCTGTCGCACTTTCGCGGACTGTGGCCCGGCGCGAAAGTGCCCTCGTTCCAGGTGCATCCAGGCGAACCGGGCGATATCAGCGGATGGCGGACCGAGGATTGCCAGGCCCTCATCGAAGAAGGGCGGCGACAGCTGGACGCCCAGCTTGTCCAGGCTGATCAGATACGGAGCCGGGCACAGTTCCTCTTTACGACGGCCATCGGCCTGGCTGCCGTCTCGTTCGCGGGGAAGTCAACCGTCTTCGCTGCGAAGAACGATATTTCCCTTGCAATCTGGAGCCTCGGCCTTCTCCTGACGACGCTCGGACTACTCGGCACTGCATCCGTCATCGTCGCGAGGAAGGACTTCGGCTCCATCGATACTGCACTGATGACCTCCTCCTACGAACCTCCAGTGCCTCCGAAACTCGCTGCTGGCTACTCACGCCAGGTGGGAACGGGAGCCAACACGGTGGCCACGCTCCTTACCGTCTACCGAGACGCTGTGCTCCTGGTCATGTTGGGAGCGATCTTCTGGGGAGCGGCCTGGTTGGTGGCGACCGCCTGACTAACTGAGGTGCAACTCGCTCTTCGTTCATCGATCTCAAGGACTGTCGATACGGAATCGATCAAGAGCGTGCTGGTCACTATGCACCGCCTGTCGCTGCTGGAATAACCAAACGAACAAAGTGGACATGGCGTTGGCGTACGTGGCAACGTCCTGCCCAAGCACGGGTCCGTCGCGGTCAGCGAAGGAGGATAAGTAGTCGCGCGATCGTTTCTTCCACCCGTCCCACTCCAGCAGACGCGGGGCAGAGAGCTTTATCGAACGTCCAGTCCCTCCAGTGTCGCCCGTCAGGCCGAGGGCGAGACTTTGGATCACGGGAGGCACTCCGTAATGGAGAAGATAGTTCCGTAGGTCCCGCAGAAATGCTGCCTCGTTCATTTCCGTCACTACAGCATTTTTCCGCTTGTATTCAGTGACCTTCGTCGGAACGTCCGCCTCATAGTAGGCCAGAAGACGCCTCGTGTGGTCGACAAGGCTCACTGCGCTCGCGAGCTGATTGTGGAGTCTCTGGTCAAGCTCTTCCCAGAAGAGCGCAGTCGTTTCGCGGTCGTCGCCCATTAACTGCAGCGAGGCGGCGATGTCATTGGTAGGGATCTTGAGAAGATCAATGAGTTCGGCGGTGTTACGCACGAAGACAGACCACGACCGACGGACGACTTCCCAGCGGTCGTTTCCAGCTCGTACCCATTGACCCCAGAGAGTGCCATCGACGGGCCGCGGATCGTCGTCAGTCACTCGTTTCTCGTTCGCTTGGGCATTGCCACGGTCGACGGTACTTCGTAGCGAACCTTGCCATCGGATTGTCCCTGTAATGCCCTCTGGCCCGCAGCCCGACCGTTCGCTGTTGGTGCTTGATGCGGTCCCTTGCCCCGTGCCGTGGGGCCTCTGCGCTGGTGGCACCCTGCCAGAGGTCGTCCTAGGAGCTCCAAGCCCTGAAGTGCACTCGCTGCGCTCGGGGCTGTTCCGCTCGGCCTCCCTCTGGCTCTCCGGGTGCACCGCATCGGACCACACGGAGGGACTCAGAAATGACCACCAAGAACAATCACCCCGAACTCATCGACCAGCTGACTGAAGGGATCGCCAACCTCACATCGTCGATGGAATGGCAGCACTACCTCGACTTCCAGAGTCGATTTCACCGCTACAGCTTCGGCAACGTGCTCCTCATCGCAGCCCAATGCCACGAGGCGACACGGGTCGCCGGCTTCAACGCCTGGCGGAAGATGAACCGCTTCGTCCGCAAGGGAGAGAAGGCCATCTGGATTCTCGCCCCCATGGTCTACAAGAACACCGACGTCGAGGGCGGTGAAAACGATCGGGTCATCCGAGGCTTCAAGTTCGTCGCAGTGTTCGACGTCGCCCAGACCGACGGCGAAGAGCTGCCGTCCATCTGTAGCCGGATCGACGGTGACGACCCCGCAGGGCTCTATGCCCAACTCCTGACCGTGGCCCAGTCCGTCGGCTTCAGCGTCGAGGACCACGAGTTCGGCGGCTCCACGAACGGCGACTGCACCTACGACCTGCACCGCATCCGGGTCGAGACCCAGAACACCCCGGCCCAGCGAGTCAAGACGCTCGCTCACGAGATCACGCATGCCCTCCTCCACGAGGGTCACAAGGACCGGGCGCTGGCCGAGCTCGAGGCCGAATCCACGGCGTACGTGGTCTGCCAGGCACTCGGGATCGACTCGAGCGATTACACCTTCGGGTACGTCACAACCTGGGCCGGTGGGGGCCCGGAGGCGATCGCCGGGATCAGGGCTTCCTGCGAGCGCATCCAGAAGACGGCGGCGACCATCCTGCGGGCATTCGAACCTGCTTCCGAGGAGCAGGAGGTGGCGGCGTAAGCCCTCCGCTCCTCCGCCGCATGCCCGGTGCGGGTCTGGGTGGGGTTTGGTTACGGCGATCACGCCGACAGAGACAGCCCTGTCCTAGCCTCTGGAGCGTGGCGCCCCGTAAATCACAGGTTGACAAGGTCATTCCCGTAGAGGACTACGAGCACACCGACTCAACCAGGGTGAATAACCCACCGGTGGGGCTGGCCCACTTGGACAGGGAGCAGACCCCCACCCGGACACTCTCGTACGACCCACACCTCGACCCCCAGATGGTCTGGGCAGGAAAAGTCGAGCGATCCGACGTCGAGGTGCCTGCTCCCTCCGTCCACGTACACGAGGAACTTTCAGCCCAAAAAATCGTGGGCTCGGTCCGGCGTCAGCGCCTCCAGCAGCCTCTCTTCGACGTCGACAAGTTGAACCCGGACGAAGCAGTCGAGTTCTACCAACATGAGCTCGACTGGTCGAACCGCATGATCTTGGGTGACTCGCTGACGGTGATGACGAGCCTCCTCGACCGTGAGCGCCTCGGAGGGAAGGCTCAGGCCGTCTTTATCGACCCACCCTACGGAGTTCGGTACAACTCGAACTTCCAGCCCCGTATTGGGGACATGGAGATGCGCGACGGGCGCGACGAGGATCTCACCCGCGAGCCCGAGATGATCCAGGCCTACCGGGACACCTGGCAACTCGGCATCCACTCCTACCTCAGCTACCTGCGGGATCGCATCGCTGTCGCACGAGAACTGCTTACCGACAGCGGCTCGCTTTTTGTCCAGATCTCCGACGACTACTCCCACTTGGTCCGGGTGCTTCTCGATGAGGTATTCGGATCGCAGAACTATGTGGCCCAGATCACCTTCAAGAAGACAGCAGGGAGCACTGGTTCCGACCTTGCAATCGTTGCCGACTACCTGATGTGGTACGCAAAGGACAAACCACAGATGAAGTACCGGCAGCTCTACCTCCCCAAGAGCTCAGGTAAGGCCACTGACACTGCGTACTCGTGGATCGAAATGCCTAGTGGCGAGCGTCGGCGAATGAAGCCGTCGGAGTTGGCCGGTGTTGATCCGCTGCCTGACGGAGCCCGCGTGTTCCGATGGGACAACCTCACCAGCCAGTCGATCGGCCGCAAGAAGGGCGAAGGGGCCGCGTCGTGGTTCGAAGTCGAACTCGACGGGCAGAAGTACACGCCTGGCTCGAGCAGCCGGTGGAAGACGAACGAAGAGGGAATGAGCCGGCTGCTCGAAGCGCGACGGGTCATCGGCTCATCTCGGACTCTGAACTACGTCCGGTACCTCGATGACTTCGACGGTTTCCCAATCAACAGTGTGTGGGACGACACGGTCACGAGTGGTTTCACCTCCGACAAGCGCTATGTCGTCCAGACCAATCCGAAGGTCATATCACGGTGTCTCTTGATGGCCACCGATCCCGGCGACCTCGTCATCGACCCGACGTGTGGTGGCGGCACCACCGCCATGGTGGCCGAGCAGTACGGCCGGCGCTGGATAACCATCGACACGTCCCGGGTGGCACTCGCCGTGGCGCGCGAGCGCCTACTTACGACGATTTACGACTACTACCGCCTGGCACAGCCAGAACGTGACGTCGACGGGGGTTTCATCTACGAAACCCAACAGCGGGTGACGCTCGGTCAGATCGCTCGCGGCGAAGAGCCAGAGGTCGTCACGATCTACGACCGACCGGTCATCGACAAGAAGAAGACGAGAGTCTCTGGACCATTCACAGTCGAGGCCTTGTCTCGCTACTCGGTCAATCCACTTGACCCCGACGTCTCAGCTCCGTTCACCAATGGGCACACGGCTACTCACGTCGAGGCCCTCATCGACGCCCTCAAGGTCCAGGGCATTCCCCGGCCCGGCGGCGAGCCGCTGTCCATCGATTCCCTTTCCGCCCTTGCCGCGGCTGAACCACTCCAGGCCGAGGGCATCGTCGAGCGCGACGGGAAGAAGGCTCGATTCGCCGTGTCGCTCGGACCCCAGTTCGGTGCCATCACAATGTCACAGGTGTCCGACGCGTTGCGGGCCGCCATCGGGTTCGACCTCGTCGTCTTCGCCGGGTTCGCCGTATCCGCCGACGCTCAAGACAAGCTTGGGGGCGGCAAGATCGGCGGATCAAACGTCGCACTCCTGCTCGCCAATCCGGACCTTCTTGTCGGGGACCTACTCAAGAACACGAGCTCGAGTCAGACCTTTCGTCTCTACGCGTCACCCGACGCCCAGGTCACCCACGCCGAGGACGGCTACCGGGTCGAGGTCCTTGGCCTCGACTCCTTCGACGCCGCTACAGGAGCGACAACCAGCTTTGGCACGTCGGGGATCCAGGCCTGGTTCCTCGACGACGACTACGACGGGACTGTCTTCCGGGTCTCCCAGGCCTTCTTCCCAGTCACCGACGCCTGGGACAAACTGGAGCGGGCCCTGCGGTCGACCGTCGACGCGGCCCTGCTGACCGAGCTTCACGGCTGGACCTCCCTGCCCTTCGACGCCGGTGACAGCCATAAGGTCGCGGTGCGGGTGGTGGCCAATGATGGCAACGCCGCAGAGCTGATCCTGGATCTCCCGAAGTGAGTGAAGCCGGTCAGGTCGTCTCCGGCAACCCCATTATCAACGACCCCTTCGCCGAGCCGACGCGTCACTGGTACTTCAGCGGGCTGGTGCCCGAGATACGCGACGGCCGTCGCACGGCCGGGTACCTGGCAGCGTCGCCGGATGGCGAGCTCAAGATCACCGACGAAATCATCGGGTTCGAGGTCGTGAACGACATCCGGGACCGTGTGCGGACGTGGCGGGCGGACGAGTACCCCGGCGCGACAGTGCTTACTCGTGACCTGCTGCGGCACTGGTTTGACGACGAGCGCCGCCTCAACAACACCCGGCCCTTCTTCTGCCAGCAGGAGGCCGTCGAGACCGTCGTCTTCCTGACCGAGGCACCGGCCGACCGCAGAGTGGGATTCACCGTGCCGCCGTCGGGGGAGGCTTACACCCGCTGGGCAGTGAAGATGGCTACGGGCTCGGGAAAGACCCTGGTGATGGCACTCATTGCGGCCTGGAGCGGACTGAACAAGGTGGTCAATCGCCAGGACCCCCGGTTCAGCGACCAGATCCTGGTGGTCAGTCCCAACATCACCGTCCGCGACCGCCTGGTCGGCGCCGGCGGCCTCGACCCCAAGCACGCCGAGTCGGTATTCGCCGAATTCGACCTCATTCCCCCCCAGTACTCGGGCCTCGTGGGCCAGTTCCACCTCCAGGTCATGAACTGGCACCAACTCGCGCCGAAGGAGGACCCCAAGCGCTCCGTCGTCCGTAGAGGTCGGGAGTCCGACGCAGCCTTCTGCCGACGAGTTCTAGACGGCCTGTCCTCGACGGGTCGAGTACTGGTGCTCAACGACGAGGCCCACCACGCCTACCGCTTCCCGGAGGACATAGCGGCCGCCCGGGTGGACGCCGACGAGGTACGAGAGGCGACCGTCTGGATCGACGGCCTCGAGCGCATCCACCGCCACCGAGAGATTCTCCGTGCCGTGGACTGCTCGGCCACGCCGATGTTCCCGAGTTCGTTCAAGGAGCACGCTTGGACGCCGTTCCCGTGGATCATCAGCGACTTCGCCCTTGTGGACGCAATCGAGAGCGGACTTGTGAAGATCCCGCGCACCCCGACCGACGACAATACCGGGATGGCCATCCCGAAGTACCGGCGCCTGTGGGACTACATCAAAGAGACCCTGCCCAAGCGCAACGAGTCCGAAGAAGAAGCTCATCCGCTCACTGACTACCTCGCCGAAGCCGACGGCCCACTCAAGCAGCTGGCCGGCGCATGGGAAGAGACGTTCACGGCCTGGCGGGAGGCCGGCCGGGACGTTCCCCCTGTCATGATCGTCATCTGCCATGACACCAACGTGGCCCGCATGATCGACCATCACATCGCCGTCCTCGGTGAAGCTTCCCCAGGTCTGGTCAACCCGGCGTCAGGGCCGCCGGTGACCGTACGCATTGACACCGACGCTCTGAACAAGGCTGAATCCGGTGTCGGAAACGCCGCAGCCGAGGAGATCCGAGAGCTGGTTTCCACCGTCGGCAAAGCAGGTAAGCCGGGCGCCAACATCCGCTGCCTGGTCAGCGTGGCGATGCTCTCGGAAGGTTGGGACGCCAGGAACGTCACCCAGATTCTTGGTCTTCGGGCCTTTCAGTCGCAGCTGCTCTGCGAGCAAGTGGTCGGCCGGGGCCTTCGCCGAAGCGACTACTCCAACCTCTCCGAGCCCGAGTACGTCGATGTCTATGGGGTGCCCTTCCAGCTGCTCCCGATGGCCCGCTACGACAGCGCGGCGCCGTCAAAGCCGCCGGACTACACGACCGTCTATTCAGTCAAAGACCGGGCTGACCTCAAGATCGAGTTCCCGCGCATCGTGCAGGTTGTGCCGGACATCGCCGACACGCTCGACGTGGACTTCGATGCGATCGAGCCGATCCGGGTGACGCCGCGGTTCGACCCGACGGACACCTGGGTGGAGTTCGACCTGGGGACTCCACACGCTGGCCTCGGGGGAGTGGTCCAGGACAGGGACCGGGCCTACGAGAACTTCCGGATCCAGAGGCTGCTTTTTCGAGTGGCTGCCGGGTTGATCGAGCCGTACTCCAAGCCTTGGCTGTTCCCGCAGGCTCTGGAGATCGCCCAGCGGGTCGTGCGCCCCGTCGAGGAGGGCGGAAAAGTCGCTTACGAGAAGGACACGGACCATCGAGAGGTGTGCAACCTTCGGTACCTGACCTTGATTCGGGAGCGTCTGGGCGCCGCTCTGCGGGCTGGGGAAGGCCCGGAGCGGTTCCTTCCGGCGCTCGACGAATACCAGCCTATTGGATCGACCGAGGGACTCAACTTCGCAGCACCGACCGACCGTTGCGTTCCGACGGCGAAGAGCCACCTCTCCCATGCGGTGTGTGATTCCGGCCTCGAGCGCAAGATGTGCGCCGTCCTCGACTCCGATGAAGAGGTTGTTGCCTGGGTTAAGAACCACAAGCTCTTCCTCGAGATCCCATACCTCTACATGGGGCTGACTTACCGATATCGACCGGACTTCGTCGTGATTCTCCAAAGTGGCCTGACGGTCCTGCTTGAGGGGAAAGGCGACCCCGACGAGAAGGACGATGCGAAGGCAACGGCGGCCCGGCGGTGGGTCGAGGCCGTCAATGCGTGGGGAGGCCTGGGGGAGTGGGTCCATGCAATCTGTTATGACGCCGGCACTTTGACTCAGCAGCTCGAGGAAATGAGCCACGTAGAGGCGAACGCATGAAGGCCCTCACGGTTCGGCAACCATGGGCGAGTCTGATCGTGGCCGGTATTAAGGACGTCGAGAACCGACCGCGGCGGATCAGATATCGGGGACGCCTGGCGATTCACGCTGGGCTGGGCGTGAACGAAGAAGCCCTTCGAAAGTACCGCCGCCTATTAGAGGATCCACTTCCGGCCGGGGCACTAATCGGCTCAGTTGACATCATCGATTGCGTCGAGAACTCGAAAAGCAAATGGGCTGAAGACGGCTACTTCCATTGGGTGCTGGCCAACCCTCGCGAGCTCAAGCGTCCCCGTCCGATGAAAGGCCGGTTGGGACTCTGGGATACGTAGGGACCCAGGCCTATGCCGGAGATAGTAGATCTGAACGGCTTCCCGCCGCAGCCCAAGCGAAAGGCCGCGGAACCCCGCCTCCAACTACACCCCTGCGCAAACTGGCTCTTCGGATTTCAGCGGGGTGTGACGCTGGCCAGCAGGTCCCAGTTGGGCTTGCCGGCGTAGAGCAGTGAGCGGATCCGGTAGTTGCGGAACGACGTGAACCCGAATGCGGCGCGCTTGACCCGCTTGATGAGGTTGTTGACCGCCTCGGTGGGTCCGTTTGAGACATGGGCACGGTGCCAGGCGGCGATCTGGTGCTTCCAGCGCAGCAGCGTTCGTCCGAGAGAGCGTGCCTCGATCGGATAGTCCTTGTCCTGGAGGTCGTGGCCGAGCTGGGTCACCCACTCGAGCGCGACCTCGGCATCGCCGTGGGCATAGAGCTCTCGCACGGCCTCTTTGGCCTCCCACAGCGTTGCGACGTCGCCATGGGGATCTCCGGCGCGGAGCAGGCCGGTGAGCCTCTCGTGGCCCGTGTCGTCGAGTCGCTCCTTGGCCTTGGTGAGGAGTCGTCGGCATCGATAGAGCGGGTCGGACTTGCGACCCCGATGCCCGAGGGTCTCGTTCTGTACCCGTCTCCGGCACTCGTCGAGCTTGGTGTTGGCGAGCTTGACGACGTGGAACGGATCGGCGACCAAGGTGGCATCGGGCACCATGATCTCGAACACGGCGTCGATAGGGGCCCGAGAGATCGAGTGTGCCGAACTCGATGCGCTCCAAGAACGCCGGCGTCCGCTCGGCCAACCAGGCCATGGGCTCGGCGCTGCCCCGACCAGGGACGACATCGAGGAGCTGACCGGCACCGACGTCGACGATCTGGGTGGAGAAGTGCTGGCGGTGGTAGGGACCGATCCTCACCATGAGCACCTCGTCGAGACCCAGGGCGCCGACCGCGCCGATGCGCTCGGTGTCGGCCTCGAGCAGGCCTTCGCCATAGGCGACGACGGTGTCGTTCACGGTGTGCCAGTCACAGCCGAGCTCGGTGGCCACCTCGTTGACGCTGCGAGCGCACCGGCCGACCTGGATGGTGGCCCACCGGGCCGCCCGGGAGGTGAGCACCTGGCGCGGCGAGGCGATGCGATCGTCCTCCTCTGTCCACGAACCCATCGCACAGTCCCCATCGGGACACATCCAGCGGCGCTTGTGCCACACCAGGCGCGTCGGGCGTCCGAACAGCGCGAGGTCGACCAGCTCGACCGCAGAGCGGTCCTTGATCCGGGCGAGCACCCCGCACGTCTCACACCCCACGAGCGAAGCCTTGGTCTCGACGTGGATCCTCGCCTGGTCGCCATCGCCGTCCTCTGCACCAAGGAAAGCGATCGTCGGGAGTCCGATCATCCACTCGAGCGCGCGCGTAGGGTCAGTGAGCACGGGGGTCCTCCATCTGCGGTCGTAGAGAAACCTCAGACTGGTGGACCCCCGCTACGCGGTCGCGGATCCTCCTACTGCTCCACCCCGTTCATTTCCGAAGAACCCGCAAACTGCGCACGTCAGGTTTTGTCGTCGACGGCGAGAAAGACATACTGCTCAGATCTGTGCTCGCAGGTGGCGAGTTGGATCCGATACTTCCAGAAGGCGAAGTCCGACGGCCGGATCCTCCTCCCTGACGTTCACGAGGCTCTAGGGATCAAGCTTGCCCTCATCGCTGGGGGCGGATATGCCGAAACCGAGCGTGAACTTCCGCCTGAGCTCCGTGAGGAAATCAAGAAGAGGGATGGTGGTCTGTGCCGCAAATGTGGCGCGCCCGGAACCGATATCGACCACATTCAAGGTTCCAGCCCAGATCCCTCCAACCTCCAGCTCCTTTGCCGCGAATGCCATAACGAAAAGACTCAGGAGGCGATGGTTGCGGCGGCTCCAGCCGTTGTGGAGGCGGTTCATCGACCCATTCAACGCAGAGCTCTTGAGGCGCCACATCGCCAGCCCTGCGACTCCTTGAACTGGGATTACAACCAGTGGATCAAAGGAGCGCTTGGTGTCTCGCCAGCGCTCAGGTCCCTGTGGGCCACCTGGCTGGCTGGGCCCGGGACAAGTGAACTCAATCCGGCCATTGCGGTCACTGGCTTTCCTGCGGAACTCGACCCGTGGTCGTGGTACCTGGGCGCAGAACCAGTAGCTAACGCAGTCCCGACGGCCGAGGAGTGGCGGAACTCTTGGCCCGAAGGAGGGATTCCCTTCACGATCGGGGATCCGCTCGACGAAGAGTCCGCAGCGCTACAAAGAGCAGTGTGGGAACGGAGTCAACGGTTTCTTAAGGAATCTGAGCGGCGACGAGCCATTGCAGATCTGAGGACGATCTCGCATGCGCGGCCGTTTCGAAGGCCCATCGCTGGAAAAGGAAAATGGCACACTTCATATGCCGACGTCGAGGGCAGCGCAATACCTGAGTGGGTGACCAATGCGGCCCGGACGCCAGCATGCGGGAGCCGCACCGTTGAACTGAATCTTCTCAGCGAACCTTTCTACCCGGCGGTTGGCGAGAAGTGCTCCAAGTACACCGATCGTCTCTGTGGGAACTGCTTGCGCATCGAATAACCGTGTGTGGAAGCGAATGGTCCTCAGTGACTCTCAAGCCGCTCCGCCAGCAGACGTAGTCCCGGTCCCATGCCCGCCCCCGGCGACGTCCACCCCGGCTTCCTGGCTGAGGCTGGGCGCTGCTGGCGGCTGGTCTACAGCGAGCAGCTCCAGGCCACGCATTGCGTCGGGTCGCCAGCGTGGACGGGTCGCTGGCTCAGACCCAAGGGCGATCGGTGGTTCCCGGTGTGGGCCTGTCCGGAGCACCTCCAGGGGCTGACGGGGCTCCGGCAGTTCGGAGGATAGGGCCGAGGCTCCAGATCCGCCGCCCGTCGGTATCACGGTCACGGCGATGGACCGCCGTCGGGAACCCTCAATGGATCATCGAGCGTGACAAGCACATTCTCCTAGCCATAGTCGTCCTGCCAGTGGTTGTCTGGATCCAGTACGGCCAACCTGAGTCCCGGTGTAGCGACAAGGCTTCTCGGCGGTACCCGCTGGTCGGCGATCGCTGCGTCGTGGTCCTCCCGACGTGTGTGGTGGTGCTTTCGGTCCCATCTTGCGCCCCGTCGCCTCGGCCGCAACGGCGTCTCGGAAACTGGCCGGCGGCCTTCGCTGCGCTCACTGACCTTCGGTCCCGCCGCAACTTTCCGGCCGACCCTGCGGGCAACCGTTGCCCCCTCGCCTTCCCGGTTCGCGTGTCGTGCCCGTAAGCACCACACACGAAAGGAACCACAACATGAACACCGTCACCATCACAGGAAACCTGACTCGGGAGCCCGAGATCCGCTACACCAGAGAGGGTCAAGCTACGGCCCAGCTCGGTGTTGCGGTCAACCGGCGCTGGCAGGACCGGACCACCCAGGAATGGCAGGAGACCACGTCGTTCTTCGACATCGTCTGCTGGCGAGACCTGGCCGAGAACGTGGCCCTCAGCCTCACCAAGGGCATGCGGGTCGTGGTCACCGGTCGCCTCGAGCAGCGAAGCTGGGAGACCGACGAGGGCGAGCACCGCTCCAAGGTCGAGATCACGGCCGACGAGATCGGCCCGAGCCTGCGCTTCGCCACCGCCGATGTTCAGCGGACCCAGCGCCAGTCGGGTGAGGCCGAGACCAACGAGGTCACGACCTTCTAACCCGAGCGAGCGGGCCGGGGGAGCGATCCTCCGGCCCGCTCGCCGCGGTACCGGGACGGGACATCACGTACTCGACCCGCTTGTCTCCGGCCATGAAAGCGTAATCGGACGCGAAGCGCCGTCTCGTTGAAGGGGTTGGACCGAGCGCCGTTCGGCCTCAAGCGGGCGCTGCGGGGCGCCGCCACGGTGGCCGCCGGCTTCGCCGTCGCCTCGCCAGCTCGGCTCTGCCACCGGTCTTCGCTTCCTCGCTCGGGCCCGCCCGCCGCTTGACCCCGACCGGGCTGCCCGGTCCTTTCGCTCACAGCGGAGCAAGGAGGGGCCTTGCCCCGCTTCCGGAGCCGGACCAGATCATCAGGAGGCAGCCATGACCGCAGTCATCACCGCCAGCCGGTGGAACGCCATTGACCCGAGCTACAAGACGGGCAGCCCGCGCGACGGCACCGCCGGCATTCTCCGGCTCACCACCGACAAGGGAACCGTCCTCGTCCCCGCCGAGATCGTGGACCGGCGTCGGCTGTTCGCCTTCGGCCCGCTGGTCGCCACTCCCGGCGCCTTCCGCGCTCTGGTGGCAGAAGGAGCAGACCCGGCTCGCCTGCTCTCCCGTCACGGCCAAGGCGACTGGGGCGCGCTGTCCGCCGATGACCACGACGCCAACGACGAGGCGGTCCGCACCGGGGAGCGCCTTCTCAGCGCGTACGACCTGGGAACCACCCGCCTGTGGATCATCACCGACGCCGAGACCGTCGGCCCCGTCGGCCCCTCTGGTGTGCGTCCCCGCTACGCCACGACCCTCTTGCTGCCCTCGGAGTACTAACCCGACGACGAGCCCCACGGGGCTGCTTGGGCCACCGCAGAACCCGCGGTAACCCGCGGGGTAGGCCATCGGCAGCGCTGGCCCCACACGAAGCCCCCTTCCATCGAGGAAGGGGGCTTCGTCATGCCCACTCATCTGCTCCGCCGGACCTGTACGCAACATTCCACACCCGTGCACCAAAGGGTGCCTTCCGCCCTCCGGGCGGAATTCCTCGCCACTGCTGGGCAGAGATTTTCCCTGGTCGATAGTCCTATTGGGGCCAGGATGACGTTCAAGGTGACGTCCATGGGGACGATTCGAGCATGGACCGGCCCGAACGCGCCCACCGGCGGGCGTCGCGATGCTGTCGATAGGGCGGCTCGGCGCCTCCGGCGGGGCCGACTATTACCTCGACAAGGTCGCCAACAACGTCGACGACTACTACCTCGGCCAGGGCGAGGCGCCGGGGCGGTGGATCGGCACCACGGCCGAACAGCTCGGGCTGGTCGGCCAGGTCGAAGCCGAGGCCCTGCGGAACCTGCTGGCCGGAACCTCGGCGGAGGGTGAGGCGCTTGGCCTCCAGGTCCAACCGGGCCGCCGGCCCGGCTACGATCTGACATTCTCCGCTCCAAAGGGTGTGTCCCTGCTCTGGGCCTTCGGATCGGGCGAGGTCCGTGACACGATCTCGGCCGCCCACGACCGGGCGATCGGCGCCGTGCTCGATCGACTCTCCCAGGAGGCCTGCTACGCCCGCCGTGGCCACGGCGGGGCCCAGCTGATCGAAGCCAACGGGTTCATCGCAGCGGCGTTCCGGCACCGCACCAGCCGGGCCGGCGACCCCCAGCTCCACACCCATGTCGTCGTCCCGAACCTGGTCCAGGGTGCCGAAGGTCGCTGGTCCGCCCCCGACGGGCGACACCTCTTCACCTGGAAGATCACCGCCGGGACGCTCTACCGGTCCGCACTGCGGGCTGAGCTCGCACCGCTGGGGCTCGCCTGGGACATCCGGCGTAACGGTCTGAGCGAGCTGCGAGACGTACCCAAGGCGGTGCTCCGGGCATTCTCGAAGCGCAGGGTCGACATCGAGGTCGCGATGGATGCGAGGGGTACAACGTCGCAGAAGGCAGCCGAAACCGCCGCTCTCGACACGCGAGAGCGCAAGCCCGCAGGCGGCACCGGGGTCGACATCTTGCGCGAGGACTGGGCGGAGCAGCTCGCCACGGTCGACCTTCCCGACGGCGCCGGCGGCATTCGACCTGCCGGCGTCGACGACGTGACCGCTGCCCTCGGGCGGGAGACGTCCGCCGCACCCGGTCCGGCAGCGGTCGAGGAGGTCTTCAGGGTCCTTGCCGGCGAGCACGGCGTGTCGCTCGACGACTGGGAGATCGACGAACAACGCCTCTCGGACTCCGGCGCCCCCGGCGTCCGAGTACTGCCCGTCACCCTGCTCGGATCGACGTTCACCCGACGGGACGCCATCAGTGCCGTGGCTAGGGCTTTCGACGTCACCCCCGATGAGGCAGCCGCACTTACGGCCAGATTCCTCGAGAGGGAGGGGGTCGTCCGGGTCCTGGCCGACCCCGATGCCGGCACCGAGCACATCCGGACTCGGAGCGGCCACGTCGTCCCGGCCACGAGCGGCGACCGGCGCTACACGACCACCGAGCTGTTGGCCGCCGAGCAGCGCATCATCAACTCCGCGGTCGCACGCATGGGCGAAGGAACCGGCCGGGTCGTCCCCGACATGGTCGAACGCGTCCTGCGAATCCATGCCCATCTCGACGGCGAACAGGCCGAGGGTGTGCGTGCACTGCTCACTTCGGGCAACGGCTACGACCTGGTGATCGGCCAGGCCGGAACCGGCAAGACGACACTGCTCGGGGCCACCCGGATCGGCTGGGAGGAGGCCGGATTCGCGGTGATCGGCACGGCGGTGGCGGCGCGGACGGCCGCCGCCCTCGAGGCGGGGACGGGCATCCCCAGCTCGTCGCTCACCCAGCTCCTCGCCGATCTGCGGGAAGGCGGTGGCCTCAGCACCCGCCACGTCATCGTGCTCGACGAGGCGTCGATGGTCGGCAGCCGCCCCCTCGACCAGCTCCGTTCCTCTGTCGATGCCGCTGGAGCCAAGCTGGTCCTTCTCGGCGACAACCGTCAACTCTCCTCCATCGACGCCGGGGGAGCGCTCCGCTCTCTCTCGAGCGAGCTGGGCAGTCATGTAGTGACCCTGACCACCAACCGCCGCCAGGCTGGCTCGGACCAGCAGTGGGAACGTGACGCGCTCGTCGCGTTACGCCACGGCAATGTCACCCCAGCCGTCCACGCCTATGTAGAACATGGCCGGGTGACGATCACCGGCACCATCGACCAGGCACGCCAGCGCATCGTGGAGGACTGGTGGAGCGTCCATCGCGACTTCACGACCGCCATCTTGGCCGTCCGCCGCGCCGACGTCGCCGCGCTGAACGACATGGTCCGTGTCCGCCGCCAGGCCGCCGGTGAGCTGGGCCCCGAGATCAGGATCGGCGCCAAGACTTTCAGCGTCGGTGACCGGGTCATCTTCGAAAAGAACCAGCGGGTGCGCTCCGCAGACCTCGCTGACGCCAGTGGTCATCGCGAGCTGGTCAGGCTCCGCAATGGCACGTTCGCCACCGTGGTGGCGGTTACCGACGCCGCTGGCAACGCTGTGAGCGGGGAGGGTGACGTTCGCCGAGCCCAAGGTGACGTTGTCGGCGGCATCGAGGAGGTCCGGACCGAACCGACGGGGTCGCTGGTCGTCCAGCTCGACGACGGGCGGCGGGCCGTTCTCCCCCGAAGCTACGCCAAGGCCTCCACGAGCCTGGGCTACGCGCTCACCGTGTTCCGCTCCCAGGGGATCACGGTCGACCACACCTTCGGGCTCGGTGGCGACAGCCTCTATCAAGAAGCCGGCTACACGCAGCTCTCGCGGGGCCGGCTGTCGAACAACCTCTACGTCGCCTCCCCCGAGAACCCGAGGTGGGAGATCGGTCACCACGCCGATGACCTCGCCCAGCGCGACGCTCTCGAGTCGCTCGTCGGCGCCCTCTCCCAGAACAGGGAGCAGACCATGGCCCGGGACCGACTCCCGACCTGGCCGTCAGCGTCAGCCGACGACTTCGCCTCCGCCTACCGCGAGCATGCCAGCCTCGGACAGTGGATCGCCGATCACGCGCCGGCCGACGTCGCGCGACAGCTCGCGGAGGCCTCCCTCGGGCGCCTTGACACGTCGAGTGCCGAACATGCCAGGGCGGGAGCCGAAGACGACGTGACGAACCTCATCGCCGCGCAGCGGCGACGCGACGCCTGGGTCGGTCGCCACCAAGCTGAGATCGAGAGGTGGTCCCAGCTGGAGCGGGGCCTCCGGCGTCACGAGTACCGGCTCGGCCAGGCCGCTGCCTACAGTCAACCGGAGCACACAGCGGCCGTGCTGGGCCCGCTTCCCGAGCGCATCACCGGAGTTGAACGGTGGCAGTCTGCCGCCGGTGCCATCGAGGCTTACCGGGCCCGCTGGAATGTCACCACCGCGGACGCGCTCGGCCCCGAACCCCTCGACCCCGAGCAGTGTGCCCACTGGCAGAGAGCTGTCGCTGCCGTCGGGTCGGCAGGTTTCGCTGCGCCCGGCGGTCCGGGTAGCGGACCCGACGAGGCGTGGCTCTCGTCACTGTGGGATCGGGTGCACGCCCTCGATGCCGCGGGGCCCGATACGGCCCGCGACGTGACATCGATGCCTGAACCGCCGCAACTCGCGTGGAGCCGCGAAGTCGACTCTGGACAGGGCTTCGACGGTGGGTTCGGAATCTGATCCCACTCCCGACGGCCAATGCCCGCCGATGAGCGTGCCGGACGAGGTTCTGGCACTCGGTGAGTAGCGCCGTAGTGCATTCCAGGCAATTGGCGCACCCAGGTGCGATCATGTCCATACTCTGCCAATGGCCGAGGGGATCCGAGAGCAAAGTAGTAATCCTGGAGGTGTGGTCCAAAATGGCGACGGCTGACCAGGTCAAGGCGCTGGTCCGTAGCCACGCCGAAGGGGACGACACCAGGTTCTATTCCGTTGCTTTGCAGGTCGCGGCACGTGCCGCCCGAGGGGGTCAGAGCCACTTCGCTCAAGAGCTGCGCGATCTCGTTGACGCCCTCCGCAAGAATGCGCCCGCATCAGGCCGACCGATCCCAGTCAACCAGCCGCGAGGCGAGTTGTCTGGGCTGCTGTCGGTTTCATACCCCGAGACCCGGATGGCCGATCTCGTACTGGAGCCAAACGTTCGGGAGCGGCTGGACCGGGTTCTCCTGGAGCAGCGCCAGAAGGACACCCTTCGAGCGAAAGGCTTCAGCCCCTTCTGTCGCCTGCTCCTGATCGGGCCCCCCGGCACCGGCAAGACGATGACTGCGAGCGCCCTGGCAGGCGACCTTCAGATCCCCCTCTTCCTCATTCGGCTCGATGGTCTCATCACCAAATTCATGGGCGAGACGGCAGCGAAACTGCGTCTTGTCTTCGACGCGCTGTCTCAGACCAGAGGTGTCTATCTTTTTGACGAGGTCGACGCCCTTGGGGGAGAGCGGGCTCGCACCAATGACGTCGGAGAGATTCGACGGGTTCTCAATTCGTTCCTGCAATTCCTTGAACAGGACGAATCGGACAGCCTTCTCGTCGGAGCGACCAATCATCCACAGATGCTTGACCGCGCCATGTTCCGACGCTTCGACTCAGTAATCGAGTACCCGCTTCCGACACCAACGGTTGCCAAGGAGTTGATCCGCAATCGACTGGCAAATGTCCCTCTCGAGCGCATCGCGTGGAAGCGGGTCACCGATGCCGCCGACGGTCTCAGTCATGCCGAGATCACTTTGGCAGCGGAACACGCTGCCAAAGACATCATCCTGGCGAAGGAATCCAAGGTGACCACTGCACGTCTCATCGATGCGCTCAAGGAGCGTCAAGCCCATTCGCACAGTCGGTAATCGATGGCTTATCGAGATCGCCCGCATATCCTGATCCAGGGCGGCGCCGCGGCGGAGCCGTATCGGCGCCCTCCCCGCATGATCGAACGGCGCGGAATACCCACTCCAGGAAACAGGTCTGGCCATGCCAGTGGGCTCCGAACGCAGCTTGAGGCAGCAAGTACGGTCGGGATCGCACGTCGTGACGAGGCCACCGCCCTGGTTCCCGATTCAGTCCGCGGCATCTACGTGACGTTCCGGAGCTTTCCCGGCATCGAGCTTGCTTTTGAACGACTCGATCCCCGACAGGGCCGAGTGCACCCGGAACTCCGCTCAGTGCGAGAGGTCGTTGTCGACGGAGAGATCATCGACGAGGCAACTGTCTTCGTTCCTGATGGAAGACTCGGGTACTTCTTGCGGCGTATCGAACAGTACGCTGAGACTGCGGCCGCAGAGAGGCCGCGCAACCTCGATCTGGTCGATCGGATCCAGTCCATCGGGCTTGCATCGCTCGAACAGCTCTGGATGGACGCGCCCGCTGACTTTCCGACGGGAGGCGATCCGGTTTGGTGGGAGGTCTGGCTTCGACGTCGCGATGATGAGGAAGCGGCCCGCCTTCGAGCGTTTGCGGAGCAGTCGAGCCTTCAAGTCGGCTCCCGGACATTGGCATTCAGCGACCGCTTAATGATGCTGGTCCGCGCAACGCCGGGTCAGCTCGCCAGCGCCCTGGACGTGCTCGATGATCTCGCTGAGCTTCGGCGACCTCGGCGCCTGGCAGAGTCCGTCGCTCGGGAGCCGGCGGCGGAACAGGCCGACTGGGTCGACGACCTTGTCAAGCGCACACAGCCTGCGGGTCCCGAGAGCCCGGCAGCGTGCATTGTCGACACCGGAGTCCACCAGGCGCATCCGCTTCTGGCCCACTCGTTGGAGACGTCAGACTGCCACGCATGCGATCCGATCTGGGATGTCGGCGACCACCACGGCCATGGAACGGAGATGGCGGGGCTGGCCCTATACGGCGACGTCGGTGCAGCCGTGGCAACGAACGGCCCGATCAGGCTTCGACACCGGCTTGAGTCCGTCAAGTTCCTCCCCCCGACCGGAGAGAATCCAGAGGAGCTATACGGCGCCATCACCGCAACAGCCGCCAGCCTCGTGGAGATCGAAGACCCCGACAGGCGACGGGTGTTCTCGATCGCGACTACCTCTGATCTCCCGGGTCGGGCAGACGACGGACCATCCATTATCGTCGGACAACCGTCATCGTGGTCCGCCGCAATCGATGCACTGGCGGCAGGGCTTGCGATCGAAACAGGCGACGCCGGTTTTGTCTACCTTGATCCCGAAACGGAGTCGGAGAGACGTTTGTTTCTCATCTCGGCCGGCAACATCGATGATACTGACGACGATTACCTCGCCCGATGCGACTTGGAACCTGTCGAGGATCCAGCCCAATCCTGGAATGCCGTGACGGTTGGTGCGTACACCGACCTGACGACGTTCGATCCGACGGAACCGGGATACGACGGGTGGGACCCCGTTGCCCAGGCGGGCGAGCTGTCGCCTTGCAGTCGGACATCGGTTGCGTTCAACCGTCGTGCATGGCCGCCGAAGCCCGATGTTCTCTTTGAGGGGGGCAACCTCGCACGGTCGCCAAGTGGAATGATCGACACGCCCTACGCCTTCCAAAGTCTCACGACGAGACGGCCCACACGTGACGCCCGACTCTTCACGGTCACAGGCCAGACCAGTGCCGCAACAGCCCAGGCGACCCACCTTGCAGCGTCAATCGCCGCCGAGTATCCCAACCTGTGGCCGGAGACGATCAGGGCGCTGATGGTCCACTCGGCGAGGTGGACTCCTGCGATGCAGGCTCGTTTTGATGCCGCTCACGCTCGCGCGCCCGCGATGCCCTCCGTCGACGCTACGGGATGGGTGTTCCCGCTCTCGACCGTGCCGTGTACAGCGCAACCGATGCCCTGACTCTGGTGGTCGAGGATGTCATCCATCCCTTTGACGGAAACGGGCGCATGCGGGAAATGCACCTCCATACACTCCCATGGCCGACCGAGGCACTAGCCGACCTCGGAGCCGAACTGGTCGACCTCCGGGTCACTCTTTCCTATTTCATCGAGCCCAACCCCGGGAGTCGCGGCTGGGTCCGCCGGTACAGTTACGCCTCTCACGGGCTGCGCTTCGATGTCCGGCGGGCCACAGAATCCACCGAGTCGTTCAGGAAACGCATCAACCAGTTAGCGCTTGCCGAGGAGGAGCGGCGGCCCCCTGGTCACGCCAGCGACACCGCGGAGTGGTACTTTGGGCCGGACCTCAGGTCATCGGGTTCAATCCACACCGACGTCTGGCGCGGCACCGCAGCTGATCTGGCAGATCGGGGAGCCATTGCCATTTATCCCGTCACCGGGTGGTGGAAGGAGAGGCCGACCCGAGATCACAGTGAGCGTGGCGCTCGGTACTCCCTCGTCGTCTCCATCGAAACGACTGCCGAAGAGGTCGACATCTGGACGCCTGTCGCTCAGGAGGTGGGAATGCCGATCACCATAGAGACCGAGCTCTGAGCGCCACGCTGACTATCATCGTGCCGCTCGGGATGCGATCTGTGTCCACCCCGCGGTGTCGGCCAGGCCTACCTCCTCGGCGTCACCACCGAGCACACCTTCGTCAAGGAATACTGGAACAATCGCGTCCGTGTCTGACGAGCCACGCGGCCATTCCAACCCGCTTGAAAAACGACTGCTACATAGAGTCCGCATAGAGTCACACGCTTGCAGCTGGCAGCAGCGCTTGGACTTCGAGACCGCCTGCACGCTGGTTCCGGAGGGCTGCCATCTCTTCAACCCACCTGGAATCCTCGGTGACCCGTTCATCCGGCTTGTGCGACACAGCGGAGCAGCCCGGACCGACGCTGATCGTCCGTCTTATGCGTTCCCGACATTTCTCGGCCTCTTCGTGCCACTTGACTCCCGCCGTCGAACCGACCGACTCGCTTGCGTCGTACACGGCCAGCCATGCCACGCGCAGCGCGGCCAGTTCCTCGACGACGAAACCGTGACGCCACCAGCACGGCCTGAGCCAGTCACCTGCTGCGGCGTAGCGGACCCCGAGGCTCTCGACCCACTCGGCCAGCGCAGCGAGATCGGCCGGTTCGCTCTCGGTCGGAAGGGTCCGCCTCACAGCTGGGACCTGCGTGCCGGCGGTCGCCAACGCAGACCGGTCCGACTTCAGGCCGACCACATCGGCGTGAAGCGCCTCCACCCTGGCAATGAGGTCCTCCACCAGCGCCCGAAGGTTGCCAGGCGTACCGTCACCAACGCTCTCAGACACGGCCACCCGCGATCGACGGGGCCCGCCTGTCCGATCCGACCAGCGCGGCGAGGCTCCGGTCAACACGCCAGGACGGCAAATACGTGATTCGAGGTCGGAGGTGAGGAGACACGACAACGGCGTGATTGGGCGCCAGGTTGGCGATGTCTCCAATGGGCAGCACCGGCATGCGACGTGGCGTCCACGAGCTCGACTTCCCCGAATCGTTCTGGGTGACGGTCTCGACCAGCTCGTCGTGCTCGCCAGCCAGCCGGCTGATCTCCTCGAGGAAGGCGACATCCTTCTGGCCGCCCCACACCAGCGTGATGTTTGCCAGGTCACGCAGTGCCCGTTCCCCTGCCTCACCCCAGATGTTGCGGGCGGAGGCCACCGACTGGAGGATCACCGCGGTGGTGATCCCGAGGCCGCCCAGCTCGGCGGCGAGCTTTGGGAGGTCGCCGAGCGGGGCGATGTTGGCGCATTCATCCAGCATGAGCACCAGGCCCGACTCGAGCCGGCGCGTCGGGGACTGGGCCGCTTGGTGGCGCGCCGTGTCGACGATGTCTTCGATGAGTGCGGCAACGATCGGGGCGACCGAGTGTTGCGCGCCTGGTGAGCCCATCAGGTAGATCGTCCCGTGTTGGTTCAGGAATTCGTCAGGGTCGAACGTGTCGTGGTCGACCCGGGTGGCCTCGAGGACCATCGGGTCAGCGAAGCAGTCGAAGGCCCGTCGGACCGTGGCCCAGATCGAGTCCCGATGCCTGGGTTCGACCTCGGCCGAGGTGGCGAGGTCCTCGTCCCAGCCCCGGGCAGCACCCGCGTGGCGCGACAGGATGCGGATCGGCTCACGAGCCGCCGGCCGACGCGACCAGTCGAGGAGCTGTTCGACACCCAAGCCCTCCAGAGCGGCCGCGTGGAGATAGGAGCGGATGACCGACGCCGCCACCTGCTCCCAGTACGCCCCACCGCCGTCGACGGCCGGCCCGACCCCGGCGAAGCCGGCGAACCCTCGGGCACGCAGGATGGCGGTCTGGGGTATCTCGCATCCCTTGACCGGGTTCCACCGCAACTTCTCCGCATCCGGGACCAGGCCCTGCGGGTCGAACACGTAGAGCGGTCCGACCTTGGCCCGGACGCTGCCTGTGTCCATGTAGGTGTCATGGCGGGTGGCGGTCACCACCGCCGGGCCCTTGTGGCGGAGCACCGCCGGGATCACGAACCCCTCGCCCTTGCCGACCCGGGGCACGCCGACCGCCAGGATGTAGTCCTCGGACTTGGCGAACAGCCGGGCGCCAGTGCCGACGTCGATCCCGAGTGCCAGTGGCTCCCGTCCGGAGACCGCATCCTTCCCGTAGAGGGCGGCGGAGTGGCGCTCGACTGCTCGGCGACCCATGCGCCGCTCGACGTGCGCCCGACTGGCTTTCACCGGACCGCCGTGCAGGTTTGCCGACGCTGCCCCGAAGTGACGGACCAACCGGACGGCCACGACGACGAGCCCGACAAGGACCAGCTGCGTGACGACCAACGTGGCCCACATGGCGACGGGTCCGGGCAGCGACCCCCGGTCGACCGGGCTCCACGCCAACTTGGGGTCGGCCAGATGACGGAAGAGCCGCCAGAAGATGCCGGTCCCTGCTCCCACTCCTCCGGGGACCAGCCGATGTCCGCCGAAGACCAAAGAAGCCACCTGGCCCCCTGCTTGGATGGCCATTCCTTCCGCGACCACGAACGTCAGTGCCCAGAGGAGCACCATGAACGGTCCCTCGAAAGGGGTCCGCTGTTGCGGCCTCATCGCTCGGGTGACTCTGCGAACAAACTGAGTTGCTCAGGCACACCGCAGGCCTCTTGCGTTGCCTCGGCCGCTGTGCCTTGCGGAGTCATCGACCGTGGGTCCGCTTCAACCTTCACGTCGGGGCGCAGAGGGACGATCACCCCACCCCGACAGCCACACGTCCAAGGTGACCCCATCAGGTGGCCACCGGATCAGCAGCACCGAGCACGACCTCGCCGCCGCCCCAGGCGGCCCCAGCGACAAGGGGGATGGTGTCGACACGGACATCGGCGCCGGTGTAAGGAGCATCGACCATGGCGCTGTCCCCGATGTAGATGCCGACGTGATCCGCGTAGTCACCGCTGCCGAAGAACACGAGATCGCCCGGGACCAGCGCATTCAGCGCAACGTGGGGCTCGTCGTGCCATTGGTCGTTGGCTACCCGGGGCACGACCACCCCAGCCAGGCCATAGGCCCACACGACCAGTCCGGAGCAGTCGAACCCGGTCTCGGGGGTGGCGCCGCCGTAGACGTAGGGGGTGCCGATCTGGGACTCGGCGTAGGAGACGGCGGCCTCTTGGACACTGCTCGGCGCTCCCAGCGCCCGGCGCGGTGTAGCTGGCTGCGGTGGCCAGTACCTCTTGCGCGTAGCCGGCCGACGCGGCCTGGCACACCGGTCCGGGGTTGCCGCAGTTATACGCCACCAACGCCAAAGTCGGGTTGTCTGCGACCCCGAGCGAGCACAGGTAGCGGCCGGCGGCATAGGCGGCGTCGGTCGGGTCGAACGGGGTCGGCGGCACGGCGCCGCCGGGCGGGGTCGGCTGGGCGTACTCGGCGAAGGTCGCCGGCTCGAACTGGAACATGCCCTCGGCCCCCGCACCTGACACCGCGGTCGCGTCGAAGGACGATTCGGTCTTCGCGACTGCGGCGAGCAGTGTCCACGGCACCCCGCACGTACTGGCGGCGGCGGCTTGTTGGAACAGGACCAGAAGGTTGGCGGGAATGCTCCCCGTGGCGAGGGGCGAGGGATCATTGGTGGCGAGCGCGGGGGCCCCGCCCGCCAGAGCACACAGGGTGAACGCACATGCTGCGGCGAGGAGAGCGAGAATCTTGACCGCGGTGCGTATCATGCCCCGACCTCGACGCAGACCACCTGCCAGCCAGAGGCTCCACGATCGCCAGCTGAGTGATCGCCAGCCGAGTGATCGCTAGTGAGCGGGTGGAGGGCGATCCTCTCGGCGACCGGCACGAGTTGCGGCGGACCCGAATCCGAGGTCACGGTCATGATGCCGGTGACGATCACCGCCACAGCGTCGCCACGTTCTGCGAGCGGTTGCCCGGGCGGGTCGAGCACCACCGTCGTCCGGCGATCCTCGGCCGCCCACAGGGCCGGCCGCACCACGTCGTGGGGCTCCACCAGTCCCGGAGCGAGGACAGTCTCGGTGGCCACGTCGCCTGCGGGATCCGCCGGATCGGTCGTGTCGCAGGCGATGACGAACCGCTCTGCGACCTGCTGAGCCGCGAGCTCGTGGGCACCCAGGTCGGAGAGCCGGTTGCCCTGTCTCCCGCCGGGAATCGGCATCAGTATCGGACCCGCCACAGCGTGGTGGCGGGGGAGGAGGGCGACGACTGCCCCGAAGGCGATCAAAGCGACCGACACCGCCACACCCACCCGGGACCACGTGAGATGACGCAACACGGCGGGGCTCATGGCCGGCTCCGCATGGCTTGATTGGAGTCGCACATGGCGATGTCGCGTGGGGAGAGGATCGTCTGGACGATCGCCCCGTGCTCCCCGACCTGCCACAGGGCGCGACCTCTCGGGAGCTTGGGCACCAGGAGAGCTTCTGACTCGGTCCAGTCCATGACGTCACGAGACGCCCGGGCCTCACCACCACCCAAGTTGAACGTCACCTTCGTCTCGGCTTCGGTGACGAAGCCCTGGGCTCGTTTCGACGACGTCGTTCCATCGTCAGCCTGGGCTGCCAGATCGGAGATCCGCTGCACGATGGTGACGAATTGCACGCCGTAGGCCCGGGACAGTTTTTGGGTTTCCTCACCCCACGCCACGAACCCGGCATCGCGGATCGCCTTCCAGCACTCGTCGACCACGATGATCCGCTGGCGGTCCTTGGCGGCGACCACCTGGGCCAGCCACGCCCCGGCGCAGACCAGGATGGCCGAGAAGGCAGGACTCTGGAGCACCGCGGACAGATCGATTGCGACGCCGGGCCCGGACCAATCGACGGTGGTCGTGGACGCTCCGTCGAACATGCCGGCCAGGTCGCCCTCGACCAGGCGATGGAGTCCCCGAGCCACCGACTTCGCGTCCGCGGCCAACTCGTAAGTGGTGGTGCTCAGCTCGGCCGCCATGGCATCGGTCGGTCCCATTAACAGGTCCATCACGTGGCGCAGCGTCGGCACCGCTCGGCCACCGCGGCGCTCGAGCTCCATGAGCGCCGCGGTGACCACCGAGCGTTCATCGCTCGAGACTGGTCGCCCCACCGCCGACTCGGCCAGCGCCACCACCACACCGATGCGGCGGCCCCGGACGTCTTCTATCCCCGCCGAGAGGGCCGGGCCGGCGTCAAGGGGATTGAGCCTGACCGGGCCGTTGGGGCGCAGGCCCAGCACCGAGAGCCCGTCGCGGGCGGCCAGGTCGAGGTACTCGCCCTTGGGGTCCAAGATGGCCAGCCACTTGCCGGCCATGGATTGGCGGTGCAGGTAGGCCTTGACGAAGGCGGACTTGCCGTACCCCTTGTTGCCCGAGACCAGCATGCACGGCGAGAGCAACGTCTCGGTGTCGTAGAGGCAGAACGGGTCGTAGCAGAACATGCCCTGGCCGAGCACTTCTTGGCCGATGATCGGGCCCAGCAAGGGCAGTCCGGCCTGGCACTGGAACGGATACGCGGACGCCGAGTGGCGGGTCGTGACCGACATCGGTGCGAGACGCAGCATCAGAGCAACCCCCGAGCGAAGCGGAGCCGGCACAGCGGCAACGTCGCCGCCCACGCCTCATGACCCCGGGCATGGAGTTCGCGGAGGTCGAGGTGGCACTCGACCGCCTTGCGTTCCGCCTGGCGCCACGCTCGACCTGCAGTCTCGGCGTCGGGACTCGACACCATGACGAGGCCGGCGATCTTGTGCTGGCGGAATCCTCGGGTCAGCTCGCGTTCGCGAGAGCGGGCCTCATCGACCCGTCGTTCTTCCTCCTCGGTGGTGATGATCCCCTTCTCGTCGCGTTTGCGCTGCGCCATCCCGCCCGTCGTCCGGGCGTCACGGACCTCGGCGAAGGCCTGCTCGGTCGAGACCGCTTCGAGATGCATGGACACCGTGCGCACCGAGCCCGGCAGGGCGGTCGAGAGCAGTGGGTACATCCACTCGGTGGCCACGTCGATCCGGGGCCAGGCGGCGATCTGGCCAACCCGGTGGACATAGCCGTCGGTGTGCAGCGTGTCGTAGCCGACGAGTCGGGCCGCCGGCCCAGACCCCGAGGTCGGGATCGACCCCTCACCCCACAGTGCCAAGCGCTCAAGAGCCGTGGGATCGGCCCACTGGCGCATCACCGCCGCGATCTCCCGGCGCGAGAGCGGAGTGGGTCGGAGCCCAATGGAGGTGAGTTGCTCGCACAGCTGGGCCAGCTCGCTCGCTGCCTCGGCCAGGACGTCGACCTCTGCTCCCACGTCGGTTTCCACCTGGGCGCCGAGGTACACGTCGTGGTGGATGGCCGCCGTACCGATTGCCGCTTGCAACGATTGGTAGTCCGCCCACTCCGAAGGAGAGACATTGTCCATAGCGCCCCTGGCCCAGTCCTCCTGGACGGTCGAGGGTTGCGGGGTGGCACGCTCGACCCACTGGAGCCGGCGTAGTCCCGAACCCTCTGAGGCCATGGCGCCCAAGACCTCACCCCACTGGAATATCTGCGCCGCCTGCTCATCGGGTCCGGAGAACACGAACCGGTCGCCTCCCGACACCGAGATCACCGCCGTGAGAAGGTTCTGGCGTCCGGCACGCTCAAGCAGGAGACCGGCTTCGGCACCGTCAGCGGTCACCGCCATCCAGCGCAGCCGGCCCAACTCGGGGGGCAATTGCTCGCACAGCTCCCGACGCCCGTGACGACCCCGTGTCTTCCTTCCTCGGTCTCGCCGATTCCCCTCGACAACCTCCGATTGGACGACCGGCGCGGCCCCCGCTCTCTGCGAGCGGTCAACTGTCCCGGTGGCTGCCGGGTCGACCGCCACGCTCAACCACATGGCGGGCATCACCCAGCGGGTCTTCCCACCGAGTCGCAGCATGGCGTAGCGGGCGAGCGGTCCGACAACGGTCCGGACACGAGCGCCCCGGTATCGCCCAATCGGGACCTTCCCGAGGGCGAACCAGAAGCCCACCAACACCGGGGCGAACGGCAAGGGCAGTGGCGCACCGGCCAGGATCATCAAGAACCCGATGGCCGTCCCGGCGATGCCCGGAGCGAGCTGACCGGCGGTACGGCTGACCAACTCGTACCGTTTGGTCAGGACGCCGAAGTTGTAGAGCACCTCGGGTTCAGCCATGAGAGGCATCTCCCGCACCTCGCACCGCGGAACTCTCACCTGCTCCGCCCCGCACCCCTTGGCCAGGTGACGCCGGCTGTGGCGAAGGTCCGTTGGTTCGGTCCGGGGGGCTGGTGGCGGCCCGCCTGGTCGGAGCACTCCCGGCTCCCCCGACCGATCCGCCCACCTTCCCAGCGCCCCCGGGGCCAGATCCCGGTGGCCCAGTACTGCCGGCCCCATGACCGCGCTCTCCGTCATCGCCAGCTCCGGCATTGGCGGCACCAGCCGCTGCGTCGACGCCGGTCCGAGCGGCGGAGGTGGCGGCACCGACACCGACGGTCGCTGCCACGCCGACCGGCCCGGCTGCTGCGCCGGCTAGGCGGACAATCGCCGGCTGGCCGCCGCCCGATCCGCCCATCATTCGGGCCGTGCCCGCAATCCGGCTCCCCATGTAGGTCATCCGACCCGGACCACTGATCCCCGAGGCTGCTGCGGCCGCGTGCTCAGTGGCAGCCGGTACGTGCCGGAGCGCCATCGGCAGGGCCAACGATCCGAGGAGGAGGAACGCCACGGCCAAGAACAGCGTTGTCATGTCCCCACTGATCGAACCGCTCACAGCGAGCTGGCTTTTGTTCAAGTCGGCGGCGGCGAGGACCATCAACATGGTGATCACCAACTGGGAGAGGATCGTCGCCACGATCAGGTCGACCAACTTCTTGATCCAATGCGCCGTCCCGCCCCAATAGAGCCCGCAAAGCGCCAACGGGATGGCGAGCACCTCGAGGTAGAGGAGCGCCCCTCGTAGCGCGAGGACGAACCAGATGATGAGTGCCGCCAATCCGGCCAACGCCACGATCAGCGCCGCGGCCAGACCGGGCAGTCCGCTGCCACCCGACGCCACCGTTGCCGACAGGGCGAAGTCCGACAGATGGGAAAGTCCCTGGCTGAATCCCTGGTTGCCGCCGATGCCCACGTCGACGAGCAAGCCGCAGCAGCCGTTCACCAATGTGAGGACCCCGGCGGTCACCGGGACAGCCACCGCCGTGCCTACCGCCATGAGCACCGGAGCACCCAGTCCCCGCTTGAGTACCGACGTCAGGTCGCCTCGCAGTGCTGCCGTGCCGACCCCCACGAACAGGATCGGGATCGACAGCCAGGCAACCACGCTCAGCATCGCCCGCCAGGGACCGGCGAACCACGACGTGAAGTCCGGGGTCGTGGTCGACTGCATGGCGTGGATGACGCCACCGATGGCCCAGGAGGAGAAGCCCCCGATCCCTTCGGAGATCGAATGCCCGAGCCAGTTAACCACGTCCTGGCCCAAACCCCCAAGGGGGCTGAAAATTGAGAACCCGATCATCGTCTCAGCTCACCGTCGAGCCGAAGTTGAACGCCCACGTGATGAGGAAGACGGCCGCGCCGATGATGACCGCCCCGGCTAGCGCGGCGAGGATCTTGTGCTGGGAGACCGACGTGCGGTTGATCGACCCGTTCTGCACCCCCCACCACAGGCTCGCCCCGCCGATGATCAGTCCGAGCAAGCAGGCGTAGATGGCCCACTGCTCGATGCCACCGAGAAACGACGACACCTGGGACGAGCCCGGTAGTGAGCTGTTCGGTGAGATGTTGAAGCTGGCTCCGCTGGCAAAGGCGGCGGGTCTCGTGGCAAGCAGTTGAGGGATCACAGGACCTCCTGGGCTCCGAACCCGGGACCGTGTGTCCCGGACATCACCCATGGTCCACACCGACGTCACCCCCAACGTCACCCTTGAGAAAAAGGACACCTGAGCTTGGGTAATGCGGGAACTGCGGACGTCACCCTCAGCTCACTGAAGCGGTGTCTCAAGCGGGCGAATCGTCACCCTCGTAACTCGGAGGTCGCAAGTTCACAGAGCGCCCCTGAATCGGCCCGGGTTTCCCAGAGCCTCCAGGATTCCCGGGCCGATTCAGGATCTTTCGTCACGTTCGCAAGCGAGCAGTCAGCGGTTCGAGTCCGCTCACCTCCACCGTTCATTTGGTCGGATCCCCGTGAGAGTCCAGATTTTGCTGGACTTTCGCGTTCCTGAGCGGAGTTATCCACAGGGATTATGGACGTACATATAGACGGGTGATCAAAATTGCCGTACGCAGCGTTAGGCAGGTGAGCACGCGCCACCCGCCACCACGCTGGAGTTGTGACCCTGAGTCACTGGGTGGTCTGGCGGTGCCGTGGGCTGCACTACGCAGCTTGTGGCGGCTGCCCTGATCAGGCTTGGCAGCCGTGTGTCATCCTCGAAGACGATGGCGACGAGGAAGCAGCGGAAGCGGAAGCTGCAGCGGCGGCGCGATCAGCCGCGAGGGGCCTTCCAATCTCGGATGAGATCCGTCCTCGACCCGAACGCTCCGAGTGCCTTGGTCCTGAGGCAGCTGTGGGTAAATCCCGAAGCGCTAGGACTTCGAGACGAGTACCGCCGGAGAATCATGGATGGCTACCCGTACGCTGCAGACCCCGATACCCAGGAGCCGCTCAGTGGCCTCATAGACGCTGCTGCAGGCTGGCCCTACTTGGAGACGATTCACGACTTTTTCGTTGGGCGGGTACAAGAGCTCGTCAGCGACCGAGGAAGCGCTGAGTGGCTGTGGTGGCTGCGAAGGCTGCGAGGTCAGTTCGACGACGTCAACGACATCTCGAGCACGGGGCCATACATCGAGGCGGTGGCTGAAGCGCTATCCGCGGGTGTCAGCCGACCGTCGACTCCATTTCCCGACCACCCAACCTTCGAGTTTCCCTTCACGCCCGAAGTACTGCTCGACCTGACGTGGCTTAGAGAGATTTCGATCATGATGTACCGACTGCACGCCACGATGAAGCGTTGTGCCAAGGGTCAGACTGTTGATCTGATCCCCGGCGAAATGCCTCGGTGGGAGTCGGACGACAAGCTCGACGACGCTATCGAGGAATACGACCAACGAAGTGAACGAGAGGGCTCAAACCTTCTGACGGCCGTGGGCGTCGTTGGCAGCCCAACGATCAAGCCCGATCCCGAACGCCTGCGCATCGGGGGACTCGTCCCGCACTGGTATGGGATCGGTGTAGAGCGTCCACCGGCATTCGACAAAGCTGACCCGTTACCGTTCTTGTTCAGTTGGATCGACCTCGACACCATCGGTCCCCTGTGCGAGCAAGCCATCCTCACCGAGACCCACGTAGCACTGATTCTGCTGCTCTGGGCGGCATTCAACATCGGCTCCCGCGACCCCGAGCATGCCAGGCGACGCATGACGACTCCATTTCAGTGGGGCTACATGGTCACGCCGACCGACAACTTCCTCACGCCCGCGTTGGATGAGATGTGCGAATCGCTGACTGAGAGCGCGGGTCATGCGCTGCGGGGCTGCTGGCAGCCGCAATCTGCCGCCGAAGTACTCGAGGTCCTCCAAGCGATCGAGCCAGAGGTGTGGCCACCGCTGTGCGGGTGCCCGGTACACGAGGCCGACAAGCACTCGGTCATCGATCTAGTCGGAGCGTCGCGGAGGCTCTTCGCAACCCTCCTTCGGCCTGCCGACGGTGCTGATGTGAACGTCTGGTCCGCGCACTTCGAGCACGATGTGCAAGCCATCATCGACAAATCTCCATGGCGTCCACCAGATCAGATGCGACCCTTGATCGGTCGAACGATCCGGAGAGCGAATGGCACTGCTCTCACGGATATTGACGCCTTGGGCTTCAACGACGGACGCATGTTGGTGGTTTCGTGCAAATCCATCGCCTTCACGGTTCCCGCGCTGCGTGGCGAGTTTGCGGTGACGCGGAACATCACTGAGAAGATCGACTCGGCCGCGACGGAATGGGACGAGGTCACGAACGCACTGCGAGACGATCCGACGCTCCTCGGAGTAGGGGTGTTTCGAGACGTTGCAATCGATGGATGCGTGGTGTTTCCCTCGACCCCCTTCTACACCGACCCTCGATGGAAGCGCTCCGTATTTGACGTGTTCCCTTACCTCCTCTCGGTATCTGAATTGTCGACCTGCCTTGGCGAGCCATCGTTGTTCGCAGCTGCCGCCACCAGCACCGACTGAGTTCGTCGTTACGCTCATAACCCGGTGGTCGAACGATCACGTATAGCGTGAAGGGTCCAAATAATCGGACCCGTCCCATCATTGCCACGGATCGCGTGGTCCTTGGGCACCAATCGCAGTTCGAGGATCGGGGCGTCACCGGAGTGCCCTCGCCCGCCTGGTCCCCCGTGAACGGTGGGCGTCCTGCCTCGTCACGCCCGAGACGATCCTTCGCTGGCACCGCGCCCTCGTTCGACGGCAATGGACCTACCCTCACAGGCGGCCCGGCCGTCCGGCCCTGCCCCAAGAGACCGTCGAACTGATCGTTCGCTTGGCACGGGAGAATCCACGCTGGGGCTATCTGCGCATCGTTGGCGAGCTGAAGAAGCTCGGCATCGCCGTCTCCAAGACCAGCGTCGCCTCGGTCCTGCGCCGCCATCGCCTCCCGCCGGCGCCACGGCGCTCTGGCCCCACCCGGAGCGAGTTCCTGCGTGCCCATGCCAAGGGCATCTTGGCCACCGACTTCTTCACCGTCGATACGGTTACGATGCGACGCTTCTACGTGCTCTTCGTGATCGTGATCATGATCGAGATCGACCGGCGACGGGTGCACCTGCTCGGCGTCACCGCCAACCCCATCGGCCCCTGGGTCGCCCAGGTGGCCCGCAACTTCGCCTCCGACCTAGAAGACGCCGGGAGCCACTTCCGGTTCCTCGTCCGCGACCGCGACACCAAGTTCACCGCCAGCTTCCACACCGTGCTCGCCTCTTTCGGAATCGAGACCACACGAACTCCGGTCGCCTCGCCGAGGGCGAACGCTTTCGCCGAGCGGTTCGTGCGGACCGTCCGCCAGGACTGCCTCGACCACCTCCTCGTCGTCTCACAACGACATCTGGAGGCCCTGCTCGCCGAGTACGTCTGCCATTACAACGAAGCCAGGCCTCACCGCAGTCTCGATCTCGACCAACCGCTCCCCCGCCCGGCGACCTCGAACCGGTAACGGCAAGGTCATCCGTCGCGATGTCCTCGGCGGCATCGTCCACGAGTACGAGCGCGCTGCCTGAGACACCCCTCCATCGGCCTTGCCGACGATGGCACGAGCACCTACGGCCGACAGCTCCCGCTCCCGTTACTGCGTGGGCTCCCCCGATCGAGTGTCTCGGTCTGACGAGCGCTCGATCCGACCATGTGAAGCGGGGACGGGCGACCTGGCGCTTGAGCACGGCCAGCTGATGGCGTAGCACGAGGATCTCGGCGTCCTTCGCCACAGCGTCCATCCGATGAATGCGGATCGCTTCGAGCACACGGTGAACGAGGCGGTAGGGGAAGGAGAGCGCCACAGGCGGCGAGCCTCGCCGAGTCGGTCGTACCTGGTCAAGCCACCGGACGAGTAAATGGACCCTTCAAGTTGAAGATCGCAGTGGAGTGGCTGGTTGGTAGCCTCCTGGTGCGACCGAGAACCCAACAGGGCCATGGCAGTCGTACGGGCGGCGCGTCCTTAGGCCGGAGATCGGGCATATGGCCGGCACCGATGTGGCATCAGATCCGGGCCGTCGCTTAATCCACCACGTGAGAACTGTCAGCTGGCGGCGATCTGGGCGCTCCTTCACGGCGCCCCTGCGGAGCTGGTGTAGGAGGGCCCGTTCGTCACTGTGAAGCATCTTAGATAGCTGCCCGTCACGTGACTTACCTGGCGAGAGGCGCTCCGTGAGAAGTGCAAGGTTCCCTTCGCTGTGCTCAAGCTGCAGTCGTAGCTGATCTCGTTCGGCGGCGAGAGTCTTTGACTCAGCTTTGGCCTGTGAGAGGTCACGTTCCAACTCGCCGATACGCCGTTCGAGTCGTTCGATCCTGCGCCGAGCCCACGACCCATCACTCTCTTTCGCTCGATTCCCCTTGGTCAGGGTCTGGACAACCTGGACGAGCAGACGCGGAGGCCACCTCGTCATAGTCCATCGCCGCGTCATCCATGTCTACGTTGCCCGCTACTGGCTCCTTTTCAACGCTTACCTGGGAAGCATGTTCGCCTGGCACAATGCGATAGGTCCGCTTTCCCTTGACCTCTCGCGTCAATTGGCCGGCCCGATCCATGTTGGCGATCAGCTGGGTGAAGCTTGCCTCTGAACCTTCGTAGCCGAGGGCCTCTCGAAGTTTGGCTGTTGCTCTCCCCGTTGGATCCTCCAACGGCCCGTGTCGGGCGAGATACTGCGCGACCTGCTGGCGGGCGTGGCTGTGCGACATGACCTTCTCCTTGCGAGGCCGGAGCAAAACTCACATGCTTCGCTGGTCAAGTGATCGAATGAGGAGAGGGCGTACTGCCCTCAGAACAAAAATAGTAGGTCAGCTACCAATGATATCGTCCTTTGCGCTTCGCGTGATCACACTGCCGCACGATGTGACGAGTTGTTGGAGTCATGTCCAAACATGATCACCGCTGCACCTCAAGCAAAGCGAGACCTTTTCCCGTTTCGCAGTACGCGGTTCGATCACGGAGTACGAGTCTGCCGATGCCACTCGCTCGGTCCGCCCCAGCAGGCGCTACGTTCGCCGTGAACGCGATGGAGTTGCTCGTTGTTGGTGCTGGGTCGATCGACGACACGCCCGCTCGGCTGTGACGCCGAACAGCGACCCAGAGCGACAGAGTTGAGCGGGGTACTCGCTGAACGGACTGGTCCCCAAGGTGCTCTTTGTCTGGGCGCCGAGAAGCTCTGCCGAGGTCGACGAGGCGCCGGTCCAGGCCGGCACGTCCTCCAGCGCAACACTCCCGTCGGTGACAAACTTGGCTCTGGAGCATCCGATGACCGACACCGAGGCCACCCGGACGGGCGACTACACGCCGCTGGCGTCCTATCGGCGCTGTGCCGCGCGGATCACTGCTCGATGGGCAACCTTTCGCGCCCAGCGTTCGGAGCGGCTGCGCCACGGCCTCTTTGGCGCTCCGGTGGAGAAGGTCGCTGAGAATATCCTCGAGGACCTCTTCACGAGCGTTTTGGACTGGAACCTGGCCGACGTGAACCTCCAGGTTGGCCGGGCCGACATCGTGCTCTCAGAGCTGGGGATCAAGCGGCTGGTCCTTGAGGGCAAGCGACCGGGATCGCTTGCTTGGCATCGCCCGGCCGTCGCCGCCGCCCTGGAACAAGCCCTTGGCTACGCCGCGAGCCAGAAGGTTGGCGCGGTGGCGGTGAGCGACGGGGCCATGCTCTACGCCGCCGACGTCGCGCACGGGGGACTGCGGGACTGACTCTTTGTCGACCTGTACGTCCCGGACCCTCCCCTTGAGCTGTGGTGGCTGTCGGTCCACGGGATCTACCGCCCCGCCCTGCCCCGAGTCTTGAGTTACCCGCGAGACAACCCGCGGCCGGGGGACCGGCCGCTCCCGCGACGACCGAAGGAGAACTGCTGCACCACAAGTACGAGATTCCGTCGCGCTGCTTCGCCTACGTCGGCGCCGCCGACCAAACGAGCACCTGGAAGCTCCCGTACCTGTTGGCTGACGGTCCGCCGGATCTCAAGCGCCTCCCCAAGGCAATCGCGGCCATTTTGAGCAACTACCGGGGGACCAAGGTCTCCATCCCGCGAAACGACGTGGCCGACGTCCTCGTCCGCCTCGGCACGGCCGCAGACGACATCAAGAAGGTGCCCTGCCAGGTCCCCTCGACCGCGGAGGTCTACAGCGAAGCCCATGAGGCACTTGATCAATTGGGCCGTCTCTTCGATGTCGGCTGCTGCGCGGTTCGCAATCACGATTGACCTCAGGCCTCACTCGGGCCGGCCGATCGCTGATTGCGCATGGCGTCGATAGAAACTGGACGCCTCGATGAAATCAATGGGACCTGGTCCTGCCTCGACCAGCCCCGCTGAACCCCGTAATGTCCGAAAACACGATCACACGCGCACTCAAGCATCTGGCATCGTGGCCACCGACTTCTTCCATGTCGACACCGTGCTGCTCAAACGTCTCTATGTGCTGTTCTTCATCGAGCTCGGTCGCAGGAGGATCTGGATCACCGGCGTCACGGCTCATCCCAACGCGACGTGGATCACCCAGCAGACGAGGAATCTCACCGGTGAACTCACCGATTCGGACATCACAGCCAAGTACTTGATTCGCGATCGTGACACCAAATACGTGGCGAGCTTCGACGAAGTCTTCAAGGCCGGAGACACCGAGATCCTCAAGACACCTTTTCGGACCCCGAATGCGAACGCCTACGTAGAGCGGTTCGTTCGCACGGTCAGATCGGAGTGCCTCGACCACCTTCTGGTCCTGAACGAAGCCCATCTCGAGCGTGTCCTCCGCGATTTCGCCTCCCATTACAACTGCCATCGACCCCATCAGGGTCTCTTTCAAGAGATTCCGGACTCTGAGAGCACAGCTCCGCCCGGGATCGAAGATGGCTTGGTGCACACTCAGTGGAAATCCCGAGATCACCGACTTCGGATACGCCGACACGACCGACTGGGTGGACTGATCCACGAGTACGAACGTGCTGCGTGAGAATCAATTCGATTTTTCGGACACTACGAGGTCCAGCGTCGCCGAACGACGGAGCGGTGCCAGTCAAGGATCGTCCGGGGAGTCATTAGGAACGAGCGCCAACGGTCACGCGGTACGAGACCGGCGACCTGGCGGCGCAGCACGAGGATCTCCGCATCCTTGGCCGCCGAGTCCATCCGATAGACGGCGACCAGTTCGAGAAGGCGATGGATGAGACGGTAAAGGAAGGACAGGACCACGGACGGAGAGCATCACCGAGCGCGTTGTGCCTGGTCAAACCCAGTCGGGGAGTATATGGTCCCTTCAAGCTTCGATCGTGGTTCCCCTTAAGCCCTCTTCAACTACAGAGACGGTTGGACTGACAACAGTGCATCTTGAAGCAGGGCAGAGGGTTCATATTCCGGGCGACGACTTGTCAACCTGGGTGACGATTGATGACGCATTACCCCTCGATGGTGAATCGAGGCTTTACGTCAAGGACGACGGAGGTGTTGTGGACGAAGCTCCCGCCGCCAAGTAACTTCCGACCAACACGCTACCGTTTTCGACCGGCGCGCGCTTTCGGCCGGAGTTCACAAAGTCACAGCGTCAGGCAGGCGCCACCCAGATCGGTGGAGTGTGGGTGTCCGAGTAGGTGGGATCAAATGTTGGAGACTCTGCATTCCTTCTCGTCAGATGTTTGACAGAGGGATCGTCGCGTCCGGGGTCTTCACAAGCGAGGTCTTCTGGGACAAGCACTGTGACGGATCAGATCGTGATTGCACCTACACGCTTATGGATAGGACGACTTGAAGCGATCGGTCCCAATGTTTGTGTGAACAGTCCGCTCGCCGTAGCCGGCGTTACAGAGCACGTCGACATCGGCGTAAATGAGCAGCTCTGCCGCCATCTTCACCATCTCGGCGAGTAGGTCGCTTCGGGCATCGGGCTCCAGGTACTTGCGAAGCAGTGTTGCAGCGCCCATCGTGTTAGTGACTTCCATCGCATCTTCTCCTTCGTGAACTTCGTCGTTCTTGAAGATTGATGCGGTGCTCGTCGAGTCGCAGGGACCCTCAGGTCGGGCTATCCCTCGTACGCCACTGTGGCGGACTCAGCTACGACCCGAAACGCTCCGGCCACCGGAGGTCGCCGGGCCCGTGCGACGAAGGCTCTGGTAGGGTCGCTCAGGGGCAGCGGTCGGACGGAGCGCTTCTTTACCGGCCTGAAAGGTGAGTGAATGGGCAGCGAGGCCATGACGACCGTGCCGAACCATTCGGGCGCGCCGGACCACCTCGCCGCCCAGCAGCCTCCCCGGCCGATCGCGGGCGCCATTGCTGCGGGCAGCTTGGCCCTTGGCGAGCTGCTCGCGGAGGTGGGACGTTCGGAGGCGGATCTGCGCCGTTTCCTTCGCGGTCTGCCCGGTGTCGACCAGGTCGGCGCCGAGGCGAGGGCGGCGTCGCTCTCGACCCGATCGATCAAGGCCTCCGCCAAGCTGTGGGCCCTCGACATGGCGGTGCGCATGGTGGACCTCACGACGCTCGAGGGAGCCGACACACCGGGGAAGGTCATGAGCCTGTGCGCGAAGGCACGCCAGCCTGACCTGACCGACGCCGCCGTGCCCCCGGTCGCGGCCGTGTGCATCTACCCCGACCTCGTGCCCGTCGCCAAGCGGGCGCTGGCAGGCTGTAGTGTGGCGGTGGCGTCGGTCGCGACGGCATTCCCCTCCGGCCGGGCGTCGCTCGCCGTCAAGCTCGCCGACGTACGTGATGCCGTGGTGGGGGGCGCCGACGAGGTCGACATGGTCATCGACCGCGGAGCGTTCCTCAGTGGCCGGTACGGTTTTGTCCTCGATGAGGTGCGGGCCGTGAAGGAGGCCTGCGGGCAGGCGCACCTGAAAGTCATCCTCGAGACGGCGGAGCTGGCTACGTATGACAATGTCCGCCGGGCCAGCTTCCTCGCGATGATGGGTGGCGCCGACTTCATCAAGACCTCGACGGGGAAGGTCAACCCGGCGGCGACGCTGCCCGTCGCGCTGGTGATGCTGGAGGCGGTGCGCGACTTCGCCGAGCTGACCGGCGCGCAGGTCGGGGTAAAGGTCGCCGGAGGCATCCGCAGCGCGAAGGACGCCATCAGGTACCTGGTGGTCGTGAACGAGACCGTGGGGGAGGCCTGGCTCGATCCGTCCTTTTTCCGCTTCGGGGCGTCGAGCCTGCTGAACGACTTGCTCATGCAGCGCTCCAAGCAGCTCACCGGCGCGTACGCTGGGCCTGACGACTACAGCCTGGCGTGACGAGATGACCTGGGAGTACATGCCGGCCCCTGAGTCCCGCGCGATCGTCGACCTGCGCCCGTCGTACGGGCTGTTCATCGATGGGGCGTTTGTCGAGCCGACCGACGGCAGCACGTTTAAGACTGTCAACCCCGCCACCGAGGAGGTGCTCGCCGAGGTCGGCGAAGCCGGTCCGGGAGACGTCGACCGCGCCGTCATCGCCGCCCGGCGTGCCCAGCAGGAGGTGTGGGGCCCGATGCGCCCGAGCGAGCGGGCGAAGTACCTCTTCAGGGTTGCCCGCATCATCCAGGAGCGAGCCCGGGAGCTGGCGGTGCTCGAGAGTCTCGACAACGGCAAGCCGATCAGGGAAGCGCGGGACGTCGATGTGCCGCTCGCGGCGGCGCACTTCTTTTACTACGCGGGTTGGGTCGACAAGCTCGATTACGCCGGCTACGGACCCGACCCCCGCCCGATTGGTGTCGCAGGTCAGGTCATCCCCTGGAACTTCCCGCTGCTGATGGCCGCGTGGAAGCTCGCGCCTGCGCTCGCGACGGGGAACACGTGCGTGCTGAAGCCCGCTGAGACCACGCCCCTGTCCGCACTCTTGCTCGCCGAGATCCTCCAGCAGGCCGATCTGCCGCCAGGCGTCGTGAATGTCGTCACCGGTGCCGGCCGAACCGGGGCGGCCGTCGTGGCACACCCGGGCGTGGACAAGGTCGCGTTCACCGGCTCGACCAAGGTCGGTAAGAAGATCCAGCAGTCCGTCGCGGGCACCACCAAGCGGCTGACGCTCGAGCTCGGTGGGAAGGCCGCCAACATCGTGTTTGAGGACGCGCCGATCGACGAGGCAGTCGAGGGCATCGTCAACGGGATCTTCTTCAATCAGGGCCAGGTCTGCTGCGCCGGCTCACGCCTTCTCGTGCAGGAGTCGGTGGCCGAGCCGGTGCTCGAGAGGCTCAAGCGCCGCTTGCAGACGCTGCGGCTGGGCGACCCGCTCGACAAGAACACCGACATCGGCGCTATCAACTCTTCTGAACAGCTCGAGCGGATACGGCAGCTATCGGCGGCTGGCGAGGCCGAGGGCGCCGAGCGTTGGTCGCCGGCCTGCGTGCTTCCTGAACGGGGCTTCTGGTTCCCGCCCACGGTGTTTACGGGCGTGTCCCAGGCGCACCGGATCGCCCGCGAGGAGATCTTCGGCCCGGTGCTCTCGGTCCTCACCTTCCGCACCCCGGAGGAGGCGGTGGCGAAGGCCAACAACACCACCTACGGGCTCTCGGCCGGTGTCTGGACCGAGAAGGGGAGTCGCATCTTGTGGATGGCCGGGCAACTCCGGGCCGGGGTTGTGTGGGCGAATACCTTCAACCGCTTCGACCCCGCCAGCCCGTTCGGCGGCTACCGCGAGTCGGGCTTCGGCAGGGAGGGCGGTCGGCAGGGGCTGGCGGGGTACCTCGATGTCTGACGGACGCGTGGCAGTGCGCAAGACGTATAAGCTCTACATCGGCGGGGCATTTCCGCGTTCGGAGTCCGGTCGCTCGTACCCCGTGGCGTCCGCGGACGGTGGGTTCCTCGCCAACGCGGCCCTTGGTTCACGAAAGGACGTGCGCGACGCGGTCGTGGCAGCCCGCAAGGCACAACCCGGCTGGTCCGGTGCGACCGCGTACAATAGGGGACAGGTCCTCTACCGTGTCGCGGAGATGCTCGACGGGCGGCGTTCCCAGTTCGTCGAAGAGGTCAACTTGAGCGAGGGGACCAGTGAAAAGCAGGCGGCAGCGACCATTGACGCCGCGATCGACCGATGGGTCTGGTACGCAGGCTGGTCGGACAAGGTAGCGCAAATTGCCGGCTCCTCGAACCCCGTCGCCGGGCCATTTTTCAACTTTAGCATTCCCGAGCCGACCGGCGTCGTTGGCGTGGTCGCGCCACAGGCATCCTCGCTCCTCGGGCTCGTGAGCGTCCTCGCGCCGGTGCTCGCGACCGGAAACACGACTGTGCTGCTCGCGAGCGAGACGAGGCCATTGGCGGCGATCACCCTTGCCGAGGTGCTCGCCACCTCGGACCTCCCCGGCGGCGTCGTGAATCTGATCACCGGCCGGGTTGCCGAGCTCGCTCCGGTGCTCGCCGCCCATCGCGACGTCGACGCGGTCGACCTGGCGGGCGCCACCGGCGAGCTCGCCGTCGAGCTCGAGCGGGCCGCTGCGACGAACGTTAAACGGGTTCTGCGACCGGAGGGGTCCGAGCCCGATTGGACAGCGATCCCTACCCCGCGGCGGATGCTCGCGTTCTTGGAGACGAAGACCGTGTGGCACCCCGTCGGTGTCTGAGCGGGGCGGCCGGGAGGCGTGCCAGGCGCGCATCCCGAAACTACCCCTCGCGCTGTGACGGTCGCCGGCAGCTCGTGGGACCCGTTCGAGTTCGCGGCCGAGGCCGCTGCCGACGTGAAGCGCTGGGCGGGCGCACCCCCACACGACGTGGCGATCGTTCTTGGCTTCGGTTGGCAGGGTGTCGCTGACGGGCTCGGGACCGCGGAGGCCGAGCGACCGACCACCGATCTCCCAGGATTCGCGGCGCCGACGATCGCCGGCCATCTTGGCCAGCTCCGCTCGCTCAGGGTAGGCGACCACCGGATCCTGCTGCTCATCGGGCGCACCCACCTGCAGGAAGGCCGCTGGCCGGCCGAGGTGGTCCATCCGGTCCGCACCACGGTGATTGCCAGTGCCCGCGTCTGCTTCTCGCCGAGGTTCCGTACGTAGCGTTACCTCAGGGCTTGTGGCCGATAGGCGATCTTCTGCCATCATGAACTTCCCTATCCACGACCGTTCACGAAGCTTCGGGCGTGCGCTTCAGCCGCAGCAGCCAATTGCTGGAAGCGACGATGGGGTGTATAGGGGATTGATGTTACGAGAAGGGTGTCGCGCCCGACAGGGACGAGCCCGGGAATAGCCGCTGCTCAGGTACGCCGAACTACAGCCACTGATGGCGACGACGACCACGTGATCGACCACGTCGAACCCGTGACGGGTGCACGTGGCGGTGATGGCCTACAGGGTGCAGCCATCCTTGGTCTCCTGCGTGGCGTCCGCCTTCCACTTCCCGATAGACACCAGCTTCACGAACAGGCGATTAGAAGCGTGCTGCGGCGTCTCGATCCCCCGCCCCGTTCTGGTGAGCGACGCCCTCGTCACGGTTCCGCCTAACGAAGTCGCTCGCAAATTTATCACCGTGCGGATCTCGGACCACAAGAACGCCTCGTGGAGCGCGTCGAGGGTGGGAAGGACTGGTGTCCCGCCAGCAAGGAGACTTCGATGGCCGCCTCACCGGTCTCCGAGCGGGCTCGCCTCGATCTCGACGGGGAACTGGAACCGGACCGTCTCGAAGAATCTCTCGATCTTTCCTCGGCTTTCAGGTTAACCGGGCTTTGAATGCACGAGGCGGATCCGAAGGCTCGCCCTGGCTCTCAGCAGCTGGAGGAAGACGAAGGTCGCTCCTTGTCCACATTGTGCCGACAGCGGCACAATGTGGAGTATGCCGATCTCTTCGTAAGCGGAGCGCCGAGCCAGGCCTTGCTATGGACGTTCGCTGATTGGTATAGTTTACAGTAATCGATTTCACCACCGGAGCCGACCTCAAAATGCACTGTAGACGAGGTCGCTGTGTCCTGGCTCCTGTTCTCGACGGTTCGGAGTGACAAGTGGGAGCACGCGTTTTGATCACCGGAACGAGCAGGGGTATCGGAAGGGCTATTGGGGAGGAATTGTTCGCCAGAGGATACGAGATCATTGCGACTGCTCGGCGGCCCGAGTCACTCTCGCAGACCACGTACCATACGCGTCTGCAGCTCGACGTGACCGACGATGCGTCCGTTGCTCGGGCAACCACGGAGGCAGGTCCGATCGACATCCTGATCAACAATGCAGGCGTTGGAGCAGGCGGACCGACGGAGCATGTTCCGATCGAGGAGGTCATACGGCAGTTCGATACAAACTTTTTCGGTGCTGCCCGGATGATCAAGGCCGTTCTCCCCCAGATGAGGAGCCGACACGCCGGTACGAATTGTCAACCTATCCTCATTGTCGTCCCGAGTGCCCTGGCCCTTCGGGGGCTATTACGCTGCCTCCAAGGCTGCCCTCGAGGCGCTTTCGGAGGCTCTCCGGTTGGAGGTGGCGTCGTTCGGGATCCGGGTGATCTTGGTTGAACCTGGGATCGTCGACACTGAGTTTGGTGAGCGGTTCTCATCGTACGGCGCGGCGTCGTCGGACTACAAGGATCTCAGTTCCGCATGGGCAACGCAGTTCGAGAGTTCACACGAAGGGCCCAGAGCCGTCGCTGTAGCGATCGCGAACGCGTTGGAGGAGGAGCGATTTCCTCTTCGGGTGGTGGTCGGCGAGGACGCGATCAAGCTTCTGTCCATGCGGCGAGAGTTCGATGACGTCGAATTTGACGAGCACTTCCGGCAGCACTTCGGATTGCCTGCACCCAATTGGCGTTCGGGCGATGCGACGTTGCTGCCGTGAGCCCCGCGTGACGGAGATGACGCATGATCTCCCGGGAGAGGAACGGTGAGCGACGCGCTGGGCACGAAGTGCTATTCGGGTGTCGCGTCCTGTTGGCGGGGGAGTCGTGGATTACTCATGGGTTTCACGCAAAGGGAGCAGTCTCCTACACGACGGCGTCGTACGAGGAGGGTGGAGAAGCACTCATCGCTGCGCTTTCCGACGGCGGAGCGAACGTTACCTACATCCCCAATCACCTCGCCGTCGAGGGCTTTCCGAGGGACGAAGCGGAGCTCGCCCAGTTCGACGTGGTAATCCTGAGCGACATCGCTTCCGATACGCTCCTCCTTGAGCGAGCGTGCTTCTTGGGGGGCACTCGGGTGCCGAACCGCCTCGAGGCGCTGGCGCGTTACGTCGAGGGTGGAGCGGGGCTCCTGATGGTCGGCGGCTACATGTCGTTCGGGGGGATAGGAGGGAAGGCGCATTACGGCATGACGCCACTCGCCAGAGTGCTGCCGGTAGAGGTGCTTCCGGGTGACGATCGCGTGGAGGTGCCCGAGGGCGTCATCCCATCTATCGTCGCCAGCGACCATCCCATAATGGAGGGTCTCGCCGAGGAATGGCCGTACCTCCTCGGCTACAACAGGCTCCGACTCAAGGAGGACGCCCAGCTTCTCATGATGTGTGGGCGGGATCCCTTGTTGGTGGTTCATGGTGTCGGCACGGGGCGGGCGGGTGCATTCGCCTCGGACTGCTCACCTCACTGGGGCAGTTCTGAGTTCATCGCGTGGCCGAGGTACGGGCAGTTCTGGGCCCAATTGGTCGCCTGGCTGGCCAATCTGGATACTGGCGGGGCAATAGTGGAGGCGCCGAGGAGTGTTAAGAGGTCGTGATTCCTTCACTGGAGGATGGCGACGTTCGTACCGTCATGCCGTTCATCCGGCATCTGTCGTGGACGAAGGAGCGAGATGGCTGACGTGGTGGTGGTGGGTTCATATAACGCTGGTCTCACGATCTATGGTCGTCGGTTACCGGAGCCCGGAGAGACCGTGGTGGGTGACAGGTTCGAGCGAGGACCGGGTGGCAAGGGTGCCAACCAGGCAGTTGGCGCACAGCGGCTCGGTGCGGACGTGTTCTTTGTCACGAAAATCGGCGCGGATGTGTTCGGCGAGGAGGCCCGGACCGCGCTTTTTGCGGAGTGCCTGCCATCGAGCGGGATCCTGACCGGAGTGGGCACCACCGGGATCGCTATGATCGTTGTCGACGCCCAAGGCGAAAATGCGATCTCAATAGCTCCCGGGACGAACCTCGAGCTTTTGAGTGAAGAGGTTCTGGGCAGTTTCAGGGCCGAGCTCGACGAGTGCCGCTTTCTCCTCCTGCAGCTGGAGTGCTCTGCCGAGCTGGCCTTGGACCTGGCGGCCTGGGCCTGGTCCAAGGGAAAACGGACGATCCTCAACCCGGCCCCGGCTCGTGAGCTTCCGATCCAAGCGCTCATGTTCTTCGATATCATGACGCCGAATGAAGACGAGGTGTTGTCTCTAGGCAAAATAATGGGACTTGGCGGCGAAACGGTGGAAGTTGTGGCGCAAGGGTTCGTCGGTTACGGGGTTCATGACGTGGTCGTTACGCTCGGAGAGCGCGGTGCGTTGTGGGCGTCGGTAGCGGGAGTTCGGCACTTCGATGCCTACAAGGTCGACGCGGTGGACACGACGGGCGCCGGAGATGCCTTCAATGCTGGTCTCGTGGCCGCCCTGGCGCGTGGCGCGTCCATGGAAGCTGCAATCGATCAGGGCTGCCTTGCCGGCGCCTTCTGTGTGGCTCGACCTGGCGTGTTCGATGGGCTGGCCACGCGGACAGAACTGGAGAGCTTGAGACGAAGTTTGACGCCTCGAGCAGCGAAACAAGCAGGTGCGGCCTATGAGTGATCTCAGCAGGGGCTAGGCGTCGGCACGTCTCGCGCTAGAGCCATCTGCTCGGAGCAAGGGCGAGTGCAGGTGAGGGGCAAGACGAATAGGGAGCGGGCCGTTTCGATGGCGTTTCAGCCGTCGGGACCGCTGGCTGGGTATCATTGGCGAGTTGCCGCGTGATGTGGGTGCGGCGTGGTCGGAGCCCAGCCTTGCGGCTTCTGTTTGGGCTGCCGGAGTTGACCAGGTGGGAGTCGAGGCGCGTGCGGCCGGGTCAAGTCCTCGATGCTTGCCTCACCGAACGTGGCCCGCTACTCGTTGCTCGCCGCCAAGCCTGGGGGCTACCGCTCTCAGGCCGCGCTCGTCACCCTGGTCGAGGCGGCCCCCAGATCTCCTCGAGGCCCACGGTGTCGAAGATTGCGCTGTGGACCTGGGCGTTTGAGCGGGCCACGACGAAGAACCCGATGTTGCGGACCCGGCACGCATGGACGAAACGTCTTGGTGCACGGCCGTGCGTGCACCAAGCCGAGTCGGTGCGCACGACGAGTCCACGGGCAACGAGCGACCCGTCGTCACCGACGTGGTGACCGAGAGCAATCTCATTGGGCAGCTGGGAGACGGCGGCGTCGAGGACGCTCACGTGGTCGGCCACCGTGTTGGTCCCCGCGTCGCCCGGACGCAGCACTCCCGCCAGGGCCTCACCGGTGGCGTCGGCGAAACAGAACATCGGGTGGAAGCCCCATCCGCCCTTGTAGTGCGGGCCCGTGCCCTCGTTGGTCTCGGTGTGGATCTCGACGAGGGAGGCGTCGATGTCGAGCATTACCGGTGCCGTCGAGTTGGTCGCGGCCGTGCGTCGCCACACCTCGGCGAACGCCTCGGCCAGCGCGTCTCTCACGTCAGGGTCGATCTCATGGAAGGCCCGGAAGACCGTCGAGTCCGACGGCGTCTGCCCGAAGAGGTCCTCTTGGCGCGCAGGTGCTCGATGTCGGCACAGCTCTCGCCTCCACCGGCGGTCATCAGCATCGACTGGACGAGCACCTTGCCCCGGTCGTGGAGCGGCATCCGCTCGCCGCGGGGCGGGATCCGAGAAGAGAGCGCATTTCCGAGACCCAACCGGTCCGCAAAGGCCCCAAGAGTGTGCAGCCCGACGTGGCCTACCACCTGGTCAACCGCCCGATGCCACAACCAGGCGACGCGTGTTACCGTGCATTTCGTAAGTGCCCTTCTGGTTGGGGACTGGGTGTCTCGACAACCTCAGTTTCCCCTGACAGGAGGGCAGTTACGCGGATACGCGCCGTTCAGCTCATGCCGCTCCATGAATGATCGGAGCTAGACCACTAGCAACGTCGTCTCAATAATTCCTTGACTCGGTAAGCCACGGACTGGTATCGTTATCAGAGATCCTTATGACTAAACCTTCCATCAGTGACGTCGCGACTTTGGCGAATGTTTCCACTGCGACGGTGTCTCGCTTCCTGCAAGGTCAGCGAGTCCGATCGGAGGTGGCGATCCGTGAGGCAATCGATGAACTCAGATACCACCCAGCTCCAGCCACGCGTAGCCTCCGATCGGGGATCCACTACGCAGTCGCTGTCGTCGTGCCGGATATCACCAACCCTTTCTTTGCCTCCCTCGTGAAGGGCATCGAATCCATCTTTCGACCTGGGCCATACAGCGTATTCCTCTCTAACACGGACGAGTCCAGCGAGGTCGAGGCTGCCGTTTTGGGCAACATCGTTGGGCGGGTGGATGGGATCATCCTCGCCCCAGCGACTGAACAGGCGGAAAATGCTTTGCGCGTGAGGGAGGCCAAGGTTCCACTCGTTTTCGTCGACCGAGAGGTTCCGGGTGAGCATTTCGACAGCGTCATGGTGGACAACGTCGGGGGAGCGCGGGCGGCATCCCGACATCTTGTCGGCCTCGGCCACCGCCGGATCGCCATCATCAGCGGTCCGCTCAACACGACACCCGGTCGTTGCCGTCACGAAGGCTTCATCGAGGATCTCTCGGCACAAAAAGTACCGATGCGCGAGGAGTATCGAAAGATCGCCGACTTTCGAGAGACTGGAGCCCATGACGCGATGCTCGAATTGCTCGCCCTCCCCGAGCGGCCGACGGCGGTGTTTTGCGCGAACAACCTCATGACTATGGGGGCACTCAAGGCGCTCAACAGCATGCGGGTGCCGGTCCCCGACGAGATATCGGTGCTCGGCTTCGACGATCTTGAGTTGGCGACACTGCTAAGGCCCCCTCTTACGGTCATCGCCCGGCCCACGGTCGAGCAGGGCGTACTTGCCGCCCGTCTTCTTCAAACCCAACTGGTCGATCCGCGCCCCCAGCCACCTCAACGGGTTGTCCTCCCAACGCGGCTCATCGAACGCAGCTCATGCGCTCCCCCGCCTGACGGAGAGTATTTCGGTGGGCAGATGCGCGCTAAATTGCCCAGCTCAATTTAGCGGCAAGCACTAAGGAAATGATGGTGCAGAAGAGGACTCCAGAGCACAATCGTCGCATTTGACTTTAGGGAGGGAACACTAATGGTTGATTCGAGCAACCTGGTTGTTACTGCCGGGATGATGCCGTCCGGCGGCCAACCGCCGCCCAGCGACGAGGATTATGGCGATTCCGAAGAGCAATATTCAGCCCTCAAAATAGAGCAACGCGGTATCGATCACATTCCCGCCGAAGACCGGCACACCCAGCCGTGGCAACTCTTCTTCGTCTGGGGCTCTGCCTTGTTCACCGTGTCCTACGTGATCTACGGGGCGTTTCTCATCTATATCGGTCTGTCGTTGCTGCAGGCAATCGTGATCATCATATTGGGGAATGTTTCTTACCTGTTGGTCGGCGCTTTCAGCCTCCAGGGCCCAAAAGCGGGGACGAGTTCCTGCGTAATTGACCGAGCGGCATTTGGTTTCAATGGTGGAAAGCTCATCTCTGGATTGAACTGGCTCACGGTGATCGGCTACGAGGTCACCACGGCCGCTATCACAGTGCTCGCTGCACTTGCTCTCTTCCAAAAGTGGGGACTCCAATCGGATACTTGGGTGAAGGTGTTGACGGTCCTCGGAGTTGGCGTTGTGCAGGCGCTCCTCCCGTTCTTCGGCCATGCCATGCTCACCCGAATTCTGCGTATCTTGCTTGTGCCTTTTGCTATCTTATTCGTCCTTATGGCTATCCTCATGAGTGCGAAGATCAGTACTTCGCATTTCCACCAGCATGGCTCGTTTGTGGACTTGACTCTCGGGTTCGCGCTCACCATGTCTGTGGCCGGTCTGGGGTGGGCCAATATGGGAAATGACTACTCCCGCTACATGCCTGCGAACGTCTCCAAGTCAAGGACCGTGCTCGCCGTAACCCTCGGAGGCGGAATTCCATCCATTCTCCTAATGGTCTTGGGAGCCGTGGTCGCGACGACCATTACATCGGCCACGAATCCCATCACAGGTCTTTCTGCCGTTTTACCGACTTGGTTCATCGTTCCCTACCTCATCGCGATCATCCCCCAGACGGTGGCTTCAAATTCCATCAACATGTACTCGTCGGGGCTCACGCTTCAAGCCGCGGGGATACGGATTTCGCGACCGATGGCAATTGTTCTGGATTCGATTATCTGCTTTATCTTAACGACCGCAGTTATATTATCTTCAAAATTTAACCTTTATGTGTCAGATTTTCTCCTCTTCACTATCCTTTGGTTGGCACCGTGGGCCGGAGTGTTCGGGGTGGATGTGTTCCTACGGAAGGGCCGTTATAACGGCCACCAATTGCTCAATCCCTTCGGCATCTACCGAGGGGAATACGGTGGATTCAACGTAGAGGGCGTGGTGGCATTGTTCGTCGGAATAATCGCATCATCAATGTGGATCGACACGAGCATCTACAAGGGGCCCCTCTCATCGGCCACTGGTGGATCCGATTTTAGCGCGCTGGTGGGCATGGGTGTCGGTGCACTGGTCTACGCCGGGCTCCGACTCTTCAAATCGCATCGTGCGGCGAGCGATCCGAACGAACTCAGCCGAGCTGTGAACGCTGGCTGACGAAAGGGAACTGAGCGACCGTCCCGCGCTGGGAACTCGTCAAGAGTCCGTCATCTTCTTATCCACATTCGGAAGGGGTTTGCATGACCAAGATAAATTTAGAGCTGCCCGTTGTTGATGTTTCCACGTGCACGAGTCACGAGCTTGCCCAGGCCCTCGTCAGATCCTCGTGCATGTTGTTGACAGGCCATGGAGTGCCGGCTGAGCTGCAGTATCGGATGAGGGAGGTGTCTGCTGCCTTCTTCGACCTCCCTGAACAAGAAAAGGAGCGGGTTCGCTGGCCCGGAACCGGCATGTGGCAGGGATGGGTGCCTGTAAACCAGGGTGCATCAGACGTGGTCAAGGAGGATTCTGTACCTGACCTGGTGGAGTGGTTCCAGCTTCAGGAGTTCGAGGGCTTCGCCCTCTGGCCCGAACGGCCAGCCGAGATGCAGGCGGTCTGGCGGGCCTATTTTGACGCGTGTTCGGGGCTTGCGTCGCACGTGATTCGGTTACTGGCTGAGGGCCTTGAGCTACCCGCGGACGATGTCCCGGCATGGACTGAACGGCAATTCTGCAACCTGGCAGTCAACAACTACCCGGTCCAGCACGAAGCTCCGCGACCGGGGCAACTGCGACTCGGTCTTCACACGGACGAGAACGCGATTACGCTTCTCTCCGCAAACAACGCACCTGGTGGGCTTGAGGTGCACGTACCTGGTTCGGAGGTGTGGATCCCCTGCGAGATTCCCCAAGATACCCTCTTCCTTCAGGCTGGTGACCTGCTAGCACGTTGGACTAACCGACTCGTCCATGCCAACATTCATCGGGTAGTGAACCCGCCTCTCGAGCTGGCCGCAACCTCTCGGCGCCAGAGCATCGTATTCTTCCACTACCCCGACCGAGATGCCGTAGTGACGCCCGCGCCTTCGTGCGTGGCTGCCACGGGGAATCCGGCGCTCCCTCCGCTGCACGTGTGGGAGCACATCATTCGCAATCAGAAGGCATTCTCCGCCGGAGAGAGATACAGCCGCCTTGACGACCAGAGAGTCTGACCGTCATGAGGAGAGGTGTAGTCCGTCACCGAGACGGCTGTGGCGCCGTGTCCTACTTGATCCCGAGCGTCCTTAATCGGCCTAGTGCTACACCTCAGTGATTCGTTGACAATATCTGTCGAGGGGGCCAGGACCTGGTCGGCCGTCTTGACCCACACGGAGGGGCGAGGGCTCTCGTTCCACATGGCGACCCTTTCTTGATGTCGCGTTCGAGCTCGGTGACCGAGCGATGCGGACCGCGCGTGATGTTCTTGATGGTGAACTCGCCAAACCAGCGCTTGACGAAATTGATCCAGCTCCAGCCCGGCGGCGTGAAGCGTAGTTGGAATCGGGGGTGGCGCAGCAGCCAGCGATTGATGGCCGGTGTCTTGTGGGGGACGTAGTTGTCGAGGACCAGATGGACGTCGAGGCCTTGCGGCACCTCGGAGTCGATGCTCTCCAAGAACTTCTTGAGCTCGTGGCCCGGTGGCGACGATGCAGAGAAGAGACGTTGAGCACTTGTCTCAAGGGCCTTGACAGGTTCCAGCCAGCCAGCCAGACGATGGTATGAGAGGACCACGATGGCACAACGGTTGGTGATTGAGGCTGGATGGGTTGTCCCGGTGGACCTGAGCTTTCAGGTAATTCGCAATGGAGCGGTACTGATTGAGGGCGATGTCGTGAAGGAGATCGGTACAGCAGCAGAGCTCGCTGGCCGAGGCACCGAGGTCTTGCGCTTCCCTCGGCACGTGCTGCTTCCGGGGCTGGTAAACGGCCACACCCATGTGGCGGGATCCGTCTTCCGTGGCCTCCTTGAGGACAGACCGAACCATTTCTACGGGTTCGCTCTCCCCATGGAGGCCTACGTCGGTCCTGAGGATATTTATACGCTGAGCATGTTGGGGATCGCCGAGCAGATGCTCGCCGGTTGCACAACCATCAACGACATGTTCCACCATTCGGCCGAAACGGCCCGCGCTGTGTACGAGGCAGGCATCCGGGCCCAGATCGCACACAAGGTGTTCGATGCCGACCTCCCGCTCATCGGAAAGGGTCACCACGAGTACACCCTGTCCGAAGGAGACCGAAGGCTCGAAGAGAACGTTCGGCTCCACGAACAGTGGAACGGTCGGGACGGCGGCCGCATCGTGATCCGCTTCGGGGCTCATGCGGCGGACACGTGCTCTCCCGAGCTACTCGAAAGGATCCGGACAGAAGCCGACCAGCGCGGCGCAGGCGTCCACACGCACGTCGCCCAAAGCCAAAGGGAGCACGACTATGTGACGGCGACGTTCGGCTGCGGTTCAGTCGAACTCCTCCAACGATACGGCATGCTGGGGCCCTCCACAATCGCGGTCCATTTGCTGTTTGCCGACGAAGTAGCGATCGAGGCGCTCGCTCGGACACGGACGAACGTCGCTCACTGCCCTGCGTGTGTGGCGAAGGTGGCAGGACGGCTCGGGCCATTTCGCGAAATCTACGACCGAGGCATCGAGGTGGGCTGGGGCACGGACTGGGCGACGATGGACCCTTGGGACGCGATGCGTTTCGGGATCGTGGGCCTTCGGTTGGCATACGGCGACGAGACCTTGCTGAGCGCCCGAGATGCCCTTTGGCGGTTCACCATGGGGAGTGCGACGATCCTGGGCTGGCAAGATGAGGTCGGCTCCCTCCGAGCGGGCAAGAAGGCCGATCTCATCTTGGTGGACGTCGACCAGCCGCACTTGTCCCCCCTGCACGACCCCATCGCCGTGCTCGTGTACAACGCCAGCGGGCGCGACGTGACCCACGTCATGATCGGCGGGGAGTTCGTGGTGAAGGACCGGCGGCTCTGCCGCATCCAGATGAGCCGGATCGTGGCGGACGCCCAGGCGGTTGCCGAGCGGGTGTGGAACGAGGGTTCTTCACCAGAGGGTCTCGCACTTCCGGCAGCGAGGGTCACTGGCACTTCAGAAATGAGCGGGGTGCAGGGGTCCGCGAGCGCGTAGCGGGGCTTTACGAATCTGAGGGTTCCTACAGCCTTCAGATGGGGGAGTCCACTGTTGGACAGAGGGGCTGTGTGGCTCATCGTCACCAGCCACTTCCTTTGGTTGGTGGGGCAAGGGGACAAGTTCCACCCGATTGGCGAGAGGAAGAAATCGATGACGAAGACGCTGGGTGTGCCGGCCGAGGTGAAGGACGGCGAACGCAGGGTCGCGCTGGACCCGCACGCGGTCGACACGCTCATCGGTGCGGGCCTGAAGGTGCTGGTGGAGCATGGCGCAGGCATCGCTGCCGGGTTCGCTGATTCCGAGTACCGGGCGGCGGGCGCCGATCTGGTCGCCGACGTGGGCGAGGTCTGGGGTGCGGATCTGGTCGTCAAGGTGAAAGAGCCACTTCCCTCCGAGTGGAACCAGTTTCGGCCTGGGCTCAAGCTCTTCGGCTACCTGCATCTCGCCGCCGCCCCTGAGCTAGCCCGTGCCCTCCAGGACGCAGGGGTTGAGGCCCATGCGTTCGAAACGGTCACCGAAGGCCGTGACCTTCCCCTCCTCGCACCGATGAGCGACATCGCCGGTCGCTCCGCGGCGATCATGGGGGCCTACTACCTGGCCCAGGGTTCTGGCACCCTGCTCGGTGGCAGTGCCGGCGTGCCCCCGGCACGCGTCGTGGTGATTGGGATGGGCGTCGCCGGCACGATGGCCGCTCGAGGGGCCCGAGGCATGGATGCCGAAGTGACCGGCGTGGACGTCAATCTCGAACGACTTCGCCGACTCCATCTCGACGGCACGGTGACCGCCACGTTGGCGTCGTCCTCGAGTGCGATCGGCAAGACCTTGGCGGAAGCGGACCTAGTCGTCGGGGCCGCCCTCGTCCCTGGAGCTCGCGCCCCGATCGTCGTTGATGCCTCCCAAGTGCGTTCGATGCGGAAGGGGTCAGTGGTGGTGGACCTGGCCATCGATCAGGGCGGCTGCATCGAAACCGCTCGCCCGACCTCGCTCTCCGATCCCGTTTACGAAGAAGATGGGGTCATTCACTACTGCGTGACCAACGTCCCCGGACAGTTCCCGCGGACCGCCAGCCGGGCCTTGAGCGCGGCGATTGTCTCCCGGGTACGCCTGCTCGCCTTTGAACCCGATCACCCGCTGCTCGCCGGCTCGCTCAACGTTGCCGACGGTCGCATTGTCCATCCCGTCGTCGCCGCCGCGCTCGACACGTCTCTATCTGCCGCGTAGAAAGAGGAAGATCGACATGACATCAACGCATTCCGAACTACTGAGCCGTCACCGGAAGGTGATGCCGAGTTGGCTCTCGTTGTACTACGACCAACCACTTGAACTGGTCGGAGGCGAGGGTCGCCATGTGCGAGACGCGGAAGGAACGAGTTACCTCGACTTCTTCGGCGGAATTCTCACCACCAGCACCGGGTACAACGTGCCGGAGGTCGTCGGCGCCGTCCGAGAACAGGCCGGGCGGATGTTGCATACCTCCACGTTGTATCTAATTCGGCCGATGATCGAGCTGGCGGAACGGATCGCCGAGCTCTCGACGATCCCTGACGCCAAGGTGTTCTTTGTAAGTTCGGGAACCGAAGCGGTGGAAACCGCCCTCATGCTCTCGTGTTCCGCCCGCTCATCGAATCAGGTGCTGGCGCTCCGTAACAGCTACCACGGCCGTTCGTTCACCGCGATCTCGGTGACCGGCAACCGCTCGTGGTCGCCGTCCAGCCTGAGCCCACTCAACGTGAGCTACGTGCAGGGCGGCTACCGGCTCCGCAGCCCCTTCGGACAGCTCAGCGAGAAGGAGCTCATCGGAGCGTGCGTCAGGGATTTGCGCGATGTCATCGAAACCACCACCTCGGGTGAGGTGGCCTGCATGATTGCCGAACCGATCCAAGGGGTCGGGGGATTCGTAGTGCCCCCCGACGGACTCTTCGGGGCGATGAAAGAGGTGCTCGACGAGTACGGCATCCTCTTCGTCTCCGATGAGGTCCAGACCGGCTGGGGCCGGACTGGTGAACACTTCTGGGGCTTCCAGGCCCACGACGTCCAACCCGATCTCCTGACCTTCGCCAAGGGTCTCGGCAACGGGCTCGCCATCGGTGGCGTGGTCGGGCGGCCCGAACTGGTCGATTCGGTGCGGGCTAGTTCGATCTCCACCTTCGGGGGCAACCCGCTCTCGAGCGCCGGCGCTCTGGCCAACCTCGACTACATCCTCTCGCAGGACCTCCAAGGCAATGCGTTGAAGGTGGGCAGCCACCTCCTCGATCAGCTCCAAGCGCGCGCCGCGGCCTTTGGTGTGGTCGGGGAGATACGAGGGAAAGGGCTGATGATCGGAGTCGAGCTGGTCGAACCCCTGACGGTTACCCCGAATCCGCGGGCCGCCCAGTTGGTGCTCGAAGCGTGCCGGCGTGGAGGCGTGCTGATCGGCAAGGGTGGCCTCTACAACAACGTGTTGCGGATCGCCCCGCCGATGAGCGTCACGATGGATGAGGCGACCACCGCCATCGAGGTGCTCACCGAGGCGTTGCACACCGCGGACCAGGCCGTCCAAGGACAACGAGCAGAGGCAGGGAGTCACTCATGAAGCGCATCACCCACTGGATCGACGGCAAGCCGTGGGTCGGCGAGGCGGAACGACACGGCAAGGTCTTCGACCCGGCCACCGGCATGCAGACCGGCGAGGTCGACTTCGCCACGGACGCCGAAGTGGACGAAGCGGTCGTCGCGGCAACCCGGGCCTTTCCCGCCTGGCGGGCGACCTCGCTGGCCAGGCGCACCACGGCACTGTTCGCGTTGCGCGAACTGCTCGCCACTCACCTCAGCGAGGTGGCCGACCTGGTGGTGAGCGAGCATGGCAAGGTCAAGAGCGACGCGATCGGAGAGGTGGCGCGAGGGCTCGAAGTAGTCGAGTTTGCCTGCGGGATCGCCCAACTCCTGAAGGGCGAGTTCACCGAACATGCCTCGACCGGTGTCAATGTGCACTCACTGCGCCAGCCGCTCGGGGCGGTGGCCGCCATTACGCCGTTCAACTTTCCCGCCATGGTGCCACTTTGGATGTTTCCCTTGGCTATCGCCTGTGGCAACACCTTCGTATTGAAACCATCGGAGAAGGATCCCTCCGCATCGATATTCCTCGCCGAACTGGCGGCAGAGGCGGGGATCCCGAACGGGGTCTTCAACGTGGTCCATGGGGACAGACAGGCCGTCGATAGGATCCTCACCCACCCCGGGATCGCCGCAGTCAGCTTCGTAGGCTCGACCGCCGTGGCCCGCCATGTCTATGAGACCGCCGCCCACGAGGGCAAGCGGATCCAGGCCCTCGGGGGAGCAAAGAACCACATGGTGGTCCTCCCCGATGCTGACATGGGAGAGGCGGCAGAAGCAGCGGTGAGTGCCGGCTTCGGCTCGGCCGGAGAGCGGTGCATGGCCGCATCGGTCCTTGTGGCGGTAGGCGGTTGTGGCGACGTGCTGGTCGAACGCATCAAAGAGCGGGTGGCCCGACTCACGGTCGGCCCTGGCACAGATACGGATTCCGAAATGGGGCCGCTCGTGACCGCCGAGCACTGTGAACGGGTCGCCGCCTACCTCGGGATCGGTAAGGCTGAAGGGGCGAAGATTGCCATCGACGGTCGGGACCACGACATCCATGGGGACCCCGGTGGCTTCTGGCTCGGGCCGTGCCTCATCGACGAGGTCTCCCCCGAGATGCAGGTCTACACCGATGAGATCTTCGGACCGGTTCTCTCCCTTGTCCGGGTGGACTCCCTCGACGACGCCCTGGCGCTGATCGAACGCAACAGATATGGCAACGGCGCTGCCATCTTTACTGGTGATGGTGGCGCAGCGCAGCGCTTCGAGACCGAGGTTGAAGCGGGGATGGTCGGTATAAACATCGCCATCCCGGTGCCGGTCTCCTACTACTCCTTCGGGGGTTGGAATAGCTCGCTCTTCGGAGATCTCCACGTCTATGGACCTGACGGCGTGCAGTTTTACACCCGAGGCAAAGCGGTGACCAGCCGGTGGCAGAACATCGCCCAGCACCATGCCTCCCTCGCCATCCCGAACGCCGCCGCCAGTGAGAAGGCGAACGATGGGAGTGAACAGCGAGGACAATAAACGCAGTGAGCATGCCAGAGACCGACAGAACACGTACCAATGTTGATCAGTTCCGAAGGAGGACCCCCAATGAACGAAAGAGCAGAGAGAGTGCCTGAGATCGTACGCGCTGCCCTAGTCCAGACCAAATGGACGGGAGACAAGCAATCGATGATCGAGTCCAATGTTGCCTTGGCTCGCGAGGCAGCCAGCCAAGGCGCACAGGTCCTCTGCTTTCAGGAGCTCTTCTATGGCCCGTACTTCTGCCAGGTGCAGGACCCCGAGTACTACTCCTATACCGAATTCGTCCCCGGACCCACCACTGATCTGATGTGTGACCTCGCTCGGGAGACGGGCATGGTACTCGTTGTCCCCGTCTACGAAGTCGAACAAGAAGGCGTGTTCTACAACACCGCCCTTGTTATCGATGCCGATGGCACTTACCTGGGAAAATACCGAAAGCACCATATCCCCCAGGTCTCGGGGTTCTGGGAGAAGTTCTACTTCCGGCCCGGCAATCTCGGATATCCGGTCTTCCACACCGCCGTCGGCCCGATCGGTGTCTACATCTGCTACGACCGTCACTTCCCCGAGGGCTGGCGGGCACTTGGCCTCGCCGGCGCGCGAATCGTGTTCAATCCCTCGGCAACCAGCAGGGGGCTCTCGGCCTATCTCTGGAACCTCGAACAGCCGGCCGCAGCTGTGGCGAACGAGTATTTCGTCGGAGCGATCAACCGGGTGGGGATCGAAGAACTCGGTGATAACGATTTTTATGGATCATCGTATTTCGCGGATCCTCGTGGCAAGACGATCGGAGAGCCCGCCTCAGACTCTGAAGATCAGGTGATCGTCCGTGACCTCGACATGGGTGTTCTCAAAGACGTCCGTCACACGTGGGCGTTCTACCGCGATCGACGACCTGATACCTATGGGAGCTTGACCGCCTCATAGGCAGCGTCATACCCGCTACGAGGAGGAAGTAGAGGAGCTACATGAAGGTTCTGATCAGTGGGGGCACGGTTGTCAACACAACCGGCCCGATCGCAGCCGACGTACTCGTCGAAGGTGAGAAGATTGCCGGACTTTGCACGCCGGGATCGTCTACGTCTACATCGTGGGCACAAAGCGCTGATCGGATAATCGATGCCTCCGGGCAGCTCGTCATCCCAGGAGGCATTGACGGACACACCCACATGGAGATGCCCTTCGGCGGCACTCAGTCGACGGACACCTTCGAAACCGGAACTCGCGCGGCAGCCTTCGGCGGTACGACAACGATTATCGACTTTGCTATTCAATCCAAAGGAAGCAGCCTTCGGGAAGGGCTCGACGCTTGGCATGCCAAGGCCGGGGGGAACTGCGCGATCGACTACGGCTTCCACATGATCGTGTCGGATGTTAACGAACATTCGCTCAAGGAGATGGACCTACTGATCGATGCGGGGATCACGAGTTTCAAACTGTTCATGGCTTATCCCGGCATCTTCTATTCGACTGATGGGGAAATCCTGCAAGCCATGCAGCAGGCCTCCACCAATGGGTCGACCATCATGATGCATGCAGAGAACGGCATCGCTATCGATGTGCTGGTGGACCAGGCCCTGGCTCGAGGGGGGGACGACCCGCGGTTCCACGGCCTTACCCGCCCAGCCATTCTGGAGGGTGAAGCGACTCACCGTGCCATCCAACTCGCTCGGGTCGCTGGTGCTCCCCTTTACATTGTTCACCTGTCGGCAACCGAAGCCCTCGACGAGGTCGTGGCGGCGAGAGATCGCGGCCAGAGCGTCTTTGCGGAAACCTGTCCACAGTATCTATTCCTTTCCGAAGACGACATGGCGCGTGAGGGATTCGAAGGGGCCAAGTATGTGTGCTCTCCTCCGCTGCGGCCACAGAGCTACCAGAGTGAATTGTGGCGAGGACTTCGCACCGACGACCTCAGCATCGTCTCCACAGATCACTGTCCCTTCTGTTTCAAGGAACAAAAGGAACTCGGGCACGGGGACTTCTCGAAGATCCCTAATGGACTACCGGGCGTCGAGCATCGAATGGACTTGATCTTCCAGGGGGTCAATCGGGGGGAGATCTCCGTCGGGCGCTGGGTCGACATCACTTCGACAACTCCGGCGCGAATGTTCGGTCTCTTCCCGAAGAAGGGAGTAATTGCGCCAGGTTCAGACGCCGACATCGTGCTTTACGATCCGCAACGTGCACAGACACTCTCAGCCGCAACTCACCATATGAATGTCGACTACTCCGCGTACCAGGGCATGGAAGCACAGGGCCAAGTCACGACGGTGTTGTCCCGCGGAATGGTTGTCATTGAACGTGGCGCCTACGTCGGATCACCCCGGCACGGTGAGTTCCTGTCACGAGGCCGGAATGAATATCTGCGGTGAATTGATATCAGGGGAACCGACAACGCCATCTATCCGTAGAACATAATTGCGAATGATTATGCCGTCAGTGGTTCGGTACGTATGTTGACGACATGTCATCCTCAGCGGGACGACAAATGGAGGAATGTAACGTGGATATCGGGTTAGTGCTGCAGACCAATCCGCCGGCGCGCCGGATTGTTGAGTTAGCGAAGATGGCTGAAGATGCTGGATTCAGTCATCTATGGACCTTTGACTCGTGCGTCCTCTGGGAAGAACCATTCGTCATCTACTCCCAAGTCCTGAGTTCAACCGAACGAATTAGGGTCGGAACAATGGTGACAAATCCACTCACTCGGGATTGGACGGTAACCGCATCTTTATTTGCCACACTGAACGAAATGTTTGGTCCGAGGACCGTATGTGGGATCGGACACGGAGATTCTGCGGTTCGCGTGACTGGGGGCGATCCGGCCTCGTTGTCGACTCTCGCAGAGTGCATAGAGGTGATCAAGGACTTGGTGGAAGGGCGTGAGACCTCTTTTCGGGGTACGCAGGTAAAGATTCCGTGGGTGGAGAGCGGAGAATTCGGCATCTGGATGGCCGCGTATGGTCCAAGGGCCCTGGAATTGGCCGGTAAGAAGGCCGACGGACTGATCCTGCAGTTGGCCGACCCGTTTGTGGTTGAGTGGGCATCCAAGTCGGTGCTTGAATCGGTACGAGTGGCGGACCGGCGGACCGAGGACTTCACGGTTTGCGTAGCGGCCCCTGCCTATGTCGGGGAAGACATTGCCCACCAGCGCTCGCAGGTGCGCTGGTTCGGCGGCATGGTTGGGAACCACGTGGCTGACATCGTGAAACGCTACGGATCCGAATCGAACATAGTTCCCGCTGCCCTCACCGACTATATCAAGGGTCGAAAAGGATATGACTACAGCCAGCACGGCAAGACCGGTAACCCTGACACGGAATTCGTTCCCGACGAGGTTATCGATCGCTTCTGTCTATTGGGGCCGATCGAGCAACATCGAGAGCGGCTCACCGAGCTTCGCCGTTTAGGCGTCGATCAAATTCGCCCTCTATCTAATGCACGATGATCCAGAAGGCACTATTCAAGCCTACGGAAGGAAAATCATAGGGAAAATTGGGGTTTAGAGCCCGCCCGGGAACTACTAGTGGCCGTCGCTGAAATGATCCAGGTAGGTTGAAATTCATGGAGATCGCCTGTGCCGATTGTGGCTGCATCGTGGACTGCGGTGTTCGCCTGTCGGTGTGCAGCGATGCGGGCTGCTGCTGTCGGGACCTCCCTGTCCGCGAAGATCGACCGACCGGGGATGTGAACGACGCGCATACCCGAGTCAAATCCGCGACGGACCACTAGCGCGGGGAACCCCCCATCCCTCCGGGGGGCTGGCACTCACCCAGGCCTGAAGGGTCCAAGAACGCGGCGAGGCAAGTCCTGCGGAACTTCGTAGGAGGGACGGCTGGCGGCGAGGGTCAGGGGCTGGCTTGCCGGGAAGCGAGCGGTAATGCTCGGTCGCCGGTCGAGCGCGGAGCGCTCGGCTCAAGAGGTGGAGCGGTGCCGTCAAGGTTGCCCACCGCGACCTGGGTCAGGCGGCGCGGTCGTACTCGTGAACGATGCCGCCGAGGACGTCACGGCGAGTAATCGCGCCGCCGTCGGGAGCGCTGACCGGGTGGGGGATTGGCTGGGCGAGTTGCAGGCCACGGTGTGGTCTCGCCTGGTTGTAGTGGCGGACGTACTCGTCGAGCACCGATTGGAGATGTCGTCGTAAGACGACGAGGAGACGGTCGAGGCATTCTTGTCGGACGGTGCGTACGAACCGTTCCGCGTACGCGTTCGCACGAGGCGAGCGCACCGGGGTGCGGATGGTCTCGATGCCGATCGATGCGAACACCGCGTCAAAGGTGGCGGTGAACTTGGTGTCCCGGTCGCGGATGAGGAACCGGAAACGCTGGCCGGCATCCTCGAGGTCGGCGGCGAAGTTCCGTGCGACCTGGGTCACCCATGGGCCGTTTGGGTTGGTGGTGGCACCGAGGACGTGGACGACGCGTCGCTCCAGCTCGATCACGAACAGCACGTAGTACCGGCGGAGCAACACAGTGTCGACATGGAAGAAGTCGGTGGCCACGATGCCCTTGGCCTGGGCGGAGAGGAACTCGCTCCAGGTTGGGCCCTCTCGTCGGGGAGCCGGCGGGAAACCGTGACGGCGTAGGACCGAGGCGACGCTCGTCTTTGACACCGTGACACCGAGTTTCTTGAGTTCGCCGACGATCCGGAGGTAGCCCCACCGGAGGTTCTCCCTCGCCAAGCGCCAGATCAGCTCCATGGTCTCTTTGGGAAGGGCCGGACGACCTGGTCGGCGCTGCGGGAAGGTCCAGCGCTTGCGGACCAGCGAGCGGTGCCATCCGAGGATTGTCTGCGGCGTGACGAGGAACGATCGCCAGAGCTCTCGGGGTACGAGTCCGGCCAGGAGGGCGACGAGGGCACGGTCGGACCAGGTGAAGCGGGACGGGTGACCTGGCGGCGGAGCACAGCCAGTTGGTGGCGCAGAACAAGGATCTCTGCATCCTTGGCCGCAGTATCCGACCAGTGGACGCGAACGACCTCGAGCACACGTCGGAACGAACGGTAGAGGAAGGACGGGGCCACGATGGGAGCCTCACCGAGGGTGTTCTAGCTGGTCAAACCCGGTCGGGGGGTTTCTGGACCCTTCACCACGATGGGAGCCTCACCGAGGGTGTTCTAGCTGGTCAAACCCGGTCGGGGGGTTTCTGGACCCTTCAGGACGCCCGTGAGGCGGTGCTCGAGCTCCTGCAGCAACTCGTCCGTCATCGCCAACGCGGTGCGGACCTGGTGTATGAGGCCTACAACGTCGACATAGAAGCCGGCGACTGACAGGAGTCTCGTCCGGCTTCCGAACTCCCCATCCTCGGGGTACAGCTGCTTCGGCAGGAAGTCCTCGGCGGCTCAGTAGAACCGAGGTCGGCACCCCGCGAAAGACCCGAGGAACCTCGCGGCACCTCGGGTCGTCGCCCGGCGCTTTCCCGGCCTTTCGACCGGTTCCACTCCGGAAGACTCATCATACGGATCCGGCTTCCAAACGCAAGTGTTCGAGAGGAGATATTCATTGCAACTTCGTTGCGGCCGCGATGCGCTTCTGCCCGCCGTCAGAGGGCCGGCCCGAGTCGCCGGGGACAGGTTTGCCCCGAATCGTCGGCGACAATCGAGCGGCTGCCCTGCCCCCTACTCGGGTGCCCCAGAACATTCATCAGGTGGCTGGCAAGGGGTGCCACCTACAGCAGCCTGCGGCCGCAACCAAATATCCCGCGGCGCACTTCACCCGGGTCCCGCATCTGGGGCGGCCGCCGGCTGCGAGGGGGATGCAGACCGCTTCGCTCACTAGTCGGCTGACGGGCCGGCAAAGCCGGCCCTGTACGCGTTCATCTGTGGCCCTCGACCACTACTCGCTCGTCGCACTCGGCTCTGCTCTGCTCTGCCGTGACCATTGACCGCGGCGCGATGACAACGCCCTTTTGGGAACACGGCCGCGCGGGACCAAGGGATTCGGGCTTGTCGCGGCCAACGACGAGCCTCAACACCGCCTCCATGTCAGACGAGCTGCGCTCGTCGTAAGGGTTGCCACCTCAGTTGTGGCTGTTCAAAGGGCCTGTTGATCCGGAGCGCGGGTCACGCGCATCCTAGACCTGTGCTGCGAAAGATTCTCTCGGACCGCGCAAATCTTCGGGGGATCTGTTCGAACGCCGGTTTCGCGACGTAATAACTCGGTCTTAGCTGGACGTCTGCTTGCTATCGTGAGCACCCCTGTCGACTTCGCCGCACCGGCGGTTGACTGAATCAGTGAATCGGAGCAGATCTGGCCTTTCGGCTCTCTGAGCTGCGGCTTCACGGCCAGAAACCACGTTTCGGACACTGCCCACAAGACGTGGGTTTACTGAATGCTCTCCAATCTCGGGACCGGGGGGATGGCGGCGGAGGATGGCCCATGGCTCTGGGACCGTTCCATACCGCTGGAATCGATGCTTCATCCGAGGTACTGGCACTCGCGAAAGTTGCATGCGCTCGTGTCCGGAGAGACGACGTCGTTGGAGACCAATGTTGAGTCGAACAACACCGACGACGATTAGCACTGGCTGATCGGGGCTACTGGAACAGCCATGCGGGGTTGTTGCGTAGCAACCTGAGGTTCACCCACTCCTGGGCGAGGCGGTGGCCCTTGGAAAGCATGATGTCGACTTGCGGCTGGAGAGGGCCTAACCAGCTAGTCGCCGCGGGCCGGCTAGTGACAGGCTGCGGTCGGCCAGACGTTAGGAGGAGCCGATAGAGGCCTAGGTGCGGTTCGACGGCAGGCAACCCAGCGGTGAGTGCGCGTGCGGACGCCCGCACCGGGATGGTGACACCTTCGGCGTCGAGGTCGCCGAAATACCGAATCCGGTCGGGTATCGGGTGGAGATCGACGACGTAAGTGACCGACGCCTCAAAAGCGTTACCGGCCCCGTAGGCGACGTAGCCGAACGGAGAGGCAGTACCGGTGTCGAGGTGGTGGGCAAGGGCGCGACATATCGAGTCGAAGGTGTTGTGGTTCTCGATGACGAGTAGCTCGGAACCGGTCGCCCCGGGGATGGGATTCCAGACGAACGGAGGGTGCACGACGTAGGCAGCCAGCATGTCGAGGGTCAGCTTCCCCGGTCCGAACAGCGGCGTGGCGATCAGTTCGTCTAGCCGCTTCTCTTGCCCAAATATTTCGAGGGATCGCTCTCGGTGGGGAAGTGGCTCTGGCGTCTCTTGGTGGCGGGTCAGCCAGGCGCTGATCGCCATAAGCGCCTCACGTTGAGAAGCGGTGAGGCGTTCGCTGGCCGCCCAAGACAGCGCAGGTGTCCAGGGGTAGCGCAGTCGGTCCCGGAGGGCCGTTGACTCGGGCCGGTCGACGGTACGACGCACGAACATGGGTAGTGGCGGATGCCCGGTTCGGTCCCAGGTGCGGCGACTTTTCGGCATGGTGATCTGCCCGGACGCCTGGAGCTCGGTGACCGCGTCGACGAGCAACTGGCGCTTTGCTGGTTCCCTTGCAATATCTGGTGATGTCTGCGCGAACAGCTGCCACAGGCGGTCGAGACGGACCGTGATGGCCCGCTCGCTGGCCAAACCCGCGGCGAGTCGTTGGGCTCGGCTGCTGAGCTGTGTACTGTCTTTCATCTTGGCGGAACTGTGGCCAGTCGACTCGCCGATAGATACCCGGCGGGGTCGGCAAGCGCCCGGCCGCCCGCGAGGTGTTGGGTGATGTTGTCGTCTACCACTATGTAGTTGAGGTGGCGGCGCAGATCGGCGTCGTTGCGGAGCCGGGCGATGGTGTCGAAGCTGGCCTGCACTTCGGGGTCGGAGATTCCGGTCGTGTAGAGGAGCTGGACCGCTCGACGTTCGGCGACGGCGATCTGCAGGTCGAGGAGATAGTCAGCGTTCGCCTTGCCGATGGGGTTGTCCAAGAAGAGCACGCCGGGATCGGCGGGTCGTTCCTGGCCGCGCACGTGGGCTCTCAGTGAGGCCATGGTGCAATACAACAAGATGGCGGCGGTCAGGCGCTGCCCACCCGAGAACTCGGTGGCGAGACGTTCGACGCCGACGGTCGTGTCGAACATGGCGGCGTTGGGTTTCATGATCATGACTGTGAATGCGTGCTCACCGTCGGTCGTGCGCCGCAGCACCGCAGACCGCACCGCGTCAAGCACGATCAGTGTCGCGTCCCGCTTCTCGACGTGCACCGCTAAGTCGATCGCGGCGCCCATCCGGGCTGCCAACGTCGTCGCATCGGGGGACTGAAAGTTGATGGTCAGGAACGGCTTGCCCGACCAGTCGCCGAGCCCGTCTGGCACGATGGACATCCGCTGGGCCAGCCTGAGCAGCTTGAGGCGTTGCTCGACGAGGGTAGACAGCCGCTCGACTAACCCCTCGCGATGCTTGTGCACCTCGGCCAGCTCGGCGTCGATAGACACGCGGATTGCGTCGAGGCCTCGGGCGAGTTCGGCGGCGCGTGGCGCGAGCGTGGCCGCCGGTTCCTCAACCAGCGCAGTCTGGGCGCCTCCGATGCCAAAGTAGTCGCGACCGACGACACGGACGGCGTCGACCGCGGCGTTGAGCCCTTCTGTGGCTGCCGCTTGGTCTGCAGTAGTGCGCCGGTAGGCCGCGGCTTTGCTCACCTACCAGCCGTTCGGCCTCTTCGAGGCTGCCGTCGAATGGGGCAACGCCTGCTGTGTCCACTGGGGCGTCCTCTACGGCGAGCGCTCGCTGGTGGGCCGCGAGGACCTGCGCCCGAGCCGTCGCCGTGTCCGCCGCTTTGGAGGCGCTGCTCGCTCGCGCGTGACGTTCACGGGCCTGCTCGGCGACCGTGCGCTGTTGGTCGGATGCCCGACGAGCGAGTTCGGCGGCATGATCGCGGTTGGCCGGCTCAAGGTCGTCGGGCAGGTCTATCCACCGGATACGCCCGCGAGGGCTGCGATTTTGCAGCTCGGCGCTGGCGACCTTCAGGTCGCCGGCGGCGTCAGTGGCGACCGCCTCCAGGTGGACTGCTTCGCTAGAGGTGCGTCGCTGAGCTTCGAGGCGGGCCGAGGCGTCTCCGGCGGCCGGATCGGTGCTCAACGCCGACGCTTCAGTCACAACGTCGGGTGGTTCGCCGCGAAGGTGCCTGGCCACGTCGGCCTCACGGGCCTCCGCGACGGACAACTCTGTCGCCAGGGTCTTGCCGGCAGATTCACTCGCTAGACGGTCGACCGCAGCCCGGTAGGTACGGCGCAGCACAGCGGTAGGCGTCGTCAGGTCGGCGGCTTCAGTTGCGACGACGGGAAGTTCCCCTCGCTCTTCGCGGTGGGAGGCGGCGATGCGGCGCCGCTCGGCCGCCTGGTCCCTGGCGGCGCCGCCGGCCGCCCGCGAAGATTCTGATTCGGTCGCTGCCTGGCGGGCGTCCAGGTCGAGAGCCTGCGCTTGCGTTCGCCAGCTGGCAGCATCCGCCCGCCATTGCAACGCTTCCCGGTCGCGGCCCGCCTGATCCTCACAGATCGAAGCGTTACGTGTAGCAGTGGCCACCCGGTCAGCGAGTTCAGTGACGATGTGCTCAAGGGTGATGTCTTCAGCTTGCAAGGCGGGCGATCTCAGCGGCGACGTCCTCCCGCCGCGCGGTGACTTCGGCGATACGAGTCCCAAGACTTTCCGCCGTCGCGGCCAGTTCTTCGAGGTGTCCAGATGGACACTGACCGAGGAATTGCCGGAATCGTTCCCTCAGCCCCCGATCGTCAGTGGCCTGTCTCTCAAGGCGATCTCGGGATTCGGCCGCCTCAGCGAGGCGCTGTTCTATGCGGACCCTCTCATCCGCGGCCCACGTTTCGTCGTAGAGGCCCCGGTGGACAGGGGCCGTCCACGGTGGCGCGCCTGCTGGTTGGTCGAGATCGCCGGTGGCTCCGACGGCGACGATGCTCCGCAGATCGAGCCCCGCCGCAGCGATCGTGTCTCGGGCGGCGTCCAGCTGCTTGTGGTCGGTGATGACGACGCCGCCCGCGAGCACGGGATGCTCGGCAAGGAGCCGAGAGCGCTCCCTCGGATCGTCCCGTTCGGCCAGCCATCTCCATCCTGACGTCGCTGGGATTCGTGCCGCCGTGAGGCTGTCCCACACCTTCGCTACATCATCTGACGGGGGTAGCAGTCCGCCTTCACCGAGCGCGTTCAGCGCGAGCTGGTCGGCTCGGTTTGAAACGGTCAGTTCCCGGAGCTCAATCTCGGCGTCGTTGACGGCTTCGAATAGCGCCTCGTCGATGTCGGCGCTGCGCGCCCATAGGTCTACTGTCGCCTCGCCGACTACCGCAGCGAGGCGATCTTCGGCGGCAAGCCCGGTGGCCAACTCGCCGAGTCTGCGACGCTCGCCTTCGGTCTCGGTGAGGGTAGGTTGCAGCTCGACGATCGTCGCTATGTGCGCGTCATTCTCGGCGGCAAGGGCGCTACGACGGGCGCGAATCTCAACTCGGCGTCGATTCCGCTGTTCCAGGTCCGTTTCAGTCTCGATGGCCACGACGGTCCATCGCTCCTCGCCGGCCGCCGCGTCCTCGCCGTCGCCCAGGATCGCCATGGCGACCAGAGCTGTCCGGGCGCGGTCGACGTCGACAGCCCGACCCTCGTTGGCCGTTGCGTTCGCACGGAGCTGAGATGCGTCGCCTTCTGCCTGCCTTCGTCGCTCATCTGCAGCCTGACGATCCCGTTCGGCCTGTTCTGCGGCGAACTGCTGTTGCTCGGCATCGGCGGTCGCAGCGGCGATTTCGGCGTCGAGCCGCGCTGCAAGTGCTGCGGCCGATTCGTCGTGGGCGGCGCGAACGGGGCGTCCTGCCGGTCGGCTTCTTCGAGCTCGCGCTCGAGGCGGACCCGGTCAGCTGCCGCTGTCGCCTGGTCGATGACGGTCTCGACGACTTTCCAGGCGTGTGCGGTGGTGGCCGCCACCTCAGCACGACGTTTGGATTCCTCAAGGCGTTCGTTCGCTTCGGCGACCATGAACAGGGCCTCCAGGCGACGCAACTCCTGGCCTTGAGCGACGAGCTGCCCGGCTCGTTCGTCGAGCTGCTTCGCCACGGTCTCGTCGCTTTCGGCGGCCAGGCTGAGACGTTGCGCCTCACCGGTCGCCCGGTCCACCTCTGCGGCGAGCCTTGCCTGCAGCGCCCACCGATCTCGCCGCGCTGCGGCGATCGATTCTGCGGCTCGCACGGTCGAGATATGCGCTCCAGATAGGAGTTCCAGAGCGCTGACGGCATCGACAGTGAAGGTCCGTTCCCGTTCCAGCCCCTCACGGCGAGCCAGTTGGACGGCGAACGCAGCGACGGTATCGCCGAAGCTTTGCATCTCGAGCGGATCGGCGACAGCGCGGAGGAGCATGCGGACGAAGTCGTCACTAGTCCGAATATTGGAGAACAGCTCCTCGGCGTCGGACTCGTCCGCGTTCATCGCACGCTGATAGGCGAAGAGCTCTGGGTCGAGTGGTGTGTGATTGAGTAACCAGTCCCGCCATCGTTCAGGGCCGTCCTCATCAGCTAGCTCAAGTGCTGGCGACGTGTGCCACGTGTCGATCAGCCGATCCCGGAAGGCTGCGCGAGACGGCCGCCGCCCGTTAAGCCGGGTAGGGAGGAGGTCTAACTCCAACACACCCGGTATCGGCCGAAACGCATACCACCACTGCCGCAAGTTCGACTGATCAGCCGAGCGGGTCCGGTTCCGCCACTCCAACACGGTGCCTGTGACGAGCAGAGCCTCGCCGCCGCCCCCGTCGTCGATGCCCCACTCAAGGGCGACGTGGCCAGTGTCATCACCAAGTACGAAGTCGCCCAATTTCGCCCCACCGACGGTGTAGCGCCGTCCTGGGAGCACCGCGGAGAACACCAACTTTAGGAGGACGCTCTTGCCGCCGCCGTTTTCTAAGTGGATGAGCGCCACCTTGGCCGCTTCGCCGTCCCGGTTGGTCAGATCAATGGTTACCGGGTCGAATCTGGCCCCGGTCGGGCCTATCCCATCGAGGCGGATCCGGCGAAGGCGGGTCATCCGGCCCTGCCTGGGGCGGCTGCATCGCCATCATCGGTCTCGCCGATTCGCAATACGTCGCTATACAGCTCGCCGCCGGATAGCTCTCGAACCAGGACCCTGAATCTAGGCAGCGCTCGGTAGGTGCCACCGTCTTCATCGGAGACCTTCTGGGCGAGGCCGTTGTCAGCTAGCCATGCGAGCGCCTTGCCGATGATGGCAACTGTCGTGTAGCTGTTGCGGCGGGCGTCGCCCGTGCGGGAAGCGGAAGCGCGTCGCTGGAACGCTCTCCACGTGCGCTCGAGTAGTGGCTGGTCGATTGGCGGGTCAACATCGAGTTCGTCGGCGGCCGCACGCTCGTCAAGGCGGGCGCAAAGCCGCCGAAGGTACTCCTCGATGTCGTTAACCGTGACTCGGGCGATCCGGTCGACCGCTTCGACGTGATTTGGCTGGGGATAGCACAGGCGGGCAATCGCGATGAACGCCAAGCCGTGGGTGACTCGCAGATCCATTCGACTCTCGGTCCGAGTCTGGCGGGCGTAGTCGCGCAGGCCCATCGCGAAGCTGGAACCCTCTTCTGCGCAGGCGACCGCTCCGACGATTGGGTCCACGGCGACGAGCCACAAGCCCAACCCGTCTGCGACGTCCTCGACAACCTTGGCGAACGAAGTCTCTGCCGCGTAGCGAGCCACCAGGCGCCCGTAGTCGCCACTCGGCTCGCCGCCCGGGGTCAACTTCGGTCTCATCGCGTACGACAACAGGCAGGCGCCGTCAGTCACGTCGCTCATACTGACGCCGTATTCTGTCCGGCCGGTTCGGACCGGATAGGAGCCCGAATGACCAGCACGTCGGCTCCGGCGAACCGGGGATGTTCAAGAAGCGTTCCATCATCCACGGCGAGCATGACGGAGTTGTCGCCGGCCGCAATATGGCGTCCGAGACCGGGGTCGACTGCTCGCATCGTCAACAGCGCGACGAGATGAACGACATCACCAGGGGCAAGCTGCATGTCGGTGCGGGCCAGCAACGCCGACAGCCGAGTCGGGCGGTCGACGTCAGCGAGAACAGCTTCGGCTGCATCCCACGTCGCGTCGTCGAAGTGAGGATCGCGTCGGACGTCTGTCAAGTCCGGAGCGTCGAGTACACCGTCGTCGGTGTCGTCGTCGCGAGGCGCCTGACAGAGAATGCTGATTAGCCGGTCGACATCCACCGCCAGGGCCGAGGGCGCCGTCAATCTCGTGAAGAACCGGTCCACCGGCCGTATTCCGTCGCGCACCGACGCCTCCAGGAGAGGAACCAGAATCTGACGCTCTAGGTCAACAAGCGCTGCCCGTATGGGCGGGCGTGCCAGCTGCTCTCGAGTGGCTTCCCGGAATTCCTCTCGGACACCGAGCAGCTTCCGTTGTAGCGCCTCATGACGGGCCTGGCAGTCCTTTAGGAGTACCAGCATCTGTGATGCCTTGGCCCGCAGAGCCGGTTCGGTCGCCTCGTCGCGGCTACGGGTAATGTTGGCGATGATCGCCCGCTCGGTGCGATAGCGGCGGAGCACATGATCGAGCGCCCGTTCGATCAGAGTCGGCACCCGCTCGACCCAGTCCACTTCCTCGACATTCTGACGAGTTGCGACGATCTCGCGACGTATCATCTCGGCGTACTGGATGCTGCGGTACCGGGCGTGCTCTGCGGTTAGGACCGCCTCGCTCCACATGCCGCGCCGGACCAGGCTGTCCATCTTGGCGTCGACCGCCTCGGCGGCCGACTCGATGTCGGTGTCCAACGCCCCGATCAGGACATTGATCGCCTGGTCGCTGGCCCGAAGATAGATCCCACCGTCGAGCCCGGCGTGCTCGGTCAACAACTCGACATGAAATCCCCGGCTCTCATACGGGCCGCTGTCCTGCCATCGACCGTAGACGGCATGGAATGGCTCGTCGCCACCTCGGCCAGAGATGAGTCCCTCCACGACCCACGTTGCGGCGGCCCGAGTGTCGTCGCCACCTAGACCGGGGTCTTGGCGGGCGGCCTGGCCAGCCACCAGATCTACCGTAATGTCATAGGAAGCTCCGGTGTCAAAGTCCATCGCGACGGCAACCGCGTCGATCGCCACGAACCCCAGTTCCCAGCAGTTGAGACGCTGTCCACCGACCGTCGGCGACCCGGACCTTGTTGGTCTCCAAGGCGTGGAGCGGCGCAGTGCAGGCAAGGGCCTTGACCCTCCGGGACAGGCTGTCCGCCGCCACTGACCCGGTGAACGCACTGAGGTTGAGCGTAAACGCCGGAGCAGGCGCGTCAGCGTCCCAGTTCATGCACTCGTCGGTTCCGGTGACAGCCTCCGACATCACTTCCCTTACCTGCTGGTCATCTCCTGCACTCGTTGACACCTCGCGGCGACGACCCAGCCAGGTCAGATGCCGTACCCAGAGGGTAGCCAGCGGGTGTGACGACCACATGGGGTAGCTACCGAGCGGAAAGAGCGCTCTGACTCTGCGCCTGGCGACCGCTGAGACACCAAGGCGATCCGGACTGGGAACAGAAGCGTGGGTGATCTGGCCTGGCGGCGGCTAACCGAGACGCCGCTCTTGATGTGTAGGGGCCCTATGCCGGGAACAGATCATCGAGTGCCCAGGTAGACGCCGCGTCGGCCGCCGCACGGGTGCCCGTATGGGTCCTTGTGGGCTCGAAGGGTGGCGTTGCGTTTGGTGTGGCGGAACTCCTTGCCGCATCGCGTGCACTGGTAGATGTAGGCCGGTCCTGACACTGCTCGCCGTGGGGTGCGCCGCAGGCCGGTGCTGCCCCAACCAGCAGCAGTCCGGCTCTGTGCCGGGGCGTGGAGCGGGCCGTGAGCGGAGAATTCGATGGGGTACCGCGGCCTGAAGGGGACTGTCGTTACCCGGAGCCCGCCGATCTTGTCGATCCCGTAGGTGCGATGGCCGCTTCCATCGGACCGCTCGGCGTGAAGGAGGAGCCTTCCAGCGTTGCTCCGGCGAAGCGAGTACGGCTCGATGCGGCGCCATCCGCCGTTGTAGAAGAGCTCGACGCAGAGGTGGTTGGTGGCGGCGAACCGCACGGTCTCGAGAGGGATGCCAGCACGCCAGGTGGCGACGGTTGGGGGTGGTGACCAGGCCTCCTCGTCGGCGCCGACGGGGAGGGGCGGGAGTTCCTCGAACTCGGCGGTGCCTTCGAGCCAGGCGAAGAGGAGGGGGAGCTCGTCGAGGAACCCCTGCAGCGGCGGAAGGGCGGGTAGCTGGTGGCCGAGCATCTGGGACCAGTCGGTCTGGAGGGCGGCGATGAGTGGCGAGTCGATGAAGTCGGCGGCGGTCGGGACACTGACGTCCTTGGCGGCGCATTTCTCGTTCAGGGCTTCGCGGATGACCTCGGGGTAGAGCCGGAGGTCGTTGCGGCGGAACAGGTTGACGATGTCGTAGAGGTCGCGCGGTCGGGCCCGCTGGGCCATGGCCCTGATCTTCTCGGCGAAGACCTCCTCGAAGGAGTAGCACCGGACCCGGCCGGGTAGCGGACCGTCCGGGTAGGGGTGCGCGATGTCACGTAGCACGGGTGGCCGGACCACGGTCTCGTTGGCCGAGATGTCGAGCTTCACCCGCGCCGGCTGCGGTGTCTGACGGGGACCCACGTAGTACACACGGCCCTCGGTGGACAGGCCGTCTGGACGCAGTCGCAGCAGCGGCGGCCGTGAAGAGAAGTCGATGCCCGAGGCCTCATGGACTCGGGTCAGGACCCGGCTGAGCAGCGGCTCGATCTGCTCGGGACGACAGGGCCCACCAGGCAGGACGGTGAAGTCAAGATCCTCGGAGAACCGGTAGGTCTCGATGTAGCACTTCTTCAGGCACGTGCCACCCTTGAAGATCCATTGCTCGCCGAGAACCGGGTCGCCTCCGATCCCCCACAGGAGCCAGCCGAGCAGGTAGTCCTTCTCAACCACCTCCTCGGTCAGCTGCCATTCGCCGACCCGCTCGACGATGTCCGGCCGCCCGATCACCACTCATCTCCAGGTGAGCCAAGCGCGACGTTGACCCGGAGTCCCCAACGGCGAAGGATCCGGCCCGGCTCCTTGGCCGAGGGGTCCAGCTTGGCAAGCCCGCTGCTACGTCGAGCGAGGCACGCCTCGACGAGGCCTTGAGCGTCGGCGCCGGAGCTTTCGAGGAGATATCCGAGCCGTTTGAAAACGGCGCGGTTGCCGAGGCGGTCGCCGTAGTTGACGAGCCGGTCGTCGTCCCGATGCTCACCGTGGAGGTACTCGCGCAGCACGTCTGCGACCGTTCGGATGCCGCCGCCGAGGCGTGTGTCGTCGAGCACGTCGATCACGGTACGGGAGGGGTCTGACACAGCCACCTTGTTCTGGCCCCGCCACACGGACACGGTCCCGAACAAGGCGTCTCGGTCCCTGACGGTCAGATGAAACGGGATACCCTGGACTTCGAGGTCGCGGTGGCGAACCCGGCGAGCGGTGACTACTAGCAGGGTTCGGAAGACCTGTTCGGTGAGGCCCCAATGCTCCAAGGCGCTCCACCCGCCGACGTAGCACGGACTGAACAGTCGCTCAGCCACGACCCAGGGATCCTCCACCCACTCGCCGGAGCGGCGGGCGTCCAACGGCACGGCCACGTACAGCCCACGCCGTACCCGCGAGAGCCATCCGCGTCGGGCAAGGTAGACGAGGAGTTGGGCCGCCTCGTCGTGGTTGACGCCGAGGATCCGTGCCGCCTCCGCCACGTCGAAGGCCCCGTGGGCGCGCCTGTGCAGCTCCTCGAGCAGCGCACGGTTCCGTTGGCTGATCCCAGCGCCCGAGTCTTGGCGCAAAGAAATCTCCATCCCATGAAGGTTACTACGCTCAGAACCTACCGTAATACCTGAACTGACGTACCCGACACAGCCTCTCGGTTTCATCGCTCCTGAGATACCACTTCCTTGGCGCTGTAAGCGTCCAGCCGGCCTCTGGCGGCGTAGGCGGCCATGAGCCGCCGTACCGTCTGCTTGCTATCGTGAGCACCCCGGTCGGCTTCGCCGCACCGGCGGTTTGGCTGAACCAGTGAACCGAAGCAGATCTAGCATTTCGGTGCTCTGAACTGCGGGTTAACGCTCTGAGACCCCGTTGCGGACACCGCTCACGAGACATGGGTTTACTGAATGCTCTCCAACCTCCGGACCGAGGGGATGGCGGCGGAGGATGGCCCATAGCTCGACGCGATCCTTGATGCCAAGGGCAGCGATCGCTGTCTCCTACTGCGCTTCGAGGCCCTCTTTTTCGAAGAACGCCGCCGTTAGATTGCTCTCACTTTCCTTCCATGCTCCCGGACGCAGCCGACAGCCGCGAAAGTTCCGTACGAGGCCCGCTTACCGAGCATTTCACCGGGCGGGTCTTGCGGGGCATGTTCGCATGAGAACCATCTCCGACATGCGGCATTGCCGTACCGTTCCCCATAAGGGACGCCCGGGTGACCCGCGTCGGTCGTCCCTGCACCCAGCATCCGCCCCCATCCGATAGCTTGACCCAAAGCGGCGGAGGACCCTCCGTGGCGCTTGGTTGGGCAAAAGTGCCTTCGCTCACCGGCTAGATCCTCATGCCGCAGTGAGCCTCGCTAAGGACTTATCCACGGACCGTCGATCACTGCCTCACAACGGTTTGAGATTGTCGCAACCACATACTGAACACACGGCCTGACCGCCCACCCCTTGCGCCATCCCGTTGGGACACGGTTCACCTCGGATAACATTGGTCAACGCACATCCGGTGTGACCACATTTGGTGCACGTCAGGAGTGTGCGGGAACATAACCGACAGTTCGCCATCTCTTCAGATTACAACGGGTTGGCTCTTTGTCGCTGATATGTACACAGTGGAAGCACCAGAACCATCCTCGACTGAAGACCTAGTCGTGAGGAGGGCCCGTATGCCACAACACTTCAAAGAAGACCCGGACGCCGTCAGGAATGTACCGGAAAGCGAATGGAAGAAGACAGACGAGGCCATCCACTTCCCCAGTGGATTCTTAGGCTATGTGCGTCCCGAGTTTGACGGCAGCAAGCAGACTGATAAGTGGCACTGGGCCCTGGAGAAGGACGGCAAACTTTTCTCGCACGGGTATGCCGAGAACAAGGCTCAAGCCAAGAAGGTCATCGAGGTCATCGAGCCCAACTTCGCAGCGGGCGCTCCCCCTATGGAGGATTAGGTGGCCAACTAAACTAAAAGGCTCGCCGACAGGATAGGTGCCTGACGCAGCTAAATGCCTGCAGCCAAGCCTTCCCGCTGGGCCGCCCCGCCAACAGGGCGAAAGCTGTCGAAGAGCCGGACCGCCACCCAGGCTCTACTGCTTCAAGAATCAAGGTCGAGTGGAAGCTGCTGCTCGGGCTTCCTATGGCTGAGAAGGGTTGACTATGGGCAACCCCAGCACGCCGCCGTATGGGCTGGCTGCCTTTGGTCGACGATGATCTGGAACAGCTCCGGGTTCGGATCGGCCGCGGTGTATTGCGGCGGGAGCGGCAGGACGTGGCGGAGGTGAGGCTGGTACATACAGTGCTCCATCCGCATCCGATGGAACTTGTAGCAGGAGATGCCAGGGTGGTCGCCCGCCTGCGCCAAGGCCGCGACGTGCTCCGGGTACTCCGGGTCGAAGGCGACCAGCCCGAGGTGATCGAGCAGTCGCCCCATGTCGGTAGGACCGTCCGGAGCCTCGATGAAGCGGAACCACTCCTCCGAGCCCGGCGGCCAATGCATCAACGCGCAGATCGCATCCCTGACGCACCACAGGTCGCCCGCCAGCGCACGCGAAGCTGGGTCGATCGTCCGAGGGGTCCACTCGAAGCCTGCCATCGTCGGCACGTTGGTCATGACATCCATAGTCCCATCCCTGTCCGGACTGGTGGTCAGGGTGGTCCGAGCAGATCCCATCGGTTGCCTGCAATGTCGAGGAACACGGCAACACGACCGTAGGCCTCGGTTCGTGGGGACGTCACGAACGTGACATTGGCGTCGGTCATCCGTTGGTAGGCGGTCTCAAAGTTGTCAACCTGGAGGAAGAAGCCGACCCGTCCGGCGACCTGCTTGCCTATGACCGCGGATTGGTTATCACCATCGGCTCGGGCGAGCAGGATGCCCGTCTGGGCACCCGGCGGACGAACAACGACCCACCGCTTCGGGTTGCCGGCGCTCGTCAGCGATGCGGATTCTTCGACCAACTCGAAGCCAAGTGCGTCGAGAAAGAACGCAATCGCAGGGTCATACTCGTCAACGACAATCGTTGTCAGCTGAAGAAACGGCATCTACCGCACCGTGTACGGCCCGGTCGAGGTGGCGTGGTAGCCCTTTGCGCCTACCATCCTCGCGAGCGGGCTACGCAGGTCTTCACCGGCTCGGAGACTGTCGAGTGCGTGACGAAAATCGTAACGCGGCTCCCAGCCGAGAGTGGCGAGCGCCCGACTGTTGACGTACACACGCTCAATGGTCGGACACATCTGCCACCCGCGCTCGGCGTAGACGCTCTCATGGTCCGGAAAGTAGCGGCGTACCACGGCAGGGGCGTCTTTTCGCAGTTCGGCGGCGTCGCTTGACTCGAAGGGGGTGGTGGCACTGACGATGTACCGACCGAAGCCGATGTCCGAGGCGCGATCCATGGCCAGTCTGTGAGCGCTGACCACGTCGTCTAGGTCGACCCGGCGGTACAGAAGCTCATTGGCCTTTGCGTTGGCGTCGTCGTAGCTCGCCTGAACTTCATCGAGGTCGTCGCCCTCGGGGAAGAAGCGTGAGGTGCGCAGGACCACACAGGGCAGCCGACGATCGCGAGACACGAGCTCGCACAAGTCCTCAGCAGCCGATTTCGTAACGCCGTAGATATTCCGAGGAACTGACATCACGTCCTCTGTGATCCAGACGGCAGGGGCGTCGACTGCAGGAGTGAGCGCCCGCCCGAAGGCGCTCGTCGTGCTCGTGAAAACAAAGCAGCCGACTCCGGCGGCAACAGCCTCCTCGAGCAGGGTAAGCGTCCCTGTGATGTTGGTGTCTACGAAAGCTTGCTGACCGTGCGATTCGATGTGGGGTTTATGGAGCGTCGCGGTGTGCAGAACCGCATCGGCGCCCTCCATGCCCCGCCGCACGCAGGAACGATCCGTGATGGAACCCACCACATTTGTGAACGGCGAGTCGAGCAGATCAAGTCCGACAACGTCATGACCATCATCGATCATGGCGCGAACCAGTGCCTCTCCAAGGTGACCGGAACTGCCAGTGACAACGATTCTCACGATGACATACCTACCAGCAATTATCGGTCAGGCACAGTTTGTCGGGCATGCGGCGCCGATTGACGATCCTCTTGCGAGGACACGAAGGTGAGCTGGCGGGTCCAACTGCTTACTCCGCGCTAACCCGCTCGCTGCGGCACTTTGAGGTCGCTCACGAGCAGTCGACCAGTCGGGATAATAATGGGCGTTTCCGAACCAACTGCCGAAGACCATCGCTCGTTCGTCGTAGCTTAGCTATAAGGTTAAGTTGAGTCAGCTGTAGGTGAAGTGGTCGGCTGGCGTGGCGGCCGAGGTTCCGGCCGGGGTGGTGACGCTCACGTGTACCGTCCCCGCAGGAGCGGGGGGGCTGGTCACGGTGAGCTGGTTATCGCTGACAACGACTGGGCTCGAGGCCGCGATCGTGCCGAAGCTCACTTCGGTGGCACCGGTGAAGCCACTGCCGGTCACTGTAACTGTGTCGCCGCCAACCACTTCCCCACTCGTCGGGTTGACCCCGGTCACATTGGGTGCAGTAGCGGCCGCGCTCGGCCGTGGGAACTTTTTGGGAATTCCGGACAGTCGCGCACGTTCATCGGTGTAAAAGACAAGCGTCAGCACAAGACCGAATGCACCTACGATCGCCCAGACAGTGAGCCAAGTTGCTGCGCCAAACAACACGTCTTGGCTCCAGGCTGGGCCAGTGCCATTATCGAGCGCCCCGGCAAAGCTGACGAGGGCAGACACGGTGCTTACAAACGCCACAAGGACAAACGGAAAGAAGAAGTTCCGAATACCATAACTCTCGATCAGGTCGCCGAAGAAACCGTCCAGGAACGCGATGACGAAGGTAATTGCGGCAAGTGTCAATGCGAGTAGCGAGACGTCCGCAGCCGCCGCTGCAGCAAGAACCGCTGTTTCTTCGCTGAGGACCTTGCTGCTGTTAGCAACCCAGAAACCGGCACCGGCTCCAAGCACAAAGCCCGGAAGTATGTACCGGACTATGATCCAGAAGCGTCCCTGCCCCTTCGGCGCCACGGCTGGGTTCTGCCGCGTGTGTAGTTGCGTGTCAGTCACCTAAGCGCTCTCCTTCAACAATACTTGGCGCCCGCTATGATGCGGCCCCTGCAAAACTCAATCACCAGGTCGCGTAGCAGCGCTGGTGGCGTATCTCTGTGCTCGGGCTTGGCCTGAAAGTTTGGATACTCGTGCTCTGCGCAGCACGTTGTCTGCTTTATGTTCTTGTCATGTGGCCTACCAAAGAAGATCCTAAGCCGGCCCCCAAGTGTTTTGAATATTGCTCGCCCCTCTCTCACAAGGATGCACCGCAACGGCGCGTCAGCTCGCAACAGGAAAGCCTACTGCTATGGCGCGCCGCGGAAGGATGAGAGGCTGGTAGCCACAGACGCGAGTACAGCCTGTTCAGACTGCCTACCCGAGCGGCAGATGCCCAAGGCCAGCCTTCGCGCGTGGATGCCGCCGTGAAGCAGTCGCTGCGTCCGTTGCGGCGCCCGATTCCCGGCCTGCGGGGCGATGGCCCACCCCTTTCTGCCTGCGCAGATCGCTGGCCACCGCTGAGACGGGGTTGCCCGCCTGCGGCCACGGCTCGACCCTTGCCGGGTCATGTGCCCGGAATGTGCCCGATCGTTAGCGTGCCACTTCCTGCGGGTCCGCTGGACGAACGTCCCGAATGTGCTTTAGCTCAGCCACGTCAGCGTGTCCTGCAGGAGCCAACGTAGCGCCGGTGAACCGGCACGAGAAGTCGCGACTCGGCTGTCCGTAATCGCCGGGTCTGCGGCGGTTATCGAGGGAGGTGCCCTGAGGAAAGAGCTGCCTGCGACTCGGCCCCAATGCCTGTCGATCCTGTCTCTGCCGACGTTACGGCACTCGATCGTGACTATCGCATCGCACAGACCACTCAGTGAAAGTTACGTTGTCAGCATGTCAGGCCTCGACCTTGCCGACGGATATCTCGTGCCCCGGCTGCCGCTCTGGATTCAGGGAGGTGCGATCCGATGGGCGAAGGTAGAAATCGATGGTCAACCAGTCAGGCTGATTTTTCCGACTGCCCCTGAGGCAACGGGGAGTCAACCGGTCCTGCCTCTCGAAGAACCGATGTATCAGGGTCGAAGACTCCCTGAAGCATATGGGGTTCGCGTCGACTGGGGGAATCTTGATACGAGACACAACTCATACTTGGTGAAGGCACTCAGGTTCGTTGCCCCCTGGAACCACTCGGGGGCAAACAGCCCCACGAACTCCCGCCACGACTGGGGTGGCTTCGGAGCGCCTGGGTTCCCTGGTACGAGATCGTCCAAGACTGGCTGGCCGCCTGGACCGGGCTGCTTCGTGAGCAGTGGGGTGAAGGTCTACCTGAACCGGTTGTAAGTGCACTGGCCGAGATGAAGGGGCTAAGGGGATTGGTCTCGGCAAGCTCCTCGCTGGCCGGTCACGGTCCTCAGCGAGCAGCGACAGAGGCTGAAATCAGGGCAGCCTTCGTCTGTGCTGCCCAGGAACGGCAGATCCCACCCCAATGGGCACTGCTCGTTCGATCCAGATCGGCCCACTTTCAACAGCGATACCGGGACTGCGTCATCGACGCTTGTACTGCGTCCGAGTCCTCCATCTCAGAATGGATCCAGGCGACGCTCGCTCGCCGTTCAGTACCTCTCGAAGCCCAGGAGGTGGTAACGAAGCAGGCCAATGGGATCGTCGGGCTGGCCGAGGTGGCTGCATCGCTTGGACTCACACTTCCCAGAAGTCGAGGGGCTATCAGCAACGAACTTGCTGGACCGCGGAACCGAGCAGTCCACGCGGGAGCTGTCCTGGATGTCGAAACCGCCACGAAGGCGTTTCGACTTGCTAATGCGATGGTGGCGACTGTCGCGCCCATGCCCTCGCCGGCGTCGATCCTTCGCCGTCGGACACCGCTGAGATGAGCCGACCGATCTATGCTCGCTGACGATTCGCAATAGAGACTGCTTTGGCTCGGAACGGCGTTCTCGCGGATTTAATCGTTACCCAACACGTAGTTGGTCGTTAGAGCCGCCTGGGTGCCCCCGTACCGCCTCGTGACACTGGCTTCGGGGTTCTAATACCGATGTTGCTACTTCGCACGAGCGCGGTCCAGTTCGCATACCGACATGGAACGGACGGGGCTTCCCGTATGCGGAAGGGCCACGGACACATTCTCGGCCGGTGCGGCCGACACCCGTGCCGCCCCACAAGGGGATCCCCTTGCGGAGGACGATGCAGTGGGGCTTGGCCGGATCCACCGAAAGGGTGTCAGTCACCGTTCCCCATACAGGACGCCCGGCTGACCCGCTTGGACCGACCTTGCAGGGAAGCGATTACCGTCGTTCTGCGTAAATTGTTGTCCGGCTCGGCCTGCTATTCGGTTTGCGCGTTCTGTATTCAGCGACCGCCCCGGTACGGCATTACTTCAGGGCGCCCGTAGGCCCACGCCAGTATCGTTGAGTCGTGTTCCATCACCCGTTGCACCGCTGTCCGGCGACTCGGTCATGACGGAGCCGAGTGAGACCGCCTACTACTACCCCGAGCCGTACTGGCTCGTGAGTGACGGGAGTTGGGTGAAGACACTGCTGCTCTTCTTCGACGAGGTCGCCATTCTGCTGCCCGACTACATGGTCGGACGCCACCGCGATGCGGATCCGTCGCTGGTTGAGCCGCTCGAAGGCAAAGGCCTCCTTCGGATTCTCCATCCCGAGTGGTTCGTCGATGCCGAACTCACGGAGCGGATGACGGAGTCGGTCGTCGACCTGATCTCAGGCGGTGCTTTCGACAACCTCCCGTCGGATGAGCCGTTCGCAGAACTCTCAATGTCACGTATGGGCTATGGCGCGGTCGAAGGTCTAGCCAGCATGGTGTACGAGGAGCTGGAGCGGCGTGGCCTGGCCCGCCCCACTGAGGACGGTGTCTCAATCCCGATGCACTGGAGGATTCGCGGGTGTACCTGCTGTTGCTTGCACAACTCGCACGAGAGGCGGGACATCGGCACGGACTTGATCTTCATCCCGCGACCAATACCGAGGGCGCAGGGGACGTCCTCAACTCCTTTTTCAATCTGAAGCCTATGCCCTCGCGCGGTCACGTCGTCTCGTTTGATCTGGAGACGGTGTCGGTCGACCTCGACTCTGTCCCGCTCGACGACGTCCTCGCGTTCCGAAGGGATAATGCAGCGTTATACCGGGCGTACATGACCGAGCTGCGCTCGTTCGCGTTGCAACTCTCCCTCGTCGACGACGTTGAACGGGAGCGGATGTTGGACGACCGACGCGCAGAGATCGAAGAGCATGCACGCGACCTGACGGGACGCGTGCGCAAGGCGTTCAAGAACCCGAAGAAGGCAACGGGTTTCGGCCTCGGCCTTGCGGGTGCTGCATGGTCGCTCGCGACGATGAACCCAGTTCCCGCCGCGCTCGGTCTGCTTGGGGCGATCACCGGGATGGCTCCTGATAAGAACACGGGCTCCGTCTACTCATATCTCTTCGAGGCGAGGCGCACGCTCACGTAGCGCTCGTCTGCTCGGCGAGCACGGCCAGCTCGATCGCGTCGCGTTCCATCGTTTCCGCGAACGGCGGATCCACAGGCCACCCAGGGAGAGGACGGATGTCGACCGGGAACGGCGACAGTTCGCGAAACGCTACGACCAGATCATCTGCTCTCTGCCGTGCGCCCGAGCGTCCACTGGGCTGCGGCGAGCTGTCCTCGAAATCGCGAACGTAGAAGTCGAGATCGCTCCCGTCTCCGTCGGTCCCTCGGGCTACGGAGCCACAGAGACACACGCCGGTCGCGCCGTAGGTCTCAGCAATGGCGATAAGACGGCTGGCGTGCGCCTTTACCCAGGCCATACGTGGCGATTCGCTCACGATTGCATCATGCCGCGCGCATCAACATCCGACATGTGAGCCATCGATCAGGGGTGCCCCTTACCAATGCCGGGGTGGCGACAGCCACCTGTTCCGTGCGACGAGGTGGCGTCGAGATACGGCTCGATGCAAATGCGGGCAGTGGATCCTCGAGACGGAATTGCCACCCAGAGGGTACCGTCGGGTGGGATGACCGATCCCGATCTGCACAACATTGACCAGCACCTCGGACTCACGCCAGCGACGGCGCCGAAGCCCGACTCGCGTCGAGACAAGTGGGGCAGGTGGGTAGATGGCATCCGGGAGGATCTCTTCGCCCTGTGGGTGAATCGATTGGCCTGGCGTCAGATGTCCGACGCATGGCGACGGCGAGAGCCACCCCTGCCGCCGTCGCTCTTCTTCGAGTATTTCCACCGGACCTACGCGGACACACAGGTCGCGGGCGTCCGGCGGCACGTTGACACCCACGCCAGCGCTGCGGGACTGTGCCAACTGCTCCGGGAGATCGCGCAGTACCCGGAGTGCCTGAGTCGTGACTTCTACGTCAGCCGCTATCAGTGGGGGAACCAGCATCTCGGTCACCGCGAGTTCGAGCAGTTCGATCCGAACGGACTCGGTCAGGTCGACGGCGCCATCGCAATAGCCGACCGAGACGAGCTGATCGCGGTCGCGGCGCCTATCTGGGAATGGGCGAACAAGCGAGTCGCCCACCTTGACCCGCGGGACTCCAAGGACGTTCCCCTCTTCACTGATCTCGACGGGGCGCTGAACCTCATCGACGAGAAGTTCCGGCAGTGGAACCTCATCCTGATCGGCATCGACCAGCAGGACCCCGTTGTCGTCTATGACTGGCTCGCCCCGCTTCGCGAACCTTGGATACTGGACAACGAAAACGCCTGAATCTTCTGCCTGATCTTCTACCAGCCTCTGGTCGGACTGCCCCAGATCGCTGCCGACTAAGGGGCGCGCCATAACGACGCGCAATTCGTCCGTCGAGGCGTCGAGGATCCGTAAATATTCGGCGTTCTGTCCTTGTGAGGTTCCTCCTCCATGCCCGGTCAGCGATCGCTGAGTGGGATGCTTCAGGGATGGACAACTGGGGTGCACCGCTCTATGGCGACCCATGCCGCGAATGTGGGTTCACGTGGGCAACCGAGCTATCAGCCACAACCTTGTTGATGCGCAATCTCCCTGACTCGATCGACGAGCTCGTGACGGGGGCAATCGGAACCGAGCGACTGCCTGAGCTTGGGTGGAATGTTTCCGGCTACATCTCGCACATGACTGACAACACTCGGATCTGGGCGGAGCGGCTGGTCGCCGTAGCCAGAGGCGCGGACGCACACGTCGTCCCCTATGACCCCGATTTGCTCGCCGAATCCAGGCACTACAACGACGTGGCTCTTCAAGGAGCGACGTGGTCGTTTCGCATCGCCGTTGAGAATTGGCTCAGTGCCGTCAATGAGGCAGTTCCCGCTGGCATCGTCATGCTGCACTCAGAACGCGGCGCAATGGAACTCTCCGATGTCGTCGCTTCGAATGCTCACGACGCTTACCACCACCGCTGGGATTTGACGAGGATTCTTCACAATCGCTGAATAAGGCCTTATCCACCCAGAGGTGGATTCGTTTGAGGCGGGTTTGCGCGGCGTTTGCAATGGAGCTGTCGCGCTAAGTTCCAGCGTCGTCCTGGAGGCCGATCGTCAACCGGCACAGTATGCAAGGAGTTTGCCTAGCCCCTTCCGGCATTGTGGAACTCGTGAGGGCGGTCCGCAGCCTCTCGGTTTCGGGCGTCGGTGGCAGGAGGCGCTCAGGTTCGATCCGACCGCTCAGTCACGCCTCGGACTGGGCGCGACGTGAGTCTGGTCAAGTTCGCCGCCAACCCCTACACCGCCGGCGTCACCATGACCACCTTGAGCCAGCGTCGGAAGGGGTCGACCGTAGTGACCGTCGTACCGAACTACACGGCGAAAGCCCGGGCGGCGTTGAACGGCTACCGCAAGGCCCACGCGGCCCGAAAGGTGTCGGGTTGACTTATGCCGAGGCGACGGTGACCGCCCCGATCTATCGTTGTGCAAATGTTCCAACGCCGGAACGATTGGGCTATTGCGACCGGGTCGGTGAGCGTTGCGTTCTATGTTTCGGCCCTCGTCGCGAATGTGTGGAAGGCGTGGTTGTCATTGGCCCTCGGCCTGACCTTTACCGCGTTCACCATTGGCCTAGTGATGTATGCCCGGCCAGGACGACCACGACTCTTTGTCGGGGAGCCTGCGTGCTTTGAACGTGACCTAGTGTCGGTTCAGTCCCCGGGTTTCGTTCGGACACCTCATTTGGCCTCGGCTTCCGTTACGGCAGTGACGACAACAACCACCACGGCGATACTGACGGGCGGCTCGTCTGTCATAGACCGGTTGTGGTGCGTCTACGCCCACGTCTGGAACGAACCCGTGCGGGGTCACGACACGGCAAGGGACGTCTTTGCGAAAATCACGTTCGCCAGAAACGGCGAGAACCTGCACGTCATGCCCGCGAGGTGGTCCCATACGCCACAGACGTTCGCCGCCGAGTCGTTGCAGGTTGTCCCGCAGATAAACGTTCCCCCGAACACTTCGCGTTGGGAATTGGACGTTGCTTTCAAGAGGCGCGCCAAGGACGACCAGTGTTACGCAGTGAACGACCAAACTCGGTTCGACAGCGCGGATTGGCGTTCTGTGCCGTTGGGGAATGGACCCATCGACGTTACTGTCGAATGCTTTGGAACAGGGTGCCGTGCCACAAGCACGTTCGTACTCACCGCCAATGGTCCCGACGTAGAGCCGACGTTTGTATTTATCCGGCAAGAACGGTCGGTCGATTGGCTGGTCCGGTTCCTTCGGTGGGTGGGTGCGGACGGGTATACGAAGGGCGAGGGCAGCTCAGGAGGACTCCAATAACTTGTCGCGTTGCGCCTCGAACTGTTCCTGTGTAATCACACCTTTTTCTTGCAGTGCCGCCAGTTTGGTTAGTTCGTCGGAAACGCTTACGACGGGCGCAGTTTGGTCCGTTGTGGTTGAGACCTGTGGTGAAGCATCGTCTAAACATGGAGTGCCTGTCGCCGTTAGTACGGGTTGAACTTTCCCCCGCAACGCGGCACTTGACATCTTCGGAAACTGGAAAAGAGCGGCGTTGCCGTCGTGAAGCACGACAATCATGACCGCCACGTTCTGCTTGCGTCTAGCGAATACCCCGACCGACTTTGCCTTGGCGTGCCGAGACAGTTTGACGGTTTCGCTATTGAACGAAATACCTTGAACTTGGTCCCAAGTGATGTTCCCGTGCATCGCAAATCTCAACACGCCCCACCGAACACTCGTCGTGTCGACGTTCACGCTTACGATCGCCTTCTCGTTGCCTTTTTCACCCGGCAAGCCGCCGAGGTACATCCCCGGTATACGGGCTTTGGGGTCACCCTTCATGGTTATTCCTCCCGTCACGGGAAAGGGTTGTGCCGTACGGGAGTCTTGCATGTACGCATTTGTCCACGGCGCGGGCGCCAGTGTCATACCTAAGGCCAGCTTCGGGGAGTTCCTACGCAGCATGGTTGGGAACAATACGGTGCCGAGGGAAGCGGCCGTAGGACTGGCTGACGGCCGCAGACAAGCCCCCGAAGCAACGGGCTTGGGGTCCTCGGTCACAAGTTCGCGACTGGCGACCCCTACTGGTCGTCCGAAGGGGATCGTTGACGGGCACGGTGGAGGAATGTGACAAGCACAGAACGCCGGATCGGTACGTGCCTCGACACCTCGCTGTGACACGCGAGCAGTCATTCTGGCGTCGCCTCCAATCCGGATCAGGGGCACCCTCCGCGGAGCGGGACGCGAGCCGCTCAGGTCATGATGAGGAGCCAAGCCGTTCGAGTGCCCACTCGTAGCGGGCGATTCGGTCAGAGTTGCCCGGCGCTTCCGGAGATCGACGATTGTTCGCCAAGTTCTCCCCGAGGTCGGCGATCTTCACGCGGCGTGCAATGTCGTTCGTAGCTACTCGCTCGATGTAGTCCTCATACGACTCGTTGGAGCGGTGGGTCAGGATGTCGATCGCACCAACCAGCGGCGCTGGGTACCCGGCTTCTGTGAGGTCGTGGAGCTCGAGGTCAGTGTCCTCGACTGCGTCATGAAGGACCGCAGCCATCTGGTCGACGGGGTCGACGAGCGAGAGCATGACTCTGAGTGGGTGGAAGACGTATGGCTCCGCTTCGGGCGACGGGTAGCGCTGTCCTCGATGCGCGTGCGCGGCCAATGCGATGGCGTCCTCTACGGAGGGCCTGACGGCATCCACCTCTCAAGGGTACGGCGCGCGTTGGCGAGGGCGCGAGATACCCCCAGCATGGGTGCCGACGTGAAGGGGCTTAGCATCTCTCTCGTGACTCCGGTTCACGAAGCCGGTTGGGCCGCCACGTGGCAGAGGTCGTGGGACCATCGGGAAGAGAGATACGTCCCCGATCGAGAGCGCCGCATCAGCGCGCTGCTCGACGTTGTCGATTCGATTGGGAACTCGACACCCACCGTGCTTGACCTCGCTTGCGGAACTGGCACGATCACTTGTCGGCTACTCGACCGGTTTCCCGCGGCACGCTCAATCGCTTTGGACGTCGATCCAGTGCTGCTCACAATCGCGTCCGCGACCTTCGCCGATGACGATCGCGTGCGGGTTGTACACGCCGACCTGCGCGACCGGGCGTGGGTGGACGCGGTGGCCGAGTCGCAGGTCGACGCCGTGCTTACCGCTACGGCGCTTCACTGGCTTCAGGAGGACGTCGTGAAGCGGATCTACGGCGATCTCGCTCGCTTGGTCCGTCCGGGTGGAGTCGTCGCTCATGCCGAACAGATGCCGTTGGTGGAGCTGCCTCGCCTCGCCGCCGGGCTGGTCGAGGTGGAGCGCGAACGTCGGGCCGGCCAACGAGCCGATGACCGCGCTGGCTGGGACGCTTGGTGGAAAGAGGCAGCCCGCGATCCCTCGCTTCGCTCCGCAGCGGCGGAGCGGCGGGCAGTGTTCGGGAGCAACTATCCGACCGATGAGTTCTCGCCTCCTGCTGCTTGGCATATTTCGGCCTTGAGCGAAGCAGGATTCGCCGAAGTGGGGGTCGTGTGGCGCTCCGGCACCGGCGCGGTCGTAGCTGCCGTGCGTTAGGCACCGCCGGCTGCCGACGCCGTGAGCCGCGATGCGAGAAGGAGCAGCCGTTACGAAGCACGGCAGCACGGGAGGGGAGCATCCAAGATAGGCGCCGGTAGGGAACGACGCAAGAACAGAACGACATACCGAGGTCCGAGCGGCTCGCGAGGGCAGGCGACGCAGAACCACGGTTATCGCGTTCCCGCGAGGTCGGTCGACGCAGGTCAGCCGGGCACCTCCGAATGTGGAACGAGCAACGGATGAATTTGTGACATCACCAACGACGCCGGCTGATCACCGCAAGCGGATCCCCTTACGGACTGTCATTCAGAGCCCTGCGAGTGCCCCCATATGTGCGGCGGTTAAGAATGTAGGGTGCCTCCAGGGTGCGAGACCAGACCAGGATCGCGTCATTAGCAGAGTGCCCCAATCGGGCCGCTCACGGACAGGGCAACACCTGCGAGTAGGTCAGCGCTCCGGCCCCGAACTGCAAGTCCTGAGGCCAATGCTGAGGCCGTTTTGCCCTACAACTTGCCCTACAAATCGCGCCAACTGCCGTCGTCGGGCATCTTCGCTCGCCTACAGCAACCCCGCTCAGACCGTTTTACGCCGTCCGGTGCCGTCCAGAAAAACCCTTCGGGGCGGATTATCAGTGCTGCGCTCTAACCGACTGAGCTATAGCCCCCGAAGTCCGATGGCTCCTCGGAGGAGGATAAAAGCTAACACCACGGCTCCGTCCTCATCGCTACACCCAGAAGCCCAGGTCATCCGTTCGCGAGCGTCGTCGCCACCAGGCCTGCCAGGGCGTCCGCTCCGGGGCCGTCAATGCCGAGGTGGACGCCGTCCCCTCCGAACCACTGTGGATTCTTCGCCGCCAGCGTGGCCCAGTCGGCAACCACGACGTGGGGGTACCGGGCGGCGCCGCTGGCGAGGACCGCGTTGTTGGGATCCTGCCACGGGCGGTCGACGTGTGTGTTGACGAAGACGACGCGTGAAGCGCCGTTGAGGATCGCCATCATGGAGTCGAAGTCGGCGGTCGTGATCGGGCCGTTGGTGCCCAGACCCACGATGACCAGCGCGCCCAGCTGTTCCTGGGCCTTCATGTTCTGGAGGACCGCCTCACCGTCGGCCCATTGACGGCTCACGGCGGCGTTCACCTGTATACCAGGGATCGACGCCTTGAGCGGGTCCTGGTAGTCGAGCATCACCGAGTCACCGACGGCCGTCACCTGGCCGGCGATGAACCCGGGCCCGGCCGGGCCGGGCACGTCGGATGTCGTGGACGTCGTCGTCGGCACGGACGCCACCGGCACCGTCGTCGTGGTCGATCGGCGCGCCGGGTCGCCGAGATGGTGTGCGGGCGGGGTGGTCGTCCGATTGTCCAGCGCGACGAAGGAACCCGCACCGGCGAGGACCGCGACAACGGCGGCTGTGGCCAGGATCACCCCGCGGGAAGGTCGCCTCAGTTTTCGGGCTGTGGCGTGGCGAGCCATAGGAACCATTTTCGTTGCCGTGCCGGCGAAAGGGTCATCGCGCCCCGTTCATCTGGGCAGGACGGCGTCCTCCGGCCAGAGGCGCACCGCGATCGACTGGCTCGCCGTCGCGAGGAGTTCGCCGTCCTCGGACCACAAGTAGGCGATCCCCTGGGCGTACCCGCCGATGAGCGCATGGATCCGGATGTCGCAGAGCACCCATTCGGTCGGCTTCAACTGGACCATCCGGAGGGTGTTGTCGAGGCTCCGTCCCATGGCCCGGCGGCCGATGGGCTGCGAGACCGCCCCGGAGACGTAGTCACCCACGATGGCCAAGGTGGCGGCGGAAGGCGTGAGATGGCCGGGCACCCGGGCCCAGAGCGCCGAGTCGGGGCTTCCGGGCGATCCGTCCATCTCTTCGAACGTCCGTCCCTTCGCCGATCGCACCTCGATGCTGTCCATGATGGTGTTGCGGAACAGCTCGGGTAGGAATCGCCCTGGACACGCGTCGGGCGGAGGGACGTCGGGCGCCTCGACCCATACCCCGCTCGCCTCGAGCACGTCCTGACCGAGGGCGGCATTGACGGTCAGGATCTCGCGTCCTTCGACCCGGCCCACCGCACGCCCCTGCGTGACGTGCCCGCCCACCGCCGCCAGCGTGACCTCCCACTGCAATTCCGAGCCGACGAGCGCATAGGACAGGTAGTGGCCGGTCGCCCACACCGTGGGGCGACCCGAGGCAGCCTCGAGCGCGACGAGAGCTGCGCCGAGCCCGCACCCCCCGAAGAGGAAGTTCCCGGGCGTCGTCAATCGGGGCACCACTGGCATGCGCCAGTGCAGGTCGTCGCCGTCGGGCTCCATCCCGAGGAAGGTCCGTGCGTCCACGGGGCCGCACCCTACCGGGACCGGACCACCGGCAGGGACAGCAGGAGGGGTCACGTGCTGGCCATCCCGCTGCGTACAATTGTCCTCCCCCGGGGGTGTAGCTCAGCTGGAAGAGCGGCGGCTTTGCAAGCCGTAGGTCGAGGGTTCGAGTCCCTTCACCTCCACTTGTGACCACGACGCAGGGCGAGGGACGACCGCGACAGGTCCTCCTCATATGCGGGAGCTTGCGCGCCCGGTCGACCAACGCAGCGGCGCTCCGCACCATCCAGGCCGATGCACCCTCGCACATCGTGTGCTCCTTCTACGAGGGAATGGGTGGCCTCCCATATTTCAATCCGGACCTCGAGGACCAGCTTCCCGAATCGGTCGAGAAGCTCAGATCCGAGATCCACTCCTCGGACGCGATCCTCTTGTCGACACCCGAGTACGCCGGGGCGCTGCCGGGATCGTTGAAGAACCTCTTGGACTGGACCATCGGAGACGCCAAGACCGGGTCCATCTACGAGAAGCCTGTCGGGTGGCTCAACGTGTCCCCACGGGGTGCGAGAGGAGCCCTCACAGAACTGCGGACGGTGCTGGAGTACGCGCACGCCCGGATCGTCGATGCCGCCGCTGCCGACGTGCCGATCACCCTCGACATGGTCGGGCCGGACGGGCTGATACGCCATCCTGTCACCCGGGATCAGCTCGCCGACGTGCTCAGAAGCGTGGCGGGGCAACCAACGGGCGGGCGCTGACCCGGCCCGGGCACCGTGACTCCGGGTCCTACGCAACGGCGACGGCCAGTTCCCGATGGCTGACTTCGGTGAGGAAGATGTCGATCGACCGTGGCGCTCCCTCACCGTCGCGCACGACGTAGGGCGTGACCTCCACCAAGACGGTGTGCCCGTCCTTGCAGAGGCATCGGTACTCCTCCCGGGAGCAGTCGCCACCTCGCCCGAGAGCCTCGAGGCTTGAGGACCAACGTCTCCATAACCTCCGGATGGGAGAGGGTCAGTACCGATCGACCGATGAGCTCGTCCTGTTCGTAGCCGACCAGCTGGCACAGGGAGCGGTCGACCGCATTGATCGTGCGATCGAGCGAGAGGCTCACGAGCGAGTAGTCGTGGGTTTCTATGTGCAACATCGGTCATCCCTTTCAGTCCGCCACGCCGAAGTGCGTGTCACCAGTTATCCGTGGGCACCCCCCGGGTGCGGCCAAGGGACTACTTAAGTCACCAGGAAGTGACCAAGGGACGTAGGTCCCTATTGGTGGCGCCAGATCATGTCCTCGCCGCTGCGGACGACCAAGAGCCCGCTCCTCGTCCCACTGGCCGCCTGCTACAGGCAGCTCAACTCGAGTGTCGGCGCCGGGGGACAGACACCCCGGTGGCGGACACCCATGCCCTCCAGTCCTCGTCGCCGGGAGACCGCCGCTACCTCAGCTTCCTGGCCGAGCCGCCCGCCCACGGGAGCGTGCAGGAGTCGTGCAACGCCGAGTTCAACGGCAAGGCGTTGACACAGAGGGCGACGGGCTCCTGTTCGGCCGCAAGGCCGACCTCGACCTTGCGGCCGCACTGAAGGTCCAAGAGGGCACACCTAACATCCGCGAGTGGCTGCACTGTTGCTCGTCGCACTCTCGGTGGGCCTCGACAACTTCGGGGCTGCCACTGCACTCGGGGTGACGGGAACCGGGGCCCGCCTTCGCCTCAGGGTTGCGGTGATCTTCGGTCTCTTCGAGGCGACCATGCCACTGCTCGGCCTCTTCCTCGGGGACTCGGTGGCGGGCAGCCTGGGTCGTCATGCAAACCTCGTCGCCGGTCTCGTGCTGTGCCTCGCCGGGATCTACGCCCTGGTGGTGCAGGGCCGCGCCGAAGCGGCGTCGGCGGACGGCGCGACGCAGCCGTCCGGTCCCAGCCTCCGCCGCCTGGTCGTTCTGGCCGCGGCCTTGAGCATCGACAACCTGGCCATCGGGTTCGCTCTCGGCGCCTACCACGTGAACGTGGTCCTGGCGGCCGCGGTCATAGGGGTTGTCAGCGTCGGCCTGACCTTGGCCGGCCTCGAGCTCGGCCGGCGGCTGGGCCCGCGCCTGGGCTCGTGGGGTGAACGCGCAGGGGGAATCCTCCTCATCGTCGTCGGTGTCTCCGTCGGGGCCGGCGTGGGCTGAGCGGGACTCACGCGGTGACGCGGACGCGACGTGTCGCGCACCGCTCACGGAGCCCGCGTACCTTTCATCTTCGGTTCACCGCGCCGTTGTTGTCGTCCACCCTGCCCCCGACTTACAACGAACGCATGACCTCTGCCCTCAGGCCTGCGCGTCGCGTGTCCCTCATCCTCGCCGGTATCGCCGTCATGGCGCTCTCCATGGCGTTGTTGCCCTTCGCCGAGTCCGGCGCCGCTCCGGGCGCGGGCTTCCCCGTGGCGAAAACGGGTTGCGGGGTCCCGACGGCCTCGGCATCCACCCGGGCAAGATCAAGCACGTCTGGCTGATCATCCTCGAGAACAAGTCGTACGACGCGACGTTCACCGGGCTGAACAACAACACCTACCTGTGGAAGACGCTGTCGTCCCAGGGCGTCCTGCTCAAGAACTACTACGGCACGGGGCACTTCAGCTTGGACAACTACATCTCCATGGTGAGCGGGCAGGCCACGCAACCCGACACACAGTCCGACTGCCCGTTCTACGACCAGTTCGGAGGCACTGTCGACACCTCGGGCTCCCTGCTCACCAACCCGGACTACGGCCAGGTGGCGTCGTCGGCCGGCGCCAACGCGGCCTCCGGTGCCAACGGGTGCGTCTATCCGGCGGACGTGCCCACGCTCTTCAACCAGCTCGACGCGGCACACGTGAGCTGGAAGGGCTACGCCCAGGATCTGGGCAACCCGGACGCATCGGCGACGGGCACGCTCCAGAAGCCCGGCACCGGCCAGAGCCACGACGCGGGAGTCCAGTTCTGCGGCGCCCCCTATGCGACGCCGGGACCGACCGGGAGCACAGCCTTCCCCAACCCCGGCTCGGCCAACGCGACCGACCAGTACGTCCCGAAGCACTTCCCGTTCCCCTGGTTCGAGTCGATCCTCAAAGCTGATTGCGACGCTGCGCACATCGCCAACCTCTTCGACCCCAGCGACGGGCTGTATCACGACCTGCAGAGCGTGAAGACCACACCGGCCTTCAGCTGGATCTCTCCCGACAACTGCAGCGACGCCCATGACGCCGTCTGCCACGGGAACAACCTCTCGGGCGGATTCTCGGATCCGAACACGCCCAACCCCCCGGCCAACTACACCGGTGGACTGTACGCCTCCGACTTGTTCCTCCAGCACGTCGTGCCGGAGATCGAGTCCTCGCCGGCGTTCAAGGACGGCGGTCTCATCGACGTCACCTTCGACGAGGCCTTCCCAGTCTTCACCTACACCGGCAACAGCTTCTCCAACTCGACCATCGACTCCCCGAACGCCTCGGCGTCCATCGCGTCGGACTCCGCAGCTGAGACGATCTTCGGCCACGGCTACCACTACGAGCCGACCGGGCCGAACACGCCGCTGGCCAAAGACTCGAGCGGCAACGAGCTCTACCCGGGCCCCGGTGACAACTCCTTCGTGGACCGGCCGGCTGACTGCGTCGCCCAGACGGTGCCCGCCCAGCCGGCTGGGACGTGCCTCCTCGGCGGTGGAAGTCTCTCGCCCGGGGCGCGCACCGACGCCGGGGCGACCGCTGCTGCGGGGACTTCCACGATCGCAGACAACTCGGCGGTCGCCGACGACACCGGCCGCACGGTCACGGGTACGGGCATCCCCGCAGGCGCCTTCGTCGGTGCGGTGACCGACACTCCCACGACGGCCACTGCCCCCAGCCAGAGCCACGGCTTCGTCGACACCGGATCGTTCCAGCTCGTGGACGGCTCGGGCCACGCGCTCCTCACGACCGGGGCCGTGAGCGGGGTGACGCTCGGGGCCGAGACGTGCGCGACCGACCCGCTGTGCGACGCCACCGACGCGACGACCGGCGGCGGCGACACCGGCAGCGTGCTCATCAGCCCCTACATCCGCCCCGGCACGGTCAGCGACGTGTACTACAACCACTACAGCTGGCTGCGCACGATGGAAGACCTCTTCGGCGTCGGAGATGCCTCGCCTGGCCTCGACGGTCGGGGCCACATCGGGTACGCGGCGCAGATCGGCCTGGCTCCCTTCGGCGCCGACGTGTTCACCAACCCCTACGGCGAGCCCGATGGGGGGGAGGGCGGCAGCACTCCCTTCCCCTTCGCGTATAGCGGGCTTGGGGTGGGCGCTGTCATGGCGATCGGTGGCCTCGTCCGCCGCCGTCCCGAGAGCGTCGAGAGCTGACCACCGCCGCACTCACGGCGACGGAGACCCGGGCCCGAAGGCCCGGGTCTCGCCGCGTCGCCTGGACGGTGGTGGTTGCAGTCGTCGTCCTTGTGGGGGTCGCCCCTGGGTTCGCCGTGTCACGCGCCGGCTCACCGTCCGACGCCAGCCACTACGGCTCGCTCCCGTCATGGCTCCCCAAGTCGACAACCCCCGTGGACCGGGTCGTCACCGCGAGCGCATCACATCCGTGGCTCGCCATTGAGGGTGACACGGTGCGGGCAGATCTGGCGCGCGGCGCCAGCCTGGTGACGGCCGTGGGTCCAGCCGTCCCCGAGGAGGGCGCGTTCCCGGTGCCCGCCACCAGTCTCTGCACGTTCACGGTGACCTTCGCCCGTAGCACCGGATCGGTGCCGCTCAGCGCCACCGCGTTCACCATCACCGACGAGCAGGGCGACCTCCACCACCCACTGGTGACCCTGCCGGGCGGCGCTCCTCTCCCCGCCCGGGTGACCCCGGGTGGGCCCGAGACCCTGTCCGTCTCCGCCGTCCTTCCGACGGGGAACGGCGCGCTGCACTGGGCACCCGGGGGTCGGCCCCTGGTCTCCTGGGACTTCGACGTCGAGATCGACTAACTACTAACCTAACCAGCGCGCCGCGTCCGACCCGTGGCGCTGGCGCGGCGTCATCTGGTCGAGCGCCGCCTTGGGCCCGGTCATCGCCATGAAGATCAGCGAGGATGGGTCCCGCAACCTCTGGACCGCTCCCGTGGGACCAGTCAGTCGGTGTCGGTGTCGGTGGCGCGGGGCGGAGTGCCAGCCCGCTGATCCGGCGCTGCGTCACCCTGGGAGGATTAGCCTCCGCGCCATGCCGGGCGTCCCCCGAGAGACCGTCCTGCGCCTCTACGACGAGGGCGTCGACGCCTTTGCCGCCGCCGCCGCTGCGCTCGGGCCCGATGGCTGGGGCCGCGCCGCCTGCGGCGAATGGACGGCGAACGACCTGGCCCGGCACGTCCTGGCCGTGGCGCAGTGGTACGACGGCTGGCTGGACCGCGCCGAGCGTGGTGACGCGGCACCCCCCTTCGGCGCGTCCGAGCTGGCCGCTCGGAACGCCACCGCGCTCGAGGAGCTGCACGCGCTCGGTGGTCCCGAGGCGGTGACGCGCTTCGTGGTCACCGCCCGCGCCTATCGCGCCCGCCTGCCGTCGGACTGGGACCTGCAGTTCGGCTACCCGCGCGGCACGGTCAGCGCCGGGCTGCACGCGGGGACCGCGGCCTGCGAGTGGCACCTGCACGCCTGGGACCTGGCGCACGCCTCGGGGCTGGGGTACCAGCCGTCCGATCCCGCCGCGCTCTACAGCGCGGCCGGGGCGTGCCTCGCCGCCGCCGAGGGCGGCGTGAAGGGGAGGGTCACGGCGGCGCTGGTCCCGCTCGGGGCCCGGCTGCGCCCCTGGGAGGCGCTGGTCAGGCGCTCCGGACGAGCCCCCGGCCCGGACGACTGAGGCTCAGCGCCAGCCGACCCGGCGCAGGACGTGGGAGCGGCAACGGGCGGCACGCGAGCTCGCGAACGCGTAGAACGGCTCGCTCACGCAGCCGCAGCCGATCGCCTGACCGTGACACGCCGGGCAGCGCTCCATGCAGCAACCCGGATGGTGCACCCCGCCGAGCGGCGTCCCGCAGTCACGGCATTCCTCGGGTTCGTAGCGGTGCCGGGGGCGGAGCTCCTGGCCCCAGCGGATCGGGGCGTAGGGCTTTCCGTCGATGACGACGGGATCGGTCAAGCAGCTGATCCCGTCGGTCATCTCGCCGCCACAGTGCGAACAAATGGCCATGATCCTCCTTTTGCTCAACCCTGTCGTCGATCATCTCAGGCCCGTGTCACATCGGCGCGGATGGCCGCGGCCCCCCTGGCGCACGCTGTCCTACGCTGCGGCGATGACGACTGCGGAGTTCGAGGAGGAGAACAGGGACGAGGTGGCGGCCGCGCTCCTGGCGGGGAAGGTGTGCGTCGTGTCCGGGGTCGGACCCGGCCTGGGGCGCCAGGCGGCGCGGGCGCTCGCAGCCCACGGGGCCGACCTGGTGCTGGCGGCGCGGCGCCAGTCGACCCTCGACGAGGTTCTGGCCGAGGTGACGGGCATCGGCGCCCGCGCCATCGCCGTGCCGACCAACATCGTGGACCCCGACGCCTGCGCCCGCCTGATGGCGGCCGGTGCGGAAGAGTTCGGCGGCGTCGACGTGCTGGTGAACAACGCGTTCCGGCCCGACGTCTTCCAGAGCTTCGAGGACGTCGATCTCACCGTGTGGCGCAAGATCATGGACGTCAACGTCTTCGGGACGTTGCAGATGACCCGGGCGGCGGTGCCCTTCATGCGGCGGCGCGGCGGCGGCTCCGTGGTGATGGTGGCGTCCATGGTGGCCCGCCAGCCCCAGCCGGGACAGGGTGGCTATGCGATCTCGAAGGGGGCGCTCCTGACGGCGACGCGGGTGCTGGCCAACGAGCTCGGGCCGTCCAACGTCCGCGTCAACGCCGTGGTCCCCGGCTGGATGTCGGGCCCCTCTGTCGACATCTACATCGAGATGACGTCGACCGGCCGGGGCGTGCCGGCCCAGGTGGTGGTCGACGAGCTCAACGCGCGGGTCCCGCTGGGTCGCATCCCGAGCGACGAGGACGTGGCCGGAGCCATCGTGTACCTCGCCTCGGACCTGTCGCGCGCCATGACCGGGCAGGCACTCGACACCAACGGCGGCGAGATCTTCGCCTGAGTCCCCGGTGCCGCCGTACCCCCGGCGCCGCTGCCGGCGCAACGTCGTTGCGTCGTCGCACGTGCGCATTGACAACGGGGGTGGGGTCGTTCAAGGTTGGCGGGCTATGAGCATTGCGACCGCACCCAAGCCCGCCCGACGGGATGTAGCCGGGTGTGCTCCGTGCCTGCCAACGCGCCTCGTCGGAAGGTGAGCCGTTGGTGGCGCTGAGCGCCACCGGACGACACCACACGACACACCACCGACGAGAAGCAGGCGAACCCGAAGAGCTCGGGTCGCCCCGACCGCGCGCAGGCGCACGTAGAGACAGAGCAATGAACGACATCGACGGCTCGTCGCGGCGGTTGTTGGCGATCAACGACACTGACAGTGTCAACGACGCCATCGACCTGCTGTTCATCGAGCAGCACATCTCAGGGTCCCACCCGTTCGCGCAGAGCGGCTTCCTCGCGCGCGTCCGGGAGGACGCGCCCCTGATCCCGCCGGGCACCACGCCGACCAGGGTCGCGCTGGGCGACGGCGACCGGTCGGTCCTGGCCGCCGGACCGGGCTGGATCCTGTGCGCTACCCGGTGGCAGCACGGCAACGCCCGCGTCTCGGTGGTGGCGGAGTCGCAGGAGCTGGCCAAGGACGTATTCGACCGGGCCACCCGCGACGCGCAGGTCGCCCCGACGATCGACCGTGACAAGGCCGACGTGGGGTTCTGGCACCTCGGCCAGCGCGGCCCGGTGCGCACCGAGCGCTCTCTGCGCGTCCAGGAGTGGGCCGCCATCCGGCGGAACTACGCCGACGGGAGCGCCTCGGCGCTCGACAACCTGATGTCGATGGCGCGCGACACGCTCCCGGGCAAGCTGCTGCTGCTGCACGGGCCGCCGGGCACGGGCAAGACGACCGCACTGCGCGCGTTGGCCGACGCCTGGCGCTCCTGGTGCCAGTTCGACTACGTGCTCGACCCCGAGCGGCTCTTCGACAGTTCCGACTACCTGTTGAACATCGCGCTGGGCGAGGAGGACGGGCACGAAGGCGCCCGGGCCCGGCTCCTCGTGCTCGAGGACTGCGACGAGCTGATCGCCTCCACGGCCAAGGATCGCTCGGGCCAGGGCCTGGCCCGCCTGCTCAACCTCACCGACGGCCTGCTCGGACAGGGTCTATCGCTCCTCGTGGCCATCACGACCAACGAGCCGCTGACCTCGCTGCACGCCGCCATCGCCCGGCCCGGTCGCTGCATCGCCGAAATCGAGGTGGGCCTGCTCAGGGAGCCCGAGGCGCGGGAGTGGCTCGGGCGCGACCCGCCGGCCCGGCCTGGCGGCGGTTACTCGCTGGCCCAGCTGGTCGCCATCCGGGACGGGACCGAGCCGGTGCAGGCGCGGGCCGTGGCCCGGCGGGTCGGCCAGTACCTCTGAGTGCTCAGGCTCCCTCGCCGCCGCTCGGCGTGCACGAGCGCGGGTCCCAGGGTTGGAGGGGTTCCACCGTCGCCGTCGGGGGGGCGAAGGCGCCGTTGCCCGTCGACGCCGAGGGCGACGTCGTGGTCGTCGTGGTGGGCGAGACCGGGGTGACCGCCGCGCCGCCGACGGAGGTCGGGGTCGTGGTGGCCGGCGGCGTGTTCACGCTGAACTGGGTCCCCGTGACGACGGTGACCTGCGAGCCCGGCTTCACCTGGGTCGGGTCCTCGGCCATGATCACGGCGCCCGTCATGGAGTTGGTGACGGCCTGGGCCGCCGCCAACTCGGCCGGGGTCTTCGACGAGTAGTAGACGACGGTTTCGGCCTCCTGTCCCACGGACGCAACGTCACCGATCGTCCCGATCTTGAAGCCCAGCGCCTGCAGGCTGTTGGAGGTGTCGGTCGCCTGGTTGTAGGCGCCCGAGCCGTTGAGCACCGAGACGGTGACCGTGGAGGGAGCGGGGAGTTTGCCCCCCGAGTACGTGTCGTCGTTGCTCGAGCTGAGGCCGAGGAACTGGTCGATAGCGGTGTGGTCCTGCGGCTGGGCCGGGAACTCGATGTCCCCGTAGTTGCCCCCCTGGTAGATGTAGCTTCCGAACTGGTCCACGGCCACCGGCATCGTCAACTGCGGCGCGGCGTTCACGTTCACGTTGTGGAAGCCGAGGACCAGGCTGATCATGTCGCTGGCCGAGAAGCCCGAGTCCACCGTCAGCTGCCCGACCACGCCCGCCACCAGCTGCTCGTCGGTGATGGGATTGCTCAGGCCCTTGGCCTTCACCGCAGCGGCGAGGACGCGCAGGAACTCGTGGTCGCGGCGGATGCGCGCCAGGTCGCTCTGGTTCTCCTGGGGCCAGTAGTTGGGGTCGGTCGTGGTGACGCCGGGTCCCTTGTACTGGAGGTGACGGGCCCGCACGACCTGGAGCGCCTGGGTCCCGTTGAGCGAGAGGCAGCCCGTCGTCTGGATGTTGAGGCCCGAGTAGGCGTCGAACACCGGTTCGGGGAAGTACATCTTGATTCCCCCGAGCGCGCTGCACCACGTTGATGAAGCTGTCGAAGTTCAGCTCGACGAAGTGCTGGATCGGGATCCCGAAGTCCTCCTCGATCGCGTTGATGAGCTGGTCGGGTCCCTGGTAGAGCGCGGCGTCGATCTTGTTGGCGCCGTCGGAGCGGGCGTTGGGCACGAAGAGGTCGCGGGGGATCGACAGGATCGACAGCGAGCTGTTCGCCGGGTTGAGGTGCAGGATCATCACGACGTCGCTGTTGACCCCGTTGACGCCCTGGGAGCACAGCCCGTAGGCGGGGTTCTGCACCTTCGAGCGCGCAGCGATCAGTCGAGCCGATCATGAGGATGTTCTCCGTGCCCGCGTCGGCACCCTTGACCGGGGCCGAGGTGAGGTTGCGCAGGTCGATGCGGTGGATCTCGTGGTTCAGGTACCAGCCGTAGCCGGCCGCGGCGCCGGCGATAAGCACCAGGACCAGGAGGAGGGTCCCGGTCACCCAGGCCGCAGTCCGCTTGCGCGAGCGCTTCTTCGGGGCGGCGTGCGCCGGGCCCCGCCGCGTTCCGTCGCCGCTCGTGGCGGCTTCGGGCTGGCCCTTCGCCGTGCCCTTCTTGCCCCGTCCGCCGCGGTTGGCCTCGTCGATCTGGCGCCCGAGCTCGTACAGGCCCTTCTCGACCGGGTTGTCAGCGGGGTCGGCCGAGGGAGCCGCCTCGGCCGCGGTGTCCGGGGCGCCTCCGTCGATCTGCCGTCCAAGCGCGGCCAGCCCCTTGTGGACGGGATCGTTCTCGGGGTTGGAAGGACTCATGGCGCAATGATGTGTTCGACGCGCGACCACGGGTTCTGGTCGACGCCCGTGCCCCCGAGACGGCTCCGGATTGGGCGGCCGGAACGAGGCGCAAGCCTAGCGACCACGACTCTGCAATGGCGGTCAAGGGTCACGTACCATTATCTTCGCATGCACGAAGGTATGCAGGCTTTCGAGATGCCCACCGAGACCCAGGTCTCCGTCGCCAGCGACGCCTTCCGGCTGCTCTCGGACCCGACCCGCATCAAGTTGCTGTGGGCCCTGCTCCAGGGCGAGTCCTCCGTCTCGTGCCTCGCCGACTTGGTCGGAGTGTCGCCGACCGCGGTCTCACAGCACCTGTCCAAGCTGCGCTGGGCCAAGCTGGTGAGCGTGCGACGGGAGGGTACGTTCGCCTACTACTCTGCGGCAGACGGCCACGTGGCGCACCTCCTCGCCGAGGCGCTCCACCACGCCGATCACCAGATGCTCGGCCTGCCGGATCGCCCGGTGGACCGCTCGCCGCTCCGCCACCACCCCGCGATCACCCCCACTCGCAATGGCCACTGAGCTCATCCACCTCTCGGGCATCCTCAAGCGCCCGCTCGTCGACGCCAAGACGGGGGACCGACTCGGGCGTGTGCGGGATGTCATCGTGCGCATCGGCGACAGCCCGCACCCTCCGGTCACGGGCCTGGTCGTGAAGATCGGCGGCCGCGATCTCTTCGTGCCCGTCCGCAAGATCTCCGCCATCGAGCCCGGGCGGGTGACCTTCAACGGGGCCAAGGTCGACCTCCGTCGCTTCGAGCGCCGGCCCGGTGAGCTCCTCCTGGCCCACGACCTGATGGCGCGCCACCTGATCAACCTGGTCGGGGGTCGGCTCATCCGGGCCAACGAGATCGAGCTGGCCCGCACGGAGAACGGCTGGGAGGTGGTCGGTGTCGACCCGACGGCCAAGGGGATACTGCGTCGCCTCCTTCCCGGCCGGCTGGGCCAGCACTCCGCTCCCGGGGCCATCGTGGACTGGGGCAGCATCGAGCCGTTCGTGTCGCACGTGCCGACGGCCCGGCTACGGATCCCCTATCGCAAGCTGGCGCGCCTGCATCCGGCCCGCATCGCCGACCTGGTGGAAGCGGCCTCGCACGAGGAGGGCGAGGAGATCATCGAGGCGGTGGGCCAGGACCCGGCGCTCGAGGCGGACGTCTTCGAGGAGCTCGATCCCGAGCACCAGGTCGAGTTCGTCGAGGCCCGCTCCGACGCCGACGCCGCCCAGCTCCTCGGCTCCATGGCCCCGGACGATGCGGCCGACCTCATCTCGGAGATCGACCAGGACCGGCGGGCACCGATCCTCGAGCTCCTCCCCGAGCCCCAGCGCAAGAAGGTCCGGTCGCTGCTGAGCTACCACCCCGAGACGGCGGGCGGGCTCATGAGCCCCGACTTCCTCCAATTGCCGGGCACCGCCACCGTGAGGGATGCGCTCGAGGCCATCAGGGTGAGCACGGTGCCGCGTGAGGCGCTGTCGGTGGTGTTCGTCACCGACCCCGACGGGCGGGTCACCGGCACGGTTTCGGCCGTCCATCTGATCCAGAGCCCGCCCGAGGAACGCCTGTCCGACATCGCCACCACCGAGGTCGGACACGTGCATCCCGACTGGGACCTCGGTGCGACGGTGCGCAAGATGTCGGACTACAACCTGACGGTGGCGCCGGTCCTCGACTCCGATCACTCCCGGATCCTCGGCGTCATAACGGTCGACGACGTGCTCGAGCTCCTCCTCCCGTCGGGCTTTCGCCGGGACTACGGCGTGACGGCGGCCGAGGAGTGAGCGTGTTCTGGCGACGAAGACCCGCGCCGAGGGCGCACTCGTAGCCCTTTCCGGCCGACCGGCCCGTGCCGGCGCCGTCCGCATCACCCAAGGGCCCTGGCGCCCTCCTGACAGCAGCCGTGCCGAGTGCACGTGCCGGTAGCCACCGCCGTGCCGCACCACCGGGTGCGAACGACGCGAACGACAACAACGCGCACACGCGTGCACCGCAGCGAGAGAGCAGAGGAGGTGACACATGCCCGAGCCGGAGGAGACCGACGGCGTCACGGCCGTCCTCGACGAGGCGCACATCGGGGACATCCAGGGCGCCTTCGGCACGATCCGCCAGCACGACACCGGCGCGCGCCGGTCGTGGGCCGCCCGCCTCTTGACGCTGCTCGCCATCATGGGACCCGGACTGATCGTGATGGTCGGCGACAACGACGCGGGCGGCGTCGCCACCTACTCGCAGGCGGGCCAGAACTACGGCCTCACGCTGCTGTGGACCCTTCCGCTGCTCATCCCGGTTCTCATCGTGAACCAGGAGATGGTGGTGCGCCTGGGTGCCGTCACCGGCGTCGGGCACGCACGGCTGATCAACGAGCGGTTCGGCAAGTTCTGGGGGATGTTCTCCGTCGGCGACCTCTTCATCCTCAACTTCTTGACGATCGCCACCGAGTTCATCGGCATCAGCCTCGCCCTCGGGTACTTCGGTGTGAGCGAGTACGTGTCGGTTCCCATCGCGGCCCTCACACTCATCGCCATGACGGCCACCGGCAGCTTCCGACGCTGGGAGCGGTTCATGTTCGTCTTCGTCATTGCCAATTTCCTGGTCATCCCTCTGGCCTTCATGAGCCATCCGTCGGCCGGGCCCTTCTTCCATGGCCTGGTCACCCCGGGCGTCGAGGGCGGCTTCGACTCCACCTCCGTGCTGCTGATCATCGCCATCGTGGGCACCACCGTCGCCCCCTGGCAGCTCTTCTTCCAGCAGTCGAACATCGTGGACAAGCGGATCACCCCGCGTTGGATCAACTATGAGCGTGCCGACACCGTGATCGGATCGATCGTCGTGGTCTTCGCCGCAGCGCTCCTCATGGCGATCGTGGCAGCGGCGTTCTCCGGCACGGCGCAGGCGGGACACTTCACCAACGCCGAGGGTGTCGCGCAGGGATTGCAGCACTACGTGGGTCGTGCGGCGGGAGCGATCTTCGCCATCATCCTGCTCAACGCGTCGATCATCGGAGCGGCCGCAGTCACGCTCTCGACCTCCTACGCATTCGGCGACGTCTTCGGCGCGCATCACTCATTGCACCGGAGCTTCCGCGAGGCCAAGTTCTTCTACGGGGTCTTCGGCGCGATGGTGGCCTTGGCCGCCGGCATCGTGCTCATCCCAGGGGCGCCGCTCGGGGTCATCACGACGGGCGTGCAGGCCCTGGCCGGTGTGCTACTCCCGAGCGCGACCGTCTTCCTGCTCCTGCTGTGCAACGACAAGGAGGTGCTCGGCCCCTGGGTCAACCGGCCCTGGCTCAACGTCGTGTCGGGCATCATCGTCTCCATCTTGCTGATGATGTCCCTCATCTTGATGGCCACCACGCTGTTCTCCTCCATCAACGTGACCGACCTGGCACTGATCCTCGGTGGGGTGCTCATCGTCAGCTACGTGGTGATGGGGATCGTCCTCGTCCGCGCCCACAGGGGCCGTCCCGTGGAGTCACCCGTCTCCAGGGACGTGCGTGCCAACTGGCGCATGCCGCCCCTGAACCTGTTGAGCCGCCCCAAGTGGTCGCGCGGTCGGCTGCTCGGCATGTGGGCGCTCCGCGGCTACCTCGTCCTGGCCGTCGTCCTCTTGTTGGTCAAGGCGGTCCAGCTCGGCATCCATGGCAAGGGCTGAACCGAGGACCTGAACCGCGGGACGCCTCCATTTGGGGCTTCACCCGATGGGATGATGGCCTCCTTCCATGGGCGCACGAAGTGCAGGGCTGCTGATGTACAGGACCACCGCGGAGGGTGCCGTCGAAGTCTTGATCGCGCACCCCGGTGGTCCGTTCTGGGCGGGCAAGGACGAGGGAGCCTGGTCGGTCCCCAAAGGGGAGTACGACCCCGGCGACGATCCGCTCACCGCGGCCTACCGGGAGTTTCGCGAGGAGACCGGATTCGACGCACCGGCTGGTCCCACCATAAGCCTCGGAGAGCTGAAGCAGCCGGGTGGCAAACGGGTGAGGGTGTGGGCCTTTGAGGGAGACCTTGACGTGGCACAGGCAACGAGCAACACCTTCGATCTCGAGTGGCCGCCGCGTTCGGGGAAGGTGCGGGCGTTCCCCGAGGTTGACCGCGTCGAATGGGCGGGCGTCAGCCGGGCCCGGGCCAAGCTGCTGAAGGGCCAGGTGCCCTTCTTGGACCGGCTGATGGACGCCCTCGCCGCAGCGGGCGGGGCCGGACCCGCCGGTCCCGAACTCGAGGGCTGAGCCGGGGAGCGGCGCGTCGGCGCTCTCCTCGTTCAGGGACGAGGCGGTGAAGGAAGGTGAGGCTGCGACCTCACTCTGCCGGCGAGGCGACCCGGTGATCCGGGACAACGGGGCGACCACCAAACTACGGCCGTCTCTTCCGACTTCAATGCTTGTCCCGCAGTGCTATACGCACTTCAAGATTCTCGAAGTCGCCATGGGCGCCTACAACCCGCACACGCCTACCCGTACCGCCGGCACCATGGAGTGCTTCAACCTACAGCAACAACTTCGGCCCTCTCCTAGGCGCCAAGATGGTGGTCCATGGATCAGTCAGCCACTTGAGACGACGCACTACGTCATAGAGTACGACTCGTCGGGAAATGTCTGGGTCGAACTGAACCTCCAGGACAGTACGACACCAGCTACAACCCGGCTCAAGGGTCGTTCACGGCGTGCGCTGCCGTCGTGAAGTAGCCGCAGTACGGCACCCGTTATCGGGAGGTGCCCCAGTTCCCGTGCTCAGGGCGTGCCTATGACACGACTTCCTTGAGGACGCCAGCGAGTTCTTCAGCGCTTTTGAACGTTGCGCCAGACGCCTCAAAGGCGAGTTCAGTTCCGTCCTTTAGAGTAATTTCGATTTTCACGGCCTTCATCGCAGCAATACGTCCGGTCGAGGATTCAACCGATGCAATCTCTGACAGCGGGATCGCCTCAATCAATTTGCCCGCCTTGAGGTTGAATCCGAGATTGCTGGTGGAGAACGTCAGTATCCGGCGATTGGTTACGCCAAGTTTGATGATTGGCGAACTCCTGCCGCCGTACGCAGCACGCTTGATCGAACCGGTATTCAAGGTTGCTGCTGCCACAAAAGCCTCGTCCGGCTCCAATAGATCTGCAAACTGCTTCCCCAGCTTGGACCCGTCGTTCTTCATTAGCCCTCTTCTGGTGTGAGAACCATAAGTGATCGGGTATGAAGGGTCCACGGATCAACGGTGCCCCCATGCGCCAGCCGTGGGACACTTCGGCACGAAGTGAGCCACAAGGATCAAGTGGCTCCGAAGACGCTCTCGATTGCTGAGCTGAATTCCGCGTTCACGTCACCGTTCCGGTGGGTGGTTCCCCTCACGGCGGCACTGGATCTTGAAGTGTCGTCACAGGACTCATGTCTCTGCCTGTGGTTCATAAGCGATTGGCGAGCCTGACGTGGCTTGCGTAATGACAGAAAGATCGTTGCTTCCTGAGCCGCACCGTTTGCACGCAGCATGAGCTAGCCCCACCATGACGATCGTGGTCGCCATGATGGCCGGCCACCACAGGATCAGATCATCTGCCCGGCGGTTTCCAAGAACCAAACAGACGATCGAGACAAATCCGCACGCCCCGAACACGGACCAACTCCTACTCCGCAAGGTGAGCAGAAGGCAGATCGCGGCGACTGGGAAGAAATAGAAGCCGAGGAGCTCGGTTTCGAGTAGCACCCGGATGGTGAACGCCAACGCCATGACCAATAGCACCGTCGGGAGGTCATGACGGCGACGGCACACGAGGACACCGAGCGCCACCGATGCCATGGTGGCGAGGAGTCGAAGTGTCCCGCCGCTGTACATCTCGTGGCCGAGCGCACGGGCGAAGTGGCCGAATGGCGTCCTCGACTCGCCCGCCGGATTGTATGGCTGGTCCACGATCGCGTGCATCGTCCGCGCCCTCGAAGTGATCACCTCGGGGAGCGTGACGAGCGCGCTCGGGAGCACCAGCCGCCACGCCACGCCGCGCAGCTCTCGCCACCCAAAGCGGGCCACGACCGGGGCGACGGCGAGCAGGGCCAGGGGCTGGCAGGCAACGGCGAGGCCCAACAACCACCCCGCTCGCTTCAGGCCATCGCCGCCATCACGATCAACGGCAAGGGCTGCCCAGAGCACGAGCGCCAGCGCGATGCAGTCCTCTGGGTGGCCCCAGAAGGCCGCTGCGCTCACGACGCCGAGACCCGCCACGAACGAGAGGGCGAGACGCTTTGCTTCGGAATAGCCCCACCACCGGGCGATCGCATCGAGGGCGAACAGGACGCTCCCGGCCATGACGGTCGCCACCGGCGTGAGGATGAACGAGAACGCCTTGTATCCAGAGCCCTCCGCAACAGTCGTCCCCAGGCCGAGGGCGTGCCCTCCCACCATGATCGGTGCCAGCATGAACTCGAACCCCGGAGGTGCGTCGAGCTGGGAATAGGGCGAATAGACAGCGGACCAGTGCCCCTGCCCGACTGCCAATGCGAGACCGGCGCTGTTCCATAGGTCGCCGTAGGCGTGCCATCCGTGACGGGCATGGGTCACCCAATAGAGGGTGTACAGCAACCCGGCAAGCGCGAAGAGCAGGGTCACCCTGACCGGTGGTCGCCTCTCGTCGATCCACGCCGAGATCCTGCTCATAATCCGCCTCTGCCCTGGTCGCCGCGCCGGCCAAAGATGACGGCCGGTCCTGCGTGATCCACAACCTCCCACTTCGGATCGTGCATGAGATATGTGGCGAGCGGAGCGTTCGGGGCCCAGACGACGTAGGAGACGTCGTATCGGGCAAGCACGGGGTCGGGGTCGGTAGACAAGCCACTCACCGCGAAGTACTCGGCGAAGACTCCGCCCGAGAAGTAATCGGCCCGACCATCGACGAATGTGGCTCGCTGTCGGAGAATTGAGTAGTCGGCCCAGCCGTATTGCGTGAAGATTCGCCCTGGGTGCGCGGTCAGATAGTTGAAGGCCTGGACCGGCGTATCGGCTGTCACCGACCCAGCCGGCACAGCGGGCAGAGCAAGGACCGCCACGGGCACCGCAGCGCCGAGGGCACCGAACACCCGCCGAGATCGCGCTCCCCATTTGGCGCCTTGGGGCAGGCAGCCCGCCAATCCACACGCCACTACAAATACGTAGACGATGAATCGCTGAGAGTGGAGCGCAGCGAGGAACAGGATCGTGGCCACCGTGCCCTCGAGAACCATGAACTTCCGGCAACGGACCGTCAGGACCATAACGAGGAGCGGGATGCAATAGAACAGCAGGACTTCGACGCCGTGAAAGTCCGGTGACATCCACTCGGAGATGTGCTGACTGATTTGGGAATTCGTCGGCACTCCCAGGTCGTAACGCAAGAGCGCTGGTCCGTAGGGGGAGACACACGAGGCGAGGATCCCGGCGACCGCCGCTATACCCAGCTGGCGAGGATAGGGGGAGCGACCCGTGCCTCCGACTGCGGCCACTTGTTGGAGCGGAACCAAGGACCAGGCAAGCTCCACGCCGAGGACGAACAGGCCGAGGAGGATAGAGCCGTGGGTGTTGACCCAACAGAGAAAGAGTGGAGGAATCCACCACAACCATCGAGGATCATCACGGGCCTTCGTGAGGACGAGAAACTCCAGTGGAAACCAGATGAGGGAGAACGAGACACCCCGGTCCTGAGTGATGACAGGAGCGACTCCGATGGCTAGCAGGACCAAAATGGCGGCCATTCGTCCACCGCGCGCGCCGAGAACTCGCGCATAGATCATCGTGCACAGGAGGCACAGCGTCCCAGTAGCTATTGCGTAGTAGTTGTAAGCCGCCGACCCGAACGCTTTGTACAGTGAGGCCAGCGCAACCTCTGAGCCCCACTCGTCGGCGACCCATCGACGATGCGGCTCGATGTAGGTGAATGCATCCGTTCCGAATAGAGCATGATGGTTCAGTATCGAGAGACCCGCCGTAAGAGACCAAAACACGTCGGTCGTGAGCCTTCGGTCCAGCGTCGCAGCAACCACGACGCCGATGCTGAGAGCGAGCCCGACAAGCGCCACGGTCCGCCGACTCGGGCGGCCGGAGTCGGAGTGATGGTTCCCGTCGTCGATGGGGTCGTATTCAGGTACCGCCAATACAGATGTACTGGCATGTGCCGACACCGTACTCATCGGATCCCCCTCCGCCGGCCCCCTGCCGGCGACTCACGAAGCTACGGTACAAAACAATTGTCACCCTGTCGGTTGCAAATCAGTTGCCCGTTGAGGTCACCCCCGTTGAGCCGAGCACCCCGAGCTCTGAGATTGGCGCAGGACCCTTCAGTCCTCATTGGCCTCGACGAGCACGGCTCCGAGCCCCGAACTCTTGACGTCGTCGATCATGTGTCCCTTTCGTGGACAACTTCGAGTACCTGGCGATTGTCAACGGTTGTGTGATTTCTGAGTAAGAGCATGATCGCGATCAAGGCGATGAACAGCATTGTCGCGATCACGTAGGCATTAGCCCACACGTACCAGAGCACACCGGAGCCGCTGGAGGTGAAGGGCAACATCACGATGAAAGTCAGCGCAGCCACCAGCGCCCACCACTCGCCTCTGACCGGTCGGTCGATACCGGCAACGAGCCAAATCAAGACGGGGACGATCCATACGTAGTGATGGGTCCACGAAACCGGCGAGAGCATCAACCCGATCGCCGCACAAATGAGCACGGCCAGGAGGGCCGACGACCGGCGGTAGGCGACGGCGGCGAGTGTGACCCCGACACACAGCAGCACGGCGCAGACGAGGTCGAAATGCAGGCTCGAGAGCAAGAGGTGCCCCCTGGTGACGGCGGCGTGCAGCGACTGGTTGCCCAGGAGTTGGCTGTTCCCGATCCGCTCCACATCGAAGGCGTCCTTGGTGAAGTACAGCCATGATGCACGCGGATTCACGACGAACATCGCGCCGGTGGTCGTCACAAAGCTGAGCGTCGCGTTCCGAGCAATGCGCCATTGGCGGGACACGACCAGATACGCGATGAACACCAGGGGGGTGAGTTTGATCGCTGCCGCGAGACCAACGAGGACGCCGCGTGGAAGGTACCGACCTCGGCAACCGACTCTCTTGGTCAGATCCGCGACGATCATGAGGGTTAACACGATGTTGATCTGCCCGAGGGCGAGGTCGGTACGAACCGGATACAAGAGCAACCCCATGGGAGCTAGAAGAAGGAATGAAGTACGCCAGTCCGCATGGACCGGCCGCCTGGCTCGAGCAGCAGCGATGCTCACGAGGATCAATGCGGCGAGTGCCGCGAGATTGATTGCGTCCCATGTCACCTGACCGACAAAGGTCGAGACGCTCGACAGTGGCCAGAACAGGACGGCGGCAAATGGCGGATAGGTGAACAGGAGGGGCCGCCCTTGAACGGTGATCTCAGAGGAATACAGCCCCGAGCCGAAGACGTGTTCGGCACCCATTCGGTAGACCTGGAAGTCCATCTGGGGTTGGTGCGAGAGCCATACCAGGTAGAGGGCGAGGCTCGCAGCGGACGCAAACCCGACCACCCAGAGCGTCTGGGGGCTCAGAGCGTTAGTGAGAAGTCTCCAGGCCGAAGCCGGGGGCCATCGTCTCAAGGAGTAGCCCTGCGTCAACGGCTCGGTAGTCAGAGTGCACCATCGCCGGCAGCCGTGCGGAGCGGGTTTGAGAGCAGGCCGAGCCCCTGCCACGCCCGCCTCCCACGGATCCACATCACCGCGAAGGCGATGATCCCGGCAAACCAGACGAGGACACCAAAGGGCAGCTCGCTCCAAGCCGTCATGGCGCACAGGACCAGGATCGCAGCGCGCTGGACGCCATCGTTGCCGAGGGTGCACGCCACCACCGGGAGCGCCCACAGCAGGTACCAGGGCTGTGGAGTGGCAGCAAGGAGCGCCATCACCGCCAAACCCACAGCGAGTGCGCCGACCCAACTCCTTCCGCGTGGTACGAAGAGAACCAGCACGACGGCCGCGAGGATTCCCATTATTGATACCAGCGCGCTCCTACTCATGGAGCAATTGTCGGTCGTTGGGGTCCGATCCGAAATGGTCCATTTGGCCTAGCCATGGAGGGGACTCATCCCGGTTGGCGGTGGGCATCCGAGAGGCTAAATGCCTCGTTTCGCCGGCCGTGGGGCGGCTGAGGGTTGCAAAAGAGGGGGCGTCAGGGTGGCTCAGGATAACCGGTGGGTGGGCATGGGATCTTGATACCCGTCTCCGTCGATCAGCTCATCTTCTGGACCATGAAGTCGATACCGCACGATCCACTCGAGGGGCTCCAGATCAATCATGAGTCCTTCTATGTGGTGGCACATTATGAGGTGGGTGCTGAGCCAGCTCTGTGCGTTTTCATAGGCACTTGAAGTCCCTCTTCGTTGCCTGCGCGGTCGCCTCGGTCGTGTGCCTGGGCCTCGGGAACCGGCGCGCCCATAACGTGGTCGTGTGGTGGCCGGCCGTCATAGCAACCACCCTCGCGATGGTCGGCCTCGCCCGTGCGGCTTGCCGCGGCCTCCGTACGACGATGCCCCTCGGCGTGGAGCATCGGCCAATGCCGACCGAGCTCGTCCGACCGGATCAGCCAGAGACCGTCGTCGTGCCGGGCAGGTCGGTGCCACACCAGGGCTGACTCGAGGCGGGCACGAACCCGCTCTTCTCGGCGATCATGTACCACCCGCACGACTTGGCGAGGTCATGGCCGAAGTTGGTCGAGTAGTTGGTCGTCTCGGGCAAGATTCCGTTGCCGTTATAGCTCTTGAGATTGCGCAGGGCGTGGATGACGCCGGCCTGGGTGGGGTTCTTGCCGGCCAGCTCCAGACCCTTGATCATGAGGTCTGCCCCGAGCCACGACTCGTACTGGCTGAACGAGGGGAACTCCGAGCTCGTGAAGTGCGCGTACTTCTCGAGGGCCGACTGCATCTGCTGTGTGCCCGCGTTCGGGAGCTGGAACGGGCGGAACGTGGTGTCGAAGTAGCCACCCTGCACCGTCTTCCAGGCCGGCGAGTGGACGAGGCTCGGCTCGTATCCCGTCGGGAAGACGACCACCTTGGGCTTGACACCCGCGGCGCGGAGCGCGCCCGCGAGGGCGACGTTCGAGTTGTCGTCGAGGCCGGCGTAGAAGGCGTTGCAACCCTTCTGCTTGGCCAGCAGCGCCGCTGTCGTGAACTCGACACCGCCGAACGGGACGGAGGTGTCGAGGATCCCTTCCTTGCCGCCGGCGTGGACGAAGGAGTCCACCGTGCCCACCGCCGATCGGGTCGAAGAGGGCGAGATGCTGTACCCGTACGAGCAGACCACGGTTCCACCGTGGTTCTTCATGAACGTTCCGATGTTCGTGTTGACCGGGTACTTGGGGTCCACGCTGCCGACGTCGGCGGCGAACATGTTCGTAAAGGGCTGCGTCCCCCATTCCGGACCGTCGAAGAACCCGCCGGTGACGGGCACGCCTTGCTGGTTCGGAACCTTGTCCGCCAAGAAGAACAGCGGGCTCGTCGAGACGATGCCGAGCGCCCCCTTGGAGAGGGCATCCTGGACCGCGGTCGACACACCCGAGGGGCTGGTCTGGTCGTCGATGACGATCCCCACGATCTTGTGGCCGTTGACCCCTCCCTGCGCGTTCTGCAACGCGATGCGGGCATTGAACCCGGCCGGCGCCTGGCTGAACTCCGATGCCCCCGTGCCCGTCAGCGAGCTGATCATGGCGATGGTGATCGGTGAGCCCGATGCAGCTGCTCCAGCAGCACCGCCGACCGCGCAGGTCACGCCGATCACCGGTGCGAACACGAGCGAGGCCACCCCCAGCCTGCCCAGGTGCCTACCCCAACCTTGCCGCATGGACCCACCCCTTCGTTCGGGACTCTGACTGAACTACAGCAGAGTTCCTCACGCTTGCACATCTGGGACACAGGAACCCGTCACCCGGGACTCGGCGGCACGGTGTTGCCGGTGCCAGCGGCCAACGCCCGCGCCGAGCTGCAATAGGCATTGCAAGCTGGAGGCGATGGGGGGCCCGGGCCGATCGCACTCAGGAACCGTGCCCGGCCGGGGCAGCGAGGGTCGGATGCCGCTGTTCGTCTACCGCCCAGCGCGATGCCGGTCGCGAAGCTCTTCAAGAGGATGACAAACGCGGACGCAGAGAGCATGAACGTGCTCGCCTGGTGGACGAGCGCCCGCGGGGCCTCGTGCCCACAGAAGTGCAGGAGGTTGTCGGGCTTGCCGTCACGAACGTGAAGGCGATGGAGGCCGTCGAACGCGGGGGCGACGATCCGTCCGATGACGAGGTCGTCGACCGCCACGACTGCGGCGAACCAGAATCGTCCCCCCCATGGACCTTCAACATTCCAGAAGGCCCGTGCGGTCATCTTGGAGCGACAGGGACCGGCCTGACCGCGTGGCCGATGGAGCCATGGCGTCGGGACGAGGGCTCGATTGTGCGAGCCTTCGGCGGCTCGAGGGGGGAATCTGAACGAACCAATGTGACCGAGCGTGGCCGCAAGGAAGCAGTACTTCGCGGTTCCCGCCTGGCCCAAACCTCCGGCGGTATAGTCCGCAGCGAGTTGGCAAGGAGTTCCGGCGCCGCGATCGGATCATCGTGTCGGCCATGGCGAGAGGGTCGAGCAGTGCTCGCCATGACCGACGTCTCACACTGAGGGCTTCAGGAGGGGAACATGACGGACTCCGCCACCACAACGGAGCAGGCACCTGGCCCCCCTGATCCCGCATCGATCCTGAAATCCCGGGGTTTTCTGGCGCTCCTGGCTCTCGGAGCCATCATCGGCGTTCCAGTGGCGACTGTCGCGTACTTCTTCTTGGAGGCGGTGGCCAAGGTCCAGACCGAGATCTTCTCCGATCTTCCCAAGACCCTCGGGTTCCAGTCGGAGCCCCTCTGGTGGCCCCTGCCCTGGTTGGTTCTCAGTGGCGTGTTGGTCGCAATTGCCATCCGCTACCTGCCCGGAACTGGCGGCCATGAGCCCTCGGATGGATTCAAGTCGGGCGGCCCGGTTCAACCCATCGAGCTCTTCGGCATCGTCGCGGCCGCCTTCGCCACACTTGCTCTCGGCGTCGTGCTGGGGCCAGAAGCGCCACTGATCGCGATCGGGAGCGGGCTGGGCGTGCTGGCCGTGCACCTCGTCAAGAGCGACGCACCACCGATGACAGCGGTCGTCATCGGGGCCGCCGGGAGCTTCGCCGCCATCGCCACGCTGCTGGGTTCCCCTCTCGTCGGTGCCTTCCTGCTCATGGAAATGGCGGGGCTAGGAGGCCCGATGATGGAGATCGTGCTTGTCCCCGGCCTCCTCGCCGCCGGCGTGGGCTCGCTGATCTTCGTGGGCCTCAACCACCTCACCGGATACGGGACATTCTCGCTGACCATCTCGTCCATCCCCCATGTCGGGTCACCGACGGTGATCGAGTTCTTCTGGGCCATCGCCATCGGCCTGGCTGCCGCCGTGGTCGCGGGCGGCATCTTCAGAGTGGCCCGGGCGCTTCGGTCCATCACCGAGCGGCGGAGGGTGCTGGTGACGCCGGTGATGGGGTTGGCGGTGGGCGGGCTGGCCATCGCCTTCGCCCAAGGCACAGGTCGGGGCTCATCAGAGGTGCTGTTCTCAGGTCAAAGCGCCCTCCCTGAGCTCGTCCAGCATGCCGCAACCTGGACCCTGGGCGCGCTGGTGCTGCTTGTCGTGTGCAAGTCACTGGCCTACGCGATATCGCTGAGCAGCTTCCGTGGTGGCCCCATCTTCCCGAGCATGTTCATCGGGGCCGCCGGCGGGATCGCCCTGTCCCACGTTGGTGGGCTCCCGATGATCGCCGGCGCGGCGATGGGAGTCGGGGCTATGACTGCAGGTGCCCTCAAGATGCCCATGACGGCGGTGCTGCTTCCGAGCCTTCTCTTCGTGTCGGATGCCGTGGCTCTCATGCCGATCGTGATCGTGGCCGTGGTGGTGTCCTTTGTCGCAGCCTCGAGGCTCAACCCGAACCCGGAGCCCAAGGACGCTCCGACGGCACCTGCCGCGGTCACCCCAGGTCATGCATGATCCATCAGACGCCCGCCCGGCTCGACCGGCTCCGAGCGTCCCGGATCATCAAAGCTGGTCGCTTGACGCTGCGGATTCTCCGTCAACAAGGCTCGTCGATCCCGCACCCGGGAGACACGTCAACCACCGAGCTGATATCGCGCACGCACCGCGCCGCCAAAGCGCCACCGTGAGACCTGAGGGCCACGCACACCGCCCTACCTAACGGAGCGTTTCCGAGTCGGGCTGCCCGGATTTGAACCGGGGACCCCTGCGTCCCGAACGGAGCCTGAGCGAATTCGGGGCGGACAAGTCAATGGCTGTGATTTGTTGTTATCCCAGGTCATAAATCAGAAATTCACTATTCGTAAATGACGGCTCAATACCGCCGAATACCGCTGTTTGGCGGCGTTCAGCGCCATTTCCGCGCCCTTTCGCGCGAGTCGGAATTGACTTTTTGTACAACGTTTTGTCAGTGCGAGGTGCGCGACACCCCCGCGAGATCCATCGTATGAAGCGTCACTCCCGACGTTCGTGTCAGCGGTCTTGTTGGCGCCGTTGGTCGTGGAGACAGTGCTCGAGCGAAAGGCTCCCGTCAACAACCGGGCGCCCGTTCCCGACACGGAACTGCCGTCTGGCTCGATCCTGCCGGGCGCCCAGCCGATCTCCGGGCTGCAGTGGCGCACGCGCGCCAAGGTGGTCGGGCGCGTGAAGTCCATCAGGGTCCGGCCTTTGGCCGATGTCCCGAACCTTGAGTGCGTGCTCGTCGATGGGAGCGGCGAGGCGATCACGCTCGTCTTCCTCGGACGACGTTCCATCGCCGGGCTGCACAGCGGGACGACGCTGGTGGCCGAAGGCATGGTCGGGAAGCACAAGAGCAAGCTGGCCATGATCAATCCTGCCTTCGAACTGCTGTCGGTGTCCGAGTCGGCCGGGACGCCCTAGCTGTGACCAACGGACCTCCACCCGTGGACGGCTGGAGCTCTCCCGCATTCACGAACTGGGTGAGCGCATCGCCGGCGGCGAGGACCCGGACTTCGTGTTGATCGCCGTGGCCAGCGAGCTTCGAGAGTTGCTCAGCCTGCAGGACTGCCGCTTCGTCCGCGACCAGCCGTCTGGGAAGGGGGCCTGGATCGCCAACGACGGCACGGTTCGGCTGAACCCCCTACGCTGGCCCTCCGCCACAGCCGGTCTGCCGACGAAGCAGGTCGAGCTCCCGGTTCGGGGTGGGGGCCGGGTGCTGGGCACGTTCATCTTGACACCGACTCCGGCCGCGCCGATCAGCCAGGAGCAGTGCGTCGTGGCTGTCGCTCTCGTCGACCAACTCGGCGCCACGCTGGCCGCGCACGAGGACAAATGAACCTCTCCCGCGGCCTCGGCGCCAGGCCGAAACGCGACCCCCGTGCCCGTTCATGGGCATCCGCCGCCGATACCGGCGGGTTCTGGGTATCCCAAATACGCCGGAACGGGGCGCGACGGATTCGCCAGGTTTCGGCGGTATAAGTAGAGACACCTACGTCAGTCACGAGACATGGGTGCGTCGGCCCCTCCACGACTCCCGAGGGGCCGCTCCGCGTTGCGGCTCGGCGCACCCTCTGGGGGGCGCCGGTGTCCTCGAGGGTCAACGGTCTCGTCGGGGCGTCAGGGGCCGTCATCAGCCAGGCGAGGAGGGCTTCGTTCACGGCAGCTGCAGGCCGACCACTGCCGCCAGGCGCCGGCATGGAAGGGCGTCTGGGCGGACGCCAAGGGGAAGAGCTGGTACGTGGAGAGCTGCCGGGAGCACGCGCCGAGGGTGGACGGTCTGCCGGCGTCGGGTAGGAGAACGGGAACATGGCAATGAGACAGGACGGTCCACTCGAGACAGAGGCCATCGCACGCGGCGAGTCGCCCGAATGGGTCGTCGTGGCGCGGCGTCTGGACGAGTTCGGAGCGCAAGTTGGTGACGTGCGCGAGCGCGCGAGGTGGTGCTGTCGGAGATTGAGGGGGCGTCGTAGGCGGTCCGCTTCGGCGGGGTCGTTTCGCGTCTGAGCGCACGGTTCGTGCGCTATCTCCTAACGGCACGAGTGGGGCACCCCATTCCTCTGATGTTTGCCGCCGGTCCCAGCCGCAGTCGCAGATAGATTTCACGGCGTGGGGGCGCCCGACACTGGTCACGGTGCGGATGAGAGGTTTTCCGAGCCTGGGCCGAACGTGATTGAGAGCAGTAAGGGCTTCTCGGTCAAGGTGCTTGGGCGAACCGGTCTGCGGTACACCGAAGGAACACGATCCGTTTGGATTGACTCGGAGGTTCTTGCGAAACCCAGGGCAATCGCCCTGTTCAAGAGCAGCATCCGAACATGGGAGGGACCAGACCCTGAGGAAGTCAGCTCGGGAGAGCGGGACCGGATAGCCCGTGACGTCAAGCGGGCATTCGAAGCATGTGGATACGAACTTGAAATCCAGGAACCGTTTGACTGGGGAAGTGTGGCGCTACGCCCACCGGATGAACGCCACCGGTGATTCGCAACCTGGGCGATCCACGGGATCGAAGCCTGCCCTCGTTCGGGCCGGTGGCAGACTCCGTCAAGTGAACTCGGACGAGCAGTGGCTCCTGGATCACGGCTTCAGGGTCGAAGTTGAGCAAGAGGGACCCGACCTTTTCTGGACTCATCTCGTCCATCAAGACAACCCTGAGGGAAGAGCGCCGAACTATGGCCGGGGAACCACGGCCGATCAGTCAATCGAGAGTGCTCGCAGGCGCTACGCAGTCGAAGAACTCGGTGAGGCTGACGGGTGACCAGGGTGCCCCACTTCGCCGGGTAGATGAGACGGGATCCCTCAAAGTGCGGGCCGGCGAGTGCCATCGGGGACTTCAGCCGGACACAGCGGATCCCGTAGACCATGTTGCTCGGAGGACGCTGACAGAGTTGGATTGAGGGACATGGAATTCTCCACCATCGACGTGAACTTCAGCAATGCTCGAGGGGCCATCACCCTAAACCGCCCCGAGAAGCTCAACCCGCTTAGCACGATCACGCTCATGGAACTGGTCGAGGCGGCCCGGTTCTTCAACTCGAGACACGAGGTGAAAGTCGTCATCGTTAGCGGCCGAGGGCGGGCGTTCTGCGCTGGAGCGGACTTGGCTGCGTTCTCCCCCGACGATGGCTCTTCCCCCTCTGCCAGTGTTCTTCGTGATGCGGCTGATGCCGGACGCCTCATGGCAGAGGCAATCGAGTCAATGCGAGCCGTCACGGTGGCGAGACTGCACGGCAATTGTGTGGGCGGGGGGGTTGTCCTCGCCGCCGCCTGTGATCTGCGAGTCGCCGCTGACGACACCGTCTTTTCGATTCCTGAGGTCGACCTTGGGATCCCTCTCGCATGGGGTGGGATTCCCCGTCTTGTCCGCGAAATTGGCCCGGCCATGACCAAAGAACTGGTGATGACCTGCCGGCCGTTCAGCGCAGCCGAGGCTCATGCTGCAGGATTTCTCAATCGGGTCGTGCCACCGGCCGAACTCGACGCATCGGTCGACGCCCTCGTCACTCAGCTCGAGAGCAAGTCGCTCCAAACTCTTTCCGCGACGAAGCGGCATGTAGACGCCGTCACCGAGGGCATGGTCAGCACGGCGCGCGCCTGGAACGACGCCGACTCTTTGGTAACGGCGCTTCGTGATCCTGAGTCAAGGGCGGTGGCGGCGGCCTATCTGAATCGATTCACAGGAAGATGACTGATCGGCCTACTAGCCCTGGCTATTCACCGAGCCGCGTGAGCTGACCTGGCCGCGTCCGCGGAAAAGCCCTCCATGTAGGGGAAACTGTTGTTGTCTACGCAACAGAGATCCCGACCAGGAGGGCACTTCCAAGGTGAACGGTACCAGCACGCGTCGCGTCGTTGTGGAACCCGGTGGCGCGGGTGTGGTGGCCCATGTCGGATTGCACGCTCTTGGGGCTTTTGCCGACCGGATGGGGCTCGGTGATGCGCTCTCGTCGCGCATACCTCCAGCCGGCGAACGCCTCCCCCTCCATGACCGGGGCAAGGTGCTGGTGCACACGTCGTTGATGCTCGCCGGTGGAGGGGAGAGCTGTGCGGACATCGAGCACCTGCGGCTCCAAGAGGATCTCTTCGGATCGGTGCCCTCTGACACCACGGTGTTTCGCAGCTTCCACGAGATCACGCCCGAGACCAGGAGCTCGATCGCATTGGGGCTGGCCGAGGTGCGCCACGAGGTGTGGCGCCGCAGTGGCGCCACCATCGGCAGTGCCCCGGTGCTCTTGGACATCGACGCCTCCTTGGTCGAGATCCACTCCGAGCACAAGGTGGCCGCTGCCCCCACCTTCAAGGGTGGCTACGGGTTCCACCCGATCTTCTGCTTCGCCGATGCCACCGGTGAAGCACTCTCTTCGCTCTTGCGAGCAGGCAACGCCGGGGCCAACACCGTGGCCGACCATGTCAGAGTCCTCGACGCCGCCGTCGTGCAGCTGCCCGAGGAGATCGCGGCAGGCCACCATGTCGGCGACGATGCGACCCTGGTCGGGCGAGCGGTTGTCGTGCGGGTCGACTCGGCGGGGTGCACCGAGGGCTTTCTTGGCGCCTGTCGGGAGCGCAACATCGGCTTCTTCGTCACCGTGCGCTCGAACGCCCAGCTCAGCAGGGCCATCTTCGAGGTCGTCGGCCTCGAGGACGTCTGGGAGCCAGCCATCGCTCAAGACGGCACGCCACGAGAGGGCGCGGCCGTGTGCGAGGTGACGTCGCTCATCTCGACGCCCAAGCTCCCCGAGGGCACCCGCTGCATCATCCGGCGTGAGCCGCTGCACCCCGGCGCCCAGCGCAGCCTGTTCCCCGCCCTCGACTATCGCTACTGGGGCTTCTACACCGACCAAGACGGTGACCCCGTCGCCCTCGACGCCACCATGCGGTCCCACGCCCATGTCGAACAACACATTCAGCGCCTGAAGGACTCGGGCCTCTTGCGCTTCCCCTTCGCCAGCTTTGAGGCCAACGCCAACTGGATGATGACCGTCGCCATGGCAGCCGATCTGGTGCGCTGGTTCCAGCTGCTCTGTCTCGAGGGGCCCTGGCAGGGTGCCCGACCCAAAGCGCTGCGCTGGGGCCTCTTGCACGCGCCGGGTCGCCTTCTTCACCGCTCCCGACAGCGCGTCGTGCGCATCATCGACGGCTGGCCCGGCACCGAGGCGCTGCTCGGTGCATACCGACGCATCGCACTGCTGCGCTGAACGAACTCACTTCCCGCAAGCGACACCTGACCTTGGCGACGCGCGCCCCGAAGTCCCTCTCTGGTCAACTTTGACCCTTTAGCACCGTCAAATGGCGGCGGGTTGGACTCAGCGACGGGCGAAATCACCCGGGCTGAAGCTCAGACAACCCTCGAAATGGCGAAGACCCCACCCTCAGACTTCTCGTGAATGGCCGGGGCTAGCTGTTCGGGGTAGCCCAGTTTGCCTGTATAACGCCGGCTACGGGCGCCACGGGCATTGATGGCTGCATAGGTGTTCGCTGTCCTCCTCGACCCAAGGAGGAAGTCATGTCCACCCCGATGCCCCCGTGGCGCTAGTGAGCGCTCGAGATGCAGATCCATTCGCCCAGGCCCAGATGGCGGCGGCTGCGTACCTGGCCCGCTACGGCGGCCGAACCCTCGAGACCTATCGCTATGACCTGCGCACCTTCTTTCAATGGTGCACCGATGTCGGTCTCGACGTCCTCGAGGCCAAGCCGGCCCACATCGAGCTGTGGCGCAGCGCGATGGAGGAGCGCGGCCTGGCTGCTTCGACCATCGATCGCCGGTTGTCAACCATCTGCGGCTTCTATCGCTTCGCACACATCGACGGCCGGATCCCATCGAACCCAGCCCAGTACGCCCGCCGGCCCAAGGTCTACCCGAGCGAAGGGCGTGGGCTCGACCGAGGGGAGCTCGCTCGGTTCCTCTTCACCGCCGAACGCTACGACCCCGACCATGCTGCCCTGGCCGCACTACTCGGCCTCAACGGACTGCGGGTGAGCGAGGCCTGTGCGACCGACGCCGAGGATCTCGGCTTCGACCGGGGCCATCGGACGCTTTGGATTATTGGGAAGGGCAACAAGCCGGCCGTGATACCTCTGGTCCCCCGGGTGGCCCGGACCATCGACCTCGCCCTGGGCGAGCGATGTGAGGGACCGATCCTGCATCGCCACGACGGCCAACGACTCGACAGGCGCACGGCACACCGCTGGGTTCGCTCCGTCGGCAAGCGGGCTGGCCTCGGCATCGTCCACCCCCCCATGCTGCGCGCCGCCTTCATCATGGCCGCCCTCGATGCGGGGGTGCCGCTGCGTGACGTCCAGATCGCCGCCCGCCACGCCGATCCGAGGACGACCACCATCTATGACCGCCGGCGCGAGAATTTCGACCGCCATGCCGCCTATGTCGTGGTGGCCTTCGTGGCGGGCGGTTAGGAGTCCACCAGGTCGATGCCCCGCCGCTCGGCCAGTGCCGATGCGATGTCCTCAGGTGTTCGTCCGGTCCGCTCGGCCGCCACCCGGCCGTAGAGCACCAGGGCGTAGAAGGCGTACTCCCACATGTTGTCAATACCCCACCCGTACGCCTCGTCGAGGAGATCGGGGTAGACGCCCGCCCTGATCATGGCCGCGGCCATGAGTGCGTAGTGGCTGTTGTGCTGCTGGGACTTGCCGCGGAAGTGGTACTCGGGCAGATAGCGATCGCGCATCCCCTCGTACTGAATCGGCTCGGCCGGCGACGCCCCGGACTCCTCGATGGCCTCTGCGGCCAGCTCGAGCAGGACCTCAGCTGGGAACGTGTTATTGCGAGGATGCAGGGATTCCAACTGCTCCATGATCGTGTCGGAGTGCTGGCCTGCCATCAGGCCCAGCAGTCCGAGGCGGGCGGCGCTGGCGTAGTCCTCGTCGGCAGGGCCAGCCTTGCGGGCCATGGTCATAACGCTATCGACGCGTAGGGCTGCCGGGCATCCTCATGCCGGCGGTAAGGGCAGGTACTACTGGTCCGCTCCATTGCGGAGCTGGGGACATTTGGCCCGGGATCCGCTCGGCGCTGGCATTAGGCGCTACCGGGTCTGGCCACTCTCTAGCCTGTCCTGCGAGGATCCAGCAATGCCAGATCGACCCGCCCGCCCAAGTGGAATCGTCCCGCTGAACGACATCACCTCTGAAGAATGGGCCTCAATCCATGGGTGTGAGGACGATCCGAGTCGAATCCTGGAACGCACGCGAATCATGCTGGAACTTGCGCAGCGAGGTTTGGCGGATCTCATGGGCCACAACCAATCAAGCCACCTCGGCGGCATCTGTGATGTGGCTTCCTATGGTCGGTCTGTCAGCCTGGCCGCCCAGCATTGTCGCACCCGAGCACGTGAGGCATTTGACGAGTGGTATGCGCCGTGGGAAGCCGAAATGAAGGAGGACGAATTGTTCCAGTACTTCAACCGGCTGCGTAACCAAGTCCTCAAGGAGGGACCGCCGAAGGCGGTTGGATACCGAGCTTCCCCCAACCCCAGGGCCATCATGGCTATGACGAAGATAATTGAAGAAGCCCAATCGCCCGAGATGCGGGAGTTTCAGCCTGGGGTGGCGACCACCACGACCTTTTACGAAGATCCACCCGGTGCGATGTGTGAGAAACCGCTGCCCGACGGACGGAAGTTGACAGAGTGGATACCGTTATCCGCTGATCTGTTCTCGGACTGGCGGTGGTTCACGTATCTGCCCGAACCACCCAAATGGCATGGTGAGGAGGCGATCACCGACATTACATTGCAGGGCCTCGGCACTATCTATGTGACCAGGCTGGGCGAGTTTGTCGTCCAGCTCTGTCGTACTCGCCTCCAGCACGACGGTATCCACCAGAGCCGTTATCCGATGTCTGGTCCCAGGGTGGAGGTGCACTGATTTCCCTGGGAGTAGCTCGAATGACTCGAGGCCGTCATCCCCCTCACCCACTTCGAACAACAGGCGTCCAGACTGCACGGAAATCGTCTCCTCTTTGCGTTCGTGATATTGCAATGAGAGCGCATGTCCCTCGTTCACATGGAGCGATTTTCCGCAATACTTCCCATCGACCAATGCGAAGTGGACTTCGTGGCCCCAAGGCTTCTCGACTCGATGAACACTCTGCACCCAATCCGACTTCGCCATGTCGGAAATCGTACTGATCCGTCACTGGGAGTGCCCCGCCGTCCCGGCGTTCGGTGGCACCTTGGACAGCGTGCGCGAGGCGCTTCTTCCTTTCCAGAGCCGTCGATGGAACGGTGTCCACGGGCCGCCAGGAATGATCGACGGCTACGCGGTATTAGCGAACACCAACAGTCCGGTGAAATGATTCGTTGGTGAACGACGATCTACGTGGAAGGAAGCGACCGATGGGCAATCCCGCAATCGTCGTGCCATTTGCCCTAATCATGGTTGCTGTCATCGTAGGCGTCGACCTCCTGTTCTTCAGAGGCAAGACCTGGTTTTGGGAGCGACTCGCAGCCAATGTAGGCATCGTCCTTGTATTCGGCGCGTTCTACTTCAGATTTCAGTGAGGGTAAGGGAAGGATGTGAACCCTCCCGGTGTGCGGGGGCACTGCATGGGCTGGTCCCGGAAGACCAAGCAGCATTTCGCCGCGCTCCCGAAGACCGACCGCCTGCGGCGCGGCGCCGAGGGCACTGCCTTGCGCCGCAAGGGACTGCCCGCTATCATGCGAGGCATGGGAGTGAGCGGTGGCCGGCGTACCCAGTTGCTGCGGGGGGTCCTGGACCTGTGTCTCCTGGCCGTTATGGGCGACGATCCCGCCTACGGCTACGAGATGACAAAGCGTCTCGGCGAGCGCGGCTTGTCGATCGTGGGCGAAGGGTCCATCTATCCGCTGCTCGGCCGCCTCGAGCGCGACGGACTCGTGAACACCCAGCGGGCCTCGAGTAACGGCGGACCGCCCCGAAAGTACTATCGGCTGTCCCGCCAGGGCCGGCAGGCTCTCGAGACAGGCACACGGGAGTGGCGGGTGACTCGTGACGCCGTCGACGCCGTTCTCGGCCTCGCAGCAGCGGAGGTGCAGACATGAGCAGTTTCGTCGACGAGTGCCGGAAGGAATGGAGCCGCCTCGGGGTACCTGCGTCCGAGGCCAACGAGATGGCCGCTGACCTGGAAGCGGATCTCGCCGAGGCGAAGGCTGAAGGCGCCTCACCCGAAGAGGTGTTGGGCAACGGCTACTTCGACCCCAGGTCCTTCGCCGCCTCCTGGGCGGCATCCCGTGGGTTCGTCCCCCCGACCCGGCCCGCGCGCGGCACGGTCCAGGTGCGTACCCTCGCCCTCGCGCTGGGTGCGCTGGTCGCCGCCGCATTCGTGGCGTTGGGTCTGGCTCTCCTGTTCGGAACTCCTGTGGTCAGCCGGAGTGTGAGCGCCGCCGCCCCCTTCGGGAAGCACCTAGGCCGTCCGCCGCTCCCGTCAATTTTCGTGACCCCGTCTGGTGGACACCTCGTCGTCTTCGGGCAGGTGGTGCCGCCGAGCCTCCACCCGGCGGGTTTGGTCCTCCTGCTCGTCGGGCTCGCCGGGCTGGGCGCGGTCCTCTGGATTTGGCGCCCGTGGTCGCACCGACCGGGCAGGCCTTTCGGGTTCGACCAGAACGTCGGGATGCCCAACTTCCTCTAAGGATGAAAACCAACGACGGCACGTGAACCCGGGCAGATATACGCCCTTGATCAGGGTGAAGGGGGACACCCTGTACGCATCCAAGAGTCAATATCATTCCTGAACCTGGATCGGGGGGACGATGACGGATCTGACGCAACAGCCCGGCCCGGCGGTCACGCCGTTCCGCACCTCACCGTCGAAGAACGCGTCAAGCTCGGCAAGGAGGCCCGCGCTCGGGCACCCCGATCGTCCCAGGCGGAGTTCAGCCCTGCGGCGAACCGTCCAGACCCGGTCGGCCTCCTCGAACGACAGGCCACCACCCGGGTGTCCGAACTGGTTCCGATCCGCTACGGGCGGATGCTGGTCTCGCCATTCACCTTCTTCCGTGGGGCCGCGCTCATCATGGCCTCCGACCTGGCAACCACCCCCCCGGTCGGGCCTCAATGCCCAGGTCTGCGGCGATGCCCACCTGTCCAACTTCGGACTGTTCGCCTCGCCGGAGCCCAAGATGATGTTCGACGTCAACGACTTCGACGAGACGCTGCCTGGGCCGTGGGAGTGGGATCTCAAGCGGCTCGCCGCCAGCGTGGTGATCGCCGCCCGGGACCCGCGAGTTCACGGCAAGGGAAACGTGGACCGCCGTCCTCGAAGTGGGAGCCAAGATCCTCACCAAGGCGCGCACCCGGGACAGCCTCCAGGCCCTGAGCAAACTCACCACCGTCGTCGACGGCCAGCTCCGGATCGTGAGTGATCCTCCGCTCATCGTGTCCACGGAGGAGCTGTTCTCCCAGGAGATGAGCGACGCGATTCGCGAGTCGTTCCACCAGCTCGTGCGCGGCTATCGACGAAGCCTCCAGTCCGACCGACGCCACCTGCTCGAAGAGTTCCAGTTCGTCCAGATCGCGCGCAAGGTGGTGGGGGTGGGGAGCGTGGGCACCCGGGCCTGGATCCTGCTCATGGTGGGCCTGGGTAACGACGACCCGCTGTTCCTCCAAGCCAAAGAAGCGGAGGCGTCCGTTCTTGAGGAGTTTGTCGGCAAGAGCGGTTTCGCCAACCATGGGGCGCGGGTGGTGGCCGGTCAGCATCTGATGCAAGCCGCCAGCGACATCTTCCTCGGCTACCAACCGGTCGAAGGTCCTGACGGCGTGACCCGGGACTTCTACATCCGCCAACTTCGAGACTGGAAGGCGAGCTTCGAGCTCGAAGGGGCGATTCCACAGGGCCTCACCAAGTACGTCGGGATGTGCGCCCAGGCCCTGGCTCGGGCACACGCCCGCTCAGGTGACCGCGTCGCAATCGCCAGCTATCTCGGGGACGGACCGACATTCGATCGCGCTCTTGTGGAGTTTGCCGACACCTATGCCGACCAGAACGAACGTGGTTACGAGGCGCTCCGGCAGGGGGCGGCGGCGGGGCGGATCACGGTCGAGTCGGGTCTGTAAGTTCGTCGTCGCACCACGTCACGAGAACGCCTGAGCTGACTGCGGCGTATCCCCATGGTGCCGTACGGGGCGACCTCAAAATCGGGCAACCTCGCTGCTCACGAACTCCAAGATCCGCATGGCAAATGCGATTTCTTCCGCCCGCCGAGGCGGCGGCGGAGCCGCCGGCCGAGAGCGGGGCGGCCTGGAACTGATGGGAAAGTGGGTTCTGTCCGGTCTCTCCACACCATTCCGGAGCACATCCAGTATCTAGGTTTCGGGCAGCGCTACGTCGATCGCTGTTGCACCTTGCGGGTGCGTGCCCTGTAACACAGCACCCGCAAGGTGCATCTCAGCTTTAGGGTGGCCATGGGAGCCATCCGGCCCGACACGTTCCCGGAGATCAAGACTCGTAGTGGTACCGGGCCTGCAACACGACGATGTCGTCGCCTTCGACCATGTAGACCAAGCGGTGCTCTCCGTCGATTCGTCTCGACCAGCTGCCCTGGAGGACATGGCGCAGCGGCTCGGGCTTTCCGATGCCGGCGAAGGGCTCCCGCAACGTGTCTTCGATGAGCCGGTTGATCCGCTTCACCATCTTCTTGTCGACCGATTGCCAGTGGAGATAGTCGGACCAACCGTGTGGCGTGAAGACCAGCCTCACTCCGAGAGTTCGTGGGCCTTGAGCTCACCGCTTCGAGCCTGCTCGAGGCTTTCGAGCAGACGCCTGGCGTTCGCCGGCGACCGAAGCAGGTAGGCGGTCTCCTCCAGGGCCTCGTAGTCCGCCCGCGACATCAGCACGGCATCCCCACGCTTGGAGGTGATCTCGATCGGCCGGCGGTCGTTGTTCACCTGCTCGATCAGGGGGAACAGGTTCTTCCTGGCCTCGCTTGCCGTCATCGCCATCGGGACCGCTCCTTTCAGTCGTACAAGATATCGTACCAGTCTGAATAAGATCTAGAGTTCGGAAATCTGAAGGGGGAAATTTCACGAGAAAGGGCTTGACAACCTCAAGATACAGTCGCACCGACTGGTGGGAGTTGATCTGGGGGGAGCGGCACACCCCGGGAGCGCAGGTCTGGCGCATCGAGTTCGAGATCGGCGGGCCGCACTCAGCGACCTCGAGCTGCTTCGCCCCGACGCCGTGCTGGGCCGCTGCACCGTCGCTGTGGCGCTACTGCACGGCCGAGTGGCTCACGTTGCGCTCGCCGACGGCGGACTCCAACCGTTCCCGCTGGCCGCTCGACGCTCGGTGGGAAGCCGTCCAGTCGGCGACGCTCGCCCACGGCGGGACCGAGCTGCGCTTCATCCGCCAGCGCAAGCGGGCCTCGTCGATCCGCCGGCTCATGCCCGTGCTCGTCGGCTACCTGGTCGCCTTCGCGCTCTGGGCCGGCACGACCGACCTGCAGCGCACCCTCGAGGCACTCTCGGTCAGCGTGGGCAACGACGAGATCGTCCGCCGAATGACCTTCGCCGAGCGGGTCGAGCGACGCCGAGCGGAGGGGGGCTACCGGTGAGCGGCGAGCGGCGATTCGGTTCCGGGGCGGTTCCGCCCCGCGGCGGTCCCATCCGCTGTCCCGCCTGCGGGGAGCCGCGCCCGTCCAGTGCCCTCCTTACCCTGGAGGAGGTCGCGCTCCGGTTGGGCACGAGCCTGCGCCACGTGCGCCGGCTGGCCGACAAGCGGCGCATCCCGATCGTGAAGGTCGGTCGTTTCGTCCGTTTCGACGCGCACGAGCTCGAGCACTGGGTCGACGACCACCGCATTGCCGCGGTGGATCCGGCCACCGTGCTGCGGACCGCTCGTCACCGACGGACGTCGATCGGCGGGTCCGTAGCGTCGTGCGCGAACCGGACGCCGGGTCGGAGGACGGCGTAGTCGTGCCGTCGACGCGCCCGTTCGGGAGCGTGCGGTAGCGGGGGCGGCTCTACGAGGCCAGCTACTGGCACAACGGCCGCCGGCACACCGCTCCGACGAGCTTCACGACCAAGGGCGACGCCCGGGCCTTCCTGTCGGCCGTCGCGACCGACATCCGTCGGGGCGTGTGGATCGACCCGTGGGCAGGCCGCCTCCGGGTGTCCGAGCTCGCCGAGGAGTGGACCGCCTCCAACCCGAACAAGCGGGAGTCGACGAGGGTCCGGGAGGAACTGACGCTCCGTCTCCACGTGCTCCCGGTGCTCGGCGGGCACCGCATCGAGCGGGTCGGACCCCGGGACATCCAGCGGCTGGTCAACTCCTGGCGGGCCGACCACGCTCCCCGGACCGTCAAGCGCAACTACGAGGTCGTGCGGGCGATGTTCGGCTATGCCGTGCGCAACGACTGGCTGGCCCGGAACCCGTGCCGCAACGTGAACCTGCCACCGGTCGAGGGAACCCGCCGCTTCGACCTCACCCCCGAGGACGTCGCCGCCATCGCCGCCGAGGCGCCCGACGAGTACCGCCCGATGATCTGGATCGGAGCGGCGCTCGGCTTGCGCTGGTCCGAGGTGGCCGCCCTCCGGGTCGGTCGGCTCGATCTCGGCTCCGGACGGCTCTCGGTGGCCGAGGCGCTCGTCCGGGGGACCGGCGGCCGCAACGTCTTCGGCCCGCCCAAGTCGAAGGCGGGCACCCGGACCATGTTCATGCCCGAGGTCATCGTCGACGTTCATGCCCGAGGTCATCATCGACACGCTGTCCACCCACCTCGAGCGAGCTGGGTCCACCGGCGACGACACCGACGCCCTCGTCTTCACCGACGAGGAGGGCGGTCCGCTGCGCTACTCCAACTGGCGCCGGCGGGTGTGGCTCCCCGCCGTGGCCGCCGCGGGCTGTCCCGGCGCCGGCTTCCACGACCTGCGGCGGCTGAACGCCACCACGCTCGTCGTCGAGGGGATCGACGTGAAGACGGCACAGACCCGACTCGGCCATGCCGACCCGAGGACCACGTTGGCCGTCTACGCCTCGGCCCCGGCGTCAGTCGACCGGGCCGCGGCGGACGTCATCGGCGATCGCTTCTTCGGCAAAAAGGCCAAAAGGACTCAGGCACAGGACTCAGGCACGAAATCTCCGCGCCATTTCCGCGCCAATCGCTCCCGAGGATTCGGACCCTTCAGGTCACTGAGGCCCTGACCTGGGCCTTTCGAGTCGGGCTGCCCGGATTTGAACCGGGGACCTCTGCGTCCCGAACGCAGCGCGCTAACCAAGCTGCGCCACAGCCCGTCCGCCCCCCGGGGGGAGCAGCCAGCCACATTAGCCCGGCGTCAGCCAGCCGCTTCCCCGGTCCCGTTGGCCGAGGCGCCGCCGTGCTCGCGTGCGCCGGCGCCGCCGGCCTCGTCGCCCGCATAGGTGGCCACGACCTGCGCCACGCGGCGCTTGTCCATCTCCACCACCCGGAGATCCCAGTCGCCCACGCGGACGTCCTCGCCCTCGGCCGGGATGTGGCCGAAGCGCTCGAAGAGGAGCCCGCCCAGGGTGACGTACTCGCCGTCGGGGATCTCGATCCCCAGGCGCTCCCGGACGTCGTCGACGTTGGTTTGCCCGTCAATCAGCCAGCGGGTGTTGTCCACCCGGACGATGAGTGCCTCCTCCTCCTCGTCGAACTCGTCGTGGAGGTCGCCCACGAGCGGCTCCAGGAGATCCTTGACGGTGAGCATGCCGGCCACGCCGCCGTACTCGTCGACCACGACGGCGACGGCACGGCGGTGCTTGCGCATGTCGGCCAGCGCCTCGAGGACTCCGAGTGACTCGGGGAGGAGATAGGGCTGGCGCACCTTGCGCGAGATCTCCAGGGGGCTGGGGTCGGTGGCGTCCCGGTCGCGCGACTCGTCCCCGTCGTCGGCCTCCCGGGTCTCGGCCCCGCCGCCGGTCCGGAAGATGTCGTTGACGAAGAGGATGCCGATCAGGTCGTCGAGGTCGTCGTGGACCACGGGAAAGCAGCTGTGCCCCGAGGTCCGCACCGCCCTGGCGATGTCGTCGGCGTGGACCGGGATGGTCAGGTACGTGACGTCCACCCGCGGCGTCATCACCTCGCGCACGTCCATGTCCCGGAGGTCGGCGAGGGCCTCCGTGATGATGCGCTCCTGCTCCGAGGCCTCCGCGTCGAGGGGCTGACGGGTCGACCCGATGTCGGCGTCGGCCGAGCGGCGCCACGGCCGACGGGATCGCCTGGTCGGCTGTTGATCGGGAGTCTCCCGGCGGTGCGACACGGCGCCGGGTCAGGGTCTGGGCCCGGGTCCCGCCTGCAGCTCGGGTCCGGCGCCCACCAGCACGGGCACGGGTGTGAACGAGTCGTCGTGAAAGATCCCGTCGTCCAGCAGCGCGGTCACGGCGCGCCGGAGGCGCAGGGGGTCGAGCGGCTTCACCAGCCAGCCCTCGGCACCCGAGCGGCGGGCGAGGAAGACGTCGGGCCGGCGGTCCAGCAACATGAGCACGGGGATGTGGTCGACGGCGTCGTAGGACTCCTGGAGCCGCAGTTCGAGGGTCACTGCCATGCCGCCCATGTTGCCCATCTGCATGTCGACGATGACGAGGTCGGGCGACTCCCCGGTGACGAACGAGACGACTTCGGGCCCGGAGGTCACGGCCTGCACCTCCACGTCGGGCCCGCTGATGACGGCCTCGATCTCCCGGCGGAGTGTGGGTGCGTCGCTGGCGACCAGGATGGTCTGCACCGACGGGACACTATCGGAACGCTGCACGGGTTCGGTAATGCCCCGGCCGGCCGGCGGCCGCGGGCGCGCCCCGCGAGGGTTGGAAGACCGGGCACGAAACCGGCGGCGCCGGAGCGTCAGGCGAACAGGTGGTCCGCCGCCCGGCGCAAGCCGTCGAGCTCGTGCACGTCGTGCCCGAAGAGCGGGATCTTGCCGACGGGCGCCGGCGACACCTGCGCCGCCAGACCGGCGAAGGCGTGCTCCTCGCGCGCCGCCACCGCGTTCAGCTCGGCCAGGTTGGCCTCGAGTGGCTCCAGTGCGGGCACGCTCCGTGCGGCACCGTCGCCGCCGTTGCCGAACGACGGCGCGATCCGGTTGACGACGAGCGCCGCCACCGCCACGTCGCGCTCGGCCAGCTTCTCGGCGAAGAAGCCCGCCTCGGTGATGGCGTCGGGCCGTGCCGAGGTGACCAGGACGTAGGCCGTGGCGGGGTCGGCCAGGAGCTCGTGGACGGCGCTGGCCCGGCTGCGGAAGCCGTCCTCCATCCCCTCGAAGGCCTGGAAGAACGACACGGCGTCCTGCACGATCTCTGCGCCGGCCACCTTGGCGATGGTGCGCAGCAGCGCCTGCGCGGCGACGCCCACGGCCCGCAACCCCATGCGGGTCGGTACCAGGAGCGCCCGGAACAGCCGGTTCTCGAGGAACCGGGTGAGGCGGCGGGGCGCGTCCAGGAGGTCCAGCGCGTTGCGCGTCGGCGGCGTGTCGACCACCACCACGTCGAACTCCTTCGAGTGGACGAGCTCGTAGAGCTTCTCCATCGCCATGTACTCCTGCGTGCCCGACAGGCTGCCTGCGAGGTTCTGGTAGAGCCCGTTGGACAAGATGGACTCCGCCTGTTCGGGGGTGCGGGCGTAGCGCTGCACCAGGTCGTCGAACGTCCCCTTGGAGTCGAGCATGAGCGCGTGGAGGTGGCCGGGCCACTCACCCGCCACCTCCGAGGGTGTGTTGGGCAGCGACTGCACGCCCAGTGCGTCGGCCAGGCGCCGGGCCGGGTCGACGGTCACCACGCACGAGCGCCGCCCAGCTCGGGCCGCCGCCAGCGCGAACGTGGCCGACACCGTCGTCTTGCCTACGCCCCCCGATCCGCAGCACACGATCACCGAGCGCTCGGTCACCAGCTCGGGCAGCGTGGTGGGCCCGTGCGTGCCGGCCTGGTCTGCCGTGCCCGCCGCCTCCGCCAAGGAGCTCACCGCGCCCCCTCGGCCACCAGCCCCGTCACGGCGCCGGCCAGGGCGCCCGCCAGCTGCTGGGTCTCGACCGGGCCGATCCACGCAGCGTCGAGCGCCGGGACGAGCAGGTGGGGGAGCGGCAGCTCGCGGCCCAGGCGCTCGACCTGTTCCGTCGAGACCGCATGGCGCGCCAGGCGGAAGCGCCGCGCCGCCTCGAGGGCGGCGAGGTGGCCGCGCGACAAGGTGTCCGCCACCCCGGCGGCCGCGGCCACCGTCGCCGCCGGCCGGTCCAGACCGACCGGCTCGGGGTCGCAGCCGTTGACGATGACCGGCCCCAGCTGCACGCCTGCCTTGTCCTCGAGGGTGTAGGCCGACTCGATCGTCTCCGAGACCGGCAGCTCCTCGGGCAGGGTGACGAGGATCACCCGGCACCGCGCCGGGTCGTTCAGGAGGTCGACCACGTCCTGGGCCTGGGTGCGCAGGGGACCGCCCCGGGCCGCGCTGACCAGCCCGGCAGCAGAGGTCAAGAACGTGATGGCGTGGCCGGTGGCCGGTGCGTCGACCAGGATCAGGTCGGCCAGGGCCTCGCGTTCGAGCTGCTTCACCTTTCCCAGCACGAGCACGTCCCGGATGCCCGGGATGGCCGTCGAGACCACGTCGAGGACTCCCGAGTGCGCCAGCCGCTTGGAGACCCGCCGCAAGCCGTGGTCCTCGAGGTACTCCATGAGCGCGTCGTCGGGGGTGAGACGCCGGGCCCGTACCGATCCCGTGACGCCCCTGGAACCCCGCAGGCCGGCGGGCGCCAGCAGGACGTCGTCGTAGCCGAGGTCCTCGCGGTGGCCGAAGGCGGTGGTGATGCCCGACTTGCCCTCGAGCTCGACGATGAGGACCGATTTCCCGGCGTCGGCGGCCATCCGGGCGAGCGCCGCCGTCATGGTCGTCTTGCCCACGCCACCCTTGCCGGCGACGACGAGAACGTGGCTCTGTGCGCAGAAGGTCCCCACGTCCATGCTGGGCCGAGCGTAGTTGCCGTACTCGCGGCACAGATCGATCGCCCACCAAAGACCCTGGTCAAGACCCTTGAACGGCGACCAACCCCGGCGATAGCTTGAGCGCAGAGGGGATCTGAAGTGCCCTATCGGGGGGTTTCATGCGCCAGGGACAAGAGATGTGGCAGTTGAAGGCAGCGTGCCGGGGACCGCAGGCTGCGGTGTTCTTCCCCCCGTCCCACGCCGAACGCAAGGAGGAGAAGGCCTCCCGCGAGATCCGGGCGAAGGCCATCTGCGACCAGTGCCACGTGCGGGGTGAGTGCCTCGACTATGCCATCAGGATTCGTGAGCCTCACGGGATCTGGGGTGGCCTGAACGAGGTCGAGCGCAAGCTGATGCTGGACCGCCGGGCCAGCTGACCCGGCCTCGGCACCCGCGGCGCAGCAGCACGCCCCCCGCTCGTTCAGCCCGTCGGTCCGCAGTCAGGCCGCGGGCGTGATCTTGAGCGCCTGGTCCGCCGCCAGCACGCCCCGGCTCTCGCACACGGCGTCGGGCCTGTTCCCGTCGACCGAGCAGATGGCGGCCGTGATCTCGTTGGCCGAGGCGACGACCGCCTGGGTCAAGCGGGCTGGCCGGTGAGGACAGGTCGCCGGCGATCTGGTCCTGGGAGACGCCGGCCAGGACGGCGGGCGAGAAGCCGGACGCCGTCCAGGACGTAGCGGTTGGCGACGTCGACCAGGGGGAAGGTGGTGGCGCTCGTCCCGTAGCTGGCGATCGCCGCGGACTGTCGCGGCGTCGGGGGTCTGGAGGCTGAGATACCGCGCCCCCGTCGGGATTCAGACGACGCTGTAGCGCTCCACCGACTCGAGTTTCACGTCGTGGCTCACGTAGGAGGTCTTCCAGAAGGTGAACGTCGAGAGGCTGGCGAACGCGGTCGTGGAGCTCGACTGCATCAACCCGAGCTGGTGGAAGGTCCCGAAGCGCGAGAGCGCCAGGATCAGCGGCCAGCGCTCGGCGGCGGCGTAGGGGGCGAACTCGGCGCCGTAGAAGAAGACGACCGGTAGGCGCGGTCCCCCGTTCACGGTCGCCAGCCACACCGGGGCGTTGCCGCTCGCCGGGTGCGGGGGCGTGAGGGGGATGGCCGGCGACGCGACCCCGACGGTGTCGTAGACCGAGGAGGGCACCGACGCCAGCGACGAGACGAGGGAGGACGGTGCGGGGTTGAAGGTCTCGACCGTCGAGGTGCTCCCCGGCCCGGAGTCGTCCCGCACGAGGACCAGCGCGCCGAGCAGGACGATGGCCACGATGATCAGCCCGAGCGCCAGGTAGCGACGGGGCAGGTTGCGCAGGCCGGCCGCCGGTGCCGGCGCCTGAGCGGGCTCGGAGGCGGGCTGGCTCATGAGTTGGGTCAGGTTAGTCAAGGGGTGCCCCCCTCCCGGGGGCGCCGCCCGCTCCTGCCGGTACCCTCTCCGGCGTGCCTCCATCGGCTCCTCCACCATCGGGCGCAGCCGAACCCCCTCCCCTCGCCATCCGGCCGGCGGCCACCGTCATGGTGGTGCGTGACACCCCGGCCCCCTCGGGGCGGACCACCCTCGAGGTGCTCATGGTCCGGCGCAATCTGCGCTCGGACTTCGTCGGTGGCGCCTACGTGTTCCCCGGGGGTGCGGTGGACCTCCTCGACGGCGGGGCCGAAGCCGAGGCGCTTAGCGTGGGCCGCAGCGACGCGGAAGCCAGCACGCTCCTGGGCGTCGGGTCGGGCGGCCTCGCCTACTGGGTGGCCGTGGTGCGCGAGACGTTCGAGGAGGCCGGGCTCCTGCTGGCCGACCGCGTGGGCGGCCCCGACCTCCTGGCCGGTGACCCCGACGAGGAGGCGCGCTTCGCCGCCGCCCGGGCCGCCGTCAACGCCGGGACCCTGCGTTTCCTCGACTTGTGCCGGGAGGAGCGCCTGCAGCTCGGCGTGAGCGACATCCACTACTTCGCACACTGGATCACCCCCCGCGGTGCCCCGCGCCGCTACGACACCCGCTTCTTCGTGGCCGCCGCGCCACCGGGGCAGGTCGCGGCGCACGACGCTGGCGAGACGATCGCCGAGGTCTGGATCTCGCCCCACGACGCGCTCGACGCGCCACCGGGCCGGCGAGATCGAGATCATCTTCCCGACCATCCGCAACCTGCAGGCCATCGGGCGCTTCGCCACCAGCGCCGAGCTCCTGGCCGCCGCGGCGCGGGCGTCGAGCGCCGTGCCCACGATCGAGCCGCACGTGGTCCCCGACGGCAACGGCATGCGCATCGTGCTCCCGGGCGACCCGGCCTACGAGCGGCCGCCCGTCGCCGATCCCGGCGACGGGACGGCCCGGGGCGACTTCAACGAGGCCGTGCGCGCCGTGTCCATGAAGGCGAACGAGGAGGGCCCCGACGCCGCACCCGGCCCGCGCCCCGGCGAGCCGTGATCCCGGCGGTGCCCGACTTCGGCATCGGCCCCGCCCCCGAGCCGGGCCGGGTCGACGAAGTGGCACCGGGCCTGCGGCGGCTCACCGCGCCCAACCCGGGCCTCATGACCGGGCCGGGCACCAACACCTACCTGGTCGGGCCGGAAGACCCGGTCGTCGTGGACCCCGGCCCGGCCGACGAGTCACACACCGCGGCCATCGTGGCCGCGGCCGCTCCGCTGGGGTCCGGTCCGGGCCATCGTCGTGACCCACACCCACGCCGACCACGCGCCGGGCGCCGCCGCCCTGGCCGAGGCCACCGGGGCCCCGGTGGTCGGGTACGGCCCGGCCGAGGGGTTCGAGCCCGACGAGTGCGTGGGCGAGGGGTGGTCGCTGCGCTGCGGCGGGCCCGGGCCCGGCGCGGGCCTCACGCTGCGGGCACTGCACACCCCGGGCCACGCGTCGGACCACCTGTGCTGGCTCGTCGAGGAGCATGCGCTCCTCCTCACGGGTGACCACGTCATGCACGGCTCGACCGTCGTCATCCGCCCGCCCGACGGGGACCTCCACCAGTACCTGGCCAGCCTGGCCCGCCTGCGCGACGCGAAGGTGCCCATCCGCACGCTGGGCCCGGGTCACGGCCGCCTGATGGACCACGTGCCCGACGTGGTCGACACGCTGATCGCCCACCGGCTCGGGCGCCACGAGTGCATCGCGGCGGCACTCGGCGCGGCGCGGCGAGGGGACCGTCGACGAGCTGCTGCCCGAGGTCTACGGCGACGTCACCGAGCGGCAGCTGCCGGTCGCCCGCTTCTCGCTGTGGGCCCACCTGCGCGCCCTCGGTGAGGAGGGAGGGCCAGGCTGCTCGACGCGGCCGAGGGCGAGGACATGATCGAGAGCCGCTGGGCCGCCGCCTGACGCGCGGCGGGACTCTCAGCCCGCTTCGGCCTCGCCGCGGGTCACGGCCGCCTCGACGCGCTCCATGAGGCGGGCCGAGCACCCCTGCACGTCGACGATCGGGGCCACCTCCTCGGCGACCACCCGGGCGATCTCCGCGAAGACGGTGGCGAGCTCGCCACCGTCTTCGTCCAGGGCCACCGGCACCCCGGCGTCGCCGGCGGCAGCCAGGTCGGGGTGCAGCGGGATGGAGCCGATCAGCGGGACGCCGAGCCCGTGGGCCAGGCGCTCGCCGCCACCCGAGCCGAACAGCGCGTAGGTGGTGCCGTGCTCGCACGTGAAGTCGCTCATGTTCTCGATCACGCCGGCCACCCGCAGGTAGCCCCGCCGGGCCATGTCCGCCGCCCGCGCCGCCACCTTCTGGGCCGCCACCGGCGGCGTCGTGACGACGAGCAGCTCGGTCCGGGGTAGGAGCCGCGCCAGGCCCATCTGGATGTCGCCCGTCCCCGGCGGGAGGTCGATCAGGAGGTAGTCCAGGTCGCCCCAGTGGGCGTCCTGGAGGAACTGCTGCACGGCGCGGTTGAGAACCAGCCCGCGCCACATGATCGCCTGCTCCTCGTCGGCCAGGAACCCCATCGACAGCACCCGCAGCGCGCCGGCGCCGATCCGCCGCTCCAGCGGGACCATCTTCCCCGCTCGGGCCTCGACGTCTCCCTCCATGCCGAGCAGGCGCGGCACCGAGAAGCCCCAGATGTCGGCGTCGAGGACGCCGACCACGAGGCCGCGGGCGGCCAGCGCCACGGCCAGGTTCACGGTGACCGACGACTTGCCGACGCCGCCCTTGCCCGACGCGATGGCGAGCACGCGCGTGCGTGGCGGGAACGGCCGTCTCGGGAGCGTCCTCCCGGGCCTTCCAGCGTGCCCGGGCCATCACGGCGGCCCTCTCCTCGGCGTCCATCGCCGCCACCTGCACCTCGACCGAGCGCACCCAGTCCAGGGACTGCACGTGGCCGACGACGTCGCGCTCGATCTGGGTGCGCAGGGGGCAGGCCGCGATGGTCAGGGCCACGTCGACCACGACGTCCCCTCCGTCGATGGCGACGCCCCGCACCATCCCGAGGTCCACGATGGTGTCGCCGAGCTCGGGGTCGACGACCGCGCGCAGGCAGTCGCGGACCTCCTCGGCGCGATCACCGGGTGGCGCGCCGGGGACCAGCGGCGTCGAAGCGTCCGACTCGGAGGGCACGAAAAGGGATTCTACCTGCGTGGCGCCGAATTCCGGTCCCGAGGCGCGTGGGTGACGACCGGCCTACGGCGCCGGTAACATGGGGGGCGCCCGCGGCGCAGGGTGCACCGTGAGCGGCCGTCCGCCAGGGCAATCGGCCCAACGAGGAGGATCCAGTGACGACCATCGCCACGACGCGTCAACATCGGGAAGAAGCCGGCACCGGTCACCCTCAGCGACGCCGCCACCGCCAAGGTGGCCGAGCTGCTGGCCCAGGAGGAGGGCGACGACCTCGCGCTGCGGGTCGCGGTCAAGCCGGGTGGCTGCTCCGGCTACAGCTACGAGATGTTCTTCGACACCGAGGTGATGTCCGACGACGTCGTGCGCGAGTTCGGCACGGTCAAGGTCGTCGTGGACGCGGCCAGCGCCGAGCTGCTGACCGGTTCGACCCTCGACTTCAGCGACGGCCTGCAGGGAGCCGGCTTCCACATCACCAACCCCAACGCCACCCGCACCTGCGGCTGCGGCTCCTCGTTCAGCTGAGCCCTCGACCTGCCCGTGCACCCGGCCCCCTGAGCGGCACCGGCACCACACCCGAGCCGGCGATCGGCGCACCGCGTCCCCTTCACCCTCAACGGCGACGCGGTCGTCGTCGCTGACGGGATCTCCCTCCTCGACGCGCTGCGCGAGGAGCTCGGTTGTCGTTCCCTCAAGGACGGCTGCAGCCCGCAGGGGCAGTGCGGGTGCTGCACCGTCTGGGTCGACGGCTCGCCGCGGGTGGCCTGCGTCACCCCGGTCCGCCGCGTCGCCGGCCGCCGCGTGACCACCCTCGAGGGCCTACCGGCCGAGCAGCGGGACCGTTGGGCCGCCGCCTTCGTGGCCCACGGGGCGAGCCAGTGCGGCTTCTGCACGCCCGGCATCGTGATGCGCCTCGCCGCGCTCGACGAGTCCACGGGCGTCGGGCCGGCGGGACGTCGGGACGTCGAGTCGGCGCTGCGGGCCCACCTCTGCCGCTGCACCGGCTGGCAGTCGATCGTCGAGGCCGCCTGCCGCGCCCTCGGGGCAGACGACGCGCTCCCCATGAGGGACGGCGTGCCGGCTGCGGTCCCGCTCGGCGCCCGTCACGCACTCCTCGCCGTCCTGGCGGGCCCAAGTGGAGGGGTCCGGCACTCCAGTCCTCGGGGCCCGACGTCGTGCTCGGCGGCGGCGGCTTCGCCGACGACACCGCGCCGCTGGGTGCGCCGGTCCAGCTCGGCGCGGACGCCCCCCTGGCGCCGTCGGTGCGTGCCGCACGCGCGGGCCGGGGCCGCATCCAGGGCCGCAACAGCACGGTGCCGCTGTCCCACCCGGTCCAGCTGCCCGCGGGCGAGTGGGCGCTCACGCTGCAGACCACCTGGGTCGAGCCCGCCTACGTCGAGCCCGACGCCAGCTGGTGCCGGCCCGGCGAGCACCCCGCCTCGCCGCTGGCCAACGGTGGGGCCTTCGGCGGCAAGCGGCACAGCCCGGTGCCTGTCCGCGCCCGGGAGCTGGCCGACGAGACGGGGGAGGCCGTCCGCGTGCTGTGGCAGCCGCGAGGACGTGGTGCGGCGCGGGCCCAAGCGCCCCCCGCTGGCCATCGGCCTGCGCGCCGACGGCACCGGCATGGCCCGCCTGGGCCGGACGCCGGGCTCGGCCGACCTCGGGCCGCTGGTGGCGCACCTGCGCGAGCTCTGCCCCGGCATCGAGGTCGAGGAGATCGAGGTCTCTGGCCCGCCCGGTGGCGCCCGAGCTGCGCGGCGCCGGGTGGGCCGAGGCGCTGGCCGCTCTCCACGCACTGGCGGCCGACCCGAGCCCTCCCGGCACGGGCCGGGCCCGGGTCGCAGCTGCCCGGGACGGGCAGCGCCAGCGTGGAGCTCGCCCTCGCCGACGGGGAGCGCGGCACCGTCGAGGTGGACGTCTGGGCCGGCGAGGTGCTGTGTCCCGTGACGCTTGCGCTCCTACGCGCTCGGCGCCGTGCACCAGGCACTCGGGCTGGTGTGGAGCGAGGGCATCGCGGTCGACGACGCCGGCGAGCCCGTCGACCTCACCATCCGCTCCTTCGGCATCCTCGCCGCGCGCGACATGCCCGACGTCGTCGTGCGGCTGCACGAATGACGACACGTGGCCGGTCAACGGCTCCGACGCCGTGTTCGTCGCCACGCTGGCGGCGGCCTGGATCGCCGACGGACTTCCGGCGCGCTGGCCCACCCGGCGCGCCGCCGTCCGCGCTCCGTTCGCGCGACGTGGCAGCATCTGGCGGTCGAGAGGAGACGCCATGAGCCCAGCCGTCGGTCCGTACTCTCCCGTCCGCCGCGTCGGCGACTGGGTCATCACCTCCGGCCAGGTCGGGCTGGCCACCGACGCCTCGGGCTCGCCGGCGCTGGTGGCGGGCGGCACCGTCCCCGAGCTGCGCCAGGCGCTCCAGAACGTGGCCGAGGTGCTCGCCATCGAGGGGGCGACGCTGGCCGACGTGGTCAAGACCACGCTCTACCTCGTCGACATGGGGGACTTCGCCGCAGTGAACGAGGTGTGGGTCGAGTACTTCACCGAGAACCGGCCCACCCGCTCGGCCGTGGCGGTGGCCGCGCTGCCCGATCGGGGCCCGGGTCGAGGTCGAGGCCTGGGCCTACGCGCCGGTGGTCTGAGGGGCCGGCGCGGGCGACGGCGTCGACGCAGGGCCGGCAGGCGCACCGGCCGCCGGCCCACCTGTCAGGCCGTTGCGCTGTGCGACGCCGGGGTGCCAGGCCACCTGCCCGAAGCGGTAGCCGACCGAGCGCACCGTCTGGATCAGGTGGGCGTGCTCCTCACCGAGCTTGGCCCGCAGCCGCCGGATGTGGACGTCGACGGTGCGGGCGCCGCCGTAGTACTCGTAGCCCCACACCCGGCTGAGCAGCGTCTCGCGGGTGAAGACCTTGGCCGGGTGGCCGGCCAGGAAGCGCAACAGCTCGTACTCCATGTAGGTCAGGTCGAGGACGCGGCCCGACACGGCGGCCTGGTACGTCTCGAGGTTGAGCATCAGCGGCCCGTACTCGATGATGTCGGGCCGCATGCTCTGCCCGGTGCGCCAGAACAGGTGCTGCAGGCGCGCCACGAGCTCCTCGGGCCGGGCGGGCAGCACGCAGAAGTCGTCGTAGAGGTCGTCGCGAAGCAGCAGCTCGCCCACCTGGTCCGTTCCGATGGCGAGGAGCAGCGGCGTCATGGGCACCTCGCGCAGGCGGAGGTGGCGGCAGAAGGCGACGGCCGCGGTCATGTCGTCGCCGGCGACGACCAGCGCCCCCGAGTAGCCCACGGTGCGCCCGTCGGCGTCCGGGTGCCGCGACCTCGTCGGGTCCGCTCACGCCGTGGTGCCCCAGGCCCGCGCTCTGCAGCGCGAGGGTCACCTCGGCGGGCAGGTCGGCGGGGAAGCAGAGGAGCGGGTCCATGGTGTCTGGCTCAGAGCAGGGGCAGGTAGCGGTCCAGCTCGAACTGGGTCACCTGGGACTGGTAGTCGTCCCATTCCTCGCGCTTGTTGCGGATGAACCACTCGAAGACGTGGTCGCCCAGGGTGTCGGCCAGCAGCTCGGAGCCCTCCATCTCGTTGACCGCGTCGTGCAGGCTCGAGGGCAGCGGCTCGATCCCCTTCTTGGCCAGCTCCTTGGGCGTCAGCGTGAACAGGTTGTCGTCCGCCTCGGGCGGCAGCGGGTAGTCCTCGGCGATGCCGCGCAGTCCGGCGGCCAGGATCACCGCGAAGGCCAGGTACGGGTTGCAGGCGCTGTCGGGTGCCCGGTACTCCAGGCGGGTCGACTCGGTCTTGCCCATCTTGACGACGGGGACCCGCACCAGCGCCGAGCGGTTGTTGCGGGCCCAGCTGACGTGGACCGGCGCCTCGTACCCGCCGATGAGGCGCTTGTAGGAGTTGACCCACTGGTTGGTGACGGCGGTGATCTCGCGGGCGTGGTGCAACAGGCCGGCGATGAAGCGGCGCGCCACCTCGGAGAGCCCGTAGCGGTCGCCTCTCGTCGACGAACGCGTTGCGCTCGCCCTCCCACAGCGAGATGTGCGTGTGCATGCCCGAGCCCTGCACGCCCCGAGCGGCTTGGGCATGAAGGAGGCGAAGACGCCCTCCTGGCGCGCCATCTCCTTGATCACCATCCGCGTCGTCATGACGGTGTCGGCCATGGTGAGGGCGTCGGTGTAGCGCAGGTCGATCTCGTGCTGGCTGCGCGCGTCCTCGTGCTGGGTGTGCTCGACGGGGATGCCCATCTCCTCGAGCATGAGCACCGACCGCCGCCGCAGGTTGCTGGTCAGGTCGGCCACGGAGAGGTCGAAGTAGGAGCCCGAGTCCAGGGTGACCGGGTCCCGCGCGGGGTCCGCGTCGGCGAAGTAGAAGTACTCCACCTCGGGCGAGGCGAAGAAGGTGTAGCCGGCCGCCCGGGCCCGCTCGAGCGTGCGCCGCAGGGCGTGGCGGGGGTCGCCCTCGAAGGGGGTGCCGTCGAGGTTGGCGATGTCGCAGAAGACACGGGCCACCTGCGCGTCGTCGTGGTGCCAGGGCAGCAGCTGGAAGGTCTTGGGGTCGGGGCGGGCCAGCACGTCGGCCTCCTGGACACGGCTGAAGCCGTCGATGGCCGAGCCGTCGAAGGTCATCCCCTCGTCGAGGGCGTTCTCCAGCTCGGCCGAGGTGATGTTGAAACCCTTGGGGGTCCCGAGCACGTCGGTGAACCACAACTGGACGAAGCGGATGCCCCGCTCCTCCACGGTCCGGAGCACGTAGTCCCGCTGGCTTTGCACCGCACAAGCTTCGCATGCCCGCGAACCCCCTCCCGCGGCGGTCCCGGTGACGGGGCCCCATCGAGAACGCCGGGCACCGCCGGTAATCTGGGACGATGCCGCACCTGCGCCTCGCCGCCGCGCAGCTCAACACCGTCGTCGGCGACCTGTCGGGCAACGTGGAGCGGGTGCTCGGCGCCCTGGCCGCCGCCGAGGCGGCCGGAGCGGACATCTGCGTCGCGCCCGAGCTCGCCATCCCGGGCTACCCCCCCGAGGACCTGCTCCTCAAGCCCGGTTTCGTGGCCGACAACGTGGCCGCGCTCGAGAAGGTGGCGGCCGCCACCCGGGCAGTGCGCCGTCGTGGTCGGCTTCGTGGGCGCCGCACCCGGCGGCGGCGGGCTGGCCAACGCGGCGGCGGTGTGCGCCGGCGGCCGCGTGCCGGGCGTCTACCGCAAGCGCTTCCTCCCCAACTACGGCGTCTTCGACGAGCAGCGCTGGTTCCTGCCCGGATGACGAACCGCCGCCGCTCTTCGGCGTCGGCGGGGCCTGGGTGGGCGTCTCCATCTGCGAGGACGTCTGGTTCGACGACGGACCGGTGGCCCACGCCGGCCGCGCCGGGGCCGACGTCGTGGTGAACCTCAACGCCTCGCCCTACAACCGGGGTCGTCGGCGCCGAGCGGCTCGCCATGCTGCGCGGCCGCGTGGCCGAGGCCGGCTGCGCCATCGCCTACGTGAACCAGGTGGGCGGCCAGGACGAGCTCGTCTTCGACGGCGACTCGCTCATCGTGGCGGCCGACGGGACCCTGCTGGCGTCGGGCGCGCAGTTCGGCGCCGACCTCGTCGTCGTCGACCTCCCGATCGGTCCGCACCGGCCGCACGCGGTCACCGAGCTGCTGCCGAGGATCGTGGTGAGCGAGCCGCGCCGCGGCGACCGGCCCGCCCTGGACCGCGGCACTGCTGCGCCCGGCGCTGAGCGACCACGCCGAGGTGTACGCGGCGCTCGTCCTCGGCACGCGCGACTACCTGCGCCAAGAACGGCTTCTCCGAGGCCGTGATCGGCCTGTCCGGCGGGATCGACTCCTCGCTCGTGGCGACGATCGCGGTCGACGCGCTCGGCGCGGACCGCGTGCACGGCCTCTCCATGCCGTCGCGCTACTCGAGCGAGGGGTCGCGCCACGACGCCGGGGTGCTGGCCGAGCGACTGGGCATCGACCTCAAGGTGGTGCCGATCGAGGAGGCGCACGTCGCCTTCGCCTCCATGCTCGCGCCCGGTGCTCGGCCGCGAGCCCTTCGGGCCTGACCGACGAGAACCTGCAGTCGCGCCTGCGCGGCGTGCTCCTCATGGCCGTGTCCAACGCCAAGGGCTGGATCGTGCTGACGACGGGCAACAAGAGCGAGATGGCCACGGGCTACTCCACGCTCTACGGCGACTCGGCCGGCGGGTTCGCGGTGATCAAGGACGTGCCCAAGACGCTCGTCTACGAGCTGTGCCGCTACCGCAACACGCAGGCGGTGCTCGAAGGGCCTGCCCGGCCCGATCCCCGACAGCGTGCTCGACAAGCCGCCGTCGGCCGAGCTGCGTCCCGACCAGCGCGACGACCAGTCGCTCCCCCCCTACGAGGAGCTCGACCCGGTGCTGCAGGGCTACGTCGAGCGCGACCGCACGGCGGCCGACCTCGTGGCCGAGGGCTTCGACCCGGCGGTGGTGGACCGCGTCGTGCGCCTCGTCGACGGCGCCGAGTACAAGCGGCGCCAGATGCCGCCGGGCGTGCGCATCACCACCAAGGCGTTCGGCAAGGACCGCCGCATGCCCATCACCAACCGCTACCGCTCCTCGGCCCTCGAGGAGTCGGGGGGTGGCTGAGCCGGCGCCGGGCGCCGGCTCGGTGTGGCGGCGCATCGAGCGAGCTGGCCGAGCTGGTCGGCGCCTACTGCTGGGTCGAGCACCGGATCTTCGAGCTGACCGGGGCCTGGGCCACCGGGCCGAGCGACCGTCGAGGACCCGGCTCGCTGTGCGGCGAGCTGCGGGTCTGGTGCGCCGCCGCTGTCTCGGCGCCACGGGGCGCTGGCCGGACGCTGGGCCAAGCGCCTGCCGGTGCGGGCCGGGGTGGATCCCGGCCGAGTTGGTGCGGGCGCCGGACGGGCCCTTGGCGGAGGCGCTCGATGCCCTGGCGGCCGAGCCGAACGGGATGGTGCGCATCGAGACGCCCTGGTCGAGACCGTTCTCCCGCGGGTGGCAGGGGTCTACGGGGCCCATCGTGGAGCGGCTCGCCGGTCAGCGAAGGCGCCGGTCCTGGAGGTCCTGGTTGGGGCGCGACGGGAATTGGCCGGGGAGATCCGGGGTGGCACGGTCCTCCTCGAGGGCCTTCCACAGGACCGGGACAGGGCCGGGAGCTCCGGGAGGAAATCGAACGGGCGTTTGACGCCACGCGCGTTTTCCCTGCTGTACGCACATCTTGACAGCGCCATTACACTGTCTCCGCAGCCCACGTGCGCCAGGAACGGGCGCCGGCTGCAAGTTCAGGAGCGCAGCAGCCCGGCCAGGTCCCCCCGCCGAGGCAACGGGACGGAAGGTTTGGCGACGATCTTGGCGAAGGAACGAATCGAGCGCGACGACGAGGATCTCGTCCGGCTCTACCTGACAGACATCGGCCAGTATCCCCTGCTGACCAAGGACGACGAGGTCCGCCTGGCCCAGGCCATCGAGGCCGGCCGGGCCGCCGAGGCGGAGGTCGCCAAGGCGCCCAAGGGGATCACCACCGCGAAGAAGCGTGAGCTGCGCCGCTCCGTCATGGAGGGCGAGCAGGCCCAGCAGACCTTCGTGCAGTCGAACCTCCGGCTGGTCGTGTCGATCGCCAAGAAGTACCAGGCCTCGGGCCTGCCCCTGCTGGACCTGATCCAGGAGGGCAACCTCGGCCTCATGCACGCCGTCGAGAAGTTCGACTGGCGCAAGGGCTTCAAGTTCTCGACCTACGCCACCTGGTGGATCCGCCAGGCCATCACCCGTGGCATCGCCAACACCGGGCGCACCATCCGCCTGCCCGTGCACGCCGGCGACACGCTGGCCCGGGTGCAGAAGGCCCAGGCGCGGCTCGAGCTGAAGCTGGGGCGGCCCGCCACGCTGGCCGAGCTCGGCGATCGAGGTCGAGATGCCCGAGGACAAGCTCGTCGAGGCCTTGCGCTTCCGCGCCGAGCCGCTGTCGCTGTCCGAGCCGCTGCGCGAGGACGGCGACGCCGAGCTGGGCGACGTGGTCGAGGACCGCTCGGCCGAGTCGCCCTTCGAGGTGGCCGCGGTGTCGCTGCTGCCCGACGAGATCGGCCGGCTGCTCTCGCCGCTCGACGAGCGCGAGCGTGAGATCCTGCGCCTGCGCTTCGGGCTCGACCGCGGCGAGCCCCGCACCCTCGAGGAGGTCGGCGAGCACTTCAACCTGACCCGGGAGCGCATCCGCCAGATCGAGGCCCGGGCCATGTCCAAGCTGCGCCACCCGTCCTCGGACACCGGGGCGCGTGATCTGCTGACCGTCTAGCGGCGCCTAGGCTCTGCGCTCATGAAGAAGCTGCTGATCCTCGCCATCCTGGTCGCCCTCGGCGTCATCGCCGCCAAGCGCCTGCAGAACAGTTAGCGCGACGGGCCCGACGCCGGGCCCCTGCTAAGCGGCGCGCCGGGTCAGCGCAGCGGCCGCGTGCCGGTGCCGCACGCCGCGCCGCCACAAGATGAGTGCCGCGCCCGCCACGGCGAGGCTCGTCGTCACCACCGGTGTCGTGCGCCCGACCCGGTCGCGCAGGCGGATCGGCTTGGTGAAGTTGCGGATCTCCCAGCCCCGTTCCCGCGCCACCTTGGCCAGCGCACGGTCGGGGTTGACCGCCACCGGCCGCCCGACCGCCTCGAGCATCGGGAGATCGGTCGCCGAGTCCGAGTAGGCGCTGCTCGCCGACAGGTCGAGGCCGGTGCGCTCCGCCAGCTCCCGCATGGCGGTCGCCTTCGACTCGCCGTAGGCGTAGAAGGCCATCTTCCCCGTGTAGCGCCCCTGCTCGTCGACCTCGCCCCGCGAGCAGATGGCCCCGTCGACGCCGAGCAGGTCGGCCAGGGGCAGCACGATCTCCTCGGGCGACGCCGAGACGAGGTAGACGCGATGGCCGGCGGCGCGGTGCAGCTCCATCAGCTCGAGCGCCTCGGCGTACATGATCGGCTCCATCGTCTGGAGCATGGTCTCGCGCACGATCTGGCGCACCTGGGCCCGGTCCCAGCCCTTGGTCACCGCCAGCATCGACTCGCGCACCCGGACCAGGCGCTCCTCGTCGGCGCCGAAGTAGAGGTAGATCAGCTGCGAGATGGCGGCCCGCGCCACCAGGCGGCGGTTGATCAGCCCGCCCTTGAGGAATGGCCGGCCGAACGCGGCGATCGAGGCCCGGTCGATGACCGTCTTGTCCAGGTCGAAGAAGGCCGCCTCCATATATCTAATGCTACGGGCGCCCGGACCTCCGCCTTTAGCAATCGTGACAGTTGGAGGAGGGGCCGCGAACAACCGGTGCGTGTGACCTGGGACGTCCTGGGGTTGCAGAACGGTTGCGGTCAGGCCGTGCTCTCCGCGATGAACAGCGCGTGCACGGCGTCCTCGGCGTCGGCGGCAACGAGGACGAGCACCTCGTCGCCCGACTGCAGCGTGGTGTCGCCCCGGGGGACGATGAGGCGGTCCGCCCGCACGACGGCGACGACCACGGCGTCGCGGGGAAGGCGAGGTCGGCGATGGCCGTGTCATTGGCGGGGGAGTCCTCGGCCAGGGTGATCTCGACGAGGTGCGCGGCGCCGCCCTGGAACTGGAGCAGTCGCACGAGCGACCCGACCGAGACCGCCTCCTCGACCAGCGCCGTGAGGAGCTGCGGGGTGGACACCGAGACGTCGACGCCCCAGCTCTCGTTGAAGAGCCACTGGTTCTTGGGGTGGTTGACCCGGGCCACGACGCGGGGCACGGCGAACTCCTGCTTGGCCAGCAGCGAGATCACGAGGTTGTCCTCGTCGTCACCGGTGGCGGCCACGACGACGTCGACCGTGGCGAGCCCGGCGGCATCGAGCGACGACACCTCGCAGGCGTCCGCCGCCACCCAGGTGACGGCGAGGGTGGGGCGCAGCCGCTCGACGAGCTCGGGGTCCTGCTCGAAGACGAGCACCTCGTGCCCGTTGGCGTGCAGGTCCGACGCGATGGCGGTGCCGACGCTGCCCGCGCCGGCGATGGCGACCTTCACGTCGCCGCGTCCCTGCTCTCGACGACGCCGGGGTCGGCACCCGGGGCGAGGGCATGGTCGAGCCCGCGCCACGCGTCGTCGAGCACGGCGAGGTGCAGCACGTCGCCCTCCTGGCCGACGAGCTCGCGGGCGTCGAGCCGCGGCACGCCGGCGCGGGTGACGGCCACGATGCTCAGGCGTCCCGGATCCTCGAGGTCGCAGAGCGACCGTCCGGCCCAAGCCTCGGGGAGCGAGCGCTCGACGAGGGTGAGGCGGCCCGTCGGGTCGGACCAGTCGCCCGCGTCCTCCTCGGGCAGCAGGCGGCGCCGGACCTGATCGATGGTCCACGTCACGGTGGCCACGGTGGGGATGCCGAGGCGCTGGTAGATCTCGGCCCGGCGGGGGTCGTAGATCCGGGCCACCACGTTGGGGATCTTGTAGGTCTCGCGGGCGATGCGCACGGTCAGGATGTTGGTGTTGTCCCCGCTCGTCACGGCGGCCAGTGCGTCGGCCTCGAGCGCGCCCGCCTGCTCCAGGATCGTCGCGGTCGAACCCCGAGCCGACGATGCGCTGCCCGTCCCAGTCCTTGAGGCGCCGGAAGGCCCGGGACGACTTGTCCACGACGGCGACGGAGTGGCCCTCGGCGCTGAGCGAGACGGCGAGGCCCGAGCCCACCCGGCCACACCCACGACGATCACGTGCACGCCACAGTGCAACACGCCGGGTCCTTGCTTGCAAAAGGCCGCCGGGAGGCTGCGTCGATTCCTCCTACTGTGTGGCCGTGGCGACCTCCACCACCTCCCGGCCCCCGGTTGCCCTGCCCGGCGGTCGCCGGCGAGGACATCCCCGAGACCCGGCGCTACCGCCTGAAGAACAAGTTGCTCGGGCCGCCCCTGGTCACCGAGCAGCTGGCCACGGAGCGCCTGAGCCGGCCGATCGCGCTCGGGCGTGCTGGCGCCCGACTGCATCTCGTCCTCGGCCTACGGCACCGAGGAGATGCTGACCCAGCTGGTGCCCTACGTCGGCCTGGCCGCCTTCGCACTGGTCGTGCCCATCACCCTCGCCATTCTCGGCGTCCTCTTCTTCGTCACCCTCTCGTACCTCGAGGTCATCCAGCTCTACACCAAGGCCGGCGGCTCCTACGTGGTGGCCCGCGACAACTTCGGGCCGAAGATCGCTCAGATCGCCGCCGTCGCTCTGCTCATCGACTACACGGTCACCGTCGCGGTCCAGACGTCGGCCGGCACGGCGGCACTCACCAGCGCCGTCCCCAGCCTGGCCAACACGACCGACACGGTCGCCATCACCGTCGGTGTCGTGCTCCTCCTCCTGTACGGCAACCTGCGGGGTATCCGCGAGGCGGGGAGCTACTTCGCCATCCCGACCTACTTCTTCATCCTCTCGCTGTTGTCGGTCATCATCTTCGGCTTCATCAAGGAGGCGCTCGGCACCGCTGCACTACATCCCCCTGCCCGCCGCCAGAGCGAGGTGTACGGCGGGAGGATCGGCGCGCCCGGCTCCGGCTGGCTGATGGGACTGGCCTTCATCTCGCTGCTGCGCTCCTTCGCCAACGGTGGGTCCTCGCTGACCGGGCTCGAGGCGATCTCCAACGGGGTGAGCAGCTTCCGCCGCCCTGAGTCCAGGCACGCCCGCCAGACCCTGGTCGTCATGAGCACGACGCTCGGGTCCCTTGTCCTCGGGGTGACGCTGCTCGCCCGGTGGACCCACGCCGTCCCCTACGCCATCGGCTCGCCCACGGTGTTGTCGCAGGAGGTCAAGGCCGTCTTCGGCACCAGCCCGGCCGGGCATCTCGCGTTCTACATGGTGCAGCTGGCGACCATGCTCATCCTCTACACCGGCGGCAACACGAGCTTCAACGGCTTCCCGTACCTGGCGAGCTTCGTGGCCGGCGACCGCTTCTTGCCGCGCCAGCTGACGCGGCGGGGCCACCGGCTGGCCTTCTCCAACGGGATCCTGGTGCTGGCGGGCGTGGCCCTGGCGCTCGTGCTCGCCTACAAGGCACAGGTCAACGGTCTGGTGGCGCTCTACGCCATCGGCGTGTTCACCGGCTTCACCATGGCGGGCGCCGGGCATGGTGAAGCACCACCTCGACGTGCGGCAGGGGCACTGGAAGCGCAGCATCGCGATCAACGGCTTCTCGGCCTTCTTGTCCTTCACCGTCGTGCTCATCTTCGCGGTGGCGAAGTTCAAGGAGGGCGCGTGGCTGATCTTCGTCGTCGGCCCGCTCCTCTACATCGGGCTCATCCGCATGCACCACCAATATGCACAAGAGGACGAGATGCTCGAGAGCGGGGTGGTCGAGGCGTCAGAGGCCCCCGTCCTGCGGCGGCACGTGGTCGTCGTGCTCGTCGACCGCCTCGACATGGCGACGGCCCGGGCGCTGCAGTACGCGCGGACCCTGGCGCCCGACGACATCCGGGCGGTGCACTTCGACATCGACACCAAGGCCGCACGCGAGCTCGAGCAGGAGTGGAGCCGGCTGGGCTGGCCCGCCTGCCCCTCGACATCATCGAATGCCCCGATCGCCGCCTGGCGCGGGCCGCCATCGAGCTCGTGGCCGACGCGACGCTCGACGGGGACACCGAGTGCACGGTGCTCCTGCCCCGGCGCAGCTACGCGCGGGTCTGGCAGCGCTTCCTGCACGACCGCACGGCCGACAAGATCGCCGCCGTGCTGGGCCAGGTGCCGCACGTGAGCGCGACCATCGTCCCCTTCGCCGTGGGCGGCCTCTTCGGTGAGCGGGTGCGCTCGTACGGCCGATCGGTGCAACGGGCGCGCCGCCTCGGTGGTGCCGGCACGGACGGTGACGGGTCCGCCCCGGTGGACACGGACGGACGCTCGGCTGCCGAGCGCACGGGCCGCCGCGACGGCCCGCGGCGCCCGGTCACGATGCTGGCGGCCGACCAGACGCTGGCCCAACGCGCCGGGGCCACGACGCCGATCGCGGCCGTCGTGCCGCGCCAGCGGGTCCGGGTGGCCGGCCGCGTGAAGTCGGTCCGGGTGCAGCCGCGCGCGGGGACGTCCAATCTCGAGTGCGTCCTCAGCGACGGCACCGGCGGGTTGCTGCTCGTCTTCCAGGGCCGGCCGAAGATCGCGGGGATCGAGCCGGGGGCACGCCTCGTGGCCGAGGGCATGGTGGGGACGTGGGGCCGCCGGCCCGCCATGCTCAACCCCTCCTTCGAACTCGTACAGGGTGCCCCCAGCGACCCGGCCGAGTCCTGAGCCCGCTTCTCCGGTGGCGCACGACGGCGGCAGGACCGAAATTGCCCGTTTCGGCGCCAGTCGCTAACGTGCCCCCCGGCCCGGAGTCGGGTGCGACCTCCTCGGCGCTCCCTCGGCCCGGGGTGATGACATCGACCGCTGTGGTGCTAAGCGCTGCCGCACCAGCACGGATGAGGGCGACGCTCCCCCTCCGCGCAGGATCCAAAGGAACAGAAAGGGCACACCGGGAATGATCAATCTCCTCGCAGCTGAGGGCGGCTACCAGGCCTTCCACCTCAGCGGGGCGGACAAGACCTGGCTCTACATCTGCCTGGTTGCCGGAATCGTCGGCATCGCCGCCGGGCTGCTGCTCGCCCGCAACGTGCTGTCCTTCGACCAGGGCACGGTGAAGATGAAGGAGATCGCCCAGGCGGTGCAGGAGGGGGCCCAGGCGTTCCTCGGCCGCCAGTTCAGGGCCATCGCCATGATCATCATCCCCCTGGCCATCCTGATCTTCTTCACCGCCACCAAGGTGGTGAAGCCCGACGGGGGGGTGGCGCTGACATTCCAGCAGGACGGCCTGTACCGCGTCATCTGTTTCCTCTTCGGGGCCGCCTTCTCCGGCCTGACCGGCTTCATTGGCATGAGCATCGCCGTGCGGGGCAACGTCCGGACCGCCGCCGCGGCCTCGAAGGGCGGCGGCATGGCCGCGGCCCTGCGGGTCGCCTTCCGCACCGGCGCCGTGACCGGAATGCTCTGCGTGGGCCTCGGGTTGGTCGGGGCCACCGCAATCGTCCTCATCTTCCAGAACTCGGCCACGGCGGTGCTCATCGGCTTCGCCTTCGGCGCCTCGCTCATCGCTCTCTTCATGCGTGTCGGCGGCGGCATCTTCACCAAGGCGGCCGACGTCGGTGCCGACCTGGTGGGCAAGGTGGAGGCTGGCATCCCCGAGGACGACCCCCGCAACGCAGCCACCATCGCCGACAACGTGGGCGACAACGTGGGCGACTGCGCCGGCATGGCGGCCGACCTCTTCGAGTCCTACGAGATCACCATCATCTCGTCGCTGATCCTCGGGTACTCGGCCTTCACCTCCATCCACAAGAACCCGACCCCCGCCGTGCTCTTCCCCCTCATCGTCCCGGCCATCGGGATCTTCGCCTCGGTCATCGGGGTGCTCGTGGTGAGGGCCCGCAGGAGTGACCGCAACGCCATGGCGCCGATCAACCGGGGCTTCTGGCTCGCGGCGCTGCTGACCGTGATCGGCGCCTTCCTGGTGGCCCAGTACTACGTGCACGACCTCAAGGTGTTCTGGGCCGTGCTGACCGGCGTCATCCTGTCGCTGGTGGCCAGCCAGATCACCGAGCAGTTCACCTCGACCGAGCGCGGGCCGGTCAAGGAGATCGCGGCGTCGGCCCGCACCGGGCCGGCCACCACCGTGCTCTCGGGGTTCTCCATCGGCCTCGAGTCCTCCGTGTGGGCCATCGTCGCCATCGCCATCGCCCTCGGCGTGGCCATCGGGCTGGGGGACGGCAACATCGAGCTGACCTTCTACCTGATCGCCCTCATCGGCATCGGGCTGCTGGCCACCGCCGGCATGGTGGTCTCGGAGGACAGCTTCGGGCCGGTGTCGGACAACGCGGCCGGCATCGCGGAGATGTCGGGCGAGTTCACCGGTGAGGCGGAGCGGGTCATGGTGAGCCTCGACGCCGTGGGCAACACGACCAAGGCCATCACCAAGGGCGTCGCGATCGGCTCCGCGGTCATCGCGGCCGTGGCGCTCTTCTCGGCCTTCATCGAGACGATCAACTCGCAGCTGAACCTGCACCTGCACGCCAACCAGCTGCTGGTCTCGCCGTTCACCCAGATCAACGTGTCCAACCCGAAGACCTTCATCGGCCTGCTCATCGGCGGGTCGATCGGCTTCCTGTTCTCGTCGCTCGCCATCCGGGCCGTCGGCCGCTCCGCCGGCACGGTCGTGCTCGAGGTGCGCCGGCAATTCCGCGAGCACCCGGGCATCATGGACTACACCGAGAAGCCCGAGTACGGCCGCGTCATCGGCATCTGCACCTCGGCCGCCCAGCGAGAGCTGGCGACGCCGGCGCTGCTCGCCATCCTCTCGCCGGTCATCATCGGCTTCGGCATCAACTACTTCGCGTTGGGCGCCTTCCTGGCCGGCACCATCCTTACCGGGCAGCTGCTGGCCAACACGTTGTCGAACTCCGGTGGCGCCTGGGACAACGCGAAGAAGTACATCGAGGACGGCAACGAGGGCGGCAAGGGTTCCGAGGCACACAAGGCGGCCGTCATCGGCGACACCGTCGGCGACCCGTTCAAGGACACCGCCGGCCCGGCGTTGAACCCGATGATCAAGGTGATGAACCTCGTCTCTTTGCTCATCCTCCCCGCGGTGATCGCGCTGCGGCACGACACCGGCGCACGGCTCGCCATCGCCGGCGTGTCCCTCGTCGTCCTGCTGGCCGCCCTCGCTTTCTCGAAGCGGGCACCCGAGCCGATGGACGCCGAGGCGGAAGAAACGACCCGGGCCGAAGCTGCAGTCGCGTCGGTCGATTGACCTGTTCACGGGCCTAGGAGACCGTTCACCGGCGTACCGGCCGGAGACCCCCGCCCTTGACAGGCGGGGGGAAGGACCCCCACTCTGACGTGACCATGCTCTCCCTCTCAACGCCCCGATCGGTGCGCCGTGGGTAAGGCCCTCGTGATCGTCGAGTCGCCGGCCAAGGCCAAGCGCATCAGCAGCCTGTTGGGGCCCGACTTCATCGTCGACTCCTCCGTCGGTCACATCCGGGACCTGCCCCGCGGGGCCGACGAGGTGCCCGCTGCCTACAAGGGCGAGGGATGGGCGCGTCTCGGGGTAGACGTCGACAACGGCTTCAAGCCGCTCTACGTCGTCTCGGACCGCAAGAAGTCGGTGGTCGCCAATCTGAAGAAGCTGCTGAAGGGCGCCGACGAGCTCTACCTCGCGACCGACGAGGACCGCGAGGGCGAATCGATCGCCTGGCATCTGCTCGAGGTGCTCTCACCGACCGTGCCGGTCAAGCGCATGGTCTTCCACGAGATCACGGCGGCCGCCATCGAGCGCGCCGTCGACGAGTGGCGCGACCTCGACCGACGGCTCGTGGACGCCCAGGAGGCCCGGCGCATCCTCGACCGCCTCTACGGCTATGAGGTCTCGCCGGTGCTCTGGCGCAAGGTGATGCCGAGACTCTCCGCGGGCCGGGTGCAGAGCGTGGCCACGCGGATGGTGGTCGAACGCGAACGGGCGCGCATGCGTTTCCGCTCCGCCACGTGGTGGGGCGTCGAGGGAACCTTCACCCACACCGAGGCCCCGGCCGGCTTCGGAGCGACCCTCGTGACACTGGGCGGGGCCACGGTGGCCACCGGCAAGGACTTCGACGAGCAGGGGGAGCAGACCGGCAAGGAGAATGTCCGCGTCCTCGGTGAGGAGGAGGCGACCTCGGTGGCCACCGCGCTCGCCGGCCGCTCCTTCACCGTCAGCGCCGTCACCGAGAGGCCGCTCCGCCGCGCCCCGCGGCGCCGTTCATGACCTCGACCTTGCAACAGGAGGCGGGGCGAAAGCTCCGCTTCAGCGCCCAACGGGCCATGCAGGTGGCCCAACGCCTCTACGAGCAGGGCTACATCACCTACATGCGAACCGACTCGACCACGCTGTCGGACGAGGCGCTCACGGCGGCGCGCACCCAGGCCCGCCAGATGTACGGCGACGCATTCGTGCCCGATGCGCCGCGCCGCTACGAGCGCAAGGTGAAGAACGCGCAGGAGGCCCACGAGGCCGTCCGGCCGGCCGGAGAGTCCTTCCGTACGCCCGAGGACGTCTCCCGTGAGCTGTCGGGGGACGAGCTCCGCCTGTATGAGTTGATCTGGAAGCGCACGGTGGCTTCCCAGATGAACGACGCCACCGGGACGTCGGCCCAGGTACGGTTGACGGCCGAGGTGACCGAGGGGGTGGCGGCCGGGCAGGAGGCGGAGTTCTCCGCCAGCGGTCGGGTCATCGCGTTCCCCGGGTTCTTGAAGGCGTACGCCGAGGGCGACGAGGAGGACCCGGAGGCGAAGAAGGCGGAGGAGCAGGTCGTGTTGCCCGCGCTGCGGGAGGGCGACGTGGTCGAGGGCAGCGCGTTCGTCCCGGGCTCGCACGCGACCCAGCCGCCGGCCCGCTACACCGAGGCCTCGTTGGTGAAGGCGATGGAGGAGCTGGGGGTGGGTCGGCCGTCGACCTACGCCAGCGTGATCGCCACCATCCTCGAGCGTGGCTACGTGTGGAAGAAGGGGTCGGCGCTCGTGCCGAGCTTCACCGCCTTCGCGGTCGTCGGGCTGCTGGAGCGCTACTTCGCCAACCTGGTCGACTACGGCTTCACGGCGTCCATGGAGGACGACCTGGACGAGATAGCAGCGGGGACCGAGGAAGTGCTCCCGTGGCTGACCCGCTTCTACTTCGGGACCGAGGGCCCGGGAACGGGCAACGGGGACGCGGACGGCGAGGCGCTGGGGCTGAAGGCCTCGGTGGCGGCTCATCTGAGCGAGATCGACGCCCGCGAGATCAACTCCATCCCGCTGGGCGAGGGGAGCGACGGCGAGCCGATCGTGGCCCGCGTCGGCCGCTACGGCCCCTACCTGCAGCGAGGTGAGGACCGGGCCTCCATCCCCGACGACATCGCGCCCGACGAGCTGACGGTCGCCCGCGCCGAGGAGATCCTGGCCGCGCCATCCAATGACCGGGTGCTGGGCACCGACCCCGAGAGCGGGCTCGACGTGATGGTCAAGGCCGGGCGGTTCGGGCCCTACGTCCAGGTCGGCGAGGTAGTCGAGGGTGGCGAGAAGCCGCGCACAGCCTCGCTGTTCTCATCCATGGAGCCGGCGAAGCTCACGCTCGAGCGGGCGCTCGAGCTGCTGCGCATCCCGCGCACGGTCGGATCGGACCCCCAGACGGGCGAGGACATCGTGGCCCACAACGGGCGGTTCGGCCCGTATCTCAAGCGCGGGTCCGACACGCGCAGCCTCTCGAGCGAGGAGCAGCTGCTGACCGTCACGCTCGACGAGGCGCGGGCGCTCTTCGCGCAGCCCAAGCAGCGCCGCGGCCGGACGGCCGCCCCGCCGCTGCGCGAGCTCGGCACCGACCCGGCCACCAACCTGCCCGTGGTCGTGAAGGAGGGCCGCTTCGGCCCCTATGTCACCGACGGCACCACGAACGCCAGCCTGCGCAAGGGGGACGCGGTCGAGTCGATCGAGATGGAACGGGCCTCCGAGCTGCTGGCCGAGCGCCGGGCTGCCGGCCCTTCGAAGAAGAAGAAGGCGGCCAAGAAGACGGCGCCGGCCAAGAAGAAGGCCGCGGCGAAGAAGGTGAGCGCCGCCGAGAAGGCTGCCGCCAAGAAGGCGACCACGGCTCTCGCGAAGAAGGCCACCGGCTCGAGGAAGGCGCCGGGGGCGATGAAGGCAGCCCCGACCGAACCCTTCTGACGTGCCGCCCCGGGGTCGACTCATCGCACTCGAGGGGATCGACGGGTGCGGCAAGTCGACCCAGGCCCGGGCGCTGGCCGGTGTCCTCGGGGCCCGGCTCACCCATGAGCCCGGGGCGACCCCGGTGGGCGCGCTCCTGCGGCAGCTCTTGCTGGCGCCGGACTCGCCGCCCCCCTCACCGCGCGCCGAGGCGCTGCTCATGGCGGCCGACCGGGCCGAGCACGTCACCCTCGTGCTCGAGCCCGCGCTCGCCGCGGGCGAGTGGGTTGTCACCGACCGCTACTCGGCGTCGACCGTGGCTTACCAGGGCTATGGCCGCGGCCTCGACGCCGCCGGCCTGTCCGGCTTAGTGACCTGGGCTGCCGGCGGTCTCGGGGCGGACCTGTCGATCCTGGTCGACGTCAGTGTCGAGGTGGCCGCGGCCCGGCTCGCCGCCTCCGGCGGGAGCCGGGCGGACCGGATGGAGCAGCTCGGCCCCGAGTTCGCGTCCCGCGTGCGCCAGGGTTTCCTCGCCCTGGCCGCGGAGGACCCCGAGCACTGGCTCGTCGTCGACGGCACCGAGGAGGTCGAGGCACTCTCCGCGCGTATCGTGGCCTCCGTGCGCGAACGGCTCGGTGACGCGCCGGCCGCGGGCCGGTGAGCGGGGAGCGGCCCGCCCTCGAGCTCTTCGCCGGCGTGGTGGGCCAGGAGGAGGCGGTGGCCGCCCTGCGGGCGGCGGCCGTCAACCCCGTCCACGCCTACCTCTTCCGCGGCCCCGCCGGCAACGGCGGCCTGGTCGCCGCCCACGGGTTCGCCGCCGCGCTACTGTGCCCGGACGGCGGGTGCGGCGCCTGCGCCACCTGCCTGGCCACGCTGGCCGGGACGGACCCCGACCTGCACGTCATCCGCCGCAGTGGCGCGTCCATCACCATCGCGGAGATCCGCCAGGTCGTCTCGTTGGCGCAGCGCCGCCCGCTGCACGCGGCGCGCCAGGTGATCGTCCTGCTCGACGTGCACCTGGCCGCCCTGCGGGCCCCCGCCCTGTTGAAGACCCTCGAGGAGCCGCCTGGGGACACGGTCTTCATCCTGCTCACCGACGAGGTGATCCCCGAACTGGTGACGGTGGCCAGCCGGTCGGTCGAGATCGAGTTCCCGCCGGTGCCCCGCGAGGTCCTGGTGCGCTGGCTCACCGACTCGGGTGTGCCACCCGACACGGCCGCCGTGGTGGCGGACAGCAGCGGCGGCAATCCCGAGCGGGCTCGCATCACCGTCGACGACCCTGACGTGGCGGCGCGGGTGGCGCTGTGGGCATCGGTGCCCGACGAGCTGGGGCCGTCGGGCATGACGGCCGCCGGGCTGACGCGGCGCGTGATCGAGTCGGCCGACCGCTCCGTCGAGCCGCTGCGGGCGGCGCACGCGCGGGAGATCGAGACGCTGACCGCGGCGGCCAGGGAGATGGGCGAACGCGGGCTGCCGGGGCGCAAGGAGATTCAGGAGCAGTTCCAGCGCGAGGAGCGGCGGTTCCGCACGGACGCCCTCCGGGCGGGCCTCGGGGTGCTCGCCCGGGCCTACCGCGCGAAGGTCGCCGCCGCGGCGGCCGGCGGCACCGTGGCGGTGGGCGACGAGGAGGTGCGCAGCGCCGTTACCGCGGTCGGGTTGATCACCGAGACGACCGAGGCTCTGCCGCGCAACCCCAACGAGGCGCTCCTCTTGCAGTCCCTCTTCGTTCGTCTGGCGGCGTTGGCCGCGTAGCGCCCGCCTCGGGGTGGGACCAGGCGCGGCCTGCAGGCCCAGCATGTACGCCCATTGCAGCGTTAGAGTCGCGGTCCGGATCTCCCGTTTGGCGACAAAGGGGGTGGAGGATTGCTGGCGGTCACGTTTGCAGACTCTGTGGTTCCGAGCCCGGCAATTCCTGATCGACGTGATCGGGGTGGGGATGGTGCTCGCCCTGGCGCTTGCGCTCAGCGGGCTCGCCGACGGCTTCCACTCCGAGGCGGCCGTGCGGCGCCCGGCGGCGAAGGTCCGGGCCACCGAACTGCTCGAGCTGGTCGGCCTGGGCGAGCGCCCGCACCACCGTCCGGCTCAACGGTCGGGTGGGCACCAGCAGCGGGTGGCGATCGCCTCGGTGCGTGCTCTGAAGGACACTGTCGTGGTCGGGTACATCGTACGGGCCTTCCGCGAGGACATTCCGCACCACGTGGTGGAGCAGGTGGTCGCCACCTCGCACCGCTGACGCGAGCACCGGCCGATGCTTCTTTCCTCAACCACGTGTGCCGCTGATGCCTAGCATCGGGAGCGGCTGGAGAGATCGGGAGAGCATGCCGGGCAGCGATTCCTCGGGGCAGGGAGCGACGGGCGCGCAGGGTGCGTCGCGGCTCGAGATCAACGTCCTCGGCCCGTTGGAGATCGCGTGGGACGGTCGGGTGGCCGACGTCGGAGGCGTGAAGGCCCGGGCCCTCATCGCCCGTCTCCTCATCGACCGCGGCCTGGTCGTCTCGGTCGATCGACTGGTGGACTCCCTCTGGGGCGACCACGACGGGGGTGGTGCCCAGATCGCGCTGCGCTCGACCATCTCGCGCGTGCGCAAGCGCCTGCGCGACGCGGGCGCACCGGCCGATCTCATCGTGACGCGTGCGCCGGGCTACCTCCTCGACGTCGTGGCACAGGTGACCGACGCCCAGCGTTTCGAGGAGCTGGTGACCGAGGGTCGCCTGCAGCTGGTCCGCCGGCGTCCACGCGAGGCCGCCCGCTTGCTGGCGGAGGCGGAGGCGATCTGGCGCGGGTCGGCCTACAGCGAGGTGCGGGACGAGCCCTTCGCCCGGGCCGAGGCCCGTCGGCTGGAGGAGCTCCGTCTCGCCGCCATTGAGACGCGCATCGATTCCGAGCTGACCGTGGGCCGCCACCAGGCCCTCATCGGCGAGCTGGCGACGCTCACGAGTGCGCACCCCATGCGGGAGCGGCTGTGGTCGCAGCGCATGCTGGCGCTGTACCGCTCGGGTCGCCAGGCCGAGGCGCTGCGGGTGTTCCAGGACCTGCGGTCGATCCTGGTCGCCGAGCTGGGGATCGATCCCGGGCACGACGTCACCTGGATGGAGCACGCCATCCTCACCCAGGAGCCCGCCCTCGACTTCCCGGCGCCCCCCGAGCGCGATCCCGGCGACGTGCTCGGGGCCCCCGTGGCCACGTCGCCCCGCGGCTACCGCGCCCGGGTGCCGACGTGGCCGAACGAGGGTCCGCTCGTCGGCCGCGCCCGGGAGTCTGCCCTGCTGCGCGACTGGTGGGCGTCGGTGCGCGAGGGCGACGGGCGTCTGCTGCTCGTCGACGGCGAGGCCGGCATCGGGAAGACCCGGCTGGTGGTCGAGCTCGCCCGCGCCGTCGAGCAGGACGGCGTCCGCGTGCTCTGGGGTCGCTGTGACGAGGGCTCCGTCACACCCTTCCAGCCCTTCGCCGAGGCGCTCGGCCGGTACTTCCAGTCACTCTCGGCCGATCGGATCTCGCAGATGCCGAACTGGCAGCTCACGGAGCTCGCCCGTCTCGTCGTGCGCCTGCGAGAGTACGCACCGCTGCTCGAGGAGGAAACCGGCGACCCCGAGAGCGAGCGCTACCGGTTCTTCGAGGCCATCACGGACACGCTGAACGAGCTGTCGGAGAGCGCCATGCTGCTCGTCGTCGACAACCTGCACTGGGCCGACCAGCCGACCCTGCTGCTCCTGCGCCACGTGCTGCGGAGCATCGACGCCGCGAGATTCGGGATCGTCGGCTTGTACAACGACACGGAGGTGCCGCCCGATCACCGGCTGCGCTCCATGCTGGCCGACTTCCGCGCCGTCGTGCCCGTCGAGACGGTGCACCTGCAGGGCCTGAGCCCCGACGCGGTGGCAGAGCTGGCACGCGACTGGAAGAAGGGGCCGCCGGACCTCGTCGCTGAACTATGCCGGCTCACCGACGGCAATCCACTCTTCCTCGACGAGATGCTCCGCCAGTTGCGCTACCGCCAGGACGAGCCGGGGGGTGAGGGCGATGCCTCCGTGCCACCCAGCCTCAACCCACCCGAGGCCATCCGCGAGCTCGTGGCGCGACGTGTCTCCCGGCTGCCCGAGGACGTGATCTACCTGCTGCAGGCGGCGGCAGTGGCTGGACCGGAGTTCGAGGCGGGGATCGTGGCGCAGGCGGCCGAGCTCACGCCCGGCCAACGGCTCGATGCCTTCGATCGGGCCGTGGAGTCCCGCCTGCTGCGCCGGGTGGGTGAGGAGGTCCGTGATCGCTATGCCTTCAGCCACGCCCTCGTCCGCGATGCCATCTACGGCGAGCTGCTGCGGGGACGGCGTGTGCGCTACCACCACAAGATCGCCGTCGCCACGGAGCTGGCGCATGCCGACGAGCTCGACGCCTACGTCAACGAGCTGGCATACCACTACTCCATGGGGGCGGCCCTGGCCGACGCGGACAAGGCGATCCACTACTGCCTGGCCGCCGGTGATCACGCGCTGCGCCTGCTGGCCTTCGAGGAGGCGGTCGGGCACTTCACCCGTAGCCTCGAGGTTGCCGAGCAGTTCGGCTCCCCGGACAGGGCGGCGCGCTGCGACGCCTTGATCGCGCTCGCGGAGGCGCAGCACCGGGCCGGCGACACGGCGCAGGCCGACGCCAACTCCGAGAGGGCTGCCTCACTGGCGCGTGCCATGGGCGACCCCGAGCGCCTGGCCGCCGCCGCGTTGCGTGCCGAGCCGCTGAGCGAGCTCGGCATCGGCGGGGCCGACGAGAACCAGGTGCAGCTGCTGGAGGAGGCGCGCGCCAAGCTGCCCGAGGAGGACTCGCGCCTGCGGGCGATGGTGACGGCGCGCCTCGGGCTGGTGACCGTCTACACGACCGGTGTGCCTGCGCCTGGCCTGCTCGAGCGCTCACTCGACCTCAACGCCGAGGCCGTGGCCATGGCGCGGCGCCTCGGTGACCGCAGCGCGCTCGGCTACGCGCTCAATGCACGGGTCCACGCGCTGTGGGGCATTGAGCCGGCCACAGAACGCCTGGCGACGGCGAACGAGCTCGGGGAGATCGCAGACGATGTCGGCGACGAGTTCCTCGCGCTGCACGGCTACATGTGGCGTGTGCGCGAGTTGCTGGCGCAGGGCGACGTGGATGCCGTCAAGGACGAGATCGCTCGCTACGCGGCGCGCGGCACCGGTCCGATCCATCCGCTCGACGCCTCCTACGGGGACAACGTCGCCGCCATGATGGCGCTGGTCGCCGGCGACGTCGACCAGGGGGAATCGCTGGCCCGTCAGGCCCTCGAGGTGGCGCTGCCCCACAACGAGCTGGCGCACGGCTTCTACGCCGCCTTCATGATATGGACCTGGTGGCAACGCGACGAGCTCGCCTCCATGCACACCGCCCTTCGAGCAGTGGTCGCGCAGAGCCCGCCGGACTCCCCCAGCGTGCATGCCGCGCAGGCCCTGGCCCACGCCGATGCGGGCGAGACGGAGGAGGCGCTCGCTCAGCTGCACTGGCTGTCGGACATGGGCTGGGACAACGTCTGTGACCGCAGCGAGAGCGTGACCCCGGCCCTGGCCGCCGCGGCCTGCGCCGGTCTCGGCATCCGGGCGCGCGACAGCGCGCTGCGGATCTACGAGGAGATGCGACCGTACGCCGGCACCGCCGTGGTCATCCGTCCGCCGGCCGTCGCCTGCTTCGGGCCGGCCGACTACTACCTCGGCCTCCTCGCCACGACCTCGGGTGACCTGGCGTTGTCGCAGGTGCACTTCGAAGCGGCGCTGCGGCTCGGGTTCCGCATGCGGTCGGCGCCGTTCGTCGCGGCCGCCGAGGTGGAGCTGGCGCGGGTGTTGCGCCGGCGGCGCCGCGGCGACGAGGGGGAGCGGGTGGCCGTGCTCTTACGGAGCGCGGAGGAGTCCGCCCTCGAAATGGGGCTGCACCGCCTGGCCCGCATTGCGGCCGACCCGGGCTGACGCCCGGCATCAGGTGGCCGCGCCGTCCTCTCCCTCCCGACCCCCGGCCTCCTCGAGGTCGGCGTAGGCGGCCAGCCGGTCGTCTGCCTCGCGGATGCGGCGGCTCATGCCGGCGAAGAGCGCGTTGCGAAAGCCGGGGATGTCGACGATCGCCTCGAACTCGCGGGGCCCGATGATGAGGACGTCGAGGTCGGTCGTCGCGGTCACGGTGGCGCTGCGCGGCGCGGCCTCGATCGCCGCCAGCTCGCCGAAGTAGTCGCCCGCACCGAGGAGGTTGACGACCCGCCCCGCCCGAGTCACGGTCGCCCTCCCGGAGAGGATGACGAAGAGCTCGCGCCCGAGACGGCCCTCCCGCAGGATCACCTCGCCCGCATGGATCTCGAGGCGCTCGGCGAGCCGTGTCACCTCGCCCAGTTGCTCTTCGGTGCAGGCAGCGAACCAGGGCACCCCCTGCAGCGGGCCGGGCTCGGCGCGCCCGTCGTCCACTCTTTCCGTGCTCATCCCAACCCCTCGCTCCACGTCGGCGGCGATCCCCTCGTCACCGTACGTGGTCCGGGGCCGCGCCGCTGCATTGTGGTCGCACAATTCGCGGAGAAGCCGGACGTCACCCTGGTTCGGGAGGCGCGGCGTCCTGATCGTCCAACGCCGCGGCGAGGCGCGCGTCGACGGTGCGCAGCCGGCTGGCCATGCTCTTCAGCAGCGCGTCCCGGAACCCGGGGATGTCGGCCATCGCGGCGAACTCCCGCGGTCCGATGATCAGCACGTCGACATCGGACAGAGCGGTCACCGTGGCGCTGCGCGGGCCGGGGTTGAGGGCGGCCAGTTCGCCGAAGAAGTCGCCGGGGCCGAGGGTGTTCACCCGCCGGCCCTTCTGGGTCACACCGACGGTACCCGAGAGGATGAGGAAGAACTCCCGCCCGATCCGGCCCTCCTTGGTGAGGACCTCCCCCTCGCCCACCTGGATCCGCTCGGCCAGGCGCGCGACGTCCTGGAGCTGGGCCCTGGTGCAGTCACGGAGCTGGTCGACCGCCTTCAGGCGGTCGACGGTGGCCTGCCTTCCCAGCGTGGATACCACTGCTCACGTCCTTCTCCGATGCGCCACGGCGTGACGGTCGTGGTTGCCCCATCCAGTTGCCCACTATGGGCCGCGCTCCTTGCATCAGTGTTGCACGCGTGTTGCATCGGCCTCCGGGCTCCGCCCCATCGTCGATGGTGCCCGTTTGGGTATCTGAACTGGGGAAAGAAGTCCACTGCAGGCGCCAACCGGTCTCGCTGCACGTGAGAACCCCGATCCGTTCTCCTCGCCTGCAGCCTCGCGTACACTGACTCACCGTCGTCCGGCCTGACGCAGCGAGATGTGCCCTCGTCGGGCGGCCACGATTGCCTGGGTAGCTCAGTCGGTAGAGCAGCGCACTCGTAATGCGCAGGTCAGGAGTTCGAATCTCCTCTCAGGCTCCAGTTCAGAGGCCATTTTGCCCGGGTGGCCGGTGCCCGAAACCTGATCCGTTGGCACCCTTCCTGACACGGTTCCCTCGATCTGTCTTACGCTCCGCAATGTGCGTGTAGGTCCCCGAGGAGCGCAAAGACTCCGGGCCACGCGGAGAGCAGGCTGGGCACTACTGGCGGTCGTCATCCTGGCCGGCTGCAGCCAGGGGGCCACCAGCCCTCGAACGAGTAGCTCGTCGACCGCACCCGGCATCGGGCGTGTCCTCAAACCATCGCCGGTCCGGACGGCGCAGATCTACGTTCCGCCGGGTCGATCTGCCACCAAGGGCCCGATCGGGGGGAATCCGTCGCGGGAGAACGGTGTGCCCTTGAACATCCTCGCGGGGCTCAGCCACGATGAGCCGATTTACGACGGAGACTTCGCAGACCCGACGGCGCTCGCTGCTGGGAGCACGCTGTACTTCTACGCGTCGAGCAGTCAGCCCTCCAGGTACGACCACGGCGCCAACCTGCCCGTGATCGCATTGTCGCGAGGTGACGGCTTCTCCGGTCGTTTCGTCGGCGACGCCATGCCCAAGGTACCCACCTGGTCTGTGTCGGGATATCAGTGGGGTCCGGACGTGTGGGCTCGCCCGGACGGCACGTATGTCATGTACTACTCCACGCCGGCGACCGTGCCGCTGGGTTGTCTCGCCACCCCTCCGGCCAGCGGCTGCGTCAAGACCATCCGAGGGTGGACCAACGCGGAGTGCATCTCTCGCGCCACCGCCACCCGTCCAACGGGTCCGTTCGTCGACAACTCGACTTCTGCATTCATCTGCCCCACCAGCGAGGGCGGGGCCATTGACCCGAGCGTGTTCGTCGCGTCGGACGGGACACCTTGGCTCTTGTGGAAGAGCGACGGCGACTGCTGCGATGAGCCGACCTACATCTACTCACAGCAATTGTCGCCCGACGGGCTCTCGACCGTCGGGCCGCCGCATCGGCTTCTGGGGGCCACACAGCCGTGGGAGGACGGTCTCGTCGAGGCTCCGGCGATGATCCAGGACCATGACCACTTCTGGCTCTTCTATTCGGGCAGCCTCTGGGGACACAAGACGTACGGCGTCGGCATCGCCCGGTGCACCTCGGTGGTCGGTCCCTGCACCAAGCCGCTCGATCATGCCTGGGTGGCCTCCCATGCCGACGGGGTGAGCGATCAGGGGCCGGGCGGCGAGGAGTTCTACCAGACCGGTTCGATTGTCTGGATGGTCCACCATGGTCTGGCCCCCGGCCAGGCGGGCAACAGCGCTCAGCGCCGGCTGTATGTCGACCTCATCGCCTTCCCATCCGGAGAGCTCCCGCACCTGGCTGCCCGAGAGCCCGCGGCGGCGCTCGCTGCAGCTGAGGTCTACTACGGGGACCCGTCCCTCCCGAAGGACCCCCGGGCCGCCTATGTCAAGGTGCTGCGCTTGGCAGGGGTGTCGGCGACCGCGAACGACGCTGCTCTCATGTCGTCGGCAGGAACGGCCTGCACGGACCTGGCGAACAAGAAGCACTACGACCAGATCGTCGCCGCGCTCGAAGCGCGGAGCCTCACCGTCTATGAGGCCTACCTCACCATCATTCTGGCTGCCCAATATCAGTGTCCGTCTCGCATCGCAGAAGCCACCCAAGTGATGATCGACGCCCTGAACCAGTTGCCCTCGACGTCCTGACTCCGATTCGGTGTCGCTCCAGCCCCGACCCCCAGCGGCAAGGGCTACCGGCTGGTGGCCAGCGACGGGGGCATCTTCAATTACGGGGACGCAGTGTTCCAGGGCTCGGCCGGCTCGCTCCCGCTCAACAAGCCGGTCGTGGGGATGGCCGCCACCGGTGACGGCGGCGGGTACTGGTTGGTGGCCAGCGACGGCGGGATCGTCGACTACGGCGACGCACCGCTCCACAGCTCGGCCGGCTGGCTCCCGCCCGGCGAGCCCGTTGTCGGCATGGCGGCCGCCTGAGTCGCTCAGGCGTATGGGTCCATGACGGCCAGCGCGCGACGGAGCTCGTTGCGCAGCCGGTCGGGAGCCGACTTCCGGTAGATCGGCCCGGTCCCGTCGGCCAAGAGGCACCTGACCCGGGCCATGCCGCGCACGCTGACCGGCCCTGCGCCGACGAGGCGATCGATGACGGCCTGCAGTTCGGTACCGGCGGAGCGGACCGCGGGGCCGCAGACGGGCGCCTTCAGCCGTGACCTCGTCGGGGCGTCGGCTGAAGCCACGACGCGCCGGAGGCTGCCGGCGAGGAGCCGCCGTTGCGAGGGACCGCTCAGGTGGACCGCGTGGAGAGCCAGGACCACGCTCGACTCGGGTGAGGCGCCGGCCGCCAGTTCGGCATCGAGCGCCGCCGCCCGGACACGAGCCAGCAAGCGATCTCGAATCCGCACGCGCCGCAGCCCCAGCGTGGCGTCGTGCTCGAGCACCACGATCATTGCCCACCCCCCGCGTGCAGCGCCGTGACCATCAAAAGCCAGTATGTACGTCACGTCAAGACCAGTCAAGTAGTTTTACCGGTCACTTCCGGCTATCATCGTCCCATGGCGCTCCCGTCCTGGGTCCCCGATGACGAGACGAAGCCCGCGCCGATGCCGTTGCTGGTGGTGCAGTCCTTCGTGAACACGCGGGAGGCCGACTCGGGCGTCGACGTGCTGGACGACCCCGGGTCCGCCCATCGGTGGCTGCATGACGCCGGCCTCCTCGACGACGCAGCGGAGGCGGACCTCGTCATGGCCCGGGAGCTGAGGGAGGCCATCCGCGCCCTGCTCGTCCACAACGGCGGGGGGGCTACCGCGGACGTTTCGACGCTCCATGCGCTGGGTGCGTTCGCCGAGACGAGCCGCCTGCGGCCGGTGATCCTCGCCGGCGGCAGCATCGAGCTCCGGCCGGATGCGGCGGCCGGCACCAGCGGCCTGGCCCAGCTCCTGCTCATCATCCGCGACGCGCAACGTGACGGTACCTGGAAACGGCTCAAGGCCTGCCGGAACCCGGACTGCCGGTGGGCCTACTACGACCGCTCCCACGCGGGTCGAGGGGCGTGGTGCGACATGGCGGTCTGCGGCAACCGGATCAAGAACCGCAACCTGCGCTCGCGCCGGTCGGGAGCCGCCGGTTCCACCGATACCACGGCCTCCCGATGAGCGACACGGTCCAGGTCCGCGTCGACGACAAGGTCGGGACGCTCGCGCTGGACAACTTCGCCATGCGCAACGCGTTGGGCGCCGAGACGGTGCAGGAGCTGATGGACGCGCTCGGCGACTTCGAGCGTCGGGGGGTGCGCGCGATCGTGGTGCGGGCAGCGGAGCTGGCCGACGTGTGGTCCGCCGGGCACGACATCGACGAGCTCCCCGTGCGCGGGGTGGACCCGCTTCCCTTCGCCGATCCTCTGGAGGAGCTCCTGCGGGCGGTGCGCGGGTATCCCGGTGCGGTCATCGCCATGGTCCACGGGACCGTCTGGGGTGGCGCATGCGATCTCGTGCTGAACTGCGACATGGTGGTCGGCGACGAGACCGCCGCCTTCGCCGTGACGCCGGCTCGGCTGGGGCTGCCCTATTCGGCATCGGGGATCCAGTACTTCCTGGCCCGGCTTCCGCTCAATGTCGTGAACGAGCTGATCATGACGGCCGATCTCATATCCGCCGAGCGCGCCTATGCCGTGGGCATCTTGAATCGGCTGGTCAGCAACGACGAGCTGCACGACACCACCTACGAACTGGCGCGGAAGGTGAGGAGCCGCTCGGGTGACGCCATCCGCGCCTACAAGCTCCAGGCCACGACGTTCGTGCGCGCGGTGGCGCTGTCCGCACAGGACTCCCAGTGGATCAACCAGTTGCGCCACGACGTCTACTCGGGCGACGACTACGCGGAGGGCATCGCGGCGTTCCGGAAGAAGCGGCCGCCCGACTTCGAATAGAGAGCGCAGGTTCCGAGCCACCCAGGACGCAGGGCCGTCGTTCAGCGTCGCGTCGCGGTCACCGGGGTTCGCGAGAAGTTCATGTTGGACCAGCGGTTGCCGCATCCGTTTCTATAAGGTCAGCGGTCAACGAGCGCGGAGGGTTGGAGGCGAGGATGGCTCAGTCGGCTGGTCGACCGGTGCGCCCATGACGCGGTGGCTCCGTTCCGTCGTGGCTTCCGTGGCAGGCGGCGAGGTGGTCATCTGGCCTTCGGTGCTCGCGGGCGTCGTTGTCGGGGTCGCGTCCTACCTCGTCGGGCCGAACCGGGGCGACGTGCGCGTGGACGTGGCGATGGCGAGCATGGCCGCCTTTCTCTTCGGCGTCCTGCTGGCCTTCACGATCGTGCGCACCCGTGAACGGCTGGCTCTGGTGCAGGACCTCGTCGCCAAGGGCAACTCGTCGTTGTTCTCGATCCACCAGATGATGTCGGTGTTCGGCGAGGCGGATCGCCGTCGCGTCCGTGAGCTCGTGGACGGCCACCTCACCGACCAGATCGACTACCGACTCGTGGACTACCACCTGGCCACGCCATCCCACCTCGACCTCACCGACGCCGTCTACGGGCTGGATCCCGAGGGACCTCAGCAGGAGGCCGTCTACAAGGAGCTGGTCGCCCTGTGCATCACCATGAGCGCCGACCGCTCTCTCATTGAGGCGGCGACTGGACAGGCCCTGTCCGCTATCGAGTGGAGCGGTCTGCTCCTCCTGCTGGTGCTCCTGGTCGGGTTGATGGCGGTCCTCCCCGGCGGCACCCTCCTCGGCGCCCTGGTGGTCGGGGTGCTGGCAGGAACCCTCGTCACATTCATGATCCTCCTGCGCAAGCTCGACCGCATGCGCTGGCACGAAAGGGTCACCATCTGGGAGCCCACCGCACGATTGTTCCGCAGCATGGGCCGTGACCCCTACGTTCCCCGCGAGGTGATCGAGAGTGGCCGTTTTGGGCCGACGGGCAAGGTCCGGGTCGTCGACTACCCCGACCCCTATCCGACGCGCGCCACCAAGATCGTCACGGTCGAGGAGCTGGATTCGAGGGCGACGCCCAACAGGAGCACAGCTCCGGTGCGCGAGTCAGTGTGACATTCCGGTGAACCCCTCCTGACCGTGGTGAAACCGGGGTTGTCCTTTGACCCGTACCCAGTTATGCTCCGGCCGACGTCGTTGGCGAATGGGCGCAGGCGAGCGCCTGGCATTGGCTGACAAGCAGGTCGGGCGGGCGGCCGCACCAACCAGGGAGGTGGCACATCATGCAGCTCACCAGGCATCGCATTCTTCTCGCCGGAGTCATCGGGGTCGCCGCCGTGGTGGTGCCGGTCTCGGTACCGTTCGTCGAGAGCGAGCTCGGAGGCGCGTCGACGACCGGCCCCGACGTCATCACCTACGTCCAGGGAGCGGGCACCAACGGCACCTACTTCCAGTACACCGTCGGAAGCGACGGCATCGGGACCCCCACGACGCAGTACATCACCCCGAGTGGCAAGTGCGGCACGCCGACCGTCTCGACACCACCTGCGATCCTCGGTTTGAGCGGCCTGCTCTACCCACCCGACAGGGACATATCGGGCTCGCCTGACAACGACGATTACCTCGGCTCGCCCAGCCCCGTCCCGGTGGGCTCCTCCAGGCAGCACACCGGCGTGTGCGGGTTCCCGTCCTACTCGCAGATCGAGAACGTGCCCTTCCTGGGCGAGGAGGGCCTCGACTTCACGACGCTCGGAGCCAGCCCCGCCATCGGCACCAACCGCATCTTCTCCGACGCCCAGATCCAGCTCCAGAGCGAGCAGTGGTGGCCCGGCGCGCCTATCCCCGTGACATTGGTCGAGTCCCTCGGCGGGCGCCAGGTCGGGTCGACGACGTGCAAGATCCCGTCCCCGGTCGGATCGACCATCACCGCGGACACGAACGGCAACTCGTCGTGCTCGGTCACACAGTCGCCGATCAGCGGGTTCGACACGGTCGAGGTCGAGATGCCGCAGGACTACACGGCGGCCTCGGTCGTGGGCACCGCGACCCTGACCCTGGCGCCGCAGGTCTGTGGCGGCCAGTCGATCACGGCCTCTCCCGGCCCAGCCTCGGCAACGCTGAACATCGCCAGCGGGGGCGGCTGCCAGTCGTACACAGCGTTCTCGTCGACCACGACCTCCAACGGCACGACCCTGACCTACAACTCGTACTCCCCGGCCCCGGTGCCGTTCACGTTCACGGTCCAGTGGCCCGACGAGGCGGAGTGCCAGCCCGGCAACGACTCACAACTGAGCCCGCTGCCAGAGTGCGCCCCCACGCAGGTGTCCCTCGACGGAGTGACCTACCTCGACCAGACCTACTGCGCTGCGCCCACCAACCCGGGCGATCCCCTGTGCACCGAGAGCAAGACGTTCAATTACGTCAACGTCGCGGGGACGACCGATACCCAGATCACCGAGACCTGGGGTGGCCTGATCGACTGGTCCGTGAAGCGCTGAGCCGGCTCAGGTCGACGCGAACATGGGGAGCGTGACCACACCGAGGTCCCGCGAGAGCCCGGCGGTCACCGGGTCGGCCGGGCGGAGGCTGAGTCGCTCCACGAGGGACCGGACCACCAGGATCTCGTAGGTCGCATGGACCCCCTCGGCGCGCTTGAGAAAGCCGTCGAGGCCGGCTTCGACGGTGGACGTGTCGCCCGTCGAAGCGGCGAGGGTGAGCTCCACGCGCTCGACGAGCGCGCTCAGCGGCGTCTCCCCCACGTCACGCTCGAGCGCCCGCGCCTGCGCCAGAGCGGTGCGCGCCTCGGAGAACCGGCCGCCGAAGACCAGGACTTCGGCCAAGCGGGCACGGGCCTCCAGCGACTCGCTGTGCGTTCCGATCTCGTCGAAGGTGTCCGCCGCGGCGCGCACCAGGGCCAATCCGCCGTCGAGGTCGCCGAGGAAGACGGTGGCACGGCCGAGCTGCATCTCGGCGGCGGCGGTCAGCATGCGGTACCCGAAGGACTCCAGCTCACGGCGGGCCGGGGCGATCAGCGCCACCGCCTCCTCCAGGCGGCCCTGGTTCACGCGCATCTCGCCCAGGTTGTACCGCGACATGGCGGCGCTGCCGATGTCGCCCGCTGCCGTCGACGCCTCGGCGGACCGCACCACGTAATCGGCCGCCTTCCCCCAGTCCGACGCGAAGAACGCCACGGCCGCGATGTTGCTCAACGCGATGGCGACCTGTACCTCGTCATCGAGCTCCTCGTATAACGCCAGGACCCGGTCCATGTGGTTCGCCTCGTCAGGGTGGCCAGTCCGGATGAGACAGGCATTGAGCACGTCCAGGGACAGGGCCAGGGCGCGTGCGTCGCCTGCGCCCTCGGCCTCGGCGACGGCCACGCGGGCGCATTCGTACGCTTCGCGGAAGCGGCCCTGACGTTCGCGCACGTCGGCCTCCTCTGCGAGCAGCAGGGCCCGGAGGCCGGCGGCGCGGATCCCGACGTCTGCGAGCTCGGTCCTCCCGGCGCGGAGCTGGCGGATGGCAGCCGACGGCCGCCCGAGGTACTCGCTGCGAAGATGCGCCCGCAGGTACGCCATGCGCGCCCTGACCATGGGATCGCCCCCTGCCGCGAGCATCGCCCCTCGGTAGGCGTCGTCAGCGCGCGCGTACTCGCCCATCAGCTCGAGGGTTCGGCCGAGGTCGCTGAACACGGTGACCAACTCGTCGCGCCCGACCTGGGCCATCCGGCGCGAGGCTGCAACGGCGCGCTCGAGATGCACCACCGCCTCGCCCGCGGCATGGGCCTCCTGCGCCATGCGGGCGGCCAGCCGGGCGTAGCGCCACGTCCGTTCCCAGTCCTGGGCCGCCTGGAAGTGCAGTGACAGCGCAGGCGCGACCGCACTGTCCCTCGTGGCGTCCCCTTCCAGGGCGAGGCCAACCTCGCGGTGCAGCACCAGCCGCTGCCGGAACGGCAGGCTCTGATAGGCCGCTTCCTGCAGCAGGGCATGCCGGAAGCGGATCCGCCCGCTGCCCTCCTCGTCGGGGAGGAGCTGAGCCTCGAGCTCGGCGAGGGGATCGGCGCCGGCCTCGATCGACTCGGCCGCGAGCAGCCGGTCGAGCAGTGATCGGTCGAAGGACCGCCCGAGCACCGAAGCCAGCCGCAGCACGCGCCGTGGGGTCGTCGGCAGCGAGTCGATCTCGCGCATGGCGACCGCGTCGAGCGTGTCCGGAAGGGCTGCCACGTCCGTCGCCCAGACGATGCGGAGCAGTTCCTCGAGGAACAGAGGGTTGCCGCCCGCCCGGTTTACGACCCGCTCCCGCTCGTGGGGGCGCAGGGGGGCGGTCTCCGTCACGGCCTCCACCAGCTCCCGCGCCACGTCGTCGGTGAAGGGTGCCAGCAGCAGCCGGGTCTGCGGGTCCAATGGTTCGAAGCCACCCTCAGCACCCGGACGGCGCGTCGCGCAGACGAGCCAAGGACGTGTGCCCGCGGCACCGGCCAGGCGCGCGCAGATCTCCGAGGTCGTGTCGTCGAACCAGTGCGCGTCCTCGGCGACGACGAGAAGCGGGCCGCGGCACGACGCGTCGAGTGTCGCCACGACGAGGTCGGCGATCCGCTGGCGGACGAATTCCTCCGCGACGGCCGCACTCTCCGACGTGGCGGGGACCTCTGCGTCCACGACGGGTGCCAGCAACGGCGCCCACGGGAGGAGCCCCTCGTCCACTGCCTGCAGCGCCGCCAGCAGCTGCGCACCGGCCTGTGCCCTGTCGCGAGCGTCGACACCCAGGACCGAGCGCATGGCGCCCCGCAAGGGGTGATAGGGAACAGCGGTGCTCTGGGGCTCGCCCTGCAGCACGAGCGTGTCCACCGGTGCGGCCGCGTGCTGCCATTCGGTGACCAGCCGTGTCTTCCCGATGCCCCGCTCGCCCGCAATCAGGGCCGCCCCTCCGTGCCCGGCGCCGGCGGAGTGGAGGGCCTGCAGCAGCGTCGTGAGCTCCTTGTCGCGACCCGCGAACGGCAGCATGCCGTAGGCCTCGGACTTCGGTGCCGTGGCGGCCCCGACGCGGTAGGCCTGGACGGGCTCCGACTTCCCCTTGACCGAGAAGGGCTCGAGCGGCTCGGTGACGAAGTGCGTGCGGGCCCGGTCGAGGACCGGCGCGGTCGCCAGGATCTCGCCCGGCTGTGCCGCGGCCATGAGCCGGGCGGCCAGGTTCACCGTGTCCCCCATGACGGTGAACGTGCGCCGGTAGGCGGTGCCGATGTCGCCGGCGAACACGTGTCCCCGGTTGACCCCGATGCGGATGGGCAGGGGATGAGAGGCGTCGGCGACCGAGCGCGCGGCTCGCAGGAGGCGCCCCTCGTCATCCTCGAGCGTCGCCGGCACGCCGGTCGTGAGGATGATCTTCCCTCCGTTGGCGTCGATGTCCGACGCGAGGAAGGTGACCGCCTCGCGATCTGCGGCGTGCTGGACGGTGCGCACGATCGTATCGAGCGCGAAGGCGGCGCGGTCAGGACCGCCGGAGGCCAGCAGGTCGTCGACCCCCTGGAACTTGATGAAGGCCACGCTGGCCAGGCGGTGCTCCGACTCGCCCGTGCCCTGCGCGAGCCTGAGGCGCAGAGCAGCGGGCACCGACACCTCGACGGCGGCCGACGGCACCGCCCGGGCCGGCACGGGCCCCGGGCCGTCCTCGGGTACCTGGCGCCATCGCAGCAGTCGACCGGATCCCTTGGCCGCGCCGACGGCACCCGCCGGCAGGCGCGCCGCCGTGTCGGGGCTGACCACGATCTCTCCGGCGTCGGCCGCCTGCTCCATCCGGGTCGTCTCGGTGGCGGCCGGGCCGCTGATCAGCAGCTCGTGATGTGTGTCACCGACGCGAAAGAGATGGAAGGTCCCGCTGTGGAGCCCGACGGACATCCGCAGGTTCACCCGGCCGACCGAGGTCGGGAGGGTCCGGGCCTCGCGCAGAGCGGCACGCATGGCGACGGCGGCCTGGGTGGCCCTGACCGCGTGGTCGTCTCCGGTGAACGCCAGGAGCAGGGCGTCGCCGCCGAACTTGAGCAGCGCGCCGCCCTTGCCGTAGGCGACCTCGAGCATCCGGGAGAAGACGTGGTTGAGGACCTCGGTCAGCTCCTCGGCGCCGATCCGACCTCGCCGGGCCAGGCGCTCGGAGAGGGCGGTGAAGCCCGAGATGTCCACGAAGCAGCACGTGCCTTCGATCTCGCGCCACAATGCGCCGGGCGCGTCGAGATCCCATTCGGCAGCGATGCGCGGGACATAGGGCGCGAGCACCACCAGCCCCGCTGTCGCGTTCCCCATCGCAACCAGCCTTGCACACCACCCCTAACGGATGATCTCGGCCAGCACCAGCCCGAAAGGGGCCAGGATCCACCCCCAGCGCACGGCCGCCACGACGAGCTCGGAGCGGTAGCCGTACAGCACGGCCAGCTGGATCGGCTGGAACGACGGCGCGCTCAGCCCGCTCAGGACCGCCACCACGGCCAGCGCGGTCGACGAGGCGAGGCCGGCGACGAGCGCCACGATGGCGTAGTAGGCGATCCGGACCACGGTCAGCCAGCTCCAGCGGCGCACCGCGTGCTCGGACCGGGGCACCGACAGGTTGTGGGGGTGGATCACCGACCCCGTGAAGAGGGCCGCGCCGGAGAAGGCGAGCAGGGGTCCGGCCAGGAGCAGGACGTCGGCCGTCCACGACGGTGCGGGCCCGACCACATGGAGCAGGAGTCCCACCAGCGACGCCAGGACCGGGGACTGGTCGACCCAGGTCGTGGCGCGGCGCTGCCTGAGCGGTGCGTCGCGTCGCATGAGGTGCACCGCGACGCCCGTCCAAGCCGTGGTGATGACGTTGGCGAGGACGGCGATCATCGTCCCGGTGGATCCGGCGAAGGCGGCGGCCGCAGGGACGACCCAGAACGCGCTGTTGGGGCTCACCGCCCAGGCCTCGAGCGACCCCTCTCCGGCACTCCGTCGTCCCCGCGTGGCCAACGCCGCTCCGAGCATGAGCCATAACCCGGCGGACAGGGCGATGGGGCCCACGAGCTCGCCGACCGAGGTCAGCCGCCAGGCGGCGACCAGGGAGAGCGAGGCGGACGTGACGAGGATCTGGACCCGCAGGGCGATGGGCCAGACGCGCTGGACGCGCACCCCGCTCTGCGCCGCACCCCAGCCGAGAAGCCCGCCCACCAGGAAGCAGACCAGGCTGAGCACAACCCCGATTGTGCCCCGCCGGCCGTCCGCCGGCCGCCCCGGTGGCGGGGCCACAGCAGAAGATAAGGTGCCGCATGCACACTCAACGGATTCACGAGGTGCTGACAGAGGCGATTGTCGGGCGTCATTTGCTCACGCACCCCTTCTACCGTCGTTGGGAGGCCGGCACCCTCTCCGAGGGCGAGCTGGCCGCCTACGCGGAGCAATATCGGCACATCGAGTGCGAACTTCCGGTGACGCTGGCGGCCATCGCCGACGCGCTGCCTGAGGGCCGGGCGCGTGAGCTCGTGCAGGCGAACCTCGCCGACGAGCTCGGATCGCCGGAGCCGCACGCGGAGCTCTTCGAGACCTTCGCGCAGGCCACAGGCGCCGCTCACGACGCACCCGCGACGCCCTCGACGGCGGCACTGCTGGCGCTCGTGCGCACGGCGGCGGCCAACGATCCCGCGGCTGCGCTGGCCATGGTCGCCGCCTACGAGGTCCAGGGGGCCGACATCGCCGGCTCGAAGTCCGACGGCCTCCGCCGCCACTACGGGCTCGACGAGCAGGGCACCCGTTTCTGGGACGTGCACCGCACCCAGGAGGTGGAGCACGCCGGTTGGTCCCTCGAGGCACTGGTCGAAATGGGAGCCGATCCCGACGTCGTGCAGGTCGCGGCGCTCGTGTCGGCGGACTCGTGGTGGCTGTTCCTCAGCGAGCGCGAGGAGCTGGCACCCGCCACTGCGCCCTGCTAATGCGGCTCAACTGAGCTGCCCGCAGCGGGCGGCCGCAGCCGCGAAGGCGGCCGAACGCTCCCGATAGTCGGCGAAGCGCCCGAAACTGGGCGCGGCCGGCGACAGCAGCACGACCGCTCCGGGTCCCGCCCATCCGAACGCCGCCTCCACCGCAGCGTCGAGGTTGGCGGCGTCGATCACCTCCACCGCAGCTCCGCCGGCATCGCGCACGGCCGCACCGATGCGCGGGCCGTTGTCGGGCATGGTGACGACGAGCGTCGGCGCCGTGCGTGACGCGACGGTCCGTCCCAGCGGCGTGTAGTCGAGGCCGCGGTCGTGACCACCGACCAGCAGCGCGACCGGCCGCTCCTCGAAGGCGCGCAGCGCGGCCTGTGCCGGCAGCACGTTGGTGGACAGGCCGTCGTCGACGAACTCGACCTCGCCGACCCGGCCCAGGGAATGACACCGGCTGGGCAACCCGCCGAAGCCCGCCGCGGCACCCGCGAGCAGCGCGTCGTCTCTCACTTCGGGGATCCCCAGCGCGACGAGCACGGCTCGGCCGATGGACGCGTTGCGCGCGTTGTGCGGGCCGGGGAGCCCCAGCGCATGTGACCAGACCGCGTCGCGCTCGACCTCGGGCGCGCTCACCCAGCGCACGTGCGGGCCGAGCAGGGACGCCTGTTCCCGCAGCATCTCGTCGGAGCCGTCGGCCAGCGCGACTTCGACCCCCGGCTTGGTGCACAGCGACAGCTTGTCGGCGTAATAGCGCTCGACGGTGCCGTGCCAGTCGAGGTGATCGGGCGACAACGATGTGACGGCGACCACGCGCGGCGACGTGGCCAGATCAGGAACCTGGAAGCTCGATGTCTCGATGACCCAGTAGTCGGGTGCGGTCTCGGGCGTGGGGTCCCAGGGCGGCTGGCCGATGTTCCCCCCGGCCCGGGCGCGGTAGCCGAGCCGTGTGAGGAGGTGCACGGCCAACGCGGTCGTCGTGCTCTTGCCCTTGGTGCCGGTGATGCAGGCCACGCGGGTCGGGTCGGCCTCGGCCATGAAGAGGCCCAGACCCCCGCAGACGGCGACTCCCGCCGCCTCGAGCTGCGCCACCTCCGGCCGGTAACGGCTGATGCCCGGGCTCTTGACCACCACGTCGCAACGGAGCAGCGCATTGAGCCCGCCCGACCCCGTGGCCAGGACTTCGAGCCCGTCGATGGTGGGCGCGCCGGCCGCGTCGTCGACCAGGACGGGCACGCGACCCATCGCACGGAGGCGGCGGACGCTGGCGTTCCCCTCGACGCCCAGCCCCCAGACGCCGACCGACGCGTCAGCGAGCGCGGACCAGGAGATCGGCGGCTGCATAGCGCTCCGGGATGTGGTGGGCACCGCGCGGCACGAGCAGGGCGGCCGTCGCGTCGGCGCCCGTCCCCTGTCGGCGAGCGGCCAGCTCCTCGTCCAGCCGACGGAGGACGACGGTGCTCGCCCGGTCCGCGCGCTGCGCTGCGCTGCGCGCGGCGGCCCGGCACTCGTCGACGTCACCCACGCACTCGAAGGGTTTGCTGTCGGCACCCAACCCCACCAGGGCCCGGAACCGGTGCTCGTTGTCCGGGTTCTGGAGGGGCTCGTTGCCTCCGAAGATGGCGGCGAGGTCCGATAGTGTCATGTACGGCGCCAGGACGAGGTCGATGAAGCAGCACTTGTCACACTGCCCGCACCACCCGGCGAGGCGCCGGCCCTGGTCCTGGTGGAAGGCGCGGTTGCAGCTGCGAAAGGTGTGGTGGTAGTCGGTGAGCCCGGCGAACCGCTCGGCCACCCACAGTTCAGTGCGGGGACGGAGGTAGGAGAACACGGAGAGCTCGGGGCCCAGGGCGCTCGCCACGAGCTCGGCGAAGCCACGCTCGAACTCCTCGCCCTTCGACCACTGGTGGTTCACCGGGTGCCCGTCCACCACCAGGGTCGGCACCGAGGCCGACCACTCGTTCGAGAGCACGACGGCGTCGCGCCGACCGAGCACGGCGGCCACGACGGCCGCCGCCGTGATGATGGCGGTGACCGGCACGTGTCCGTTGAGAAACCCCAACCCGGCCGAGCGGTGCACCAGCGGGTCGATCGCGCGCGCGACGCGGACCACGGGCAAACCGGTCACCGCAGCGGCGTCCTCGATGGCGGCAAAGCGATCGCCCGAAGGGTGGACCACGCACAGCGCCGCGCCCGGGTGGTCGGGCGAGAGGGACTCGACGGTGACGATGGAGTCGATCCCGCCGCCGAAGGGGATCAGCGGGCGGCCCCGCTCGGGCTCGTAGCGCACCGGCGCCGTGGGGGAGGCGTCGGCACCCCTCACCTCGAGGCCGCGCAGGTCGATGCCGTTGCGGTAGGCGAACTCTCCGAGCCCGTGGGCGTAGTACCCGGTCAAGAAGGCGCGCTCGGCCGCGGTCGTGGGGAGATCGCCGAGGTCGATCACCGGCGCCGCCGTCGTCTTGTAGTACGACACGCCCGCCAGCAGGAACAGGATGCGCACGGCGGCCTGGACGGCCGGGTCGTCCCAGTCCCCGTCCGGCCCGAAGGTGAAGCGCTCCGTGAAGGTGTGGGTGGTGGTCGAGTACCTGCAGGTCACCGTCGACCGGCCCGCGTCGATGACGACGCCGTCGTAGCGGAAGTGGTCGGGAGGAGGCATGCGGGCGGGAGTTGCCCGGACGCCGGGCGACCCCATGCTACGGCGCCGATGGTGGCACGGCGGCCTCAGTCGAGCAATCGCACCAGCAGGCCGAACCTGCCGCAGGGCCGCGCGGCACGGTCGCTGAACAGGGACTCGTCAGCCGTGGTGAGCCCGCAGTCGGCGATGTGCGTCGGCCGGAGACCGCTGCGCAGCAGCTGTTGACGGTTGGCGGCGACGAGGTCGACCTGCCAGTGGCCTGGCCCGTTGGGCCGCGTGACGCCGGCGTCGAGCGCGTCGGGCCGCACGGCACGTGCGAGGCCGCGACACACCTCGGCACCCACCTGGTAGCGGTCTGGGGCGACGGCCGGGCCGAGGAAGGCCCGCAGACGTTCCGGCCTCGCCCCCCGCCGTTCCATGGCGAGCACGGCCGCGGCCACGGCCCCCGCCGCGGTGCCGCGCCAGCCGGCATGCACGGCGGCGAGGACGCGGGCTGCCGGATCGACGAGGGCGATGGGGAGGCAATCGGCCACCAGCATCACCAGCGTGACGTCGGGCGCGGTCGTCACCAGCAGGTCGGTGGCGGGGATTGCGTCGTCCTCGGCCGCCGTGCCGCGGCCGCGGTCCGCGGGTCCCACGAGAGAGGCCGCGGTGCCGTGCACCTGCTGGGCGAAGACCATCGTCTCGAGACCGACACCGAAGCCGGCGGCCGCCCGGGCCCGGTTCACCGCCACGCCTTCCGGGCGGTCGCCCACATGCAGCCCGAGGTTGAGCGTGTCATAGGGCGGGTGCGACACCCCGCCCTGGCGAGTGGTCACGGCCACCGCGGCCCCGTACGACTCCGCCTCCTCCCAGCGCAGCAGGGGGACGGCGGTGGGAGCGGTCACGGCTCGCCACCATATCGAGCGCCCGTCGGACTTAGGACGCCTCGCTCTCGTCCCAGACGGTGGTGGGGACGACGGAGAGCAACGTTCCGGCCCGCGCTCGGCGCGCCGTCGTCACGGGCGGTTGGAGCTCGGCGAAGCCGTACAGCTCGGCCGTGTCCGCCGTGGCGTCGGCGCCCGGATCGCCCGACGCCGCAGCCGGCTCGGTGACACCGAGGACATCAGCCAGCGAGTGACCCGCCGCGAGCGCCCGGAAGAGCACGGCGAGCGACTGGAGCGAGAATCCCCGGTCCTGGAGCTGCAAGACGGCGGTGACGCGGGCGAGGTGTGCCGGCGTGTAGAGGCCGGTGCGCCCCCGCAGCTCGGGATGGGGGAGCAGACCCAGGGTCTGGAAGGAGCGGACGCGACGGGACGTGGTCCCGCTCCGCGCGGCCAGCTCGTCGATGGTCATCTCGGCGGGGTCGCTCGCCTCCACTTGACAAGTATGACAGAAATTCATGTAACATCAAATCCCGTCACTAAGGAACCCGAGCAGTCTCGGAGGACGAGACCGGACACGACGAGAAGAACCGGACACAACGAGAAGAGAGGTACCAGCGATGGGACTGAACCCCGGTGCGGTGGGCTCCACCTCCGAGCCCTTCGAGCGGTCGTGGGACCACAAGGATGCGCTGCTCTACGCCTTGGGCGTGGGGGCCGGGGCGCTCGATCCGACGGGATTCGAGCTCGACCTGACCACCGAGAACTCGGTCGGGGTCACCCAGCGCGTCCTCCCGACCTTCACGACCATCGTGGGCCAGGGCGGTGGAGGCCGGGAGTCGATCGGCGACTTCGACCCGGCCATGGTCGTCCACGGCGAGCAGGCGATCCGCTTGTACGGCGAGATCCCCACGGCGGGGACGGTGTCGATCGTCACGAAGGTGGCGGGCATGTACGACAAGGGGTCGGCCGGTCTGGTGGTGCTCGAGAGCGAATCGCGCCACGCCCACAGCGGTGAGCTGGCCTTCACCAACCGCACCACCCTCTTCATTCGTGGCGCCGGTGGCTTCGGCGGGCCCCGGAACCCCGAGGGCGACGAGGAAAGCTCGCTGGCGACTGAGCCGCTGCCCACGCGCGAGCCCGACGAGGTGGTGTCCTACGCGACCCGAGCCGACCAGGCGCTGCTCTACCGGCTCAGCGGGGACCGCAACCCGTTGCACTCCGACCCGACGTTCGCCAAGCGGGCCGGCTTCGACCGCCCCATCCTGCACGGGCTGTGCACCTACGGCTTCACCGGGCGGGCGCTGCTCCACACCGTCTGCCGCTCGGACCCGGCGCACTTCGGCGCCATGCGCGCCCGCTTCTCCAAGCCCACGATGCCGGGCGACACCCTCACGATCTCGGTGTGGGACATCGGCGAGGACGCGAAGGGCGCCTACCGCTTCCGGACCGAGACACAGCGCGGCGAGACGGTGATCGACGCCGGGCTCTTCCAGCTGGCCTGAGCCGTCCGGCCGGCGTGCTCAGGCGCGGCAGTCCGCGCACACGCCGAAGATCTCGACGGTGTGGGTCACGTCGCTGTAGCCGAGGGCGGACGCCGTTGCCTCCGCCCAGCGCTCCAGGTCCGCCAGCTCCACTTCGGAGCCGCGGCCGCAGACGCGGCACACGACGTGGTGGTGGTGCGCCTCGCTGTGGCAGCGCCGGTAGACGAGCTCGCCGTCGGCGGTCTGGAGCGCATCGAGGCGCCCCTCGTCGGTGAGCAGCGCCAGGTGCCGGTAGACGGTGGTCAGCCCGACGGCCTCGCCGGAGGCCCGGAGCTCGGCGTGGATGTCCTGCGCGCTGCGGAAGTTGTCCGACCCGAGCACGACGTTGAGCACCGCCTCACCCTGCCGGGTCCGGCGCGACGTGCGGCCCACGTGCTGGCTGAGCTCAGCCACGGCTCAACTCTGCCAGGTCCGGGGCGGCCGCCCGGTGCCTCCGCCGGGCGATCACGGCGGGGCCGACGAGGCGGGCCACCACGTAGAAGGCGAAGCTGAGGGCGACGATCAGCACGCTGGGCTTGACGGTGGGGAACTGGAAGCTCAGCAGGAGTCCACCGTCCGCCGCCACCACCGCCATCGCGATGGAGAGAGCCGTCACCACGAACGGGTTGGAGCTGAGACGTTGGGCGGCCGCGGCGGGCGTGATGGCGAGGCTCAGCACGAGGAGGGTGCCCACGATCTGCGCCGCCTCGGTCACCGTCACCGCGAGCACGAAGAGGAAGATGATGCCGAGCAGCCCCGTCCGTACGCCCCGCGCCTGGGCGACGTCGGGGTCGACGGACACGAAGAGCAGCGGGCGCCAGATGGCGGTGAGCACTGCGGCCACGGCGATCGCGATGGCGCCCAGGAGGAGGATCTGGCTCGAGCTGATGCCGAAGATGTTGCCGAAGAGGATGTTCAGCGCCTCGCTGGCGTAGCCGTGGTAGTAGCCGAGGAGGAAGACGCCGAGGCCGAGCCCGGCGGCCAGGATGACGCCGATGGTCGAGTCGCGCTCGGAGGCGCGTTGCCCCAGGAGCCCGATCAGCGAGGCCACCACGAGCGCTCCGACGAGCGCTCCCGCGAGCGGGTTGTCGGCCACCAGCAGTCCCGCGACGGCGCCCGTGAACGCGAGCTCGCTCGTGCCGTGCACGGCGAACGACATCGTGCGGGTGATGACGAAGGGACCGATGAGGCCGCAGCTGACCGCCACGAGAAAGGCGGCCTCGAGCGCATGCTGGGCGAACGGGAACTGGAGGTAGAAGCCGATGCCCATCAGTGACCGTGCCCGGCACCATGGTCGACGTCATGGGCATGGTGCGGGTGGGCGCCGGGCTCGGTGGGCAGCTCGTCCTCGGCGCTGACGACCAGGTAGCGGTCGCGCACCTTGACCACGTCGACCTCGATCCCGTAGAGGTCGCTGAGCCGCTCGCTGGTCAGGATCTCGGCGGGGGTCCCGATCGCCCACCGACCGCGCACGAGGTACAGGATGCGGTCCACATAGGGCAGCACGGGATTGACCTCGTGGGTGATGAAGACCACGGGCGTGCCCGCGGCGCGGCGACGCTCGTCGATGAGCCTGGTGACGGCGCGCTGGCTGGCCAGGTCGAGCGCCAGGAGGGGCTCGTCGCACAACAGGACCGTGGGGTCGCCCAACAGGGCCTGGGCGATGCGCAGCCGCTGCTGCTCGCCGCCCGAGAGCAGGCCGACGGGGGCGTCGGCGTAGACGGCGGCGCCCACCGCCCGCAGTGCGTCGTCGACGCGCCGCTTCGTGGCGCGGGCGTGTCGGCGCACACCCCATTTGTGGCCGTCCACGCCGAAGCGCACCAGGTCGCGCCCGCGGATGGGCAGCGTGCGGTCGAAGGCCTGCTGCTGGGGCACGTAGCCCAGTGCAGGGTTGCCGCGGCGCGGTGGCGCGCCGTTCACGCGCACCGTGCCCTCGGAGAGGGGGAAGAGGCCGAGCAGCACCTTGAGCAGCGTGGTCTTGCCCGTGCCGTTGGGGCCGAGCACGGCGAGGAACTCGCCCTCGGACACCGTCAGGTCCAGCTCGGACCACAGGGTCCGTTGGCCGAGGCGGACGGAGGCCGCCCGGAGCTCGACGGGTGCTGTCGTCACGGGCTCCGGCTCGACCGGAGGGCGTGGAGGAGATGGGTCAGCTGCGATTGCTGCCATTGCTGGTAGGTGGCCACCCCGGCGGGCATGGTCTCGGACACGCCCACCACGGGGATGCCGTGCTGCACGGCGAGCGTGCGGATCTGTGTCGTGACAGGTGTCACCGTCTGCACGTTGTAGAGGAGCACGTTGATGTCGTGCTTGGTGATGAGCTGCTGCATGGCGAGGGTGTCCTCCGGACCGGGATCGACGCCCTCCTCGATCGAGCGCGGCGAAGCCGGGCGGGGTCTTGACGTCGAGGCCGGCCACCGCCACGGCATAACCCGGCACCCGCTCGGTGTAGGCGATCGACACGTTGTGGAAGTCCTTCTTGATGGTGGCCAGGGTGGCATCGATGGGGAGGAGGGACGCATCGAAGCGGGCGAGGTTGGCGCGGAACGTCGACGCGTCCTGCGGCGCCGCCTTCGCCAGCGCGGCGGTGATGGCCGCGGCCACGGCCGGCACGCGGGGGATGTCGTACCAGAGGTGGGGGTTGGGGTCGCTGCCCGTGACGTGGAGCACCGACGATGCGACCACGATCCTCGGGTGGCCACTGTCGGCGCTGAGGAGGGACTGCATCCAGGTGTCGTAGCCGGCGCCGTTCTCGATGACGACCTGGGCCTGGGCCAGCGTGGCCGCGTCGGCGGCGCTCGTCTCGAAGAGGTGTGGGTCGGCGTTCGGGTTGGTGATCAGGGAGGTCACGCGGACGTCACGCCCCCCGAGCTGGCTCGTGATGTTGCCCCAGAAGTTCTCGGCTGCGACCACGTGCACGACCGCCGCGCCCTTCGCCGCCGTGGCTGCGCCGCCCACGGCGACGCCCGCCAGGCCGACGAAGGCCAGGCCGAGTGCGCCAGACAGGAGGGTGTGCACCAGGCGCCGAATGGTCATAATAACCATAACGGTAATCATTTCGGATTAGTGGTGCAAGTACATGCTCCACGTCCCTCGTTGTTGTCGCGGTACGCCGGTGATCAGCCGAAGAGCAGCGAGTAGTCGGCACCGCGGCGGAGGTGATGGCCCCCATCGACGCCGAGGGTCTCCCCCGTGATGAACGAGGACTCGGGGCCGATGAGGAAGCGGACCGCCGCCGCCACGTCCTCGACGGTGCCGACCCGCTCGAGCGGCATCTGGGCCAGGTAGTCGTCGAGCAGGGGGCCGCCGGCGGTGATGAAGGACATCAGCTCGTCGTCGATGATGCCCGGCGCCACCGCGTTGACCCGGATGCCGAGCGGGCCGAGCTCCTCTGCGGCCGTCTCGGTCAGGAAGCAGATGCCGGCCTTGGCTACCCCATAGGCCCACAGGTGCGGGTGGGGGAAGCGGCCCGCACCCGAGGACATCAAGACGATGGACCCCGGGCCGCCCTGCGTCTCCATGGCAGCGCCCGCCTGCTTCACGCAGATGACCGAGCCCACGAGGTTGAGGTCGACCGTGGCTCGGACCGCAGCGACGTCGGCGATCAACACCGAGCCGAGATGGAGCGACCATCCCGCACAGGCGAAGAGCCCGTCGATGCGCCCGGTCGCCTGGGTCGTGGCGGCGACCGCCGCGTTGACCTGCTCCTCGACGGTGACATCGGCCACAACGTAGCGGGCGCTGGCGCCGTCGGCCGCGGCCTCACCGAGCCGCGCCGCTGCGTCGGCGAGCTTCTGTTCGGTCCGTCCGCAGATGGTGACGTGCGCGCCGTCGGCGACCAGGCGCTCGGCCGTCGCCAGGCCGATGCCGCTGCCACCGCCGGTGACCAGGATGGAACGCCCGGCGATGCCGTCGGCGTGCCGGGACCCCGCCGCCATCAGACGGGCCCGACCCCGAGCGGCGCGGAGGGCGTGAACTCGACGGGCATCTCCTCGATGCCGGAGATGAAGTTGGCCGGCCGGCGCGGCAGCGCCTCCCGGTCCACCGCCAGGTGCAGGTCCGGCAATCGGGCCAGCGCTCGTTCCACCATGACGCGCAGCTCCAGGCGGGCGAGCTGGTTGCCAAGGCAGAAGTGGGCCCCGAAGCCGAAGGCCATGTGCGGGTTGGGGCTGCGGGTGATGTCGAAGGTGTCGGCGTCCTCGAACACCGCCTCGTCGCGATTGGCCGAGGGGTAGAGCAGGATCAGCTCCTGACCGGCGCGGACGCGTGCCCCGGCGAGCTCGACGTCGCGGGTTGCCACCCGGGCCATGTTCTTGATCGGCGACACCCAGCGCAGCATCTCCTCGACCGCGCCCGGCATCAGCCCGGCCGGGTCGGCGGCCAGCCGCTCCTGCTGGTCGGGGTGGGCGAGGAGCTCCTCGACGCCGCCGCTGATGACGTGGCGGGTCGTCTCGTCGCCCCCGATCAGGATGAGGAGCGTCTCGTGCACGAGCGAGTCGTCGTCGAGCGAGTCGCCGTCGATCTCGGCATGGCAGAGCACCCCGACCAGGTCGTCGGTGTTGTGCGCGGCCCGGCGCTCGTCGAAGACGGGGTGGATGTAGGCCGAGTACTCCACGAACGCGGTCATCGCGTTCTCCATGAGCGCGGGGTCGGGCGCGCCCTGGCCCTTGAGCATGTCGTCGGACCAGCGCAGCAGGTCGTCACGGTCCTCGGGCGCCACGCCGAGCATGTCGCCGATCATGATGATCGGCAGGGGGGCCGCGACATCCTTGACGAAGTCGCAGCTGCCCTTCTCGCAGACCTGGTCGAGGAGGGCGTCGCAGACCGACTGCAGCTTGTGCTCCAGGGCGCGCACGCGCCTCGGGGTGAAGCCCTCGGAGACCAGCCGGCGTCGGCGCACGTGCTCGGGGGCGTCGAAGTCGATCATCATCGGCAGGGGCGGGAACTTGGGCCGGATGCCACCCGCGTTGGAGAACGACTCGGTGTCGACCGAGGCCTGCTTGACGGCGGCGTAGCTGGCCGCCGCCCACAGGTCGTTGGGCTCGTCGTAGTAGACGGGGGCATGGGCCCGCATCCAGGCGAAAGCGTCGTGGGGCTCCCGTCCGAAGAACGTGCCGCTCAGCAGGTCGATGCCGAGATTCGCTGGGGCGCTGGTCACGGCGGAGACGATATCGCCGGGTGGATAGGGTGGGTCCATGGCAGACCAGGCGTACTTCACCGACGTCGCCATGGAGTTCATGCCCGGCCTGTACTCGGCGGCGCTCCGGATGACGCGCAATCGGGCCGACGCCGAGGACCTCGTACAGGAGACCTACCTCAAGGCGTACCGCTCCTTCGGGTCCTTCACCGAGGGCACCAACCTGCGGGCCTGGCTGTACCGGATCCTCACCAACACCTACATCAACTCCTACCGGGCCGCCCAGCGCCGGCCCGAGGTGGCCGACGTCGAGGACGTCGAAGACCTGTACCTCTACAAGCGGCTCGCCGGCTCCGGGGGCAGCGACCCCGGTCGGTCGGCTGAGGACGAGGCTCTGGAGCGCTTCACCGACGAGGACGTGAAGGCGGCGCTCGAGGCCCTGCCCGAGGCATTCCGCATGGCCGTCTTGCTGGCCGACGTCGAGGGTTTCAGCTACAAGGAGATCTCAGAGATCACCGACGTCCCGATCGGGACGGTCATGAGCCGGATCCACCGGGGAAGAAGGGCGCTGCAGAAGGCGTTGCACGATGTAGCGGAAGCGAGGGGACTCGTCGGGAGCGTGCCCGGCGGATCGAGGGAATGAGCGAGGACCTGCACAAGAGCCAGAAGACCGAGGAGGGCACCACAGTCGACGCGGCCGGGCTGTTCGGCCCGTCGATCGACTGCGACGAGGCGGTGCACGAGCTGTACCACTATCTCGACGGCGAGCTCACCGAGGAGCGCCGTGAGGTGATCCGCGTCCATCTGGACTGGTGCGGGCCTTGTGGCGGCGCCGCCGAGTTCGAGGCCGAACTGCGTCGGGTCATCGCCAACCGGTGCAAGGACCGGGTGCCCGACAGCCTGATCCGGCGCGTGGCCGAGGCCATCGACGAAGAAAGCCGACAGCACCACGGCGAGCACTGACATCTCCCCGGCGGTCCCGGACGCGCCGCTGGGCGCTCCGCCCATGGTGGACTGGGCCCTGGCGCAGCGGGTCGCGGCCGGCGCCCTCATCCTCAAACCGGCACCCGCCTCCTACCGCTCCTCCGACCTGCAGGCCCAGTTCGACGAGCTGACCGCACGCGCCGAGTCCCTCGTCAGCGAGGCGACCGGGCTGCGCTCGGCCCACGGGACGGCCCGGGCCAAGGTCACCGACCGTCCCGGCTGGGCGGCGGCCAACGTGCGCTCCATTGAGCGCCTGGTGGGTCCCGCCCTGATGGAAATGCAGCGCAAGCGGGGGGCGAAGCTGGGCGGCCCCTCGCTCGTGGTGGGCCGGGCCGTGGCGGGCACGCAGTTGGGTCTGATGCTGGCCTACATGGCCACCCGCGTGCTGGGCCAGTACGACCTGCTGATCAACGACGAGTCGCCGGAGGACCAGGACCTGGTCTCCTACGTGGGCCCGAACATCGTGGCGGTCGAGGAGCAGTACGGCTTCGTACCGAGCCAGTTCCGCCTCTGGCTCGCGTTGCACGAGGTGACACACCGCCTCCAATTCACCGCCGTCCCCTGGCTGCGCGACCACTTCGTCGGCCTGGTCTCCGAGCTGCTCGGCCCGCTCTCGGGGGACCCCGCCGGCTTTGCCGAGATGCTGGGGCGTGTCGCCAACGAAGTGCGCAACGGGCGCAACCCTGCTCGTGAGGCCGGCGTGGTCGGCATGCTGGCCACCCCCGAGCAACGGCTCGCGCTGTCGAAGATCTCGGGGATGATGAGCCTCCTCGAGGGCCACGGCGACGTGACCATGGACCGGGCCGGCGCGGCAGAGCTCCCCGGGGCGGCCCACTTCTCCCGCGTGCTGCACGAGCGGCGCACCCAGGCCCGCGGCATGGCGAAGCTGATGTCCAAGCTCCTCGGCCTCGACGCCAAGATGCGCCAGTACGCCGAGGGGGAACGCTTCGTCGAGTCGGTGGAGGACGCGGGCGGCCCGGCGTTGCTGGCCCGGGTCTGGGAGGGCCCCGAGTGGCTGCCCACCCTCGAGGAGATCCGCGACCCCACCGTGTGGGTGGCCCGGGCCGGTGGGTGAGGAGGAAGGCACCGCCTCCCTCGTCTCTGACCTCCTGGCTCGCTGCACCTTCCCGCCGCCGGGCACCCCGCTCACCTGCGCGGTGTCGGGTGGCGCCGACTCGCTGGCATTGCTCGTCCTGGCCACGGCCGCCGGCTGCGACGTGACGGCCATTCATGTCGACCACGACCTGCGCCCCGGGTCGGGTGCCGAGGCGGGTGTGGTGGAAGCGGCCGCCGCCAGGGTCGGGGCGCGCGCCGAGCGCCGCCGGGTGTCGGTGCCCCGAGGGCCCAACCTCGAGGCCCGGGCCCGGGCGGCCCGCTTCGCGGTGCTGCCGGAGGAGGTGGCGACCGGTCACACCATGGACGACCAGGCCGAGACCATCCTCGTGAACCTGTTGCGCGGGGCGGGCTCCGACGGGCTGGCCGGGATGGAGCCGGGCCTGCGGCACCCGCTGCTGGCCCTGCGCCGGAGCGAGACGCAGGCTCTGTGCGCCGTCGTCGGCCTGGTGCCGGTCTGCGACCCCAGCAACGACGACCCCGCCTTCGTGCGCAACCGCGTCCGCCACGAGCTGCTGCCGCTCTGTGCAGACGTGGCGGGCCGCGACCCCGTGCCCCTGCTGGCCCGGCAGGCCGCGGTGCTGCGCGACGAGGTGGCCCTGATGGAGTCGCTGGCGAAGGACGCGCTGCCCGACCCGGCCGACGCCCGGGCCGTGGCGCGGGCGCCGCGCCCGGTCGCCCGCCGCGCGTTGCGCAGGTGGCTGCGCGAGGTGGGCGGCGGCGAACACCCGCCGTCGCTGGCCGAGGTCGACCGCACCCTGGCCGTGGCCGCGGGCGACGCGCGAGGGACCGAGCTGGCGGGGGGCCAGCGGGTGCGCCGCACGGACGGCCGGCTCCGGGTGGAGCCGCGCGGCTCCGGTAATGTCACGCCGGTGACCCACGAGACGGCCAGTGCGGGGGTGCCCGCATGGGCCGAGTCCGACGTCGGGCCCGTGCTGGTCGCGGCCGACCGTCTGGCGGCGCGGGTGGTGGAGCTCGGGTCCCAGATCACGACCGACTACGGGGACGAGCCACCCCTGCTGGTGGCCGTGCTCAAGGGCGCCATGCTGTTCATGAGCGACCTCTGCCGCGCTATCGCGCTGCCCGTCGACGTGGACTTCATGGCCGTGTCCTCCTACGGCAGCGCCACCAAGACCTCAGGCGTGGTGCGCATCGTCAAGGACCTCGACTCCGAGCTCGAGGGCCGCCACGTCCTCGTCGTTGAGGACATCATCGACAGCGGCCTCACCCTCAACTACCTGCGGCGCTACCTCAAGGCCCGGCAGCCCAAGAGCCTGGAGATCTGCGCGCTGCTGGTCAAGGAGGGCGAGCAGCGGGTCGACCTGGACCTCCGCTACGTCGGTTTCGTGATCCCGCCCGAGTTCGTGGTGGGCTACGGGCTCGACGTCGACGAGCGCTACCGCAACCTGACCGGGGTGCACCTCTACAAGGGGGCCCACCAGTGAGCGTCGACGTCGAGCGGGTGCGGGCGGCGGTCAAGGAGCTGCTGAGTGCCATCGGCGAGGATCCCGCCCGCGACGGGCTGGCCGCCACGCCCGGCCGCGTGGCGGCCATGTACGAGGAGCTCTTCTCCGGGCTGCACGACGACCCGGCCCGCCATCTGGAGGTCACCTTCGCGGCCGAGCACGACGAGATGGTGATGGTGCGTGACATCCCGTTCGCGTCGCTCTGCGAGCACCACCTGGTGCCGTTCCTGGGCAAGGCGCACGTCGCCTACATCCCGGCCGAGGACGGCCGTATCACGGGGCTGTCCAAGCTGGCCCGCCTCGTCGACGGCTACGCCCGGCGCCTGCAGGTGCAGGAGCGCATGACGACCCAGATCGCCGACGCCATCGCCAACATCCTCACGCCGCGCGGCGTGCTCGTCGTGATAGAGGCCGAGCACCTCTGCATGTCGATGCGGGGTGTGAAGAAGCCAGGCACCGTCACGGTGACGTCGTCGGTGCGCGGGCTGTTCCGCTCCGACGTGGCGACGCGGGCCGAGGCGATGCAGTTCATCCGGGGCCGCTGACGCCGGTGCGGCCGGGCGGCGGGCGACCGCTCGTGATGGGCGTGCTCAACGTCACGCCCGACTCCTTCTCCGACGGAGGGCTCTACGACACCTTCGAGCGTGCGGTGGCCCGCGGGCTCGAGATGGTGGCCGAGGGCGCCGACGTGATCGACGTGGGCGGGGAGTCGTCCCGCCCGGGGTCCGAGCCCGTCTCGGCCGCGGTCGAGCTGGCCCGGGTGGTCCCGGTGGTCGAGGCGCTCGCCCGCTCGGACCAGGTGGCCGGCGCGGTGCGGATCTCGGTCGACACCGTCAAGCCCGAGGTGGCCGAGGCGGCGGTGGCGGCCGGGGCGAGCCTCGTCAACGACATCTCCGCCTCGCTCTGGGGGGTAGCCGCCGCCACCGGGGCGGGCTGGGTGGCGATGCACATGCAGGGCCAGCCGCGCACCATGCAGGACGACCCCCGCTACGAGGACGTGGTCGGCGAGGTGGGGGCGTTCGTGCTGGAGCGGGCCCGGCGGGCGCGGGCGGCGGGGGTGGGCGAGGTTTGGGTCGACCCTGGCATCGGCTTCGGCAAGACGATGGCCCACAACCTCTCGCTGCTGCGCCATCTGCCCGAGCTGGTCGCCGCGTCCGAGGAGGCAGGGTGTGCCGGGGTGCTGGTGGGGGCCAGCCGGAAGCGCTTCCTGGGCGTCCTGGCGGCCGGCCCGGCCGGCCGCCAGGCGGGGGAGGCGGCGCCGTTGGACGAGCGGGCCGAGGGATCGCTGGCGACGGCGGCGGCGGCCATGGTGGCCGGGGCGGCCATGGTCCGGGTCCACGACGTGGCGGCGACGGTGCAGGTGGCGCGGCTGTATGGTCCTGCCGCATGAAGGGCAAGTGGGCCGCCGGCATCCCGCCACGCAATTTCACCTGGGTGATCACGGACCACCTGGCTGTCAGCGAGCGCCCCGGTGGCTTCTCGGTCAACCACCGCCGGGTGCGGCGCCAGGAGGAGATCATCTGGCTGCGCGTCCAGGGGTTCGGCCGCGTCATCTCGCTCCTCCCCTCCCCGCACAACCTGGCCGCCTACGACGAGGAGGGCCTGGCCTGGGCCCACTATCCACTCGAGCGCTCGGGGGACCCACGGCCCGTCCTGGCGGCTTGCTACCAGGACATCGACGACTCGCTGGCCGCCGGCCTGCGCATCCTGGTGCACCAGGACGAGCTCGGCGACCGGGTCATGGGGGTCGTCGCCGGCTACCTGGTCTGGTCGAACCGCATCGGCAACCTGCCCCAGGCGGTGGCGCTGGTCGAGCACGTGTGCGGGCACGCCATGGGCGAGCCCGGCCGTGAGCTGCTGTCCGAGCTGGAGGGCATGCCGGGGCGCGGCGAGGCGCCGTGACCGACCGAATCGAGATCCGTGACCTCCGGGTCACGGGCGTGCACGGCGTCCTCCCCGAGGAGCGGGAACGAGCCCAGCCCTTTTCGCTCGACATCGTGGCCTGGCTCGACATGGATGCCGCGCAGCAGAGTGACGACCTGACCGACACCGTCGACTACGGGGCGCTGGCCCAGGCGGCGTTCGACATCGTCGGCGGGCGGTCCTACCGGCTGCTCGAGGCGCTGGCCGGGCGGCTGGCCAGTGCGTTGCTGATCACCGACCGCCGCCTGGAGGCGGTCGAGGTGACGGTCCGCAAGCTGCGCCCGCCGCTGGCGCTCGACGTGGGCTCGACGGGGGTGCGGGTGCGGCGCGCCCGCTGATGGCGGCGGCCGCACCGCCGCCGTGGCGCGCCTTCGTCGGCTTGGGCTCGAACCTCGGTGACCGCCGGGCGCACCTGCGGGCGGCCGTCGAGGGGCTGCGCAGCGCCGGCGACGTCGTGGGCGTCTCGCCGCTCTACGAGACTGATCCGGTCGGGGGTCCCGAGGACCAGGGGCCGTACCTCAACCTCGTCGTCGAGCTGTCGACGGCCGCGGGCCCGCGGGAGCTCCTGGGGCGTTGCCGCGACCTGGAGGCAGCGGCCGGCCGCGTGCGCACCGTCCGCTGGGGGCCGCGCACCCTGGACGCCGACGTCCTCCTCGTCGACGGGTGGCAGGTGGACGAGGCGGACCTCGTCGTCCCGCACCCGCGCCTGTGGGAACGGCGGTTCGTGGTGCGACCACTGGCGGACCTGGCACCCGATCTGGTCACGTCAGGGCAGCTCAGGGCCTCTGGTGGTCGGGTCTCCCGTGTGGGTAGTCTCTAGGGGCTGTTTCTCGGATCGTCTGTAGGCGAACGGCACCCGAAAGGGGCTGGAACGCCGAAGGAGGCCAGATGCACTCCATCCGGATCATCGGTCCCGGTCGGGCCGGCACGTCCCTCGCCGCTGCGCTGTCGGCGCGCGGCTGGGAGTTCGCCGGCTTCTGCGGGCGCCACGACGACCTCTCCGGCGCCGCGCGGGGTGTGGACGTGCTCGTCATCGCCACCCCCGACGATGCCATCGCCGAGGTGGCCGCGGCGGTCGTCCCCGTCGCGGGCACCACGGTCGTCCACCTCTCGGGCTCGCTCGGGCTCGACGCTCTGGCGCCGCACCCCCAGCGGGGGGCGGTCCACCCGCTCGTCCCGCTGCCCACCGGCGAGGTCGGTGCGGCCCGCCTCGGCTCGGGCGTCACGTTCGCCGTGGCGGGGGCGCCGGTGACGCGTGAGATCGTCGAGTGCCTCGGCGGGCGCGTGGTCGAGGTGAGCGACGGCGACCGGGCGGCCTATCACGCCGCCGCCTGCATCGCGGCGAACCACGTGGTGGCGCTGCTGGGACAGGTCGAGCGGGTGGCCGCGGCGGTCGGGCTCGACCTGGAGTCGTTCCTGCCGCTCACGAGGGCGGCGGTCGACGACGTCGCCGCGCTCGGGGCACGCGCCGCGCTGACGGGGCCCGCCCGCCGGGGTGACTGGGCCACCCTCAGCCGTCATCTCGACGCGCTGCCCGAGGGCGAGCGCCCCGGTTACCAGGCCGGGGCGGCGTTGGCGACGCGGCTGGCTCACTCCGACGTGCCCGAGCCGGTCGTGCCGGCGGCGGTGTAGGGCGTCGCGGCGCGATGGGCGTGATGGAAACCGCGGGCGGTTGCCGCGATGCGCTCGACCGGGCCCGCTCGACCGGGCGCACGGTCGGGCTGGTGCCCACCATGGGCGCGCTGCACGACGGGCACGTCTCCCTGATCGCCCGCGCCCGGGCCGAGTGCGACGTGGTCGCGGTCAGCATCTTCGTGAACCCGTTGCAGTTCGGCGACCCCGAGGACATGGCGCGCTACCCGAGGACGCTTGAGCGGGACCTGCGCGTGTGCGCCGAGGCCGGTGCGGACGTCGTGTTCGTCCCGCCGGTGAGCGAGATGTACCCGTCGTGGCCCGCGCCACCGGCGACGACGGTGTCGGTGCGCGGGGTCAGTGACCGCTGGGAGGGTGCGTCGCGCCCGGGCCACTTCGACGGTGTCGCCACCGTGGTCTCGAAGCTGTTCTCCATCGCGGGCCCCTGCCGCGCCTACTTCGGGTTGAAGGACTTCCAGCAGCTGGCGGTGGTCCGACGCATGGTGTCCGACCTCTGCCTGCCGATTGAGGTGGTCGGGTGCCCGATCGTGCGGGAGGCCGACGGTCTGGCCCTCTCGAGCCGCAACGTCCGGTTGTCGGGACCCGAGCGGGAGGCGGCGGCCGCCCTGTCGCAGGCCCTGGCCGCGGGCCGGGCCGCCCTGGCCGCCGGTGCGCACTCCGGCGACGACGTGGCGCGCGCCATGCGGGCCGCCGTCGCCGGCGAGCCACTGGTGCGGCTCGACTACGCGGTGGCGGTGGACGCCGTCTCGCTCGAGGACGTCGGCATCCTCGACGACCTCTCGGACGTCCGCCTGCTGGTCGCGGCCCAGGTGGGCCCCGTCCGGCTGATCGACAACAGCGCCGCCCTGGAGGACGCCGACGGCGTCCCCACCGGGACCGACGCCACACACGAAGTCCGCCAACTCGAAAGGACCGGGTGAGCCGATGCGCCGCCGCATGATGAAGTCCAAGATCCACCGCGCCACGGTGACGGGAGCCAACCTCAACTACGTGGGGTCCGTCTCCATCGACACCGAGCTGATGGCGCTGGCCGACGTTCTCCCCTACGAGCAGGTGGCGGTGCTCGACATCGACAACGGCGCCCGTTTCGAGACGTATGCCATTGAGGGCGAGGCGGGGCAGGTCTGCCTGAACGGCGCCGCGGCACGACTGGTCGCGCCGGGCGACAAGGTGATCATCATCACCTACGCCGACTACGAGCGTGCGGAGCTCGAGACCTACGTGCCGCGGGTCGTGCACGTCGACGGGCGCAACCGGGTGATCGACGAGGTCTCGGCTCGCCTCGACGCCGAGCTCACGCTGACCGAACCGACGTGACGGGCGCCGCCCGACCCGGACCATTCGACGTCCTGGTCCTGGGTAGCGGGGTGGCCGGGCTGTCGGCCGCGGTGCGGCTGGCCGGATCGGGCGCACCGTCGTCGTCGAGCCTGTCGCTCGGCGTGTTGACCAAGGGAGCGCTGTCCCAGTCGGCGACGCGCTGGGCCCAGGGCGGTGTGGCCGCGGTCCTGGGCGGCGACGAGGACTCGACCGACCTGCATCTCGCCGACACGCTGGCCGCCGGCGCGGGCCTGTGCGACGAGGAGGCCGTGCGCATCCTGGTCGGCGAGGGCCCGGGGCGCGTCAACGAGCTGATCGCGCTGGGCGTCGAATTCGACCGCGAGGCCACGGGGTTGCTGGCGCTCGCCCGCGAGGGGGGCCACTCGCGGCCCCGCGTGGTGCACGCCGGCGGCGCCGCCACGGGGGCCGAGGTCGAGCGTGCCCTCGTCGACGCCACGTACTCCTCGGCCAGCGCCGTGCTCGAGGGCTGGTTCGCTCTCGACCTCCTGACCGAAGGAGGGCGCTGCGTCGGGGTGACCGCGCTGCCGCCCGGCGGTGAGCGCGCCCACCCCGTGGAGGTGCGGGCCGACCATGTGGTGCTGGCGACCGGCGGGGCGGGCCAGCTGTTCTCCGTCACCACCAACCCTCCCGAGTCCACCGGCGACGGCGTGGCCATGGCGCTGCGGGCGGGCGTCTCCATAGCCGACCTGGAGTTCGTGCAGTTCCACCCGACAGCCCTGCACCATCCGGCCATGCCTCGCCCCCTGCTGTCCGAGGCTCTCCGCGGCCACGGCGCCTTGCTGCGCGACCGCGACGGCGAACGGTTCGTCGACGAGTTGGCGCCCCGCGACGTGGTGAGCCGCGCCATGGCCGCGCGCATGGCGACGCAGGGCGTGGACCATCTGTGGCTCGACGCCACCGCCCTCGAGCGGTTCTCTCAGCGCTTCCCTACCATCGCCGCCTCGCTCTCGTCCATCGGACTGGACCCCGAGCACGACTGGCTCCCCATCGCCCCGGCGGCACACCACCTCTCGGGGGGCGTGGTCACCGACCTCTGGGGCGCCACCGCGTTGCCCGGCCTGTGGGCGGTGGGTGAGGCGGCCTGCACGGGCGTGCACGGGGCCAACCGCCTGGCGTCCAACTCGCTCCTCGAGGGCATGGTCTTCGGGGCTCGCCTGGCCGAGCGCATCGCGGCCGGGGTGGTGGGGCCTGAGCCGAGCGGCGCGCTGCGGGCCGTGCTCGGGGAGGCGCCGATTGACGGGATCGGGTGCACGTTCCTGCCCCAGCGCGCCGCCACCACCGCCGGCCCGGGCGCGGACGGTCTACCGGGGGTCGACGTGACCAAGCTGCGCGACACGCTGCAGCGGGCCATGACGCGTGGCGCGGGGGTCGTGCGCAGCGCCGAGTCGCTGCGCGACGCGCGCGCGGTCGTCGAGGACACGACGTCGGTGCTCGGTGAGGCGGCCGCCTCCGTCGGCGCCGGCGAGCTGGCGAACCTGCTGCGCCTGGCGGACGCGCTGCTCGACGCCGCGCTGGCGCGCACCGAGAGCCGGGGTGCCCATGCCCGTCGGGAGTACCCCCACACCGACCCGGCGTGGCGCCGACGCATCGTCCACGGGCATGTCCCGGCGCGGAGCAGTTCGTGAGCGAGGGGGAGCCCGAATCGGAGGCGCACGCCCGCGCGGTCGCCGACGCGGTGGGAAGGGCGCTGGCCGAGGACCTCGGGCCCGAGGGGGACCTCACGGCCGCGCTGGTGCCGGCTGACGTCACCGCCCACTTCGCGTTGCGGGCACGGCACAATGGCATCCTGGCCGGACGCGACTGCGCCACGGAGGCGTTCCGGCTCGTCGACCCCGCGCTCGAGCTCATCTGGCACGTGGTCGACGGCACCGAGCTGTCGGCCGGCGACACCGTCATGGAGGTGACGGGCCCGCTGCGACCCATCCTGACGGCGGAGCGCACGGCACTGAACTTCCTCGGCCACCTTTCGGGCGTCGCCACGCTCACTGCGCAGTACGTGGCCGCCGCGCACGAGAGCAACCCGTCGGTCCAGGTCCTCGACACCCGCAAGACCACGCCGGGGCTGCGCGTCCTCGAGAAGGCGGCCGTGCGCGCGGGCGGCGGCACCAACCACCGGGCGGGGCTCTCCGACGCCGTCCTCGTCAAGGACAACCACCTGGCCGGCACGAGCATCGCCGAGGCGGTGGGCCGGGCCCGCGCGCTGTGGCCGGGACGGATGGTCGAGATCGAGTGCGACACCATCGGCCAGGTGGCCGAGGCGGCGCGCGCCGGGGCCGACGCCGTGCTGCTCGACAACATGGACCCGGGGACCGTCGTCGAGGCGATCGCGGTGGCGGGCCTGGACGCCACGCGGCCAATCCTGACGGAGGTGTCGGGCGGCGTGACGCTCGCCACCATCGGGGCCTACGCGGCGGCGGGCCCCGACCGCATCTCGGTCGGCGCGCTGACGCACTCGGCGACCGTGCTCGACCTCGGGCTGGACCTGATCTGGACGGAGCAGGGGGAAGGCTGAGGGATGCTCCTCGTCATCGACGTCGGGAACACCGAGACGGTCATCGGGCTGTACGCGCGCGACGAAGGGGACGTGCCCGCGCCGGAGGAGGGCGTCGGCGTCGGCATCGGGACCGAGCACGACCCCACGGCGCCGCGCGGCCTCACCCACCACTGGCGGCTCTCGACCGTTCCCACCCGCACCCCCGACGAGCATGCCGTCCTGCTCACGCAGCTGCTCGACCTCGAGGGGCTCGACATCGCGGCGTCCGTCAGCGGGATCGCCGTCAGCTCCTCCGTGCCCCACGTGACGGCCGAGCTGCGCCAGATGGCCTCCCGCTGGTTCTCCGACGTGCCGTGCGTCGTGCTCGGCCCGGGCACCAAGAGCGGCATGCCCATCCTCTACGACAACCCCAAGGAGGTCGGCGCCGACCGCATCGCCGACGCCGTCGGGGCCTATGACCTCTACGGCGGCCCCTGCGTCGTGATCGACATGGGCACGGCAACGACGGTGGAGGCGATCAGCGCCAAGGGCGAGTACCTCGGGGGGGCCATCACGCCGGGCGTGGCCATCAGCCTGGACGCCCTCTACCAGCAGGCGGCCGCGCTGCGGCGGGTGGAGCTGGTCGAGCCGCGCAGCGTGATCGGGCGCTCGACGGTGGAGTCGATCGAGTCCGGGACGCTCTACGGGTTCGCCGGGCTGGTCGACGCGCTGGCCCGGCGCTTCATGGAGGAGCTCGGGCCCTCCGCCGTCGTCGCTACGGGTGGGTTCAGTTCGCTCATCGCCCCGTATTCGGACACCATTGAGCACGTGGAGCCCTGGTTGACCCTGCACGGCCTGCGCATCGTGTACGAGCGCAACGTCAATCCATGAGCGGTCCGGTCACGAGAGGTCAGGGGTCATGACCGAACCGAGAACCGTGCCGTACCGCTTCGAGCGCAGCCACGACGCGGCGGCGGTGGTCGAAGCCTGGTCGTCGCTCGCCCCCGGCGAGGAGTCGGGTGTCACCGTCGGGGTGGCCGGTCGGGTCATGTTCTCGCGACCGCAGGGGAAGATCTCCTTCGCCGAGCTGCGCGACGCATCCGGCTCGGTGCAGCTGTTCGCCGGGGCGAAGTGGACCGAGCGCTTCGACGACTTCATCAAGCTGAACCTGGGGGACTGGGTCGGGGCCACCGGCGAGGTGGTGCGGACCAACCGCGGCGAGCTCTCGGTGAAGGTCGCGTCGTGGGAGCTGCTGGCCGAGGCGCGGCGCAACTTCGGCGACAAGTGGCGCGGCGTCAGCGACGTCGAGACGCGCTACCGCCAGCGTGAGGTCGACCTGTGGGCCAACGAGCGCAGTCGCCAGTTGCTGCGGTTGCGCAGCGACGTGATCCGCCACATGCGCGACCGATTGTGGGCGCTGGGCTTCGTCGAGGTCGAGACGCCGCTGCTGCACCCGATCATGGGCGGTGCCACGGCGCGCCCCTTCGTCACGCACCACAACGCGTTCGACACCGACTTCTTCCTGCGCGTCGCACCCGAGCTCTACCTCAAGCGCCTCGTGGTCGGCGGCTTCGACAAGGTGTTCGAGATCGGGCGCATGTTCCGCAACGAGGGCATCTCGCCGCGTCACAACCCCGAGTTCACGATGCTCGAGCTCTACCAGGCCTACGCCGACTACACCGACACCATGGTCGTCTTCGAGGAGCTCGTCGCCGGCCTCGCCACCGACGTGCTCGGCACGACCAAGCTGACCTACGGCGGGAGGGACCTCGACCTGACGACGCCATGGCGGCGCGCGCCGATGACCGAGCTCATCGCCGAGGCGACGGGCTTCACCCTCGACGTGCGCGCCCCGCGCTCCGAGCTGGCCACGGTCGCCGAGGAGGTCGGCATCCACGTCGAGGACGCGTGGGGACCGGGCAAGATCCTGCTCGAGATCTACGAGAAGACGACGGAGCCCGAGTTGTGGGGCCCGGTCTTCGTGATCGACTACCCCGCCGAGGTCTCACCCCTGGCACGGCGGCACCGCGACGGGCCCGAGCTCGTGGAGCGCTACGAGCCCGTGGTGGCCGGGCGTGAGCTGGGCAACGGCTTCACCGAGCTCATCGACCCCGACGAGCAGCGCGCCCGCTTCGAGGAGCAGGCGGCCAAGGCGCGGGCCGGCGACGAGGAGGAGTCCACACAGGTCGACGAGGAGTATCTCCGCGCCCTCGAGTACGGGCTGCCCCCGACGTCGGGCTTCGGGCTCGGGATCGACCGGTTGCTGATGCTCTTCGGCGACGTGCCCAACATCCGCGAGGTCATCGCCTTCCCGACGCTGCGGCCCGACCGGGGTTGAGCAGCCGAACTCTTCTCGAGCGGCCGCACACCTCGGTTTCTTCAGCCGCTCTTACACTTCCGTCGCATCCCTCACACCGCCCTTACAGGATCTTCACATCTGCCGTCCAGGGTTGGTCAGTGCCGTCGAGTGGCGGCAGGGGCGCAACGGAGCGCACCGAAGTCCAAGGAGGACACCATGTTTCGCCAGATCATCGCAGGAACGGCTGTCGCGGGGGCACTGACCTTCGGCATGGCCGGCATCGCCGGCGCCGCGACCACCAGCACCGCCACGGGCACCCCGTCGGCGGCCGTGTGCGCCAGGGCCGCCAAGGTCGAGGCCCGCATCCAGACCTGGGAGGGCAAGGTCAACGCCCGGATTCCCAAGGCCGAGGCCCGCGAGACCAAGGCGAAGGCGGCCAACCACACCAAGGTGGCGGACTTCATCGCCAACCGCATCGCCAAGGTGCAGGCCCGTGAGACGAAGCTGAACGCGCGGCTGGCCAAGATCGAGGCCAAGTGCGGCACCACCGGTGCGACCGGCACGTCCGGCTCGACCGCCGGCTAGTCGGGCAGGTCGCTGAGAAGCTCGGCCACCAGCCGGGAGAGTCCCGCCCGCAGATCGGGTCGGGCGATCCCGGTGACGGCCGTCTTCGCGTCCGCGACGAAGGCGCGCGCCACGTCGAGCGACTCCGCGATGCCGCGGGACGACATGACGATGGCGCGTGCCTTGTCGCGTTCGGGCTGCGCGAGCGGCTGCCCGAGCAGCGCGCGCAGGTCCGGTCCCGCGTCGGGGTCGGCCAGCGCGATCAGCGCCGGCAGCGTGTAGATGCCCTCGGCCAGGTCCTGCCCGGCCGGCTTCTGGAGCTGGCCGTCGGTGGCGCTGATGTCGAGGATGTCGTCGCGGATCTGGAACACCATGCCGAAGCAGCGCCCGAACTCCGTGCACGCGTCGACCTCCGAGGAGGGGAGGCCACCGGTCAGCGCGCCGATCCGGCACGACGTCGCGGTCAGCGCCGCCGTCTTGCCGCTGATGGATGCGGTGTAGTCGTCACGGCTGCGGCCGATCTGGAAGGCCGAGCGGACCTCGGTCACCTGGCCCTGGCAGAGACGGCCGAGCGTGTCGGCGAGCAGCGCCGCGATCTCGGTCCCGAGGCTGGCGGCGATCGCCGCGCTGCGTGCCAGGAGGTAGTCACCGGCCACGATGGCCACGAGGTTCCCGAAGCGGCTGTTGACACTCTCGACGTTGCGCCGGATGGTCGCCTCGTCGATCACGTCGTCGTGGTAGAGCGAGGCCAGGTGGACGAGCTCCACCGCCACGGCACCCATCAGGTCGTCCTCCGTGGCGTCCCGCTCGCCCGCCGTCGCCGTGGCCAGGGCCAACAGGGGTCGCAACCGCTTGCCGCCCGCCGCGATCAGATGGGTCGTCACCTCGTCGAGGAAGCCGTCGCCCGTCACTACCGAGGCGGTGAGCAGGGGCTCGAGACGCCGCAGTCCCTCTTGCAAGCGGGGCAGGCCGAGGGCCTCGGTAGGATTCACTCCCCGAAACGTTAGGTCACGGCTGTCGAATGTCGACAACTGCCAGGTCGCAGGGGCGAAGGAAATCCAGGTCGACGGGGTTTTCCTCCGAAGTGGCCGTCGCAGAGGGTTGCGGCGTGTTCCACTAAGGCCACAGGTACACTGGACCGAGAAGCAATAGGAACAAAAGGGAGAGGCGGTCAGGGTGTTCGAACGTTTCACCGACCGGGCACGGAGGGTGTTGGTGCTGGCGCAGGAGGAAGCGCGCCTGCTGAATCACAGCTTCATCGGCACCGAGCACATTCTCCTCGGGCTGATCCACGAAGGCGAGGGGGTCGCTGCGAAGGCGCTCGAGTCCCTCGGGATCTCCCTCGAGGCCGTGCGTGAGAAGGTCGAAGAGACGATCGGCATGGCCGGGACCGCGCCGAGCGGCTCACCCCCGTTCACGCCGCGCGCCAAGAAGGTCCTCGAGCTCTCGCTCCGCGAGGCCCTGCAGCTCGGCCACAGCTACATCGGCACCGAGCACATGCTCCTCGGTCTCGTACGCGAGGGCGAGGGCGTGGCTGCCACCGTCCTCGTCAGCCTCGGAGCCGACCTCGGGCGCGTGCGCCAGCAGGTCATCCAGCTCATGTCGGGCAACCAGGGCAAGGAGTCCGTCGGCGCGAGCCAGGGCGCCAGCTCGGGCGACAACCCCTCGGGCTCGCCGGTGCTCGACCAGTTCGGGCGCAACCTCACCCAGCTCGCCCGGGACGGCAAGCTCGACCCGGTCATCGGACGTGCCAAAGAGATCGAACGCGTCATGCAGGTCCTGTCGCGCCGCACCAAGAACAACCCCGTCCTGATCGGTGAGCCCGGCGTCGGCAAGACCGCCATCGTGGAGGGCCTGGCCCAGCGCATCGTGGCCAACGAGGTGCCCGAGACGCTGACCGGCAAGCAGCTCTACACGCTCGACCTGGGCGCCCTCGTGGCGGGCAGCCGCTACCGCGGCGACTTCGAGGAGCGGTTGAAGAAGGTCCTCAAGGAGATCCGCACCCGGGGCGACATCGTGCTGTTCATCGACGAGATCCACACGCTGGTCGGCGCGGGTGCCGCCGAGGGTGCGATCGACGCCGCGTCCATCCTCAAGCCCATGCTGGCGCGCGGCGAGCTGCAGACCGTCGGCGCCACCACGATCGACGAGTACCGCAAGCACCTCGAGAAGGACGCCGCACTCGAGCGGCGCTTCCAGCCCGTCAAGGTGGATCAGCCGACGGTGGCGCTGACCATCGACATCCTCAAGGGCCTGCGCGACCGCTACGAGTCGCACCACGCGGTCAGCATCACCGACCAGGCGCTGGTGGCCGCGGCCAACCTGGCCGACCGCTACCTGGCGGACCGCTACCTCCCGGACAAGGCGATCGACCTCATCGACGAGGCCGGCAGCCGCCTGCGAATCCGGCGCATGAGCACCCCGCCGGGCGCCAAGAAGCTCGACGAGGAGATCGCGCGCCTACGCGCCGACAAGGAGGCTGCCATCGAGAAGGGCGCCTTTGAGCAGGCCAAGAAGCTGGCCGAGCAGGAGAAGGAGCGCCTCGACCGCAAGGAGAGCCAGGAGGCCGAGCTGCGCGCCGAGGGCGTCGACCTCTTCGACGTCGTGGACGAAGAGGTGATCGCCGAGGTGCTGGCCGCCTGGACCGGGATCCCGGTCTACCGGCTCACCGAGGAGGAGACCGCCAAGCTCCTGCGCATGGAGGAGGAGCTGCACAAGCGGGTCATCGGGCAGGAGGAGGCGCTCAAGGCGCTGTCGCGTGCTATCCGGCGCACGCGCGCCGGCCTCAAGGACCCCAAGCGCCCGAGTGGCTCGTTCATCTTCCTCGGCCCCACGGGCGTCGGGAAGACCGAGCTCGCCAAGACGCTGGCCGAGTTCCTCTTCGACGACGAGGACGCGCTGATCCAGCTCGACATGTCCGAGTACATGGAGAAGCACACGGTCAGCCGGTTGGTCGGCTCGCCTCCCGGCTACGTCGGGTACGAGGAGGGTGGCCAGCTCACCGAAGCCGTGCGGCGCAAGCCGTTCTCGGTCGTGCTCTTCGACGAGGTCGAGAAGGCCCACCCCGACGTGTTCAACACGCTCCTGCAGATCCTGGAGGACGGTCGCCTGACCGACGCCCAGGGCCGCTCGGTCGACTTCAAGAACACCGTGCTGATCATGACGTCGAACCTGGGCACCGCGGACCTGCGCAAGTCGTCCATGGGCTTCGCCAAGACCTCGGAGGCGGTGACCTACGAGCGCATGAAGGCCAAGGTGGACGAGGCGCTCAAGAGCCACTTCCGGCCCGAGTTCCTGAACCGGATCGACGAGGTCATCGTGTTCCACGAGCTCTCGCGGGCCGAGGTCACCGAGATCGTCGACCTCCTCATGTCGCGCACCGTCAAGCAGCTGTCCGACCAGGGCATCGGCCTGGAGCTGACGCCCGCCGCCCGCACGCTGCTGGCCGAGAAGGGCTACGACCCGCAGCTCGGGGCACGGCCACTGCGCCGGGCGATCCAGCAGCTGGTCGAGGACCCGCTGTCGGAGCGCATCCTGTGGAAGGAGTTCCGGGTGGGCGAGACGATCGTCGTCGACGTGGAGGAGTCGCCCATCGACGGCGAGGGGCCGCAGCTCAGCTTCACGGCGATCGAGGGGATCCAGCCCCCGCCGCTCGAGCTCGCCGGCGCCGGCGCGGACGCCGAGTAACACGCTCACGTCGGCGCCCCCGCCTCGGCGGGGAGTTGGCTTGGTGAGCTCTACGGCCTCAACCACAGCAGGGTGTCCGACGTGTGCCACTTTTGAAACTATCAACGGCATCGTTGATAGTTTCGGAAAACATCGCCGGCGCGGGGCGGACTGTCCCACCCCTCCCAACAGGACTCACCCTTCCCAGCAATAGGAGAACACTCCGCGCAGCGCTTCGCGGTAACCGGGGAGGCGGCGAGCCAGGAAGTGCGGGTTGCCCGCCCCGACCGGTTCGTAGCTGAGGCCGAGCGGGCCCGCGGGCTCGAAGCCGAAGCGCCCGTAGAAGGCGGGGTCACCGAGGAGTACCAGAAGGGGCCACCCGCGCGCCTCGCCGTGGCGGATCACCTCTTGCACGAGCGCGGTCCCGAAGCGCCGGTCCTGGTGCGCGGGTGCGACGCACACCGGCGCGACCCCGGCGGCTGCGGTCGCCTGGCCGTCGAGGCGGCCCGGCGCCGCCAGGACGTGCCCGACCACGGCCCCGCCGTCGACGGCGACGAGCTCTATCCGGTCCGGTCGTGGGCACCGGTTCCAGGTGCCGCGAACGATGGCCACCTCCTCGGTGCCGTCGCGCCCGGGGCTGCTGAAGGCGTCGAACACGACGGCCAGCACGGCGACCTCGTCACCAGGGACGACAGGTCTGACGTGTGTCGATCCGCTCGGCGAGTCCATCGCTCGAGCCTTGCACCGCCCGGGGCCGCGCCCCTGTGACACCCGGTCCGTAGCGTGCCCGCATGACCACGACCCAGCGCGCCCGTTCCGACGTCCCCTATGTCTGCACTTCGTGCGGGACCACCTCGCTGCGCTGGGTCGGCCGGTGCGGCACCTGCGGCGAGTGGAACACCTTGGGCCCGGCGTCCGTCCGGGTGCACCGGCCGGGGCGGGCGGCCACCGCCGGCACAGCCGCCGTCGCGTTGCGCGACGTGTCGAGCGACGCGGCGCGCCCCCTGCCCACCGGCGTCAGCGAGCTCGACCGGGTCCTCGGTGGTGGCGTCGTCACCGGCTCGGTGACCCTCGTCTTCGGCCCGCCGGGCATCGGTAAGTCCACCCTTCTGTTCCAGGTGCTCGCCTCCGTGGCCACGACGGGTGTCGACGTCATGCTCGCCTCGGCCGAGGAGTCGCTCACCCAGGTGAGCGGGCGGGCGACGCGCATCGGCCAGGTGCCGCACCACCTGCTCGCGCTCGAGGGGTCCGACGTCGAGGCGATCGAGGCGGCCGTCGAGCGCCATCACCCCGCCATCGTGGTGGTCGACTCGCTCCAGTCGATCTCCGACTCCGAGCTGGCCCAGCCGGCCGGCAGCCTGGCCCAGGTGCGCGCCTGTGTCGAGCGCCTCACCCGGCTGGCCAAGTCCAGTGGCGTCCCGCTCCTGCTGGTGGGCCACGTGACCAAGGACGGCGACCTGGCCGGCCCCCGCGCCGTCGAGCACCTCGTCGACACCGTGCTGTCCTTCGACGGCGACCGCCACCACGCGCTACGCGTGCTCACCTCGGTCAAGCACCGCTTCGGCCCGACGGGCGAGGTCGGCATCTTCGAGATGCGCGACGACGGCCTGCGCGCCGTCCCCGATCCCGGCCCGCTCATGTTGGGTGACCGCATGGCCGGCGTCCCCGGCAGCGTGGTCGTGCCCGTCCTACAGGGCCGGCGCCCCCTGCTCGTCGAGGTGCAGGCCCTGCTGGGGCCGGGCACGGGTGGTGGTGCCGGTGCGGGGCGGCCCCACACCCTGGGTGTCGACGCCGCGCGGGCGAACCTGCTCCTCGCGGTCCTGGCTTGCCGCACCGGCGTCGACGTACCGGTGCCCGCCGAGTTCTTCGTCGCCGCCGCCGGCGGCATCACCATCACCGAGCCGGCGGCCGACCTGGCGCTCGCCCTCGCCCTGGCCTCGGTGGTCCGTCAGCGGCCCGTGCCACCCGAGTTGGTCGCGTTCGGCGAGCTCGGCCTGGCCGGCGAGGTGCGCACGGTCCCCGGCGCGGAACGCCGTCTGGCCGAGGCGCACCGCGCCGGCTTCGCGCGTGCGCTGGTGCCCGCTTCCGCGCTGAGCGACGCCGCGGTCACGCCCTCCGGCATGGAGGTGCACGGCGTGCGCACCCTGGCCGAGGCGCTGGCCCTGGCCGGTTCGGAGGAGGGCGCGTAGACCGGGCCGGGTACGATGCCCAGGTGGTCGACGGTGCCGGCGACAGCCAACCGCTGAACGACGCGCTGGCGATGATCGCGCCGGGCTCCTCTCTGCGGGAGGGCCTCGACCGGATCCTGCAGGCCAAACACGGCGCGCTCGATCATCGTGGGGGACGACCCGGCGGTCCTGTCCGTGTGCACCGGCGGGTTCCTGCTCGATGCCGAGTACTCGCCCCAACGACTCTCCGAGCTGGCCAAGATGGACGGCGCCATCATCCTGGCCGCCGACGCGTCACGTATCGCGCGGGCCAACGTGCACCTCGTGCCCAAGGCCACGATCCCCACCTCGGAGACCGGCACCCGTCACCGTACGGCCGAGCGGGTGGCCCGCTCCATCGACGTGCCGGTGATCGCGGTCTCCGAGGCGATGGCGACCATCGCGGTGTACCGCAACGACCGCAAGCACACCACGCAGTCTGCGGGCTGGCTGATCGACCGCTCGAGCCAGGCCCTCTCCACGCTGCAGCGCTTCCGGGCCCGCTACGACGATGCACTCTCGACGCTCACCCGCCTCGAGATGGAGGACACGGTCTCGGTCCGCGACGTCGTCTCCGTGCTCCAGCCCGGCGAGATGGTGCGCCGCATCGCCGAGGAGATCGAGGGCCACCTCGTCGAGCTCGGCTCCGACGGCCGGCTCATCCACCTCCAGACCGAAGAGCTGAGCGCCGGCGTCGAGGAGAGCCTGACGCTGGTCCTTCGCGACTACGCCGACGAGAACGGGATCGCCCACCTGCGCTCGCTCTCGCCCGACACCCTCATGGACCTGCGCAAGGTCGTGGCGGCGCTGAGCCTCCCGGCGTCGGACGACCAGCTGCACACCGAGCTCGCACCGCACGGGTACCGCCTCCTGCACCGCCTGCCCCAGCCGCTCTCCGACACCCTGATCGAGCGTCTGGTCAAGCGCTTCGGCTCGCTGCCCGAGATCCTCTCCGCCTCGGCCGCCGAGCTCGAGTCCGTCGACGGCATCGGTGCCGCCACGGCCCGCCACATCCGTGACGGCCTGGCCCGCCTGGTCGAGGCGAGCATCTTCGAGCGCTACGAGTGACGGACGGACCTGGTAAAATGATTGGCCACCATCGGGCGGCTCAGGCCCGCCCTGGCAACCTCTCAACAACGCCCGCACGCCCGTGTGCCCATGCGGGCGGACCCGGTGCGCCCAAGGAGTCGTGAGTTCTGTGTCCTTCAAGGTCGGAGACAAAGTCGTCTACCCCCACCACGGGGCGGCCGTCATCGAGAAGCGCGAGACCAAGGTCGCGTTCGGCGAGAAGCGGGAGTACCTCGTCCTGCGGCTGGCTTACGGCGACCTGATCCTGAACGTCCCGGCGGACAACACCGAGGGCGTGGGCCTGCGCGAGGTGATCAACGACGAGGAAGTGGAGGAGGTCTTCGCCGTGCTGCGCAAGAAGGAGGCGCGCATGCCGACGAACTGGTCCCGGCGCTACAAGAACCACTCGGAGAAGCTGCGCTCGGGCGACATCTACCAGGTCGCCGAGGTGGTGCGGAACCTCTCCATCCGGGACAAGGACAAGGGCCTGTCGGCAGGCGAGAAGCGCATGCTGCAGCGAGCCCGCCAGATCCTGGTGTCCGAGCTGACCTTCGCCCTCAACGTGGACGAGGAGACGGCCGAAGAGCGTCTGAACGACGCGCTGACCTGATCGCCCGGCCCGGTCGCACCCCGGCGTTGGTGTGGTCGATCGTCGTGGCCGGTGGCGCGGGCCGGCGCTTCGGTGACCGCAAGCAGTTCTCAACCCTCGGCGGCCGCCCCGTGCTCGAGTGGGCCGTCCAGGCGTGCCGGCCAGTGTCCGCCGGCGTCGTCCTCGTGCTGCCCGACGACATGCTCGACGCGGACTCCCACGGGGCCGATGCCGTCGTCGCGGGCGGGCGCACGCGGGCCGACTCGGTGCGCTGCGGGCTGGCCGCGGTCCCCGACGATGCCGAAGTGGTCGTGGTGCACGACGCGGCGCGGCCGCTGGCGTCGCCCCGGCTCTTCGCTGCCGTGATCGCCGCCGTCGGTGCCGGCGGCGTGGACGGAGCGGTGCCCGGCCTCCCGCCGAGTGACACGATCAAGGCGGTGGACGGCGCCGGCAACGTCACGAGCACGCTGGACCGCAGCACGCTGGTCGCCGTCCAGACGCCCCAGGCGTTCCGGGCCGGGGTCCTGCGCCGGGCCCACGAGCAGGCCGGCCCCGGCGCCACCGACGACGCCATGCTCGTCGAGGCGCTCGGCGGCACCGTGCGGGTGGTGCTCGGCGAGCCGGCCAACCTCAAGATCACCGATCCCGACGACCTGGGGGCCGCCGAGCGCCTGCTGGCCTCGCGAGAGGTGTGAGCGTGCGCATCGGCCAGGGGATCGACGTCCATCCGTTCTCCGAGGACCCGCACCGCCGGCTGGTCCTCGGCGGCGTCGAGATCGAAGGGGCACGCGGGCTGGGCGGCCACAGCGACGCCGACGCCGTCTGCCACGCGCTGGCCGACGCCGTGCTCGGAGCTCTCGGTCTCGGTGACCTCGGCCGCCATTTCCCCGACACCGACCCGGTCTGGGAGGGCGCCGACAGCGTGGCGCTCCTCACCGAGGTGGTCCGCATGGCGGCCCGGGAGGGGTTCACCTGCACCAACGCGGACTGCACGGTCGTCGCCGACGCCCCGCGCCTGGCCCCCCACACGTCGGCCATGTCAGAGCTGCTGAGCGCCGTGCTCGGCGGTCCGGTGTCCGTCAAGGCGACGCGGGCCGAAGGCCTGGGCGCGCTCGGCCGCGCCGAGGGGATCGCCTGCCTGGCCGTGGTGCTGATGGAGCCGCGGTGAGCCCGAAGAACCGGTCGTCGCGCGGAGGGCGGCGCACACCGGACAGGAGGCGCGACCCCCGGCCCGGCGGTCGCCCCCGCCCCCAGGCCCTGAGCGAGCTGGGCGGGGACCAGGTCGAAGGCCGGCGCGCCGTCCTCGAGCTGCTGTCGGTCGGGCGCCGCACCGTGCGGCGGATCATGCTCGCCGAGGACCAGGACCCCTCCCCGCAGCTGGACCGGATCGAGGAGCTGGCCGGCCGCCTGCGGGTCCCGGTCGAGACCGTGCCCCGGGCCCGGCTCGATGCCCTGGCCCGGACCGAGGCGCCCCAGGGCGTGCTTGCGCTGGCCCGGCCGCTCGACCCCGTCTCCCTGGAGGACCTGACCCGTCCGGACCGGCACGGCACGCCGCCGTTCCTGCTGGTGGCGGCCGGCATCACGGACCCCCGCAACCTGGGCGCGCTGCTGCGCAGCGCAGAGTGCGCCGGCGTCACCGGGGTCGTGCTGCCCCGCCACCGCTCGGCCCGCCTGTCACCGACGGTCACCAAGACCGCCGCCGGGGCGATCGAACACCTGCCCTTCGCCGTCGTAGGAGGCGTGCCGGCCGCGCTGAGCGAGCTGCGCGAGCTCGGCGTGTGGTCGATCGGGCTCGCCGGGGAGGCGGACCAGTCGCTCTACGACCTGCCGCTGGGCGAGGGGCCTGTGGCCCTGGTGGTGGGCAGCGAGGAGAAGGGGCTGGCGCCGCTGGTGCGCCGGCGCTGCGATGCGGTGGCCGCCATCCCCCAGCACGGAGCGCTGCCCTCGCTCAACGTCGGTGTGGCCGGCGCGGTGGCTTGCTTCGAGGTCGCCCGCCAGCGCGTCACGGCGACAGCGCAGCGCACCTAAGCCGCCGCCACCTCCGAGGTGCAGAACGCGCAGCGGCGCGCCGCCGCCGGGATATCGCTCAGGCACTCCGGGCACGGCCGCGTCTCGGGCTTGGGCACGTCCTTGGGCACCAGGTTCAGCCGCCTCATCAGCGCGGTCAGCGGCACCACGACGGCGAAGAAGACGACCGTCGCCACGATGAGGAACGACAGGACCTTGTTCAGGAAGTCCCCGTACATGAACTTGGAGTGGTGCACGGTGAAGTACAGGTTCTGGAACGAGGACTTCCCGAAGATCGCGCCGATCAGCGGGGTGAGGAAGTCCGCCACGAACGCCGCGATGACCGCCGTGAACGCGACACCCACCACCACGGCCACCGCCAGATCGACGACGTTGCCCCGCAGGACGAACTTCTTGAAATCCGACAGCATGGACCCCTCCTGCTCGCTCTCGACGCCCTCCCGCACGACCCGCACGGCGCCGGGAACCGCCCCGGCGGCACGGGAACTGAGCCCGAGGCAGGAATCGAACCCGCGACATCTTCATTACAAGTGAAGCGCTCTACCGACTGAGCTACTCGGGCGCTGGGCCCAGACTACAGCCCCCGGACCTCGATTCTGGGCCCCACCAGCGCAAAGGCTTGCTTCGAGCGGAGGGGCGGGGCAGGCTGGAGTCCCAATGGACGAGGAGCAGCCGCCGACAGGCATGTCCGGTTCGCTCTCCGTGGTGCGGGCGGCGGGTGTCCTGGCCCTCTTCGTCGTCGCCGTCGCCCTCCTCGTTGCGCTCGGGACCCGCCCCAGCGTGAGCGGCGCGCCGAGCAGCGCCCAGACCACGGTGCCCACCACCACGCCGACCACCGTGCCCGGCGCGGGAGGCTCGACGACGACCACGGCGCCGGCCACCACCACCACGACCACCCACCACGGCAAGAAGGGATCGGGGAGCACGACCACCACGAGCACGGTCCCCCCCAGCACGGTCAGCGTGGTGGTGGCCAACGCGACGAGCACCAACGGCCTCGCTGCCCACTACACCACGGTGATCGGCGCCGGCGGCTGGACGATGAAGGCGCCCGTCGACGCCGACACGAGCGAGGCGACGTCGGCCGTCTACTACGCGCCGGGGTTCCAGCCCGAGGCGGCGGCCATCGCGAACTCCATCGGGGTGAAGTCCACCCAGGTCCTCCCCGTCTCGTCGGCCACCCCGGTCAGCGCGACGAGCGGCCTCGACGTGATCGTGGTCATCGGGCAGGACCTCGCCACGACTACGACCACGACGACGGCATCTTCCTGACGTTGCCCGACGACGGCGCCGGCGAGGCCGCGGCGGAGCTCCCCGCGCCGTTCTGGCGCATGGCGGCCGAGCCGGGGCACGGCGCGCTGTTCCTCGACTTCGACGGCACGCTCGCCGCCATCGTCGAGGACCCGACCGCCGCCCGGCCCATCCCCGGTGTGCCCACGCTGCTGGCCGACCTCGCCCGCCCGTTCGCACTCGTCGCCGTGGTGTCGGGGCGGCCCACCGCCTTCCTGTCCGAGGTGCTGGGCGCGCCCGCCGGCGTGACCCTGGCCGGCCTCTATGGCCTCGAGCGCGCGCTGCACGGCCCCGAGCACGCGGCCTGGTCGGCGGTGATCGACGAGGTCGTGGCCGGGGCGCGGGCCGAGGCGCCCCCGGGCGTCTACGTCGAGCCCAAGGGGTTGACGGTGACGCTGCACTGGCGCCGCGCCCCCGAGTACCGGGACTGGGTCCTCGCCTTCGCCGAGCGCCAGCATGTCCAGCGCGGCCTGACCGTGTACGACGGCCGGACCGAGCGCGAGCTGCGGCCCCCGCTCCAGGTCGACAAGGGGACGGTGGTGCGCTCGCTGGCCGCCGAGCACGCCGGGCAGCTCCGGGCCGTCGCCGTCTTCGGTGACGACCTCGGCGACCTGCCCGCCTTCGACGCGGTGGGGGAGCTCCGCGCCTCCGACGGGTCGTCGCTCGCCGCGGTCCGGGTGGCGGCCGTTGACGCCGAGAGCCCGCCCGAGGTGGCCGCCCGCGCCGACCTCACGGTGGACGGCGCCACCGGCGCCGTCGAGCTGTTGCGGGCACTGGCTGACGCCGCGACCGCGGCCGCGGCGCCGCCTCAGTCCTGAGCGGGCGCCGCCGAAGCCACCGCCAGCTGGTCCGCCCACCAGTCGGCCGACGTCCGCCCGCGCACGGCGGTGCGCAAGGCACCCGCCCGCCGCCCCCGTTCCGACGGCGGCATCGAGAGCGCGGCGTGGAGCGCCTCGGCCGTCCCCGAGACGTCGAAGGGGTTGACGCCGAGCGCCCCGTCGCCCGCCAACTCGAGCTCCTCCCACGCCCCCGCCTCGTGTGAGAGCACGAGCACGCCATCGGCCGTGTTGAGCAGCGGGCCTTCCTTGGCCACGAGGTTGAGCCCGTCGCGCACCGGGTTGATCAACAGCACGTCGGACAGCGTGAGCGCGGCGAGCGAGCGGGCCCGGTCGTCCTCGACCGACAGGAGGATCGGCGTCCACCCGCCAGACCCGTCGGAGCCGAAGGCGTGGTTGATGCGCTCGGCCGTGTGCACCACGTCCGCTCCGTAGGCGAGATACTCCGCCAGCCCCTGCCGGCTGGGATACGCGAAGGCCACGTGCACGACCTCGCCGCGCCACTCGGGGTGCACCTGCAGGAGCTCCTCGAAGGCCAGCATGCCGCGCACGATGTTCTTGGACGGCTCCATGCGGTCCGCCCGGGCGATGATGCGGCGCGCTCCGACCTCGGAGCGCAGGGCGGTCGCGGCCGCCGCGCACTCGGGCGACGCCGCCTCCTCTTCGAGCACGCCGGCGTCGGGCCCGAGCGGGGAGGTGAACGTCGCCGGCGCCGGCCGGCCGGCCGCGGCGTAGCAGGCCCGGAAGCCGGCCTCCCACTTGTGGCAGTGGAACCCGCAGGCCGAGTAGCCGGCCATGCCGTCGAGCAGCTCGGCCGCCACGTCGTCGGGTAGCACGCCGAGCATGGCGGGCGCGGCGAAGGGGGTGTGCAGGAAGTGCACCGAGCGCAGGTCGGGGCGCCGGTCGGCCAGCATCCGCCCGAGCAGCGAGAAGTGGTAGTCCTGGACGAGCACCGTGTCGCCCTCGGTCGCCCGCGCCACGACGACGTCGGCCACGGCCCGGTTGTAGGCCCGGTAGCCCTCCCAGGCCGCCCGCCAGTGGCGGTCGAAGCGGGGCCGGTGCGGCAGGTCGAACAGGTGGTGGTGGACGTACCAGAGCGTCGTGTTGGCGACGACGTCGTAGGCCTGCCGGTAGGTGTCGTCGTCGACCACGACCGGCACGAGGTCGAGCCCGTCCTCGGTCATGCGCCCCTGGGCGACCGCCTGGCGGTCCGCCGCCCCCATCGTCACCGAGGCCCACGTCGTCCCGCTGCCGGCGAGGAGCCGGTGCAGCGAGGACGCCAGCCCACCGGCCGCCGGCACCGGCACCAGCGTGCCATCGGGATCGGCGCGGAAGGTGAGGGGGCCGCGGTTGGAGACGACGATGGTCTTGCTCACGCGGCGCTCACGGCCGCTGCGGCAGCGAGGAGGGGGCGGCGCGCTCGAGCGCGGCCCGCAGCACGTCGACCGCCTGGGGGCGCAGCTCATGCAGGGGCCGGTTGCGATGGATGCGCTCCCCGAGGTCGACCTGGGCCAGGCGGTACGGCCCGAGGCTGTGCGCCACGTCGATGAGCAGTCCCAGCTCGACGCCGTAGCCCGGCGCGAAGCCGAGCTTCTCGAAGACCCAGCGGTGGGCAGCCGTCTCCCCGGCCAGCGGCTGGCGCACCCAGGACAGCTCGGGGAAGAGGAGCTCGAGCACCGGCCGGGCGACGAGCTCGGTGACCCGGCCGCCACCGGTCGGCTCGCCGTGCAGGGGGCGGGTGTAGAAGCCCTTGACCAGCGCCACGTGGTCCGTGGTGAGCAGCGGCCCGAGCAACCCCGTGACGAAGGCCGGGTTGGTGTTGGCCACGTCGGCGTCGAGGAAGACGACGATGTCGCCTCTGGAGGCCCCGAGGGCGGCGCCCATGGCCTCGCCCTTGCCGCCGGCCCCGCCAGGCCCGGCCACGACGTCGGCCCCGGCGCCCCGGGCCTGTTCGGCCGTGTCGTCGCCCGACCCGTCGTCGAGCACGATCACCTCGTCGACCAGCCCGCTCCCCCCGTGGGAGGTGAGGAAGGGCTGGACCACGGCCCGCACGACCGAGCCCACGGTCGAGCCCTCGTCCCGGGCCGGGATGCACACCGAGACGGTCCGCCCGGTGCTGGCCTTGGCCTCGAGGACCAGGCCGGTCGGGAAGTCGCCGTGGTGGAAGGTGTGCGCCACGCCTCCGATTCAAGCAGCCCGGCTGCGTTGAGGGGGCCGGGCGGGGCAGGCTACGATGGTCACCATCATCCAGAGCGACTGAGGGACGGGCCCGCTGACGTCGCGGCAACCAGTGCGAAGCACCTGGTGCCAATGCCCGATCGATGAGGAGGACCGATGGTCGATTTCGTCACCGGGTTGCGTTGCCGTGAGTGTCAGCGTGCCTTCCCCGCCGAGGCCCTGCACGTCTGCGACTACTGCTTCGGGCCGCTCGAGGCGGCCTACGACTACGAGCGCATCGCGGCGGTGGTGAGCCGGGAGCGGATCGAGGCGGGCCCGCGCTCTATCTGGCGCTACCGCGACCTTCTGCCCGTCGACGACGAGAGTCCGGTCGACCTCGGTGCCGGCTTCACCCCGCTCGTGCGGGCGGACCGCCTCGCCGCCGAGCTCGGCCTCGGCGAGCTGTGGATCAAGGACGACACGGCCAACCCCACCGGCTCCTTCAAGGACCGCGTGGTCTCGGTGGCCCTGACCAAGGCGCGCCAGCTCGGCTTCAAGGTGGCGGCCTGCGCCTCGACGGGCAACCTGGCCAACTCGGTGGCCGCCCACGCGGCGCGGGCCGGCATGGACTCGGTCGTCCTCATCCCCCACGACCTCGAGTCGGCCAAGGTCACGATGACGACCGTGTACGGCGGGACGGTCATCGCCGTCGAGGGGACCTACGACGACGTGAACCGCCTGTGCGCCGAGCTGACGAGCGAGCGCCCCAGCTGGGCCTTCGTGAATGTCAACGTCCGCACCTACTACGCCGAGGGTTCCAAGACGCTGGCCTTCGAGATCGCCGAGCAGCTCGGCTGGCAGGCACCCGACCACGTCGTGGTCCCCATCGGGTCGGGCAGCCAGCTCACCAAGGTGGCCAAGGGGTTCGCCGAGCTCGGCAAGGTGGGGCTGCTGCCCGCCGAGCCCTCCGTCCGGGTCTCGGGGGCCCAGGCCGAGGGCTGCGCGCCGGTGGCGAGGGCCTTCTTGGACGGGACCGACGCCATCCGCCCGGTCAAGCCCGACACCATCGCCAAGTCGCTGGCCATCGGCAACCCGGCCGACGGCTGGTACGCCCTCGAGGTGATGCGGCGCTCGGGGGGCTCGTGCGCCGCGGTGACCGACGCCGAGGTGGTCGAGGCCATCGGGCTGTTGGCCCGCACCGAGGGCATCTTCGCCGAGACCGCCGGCGGGGTCACCATCGCCACGCTCGGCAAGCTGGCCGCGTCGGGCGCCATCCGCCGCGACGAGCGGGTGGTGGCCCTGGTCACCGGGCACGGGCTCAAGACCGTGGAGGCGCTGGCGGGCAGCCCGGGCGCCGTCCCCACGGCGACGATCGCCCCCACCCTGGCCGCCTTCGACGCCGCCGTGACCGAGGAGACCGCCCGATGAGCCTGACCGTCCGCATCCCCACCCAGCTGCGCACCCTCACCGGCGGGGCGGGCGAGGTCGAGGTGGAGGGGACGACGGTGGGCGAGGTCCTCAAGGCCCTCGACGCCGCCCACCCGGGCCTGGCCGATCGCCTGTTCGACGAGTCGGGCGGCCTGCGCCGCTTCGTGAACGTCTTCCTGGCCGACGAGGACGTCCGCTTCCTCGACGGCCTGGCGACCCCCGTGGTGCCAGGCCAGACGCTCTCCATCGTGCCCGCCGTGGCGGGGGGCTGAGGTCCCAGGTCGCCGCCCGCCCCGACGCCGCCCTTGCGCGCGGGGCCGAGAGGTGGTTTCCTGTTAGCACTCACACGACGAGAGTGCTAACGGAGGTTTGACCCAGATGGCCAAGATCATCGCCTTCCAGGAGGATGCCCGCCGCGGCCTGGAGACCGGCATGAACAAGCTGGCGGACGCGGTCCGTGTCACCCTCGGCCCCAAGGGCCGCAACGTGGTGCTCGACAAGAAGTGGGGCGCCCCGACGATCACGAACGACGGCGTCTCCATCGCAAAGGAGATCGATCTCGAGGACCCCTTCGAGAAGATCGGCGCAGAGCTGGTCAAGGAAGTGGCCAAGAAGACCGACGACGTCGCCGGTGACGGCACCACCACCGCCACCGTCCTGGCCTGGGCCATGGTCCACGAGGGCCTGCGCAACGTGGCGGCCGGGGCCAACCCGATGTCGCTCAAGCGGGGGATCGAGGCCGCAGTGGAGACGGCGGTCGGCTCCATCCACGGCATCGCCAAGGAGACCGAGTCCAAGGCCCAGATCGCCCAGGTGGCGTCCATCTCGGCCGCCGACACCGAGATCGGCGAGATGATCTCCGAGGCCATCGACAAGGTCGGCCGCGACGGGGTCATCACCGTCGAGGAGTCCCAGACCTTCGGCATGGACATGGACCTCGTCGAGGGCATGCGCTTCGACAAGGGCTACATCGCCCCGTACTTCGTGACCGACCCCGAGCGGATGGAGGCCGTCCTCGAGGACGCCCAAATCCTGCTGGTGGCCTCCAAGATCACCGCCGTGCGCGACCTGCTGCCGGTGCTCGAGAAGGTGATGCAGAGCGGCAAGCCTCTCCTGATCATCGCCGAGGACGTCGAGGGCGAGGCGCTGGCCACGCTCGTGGTCAACAAGATCCGCGGCACCTTCCGCTCGGTGGCGGTCAAGGCCCCCGGCTTCGGTGAGCGCCGCAAGGCCATGCTCCAGGACATCGCCATCCTCACCGGCGGCCAGGTGGTCACCGAGGAGGTGGGCCTCAAGCTCGAGAACGTGACCCTCGACCTGCTGGGCACCGCCCGCAAGGTCGTCGTCACCAAGGACGAGACCACCGTCATCGAGGGTGGGGGCAACGAGGCCGACATCAAGGGCCGCATCAACCAGATCAAGGCCGAGATCGAGAACACCGACTCGGACTACGACCGGGAGAAGCTCCAGGAGCGTCTGGCCAAGCTGTCCGGCGGGGTGGCCGTGATCAAGGTCGGCGCCGCCACCGAGGTCGAGCTCAAGGAGAAGAAGCACCGGATCGAGGACGCCGTCTCGACGACCAAGGCCGCCATCGAGGAGGGCGTGGTCCCCGGCGGCGGCGTCGCCCTGCTGCGGGCCCAGACCGCGATCCTCGAGCGCGCCGAGAAGCTCGACGGCGACGAGTCCACGGGTGCTCGCATCGTGGCCCGGGCCGTGGAGGAGCCGCTCAAGCAGATCGCCGTCAACGCCGGCCTCGAGGGTGGGGTCGTCGTCGAGAAGGTGCGCAATCTCAAGGGTGCCCACGGCCTCAACGCCGCCACCGGCGAGTACACGGACCTCTTCAAGGACGGCGTGATCGACGCCGCCAAGGTGACCCGCTCCGCCCTGCAGAACGCGGCGTCCATCGCGGCGCTGTTCCTGACCACCGAGGCCGTCATCGTCGACAAGCCCGAGGAAGAGTCGTCTGCCATGCCCGGCGGTGGCATGGACGACCACTTCTGATCCGAGGTGAACTCGAGGTGAACGGGGTGTGACTGTCACCCCAATGCCACGGCGCTGCAACAGCGCAGGTTGACACTGGGGCTGCCTCACCCCCAACCGAGGCTGAACACTGCGCCCGGCCATCCGGCCGGGCGCAGTGCGTTCCCGGGCGCTGTGTCTGCCCTGGGCGTTCCCTACACTGGCGGCGTGGCCCTGACCCCGACGACCGGCTGGGGGGTCCTCCACCTCTTCTGCCGGCTGGCGCCCGAATTCGACGCCAACGCCCTGCGCAAGGCGGTGGGCGCCGCCGAGGCGGACGGCTATCAGGTGATCCCGGTGGCCCTGCTGGGGCACAAGGCCGACCTCGGTCTCATGGCGCTCGGTCCCGACGTGTGGCGGCTGCGCCAGTTCCAGACCGAGGTCCGAGCCGCCGGGCTGGTCCCCGCACAGTCCTACGTCTCGCTGACCGAGATCTCCGAGTACGCCGCCGGGATCCCCGACGCCATGCGTGAGGCCCGCCTCTTCCCGCAATTGCCTCCCGAGGGCAAGGCGGCCTTCTGCTTCTACCCGATGAGCAAGCGCCGGGGCGAGGGGCAGAACTGGTACACGCTCGACTTCGAGGCCCGCAAGGTGCTGATGATGGGCCACGGCAAGGTGGGCCGGACCTTCCACGGGCAGGTGCTCCAGGTCATCACCGGCTCGGCCGGGCTCGACGACTACGAGTGGGGCGTGACCCTCTTCGGCACCCACCCCGACGACCTCAAGGACTGCGTCTACGAGATGCGCTTCGACGAGGCCTCCGCGCTCTACGCAGAGTTCGGACCCTTCTATGCCGGCATGGTGGGCACGCTCGACGACGTGCTGGCCGCCCTGACCGCGTGACGGCCTCGCTCGAGGACCTGCGCGACGAACTGCGCGGGCTCGGCCGCGTCGTCGTCGCGTTCAGCGGCGGCGCCGACTCCTCGCTCCTGGCGAGGGTGGCGCAGGACACCCTGGGCCGCCGGGCGGTGCTGTGCGCCACGGCGCTGTCGCCCTCGCTGGCCGGTGCCGAGGAGAAGGAGTGCCGCTCCCTGGCCGACGAATGGGACCTGCGCTGGATGGGCGTGCCGACTTCCGAGATGGAGGATGCCGCCTACGTCGCCAACGGCCCAGACCGCTGCGCCCGCTGCAAGACGGCCCTGATGACCGCGCTCGGGCCGCTCGCCGCGGCCGAGGGGGCGACGGTGGTGCTCGGGGTGAACGTCAGCGACCTGGGGGACCACCGGCCCGGCCAGGCCGCCGCGGCCGCCGCCGGTGCCCGGTTCCCGCTGGTCGACGCCGGCTTCACCAAGGACGACATCCGCCGCTGCTCACGCGCGCTGGGCCTGCGCACCTGGGACAAGCCCGCCGCCGCCTGCCTCGCCTCCCGACTGCCCTACGGCACGCCGGTGACGCTCGGCCGCCTCGCCGCGGTCGAGACGGCCGAGGCCGCGTTGCACGCCCTCGGCCTCGGGCCTCTGCGGGTGCGCCACCACGGCGACGCCGCCCGCCTGGAGGTCGAGCCCGACGCGCTGGGCGAGGTGGTCGCCCGACGGGTCGAGGTCGTCGCAGCGGTGCGAGCCGCGGGGTTCACGTTCGTCTCGCTGGACCTGGAAGGCTTCCGGTCGGGCAGCCTCAACCGCGCGCTCGAGCACGCAGCCGGGGCCGAGGAGGAGGAAGCGTGAGCCAGGTCCGCGTCAAGGTGAAGCTGACGTTCCCCGAGTCGGAGGTGCGGCGGGCCGTGCTCGCCACCATGGTGCGCCGATTCGACGTCGAGCCCAACATCCGCCGAGCCGACGTCGAGGAGCACCGCGGCTGGATCGTGTGCGAGGTCGACGGGGAGGCGGGCCAGGTCGACGCCGCCCTCGACTGGCTGCGCGCCGAGGGGATCACGGTGGACCTGCTGGGGGACGTCCTCGAGGGCTGATCCCCCTGGCGCCGACTTCAGACCGTGGTCAGGGCTGCTCGGGGCTCCGGGGCACCTGCCACCCGGCCGAGGAGACCTTGCGCGGCTCGTAGAAGACGCAGCCGTCGGGGCAGGCGAAGGGGAGGGGCTCGTTGGCGTCCACCTTGCAGCGCTCGAGGCGGTCCCCGCGGGGCGTCGTCCGCATCACGTAGTGGCGGCAATCCTCGTTGACGGGCACACCCCATTCTGGCGCAGACGGCGGGCCGCGGTAGCGTCACCGCTCGTGGACCCCACCGACGACCGCGACGTCCCTCTCAAGACGCTGCTGCGCTGGAGCGAGGCGCTCGCGGCCATCGCGCGCACCGGCCTGGGGTTCACCGAGAGCCTCTACGAGCGGGAGCGCTTCGAGGAGATCCTCAAGGTGGCCGGCGACATCAGGGCCGAGGCGGACGGGGCGGGTGACGACCCCGACCACGCCGGCGGCCTGGTGCAGGAGTGGATGGACACCGTGGGCAAGGGCGTCCCGGGCTACGTGACACCCAAGGTCGCGGTCGGCGCCGCCGTCGGCAACGACAAGGGCGAGCTGCTGCTGATCCAGCGGGCCGACTCGGGCATCTGGCTCTACCCGACCGGCTGGTGCGACATCGGCTACTCGGCCGCCGAGGTGGTGGTGAAGGAGGTCGAGGAGGAGACCGGCATCATCGTCGAGCCGGTGCGCCTCATCGCGGTCCTCGACGGCCTGCGCCTCGGCTTCACGCGGGTGCCGCTGTACTCGCTGCTCTTCTACTGTCGCGCCGTGGGCGGCGAGATCTCGCCGCACCCGCTCGAGACCCGCGACGTCGGCTGGTTCACCCGCGACACGCTGCCCCAGCCGCTCGTGGGCTCCGACCGTTGGGGCGACCACGTCTTCGCGGCGATCAACGGAGAGCGCCGTGACGTCCTCTACGACAGCGTGCGCCAGCCGATGTGGCGGGGCGACTCGGCGACATCGTGACGTGGTGATCTCCGTCCAGGCCGCCGGATCGGTCGACGACGAGCTGTGCGCGGCGGTGACCGCGCTCGTCCCCCAGCTGTCCTCCTCCTCGCCGCCGCCCACGGTCGCGGAACTCGAGCGGATCGTCGCCGACCCCGCCACCACCCTGTTCGTCGCACGCGACGAGGGCCGCATCGTGGGCATGCTCACCCTCGCCGTCTTCCAGATCCCGACGGGCGTGCGGGCGTGGATCGAGGACGTGGTGGTCGACGACGCGGCCCGCGGCGCTGGTGTCGCCGGGGCGCTGATGGAGGCCGCGCTGGGTCACTCCTTCCGGTTCGGGGCACGCACCGTCGACCTCACGTCACGCCCCGATCGCGAGGCGGCCAACCGGCTCTATCTCCGCCTGGGATTCGAGGCCCGCCGGACGAACGTGTACCGCAGGACGCTGGAGGTACCGGCCGACTGACCAGCCGGTCGACGCGGGTCCTCACCCCATGGCGACGATCGGAGCGGCGAGCACGAGGCCACCCGTCGAGCCGTGGAAGACGACGTCGCCGTAGCTGAAGATGCCCCCGTCGGAGGCCACGAGCCAGTAGCCGCCGCCGTCGGAGGAGCTCGTCATGCCGACGACAGGCTTGTCGAGGGGGATCGACCCCGCCGAGCCGTGGAAGCCGGCGTCGCCGTAGTCGAAGATCCCTCCGTCGGAGGCGACCAGCCAGTAGCCCCCGCCGCTCGCGTCGGCGGCCATGCCGACGACGGGTTTGTTGAGCCGGATCGACCCTGCCGAGCCGTGGAAGCCGGCGTCACCGTAGGTGAAGATCCCTCCGTCGGACGCCACGAGCCAATAGCCTCGGCCATCGGGGGTGGCCGCCATGCCCATGATGGGCTTGTTGAGACGGATGGATCCCGCCGAGCCGTAGAAGCCGGCGTCGCCGTAGTTGAAGACCCCTCCGTCAGAGGCGACGAGCCAGTAGCCACCCCCGTCGGGTGTGGGCGCCATGCCGACGACGGGGGCGTTGAGACGCAGGCTCCCCGCCGAGCCGTGGAAGCCGGCGTCGCCGTAGTCGAAGACGCCGCCGTCGGAAGCGGCGAGCCAGTACCCCTTGTCGTCACGGGTGGTCGCCATGCCGACGACAGGGGCGTTCAGGTGCTGGCCGCCCATGGACCCGTAGAAGGGCTCGCAGAACGAGAAGACACCGCCGTCCGAGGCGGCCAGGCGGTAGCCGGGCTGCGATGAGCAATTGACCGCGGCGCCGAGCTGTCGGGCCTGCCCCGAGTTGGGGTCGACCATGAGCCCCGACTCGTCGACCGCCTCGAAGGCGCTCGCCGGCACCGTCTTGAGCTCGTCGACGAGGCCGATGGGCCAGTTCGGGTCGGCCGTCCCCCCGAAGTACCAGTTGGAGCCGTTGTCGGCCAGGATCAGCCCGTAGTGCTGCATGGCGCGCAGCACCACCTGGGCCTGGGGTGAGTAGCCCGAGATGTCGAAGCTGGCCTTGAGCCGGAAGCGGGCCCCCATGGGCGGCAGGTTCGGGTCGGACGACGACCCCGCTTCGTGGCGGGCCGGCCACAGGTACGAGGTGTCCGTCACCTGCGCGGTCATGCGGATGGCGTGGGTGATGACGCCCGACTGCACCTCGTCGTAGCGCAGCAGCCCGGGCAGGATCGGGAGGCCGGCCGCGTCGGCCGACGTCCACCCCGCCGGGCGCAGGGCGTCGGAGTCGAGGTTCCAGATCGCCCCCGAGCCGGCCGTCGAGCCCGACGGGCTGTAGTGCGCGTCGTAGAGCTCGTAGAGGGTGCACGTGGCCGGGTTGACCATGATGGCGTGGCGGTCGCCGGTGGCCGACTGACCGCCCTCAATCGGCGTATCCGCACCGAAGGGGTAGGGCCCGGGATCGCTCTCGCTGGCGTACTGGAACGAGACGGGCACGAGGGGATGCGAGGGCGACACCACGGTGTAGGGCATGCCGTAGGGGTTCGTCGGGTCGCCCGACGGCCCGAAGTCGGGATGGAGGTTCGTGGTCGCGCTGTCCATGGAGGCCAGCCACGCGGCACTGTGCGGGTCGACCGGCAGGCCCGAGATGTCGGTGTTCCAGACGTTGTCGGCCGGGAACATGGAGCAGTTGGGCGCGCCGGGCACGGGCGAGCCCGCCGACGCGACACCAGGTGCCACGCCGATCGTCAGGCCGAGCCACGTCGCTGCGCCGGCCACGAATGCGGCCAGCGCCCCCCTCTTACGTCGTCCCACGGGCGTCCCTCCCCGATCGACGGTACCGCACCCGCGGAGGGGCACGTGACCGCGACCGGTGCGAGTTGACAGCTCCCGCAGCACGCCCGCCCTTCGACGCGGATGCGCGACAGCAGGCTGGAGGCGACGCACGCGACGAGGCCGATATCGACACCCAATTCCCGATCAACACTCCGAGACCGGCGACGGGGCAGGATCACGAAGCCGCCGTGTGCGGGCCTCCCCGTAGCCGCCACCGCGATCACGGGTGGATCCGACGGCTCGGGTGTGTCCGAGATGGGCGCGGTTACCCCTGCAGGGGGAAGGCCGAGGGCAGGAGCTCCAAGAGCCTGGGGAACAGGGGCGTAAATCGTCCCTCGCCCCACTGCAGGCCCGGTTCGTTCGCGAAGGCCTGGCTGAGCACGCCCACGATCATGGTCGAGACCAGGAGGACGGCCTCTTCGGCGTCCGCGCCGGGACCCAGTTGTCCGGCCACCACGGCGTCGGCCAGCGCGGCGCGCTGGAGATCGACCATCTCCCTGCTGGGTGCGAACGCCTCTGGCGACGGCTCGAAGCTCGGCACAGGGCGCCAGAAGAGCAACTCGGCCACGGCGCGATGGGCCAGCGCCCAGCGCCCGCTGGCCTCGAGGCCGTTGCGCAACGCCGCCAACCCCGGCTCGGCCCGCGCCATGGCGCCGCGCATGACGGCCAGGTGCTCGAGCTGGCCCCGGAGGAAGAGCGCGTCGTACACGGCCATCAGCGACGGGAAGTACTTGTACAGCGAGGGGGGCTGGACCCCAAGTCGCCGCGCGACCTCCGCGAGGCTGAGGCCGTTCACCCCCTCTTCGGTCATCACGTCGACGGCGATATCGAGGATCTCCTCGATCGTCTCCTGCCGGCGCCGCGCCCTGCGGTCCGGGCGGGGGCGGCTCCCCGCGTCGCCCTCTCTCAGGGCATTCTCCTCAGTTCGGACCATATGGTGAGTATAGCGTAGGAACTGCTTGACAGCAAAAGCTATTGGTATTAGCTTACTGGGGACCAACCAATGAGGAGCGACATGGCGACCAAGAGCGGACGGTGGTGGCTGACACAGGACAGCTGCGAGATCGTCATCGACACGACCCCCGAGCGCATCTACCCCCTGGTGGCCGACCTGCCTCGCATGGGCGAGTGGAGCCCCGAGTGCCACAGCGTGGAGTGGGTCGACGGCACCACGGGTCCCGCAGTGGATGCCGTGTTCGTCGGCCACAACAGGGGCGGACCCCGCGGCCTCTTCAAGTGGTCCCGCCGGGGGCGCGTGCTGGCTGCCGAGCCGGGCCGCGAGTTCGCGTTCGTCACCGAGGAGGGTGGCCGCGAGTCGACCGAATGGCGCTACCGGTTCGACCCGGTCGACGGCGGGACCCGGGTCACCGAGTCCTACGACGTGAAGTGGATCCCGACCTGGGCCCGGATCGTGGACGTCCCGACCAACCGTCACCGCGAACTGCGCGACGCGATGCACCACACGCTCGAGCGACTCAAGAACGCCGCCGAGGCCAAGAACGAAGCCGACCGGCGATGAGCCTCGACCTCGCGCGGGACGCCTATGTGCTGCACGCCGACGCCGGTGAGGCGCTGTGGTTCGCAGATTCCCTCGTCACGTACAAGGCAACCGGCATCGAGACCCGCGGCGCCCTGACCGTGGCGGAGGTGCGCGCACCGCGTGGTGCCGGGTCGCCACGTCATCGGCATCACAACGAGGACGAGGCCTGGTACGTCATGGAGGGCGAGTTGACGTTCTGGCTCGGCGACGAGCAGCGGTCGGTTGACGCGGGCAGTTTCGTCTTCGGTCCCCGGGGCATCGACCACCGCTTTCGCGTCGACTCGGACGGGGCCCACTTTCTCCTCCTGCTCACGCCCGCCGGATTCGAGGAGTTCACGCGCGCCTGCGGCTGGCCGGCGGCGTCGCTGACCATGCCGCCGGCCGACCTGCCCGAGCGGGACGTCGCCCTCCTGCAGGAGGCGGCCCGCCGTCACGGGCTCGACATCGTTCCCGAGCCACCCATACCCATACCCACATCCACACCCACACCCACACCCACACCCACACCGCAAGGAGTCACGCCATGATCACCACCTACAAGGCCGCGACGGACATCGACGTCGTGACATCGAGCTTCCCGGTCCCGGGATTCGGGCTCATCCCGATCAACGCGTTCGTGCTGCACGCAACCGAACCCGTGCTGGTCGACACCGGCACCGTCGTCGAGAGCGACGAGTTCATGGCGGCCCTGGCTTCCGTCATCGATCCGTCCGACCTGCGATGGATCTGGCTCACCCACACGGACTTCGACCACATCGGCTCGTTGCACCGCCTGCTGGCCGAGAACCCGCGGCTCCGCGTCATCACCACCTTCCTGGGGGTGGGCATCATGGGGCTCTCGGCCCCCCTGCCGATGGACCGGGTGCATCTGGTCAACCCCGGCCAGACCATCACCGTGGGCGACCGGACCCTCACGGCCGTCAAGCCACCCGCCTTCGACAACCCGATCACGACCGGCCTGTACGACGACCGGTCCGGCGCCCTCTTCAGCGCCGACTGCTTCGGCGCACTCCTGGCGGACGTCCCGCAACGTGCGGAGGACCTCTCCGACGACGAGCTCCACGAGGGCCAGGTCTTCTGGGCGACGGTCGACTCGCCGTGGCTGCACAAGGTCGACCGCGGCCTCTTCGCCGAGGAGCTGGACGGCCTCCGCGCCTTGGATCCCGCCCTCGTCCTGAGCAGCCACCTGCCGGCGGCGCAGGGCGCCTCGTTGGACCGGCTCCTGGTCTCCCTCGAGTCGGTGCCGGCGGCGCCGTCCTTCGTCGGGCCCGACCAGGCGGCGTTGGAGCAGATGCTGGCTCAGATGACGGGTCCGGCGCCCGACGCGTAGTCTGCGAATCGCAGGCTTCGGGGCAGGAGGTATCGATGGGAGAGAGCCGCCTGCGGGGGCGCAACTGGGTTCTCGCCGCGATGATCTTCGCGGTCTCCATGACGTTCATCGACCAGACGATCGTCTCCATCGCGGTGCCGAACATCCAGCGCGAGCTCGGCCTGTCGTCCACCGGCGTCCAGTGGGTCGTGAACGCCTACCTGATCGCATTGGCGGCCCTCTTCGCCCTGGGCGGCCGGCTGTCGGACATCTTCGGCCACACAAAGATATGCGTGATCGGGGTGATCGTCTTCGTGCTGGCCTCGGTCATGTGCGGGCTCACGCCGAAGGGGTCCTACGCCGAGCCGTGGATCGTCGGGTTCCGCGCCATCCAGGGCGCCGGTGGCGCGTTGATGTTCCCTGCGGCCCTGGCCATCGTGGTCAACACGTTCCCCCTGCGCGAGCGCGGCAAGGCCCTGGCGCTCTTCTTCGGCATCGCCGGCGGCCTGACGGCCGTCGGCCCGATCCTGGGCGGTTACCTGACCCAGTGGACCTGGCGGGCCATCTTCTGGGTCAACGTCCCCGTCGCCCTGATCGCGCTGATCCTGATCGCCGTGTCCAAGCCCAAGACGGAGTACCGGCGCGCTCCCATCGACTACCCCGGTGCAGTCCTGATCGCCGCCGGCATCGCACTGAGCATCTTCGGCTTGCAGCAGTCCGTGCTGTGGGGGTGGCACAACCCGTGGATCTGGGTGTGCATCATCGGGGGGCTCGCCATCATCGCCGTCTTCGTCGCGGTGGAGCTGCACACGGCGTCACCCCTCATTCAGGTGTCGATCTTCCGCATCGCTCCCTTCGCAGTGGAGAACGTGGTGCTGATGATCTCCATGATGGCGTTCATCCCGATCTTTTTCTTCGCCAGCGAGTACGCGCAGATCGCCCTGCACAAGACGGCATCGGAGGCCGGGCTGTTCCTCCTCTTCTTCTTCCTCGGCTTTGTCGTTGCGGCCCAGATCGGCGGCCGCATGCTCGACCGCGAGGGCGCCAAGCGAGCCGTGGTCTTCGGGTGCACCATCGCCGCCGTCGGCTTCGGCATCTGGGCCTCCAAGGCGACGATCCTGAATTTCTCCCAGCAACGGATCTGGGTCATCGTGGCTGGCGCCGGCATGGGGATGATGCTGGGGCCGGCCAACACCGACGCCGTGAACCGGGCTGGGAACCTCTCCTACGGGGAGGCGACCGGAATCACCCAGACCATCCGCAACTACGGCGCCAGCCTCGGTCTGGCCGCGCTGGGCACCATCCTCTTGTTCAATTTCCGCTCGCACCTGACGACGACGCTGCGCTCAATGGGTGACCCGCACGCCGCGGCCGAGGCCAATCGGATCACGCAGTCCCAGCAGGGGAGAGGGTCGGTCGCCTCCATCCCGCACTTCGTCTCGGTCGACTTCGCGCACGCCACCCAGACCGTCCTCTACGTCATGTGCGGGATCATGGCCTTCGCCGGCGTGGTGGCACTGTTCGGTCTGCGACGCGGCCGGCAGGAGGTGGCGCCCGTCGAGGCGGATTCCATCGCCGCCCCGGCTGGCTGATCGGCGCCGCGCTGCTCAGGGCCTGACCTTGAACGGGGAGAAGTCGACCTTTCCGGCCGAGCCTCCCTGGACCGCCGGGGTGGCGGCGTTCGACGCACCCCAGCTGAACCTCATGATCTCGATGTACTGCGAACCGCGCCCGAAGGTGTCGGCCAGGCTGCCGCCGGTCGCCGAGGCGTCAAAGCCCTCCACCTCGACCGCCTCGTCTCGGACCGCCTGACCGGCCCAGGCGAAGATGGCGTGGAGGAGGTCGCGGTCCGCTTCATCGAGCCCGGCGCACACCGGATCGAGGCGGTGGGCCAGGCGCTCGACGTCGCTCATGGTGCATGCGCTCGAGGCCATTGGCTCCTCCTGTTCATCTGCTGCTCATGCAGACGGCGTCCGGTGCCGAGGGTTACAGGGGGACCACCAGCCGACGGCGCAGGTGCCGTAACCTCGCGCCGGAGTGCTCGTCTCCTCATCGGCGGTCTACGTCCGGGAGGCAGGAATGTCGCATGTCAGCAGCCGCATCGGGACCTTCGTGGCGATCGTCGCCATGGTGGGTGTGCTCGGCGCCGGGTGCAGCGTGGTGAACAAGGTCCGGCAGGCCGTGCACAATGTCGAGAGCAACAAGGCGACCATCGACTCGTTCACCCAGAACCTGCAATCGAACCAGAGCTCGCCCTTCGAGGCGAGCTACACGACGACTGGGAGTACACCCGCAACCGTCCTCTATGCCGTTGACCCGTCGCACGGAGGCCTCGCCTTCCACGAGGCGCAGACGGGCTCCAATGCCTCCAACGTCCAGGTGGTCGTGAACGCGTCCGGTGAGTACGCCTGCAACCAGAGCGGAACGGGTGGCGCGTGGTCGTGCCAGATGCTCGGGAAGGCGGACGCCGCCTCCGAGAACAAGATCTTCGACTTCTACACACCGTCGCACTGGATCGACTTCCTCAAGGGGGTGTCCTTGGTAGCCGGGCTGGCCGGCGACAAGGTGACGTCCTCGACCATGTCGCTGAACGGCTTCTCCATGAGCTGTGTCGACCTGGTTGCCCACGGGGTGCCGGGCACGAGCACCATCTGCAGCACGTCGCAGGGCATCCTCGGGTACGTCAAGGTCGCGTCGGACTCCACCAGCTTCCAGATCACGAACTACTCGGCGTCGCCGTCGGACTCCCTGTTCCAGCTGCCGGCGGGAGCAACCGTCACCCCCCTCACCACCACCACCACCACGTGAACAGAACCCGCGTCGGGCTGGAGGTCGGCTCGACGTGGGTCTTCGCGTCGGCGGTGGACTGGCCGGGCTGGTGCCGGCGCGGCAAGGGCGAGGACCAGGCCATCGCCGAGCTGTTGGACTACGCGGATCGCTACGGCAAAGTGGCGGGACCGGGCTTCCGAGCGGGCCCGCCCGAGGTCATCGGTCGGGTCGCCGGCAACGCCACGACGGACTTCGGTGCACCGGGCACGCCGGGGGCCTGGGACGACGAGTCCCTCGAGGCCGGTGAGCTCACCCGTCTGCTCGGGCTCCTCCACTCGTCCTGGGAACGGTTCGACGGGGCCGTCACCGCCGCCCCGGCTGCATTGCCCAAAGGTCCGCGGGGCGGCGGACGCGACCGCGAGGGCATCGTCGCGCACGTCCGGGAGGCCGAGCGCAGCTACGCCCGCAAGATCGGGGTCCGCATGCCTCCCCGCACCGCGTGGAACGGGCAACGCGCCGCGATCACCGATACCCTGCTGCACACGGGGGCCGGCACGACGACGGTCTGGCCATCCCGCTACTTCATCCGCCGGACCGCGTGGCACGTGCTCGACCACGCCTGGGAGCTCGAGGACAAGAGCCGCTGACGACCACATTCATCACCCGCTACGACACTTCGGGCCCCGGTGTGCGCCTCGCCGTGAAGGACCTCATCGACATGGCGGGCGAGCCCACGACTGCCGGCTGCCGCGCCGTGGCGGCTCGGGCGACGCCGGCGGAGAGGGACGCCGACTGCCTGGCCGGCGCGCGAGCTGCGGGGGCCCGGGTCGTCGGGCGCACCAATCTGCACGAGCTGGCCCTCGGCGTGACGGGCGTGAACCCATGGTTCGGGACGCCACAGAACCCCCTCGACCACGGCCTGGTTCCCGGTGGCTCGTCGAGCGGCTCTGCGGTCGCCGTCGCGACGGGGGAGGCGGACGTCGCCTACGGCAGTGACACCGGTGGGTCCGTGCGGATCCCCTCCGCCTGCTGCGGCACCGCTGGCCTGAAGACCACATGGGGCCGCATCCCGCTCGGCGGGGTGTGGCCGCTCTCACCGAGCTTCGACACCGTCGGGCCGATGGCGCGCGACGTCGCGGGTCTCGTCACCGGCATGCAGCTCCTCGAGCCGGGATTCACCCTCGGCGAGGCGCACGGTGGCGAACTCACCGTGGCACGCCTGCCCATCGATGCCGACCCCCTCATCACCGCGGCCATCGACCGGGCCGTCCAACTCGTCGGCTGGGACTGCAGGGACCTGCCCGTGCCAGGGTGGGACGAGGCCACCGTGCAGGCCGGCCTCCTTCTGGTGGTCGAAGCGTGGCACTCCGACGTGTCGCTGCTCGAGGGGGACCCCGAGGGCATCGGTGACGACGTGCGGGAGCGCCTCCAGCTCGGGTCGACGTTCGACGACGGTGCGGTACGGGCGGCCTGGCTGGCCCAGCGCGACTGGAAGGCGACGCTCGAACGGATCTTCGCAGAGGTCGACGTTCTCGTCACACCGACCCTGACCATCTTCCCGCCACGCCTCGAGGACGGCGAGGACCTCCTGGTCTCTCGCTGCACGCTCCCGGTCAACCTGGCGGGCGTGCCTGCGCTCTCGCTGCCGGTGCCGACGACCGGACCGCTGCCGGCGAGCATCCAGCTGATCGGGCCGGCGCACAGTGAGGAGCGGTTGCTGGCCGTCGGCGCCCTGCTCGAAGGGGCCGTGGCGGCCGGCTGAGCCCGGCGATGTGCTCTTGACCAGTCATGCGTGACGGCGCAGGAGGCCGCGGCCGATGTCCGCCAGCTGCTCACGCACGCTGACCGGGGAGACGATCTCGACCCGGTCGGCGAACCCGGCCAGCTGGCGGGCGACCATGAGCTCCGACTGCGCGCGTATTTCCACCTCCATCCACCCGTCGTCGCCCGCGGCGCCGGGCCGCACGCGGTTCCCGAAGACGTAGCGCAACACGTCCAGGGTTGCCGGGTCTGTGCGCAACCGCACCGCGACCGGTGCGCGCTGCGCGTCCACGTCGGTGACGATGGAGCTCCAGGCGGCCGAGAGGTCGAAGTCGTCGGGACGCACGACGGGCCGGTCCGTGGCCAGCACCGATCGCACCCGGCTGACGCGAAAGGTGCGCTGCCCCGCTTCGGTACCGCCTACCAGGTACCAGGTGTTGTTCTTTACGACCAGCCCCAGCGGGTGCACCGTCCTCGTCGACGCCCGCCCCTCACGCCCGCGGTAGTCCAATTCGATCTGGACGCCGTCGATGACCGCGCGCTGGAGCGTCTCGAGATGCTCCGGCGGCATGGGCTCTGAGTGGTCCCATCCAGCCGGGTCCCTCAGCACTGCTCCGGCCGCCGCCTCGGCGTGGGCGCGAAAGGTCGCCGGGAGGCGCGCACCAGCTTGCGCAGGGCGGCTCGCACCTCCGGGGTGGCCGCTGCGGGCCCGGCGATGAGGAAGAGCGCCCGGGCCTCGTCCGCCGTGAGCCCGCTCAGATCGGTCCGGGCACCCCCGACGAGCTCCCACCCTCCCCCGCGGCCGGGCTGGGAGTACACCGGCACGCCCGCCAGGGCGAGGCCCTCGAGGTCCCGCCGGGCGGTGCGCTCGCTGACCTCGAGCTCGAGCGCCAGCTCGGCAGCGGTGACCCGGCCCTTGGCCTGCAGGACCAGGAGGGCGGCAACGAGGCGGTCGGCGCGCACGGGTCCAGTGTGGCGCAAAAAGTGGCCATGAGATGACCACTTTGACGGCGCAGGATGGCTGCAGCCTGAAAGCAAGTGCCGGCTGGGACCGGCGGAAACGGAGATGACACGATGCCTGGACTCGTACCCCCAATCGTTGACGAGCGCGAGGCCCTTCTCGCCTTTCTCGGCCAGCAGCGCGACGCCCTGCGCTACGCCGCCCACGGCCTGAGGGACGACCAGACGTCGGCCCGCCCGACCGTGTCAGAGCTCACGCTGGCCGGGCTCATCAAGCACGCGTCCCGAGTGGAGCAGGCATGGACGACCTTCCTGACCACGGGTGACACCAGGGTCTTCGTCCCCGAGGACGACTGGGCGGACGGCTTCCGCCTGGTCGACGGCGAGACCCTCGACGACGTGATCGCCCTCTCCGAGGAGCAGGCGCGGGTCACCGAGAAGGTCGTGGCCGCGCTGGCCGACCTCGGTGCACCGCTGCCCCCCACCATCGACCTGGTCCCGTGGATCCCGGGCGGCATCGTGTGGACACCCCGCTGGGTCCTGCTGCACCTGATCGAGGAGACGGCCCGTCATGCCGGGCACGCCGACATCATCCGGGAATCGATCGACGGAGTCAGCTGCTGGACCGTCATGGCCGCGGCCGAGGGCTGGTCCGAGCAGGACTGGACCTAGCCTGCAGGGCGCATGGAGATCGAGGTGTGGTCGGACTTTTCATGCCCGTGGTGCGCACTCGGGCTCTACCGCCTCGACGCGGCATGCCGCGCCTTCGAGCATGGCGACGAGATCACGGTGGTGCACCGGTCCTTCGAGCTCGACCCCTGCTCCCCGGCGCGCCGTGAGCGGTCGATGGAGGAGGCGGTGGCCGCCAAGTACGGGCTCAGCGCGGCGCAGGTCCGGGCCGGCCACACCCGGCTCGCCGCGCTCGGCGAGGAGGTCGGCATGGTCTTCGACTTCGAGCGCGTGCAGCTGGGCAGCACGTTCGACGCCCACCGTCTCGCGCAGGCGGCGCGGGGCACGGAGAGCGAGGACGTGCTGGTGAAGAAGCTGTTCGCGGCGCACTTCACCGAGGGCCGCCAGCTCTCGGACCACCACGTCCTGCGCGAGGTGGCCGGGTCGGCCGGCCTCCCCGAGCTCGTCACGGAGGAGATCCTCGAGAGTGACGCCTACTCGGACGCGGTGCGCGCCGACGAGTCGGCGGCCGCGGAGCACGGTGTGAGCGGCGTCCCCCTCTTCCTGATCGGCGGCGTGTGGCCGGTGCCCGGGGCACAGGACACCGAGACGATGCTGATCCTCCTGCGCCGGGCCTGGAGCCGCTCAGGCCATTGACGCCAGGATCTCCTCGACCATCTCGACCGTGGTGTTCGGGTGCAAGAAGGCGAAGCGGGCCACGGTCTCGCCCTCCCAGCTGGTGGGCGTGACGAAGCCGATCTGATCGTGCAGCAGGCGGGCAGACCAGTCGTCGTAGTCCACCTTGTCCCACCCCGGACGGCGGAACAGGACGATGGAGAGCCCCGGGTCTCGCACCAGTTCGACGTGGGGCGCCTCGACGATCCGCTCGGCTGCACGCTGTGCGATGGCCAAGGCCGCCTCCACCGCGTCGCGGTAGGCGTCGAGGCCGTTGACGGCCATGGAGAACCACAGCGGGAGTCCCCGGGCCCTGCGGGTGAGGTGAAATGCGTAGTCGCTCGGGTTCCACTCTTCGGGGTTCTCGCTGTGGAGGACCTCGAGGTACTGGGCGTCTTGGGTGTGCACCGCTTTGGCCAGGTTGGGCTGGCGGTAGACCAGTGCTGCGCAGTCGAACGGCGCGAACAACCACTTGTGAGGATCGACGATGAAGGAGTCGGCCCGATCGAAGCCGGCGAACAGGGCCCGCGTCCTGGGCGCGAACAACGCAGCGGCGCCACCGTAGGCGCCGTCGATGTGGAACCACAGGGCCTGCTCGGCGGCCACGTCCGCGATCCCGGCCAGATCGTCCACGATCCCGGCGTTCGTCGTTCCGGCGGTGCCCACGACCCCGACGACGTCCCCGCCGCGCGGATCGTCACGGAGTGCCTCCCGCAACGCCGGGCCGGTGAGCCGATGGTCACGCGTGGCCACGGTCAGCGCGCCGACGCCGAGGACGTGCAGGGCCTTGCCGACCGAGGAGTGTGCGTCCTCGCTGATGGCGACGAGCGGACGCTGCGGTGCGACGCCGTGGCGCCGGTGTGCCGCGGTGTCGCGGGCGACCATGAGCGCCGAAAGGTTGCCGGCTGAACCACCCGCCACGAAGCAGCCGCCGGCCCCTTCGGGGAACTCCGCCTGCGCGGCGAGCACGCCGAGGGCCTGGTTCTCGGCCACCACCACCCCGGCCGCCTCGAGCCAGGAAGTGCCGTGCAGGGACGAGCACGAGACGAACATGTCGAAGAGCAGGGAGGCCTTGGTCGGCGCCGCCGGGATGAACGACAGGAAGCGGGGACTGTCGCACGACACGACCGCGGTCGACAGCTTGTCGATGAAGAGCTTCAGCACCTGGGCCGCGTCGGTCCCCTCCGCCGTCATCAGGCCGGCCAGCTCGGCGTCGAGAGAGGAGACCAGGCCGCCGAAATCGAGAGCGACGGGGTCCATCGACAGGCGCTCCCGGCAGGCGGCGAAGATCAGGTCGGCCATCGCCTCGTCGTAGTGGAACATCGCGCTCGTCATCAGGTCTGCTCCCCGGCTCCCGGGGGGGTGCGCCGACTGGCGCGCCAGGCCTCCTCGGCCCGGCTGGCGACCTCGTGCAGGGTGGCGCCCGTCTTGGCGGCGACGAGCGCAACGTCGTCGAACTCGGCCTTGGCGCGCCCCTCGGTGACCTTCATGCGGACCGGGATCCCATCCACCGTGACCTGGTCGAGCTCTCGTGCCACGGGCCAGCGCTCGACGGCGGTGGCCCGGATCCCCATCGTCCCCGTCACCCGCTGGATCTCGGCACGCAGGGAGGCGGCGAGGGTCTCGTCCGCCAGGACGTGCAGGACGTGCCCCGGCCGGCCCTTCTTCATGGTGACCGGGCTGACCCAGGCGTCGAGCGCCCCGGCGTCGAGGGCGGACGCCACCGCGTACCCCAGCTGCTCGCCTGTCACATCGTCGAGGTTGGTCTCGAGCACCAGCGCGGGCTGGCCGGGCCCGACGGACCGCGTCGCCTGGCGACCGATCACGACCTGGGTGCAGTTGGGTAGATCCTCGATCTCGCCGGCACCCCCGCCGAACCCCGACGCGGTGATCGTCATGTCCGGCATCGGTCCGAAGGACGAGCACAGCGCGGCCAGGAGGGCGGCACCGGTCGGCGTGGTGAGCTCGATGTCGACGTCACGTCCGTACGTCGGTATCCCCTCGAGGAGGCGTACTGTCGCCGGAGCCGGGTTGGGCAGCCGACCGTGGGCACTGCGCACCGTCCCGCGCCCGGTCGCGACGGCAGAGGCGCCCACCTCGTCCACACCCAGCACTTCGAGCGCAGCAGCCGTTCCCACGATGTCGATGATCGCGTCGTGGCCGCCGACCTCATGGAAGTGGACCTGGTCGACTGGTCGCCGGTGCAACGCGGACTCGACGGAGGCCAGCGCGCGGAAGACGCCGAGTGCCCGCCTGGCCACGCGGGCCGGCAGCGCGGCCTCCTCGATGAGGGCGACGATGGCCGCGTAGGTGCGCACGACCACGTCGTCGCCGCCCACGACGGCGCGGGTGCAGGCGATACCTCCCCGCATGCCCTCCTCCACGCGCAGCTGCCAACCGGGCAGTTCGAGCTTGTGCAGCAGGCCGCGGACCTCGTCGACGTCGGCTCCGGCGTCGATCAGTGAGCCGAGCGCCATGTCGCCGGCGATGCCGGCATAGCAGTGGAACCAGGCCACCGTGGTGGCGTCGGAGGTCGGACCGGTCATGGCAGGAGCCGGGCGATCGCGCACGCCGCCCCGTAGCCGTTGTCGATGCCCACGACGGTGATGCCGGACGAGCAGGCGGAGAGCATGGTGAGCAGTGCGGTCACGCCCTCGAAGGCGGCGCCGTAGCCGGTGCTCGTCGGCACTGCGACCACCGGGGCGGGCGTCAGGCCGCCCACGACGCTGGCCAGTGCACCCTCCATGCCGGCGATGACCACGACGGCGTCGGCCATCGCGATGGTGTCGAGCTCGGCCAGGAGCCGGTGCAGCCCGGCCACCCCGCAGTCGGTGAGCAGGGAGGGGTCGAATCCGAGCGCCCCCAGGACCGCCACAGACTCGGCGGCGACGGGGAGGTCCGCCGTCCCGGCCGTGACCACGACGACGGAGCCCTGCCGCCGGGGAGCCGGACGGAAGACGACGGTCGAGAAGGCGCCGCTCTCGGACACCGCGCCGGGGCCGAGACCGAGCGCGGCGGCGACGGCGGACACCGCCTTGACCTGAGCGTCGGTGGCCCGCGTGAGAAGGACGGGCCCGTCGGTCGCGGCTAGGAGTTCCTCCACGACCGCCGCTGCGTGCTGCGGGGTCTTGCCGGGGCCGTACACGGCCTCGGGCATGCCGAGGCGGAGGTCACGGTGATGGTCCACCCGAGCGAACCCCAGGTCGGAATAGGGCAGGCGGCGGAGCTGCCGGACGGCGTCATCGGGCGTGCACTCGCCTGATGCGACCTCTTCGATGAGCGCGCGAAGCGAAGAAGCATCCATGACCTGCTCTATCCTGCCCAACTGTGAACCCCCCTGCGACCACGGTCGCCTACTTCGGCCCGGCGGCGACCTTCACCCAGGAGGCCCTCCTGACCCAGCCGGACCTGGCCACGGCGGATCTCGAGTCCCTCGGATCGATCACGGCCGTGCTCGAGGCGGTCGCCCGGGGCGAAGTCGAACTGGGCTTCGTGCCGATCGAGAACGCAATCGAGGGAACGGTCAGCGCCACCATCGACGGGCTCATCCACGACGTGGACCTCCACATCGTGCGGGAGGTGGTGATGGACATCCACCTCCATCTCATGGCGCGTCCCGGCACCGCGCTCGTCGACATCGACCACGTGTCGTCGTATCCACACGCCCTGGCCCAGTGCCAGAAGTTCCTGGCCAAGGTCCTGCCCGAGGCGGAGCAGCGCGCCGCCAACTCCACCGCAGACGCGGCACGGGTCCTCGGGGAGTCATCCGACGCGAAGGGCGGGGCCGCCATCGCTCCCCGCCTCGCTGCCGAGCGCTACGGCCTGGTCATCGTCGCCGAGGACGTGGAGGACCATCCCGACAACCAGACGCGCTTCGTCCTCGTCGCCCGCACCAAGGTGCCGAAGCCCACCGGTCACGACAAGACGAGCATCGTGTGCTTCCAGCGGGCCGACCACCCAGGCAGCCTGCACGGCATCCTGGGCCAGTTCGCGGCGCGCAACATCAACCTCACGAAACTCGAGTCCCGCCCGACCAAGCAAGGGCTGGGTGACTACTGCTTCGTCATCGATCTCTCCGGCCACATCGGCGACGAGGTGGTGGCGGATTGCCTGCGTGATCTCCATGCCGGGCTGGCCGGAGTGAAGTTCCTGGGCTCGTACCCCGCGGCGGGGGAGCACGGGCCCGAGCAGCGGCGACAGGCCGACGCGGCCTGGCAGGCTGCCGACGAGTGGCTGCGCGGGTTGCGTGACGCTATCGAGTAACGGGCTCGGCCGGGCTGCGCTCGAGCGACCCCGGCAGACGTCCCGCCAGCACCAGCGCCGCGACGGCGGCCAGGGCCGCCAGCGCGAAGGCGATCAGCACACCGCCCGCGACGGCCCGTGAGCTACGGGACGCGGCCGCCACCGCGGCGCCGCCGATGCCGACACCGAGGGCGATCCCGAGCACGTCTGCGAGGTTGAGCGAGGCCGATGCCCATCCCTCACGGCCCGGCGGCGCCGCCCGCAGCATCATGAGCGAGATGGGCGCGTAGCTGAGGCCCATGCCCATGCCGGCGGCGGACCAGGCGACGAACGCCTCCCAGACCGGCACCCCCGGCCGGAGCTGCCAGGCCATGCCGGCCGTCCCGGCCAGGATGAGGAGCAGCCCGCTGCGCACCAGCCGCGTCCCCTCCCACTGCTGGTTCAGGCGGGCCTGGATCCACGAGCCAGCGGTCCAGGCGAGCGTGCACGCGGTCACCACGGCGCCGGCCATGACGACGCTGTGGTGGCGGACCGTCGTGATCGTCAAGGTGACGTACGCATCGGCCCCGAAGAACGCGAAGGTGAGGAGCCCGCGGCTCAGGATGGTGGCGGGGAGCCCGCGCGCGGCATGCAGCGTGCCGACGGGCAGCAGGCGGCGCAGCGGCGCGAATCCGACGAGCAGCCCCACGGCGGCGAGGCCGATCGCGGCGAACACGTTGTGCGCGCCGAACGCGGCGAGGACGAAGGCTGCGCCGGCCGCCGTGCGTACCGCGTCGGTGAGCCGGTGCTCGTCGAGCGACGTGGTGGCGGGCCGGCCCAGGCGGGCCAGCGCGGGCACGGCGATGGGCCCCGTCACGGCCACCAGCGGGATCAGGCCGAGGAACACCCAGCGCCATCCGAACAGGTGGGCGACCACGGCGGCGACACCAGGGCCGACCACGCCGGGCACCACCCAGGCCGTCGACAGCACCGCCATCATGCGGGCCCGCTGCGCCTCGCGCAGGCTGCGGCCGATGGCGACGTAGGCGACGGCGGGCACCGCGCCTGCGCCGAGCCCCTGGAGGACCCGCCCGACCACCAACACCCACATCGCCGGCGCCAGGCCGGCCACCAGGAGGCCGGCCGAGAACAGCAGGAGCCCAGCGACGAAGGGCCGTGCCGGCCCGTGCCGGTCGGCGTCGCGCCCGGCGACGACGATGCCGACGAGGCTGGCCAGCTCGAAGCTCGAAAAGACCCATCCGTAGAGCGCCAGGCCGTGCAGGTCGCGGGCCACCACCGGCATCACGGTGATGACCGCGAGGGCCTCTGACGCGATGAAGGTGACGCTGAGCACCAGCCCGGTCGTCAGGGCGCGCTGCCGCGGCGCCCACAGACCCTCTCCCGCTGCGCCCCCGTTCACGTGGGCGAGACTACGGGCGGGAGGCGCTGGTACTGTGCGGCCGGGGAGGGCCCATGACTCTGGAGACCATCGACGTCGACCAGCATCTCTTCGAGTCGAGGACCACCTGGTCCGAGAACATCGACCCGGCGCAGCGCGCCGACGCGCTCTCCATCACCGACGACGAAGCGGGGTGGCCCTGGTTGACCTGGCGGGGCGATCGGCTGACCCCCCTCGAGGTGCCGATCCCCGAGCGCTCCACGCTGATCGGCGACGACCGGCTGCGGCGCCTGCGGGGCGAGCGGGCGTCGGCGTCGTTCGACGAGCTGGTACCCGACGCCTACCGCCTCCCCGACGCGCGCGTGGCGTCGCTCGACGCCTTCGGGCTCGATGCTGCCGTCATGTTCCCCAACTACGGCCTCCTGTGGGAGCAGCGGCTGGCGTCGGACCGCGCCGCGCAGCGGGCGAACGCACGGGCCTACAACCGCTTCACCGCCGGTGTCTGCGCGGAGGGACACGGGCGGCTCTTCGGCGTGGCCCACGTGCTGCTGCACGACCCCGCGTGGGCGGTGGAGGAGATCCGGCGGGTGCGCGCCGAGGGCGTGCGGCTGGCCATGATCGCCCCCGCGCCCGTGGACGGCAAGCCGCTCTCGCACCCGGACTTCGACCCGGTGTGGGCCGCCTTCAGCAGCGAAGGCGTCGCCCCGGTGTTCCACGTCTCCGAGTTCGAGAGCCCGCTCCACCCGGCCTGGCGCCAGGGCGAGCAGGAGGACGGGGAGCAGCTCTTCGACTCCATCTTCTTGTATCTCGCACCCGCCGTCGCCCTGGCCAACCTCATCCTGCACGGGGTGCTCGAGCGCTTCCCCGACCTGCGCGTCGGTGTCGTCGAGCTGACGGCGAGCTGGGTGCCGAGCTTCCTCCTGCACATCGACGGGGCGTCGGACTTCTACACCCAGCGGCATGGCGAGCCCTTCCGCAAGCTGGCCGACCGCCCCTCCGACTACTTCCTGCGCCAGGTACGGGTGGCTGCGCTGCCCTACGAGATGCCCAACCGCCTCGTGCCCAAGGTCGGGGACGAGACGTTCATGATCGGGAGTGACTGGCCGCATGCCGAGGGCGTCGCCAATCCGATGGCTGCAGCCGAGCGTGCCGTGGCCGGGTTGGCCGGCCCGGCCCGAGAGAACATCTTGGGCGCCAACGCGGCATGGCTCCTCGGGCTGTGAGCATCGACCTCGAGGCCGCCGCCGCGGAGCGGGAGCGGTTGCGCACTCTGTACCTGCAGGAGCCGGCGCGCCGACCGGCGTCGACTGCCCGCGGCGTGCACCACCTGGCGCTGCTGTGCTTAGACGTGGAGCGGACGATCCGCTTCTACCAGGAGCTGCTGGGGTTCCCACTGGTCGAGCTCTTCGAGAACCGAGACTACAAGGGGTCCACGCACCTGTTCTTCGACCTCGGGCACGACAACACCCTGGCCTTCTTCGACTTCCCGGGCCTCGGTCTCGGCCCTTACGCGGAGGTGCTCGGCGGTTTCCACCACCTCGCCATCTCCGTGGACCGCGCGCAGTGGGACGCCGCCCGCGCCCGCCTCGAGGAGGCGAGTATCCCCACGCACATTGAGAGCGAGGTCTCCCTGTACTTCGCGGACCCCGACGGTGTGCGCCTCGAGCTCATCGCCGAGGACCTCGGATCGCTCTACGGCACCCCCCTGCACTGATGGCCGTCACCGGCCTGGCCAATCTGGCCATCAAGGTCAGCGACCTCGAGGGGGCCTGCGCCTGGTACGAGGCGGCGGGGGGCACGGTGACTGAGCCGGTCGAGTGGGAGAACGGGCGCCGGGCCGACGTGCAGCTGGGCGCGCTGGCGCTGACCCTGTTCACCAGGGCGATCTATGAGGACGTGTGCGCACTCCCGGACGAGGGTTTCCTGCACCCCGCTCTCTTCGTGGACGACCTCGATGCGGAGCTGGCCCGTCACGATGTGCTGTGGGGGCCTCGAACGGTCAGCGGCGCGTTCGGAACCCGGCGTATCGCCTTCGTCGAGGCGCCGGGCGGCATCCGCCTCGAGTTCATGGAGCAGGTCGCGGGAGAGCCGGGCTGAGCAGACGCGGTCGTCGTGCCGACACGACCGCTGTGGCACGGCCACCACCCCTCAGAAAGGCCAGCCCGAACTTGCCACGCCGACAGCGCTCATGCTGCGCGCCGAATAGCCGCCCCGCCATCCCGGGCCACCCAATCCCACCGTGTGAGAATTCGGCCCAGACCACGATGGCACAGGAGGACTGGGATGACGACGACCACCGAGGCGGCGGCGCCACCGACACCGAAGCACGGCTACACCAAGGACGGGACGCCGGTGTACGGGCGCACGCACCGGTACATGAAGATGGACACCGCTGCGCAACGCTTCAACGCTTCCTTCGGCCTCAAGATCACGCTGCTCGTGGGGACGATGTGGGCCGCCTACCTCTTTGCCGCCATTGCGTTCGTCAGCCTGCCGTCCACGATCAAGACCCACAGTCCCACCGTGCTCGTGCTGTGGTTGTCGTCCGAATTCATCCAGCTGGTGCTGTTGCCGATCATCATCGTGGGGCAGAACATCCAGTCGAGGGCGGCCGATGCCCGGGCAGCCAAGACCTTCGAAGACGTCGAGGACGCCCGTAAGAAGATCGAACACGCCATCGACCTCCTCGACGTCCACACCGAGGGCGGCCTGCACGACGCCGTGACGATGATCATCGACGCCATCAACGAGAAGAAGGCTGCGCCGGGTGGCGCCACGGCGTAGCCGTTCCTCAGGAGGCCTCTTCGAGCTCGACAGTCGCCACGGCCACTTCGCGGACTGCCGTGGCCGGTTGGAGGTCACGCAGGGACGGCAACGTCGCCATGGCGACGGCAGCCGTCGCCGCCAGCAGACCGGCCGCCACCGAGAACGCCAGCGCGTAGCCGTCGGTGAGCGCAACGGCCGCGCTGGCCGGCGTCGCCACGACACCGGCCAGCGACCCCGACGTGCGGTTGGCCGCCACCGTTGCCAGCGCGGCGAGGCCGATGGAGGCGCCGACCGTTCGTGAAGTGTTGAGCAAGCCGGACGCGAGACCGGCCTCCTCTCGTGGCACGCCCGCCGTTCCCGCGACTGCGATCGGTGTCACGGCCAGCCCCATGCCCAGCCCGATGAGCACGAACGGCCCGAACAGATCGGCCAGGAACGTGCTGGTGGCGGAGATCTGAGCCAACCAGAAGAGGCCCCCGCCGGCCACAAGCGTGCCGACCAGGATGAGCAGACGCGGCCCGAACCGGGGCACGAGGCGCGCCGTCACCTGTGCACCCGCGGCGATCAGAAGGGTCTGAGGCAAGAAGGCGAGACCGGCCTGTAGCGGGCTGTAGCCGAGCACGTGCTGCATGTAGAGCGTCTCGAAGTACCAGGATCCGAACAGCGCCCCGAACATCATCAGCATCACGGTGTTGCCACCTGCCACGGAGCGCGAGCGGAAGATACGGAGGGGGACCAGCGGGGCCTTCGAGAACCGGGCCTGGAGGACCAGGAAGACCGCGAGGAGGGCGACGCCCAACACCAGGGGTACCAGGACCTGCGGCGACCCCCATGCATAGGTCTCGGTGCGCACGAGGGCGAACACCAGGGCGACCAACCCGGCCGTCACCGTGACCGCGCCGGCCAGGTCGAGGTGGCGGTGCACCATGTCCGCCCTCGACTCGGGCAGGTAGCCGCGGGCCGCCACCAGCGCCACGATCCCGACCGGCACGTTCACGAAGAGGATCCAGCGCCAGCTGAGCAGGTCGGTGAGGATGCCACCGAACAGTGCACCCGCCGAGGCACCGGCCGCGGACACCGCACTCCAGGCCCCAAGGGCCCGGGCGCGGGCGGGGCCTTCGGCGAAGGTCGCGGTCAGGATCGTGAGGGTCGCCGGGGCGAGGATGGCGGCGCCCAGCCCCTGCAGCGCCCGAGCGCCCACCAGCCAGCCCTCGCTCTGGGCCATGCCGCCGAGCAGGCTGGACAGCGTGAACACCGCCAGGCCCACGAGGAAGATCCTCCGCCGACCGAACAGGTCAGCAGCCCGGCCGCCCAGGAGGAGGAAGCCGGCGAACGTCAACGTGTAGGCGTTGATGACCCACTGGAGGTTCGAAGAGCTGAAGTGCAGATCCCGCTGGATCGAAGGCAACGCGACGTTGACGATGGAGGCATCGAGCACGACCATGAATTGGCCGATGAGGACGATGCTCAGGACGAGCCAGGGCGCCACGTAACGGCCTGGGGCGATCTCAATGGCGCTGCTGTCGTCGTTGGGGCCTCCGCGCATGGTTCTCCTTGTGCAAGAGCGTTCCAATTCCCCCCCGACACGGTTGGCCAACGTCGGCCGCCCGTCTGCTATTCCCCTCTCCGAGTGGAGTGGATGCATCGTCGAGCTGCGATCGGACAGGGATGTCTGAATTCGGAAGGCCCAGTCTCGCGGTCCGGTGTGACAGGCTCTGGCGCGATGACCGAGCCGCCACCGGTCGAGCTGATCCGCCCAGCGGATCTTGCAGCCGGCGTTTCCTACGCGTACGCAGCGACGACGAGGGGCCGTCCACTGCTCGTCTTCACCGCCGGCGCATGCCCCCTCGACGGGTCGGGGTCGACGACGGGGGTTGGTGACGTGGAGGCCCAGGCCGAGCAGGCGATGGCCAACCTGCGCAGGGCGTTGCAGGCGGCGGGGGCGCGGGTCGATGACGTCGTCAAGGCGACGGTGTACGTGGCGAGCGGCAATCGATCGGATCTCGTCGTCGCGTGGGACGTCGTGCGTCGGCACTTCGGGGCCCACGATCCTCCTGCCACCCTGCTCGGGGTCGCCGCCCTCGCTAAATATCCCGATCAGCTGGTCGAGGTGGAGGCGGTCGCCGCACTCGACGATTGATCCGGGAATTCTCGGCTCTCGTGTCGATGCCGCCGGGGTCCGTTCGTTTGGACGGTGATCGCGGTGCTGGACCGGGGTCAGCGACTGACGGAGGCAAGGGCATGGGAAGGATCATCGTAAGCGAGTTCGTGTCGCTGGACGGGGTGATGGAGGACCCCGGAGGCGCCGAGGGCACCAAGCACGCGGCCTGGACGTTCCGCTTCGACCGGGGCGCCGAGGGTGACCGGTTCAAGCTCGACGAGTTGTCCGCGGCCGAGGCGCAGCTGCTCGGACGGGTCACCAACCAGGGCTTCGCCCAGGCCTGGCCGACCATGCAGGACCCGGTGGGCTTCGCCGACAAGATGAACGCGATGCCCAAGTACGTGGTCTCCACCACTCTGCATGACGAAGAGGCCACCTGGAACAACTCCACGGTCATCAGGAACGACACGGTCAGCGAGATCCGAGCGCTGAAGCGGCGTCTGGAGTGCGATCTGCTGGTCGCGGGGAGCGCGACGCTGGCCCAGACACTTCTCGAACACCGGCTCGTCGACGAGCTCCGGCTCATGGTCTTTCCGGTCGTCCTCGGGAGCGGGAAGAGGTTGTTCGGGGACGTGTCCGAGTCGCTCACGCTCGCCCTCCGCGAACGCGAAGACGGTGGGGGAGGGGATCGTGATCCTGACCTATCGTTCGGCCGACTCGGTCGGCGGCGGGGACGCTGCGTAGCGGCCCGCGGCACCCGGAACGGTCGAGAAGAAGCCGACAGAAGTAGGACAACAGGAACGAAAAACCGAGAGAGGGAGAACGTCCATGACGCAGTACCTGCTGAGCGTGGCGATGATCGACGACGCACCGCAGCCGTCCCCCGAGGATATGCAAACGGCCTACGAACAGGTCGATCGGTTCAACGCCGAACTGCAGTCGGCCGGCACCACCTGGGTCTTCGCCGGCGGGCTCATGCCGGCGTCGTCGGCGACCGTCGTCCGTGCCGAGGGCGCCGAGATCCTCGTGACCGACGGCCCGTTCACCGAGTCCAAGGAGCACATCGGCGGCTTCTGGGTCATCGAGGCCCCCGACCTCGACGCGGCCCTCGCCTGGGCGACCAAGGCCACCCGGGCCTGCATGCAGCCGGTCGAGGTGCGGCCGTTCCAGGAGGTGCCCGAGGGCTGATGACGGGCGAGCCCGCCCGTGTGCCCTGGCCGACAACGAGTCCGCGCGACCCTTCTCGGGCGCGCCCGTGACGCGGCGTCCGGGGCGCCCGGTCGATGACAGAATCGGGTCGTCATGAAGGTGCACCTCGTCGACGGGACCTACGAGTTGTTCCGCCACTTCTTCGGGGCGCCGCCCCATCAGAATGCGGCAGGACACGAGGTCGCCGCCGTCAGGGGAGTGGTCGGCTCCGTGCTCCAGCTGCTGAGCGAGGGCGCCACGCACGTGGGCGTCGCGACCGACCACGTGATCGAGTCCTTCCGTAACGACCTGTGGCCCGGGTACAAGACCGGAGAGGGTGTCGACCCGGACCTGTGGTCGCAGGCCTGGCCCCTCGAGGAGGCCCTGGTCGCCCTGGGGGTCGTCGTCTGGCCCATGGTGGAGCTCGAGGCAGACGACGCTCTGGCCAGCCGCGGCGGCCGTGGCGGATGACGAGGGCGGGGTCGAGCAGGTCATCATCTGCACGCCGGACAAGGATCTCGGGCAGTGTGTGCGGGGGAACCACGTCGTCCAGCTCGACCGGCGCAAGGACCAGCTGGTCGACGAGGACGGCGTCGTCGCCAAGTTCGGCGTCCACCCCAGCTCCATCCCCGACTACCTGGCGCTCGTCGGTGACAGTGCGGACGGGTTCCCCGGTCTGGCCGGCTGGGGTGCCAAGTCGGCCGCCGCCGTGCTGGCCCGGTGGGGGCACGTCGAGGACATCCCCGCCGACCCGGCCGAGTGGGACGTGGCGGTGCGCGGTGCGGCCAAGCTCGCGTCGACCCTGCGGGAATGCCGTGAGGACGCGGCGTTGTTCAAGGAGCTGGCCACCCTGCGGGTCGACCGCTCCCTGCTGGGAAAGGCCGAGGACCTCCGGTGGCGCGGGCCGACGAGCAAATTCACCCGCGTCTGCGCGGAGATCGACGCCTCGGGCCTCCTCCGACGCGCCGAGGCGCTGGCCGTCACGCGCTGAGGGTCCGCACCCCGGGCGCGGGCCGGGCGCACTTAGACTCAACGACCGATGACGGGGCCTGCCCCACCGACCGATGGCCGGTCGTACGTCGCCCGCCGGATCGCCACGGTTGCCGGAGGGCTTGAGCTGTTCCGTCCACCGGCCCGAGCGTTCGCGTGACGACCCCTTGGCGTGTTCTCTCTCTGGACCACCGCGACCCCCTCGCTCCGTTCGAGGAGATCGTCCGCCTGATCGACCTGGCCGGGACATCGATGGCGGCGCCCTACAGCCGGAGTGACGTTGTCGAGGCGCTGAACGAGCAGCAGCCGGCTGCGATGGTGCTGGCCTCGGGCCAGCTGGTCGGAGTGGCCGTTGCCCGCGTCGCCGGCCGCGACGCGCACCTTCTGGCACTGACGATCCACCCGCAGTGGCGGAGCCGCGGTATCGGGTCCGCCCTCTTGCGCGAGCTGGACCAGCAGGTCATCCATCACGGCGCGCACCGTGTGCTGGCGCTCGTCGAACCTGGCCAGGTGGGAGAGGTCGCGTTCTCGCGCCAGGGCTTCGAGCGCGTGGACGGATTGCACCTCTACGTCCGGGCCGCGTCCATGGTCCCAGAGGAGCTGGCGGTCGTCGAGCGGTACGGCGGGCATTTCCCCGCCTCGGGATTGTGGGAGGACATGAAGGGCTTCTCGACGACCAAGGAGTTGCTCGATCGGCGGATCGTGGCGCCGCTCTCGCATTCCGAGCTGGCGGACCGGATCGGGTTGCGGGCGCCATCCGCGGTCATGCTGTTCGGGCCACCGGGGACCGGGAAGACGTCCTTTGCCAGGGCCATCGCGTCGCGACTCTCCTGGGCCTTCGTGGAGCTGCATCCATCTCTCCTGGGCCATGGGGCGGAGGCCGCCGCGAGGCTGCGGGACGCGCTCGGGGATCTGGGCCATGTGGACCGGCTGGTCTGCTTCATTGACGAGGCGGACGAGATCGCCTCGTCACGCGACACCCGGCCGGAGAGCCAGCCCATCGTGAACGAGCTGTTGAAGGCCATCCCGATCTTCAAGTCCCGGCCAGGGCGCCTGATGGTCATGGCCACGAACTCCATCGCCGCCATCGACCCGGCCATGCTCCGTCCGGGTCGGTTCGACCTCATCATCCCGATTGGTGCGCCCGACTGGGGTGGGCGAGTGGAGCTGGCCGGCGAGTTCCTCTGCGCGTGTGACCCCGCGGTCCTGGCGGAGCTGACCGAGGGGTTCACTCCCGCCGACTTCGCGCTGGCGGAGCAGCGGGCCGCTCAGCTCGCCTTCGAGCGGGCGCTCGACGGCGGCGATGCCGCCGTCACCGCCGCAGACTGCCTCGAGGCGGTGTCCCGCACCAAGCCGTCCGTCAACAAGGAGGCCGCTGCGGCCTTCGACGACGAGGCGACCACCTTCGCGCGCCTCTGAAGCCCGGAGCTACCGGGCAGCGCCGACCACCGGCGCAGGACCCGAGAGGCTGAGCGGGAGGATGTAGAGGTCCCGGCTGTTCGGGAAGCCGACGGCGCCGGGGACCCAGGCGTGGAAGGCCATCCAGTACGCGCCCGTCGTGCCGGCGAACACCGACTCGCCGCCCGGGCCCACCATGCCGGGGCCGCTGGAGAGGATCGGGCGCGGAGACGTGTCGTTGCAGGGGCCGAGCGGGCCGCTGCAAGTGGCGACGCCCACGGCGTAGTTCGCACTGTCCCAGTTGTTGCCCGAGAAGAAGAGGAGGTAGCGCCCACCGGCGCTGACCAGAGCGGGGGCCTCCACCGTGCCGGCCTCCCAGGCCTGGCCGGGGGTGACCAGGACGGTGGGGGTGGCGCCCGGGGCGAACGCCGTCCCGGTCTGGTCGAGCTGCTCGGACCAGATCTTGGACGACCCCGGCCCGCCGGATTTCCACAACAGGAACAGACCGCCGTTGGGGTCGATGAAGGAGGCGGGGTCGATGGAGCCCCCGAGCGCGGTCTGGCACTCGAGCGGCGCCGTGGACCGGTCGGTGAACGGCCCCTGGGGCTGGGTGGCGGTCGCCACCGAGATGCACTCCTTGCCGCTGCCCGCGACGTTGGCCGCGTAGTAGAGCACGAAGGTCCCGCCGATCATGGCCACCGCGGGAGCCCACGTGAAGTGCGACTGGGCCCAGGCGGGGAGGCTCGGCAGCGCGTTGCCGACCGCGGTCCAGTGCGTCAGGTCCGTGGACTGAATGATCTGGATGTTTCCCGCCACCGAGTTGGTCGCGTAGCCGTAGTAGGTCTGGCCGACGAGGATGACCGCCGGGTCGGGGAAATCGAACGGGTACACGAGACCGGTGCTCTGTCCACCGTCGAGCTGGGTGCAGGGCCCCGAGACCGCCGAGATGTCCTTGGCAGCCTGGTCGTTGTCGCCGGAGCTGATCTGGCCCAGCGCGTTCTGGACACCGCCCAGGCAGGTCTGCAGCGTGCCGATGCTGACGCCCTGGACGAGCGCGCGCGCGGCCGTGGTCGCGAGCGTCGAGTTGGTCGTCGCCAGCTGGCTCATGGTCGTGGCGATCGACGCCTGCAGGGCGTCGCGTGTGGCGGCGGCCATCGCGCTGGCGTGGCGGGTGAGCCTCACGCCATGGCGCAGCGTCGCCAGGTGCGCGTTGGTCGCGGCGAGCGCCGACTCTTCATTGCGCGCCCGCGTCCGGGCGGTGACGTCGCTCCACACCGCCGCCACGAGCAGGGCGGCACACAGCGTGACGACGGCTGCGAGGAGCCAGCGCCTCCGTCGAGCCCGGCGCAGGTCAGCCACTCGAGGCCGCCGCGCTCGAGCAGCTCGCCGAGACCGATTGCAGCGCCGTGATGGCACGGCCCTTCCTGCCGATGGAGAGCGCGTTCAGCGCGCGTTCCACTCCCCCGAGGCAGGTCTTGAGGGAGGTGATCTGGGACGACTGCTGTGACACGTGGGCCTCGGCGGCGGCCAGTGCCGCCTGCGCTCCCTTCAGTTGCGAGGCATCCTGGTTCAGGGCTGTCGTGTCGCTGCCGACCTGTGCGGTGAGGAGGCCGAGATCGCGGTGGAGGTTGGCCAGCCGGGCCGAGACGGCGCTCGTGTCGTGGCGCGTCACGACGAGCGACGACTGGGCCTGGTCGAACTGGCCGTGCACATGCACCTGGTCGTCGATGAGGTAGCCCAACGCGGCGGCGAAGAGGGCACCGGCCGCGAGGCCCATGATCCAGCGCCACCGGCAGCGTCAGCCGCGGTTCCCGCGGCGGCTCTGTCGGGAACGCACGGCGGTCGGCCTCCAGGACGCTTCGCCTCACGGCCGCTCCGGGACGTCGCCGCCGTGCGCAGCACCACCCATGCCAAACCGCCTTGCGCTGTTCACCCCCCCATCATCTGCCGAGATAGCTGGCCGACAGTGCCTCCTCCATCTCCGACGGCGAGCCCTGCTGGGCGATGACGCCCTGCAACACCACTGCCGCGGCGTCGGCGATGGGAAGCGCGGTGCGGGCGAACTGCTCCACCAGCAGGATCGACAGGCCTCCCGCCGACAGCTCGCGGACCTTGTCGTAGAGCTGGGCCACCACAATCGGGGCCAGGCCGAGCGAGAGCTCGTCGAGGAGGAGGAGCTTCGGGTCCGTGGCGAAGGCCCGGGCCAGGGCCAGCATCTGCTGCTCCCCGCCCGACAGCGTCCCCGCCAGCTGCTTGCGCCGGATGCTCAACTGGGGGAACTGCGTGAAGGCCACCTCCTCTATCCGGTCCATGGGCACCCCGACCTGGGTGGCCATGAGGAGGTTCTCCCGCACGCTGAGGTTGGGGAAGATCCCCCGTCCCTCGGGCACGGTGCAGATGCCGAGACGGGCGCGACCGTCGGCGGAGAGCGCGGTGACGGGTCTGCCGTCGAAGCGCACCTCGCCGCCGCTCGGGGTGAGGATGCCCGCGCAGACGTTGAGGAGCGTGGTCTTGCCCCCGCCGTTGGGCCCGAGGAGGGCCATCACCGACCCCGCCCGGATGGCGAGGCTCACCCCGTGCACGACCTCGATCAGGCCGTAGCCCGCCCGCACGTCGTGCAGCTCGAGGATCGGCGTCGTCTCGCTCACGGGGCACCCAGGTAGGCATTCACCACGGCGGGGTCGTTCTTGACCTGCTCGGGCGGCCCGCTGGCGATGATCTCGCCGTAATCCAGCACGTGGATCAGCTCGCAGGTGCCCATGACCAGCCCGACGTCGTGCTCGACCAGGCAGATGGCGAGGCTCCGCTCGTCGACGAGTTGGCGGAGCAGCTCCCCGAAGGCCGCCGTCTCGTGCTCGGTCTGGCCGGACGCCGGCTCGTCCAGGAGGAGCACCGAGGGTTGCGTCATCAGAGCCCGTGCCACCTCGACGACCCGGGCCCGCGCCGTCGGCAGCTCGCTCACCTCGCGCTCGGCCACGTCGCCCAGACCCACCAGCTCGATGATCCGGTCGGTCTCGGCGCCGACAGCGATCCGTCCCCGCCGCCCCCATGTGTTGCGGATCTCGCCGGCGACCTTGATGTTGTCCTGCACGGTGAGGGAGGTGAACAGCTCGAGCCGCTGGTAGGTGCGGGCCAGGCCACGGCGCGCCCGCGCCGCTGGCCCGGCCTTCGTCACGTCGTGCCCCTGGATCGTCACCCGCCCGGAGCTGGGCTCGAGCAGCCCGCTGACCACGTTGAACAAGGTGGTCTTGCCGGCCCCGTTGGGCCCGATCAGCCCGGTCACGGTCCCGGCGCCCACCGCCAGGGACACGTCGCTCAGCACCTGGGCCCCTCCGAAGGACATGCTCACACCGGAGACCTCAAGAGCGGGCATCGGCGACCCCCTCCACCGCGGGCATGCTCCCGACCGCCGCCGGCACGACCACCGGAGGGCGGCGCGCCCCGGCGGTGGCGACGGGGCCGGCACCGAAGGCCTCGGGCCGCACCAGCCTGCCCAGCGCCGGGAGTGCGAGCGCGATGAGCGCCGTCGCCAGCACGAACCACCAATTGCCCATGACCTTGGTCAGGACAAGCAGGTAGGCCGCCACCTCGGCCAGCACGCCGAGGGCCAGCACACCCTTCGCCTGCCACAGCGGGCGGTAGTTCTCGACGATCTGGGACACGGCCCCGCTCGGGTTGCGGCCCAGGCTGACCCCGATGAGTGCCGGGGCCACCAGCGACAGGTTGGCCATCACGCTCCAGAAGCCCCCGCCTCCGGCATCGGTGCTGAGGTTCGTGAACGTCGCGGTCAGGGCCTGGAACGCGGTCCCGGCCAGGATCCCGCCCATGAGGGCGCCGGCGACGCTGCCGATGCCCCCGACCACCGTCAGCATCACGAGGGCCAGGCTGATGAAGATGATGAACGTCGTGTCGCTCACGCTGCCCGAGACGGCGGAGAGCAGCACGCCGCCGAGCCCGGCGATGGCCGCCGAGAGCATGAAGACGGACAGCTTCAACCGGACCAGGTTCTGCCCGAGGGTGGCCGCGGCAGCCGGGCTGTCCTTCATGGCGGTCAGGCGCCGCCCGTAGCTACTGCGGCGCAGCGCGATGAGCCCGATGCCGAGGAGCACGAAGATGCAGACCGAGGTGGTGAGGAACGTCTTCGTCGAGTCGAGGTCGATCGGGCCGATCTTGAGCGGCGGGATCGACAGCGTGCCGTTGGGGAAGATCGAGAAGTGCACATGGAAGATGGGCAGGACGTGCGGTGCGATGTCGGCGATGATCATGTCGGACACGAAGACGCCGAAGGCGAGGGTGGCCAACGCCAGGTAGAGACCTCGTAGGCGGAGGGCCGGCAGGGCGATGAGACCGCCCACGATGGCCGTCACCACCACGCCGAGGAGAAGTCCCCACGGCGTGGTGCGCTGGCTCGTCCCGCTGCCGGAGAGACCGAGATGGAACACGATGATGGTGGCGATGGCTCCGAAGGAGACGGGAGCGAGGTTGATCTCCCCGGCGTAGCCGGTGAGCAGGGTGAGCGACAGGGCGATGATGGCGTAGGTGATGCCCACGGTGAGGGCTCCCATGTCGTTGGTGCCCATGATCTGCTCCAGGGCCAGGACCACCAGGATCAGGAGCACGCCCCAGGTGACGGCGGAGCGGATGGTGGGGACCGTGAAGCGCTCCCTCGTGCGCAGCAGCGTGGCGCCCCGCAGGCGGTCCTGGGGCAGCACCAGGAGGACGACGAAGAGCACGATCATCGGCAGCGCGATACGGAAGTCCGACGCCCAGGACCACGATGACGGGAAGTAGCCGAGCACGTACGTCCCCGCCAGGCCGAGGACGAGGGCCCCGCCGAAGGTCCGCCAGATGCTGCGGAGCCGCCCGAACATGGCGGCGGCGATGGAGTCGAGCACGAGAAGGGTCAGCACGTGGACGTCGAGGGTTCCCCCGCTGATGGGGGTGATGAGGATGCCGGCCAGCGCGGCGAGGGCGCCGCCGAGGGCCCAGGAGAACGCCGCCAGCCGCTGGGGCCGTCCGCCGTTGAGCTGGAGCAGCTCGGGGTTGTCGACCACGGCGCGCATGGCCACCCCGGTGCGGGTGCTCGTGAACAGCAGGCGGATCCCCACGGCGATGAGGACCCCGCAGCCGAGGGCGATCGCCTCGTGGTCGGTGACGAAGACCCCGAAGACCTTGAACTTCGCCGCCTCGCCGAAGAACAGCTCGTCGGTGCGCGGTACGCCGGGATTCCAGATCCACTGGGCCAACGCGATCAGCCCCAGCATGATGCCGATGGTGACCACGATCTTGGTCACGTCCGCCGTCTGTCGCAGCCCCCGCATGATGCCGAGGTAGAGGACGGCGCCCAACAACGGTGCCAGAACCGCGATGACGGCGAACAGTGCCAGCGGCGCCGGCCAGTTCCAGCCGTAACGGAACTGCCAGTAGGTGAAGGCCGCCAGCATGGCCATGGCACCCTGGGCAAAATTGAAGATGCCCGAGGTCGTGTAGGTGAGGACGAGCCCCGAGGCGGCGATCCCGTAGACCGCGCCGGTCACCAGTCCGAGGATGGTGTAGGTCAGGAACAGGTGCATGGCCGGAGCTCCCGTCGCTCAGGCCGACGAGCCGATGTGCGGGGCGCTCACCCCTGCGGTTTGATCACCGATGAGGTGGCGTACTGGGTCGCGTAGCCCTGGGCGTTGAGCGGAGTGCCGACCACGGACCCCGAGTTCGGGGTGACGTACTTCGACGAGCAGTCGAATGTCCCGAGCTTCTTCGGGTAGGCCTGGACCCACTTGGTGTTGTCGAGCTTCATCAGGAGCCCGCAGTTCGGCGGGATGTTCTTGGCCGGGTTCCCCGACGCATTGAGACCACCGCCGGTCCAGCTGGTGACCTTGGAGAGATGGTTGATCATGCACTGCCGGGTGAGGGTCGACCCGCACGCCTTGGCCTGGGTGGCCCAGAGCAGGAACGACGAGGTGGCCTGCTCCCCTAGCTGCGAGGTGAGACCACCGTACTTCTTCAGGATCGACAGGTACTGGGCGACCGCCGGGACGACCTTGGCCGCCTCGAGCGGCTCGTAGGACAGGCGGACGTAGACATTGTTGCCGAGCCCGGACGTGTTCCACTTGGCGAAGGCCGCCGTGTACGCGCCGGAGTCCTCGACCCAGATGGGGTTGTACCCGATCTGGTTCTCCGCCTGCAGGGCGCCGTAGAGGGTCGGCCCCGGCGTGGAGTCGTTGTAGACGACCTTGACCCCGCAACCCTGGAGCTTCTGCACGAACGGGGTGTAGTTGGCCTCGCCGTTGTAGTTGACCTGGAACGGGCAATTGACGAACTTCCAGCCGGTCGCCGTGTAGGCCTGCACGGCCTTGGCCATCGACGCCTGCTGGGTGGAGAGGGTGGAGTTGTACTCGCCGGCGGCCTGCGTCTTGGCCTTGCCGAAGAGCTTCGTCGCCTCGTAGGCGCTCGACACCGGGCTGGCGTTCGCGGGGTTCGGCGACGCCTGGTACATCTCGTACGCGTTGGCCACGACGGGGGCGACAGTGAAGCCCGGGACCGCGGCGAGGTTGCAGCCGAGGCGCGTCTGCTCAGCGACGCCGTCGAGGGCGAAGCCCTCGCCGACCAGCATGAAGTCCTTCTTGCAGGCCTGGGTCATCACGCTCCCGACGTTGGTGACGGCGGCGTCGTAGTAGTCGCCGACGATCTTGCGCCCGTTGATGCCCCCTTGCGCGTTGCACCAGGCGATCATCGCCTTGACGGCGTCGCCCATCTCCTGGTCGAGGCCGGGCAGGCCCGAGAAGCCACGGTCGTCCCCGTACGCGACGTTGATCGTGGAGTTGGTGACCCCCTGGTCGGTCGACCCGGTGGCGTGGCCCTTGCCGCACGGCGAGGGCAGCGTGCCGAAGGTGGTGGAGGAGGTCGATGACGATGCGCCGGACACCGCGGGTGTGATGACCACCCCCGTTGCAGTCAGCGTGCCGAGCAGCAACGCCACTCCCACCGCTCGCAAGCCCGTGAACCTCTGCATGGAAACCCCCTGTCTGCGGAGCCAGGCCTCTCTGGCTGTGCTCCGGACACCCCTTCGGAACCGTAGAACAGGTTCTTGTTTGCCGGGGCACACTAGCAACCCGGCGTCCGGAATTCTCAGCAGGTCGACGAGCGCTCGGGCAACCGCGACGACCGAGCCCCGCTGGGGCGCACTACGGGGCGTCCGCCGTCTGAATGTGGTACCGCTCGATGTAGTCACTGAACTCCGCGTCGAGTCCGGAATAGGTCCAGCCGAAGTCGGCGGGGTCGTAGCGATGGCGGCCGAACGCGTCGGGGGGACGGTGCTCGAGGAAGGCATGCATCCGCCGCGCGTGCAGCGGGCCGACCTCCTCGCCGAAGTCGCGGTACAGCGCGCGGACAGCCTCCACCGGGTCGGTCATCAGCGTGTCGTAGTGCAGATGCTGGCACCAGCCCTCGTCAGCCTTCTCGTCGAAGTCCATCGCTGAACGCAGCGCGAAGGCGCACTTGCGCTTCCACTCCTCGGCCGTCGGGCGCGGGTCGCTCCGGCTCGTCAGCACGCGCTGCCCGGCGTTGGCCAGGCTCGCCAGCGACGTGACCACGGGCCCGGGGTCCCGATGGGTCCAGACGACCCTGGCGTCGGGATAGGCGGCCAGCAAGGCGTCGAGGTGCCACAGGTGATTGGGCGTCTTGAGGATCCAGCGCTCGGTCGGCTGGCGCGACTGGAGGGTCTGGAGGGCGAGGCGGTGCTGGGCGTAGGCGGGTGTCATGTCTGCCTGCTCCAGCCAGCGGGCGTAGGACGGGACATGGGCCTGGGTCTCGAGAGCGAGCGCACGCACGTCGTACATGAAGAGCGCGACGCACTCCTCGGCCAGGGTGGCCCCGAAGGGGTGCATGGCCTTGAGGGGAGGGTTGAGCTTCATGAGCCCTTCGAGGTCCTTGGCCGTCCGCGCGATGCGGGGATCCTCCGCCGCTTCCTCGAGCGTGGTGGGTGGGACGGGGTGCGCCGCCTCCCATTGGAGGAGCGGCCGGGCGACGGGATCAAGCCCGAGCAGCAGGGAGAGCACGCTGGTCCCGGTGCGCGGTAGCCCGACGATGATCCAGGGGCGCTCGATGCGCTCGTCCCGCACTTCGGGGTGGTCCTGAGACCAGCGGTGCAGCTCGATGCGGTTTGCGAGGGCCGATGCCAGCATCTTGGAGACCAGGATGCGCCCGAAGGTGGTGAGGTCGGCTTCGTCCTCGCAGGAGCGGAGGAAGACCTCGAGCGGCTCGCGGTAGGAGTCGCTCCCGAAGTCGTCGGAGCCGGCCATCTTGGCCGCCGACGCCGTCACGGCGGCCGGCGTCAGCTTCGGCACCTCGAGTCCGAGGCGGGCCACCCGTGCCCCGGCCCAGTTGAGGGCCAGCAGGGGCCGGGCCCGCAACTCGGAGTCGCGCCACGTGTACTCGACGTCGCTCACGTGGTCTCTGCCGCCCAACCGCCCTCGATCTCGACGACCGTGCGGCCCACCGATCGGCGTGCCTCGTGCTGGTCGAGCGCCCGGCCCGCCTCCTCCATGGTGACGCGGCGGCCCACGAAGGGCCGGATCGCGCCGGCGGCGGCCAGCCGCAGTAGGTCGGCGTGGATCTCGTCGGCGACGTCCCGGCCGAACGGGTTGAAACCGAAGCGGCGCATGCCCGGGTCGACCGAGTCCGCCCAGGCCACCATCACCGCCACGATGTCGATGTTCCCGATGCAGGCCATCCGCAGCGGTCGCCCGGTCATGCCGTTGGCGGGGTCGTCGGCGAAACCGACCGCCAGATAGCGACCACCACGGGCCGTGCAGCGCCACGAGCGCTCGGTGAAGTCGCCGCCGGTCAGGTCGTAGACCACGTCGGCACCGGCATCACCGGTGGCGACCAGCACGGCCTCGACGAAGTCCTCAGCGGTGTGGTCGATGATGAGGTCGGCGCCCAGTGAGGCGCACAGCGCCCCCTTCTCTGGTCCTCCGGCCACGGCGATGACCCGGGCACCGGCGGCCTTGCCCAGTTGGATGCCGGCGGTGCCGAGCCCGCTGGCGGCGGAGTGCACCACCAGGGTCTCACCGGCCTGCAGGCGTCCCCTCTTGAACAGCGCCAGATGGGAGGTCTGGAACGTCAGCAGGAACGCGGTCGCCTCGGCGTCGTCGAAGCCGGGGGGAGCGTCGAACACCGAGATGACCTCCGCGATCGCGTACTCGGCGATGCCACCGAGCGCGTTCTTGGTGATCGCGACCACCCGCTTGCCCAACCACGCCTCGCCCCCCTCGCCTACCTGGTCCACCACGCCGCACACATCCATGCCGAGCGTGAACGGCGGCGGGGAGGGCACCGAGACGAGGTTTCCCCGGCAGCGGTCGATGTCGTTGAAGTTCAGTGATGCCGCACGGACCTTGACGCGCACCTCGTTCGGCCCCGCCTCGGGACGCTCGACGGTCTCCACGGCCAGGACCTCTCCCGGTTGACCGTGGCGGGTCACCTGCAAGGCCTTCATGTCTGCCACGCGCCGTTCCCCCTTTGCGTTGTCGCCCGGGCACGCCGACGATTCGGCACCAGAGTTCCCCGGGACGATGGAGGCTATCCGTTCGGCCCGGACGGATCGCCGGGGTCCACCCAAAGGGGTCAAGGGCTGTTGGCGGAGGGAGAGGGATTCGAACCCTCGGAGGCTTGCACCTCGCAGCTTTTCAAGAGCTGTGCATTCGTCCGCTCTGCCATCCCTCCAGGCGGCTCATGCTAGGTGACCGCCCTGGCCGGCAGACCCACTCACCCACTCGGCCAACTCCACCACGACGCCCGGCCCGTCGAGGAACACGAGGCGCCGCTCGTGGAAGTCGAACACCTCGTTGCGCGGCGTGATCCCGTGCGCGGCGAGGTGCGCCAGCATGGCGTCGAGGTCGCTCACCCTGAAGCACACGTGGTTGAAGCCGGTGCGCACCAGCGACCCTGCACCGGCGTCGACGGCCGCCGCCGGCTGGTGGAAGCGGAGCAGCTGGACCTCCTGGTGCACGGGTGCGCCTTCGAGCACCAGTGTCACGTGGTCGGCTTCCCATCCCGGGATCCCCATGTAGCGGGCGATCACCTCGCCGGAGGCCACCACGTGGATGCGTTCGACGAAGCCGAGCAGCCCGAAGAAGTGCCGCGCCTCGTCCAGGTCCGTGACGACCACGGTCATGTGGTCGAAGCCCTCGTTCCTCGGTTCCCCCACGGCTCCCTCCCTCACGCGTCGCCCGGCCTCGGCACCCGGTCCGGCTATCCCTTGGTCGCGGCCTGTTCCCGTGCGTCGCGGGCTCGGCTGTACAGGCGTCCCCGGGTCGGCTGGTCGAGGATCACCTTGCGCAGCCGCACCACCTTGGGTGTGACCTCGATGCACTCGTCCTCGGCGATGAATTCGAGCGCGTGCTCGAGCGAGAACTGCATCGCCGGCGTCAGCCGCGCGAACTCCTCTGCCGTCGACGATCGCATGTTGGTCAGCTTCTTCTCCTTGGTCGGGTTGACGTCCATCTCCTCGGCCCGGGCGTTCTCCCCGACGATCATCCCCTCGTAGACCTCCTCGGCCGGGCCGACGATCAGCGTGCCCCGCTCCTGCAGGTTCATCAGGGCGAAGGTCGTGGTCACCCCCCGGCGGTCCGCCACCATGGAGCCGTTGCGCCTGATGCGCAGCTCGCCGTGCCAGAGTTCCCACCCGTCGAAGACGTGGTGCAGGATGCCGGTGCCCCGGGTCTCGGTCAGGAACTCGGTCCGGAAGCCGATGAGGCCGCGGGCCGGGACCCGGTAGTCCAGGCGGACCCAGCCCGTCCCGTGGTTGACCATCTCGAGCATGGTCCCCTTGCGCAGGGCGAGCAGCTGGGTCACGACGCCGAGATACTCGTCGGGCACGTCCACCGAGACCCGCTCCACCGGTTCGTGCACCTTCCCGTCGATCTCGCGGGTCACGACCTGGGGCTTGCCGACCGTGAGCTCGAAGCCCTCGCGTCGCATGGTCTCGACGAGCACGGCCAGCTGGAGCTCGCCCCGCCCCAGCACCTCCCACATGTCGGGCCGGTCGGTGGGGCCGACCCGAATGGCCACGTTGCCCACCAGCTCGGCGTCGAGGCGGGCCTTGAGCAGCCGGGCCGTCAGCTTCGTCCCGTCCGCCCCCGAGAGCGGCGAGGTGTTGATGCCGATGGTCATGGCCAGGCTGGGCTCGTCGACCGTGATGGCGGGCAGCGCGATCGGGCGGTCGGGATCGGCCAGCGTCTCGCCGATGGTGACCTCGGCCAGGCCCGCCACCGAGACGATCTCGCCCGGCCCCGCCGACTCGGCCGGCACCTGGTCGAGCGCCTCGGTGACGTAGAGCTCGGTGATCCTGGCCTTCTCCACGGTGCCGTCGAGCCGGCACCAGCCCACCACGGCGCCTTTGACGAGGGTCCCATTGTGCACCCGGCACACGGCCAGGCGCCCGACGTAAGGCGATGCCGACAGGTTGCAGACCAGCGCCTGCGTGGGCGCCTCCTCGTCGAACGAGGGCGCCGGGACGTGCTCGATGATGGTGCGGAACAGCGGCTCGACGTTCACCCCCTCGACGCCCTGCTCGGTGCTCACCCAGCCGGCCCGGGCGTTGGCGTAGAGGATGGGGAAGTCGATCTGGTCCTCGTCGGCGTCGAGGTCCAAGAAGAGCTCCTCGATCTGATGAATCACCTCGACGATGCGGGCATCGGCCCGGTCGACCTTGTTGATCACGACCACGACGGGCAGGCGGGCCTCGAGCGCCTTGCGCAGCACGAAGCGGGTCTGGGGCAACGGCCCCTCCGACGCGTCGACAAGGAGCAGCACGCCGTCGACCATGGTCAGGCCGCGCTCGACCTCACCCCCGAAGTCGGCGTGGCCCGGCGTGTCGACGATGTTGAGCTTCACCCCGCCCCAGCGCACCGCCGTGTTCTTGGCCAGGATGGTGATGCCCTTCTCCCGCTCGAGGTCGCCCGAGTCCATGACCCGGTCGGTCAGCTCCTGATGGGCCCCGAACGCGCCGGTCTGGCGGAGCAGGGCGTCCACGAGCGTCGTCTTGCCGTGGTCGACGTGGGCCACGATGGCCACGTTCCTGATGTCCTGGCGCGTTCCCATGGGGGTGCCAACGATAGAGGACCCGGGACGTGGCTCAGGCGGCCGGCCGCACCGTCACCCCCGCGTGGCTCAGCACGAGGGCCACGGCCTCGGCACCCAGCGTCAGCATCGCCGGCTCCGGTTCGACCCCGACGTGGCGGCCGGAGTCGGGCCACCAGCCGATCACCCGCCCCGGGACGGCCCCGCCCCTGGCCCGCAGGGACTCGACGAGGGTCACCAACGCGAGTTCCGCTCGCACGGAGTCGCGACGGGGACCGGACAGGACGACGAGGTTGGCGCGGTCGGTGCGGACCTCGGCCCGGCCCCGCAGGGCGAGCAGCGCCGAGTGCGGGCTGTCCCACCAGCGGTCGCGTCCGATGGCGGGCGGCGACCCCAGGGCGGCCCAGTCGACCGCGCACCACAGGCGGGTCGCCCAGGTCACCGCCTCGGCGGCCACCGCGGCCCGGCCCGCCGGCGAGAGCCCGGCGACCCAGCGGTCGAGCTGGGAGGCGCACGGGTTGCCCTCGTGCACCCAACGCGCCGACTCCGCCAGCCGGGTCCCCACCGCCTCGGCGGGGAGCGCGCCCCGCCGGAGACCAGTAGGCGAACGGCCGCCAGGCCGAGGCCGCGCCGTGCCGTGCGGGCGGACCAGGCAAAGGGCGCCTGCCCGGCGCCATCGGCTCCCTCACTGCTGAGTGCGATCCGGACCTCGTGGTCCGTGACGCGGAACGGACCCGCCCCGGCCCGGCGGACCGCCAGCCGGGCGAGCATCGCCTTGGCGTCGGCGAGCGCGGCGAGCCACGAGGGGGCATCGACCTCGGCGACCGGGGCCACCAGCAGGTCGGTCAGGCGGTCAGCCATGGGGCCCTGCGCCCCGGGACAACCAGGCGGAGAGATGGGAGGCGATCGCCCGGAGGTGCTCCTCGCGCACGTCCTCGACGCCGTAGCGGCCGCTGGCCGATTCGAGCAGCGCGAGGCGGAACGGGGGCGCCCCGCCGCGCAGGGTCTCGAGCAGCGCGAGGAAGTGAAGGGACCTTCGTTCGCTCGCCCAGGCTGCGCTCGTCGAGAGCCCGAGCGCGCACAACGATGCGGTGCCGCGCCGGGGCAGGCCGACCAACAGGTCGAAGGTCCCCTGCAGCACCACCCGCCCTCCGGCGAGGGGGATGGCGACGCGGTCATCGGTGCGGGGCATCCAGCCCGGAGCGAACCGGGGGACCATGTCCTCGAGGTTGCCGGCGTGCACCGCCACCGCGTCAGCGAGCGCGGCCCGTGCCGCCGCGGTCAGAGACTCGATGTGGTGCACCGTGCCGTCGTCCCCGTGGGCCCGCAGGGCTTCGAGCGCGTCGGCCAACGGGTCGCCGAGGTCCCCCCGGCCCACCAGTTGGCGAAACAGCGCGTGCACGAGACGCGACAGCACGAGCTCGTCCGAGAGCTCCTCGTCGTCGCGCCATCCCTCGGCTCCGCCGAGCACCTGACGCGGCCCGAGGAAGAGGGCGGGGGCGTCGTCACGCCGCGCCGCTACCACGCCGTAGGCGGCGTCCTCCAGCCAGGCCCGCAGGCCCCCGGCCAGGTCGGGGTCGAAGTGCGGCCGCGCCCCGGTGTCGCCGCGCAGCTGTGCCAGCACTTCCCGCCCGCTGCCTCGATGCGCCGGCGCGCCGCCCGGGAGAGCGGGCAGGAGCGGCGGGCGTGGTGCGACGAGGACCATCGGCGCAGTGTGCCCACGGGGTGTGACATTCACCTACCCTGGCAACTGCATGGCACTGGCCCTCGTCCCGATGGCGCCCGCCACGGACGCCGCTTTCTTTGCGATCTTCGGCGTCTTCATCGTCGCCATGGTCGCGTTGATCGTCATCGTCATCGCGTGGGCGGTGCGCCACGACGTCGCCGGTCGGAAGGCGTGGCGGCAACGTCAAGAGGCGGCGCAGCGACCCCCGCCGCCGGGAGCCGCGCCGTGACCGACGTGGCCGGGACGGACGGAGCGGTGGCACCCACCTGGTCCGAACGCCTCCGCACGCGCTGGTCGCAACGGCGGCGCGCCGCAGACGGGGGGCGCGGCTCGGGCCCGCGGCGGACGGCGTTCGTCCTGGCCGGCGGCGGCAGCCGGGGCGCTGTGCAGGTGGGCATGCTCGAGGAGCTGATCCGGCGCGGCATCCGGGCGGACCGTGTCTTCGGCGCCTCGGTCGGCGCCATCAACGGTGCGTCGTACGCCGGCAACCCCACCCTCGAGGGGGTCGCGCGCATGGCCACCATCTGGCGCGACGTGAAGGGGACCGACATCTTTCCTCGCGGCACCTTCGACGGGCCGTGGGCCTTCTTGCAGAAGCGCACCGCCGTGCACGCCAACACGGGCCTGCGCGCCATCATCGAGGCCGGCATCGACTACGAGAACCTCGAGGACGCCGCCATCCCGGTCGAGGTGGTGACGACGTCGCTCACCGACGGGCGGGAACGCTGGATCACGTACGGGCCCGCCGTCGAGGCCATCCTGGCCTCCTCGGCCATCCCCTCCATCTTCCCGCCGGTGACGATCGACGACGACGTGCTGGTCGACGGCGGCGTCGTCAACAACGTCCCCATCAGCCGTGCCCTCGCCGCTCAGTGCGATCGCATCTACGTGTTGCTCTGCGGCCCACTGCACTTCCACCCACCCCCGCCGCGCCGCCCGGCCGAGGCCGCGCTGACCGCCTTCTTCGTGGCGGTCCACGCGCGCTTCGTGCGCGAGCTGGCCTCGCTGCCCCCCGGCGTCGAGGTCGTCGTGTTCAGCGGCGGCGGAGAGCCTTCGGGTCAGTACCGCGACTTCTCCGCGACGGCGACCCTCATCGACGAGGGCCGCGCCGAGGTGACCGCGGTCCTCGACCGCTACGCCGGGACCTCGCACCAGCTGGCGCACCCCCTGCCCGCGCCCCTCGGCACGCCGTGAGCGGCGACCGCTACCTCCTGACCAACGACGCCCCGGAGGCGATGGACCGCTTCACCGCCTTCGCCGCCCTCTTCGACCCTTCGACCTTCCGTCACCTCGACGGGCTCGGCCTCCAGACGGGCTGGCGCTGCTGGGAGGTGGGCGCCGGCGGCACCACGGTCGTCTCCCATCTCTCGCGGCGCGTGGGCCCGGACGGGGACGTGCTGGCCACCGACATCAACCTGTCGTGGGCCGCGGGCGCCGTCGCGCCCAACGTCGAGATCCTCGAGCACGACGTCGCGACCGGACCACCCCCAGGAGGTCCCTTCGATCTCGTCCATGCCCGCCTCGTCCTGGTCCACGTGCCCGCACGAGACGCTGCGCTGGCCAACATGGTCTCCACGCTCCGGCCGGGCGGGGTGCTGCTCGTGGAGGATGCCGACCCGGCGCTCCAGCCGCTCAGCTGCCTGGAGGAGACGGGGCCCGAGCAGGAACTGGCCAACCGCCTCCGCCGCGGCTTCCGCTCCCTGCTGGCCGAACGGGGCGTCGACCTGGCTTACGGCCGCTCGCTCCCCCGGCGACTGCGGGAGGCCGGCCTGGTCGACGTCGCGGCCGACGCCTCCTTCCCGGTCAGCGACCCGGCCTGCAACCACCTCGAGGTGGCCACCATCAACCTCGTCCGGGACCAGCTCCTGGACCACGGCGTCGCCACGGAGGCCGAGATCGAGCAGCACCTCTCCGCCGTGGCCGCCGGCAGGCTCGACCTGGCCCAGCCGCCGATGGTCTCCTGTTGGGGCCGCCGCCCTCCCCCTTGACCGGTACCGGCGGGGACCCGCGTCGCCCGGGGTCACAGCATCCTGGTGGAATAGGGGGCGTGCCCGACGCTCCGTCTGATTCCACTGGGCCCGAGTCGCTCTTCCACCCCGCGGTCGCGAGCTGGTTCGCCCGCCGCTTCCCGGCCGGGCCGACCCCCCCGCAGTCGGCGGCCTGGCCGCACATCGCCGAGGGCCGCGACGTGCTGGTCGCCTCCCCGACCGGCTCGGGCAAGACCCTGACCGGGTTCCTGGTGGCCATCGATGCCGCCTACCGCGCCGCCGAGGCCGGCGCCCGGGCCGGTGGCGCGCCGGAGGTGCTGTACATCTCGCCGCTGCGGGCCCTCGCCGTCGACGTGCACGAGAACCTCCACGTCCCCCTGGCGGAGATCCGCGAGGAGGCGGCCCGTCTCGGCTACCCCGACCCCGCGCTCCGCATAGCGGTGCGCACCGGCGACACACCGCCGGCCGAGCGGGCCGCCATGAAGAAGCAGTCACCCGACCTGCTCGTGACCACGCCCGAGTCGCTCTACCTCCTCCTCACCGCGCCGTCCTCGCGCGCGCTGCTGCGCGGCGTCCGCACCGTGATCGTCGACGAGGTGCACACGCTGGCCCGCGACAAGCGGGGCAGCCACCTGTCGCTGAGCCTCGAGCGGCTCGACGCGCTCGTGACCGAGAGCCGGGGCAGCCTGCAGCGCATCGGGCTCTCGGCGACGCAGCGCCCGCTCGACCTCGTGGCGCGGCTGCTCTCGGGCGTGCACGAGGGCCGCCCGTCCACGGTCCTCGTCGACTGCGGGCACGCCCGAGACCTCGAGGTGGCGATCGAGCTGCCCACCACCGAGCTCGAGGCGGTGATAAGCGGCGGCCAGATGTCCGACATCCTCGACCGCATCGCGGAGCACACCCGCCACCACCGCACCACCCTCATCTTCGTCAACACCCGCAAGATGGCCGAGCGGGTGGCCCACCAGCTGGCCGAGCGGCTCGCCGACGAGGAGGCCACGCGCGGCGACGACGTCGACGCGTCGCTCCTCGTGGCGGCACACCACGGCAGTCTCTCCGCGGCGCGGCGGCGCATCGTCGAGACGCGCCTGCGCGCCGGCGACTTGCGCGCGCTGGTGGCCACGGCGTCGCTCGAGCTCGGCATCGACGTGGGACCGGTCGAGCTCGTCTGCCAGATCGGCTCGCCCCGCGCCATCGGGACCTTCCTCCAGCGCGTCGGCCGGGCCAACCACCACCGGGACGGGACGCCTGCGGGGCGCCTCTACCCGACGACGCGCGACGAGCTGGTCGAGTGCACCGCCCTGCTCGCCGCCGTGCGCGAGGGTCGCCTCGACCTGCTCGAGCCCCCCGTCGCCCCGCTCGACGTGCTGACCCAGCAGCTCGTCGCCGAGGTGGCCTCCACCGAGGAGCGCGACGTCGAGGCGATGTGGGCCATGACCAGGCGGGCGGCCCCCTACGCCGAGCTGTCGCGCCAGGACTTCGACGACGTGGTGGCGTTGGCCAGCTGGGGGATCGAGACGGGACGGGGGCGCCGCGGCGCGCACCTGCACCACGACGCCGTGAACGGTCGCCTGCGCGCCCGGCGCGGCGCCCGGCTGGCCGCGCTCACCGGCGGGGGCGCCATTCCGGAGACGGGCGACTACCGCGTCGTGCTCGACCCGGAGGGCGTGACGGTCGGCTCGGTGCACGAGGACTTCGCGGTCGAGGCGACGGCGGGGGACATCTTCCTGCTCGGCACGCACTCGTGGCGCGTGGCCAAGGTCGAGGTCGGTACGGTCCGGGTCCACGACGCCGGGGACCTGCCCCCGACGATCCCGTTCTGGCTCGGTGAGGCGCCGGCCCGGACGGCCGAGCTCTCCGAGGCGGTCAGTGACCTGCGCGCCGCGCTCGAGCCCCTCCTGCGGTCGGGAGACGGCGACGGCGCCCGTGCCCTCGTGCGCGGACGCGCCGGCGTGTCGGCCGAGGTGGCACAGCAGGTCGTGGCCTACTGCGCGGCCGGTCTTGACGCGCTCGGGCACCTGCCGACCCGCGAACGGATCGTGGTGGAGCGCTGCTTCGACGAGAGCGAAGGTTCCCAGCTGATCATCCACGCCCCCTTCGGCGGGCGCATCAACCGGGCGCTCGGCCTGGCACTGCGCAAGCGGTTCTGTGTCTCCTTCGACTTCGAGCTGCAAGCCGCCGCGGACGACGACACGGTCGTGCTCTCGCTCGGGCCCCAGCACAGCTTCCCGCTGACGCGGGTGCAGTCGATGCTCTCGAGCGCCAAGGCCCCAGAGGTCCTGACCCAGGCTGTCCTGCCCCACCCGATGCTCGGTGCGCGATGGCGTTGGAACCTGAACCGCGCCCTCGTGCTCCCACGGATGAACGGCGGGAAGCGGCGCCCCATCCACCTGCAGCGGATGGAGGCGGACGACCTGCTGGCGGCGGTGTGGCCGGGCCTGGCCGCTTGCCAGGAGAACGCGCCGCCCGGGCCGGTCGGTGTGCCGGACCACGTGCTGGCCCGCCAGACGGTCGACGACTGCCTGCACGAGGGGCTCTCGGTGGAGGGCCTCGTCGAGGTGTGGTCGAAGATCGAGTCGGGCGCGATCGAGGTGCACACGGTCGAGTCGTCGGAGCCCTCGCCCTTCTCACACGCCATACTGAGCGGCCGCCCCTTCACCTATCTCGACGACGCGCCCCTCGAGGAGCGGCGGACCCGGGCGCTCTCGCTGCGCCGCGGCCTCGGCCAGCTCGGCCCCGACGGGCTCCCGGTGCCCGCGACGGAGCTGGCGGCGCTGCATCCGGACGCGGTGGCGGCGGTGCTCGACCAGGTGCTCCCGCGGCCGCGCGACCCCGACGAGCTCCACGATCTGCTGCTCTCGCTCGTGGCGGCCCGCCCGGTCCCCGAGTGGTCCTCGTGGTACGAGGCGCTCGCCGCCGCGGGCCGGGCGAGCCGGCTCGACGGGTGCTGGGTGGCCACCGAGCGCCGGGTCGAGGCCGCGTCGCTCGCCTCGGACGACGCCGCCGCGGCCGCCTGCGTCGCCGGCCACCTCCAGCTGGCGGGGCCGGTCACGGTGGACCAGCTGGTGGCGGCGGCGCCGCTGCCGGCCGGGGCCCCGATGGGCGCGCCGCTGCGGGAGGGACGGGCGCGCACGGCGCTGGCCCGGCTCGAGGTCAAGGGCTCGGCCATCGAGCTGCCCGACGGGCGCTGGTGCGCCCGCAACCTCTTGGTGCGTCTGCACGGCGCCAGCCGCAGCCGGCGCCGCGGCATGGTCGAGGCCGTGCCGATCGCCGACTACGTCCGCTTCCTGACCCACTGGCAGCACGCGACGCCCGACAGTCGCGTCGAGGGGCGGGCGGGCCTGCTCCTGGTGCTCGAGCAACTGGCCGGGATCGAGGCCCCGGCGGCAGAGTGGGAGGCGCAGATCCTCCCGGCCCGCGTCACCGGCTACGACCTGCGCTGGCTCGACGAGCTGTGCCTCTCCGGCGAGGTGGTGTGGGGACGTCTCACGCCGCGCGCCGAGCGGACCGGGCGCAGCGGTGCGCCCTCGCCGGCCACCCCGCTCGCCTTCGCCGTGCGCGACGACCTCGTCACGATCCTGCGCGCCGTGCGGGCCGGGACGGTCGCGCTCGAGCCGGAGGTCGGCGCGCCGGCCGACGTGCTGGAGGCGCTGCGCACCCGGGGCGCCTGCTTCCGCCCCGAGCTCTCGCCGCTGACCGGGCGGCTGCCGGCCGAGGTGGACGAGGGCCTGTGGGACCTGGTCGCCCGCGGCCTCGTGACGGCCGACGCCTTCTCGGCCGTGCGGTCCCTGCTCTCCGCGCGCGACCGCTGGCGGACCCGGACCGTGCGGCGGCCCTCGGGGCGGCTGGCCCGGCGCCGGGCGCCCACCGGGACCGGCGTCGGGGAGGGCCGGTGGTCGCTCCTGCCCGGGGCAGAGGTGCTCGGGTCGCCCACGGTCGACGACGGTGTGCTGCTGCCGGGCAACGAGGAGCTGGCGGAGTGGGTGGCGCAGCAGATGCTGGCGCGCTGGGGCGTGGTGGCGTGGGAGGTCTGGGGTCGTGAGTCGTTCAAGGTCCCCTGGCGCGAGGTGGTGTGGGCATTGCGCCGCATGGAGGCACGCGGGGTCGCGCTCGGAGGACGGTTCGTGGCCAGGCTCTCCGGTGAGCAGTACGCGCTCCCGGAGGCCTTCGAGGAGCTGCAGGCGGTGCACCGCCGCGCCGCAGACGGCGAGCAGGTGGTCGTCGCCGGGGCGGACCCGCTCAACATGACCGGCTCCATCATCACCGGCGCCCGTGTGCCGACGCGCCGCAACCAGCGCGTCGTCTACCGCGACGGCATCGTGGTGGACCACCTCGAGGCAGGCTGACGGCATGGCGCCGAAGCGGACCATCGACCTGAACGCCGACGTGGGCGAGGCCACCGACGCCGCGGGTGTCGAGACGGAACGCGCCCTGCTCGGTCTCGTCACCACCGCCCACGTCGCCTGCGGCGGCCACGTAGGCGACGAGGCGACCATGGTCGCGACGGTGGCGGCCGCGCGGGAGCACTCGGTGCGGATCGGGGCCCATCCCGCCTATCCCGATGCCGACGGCTTCGGCGGCCGGCCGATGGAGGTCGATCGGGCCGAGTTGCGCGACTCGCTGCGCGGGCAACTGCAGGCCCTGGCCGAGGTCTGCCGTGCGGCCGGCACTTCCATCGAGTCGGTGAAGCCCCACGGCGCGCTCTACGAGGAGGTGGCCAAGGGCGGCGCGATCTATGAGGCCCTGCGCGACGCGGTGCGCGACTGCTGCGGTGACGGCACCCCCCTCGTGCTGCCGTCGGGCTGCCGCGCCCTGGCGATGGCCCTGCGCGACGGGGTGCCGGTGTGCGAGGAGGGCTTCTGCGACCGGACGTACCGCGCGGACGGCGGACTGGTCGACCGCGCCGTGGCCGGCGCGGTGCTCGGCGACCCCGGGGAGGCGGCCGCGCAGGCACTCGGCCTGGCCCGCGGTGCCGTCGTGGCCAGCGACGGCAGCGTGCTCACGCTCTGGGTGGACACCCTGTGCATCCATGGGGACTCCCCGGACGCAGTGTCCATTGCGACGGCGGTCCGCCACGCGTTGGCGGACTCGGGCATGGACGTGATCGCGCCGGCGCATGCATGAAGCGGTCCGTCCCCGTCGGGGAGGTGCGCCGCCTCGGTGACCGCGCCTTCCTGATCGACAGCGCGGACCCGGCCTCGGGTCGGGCGCTGGCGCGGACGCTCGAGGCGGCGCTGGCCGAGTCGGGAGAGGTCGAAGTGGTGTGCGGGTTCGCCACGGTGGCCGTGCTCGTGCCCGACCTCGCCGCGGAGCTCGAGGCGGTGCGGGCCGTCGCCCAAGAGGTGGTCGCCGCCTGCGCCGCGCGGGACGATGGAGACGGCGAGCCTGCCGGCCGGCTCGTGACGATCCCGTGCTCCTTCGACGGGCCCGACCTGCCCGAGGTCGCGGCCCTGGCCGGGTGCGACCCGGGCGCAGTGGTGGCCCACTTGACGGAGCGCCCCCTCACCGTCGCCGTCGTGGGCTTCTCGCCCGGCTTCGCCTACCTCGACGGGTCGCCCGAGGCGCCGCGCGCCGTCCCGCGACGAGCCCACCCTCGCCCGCGGGTGCCCGCGGGCTCCCTCGCCCTCGCCAACGGGCACGCCGCCGTGTACCCGACGTCGTCTCCGGGCGGCTGGCAGCTCGTCGGTCGCACCGACGCCACACTCTTCTCACCCGACCGTCCTCCCTACGCGGTGTTGGCCCCGGGGGACCGGGTGTGCCTGACCGTGGCCGCGGTCGGAATCCCCGCCGCGGGGCCGGCCGATCCGGTGTCGTTCACCCTGGCCAACCGTCTCGTCGGCAACGCGCCGGGGTCCGGGACGCTCGAGCTCACGGGAGGCGGGACACGGCTGCGCTGCCGCGGAAGGTGCCATGTCTCGGTGGTGGGCGCCGCACCCGAGCTGCAGCTCGACGGCGCCGCGGTCCCGGCGGCCCAGGTCCTGCCCCTCGAGCCGGGCCAGGTGCTCGAGGTGGGGCCGCTGCGGCGCGGCTGCCGCACCTATGTCGCGGTGGCGGGCGGGATCCTCGGCCCCGAGCTGTTCGGGAGCAGCACCAGCGACGAGCTCTGCCGCCTGGGCGCGGGTCCTCTCGTCCGGGGGCAGCTCCTCTCGGCGGGCCCGTGGGCGCCGTCGTGGTGCTCCGCGTCGTGCCGGGCCCGCACCCCGAGTGGTTCGAGCCGGGCTCCTTCGAGCGGTTGGCGGACGCCGTGTTCGACGTCGCGGGGGACAGTAACCGTGTCGGCATCCGGCTCTGCGCGACCGGCGGTGCCGCGGTAGCGCGACGGTCGCAGCCCGAAGGCGAGCTCGACTCGCAGGGCGTCGTCACCGGAGCCGTGCAGGTGCCGTCCGGAGGTGACCCCGTCATCCTCATGCCCGACCACGCCACGCTCGGGGGGTACCCGGTGCTGGCCGTGGTGGCGTCGGTCGACCACGGCTTGCTCGGTCAGTGCGCACCGGGCACGGGGGTCCGGTTGGTCCCGATCGCGCACCACGAGGCGGACGCGGCATGGCGGGCCAGCCGGCGCACCCTCGAGGCGGCCGTCGTCGGCCACTACCCGCTGACGGCGGGCTGAGGGGTCAGACCAGCAGCTTGACGGCGGTGCCCACGCCGATGACCACGACCACGGCCCGCAGCGCCGGCGCGGGAAGGGCGAGTGCCAGGCGGGCCCCCACGTAGCCCCCGACGAGGCTGCCGAGAGCAAGCAGCCCGACGGCCTCCCATGCCAGGCCACCGTGAATGACGAAGACCACGGCGGCGATGCCGTTGACGATCATGGAGAGCACGGCGCGCAGGCCGCTCGTGTGGGCGAGCGACACCGGGAGCGCGAGCCCCAGCACGGCCAGGAACATCACGCCCATGGCGGCACCGAAGTAGCCGCCGTAGACGGAGGTGGCGAACACTCCCAGCACGAGCAGCACCGGCCGCGTGCGGGGGTGGGCGCCACGGTCGAGGGCACGCCGCAGCGCCGGCTGGAGGGCGAAGAGCGCGGCGGCGCCCAACACCAGCCAGGGAACCACGCGGTCGAAGGTCGCGGCGGACGTCGTGAGCAGGAGCAACGCGCCGGCGATCCCGCCGGCGAGCGCGACCGGGGTCAGCCGGAGGAGTCGTTGGGACTGGTCACCGATCTGACTGCGGTAGCCGGCGGCCGAGGCGAGATACCCCGGCCAGATCCCGACGGTGTTGGTGATGTTCGCCGTCAGGGCCGGATAGCCCAGCCCGAGCAGGATCGGGAAGGAGATCAGGCTGCCCCCGCCGGCCACCCCGTTGAAGATGCCGGCACCCACCCCGGCCAGGACGATCAGCACGACGTGGGAGGCGGGCATGCAGCGCAACAGTACGGGACAGGTGGAGCTTTCCCACCTGGGCGGACCTCACCCTCATGCACCGCATGCGCTGACAACCGGGGTGTCGAGGCTCGAGATATTTCTCAGGCAGCGCAAGGTTCGTCGAACTCCCCCGTTTCAATCGAAAGAGGAGTCCGCCACGCGCATCGGGTGGGGGAACGGACGGACAGTGCGAGGGGTAGTCAATGAGGGGTCGAATCCGAATCGCCGCTGTGGGCCTCGCGGCCATGACGGTGGTCGGCGGGTTGTCGTCGACTTCCGGGGCGACGGTCGCGCCGTGGAGCGTGCAGTCCAACGGGGGATTCGTGGCGCTGGACCTGCTCAACACGCTCCAGCTCTCCGGCGGCGGGTCGGAGGCTGACGCGAGCAGCTCGCCGCTCGCCGAGGCCTCGGGCACGGGCGCCTGCCTCTCGACGGCGGCCTCGAGCAATCCCTGTCCGACCAGCCCGACCTCGTCACTGAGCGGGTTCGCGCTCGACAGCACGCAGGACGCGGTGGCCAAGGGCGCCGGCGCCACGGGGACCCCGTCGACGCCGGCCAACTGCACGCTGCCGATCGACACGGGCCTCATCAACGTCGACGTCGCCTGCGGCTCAGCCTCGGCCACCGAGGACAGCAGCGGCAACCCGACGGCCACGGGCACCGGGAGCCTCGCCAATGTCTCGATCAACCTCAGCCTCACGAGCGTGCTGCAGCAGCTGCTGGGCGGCTCGCTGCCGGCGGCGTCGTCGATCTGCGGCGGCGTGCCGGCCGCCACCACGGCGCCGGGCAGCAATTCCAGCCCGCTGTCCTCGACGGTGCAGGGACTGCTCAACACCGTCAACGGCATCCTGCCGGCCAACCTCAACCTCAACCCGAGCAGCGTGGCCGGTGGCAGCGACCTGGCGGGCGGGTGCTCCGTGCTGAGCGGGCTGCTCACCCAGATCGGCGCCGCCGGTGGCTCGTCGCCGGTGTCGGGCATCGTGACCGGCATGCTCGATCAGGTGCTCGGCCTGACGGGCGGCAACGCGGTCAGCGTGCAGCCGCTCTCCATCGACCTCGGCGGGTCGACCTCGTCGGTCACCACGAGCGGCAGCGTGGTCACCGACTCGGTGACCCAGCACACCGTCGACGTCGATCTCTTCGGCCTGGCCGACCTGCAGGTGGCGCCGACCACCGCCTCGGTCGCCCTCGACCGCGGCACCGGCACCGTGACGCCGAGTTGCAACGCCGGCCTCGTGTCGTACTCGACCAACGGGTCGCTGCCGACCTTCGTGAACATCGCGCAGCTCAACGCCCTGGTGAACCAGATCCTCTCCACGCTCGGGAGCAGCGGCAGCGCCCTGAGCTCTGCGCTCGGCAGCCTGCTGACCGGCATCATCAGCTACAACCCCGACGGCAACCTGCTGACCTGCTCCACGTCGGACCCGGGGACGACCGCCGACGCCAAGGTGGGTGTCCTCGACCTCGGGCTGCTGACCGGTCTCATGGGCGGCGTCGGCCTCGACGTCGGCGACGTGAGCGTCTCCGGGACCTCCACCGTGCCTGCCGTCGCCACCTCCGCTTCGACGACTCCGGCCGCCACGCCGGCGGCCCCGGTGGCGGCGGCCGCACCCGCCGCGGTGCCCAACGTGACCAGCGTGCACACGGGCGAGTTCTGGGCCGGCACCCTGCCCATCATCCTGATGGCCGGGATGGCTCTGAGCGGCCTCCTCCTCATCGGCCGCCGCCGGATTGCCTCGGTGGCCCGCTCCTTGCATCCAACCGCCCGCCGCCGGGGTGGCCAGTGAGCCGCTCCGGTCGCCGACCCGTCCCTTCGGGTCGGACGGCGGACCGCCACCGGGCCCGGCCTTCGGGACCTCCTCCGTTCCCCCTCCGGTCTCGGGGGCCGGCCCGGCGGCAGCCAGAAGAAACGACCGCGGACAGCCGGCACACGGAGGGATAGAGGAAGGATCGGGATGCTCCGCCACCCCGGTCTCAGGCAGGACACGCAGAACAGATCTCCGGAGGATCTTGGAGGGTGAAGCAGATGCAGCGGGAACCGGTGCTGCACACTGCTCGGAACGGGGTGGCGGAATCCCGTTCCGGGCAGGAGCAGCGCACCACGGCGGAGTCGGACCTGTGACGTCCCTCCGGGACGTGAAGCGGATGGGCATCACGCTGGTCGGGGTGATGCTCCTCTTCGTCGCCATCTTCGCGGCGAGCTACGCGGTCGCCCACCAGGAGCACCAGCACCACGCCCAGGCCGTGCTGATTCAGAGCGAGCGGGCGGCCATGGCCAAGATCGCCACGCAGAGCCATGGTTCGTCCTGCCAGGTGGCCGGAGTCCGGCCTGGCCAGCTCTCGGGGATCCTCAGCATCCCGGCGCTGGACATGACGGCGCCGGTGGAGGAGGGAACCGACGACCAGGAGCTCAACGTCGCCGTCGGGCACGATCCGCAGTCGGTCTGGCCCGGCCTCACCGGCGCGGCCGTGTTCCTGGCCCACGACGTCAGCTACTTCGTCCACCTCAACCAGCTTCAGCCGGGCGACGTGATCACCTACCAGACGGCCTGCAATTCGGTGAAGTTCGCCGTCAGCGGCCAGCAGGTGGTGCCCGCCGGCTCGCCGGTCGCCAACACGACCGGCCCGAGCATCGTGCTCGACACCTGCTGGCCGCCCAACGCGCTGTTCTTCACACCCGACCGCCTCCTCGTCCGCGCCACGGAGGTGGGAGCGGCGACCAAGGGCGCCAACCTGAACCCGGGGGCCCAGTTCATCAAGACGGTCACGTCCACCGACTACACGACCTCGGCCCCGCGGGCGCTGCAGGCGCAGGGGCTCACACTCGAGCAGAACGAGGCGCCGATGGGCACCATGCACCTCGTCAACGCGTCTGTCGCATTCTCGCAGTCGCCGGGGCCGCTCTCGCTCGAGGGCGCCGCGCTCGAGACCTATTTCGGCGGTCTGCACGCCGGCGCCCAACGGCAGGCGGCCTGGTGGGCCGCCGTCGCACCGGCCACGGCCATGCCGCCGCAGCTCGCCGGGGCGGTGGTCACCGGGCACGACGCACCGCTCGACGTGGAGATCGACTCGGCGGGCGGGACGCCCACCCAGGTGGTGCTGCGCACCACGGTGACCCTGCGGGGGGGCTCGGCGCCGGGTGAGCGCACCATGACGGTCGTCCTCCCTGTTCACGGCGCTGTGGTCACCATCGGGAGTTGGACCTTCAGTTGAGCGAGCGTTGTGTGCAGAACCCGCTGGCGACCGTAGGGGAGGCCGAGTGGGCCCGTTTCCCTCGTGGAAGTCCGGGGTGAGGGGATTCGGAGGAGGAACGGAAGCATGAGCCACGACGAGATGCTGCACGACGAGTTCCGCTCGCGCGAGACCTCGAGGGGGAAGCATGCAGCGCCCGAGACGGCGGGGGAGGAGCACGAGGGGCCGAGGGGGCTCACGCGCTATCGCAGCGCGGTCATGGTCGGGGCCGGTGGGCTGGCCTGCGCCGGCATCGGTGCCTTCCTCGGCGGCCTCGGCGGCTCCTTCACCGTCAACCCGGCGGCGGCCCACACGGTCGCCGCCTCGAGCGCCCAGGACCAGCCGCTGGCGGCGGCGGTCGACCAGGCCTACCGCGCCTCGGCGCACCAGAGCGGGTCGGCCGCCGTGGCAGCGGCCTCCTTCTCGGTGCTCTCGGGATCGCTGACCGAGGGCATCGGGCCGTTCCAGACGCTCTCGTACCACCCGCCCGGGAACCTGCCCGTGCCCTCGCTCCCGCTCGGCCCGGCGGGGACCACGGGCGGCAACGGCTCGGGCGGCAACGGCATCAACGGTTCGGGCGGAGGCTCCGGCTCGGGGAGCGGCACCGGGACGGGTTCGGGCTGCGCCGCCGGCCAGAGCGACCTGGGCCTCAGCTGCATCCTCGACACCCTCACCAGCATCTTGGGCAACCTGGGGAACCTGCAGGGCACCCCGATGGGCGCGCTGAGCGGGCTGATGTCCACGCTCAGTGGCGTCGTCGCCGACGTGACCGGGACCCTGTCGAACCTGAGCTCGCTGTCACCGACCTCAGGGCTCCCACTGCCGACGACGGGGCTCCCGACGACGGGGGCAGTGCCCGTGACCGGATCGATCCCGACCTGGACCGGAGGACGGAGCGGGGTGCCGGGGCAGGGTGCCGGCGGTCTCAACCCCGTGCTGAACGAGATCGCCGCCGCCGTGGGCGGGTCGACGGGCTCGACCACGCCCTCACTCCCGTCGCTGCCGCTCCCGTCGGCCGGCGGGTCCGCGCCGGGCCTGCCCAGCCTGCCGGTGACGGCACCGGGCGGCTCGCTGCCCGCACCTCCGACGGTCGCCACGCCCAGCGGTGCGCAGACCACGGTCAACGTCCCCCTCCCGACGCTGCCGGTGTCGGTGAACCCACCGACGATCTCGATCGGCGGCATCTCGGTCGGCGTCAGCTCGGGCGGCTCGAACGCAGGCCTCCCGCTCAGCCTCCCATGATGTGCACCGACCGCCTAACGTGCGGCGGCGCAGGCGGCGCGATCGGCGTCCGCCCGGCACACCAGAGGAGGTCCCATGGTCAGGCTCACGTGCCTGCTGCGCCGCAAGGAGGGTCTCACCCCCGCCGAGTTCCACGCGCACTGGCGTGAGGTCCACGGCCCGCTGATCGCAGCCAGCACGAGCGGGAGCCACGTGCTGCGCTACGAGCAGCACCCGCGTCCGCTCGACGACTACTCCGGAGACAGCGACAGCGGTTTCGACGGCGTGACGGTGCAGTGGTTCGAGAGCATGGACGCATACCGGGCCCACATGGCAGAGCCGGATTTCGGCGAGATCTGGGCGGACATCGAGCGTTTCCTCGACACCGACAGCCTCCATTTCGTGCTCACCGAGCACCCGCGCGTCGTCATGGGTGACGACGCCGCGTCATTCCCCTTGGCTTGACTGGGGCGGTGGCGACAGGGCCGTGAGCGCCCGCGTCGCGGCGGGATGTTCTGACGCCTCGTCGGTCGCCAGCGCCGCCGGTGCCGGCTCCGGCGCGGGTGTGGGTACGGCGCGGAGTGTGCTGCGCACCGGCGGCCGTGCCGCCTCCGCCTCGGCCCGGCGCCGCTCCATCAGTTCGAGCAGGTCCCGCCAATCGCGTCCGCCGACCCGCCGCACCTCCTGGGGCAGGCGCCGCAGGAGCCGGTCCACGTCCCTCCGGTGCCGCTCGGCCACGCCGCCCATCACGAAGACGGTCGCCGGCGGCAGATGAGCCTCGCCGGTCGCGAGCTCAGCCAACCGATTGGACGCCACCTCGGCGTCCTGCATGAGCCCGAGCTCGTCCTGGAGCGCGGTGAGCTGGCGCACGAAGCGCGCCGTGCGGCCCCCGTACACCTCGGAGCTGAACTCGAGCGCGTAGCGCAGCCGTTTGCAGGCGATGCGTAGGCGGTGGAAGTCCGAGACGACGCCCGACTTTTTGGCCCGCTTGGCCGCCTTGGCCACCTTGTCGTGACGCACCACCACGAGATCCGGCATGCCGATGACGGCCGGTTCCCTCGTGGCCACCGAGCGACGCGCCGGGCCCTGTTGCACCATGACGGACAGACCTCTGGCCAGTCGTTCCCAGCGCACCGAGTCGAGGGCAGCCAGCATCTCGGCGCGGGCCGTGTCGCGCTCGTGCCCGAGGAGGGCGGACAGCTCGGCCAGCGGGTCGTGATCCTCGGGACGCGCGCCGGCACTCCAGCCGGCCGTGGCGGCGGCCATGTCCGCCAGGCCCTCCTGCTGCACGTCCAGATCGCGTACGGCGCCGAGCACGCGGCCGAGCCAGCCGAGCTCCTCGCGGAACACCTTGGCCCGCACGGGAAGCACCTCGGCGAACAACGCCAGAGCGGCGCGCAGGCGGCGCGTGGCCACCCGCATGTCGTGGAGCTCCTCGGGGTCCTCGCCGAGCCGTGTCCCGGGCTCCTTCTCGCGGAGCACAGCCAGCTGGCGGCGCAGGACGGCGAAGGCGAGCTCACCCATCGTCGAGGCCTCGGAGATCTCGGTCGGGCCCAGGTCGGGGGACCCGGGGATCTCCTGGCCCATGGCGAGGAGGCCGGCCTCGAACTTCGACAGGCGGGCCGGTTGGAGCCCGCACGAGGCCCGCAGCTGCTCCACGATCGGCTCCAGCGCGTCGAGCCACTCGGCCCGCACCTCGACCTCGACGCGGCGCAGCTGCGTGGGTCGCTGGCCGCCTCCGACGACGATCATGGTGTCGTCGAGGGCGACCTCCGCGGCGTCGACACCGCCGACGCGCAGTGCGAAGGGACGGCGCCGGGTCCGGACCTGGAGCACTTCGCGCAGCCGGTGCGCGCCGACGATGGCGCGCAGGCGCCGGCCGACAGGTCCGCCGGGCCCGAGTCCGGCGACGCCGGATGGCGGCAGGACCTCGGTGACCTCGAGTCGCTGGCGCAGGCCGCTGCCCTCCGCCGGGCGGGTGTCCTTCAGGGTGATCTCGTCGTGCCGGCCGCGCCGGCGGGTGCGGACCACGAACCCGGCCCGGGCGATGCGCCAGTCCTCCGTGTCGAGATAGGAGTCGACCAGCCGCCGCGGTGTCTTGGCCAGTGCGGTGACCGTCGCTCCGTCACCCGTCTCGACCGCCAGGGTCGGCAGCGCGGCGAGCCATCGCTCGACCGGGCGCAGGTCGAAGGCGTCGAGTTGCCATTCGATCTCGACGGGGTCGCCTCGGCCTTGTGGCCCCTCGTTGCCGGAATCGGACATTCGGCTCAGGCTAGTGCGGACCGCCGCCGCCGCCATGGGCCGCGAATTGACGCGAAATTGGGTTGCGGATTTCCACCAATTGGCCAGCGTATGGCGGTAGCCTGCGGAACAGTGGCGAGACGAGCGATGACAGTGGAGCTCCCCTCACAGACAGAGGTCGTCCAGGCGGCCGGCGGGCTCGTGGTGCGCCGCCACCACGGGGAGTTGCAGATCGTCGTGGTGCACCGCCCGGGGCAACAGGACTGGTCGTTCCCCAAGGGCAAGCTCGAGCCGCGGGAGACCTTCGAGCTCGCGGCGCTGCGCGAAGTGCGCGAAGAGACGGGCATGGCCTGCCGGCTCCTGCGTTTCATCGGCCACACCGAGTACGTGGACCGTAAGGGGCGGCCCAAGGCGGTGGCCTACTGGGTGATGGCGGCCGAGGCGGGATTCTTCACCCCCAACGAAGAAGTCGACGAATTGCGCTGGTTGACCCTCGAAGCCGCCTCCCGCACGATCTCCTACACCCGTGACAGAGAGCTCGTTGCCGTCCTGATGGCCGCTGACCAGGTAGAACCGCTGATCTAAACCCTTTCAAATTTTCCTGAAATTTTGTGTGTTTAGTGGTTCCCTGATCGGGAATAATGGGCGGTAGCGATCTACCGCCTGATCGCACTGCCGGCGTGTGTGCCCCAGTCGAGAGCTCCAGGACCTATCGCCAAGGGCCCTGTGACAGCGTTTAGACGTCAATCGACTGGGGCACCGCTGGCGCCTTCTGATTGACGGGTGGCTCTAACCCTCGTCCGGCAGGCTCTCGTGGACGATCACACGCCCAGTCGTCTGGGTCGGCCTGATCGCCATGAGCCTGTGCCTGTCGCCGCCCGCCCAGGCCTCGAGGTCGAGAGAGGCCAGCCGCAGCACCTCGTCGGGATCGTCGATGCGCCGGCACGACCCGGTGACGAGCACGCTCCAACCTTCGCTCAGGGCCTCGTCGACCCGGTCGATCTCGAAGCCCACCGTCTCCTCCGAGCCGAGCACCGACGCCTTCTCGTCATCGGTGCTGAAGACGATCTGGTCCTCGGTGAATTCGAAGTTGACCGGCAGTGCCACCGGCCCGCGCGCCGTGGTGAACACGATGCGCCCCACCCCCCCGACCGAGAGATGCGTGCGGCACTGCTCAGGGGTGAGCTCGTTGAGCGCAGCGTGAGGCCGGGCCTTCGCCTGTCCCGGTGTGCGGTCGGCTGCGGCACCGAGCAACTCGAGCGGGGTGGTGCCGAGAGCGAGGGCGAGCAGCAGCAGTGAGCCGCCGCTCAGGTTGGCGTCGGGGTTCGACTCGAAGTAGGCGAGGTAGCCGGGGTCGATCCCGGTTTGCGACGCGAGCTCCTCCACGCTCAGGCCGACCTCCTCGCGCCGCGCCGCGATCCGTCGCGCCAGATCGGAGGCGTGCAGGGGAGCTGAGGGTGTGGTCACCCGGTCATTCTGCCCGCCGCCGGGGTATGCGCACAGGGCCGATGGTCCCGGTTCAGGCAACCAGGACAGCGGCGCCGTTGACCCGGTCCCCGCTGAGGTCGCTCAGTGCGGAGTCGGCGCGGTCCATGGGATACGGCGTTGCCGCTACGCGCACGTGGATGCGAGCTGCCTCCGCGAGGAACGCCTCCCCGTCCTGCCGGGTATTGGCGGTGACGCTCTGCAGCGTCCGTTCCTCGAAGAGGTGATCCTGGTAGTTGAGGACCGGGATGTCACTGAGATAGATGCCCGCGATGGCGAGTGTCCCGCCGCGGTCCAGCGCGGCCAGCGCGGGTGGCACCAGCGTTCCGACCGGCGCGAAGAGGATGGCCGAGTCGAGGGCCTCGGGCGGTGCGGCGTCGGCACCCCCGGCGCTGGTGGCCCCGAGCTGCAGCGCGAGCGCCTGTGCCTCGGGCGAGCGGGTCATCACGTGGACGCGGGCGCCGTGCGCCAGGGCGACCTGCGCCGTGATGTGCGCAGATCCCCCGAACCCGTAGATCCCGAGCCGGCCGCCCTCGGGGAGGTTGGCCCGCAGCAGAGCCCGGTAGCCGATGATGCCCGCGCACAGAAGGGGTGCGACCTCGACGTCGCCGAACACATCGGGCAGCGCGTACGCGTACGCCTCCTCGACCACGAGGTACTCGGCATAGCCGCCGTCGACGTCCCAGCCGGTGAAGCGCGGGGCGAGGCACAGGTTCTCGCGGCCGGACACGCAGAACCGGCACTTGCCGCAGGTGTGGGCCAGCCAGGGCACGCCGATGCGGTCGCCCTCGCGCCAACGGGTGGCGCCAGGCCCGAGCCGGTCGACGACGCCGACGACCTCGTGCCCCGGCGTGACGCGCGCACGGCGCGGTGCGAGGTCCCCCTCGGCCAGGTGGAGGTCCGTCCGGCACACCCCGCACACGCGCACGCGCACGCGCACTTGTCCGGGTCCGGGCTCGGGCACCGCCTTCTCGACCTGCGCCAGCGGACCGCTGTCGACGGGACCGGGCCGATCGACCACCCATGCCTTCATCAGTTCCGGCATCGGCGTCAGCGTAGGGCGCCAGCGCGTGCAGGCCAATGGACCTTCGGCCCTACTGGTCAGGGCACCCGACTCGTAACGTTGAGCATGCAGCGGCGGACTGCCGGGTCGATCGGGTCCCTTACGAATCCGGCGGCGTGGTTGACAGTTCCTGCGCCATCACGGCGCTCTTCAGCAAGGAGGCACACCATGACCCTGACCTCAGATCGCCATGTCCCCACAACCGAATCGCGACCCGAGCAGACGGATACGCCAGCGCCGTACGTGGTACCCGGTCGCGCGGGCAGCCTGGTCGACGTCAAAGCGCGCTACGAGAACTTCATCGGTGGCAGCTGGGTGCCTCCGGCCAAGGGTCGCTACATGGTCAACGTGAGCCCGGTAAACGGCAAGCCCTTCTGCGAGGTGGCGAAGTCGACCGCCGAGGACGTGGAGCTCGCGCTCGACGCGGCGCACGCGGCCAAGGACGCCTGGGGGGAGTCGTCACTGACAGAGCGGGCGGCCGTGCTGAACGGGATCGCCGACGCGATCGATGCGAATCGCGAGATGCTGGCAGTCGCCGAGTCGTGGGAGAACGGCAAGCCGGTGCGCGAGACCCTGGCAGCGGACATCCCGCTGGCGGCCGACCACTTCCGCTACTTCGCCAGTGAGACCCGTTCCCTCGAGGGCCGCACCACCGAGATCGACAGGGACACCGTCGCATACCACTTCCACGAGCCACTCGGTGTGGTGGGTCAGATCATCCCGTTCAACTTCCCCATCCTGATGGCGGCGTGGAAGATCGCTCCCGCCCTGGCCGCTGGCAACTGCACGGTCGTCAAGCCGGCGAGCCCGACACCGTGGTCGATCCTGAAGCTGGCCGAGGTCATCGGCGACCTGGTCCCACCCGGCGTGCTCAACATCGTGACGGGTCCAGGCGGAGAGATCGGCAAGGCCCTGGCCAGCAGCCCGCGGATCGCCAAGATCGGCTTCACCGGCGAGACGACGACCGGGCGGCTCATCATGCAGTACGCCGCGCAGAATCTGATCCCCTCGACGGTGGAGCTCGGCGGCAAGTCGCCCAACATCTTCTTCGCCGACGTCATGGACGAGGACGACGAGTTCCTGGACAAGGCGATCGAGGGGCTCGTGCTCTACGCCTTCAACAAGGGAGAGGTGTGCACCTGCCCCTCGCGCGCACTCATCCAGGAGTCGATCTATGACCGCTTCATGGAGCGCTGCCTGGAGCGGATCGGGCGGATCCGCCAGGGCGACCCCCTCGACCCCACGACGATGGTCGGTGCGCAGAACTCTGTGCAGCAGATGGAGAAGATCGCCTCGTACGTGGACATCGGGCTGCAGGAGGGGGCGCAGTGTCTCATCGGAGGCGCTCCCGCCCCTGTCGCGGGGGACCTGGAGGGCGGCTACTACTACCAGCCGACCGTGCTGAAGGGCGACAACAAGATGCGGGTCTTCCAGGAGGAGATCTTCGGCCCCGTCCTGGCGGTCACTACGTTCACCGACGAGTCCGATGCGGTGGCGATCGCCAACGACACGTTGTACGGGCTCGGCGCCGGTGTGTGGACGCGCAACGGCAATCTCGCCTATCGGATGGGTCGGGCGATCAAGGCCGGACGGGTGTGGACGAACTGCTACCACTTGTACCCGGCCGGTGCCGCGTTCGGCGGGTACAAGATCTCGGGTGTGGGCCGTGAGAACCACGCGATGATGCTCGAGCACTATTCACAGACGAAGAACCTTCTGGTCAGCTACAGCACGAAGCCGCTCGGATTCTTCTAGCCGACCACGATGGGAGCGACGCAGACACCGGCCGTGGTGGCCACGCCCGAGGCGCTCGAGGCAGTGGCGTGGCTGGTGGCCGAGCGCGGACCGGTGCTTTTCTTCCAGTCGGGCGGCTGCTGCGACGGGAGCCTCCCGCTCTGCTTCGACGAGGGCGAGCTGTTGATCAGCGATCGCGACGTCCTACTCGGGACCGTCGGCGGTTGCTCGTTCTACATCGATGCCCGCCAATACGAGGTGTGGAAGCACACGCAGCTCATCCTGGACGTTGCCGAAGGGGAGCCGGAGGGGTTCTCACTGCCGGCGTACGGCGATCGCCACTTCGTCATCCGCTCCCGCCTCCGGAGCGACCTCAGCTGACGGCGGCGCCCGCCCCTAGCATGGACGTGACCGAGGAGAGAGGAATGCCCGCCCTGCCATCGAGCGCCGCCACCGACGTGAGCGACGACCCAGCCGGCTACCCGCACGACCTCGAGCGCGACGTCGCCGGTGACGAAGGGTTGCGGTACCGCGTCAGACCGATACGCCCAGACGACGCGGCGCGCCTCGTGGCGTTCCACCGGCAGTTGTCGCCCCACTCGGTGTACATGCGCTTCTTCACCTTCCACCCGACACTCACGGGCGCGGAGGTGGCGCGCTTCACGACCGTTGACTACGTCGACCGGCTGGCCCTCGTGGCCACGGTCGGCGACCGCCTCATCGCCGTGGGTCGCTTCGACCGCGCGCCGGCGGCGACCGAGGCGGAGGTCGCCTTCGTGGTGGCCGACGAGTACCAGCACCACGGGATCGGGTCGCTCCTCCTCGACGAGCTTGCCCGCGCCGCCTGGCAGCGCGGCGTGGAGGTCTTCAGGGCCGACACGCTGGCCGAGAACGGCGCCATGTTGGACGTGTTCCGCCACGCCGGGTTCCCGGTGACATCCGGCATCGAATACGGGACGGTGACGCTGCGCTTCCCGATCGCGCCGACCGACGAGTATCGGGCCGCGTTGGCCGCACGCGAGGCGAATCGGCAGGTCCCGCCGGAGGGATCGGCGTGACGACGCTGGTCGTGGCCGGGCCGACGGGCATCGCCGAACACGATGGCGGCTCGTACCACCCCGAGCAGCCGGCGCGCCTCTTCGCGGTCATGGATGGCGTGCGCGCCCTGGGCCTCGAGGACGAGGTCGTTTACCCCGCCGTGAGCGAGGCGCCGGTGGCCGAGCTGTCCCGCGTGCACTCGCCGGCCTACCTGGCCGAGCTCGAGGCGTTCTGCGTCCGGGGCGGTGGTGACATCGATCCCGACACCTACGCCCGGCCGGACTCATGGGACGCAGCGCGGCGCGCCGCGGGTGCGGGGCTGGCGGCGCTGGCCGAGCTCGAGCGGAGAGGGGAAGGCGTCGCCTTCGTGCCGGTCCGCCCCCCCGGCCATCACGCAACCGCCGATCGGGCCATGGGGTTCTGCCTGGTGAACAACGTCGCCGTGGCGGCGGCGTCCCGCACCGCACACGGCGAGCGGGTTCTCGTCGTCGACTGGGACGTGCACCACGGAAACGGCACCCAGGCCATCTTCTGGGACGATCCCGACGTGCTCTACGTCTCGACCCACCAACACCCGCTGTTCCCCGGGACGGGCAGGCCGGACGAGGTCGGCGGGCCCGGCGCGCCGGGCCTTACCGTCAACCTGCCACTGCCGCGCGGGGCGACCGGCGACGTCGTGCGCGCCGCGATCGACGAGGTGGCACGCCAGACCATTGAGGAGTTCGCCCCCGACTGGGTGCTGGTCTCGTGCGGGTTCGACGCCCACCAGGACGATCCGCTGGGCGAGCTCGAGCTCTCGAGCGGCGACTTCGCGGAGCTCGCCCGCGTGGTCGCCGAGTTCGCACCGCGGCCCGGCCGCCTGGCCCTCTTCCTGGAGGGTGGGTACAACCCGCGGTCGCTCGCGTCCTCGGTCGAAGCCACGCTCGGGGCGCTGCTCGGGGTGGGGGCGCGGCCGCCGGCACCGACCGTCGGCGGCCCCGGCCTGGCGCAACTCGAGGCCGACCGGTCCGAGCGGCTGCGGGCCATCGACCGGGTCCACATGGAGGTCGGGCCGTGACGGTGGGTTCCGTGGTGGTGGGCTACGACGGGTCCGCCGACGCCCAGTCCGCCGTTACCTGGGCGGCCAGGGCCGCCCTCGCCCTGGGGGCCCGCCTGCGTGTGGTGCACGCCGTCGGGCTGCTCGAGCATGCTGGCATGGGCGGCCGGCGCCACGTCGACGGCGACGTGGCGCTCAAGATCGCGGTGGACGCGGGCCTGGGCCCTGACGAGGTGGAGTGGCGAGTCGTGGACGGCGACCCGTGCGGCGCGCTGTTGCGGATGGCCGAGCCCCCCGAGACGGCGATCCTCCTCGTGGTCGGCTCGCGCGGAGCGGGTGCTCACGCCGGCACGCTGCTGGGGAGCACCAGCCTGGAGCTGGCCGAGCACTCCCCGGTGCCCGTGACGATCGTGCCGCCGTCCCCCCGAGGCGGCTGACGCTCCGGCTCAGCGGACCACGACCACCGAGCAGGTGGCGTGGCGGCTGCAGTACTGGCTGACGGACCCCAGCAGAAGCCCCTCGAAGCCTCCGAGGCCCCGTGAGCCCACGACGAGCAGGTCCGCGCCCTTGGACGACGCGACCAGGGCCGGCCCCGGTGGCTGCTCGGTGGTCTCGCCGGTGACCGCGAGCTCCGGGGCCACCTCGGCGACGTGGGCCACGCCGCGGTCGACCGTGTGCTGGGCAGCCTGGCGCACCTCGTGCACCGTCGTCGTGAAGGCGTAGCCGAGCGCCATCGGGAACATCCAGGCCGCCACGAGATGCATGGAGTCGCCGGTGCGCTTCGCCTCCGCGATGGCCCAGTCGAGGGCGCGCTGCGCCTGCTGGGACCCGTCGACGCCCACCACGATGCGGCGCACCGCGTCGGTCATGGCCTAGGTGGTGGCCCGGTGCACCAGGACCGGGCAGTGCCCGTTCGTGGCGCAGTACTCGCTGACCGAGCCGATGAGCATCCCGACGAACTCGCCGTGGCCTCGGCTCCCGACGACGAGGAGGTCGGCGCCCTTCGATGCCTCGACGAGGATGGGTGCCGGATGCCCGCTGACGACCCGCGGGTCGATGGTGAGATCGGGATGCTCGGCGCGCACCTGCTCCACGGCGCTCTCGAGCGCCTTGCGGACGTCCTCCTCGGGGTCGAAGTCGTTGGGGACGGGCACGGCCCAGCCGTAGCTCGACGGCCATTCCCACGTCATCACGATCTCGAGGCTGCTCCCCGTCAGGTCCGCCTGACGGGCGGCCCAGGCAAGGGCATCGAGCGAGGAGGGGGACCCGTCGATGCCGACGACGATCCTGCCCGTATCGGACGCCTCTGCGGTTGTCATAGCGCTGTCTCCTTCTGCATACGCGGCTGGTTTCCGTCGCCTAGGTGTCGATCGGCACCTTCCACGTGAGCACCGTGCCACCGCCCGGAGGGCTGTCGACGGTGAGGGTGCCGTGGAGCTTCTCAGCCCGCCGGCGCAGGTTCGGGAGCCCGAGACCGCCGCCCGCGGAGGCAGGCGCGTCGGTGAGGCCGATGCCATCGTCGGTGATCGTCAGGATGCACGACGCTCCGTCCACCTCCATGCTGACCGAGGCCTGCGTCGCCTGAGCGTGCTTGGCGACGTTGGTGAGGGCCTCCCGGATGGTGGCGAGCACGTGCTCGAGGACGACGTCGTCGATGGAGGCGTCCAGCGGGCCGGTGAACGTCAGCGCCACCTCGAAGCCGACGACTTCGTGGAGCTGGCGCACGAGGGTTGTGACGTCGTCGCGGATGCCCCTGCTCTCGTCGCCCATCCCGAGCTCGTAGATCGTGGAGCGCACCTGCGCAATGACGCGGTCGATCTCCGACACGGCGACGCCGAGCTGGTTCGCTGCTGACTCGGGCAGGCGCGCGGCCATGCCCTGGAGCGTGAGACCGAGCGCGAACAGCCGCTGGATGACCGTGTCGTGGAGGTCCCGGGCCATCCGGTCGCGGTCTTCGTAGACTGCCGAACGGCGCACCCGGTCATGGAGGCGGGCGTTCTCGATCGCGATGCCCGCCGCCAGCGAGAGCGCCCCCACCAGCGCCTCGTCGTCGAGGGTGAACTCCGACCACCCCACCTTCTCCGCCAGATAGAGGTTCCCGTACACCTCGTCACGCACCTTGATCGGCACGCCCAGAAATGACGTCATGGGCGGGTGGTTGGCCGGGAAGCCGAAGCTGTCGGGATGGCGGCCGATCTCGTGGATGCGCAGCGGGCGGGGGTCCGCAATCAGCAGTCCGAGGACCCCGCGACCCGTCGGGCGCGGACCGATCTGGTCTTCCTCTTCCCGGGAGAGCCCGACCGTGACGAATTCCGAGAGGGCCTGCTTCTCTTCGTCGAGGACCCCGAGCGCCCCGTAGCGTGCCCCGGTCATGGAGCACGCCTCCTCGATCACGTGCCTGAGGACCTCGGGCAACTCGAGGTTCGCCTCGATCAGCAGCGTCGCCTCGAGCACCCTCCGGAGCTTGGTCGGATCCTCGATCCCACGGAACGGCACGATGCTGAGCCTACCCATGCCCCGAGCAGCCCACTTTCCTGCGAGTAGCCGGGTCCGCGCCCCAGGTGGGAAGATGCCACCCATGAGCCTGGGTGTGTTCCTGCTCGACGACCACGAGGTGGTCCGCACGGGCCTGCGCGCGCTGCTCGAGGCCAGTCACGACATCGAGATCGTCGGCGAGGCCGGCACGGTGGCGGAGGCCCTGGCCCGCATCCCGCCCACCAAGCCCAACGTGGCCATCCTCGACGTGCGCCTGCCCGACGGCAGCGGGGTCGAGGTCTGCCGGGAGATCCGGTCGACTGCCCCGGAGATCGCGTGCGTCATGCTGACGTCCTACGCCGACGACGAGGCGCTGATCGCGTCCATCATGGCCGGAGCGGCCGGCTACGTCCTCAAGCAGGCGGGCAGTCTCGACCTGCTCGACACCATCCGGCGCGCCGGCGCGGGGCAGTCGCTGCTCGACCCCGCGCTGACAGAACGGGTCCTCGAGCGCCTGCGCGACGGACCCAAGGTGGACCCGCGCATCGCCAGCCTCACGCCGCAGGAGCGCCGCATCCTCGACCTGATCGCCGAGGGGTACACGAACCGCCAGATCGCCGAGACGATGTTCCTGGCCGAGAAGACGGTGAAGAATTACGTGTCGAACCTGCTGTCCAAGCTCGGCATGGAGCGCCGGACCCAGGCCGCCACATTCGCGGCGCGCCTCGACGAGCGCTCCGCGCACGACGCACGCACTGACGCCTCCGGCACCTGAAACGGCCATCGCGCGCTCAGGAGCGGTCGGAGACAGAGCGCTCCACGTCGACCGCCACCTCCAGGTTGAACCCCAGGGTACCGAACGCTCGCTCCAGGCGTTCACGTTCGAGTTGGGGTTGCTCGAAGCGACTCGGATCGCTGTCGATGCCGACGACCAGGGCCAGCTCGAGCAGCGCGACGTCGTAGGCGAGCTGCTGTGCGAGGACGACCGGAACCGTGTCGGGATCACCGCTCTCGGGGGCACCGTGCTCCAGGTCGTGACGGCACCGGAGCACCTCGTCGAGCGCACTGCTCTCGCTGGTGCCCTCGACAGGGGGTTGGTGCTGCTCGATGGCGGCGTCGAGAAGTTGGGTGTACATCGACATGGCGACTCCAGTGCGACCCGACCGCCCGCTCAGGCGCCGTGGAGAGCCTCGCCCGCCCGCCGCAACGACGGATGGAACACGACCTCTCGCACGAGAGGTGGCTGCAGGTAAGACGGAAGCGTCACCGGATAGAGCGGCCGATTCTTCCGCGGATGCCTCGTTCTCTTCACGGTCCCTCCTTCGGGTGGTTCGTCGGGCACAGTCGCCCTTTCGGGAATGCCAAAAGCATGCGCCCAATTGCCCGAGGCTGTGCAGGGCCGGATGTCACAAGGACCGGGCCCCGCACCCCCGTGTGACCTTCGGCCCTACTCGCCGCGTGAGGGCTCGCCGACAATCCAGTCAGGGGCGCCGGCCACGTGTCGGCTCGTATGAGAACGGAGCCACCAGTGATACTCGTCGACGAGACGCAGGCGGAGGCGGGAGGCGGGACGGCCCACGACCCGGTCCGAGACCTGCGGCTGGAGGTCGATCGGGCCTGGCGCGATGACGTGGCGCTCGAGATGTGGATCGACGTGACGTCGGAGCCCGTTGCCATACGGCTCGCCGGTGTCCTCGACGCGTCGACCGGTGCGAACCTCCTCAGTGTGGTCAGGGACTGCGTCGCCCAGGGGAGGTTGGACTTCGATCTCGACACCAGCGCTTTGCGCGTCGATGGTTCGGGCTGGCAGGTGATCGACCGCATGCGCCAGCAGGTCGTCGACTCCGGCGGGCACATGCACTGCTCGCCCGCCTAGCAGGGACCAGCAGGCGCCCGCCTACGCTGTGCGACGGGCATGGTGACGGACGATCGGAAGACTCCACCGGCACGGGTCATCGAGACGCACATCTCCGTGCTCGTGTTCGTGGGACCCAGGGTCTACAAGCTCCGCAAGCCCGTTCATTTCGACTTTCTCGACTTCACAGACCGTGCCGTCCGCGAGGCCGACTGCCGGCGCGAGGTCGAGCTCAACCGCCGTCTGGCGCCCGACGTCTACCTGGGTGTGGCCGACATCGTGATGGACGGTGAGGCGATCGACCACATGGTGGTGATGCGAGCGCTGCCCGACGAGCGCCGGCTGGCCACGCTCGTCCGGGCCGGCGTGGACCTCGACGCCTCCTTGGCGAGGGTCGCGGCGAGTCTTGCGGCGTTCCATGCGGGCGCCCAGCGATCTCCAGCCATCTCCGCAGCGGGCACGGAGCAGGCCTTGGAGGCCCAGTGGGACGCCAATTTCCAGGAGACCAGTCGCTTCGTCGGCACCGTCTTGGACCCTTCGGTGGACCGGGAGATCCGCCGCTCGGTCTCCCGGTGGTTGCCGGCCCACCGCGACCTGCTCGAGGAACGCATCCGCGCCGGACGGGTCTGCGACGGACACGGCGACCTGCAGGCGGAGGACATCTTCTGCCTCGACGACGGTGTGCGGATCCTCGACTGCATCGAGTTCTCCGACGAGCTCCGGTACGGCGACGTCTGCGCCGACGTGGCCTTCCTGGCCATGGATCTCGAGCGCCTCGGCCGCCGCGATGCGGCCGAGCGGTTCGTCCTCGAGTACGAATCGCAGGCCGGGGAACACCTGCCGAGGCCGCTCTTGCACCACTCCATCGCCCAGCGGGCCTACGTGCGGGCCAAGGTGGCCTGCCTGCAGTTCGAGCAGGGGAACGAGGGCTCCGACCGCGACGCCCTGGCACTTCACGCGCTGGCCCTTCGACACGTGCGCCGCAGCCGGCAGGTGCTGGCGTTGGTCGGTGGCCTCCCCGGGACCGGCAAGAGCACGCTGGCCGCCGGGCTGGCGGCCGAGACGGGATGGGCCCTCCTGCGCTCGGACGAGGTCCGCCACGAGGTGCCGCCCTCCGTCGCGCCGGCCGCATCGTCCCCCGACCGGGGGCGCTACACCCCGGCGGCGGTCGGTGCCGTCTACGAGGAGCTGGTACGGCAGGCGCGCCGGCACCTCGAGGCGGGGGAGGCGGTCATCCTCGATGCATCGTGGATCACGGCCGCACAGCGGGTGGCGGCCGTACAGGCGGCCGCCGACACGGCGAGCGAGCTCATCGAGCTCTGCTGTACCTGTGAGGAGTCGGTCGCGACGGCACGCATCGAGGAGCGATCGAGCAGGAGCGAGGATGCCTCCGAGGCCACGCCGCAGGTGCGGGCGGTCATGGCGGAGAGGATGGATGCCTGGCCGTCGGCCTCCACGATCGACACCTCGGCCAGCACCCCCGCCGAGAGCCTCGCGTCGGCCCTGCACGAGCTCGTCGGCTGAGGTGGGGGGAGGGACCTAGGTCCCACCGCAAAGAGGCGTTCGACCCTAGGTTCGGCCGCTCCAGCGCGGTCCAATGAGGAGAGGCGGCAGTCGCCGCCCGAGCAAAGGAGGACACCATGCACCACCCCGCGACTCGCCGGGCCACACGCACGACCCACCGCACCCAGAAGCCCTCGCTCGACCCCTACGTCCTCGATGACGTTGCCTTCACGCTCTCCGACATCCTCAGGGCACGAGCGGAGAGCGAGCCGTCGGCCGTCTGCTGAGGACTGGGATCGGCCAATCGGAGGAGTGGGGACGTTCGGCCCTATCTCCGCATCCGCACCCGCTACACCCTGATTTGTACGCACGGCCGCGATTGCGGTTGAGCAAGGAGGAAATGCCATGCCGAAAGCCCCGCCCAAGAAGGCCCAGAAGGACAAGACCGCTCACAAGGACAAGGCTGCTCAAGAGCAGGAGACATCGCAGCTGGTCACCTCGATGACGGGAAATCTGGACCAGTGGAGGTCCCGGATCGACGAGCTCAAAGTCCAGGTTGACCTGGCCAAGCTCGACACCCGGGAGCGGGCGACGAAGCAGCTGGACATCGCACAGAATGCCTGCCTGGCCGCCTACTCGAAGTTGCGCGAAGCCGGCCATGACGCCATCACGAACGCCGACACCCTCCGTGAGGGCGTGCAGAAGCTCCTGAACGACGTCAAGGAAGCCTTCGAGGCGGCGCAAGCCGTCATCACCCGGGGCTGATCCGGGCGAGCGGCCTCAGCTGGCGGAGGGACTGGTGTGCTCGACGATGGCGTCGGTGCCGGGGAAGAACAGTGTCTCGTGCCCGCTGTCGTCCCACCGGACGAGGTACGGCGGTCCACCCTCGGAACCCCGCACCTCCACAACCCGGCAGGCCCGCACGGCCTGCCCGGTGTGACGGCCGCGAATGACGATCCGGTCTCCGGAGTTTGCGTCCATGGATCCTCCTTTCGCCCTCTCCATCATCGAATCGCCGTGCACGGTGAAACAGGGCCGAAGGTCCTGCTGTCCGCCCGGTGGGCGATCGGCGCGGGGGAGGCGGGATGCCGCTCGCCGCTCTGATCCTCAAGAACCTGTGGTCCAAGAAGGCCCGGTCCATAGGCATCGCCTTCGCCATCGGTGTTGCCGTCATGACGGTCGTGACGCTGACCGTGGTCAGCAGTGGGTTGGAGGCGTCGGCGGCGGCCGTCCTGACGCTCGGCAAGGCGGACTTCACCGTGGCGCAGAACGGCGTCTCGGAGATCCTGTACTCCAACCTCGACCAGACGGAGCTGCGGGCAGTGCAGTCGACGCCCGGGGTGCACAGCGCGGTGGGGGTGCTCCTCGAGACCGAGCACCTCAACGCGGCGAACCCCCTCTTCATTGAGATCGGGATCCCACCCGACCAGCAGCGAGAGTTCGGCGTCACCGTCGTCGCGGGCCGGTCATACACGGCGGGGGCGACCCACGAGATGATGCTGGGCTGGCGGGCCGCTCAGGACTTCGGTCTCCACGTGGGCGACCGTTTCAATGCCAACGGGACCTGGAACACCGTGGTCGGGATCTTCTCGACGGGGATCTCCTACGGTGACCTGGGGGGCATGTTCCCGCTGACGGCGCTGCAGACCTACAACCGGGTCCCGGGCGCCGTCACTCTGGTCTTCGTTCAGCTCGAGCCGGGAGCTTCGATCACCAAGGTGGAGAAGACGATCACGACCGAGCACCCCGAGATGACGACAATCCGGACCACGTCGCAATTCGGAAGAGCCGACCGCAATCTCGTGTTCCTGCAGGCAGCGGTGACCGGGAGCACCATCCTGGCCATCGTGATCGGTGCCGTCATCGTGGGGAACACGATGCTCCTGTCGCTGTTCGAACGGACGAGGGAGTTCGGCCTCCTGCGGGCCATCGGCTGGACCCGACGTCGCGTGGTGGCCCTCGTTGTCGGCGAGGGAGTGGTGCTGGCACTGATCGGCGCCGCGGTGGGGGTCGGGCTTTCCTTCGCCGCCACGGACGCGCTCGAACACCTGCCGCAGCTCAACGGCGTCCTGCACGCCAACTACACCCAAGAAGCCTTCTGGCGCGGGCTCTACACCGGGCTCGGGATGGCCGTCATCGGGGCGCTCTACCCGGCCCTGCGCGCCGCGAACCTCAAACCGCTCAAGGCGCTGAGCCGTGAGTGACACCGATGCCGGCCCGATGCCGGCCGTCGAGGTGCAGGGGCTGGAGAAGACGTACGACGACGGGCTCATCCGGGCGCTCGACGGCGTCGACCTCACCGTCGCGGCGCAGGAGTTCGCCGCCATCACGGGCCACTCCGGGTGCGGGAAGTCGACACTGCTCCACCTGCTTGCCGCTCTTGACACTCCCACCAAAGGTTCGATCAAGGTCAGCGGAAACGACGTTGTCCACCTGCACCACGCCAGCCGCTTCCGGCGCGAAGAGGTGGGTCTCGTGTTCCAGCTCCACAACCTGCTGCCGCGGCTCTCGGTCCGCGAGAACGTGGAGATCGCCATGTCGGGGTCGCGGCGCCCGCACCGCCAGCGCCCGGCTTATGCAGACGAGCTCCTGGCGGAAGTGGACCTCGCTGGACTGAGCAACCGTCTCCCGACGCAGTTGTCGGGGGGCGAGCGCCAGAGGGTCGCCATCGCACGGGCCCTCGCCAACGACCCGCCGGTGCTCTTGGCCGACGAGCCGACCGGTAGTCTCGACAGCGCCTCGGTCGACGTGGTGCTTGCGCTCTTCCGGCGTCTACGCCGGGAGCGGCAGACCACAATCGTGCTGGTCACCCACGATGAGGCCGTGGCGAGCGCAGCTGACCGCATCGTCCACATGGTCGACGGAAGGGTCGTCCCCGGCGAAGGGGCACCGCCCCCTGGCAGCGAGCTCCGCCCACGCCGCCCCTGAGCGCCGAGGCCGCCACGGATCAAGCCTCGCGCGACGCAGCGTCGTGCGAGGTCGGCTGCGTGGCCTCGTTCCCGCTGCGCAGCATGATGTCGGCGAACTTCGCGTAGAGGGCCATCGGCTCCTGCGAGCGCACGAGGACGTCGAACAGCTCCGCCATCGAGACGACGCCACTTGGCCGTTCGGAGATGTCGAGCACGACAAGATGACGGATGCCGAGGCTCACCATGAGCGCGGCCGCCTCGGCGACGCTGGCCGAAGGTGGCGCCCAATTCGGATGCTCCGACGCGACGGCCGCCACCTCGTCCTCAGGCCGCATGCCTTGCGCGCAGGCGCGGACGATGTCGAGCTCGGTGACGACGCGCAGGGGTTGCTCCTCCACGATGGCGCACGAGACGCCGTCCTTCACCATCGCTGACGCCACCTCCGCCAGCGTGTCCGCGGCAGACACCACGGTCGGCGGCCGCAGGTGCATCCCTCCGAGCGTCGCATCGAGGCCTTCGAAAGAACGGTTGCTCATGGTCACACCTTCGGCTGGGACTGCCGACCGGCAGCGGAGACTTCGTTCCGGTCGACAGTACCGGGTGCCCGCGCGGGGCGAGGCCTCGACGCGACGATCCCCGGAATTGGAAAATGGCGACCGAGGGGGGTGGCCGCCATTCTCCAAAGCACCGTTGTCTGGGAAGAGGAGGGTGCCCCAGTCATTCTGCAACCGGGTCTGCCCAGGGGGTAGAGCCGAAAGTAACGGATTGCGGCCGGTCGGCCCCCTCGTGACCAGGACCAATGGCCATGGTCAGCCGGCCGGAGCGGTGCGAGAGTAGTGCCATGCCCACCGTGTGCTCCGCAGAAGAGGCCGTATCCCTGATCCGGCCGGTCGACATGATCGGGTTCGGGCTGGGCCCGGCCAACCCGGACACCTTCCTGACGGCCCTGGGGGCCCGCGACGACTGGCAGGACCTGCAACTCGGGGGGGCGCTGTGCCTCAACTTCTACGAGGTCTTCACCAAGCCCGGCGTCACGTATCGCTGCGGATTCTTCGGGCCCGCGGAGCGACTCCTGCACTCCATGGGACACCGGGTGGAGCTGGTGCCGGGCGGCTTCCGCCAGATGGCGCCGATCCTGGCCAAGTTCTCACCCCGCGTCATGGTCGTGCAGGCCGCGCCACCCGACGAGTATGGGAACGTGAACCTGTCCCTGCACATGGGCGCCACCCGTCCCGAGCTCATGCGTGCCGGTCAGGATCCCGACCGGCTCTTGATCGTCGAAGTCAACCCCAACCTGCCCCGGACCAAGAGCCTGCCGCCCGAGTACGTCAACACCATCTCCCTCGACATCGTCGACGTCCTGGTCGAGACGAACGCGACACCGTTCGCCCTGACCGAGCCCCCGACTGACGAGGTGGACGCAGCGATCGCACGCAACGCGCTGGCGTACGTGAAGAACGGATCGACACTGCAGACGGGCATCGGTGCCATTCCCAACATCGTGGCCACGGAGCTGGCCAAGGGCCCTCTGGGCGGGTTCGGTGTCCACTCCGAGATGTTCACCAACGGCCTCATGCGGCTGCATCAGGCGGGCAAGGTGACCAACGACGCCAAGGGGGTCTTCGACGGAGTCTCGGTCACCACCTTCGCCCTCGGGACGCCCGAGCTCTATGGATGGCTCGACAACAACGACGATGTCGCCTTCCTCCCGGTGGAGACGATCAACGACCCGACGGTCATCGCGCAGAACGCCAACCTGGTCTCCATCAACGGGGCGTTGTCGGTCGACCTGTACGGGCAGGTGGTGGCCGACAGCATCGGCGGCCGGCAGGTCTCGGGCGTCGGCGGGCACGAGGACTTCGTGGCGGCGGCGGAGTTACACCTCGATGCACACTCGCTCATCTGTCTCCATTCCACCGCTGTACACGAGGGCGAAGTCGTATCCCGCATCGTCGGCCTGCTCCCGGAGGGCTCGGTCGTGTCCACCCCGCGTCACCACACCGGCGTCGTGGTCACCGAGTACGGCTCCGCCGAGTTGACGGGGCTGACGGTGAGTGAGCGGGCCCACATGCTGGTCGAGATCGCCCACCCTGACTTCCGCGACGACCTGCGCAAGGTGGCCGACGAGCTCGGGCGGCGCTGAGCGGCCGGGTGCTCAGCTCGCACTCTCCGGAGCCGGCTTGTTGGGCCACTCGCGGAACGTGGCGTGATGTCGCCCGATCTCGCCGATGATGGCGTCGATGTAGACGAGCTTGCGGATCATGTACGAGCGCGTCTCTTTCGGATCGAGGTAGAGGTTGTAGAGGCGGCCGTAGCCGTAGCGCTGCACCACCCCGGTGAACCCGCCCGGGTTGAGGACATCGGTGTCGTCGTCCGAGATGGACGACACGAGGTACTTGTACTCGCCCACCCGGAGCGCCGAGTACTGCGAGGTGAGCCAGTAATGCTGGTGCTTCCGGTTCGACACCACCTCGCGATCGTCGCCGGCCAGGAGGAACGAGAGCTGATCGACCGCGTCGATGTATCGGTCGGCGGGCATCCGGTCCGCCGCTCCCGCCATCGACAGGCAGGTGGCGAAGAGGTCGAGCAGGTGCACCAGGCCGTCGCTCGATCGCCCCGGCTCAACCATGCCGGGCCACGACACGACGGCGGGCACCCGCACACCGCCCTCCCACGTCGATCCCTTCGCGCACCGGAAGGGCGTGAACGCGGAGTCGGGCCAGGTCTCCATCTCGGGCCCGTTGTCGGACGAGATCACCACCATGGTCGACTCGATCTGGCCGGTCCGTTCGAGTGCGGCGACCAACCGCCCGCAGATGTCGTCCAGTTCGACGATGGCGTCCTTGTAGGGGTGCCGGGCAGGGGAGCTGCCGAGGAAGTCGGGGTGCGGGTAGTTGTCGAAGTGGGCACCCCGGGTGCAGTGGTACAGGAACCAAGGGTCGGCTGATCCGGCCATCCGCTCGATGAACTGCTCGGAGTAGGCGCACCACTTGTCGTCCAGGAGCGAGAGGACCGGGACGGTCACTTCCTCGACCTCCTCCAGCGGGCCGTTGCGGGTGGCATGGACGAAGCACTTGTTGAACGGCATGTTCCGGACCCATTCCGTGCGGTCCTCGCTGTAGACCACTTCGGGGAAGAAGTACGGGTCCCGCCATTCGGTGTACATGTCCGACACCGACAAGAACCCGTAGAAGTCGTCGAACCCGACGTTCTGGGGCTGGCTCTCCTGGTTCTCGCCCATGTGCCACTTCCCGACCGCCTGCGTGACGTAGCCGGCGTCGGAGAGGAGCTGGGGGAGGGTGACCTCCCCGCTGAGCCCGCCGGGCATGCCGTACATCGGTGGGACCAGCAGACCGTGCCGCATGGGGAGGCGGCCCGTCATGACGGAGGCCCGGGTCGGCGTGCACGAAGGCTCGCTGTAGCACGACGTGAGGAGGAGGCCCTCACGGGCGATCCGGTCGACGTTCGGTGTCGGCGCTCCGACCGCGACACCCCCGCCGTAACAACCGAAGTCCCCCCAGCCCACGTCGTCCATCAGGATGACGACGACGTTGGGGCGCCGCCCCGTCGCGCGAGGAAGTCGGCCATCTTGTCGGTCGCCGCCTCGTCGCGGCCCGGGACCACGAAGGCGGGCTCCCGGTTGGCCGCCACAGCGCGGCGTCGCGCCCGTGACGGGGTCCACGCCCGACGCCTTCGGTTGCTCGGTCGCCTCGCCTGCCCTCTGGTCGCTCATGTCCACTCCTTGTCGCCTCGGTGGCAGGCCACATGCTGCCCCTTCCGCCGACTACATGCAGGCGGAACTCCGCTCGAGGCGGTCACTCCACTGAGGAGCGGCTACCTGCACCTTCGTTTGCAACAAGAATTTCTCCCGAAATCCGACATACGTGTGTGCCGGTGCTCCGAACCCCTATTCAGGGAATGGAGAATCGGATGCAGACACCAGGAAAGCAATGGACTGCGCAACCGGGAAGGCCGGCGCTTGGCGGCTCGGTCCATCGGACCGCACTCCCTGGGGACGGTCCACCGATGTCCCGTCGTCCCTCCACCCAGAAGTGCCAACGAGACCACCCTGCCTCGTGTGCGACGAGGGTGTGTCGCGACCGTGAGGCCCGGTCCCTCCCCGAGCAGATCCGCACCAAGCGGGCCCGAAGAAGGGATGCACCGTGTCAGAGATGAAGCGTCGCGACTTCTTGAAGAGCGGAACGATGGCTGTGGCCGCGGCTGGGGTCGCCGCGGCGATGCCGATGGTGCCCGCCGTGGTCAACGTCATCGATACTGAGGGTCCCGCGGTTGACTCCGGGGCCGCCGCAAGTACCTCGGAGGTTGCGGTGAACTTGGCGCAACCTCTGATCGTGCGTGTCAACGATCTCGCCTCGGGTTCCATGCAGATGTTCTTCGGGACCCAGGAAGTGACCTATTCGGACCCCCAACTCGCGGCTCGCCTCTTTCGGGCGGCCCAGTGATGTCTCACACCACGACGCGGCCCTGAGACAGGACGCGCCCATCCGATGCAGCGCTCCTCCCAACCCACATTCACCAATCCAAGAACCGAGGTACGTCATGTCATCGCATCGTGAAGCTCCCCAGATCTCAAAGGACCCCGTTGCCGACAGCACGGACGTCTACGCCTTTGTGAGTCCCGACGCTCCGGAAACCGTCACGCTGATCGCCAACTACATCCCACTGGAAGGTCCCGATGGCGGACCGAACTTCTATGAATTCGGGGATGACGTCCTCTATGAGATCAACATCGACAACGACGGAGACGGTGTCGCGGACATCATCTATCAGTTCCAGTTCACGACCACGCTGCGCGATCCGTCGTACTTCCTGTACAACGTCGGGTCAATCACAAGTCTGGCCACCCCCAACTGGAACAGGGTTCAGACGTACTCGCTGCAGCGTGTGGACATGCCCGAAGGGCGCATCACGGTTCTCGGTACGAATCTTCCGTGCCCGCCCTGCAACATCGGTCCGCTCTCGACGCCCAACTACGCGGCATTGGCCAGTGCGGCCGTCTGCAAGGTAGGCAACGAGACTCTGTCCTTCGCCGGCCAGCGGGCCGAGGGATTCTACGTCGACCTGGGAGCGGTCTTCGACCTCGGCAATCTGCGACCATTCCAGGGGGACCACGCGGGGTGGTCGGGGACCGGGCTTCCCGCCATGGCTGCCGGGATGAATGCCACCGACATGGTCAACGTGCACAGCCTCGCGCTGCAGGTGCCAATAGAGCAGCTGATGTCACCTTGGCGGTGGCGACCCAACAAGCCGAGCATCATCGGTGTCTGGACGACCGCAAGTCGGCAGAAGGTGAAGATCTATGAGGGTGAGAACGGAGCCATCTCCAATTCGGGGCCGTACGTGCAAGTGTCCCGATTGGGGAACCCGTTGTTCAACGAGGTCCTCATTCCGCTTTCGCTAAAGGACACGTGGAACGCGCAGCCACCATCGGGCGACAAGCAGTTCGCGTCCTATGTGTCGGCGCCCCAATTGGGGACGCTGCTGCCGGGTCTCTTCCCGGGCGTGTTCCCCAAATTGGCCGCATTCAACGCCACGAATACACCGAGGTCGGACCTTCTGGCCATCCTGTTGACCGGTATTCCATCGACCGTTGTCCCGGGCTTCGCCGGCAACTTCACCGGACCGACGCAAGCAGACATGCTCCGTCTCAACATGACCATTCCACCAACGCCGCCCGCAATGGTCAGCAATCTCGGCCTCATCGGTGGGGATGTCGCTGGATATCCGAATGGCCGTCGTGTCCAAGATGATGTCGCGACGATTGAACTGCGAGCGATCGCCGGCGCGACGCTGCCATTGGTGGATCCCACCTTTGTACCCGACGCGGCCGCTGGTGGGATCTCCATGGGGCTGACAACCGGCCCCACGGACCAGTCGGCCATGAGTACGGAGAATTACCTCGCAACCTTCCCCTACCTGGGGACACCACACAGTGGCTACAACGCCCACACCGCCGACGCCATCACCGGATGACTTCGCTCACGATGTCGGAATGCCAGCATGACGTAGGCGGCCAAACCCATGGGCATGGCCATGCCCATGTACAAGAGGATCGTCCCGGGCCCAGCGAGGCAGGTTCAGTTGTCCTCGACATCGGCCCAGGCATAGGGGCTGCCGTGATACTCACTTCGGTCGACATGAACGATCTGGAGATCGAGTACCGTGCCGCGGGCGACCAGTGGAACGAGAAGCACATGGCCGTCCGGGAGCGGCGGGGTGCGGGGGACCTCCGATATGCGGCTATCTTCGGACCATTGCCTCGAGGCACGTACGAGTTCCGTGTACGGGGCAGTGGACGCAGCGAGCCGCAGCTCGTCGTGACCGTGAGGGAAGCATTGGTCACGAGTGCCTCGTGGCCAGGCCTGACGTGATGCCTCAGTATCCAACGTGGAGCTAGAGAGGGCTGGCAACTCCTGCGAGACCCGACCTGCTCACTCGATAACGGAACCGAGACGGTGGCTCTCGCAGGACACTGAAAGTGTCTGGTACCGAGGATTAGCGCTTGGTTTTGGCCGTGTTCAGGGTCACGGCGGCGCGAACGAGGCTCTTCAGCGCCTTCTCGTCGATCTTCTCGTCCTCGTGGAAGTCGATGGCACGCCTCGTGTTCCCGTCAAGACTGGAGTTGAAGAGGCCCGAAGGATCCTTGAGAGCCGCCCCTTTGGCGAAGGTCATCTTCACGATGTTCTTGTAAGTCTCGCCGGTGCAGATGATTCCGTCGTGCTCCCACACCGGAACCCCTCTCCACTTCCACTCCTCGACGACTTCGGGATCGACTTCCTTGACCAAGGTACGGAGTCGGCTGAGCATCTTGCCCCGCCAGTCGCCCAGCTCCTCGATCCTCGCGTCTATCAGCTCAGAAGGAGACTTGCCTTTCTGCGGCCCGCTCTTCTTCATGCCCGTTTCTCTTCCTTTGTCCCGAAGCTTTGATGAATGGGGATCATCCCCACCCTGTCGATTCTACCTAGAGCCGAAAAGCTGGCTCAGGTGGGTTCCTGAAGTGGCGCTTGGCGCAGGAGGTCAGCCCGCTGGCGATCGGTCGTTCCCACCGGCGTGTAGTCAATGGCTGCGCCGATGAGCATGGCTCCGAAGACGAGCGGAGGCTCGGTGGTGCTGCCGGTCGTGCGACCCGGGGGGTCCTCGGAACTCGCGACCTCACCTAGAACGACGAAGGAGAAGTGACCACTCCCATCTCCTTTGGGGGGCAAGGGTCCGACGGGGCCCAGGTCAGGAACACGGGGATCAGGAGCCGTTCATGCACCTATGCGTCACGCAGCAGCAGACCCGTACAGCACTTCGGAGATACCCGTTCTCCCCCATTGCGGCCTAATTCAGCAGCTTGCTGTCCTGCCAATGGGCCCAGCAATGGCATCGCTTGGCGTTGTTCGTTCGTTGTGACGCGCGCCAACGCGCCGACACAGGGGCATTCCTAATAGAACCGAAGGTCACTTTTCGCCACTCTTGGGCTGAATCGTTACTTTCGGCGGTAGCCGCCACGTTGGCCACTCCCTTACATTGCGTGTACACCAGCGCGTGAGATCGGGAGCAACGACATCCCGTCTCACTCATTGGAGTGGGCGAACCAATCAGCAAGGCGGTTGTTGGCGGATCGCACGTGGCGAACGTGCGCGCTCCCGTACGACATGTCCGTCGCGGCACGCGCCTTGGCGAAGAAGGAGATTCATGACAGTTTCGGCAGTCACAGCGGGTTCCACGACTGCGGCGGCCGTCGGCGTGGGCGCGAGCCAGGTGTCCGACCCCGGCGCCGGGTTCTCGACGGCGGCAAGTGCGCTGGCCTTCACGGGAGCACCACATCTGGCCCTCGAAGGGTTCGTCGGCGCGCTGCTCGTCGTGGGCGGCCTGCTCCTCACGGGTCTGGCCAGGCGGCACGGGATGCAGACTGCGCCGGCCCATGCCTACACCGGCCCCAGGGGACCCCGTCGCATGGACAGGCGGCACGGGATGCGGACTACACCGGCCCATGCCTACACCGGCCCTAGGGGACCCCGTCGACACCTGAGCCGTGCCTCGCGCGTCGAAAGTCGGTGACCGACTGCGGCAACCTGGAAGTGCTGCAGCCGATACCGTGCGGGTGCGACGGCCCCATACCACTGGGACAGCGGGACGCTTCGGCTACTGAAGACCTTCGATAATTCGGATTACCTCGTCTCGCCGGTAGCCCTGCTCCCGACAGAACTCGATCAACTCTCGCACCCGCTTCACGACCACACCCCGTTGAGGCGTACCGGCGACGGTGATGCCCCGCCCACGCTGAAAGTCGACCAACCCCTCGTCTCGGAGGATGCGCAAGGCCCGCAACACGGTGTTCTTGTTGACACCGAGGATTGCTGCCAGATCCTTGGCCAGTGGTAGCCGTTCGCCGGGTCCGGCCTCACCGTCGGCGATGGCACGTCGGATCTCGGCTGCCACCTGATCATGAAGAGCCATGGTGTCTGTGCGGTCGACCTTGACAGGAAACATGGTGCTAGTCATAGTAGTTCTGTGCCGGTCGGATTGCTAGAGCGACAAGCAGCCGAGAAGCGGATTCCGCCGTCGAGAACAGATGCTGACCTTCTCTTCAAAGAAGCGCGGCAGCGGCGGCGGAGGCGGATTCTGGTCGGCGGGTTGATCCTGTGCGGGTTCCTTGCCCTTACGGTCACCGCCTTCGCCATAGGGGGAGGCGGACGCTTCCTCGGGGGACCTCCGACCACATCGAGTGGCAGAGGGTCCCCGGGAGGCGTGGTGACCCACCAGTCGCCCCCACCCCCGCACAAGCTGGTTCCGAGTACAAGTGGTTCTGCTGTCTGCGGCAAAGGGATCGTGCCCCTGGGTCCGGGTAACGCGCCGGAATCTGCGACTCTGCTTCCTTGCTACAAGCTGAACCTTCCGGCAGGAATACAGCGCGTCTCTCCATAGCGGTCCGTTTCATTCCGAAAGGCACGGGTGAGATCCATTCGCCGGGTCGGGGGGCACTTCGGCATGTCGCGGAGGCCTGCCGCCCGTCTCGCGGAAGCACGAGAAAAGGATGAACCGCCAGTAGAAAGGATCTGCGCCACGGACCTGACGGGGATGTACGGCAGTCTCTGCGGTGTTCAGTCCGAGTCTTTGCGGGTGGCCGCTACCTGCCAAGCCAGGGCTCCTGCGAGGGGTGGATGGGGTGGGCGACCTTCGGGAGGGCGTGAGGGACGGTCAGTCACGGCGGAATGTGAGGCATGGGAGGGTCTTGCGGTGACATGAACACCGGGACAGTGGGTCGCTTGGACACCAGAGCACACGCCTTCGGCCCTCCCACCATTGAACTTCTCTGTTCACCAACATGTCCAAGCTCAGGCAGGATAAGTGGCGATGGACCTGAAGCGCCGCTTTGATGAGGCTGGCTGCATCGGTTCGCTGCATGCCGTTCGCCTCTCGGACGGGACCGAGGTCTCGTACGATGCCGATACGCCGCACGTCCTTGCATCAGTGGTCAAAGTCCCCATCGGCCTTGAGTTCTATGCCCAGGTCGATGCCGGACGACTGGACCCGACGGAGACCGTCACGCTTGAGCCTGCGGTTCGAACGCCAGGACCCGTCGGGATCTCACAGTTCGAGGACACCGTCACTATGTCCCTGCGTGATCTCAGCTTCCTGATGTTGACCATCAGCGACAACGCAGCCACCGACGCTGTCACGGCTGCCGTCGGTATCCCTGCGGTCAATGAACGCCTCAGCGCCATCGGATGCCGAGAGACGGTCGTCGTCGAGAGTCTTCAGGCCTTGTTGGATGGCGTGGCGTCCGACATGGGCCATCGGAACTACCCCGAGCTCGTGGCAGCGCAAGACGGTGAGATGGGACCGGACGCAGCGGCCATGGCTACCGACCCGGAGCGCATCGACCGATGTCGAGCGCTCGATCCCCTGCAGACATCCCGGACGACGGCGAGGGATGCAACCCGGTTGCTCGCCGCCGTGTGGACTGGCACTGCCGCCAGTCCGCGAGCGTGCGCCACGCTTCGCCGCGTCATGTCCCAGCAGGTGACTCGGCGTCTCGCTGGGGCGGTCCCCGACGGCGGGACTCTCGAGGCCAAGAGCGGCGGACTCTTTCGCCGTGTGTTCAATGAGATCGCGCTCATCACTGACCCAGGTGGAGAGGCGTATTCGGTCGCCGTCCTCACTCGCACGCACCGGTCGGATAGCTCGCGCGCAACGATAAGCGGCGCCATGGCTTTGGCGGTCGCTGAGGCTCTTGAGCATCTCCGGATCCAAAGCCAGCCGAACGAGACGACCCCCCGACTATCGGACTCTGACTGAATCTCCGGGTCCTCGAACGCCGGGTCAGGGCGCCCCTGCAGGACTCTCGGACGAGAGACTCGGCTACGTACGAGGTCCGGCAGAGGGACTGACTCGCGCGGGAAGCTTTGGGTATGCACGATGAGCTGCCGTCCGCGGATTGCTTTGTCTGCGCCAAACATGCGCTCGGCGATGCGGCCCCGGGGGGCGTCCTCTTCGAGGATGAACTGATCTATGCCGGACACGCCTATCCGCTAGCCGGACCGGCGTTGGCGTACCGGGGTTATCTCGTCGCTGAACCCCTGAGACATGTCGCGGGATTGGGCGACTTGACCGACTCCGAAGCCGCCGCCCTCGGTCGATTGGTGAACCGTCTGGCCCGAGCAGTGAAGGAGGTGGCTGAAGCCGAGCACGTCTACAGCTTTGTTTTCGGCGACGGGCTTGCCCATGCCCATCTTCATGTCGTCTTGGCGCCCCGGTATGCAGGCACCCCGCGGGAGTATTGGGGCGTACGGCTCCGAGAGTGGCCCGACGCACCCCGAGTTGGCGAAGAGGAGATGCGGAGTCTGGTCGCTCGACTCCGCGCACACGTCATCGACGATTAACGGGGGCAGATCTGTCGGTACCCTCTCTGAGGAGGTGACCGAAGAACCTTTCGGAATCCTCGAGGAAGGAACGGGTCAATGCAACTCCAGCCACCGTCGACCAGACCCGGCTCGTCCAGGGGACCTCGCCCGCGCCCGTAAAGTGTTGAGCCGGCCGGGTCAGTGACTCATCCCCGAACACTTCGGGCGCTTCCGCCTGGGCCCTCTTGTAAGCCAACTCCCTTAGCCTTGATCATTCGTGCGGCCCCTGGCGCCGCGGCGGCTCCAGCTCCGGGGATCGACTCTTGGCATGGGGACCGGTGCTGTGACCGCACGGGGACGTGAAGGATCCCAGTCGCCCGTTCGGTCTTGTGATGTCACGCCCTGCGGGATCGCTTCGGGGTCGGGCGCCGGGACCCGCCTCGCTATGGGAAGGCGGCGCGTAGACGCGTAAAGGCGGCGGCCAGCTCACTCGCCCAGGGCCAGGACTCGTCGAGATGCATGACGAGGTCCCGACCGCGGTGAGCGAGCACGGCGGCGACGTGCAGGACCCGGTAGCGCATGGTCTTGGGTTCAGCCTTGGCCAGTGCGCCGTCGAAACAGGTCATCTGGCTCCAGGCCAAGAGTGCGCCAGCGATCAAGGACACCGCCACCCAGGCCTGATTGGCGCAGAAGCCGTCGAAGGGCAGGTTGGCCAGCCCGCAGGCTTTCCAACAGCGCACCCGGTCCTCGACGCGGGCATGTCCTCGGTGACGCAGCTCGAGGGCGGCGATGTCGTCGCCTGCAGTGTTGGTGATGAAGCAGGTGTGGCGCCACCCGGCGTGCGTGTCAAAGAGGGAGAGCTGGGCGCCCGGGTGCGGGCGCTCACGGCGACAGATCACCCGCATGTCGGCGGGCCAGCCCTTGACCTCGTAGAGCTCGCTCAGCTCGATGACCTCGGCGCCCTCTCGGATCCCCCCGTCGAGTTCTCCCGCCCGCACCCAGTCCTCCTCTTGGGTCAACAACAAGGCGTCACGCACAGAACCGCTGATGGGGAAGCCGATCGAGTAGTCGAAGTTGGCCTCTGAGAGGGAGGCGACGAAGCGGTGGGTGGCCCCGGCCGAGTCGGCCCGGACCAAGATGGGGTGCATCACCAGTGCGGGGTCGTCGCCCTCTTCATGGCCGAGCGCGTACTCAGGTGGCACGGCACGGACCGTCTGTTCGAGCAGTTCGAGGTGGTCGTCGGTGTCGTTGGGGGCGGCGTTGCCCGGGCGCAGCATGGCGGCCAGGGGCTCGCCGGTCGTGTCGCACCACACCGCCAAGGGGTTGAACCCGAAGCCGTGCTTGTAGGTGGGCGCGGCGTCCTCCTTCTCCGAATGCACGTTGAGCAGCGTCGAGTCGAAGTCCCAGATGATCGGGCCGACCGGTGGCTCCGCCGCCCAGACGCGCGCACGAGCGGCGGCCAAGGCCACTGCGATGGCGCGGAGCTCGAAGACGGCCGTGGCGTGCACGGCCCGCCAGGCCGTGGCCACCGAGGCCACCGGCCCGAAGAGATCCTCTTGTTCCTTGAGGGCGGCGATGTCGGCCAAGCAGTCCGCCCCGTCCGCGATGGCGACGCCGAGATGCGTGAGCACGACGCCCGGATCATGGGTGTGCCAAGAGATCCCGCAGTCCTCCATGGCCACCGACATCGCCTCGGTCAACCCGGCGCGATCAGCCAGTTCGGCCAAGAGGGCGGCACCGGCGTGGGACACGAGGTTCTTGCCGTCGGGTATCACTTTGGCGCGACGGACCGAGCGACTAGCGTGCACTTTCAAGGAGCCCTCCGGTTCTGGTTGGAATGTGTGTTCAGCGACAAACATTCTTCCAGGCGGGAGGGCTTTTTACGTGGACGCGCCCACCGCGTGTTCAGGGGCCGCGCGAATTATCGAGGTTAGGGCCATAGTTGCAACCGGTGAGGCAGCTCGATTGGGAAGCGCTACTCGTAGACGGGTATGAGCCTTTGAAGATCGCCCAACGGATCTTTCGTCGCCTGCCACGCGATCCCCGCTGCAAGCTTTGCCTGAACCCGTTTGCAGGTGTCGGTGGGAGTCTTCTTGGTCTGTTTGGTCGGAAGCCCTCTCGTAAGAACCCCAATGTGTGTCAGTACTGCTTCGATCACTTGCCGATGGGCGGGATAGAGATAGATATAGGTGTCGTCTTCGCCGACGTACGAGCGTCGACTTCTCTGGCGGAGCAATCAACTGCTACGGAGTTTGCTCAGCGCCTGAACCACTTCTATGCCACCGCAACAAGAGTACTAATTCGCAATGATGGCATCGTGGACAAGTTGGTGGGCGACGAGGTGATGGGACTGTTCATCAAGGGCGTGGCGGGACCCGATTACCGACGCAAAGCCGCTGTATCCGCTCTTGACCTCGCAACCACCGTCACGGACTTGCCAATCGGCGTTGCCGCCAACGCCGGGACTGCATTCGTGGGCAATGTTGGATCTGGATCGGTCCTCGACTTCACTGCTCTCGGCGATGCCGTCAACGTGGGCGCACGCCTCCAGGCTCACGCGGCCCCGAGCACAGTCGTGCTCGCTCATGATCTGTATGCCCTCATATCCGCGGACTACCCCGGCGCCCGTGCGGAACGGCTGAGCATTCGTGGTCGGGAGGAGGTGGACGTTGATGTTCTGGCCCTGACTAACTCGCCCACGTGACTGCACGGTCGCTTTGAAGAGCCGAATCAGCCGCCCGTCCGGCGTTCGGAACTCACCCTCGGCGTCAGGGCAACAGAGCGTCTCGAACCATGTACACGAGCTCGCCGTTGATTCGTGACGCTGTGGTCCCGTCGAAATCCGATCCGGTCCAGAACACCGAAGGAGGGTGCGTTCCAACTCCGGACGGTGGCCCAGAGTCGCCTCCTCCCGGTGGCAAAGGCGGCTTCGGTGACAGCAGCAGCAGCCTCAGTGGCGTATACATGTCCACGGAACCGACGTAGGAGCTCATAGACGATCTCTGGCTCATCGAGGGTGCCCCGGCCGACTATCAATCCGCAGTACCCGACCGGGTCACCTTCGGATCGTCGCCGAATCGTGAGGAGGCCGATGCCGATTCCCCGGGCGGTCTCATGCTGTTCAGCAAGGCGTTGTTCGGCTTCGTCGAAGGTCATCGTCGTGCCTCCCTCGTGCTCGGCAACGAGTTCGAGGTTCCAAGCAGAGTCGTCGCGTGTACGCAGCCGCATGGCTAGTCGATCCGTATCGATGGGAAAAGCCATCGGCTTGTAGCGATCCACCACCAAGGAGGCTATTTGCATACCTCCGGAGACCTGTTTTGAGCTGTCGGGCAGTGGTGGCGAGGACGACCGTGCGATCTACCGACCGTACTGGGGCAGGAGTTGGCTGACGCGGTCGAGGTCGACACGGAGGGACGCCAGCTTGGAGGTAGGTCCCCGGTGACCTTTGACTCTGGTGGGCGACGACGGCCTCGGGTAGAAGGTGGGTCATGGTGCCGATGCGCGTGTGGAGAGCGACAAGTGTGGCAGTCGGCGCGGTCGCGCTGCTGCTGCTCGTGACCCGGCCCGTGGCGGCACCCGGCGCGGGCGCAGCGTCGAACGACCAGCCGGCGTTCACCACGTTCGAGGCTCCGGGCGGTGCGGCGACGGCGGGCCAGAGGGTGATTGCCCTCACCTTCGACGACGGCCCGGGTCCGTACACCCCACAGGTGCTCTCCGTGCTCGAGCGCTACCAGGTGCCGGCCACCTTCTTCGAGATCGGCGAGGAGGTGGCCGACTACCCCCAATACTCGAAGATGGTGGCGGCCGCTGGGTTCCCGGTCGAGGACCACACCTGGAGCCATCCCGACCTCACCACGATCCCCACCTCGAGCGTCGCCTCCCAGATCGACATGACCCAAGCCGAGATCCAGGCCGTGACCGGCACGACGCCGCAGTGCGTGCGCCCGCCCTACGACGCGTGGAACGCCACCGTCCTCACCCAGATCGCCGCGACCGGGCTGACGACGATGAGCTACTCCGTGGATCCCAGGGACTGGAGCCTCCCCGGCGTGCAGTCGATCGTGAACAGGGTGGTCGGCGCCGCGTTCCCAGGTGCTGTCGTCGATATGCATGACGGCGGGGGTGATCGCTCCGAGACGGTCGCGGCCCTCCCGCAGATCATCGCCCAGCTCCAGGCGATGGGGTACACGTTCGTTTCAATCTGTGGCGCCGAGCCGGCTTACCGCCCCCAAGTCAGCGCGACCTACGCGTTCGGGAACGCGCCGGCTCCGGGTCCGCCTGTCACGTCCAACCTGCCACTGGTCGGGGCGGCGGCTACGCCCGACGGGGGCGGCTACTGGGAGGCCGCTGCCGACGGCGGGGTCTTCTCCTTCGACGACGCGGCCTTCCACGGATCGATGGGCGGCCTGCGCCTCAACGCGCCCATCGTGGGCATGGCGGCCACGCCCGACGGCGGCGGCTACTGGGAGGTGGCGGCCGACGGCGGCATCTTCTCCTTCGGCGACGCGGCCTTCCACGGGTCGATGGGCGGCCTGCATCTGAACGCGCCCATCGTGGGCATGGCGGCCACCGCCTCCGGTGGCTACTGGGAGGCCGCTGCCGACGGCGGCGTCTTCTCCTTCGGCGACGCGGCCTTCCACGGGTCGCTGGGCGGCCGGCGGCTCAACGCGCCCATCGTGGGCATGGCGGCCACATCCGACGGCGGCGGCTACTGGGAGGTGGCAGCCGACGGCGGCATCTTCTCCTTCGGCGACGCGGCCTTCCACGGGTCGCTGGGCGGCCTGCGGCTCAACGCGCCCATCGTGGGCATGGCGGCCGCCTCCGGCGGTGGCTACTGGGAGGTGGCGGCCGACGGTGGCGTGTTCTGCTTCGATACCTACTTCTACGGCTCCCGCGCCGGCCTGGGCGCAGACCGCTTCTTCGCCCTCGTGCCGGGCCCCGGCCAAGCGGGCTACCTCCTAGCCGGCCAGCACCCGGCCGACTAGCCGCGGCGGAGCGCGTTACGCCGCGCGCCGCAGAACCGGTGCCCGATGCCGGGATGGTGGTGATGAAGCGATTCTCCAGGTCGGACACGATCTTGAGGCGGACCCGGCGGACGTGCTGAGGGACCCGCCCAGCGGAGGCCTCACCGGACGCCCTGGTTGAGCGCAGGCGAGCAAACCGCGTGGTACCGACGGACGCTGGTCGCGGACAGGCCTTGCCGGCTCAGCCGGATGATGACCGTCGTCATCTCGTCCGAGAAGCCGAAGAGGCTGACGTCGAGGAGGCTCTGACCAGGCGCGCGATCCGCGTTCGTCTTCGTCCCAGCGGTTCCGTCCGCGCTTATGGTCAGGATTATGGACAGGAAGAATCCGCCATCTTTGGCATGAAGTGTCCCGACCGGGGTCCCGCCCGTTTCCGCGGTGAAGCGGGAAAGCGACTCATGTACATGACTCATGTAAATGACTCATGTAAATGAGTTGCGGTCCGGACGTCCAATGGACCGACTCAAGTGACAGAAATTTGTCGAGCTTTTCGCGCCTCCGCAGGCACTTAGGGGCGCGTGTCCTTCTCGAGGAGCAGAAAGCGGTCCAGTCGCGGTGTCAGAGAGCTAACCAGGTCGATCCCGCTTTCGGATCGATCCCACGGCCGGCGTCATGGATGCGACACCAAGAAGAGAATCGCGAACTCCCAGCCGCGCGCCCCTCCCTGGGACCACGCGAGGAGCTTCCAAAGGCCCACGGAGCGCGATCCGAAGGCAGCGCCGCTTGGGCATGGCGAACCCTGAGGCGTCTCATTTACACTCGCTTACGGACACCGTCAGCGCGCGACTGAGGAGCGGCATGGCCAAGCTGATCTACGTGGCGAACGTGTCCCTTGACGGCTACATCGAGGACGCGAATGGCAGGTTCGAATGGACTGCGCCCATCGACGAGGTCTTCACCTTCATCACTGACATTGTGCGCCCCGTCGGTACCTACCTCTATGGACGACGCATGTACGAGACGATGGCCGTCTGGGAGGCCGATCCCACCCTGGCCGCCCAGTCGGAGCTCATGGCTGACTTCGCGAACGTCTGGCAAGCGGCTGACAAGATCGTCTACTCCACGACGCTGCCCGTAGTCTCGACCACCAACACGCGGCTCGAGCGCCGCTTCGATCCCGACTCGATCCGCGAGATGAAGTCGTCCGCCGCGAGCGATTTGACCGTCGGCGGGTCGATCCTCGCGGTGCACGCGTTCAACGCCGGGCTGGTCGATGAGTGCCAGCTCTTCATTTATCCGGTGCTCGTCGGTGAAGGAAAGCCCGCATTCCCCAGCGACGCCCGCGTCCGGTTGGACCTGCTGGAGGAGCACCGGTTTGGCGACGGTGTCGTGAACCTCCGCTACCGCATCCAGAACTGACCCTCGAGTTGGAAGCGAACCGGTCGCCGTCGCTTCGACGATCCAAACTGGGGCAGCGCCATAGGCGACGGACAATCGTTGCTGGAAGCGGCGGAGCCGGCCGCGCCAGCGTGGGCATGTTTCGAGTGTCGCGCCCCAAGGTGACCCCGAACACCGGAATGAGACCGCCGGCCCCTAAGACAGGAGAGCGGAAAGTTTCGCCATATCGTCGAAGACGATGGCCTCTCCTATTGATAGTGCTTCTGCACGGGTAACACCCCCGGAGAACCCGAACACCGTCATCCCGGCAGCCAGTCCGGCGTTGACTCCGGAGACGCTGTCCTCGACCACGGCACACCGCTCGGGTGATGCCCCCATCGACTTGGCGGCATGGAGAAAGATATCCGGTGCGGGCTTGCCCCTCTCCACGTCATCGACACTGAAGATACGTCCACGGAATCGATCAAGAAGCCCTGTCTTACCGAGAGTGAACCGCATCCGATCGTGACTTCCACTGGATGCGACGCACGTCGGGAGCGTGATCTCAAGCAGTGCATCGATGACACCTGGTACCGGCACGAGCTCCGCCTCAAACACCTCCCGATAGCGAGTCTCGAACTCGGAGTCCCAATCAATGCACCGACCGAGGTGTCGCTCGATTTCTTGGCGCATGTACGCCGCCGATCGGCCGACGAACCGCTCGATGATGTCCGACTCGGTGAGGGGCCATCCAAGGCCGGTCACGATCTCGGCCTCGACCCGAACAGCCAACCGCTCACTGTCGACTAACACGCCGTCACAGTCGAAGATAACCAGGTCAATGTCAACCACCGACATCAGCCTAAGGCAGGTCCGGGACAGGTGACCTCGAACATCGGGTCGGTGGCGCTATTCGACTTACGCGAGGAAGGGACCTATTTCCCTAGCCGTTGAGTCCGTACGGGCGGCACCCTGTGACCGGGTCGCAGAGTTCGGCGGCGAGGGGCTCGGGTCCGGTCGGGCGTGAATGACGGTCGCCGGTACGCTGCGTTCGTCGTCGAGCACCCAGACAACGGCCGTTCGGAAACAAGAGGGGATCAACGGATGTCGGCAACGCTGAAGTTGATGCATAAGGCAATCGGAGCGGAGGTACGTCGTGGCACGTATGATGTCGTGCTCGACGGTGAGCGGGTCGGGTCTGTCGAAATGAACGACACGATCGAGATACCAGTCGAGCCTGGACGTCATACCCTGCAGGTACGCAATGGCCGAAAGTCGAGCACTACTGAAACCTTCGACGCCGCCGAGGGCGAGATCGTCGCCTTCCGATGCACCGGAAAGAGGTTCTTGCCGATCTTTCTGGCATCCTTCATCGTTCCCAGGCTGGCACTGAAACTCGTTCGCGATTGAGTCGGCGTCGCCGTCGTGGCGATCACCAGCACGTCGTAATCGCCGCCCGGCTCGTCTGGAAGTGGGCGTGCCACGTAACGCCGGGTCGAGGTGCAGCTGGCGAATCCTTGGGCCACTCGCTACGAGCGCGAAACTGTGGACATGAACGACGATGACCTGCTCGCCGAGCAGCGTTCGTACTATCGGGCGCGAGCGCCCGAGTATGACGAATGGTGGCAGCGACGGGGTCGGTTTGACCGGGGCCAGGAACAGCTGCGCGAATGGCAGCGCCAAGTTGCGGTCGTGGACGACGCCCTAACCTCCTTTGGCACTAAGGGCTCGGTCTTGGAACTGGCGGGGGGAACTGGTTGGTGGACTGAGCGTCTCGCACGGACAGCCGACCGTCTCACCGTTGTGGACAGTTCGCCTGAGGTTCTCGTACTCAACCAGGAACGGGTGGGACGCTCGGATGTCAACTATGTCGTAGAGGATCTCTTCGATTGGCAAGCAGACTCCAAATATGACGCTGTGTTCTTCTCCTTCTGGCTTTCGCACGTACCAAGGGCCCGATTTGGCGAGTTCTGGTCCCTCGTTCACTCATGCCTTACTCCCTCGGGCCGGGCGTTCCTCGTCGACAATCGAAACGACCCAATGCAAGACACGACTGTCAAGGATCCATTCGTCGTCCAATACGACACCGACCTTCACCTGCGTCGTCTTAGCGACGGATCGCGGTACCGGGTCGTCAATGTGATGTACGAGCCAGCTGAGCTGCAGTCACTCATCGAGACAGAGGGCTGGACGACTGAGATCAAGGCGACGCAATGGTTCATTTTCGGCTCAGCCGGTCGCCTCTGAATTGAACTGCCCCCTAGCTTAACTAACGCCCGGATCCGTCGGTATACCGTTCCGGCAGTGGTGCGCCTGTTCTTTTGGGCCAGGTAAATGGGGCGTTTGAGTTCCCCGGCGATCACAGGGGCGCTCGTACTATCGGCATGTCTCTCGTGGCGAAGCAGCACTGCCTTCGCCACTGGCCGCCCTGCTCCGGATCCTTCTGGCCGCACCATCGCTTGCTCCACCTCCGTTGCGCGTGCCCCCATGCTCGCAGCCGTTCAGACCACGTTCACCGGCGGGTTGTCGTCTCCCTTCGGAGTTGCCTTTTCATCCGGCGGGCATTTCGTCTTTGTTGATTCCCACCCCTCGCATCACTCGCCTCGGGCAGGCAGTTGGCCGTCCACGTGCCAACCCCGTCTGGTCGTCTCGTAGCAAAGAGGACGAGCCACCTTCCGGGGACCCAGTTGCTCGGGATGAGCCGCAGTCCCGATGGTCGTTATGTGGCCGTGGCGAATGACAGCGGCGCGCAGATCTTTTCGACCTCGCGCATGGAACGGCCGGGTTTCTCACCATCGTCGTGGCTGGTGGGGTCCTTGGAGAGCGAGGGTGTGGGCGCGATTGAAGTGACCTTCTCGCCCGACGGTTCCTACCTCTTCGTGACGCTCGAAGGCAGCCGTGAGATAGCAGTCTTCAATTTCGAGAAGGCCGTTCGTCACGCCTTTGGATCATCTGACCTGGTCGGATATGTGCCCCTCGGTCTAGACCCGGTAGGGATGGCGATTTCACCGAATGGTCGCTATTTGTACGCGACCAGTGAGTTGAACCCATCCGACTCAGCACGACAGATCCCAGGTGTCAACGAGTCAACCGAGGGGGAAGGAACGCTGAGCACAATCGATCTCCGGCGAGCCGAACAAGATCCTTCTAATGCAGTGATCTCCAGGGTCTGGGCGGGGTGCAGTCCGGTGCGAGTGGTGGCGACGTCCTCGACCGTGTACGTGACAGCCCGAGGGAGCGACGACCTGGTCGCATTCTCTGCTTCTGAGCTGGTGTCCAATCCACCATCGGCGCTAGCGGGAACCACAGCGGTCGGCGAATTGCCTGTAGGCCTTGCACTCGTTGGGCGCGAACAGACGATGATCATTGCCGATTCGAATCGCTTTGCTGTGAAGGGGGCGGCATCGAACCTCGCCGTCGTGTCTAACCGGGGCCGCGCAAACCTCGTCCTGGTTGGCTACGTCAAAGCAGCTGACTTCCCGAGAGACATGACTTTGAACCCTGACGGGAGAACGTTGGTCGTGAGCAACTACGACTCGGGACAGTTCGAGGACGTGATCCTCGCAAGGTTACCTCGTTGAATCTGATGCTCGGAGAGATCCCAACCGCCAGAAGCGGTATCCCCGACCGCCGGGAGGGTGGGACACTCCATCACTTATGGGCCGGTCTGGATCGACCGTCTCTGACTGGTGTTGAGCGCCGGCTCCTAGTCCTCTGAGATCACAGATCCTCTGCGCGAATCGGACCGATCGAAGACTGGCACGCCTTGTTCGTCGGACATCAAGCGCCTGTACGCACTGGGTTTCCGGTATGCGTCTCCCATCGTCTCACGCCTTCGGTACTCCCTGAGTGCGTCCAGATTAAGAGTGGCAAGGTAGACGCCCTCGCCATCGCCTGCCTCGAAAATGAGCTGGTCACGAGGTTGACCGTTCGGTTGACCGTTCTTTTCGTAGACCATTCCGTCAAAGACGCTGGAATGACCATCTTGATCGGGAGCCGAATAGTTCACCGTTGCGATCGCAGTCATATTTTCGAAGGCTCGGGACCGAAGCTGATAGGTCCGCTCGCCAGCCATGGGACAAGCGTTTGGGACCAGAATGAGTTCAGCGCCGCCAAGCATCAGTTCACGCGCCGACTCGGGGAACTCTCGGTCGGCGCAGATCATGATGCCGACGTCGACGAACCCACCCTCAATGTCGAGCCGAGCGACCTCAAAGGATTCTCCAGGCGTGAGGGCTTTCTCCATTCCCCAGTCACACGTATGAACCTTGGCGTAGCCAAGAACATCTTGACCATGCCGGTCGATTAGCAGGGCGGTGTTCCGAGGGGAACCAGGCCACCGCTCCAAGAAGGTCGTCAAAATCGCCAGGTTGAGGTCGGACGCAGCCTTTCTGAATGCGCTCACCCATGGATCGTGACGGGCGATGGCCATGTCCTGCCACCTCGCTCGTCCATCCTCGTCATCAGGGCAAGGGGCGTAACCGATCTGCCACATCTCTGGCAGGATTGCGATGTCCGCACCCTCTTCTGCGGCCCTCGAACATACGGCCAGTCCCTTAGTGAGGTTGTCCCGTGGATCGCCACTGGAGGCGGATTGGCAGAGAGCCAGCCGTAGCTCGGTCACCACTCCATTATGCGGCCCGAAGACTGGCCACGGTTCGATGAACCTATGCAGTGATCACACTTCATCACACACTGGTCTCATCGGCCTCAACCGCCATCTATTCGGGAGGAAGCTTCAAGGGACCGCCTCACCCGGCGGAGTCTGCGGAGGTTGTAGATGGTAAGGAAGGGCAACGACACCACCACGAGGACGCGGCCGCCGTCAGGCCAACGGATACGGGGCCGAGGCGGTGCGCATCGCCTTGGCCAAGAGGATCCTCACCCTACCGGCGAACCTCCGGCGTTCGCTTACTTGGGATCAGGCAAGGAAATGGCCGAGCACGTGCGCTTCAGCGTCGACACCGGCGTCGCCGTCTACTTCTGTGACCCCAAGAGTCCTTGGTAGCGCGGCACTAACGAGAACACCAATGACCTGCTCCACCAATACTTGCCAAAGAACGCTGACTTGTCCTTGTACTCAACAGCAGCAGCTCAACGCCATCGCGCGTTGACTCAACCGAGGCCCTCGACAGACTCTCGACTGGATGACACCATCTCAGGCGTTCGCCGAGGCTGTTGCGTTGACCCCTTGAGCGCGCACCGGATCCGGGTGTTGTCTGGCGTCAGGGAAGACCAAATCAGTACCTCTCGACGAGATGTGCTCTTTGTGCGGGTAGATCGTATGGATCTGGCCAGAAGTCCGTGATCCGGACAATCCTGCCGTCTTCCCGAAGATCGAAGAAACACAGCCCGGGCTGGACGCTGCCATCAGCGTTCGTGAACTCGATCCAACTGGACGCGTGCAACCCTTCGCCGACTATCCGGTTGACCAACAGATGCCAATCGCCTGGGAACCCTTCGACGTTGAACCGCACATAGTTGGCACGACCACGGACCCGTTCACGGGTCTGGGGCCCTTCGTACACCACATCTTCGGACAACAGGTTGCCAAAAGCCACCCAGTCTCTTGCATTCGCCGCCGCCCAGTATGCGGTCACTACCTCGCTCGCATCTACCACCCAAAGAACGCTAGACCCAGCCCTTCCGACCTGCGCCCGTACGCCGGGCCAATGCGGGATTTCGGCCCCATGGTGGCAGTCCTTCGACACTTGCTCACGGCATGATGTTGGGGTGGGCGGATACCGGCGACCGTCAGCGGCAAGCCACCAGCGCGGCCCCTGCGAAGTGTGGCTCATGCTCAAAGCCCTCCAACTCCGTCACGGCCGGTGGAACAGTAATGGAGCATCAAGCACTGCCGGCGCGGCGGACCCCCCGACACTGGTGCTCGGACCTGTGCTGCCTGCCCCCGTCCGCCGGGATGCGGCGACGCCCTGCGGCACCGTCGGGATAGCACATGAGCTGGAGCTACCCGCTCGGGCTGAAACCTCACCAGTAACCACCGTTAGAGACGCCCCGATAGACCACCGCCGGGATACTGGCGCCGTGGCTCTCCAGAAGCAGGTGATTACCGCAAGCAACGTCAATCGCTCCTACCTCGTGGCCGAGCCCCCACCGGGCGCGCCGGTCTCGACGGTAATCATGAGCCTCCATGGCACCAGCTCGACCGCGGATCGCCAGGCACGCCTGTCCGGTTTCGAGCAGCTGGCCCGAACCGCAAGCGCCGTCGTGGTATTTCCCCAGGCAATCGAGCCGATCAGATCTGGCTACGAGTGGGACCCCATCCGGGACGTCGACTACATTGCCGGGCTCGCTATCGAGCTCCTCAGCCGACATCGGACGCCTCATGGTCGCGTGATCCTTACGGGGATGTCCGGCGGTGCTCGAATGGCGAGCCTTTTCGCCAGCGTTCACCCTGAGCTCGTCCAGGCGGTAGGTGCGGTGGCAGGGCTGCGCTCGCCGGTCGTCCCAGTGCACCGGTCGGTCCCGATCCTGTCGTTCCACGGCACGAAGGACAGGATCAACCCCTACGGGGGCAGCGGCACGCAACGTTGGAACGAAAGCGTCCCCGACGCCGCCCGGGCATGGGCGCTGGCCAATGGCATCACGGCTCCACCGGCGGAAGTCGCTGTGAGCCCGACGCTCACCCGTACTACCTACGGTGCGGAGGGGCAGCCAGGCGAGGTGACGCTGTGGACGTCACGCGGGGCTGGTCACACTTGGCCCGGCGGGCATCTCGGGCTGCTGCCGAGCCTCTACCTCGGCCGTACGTCCCGCGAGATCCACGCCACCAAATCGATCTGGGATTTCGGGCTCCGCCACGCCGACGATCCGTGACGGCCGCCAGCCAGAGCGACCGAGGACGTCAGTACTCGTTCCCGCCGGCACCGGCAACGAGTACTTCAGCTGAGCGATCGCCGTTTACGGATCATCGACCCACGATCTCCTTGTGGTCCGGGTCGCTCACCGCAGTTATGGCAGCAACGACGAAAGTGGCTCCGATGACCGATCTCCGACCGTCGGATGGGTGATGTCCCAGTACGCCGGGCAGGCGGCAGTGAATGCCTGAATTTCAGCGGCCTTGTAGCGCACCCCTCGGCAATACTGTGAGGGTGAGTTCCAGCGGCATACGTGGAAGCGTCGATCTCTTCGAGGATCCGCCTTGGACCAGTTCTCCGCCGGCGGCTGATCGACACCAGGGGCGGCGGTCGGCTATCGCAGCATTGGGTCTGTGTTTTCTCGGTGCCGTTGGGGTCGCAATTAGTACGACACTCCCGTGGTTCGGCCTAGATGAGAGTCTCGGAGTCGGGTTCCTGCGTCTGCAAGACCAGATGAGTGCGTTATCCCGGTACCTTCAACCGGCGCAGTTCGGCTCCTTCTCTCCGGGGACACAAGAATGGGGTTTCTTGATTCTGGCGCTCTCGTGCGGAGTGGCGATGTCAGCCATCATGACTGTTGCTGCGCACTCAATCGGGCGAGGGAGCTTCCTCGGCCTGTACGTGGTGTTGGCCGTTCTTGCACTCCTGCTCGCAATCGCTTGCGTCCTCGATGCCCACGCCAAACCTCCGTTCGGCGATGGGCCACCGCTTCGCTTCAGTTGGGGCGCTGTGGTCGGAGTGGCGGCTGCAACGACATCTCTGATTGGAGCCTGCTCAGCTCTCATCCTTAGGCGCTAGAGGCCGGGGTGCCCCCGTACATTGCCGGGAGTGTGACTCGGGTCAGGAGGCGAAGCGGATGGGGAGCGCCTTGGTGTCGGCCGGGTTGGTCGAGCTGGCGTTGTTCACTATGACGTAGCAGCTATGCACCACGTCGCAGACTCCGTTGCCGATGGTGCCGGTGGCAACGTGGAGGACCACCGAGCCCGATCCCGTGGGGTCAGGGTGCAGGATCGCTGCATGAGCGAAGCTGCAGCCTGCCGAGCTGGCCGTGGTGATATCCACTTGGGAACACTCGAGGATATTGACGACCTTGCCCGGCGTGTAGCCACTCCATCGAACGGTGACGGCCTGGCCGTCGTTCAAGCCTGTGTTTGGAGTGACGGTTGCGTGCAAGTGGACCGCTGCTTGCTTGGGGAGAGGCAAGGTTGCTAGGGAGCCCGAAGTCCAGGCGGTATGCACCACCGACAGGGAGGAGCGACCGTTGGCCGAGATGGCCTGTAGCGCCCCGTGTTCATGCTTGAGGAAGGCATTGAAGAAGGCCGTCGTTGACTTGATGACCGGAACTGACGTCGGGCCGACGACCCCAGACGCGGCCATGTGAGCCGACGAACCTGTGCTGTCAGAGGAACTGTCCCAATCGAGCGTAAGCAGCGCCTTTGGTCCCCGTGCCTCGTTGAAGACCGCAACAGCATCGGCATAGGGGACGAGCCCGTCGTGGACATCCGATACGACGAGGAGCGGTGGAGCCTTGGCCAATTCGTAGGAGCCACGACCAAGACCCTCGGTGGTGCCTGCCATGACAACCGCTGCCATGACCCGGGTGTCACGACAGCAGCTGTTGGCTACGAGGCCCAAGGTCGTGATGGCACCGTTGGAGTGGCCGGCGGCCCCAATCTCGTTCGGGTCGACCAGGCCCGACAGCGGTCCGTTCGGGGCAGCCGAGGCACTGAGCACCTGGTCGATGACGAAGTTCATGTCACCAGGCTGGTTGCCGATGTCCCCACCATCGGGACCACCGGGCGTCTGACTACTTGACAGAGGGAACAAGGGCGCGGCCACCACATAGCCCGCAGCCGCCCAGGCGGTCAGCAGCTGCTGGTACTCCTGAGGTGAGCCTCCCAGGCCGTGGGCGAAGACGATGAGTGGGTATGGGCCGTCGCCAGATGCCGCCACCGAGCGGGATGCCCGCGCCGGATACCAGATGGTCGTCACGAGGGTCCGGGAGGGCTTGCCCGGCATCCCGTCCCACGGCGGCGTGGAGCGAGAGGTGTCGACAAAGGTCATTGTCGTGGTTGCGACCAGATTCGAGCCGGCCGCAGCGGCAACGCTCGTGGCGCCGACCAATGGGAGTGCCATGGCGGAGAGCAGAATGCCAAAGGAAACCGCGCCCAGTGACACCATTCGACGGATCGCCCCCATTCGCTCCCTCCCTGCCTCAACGAGAAGCCATCGTCTCAAGATTATGGACAAAGAGAATTCCGGCCATTTCTGGCATCGAAATCTCCGCGATGTCGCGACCGACCTGGGGAGGCATGCCGCGTCGGACTCAGAACAGATGAGTTGCAGTTGCACCGAGAGGGCGTCACTGACCAAGTCATGCGCGGCATTTGTCGGGTTCACCAGCGCCCCCGTACGAGGCAGGCACTTATGGGCTAGTGCAGCTTGCCGTAATTCCGCTCACTATCCAAGAGTGTGGACCTACACCGCATCGGTGTGGACGACGGCCACGCAACTGATCTCGACCAACGCTTCTTGGAGAATGAGTTCAGTGACGCCAACGGCGGTCCACGCTGGGTAGGGATCTTCCAGGAATTCGGCGGCGACTTTGAGAAGGGCTTCAGCCTGGTTCAGGAGGCCAACGTGGTATGAGTTGATTTCAACGACGTGACTCCAGTTGGCCTCGGCCTCAGCCAGGGTCAAAGTAATGTTGCGAAACGCCTGCCGGATTTGCTCCTCGGCGTCGCCCGAGAAGACGCCATCGGCTGTCTCTCCGGTGTGTCCGGTCACACGCAGCGTGTCATCGACTCGCACTGCGGCCGGAATGCGGGTCTCCCTGTAGAAGTCCGCCCAGACGGCTGGCACGATCGCTTCTCGTGACAGGGGCATTGCCGGTCCTCTATGAGTCAGCGGGGAGGACATCGAGATCGAACTCATTACCCTCGGGATCTGCCATACAACGCCAACGGAAGCCTTCAAGCTCTCGAGTGGTTCCCGGCTCGAGCCATCGGCCTCCAAGCTGCTCGACCTCTGCGGTGGCGGCGTCCAGGTCATCGACGACGAGATCCAGATGCACCCTGTTCTTGCCAGACTTCGCCTCTGGCACCCGTTGGAACCCTACGGAGAGGCCATCCTCCGTGGGGGACAAGATTAGGAAATCACCGTCCCCGATTGTCGTGTCCACTTGAACGCCGAGCAACCCGCACCAGAACGGGGCCGGTCCGTTCGGGTCGATCGCGTCGATGGCGAGATATCCCACCTTCGCAGGCATCTGAGCCTCCTCCTCCTCCTCCTCCTCCTCCTCCTCCTTCCTGCCCGCCTTATTTATGATCATCTGTCTCGACCCAAGGGTAGCGATGGCCCCTGTCGTCCTCAACCAGACCCCTGCCCCAATCCGGGACGGGGGGCGGCCCTTCGGCACCCATGGGACAGAGGCAGAGGACGTTGCAAGACGGCTCGGTTCAGGCCAAGCTGGCTTGTGCCCGAAAACCGATTCGTCGGGGAAATCGCCAGAACCTACGACCAACCTGGGACGGGGATGTGGGACGACGGCGTTCTCGAAGCGACCGTCGACTGCCTGGTCGAGTTGACTGACGGTGGAGCGGCGATGGAGTTCGCTATTGGGACCGGCCGGGTCGCTGTCCCTTTGGCTGCCCGGGGCGTTCCGGTCACCGGGATCGAGTTGTCCGCCGACATGCTTGCTGTGTTGCGATCGAAACCCGAAGCGAGTGATATCAGGGCCGTCGAAGGCGACATGGCCGTGACGTTCGTGGAGGGCGAGTTCTCCCTCGTGTATCTGGTCTTCAACACAATCTCGAACCTGACGTCGCAGGACGAACAGGTCGCCTGCTTCGAAAACGCTGCCCGACATCTTCGCCCCGGTGGCCGCTTCGTGATCGAAACCAACGTGCCGGGTCTTCGCCAGTTACCACCCGGCAATTCCGGAGTCCCGTTCGCATTGACAGAGGACTACATCGGCATCGACGACTTCATTGACCGCACGCACAAGCAGATTTCCCGATCTCGGCACTTCAACCGACTCCCCAATGGCAGCTTTAGCGAATTCACAGCACCGTTCCGATATGTGTGGCCGGCTGAGTTGGACCTGATGGCTCGGATCGCAGGAATGACGCTGGAACATCGATGGGCGTGGTGGGACCGCTCGCCGTTCACTGGCGAGAGCCGCAGTCATGTCAGCGTGTGGCGTCTTCCGGAGGCATAGATGCAGTTGCAGACTGGTTCGCCGGGATCCGCAATCGTGGGGGCCAGCCTGCCCCCGTACGCCAATCGGGTAGGTGACCACATCTTTCGCGAGATCTGACTTAGTTTGCGTAGCGATGAGTTTCGGCACTAGCCCAAGGCTTCGGACTTGTCCCAATGCCCTTTTCATCGCGGTCTTGACATTCAGCCTCGTGTCCTTGGCGTCGTCCTCCGCTGAAGCTCTTGGCCCAGGCCAATTGCAGCGAAGCTCGGCTCGGGTTCAGCTCGTCTCTGCTGCACCAAGCCTGATGAGTCAGTGCGCTGCGGCTGCGACCTTGGTCCAGATTCCCGTCCCGTGTCCGAGCCTTGTTCCTACCCACAACGGGGAAGCACTGGGGTGTCCGGCGCCAGTGGGGGCGCAGGTTGCCCCGTGTGTGGGCCTGGAGGGTGCAACCCAATATCGAGTGTTCTTTCTGAACTTCGAAGACTTTGACGTACCTGATGGCTACGTCGGAATAGATGGCAAACCCGTCGGCCATCTATTCCTCGAGGCGCGGAGGCTGGTTGATGCTCCAAAGGTGCCGTGCGTCGGCGGCAGGCGGTCTGGCGCGATCGATATCAAAGGATGGCGAACGATCCTCTACGTGTGCCCGAGGGACAGCTCCTACATCGAACGGGTTGCTCGCCACGGTGAGGGTGCCAATGTTGGTCATGTCCTCCTCGATTGGAGGGTCAACGGCGTTGAATACGTCGCGAGCGCCCACGGCCACACGACTGCGAACGTCGCCCTCCTCCGGCGCCTTGTGGGTTCTCTGACGCTTGTTCAATCGCCGAGTTGACGGTATCCCCGTACCGGAACTGGGACCACCAGTTCCAGCGGAAATCACGGCGTGGTCCGACCGATCAGAGGAGATGGTCGCGGGGGTAATCGTCGACGCCGTTTCCGTGCTGGCGGAGCTGACGGCAACCGGAATGCCCTGCTACGCCCTCACCAACATGGAGGCGGAGACTTACCCGCTGCGTGTGGCACGGTATGAGTTCTTCTCTCTCTTCAACGGGATCGTGGTGTCAGGCTTTGAAGGCACCGCAAAGCCAAACCCAGCCATATTTCACATCGTCGTTGGCCGTGCTTCGGCCTCTCGCCAACTCACACCCTCTTTGTTGACGACCGGCTGGAAAACGTGGACGTGGCACGGTCTTGTCGGTTTCAAGTTCACCATTACCACGGACCTAAAAGCCTTCAGGCAACGCTCGCAAACTCGCAGCTACTACCCGGCTAGCTCCGTCTTGGGGGGTGTCCCCGACCGTCGGTCGCGAGTGTTGAGGGATCCGAAGACAGGATCAGTTTGGCGTGGCTGCGATACCGACAATGGGTGCATTGAGTCGCGTCCCGCCAAGCGAACCCTCGAAGGGTGCATCGCCAAAAGCAAAGACGCCACCGTCTGCCGCAACGAGCCAGTACCCGGGCCCATCGGGGTTCACGGCCATGCCGGTGATCTCCCGGTTCAGCTTCTGACCACCCATGGAGCCCGAGAAGGTGCCGTCCCCGAAGCTGAACACGCCCCCGTCGGAGGCTACCAGCCAGTAGCCCTTGCCCGTGGGTGGGGCCGCTATGCCCACGATGGGCTTGTTCAGCGGCTTGCCACCCATAGAGCCGTAGAAGTTCGCGTCGCCGAACGCGAAGACACCCCCGTCGCTCGCGGCCAGCCAGTAGCCCTTCCCGTCAGGAGTGGAGGCAATCCCAACTACCGAGCCGACCAAGGGGAGGTTCGCCACGCCGCCCAGGGGGGTGGCATCACCACAACCCAGCACCCCACCGTTCTCGCTCACCAAGAAGAACCCACGGCCACTGCTCGTCGGCGCGATCCCGCTCCATCCGCCGAACGCTCCGCTGAGACCTGAGCAGCCGAGCTGTCCGGGCGTGGTCGCGGCCCCGAATCCCGAAGGAAGCGAAGAGAAGTTCGCGATCCAGTAACCCGGACTCGCACCTGCTGCGGCGATTCCCACACAGTTGATGTAGCTGATGACTTGGCCCGAGTTGGCCAAGGAAGCTGCCGAGATGTTGATCGTTGGTCCGAACGCGAAGGGACACAGTCCAGGCGATCCCGCTTGAGGAGCACCCGATCCCTCGAATGGCGCGTTGTAAGCGAACACGCCCCCGTCCCATCCCACCAGCCAATAGCCAGGTGCCGGGCTGGTATGGGAAGACGAACTTGCCACCCCAGGGGACACGTCGGTCAGGAGACTGGCCAGCGTCAGTATCAAGGCCGCCGCCGAGACCCTTGCGACACTCATGACGCAGCACCTCCTGACTAGGTGGCCCGATGCTACGTTGCCGCGTCAGACGAGGAAACCTTCGGCCGAGTTGAGACATACACCCATTACGCATCGGGTAGGAGTCAGTTATACCGACCGACCCTCGCCGGTTATCCTCGGACCACAATGGCGCGACGGACGCGCCTCGTATTGCCCGCTCGTAAGGTCGTCAAAGTCAGCCGAAGAACACCTCGGCCTCCGCAAACAGCTCCGGTGATACCAGCTTGAGAATGGCCGTCGCTTCGGCCAACGGCACCAGCTCAATGGCGGTGCCATGCAGGGCCACCATCTGGCCCGAGTGCCCGTCGTGCAAGGCGTCAACGGCGTGAAGCCCGAAACGGGTGGCAAGGACCCGATCGAAGGCCGTGGGGGTACCACCTCGCTGCACATGACCCAAGACGGTGGCGCGCGCCTCTTTGGCGGTCCGCCGGGCGATCTCCTCCTCCAGAAACGTCCCGATGCCGATGAGCCGCTCATGTCCGAACGCGTCGACCTCATGCGGGCGCGCGGGCATCGTGCCCTCTATCGGCAACGCACCCTCCGCCACCACGACAATAGGGGCATATTGGCTGGCGAATCGCCGCTCGATGAACCCGCACACTTCCTCGATCGAAAACGGCCTTTCGGGAATCAGGATCACATTCGCCCCACCGGCCATGCCGGAGTGCAAGGCGATCCAGCCGGAGTAACGCCCCATAACTTCGACTATGAGCACCCTGTGGTGGCTCTCGGCCGTTGTGTGGAGACGATCGATGGCCTCGGTGGCGATCGTGACCGCCGTGTCGAATCCGAACGTGTAGTCGGTTCCATTGAGGTCGTTGTCGATGGTCTTGGGCACCCCGATGATCGCTAGACCGGCGGCCGCGAGCCTTGTCGCCACGCCGAGGGTGTCTTCACCGCCAATGGCGATGAGAGCGTCGAGACCCAACCGTTCTACGGTCTGGAGGACACGGTGCTCACCGTCCGCGGAGTTGTATGGGTTCGTACGACTAGAGCCAAGGATGGTCCCGCCACGAGGCAGGATACCTCGGACATCGGAAACATCCAGCGGTGCGGAATCTCCATCGAGCGCTCCGCGCCAACCATCGCGGAATCCCACGAATTGGTCTCGGTGAACCTGAACGCCCTTCCGGACAACAGCCCGAATAACGGCGTTCAGCCCCGGGCAGTCCCCGCCACCAGTCAGCACACCGATCCGCACTCACGATGAGTGTAGCGACGCGGGACGACCGAGTCCTCCGGGAGATGTACGAGTGGTCTGAACACCTGTCACGCTTGAGGATCATGCGACAAAGGCGTTCACGGATGTCTGCGCGTTGCGGTAGGACTTGAAATGTGCCCCCGATTCAGCATGCCGGGACAGTGCGCCTACTGGCGCAATCCCACCACGGTGACTTCTAGGTCCAGGGGCGCTCCTGGTACCGGGGTACACGGTGTCGGGCTGCACACCCCTTCGCCTGGGACAAATGGCACGATGACTGAGGCGGATCCTGCTCGGATCGCTCTTAGGGTGGCGGTGAAGCGGGCGCCAGAGTGACTGCTCGTTAGCACCTTCACGACCTGACCATCCGAGATGCGTGGTGGCCCTGGCCACGTGCCGCCGGACATAGCACTGCCTCCTGTCATCACGATGTCCGAGCCAACCTGCACGCAGGTTGAGGTCGGCTGACCGTCTGCGTTTGCATTCACGGTGACTGTTCCGCTTGAACAGGTGGGACTGGTGGGAACCGTGGCTGTAACGCCAGGAGGTGCCTTCGTGGTCGGGGTCGATGGAGTCAGTTGGCTCGGTCCCGTCGATTGTGAAGACGCCGACGGCGAGTGCGAGGGCGATGAACAGCCAGCTACGAACAACCCCAGGGTTGCCATGAGGGCCAGTCGCCGGGTTGCCATACCGTCAAGCTACCGACTACCGACCGGTCCAATGGATCGGGCGAGCCCTGCATTGGGTCGCGCTACCAGGGGTGAGCCCCTGTCCGCCGGCTAGGTGAGATATTTGAGCAGGACCAACCGACGTGGAAGTTGTTGGCGAGCGCAGCAGCCGAAGAAGGGCTGAGTAGGTCATGGCTTGTGGCCTAGACCTTGTGGGCGATGAGTGCGACCAAGATTCTGATTGACGTGGCAGCGGGAGCGGGTATCTGGTCCGCGGCGTTGGCCACGAACGTGCTCTCTTCAAGACGCACGCCCGTCCTCTAAAAAAATCTAAAAGGCGACGTCATAGAACCTTGACCCCTGACGTCTGAGAACATGCCTCTCATATGCGTGCCTTGAGATGCGGCTTCTAAGCGAACGACGGAGCCCCGGCGGCGACCGCCCGCCGTTGCCGAGTATCCGCTTCCTGTTGAGCACGGCACGTGCCCAATTTGCGGACACAGTGAGGACGACCATTCCCTCTGGGCACCATTCGCATGCGAGGGTTGGGCCGGTTGCCTTGTCGAAGGCTGCACGACCTGCTGGCGCATGTGGCCGGTCGGATACAAAGACGAGAGGTAGGTGACCCCGAACGCCGGTTCAAGGCACGCCGGATTCCTCCTCCGAGGACGTTTCAGTGTCGCCCTGGAACCGCTTCAGCCAATCTCCCAGCTGCCTGCCGAGACCCTGGACGCCGCCCGCCGTGCGCTCGAGAACTCCAGAGAACCGGTCCCGGTAGTGGATCACCGCAGCATCGAACTCTGCTGACGGAGGGGATTCGTGTCCGCGCCGTACATATTCTCCGCTCATAATCCGATCGAATTCTCCCGAACGGACCCAGGCATTGAGTTCCTTGACGCGGCGAACTGCGACAGGATGAGTGAGGCTCAACTCGGACCAGAAACGTGCTTGGCGAGAGAATAGGTCCTCTTCATCCTGGTAGGCATCTGCCTGCTCCAAAAACGCATCGAAGTTCATTCCGGGTAGCGCACCACCAGCTAGACGCATCAGAACGTGGCAGGGAACGAGTGGGTCCCCCATCACGAGCGCAGCGGCTCGATCCGAAGACATCTCCGCTGCCCGTGCCCACTCGAGTAGCGCGTAGTACATGCCACGCACCGGCAGCCCGAGGAGCAACGACTTGGGAAGAGCACCCTTCATGAACTGATGAAGGAGCACCAGAGCAGTGGTGTAGTACGTGTGTTCGGAGAGCACATGCCCGACCTCGTGGCCGAGGACTGCCTTGGTTTCGTCAGGCGTATACGAGCCGATGAGAGACGAGTTCACGACGACGATCGGTGTCTTCGCGCCGATCGCCATGGCGTTCACCTCTGGATCGTTGATCACATATAGGTCCGGTGTCCGATCGAGGTCTAGAATCGAGACGCACTCGACGTATTGAACCCAGACCTGTGGGATCTGCTGTTCGCCGATGCGGACCGCGTTGCCGATGACGATCTGGCGTGTACGTCGTTCGTGACCCAAATCGGTGAGCCTTTTTACAACCTGATCGAGGAGCGGCACCGCGTGGAGAGCAGACGTTGCAGCTCGGTCAGCGGGGTGCTCGTACGCTTTGGGGCTGATCTCTTTGAATTGACGGGTCGCTTCAAGTGTCACGGCTTCCCAATCACTCGGTCTCAGAGACAGCTTACGAGACGAAACCAACCAGTTTTCGTGGGCCGCCCATTCGCTCTTGATGCCCCAGTTCGCCTGCGTGCCGGGCCGGGGGCATATCGATCCCCCATCGGCTACCTCGCCTTGGCGAGCAGCCGGTCTGTAGCCTCGTCGGGCACGCCGTCGAAGTAGTGGTCGAGCACTGCACCGAACGCCGGGTCGTCGGGGTCGGCTCGGTGGAACAGTGTCATCGAGGAACGGAGCTTCATGGCATCGACCGGCCCGAGGACATCGGTGGCCGAAACCCCCGATAGGGCGAGGAGCCGGGACACGGTCTTGTGAGGCGTGGCCCGAGGACAGGGTGGACAAGTTATGTGGCGGCCTCGTCGAGCGGCGCTAGGGCGAAGAACCGCGCTGTGTCGCTCATGCCGAGTCCGGCCAACTGGGGCAAGACGAACCACATCCAGTGGGATCGTTTGCGTCCGGCGGCCAACTCGTCGAGGGCACGGGCGAAGGTGCCGTGGTCGTCCTGGGCGTCTACGAAGCGTTGGAGATGGGTGACCGTCATGTAGCCAGTCTGGCCGCCAGGGAATAGCGATGGCAGCCGGACGGATGTTCCATACGGCTCTGCCAACGTTCCCACAAGTTCGTCGCTCTGCACCCACGCCAAGACTGGACCTGGATCTGATGCCAGGTGCCCCTGTACGCCTGGGCGCTCCCCGGGAGGCAGCAGCTGCGCTCCGAGGTGATACTTGGCACCTATGTCGGACCTGTGGCAAGAGGCCCCTGAGGCGTCCCAGAGATTCGGTGCACAAGCTGCCGACTATGACCGTTATCGGCCTCGGTACCCGGAGGGCGTGTTCGACGACATAGTACAAATCGCCGACATCTCCGTCGGATCGGAAGTGATCGAGATTGGAGCTGGTACTGGCATCGCGACGGAACCCCTGGTACGACGTGGGTTGTCGATGACAGCCATCGAACCGTCACCCGAGATGGCCGCCTTGGGCCGCGCCAAGCTCGGGGATAGGGTTCAGTCTTCGTGGGGCGCTTCGAGGACTATGAGGCGCCGGGTCCGGTCCAGTTGGTTGCAGCTTTCAACGCCTGGCACTGGGTGGAACCCGAAGTGGCAGTGAATCGGGTGGCAGAGCTCCTGGCACCTGGTGGCTGCCTTGCCATGGTGTGGACAGAAGTCCTCTCGTGGGGGGAGGAGCCATTCGAGGATCGCCTGACCGAGGTGAGCGGTCATCCCTGGGTGAAGCGACTGGATCACGTTGATGGCTCCATGAAGCCCATTCACAGCGACTCCCGCTTCGAGGACCCTCTGGTTCTCCATCACGCATTTGAACGCACACTTGATGCCCCTACGTTCGTAGCGGTCACGAAGACCTACGGGGGTCATCGAACAGACGAGCAATACGACGCCATTACGAGGGTCATCGACGATGAATTCGATGGATCGATCACCAAGGTCGAGGATGCAGCCCTCTACATCTCGAGGCTTCGTTAACCGGGCGGCGACCTATCCCAGTACATTGCCGGGACGAGGGCTGCTGGTGGTTGGTTAGGCAGGTTGAACCCACAAGACTCGACACTGACATCTGTCCTGGCCGAAGTTGTCTCGCCACTCGAACTCCACTCGGCCACCCGGAGTGAGTTCGCGATAACCCTCTCCTCGAACCTGAGAGAAGTGGACGAACCCGAGCCCTAGGAGCGTGGGTCAGAACCCGCCAGTGACGCCCAAGGACTGATCGACCCTTTCCCGGGGTGGGAGGCGACCGTCGATTCGCGATTCTCCTGCGGTTTTGGGAGAATTTGCCCATGGCGAACGATCGGGTCGGCGACAAGCTCTTCGAGGTGGAAGGGCAGCCGGTCGGGCGCCCCGAGAAGGTCCCGGCCGGGGTGAATAAGCGCTTCCGCCACTACGACCAGTCCCAGTCCTTCCTCCTCCCACCCTCCCTCGAAGACTGGCTACCCGAGAACCACGAGGCCCGGTTCATCTCTGAGGTGGTCGAGGACATGTTGGACCTCTCGGTCATCTACGACTCCTACACCGAGGCGGTGGGTGCGCCGCCCTATGACCCGACGATGATGTGCAAGCTGCTGCTCTTCGCCTACTCGACCGGGGTCACCAGTTCGCGGGAGATGGAGCGGCGCTGCCATGTCGACGTGGCCTTCCGCTGGCTGAGTGCCAACACGGCTCCGGACTACCGCTCCATCTCTCGGTTCCGGCGTCGCCACCTGGGCGCCATCGATGCCCTCTTCGTCCAGGTGCTCGCCCTGTGCGCACAAGCGGGACTGGTGCGCCTTGGCCGCGTCGCCCTCGATGGCACCAAGCTGCGGGCCTCGGCGAGTAAGCACAAGGCCATGAGCCATGACCGGATGGGACCGCGGATCGTTGAGCTCGAGGCCCAGGTGGCGGCCATGCTGGCCGAGGCCGAGGCCACCGACGCGGCCGAAGACGAAGCGTTCGGTGAGGACCGCCGCGGTGACGAGCTCCCGCCCGAGTTGGCCACCAAGGAGGGTCGCCTGGCCAAGCTGCGCGCGGCCAAGGAGGCCATAGAAGCCGAGGCGAGGGACAAGGCCGCCACAAAAGCCCAGCACAAGGCCACAGGGCACGGCGCCTCCGAGCACGAGGCCCGGGCCGCCGGTGACGACGCGGCAGCGAGAGCCAAGCCCGATGGGCGGGCCCAGCGCAACTTCACCGACCCCGAGTCACGGATGATGAAGACGACCGACGGATTCCACTACGCCTTCAACGCCCAGGCCGTGGTCGACGAGGAGGCCCAGGTGGTCCTGGCCCACTCGGTGTCCAACCAGGCCGCCGACGCCCCGCACCTCATCGAGATGATCGAGGCCACCGAAGTCAACCTCGGCGCCGCGGACATCGACGAGAACCCCGACACGCTCATCGCCGACGCCGGCTACTTCTCAGAGGCGAACGTGAACGATGCCACCGACGCCGGCGTCGACGTGTTGATCGCCACCGGGCGCATCAGACATGACGATCGGGTGTCGCCCGCACCGAGGGGTCCTATCCCAAGAGACGCCACGGTGAAGGAGAAGATGGCACGCCGGCTGCGCACCAAGGCGGGACGGGCCGACTACGCCAGACGCAAGGCCATCGTCGAGCCGGTCTTCGGACAAATGAAGGTCCGACAACGCGCCGGGTTCCTCCGTCTACGCGGCCTTGAGGGTGCACAAGGTGAGTGGGCCCTGCACGTGCTCTGCCACAACTTGAGAAAGTTGGCCCAGGCGGGCGCATAGGGAGGGATCCACCGACGTCGGATGCAGCCGTCACTCATCCGCCAGAGGCCACCGGGACCCATTTGTGATGCCGAAGCCGGCCCGTGAGCGACCGGACCTCAGATCTCAGGCGTCAGACCGATCCCGTTGGCCGATTCCGACTCACGCTCCTAGACGGTCGGAAGCGGTGATCGCTCCCCAGCCTTCATCACTGTGCCAACGAGCGACGGTTCCGAGCGACACCAACAGGGATCGTATGCCCGACCCCGGACTGCCCCGATCGCACCGGTTAGATGGCTCACTTCCCACAAGGTCAATCTCTGGTCGCCATGTGATGCACCAAGCGCTCCGCTGCCACCGACTGAACGGAGAAGCCCGCGGTTGCAAAGCCAGCCTCAAACTCACTTGGAGTCCGGCGCCGCTCGACCACGTCGAAGGCCTGCCCTTTGATGCTGCGCATCTCGACGTCGGGTTCGGAATCTCGGGCCGCACCTTCGGCAACGAAGAACGGGGCGCCTGGGCGGAGAGCGTCGTGGAGCGATGCGAGCAAGTTCGGCAATATCGCGTCGGGGACGTGCTCCAAGAAGAAGAAGGCGACGGCCGAGTCCCATAGCTGTGTCGGCTCCCAGTGCCACAGATCCACGATCTCGAAGTGAACTTGTGAGGCACGAACACCCACGCGTGCTGAGGCGATCTCCAGGGCCTCGGGCGCGGCATCAAGTGCCCAAAGACGATCCACTCCCTTGATGACCCGCTCGGTCCAGTAACCCGTACCGGCGCCAAGTTCGACGCACTCGCCGTGAATGGGCGCTGTGGTGAGCGCCAACTCGATCTTGGCAAGGTCGGCGAGCCACTGAGCGTTCAGCTCCGCGCCGCGGTCGTAGTCGCCCGCGCAGTCATAGGCGTCGTCGTACCAAGACGCACGGGCACGGTAGTAGTCGATCTGATCTGCGCCGACAGAATCGAGGACATCAGGTCGTAACAGGTCAAGCGTCCGCTTCGTCCGAGTCCTGGGCGAGTGACCGCGTGTGGGATGCGCTGGCGCCATGGCAACCATCCTTTCGGTCGCGGACCCAGCCTGCAACGGCGGCGCCCGGGAGGAGCCGTACCCGGAATAGCCCCGAACGCATCAGGACGGTGGGACACGGCGCGGCGCGAATCGGGCGGGTGACCCTCCTTCTGTGACAGGATCTGCCGGCGCAAGGGTGCTCGATCTGCGTCGGGCGGTCAATGATCGGTCTTAGTCGGTCACGAGGAGGGACTTGTGGAACTTGAAGTCGTTGGTGCTGGCGTCGGCCGAACGGGGACACATTCGCTCAAGCTGGCGCTTGAGCAGCTCCTCGATGCCCCGTGTCACCACATGCTCGAGATACTCGGGGACCCCGAGCAAATCCCAGCCTGGATCGACGCCATTGAAGGTCGCCCGGTCGACTGGTCAGGAATGTTGGCGCGCTATGGGGCGATCGTCGACTGGCCCGGTGCGGCGTTCTGGAGAGAGTTGTCTCAAGCCAACCCGGATGCGCTTGTTTTGCTGTCGGTTCGTGATCCCGAGGAGTGGTACCGCAGCGCCTCGAACACGATCTTCTTGACCTTCGACAACATGCCACCGGAGGTCGCGCCCTGGATGGACGCGGTGCGCAAGCTCCTGCGGGACCGATTCAGCGACCGCTTGGACGACCCGGCGGCCATGATCGATGCCTATGTTCGCCACAACGACGCCGTGCGTGCCGAAGTACCGGCGAGCCGACTGCTCGAATGGAATCTCGGCGACGGCTGGGATCCAATCTGTGAACGGCTCGGGCTGCCAGTTCCCGCCGAACCATTCCCCGTCACGAACTCGACGGACGAGTTCCGCGAGATGGTCGGTATCCCACCTGTAGCCTGAGGTCAACGATCGAGAAGCATCCCCTGGCAGCCCATCCGGGAAGCAGCCGATCCAGAACTGCCCAGGGTCCCCGTTCGCCGGCATCGAGAGGTAGTCCGATACCTACGGAACACCTGACTCTCCTTGGACGGGCCTCAAGGCAACACGGGCGGTATAGACCCCCCATTCAAGGGTAACGATAACGGGGCCAACGCGTCGGAGAGCCGAAAGCACAAAGCCGTCCTCTCCGAGAACGTCGGCCACGATCTCATCGATTCCTCTCGCGTGCAGACGCGACCAGACGGATGAGTAGCTCGTTTCCGATGCCTCGTCGTTGCCAGCCGTCCTCCACCAGGACGCCTAGTTCGTGGTCACAGCCTGATCTGGCCAAAGTGGCCATCCCCACGCATCGGGCATCTGACCATGCGGTGAGGGTTTCATGACCCGGGGTGGCGACGAGATGCCGAACGTACGCTGTCCCGTCAGTGATTCCGTGAAACCGGTGAAACAGCGATGAAGGCGAGCATCGTCCCACCATTTCGAGAAGATCACGCAGCTGACCGGGCGAGAGAGCACGAATGTGCAGTTGAGAGCTTGGACTCTGTGCCGCCATCGACAACCTGATCGACCTTGTAGCCATGATGATCACCTCGGGCATTTGGTACGGATGCAACGGCCTCCAGGATTGCGTCGGGCCCATTTGGTTCGGTCCTCAAGGTGCTGCGGAGCACCACTCGACCTCAATGCAGTCACATCGAGCAATCAGCAGCGAATGATTGCTTGTTTCGTCGACCGAGTATGAGACGGCTGCCCGACCACGTCTGGCGAAAATCAGACAACTCAGTTGGTGGCTTCCGCTGTTCAGGGCGACGGCCTGACCCCCGCCCCATACCGCCGGTAGCAGGACGTTATCTGGTGCGCTCTAGTCTGGGCCGAAAGATCTGCAGGACAATCGGAGTGCCGAATCGCGAGACTCATCAATTGGCGATGCCGGCAAAGGCATCTCGCTGAGCTGAGGTTAGAACCTGAAGCGAGTCAGCCCGCCCGGCTCAGAGCCCAATGTCACGGTCACCGAATGTGGCTTGATGCGATAGACGTACCACGGGGGTGGTCCCTGTGACGGCGCGTTGAACGGGGCGGTGATACCTGTCCGGGTCTCATCGAGTTCGGCGGGCCACCCCTGGTCCGCCCAAGCCCTGGCAAGGCGCGTGAGCGTGGCCGGGTCAGTCTCCCGCTGTGCTTCACCTTCGGCGACGACGTCAGCATTTAGAATCGAGACCGCGATCGAGCAGCGCGGATCGCGAGCGACGTTGCGGCCCTTCCGAGTACCCGATCCGGTCTGGAACCAGAAGCTCCCGTCGAGCCAGAGCGCACCGACCGCAGTCACGTGGGGGCTCCCGTCCCCGTTCACCGTCGAAAGCCACGTCGTGCGAGCGTTGTGGGCGTCTGGAGCCGGCGGCGATCCGGCATCGAGCTGTTCGAGGACGTTCCCCCAGTTCACCGGGGGCAGTCCATCCGTCGCGCCCAAGTTGATGATCTCCATTGCGTCTCCCTTCTGGTAATCCGGCGATCCTGCTCAGGATCATGTCCTCCATCAGAGCTGCTGCGTAATCGGTGGAAGATCGCTTCGTGGAAATCGGACGGCCAGCTCCCGGAGGCCCAGGCGCCACTTCTTGCGCGAGTGCACTCCGACCAGGTCGAGCTCGGCCATGAGACGGGCCACGCGTTTGCGCCCGACCCGGGTGCCAGCCCGACGGAGCTGGCCGTGGACCCGAGGTGCTCCATAGGTGCACCTCGAGCGCCGGTAGATGTCTCGGATGGTGTCGGCCAGATAGGCGTCGTCGACACAGGGGACGATGGAGCTCGGCTGGCCCAGGCGAAGCAGCCGCTGCGTGAGACCCTCGCCACCCGGCACAGTGCTTTGACCGGGTATTGGTCTCGGTGAGCGGAGACGAAGCGGAAGCGGCTCAGTGGTTCGTCTCCTTGGCGAAAAAAAACCCGACGCCTTGAGCAAGATCTCACGGTCCATCTTCAGCTCGGCGTTCTCCTTGCGGAGACGCTTGAGCTCAGCGAGCGCGGACTCACTCAAGGACTCGGGGTCTTGTCCTCGAGCTCTTGTTTTGTCCTTGGCCTTGAGCCAGTTGCACAGCGTCTGGTCGGGGATCCCCAGTCCCACCGCCACCTGGCGGATGGAGCGATCACCTCGGCGTGCCAGCTCACACGCTTCCCGGCGGAACTCCTCCGGATACATCGACAGACGACCCACTGCGGACTCCTTCCTCTGGGTCTTCCCCAGAATGAGGTGTCCACGAGAGCGGGTCAACTCCAGCGAAAGGGGGCACGCCTCTGCCTCCCTCGGTTTCGGCACTTATCGCCTGATCTATCAACCCGCCAAGGCGAAGAGGTTCCAGGTTCCTGGCACACCCTTCAGCTCGTGTTCGCCGCGATCCTGAAATTCGATGCCCGAGCCCACCACGAGGTCCTTGACGGTGCCCGAGACAAGAACCTCGCTGGGTGAGGCCAAAGAACCGACCCGAGCGGCGATGTGAACGGCGAGGCCGCCGAGATCTTTGCCTCTCACCTCGCACTCACCGGTGTGGAGACCCACGCGTAGCTCGATACCGAGGGCTCGGGTGGCGTGGATGATCGCTTGGCCACAACGGATGGCTCGAGCCGGACCATCGAATGAAGCGACGAAGCCGTCTCCCGTCGTGTTGACCTCTCGACCCCGGAAGATCCGCAGTTGTTCGCGGACAATTTGATCATGGCGATCCAACAGGGACCGCCACCGTTGATCACCCAGCGAGGCTGCACGTTCGGTTGATCCGACGATATCGGTGAAGAGTACAGAGACAAGCACCCGGTCGATATCGGTTGCCGGTCTCGTCCCCGTCAAGAACTCGGCCACTTCGTCGAAGATCACGTCCCGCTGGCTGAAGATCAACATGTCGTGGCCCGGCAGCGCGACGAACTTGGATCCCTCAATGTGCTCGGCCACATAACGCCCATGAGCAATGGGCAGAAAGCTTGGATTGTCGGCGCTCAGGACCAGCGTGGGCGCTCGGATGAGCGGGAGCACCGGGCGAACATCGAGGTTCCGAAGCAGGTAGTCGTACTGTGCGGCCGCGGTTCTCGGGGTGACCGACGCCCGGAAGAGCCGAGCAAGGGCGTCGAGGCGAACTGGGTCTTCCGCACCGGCTGCACCAGCAAGCGAGAGAAACTCCGGCGTACCCCAGTGCGTTCGGAGGAATTCGACGACGAAATCGAGCGCTTCAGGTGTGAAACCGATCGGATAGTCGTCAGCGATCAAATAGCGGGCAGTGGTATTGCACAGCACCAGGGAATCGACTCGTTCGGGATGTGCAGCGGCGTAGAGGATCGTGATCGGGCCACCATCGACCGTCGCGAGAATGGATGACTGCTCGGACCCGACGGCGTCGAGCACGCTCTCGATGTCTTCCGTCCACTCTTCCCATGTTGGTATGGCGTTACGCGGCACACCGTCAGATGCCCCTGTGCCTCGTCGATCGAGAAAGATCAAGCGGCGTAACGACGCCAGCCGTCTGAGGAAGTCGGCGATGTCGGGGTTCTCCCACGCCATCTCGACGTGGCTGCCAAGTCCGTTGAAGAAGAGAAGGTCGGAGGGACCCTCTCCGAGGACCTGGTAGGCGACGTCAGCATCCCCGACGGCCACATACTTGGTGTCCGGACGGCTCATGAGGCAAACAGTCTGACCTGCGATGCAGCCCGATGCTGGAACTCTTCCTCGCCAAGGCTTCGCGCGCCACGAGCGATACCTCTGGCAGGCTTCCGGTTAGTTGAGTCCCAGCCAGTGGTGTACGAGCGGGTGAGCTGAAGCAGCATCCCCCAGACGCGACGATCACCGCGTCAACCTCAAGAAGCAGTTTCCACACAACCACTTGAGGAGGATCACGGTGAACGTCCCCACCACTATCGACGCGTCGGCCTGGCTGGGCAAGTACCTCGAAGGCGCCGACGGCGACACGAATCTGGCCAGGGCCATGCTGGCCGCCTTCGCCGAGGCCCTGATGTCGGCCGAGGCCTCGATGCAGTGCAACGCCGGCTATGGCGAGCGCACCGCCGAGCGCGAGAACTCGCGCAACGGGTATCGGCTTCGGCCCTGGGACACGAGGGTCGGCTCGATCGAGCTGGCGGTGCCCAAGCTGCGCCGGGGCGTCTACAGCCCCGAGTTCTTGCTCCAACCTCGCCGGCGGGCCGAACAGGCCCTGGTGTCGGTGGTCTGTGCGGCCTACGTGGAAGGAGTGTCCACGCGCCGGGTCGACGACCTGGTCAAGGCCATGGGCATCGACGGGATCTCCAAGTCCGAGGTCTCCCGCATGGCCAAAGAGCTCGACAAGGTGGTCACCGAGTTCAAGGAGCGCCCCCTCGACCAGGGCCCCTACCGCTACCTGTGGATCGACGCGCTGACCCAGCGGGTCCGCGAAGGGGGCCGCGTGGTGAACGTCTCGGCCGTCATCGCCACCGCCGTGGGCGCCGAGGGCCGGCGCGAGATCGTCGGCCTCGACATCGCGACGACCGAGGACACGGCTGCGTGGACGGCGTTCTTGCGCGCCCTGGTGGCCCGGGGCCTCAGTGGCGTTGAGCTGGTCATCTCCGACGCCCACGGCGGCATCAAGGCCGCCATCTCCCAGGTCTTCTCCGACGCCTCCTGGCAGCGGTGCCGCACCCATTTCATGGCCAACCTGGCCTCGCGGTGCGCCAAGGGCAACTGGCCCATGATCGCCACCTTGGTGCGCTCGATCTTCGAGCAGCCCGACCGCGACACCACCTGGAGCCAGTTGGCCGACGTCACCGACAAGCTGACCCAGGCGGGCTTCTGTGACGTCGTCACCCACCTGCTCGACGCGGCCGACGACATCTTGGCCTTCAGTGCCTTCCCCACCGAGCACTGGCGACAGATCCGCTCCAACAACCCCCAGGAGCGACTCAACAAGGAGATCCGCCGGCGCACCGACGTCGTTGGCATCTTCCCCAACCGCGGGGCCGTCATCCGGCTCGTCGGCGCGCTGCTCGCCGAACAGACCGACGAGTGGGCCATCACGCGTCGTTACATGAGCGCCGAGTCCCTCAAGGGCCCGCGCACCCTCGTCGCGTCCTCCGAGGACCCGAGGCCGGCCATCGATGCCACTCGAAAGGAGGTCGCCGCGAACAGCGCCATATAGAATCAGCGATCAGAGAAGAGGTTGACGCGAGGACCATCGGACCTCACGACCTCGTACACCACTCGTTGGGACTTAACCTTCCGGTTCAGCGACAGCAGGAACCTGAACCATCCATAAGTGTGAGAAGAGCAGTCGCAGGTGCCGGTTACCGTGCCCCGCAGGGTGGGTGGAATGCCTGCCCCCGTTGTGCCTGCTTGAGACTTCCTGCAGGCGCTGCGGTTGATCCGTAGCGTTTAGAGGCCTCTGGTGGGATCACTCTCGTAGTGCCTGCCGCCGGCATTGCTGGCTGGCTTTCGTGCGAAGAGTGTCCCGTCCGGGCTTCGCCACGGAGTGGCTCAAAAGAGGTTCGAGCACGAACAGTCCGAAAGCAGGAGTGGTCGCCGACAGGCCCCGCCGGCTCAACCGGTCGTAGAAGAAGTCGAGGTCCGACCCCTTCAGCTTCTGCAGGTCCTTTGACCCCAGTTCTTCGGTGATGGCGGAGGCCATGCGGCGGTTCTCGACCATGGTCTTGGGTGCCCGCCCCCGGGCCTCAATGTGATCGAGCCAGCGTGTGAGAAGATTTCCGAAGGTCTCCTTGGTCAACGGGATCCGTCCGTGGTCGGCCTCGCTCACCAGACCCGCCGCAGCCCGCTGGGCGTCGCGCTTGGCCCCTCGCACCGTCGCCGCTGCATACCGGTAGCGGTGCGTCGCCGGGTCACGCCCGAGGGACACCCCGACCTGCCAAACGCCTGGCGAGCGTTCACGTAGGCTGCCCTTCACGGACTTCTGCAGAGCGATCATGGACAGGTTATGGACAAGCCGGTCCGTCGAAATGCAAAAGTCCTGCTGGAGAGGTGCGAGAGCGGCCGAATCGGACTCACTGCTAACGCGAGGATCGCCGAATTCTCCGATCGGCCTGTACAGCGGATTTCGGCGAAAGTGCTGCTCAGCGGCTCTTTCTCAGGCGAACACTTGTTCCCCTGATTGCCGCTGAATGCCGTTCGTTTCGTTCTGCTGTTGAACCAGAGTGGAATCGGGAGGGGGTTCCGAGGGGTGCTCGGCAACTCATTTCCAGTGAGTCGAAAGAAGGTAATGCAATTGGCTCTGGCCGCGACATTCCCGGTACACAGACGCCGTGATGCGACCCTCTTCGCCCCTCAATGCCCGTCAGGAGGAGGTGCTGCGCTGGATCGCTGACGGCTGTCCTGATGGCCAGATGGCGGGGTTTTCGTACAAGACGACCGCCGTGGCCCTCCAGAACCGGAGGCTCGTCACTATTTCGAAGAGGGACGGTACTTGGCGAGCAGCCCTGACCCACGCCGGTGTCTACTACGTCCAGCATGGGACCTACCCCTTGACTCCAGCCACCGGCCGCGAACAGGCATCTGTGCGTCCGGAGCGCACATACCAATCTGAACAGGTCGCTCGACGACGGTTCGACAGCGCCGAGCAGTCCGAGGTGGAGCCCGTTTCCGTGGCCAAGGTGTTGTCTCCGACGCTTCAGCTCATTGCTGACCTCCTCAAGAATGGTGGAGAGCTCCGGGTCAGCCGGCCGGACATAGCCAAGTACGAAGCACGGGTGTCGGCCGCCATTCGGTACGGGAAAGTGCCTGAAGGCAAGCAACTGGTCACCAAGGGCCATCGGTGGACGACCGAGTACGTGATCCGACTCCAAGACGCTCCCGAGTGGCTCAGGGCGCCGCTTGATCCGATCTCGATGCCATCAGTACTTCGCCACCCTCATCCGGTCGTGGCTGCGCTGCAAAAGGGCAAGAGGTTGGTGGGCATCGATCGATCGGTGGCGCACCGAGCGCTTCTGCTCGTTCAAGGCCTGGCCGTCGAGGCTCAGCGGCGGGGGTACGTGGTGAAGGAGAGCGAGCACAAAAGGGATGCTTATGGCTACGAACGTCGGGAGACCAAGGACCACTTTGCCGTCACGGTCGGTCGCCATGGTGTCGGAGTTCAGCTCCGCCAGGAAGTCGACCGCGTCCGACACGACCCCACCGCGGTCGAAGAGGCCAAGGCAGCGGGCGACGATCGGTTTCGGATCCCCAGGTTCGACATCATGCCAAGCAAGCGGCTCAGCATCCACCTGTCGGGTGGGTATGAGCACCGCCAATCCAAGTGGACGGACTCGGCCACAAGGTCCTTGGAAGAGTTGTTACCGCAGATCCTCCAGGAGATCGAGCTGCGAGCAGATGCGGCCGAAGCTGCACGGCTCGCCGCCATTGCCGAAGCTGAGGAGCGACGCCGGCAGTGGGAACGTGCGATGGACGACGCGACTCGTGACTACGCCGAAGCATGCCAAGCAAAGCAGTTACTGCAACAGGCCCATGATTGGCGTCGAGCCCGTCGGGTACGGGACTACCTCGAGGCTATGCAGCCGATTGTCGACACCATCGAGGATCCGGACGACGCCATCGCCGCAAAGGAATGGCACCAATGGGCCGAAGAATGGGCAACATTGACCGATCCGCTCGCCAAACGCCTGGCGATGCCGGTCATCTCCGAACCGAAGCCCGACGATCTCAGACCGTTCCTCCAAGGCTGGAGCCCGTACAGTCCTGATCGGGGCTTGGGCTGGTAGCCAATCTGAGGGTGAGGGTCGCAGCTTCTGTCTCCGGAACCTCCGGGCGGTGTCTGGACGCGATCCGCAAACCTGGAAGCGTGAACCCAGGAACGCGCATGGAGGCCATGACCAGCAAACTCGCTGAGGCTTACCATCCAACGAGAGCGGTGACTGCTTGATGATGCATAATGTGAGCCCGACGCGGGTGTAGTTCAGAGGCAGAACACGAGCTTCCCAAGCTCGGAACGCGGGTTCGATTCCCGTCACCCGCTCTCACCGCCACCCGCGGCCAAGGCGATGGTTCTGCCTGTGATCGAAGAGACCCCTGTCGATGGGCCTGTGGCAGTCGAACCGCTATAGCGTGTGTATCGCTTGGGAAGCTGGTCGTGCTGGGAAGTCTCCGTCGACCCACGAGAGTCGGACGGAGACTCTCTCGGCATCGGTGGGTTGTGCGTGGTCGTGAGACACTCCATTGGCTGAACCGTTGTCCAACCACTTCACTGCGGTGACCGAGGAGATCGTTTCCCTCGGAGTTGCCAGGGGATGTAGTCGGGTTGCTCTCTCCGGCTCTCGTCGATGAAGCGATCGATGTCTTCATGTCGAAACATGACACGCCGACCGATTTTGTAGTGCACGAGTCGTCGCTCGGCTACCAGTCTCCTGATGAAGCTCACTGGCACGCCAAAGTATGCAGCAGCGCGATTCACGTCCATGACTTTCGGTTCATCACCGTCGGAATTCGGCTTCTCTGCACCCATCAATGCGGAGCTTTCTAGACGTTCCCGGAGCAGACGCAACTCATCGTTCATGAGCAACATCGTGTCAATCAGTTCTCGCTCTGCTGGCGTATGGTCCGGAACTCGCGGGTCCGGAACCGGCACGCCCATCGCCTCCTCAAGCTTCGGCCAGAATGAGCGATCAGGAAGGGCTTTACCGTCCTCCCACCTTCGAACGGTCGCAAGACTTACCCCAACGAAATCAGCCACGTCGTGCTGCGTCAGTCGCTGGTCCTTGCGTGCTTGTGCCAGAGCCTCTCCCCACCCCCCGCCTGGCCAGACTCGTGCCGTCTGCCACTTCTGATAGCTGTAGGGCTTTGTCATGGCTTCGATCGCCGTTGACCGTCTCAGCCCCGTACCCTGTTACGCCGAGCCTCGGCACATAATTCTTGAGCATTTCGTGCGCCGGGACCGAAGCCAAAAATCCGACAAAGGGACATGGTGTCGCCGAGCAGATACATGACTGCTGAGCGCACGTTCTCGTCATGCCCCTGGAGGAAGTTGGAGCCAGTCGTCGTTCCTCCACAGCCGCAGTTGCATTCCATAGCAAGTCTCCTAGTTCGACTTCCTCTACCGACTTGGGCGGATGTTAGGACAGCATCGCCCCGGTTCCACACGGCTGGTTCGTCGCGATTGACAAATCAAGGAAAGAGCGCTTCGCAAGAGCGCTCTTTTCCCTTCACTTCTAGCGGGGCCGGGACGCGAACCGGGGCCTATTGGTTATGAGCTTCGGTTCTCACGGCGGTTCTCAGCAGAGCCTTTAGTCAAAAGGTGCTCCGGCGCCTTGAGCCTGATGGGATCCGCCGCCGAGCCGGCGAGCAACCTCGCGTTCGGGGGATTCGAAGGCGTATGCCATGAGCGAATGTTCACGCTTCGCGATCCCATAGCGCGAGGCGACCGCGCTCCATCCCGCCGTTGCAGATTCGATTTCGGCCACAATCGAGCGAGCGCGTTCAGATGACAGCCGGAAGAACTCCCGCACCGACAGTGCGAGTTCGATGCTGGCGGTGGCGTCGTCAAGGCTGATCGCTGTCGTTAGCTCCCCAGGGTTTTCGGGGTTGGGGTTGACGTCATAGGCGGGTGAGAGGTTCCACGATGGCCCCTCTCTCAAGAAGGCGTGGTTCCGAAGATGGTCGTCGGTGTTGGCGATGAGTACCGAAAACACGATTCGGCGGAAGAGCTCCTCAAGATCGCGTTCGGGCCGCTCTGCATTGACCTCAATGACATCGGCCGCTATCTCGACGTAGCTACGCCGCTCCATATCGGCCGACTCAAGAAGGGTAAGTGCGCTCGCAAAGCCGATGCGGCGCTGGCCCTCCCGATCAAAACGTTCGACAAGAAAGACGTTGCGCCCATCAACCTTGATGAGCTGGCTCGGCGGCATGGTGATGCCGGCGGATACTGCCAGTTCGGCAACCACTTGCTCCCAAGCGGCGACGTCCCATTGGTCGTCATTGCGCGGGAACTTGGCGATGGCGAGTTTGCCAGTCTCAGTCTTTACCGCAGCCTTGGGTCGAGCGCCGCCAAGTGAGCCACCGGCATTGATGAGATCCTTCAGATCGTCACCGCCGGCGAGGTAGCGATCGGAAGCGGCCAAGAGCCGCGGCAAGGTAACCATCTGGGGAATCCCGACATCATCCACCCCGAGGTAGTTACTCGTGCTGGGGAGGCGGAAGCGAAGCGCGCCCTGACGCAGACCGTCTTTGACCCCGAACAAGAAATCAATCGACCCGAGACTCCGTGGCGCCTCGTTGGCAGCCGCCGCCCGATCACGCTCTTGCCGGCGCAAGAGGTTCTGGCCCCAGCGGTCCGGCGCGGTGTCGGCGAAGATGTTGAAGAGCTCCTTGCCAACAGGTGGCCGGAAGACCCCAGAGCCGCGAGGGAGAACGGGCTCGAGGTCGTAGGCACGCGGGTCGCGCAGGTAGTCCTCGGAGTACTCAAACGTGGTGCTCTGCCCGTGCCGCTCGTAGACGCGCAACAATCCGGCTACGACCTCGTGTCCTTCGAGGTCGACGGTGACCTCCACGGCATCGGGCCGTTCGCTCATCGTCGGACCCTTTGGGGCAGGACTTCGTCAGCCCGGAGCCGACCTACGTCGGTGTCGTAAGGGTCAGAGGCTTCGATTACTCGGTCCAGGACCCCGAGGACGCGGAGCACACGGAAGGTATTTTCCAAGCTGGCCGTACCGCGACCCGCTTCGATGGCCCGCAGGGTGTCCCGAGAGATCCCTGCCCGAGCAGCGACGGTGCCTGCGGAGAGTCGCTGGAGCTTGCGCCACGACGCCGCATTCTCGCCGAAGGCGCGCAGCCCCCTGCCGAGGGCGGGCGGCTGCGCTCGGATCTTACGACTGTTATCTTCGCCCTTAAGTTCCATAGTGACGAGTATATCAGTCGTTATCTCATATTCGCTACGGGGAACGATAGATCTGCATTAGCAGTTGCACTGTCTTCCATTCGTACTCAGTAATGGATCCGGTGGCACCAGCCAGACGGTCGATAAGGATCTGCGTAAGGTCCTCGACCCGAAGATCAGGCCGGGCCGGGCCTTGTACTCCGACCAGCTCGTCGAGAAGGCGGAGGGTCGGCCGACCCCGTTCCTCCTCGGCCGGTGTCGCCAGATACGCACGCAGGGCCGATGCTTCCCTCCCTGATGGAACCTGCTTTCCGGTCTCGACCCGGGACACGAGGGACTGGCTCCCGAAGCGGGCCCCCTGGCCCTTCATGAACTCGCCGACGTCGGTCTGGGACTCGCCTCTCACCAAACGGTGCGATCGGAGGGCGGATCCATGCTCGAGGCTCCACGACGGTCCAGCCCCGTCGGCGGGCGGGTTCGACCGGGCCGCGTTCACTGACCGGACCTCGCTCGGAATGCGCATGGCGTCTGCATAGTCATGACTAGCCCGACTGGTTCGAGGGATCCCGGGACCAGGATCCCGTAAATGGCATACTACCTGGTCACTTGGGGACAGCGCCTGGCTAGATGGCTCAGCTACTGGTCCGCTGGCAGCCAGTCTGGGTATGACAGCATATGCAAATGCACCGCAGCGCCCTCAGATATGTTGGCTGACGAGGCGGCCGGAGCGCTTGGGTGGGCCGGCACTGTCGTCCCCGCCCTCGAGTACGCCGGCGCCCTGATCGACGTCGTGGCCCGGATCAATGAGCCCGAGCTCGAGCGACGCAGCCGGCCCGATCCTGTCGTCGACCGAGCCCTGCTGCGCACCCTCATGGAGCTGCCCTCTGGCATCGAGATCCCGTTGGACGCGCTCGGTAACGAACACCTCGTCACGCTGCAGCTCGACGGCGACGGCCTGGTGGAGTGGACTGGGCACGGCGTCCGGCGCACCTACGAGCCGGCCTGCGAGGTGGTGGGTGTCCTGGCGACCGGCCGGCATCTGCGACAGGCGGTCGACGACGTCTCGGCGTTCTCCGGCTATTCCCTGCGGGCGGTCTACGGCACGCTCCGGCAATGCGAAGCACTCCGGGGCCGCGCTGCGACCTTCGGGGTGGGCTTAGTGGCTACGGGCGAGCTGGGCCCGATCGTCGTGGGCGCACCCGAACGCCGGGGCACCCGACCCACCCCGTCACGGTGGCGGTTCTGCGAGCTGGTTTACGAGAGGTGGAGCAGCGACCTCAGCGAGACTGCTGCCACGCGCTGAGGTAGCGCGGAACGGCGAAGGCGGCGGAGTGCCGGTCGACGAAGTCGGCGCACTGGTCGATACCGGCCCGGCAAATGCGCTGCCAGGCCCCCGCTCGCTCGTGGGCCTCGTGCCCGAGCAGCTCGTTGAGTAGCTCACGCCAGGTGGCGGCGGTGTGCCGATCCGCCTCCTCGGCCAGACCGGGCTCGAGGTAGCGCAGGACGCTCTCCCCCCCACAGGCCATGCAGTCACAGACGAAGACGGGGTCGCCATCGTGAGGCTCGAGCTTGTCGACCCGGAGGAAGGCCATCAACGGTCCGACCAGGATGGTCTTGGGGCTCTGACGATCGCCTCGGCCCGAGCCGCCGCCTCGCATCGGCAAGAACCGATGGCGTGTCGATGTGGATGTACCGATGCCCACGGCCGAGGCCCCATTCGCGAGAAGGCCCAGGCCCGAGAGGTCACAACGCATCATCATGGAACCGGGCGCCGCGTCGAGTGTGGACGTTGCCGTAATTCCCCAGCAGGAAGTTCACGTAATTCCCCACCGGACTCCGGAATGCAATTTAGTTGATGGCGGCTCCCTTCGATCTGCGACGGGTGGCGAGGAGGCCGTTGAGCTGGCCCGCCAGATGGTCGGCCGAAGGCCGACCGAGCTCGGCAGCGATGACGACGGCTTGGTCGCCGCGGCGTAGGCGGACGAGCCAGATTCGCCCGGCCGGACGTTCCTCGTCGGGAGTGGGTTCATGGTCGACTTCGACGACGACGTGCACTCCGCTGCGCCCGCGTGCCGCGGGTCGGCACTCCGGCGAGCAGTAGAGGGCGGGTCGTCCCCGTCCGCTTCGAGGGGGAAGCGGGTGGTCACAACCAGGTGCGGCGCAAATGTTCGAGGGTTGCTCGGTCATGATCCCTTCTCCTTGCTCGGCAAAGCGGGCCGCTTGTTGGGCCGATAGGACTTCCCTTCCATGTGGATGTGATGGGCCACGTTGACGACCCGGTCGAGGATCGACTCGGCCACCACGGGATTGGGGAAGAGCGAGTACCAGTCAGAGGCCGATCGGTTGGCCGTGATGATGAGGCTCTTTCCCATCCGCTCGGTGACCAGCTCATAGAGGTCGTCGGCTTGGGTGACGGTGAACTCGCGCATGGCGAAGTCGTCGAGGATGAGGACCGAGGGCCTGGCCCAAGCGTGCAACCTGGTCTCCCAGCTGCGATCGGCGTGCCCGCCGGCCAGGTCGGCCAGAAGACGCGACGTCTTGGTGAATGCGCAGCTGTAGCCCCGTCGGCATGCTTGGTGACCGAGCGCCTGGGCGATCATGGTCTTGCCGACACCGACGGGGCCGTGGAGGATGACCGACTCGCCGGCCTCCATGAAGCGGAGTGTGGCCAGGTCACGGATATGGGCGGCGGGGATCTTGGGGTTGTAGTTGAAGTCGTAGTCCTCGATGGCGCAGACCTGCTCGAAGCGGGCGGCACGCACCCGCCGCGTGATGCCGGCCGCCTGACGCCGGGAGAGCTCGTCCTCGCAGAGTGCCTGGAGGAACTCGACGTGGCCGAGATCACCCGCTCGGGCCTGGGTGAGCCGGGCCTCGAAGGTCTCGAGCATCCCCGAAAGCCGCAGCGCCCGGAGCGTCGTCTCCAGCTGATGGGTTCTCGTCATCCCGCGGCCTCGGCGTCGCCCAGATGTGCGAACAGGGTGTCGGCACCATGGAGATGGGCCGGGGCCAGCGGTGCCTCCGCAACGTCGATCCCCTCCGCCTCGGTGCCCGCCGCCAGGATTCCCTTGATGGTGCGATAGCCAGGATCACCGACGTCTATGGCCCGGTGGCACGCCATGTCGAGTCGCACATCACCGTGGCGCTCGGCCAGACCGATGACGCCTTGGGCCGCACGCAGGCGGTGCAGCGCCCCGTCCTCGAGCAACCCGAGCACCACCTCGAGCACCGAGGGGCCCAGTTCACCGGCTCGCCGTCGGCACCAGGTGGGCGTGCGCATGAAGAAGGCCACCTTGTGCGGCGGGTAGTCCGCCCAGTCGGTCTGGCGTCCCCGTTCGATCCGGGCCCACGTCTTGATCACCGCGCCATCGGAGAAGACTTCGACGGTTCGTTCGCCGGCGCGGGCGTCGACCTGGCGGCCGATGAAGCGCCAGGGCACCGAATACAGCGCCTTGCCCACCTTGATGTAGCAGTCCGGTCCGACTTTCGGACGCGACCATGCTGCCAGCTCGAATGTCGTGTGCGGCAAGGTGATCAGCGTCGGTGCCTCGACCGCTTCGAAGATGGACAGCGGGGAGGCACCCTCGAGCGATCGATGCAGCGCGTCGGCCGGCCACGTCTGTGCACCAGCTCAGCGCTCCAGCCTGCATGTGGGGGAGATCGATCCACTCGCGGCCGGCGAAATACGAGTCGCGGACGTAGGGCATCGGCCGCTCCACCCGCGGCTTGTCTTTGGGCTTGGCTGCCCGGGCCGGATCGATCAGGCATTTGTAGTGCTCGGCCAGCTCTCCATAGGCGTGGTTGAGCTTGGGGTCATAGATGTCGGGTTTGATGACGCCGGTCTTCAGGTTGTCGGGCACCAGGCGCCGCGGCACGCCGCCGAAGTACTCGAACGCATCGCGGTGCGCCGCCACCCAGGCGCTCTGGTCCATGCGAAAGGTCGGACGGACGAACATGTGCCGGCTCATGGCCAGCACCATGACAAAGGCCCACACCCTCCTCCAGTGCTGCAGAGTCGGGTCGAACCACCGGCCCAGGTAGCCGTAATCGATCTGGGCCTCTTCGCCGGCCGCGACGTCGGGGCGCAGCACCGTCACCTTGTTCTCCAGCGCCTCGTCGGGGAACTCGAGCCAGACGTAGCGCCGGAAGCTCGAGATGCCGACGTCGAGGCCCTGCTCGTCACGCAGGCGCTGGTGCACGGTTGTGGCCTTGTTCGTCTTGAGCATCTCGGCAATGCGCTCCCTGTGCGCGTCGATCACCCCATGGGTGCGGCTGCGGGCCCGCGGGTCGGTCAGCTCTGGGAACCAGTCCCGGACCAGCGCGGCCCACTGGTCCCGAGACAGCGGCGGACCCCCCGGGGCCAACCCGGACGCCTCGGCCGGTGCCACGTACTTGCGGATGGTCTTTCGGTCCGTCCCCAGGCTCTGCGCCACCACCGCGATGGGTCGGCCGGCATGCCAGTGGATGAGGATCTCCACGATGTCGATCACGTCAAACGTTCTCCTTGCCATGTGCTCCTCGCTCGCCTGGGGGACGAACGAAGCGGTTAGTTGGTCAAGGAGCCCGGTGGGGGGATCCCCACCCTGAAGTGGGGAATTACGTGAACGTCGAGGTGGGGAATTACTTGAACGCCCTACCCATCTGGTGGGGAATTACTTGAACGCCGACATCGAGGCAGGCCAAGATGCCCTCGACGTGGGAACGCTCGTTGAAGAGGTCGAACCGGGACCCCGGCACGATTGCCAACGGGTGGGGGTGGTCGGCCAGAAGCTCGAGCAGGGTGCCGAGTCCCGCGGTGAGCAGCTCGGGGGTGACGACCAGTTCGGAGAACACCGGGCGCTCGATGCCCTCCCAGCGGACTCGGTCCCCGAAGGTGACGCCGGCCTCGAGGATGCCCCGCAGCCCCGCGGCGTTCCGGCCGCCGGGGGTCATGGCCGACGGGGTGATGAACGCCGTGACACTGAGCTCGCTCTGCACGGCCACAGCCTGGGCCACGGGGTCGAAGAGCCCGGCGGTGACAGCCCGCTCCTCCATGTAGAGCGCCGGGTCGAAGAGGATCGGGCGCTGCTGGTCGACCCGGCGGAACTCGTGGGCGGCGACTTGTCCTGCCCGGTTGGCGAAGATCAAGCCACCGGCAGTTTCGGCGAGCGACTCGAAGTCCGACCGTTGGTTGTTGCCGATGTAGGCGAACGCGGGCGCATCGATCGCGACCTGCCGCCCGACGCCGAAAGGAAGAGAACTGGCCATGATCACATGGTCGCGCGGGCTCGTGACGCGATCGCGGATGGCAGGTCGCGACCTCGCGATTCGGCGACTTGCGATGTGTTGTCTGCCGTGCCCTCGGGCTGGTCCGTCCGTCGCCCTTTGCGCTGATCCGTCGCGCCCGCCGAGGCGACGGACACCAGATGACAAGGCGGTCCACAGGTGCCACTTATGCGGTCTGAACTGGCCTTATATCTTCTGCCTCGGCTGCCAGCCGGTGACACCTAGTGACAGTGTTTGCCTGTTATTAACGCGGTTTGGTTCTCACGGCGGTTCTCAAAACAGGCCCGTCTGACTGTCTTATGCCGATCGTGAACAGTCGACGATGCTACGACGCCCAAAGGAATGTTGCATATCGTAATTCCAAGCGATCCGGGTCAGGCTTTGAGGCTCGATTGCGCGGCACGGTGATCGTCGTGCCGTGCATCTCCTGAAGGCCATGCCTGAGCATCGGGCCGTCGACTTCGTCGAGCAGCTTCTGATTGATTCTGACCTCGTGCTTTGGAGTGATGCCGAGAAAGTTGCGGTCGAACGCCGCATGGTGGATCTTGCACAGCGCCATTCCGTTCGGCACCACAGGATCGCCACCGTCCTCGTTGTCACCAATGATGTGCGCAGCATCGAGCAATTCGGCATGTCGCAGACGGCAGACGGCGCAACTCGACGAATACGCCTGTAACACTTGCTCTCGAAAAACCGGCTGATGTAGTCGCTGCTTCGTCATTCGTGCCGCGTAGACTTTCTCGGGAGCGGTGAGCGTCGAGAGGTCGAGACCCACCTCGCCTCGTGAGAAGCTCAACACGAACTCGTGGCGGATCGGATCGTCACCCGCGATATATACCGGGAAGACCGGTTCGTAGACGCTTCGCCGTACCCCTATGAAGTAGGCCAGCGGGAGTTTGAATTCCATCGCTGCTCGAAGTGCTCGGTTAGTGGCCAGATTGGGATCAGTCCCTTCGTACTTATAGCGGGGATATCCATCTTCACCGATGGAGTCTTCATAGGGCCGTTGTCGCCCGACGCTGGTGAACGCGGTGGTGATCGACAGGGCGGCATCGAGCTGGCGGGGCTTGTGGATCCCATGCCCACGGGTCTGGCGCATCACGATCATCTCTCCGGTGAACGAGAATCCGGCTGTCTGCTCCCACGTGAGATAGCCACTAGCGGATTCAGCTATCAGCATCCTTAGGTGCTCAAACATGGCCTCTCGGATTGCGAGCTCCCGCAGATGATCCACCGCGACAGCCTGCCAGGTCCGGGATCTGGGTGACGAATGAATTGGGCGCGCTCCTCCCGTCGCGCAGACAAGATGGCATCGCGCTCGGCCTTGGCGTCATCAGCTACCTGCCGGCGGTCTGGACTCGCCGAGATCGTACGGAGATACTCCAGCCCCAGCGTGAAGACATTTGCCCCGATGAACCTGACGACGATGCTCATCCTTTCGCCGATGCAAAGTCCGCGCGATGCCTCTTCGGGACGCAGTCACCAGCGGCATGGTCGCCAGCGCCTTCCATCACGACCGAGGCCACCAAGGTCCGGCGAGCCGTCGCTCCTACTCAACCAACAAGGCAGTCCAGCCCGCAGTAAGTGTCCAACCAGCACCCTCCTGTGTACGAACGCGCTTTCGCGGTCCCGACCGATGGCCCGGCGAACTGGCCGTCTAGATCCAGGTCATCGGCCCGAGTAGTCCTGATGTTTCCGCTCGACCTGGACACGGCAGCGGTGGAACTCGATTGGCTGTGAAATTGCTGGCATCACGTTTGGCTATCTGATAATTCGAGTTGTGTGAATGACGACGAGCTGACTGACCTTTTCAACGTTCTCTCGGAAACTGTTCGCTCTCGCGGCTTAGGGTGGCTGGTCGACGAAGTCAATGTCGCCATCGCCACGGGGATCGAAGCAGCTGAGAGCGCAGATGAACCCGATCAATCCAAGAGAGGTGAGCTCCGGTCGACTCGCCGCGATTATGAACCGCTCGAGCACGTTGATCTTCTCCTTGAGGGGGTCGGACGGGTTGTACAAAACGTGGCGGCGATCGAAGATTCCATAGAATCATTTTTCGAAGAAGAGCGGACGCATGGTGAGGCGCCGTCCGAAGTGTCTTTTCTTTCAGAGCCCAACAGTGTCAACGGACAGGTCACGGGCTTCCAACTGTCAGGGAGAAGTGAGTCCACACCTCGTCTAAGTACTGCGGCCACCGTATCGGCCGAAATTGAGCGTGTACGTCGAGAGATTAGAAGTTGACTGACGCCGACGATATTGCGGCCGCGATCGCAGGCAACCTGGGTCCCGGAATTACGGGAAATCTGACCTCTGCCGACAAAACTTGGGATCTCTACGAAGCGTATGTATTTACGCTTGTTATCAGAGCTGCACGTCAAGAAGGATTTGGCGTGGCTTATGAAAGTGTCACCTTTGCGCCATCGAGTTCATTTACATTTCGGACTAGCCCGGGTCATATCTATACATCCACTCAGCCATACTCATACGCGGTACTAACGGCGCCCAACCTCTTGCAGCTCGAAACCCATGTTGGGATTCGAGTGTTAGGCCGTTCTGGTGTTGCCCACGAATGTGACGTCGTATTGATCGAACGCGCGGAGGCGGAGATATGTCGTAGTCGTCGCGTTGATCCCGTCCACACGAAATCACATCTTGCTGTCGAATGTAAATTCTACTGGTGTATCTCTGGATCTTGGCTTGCTGCGAGGCTTTATCGGTTTTTCGGCGGATCTGAGTAAGCCCGTGTGTCGGCTTGCTTCCAATGTCTCCAGTCCCTCGATAGCAAAGCTCTTCAAATCGCACAAGCGCCTCTGGGAGGATGAGTTGATCCCCGGATCAGAAGCTGAACAGCGGTTCATTGGAGACGTTCGATCCTTGCTCCACCGTTTTCAGTCCTCAGCGCGGGTTCTCAATTGAGTCGCATCTCCGCTGGTAGTCGACTCCGATCTTCAACAAAAATACCAAGGCCCTAACGGGCCGATCGGCATCGTCTCGAGCTCCGCGGCAGCTTTGCCGCGATGAAAACGACTCCAGTCTCGTCCGGCTCTCTAGAGATGATCGAGCAGCTGATTGAGATGTGAAGCCGTGTCACCGTGAGTGTGCCCGATTCGATAGACAAATCGTCTGTCGCCGTAGATGTCTCCGGGGTGGATTCAGGCGGCACTACGTCCAAGCGCGACTACTCCTGCGGCGAAGATGCTGGCACCAACGATGGACAGAGCCACCTTCCCGGCCAGCTCTTGGCCGGCTTGCTGCTGGAGGCGAGAAGCCACCTTCAAGCCCTCGACCGCAAGTTCGTATTCGGGTCGGTAAAACGGGGGGATCACCATGCCAACAGCTGCCTCAATAACCTCGCCGTGGGTGGTGCCGAGCCAGGTTCCGAGTTGGAGTGAACGAAATTCGGTGTCCGCCACGAGGCCCTTGGCGAACTGCTCGACAGTAGGCAGCTGTTGCAGCCGGGCCGTCCGGCCCCATGGGTGCCCAGAGGTGTTCGGGATGAAGGTCACGCGCCGACGAAGGAAGTCGGCGAGCTGGTTGCACAGGGCTACTTGGGCTTGATTCATTTCAAGTCGTCCCCTTTCGGAACAGCTCTTCCAGGGCCACACCCAAAATGGCGCCCAAGGCGATAGCGAGCAGGACCTTTGGTTCACTCATGCCCTTCTCGATGTTGACGATGGTCTGGCGACTGACTCCGAGCTCACGCGCGAGAGCTTCCTGGGACAGGCCAGCCTTTTGGCGGTACTCCCGGACGTTCGACTGATACGGAGGCACCCCACGAGTCTGCCCTCACGACGTGGTTAGGTCAAGAATTCTTTACAAAGTGGGCTTGACAGGGATTCAGCGTGCCCGAGTTCGCCAGCAAGGGAGGGGTCGGCTCTCAGACCTCGAAGTGGGCATCGCGGTCTGCGACGAAATGCTCGAAGCCCGCCACGGGTCGTCCACCCATGACGCCTGGAGCCGCGTGCTCTCGACATGCAACCAGCTCACCGGACGGGCCCAGCGCGTCCAGTCGGGGACCTACGACGAGGACGGCAACCCGATTCCGCTGCGGCTCCATAGTTCGAGTGTGCCCCGGAGACCGCGCAGTTTCCGTTTCATGAGCCCGTGAGCTCGGATACCCGGGGTCGAGACCGGCCACGTACACTTGTGCAGGGCGGGAGAGGGCGGATCCACATGGGGAGAAGATCCGGGACCACGGATGCCCGGGCGTGCTGGGGGGCGAGGATGTCCACGTTGCTCCCTCGGGGAGCCGATACTTGAACCGTCTGCTTGCCCAACTTGGTCGCCCGGGCGAGCATCCTGTCGACGGGCACCTTCGCCTCGGCACCCATGCGAGCACCGCTACCGGCGGCGACATGCACCAGGAAGTCCCGGAAGAAAGGGTGACTCTCGAGCGCGGCCTTCATCGCGTGAGCGGACGCAACCGTGGGAAGAAGCCAGACGGTGTGATCCACCGCTCCTACGAAGCGGCTGTCGCTGTAGGGAAAGGGCGGCTTGAAGTTGTTGAGCAGCTTCTCCGTCGCTGATTGGGTGAGCCGACCCCGCAGCATGTTGAGGAATTCCGTAACCCGATCCGGGTCCACGAAGTGGTACTCGGAGCCGACCTTGTTCGCAGCGAAGTACCCGGACAGGTCGAAGAGACCGTCCTCACCCTGGTCGATGGCGACGGACGCCATCTCCGAGAGCGCGTAGGTGAACATCTGCATCTGAGGCAGTTCAAGGTAGGGATTGCGCTCAGGGTCGCGGCTGGGGTCGGTGCCCCACTGCTGCTTCGCGTACTGCTCGTCAGGATACGTCCAGTTGTAGATCGCGTCCTCGTTGAACTCGCCTTCGGTCAAGGCACGAAACGGCGTCCCCGAGAGGTAGAGGAATGTCTTGCCTGACAACCGGAGGTCTTTGGCGTCGAGATCGGTCTTGATGCCTGCCTCCGGAGTAGAGGTGAACACGCGTGGCGTCCCCGATGCGACAAGGTCAGCAACCTCGTCGGCCCTTTGCGCCGCGCCTTCCGCCGCCTTGTGCTCATCAGCGGCGGACTCCGGTGCCATCGTCGCCGGGCTGCACACTTCCTTCGCGGCACCTTGCCACGCGCCGAAGTGGTACTCGTCGAGCACGATGCAGTCCCAGTCGATCAGATGCACGTCCTCGTTGCGGCCTTTGACCTCGCCCTCGGAGGTCGTGCCAAGGAGGTCTTGAAACGAGGCGAACCACACCAGTGGAGATGGCGTATCCGGATCGTCGGGGTGGTCCCGGTCGACGAAGAGCCAGTCGACGAAGTCGGTGTGGCTGGTGAGGTCATCGTGCCATGCGGCGCGCACGGCAGGCTTATAGGTCAGCACCAGGACGCGCTTCCATCCCATACGGCGTGCCAACTGGTAGGTGGTGAAGGTCTTGCCGAACCGCATCTTGGCGTTCCACAAGAAGCGCGGCGGCTGCGGGTCATCGGCATGCTCGCCAAAGTAGGCGGCGGTCCGATCCACTGCCTCGCGCTGCTCAGGCCGCATCCCAAAGTCTTCGGTGCGCATCGGGTCAAAGGGACGCCTGGCGCGGACCGCAGCGATCGCGGCGCGCACTTCTGCGATGGTTGCCTCGACGACCTCACTCGAGCGCTGGACACCGGCAGCGTCGAGGACCTTGTGGACGTCGTGATCGTCGAAGGTCGAGCCGTCGTCGCGCACCGCCGGCTCGTCGACGTGGATGATGATCCCCTCGCCGTCGGGGTACACGGTGCCCGTCTGCTCTTTGACGCGCACCCTGGGGTCGGGACGCCCGGTATAGCCGACCTTGAGACGTCCGTGTCCTTCGAATGTGGTGGAACCGACGGTGCGCGTCCAGTCCGTGTCGTAGCCGGGCGCGCTGTATACGTAGATGCGTCCCGGCGACTTGGGTGCGCTCACTCCTCGTCCTCTTCGTCGGCTTGAGGCTCTTCGGTCTCACCTCGGGCTCCCGGTGCGCGGTACTTCGATCCCCCCGGGACGTGCGAGGCGGGAATAGGAGAATCGAGCGACAGGATGGCCTCGCGCGGGTGGATCGTCGACTCGATGTACTCGGCTTCCTCCCCGGAGAGCCCGAAGTGCTCGTAGAGGTCGGCGTCGGTCCAGCGGTGCTTCATGTCGAGTAGGGGCACAAAGCGGAAGCGATCCGGCGTAACGTGCTGAGTGCTTTTGCGCTGAAGCACCAAAAACCTGACGAACTTCGTTGTGAGATACCGCGCGAAATTCTCCGTCTCCTTGCGGCTCTTGAACATGCCAACGATCATGTAGGTCTGCGTGCAAGCCGAGCCGGGCGCAAGGGCGATCGGCTCCCCGAGCACGTACGAGATCTCTCGGCCGTGCCCGTCTCCCGCCATCGGGATGAGGACCTTCCAGCGGTCGATCCACTCATGGTTGCGCTGGATCTGATCGGGCCGGCTGTAACCCACGTGGCTTGCGTAGATGAGAGGAACTGCGCCCTCGAACGGTTCGGGCACACTGCCCGGGTAGTTGGATCGCATGGTGAGCCCGAACGGCTTCGTCACGCTGCAGATCTCTTCGACGTACTTGTCGGACTTGGCCTTGACCTTCTCGACAACGGACATGGCCTTGTTGTCTCGGATCACCACGCCGTCGCCCAGGCGGAGGTCGCGCTCCATTGTTGAGACGATGGTCCCGTCGATACGGGTCGAGAACTCGCAGTCGCCGTCGTGATCGCGGTCCCAGAGGAAGTAGTTCACCCCGCCCTTGATCTCGACCCCGGGGAAGCAGTCGAACAGCTTGGGGTTGTCGACAATGGTGCGCAACCGGCGATCGGCGATCATGCGTGCGCGGAACTCGTCCAGTCCCTTGCCGCCCGTGAACCAGCGCGACGGGATGATCATCGCCAGATATTTGGGCTCGAGAGCGATGGCGTGCTCGACGAAACGGTGATAGATCGACGAGGCCGTCGACCCGAACCCCTCGGTCCCAAGCTGGTAGGGCGGGTTGCCCACGATCACGTCGAACTGCATATTCTTCATCTCCTCAGTCGGATACGCCTCATGGATGAAGGCGTAGGCATAGTTCTCTCGGGACTCTCCGCGCTCGAGGCTCGGCGGCGCACCGCACACCTTGCACCGACCTGACGCGTGACCTTGTCGGTTGGTTGGGTAATCGTGCTCAGAAGTAACGAATGGAAGGTGGCCTTCGGGAGTGTCGAAGTGAACCGCGGCGTACTTGCTTGTTGCGTCCTTCGACACATACACCGAGCGGCGTGTCATCTCGCCGTGGACCTGGGTGACCGCCGTCCCGTAGAGCATGTGCTTGAGGATGTGCTCAGCGCGTGCGGTCGGATCCGGCTCCCAGTCGGCCAGGCCATCCATCAGACGCCGGGCTGCCTCACGAAGGATGGAGCCCGACTTGGTCGCCGGGTCGAGCCAGCGGTACTTGGGGTTCGTCCAGACGTCGCTCGGTAGCAGGTCGAGCAGTGCGCGGGCCAACAGGGGCGGGGTCGGCACGGCATCAGAGGACAGCGCGGCGATGACGTCGAGGATGTCGGGCACGCGCTGCGCCCGAATCAACCCGGTGCCGCTGGTGAGCTCGATGGTCATCGCCGCGAGGTTGTCTTGCCCCGGCTGGGCTTGTCTTTGACCGGTTCGGCCATGAGTTCGGAGTAGTGCACTGGCTCGGCGTCTTGGGTCCGCTCAGCCCAGAAGAGGTTGTGTTCGGCGGGCGGAACCAGGGCTTGGCTCCAGATCCGCTGAAAGCGGCCTCCCGGGTGAGGCCGCCACTCGCACAACTCGATCTGGTCTGCCGCGGTATGCACGTCACCGCAGACGATGTTGTCGCCCAAGATGAGCGCGGCGCCGTTTAGGAAGCCCGCGGTCGGCTCGACGGTATTCGCGTCGTTCTGGTAGTGCTCCAAGAGCACGTGGGCCATCCGGCCACGGGCCTCGGTGATGTTCTGCGGAGAGACGTCGACTCCGTAGATCGCCGCGATCGCGCGAAGCAGGCGATGCTCGTAGTGCTCCTGCGACACGCACTCAGCCTTGACTACGAGATCCAACTTGCGCCGGAGCACCTCGGTGAGGAAGTTGCCCGAGCCGCACGACGGCTCGAGGAACTTCACGTCCAGCTCGGTAAACGCGTCGGGGATCAAGCCCAGCATGGCGTCCACTTCTCGCTGGTGGGTGAACACCTCGGCCAGATCGCGGACGCGCTCGCGGGAGCGCACCTGCCCGAACTTCGCCTCAAGCGGAGCCAAGATGGCGTCGTCGTCGAGAGGCCCTGCTTCGGCGCTCTGCGACCACCCGGCCTCGGTCTCCTCAGCCGCCAGGTCCTCCTCCCAGCCGACGTCTGGATCCTCGTGGCCACGGGCACTCCAAGGCGGTGTCCACCAGCCCGCCGCAGCGGTCTGTGCCTTTTTGCGCTGCGGTGCTTTCCGGCCCCCCGCGCCACCTGCGCCTGCTGTCACGCTATTACCCGGCGCCCTCTGATGTCATCGCCGAGCTCATCGAGTTCCTCCCGATCTTCGCGTTCGACGGTGGCCGAATGGACCCCGTGGACGTCAACGCCGTGATGGACTGGGGGACCGCCGGTGCAGGTGCGGCGATGCTTGCCAAGCGATGGGGAAGCCCTCGACTGATCGACCTCTCCGAAGAGGTCCTCACCAGGCTTCTCGCCAACACGGATCTCGTCGAACGCCTTGAGCAGATGGAAGACTTCCGCGCGCTGCGCCAGGACGCGACGAAGATCATCGCCCAGTCTCAGAGGATCCGAAAGGGAAAGAAGCCGAAGACCGGCGGGGGCGGCGAGGACGAAGACCCGGACGCGAAGGCCGCCCGCAAGGCCAAGCGCGAGCAGGTGAAGAGCCTGCGCGACAAGCTACTGAAATTTGTGCAGGCGGTGCCGGTGTTCATGTACCTCACCGACTTCCGTGAAGAGGCGCTCGTCGATGTCATCGAGTCCCTCGACACTCAGCTCTTCGAGCGCGTCACCGGCCTCACCTTGTCCGACTTCCATAAGCTGTCCGATGTCGGCGTCTTCCACCCCACCCACATGAACGAGGCCATCTGGCAGTTCCGCCTGTTCGAGCGGGCCAGCCTCGACTACCTGGGTATCGCACCCGAGTCAGACGAAGTGCGTGCTGTGGGCTTGTGGGACCACACTCGAGAGGAACCCGCGCCGAGAGGCGAGCACAGGATGCGACATGCCACCACCTCGGCCACGTGAACTCGTCTCCCAGGCGGACGCGAAGCGAGTTCCGAGACATAGGCTGCGATTTCGCTGTAGTCCGCCAGATAGAGCGCGCTTTCCAGAACGAAGACTTCTATCCACTCGCTGAGGCCAATCAGACGCCGGAGCTATGGGCAGACGGCCAGAGACGGAGCATCTTCACTCTCTACGCCGACACGATCCCTCCGCTGCAGCGACTTCTGGGCGACGGCTGAATGGTTGAGTGGCGCTGACACCTGCAACCCGCGACCCGATCCTCAGTTTGAATGGTTATCCAAGCTCCATCTGCTCGAGAGCCCGAGTCAAGAGGGGTGAACGGCGGTCATTAGGCTTCGCCAATGTCCTCAGTTCTCGACACCGTGCTGCAATGGTCAGCGTCCCGACCGCTCTGGCAGCGGGACGCTCTGCGCCGCCTAATCACAGAGGGCTCCCTTGAAGACGCCCGGGTCACGGCCTACGCCGCCGCCTGCTTGGGGGAGGACCCAGGAACGCTGGAGCCCCTGGTCCGGGATCACGTCCCAGCCTCTCCATCCGACGAACAGCCGGTAGTCGTCCTCGGCATCCATTCCGCCACCAACGTCAACTCCTTGGCTCCGGGTGAGCACCTGACCTTCGCAGAGAAAGGCATGACGATCGTCTACGGCGACAACGGAAGCGGCAAGTCTGGATACGCCCGCATTCTCAAGGCGGTCACACGAACACGGGCCTCCGAGCGGGTTCACAACGACATCTTTAAAGACCCGTCGCTGATTCCGGGAGCAACGATCGATTTTGCAATTGCCGGAACGGCGCAGAGCTTCGATTGGTCCCCGGGAACAGAGGGAAGTGATCCGCTCTCACAGGCGAGCTTCTTCGACCGATCGTGCAGCGGCATCTACCTGTCCCGCGACACCGAGGTCGCGTTTCGCCCGTTTGGGCTGGGCTTGTTCGACGAACTCGTTGAGGTGTGCGAACGGGTACGCGCCGTGTTGGATCGTCGTGCGACCGAGGCCGGACGACGCAGTGGGGGACTTCCGGCACTTGACGAGACGACGCAAGCTGGAACATTCCTTAAGGGACTGTCCACGGCAACAAGGGACTCAGACATCGCTCAAGAGTGTGTGTTCAGTGATGAATCGCAGGAACGGTTGGACTTACTCACGCAGGCCGAAGCACTTGCGCAACAGGGCACAACACGAGCCGAAGCACTCCGATTGCAACGACTCGCCTCCCGCGCTGATCGGCTCAGGGAGTCACTGACCACCGTGGCCGCATCGGTATCGCGGGACACACTGGATCAGTTGATCAGTTTGCGCGACGCGGAGAATACGGCATCAACTGCCGCTCGAATCGCCCGAGAGCAGGCAATGCAGGACGTGACGCTGGACGGTGTTGGTCAAGCAGTGTGGCGCACTCTTTGGGAAGCTGCTCGAACCTATTCCGACACCGTTGCGTATCCGGACCACAGTTTTCCAGTGGTGGAAAATGCTGTCTGCGTGCTTTGTCAGCAGCCGCTCACGGCTGAAGGCTCAGAACGTGTGACACGGTTTGAGACCTTCATTCGAGACACGACACAAGAGGCGGCCCGCACTGCTACGGCCGCGTTCGGCGCAGCTCGTGATGCCCTCAATCGTTTGATTGTCATCGACAACTCTCTGTCTGACGTGATCGACGACCTGCGTAACGATAACGCGGAGCTGGGAACAGCGATCGATGAATACCGCCAACGAGCCGCGGACCTATTGTCGGTACTGAAGTCGATCGGCACCGACGACGAACAGACGTGGGACACAAATATTCCCGAACCACCGACCCACACTCTCGATGTCGTGATTGCAGGGCTGAACGCTCGTTCGGAGGAACTCAACAAGACGGTCAGCACGGAGGGATCCGCGCAGCTCGTCGCTGAGCTGTCTGAGCTTCGTGCACGCAGAATGCTTGCAAATGCCGTTGCCGCCGTGTCGGCAGAACGAAACCGTTTGAAGCTCATCGGCGCCATCGCAACCGCCAGGTCGGAAGCGAGTACGAACGCCATAACTTCCAAGGGAACGGAACTGACCAAGGCAACGCTGACAGAGGTTCTGATCGACGGATTTTCGCGAGAGACCGACAGGTTGGGCGTGGAACGGGTGGTGTTGCGTGAGGTCGGTGGACGCAGGGGCGTGCTGCGGTGTCGTGCGGGATTCATCGGCGCAGAGCGCGATGTGCCCATGCCCGAAGTTCTCAGCGAAGGTGAGCAGACGGCATTGGGGATGGCCGGATTTCTTGCCGAGGTGCGGACAGACCCGTCGAAGTCAGCGCTCATCTTCGATGACCCTGTTAGTTCGCTTGACCACGAGCGCCGCGACAAGGTCGCCAAGACGCTGGTCACTCTCGCTAGCGAGCGTCAGACCATTGTCTTCACGCACGACCTCGCATTCGTTCTAGCTCTCAAGAAGCACGCCGTACACGACTCAGTAGAAGTGACGGAACGTTCGATCGAACGGCTGAACAAGATTCCCGGTCATTGTGACAATGATCACAAGTTCAGCGCCAAGCTAGTCAAGGAAAGGCTCCAAGAACTCGACGGTGAACTGGTGTCCCTGCGAGGACGACGGGACGCCATGACGGACTCCGGATATCGCGATGCGACGTGCAGGTGGTACCGGTTGCTGCGGCGAACTTGGGAGCGTGCGATTGAAGAGAACCTAGTTGGCGGCGTTCTCACGAGGGACGATTTTCAGGTACATCCGACAATGGTGCGTACGCTCATTCTGTTCACCGCGGAGGACAACAAAGAGTTACAGTGCGGGTACGGCAGGGCGACGGAGTGTAGCGAATCGCACGATGAGAGTGCGGCAATCAACTCTCCGGCTCCGACACTCGAGGAAATGACAATGGACCTTGAATCATTGCGCGCTTGGTCGAAGCGGCTCACCACGAGACAGGGCCTTTCCGAGGAGAAGATCTACGAAATGACCGCCAGCAAGTAATCGCACATTCCCGCCGACGGCCTTGCGGCTTGATTTACTGGAGAAGGATTGTCCAACCGGTATCAGCTCCAGGCACGGGCATCTGATCTCGCAGTCAGGATCGGGTGTAGGAAAGCGCTCCACCAAGTCACGACTTGCTCATCGGCCCACTCCTCGCACGGCCTCGATCTCGACGTCGTGCCCCGTGCTCATCCGGTTCGCGGCGGCCTGATAGGTGATAGCCCGCGCATGCGCTGCGGCGCTAAGTGCGCGCTGAAACTCGATTATCTGTTCGGTGCTCTTCTGGTCGTTGCGACCTCCAAGGGTCTCCTGTCGGGTGATCTGCCAGCGATCCCGGTAGGCAGCGATTGTCGATACGTCGCGCAGCCAGCGGACTCGGTCGCCCCGATCATCCGGAGCCGGCCCGAGCCTTTCCACCCAATCGAGTCTGGCCTCAACTGCTTGATTGGCGAGTGTCCGAGCCCGCATTTCCATCGCGTGGTCACGGTCGGTCAACGCGCGGGCCATTTCGGGGTCGGTGACACCTCGCACCCTCGGGATCAGCCCGGCGATGAAGCCGTCCGACCCACGTCGCCCGCCGTTGGCCGCCTGGATCCAGCGATGAACCCGGGCGTGGAGCACGGCGGCCTCGTCGACGGCGTCGCTCAACGACCGGCCGGCGACCAGTTGCGGGAAGGCCGCCTCGATATCCAAGCCGCGGGCGTCCGCATCGCGGAATGCCGCGAGCAACGGACCGTGCGCCTCGCTCGAACGGACGGCGTCGATCTCCGTCGGCGTGAGCCCTGAAGCCACCAGCAAGGCATCCCAGCGTTCGGCCTGGGCGTAGGTGGCCAGCGTCAGGTATTCCGCTGAGAGGCGTTCGAACCCCTCCGCCTCGCTCTGTGCACGGCGGATCATGCCGTGCGCCGCCACGTCGGCACCCTCGTTGCGCAGCACGCCAGCCAGTACCTCTCTGGCTGTGGCCGGTTCGGTCGCTTCGTCATGGGAGGTTTGCGGGTCGGGGTCGTAGTGGGTGTCGACGTAGAGCCAGTTGCCTTCCCGTCCTCTGGTGCCCGAGACGTAGAGCACTTCGCGAGTGGTCGTGGGAGAGACGATGGCGTGCGCCGTATCGACGGTGCGACCCTGTGCCCGATGTGCAGTCGAGGCGTAGGCCAGCTCGACGTGGTCTCGCACGTAGTCGGCCGGCAGGAGCACCACTCCGGTTCCGTTGGCCCGCTTCACGGTCATGCTGCCATCTTCGAACGTGGCTATCACGCTCCACCGGTCCCCGTTGCGGACCCACGTTCGCCCGCTCATCAAATGGCGGTTGTTCTGGCGGGTACGCACTTGGTCACCGACTCCCGCCGTCCCGCCACCGGTGACCATGACGCCCTCGTCGATGACCTGCCCTGCGGATACTCGGTCGGTCCGGGCCCGGGCGTTGAGCTCGCTGACGGTGCCCAGATCGCCCGCGATCATCAGGCTCGTGCGTCCGGCTGCGACGTCGTGCTTCCACGCCGCAAAGACGGCCTCGAGCATCTCGTCCCGGTCGCCGGACACGATGCGGTGGTGGGCCTCGTAGGCGTCGATCGCATCCTCGGAGCCAGCCCGTAGCTCGACACTGGCTCTTTGTTCCCAGACGCTGTGGAACCGACGTACGTCGTTCAGCTCGGGGGCCAGCCCGTCGCGGTCGCGCACAAGAGCTGCGAACATGCCACCTGCTTCGACCGCGCCGAGCTGTGCCTGGTCACCGACCAGGAGCACCTTGGCCCCGGCGCCGCCGGCCGCCGTGACCAGCTCGTCGAGAGAGAATGTGCCCGCCAAGGTGGCTTCCTCCACGATGACGAGTTGACCTTTCCGGAGCCGCCAGCGGGCCACCTCAGCCTCGGCGGCGGCGATGCGCCGTCGCACCGGCAAACGGCGCCGCTCTGAGGCGCCGGCCGACCTGAGCTCGCGGCGAAGGGCCGCCAGCCTGCTCAGCCGCTCGGCCTCCTGGCGGTGCTCGTAGAGCCATTTCGCCGTGTTCTCGGTGTCGATACCCAGCTCGCCTGCCAGGACCGCGGCGGCTGCCGCAGAGGGCGCCAGCCCGAGCACAGATCCCGCCCCGCGTTCAGCTTCCCAGACGGCTCGGAGCCCGGCCATCGTAGTCGATTTGCCCGTCCCCGCCGGGCCGACCAGGACGTCGAGTGAACGACCCGAGGTGGCGATCTGCCCCACAGCCACGGCCTGGTCGAGGCTCAGCGGGTGATCTCGACCGGGCAGGTTTGCTGTAGTTGCTGTCGCCACGGTGCCCCTCGCGACGGCGGGCCCGCCTGTCTGACGCCCAGCGGCGAGCAGCCGGCCCTCGGCCTCCAAAAGGGCGGCCGTGGTGTAGATCTCGCGGCCCTTCGCCCGGAATCGGCTGGTGCCGTCGCTACGGCGCAGGTGCTCTGGTGTGTGGTGCAGCTCGGGTGCAGAGATCAGCAGCGACTGCGCGGCGGCCAAGTCAGTCGTGCGTTCAGCCACCGCGATCCTGTCCTCGGGCGAGGCGAAGCGAACTCCGTGCAGCTGGCGGTGAACTTCGGCCAAGACGTTGGCCCGAGAGAAGGTGGCGCGGCGTTCCGCCACGGTCTGCACCGCCACGCCGGCCGCATCGGCCAGGATTGCGTCGGCCAAATCGCCGGCGTGCAACAGGGGCAGGTCATTGCGATCGGCAAGACCGCAAACCCAAGATCGTTGGTCACTTCCGACATACCACTCGGCCCGCTGGCGCCAACGGCTGGTCATCGCCGCTAGGCTGCGATGTTCTTTGGCCGGCCGGGTCTCGAGCGTGGCCCGGCGGCGCATATCGAGCACCTCGGTGCTTGTCGGTTGGCGACCTCGAGCCGTGGCGAACTCGACCACCAGGGCGTTTTTGCGCTCCTCGATGGCCACCGAGCGCTGCGAGAACTCGGCCATGAGGGCCTCGGGCACCCCGGTCACTTCGAAACGGATCTGCTCGGAGTGGCGCCGAGCCCGGCCGTCCCAGCTCCACCCCAACTCCTTCGTCAACAGGTCGCTGAGCACGCCCTGGTGCAGCTCGGAGAGAGCCACGACGGACTTGAACAAGCCCCTCGAATCGAGTGTGCGCCACTTGCCGTCGGAGACCGAACGGGCGCGGTTGGCCACCACCACATGGTCGTGGAGCTGGGGATCCCCGGCTCTCGAGTCCCAGTGGGTGAAGGCCGCGGCCACAACTCCGTCGACGTCTTCTTGCACCACTCCGTTGGTGCCCGAACGCGAGTGGAACACCTCGCGTTCGGCGTAGGTGAGCACCACCTCGATGGCGCGGCGATGGCAGGCGTATATCTGGGCCTTGGTCTCCCGGTCGGCCAGGGCCCAGGCCGTGGACACCGACTTGGACGGCGAGAAGGTCAGGTCGATCCCGGCGACGGGCGTACGGAAGGTCCCTCCCTTCGCCCGTTCCTCGGCCTCGATGCGGGACAGCTCTTCGGCCCGTTCGGTGCCGGTGTGGGTGGCCGGGATGGCAACAACCCGCTCGGCTACCCGGCGTGCCAGGGAGAGGTGCGTCCGGTTGGGCTGACGGCCGAGTGCCTGGCCTGTAACTGGGTCCGCGCACATCCCGAGCAGGTTGAACAGGTGCTGCTCGGTCACCTGCGAACCCGGCTCGACCCCGCGGCCGTCGTCGAGGCCGCCCAGGCCTGCACCCATGAACACCCCGGGCGGGGTCCCCGACGTGGCGTAGTAGCGGGTCAAGTTGGAGGAGTGGCCCGGGGCGCCGTCACCAACGGCGACAGACTCCATCAGGTAGCGATAGCCCGACCCCAAGGTCATCCGGCGTAGCGAGATCACGGCGTGCTCCCTAGCGGGACGGTCGTTCGTCCCGCACCCTTCAGAAGGGCGGACGACCACGATCGGCCCCCTCCGGCAAGCCCGGCTGCCCCTCGAATGCCACACGTGTGGAGCAAACTGATGTGGCTGATGGGCGGTCGAGAAGGTAGGGGTCTGGCCTGGAGGGACGAGGGGGGATTTGGGTAGGAAGTGCGCGAGTAGGTGGGGCGAATTGCTGTTCTGTGGATTGGAAGAGTTCGAGCAGCGTGCGCTTCGGCGGCGACATGTCAGGTGTGCTCGCGGCGTGCGGACTTCGAAACTGCGTGGAGACGCGCAACAACCCCGGCTGAGCCGGGGTTGTTTATGCTGCTGCGGGATCTGCGTGAACAGAAAGTCCGCTCCTGCCTAGGAAGTTGACTCGCCCTCCTGGCGACGCTCGGTTCGCCGCACGTCGGCCGTGGCGAAACGCAGGGATGGGCCGATCTCGTCGGCCACGATCTCGACCTTGGAGCGGTGCTCACCGTCGTCGGTCTCCCAGCTGCGCTGCTCAATGCGGCCGGTCACCACGACACGCATGCCCTTGGAGAGGCTGAGCGCAACGTTCTCGGCCAGGTCGCGCCAGCACACGACGTCAAAGAACGAGGTCGCCTCCTGCCACTCCTGGGTCGTCCGGTCCTGCCAGCGCCGGCTGACGGCGACGCCCAACTGGGTCGTAGCCTGACCTTCGCGGGTGTAGTGGATCTCGGGTTCCCGAATCAGGTTCCCGGTGATGGTGGTCGTGTTGCTCATTGTCTTGCTCCTTATGCTCTTGGCTTCGTTCCTTTCGGACGACGCCGCTGCGTCGTTCGATGAACGGCGACTCCCGCCGGCAGCGAAGCGGGGTCCAGTCCCGGCGAGGGGAGCCCTTGGGCCGAACAAGAAGTTCTGGCGGGTTCGCCCGTAGGGCGAGCTTCAACGATCGGGAAACCGCCAGAAGTTGTTGTGAGCCGAGCCGGCGACTTGACGCCGTGAAGCGCCGGTGGTCTTGGCACGTGGTCGCCTTTTTGAGATTCATTTCCGTCGGCGATGCAGAAGTGGCTCAGCGCACTTGACGCCGAAGCGGATGCAGACCTCACTCGGCTTGGCAGCTGAGCCATGGATCAGGCCAACCCGAGCAGCGCCCCGACTGCTAGGAGTTTCTCGCCCGCTCCGCCTCGTCCGCGGTCGTCGTCGAGATTGACGCTACGGTCCCTCTTCAATGGAGGGTGGGGCGGACCAGACCGAGAGGCGGCTCATCCGGCTCCGCTATCGGGGCACCTGCACGAGCTGCGGCCAAGCGGTTGAGCGCGGACAGAGCGCTTGGTGGGAGGCCTCGACCAGGACGGTCGTGTGCACGCAGTGCGGGGCGGCGGGGCCTTCGACATGCACCGAGGCCGATGCCGAGGCCGAGCCGCCGGCGCTCGACGTCGGGGTCGCTGGTGGCTCAGCCCAGCAGAAGTACGAGAAACTCCATCAGCGCCGCGAATGTGAACTCGAGGCGCGGTGGGGTCGGCTGGCCGGCGTCGCCAAGTTCCTTTCCGATGACCCCAGGTCGATCACCGTGTGGGCTCAGGGCTCCAAAGGTGAGCGGATCCTGGCCGAGCACATGAGGCAGGCGCTGGGCGACCGGGCCGTGCTCCTCCACGACCGTAGGGTGCCCGGCGACCGGCGCAACATCGACCATCTTGTCGTAGCGGCTTCAGGTGTCTGGGTGATCGACACGAAGCGCTGGAGTGGGTTGGTTGAGTTGCGCGACGTCGGGGGATGGTTCCACGTCGACCGCCGGCTCTACGTGAAAGGGCGCGACCGGACCGAGGCGGTGGACGCAATGGCCTGGCAGGTCGAGGCGGTCCAAGCGGCGCTCGCCGGCATCGCGATCGGCGTTCCCCTTCACGGCGCCCTGTGCTTCGTCGAGGCCGAGTGGAAGTGGTTCGCCAAGCCCTTCGAGCTCAAGGGTGTCAGGGTGTCCGGGCCCAAGAGCCTGGCCGTGGCCATCTCAGAAGCCGGGCCGCTCGGGCTCGATGGGGTGATGGAGGTGGCGCGAACGTTGGCGGCCGCGCTGCCGAGCAAGGCAGTTTGATTGGCGACACGACGGAGTCACCCACGCCTGATACAAGAGCGTAGGTGCGCAGTGCGTGCCGCCTGACTCCACATTCCGCCTGCCGCGCCTTTCCAGGCTCTACGAGGTCGAGGCGGCCGGCCAGACTGCCGGTGAAGCGAGCTCGGGCCTGTTCGTGACAGCGGGTGCCGGAACACCCTCGACGACCTGGGTGGCGTCGGCCGTGGTGGAGAGCACCGACGACGGCGAGTCGTCGTCTGCTGTTGGTGCCGCCTTTGGCTTGGGTGCTGGTGGGCTCCAAGGCTTGAGCGGCTGGACGACGCCCGCGTAGAAGCTGTCGACAAGCGAGGTGACCGATGAGACGAAGGATCCCTTGCCTTGTCCGCGTTTGGTGCCCGCGCTCTGGCTGGCGGTCAGGGTGAACGAGCGGATGTCGGCGTGTGGGGTGTCGACGATGACCTTCGGATCCGCGATGAGCTCAGAGAGCGCGTGCGAGCGCCCGGGCGACTTCACCCGCGCCACGCTGGCCACCACCTGGAGGTCGGTTGGCGCGTTCTTGAGCTGATTGAGGAGCCAGGTGGCCCGGGCCGAGGCGCGGCGATCAGTCGGCGCGGCGATGGTGGCCCGGGTGTAGACGCGGTTGGCGCGTAGGTCCACAGTGATCTCGACCGGCACCGCCGCGTTGGGTACAACCAACGCGCCAGCCAGCTGGCCGTGCTTGGCGAGACCGGCCGCCTGAGCTTGCAGTCGCGTGGCCTGGTCGTCGAGCTCGCCCTTGGTGAGGCGCTGGAAGACATGGACGCCAAGGTGCCGGGAGAGCTCCATGCCGCAGAATGCAAGGAGTTGGTCGAAGCGTGCTACGACTGCCAGCGCCTCGGGGTCGTTCGCCCGGATGGTCTGGTTGGCCGCCCCATTGCGCACGGCCACCCACGAAGGACCCATGTCCTCGAAGTCGAGCGCCCCGGATTTGGAGTCCTCGATGTAGCGGATGAACTCGGAGAGCAGCCAGGCCTGGTCGGGGTCTGCCACCTCGTGGTTGGAGTGCTGGATGATCGCTTCGGTGTGGATGCGGCTCCACGACAGGTGGTGCAGGTCCACCTTGCGGGTCTTGCGCCGGTCGACGGCGACCGGGTGGACGCCCGGGGTCGTGGCCACCTGGTGGCTGATGGTGATCACGGCGTCGTAGCCCTCCTCGCGAGCGATGTCGAGGTAGGTGGTGACCTGGTCGGCGTCGAGGTCGTTGCGGCCGGTCTTGGTCTCGACCAGGGCGGTCCAGATGCGCTGGCCCCGTGTCACCCGGATCAGTCCATCGGGCCGGTAGGTCTTGCCGCCGAGCTCGAGGGGCACCTCGATGAAGGTCTCGATGGGTCCCGCCGGGGCGCCGCAGCGGGTCGTGAGCGCCCGTCCAAACTCCTTGACCGAGGACACGACGGCCAGCAGCACCGAACAGCCACGGCGCTCTTGCTCGTTGGGGTTGCCGATGCCGGTCACTGGAAACAGACGGGCCCGTTGCCACTTTTCGTCGCTCGCCATTCGCGTCGCCTCCCCTGGTCACTGACTGGGGCAATGGTACGCAGGGCCTGTCCCCGGCGCGTGAGGTCGGACAGCGACCTCACGCGCCGGAGCGTGGGGGCATTCGGCAGGTACCAAGGTCACGATCCGAGCCCCTGGGTCCGGGCCGGGCTCGACGCCCTCGATCGTGAGTACACCGCATGCAGGGGCGGTCCGTGATCGTGGGTCGGCCAACCCGGTAGACGTTCGACGACGAGCCAGGGGAGATCACGCATTGCTGACCGAATCACATTTGCCAGTCATCGGAGTCATGGCGGTCCCGCCCATTTCGCCCGATCGCACAATTGTTCGTGGTCCCCACGAGATCCGCGACCGTGTCACGGGGGGAGAGCCATGACCCTGGCACGCGAGATCGTGCCCACGGCGGTTGACAGACGCGGGGTCACGACGGACGCCCGCTGGCTCAGCATTCGGGAGATCGCCACCGACCTCGGCGTGTCCAGCTCGACGGCCTACAAGTGGTCGGCCCGGGGAGCACCGTGGTTCCCACGCTCGATCCGCTTACGCAACGGCGACATCCGCGTCCGGCGGGACTGGTACGAGACGTGGTTAGGCGAGCTGGAGCAGTAGCACGAAGGTCCCGACTCCTCGAGAGTGTCGGATCTGATACGTCGGTGCAGCGTTGCTGCCGCCTCTACGCCGTCCTGGTCAGACTCCGGACCAGCCGTTGCACACCCTCGTCCTCCCGGCCGGGCGCTACGCCCTGGTAGATGTCGAGGAACACCGAGAGCGTCCGGTGCCCAGACCAGCGCTGACAGACGACGGCGTCCACTCCCTCCCGGAGCCACCACGAGCAGGCGGCGTGTCGCAGGTCGTGCCGCCGCAGTTGTGACAGCTTGGGTTGTCGGGGGTCGTTCGGCTTCAGGTCGGGACGTCGGGGGAACAACTTGGACCGGGCCGGCTCCCAGACGCTGTGGGCGAAGTTGGAGTTGTTGAACGGCTGGTCGTTGTGGTGGAAGACGAGCCCGCCGAGCCCTTCGCCGTAGAGCTCGTGGTGACGGCGCAGCTTGGTGACCAGCAGTGGGGGCACCGGCACGCGGCGGGTCTCGGTGACGTCGCGGTCCTTTAGCGGCCCCCATTCGGGATCCTCGTCGGTGTCGAGCCAGCGCTCCTCCTTTGGGCGGTGGCTGCGCCGGACCACCAACCACCCCGGGCCGTCCGCGTTTGGCAGTTCGACGTCCTCCCAGAGGAGACCTGCGGCCTCGCCCCAGCGCAGGCCGCACAGCGCCATGACCAACACGAAGCACTCGACGATGCCTCCCCAGGACCCCTCGGAGACACAGGCCTGGGCGAGCGCCAGCGACTGGGGGACGGACAGCACCATGTCGGCATCCACCGCCAGCGCGGTCCGGCCGGTCGCCATGGTTGCCTTGCCCTTGACCTTCTTCCGGCTACGGACGACGACCCAGGGGCTGCGGTCGATCAGGATGTCGTCCCGGCTAACGGCCCAGGTCCAGCACTGCCGGATGGGTTGGAGGAAGCGGGTGATCGTTGCCGGCGAGATCCGCCTCTCGGGGTCCCGCGCGCTGTTCTCGAAGCGGGCGACGAACTCCTCTACCTGTGCAGGAGACAGAGAGTCGGCTCGCGCCGAGTGGGCTTCCAGCCAGGCCTGGCCCGCGCGCTGGCGCGGCGTGATCCTGTCGGCCAGCCGGTGGGGCAGGAAGCTCGCGTGACGCAGGAAGTCGTCCACCGCCACGTCCTCGGAATCCGTCGGCTCGGCGCCGGGGACCAGGAGCCAGCGCCGAGCCCGGTTGAACGACCGGGCCGCCGACTCCTTCGTGGCCGGCTCCCACTCGGGGTGCTGGCCGAAGAAGAGCTCGGTCAGCTCGAACACGGTGGGGGCCACCGGCACAGTGGGGGCCTCGGGAAGGATGAACTGCTTGGTCCGGGCGTCGAAGAGTCGGCCCGCGGCGAAGTCGGCCTCCATCCGGGCCTTCCAGGTCTGGGCCAGCCCGGCCTTGCGGAACCGCTTGAGCCACTGGACGCCGTCGGACCGCCCCTGCACGTCCCAGCAGTCGACCGGCCTCTGCACGACCGCGCCGGTCACGCGGTCCGTGGTCCGTTGGTTGGTCGTGTGCTTGGTGATCCAGGCCGAGAACGTCTTCGGCACCCAGGGATCCGGGTAGGTGCGGGCCATGCCGTCTCTCTCTGCTCTGCCCCTCATCCAGAGGCCGACGGGGGGCCACCGACGTCCGCCAGTTTACGTCGTGCTGTTGAATCGTGTTGAATCAGAGTTGAATCGGGGCCGAAATTGGCGTTTGGAACGGGGTCCGGAAGGGGCCAGAATGACGGCGGAAAGGGCAGTCCGGTGCTGTTCGAAGCGGGTCAGTAAAGGGAAAACTCCCCAGCTAGGAGCATATTTCCGATCGCTGCCGTGATCACCCCCCCATGACCTAGACTGGCCCCCTCGGAGAGGTGCGAGAGCGGCCGAATCGGACTCACTGCTAATGAGTTGACCTGGGTAACCGGGTCCGAGGGTTCAAATCCCTCCCTCTCCGCTCGGGGGGTCGGGCACCTGGTGCCGGACAGCCCGGAACGTTCGGCCCGTCTCGGCGGGTCTGCCGTGCACCGTCACCCCGGCGGACCGGCCTGGTGCGAGGAGTGTGCGTGATCGTGGGTCGGTACTGGCTGCAGACCCTCGGGTGCCCGAAGAACCAGGTGGACTCCGACAAGTTGGAGGGCTACCTCGAGGCGCAGGGATATGACCGCGCCCCTGACCCCGACACGGCCGACCTCGTCGTCGTCAACACGTGTGCCTTCATCGAGGCCGCACGTCAAGAGTCGGTCGAGACCGTCTTGCACCTGGCCGAAACGCGCCGCGCCGGGGCGCGTCTGGTCGTGACCGGCTGCATGGCCGAGCGCTACGGTGACGAGCTGCGCGACGCGCTCCCCGAGGTCGACCTGGTGGCCGGGTTCGGCCGAGACCTGAGTGGCCCGGCGGGTCTTCGGGCCGACGCGGTCCCCGTCATCCTCGGCACCGCCCGTACTGCATCGCACGCCGCACCGATCCAGGCCTTCGACCTCCTCGAGCTGCCACGCCCCTCGTCCCGCGCACCCTGGGCGTACGTCAAGGTCGCCGAGGGATGTGACCGCATCTGTGGCTTCTGCGCCATCCCGTCCTTCCGGGGCAAGCAGCGGTCGCGCTCGCCCGAGGATGTGCTGGCCGAGGTCGACGCCCTCCTCGCGCCCGCGCCCGGCGCGCCACCGCTGCGCGAGATCGTCCTGGTCGCCCAGGACCTTGCCTCCTTCGGCCGGGACCGCTCGGGCCCGGGGCGGCGCACCCGCACCGCCAACGGCACGTCACCCATCGCCGCTCTCACGCGCGCCGTCTCCGCCCGGGTGGAGCGCACCCGGCTGCTCTATCTCTACCCGTCCGGCCTGACCGACGAGTTGATCCAGTCGGTCCTCGATACGGGCGTCCCCTACTTCGACCTCTCGCTGCAGCACGTCGCGCGCCCGCTGCTCGCTCGCATGCGCCGCTGGGGCGATGGCGAGCGGTTCCTGCGCCGTATCGCCGACATCAGGGCCGCGGACCCTGACGCCACCTTCCGCTCCTCGTTCATCCTCGGCTACCCCGGCGAGACCGAGCGCGACCACGACCTGCTCCTCCAATTCCTCCACGACGCGCAGCTCGACTGGGCTGGCTTCTTCCCCTTCTCCAACGAGGAAGGGACCCATGCCGCCGGGCTGCCGGACCAGATCGCGCCTGAGCTGGCCCTCGAGCGCTTGCGAGAGTGCGCCGAGTTGCAGGACGCCATCACCGCGGCCAAGCGGGACTGCCTGATCGGCGAGGTGCGCCCGGTGCTCGTGGACGCGCCGGGTCGGGGCCGCACCGTGCACGAGGCGCCCGAGATCGACGGCATCGTGCGCATCCCGGCCGAGGTCCCGGTCGGCAGCCTCGTCGACGTGGTCATCACCGGCGCGGAGGGGCCCGACCTCCACGGCCTGCCGGCGCACGATCGGGAGCTCGTGTGAGCGACGCGACCCACGAGCACCCCGCCCACCCCGGCCCTCCGGGCCACCCCGGGTTCACCTTCGGGCCCAGCGCTCTCGTCACGCCGGCCAACGCGGTCACTGTCGCCCGTCTCCTCGCGGCGCCGCTCTACGTCCTCATGCTCGTCGTGTGGGGCGCGTCGTGGATCAACGTCGCGGTCGGCATCATCCTCGCCGGCAGCGACGGGCTCGATGGCTACATGGCCCGCCGCCACGGCACCACCCGCTCGGGCGCCTTCCTCGACCCGCTGGCGGACAAGGCGTGCGTCCTCGGTGCCATGTTCACGCTGGCCGCCCAGGGCCACCTGCCGTGGCTGCCCGTCATCCTCATCGCCATCCGCGAGGTCGGCATGCAGCTCTACCGCTCCTGGGTGGGCCGCCGCGGCGTGTCGATCCCGGCCCGCAAGTCGGCCAAGCTCAAGACGCTGGTGCAGGACTTCGCGATCGGCACCGTCATCATCCCACCCCTGGCCCACCAGCACACCCTGCAGGTCGTCATGATCTGGTTCGCCTGCGCCCTGACCCTCTACACCGGCGCCGAGTACGTGCTCGACGGCCGGCGGGCGCTGCACCAGCCGGCCGCCCCGTAAGGTCACGCCCGTGAGGATCGAGATCGTCGCGGTCGGCACGGAGCTGTTGCTGGGTCAGATCGCCGACACCAACTCGGCGTGGCTCGGGGATCGCCTCGCCGCCAACGGCGTGGCCTCCCACTTCCATCAGGCGGTAGGTGACAACCACGGACGTATCGTGCTGGCCCTGCGCACCGCGCTGGCCCGAGGCGACGGCGTCATCGTGTGCGGCGGGCTCGGGCCCACCCAGGACGACATCACCCGCGAGGCGATCGCCGAGGTCATGGGGGTCGAGCTGGTCCGCGACCAGGCCATCGTCGAGCGGATCGAAGCCTTCTTCGCAGCCCGGGGTCGTGCCATGTCGGCCAACAACGCGCGCCAGGCCGACGTGCCGCAGGGCGCCACGGTCATCCCCCAGAGGGGCGGCACGGCGCCCGGCCTCATATGCCCGCTGGGGAACAAGGTCGTCTACGCGGTCCCCGGCGTCCCCTACGAGATGGCCGAGATGTTCGACCGCGCCATCCTGCGTGACCTGCGCGCCCGCATGGCCGAGGCCGGCGAGGAAGGTGTCATCGTCAGCCGGGTGCTCCGGACGTGGGGCGCGAGCGAGTCCGCCCTCGCCGAGGCCCTGCAGGACCGCATCGACGTGCTCGATGCGGGAGGCGAGGTCACGCTCGCCTTCCTCGCCTCGGGGATCGAGGGGATCAAGGTGCGCATCACGGCCCGGGCTCGCACCATCGACGACGCCACAGCGCTGCTGGACAAGGAGGAGGCCGAGGTGCGGCGTGCCATCAACGACCGGCTGGGTGACATCGTGTTCGGCGTCGACGACGAGTCCATGGAAGTTGCAGTGGCGCAGCGCCTCGTGGCGCGTGGCCTGACCTTCGGCGTGGCGGAGTCGCTCACCGGGGGGCTCATCGCCTCGCGCCTGGTCAACGTGCCCGGCGCCTCGGCATGGTTCCGGGGCGGGGTCGTGGCGTACGACTCGCAGGTCAAGTTCGACGTCCTGGGGGTGCCCGCCGGGCCGGTCGTCACCGAGTCGGCCGCGGCGGCCATGGCCGAGGGCGCGGCGCGGGTGACGGGGGCCGATGTCGGCCTCGGCATCACCGGAGTGGCCGGCCCAGACGACCAGGAGGGCGTGGCGCCCGGGACGATCTTCGTGGGCCTCGCTCTCCCGGACGAACCGACGCAGACCCGCCAACTGCGGGTGCCCGGAGACCGGGAGCGCGTGCGCCAGTACGGGGCCATATCGGCCCTTGACCTGCTTCGACGCGCCCTCGACGGCCCCTTCACCGGAGGGGCCGCGTTCACAGCAGGCCCACAGCGGGGTCACACTGGACGAGGAAACGGGGGCGCGACCCTGTGATGCAGGGAGGTATGACCAGTGAAGACCGACAACGGACCGCGGGTCCTGGTGGTGGACGACGAGCCTTCGATCGTGGACGCCGTGGCGACATCGTTGCGCTACGAGGGGTTCACCGTCGACGAGGCGATGACGGGGCGCAAGGCCCTCGCCCAGGCCCAGGAGGACCCGCCCGACCTCGTGATCCTCGATGTGATGCTGCCCGACCTGGACGGCCTCGAGGTGACGCGCCGCCTGCGCGCCGACGGGCTGCGGGTGCCCGTGCTGTTCCTCACGGCCCGCGACACGCTGTCCGACAAGCTGGCCGGACTCACCGTCGGGGGCGACGACTACGTCACCAAGCCCTTCGCACTCGCCGAGGTGATCGCGCGGGTGCACGCCATCCTGCGGCGCACCGGCTACGAACCCGAGGACGACGGCATCCTCCGCTTTTCGGACCTCGAGCTCGACGAGAGCGCCCATGAGGTGCGCCGCGCCGGCAACACCATCAACCTGACGGCGACGGAGTTCAACCTCTTGCGCTATTTCATGCTCAATCCGCGCCACGTGCTCTCGAAGGCGCAGATCCTCGATCACGTCTGGCACTACGACTTCGGCGGCGACGGCAACGTGGTGGAGACGTACGTGAGCTACCTGCGCAAGAAGCTCGAGAAGTTCGGGCCGCCGCTCATCCACACGATCCGTCTGGTCGGCTACACGCTGCGCGAGCCCGAGTCGGCCAGCGGAGCGGCCTGAGTGTCCCTCCGGCTACGCCTGCTGGTCGCGGTCGGGCTGATCGCCATCGTGGCCCTCGTGGTGGCGGACTTCGCCACTTACTCGGCCTTGCGCACCACGCTTTACAACCAGGTCGACCAGCAGCTGGCGCAACACCCCGCACGCCTGAACGTCGACCTTGCCACCGGAACCGTCGCCAACTGTCCATCGCCGCAGACCGACTTCGGGGGCTCCGGCCCGGTCGGGAACTCGGGCGGAGGGCCCGGCTCGGGCGGAGGCGACAACTTCCCCAACGTCTTTGGGATCAGTTACATCGGCGTCGCCAGCCAGAGCGGCAAGGTCGTCGACGGACTCGAGTGCCCCGCCTACGTGGGGGAACATCCCTACCGCCCCCAGCTACCGTCGCCCATCACCGGCTTCACCACCCAGCCCGATGGGACGAAGGTGGCCCAATTCACAACCGGGTCCATCGCCCCGGGGGGCCCGGCCTTCCGCGTGCGCGCGACCAAGATCGTCGGGCCCACCTACAACGGCGACGTCCTCGTGCAGGCGCAGACGCTGGTCGACCAGACGGGCACGTTGCACAACCTGTTCCTCATCGAGCTCGCGGTGACAGCCGGCGCCATCGTCTTCGCGCTGGCCGCCGGATGGTGGTTGGTCCGGCTTGGCCTGCGGCCGCTGGAGGACGTCGAGCGCACCGCCGACTCCATCGCTGCGGGGAACCTCGACCAACGGGTCCCGGGCGCCGATCAGGCGACCGAGGTGGGTCGTCTGGCGCGGGCACTCAATGTGATGCTCGAGCGTATCCAGGCTGCGTTCTCGGCGCGTCTCGCGTCCGAGGCGCGCTTGAAGGAATCTGAACAACACCTCCGCCAGTTCGTCGCCGACGCCTCGCACGAGCTCCGTACACCCATTGCGGCGGTGTCGGCGTATGCCGAGCTGTTCGAGCGCGGGGCTGCGCAGAACGCAGACGACCTGCCCCGAGTGATGTCGGGCATCCGCACCGAGACCGCCCGCATGGACCGCCTGGTCAGCGACCTGCTCACCCTGGCCCGCCTGGACGAAGGCGTACCCATCGAGAAGGCCCCCGTCGAACTGGTGGCGCTTGCCTCGGACGCGGTCCGGACGGCCACGGCGGTCGGGCCGGAGTGGCCGGTCCGCTTCTGGGCCTCGCATCCGGTCGAGGTGATCGGCGACCGGGACCGCCTGCGCCAGGTGGTCGACAACCTGTTGGCCAACGTCCGGGCGCACACGCCAGAGGGGACCACCACGACGGTCCGGGTGAACCAGGTCGGCGACGAGGCGGAGATCGAGGTGCACGATACCGGCCCCGGGATGCCCGCCGAGGAGGCCCGCCGAGTGTTCGAGCGCTTCTACAGGGCCGATCGGGCGCGGTCGCGCACCAGCGGGGGCAGCGGCCTCGGCCTCTCCATCGTGTCGGCAATCGTGGCCGCGCATGGCGGCACCGTCTCTGCGGTGTCCTCACCGGGACACGGCATGGCTGTCACCGTGCGCATCCCCATCAGTGCGCTCGAGATCGAACGGGAGCAGGCCGCGGCATCGGACACACCCGAGTCGGCCGCCTGAGGCAGATTCGGCCGGCTGCCGCCCGGCGATTCACACCGGGCTCACAGCGGACCTTCACTGAATCCCGAGGCCGGGTCGGCACCATGCGACCCATGACAGCACTGGCTCCCGTGGAGGCCGACGCCGACCCCCGCCGTGTCCCGGTGGACGTCGAGATCGTCGTGCCGGTCTACAACGAAGCGGCCCAGCTGTCCGAGCGGGTCACCGCACTCCGCACCTTCCTCGACACGTCGTTCCCCTTCCGCGCGCTCGTCACCGTCGTGGACAACGCGAGCACCGATGACACCTACCGGGTGGCGAGCGAGCTGGCGGGCTCCATGGCGGGCGTGGCCGCCATGCACCTTTCCCGCAAGGGCCGGGGCTACGCGTTGCGCTCGGCATGGTCGACCAGCGAGGCCCCCGTGGTCGCCTACATGGACGTCGACCTCTCCACCTCGTTGTCGGCGCTGCTGCCCCTCGTGGCGCCACTGCTGTCCGGGCACCGGGACGTGACGATCGGGTCGCGCCTCGCCCGCGGCGCGCACGTCGTGCGCGGCCCCAAGCGCGAGCTCATCTCGCGTGCGTACAACCTCATCTTGAAGCTGACCCTGCAGGGACGGTTCAGCGACGCCCAGTGCGGGTTCAAGGCGCTCCGGCGCGACGCGGCGGAGAAGCTGCTGCCTCTGGTCGAGGACAACGAGTGGTTCTTCGACACCGAGCTGTTGGTCACCGCCGAGCGGCTCGGCCTGCGCATTGGCGAGGTACCGGTCGACTGGGTCGACGATCCCGACTCGCGGGTGAACATCGTGTCGACCGCCGCCGACGACCTGCGCGGCGTGTGGCGGATGCTCGTCCGGCGCCCCAAGGGCCTGCGCCGCATCCGATCCAACGAGGTCCCCGCCGACCAACTCCTGCGATTCGCCGGTGTGGGCGTCATCTCGACGCTCGGCTACCTCTTTCTCTTCATCGCCTGGAGTCCGCTCGTCGGAGCCTTGGCCGCCAACGCCGTCGCGATGGCGATCGCCACTCTGTTCAATACGACGGTGCACCGCGAGCTCTCCCGCACCACCGACGGCCAGGCGCGGCGCGGCCGCCTCCTCGCCGTGGCCGGCGGGCTCTATGCCGTGAGCCTCGCCTTCACCACCTTGGGCCTCGTCGTCGCCCAGTGGGTGGCGCCGGGTGCCCTGCTGCCTCAACTGGCGGCGATCACCGTGGCCAACCTGGCCGCCGCTGTCTTCCGGTTCGCCGTGCTGCGGGCCTGGATCTTCCGCCCCTGTGCCCGCTCGGGTGCCGAACCCATGGAGATGTCACGATGACGGACCTCACGCCCGCCCCCGATGCCCCCGTGGGGGTGCTCGACCGGCCGGTCGAGCACGGCGACCGCGCTGACGCGGTCGAGACCACGGCTCCCGCCGCAGGCGAGTGGCCGCTCGGGCCGCGGCGCGGGCGGGTGGCCCGCTTCGTGCGGGGCAAGGAGAGTGACGCGTCCTGGGTGCGGCCGGCGCTCCTCGCGCTGCTCGCCGCCACCGCCATCCTCTACCTGTGGGACCTCGGTGCGAGCGGGTGGGGCAACTCCTTCTACTCCGCAGCCGTGCAGGCCGGCACCAAGAGCTGGAAGGCCTTCTTCTTCGGGTCTTCGGACTCGTCCAACTTCATCACCGTCGACAAGCCGCCCGCGTTCTTGTGGCCGATGGAGATCTCGGCGCGCATCTTCGGTCTCAACTCGTGGAGCGTGCTGGTCCCGCAGGCGCTCGAGGGCGTCGCGACCGTCGGCCTGGTCTACCTGTCGGTCCGGCGCTGGTTCAGCGCGCAGGCGGCGATCCTCGGCGGCGCCGTGGTCGCGTTGACGCCGGTGGCGGCCCTGATGTTCCGCTACAACAACCCCGACGCCATGCTGGCGATGCTGCTCGCCGGTGCCCTCTACGCCACCATGCGCGGCTTGGAGCGGGCACAAACCAAGTGGCTCGTCCTGGCCGGGGCGCTCGTGGGCTTCGGCTTCATCACCAAGATGATGCAGGCCTTCTTGATCCTCCCGGTCATGGCCGTCGTCTACCTCCTGGCCGCGCCAACGGGATGGTGGCGCCGGGTGTGGCAGGTCTGCCTGATGGGCGTGTCCACCCTCGTCGCAGCCGGCTGGTGGGTGGCGGCAGTCGTGCTCACACCGGCGGCCGATCGCCCCTACGTCGGCGGGTCGCAGAACAACAGCATCTTGAACCTCATCTTCGGCTACAACGGGTTCGGCCGGCTGACCGGCAACGAGACCGGCAGCGTGGGCGGCGGCAGGGTCGCCGGGAGCATGTGGGGACCGACCGGGATCACCCGGCTCTTCAACACCGAGTTCGGGAACATGATGTCCTGGCTGTTGCCCGGCGCGCTCCTGATGGGCGCCGTCCTGCTCGGCATCACCCTCCGGGCCCGCCGCACCGACCGTGAGCGCGCCGCGCTGCTCCTGTGGGGCGGCTCGCTCGTCTCAACCGGGCTGGTCATCAGCCTCGCCCAGGGCATCATCCATCCCTACTACGCGGTCGCGCTGGCGGCGCCGCTCGGCGGACTGGTCGGGATCGCCACCATGGGCCTGTGGCAGCGCCGCGACAGCGTGGTGGGCCGGATCGGCCTGGCCGCCGGCCTGGCCGCCACGGTGGTGTGGAGCTATCTCCTTCTCGGGCGCACGGCCGACTGGTTCCCCGCGTTGCGACCCTTCGTGGCGGTGGCGGGGACACTCGGGGTCGTCGCCATCTTGGCCCTCCCGCTCCTGCGCTCGGTCCCCAAGCTCGCCATCGGCCTCGTGACGGTGCTCGGCTTCGGCGCCGCGCTGGTCGCGCCGTTGTTCTCGACGGTCGCCACGGCAGCCACGCCGCACAACGGCGCGATCCCCTCGGTGACGCCCACCGCGTCAGGCGGATTCGGCGGCCCCGGCGGCGGTTTCCCCGGCGGCGGTGTCCCCGGCGGCGCCGGGCGGCGTGCCTTCGCCGGCGGCGGCTTCCCCGGCGGCGGTTTCCCCGGTGGGGTGGCCCCCTCGTTCGGCGGCGGCTTCCCCGGCGCGGGCACCGGCACGGGATTCCCGGGCGGTTTCCCCGGTGGAGTGGCACCCTCGTTCGGCGGCGGCCGTGCCTTTGCCGGCGGCGGCCTGGGCGGGATCCTGGGCTCCAGCCAGTCAAACGCCGCGTTGAACAAGCTGCTGCAGGCGGACGCCGGCCGCTACACGTGGGCCGCCGCGACGGTGAGCGCGAACTCGGCCGCCGGCTACCAGCTCGCCAATGGCGAGCCGGTGATGGCCATCGGCGGTTTCAACGGGACCGACCCGGCTCCGACGCTCGCCCAGTTCGAGAAGTACGTCGCTGAGGGCAAGATCCACTACTTCATCGCGGGCGGTCGCGGGGGAGGCCCCGGCGGTGCCAGTGGCTCGAGCAGCGACGCCTCGCTGATCACCTCGTGGGTGGAGTCGCACTACACGGCCCAGACCGTGGGCGGCGTGACCGTCTACGACCTGACGCCCTGACCCTCGGCGGGGATGGCGGCCGACGATCTGATGACTACACCTCGAGCAGCTCGAGGTAGCGCGCGAGCGTGGCAGCGTCGAAGGCGACGAAGCGGATGAGGGTGACGTCGGTGTCCGCCGCACGAACGGTTGTCACGGCGACCTCGGCGGCCAGCCCCGGGGGATAGCCGAACACACCGGTCGAGATGGCCGGGAAGGCGATGGAGCGCGCGCCCACCTCGTCGGCCACGGCCAGGGCGCTCCGGTAGCACGAGGCGAGCGTCTCGGGCTCGCCCGCCGTGCCGCCCTGCCACACCGGGCCCACGGTGTGGATGATGTGGCGCGCCGGGAGGTCGAACCCGTCGGTGACCACCGAGTGGCCGGGCAGGCACTCGCCGATGGACCGGCAGGCCGCCTGCAGCCGTCCGGCGCCCGCTGCACGATGGATCGCACCGTCGACCCCGCCACCGCCGATCAGGCGGCGGTTCGCCGCGTTGACGACCGCGTCGACGCGTTCAGCGGTGATGTCACCCAGGGCCGCCTGCAGCAACGGGGCCACGCGGGCTACCCCCCCGTGGTCGAGGTGGCACCTGAGGTGTCGCCCGGCACCAACTTGAGCAGCGAGACCGAGGTTCCCGGTGCCGTCTGGGTCGTCGTCTCACCCCAGTGCGAGAAGGTGACTGTTCCGTGGATGGCCGAGGAGCCGCCCGAGTTCTTCGGGTTGGTGACCTCCTTAATCGGCAGCGGCATGCCGGTGGCAGCGACGTAGAGGATCTCGGGCACTTTCGTGCCGCTCTGGGTGCTCACGGAGCCGTGCACCGCGAGGGCCTTCTGGCCGTTCACCGTCGTCACTGTCCCGTATCTGTAGGGCCCGCTCATCTGCAGCTCGCTCGCGACCTGCGAGTTCAAGAGCCCGCCCACGAGCTGGCCGAGCGCGCTGTTCGTGGTCGGGAAGGAGAGCCATTTACCGGCGTACTTGTGCGACAGGGCGTTCGTGAGGCCGATGACGTTGCGGAGCGCGGCCGCGTTGGCCTTCACGTATCCCGTCGACCCGACCACCATCGCGGTGACGTGCTCGGAGAGCGACCCCTTCTTCACGGTCAGGATCTGCGCGCCCGTGGTGGTGCCCGTATCACCGTCGACGTGGATGGTCACGCCCGACTGCGAGGCCACTGAGGAGAAGTGGACGCCCTGGTTGCCGACCGCCTTGAGGATGGCCTGGTACTCGGACTGGGCGCTCGGGGTGCCGGCGGCGCCGGCGGTCACCGGACCGGCGGCCAGCGCGGCCAGTGCGGCCAGTGCGGTGCCGCCCGCGGTCAGGGCCGCGGCGTTGCGTCGGACGATGGGGCGCATGGCGCGCATGAACACTCTCCTGGGTGGGACCTGCCCTGCGGCGCGGGGCGCCCGCTGGGCGGTAGGGGGACGGGAACATCCTCGCACGCGCCAGCCTGCCGCCGGCGTCGCGTGCCCCGCAACCCCCGTCATACCGAGCTGAGTGGCCCGAAGGAGACGGTGGCCTGGGGCGCCTGCGGACGCACGATCTCGCCCCATTTCGAGTACGTCACGTGCTCGGCCGTGGTGCGCTGCCCCTTGGCGTCGAGCGAGTCCTCCTCCACCGGGACGTGTGTGCCCTGGGCGCGGACGTAGAGGACGACGCGCTGGGACGTGCGCCCGTTGAAGGTCTGGGTCCCATCGATGGCATCGACCGCATCGCCGTCGATCGTGCGGGGGCGACCCAGGGACAGCGGGCCCTTCAGCGCCAGCTCCTGGGCGACGTCGTGCGAGCGGACGCCGGCGACCACCTGGGCGAACGCGACGTTGGTCGTGGCGAACTGGATCCACTGGCCCTGGGCAACGGTCGCCTGGGCCGCGCTCATGCCGGCCAGGTTCTCGAGACCGCCCATGTTGCCCTTGACGAAGGTGATGCCGCCGATCACGACGATGGTGGCGTTGTCGGAGAGCGACCCCTTCCCGGTGACGACCGTCTGGGTCCCCGAGGCCGGGCCGGCGTCGCCGCTCACGAGGAGCGTCACCTTGGACTGGGTGGACGCCGAGGCGTAGTGAACCGACCAAGCGCGGGTCGTGGCCATGACCTCCTTGTAGAGCGCCGAGGCGCTCGGGGTGGAGGCGGCCGCCGCGGTGGCGGGCACCAGGAGTGCGCCCGTGGCGAGGGCGCCGCCGACCAGGGTGCCGGCCACCAGTGCGCCGGCCGCCAGCCCTCTCTCGAACACCACCCGTACTCCCTTCTGTGCCCGCCCCGCCCCGGGGACCTGTCAGCTTTTCACGCGGCCGGCAGGGTGCCCGGTCACGCCGGGCCGACTTCGGGCGTGCCCCGGTCGTTGCGGCGACCGTTCCCCCGGTGGCCTTCCCGGCCGCGGGAAGGTCCCCCTCTTACGAACACACGTTCGTTATGATGCGAACGGGCAGCACCGGCGGGTCCCGTCACACCCCCGCCGTAGGGTCCCCGCACATGGCACGGATCGAAGCGGGCACAGGTCGCAGAGCAGACACGAAGGAGAGAGAGATGGCCGAAACGGAACGGGACAAGGCGCTGGACGCCGCGCTGGGCCAGATCGAGAAGCAGTTCGGCAAGGGCTCGGTCATGCGCATGGGCGACAACATCGGGATGAACATCGAGTCCATCCCCACCGGCGCGCTCTCCCTGGACCTCGCGCTGGGCATCGGCGGCCTTCCCCGGGGCCGCATCGTCGAGATCTACGGGCCCGAGTCGTCGGGCAAGTCGACGTTGGCCATGCATGCGGTGGCCGAGGCGCAGCGCAACGGGGGCATCTGCGCTTACATCGACGCCGAGCACGCCATGGACCCGGTCTACGCACGGGCCATCGGGGTCAACGTGGACGACCTCCTCATCTCGCAGCCCGACACCGGCGAGCAGGCGCTCGAGATCGCCGACATGCTCATCCGTTCGGGGGCACTCGACGTCCTGGTCATCGACTCGGTAGCGGCCCTGACGCCGCGCGCCGAGATCGAGGGCGAAATGGGGGACAGCCACGTCGGCCTGCAGGCGCGTCTCATGTCCCAGGCGCTGCGCAAGCTGACCGGGACGCTGTCGAAGTCGAGCACCATCGCCATCTTCATCAACCAGCTGCGGGAGAAGATCGGTGTGATGTACGGGTGCTTCCACTACGGCGCCCGGGTCGTCCTGGCTGATGGGAGCACGGAGAAGATCGGGAAGATCGTCAACCAGCACCTCCCCGTTGAGGTGCTGTCCTATGACCCGGAGGTCGGGGCGATCGTCCCCAAGCGGGTTGTGAGCTGGTTCGACAATGGCACCACCGACAAGTTCCTGCAGATCACCGTGGCCAAGCCGGCGAAGAACGGACGGGCCCAGTTGGCCTGCACCTCGAACCACCTGATCCGGACGCCGAGTGGCTGGCGCGAGGCCGGCCAGCTCAAGGTTGGCGACCGGGTGCTTGAGGCCTTGCCGCACCATTTGTCGGACTTCCAATGGGAAGCACTGCGGGGCACCCTCATGGGTGACGGCGCGCTGTCGCCGACGCGCGGCGGCCACGGCGCCCGGTTTCGCTATTCCCACTCCGCGAAGCAGATGGCGTATGCGGACTGGAAAGCCTCCTTGTTCTCCAACATCGGGTCCAGCCGCCACGTCAGGGCCGACGGTGTCGTGACCTACGACTTCCAACCACTGCCCGAGCTGGCGCCTCTGCGTCAGAGCGTCTACGTCGACAAGAAGAAGGTCCTCGACGGCGACTACCTCAAGCGCCTTTCGCCGCTGTCGCTGGCCCTGTGGTACATGGACGACGCCAACTTCACCGTGCGGTCGAAGGGAGTGCAGAGCCGGACGGCGGGGCTCACCGGCCGGGCCGCAATCTGCGTCGAGGCGATGGAACCCGCAACGCGTGAGCGCCTGGTGGCGTACCTGGCTGACACCTGGGGCATACGGGCGAAGGTGGTCACCTCTGGCGCAGCGAAGAAGGCCGTCCTGCTCTTCGCCAACGACGAGACGGCGAAGCTCCACGCCCTGATCGCTCCGTTTGTGCACCCGAGCATGGAGTACAAGCTGCTCCCTGCCTACCGGGGCCGCTTCGCCGTGGAGCCTCATTTCACGCCGATGCGTTACGAGCTGGTGGCCGTGCCAGTGACCGACATCCACGTCAAGCCCCCGACTCGGTCGATGCGGCGATTCGACATCGAGGTCGAAGACAGCCATAACTACCTGGTGGACGGCGTCGTGGTGCACAACTCTCCCGAGGTCACCCCAGGTGGCCGCGCGCTGAAGTTCTACTCGTCCATCCGGCTCGACATCCGCCGGATCGAGGCGATCAAGGATGGGGCCGACGTGGTCGGCAACCGGACCAGGGTCAAGGTGGTCAAGAACAAGTGCTCGTCGCCGTTCAAGCAGGCCGAGTTCGACATCATGTACGGCAAGGGGATCAGCCGTGAGGGCTCGCTCCTCGACGTCGCGGTCGAGCTCGGGTTCATCAAGAAGTCGGGCGCCTGGTTCACCTACGAGGGCGAGCAGCTCGGCCAGGGCCGGGAGAACGTGAAGACGTTCCTCTCGGAGAACCCGCAGCTGATGGCGGAGGTCAACGACCGCGTGCGTGACTGTCTCGCCCCCAAGGTCGACGACGGCGCCGACCCCGTCGAGGCCGCCGTCGACCCCGACGACCTGCCGATCACCCTCGACTCCTAGCCACACCCCGCCCCTCACAGCACCGAAGCCTCCGGGCGGTCCCCGCCACTCCCCGGGTGACCGGTCCGGAGGTCTTCGCGTCCGGACCACAATGGTGCGATGCCGGCCAATGAGTGGAAACAACGGGTCTCTCGCGTCCTCGACCGCGTCGTCCCGACCGTGCCCTTCCGCTATCTGCCGCCGAAGCAGTCCGTGCGGCTGGCGTTCAACGTCATCCTCGACCGCGAGCCCGACCCCGTGGGCGGCGCCGACTACGCCATCAAGCTGGCCAACGGGGAGCTGTCGAGGCGGGGTGTGGCCGAGGCGCTCGCCCACTCAGAGGAATTCCGCCGCCGCGTCCCGATGCACAACGTGCTGCTCTCCATGCATGTCAGCCGGAGCGAGTTCGTGGCCGGTCTGCCCCGCGCCGAGCGCATCTTGGACCTCGGGGGGACGCACCAGGGCCTGCCCGACGGGGCGCTGGTGCATCTCGGCTATCCCTACCCCTTCGAGCGCCTGGTGGTCGTCGACCTCCCCGTCGACGAGCGCGACCAGATCTACCAGGGTGGCTCGAGCGGTGCGCCCGTGCTCTCGGAGCTGGGGCCGGTGGAGTTCGCCTTCCACTCCATGGTCGACCTCGGCCGCTACGAGGATGGCTCGTTCGACCTGGTCTACAGCGGCCAGACCATTGAACACGTCAGCGAGTCCGACGGTGACGCGGTGGCTCGCGAGGCGTTCCGGGTGCTGGCTCCGGGCGGGTGGTTCTGTCTCGACACGCCAAACGGACCGGTGTGGCGGTTGCGCTCGGAGGAGCCCATGAACCACGACCACAAGATCGAGTACGGCGCCGACGAGCTGGTGACCAAGCTCGAGCGGGCCGGCTTCGAGGTGACCGAGTGCAAGGGGCTCAACCTGATGCGGCGCGGGGCGGCCGCCGGCGTGTTCGACGAGGCCGAGGCCAGCGCGCACCCGGGCGTGTTCGCGGCGGCGGAGGATTGCCTGCTGCTGGCGGTGGTGGCGCGCAAACCACCGCACTGAGCCCGTGGGCGCCCGCCGACCCCTCTAGGGCGTCGTCGTCGCCATGATCGTGCTGGGCACGAGCTCGACCCAGGTTTGGCCCGGTGCCAAGGGAATGGGCACACCGAACGCGTTCACGAACTGGGTCGGCGACCCGAGGGTGGAGCGGTGCCAGGTGGCCGGGATGGCGTAGCCGTTGCGGTAGACGACCGCAGTCCCGCTCGCGTTGGGGTAGAGGTCGGCCTGCACCTCCAGCCCACCGCCGGAGTTCTCGACCCAGGGCCCGTAGCTGATCTGGACGTACTGAACCACGACGTTCGCGGCCTGGTTCTGGACACCGTCAACCAGCAGGTCGGGGGTCAAGAAGTTGTAGAACCGCTGGAAGGTGCCGGTCTTGGGGTTCCACTTCCAGGTGACGTTGGAGGTGCCGGAGAAGTCGATGCGAACGAGGGAGACCGGGCTGCCCCCCGGCGGTGTCGCAGCCGAGTACGCGAACAGCGGCTGCGGCGGAGTGGTCATGGTGGGGTGCGTGCCGTAGACGATGGCGGAGGAGGTGTAGTCGGCGTCGGGCGGCACGTGGTTGGGCGGGTGGATCATCAGCGAGTCGCTGGCGCCGAGGTCGACGTTGACGATCGGAGAGGCGTTGATGTTGGCCAGTACGGGGTTGATGCCGCCGACATGCGCCAGGAGCGGGTTGCCCAACTGCCCGAGGATGCCGATGTCGATGTTGCGGGCCGAGCGGACCGGCCCGACGAGCGCCACGTCCTGGCACTGGAACACGGCGGCGTAGCGGGTGATGCCGCCCTCGACCGGCTCCTCGAACACGATGTCGGCCTTGTCCAGCCCCGACTGCGGCCGGCCGGCGGGGTAGTTGTCGATCTTGACCGCCATGGCCGGGCGCTGGGGGACGGCGCCACCGGGGGCGGGCAGCCCTGTGAGCGGGCAGGCCGGCGCCGGCGCCGGCGCCGTTGTCGTGGTGGTCGGTTTGGGCTTGTCCACGGCGTCGTGGTGCACCGGTGTGGAGGAGCAGGCACTCAACACGAGACCTGCGAGTCCGGCGGTCGCCAACATGCTCCACGCGAGCGGTCGGCGCGCCCGGGAGCGGTATCCATCGGAGTCGTTCATTTCTGCGGGTCGATCGTAGGGGGGCGGCGTACGAAAGTGGTGGCACACGCGGTTGCGGGCGCGTTCCGCCCGGCCGAGCGGTCAGGCCGAGACGGTGCCGGCCGCGGTCCCCGCCCTGGCAGCGGCCCCGCTGTAGACCTGGGTCCAGTTGCCGCCCGAGGCTCCGTAGGAGCTGGCAGGCCCCAGGCCGAACCGGGCGTAGACGTTCTCCATGGCCCGGCGCATCACGTCGGTGATGCCGGGGAAGGGCCCGGGGACCACGAGGGCGGGGATGGCGCCGGTCGTGGAGATCATGGAGACGAAGCTGGCCGAGCCTGCGGCCAGCACCCCGCCCCCGTTGCCGGGTGCCGTGTAGTACGTGACGTCGGACCAGTTCCCCTGCCCGGGGACGGGGGAATGGGCCAGGACATCGACGTTGTTCGGGCCCGGCAGCGACGGGACGTAACGGTCGTACTCACCGAGGATCATGTCGGGGAACGCATGCCCGTCGGTCAGGTTGCAGCCGTCGTAGAACCACGACGAGGAGTCGGTGACCACCATGTCGGCCTTGGCGCCCACCGACTGGTACATCGATCCGATGAGCGCCGACTCGGGGTCCCGTACGGGTGCCTCGGCCCAGTTGACCGTGGTGAGCGACGGCTCCTGGGACGCCAGGGGATCCTCCGCCGCGCTCTTGTAGCAGACCTCCAGGCGGTCGGGGCCGACGGAGCTCGGCTCCATGCGGATCTGCCGGTAGACGGCGTTGGCACCGAGGAAGGCCAGGTTGACGCCGTTGGCCACGGCCTGGTCGGCGGCCTGGCGCATCGGTTGGGACCAGTACTCGTCGTGGCCCAGGCTGAAGAGGCAGCGGTGGTTGGCGAGGAGCTGCGGCCGAGCGTGCAGGTCGACGTCGGTCCAGTAGGTCAGGTCGAGCCCCAGGCTCTCGAGGTGCATCAACAGCGGCAGCTCGTTGCCCACGAAGTCCGCCGCGCCGGAGGCCCAGGTCTGCGGATAGGGGCGATCGAACGAGACGATGCGGGCACGGTCGGCGAAGCTCTGCCCCCCCGAGCTGGTCCGCCCGTAGTAGAGGCTGTAGTCGCCCCAGAGGTTGTAGGCCTGCCACGTGGTCACGCTGTTCTGGATCACGTAGGACGCCATGGAGGCGTCGTCGCGGACGGTGAGGGGCACGAACTGCTCCTCACCCCCGCTGCCCACCAGTTTCAGTAAGTAGCAGCCCGGGAGCCAGTCCTTGGTGATGCTGATGGTCATGGTGGGATCCCACGGGCAGCTGACGGTGCCCGCGCCGGGGGTCAGCACGGGGGCGGGCTGGGTCCCGGCCGGCACGAAGTCGCTCTGCCAGGCGAGCCGTCCACCCAGACCCTGGTAGTAGCCCATCCGGTACGCCTGCACCTGCACGGCGCGCGCCCTGGTGTTGACGAACAGGGCCACGTCGTCGCCGGTGACCGCGCTCACCTGGCTGGCGTAGCCCTCGAGCGCATGCTCGGGCTGGACGAAGTTGCAGATCCAGTTCAGGGTGCCGGGCTTGGCGTTCTCTGCGATGAGCCAGGGTGCCGTGGGCACGATGACGCCGCTCGGCAGCTCGGCGTCGACGACGGCGGGCAGGGGAGTGGCGGCGTGACGGCGGGCGCGCGCCGGCACGCGGTCCTGCGACTTCTTGGAGGAGAGGCGCGACCCGGCGAGCCCGGCGGCGCCCAGCGCGGACACCTGCAGGAACTGGCGGCGGTCCAGGCGGTGGCCCTCTGAGGGGGCCAGGGGCGCGGATTCGGAGCCGCCGTCCGGGGGGAGGGGCCGCACGAGCCCAGCTTACCCAACAGCCCCGGTTGCACTCCGCGGCGCCCGTCGCGGGTCCGCTGCGCCACCACCTACCATTCCGGGGTGAGTTGGGCCCGCTCCCTCCCCGGACCACTGCGGCGCCCGCTGTCCCGGCTGGTGCATGCGGCCTGGGACGGCGCCGCCGAGCTCGGGGCTATCGGGCCCGGCGACCCCTGGGGCCGGCGCTTCGGGCGGATGGGGCCCGGGGCGTGCCTGCTGTTCCCCCAGGGCGCCATCTACAACGAGCACCTCATCCACATCGGCGCCGAGACGATCGTGGGCCCGGGCGCGTCGATCTCGGCGGGAATGGCGCCCGGCCAGGACATGCCGACGGATCCGGTCGTGTCGATCGGCAGCCGCTGCCTCATCGGCCGTGGGTCGCACATCGTCGGCCACTGGGAGATCGTCATCGGTGACGACATCCAGACCGGCCCCTACGTCTACATCACCGACCAGAACCACACCTACGAGGACCCCGTGCAGCCCATCGGACGCCAGTGGCCCACCGAGGCCGCGGTGGGCATCGGTTCGGGCAGCTGGCTGGGTGCCAACGCGGTGATCCTCCCGGGCGCCCAGATCGGGGAGCACGTCGTCGTGGCCGCCGGCGCGGTGGTGCGCGGGACGGTCCCCGACCGCTGTGTCGTGGCCGGCGTGCCGGCGCGCATCGTGCGCCGCTGGGTCGAGGGCTCCGGCTGGGTCGGCGAGAAGGACGTCGCACTTTCGTGAGCGCGCCGGAGAGCTCGCCGGCGCCGTACCTGGTGTCGGTGAGCGGCCAGGACGGTCCGGGCATCGCCGAGCGCCTCTTCGCCGCGCTGGCGTCGGCGGGGGTGGACGTGGAGGACGTGGAGCAGGTGCGCGTGCACGGCCGCCTGCTGCTGTGCGTGGAGGCGACCATGCTCGCCGGCGACGTCGACGGTGTGCGCGCCGCGCTGGCACAGCGGTTGAGCGGCGCCGGGGTGGAGGTCACGGTCGAGCCCCTCGTCGAGGCGGAGGTGGAGGAGGCCGCGGAGCGGCACCTCGTGACCGTGCTGGCGCCCGAGATCGACGCCGCCGCGCTTGAGGGCGTGGCGGGACGCATCGCGTGGTGCGGGGGCAACATCGAGCGGATCGTGCGCCTGGCCGCCTACCCCGTGCACAGCTACGAGCTGACCGTGGCAGGCGCCGACCTCGACCGCCTCCGGCGCGCGCTGGCCCAGGAGGCGGCCCGCCGCCAGATCGACCTCGCGGTCCAGGTGGCCGGGCTGCACCGCCGGGCCAAGCACCTGATCGTGATGGACGCCGACTCCACCCTTCTGCAGGGAGAGGTGATCGACGTGCTGGCCGAGCGCTGCGGCTGCGGCCCGGAGGTGGCGAAGATCACGGCGGCGGCCATGGCGGGTGAGCTCGACTTCGCCGACGCGCTGCGCCGGCGGGTGCGGCTGCTGGCGGGGCTGACGGTGGCGGACCTCGACGCGGTGCGCGACGGCATCCCGCTCGCCCCGGGTGCCCGCACGCTGGTGCGGACGCTCAAGCGGCTCGGCTACGAGCTCGCCGTCGTCAGCGGCGGCTTCGCGCAGGTGATCGACCCGCTGGTGCGCGAGCTGGGCATCGACCACATGGCGGCCAACGTGCTCGTGCTCGACGACGGCATCGTCACCGGCGAGCTTGAGGGGGCGATCCTGGACCGGGCCGGCAAGGCCGCCGCACTGGTGCGCTTCGCCGCCGCGGCGGGCGTTCCCCTCGCCCGCACCATCGCCGTCGGCGACGGCGCGAACGACATCGACATGTTGGCGGCCGCCGGCCTCGGCATCGCGTTCAACGCGAAGCCGGTCGTGCGCCTGGCCGCCGACACCGCGCTCAGCGTGCCCTACCTCGATACCATCCTGTTCCTCCTCGGCATCTCGCGCCGTGAGGTGGAGCTGGCGGACCGCATGGAGACGGAGGGCGCGCCGTGACGCTGCAGGCCCAGGGCGAGCAGGGCAAGCTGGCCCACAACCGAGGCGCCCGCCCGCTCTTGCGGGGCTGGCTGCACGTCGCCGCGTTCTTTGGATGGCTGATCGGCGGACCGTTCCTCATCGCGGCCGGCCCCGACGCCTGGGCCAAGGCGGTGCTGTCTGTCTACGTCGCCGGCATGCTCGTGATGTTCGGCACCAGCGCCGCCTTCCACCGGCTGCGCTGGTCCGCCCCGGCGTGGCGGCGGATGCGTCGGGCCGACCACAGCGCGATCTTCATCGGCATCGCGGGGACGAGCACGGCCGTGGCCGGGTTGGCGCTCACCGGGTGGTCCCAGGCGACCCTGCTCGCGATGGTGTGGGCCGGCGCGGTGGCGGGCATCGCGCTGCGCCAGGTGTGGCTCGACGCGCCGCAGTGGGTGGTCGCCATCCCCTACGTCGTTGTGGGCTGGTGCCCCGTGGTCGTGGCGCCCCAGCTGGTGCGCAGCCTCGGCTGGGCGGGGTTCTGGTTCATGGTCGCCGCGGGACTGGCCTACACGGCGGGCGCGCTCGTCTACGCGCGCAAGCGGCCCGACCCGTGGCCCTCCGTCTTCGGCTTCCACGAGGCGTTCCACGCCTGCACCCTCATCGGTGCGGCGCTGTTCGCTTACGTGGTCGCGTTCATCGCTCTGCCGCGGTACTGAGCAGGGCGGCTCAGCGGTTGCCTGCTCGCTCCTCGGCCAGGGCGAGCAGGGCACGCGCCCGTGCGACCGCCCCGTCGGCGTCGGAGCTGTCGGCGAGCGCCCGCTTCTCGAGCAGTCCTCGCGCGAGGTTCCTCGCCTCGGACACGTCGCCCGCCGCGAGGGTGACGTTCGTGAGGGCCTCGAGCACATCCATCGACCGGGCGTCGCCCGAACCCCAGATCCCGTTTCGCGCGTCGAGCACACCGCGCAGCACTCGGGAAGCTTCCTGGAGGTCACCGAGATCGGCGAGTGTCGAGGCAAGATTCATCGCAGCCAGCGTGGCCCGACCGTCGTCTGGTGGCGTCCCCGCGGCCTCCCAACCTCTGGTCACCCGCTCCTGCAGATGGCGGGCTTCATGGAGCTCGCCCAGCTGTTTGGCCGCGGTGGCGCTCCAGGCCACGGCGATCAGCGTCTCCGGCGCGTCCGGACCGAGGGCGAGCGTCCTGGCGGCCACCACGTGGGCCAGGAGCGGTCGGGCCTGTTGCGCCTGCCCATGGCCGGTGAGGCAGATGGCCAGCCGGAATTCGGCGTTCACGGTGGACTCGTGCTCGGGTCCCACGCTGTCGCGCAAGGCGGCGACCGCGTCCCGCCGCAGCACCGACTCCTCGGCACCGCGCTCCTGCCGTGCCAGCTGGTCCGCCACGTCGATCATCGCCTTTATGGAGAGGGCGTCGTCGGGGCCCTTCGTGCGGAGCGCCCACTCGAGCACGTCCCGGGACTGCGCCAGCTCCTCGTCGGGCGTCCGTTCCGTGCCCCGCATCATCCGGCGCGTCCAACGGGCCCGGCGCTCACTCTTGGGTGATGGTGGCCCCGTGTCGTTGGCGGGCGGCATGGTGCCAGCGTATGGGGATGCGCCGGCGGGATCTCAGCCGATGACGCCGCCGGCCCGTAGTTCGGCCAGCTCCCGGTCGCCGAGCCCGAGCTCCTCGGCCAGCACCGCGTCGGTGTGCTCGCCGAGCCACGGCACCCGGGATTCGGGGCCCTCGGTGACTTCGGCGAACTTCACCGGGAGTCCGGGGATCAGCACCGGCTGGTCCACCCCGTCGGTGCGCGGGTATTCGACGAGCATGTTGCGGTCGGCCAGGTGGGTATCGGCCACCACCTCGGCGTCGGTGGCCACGGGGCCGGCCACCAGGCCGGCGGCGTTGAGAGCCGCGCTGGCCTCGTGCTTGGTCAACGCGGCCGCCCACGACTCGACCGCCGGACGGATCTCGCTGTCGAGGTGGTCGAGCCAGCCTTGCACGGTGGCGAAGCGCGGGTCGTCGGCCCACTCGGGGCGCGCGATCGCCCTCGCGAGATCGGGCCACTGGTGCGGGCGCAGCACCTGGAGCATGAACCAGCCGTCGGCGGACCGGAAGCCGTGCAGGATGCCGGGCCACGGCGTGCCCATGGGCATGCCCATGGACCAGAAGTTGGGCACCACGTCGGGCACGGCCACCATCGCATCGAGCATCGCGACGTCGACGCGCTGCGCCCGCCCCGTCCGGTCGCGCTGGCGCAGCGCGGCCTGGGTCCCGATGACCGCAAACAGGGCCGTCACGATGTCACCCAGACCGCCCATGGGTGAGCCGATCGGAGGCTGCCCCTCGGGGCGCTTGAACTCGTAGGCGCCGCTCATCGCCTCGACGATCGATGCAAGCGCGGGCCATCCGTCATACGGAGAGGTCGGCGTCCCTGCCGGAACGTCGCGTCCGAAGCCCGAGATCGACAGGTATACGACGGTGTCGTGCACCGCGGCCAGGTCGTCGTAGGCCAGGCCCAGCCGCTCGGCCGCGCCGGCCCGGAAGTTCTCCGCCACCACGTCGAAACGCGGCGCCAGGCGCAGCACGAGGTCGCGCCCGGCGGTCTGCTTGAGGTCGATCACGAGGGAGCGCTTGGAGAGGTTGTTGCGCAGGAAGGTCGCGCCGACGCTGCGCCCGGCCGGGTCCGTCATGGCCGGCATGGCGCTGCGTCCGAGGTCGCCCGTGCCGGGTGCCTCCACCTTGACCACCTCGGCCCCCAGGCGTCCGAGCAGCTGGGTGGCGTAGGGGAGCGCCTGCATCTGCTCGAGGGCCAGGATGCGGATTCCCGAGAGCGGCTTGCCCCACCGCGCGGCCTCGGGGTTGACGACGTCGCCCAGCTTCACGTGATGCCGAGACCCAGCATCTCTATGGCGTTGCCCCGCATGATCCGGTAGACGTCGTCGTCCGAGAGCCCGCGCACCATCTGCTCGGCCACCACCCGGGTGTCGGGCCAGGTCGAGTCGGTGTGGGGGTAGTCGGTCTCGAAGGTGATGCGGTCGGCACCGATCACGCCCAGGGAGTCGAGGCCGTGCTGGTCGCGGAAGAAGCAGCCGTAGACCTGGCGGTGGAAGTAGGTGGACGGGGGCTCGGGGACGATGTCCTTCACGCCTCCCCAGGCGCGGTGCTCCCGCCAGACGTCGTCAGCCCGCTCGAGGATGTAGGGCAGCCACCCGATTTGCCCCTCCGAGTAGGCCAGGATCAGGCGGGGGAACCGGATCAGCACACCGGAGAAGAGGAAGTCGGTCAGCGAGGCCATGGCATTGCCGAAGCTCAGCGTGGCCGCCACGGCGACCGGTGCGTCGGCGGAGGTGGCCGGCATCTTCGACGACGAGCCGATGTGCATGCACACTACAGTGTTGGTCTCCTCGCAGGCGGCGAAGAACGGGTCCCAGTACCCGCCGTGGATGCTCGGCAGGCCGAGGTGCGGAGGGATCTCGCTGAAGCACACGGCGCGCACGCCGCGTGACGCGTTGCGCCGCACCTCGGCAGCCGCCTTCTCGGCGTCCCACAGTGGGATGATGCACAGCGGGAGCAGCCGGCCGCCGCTGTCGCCGCACCACTCCTCGACCATGAAGTCGTTGTAGGCGACCACGCAGGCCTCGGCCAGCTCCTTGTCCTTCGCCTCCAGGAACGTCTGCCCGCAGAAGCGGGGGAAGGAAGGGAAGCACAGGGAGGCCTCGACCCAGTTCGCGTCGTTGTCGGCGATGCGGGCCCTCGGCTCGTAGCAGCCGGGGCGCATCTCGTCGTAGGTGATGGGGGACATGGTCATGTCGTCGCGGTCGAAGCCGACGGCGGCCACGTGGCGCTTGTTGATGTAGACGAGGTCCTCGTAGACCCAGCAGTCGGCCTGCGGTCCGTCGGGGTCGAAGCTCTGCCGGTAGGTGCCCCCGCCGATGTGCTCCATCTCGCCGATGCCGCGCCGCTCGGCCCGGGGGCCCCGGTCGCGGTAGCGCTCCGGCAGCCACGTGTCCCAGAGGTGGGGCGGCTCGACGATGTGGTCGTCGACGCTGATGATCTTCGGGAGCGGGGTGGCGCTCCCCAGCCGGGGGGTCGTGTCGTGGGCCAGGTCGGTCATGGTTGCCCCAGTGTGGCCGCGAAGCCGACGAGCGGCGCAAGCGACTCCAGCTCGGCCCGCATGGAGGGCGGGTCGCCGGCCCCGATGCGCAGCACAACCTCGGTGATGCCGAGGTCGGCATAGTGCTCGAGCTTGCCCTTGCCGGCGATCGTGCCGAAGGGGACGACGCTGAGACGGTCGGGGTCCCGGCCGGCCGCCTCAGCGCGTGCCCGCAGCTCTGGAACAGCCTCGCTCAGCCCGCGGCCGCCGATGGGGATCCAGCCGTCGGCGTAGTCAACCACCGCCGAGAGCACAGCGTCGTTGGCGCCGCCCCCGATGAGCGTCCGTACGCGCGGCTGCTGCAACGGCTTGGGCCAGGACCAGGTCGGGTCGAAGTCGACGAACTCGCCGTGGTACTCGGCCCGTTCGTGCGACCAGATCGCCTCCATGGCGGCCATGTGCTCGCGCACCACGGCGTAGCGGCGCGGGAAGTCGACGCCGTGGTCCTCGGCCTCGGCTCGGTTCCACCCGAAGCCGACGCCGAGGGTGACGCGCCCTTCCGAAAGGTGGTCGAGTGTGGCGACCTGCTTGGCCAGCACGATGGGCTCGTGCTGGGCCGCCAGCAGGATGCCCGTGCCGAGCCCGATGCGCGTCGTGACCGCGGCGGCGGTGGAGAGCGCCACGAGCGGGTCAAGGCTGCGCTTGTAGTCGTCGAGACGCACGCCTTCGACGAGCGCCGGCGGGACGTCCTCGCGCACGGGCAGATGAGTGTGCTCGGGCAGGAACAGCGAGTCGAACCCGAGCTCCTCCACCGCTGCGGCGAGCGCGGGGGGCGCCATGTCCCGGTCGGTGAGGGCGGCGGTGATGCCCAGCCGCACCGTCAGGCACCGGCGCCCACGGCGTCCCCGAGCAGCGCGGCGAAGGCGCCCTGCTCGCGCCGGTTGGCCTCCGCCACCGCGTCGCGCCGGGCCGCCCGCATGAGGGAGGTGATGGCACGCGTGGCGGCGCGGGGATGCGACGCGACGCGCGCTGCCAGGGCGACTGTCTCGGCGAGGACGGTGCCCGTTGCACAGACCTCGAGGGCCAGGCCGAGGCCGACGAGGTCCTCGGCGCTCACCCAGTCCGAGGTCAGCAGCACCCGCGCCGCCCGCTGCCAGCCCATGGCGGCAGGGAACAGGAGGCTGCTGGCCGCTTCGGCGGGCACACCCAGCTCCGCGAAGGGCACGCGCAGGCGCGCCCCGGCTTCGACCAGGACGAGGTCGCAGTGGGCCAGGATGGTGAAGCCGAGCCCCACCGCGGTGCCGTTCACGGCGGCGAGGAGCGGGACCGCCGTCCCGATCAGCGCGTCCAGGAGGCCCGTGAAGCCCTGCCCGGCCCCATCGACGGAGGTGCCGGTGGCGATGGCCGCCATCTCGGCGAGGTCCTGGCCCGAGCTGAAGGCAGTGCCGCGTCCGGTCAGGACGACGGCGCTGACCGCCTCGTCGGCGTCGGCGGCGAGCAGGGCGGTGGTCAGCTCCTGGTACATGGCGGTGTCGAAGGCGTTGCGGACCGCGGGCCGGTTGAAGGCGAGGACGCGGACGCCGGCGGCGGCGTCGTCCGTCTCCACACTGCTCATGGACGACTCAGGCCTCCACGTCGCCGTCCCCGGCCGCCTGGGCGCGGCGTCGGATGACCGTTTCGGCCGCGCCGCTCAGGCCGGTGGAGAAGGGCCAGCCGATGTAGTGCGTCAGGTGGACGACGACCTCGCGGATCTGCTCGGGCGTCAGCTCGCCGCGCTCGAGCATGGCGTCGAACTGGATCTCGAGCAGATCGCTCTTGTCCTGGGCGGCCAAGACTCCGATGGTGAGCAGGCGCCGCTGGCGCAGATCGAGTGCGTCATCGGTCCACACCGTCCCGAACAGGTGGTCCACGGTGATGTCCACGTAGCGCCCTGGGAGGCTGTCGGGGTCGACGGTGAACCCGTAGACCTCCTGCATCTTGGCCATGCCCGCGGCGCGCCTGTCCTGCGGTGCGCTCACAGCCGATCCTCGTTCCACCTGGGCATGTTGACCTCCCTCCGCGGGCCCGACCCTAGCCATGCCGAGTGCACGCAGACGCATGGGAACCCGTCGCTCCGGGTCACTCCGTCTCGTCGCCGAAGCCGAAGACGCGGTCACAGCGCCGCTCAGTCAGCTCGGCCAGCGGGAGGGCGACGCCGAGCTGTGCGCCGAGGGCGAGGATCGTCGTCAGGTCCTTGTGGGCCACCTCCGACCCGGCCCGCATGGCGCCCAGCAGCCCCGCGTCGGTATCGGCGGGCCAAGGCTCCGCCGTCGTGCGGAACATCAGGCGGGACGCTCCGCCGATGCGCTTGTCGCTCTCGCGGGCCGCCTCCCCGAGTTTGAGCAGGTCGATGCCCGCCGCCTCGGCCAGCTCCTGGGCCTCGAAGGCGGCCAGCCACGAGCCGTACGTGATGAGGTTGCGGGCCAGCTTGGCCGCGAGCCCAGCGCCGGGCGGTCCCATGTGCAGCACGAGGCAGCTGATCACGTCGAGGACTGGGCGGACCCGGTCGACCTCGTCGGGGGAGCCGCCGATCATGCACACCAGCTCGCCGTTCGCGGCCGCGTCCGGTCCGCCGCTCACGCCACAGTCGACCACTGTGACCCCGTGGCGCCCGCCCTCGGCGCGCATCTCGAGCACCGTGCTGGTCGGGATCGTGCTGACGATGACGACCGCGGTCCCCGGCGCCGCCCCCGCGAACACACCGTCGGGACCCTGGAGCACGGTCCGCACCTGTGCGTCGTTGAACACGGCCACGAGGACCACGTCGCTGCGGGCGGCGAGCGCCGACGCTGTCGCCGCCACATGGGCCCCCTCCCGGAACGGCGTGGTGGCCTCCTGGCGGACGTCGCACACGGAGACCGGCACGCCGGTGCCCAGCAGCGAGGACGCAAGCCCGCGGCCGATGTCCCCGAGACCGATGACCCCCGCACGCGGCGCGGTGGACGCGCCGCCCTTCTCGTTCTCCGGCACCTCGGTCCAACCTCCCGGTCGTCGATCCTCCGAATCCCGGAAGAACCCTAGATCTGGACAACTGTCTGGACTATAGTCTATACGCGTGATCGAGCGCAACGACTACTCGGGCGAGTTCGACCCCTCGTTCGACTACGAGGACCTCTCCAAGGACGCTCTGGTCAGGCTCGTACGGGAGTACACGCTGATCGTCCATCTGCTCGACCGCTCCATGTGCGCCTCCATTGGCATGCGCTACGGCGCAGAAGCCGTGAAGGAGCTGGCGATAGAGGAATGGGCCGGCGCGAGCCCGGTCTACGGCGAGCGGCTCCGCCGCATCATGAACATCCACGGCGACGGCGTCTCCGCCATCTTCAAGGTGCTCCAGCTCGACCCCGGCTTCCCGCACCACTACCTCGACGTGCACTACGAGCTGGTCGACGAGCAGCACGGCTTCTTCGAGCTGGCCTACTGCGGCGCGCTGATGGACGCCGAGCCCTTCGGGGAGGGCATGGTCACCAACATGTGCCACCACATCGAGGACGGCACCTTCGACGTCACCGCCCAGGCGGTGAACCCCAAGGCGCACATCCGCCACGTGCACCGACCGCCCCGCGTGCCGTCGGACCGGGTGCCGCACTGCCGCTGGGAGATCGTCATTGACGACGACACCGAGACGCTGCCCGAGAAGGACATCACCAAGATCACCCGCATGACCACGGCGGCCACCTTCGCGTTCCCCGCCATGAAGGACGGCACGCCGCACTTCCCGACTCCGGCAGGCTGAGCGTGTTCGACCCCATGGACACGGCGACGCCGGCCGCGCCCTCGGAGCAGCCGGGCCGTCGCCAACTCTCCGAGCGCCAGGCCGAGGTCATGGAGCGCCTCGTGGCCGCGGCGGCCGAGGAGGCCGACGAGCGCCCCTACGCCGAAATCACAGTGCGCACCATCGCCAAGCGGGCCGGCGTGGCGCCGGCGACCGCCTACACCTACTTCTCCGGCAAGGACCACCTGCTGGCCGAGGTGTTGTGGCGCCGCGTGCAGTCATCGCCGCACCTGGTCGACCTCAGCCTGGCGTTGCCCGAACGCGTCGCCGACACCGCCCGCACCATGGGGTTCGGGTCCATGGGATCCTCGGCCGTCACCGCCTGCACGACCGCGCTCCTCGGCGAGGGCCCCGACGTGAAGCGCGTGCGCTCGCGCATCGGTGCAGAGATCGGCCGCCGCCTAGCGGCCTCCCTCGATGCCGGCGCCGAGCCGGCCGTCCTCAGCGTGCTCCAGGTCACCTACACCGGCGCCCTCCTCAGCGCGGGCATGGGCCACCTGTCGTTCGACGCGGTACCGGGGCTGATGGCCGAGGCCACCGCTCTCATGACGGGCGAGGCGCGGTGACGACCGCCACCCCGCTGACCTACAGCCCGTACGACTACGCCATCCACGAGGATCCCTACCCGACCTACGCGCGCCTGCGCGCCGAGGCGCCGGTCTTCTACAACGAGGAGCTCGACTTCTTCGCATTGGCGCGCCATGCCGACGTGCTCGCGGCGTTCCGCGACGTCGACCGCTACTCGAACGCGTACGGCGTCAGCCTCGATCCGGCCGCTTTCGGCCCCGAGGCCCACCGCGCCATGTCGTTCCTCGCCATGGACCCGCCCCGGCACACCCGGATGCGCTCCATTGTCGGCAAGAGCTTCACGCCGCGCCGGGTGGCGGCGATGGAGGCGCGGATCAGGGAGCTGGCGGTGGCCCACCTCGACGCCGCGCTGGCAGCGGGCACGTTCGACTTCATCGCGGACTTCGCGGGCCGGCTCCCCATGGACGTGATCTCCGAGCTGGTCGGTGTGCCGCCCGCGGACCGGGCGGAGGTGCGTCGCCTGGCCGACCTCCTGGTGCACCGCGCCGAGGGCATGAACGACATCCCCCCCGAGGGCCTCGAGGCGGCACTCGTCCTGGCCGGCTACTACGCCGACATGGTGAGCGACCGGCGCCGGCACCGGCGTGACGACCTGACCTGGTCCCTGCTGCAGGCCGAGATCGACGGCGACCGCCTCACCGACGACGAGGTGATCTCGTTCCTCTTCCTGCTCGTCGTGGCCGGGAACGAGACGACGACCAAGCTGCTGGGCAACGCCTGGTACTGGGGCTGGCGCCATCCCGAGCAGCTGGCCAAGCCGATGGGCGACCCCGCCCGCGTCGCCGACTGGGTGGAGGAGACGCTGCGCTACGACACGTCCACCCAGATGATCCTCCGGGTCACCCGCCAGCCGGTCACCGTGCAGGGGGTCGACATCGAGGCGAACCGGCGGGTCCTCCTGCTGATCGGGTCGGCCAACCGCGACGAGGCCGTCTTCGACGAGCCCGACGCCTACGACCTCGATCGCAGCACCCAGAACCTCATCAGCTTCGGCGGAGGCCGGCACTTCTGCATGGGCGCGGCGCTGGCGCGCATGGAGGCCCGCATCGCCCTGACGGAGGCCCTGGCCCGGATCGAGGCCTATGACGTCGACGAGGCCGGCCTGCAGCGGGTCCACTCCATCAACGTGCGCGGCCTGGCCGCGCTGCCGACCACGGTGACGCCGCGCTGATGCCGCGCTTCGACCCCCAGCCCGACCGCCGGCCGGCGGTGATCACCGGTGCCTCGTCGGGCATCGGTGCCGAGACGGCGCGCGTGTTGGCCCGGGCGGGCCATCCCGTCGTGCTCGGGGCCCGGCGCGCCAAGGTTTGCGAAGAGATCGCCGAGGAGATCAGGGGCGAGGGGGGCGAGGCCGCGGCCTTCGAGCTCGACCTGGCCGACCCGGACACGCTGGGACCGTTCCTGGTGCAGGCGGAGGCGGCGTTCGGGCCGGTGGAGATCCTCGTCTCGAACGCGGCGCGCATCCAGCCGGGATCGGCGCTCGAGACCACGCCGGAGGACTTCGAGGCCGTGCTGCGCGTCAACGCCGGCGGGGCCCACCGCCTGGTGCGGGCACTCGGCGCCGGCATGGTGGCGCGCAAGAGGGGCGACCTGATCTTCGTCACCTCCGACGTGGTGGCGCACCCGCGGCCGCGCATGGCGGCCTACGTGGCGTCGAAGTGGGCGCTCGAGGGGTTCGTGACGGCGCTCCAGATGGAGCTGGAGGGGACGGGCGTGCGCGCGGTGATCGTGCGGCCCGGCCCGACACAGACGGCTATGGGCCTGGACTGGGACCCGGACGTCACCGCCGAGGTGATCACCGAATGGGCGCGCTGGGGTCTGGCGCGGCACTCGGCGTTCCTGCGCCCCGAGGGCGTCGCGCTGGCCATCGCGCACGCCGTCGCGGCGCCGCGGGGGACGCACCTCAGCATCATCGACGTCCAGCCCGAGGCACCGTCGAACCAGGAGGGAGCACCGTGACCACGACGACCGAGCTTCGCGAGCCGCCGCGGGTGTCGGGAGGCCCCGGCGAGAACGCCCACCTCGACGAGCTGCGCACCGACCCGATCGCGTTGATGGCACGCGTGCGCGCCGAGTGCGGCGACGTGGGGGAGTTCACCATCGGCGAGCGCGACGTCGTGTTGCTCACCGGGGCGGACGCCAACGAGTTCTACTTCCGGGCCCCGGAGGAACAGCTCGACCAGGCCGAGGCCTATCCCTTCATGACGCCGATCTTCGGCAAGGGCGTCGTCTTCGACGCGCCGCCGGAGCGCCGCCGCGAGATGCTGCACAACCAGGCCCTGCGGGACAAGTTCATGCGCGGCCATGCGGCCACCATCGCGGCGGAGGTGGAGCAGATGGTGGCGGCCTGGGGCGACGAGGGCGAGATCGACCTGCTCGAGTGGTTCGCCGAGCTCACCATCTACACCTCGTCGGCATGCCTGATCGGCACGCGCTTCCGGCGCGAGCTCGACGGACGCTTCGCGCAGCTCTACCACGACCTCGAGCGCGGGACGGACCCGATCGCCTACGTGGACCCGTACGCGGACATCGAGAGCTTCCGGCGCCGCGACGCCGCCCGGGTGTCCCTCGTCGAGCTGGTGTCGGGCATCATGGACCGCCGCGCCGCGGGACTCCCGCCGGCAGAGGGGGAGTCCGACCTGCTCGACGTCCTCATGTCCATCCGGGACGAGGACGGGTCCCTGCGTTTCGGCGCCGACACGGTCACCGGCATGTTCATCTCCATGATGTTCGCCGGCCACCACACCACGTCGGGCACGGCGGCCTGGACGCTCATCGAGCTGCTGCGCCATCCCGACGAGCTGGCGGCGGTGACGGCCGAGCTCGACGAGCTGTACCGGGACGGCTCGGAGGTCAGCTTCCAGGCCCTGCGCGAGATCCCCCGTCTGGAGTCGTCGATCAAAGAGGCACCGCGCCTGCACCCGCCGCTCATCCTCTTGCTCCGCATGGCCATGGAGGACCTCGCCTACGGCGACTACCGGATTGCGGCGGGCAAGTTCGTGGCGGCCAGCCCGGCCGTCTCCAACCGCATCCCTGAGGACTTCCCCGACCCCGACGCCTTCGTGCCGGCCCGCTACCTCGAGCCCCGCGAGGAGGACCGGGCCAACCCGTGGACGTGGATCCCCTTCGGGGCGGGACGGCATCGCTGCGTTGGCGCCGCCTTCGCCATGATGCAGCTCAAGGCCATCTTCTCGGTGCTGCTCGAGGGGTGGGAGTTCGAGGCGGCCCAGCCGCTCGAGAGCTACCGCAACGACCACTCCAAAATGGTGGTCCAGCTCGAGCAGCCCTGCCGGGTCCGCTACCGGCGCCGGAAGGGAGCCCCGGCATGAGGATCGTGGTGGACCGCGACCTGTGCCAGGGGCACGCCGCCTGCGAGGGGGAGGCACCCGAGGTGTTCTCGGTCTCGAAGCGGGGGGAGCTCACGATCCTGATGCCCGAGCCGCCGGAGGACCTGCGCCCCGCCGTCGAGCTGGCCGTGAAGTACTGCCCGACCCATGCCCTGTCGATAGAGGAGGACTGACGATGCCCGCGTACCCGCGTGCCGAACTGGAGGAGATGGTCGAGCGCTGGCTCGAGGCCAACAAGGCGGGCGAGGCTGCACAGGACTGGCGCCACATGGCCGACCTGTACACCGAGGAGGCAACCTACGGCTGGAACGTCGGCCCCAAGGACGAGTTCATGGTCGTGGGGCGCGAGCAGATACGCGAGATCGCCCTCGGCCTCGAGATGGCGGGGCTGGAGGGCTGGACCTATCCGTACCAGAGGGTCCTGATCGACGAGGCGCAAGGTGAGATCCTCGGCCTGTGGAAGCAGCTGGCCGACGCCACGCGGGCCGACGGCACCCACTACGAGATCGCCGGCCTGGGCGGCAGCTGGTTCCGCTACGGCGGGAACTTCGAGTGGTCCTGGCAGCGTGACTTCTTCGACGTGGGCAACGCCGGCGCCGTCTACATGGAGATGATCGCCGACGGGTCGCTGCTCCCGGGCATGCAGCAGCGCATCGAGCGCGCCATGTCGGGCGAGCGCCTCCCCGGCCACTTCCGGCCCGGGGAGGCACCGGTCGGCCTGTGGGAAGTACCCGAGGGAGCGTAGGCAGGCGGGGCACGCCCGAGCGCCGGCTCGCCGAAGTCGCGCCCTCATCGAGCTCGAGCAGGTCCTCCCGCAGAGCAGCCGGGACGAGCGAAGAGCAACGTACCATCGAGGATGAGGAGTTGTCGTACGCCGCGGATGCAGAACACCGCTACCGGTCGTTTGCAGGAATGGAGATGCCATGACGGAGAAGGTGCTGCTGGAAGTCGATCCTCCGGTGGCTGTGATCACCAACAACAATCCCGAGAAGCGCAACGCGTTCGACGACGACATGGATTTGCGTCTCTTCGAGATCTTGACCGAGCTGAAGCAGCACCCCGAGGTGCGGGTCGTGATTTGGCGGGGCGAGGGGGCTGCGTGGTCGTCGGGTCGAGACGTGTCGGCAATCGGCACGAACGTGACCGAGCTCAGCCATCACGAGCTCATGACCCGCGGCCATCGGGGCATCCTCGAGGTGTTCGAGCTCGAGGCGCCCATCATCGTGGCCATCCATGGTTGGGCGATCGGCGGCTCGTTCCAGCGGGCACTGCTGTGCGACATCAGAATCGCGGCCGAGGGCTCGCGCTTCATGCTGCCCGAGGTCGGCTACGGCGTGATTCCCGATACCGGCGGCATGGGGCGATTGTTCGAGATCTGCGGTACCGGAGTAGTCAGCGACCTGGTCCTGACCGGACGCGCCATGGGCGCGGAGGAGGCCTTGGGTCACGGGATCATCTCCCGGATCGTTCCGCCCGAGGAGCTCGACGACACGGCCCGAGAGATGGCGGACAGGATCGCTCGGGCCCCGGCCGTGACCGTGAAGATGGCGCGGCGCGTCCTCCGGCACCTCAGTGAACCCGCGATTCGGTCGTCCATGGCGGACGAGCTGATCTACCAGACCTTCATCAACAAGTCATCCGACTTCGCTGAGTTCAAAGCGTCGCGGGACGAAGGGCGTGAGCCGCACTACACCGGGAGTTGAGGCTATGAACCAGCAAAAGGGACTTCTCGAGCCTCCGGCGGCGGGGGTCTCGGCATTGCCGGACGGTACGTTTGCGGGGACCTCCGTGATGGTCACGGGCGGGGGGACGGGGCTCGGTAAGGCGATTGCGACCGAATTCGCGCGCCTCGGGGCCGATCTGGTCATCGTCAGCCGAAAGCCAGAGCATCTCGATGCTGGCCGCGGTGCCGTCGAGGCGCTTGGTGCCCGCGTGGTGGTGATTGCGTGCGACATTCGTGAGCCGGATGAGGTCGGTGCGGCCTTCGACCAGGCGACGGCGTCGTTCGGGCTTCCCGGCGTCCTCGTCAACAACGCCGCCGCGAACTTCCCCGTGCCGGCCGAGGACATGTCGCCGAACGCGTGGCGGACGGTGGTCGACATCACCCTCAACGGGACCTTCTTCTGCTCCCGCGAGTTCGCTCGACGTCACCTCGCGGAGGGGACTGCGGGCTCCATCGTCAACGTGGGTGCCTCCTACGCCTGGACGGGGGGTCCCGGCTTCGCCCATTCGGCCGCAGCCAAGGCCGGGGTGAAGAACATGGTCGAGACGCTGGCAGTGGAGTGGGGCCCCTATGGGATCCAGGTCAACGGCCTCGTCCCCGGCCTCTTCCCGCACACGGACATGACGGAGGACATTCGGGGCAACCTCGACCGGACCAGCGGGAAGGACCTCTGCCAACCTGCCCTACGAGTCGGGCGCGTCCAGGAGCTCGGGTGGGCCGCGACCTTCCTCGCGTCCCCGTTCGCACGGTTCATCTCCGGCCACACCCTCGTGGTGGACGGCGCGAACTGGCAGCGTCGGACCCTGACCAACCCCCCCGTCGTGACCGTGCGCGAGCAGATGGGTCGGGATCCCTTCGACCCGTCGTCGTCCCACTAGGGGCGAGCTCACGCGCCTGCCGCCACGGCCTCGGCCTCTTCCAGGCCCAAGACGCGGAGGGCGTTGGTGCGGAGGAACTTTGGCCAGACCTCGTCCTTCAGGCCGACATCGGGCATCTCCGTCATGATTCGTTCCAGAGAGAGGCCCATCGGGAAGTAGCCGGCGTAGATGATCTTGTCGGCCCCTCGGGTGTTGGCGTACTCGATGATGTCCTTCGGGTAGTACTTGGGGGCGAAGGCACTCGTGGAGTAATGGAGGCCGGGCCATTTCAGCATCAGCTTGATGGCCAGTTCGGTCCAGGGTTCGCAACCGTGGCGTGTCACGAAGACGAGGTCGGGGAAGTCGTACATCACCTCGTCGATGAGCTCGACGTGCTGGCACGCCGCCTTCAGCCTGGGCCCGGGAATACCGGCACAGCAGAAGATCGGTATGCCCAGCTCCACACACTTGGCGTAGAGGGGGTACATCTTCTTGTCGTTGATCGGTACCTGGGGAAACGTGCCTGCCGGGAACACGCCGACCGCTCGGATCCCGTGCGTCTCGTACTCGCGCACGAGCCGCGCGATGCCCTTCATGCCCTCGTTGGGGTCAGCATGGGATGACGGGATGAAGCGATCAGGGTAGCGTGCGAGCGCGTCGGTGCCGACGCCCTCCGGGTCACCGACACCGATCAAACCTCTCTCGACGCCCCACAGGTCCATCTCCCGCAACGTGACGGCGACAGGGTCGTCCACCTCGCGCAACGTCTTGTCGGGGACGTCCTTGAACATGTACTCCACGGGGAATTCGAACTCCTCCTTGGACTGGGAGTCCTTGGTCTGTCGGGTGATGAACCGGTAGGTCGCCTTCATGTCACGGTGAGGGAAGTCCAGCATGGTGTCGATCACGCCGACGGATTGGAACGTGGCCATCACTAGGGTGCCTCCTCAGTTCCCGGCTCTGGGTCGACCGACGGGTTGGTCGCGGAGCATACGAGAGTCCAAGAAGGTTCACGGTTTGTGCCCGAGGGCGCAGAGGGCGGGAAGGCCCCTGCGAGCCGGGCGGCGAGCACGACCCGGGCGGCGCGGCCGTGCAGGACCAGACCGTGACGCCCGACCGCCTCGCTCAGGAGCCTCCCCGCCGCTACTTCGGCCCGGCCCCCCGACGCGCCGGGCCGCCCGACGTCGATGCCAGCGATCGGTTCGGCCTCCTCCACCATGGTGCTCCTCGACCGGGTGAACGGTCGCGGCCGATCAGTTCGTGTCACTGTGGTCCCGGTGATCGGGAGGCTGACGGCGGCGAGGCGCGTGTTCCTGCCGACGGTGGCCACGGCATCGCTGCTCACCGCCTCGTGCGCGTCGCTCCCTGGGTCGCCTCAGGCCCAGCGCACCGCGCCGCACCACGGGGCGACGTCGAGCACGAGCACGACGACCACGACAACCACGTTTCCGCCCGCACCGCCGATTACGCCCCTCTCGTGGTCGGCGTGCAACGGCGGGCTCCAGTGCGCCACGCTCGTGGTGCCGCTCGACTACGCGGACCCGCGGGGGCCGACAATCCCGATCGCGGCGGCGCGGCACCCGGCGGAGGTCCCCACGGCACGGATCGGGTCGCTCGTCATCGACCCGGGAGGCCCGGGAGTATCCGGCATCGACGACATGGCCAACGAACTCAGCGCGCTCACGCCGCAGCTGCTCGACGACTTCGACATCGTGCTGTTCGACCCGCGGGGCGTGGAGCGCGGCGACCCGGTGACCTGCGGGGAGAAACCGGGGAGCCCGCCGACGACGTTGTCGGACCCGGTGCCGACCACACCCAGCCAGGAGGCGGCCACCATCGCGGGGCTGAAGCCGTTCGCCGCAGCATGCGAGCGGGCCAGCGCGAACGTGCTGCCCCATGTCGGATCGGTCGACGTCGCCCGCGACATGGACCGGCTCCGCGCCGCGCTGGGGGACAGCGGCCTCACGTACATGGGGCAGTCCTACGGCTCGCTGCTCGGCCTCACCTATGCCGCCCTGTTCCCCACGCACGTCCGGGCCATGGTCCTCGACGGCGTCATCGACCCGGCGCTCACGTTCAACCAGATCACCTAGGGGCAGGCCGCGGGGTTCGAGAACGTGCTCGACGCGTTCTTCTCCTGGTGCGCCGGCAGCTCCGCCTGCCCGTGGCGACCGGCGGGTGACCCGACCACGGCGTTGCTGGCGCAGATCGCCGCCGGCGCCACCACGCCGGTGCCGGCGGGCGGTGGGCGGGCCGCCGGGGCGGCCGAGCTCTACGACGCGCTCCTCGACGGGCTCTACGCGCGGTCGGACTGGCCCCAGCTGGGGGCCGCACTGGCCGCGGACGCCGCCGGCGGCGGCGCACCGGTGGTCGCCATGTCGGACCACTACAACACGAACGGCTCCATCAACGGGAGCGACGCGGCCCTGGCGATCGACTGCCTCGGCCACCCGGTGTCACGCGCGCCGGCTGACTACGGCTACCTGGCCGCGCTGCTCAAGGTGTCGACGCCGGTCTTCGGTCCGCTCCTGGCCTGGGGCGAGGCCGCGCGCTCGGTGTGGCCCGCCGCGCCGACACGGACGCCTGGTCCGGTCGCCGCCCTTGGCGCGCCACCCATCCTCGTGATCGGCACCACCGGCGACCCGGCGACGCCCTACGCATGGGCGGTGAGCGTGTCCCACGAGCTCGCGCACGGCGTGCTGCTGACGCGTGACGGGGACGACCACGTGGCCTACTTCTACAGCGCATGTGTGCGGGAAGACGTGCAGGCGTACCTGGTCAATGGGACTGCGCCTGCGTCAGGCACGACCTGCACATCGTAGGTAGTGTGCGCCGCACCGCCGTACAGAGCGGCGGTCGCCCCGGCGCACCAGGCGCACCTGCGTTGTGGCGATTGGCGAGACAGGAGGGGAACCCCGTGTGGGCACAACTCATCATCATGCGGCTCAAGCCCGGCAAGGAAGGCGACTTACCGAGGCTCTACGAGCAATTGCGTGCGGCCGAGCAGCCGGGATCCGGGCTCCTGCGCACGACGGCGGCGCGGGACCAGAAAGACCCGAGCCGCGTCTACAACTTCGTGATCTTCGAGAGTGAGGAGAGGGCACGGGCCCGCGAGCAGGACCCGGCGCGCCAAGCGGCCCTCGAGGCTGTCCTGGCGACCATGGCCGAGATCTTCGAGGGGCCACCCGAATTCGTCGACCTCGAGGTGCTGGAGGACACGGTCTACTGAGGCTCATCCACTGGTGAACCGGTAGCTCCCGCTCCCAACCGACAGGACGGTGACGCCGTCCGCCACCGAGGAGACGGACACGCCGGGCGCCTTCGCGGCGGCGACGCCGCCCTCGCGCACGCTCGAGGGCCCGCTGGCCGGGAGGTGCACCAGGCCGGACGCGTTGGCGGGGACGGCGAGCGCGAGGCTCACGCCCCCGGATCGGCGCTGCCACGACACCGAGACCGGCCCGGCGACGGTCGGCACCGACCCCGACGCGTGCGCCAGCCCGTTCGAGGGCGGGGCGACGGAGAAGCGGACCGTGCCGTCGGGGTTGGGCTCCATCAGCGACACCCCGAGCAGGGACTCCTGCATGGCGACCAACGCCGAGGAGCCCCACCCGTGCGACATGGAGTCGCCGATCAGGTCGCTGGGCTGCCACATCTCCCACGTGAAGGTCCCCCCGGCCGCCACGATGTGGGCCCAGCCCGGGACGGACGCGTCCGTCAGGGTGTGCACCATGGCGTCGGGCTTCCCCGCGGCGGCAAGGGCACGGAGGAGCTCGAGGCCGTGGTTCGGGGCCAGGTCGATGCCGAGGCTCGCCACGTACGCACCCACGGCCGCCGTGTCGGCCGTCGGCACGACGCCATAGGCAAGCGCGAGCGCGTTGGCCTCCTGCGAGGAATGCCCGCTCTGTGTGCCGTTGGCATACAGGCCGTCCACGTACGTTCCGTCACTGCGCCGCAGTGCCGCATTGATCGCCGCCATGAGCTGAGCCGTCCGTGCCCGCCACGTCGAGACACCGCCGAGATCACCGGCGAGAGAGGCGAGTTGGGACACGCGAGCGAACGCGTTGACGGAGAGGGCATTGCTCGCCGTGTCCGCCACCACGGAGAGGTCGTAGCCGTACACGGGATCGCCGTTGCTGGTGTCGGCGAGGCCGTAGAGCAGCCCGGTGGGGCTCCGCCGGGCTGCCCAGAGCCACTCGGCCACTTTGGTGGCGGACGTGTAGTGCGAGACGGCGGTGTCCCGGTCGCCCGTCGAGACGTAGTAGCGCCACAGCCACTCGGGATAGCGCGCCGTGAAGGTCGCGTAGGAGCGTGCACCATCGCCGTTGGGATAGACCGCGTTGACGCGTCCGTCCGGCCAGTACCGGGCCTGTCCGCGGGCGACGTCCCGCAGCCCCTGCCAACTCAGGTTCTGGTCGCCGTAGGCTCGCATGATCGCCTCCGACTCGTTGGCCGCGTCCCACACGAACTGGCCCTTCTCCCGGGTCGGCGTGTCGACGAACTGCTCGTGGCTGCAGTAGAGGCAGGAGTGCGCCGTGAGCCGCCAGACCGCGTTGAGCATGCGGCTGTCGGATGAGAAGGTCGCCATCGGGACATCGGGCATCGCCGCGTGCCTCGTGATCGCCGTGACCTGGTCTCGCCCGATGGGCTCACCGGGATCGTCGATCTGCAGATAGCGAAACCCGAAATAGGTGAATGCCTCGAAGGCCTGACGGCCGGGGCCCATGATGTAGGAGAACGAGAGGTTCGTCTCCTGCGTGCCGTGCAACGTCGAGACCTGGCCGTCGGGATCGAGCAGGTACCCCACGCGCATCGACACCGTCCTCCCGGGCTGTCCCGCGGCGAACTCCACCCGCGGCCGCGCCGCGTAGACGGCGCCGAAGTCGGCCACGACTGCGCCGCCCGTCAACGTGTGCAGGCTCACCGGCACGACGGGCGACTCCCGGATGGACGTCCGCTGTGCAAACGTCCCGGTGAACGGCGCCGTGCCGGCGGGGCCGACCACGGTCACGGCCGACCAGGTGCTGTCGTCGTAGCCGGGAGTCGACCATCCCTGAGGATGGGCCCGACCGTCGACCCACTCCACGAAGTCGCCGACGTCCGAGTTGCGCAAGGGGGAGGGTAGCCACTCTGCGGGCTGCTCGCGCCAGTTCGTGTCGGACCCGACGACGACGTGGCGGCCGTCCTCGTACCACAGGGACAACTCGAACAGGAGCCCTGGCGCGGACGCCGGCCTTCCCTGCCCGGGCCCGTACCAGCGGTGGAGCACGCCGATCGCCATGCGCCTCCCACCGGTGACCGACCCGGTCAGGTCGACCGCCCGCGCGTACTGCTCGTCGGGGTACGAGAAACTGGGCCAGGCGTCCACCGGCACCCCGTCCACGTACAACCGGTACGTGTGTGCCGCGGAGACGTACGCCGTGGCGCGCCGCAGTGCGCCCGCCGGCGGTGTCACCACGGTGCGGAGATAGGTCACACGGTCGGGCTGCGTGGAGCTTCCAGCAGGGCGCAACCACTGCGCCTTCCAGTCGCCGGACCGCAGTGCAGTCGAGAAGCGCGCCGGAGACGACGTGGGTCCCCACCTCTCGCCGTGGCCGCGTGCCCGTACGGTCCACTCGTACGCCGCGTCGGCCGCCAGTGGTGGCCCCGCGTAGGCGACGAACGCCTGGCGGGCCGACGGCACCGGACCGCTGTCCCAGGTGACGCCGCCGTGAGCCGGGTCGGAGCGCCGCACAATGACCCGGTACGCCGTCTGTTGCACCTTGCGCCCCGACGCGTGCAGGGTCCAGGCGAACGAGCAGTCGTCCGGATCCACGCCCACCGGGTCGACGGCACCGTTGACGGTGAGCCCGTCCGCCCGCAGTGGGCCGGACGGCCCGGCCAGCACGGCGGTGCTCGCCAGCGGCCACTCGTCATCTTCCGCGCCGGACGCGGGGGAGCCGGCCGGGAGCGCGCCCCCCGCGACGCCGGCAGCGACGCCGGCCGAGGAGCCGAGGAACGTGCGGCGGCCGAACCTGCTCATGTCACGCCCCTCCGACGGCCCGCACCGTGTCGAGGCTGCCGTCGCCGTAGTAGACGGTGCCCGACGGGGAGACCACAATGCCGACCGGCGTGCCCATCCGCGTCAGGACCCAGCGCGTGCCGTCCCCGAGACCGGCGGCGGTCTTCACCGGGAGGGCGCCGGCCGCGGTGTAGAGGTTGCCCGCCGCCATCGGGCGGCCGAGGAGCGTCCCGGCGGTCGCCGGCACCACCCGGATGACGTGCATGAACCCATCGGTGACGAACAGCGCCCCCGTCGGTCCGACGGCGAGCCCCCGAGGGTCGTTGAGCTCCGCGGTCGGGCCGGTGGCGGAGAGGCCGTCGGCGAGGTACGGCCCGTAGCCGCCGGTCCCGCCCACCACCACCCCGATGTCGTCCGCACCGACCGTGCTGCCGTAGTAGGTCCCGCCCCGCGGAGAGGCCAGCAGCACAGACTGGTCGCCGCTGTCGGCCACGAGCAGGTCTCCGGCGCCGTCGACCGCGACGGCCACCGGGTCCCACAGCTGCGCCGATGCGATCGGGCCGCCCTGGCCGGCTGTGCCGCAGACGCCGGTGCCTGCCACGGTGCTGAGGTGCCCGACGGTGACCGCCCGCCCGAAGAGCGTGGCGCTGCGGGCCGGCAGTACCCGAACCCTGCAGTTGGCGGTGTCGGCGATGAACAGATCGCCCGCCGCGTCGACCGCGACGCCCGTCGGCTGGTCCAGCTGGCTGGTCGTGGCGGTGAGGCCGTCGCCGTTGAAGCCCGCCCGCCCCGTGCCGGCGACCGTGAACGCCGCGCCCGACCCGACAGGCCGTATCTCCTGCACGCGCTGCGCAGTGGCCTCGGCGATGTACACGTCCCCCTGCGCGTCGACCGCCACCCCGCTCGGGTGGCCGATGGAACCCGGGCCTGAGCACGAGCCCCCGACGAGGGTGGTGACGCGCCCCGACGTGAGGTGCAGCCCGTAAGACGTCCCGGCGCGTGCTGGCACCACGAGGACCCGGCAGTGCCCCGTGTCGGCGACAAAGAGATCCCCGGCCGCATCGAGGGCGATGCCCCCGGGCGCGTCCAGGTGCCCGGGGCCGATGACAGCGGTGACACCCGGTGCGCTCCCCGCCGCGGTGCCGCCCTCCGCCGGCCCTGGCGCCGCGGCGGTGGCGAGCGCAACGAGCCCGAACAGCCCCGCCAGGGGCAAGAAGTGTCGGCGCACGGCGCACATCATGCCGGTTGGGGGCGCGGCCGGCTCGGACGGCGCGCCATAGTGGGCGACGCAGCGACCGCACCGTTGCACGGACCATGGAGAGAAGGAGGCCCCGTGCCCGCACCAGAAGAAGCCCTCGCCGCCCGGAACGTCACGTTCACCGGCGCCGACGGGGCACAGATCAACGCCTACCAGGCCCTTCCCGCCGGTGACGGGCCCTTCGGCGGGGTTCTCGTCATCCACCACCTGCCGGGCTGGGACTCGGGCACCAAGGAGATCACGCGCAAGTTCGCCGCGTTCGGCTACAACGCGATCTGTCCCAACCTGTACTCCCGCCAGGGTCTCGATGTGGATCCCGATGACGCCGCGGCCGCCACCCGCGAGGCCGGCGGGATCCCCGACGAGCAGTTCGTCGGCGATGCCAGGGCGGCGATCGAGGCCCTGCGCGCGCTCCCGACCTCCAACGGGAAGGTGGGGGTCATCGGCTACTGCTCGGGTGGCCGGCACTCCTTCCTGACCGCCGTGAGCCTCCCCGTCGATGCGGCCGTCGATTGCTACGGGGCCTTCGTGACCGGCACCGTCCCCGAGGGCTTCCCCCTCAAGGTCACGCCGCTGATGGACCGCGCCCCGGACCTCGCCTGCCCGGTGCTCGGCCTCTTCGGCAACGACGACCAATTCCCGAGCCCCGAGCAAGTCGACGAGCTGGAGGCGGCGCTCGAGGCGGCCGGCAAGACCTACGAGTTCCACCGCTACGACGGCGCCGGTCACGCGTTCTTCTCGGTCGACCGCCCGGCCTACCGGCCCGAGGCGGCCGTCGACGGCTGGCGGCGCATCTTCGAGTGGTTCGGCCGCTACCTGGCGGGGGGCTGACCATGTGCTCCTACCTCACCGTCCCCACCGCCATCGCCGGCAGCGCCAAGGGCGCGCAGGGCTGGTTCTCCGTCGCCTCGGCCCAGGTCTACTTCGACCACCCGTTCCACGCGCCCTTCGACCACACGCTCAACATCGACTTCGCGGACCCGTCGCGCGGGCCGGGGCGCGCGTCGCCGTGGAGCTCAGTGCGGAGTCGGCGCGCCGTCTGGTCGAGAGCATCACGGCGGCGCTCGAAGCGGCAGGACCGGCCGCCGAGTGACGACACCGACCGGTCCGGCGGCCGGCGTCCACCTGCCCTGGGCGGAGGTGCCCGCCGCGGTGAAGGAGTGGGCGGCCGGCGTGGCGGGTGGGGCACTCGACGCGGTGCGCGACGTCGCCGGCGGGTTCTCGCCGGGAGCGACCGCGGTGCTTCGGTGCGCGGGGCGGGACATCTTCGTCAAGGCGGTCGGGGCCGAGCTCAACCCCGACTCGCCGTCGATGCACCGCCGCGAGGCGGTCGTCTCGGCCGCGTTGCCGGACTCGCCGCGCTTTCCCCACCTGCTCGACACGTACGACGACGGGGCGTGGGTGGCCCTCGCGTTCGAGGCGATCGACGGGCACCCGCCCCGCCACCCCTGGCAGGCGGCCGAGCTCGAGACGGTCATGGCAGGTCTCTCCGCCATGCACGAGGAGCTGACACCGAGCCCGGCGCCGTCCCTGGAGCCCCTGGCCGTCTATGCCCGCAAGCTCTTCGGCGGGTGGAGCACGCTGGCCGCGACCGGTGCCCCGGCGGCGCTGGACCACTGGGCGGCCGCCCACCTGGCGCGGCTGGCCGAGCTCGAGGCGGGGTGGCCCGAGGCCTGCGCGGGCTCGACGCTCGTCCACGGCGACGTCGCTCTGACAACGTGCTGCTCCATGGGGGCGGCGTCGTCTTCGTGGACTGGCCCCACGGCGCGGTGGGCAACCCCGCCTTCGACGTGATCGGCTGGGCACCCTCCGTGGTGCTGGAGGGCGGGCCCGCGCCCGAGGAGCTATTAGCCCGGCACGGGCCCTCGCGGCAGGCCGACCGCGACGCCGTCACCGTCCTCCTCGCCGCCATCTCGGGGTTCTTCGTATCGCACTCGCTCGAGCCGGCGCCCTCCGGGCTACCGACGCTCCGACCCTTCCAGGCCGCCCAGGGTGAGGTGGCCCTGGCCTGGCTCCGCCGGCGCACGGGGTGGTGATCCCCCGCACGGAGCACCCGGCGCGCCGGTAGGTTCCGCTGCATGCGCTTCGGACTGCAGATCCCGAACTTCACCGCCGGCGAGACGCCCGGCGCGCTCTTCGACGGCGTCGTTGCCATGGCGACCGCGGCCGAGGACGCCGGCTTCGACTCGGTGTGGGTGATGGACCACTTCTACCAATTGCCCCCGCTCGGGGGCCCCACCCAGCCCATGCTCGACTCCTACACGCTGCTCGGCGCGCTGGCGGCCCGGACGTCGAGGGTGCGCCTCGGCACCATGGTGACCGGAGTCACCTACCGCAACCCGGCGCACCTGGCCAAGATCGTCACGACGCTCGACGTCATCAGTGCGGGCCGGGCCATCCTCGGCATCGGCGCAGCCTGGTACGAAGTGGAGCACGAGGGGCTGGGCTTCGACTTCCCGCCGGCGGGCGAGCGGCTCAGCCGGCTGGAGGAGGCGCTGCAGATCTGCCGTGCCATGTTCACGGAGGAGGCGCCGACCTTCGATGGCACCTACTACCGGATCCACGAGGCGCGCAACGTCCCGCCACCGGTGCAGCCGGGCGGGCCAACGATCCTGGTCGGGGGCGGTGGGGAGAAGCGGACGCTGCGCCTCGTGGCGCGCCATGCCGACATGTGCAACATCACCGGAGACCCCGCGATGATCGCCCACAAGGTCGAGGTCCTGCGCGGTCACTGCGAGGCGGAGGGGCGCGACCCGTCCGAGGTCACGGTCAGCCGGCTGAGCACACTCGTGCTGACCGACAGCGAGGAGGAGACGGCGACGACGAAGGACTTCCTCCGCCAGGTCACGGGCGAGGAGCCCATGGGCTCCGACGTCGGGACGGCCGACGAGCTCGTGGCGCGGGTCGAGGAGCTCGGGGCGGCCGGGGTGGAGTACTTCGTGTTCAACGTGCCCACTGGGACGTCGGACACGGTGCGCCGTCTCGGCGAGGTGCTGGTCGAGCGGTTCGCCGACTGAGATCGTTGACGCCCGGTCAGGTCGTGGGCGCCGGGACGATGGAGAAGTGGCCCCCGTCGTGCGCCGGGGCGGCCAAGCCGTTCCCCGTGCCGATGGTGGCCGGGTTCAGCGGCATCCCGGTCGCGGGGTTCAACTGGGGCACCTCACCGGAGTAGAAGTACAGCGGCTTGCCGTCGAAGGTCAGCTGCTTGGTACCGTCGCTCCGCCGTATCTCACCGAGAGAACTCAATGACAATCCCGAGGCCTGCGGTGCCGACGTCGTGAGCACCGGCATCCAGACAAGAGCGCACCGCCCGGTACAAACACTGTGGTTCTTCGTGTCCTTGCTGTAGCTGTAGACGATGACCGGCGTGGGAGCGAACCCTTGGAACATGTCGGCGGCCAGGACGGTGGGACCGTTCGGGACGGTCTGGGTGGTGACGGTGACGGCGCCCACGGCCGGCGTCCCGTCCTTCGCGGACACCAGGCTCCACACGCCGTGGTTCGGCGGCGACGGCAAGACGGTCTCCATGTCGTTCTCCCCCTGGAACACGTTCGGTTTGTTGTCGAAGAGGTACAGCAGCTTGCCGGCGTAGGTGACCTGGTCGGCCCCGATGTCCGTCCTGTGGAGGGTCCCGAGCAGGTGCCGGTTGACCCCGGGTCCGGCGACGGGCTCACCCACGGTTGTCAACACCGGCCAGTCCGCCGTCTTGTCCGTCTCGGAGCCGGCGCATGAGAGGGGCATGTTCTGTACGGTGACGACCGTGGTGGTGCAGGCGCGGACTGTGTTGCGGTCGAACTGGTAGAGGGAATAGCCGGCGAACTGTCCCGATCCCACCATGAGCACCTGGCCGTACGGGCTCGACTCGGAGGAGACAACCGTGGCACCGCTCGCCGGTGGGGTTGAGGCTGAGGCGCCGGCAACAGGCAGGACCGCCAAGACGGTCACGAGTCCCAAGACCATTGACGCGATCGCCGCAGCACGCGACGTCGATCGCCCGGACAGAGGGGCCGTGGGTGAGTTGAGGTGTGCGCTCGGGCCCATACGACCATTGACCCAGATGACCGATGTCTGCGACAGGGTGCGGGCACACTCCTGACGCATGGTGCCACCACCCCGTTCCCGGTGTGGATACCGTCACTCGGCGCGGAGGAGCTGTGAGGTGGCTGTCCTCGCTGCGATACGGCCCGGAATGGTGGCGACCAGGGCCGCCAGCATGATGGCCAAGATCCCGATGGCCGCGATGGTCCCGACCGGGACGGTGGGATAGGGGACGGCGCTGATCTCGCCGGCGAACAGGTCCCACAGCACGCGTCCGACCGCGATCCCCGCCGGGATCCCGATGGCGCAGCCGATGACGGCGGCGACTCCCGCCTGCACGGACACGGCGGTCGCCAGCTGACGTCCGGTGAAGCCCAGCGTCTTGAGGATCGCCAGATCGCGCCGTCTTCGCCGGACCGATGTGACCAGCGTGATGCCGAGCGCGCTGACGGCACCAACGGCGAGCGCCGCGCCCAGGAGCATCGGTGTGGAGCCCAGTGAACCGTAGTTGATGATCTGTGCCGGCCGCTGGACAGGCAGCACCGAGCCGCCGTTGATGGCGATGTCCAGCTTGTGCCCGATGGCCTGAATCGAATGCAGTGCCGCCTGGCTCGCTCCCCCCCTCGTGCGGATCAGGATCGCGTTAGGACCCGGCGTGACCTCGAAGAGGTTCCTCGCGGCGGGCGGGATGAGCTGGTAGGAGAGAAGTGCGCCGGTTCCCATCTCGAGGTGCGACGACCCCGTGACGCCGATGGGAGGCAGTGTCGCAGTGCCGACGATCGTCAGTCTGACCGGTGTCCCGTGGGGTGCCCGCTCCACCACCGTGTCCCCCACCCGCTTGTGCAGCTCGTGCAGCGTGCCGGCGCCGAGCACCACCTGATCACGGGCTTCGAGGCCGTGCCCGCTGAGAAGAGGAGGTGCCACGGGGGCACGGGGCGTGGTGCCCATCACCGGCACGTTGATCCCGTCGATTTGCAGGGTCGAGTAGGAGACGCCGGTCCAACTCTCGACGAATGGATCTGCGTCGAGGAGCTTCGCCGCGGTCTGTCCGGGGACGTCGCCGAGCCCACCACCACCGTCCATGTCATAGGTCCAGTTCCAGCCGTAGAGCGCCGGGTGGTTGACCAACGTGTTGAGACTCGACCCGAATGTGACGGTGGCCACGACGACGGTGACGGCGAGGATGGCGCCGAGGATCGCCGACCGCACGGGGACGGCGCTTCTGCCCACCCCCGGCTCGAGGGCGAACCGGACGCCGGTGATCGCCGGTGGCGGGAGGCCGGCCCGCGCCGCGGCACTCGTCACGCGCGACGAGGAGATTCGTTGGGCACGGACACGTGCTCTGTCCGGCAGCGCTCGCCACGAAGCCAGGGCCGCGATGACCCCGAGGGACAGCAGGAGGCCGGCCACGCCGAGACCGATCACCGCCCAGTCTGCGCGCACCTCGACGCGCAGGAACGGCCGCACCGGTCCCAGCGGCGCCAGCGGCGAGAGGAGGAGGGCCACCACCCCGGCCAGGACTGAGCCGACTGCCACGGCGCCGAGCGTGCCGATCAGGTCGTCACAGAAGGTCAGGGATGGGCTTGCCCCGAGAGCCCGGATGATGTCGAGATCTGCGGCTTTCAGGCGGATCCGGCGGCTGATGACCTGCCCCGCGATGAGGAGGGCGGCGATGCCGGCGATGCCGCCGAAGACGGCGAGCGCGATGGCCTCGGGCCGCAAGGTGTCGTTGGCGATGGCGACGCGATCCTCGACTTGGACGTAGACGAAGGGGAGACCCTTGGGCAGCACGCCCTTGATCTCTGCTTCCACCGCGGAGAGATACCGGTTGCCGTCCTGCAGCGTCAGCGCGGTCAGCATGGTGTTGCTGCAGCAGGCGAGCAGCTTGTCGGTCAGCGCCGGCGTGAACAACACGATGGACTGGCCTTGTGCCTCGTCCTGGTCCTGGAACAGGTTGGTCGCCTGCCCCCCTGCGATGCCGACCAGCTTCACCCGCGCCCGTTGGTCGGCGGGGATCGTCGAGCTCAGCGCGACATTCCCGGAGTTGGCCTGCGCATTGGTCAGCCACCCGACGGGAATTACTTCCCCTACGTGATACCCGAATGCCTTCGCAGTCGCTGCATCGAGGACGAACTCGTCGGCCTTGTGAGGGTCGGGCATCCGTCCCTGCGTGATGGCGACGGGATCCTCGGTGAAGTACAACCCGTTGACGCTGGCATCCGCGGGAATGCCATTGCTGGCTGGCAGCGGTCGGCCTTTGGGGGTGAGCGGGCCCAGGTTGAGCTCTACCACGTCAGCGACCCGTTCGACGTGGGTCAGATGGGACAATGTTCGCAACAGAGCGGGGTTGTAGGCCGAGTCGAGTCCGATCGCCGGGTTGATCACCCCATCGAGGACGAAGAGATTGGGGACGTGCGAGCTGGCGACGTAGTCGGAGAACGAGGACTCGGTGCTGCGGGCCGCGGCGATGGCGCCCATGGAGAGGCCGCCGAGTGCGCCCACCAGCAGGATCACGGAGATGTAATAGGAGAGCTCCGACCTCAAGGTCGTCCGGAACCGGTACCAGGCATACGACACGGTGCGCCCCATTCCGCCGCAGGACCTGCTCAGGCCCGCCCGAGGTCCTGCAGTGCGGCGCGCGCCGCTCCCAGCCCGCACATGCCGTGGACGCCGCCGCCGGGCGGAGTGGCGGCGGAGCAGAGGTAGACGCCCCCGAGCGCGGTGCGATACGGGTTCCACTGCACCGTCGGCCGGAAGACCATCTGGCGGAGCGTGGCCGCACCAGCGTTGATGTCCCCTCCGACATAGCTCGGGTTGCGCTCCTCCTCGTCCACGGCTGTGGAGGTCGCCCGGCCGAGGATCAGGTCGCGGAAGCCGGGGGCGAACCGCTCGATCTGCGCCTCCATCCGCTCGGTCATGTCCACGTCGGAGCCGTTGGGGACGTGGCAGTACGCCCACAGCGTGTGCCGGCCGGCCGGAGCCCTGTGCGCGTCGACGACGCTCGGCTGCGTCACCAGGCAGTAGGGGCGATCGGGGTGCTGGCCGGCGTTCACGTCGGCCTCCCCGCGCGCGATCTCCTCGAACGTGCCGCCGACGTGCACGGTGACCGCCTCCCGGCAGCCGTCGGCGCTCCAGGGCACCGGTCCGCCGAGCGCCCAGTCGACCTTGCACACGCCAGGCCCGTAGCGGTAGCGAGAGAGTGCCTTGCCGTAACGCCGGGGCATGGCGTCGCCCGCCATGTCCAGGAGCTGGCGCGGGGTGACGTCGAGCACGACGGCCCGGGCGGGTGGGAGCTCCTCCAGCCTCTTCACCAGGAGGCCCGTCTCGATGTGCGTCCCGAGCGAGGCGAGCTCGGTCACCAGCGCGTCCACCACGGCGGCGCTGCCTCCCTCGACGACCGGCCAGCCGAAGCGGTGGGCCATCGCCGTGAAGAGCCGTGGGAAGACGCCTGAGAGGGGCGCCGTGAGGGGCAACATGGAGTGGGCGGCCGTGCCGGCCACGAGTGCCCGCCCGGCCTCGGTGGTGAACCGCCGGGCGAATCGTTGGGCGGACGTGAGTCCTCGCAACCCGAACCCGGCGGCAACGACGGGGTGGGCGGGCATCGTGCGCATGGAGCCCAAGAAGGCCGGGAGGATCTTGTCCACGTCCCGCACGAGCGGCGAAAAGGTGCGGGCGTACGCTGGCCCGTCGGCTGCGAGCGAGGCCGCGACGTCGTCGACGCTCGACCCCACGCATACGGCGCGCCCACCGTCGAGAGGATGGGCGAAGGCGATCGACGGGGTCAGCAGCCGGACGCCATGGGCGGAGAGGTCGATGTCCGCGAAAGCGGGGGAGGCCACTAGGAGCGGGTGCACGGCGGAGCAGATGTCATGACGGAAGCCGGGGACGGTCAGCTCCGCCGTGCGGCAGCCCCCTCCAGGCTCGTCGGCCGCCTCGTAGACGTCGACTGCGAGGCCGGCCCGGGCCAGCGTCAGTGCCGCGACCAGGCCGTTTGGCCCGGCACCGACGACCACGGCGTCTGCGTGCCTCACGTGTTCGTCACAGCGCCAGCGTCGTTCCCTCAGCGGCTCCGATGACCGGCACGGGGCTCTCTGCGAAGCGGCACACGGTGCGATCCACCTCGGTGTCGGTGCGTTCCGGGCGATGGTGGAACAGCACGACGCGCCCGGCGCCGGCGAGGTTGCCGAGCCCGACCGCGTACTCGGCCGCGGCGTGACCGAAGAACCCTTCCTCGGCCACCTCTTCAGCTCGGAGGTGGGAGTCGTGGATCAGAAGGTCCACGCCGCGCGCCAGCTCGAGGGCTGCCTCGTGGTACACACCGATCCCCTGGGGCCCGTCGCCGAGCGCAGTCGGGCAGTGGTCCGGAATGTAGGCAACCGACGAACGACCGTCGCTCACCCGGAACCCCAAGGTGCGGCCACCCTTGTGGGGCACCTCCTTGGCCACGATCGTGAACCCCTCGGCGTCGAAGGTGCCGCTCGGCACGAGACCGAAGCGCCAGTCGCCGCGCAGCTGGTGCGGGCCGATGGGGAAGAAAGGTGGTGACATCATCCGCGCCAGCAGTGCCTCGGCGTCGGTGTGCTCGTCCTCGGCCGGCAGGAGCAGCGTCACCAGCGCACCCTCGTGATCGCCACTGGGAAAGAATGGCAGTCCCTGCACGTGGTCCCAGTGCAGGTGCGTCAAGAGCATGGTGCCCCGGAACGGGCGATCACCGAGCAACTCGGGCAGTCGCCGCAGTCCGGTCCCGCCGTCGAGCAGCAGGGTCGGCCGATGCTCATCGCCGTCGTGCGACAGCGCGACACACGACGTGTGCCCGCCGTAGCGGACGAATTCAGGACCCGGTGAGGGCGTCGACCCCCTGACACCGCAGAAGCTGACGCGCACCGAGTCAGTCTCGCGCGTCGTCCTCGCGGCGGTGCCCCGAGGACAGCTCCTCCAGATGCGAGCGGTCGATGAGGTCGGCCTCGAACATGGCGACGCGGCAGGGCGTCACGGCGATATTGCTCGAGGTGCGGACCCCGCCTTCGAGGTGGGCCCGTTCCCCGAGCAGCGCTCCGGGCCCGTATTCGGCGAGTCGCTCCCCGCCGCGCTCGACCCGCACGACCCCGTCGAGGATGAGGAGGACCTCGGTCCCCGGCTCTCCCTCCTTGAAGAGGATGGTGTCGGCCGGGAACCGCTCGATACGGCGCTTGCCCCCTCCTTGCATCAGCTGCGCCGACAGCGCCGTCTCGAGGGCGGTCTCGACCGCGGTCACCAATGCCTTCGACTCCTCGTCGCCCCACGGACTGTGCTTGCCGAACGATTTGCGGTACCAGTCCTTGAAGTCGGTCAGACCGGACTTGTGGGACAGGCAGTTGTCGCCGCCGTAGACCCAGTGCCGAGGAAAGCGGCTGGCGCCGACGAGAGCGTGCTCCGACCTCCCGTCCGCGAACAGCGTCAACGACAGCGTGGTCCAGACCAGCGGTGCCTGCCACTGGATGAATGGCCGCCGGCGTACACGCCGAGGCGCGGGGACGCCGGTGCGGCCGCCGCATGTCTGGACGAAGCGGACCCACCCGTCGCCGCGCTCTGGCTCGCGCTGGATGTCGGGCAGTTGCACGGCCTGGAAGCGATGCTTCACAGCGCGCGAAGTTGACGAGGGTCGATCCCATATGCCCTCCGCCCAGGTAGCCACAGTCGACGATGCGCCCGTCCTCGACCGTGATGAAGGCCCGGAGCTCGTTGGCGAAGCGGAACCGGTCCTCCTCCTGGAGCTTCTCGACATCCATGTCCTCGGCGGGTGGGGGCGGGTCATAGTGCGTGATCCCCGAGTCGAAGGCGAGGCGCTGTGCGCCCTCGATCGCCTCGGTGGGGATCCACGACAGCGAGGTGACGAGCCCCTCGTGGCGGATCAGCGTTTCTGTGGTCATGGTCCAAAGCCTCTACCGCCGGGCGCGTGTTGACGAGTGTGGCAACAGGCATCCAAGGGTGTGCCTAGCACCACCGTTGCCGGGAAGGTCCCCACCTGTACGCCGGCCCTTGGGTGTGTGAGAACTACATGCAATGACAGACGACACGGGTGGAACGGGCACGATCTCGGTGCTGCTGGCCGATGACAACCTCATCGTCCGCGAAGGTGTCCGGGCGCTGATAGAGCGCCACAAGGACCTTCGGATCGTGGGGGTCGCCGCCGACTACGACGAGGTGGTGCAGGGCGCGGCCTCGCTCGAGCCCCAGGTCCTCGTCACTGACATCCGGATGCCCCCGGAATTCAACCGCGAAGGCATCGACGCGGCCAAGGAGGTGCGCAAGCGGCATCCGGGCACGGGTGTCGTCATCCTCTCGCAGTACGATGATCCCGAATATGCGGTCTCGCTCCTCGCCGAGGGCTCGGCCGGCTACGGGTACCTCTTGAAGGACCACATCGCCCAGGGGGACCAGCTGGTCGACGCGATCCGTGCCGTCGCAAGCGGGGGCAACGCACTCGATCCCGCAATCGTCGACGCGCTCATCCGACCGGTGACCTCGAACGGTGGCCTGACGCCGGCCGAGGAGGAGCTCCTGGGCATGGTCGCCGAGGGCAAGCCCATCAAGGCCATCGCTGTGAGCAGGCGGCTCCCGCCCGAAGCCGTCGACGCCGAAGTCGAGGCGGTATTCGTCAAGCTCGCCGAAGGGGTGTCCGCGGGCACGGATGGGGCGCTCCAACGGTTGCGCCTGCTGCACAAGGCGATCGTCGACCGCGAGGAGCAGGGGGAGACGCTGTCGCGCCTGCTGCCTGGGGGGCTGGCGGAGAAGCTTCGGCGTGACGGTCGACACATCGGTGAGACCGAGCGCGTCGTCTGCACCGTTCTCATGAGCGACATTCGCTCTTACTCGACCATCGCCGAGCACGCAGATCCGAGCCAGCTGGCCGGGCAGTTGAACGTGCACCGGGCCGCCATGAACGACGCGATCCTGGGTGAGAATGGCACGGTGATGCAGTTCGTGGGGGACGCGGTGATGGCTGTCTTCGGAGCCCCTTTCGAGCAGGAGGACCATGCGGACAGGGCCGTGGCAGCGGCCTTGGCGATGCACGAGAAGCAGCTCGAGATAAATCGTCGATGGGAAAAGGAGGGTCTGCCTCCGTTCGGGCTCGGCCTCGGCCTCTCGACCGGCGAGGCGGCGGCGGCCCTTCTGGGCTCGGAGGAGCGGCTCGAGTACACCTTGGTCGGGGACACGGTCAACATGTCCCAACGACTCCAGCAGCTGGCTGAGGCGGGCGAGACGGTCGTCTCCCAGGCGACCGTCGACGCATGGCGCACGCCTCACGAGACCGTGGCGCTGTCACCCCAACTGGTGAAGGGACGCGAGACACCCGTGATCGCATACAGACTGGTGGATGATGCGTGCGGCTTCTCTGACCGCGCAACGAAAGAGGGATGACATGGACGCCTTGGTCGTAGACAAAGTCCGCAAGACATTCGAAGCAGAGAACGTGCCGGTACGGGCGCTGCGGGGTGCCAACCTCGTCGTCCCCTCAGGCGACTTCGTTGCGCTCATGGGCCCGTCGGGGTGTGGGAAGTCGACGCTTCTCAACCTGATCGCCGGACTCGACGTCGCCGACGAGGGCACCATCTCGGTAGCGGGCGAGCTGGTCACCGGGAGGACCGAGGACGAGCTGTCCCAGCTGCGCCGACGCCACATCGGCATCGTGTTCCAGTTCTTCAACCTCCTCGAAGGCATGACCGTGCTCGAGAACGTCGCACTGCCAGCTGTCATCGCCGGTCGGAAGCGGAAGATGGCGGAGAGCCGGGCCCGCGATCTGCTCGACCTCTTGGGCATCGGCGACAAGGCGGGAACGGTGCCCGGCATGCTCTCGGGTGGGCAGCGCCAACGCCTCGCCATTGCGCGCGCCCTCGCGAACGAGCCGACCTTGCTGTTGGCCGACGAGCCGACAGGTGCCCTGGACTCAGAGGGTGGGCAGGAGGTCATCGAGCTCCTCAGCCGCCTGCACACCGGGGGACAGACGATCGTGCTCGTGACCCATGATGCCGGCGTCGCATCGGCGGCTGACCGGATCGTCCGCATGCGGGACGGGAGGATCGCCGTCGAGGAGGACGCCGACATCCCTGTGGCCGTGCAGTCCTGACGGGGACGCCTCCGGTGACGGTGAGAGGTGAGATGAAGATCGAGGTCGCCGACAGGCCGGCCATGAGCGCACCGGCACCGGCAACGACCTCGTTCGGCTCGTTCAGGTTGCTCCAGGTCCTCATCCTGGGGGTGACGATCGCCGGCGTCGTCATCGGGTTGCGGATCTCGGTGCCGGGTGGGATCGCGCCGGTCAACGCAGTGGCATTCGGGTTGACCGTCACGTGGGCACTCGTGGGCTTCATCGACACCCACGCCCGCGACCGCACCGGCTCGAAGGTGTCACCATTCCACCTCATCGCGGCAGTGGACGCCTTCGTGGCGATGATCGCGCTCACGGCCGGGCGCCAGGCGGAGACCGTGCACGCGTCGGCCGGGGCACGGGATGTCGCCACGATCGCCGCCGTGGCAGTGACCGCCATCTCGTTCCACTTCCTCCTGGCGTTGCCGGACGGTCGGTTGCACGACTCCTTCCGGCGCACGACAGTGGTCATCGCCTACCTCGCCGCGCTCGGTGTGGGAATCGGCCTGAGCGTCAACCACCAGCCGTTCACGGTCGTGGACAGCGCCATCAGCTGGGCCGTCGCGGGCGTGTTGGCGATCGCACCGCTGCGGGTTCGTTACATCGCGTCCATCGGCTACCTCCGGGACCGCATGGAGTGGTTCGGCATCGGAGTGACGCTGGCGGCCACTGTTGCGTTGGTGGCCACCGTGCTGCACCTCCTGGTGGGCTGGCCCGGCCCTCTCGGTGCCGTGGCGGCGGGAGCCACTGTGCTCGTCCCGCTCGGGTTCCTCGCCGGCGAGAGCACGAGGCTGGGACCGCACGGAAGCCGCGGGTTGGTCCAGGTCCTGGCGGTCTTCGGGTTCGTCGTGGTGGTGTCGGTGATCTATCTCGTCGTCGTGCTGGGCCTGGGGCATGCACCGAAGACGACGGGTGACAAGGAGGCGCTGGCGCTCGCAATGGTGGCGTCCGGGGTGGCCGCGCTGATCTTCGTCCCGGTACGTGCGCGGTTTGTCGAGTCCGCCACGCGCTTGGTCTACGGGTCGCGGGAGGCCCCCGACGAGGTCCTGCGGACCTTCGGAAGCAGGCTGACCCGGGCCATCCCCATGGACGAGCTGCTCCTGCAACTCGCCGAGTCGCTCCGCAAGACGATGAGTCTCACCAGTGCCGAGGTCTACACCGGAACGGGCGAGGTGCTCGAGCGCTCGGCGTCGGTGCCCGATCTGGGCCCGGCGTCGCTGGTGGTGTCACCGAGGGAGCGCCCGGTCGTGACCCGGGCGGGCGTGTCGGGGACGGCGTGGGCGTCCGTCTGGATCCCGGCTCTGCTCAAGGATCGAGAGAGGGAGCAGATCCGGGTCGCGCCGGTCAGCCATGCCGGCGAGCTGCTGGGGCTCATCGTCGTGGAGCGGACGGCGATGGCCAGCGCGTTCTCCGAGGACGACGACCGGGTGCTCGCCGACCTGGCGCGCCAGGTCGGGCTGGCCCTGCACAACTCGCAGCTGGACACGGCACTGCAGACCACGCTGGACGAGGTTCGCAAGCAGGCCGACGCGCTCCGTGAGTCGCGGGCGAGGATCGTCGCCAGTGGCGACGCCGAGCGGCGCCGGGTCGAACGCAACCTTCACGATGGGGCGCAGCAGCACCTCGTCGCGCTGGCGGTGAACCTGCGGCTGGCCAGGGACATCATCGTGGACGATCAGGACGCGGGCCTGGAGATGCTCGAGCAGCTCGCCGGCGAAGTCCAAGAGACCATTCAGGAGCTCAGGGAGCTGGCGCACGGGATCTACCCACCCCTGCTGGTGGACAGCGGCCTCATCGAGGCGTTGCGGGCGGCCGGCAATCGCAACCCCCTTCCCGTCGAGATCGCGGCCGACGGGATCGGCCGGTACCCGACCGAGACGGAGGCGGCGGTCTACTTCTGCTGTCTGGAGGCGCTGCAGAACGCTGCCAAGCACGCGCCGGACGCCCATGTCGAGGTCAAGCTGTGGGAGGAATCCGGTGGATTGCTCTTCACCGTCTCCGACGACGGGCCGGGTTTCGACCCCGAAAAGGCCCAGCGGGGCCACGGGTACGTCAACATGGCCGACCGGTTAGGTGCCATCGGCGGCACCGTGCGGTGGGACTCCGAGGTCGGCAAGGGCTCGCAGGTACGGGGCTCGGTCCCACTTGTCTGATCACCGGAGGATCAGGCCGACACGAACTCCTGCACATCGCGCGCCTCCCACAACCTGCGGAGGGTGTCCGCGCCAAGGTTTTCCTTGTTGAGGTAGGCGCGTGCCCCGCTGGTGGCCACCTCGGGTGGCAGGTCACCGGCGTCATAGGTCGAGCACAGGATCACCACGACATGGGGGTGTCGAGACACAATCGTTCGGGTGGCCTCGATCCCGTTCATCTCGGGCATGTTGATGTCCATGAGCACCAGGGCAGGGCTGAGCTGCTCCTCGAGGGTGACGGCCTCGTTCCCGTTCGCGGCCTCGCCCACCAGTTCGAACTCGGTGGCGCGCCTGAGCACGGCCTTCATAGCGGCTCGGAACGGCGCCTGGTCGTCGACGATGAGGACGGGGAGCCGCTCGCTCATGTGTCCATTCTCGCACGGGGATGGGCGGGCCGACCGGGGTGGTGGCACGTCCGTCGCGGTGGTGGTGTCACCCTCCCCCGGGGTCGCTCAGATAGACCAGCACCGCCTTGACACGCCGGTTGACGTCGCGCTCCTCGGTCAGGCCGAGCTTGGAGAAGATCGAGTTGGTGTGCTTCTCCACCGCCCGCTCCGAGACCTGGAGGGAGGCTGCGATGGCGGCGTTGCTCTTGCCCTTGGCCATCTCGCCCAGGATCTCGGACTCTCTCGGGGTGAGCCAGGAGAGATCCGATTTCCGACGCGATGACTTGGCCTCGATCAGCTCGTCCACGATCTGGGGGTCGATCATGGAGCCCGACTGGGCGACCGTCCGGATCGCCTGGGCCAGCTCGTCGGCCCCGGCGACCTTCTCCTTCAGGAGGTAGGCCCGCCCGGCAGACCCCGTCTCGAGGAGTGCCAGGGCGTAGGAGGGTGACGTGTACTGGCTGAGTACGACCACGCCGACTTCGGGCTTGTGCTCGCGGAGCCACGAAGCGGCCTTGATCCCTTCGTCGGTGCCGGTCGGAGGCATGCGGATGTCGGTGACGACGACCCCCGGTGAGGCCTGCTCGATGAGCTCCAAGAGCTCCGGCAGGTCGGCCGCGCGGCCCACGAGCTCGAAGTCGGGCTCGCCGTCGATGATGCGCGAGATCCCCTCCCGGAGGAGCGCATTGTCTTCCGCCAGTACCACCTTGATGGTCGCCATCCCATGCGTACGGTAGCGCGCCGGTGGCCTATGACCAGGGCGTCCGTGGTGGTGGCACCCCGGGGAGCGGGTCGGGGTGGCACCCTTGGTGCATCCGGGCCTCTTGGCCAGACTGAGAACAGTGAAGGGGCAGGTCGCGTGATGCCGGGGGACGAAGGTCGGTGAGCAGAGGGGCCCTCGGGGTCGCGGGATACCGCGTGAGGGCCACGCTGCGGCACCGCTGGGGCGGCTACCTCTCCCTGATCATCCTGGTCGGCCTCATCGGCGGCCTCGGCCTGGGCAGCCTGGCCGCGGCCCGGCGCACCCAGTCCTCCTTCTCCACGTTCCTCGCCTCCACGAACCCGTCGGACCTCAGCGTGTCCGTGTACAGCGGGGGCGGCGCTGGCGGGTCCAACAACCCCGACTACGACCCCGCGCTGACCGCCGCCATCGCCCGTCTTCCCCACGTGCGCCATGTGGCGGTGGCGATTGAAGTCACGGGCGCGCCCCTGACATCGGACGGGTCGCCGAGGTTGGGGGTCACCGGCGAGGCGTACCCCGTGGCCAGCATCAACGGGCTGTTCTTCACCCAGGACCGCGTCGCCGTCACCAAAGGCCGCCTGCCGTCGCCCGACCGACCCGACGAGATCGTGATGTCCCCGATCGTCGCGAAGCGGTTGGGGTTCCACGTCGGCCAGGTGATCCCCTACGGGTTCTACTCGGACGCCCAGCAGAACCTCCCCGGCTTCGGGACGAGGGCTGTGCCACCTGCGCTGCGCGCCAACCTGACGATCGTCGGTCTGGCCTCGTTGAACTCGGAGATCGTGGAGGACGACGTCGACACGCTCCCCACAATCATCCCCCTGACGCCCGCGTTCGCCCGGGGGTTGCTCGCCCATAAGGGCGAACAGTTCACCGGCGCCCTCATCTTCGGGATCCAGACGAAGGGTGGCGCCGCCACAGTGCCGGCAGTCGAGCGCGAGGTTGCCGCTCTCATTCCGCCTGGGGTCATCTCCACGGACCATTTGTTGGCACCGGTCGTGGCCAAGGCGGATCGCTCGCTGAAGCCGATCTCCATTGCCCTCGGGGTCTTCGGCGCCATCTCCCTCCTTGCGGCGCTGCTGATCGCTGCCCAATTGATCGCACGGCGGTACCGAGTGGATCGTGGTGAGCTCCAGATTCTCCGGGCGCTCGGCGCCAGCCCCTCGGAAACCATGCTGGACGGTCTGATCGGTTTCGAGGTGTCGATCCTCATCGGATCCGTGCTGGCCGCCGTGATCGCCGTCGCATTGTCACCTCTGGCCCCACTCGGGCCCGTTCGCCCCGTCGACCCTTCTGCCGGGATCTCCTTCGACTGGGCAGTTCTGGGCCTGGGCGTCGTGGTTCTCTTCGTGCTCTTGAGTGCGGTCGCCGTCCTGCTGGCATATTTGACGGCACCGCACCGCGCTGCACTGCGCCCCCGCATACGGTCGACGGCTGGAGCGCGCGTGGTGGCGATCACGGCGCGGGCGGGCCTTTCGGCCCCTGGCGTCGTCGGGGTGCGCATGGCCCTCGAACCAGGCGAAGGTCGTAGCGCGGTCCCGGTGCGCTCGGCGCTCCTCGGGTCCGTTCTGGCCGTGGCGCTCGTCGTGACGACCTTGACCTTCGGGAACAGCCTGCAGACGCTCGTGTCCAGGCCGGCCCTCTACGGATGGAACTGGACCTACATTCTCCAACCCGTCGGCGCGGGGAGCGGCAACGTCCCCCAGGCGACCCTCTCGCTGTTGAAGCGCGACCGATTCGTCGCCGCCTACAGCGGTGCATCGTACAACGACATGGAGATCGACGGCCAGAGCGTGCCCTTCCTCGTGGAGAACGTCGACGCGGCGGTCGCGCCGCCCATCCTCAGTGGCCACGCTGTCGAGGCTCCGCGTGACGTCGTCCTCGGCGCGGCGACGATGGCGGCGCTGCACAAGCACCTCGGGCAGTACGTCACCGTGTCCTACGGAACGGCCGCGGATGCTCCCGTCTACCTTCCGCCCACCCGCCTCTTGATCGTGGGGACGGCGACGTTCCCCGCCATCGGCTTCGCCAGCACCGTTTCCGACCACACGTCCATGGGCACCGGCGTGCTGCTCGCAAACCAGATGTTCCCCAAGGCCTTCGCCAACGCTGTCGACAGTGGCCCGGACCCCGCGCTCGACGGGCCGAGTCTCGCGCTGGTACGGATCCGGCCGGACGCGCCTACGGCGGCAGCGCTCGCGAGCTTGCAGCGCATCGCGGGCGAGACCGACAAGGTCTTCGCCGCCGCAGAAGGTTCGGGCGGCAACCAGCTCGTGGTGCAGGGCGTGCAACGCCCGGCCGAGATCGTGAACTACAAGACGATCGGGCACACCCCCACCCTGCTCGTGTCGGGCCTTGCGCTGGGCGCGGTTGTGGCGCTCGCACTGACGCTCCTTGCCTCGGTGCGCCAACGGCGGCGCGACCTGGCCCTGCTGAAGACCGTGGGGTTCGTCCGGTGGCAGTTGGCCGCCGCCGTGGCGTGGCAGGCCACCGTGGCCGCCGTCGTCGGGATCGCCGTCGGGATCCCGCTCGGCATCGTCGCAGGTCGCTGGCTGTGGGACCTCTTCGCGCGCCAGATCTACGCGGTGCCCTACCCGACGGTCTCCGTGGTATCGGTCCTCTTGGTCGCGCTCGGCACCTTGGTGCTCGCGAATGTCATCGCGGCCGTACCAGCGCGCAGCGCCGCGCGCACCCCGACGGCGCTCATGCTGAGGGCTGAGTGAGCCACACCCTGTACCGACGCAGGTCGGCCGACTCATTTCCCTCTTCGCTGTAGGCCACTACTTCCCGGACCCACCCGGCGACCTGGTCGGGATCGGTGCGGATGACCCAGTGCCCCGCATCGACGGGGCGTCGCCACATCACCGACGCCCACTCTTCGAGGCCGTCGAGCAGTGCCGGCCTCACGTACCGGTCGCGCCGCGGGACAACGAGCTGCACGGGCACGTCGGTGTGCCGGGCCACGGGATGGCGAAGTCGGCTGCGGACGTTGGCCCGGTAGAGATCAACGCCGTGTGCGAAGTCGGTCCCGAAAGTGACCGCTGGCCAGTGCCCGTCTGTCGGGGCCTGCTCCACCCTGTGCAGCGCGGCAGCCCACAGCTCGGTCGCACGGCGACAACGCATCATCCGTTCGGGCAGCCAGGGTAGGTGGAAGTACGCGATGTACCAGGAGTGCAGCGCTTGCCCGGCGGTCTCCCTGAGGTCGGTGGGGCGCAGGCTGCGGTGTGCGCGCGCCCACAAGCCGGCATGGTCCAGGGGAGGTCCCGAAATGGAGGTGAAGCTGGCGAAGCGATTCGCGAGACCCTTCGTGGTGACGGCCTCCCATCCCTGCACCGAGCCCCAGTCATGGGCCACCAGGTGGACCGGTGCGTCGGGGCTGGTCTGGTCCAACACAGCCTCGAGATCGTCGACGAGCAGTGGCAGCGCGTAGCCGCCTCTACCGGCGGGGGCATCGGAGCGGCCGGCGCCCCGGACGTCGAAGGCGACGACGTGCAGATCCGAGGACAGCCGATCGGCCAGCGGCTCCCACACGCTGCTCGTGTCGGGGAAACCGTGGACGAGCACCACGGTCGGCCGGCCTCGCTCGCCGTACTCGGTGATGGACAAGGACAGCCCGGCGCCGCGTACCCGACGCTGGATCACCATCGTGCAGAGTCAACCACGGCGCGCCGCATGCGTCGAACCGCGGCGAGCGACTGGCTACCGCGGCGGGGGCGGGGTGATCGACGCCTTCAGCTCCGCCAGGGCGGTGGCCAGCTCGGCGGACCGGTTCCGGCGCGCCGCGTCGGCGGAGGCCAGTTGCTCCCCGGTCGGATGCTCTCCGCCGGAGCGCATGAGGTGGTCGGCCTCGACCGCGAACGCGAGGCCGCGGAGGCCCTCGGCGGCCCTGGTGGACAACGCGCGGTTCGCCTCGTCGGGCGCGGTTGTCGCGGCGCGCTCGAGGCCCGCCACGGCCTCGTCGACTTGCACGCCCACGTTGGCCCGGCGCTGCGGGTCGTCGGTCTCGGTCTGGGACAGAACGAGATCACGCGCCAGCTCAGCGGCGGCCACTGCCGGGAGCACCGAGCGCTGCCAATCGGCCAAGCGTCCCTGCCGGCGCGTGCGGGCGATCAGCAGCGCAACCAGGCCTACCGCCAGGACGAGGACCACGGCCAAGAGGATCCAGCCCCACGCAGTCGAGTTCGACGACGTCGTGGCGGCGGTCGTCGTCGTTGTGGGATGTGAGGTGGTCGTGCTCGGACGGGCTCGCGTCGTGGTGGTCGCCGGAGCGGTTGTGGTCGTCGTGGACGGCACTGTCGTCGGGGGCACGGTCGTGGTCGTCGTGGGCACGGCCGTGGTGGTGGTGACGAGGCCCGTCGTGGTGGTGGTCGTGTCCTGTGCCCACGCGCCGCCCGCGACGAGGCCGGTCATCATCGGTACCATGGCCACCACAGCGAGAGCTGCTCCAAGCCTGTGCGCCTTCAGCTGCATGGAGGCAGCCTAGGGAAGCGGCAGGACCCCGGGAGGGATCGTGGTCCACTTCCATTGTCTTCTCAGGCACTGGACGGCGTCTTTTCGCCCAAAGCCACGATGTCCGGGACTTCCGTCCCGGCCTGGGCAGACGTAGATTTGCGGCGTGCGACGGCGTCGTGGGAGTCCAGGCGTCCATCCGGCACGCCCGACGATGGAGGCGGCGCGGTGAGTCCGTCCGACACCACAGAGCGGCGGCAGCTGACCGTGATGTTCACGGATCTCGTCGGCTCGACGGAACTGGCTTCCGCACTCGATCCTGAGGATTGGCACGACGTGCTGAACGCGTACCAGCACCGCGTGGCGGCAATCGTCACCGCGCGCGGCGGTGTGATCGCCCAATTCCAAGGAGACGGAGCCGTCGCGTACTTCGGCTATCCGGAGGCCCTGGAATCGGCGAGCCGGGACGCGCTGTCGGCAGGAATCGCCATCGTCGACGACATCATGCGGCTCGGCAGCGAGCTTGCGCCCGACCTGGGCATCAGCGACCTCCAGGCCCGCGTCGGCATCCACACGGGCGAAGTGCTGGTGGCGGCCGTGACGGCGGGCGGCCAGGAGCGGCCGCCCGACGTGTGGGGCCAGGTTCCGAACATGGCAGCCCGCCTTCAGAATGCGGGCGAGCCGGGCCAAATTGTCGTCAGCGGGGACACGGCCGAGCTCGTTGCAGGCTTTTTCGAACTGGAGCCGCTTGGCTCGCTGACGTTGAAGGGGATCGGGCGTCCCGTGCCGGCCTACCGCGTCCTGGAGCGCAGTAGTGCACGGAACCGCCTCGAGGCCCGGCCGCTGACAACTTTCGTTCCGCGCACCGAGGCGGCAGTGTGGCTCGAGCAGAATTGGGGCCACGTCCAGAACGGCTCGGGGCGACTCGCTCTTGTCCTGGGGGAGCCTGGGATCGGAAAGTCGCGCCTCTTGCTCGAATTCACTTCCGGCCTGGCTGAGCAGGGACATACCGTCACCACCATCTTCTGCAGTCGTCGCGGCTCACTGAGCCCGCTCCAGCCGTTCGGTGAGGTCATGAGTGAAGCTCCTGCCACGCCGCAGGAGGTCATCGCGTGGGTCGAGGACCGGGCGCACGGAGGACCGGTCCTGCTCGTCGTCGAGGACGCGCACTGGGCGGACCCCAGCACGCTGGAAGCGGTGCACGCCATCGCTCGGGGGAACGCACGCGTCCTGGTGCTGATGAGTGCTCGCCCCGAGATCGCCGACGATCCGCACGTACAGCCGGACGTACAGTTGACACTGGACAGGCTCAGCAGCGATGACGCGGATCGGATCCTCGAGCGACTTCCCGAAGCGGCGCAGCTGAAGCCCGAAGTGCGTGACGTGCTGGTGCAACGCGCGGACGGTGTCCCGCTCTTCCTGGAGGAATTGGCGCGGGGACTCTCCGACGGATCGGACGTCGTCGGTCTCGCCTTGCCGACGACCCTCTCTGAGGTGATCACGGCACGACTGGACCGGGTCGGAGAGGCCAAGCGGGTGGCGCAGGCGGCAGCTGTCATCGGACGGTCCTTCGACCGCCCGTTGCTCGAGGCCGCGACGGGACTCAAGGGGGCGAGCCTGGACGCCGGGCTCCAGCGGTTGCACGAGCACGCCGTCATCGAGCCGTCATCGAGGCCGGGCGAGATGCAATTTCGCCATGCCCTCTTCCATGAGGCGTCGTACCGGTCGGTGCTGCGAGCCGACCGGGTTCGTGTGCATGGCGCCGTGGGCGAGATGCTGGTCGGATCCGGTCGGGCCGAGGCGCAGCCCGAGATCGCGGCCTACCACCTCGGCGCATCGGGACGGGCGGTCGAGGCCGTGTCGCTGTGGAAGCAAGCGGCGCACACGGCGCGCCAGAACGCGCGGTTCCGGGAGGCCGCCGGGCACGAGCGCGAGGTGCTCGCCCTGGTTCCCCAGCTGGCTGAGGACGAGCGGGAGGTTATCGAGATGAAGTCGCGCAGCCGCCTCGTGATGTGCCTGACCGCGGTCGACCAGAGTGCGCCGGAAGCCCTCGAAGAGTCCCAAAGGGTGGAGGAACTGGCACGCCGCCTGGGCGATCGGGAGATTCTGTTGCGCAACTACTTGGTGTTGATCCCCTGGTGGCAGGCCAGTGCGGAGTACGCGACCATCAACGGGATCCTGGTCGAGGCGAGGACGGAGGCAGAGGCGCTTGGCGACGCGTGGGCGCTCCAGCTGATCACGACCTACGAGGCCACGACGCGGATCTGGCAAGGCATGCTGACCGAGGGCCTGGCACAGATCCGGACATCGTACGAAGCGAGTGGCCTCCCGCTCGGCGCCAGCCTGAGCGATCTTCCCCCCATGCGGTCCGTCGAGCTCATGGCGTTGGCCGCGCCGAGAGCCGCGGCGGCCCTCGGTTGCTGGCTGTGCGGGCACGCCACCGAGGCGTGGCAGATCGCCCACGATGTGCTCCGTTGCACGACCGCGCGGCAAGTCCCGCAAGCCCAGGCCGTCGCGGCGGTGACCTCGGCCATCATGGCGCAGCTCGACGGCGAACGGGAGGTCGTGATCAAGTTGGCCGGCGAAGCGCTACACGTCGCCGACGAGGTCAGCACGAGACAGTGGCGGCAATGGGCCCGCTCACTCCAGTGGTGGGCGGGCGAGGGCATCGAAGAGCCGGAGTTGCCTGGCCCGCTCCTGCGCCCCTACTTCCAGATGCTGCTGGCCGACGACCCGCGGATAGTGACCGACCGGGCGATCGCCATCCTCGGCGAGGCACTCGAAAAGACCCGCACGACCGGCGAGCGGTTTTGCGAAGCCGAGATCCTCCGCGTCCGAGCCGGTCGCTTGCACGTCGCCGGACGGAGCGACTCGGCTGCCGACGACTTGCGGGAGGCGGTTGAGCTGGCGAGGGTGCAAGGGGCGAAGATGCTCGAGCTCCGCGCCCTGACGGACTGGGCACGACTTGAAGGATCACCGCACAGCGTGCGCGCCGAATTGCGGTCGTGCATCGAGGATGTCGCCGCAGGAGGACCGAGCCGGAGTCTCGACGAAGCGAGAAGGGTGGACACGACGTGACCGTGGCCGACTGGAGCGACCGTTTCCTGGACAGCCTGCGGACGCAGGCCGACCCCGCTGCCGACGCCGTCGTCGCCGGGCTGTTCGAAGGAACTGCAGACGCGTCTTCGGCCTTCCGGGCGTTGGTGGTCCAGCACAACGAGGTGACCGATCCGGCACTGGCCGCCTTCCTCGAGACCAAAGACGACCCGCCCGCCTGGGCCGACCCGGAGCTCGTGTCGGCGGGGCAGGAGCGTTTCGCCCGCTGGGGGTCCCATGTGTTCACCGGCCTGTACGCGGCGGCACTTCCGTCGGCGTACGCCTGCTGGCGAGGAGTCCAGGTCCTGGGCCTGACGGCCCGTCTCGAGACTGACTCCAAGCGGCGGCTGAACGAGACGGCCCAGTTCCACCTCGATGTCATGGAACCCGGCGGTCTCGAGTTCGGCGCCCGCGGCTATTCAGACGTGCGTCACGTCCGGCTCATGCACGCCGCGGTCCGGTGGCTGATCCGGAACGACCCGCGGGTGCGGTGGGATCCCGCGTGGGGCACACCGATCAACCAGGAGGACCTGCTCGAGACCCTGCTGACCTTCACCGAGATCCTCTTCGAGGTGTTCGATCGCACGGGGATCGTCTACACCGAGGAGGACGCCGATCTGTATCTCCACGCGTGGTCCCTGATCGGCTACTACCTCGGCGTGCATCCCGACCTCCTGCCGCTCACGCGTGCACAGACGTCCGTCCTGATGCCGATCGTCCGACGCCGGCAGTTCGGCCCGAGTGATGCGGGCCGCGAGCTCATGGCCGCCTTGCTGGAGCAGGGTGGCCGCCTGACGCCGCCGGGGCTGCGCGGGCTCCCTGCGACCACCGTGCGCTACTACGTGGGTGACGACACAGCCGACGTCCTGGGTATCCCGAAGGCGGACTGGACCCGCGTGCTCTTCGGCCCGCTGGCCGACGTGAGCCGACGGCTCTCCCTGGAGAAACTGCACCGCCGTCTGCTCCAGGGCTTCTCCGACCGGGTCGGTTTCGGGATGCTCTCGCTCGCCGTCAAGGCGGAGCGCTACGGCGGCCGACCCGCCTTCCAGGTTCCGACCTCGCTGGCAGCGCGTTGGAACCTGCCGCCCTACAGCGGCCCCGGAGGCAGCTGACCCTGGGCCAGGACGGCCAGCTGGGCGTCTGAGAACGGGGGACTGAATAGCGACGCGTCGCGCTGGCGAGAGCGGAACAGGTTCACGATGAAATTCATCCGCTCCTCCAGCACGGCCCAGTCGCGCGCACCCGAGGGCGTCCCGGTCCCGCCCGTCCTGTCCCATTGCGCCACGGCGGCCTCGGCTGCGGTCCCGGTCAGGCGACCGAGCTCCGGAGGGAACATCCCCTCGGACAGGGGCGGCACGTCCCGGCGGAGGTCGAGCGTCTCGGAGGCGGTGGCCAGCTTCATGATCACCTCCGTGAGCGCGGTGTCCCAGGCCTCGTCGAGAACCTTGCAGACGTCCTCGGTCACGCCGTCAAGCACGCGGCGGGCCTCGACCGTCGGCAGGCGGCGGACGATGTCCACTTCGATCACCTTCTGCAGGGTGTCACTGATGGCGGCGTCGAGCGCCGCCGAGATCGCGGGCTGGAGGCGCCGTTGCTCGTGGGCCACCGCCAGTGTGTTGGCCTTGAGGATCAGAGGGGCCCGGTCAGCCGGCCCGAAGAGGGCATGCCCGTAGGCGTCGAAGGCGGCGACGACAGCAGCGCCGTCCTCGTCGGAGGCGAGTGGGGCAAGGGCCGGTCCCATGGCTGCCGCCAGGTCGCCGGGTGTGCTCGACGAGCGACGCGCGTCGATGAAGGCGGTGAACACGGGTGCGAGCTCGGCGAAGACCAGGACGTTGCCGTCGGCGATCTGCCTGGACACGTCGTTCGTGACGCCGTCGACAGCCTGCCCGAGGTGGTCGTGGGTGAGGTGGTTCCAGGCCCACCCTGTGAGGCCGTGGTTGAATCGCTGCAGTACCGACTGCACGGCTTCGTTGTCCGTCAGGAGCTGCCTTGCCCGGGCGGGGAGCACCTCCCCCCGGATGGTGGCCCCGGCTGTCTTCGACGCCCACACCGCGAAGGCGCACCAGGTAGCGTCCTCCGCGCCGCCGGCGCCGCGGAGCTGCACGGCGAACTCGTGGTAGCGCTGTGTGATCCACAGATTCCGCTGCACGGGATCCGTCATCGCCGCGATGTCCTGCACCGACACGTCCATCGGGTGAATCGTAGGTTGCAACCCTGGGTCCCTGCTTGGTGATGAGGTCCTACTTGGACGGCGGCACCTTCACCCGGCGATGATGTGGAACGGCATGTCAAGGTCTCCAGGCACGCTGGTTTTCACCTGCTTTGAGCGCGACGCACCAGAGGTGCGGCGCTTGACTGCCATGAGCAGACGACGGGGCCCCGGGGTCAACACGCAGCGCCCGCAGCCCGAAGGACGAGGACGAACGGTGTTGAGGCCGGGGTGGAGGCTGCTACTCGACTCCCCGCGTAGCTCGGGGTGGTGACCGAGGAAGTGCTCGACGACGCGCCGGAGCGCGGTGGATCGGAGAACCGCCACGATGACGTACGCGAGTCGGAATCGCAGGACAGCCATTCGCAGGTAGGTGCCTCTGAATCGGGGCTCCCGTGGCGCCCTCGCAAAGAGGGACGCTGGGAGTAACGCCGGCGAGGATCTGCTCTGCTGCGGCGGTGCTCCGGCGCGTCGTGGAGGACTCGGTCAGATGCGGCGCCGATCGCGCGCTCGACCGAGAGAGCGGACATGTCAGTCCTCGGCCACCATCTCGGCCCACAAGAACCCGGCGAGCTCACGGGCCACGGCGGCGGCGACGATGGAGCGCACGTTCTTGTGCGCGGCGAGCTGACGGAAGCGAGAGGTGAGGCGGACCTGGGCCTCCCAGGATCGTGCGACCGTGGCCGGGGTGCAGACCTTTTGGCGTTGAGCGATTCCCGCACCGACACTCGGGCGGTGCTGGTAGCTCCAGGCGGCCTCGCAGAGCTGGCCGCGCAGGTGCGCATTGCCGGCCCGGGTGATGTGGGTGCGGTGCTGGCTCAGCCCGCTCGAGTGTTCCCCGGGCACGAGCCCGGTGAAGCTCATGAAGGGCCGAGCCCGGGGGAAACGCCGCCAGTCGAAGACCTCGGCGCCCAGGCAGAGCGCGCCGATGCGGGTGACCCCTCTGTAGGCGGCGAGACGGGTGACCGCAGCTCCGAAGGGCTCGGTATCGCACCATGGGAGCAGGTCGGCTTCGACTGCCTCGAGCGAGCTGTCGCGTAGGCGCACCGTCGAGAGGTAGTGCGCGTAGGTCGACGCCAAGGCGCGGTCCTCGAAGTGGCGCGTCGCCAGCCAGCGCTCGTGGGCCTGCGTCCACGTCGAGCCGCCGCGCCAGATGACCGAGTGACGCAAGAGGAAACCTGAAAGGCGGTTGCGAGCCCTCGTCAGGTCCTGGACCATGTCGCCGCGCGTGCGGCACAGGTCGCGCACGGCCTCTTGGGCCGGGGTCGGGATGGCGACGGGGGTGAGCTGACCCGCCCGGTGCAGCCCGGCCAGGCGCTTGGCATCGCGCCGATCGGTCTTGATGCGATCGCCCGAGCCCTTCGGGACCAAGGAGGGAGCGACCACGTCGCAGCGGACCCGGAGCGAGCTGAGCAGGCGCTGGAGGTCGTAGCCGGTGGGGCCGGCCTCATAACAGGCCCACAGGCTGCTCGGCCGACCGAGGCGTTTGATCAGGCGCCGGACCGAGGTCTCGTCGTTGAAGATCTTGTCGACCTCGGCGACGTCACGATCTGGCGGCAGCACCGCCACCGAGATCGTGTCCTTTGAAACGTCCATCCCGACGTGGATAAATCCGCGATGCGCAATACTGGACACGGCCGGTTCCTCCTTCCGTATGTCGGCTCCATTCGCCGCTCAACGCGAACGATCCACGAAGATGCGGCTGTTGGGGAGCCGGCCGTTCCATGCTGAATCGGGTGCGAGCAACTGTCCCACGGGACCCTGCGTCACCTTGTCGAACTGGTCCCGCCGTCCCAGTAGCGCCCGCCGTAATGGAACTGATCACGGATGCGCCCTTCGACGGCGAAGTAGCCGGCCTCCTCGCCCGAGGAGAAGTTCTCCCAGGTGATGCCCACGGTCTCCATGACGATCATGCGGAAGGCCAGCCGTAGTTGACGTAGCGAGCCAGTCCCATCACAGCCTCGATCCCGAGGCCGCGACGTTGCAGGCTGGGATGCATGACGACGGCGGCGTGGCGTCAGCAAGGCGGCCACCGTGCCGGATCGACCGGCCAGCTGCTCGAGCCATGCACCCGCCTGGCGCGCGTTGCGCCCGAGCTCGGCCAGGGTCAGCGGTTTGGATCTGTCGGACAGGCAGTGCACACGGGCATGTCGCGAGCGGCGTGTCGAGCGCGTTGACGACGAAGCTCATGTCCGATCGAGAGAACCGGCTCGGCCACCGGCGGCGGTTCCCGCCTCCCGCGCGGTACCCTCGCCGCAGCGATCGGGAGGACCACATGCAACTCGATATCCATGTGCCGCGCTTCACCTTGCCCGGTGGTCCGGAGGCCGTCGGGCCGACGTTCGCGTCGCTGACCCGGACGGCGGAGGCCATCGGGGTACGGACGCTGTCGGTGATGGACCACTGGTTCCAGATGGACATGCTGTGGCCGGCGGAGGAGCCGATGCTCGAGGGATACACGGCCCTCTCCTTCGCCGCGGCAAAGACGGAGCGCCTGCGGTTCCGGCTCCTGGTCGGGGGCGTGACCTACCGCCATCCTGGGCTGCTGGCCAAGACGATCACGACACTGGACGTGCTCTCGGGCGGGCGGGCGGAGCTCGGGTTGGGGGCAGCGTGGTACGAGCGGGAGCACCGAGGACTGGGGGTGCCGTTCCCGCCACTCCGCGAGCGCTACGAGCGTTTGGAGGAGACCCTCCAGATCTGCTTCCAGATGTGGAGCGACGACAACGGGCCGTACCAGGGCACCCACTACCAGCTGGCAGAGACGCTGTGCTCGCCGCCACCGGTCAGCTCACCGCGACCACGGGTGCTGATCGGCGGCGGCGGCGAGCGCAAGACATTGCGGATCGTTGCGAAGTACGCCGATGCGTGCAATTTCATCGGCGACGCGGCGACGGTCAGCCACAAGGTCGACGTCCTGCGCCGTCATTGCGACGAAATCGGCCGCGACCCGGCGGAGATCGAGGTGACGGCGCTCGTCGGAGTGCCCGACGACGCCCAATCGGACACCATGCTGCGTGAGGCCGAGGCACTCCATAGCGCCGGCGCGCAGACCATCGTCGTCCGATCGACAGGTTCCCAGCCGTCGCACTGGCTCGAGGAGACGTGGGGTCCCGTCGTGCCGGCCCTCGCCAGCATCGGCTGACGGCGCTGGCGAGGGCCGCCCCTGGCTCAGTTGTGGAATCGAGGCCCGGACGTCGTCCCTGTCGCCAGGCTGCGCAGCGACGCGTCGTTCGCCGCCTCAGAAGCCGACGCCTCCACCGCCAGGGGACGTGGTCGTGGTCGTGGGCGGAGTGGTGGTGGGAGCGGTCGTCGGCACGGTCGTCGGCGGAGGCGGCGCCGTCGTCGGCGTCGTGGTGGGTGGAGCCGTCGGCGTCGTCCCCGCGATCGGCGTGGTCCCACCGCCGGGCATGGTCATGCTCGTCTTGCCACTGGTCGATGCTGTCCCACTGGTCGGCGACGTCGTGGGTACCGTCGTCGTTCCCACCGCAGGTTGCACAGCGACAGTGCCGGGTTTGGCCGTGACCACGACAGCCCACGTGCCCCACTTGTCCTTCACGTTTCCATTCACTTGTCCGGGCCCGTTGTCTTCGTAGAACCAGTAGAGCGCTCTGCCCGCGTAGGTGACTTGGAGTTCACCGCCTCTGCGCTTGAGGGTGCCAAGCTTCGTTGCATCCACGCCCTTCCCCGCCTTGGCCCTCTTCGCGCCTTTCGGCAACAGGACCTCTGGCCAGACCTTCAAGCACTTGGTGCCACAGGACACCTTGCTCGCGGTCTTGAGTGTGTACACCGTTGTCCCGCTGACGAGGATGGTGCCGTACGCCGGGTTCGTCGTGGTCGAGATGACCAGGCTCTTCCCTCTCGACGGCAGGGCACCCGCGGAGTCGGCGACGACGATCGACGACGTGAACCCTCCTAGGGTGAGAGCGACAGCCACCGCACGAAAGAGGAGGTTGCGGGTCACGTCTTGGTGACGCATCTTCGGGCTCATACCGGTCGTCTCCTCTCTGGTGGACTTCGGTTGTACGGCCGAACGGACGGAATGGATCGCCCCCCGATCGTCCAGCTCGAGGAGAGCAGGGTGGAGGCTGGGTGGGGGAAACGGCCGGTGGGGCCATCCCATTGTGAATCTCGGCCGTATGACGAATGATGAATATGAAAGACGGAGGAGCCATGAGGACGAGCCCATATCAGGAGAGAACCGACATGACGAAGGAGCTCACTGGCCGAGCAGCTGGGAGGGTCCCTCTGGGGCGTGTGGCCGGCGCCGCACTGGCTGCCGGTGGGATGGCCGCAGCCCTCATTGCCGCAGGCAGTGCGGGCGCCGCTTCCAGCCTCGTGGTCTCGACGACCAAGAACGCCACGTACGGAACGATCCTGGTCAGCGGGAAAACGGTGTACACGCTCAAGCCCAGCAAGGTGTCCTGCGGCGCCAAGTGCTTGAAGGTCTGGCCCGAGCTCCTGCTCCCGAAGGGTGTGACCGGCGCGACGGCGGGGTCGGGCGTGAACGCTGCGAGTCTCGGCACGATCAAGCGGAAGGGTGGCTTCCTCCAGGTGACCTATGCCGGCAAGCCGCTCTACTGGTTCGCCGAGGACAAGGGACCCGGGCAGGTGAACGGAAACATCAAGGACAAGTGGGGTGCGTGGGCCGTCGTCGTGACCGCAAAGCCCGCTGGCTCGAGCTCCAACTCTGGCTCCAACTCGGGCTCGAGCGGGTCTGCCGGCACCGGAGGCGTGTCGTTCTAGTGCCGGCGTTCAAAGAGGTGTGGCCATGACCTCCGTGGTGACGGCACCGACCGGGTCGCCTTCTCGTCCGGTCATCAGGGGAACGGGCTGGAGTGCCCAGAAGGCCTGGGCGGCGTTGTCGGCGCGGGTCTATCTGCCTGCGTGCTCCATCGCCGTCATCGCCGCCATCCTCGTGGGGATCGGATGGTCCCGGGACTGGGGTGGCGCAGCCTTCACCCAGTCCCTGACCAGCCTGCGCGTCGTCATCGTCGGTCCGGCGACACTCGCCGTCATCGCTGTCTTCTTGGTGACGGAGCGGCTCTGGCCGGCGCAACAACGCCCCATCTTCGCACGCGGGTACCGGCATGACCTTCTCCTCACGGTGATGAACGCCCTCCTCGTGGCACCGCTCGTGACCGCGCTGACCCTTTCCTTCGTGGACGTGATCCGTGGGTCGCTTCCGTGGATCGTCCTGCCGAAGATCGGCATGCTGCCGCGCTGGGGCGCGATCGTGTTGATCTTCGTCGCGATGGACTTCTGCAACTGGTCGGCCCATTACGCCAATCACCGCTACCGGATGCTGTGGCGTTTCCATGAGCTGCACCATTCGCAAGAGGACATGAACGTGCTGACGGTCTTCCGTACCCATCCGTTGATCCATGTCTCGTATCTCATTGCATTGATTCCGGGGGTGGTGCTCCTGGCCAACGGTGCGTTGTCGATAACCATGCTCGTGATCTACGGCGGCATCGTGGCGTTCGCTCACTCGAATACACGTTTGGGTTTCGGGCCTCTCGGGCGTATCTTCGTGAGCCCCAACTATCACCGCATTCACCACAAATTGGACGGCCCGCAGGACGTGAACCTCGGATTCGCTCTCACGATCTGGGATCAGTTCTTCCATCACGCCGTGTTCCCGACGGAAGAGACGATCAGGACCGATACCGGGTTGCCTGGCCGGCCACTGATCGTTGAACAGACGGGAGAGCGGCCGCACCACCTCGCCGTGCTTGGCCGGCAGCTGCTTGCCCCGTTCCGATCGGCGAATGACCGCTCGTCGAACCTGTCCGACCGCGCCGACTCACTCGTTGGGATGGAGAGTCAGTCGAGATCTCGCGACCTTCCAGAGGTACGACGCCAGCGCCTGGAGGAGGTCGTCTGATGGTGACGACCTCTCTCGAGAACACGAAGAGCCGAGTTTCGGGCCGTACGCTTCTGAAGGCCGTGTTCACCACGCGGACCACGCCGTTCCCGACGGACTGTGCACTGATCGCTGCCCGCATCGCGCTTGCGTGGATCTTCATCTACTACGGGGCGGGGAAGCTCTTCGGGTGGTTCAACGGTCCGGGTATTCACCGGACCGCTCTCTACTTTTCGCAAACGGCTCATCTCCATCCCGGCGGATTCTTCGCCGTGCTCGGTGGCGTGATCGAGCTAGGAGGTGGCATCGCACTCGCGCTCGGCTTTGCCTCACGCCTCGCCGGAGTCGCGCTGTTCGGGGACATGGTGATGGCCATGATCACGGTGACTTGGGCAACTGGGATCAACAATTCCGTAGACCCACCGGGGTACCAGTTGAACCTGGCGCTCGGTGTCCTCGCTCTGGTCGTTGCCATTCTCGGTTCGGGCCGATTCAGCCTCGACGCGTTCGTTGAACGTCGCCTGGGGGCGCCGGGAGCATGGTCCACCGCGTAGCCGACTCGGCGCTGATCGGACCGGGTCTTCACCCCGCTCCGGTCTCCCCCTCTGCGCCGGAGCATGCGTGCGCCGATGCGACGCAACGGGCAGCGAGCGAAAGCGACGCCTCCGATCCTGGGTTCGCCAACGCGTCCGTGCAGTCAGGCCGTCGGCTGGGACATCCGACTTCGACCGTGCAACGCTGGCTGGACTTCGAATTCACGTCCGCTCGAGCGGAGCGGATGGTCAGGATCGCGACGAACCTCATCGGGGCAATCGGTGCGGCGTTCTTCGCACAGGCAACGCTGCGGGTGTACCTGCAGACCCATCGTCTCATCGGGGGAGCCTTCTTTGTCGAGCAGATGTGGGTCGTTGTTGCGTACCTGATTCGGCGTCCTGCCCGGGCCGTCAGCCGGAGGTTGGGCGACTGGCTGCTCGCCTTCGGCGGAACGTTCGGGGGTGTGCTGTTCCGGCCCGTCGGCGCGCATCCGCAATGGGGGCTGACAGCGGGGCTGGTCGTGCAGTTGCTCGGCCTGGCGATCTGTGTGACGTCCTTCCTCGCCCTGGGCCGTTCGTTCGGCTTCGTCGCAGCCGACCGCGGACTGGTGCGCAATGGCCCCTATGCCATCGTCCGCCATCCCATCTATGCCTCCTACGTCCTGCTTCAGTTCGGGTACCTGCTGCAGAGCATCTCGCTGCGAAACGCGGTCGTGATGCTGTTCGCGTCCGGTTGCAACGTGGGCCGGGCATTCGCAGAGGACCGCGTGCTCGCTTCGAACCAGGACTATGACGCATATCGGCGTCGGGTCCGCTGGAGGCTGATCCCCGGCATCTGGTAGCTATGGGGAGAGTGAGTGATGATCCGCGACGAGGTGGTGGCCTCGCCGTGGACGATTGCAACCTGACCCTCGCTCTCGACGGGCCGTCCGCCTCGGGCGATGTCTCATGACCGTCCTCGCCCAGGGAGAGGCTGGAACGTCGGCACACGATCTGTGGCGACGGTCGCCGAGGTCTGAGCCGGTGGGGGTCCGGTCGATGTGGCCCAGTCAGACTCCGACAAGATCCAGCGCCTCGGCGAATTCGGGGCTCGTGGAATTGGGTGGGAACCGCTCGAGCACGGCGCGGATCCGGTCACTCCAATCCGGCGGGCGGTCGGCGTGGGGTAGCCGGGCCAGATCGATGGCGGCCCGCAGGGCAAAGACCAGGGACCCCTGGGCCAGGCCGATCTCCATGGCGGCGACCAGATCCGTGACCACCTCGTCCATCCGGTCGGGGTGGGCGCTTGCGTTGATCTCGGCCCGGAGGCGCAGGAGGTCCGGCTGATGGACCAGCTCCCCTGAGGCCCTGGTCAGCTCGATGGCGTCTTCGACCGTGCGGAGCGCCCGGTCGGCGTCGCCGAGGTAGTAGTGGTTCCGGGCGACGATGCCGAGGTACGTCGGGCGAAAGGCCCCGTGCCCGACGAGGTTCATCCCCTCTCCGTACATCTCGAGCTCGGGCACGTCGCAGGGTCGGTCGGCCTCTGGCAGCAGTTTGTACTGTCCGCCCAACAGCTGGAAGTAGTCGAACCGGTATCGCTCCGCGAGCTCGATCGTGCGCCGCCCGAGCTCGCGCGCCTCTTCCAGGTTGCCCGTGACCATGCGGATCCAAGCCAGGTACACGGTGACGAAGTTCGAACTGAACGGTCCCCTCGGGAAGTCGAGGTTCTCGGCCTTTTCGAGCGCCCGTCGTTCCCACGCCGCGGCCTCTCCCGTGCGGCCCCGCAGCGCGGCGACGCAGGCGAGCGCGACCGCGGTGACCGGCACGGGGTCGTGCGGGAGAGACCAGAACGGGGACGACGCCGCATCGACCGATCGCGCGTGGTACCCCTCCCACGCGTCGGCGAGCCAACGGTGCGCGTCGTCGAGCCTGCCCTGGTAGAACGCGCCGTAGCCCAGGCACGACTTGATCTCCGGCGCGAACCACGCTGTCCCTGGCTCGTCGAGCACGTCGGTGAGGGGCTCGAGCACGACGCTGGCGGCGTCGACGGAGCCGCGCACCAGAAGATAGCTCCAGATTCCGACCTTGGCCGGCATGATCTCGGGGCGGTCGGTGAGCCTCCGGCAGATCTCCTCGGCGATCTTGAAGTCCTCGAACACCTCGGGAAACCCGTATCCGAAGAGTGAGCTCGTGCTGACGGTGCGTTGCATCCTGATCATGAGCTCGGTCAGGTCGCGCTCGTCGGACTCGGGCATCGTGGCCGCCAGGTCCAACGCACGGTCGAGCTGGCGGCGTGCCTCGGTGTGGCTGGCCGTCGACTGCGCGGCTTGGGCCGCCGCGATGTAGGCCGGGACGGACTGCGACGCGTCACCCGCCAGGTCGTAGTGCTGAGCGACGACGGCGAGATCGCCCGGTGAAGACGCACCGGACCCGAGCAGCTCTGCAATCCTGCGATGGGTTGCCTGACGGGTCGGCAGCACCTGCGTCTCGTACACGGCGTCGCGCAGGAGGCCGTGCCGGAAGCGGTACCGTCCCAGCCGGACCTCGGCGGCCGGCTCGATGATCGCTGCGTCCTCGAGACGGAGCAAGGCCTCGTCGACCGACCGTCCGGCCAGCTGGCGCAGCGGCTCCACTTCGAACTCGGCGCCGAGCGCGGCCGCAAACTGCGCCACGCGCAAGTCGATTCCGGGTGCCCGAAGGCGGGCCGTCAGGATCTCGTGGATTCGGGGAGGGAGAACCTCGCCGCGGTCCGCGGTGACGGTGCTGCGGGTCAGCTCCTGGAGGAAGAGGGGGATACCGGCGCCGCGCTCGACGATGAGCCCGCACTGACTCGCATCCAGGCCACCGTCGGTCAGTGCCGCCACCAACCCTGCCGCTTCCTTCTCCTTCAGTGGCTCCAGCTCGATGTCGAGGACTGACGCCCCCCACGGTGCATCGAGGGAGAGCCGGCTGGTGATCAGGATCATCGTGCTGGGAACGCTCTCGGTCGCGAGGAGTCCCAACAGGTCGACGGTGGTCGGGTCAGCCCAGTGGAGGTCCTCGACCAAGACCAAAGTCGGCGTCGACGCCGCAGCCAGGGCCAGCCAAGCAACCAGGGCCCGGAGCGTCTCCTGGCGGAGAGCCAGAGCGTCCACCTCCGGGCGCGACCACTCTTCGTCGGTGTCGAGTCCGAGCAACGGGGCGAGGAGGAGCAGGGTTTCCCCCGCGAGGCCGACATCTTCGAGGCGGGATCGCAGCTCAATGAGTCGCTCCTCCGGTGGCTGCTCCGGGTAGAAGCCGAGAAGCTGCTCGAGCATGCGCGCGATGGGCCAGAGTGCGACATTGCCGTGATAGGGCGAACAGTTGGCCTCGAGCACGGCACCGCCCTCGAGGTGGACGTACGCAGCGAGCTCGGCCGCCAGCGCAGACTTTCCGATGCCGGCCACCCCTCGGACGACAGCCACCGCCTCCTCGGGCCGCGTGGAGCCCTTGGTGTCGTGCACGAGGCGCTTCCACGTGAAACGGAGAAGGCGGCTCTGACCTTCGCGGCCGACCAGGACCACAGACTCGGGCAGCCCGCGACCCGATGCAGGGACGGCCTGGTTCGATCGCACCACGTGGTGCAGTTCCATCGGGCGAGCAATTCCCCTGAGCGAACGCGTCCCAATCGGCTTCAGCTCGAAATGTGGTTCGACGAGCTGCCTGGTGGTGTCGCTGATGACAACGGTGCCGGGCTCAGCCTCACCCTGCAGGCGCGCCGCCACATTGGGGGCCGACCCCGCGAGGGCGGAGCCGTCGATGACGCCCGAGGCCAGTCCGGCGACCACGACGGTGCCCGAATGGACGCCGACGCGGATAGGAGGCTCGATGCCGTGGCGACGTTTCAGTTCGATGGCTGCGTGCGCCATCCGTTCGACGAGCCGCAGTGCTGCGAGCACCGCACGCCGCGCATCGTCCTCGTGCGCGACGGGGTATCCGAAGCACGCCACGACGCCGTCGCCCTGGAACTGGAGCACGCGACCGCCCAGCTCCTCGATGGTCTCCGCCGCCACCCGCCGGTAGAGGGCGAACACGTCCTGGACGACCTCAGGCTCGGCCACTTCGGCCATGTCGGTCGACTGGACGATGTCGGCGAAGACCAGGCTGACGAAGGCCCGCTGGCCTCCAGGCAGCGAACGTTCGAGCCTCGCCCGCTCGATCATCGAAGCGGCGCGCCGGTTCGGAGGATCGACGGCCAGCACGTCCTCAGCCAGCTCGACCACGCGGTCCCACGCTCCAATGGATGCGGCGGCGTCCATCGACGTCAAAAGCCGATCGATCAACAGCGAAAGGCGGTCCTCCGCCGATGCCACCTCCCGTTCCCCGGCCGACGTCACCTCTTCCGCCCCACGCCTCTGGCTGGCCGCGGTCCACCGAGAAGAGCCCACGGGACCGTCTGCCCCTGCGTTGGCGCTTCCCGGCTGTCGCGGAGCGACTCGTGGGTCTCGAGCCGTCGTGCCGATCGCCTGGGAGGGTGCAGAGCGGCTCGTTGCGGTCGCCACCCCTTCGTCATGCAGCCTCCTATGGGTCGCCCCCTGAAGACACCCCTGAGCTGGGGAGGATAGCCCAGATCGGTTGTGCAACCCCAGTGACCAACGAGGAACGACGATCGCGTCGCGACCCTTGGCGGAGCCGAACTCCGGCCAGGCGAACCTCCCCGCGGAAGGGGTGGATCGGGCCCGCGAGCCCAGCCCGACGCGTGGCGTGGGCGACCCCGCCAGGCGGGCGCCTACGGCCCGGCTCCATGGGCACGGCGGGGAGTGCCACCGGTACAGATGGGCCGAGACGGCTCGAGTTGTCGGGCCGTCAGCGCAAGGAGGGATTCACCTCGTCAGCGCCGGTATGTGATTCCCGCCTGAACCAGGAACGCTCGACCTCGGCCATGTGGCGTACGAGCCCGTGGAGCGAGAGGTTCGAACTGGCCACAGGGCGATCCTTGCGCGCTTGGTCATCGAGTCCTTCTGCTTTCAGCAGCAGCGTCGCGCGGTGGAACTCCAGCCAGGCTTCGAGCATCCCGCGCTCCGATAGGCCGTCCATACGCGGCTCGGTTCGTCGCGGATCGACAAGGTCTCGCACCATCTCGGTGAATCTAGCCAGACGCCCAGCGGGAGACGTCCCCCAAAGGTGTAGATAACCCGAGCGGAGGGTCGAGGCGTTCAGTGCTCAGAATCCATCTGGCATCGCCGGTAGACTGACTGAAATTGCAAGCACGGGGAATTCAAACACGTGAGCGTGAGCGGACCAATCCCAATGGGCCGGGCGGCGGCGCCAACCGCGCGACGAAGGATTTTGGCCCCGAGCAACGGTTCTCTTGCAGTGGTGCTCTCCTTGGCGCTCATCGCCGCCGCAGGCCTTACTGGGTTCAGAACACCGCGTCGGCGTCAGCCGACACAGCCAGCGCCGGTCCGCAGCGCATCATCATCGACACCGAGCTCTCCCTATGGTGGGATGACGCCACGGCGGTCGGTATGGCCAACGTCCTAGAGCAACGGGGCAAGGTCCAGATTCTCGCGGTCATGTCGGATATTCGAAACCCGGTGGCTGCCGCCGCGCTCGATGCCATCGATACGGCCTATGGTCATAGCAGGATTCCGGTCGGGGCCGCGGCCGACAGCTCCGTCAATACGGCACCACACGGTTACAGTGACGTGCTGGCCGAACAGCTCCCCCACGCCATTCGGAACAGTTCGCCAGCTCAGCCGGCGGTCCATCTCTACCGTCACCTGTTGGCGGCCCAGCCGGATCACAGCGTGACGGTCGTAGCTATCGGTGGCGACACCAACTTGGCGGGCCTGCTGCGTTCCAGTCCGGGTCAAGGCAGTTCGCTGCCGGGACGAGCGCTCGTGGCCGCGAAGGTGAAGAAGCTCGTGATCGAAGACGGGCTCTTTCCAATGGGAGGTCCGCCGTTCAGCAACGAACGTCTTGACATCGCCGCAACAAAATGGGTCGTGGGTACCCAAGGCTGACCGACAGCGATCGCCTGGGTCGACGGGTACACCGGCATCAACACCAAGGTCGGCGGCAGCCTCTGTTCCTCGGTGCCGCCAAAGAACCCGATGCGCATCGTCTACCAGAAGCTCTTCAATTGCGGACCACCAGGAGACGGTGACTGGGACGGGCCCACGATGTTGTATGCGGTCGGGGGAGGGTCGGGGATCTTCTCCGAACTGGGTCAGGGTGGTGCTGCGGTCATCAACACCGAGGTGGATTGTCCTGGGGGTCAGGTGTGGGCCATCCGTCAGAGTTGTACGTGCATGTCGTGGATCAAACGGAGCTCAATGCGAGGATCAACTCACTTACCGACAGCTCGTGACGATCACAGCGTGGGCTGAAGACGAGCGGGGAAGCGCAGGCGACTCCACTAGGTTCACAATTCAGCAGAACCAGGCCCGTGAGGTCGTTCCACGAAATCGGTCGATCGGGCAGAATGGGCTGTGGGTGATTCAGCCACGTACCGACTCGATGGCCATCTGGCCACGATCACCTATAACCGCCCCGACGCTCTCAACGCCATCAACGCCGAGATGAGGCGCGACCTCAATGACGCCTTCTCGCGGTTTCGTGACGACGAGGAAGCATGGGTGGCCATCGTCACCGGTTCGGGACGTGCCTTCTGCGTCGGCGCCGACCTACGCCAGGGCGCTGGATCCACTGGGGAGTTCCCGGGCACGTTCTGGGAGAAGCCGACCCTGAATTCCTTTGAGAGCGGATGGGAAATCTTCAAGCCGGTCATTGCTGCCGTGAACGGGTACTGCCTTGGTTACGGGCTCACGCTCGCCACCTGGTGCGATTTCGTCCTGGCGAGTGACCGAGCCGAGTTCGGCCTTCCAGAGGTGAATCTCGGAGTTCCGGCGATCGTGGCGTCGATGCGCCTTCCGCAGCGCATCAATTGGGCCGATGCGATGGAGCTGTTGCTCACGGGGGAGCGCATCGATGCCGAGCGAGCACTCGCGATGGGTCTGGTCTGGAGAGTCGTTCCGCATGACACCCTGCTCGACGAGGCCAATGCATTGGCGAGACGCCTTCTTGGCGGAGCACCTCTGGCTCAGCGAGCAATGAAGGAGATGGCGATGCGCACGCGCCACATGGCGGTGCTTGAGGCCATCCGCTTCGGCGAAACAATGCGGCACGTTGCCGCGGCGACACAGGACGCGGCAGAAGGCTTTCAGGCCGCAGCTGAGGACCGCCCGCCGCGCTGGACCGGACGATGAACGCTCTGGAGCATTCGTCGCTCCGTCATGTCGCCGACATGCCCCACCGTGAGGACAGGTTGACACGGGGGACCATGCGAGGGCCGCCATACAATCGGAGGCGTGGCTAAGGCCGGAAGCATCGACGACCCGGTGTGGACGGAGGAACCGCCGCCGGTCGCCTGCGGAGCATCTGATGCCCGTAGAAAGGGACATCGTTGGCTCTTTGCTGCCGTGCCTATCGCCATTTTCGCTGTCGGGTGGTGGCTGTTACCTGGCCATCAGAGTTCCGGTGATCCCGGTGGAAAGATCATCGACCAGCTCACGCCTGCGGCTGCCGCGATCCCGGGTTACGGCACAGCGGCCTTGCCGTGGGTCGGCCAGTCACCCCCGACCCTCGATGCATCTTCCATCATCAAGTTCGAGCCTCAACAGGACAGTTGCGACGGGATGGCTGGCACCCAGGGGTGGTCACAGGTCGTGGACCAGTCGACTTTCCAATGGGCCCAAGGCCTACTTGCTCTCGCCGCCTACATGGAGCCGCGACTCGCAAAGCTGGGCTGGTCTGCCCTGCCTCAGCCTCAGGTGTCGTTCTCGCCGAACCAGAACTGGACCAAGACGTTGAAGAACGGAACACGGGCCGACCTCAGTGTCACTCGGGAGGGTGGCACGACCTCTACCGTCTGGCAGTTCGATGCCATTGCTGAACCCGTAGGCAAGTCAGCAGACTGTTGATCCAACTGACCACGGCGCGGCCTCCGACCTGATTGCGCCTAGCGGTAAGTTATCTTGCAGTCCCGGGCCGCTAGCTCATCCGGAAGAGCAGGGGACTTTTAATCCCAAGGTGCCGGGATCGAGACCCGGGCGGCCCACCCACAAAATGCCAGGCCAGCGAACGCTTACTGGCGACGACCTTCGAGTGGCGATGCCCTCAATGGGCGCTCGCCGGGGCGAGCTATGCGCGCTGCGATGGTCCGACGTCGACTCGACGAGAGGACAGTGCTCATGGCCGGTTCCCTGGTCGAGGGCCGGGGATCGGAACTCGTCGAGAAGGACACCAAGACGCACGTCTCTCGTCGGATCGCCCTTGACACGGGGTCGATAAACGAGCTCAAGCGCCATCGAGACCGCTGCCGCCACCGCGCCGCTGCGTGCGGTGTGTCGCTGAACGATTCTGCGTTCGTCTTCTCGTCCGCCGGTCGAACACCAGACGTGGAACGGAGGTCACCGACGTCAGCATCAAGAATCGATTGTTCCTCTAGATGGTCCCGTAGCGCCGGCGGAACAGCCCGTAGGCGACGGCGCCTGCGACCGTCGGGAGCCAGTACTGCGCCAACCGGTAGGCCAACGTGGCCACCACAGCGCTGCGCCCGTTGACGCCGGCGAGTACGAGGAGGCCACTCAGGCTGGCCTCGACGATTCCCAGGCCACCGGGAGTTACCGGGAACAGGGCGATGATCCCGGCCGCCGAGTATGCGAGGAGGACGAGCCAGATGCGGGGCTGGCTGCCGGTCGCGCGCAGGGCCGCAAGAAGGCAGAGATAGTCGAGGCCGAGATGCCCCACGACGAGCAGGAAGATCTGCCTCCATTCCCTTCCTAGGTCCGCCCGGATCTCGTTGCGTTGCTGCAGCAAGCGATCCTCGAGTCCCGCCAGCGGAGGATGCGGACGGCGGACCTTGTTCCAGATCCATTGGGCGGCCCTCCCCAACGCCCGCAGCGGTCGGTCCGTTTCAAGGAGCACGGCGCCCAGTCCCATGTACACCACAAACGCGGCGAACCCGATGAGAGCCGCGCTGACCAACGTGTGGTTAAGCCCGGAGTCGCCCATGACGGTGGGGAGCGTGAGGATCGGGAGCATGAGCAGACCGCCCACCCCGAGGAGCGAAGACGAGCCTGCGTTGGATCGCAAAGTTGCAAACAAAGCTCCCCCATTCAAACAACAAGGCGAGAACGAGCCACACGGCGCTCAAGGTGGCCAACTTCGGCCATGCTCCGAGCACGGCCGAAAGGCTCGGAAGCACGACGTAGAGGGCCAGGCCCGTGACGAGGAGCGCGGCGATACGCGTGACGAGGCTCCTGCGGCTTGGCTGGGTCTTCAGTCGATCAGCCATGCCGGAGTCGGCTGAGGCGGGTGTCCCGGGCATCGGAGCCGACGTCACCGGTCACAGATACTCCAGAACGGGGAACAGCACGTCAGCCTGTGGCGTGCCTGCAAAGCCCTGCTCATCGGTGCCCCGGCCCTCGGTGCCGTGGGCTTCTGCGCCGGGCCGTCTTCCCGTCCCGCACGGTGACCGGTCATTCCACCATCTTCCGTTACCGGCCGGCCGGAGGACATCACGTGTGAGCCTACGTGTCGCGCTCTTTCGCGCCCTGTCCTCGACCGACAAAGCGGCCCTTACGAACGTGGTGCGTGAAGGGTGACACTGAATATGGCTACGAAGACTGCTTCCGCCGGAGCGGCGGCGGCGCGGGATGGCGCCGGCCGGCTGGAGTCCGGATGCGCAGGGCTGCCGGGAGCGACTCGAATCGGAGCGGTGGCTCGAGCCTGACGGCCTCGCCGTCCAATCCAACGTCGATCGTGGTCCCGGAATCGATCTCGAAGCGAACGGTGGTCCATTCCCTCAAGCGGGCCAACGGCGGTCCGTCAGGCACCACCACAACGCCGAGCGTCCCTCCGTCCATCGTTCCCCGGGTGCCCTGAGCTGCGAGCGGGTCGAGCTGGTAGCGGTTGTTGGACACCAAGACGAGCTGAGCCCTCTCGTATTCCGCTCCCCCCGGGTCGCTGAAGCGCAGGTCGAAGTGCACCGCGCCGGGGCCCAGCAGGTCGGGCAGCATCTCGATGACGGTGCGCAGCTTGGCATCACGGTACTCGGGCGACTGAACGACCTTGCCGTAGAAGCCGATCGACGCGTTGTTCACGAAGACCCGACCGTTGACCTGGGCTAAGTCGATGCGGCGCTCGGAACCGTGGTGGAAGGCGTCGAGGGCACCGATCACGTCTTCCCGGTCAACGCCGATGTCGAGTGCGAAGTGGTTGCGCGTCCCGGCCGGTATGCAGACGTACGGGATGTCGTGCCTGGAGGCGACGCCGGCCACGATCGCTTGGGAACCGTCGCCGCCGGCCATGCCGATGACGTCGGCGCCCGACGACACGGCGGCGGCGGCCAGTGACACCAGGTCGTCGCCCTCCTTCATCACGACCGGCTCGATCCCACGGGCGCGGCACCGAGCGACGAGGTCGTACCGCTGGGCCTTCCCGCCGCCGGACCTCGGGTTGACGAAGAGGACCGGGCGCACCGGCCCGGAGATCGCTGAATCCGTCATCTCGCCTCTCCCTTTCGCGACGTCGGTTGGACCACTTGACACTCTTTCATCGATTCTGTAATCTATCATCAGTGCTGTGGTACCGTAACAATAACTGGTCTCCACAGCTACCACAACCACCGAAAGGAGCTGTCATGTTGAAGTCATTGAGTACATCCCTCATAGTCCGGGGCCTTCTGGCTGTCGCCGTCGGCATCGTGGCGTTGGCGTGGCCGGGGATCACCGTCCTGGCGCTGGTCATTCTGTTCGCGATCTACGCGTTCATCGCCGCCGGCATGGAGGCCGTCAAGGCCTTCAGCAGCGAAAGAGCCGGTCCCGTGATGGGTCATCTGCTGCTCGGTCTGGTCGACGTCGGCGCCGGGGTGATCGCCCTGGCCTGGCCTGGGCCAACCGCGCTGGTGCTGGTGTTGCTCGTCGGCGCGTGGGCGATGGTGGCCGGCCTGGTCGAGATCTACGCCGGCTTCGAAGTCGGCGAGTCAGCCCGAACCCGCGCCCTCTTCTTCGTCAGTGGCCTGATCTCGATCGCCTTCGGGATCGTCCTCTTCGCCCGTCCCGGCGTCGGCGCGGTGACCCTGGCCTTGCTGTTCGGCCTGTTCAACCTGGTCTACGGGTTCTGGGCGCTCATCGAGGGCATCGACCTGCGGCGGGCCCACCGCACAGTGGACTCGAAGGTCAATGAGCGACCGCGGCAGCGCGACCAGCTCGCTTCAGTCAGCTAGCATCAGTCCTGTAGTAATACCTCAGTAGTGATCGGGATTCCCACCCTGGCAGGATCCGCCCGAGCCTCGGCCGGGCGGAACCGCCGGGGCGAAACCCGTCTACGACATCGAGAGAAGGAGGCTGATGTGAGCTCGGCATCCGCGAGCACAACGGGGAGCCCGACCCGGCTCGACCGGCGCAAGGCCCGGACCCGGCAGGCGCTGATCGACGCGGCGGTCCGATTGATCGCCGAAGGGCGCGGAGAACGGGCCAGCATCCAAGAGATCACCGAGGAAGCCGACGTCGGCTTCGGGTCGTTCTACAACCACTTCGAGAGCAAGGACCAGCTCTTCGAGACCGCATCGAGCGAGGTCCTCGAGCGCTGGGGCCGCATGATCGACAGGGCATCCGCCGGCATCACCGACCCGGCGGAGGTGTTCTCGATATCGCTGCGGCTGTCCGCCCGTCTCAGCTGGACGCATCCCGAAGTGGCCCGGTTCATCACCGGCGCCGGCCTCGACCTCCTGGACCTACCGGGCGGCCTGGCCCCCCGCGCCTTGCGGGACATCGAGGCCGGGCAAGCCGCGGGTCAGTTCAGCGTGGCTGACGCGGAGGTCGCTCTCAGCGCCGTCGCGGGCGGCCTCATCGGGTTGCTGCGCCTGCATCAGCAGCATCCCGAACGGGTCGAGGAGAGCTCGGTCGACGAGCTCGCCGAGAGCTGCCTCCGCCTGCTCGGCCTCCCAGGCGCCAAGGCCAGACGCCTGGCCCGGCTGGCGCTGCCCGCCACCGAGCCTTGGTGATGCACGCCCCATGAGCCCTCCCAACGCCACGCCGAGGACTCGAGCAGAGATGCTCGAAGCCGGGCGGGCGTTGCGCTCTAGAGTTCCGCGCCGCGCTCATGGCCAATGGACGGCGTCCCCCTACCGTCCTGATCCGCTCGAGATCCTGTCCCGGTCCAACGCCAACCGGCTGCCCGAGCTGGTTCCCGTCCGGAACGGCCGGATGATGGCGTCGCCGTTCTCCTACTACCGGGGCTCCCCAGCGGTCATGGCCGCCGATCTGAGCCGGACACCGTCCACGGGCATCCGGTTGCAGATCTGCGGCGACGCCCATCTTCTCAACTTCGGCACCTTCGCCACGCCCGAACGCAATCAGGTCTTCGATCTGAACGACTTCGACGAGACCCAACCCGGACCGTGGGAATGGGACGTCAAGCGGCTGGCGGCCAGCTTGGTGGTGGCGGCCAGGACGGCCGCGCTCTCCGACGGAGACGGCAGAGCGGCGGTCGAGGGCTGTTCGGCGGAGTACCGCAACGAGATGGCGAAGATGGCACAGCTTTCCGCGTTCGAGGTGTGGCACTCCCGCCTCGAGGTCGAGTCGATAATCGCCGCCGCTCCCGACAAGCCGTCCCGTTCCCGTGTCGAAAAGACCGCGGCCAAGGCCCGCCAACGCACCAGCCTGAAAGCACTGTCCAAGCTCACAACAGTGCGCGGCGGCCGCCGGGTCATCGTGGAGGATCCGCCGGTGGTCGTTCGCCTCACCGACGCCCAACTCGAACAGGCCAGCGCCTTCGTGAAGGCCTACCTGGCCACCCTCGATCCCGACCGCGACCTCTTGCTGGATCGCTACGAGTTCGTCGACGCCGCCCTGAAGGTCGTCGGGGTGGGAAGCGTGGGGACCCGCTGCTTCGTCGCACTGCTGTCCGGCAAGGCGGACCTCGATCCCCTGTTCCTTCAGGTCAAAGAAGCCCAGCCCTCCGTTCTCGCTCCCTACGCCGGCCGCTCCCGGTACGCCAACCAGGGCAAGCGGGTCGTGGTCGGCCAGCGCATCATGCAGGCGGCCAGCGATGTGTTCCTGGGGTGGGCCCGCGCCGGGGAATTCGACACCTACGTCCGCCAGCTGCGTGACATGAAGGGGTCGGTACCACTCGACGACGCCAGCCCCGACGGCCTGACGCTGTATGGGCGTCTCTGCGGCGCCGCACTGGCGCGCGCTCATGCCCGAGCCGGCCAGCCTGCCCTCCTCGCCGGCTACCTGGGAAAGAGGACGGCCTTCGACGACAGCCTGGCCGCGTTCGCAGTGTCATACGCCGACCAGAACGACCGGGATTACGAGTCATTCCTGGACGCGATCCGATCCGGTCGAGTGCCGGCTGAGCCGGCACGTTGATCGTAAGCAGGCGTAAGTCGGGGCACGAGGTCGGTGCGAAGCGGCCGCGACGGCGCTCCGGACCCCTTCTGGCGGCTTCCGATGGTGATGAAGTCCAACCAAGGCATCCAGGCCGGCCGGCTCCGTCCATTGTGGACGACATGTGAACCCGGGCAGATATACGCCCTTGATCCGGTGCGATAGGGGACGGTCGTAAGGCTTCCTGTCGGCACCGGGCATACACTCCGCTCGTGCCGGGCAGACGTGGGGAAACCCTGTTGAACATGATGCTGTTCATCGAGAGGTTCACACTGAACCGAGCCTGGTCTGACCTCGGCGAAGAGGAGTTCTTCTGGGAGCCCGCTCCGAACTGCTGGAGCGTCCGGCGCCGAGATGAGTGCTGCACCCCCAACGCCTTCGGCACTGGTGGCTGGGTGGCCGACTTTGATGGCTCCGTGATCCGAGCCGCCATGGAGGGCAAGGGGGTGGAACCACTGACGACTATCGCCTGGTTGTTCTGGCACGTTGGATCCATGGCCGGACGTGCGGCGGACCTGGACTTCCTCGGTGGCACCAAGTCAGCCCAGAGTGGTTGGACAGCGCCCTACATGTCCGAGCACCCGGTGTTCTTTGCGCCGAATGAAGCCGTCGACGTGATGCGAGCGGGATGGCAAGCACTGGATCAGGCCATCTGAGCGTCGACTGACGAAGGACTTGATCTGGCCACACGGTTCTGGAGCTACTCGGACGATCCCGGACCGTCAGTCCTGGGCTACCAGATCCTTGTCAGCATCCTCAATGAGGTCAGCCACCACGGCACTCAGGTCTGCACGCTCCGCGATCTCTATCGGGCGGTGGACGGTAGGAGTTTCCAGTAGCCGTCCTCTCTTCCGACCTCAGCGTCCAGGTCGGACCAATCGCATCCACCGTGTCCCACCGATCCTGCGGATTGGGACACCGTCACGGACTCATTGGCCGTGGTGATTATCGTTCCGAATAGGTCAAGTCGAAGACTAGGAGGTGGGCCAATGGTGACGGTGCACAACCTTCATCACGACGCGGTTGCCAAGATGATCCAAATGGACCTTGCGAGTCTGGACCGAGAACCGGAAAGTCCGATTGGAGACTTTTCGTTCCACGGATGCACGGGTGGTGTCGCAGCCTTCAAAGGCCGACCACCTTGGGAGTTCCACGGCCAAGGCGACGAGCTTCTTTTCATCTTGGCGGGCGAGTCGGAACTTACAGTGCTGGAGAAGGACCGTCGTTCGGTATGGACCCTTTCAGCAGGCCATCTTGCGTTGGTCCCGAGGGGTCATTGGCACTCCAACAACGCACCCGGCGGAGTCACGATGCTGTGGATCACTCCTAGCGAGGGCAATGAGCACTCCTGGGACGAGCCGAGCGTCTGAGAGGGTGGGATCAGGCCCGGACGGCACGGTGGTGCCGAAGTAATTCGGCTCTTCGCGTTGAAGTGGGGAGCTTGACGTGGGGAGGTATTCGGCTCACCAGACCTCAGGGAGGGGTTTGGTGGTCTGCCCTCTCCTGTGCTCGCGATGGTTGCCTGCCCAGAAACGCACCATGGGGATAGTCCCAGGAGTGACTCGGTAACCGGCAGTTCTGACGTTGAGGCTGATGAGCCCTCGTTGGGTTCACTTGCACGCTGTTGCACGCAATATCGGACGACTATGACCTTTAGAGACAACTACGACCGGGTGGCCCGGCGCCACCAAGGCCCCGGGCCACCACGGCTTCGCCTAGTAGCTGATGCTCCCCGCGGACGTGAACGTGAGAACAAAGGTAGTGACATCGACCAAGCCGGTGACGGTGATGGATCCACTCGCCAGGGCGAACCGCCCGGTCCCGCCGGTGATGGTCTCGACGGCCGAGAAGGGGAGCGGAGCCGCGAGGCCGCCATTGATGTCGATGGTCGCGACTGCCGTCGTGTTGATCATGTTGCCGTTCGCTGCCGTGATCGTGTCGTCGTAGGTCAGCCCGACGAACCCATCGGTGATCGAGACGAGCTGGACGTTGCCTGCTGTCCAGGTGCTCGTCCCGAGATGGGTGGCGGTTCGCGTGCCGCTGATGGACAAGGTGGAGATGTCGAAGGTCGCTGACCCCCGGTCCTGGTACGGCCGGTCAGTTCCCTTGGCAGCCGCGGATGCCACCCCCACATTCAGAACCGTGATTGAGGCCATCAACCCGAGTGCGAGTAGTACCGGGGTGAGTAGAGCCGTGAGTTTGCGCATGACAGTTTCCTCCTGCCAGTCGCTCACACAGGTCCCTTGTGGCAACGCCAATCCCGAAACAGCGGCGCTGTACGGTTCCCCCGTTCCGCTCCTGCCGAGTGACTCGACACACCACCTTAAGCACGGTGCAACTGTGGCTGCAACCCGTCTTTGTCAACCCCGTGTGGGGCGGTCCTTGTGTCCTGAGTCCAGACCTACTGGCGCGTCCAGCAGCTCGGGCGCACAATCCCCAACTGAAAGGAGGTAACTGCTGAACCAACCGAGTGACAAGCTCACGGCAGCCAACAGGCGCCTGTCACGCGGGCAACATTGCGCCGATAATGGCGGCGGCGTCCACGTCACCGGCTGGCAGGGCGTGGGCATAGCGATCCAGGGTCATCCGAGTTGAAGCACGGCCCACGCGGGCGGCGACGGTGGTGGCGTCCCTTGTGATCGTGGGCTGCCTGGTGTGCTGGACGATCATCGGGGTCTGGCGGATGATGACCAGGGACGCGTGAACGCCCTTCGGTCTCAAGTGCCCCAGTTCAGTGAGCCACATTCCGGCAGGCAATGCGTCAGGTGCTTGCTTTCGCGAGCGGCGCAAACCACTCATTTCCGAAGTACCTCCGAGGATCAGAATCCGTCTTCCCCACTCCAACGCGTAGAGCCAGTAATTCTCCGGCTTCGAGACGCGCTGGCGAGTTGGATGGTCGAGCGTGGCATCGACCAGTGGCGTCCGGGCGACATGCCGCTTTCTTGGATCGAGCTGTGCGTGGCACAGGGCTGGGTCTTTGCGGCACTGCGGGACGACGACCTCGTCGGCTCGCTGACGTTGGTGTGGGAGGACCCATTTATCTGGGGAAGTCGCAACGAAGCCGCTGGGTACATTCACATGGTGATGGTTGATCGCGCATTCGCACACCTGAGGCTCGGACGATCGCTGCTTGACTGGGCTGAACGGCGGATCACAAGAGCGGGGCATCGACATGCACGACTCGACTGCGTCCGCACCAATGCAGCTCTCCGCGAGTACTACGAGAATGCGGGGTACGTATTCGTCGAAAATCGCGAGTTCGCCGGGGGGATTCCCGCTGTGGCGCTTTACGAGAAGGTGCTCGCATAGACAGCGCCAAAGCGGGCAGTAGACGCTCGCTGAGTGATTCGGGGGGCGCTACTTTCGCCCGTGGTTGCGCCACCGCTGCCGACGCAACCACGGGAACCATTCGGCTCATATTGCTCGGCACGAGACTCTGTCTGACTGTCCCCGTTGTGCGTACGGGGCGCCCCACTGCCGGCGTTCGGGCTACCCGAGCCCTCAATAACGGCCAGCTCATCTCGGAAGGGGGCGCACTTCGATATCCCTTGCTCGATTCCGGGCCGATCAGGCAATGATGGCCACTGGCTACGACATGCCTTATAGCGCGTCAGAGGACGGTTACTTCGACTACGTCCGTACGCCGAATCGATCCGTAGACATGGGGAAACCGTTCCAGTTCGCCCCCCGATCCCGGCTCATAACGAGTTTCAGAATCAAGCGCTGTAGGATCGATGCTCAGGGCAACGACAGTCGATCCTGTTGGGAAATAGCTCTCTCTAACGAAACCCATCTTCTGCTTGTCGCAACAGTGAACGAAACCCTTCGGTCCGGGCACGGCGACGAGGGATGCGTGTCGCCTGGAATCCCATTCCTCGGCATCCATTAAGCAGAAAATCATCGGCGACAGGCTGGGGTAGGCAACCGGCGGCAGGATTGGGAGAGCATGATCGAGTATCGCATTCGGGGTGGGCGGGCACCCGGAAGGGCCGCAGTTGCGTGCCCGGGCGTTACCCTACCGACTGCCATCACTTCGAGCGAGGAGGTGGTGCTCGGCAGCGAATGCCGTAGCGCTCGCCCGTGACGACACGCCGATCTTCGTGAAAATGTTCGACAGGTGTCGTGACACGGTCTTGGGGCTGAGGAAGAGCTCCGTAGCGATCTCATTGTTCGTTAGCCCGCCGGCGACGAGCCGGAGTACCTCCGCCTCTCGCTCGGTGAGACCAGCGGGCAGGGCTGACTTGCGGTCACCGAGCGCCTCGCGGGCATCGAGCCGCGCGCCGATCTGGTCGAACAAGCGGGCGGCGGCGTCGAAGGATGCGGTCGCGCCCGCCTCGTCTCCTGCCGTGCGCAACGCCTGGCCGAGAAGCGTGCGAGCCGTCGCTTCCTCATATGGGACACCCAGCCCTCGCCATGATTCGACGGCCTGCTGCAGGACCACGGACGCGGCTGGGTCTCCATCTGCCAGCATCAGCCGGCCGCGAGTCGACTGCTCGGTGGCACGAAGCGAAGCTGTTCCGAAGGTGGCGACCGTCGTCTCGAGCTCGGCCAGAGCACGGTGCGCGGCGTCGAGGTCCCCCGCTCCTACCGCGATCTGCACCAGCATCGCCAACAGGCCCGCTCGACCGAGGGGATTCGATTGCTGGGCCACGCAGCTCGTGATGATCGTCATGGCCTCGTCGATGCGACCCTGAGCCAGGCGGAGGAGCGCGAGCGCACCACAAGGCGCCCCACTGACCTCCTGTGATCGGGCAAAGGCCCCCTCTGCCTGATCGAGCTGGCCGAGCCGGCGTCTGATGTCACCGACCTCGGCCCAGGCCGCTGCGCTGTTGGCAACGTGGCTCTGCCGGAGTTCCTCGCAGGCTCGGGCCGCCTCCGCTTCGGCGGCGCCGAGCACTCCCCGTCGCTTGAGCACGATGGCCCGGTGCAGCCGGCAGATGCCTGGGAAGATGGCGAAGGGATGTTGCTGAGCCCAGCGCAGCGTCGCATCGGTCCACTCGGCCGCCCGGTCGAAGTCGCCAAGTTCCTCACACGCGGCGATGAGGCTGCAGTACACCTTGCCCGTCGAAAAGGGCCCGAGCCGCCCTTCGACGGCGAAGAGCATGGCCTCGTCGAGATGGGCCATGCCGTCATCGGCCTTGCCCTGATCGATGAGGATGCGCCCCTGGGTCTGCAGCGCCTCCGCTTCGAGGTCGGTCGACCGCAGCCGCCTCCCGAGATCCAGCGCCGTCGTGGCGAGCCCGCCTGCGCGGTCGAGGTCTCCGGCGCCATGGGCCATCTCCGCCTCGCGCAGGAGCAGGTTTCCATAGGCGACGCTCTCGGTTTCGCCGTCGAGGGCGCGCCGGGCCCGCCGAAGCCAGCCGCTGGCCGTGGCTGGGTGTGCGCAGATGGCGTGGTGTTCCCAGAGCCACACGGCGCACTGCCCGGCCCGGCGCCGGTCGTCCTGCTCCTCATAGATCCGGTACGCGGCCTCGCGGGCGGCGATGCACTCGTCGAGCCGGCCGAGCCACCACGCGGCCTCGGCCTCCGAGTCGAGCCGGTCCGCCTCCAGGTCTGGGGCGTCCACGCTGGCGACGCGGGCGGCGTCCAGCGCGGCCTGCCAGTCGGAGCTGCGCAGCGCGTCGTGGACCGACTCGAGCGGATTACCGACGCTCACCGTGGCGCCGCCTCGATCATGTGACGATGCTAGTCAGCGCCCGGAGACCGACATCGGACGCGTACGCCATTCCTCGGCGATAGCTCGGGAATGGAGATGGGGCGTTCGCCCCATCGAGGCCGGAGATGAGACTTCCGGAAATGAGGTGCTCGGCCGACGACAGCTAAATGGCGCTTCGCCATGATGATGCCGTGGTTCCCGCCGATTGCCCTTGCGACGTGGCCGAGCTCATCCGAATCGGACACGACCGCGAGGCTGCCGAGCGGGGCAGCGAAAAGGAGGACGACATGAGCGAGACCCTGACCATCGATGCCTTGACGGCAGTCAAGGAGAAGCAGCAAGCCACGTGGGCCTCGGGCGACTACGCAGTCATCGGCACCACGCTGCAGCTGATGGGTGAGCAGTTGTGCGAGGCGGTCGACGTGTGTGCCGGCTGGAAGGTCCTCGATGTCGCCGCCGGTAACGGCAACGCCGCACTGGCGGCCGCTCGCCGCGGTTGCGATGTCGTCGCCACCGATTACGTTGAGGGCCTCCTCGACCGGGCCCGACGCCGGGCGGACGCCGACGGGTTGACTCTCACCACGAAGGTGGCTGATGCCGAGGATCTCCCCTTCGCGGACGAGACCTTCGATGCCGTTCTGTCCACTGTCGGCGTGATGTTCACGCCCGATCCTGGAAGCGCGGCGCACCATCTCATTCGAGTTGTACGCCCCGGCGGCCGCATCGGACTCGCCAACTGGACTCCCGAGGGGTTCGTGGGTCAGATGTTCAAGATCGTCGGCCAGCACGTCCCGCCCCCCGCGGGCGTGCCGTCGCCTCTGCAATGGGGCACCGAGCCCGGAGTCGAGGCGCTCCTCGGTGCCGACTGCAATCTCGAGGTGAAACAGCGAACCTTCACGTTCCGGTACCGCTCTGCCCACGACTACTTCGAGACGTTCGGAGCGTTCTACGGACCGATCGTCAAGGCGCTCGCCGCTCTAGACCAAGCTGGGCGAGCTTCACTCCGCGACCAGCTAGTTGCGCTCGCCGAAGACCACAACCGCAACGAGAACGACGCACTGACCATTGAGTCCGAATACCTCGAAGTCGTCGCCACTCGCCGCTGAGCCGTTCCCCGCGCAATGCGGACACCCGATGGTTGGCCCGGCCTGGCGGCCAAACAGGGCGCATAACAACGCTCAGTTAGAACCGGCTCCAGATGTCGCGATCGCTCGGGACACCGCTCGGTCTCGGAGTGGTCATTCGAGTATCCCCATGGTGCCTGCTTGAGACTTAGCTGCATGCGCTAGGGCGTTTTCCTAGCGTTGAGGAGTCCTGGTGGGGTCGCTCTCGTAGTGCCTGCCGCCGGCCTGTGTCGGGTGGCTTTCGTTCGAAGAGTGTCCCGCCAGGGCTTCGCCCACGGAGTGGCTCCAAAGAGGTTCGAGCACAAACATCCGCAAGCAGGAGTGCCCCCGTGGTTCGCACAGACCAAGGAGGTAGTCATGAATGTGGTGATCGGGGTCGACCCCCACAAGGCATCGCACACGGCGGTGGCCATCAATGAGGCTGAAGATCAGATCTCCAGCGTCAAGGTGCGTGCCACTCGTCGTCAGGTCGAACAGCTCGTGTGCTGGGCCGAGCCTTTCGAGAAGCGCAGGTGGGCCATCGAGTCGGCTGGCGGGATGGGTTACCTGTTGGCCCAGCAGCTCGTGGCATGTGGCGAAGAGGTGCTCGACGTTCCGGCCACTTTGGCTTCGCGCGATCGGGGTGCTCGCAACCGGTCGTTCTAACAAGAACGATCCCAACGACGCCCACTCCATCGCCGTCGCCGCCCTTCGGGCCCCGAGCCTGCGCAGCATTGAAGCGGCTGAGCACTCCCAGGTCCTCCGACTCCTGGCCAAGCGCAACGTCGACCTTGGCAGCCATCGGACGCGAGTCGTCTGTCGCCTCCATGCCCTCTTGGCCGAGCTCGCTCCGGGCGGAATCGCCAAGGAAATGTACGTTTCTGACGCCGAGAGGTTCTTGGCCAACGTCACGCCGCAGAACCCAACCGAGCAGGTCAGCTACGACATGGCCCTCGAGCTCCTCGACGACGTGCGCCGGCTCGACGAGCAGACCAAAGAGTCGCACCGCCGGATCCGCACTGCCATCAAGGCGTCGGGCACCTCGCTCACTGAGATCTACGGAGTCGGCCCGATCGTCGCCGCGCAGCTCATCGGCTATGCCGGTGATGTTCGCCGGTTCGCCAACCGCGATGCCTTCGCCTCCTACAACGGGACGGCACCGGTCGAGTTCGCTTCGGGAGGTCGGGTGGTCCACCGGGTGTCCCAACGCGGGAACCGTCGGCTCAACCACGCGCTGCACATGGCCGCCGTCACCCAGATTCGCAATCCCGGGACCATGGGACGCATCTACTTCGATCGAAAGGTCGCCGAGGGCAAGACCAAAAAGGAAGCCCTCCGCTCGCTCAAGCGCCAGATCTCCAACGCCGTCTATCGACGGTTGCTCCTCGACGCCCGATAGGGGGTCCGGGAGGACATCAGGGAACGACTCGTAGCCTGCGCGACCGGCTCTTCACCCTGCACGGCCGGCTCTTCGGCGAAGTCACTGCCGAACCCAGAGAAACCCTACGCCGTCGTGTCTCTTCATGACGGGTCGATTCGTCGCGCCTAGAAACCCTCGAAATCGGGGTCTTGACTCAAAGAGGATTCGTACGGGGCTAGGGGCGCTGATCGGGATTCACCCTTGACGTGTTCATATCTGAGGGTGACGATCGTGTCGCGGCAGGCGGTGAAGGGCTGGCGGAAGTTGCAGCCAAACTTGCAGCCCCGGGAATTCGTTCAGGTTGGTTCGTCAGGATTCAGGTGAATGGCTCACCCAATCCGACCTGCGCAGATGTACTTTGGTGAACCGCCATATGCCCAATTATCGGATCCCAAGGTGCCGGGATCGAGACCCGGGCGGCCCACCACCAATCTGCATTGGTCCGGGTTCATCCCACCGGAGTCCCACGAACTACGTTCGAACTGGGCCCACGGGTTCGGTTCCCGGCTCGACTGGCGAGAGCCCTACCACCTCCCCAAGTGTGCGCCGAGTGGGCGCTCCGACTCGCCCTCGGTGACAAATGACGTGTCGGTGGGTAGAGAGCCGACATTCCCATAGCCGCATCCACCGTGCGGTGTTACGCTCCAGGCCGCGACGGGGGCGCTGTCCGAAGGCCATGAGCGGCCCATCTGGTGTCAAGGGGGCGGCGGAAGTGAACATCTTGCTCACGGGAGCCTTCGGCAACGTCGGGCAAAGCGCCCTCGATGCCATGGCCGACCAGGGGCACCGGGTCAGGGCTCTCGACGTCGACAACCCGCGCAATCGTCGGCGAGCGCGGCAGTATTCGGGACGCCCCGGCATCGAGATCATCTGGGGAGACATCAGGGACCGTTCGGCTGTGGAGCGCGCCTCGTCCGGATGTGACGTCGTGGTCCACTTGGCCTTCGTGATCCCTCCGCTCACTGACGTCGATCCCACGCTCTCAGAACAGGTCAACGTCGGGGGTACTCGTCACGTGCTCGAGGCCGCGGCCAAGCTCTCCCCGCCGGCAAGAGTGCTCTTCGTTTCGACCTTCGATCTCTTCGGACGTACCCAGGACAAGCCGCCTCCGAGGCGGGTGAGTGATCCGGTGGTAACCACGGACACTTATACGTCCCACAAGCTCCAATGCGAGGATTTCGTACAGAGCTCAGGCCTGGACTGGTCGATCGTGCGGCTTGCCGATGTGCCGATAATTGGGTTCCGTTCGCCGTCACCCATCATGTTCGAGCTCCCACTGGCCAACCGCTTTGAGGTCATCCATTCCAAGGATGCCGGACTTGCCCTGGCGCGTGCCGTCACGTGCGATCAGATGTGGGGCCGGGTCGTACTGGTGGGCGGGGGCCCGTCCTGCCAGGTGACCTACCGAGACTATCTCGAAGGCATGCTGAACGCTATGGGCGTGGGCACGTTGCCCGATAGGGCGTTCACCTCAAAGGCGTGGCCGTGCGACTGGATCGACAGCACTGATGCGCAACAGCTACTCGACTACCAGCACCACTCCTTCGCCGACATCATGGAGGAGGTGCGCCACCGGACGCGTGTGGCCCGTCCCTTTATCCGAGCTGTGAGCCCCATCGCTCGCTGGTTCATCTTGCGCGGATCTCCCTATTTGCGAGAGAGCCGCTTTGACGAGGATGCGCGACCGGGTTAGGGCGCGATGATCCCGTCACCCAGACCACATGGGGTCGGAGAGTTTGCTACTGCGTTGTCACTGAAAGGCCCGGACAACTCCAGGATTTGAGTTCACAACGTGGACAAACCACCTGATCTGATCAGCAACGGAATCTGTGGACCCAGTAGACGGCCGGTTCCCGCCGCTTCATCCCAAGGTGCCGGGATCGAGACCTGGGCGGCCCACTGAATCCGAGGTCACGGCGCCGTTGGTCGTCCTGGCGTGAGCGGTTGCGCCCGACCCGCGGTCAATGGGTCGAGCTCGGGCAATTGCTCGAGCTCCATGGCCCGCCGCCGTCACAGCTGTGGGTTGGGAGACAGCGGCACCGTTCGTCGACTGGGGAGAATCCAAGTCATAGTTGTACTCATGAAGGCTGTGCCGTCCCGCGAACCGCTGTCCACTCCGTACTCGGCCGCCCAGACACGCACTATTGCTGTCGCGCTCGAGCTGTTCTCCAGCCACGGTGTTGCCGGGACGTCGTTACAGATGATCGCCGACGAGCTCGGCGTGACGAAGGCGGCTGTCTACCACCAATTCAACGCGAAGGATGAGATCGTCCTCGCTGCGGCCGAGGTCGAGCTCGCGAAGCTCGAAGCTGTCGTCGACGCCGCCGAGGCGCAGTCCACATCAAAGCGAGCGCGCAAGGTCCTGATCGAGGGCATTGTCGACCTCACCGTGGAGCGCCGGCGTACGGTCAACACCATCCTGAGCGACCCAGTCGTCGTCGGGTTCTTTGCGGAGCACGAGACGTGGCGTGATGTCATGCATCGTCTCCGCCGTCTCCTCATGGGAGAGGATGTCGGCCCCGAGGCGCGCGTGCGGACGGCGATGCTGGTCGCCGCCATAAGCGGCGCCGCAACCCACCCGTTCGTCGCCGATCTCGACGACGATGTCCTGCGAGCCGAGCTCCTACGTCTGGCACGACGCTTCCTCGGCCTGCCTGGCTGAGAGCGAGGTCCACGACCGGGCGCACGGGGGAGGGCCTTTGCCGGGTGTCTGGCTCAACGGGCCTGCTGAAGGAACACATCGAGATGGCAAATCTTGTTATCACTGTTGAATTCGAACACGGTCATGGAGTTGACGACGTGGACCGTGCCAGCACGGAAGTGCCGCTCCTCGATCTCGTAGTAGACGAGACGACCTACCTCGGAGATTCGCCGCACCGTGGTCTCGAACCGTTCCGTCGACGACGCCCACCGGGTGATCATCTCGGTGTACTGCTGCCAATTCTGCACTTCGAGGAACGTGCCGATCCGCTCGAACTCGACTACTGCGACGAACTCGGACAACGGGGCCCACTCATCTGGAGCCTCGAGGTTCGGTATCAGGCGTTTCATCGTCTGTTCGTACTCGAGGACCTTGCGCGTCAGGGGGCCGATGTCTCCAGCGCTCGGAGTGGACGCGTTCGTTGCGTTCTGCGCGTCGGTCATGGCACGTGGCTCCGTCAATGTTCGCGAATGGCGCGGGGACCGCGGGGAAGGACATGCGGAAGGTCCTCCGTCGTCAGGATGCCCGGCCGCGCCGTGCACACGTACGGGACGGCGTTGACCGGCCCATTGGCGTTGTAGGCGGGCACGAACGACCCGAGGTCGTCAAGCGGCACGGGGAACGGCATGCTCATGTCGATCGGCGCGTCACCGTGGACTCGAATACGCCAACCGGTGGGTTGCAGGCCCCAATCGGGCTCGACGTCCCTGGCGACGAAGCCGTACTGGGTGAAACGGATCCTATCGATGCCGCCAATGCGTCCATAGATGATGATCCGCTGCGCGGCGGCGGTCCCCGCTTTGATCTCGCCCGCGACGATCGTCATGTCCCGCCTGGCCGCCGCCACGCCACCCTCGGAGGTCCATTCGTCGATCTCGAAGCCGGCGATGTCCGCCAACACGCTGAGCGGAGGCTGATACTCGCCATAGAGATGGTTCTTCCGGCGCTCGGGGTCGAACTCTGCCAGCGGTTTGCCGAATCGCATCTGCTCCATCACCATGTGCGCCGAAGGGCGGCGGGAGAGATCGCCGAACTCCTCGATCTCAATCAGTTCGACGCGGCGCTGTATCGACAGCAACGCCAAGGGAAGGGTCTCCGTGATGAATCCCGGATCGCTCCCGCTTGCCCACACGGACGCGTTGCCCTTCCCACACGCCTCCATCACACGGGCGCGATTCGCGTCGCTCAACCTGACCCCCCTGGCGAACAGATCGCTGCAGGTGGTGACGATGTTCGTCCCAGATGAGAGCAACGCCACCACATCCTCGACCAGCTCGTCTTCCGTGAGGCCGGCTCGAGTCTGGCCCCTGCCCGTTGCGCGTGGCATGTAGATACAGCAATCGGCATCGACCTTCAGGACCGCGTCACGATCGGTTGTGGCCATGATGCCGGTCGGGCCATCACCGCACAGTTCACCCGCATCGATCCCGTTCTTCGTCGAGTCGTACACCAACACCGAGACCAGGTCGAGCAACGGATGGCGGATCACCTCCCGCAGCGCCCGCTGACCCGTGTTCCCCGTCGCCCACTGGATCACTCGACATCGCGAAGCGTCCACGAACTCGACCTCCTCTTTGGTTGTCGCCGAAAGCTAGCCGATCGACTAGCCACTACCAAGTCCCGGGGTTCTGCGTCCGCTCGGTCCGGAGTCGTCCTCGGTCAGCCGGTGACGACTGGGAGCGATTCCCAACCACGCACCGTCGACGTAGGAGCTCGCCGCGCGTTCTCCCAATCGACGTCCCATTCGGGAAAGCGCGCGAGGACTTCGTCGAGGGCGACACGTCCCTCGAGCCGCGCCAGTGCGGCGCCGAGGCAGAAGTGAATGCCGTAGCCGAAGGTGAGGTGCTGGCGGATGTCGCGGTGGATGTCGAACCGGTCGGGATTCTCGTACTTGTTGTCGTCGCGATTCGCTGAGCCGGTCAGGCAGACCATGGCGCTGCCTGCTGGAACGGCCTGGTCGTACAGTTCGATGTCCCGCGTCACGTAGCGGGCGACATGCGGCGTGGGCGGCTCGAATCGCAGGAGCTCCTCAATGGCATTGGTGATGAGCGAGCGATCCTCGACCAACTCGCGTCGCTGCGCAGGGTGCTCCGCCAGCACCTTGCCGATCCAACCGATGAGGCGATTGGTCGTCTCGTTGCCGGCGCCGGAGATCACGCTGACATACATGAGCACTTCGTCACGAGTCAGCCGTCGCCTCGTCCCGGTCTCGTCCTCGAACTCAACGAACAGCAAGTTGCTCATGAGGTCGTCAGACGGATGGGTGGCGCGCCAGTCGATGTAATCAGAGAAGAAATCGACCTGTCCGATGTTCTCAGCCGTAACGTCCATCGGCTTCCCCGGATCGGTGCGCAACGAGGCGTTGGCGCGGTTGCGCGCCTCTTCCTGGTCGGACTCTGGGACCCCGAGGAGCATCCCAATCGTGCGCATCGGGATCTGTTCACCGAGATCTGTCACGAAGTCGAAGCGTCCGGCACCAACCAGGGGATCGAGGACGCGAACGCAAAACTCGCGGACCTTGTGTTCCAGCGCGATCATCGCCTTTGGCGTGAACACTCGAGAAAGCAGTCCCCTGTGGACGTCGTGCAGCGGCGGGTCCTCAAAGATCACAATGCCGGGCGGTATCTCGATGTTTGCCTTGATGAACTCGAGCACCGAGCCCCGCGCGGAGCTGAACGTCTCCCGATCGATGAGGCCCTGCTGGACGTCGTCGAAGCGACTCACAGCGTAGAAGTCGTACCCCTCGTTGTAGTAGAGGGGCGCCGCGTCCCGTAGCCGACGGTACGCAGGGTAGGGGTCGGCGTCGATCCCACGATCGTACGGGTCGTAATAGACGTCGGTCGGTCCAGTCATGCCATCCTCCGCGCCGCCGATCAGGGTCCCACTGCACGACGGGCCGACGCAGGGCCCGTCGTTAGTCGCAGAGACTAGCCGATCAGCTAGTCCGTGTGCCGGACACGGCGCTGAGGGGGTCTTGCCCCGTCACCAGCAACGACGCAGACATCGCGGCGCCGTGATGCGAACGGGCGGCCGGACACGGACCTTTCGAACGGTGTGATCGACGTGTCGGCGTCGCGAGGTGGGATGCTCCAAGCGAGGGAATTCTTGGCATGATCACGGGGTGATCACGATGTCGGTCGAACAGTTCGAGGGCCTCGTGGCCGACGCGCTCGACGAGATACCCGACGAGCTCCGGGGCGCCATGGAGAACGTCGCCGTGATGGTGGACGACGAGAGTCCGCCGGGGGGCTTGTTCGGTCTGTACCAGGGGGTGCCCTTGACGAGCCGGGGCAACTACTCGGCCTCGATGCCCGACAGGATCACGATCTTCATGGCTACCATCTGCAGTGCGTCGCACAGTACCGAGGATGTGGTGCAGATTGTGCGCAAGACGGTGATACACGAGGTGGGTCATCATTTCGGCATCGGTGAACGGCGACTGAGGGATCTGGGCTGGGGGTAGGGCGCACGGAATCGGTTCGTCGCGACGACCCTGCACATGGACCGGCGGGCCGGTAGCGTACACAGCGCACGTTGGCATCGCACCTTGGGAGGCACCGTGGAAACCGAAGCCGCTGTTCTCTGGCAGCGTCCCGCCGACTGGAGCGTCGAGCCCATCGAGCTCGACCCACCCAAGGAGGGTGAGGTGCTCATCAATTTGGCGGCGTCGGGCATGTGCCACTCCGACGAGCACCTCCTCACGGGCGACATGCCGGTCGCGCTTCCCGTCATCGGCGGTCACGAGGGCGCCGGCGTCGTCGAGGAGGTCGGTCCCGGCGTGACCGGCTTGTCCCCGGGCGACCATGTGGTCCTGGGCTTCGTCCCCGCCTGTGGGAAGTGCCCCCCGTGCGCCACCGGGCACTCGAACCTCTGCGACGTCGGTGGCATCTTGATGACGGGCCGGCAGTTGGACGGCACGCTGCGCCACCACGCCCGCGGCCAGGACATCTCGACCATGGTCTGCTTGGGCACGTTCGCCCCCTACACGGTCGTGAACCAGGCCTCGTGTGTGAAGATCCTCGACGACATCCCCCTCGACAAGGCCTGCCTCGTGGGTTGCGGCGTCACCACCGGGTGGGGCTCGGCGGTCTACGCCGCAGAGGTGAAGCCGGGCGACAACGTCGCGGTGATCGGCATCGGAGGCATCGGCGCCTCGGCGGTCCAAGGCGCCCGGCTGGCCGGTGCCGAGATGATCTTCGCCATCGACCCGGTCGAGCTGAAGCGGACGTTGGCCCCGTCCTTCGGGGCGACGCACGTCGCGCCCTCGGTCGAGGAGGCGTTCGCGCTCATTCAGCAGGAGACGTGGGGGCACATGTGCGACAAAGTGATCTGCGCCATGGGCGTCGGGTCGGGGGCGATGATGGACTCCATCCTCGGGCTCGCCGCCAAGCGCGGCAGGGTCGTCGTCACCAACATCCACCCCTACGCCGAGACCGCGGTGACGATGAACCTCATGATGCTGACCATCTACGAGAAGCAGGTCGTGGGCAGCATCTTCGGCTCGGCCAACATCCACTCGGACATCCCCAAGCTCCTGAAGCTCTATCGCAGTGGGCTGCTGGACCTCGACTCCATGATCACCAGCACCTACAAGCTGGGCGACATCAACCAGGGCTACCAGGACATGCGCGACGGAAAGAACATCCGTGGCGTTCTGATCTACGACAGCTGATCGGGAGGTTCAGGCCGCGGCGCGGACCGGCGTCGCCCAGATGTCGTTGCAGCGCTCGCAGACCTCCTCTGGTACGACGCCGGCGCGCATGAGCACCGCGAACGCCTTGCACCCCAGGCACAGGCCGAAGGCGGACTCGAGGAAGGCGGCACAGGCCAGCAGCGCCAGCACGGCCTCGGCCGCGGTCCAGTAGCCGAGGCCCGTCAACACCAGCGCGGTGAGCGAGAAGGCGACGCCCATGCCCTGGGCGAAGCGCTTGGGCGGGCCCGCCACCGGACGTTCGGGGATCCCGAGCCGGGGGGTGACGACCCGAGTGACCAGCTGGCCGAGGGGGCTCAGCGTGGGCCCGGTCAGCACTCGGGCCACGAAGCCGTAGGCGATGACCACGGTCGCCCACCGGAGGCCGAACGCAATCGTGACGATGGACATCACGAGGACCCCGCCGGCGACCAGGCGGGCCGAGACCTCGTTGACCGGGTTGGGGAACGAGAACAGCGCCTGCACCCTCCCCCGGGGGTCCCGTGTGGTGACGTCGCTGCCCATGACCTGCTCCTTCTCCCGAACCAGATAACCCTGACCAGTTTAGTCGGGTTTTGCGCGGGCGCGACGGGGCCGCCGGTCAGGGAGGCGCCGCCGGGCCCCGGAAGGCCTCAGCCTGCGGCGGGCGGCACCGGCCGGGGTGGTAGTGGTCCGACGTAGCGGGCGGCCGGGCGGATCAGGCGGTTGTGCGAGGCCTGCTCCATGACATGGGTGCTCCACCCGATGGTGCGCCCGGCGGCGAACGTCGGGGTGAACATCTCCCGCGGGATGCCGCACGTGTGCATGACCACGCCGGCGTAGAACTCGACGTTGGTGTAGAGGTGCCGACCCGGCTTCAGCTCGGCCAGCACGTCGACCGTGGTCCGTTCGACGGATTGGGAGAACTCCACGAGTGGCCCGCCCAGCCGCTCGGTGACCGAGCGCAACAGCAACGAGCGCGGGTCGTCGGTCTTGTAGACGCGGTGGCCGAAGCCCATGATGCGCTCGCCGTCCTCGACGGCCCGGCGGATGTAGGCCTCGGCGCGGTCGGGCGTGCCGATGGCGTCGAGCATGTCGAGCGCACGGCTCGGGGCCCCGCCGTGCAGCGGTCCCGACAGCGCTCCGATGGCGGCCACGATCGCCGCCGCGAGGTCCGCGCCCGTCGACGTCACCACGCGCGCTGTGAACGTCGAGGCGTTGAACCCGTGGTCGATGGTGAGGATCATGTACTGCTCAATGGCCCGGGCATGCAGCGGGTCCGGTACCTCGCCGGTCAGCATGAAGAGGTAGTTGGCGGCGAAGCCGAGATCCTGCCTCGGCTCGAGCGGCTCGTGCCCGTCGCGCAGCCGGTGGGCGGCGGCCAGGATCGTCGGTACCACCGCGCACAGCCCCACCGCCTGGTCGTACAGCTCGTCGGCACCTATGTCGTGCGTCGGTCGCCAGCCCAGCTCGGCACCGAGCACGGACACGCCGGTGCGCAGCACGTCGAGCGGCGCCCCGATGCGGGCGAGCGAGGGCAGCAGGGCGCGGAGCCCGGGCGGCATCGTGCGCCGCCGCCGGACCTCGTCGCCGAAGGCCGCCGCAGACGCCGCGTCGGGCAGCTCGCCCCGGAACAGGAGGTGCCACACGTCCTCGAGCGAGCGCGTCGCAGCCAGGTCGACGGCGGAGTACTGCCGGTAGTGGAAGAAGCCCTGCTGGCCGCGCACGTCGCCGACGGTGGTCTCGGCCACCACGACCCCCTCCAGCCCGGCCGGGACGTCCCCGCTCGTCTCGGTGGCCGGCCGGATCCGGGCGACACCCATCAGGTCGCGCAGCGAGACGACGCCCACGCAACGGTCGCCTTCGACGACCGGCAGGTGGCGGTAGTGGTGGGACGTGAGGCTGGCCCAGGCCGCGTCGGCCCGCTCGTCGGGACCGAGCACGTCGGGCCGGGAGGTCATCCACAGCCGCACCCGCTCGTGGTCGGGGGCGCCGGCGCCCGCCGCCGCTCGCAGGAGGTCACGCTCGGTGAGGATGCCAACGACCTTGCCCTCGTCGGTCACCACGACGGAGCCGGTGCCGGCGTCCTGCATCACCCGGGCCGCCGTGGCCAGGGTGTCGTCGGCACCGCAGGTCACTGCGGGGGAGGTCATGAGGTGGCGCACGATGGTTTCCATGCGTCCACTATGTCGCCCCGCCCGAGGACTGTAAACGTTGATCAAGTCAATATAGAGTGACCTCCGTGGACCGGATGCTGACCACCGAGGAGGCAGCCCGCCGGCTCGGTGTCAAGGTGCCCACGCTGTACGCCTACGTGAGCCGCGGCCTCGTCGAGTCCCACCGCGACCCGAGCCGGCGGGGGAGCCTCTTCGACCTGGCGCAGATTGAGGGACTGGCCGCCCGCAGCCGGGGCGGGCGCCAGACGGCCACCCGGCTCGCCACGATCACCACGGGCGTGACCCAGCTCGACCAGGAGCTCGGCCCCGTCTACCGCGGCCGTCTGGCCACCGACTTGGCGGCGACCGCGAGCTTCGAGGAGGTGGCCGAGCTCCTGTGGCGGACCGGCGGTGCCGGCGGTGACTGGTCGGCGCCCGACCTCGGTGCCTGCCCGCTCACGCACACGCTCGACCGCATGCGTTGGGCGCTGGTGGTGTGCGGGGCCACCGACCCGCTCCGGTCCGACCTGCGACCGGCCGCGGTCGCCCGCGCCGCCCGCCGCGCCGCCGCTGCGCTCACCGACGCGGTGGGGCCGCCGCCGGCCGGCGGCGAGGCGGGTGCCTCCATCGCTTCCCGGCTCGCGGCGCGCCTCGGTGCGTCCTCCGCCGCGGTACCGGTCGACGCCGTCAACGCCGCCCTCGTCCTCATGGCCGACCACGAGCTCGCCACCTCGACCATGGCGGTGCGCGTGGCGGCCTCGGTGCACTCGGATCCCTACGACGCGCTGCTCGCCGGGCTGGCCACCCTGGCCGGGCCGCTGCACGGCGGGGCGAGCCAGCAGGCTTACGAGATGCTGGCGGTCGCCGAGCGCGACGGGGTGCCGCGCGCCCTCAACGACGTCCTGCGCGAGCAGGGGCGCCTGCCCGGGTTCGGGCACACGGTGTACAAGAACGGCGACGCGCGCTGTGGCGCGCTGCTCGCGCTGGCCGAACCGCTGCTGAGCGACGAGCGGCGGGCACTGGTGCACGAGGTGATGGCGCTGGCGGCGGCACACGACGTCCCGTCGGCCAACTGCGACCTGGCGCTGGCCGCGTTGAGCTGGGGCACCGGCATGCCGCCCGACTCGGGGCGCACGATCTTCGCGATCGCCCGTGTGGCGGGGTGGGCCGCCCACTACACGGAGGAGCTGACCGAGCGCCCGCTGCGCTTCCGGGCCCGGGCGGTCTACAGCGTGTAGGCCCGGTGATCCGGCACGCCGGCGCCCCGATGCCTCAACCGGGGCCGATGACGATGGCGGAGGGGTGCCCCCCGAGGCGGATCGGTGCGCCCACCGTGCCGGTGGCCAGTGTCAGTGGGACCAGCGAGCCCGCCTGCTGGGTCACCCACGCCGTCGTGCCGTCGGGGCTGAGCGCGATGCCCTGCGCGACGTCGGGCAGTGCGACGGGGGGGCCCACGACCAACCCGGTCGTCGAGACGGATACGACGCCCGCCCCCCCGCACACGTACGCCGTCGCACCCGAGGGCGACACGGCGATGCCGGTCGGGTTGATCGGCAGCGCGACGGTGCCGCCCGCCTTCAGGAGCGCCGGGTTGATCGCCGTCAGCGACCGGTTGCCGAAGTTGCCCACCAGCACCTCTCCCGGTGCCACGGCGATCGCCTGCGGCCCCAGTCCGACCGGGATGGCGGCACCGGCCCGCATCGTCGAGACGTCGATCGGCGTCACGGCGTTGCTCCCGAAGTCGGCCACGAACGCGGTCGGCGCGCCCGATGGCGCGGTGTACACGCCGATGGCCACCGGCTCGCTGCCGACGGGGACCGCCGGCAGCACCCGCCACGTGCCGAGGTCGACCGGGGTGACCGAGTTCGAGTCGAGGTTGGCCACGAGCGCGATGCCCTTGCCGTGGGTCCCGCCCGGAGCCACGGCCACCGCATCGGGCTCCACGCCCACGACGGCCGAGCGCACGACCGCGTGCGTGGCCGGGTCGACCTCGTGCAGCGTGTCGTCGCCCCGGGTCACGACGAGCAGCCCGCCGTTCCCCGCGGTGTAGGCCAGCGCCGAGGGCAGCCTGCCCACGGGCACCCTGGTCCCGGCGTGGCGGGTGGCCAGCCGGACCGGAGTGACGGCCGTGCCCGGCAGGGTCACCGATCCCCCCGCCGTCACCCAGGCCACCGTGTGCACCGTGGCACCGCCCACCGGACGCGACGAGCACGCCCCCAGCGTCGGGACCCCGATGGCGAGCGCCAGCACCACCACCCCTCGTGGCCCCACTGTGCGAGTCAGCCCCGGGCGCACGCGGCCCCGGCCGGGCGGTCCGCCGTGCTCCAGCCCGCGGCGTCGCCTTCGGGCCAGTAGTCGCCGGTCACACCGTCCTGCAGGTAGGCCACGGGCGCGGGCTCGCCACCGGCCAGCGCCCGCAGGGCGTCGAGGAGCGCGTCGACGTCCGCGTCCGAGGTGCCGAGCCCGCAGCTGGCCCGCACCGCGCCCGGAATGGCGTTGCGGTCGCGCCGGTGCAGAGCCTCCCGCGCCCGCGCCACGCCCTCGCTGCCGACACCGAGCAACCGGATCAGGTACGGGTGCGCGGAGAAGCAGCCGTGCCGCACGCCGATGCCGAACTCTGCGCTGAGCCGCGCCGCCACCAGGGCGTGGTGCGTCCCCTCCACGGTGAAGGTCGCCACGGCGAGTCCTGCACCGTCCCCGGGGCCGGCCCGGGCGCGCGGTCCCAGCACGTGGATGCCACCGATGGCCCGCAGCCCGTCGTGCAGGCGTGTCGACAGCGCGGTCTCGTGAGCAAGGATCGCGTCCCAGCCGATCCGCTCCAGCTCGTCCATCGCGGTGCCGAAGGCGACGACCCCCACGACGTTGGGTGAGCCCGCCTCCTCGCGCTCGGGCGGCTCGGTCCAGATCACCTCGTCGAGGTCGACCAGGTCGACCGCGCCCCCGCCCGCCAGAAAGGGGTCGCCAGTCTCGAACGTGCGCCTCGGCCCGATCAGCGCGCCGGCCCCGAAAGGCGCGTACATCTTGTGGCCGCTGAAGGCCACGAAGTCCGGTCCCGCCGGGAGTGGACGGTGTGGTGCCAGCTGCGCCGCGTCGAGGAGGACCGGGACGCCGCGGCGCGTGCGCCGCCGCGCAGATCTCCTCGACCGGGGGGAGCCAGCCCGTCACGTTCGAGGCGCCCGTGATCGCCAGCAGCGCCGGCGGCCGCCCGTCGTCGAGCACCTTGACGACGTCGTCGGTGCCGAAGGTGCCCTCGAGGCCGCACTCCACCCAACGCCGGGTCGCCACCCGGGCCCAGGGCAGCAGGTTGGCGTGGTGCTCGACGACGGTGGTGGCCACCACGTCGTCGGGGCCCAACCGGAGACGGTAGGCGAGGTGGTTGATGGCCTCGGTCGTGTTGCGCACGAGCACGACCACGTCGTCCCCGCCGGCGGGCCGGCGGGCGAAGCGGTGCACGCTGTCGCGGGCGGCCTCGTAGGCGGCGGTGGCCTGCCGGGACTTGTAGCCCGCACCTCGGTGCACGCTCGAGTACCACGGCAGGAACTCGCCGACGCGGTCCGCCACCGCCTGCAGGGCGGGAGTGGAGGCGGCGCAGTCGAGGTCGCGGTAAGGGCGCTCCTCCCCATCGAGACACGGCACCGGCAGGTGGGCGCCGACGAGGGGCGCGACGGCGGTCTCCGTTGTCACGCCGTCACAATACGAAGTGCGGGGGACCGGCGGTATCCAGCTCGCCCGGTCGGCCCACCCGCCCGCCGACGGTCAGCAGGCTTCGTCGTCGCAGTCCTGCCGGCAGGCCGTGAGCACCACGATGTCGTCGGAGCTCTTCTCGTCGGCCGTCATGGCGTCGATCACGAAGTCGGCCACCGGGCCGGGCACGATGCTGGGCGACGCGCGGAACGACGTCTCGAGCAGCTCGAGGCGCTCGTCGAGCGGGGTGCCCCGCCGCTCCACGAGCCCGTCCGTGAACATCACCAGGCAGCCCTCGTCGAGCCGGAACTCGTTGTCCTTGTAGCCGCACTGCTGGACACCCAACGGCGGCCCGGGCTGCACCGGCAGTTCGAATGCCAGGCCCGATTCGATCCGCACCGGCGACGGGTGCCCGGCCGACGAGAACGAGATCACCCCGCTGGACGTGTCGAGCACGCCGACGAGCGCCGTGGCCAGCCGTGGGCCCACCTCCGAGAGCGAGACCCGGTTGAGCCGCTCCAGCGCCTTCCCCGGGTCCCGCTCCTCCAGGACGAGCAGGCCAAGTGTGTGGCGGAGCCGGCTCATGATCTTGGCGGCCTCGAGGTCGTGGCCCTCCACGTCGCCGACCACCAGCGCGACCAGCCGGTCGGAGATGGGGATCACGTCGTACCAGTCGCCGCCCACCTCGACGCCGACTGCGGCGGGCCGGTAACGCGCCGCGATGTCCCACCCCTGGATGGTGGGGATGACGTCGGGCAACATGTTCCGTTGCAGTTCGTGGGAGATGCGCCGTTCCCGGTCGTAGGCGCGGGCCCGGCTGACGACGGAGCTGACCTGCTTGGCCAGCTGCTCGGCCATGCCGAGGTCCTTCTCGGAGAACCGCCGCCCCGATCCGGCGGAGACGAGCGTGACCGTGCCCAGGACCTGGTGGTCGTGCAGGCGGAGCGGCACCGTCATGTACGAGGTGAAGCCCAGCGTCTTCAAGATGTCGTAGTGCCGTGCGTCCCGACTGGTCGACCGCAGGAACCCGTCGTCCATGAACGAGCTCCACATGGAGCGCCCGGTCCGCATGACCTTCATGATCGGGTGCGCCCCCCCCGGGTCGGGCTGGTAGAGGGTCCGGAGCTCCTCGGTGAGGTTCCGCTTGCTCGGGTCGGCGTGCCACGCGGCCATGCGCCGCATCTGCCCGTCCTCGTCCTGGATGTCGATCAGGCACAGGTCCGCCATCACGGGGACCGAGACCTGGGCCAGGCGCTCGACCATGTCGCTGTAGTCGACGACTTCGGAGAGGACCTGGGTCGCCAGGAGCAGGAACTCGTTGCGGCGCCGTGCCTCGAGGAGCTCGTCCACCAGCTGCTCGCGCTCGGCGGCCTGCGCGGACGCGTGCAGCAGCTCGCCGAGGTGGCCGCCGACGGCGTCCATCAGCTCCACCACCGCGGGGTCGCGCTCGCGCTGCTCGCGGCTCAGCATCTTGATGACCCCGACGCACGCGCCCCGGTAGCGAATCGGGAAGGCATAGGCGCTCTGGAGCCCGTCCCTGGCCAGTGCATCGGTCATGAAGCGGCGGTCACGCTTCAGGTCGGGGACCCAGATGGGCTCGCTGTGCTCGACGACCCAGCGGGGCAGCCCCTCGCTGCCGCTGGTCGGGTCCAGCGCCTTCTCGCGGGCGAAGGCGGGGGCGATGACCGGCGTGCGGGTCCACACCTGCCGGCAGACCAGGTCCTGGTTGGCCGAGAAGGCCCACAGTGTGGTCACGTCCCAGTCGAGGCGCCGCCCGAGGGTCGACAGCAGCCGCTCGGCCGGGGGGTCGTCGATGGGCGCGTCGGCCAGGATCTCGAGCAGCTCGCTCGTGAGCTCGGACCAGCGCTGCAGCCTCCGGTCGTCGCGGGAGCGGAAGATGCCGGCCACGACGCGGCCCGCCAGGGGATGGTCGAACATGCTCAGGACCAGCTCGGTCTGGACCTCCGACCCGTCGGGGCGCTTGATGACCGCCTCCAGGCGCCGTCCCACCAGGTCGCCGGCCTGGGATCGCACGAAGGTCGCGAAGCCCTCCTCGAAGGGCGCCATCAGCGCGTCGGGCACCAGGTCGAGGGCCGACCGGCCGACGAGGGAGCCGCGGGGCCAGCCCATGAGCTCCTCGGCGGTGACATTGGCGTAGTGAATGACCCCTTGCTCGTCGGTTGCGACGATGGCCTCACTCAGGCCGTCGAGCACCGCCCGCACGGCGGGCAGCGGCCAGGCCGGCCCGTCCGGCGTCGTGCCACCGGGCGGTGGGACCGGTAGGCGCAGTGCCGCCACCGCGGCCGCCTCGTTCGAGCGCATCGTTCCGGACGCCGGCTCGGCGCCCGGGACGGCCGGTGGGACCTCCCCGGCGGGCAACGTCGACTCGAACCACACCGTCTTGCCCGGACGGTCGCGTTGCATCTCGATGCCCCACGCGTCGGCCAGTGTCCGCACGATGTGGAGCCCGCGCCCGTGCGGCGCGTCCCCGGCCTGGTCCTGCGGGGTCGGGTAGCCGCCGGCGGCATCGCTGACCTCGACGCGGACGAGGTGCGCATCGTCGCCGACGCGCACCGACACCACGTACTCGGTGGCCGCATGGCGCACGGCGTTGGTGGCCAGCTCCGAGAGCATGAGCACCAGCGCGTCGGCATCGTCGGCGGACCCCCTGGGCAGCCGGTCGAGCAGGAAGCGGCGGGCCTGGCCGACCGAGGCCGCCGTGGCCGGGAAACGACGCGAGGCCGCTGTCGATCGCGCGCTCGCCCCGGCATCGGCCCGCGGTGCGGCGGTGGGCGGGTGCCCTGGGAGCGTGGGGCTCTGCATAGCGGTTGCGGTAGATCTGCCCCTGGGCCGCGACCGCTAAACGGGTTCCTCGCCCGTGCAACCTGGATGCAACCACGCCGTGGCCCGAGCCGGGCGCTACCCTGCCTCCCGTGGAGGAGCGCTACGAGGCCGAGCTCACCCGGTCCGCCGCCGTCCTCGACGGGGTCGACCGGGCGCTGGAGCGCCTGAGCGACGGCACGTACGGATCGTGCGAGGCCTGCGGCGCCCCGATCACGGCCGCCGACCTCGGGGCGGACCCGACCCGCCGGATGTGCGAGCAGCACCTGTCAGTCGGCTAGGCACTCCTCGAAGCCACCGGGCCCGGCCGGCCCGGCCGGCGGTCAGCCGGCGACCTTGAGGCCCCGGGCCGCGTCGAGCCGGGCCGCCACGTCGGCCCAATTGACGATGTTCCACAGCGCGGCGAAGAAGTCGGCCTTGACGTTCTTGTACTGCAGGTAGAACGCGTGCTCCCAGGCGTCGAAGACCAGCAGCGGGACGGACCCGTTGCCGACGTTGCCCTGGTGGTCGTAGATCTGCTCGACGATGAGCCGGCCCGCCAGGGGCTCGTAGGCCAGCGCCCCCCAGCCCGAGCCCTGGATGGTGAACGTCGCCTGGGTCAGGTGCGCCTTGAACTTGTCGAAGGAGCCGAAGTTCGCGTCGATGGCGGAGGCCAGCGCGCCGTCGGGCTTGTCGCCGCCGTCGGGGCTCAGGTTCTTCCAGAAGATGGAGTGCAAGACGTGGCCCGAGATGTGGAAGGCCAGCGTCTTCTCCAGCCCGACGATGGGGCCGAAGTCGTCCTTGTCGCGCGCCCCGGCCAACTTCTCGAGCGTCTGGTTGGCGCCGGTGACGTAGGCGGCGTGGTGCTTGTCGTGGTGGAGCTCCATGATCTGGCCCGAGACGTGGGGCTCCAGCGCGGCGTAGTCGTAGGGCAGATCGGGAAGGCTGTACTCGGCCATGGCGGTCTCCTCTTCGTGGTCGTCGTGGTGTGTGCTGGACCATACCCGAAGGCGGCGCAAACCCAACCGGGATCCAACCACCATGCGAGCAGGACGGAAGGCCACCGGGCGAACCCCGGACGGCCCGGTGCGGCGGTACGCTTGCAAGAGTGAGCACCGACCCGAAGGACCGCTGGCACGACCTCGGGTCCTTCATCCGCGAACAGCGCGGAACGGCCCGGTTGTCGCTGCGCCGGCTGTCCGAGCTGGCCGGGATCTCGAATCCCTATCTGAGCCAGATCGAGCGTGGGTTGCGGCGGCCCTCGGCCGAGATCCTCCAGCAGATCGCCAAGGCGCTGCGTATCTCCGCCGAGACGCTCTACGTCCAGGCCGGCATCCTCGAGGCGCCCGTCGGCTCGCCCGACCTGACCCGGGCCATCCTGTCCGACCAGACGATCAGCGAGGAGCAGAAGCAGGCCCTCGTGCGCATCTACCTCTCGTTCCGTCGCGAGCACGAGGACGAGCAGCGCGAGCGGGGTCCCGCCGAGCCGCCGGCCACCCGGGCCCCAGCCCGGGCCGCCACGGAGCCCGCCGCTGCCGGCCCGCCCCCCGCCACGGAGCCTCCGGCGGCGACCGGACGGGTCGCGACCGCCTGAAAGGCCGCCGGTATCGGGCCGCCTCTCGGATCCGGAGGCCTTTTCCCGACCGCCGGTAGGCTCTGACCGCCATGCGCCGGCTCGCCGTCCTGTCCCTGCACACCTCCCCCCTGGCCCAGCCCGGCACGGGCGACGGTGGCGGCATGAACGTCTACGTGCGCGAGCTGACTGCGGCGCTCGCCCGCACCGGCGTCACCTGCGACGTCTTCACCCGGGCCTGGTCGCCCGACCTCCCTGAGGTGGTCGACGTGGAACCCGGCCTGCGGGTGCACCACGTGCCGGCGGGCCCCCTCGAGTGCCTGCCCAAGGAGTCCCTGCCCGGCGTGGTCGAGGAGTTCACGGCCGGGGTGCTCGGGCGCATGTCCGCCGCGCCCGGGTCTGGCACCGACGCGGGCGACTGGCTGCCCTACACCTCGGTGCACGCCAACTACTGGCTCTCGGGGCTGTCGGGCCACGTGATCAAGCACGAGCTCGAGCTCCCGCTCGTGTGCACGTTCCACACCCTCGACCGCGTGAAGGCCGAGTCGATGCCTGAGGAGGTCGAGGCGGACATGCCGCACCGCCGGGCCGAGGCCGAGGCGTCCGTCATCGACTGCTCCGACGCCGTGCTGGCGTCGTGCACGGTCGAGGCCGACCAGATCGCGTCGCTCTACGGCGGCGAGCCGGGGCGCATCCGCATCGTGCCCCCCGGTGTCGACCACGCGTTCTTCGGCCCGGGCCACCGGCCCCAGGCGCGCCGCGCCCTGGGCCTGCCCCTCGATGGCCGGTTGCTGCTCTTCGTCGGGCGGATCCAGCCGCTCAAGTGCGCCGACGCGGCGATCGAGACGCTGGCCGAGCTGCTCGCGTCCGGTGGGGAGCCCTACCGGCTGGTGGTCGTCGGTGGCCCGAGCGGGCCGCACGGCGAGAAGTCGCTGCAGGGGCTCCATGACGTGGCCGACGCCCGGGGCGTGCGCGAGCACGTCCACTTCGTCGAGCCCCAGCCCCACGAGCTGCTGTCGTCGTACTACCGGGCCGCCGACGTCTGCCTCGTCCCCAGCCGCTCCGAGTCCTTCGGCCTGGTGGCGCTCGAGGCGGCCGCCTGCGGGACGCCGGTCGTTGCCTCCGCCGTCGGCGGGCTGACGACGCTGGTCGAACACGGCCACACGGGCTTCCTGGTCGACGACCCCGACCCGCGCGCCTACGCCGCCGCCGTGCACATGGTCTTCGACGAGCCGCTGGCGGCCGAGCGCTTCAGCACCGCCTCGGTGCTGCGGGCCCGCCACTACACCTGGCGCGCCGCTGCCGCCGCGCTGGTGGAGCTGCACGACGAGCTGGCCTCCGGCCGCCTCGTCGAGTGCGGCTGAGCGCGCCCGGCCCGGAGCACGAAGACAGGCCCTGAGCGGTGCCGATCGTCGATCTCCCCGCCGACGACGAGATGGCGGCGGCCGTGGCGCGCATCGACGCCTGGACCGAGCGCGAGCTCGCCGCCGGTGGGTTCTTGGTGGCGGCCGAGCGCCAGGAGGTCACGGACCGCACCGCGTCGTACCGCTGGTACCTGCGCTTTGCGGGCGAGGAGAAGGACTTCATCACGGTGTGGCTCACGCTGCGGCAGCGCACGCTGCACCACGAGGCCCAGTTCATGCCCGCGCCCGAGACCAACCACGCCGACGTCTACACCTACCTCCTGCGCCGCAACGCCCACCTCTTCGGCATGTGGTTCGCGCTCGGGCCCGAGGATGCGGTCTACCTCGTGGGCATGGTGCCGGCGCGCCTCGTCGACGACGACGAGCTGGACCGCATCGCCGGCTCGTCGGTGCTCTACACCGACGAGCACTTCCCGACGGCCATGACGATGGCCCACCCCTCGACGTACCGCCGCCGCCCCCGCCGCTCGTAGCGGTCAGCGCCCCGGGGCCGCGCTCGGTATCGTCGCGCGCGTGTCGAGCCTGCTCATCGTCGGTGGTGGGAAGATGGGAGGCGCCCTGCTGGGCGGCCTGCTGCGCTCGGGATGGGCCGGCTTCGGCGACGTGAGCGTCATCGAGCCCGTGGCCGAGCGCCGCCAGGAGCTCGCGGCCGAGCACCCCGGGCTGCGCGTGCTCTCGGCGCCCGAGCCGGGGCTGCTCGACGACGCGGGCGAGCGGCTGGCGGGCGCGGTGCTGGCCGTGAAGCCCGACGCCGCCGAGGGGGCCTGCCGCGCCCTCGGCGTGACCGGGGTGACCCGGGTGCTTTCGGTCGTGGCCGGCATGCCGTCGATGCGGCTGGAGGCCGCACTGGGCGGGGAGCCCGCCGTCGTCCGGGCCATGCCCAACACACCCGCCCTGGTCGGGGCTGGGGTGACGGCCATCTCGGGCGGGTCCTACGCGACCTCGCACGACCTGGCCTGGGCCGAGGACGTGCTCTCGGCCGTCGGCGCCGTCGTCCGGCTGCCCGAGCGCATGCTCGATGCGGTGACCGGGCTCTCGGGATCGGGCCCGGCCTACCTCTTCCTGGTGGCCGAGGCGCTCGTCGAGGCGGGCGTGCAGATGGGCCTGACCCGCGAGGTCAGCCGCACCCTGGTCGTCGAGACGATGGCCGGCTCGGCGGCCCTCCTCAAGGAGACCGGCAGCGAGCCCGAGGCACTGCGCGCCATGGTCACCTCGCCGGCGGGCACCACGGCGGCGGGCATCCGGGCGCTCGAGGCCAGGGCCGTGCGCTCGGCCTTCATGGAGGCGGTGGCCGCGGCGGTGGAACGCTCGCGCAACCTGTCGCGCTGAGGGATCGTGCCCATGCCGAGCGAACCCGCCCGCACGGTCTTCTTCCTCTCCGACTTCGGGACGCAGGACGAGTTCGCGGGTGTGGTCCACGCCGTGATCGCCCGACGCGCCCCCGGGACGACGGTCATCGACCTCACCCACCACGTGCCGCCCTTCGACGTGCGGGCCGGGAGCCACACCCTGGTGCGGGCGGTGCCGCATCTCGGCCCCGGCCTCGTGCTCGGCGTCGTCGACCCGGGGGTGGGCACGGCGCGGCGCGGCATCTGCATGGCCGTGCCGCTGCCCGCCGGCGGGACGCTGTACTTCGTCGGGCCCGACAACGGCCTGCTGGTGGCGGCGGCCGAGGCCGCCGGCGAGGCACCCGTGACCCGCGTCGTGGAGCTGCGCCGGGAGCAGCCGCCGCGGGACCAGGGCACCACCTTCGACGGGCGCGACCTGTTCGCACCCGTGGTGGCGGCGCTGTGCACGGGGACGGCTCCCGAGGAGCTCGGCGAGGCGGTGGACCCGGGGTCGCTGGTGCGCCTGGTCGGGGGCGTGGTCGAGCAGGGACGGCTGCACGACGGCCGGACTTGCCTTCGCGCCGAGGTCACGTGGGTGGACCACTTCGGCAACCTGCAGCTGGCGGCCACCGTGGCGGACGCGCGCATCGCCGGAATCCCGCTGGTGGGCAGCATCGAGCTGGCGGCCCGCATCGAGTCGGGGCGTGAGTACCTCGACGGGCTGCCGCACTCGCTCGTCCCCGACGGGGTGGCGCTGCGCTGCGTGGACGCCTTCGGCGACCTGAAGCAGGGAGAGTTCGGGCTGCTGGTGGACGCCAACGGGCACTTGGCCGTGGTGGCGGGCGAGGCCTCGGCGGCCAGCTGGCTCAACGTCGCCGCGGGCGAGCTGCTCATCCTCGCCTGGTGAGCACGCCGCCGGGCCGCCGGCGGTTTGGTGCCGGCGGGAGCGTCCTCGGTACCATCCGACGTGGTGAGCAACGAGCAGGACAAGCCAGCGCCGTCCGCCGCGCCTGACGCGCCTGGGGCGCCGTCGGCGCCGGCTAAGCGGATCCCCGAGGCGACGGTGCTTCGGCTGCCCGTCTACCAGCGCATCCTGGCCGAGCTGGTCCGCGCCGGTGCCACGACGGTGTCCTCGGAGCAGCTGGCCGAGCTGGCGCGGCTCAACGCGGCGAAGGTGCGCAAGGACCTGTCGCTGCTGGGCTCGTTCGGCACCCGGGGCTCGGGCTACGACCCGGAGTTCCTCATCGCGCAGATCGACCGCGCACTCGGGGTCGACGAGAACTGGTCCGTGGCCATCGTCGGCATCGGGAACCTGGGACGTGCCCTCACCAACTCGGCCGGGTTCGCCTCGCGGGGGTGCGAGGTCACCTCGCTCTTCGACGTCGACCCGGCGGTGGTGGGCGAGGAGATCCGCGGCATCAAGGTGCGCCACATGGACGAGCTCGCCACGCTGCGCGCCACCGAGCGCCCCGACATCGGCGTGATCACCACGCCGGGCTGGGCCGCCCAGGGGGTGGCCGACCTGCTGGTGCGGGCGGGGGTGACCTCGCTGCTCAACTTCGCACCGCGCGTGCTCGACGTCCCGCCCACGGTGTACCTGCGCTACGTCGACCTCTCGATCGAGCTGCAGGTCCTCGGCTTCTACCGGGCCCGTCAGGACGAGCTCGCCCGCACCGGGACCAACGGGGGTGAGCGGGGCCCGCCCATCCGCTCCGTGGGCCTCGCCCAGGGTCCCGACCTGGGCTGAGCGGAGGCCGGAGTGCTCGGCCCCGCCCGCTGACTGGCAGGCTGTGGGGTGGACCGGCACAATTGTGAGCCGACCCAGGAGGGAACCGAGTGTCCGTCGTCGTCGTAGGGCTCCAGCACACGCAGGCCCCACTGCCGCTGCTCGAAGCCGCCGCCGTGGCCGACGGCGACCTGCACAAGGCGCTCAGCGCGCTCAGCCACTGCCGCAACGTGCAGGAGACGGTCGTCCTCTCGACGTGCCTGCGCACCGAGGTCTACGCGGTGGTGGACCGTTTCCACGACGCCGTCGCCGAGATCTACGGCGTCCTCTCCGAGCAGTCGGGGCTCTCCGTCGAGGAGCTCTCCTCCCACGCCACCATCCGCTTCGACGACGACGTGACCTCGCACCTGTTCTCGGTGACGTCGGGCCTCGAGTCCGTGGTGACCGGGGAGACCGAGGTCGTGGGCCAGGTCCGGCGCGCCTTCGAGCGGGCCCACGAGGAGGGCACGTCGGGGCCGGTGCTCTCGGCCCTCTTCCGGCACGCTCTGCAGACGGGCAAGCGGGTCCGTACCGAGACGGGCATCTCCAAGGGCACGACCTCGTTCGCCTACGCCGCCGTGACGGTCGCTCGCGGCCAGGACGGGGCGGGGCTGCGCGGCGCGCGCGTGGTGGTGGTCGGCGCCGGTGACATGGGCCTCGGCGTGTGCCGCGCCCTCTCGGACATCGCGCCGGCCGACGCGCCGTCTCGCGTCGTGGTCGCCAACCGCTCCGCACGCCGCGCCCGCGACCTCGTGCGCGAGTCCGAGCGCGCCACGTTCGAGATGCGGGCGGTGCCACTCGAGCGCGTCGGCGCCGAGCTGGCGGACGCCGACGTCGTGCTCTCCGCCGTGGCGGCGGAGTCCCACGTCCTCGCGGCGTCGGACTTCGCTGCGGTGACCGGTCCCCTGCTCGTCATAGACCTCGGGGTGCCGCGCAACGTCGACCCGGCCGTGGCCGCGCTCGACGGCATCACGCTGCTCGACATGGACACGCTGAGTGCCTCGGTGGCCCGTGCGCTGGGCGACCGGGCGGAGGAGTCGGTGGCGGCGCGGGGCATCGTCGCCACCGAGGTGGAGCGCTTCCGCACCGCCAGCCGCCAGCGCGGCGCGGCGCCGGTGATCGCGTCGCTGCGGGCGCGCGCCGAGTCGCTGCGCGTGGCCGAACTGGAGCGCCACCGGGCGCAGCTGGCTGACCTGAGCGAGGAGGAGTGGGAGCACGTGGACGCGGCGACGCGTGCGGCGCTGGCCAAGATGCTCCACGAGCCGACGATGCTCCTCAAGGAGACGGCCGGGACGCCCCGCGGCGAGCGGCTCGTCGAAGCGCTGCGCATCCTCTTCGACCTGTAGTCGCGGCATGGGATAGTCGCGGCCATGGGAACCATCCGCCTGGCCACCCGCGGCTCACCGCTGGCCCTGCGCCAGACCGAGATGGTCACCGAGCTCCTGCGCCGGTCCGACCCCGACATCGAGGTCGAGCCCGTCGTCGTGCGCACCCGGGGTGACAAGGACGCGTCGGCGCCCCTCGACCAGATCGGCGGTCAGGGGGTGTTCGTCACCGAGGTCGAGGCGGCCGTGGCCGACGGGCGGGCGGATGGGGCGGTGCACTCCGCCAAGGACATGCCCTCGGTCATGGGCGAGCACGTCGTCCTCGCTGCCGTGGCCCCGCGGGGCGACCCCCGGGACGGCCTCGTCGGCTGCACGCTGGCCGGCCTGCCGGCGGGCGCCCTCGTGGCCACGGGCTCCGCCCGGCGCCGGGCCCAGCTGGCCTACCTGCGGCCCGACCTCGTCTTCACCCAGCTGCGGGGCAACATGGCCCGGCGGGTGGCGGTCGGCGAGGGGGAGGAAGTCAGTGCCGTCGTCGTCGCCGTCGCCGCCATGGAGCGCCTGGGCTGGATGGACCGTCTGGACGACGTGCTCGACCCGATGGACGTGCTGCCCCAGGCCGGGCAGGGCGCCGTCGCCGTGCAGTGCCGGGCCGACGACGAGGCGACCCGTGCGCTGTTACGCGCCGTTGACCACGTGCCCAGCCACCGGGCGCTGGTGGCCGAGCGGGCGGTGTTGGCTGCATTGGGGGGAGCTGCACCGTGCCGGTCGGGGCCCTCGCCGAGGTGGCGGGCGAGGATTCGGCCGGTGCCGGTGCCGGCGACGGCGACGCGGTGGCGATGCGCGTGTCGGGGCTCGTGGCCAGCGGCGACGGGCGCACCGTGATCCGCATGACGCGCCAGGGAGTCGACCCCGCCGCCGTGGGCACCGAGCTGGCCCGGGCGCTGCTGGCGGGGGGCGGGGGGGCGATCGACGGCTTCGGCGACGAGGCCGCTGTCACGGGCGTCGGGCCGTGACCGTCTACCTGGTCGGCGCCGGCCCCGGCGACCCGGGGCTGCTCGACGCGCCGTGGTGCCAAGCTGTTGGCGCGAGCCGACGTCGTGCTGCACGACCGGCTGGTCAGCCCCGCCGTCCTCGACCTCGTGCCGCCGAGAGCGACGTTGATCGACGTCGGAAAGGACCCCGACGCACCCGAGGGCGGCGCCGCCCGCCAAGAGGAGATCGACCACCTGCTCGTCGAGCACGGCCGCCGGGCCGCGGTGGTCGTCCGCCTCAAGGGTGGCGACCCGTTCCTCTTCGGCCGGGGCGGCGAGGAGATCGAGGTGCTGGCGCGGGCGGGCATCCCCTGGGAGGTGGTCCCGGGGGTCTCCTCCGCCTTCGGCGTCCCGGCCTCGGCCGGCATCCCGGTCACCCAGCGCGGCATGGCCTCGTCGGTGACCGTGGTGACGGGCCGCGTCGGCGAGGCGGGCCCCGACGGCGGCCCCGACTGGGAGGCGCTGGCCAAGGCCGGGGGGACTCTCGTGATCCTGATGGGCATGACGAACAGGGCCGACATCGCCGAGGCGCTGCTGCAGGGTGGCCGGTCACCGGACACCCCGGTCGCGGTGATCGAACGGGGGACCACGCCGGCGGAGCGGGTGGCGCGGACCACGCTGGCCGGACTGGCGGATGTCGAGCTGGGAGCGCCCGCCGTCATCGTCGTCGGAGCCGTGGCGGCACTCGGCCTGGCGTCGCAGTCGGCACGGGTCGAGTCGGGACCGCTGGCGGGCCGGACGGTGGTGGTGACCCGCTCGGGCCCCCGCTCCCGGGGCCTGGTCGACGCCCTCGAGCGAGCGGGGGCGTCCGCACTCGAGCTCCCGTTGACCCGCCAGGTCGACCCGTCCGACGGCGGGGCCGCGTTGGCGGAGGCCGCCGCCGCGGTGCGGGACCACCGCTGGGTCGTGCTGACCTCTGCGAACGCGGTCGAACGGTTCATGGCCGAGCTGCGCGACGCACGCGCGTTGGGCCCGGTGCGCATCGCCGCGGTGGGACCAGCGACCGCTGACGCGCTGCGGATGGCCGGCGTGGAGCCGGACCTGGTGCCGGCGGAGCACAGCGCACGCGGCCTCGTCGAGGAATTCCCCGACGCCGAGAACGGGGCAGGTGGCGATGGCGCCGGCCGACGGGTCCTCTTCCCCTGTGCGGACATCGCGCCCGACACGATCGCCGAGGGCCTCGGGGACAAGGGCTGGCACGTCCGGCGCGTGGAGGCCTACCGCACCGTGGCCCGGTCCGCCCCCGAGCCAGAGGTGCTCGCCCGCGTGGCGACGGCCGACGCGGTGTCGTTCACCGCCAGCTCGTCGGTGGTGGCCTTCGTGGCCCTGCGCACGCCGACCGGTGCGCCGGTGCCTGCGCCACCGCACGTCGTCTGCATCGGGCCGACGACGGCCGAGGCGGCCCGGTCCGCCGGCCTGGCCGGCGTGCACGAGGCGTGGGGCTCGTCCGCCGACGGCATCGTGGCCGAGCTGATCGACCACTTCGGCGCCGGTGCCGGCACCGCCTCGTAGGCTGGGAGGCGATGGCCCCGGCCACCCCCACCATGCCCGCCGCGGGTGACGTCCCGGACCGCCGGCTCCGCCGGCTCCGCCGCACCCCGGCGCTCCGGCGTCTGGTCGCCGAGGCGCGCCTCGGGGTGGACGATCTCGTCGCACCCCTGTTCGTGCGGGAGGGGACGGAGGAGCCGACCCCCATCGCGTCCATGCCGGGGCAGGTGCAGCACACCGTCGACTCGCTGGTGCCCGAGGCCAAACGGCTTCTCTCGCTGGGGGTCCCCGGACTGATCCTCTTCGGTGTCCCGGCGCACAAGGACGCCCGGGGGAGCGGGGCCTGGGACCCCGAGGGCGTGGTGCAGCGGGCTCTGCGCGCGGTGCGCGACGCCGTCGGCGACGAGCTCGTCGTGATGGCGGACCTCTGCCTCGACGAGTACACCGACCACGGTCACTGCGGCGTGCTCGGCCCTTCCGGGGAGGTGCGCAATGACGAGACACTCGAGCTCTACCAGCGCATCGCCCTGGCGCAGGCCGAGGCGGGGGCGGACGTCGTGGCACCGAGCGGGATGATGGACGGCCAGGTGGCCGCCATCCGGTCCGCCCTCGACGGCGGCGGTCACGCCCAGGTCGCCGTGCTGGCCTACGCCGCCAAGTACGCATCGGCCCTCTACGGTCCGTTTCGCGACGCCGTCGACGTGACCATCGCCGGGGGCGGTGACCGCAGGGCGTACCAGCAGGACCCGCGCAACGGGCGCGAGGCTCTGGCCGAGATCGAGCAGGACCTCGCCGAGGGCGCCGACATGGTCATGGTCAAGCCCGCCATGACCTCCCTCGACGTGTTGGCCATCGCGCGCGGCATCGTGCGCGTCCCGCTCGCCGCCTACCACGTGAGCGGTGAGTACTCCATGGTGAAGGCGGCGGCGGCGGCGGGGTGGATCGACGGGCCCGCCGTGGCCCTCGAGCAGCTCACCGTCCTCAAGCGGGCCGGGGCCGACTTCATCCTGACCTACTTCGCCACCGAGGTGGCCGAGGCACTGGGTGGCTGAGCCGGACCTGCCGACGTCGAACGCCGAGTGGTTCGCCCGCGCCCAACGCGTCATCCCGGGCGGCGTGGACTCGCCGGTGCGCTCCTTCGCCTCGGTCGGTGGCACGCCGTACACGGTCGTCTCCGGCGAAGGCCCCTATGTCGTTGATGTCGAGGGGACGCGCTACATCGACTTCGTCCAGTCCTACGGCGCGGTCCTGCTCGGTCACGCGCACCCGGTCGTCACCGCGGCCGTCGCTGCGGCGGCGGCACGGGGCACGACGTTCGGCGCGCCGACGCCGGGCGAAGTCCTCTTGGCCGAGGCCATCTGCGAGCGCGTGCCCGGCTGCGACCAGGTGCGGCTCGTCTCCTCGGGTACCGAGGCCGCCATGAGCGCGGTGCGCCTCGCCCACGGCGTGACGCGGCGCGACCGGGTGGTCAAGTTCGACGGGTGCTACCACGGGCACTCCGACGGGCTGCTGGCCGGCGGAGGCAGCGGAGTGGCCATGCTCGGGTTGCCGGGCTCGGCCGGCGTGCCGGCCGGCGCCGTAGCGGACACCGAGGTGGTGCCCTACAACACGGTGCCCGAGCTCGACGAGCGGGTGGCCTGCGTGATCGTCGAGCCGGTGGCGGCGAACATGAACTTGGTGAGCCCGGCACCGGGGTTCTTGGCGGGGTTGCGTGCCGCCTGCGATTCTGCCGGTGCTCTGCTGATCTTCGACGAGGTGATCACCGGATTCCGCCTCGGGACCGACGGGGCCACCGGCTGGTCCGGCGTGACCCCCGACCTGTGGTGCTTCGGCAAGGTCATCGGTGGCGGGCTGCCCGTGGGCGCCTTCGGCGCTCGCCGTGCCCTGATGGCGGAGCTGGCCCCGTCGGGCCCCGTCTACCAGGCCGGCACGCTGTCGGGGAACCCGCTGGCGACCGCGGCAGGCCTGGCCGTGCTGAGCCACGTCGGAGCGAAGGACTACGAGGCGCTGGCGACGCGGGCCGCGCTGTTCGCCAAGGATCTCGAAGCCGCGGTGGCGACGGGCGGCCTGTCCGTCGCGGCGCCTGCCGTCGGGCCGCTCGTCGGGCTGTTCGTCGCGCCGGCGGAGGCCGGGCCGATCGCGCCGCCGTCGGACTACGCGGGTGCGCGCGCGCTGGCGGGCAACGGCACCTACGGCCGCCTCTTCCACGCCATGTTGCGCCGCGGCGTGGCGCTTGCCCCCGGGCCCTACGAGGTGATGTTCCCCGGGATGGCCCATGACGAGAGGGTGCTGGCCCGCGTGGTCGAGGCGGCGGCGGACGCGGCCGGCGAGGTGGCGGCGCAGGTGGCCCGCTAGAGGCGACACGCCTGGTCAGAGCCAGCCGTGGGAGTGCCCACGCGGCTCCGATGTTTGTGTCCGGCTGGATATACAGCCTTCCAAAAATTATCCGGTTAACGAAGGCTATATGAAGATCCTTCGCTAACAGGGACTGTTACGGATGGGTACCTATACATATCGGAACGCATGGTCGCCCCCTGGGGGGACGTTGTGGACGATGGCGCCGAACGACTCCGGGGGCACCCACGTCAAGTCCGGAGAGGTGGTGCCGCGGGTTCAGAACGACCGGATGACGGCGTCCGGCCCCATCGCGATCACGGGGTGCAGCGACGGGTTCAGCCACCGCAGCACGGCGTCGAGGTCCGAGAGGGAAAGCGAGACGCAGCCCGCTGTCGGTGCGCCCGTGTCGGCGTGCACAAAGATGGCGGACCCGAACGCGCCGGCCGGCGGCGTGTTGTAGTCGATCACGGCGAACGACGGGTAGGCGTTGCCCTCGGTCCACAGCGCCTCGGAGTTGCCTCCGAAGGGCGGGGACGTCCCGCAGGCGACGTGCTGAAAGGTGTTGTAGGTCGGGCTGGAAGGGTCCTCGTCCCACCAGTCCCCGCACACGAGTTGGTGGTAGGCGAATTGGGTGCCCGGATCGGGTTGGATCCCGTACATGGTGGACCCGATGGAATACATGCCCTCAGGGGTCGTGCCGTCTCCCTCGGTCCGGCTCCCGCCGGGCAGCCAGCCGTGCACGCCGTCGACGGCGGGCATGGGGCCGAAGACTGCGTACCAGCCGCTGCCGTCGTTCTCGTAGGCGGTGAGGGTGGCCGTCGTGCTGGCGGCGCCCGGCGCGTCGACCACGATCACCTGCTGAGCGCCGCCCGTCGACGACAGCTGGTCGACCAGGAGCGGGGAGATGTCCCCGGTGGCGGACCCCTCGAAGGTGGCGGCACCGAACGTGAACACGCCGCCGTCCGCTGCCACCAGCCAGTAGCCCCCGGCCCCGGGTGCGGCAGCCATGCCGACGATCGGTTGGTTGAGCCGGACGCTGCCGGTCGAGCCCCAGAAGCGCGCATCGCCGTAGCTGAAGATGCCCCCGTCGGCGGCGACGAGCCAGTAGCCGTGCCCCGATGGTGTGGCCGCCATGCCGACGATGGGCGCGTTGAGTCGCAGGGCACAGGTGGACCCGAAGAAGCCGGCGTCCCCGAAGTTGAAGATGCCCCCGTCGGCGGCGACGAGCCAGTAGCCCTGCCCCGACGGCGTCGCCGCCATGCCGACCACCGGCTGGTTGAGGCGCATGGAGCCCGTCGAGCCCCGGAACGACGCATCGCCGTAGCTGAAGATGCCCCCGTCGGCGGCGACGAGCCAGTAGCCGTGCCCCGATGGTGTGGCCGCTATGCCGACGATGGGCGCGTTGAGTCGCAGGGCACCGGTGGACCCGAAGAAGCCGGCGTCCCCGAAGTTGAAGATGCCACCGTCGGAGGCGACGAGCCAGTACCCGTTACCCGTGGGGGTCGCGGCCAGCCCGACGATGGGAGCATTGAGGGCGCGCCCGCTCATGTCGCCGTAGGAGTGCGCGTCGCCGAACGGGTAGACGCCTCCGGTCGACGATGCGACCCAGTAGTCACCACCGTCCGCGGTTGCGGCCAGCGCGACGGCGCGCGTCCCGGGGACCGGCGACGCGGCGGCGCGGGTGGGGGCGGCCGCGGCGAACGGCAGGAGCGACGCGGCGAGGAGGCCGAGCGCGACGAGGGGAGTGGTCCGGGGACGGGCGGGCGGGGGCAACCGCAAGAGCCCCAGGTTAGGAGTGCGCGGGCTGAGTCACGACCCCAACCGGCGTTGTGGTTGGCAGACTGGGAGCAAGATGCCCGAGGACCGATGGCCCGCCCAGTTCGCCGCGTTGCGGCGTGGCGAGGGGTGCCCGATGTGCGGCGGCGGAGCCGACGAGACGCAGCACGGCCTGCGGGTGTTCGCCGGCACGTGGGCGGACGGCTACATAGGTCGGTACCCGGTGCGTCCCGGGTATGCCTATGTCATCTGGAAGGGGCGCCACGTCGCCGAGCCCTCCGAGCTGTCGCCCGAGGAGGCGGCCGGGTTCTGGTCGGACGTGGCCCGCGTGGCGCGGGCGGTGGAGGAGGAGTGCCAGCCGGCCAAGATGAACTGGCTCAGCCTGGGCAACGGTGTGCCGCACCTCCACGTGCACCTGGTGCCGCGCCCGTACGAGGACACCCGGGCCGGGATCCCGCTCGAGACGGAGGCGTTCCACGTCGACAGCATCCCCGCCATCGAGCCGACGCAGCTGGAGAAGGAGGCTGCAGCGCTCCGCGCGCGCCTGCAACCTTGACAATGCAGCGGCTGGCCGAGGGGCGGACCGCCGAGGTCTTTGCCTATGGCGAGGGCCGGGTGCTCAAGCTCGACCGCCCCGACTGGAACGGCCTCTCAGAGTTCGAGGGCGCTGTGCTCTCGGGCCTGGCCGATGCGGGTGTGCCGGTGGCGCGGCCGCACGGGACCGTCACCGTCGAGGGGCGCAGCGGCCTGGTCCTCGACCGCGTCGCGGGTCCCTCGCTCATGCAGGTGCTGCTCGACTCGAACGTGGGGGAGGCCGAGCAGCTGGCCGAGCGCTTCGCCGCGCTCCAGATGCAGCTCACCGACAGGGTTGTCGGAGGCCTGCCCGAGCTGGTGCCCCGCCTCCGCCGCGAGATCGAGGCCAGCGTGACCGAGGCGGGGCTTCGTGGTGAATTGCTCAGCCTCCTGGCGGCGCTCGACGACGGCGCCCGCGGGGTCTGTCACTACGACTTCCACCCCGACAACGTGCTGGTGGGCCCGGGGGGCTGGGTCGTCATCGACTGGCTCACCGTGGCCGCGGGGCCACCTCCCGCCGACCTGGCCCGCACGCTGCTCCTGCGGGGGCTCTGGACCACCGAGCCCGTGATCAGCTTCATGCGGACCGTCCGCCGGGTCGAGGCAGCGGCCCAGGGGCTCGACGACGACACGGTCGACGCGTGGGTCCGCGTCGCTGCGGGCGCCCGACTGGCGGAGGGTTTCGAAGGGGACGAGTCGGCGTGGTTGGCCCGGGTGGCCGGCGGCTCGGTGCGCCTGTTCGCCTGAGTCTTCCCGAGCGTGGGGGACGCAGCCCCGGGCTCTCCAGGGTGAGGACGCAGTGGTCGGCATGGCCACGCCGACTGCGACGTGCGGGTCCAGCGCCGCCTCAGGCGGCCGGGCTCTCGAGGTCCTCGAGGTCCGGGAGGATGCGCGACACCAGCTCCATGGCTCGAAAGCCGAGCTCGGCGGGGCCGGCGGCGTCGGGCCGCATCAGGTTGGCCATGATGCGCAACAGCGTCGTCATGAGCAGCTCCGAGCGCATGCCGAGACTGACGCAGAGCCGCATCGCCTCGGGGTGCGCGATGAGGTGGACGAACGCCCGGGCCACCTTGTAATACGGCCCGTAGGCGGCGGTCAGCTCGTGGTCGTAGTCCGCCAGCGCCCGAGTCCCCTCACCGGTCAGCGCATGGCCGAGCGCGGCCGCCGCCAGGCGCCCGGTCTCGTACCCGTAGGCGATGCCCTCTCCGTTGAACGGGTTGATGAGGCCACCGGCGTCGCCGGCGATCAGCACGTTGCCGCCGGCCCGCGGCCCCACCGACAGCCCCATGGGGAGCTTCCCGCCGGTCGGCGACCCGAGGCATGTCTCCGGGCTCAGGCCCCACGACGGGGGGGCGTACCCGACGAAGGCGTCCATGAGAGTGGAGGTGTTGATGCCCTTCCAGCGCTGCTCGGTCGACAGGAGGCCGACGCCGACGTTCACCCGGCCGTCGCCCATGGGGAAGATCCAGCCGTAGCCGGGCACGACGTTCCCTTCGGGGTCGCGGATGTCGAGGTGGGACTCGATGAAGGGGTCGTCGTGGCGATCCGAGCTGTAGTACCCCCGCAGGGCCATCCCCATCGGCAGGTCGCGCCGCCTGGCGGTGCCGAGCATCCGGCCCAGCCGGGAGTTCGACCCGTCGGCCACCACGACGTAGCGGGCATTGATGGCGCGGGTGCCGCCGCCCTTCTCCTTGACCGTCACGCCCGAGAGCGTGGGCAATGGCCCGATCGCCGCGGCGTCCTCGTCGACGATCGGGGCCACCACCTCGGTGCCCTGCAGGAGGGTCGCCCCGGCCTCGGCCGCCCGGCCGGCCACCAGCCCGTCGAGGTCGTGGCGCGTGATGGTGTAGCCGTAGGCGGGGAAGTTGGGGTGCTCAGGCCACTGCATCTCCATGGAGTGGCCGAAGCCGAAGGCCCGCAGGCCGGTGTAGCGGTGCGAGCCGGCCAGGGCGTCCTCGAGCCCCATGTCGGCCAGCTGTCGCACGGCCCGCGGCGTGAGCCCGTCGCCGCACGTCTTCTCCCGCGGGAACACCTTCTTCTCCACGACCACCACGTCCCAGCCGGCGTCGGCCAGCCAGAAGCCGCACGACGATCCTGCGGGCCCGGCACCGACGACCACGACGTCGTACACATGCTGCGCCGCCCGCGCCGCCCGCGCCGGCCGCGTCCCCCTCGGCATCGGTGCAGCAGCAGCGGGGGCTGCCGTGGCCGAGGCCTTCTTGGCCGACCCCTTCTTGGCCGGCGCCGCCGTCTTCTTGGCCGTCGCCGGCGCCCTCTTGGTCGGGGTCGCCGTCTTCTTGGCCGGCGCCGCCGTCTTCTTGGCCGGCGCCGCCGTCTTCTTGCCCGTCGCCGTCTTCTTCGCCGCGGCCTGCTTCTTCACAGGGGCCTTCGCCGTCCGCGGCGCCTTCTTCGGGGCGCCGGCCGGGGGGGTCTCGTCGGGTGCCGTCACGAGGGCATCGTAGGTCCGCTGCCGGGGCCTCTGACCAGCGCTCCGGATGTGCCTGGCGAAGGGGTCGCATGGTAGAAACGGAAGGCAGTGGACCAGTACCTCCCGATCCTCATCCTGGGGCTGCTCGGCCTCGCCTTCACCGTCTTCTCGCTCGTGTCTTCGGCCATGCTCGCGCCGAGGAAGAAGCCGACGGTGGCCAAGCTCGCGCCCTACGAGTGCGGCATCGTGCCCAACCTGGAGCCGCCGCAGCGCTTCCCGGTGCGCTTCTACCTGGTCTCCATGATCTTCATCATCTTCGACATCGAGATCGTGTTCCTCTATCCCTGGGCGGTCGTGTTCAAGCAGATCGCGACGTTCGGCCTCATCGAGGTCATCGTGTTCGCCGCGGTGGTCTTCGTGTCGTTCCTGTACCTCATTTCCAACGGCGCCCTGACCTGGGGCCCGCCCAAGACGCTGCAGTCGGGCATGCCGAGCCGCACGTCGGAGTCGACCATCACGCGCATCGAGCGCGTCGCGCCCGACCCCCGGTGAGGCGGCCTGAGGGATGGGGTTCGAGGACCTCCAGCACAACTTCCTGACCGGCCGCATCGAGGACCTGGTCAAGTGGGCCCGGCGGAACAGCGTGTGGCCGGCCACGTTCGGGCTCGCCTGCTGCGCCATCGAGATGATGTCGGTCGGCGCCGCCGACTACGACATCAGCCGGCTCGGCATGGAGGTGTTCCGGGCCTCGCCGCGCCAGGCGGACCTGATGATCGTCGCGGGCCGGGTGTCTCAGAAGATGGCGCCCGTCCTTCGCCAGGTCTATGACCAGATGATGGAGCCCAAGTGGGTCATCTCCATGGGCGTGTGCGCGTCGACGGGAGGGATGTTCAACAACTACGCCATCGTCCAGGGGGTCGACCAGATCGTGCCGGTCGACGTCTACGCCCCCGGCTGCCCGCCCTCGCCCGAGACGTTGCTCCACGCCATCCTCACCCTGCACGAGAAGATCCGCACCGGCGAGATCACGCGTCGTCCCGGGTCCTCCATCCCGCCCGGCGAGCAGGCGACCGGCGGCTGGGTGCCCACGGTGCCCGACGCGGTGCGGGTGGCCACGCCGCGGTGAGCGAGACCGCTTCGACTGCCCCGGCGGCGACGCCTGCGGGCGTCCTGCCCGAGGTGCCGCGCCTGCCCGACCGCCTGGTCGACCAGCTCGCCTTCCCCCACCGCGACACCTACAAGGCGATGGTGGCGGCCTTCCGCGACGCCGGGTTCGAGACGTGCGCAGACGTGTGCGCGGTCGACTATCTGACCCACCCGGGCCGTGCCCTGCCCGACGGCGTGACGCCGGAGCGCTTCGAGGTGGTCGTCAACCTGCTCTCGCTGTCCATGCGCCAGCGCGTGCGCATCCGGGTGCAGGTCCCCGAGTCAGATCCGACGGTCGAAAGCCTCGTCGACGTCTACCCCGGGACAGACGCCATGGAGCGCGAGGTCTTCGACATGGTGGGCATCGTCTTCTTGGGTCACCCGGACATGACCCGCATCCTCATGCCCGAGGACTGGGAAGGACACCCGCTGCGCAAGGACTACGGCGTGGGGCGGGTGCCGGTGCAGTTCAAGGAAGCTCCCGGGCCACGATGACCGAGCACGAGCAGGGCAACGAACGGGACGGCACGGTCCCGGACAGCGACGCGGACGAGGAGCTGGGGCTCGAGACGACCGAGGCGGAGCACCGGCACGCCGAGGAGCAGGGCTTCGTGGCCGAGACGTCGGAGGGCGCGCAGGAGCTGGCGCCCCGCGGCACCACGACCGCCGGCGAGCTGCGCAGCGAGGTGGGCGCCGTGCTGCGCCTGCCCGAGGGCGGCTTCGTGGACCCCGGTGACATCGACATCGAGCGCCGGGACGACCAGACGATGATCATCAACATGGGTCCCCAGCACCCCTCGACCCACGGCGTGCTGCGGCTCATGCTCGAGCTCGACGGAGAGACGGTGCTTCGCACCAAGCCGATCATCGGCTACCTGCACACGGGCATGGAGAAGACGGGGGAGGAGCTCACCTATGCCCAGGGCTCCACCAACGTGACCCGCATGGACTACCTCTCGCCCCTGCACAACGAGCTGGTCTTCTCGCTGGCCACCGAGGCCCTGCTCGGACTGGAGCTGCCGCCGCGCGCCACCTGGATCCGCATGCTCATGGCCGAGCTCAACCGCGTGTCGTCGCACCTCATGTGGATGGCCACCAACGGCATGGACCTCGGCTCGACGTCCATGATGATCTACGGCTTCCGCGAGCGCGAGATGGTCCTCACCTTCTTCGAGAAGACGACGGGCCTGCGTATGAACCACAACTTCATCCGCCCCGGCGGCGTGGCGGCCGACCTGCCCGACGGCTGGCAGGACGACATCGAGATCATCTGCGAGACCATCCTCGCCCGCACCTACGAGTACGACGAGCTGCTGACCGGGCAGCCCATCTTCCGCGAGCGCACCGAGGCTGTGGGCAACATCTCGGCCGAGGAGGCGCTCGCCCTCTCCGTGACCGGGCCCATCCTGCGCTCGACCGGCGTGCCCTGGGACCTGCGCCGCACCATGCCGTACCTCGCCTACGACAAGCTGGACTTCGACGTCATCGTCGGCAGCTACGGCGACAACTTCGACCGCTACTCGGTGCGCCTGAACGAGATCCGCGAGTCGATCAAGATGATCCGCCAGATCGCCGAGATGATGCCGCCCGGCGACTACCGGGTACAGGACCGCAAGGTCACGCCGCCACCGCGCGCCCGCATCGACGAGAGCATGGAGGCGCTCATCCACCACTTCAAGATCTTCACCGAGGGCTTCCGGGTGCCCGAGGGCGAGGTCTACGTGGCAATCGAGTCCCCGCGCGGCGAGCTCGGCTGCTACCTGGTCTCGGACGGGACGTCGAAGCCCTACCGCCTGCACATCCGCGGGCCGAGCTTCGTCAACCTGCAGGCCCTGCCTCTCCTGTTGCGGGGCGGCCTCATGGCCGACGCCGTGGCGGTCATCTCCTCGGTGGACCCCGTCATGGGCGAGGTCGACCGGTGAGCCACCTCGACGCGGACATCCGGGAGCGGGCCAAGGAGCTCGTCTCGTTGTACCCCCAGCCCCGCTCCGCGCTGATCCCGCTGTGCCACCTGGCCCAGGAGCAGGACGGCTGGCTGCGCCCCGAGGCGATGGAGGAGATCGCCGACCTGTGCGGCGTCACGCCCGCCGAGGTGCAGGGCACCGCCTCCTTCTATGACATGCTGCACACCGAGCCCGTTGGCACCTACGTGGTGTCGGTGTGCACGAACATCGCCTGCATGCTCGGCGGCGCCCTCGAGCTGCTCGAGCACGCGGAGTCGACGCTCGGCGTCCGCCACCGCGGCACCACGCCCGACGGGATGTTCACCCTCGAGGAGTCCGAGTGCCTCGCCGACTGCGACCGCACGCCCTGCGTGCAGGTCAACCACCGCTACGTCGGCGCGCAGACCCCCGAGAGCTTCGACGCCCTCCTGTCCGACCTGCGCTCCGGCGCGCTGTCCGAGACCGTGCCGCACCACGGCACCCTCGTGCGGGTGCGGCGCAGCGTCGGCCTGGTGGCCGACCGGGCCGCCATCGTGACCGAACGGGCCCGGGCGGCCGACGACCTGGCGGCTCGCGCCGCGGCAGCGGGGGATGGGGAGAAGAAGGCCTGATGGCCATCACCGACGCGCCCAAGATCATCACCTCGCGTCTGGGCTACGAGGACTCCCACACCCTGGAGCGCTACCTCGCCACCGGCGGGTACACGGGCCTGCGCAAGGCGCTGACGATGAAGCCCGAGGCGGTGGCGGCCGAGGTCGACACGGCCAGCCTGTTGGGCCGGGGCGGCGCCGGCTTCCCGGCGGGGCGCAAGTGGTCGATGCTGCGCAAGAACCCCATCACCTACCTCGTGATCAACGGCGACGAGTCCGAGCCGGCCACCTTCAAGGACCACCTCCTGATCGAGCGTGACCCGCACCAGATCCTCGAAGGGGTGTTGATCTCGGCCTACGCGCTGCAGGTCAGCCAGACCTTCATCTACCTGCGAGGCGAGTTCGCCCTGGGGCTGGAGCGCATGCAGGCCGCGCTGAACGAGGCCTACGCCCACGGCGCGGTGGGGGCCGACATCTTCGGCTCGGGCTTCTCCCTCGATGTGGTCGTCCATCCCGGAGCCGGCGCCTACATCTGCGGCGAGGAGACGGCACTGCTCGAGTCGCTCGAGGGCAAGCGCGGCTTCCCCCGCATCAAGCCGCCCTACTTTCCCGCCGCCATCGGCCTCTACGGCGATCCCACCGTGGTCAACAACGTCGAGACGATGGCCAACATCCCCTGGATCGTGAACAACGGTGGCGCGGCCTTCGCCGCTCTCGGCGCCGGCCGCTCCACGGGGACCCGGCTCTTCGCTCTGGCGGGCGACGTGCGCAAGCCTGGCACCTACGAGCTCGAGATGGTCAAGACGACGTTCCGCGACCTCATCTACGCGCCCGTGCTCGGAGGCGGCATCAGGGGCTCCAACACGCTCAAGGCGTTCATCCCCGGTGGCGTCTCCGCGCCGTGGTTCGGGCCGGACAAGGTCGACCTGCCCCTCGGCCAGGACGAGGTCGGGGACGCCGGTTCCATGCTCGGCTCCGGCTCGGTCGTGGTCATGGACTCGGCCACCTGCATGGTCCGCGCCGCGTGGCGCATCACGAAGTTCTTCTCCCGCGAGTCGTGCGGGCAGTGCACCCCCTGCCGCGAGGGGTCGGGCTGGCTCGAGCGGATCATGTACCGAATTGAGAACGGCGCCGGGCGCGAGGAAGATCTGGACCTCCTCATGGACCTGTGCGACAACATCTCCCCCGGCGTGGCGTGGCCGCCCCAGCAGACGACCATCTGCGTGCTCGGCCCCTCCATCCCGTCGTCGATCGCCTGGGGCATCCGCATGTTCCGCGACGAGTTCCTCGTGCACGTCAAGGAAGGGGGGTGCCCCTTTGCCTGACACGGCGAAGACCGATCGTGGGGCCACGCCCCCGGAGAGCGAAGAGCTCACCTTCACGCTCGACGGGCGCGAGGTCGCGGCGAAGGAGGGCGAGCTGCTCATCGCGGCCGCCGAGCGCGCCGGGACCTACATCCCGCGCTTCTGCTACCACCCGCGCATGGAGCCGGTCGGCATGTGCCGCATGTGCCTCGTCGACGTCGAGGGCCCGCGCGGGGCCACCCTGACGCCGGCCTGCTTCGTCCAGGTCGCCGACGGCATGGTCGTCGACACGGCCAACGACCGGGTCAAGAAGGCCCAGGACGGGGTGCTCGAGTTCCTGCTCGCCAACCACCCGCTCGACTGCCCCGTGTGCGACAAGGGCGGCGAGTGCCCGCTGCAGGACCAGACGCTGGCCTACGGGCCCGGGGAGAGCCGCTTCGTCGAGGAGAAGCGCCACTTCGAGAAGCCCATCGCCATCTCCGACCTCGTGCTGCTCGACCGCGAGCGCTGCATCCAGTGCGCGCGCTGCACCCGCTTCGCCGCCGAGGTGGCCGGCGAGGCGCAGATCGACTTCGCCGGCCGGGGCGAGGTGGTCGAGGTCGCGACGTTCCCGACCGAGCCCTTCTCCTCCTACTTCAGCGGCAACACGGTGCAGATCTGCCCGGTCGGCGCGCTCACGGCGACGCCGTACCGCTTCACCGCCCGCCCCTGGGACCTCGATCAGGTGGAGTCCACCTGCACGGCCTGCTCGGTCGGGTGCCGGGTGGCGGTGCAGTCGTCGCAGAACCGGCTGACCCGGCTGCTCGGCATCGACTCGGACCCGGTCAACCACGGCTGGCTGTGCGACAAGGGGCGCTTCACCTACGAGTCGGTCAACGGCGACGAGATCGCCGCCGGCCCGCTGCCGCTCGAGCTGGCCGACGAGGCCGTCGACGTGGCGCCGGCCACCGCCTCCCAGGTGGTCAGCCTGGGCGCGAGCCGGGGCCAGTTCCTCGGTGAGGCGGCCGAGACGGGCCGTTTCGAGCACGGGCGCCTGGTCGAGCCGCGCATCCGCAAGGAGGGCGAGCTGGTCCCGGTCAGCTGGGGCGAGGCCTTGGTCGCGGCGGCCGCGGGCATCACCGCCGCCAAGGACGCCGGCGGCCCCGGGGCGGTGGCGCTGATCGGCGGGGCCCGCCTGACCAACGAGTCCGCCTACGCCTGGTCGAAGCTGGCCAAGGGCGTCGTCGGCACCGACTCGGTCGACGCACAGCTCGGTGACGGGCTCCCCGCCGACCTGGTGCTGGGCCTGCCACGCGCCACCATCGACGACGCGTGCGCGGCACCGGTGCTCGTGACGCTGGCCGGTGACCTGCGCGAGGAACTGCCCGTCCTCTTCCTCCGCCTGCGCGAGGCGGTGGCCGGCGGCACCACCGCGCTCGTCGAGATCACCCCAGAGCCCACCGCGCTCACCCCCCTGGCGGCGGCGAACCTGCGCATGCGCCCGGGTGACGCGCCCGCGCTGGCGCGGGCGCTCACGGGCGACGACGCCGCGGCCGCCGCGCTCGGCACCCACCCCGAGGGCGTCGCCCTGGCGCCCGGCTCCCTCGACGCGGCGCGCTCGCTGCTCGAGGGACACCCCGACGGGGAAGGCGTCGTCGTCGTGGCCGGCCGACCGTCCTACGCCGAGTCGGGCGACGTGGCGGCCGAGGCGCTGCGCGTCCTGGCCGGCGCGCTGCCCAAGGCGACCTTCCTGCCGGCGCTGCGCCGCGGCAACGTGTTCGGCGCCCTCGACATGGGGCTGGCCCCCGGCATCCTGCCGGGCCGGGTCAGCCTCGATGCGGGACGGGCCCGATTCACCGCCGCCTGGGGCTCGGTGCCGGCGAGCGCCGGGCTGTCGGCGGCCGACATCCTCGCCTCCATGGCGGGCGAGCACGACGGCGGCGACCAGGTGCGGGCGCTCATCCTGCTGGGCGCCGACCCGTTGAGCGACTTCCCCGACCGCGCCGTGGCCGAGAAGGCGCTGTCGGCCGGGCACTTCGTGGTGGCGGTGACGGGACACCCGTCCGAGTCGGTCGACGCGCACGCCGACGTCGTGCTGCCGTGCGCGGTGTCCCACGAGCGGCCCGGCACGACGACCAACATCGAGGGCCGCGTGAGCCGCCTCGGGCCCAAGATCACCCCCCCGGGGTTCGCCTGGGCGGACTGGATGATCGCGGTCGAGCTGGCCGACGCCCTCGGCGCCGACCTCGGCGTCATGAGCGAGGACGACCTGAGCGAGGAGCTGGCGCTCACCGCGCCCGCCTACGAGGGGCTGACGCAGGAGGTCCTGCACTCCGACGTCGCCCACGACGGGATCCTGGTGCCGCTGGCCCGGGAGAAGGGCGATCACCAGGACGTGGAGCCGATCGACCCGGTGGCGCTGCCCGGTGTCGAGTCGGTGGAGCGCCAGGGGGCGCCGCCTCGCGTCGGCACCGGCAGCAGCGGTCGCGTCGCCGTGCACACCGCCGAGCTGGGCAGCCCGCCGCCGCTGCTCACCTGGGTCGGTACCGTCGCCAGTGAGCCGCTGCAGATCCCCAAGGCCGACAACTACGCGCTGCGCCTGGTAGCGGGACGACGCCTCCACGATGCCGGCAGCTCGGTCACCGGGTCGCCATCGCTCACCCCGCTCGTGCCCGTGCTGGTGGTGCGGGCCAACCCCTACGACCTCGACCGCCTGGGCGCGGTCACCGGCGACCGCGTCAAGGTGCGGTCGGTCCGGGGCGAGCTGATCCTGGCCGCCGAGTCCGACGAGGGCGTGGCCCGGGGCGTCGTCGCCATCGACTTCAACGTGCCCGGTGGCGAGAGCGCAACCGGCAACGCCGCCGCCACGCTCATCGACAGCCGCAAGCTGGTGACCGACGTGCGACTGGAGTCCGTGTGATCGCCGCCCTCCTCAGCTCCTCCGCCCCCGGGCAGACGCATGCCGCGAACAGCGGGTACGGCGACCCGCTCTACTACTTCGGCCTCAATTGGCAGGTCGTCGTGATCACGCTGATCAAGGTGCTGGTGGCCTTCATCGCGCTATTGGTGGCCACCGCGTTGATGATCTGGTTCGAACGCAAGGTGATCTCGGACATGCAGAGCCGGGTCGGGCCGAACCGGGCCGGGCCGTGGGGGCTGCTGCAGACGCTGGCCGACGGGACCAAGCTCGTCTTCAAGGAGGACCTGCTGCCCGACCGGGCCGACGCGTTCGTCTTCAAGCTGGCGCCCTACCTCTCCGTGGTCCCGGCCGTGCTCATCTTCGCCGTCGTCCCGGTCGGCGGCGTGATCACCGTCGCCGGCCACACCTTCGAGCTGCAGGTTGCCGACCCGCCCATGGGGATCCTGCTCGTGCTCGCCATGTCGGGCATCGCGGTCTACGGCGTCATGCTCGCCGGCTGGTCCTCGGGCTCGAAGTACCCGCTGCTGGGGTCCGTGCGGGCGTCGGCGCAGGTCATCTCCTACGAGGCCGCGCTCGGCATGACCACCGTCATGGTGGTCCTCGTCAGCCACTCGCTCTCCACCCGGGCCATCGTGTTCTCCCAGTCCGACGGGTTTTGGAACTGGAACCTGATCCGGCTCGGCTTCCTGCCCTTCATCTTCTTCATGATCGCCATCACGGCCGAGCTCACGCGGCCCCCGTTCGACCTGACCGAGGCCGAGCAGGAGCTGGTCGGCGGCTTCCACACCGAGTACTCCTCCATCCGCTTCGGCCTGTTCTTCCTGGCCGAGTTCATGAACACGATCACGATGTCGGCCATCGTCGTGACGCTGTTCTTCGGCGGCCCCAACGGCTACATCTTCCACATCCCCGGGGCCACCATCTACATGCCGATCATCTACTTCCTGCTCAAGACGGCGGCCTTCTGCTTCATCTACGTCTGGTTCCGGGCCGCCCTGCCCCGCCTCCGTTACGACCAGCTCATGGACCTCGGTTGGAAGCGGCTCATCCCGATGACCCTCGGCTGGCTGCTGCTGGTGGCGGCCGTCATCGCCTGGGGATGGCGCGGCCTGATCCTGGTGCCGGTGGTGGTGCTGGCCTCGCTGCTCCTGCTGCGGGCCAACCAGCTCGGCATGGGCCGCAGCGAAGAGGACGTCGTCATCCCGGTCATCGGCCGTCGGGTGACGCGGGCACCCCGGCTGAGCCCGGTGGAGCCGAACCCGGGAGGCGAGGACTGATGGGCGTGGGCGACGAGATGAAGGACCAGCTGTCATTCCTCGGCGGCTTCAAGCTGACTTTCCAGCACCTGAGCCGGCCCCGGGTCACGACGCCGTACCCGGACGAGAAGAAGCCCAAGTTCCCGCGCCAGCACGGCCGCCATGTCCTCAACCGCTACGAGGACGGGATGGAGAAGTGCATCGGCTGCGAGCTGTGCGCCGGGGTGTGCCCGGCCGACTGCATCTACGTGCGCGGGCTGGACAACCCGCCCGACCACCCCGTGTCGCCGGGCGAGCGCTACGGCTATGTCTACGAGATCAACTACCTGCGCTGCATCCACTGCGACATGTGCGTGGAGGCCTGTCCGACCGAGGCCATCACCGAGTCCAAGCTCTTCGAGTTCTCCTTCACCAACCGCTCCGACGCCATCTACACCAAGAACGAGCTGCTGGTGAGCGACGACGGGACGCCGAAGAAGCTCCCCTGGGAGGACTGGCGCGAGGGCGATGACGCCATGACGTCGGGCTGGATGCGGGCCACCTCGCCGTCGGGCAGCGCCGCCTACGAGGGCGAGGTCCAGTGGTCCGGCGAGCTGGGCTACGGCGTGCGCACACCCGAGGGCGGCCAGTCCGGCCGGCGCGACGACGCGGCCACCGGGAACAAGCCCCTGCGCCAGGTGCTCGAGGCCCACCTGCTCGACGAGGACATCCCGCTGGAGCACCGCGGCATGCAGGGCCGCGTCTGGCGGGCCAAGGAGGGCGCGGCGCGCAACCGCAAGAAGATGGACGCCACCCGGGCCCGCATGAAGGAACTGCGGGCCAAGCGCAAGGAGGCCAAGGCCGAGGCCAAGGCGGAAGCCAAGACGGGCGGGACGGCGCGGGTCGGCGCGGTCGATGGCGGGACCGGGTTCGAACCCGACGGGAGCGACTGACCGATGGTCCATGTCGCCCCCGTCCTGGCTTCGACGCGCCCCACCTGGCCCGACATCCTGGTCTTCGCCTCCGCCGCCGCGGTGATCCTGGTGGGCGCCGTCGGCGTGGTCACCTCCCGCAACCCGGTGCACGCCGCCCTGAGCCTCGTGATGACGCTCTTCGGCGTCGCCGTGCTCTTCATCGAGCAGCAGGCGGACTTCCTGGCTGCGGTGCAGATCATCGTCTACGCCGGCGCCATCGTGGTGCTGTTCCTCTTCGTGATCATGTTCCTCGGCGTCGACCGGGCCGAGGACATCAACGTGGAGCCCCTGATCGGCCAGCGTCCGCTGGCCTTCGTCTTCTCCGCCATCACCCTGGGCGGCGTGCTGGCCATGGCGGCCACGGCGCACTGGGTCACCGGTGCCCAGCAGGTGGTGGGCCCCATTCAGGGGCGCGTCGCCGGCCCGGGCTCGCCGGCGGGTGAGCCGGCCCAGCTGGGCAAGCAGCTCTTCACGACCTACCTCTTCGCGTTCGAGGCCACGGCGGCGCTCCTGGTGATCGCCGTGGTCGGCGCCGTGGTGCTGGCCCGCCGCCCGCCGACGGTGCACGCCGAGCAGGCCGACACCGACGAGAGCGAGCTGTCGGCATGAGCCTGTCGGGAGCCTGGTACCTCGGCCTGGCCGCCATCGTGTTCACCATCGGCGCCGTCGGCCTGCTGGTGCGGCGCAACGTGCTGATCATGTTCATGTGCATCGAGCTGATGCTCAACGCCGCCAACCTCACCTTCGTCACCTTCGCCCGCATGCTGCACGACATCGGTGGCCAGGCCGTCGTCTTCTTCGTACTCGTGGTCGCGGCGGCCGAGGTCGTGGTCGGCCTCGGCATCGTGGTGACCAACTTCCGTCGCCGGGCCACCACGGTGGCGGACGACCTGGACTCGCTGAAGGGCTGACGGGTGGTCCACGCCGCGTACCTCATGCTGCTGTTCCCCCTCGCGGGCTTCCTCTTCCTCGTCGCCTTCGGGCGCCGCATCGGCGACCCGGCGGCGGGCTGGGTCGGCACGATCGCCGTGGGCGGGGCGTTCGTGGTGGCCTGCATCGTGTTGGCGGGCCTCATCGGCCTGCCCGCCGACCACCGGGTGGTGGTGCACAACTACTTCACGTGGTTCAGCTCGGGCGGGCTGTCGGTGCCGGTCGGCACGCTGGTCGACCCGCTCTCCATGACGATGTGCATGTTCGTCACCGGGGTCAGCGCGCTCATCCACCTGTACTCCATCGGCTACATGAAGGACGACCGGGACTACTCGAAGTTCTTCATCTACATGAACCTGTTCGTGTTCTCCATGGTCCTCCTCGTGCTGGCGGACAACCTGCTGCTCACGTTCGTGGGCTGGGAGGGCGTGGGCGTCTGCTCCTACTTCCTGGTCGCCTTCTGGTTCCAGCGCGAGTCGGCGGCCTCGGCGGGGAAGAAGGCCTTCATCTACAACCGCATCGGCGACGCCGGCTTCCTGCTCGCCATCTTCCTGATCTTCGAGAAGACCGGGACGATCCAGTACGAGAGCGGCCCGGGCGGCGGCATCTTCGGGCAGCTCTCGCACCTCGGCGGTGGCACGGCCACGGCGGCGGTGCTGCTCCTGTTCCTGGCGGCCACCGGCAAGTCGGCCCAGATCCCGCTGTTCAACTGGTTGCCCGACGCCATGGAGGGCCCGACGCCGGTCTCGGCCCTCATCCACGCCGCCACCATGGTCACGGCCGGGGTCTACCTGCTGTGCCGGATGAACCCGCTGCTGCACCTGACCACACCGGGAATGGAGGTGATCGCCTCCATCGGGGCCGTGACCGCCTTCGTGGCGGCCACCATCGCCTGCGCCCAGCAGGACATCAAGAAGGTGCTCGCCTTCTCGACGGTGTCGCAGATCGGCTACATGGTGCTGGCCGTCGGCACCGGCGCGTACATCGCGGCCATCTTCCTCATGGTCATGCACGCGTTCTTCAAGGGGCTGCTGTTCCTCGGGGCGGGCTCGGTCATCCACGGGCTCGAGGACGAGCAGGACCTCAAGCGCATGGGCGCGCTGCGCCGCTACATGAGGTGGACGACCGTCACCTTCACCATCGGCTTCCTCGCCATCGCGGGCATCCCGCCGCTGTCGGGCTTCTGGGCCAAGGGCGACGTGCTCGACAACGCCTTCGCCCACTACAAGGTGCTGTGGGCCATCGGCCTCGTCACCGCCGTGCTCACGGCGTACTACATGAGCCGGCTGGAGGTCCTCGCCTTCGGGGGCGAGCCCCGCTTCGACAAGCCGGGACGGCACGGCGAGCCCCCGCACCACGCCCCGCACGAGTCGCCCTGGATCATGCGCATCCCCCTCATCGTCCTCGCCTTCTTCGCCTTCTTCGGCGGCGTGCTCGACCTGCCCTGGGTCCACACGCACAATCTCGAGAGCTGGCTGACGCCGGTGTTCAGCGGCACGCTCTACGACGACAACCTGGGCGCGGGGTCCCTGTGGGCGCTGGCCCTGACCGACATCGCGGTGGCGGTCATCGGCGTGATCGTGGCCGTCTGGCTGTGGCGGGGCGCGGAGGTGGAGAAACCGGCGCTGGAACCGCAGTTCCTGCAGCGGGTCTGGTACTGGGACGACTTCTACGACGCCGTCATCGGGCGCCCGGGCCAGCGGCTGGCCACGTTCTGCGCCTGGGTGGTGGACGCCCGCGTGATCGACGGTGCCGTCAACGGCACCGCGCACCTGGCCAAGGCCACCGGCACCGCGGCGCGCAAGCTGCAGACGGGGTACGCCCGCAACTACGCGCTCGGGATCGCCCTGGGCATGGCCCTCATAATCGCCTTCATGCTGAGCCGGACGTGGTGGGGATGACCCACACCGTCCCGTTCCTCACGCTGCTGATCCTGCTGCCCGGCGCCGGTGCTCTGGCGCTCGGGCTGCTCGGTCTGTACAAGGACGACCGGCAGCGGGAGGGCGCCTACGTGCTGGCGCTGATCGTGTCGCTCGTGACCCTGGTCCTGGCGGTCGCCGCCATGGTGGCCATGAAGGTGCACGACGGGGGTTTCCAGCTCGTCTCGAACCACGACTACACGGGCCAGAGCCTCGGGGTGCACTGGTACCTCGGGGTGGACGGCATCTCCATCTTCCTCGTGCTGCTGACGGCGCTGCTGTTCCCGCTCGCCATCGTCCTCGGGCGCAACCGCGAGAACGCCCGGATCTACTTCGCCTGGATCCTCCTGCTCGAGGCCTCCGTGATGGGAAGCTTCCTCTCCCTCGACCTGCTCGTGTTCTTCTTCATGTTCGAGCTGACGCTCGTGCCCTCCTACTTCATCATCGCCGGGTGGGGGCACCAGCGCCGGGCCTACGCCGCCATCAAGTTCTTCCTCTACACCTTCCTCGGCTCGGCCTTCCTGCTCGTCGGGATCCTGGCCCTCGCCTTCATCCACCAGTCGCAGTATCACTACCTGACGTTCTCGCTGGGCCCGCTCATGCAGACCCACCTGTCGTCATCGACGGAGATCCTCCTCTTCTTGGCCTTCACGGCGGCCTTCGCCGTCAAGGCGCCGCTCTTCCCGCTGCACACCTGGTCCCCCGACGCCTACACCGAGGCGCCCGAGGAGGGCTCCGTCCTGCTCTCGGGCGTGCTGGCCAAGCTGGGCACCTACGGGATCATCCGCTTCGACCTGAGCCTCTTCCCCCACGCCACGCGCACGCTCGCCCCGCTGCTGCTCACCCTGGCCGTCATCGGCATCGTCTACGGCGCCATCGTCGCCTGCGCCCAGCGCGACTTGAAGCGGCTGGTGACCTACTCCTCGCTGGCGCAGATCGGCTTCATCGCGCTCGGCGCCATCGCGCTGAGCACCCAGGGACTGGCCGGTGGCGTGCTCCTGATGCTCAACCACGGCCTGATCGTCGCCGCGCTGTTCATCCTCATCGGGTTCATCTACCAGCGGCGCGGCACCTGGCAGGCGGGCGAGTTGCGCGGGCTCCAGAAGGCGGCGCCCGTCCTGGCCGGCGTGTTCACCGTGGTCATGATGGCCTCCATCGGCGTGCCGGGGCTCAATGGCTTCGTGAGCGAGTTCCTGGTGCTCTCGGGCACCTTCATCACCCACCGCTGGTGGGCGGTGGTGGCCGTGCTCGGGGTCATCGTGGCCGCCATCTACCTGCTGTGGGCCTACCAGCAGGTCTTCCACGGTGAGCCGCGGGAGGCCGACGAGAAGACGCGTGACCTGGCCCTGCTGGAGCGCGTCGTGATGGCGCCCCTGATCATCCTCATCGTCTTCCTGGGCGTGTACCCCAAGCCGGTGCTCGACCGCATCAACCCCTCGGTGAACCAGCTCATCGCGCACGTCGAGACCAGCACGGGCCGCTACCAGCCGCCGGTGGCCGCCAAGGGCGTGGAGGGGCTGAAGTGATCGCCCCGCTCCTCGCCGCCGCCCACACGGCGTCCAACTCCATCACGGTCCCGCCGATCCGCTGGCTGTCGATCCTCCCGCCCATCATCATGATCGGCGGCGCCGTCGTGCTCCTCGGCGTGGCCTCGCTCGTGCGCACGACCATGCGGGTGCGGGTGAGCACGATCGCTACCGTCCTCATCTCCGGCGGCGCCCTCGGCGTCGCGCTCTGGCAGTGGTCCGACGTGCAGGAGCACGGGGCCCACACCTACATCGCGCAGGCGGTGGTGATGGACGGCTTCAGCGTCCTGGTGACGACGCTGGTCGCCATCGCCATGCTGCTCAGCGCGCTGGTGGCCGATGGCTACCTCCGCCGGGAGGGCATGCAGGGGGCGGAGTTCCACGTCCTGGCGATGGTCTCCGCCTCGGGCGCCATGTTGATGGCGATGGCCAACGACCTGATCATCGTCTTCCTGGGCCTCGAGATCCTGTCCATCGCCCTCTACGTGCTCACCGCCTTCAATTACCGCCGGGCGGCGTCGGGGGAGGCGGCGCTCAAGTACTTCATCCTGGGCGGCTTCTCCTCGGCCATCTTCGTGTACGGCATCGCGCTGACCTACGGCGCGACAGGCTCGACGAACCTGACCCAGATCGCCGATTTCCTCTCCAGGAACGTGGTGCTGAGCAACGGCCTCCTCCTGGCCGGCCTCTCCCTCATGTTGGTCGGCTTCGCCTTCAAGGTGGCGGCCGTGCCGTTCCACATGTGGACGCCCGACGTCTACCAGGGGGCGCCGTCGCCGGTGACCGGCTTCATGGCCGCCGTGGCGAAGGCGGGCGCGTTCGCCGCCATGCTCCGGGTGCTCTTCTCGTCCTTCGGCGTGGTGTCGACCGACTGGAAACCGATCGTCTACGGGCTGGCGGTGCTGTCCCTCGTCCTCGGTGCCTTCGTGGCACTGCGCCAGCGCGACGTGAAGCGGATGCTCGCGTACTCGTCCATCAACCACGCGGGGTTCATCCTCCTCGGCGTGGTGGCCGGCACGGCCCGGGGCGCCAGCGCGTCGCTCTACTACCTCTTCGCGTACATGTTCATGGTCATCGGCAGCTTCGCCATCGTGACCGTGTTGGGCCGGCTGGGTGACGGCGACCACGACCTGGCCCGCTACCGCGGCCTGGCGGGGCGCCAGCCGGTGCTGGCCCTGGCGCTGGCCGTGCTGCTGCTGGCACAGGCCGGCGCGCCGTTCACGACGGGGCTGTGGGCCAAGGTGCAGGTCGTCTTCGCCGCCGTCGAGGCGGGTGACGTGCCCCTCGGCGTCATCGCCATGGTGACGGCCGCCGTGGCCGCTTACTTCTACCTGCGGGTCGCAGTGCTGATGTACGCCGGCGGCCGGCTGGGCGAGGCCGAGGGCGGGACATCCGGCTCGGCTGAGGAGAGTGTCGAGGGGGGCATGGTCGGCGGCGGCACGATCGAGGCGGCCACGGGCGCCGAGGTGGCGGGAGAGGCACCGGAGTGGGCCACGCCGGCCGCGGTGTCGGGCGCGGTGACCACGCTCAACGACCAGATCCTGCTGGCCGACGAGGACGCCGAGGGCGTGCCGGCCATCGCGGAGCCGGAGCCGGTGCCGGTGCTCGCCGGCCTGGCCATCGCGTTGTGCACGGGGGTGACGGTCCTCTTCGGCGTGTGGCCGCAGCCGTTGATCGACTTCGCCAACCACGCCACGCTGCTGTTCCTGCCCAAGTAGCAGCTACTCGGCCACCCCCTCCACCTTGCCGCGCCGGATGGCGGCGACCAGTTGGGCGTGGTCCCGGTCGTTCTGGTCCGCGTAGCGGCGGGCGAACCTCCGCATCGCCTTGGTGAACGTGTCGCCCTTGCCCATGTAGGCGTCGATGGCCACCGGGTCGCCCGAGCGGGCGTGCGCCCGGGCCAGCGCGTTGCCGCAGGCGGTGGCGAACGGGGCGAGGACCGGCGCAATGAGGTCGGTGGTCGGGATGATCTTCATGTCGCGGTACTGCCGCACGTAGAAGTCTCGGCCGGCCAGCGATCCCCAGCCGACGAAGATGTCGGTCGCGCTCTGCACCATCCGCTTGCCCGCGATGACGCGGGCGCCGTGGTTGTCGTGCTTGCTCGGGTAGGTGCTGGGCTCGTAGACCGAAGGGCCGGCCTGCTTGCACTGCAAGAAGAGGGGGTCGGCGCCCGAGCGGCCCGTGAAGAGCACGAGGTAGACGACCATGCCGACGCTGCCCACCCCCACCACCTGGCGGACCACGTCCACCGGGGTGAAGCGGTCGAACAGGGTCCGGCGGTCCTCTTGGAGCGTGAGGCGGTACCCCGAGAGGAGGTGGTCGACGATGTCCTGCTGCTCGCTGTCGTCGATGGTGACGCGCAGCGGGGGTTCGGCGGTGATGCGTGGGCGTCCGCGCGCCATCGTGGTCAGCTTGGCGAACGCTCCCCGGCTGGTCCGCTTCTCCTTGCCCTTCTCGATCCGCACCTTGACCTGGCCGCGGTCCGCCGGCTCGAAGGAGCGGATGAAGTGCTCGGCCAGCGTGGCGTCGTACCAGATGTCGATCTCGGGCATGGCGGCGTAGCGGCGCATGCGGCTCCGGTAGGCGTCGACGGCCGCAGTCACCGCGGCGTCGGCCCGGGCTCGCTTCACCGCGTTCTCCCGGGCTGCCACCACCAGGCTGGCCGCCAGGCGCGCCACGTCCCATTCGAACGGGCCGGGCAGCGTCTCGTCGAAGTCGCGCAGGTCGAAGTTGAGCTGGCGCTCCGGTGTGGCCCACAAGCCGTAGTTCAGGACGTGGGCGTCGCCGCAGAGCTGGACCTCGATCCGGCTGTGCGGCCGCGAGGCCAGGTCCGACGCCATGACGGCGGCGGCACCCCGGTAGAAATTCCACGGGGACAGTGCCATGCGCTGGTGCCGCAGCGGGACCAGCTCGGGGAGCCGGATGTCGTTCTGGGCGGTGATGGTCTCGATCGCGTCGTGACCTCGGTTGCGCTCGTCCCAGTCACCGATCTCCTCCCGGGGTGCGAGGACCCGGGACTGCCGGCCCACCTCGCGGCGCTCGGCGGCCGTGGCGGCCAGGTCGTGCCGCGCTGCGACGGGTGTGGGTGTCACCAGGGCATTGCTCACTGTGCGTGTCCTCTCTCGGTGGTCTCCGGCCTAGCTTCGCCGCATCCGCCCGTCAACGGCCGTGGGGGTCCACCGCCCGACCCGCAGAGCGGGAACGCAAGCATCCTGGCCACACGCGGTTTCCTGTGGTGGGGACCTCCGTCGTCGCCGGCGGGAGAGGAACGGATCGACATGGACGAGGACGGGAGCGGGTTTCGCCCGGGTGAAGGAAGCGTGCCACAGGTGGGGGGCGACGTAGGGCAGCTCGTTCACGACGAGTTCGCCGAGGCGGCGTCCGAGCAGCGTCCCGAATCCCACCGGCGGGGGATGCTGGCCGGGCTCGCCGTGGTCGGCGTACTGCTCGCCGTGCTCGTCGCCTTCTCGCCCGGGGGCTCCAGGCCGCGGCTCCCGGCGCAGACCGTGCACGACGTCGGACCCGTCCTCACCGTCGGGCCCAAGACCGCCGCCACCACGACCCCCCCGGTCCCGATCACCCCGTCCACCACGACCTCGGCCCTCCCCGGCGGAGCGGTCACGCCGACCACGTGGGCCTCCCACCGCTCTGTCAGCACGACGCCGCCGGCGCCGGTCTCGCTGGTCGAGACGCCGGGCACGACCACCGTCGCCGGGTCGTCGACCACCACGCCGGCTGCGCCGACGACCACGAGCACGACCACCACCACGACGACCAGGCCCCCGCCCACGACCACCACGACGACGTGTCTCCTGATCCTGTGCAACTGAGGCGGCCGCTCTGGTGATCGGGACCGCGGCGGCGCGCTAGCCGAACTGCTTGGAGAAGTCGGTCGTCAACCAGCGCTCGGGCGACATCCGGAACACGACGCTCTGCGCGGCGTCCTCGGCGGTGGCGGTGAGGTAGAGGTCCCCGAACTCGGGCCCGAGGTAGCGGTAGGCCATGGCGCGACGCTCGTCGGGGCTCACCGCGCTCTCCTCGGCGGAGATCTGGCCCTCGACGCTGACGTAGCTATACGGCGGCGCCTCCGTCTGCGCGCACAGCGAGAAGCGGCCGGCGGCCCGTAGGCGGCGCGCCTTGGCGCTCTGAGCGCCGGTGATGATGTCCACCGTGCCTCCCGGCTCGTAGGAATACCAGACGGGGACCGTCAGCGGCCCGCGGCCAGGGTCCTCGACGCTGAGGACGCCGACGTGCACGCCGGCCAGGAACGCCTCGCGTTCTGGGGTCGTCATGGTCAGGCTCATGGCGGCTCACCCTCCTCTCGAATGGTGTGGCGGGCGTTCGTGCTGCTGCTGCTCGGCCCAGCACCCGTCGCAGCCCTCGCACGGGCCACCGTCGGCGCGCGGCTCGTGGTTGCCCGGATGCCCGCAGCGCGGGCAGCGGGATCCGGTCACGGCCGTGGACCGGTGGCCTCGGCCTGGCGCTCGCCGGCGGTCGCGCCCTCCTGGTCCTCCATGGCGGCGAGGACCTCCTCGGGCACCGCCGGACCGGACCGCTTGGCGACGCCGGTGGTGAGCAGTCGGCCGATGACGGGGACCTCGGTCAGGGACTCGGCCCGCATGATCTGCACGGCGACCGGCACGAACTGCTCGGCCGAGTCGAAGACGATGTAGCGGGGGAGCCACCGGGGCTCGTACTTGGCGTTGAAACGCCACAGCGTCTCAATCTGCAGGACACCCGAGAGTCGGCGCAGGGCCCACCGCTCGACGCGCTGGGTGACACCGTCGCCGGTCTCACCCTCGAGGATCGACCGCATGGCGGCGAAGTTGAGGCTCAGGCCCTTCATCCCCATCTCCTTGAGGTGGGTGATGGTGGAGCACAGCGCGAAGTCAAGCAGGCCGTTGGGATGTTCACCCGGATCACGGCGCATCAGGTCGAGCGAGTACCCGCCGATGGCCGGCGAAGGGACGAACTGGCACATGGCGACAGGTGCGCCGTCCGGGCCCTCGACGAGCGTGAGCAGGAGGCCGGTGTCCCGGGGATCGAACAGCCGCCCCAACATCATGGAGAAGCCCCGCTCCTGCTCCCCCCGGCGGCTCTTGGCCATCAGCTCCGCCATGCAGGCGGCGTCCTCGGGGTTCAGATGGGCCGGGTCCAAGAAGCGCACGGTGTAGCCGTAGCGCGCCACGCGGTTGACCGCCTGGCGCAGCCCCTTCATCTTCCCGCCCTCGAGCGAGAACTCGCGCGGGTCCACCACCGCCTCGTCACCGATGTACAGGAAGCGCATGCCCGACGCCTGGTAGGTGGGGAGCCATTCCTCGCCGGCGCCCATGACACCGAGACCCCACCCGTGGCGGTCGACGAAGCGCCGGAACGAATCCCACACGTGGGCACGCTCGGAGAAGGGGCCGATGGGGTCGGGGGAGACCAGGCAGACGCCACCGAACACGGCGTAGGCGACGAGCGAGTCGCGGTGGAAGAACCACTGCTTGTCGTCGCGCAGCGCGAAGTAGTCGAGGGTCCCGGTGCCGTGCCGGCGCACGATGTCCCGGGCCCGCAGCTCGGCGGCCCGGCGGCCGACCGAGGCCCGTCCCGAGGACAGCCGCCGGTCGACGACCGGACGGGTGAGGAGGTACAGGGCCACCACGATCAGGCTGATGCCGACCGCCAGGAGGCTGATGGAGACGTAACGGTCGATGGTGGGCGGGAACGCCACCCAGTTCACCCCGACGAGCCGCTCGGCGGAACCGAGCAGCACGTCGGGCCAGCCGGGGAGCGGATGGTGGTGCACGTGGCCAGCGACCTCCACCGCGATGAACCCCCCGAGGGTGGCGAGCAACCCTCCGACGGCGAGGATGACGAAGGCGGTGACGAGGGTGGCCGGCTCGGTCTGCGCCCGGAAGCGCTCGCGCTGGACGATCAGCAACGTGAGCACAGCGCCGCAGACGAGCAGCGTGATGACGTCGGCGGCGTGGACGATGTGCAGCGCGAGGGAGGCAACGAGCAGCGCCACCGCCACCAGCCACGAGCGCCGCTGGCCCTTCAGGATGCCGCGGGACAGCATGATCATGCCGATGCCGGCGATGGCGGTCAGCGCGCCAGCGGCCTGGACGACTGAAATAGGCAGGTACTGCGCGATCAGGTGCAGGTGCGTGCGCAGCGGCGTCGTGACCGAGGAGAGCAGGTCGATGGCGCCGGCCACGAACAGCGAGACGGCGGCGACGCGACGGATGCGGCGCACCCGGATACGGTCCGCGGCCACCTCGGGAGCGGGCGGCCACGAGGCACCACTCGGCCACCCGGCCGCGAGCTCGGCATGCACCTCGGCCGCCTTCGAGCGGCCCTTGATCACGACGTCGGAGGTCACCAGCCGTTCGCCCATGGTGGCCATGGGCAGGTCCGCCTCGGCCAGGAGGAGGCGGACGTGCAGGTCGGCCCCGGTCTCTATCTCGAGCGTCGACTCCTGTCGGTGATGGAGGAATGTCGGCGGGAGCCCCAACCGCCCGCGGTGCTCGTGGACCACCTCTGAGGTGGCGCCCGGGCAGGCGAAGAAGCCGGTGTCGAGGTGGGTGAGCTCGGGCACGACTGCCCCGCCGACGATGACGCCCGACGCACCGGCTTCGACGGCGGCACGCGTGGCGTCGAGGGCGTCCTCGCCGTCGATCTCGAGCTGTGCGTGCGCGATCGGGCGGCCCCCGGTGGCGCCGCCCGCCCAGGGTGCCGGCAGCCCGTCACCCCCGAGTGCCCGCCAGATGCCCCGCGAGGTGATCGCCACCACCAGGGCGAGCACGGCCAGCAGCACGACGGCGACGACGAGGGTGACGATGAAGCGCGAGAACCATGTCGCCGCGTACGCGCGCTGCAGCGCGCTCTGCTGGCGCGGCGAGCGGAAGATGCGGCCGAGGCCGTCGATCACGAAGTCGACACGCAGCAACAGCGCGATGGCGGCCAGGGCGAGGGGTGGCGCCCACAGGTAGCGCCGCAGCCGGCGGTACAGCAGCCGCGACGTGACGAAGCGGCGGGCCGATCGTGGGTCGTCGAGCCGCTCCATGCCGGTCAGCCAGGGACGATCGTCGGAGGGAGCGGCGTCCATCGGCGGGTTGGCGTCGGGTCGCATGGAGCCACGACGCACGAGCACGGTGCGCGTCCGGCGCCGGTCTCGCACGCCAGGTCGACAGCGTCGCGCACCTCGAGGCCGCAGCCTTCGAGGGCGCGGACCAGCGCGGGCTCCCGCTCCGCCTCGGAGATGACGACGACCACCTGCGAGTCCGCACGCCCCGCGAACGCGCGCAGGGCATCGGTCAGCTCGGGGTGGGCGCCCAGCACGTCGGCGGGCTCGGCCAGGCTCTGGCAGCCGGGCGCGACGAGGCGGCCGCAGATGACCACGATGCCCGGCCCCTGCCACTCCTCGAGCCGGCGGGCGATGTCGCGGCAGGCGGCGCTCGAGCTGTCCGTGGGCTCGGGCGGGAGCAGCAGGTCGCCGATCACCTCGACCCGACGGCCGAGGGCGACGTGGATGCTGCGGTCCGCTCCCGGCTCCGTGTCGGGGACCCCCGTCACTGCGCTGTCGAGGTCGATGCTCATGCCGTGTCCATCGTGTCACCTCCGAGGGGGCCGACTCCTCCCCATTTGGGAGGAGTCGCTCCGCCGGAGGTGGGAAGTCGCGCCGTTAAGCTGGGCTTTCGTGCCTGGACCGCAGACCGAGGGGGAACAGGGGAATTGGACGTGGCGTGTCGAGGACGGCGCCACGCACCCTCGCGGGCCGGCGGTGGTCTTCGACATCGACGGCGTGCTCTCCGACGCCGCGGGCCGCCAGCACTTCCTCGAACGCGGCCAGCGGGACTGGGCATCCTTCTTCGAGGCGTGCGGCGACGACCCCGTGATCGAGGAGATCGCGAGGCTGCTCGAGCTCCTCGACCCCTCGCTCGACGTGATCCTCCTGACCGGCCGGCCCCAACGCGTCCAGCCCCAGACGGTGGCCTGGTTGAAGCGGTACGGGCTGCGCTGGGACCTGCTGGTGATGCGCTCCCGAGGGGACTACGCGCAGGTGACCGACTTCAAGCAGACCGTCGTCAAGGACCTGCGGTCCCATGGGTTCGACCTGCGGCTCGCCTTCGAAGACGACCCGTCGAACCACGCGATGTACGTGGCAGCCGGCGTGCCCTGTGTGTACATCCACTCGGGGTACTACGACTGACGTCGGAATTGCAGTTGGCGGGCCCAGCCGGCGCCGAGCACGATCGCCGAGAGGATCAGGACGGGGAGGTCACCCCAGTGGTCGTAGGGCGTCATGCCGCGCCGGAGGGCGACGGTGGCCACGACCACCTGGCGCTTCCCCAAGGTGCTGCGCGCGACGACGGCACCGCGGCTGGTGACGACGGCGCTGTAACCCGTCGGCGCGGCCTGGACGAGGTCGCGACCGGTCTGGACGGCCTGCACCACCGCGGCGGCCATCTCCTGCGACGGCACCTGTGACGTGGCGTACGACGATGTGTTCGTGGGGACGGCGAGCAACTGCGCGCCCGCACGCACCGACGAGTGGCTGCGGCCGGCGTAGAAGATCTCGAAGGACACCAGGAGCCCGAGAGGCGCGGCCGGCGTACGCATGAGCCCGGTCCCGTGCCCGGGAACGGCATCGGTCGGCACGCCGGAGAGGTCGGCCAGGTGCGAGAAGAAGGAGCGGCCGGGCACGTACTCGCCGAAGGGCACCCGGTGCACCTTCTCGAACATGCCCACGATCCGGCCACGCGGCCCCCAGGCGACGATCTCGTTGCGGAACGTGGTGCTCGAGGCCGGCTCCGTGACCCCGACCACGAGCGTGGTGCGCAGCTCCTCGGCGAGCCTGCTCAGCAGCGCCGCCTGCGGTGAGCCGGCGAATGGCCGATCCAGCGCCACGACGTCCTCCGGCCAGAGCACCAGCTGAGGTGACGGGCGGAGGGACGTGATGCGAAAGCTCGCCGCGAGCTGCGCCGCGTAGACCGTGCTGGGCGAGACCTGCTCCTTGCTCAACCCCCGCTGCCCTCCCCCTTGGACCAGCGCCACCCGCACGGTGCGCACCGCGCCGCCGCCATCGGGGGCGGCGGTGCCGGCGACCGTGAGCGCCACGATCCCGGCGGCGACGAACGCGGCACCCACCGCCGATGGACGTCCGACGTGGTGGAGGCGGGCCCAGAGCCACGAACTGAGCGTGGCGACCGCGACCCCGCCGGCCCAGACGCCTGCGGTGATCAGAAGCGGACCGCCCAGGCGCGCCAGCTGCACGAGGGGGCCGTCCGCCTGGCCGAGGAACACCCCGCCCAGGGGGAGCCCGCCGAAGGGCCAGGTCATGCGCAACGCCTCCGCCAGCGTGCAGGCGCCCACAAAGGCGAGCGCACGACCGCGTTGGGGTGGCGTCAGCGCACCGGCGGCCGCGAAGAAGAGCGCCTCGAGGAGGATCAGCACCAGCGCTCCGTACCAGTTGAAGGCGCGGGCCCAGGCCAGCCCGATGCCGTAGCAGCCCAGCCCGGCCAGCCACCCCGACCACACCCGCGTGCGCAACCCGAGCCCATGGAGGCGCCAGTAGAGGAGCGCGGCTCCGAGCAGGCCGAGCGGCCACCACCCCCAGGGTGGGAGTGACAGCGCGAGGAGCACACCGGCCACGACCGAGGGGGCGGCCACGCGGCCCCGGCGCGGCAGTCGGATCACAAGAGCGCGTGTGCCGCCGCCCGGCCACTCGCGATGCAGGCCGGAATGCCCACGCCGTGGTAGGCCGCGCCGGCCACGGCGACCCCGCCGAGGCGGGCCACGGCGGCCTCGGTGCCCGCGGTGCGCAAGGGGTGGTGCAGCCGGTACTGCGGGAGGGCGTGGGGGCACCGCACGACGACCGCCTCTTTCGGCCGACCCGTGACCCCCAGGAGCACTCCCAGCTCGTCCCAGGCCCGGTCGACGGCCTCCTCGTCGCTCCACCTTTCGGGTCGCTCGTCGTCCATGCGGCCGAGCGACGCGCGCAGCAGCACCTCCCCGTCGCGAGCGAGGTGCGGCCACTTGCGGTCCAAGAAGGTGCAGGCCGTCAAGGCCCAGGCGTCGCGACCCTTGTGCGGGCTTCGGCGGGGCACGAGGAAACCGGTGCCGTGCATTGCGGAGGGGACGTCGTCGGCGTCGGCCCGGAACGTCACGAGCACGACGGAGGCGTATTCGATCGCGCGGAGCAGACCGGCCGCCTCGTCGTCGTGAGGTTGGAGCAGGGCCGCCGTCGCCGGGGCAGGGGCCGCGAGCACCGCTGCATCCGCCGCGAACGCCTGCGCGCCCGACCACACGGCCCAGCCGGAACCGGCCCGCTCGAGCCGTTCGGCCGGCGCCGAGAGGCGGATGTCGACCCCCCGCTCGCCCAAGCACGCCGCGAGCGTCCGCACCAGGGAGGCCATGCCACCGTCGAGAGCCCAGAACAGCGGCGGGCCGTCCGGGTCGGGGGCCGGGACCTCCGCACGCAAGGCCCGCATCAGACCACCCCGGCGCTGGGCGGCCGCCAGGAGGGGCGGGAACACCGCGGCGGCGGACATGTCGTCCACCGATCCGGCGTGGATGCCGCCAATCAGGGGATCGACCAGCGTGTCGACGACCCGCTGCCCGAGCTTGCGCGCCACCAGCGGCCCGACAGAGCGGTCGCCGATCGGGCCCCGCACGTCGGGCCGCGGGAGGACGGCGTCGCGCGCGAGGCCGACTTGGCCCCGGACGCCGAGGACGCCCGATCGTACGGTGGGCCAGAAGCGGGTCGGTATGCCGAGGGCGAGCCCGTCGGGCAGCGGGCGCAGGCGTCCACGGGCCCACACGGACGCGCCGCGCCCGGCGATCGGCACCAGTGCGTCGGCCAGTCCCACCTCGTGGCACAGGTCGACGGCCTCGGGCCGCCGGCCCAGGAACCCGTCCGGCCCCATGTCCACGGCGCGCCCGCCGAACTCGTCGCTGCGCAATGCGCCCCCGAGACGGGGCGACGACTCGAGCACGACGATCGCCGGCGCGTCCGAACGGGGCTGGGCCCCACCGGAGAGCTCCCATGCCGCGGCCAGGCCGCTGATGCCACCACCGACGACGACGACCCGCGCCGGCGCCACGTCAGGGCGTCTCGTCCGCGGCGGTGATCACGTCGGCCAAGACGCGGACGAAAACGGGGTCATCGTTCAGCGAGGCCGTGCGCCCGTAGCCGAGACCGCACTCCACCGCCACGGCCGCCAGCTCCACGTCGAGGTCGTAGAGCACCTCGAGGTGGTCGGACACGAACCCGATCGGGCACACGATGACGGCGTCCGTGCCACCCTCGGCGGCCAGGCGTCGCACCTCGTCGCGCACGTCGGGGCCGAGCCAGGGTTCGGGGGTCCGCCCGGCGCTCTGCCACGCCACACCCCAGTGCCCCAGTCCGGCGGCGTCGGCCACCAGCCGCGCCGACTCCGCCATCTGTTCGGGATAGGTGCCGCCCTCCCGCCGGACGCGCTCAGGGAGCGAGTGCGCCGTGAAGATGACGGTGCTGCGTCCCGGCTGGGCGTCCAGCGCGGCCCTGACGCGTGCCGCGAGGAGGGCGACGAAGTCCGGCTCCGCATACCAGGCGCCGACCGGGACGAAGTGCGTCGAGGCCAACGCAGTGGCGGCGCGGTCGAGGTACTCCTGCGAGCCCATCGACGAGGCGTGCGGGGTGAGGACGAGGCCGATGACCCGCTCGAGGCCGGCGGTGGCCAGCTTGCCGGCGGCGTCCTCAATGAGGGGATCGGTGTGCTTGGCGCCGAACTCGACGAGATAGCGGCCGGGGGCACGGGCCTCGAGCGCAGCACGCACCGCCTCGACCTGGGCCCGGGTGCGCTCGGCCAGCGGCGACACGCCGCCGATGGCGCGGTAGCGGCCCTCGAGCTCGGCGAGCTGCTCGGGCTCGGGAGCGCGACCACGGCGGATGCGCGTGTAGAAGGGGAGGATCTCCTCCGCGCTCGCCGGTGTGCCGTGCGCCATCAGGAGGACGCCTGACGTCACGTGCGGTCGGTCTCCGCGTGCACCAGCTCGACGACCGCGGCCAGGATCGCCGGATCGGACTCCGGCAGGACACCGTGACCGAGGTTGAAGACGTGGCCCGTACCGGTCCCGTCGGCGGCCCGCTCGAGCACGACGCGCGTCGCCTTCTCGACGACGGGCCACGGCGCCAGGCACAGTGCCGGGTCGAGGTTGCCCTGCACCGCGTGGTCCGCCCCGACGCGCCGGCGCGCCTCGTCGAGCGGGACGCGCCAGTCGACGCCGACGACGTCGGAGCCCGCCGTCGCCATCAGCCCGAGGAGCTCACCGGTGCCGACGCCGAAGAGGATGGTCGGCACGGCGAGGTCGGCGATGCCCTCGAACACGGCACGGGTCGCCGGCAGGGCGAAGCGCGTGTACTCGTCGGGGGAGAGGCACCCCGCCCAGCTGTCGAAGAGCTGGACCGCCTGGGCACCGGCGACCACCTGGGCGCGTAACGAGGCCACGGCCATCGCGGCCAGGCGTCCGGTGAGCTCCTCCCACAGGGCCGGCGCGCCGTGCATGAGCGCCTTCACCTTGGCGAAGGTCCGAGAAGGCCCACCCTCGACGGCGTAGCTGGCCACGGTGAACGGCGCGCCGGCGAAGCCGATCAGGGCGACCCCGGTCCCGGCCAGCTCCCGTGCCACGAGGCGTGCCGTCTCGGCGACGTAGGGCGCGTCGGCCTCGGGTTCGAACGGCCGCAGGCGGCCGAGGTCGGCGTCGCTGCGAAAGGGGTCGGCGACCACCGGACCACGGCCGGGCTCGATCTCCACGCCGAAGCCGATGGCATGCAGGGGCACGACGATGTCGGAGAACAGGATGGCGGCGTCGACGCCGTACCGGCGCACCGGCTGCAGGGTCAGCTCCGCGGAGAGCGGCGCGTCGGCGATGGCGGTGAGGATCGAGCCCTCGCCCCGGGCCGCCCTGTACTCGGGGAGGGCTCGCCCGGCCTGGCGCATGAACCACACCGGTGTGCGGGTCACCGGTTCCCGCAAGCAGGCGCGCACGAGGTCCGTGCGGGCATCTGCCTCCCGGTTCACCCGAGGGGCTCTATGACGACGGCCGTGCCGTAGGCGCAGATCTCCGTCCAGTTCCCGCCCATCTCCGAGGTGTCGAACCGCATGGCCAGCACGGCGTTCCCCCCGCGGGCCTCGGCCTCGGTCACCATCCGGTTCACGACGTCTTCCCGGCTGAGCTGCAGATTCTTGGTCATCCCCTTCAGCTCGCCCCCGGCCAGGGACTTGAAGGCGGCACCGAACTGGGAGCCGACGTTGCGCGAGCGGACCGTGAGGCCGAAGACCTCTCCGAGCACCGAGGTCACCTTGTAGCCGGGCATGTCGTTCATGGTCGAAATGAGCATGGCAATCCTTTCGGTCCGGCTCATCGTAGGCGTCACCACGCGGGCCACCCCGGCGTCCGGGGCTTGGCGGGGCGTCTAGACTGAACCGTTTCCCCATGGGCAAGGGGGAGAAAGGGGAGAGGTGCCCGAACATCCCGACCTGCAGGATGAGCAGGAGTTCCTCAACCGTGCCTACGACGGGCTGGAGTTCATGCGGGGCGAGGCGCGCCAGATGCTGCAGGGCGTCTTGGATCTCGGGCGGGGTGGCACGTTCCAGTCCCGCACCGAGCGCGACATCGTGGTGCGGACCAGCCTGGCCCGCCTCGAGCAGCTCGACATCGGTGACCAGGCGCTCTACTTCGGGCGCATCGACCGGTTGCCCGACCCCGACGAAGGTGGCGCAGACGGCTCGGCCCTCGGTGAATCGTTCCACATCGGCCGCCTGGCCGTCTCGGGCCCGGACCACGAGCCGCTCGTGGTCGACTGGCGTGCACCGGTGGCCGAGCCGTTCTACCGGGCGACCGGTCTCGACCCGCAGGGGCTCGCCCGGCGCCGGCACCTCAGCGTGCGCGGCCGGACCGTGCTCGGCTTGGAGGACGAGTACTTCGTCGACCCCGACGGTCGGGGCACGGCGGTGCCTGCACCAGGCGTCGCAACGGGCACGGATGGGCACGGCGACGGGGAGCGCCTGCTGTCCGACGGCATGGTGCTGGGCGGACCCGGCGCGTTGCTCTCTGCGCTCGGGCAGGCCCGGACCGGGCACATGGGCGACATCATCGGCACCATCCAGCGCGAGCAGGACGAGATCATCCGTTCTCCGCTGGCCGGGGTCCTGGTCGTCCAGGGCGGCCCGGGGACCGGCAAGACGGCGGTGGCGCTGCACCGCGCCGCCTACCTGCTCTACACCCATCGTTTCCCGCTCGAGCGCCAAGGCGTGCTCGTGGTCGGGCCCAACCCGCTGTTCCTGCGTTACATCGAGCAGGTCCTCCCCTCGCTGGGCGAGACGGGCGTCAGCCTGTCGACGGTGGCGGGGCTGGTGCCCGAGGTGCGGGTGCGCGGGGTCGACGACGCCGCGGTCGCCACATTGAAGGGCGACGTGCGGATGGTGAAGGTGTTGGCGCGCGCCGTGCGCACCCGACAGCGGCCGCTCCGCCGTGACGCGGAGATCCCGTTCGGCGCCGGCGTGCTGCGTTTGCGTGCCAACGTGACCGAGGACATCGTCGCAACGGCGCGACGCCGAGCCGGCACACACAACGCGCGACGCCGCTTCGTCGAGTCGCAGGTGCTGCGGGCGCTCTCCGAGGAGTACCGGAGGAGAACGGGCCGGGACGAGGCTGACGAGCCGGCGAGCCAAGAGGAGCAGAACGACCTGTCGTTGCGGCTTCGCCGGGTCCCAGAGGTGGCCGAGGCGCTGGACCGTATGTGGCCGCGTCTCTCACCACACGAATTCCTCCACGACCTCTTCGGCGCCCGGCCACTGCTGGCGGCCGCCGGCAGGGGGACCTTGACCAGCGCGGAGGTGCAGCGGCTCTACCGGCCCCGGAGCGACTCGCTGGACGCGGTGCACTGGACGGTGCCCGACGCCGCCCTCATCGACGAGGCCCGCACACTGCTCGGCCCCCGCCGCGGGGGGAGGACCACCCGCGCCCGGGCCCAGAGGAACGAGGAGGCGGCGATGCAGGAGGGCGGCTTCTGGCCCCAGGGGCTGGCGACGTCCCCGGTCCCGGTCACGAGCCCGGCCGCGGGCTCCGAGGACGAGATCCGCTCCTTCGGCCACATCGTGGTCGACGAGGTGCAGGACCTGTCGCCCATGCAGCTCCGCATGCTGGCGCGCCGGTCGCTCTCGGGCTCCATGACGGTCGTGGGCGACATTGCGCAGGCGACCGGCCCGTGGGCGCCCCAGTCGTGGGACGACGTCACGCGCCATCTCAGCCCGCAGCGCCCACCCCGCCTGGTGGAGCTCACGGTCAGCTACCGCACCCCGTCGGAGGTCGTGGCGCTGGCCGCACGGGTCCTGGCCGTGGCGGCGCCCTCCATCGCGCCGCCTCGCCCGGTCCGCCAGTCGGGCCACGAGCCGCGCATCGTGCAGACGTCCCGGGTCGGGCTCGTTCCCACGGTGGCGGATGTCGCCCGCCAGGAGGAGGCCGCGGTCGCTCCGGGGCGCGTGGCGGTCCTCGGGCCCACCGTCATGCTCCCCGAGCTGACCCGCGCCCTGGCCGACGCGGGTCTCGATCCCGTCGATCCGCGTGACCCGGCGGGCAGCGGGCTCGGGGCGGGCCTGGTGGTGCTGCCGGCCGACGAGACGAACGGACTCGAGTTCGACTCGGTGATCGTCGTCGAGCCGTCGCTGGTGGCCGCCGTGAGCGACGAGCCGGCCGGCGAGGGCCCGCCGGTGGCGACCACACGGGGGCTGCGGACCCTCTACGTCGCCCTCACCAGACCGACCAAGCGGCTCACCGTCGTGCACGCGGAACCGCTCCCGGTCGAATTGCGCTGACCTGGGCGTTCTGCCCGCCCACCAGGGGCGCGACGCCACTACCTGTTAGTTGGCGCTTCCCGCACCCGGTCGACTAGAAATTGCGCTGTGACCCAGGCTGTTTCGGCGGAGGTCCCCGCGCCACAGGGAAAGATCATCCACGACCGGCCCCCGATGCTCGCCATCGGCGTCATGATCTGGCTCGGGTCCGAGCTGATGTTCTTCAGCGGGCTCTTCGCCGCCTTCTTCACCATCCGGGCCAACACGGTGGGACCATGGCCGCCCGCCGGCACCGAGCTCGACGTCCTCCGGGCGGGCATCTTCACCCTCGTGCTGGTGTCGTCGAGCTTCACCATGCAGTACGCCGTCTACCAGTCAGAGTGGCGGCGGCGGAAGTCGGCCCGGATCTGGATCGTCTGCACGATCATCCTCGGCGTGGCCTTCCTGGGGAACCAGGCGTACGAGTGGCTGTTCAGCCCCACGCGCTGGTACACGAACGCCTACGGCTCGCTCTTCTACATCATGTCGGGCCTGCACGGCCTGCACGTCTTCATCGGGTTGCTCGCCATGGTCTTCCTCCTGGGCCGCATGCGCGGCGACGTGGGGGGTGACCCCGGCGAGCTCTCCGCCATTCAGGGGGTCTCGTACTACTGGCACTTCGTCGACATCGTCTGGGTCGGGCTCTACAGTTGCCTGTTCCTCCTCAAGTAGGCATGCGAGGCGTGCGCGCACCACAGAAGGTGACATTCCGCACCAAGTTCCTGTTGCCGGGCGGCCTCCTCGCCGTGGCCACGCTGGCGTCGCTGGCGATGTTCTTCCCCGGCACCGACGCCGCCGCCAGCGGGCGCGCCGACACAGCCCAGGTGCCGGCGATCCCCACCAAGCACGTGACGACCAAATCGTGCGGCACCCTCAACATCAAGGGCGTCACCGGCACGACGCCCAACGCCGGCAATCCGTTCCTCTCGAGCTCGCGGTTCTGCCTGAACGGCCACCTCATCTCCTACGGCAGCCGCTACATCACCTACACCAACCCACCCCGGTCGTTCATCACGGCCGGCCAACTGCTCTTCGCCCAGACGTGCTCGAGCTGCCACGGCAACAGCGCCAACGGGGTCGGCCCCGACGGGCAGGCGACCATCGGGCCCAACCTGCAGGGCGTGGGCGCCGCCACCGTCGACTTCTGGGTGAGCACGGGCCGCATGCCGGCCGCCGACGTGAAGGCGGTCGAGGCCGAGCGCCGGGAGAGCAGGCTGACTCCCCTGCAGGCGCTCGAGCTGGCCGCCTGGGTCAACTCGCTGGACCCGGCGGTGCCCGCCGTGCCCAACCCGCACCTGGCCGGGGCCAACCAGTCGGCGGGGCAGGACCTCTTCTCGCTCAACTGCGCCGCATGCCACACCATCGAAGGCTCGGGTGACGCGCTGGCCTTCGGCACGAACGCCCCCTCGCTGCAGGTCCGCTCCATCACGGCCCAGCAGGTGGCCGAGGCGATCCGGATCGGGCCGGCCAACATGCCCCGGTTCTCGGGCAATCTGACCGACCAGCAAGTCAGCGACATCGTCTCGTACGTGACCGGGCGGCTGCAGCACCCGACCAACCCCGGCGGCTTCGGTCTGGGTGGTGTCGGACCGGTCGCGGAGGGATTCGTCGCTCTGCTCATCGGCGTGGGTGGCCTCGTCCTCATCTGCTTCTGGATCGGAGAGCGCTCGTGAGCGACGCCGACCGCCAGCCCACGCGCACCCGGGTGCCCATGCCGGTCGCCGCGCTGAGCGACCCGCACATGAGCGACGCGGCCAAGCACCCGGCGCGGGTCGAGAAGATCATCGGCGTCATCTTCCTGCTGGCCATCGCCTTCCTCGCCCTCTTCGGCGCCGCCTACTGGCAGAACTGGAGCCCCTGGGAGCTGGGGGGCGCCATCGGCGCAGGCCTGTTCCTGCTCGGCTTCGGCCTCACGGCCTGGGGCAAGTACCTCATGCCGCAGGGACCCTTCGTCGAGGAGCGGCACCCGCTGGCCTCGAGCCCCGAGGAGCGGGACGCCTTCTCGGCCGCCCTCGTCGAGCGCTCGGCGGTCGTCGTCAAGCGACGCAAGATGCTCGGTGGCCTCTTCGCGGTCGGCGCCGGCGTCTTCGGCGTCGTCGCCGCGTTCCCACTGATCCGCTCCCTCGGGCCGCTGCCCGAGAACTCCTTCGAGGTGACCGACTGGCGCAAGGGGACCGTCCTCGTCGACTCCAACGGACGGCCGGTGCGCAAGGACACCCTCGTCATCGGCGGCATCATGACCGTCTACCCGCAGCACACGGTCGACCCCCAGACCGGGCAGATCACCGAGAACGGGCAGGCCATCGACCAGACGGTCCTGATCAGGGTGTCCGACCAGCCTCTGGTCCCGCCCACCATGCCGGGACGGGAGGACTGGACCCCCGACGGGTACGTCGCCTACTCCAAGCTGTGCACCCACCTCGGGTGCCCCGTCGGGCTCTACGAGCAGGAGCTCGAGCTGCTCGTGTGCCCCTGCCACCAGTCGATGTTCAACGTGCGCAACGGTGCGGTGCCCCAGTTCGGGCCCGCCCCCCGCCCGCTGCCCCAGATGCACCTCGGCTACAACGACCAGGGCTATCTCATCGCCATGGCGCCCTATGATCAGGCCGTCGGGCCCGGCTTCTGGGAGCGGACCACATGAGCGACAGCGCGGCCAGGACGAAGCGCAGCACCAGGGCGGCCAAGGGCCCCTTCGGCCACGTCGGCAAGGTCGTCGGGGAGCTCGACGAGCGGATCGGCGTGGCCAAGGGCGGCCGCGTCTTCCTCGACAAGATCTTCCCCGACCACTGGTCCTTCATGCTGGGGGAAATCTCGCTCTACTCGTTCGTGGTCCTGCTGGTCACCGGGGTCTTCTTGTCCCTGTTCTTCGTCCCCTCCACCAACCAGGTGATCTACCACGGCAGCTACGCACCGCTGCGGGGCCAGTGGATGTCGGCCGCCTACAAGTCGACCGTCGACATCTCCTTCGACGTGCGCGGCGGCCTGCTCGTCCGCCAGATGCACCACTGGGCCGCCGACATCTTCACCGGCTCGATCGTGGTCCACATGGCCCGCATCTTCTTCACCGGTGCGTTCCGCAAGCCGCGTGAGCTCAACTGGACCATCGGCCTCACGATGCTGATCCTCGCCATCTTCGAGGGCTTCATCGGGTACTCGCTGCCCGACGACCTCATCTCGGGTACCGGTCTGCGCATCGGCTACTCCATCGCAGAGTCGATCCCGCTGGTCGGGAGCTACCTCGTCTCGTTCCTCTGGGGCGGGCGCTTCCCGGGCGACATCATCATCCCCCGCTTCTTCATCATCCACGTGCTGATCATCCCGCTGGTCCTGATCGGGCTCCTCTCCGTACACCTGGGCCTGCTGGTCCGCCAGAAGCACACGCAGTTCGCCGGGGAAGGGCGCACGGAGGACAACGTGGTGGGCTCACCCATGTTCCCGACCTTCATGGCCAAGACCACCGGGTTCCTCTTCATGGTGACGGCGGTGACGGCGCTGCTCGGGGCGTTCGCCCAGATCAACCCCATCTGGCAGTTCGGCTCGTACGACGCCTCGAGGATCTCCTACGCCGTCCAGCCCGACTGGTACATGGGGTGGCTCGACGGCGCCCTCCGCATCTGGCCGTCGTGGGAGTTCGCGGCATTCGGGCACACCATCCCCTTGGAGGTCTTCTTGCCCGCGGTGGTGCTTCCCGGCATCATCTTCACCATCTGCTACATGTGGCCCGGGCTCGAGCGACGGGTGACCGGTGACGTCGCGATGCACAACCTGCTCGATCGGCCGCGCGACAGACCGAAGCGCACGGCCGCGGGAGTGGCGATGTTCGCCCTCCTGTTCACGCTCTTCGGGGCGAGCTCGACCGACGTCCTGGCCAACTTCTTCCACGTCTCGCTCAACCAGGTCCTGTGGTTCTTCCGCATCGCCGTGTTCGTGATCCCGGTCGTCTCGGCTCTCGTCACCTACCAGTTGTGCAAGGAGATGCAGGGGGTGCACGGCATCGGCAAGCGCAAGCGGGCGGTGATCGTGCAGCGTTCCGCCCAAGGCGAGTACGTCACCGTCCCGACGCCGCCCCGCCCCGACGACGAGCACATCGAGCTCGACCCCGAGCCGGTGCCGGTGCGCATCGACATCGAGCCACTCAGCAACGGCGGCAGCCGTGAGCCCGAGAGCTCACCCACGGGTGTGCGCCAGGTCACCCGCTGAGCAGACATCGGGACCGGGCCACCGCCCGCGACCTGTGGGTCGTCCTCGAGTCCGTCCACGCCGTCACCTACTTCGCGCCGGAGGCACGCACCGCGCTGCATGAGGCGGGGCTGCGCGGTTTCTGGTCGGGCTACTTCGCTGCTCGCGCCGCGCCGCTCGGGCGGGTCGGGCCCGGTCCGGTGACCGCCGCGTTCTACAACTTCCACCCGGGCATGGTGGCGCGGGCGCTCCCGGGGTGCTGGGACGTCGTGTCGCCCGAGACGCTGTGCCGCGTGCGGGCCATCGCCGCCGCCGACGCGCTCAGCGAGGTGTGCGGCACACAGGCCCGGTCCGTTCTCGTGGCCGCCCTCCCCCTGTTGCGGCGTGCCGTGGCCGCCTGCGGCGGCGACGGGCGGGTCATGGCGGGGGCCAACCGGTCTCTGTGGCCGGTCATCGGTCCGGCTCTCGGCACCGCGGGGCTCGGTGAGGCCTGGCAGGCCTGCACGGCACTGCGCGAGCACCGCGGCGACGGGCACACCGCCGCGCTCCTGGCCAACGGGCTCAGCGGCCTGGAGTCCCACCTGCTCGCCGCGGCGACCAAGGCGATCCCCACCGCCGTGCTGCGGGAGAATCGCGGCTGGAGCGAGGAGGAGTGGGGGGGCGCCCTCGAGGCGCTCACGGTCCGTGGCCTCCTCCACGATGACGGGCGGGCCACCGACACCGGGCGCTCCCTGCACGGGGCGGTGGAGGATCTCACCGACCGCCTGGCCGAGCCCGCCTACGCCGCGCTCAGCGACGCGGCACGCGCGGACCTCCACGGTGCCCTGTCGGCCTGCGCGATCGACATCGCCGCGTCCGGCCTGCTGCCTTTCCCAAACCCGATGGGGCTGCCGCGCGCCCGACCGGGCTAGAGATGCCTCGGTGGCGGCCAGCCCGCCACGAGGCCGAGCTCCCTGCACAGCGAGCGGGAGGAGACCATCTGGCCCGCGTGGCGCCCCGCATCGGGGTCGTCAGCGAGCCAGGCAGCCACCTCGCCCGCCACGTCGGGCGGCGCGGGCAGGTGACCGGCGCCGACGAGCACCTTGTCCATGCCCGATGCCCGCATGGACTCGGTGAGGGTGAGGCCAGGTGCGATGGAGAAGGCCCAGATGCCCTGTGAGGCGAACTCGACGTGGCAGATGTCCGTGACGCGGTGGAACGCCGCCTTGGCGGCGGCGTAGGCGACACCCCACCCACCGGCCCCCGCCGGTGCGGGCGGCGTCGTGAAGGCCGCCTCGGAGAGCATGTTCACGAGGCGGCCCTGCCCGCGCTCGAGCATCTGGGGAAGCAGGAGCTGGGTCAGCAGGAGTGGATGGAGGTAGTCACCCACCAGGCACCGCTCGGCCAGCTCGAGGGGGAGGTCCAGCAGCCGGTCCATCGTCCCGGGCCCCTGGTAGATGGCGTTGTTGACCAGGACGTCGATTCGGCCCATCTCGGCCAGCGCCACCTCGGCCGCCCGCTCGACCGACGCCCGGTCCATCAGGTCCATGGGCACCGCCAGGCAGGCGCGCCCGAGCGCCGTGATCTCGGCCTCGGTCGAGTCCAGGCTGCCGGCGATGGGCACGGGCTCGTCGTGCGCCAGGACGCTCGAGGGCGAGGCGCGGCCGTCGCCCTCGTGCACCGTGCGGGCCGTGATGACCACGTCGAAGCCGCGCCGGGCCAGGGCGACCGCGGCGCAGCGCCCGATGCCGCGGCTGGCGCCGGTGACGAGGGCCACCCTGTGCGTGTCGGCGCCCGCCACTACATCATCCCGGCGATCTGATGGCCGCCATCGACATGGAGCACCTGGCCGTTCACGTAAGCGGACGCGTCGCTGCACAGGAACACCACGACGCGGGCGATGTCGTCGGGGGTGCCGAGGCGGCGGGTGGGGTTGGCCTCGGCCAGACGGCGCTGCACCTCGGCCGGCACGTTGGCCGCTGCGGTGGCGGTGAGGATGAAGCCGGGGGCGATGGCGTTGGCCCGGATGCCGTCCCGGCCGTAGCGGGTGGCCAGGTGACGAGTCAGCTGGTTCAGGGCGGCCTTCGAGACGCCGTATGCCACGCGGGTCGACTCGCCGATGGTGCTGGTGCCCGAGGAGATCGTGACGATCGACCCGCCCCCACGCGCCGCCATGACAGGGATGGCGCTCCGCGCCAGGAGCAGCGCACCCCGCGTCGTGGTCTCGATCACCCGGTCCCACACGCCGAGGTCGACGCCGCCCGCGTCGGTGTCGAGCCGGGGGTGGCTCCACGCGGCATTGTGGTCGACGCAATCGACGCCGCCGAACTCGGTCACGGCGCGCCCGACGAACGCCGCCACGGAGGCTTCGCTGCGCACGTCGCAGTGCACGCCGACCGCCCGCCCGCCCGCGGCGGACACCTCGTCGGCCACCGACACCGCCCCCTCGGCGGCCACGTCGCCGATCACCACTGCGGCGCCCTCGGCACCGAGCCGCAGTGCCGTGGCGCGGCCGATGTCCGAGGCTCCGCCGCTGAGGAGCACCACCTTGCCGTCGAGCTGCCCCACGTCAGCGGCTCAGGCCCGACCGGTACGCACGCCGCCCGTCTCGAGCTCGTTGACCATCGGCCCATCGTAGGGGCAGGCCGACCCCTCCCACCAGGGACTCTGATCATCGGGGGGAGCGCTCGATTGGGCTGCGGGGCAGGCCTCATGGCAGCATCGCGCTGTGCGCGTCCACCGCAGTTTCGCCTTCGTCGACGTGTCGGGATTCACCGCGCTGACGGAGCTCGAGGGGGACGAGCGGGCCGTGGACGTGCTGACCGCGTTCCGCGCGCTGCTGCGCGACATCTGCGCCCGCCGGGGGGTGCGGATCGCCAAGTGGCTGGGCGACGGCGTCATGCTGGTGTGCGTCGAGACCCGCCCCCTGCTCGAGACGATCCTGGAGCTGCACTTCGTGGTCGGCGTGGTCTCGGGCCCGGTCAAGACCGTCTCCATCCGCTCGGGCGTCAACGCGGGCGAGGTGATCCTGATGGAGGGCGACGACTACGTGGGGCACTGCGTGAACGTGGCGGCGCGACTGTGCGACCTGGCTCCAGCGGGTCAAGCGCTCGCGACCCCGTCGGTCATGACGCACCTGCCGAGTTGGGGGGTGGCCGTGTCGCAGACCCACGTCACGCTGCGCGGCGTCGAAAAGCCGGTGCCCGCGTCGAGCATCCAGATGGCCCATGGCGGCCCGGACGTCTCCCTCGACCCCATCTGCGGCCTGCCGCTGACCCACGACACAGCCGAGGAGGTCGCCCATGATGTCCGGGGCTCCGTCGTGCTGTTCTGCTCGCCGGGATGCGTCGACACCTGGCGCCGCCGGCCCGCTCGGAGCGGCCGGGCCTGAGCCCTCGCGTCCCGCGGTCCCCGACACCACCCCGCGCCGGGCGAGACCCTCAACCGAGGTTGCGATCGTGCCGATACCCGGGTGGGCGAATGAGGGAGAGCCGGGAATCGGGGATGCGTCAACCCCCAGCACACGACACGTCGAGGAACCTGGCCAGCTTCTGGCGGGGCTACGTCCAGATCGGTGTCCTGACCTACACCATGGGGGCGCTCGCAGTCGTGGTCTACGCGCTGTCCACCTCGGTGCCCCACCGGCAGGCGCTGGTCATCCTCGGATGCCTCAGCCTCGCCACCTCCGTCGGGCCCTTCCGATGGCTCGGCCTTCGCCTCGTGTCGACCCGGTGGTCGAGCGCGTTCTTCACCTCGTGGGCCGCCTGCACCTTCGTCTTCATCGCCGCGGGGGCCGTCGCCGATGGCGGCGTCCGCAGCCCCATCTCCTACTTCCTCGTCCTCCCGATGCTGTTCGTCGGCCTGGCCTACTCGGCGGTGACGGTGTCGTTCCTTGCCGCCTTCGGTATCGCGACGACTCTGGTGGTCGGGGTCCTCACGCCGTCTGGCAGCTGGTCCACCACGGCGTTCCTGGCGTTGGCCATGGTCATCGCCGGCGTCATCACGGCGGCGGCGTCGCTCTTTCGGGACCGCCTGATGAGCCAGCTGATGGATGCGGCGACTCACGATGCGCTCACCGGCTGCCTCAGCCGTGGGGCGTTCCAGGAGCGGCTCGACCACGAAGCCAGGCGGGCTCGACGCCACCACGCGACGTTCAGCATCATCGTGGCCGACATGGACAACCTCAAGACGGTCAACGACTCAGGCGGGCACCACTCCGGGGACCGGGCCCTGCGTTCGCTCGCCGCCGTGCTGAGCCAGGCCGCTCGCGAGACTGACGTCGTCGGCCGGCTGGGCGGTGACGAGTTCGCGATGCTCCTGCACGAGTCCGACCAGGACGCAGCGCTGAGGGTGGCCAAGCGGCTCAGCCAGGCGATGCACACCGTGACGGGCTCGGACCTGGTCACCGCAAGCCTCGGCGTGAGCACGTGGTTGGGCCCGGACGACCGTCCCGACGAGCTGCTCCACCGAGCCGACGTCGCCCTCTACGCGGCGAAGCGGACGGGACGCGACCGCTGCCGCGGCCTGGGAGCCCTCCTTGTCGGAGGCGCAGGCCGGTCTCCAATGGCTGGGACGGCGCCCCCGGCGTGTCAGGTCGGCGACCCGGACCTGACACGCCGGCGCCTCAGTCCGAGTCGACGTAGGTGCTACCGACGGGGGAGACGAGCACGATGCGCACGCGGCCGTCCGCCTCCTCGGAGATCCTGACCTCCATCGTGTCGCCCCGCTCCCAGTCGACGAACACCGCGGCGCCGTCCTCGAAGGCGCTCTCGAGCGCGCCGATGATCGCCTGGTCGAGCGACGGCGGTATGGCGTCGAGCACGGCCCGCGCCTCGACGACCAGCTCCGTGTCCAGTTCCTCGAGCACCCCGACCGCCTCGACGGCCTCGCGGACCGTGTCGGCCCCTTCGACCGCGGACTGCGCCCTCTCGTAGGCCGCTTGGTTGTCGCCGCCGAGCATCGCGTTGAGGGACCTCGTCATGACCGCACCTACCATGGGCGCACCATAACGCAATGGCTATGTGACTCGCTGGAGAACGGGGGACCGCCAGTTGCCATCGTCCTTTCTCGAACCGCAGTGTCGGTGCGGCACTGCCGACATGGCTCGGCGCCCGAGGCGCGTGGTCGGGTAGCGCCGTGCTCGCTCCACCCCGCGTCGAATTCGCCGTGCGGGACGGCGCGCACCTCGCCTATCAGGTGGCCGGGGCGGGGCCACGCGAGATCGTCTTCGTGGGAGGTTCCATGGCTACCTCTCTGGCCTGGGACGACCCGGCGACAGCCAAGGGCTTACGGAGGTTGGCCAACTTCTCCCGACTCGTCACCTACGACCAGCGCGGCACGGGGTACTCGGACCGTTTCGACCCCTCGGCGTCCCCGGGCCTCGACGACCTGGTCGCCGACCTCAGGGCGGTGGTGGAGGCCGCCGGCATGGCCGACCCCGTGCTCCTGGGGTCGCACAACGGTGGTGCGGTCGCCGCCATGTACGCCACGATGTACCCGGTCCGCCAGCTCATCATGTGCAACACCTGGGCACGGCTCCAGGAGGCCGACGACTTTCCCATCGGCTTCCCCGACACGATCCTGGACCGTCTGGAGGGGCGCTACCGGGAGGAGTGGGGCGAAGGGCGCATCTTCAACGAGTTCTCGCCCCGCAGAGGTGAACGGCCACCGGGCCACGACGAGCTCGCGTCGACCAGCCAGAATCAGCTCGTCACGCTCTTCCGGATCAACCGCAACTATGACATCCGCCCGCTGCTGCCGACGATCGCGGTGCCCACCCTGGTGATCCACCTGGAGGACAACGTCAACGTCCCGCCCGCACACGGGCGCTACATCGCCGATGCCGTACCGGGCGCGCAGCTCGCACTCCTCCCGGGCTCCGACCAGGTCTTCCTGCGCAACTACGCCACCCCGGTGATCGACGAGGTCGAACGGTTCGTGACGGGCTCGCTCTCGCTCTTCTCCGACCGCATGCGCACGACCATGCTCTTCACCGACATCGTGGACTCCACACCCCTGGCCGCATCCCTCGGCGACGATGCGTGGAGCGCGCTCATCGAGGACCACAACAGCCGGATGCGCCGGGAGGTCGTCGCCTGCGGTGGCCACGAGGTGAAGAGCACGGGGGACGGCTTTCTCGTTGCGTTCGACGAGACCGAGCCGGCCATCCGCTGCGCGCTGGCCGCCATGGCGGCGATGGCGGGTCTCGGATTGGGGCTCCGCGCCGGCGTCCACGTGGGCGAGGTCTCCCGCATGGGCAAGAACGACCTCTCGGGGTTGGCCGTCCACTTCGCCCAGCGGCTCTGCGCCCGGGCCGCCGGCGGCCAGCTGCTCGTCTCCGACGCCGTGCGCGAGGCCTGCTCGGGCTCGGACGTGCGGTTCGAGGACCGAGGCCGGGCGCAGCTCAAGGGGATTCCGGGCGAGTGGGAGGTGTTCGAGGCCCGCCTGTAGCGGCCGGGCGGCGGCGGGCGGCGATCCACCGTTGACATGTGACTAAAAGGTCACATAAAGTGGAGGGGTGGAGGAGTTGGACGAGGTGTTCAAGGCCCTGGCCGACCCGACCCGCAGGAGCTTGCTCGACGAGCTCTTCCGGGAGGACGGCCAGACCCTGGGCTCGCTCGGGGAGCGTTTCGACATGACGCGCTTCGGGGTCATGAAGCACCTCAAGCAGCTCGAAGAGGCCGGACTGGTGGTGACGAGGCGACGGGGCCGCGAGAAGCTCCATTTCCTCAATCCCGTCCCCATCCGGCTCATCCACGACCGCTGGGTGAGGAAGTACTCCGAGCCCTGGGTGGCAGGGCTGAGCGAGATCAAGGACAGATTGGAGAGGCAGATGGAAAAGGTGTACGAGATCTTCATCAAGGCGACGCCCGAACAGGTCTGGGGGGCGATCGTCGACCCGGAGATCCGGGCCAAGTACAACTTCGGTGCCGCAGTGAACTCGGAGTGGAAGGTGGGCTCGCCGATCAGCGTCGACGTCGCGAAGCACGGCGTGCACCTCGGCGACGGAGAGGTCCTCGAGGTCGACCCGCCCCGCAGGCTCGTCCACACCATGGCCGCCGTCTGGGACGACGAGGTCAGGTCCGAGGGGTTCTCGCGGGTCACCTGGGAGATCGAGCCGGTGGGCGACTCGGTCCATCTCACGCTGACGCACGACCAGCTGCGCGACGGCGCCAACGCCCAGCTCTACGGCGGCTGGCCGATGGTCCTCTCGGGGCTCAAGACCTGGCTCGAGACCGGTGAGCTGCTCACGACGCCCGGCTCCTTGATGTACGCCTGAGGAGTCGGCGCCGAGTCATGGAGAAGGAAGTGGACAGATGACGCAGCCGAGGGGCGCCCCGCCGGAGTGGAGACGGGTCTCCGGTTGACGACGCACGACGCCGACGCCGCCCACACGGCGCTGCGGTCACGCGGCGTCGACGCCGACGAGGTCCTGCGCTGGCCCGGCGTCCCGCCGATGTTCGCCTTCCGCGATCAGGACGGCAACGGGCTCGAGATCGTTGAGGCCTGAGCGACCAGGGCCGGGCGCACCCCGGTCGTGGACGGACATGGCGAGCGTCAGGGCGCCGAAGACGGCGCCGAGCAGGCAGACGCCCGCCCACCCGTGGGTGCCGTAGAGCGCACCAGCGCTCACGGAGCCGGCGGCCCCGCCCAGGAAATAGCAGACCATGTACGCGCTGTTGATCCGGCTCCGGGCGTCGGGGCGCAGTGCGTAGATCACCGCCTGGTTGGTGATCTGCATGCCTTGGGTGCCCATGTCGAGCACGACGATGCCGACGATGAGCGCGGCCAACGAGGTCCGGCCGGCCCAGAGCAGAGCGAAGGAGCCGGCGAGGAGCACGCCGGCTCCCACCGTGGTGGCGGTCGACCGGGCGGAGTCGGCCAGCTTTCCGGCCATGTTGGCGGCCACGATGCCGCCCGCACCCACGAGGCCGAACAGCCCGATGACCGCGTTCGAGTAGCGGTAGGGGCTCCCCGAGAGCAAGAACGCGATGGTGGTCCACAGCGCGCTGAAGGCGGCGAACGCGCAGGCGCCGTGCCAGGCCCGACGCCGCAGCACGGGCTCGGTGACGATGAGGCGCAGCGACGAGGACACCAGGCTCGGGTAGCTGCGCTGGGGGCGCGGGCGTTCGGCGGGGAGCGCGCGCCACAGGATGCACGCGAAGCAGACCATGAGGCCGGCCGAGAGCCAGTAGATGGCGCGCCAGCCCGCCGCCTGGGCCACCAGGCCCGACACCGTGCGCGCCAGGAGGATGCCCAGGAGCAGCCCCGTCATGATGCGGGCGACCACCCGTCCCCGCCGCTCCTCGGGCGCCAGGTCGGCGGCGAAGGGGATCATGACCTGGCCCGCCACCGATGCCCCGCCGACCGCGATGGAGGCCAGGCCGAAGACCCAGAGGCTTGGTGCCAGCGCGCAGGCCACCAGGGCGACCGCGGAGACGCAGAAGAGGCGGGTGACCAGCGCGCGGCGCGGGTGGAGGTCGCCCAGAGGGACGACGAGGAGCAGCCCGGCGGCGTAGCCGATCTGGGTGGCCGTGATGATGGACGAGGTCGGGCCGGGGCCGCTGTGGAAGCTGCGCGCCACCTGGTGCAACACGGGCTGGGCGTAGTAGAGGTTGGCCACCACGGCGCCGGTGGCGACCGCGATGAGCGCGACCAGCGCCCGCGAGAGCCCAGGTGCTTGGTCCGACGCGGTGCCCGTCGCTGCCACCGGGTCAGGCTACCGGCGGCCCGCTTTGGCTCAGACGTTGCCCCCGCGCCGGCTCTCGGCCGTGACGCCAGTCAGTGCGGTGAGGATCAGCGGCACGCCGAGGAAGATGAGCCAGACACCGAAGACGAGGGCCAGGACCGTCATAAAGGCGCCCATGCCCATGACGAAGGGCCAGATGGAGGAGCCGGGGAACGAGTCGACGTTGCCCGCACCCTCGGCCATCTCGGCGTCCTCGCGGTCCGACGGGCGGTCACCCACCGCTGGGATCTTGCCCCAGAAGAAGTACTTGCGACCGTGGAAGCGCTGGTGCCAGAAGAAGTAGTAGAGGCCGGGCAGGAAGCCGAGCAGCGTCACGCCGAGCAGCATCACGCCGCCGCCGTCCTCGTAGCTCCAGAACCAGTAGACGAGGCCGACGATCCCGAAGAACATCCCGAGGAAGAGCAAGAAGAGAGCTTCGACCCTCATACCGACGCCGTGAGCTTCCCGTTCGTCTTCCCGTTGGTGTGGGCGCCCTTGCCGTGGGGCACCGTCAGCGCGTCGGGGTGGTTGTAGTCCCACGTCGGACGCTCCGAGCGGATGGGCGGCAGATGGGTGTAGTTGTGGTGCGGCGGCGGCGAGGTGGTGAACCACTCAAGCGTGTGGGCGTCCCAGGGGTTGTCCCCGGCCGGGATGGGCCTGCGCCACGACACGACGAAGTTCACCAGCAGGAAAGCGAACGAGGCGGCGATGATGAAGGCGCCCACGGTCGAGACGATGTTGTAGCTCTGCCAGCCGAGGTTGGACGGGTAGCTGGCCACCCGGCGCGGCATGCCCAGGAGCCCGACCACGTACTGGGGCATGAAGGTGACCCAGAAGCCGATGAAGAGCAGCCAGAAGTGCCACTTGCCCAGGCTCTCGCGCAGCATGCGGCCGAACATCTTGGGGTACCAGTAGTAGACCCCGGCGAAGCCGCCGAAGACGGCCGTGCCGACCAGAACCTGGTGGAAGTGGGCCACTACGAAGTAGGTGTCGTGGACGGCGAAGTCGATCGGGGGGACGCGAGCATGATGCCCGTCACGCCGCCCATGAGGAAGGCGAAGAGGAAGCCGATGCTGAACAGCATGGGTGTCGTGAAGGTGAGCTGCCCGTGCCACATGGTGCCGATCCAGTTGAAGAACTTGATGCCCGTGGGCACGGCGATGAGCAGGCTCAGGAAGGAGAAGAAGGGCAGCAGCACGGCCCCGGTGGTGAACATGTGGTGCGCCCACACGCCGGTGGACAGGGCGGCGATGGCCATGGTGGCGAAGACCATTCCCTTGTAACCGAAGACCGGCTTGCGTGAGAACACGGGCAGCACCTCGGTCACGATGCCGAAGAAGGGCAGGGCGAGGATGTAGACCTCGGGATGGCCGAAGAACCAGAACAGGTTCTGCCACAGCAGCGGCGAGCCGCACGATCGCATCGGCGCGCCGTTCACCAGATGGCAGCCGACCGCGGTGTAGATGTGGGTGTTGAAGTGGCGGTCGCAGAACAGCATCACCACCGCCGCGGTGAGGACCGGGAACGCGATGAGGATCAGGATGGCGGTCACCAGCATGTTCCAGGTGAAGATCGGCATGCGGAACATGGTCATGCCGGGCGCGCGCAGGTAGAAGATGGTGCCGCACAGGTTGACGCCGGTGAAGATGGCCGAGAACCCGGTGAGGGCGATCCCCATCAAGAACACGTCGGGCCCGGCGCCGGGCGAGCTGGTGGCGCTCGAGAGCGGTGCGTAGGCGACCCACCCGAACTGGGCGGCGCCACCGGCCACGAAGAAGCCCATCAGCATGGTGATGGAGCCGCTGAGGTAGAGCCAGTAGCTGAGCGCGTTCAGGCGCGGGTAGGCCATGTCGGGCGCGCCGACCTGCAGCGGCACGATGTAGTTGGCCAGGCCGCCGAAGGCGAACGGGCCGGCGAAGAGGTACAGCATCAGGCCGCCGTGCATGGTGAATAGCGCGTTGAACTGCGAGAAGCTGAGCAGCGACGAGTGTGGCGATGCCAGCTGCAGCCGCATGAGCAGCGCCATGATCCCCGAGATGTAGAAGATCACGATCGCCGTGATCATGTAGCTCAGACCGATGACCTTGTGGTCGGTGGAGGTCAGCCACTTGAGGATGCCGGTGGGGCCGTGCTCCTCGTGGCCGCCGTGGGGCTCGTGCCCGTCACCGGGCACCTGGGGCGGGAGGTGGACCTCTGCGGGCTCATGTGTCCCTGGTGGGGCGATGACGTCAGTCACCGTAGAGCGCACCTCCTGTATTTCCGGTGTTCCCGCTGCCCGAGTTGCCGGAGTTGCCCGAGTTCCCAGAGTAGCTGGGCACCGTCCCGTTCACGTTGGCGTGCAGGCCGGCCGGGAGTTGCCCGATGGAGTTCGGGTGGGCCCGCTGGAACGCGCCCGTGACCCGCAGCCAGGTCTGGTAGGCCGAGGGCGACACGGAACGGACGTTGAAGAACATCAAGGAGTGGTAGAGGCCGCAGAGCTGGGTGCACTGGCCCCGGTAGACGCCGTCGTGCAGGACGTTGAAGTCGAACTGCGTGGAGTACCCCGGGCTGGCGTAGCGGCTGAAGTTGAATTCGGGCACGTAGAAGCCGTGCAGCACGTCGTAGGAGTTGAGCGTGATGCGGACCGTCTTGCCGGTCGGGACCACCATGGTCGGCGCGTCGGTGGTCTGGCCGATGATCTTGACGCCGTTGGGGTACTCGAACTCCCAGCCCCACTGGAAGGCGTACACGTGCACCCGTGCGTAGGGGTTGGGCTCGACCGCGGTGACCTTGTTCTCCACCACGACCGTGGCCACGAAGAGCCCGAGGACGATCAGGATCGGCATCACGGTGTAGATGATCTCGGTCAGCGTGTGGTACTGGGTCTGCACGGGCAGCGTGTCGGCGTCCCGCTTGCCGCGCCGGTAGCGGAAGACGGCCCACGTGATGAGCAGGAGGGTGAAGCCGCCCACGATGATCCCGGCGATGAAGAAGCCCTGCCAGAGGTGGAAGGTGGAGCGGGCCTGGGTGGTGGCGCCCTTGTAGGCGCCGAAGGTCGGGAGCTGGCACCCGGTCAGCAGGAGCGCTCCGACGGCCACCGCGGCCGCGGCCAGCCGGCGGCGTGGGCTCTTACGGCTGGGAGATGGGCTTTCGGGCGTGTCGGAGGGAGGGCCGGTCAGCGACGAGTCCACGGCGCTGACACTATCGAACCCCGCAAAAAAACTGGAATTGGCAGCGCAGCGGCTGTGCGCCCCCCGGTCAGCGCGGATGCGGGTCTGGCGGCGCCACCGACTCGTTGGAGGCCCAGGTGAAGACGCCTCGCGCCATGGTGGAGGTGGCCCGGGCGGCCCGGGCCGCGCACACCTGTTGGCGCGCCCGCCGGATCGCTTCGTCGCCTGGGTCGGCGAGCCAGGCGTGCTCGGCCAGATGGCCGGCGACACGCAGCGCCCCATCGGCTTGCTCGGGCTCGCTCTCGGCGACCGCCAGGAGCTGCAGGGCACGGTCGGCCAGGGCGCCGGCCCCGCCGGCCAGCGCCGCCAGCTCGGAGGCGAGGGCGCGTTCGGGTGCCGGCTGCAGGGACGCGGGGTTGCCGTCCCACCAACCCCCGTACTGGCGCCACACCGTGTGGACGATGAACTCGGGCTCGTCGTAGACCGGGCGCAGATAGGGACGGGCCTCGAGCTCGGCGGGGGCGCGAACGGTGTGGATGGCGTCGTCGAGCCGGCCGCCGGCGTTCATCACCTCCAGCGTCTGGTCGACCAGGGAGTCGAGCAGGTCCGCCGTGTCGGTGAGGGCCTGGCGGACCCGGTCGACCCCCATCACGGGGAAGCCGTGGCCGGGCAGGAGGAACTCGGCCCCGAGCCCGAGCATGCGGCGCAGCGCGGCCGCCCACTCCCTCGGGTAGCGCTGCACCTTCTGGGGGTTGCCGGCGTTGGGCGACGCCCAGATGAAGAGGTCGCCGCAGCAGAGGACACGCTTCTGCGCCTGCCAGGTGATGGTGTGGTCGTCGGTCTCGCCCTTCTCGTGGCGGAGCGAGAAGTCGGCACCGCCGACGGAGAGGTCGAGGGTGTCGTGGTAGGTGCGGTCCGGATAGCGGTATTCGGTCGGCCAGTGCAGGTCCGTGAAGCCGAACTGCCGCCGGTTGATGATCGTGTTGTAGCCGGCCGTGAAGATGTAGCGATCGAAGCGGGCCGGCAGGGCGTGGTGCGCGATGACCTCGGGAGCGGCCCAGCCCTCGGCGGCCGCCTCCGCCTCCCAGACCGGCACGCCGAACACGTGGTCGATGTGCCCGTGGGAGTAGACGGCCGTGTTGAGGCGGGCCGGGCTCCAGGTCCGTATGTCGTCGTGGACCACGCGCGCCAGGGGCGCGCTCCCGGTGTCGACGAGCAGCAGGCCGTCCTCGGTGGCGAAGGCCGAGACGTTGGCGAACGACGGGCAGAAGCCGACCCCGTCGGTGATCTCGACGAACCCGCCGATGTGGTCGACGGGGTGGAAGGTCGACGTCGAGATCTCGCCGTTCCACAGGCGATCGGCGACGGACAAGACGTCAGTTGGCATGGACCCCCCATGGTGGCTCGGAACCGCCCGGTGACGTGCTCACCCCCGCCACCGTGTGCCCGACAAGCTAGACGCGCGGTGCACCGGGCCGGCGGGCCCGGTCGGGGTCAGGCGCCCGGTGCCTTCTCCTCCGCCGAGGGGGTGGGAGTCGGTGCGGGTGCGCCGGTCGCGGCCGACGTGCCGTTGGGCTGCGCGGCGCCCTCCGCCTTGCCCTCCTCCATGCCCTTCTCGAACTGGTTCTTGGCCGAGCCGAGGTTGCGGGCCAGCTTGGGGATGGCCGCCCCGCCGAAGAGGAGCACGACGAGAATGATGGCCACGATCAGCAGGTCGGGACCGAAAATATCAGCGAGCATGAGGTTCTCCTTCACCCGGGTCCACGTGCCGGTGAACTGGGTCCCCAGGTTAGACCCATTCCCGACCCGAGGTACCCGCACGGGCCGGGCACCGTGCACCAGGTGTGCCGGGCACCGTGCACCAGGTGTGCCGGGCACCGTGCACCAGGTGTTCGGAGTCACCCCGCCAGGAGGATGCCCATGACCAATGCCGCCACGCTGGCGACGCCCCCCACGGACCCCCACAACGCCAGCTGGCTCTTGTTCGCCGCCCGTTGGTGCAGGCCGACGGCCACCCCGGCCAGGATGACCACCACGATCTTCGCCATGAGCACCGCCTTCCAGGCCGAGTCCTGGGAGGAGTAGTGGACCGCCGTGACGTTCCAGATGCCGGTGACGATCAGGAGCACGTAGGCGGGCCACGCCATGCGGGCGAAGGCCCGGGCCAGGGCCTTGGGGGCATCGCCCCCCATCTGGCGGGCGGGGCCGACGAGACCCGTCATCACGATCTGCCCGCCCACCCAGACGGCCGCCGCCAGGACGTGGAGGGTGAGGCGGATGGTATCGAGCGCCGGGGCGAGCACCGCCCTACTTGCCCTGCCAGTTCGGCGGGCGCTTCTCGGCGAAGGCGACGGGACCCTCCATCGCGTCGGCCGAGGTGAAGACGACACCTACCGCCTCGGCGTTGATGGCCCAGCCCTCCGCCTCGGGGACCTCGGCGGCGCGCTTCATCACGCTCTTGGAGTAGCGCACGGCCAGCGGCGCGTTGGCGGCGATGCGCTCGGCCAGCGCGACCGCCTCGGCCAGCACAGCCTCGGCCGGCACCACCTTGTTGACGAGTCCGAGGGCGTAGGCACGCGAGGCGCCGACGGGGTCGCCCGTCATGGCGAGCTCGAGCGCGACGGCGATGGGCAGACGCTTGGGCATCCGGAGCAGGCCGCCGGCGCCGGCGATCAGCCCCCGTTTGGCTTCGGGGATGCCGAACAGCGCGTGGTCGGCGGCCACCACGAGATCGCACGCGAGCATGATCTCGAAGCCGCCGGCCAGAGCGGAACCGTTGACGGCGGCGATGAGCGGCTTGGGGAACGTGCGCTGGGTGAGGCCACCAAATCCGCCGCTCGCCCCCATGATGTCGCCACCCTCGCCACTGCTGAACGCCTTGAGGTCCATGCCCGCGCTGAACGCCTTGTCGCCGCTCCCGGTGATGACGACCACCCAGCAGTCGGGGTCCTCGGCCAACTCGTCCATGTGAGCCGCCATCGCCTTGCTGACGGCGCCGTTGATGGCGTTGCGCGCCTCGGGCCGGTTGATGGTGAGGATCTCCACGTTGCCTCGGCGTTCCCGCAGCACTTCGTCTGCCATGGTGCTCCCTTCGCTGGTGCCCCGCCGTCGGCCGGCGCTGGTGCGCCGCCGAGGCTACCGGCGGGCGTCAGGGCAGGGGAATCTGGGGATAGCCCTCGCCGTTGGAGGCCGGTTCGGGCGGCATGGTGGCGACGAGCGCGGCGGCCTCGGCCTGGATGCGCCGCGTGTACAACACGGTGAACGCGAAGAGGCCACCGATGACGCCGGCGGTGATGAAGGGCGACACGGCGAGGAAGGTCCCCGTCGGCAGGACGTCGGCCAGCGTCAGGCGGAACGAGGCCTCGACGACGAGCCCGATGCCCCAGACCACCGACAGGACGCGGAACGTGCGCCGGCCGACGGGCAGCTCGTGCAGCCGGTCGAAGGCGGACACCTTCTCGGGGTCATTCCCCGCCGAGAAGTACCGGCTCACATAGAAGAAGGCGGGGCGGTCGTGGGTGAAGACGGTGACCACGCAGGCGACGCCGAACAGCGCGGTGAAGAAGGCGTCCCGGACCTTGAGCACATAGGCGTTGCCGCCGAGCAGCGTCGAACTGGCCACCCCGACCGCGAAGCCGGCGAGGACGATGACGCCCACGACGTCGACCTTTCGCTGCCGCACGAACTGCAGGACGACCCAGCCCGCGGAGACGCAGCCGGCGATGATCAGGGCTGCGACGTCGGTGCGCACATGGGCACGGACCAGGAAGTAGACGCCGATGGGCAGAGCGGCGCCCCAGACCAGGCTGGGCAGGTGCTCGCGGACCGACGGGACCCCCGGCTGCCATTGCGGGTCCGCCGCCGGTGCTCCTTCGGTGCCGCCCGCAGCCTCCGGCTCCATGTTCCACAGGGTACCGCCGTGAATCCCGGCCCCGGCCGCGTAGGATCGGGGGGTGACCTTCCTGGCCCACGTGGTCGAGTTCCTGGTGATCGCCGGCCTCCTGGCGGTGGGTGCGCTCGTCGTGGCCTCCCTGCTCGCGCGCAGCTACGTGCGCCGGCACTGGCGCCTGGTGCGGGGGCACATCGCCACCCGTGGCCTGCTCGCCACCCTGTCCCTCGCCGCCGCCGGCAGGGAGCGCTACGCGTCGCGGGCCACCCCCGAGGAGCTGAGCCGGGGCGCGACGGCCCGGGTCCGGCGCCGCATGTGGGTCGCCGTCGAGGACGCCGAGGTCGCCGTCGCCCACGCCGACGCGCACGACGCCCCGGTGGCCGAGCTGCCGGCGGTGTGCCGGACGCTGCGCGGCGTCGCCGGCGAGCTCGATGCGCTGCTCAAGCTGGAGCGCCGCCTGCCGCGCGGCGCGGGACGGCCCGACTCGGTGCGGGCCGGGGTGGCCGAGGTCATCGGCGCCGCCCGGGACGTGCAGGCGGCCGCCCTCCGGGCCGGGGGGGACGCCACGGAGCCGCAGGTGCGCGCGCTGGTGCGCCAGGCGCGCGACGAGGTCGACATCGTGTCGACGGCACTGTCGCGCATGCGCTCGCTGGCGCAGCCCCGCTGAGACCCGCACCCGGGCTGCCCGGCCGGCCGCTGCGCCTGCCAAGCTGAACGGGATGCCCGCCACCTCACCGCCACGCAAGGCGGCGCCCGCGCCGGCCACGGCCCGGTCCCGGCGCACCCGGCCGCGGAGCCTGCTCGGTGAGGGGTTCCTGGCCGGCGTCGCCACGTCGGGCTACCAGATTGAGGGCGGGTTCAACGGCGACGGCGAGCCGCACAACAACTGGTCCGGCTGGGAGGCCACCGGCCGGGTCGAGCGCTCGGGGCTGGCGTGCGACTTCTGGCGGCATCCCTCCGACGCGCTCGACCGGGCCGCCGCCATAGGGTGCAACGCCTTCCGCCTCTCGGTGGAATGGGCCCGCCTGGAGCCCCGACCCGGTGCATTCGACGACGCCGCCCTGGAGCGCTACGCCGAGATCCTCGCCTTGTGCACGGCGCGCGGCCTGGAGCCGATGGTGACGCTGCACCACTTCACCCACCCGTGGTGGCTGGGGGAGGAGTTCTGGCTCCGCCCGGGCTCGCCCGACGTCTTCGCCCGCCACGTGGCCCGCATCGTCCCCGCGCTCAGCGCGCACTGCAGACGCTGGATCACGGTCAACGAGCCCAACATCGTGATGCTCATGGGCTGGATCGAGGGGGCCTGCCCGCCCGGGCGCCGTATGGCCGTCTCCGACGCCTTCTGCGTGCTCGACAACCTGCTGACCGCGCACGTGCTGGCGGCCGAGGCCGTGACCGCCGTCCAGAGCGGGGCGGAGGTGACGATCAACACGAGCTCGTCGTCGGTCTACGAGCTCGACCGGATGCTGCTCGACCTGCTCGGGCTGCGCGACGCCGGCGTCCATCCGAGCGACGTCGACGGCTACGTGGACGAGCGCCGGGCGGTCCACGACGCCGCCTTCCCGCCACGCCACGCCGGGGAGGCGGCCGTGCGCCGGTTCTTCGCCGCCGTCTCGCCCTACGGAGCGGACCACGAGCCGGGCCGTGGTCAGGCCCGGGCCCGGCTGCGCGGTCTCACGAGACGCCCGGCCCCACGACGCGTGGTCGCCGCGGTGCACGCGTCGCCCCGGGCCCGGGGCCTCGACGCCGTGGGCTTCGACTGGTACGACCCCGTGGCCAGCCACGCCATGCGCGTCCCGGGCCGTCGCACGTCCGCCGGCGGGCGTGACTGGTCCTTCGGGCGCGCGCTGTGGGACGTCGAGCCGCACCCGGCGGGGCTGCGGTCCTGGTGCGCCACCGAGGCGGCCCTGCGGCCCGGCCTGCCCCTGTGGGTGGTCGAGAACGGGATGGCGACCCGGGTGCACGCCGGGCGTCCCGTGCCCCGGGAGGACCGGATGGACCGGCCCCACTACGTGCGCCAGCACCTGGGCGCAGTGGCCGACGCGGTGGCCGACGGTGTCCCGGTGCGCGCCTACCTGCACTGGTCGCTGGTCGACAACTACGAGTGGGGCACCTACGAGCCGCGCTTCGGTCTCTACGGCATGGACCGCAGCGACTCCACCACCGTGCGCTGGATGGACACCGACGCCCAGGGCGACGACGCCGCGGGGGAGTTCGCCCGGGTGCTCGGGGGCCTGCGCGCCGGCGATCGCTCGGTCCTCGACGGACCAGCCTGAGCCGGCGAGCGGTCACCCGGCGGGGTCGCTCTCGGGCGTCGCCGCCTCGGACGGGCCTTCGACCTCGCGCTTCTTCTTGCGACGGTGCAGGACGAAGAGCACCACCACGACGACGGCGATGACGCCGAGCAGGATGTCGGACGCGATCCCACTGGCCTTCTCGACCCGCTCGCCGACGAAGTAGCCGAGGAGGACGAAGAGGACCCCCCAGCAGATGCCGCCGGCCGCATTGGCGGGCAGGAAGATGCCGTAGTGCATCTTGGACATGCCGGCCAACCCCGGAATGACCGCGCGCAAGAAGGCGGAGAAGCGGCCGACGAACACGGCGATCGCGCCGCGCCGGCCCAGGAAGTCGAGCGCGGAGTCGATGCCCCTCTGGCGCTTGCGCAGTGGGCCGAGCTTGAGGAGCTGGCGGCCCCAGCGGTCCCCGATGCCGTAGCCGACCGAGTCGCCCACGATGGCGCACACCACGACCACCGCGACGATGCCGCCCAGGTTGACACCGCCCCTGGAGGCCAGGACGCCGCCGAGGATGGCGGCGGTCTCGCCGGGGAACACGAATCCGAGCATCACCGAGTCCTCCGCGAAGACGAGCAGGCCGATCAGCGCGTAGGCCTCCCACCCGTGCAGGGAGAGCAGTGGCTGGAGCAGGCGACTGATCACGGAGCGCCCTCAGTGTGGAGCGTGCGGGCAGAGGCGCGGGCCCGCACGGGTGTCGTCAGTTGACGGCGCGCAACGGGTATTCGCGCGGGGTGAGCTGGCGCCATCGGCTCTCCAGCTGAGCGACGAACTCGCGGCCCCGAACGAGATGCGTGAGGATGTCCGCCTGGCCCTGAGGGCGGGCCAGCATCCAGCTGTGGCCACCGGGCACCCACAGCACCGGCGAGCGCGCGATGGCGGCGAACTCCAGCGCGGTGTGGCCGGGCGTGATGCGGTCGAAGCAGCCCCACTCGTTGAGGATGGGGATCTGCTGGGCCACGAGGTGGCGTACCTCGCTGCGCTGGTCGACGGACATCAGCATGCTCCCGACCGGCATGGTCTGCGCCACCGTGCGGATGTTCTGGCGCATGTCCGGCAGCACGGCGCGCACCGTCGAGTACATGCGCCCCATGGCAAGGTCGGGCAGGTCGAAGACGACGGCGGCGATCATGTCGACCATGGGCGCGATGTCGGGGAGGAAGGGTGACAGGACGGTCGGCAGGATGCCCCTGCGTTCCTTCCATGCCGGCGTGCTCACGCCGTCGCGGTAGATCACCCCGATGGTGCGCCGCGGGTGGTCGTGCGCGAACTGCACCGCCACGGCGCCGCCCATGGAGTGGCCGAGCAGGACCACCGGGCCGGCGTCGACCTTGTGCGCGATGGCCATCACCTGGTTGGCCAGGCTCTCCATGGAGACGTCCTGCCACTCGAGAGGGTCGCTTCCGCCGAACCCGGGCAGGCTGGGGTTGATGACGCGCCAGCCCAGCTGCTCGGCCAGCCGCGCGCTCTCCCGCCAGTACATGCCCCCGCCCGCGAAGTAGCCGTGGATGTTGATGGCCCAGATGGGGGGGGAGCCCGGCCCGTCGGGACCGTAGGCGTCGACGTTGTCGGAGACGGCGAAGCGGAGGCGCCTGCCCTCCGCCATGATGGAGCTCGGGAGCATGCGGATGGTGGGGGTCTTGCGGATCTTCCGGACGTACTGGTCGCGCACGACGCCGAGACCGTGGGGGGCGTGACCGGAGTCGACGAGCTGGACCGGGGAGGGGCCGTCGGAGGGGGCGATGATGGCGCCGGAGATCTGCAGGGCGTCCTCGGGTTGGGGCGCTTCCTTCGCCTTGAAAAACCGAACCGCCATGCGACACTCCAGTCCCGCGCCGACCTGGCGCGCGGTCACCCCTACCCGTAAAAGACCCGGGCCCTCGAAACCCACGGTATCCGACCGCTGCCGCAGGCAGGCAACTCGCGCGTGCAACCGGCCGTCGGGGCTGCGACGATAGGTGCATGCGCGCCGATATCGTGATCCGGGGAGGCACCGTGGTGGACGGGACGGGGTCGGCGGGCAGGCCCGCGGACGTCGCCGTCACCGGCGGGCGGATCACGGACATCGGACACGGCCTCGCCGGCGAGCGGGTGCTCGACGCAGACGGCCAGGTGGTGTGCCCCGGCTTCATCGACATTCACACCCACTACGACGCGCAGGTGTTCTGGGACCCCGACCTGACGCCGTCCTCGTACCACGGCGTCACGACCGTGATCGCCGGCAACTGCGGGTTCTCCATCGCGCCCATCCGACCCGACGGCGTCGAGCTCCTCGCGCACACGCTCCAGCACGTCGAGGACATGAGCTTCGACACCCTGGCCGCCGGGGTGCCCTGGGGCGAGTTCGAGACGTTCCCCCAGTACCTCGACGCGGTCGCGGCGCGGGGGATGGCCCTCAACTACGGGTGCTACGTGGGCCACACCGCGGTGCGGCTCTACGTGATGGGCGAGGATGCCTACGAGCGCGCCGCAACCCCCGACGAGATCGCCCGCATGCAGGCGGTGGTGGCCGACGCCATGGCGGGTGGCGCGGCGGGGTTCGCCTCGAGCGCGTCTCCGACGCACAACGGGGACAGCGGCCGGCCGGTGCCCTCGCGGGTGGCCGACCTGGCCGAGTTGCGGGCCTTGCTCGAGCCCGTCAAACAGAGCGGGCGCGGGGTCGTGGCGCTGCTCCCGGGCGGCGTGTTCCCCAACGCAGAGGTGTTCCGCCTCCAACGCGAGGTGGGGCGCCCCTTCACCTGGACGGCCCTGCTCACGGTGAAGGGCTACCCGTACCACGAGAAGGTGATCGCCGAGCACGACGCCGCCTGGGCCGAGGGGGTCGAGGTGTGGCCGCAGGTGTCGTGCCGCCCCCTGGTGTTCCAGATGAACCTCTCCGAGCCGTTCACCCTCAACATGCGGCCGACGTTCGCCGCGCTGATGGGCAAGTCGAAGGCGGAGCGGGTCGCGGCCTACCGCGACCCGGCCTGGCGTGCCTCCGCCTGGGACGACGTGAGCGGGAAGGCGGGCGGGTTCCCGCTCAATTGGGCCTCCATCTCGGTCGCCGAGTCGCGCTCGCACCCCGATCTCGCCGACCACCCGGTGGCACTGCTGGCCGAGGAGCGGGGCTGCACGCCGCTGGACGTGATGCTCGACGTGTCGCTCGACGACGACCTCGAGTCGCGCTTCTGGTCCGTGCTGGCCAACGACGATCCCGATGGCATCGCCTGGTTGCTGCCGCGGGACAACGTGCTCCTCGGGCTGGCGGACTCGGGAGCGCACGTCTCACAGCTGTGCGACGCGTGCTTCTCGACCGACCTGCTGGGCAACTGGGTGCGTGGGCGCGGGGTCATGCCGCTGGAGCGGGCCATCCACAAGCTGACGGGTGAACCGGCCGGCGTCTACGGCCTGGCCGACCGCGGGACGGTCGAGATGGGCAAGGCGGCCGACCTGTGCGTCTTCGACCCCGAGACGGTGGACCCGGGCCCGCTGCGGCGGGTGCGTGACTTCCCGGCCAATGGCGAGCGCCTCACGGCGGACGCGCCGGTCGGCATGACCCACACCTTGGTGAACGGGGTGCCGATCCGGGTCGACGGCGCTCCTGCGGAGCAGGGTCTGGCGGCCCGCCCGGGGGTCGTGTTGCGCGGCTGACCGGCGCCGTCAGGCAGCCGCTAGGTGACGTCGCGGCGGAACGTGGTGAAGTAGCCGATGGTGAGGGGCACCAGTCCCCACAGCAGCATGACGAGTCCGCCCTGCCACCACGTGAGGAGGCGCAACCCTTCACGACCCCCGCCGCCGAAGCCGCGGGCGATGTCCCCGGCCAGCGCGGCGCCCGCCGCGTTGGGCAGCCAGTTCAGGTCGTAGTGGAAGATCGCCCGGGCCAGGGCGATGAGGATGCTCTCCAGGATCAGCGTGCCGCCGATGGTGAGCAGGATGGCCGCCACCTGGTTCTTGACCAGGGTGCCGAAGCCGAGCCCGAAGAGCCCCAGCAGGACGGCGGACAGCAGCAGGCCGGGGACGACGGCCCCCACCTGGTCCGTGACGTTCGAGGTCACACCACCGAGCGCCGCGTTCCAGGGCAGGCCCACGGCAGCCACGGCGACGAGCGAGAGCAGGGCGATGAAGATCGACCATGCCGCGACCGCGATCACCTTGGCCCCGAGCACGCGGGTTCGCAGCGGGGTCAACACGAGCGTCGTCGTGATCGTCTTGTGCCGGTACTCGCCGGTGACGCAGAGCACGCCCACGATCGGGGCCAGGACCTCGATCCCGAAGTAGCCGGCACCCAGCAGCGCACGCCGCTGGCGCAGGGTCTGCACGAAGTAGAAGGTATGACCCGGGAAGCCACCCGCACCCGCGAGCACGGCGACGCAGATGAGGACCGTCAGCGGGAAGGCGAGGACGAACGTGACCCACACCCCGGGCATCGACCGCATCTTGATCAGCTCCGCCCGCACGGCGTTGATCATGCGTGCGTGGCCAGCTCGCCGAACCCGAGGCCGGCAGTCAGAGAGAGGAAGACCGACTCGAGGTCGGCTCCCTCATGGGTCAGCTCGTAGAGGATGATCTGGTTCGACGCCAGCAGCGGCCCCACCTGCTCGGGCGTGACGCCGTCCATCGCCACCTCGTCGTTGGTGAGCCGGCGGAACGCGACGTGGGCCTCGGTCAGCACGGCGCAGAGCCGATCCGCCTCGGGCGTGCGGGCCTTCATGACCATGCCGGCCATGCCCGACGTGATCTGCTCCAACGTGCCCTGCGCCTTGAGCTGGCCGAACGACACGATCACCGCATCGTCGATGGTCTGGGCCATCTCGGCCAGGAGGTGCGACGACACGAGCACCGTGCGGCCCTGGCCGGCGAAGAAGCGCATGAAGTCGCGCAGCCACGCGATGCCCTGCGGGTCGAGACCGTTGGACGGCTCGTCGAGGATGAGGACGTCGGGATCGCCGATGAGCGCAGTGGCCAGCTCGAGCCGCTGGCGCATCCCCATGGAGAAGCCGCCCACCTTGCGCTTGGCGTCGGCCGTCAGGCCGACCAGCTCGAGCACCTCGTCGGCGCGTTTCTCGTCGTGACCCCCGGCGCGGGCCGCCATGCGGAGATGCGTCCTGGCCCGGCGCGCCGGATGGAAGCTGGACGCCTCGAGGACGGCGCCGACGATGCCCGACGGGTCCTCGAGGTCCTGGTAGTGACGACCCCCGATGGTGGCGGACCCGGCGGAGGGGTGGACCAGGCCGAGCAGCATGCGCAGCGTGGTCGTCTTGCCCGACCCGTTGGGCCCGAGGAAGCCCGTCACCCGCCCAGGCTCGACCGTGAACGAAAGGTTGTCGACGGCGACGACGGGCCCGAAGTGCTTGCTGAGGCCGCTGAACTCGATCGGGAGGCCGCGTGGGGGGGCACCGACGGTCATCGGGGCGACGTTAGCGCGGGCACCCCGAGGCTTCGGGTCGCGCCGATGGCGCCTCCACTGCCGGACGACCTGGGGCGGTTCAGGCGGTGGTGCGGTGCTCGACGAGCTCGTCGGGGAGCAGGAGCCGCACCGACACCGCGAGCTCGTCGTAGACCCGCGCCATGGTGGCCCAGCCGTTGATCCAGCCGACGAGCGCGGAGTACCACACGTGCCCGATCATGCGGGCTCGGTCGGACATGTCCGGGATGTCGGGCTGGCCCATCGCCCGCGAGATGATCCCCTCCATCAACAGCGTGATCTGCTGTTGGCAGCCGACGGCGCCCGGGTCGGGTGAGGAGAGGGAGGTGAAGACCGCCGCGACCAGCTTGGGCTGGCGGCCCATGGCGCGCAGCGCACGGTCGAGGACTTCGAGGACGCGATCGGCCGGATGCTCGCCTCGGGGCGGGTGCTGCCCGATGCGGGCGTCGAGCATCTCTACCCAGTGGACCAGGGTGGCGGCCAGGAGGTGGTCCTTGCTCGTGAAGTATCGGTAGACCGTTCCCATCGCCACGTCCGCCTTGGCGGCGACGTCCCGCATCTGCACCGCCTCGTAGCCGCCCTCGAGCCCGAGGGCCATGGCGGCGTCGATGACGCGCTGCCGCCGGGCCTGCTGCGCGCGGGTGAGCGGGCGGGCCACCGTCTGCTGCATCCTGACAGCGTATCCGCACCGTCACCTGGGTCTTCGGGACGTGCAACTACGCTGCGAGGGCATGCCAGGACGGAGTCCCGGGCGAGACGCCGCCATCGTTGCCCTGGGCGCCCACCCCGATGAGGTGGCCACCACCGACGGCAGGGTCCCGGGCGAGCGCGGGCGGCAGACCCGTCGGCGGCTGCTCGACGCCACCGTCGAGCTCCTCACGACCACCTCGTGGCGGTCCGTGAAGGTGACCGACATCGCGCGGCAGGCACGGACGTCGCCGGCGACCTTCTACCAGTACTTCGGCAACGTGGAGCAGGCCATCCGGGTCCTCGCCGAGGGCATGGTGGACCAGGCCGGGCAGCTGGCCCAGCTGGCCGGGGGGGACTGGTCGGAGGGAGCGAGCTGGGACACCGCGCTGGCGGTCACCGAGGGCTTCCTCGCCTACTGGGAGGACAACCGCGCCGTCTTCCGTGTCGTCGACCTCGCGACCGAGGAGGGTGACGCCCAGCTGCGCGGCATCCGGGTGCGGGCGCTCAACGCCGTCACGGTGGCCCTGGCCCAGGTGATCGCGTCCGCGTCACCCTCGCCCGAGGGAGGCCCCGGCGTCGCGACGTCCTCGCCGGCGGGCGCCGACCCGATGGCGGTCGCAGGCACGCTCGTCGCGATGTTCGCCAGCGTGTCGGCCCACCGCTACGGCTTCGAGTTCTGGGGCATCCGCACCGCCAACCTCATCGACACCCAGGCCCGCATGCTGCACTGGGCCGTCACGGGGCGACCGGCGCCTCTCGCCGAGGTCCCGCCACGCGAGAAGACCCGGCCGCGCACCGGTCCAGTGCTGGGCGGCGCAACGGCGCGCCGCCGCCGGGCTACTTGAGCGCGACCGGGTTGAGCGGCGAACCGAGCCCGTGGGTCAGAGGGAGCGGCGTGGCGTCGAGCAGGAAGGTGTATCGGCCGTCCGCCGCGCAGTCCTCGGCCAGGGGATCGAGCACCCAGTTCTGGCCCTGCGTCATGCCCATCTCCACCAGGTGCAGCAGGTGGACGGGGAGGTAGGCATCCTCGCGCTGGCAGGGGATGACCTCGAAGGGAAGCGTGTCCGTGGCGACGGCGGCAACGTCGCGGGCGTGGAACCAGCCGGCGGTCTCCATGGTGAGCCCGGGTGAGGGGAACGTGTAGGCGAGCAGGTCGCGACGCTCCGGAGCGAGATGCACCATCTGGCCGGTGCGCACCAGCAGGATGTCGCCCGGCTCGACGCTGACCCCGGCCAGATCGCACGCGGCGTCGAGGTCGCCGGGCATGATGGGGTGTCCCGGCTCGAGCACCTCACGCCCGAGGGCGCGGGCCACGTCGAGCAGGATCCCGCGGCTGACCACGGTCGACAGGCGGTGGATGCCGCACCGCGCCGCACCGTCGGCCGTGACGGTCGACGCCGGGTAACCGTTGTAGATGACGCCGCCGTAGCTGCTGTGGGCGAGGGCGTCCCAATGGGTGGCGCACTGGGTGGCCAGGTTCAGGACGTCCTCGCTGAAGCACACCCAGTCCGGTTGGTCGGCGTTGACCGGACGGTTCACCTGGACCATGGCACGCGTCGGATTGACGCGGCCCTCGATGAAACCCAGCTGGATCCCCTCCGCCTCCGAGAGGGGCAGCCCGAGGCCGAAGGCCTTGCCCGAGGTCACCGACGCGGCGGCACGCCGCCTCGCGTCGGCGTCGATGAGGTTCAGCGTGCCGATCTCGTCGTCGGGGCCCCATCGCCCCCAGTTGCGGACTCGGGCGGCCACCTCGGCGAACGCGGCGGGGACGGGCACGCGCGCACCTTACCGCCGGCCTCGGGCCGTACCCGTGGTCGCGTGGGGGTCCCGTTTGTCGGCGCCCGGGCCGGGGGGCGATACTGAGGGCGCGAACTGGTTCGCCGAAGCCTCAGGGAGGGATTGCGATGACGACGACGCGTGCGGCGGTGTGCACCGGGCTCAACGAGCCGTGGAAGACCGAAGAGGTCGAGATCGACCCCCCGCGCAACCGCGAGGTCAGGGTCAAGATGGTCTACGCAGGCATGTGCCACTCCGACGAGCACCTGCGCACGGGTGACATCAGCGCACCGCCCGAGGTGCTCGAGTTGATCGGGGTCAAGTCCATGTTCCCGGTGGTCGGGGGACACGAGGGCTCGGGGATCGTGACCGAGGTGGGCACGAACGTGACCCAGGTCGCCGAGGGCGACCACGTGGCTGTCTCCTTCATCCCCTCCTGCGGTACCTGCCACTGGTGCGCCTCGGGGCGCCAGAACCTGTGTGACCTCGGGATGGCGACGCTGGCCGGCGGCATGATCAGCGACGGCACCTTCCGCTACCACCTGGGCGGCGAGAACCTGAACCGCATGGCCCAGCTCGGCACGTTCGCCGACGAGGTGGTGTGTCACGAGAACTCGCTGGTGCGCATCAACCCGTGGGACAACATGAAGGCGGCCGCCCTCATCAGCTGCGGCATCTCCACCGGCTTCGGTTCGGCCGTCGACCGGGCCAAAGTGAGGCCGGGCGAGACTGTGGTGGTCGCCGGCTGCGGCGGCGTGGGCTCGGGCGCCATCCAGGGCGCCCGCCTGGCCGGGGCGCGCCACATCGTCGCGGTGGACCCGGTGCCCTACAAGCTCGAGCGGGCCAAGGAGATCGGCGCCACCCACACCGCCGCCTCGCTCCTCGACGCGCAGTTCATGCTCCCGGAGCTCACCATGGGCCGCAACGCCGACGTCGTGATCCTGACCCCGGGTGTGCTGCGGGGAGACATGATCGCGGCCGCATGCGCCTGCGGCTCCAAGGACGCCCGCATCGTGGCCACGGCCATCGCGCCCTTCCACCAGATGGACGTCCAGCTCAACCTGTTCAACCTGGCGATGTACAACCAGTCGCTGCTGGGCACCGTGTTCGGCTCGCAGAGCCCGCGGGTCCAGGTGCCGAACCTGCTGAACCTCTTCGAGGCAGGCCAGCTGAAGATCGACGAGCTGATCACCCAGGAGTACACGCTCGACCAGGTGCAGCAGGGCTACGACGACCAGGCCGCCGGCACGATCATCCGCGGCGTCGTCGCGTTCGACACCTGAGCCGCGTGCGGCGGCGTCACCGCCGCACGGTCAGGCGCCGAGGTGCCGGCTGAAGCCTTCGGGGACCACCAGGTCGTCGGGGTGCAGCTGGTGCATGGAGGCGTGCCCGAGCCCGAGCAGGGCAGACTCGACGCCGCCGCGCAGGATGTCGAGCACGTTCTCCACCCCGTCCTGGCCGTTGGCCGCCAGGCCCCACAGGTAGGCGCGCCCGATCATGACCGCCTTGGCGCCCAGGGCGACCGCCTTGACGACGTCGCTGCCGCGGCGGACCCCGCCGTCGAGCAGCACCTCGACCTGGTCGCCGACCGCCTCGGCGACGGAGGGCAGGACCCGGATGGTCGCCGGGGTCCCGTCGAGGTTGTTGCCGCCGTGGTTCGACACCGAGATGGTCGTGACGCCCGCATCCACGGCGCGCCGGGCGTCGTCCACACGGGTCACCCCTTTGAGCATGAAGGGACCGCCCCACTGCTCGCGCAGCCAGGCCACGTCGTCCCAGCTCGGGGGTGGCGTCTGCATCCACTCCCCGTAGGCGCCGAAGAAGGTCGGCCCCTTCTGCCCCTTCTCGACCATGTTCGGCGTCGTGAGGTCAGGACGCTTCCCGGTCCGTGCGAACGAGAGGAACCAGCGCGGGTTGGCCAGGGCCTCGGGGGCGAAGCGCAGCATCGCCCGCAGGTTCACCGTCTCGGGGATGGTCGGGCTGCCCCAGTCCCGGCCGTGGGAGAAGGACCAGTCCAGCGTCGCGATCAGCCCGACCGCGCCGGCGGCGCGGGCTCGTTCGACCCGCGCCATGATCTGGTCCCTCGTCCCGATCCAGTAGATCTGGAAGAAGGTCTGGGGGCAGGCGGCCACGACGTCCTCGATCGGCATGCTGGCGAACGAGCTGAGCCCCATGGCGGTGCCCCGGGCCGCGGCCGCCCGTGCCACCGCCACCTCGCCCTCGGGGTGCACGGCCTGGACACCGGTCGGGGAGAGGAGGACCGGGAACGAGATCTCCTGGCCCATCACCTTCGTGGCCAGGTCCCGGCTGTCCTCCAGGCCGGCCACGTGGGGTGCGAAGCCGAGCTCGCTGAAGGCCGTGACGTTGTCCTCCACCGTGATCCCGCGCTCCGAGCCGGCGATGAGGGCGCCGTAGACGGACTTGGGCAGGCGCTTCTTGGCCCGCCGCTGGGCCTCGGCCACCGTCTCGAACCACTTGTTAGCCATAGGGAAACCTCTCGTGATGCCCCACTCGTGCCGCACCCGCAGGAGCATCGGTGACCGGGAGACTCTATGCGCCGCGGCCGCCCGGATCCCCTCCGGCGACTCCGGAAGCCCCGAACCTCCCCTTGTGAGGGTCGACGCGTGCCCGGTCCTGGTCCCCGGAAGCACGCGGGGGGCGGTCTGGTCGGGACCCGACCGCGACTCGCCCTTCCTGGCGCAGGCCCAAGCCGTCCTCGGCGGCGAGGGCACGGCCGGCCTCGACGAGCAGAGCGGGGCGGACCTCTCCCGGGCGGTCAACGACCCGTACGCCACGGTGCAGGCGCTGGAGATCCCACCGGGGGTGCCGTTCCATCAGCCCGAGCAGACGGTGATCACCTGGGACGTGGCCCTGAACGCGCAGGAGTTGATCGGGCTGCTCGGCACGTTCACTACGTCATCCTCGGGGAGGACGACGCCCGCGCCCGCCTCTACGAGACGGCCCGCCGGCTCCTGCGCGACGCGCTCGGGGTGGAGGGTGAGGTGACGGTCGACGTCGGGTACCGCGCCGAGGTGTGGAGGGCGCGCCGGCACGGCTGAGTGCGATCGGGGAGGAGCGCGCGGGGGATCCACTCCTGGTCGGCCACGGTCGGGGCACGACCCGGCGCCACAGGTGGGGAGCGCCACGGACTCCCTAACATGACCCGATGCAAGCGGACATCAAGCCGGCCGTGGCGGACGACATCGCGCCGGTGCTGGAGTTGTGGCGATCGTCGGCCGCGCCGACCTCCACCGACTCGGCCGATGCCCTCGAGCGCCTCCTGCGCCAGGACCCGGGCGCCCTCATGGTGGCCGACGCGGGCGGGGAGATCGTCGGAACCGTGATCGCCGGGTGGGACGGCTGGCGCGGCTCCATCTACCGCCTCGCAGTGGCGCCCGCGCACCGCCGCGGCGGGCTCGGTGGCCGGCTCCTGCGCGAAGCGGAGCACCGGCTCGCCGCGCTCGGGGCGCGGCGGATGCACGCGATCGTCGTCGGGGACGACGAGCGCGCCATGGCCTTCTGGGAGTCGACGGACTGGGAGCTCCAGCACGGGCAGCTCCGCTTCACCAACGGGTGACCGGACAGCTCGCTACGAGTCTCCCGGCGCCCGGTCGAGATCGTGCACGGAGGGCCGGCTGTACAGGTGGTCGATGTCGGAGATCACGCTCCCGAGCGATGGCACGTAGCCGGAATCCGTGACGACGATGACGACGGGGCACGACAGCTCGAGTGGCTCGTAGAGCTCGGCCTGGAGGGTCTCGGCGATGGGCAGGAGCTGTCGGAGCCGGTCGTCCCCACACAGAGGGTCCTGGCGCATCCTCTCCGCGAACCGCTCCGTCGCGCACGTGCTCCGGCAGTGCACGTTCACCAGGACCGAGCGGTCCGCCAGCCGCCTCGCCACGTCCCCCTCGCTGACCCCTCGGTAGAAGGTCTGCTCGGCCACGAAGCTGACGCCGAGCTCCAACCACAGCTCCATCGTCCGGTAGAAGGGTTCGACCCCGGGTGCACCGAGATCCATCGCACGGTCCCGGGTGCGCCACATGCCGTGGACGAGGTGGTCCTTGTGCAGAACCGGGACGTCCAGGCCCTGCGCGAGGGCGTGCGCCAACGTGGACTTCCCCGAGCCCGGCGCACCGCTCACGAGGACGGCGAGGGGAGGGCGACCCGGCACCGCGGCACGGGAGCGCACCCACGAAGACCCGGACCGGTGGGGCTCAGCCATCGGTCGGACCCGCCAGGTTGCGTCGAAGCTGCCGCGACGACCACACCCGCGAGCGCCACGAGACGCGCGGCACGAGGGGCACCACCGTGCGCGCCCGCGCGCAGCCGGCCCAGACGCCCGCGCCGTAGGCCGCGTCGTCGGCGACGTGGAGGAGGGCGTAGCGCACCGGGTCCAGCGTCCCGGGGTCGTTCGCCCAGTCCCGCACTGCGGGGACGAGCAAGGCGAGAGCCGCCGCCTTCCGGGTCCGGCGGCAGGCGAGCCCGAACAGCAGCACGGGTGACCAGGCCCGCACCAGGTTCCCCAGCGCGGGCAGGGCCGAGCGCGCCGTGCCGCCCCCCGCGATGCGGCCGGCCACCGCCACCGGGTCGCGCACGAGTCCGACCAGGCGGGTGGCGAGGATGGCCACGGAGGCCGCCAGGGTCGCCTGGGCCAGGACCGGGCGCCGGGCCAGGGTCAGACCCCAGACGGCCAACGACCACGCCGAGGTGTGCACCGGGGCCAGCGCCTCCCCGTGGCGCAGCGCCAGCGGCCCGGCGGTCGACCCGTAGAAGGCCTGGCGCGCCAGGAATGGCCCGAGGGCAGCGGGCCCGTCGTGCGCGACGGTGCTCGACGGGACGTAGCGGACGTCCCATCCCGCCGCCCCGAGTCGCCACACCAGGTCGACGTCCTCGCCGCCCCGCAGCGCCGGGTCGAAGAGCTCGGGACCGGTCGCCACGTCCGAGCGGACGAGCAGCGCCGCGCTCGGGACGAAGGGGATCGGGCTGCCCGGCCGCACCAGCCCCTCCCGCGGGCCGCGGTCGAGCGACGACCGTCGCGCCTCGTAGTGCATGACGGCACCGGCGCGCGGACCATGCGGAGCGGGCACGACGCGCGGCGCAACCGCGGCGACGAGCGGGTCGTCGAAGTGGCCGAGCAGCGGTGCCAGCCAGCCCTCCCGGGGCACGCAGTCGGAGTCCACGAACGCGACGAGGGTGCTGTCGACCGCCGCCAGCCCCGCGTTGCGGGCGGCCGCAGGCCCGGCGTTCACCGCCAGCCCGACGAACCGTGCACCGTGGCGCGCGGCGACCTCCTTGGTGGCGGCTGCGTCGGCGGAGGCGTCGTCGACCACCACGCAGGCCAGGTCACCGAGCGTCGCCAACAGGCGCTCGAGCTGCAGCGGCCGGTCGCGCACCGGCACGACCACGGTCACGTCCTCCGGGCCGAAGGCGCTCGTCGACGGCCGCGGCACGAACGCCCCGGAGGACACCAGGCGTCGCGCCAGCAGCTGCGCCGGCCGACCGGCGCCGACCGGCCCACCGTCGCGCCAGCGCGCCACGAGGCCCCGGGCCCGTTCCGAGATCCGGAAGAGGCGGAGTGGGCTGCCACCGAGCAGCACGGTGCCGCCGTCGAAGGTCTGGGTCGAGGGGTCCTCGGTCAGGACGAACGAGTCCGGGAGCGGGGTCGACGCGCGCGGCGGCGCGGCCCGCAGCGCGGAGGGCGCCGGAGGTCCGCTGGAGTGGGGCACTGCCCAATCTTGGCAGTCCGGGGGCGGGGATAGGCTGGGCCTTTGCCCAGAGGAGGTCGGGATGCTGGCAGAGGACCGGGACACCCAGGACGTCGAGGAGCTGTCCGAAGAGGACGTCGACGAGCTCCTGGTCGAGGAGGTCTCCATCGACGGGATGTGCGGCGTCTATTGAGCGTGGCCGAGACGCGGCCTGAGGGGACCGTGTTCGCAGCAGGGAAGGCGTGGCGGCTCAACCCGCAGGTCGCGCTGCGCGACGAGTCGTTCGGCGCCCTGGCGTACCACTACGGCAACCGGCGGCTCGTGTTCCTCAAGTCGCGCCTCCTGGTCGATCTGGTGTCGTCGCTGGGCGAGTACCCGAGCGCGGCCGAGGCGATCGCGGCCCTGGTACCCGAGACCCAGCGCGCCGGCTACGAGCGGGCCCTCACCCGGCTGGCTGCGTCCGAGGTGATCGATGCCTGTTGACACCGCACCGCTGCCCCTCAAGGAGCAGTTCACCCAGGGGCTCGACGCGCCGATCTGCCTGACCTGGGAGCTCACCTACGCCTGCAACCTGGCCTGCGTGCACTGCCTCAGCTCGTCCGGGCGCCGCGACCCCGACGAGCTGACGCCCGCCGAGGCCCGGGGCATCGTCGACCACCTGGTCGACATGAAGGTCTTCTACGTCAACATCGGCGGCGGCGAGCCGATGCTGCGTCCCGACTTCTTCGACCTTGTCTCCTACGCCGTCGAGCGCCGGGTCGGGGTCAAGTTCTCCACCAACGGGACCCGACTCACGCCCGAGCGAGCGCGACAGCTGAGCGCCCTCGACTACCTCGACGTGCAGATCAGCATCGACGGGGCCACCGCGGCCACCAACGACGCCGTGCGCGGCGAGGGCTCCTTCGCCGCCGCCCGGCGTGCCATGGACAACCTCGCCGCGGCGGGCTTCGGCCCGTTCAAGATCAGCGTGGTCATGACCCGCCACAACATCGAGGAGCTCGACGCGCTGGCCGCCCTCGCCGAGGGCTACGGCGCCCAGCTGCGGCTGACGCGGCTGCGCCCCTCCGGCCGCGCCGTCGACACCTGGGACGCCCTGCACCCGACCGCAGCGCAGCAGCGCATGCTCTACCACTGGCTGCTCGGGCGTCCCGGCGTGCTGACCGGCGACTCCTTCTTCCACCTCTCGGCCCTCGGCGAGCCGCTCGACGGGCTCAACCTGTGCGGGGCGGGACGGGTCGTGTGCCTGATCGACCCCGTGGGCGACGTGTACGCCTGCCCCTTCGTCATCGACCGCCAGTTCCTTGCCGGCAACGTCCGTGACGCCGGCGGCTTCCCGGGCGTCTGGCGCGAGTCCGCGCTGTTCTCCTCGCTGCGCGAGCCCCAGAGCGCGGGGGCCTGCGCGTCCTGCGGCTCCTTCGACGCCTGCCGGGGCGGCTGCATGGCGGCCAAGTTCTTCACCGGCCTGCCGCTCGACGGTCCGGACCCCGAGTGCGTGCACGGGCACGGCGAGGCGGCGCTGGCGGCGTCGGTCGGGCGGCCGCAGTCGGTCCTCGGCCATTCCAAGGTCGACCGGGACGGGACCCCGATCCCGGTGCCCACGCCGGTCCGCTTCCGCGCGCCGGCCCGCACCTGAGCGGGGTGGACCTCGCCCGCGCCACCTGGCCCCAGGTGGAGGCGACCGGCGGGCACCTCGTCCTGGCCGTGCCGCTCGGCTCGCTCGAGCAACACGGTCCTCACCTCCCGCTCGACACCGACACGCGCATCGCGGTCGCGGTGGCGGAGGGGCTCGCGGCATGCCGGCCCGGTGTGGCCGTGGCGCCCGCCGTCGCGTACGGTGCCAGCGGTGAGCACGCGGCGTTCCCGGGCACGCTCGTGGTCGGCCACGAGGTGCTGGCCGGCCTCCTCGTCGAGCTGGTTCGCTCCGCCCGCAGCGCGTTCGCCGGCGTCGTGCTCGTCAGCGCCCACGGCGGTAACGAGGAGGCGCTGTCGCTCCTCCAGGCGCGCAGCACGGCCGATGGCGACGACGTGGTGGTGTGGCGCCTCCGTGCCGCCGGTGGCGACGCGCACGCCGGAAGGACGGAGACGTCGCTGATGCTGGCCATCGACCCCGCCACCGTGCGGCTCGAGCTGGCCGAGGCCGGGTGCACCGATCCCCTCGACGCGCTGCTACCCCGTCTGCGCGCCGAGGGGGTACGGCCGGTATCGTCCAACGGCGTGCTGGGCGATCCCGCAGGTGCGAGCGCCGACGAAGGCAGGGCACACCTCGAGACGCTGGTGAGCGACGTGGCGGCCACCGTGGCGGCGCGCTGGCTCGGCCGGTGAGCCCAGCCGCCGTCGTCACAGGCGCCGCTCGCGGCATCGGGGCCGCCACGGTCGACGCGCTCGTGGTGGCCGGCTGGCAGGTAGTCGCCGTCGACCGCTGCGCCGACGACCCGTCACTCGACTACCCGCTGGCCGCCAAGTCGGATCTGGAGGAGGTCGCAGCCCGTCACGGCACCGCGGTGCGCACCGTCGTCGGCGACGTGCGCAGCGCGTCGGACATGCGCGCTGCGGTGGACGAGGCGGTCCGCCACTTCGGCGGCGTGCAGGCCGCCGTCGCCGTGGCCGGCATCATCAGCGGCGGGCCACCGCTGTGGGAGACGGCCGACGCGCAGTGGGACGCGCTCTTCGACGTCAACGTCAATGGGGTGCGCCACCTGGCTGCGGCGGCCGTGCCAGCGCTGCTCCAGGTCCCCGAGCCGCGTCAAGGCCGCATCGTGGCCGTGGCGTCGGCGGCGGGACTGCTCGGACTGCCTCGCCTCAGTGGCTACAGCGCCTCGAAACACGCGGTGATCGGTCTCGTGCGCTCGCTGGCGGCGGACCTGGCCGGCACCGGCATCACCGCCAACGCCGTCTGCCCCGGCTCGACGCGCGGCCCGATGCTCGATGCGTCGGCCGCGGTGTACGGCCTCGCCTCCCCCGAGGAGTTCGCCGTCCATCAGCTGGTGGAGCGTCTGCTCGAGCCGGCGGAGCCGGCGGCCCTCATCGCGTGGCTCTGCGGGCCGGACGCGGGCGGCGTGACCGGGGCGGCGCTGCCGGTCGACGGCGGCATGACCACCTCGTAGGCGTCGAGACGGGAGGAAGTTCCATGGCCGAGTGCACGCATCTGGACCAGATCGCCGACGTGGAGCCGCAGACCCCTCAGGGCTGTGGCGCCTGCCTCGCCACCGGGGGCACCTGGGTCCATCTGCGGCTGTGCCTGACGTGCGGTGAGGTGAACTGCTGCGACTCGTCGCCCAACCGCCACGCAACGGCGCACTTCCACCAGGCGGGCCACCCGCTCGTCCAGTCCTTCCAGCCCGGCGAGGACTGGATCTGGTGCTACGTCGACGAGCTGGCCATGGAGCCGGGCTAGCTGCTCTGCCCGTAGGTCGTGGCGCGCCGCGCGGTGCGCGTCGACCCGACATCGTGCACGGCGCGCCCGAGGTCGGTCACCAGCGCGGCCACGGTGGCCGCGCTGCCCGCGTGCACGGTCGCGTGCAGCGAGTCGGGCCGGTTCTGCCGGTCGAGGTACCAGCCTTCGGCAGCGAGCCGCTCGCCCACGGCGAAGATGTCGAGCGCGTCCGGGTCGCGCGCCCGAAGGCCAGCACCGTGGCCGGAGGGTCGCCGCGTACCGCGAGCGCGTCGACGGACTCGATGCCGGCTCTCAGCTCGAGCGCCGCGTCGTGGGCGGTGCGGGTCAGCTCGAGATAGCCGGCACGCCCGATGTGCATCAGGGCGGCCCAGGCGGCGGCGATCGGCCCCGCCGGCCGCGTGCCCGCCATGGCGGTCGAGGCGTAGAAGCCGCCGAGCCAGTCGGTGGTGACGAAAAGCTGCTTGCGGGCCAGTTCGTGCGTCCGGTAGAGGATCACCGAGACCCCCTTGGAGGCGTAGCCGTACTTGTGCACGTCGGCCGACATGGAGGTCACGCCGGGGACCCGGAAGTCGAACGGCTCGTGCAGGCGGCCGAGGTCGTGCAGGAAGGGGAGGAGGAACCCGCCCATGCAGGCGTCGACGTGGCAGAGGATGCCCCGGTCATGTGCGACCGACGCGATGTCGGCGATGGGGTCGATCACCCCGTGGGGGTAGGTCGGCGCCGAGCCCACGACCATGATGGTGTCGTCCGTGCAGGCGTCGTCCAGCGCGCGTCGCACTGACGCGGAAGCCGTCGTCGACGGGCACTCGGATCAGGTCGACGTCGAAGTAGTCGGCCGCCTTGGTGAAGGCCGCATGCGCGCTCTCACCCGCCACGACAGCGGGCCGCGCCATCCCGCGCTCCCGACCGACGTCACGGGCGGTCTTGACCGCCTGCAGCAGGCTCTCGGTGCCGCCCGAGGTGAGATAGCCCTCGACGGCACCGCCCGACGCAGGATCGTCGGCGCCGAGCAGCGTGGCCGTGTTGCACACGATGTCGTGCTGCATGGTGCCGACGCTGGGGAAGGCGAGCACGTTCAGGCCGTTCTCGGCGCTGTAGAGCGCCAGCGCGTCGGCCAGCAGCTCGTGCACGTCGTCGCCGGCGGAGTACACCAGGCTGAAGACCCGGCCGCCCCTCCAGTCCTGGTCGTCCTGCTTCATGGCCAGCAGCCGCCGCATGACTTCCTCGCGGGGCAGCCCGTGCTCGGGCATCGGCGTGTGCGGGAACGCGTCCACCCGGCGTTCTTAGCGCAGGGGAGCCGAGCCATGTGGGGCACCGGGTGACCCGGTAGCTTGTCCGCCGTGCCGGGGGGACCAGCGTGAAGTTCGCCGTCACCTTCGGGCGCATGCATCCACGCGTCTGGGCCGAGGCCGCCGAGGCGGCCGACCAGCTGGGCTTCGAGTCCGCGTGGCTGCCCGAGCACCTCGTGCTGCCCCTCGCAATGACGGGGTCCCCCTATGCCGACGTCGAGCACCCTCCGGTGCCCCCGACGACGCAGCTCTTCGACCCCGCCGCGTTGCTCTCCTTCGTGGCCGCCCGCACGACGTCGCTCCGCCTCGGCACCTACGTCTACCTGCTCGGCCTGCGCCATCCCTTCATCACAGCCCGGGCCTTCGGCACCTTGGACTGGGTCTCGGGCGGGCGGGCCGTGATCGGCGCAGGTGCAGGCTGGCTGGAGGCGGAGTGGGAGGCGCTGGGTGTCGACCCGGCAACGAGGGGGGCCCGGCTCGACGAGGCCATCGGCGTCTGCCGCCGGCTCTGGACCGAAGAGACGGTCGCGCACGACGGACCGCACTTCCCCTTCGCCGAAGTGGCCTTCGAGCCCAAGCCGGTCCAGCGGCCCATCCCGATCCTCATCGGCGGCGAGTCGCGGCCGGCCTTGCGCCGGGCCGGCCGGCTTGGCGACGGCTGGATCGGCATGACCCACACGCCCGACTCGGTGGCGGCCCCGCTGGCCGTCCTCCGGGAGGAGCGCGAGCGGGCCGGCCGGCTCGACCGGCCTTTCGAGGTGACGGTCGGCGGCGAGTGCGCCAGCGACGCCGACGTGGCGGCGTAGGAGACCGCCGGGGTCGACCGCCTCATCGTGTCACCCTGGCGCCGCTCTGCCGAGGCGCTCGATGCGATGGCGTCCTTCGCGGCGCGCTTCGTGAAGCCGGTGTCGTGAGCCTGCTCGGCCTCGGGGGCAAGGTGGTGCTCATCACCGGCGCCGCGGCCGGCATCGGCGCCGCCACGGCCGCGCTCTTCGCCGAGGAGGGCGCGGTGCTCGCCCTGTGCGACCGGGCGCCGGACTTCGGCGAGGGCGACGATCCGTTCCACCGCACGCTCGACGTCCGCGACGCCGACGCGCTGCGCGCATTCGTCGCCGCGGTGGTGGAGCGCTCCGGGCGCATCGACGTGGTGGTCAACAACGCCGGGGGGACGTTCCGGGCGCCATTGCTCGAGGTGTCGGCCAAGGGGGAGGCGGCGCTCATCGCCGAGAACTTCACCCAGGTCACCCACCTGGTGCGCGAGGCGGTGCCGCACATGCCCGAGGGCGGCTCCATCGTCAACGTCACCTCCATCGAGGCCCACCGCGCCGCACCCGGCTTCGCCGTCTACGCCGCCATGAAGGCGGCGCAGGCCAACCTGACCCAGTCGCTCGCGCTCGAGCTGGCCCCGCGCGGCATCAGGTCAACGCCATGGCGCCCGACGTGCTGGAGACCGAGGGGACCGGTTCCTTGGTGGGGACCCGAGATCCCGGTACCGGCGGGGCCACGGGCAGCGGCTAGGACGCACCCCCCGCCCCGCCCCTCGGCCACTGGGGCACGGCACGCGACGGCGCGGGGTCCATCCTCTTCCTGGCCAGCGACCTGGCCCGCTTCGTCACCGGGGTCACCCTGCACGTCGACGGGGGCAACCTCGCCGCCGGCGGCTGGCACCGGGCCGACCCGACGGGTTGACCACGTCGCCCAGACCCCCAAATTTTGGGGTGGAGAACGGACGGCGTGTCCGATCCATGGAACGCTCTCACCAGGGACTTCAGAAGTGAATGCATCGGACAACGTGTCCGATCTTCACCCCACTCGAAAGAGATGCCGGCGGAGAGCTCCGGACCTGCCGGAGGCGGGTGCCGGCGGAGAGCTCCGGAAACGCGGCCTACGAGCTCCAGATGATCGACTGCGGCTCGGTGTAGGCCAGCAGGCCGTAGTCGCCCCCGTCCCGCCCGACGCCCGACATCTTGAAGCCGCCGAAGGGCGCGTCGTGGTTTCGCTGTGCCGTGTTGATGCCGACGTGGCCGGCCTGCAGGCGCTTGGCCACCCGCAAGGCCCGGGCGCCGTCCCTGGAGAACACGTAGTCGTAGAGCCCGAACTCGGTGTCGTTGGCGATGGCGACGCCCTCCTCCTCGTCGTCGAAGGGGATCATCGTGATGACGGGGCCGAAGATCTCCTCCCGGGCCACCCGCATGGTGTTGTCGCCGGTGATCAGCGTGGGCGCCACGTAGAAGCCGGCGGGCAGGTCGGCCGGCCGCTCACCGCCGATCACGATCTCGCCCCCGTCCTCCTTGGCCGTCTCGATGTGCGCCTCTATCCGCGCCCGTTGCGCCGCCGAGATCACCGGCCCGATGATGGTGGCGGTGTCGGTCGGGTCGCCGACCTTGAGGAACCCGGCCATCTGCACCAGGCCGTCGCGCACCTGGTCGAACAGGCTGCGGTGCACTACGGCCCGGGTGGGCGCGGTGCAGATCTGCCCCGAATGGAACGACCACGTCGAGCCGATGCACCCGACGGCCGCCTTGACGTCGGCGTCGTCGAAGACCACGCAGGCGCCCTTCCCGCCGAGCTCGAGCAGCGTGCGCTTCATCGTCCGTGCCGCCTTCTCGGCGATGGTGACGCCGACCTGGGTCGATCCGGTGAAGCTGACGCAGTCCACCCCGTCGGCGTCGACCAGGGCGGCCGAAGGGGCCGGGCCGTTGCCGTTGACGAGATTGACGACGCCGGGCGGGAAGCCGACGTCGTTGAGGATGCGCACCAGCTCCACGATGGCGAGCGGGTCCTGGGGCGCGGGCTTCACGACGACGGTGTTGCCGGCCGCCAGCGCGGGCGCCACCTTGCCCGCCATGTTCACCATCGGGAAGTTGTACGACGTGATGCAGGCCACCACACCCAGCGGCTGGCGGTTGACCATGCCGCCGATGATCCCGCCCGGTGCCAGCGGCGTCGCCTGGGCCGGCTGGGGCAGCAGCGGCGTCTGCAAGACGGCGCGCGGGTCGCGGGCGTAGCGCTCGAAGCGGTCAGCCGCCACGGGGACCTGCATGCGCGAGCCCACGGTGGCCGTCGCTCCCGTCTCGGCGATCACCAGGGGCAGGAGCTCCGACGACTTGGCCCGGATGGCGGCGGCCGCGTCCCGCATCAGCGCACTGCGCTCCTCGGCCGACCAGGCTGCCCAGCCCGGCTGGGCCTCCTTCGCCGCCGCGGCGGCGGCGAGCGCGTCGGACGCGCTCGCGTTGGGCGCCCGCCCGACCACGGCCTCGGTGGCGGGGTTGACGACCTCGTAGGTCCCGTCGGACGCGTCGACCCACTTGCCCCCGATGAGGAGCTGCTGCTCGTCGCGCGTGGTGGTCTCGGCCATGTGTGCTCCCTGGTCGGCGTGCGCCGGCGGATCTGACGGCGCGTCACATTCAACCTTGCCGTGCCTCCCGCCGCCAAAAGGGCCCTGCTCGCCCTCGGTTCCACGGCGGCCCGTCCCGTGTGCCGGCGACGCCTACCACCGCTCGACCGGGCGGTGTGGCCCGGAACTCTAAGCTTGCGATTAAACCTCAGCCAGCCTTGCTCGCGGACTCTTCGAGCATGAGTCGCTGGGCCTTCGCCGCCACTTCGCGCATCTCGGCGATGATGGCGCGTACCTGTCGATCATTGCCGATCCATTCACTGTAGAGAGCGGCCTCGCTGGGGGTGAGCCTCCGATTGACTGTCTTGCCGCCCACCTTGGCCGTCCACTGGAAATAGGGGCCATGGAGTCGTGGCGGGTCGCCGTGACAGCCACAACTCTCCTTCCCGCATCGGTTGTATCGAGGAGCCACGCTCCCTGACGCGATGTAGCCGATGTCGGCCAGCTGGCGGGCCAGTTCGCGATAGCGCCGTTCATAGGTCTCGAGTCGGGTCGTCGCCTTTGTTGCCATCGCTGCCTCCACCTTGAGTATCCCAACTTCTGTGCCCGATAGTAGACATACTATCGGGTATGGCACGACAGGGGTCGGGCGCCGGCGCGCTGCGCCGGTTGGTCGAGTTCCGAGAGGGTCTGCACCGCTGCTGTTGGCGCTGGGGCGACGCCCTCTTCGAGCTGGCCGATGCCCTCTTGTGCACCCCCGGGGTTGTCGGATCAGTGCCCGCCCTCAGCCTCGAGCCCGAGTTCCGCCGCTCGCACGGCAGCCTCTACAAGGCGCTCGAGCGGGGCCGGATCGACGAGGATCGCCTTCGAGAACTTCTCGTGGCACACCGCCCAGCGACCTGGCCTCTCGTCTTCGCCGTCGACGCCTCGACCTGGGACCGTTGTGACGCCGAATGCAGCCCCGAGCGGGGCTTTTACTACTCGGCGTCGAAACACTCAGCGGGCCAACCCATCGTGGCCGGATGGAACTATCAGTGGATCTGCCAGCTGGACTGGGCCTTTGACTCGTGGACGGCACCTCTTGACATGGAGCGCATCGCGCCACAGCACGACCAGAGCAACATGACCGCCGAGCAGGTCCGTCGCCTCGTTGGACTCCTCCCAGCAAGCGGGGAAGTCCCGCTGTTCGTCTTCGACGCCGGCTACAACCCGATCGCCCTCGGTCACGATCTGGCCGAGGAGCGCTGCGAATGTCTCACTCGCATCCGCGACGACCGCGTCTTTTATGCCGATCCCCCTCTTCGCCCCAACCGACCAAAGGGAACCGGCGGGCGTCCCCCGCGGCACGGCCCGCGGTTCAAGTGCTCGGATCCGAGGACCTGGACGCGGCCATCGGCGAGCCTCGTTGCCTCTGACGCCCGCTATGGCACCGTCACGGTGAAGGCCTGGCACGGTCTGCATCCTCGAGTGAGCGGTCGCGGCCGCTGGCGCGACTACGGCGGCGCACCGCCCATCGTGCGCGGCACCGTCATCCGCGTCGAGGTCGAACACTTGCCCAAGCCCGCCTCTGGGACGAAGAAAACACTGTGGCTGTTTTGGACAGGACCCGGCGAGCCCGATCTCGAGCGGTGCTGGCGCGCCTATCTGCGGCGTTTCGACATCGAGCACACCTTCCGCTTCATCAAGAACACCCTTGGCTGGACCACGCCATCACTGTGCACGCCCGAGCAGGCCGACCGCTGGAGTTGGCTCATCGTCGGAGCCTTGAGCCAACTGCGACTCGCTCGCGGCCTGGTCGATGACCTGCGTCTGCCATGGGAGCGGTCACTTGGTCCAGCCAAGCTCACGCCGACGCGGGTGCGGAGGGGGTTTCGACGACTTCGTGCAGCGATCGGCACCCCAGCCAGTCCACCGAAATCGACAAGGCCCGGGCCGGGACGTCCGAAAGGAACACGAAAACCGCCCAGAAAGCGCTTTCCGGCGGTCAAGAAGGCCGCTTGAGCAAGTGGTGGGGGTTTAATCGCAAGCTAAGAGGCCGCGCGAATAGGCGCCAGGCCGCGACGCTGTCAAGCATTTCTGCCTGAGAGCGCCTGACCATCCACCGGTCGTTGTGGTGGCCCCGAGATGATCGGGGTGCTTACCCAACACCAACGACGACGGGAGGTACCCCACCATCATGCGCGCGCTCGAGCCCGAAGTGTTCGATACCGTCTTTGCCGCCATAGAACCCCTGCTCCCGGTGCATGCCGAGACCCATCCGCTCGGCTGTCATCGCCCACGAGCTTTTGACCGGGACTGTTTCGAGGTGATGCTCGTCCGCCTGGCAACCGGGTGCTCGTGGGAGGACGCCGAGCGCCTCTGCGGGTGCAAGGTCTCTGACACCACGGCCCGGGCGCGTCGAGATGAGTGGATTGAGGCCGGGGTCTTCGCGGCCATCGTCGCCGAGGCAATCCACGCCTACGACAAGATCATCGGCCTGGACCTCTCCGAGGTGGCCGTCGACGGGAGCCTGCACAAAAGCCCTGTTGGAGGGGAGGGAACGGGCAAGAACCCGACCGACCGAGCCAAGCTCGGATGGAAGTGGTCGATCCTGACCGATCGAAACGGCATCCCCATCGGATGGGCGATCGACGGGGCCAACCGCAACGACTCGATCCTGCTCAAGCCCACGCTCGACGACGCGGCACTGCGGGGGCTGCTCGGTGACATCGAGACGATCTGGCTCGACCGGGGCTACGACTCCGACCTCACGCGCCAGCGACTGCTCCAGCGCATGATCGACGACGCCGTCATCGCCAAGAAGCGCAAGAAGGGCGCGGCCAAGGCGAAGAACTCCCAACCCATGGGACTGCGTTGGCCGGTCGAACGCACCAACTCGTGGCTCTCGAATTTCGGGCAGCTCCGACGCAATACGGACCGCAAGGGAATCCATCGTCTCGCTCAGCTCGCCCTGGCGATCGTCTTCTTGCTCACCGCAAAGCTCATCGACTGGCGAAACCGTTGGTCACCAGGGTGTGTCCCTATCCGCTGAGCCTCTAAACAGAACGATGGATAGTTCTGGGCAAAGTACCGCCGCCGGACCACGACCGGAGCAGCCCTGCATCCTCTGCCGTCACCGACCCTGGCACGGGCGCACGGCCCGGGGGAGACTGGTCCGATGACGACCGGGGCACCAGCGCCGGCGGAGGCCTTCCTCCTTCCCCTGGGTGACGAGGAGTCCGACGGGTTCTGGGAGGGCACGGCGGCGGGGGAGCTGCGGGTCCAGGGCTGCGACGCCTGTGGCGCCCTGCGCTTCCCGCCCCGGGTGATGTGCCCCGAGTGCCAGTCGACCGAGCGGTCGTGGCAGAGCGTCTCGGGCCGGGGGACGATCTGGTCCTTCGTGGTCGTGCACCCCCCGGTGCTCCCGGCCTACGCCCCCTACGTCCCCTTCCCGGTGGTCACGGTCACCCTGGCCGAGAAGCCCAGCCTGCGCATGGTGGGGAACCTGGTCAGGGGCCCGGGCGGGGACATCAACGAGGTCGACCCCGCCACCATCGAGATCGGTCAGCCGGTGCGGGTGGTCTTCACACCCCGGCCCCGGCCCGACGGCACCGCCGTCCACCTGCCCCAATGGGTGCGTGACCCCGGGGGCGGCCTTTCTGCCAATTCGTGACTTTCGTCACTTCGCAAGGCCACATGACCTGTGCGATTCTCTAGGATGAAAGAGTCCACGGGGGATGAACGGAGTCTAGTCATGAGTCGGCCCGCCGATTTTGTCCCTCCCCCGGCGCGTCCCGGCACGGCGGCAGACCAAGCCGACGACAGGGTCTCGGGGATCGTGGGTGACACCATCCTCGGCAGCGCCGACGTGGCCCGGGCCCGGGAGCGACGCCGTCTCACCCGCCTGCGCCGCCTGGTCGCGGTCAGCGCGCTGGCCCTCGGCTGGATCGTCATCCGCGAGATCTCCGGGCACAGCATCTTTCCCTCCGTCCACCTGCCCCACTGGTTTGGCGGTGCGTTCCCGCTCATCCTCATCGTCCTGATGCTCGGGGCGGTCATGGCGGCGCCGTTCCTCGGCGCCGGTCGCTCGCCCCACACGCTCATCCGTCCCGGCGAGACCGTGGTGGGCCTGGAGGACCTCGTGGGCATCGACCCCATCAAGGCCGAGGTGGTCCGCTCCGTCAACCTGTTCCTCGCGCACCAGACCTTCCGGGACGCCATGGGGGGCTCGGCTCGGCGCGGCGTCCTCTTCGAGGGACCACCGGGCACCGGCAAGACGTTCGTGGCCAAGGCCATGGCCAAGGAGGCCAACGTCCCCTTCCTGTTCGTGTCCGCCTCGGCCTTCCAGTCGATGTACTACGGCCAGACGAACCGCAAGATCCGCTCGTTCTTCAAGCAGCTGCGCAAGCACGCCCACAAGGAGGGCGGCGCCATCGGCTTCATCGAGGAGATCGACGCCATCGGCGCCACGCGTCGTGGCATGGGCGGGAGCGGAGGGACCGAGGGCGTGTCCGGCGTCGTCAACGAGCTGCTCGTGCAGCTGCAGTCCTTCGACACGCCGACGCGGGGCCAGCGCTTCGCCTCGGCCTGGATGGACGTTGTCAACCGCTACCTGCCCGACGGTGGCAAGCTCCGCAAGCCCGCCGTCGTGCCGGCCAACGTGCTGGTGGTCGGTGCCACCAACCGCAAGGACGATCTCGATCCGGCGCTGATCCGGCCCGGCCGCTTCGACCGCACCATCTACTTCGGGTTGCCCGGACGCCGCGCCCGGGCCGACATCATCGCCTACTACCTCGGGAAGAAGGCCCACGCCACCGACCTCGACGAGCACGGTGCCGTCGACATCGTCGCCGGCATGACGTTCGGCTACTCACCGGCCGCGCTGGAGCGGCTGATGGACGAGGCGCTCGTCATCGCGCTGACCCACGGCCGCGCCGCCATGACCATGTCCGACGTCGGCGAGGCCAAGATGCTGGTCGAGCTCGGCGTGACCGACGAGACCATCTACACGCCCGACGAGCGCACCCGCGTCGCCACCCACGAGGCCGGCCACGCGACCGTCGCCTACTTCGTGGGCCAGACCCGGCAGCTCGACGTGCTCTCCATCGTCAAGCGCCGCGACTCGCTCGGACTGCTCCAGCACTCCGACACCGAGGAGCGCTTCACCAAGAGCAGCGAGGAGCTGCGGGCGCTGCTGCAGATCGCCATGGGCGGCATGGTGGCCGAGGAGCGGTGGTTCGACGAGGTGTCGACCGGCCCGGCTTCTGACCTGGCCGCCGCGACGACCATCGGCGCCCAGATGATCGGGGCCTGCGGCATGGGCACCTCGCTCATCTCCGTGGCGGCTGCCGGCAGCGGCTACTTCGAGGGCAGCCTGGTCGACAAGGTGCTGGCGGACAAGGACGCCCGGGCCGAGCTCGACAAGCTGCTCATGGGCTCCTGCGATGCCGCCACCGCCATCGTCGCCGCCCACCCCGAGGTCGTCGAGGCACTGCGCGACGCCCTCCTCGAGCACGACGAGCTCGTCGGCTCGGAGATCACCGACGTGATCGAGGCGGCGCTTCATGCTCCCGAGCCCGGCGTGATCGCCGAGCTGCGCCCGTCCAAGGCGGCCGGGGGCGCCTGATCCATCCTCCTTGCACCGCAGAATGGGATCTTCACCCCACTGACCTGCGCCACTGCGCTTGCCAGAACGAGTACGTGTCATGGGGAAACAATCGCGACAGTCACTTAGCCCTCCGCGGCACCCGCCTCGATGAGGCCGGTGCGAATCACGTTGACGAAGTGACTCAGACTCCGATCGTCGAGCCACAGCGGCAGCGGCACGTCCGCGAGCCGAGAGAGGAGGTCGCGCGTGCGGGGACAGTCCCCGAACTCGGAAAAGCGCCAATTCCAGAAGCAACGGGAGTTCGCCGCGTCGAGACCGAAGACCTGCAGCGGGACTCCCTGCGCGTTGCAGTGCGCAACGAATCGCCCGAGCTGCGCCGGTGCCAGGGTTGGGACCTCGAACTGGAGTGAGTCCGGCGCCGGTCGCACCCTGTTCGAGTGGGCAGGGAGGCGGATCGGGCAGTCCGCGAGCTCCGCGACAACCTGCAGGTATCGGTTTCGGTGGCTGGCGACCCGGTCATCGATCCGTGCCATCTGCGGGCGCAGCGCCGACGCGGTCAGGTTCGACATCCGCAGCCCGAAGGCGGGGAGGGTATTGACCGCGGCCTCGAGCCAGGCCAGGTCGTCCTCGGGGAGGAAGTGCAAGCGCCAATTCCTGTCGTAGCACCCCGCCAGCAGGAGGGCCCGGAGCGCGGTCTCACGGTCGTCCGTGACGAGCATCCCGCCTTCCCCGCCGTCCATGAGCTTGTAGGACTGGAAGCTGAAGGCGGACGCCCGGCCGAACCGGCCGAGCGGTACTCCGTCCCATTGCACCCCCATCCCGTGGGCCACGTCCTCAATCACCAGGACGCCACGGCCGGCGCAGACCTCCAGGACGCGCTCGAGGTCGGGAACGTGGCCCCGCATGTACGAGAGCAGCAGCGCGCGCTGGTCCGGTCCGAGATCTTGCGCTCGAGGTCGTCGGGGTCGATGGCCAGGTCGCCGGTCATCTCCACCAGGACGGGGGCGGCCCCCGCGTGCACCACCGCACTCGGCACCGCGATGAAGGTGAACGCCGGCAGCAGCACCTCGTCGCCCTCCTGCACACCGCTGGCCAGCAAGGCCAGGAAGAGAGCCGAACTGCACGAGTTGACCGCGACCGCATACCGGGCGCCCACGCGTGCGGCGAATTCGCGTTCGAACAGGGCAGTCTCGCTCGACTCCGGCGACTCGCAGTCGTACCTGAACAGGTGACCGTGCTCGAGGGTCCCGACCACACTCTCAATCACGTCGGGATCAAACGAGCGAGGCCCGGGGCGCCCCTCGGAGATCGAATCGAAGCTCACGATCGCGCGCTTATGGATCGGAGAGGCGGGCAGGCATGCATCCCGCGGTACCGTGCCATGCCTGCCTCCCAAGGATCGACTTCGTGGCCAGGAGGGGGTGACGTCGAGGGCGTCGATGGATTACAACCACTTGTGGCCCCGCTCCGACGGGGGGTTTGGTCAGTGCGCAGAGGCTGGCCGACGCGGTGCTGGGGTGACAACATCAGCCGGCCAGGTGTGCGGTGTCGTTGTAGCCGCGTACGATCCATCGCTCGGGCGTCACGACCATCCTCGAGATGCCCGTGTTGTCGGAGTTGATGAAAGCGAAGGGAGTCGAGCCGCTCGCCTGGGCGAGGATCTCCCCGATGGCGGCCCCGTGGCCGAACACGACGACCTTCCCGCCCGGGTGGGCAGCGGCAATGCGCTCGATGGCGCGGCGCAGGCGCCCGCCGAACACCTGGCGCGACTCGGCGCCGGGGACGACGTCCCACCGCTGCTCGCGCAGCACCTGCTCGAACATCGGGTCACCGTCCACCGCCTTCTGGCGAAGCAGGCCGCCCTCCCACTCACCCAGGAAGACCTCGCGCAGGTCCGGGTCGACCACGGGGCTGATGCCGGTCCGCTCGACGAGCGGCGCCGCCGTCTCCGCGGTGCGCCGCAGGCTGCTCACGTACACGCCGTCGATGGGCTCGCCGGCCAGGCGCCGCGCCACCTGCTCGGCCTGGTGGCGGCCCACCTCGGACAGGGGCGGGTCCCCCTGTCCCTCGACCAGCTCGAAGGACTCGCCCTCGACCGAGTCGGCCGACGCTCCGTGGCGGACGAGGATCATCTCGGTGGATCCGGGCGGCCCGACATATGGCCTCTGGCTGAAGGTGCGCGGCGCCGTCACGGACGCCGAGTGTATGGACGATCAGCGCGGCGCGTGGAGCTCGGGCGGCCCGTGCTCGTCGTCGTCGTCCACCACCTCGGCGTCGATCACGTTGGGGTCGTGAGCGGGGTCGTGGGTGGCGGCGCCCGGTTCCCAGCCGGCCGGTCCGGCGCCGGGGGAGCGGAAGGTCGTGAAGAACATGCCCGGACCCTGGGAGAAGTGCGCCTGCAGCGGCCGGCCGGCGTCGGGCCCCAGCTGCTCCCACAACGGCAGCGCGCGCCGGTGCACGAGGTAGGACTGCATGGACAGCGTCAGCCCCAGGTAGAGGAGGAAGCTCGACCCCTCCAGTCCGGCGGCCCCGGCGTGGGTGCCCCCGGCGTCGCCGACGAAGTGGACCAGGATCGACACCAGCCACAGCGCCATGGTGACGCCGTTGCCCTGTCGCACCACCCATCCGTCGCTGGCCCACACCCGCATGGAGAGCCCCCGCAACGCGCCGAGGCCGAGGGCGCCGACCAGCATGGAGCCAATGACCCAGAGCCAGGCGGTGGAGGAGACGTGGTGGCCGCCGGCGTAGGAGACCATCTCGAAGAACCCGAGGACGCCCAGGAAGAGCGGCAGCCGGGGCTGGAACACACGGCGCACCGGCCGCACCCTGACCTGGCGCAGCAGGACGAAGACGAGGACCAGCGCCCCCAGCGCATAGGAGAACGACGACATGGCCCCTCCACCCTATGGCCGGGAGGTGGCTAGCGGGCCAGCAGGGGACCCACCTCGACGCCGAAGCGCGCCGTCTGCTCGCAGAACTCCTCGGCGCTGCGCGCCATGAAGCGCACCTGCAGGTGGTTGACCCCCATGGCGACCAGCTCCCGCAGCGACGCCGCGACCTGCTCGCCGCCACCGCTGAGGACCCATCCGGGCAGGTCCCACCCCGAGCCGCCGGACGTGAGGTAGATGGGTTCGGCGATGGTGCCGATGTCGATCGGCGCGCCGTCGCGCAGCCGGGCCCGCAGCTCGCGCAGCCGGGCGATCTGGCCCGGCAAGTCGTGTCGGCGCGTCCCCTGGGGGAGCCACCCGTCGCCGAAAGCCGCGGTGCGCCGGATGGCCGCCGGCGAGGACCCGCCGATCCAGATCGGCGGCCGGGGCGTGCGCACGGGCCGCGGTCCCAGGCCCATGTCGGAGGCGGGGAAGCGTGGCCCCGGCAGCTCGGGGAACTCGTCGGTGAAGCAGCGAGCCAGCGCGGAGACGGCCTCGTCGGTATGGCGCCCGCGCTCGGTGAAGCCGCCGGTCAGCAGCTCGTACTCCTCGGGCACGTGGCCGGCGCCCACGCCGACGATCAGGCGGCCGCCCGAGAGCCGGTCGAGCGTCGCCAGCTCCTTGGCCGCCCGCAGCGGGTGGCGCTGGGCGAGGATCAGCACGTGCGAGAGGAGGTGGGTGTGCGTGGTGAGCGCGGCCAGCCACCCGAGCGTGGCCGTCGTGTCGTACCAGGTGGTCCCCATGGCGTCGGCCAGCCGGCGCGGGATGGCGGTGTGGTCACACACGCCGAGGTAGAAGAAGCCCGCCTCGTCTGCCACCCGTGCGATGCGTGCCAGCTCCGTCGGCCCGGACTCCTTCTCCCAGTCGGCCACGTAGAGCGTGGACTGGGACTGGATGGGCAGCTGCATGCCGTAGACGACCTGTCCCTCGGGGACGGCGCGCACCACGTCGGTGGGGATCAGGGCGGGGTCGGTCATTGCGTGTTCTCCCATCGGACGGGGACGGGTCAGATGATGCCTCAGGCGAAGACGGAGACCGCCGCCTCCAGCTTGGCACTCGTGCCGAAGGACGTCGCGAGCACCCGGGCCCGTTTCAGGTGGAGGTGCAGCGGCACCTCCCAGGTGAAGCCCATCCCCCCGTGCACCTGGATTGCGGCGCGTGCGTTGGCCAGTGCGGCCTCGTCGGCCAGCAGCTTGGCACCCATCACCGCCCGGTCCACCTGCTCGGCGGGGGTGCTGCCGGCGGCCTCGGCCTCGGCTGCGGCGACATCGGGCGCGTCGGCCAGGCAGGCCGCGGCGTGCACCGCGGCGCGCGCCACCTCGGCCCGCACGAGCATGTCGGCACACATGTGCTTGATCGCCTGGAAGCTCCCGATGGGCTGGCCGAACTGGTGGCGCTCCTTGGCGTAGGCCACGGCGAGGTCGAGAACCTCGGTGGCGTGCCCCACTTGCAGCGCGGCCGTCAGCACTGAGCCGTCGCGCGATCATGCGCGCGCCGGCGTCGGCCACCGGCTCGCCCGCGGGGAGGGACTCGAGGTGCCAGAGGGGGGTGAGCGGGTCGAGCGGCGAGGCCATGCGGGTCGCATCCGCCGCGTCGGGTGCCGGCGCCAGCAGGCGCGGCGTGGAGCCGCGGTCGTAGGCGGGCAGGACGAGCAGCCCGTCGAGCGAGGCCAGGTGCTCGACCAGGATCGGACCGGGGCCACCGCAGAAGAGGCCCACCTGGGCCCGCCCCTCGGCCGATCCCGCGACCACTCCGGCGTTGGCCGCCAGGAAGGTCCCGACGAGCGGTCCGGGGATGAGCGCCCGGCCCAGCTCCTCGAAGACGACCACCGCGTCGGCCATGCCGAGGCCCGTGCCGGCGGGCTCGGGCAGCGTGAGCGCGAAGACGCCCGTCTCGCCGAGCGCCGCCCAGTCGTCGGCACCGATGGCGTGCTCGGCCCCCTCGGCCGAGCGCACCTGCTCGAGCGGCAGCCGCCCGGCGATCATGGTCCTGATCCCCTCGGCCAGCTCCCGCTGGTCCTCGCCGACGCGAAAGTCCATCAGCGGCCCTTGGGGAGCCCGAGGATGCGCTCGGCGACGATGTTGCGCTGCACCTGCGACGTGCCCGCGGCGATCGTCAGCGAGATCGACTTGAACCAGGCGTGCAGCTGCTCGCCGTTGCCCAGTGTCGCCCCGTCGGGACCGGTCAGTGGGTCCGCGCCGAGCGCCGCCCGGTCGAGCACCTCTATGGCCAGGTCGCCCAGGGCCTGTGCGTGCTCGGAGAACGAGAGCTTGAACACCGAGCCGCCGATGCCCGGGACACCGGTGCGCGCCGCCTCCGATACGTTGCGCTTCGTGAGCGCCCACAGCGCGTCGAACGCCGCCACGAGGTGGCCGATGCGCCGGATCAGGCCGGCGTCGCCCAGCAGCCCGAGCCGGCCGGCCACCGTGCGCAGCTCGCCGAGGAGCCGCATGCACTCGAGCAGCTCGCCCACGAATGCGGTGCCCCGCTCGAAGGAAAGCGTGACCATGGTGACGCGCCAGCCGTCGTTCTCGTCGCCGACTCGGTTGGCCACGGGGATGCGCACCTCGTTGAGGAACAGTTCGGCGAACTCGGTGGTGCCCTCCATCGTGCGCAACGGGCGAATCTCTATCCCGGCAGCGACCATCGGCAGGATGAGCCAGCTGATGCCCCGGCGGCCGTCGTCGCCGGTGCGGACGAGCAGCTCGCAGAAGTCGGCCACCTCGGCGTGCGACGTCCAGATCTTCGATCCGGTCACGACGTAGTCGTCCCCGTCGCGTACGGCGCGCGTCCTCAGCGAGGCCAGGTCGCTGCCGGCGTCGGGCTCGCTGAAGCCCTGGCACCACACCTCGTCACCGCGCAGGATGGCCGGGAGGTAGTGCTCCTTCTGGGCGCTGGTCCCCTCGGCGATGATCGTCGGCCCGGCATGCAGCAACCCGACGAAATTCACTCCGACGTAGGGCGCGCCGGCGCGCTCGCACTCCTCCTTGAAGATCAGCTGCTCCACCGGTGAGGCGCCCCGCCCGCCGCCCTCGGCCGGCCAGTCGACGCCCGCGTAGCCGGCGTCGAACAGCGTGCGCTGCCAACGCACGTCGTAGGCACGCCGCGCCGGCCAGTCGTCGTGGGGCGGCGGATCACCGATGCCCGGGAGGGTCGCCGCCAGCCAGGCCCGCAGCTCGGCGCGGAAGGTCTGCTCGGACGCGGTGTAGCGGAGGTCCATCCGTCAGGGAGCGTGGCGGCGGCGTCAGGCCACGAGGTCGAGGCCGAACAGCTTGATCGCATTGCCCCGCACGATCTTGCGGCGCTGCTCGTCGGTCAGGTCCGCCATCTGCTCCTCGGCGATCTGGCGGGTGCGGGGCCACGTCGAGTCCGAGTGGGGGTAGTCCGACTCGTAGGTGATGTTGTCCTCGCCGATCTCATCCACCGAGCGCAGTCCGTGCGCGTCGTCGAAGAAGCACCCCCACACATGGTCCTTGAAGTAGCTCGACGGCTTCTCCGGCACGATGTCGGCCACGCCGCCCCAGCCGCGGTTGTCCTCCCAGACCCGGTCGGCCCGCTCCAGGATGTAGGGGATCCACCCGATCTGGCCCTCCGAGTAGGCGACCTTGAGCTCGGGGAAGCGCACGAAGACGCCGCTGAAGAGGAAGTCGACCAGCGAGAACGTGGCATTGGTGTGGGTCAGGGTCGACCCCACCGCCGGCGGTGCGTCGGCGGAGGTCGAGGGCATCTTCGACGAGCTGCCGATGTGCATGTTGACCACGGTCTTGCTCTCGGAACAGGCGCGGAAGAAGGGATCCCAGTAGTGGTCCGGGTCGTGCACGCTGGGCAGGCCGAGGAAGGGTGGGATCTCGCTGAAACAGACGGCCCGCACGCCGCGCTCCGCGTTTCGCTGCACCTCGGCCGCAGCCAGCTCGGCGTCCCACAGCGGGATGAGGCACAGCGGGATGAGGCGGCCACCGGTGTCGGCGCACCACTCCTCGACCATCCAGTCGTTGTAGGCCTTGACGCAGAGCAGCCCCAGGTCCTTGTCCTTGGCCTCGGTGAAGGTCTGGCCGCAGAAGCGGGGGAAGGTCGGGAAGCACAGCGCGGCCTCGATGTGGTTGGCGTCCATGTCGTCGAGCCGGGGCTTCACCTCGTAGGAGCCGGGACGCATGTCCTCGTAGGTCACGCCCTTCATGGTCACCTCGTCGCGCGGCACCCCGACGGCCGAGTCCACGCGCAGCAAGGGCCGCTTGAGGTCCTCGTAGTACCACCAGTCGACGGGCTCGCCCACGGATCCTGGCTTGACCTTGAGCGAGCCGCCCCGGAACTCGACCTCGGGCATCGGCGCCCGCACCACCCGCGGCCCCACCTCGGTGTACTTGGAGGGGAGGCGGTCCTGCCACACGTTGGGCGGCTCGACCACGTGGTCGTCGACCGAGATGATCTTCGGGAGGGGCTCAGCCATGTCCAGGGAGCGTAGCCCGCACCTGACGGGGCGTCAGAAACGAGCCAGCGAGACGCTCAGGCCAAGACCTCGTCGAATAGGTCGAGCATCGCCTGCCAGGAGCGGCGGTCGGTGGGCTCGTGGTAGGCGATGCCGGGGATGTCGACCCCGGCCGCCCGGGGGTTCGTGAACGAGTGCACGGCGCCGCCGTAGACGTGCAGCTGCCAGTCCACTCCGCCGGCGCGCATCTCCTCTTCGAAGGCGCGCCGCTCGTCGTTGCCGACGATGGGGTCGTCGGCGCCGATCAGCGCCAGCACCTTCCCCACGATGTTGCGGGCGTCCTCGGGCCGCACGGTGGAGAGCCCGGCGTGGAAGCCCACCACCGCCTTGAGGTCGGCGCCGCCGCGCGCCAGCTCGAAGGACAGCGTGCCGCCGAAGCAGTACCCGATGGCGGCCAGGCGGTCGCGGTCGGTGCGCGCCTCGGCGCACAGCACGTCCAGCCCGGCGGACCCGATCGCCCGGGCGCGCGCCGGGTCGGCCCGCAGCTCGCCGATGCGGGCCATCATCTGCGCCCGGTCCTCGACCGGGCGGCCGCCGCCGTGGTAGTCGAGCGCGAAGGCCACGTAGCCCAGCTCCTCGGCCAACCGGCCGGCAACGGAGCGCGCGGTGTCGTCGAGGCCCGGGCCCTCGTGGGACACCAGGACGCCGGGCCGGCGATCGGTACCGTCGGGTAATGCGAGGAGCCCGACCATGGTGCGGCCGTCGGCCTCGTAGGAGATGTCGCGGGTGGTGACCATGGGCGCACGGTACTCGCCGCCGGCCGACGCCATACTTACCCCGATGAGGGGGCACGAGGACCGACGCCTGCAAGCGGCATTGACGGTCGCAGCCCTGGGACTGGCGCTGGCATCCTGCAGCTCCAGCCCCTCCTCGCCGAAGGCCGCCCCCCCGGCTCCGCACCACGGCGGCTCGACGCCGTCCTCGCCGTCGTCCACCACCACGACCGCCACCCCGCCTTCCACGCTACCTCCCGTGGCCACGTCGGGGCCGTTGACGGCGGGGTCGCCGATCCCTCTCCCGTTCTCGGCCGACCGCGTCGCCGCCGCCGAGAGCCCCGACGGCGCCGTGTTCGCTGCACCGCAGGACCCGACCAGCCCCGCTCCCGCCGTCACCTGGGTGGTCGACGCCAACGGCCCTGCCGCCATCGCCGAGCACGTGCCCGCCGGCGTCGCCGCGCTGGCGGACGACAGCACCAACTTCTACGTGGCGACCTACGCCACGGTGTACGGCTACAACCGCGCCAGCGGCAACCAGGACGGCCAGTGGACGATGCCACCCGTCAACGCGGCCAACAGCTCCGACGACAACCTGGTCTCTCTGGCGGCGGCCGGCGGCAGGGTGTTCGTCTCGGTGACCCAGGGCAACACGGTCAGCGTGTACAGCCTCGACCCGACGACCTCGGCGGCGCCGCACCTGGTCGTGCGCGGACTCGGTGACGCCATTGGGCCCGACGGCTCCGTCTACTACGAGAGCGACGACCACCACCTCGCCGTCGCGCGCCCCGGCGGGGCCAGCGCGACCGGCCCGGTCCTCGCCCACACGCCGAACGGCCTGGGCGGCGGCGTCCAGTACGTCGATGTCGTCGCCGGCGGCGCGGTGTGGGTCAGCCAGCCCGCCGGTCAGGGGCTCGACGCCGAGTTCACCACCTACGACACCACGACCCTGGGCGTGCTCGGCTCGTACAGCGGCTCGGTGACGAGCAGCGTGGTGGACTCCGCCGCGGGCCCGCTCGTGCTCGTCCCGGCGGGGAACGGCGCGTCGTGCCCCCAGGCGTCGCCGCCGATCCCGGCCTCGTGCGTGCTGCGCATCGACCCGCACGGCGTCATGAGCGATGCGGTGGGGGTCGGGGCGGCGGTCACGCTCATCGGCCCCGGGCCGGCCGTCGTCGTGTCGGACACCGCGACCGGCCAGTTCGACCTGGTGCGGCTGTCCTAGCGGCCCGGTCGCCATCGGCACGGCTCGGTCCGATCCGGCGCCGCGTCGTCACGACAGCGGTTGCCACTGTCGCCCCGACGTCGGAGGGGACCTTGGCCAACGCCGATGAGACAGCGAAGAGCGGCACCAGCCTGGGCAAGGGTCGGATGGAGGCGTTCAGTGACGGCGTGCTGGCGATCGCCATCACGCACCGAGCACGGGCGGGACTCAGGGCTCCACCGCGGCGGGCGTCTCGAACTCGGCCCCGAAGAGGTAGGCGGTGGCCAGGCTGCGGTACGGCCGCCACGGCTCGGCGATCCGGAGGACGTCCTCAGGCGTGGGGAGACGATCGAGGCCGTAGGCGCGCTGGATCACCTTGCGCAACGCCAGGTCGCCCGGGAGCACGATGTCGGGGCGATCGAGGGCGATGATCAGCATCCCGTGCACCGTCCACGGCCCGATGCCCGCGATGGTGGTCAACCTGGCCTCGATCTCCTCGTCGGACAGGGCGCGCAGGTCGCGGTCCGACAGCACGCCGTCGGCGAACTGCGCCGCCACGGCGCGCAGCGTCTCGACCTTCCTTCCCGACAGCCCGGTACCGCGGAGCGCCGACGCGTCCAACGCGAGCAATTCGGTCGGCTCGGGCAGCCGCCCGCCGAACTCTGCGCAGAGGTGCTCGAGGATGCGGCGGGTGGCGGCGACGGAGAGCTGCTGGCCGACGACCTGGAACACGAGCGCGCCGAAAGCATCCATGGGTGGCAGGTCGACCAGCCACGAGCGAGGGTCGAAGTTGGGGTGCGCCGCGATGATGTGAGCCAGCACGGGGTCCGCCCGGCGGAGGTGCGCCAGCGCGGCATCGGGCGCGGCGACGACGCGGCGATGGGGGTCGTAGGTCAAGAGCGCATCGAGACGCCGCCGTCGGGGCCGAGCGGCTGCCGCCGGGTATAGGTGATGTCGAAGTCGTGTTCCCACGTTGCGCCATCGAACGACTTCTCCCAACGCGACGTGATCGTCTTCCGGTCCGGGCTCACTCGGCCTTCGAAGCGTTGCGAGAAACCGGGAGTCGTGCGCCACAACTGCCAGGTTGCCTCTTTCAAGCGCATCTCGTAGATCCGTGACACACCTCGGATGTCGGAGTAGAGGACTGTGTAGTCTGCGCCGGATTCGTCCCGGCCGATCGCCCAGCGTGCCGACGGAGGGTTCCCCGACTGCTCGCTCTGGCGCATCACCAGAAGGGCACCGTCTTCGATCCACTCGAAGGTGACGTCCCCATGAGCGGTGTCGTCAGGACTGGGCAGGAATGGCGCGTTGGATATCTCCATGTCCCACTCGCCCGAGAGGAACTCGAGATCCGCAAGCGCTGGATTGTGCTTCACCCAATCCCCAGGAGTGCTCAGTAGACGACCCGGAAGCCCTGATGAAGGTGATCCGACCGGGCCCGGTCCGACACCATGTCACATCTTGTCGTGCTGAAGGGTCTTAGAGGTCGTAGACGACACAGCGGAAGGAGATCACCATGGACGCCCGACTCGACCCCTATGACAATGCCATCGCCCTGAAATTCGTCAAGTACCTCAACTCATCGGGCGGGGTCGTGACCGATTCGAGTCTGCCGGCCGCGACGCAGGAGCTGGTGAAGATCCGGGCCAGCCAGATCAACGGGTGTTCGGGCTGCCTCGATATGCACACCAAGGACGCCGAGCATCGCGGCGAAAGCTCTGTGCGGCTTCACCTGATCGCCGCCTGGCGGGAGGCCACGGTCTTCACCGAGGCCGAGAAGGCCGCCCTGGAACTCACCGAGCAAGGGACCCGCCTCGCGGATGCCCGCGGCGTGTCCGACGAAGCCTGGGAGGACGCAGCCAGGCACTACGACGACGAGCAGCTCGGCGCACTCGTGTGCCTCATCGCCCTCATCAACACCTACAACCGTCTCAACGTCATCACCCGCCAGCCCGCAGGCGACTACCAGCCTGGCCAGTGGGGATGAGGGCAGAGCGTGCGACCGTCGCCGGGCCGGCGCGCCGGGACCGCATCGAGCCCCGTGCTATGACCCTTGGCCGCTCACGGTCCGCAGGATCTCCTCGAGGTGGTCCACGACGAGCAGATGACCCTCTCCGGGGCATTCGTGCATGCGAGCCCCCGGGATGCGATCCGCCTGGAGCCGTCCATGGGAGAACGGAACGTTGCGGTCCTGGTCGCCATGCCAGACGTTGACGGGCGGCGTGATGTCTTCGAGGCGGAAGCCCCAGTCTGTCGCGAAGAGGTGGAAGTCCTGTGCAGCTGCCATCGCGCTGGTCGAGGAGAACCGTCGGTAGTCCTCCATGAAGGCCGCTTTCACCTTCGGACGGTTCAACACCTCGAGATCGCACGCCGGGAGTTGTCGAGGAGCAGCTCGTAGTGCCAGTTCGGGCCACCGGCGGAAGACGTATCCGCTGATTGCAAACGGGGGATAGGCCAGATGCTCGGAACGGCGGGCCAATCGAACGATCCCCTTGTTGAGGCCCATCATTCCCTCTTCGGCTGCGGTCTCAACCAGCGGGCCCACGCCACTCACGATGCCGGCACCGATCACCCGATCGGGCAGAAACCGAGCACAGGCGGCGGCGTGAGGGCCTCCGCCTGAAATTCCGATGACCGAGAACTTGTCGACGTTCAGGTGGTCGGCGAGGGAGGAGACGTCCACGGCCCAATCTGCCAATGTACGGCCTGGCTGGAACGTGCTGTGTCCGTATCCAGGACGGTCCACCGCGACGAATCGGACCTGGGCTGCGTTGATCGGCTCCTCGTCGAATGACACTTGGAGGCGTGATCCGGGTGTCCCGTGAAAAACGAACACCGCCGGACCTGCGGGGTGGCCCACCTCGAGCCACGCCAGTTCACGACCGTCGGGCAACTCCATCACCACGGTGTCATTCATGTCTCCGACCCTCCTCAGTAGTGCATGGAGACGCCGCCGTTCGGGCTGAGCAACTGCCCGGTCACGAAGCTGGCGGCGTCCGAGGCGAGGTACAGCACGCAGTAGGCGATGTCGGCGGTCACCCCCACGCGGCGCAGGGGTGTCATGCGGGCCATCGGCGCCAGCATGGCCGCCTTGCCCTGCTCGTTGATGGTCCCGTCGGGGTTGGTGTAGTAGCGCGCCGTCATGTTGCTCGGGACGAACCCGGGCGCCACGGTGTTGACCCGCACGCCGTGCTCGCCCACCTCGACGGCCATCGTCTTGGTCAGCTGCGCGACGCCGGCCTTGCAGATGGCGTAGGGCCCGATGCCGGGCGCGGGTGTGAGCACGGCCGCCGAGGACATGTTGACGATGGAGCCGCCGCGCTGCGCCACCATCACCCTCCCGGCGGCCTGGCATCCGTAGACCACGCCCTTGAGGTTCACCGACAGGATGCGGTCGAACTCGTCCGGGTCGAGGTCGATGATGGTGCTGTCGATCATGATCCCGGCGATGTTGCACATGACGTGCAGGCCGCCGTGGCGCGCAGCCACCATGTCGACGAGCGTCGCCGCCGCGCCGAACTGCGAGACGTCGAGCTGCGCGCTCTCCGCCCTCCCGCCCTGGCCGAGGATGGCGCTCGCCGTCTCGGAGGCCGCGGCCGCGTCGATGTCCGCACAGACCACGGTGGCGCCGGCCCCGGCCAGCACCTCGGCCGTGGTGCGCCCGATGCTGCCGCCGGCCCCGGTCACCAACGCCACGCGCCCCCTCAGGTCGAACGCGTCTCGCACACTCCGGGCAGTCTCCACCGGCGCACCTTACGTGCCCGGTGGCCCCGCCTTCAGGCCGCGTCCGCCCTGGGCTCTATCCGGTAGACGGGGTAGTCGGCGGCGATATGCTCGAACTCGCCGAGCGGCGCGGTGCGGTCGACCGGGATGTGGGGCCGGGCCCCGGGGGCGAGTGTGAGGTAGCGGCGGATGATGGGTGCCCGCACCGCAGGGTCGATCTCGATCAGGCTCACCGCCTCCCGCTTGCCGTGGCGCAGCTGCGCCCGCCCGCCGTCCGCTTCGAGGTTCCGGACCCAGTTCGACTTCGACCCCAGCATGGAGACGAGATAGCGCTCGCCTTCGTAGTCGGCGATGACGACGGGGAACGAGACGATCTTGCCGCTGCGACGGCCGCGGACCTCCAGCGTGCCGGCCCGGCTGGGCCACACGCCGGCGGCGAAGGCCAGGGCGGACAACTGGTTCTGCAGTTTGGCGAACCGGTTCGGGTGGCCGCCCCTGTACAACCAGCGCAGGTAGTCGCCGTAGCTCCGCATGCTTCGATGGTGCGACGACCGCGTCCGGCCCGCCAGGGCCCAAGTGCCCTTAGGTGGTGACGCCCTCGACGGCGAGCAGCGCACGCTTGATCTTCAGGCCGCCGCCGTACCCGCCGATCCCGTTGCTCGCCAGCACGCGGTGACAGGGCACGATGATCGGGATCGGGTTGCGGCCGTTGGCCTGGCCCACGGCCCGGGGCGCCCTGGGGCGCCCGACCCGGCGGGCCAGCTCGCCGTAGCTGATCGTCTCGCCATAGGGGATGCGGCACAGCTCGGCCCAGACCTCCCGTTGGAAGGGGGTGCCGTCGAGCTCCATCGTGACCTCGAACTCGGTGCGTTCGCCGGCGAAGTACTCCTCGAGCTGGGCCGCCGTCTCCTTGAGGATCGGGGGCACGTCGTCCACGTCGCGGCGCCCATGCCGGCGCTCGTGGGGAAGCCAGACGCCGATCAGCACGTCGCCGTCGCACTCGAGGACGAGGTGGCCGATCGGGGTGTCGAGCGGCATGGTGGCGGTGGTGGTGGCGGCGCTGCGGGTGGTGGCGGTGCTCATGCGGCACGTCCTTTCAGTGGTGGGGAGGGGAGGGCGTGGGCCGGGGCAGGGAGCGACCACAGGTGCACCATGGCGTAGCTCCGCCACGGGCGCCACGACTCGGTCAGGCCCACGAGGCGGGCGGGGTCGTCGGGCAGCCCGATGGCTCGGGCCGCCCGTCGGATGCCGAGGTCGGTCGGCATGAACGCGTCGGGGTCGCGCAGTGCGCGCATGGCCACGTACTCGGCGGTCCAGGGCCCGATGCCGGGCAGCTGCACCAGCGACCGGCGCACCTCGTGGGGGTCGGCGCCCGGGTCGATCACGACGTCGCCGCGCTCGACCGCCTCGGCCAGCGCGACGAGGGCCCGGCGCCGCCCCGCCGGCATGGCGAATGCGCCCGGCACGCGGCCCGCCAGCTCGGCCAGCGCGGCCGGCGTCGGGAAGAGGTGCGTGATCGTGCCGTCGGCCCCGGGCAGAGGGTCGCCGCCGGCCTGCACGAGGCGCCCGGCGACGGTGCGTGCCCCCGACACGGAGACCTGCTGGCCGATCACGGCGCGCACGGCCAGCTCGAAGCCGTCGGCGGCGCCGGGAACCCGGCGCCCCGGGTCGCGCTCGACGACCGGGCCCACCAGCGCGTCGCCGCGCAGGGCCTCCCACACCGCGACCGGGTCGGCGTCGAGGTCGAGCAGCTGGCGGCAGCGAGAGACGGCGGTGGTGAGGTCGCGCAGATCCGACAGGACGAGCTCCCCTTCCACATAGGAGGGACCGCTCCGCTGGTCGGCGCCGTCCCCCCCGCCCTGGGGGGCTCGCAGCGCCACGATGCCGTGGCCGTGGGGCAAGCGCAGGCTGCGGCGGTAGGACGAGCCGTCGAGCGACTCCACCCCGGGCAGGGCGCGGGTGCCGAGGAAGGCGAGCACCGACTGCGGGCTGAACGGGCGCCGGCACGGGAGCCGGAGCCGGATGGCCTGGGCGCCGCCGCCCGCGCCGGCGCGGGCGCCCCGTTTGCCCGAAGCGGTCCGTGCCGCGCGCGCCCGCAGGCCGCTCGGTGTGTCGGCGAAGATCTGGCGCACCGTGTCGTTGCACTGGCGCACGCTGGCGAAGCCGGCGGCGAACGCGACGTGCGCGATGGGGAGGTCCGTCGTCTCGAGCAGGATGCGCGCCGTCTGGCTGCATTGGGCGCGGGCGATGGCGAGCGGTCCGGTCCCCACCTCTGCCGTGACGAGCCGGTTCAGCTGGCGCGGGCTGTAGCTGAGGCGTCGGGCCAGGCCCTCGATCCCCTCGCGGTCGACGATGCCGTCACGGATGAGCCGCATGGCGCGCGCCACGACGTCGGCCCGGATGTTCCACTCCGGCGATCCGGGCGTGGCGTCGGGCCGGCAGCGCAGGCAGGCGCGGAACCCGGCCTGCTGGGCGGCGGCCGCGGTGGGGTAGAAGCGGACGTTCTCCCGCTTGGGCGTACGGGCCGGGCAGCTGGGCCGGCAGTAGATCCCGGTCGAGGTGACGGCACAGAAGAACCAGCCGTCGAAACGGGCGTCCTTGCTCTGCGCCGCCTGGTAGCAGCGGTCCGGGTCCTCAATCACGGGTGCCAGCGTGACACGCCGCGGTGACGATTACTGGCGGGAATCGGACATCAGCGTGGCCCACCCGGGAGCGCCCGCCTGGCCTGGGCCAGGACGAGGCGGCGGTGGGTGGCGGCGTCGCCCCAGGCCCGCGAGAGCGCCCAGGTGCGTTTCAGGAAGAAGTGGAGGTCGCACTCCCAGGTGTACCCGATGGCGCCGTGGACCTGCAGGGCCACCCGGGCGGCCAGGTCGGCGGCGTCGGACGCCATCGCCTTGGCCATGGAGGCGTCGTGCGAGAGCGTGGGCTGGGCGGTGGCGAGCGACCACGCGGCGCGGTAGGTGGCGGGGCGGGCGAACTCCAGCGCCACGCGGGCGTTGGCCAGGTGGTGCTTGACGGCCTGGAAGCTTCCGATCGGCTTGCCGAACTGGTGGCGCTCCTTGGCGTACGCCGACGCCATGGCGACCATGCGGTCGGCCAGGCCGATCAACAGCGCGGCAGAGCCGGCAGCGGCGCGATCCGCGAGCAGCGCCACTGCGGCCTCGGCCGCCACGCCGTAGGCGAGCAACGTGTCCGCGTCGAGCGGCCACTGCACCGTCGACAGGTCGCGCGACGAGCTCAGTGCCGGCGTCTCACGCACCGCGCACGACGCGGCCGGGACCGCGTGCAGCTGCCAACCCGACTCGGGGTCGCGGCAGGCCAGCAACAGGATCGTCGCCTCGCGGGCGCCGACGACGCGGGGGGTGCGCAGCGTCCCGTCCGCCGTCACCTCCGTCGGCGAGACGATCCCGGTCGCGGTGACGTCGATGCCGCCGACCGCGAAGCCCGCGTCGTCCTCGACCAACGCGCTGAGCGCGGCCGCGGCGGTGAGATCGGGGAGCAGGGCGGCCAGCGTCGGCGCGGCGAGCGCGGCCGTCTCGAGCAGCGGTTCGGGCAGGCAGGCCCGACCCGCCTCCTCGAGCACGCCGACCAGGTCGACGTCGCTCAGGCCCAGCCCGTTGGCGGCTTCGGGCACGACGAGCGCGGGCGCGCCGAGCTCGGCCAGCACGGCCCACCGGTTCCGGGCCAGCTCGGCCCGGCCCTCCTCGTCGGCCAGCTCGAACGCGCGCAGCGCGTCGGGCGCGCACTCCGTGTCGAGGACCGTTCGCACGCCGTCTCGCAATGCCTCCTGCTGGTCGGTGAAGGAGAAGTCCACGCCCGGCCCGCTTCAGCCCCGCGGGAGCCCGAGCAGGCGCTCGGCCACCACGTTGCGTTGGATCTCGTTGGTCCCGGCGTAGATCGGGCCGGCCAACGCGAAGAGGTAGTCGTCGAGCCACTCGCCTGGCGCGCCGGCCTCCAGCAGCTCGGCATCGGCGCCGAGCAGGTCGAGCGCGGTGGTGTGGATGGCGACGTCGGTCTCGGACCAGAAGATCTTGTTGCAGCTCGCCTCCGCGCCCACCGCCTGACCGCGGGCCACCCGTGACGCTGTCCAGTAGGTGTGGAGCTCGTAGGCCTCGGCGTCCATGTGGGCCCGGGCGACGGCGTCGGCGCATGCGGCCGGGCCGCCGCGCTGGTCGAAGAGCGCGACGAGGCGGTCGGCTGCCTCGGTGTAGCGCGCCGGGCTGCGCAGCGACAGCCCGCGCTCGGAACCGGCCGTCGCCATCGCCACCGACCAGCCGGCCCCGACGTCGCCCAGGACCTGCTCGTCGGGGACCTCCACGTTGTCGAAGAAGACCTCGGCGAAGCCGGTCTCGCCGTCGAGCTGGGGGATGGGGCGGACCGTCACGCCGGGCGAGTCCATGGCGACGAGGAAGTAGGTCAGCCCGCGGTGGCGCTCGGCCTCGATGTCGGTACGGAAGATGCCGAAGCACCACTCGGCGAACGCCCCTCGGCTGGCCCACGTCTTCTGCCCGCTCAACAGCCAGCCGTCGCCGGTCGCATTGCGCACCGCCCGCGAGCGGATGCCGGCGAGGTCGCTGCCGGCGTCGGGCTCGGACCACGCCTGGCACCAGATCTCGTCACCCGAAGCCATCGGCGGCAGGAAGCGCGCCTTCTGGGCGTCCGTCCCGTACCCGAGCATCGTCGGCGCGAGGAGGAAGATGCCGTTCTGGCTCACGCGCTTGGGGGCGCGGGCGCGGTAGTACTCCTCCTCGAACAGGAGCCACTCGAAGATCCCGAGGTCGCGGCCGCCGTACTCGGCCGGCCAGCTGACGACCGACCACCGGTCGTCGAACATGGTGCGCTCCCAGCGCCGGTGGGCCTCGAAACCGGCGGCGGTGTCGAACGAGGGGAGCGGGTCGGGCGGGACGTGCGCTGCCAGCCACGCCCGGGCCTCCGCCCGGAACGCCTCGTGCTCGGGGCCGAAGGTCAGGTCCATGTCATTTGCACTGGGTCAGGTGCACTGGGTCAGATCCACGGGTGTGGTCCATAGGCGCTGCGAATCTGGCACAGCGGCCTCCGCCTTGCCAAGGTGGGCGATGTGTCGTGCCGTCAGGCGCCGCCCCCGACCGGCTGGTGGAGCACGAGCGTGCGCACGAAGAAGTCCACGACGAGTTGGATGATGGCGGCCTCGTCGGGCGACTCCCCCGGCGTGCTGAACTCGTGGCCGCCCTGGGTCACGGACACCAGCTCGTGCGGCACGCCATTCGCGCCGAGGTCCCAGGAGAGCTCCTCGGACTGCTGCGGGTACACGATCTCGTCGTTGGGTGCGTCGAGGATGAGGAAGGGCGGGTCGCCACGCGCGATGTAGGTCACCGGGCTCGCCGCCCGCAGCGCCGCGCCGAGCTGCGTCTTCGGGACCCGGCCGAGGAGCGACACGAAGCTCTCCGCCACGAGCACGGCGTCGCCCTGGTTCCCCATCGTGAGCAGGTCGCTCGGCCCGGCCATGTCGACCACCGCCTGCACCCTGCTCGACTGGTCGAGGAACGGCCCGACGTCCCAGCCGGCCGACGGCCCCGCCGTGCCCAGCAGCGCCACCAGGTGGCCGCCGGCGCTCTGTCCCCAGGCCCCGATCTCGTCGGGGTCGATGTGCAGCGAGTGTGCGTTGGCGCGCAGGTAGCGAATGGCGCACTTGACGTCGGCGATCTGGTCCGGCCAGTGCTGACGCGGCCCGAGCCGGTAGTCGAGGCCGACCACCACGAACCCCTTGGCGGCGAGGGCGGGACCGATGGTGCCGCTGATGAACCCGCCCGTGTCGTAGTTGCCCGAGACCCACGAGCCGCCGTGCACGTACACGGCGGCCGGCGCCGGGCCGTGCAGCGCCGACGGCTCGGTGATCCGGGCCTCCTCGTGGTTGCAGTACACGACCGTGGCACGCTCCCCGGCGGCCAGGACCGGGTCCGGCGTGGTGCCGCGGGTCGCGGCCGCGGGCGGGGCGGGGCTGGCACCCGCGCAGGCGGCGAGCACGCCGACGCCGAGGGCGCAGACGCTTGCGAAAGCCACACCCCTGCGCACGCGCTTCATGTTGGTCCATCAGGGCAAGGGCTTGGACCCGCCGGCGCGTCTGGCACCAGATCTGATTCGGCGTCAGAATTGGTGCCTCATGCCCAACGCCGTGATCGTCGACGCCGTCCGAACCCCCGTTGGCCGCCGTGGGGGGCGCCTCTCGGGGTGGCACGCCACCGACCTGGCGGCCCAGCCGCTGGCCGCCCTGCTGGCCCGCAACGACCTGGACCCCGCCCTGGTCGAGGACGTGGTCATGGGGTGCACCATGACGGTCGGGGAGCAGGCGATGAACATCGCCCGTAACGCGGCCCTGGCGGCGGGGTTCCCCGAGACGGTCCCCGGGACGACGGTCGACCGCCAGTGCGGCTCGGCGCAGCAGGCCATCCACTTCGCCGCCCAGGCCGTCATGGCCGGCGCCATGGACGTGGCCATCGGTGCCGGCGTGGAGTCGATGAGCCGGGTGCCGATCGGGTCGACGACCGAGCCCGGGCCGGGCGAGGCGTACGGGCCGCTGTACACCGAGCGTTTCGCGCTGATCCACCAGGGCGAGTGCGCGGAGGAGATCGCGCGGCGCTGGCACATCTCGCGCGACGACATGGACGAGTTCGCACTGCGCTCGCACCAACGAGCGGCGCGGGCCACCGACGAGGGCCGCTTCGCCAACGAGATCGCGCCGCTCGCAGCCCGGGTCCATCCGGACGTGCCCGGGGCCGGCGAGGTGGGCGGGCTGCTCGAGTCCGACGAGGGCATCCGCCGGGACACCTCGCTCGAGAAGCTGGCCGGGTTGAAGCCGGCCTTCTCCGAGACGGGCACGGTCACGGCGGGGACGTCGTCGCAGATCTCCGACGGCGCAGCGGCGGTGCTCATCATGAGCGAGGAGCGGGCGTCGTCCCTGGGGCTGCGGCCACGGGCGCGCTTCCACACGTTCGCGGTGGCGGCCAACGACCCCCAGATCATGCTGACGGCTCCCATCCCGGCCACCGCGCTGGTGCTGGCCAAGGCGAAGCTCTCGCTCGACGACATCGACCTGGTCGAGATCAACGAGGCCTTCGCGTCGGTCGTCCTCGCCTGGGAGCGCGAGTACCGTCCCGACCCCGAACGCGTGAACCCCAACGGCGGCGCCATCGCCATCGGTCATCCCACCGGGTGCTCGGGGGCCCGCCTCATGGCCACCCTGCTCAACGAGATGGAGCGCACCGGTGCCCGCTACGGGCTCCAGACGATGTGCGAGGGTGGCGGGCAGGCCAACGCGACGATCATCGAGCGGCTCGGCTGATGCCGGCCCCGACCCGGGTGCCCGCCGTCGAGGGCTGGTTCACCACCGGTGACGACGGTGCCCCGCCGGCGCTGCTGGGCTCGCGCTGCGCGGAGTGCGGGACGTACGCCTTCCCGGCCGAGGCGAGCTACTGCCGCAACCCCGACTGCGCGTCAACCTCGTTCGAGACGGTGGAGCTCTCGCGGCGCGGGCGCATCTGGTCCTACACCGACGCCCGCTACCAGCCCCCGCCGCCTTACGTGGCGGCCGACCCGTACATGCCGTTCTGCCTGGTGGCGGTGGAGCTGGCCGCCGAGAAGCTCGTCGTCATGGGGCAGGTCGTCGACGGGGTGACGGTCGACGACCTCACGGTGGGCGACGAGGTCGAGGTGGTCGTCGGCACCCTCTACACCGAGGACGGCTGTGACTACCTGGTGTGGAAGTGGCGGCCGCTGGCGACGCCGGCGGCCGGCGGAGAGGACTGAGAGATGCCCGACGACAAGAGGGTGGCCGTGCTCGGCGCCGGCATGCACGAGTGGGGCAAGTGGGGGCGCCCCTTCGTCGAGTACGGACTGGCCGCGGCGCGTGACGCGCTGGCGGACGCCGGGCTCGGGTGGCGCGACATGGAGTTCGTCTCGGGGGCGGACACCATTCGCAACGGGTACCCGGGTTTCGTCTCGGGCGCCACGTTCGCGCAGGCGCTGGGCTGGACCGGGGCGCGCGTCTCGAGCGTCTACGCCGCCTGCGCGTCGGGCGCGGTGGCCATCGCCAACGCGCGGGCGCAGATCCTCGCCGGCCTGTGCGACGTGGCGCTGGTGGTCGGCGCCGACACGACGCCGAAGGGCTTCTTCGCCCCCGTCGGGGGCGAGCGCAAGGACGATCCGGACTGGCTGCGCTTCCATCTCATGGGCGCGACGAACCCCACCTACTTCGCGCTCTACGCACGCCGGCGCATGGACTGCTTCGGCGCCACCGAAGAGGACTTCGCCCAGGTCAAGGTGAAGAACGCCCGCCACGGCCTCGCCAACCCCTACGCGCGCTACCGCAAGGAGGTCACCGTCGACGAGGTGCTGGCGTCGCCCATGGTGGCCGACCCGCTGCGCCTGCTCGAGATCTGCGCCACCTCCGACGGCGGTGCGGCGCTCGTGCTCTCGAGCATGGAGTTCGCGCGGCGCCATGGGAGCGCGACGCAGCTGGTCACGATCGACGCCGTGTCGACGGTGACGCCGACGTTCCCCAACACGGTGATCGAGATGCCGAATTTCTCGACCGACTCCGCCGCCGCGTTCGCGGCCGGGCCCGATGCGAGCGCGGCCGCCACGGGTTTCCGCCCCTCCATCGCCGCCGCGGCCTACGCCGAGGCGGGCATCGGCCCCGAGGACGTCAACCTGGCCGAGGTGTACGACCTGTCGTCCGCCCTCGAGCTCGACTGGTACGAGGACATCGGCCTGTGCGGCGAGGGCGAGGCGGAGAAGCTGCTGCGCGACGGGGCCACCGCGCTCGGTGGCCGGGTGCCCGTGAACCCCTCCGGGGGCCTCTCGTGCTTCGGCGAGGCGATCCCGGCGCAGGCGATCGCGCAGGTCTGTGAATGCGTGTGGCAGCTCCGGGGTACCGCCACTGGGCACCAGGTCGACGGAGCCACGGTGGCGGTCACGGCGAACCAGGGTTTGTTCGGGCACGGGTCCTCGGTCCTCCTGCGCCGCTGACAACCCCCGTAGCAGCGGGTTAGCCGCAATTTTTGCACGGCGTGTGTGATTCCCGGCCGTTGGGGTATGGGCACGATTGACGTCGATGGTGGGCTCACCCTGCTTAGGCTGGCGGGTGTGTGCATCGTCTAATGCAGGGTCGGAGCGGAACGACGCTGCGATTGGAGGAGCCGTTTGCATGTTGGCAACCGATGTGACCGAGTTGCGCCAGAATGGTGAGCAGCAAAGGAGAGCAGAAACCTCAATGCCGGGCCAGAGCAACGACCGGAACGGGACCGGGTCCGACGACGTGCTGAATGCGCTCGACGAACTGGAGCTCGTGCTGCGGGAGAACGCCGAGAGTGAGCGCGTGCTGTCCAAGCGCATCGCCGAGGTGCGCCTCGCCCGCGAGAACGGGCGGGAATGGAAAGCCATCCTCGGCGACGAGGACGACCCAGGGACCGTGCAACTGGTCAGCACGATCCTGCGGCGCCAGTCCGAGGCGAGCGGCTACCTGCGCCGGTCACTGGTGGTGGCGCTGCGAGCCGAGGGGCAGAGCATCCCGAGCATCGCCCATCTCTTCGGCGTCACGCACCAGCGGGTGTCGAACCTGCTGCGCCGTGTCGCCCAGGGCCATGGCGCCGCAGGCGGCGACGGGGTCTAGACGCTCCACTTCTTCAGCACGCCGTCGGCCTCGGCCATCACAGCGTCGATGATGTCCGCCACCGGCGGCAGGGACTCCAGCACGCCGACGACCTGACCGGTCGGCAGCACGCCCACGTCGGTACGCCCGTCCACCAGCGCGGCCTTCGTCATGATCGGCGCGTTGGCCGCCATCACGACCTGGGCCCAGGTGAGCTCGTTGCCCTCCTTCATCGCCCTCCCCTCGCGGAGCAGCGACGCGAAGCTGGAGCCGGTCTCCCGACGGAACTGGTACGCACTGCGAACGGCACGTGGCAGCGCGCGCAGCCAGGACTGGGACTCGAGGTGGTCGACGAGGTCGGTGCGCACGACCCGCTGCGGCGCGCCGTCGACCTTGGTTGTCACGACGGTGCCCGTCACCGGCGTGCCGAGATACAGCTCTTTGACGGCGTCGGGCACCCGGCTCTCCGCCGAGAGGAGGAACCGCGTCCCCATGGCCACGCCCGCCGCGCCGTAGGCCAGGGCGGCCACCAGGCCGCGGCCGCTGAAGAAGCCGCCGGCGCCGATGACCAGGACGCGGTCACCCACGGCGTCGACGACCTGGGGCAACAGGAGCGTCGTCGGGACGCTGCCGGTGTGCCCCCCGCCCTCGGCGCCCTGGGCGATGACGGCGTCGACACCCCACTCAGCCACCTTCTCGGCGTGGCGCCGCGCCCCCACGGTGGGCATGACGAAGAGCCCCGCCTCCTTGCACCGGGTGACCAGGGCCGGGTTGGGCGCCTGAGCGAAGCTCGCCACACGGGCGCCGGTCTCGATCATCAACTCGATGCGCTCGTTGACATCGGCGACGTCGGTACGGAGGTTGACGCCGAAGGGGGCCGAGGTCCGGCTCCGCACCTCTGTGATGGCACCGGCCAGCTCGTCGAGCGTCATGGTGGCCGAGGCCAGGATGCCGAGGCCGCCCGCCTCGCACGTGGCCGCGACCAGGCGGGGCCCGGCGACCCAGCCCATGCCGGTCTGCACCAGCGGAGTGCGGATGCCGACCCGCTCGCACAGCTCGGTGCGCAGCGCCGGGTGCAGGGCGCCGCCGCCCGCCGCGCTCAGCTCCGCACCTCGCGGTCGCGCAGGGCGCCGGGGTCGAGCACGACGCGGATCAGGTCGAGCTCCTCAGGGGTCGGCAGGCGCGTCTCGACGACGTCTTCGGGCACGGAGAGCGTGAATGCCGTGGCGGCGAGGATCTCGTCGACGGTGACGCCGGGGTGGAACGAGCGCAGCCGCATGGTGCGGTCCGGTGTCTCGAAGTCGAAGACGCCGAGGTTCGAGACGACCCGTCGGACGTCGTGGAAGCGGGTGGCGCCGCGGCCCGCCGCTGCGGCGCGGGCGTAGCCGACGCCGCTGACGAGGTCGACCTGCTCGACGAACGTGCGCGTGCTGTGGTCGGGCACCCAGTAGCTCGTCGGGTGATTGACCGAGTTGCCGGGGGCGCCGCGCACACCGACCAGCTGCACCTTGGGGTGGTCGTGCGGGCCGATGGCCGAGATGTTCTGGTTGCCGGTGCGGTCGATCTGGCTCGCCATCATCATGATGTGCCGCCGCCCGGACCACACCACGTCGAAGACGCTGCGGTAGGGCATGGTCGCCTCACGGACCAGCTCGGAGGGGCGGGTCGCGAGGGGCGGTGCCCCCACCATCAGCGCGGCCTCGCCGTCGGTGAGCACGAGGTCCGGCGCGAAGGTGAGCTTGGCCAGCCGAGCGCCCAGGGAGGGGATGGTGCCGAAGGGGCTGGCCATGACCTCGCCGGCTCCTTGCCACGCGTCGGCACAGCCGATGACGCAGGACTCGGCGCGGGTCACGCCCGGGTCGCTCATCGGGCCTCGCGCTCCTCGACCCGCGCCTGGTACTCAGCCTCGTCGACCTGCACGTAGCGGCCGGCGAAGGCCTCCCACTCGGCCGGATCGCCCGCGGCGGCGGCGTACTCCTTCTGGAACGCCTCGTCGCGCCCGTAGTCGGGCGGGTTGGCGGTGAAGTGCGCGCCGCCGGGTGTCTCGGCGACGCCGTCGGTGAGCATCCGGTGGATGGCGACGGTGGACAACGGATGCATCCCGTCGGCCAGCGTGCCGTTCTCGACGATGCGCTCGGTGGTCATGAAGCGCCGCTCCGCCGCGCCGAGGAAGAGTGGGTCGAAGAACGCGTCGGGACCGAGGATCTGCCCGTTCCCGGCGTCGTCCGCGCGGTTGGTGTGGACGATCGCCGCATCGAGCCGGAGGGCCGGCATGGCAACGAGCTCGACGTCGGCGTCGGCCGGGTCGCCCAGGTACGGGCTGTCCGCGCCGTAGGGGGAGCGGACGAGGCGCAGGTCGGGGTTGATGGAGAGCACGTCGGACCCCAGGCCGGCCCGGGAGGGCAGGAACGGGACGCGCCACGACGCCGCCTGGAGCCCGAGGAAGAACATGCCCTCGTCGACCTCCATCACCTCGACCTTCCCGTGCTGGCGGGCGGCCCGCCAGTGGGGGTCCAGCGCGATGGAGTCGAGCGTCACGAACCCGCACACCACCTTGCGCACCTTCCCGGTGGCGCAGAGCAGGCCGACGTCGGGGCCGCCATAGGCGACGACCGTCAGGTCCTCGAGCGCGGAGCGGCAGATGGCCCGCACCACCGCCATCGGCTTGCGGCGCGAGCCCCAGCCGCCGATGCCGACGGTCATGCCCGAGCGGAGCTCGCCGACGATGTCGTCGACTGTCATGCGCTTGTCGGCCATCAGGCGCTCACGTCGAGGTGTCGGCGTCGCGCTTCTCGACGAAGGCGGCCCGCTGCTCGTCGGCCACCCCGCGCACGTGGAGCTCATAGGTGAAGCCCTGCTCGAAGCGGTAGCTGCGCTTCACGTCGACCGGGTCGATCCCGTTGAGCGACTCCTTGGCCCGCCGGATGATGGTCGGGCTCTTGGCCGCGATCCGGGCGGCCAGCTCGAGCGCGGCCGCCCGGAGGCGGTCCGGCGGGACGACGGCGGACAGCGACCCGTGGGACGCGAGCTCGGCGGCGGTGATCGGCGCCGCCGTGTAGACCATCTGGCGCATGACGTGCTGGGGCACGAGGCGCGCCAGGTGGGTGGCGGCGCCCAGCGCCCCCCGGTCCACCTCGGGCAGCCCGAAGGTGGCGTCCTCGGAGGCGACGACCATGTCGGCGTTGCCGGCCAGCCCGATGCCGCCGCCGAGGCAGAAGCCCTGCACGGCCGCAATCACGGGCACCTCGCAGTCGTAGACGGCAGCGAAGGCGGCGGCGCAGCCGCGGTTCACGCCGACCAGCGCCTCGTCGCCCTTGGCGTTGATCTCCTTGATGTCGACGCCGGCGCAGAAGCCGCGCCCGGTGGCGCGCAGGATCACGACACGGTTCTCGGGCACCCGGCCGGCGGCGACCAGGGCGTCGGCCAGCGCGAACCAGCCCGCCACGTCGAGCGCGTTGACCGGCGGGTGGTCGATGACCACCTCGGCGATCCCGTCGTGCTCCTGGACCACATCGATGGGCATGAGGCGCCGGATTCTCCTCGGTCACGGCCCTGACGCCGCGTCAGAACGCCGCTGGGACGTTAGGCCAGCGCGCTCGGCGAGGCCAACGGCGCCCGTCGGGGCCGTGCCGTAGGGTTTGCCCGGTGACGCAGCCGGCCTTCGACTTCAGCGAGCGGGTGGTCGTCGTGACCGGCGGCTCGCGCGGGGTCGGCGCCGGGATCGTGGCCGCGTTCGCGGCCGCCGGGGCGCGGGTGGTCGCGTGCGGGCGGCACGAGGCGCAGGTCGAGGGTGCGGTGTTCGTGCAGGCCGACGTGCGCAAGCCCGCCGATGCGGAACGGGTCGTCGCCACGGCGGTCGAGCACTTCGGGCGCGTCGACGTGCTGGTCAACAACGCCGGCGGGTCGCCCCGGGCCATGGCGGCCGACGCCTCCCCGCGCTTCGTGGAGGCGGTGGTGGGCCTGAACCTGCTCGCCCCGCTCTGGTGTGCCCAGTCGGCCCACAAGGTGATGGCCGTCCAGGAGGACGGCGGGTCAATCCTCAACATCGCGAGCGTGTCGGGCCTGCGCCCCTCGCCGGGTGCCTCGGCGTACGGCGCGGCCAAGGCGGGCCTCATCAACCTGACCACGACCCTGGCGCTCGAGTGGGCGCCGCTGGTGCGGGTCAACTGCGTGACGGCCGGGCTGCTCGACACCGGGGCCGGCGACGACTACTACGGCGGGCCCGGCGGCCTCGAGCGCGTCGCGGCCACCGTGCCGTTGGGGCGGATGGGCACGCCTGAGGACGTGGCCCACGCCTGTCTCTTCCTGGCCAGCCCCGCCGCCTCGTACGTCTCGGGGGCCAACCTCGTCCTCCACGGCGGGGGCGAGTGGCCGGCTTACCTGCGCGCGCAGGGCGAGGCATGACCGGGCAAGGATCCCCGGCGACCGTCCCGAGCACCCCTTCGGGCAGCCCCGGTGACCTCGGCGATTAGGGGCAAACGGGCGGTCGGCTGCTAGACAGAGCGACCGTGAAGCTGGCGGTCCCCACGGAGACCCGTCCCCGAGAGCGCCGCGTGGCCCTCGTCCCTGACGTGGTCAAGAAGCTGGTCGGCGCAGGCTGGGAGGTCTGCGTGCAGTCCGGCGCGGGCACCGAGGCGGCGTTCACCGACGCCGCCTACACGGAGGCCGGCGCCACCGTGGCCCCCGATGCCGCCGCGACCCTCGCCCGGGCGGGCCTCGTCGTCCGGGTCAACGCGCCGAGCGCCGAGGAGGTGGCCGCCCTGCCGCAGGGCGTCACGATCCTGAGCTTCTTCGGCGTCGCGCAATCGCAAGACGCAGTGCGCGCACTCGCCGCCAGGGGCGCGACCGTGTTCAGCTTCGACCTTCTCCCGCGCATCAGCCGCGCCCAGGGCATGGACGCCCTCTCCTCGCAGGCCACCGTGTCGGGCTACCGGTCCGGTCTGGCGGCGGCCGAGCACCTGGCCAAGTTCTTCCCCATGTTCATGACGGCGGCGGGGACCGTGCCGCCGGCGAAGGTGCTCGTGATGGGCGTCGGCGTCGCCGGGCTGCAGTCGATCGCCACGGCGCGGCGCCTCGGCGCCGTGGTCAAGGCCTACGACGTGCGGGCGGCGGCCAAGGAGGAGGCCGAGAGCCTGGGCGCCACCTTCCTCGACACCGGTGTCTCGGCCGAAGGGACGGGTGGCTACGCCGCGCGAGCTCACCCCCGAGGAGCTCGATCGCCAGCGCGCCGCCCTGGCCGAGGAGGTGGGCCGCTCCGACGTCGTCATCACCACGGCGGCCGTGCCGGGCCGCAAAGCCCCCGTTTTGCTCACGGCCTCCATGGTCGAGGGCATGGCGGTCGGGGCGGTGGTGGTCGACATGGCCGCCGACCAGGGCGGCAACTGCGAGCTGACCAGGGCGGGAGAGGTGGTGGAGCACCAGGGCGTCCACATCGTGGGCCTGGCCAACCCGCCGTCGGGCATGCCCACCCACGCCAGCTTCCTCTACGCGCGCAACGTGGCCAACGTGCTCGCGTTGATGGGCCCGGAGGGCACGCTCACCCCCGACTGGGACGACGAGATCGTGACGGGGATGTGCGTGCTGCGCGACGGCGCCCCGATGGCGCCCGCCGCGGTGGAGTTGCTGGGCGGGACGGGAGGAGCAGCGTCGTCGGGAGGAGCACCGTCGTCGGGAGGAGCACCGTCGTGATTGCCTTCATCTTGCAATCGGCGCCCACGGCGACCGGCGGATCGACGACTGGCATCGTCGCCTACCTGACCATCTTCGTGCTGGCTGCGTTCGTCGGGATCGAGGTCGTCTCGAAGGTGCCGAGCATCCTGCACACCCCGCTCATGTCGGGGTCGAACGCCATCCACGGCATCGTCCTTGTCGGCGCGATGACCATCATGGGGGAGGCACACGGGACGGCCGAGGTCGTCCTCGGCACCCTCGCCGTCTTCCTGGCCACGCTGAACGTGGTCGGCGGCTTCGTCGTGACCGACCGCATGCTCGAGATGTTCAAGACGAGGCCGGGTGACCGCGCCAAGGAGCAGGCACCGGTGGCCAAGGCCGAGGACGCCGGCCCGGGTGAGCCCTCCGGGGGCGCGGCCTGATGCTGGCCGTCTCCTTCACGCTGGCCACCGCGCGCGACCTGGCGTACCTCGTCGCCATCGCCGGCTTCATCTTCGCCTTGAAGGGGTTGAGCTCGCCGAAGCACGCACGCCGGGGGGAGCTGGTCGGCGCGGCGGCGGCCACCCTCGCCATCGCCATGACGTTCACCCTCCCGTCGCTGCGGCATTCGGGTTGGAACCTCACGCTGACGATCATCGCCATGGTGCTCGGCGCCGCCATCGCGGTGCCGGTTGCCCGCTTCGTGAAGATGACCGCGATGCCCCAGCTGGTGGCCATCTTCAACGGCGTGGGCGGCGGCGCGGCCGCGTTGATCTCCATCGTCGAGCTGCTCCACCTCCACTCGCTCGGGCTGCAGCCCGCTGTCTACGTGACGGCCGAGGTGCTGCTGGGCGTGCTGATCGGGTCGGTGTCGTTCTCCGGGAGCGCGATCGCGTTCATCAAGCTGCAGGAGCTCATCACCGGGCGCCCCATCACCTACCCGGGCCAGCAGGTGATCAACGCAATGGTCGGCGTCGCCATCGGGGTCATGATCATCCTGGCGCTCGTCACCGGGAACATCGCCTTCGTCTGGATCATCCTGGGGCTCTCCCTGGTGCTGGGTGTCATCTTCGTCCTCCCCATCGGAGGCGCGGACGTGCCGGTCCTGATCTCGCTGCTGAACTCGTTCACCGGCCTGGCGGTGGCGGCGTCGGGTTTCGTGCTCGACAGCGCCCTGCTGATCGTGGCCGGCACCCTCGTGGGCGCCTCTGGCATCATCCTGACCCGGCTCATGAGCGCAGCCATGGGACGTTCGCTGCCCAACATCCTCTTCAGTGCGTTCGGGTCGGTGATCACGGCAACGGGCGGCGAGGAGGGCGACGCCTCGCGGCCGGTGCGGACGGGGACGCCCGAGGACGTGGGCGTGCTGCTGGCCTACGCGCGCAAGGTCGTCATCATCCCGGGATACGGCCTGGCCGTCGCCCAGGCCCAGCACGTGGCGCGTGAGCTGGCCGACGCGCTCAAGGCGCGCGGGGTGGACACGTTCTTCGCCATCCACCCGGTGGCGGGACGCATGCCCGGGCACATGAACGTGCTGCTGGCCGAGGCCAATGTTCCCTACGACGAGCTGAAGGAGATGGACGAAGCCAACCCGGAGATGTCCACGGCCGACGTGGCGCTGGTGGTGGGAGCCAACGACACCGTCAACCCGGCGGCCAAGTCGACACCGGGCAGCCCCATATACGGCATGCCGATCATCAACGCAGACGAGGCGGAGAACATCATCTTCCTCAAGCGCTCCATGCGGCCCGGCTTCGCCGGCATCGACAACGAGCTGCTCTACGACCCCAAGACGACCATGCTCTTCGGGGACGCCAAGGACACCCTGCAGAAGCTGGTTGCGGCGGTCGCCGAGGCCTGAGCCCGCAGCGCCGGTTCCGGCGGGCCCGGTCGGTCACCCACCCCGGCAGCGTGTCCTGGCAGGCGGTCAGGCCGGACAGCCGGAGCGGGCGGGATGGTTCCCGAGAAGTGTAAGCCGATCCGTTTAGCGTGTCGCGGTGCTCCGCCGGCGGCCGGCGACGCCGTGGCGGCACGCACCGGGGCCCGCAGCGCGGGTTGCCCGCCAAGTCGGCCCCGCGACCGTGAGATCGCACCGGCCCTGCGGTTCCCCAGGGGATGGTGCTGGCTGAGAAGCTGGCCCACCTCGTCAGGGGGAACCGGTCGGGGGTGGGGACGCGAGCTGCGAGCGCATTCGCTCGGGTCCGACACCGCGCGCCAGCGCTCGCGGCCGGCTTCTTCTGCCTCGTCATGCTCGGCGGCGGCTTCGCGCTCGGCACGGGCGGGTCCGCGACCCTCGCGTCGCACCATCGCGCCGCCGGCGACGCCCGCCGGGTGCGGCGCGACACCTCGCTCGGCCACGGCTCGGGCAACGCCGCCCTCGCGCGAGCTGAGCGCGAGCGCCGCGGTGCGGCTGGCGCCGGCGACCGGCGCGCCGACGGCCGCTCCCGCCGCCCTCGTCGACCAGCCGCCGCTCGCCGCCCGCGAGAACTTCGCCTTCGCTCCGTACTGGACGCTGCCCCAGTCGCCCACGTTCGACATCACCGGCCTGTCCACCTTGGCCTATTTCTCCGTCGACGTGAACCCCAACGGCACGCTCGACGAGGGCGGGCCCGGCTGGGCCGGCCTCCGGAGCCAGGACCTGGCCGACCTCATCACCCGCGCCCATGCGGCGGGGGAGCGCGTGGTCCTCACCGTCACCGACTTCGGGCAGGGCTCGCTCGATTCGCTGACCTCCTCACCAACTGCGGGCGGCACGCTGGCCGCCGCCCTGGTCCCGCTGCTGCAGGCCAAGTCGCTCGACGGCGTGAACTTCGACTTCGAGGGCGAGGGGAGTGGGGACCAGGCCGGGCTGACCAACCTGATGGCGTCGGTCTCCGGTGCGCTGCGCGCGGCCGACCCGCACTGGCAGATCACCATGGACACCTACGCGTCGGCGGCCGGCGACCCCGGCGGCTTCTACGACATCGGTGCATTGGCCCCCTCGGTCGACGCCTTCTTCATCATGGACTACGAGCTCAACCTGGCGGCCACGGCCACGGCCGCATCGCCGCTCACCAGTGGCATGTTCAGCAGCCAGACGACGTTGGCCCAGTACACCGCCGCCGTCCCTGCGTCCAAGGTCATCCTCGGCACGCCGTTCTTCGGCATCGACTGGCCCACCGACAACGGGACGCTGGCGGCCGACGCCATCGGCGGCGCGAACGACATCGCGGACTCGCAGGCGCAGGGCAACGGGCCCGAGTACTGGGACCCGGTCACCCACACCGCCTGGACGAGCTATCAGGTGGGCGGCCAGTGGCACGAGTCGTACTACGAGGGCGCGAACGGCCTGTACGACGTCTCGCAGCTGGCGTCGCACTACGGGGCGCGCGGCGTGGGCATCTGGGCCCTCGGCATGGAGAGCGACGGGGCCCGGATGATCGCGGCGCTCGACGGCATCTCGCCCGGAGCCCCCCCGGGGACCGGTCCCCGGGCCACCTCTGCCAGCCCGGCCGCCCCGGCCGGGGCACCTCCTGCGCCCGCAGCACCCGGGGTCGCACCCGCGGCCTCGGCCGGACCGGCGCCGTCCACGCCCACCACGGGTGCCGCCGGAACCGGCGGCGGTGGCGTCGGCGGGACCGGAGCGGGCTCCACCACGACCCCGGCACCACCTCCGACCACGACGACCACGGCGACCCCGACGATCACCGGGGTGTACGACGGCGCCACCGTGGCGCTGACTCCGATCGCGTCGAGCCAGGTGCTGGGCATCGTGCCCGCCGGCACGCTGTCCAATTTCCAGACAGACGTCGCGGCCTACACCTGCCTGAACGGCACGACCCTCGACGTCTACGACAACGTGAACGGGAAGGCGGTGGCGGAAGCCGTCTCGCCGGCCGACTGCATCGCCCAGGACTTCGGGCTGCCGTGACCTGACCCCGCCATCCGGTGGCGCGGCGGTATCGTTCCCCAGGGCATGGACCACGACGCGGCCACACCCACCCAGGCGGTGGCGGAGACGAGCCGCTTCCCCCTGGCGATCCGGACCCAGCGGGTGCTCCAGGTCACCCTCGGCCTGTTCTGGATCCTCGATGCGGCCCTCCAGTTCCAGCCCTTCATGTTCGGGCGGGGCTTCGTCGACGCCTTCATCCTGAACAACGCCGCCGGCCAGCCCTTCGTCCTCGGCGACCTCATCACGCACGTCGGCAACTTCGTGGCGCCCGACATCGCGGTGTGGAACACCTTCTTCGCGCTGATCCAGCTCTTCATCGGCGTCGGCCTGCTCTTCCGGCCCACGGTGCGCCCGGCGCTGGCCGTCTCCTTCGTGTGGGCGCTGGCCGTCTGGATCGTCGGCGAGGGCATGGGGATGATCCTGACCGGAGCCGCCACCGCGCTCACCGGCGCGCCGGGCTCGGTGCTGCTGTACGGGCTGCTGGGCCTCATGGCCTGGCCGCGGGCGCCCCGGCGCGACGTCGACTGGAGCGACCGGCCCGTCGGCGTCGCCTCGTCGGCGGCGGCCCAGGGCATCGGACGCTCCATCACGCCGCTGGCCGTGTGGGCGGGGTACTGGTCGCTGGCGGCAGTGCTGTTCGTCTTCCCCGACAACCGGACCCGCACGTCGGTGTCGAGCGCCATCGTCGGCATGGCCCCCGGGCAGCCGGGCTGGTTCTCCCACTTCCTCACGAACCTGGGCAACCAGGTCTCGACGACCGGCACCCAGACGGCCTGGGTGCTGGCCGCCGTCGCGCTCGTCATCGGCCTCGGGCCGCTGGTGGCCCGCCGCCCGGGGTGGTTCCTCCTCGCCGGCGCGCTGTTCTCCCTCCTGTTGTGGATCGCCGGGCAGGGACTGATCGGCAACATCTTCACCACGCCGGTCACCGACCCCAACACGGGGCCGCTCGTCGTCGTGCTGGCGGCCGCCATGGTGCCCACGGTCCGGGCGCGGCGGGAGTGGCGCCCGCCCGCCGCCGAGCTGGTGCGCCGCGCCCCGGCGGCCGCGGCCCTGGGTGTGGCGGGGCTCGGCGCCGCGCTGGCCCTGAGCGCCAGCTACCCGGCGCCGGCGGCGGAGTCGACCGGCTCCGCCATGGCGGGCATGGTGATGGGCGGCGGCCCGGGGGCCGGGTCGGGCTCCGCGTCCCGGCCGTCGACGGCCGACACCTGCGTCCCGCACCAGGTCGGCCTCAAGATCGCCGGGCTCGACCTGGCCAACACGCCCTACATGATCATGAGCGGGTCCCGCGGGATGGACATGAACGGCGCCGACGCCAGCGCGGCGGCCGGCCTCAACACGACCAAGCCCAACTGGCACTACACCGGGCCCGCCCTGCCGCAGGCGGAGGCCCAGGCGCTGCTGGCGGACGGCAACAACGGCCCGGTCGACATCCACATGGCGCAGAGCGGCTGCGCGGCCCGGCTCACCTCGGCCGAGGACATCGGCGCCCAGCAGTACGTGCAGGCGACCAGCGCGGCGGCGGCGCGCTTCGCCACGCCGGCCGAGGCCGTGGTGGCCGGCTACGTCCCGGCGTCGCCGACGGACTATCCGGTCGTCACCTACGTGAACCCCGCCATCGTGGCGGCCAACGCGGCGGCGCGCCGCACGCTCGACCCCCGGCACGTCGACGGCCTCGTGTACGCGACCACTCCTACCGGCGCCCAGGTGCTGGCCGCCGCCATGTACATCCTGCCTGCCACCGAGACGAAGATCCCCATGCCCTACGGCGCGCTGGTGCAGTGGCACCGCCGTACCCAGGTCTGCGGCACCGGGGCGACGTCGCCCACCATGCCGCTCGAGGTCACCGGGTACCCGCCGTGCCCGGTCGGCTCGACCCTCCAGCCGACGCCCTACCTGTCGATGGTCTGGCAGGTCCCGGTAGCCGGTGGCCCGCTGGCGATCCAGCCGCCCGACGTCCAGATCGTGGAGGCGGCCGTCATGGCGTCCGGGGGGACGTAAGCCTGGCCGAAAGGATGAGAGCCCGCCGGGAAATTCCGCCTCGGGACGGACTCGATGGGCACCCCCGCTTCCCTAACCTCGGGGCCATGGCCGCCTCCCCTGACGTGGTCGAGCGGCTCCTGGCCTGGGGCCGCATCGACTTCCGACCCTCCCACCGGCCTCCGGCGTGGGGGCGGGTGGCACTCGCCACCGCGCTGGCCATCGTGCTCTCGCTGGCGGCCGACGCGGCGCTGGTCGCCCTCGGGACGCACCTGTTCCCGGCGACGACCGGCTACGCGCACTTCCAGTTCGCCGACTACGCCAAGCTGACCGTGATCGGCGTGATCATCGCCGGCGCGGCCTGGCCCGTCGTCGCCCGCGTGAGCTCCGCGCCGCGCTGGCTGTTCTTCCGCGCCGCCATCGCGGTCACCGTCGTGCTCTTCCTGCCGGATGCCTACATCTGGTGGCAGGGGCAGTCCGCCCAGGCGGTGGCCGTGCTCATGGCCATGCACGTGGCCATCGCGCTGATCACCTACAACCTGCTGGTCCACCTGGCCCCGTTGCGCGCCGCCGGGCGCCGCACCACCTCCGCCCGCAGCGAAGCCGGCGTGTAGCCGGCGTCGCCGCGGCAACCCCCTCAGCGCGGCGCGATCTCGTCGGCCTCGGCCAGCACGTCGGCGCCGGGGCGCCACTGCCCGGCGGCGACGTTCGCCGCCACCTGCTCGGGCGTGGTGGCGCCCGCGATGACCGAGGCGACCGCAGGCCGAGACAGCAGCCACCCGAACGCGAGGTCGAGCACGCTGTGGCCGTGGCGCCGCGCCAGCTCGTCCAGGGCGGCGACGCGGGCCAGCCGCTCGTCGGTCAGTTGGCTGGCCGCCCGGTCGCCCATGGTGGCCAGCCGGGTGCCCTCCGGGGGTGGCTCGCCCGCCCGGTACTTGCCGCTGAGGAGACCGCTCGCCAGGGGGAAGTAGGGCAGAAAGGCCAGGCGGAGGCGCTCGCACTCGGCGAGGACCCCGTCCTCGGGCTCCCGGTGGAGCATGTTGTACTGGTTCTGCACGCTGACGAACCCCGGGGCGCCCGGCGGGGTGGCCGCCGCGGCCTCGGCGAGCATGGCGGCGCTGAAGTTGGAGCAGCCGAACTCGCGGAGCTTGCCCTCGGCCACCAACTCGGCCAGCGCCCCGATCGTCTCGGCGATGGGCGTCTTCTGGTCCGGGGCGTGCAGCTGGTAGAGGTCGATGCGGTCGGTGCCGAGGCGGGTGAGGCTGTCCTCGACGGCGGTGCGGACGTAGGCGGCCGACGCGCCGCCTTCGTGGCCCTCGTAGGGGACGCCGAACTTGGTGGCGAGCACGATCTCGTCCCGCCGCGAGCCGAGCGCGGCGCCGAGGTAGGTCTCGGACTTCGTCCCCCCGTAGATGTCAGCGGTGTCGAAGAAGTTGATGCCCGCATGGAGGGCGGCGGCCACCACGGCCTCCGTCTCCTTGCGCCCGATGCGCATGCCGAAGTTGTTGCAGCCCAGCCCGACCGCGCTGACCTCGAGCAAGCCGATGGTGCGCGTCTCCACGGCGGGACCTCCCTGTCGGCCGGTCCCGTGCAGGCGGACCGGGTCGGCAGTACTGTACCGGCGGCTTCGGGTCGGGGACCGTGCGAGCGCGAGGAGGCAGCGAATGGCAGAGGGCGCAGTCGACGTGACCGTGGGGGCACCCCCCGACGAGGTCTGGGCGAAGCTGGGCGACTTCGGCGGCATCGGCGAGTACTTCCCGGGCATCGAGTCGTGCCGGCTCGAGGGCGACGACCGCGTGATCGGCCTGTTCGGCATGGAGATCCGCGAGCGCCTCCTGACGAGGGACGACGAGAAGCGCACGCTCACCTACTCCGTCGTGGCCGGGGTGCCGGTCGAGAGCCACAGCGCGACCATCACCGTCCAGCCCGAGGGTGACGGCTCCAAGGTCACGTGGACCTACGCGGTGACGCCCGACGAGATGGCACCGGTCTTCGGGGACTCCTACAAGGCCGCCCTGACGTCCGTCGAGAACCTGTTCTCCTAATTCCCGGCCCGCGCCGACCGGCGGTTGGTTGGCCGCCGGCGCAGCGCGCCTACCCTGACCACGTGACCCCAGGCGCGGCGGACGCAGCGGCGGCCGGGACACCGAGACTGCCACCCCCGGTGCAGGCCGGCCCGGCACGTGCCCCCCTCGGCGAGGACGTCCCGCGCATCCACCCCCGGCGCCTGCCCGAGCCGACGCGGCGCGAGCTCGTCCGGCGGGGCCGGGAGATCGCCAAGGTGGTGGCGATCCACTTCACGCCCACCGCGCTCCGGCAGCTGCGGACCATCCGCCACGGAGCGCTGCCGGCGGCCCAGCTGGCCCGGCCGCTGCGCAAGAGCTTCCAGGACCTGGGCGGCACCTTCATGAAGTTCGGCCAGATCATCGCGTCGTCGCCCGGGATGTTCGGCGACGACGTGGCCGACGAGTTCCGGGCCTGCCTCGACACCGGGCCGCCCGTGCCGTTCGCCGACGTGCGCCAGCGCGTGGAGGAGGACCTCGGCCTGTCGCTGCGCGACGCGTTCGCGGAGTTCGAGCCGGAGCCGATCGGGACGGCGTCGATCGCCGTGGTCCACCGGGCACGCCTGCTCGACGGGCGGGTCGTGGCGGTCAAGGTGCTGCGGCCCGAGATCGAGCACACCGTCGCCACCGACCTGGACCTCATGCAGCCGCTGCTCGAGATCCTGGTGCGCCAGACGGGGGACCAGATGGCGGGCTCGACCCTGCAGCTGCTCGACGGTTTCCGGGTGCAGATCGGCGAGGAGATGGACCTGCGCAACGAGGCCCGCTCGCTCGTGCACTTCCGGCGGCTGCAGAACGAGTTCGACCTCAGGCTCATGGCGGTGCCCGAGCCGTACCTCGACCTGTCGGGGCGCAACGTGCTGACCATGGAGTTCTTCGACGGCGTGCCGATCGACGACCTGGCCAAGGTGGCCGACCTCGGCTTCGACCCCGCCCCGCTGGTCCAAGAGGTGATGCGCGCCTTCTTCCTCACCACCGTGCGCTGGGGCGCGTTCCACGGCGACGTGCACGCGGGGAACATGATGCTGCTGCGCGACGGGCGCATCGGCGTCATCGACTGGGGCATCGTCGGGCGCCTCGACCCCTCCACCCACCGCTTCTTCATCTCGCTGCTCTCGGCCGCCATGGGCGACGAGGCGGCCTGGCCCGTGGTGACCAGGCACATCACCGACGTCTACGGTCCCGCCATCGGCATCGCCGTCGGGCTGTCCGACGACGAGCTCCCGGCCTTCTTCCGGTCCATCGTCGAGCCGGCGCTGACCCGGCCCTTCGGAGAGGTCAGCCTGGCCGGCATCATGCAGACGATCCAGCTGCAGATGGCCAAGGCACAGGGCGTCGAGGCGCACCGGCGCAGCGTGCGGGCGATCCTGCGCCGCCTCCGGACCCAACGCAGGGTCCGCCGCCTGGCCGACGAGTCGGGCGGCCTGATGTCGGACTTCGACCGCGGCACCTTCCTGCTGGCCAAGCAGCTGATGTACTTCGAGCGCTACGGCCGCATGTTCGTCTCCGAGGTCCCGATCCTGCACGACCGTGCCTTCATCGAGCAGCTGCTCGAGGGGGTGGACGTGTCCAGCCTGGGAGGCTGAGGCTTCCCGCGGCTTGGCACGGAAATGGAATCTGTTCTAGTTTCACCCCGGCGAGTGGGGAGGTGATGTGGCAGACGAAGCGGTGATCTACAGAGCCGATCACGTCCTCGAGTACCCCTTCGTGCGCTCCGTGGGGCCGGTCGTGGGTGCCTTCTTGACCGCGCTGCGCGACGGCAAGGTCGTCGGCATCCGGGGGACCGGGGGCCGGGTCATCGTGCCGCCCACCGAGTACGACCCCGAGACCGGCGAGGAGACGTCCGGCATCGTCGAGGTGGGGCCCGAGGGCACCGTGACCGCGTGGTCCTGGGTGCCCCGGCCGCGGCCCAAGCACCCGTTGCAGACGCCGTTCGCCTGGGTGCTGGTGCAGTTCGACGGCGCCGACACCTCCTTCTTGCACGTGCTCCCGGCGGCGGGACCCGACGAGGTCTCGACCGGCATGCGGGTCCGCCCCGAGTTCGCCCCCGAGCCCGAGCGCGTCGGCCACGTCAAGGACATCGCGCACTTCGTGGCCGTCGGCGGTGCGTCGTGAGCGAGCGCGAGCCGGTCACGATGATGGCGGCCACGACGCGGCTGGACTACGTGTTCACCGCCGGCGAGGCCCAGAGCAAGTTCCTGCACGGGCTGGAGCAGGGCACGTTCATCGGCCAGCGCTGCCCGAAGTGCAAGAAGGTCTACGTGCCGTCACGCGGGTCGTGTCCGACCGACGGCGTGCCGACCGACGAGGTCATCGAGCTCCCCAACACGGGCACCGTCACCACCTACTGCGTGGTCAATGTGCCCTTCGCCGGGCAGTCGATCGAGATCCCCTACATCTGCGCCCAGATCCTCCTCGACGGCGCCAACCTGTCGTTCATGGGGCTGATCCAGGAGATCCCGACCGACGAGATCCGCATGGGCATGCGGGTCGAGGCCGTCTGGGTGGCACCCGAAGAGCTGGGGCCGACCATGGCCTCGGTCAAGTACTTCCGGCCCAACGGCGAGCCCGACGCCGACTACGAGACCTACAAGGAGTACCTGTGAGCGACTTCCCCGAGCTGGTCTCGGGCCGCCGCCCGGTCGCCGTCGTGTCCTTCGCCCAGTACGACAACGTGCGCCGGGAAGGCGCGCGCAACGAGGTCGAGATGCTCATGCCGGTCGTGGCCGAGGTGTTCGGCAACGTCGGCATCACCAAGGACGACGTCGGCTTCATCTGCTCGGGGTCGACCGACTACCTCATCGGCGGCCCCTTCTCGTTCGTCACCGCGCTCGACGCCGTCGGCGTGTGGCCGCCCCGGGCCGAGTCCCACGTCGAGATGGACGGGGCCTGGGCCCTCTACGAGGCCTGGGTGCTGCTGCAGGAGGGTGAGATCGACGCCGCCCTCGTCTACAGCTTCGGCCGCTCGTCGCCCGGCGACCTGTCCGAGATCCTGGCGGTGCAGCTCGACCCGTACTACCTGGCGCCGCTGTGGCCCGACCCGACCTCGCTCGCCGCGCTGCAGGCCCAGGCCATGATCGACAGGGGGCTGGCCACCGAGGCCGACTTCGCCGCCGTCGCCAGCCGCGCCCGGCGCTCGGCGCTCTCGAACCCCAAGGCGCAGGTCGCCTACGAGCGCTCACCCGAGGGGCTGCTGGCCGAGGACTACGAGGTGGCGCCGCTGCGCCGGCACGCGCTGCCGCCGCTCACCGACGGCTGCGCCGCCGTCGTGCTGGCCGCCGGCGAACGCGCCTACGAGCTGTGCGAGCGCCCGGCGTTCATCACCGGCATCGACCACCGCATCGAGACCCACTCGGTGGGGGCGCGCGACCTGACCGTCTCCCCCTCGACCACGCTGGCGGGGGAGAAGGCGGGGGTGGGCGCCAAGAAAGTGGACCTGGCCGAGCTGCACGCGCCCTACGCCCACCAGGAGATCATCGTGGCCGAAGCCCTGGGCCTGGGCGACGGTGTCGCGCTCAATCCCTCGGGCGGCGCGCTGGCGGCCAACCCCATGATGTCGGCCGGGCTCATCCGCATCGGCGAGTCGGCCCGCGCCATCTGGTCGGGCCGGGCGGACCGCGCCGTGGGGCACGCCACCTCGGGCCCGTGCCTGCAGCAGAACCTGGTCTGCGTCCTGGAGGGTGTGTGATGGCGGAGCGCTGCGCGGTCATCGGGGTCGGCCAGACAGTGGCCAAGTCGAAGCGGGAGGACGTCTCCATCGCAGGGCTGGTGCGCGAGGCCGCCCTGGCCGCGCTGGAGGACGCCGGCCTCGGGTTCGCCGACATCGACGCCGTGGTCCTCGGCAAGGCCCCCGACATGTTCGAGGGCGTCATGATGCCCGAGCTCTACCTGGCGCCCGCCCTCGGGGCCGTGGGCAAGCCGATGTTCCGCGTCCACACCGCCGGGTCGGTCGGCGGGTCGACCGCCATCGTGGCGTCCCACCTGGTGGCGTCGGGCGTGCACGAGCGCGTGCTCACGGTGGCCTTCGAGAAGCAGAGCGACTCCGACGCCATGTGGGCGCTCTCGGTGCCCCAGCCCTTCTCCGCCCCGCTGCTGGCCGGGGCGGGCGGCTACTTCGCACCGATCATCCGGGCCTACATGTACCGCTCGGGCGCGCCGCGCGACATCGGCATGATGGTGGCGGTCAAGGACCGGCTGCACGCGCTGAAGAACCCCTACGCGCACCTGCACCTGCCCGACATCTCCATGCAGATGGTGGAGGAGTCGATCATGCTGTGGGACCCGCTCCACTACCTCGAGTCGTGCCCGTCCTCCGACGGCGCCGCAGCCATGGTCATCGGGTCGGAGAAGGCGGCGGGGGCGGCCACCGCCGCCACGGGGCGCCCGCCGGCCTGGATCTGTGGCATGGCGATGCGCTCGGAGCCGACGATGTTCGCCGGGCGGGACCAGGTCAACCCGCAGGCGGGGCGCGACTGCGCGGCCGACCTGTACCGCCAGGCCGGCATCACGAATCCCCGGGCCGACTTCGACATGGCCGAGGTGTACGTGCCCTTCAGCTGGTACGAGCCGATGTGGCTGGAGAACCTGGGCTTCTGCGCCGAAGGCGACGGCTGGAAGCTCACCCAGGCGGGGGCGACCTCCATGATTGAGGGCGGCGACATCCCGTGGAACTGCTCGGGGGGCGTCCTGTCGTCGAACCCGATCGGCGCCTCGGGCATGCTGCGCTTCCTCGAGACCGCCCTGCAGGTGAGGGGCATGGCCGGCGAGCACCAGGTGCCCGACGTCCGCCGGGCCCTCGGACAGGCCTACGGTGGTGGCTCGCAATTCTTCTCCATGTGGGTCGTCAGCGCCGACAAGCCCTGAGGTCCGAGGCCCTGCCGGTATGCTCGGCGGAGCCAAGCCAGCCCTGACCAGGAGGTCTCCGTGAAGGTCGTCGTGGACTTCGACGAGTGTGCCAGCAACGCCGTGTGCATGGGCATCCTGCCCGAGGTCTTCGAGGTCCGTGACGACGGCTACCTCTATGTCCTGAACGAGCATCCGCCCGAGGAATTCCGCGAGCGGTTGCGCGAGGCCGTCAACGGCTGCCCGACGGGCGCGATCTCCATAGAGGAAGACTGACGCTCGGCCGTCGGCCCCGGACTCCGCCGGCGCCGGGGGTGCGCCGCCGCTTCGCATGACCGTCCCGACCTCCCCGCCCCGGGCCCGGTTCGCCCCCTCACCGACCGGGTACTTCCACGTGGGCAGCGCGCGGGCCGCGCTGTTCAACTGGCTGTTCGTCCGTCAGCAGGGGGGTACCTTCATCCTCCGGATCGAGGACACCGACGAGGCGCGCAACCGGCCCGAGTGGACCGACGGGATCATCGCCGCGCTCGACTGGCTCGGGATGGCGCCCGACGAGGGCCCGTACTTCCAGTCGCAGCACGAGGAGGCGCACGCGGACGCCATCGAGGCGCTGTGGAGCAGCGGTGCCCTCTACGCCTGCGGGTGCACGCGGGAAGAGATCGACGAGCGCACGAGGCGCCGCGCCGCCGCGGGTGACCCGACGCCGGGCTACGACGGGCACTGCCGCGACCTCGGGCTGCCGCGCGGGGAGGGCCGTGCCCTGCGCTTCCGGACGCCCGACGAGGGCGTCGTGCGGGTGGTCGACCTCGTGCGCGGCGAGGTGGAGTTCCCGCAGCGGGCGCTCGAGGACTTCATCGTCGTCAAGGGCAACGGCAAGCCGCTCTTCGTCCTGGCCAACGCGGTGGACGACCGGAGCATGGCGATCACGCACGTGATCCGGGGGGAGGACCAGCTGCCGACCACCCCGCGGCAGATCATGCTGTGGGACGCGCTCAATGCCGCCGAGGGGCGCGACCTGCCGCTGCCCGCCTATGCCCACCTGCCGCTGCTGGTCAACGAGCGGGGGAAGAAGCTCTCGAAGCGGCGGGACCCGGTGGCGGTGGAGATGTACCGCGAGCAGGGCTATCTGCCCGTGGCCTTCCGCAACTACCTCGCCTTGCTCGGCTGGAGCCCGGGCGACGAGGAGATCGTGCCCGTCGAGACGCTCATCGAACGCTTCGCGCTCGAGGACGTGCAGCGCTCGCCGGCCTTCTTCGACGTCAAGAAGCTGGCGCACATCGACGGCGTGTACATCCGTGCGCTCCCGGTGGACGAGTTCATCGCGTCCGCTCGCCCCTGGGTCGACCCGGTGCCGGGCGAGTGGGCACCGGGGGGCTGGCGCGACCCCGACACGGGTGCGCCGGCCACCGAGCCGCCGCCGTGGGCGCCCGAGCGCTTCGACGCCGGGAAGTTCGCCCAGCTCGCCGCGGTGACCCAGGAGCGGGTGGCGGTGCTAGGCGAGGTGCCCGAGCTGGTCGACTTCCTCTTCCTGGAGGATCCCCCCGAGGACGAGGACGCCTGGCAGAAGGCGATCGCCGGCGACGAGCTGGCGCCCCGGATCCTGGCCGACGCCCTGGCGGCCTATGAGGCGTGCCCGTGGGACACGGACTCGCTGCACGAGGCGACGCTCGCCGTCGCGGAGTCGGTGGGGCGCAAGCTCGGGAAGGCCCAGGCGCCGATCCGGGTGGCCACCATGGGGAGGACGCGCGGGTTGCCGCTGTTCGACTCGCTGGCGGTGCTGGGCCGGGAGGAGACGCGCCGCAGGTTGGCGGCCGCGCTCTCCCGCCTGGCCGGCTGATGCTGCTTGCGCCGCTCCGCTGGGCACTGCGCATCGCCGCCCTCTTCTTCGCCGTGATCGTCCTGTACTTCGCCGTCACCCTGGTGCAGGTGTGGCTGACGTCCCGCCAGTACGACCCGCACCCGGCCGCCGCCATCCTCGTGATGGGGGCGGCCCAGTACGACTGCGTGCCGTCCCCGGACCTCCGGGCGCGGCTCGACCAGGCGGCGACGCTCTACCACCAGGGCTACGCCCACCTGATCGTCGTGACCGGGAACAAGCAGCCGAGGGACAAGTGCACCGAGGCCCAGTCGGGTGCGATGTACCTCGAGTCCGAGAAGAACGTGCCGAAGTCGGCCATCCTCGAAGCCGGCGGCGACAACACCTACGAGAACATCGCCGACGCGCAGCGGCAGCTGGCGGCACGCGACGCCCGGGTCGTCCTCGTCACGACCGACCCCTTTCACGAGGACCGCTCCATGGCCATCGCGTCGGAGCTCTCGCTGGTACCGTCGCCGACGCCGACCCAGAGCTCGCCCATCACGGGCTGGTCGACGGTGCCCTACTTCTTGAAGGAGACGGTGGGCGTAGGTCTCGGACGCATCATCGGGTACAACCACCTGGAGTGGCTGCACGACGCCTGAGCGCGCCGCCGGTCAGCTGGTCGTCGTTGTGGCCGGCACGACGGGTGCCGGCACCTTGAAGGTGATGCGCACGACGGTGCCCTGACCCTGGACGTTGCCCACGCCGATGACGCAGGTGGCGTGACCCGGCGTCCCGCAGTAGCCGTCGCCGACGATGCCGGTCATGACCCGGAAACGGGCGGTGAACGTCCCGTTGCGGGCCACCCGCAGCGCCTGGGCGGCGGTGATGTCGCAGTGGGGTGTGTCGGTCGATGGGTTGAGCCGGCCCATGACGGCGGCGGTGCACTCGACGGCGAACCAGGTCAGGGGCTTCCCGTCTGCGGTGCGGGCCAGGCCGCGGCCCGAGATGGTGACGGACCGGCCGTTGACGAGGCCCCGATTGGGGGTGACCTTGACGGAGACGCCCGACGCGCCGGCCGGAAGAGGGACGGCCAGGACGGCGGCAGCGACGAGGCAGCCCAGGGTGGCTGCCGCTGCCGACCTCAGGTGCATGCCCCTGCATCCTCCGAACACCGGTTGTCCTGTCGTCCGGGTGGCCCCGGACGCAGCATCATTCCACCGCCGGGAGTGCGAAACAACGCGCCCCTCCCTGGTCAAGGGGGCAAACTGGTCCCGGGGGCTGTCGGCTAATCTGAACGTCCACCCATTCGGGGGTGGTGTAATCGGCAACACGACTGGTTCTGGTCCAGTTATTGAGGGTTCGAGTCCTTCCCCCCGAGCACCGGCGGATCCATCCGTGTGATGGAATCCTCCGCTCGGCCCCATCGTCTAGAGGCCTAGGACACCACCCTCTCAAGGTGGCGACACGGGTTCGAATCCCGTTGGGGCTGCAAATATAGTACCAGGTCAGCGGTAGCATTGGCCGCAGGTCCTGGCCATTGGTAATCTCCCCAGTTGGAAAACCCAACAGGAAACCCAACATTGGCTTGGACGGGGGGTTCGGATGGCAGGAAGTCTTCGATTGGTGAGCGACCCAGACACGTGGGAGCTCCGCGTGTACCTGGGCCGAGACAGCGAGAACCGGGTCCGACATCTCCACCGGCGATTCCGCGGGTCGAAGCGGGCCGCCGAGCGAGCCCTGGCCCGGCTCGTCGCCGAGCAGGACGCTGAACCCGCCCCGATTCCCGAGGCTTCCCCGCTGTGGGGGCCGACGACGACGATCAATGACGCAATCGGCGCGTGGCGGGACAACGGATGGGCCGACCTCTCTCCGAGTACGGCCTACGACTATCAGTCGGTCTGGGCCTCGCACATCAAAGAATCGATCGGACGTCGCCGGATCGCATCGCTCAACTCCTTCGATGTCGAGCGCTGCTTTCGAGACCTCAAGGAGTCCGGTCTCTCCCAGGAGCGTGTCCGTCGCATCCGGGCGATCTTGCATCGAGCGTGCCGGCTGGCCCGCAAGTGGAGCGGCAACACCCTGCCCAACCCCATCACGGACACCGAGTTGCCCACGTGGAGCGTGGCCGAAGGCAGCGACGAGGTTCGTTCGCCCTCCGTGTCCGAGGTGCAGGACGTTTTGGAGACTGCACGGCGGCTCGACGAGCGTCTCGCCGCCTTCCTGCGGCTCGTGACCACGACCGGTGTTCGGAGGGGTGAGGCCTGTGCGCTCCGTTGGTCGGACGTGGACGCGGCACATCGGAGGATCCGGATCGACGAGGCCGTCGTCATCGGTCGAGATGGGGTCCACGTCAAGGGCCCCAAGACCCGGGCGAGTCTGCGGACGATCGAGGTCGACGACGGCACCCTTCGCGTTCTTGCGAGTCTTCGTGACCGTCAAGAGCACATCGCCGCAGAATGCGGGGTGAGCCTTGGCTCCGACGCGTTCGTGTTCTCGCTCGAACCCGACGGTACGCAGGCCCCGCGACCGGACTCGCTCAGCCGTGCCTTCGCCCGGGTGCGCCGGGAAGCGGGTGTTGCCACTGATATTCACCTCCACTCCCTCCGGCACTTCGCCGCGACCGAGCTCGACGCCGTGATCTCCGAGAGCCAGAAGCAATCTCGCCTCGGCTGGTCCACGGTCCAGATGGCGAGGCACTACACCGACGCAGTGCAGGCCGAAGACCACCGGGCCGCTGAGCACATGGGTCAGCTCCTCGGAAGCGCCGGTGTCGAGGACGCCAGCTCCACGGCCGATCGGTAGGGGCTCGGTGACCCCCGGCTACGGCTCGGGGACGATACCTGCGATGAGACGCTCGACCGCCTGGCGCGGGATTCGGATGCGGGACCCGATACGCAGCACGGGGAGCGGCAGGGTTCCGGCCTTCACCGCCCGGTAGAGGGTAGAGCGGGTTTCGCCGAGGAGGAAGGCTGTCTCTTCGACGCTGAGCAGTGGCTTCGGGGTTGAGCGTTTGGCTTGTGCGGGCATGGAGCCTCCCTGGTTCGCGGAACGAGATGTTGCTTGCCCTTGCTCATTCTCCAGACGAGCGTCACCCTGACCGTCACCCTCAGCAAGACCAAGACGAAGACGTCACCTACCAGGAGTCATGGTTCCGGAGGGTGACGTTGATACGCCTCCGCTCGAATGACGACGCCGTCGCCATCCTCTCGTCCGGCCGGCGAGCCGGGCGGACGCAGAGCGGCTTGCAGCAGTGTCTCTCTGGACGTCACCCTCCCAGGTAGAGAGCGTTTCTGCTGGAGAGTCGCCGCCGGTCACTTCCGCCGGGCACGTTTCGTTTCAGAGATACCGCAACCCGCACAGAGCCCACCCGTTCGAGCTCGGCCGTCGCCATTGCGTGATCACGATCCGGAACTGCGCAGCTGTTGCGCGGGCTTCGACGCGTCAACCTCTGTCCGCAGTGCATTCCGCGTTCATACGCATCGACGCATCGCTGCCGCGCCGTCATCGCTGCAATCGGCGCGGCGTCCCCTCGAGCGCGTCACACCCACCGAATACTTTGAACACGATTGCAAGGGTGTCCCTTGCCGGGGAGGAGCGCCGCGATGGCGTGGATGCGCATGATGGGAGCGGAATCGGTCGCCTATCACCGCGAAACCATCATCGCGCGAGGCGACGACTTCCCCGGTGCTGCTCTCGAGTACTACGCCTCTCGGGGCGAGACACCGCTCACCTGGGGTGGAAGTGGTGCCGCATCGCTCGGTCTGTCAGGCCCGGTCGACAATCGCTCCTACGACGCAATCTACGGACCCGGTGGGGCGAGGGACCCACGGAGCGGCGAGCGGTTGGTGGCGGCCAAGCGACCGGGCATGGAGCTCGTCATCGCTGCGCACAAGTCGGTGGCCGAGCTGGGTGTGCTGGGCCGGGCCGAGGACATGCACGCCATCATGGACGCCGAGCGCGACGCCACTTTGGGCTATCTCGACGCCCGCACCATCGAACGTGGCGGGCGCCGGGGTGTGGCCGCCGTGCCCACCGAGACTTCCGGCCTGGTCTATGCCCACACCCGCCATGCCACCACCCGGGCCGGTGACCCTGGCCCGCACGACCATGTACTTCTGGCCAACGTGATCGAGATGCACGACGCCAAGGGCGGCACCAAGGCACCCGACACCACCTTGTGGCGGGAGCATCTCCACGCGGCGACGGTGGTCGGACGCCTCGCTTCGGCCAAGGTGGCCACCGACCTGGGCTACGGGATCGAGGCCGATCCGGGTCCCTCGGGCCGGCTCGGGCACTGGAAGATCGCCGGCATCCCCGACGCCGCGCTGGCCGTGTACTCCAAGCGTTCGGCCGACATCACCGCTGCCGTCTCCGAACGGGGCTTCTTCAGTTACCAGGCCCGGGCGGTGGCCGCCCGCGACACCAGGAGCCACAAGCGCCACGACGACGTCGGGGCCCTGGTGCCGATGTGGCGGGCCGAGCTCGAGGCGGCCGGCTTCCCACCCGACCAGCTGTCCGCGGACGTCGAGAGGGCAGGCCGTGACTACCACCAGAACCATTCGCTGCGTCCGACGCTCACCAACCAGCAGCTCTCCGCACTGGCCAAAGACGTGCTCGGTCACCACGGGGCGCTGTCCTCGCGCAAGGTGTTCTCACGGCGCGACGTGATCGTGGCCGTCGGCCCCGCCCTCTATGGCCGCGATCCCGCCGAGCTGGCCAAGGTGGCCGACCGGGTCCTGCGTGACCCCGATGCTGTTGCGCTCATCGGCGTGCCCCGGGCTTCGGAGCGGGCCTATGCCACCGCCTCGGTGCTGGCCGCCGAGACCGCCATCGCCGAGGCGGTGGCCCGGGGGGTCGAGCGGACCGATGTGGCCGTGATGGACCCTGACCTTACGGAGGCGGCCATGGAGCACACCACACGTTCCCTCGGAGCCCCGTTGACCGAGGGACAGATCGACACGGTGCGCTCCATCGCCTCTTCGGGGCGAGGGGTCGAGCTGGTGCAGGGCGTGGCCGGGTCGGGGAAGACCACCGTCATGGCCGTGGTGCGCCAGGCCTTCGAGTCCGGCGGGTTCACCGTGCTCGGCACCTCGACATCGGGCCAGGCGGCGCGCACCTTGGCCCGCGAGGCCGGGCTCGGCGAGTCAAGGACGATCGCCTCGTTTCGCTGGCGACTCGACGCCGGGCGCCTGGCGCTGACCGATCGTCACGTCCTTGTGCTCGACGAGGCCGGGATGGCGAGCGATCGCGACGTGGCCTTCCTCTTGGACCGGGCCCGCCTGGCCGGGACCAAGGTCGTGATGGTGGGAGATGACCGCCAACTCGGCGCCATCGGACCGGGCGGTGCCCTCGGGGCATTGGTCGAGCGCCACGGCGGGGCGCTCCACACGCTGCATCAGAACGTCCGCCAGCTCGATGAGCGCGAGCGCAGGGCGCTCATCGAGCTTCGGGGTGGCGACGTCGGCAAAGCGGTGGAGTTCTACGTCTCCGCCGGGCGGGTGGTGGTGGACCCGTCTCGCACCGGCGCGCTGGCCCAGCTGACGCAGCGTTGGGCGCACGACGTGGCCTTGGGGAAGCACGCGGCCATGTTCGCCTGGCGCCGGGCCAACGTGGGCGAGCTCAACCGCCTGGCCCGCGAGGTGATGGTCGCCCAGGGGCGGGTGATCGGCCCCGAGCTGCGCGCCACCGGCGGGTCCCGCTACGCGACCGGGGATCGGATCGTGACGCTGGCACCGGGGGCCCGGGGCGAGGTCGTCACCTCCGAGCGGGGCGTAGTGCTCTCCGTCGACCTCGAGCGCCAGCGACTGACCGCCCAGATGGACGACGGTCGCAGACAGACCTTCGAACGCGCCGAGATCGCGTCCGAGCGCCTGGCCCACGGCTATGCCACCACGGTGCACCGCAGCCAGGGGGCCACTTGTGACGTCGCCCACGTCTACGAGGACGGCGGCGGCCGTGAGCGGGCCTACGTGGCCATGAGCCGGGCCAAGGAGGAGACCCACCTGTATCAGGCGGCCGACGACATGGCCCAGGCCAGAGACGACCTCGAGCGCAGTTGGGGACAAGAGCAGCGCTGGCACTGGGCCATCGACACCGGCACCCCCGACGTGTCCCAGCGCGAAGAACCCCCGTCGGTGCGGAGCGAGGCCCTCGTTACCGAGTACCAGGCCCTGGCCGCCGCGGTGCCCCCGGATGTGACCGCCGCGCTGCGCCACGCCATCTCCGAGCGCGACCACGCGGCCCGTCAGCTCGACGCGCTTCGGCGCGACCAGGGCTTCCGCTCGGGGGGCGAGCTGGGAAAGGCTGCCGGGGAGTTGGTCATGGCTCGCCAGGACCTGTTCAGAAGCAAGGTCGACGCACAGAACAAGGACTACTCGAGGGCCATCCTGCGCGACGCCCGGCGCGCCATCGAGCGCGACACCTTGTCGGTCCAGAGCGCACAGGAGAAGGTCGCACAGCTGCTCGTCCCCGAGGAACGCCGGCTCACCGAGGTCCTCGACCGAGCCGAACACAAGGTCGGTGCGCTCTCCGAGAAGGACGCCGAACGTACCCGGTTCTTCGGAGAGAATCCCGAGGCGTCTCAGCGTCTTGGGGCCATCGGCCGCGAAGTGTCTGGCAGCGAATGGGAGATGGACCGCGAGCGGCGGGACGTGGAACATGAGTTGAACCCGCAGCCCGAACGCACCTTTGACCACGAGCGCGAACACTCCCGGTCCCACGACCATGACTACGATCGTGACATAGGGCGCGATTACGGCTTCGGGCTCTGACTGCCCGCCGGAGTGATACGGGAGGCCCGTCCGGGTTCTGCGGAGCCGTTCTGAGTCAACAAGATAATTCTGCCAGCGGTTGTCGAGCGTGGTGCGAGGACTCGAACTTGACAGTCCGCGTGATGACGGTGAGTCGGTTTGGTCCCAGCATCTTCACAGCTTGGCTTGGGAAAGTGCACCCCGTGTCAGCGACGAGGATTGTGCGGGGGATCAGGTCGCCCATTTTGGTGACGTGGCGACGACTCCAGGGCGCCGACCAGCGGGCCTCGACGGTGCTGGTGATCCTGCCCTTGGCTGTGTTCGTCGTTCCCGCTCTCTTCGGACACGCGGCAATCGTCGGCGACAATGTCATCCAGAACTACCCCTTACGCGTGCTGGTCGGAAGTCAGATCCGCCATGGTCACGCCCCACTCCTAGACCCCTATATCTGGAGCGGTGCGCCACTGCTCGGTGGATGGAATGCAGGAGCGGCCTACCCCCTCACTCTCTTCTTTGTGTTTCTCCCAGGCACAGCCGCGTGGACGCTCAACCTCGTGGTCACCTGGTGGGTCGCAGGAATCGGGAGCTACGTGTTCCTCCGCGCCTCCCGTCTCGCCTCGGTACCGAGCTTCCTCGGCGCCTTGTCATTCTGCTTCGCCGGCTCGATGATTGCCCAACAAGTCCACTTCGGTCTCGTGGCAGGCGTGAGCTGGATCCCCTTGGCGCTCCTTGCGCTCTTGCGGCTCTCCGAGCTTGCGGCGCGGACCACGACCTCATTCGAGTCCATCCGCCAAAGACGCCGGTCGGCGCTCGGTTGGACGGCGCTGCTCGGCACGGCAGGGGCGATGACCGTTCTTGCCGGCGAACCTCGTGCGATCACCGATGCCGCCGCCATCGTCGGGATGTACGCGATATGGCGAGTGCTTCGGCTCGGACGCAGAGCAGGCCCATACTTGGCGTGGGTCGTGGGCGGCCTGCTCCTGGCGGCTGTGCTCAGTGCGGTGCAACTGCTTCCTGGGCTAGCCGCGGTGAGCACCTCCCAGCGCGCGGCGAGCAGCAGCGCCCTCTTCACGTCGGGATCGCTCGCCAACCGATGGCTCGCGCTGATGCTCGTGCCCGACCTTCTCGGCGGATCAGGATCCTTCGGGCCGCCTCCGTTCCTGGCCAGTTACAACCTCACCGAGGTCACCGGCTACGTCGGCATCATGCCGCTCGTCGCGTCGTTCGCCTTGCTCGGCCGACTCAGGTGGCGCAGGCCTCTGCCGGAATGGATCGTCTGGGAAGTGATCGCGGCAGTGGGGATCGTGCTCGCTCTTGGGGGCAACACCCCCCTCTGGCACCTGCTCATCCACATCCCGCTGTTTGGTGGCCAGCGCCTACAGAGCCGCAACATCGTCATCGCGGACATCGGCTTCGCTTTCCTGCTCGCCTACTGGTCCGATGCCTGGTTGGCCGAAAGAAGCCGGCAGAGCGCTCGTGCTGCGCCGCCGACGCCAGCCACTGCGCAAGGACCGGCACCCGCCGGCGCCCGATCGCCGGTGCCGCCCAGTATCTCTGAGTCAGAGCAGGGGGCGGTGATTGGAGGGTTGGCTCGGATCCTGGGCTCCGTACCAGCGCTCTTGGCAGTGGCGATCGTGATCGTGGGAATCGCCTGGGGGGCGGGGTTCCTCCAATGGCTGAGTGTGAGCCTCGGCGCCGCCAGCGAGGACGGGGCGCTGCGCCTGTGGTTCGTGCCGTTCGGTGTGCTCGGCCTCGGGGCGGCCGCTCTCGTCCTGTGGGGGCACCGTCTGGACGCGCGTCGACGCACCGAGGCCCTCGTGGGATTCGTGGTGGTCGACCTGCTCGTCTTCACGCTGATGGCGGTGGTCACCGTGGCTCCTGCCCTTGAGAGCTCCTCGGGTGGTTCTTCGGTCACTGCCGCTCCCACCCAGGAGGTCGCCTCGCCCGGGGCGTCGGTCCCCGCCCCTCCCACCACACTCCCAGCCTCGTCGTTCGTCGGCTCGGGGCGCTTCGCCGTCTACGACCCGGACGACTTCAACCTGAATGGGCTCCAAGTGATCGGCCAACCGGATTCGAACGTCGTCAGCGGCGTTCCGTCGATACAGGGCTACAGTGCCATCGTCGACGGCACCTACGCCGATGCCGCCATCACCCCCGAGGCGACAGGGCACGGCCGAGACAACCTCATCCCGAGCGCCGTCGGTAACGGGACACTCGACCAGCTCGAGACCACGGCTCTGTTCGCGCCGCGTGACTACTTCCTCGTCGACACCCAGTCCGACAGAGCGACGCCGGTACCGACCGCGGGTGAGCGAAACGTGGCTCCAGGCGGTCGCGCCACGTGGTATCTGGGCGACTATCTCTCTGTAACGAACATCGTGGTACCGGACGCAGATGCCACCACCGACGCGACAGACGGCCTGCGCGTCGGTGTGCTCACCTCGAAGGGGACGACAACCTGGGCACCTGCCGCGAACCTCGACGGTCCCCGCTCGCTCGAATTCTCGTTCGCTCGTCCCGTTGCGGCCGTCGCCCTCGTCGCTCAGGCTGGTCGAACCGCGGTCGGTCTGGGCTCTCCCAGCATCACTTCGGAGGACGGCACCGAGTACATCGCCGACGGCCAACTCGAGGCCGCTGTCGTGCCTCCTCGCTGGGCGTACAGGGGCCAAGACGGGACGTTCGCCGTCTTCGCGGACCGCGGCGCGAGTCCCGCTCTGAGCTTGCGAGGTTCCGCCGGGGCATCTGTGCACCCAACCGCCGGTCCGGCGTTCGCTCCTTCCGCCGCTGAGGTCTCCTCCCCCCACGGCGTAGAGGTCATAAGGTCCGAAGCCGCCATCCCGGGCTGGAGCGCGAGCTGGCAACCTATTGTGGGTCCCGCCGAGAAGCTGGCGGTGCATCGAGTCGGCTTGGTCCAAGGAGTGGAGGTGCCCGCTGGGCAGGGCACCGTCGCCTGGACCTACGACCCACCAGGCTGGACGGCTGGCTGGGTGCTCTCAGTGGGTGCGCTCGTTGCTCTGTTGGCCATGTTGCTCTGGGCGCTGGCCCTCGGGCGTCGGCGCGTCTAGCGGGCGTCAGCTGCCGGAAGGGTATCTCCGCGTCGTCGACGCATGGCAGACGCCTCATCGAGCGGGCGGTCGATGCTGTCGAAGGTGGTGCCAACGCGGACTGCTCCTCTGAGCGCAGGACGCGACAACGAATACTCGGGGTCCAACCAATCCTGAAACGAAAGTCCGGTCACGCGCTCGAGCAGCGCGATGTCTGCAACGAACTCAGGAATCAGCGCCTTTCGTTCCTCGAGCGTCAAAGGCCGGCGCATTTGCTGATGACGTTGCAGTAGACGCAGGGTGGGCGTTCCCGCCACACGGCCGATCGCCTCGGGTACCCGTCCCGGCAGCTTGTAGGCAAGAGAGGAGCCGCCTCGCATCACACGACGGAGCATTTCGTTGACGCGGGAATCCGACACGTCTGCTGTCACGTTGAGGGCTGGAAGAGAGCGCACCGCGTCAGGATCGACTCCGAGGAACATGCAGACGCGAGAGATTGCACTCTCGGGTTCATTGCGGAGGTCGCGGTAGCGAAGAAGGAGGACCTGGTCGGGGTGGAAGTGCCGAAACAAATGCTCGAGCTGCTCTCCGTAGCGGCCGAGGCGGAGGTAGGACCACAGGGGCCCCCACCCGGCTTGCTGCCGCTCATTCTCCATGGAACAGGCGACACGGAAGTCGCGTTCTCGCTCCAGGCCGACCGAGCGCGAGTGCGTCCAGTTGGAATGAGCGCGGTCGACGGGGTCGCGCAGCACGGCGATCAGCTTGGCTCCAGGAACGAGGGCGCGTATCCGCCGGTGAGCCCCCATGTCGGAGAGGTACAGCGTGGTGGACTCGCCGCAGAGCGTGCCCGGTGGCGCTTCTGCAAAGAGCTCCTCGTACTCTTCGCGCCGCCAGATGTAGTTGGCCTTGGAATGGTCGGCTCCGGGACCTCCGCGTGTCTGGGGTGGACCATCTGTGAGGAAGAACTTGGGCTCCTTCACAGAGGAGAGGAACAGCTGCGGATGTCCGCCGAGCGCGACGTGCAAGGCGGTCGTTCCGGCCTTGGGCGCGCCGATGATGAAGAAGTCAGGCAACCGCACGACTGACCTCCTTCGACGTCCTCTGCACCCGCGGCTCGCCGAGAGTCACCGGGGCTCGGGGCTTCACGGCTCTTCTGGGAGTAGCACCGGACCCGGGACCGCGAGAAAGCTCAGTAGTCGTTGCTCGAGACGGGCGCGACTTACCGTGTCGAGCTCCAGGCCTGTAGCGAACGACTGCGCGGCCAGAATCTCGAGTCCGGTGACGAGCACCGCAGTCGGGTGGCGAGGCACTCGACCGGTGTGGATGAACGTCGTGAAAATGGGGATGCCGAGTACCACCCCGACGGCGCCAACAACCACTCCCAAGGTGCTGAAAAAGGCCAGTGGGCGGCCATGACGGACCAGTCCGAAGACCGAGCCGAGGATCTTGGCGCCGTCGTTCCAGGTGTCGAGATTGCTGACCGATCCCTCCGGCCTTGCGTGATAGGGCGCCTCTATTTCTTCGATGCTCACGTTCAGTTGCATCGCATGCACGACCAGCTCGGTCTCGATCTCAAAACCCTCGGACATTGCGGGGAAGGACTTGACGAGCCGACGTGAGCACCCTTTGTAGCCGGAGAGCATGTCGTTGACGCTCAAACCGAAGAGTCGTCTCAACAACTCGCCGAGAACACGATTGCCGAACTGGTGGCCGGCACGGAATGCATCGTCTCCAACGGGCGAGCGCGCGACGTTGACGAGATCATGCCCGTCCATCACGAGCGAGACCACCCGAGGTGCGATGGCCGGATCGTAGGTGCCGTCGCCGTCAACAAGGATGTAGCAGTCGGCATCGACGTCGGAGAACATGCGCCGGACGACGTTCCCCTTACCGGATTTCGCCACGCTTCGCACAATGGCTCCAGCGGCTTCGGCCCGCTTGGCGCTTGCGTCCTTCGAGTCGTTGTCGAAGACATAGACCGTCGCGTCCGGCAACGCTTCGGCAAACCCCTCCACCACCGATTCGATGGTCGCCTCCTCGTTTCGGCACGGGATCACCACCGCCACGCGAGCCATGTTTCAGTATCAACGATGCAGCTGGGATAACCCTGAGAAGAGTATGAGAGTTCCCTCGGAGCAGGCCCACTCCTTAGTGCTGGAGTCAATACGGGGTGGACATCGATGACGAAACCGACGTGCCCGTCCGGGGAGCCACTGCACGCATCGGAGCGAGCGCGTCTCGCTCCGTGTGCGAAGTTCACCAGCCCAAAATCCACCGCACAGCAGACTCTGATCTCATTCACAGGGAGCACAGGTATGTTGCCCGGCCATGCCCGAGAAGGTCGTCGTGCTGCACATTGGGACGCACAAAACCGGCACCAAATCACTCCAGAGCATGCTCGCCGAGAACCTGAGTTGGTTCGCCGCGCAGGGGCTCTACTACCCATCGACGGGCATATTGGGCGGCGGGCAGCACAACCTCGCCTGGCAATTCACCGGCGACCGTCGCTTCGAACGGGCCAACGGCTCACTGGTCGACCTCGTACGCGAACTGGGGGAAAATGAGCCCCAATCGGTCTTCATATCGAGCGAGGACTTCGAGTCCTTGCATCGGCGAGCGGCGGTAATGTCGGAATTCCGCTCTGCGCTGGAGACGCTCGGATATCGGGTGGAGATTGTCGTCGTCCTCCGCGAGGCGGTGGATTATGTCCCGTCCCTCTATGAGGAGCTGCGCAAGCACAGCCTAGAGCAGACGCTGGATGAATTCGTTGTTGGAATCCTCGCGAACGGCGGGGTCATATTTCGCGATTGGGATCTCTGCATCAACTATGAACGGCTCGTGACAGAGTTCGCCGATATCTTCGGTATAGGTGCGGTGCACGCCTTGCGATACGACCGCCAGGACTCTGTCGGAATGGTCCTCGATGCAGCCTCAGCGCTCCTCGGCGTGCCGTTGGTGCCGATACACGGGTGGACGCGCCGCAATACCCGGATGCCGGATCTTTCCGGATCAGCATCGGAGCACGTCAATGTCGCGGACGCGACCAGTTTGATCTGGGAAGGCAGCCAGTTGAACGATGCCCAGCTGAGGTCAATGGAAGCAGCGTTCGGCGGCGTGGTGGACGAGATGGTGCGCCGGTACCCCGTATGAGCGTTCGGAAGAGGGCCGGCGGCGCAGTGTCCACTTTGCCAGCGACTGATCACAGTTCTGTGGGCTGTTCGGAATGAGCATGCAGCCGAATTGAGCCACCGTCGGCTGCAGTCGAGCTCGAGCCGATCCCGGACTGCCCAGATCGGCCGGGTGAAGGACGCGATCATTCTGGGTCAGACGGCCGGGTGCTAGCTCCCCGCTAGCGCTCTTAGGCTGGTTGCGCAGGAAAGCCGTTCTCCCCATGAAGGCTCCACGTACCCTGAGCTGGCGGTTAGCGGAATCCGGACCCAAGTGGTTGCTTTATGCGAGGAACTCTATACTATTTCCTCGCATGGAGTCCGTTGCGAGAAGCGTCCGAGCGGAGGTGGCGGGCAGCCCGATGCGCTCGTTCCTGAGCGCATCCGACTTCGAGGGCTCGCCCCGGGCTGTCGAATCAGAGCTCAGCCGTCTGGTGGCCAAGGGCGAGCTCACCCGCGTCCGCAAGGGCCTGTACTGGAAGGGCCCCAAGACCGCACTCGGGATGGTGCCACCCCGGCCACTCGCCGTGGCATTGCAGGTGGGTGGGCGCGGGAGCGGGCCGGCCGGGTTCACTGCGGCATCGGTGATGGGCCTGACCACTCAGGTGCCTGCCACCGTCGAGGTCGCCGTGCCTGGGCGCCTGCCGATTGCTCCACCCGGGGTGCGCTTTACCTTGCGCCACCCCTCGCGCAGAGACCTTGACCTCTCCGTCGACGAGGTGGCCCTCCTCGAAGTTCTCCGCGATTGGCCCGGCACCGTGGAATCACCGTGGGATGAGCTCGTCGACCGGGTCAAGGAGTTGATCGATCGAGGCACCGTGCGACCAGAGCTGGTAGCAGCTGAGGTCAAAGAGGCTCACCGTCCCGCGTTGCGGGAAGGTTGGCGTCGGCTCGAGATGGCGCTCGGGGCCTGAGTGTCGCTACTGCGCGACGAGCCGGACCTCCTCGAGGCCGCCTGCGCCCGTGTGAACGCCCAAACATCGATTCCCGTTGATCATATTGAGAAGGACTACTGGCTGACCGAGTCCCTGCGGGCTCTGGCTGACTACTCGGTCGCCAACTCGATCCCTGTCGTCCTCAAGGGCGGGACGAGCCTCTCGAAGTGCTTCAGTCTGCTGCAGCGCTTCTCGGAGGACGCCGACATGATCGTCGTCTTCGGGGACCTGCCCGCGACCCAAAAGCGGCGCCATTTCAAGGGTCTGGTCGCGGCCGTCGAAGAAGCCACGGGCCTCGTCGCTGTCACCGACGAGGGTGCCACCATCAAGGACCGATCCCGGGTTGTCACGCTCGAATACCCGAATGTCGGCGGGACAACCGTGCCTCCACGCGTGAAGATCGAGCTTCACACCATCGGCGGAGCCGTTCCGAAGGACCTGATGGAGCTCCGTTCGTTGCTCGCTGAGCACTGGGAGCAAATCGCAGCACAAGGTGATGTGGAGGGGCGCTACCCCGAGCTTGCGTCTTTCTCGATCGAGGTGCTCGAACCGAGTCGGACCCTGGTGGAGAAGCTCGTCATCCTCCACGAGGCTCACGTGCGCGACCAAGGCCAGGCTCTCGACCGCAAGCGCGCCACCGTGCGCCATTACTACGACGTGTGGTGTCTCCTCGGCGATGCGACCGTCTGCGACAGCCTCAAGAAGCACAACGTTGCCGTCTTGGCGAGGGAGGTCTACAACTCCTCGGTGGCAGCTGCCTACAAGACCGCGGCGCGGCCGCCCCAAGGATTCGGAGCGAGTCCGGCGTTCGGGCCAGGTGCGATCTCGATCGAGGGCGACTACGACAAAGTCGTCCGAGATCTGGTCTGGCCCGGAGCCGACGCGCCAACTTTCGCCCAGTGCCTGGATCGGGTCCAGGAGAAGGCATCGCTACTCTGAACCGTCCCAACCGGTCGCACGGCGGGGGCGAGGCGACCAGGAGCCGGCAGGGCCGGCTCCGACGCCAGTCTCCCTGTGTCGGTGACCAGGCCCGTCAAGGCGACCCCTCCGGGCGGCCTGTCGGCCGGCCATTGACTGGCCTTCCCTATGTGTGCCTCACGACCGAGGTGGGCGGACACCCAACATCCCACCCAACAACCGCGTCGCATCGCGTCGCGGGCTGTCCCGCACCGAACCGCATGACTGTGACGCCGACTGTTCCGAGCTGCCGTAATGCGACATAACGGGACCGCTGGTGATGCCATGGGAGAACTGGGGCCGCCCTCTCAAGGTGGCGACACGGGTTCGAATCCCGTTGGGGCTGCTTCACTCTTCCTGGTCAGAGAGTTGTGATTCGCAACTCGATTCCACAGCGTCCATCCATTTGCCCATCGTGCCGTGGAATCGATGGGCAGACAGCTAGCGGCATGGCTGATGAAACGGGCCGTGCAGATCCTGGTGTCTCCACCGACAGTGGCGACACTGGAATCACTTCGGCTCGATGGACCACGAACCGCACCAGCCACGGCCGCCACGGCTCGGTCCTGGTTGCACCGAGGTCGTATGAATATCTACATAGGTCGTACCTTCCATAGTAGGATTTCATACGTATGCCGACCGATGTCGCGGTCATCGACAGACTCCGGCCCCTCGGAGCGATCTTTCGCGCCCGCGACGCCATCGAGCAGGGGATCTCGTGGCGTGATCTCTATCAAGTCCGCGACTCGGGCCTCCTCATCGAGGTGTCCCGCGGGCTCTTCCAGCTACGAGAGGCGGCCGGGATCGACCAGATCGACTTCGTGGTCGTGTGTGCCCGCTCCCCTCAGGGCATGGTCTGCTTGGGTTCTGCACTCGCGTATTGGGACCTGAGTGACGAAACCCCGACCCGGGTGGACTTAGCCGTTCCGGCAGGGAGCCACCGCCCGAGCATCGACCATCCACCCACCCGCGTCCACGTCTTTGGAGCGAGCAACTTCGGACTAGGCCGGATCGAGGTGCCGGTGGGCCTGGACCTCGCCTTTCGTATCACTGACCCCGAACGGACCGTCGTCGACTGTTTCCGACAGCGACATCGCCTTGGGGCCGACCTCGCGGTCGTTGGTCTGCGCAGGTACCTTCGCCGCCCGCGGGCTCAACCAGGTCGCGTCCTCGAACTGGCCGAGGAGCTGAGAGTTCGCACGCCGATCCTCGAAGCCATGCGGATGTTGCAGGAGTGAGCCCGGTCCAACGAGACTCGACTGCCGGGCACGCCTACCTCGACCTCCAGCAGATGGCGCGGCAGGGTGGTCGACCGACCCAAGAGCTGTTGCTGACGTACGTCCTCGAGCGGTTCCTGTTTCGGCTGTCGAGGTCCGCTTATCGTGACCGGTTGATTCTTAAGGGCGGAATGCTGCTGGCGGTACTCGGCAGCCGCCGGCCCACCGGTGACATCGACCTCTTGGCCCGTGCCATCGATAACGATGTGGGATCCATCGCAGATGTCGTTCGCACGGTGTTGTCGGTCACGGTCGACGATGGCGTCACCTTTGAGGCTGACGCAATGGGCACAGAGGTAATTCGCGATGCTGCGCTCTATTCCGGGGTGCGCATCAGCGTTCCTTCCCGAATCGATAGAGCCAAAGTGGTTCTACGCCTCGATGTCAACGTCGGAGATCCGGTGACGCCGGATCCGGTCGACGTCGAGTACCCGGCTCTTCTTGACCAACCATTCCATTTGCTCGGGTACCCCCTGGCCACCGTTCTCGCGGAGAAGCTCGTCACGATGATCGAGCGAGGGGCTGCGACGACGCGTGAGCGCGATTTCGCAGACGTCGTGGTCCTCTCTCGGCGCTATCAGATTCAGGCATCCGAGCTTCTGGCGGCTGTGAATGCGACCGCGGAGCACAGACAAGTTGCTCTACGTCCGCTCGCCCCTCTCCTCGGCGGTCTGGGGGACGAGCGCCAGCAGGCTTGGTTCACCTTCGTCACCGGAGCCGGACTTGAGGAGCTTGTACCGAGCACCTACCTCGATGCCATCAATCTGGTGGCGGCGTTCTTTGATCCGCTCGCTGGCGGATCAGTCGAGTCCGGTCACTGGGATCCACATTCCGGTGGCTGGGTCGATAGCCCAGATGAAAGCGACCCCGAGTAGGTATCGATGAGCGACAACGAACCTCCGGAAATTGAGGCGCTTATCAACGAGGTCCATGCGCTCCGAACTGAGAACGAGCGCCTGAGATCGCTGCTGGGCCTTGACAAGGCGAGCCGGCACAAAGTCACCCAACCCTGGGAACCGACGCTTTTCGCCGAGTCGGATCCGAGGGACCTCGCCAGCGGCATCAACGGGGACTCTCCGGCTGGGGCCAAGATCGCCTTCTTCCGCTCGCTATTCGCGGGACGCGACGATGTGTACGCCCTTCGCTGGGAGAGCGCGAGGACGGGCAAGAAGGGCTGGAGCCCCGCCGTCGTAGGTGGCTGGGCGAACGCGAAGAAGCCTGGTCGTGCGTACCGACCACTTGACGACGGAGTCGTGGAATCGCACCTCGCTGGCGAGAGTCACCTCGGGCTCTACCCGCTGCGTCGCGGCGACGAATGTCGACTCTTGGCCTGTGATTTCGATGGAACTGGGTGGGTGCTCGATGCGCTGGCTTATCTCGACGCTGCTGCCGCGATCGGCGTTCCCGTCGCGCTCGAGCGATCACGCTCGGGTGAAGGAGCGCACACCTGGACCTTCTTTTCCGGACCCGTTCCGGCTACTTCGGCTCGACGCCTGGGAGTGCACATCCTCCGCCAGGCAATGGAGATCCGAGCCGAGATCGATCTGTCGAGTTACGACCGCCTTTTCCCCACCCAGGACTTTGTCCCGAAGGGGTCTTTCGGGAACCTGATCGCTCTGCCCCTTCAAGGAGCGTGCCGGCGCCAAGGGAACACCGTCTTTCTCGACCCGGCCACGCTAGAGCCCTACGAGGACCAGTGGGCATTCGTGGCGTCGATTCCATGTATGTCACCCGAAGCCGTGGCGGCACTTGAGAAGACGTTGGCGCCCATCGCCGCCGGACCGGATGATGCGATGTACCGACGGCCACTGGCGCACGTCGCACATCAGAAGCCGCCGGAAGCGATCCGGGCCGTCTCAGGCGCCATGTTGGCCATTGACCGCATCGGTGTGCCGCCATCTCTGATAGCAGCGCTCAAGCATCTGGCCTCGTTGCACAATCCGGAGTACTACGAAAAGGAACGGCTCCGCTTCTCAACGTGGAATACGCCTCGGTTCCTGCGGTGCTATGGAGAGACCATCGATCAGCTCCTGCTCCCACGCGGAATTGCGGACCATGCAGCCCGCATGGTCGGAGAGGCCGGCAGCAAGCTCGAAGTCTCCGACGCATGCTCGTCGCCCAATTCCATCGACATCTCACTGCGGGCCGATCTTTCGGAACGTCAGCAGACCGCACTTGATGCTCTCATTCCACATCATCTGGGTGTACTCGTGGCACCTCCCGGCTCGGGCAAGACCGTCATCGCCTGTGGAGTCATCGCCCACCGCCGGCTCCCCACGCTCATAATCGTCGATCGGCAGCCCCTGGTCGAGCAGTGGCGAGAGCGCCTTGGAGAGCATCTCGGAATCGGCGCCAAGGAGATCGGTCAGCTTGGTGGCGGCCGCAACAAAGCAAAGGGGACCGTCGACATCGCGATGGCGCAGAGCCTCGCCCGTCGGGAGGATCTTGGCGAAATCGCGAAGGTGTATGGCCTCGTCATCGTCGACGAGTGTCATCACGTCCCCGCGGTCACTTTTGAGCGCGTCGTGCGTGAAATGCCAGTACGTCATTGGCTCGGCCTGACAGCGACCCCCTACCGGCGAGATCATCTCGAAAAGCTCATCATGATGTATTGCGGAGCGGAGCGATATCGGATGGCGCCGGACCACGACGAGCACCTCCGGGTTGAGCGGGTTCTTGTCACGCACGCCACCGGCCATGAACAGCCCGACGACGAGGAGGTAGGCATTCAAGCCGTATTCCGGGCTCTCGTCGAAGATGAGGAGCGTTCGCGGCAGATCTGCGGTGACATCGCTGCAGCCGTTGAGGCCGGGCGGAACTGTCTCGTGCTCACGCAGTGGACCGAGCACCTCGAAGCGCTCTCGGGGGAACTCCAACGTCTCGGGATCGAAGCGATCGTCATGCGAGGCGGAATGGGTAAGAAGGCACGGGCGAGCGCCTCGGCCCAGATCGAGGCGCAGGCCTCTGCTGGAGGCCTCGCACTACTGGCGACTGGAAGCTTTCTGGGGGAGGGATTCGACCTACCCCAGCTCGACACGTTGTTCCTCGCGTTTCCCTTGGCATTCAAGGGCCGCATCGTCCAGTACGTGGGACGAGTGCTTCGGCCTATGCCCGGAAAATCGCGAGTCGAGGTGCACGACTATGTCGATATGAATGTTCCCGTGCTGGCTCGGATGCAGGCGAAACGTCTCCCGGCCTATGCCTCGCTGGGTTTTCCCGTCGACAAGACGGCACGACGCCAGAGCAAGGTGAAGACGGCGGATTCACCAGAGCTCCGCCCCTAGGACGGAGAGGATTTCGGGAACCCACTGCCCATCCATCTGCCCATCCATTCCATGGGATTGGCCGGACACGGGCAGAACTCCTAGACGCATGTAGGCCAATGACCAGGGAGGATTGTACGGGAGCGCACATGCTGGACATTCCTGGCCGATCTCTCAAGGTGGCGACACGGGTTCGAATCCCGTTGGGGCTGCAAAAATGGCGGTTTCAAGGGGTTCACGCCAGGTTTTTGAGACTGTACGAGGATGTATCGCTCCGGGGTGGTGCCGGCCCGACGGGTCGTCCCCCGAATCGCGGATTTGTTACTGAGGTTCTGGCGGTCCGGAGTCGAGATAGGTGAGCACGGCGCGTACCCGGCGATTGGTGTCGTCATCGGTGCTGATGTCCAGTTTGGTGAAGATGGCGGTCGTGTACTTGCTGATCGTTCCTTCGCTGAGGAACAGGCGACCAGAGATCGCCGTGTTGGAGAGGCCCTCGGCCATCAGGGCCAGCACGGAGCTTTCCCGCTCGGTGAGGGTGCCGATTGGGTCGGCCCGGGCTGGCCGGCCGAGCAGTTTGGCCACCACGGTGGGGTCGAGTGCCGTTCCGCCCCCGGCAACCCGGTCGAGGGCGTCGAGAAACTGGTCCGCGTCCATGACCCGGTCCTTGAGCAGGTAGCCGATGCCGCCGTGGCCGTCCGCCAGGAGCTCTCGGGCGTAGAGCTGCTCGACGTGTTGAGAGAGGATTAGAACCGGCAGGCCTGAAATCTCCTGGCGGGCGGCAAGAGCAGCGCGCAACCCCTCGTCGGTGAAGGTGGGCGGCAGGCGCACGTCCAGCACGGCGACATCGGGTCGCAGGCCGACAATCGCGTCGAGTGCGGCGGGCCCGGTCTCGACTGAGGCGATCACCGTGTGACCATGCGCCTCGAGCAGACGGACCAGACCGTCGCGGAGCAAGAAGAGGTCTTCGGCCACTACAACTCGCATGGCACCGTCAAGGTAACGCGGGTTGGGCCTCCGGTTGGGCTGTCTATGTCGATCTGACCTTCGAATGCCCTCACCCGGCGTGAGATGCCTTCGAGCCCGGAGCCCCCGGAGGCGGTCGCACCACCGATGCCGTCGTCGGAGGTCACGGCCCGAAGTTCGCCGTGAGCGTGGGAGAGCTCGACTTTGGCGTGGGAGGCGCGGGAGTGCTTGGCGACGTTGGTGAGCAACTCAGCGATGGAGAAGTACAGGGCCGCCTCGATCGGTTGTTCGGGGCGGCCCGCGAGGGTGCTCTGGACATCCACGTCGAGCGGGGCGTCGATGGCCAGGGCTCGGACCGCGTCGACCAGGCCCCGCTCGACGAGGACCGGCGGATTGATTCCCCGGACCAGAGTTCGCAGCTGGTCGAGGGCTATCACGGTGGAGCCCCGCGCCTCACGGATGATCTTCTTGGCCCCTTCCGGATCTGTGTCGATGAGCCCCTCGGCCGCGTTCAGGTACATGCCCAGGGCCACGATGCGAGCCTGGGCGCCGTCGTGCAGGCTGCGCTCGATCCGCTCCAGCTCGGCCGCTTGGGCGTGGGTCAGATCGGCACGGATCGACTCCAGACGGGCGATGCGGGTCTCGGCTGTGGCGCTGGGGCCGGGGGCGAGGTATCGAAGAGCGACGGGAGAGAAGATCCGCCAGGCGAAAGGGGCCGCGGCCAGGCTGCATACGAGCAGTTCCAGCGACAGTGCGGAGCCGATGGCGGCGGAGTAGATCGCCCCGCCGGCGAGCAGCAGCGGGACCGCCGCGACTGGTACCACCGTCACCGCGGCGACGAGTTGCCAGGTGTAGTCGCGCCACAGTTGCGGGTCACGGTCGGCGCTGCGAATCGACAAAGCAAGGCTGTGGTCCAACAGCCAGGCGTGGGTGCGCGCCTCCCGCTCGGTCTCGTAGTAGCGGTGGCCGTTCCACCAGTAGCCGGTGGACATGTGGGTGATCGGCCGCGGAGGTCGGTAGGGCGAGGGGATCTCAGTGCCGAGCCAACGGCCGCCCCGGCGACGCAGGAACTGGGTCGTTGTTGCACCGAGCCCCGTCATGCTCAGGCCGAACGCGCTAACCGCCCATACGGCCGCCATCGCCCATTCCCCGACCGCCGCCACGAGGCGCACCGGTTGCGGGGCGGCCAGATGAGCAGACCAAGACCGGCTGAAGGAGAGCCCGAAGATCGCGACAGCGATGGTTATGCCGGGAACGACGCCCGCCACGGCGAGCAGGACCGCTGACCGGTAGTAGCCGGTCAGCGTGGCCCACACCCACCGTGACGGACTCGAATGCACGCCGCTCATTTTCGCGGTTCGTCTGAATAACTGGTTACCAGCAGCGGTCGCCGGCCGCAACGGGCATGGCCTCGGCTGCTTGGGCTTTGCGCCGCCCGAGGTAGGCCGCGATGCAGAAGGCGATGCCGACCGCGGCGGCGATGATGCCGTGGATAAGCAGCCAAGACGCGACGGTCGCCGCCAGTCCGAGCAGGGCCAGCCCGACGAAAGTCACGCTGACCCCGACGATGGCTCGCAGACGGGGATTCAAACGGCGGATGATGAACAGGAACAGCATTTCGACCTCCTCTGGTCCCTGGACCCGGGCGGTCCAGCTTCATCTGACGGTAAAGAAATCGGTGCCCCTCGGATAGCCGTCCAGCCCCCGTATCAGGGTGGGGCCAGACCCACACCTCGGGCTGAGGGGAGGAAGGATGCTCGGGTGACGATACGAATGCACGAGAACGAGATCGACGTAGACGAAACGCCGGTGTCTCAGGCTTCAAGAGATTGAGCACACCGAGGACGACTCATATGGGGCGTTTTGCCTGTGGGAATGCGACACGTCCCCATTGATCGAAGATCTGGTTGCCGGGTGGCACAACGGACGCCCGGCAAATGAGGAGCCCGCATTGTTGCGGCACTTCAAGACCAGTTTGCAATGAACTGGGTCGCTCCAAGTTGTGTTGCAGGCCACGTAACCCGTCAAGGTGCTCGACCCATAAGCGTCAGCTCGCCGGCGCAGCAGGAGCAAACGGGTCCGAGTGACACAGAGGAGCGGTAGGGTTGGATTCGGTGTTACTCGTAGGGACGAAGCAGGGCCTTCTCGACCTGGACGCCGGCCACACCCTTGTCGACGGGCACACCGTCACCGCCTTGGCAGCTGGCCCCAGGAGCTGGCACGCACTCCTGGATCGTCGGGTCGTCATCCGCCTCGACGACGGAGGGGTCATGACCGTCGGCGAGTTACCTGCCGACGACGGCCAGAGCTTGGCTGTCCTGGCCGACGGAACTGTTGTCGTAGGCCGAACCGGTGCCCGTCTTGCCACGGTCGGCGCCCAGGTGAAGGACGTCAGTGCTTTCGAACAGTTGCCGGATCGAGACCACTGGAAGAACCCGGCCAATCCGACGCCCGATACCCGGTCCATGGCGACCAGCGGCGAGGACCTGTGGGTCAACGTCCACGTCGGCGGCCTGTGGCACTCAGGCGACCGAGGGGATAGCTGGCACGGGGTGATTGAACCCGATGCCGACATCCACGAGGTGCGGGCGGAAAACGGATCGGTGGCCGTGGCGGCGGCAGTTGGATTCGGCTGGAGCGAAGACGGCGGGAAATCGTGGTCGTGGAGCACCGAGGGACTCCACGACAGTTATCTGCGGGCGCTGTGCATCGAGGGCGAGACCGCCTACGTTTCGGCCTCAGACGGGCCGTTCACAAACCGCGGCGCCGTGTACCGGGCGCGGCTCGGGTCGGCGTTCGTCCGTTGTGAAGAGGGTTTGCCTGAATGGTTCCCAGACAACGTCGACACCGGGCACCTTGATGCTGCCGGCGGTCGTGCCGTCATCGGTTTCGGGGAGGAGGTCCATGTCTCCGAAGACGACGGTGAGTCGTGGCACGCCAAGAAGGTTCCCGGCGTGATCACGGCGGTCCGCCTCGGGCAGAACTGAGGACCCTCCCGCCCGACGTTTGCGAGCTCGTCCAAGTTGGCCTGAGGCGCGAATGCAAAATCCATCGGTAGCTTGGAAGTTAGGACAGGATTTCGACGTAGCCGTCCGTTCCGTTGACGCGGATCCCCTGTCCGTCGCGGATCAGCCGGGTGGCCCCTTCCACGCCTACGACGGCCGGTAAGCCGTACTCCCGTGCGATCACGGCGCCGTGGGTCATCAGGCCTCCGACTTCCGTCACCAGGCCGGTGACTGCGAGGAATGCGGGCGTCCAGCTGGGGTCCGTGTAGACGGTGATCAGGATGTCGCCTGCTTCGAGATCGGCTTCACCCACGTCATGTATGACGCGGGCTCGTCCTTCGATGGTCCCGGCGGAGACGGGCAAGCCGACCAGGGCGTCGGCAGGAACACCGAGGCGTTCATAGGTTCCGGTCACGATCTCGCCATCGGAGGTGAACACCCGGGGCGGGGTGAGCGCCTCGTATGACGTGAAGGCGTCCTTGCGTTGCTGGATGAGTTGGTGATCCAGGCGGTTCGTTCGCGCCACATCATGTAGTTCCTCGAACCTGAGGTAGAAGATATCCTCCTTCTCGCTCAGGACGCCGGCATGCACGAGGCGCTCAGCCTCCTCCAGCATGGCTTGCTTGTAGATGAAGTAGCGGCTGACCATCCCGAACTTCGGGTATTCCCGATATCCCATGAAGGTGCGGACCCGATCGATCTTCTGCTTGGTTTCGTCAGCCTTGGATTCGCCGTCGGGCAAGTCCCGCAGGTGCGCCAGTAGTTCCTGCTCCTTATCCCAGGCCTCCTGCCGGCCTTGCTCGAAACGCCGTTCTCCGGCGCCTGGCTCAGCGTTCTTGATGTTGCCGAGGATCAGTGGCACGAGCATGGTGGGGCGTTCGCTCCAACGTGGCCTCGTGATGTCGATCTCACCGACGCAGCGCATGCCGTACCTCTTGAGATAGGCCCGAATGGCGTCCTGGCTCTCCTGCCCGCCATCGAGCTCTGGAAGCTGGTCGAGGAAGTCCTCGTTCTCAACATCTTGGAGGAATGCCACCACCTCTGGATGGAGCCGGATCACGTCAGCAACGTCGAAGAGCGCCAGCCCCATCTCCGACGTGACATTATGAGGGACGGACTGCGCCACTGTGTCAGCTGCGGTCTTCTCACCCAGCCACGCATCGAGCTGCTCGTTCAGCCACCAGGTGGCCTCCATGGCCGACACGAAGACCTGATGACTCCGTGGATCGAAGAGGATCCGTCTCAGTTCCGAGACATCGGCCAGGATGAAGTCGAGCAACGCCGATCCTGACTTCGTGCGGATTTCTCGTTGCAGGGTAGCGACGGAGGACTCGGTGCGCTCGATCAGCTCGGTGACGATGGCCGGATCGGTCTCGATGGGGTCGGGGGCAGGACCAGCTGGCATCGCACTCGGTTCCTGGTCGGGATGGGTCAGGATGAAGTCGCCGCGTTCGAGGATCGTCTGCAGCGCATTCCCGATCAGCGGATCGGACCTCACGAAAGCGTCCAGAATGCCGGCGCGACTGGCTGGCGAACCGAGCGCAGGAGCGACATCGACGAAGAGTCGCCCTCCAGCCTCAGCCATGGGCCGCGGCGTGGTCATCTGCCAGAAGGACAGGCCCAGGGGCTTCATGGCGTCGGTCATCATCTGCTGATGACCGACGGAGACGTAGACGTGCTTCTCTGAGTCGCCGGACGCCGGAATCGGGAACAAGGTGGTGATGGGTCGGCTCTGGACGATGTGGAAGGCATCGTCGACCAAGCACCATTCGACGTCCTGTGGTCGACCGAAGTGCGCTTCGATCCGCCGCCCCAGTTGGGCAAGCGACACGATCTGCGCATTAGTCAATGCTGGCTCCTCCTGGCGCTCCGGTTCTATGGCCAGCTCCTGCGTTCCACCAGCCGCCGATGCCTCGATTGCGAGCACCTTGATGGCCACTGCTTTGGCCACGATCTCACCGTCTCGCACTCGGTAGACGTCGGGATTCACCAGACCGGAGACCAGGGCCTCGCCGAGGCCGAAGCTGGCCTCCACGCACACGACCTTTCGATTCGACGTCACGGGGTCAGCCGTGAAGAGATTGCCCGCCGCCTGCGGGAAGACCATCTGCTGTACGACCACCGCCATCTCGACCAGCCGGTGGTCGAAGCCGTTTTGCAGTCGGTAGATTACGGCCCGCTCGGTGAACAGTGAAGCCCAGCAGCGGGTGACATGCTCGAGGATGGCCGCCGATCCCACCACGTTGAGGAACGTGTCCTGCTGGCCGGCGAATGAAGCCGTGGGAAGATCCTCCGTCGTCGCGCTGGACCGTACGGCGTAGGCCGCGTGCTCGCCGAGCTGAGCGACCGAGCGGGCGATTGCCGCCCCCAGATCGTCCGGCATGGCGACCTGCTCGATGATCCGGCGGATGTCAGCGCTGAGCGAGCGAATCGCCTCACCGTCATCAACGCTTCGGTGCGACAGCCGGTCGAGTTGTTCGGCCATTGATGGCGCGTTTGCCACCATTCGCCGGAAGGCGTTCGTCGTGACGCAGAAGCCAGCCGGCACGAGGACACCCTCGATGCGAGCAAGTTCCCCTAGGTGCGCACCCTTGCCGCCGACGATCGCCACCTGCGTCTGATCGATCTCGTCGAGGCCCAGCACGTGGTCGCCCATCTCACCACTCTCCATTTTGAGACCCCTACGGGACTCTCTCGTTTCTACCGTCAATGGTGTGGACGCCCGCGGTGCACACACTTGTGGCGAGCATTATCAGCACGTCAGAAGCCCTTGCGGGAAGCCCCCCTCTCTGGGATACTTTGGACACGGCGGGAAGGGTCGTGTGTCGTCCGATCCGAGTTCTTCGGCAATCTCCTTCGGTGATTGACGCGTTCTCCCTATTCAACCCCGGCATGGCGGGGACGCCGATGGCGGTGCGGGCATGGGTTCCGGCTTCGGCCAGCAGGGGACGACGGGAGCGATCGCCGGGCCGCAGACACTCTCACGCCGGAGCCAAAGTGAACCCGGCGGGTCGATCGCGCCTGCGATCGTTGCAGCGCCAGGAACGGCCCGATCTGGCTGCTCCGCTGACACCGCGGCCCTGCCAATCAGGCACGACTGGGGCAGGCACTTACGTGACTCTGCCAGCAACGCTTGATCCCAGCTCTTTGCGCAATACAAGTGCTCAGACAGATGCCGTACCGAACTGGTCCACCAGCATGGCCACGCGCTGGTCGTAGAACTCTGGGCGCAGCCTGCCGGCCTGAGAGAGTGTCGCCAGGCCGTGAAGAGCGCTCCAGAAGACCTCGGTGAACGTCTCTACATCGCGGTCGCCGGCCAACGGTGCCAGCGCCTCACGTATTTCGACAAAGCCGGCGTGCAACACCGGGTTGGATTGCGCGAACGTCAGATCGACAGGCAGGGTGAACATGGCCTCGTAAAGGGCAGGATTTGCCCGCGCAAACTCCATGTAGGCGCTCGCGATCGCTCGCGTCCCGGCGTCGGCCGAACCGGCCGTCTTGCGGGCGTTGTGCAAAAGGCTGGACAGCTCGCCGAACCCGTCGAGGGCCACGGCGCTCACGATGGCGTCTTTTCCTTCGAAATGGCTGTAGAGCACCGGCTGGCTGTATTCGATGCAATCGGCCAGTCGGCGGGTGGTCACGGACTCCCAGCCTTCGGCCTCAGCCAGCTCGCGAGCGGCGTTGATGATGACCTGGCGCCGCTGCGCTCGCTCGCGCTCGCGGCGTTCCTGTCTGGTCATGCATCGAGTATAGCACTGCTAGAAGAACTAGCAGGTTGACAACCAACGCTAGAATAGCTAGCATTGATAGGACACGAGAGGGGGTTCATGCGGAAAGGAGCCAAGAGCAGATGAATCCGTTCTTCGGCCTCGATCTGGCGCGCTCTCGTCAGCAGGACTTGGTGCGTGACGCCAACGGCCATCGGAGAGGCCCTCGCAAGAGCCGGGGGCTTGATCTCCAACAACCCGAGAGGAGAATCACCATGACAGCCAGCCAAAATGACGGGCGCCTCCTCGCTGAGCGCTTCGTGACGATGTTGAACGACCACGATCCGGATGCCGTCGACGGCTTCGTGGCTGTCGGCTACATCAATCACAACCCCTTCGTCGGTGACGGACGTGAAGCCAACCGCACCTTCTGGGCGAGCTTCTTCACTGCCTTTCCAGACGTCGAAGCGACTATGGACGATCTGGTGGTGGTCGGTGACCGCGTCGTTGGACGATTCACCTACCGGGGCACCCACGCTGGTCCCTTCTACGGTCTACCTGCGACCGGGAAATCGATCGAGATGCGTTCCATCGACATCTGGCGGACCGAGAACGGCGAATTCGTCGAGCACTGGGACGAGCTCAACCTGCTCGACCTCTTCCAGCAGCTCGGCCTGATTCCCGTGTTCGACCTCGTCGATGCTGAGAGCACGTCGTGACGGCACTCAGTCACGTTCTCATTGCAATCTCCATCCTTGCCTGTGGGGTCGTTTATGGCACAGACGTATTCTCGGCGATCGTTCTCCGTCCTGCGCTGGCCCTAGTGGACGACCGGACTCTCGCGTCCACCATGGGTCGAGTGCACGACTTTGCGGACCGGCGGCTGCGCGTGCCCGGCGTTGCAGGTCTCTGCGCCGCCATAGCGGGAACCGTCGCAGCCGCTCGGGTGGGCATTGGGAGGCGATGTTCGCAGGCGCCATCGCGGTGACCGCTTTGGCAATCTGGCTCATCATTTACGTTCGGATCAATGCCCCCATCAATCGCCAACTAACGGCCGCCTCCCACCGTGGAGAGACTCTGTTTGATGTCCGCATCCTTCAGCAGCGATGGGACAGCGTCATCACCGCACGTTCCGCGTTGCAAACGCTAGCCATCCTTGCCCTGTGCACCATGCTCATGCTCCGCTGAGGAGCCATATCACGGCGTCCGTCATCGCTCTATAGCTCTAACAAGAGCTGGCTCGTGCACATAAGAACCAGCTGAAAGAGATGAACCAAGCAACCCATTGAGGAGGAAGAAGTGCCACTCAACCGCCTGAGGCAGAAGGAGAAGAAACTATGACCGCCCTGATCACGTCCACCAAGGCGACCGGCTGCGGGCGTCGGCGGGCTATCAGCGTCTCCGCGTTGGCCGGTATCGGCTACGCCGCTGCCTGGATCATCAGTCTGTCGGTGGGCGCTCCGAACCCCAGCGTGGCCGCGCCGGCTAGCAAAGTAGTGGCCGCGTTCGCCGGGCACAGCGGCTCGGCCCTGGCCATGTTCGCCCTCGCCGAGGGTGTCGCCGCCATCGCCCTGGTCGCCGTGATGACTTCGGTCGCAGGTGCCGCTCGCCGCTGTGGCCATACCCGGGCGGGAGTTACCGCCGTTGCCTTCGCGATCGCGGTAGCGGCCGTCTCATGGGCAGAGCTGGCTCTCGGCACATGGCTGTTCAGCGGGCTGGTGCCGGACCGGCGTACCGCCACCGCAGGGGCCGTCTACCACGCCCTCATGCGAATAGACGGGGCCAAGATGTTCCTTCTCTCTGCCATGGCTCTGGCGATCTCCCAGCTGGCCCGAACGCGGCGGATTCTGCCACGCTGGCTGGCGCCCGCGGGGGTTGTGCTGGCCGCAGCCCTGGCGATGTCCGGGCTGGGCTACTTGCTGCTTGCCCCAGGCCTCGCCTCAACGGTGTTGGTGTCGGGGATCTTGCTGGTGGCGTTCGTCCCTGCAACCGGGATCACCCTAGGCAACCACGACCACGCCGATGCTGTCCCCGACCACCTACGGGACGAGGCATCGCGCAGCACGACAGAGGCGGCCCTGCAACAACTGGTCGTCTGACCGACACCGAATCCTTTCTCGCAACGTGGGTCATTGGCTCATGTTCCGTTCCCGACGACCTCGAGTTGGGAAGTCCGATGTCCCTTAATGTCCAGTGGTTGGGGGCGCGATCTCGACATCGTCTTGGACACCGTAGGCGGGGGCGACGGACAGCGGTCCGTCCCCTGCCTGACACCTGCTGAGTTGCTCATCACGATCGTCGAACGCACCGACGAGAAGCTGAAGGCCCATGATTTAGCGGCCTCGAGGGACTCGCCGAGCTCGTCACTGCCAATCTCCTGCGGAGGAACGTTCACACCACATTCTCGGCCAGCTTTGAGTCGTTCGTGCGCTGCTCCGTGGAAAGATCTCATCAACGGATTTCTTGGGATCTACGTCGGAGCGGAGGCCTCACGTGCTGCCCGAATCGACCGACGGGTCCAGCGTGAGGTGCCGTAGTGGCGAGCCGTCCAGGCCGAGGATGCGCGCGTCGAGGCCGGCGACGAGCAAGATGACCGTGGTGCCGGGGGCGGCTGGTACAGTACTTACGTGCTGAAAGCAACTATCGGGGCCGAGGCCGAGCCGGGCCCGGCGGCCCATCACGTCGACCGGTTCGATGAGGTGTTGCAGACCGTCGCCCGGTCGATCACCCAGGTTCGCCTGCATGAGCGGCTCCTGCGATTGGCGGGAGTCCGGCTCGACCGGGCCGGCGCCACCCTTCTCTTCAAGCTCTCAGCCAAGGGCGACTCGCTGCGCGTCACCGACCTCGCCGAGATACTCGGAGTCGACACCCCGACAGTCACCCGGAAGGTCCAGCAACTCGAGCGCGAGCGGATGGTCGTTCGTCAGACGGATCCCGACGATCGCCGAGCCTCGAGGATCCGCCTCACCCCGGCCGGTCGCCGGACCATCGAGCGAGTGCGTCGCGCCCGCCGGGTCTGGCTCGAGCAGCTCTTGCAAGATTGGGACGATGACGACCTGTCGGCCTTGGCCGACCTGCTCAGTCGTTTCGCGGAGGATCTCGAGCAAGATCTGGACGACGCTCGTGACTGAGCTGACCACCGCCCCGGTCGATGAAGAGGCCGACGGCGCCGAGCACCGCCGGATTCTCGTGATCCTCGGCGCTCTCATGATGGGGATGGCCCTGGCCGCCCTCGACCAGACCATCGTGGCCACGGCACTCCCCACCATCGCCGGCGACCTGCACGGGCTCAACCACCTGTCGTGGGTGGTGACGGCCTACCTCTTGACCACCTGTATCTCCACGCCGCTGTGGGGAAAGCTGGGCGACCTCTACGGCCGCAAGGCGCTCTTCCAGCTGGCCATCGTGATCTTCCTGGTCGGCTCCGTGCTCTCCGGGCTATCCCAGTCCATGGCCGAACTCATCGCTTTCCGGGCGATCCAGGGGATCGGGGCCGGCGGGCTGATGGTCGGGTCCCAGGCCATCATGGGCGACGTGGTGTCGGCCCGCCAGCGGGGCAAGTACATGGGCTACTTCGGCGTCGTCTTCGGCGTCACCAACGTGGCGGGCCCGCTGCTCGGCGGCTTCTTCACCGAGCACCTGTCATGGCGCTGGATCTTCTACATCAACTTGCCGCTCGGCATCGTCGCCCTGTTCGTTGTGGCCGCTGTGCTCCACCTCCCGGTCAAGCGGGTGCCGCACAAGATCGACTGGGCCGGAACCGCCTTCCTCTCCATTGGCGTGACTTGCATCATCTTGCTCACCACCTGGGCCGGCTCCGAATACGCTTGGGGCTCGCGCGTGATCATCGGCACCGGGCTCGTCGCCCTGGTCACGCTGGGCATCTTCTGCTTCATCGAGACAAGGGCCTCCGAACCCATCATCCCGCTCTGGCTCTTCAAGAACCGGACCTTTACCGCCACCTCGGCCGTCGGGTTCATCATCGGCTTCTCCATGTTCGGGGCCATCATCTACCTGCCCCTGTATCTCCAGATCGTCCACGGGGCCTCGCCGACGCTTTCGGGCCTTGAGCTGCTGCCCATGATCGGCGGGATGCTGCTCACCTTCATCACGAGCGGGCGCATCGTGACCCGCACCGGGCGCTACAAGGTGTTCCCGATCGTGGGCACGGCCGTCCTCACCCTCGGCCTGCTCTTGCTCACCCAGCTCGGACCGCATACCCCGTACGGGGAGGTGGCAGTCTTCATGTTCATCACCGGGCTCGGCATTGGCCTGGTCATGCAGGTGCTGGTCGTCGCCGTGCAGAACGCGGTGCCGCACTCCGCGCTGGGAGTGGCCACGGCAACTTCGACGTTCTTCCGGACCATCGGGGGCGCCTTCGGTGTGGCGGTCCTCGGTGCCGTCTTCGCCAACCGCCTGATCTCACAACTCAAACTGCATGCCACGTCGGCCGAGTTGAAGTTGGTCAGCGGCTCGAACGTGACAGCCAACCCTGCCCAGATCGACCATCTTCCCGCCACCCAGCGTACATTCGTCGTCAGTGCCTTCAGTCACTCGGTCGAGACGGCCTTCTTGGTCGCGGTGCCCTTTGTCATCCTCGGCTTCATCTTGAGCTGGCTCATCAAGGAGATCCCTCTGCGCACAACTGCTTTCGTCGCGACTCGCCGGCCCGACGCTCAAAGACCACAAGGAAGCGATGGGGGCGGGGATGCGGTTGGCGAGTCTCCCGTGCCGAAGCCGGTTGCCAGCCCCGGCTGGGAGAGCCTGTAGCAGCGTCAGCGGCCGCCGGACCGCCCTGATAACCGAGCGCGTTGCCATGACTCAGCAGATCCTCGGGCGTGCTCAGCCCAGATTGTTGTCGACGCTGGCTCGCACGAGCTCAAGCTGAGTGGCATACCCACGGGCACCGTTGCGTTTCATGCAGAAGGCGGTGGACCTCGCTTGGGTCACAGCAAGCGAGCCCGCCCGGACCCAATGATGTGTCGAATCAGGTGCACCATGTCGTTCATGGAGCCGACGACGCTGAGGTCGGCTGGCCAAGCTGTCCATCGAGGCACACCGGCCCGTCGGATGCACCTCTCGATGGGGCTGTCACGGGCCTATCTCAATGCCCAGATAGCGCTCGAACACCTCTTCCCCTCGGAGGTCGGAGGCGGACCCACAGAACACGATCTGACCACGGTTCATGAGGTACACGGTGTCGGCGAGCTCGAGTGCTCGCGTGACGTACTGCTCGACGATCAGCAGGGAGGTGCCGCTGGTCACGATCTGTGACAGCGCCTCGAAAACCTGGTCGACGAGCAACGGCGACAGCCCGAGGGATGCCTCGTCGACGACCACGATCTTGGGATTGGAGAGATAGGCCCTTACCAGAGACAGCATCTGTTGTTCGCCGCCACTCAAGCTCCCCGCCTGCTGCCCGAGGCGCAGAGCGAGCGCCGGAAACTGGTCTCCGGCCTTCTGAATGCTCTCCCTCTCCCTTCCCTTGGGCGAGTGCAGAACGATGTTCTCCTTGACGGTCAGGGAGGGGAAGATCCCGTGCCCTTCCGGCAGGTGGCAGAGCCCGCGTCGCGCCAGGGCGTAGGGCTTCTTGCCCGTCACGTCCTCTCCGTCGAGCAGCACGCGACCCTGCATCGGCTTGATCAGCCCCGAAGCGGCGCGCAGCGTCGTCGTCTTACCTGCACCATTGGGACCAAGGAGCGCGACGACCTTCGAGTCCGGAACCGACATGGTCACATCGCGCAGGACCACGGTCTCGCCGTAACCGGCCGTCACTTCCTTGAGCTCAAGCACCGCTTGCTCCCATGGACGGCGCCGGGGTGCCACCCGGGACGCCGTGGCCCTCGGAGCCCAGGTACGCGCTCCGCACGACTGGGCTGGCCAGCATCTCTGCCGCGGTTCCCTCGAAAATGAGCTGACCGAAGTCCAGCACGTAGATGTTCTGGCAGACCTGACGGACCATCGCCATGTCGTGCTCGACCAGCAGGATGCCTAGGCCGCGATCAACGACCGCACCGGTGAGGATATCGCCGAATCGCCTGGTCTCGGCGGCGTCGAGACCCGAGGAGGGCTCGTCCAGCAGCAACATGTCGAACGGTCCGGCGAGCACGCGCGCTAGCTCGACCATCCGGCGCTGCCCTGTCGGGAGCAGTCCCGCCTGGAGATCCGCCAAGGGCCCGATCCCGGTGAGCTCCATGGCGTCCTCGACCGCCTTGCGCACGGTCGCCCGTTGGGATGCGCCGCTCACCAGCTGGCGGACAGGGTTCGCTCCGGCCAGAGACGCTTCCCGGCCCAAGGCCACGTTCTCCCTCACGGTCAGGGACGAGAACAGCTCGACCCGCTGGAACGAGCGACCAAGGCCGAACCTGGACCGTCCGGCCGGCCCATGGGACGTCACATCACGCCCATGCAGCATGACCAGGCCTTCTGCAGGCTTCACCAGGCCGGAGCACGCGTTGAACGTCGTCGTCTTCCCCGCCCCGTTGGGTCCCACCAACCCAGTGATGCACGCCATCGGCGCGGTGAGGCTCACGCTCTGCACCGCCATGACGCCGCCGAAACGGACCGACAGCCCACTGATGTCGAGCCCCCTGGCCCCAGGCTCGCGTGCGGTCGGTATCGTGAGTCGCTTGTCTTGGCGCGCAGCGTCTTGCTCCGATGCGGCGGCCTGCACCACCGCGCGACGCACCTGTTCCTCGGTCACCGCGTGTTCCGGCTGGCGGCCACCGAGGCGATCGAGGATTTGGCGGACCTGCAGCGGTACGGTCGCAGTTCTGCTCGCGAAGACGGCAAACATTGCCGCAAGCACGCCGAAGATGATCTGGAGATAGATGGTGACGTTGTTCGCAGTGAAGTAACCCGGGATGAGTGACACGCCCAGGGCGGCGATGAGCGCGTACCACGGCTCTCCCCCGATCGCGATGACGACGAGCGCCACGTACACGAGAGACTGGAACGGGTCGTAATTGCTTCCGACCGCATAGTGGAACTCGATCGCGATCAGGGCGCCAGCAAGGCTCGCGAACGCTGCCGAGATGCAGAAGATCAGTACCTTGATGACGTTGGTCGTGGCACCCTGCGTCTCGAGCGCCAGCGGCGAGTCCGCAAGCGCACCGAGGAGCCGACCCATCCTGGTGTGCTGGATCGCCATGATCACAATCGTGCTCAGCACAGCCGCGAGTAACAGTACGTAGTAGAAGCCCTTGTCCGACGCCAGCGAGAGACCGAACATGTTCACCTGCGGGCGCGGAGCCGGGATTCCCGCCGTCGTCAGACCGAACATCAGGTTCGTCGAATAGAAGAGGTACTGCAGGAGGATCCCGAAGCCCAGTGTCGCGAGCGCCAGGAACAAGCCGGAGAGCCTGATGGCCGGGATGGACACGATGGCTCCGACCGGCACTGCGACGAGCATGGCCAACAGGAGCGCGAGCAGCCACGGGATGTGATAGCTGTCGGCGAAGTGCCCGAACGCCGCGGCGCCGACCGCCGCGAACGCGAGGTGGCAGAGCGAGATCTGACCGGAGATGCGCACGAGCAAGCCGAGCGAGAGCAGCAAGATCGCGTCCGCCAGGAAGCTCGCCCAGATCGCCAGATGGTCGCCCACCATGTTCGGGACGAGGCACAGCACGACGAGGACCACTGTGAACGCGGCAAGCCGCACCCTCCAGGGCGCGTACCAAGCCTTGCGAACGGGAAGCGTCGTCACGACCCGGCGCTCCGCAAGTCGTGCCTTGGGCGTGACGACCAGAGCAACGAACAGGACGATGAACGGGATCGCCGGGGGCAGCCCGCTCAGCCAGCTGACCGAGACGGCGTACTTGGTCGCGAGCGAGCCCGCGATACCGATGAGAAGGCCACCGGCGAATGTCAGCGGAAGACTGGAGAAGTAGCCGATCGCTGCTGCCCCGAACGCGTAAACGACGAGCGTCGCGATGATCACGGCATTCAGGCTCAGGCCGGGGGCGAGCAGCAGTCCCGCCATGGAGCAGAACGTCATGCTGATGACCCAGGCCCAACGTCGCACCCGTATTGGGTTCTCGCCGGTCATCGACAGAAGATCGGGGTTGTCGACGACCCCGCGCATGGCGAACCCCATCCGGACGTAGCGGAAGAAGTAGTACAGGACCGCCGTCGCAATGACGGAGATGATCGTGACAATGATCTGATCCCAACCGACGTTCACGCCGAGAATCGGAACAGTCGAACTGGGCAGGAACTGCGGAAAGTTCACTTCGTTGTTCCCATACCAGAGCTCACCGACGCCCAGGACGATGAGCAGGAGACCAACGGTGGCAACAACCTTCAGGGTGGCGCCCACCTGCTCGAGGGCTCGACCGAGGAACTCCATCACCAACCCCTCGGCTGGGCCCAAGACGAAGACGCAGAGTACGGCCGCCAGGCCCCACGGCCAGCCGCGTTCGTCGTGCAGCCAGTAGAAGACGAACACTGTCAAGGCCGCGATCGCCCCGTAGGCGAGGTTGAAGATGCCCGAGGTCTTGTAGGCGAGCACGAGGCCGACGCCTGCGAGGCCGTACACGGCGCCGGTGGCGACGCCAATGACGATGAAGGGCAAGAAGTCCTGCACCGGTCAGCCCTTCACCTGGGCCACGCCGCGCCGCCGCACGTCGCCGACCAGAACGTCGATCTCACCAGCGCCCCGCATGGCCATACCCTCGTCCTCCATGAAGAGGTCCATTTCCCCGGACAGGAGGTACTCGTAGTCCATTGTGTGCCACGGCGCCACTCGCTTGGTGCCGGGGGAGGATTGCAACGACTCCCGCGGTCGGATTTCTGGACATCCGGGCAGGCGACCATCCTGATTCGTGACGGGTCGATATAGTCCGGGACAGCGAAGTCAGAGTCCCCGCCCGGGAGCCCGAGCGGGTACACAAGGGGGGACGGTGCCGATGCGCCGCCTGAACGGGGCCGGGAGCCCAGGGGGAGTGCACGTGCTCGGACGCGTGATGAAAGCGACGGTGGTACTGGCCGCGGTGTCACTTGCCGTCGCTGGTTCGGTGAGCGCCGCCATGATGCCGGCCACGCCGGCAGGAGCCGCCAGCTCGTCGAGCACGGTCACCATCGCCGATCTGTGCAGCTGCACCGGCCCTGAGGCCTCCTCCATCAGCCAGACCACGGCCACGATGCAGGCGTGGACCTCCTGGGTCAATAGCCATGGTGGCCTCGCGGGGCACCAGGTCAAGCTTGTGGTCCTCGACGACGGCTACAGCGCCGCCAAGGCTTTAGCAAATGCCCAGACTGCGGTCAATCAGGACCACGCGGTTGCCATCTTCGACAACAGCGACGAGGACCCGTCCTTCGCCTCGGTGGTCCGAACCGCAAAGGTCCCGGTCCTCGGCGGGCAGGAGACCGATTCGGGCTGGCAGAACGCGGACTTCTTTCCAGCCGGAGCCACCTTCAACTACACGAACTCGGTCGGCGCCATCGTCGCCAAGAACGCAGGTGTGAAGAAGATGTCCGCGCTCTACTGCGTGGAAGTGGCCATCTGTGCCGAGTCGGTCCACCAGGGCCAACAGGTGGCGTCGCACTATGGGATCCAGTACGTCTATACGGCGGGGATCGGGTTCGCTTCACCCAACTACACGGCGCAGTGTCTGGCGGCCAAGCAGTCTGGCGCGACTGCGATGACCGTCGGCGACGCCTCCTCCATCGTCGAGCACGTGGTGCAGGACTGCGCGGCTCAAGGCTTCACCCCGCGCCAGCTCTCGAGCGATGGGACGGTCGCGATCGCCTGGTTGAAGATCCCAGCCTTCAACGGCAATATCGACACCCAGTCGGATTTTCTCTGGTTCGTCCACAACTCTGCGACGGCGACGATGTATGCGGCGCTCGACAAGTACGCTCCGCAAGTGCCCAGCGGACCGAACTTCGGTGAGATCGTGCTGCAGTCCTGGTCCGATGGTGCCCTTCTGCAGGCCGCAGTCCAGGCCGCCAAAGCCACCTCCACCACGCCGATCACCTCGGCGCTCATCCTCAAGGGCCTCTACGGTCTCCCTTCGGGTGAGAACCTCGGCGGGCTCGCGCCGCCCCTGCACTTCGTGAAGGGCGAGCCTGCCAACAGCAGCTGTTTCTTCGAAATGGGCATCAAGGACGGCAAGTTCGTGGTCCTGCACGGCGGCACCGCGATCTGCGCCCCGCTCGTGAAGCCCGGCACGTTGCCGACCTCACACTGAGTTCTCACCATCAGGCCAATCTCGCGGCATGACGGCGCAAGGGGTGCAGCCGCCTGGCGAATCCATCCGGTGTTGGACCACGACGGCCAAGCGCGGGGTAAGCGACTCAGCCGATCGGTCGCCCGCCGGTCATCGCACACCTCGATCAAGTCGTGTCGCGATCACCACTTGAAAACGAGGTCTCATAATCTTGAGGCGTGATCGGACGGGTGAGGGCACAGGCTCAGGCGGCGAAGGGCACCTTCATGACGTTGGCCAGGTTGCCACCCATGACCTTGGCCACGTCTTCGTGGGGCAGGCTGTCGAGCTCCTTCACGTAGGTGAGCGGCTCGGCCATGCCCTCGATGTGCGGGTAGTCGGACCCGAAGACGACACGGTCCGCGCCGATCATGTTGATCAGGCCGACGGGGTCGTCCTCGTGGAACGGGTGGACCCAGATGTTGCGCTTGAGCACCATCAGCGGGTCCTCGTCGTAGAGGGCGGGCTCGCGCTCGTAGGAGTGGGCGAGCGCCTCGACGATCGGGCGCACCCAGGCGGAGCCGTTCTCGACGGGCAAGACCCGCAGCGTCGGGTGCCGCGTGAGCATGCCGTGCCCGATGAGCGAGGCCACGGTGTCGAAGATGCCGCGGCTCTGGGTGTGTGCGATGTCCGCGAAGGCCGTCTTGCCCCCCGCGAACGGGAGGAGCTCGCCGTCGCGCCGGCCTTCCCACTGGTTGTAGTAGCGGATGAGGCCGTCGTCCGACGCGTGCATGCCGACCGCGACGTCGAACTCGGCGACCTTGTCCCATAAGGGGTCGAACTCGGGGAGCGCGAACGAGCGGCGGCCCTCGTAGCCCGGAACCGGTGCCGGGCGGATCAGAACGATCTTGGCGCCACGCTGGACAACCCACTCCAGCTCCTTGATCGCCTCGGCGACGATCGGGAGCGTGATGATCGGCGTTGGGAAGATGCGGCCTTCGTAGTTGAACGTCCAGTGCTCGTGCATCCACTGGTTCAGGGCGTGCACGACGGCGTGGGTCGCCTTCGGGTCGTCAGCCAGGCGCTCCTCGAGCAGGCTGGCCAGCGTGGGCCACATCAGAGCGCGGTCGAGGCCGAGCTCGTCCATGATCTTGAGCCGCGGCTCAGGGGAGAAGAAGCCCTCGGGTGAACGCATCGCCTCGCCGATCAGCTCGCGACGGGACTTGCCCTCGGGGTTACCCTCCTTGAAGTACTCCTCTTGCGCACCAGGCCGACCCACCACCTCGAAGGTCGGGTTGGGGATGTAGTCCGAAATCACGTTGCGGATAGCGATCTTGGTGCGGCCGTTGACCTGGACGTACTTGACGAGGCCCTCGTACTGCTTGGGGAGGAACTTGGTGAACGCGTCCGTCGTCTCGTACATGTGATTATCTGCGTCGAAGATGGGGAAGTCGACAGCGTTGTTGGTCATGGCTACCTCCGGGCAGACAGCGATCGAGGTTTCTACTTCGACGTCAATATTATGCATTTTACCTGCTCGGAGGCAATTCCCGCTCGGCCACCTCGACCTGCACCCGGCAGCGCAACACGGTCGTGCGCCACAACTTGCGGCGAGATCTGGGTTAAGGCGACGGCGACCCCGTCCCAGGGCCGACTCGCCTACGTCGGGGCCCGCCGTGCCCTGATTCCCTGACACAGGCTGTGTCGTGGCAGCAGCATGACGGACCGGCCGCCGCGCGAACCTGAGGAGATGGACCTGGCCGAGCTCCTGACGATGCCGGGAGTCAGGGAGGAGTGCATCCTGCGCTCAAGAGTCGGTTTCATGGCCCTGCACGGTGGATCGCAGGACCGTGGCACTGACCAGATCGCCAGGCGGGCCGCCGAGCAAGCGGGCGCGTCCTACTACGCGATCGTGCACCCATCCGGGCTGCGGGTCCATCTCACCTCACGGTTGCACGATCCGGAGCACTCGGCCCACTTGCGGGCGTTCTTGGAGCACGTGGAGGTTGCCATCTCGGTGCACGGGTTCGGCCGCGACGGCTTTGCCCTATGGCTCGATCCCCACCGGGGCCCGATCATCGAACCGTACGGGCCCGCGCTTCGGGGGACGCAGACCGGGCCGCTGCGGGGGATCATCGTGGGAGGGCTGAACGCGCGACTGCTGGGCGCGGCGCGCGGGCTGTTCCAGCGGCGTTTCGCCGGCTACCACGTCGCCGACGAGCGGATACGGCTCGGATTTCATCCCGACAACCCGGTCAACCTTCCATCGGCCAATGGTGTCCAGGTCGAGCTTCCACCTGGACTGCGCGGAATCGGCGACTTCGGCGAGACCTTGGTTCCCCGCCAGGACGGTCTCGTACGCGAGGTGGTGGCCGCGTTCGTCGAACTCGCGACATGGGCCATCGCACTCTTGAGCACGACGTCGGTGTAAGGCGCGCGAAGAGGCTCGGAGCGCTCAGGCAGCGATCTTGAGGGCCTCGGCCAGGTTGCCACCCATGATCTTCTCGATGTCCTCTCTGGGCAGACTGTCAAGCTCCTTCGCGTAGGAGACCGGGTCGCCCAGACCCTCCGGGTGTGGGTAGTCGGAGCCGAAGACAACGCGGTCGGTGCCGATGGCCTTGATGAGGCCGAGGGGATCCTCCTCGAAGAATGGATGTATCCATACGTTGCGGCGAAGGACCGCGACCGGGTCTTCCTCGTACAGGCGCGGCTGCTTTGCGTACGAGTGTTCCAAGGCATCGACGAGGGGAAGCACCCAGCTCGAGCCGTTTTCGACAGGGAGCAGCCGTAGGTCGGGGAACCGAGACAGCATGCCGTGACAGATCGCCGAAGCCATGGCATCGAAAATGCCGCGGCTCATGAGGTGCTGCACGTCTCCGAACGCCGTCGTGTTCGCGAAGGGCAGGTGTTCGTCGTGGTGACCCTCCCATTGGTTGAAATAGCGCGTCAGTCCGTCGTCGGATGCGTGCATGCCGACCGTGACGTCGTATTCCTGCACCTTGGCCCAGAACGGGTCGAACTCGGGTAGAGCGAAGGAGCGGAAACCCCTCAAGCTCGGCACCGGGGCGGGACGGATCAGGATGATCTTGGCGCCGTGCTCGACGATCCAGTCCAGTTCGCGGATGGCCTCGGCCACAATCGGGAGGGTGATGACGGGGGTCGCGAAGATCCGGTCCTCGTAGTTGAAGCTCCATTCCTCGAACATCCACTGGTTCAGGGAGTGGATGATGGCATGGCTGGCCTCAGGGTCATTGTAAAGGCGCTCCTCGAGCACGCTGGCCAGGGTGGGCCACATGATGGCGCGGTCGATGCCCTGCTGGTCCATCAACTCGATTCGAGGCCCGGGCTTGAAAAAAGCATCGAGGGCGCGCATCGGCTTGCCGAGGATCTCGCGACGGGACTTGCCATCTGGGTTGCCCTTCTTGAAGAACTCCTCCTGGGCACCAGGCCGAGCCACAACGTTGAATGTCGGGTTCGGGATGTACTCCGAGATCACGTTCTTGATGGCGAGCTTGTCGCGACCATTGACCTGCACGTACTTGATCACGTTCTTGTACTCGTCAGGCAGGTAGCGCGTGAAGGCGTCCGGCTGCTCGTACATGTGGTTGTCAGCGTCGAAGACCGGATAGTCGAGTCGGCGATCCATGAGTCCTCCGTGGTCTCGGGGTCCAGGAGCGGGGCAGCTCCGGCAGCATCTGGGACAGTGGGCGCCCGAAGACCGGGCACCCCACCACGATATATGAAATTGACGTCGGTGTCAATTCTGGGTCAACTTGCACGATGTGGTTTCCCGGGCCGCCGCGAGATCGTCCCTGGTCAAGGCCTGGGCGCCATCAGTCGGTGAGTGGGAGCCCGAGCAGGTCCTCGAGCTCGGCGAGCGCCGCGTCGGGGTCGGTCACCTTGATGGTGCACATCCCGAGCGCTCGCGCCGGCTTGAGGTTCACACCGAGGTCGTCGAGGAAGACGCACTCGTCAGGCTGGACGCCCAGGGACTCGCAGGCGAGCTCGTAGAAGCGAGGGTCCGGCTTGCGCACACCCAGGACGCGTGACTCGAGGACCGTATCGAAGAGCGCGTAGATAGCGGCCACCTCGACCGAGAGGGCGGCCTCCGCCCGGGTGAAGTTGTTGGTGAGGCAGGCCGTCCTGTAGGCCCTCCGGCAGGCGCGGACGGCCGCGACCATCTGCGGCCGGATCTCGCCAGCCAGCCGTTCGAGCACCAGCCGCCCGTCCAATTCGTGGCCCAAGGCCCGAGCCTCGGCCGACCACAGCGACCCGAACGTCTCCACGTCGACCTCACCTCGCTCGAGCTGCGCCCAGGCATTGGTGTCGTGATTCGTGGCGTTCACCGTGCGGATGAAGTCAGGCGGGAGCCCGCGTTCCGCCTCCAGGTGGGCGAACGCCTCGAACGGGCTCGATGAGATCACGCCTCCGAAGTCGAACATGACGGCTCGAATCACTCATCGCCTCCCAAGATCCGGCGTCATTCTCGCGTCGTGCGGACGACGGTGTCGCCGCAACGAGCTGGCCTGCACGGACCTGGCCCTGTTCGCCGCGATCGCCAAGGCGGCGGGGAAGCACCTGACGGTGTCGAGCTTCGTCCAGGCGGGATATGGGATCCGGAACGCACAGGGCGATCGACGATGGCACCGCCTCGGTCGTCAGCTCACAACGGGACCTTGGCGGCCGCCTCGGCGAGCAGGGGATCGACGTCGCGGGGAAGGACGACCGACGCCGCTTCGGCCGCCAGGGCAGCCGCCTTGTAGCGGGCGAGATAATCGTCGCGGCTCCCGTAGAGCTGGTGCACCTTCTCGACCGGGAAGGACTGGTGGGATCCAACCAGCCGTGCGAAGATGTCCGGGCTCTTTTGGATAGCACTGTTGTGCGCCACCGGGACCTCGACCTGGGGCAGCCTGATGCCACCGCGCGCGATGCCGTTGGCGTCCCGCAAGATCCCGGGCGGGTCACCGCCGAACTCGATGCGAGGTTGGACGGGTGGCGGAGTGTCTTCACACACCCAGGCCTGCAGATGGTGCAGCGCGGCATCGACCACGGGAGCGACGGACACCTGATTGATGCCCTGCATGATCTCGTCGAGGGGGATGGAGAAGCCAAAGTCGCGTTCCAGCCGGGGTGCGGACGACTCCATGGCTTGCAGGGACACGTGCGACGCACCAGCCACCTCCCAGTAGCGGAAGCGGTCAGTGTCCGGTTGGCGGACGCCGTAACACGAGGTCGCCTCGCACTCGGTGTTGAGCACCATCACGGGAACATCGAGGTCGCTGCGCAAGAGGTGCAACCCTTCGGGTATCCGGGGCTGGCCGGCATCGCCGGCCGCGTCCTGGACCGTCATGACCGCGTCGCCCACCTCGAGCGGTGTGCCCCCACCGAAGTACATGACGAGGAAGAAGGCATCGAAGCATCGCGTGATCGGCTGCACGGCGTTGAGATAGGTGGCCAGCCGCGCCGCCGATTGCGAGGCGCCCTCTGCGAAGAGTCGGCGCACCTCGAGGCCGCCCATCGGGTCAAGGCCCTCACGCTGGCGCTCGGGTGCAACCAGGTTGGCCGCCTGTGTGAAGATGTCGAACGAGTAGTCGTCGCTCGGGATCGAGAGCGACCCGTAGCGCTCCGGGTCCCAGGCCCGGAGTCCTTGGGGGTCGCCAGGTCGTCCGTGGACGCCTACGCGCTGAGCCGATACGGCTGCATAGGCGTAGCCCTCTTCGAACAGCTCGGGGCTGTCGCCGCCACCGAAGTTCTCGTAGCCGGCCGACACGTTGTTCCACAGCACGATCACCGTCCCGTTGAAGGCAGCGGGGTCGACCGGCCGGACCACCACCATGCGGGTCTTGTAACGCGAGGTCCCTGCTGGCTCGACCTGCCAGCGCCCGTCCCGTCGGAGCTCGGTGTCCGGTACCGTCCCGTACCGGGTTGCCTCGCCCTCGAGAAAGTACTCTTCCTCCTGGTAGCCCAACCCGGCGAGGTCCACCGCCGGACCGGCGAAGGCCCATCCTTTGCTGCCACCGGTTACCGGTCCGCTCACGCGAATCATCGTCCCTCCCGTCGGCGCAGACGCACGAAGCGCTCGAAGAAGTCAAAGTACTTGAACCGAACGCCCGTGTTGGCGGCCCGAATCATCGACCCCTCACGATGCCTCTCCCCGGGAGGCACCGACTCGAATCCTGTCGGAGCAGCAAATGCATTTCCAGGTCACTGCGCGCGACCGACCGAGCGGGCATCTCACGACCGGGGAATCGGTGCCGTCCGACAGGCAACTCTTCCGGTAGGGCTCCTGGCGAGGGAGGATGGAGGTGTGGCCTCGCGCTCCCTCCAACACCTCTGCGACATCGTCGGACGCGAGCACGTCCTCGTCGATCCGGAGGTCATGGCGTCCTACGCCGTCGACTGGACGGGGCGCTTCACGGGTCATCCCACGGCGGTCGTTCGCCCCGGGGACGGCCGTGAGGTGGCGGCGGTGGTGGCCGTGTGCAAAGAGGCCGGTGTCGCCCTCGTGCCCCAAGGGGGCAACACGGGACTCGTCGGCGGAAGCGTGCCCCTCGGCGGTGAGGTCGTACTCAGTCTGCGCCGGTTGACCGGCGTCACCGCCGTCGATGCGCTCGGTGGCCAGCTCTCGGTCGGCGCAGGGACGACGGTGGCCGACGTGCAGGCCGCCGCAGCAGCTGCCGGGTGGGCGTACGGCGTCGACCTCGGGAGTCGTGACAGTGCGACGATCGGTGGCACGATCGCCACCAACGCGGGTGGGCTTCAGGTGCTCCGCCATGGCCCCACGAGGGCACAGCTGGTGGGTTTCGAAGCGGTGCTCGGTACGAGCGACACCGTGACGCACATGGGCGGCCTGATGAAGGACAACACGGGGTACGACCTCGGTGGTTTGCTCTGCGGTAGCGAAGGAACGCTCGGAGTGGTGACGGCCGCCCGGATGCGCCTGGTGCCACCCAGCCCCGAGCGTGTGACCTCGCTCCTCGCGTTCTCTTCCACGGCGGCGGCAGTCGACGCGGCGTCGCTGCTGCGCCGGTCCCTGCCCGAGCTGCTGTCGCTCGAGCTGTTCCTCCAACAAGGTCTGGACCTCGTCTGCCGCGTGACCGGCGCGGCAGGACCATTCAAGGGCGTCCATTCGGCCTACCTCCTGGCCGAGGCCGCGGCGCAGCATGACCCCATGCCCGCCATGGCCGCTGTGTTGGACTCAATCGCTGGTATCGAGGATGTCGCAGTGGCCACCGATGTCACCCGACGGGCCCAGCTGTGGCGGTACCGCGAGGGGCATACCGAGGCGATCAACACCCTCGGTGCGCCACACAAGCTCGACGTGACGCTGCCGGCGCCTGTCCTCGCCGCCTTCATCGACCGAGTGCCTGACATCGTCAGGGATGCCGACCCGAGAGCGACGGCGTGGTTGTTCGGGCACGCCGGGGATGGCAACGTCCATGTCAACGTGACCGGCGTCGACCCGGATGACCTGACGGTGGACGACCGCGTGCTTGTGAACGTGGCTGAGCTCGGCGGCAGCATCAGCTCCGAGCACGGGATCGGGACAGCGAAGCGGCCCTGGCTGCACCTCAATCGGAGCGAAGCGGAGCTCGCGGCTTTTCGGCGGCTCAAGAGGGCGTTCGATCCCGCCGGGATCTTGAACCCCAACGTTCTCATCCCGCCGCGACCGTGACCGTCCGGCCCTGTCGAGGGACCTGAACGGGACGGAGGCTCCGCGGCACCAAAGCCCGTCCTTCCCGGTATAAGTAATTCTGTAAGTATGTAATTAAGGAGGAAAGGTGACCGACACTCTGGCCGGCACACCCCCGCCCGAAATCTCGGTTCTCGACGCGTACTCCCAGGTCGTGGTCTCGGTGGCCGAGCAGATGACCCCACGGGTCGCCGCTGTACAGGTGTCCCGTCGCCGCCGTGATGGCAGCGTCGCCGCCGGGGCGGGGTCCGCGGTGGTGTTCACGAACGACGGCTTCCTGCTCACGAACGCCCACGTGGTGGGGAGGGCCGAGGCCGGCCAAGCGGCCTTCGCCGACGGCACGACGGCCCCGTTCCGCGTCGTTGGCAGCGATCCCCTCTCGGACCTGGCCGTGGTCCGCGCCGACGGCGCAACCCCGGTGCCCGCCCGGTTGGGCGAGGCCTCGCAGCTCAGGGTCGGACAACTGGTGGTCGCGGTCGGTAATCCGCTGGGTTTGGCCGGCACCATCACGGCCGGTGTCGTCAGTGCCCTGGGCCGGTCGCTGCCGACCCGAGCAGGGGACAACGTGCGCATCGTCGATGACGTCATTCAGACCGATGCCGCGCTCAATCCGGGGAACTCGGGTGGCGCTCTCGTCGTTGCGTCGGGTGAGGTCGTGGGCATCAACACCGCAGTCGCCGGTGTGGGTGTGGGCCTGGCCATCCCGATCAACGCCATCACGCGACAGATCGTCGCCACCTTGATGGCCGAGGGGCGCGTTCGCCGGGCCTACCTCGGTTTGGCGGGGACTCCTGCCCCGCTCCTTCCGCCGTTGGCATCCCGGCTCAGCCAGAAGACGGGCATGCGCATCGAGCAGATCGTGTCGGGGGGACCGGCCGCGCGGGCCGGCTTGCAATCCGGCGACCTCTTGGTCAGTGCCAACCGTGAGGCCGTGACGAACGCCCAAACCCTGCAGAAGCTCATGCTCGGCGACGCCATTGGCCAGCCCTTGGCCTTGACCGTGCTCCGCTCCGAAGCCCTCGTCGACGTGATCGCGGTGCCTGTGGAACTGCACGCCGACGACTGAACGCACGCACGGGGGTCGCCACGGCAGCTGATCAGCCGCCGCTGTCGGCCAGGGATAGGTCCGCGTAAGCTCGGTTCAGAACTGCCTCGAGTTCCTTCGTGAAAGGGGCCCGTACGTCGACCTCCCAACCACCATCGGGCGACGCCATTGCTGCCCTCAATGGCGTTCTGAGCGACGTCCTGGACGTGGTCCAGGACGTCAAACAGGCCTACCGGAAGGTCTCGCAGAACCATGAGCTGCACACGCAGCTCGACCGGCTCTTCGAGGACATACGGAGGTGGGCGAGCCTTCTGCTCGCGGAAGACGAAGAACTTGGTTCGTCGCCTCTCGGGAGCATGCCGAGCACTGCTGGTCGAACCCCACCCAACCTCTGGCCGGGAACTCCCACCGACGAAGAGGTTCGCCGGACCATCGTCGAACACCTGGAGCAACTCTCGGGCCATCTCTCGGCTGCCCAAGAAGACCAAGACGATGACGGCGCACGGGAACTCCTGGGGGACATCCGACAAGAGCTGGTGAGCCATGTTCGTGCGCTGAGCGAGTCCTGAGCTCCACCTCGCTCGGACTGGACCGAGTCCCGTTAGGCCGCAAATTGTGCAACTGTGACCCGGTGCCGCCCTCCGTGCTGTCTGTTCCGCGGAGGTCTCCGATGCGAGAAGGCTTCGTCCCCTCAGTCGTGTGCTCACTTATCCTGAGCACCTTCGTGCTGGTCGGCGGCGCCCGCTCCGTGTCCGCGGCGTCCAACGCGCCGAGCCAGGGCATCACCGCGACGACGATCCGGATCGGCATCCCGTACGTCGACCTCTCGGCTGTCCGGAAATTCGGCATCACATTGGACCAGGGGAGCTTCCCCGACGCCTACAACGCCCTGATTTCGAATCTGAACGCCACAGGTGGCATCGACGGCCGGCGTCTGGTGCCCTATCTGGTCGCGGTGAATCCCGTGGGCACCGCACCCGCGACAACGGCCTGTACGCAACTGGCCCAGGATGACCAGGTCTTCGTTGCCATCGCTCCGCAGCAGCCTGACTGCTACCTGCAGCAGTACCACGTGCCGACGATCGCTGGGAGTTTCCAGATCGTTCAATCCGGGGGGACGCCCAATTTCACCCTGGAACCGCCACTGGCGGCCTTCGACCCGGTGCAACTGTCCGTCTTCGTGCACCGCGGAGTGTTCAAGGGGAAGAAGGTGGGCCTGTTCGCCGGGGGCGGGACCGATACCCGTGAACTGCAAGTCGTCCAAAATGCGCTGAAGGCGATGGGGGTGCACGTGCTCCGGAGCGCCGTGGACGGCGCACCGGCGGGCGACGAGGCTGCCACCTACCAGCAGGCCGCCGTCATCACGCAGATCTTCCAGTCGGCTGGGGTCAACGAGGTGGTCGCTGTGGGCACTGGTGCGACGATCTGGCCGGAGTCGCTGCAAGCCAATCAGAGCACCTACAGCCCACCATGGATCGCCACAAGCCAGCCCAGCCTCGAAACAGCGGTGTTGGGCTCCGCGATCCAGCCGAAATATCTCAAGAACGTCCTGACCTCGAGTCCGGTTCCTTCCAACTATCAGATCTGGCACACGCCCGCGGTCCAGCAGTGCGACCGCGTCGTTCGCAAGGCGTACCCGACACTCAAGATCACCCCACCCACCGACCCGCTCACCGGTTCGGACCAGACCTTTTACGCGGTGGAATCAGCCTGCGTCAACCTCGCCCTGTTCACGACGATCGCCAAGGCGGCTGGCAAGAACCTGACCATGTCCAGCTTCGACCACGCGGGATACGGGCTGCGGGATACGGCCATCCCCGGATCGGGGGTACCTGTGTCCTTCGGACCAGGCCGGCCATACGCGCTCGGCCCCGTGTACCTGGTCACCTATGACGCGGCGAAGAACGTGCTGGAGTTCTCGAGCTCGCCCGCGGCGAAGTGACGAGGGCGCTCAAGTGGTCGTCCGTCGTTGAGACGGCTCGGGCAGAACGAGAAGCGAGCACGACCGGTGCGGGCCCGACCGGACTCGCTAATCCGACGGGATGCTCATGTCCAGGATCAGGGCGGGCCAGGTGAAGCCGGACCCCGCTCCGGCTCCGCCGGGCTCGCCGGTCAGCGCGTCGTAGAACTCCCGGAAGCCGTGCGCGTCGATCAGGCCGGTCAGTTGATCGCGTAGCCGGCGGGCCTCAGCCCAGCGGCCGAGCCGGGCTGCCACGAGGTACGCCCAGTAGGCCGTCGCCCCCCATACGGCGTTGCCGTCCCATTGGACGTAGGCGCGGACCCCCCTCCCCGGGGCAACGATCCCGGCCGCAAAGCCCCTGGGCCCCCACATGGGCCCTTCCGGTCCGAGATGGCGCTCGGCGACCTTCTGGGACAGGCCCGAATCCGCGACGGCGCGACTGGCGGCAGGGAGGAGACCCATGGCGCCGATGCCGCGCACTTGGACAGACCGGGTGAGGTCATAGGAGACGAACGTGTGTCCCTCTTCCCACCAGAGCAGCTCGGTCACGTCCCGGGCCACGAGGCCGGCGACGGCCTCGGCCTCCCTCGCCTCCGCCGCCCGCCCTCGGGCCCAGCAGGCGGCGGCCACCTCCTCGAGAGCCAACAGGTACCAGCCGCACACGGTCGGGTCGTACACGACGAAGCCATGACCCGCCGCCAGCGCCGCGCCGGGCGCCATGTCGGCGGCGCGACCGGACACCGTGAGCTCCTTGAGCCGCGGGAGGGACGCGCCCAGCCCATCGGGAAGCAAGCTCTGCATGAGTGCACTCCCCTCGGTCCCGGTCTCGAATGGGTGGAGCGCCGCCGGCAGAGATCGACCCTCCATCGTCCTGCACCGGGCGAGCGCGCGCAGGTGGGAGGCGGCCTCGTCCAACAGCTGATCGGCGGGCGTCCCAAGTCTCAGCGACAGGCGGGCCGCGGCGTAGGCCGCCGTAGGGGGATCCACGAACGGCGTGCGGTCCCCGTCGAACATCGGCCCGAAGAGGCTCTCGATGAATAGCTGATGCTCCTCCGCCCCGGGGACGTAGCGCTGATGGGACAGCAGGCCGTCCGGCAGCCGGTTGGCCCGGTACAGGGTTGTCAGCTCCTCCACCGCGCTGTCGGGCTCGAGGTGGAGGAGGGACAAGGCGTGATACCCGCTGTCCCAGGCGAAGAGGGCGGGGTAGCTGTCACGGTCGGGCACGTGGAAGGTCCCGCCGAAGGCTTCGACCCGGTGGTCGCGGAAGAGCGCGGAGCAGCGGTCCTTCATGCTGGCCGGCACCCCCGACTGTCTAGCAGTACAGGGTGCGACCGCTTGCAACTACCGACGACTGTGTGCTTTGGGAATGGCACCTGGTGGTCGCGCAGACAGACGCTGGCAACGAGTGCCAGCCCTCGGCCCACTCGACGTGTTCGACCGGGCCTCCACCACTCTCGGGGCCCGAAGGGACGGTGATGGCGCGGGATACGATGAACCGGTGAGAGGCATTATCGGGCACGGCGCCTACATTCCCTATCGGCGGTTGGACATGGCGACGGTGGCGGACATCGCCGGCGGCGGGGGCCGCAAAGGCACCAGGGCAGTGGCGTCGTTCGACGAGGATGCCACGACGATGGCCGTGGAGGCGTCACGGGTGGCCACTGGATCGCTCTCCCATGCAGAGATCGAGTCGCTCTGGTTCGCAACCGTGTCACCGCCCTACCTCGACAAGACGAATGCCACGGCGATACATGCCGCCTTGCGCCTCCCCGAACGCTGCGGAGCGTATGACCTGATCGGGTCAGTGCGCGGCGCGATGGGCGCGCTGCGGGCGGCCACCGCTCAGTCCGGGCCCGCGTTGGCGGTGGCGGCAGACGTGCGGGCGGGTCTGGCCGGTGGCCCCGACGAGGCATATTTCGGTGATGGGGCTGCGGCTCTTGTGATCGGCGACGAGAAGGATGGCGACGTCCTGGCGGAGATCGACTCCTGGGTGTCGTTGACCGACGAGTTCGTCGACCGCTGGCGGCGTCCCGGCGAGGACCGGTCCAAGGTGTGGGAAGAGCGATTCGGTGAGGTGCAGTACGGCCAGCTCGCCAGCGGGGCGCTGAGTCAGCTCTTCGAGCAGGGCGATCTCGGGCCGGACCGGGTGGACCACCTGATCGTGACCGGCACGCACGGTCGAGCCTGCCGGGTGGTCGCGCAGCGCTCGGGAGTCACCGGCGACCACCTCGTCGACGATCTCGGCTCCATCGTCGGCAACACCGGGGTGGCCCACCCGTTCCTCCTCTTGTCGGGAGTGCTCGAGCGCGCCCAGCCGGATCAGACGATCGTGGTCTTGGTGCTGGCCGATGGCGCCGAAGCACTGATGCTGCGGACCACCTCCGCCGTCGCGAACCGCGATCAACGGACGTCGCTCGCCTCCCAGCTGGAAATCGGTGCGCCGATCTCCTATGGGCGATACCTCGCCTGGCGGGGGATACTGCCGGTGGAGCCGCCGCGGCGGCCCGAGCCTGCCCGGACTTCCTCCTCGGCCGCAGGCCGGTCCGTGCCCTGGAAGTTCGGCTTCGAAGGCTCGAGGTCTCCGGACGGTTCTGTCCATCTGCCCCCGTTCCCGGAGGAGAAGGAGCACCTGCCGATGGCAGATGTGCGGGGCACGGTCACGACGTTCACCATCGACCGGCTCTCCTTTACACCCAGCCCGCCCATGGTCTTTGCCGTTGTCGACTTCGACGGCGGAGGGCGGCTCCCGCTGGAGTTGACGGACGTCGATGCCTCGGAAGTCCGGGTGGGCGATCGGGTCGAGATGACGTTCCGCCGTCTGTCCACGGCGGATGGCATCCACAACTACTTCTGGAAGGCACGACCGAGCCGTGGAGGTGATGACTGATGGGATCGCACGGGATCACCGACAAGGTGGCCATCGTGGGAATGTCCTGCACGAAATTCGGCGAGCACTGGGATCTCGGGATCGATGAGCTCATCCTGCAGGCCGCCGAGGGCGCCTTCGACTCTGCCGGGGTGGGACGCGACGATGTGGATGCATACTGGCTCGGTACTGCCCAGTCGGGAATGAGCGGCCTTCTCGTCTCGCGACCCCTGCGGGTGGGTGACAAGCCCGTGACCCGAGTGGAGAACTTCTGTGCCTCGGGTTCTGAGGCTCTTCGACAAGCGGCCTATGCGGTGTCGAGCGGCGCCTATGACCTGGCCGTTGCCATTGGCGCCGAGAAGCTGAAGGACTCGGGTTTCCAGGGAGCCAATGCTGCACCCGTGCCGAGCGATGGGACCAATCGCACGGTCACCGCCGCTGCCATGTACTCCATGATCGTGCCGGCATACGCACAGCGCTACGGGATTGAGGTCGATCAGGTCAAACAATCACTGGCGCGGATCGCTTCGAAGAACCACTTCAATGGAGCCCGCAACTCCCGGGCACAGTTCCGCCGCGAGATGTCAGTCGAGCAGCTGCTGGCCATGCCCCGCATCGCCGGCGAGCTGTCCGTGTTCGACTGCGCAGGTGTCGCAGACGGCGCCGCGGCCGCAGTTGTGGTGAGGGCCGAGGACGCGTACAGGTACACACCGAAGCCACTGTTCGTCAAAGGGCTCGCGTTCGTCGTAGGCGACGGGAGCGGCGTGAGCAACCCCGACTATGACTACACGACGTTTCCCGAAGTGGTCCTGTCCGCCACGGAGGCGTACCGCCAGGCCGGCATCACCGACCCCCGTGGCCAGCTCGCCATGGCGGAGGTCCACGACTGCTTCACTCCGACGGAGCTCGTGCTCATGGAAGACCTCGGGTTTTGCCCACGCGGTGCCGCGTGGAAGGAGGAGATGGCGGGGACGTTCGACCTGGGCGGTGATCTCCCGGTCAACCCTGATGGCGGGTTGAAGAGCTTCGGGCACCCGGTCGGAGCATCGGGGTTGCGGATGATGTTCGAGGTATGGCTGCAGCTGCGAGGTGAGGCGCCAGAAGAACGGAGGATCTCGACTTTCGGCACACGGAATCTGGCTCTCACGCACAACCTCGGCGGATATCCCGGTGAGATGGTGTCCTTCGTCTCCATTCTCGGCACGGACGGACCGAGCGACTGAGCGCCTGGGTCCTCAGATGTACATGCCGCCGTTGACGCCGATGATCTGACCGGTGATGTAGCTGCCGCTCTCGGCACAAAGGAAGGAGCAGGCTGCCGCGATGTCGGCGGGGGTGCCGGCCCGGCCGAGCGGGACCATCGGACCGATCACGTCCACCCCGGGGAAGTCGCCTGTGGCCTCCGCTGCCCGCGCCATGGGGGTGTCGACCAGGCTTGGTGAGATGGTGTTGACCGTGATGCCCTGGCGTGCGAGGTCGACGGCGAGCGCCTTGGTGAGCGCGATGACGCCCCCCTTCGAAGCGGAGTAGTGAGCCATGTTCGGCGCTCCCGATTGGGCGCTCTGCGACGAGATGGTGACGATGCGGCCCCAGCCGGCGTCGAGCATGTCGGGCACTGCGGTCTGGACGCAGCTGAAGGTGCCCGTCAGGTTGACCGCGATGATCCGGTCCCACCTCTCGGCTGAGATCTCCAGGAGGGGATCGAAGGCCTCGATCCCTGCGCTGGTCACGAGGATGGCGACGGGACCGAGATCGGCGCGGACCTGTGCGAAGGCTGCCGCCACCGACGGTCGGTCGGCGACGTCGACTTCGACGCCCAGCGCCCGAACCCCCTCGGCCCGCAGCTCGGCCGCCGCCGCGTCGGCGCCTTGGCCGTTCTGATCGAGCACAGCGACGTCGTGGCCGTCCGCCACGAGCCGGCGGGCGACACCAAGCCCGATGCCCGACGCGCCGCCGGTGACGACAGCGACGGGGCTCACCCGCTGTCTCCGGCCGCTGTGAACTCAAGATGCAAGTCGCTCAGACCACGCAGGACCCACGTGGGTTCGTACCTGTAGTGACGGGCCCCCGGTGGGCCGTGGTGGTCCTCGGCGAGACGGATGTCGCGCATCCGATGGAGGATGCGGTCGAGGCTGACGCGCCCCTCGGCCCGGGCCAAGGGGCCACCCGGACAGGTGTGGGCACCGCGGCCGAAGGCCATGTGCGCCCGGGCGTTGGGCCGGTCCACATGGAACTCCGCCGGATCCTCGAAACGCCGGGGATCGCGGTTGGCGGCGCCGTTGAGCAGCATGACCGGTGTGCCGGCCGCAATGTCCACCCCGCCGATGGTCGTGGACCGGCGGGCGAGACGGAAGTCGGCCTTCACCGGGCTCTCGATGCGCAGTGCCTCTTCGACGAAGCCCGGGACGAGTTCTTTGTGCGACCGGAGCTCGTCCTGGAGCTCGGGGTTCTCCGCCAGGTACTTCAACGCGACGGCGAGCAGGCGTGCGGTCGTCTCCTGACCGGCGGCGAACAGGAAGGTCGCGGTGCGCACCACGGAGGTCACGTCGGGCATGCTGCCGTCCGGGTACGTGGCGAGGGCAAGGTCGGTCAGGACGTCCTTTCGGGGGTGGCGCCGTCGGTCCTCGATGTACTGCGCGAACCATTCGTCGAGCCACGACAGCGCATTGAGCCCCACTTGCCCCTCCTCGCCGGCGCCGAGCTCCCCGGGGACCTGGCTCAGGCCGAAGCCTTCGCGGAACCGCCGGTGGTCCTCTTCGGGCACCCCGAGCAGGTCGGCGACCACGAGCATGGCGAAGGGCTGGGAGTACGCAGTGATGAACTCGCACCGCCCGTCTGCGACGAACTCGTCGAGCAATTGATCGGCCAGGCGCGACATGAACGCCTCGTTCTCCTGGAGCCGTTTCGATGTGATGAGGCGCATCACCAACGCTCGCTCCCGCGTGTGGTCGGGCGGGTCCATGGTGACCATGTGCTCGTTCATCGGCAGCTGATCGCGGTGATGGTCGATGATGTCGCTCACGTCGTCGCCCTCGAGCGGGACCGGGAACGTCGCGAACGGGCCGATGACCGAGTTGCACGAAGAGAACGTCGCGGTGTCGCGGTAGACCTCGCCCGCCTCCTCGTAGCCGGTCACCGCCACCACGCCGTGATGGGGGAGCGGGAGGACGGGGCACGTGGCCCGCAGCTGCTCGAAGTAGGGGTACGGATCCTCCAGAAGTGACTCGTCACTGAAGAAGTCGATCGTCTCCCAGTCGCTCACCCGGTCTCCCTTCGCACGCGATGCGGCGGACGCATCCCGGCCGTGCTGTGCAGTCGCCCAGCAGATTTTGGCAAGTGCTTAGCACCACCCCCGAGATGTGGCAACTTGTTCCCGATGGCCCTCTCCTCCCAGCCTCGGCGCATCGGCGCCACCGACTCCAAGACCCGTGCCCGGTTGGTGGAGGCCGCCGAGGCGCTGCTGCTGGAGGAGGGCTACGCAGCCGTCACCTCACGGCGGGTCGGGGCCAGGGCTGGCCTCAAACCGCAGCTCGTGCACTACTACTTCCGCACGATGGACGACCTGTTCGTCGAGGTGTTCCGACGACGAGCCGAGGCGAACTTCACCCGCTTCGAGCGGTCGATGGCGGCCGACACCTCGCTGCGGACCCTCTGGCGGCTGAACGCCGATCTGCGTGGCGCCGCCTTCTCGGTGGAATTCGTCGCGTTGGCGAACCACCGCAAAGTGATCCGGGCCGAGATCGCCCGTTATGCCGAACGCTTCCGGACCGCCCAGCTCGAAGCCCTCACCGCAGCGCTGGAGGCCGACGGCGTCACTCCAGAGCGGCTCCCCCCGATCGTCGCATTGCTCATGATGACAGGCCTTTCCCAGGTGCTCGCCCTCGAAGAGGCGCTCGGCGTCACCGCAGGTCATGACGCGACCATCTCCTTCGTTGAGAGCATGATCGACCGGCTCGAGCCGCCGAGGCCATGAGCGATTGATGTTCTGTTAATTCAAAACCGGAGCTTGTTCATATTCTGTTTCGCGTTCTCCCGGCAGACTTGAAGCGGCGCTGGAGGTTGTGCCGGTGTGGGACCGACTGCTGTTTGCGATTGATCAGTTTGAGTCTGGCCAGACGGCCCTGGACTTTGTTGCCGCCGTTGCAAGGGCGAATGACGCCAGCGTGCGGGTGCTCAACCTCCGTGAGGTTCCGAGAATGGCACGCGTCCCCCCGCTGGAGACCCCTGCAGACGCGGAGCAACTCGTGCGCGAAGCGGTGCATTCCCTGCAGATGCGCGGCGTGGCCGCAGAGGGTCGATACGTCTCCGTGCTGCAGGAGCACGTCGCGCGACGAATCGTGGAGGAGGCACTACGATGGGAGTGCCAGGCGATCGTCTTGGGCTCCCGGCGCCTCCACGGGATCGGGAGGTTGTCGGGTCGTGGGGTGAGGGAGCGGGTCCTCAGGCTGTCGTCACTTCCGGTGCTGGTTGCGCCGACCCCGGAAGTGAACGGGTTCTTCTGGCCCCCCAGGTTTCGTCATGCGCTGCAGCCTTCCAAGGCCCCTCATGGCGTCTAGCCCGAGTGGCCTCGGACGCCACGACGCAGATCGAGGCGTCGTCGGGTGACGGCCACAGCGGCGATCGGCACCAACCTGGTGACGTTCGTGGTCTACGGGGCGTCGCTTGCCGTGGTGCTGTGGTGTGTGGTCGATGCGACGAGGCGGCCTCCTGACGAACTGCCCCGCGGGAAGAAGACGGGATGGGTGGTCGGATCGCTGGTGGGCTGGCTCCTCTTCGGCATCGTCGGCGCCGCAATTGCCACGGTCTATCTCGTGGGCCCCCGCAAGAAGATGAACGCTGCCCGCTGGTAGTCGTGCGGCACGGGTCGGCTGGACCCGGGTGCGGCGGTCGTGCTCCCTCGTGCCTTCAGGTCTTGTAGCCCATGGGCCCGAGCTGGTCGTGCAGGGAGCGGGCCGCGTCCCTTTCCCGGCCCAGAGCTTGCCGGGCGTGGTCTGCCGTCCCATCCCTCAGCAGTCGCTTGACGGCCGCCAGTGCCGCGTCCGGTAATCCCGCCAGCTCACGTGCCAAGTCTGTCGCCTCGGCATGCAATGCCTCTTCCCGATAGCAGCGGGCGGCCAGGCCCATCTGCGCTGCCTCCGTCCCGGAGAACCAGCGCGACGTGAGCAGCAGGTCGGCGGCTCTCTGAGTGCCGACGAGCCGCGGCAGAAGGGAGCTGCTGGCCGCCTCCGGTGTCGTTCCAAGGGCAGTGAAAGGCAGCCGCAGTCTGGCGGTGTCGGCCACCAGGACCAGGTCGCAATGAAGAAGGATCGTCGCGCCGAAGCCGATCGCCACGCCGTGGACTGACGCCAGCAGAGGCTTGGAGAAGGTGATCAGGGACTCGAGCAGGTCGTCGAAGGTCTCGGACAGGGCAGTGTCGTCCACGCCGACCGATCCCAGGTCAACGCCGCTCGAGAACCCCCGGCCGGCTCCCTCCATCAGCACCACCGAGACGTCCGTGCTGGCGTCCGCCTCGTCGAGCGCGCGGGCAAGACGGCGGTAGGACGAGGCCGTGAAGGCATTGATCCGGTCCGGACGGTTGAGGGTCAGGATGCGCACCCCGTGGTCGTCGTTCACGAGGATCTCGGGTTCGCTCATTTCGTCGGCTTTCTCATCGGGGCTGCCTCCAGCCGTCGATCTCGAATTCAAGCGAAGAACGGCATGCGACTCCGACCACTCGTGTGTCGATGGCGGCGGTTGTTCCCGTGCCGCCTCTTCGTTGCAAGAAGTTCCTCCCGACGGAAGCGTAGAACCTACCTACTGAAGTCGCGGTCGTGCACCGCGTTCTCCGGGCCGACGCAGGGTCTTGGTCCTAAGATCGGAGCATTGCCACTGAGGAGGAATGGTCCGTGACGGAATACAGGTACATTCAGTACGAGACGGTCGACGAAGGTCGGATCGCACGCATCATCTTGAACCGTCCGAAGGCTCGTAACGCACAACACCGAGGGCTCCTGGTCGAGTTACACGAAGCCTTCATGGCCGCAGAGGCTGACGATGAGGTCCGCGTCGTCATCCTGAGCGGCGCCGGACCCATCTTCTCCGCGGGGCATGACATGGGTTCCTCCGAATCCCTGGCCGAACGCTCGCCGGGTCCCGACATGCACCCGACATTCAAGATCAACGGGGCGACGAGAGAAGCCGCAGAATCCCGCATGTTGGGCGAGTGGCACTACTTCTTCCAGAACACACTCCGCTGGCGAAACCTGCGCAAGATCACCATCGCCCAGGTGCAGGGAACGGTCTTCGCCGCCGGGCTGATGCTCATGTGGGCGTGCGACCTCATTGTGGCCGCCGACAACGTGTCGTTCGCTGATGTCGTCGGCACTCGTCTGGGCATGTGCGGTGTGGAGTATTTCGCCCACCCGTGGGAGTTCGGACCCCGAAAGACGAAGGAGCTCATGCTTACCGGAGACTCGGTCAGCGCGGAGGAAGCGCACACGCTGGGCATGGTCTCCAAGGTGTTCCCGTTGGAAGCGCTTGACCAGCGAACGTTGGAGTTTGCGCGCCGCATCGCGGCGCTGCCCACGATGACCGCGCTGTTGATCAAGGAGTCCGTCAACCAAACGGTGGACAACATGGGCTTCTACAATGCCCTGCAGTCGTGCTTCACCCTCCACCAGCTCAACCACGCGCACTGGGCTGAAATCCACGAGAACCACTATCCGATCGGTCTTCCCGAGGATGGGTTTGCCGATTGGCGCTCCGCTCCGCCGGTGGTCCCGGCCGTGGTCGACCAGGTCCGGGCGGCTGAGCCCGCTGGGTAGCGCAACATGGCGCTTCTCGCACGCCGCCGATGGACATCCGACGTAGAGGAGGAACAGCGATCATGACTTCTGCAGAGCAGTCCACCATCAGACAGGAGCTCATCATTGAGGTCGCCCATTCGGCCAAGACATTCTGGGACCTCAGGCTGACGTCCGGATTGGATGCCGGTGACACGAGCATGCGAGACCCCGACACCGGCTTCATCTACATCTTGCCCAGGCCTCATCCTGATCGACCGTTCGCCAACTGGAGTGAGATCGGCAATGACGATGTCGTCGTGGTCAATGAGGACGGCGACGTCATCCTCGACAACGGCATGCAGCCGACGGTCGAGTTGCAGACCCACCTCGGCATCTACCGAGCCCGTTCTGATGTCGACGCCATCGTCCACAGTCACGGCGAGTGGTCTCAGATCTTCTCTGTGATGCGTTGGGACATTCCGACCTACACGTCGGAGACTTACCTCGTGGCAGGCCTCGGGCCGATCAGGTGTGCTCCGTCGGGTGGGGTCGCCACCGATGAAGTCGCGCGCCTGGCGGTCGAGGCGCTCGGCAGCCGCTCCAAGGTCGCCTTGCTCCCGTCGCACGGAGCCGTGTGCGTCGGCCGGACGTTCGACGAGGCATTCCATGCAGCCCAGATGGTTGAGCGTGCCGCCCGTCAGGCCACTTTCATCCGGCTTCTCGGCGGCGCCCCCCAGATGACGTTGCACGACTTGATGAGCCCGGAGAGCTACCAGAGGATGCAGGACGCCGCCGCTGCGGCGGGTGTGTCGGTGGAAGACGTACTGGCACGCTCTCTGTGATGACGCGGTCGGTCGACTGTCAGCCCATCTGACCCTCGTAGGGGTTGTTGAGGTTGAAGGGCACGTCGGCGAAGCGCGCCGCCTCGGTCTTGAGCTCCTCGACGGACCAGCGCCCGTCTTTCTCGATTGCGTCGATGACCGAGAATGGTTGGAACAGGCGGACCGTTCCTCCCGACACCAAGAAGACGCGACCGTGAATGGGGCAATCCTCCGTCGCCAGGTATGCGACGAAAGGCGCGATGTTGGCCGGTGCGATCGGTGACCATCCGGGGGCCGATGTCCCAGTCTCTTCGGGGCTCAGTCCGCTGGTGAGGCGGGTGACTGCGGCCGGCGCGATGGCGTTCACCCGCACGCCGTAGCGGCTGAGCTCCGAATCGGCGATCATGGAGAAGGTCGCGATGCCGATCTTCGCGGCGCCGTAATTGGTCTGGCCCGGGTTGCCGAAGAGGCCGGACGCCGACGAGGTGTTGATCACCGACCGCTTCGCCTCGCGGCCGGACTTGGATTGCTCCCGCCAATACGCTGCCGCCCAGCGGGTCGGGCAGAAGTGCCCGCGCAGGTGCACTCGGATGACTGCATCCCACTCTTCCGCTGACATGTTCACCAGCATGCGGTCGCGCAGGATCCCGGCATTGTTGACGAGGACGTGAAGATCCCCGAAGGTCGCGACCGCCTGCTCGATCAACCTCTTTGCGCCGTCCCAGTCGGCAACGTCATCGAAGTTTGCGATGGCCGAACCGCCGGCGTCGGTGATTTCGCCCACTACTTCTTGAGCCGGTGAGGTATCGGCTCCGGAGCCGTCGGGACTTCCTCCCAGGTCGTTCACCACCACCTTGGCACCCTCCGCGGCGAGCAACAGGGCATGCTCCCGACCGATGCCCCGTCCCGCTCCGGTGACGATTGCGACGCGGTCTTCCAACTCGTTCATGGTCGTCCAAACCCTCCGGAGAGTGTCAGCCGCTCGCCGGCCATACGAGCTCGAGGTTCTGGACCATCCGGAGCCCGGGCGGGTACTCCAGTTCGAGGCCCGGCCTGACCTCGTACTCGGGGATCCGCCGGTGCCATTCCCGCAGGGCGACGCGGAGCTCCCGGCGCGCCAGGTGCGAGCCCAGGCACCGGTGCACACCGCCACCGAATGCCAGGTGGCGGTTGACCTCTCGATCGAAACGCACGGCAAAGGAGTCCTCGAACTCGGCCGGATCCACATTCGCGGCCCCGATGGACACGAACACCAGACTTCCTGCGTTGATCGGGCAGCCGGTCACGATGCTGTCGCTGGTGGCCAGGCGCGCCGTGCCCGCGACGGGAGTCTCCCATCGCAAGAGCTCCTCGACGGCCCTGGGGATCACCGACGGGTCATCGACGATCTGGCGCCGGTGCTCCGGGTGCCGGCCTAGGTAGGCGAAGAAACACGTCAGTGAGTCGGTGACGGTGTCCAGACCGGCGATGAGGAAGAGAAAGCAGATGTCGAGGATTTCCTCGCGCGTCAGCTTCTCGCCATCCACCTCGGCTCCGAGGAAGCCGGTCAGGATGTCTTGTTCGGGGTGCCTCTGGCGTTGATCGAGGATGGCGTCGAAGTAGGCATAGATCTCCGCGCCGGTCTCGTCGCGGATCCGCATCTCCTCGTCCGCTCCCAAGCCACCCCCGCCAGGGCGCATGATCCCGTCCTTGAGGCGGAGCAGCGTGTCGAGTTCCTCCCAGGGCAGCCCCATCAACCCGAGGAAAACGGCAGAGGGAAAGGGCACGGCCAGCTCTTCGGTGAAATGGCAGGAACCTCGGTCGACGAAGGCGTCGATGAAGTGGTTCACCCGGGAGGAGATGTCGTCCTCAATCCCGTCCATCTTCTTGGGAGCGAAGAGTGGGTCGAGGATCCGCCGGTACTTCTTGTGCTCGGGCGGGTCGACGCTGAGGGGAATCAGCGGGCGCACGTTGCCGAGCTGGACGATATCGCGAGACGTGAAAGTTCCGGGGTCACCGAGGACTGCGTTGACGGCAGCCCGACTCGCCACGACCGTGAACCCCTCGATGGGCTCTATCACGCCTCCCATCTCGATGAGGGTCTGGTACTTGGGCTGCGGTTCGGCGAGATCGAAGAGATCGTCCATCCCCTCCTCGTTGCCCCGGAACACGGGTGACGGTTCTGAGGGTTCTGCCCTGTTCTCTGACGTCTGTGCCATGGATCTCCTCTTGCCCAGCCGCTCCGTCACTGGTCGCGACGCCGGCTCCGAGACGGATGATGAATGAGAGTGTGGATCCCGGATGCTCCGGGATCAGACTTTCATGATCCGGGCCAGATTGCCCCCCATGACCTTGGCCGTGTCCTCGGGCGACATGGTCTTCTCGACCAGCTCGGAGTAGCTCAGGGGGTCCGCCAGGCCTTCCATGTGGGGAAAGTCAGATCCGAACATGACGTTGTCGACCCCGATCACTGCCGCCAGTCCGGCTGGGTCGGGCTCTTGAAAGGCATGCACGAAGATGTTTCGCCGGAAGATCACCATCGGGTCCTCCTCGAAGATCTCCGGTGACTCCTCGTAGACGGCTTGCATGTGGCGGACAAGCGGCCGAACCCACTCGGTCCCGAACTCGACGGGGGCGAACCGCAGCCGTGGAAAGCGGGTCGCCACACCGTGGCCGATGATGGACGCCACCCCGTCACGAATCGGAGACTTCTGAGACGCCAGTGACAGGAACGCCGGTGACCCGTTCAAACCGGGAATGCCGCTGCCGAACGGCCGGAATTCGCTGCCCCCGAAGCCCTCCCACTCGTTGGTGTACCGCTGATAGCCAGAATCCGTCTGGTGCATGCCCACCAGGATGTCCGCTTCTTGGACAGCTTCCCAGAAGGGATCGAACTCCGGCAGGGCGAACGATCGACGGCCCCTCCAGGTGGGCACAGGTGCCGTGTGCAACAGGAATGCCTTGGCACCGTGCTCGACGATGAATTCGAGCTCCTTCATGGCCTCGGCCAGGACCGAGAGGCTGATCATGGGCGTCGGGTACATGGCATCGGCGTAGTTGTATGTCCAGTGCTCGAGCATCCAGCGGTTGAAGGCGCGCAGGACGACCTGAATGGCGTCGGGGTCGTCGGCCAACCGCTCCTCGACACCAGTCGCGAGTGTGGGCCAGATCAGGGACCGTTCGATCCCCATGTCCTTCATGAGGGCAAGTCGCGGTTCGGGATCGAAGAATGCATCGACTGACGGAATGCCGCGTCGGTGCTGAGGGTCGGCCTCCGAGCCACCGGGAGGCGCGACCCGGGCGAAGGTCGGGTTGGGAATGAAGTCGCTGATCTTGTCCTTGAACGCGACCTTCGTGCGGTTGTTGATCTCGACGTACTTGACCACACCCTCGAACTCGGGTGGGAGGAACTTCGTCAACGCATCGGTGTTCTCGTACATGTGGTTGTCGGCGTCGAACACCGGGTAGGGCAAGTGCCGCTCGCGCATGTAGATGAACGCATCGGAAACGTACTCCTGAGTCATGGCCCTCCCTCGACCACGGACCGGCCTCACGCCGCACCCTGCGCGAGATGCTACCGCAGGGATTCCGCCGCTGCTGGGCAGATGCCCAAAAGTTGAAAATGCTCAATGGCCAGGGGCTCCGTGGGCCTCTTGTCCTCGATGTACCGACCCTCAGCGCGGGTGACCCTCCGGGCCAACCGAGGTGGCGGCATACTCCGCACCGTTACGATGCGGTGAAGGCCACGATGCGACGCGGCCAGGCCCGTTCGCCAAGAGGGCAAGGGAGAGGGCACCGGTGCGGCAGCTGCTCAGCGGCATCAACGTGGTGGAACTGGCCGGGGGGATCGCGGGGAGCTACTGCGGGAAGCTGTTCGCAGACCTCGGAGCCGACGTGACGAAGGTCGAAACTCCCGCGGGTGACGAGTTGCGCCACCGTGCGAGTGTCGCGCGTGACAGCGATGGACTGTTCCGGGGCGGCGCCTTCGTGCATCTGAACACCAACAAGCGCAGCACGGTCGTCGAGATGGCGTCGGTCGAGGGTCGAGAGCGCTTGGAGGGTCTCCTCGGCAGCGCGCACCTCGTGATCGAAGAGACCCGCCGGGGCCGCTTGAGCTCCTGGGGGATGAGCTGGAGGGCACTCCATGAGCGGTGGCCCGATCTTTCGGTCGTGAGCATCAGCGGGTTCGGTGCCACCGGACCTTATGCGGGGTACGCATGGGATGACATCGTCGTCCAGACGATGAGTGATGCATTGGTGCGTCCTCGCGGCGACGAGGGGCCCGTACGACTCCCGGGACACCTGGCTCTGCACTTGGTCGGCAACATGGCGGCCCTGGGCGCCTTGGCCGCCGTCGTCAGTACCGAGTCCGGCGGCGGGGGGTGCTTCGTCGACTGCGCCGCGATCGAGGCGCTGTCGACGCTCCCCGCGCGGGCCACCACACTGCTCGCTCATGAGTACCGCGACGGTACCCCGGGACCGAGTCTGGTGGACACAGCGCGGGAGACGCTCATACCGGGAGGGGTGCATCCCTGCGCGGACGGCTACGTGTCGATGATGTCGACGCCGCAGCAACTGGGGGAGCTCCTGGACGTCCTGGACGACGACGCGCTGCGAGCAGCGTTTGCGCGCCCCGATGCCTTCGAGCGCGGCGAAACGAAGGAAGCCATGGACGCCGCGCTGTATCCATGGCTCCTGGCGCGCACGCGAGCCGAGGCGACGGCCGAGGCGCAACGCGCCGGGTGGCCGTTGGCGGGGGTGAACTCGCCAGCCGAGGTGCTCGAGGCCGAGCACCTCGCCCAACGGGGCTTCTGGGTGCACGCCGATGATCCCGGAGCGGGTCCCGTCAACCTGCCCGGACCACCCTGCCGGTTCGCCGAGGGGGGATGGTCCATCCGTCGGCTGGCACCGAGCCTGGGCGAGCACGACCCCGTGCGCGCGGCCTCGGGGAGCCAGCAGGCGGTGTCGTCGGCGCGGGAGCGACCGGGGAGCCCCGCCTCCTCATCACCGCCTCTGTCGGGCGTCCGCATCGTCGACATGACGACCGTGTGGTCGGGTCCGTACGCCACGATGCTGCTCGCCGACCTCGGAGCGGAGGTCATCCGAGTCGAGAACCCCTGGGTCCTGCCGCCCACGACGAAGGGGTACCAGCCTCGACCCACCATCTCGGACCCGGGCTTCCTTGGGTCTCTCTACGGCCCGGGTCTCCCAGGCCGCCCCGATCGTCCTTGGAATCGCCACGCCATGAACAATTCGCTCGGGCGCAACAAGCTCTCGTGCACCATTGATACCCGGCGTCCCGAAGGGCGGGAGCTCCTGATGCGGCTCGCAGAGCAATCGGACGTCTTCATCGACAACTACAAGGCCGGTGGACTGGCCCGCATCGGCATCCAGACGAGCGAGCTCCAGGCTCGCAACCCACGCCTTGTCATCGTCCGGATGCCGGCCACGGGGCTCACCGGTGATTGGTCCGGCTACACAGGCTTCGGAGCTCAGTTCGACGGTCTCACCGGCATGTTGTGGCTCTGCGGCCACCGGGACTCCGACCTGATGACCAGCCCCGGCACGACGTACATGGACGCCGCCTCGGGACCGGGTGCTGCCTTTGCGACTGTCGCCGCATTGCGATACCGCCAGGGGACCGGTCGTGGTCAATTCGTCGAGTTCGACCAGAGCGAGAACATCTTGAACCACCTCGGAGACGTCTTCGTCGACTGCCAGTTGGGAGTGCGGCCGCAGCGGTGGGGGAATCGGGACCCCTGGCGAGCTCCACAGGGGCTGTACCGCTGTCGGGGTGAGGATCAATGGCTGGCGATCTCCGTGCGAGACGACGAGACGTGGCGCGCGCTCGCGGCCGTCATCGGCCGGGAGGACCTCGTTGACGATCCTCGGTTCGCGGACACCGCAGCGCGCCAGCAGCACCATGACGAACTCGACATGATCATCGCTGCGTGGGCCGCCGACCAGTCGTCGCTCGAAGCCTTTCACGCCCTCCAAGCGGCGGGCGTGGCGGCCGGCCCACTCCTCAGCGACGAGATGTTCGCAGCCGACCCCCACCTTCGTGACCGGGAATGGCGGCAACCCCTCCACAGTCTCGACGTGGGGGCCCACCTGCACCCCGGTCTGCCGTACCGCGGCGTCCCCCAGGCGTGGCGACGCGGTTCACCGGTCCTCGGAGAAGACAACGAGTTCGTCTACAAACAGATCCTGGGGGTGTCCAACGAGGAGTTCGAGCACTACCGGCAGGACCGGATCCTCGCTGAGGACTATCTCGACCCGCGGGGCGAGCCCTATTGACACGCCGGCCGATCGCCTCGTTTACGTGCCAGGGAGAATCGTCCCGCAGAACGCCTTCCCGCTCTTCGGGAACGGCACATACTTGTTGTTCACGAACTGAACGTACGAGAAGCATTGGGTCGGCGGGTTCTGCCCGAAGTGGACGAAGCTGATAGGTCCGGTGGCGAGGCCGCTATCGGTCCAGTTGGTGACCTTGCGGAGGTTCGTGACGAACGAGCTGTGCGTCGGGTTCTTCCCTGCCTGTTGAAGGCCCTCCACCATCAGGTTGGCGGCTGACCAACCATCCGCGGAGCCGAGGTCGGGTAGCCCACCCTTGTAGGAGGGGTCGTACTTCTTGAGTTCTGCCAAGAAGGCCAAGCTGGCTGCATTGGTATACGTCGGGGAGGACACGATGCCGGGGAAGTAGGCATTCTTGGCCGCCGCCTCGTCTTGGGCGTTCTGGTAGATCTGCTGCGTCGGACCGGCGGCGAAGATGATCTTCACCTTGTTCAGCCCGGCCTGGTGGAGTGCGGTGGCCATGGCGAGACTGCCAGACAGCACGCAGGCGCACTCGGCGGCGTTGCAGCCATCGGCCTTGAAACTCAGTGCGAACGCCGTGAAGTCCACCGAACCGATGGGGACGATGGTCTTGTCGCAGGCCTGCAGGCCGTCGCGCTTGATGGATTCGTAGACGCTGTTCCCCTGTTGGATCGCCGCCGACACGTTGGACTCGACGTAACTGATCTTTGTGGCACCGATGGCCTTGTAGAAACCGCCGTCGCCGTAGGCGGGCCCGTTCGGTGAGGCGTTGCCCGTCGTGGAGAACAGGTTGGTATTGGGCTTCTCGTACCACTCGGGACCGTCCAACGACACGCCGGTGACGGGGATGCCCGCCTGCGCCAGGTAGGGTGCGGCGCCGTAGAAGGCGCTGCTCAGTTCGGCGATCGCATACACTCCCTTGTTCTGCACCAGGTCCTTTGCCGCGGTCTCGGCTCCCGCCGGTGTCGACGTGGTGTCGTCGACCACCCACGTGATCTTGCGCCCGTCGATCCCGCCGGCGGCGTTGATCGCCTGGAAGCGCGCCTCCATGGCTCCGGGGGTGTCGGCGAAGGACGAGGAGGCCAATCCCGAAAGGTCGCTCAAGATCCCGATCTTGATCGTGGTCGGGGTGATGCCCTGGGCGCTGGCCGTATTGCCTGAGGACCCGGACCTCAGCTCAGAGGTACTGCCGCCGGCTTGAGCGGTGCCGACCAAGATCGATGCCATCAGCACCGAGAGACCCATGGCAACCCGCACCCGAACGAATGGCTTTGGCACGCTTCCCCCTTGTTCTGCGGACCCCGGATGGTACCGACCACTCTGGCAAATTGGCCGTCGCGGTCGGGATCACCATGACTGGGCACCCGCCCAAGATTCTTCGACGAACTGTAGTCTTGTCCAGGCAGGTGGTCAACGAAGTGGCGGTGTCGCCGCCGGCCCCGGGGAGAGGAGGGAGCATGGACCGCTGGACCAGCGTGGCGACCGACAGGTGATCGAGCCAGGTGGTCCGCTCGCCGGTGTGCGCGTGCTCGACCTCAGCTGGGGCGTGGCTGGACCCGTTGGCGTCTTGCTCCTCGCCGAACTGGGCGCGGACGTGGTCAAGGTCGAGCCACCGGGAGGAGATCCCTTTCGGAAGCAGCCCGCGTATCACGTATGGAATCGCAGCCGGAGGTCTGTCGTGATCGACCTCAAGAGCGAAGGCGGCCGAGATGTGTTCCTCCGGCTGTGCGACGACGCGGACGTCGTCGTGGAGACCTTCAGTCCAGGCACCATGGATCGGCTGGGGCTCAGCTACACCCAGTTGTCCAGGCGGGTCCCCCGATTGGTGTTCTGCTCGGCCCCGGCCTATCCGCCCGGTCACCGCTTCGCCGATCGTCCGGGCTGGGACGGCACGGTGCAAGCCCGCTCCGGGATGCAGAACGAGCAGCCCGGCTGGCGGCCCGGGCCCGTGTTCCTGCACTTTCCTGCTCCGAGCATGGCAGCGTGTTTCCTGATCGCCACCGGAGTGCTCTCGGCCCTCATCCATCGCGAGGAGAGCGGATGTGGCCAGCACGTGCAAACCTCGCTCTACCAAGGCGTGTTGGCGTACACCACACAGATCTGGCAAGAGCACGAACACGCGCCGCCCGGCTACCGCGGTGTGATGGCGAAGACGTACCCTCCCGGTGTCCACCAGTCGACTCTGTTCGAATGTGCCGACGGAGAATGGATCCATGCCGCCACCATGAACGGGCTCGCCTCGACGCGCACGCCAGAGGACGTGCTCGGTCTCGATCCCGTGGACCCGAGACAGCTCTACGCGGATCCCGAGCTGCGGGCGCGCCACGATGCGCGGCTTCGTGAGGCCTACCGGTGCCGGTCCAGGCAGGAGCTGATCGAGGCCTTCCACCAGGCGAACCTCGGGGCCGAGTCGGTGGAGCCGATGGCCGAAGTCTTCTCCCATCCCCAGTTCGTGGCAAACGGGATGGCCGCAACGGTCGATGACGCAGAGCTCGGGCCCACCACACAGGTGGGGGTGCCGGCGGTGCTGGCTGGAACCCCCGGTGTGATCCGGGGCGGTCAGCCGCGCGTTGGCCAACACAGCCGCGAGGTACTGGCGGAAGGCGGTTACTCCGAAGCCGAGATCGATCGCATGGTGAAGGCCGGATTCGTAGAAGAGGATCCGTCGTGGGTCCGCTGAGCGGCGTCGTGGTGCTCGATCTGGGGCAGTACCTGGCCGGTCCGTTCGGCGCCATGCTCCTCGGAGACCTGGGCGCCGAGGTCATCAAGGTGGAGCCGGTACGCGGTGACGGTATGCGCATGGCTGGAATGCCGTTCCTCGGCTGCCAACGAGGCAAGTTGGACATCGCCGTGGACGTCAAGGTTCCTGAAGGCCTGGAAGTCGTGATGCGGCTGGCGGAGTTGGCAGACGTGGTCCATCACAACATGACGAAAGGGACCGCGGCGCGCCTCGGGATCGACTACGAAGCCTTGCGGGAGCGCAACCCGGAGCTCGTGCACTGCAACACCTACGCCTACGGCGCCGAGGGGCCGCTGTCAGAGTTCGGAGGGCTGGACCCGCTCTACCAGGCCGCGTGCGGGCTCGAGTACGAGGCCGGGCCCGTGGCCGAGGGCAACCCTCCCCTTTACCTCCGGTTCGGCATGACCGACACGGCCAACGCCATGGTGTCGGCGGTGGGGGTGTTGGCCGCCCTCTACCACCAGCGCCGTACGGGCGAGGGACAGGACCTGTGGACGTCACTGCTCAATGGCGCGGCAGTGTTCAGCTCGGACGTCTTCCTCACCGGGGGAGAACCCGGACCGGTTCGCCCCGGGCTCGACCGCAACCAGACCGGTGTCTCCCCGTGTTACCGGTTGTACGAAACCCAACAAGGTTGGATCCAGGTTGCGGCGTTTGGTCCGGGTCACTGGCCCCAACTGTGCCGACTCGTCGGCCGTTCAGACCTCGAAGGATACGACACGGTGGCGGCACGGATCGCAGCTCGGTCCGAGATCGAGCCCGTCCTGGAGCTCGCCTTTCTCGAGCGCACTGCCGTGGCCTGGCAGGCCGAGCTCAGCGGGGCCGGTGTGGCAGCGGAAGTGTCGATCGACACGAACGACGGAGAGATTCCGCTCCACGACGCGGACAACGAGCGGCTCGGCCTCGTGGTCGAATACCCTCACCCGACGCTGGGACGTGTCCGCCAATTCGGCACGCTGATCGATTTTTCCGAGTCCCCGACCGGACCCTACGGTCCGGCGCCCTTGGCGGGGGAGCACACGAGACAGATCATGGAGCGGCTCGGCTACTCGACCGTGGACATCGACGCCCTGCTGGAGCGGGGAGTCATCTACGAACCGACCGAGGACTATCGCTGGGCGCAATGAACGGGCTCGACGCCCGCTAGCGCGACGGTGCGTTGCGGGGAACGTCTCGGAACGGGATGTCCAGGTCGACCCTCCGTTCCCGCGGCATACCGAGCACCCGCTCGCTGATCGCATTGCGCGCCATCTCAGTGGTGCCGCCGGCGATGCACGACGTTTGGCGCATCAGGAAGCGGATCCCGATCTCACCCATTTCCCATTCTTCCTCGGACCATGCCACGGCGGCCGGTCCGACGAGCTCGAAGCAGATCGTTTCGTTGCGCACGGCCGTGGTGCCGTACCAGAGTCGGGTGATGGCGGCCCACTGATCGGAGGCCGCACCGGACCGCATGTGCTCGGCGATCCGGCCGGTGAGGGCGTTCCCCACGTACTTGATCGCAATGGATTCGCCAATCAGCTCCTTGACACGGGGGTCCTCCCCGACGCCGCGGCCTTGGAGCAGGGGAAGGAGCGCCGGTGGCCCGCCGGTCGGATCGAGAGCGACCGCGGGTTGTCCGGCCGGTGCCGTGACGTAAGGTGTGCCGCCGGCGATGGTGCGCTCGTGGTACATCCATCGCACCGCGACGGCCCAGCCCTCGTCCACTTGCCCGATGCGCTGGGAGTCGGGAACGCGCACGTCAGTCATGAATTCCTGGCAGAATTCGCGTGAGCCGCTGAGCATCTCTATTCGATGGATCTCGATGCCGGGCTGGTGTATCTCCAGCATGAAGACGGTCAGTCCCCGGTGCTTGGGGACGTCCCAGTTCGTCCGGGCCAGACAGAGTCCCCAATCGGCCCACCAGGCGCCAGTGGTCCAGATCTTCGAGCCGTTGATCACCCACTCCTCACCGTCCCGTACGGCCGTGGTGAGTGCGCCCGCCAGGTCCGAACCACCGCTGGGCTCCGACAAGAACTGCATCCAGAAGGTCTCCCCCCTGAGAATGGACGGGACGTGGCGCACCTTCTGCTCTTCGGTCCCGAACTCCAGTATCACCGCCATGCACGGGGTGAGGGTCGGGACCTGTGTGTCGGCGGGATATTCGAACCCGCGGATCTCCCGGTTGAACGCAGCCTGGTGGGCGGCGCTGAGACCTTGGCCACCGTACGCACGGGGTACGCAGATCCCGGCGAAGCCGCCGTCATGCAGCTTTCGTTGGAGCCTCCGACAGTGCTCGATGTGGGCCCGCTCGTCCTCGTCGGAGCGCCGGACGGCCTTGTAACCACCGACGCCGTCCTCGGCGCGAGGCATGTTCTCGGCCAACCAGATCCGGGCTCGCGCCACGAAGTCCTCGACGCTTTCGACATCACCGGTGTCGATCACGGCGAGACCTCCCGGGCAGCGAGGATGTCGGTCAGCCGGGCCGCGTGCTGGCCAGGGGTACCAAAGAGTGGTGCGTTGGTGGCCACGCGGCGCAGGAACAAGTGAAGGTGGTGGTCGAAGGTGACGCCGATGCCGCCGTGCATCTGCACGCAGTCCTGCATCAGCTCCAATCCGTAACGTCCGACGTAGAACTTCGCCGCACTGACGACCTGCGAGCGTTCGGGCAGATCGCGATCGACGGCGTCCGACGCCTGGGCTGCGATGGCGAGGCTGGCTTCGAGCCACAGCTTCATGTCGGCGAACCGGTGCTTGATCTCCTGATACGAGGCCACGGGGCGACCGAATGAGTACCGGTTGAGCACCCACTCCAAGGTGGTGTCGAACGCCCACCGCATCGCTCCGCACATCTCGGCCACCAGCACCGTGACCGCCAGGTCGGTGAGCCACTCCACTGCCGCACCGGCGATACCCGGCTCCCCGACCAGCGCTGATCGGGGGAGTTGGGCTTGATCGAAGGTCAGGCTCGCGAACCTCTTCGTGAGGTCGAGGCTGTGGAGCGGGGCGAGACGCAATCCGGGTGAGTCGCTGGGCACGAGGAACTGGCTCAATCCCGACCCGCTCCGGGCGGTCACCAGGAAGTACGAGGCATCCGCGCCGCCCTCGACGGGGGACTTCGTCCCGTTCAGAGTGAATCCCTCGGCCGATTCGGTTGCCTGCAGTTCGATCTGACCGAGTGCGTCGTGAGGCGGCGGCTCCGCCAGGGCCCACGCGCCCGCCGTGTCACCGCGGAGCAGTTCTCTCAGGGGCCCGGCCTGCTGCTCGCTGCTACCCCAGCGCCCGATGGCGGCGGCGACGATATTGCTCCCCAAGAGGGGACCCGGCGCCGCGTGCAGACCGAATTCGTAGGCCACCAGGGCCAAGTCCCTGACGCCCTGCTCACTGACGCTCCCGCCCCCGGCCGGCGCGGGCACGACCAACGAGGTCCATCCGAGCTCCGCACCGCGCTCCCAGAAGTCACGCTCGTAACCGGCTGCGTGCGCGGCCAGATCCCGCATCTTCTCGAGGGGACATTCCGCCTCGAGGAACCGTCTCGTCGTGTCTTCGAAGAGCTCTTGATCCCCGCTGCGGGCAAACACTTTTCGATGTTACAGACGAAGCGACCGAGGGACTCGGAACCGTCGGCCGGAATCGGCCCGTGCGTGACCGGGCGTGCCGCTCAATGCAGGACGATCCCTCCGGTGACATTGAGAGCTTGGCCGGTCATGAACCTCGCTCTCTCCGAGCAAAGGAAATGGATGACGTCGGCAACGTCTTCGGGCTCGCAGAGCCGACCGAGTGGCGTGTGGTCGATGTAGCTCTGGCGGACATCTTCGGGGTCCATCCCGCGCAGCTCACCTTCCCAGATCACCTCGCGGTCCTGCATGGGCGTGCGGACACAGCCAGGGCACACGGCGTTCACCCGCACGCCGAATCGGGCGACTTCCCGGGCAACGCTCTGCGTCAGCCCCAGAACGGCCCATTTCGAGGCGGAATAGTGGGCCAAGAGCGGTGACCCCTCCTTGCCGGCCGCCGAGGCGATCGAGACGACGCAACCCTCCCGACGGGCCACCATTGAGCGCATGACCTCACGCGTGACGAGGAACACGCCTTTGGCGTTCACGTTCATGTTGAGGTCCCAGTCCTGCTCGGTCAGCTGGAGGAAGGGGGCCATGGAGGAGACGCCGGCGCAGTTGATCAGGTCGGTGATGGGCCCGATCGAGGCAGACAAATCGGACACGGTCGCAGTGACCTCGGCGTCCCGGGTGACGTCCATGCGTCGCCAGACGGCCTCGGCGCCGAGTTGTCGGATCTCTTTCGTGGTCGCTTCGGCCCCCTCCGAGGAAACATCGGTCACGATGACCTGAGACCCCGACCTGGCAAACTCGCGAGCAACGACGCGCCCGATGCCGCTTCCTGCGCCGGTTACCAAGGTCACGCGCCCTTCAAACTCTCGCATCGGCCCAGCACTCCTCGCTCGGTTGTCGTCATTGTGACACCCAGCACGAGGTGAGGCGGTGACGAGTCGGTCGAGCCCGGGCCCCCTGAGAGCCGCGTGGCGCCGCGGGTCGCTTGATCGGGGAAGGAACCCGGCTTAGCTTTCGGGTCGACCGCACGGACGCACGGCTGTGAGCCAGCCGGACGCATCGGGGAGGCAAATTTTGCTGGAGGATCGCTTTGGCGATGTGACGGTGATGCTGGACGACAGCCATGTCGCGACCGTCGAGATGCACCGCCCGCCCGAGAATTTCTTCGAGATTGAGGTCGTTCGATCGTTGGCAGACGCGTATGAGGCCCTCGATGCCGAGCCGGATTGCCGAGCCATCCTGCTGTGTGCCGAAGGCAAGCACTTCTGCGCCGGGGCGAATCTCGGGGGTGGCGCGGCGAACTCGGCGGATCCGGCGTCCACCGAGGGCCCAGACCAGATGGACAGGGAGGCTGCCCGGCTGTTCAGCGCCGGAACTCCAGTGGTTGCCGCGGTCCAAGGCGCCGCGATCGGTGCCGGCTTCGGGTTGGCGTGCCTGGCCGATTTCCGTGTTGGATGCCCGACCGCTCGCTTTGCCGCCAACTTCGCTCGTATCGGCTATCACCACATCCTCGGTTTGTCGATCACCCTTCCGGCCATCGTCGGGCAGCAGCACGCCCTCAACTTGCTCTACACGGGTCGAAGGTTGAAGGGCGAAGAGGCACTGAACATCGGCCTCTGCGACCGCCTGGTCGACGACGGAGTGCTCCGAGCCGAGGCTCATGCCATGGCGGCAGAGATTGCCGCGGCCGCGCCGCTCGCGGTGCGGTCGATCCGCCAGACCATGAGAGAAGGCCTTCCCGATCGTTTTCGAGCAGCCACCGAGCGCGAGTCTGCAGTTCAAGAAGTGCTGGAAACGACGTGGGACTTGACCGAGGGCGTGAGGGCGGCCCGCGAGCGGCGAATCCCTCGGTTCGAAGCGCGATGACCATCGCTCGCCTGGTTGAGACGTGACCGCGAGCACCTGGGTGTTGCGGTATCCCTCGTCCGATCTGGCCCGTCTCTACCGAGAATCGGGCTGGTGGAACGACGACACCCTCACCGAGATCTCCTTCCGTGGAGTGGTGAAGTGCTCAGCGGTGCGCTGTCGGGTCCGCTCCCGGATCCACCCGTTCGATGGCACCGTGGGCGAAGTCGGGGACATGGGCCTGCGCCTCGCCGTGACGCTGGCCCGTCGGGGCGTCGTGGTCGGAGATGTCGTTGCCTTCCAGCTTCCGAACTGGGCCGAAGCTGTCTCGTGCTTCTACGGGTTGCTGTCGCTGGGCGTGGTGGTGGTTCCCATCGTGCACATCTACGGATCCAAGGAGGTGCGGCACATCCTGCGACAGAGCGGTGCCCGCGTGCTGATCACCGCCGACCACTTCGGTCGGCAGGACTACGTGGCCAATCTCGAGGATGTCCTGTCCGATCTCCCCGACCTCGAGTTGGTGATAGTCGTGCCGGCCGAAGGCGGGTCGATGCCGAAGCTCGGCGCGACGGTGTTGCCATGGTCCGAGGCCGTCGGCGGCGATCCGCTGGACCGACCTGTAAGAGTGGACCCCGATAGCCCGGCTCTCATTGGCTACACGTCCGGCACCACCGCCGCGCCCAAGGGCGTCATCCACACCCACCGCACCTATCTGGCCGATCAGCGCACATGGGCCACCTTCCTCGCTCAGGAGAAGGCTCCTGCTCCGCGTGTGACACCTACCGCCTCGCTGACCGCGTCACCCGTTGGTCACATCATCGGGCTCGCATCGGTGCTGCGGCCCCTGTTCTCGGCCACCCCCCTCGACCTCATGGACGTCTGGCAGCCAGGGGAGGTGTTGGCCGCAATGTCAGAGGACGGAGTCGCGACGGGCGGGGGACCACCGTTCTTCCTGTTGAGCCTGCTGGACCACCCAGACTTCGACGCGGCGGTGCACCTGCCGTACATGGACCGCCTCCCGATGGGCGGAGCCCCGATTCCGATTGCCGTCGCCGAGCGGGCGACGGACTTGGGCATATCACTCATCCGCGCCTACGGGTCCACCGAACATCCGTCCACGACCGCCTCACTCCACTCGGATCCGCTCGAAAAGAGGATCTACACGGACGGACGCGTGATCTCCGGCTCCGAGATCCGGCTGCTGGACGCCGAAGGTCGATCGGTGCCGGTGGGCCAGCCGGGGGAGATCCACTCGCGAGGACCTGAGCTCTTCGCGGGCTACACGGACCCCGCCTTGACCGCCGCCGCGATCGACCCGACCGGTTGGTACGACACCGGCGACATCGGCGTGCTCGATCCGGAGGGCTACCTCACCATCACCGACCGGAAGAAGGACATCATCATCCGAGGCGGCGAGAACGTCTCTTCGGCTGAAGTTGAGGGCGTCATGGCCGCCATGGCCGGCGTGGCCGAAGTCGCCGTGGTCGCGGCACCGGATGCCCGATACGGCGAGCACGGTGCCGCCGTCATCAGGCTCTTGGCCGGTGCACCGGTGTTCGGCCTCGAGTCGGCGCAGAAGCATCTTGAAGCCGCAGGCTTGGCCCGTCAGAAGTGGCCAGAAGAGCTGCGCTTCGTCGATGACTTCCCGCGTACGCCGTCCGGGAAGGTTCAGAAGAACGTGCTGCGCTCCAGCCTGCAGGCCGATGGGGACCAGGCCCTTCCCTTCGAGGTCCAAAGACCTGAGACTGGGTAGCCACCGGCCTGCCCGGCTGGTATGCGGCGCACCGTGGACGGCCGATGGTGGAAAAGTTGGGCGGGTGCTAAAATCGTGTCCCGTGCCCGGCACTACCGGTACCGGTCAGCTCGCTCGAGGAGGACGTGCATGCAACTCGAGGACATGATCATGGTGAGCGTGGACGACCATCTCGTCGAGCCACCCTCCATGAGCGACTACTTCGTGGACCGCTTCCCGGCGAAGTACCGGGACCGGGTACCCAAGGTCATCCATCGTCCGGACGGCACCGACGCCTGGCTCGTCGAGGGCAACGAGGTCTCGAGCTTCGGTCTGAACGCGGTGGCAGGCCGGGTCCGCGAAGAGTGGGGCAACGACCCGGGATCCTTCGAGGAAGTACGCAAGGGGACGTGGGACGTGCATGAGCGCATCCGCGACATGAACGTCAACGGCGTTCTTGGATCTATGTGCTTCTCGTCGTGGCCGGGCTTGGGGGGTCAGTACTTCCTCCAAAGCGGTGATCGGGAATTGGCGGCCTGCATGATCAGGGCATACAACGACTGGCACGTCGAGGAGTGGTGCGGCGCGTATCCGGGGCGATTCATACCGCTGTCGCTGTCCGGCTTCATTCTCGGACCGGAGTGGATGGCGGAAGAGATCCACCGCATGGCTGCCAAGGGTTGTCATGCAGTCTCATTCCACTCTGACACCCATCGATTTGGCCTGCCCGACCACCACGGTGACGAATGGGATCCCGCGTGGCAGGCGTGCCAGGACACGGACACGGTCATGGTCTTCCATTTCGGGAGCTCGCCGGAGTTCATGCCTCGATCGCCGTTCGACACGATGATCCACACCATGCCCTTCAATACGGGCGTGTTCGCTGCCGAACTGCTCTGGTCACCGGTGCTCCGAAAGTTTCCAAATGTGAAATTCTCCCTGGCTGAGGGTGGCATCGGATGGATCCCGTACTGGTTGGAACGAGCGGATTACACGTATGAGCGACATCATCAATGGACTGGTCAAGATTTCGGAGACCAACTCCCCAGCCAGGTCTTCAAGGACCGAGTGCTCACATGCTTCATCGACGATTACACCGGGTTGCGCCTGCGTCACGACATCGGTGTCGAGAACATCGCGTGGGAGTGCGACTATCCGCACTCGGACTGCACCTGGCCCAACGCTCCCGAGTCGGCCTGGAAGTCGTTGCAGGCCGCTCAGGTCCCGGACGACGAGATCAACAAGATCACGTGGGAGAACGCCTGTCGCTTCTTCAGCTTCGACCCGCTCGCCCACCGGGACCGCGGGACCTGCACGGTTGGAGCACTACGTGCCGAAGCAATCGATGTCGACGTCACCCCCAAGAGCTACGGCATCCCGAAGAGAACCGGACCCCCGGTTGCCGCACTCCCGAGCTGAGCCACGGGTCTCCGTCAGGTGGGTTGTGACGGAACGCCCTACCTCGCCGGTTCGGGCTGGAGCCGATGTTCAATCTCATCCCAAATGCGGTGCAGCATGGCGATCAGTTCCTTGTGTCCCGCCTTGATCCCCACCAGTCGGTCGAGGATCATCTTGGAAGTGATCGCATCGAGGAGAGTCACGATGCCCTGCGCCGGGAACTCATCCTCGTCAACCCCGAGCTGTCCCAGCATTTCGCTCACCTGGCGCTCGTGAAGTTTGCGCGTCATGGTCGACGCCTTCACATACTGCTTGCAGATCTTCGGGCGGTTCGCGGCGAGTGTCAGGTTCTCGAGCCACACCTTTCCCCAACCCCTCTCGAAGTCAGTGGTGATCTTCGCCTCCATCTCCTCGAACCAACCCTCGACGAAGGACTCGTCATGGCGGTAGATCTTCTCCGAGCGCGCCTTCACCTGCACCGACACACGCTCGAGCGCAGCCACGAGGAGCTCCTCTATCGTGCCGAAGTGATAGTGAACGAGCGCCTGGTTGACTCCGGCTCTATCAGCCACCTTCCGCGTGGTGATGCCCGCCACGCCCTTCGAAATGAGAAGTTCCTCCGCCGCGTCGAGGAGGGCCCTGCGCGTTGCGTCTCCAGCTTCGGACATCGATCGACTCCTCCGTCACCTCGGTGCCTCCCCCGGCATCCTCTGATCAGCCTACCTCCAGTGTCCTCGGGGGCATCCTGACATCGGGCGAGTGCGGAGCGGTCACTGGTAACTTCGGGCCGACCGAGACGCTGTTCAGACGGGAGCAAGATCGTGTCGTTGCCGCTCCGCAGAGTCCCCATCCTCGACGAGTTGAATCGAGGATTCTGGACGGCCGGGAGCGACAATGAGTTGCGCCTCCGCCGCTGCCAGAATTGCCGGTTTTGGGTGCACCCTCCCCGTCCCGTCTGTCCGAAGTGCTGGCAACGGGATCTTCCGTGGGAATCGACGAGCGGCACGGCGACGCTGTACACGTACACGCTGAACCACAAAGTGTGGAATCCGGACATTCGTGTCCCGTATGTGATCGGCATCGTGGAGCTGTTGGAGCAAACCGGACTGAGGTTGACGACCAACATCGTCAACTGCACGGCTCAGGATCTGCACATCGGCATGGCGCTGCACGTCACCTTCGAACAGCAGGGCGAGCACTTTGTCCCGCTCTTTGAACCCGAGATTATTGGGCAGGCGCCTTAGAATTGTGGCACCCTGATATGTGGACCGAGTCAAGGGGGCACGCCGTGACCGAGAGCTGGAACTTCGACCTCTACGTCGATGGGAAATGGACGGCCGGGGAGGCAGCCGGGTCCATTGAGGTCATCAACCCCGCCAATGAAGACGTGATCGGGACGGTCCCCGAGGCGTCCCCCAAGGATGCCGTGCTCGCCATCGAGGCTGCCCGCAAGGCCTTTGATGAGGGACCATGGCCCTATACGAAGCCAGCCGAGCGAGCGGCTGCCCTGATCCGGATGGCCGAGTACCTCGAATCGCATGCAGCGGAGCTCCGTGAGCTGATCGTGGCCGAAACCGGCTCGGTCGGCTACCTCACCGACTACGTCCAGGCAGGCGGCTCGATCGGGATGTTCCGCGCCAACGCCACGCGGATTGAACATGTGTTCGAATGGGTCGAAGCCGGTGCACCGACCGCTGGTCCCAATGGGATGACGGGATCGGCGTTGTTCCGGGAGCCGGTCGGGGTGGTCGGCGCCATCACGCCCTTCAACTTCCCGTTCATGCTCAACGTGGTGAAGGTTGCCCCCGCCCTCGCTGCGGGGTGCACCGTCGTGCTGAAGCCCCACCCGTGGACCCCACTCGACGCCTTCCTGATCGCCCGCGCGGCCGCTGAGGCCGGAATCCCGCCCGGCGTGCTCAACGTGATCACCGGGCATGCCGCGGTGGGCGATGAGATGACGTCCAATCCAATGGTCGACTTGATTGCCTTCACCGGCTCGACCGCCACGGGCAGGCGAATCATCGCCAACGGCGCAGCGACCGTGAAGCGCTACCAACTCGAGCTGGGCGGGAAGAGCGCCCAGGTCTTGCTGGACGACGTCACCGAAGATCATGCTCGCTCCATAGGCTTCGGGTCCACGCTGACCCACTGCGGCCAAGGGTGCATCCTGGCGACCCGGTTGCTCCTTCCCGAGCACCTCCTCGACGCCTACAAGGAAGGGGTGGCTGCCGCTGCGCCCTCAGTCAAGATCGGCGACCCTCAAGATCCCTCCACCGTCCTGGGGCCACTGATCAGGGAGCAGCAGCGTGAGCGGGTCGAGGGCTACGTGGCGTCGGGGGTCGAGCAGGGCGCCGAGCTCTTGACCGGGGGCAAGCGACCGGAAGGTTTCGAGAAAGGCTTCTACTACGAGCCCACCGTGTTCATCGGCACAAATGACATGCGCATCGCCCAAGAGGAGATCTTCGGGCCTGTCTTCACCGTCGTGCCCTACTCGGGCAGGGACGATGACGCCGTCCGCCTGGCCAACGAGTCGATCTACGGATTGGGCGGTGGGGTCGAGTCCCAATCGACCGCACGGGCGTTCAACGTGGCACGGCGGATCCGAGCTGGCACGGTGTTGGCCCAGGGGGTGGGCGGCACATCCGCTGTGGACGTCGGCCCCGGGGGCGGACAAGGACCCGGCTGGGGCGAGAGCATGGCCGGCATTGGTCAAAGCGGCGCTTTCGGCGGCTTCAAGCAGAGCGGCATAGGCCGCGAGTGGGGATCTCACGGCCTGGAGGAGTTCACCGAGATCAAGACGATCCACTGGAGCTGACTCTCGCTGCTCCCCTGAGCGGGCAGAGGCTGCTCAGAACGTCAGTCGGCCATCGGGGAGGGATGCGGCGTGCCGGAGAGTGAGATGCCTTGGATTGTGGATGGGTACGTCAACGCAAACCCGCCGCACCTCGGACTGAACTGGAGCCTGACCGACGACACCTATGGGCCTGCGAGGACAGAATCCCAGGATCTCGAGCAGTTGCTTGCCGACATGGACCGCAACCGCATCGCTCGAGCCCTCCTCGCGCCACCTCCGGAGTCTGCGATGGGGGACCAGGTTGCCGGTTACCGCTGGACCCTGGATGCGGTGCAGCAGCATCCGGACAGGTTCGGCCTCAGCGTCCGAGTCGATGCCGAGCAGGGTATCCGGGCCGTCCGCCACCTCGAGAACATGGTGCGCAACGACGGCGCCCGCGCCTTGAGGATCGTTCCGTACCGCGACGGGAAACGGGCAAGCCACCGGTCTTACTTCCCGCTCTATGCCAAGTGCATCGAGCTCGAGATCCCCGTGACCATCACCGTCGGAATGCCCCTGGTCCAGCGGCCAGGAACCGTGCAGAACCCGAAGCACCTCGACAAGGTCTGTGCGTTCTTCCCGGAACTGGTCGTTGTCAGCGCCCACGGGGGTGCGCCATGGACCGGCCTCCTCGTGCAGCTCCTGCGGACGTGGCCGAACCTGTACCACATGCTCTCGGCCTACCCTCCGAGTCGGTACCCACCTGAGCTTGTGGCCTATGCCAACACCGGGCGGGGGCGCATGAAGGTGATGTACGCGTCCGACTATCCCCTCCTGACCTTTGACCGGGTCCGCAGTGAATTGCCAGCATGTGGCATCAACGAAGACTCGATGCCGCTGTTCGCGGGGAAGAATGCGATGAGGGTCTTCTGGGGAGAACGTGACAGCGCACTTCCGGACATCTAGACCGTGACGACTGCACTGGGCGGTCTCCGCATCTGCGACTTCTCCGGCCAGCTGGCTGGAGCGGGAGCGACGAGGTTCTTGGCGGCCATGGGTGCACAGGTGATACGTGTCGAGGACCCCGTGACCCAGGGCTACTGGGATGCGCTCCGGGGCGTGACACCGTTTGTCGACGAGCGCCGCGGTCCTGACTTCGGAGGTGCCTTCAACAATCACAACGTGGAGAAGTTGGGTATCACGCTGAATTTGCGCACCGACACCGGCAAGAGGCTCCTCCGTGAGCTGGTTGCCGTATCGGACGTCGTCACGGAGAACTTCGCCGTGGGTGTGATGGAGCGCCTCGGCTGCTCGTACGACGACGTGCGTGCCATCAAAGAGGACATCGTGTACGTGTCGAACTCGGGGTTCGGTCACTCCGGTCCGTACCGCGAGTTCAAGACATGGGGCCCGCTGGCCCAGGCCTGCTGCGGGCTGGCCTTTGCCACGGGCCTCGCTGACCACCATCCGGCGGGCATCGGGTACTCCTACATGGACCACCACGGCGCCAACGTCATGGCGATCGCCATCATGGCGGGCCTCGTGCACCGGCAACGAACCGGCGAGGGTCAGTGGATCGACATTTCGTGCACGGACGCCGGAGCGCTGCTCAACGGGCCGGCGCTGCTCGACTACACCGTGAACGACCGACCTCTGCGGCGACCGGGATCCCCCGACAGCAACCGCAGCCCGCACCCCCTCATGGTTCCCCACGGCATCTACCCATCCGCGGGGGACGACAATTGGATCGCCATCGCCTGTCGCAACGATGGAGATTGGGAGGCATTGGGTCAGGTCATGGCCGCGGAATGGTGCGGTGACGACCGCTGGGCGTCGTTGCCCGGCCGGGCCGCCGGGCAAGACGAGCTCGACCGCCTGGTTTCGGACTGGACCAGGTTGCATGACCGGTTCGAGGTCGCAGCCAGATTGCGCCGGGTCGGCGTGCCTGCCGTCGCGGTGCTGCGACCAGCTGAGCGCATCGACGGCGATCAGGCGACATCGGACTGGGGCCTCTGGCCCAGCGTGACGCACTCGAAGATGGGACGGGTCCGAGTGGACGGCATACCCGTGCACTTCTCGAGAACGGATTGGGTGATAGAGCGAGGAGCGCCGTGTCTCGGCGAGCACAACGACATCGTGTTCGGAGGCCTCCTCGGCCACACGGAGGACGAACTCCGAACCTTTCGTCAGGACGGGATCATATGAGCCAGCCGTCGCCTGTCGGCGCACGACCGGGAGCGCTCGAGGGTGTGCGGGTCGTCGAGTTGGCCTGCGAGCACGGTGCGTTCGCCGGCAAGATACTCGCTGACCTCGGAGCGGAGGTGATCGTCGTCGAACCTCCAGGAGGTCACGCCTCGCGACGCTTCGAACCCTTCCTCGAAGACACGCCGGGCCTGGAGCGCAGTCTGTGGTGGTGGTACTACAACACCGGCAAGCAGAGCATTGTCCTCGATCTTCACGATTCCGTCGACGCCGCCCGGTTCAGGAAGCTCGTTGTCTCGAGTGACATCGTCCTCGAGGGCGAGGAGCCCGGACTGCTGGTTGGGCTCGGTCTCGGCTATGAGGAGTTCGCGCCGCATCAGCCGGAACTGGTGTGGGTCTCGATCACGCCCTTCGGAAGCATGAGCTCGCGCGGGCATGAGCCGGTCACCGACCTCATGCTGCTCGCGGGTTCGGGTCCGGCGTGGAGCTGCGGCTACGACGACCATCGGCTTGCCCCGGTACGTCCCGGGGGCAACCAGGGGTACCACACGGCCTGCCTGTGGGCGGTCGAGGCGACGATGGTCGCCTTCTATGCGCGTCAGGCCCTCGGCTTCGGTCAGCATGTCGACGTGAGCATGCATGCCGCATCCAATGTCACGACCGAAGCTGCGACGTACGAGTGGCTCGTCGCCGGCGCGACGGTGGAGCGGCAGACCTTTCGTCATGCCGCGATCAGGCAGACACCCCCGAGGCTCATGACGGCCGCTGACGGACATTCCGTCATCGCCGCACTGCCGCGACACGCCAGCGAGTTCAAGGCGGTCAGTGAGTGGATCGTCGAACTCGGGCTGCGCGAGGAGTTCGATGAATTCTTCTTCTTGGAGATGGGCGTCGAGCGCGGAGGCGTCCGCATCCCCGACATCGCATCGGAGCCCGAGGCGGCGGCGATCTACCAAGCTGGTTCAGACGCGCTGCAGTTCGTTGCCGAGCACCTCCCGGGTAGGAACTTCTTCATGGAGGCCCAGCGGCGTGGCATTCCCGCGGCCGTGCTGTTCGCTCCAGAGGATGTCGTGCGCGACGAGCACTTCATCGCGCGCGGGTTTCCGACTGAGATCCACCATGAAGACCTGGGCCGTTCCTTTGTGTACCCGGGTGCCCCGTTCCTCGCCGCAACCTCACCGTGGAGAGTGCGTGGACGCGCACCGCGTCTCGACGAGCACTCCGAGAAAGTATTGGGTGCTCTTGAGAAGGAGTGTGAATGATGGAGAAGTTCGAATCTCGAGTGATTGTCTCGGGCATCGGTCTCTCCGACACTGGTCGCGGCCTCGATCGCAATGGCCTCGACTTGGCACTCGATGCTGCGATCTCGGCGATCACCGATGCCGGTCTGCTTCGGTCGGACATCGATGGCCTCGCGTCCATGCCGTTCGGCGACCGCCCGCCTGAGCTGATTGCGGATGCCCTGGGATTGTCGTTGAACTGGATGGGTGGAGCGAACTCGGGTGCCCAGCTCGGAGTGATGATGAACGCCGCCATGGCGATCGCATCGGGCCTCTGCCGCCACGTCCTGATCTACCGTTCTGTCCGGCAACTCGGAGGGATTCTGGGTAGCGCCTCTGGCGCCTTACCGGAACCCGAGGGTCCATGGGAGTGGCATGTGCCCTTCCACGAATACTCTGCCGTCAACCTCATGGCGATGCAGGCACGCCGCCACATGCACCAGTACGGCACCTCGAAGGAACAGCTCGGTTGGATTGCTCTGACGTGCCGCGCGCACGCCGCCCTCAACGACAAGGCGGTCCTCCGTTCGCCGATGACCATGGACGACTATCTCAACGCTCCGATGATCAGCGAGCCGTTGAGTCGGCTGGACTGTGACCTGCCGATCGACGGGGCGGTGGGCCTGGTGCTCTCCTCAGCTGACTACGCGACCGCCTGCCCGAATCCGGCCGTTCGCTTTGAGGCAGTCGGGTGTGCCAATCACGACACGCACGGTTGGGAGCCACGCCTCGACTTTCCGGCCATGGCAGCCAGGGATGCGGCAGCTCAGATGTGGGCGCGCACGGACTTGAGGCCGGTCGACGTCGACGTCGCCGAACTCTACGACGGCTTCTCGGTCCTCACATTGTCCTGGTTGGAAGCGCTCGAGTTCTGCGGAGAAGGAGAGTCGGGTGACTTCGTTGATGGCGGTCACCGGATCAGATACGGCGGTGAGCTGCCCCTCAACACCTACGGTGGGCAGTTGTCCGCCGGTCGGCTCCACGGCTTCTGGCTGTTCCACGAAGCTGTGCTGCAACTCCGTGGGCAGGCGGGATTGCGCCAAGTTCCTGGCGCGCAGGTGGCGGTCACCTCTGCCGGCGGCGGGTTCAGGTGCGGATGCATCCTTCTGACCTCCTGACCAGCGGAGTCCCGGGACGGCTGCGACGCACAGCCACCGGTGACGGCGCCGACCACGGCCGCCGACCGTGACTCGTGCGGTGACCCGCTTGACACTACGACGGCAAAAGGTTAAGCATACGCTCAAATAATTGTCCTCAGCTGGTCCAGGCGCCCTCCGTTCCGGGTCGCGCATCGCCTCCGGCCTTGGATGAAGGAGCGTGGTCACTGTGGGTCCGCACTGATTTGACTCGCCGGAAATAGAAGAGGGTCATGTACGACATCTTGAAGGGCGTGCGAGTTGTTGAAGTGTCTTCCTGGTTGTTCGTGCCTGCGGCCGGCGCTGTGCTGGCTGATTGGGGGGCGGATGTGATCAAGGTCGAACATCCGATCGCCGGTGACCCGATACGGGGTCTGACCAACGCCGAGGCGTCGGGGGCGCTCATGAACCCAAATACCGAGCTGCCGAATCGCGGCAAACGAAGCGTCGGTCTTGACATCGCAACTGACGAGGGCCGGGCGATCCTGTACACGTTGGTGGATTCGGCCGATGTGTTCCTGACCAACTTCTTGCCTGCTGCTCGGCAGGGACTGGCCATTGACATCGAACACATTCGTGATCGCAACCCGGCGGTGATCTACGCGCTCGGGACGGGTCAGGGTTCGCTGGGGCCGGAGGCTGAATGCGGAGGCTTCGATCTGGCCAGCGCCTGGGCGCGGGGGGGCGCGGCTTTCCAGATGACCCCCGCCGGAGCAGAGCCTCCAAATCAACCGGGTTCCTTCGGGGACCTGTCCGGAGGGATGAATCTTGCCGGAGCGGTGGCCGCCGCGCTCTACCGCCGCCAGTGTGATGGCCACGCGCCGGTCGTGGAGGTCTCGCTCTATGCCACGGGGATGTGGTGGATGGCGCAAGCGATCACGGCGGGAGCGGTCGGGGTTACCAGGGAATTTCGCACACGTCGCAATCCGTTCAACGCTTTGGTCAACTACTTTCCGACCAAGGACGAACGTTGGCTGTGCCTGGTGTTCCTGCAGGCCGACCGGTGGTGGCCCGATCTGTGTCGGCACCTCGACCGACCCGATCTCATCGACGACCCTCGCTTCGCCGAAGCCGAGACCCGGAACACGCATGTCGATGAGTGCACGCGCACCCTCGACGAGATCTTCGCCTCCCGGACCCTGGCCGAGTGGCGGGACACGCTCGCGACGCTTGAGGGCGTGTGGGCCCCCGTGCTGAGCCCAGCCGAGATCGGTGAGGATCCGCAGGCTGTGGCCAACGGCTACCTGCCCAGCGTGGACAAGGACGGAATGATCTATCGGGGGGTGGCGTCACCCGTTCGGTTCGACGAAGCCCCGGTGGGCACTCTCGCTGGTGCACCCGAGCACGGTCAGGACACGGAGGCCGTCCTCTTGGATCTCGGATTTGACTGGGACGACATAGCCGAATTGAAGGAGAACGGCACCGTGTTGTGAGCGACTGGGCAACAACTCCCCAGTGCGCGACTGCCAAGGATCGGACGAGAGAGCTTGGGGTTCACACCACCAGATGAGTGAATCGAGGCAGGCAAGTGACAGCTAAAGGCGAATCCGAGTGGCTCATTTCGGTGGATGATCACGTGCTCGAACCCGGCCACGTGTGGCAGGACCGCGTCCCGGCCAAGCACCGGGATGCTGCACCGCGCCTGATTCGTGATGGGGAGGGTGAGGCGTGGCTCTACGAAGGGCGGCGCATGGTCACACCGGGTCTCGGTGCGGTTGCGGGAAAGCGTCGGGAGGATTTCAGCTTCGAGCCGATCACCTACGACGAGATGCGGCCTGGGTGCTACGACTCCGTGGCCCGGCTGGAGGACATGGATCGCGCCGGGGTCCTGGGCTCGCTCTGCTTCCCGTCCTTCCCCCGCTTCTGCGGCCAAGTGTTCAACGAAGCTGACGACAAGGACTTGGCGCTGCTCTGCGTGCAGGCGTACAACGACTGGATGATCGACGAATGGTGCGGTCGTGCCCCTGGTCGATACATCCCGCTGACGCTCATTCCGCTGTGGGACCCCCTTCTGGCCGCGGCCGAAGTTCGTCGGACGGCAGAGAAGGGTTCCCGTGCGATCGCCTTCTCCGAGAACCCGGCCATGCTGGGCCTCCCGACCATCCAAGACCGGGCGGGACACTGGGATCCCCTCATGGCAGCGTGCGAGGAGTGCGAGACAGTGGTGTGCATGCACATCGGTTCCTCGAGCAAGCGTTACACGATGTCGGACGAGTCACCCATGCTCGTCACGATGTCATGGGGGCCACCGGTGATGATCGCGGGCGCCATGGTCGAGTGGATCTTCAGCCCCGTGGTGCGGAAGTTTCCCGGGATCAAGGTGGCCTTGGCCGAGGGGGGTATCGGCTGGATGCCGTTCTTCCTCGACCGCTGCGCCCAGGTCGTCGACAAGCACCGCTATTGGATAGAGAAGGGGGACGTGCGACACGACTCCCTCTCCGGTCACGTGCAGGTGCTCGAGGATGCGGGGGTCGACCTCGAGGGATTCTCCGTGATCGACACCTTCCGCAACCACATCTACGGCTGCTTCATCGACGATCTCCATGGAGTCAAGAGCCTTGATGTCATCGGCGTCGACAACGTCATGATCGAGACCGACTATCCGCACAGCGACTCGACGTGGCCGAACTGCCTGGAGCATGCGAAGAAGCAGCTCGAGAGCCTCTCCGATACCGACCGTTACAAGATCCTGCGGGGGAACGCCGAGAGGCTGTTCCGGTTCACCCCGGCGTCGGCGCCCACGTGAGAGCACGGAGGGTCCACAGCCATCGATCGGACGAGTTGGACGACCGTGGACGACGGAGACGCCCTCGCCGGCGCGAGAAGGGATGAATCGATGAGGATCAGCTTGTTTCTGGGGTTTCAGGGCGGAGATTGGATCCACAACGACTCGCCGGGTCTCGATGCCCTCCCCATCATCAAGGACGGGCAGGTCTACGAGGACAACATCTATATCGCCGACCTCCTCGAGCCGCTTGGGTTCGATGCGCTGTTCCAGGTGGAGCACCACGGATCGCCGTACCATATGACGAGCAATCCCCTGGCCATCCTGTACTACATGGCGGGGAGGACCGAACGGCTTGAAATGGGCACCTGCGTCGTCGTGCTGCCCTGGAACAACCCGCTCCGGGTGGCAGAGGAGCTCTCCGTCCTCGACAACATGCTCAAGGGGCGTCCGATCCATATCGGGGTGGGGAGAGGGAGCTCCCCGAGCGAGTACCGGTATCTGGGAATTGATCAGAACGAAGCCAGTGAGAGGTTCAAAGAGGGAGTCGACATCCTCCGACTCGCACTCCGCCAGGAGGACTTCTCGTATGAGGGGACGCACTACCAGGTGAGTGGCGCGACCACCCGGCCCAGGCCACGAACGACGACGCTTGGCGACAAGATCTACGGAGCGCTGGTAAGCAAGTCGAGCCTCGAGCCCGTTGCCGAGATGGGTCTCGAGCTGATGTGCACGGGCGGCACATCGGTGGCCACGATGACCGAGAACTGTGAGATCTTCAACAGGGCCCGAGCCAGGGTGGGACTGGGACCGACCCGTCCTATCATCGCTGCTCCCGGCTACTGCGCCCTGACAGAAGAAGCGGCGATGGAGGTGGCGGAACGGGCATTCGGGGGCTACATCGACGGATCACGACGGCACTACGGATTCGACAATCCACAGCAGTTCGCCAACATAAAGGGCTATCAGCAGTACTCCCCGGGCGGCGGCGGGGACCCGCGGGGCGCTTCACCCCGAGAGGACTACATCAGGAGCGGGATCTTTGGCAATCCGGACCAATGCATCGAAAAGATCCGGAGGTATGCGGAGGTCACCGGAACAGACCACATCGTGATGCTGCATTCGATCGCCGGAATGTCGGTCAAGGAGACGGAGGACAGCCTGCGGCTGTTTGCGAGCGAGGTGCTGCCTGTCGTGCGCAGCGGGACCGGAGACGTTGTTCGAGCAGGCTGATCGGGTCAACCGGCTGCTTCTGGGAGCGCCGTCCCACTCGAGTGGATCGTTGATGTACGTTGCAGAGGAGGAGCCTCCGTGACCATCAATTCACGCGCGTTCATCGCCGGTGCTTACGAGCATCCGCGGCGGGAGATCCCGGACCGCAGCCTCGCCCAGATCCATGCGGAGGTTGCTCTTGGCGCGCTGGCCGACGCCGGGCTGGGCCCTTCGGATGTCGATGCGTATCTCTGCGACTCGACGGCAGGCTTCGGCGCGATATCCATTGCTGAGTACCTCAATCTCCACCCCCGCTTTGTGGACTCGACCGATACCGGTGGGTCCTCCTACCTGGTGCATGTCGGCCATGCTGCCGCTGCGATTGCTGCCGGCCACTGTCATGTCGCCCTGGTCACCATGGCGGGGTTGGCACGCACTCGCGGGGAAGTCCCAACTGCCCGGTCCTCGGGATCTCCCGAAGCAGGGTTCGAGTCCACGTGGGGCATGTCGGCCGTGACGGGCTATGCCCTCGCCGCTCAGAGGCACATGTTCGAGTTCGGCACGACCAGTGCCCAGCTTGCCGAGGTGAAGGTTGCAGCATCACTGCACGCGCAGCACAATCCACATGCCCTCCTGCGCGAGCCGGTGACCGTGGAGGAAGTGCTCGAATCCACCTTTATCAGCTCCCCGTTGCACCGTCTCGACTGCTGCGTGGTCACGGACGGCGGAGGAGCGGTCGTGGTCGTGAGCCCGGAGGTGGCCCGTGATCTCAAGCGCCGGACCGTCAAGATCCTGGGCCAGGCCGAAGCGGTGAAGCACACCGACAATGGGCGTATCGATCTCACCACCACCGCCGCCGCGGTGACAGGGCCCCTGGCCTTCGCGGAGGCGGGCGTCCGACCGGTGGACGTCGACTACGTGTCCCTCTATGACTCCTTCACCATCACCGTCATCGAGACGATCGAGGATCTGGGCTTTTGCCAGAAGGGAGATGGTGGGCGGTTCGTGCTCGACGGCACCCTGGTGGCTCCCCACGGGCGGTTGCCGTTCAACACCGACGGGGGTGGGCTGTGCAACAACCATCCTTCCAATCGCGGCGGCATGACCAAGATCATCGAGGCCGTCCGCCAACTGCGGGGGGAGGCTCACCCTGCAGTCCAAGTGCCGAACTGCGAGATAGCGGTCGCGCACGGCACCGGTGGGTCGATCGGTACCAGGATGGGCAGTGCCACGCTTATCCTTGGTCAGGCAGAGTCGTGATGGCGTCGCAGCTGCCGGTGCCTGTTCCCGAGCCCACGCCGGAGACGTGCGCGTTCTGGAGTGCCACGGCACAGGGGCGCCTGCTCCTGGCCCGCTGTGCCGATTGCGCCACGGTGATCTGGTATCCAAAGGCCTATTGCCCGGCCTGCGGCTGCGTGTCTGTGTCATGGGACGAAGCCTCAGGGCGCGGCACGGTGTACAGCTTCAGTGTGGTGCACCGGGGACCGGGCCCATTCAGCGCAGCGGTGCCGTTCGTCGTCGCCTATGTGGAGCTGGCCGAAGGGCCGCGCGTGCTGACGAACATCGTCGGCTGTGAACCCCACGAGGTGCACATCGGACTGCCGGTGAGCGTCGTGTTCTGTGACACGGGGGAGGGGAGCGCGCTCTACCGGTTCAGGCCGTCAGAGGCGGCGTCATCAGGGGCGGATGGCTGATGCTCGAATTGTTCGTACGGTCACGGATGGCGTCGGACACCCACGGTCGGGTGACGTGAATCGGCGGCGCGACGTGTTGCAAGCTGATGACGAGGACGAGTCGGTGCAACCGCTCGCCGGAGTTCGAGTGCTCGACGTCAGCGGTCGCCTCGGTGCGTACTGTAGCAAGGTGCTCGCCGATCTCGGGTCTGACGTCGTGAAGGTCGAGTTGCCCACGGGCGACAGGATGCGATCCCAGCCACCGTTCCGTGATGGGCAACGCGGGATCGAAGGAAGCCTCCTGTTTGCCTACTATCACCACAACAAGCGAGGTATCACCTTGAACTGGGAGCGTGATGACTCGCACGACCTGCTCGAGGAGCTGGCGTCATGGGCTGATGTCGTTCTGGCCTCACCGAGAGGCGAGCCGGAGCGGCTGGTCGGCCTCGTGGAGGACCCGCCCTCGCTCTCGTGGGTGTCGGGCCCCGCCCTGACCTGCTTCATCACACCATTTGGCCTGACCGGTCCCTTCCGAGACTGGCGGGCAACACCCTTCACCTCGTTTGCCTTCAGCGGGTACATGCATGCCGTCGGTGCGCCGGAGGGACCGCCGGTGGCCATGCCCGGCCAACAGTTCTATGACGAGGCGGGGATTTGGGCCGCGCTCCTCGTCCAGGCGACGCTGAGGGGCCCCCGTCAGTCGTGGTCGAGGTCGAGGGTCCTGGACCTCTCCGTGCACGAAGTTGGCTGGTTCAACAAGCTCGGGACGGAACAGTACGACCTGGCGGGGCAGATCAAGACCCGTGCGACGAACTTCGGACCCCCCCCGGGTGGGATCTGGCGGTGCCGCGATGGATTTTTGGATGTCGGCGCGCACTCATCACACCACTGGGACCTGTTCATTGACCTGTTGGATCGGCCGGACGTGCTCACGGACCCGATCTATCGCGATCGAATCACACGAGTGCAGCTCTTCGATGTGCTGACGGAGATCATTGCCGGTCTGCTCTTGACGCGAAGCGCCAAAGAGTTCGTCATGGCGGGCCAATCCGCTGGCTTGCCATGCGCGCTGATGCAGACACCGGCCGAGTTCGCAGAAGAACCACAGGCAGCGGCCCGCGGCTACTTCGTGCTGTCCTCCCGCGCTGGCACCGGGTCGTTTCGGATTCCGGGTCGGCCCTTCAGCTCTTCGCCCCCGCTGATCGCCTACCGGAGGTCAGCGCCTTGGCTCGGAGAGTCCAACGAGCAGGTGTACGTCGACGACCTCGGCCATTCGGAGCAGGAATTGAGACAGTGGCGGACCGATGGACTCATCTGAAGCGCACCCGACCACCCGTCCTCTCGCGAGCGTCCGCGTCCTCTCGTTCGGCTCGTTCGTTGCCGGGAACATCTGTGCGTTGATGCTGGCGGATCTGGGCGCCGATGTGGTGAAGATTGAAGCACGAGACCGACCCGAAGCTCTGCGTTCCTACGACACCCCCGACCAGGCGCAGCGGTTCGAGCCATCCGGAATCCGGACGACAGCGTTGTTCGCTGGCATGACCCGTGGCCTGCGGAGTGCCTGTGTCGACATGGCGAGCGATCAGGGGCGGGACACATTCCGATGCCTGGCCGGGCAGGCCGATGTCGTCGTGGAGAACCTGGGCCCCGGCACGATGGAGTCGTGGGGCTGCTCGTTCGCCGAGCTCACCGCTCACAATCCACGGCTGGTGATGCTGTCGATATCGGGGTACGGCCGGTCGGGGCCATTGGCCAACTTTCGCGCCTATGCGTCGAACATCAACAACTACCTGGGCCTCACGTCAGCATGGGCTCCGGACGGCATTCACTTCGACTTCGTGGCGGGGATCCACGGAGCATGTGCCGTCGTGGCCGCCCTTGCCGAAGCCGAGAGGGGAGGGGCCGGCGTCCTTGTCGACATGGCGCAGACGGAGACCGGTGCCGCAATTCTGGCCCCTCTGTACCTCGATTATCTGGCCAATGGCCGAGAGTGGAGGGCCGGGCCGAACGAGGTACCGGGCTCACTGCTCTCGGGCGTCTTCAGGTGCCAGGGTGCCGATGCCTGGGTGGCCATCGAGGTCGAGGATGTGCGTGACTGGGCTGCCGTGTGCTCGTTTCTGGAGAGAGCCGATCTCGACCTCGGCGATGCAGGGCCGACGCCGGAGTTGCTGAGGTCATTGCGGCAGGCGATCCAGGATTGGGCGAGCACGGTCTCACCATTCCAGGCGACGCTGCGATTGCAGAAGGTCGGTGTCGCCGCTGGCCCGGTCCAGAGCAGCGAGGACCTCTGGCGGGACCCGCAGCTGCGGAGCCGGGAGGCGTTCGTCGACATCTGCCACCCGGACCTCGGGTGCATCGAGTACCCGGACTCGCCCAACCCGGAGCGCGCGGCGTGGGGCGGGGTGCGGTCCCGGGGTCCCAGGCTGGGCGAGCACACCACCGAGGTGCTGAGGGAGTGGTTGGGTTGCAGCCCGTCGGAGCTGGGTCATCTGCGGGCGAGCGGCGCAGTCTGGATGCCCGAGGCGATGTCGGAACCTCTGACCGCGATGTCCAAGGGGAGGATGCACGGTGCCGGGGATCAATGAAGGTCGTGTTGCCATTGTCACCGGAGCCGGTCGTGGGATCGGTCGCGCGCACGCGCTGGAACTGGCCCGCCAGGGCGCCATGGTCGTCGTCAATGATCTGGGAGCAGAGGTGGACGGTCGCGGGAGCTCGGAGGGGCCGGCCGGCACCGTGGTCGACGCGATCCGCGCCGCCGGAGGCGCCGCGGTGGCCAACGGTGACGACGTGTCCGATTGGGAGGGGGCGGAGCGGCTCGTGCGCACGGCAATCGACACCTTCGGCACCCTGGACATCCTCGTGAACAACGCCGGGATACTGCGCGATCGGATGTTGGTCAACATGTCGATCGACGAGTGGGATGCCGTGATCAAGGTCCATCTGCGTGGCACGTTTGCCACCATCCGGTGGTCAGCCGAGCACTGGCGGAACCAGGCCAAGGAGGGCCGGACCAATGCCGCGCGGATCATCAACACGACGTCGGCCTCCGGTCTCTTCGGAAACGTAGGGCAGACAAACTATGGAGCGGCAAAGGCCGGCATTGCCGCGCTGACCATCACCGCAGCGAGCGAACTCGGTCGCTATGGCGTCACGGTCAATGCGATCAACCCCGGTGCCCGCACCCGCATGACAGAGCAGGCAACACCGGGCTCGTACGCGCCGGTCGAGACCGGCGCCTTCGACGTCTCGGATCCGGAGAACATCGCGCCACTGGTCGCCTGGCTGGCGAGCCCCGAGTCCGCACACGTCACGGGACGGGTGTTCACGGTGCGCGGTGGGCGGATACGGGTGCTGGAGGGGTGGCGCGGAGGGCCGACCATAGACAAGGAGGCGCGCTGGAACGCCGCCGAGTTGGGGCCGGTCGTGACCGAACTGGTCAACCGGGCGGCTCCCAATGCCGACATCCATGGAGAGATTCCCGAGGGTTCCGGCTGAGCAGACTCGCCGTGGCACGGGGACGGCCTGCACTCATCTGTCGCCGGTCCACTGCTGTGCGTCGCGCAGGACTTCACTGAACGGCTTTCGTGTGTCGAAGCTCGGTTCACGGGGGAGCCCCAGGGCGCGCTCACCGATCACGTTTCTCTGCGTCTCGTTGGTGCCGCCTGCTATGGACGCTCCCCGTCCTCGCAGATACGCCAGCGAAGGCTCGGCCCCATCGGTATCGGCCGCCTCCCACGTCATGCCCCCGGCGCCGCCGATCTCTACCGCGAGTCGGGCGCGTATCGGGCTGTAGGTCCCCCGGAAGAGCTTCACATAGGAGGCGACCCCCGGGTTCAGGAGGCCGAGCTGTCCCATCTGGGCGATTCGGGAACCCAACGCCTTGGCGACGAAGTCGGTGGTATGGGTGCGGGCGAGCTCCTGGCGGACGATCGGGTCGTCGAGCCGTCCGGCTCGCCGGGCGAGCTGGACGAGATCCGGAGCCATGGGGCCCGCACCCTCGAGCGGGGTGCCGTCCTCGGGTCGTCCCGCGCCCCGCTCGAGCACGAACATCGTGTGGGTCACGGGCCAGCCTTCATTGACCTCGCAGAGGCGGTTGGTGTCGGGAACGACAACGTCCTCGAAGAATTCCTCGCAGAACTGGGCGACTTCGTTGATCTGCTTAATGGGTCGAATCGTCAGACCCGGGGTGTCGCACGGTACGAGAAACCACGTGAGGCCCTGGTGCTTGGGGACTTCCGGATCCGTGCGCGCGAGGCACATGCCCGAATCGGCCAGGTGGGCGAACGTGCTCCAGATCTTCTGGCCATTGATGATCCATTGCTCACCGTCCCGGGTGGCCCGCGTCCGGGCGCCCGCGAGGTCCGAACCCGATGACGGCTCGGAGAAGAACTGACACACCAGCTCGTCGCCGGCCAGGACTCTCGGCACGAACCGCCGAAGGAACTCCGGCGAGGCATGGGCCAGCATGGTGGGGACGCAGACGTAGAAGGTGGTGACGGTGAGAGCACCGAAATCGGGGAGCACGTAGTTGACCGCCTCGTCCACGAAGACCGACTCGTAGGCACTCGGGAGACCCTGTCCGCCGTAATCCTTGGGCCAGGTGATGCCGGCGTAGCCCGCCTCGAAGAGCTGCCTCTGCAGCGCCCGGTTGGCCGCCATGACCTCGGGCGTGTAGTGGTCGATGCCATGGTCCGGGTCAAGACCGCCCCGCCTCTGGAGGTTCCGGGCCAACCAGGCACGTGCCTGTCGCCGGTAGTCCTCGAGTGCTGTGTCCGCTTGTCCCGGCGTGCCGTCCCTCGTCGTCATTGCGCTACAGGCCGTTGATCCGGCAGATGCGCTCGCGGTGCCACTGGGGCTGACCGAAGATGAGGCTGTTCATGGTGATGCGGCGCAGGTACAGATGCAGGTCATGTTCCCAGGTGTACCCGATCCCAGCGAAGACCTGTGCGCAGCCTTGGGCGACGTCGATCCCGGCATCGCCGACCCAGGACTTGGCCATGCTCACGATCTCGCCTGCATCCTCCCGGGATTCTTGCAGCGCTCGCACGGCGGCCGCCGCGACCGCCTTGCTGCTCTCGAGAGACAGGCTCAGGTCGGCCAATTGGTGCTTGAGCGCCTGAAAGGAACCGATAGGTCGGCCGAAGGCCGTGCGGTCGACGGCGTACTGGCGTGTCATCTCGAAGAGGGCGTCCATCGCTCCCACGGTCTCGGACGTGGACAGGATGCTGGCCAGGTCCAGTTGCCTTACGACGTCTCCACCACCGAGACCGAGCTCTCCCACCATCGACCAGGCAGGCACGACCGCGTGATCGAACGAGACGGAGGCGAGGCGTTGCGTGATGTCAAGCCCCCGCAGAGGTGTGACGGTGACTCCAGGGGTCGTCGTCGGCACGATGAACTGAACCGGGCCTTCCGTGCCGACGGCCGAGACGAGAATCCAATCAGCAAGTCCACCGGCCTCGACCTGCCCCACCTGTCCGGACAGCGCGAAGGCTTCACCATGCGTCGTCGCGGTGACCGCCGTACCGGGGACGAGACCGCTTCCTGCGCCGGGCACCCACGTGGCAACCGTCTCGCCGCGACAGAGGGCGGGAAGGATCATGGCCTGCTGCTCGGTGGAGCCTCCAGCGGCCAGCGATGACGCCACCACGTTCATGGAGACGAACGGGCCGGGTTGGAGTACCCGGCCCCGCTCTTCCGCAATGATGGCGGTGTCGCGCAGGCCCTCTCCCGAAACGTTTCCGCCACCGTGTTCCTCGGGCGCGAGCATGGCGAACCATCCGAGTTCACCGGCCGCGCGCAGGTACCCTTCGGGGAGGCCGGTGTCGCTGTCGATGAGCTGCCGCACGGTGGGCAGCGGGCACATCGAGTCGATGAACCGGGCGGCTGTGTCCCGAAGCAGGTCCTGCTCGTCGCTCAGGTCAAGTTCCATTTCGATCGTCTCAGCCGTCGGCCAACGGCCGGTTGTCGTGGTCTCCGGGTCCCGTGCCGGCCAGCGCCCCCGCTGCCCGTGCCGCCAGGGCGGCCAGGGTGAGCGTGGGCCCGTAGCCCGACGAGGTGGGAAAGACCGAAGAGTCGGCGACGACGACGTTGTCCAGTCCGTGGACCCGCCCGAACGGGTCGACCACCGAGCTGGCCTGGTCTGTGCCCATCCGGGTGGTGCCGATGACGTGGCGGCTCTCGGGGATCCGATTCCTCTTCACGCCGAGGAAGTCGCCGCCCGGCGAGCTGGTGCGGAAGGTCCGGCTGGCGCCCATCTCACCCAGAATGCCCTCGAGCCGCGGCCCATGGTGCTCCGAGGCCACCAGCTCGTGGCGGCCGGCTCGGTATGTCATGCGCGCGACCGGGTACCCGCGTGCGTCCCGCACCGTGGGGTCGAGATCGATCGTGTTCGTGGCGTACAGGAGATCCTCGCCCTGCATGATGAGCGCCCACACGTGCCGGCGGTTCAGCGAGCCCTTCATCAGCCGCCCGTGTTCCGATCCCCACGGGTACATCTTGGCCTCGCCCACCGGCATGCCACCGCCGCTGTGCTCCACCATGCCCCCGCGCAGCCACGGCAGGGCGGCTGCACGGGCCGCTGCCTGTGAGGGCTCTCGGGGATCATGGCGTCGTCGTGAACGTGCGTCACGGCCCGGCCCCGCTCGGCGCGCATGTCGAAGGGCATCACCCCGACCACAATGGTCTGGTGATGGACTGTGAGGTAGCGCCCCACCAGCTCGTTCCCCAACCCCGAGAGCAGGAAGAGTCGCGGCGTCTCGACTGCACCGCCGGCGACGATCACGTGGCGGGCGTCCATTGAGCGCTGGACGCCATCCGCACCGATGAAGTCGATACCCCTGGCTCGGCGCCCTTCGGTGCGGATACGCGAGACGAACGTCTCCGGCCACAGCTCGGCCCGACCCGTGGCCATGGTCCGTGTGAGGAGGGCCACCGGATCACCCTTCGCGTGGATGGGGCACCCCAGATGGGCGCAGAAGCCGCAGTTGTTGCAGGCGGGCCGTCCGTCGTAGGGGACACTGTTGGCCGCGGTGGGAGCAGCATAGGGATGGAACCCCAGACGCTCGGCGGCGGCCGCCGACAGTGTGGCGCCGAACATGGGGGCGCCGGGGGGCATGGGGAACGGTCCCGAGCGCGGGGCTGCGAAGGGGTTTTCCCCGGCCATCCCGGCGACGCCGATGGCCTGCTCCACCATGGTGTACCAGGGCTCGAGGTCGCCGTAGGTCAAGGGCCAGTCGGTGATGTCCGCCCCGGGCTGAGGTCCGTAGGTGGACAGCAGCCGGAAGTCTTCCTCACGAAAGCGCAGCGTCTTCCCGTCCGCGTGTGTACCGCCCCCGCCCACCGTCGAGGGAATGGAGTTCACCTCACCCACGTGGGTGTGGTCGCCGTCCCCGGGCACGGTGCGAAAGGTACGCGGCTCCAAGAAGGGGTCCGGCCCAAGGAAGTGGCGGTGGACGAACTTGATCTCGTCGTTGGAGTAGTCCGACGCCGGGCGGCTCATGTCCCCGGGGTCGAGCAGATGGTTGCGCCCCTTCTCGATGATCACCACCGACCATCCGGCGCGGGTCAGGACGTCGGCGGCGGTCGCGCCACCGGGGCCGGACCCGACGATCACCGCGTCCACGCTCAGGGCCCCCAGGCCTCCTGGTCGGTCCGGCCGCTGGGAACCGCGTCGCCCTCGTGGCCGATGGCACGCCCGCCGACGCTGTGTGATCCGGGCAGACGCACCAGCCCGTGGCGCGGGGGCATGACGCGCATCACGGGCCCGTTGAACTGGTGGAACTGCACTGCGGTCTACGGTACCATCGGGCAGGACATACCTGGGCAGATGCCCAAACTCGGACGGAGAGCCTGGGGCAAGGGCCTCTGACTCACCGGCGACGTGCCAGTGGGTCCGATCGGGGGATGCGGTGCTGCAGTACGTGATCGCCGGCCTGGTCTACGGGGGGATCTACGCCATCGCGGCGTCGGGTCTGGTCGTGACCTATCAGTCCACCGGCATCCTGAACTTTGCCTTTGCCTCCCTCGCCTACGCGGTCGCCCGCTTCTACTACTACCTCAACACCCAGGAGCACTGGGCGATTGTGCCGGCCGCAGTCGTCTCCATCGGAATTACGGGACCCGCCCTGGGCATCGGGCTCTACTTCGTTCTGTTTCGACGGCTCAGACTGGCTCGGCCGCTGATCAAGATCGTGGCCACGATCGGAGTCTCCGTGGCCATCCCACCGGCGGCCACACTGATCTTCGGCAACGAGACGATCCTGTCCGCACCCGGCCTCGCCCCTGAGCCGGTACGCGTGTTCGACTTCATGGGCGTCGCAGTCACGATGGAGCAGATCATCGTGTATATCTGCGTGGTCCTGATCGTCGTCGTCGGCGTCGTGGTGCTGCGCTACACCGACATCGGGCTCCGGGTGCGCGCCATGGTGGACTCACCGGCCATGACCTCGCTCTCGGCGACCAACCCGGATCGGATCTCCATGGGTGTGTGGGCGGTCAGCATCGGGCTGGCAGGGCTCGTCGGCGTGCTGGCCGCACCCGTCGTCGGCCTGGACCCCGGTGACTTCACACTTGTGATGGTCGCCGCCTTCGCCGCGGTCATCGCGGCCAGGCTGCGCAGCCTCCCGATCGCCATGGCGGTCGGGTTGTTGATGGGCATAGCCGGGACCCTGGTGCAGTACTTCTTCTCCAATTCGACCTCGTTGAGCGCCGACGTCATACCGGCCATCCCGTTCATCGTCACCGCGATCGTGCTCGTCTACTTCATGATCCGTGGCACCGCCGCCGACGAATCAGAGGGCGCCGGCGGGCCCCTCGATCGGGCGATCACGCTTCAGGGGGATGCCCCGACCGGCTCCAAGCGGGACCGGTATGCCTCCGCCTTCGGCTGGCAGCTCCCCTTGATGGCGTTTGCGGTCCTCTGCATTCTCCCCCTGGTCCTGAGCGGGTTCTGGATCGGCCTGATCGGGCAAGGCGTGTGCTTCGGGATCATCCTCCTGTCGATCACACTGGTCACGGGCGAGGGTGGGATGATCTGGCTCTGCCAGGCCACCTTCGCCGGCATCGGCGCCGTGGTGGCGGCCCAACTGGCGGCCCGTCACGGTTGGCCGGTCCTGGTGGCGGTGCTGGTGGGCGGGGTGGTCGCCGCGCCCTTCGGCGTGATCATCGGGCTGGTGACGATCCGGCTGGGCAATCTCTACGTGGCGTTGGTCACGCTGACTGTTGGCCTGCTGTTCGACGACCTGGTGTTCACCCAGCAGATCTTCTCCAACTTCTCGATCGGGGTGAACGTCAACCTGCCCTCCTTCGCGTCGAGCCCGCGGGCGTTCGCGTACCTGTCCCTCGGGGTCTTCGCCGTGGCGGCGCTCGTGGTGCTCAACGTCCAGCGGTCCTCTGCCGGTCTGGCCCTGAACGCGGTGCGGTGGAGCCCAGCGGGCGCCAGGACCATCGGGATCAGCGTCTTGCAGATGAAGGTGCTGGTATCGGGTATCGCATCCTGCGTCGCCGGGATCGGGGGAGCCATGTATGCGCTGTCACTCGGATCAGCCCTCCCGACCAACTACTCCTCCCTCCTCGGCCTCATATGGCTCGCCATCCTGGTCACGCTCGGCATCCGCTCCAGCATTGCGGCGCTCCTGGCGGGGGTCTCCTATACGGTCCTGTCCGGTGTCGTCGTGGCCTATCTCCCCACCGATTTCACGCAAGTCACGCCGATTCTCTTTGGGCTCGGTGCCGTACAGGTCGCCAAATTCCCCAACGGAGCCATGACGGAGAACGCGCGTCAGGTGCTGTGGGCCTGGGACAAGCTGCGGGGTGTGTCGAGGCCGAACCCGATCCCTGGGGCCCGGGAGTCGGCGGTGGTGGGCGGAGATCTCGCATGAGCGTCGCGACCGACTCCCACCACGCGACGCGGCGCTCGGAGGCTGCATTGGCGGCTGTCCGCATCACCGTGCGCTTCGGCGGTCTCGTCGCCCTGTCCGATGTCTCGGTCGACATTCCTCCGGGCACCATCGTCGGGCTTGTCGGCCCCAACGGTGCCGGCAAGTCCACCCTCTTCGGCGTGATCTCCGGTCTGCTCCGTCCGGCGAGTGGTCAGGTCTTCATCGGCGGTCGGGACGTCACTTCCCTGAGTCCGCAAATGCGGGCACGTCTCGGGCTCGCTCGCACCTTCCAACACCCGGAGCTGTTCATGGGCCTGACGGTGCGGGAGCACCTGGTCGTCGCGCACCGGGCCCGCTATGAGCGTCGTCGATTTTGGAGCGACCTCGTCAATTTCCGTGCTCTCCTGTTCTCACCAACCAAACAAGAGACCGAACAAGTGGACGCACTCCTGGATCTGCTCGACCTCACGCACCTGGCCGCGACGCAAGTCTCGGTGCTCCCTCTGGGCCTGGCTCGGTTGGTGGAAGTGGGACGGGCACTGGCGACCAATCCGAGCGTCGTGCTGCTGGACGAGCCGCTGTCGGGGCTGGACGTCCGGGCTACAGAGAATCTGACGGCGGCCTTCGAGCGCGTCGTGGCGAACAGCACCGGGGGGCTTTCGCTGCTCATGGTCGAGCACGACGTGGCATCCGTGTTGGCACTGTCAAGCCGGATCTACGTGCTGAATTTCGGTCAGCTCATCGCACGCGGAACGCCCGAGGAGGTCCGGGCCGACCCGGCCGTGCGGGACGCCTACCTGGGGGATGAGGATGACACCGCGGACGGGGGTACGGCGCCACGGGAAGCCCTCAACGGCACAAAGGGCGGGCACGCTGATGAGTGAACCCATGTTGGTGGTCGAGGAACTCGACGTGAGTTACGGAACCTCGCAGGCGCTCTTCGACGTCTCGTTGGAGGTGGCAGCCGGCTCACTCGTCGCCGTGCTGGGAGCCAACGGCGCCGGGAAGAGCACCTTGGCGCGGACCGTGTCCGGGCTGGTGCCCCCCACGGCCGGGCGCGTCCGCTTCGACGGGGTCGACGTCACAAAGAGAGCGGCACACAAGTTGAGCGCGGAAGGGCTGACCCACATCCCGGAGGGCCGGGGCATCTTCCCCGGGCTGACCGTGCACGAGAACTTGCGCATGGCCGTCGGGCAACTCAAACGGAGTGAGCGCTCGGCAGCAATCGAGCGAGCGATCGAGCGCTTCCCCGTCCTCGGCGAACGTCGCCGACAGGGAGCCGGGACGCTTTCCGGCGGGGAGCAGCAGATGCTGGCGCTGGCTCGGGCCTTGGCCGTGACGCCCAAGCTCATCATCGCCGACGAGATGTCTCTCGGCCTGGCGCCTCTCGTGACGGAGGATGTGTTCAACGGCCTGGACGAAGCCCGAAAGTCGGGGATCACGATCGTCCTCATCGAGCAGTTCGTCCATCGAGCGCTCGGCCTGGCCGACCGTTGTGTCATTCTCACTCGTGGTCGGGTTGGTTGGTCGGGACCGGCGTCGGAAGCTCACCAAGAGGTCATCGAGCGCTATCTCGGCGAGGCGGCGCACGCGTGAGCCGCCGGCGAGAGGACACCACAGCGTGATCAACGCTCAGGCGCTCGCCGAGTTCCGACGAAGTCTGGTCGACTGGTTGGCGGCGAACCTCACTCCGGACGTGCGGGAATCGCATCGGGCCAGCTCCGAAGGCGAGGAGCGCCTCGAGGTGCTCCGGGCCTGGAACGCCCGGTTGGCCGATGCCGGGTGGGCCGCCGTCTCGTGGCCCGCCCGCTACGGCGGGCGCGATGCCGACGTGGATCAACAGCTTGCCTATCACGAGGAGATGTCCTGGGCGGGGGCACCGGGACCGGTCAACACCATCGGGGTTTCCAACATCGCCCCTGCCATCATGTCGTTGGGTACGGAAGAACAGAAGGAGCGCTTCCTCCGTCCCATGCTGCGCGGCGACGAGCTCTGGTGCCAAGGGATGTCCGAACCCGACGCCGGATCCGATTTGGCCTCCCTCCGCACGAGTGCACGTCTCCATGGTGACACCTTCGTGGTGAGCGGGCAGAAGACGTGGAACAGTCTCGGTCGCCACGCGGACTGGTGCCAGCTCTACGTTCGCACCGATCCCGGGGCACCCAAGCACAAGGGAATCAGCTGCCTCCTGGTCGACATGGCCACTGCCGGCATCTCGGTGCGCCCACTGCAGACCATGGCGGGCGACTTCACCTTCTGCGAGCTGTTCTTCGACGAAGTGCCTGTCCCTCGGTCCTCACTGCTCGGTCCGTTGCACGCGGGATGGCGCGTTGCCATGACAACCCTCAGCTACGAGCGGGCGGGTGTCGCCCGGCTTCATCTTGACCTGAGCGCCAGCTTCGAGCGGCTGCTGGAGGCGGCGCGTCAGCGGGGGCCCATCACCGATGCGGTCCACCGTGAACGTCTCGCCCGCCTCTACGCCGACATCGCCTGCTTGCGCTACGCCACATCCCGTGAGCTGGCCAAGATCGGCCAGGGCGGTCAGCCGTCGGCAACCATGGGCGGGTTGGCCAAGCTGTCCTGGGCGTCCGCCAGCCAGGAGCTGGCGGAGCTGGCGGTGAGCATCCTGGGACCAGGAGCGTTGATCGGTGACTCGTGGACCAAGAGACTGCTCATGTCGCCCTCGTATTCGATCGCCGGGGGAACCAGTGACATCAACCGAAACGTGGTGGCCGAGCACGGCCTGGGTCTGCCCCGATGAGACGGCACCAGCATCTGGACAATGAGGAGGAACTCCAATGACATCTACCTGGGGCTACGAGGGCAGCCGTGTGATCGTGAGCGGCGGTGGCGGCGCGGGCATGGGAGCCGCCACGGTGCGCCATTTGAGCGATCTCGGAGCCGAGGTGCATGTGATCGACCTGAAGGAACCGCCCGTCGACGTCGCGAGCTACCAGGCCGTCGACCTGCGTGACCCCGACGCGACGGCGGGAGCGGTCGAGAAGATCGGGGGCAGCATCGACGCCCTGTTCAACTGTGCCGGGCTGGCAGGATCGAAATTTCCCGACCTCGACGTCATGCTGGTCAACCTCGTCGGTATGCGCCACCTGGCGGAGCTCGTGTCGGTACGCATGAAACCAGGTTCGGCCATCGCCAGCATCTCGTCCACCGCGGGATCCGGTTACCTGATGAACATCGGAAAGTGGATGCCGCTCGTGACCGCACCGGGATTCGACGCGGCCAAGGAATGGTGTGAGACCCACCCCGAGGAGATCGCCGGTGGGTACGCCCCATCGAAGGAAGCGATCATCATCTGGACGTTCTGGGCATCGTACGCGATGGCCGAGAGGGGTATCCGGGTCAATTGCATCAGCCCCGGCCCCACCGACACCCCGATGATGCCTGACTTCGAGCGCTACGTCGGCAAGGAGTTCATGGACAATTTCCCCGTCCCCCTCGGTCGGCGCTCGTCCCCCGACGAGCAGGCCTGGCCGCTGATCTTCTTGAATTCGAAGCTGGCCAGCTACGTCACGGGTGAGAACGTCGTCACCGACGGGGGCACCATGGGCGCCGTCATGACCGGGAGCATCGACATCTCGGGCCTCGTGCCCGACTCCATGAAGTAGCGTGTGACCGGCGGCCGAGAGCGAGGGACAACTCGATGAGGGAAGACGTCTGGATCCTTGGGATCAGCATGACGAAGTTCGGCAAGCACCCCGACAAGGACGTCATCGACCTCGCCGCCGAAGCAGCTTCGGCCGCCTTGGCGGACGGAGGGGTGACCATGAGGGAGATGCAGATCCTCGCCTACGGGAACCTGTTGGGGCGGACGATCGGGCAGCACCTACTTCAGCAGATAGGGCAGTTCGGCATTCCGGTGTTCAACGTGTCCAATGCGTGCTCGACAGGTGCCACAGCGCTCCGCCAGATCATCATGGCGGTCAAGGCGGGCGAGGTGGACTACGGCCTGGCGGTCGGGGTCGAGAAGTTGGCCGGTGCCGGCCTCCTCGCCGGCGGGGAGCGCAACGAGGACAGCTCCACGTGGACGCCCGAGGGCCGTTTCGGTGCTGTCGCCCCACTTGACGGCCGCATCGGCACCGAGACCATGCCCGGCGTCTTCGCTCAGATCGGGATGGAGTACGGGCACAAGTACGGGGGGACCAGCTTCGAACTGTTCGCCAGGATCAGTGAGAAGAACCACGCACATTCCACACTCAATCCTCTGGCGGCCTACTCCAAGAGGATGACGCTGGAGGAGATCATGGGTGACGTCATGATCGCCTATCCGAACACTCGGCCGATGTGCTCCGCCAACTGCGACGGCGCAGCTGCGGCGGTGGTGGTGTCAGACGCGAGGCTGAGGACCCTTTCACTCGAACAACAAAGAAGGGCGGTCAAGGTCTCGGCCTCGGTGCTGACCAGTGACCCGTGGGTGGAGTCAGGGCAATCCCTGCCCGACATCCATACCGTGACCCGTAACGCGGTGAGTCAGGCGTACGAGGCCGCAGGGATCGGTCCCGATGAGCTCGATCTGGTCGAGCTCCACGACTGCTTCGCCACCGCGGAATTGGTCCACTACGACAACCTGCAGCTGTGCGAGCCTGGCGGGGCAGCTGACTTCTTCGACAGCGGAGCTCCGTGGCGACACGGACGGATGCCGGTCAACGTATCGGGTGGGCTGGAGTCCAAGGGCCATCCAGTCGCAGCCACCGGTTTGGCCGGCATCTGGGAGCTCTGCCAGCACCTCCGCGCCGAAGCAGGCGCCCGCCAGATACCGGGAGCCAAGGTGGGTCTGGCACACGTCATCGGCCTCGGGTCGTCGTGCGCGGTGCACATCTTGGAGGGGGCTGTGGCCTGAGATCGAACGTCAGCCGGAGGACCACTCGCCGGCCCTGTTGTGCCCGCTGGCCGAGAGACCAGATCAGCGGTCGAAGAGCCTTGCGTCGGCGAGCACCGACAGGCGATTCTCGCTTCCCGCATCGCGCACCTCAATCTGCCCGAGCCCGGACCTGATGTGCGCGGTGGCAACGGCCGGCCCGACACGGACCGGTCGCAGATACCGGAGGCCGAGCGACGACAGGGTCGCGCCGGGTGACAACGAGAGCACCGCTTCCTCGGTGACGAGGGCGATCAGGCCCCCGAACACCGTATTGGAGGAATTGAGTCCGTCGTCTGACCGTGGGAGTTCGGCGATACCGGGCTCATGACGCTGGCAACCCGCTCGTTGCGCCCAGGGGACTTGGAGCCGCTGCTCAGGCGGGGGGCCGTCGAAGCTGAACGTCGCCGGCAGGCGAAGACTCGCATCGGGTGCCGTCATGAAGGAAGCGGTGCTGAAGGCGATCGGTTGACCGTCGGCGGAGCTGAACTCGATCCCGGCCATGAACACCGACCGGCCGGCCTTGAGCGTCCTGGCGACGCACCGAACCGTCCCCGAGCCGGGGGCAGGTTCGAAGAGATGCACGTCGAGCTCGAGCGTGACGGGGACCAGCGGCGCCGTGACCGTGGCGGCGAGGAGGCCGGAGATGTGGTCAGCCCACGAGGCGAGGATCGACGTCCGCAGATGGGTGGTGTCGGGCACACACATTTCGGGAATGATGGAGGCCACACCTTGGAAGCCGGCATCTGCCCGTGTGACAGCAAATCCAAGCTCGCTCAGAATGTGCTGTGAGGGGGGAGGCGTGCTCACTCGCCGACCGCCTCGGTTGGAGCAGGCCACCTGGGGAGCGCAGCCTCTACGCTGACCTTGGTCTCGTCGAAACAGAGGTGGCCGCGGATGGCCCAGCACTCCGCGTTCGGCAAGTCGTAGGACCAGGCCACGTCGGCCAGGCTTTCCCCACCGACCTCGGCCTTCCAGTAGGTCGCCGTGCCCTTGTAGGGGCAGTACGTGGTGGTGGAGCTGGGTGTCAGCACGTCCGTCAGGACCTGGTCGCGGCTGACGTAGAGACGTGGCGACAGTGACGTCTCGTAGACGCCGATCGTGATGGAGCTGTCCACGAGCACGACGCCACCCGCTTCCACGCGGAGCCGACGGGACGTGGGGACGCAGTCGACCCGGTGGTACGGGTTCCGCGGATGCATGAAGACCCGCTCTTCCTCCTCGTACCACTCGTCCACGGCCTCCCAGGCAACCCGGACGTAGCCGGCTGCCTCGGGTTCGGGTTCGCACGGCACCCCGGTGACATCGGCCACCGGAAAGGCGTAGGCCGGGGGCTGTCCCTGACGGTGCACCAGCAGCACCTCTTCGCTGACCACGGCCACCATCCCCTGCTTGACGCCGCGCACCCGACGAGGGAAGGGCTCCACGTAGACCAACCCTTCGGGCACGGATTGGTTGAAACGGCCCGCCCGCCTGGAGCTCAGCGGTCCCCGTCCGGTGGACAGGCTCACAATGCTCTCCGGTCGTCCGCTGGCGCCGGCCCCTCAAAGCCCCGCACCATGGCGTTGACGGAGAATGAGGCGAGGAGGTGCCCCTCCTCGTCGTGCACCCGGCATTCCGAGCGAGTCATGCCGTCGCCCGCAAAGGTGGACACGTGGTGGTAGAGCATCCATCGGTCGGCTCGGACGTCGGCGTGCAACGACAGCCCGATGGCGTTGATTGCAGTCGAGATCGTGCGGTGGGCTTGCCGTTGACCGACCCCCTGATGCGGGCGCAGAGCAGCGGCGATCGACATGTGCCCGGTGAATTGGGCCAGCAACCCTGCGTGAAGGTACGGATCGTCCGGGACGTCACGGAACCGCACCCACGCGTCGATGACCGGCGGACCGACGGGAGCGTCGGGGTCGTCGGTATACGCCCCGTCCACCACCCGGACGTCGCGTCCCGTCACCGCCATGTCGTAGGGATCGTACGCTAAGGGCCCCGGCACAGACGGCGGCGCTGCGGAGTGGTGAATGAGGTCCGCCGCAGTGACGTCGAGCAACAGGGACGCGCCGGCGCAGCGCCGCCCCTGTTGGAGCGCATCGATCGCCAGTGTCGTGAAGGACCTCCCGTTGCTCAGCTCGCGAACGTCGAACGTCAGTGGCTGCGACGCATCGGCCGGCCGCATGAAGATCATGTGCGCCGAGACGGCGCGGCGGCCGGGGGAGTGGCGTCCGGCGGCGACGATCGCCTGCCCGAGCATCTGGCTCCCTTCCGCGACGGCACGGAGGTGGCTTGCTCGAGCAACACTGGTGTACCGGTTCTCACCGGCGGGCCGGACATTGAGCATGTCGATCAGCTGCGAGGCATCTCCCCATGTCGGGAAGCGCTTGACGGTGACACTGGCTGGATCGCCCGCCTCCATCGGGTCCACGAGCTCGAGGACGATCCTCCCCTGATCGAAGGTGGCGAGCCCGGACAGCCACTCCGACGCCGGCGCGTCGGCGAAGGTCCGCAGCACGTCTCGACCGTCCAGGCTCTGGGCCCCCTGGCTCTGCCAGTCGCCTGCCCCCATGCGCGGGTGAGCGTTCGGCTCGATGCTCCACGCCGCGCCTCCTTCGACCGGGTAGATCGCGGTGCCGCGGGCGCCGGACTCGGGGTGGAACGAATCCAGCCGCACGTCCTTGAGGGGAAGGAAGAGTGACGGGGGCTGGCCCGCCCGCTCGACGCGCAGGGCGGCCGAGGACTCTGCCACGAGCTCGTCGCCCCACCAGGCCCGGACCTTGAAAGGGCAGGGGAGACGCTCGATGGCGTGTGGCTCCGAGGGTTCGGACCTGGCGCGGCCCACCTCGGTGTCCGATCGTCGCGTCAACGGAGGCGCGGGCCTGAGGGCGCGGCATGCGCAGCGGCGAGAGCAGACATCCCAGATGACGCTACCGGCCCTCCGCCCCGGCCGTGGCCACGGACTCGGCCGCCCAGTCGGTGAGCATCGGCGCCAGTTGAGGCCATCCGATGAACAACCCCTCCCCTCGGCCGCCGGGGCGTGCTGCGGAGCGCTCGTTCCATTCGTCGTCACCCCACGGGGGATCGACCAGGCGAGCCTTGGGCAGGAGGTTCGCCAGCTGCTCCTTGGTCTCGCGTCGATGGTTGAGATCGGTCGTCCCGCTCCGGAAGATGAGCGCAGGGAGGTCGAGCTGAGGGGTGAGAATGCCCGTAAGCTCTACCGCATCTAGCGGGAGGAACCGAGTTGCAGTCCATTGAGCACTGGGTGGGTGGCAGAGCCATCCTGGGCACGTCGGGACGCTCGGCCCCAGTCTTCGACCCGGCGCTCGGCGTACAGACAAAGGCGGTCAGCCTGGCCTCGGCCGCCGAGACCGATGATGCCGTGCGGTGCGCGGTCGATGCGGCCGTCTTGTGGCGGGAGTCGCCGCTCGGGCAGCGCACGGACAAGATGTTCCGGCTGCGAGAGCTCATCGTGACCCGCCGCCAGGAGCTGGCGATGCTGGTCAGCGAGGAGCACGGCAAGGTCCTGACCGATGCCGCCGGAGAGGTGGCGCGCGGGCTCGAGTGCGTCGAGTTCGCCTGCGGCGTTCCGCAGATGCTGAAGGGCTCCCACAGCTCCGAGGTGTCAAAGGGGGTCGACGTCCACACCGTGCTCCACCCGGTCGGTGTGGTCGCCGGCATCACCCCGTTCAATTTCCCGGTCATGGTGCCGCTGTGGATGATGGCCAACGCCCTGGCCTGTGGCAACGCTTTCATCTTGAAGCCCTCGGAGAAGGATCCCTCCCCGTCCATCATGCTGGCCGAGTTGGTGCAGGAAGCAGGGTTCCCCGACGGCGTCTTCAACGTGGTGCAGGGAGACGTCGGGGCGGTCGACGCACTCCTGGACCACCCCGGCGTCGACGCCGTGTCGTTCGTTGGCAGCACGCCGGTCGCTCGTCACGTCTACGAGACCGGCACTCGCAACGGAAAGCGGGTCCAGGCGTTGGGCGGAGCCAAGAACCACATGGTCGTCATGCCCGACGCCGACGTGGACGCCGCGGCTGACGCTGCGGTATCCGCTGCGTACGGCTCAGCCGGCGAGCGGTGCATGGCGATCTCGGTCGTCGTGGCCGTCGGGACCGTGGGAGATCGTCTCGTCGACGCGATCGCCGCGAGGATCCCGGAGGTCGTGATCGGCCCCGGGAGTGATCCCCAGTCGATGATGGGGCCGTTGGTGACGGCGGAGCACCGAGATCGAGTGACGTCTTACGTGCGGGGCGCCGCCGACGAGGGGGCTCGCGTCGTCGTCGACGGATCATCGGCGGGCCGGGGCCAGGGATTCTTCACCGGCTGTTCCCTCGTCGACGAGGTCAAGCCGGGCATGAGGCTCTACGACGACGAGATCTTCGGACCGGTCCTCGGCGTGGTGCGGGTACCCAGCTTCGACGAGGCCGTCACCCTGATCAACGGCAGCCCCTATGGCAACGGCGTCGCGCTGTTCACACGCGACGGTGGCACGGCACGGCGGTTCGAACGTGAGGTGACCGTCGGTATGGTGGGCATCAACGTGCCCATCCCGGTGCCGGTGGCCTTTCATTCTTTCGGTGGCTGGAAAGCGTCGCTGTTCGGGGACTCGCCCATCTACGGCCCCGAGGGCATCCGCTTCTACACGCGGCCGAAGGTCGTCACCTCGCGCTGGCCGGAGCCCACGGAGAGCGCGATCGATCTCGGATTCCCGTCCACGCGGTAGGTGCGGTCCGGTCGGCAGGCCGCAATCTCGAAGTTCAGGAAGTGAACACCGGGAGCTTCTCCCAACCCCGGACGGTCGAGGTACGGGCCTGTGTCGCGGTGTCGTAGTCGATCTCCCAATCCGGGAAGCGGTTGAGGACCTCGTCCAGGGCGACGCGGCCCTCCAGGCGGGCCAGGGCGGCGCCGAGGCAGAGGTGGATGCCGAAGCCGAAGCTCAGATGCCGGCCGATCTCGCGGTGGATGTCGAACCGGTCGCCTTCGGGGAAGCGCCGCTCGTCCCGGTTTCCCGACCCGTTCAGCAGCACCATGACGCCGCCTTCGGGCACGGCCTGGCCGTGGTGCTGAGTGTCCCGTGCGACGTACCGAGCCTGCACCGGCGACGGTGCCTCGAAGCGCAGGACTTCCTCGATCGCATTCGAGACGAGTGATCGGTCGTTGGCGATCTCCCGCCGCTGGTCGGGATGCTCACCGAGGATCTTGCCCGTCCATCCGATGAGGCGGGTCGTGGTCTCGTTCCCTGCGCCGGCCAGGAGGACCACGATGTTGAGGACTTCGTCTCGACGCAGTTTCCGCCTGGTGCCCGCCTCGTCCTCGAACTCCGCGTTCAGGAGCTGGGTCATGAGGTCGTCCGAGGGATGCCCGGCGCGCCAGTCGATGTACTCGCCGAACAGCTCTGCCTGGTCTCCGAGCTCTCCCGCAATTCGGCTCTCCTGACCATCCTCTATGCGGAGTCCCTCGTCGAGCTGGTCGCGGATGGCCTCTTGATCCTCTTCGGGGATGCCGAGGAGGTAACCGATCGTCCGCATCGGCATCTGCGCGCCGAGGTCCGCGATGAAGTCGAAGCGACCTGATCCCACGAGAGGATCGAGCGACCGTTTGCAGAACTCCCTTACCTTCGGCTCGAGCTCGCCGATCCGCCTCGGTGTGAACACGCGGGACATCAAGGAGCGATGGATGTGGTGGATCGGAGGATCCTCGAACAGGATCACGCCGGAAGGGATCTCGATGTCAGCCCGAATGAGCTCGAGGATCGACCCACGCCCCGAGCGGTAGGTGTCCCAATCGAGCAGGCACCGGTCGACGTCTTCGTATCGACTCAGCGCGAAGAAGTCGAATTTCTCGTTGTGGTACAGCGGCGCTTCGTCACGCATCCGCTTCCAGATTGGGTAGGGATCGGCGTCGATCTCGAAGTCGTAGGGGTCGTAGTAGACCCCGCTGTCGCTGACCAACGTCAACTTCTCGCCCTCTCCCTCGTGGCTGCCGACGCCACAACACCAAATTTTGACGTCGAAGTCAATAATACTGTAATTTGGCGCCGCCGAAGGCACGTCGGCGGCGATGACGTGCCACGGCCTGCTGTCTCGCTTCCCGACGCTTCGGATCGCCTTCAAGAACCCGGTCGACGCCTTCAAGAGGAACGTGTACATCAGCCCGTTCCACGAGGACGCCGCATCCGGAGGGGCTGGCGGAGCCCTGCAGATATCTCGACCACCTTCCGAGGAACCCCCCCGAGGAGGACGTGGCGAAGATCATGGGAGGCAGGCGAGGCCTCGGCCGATCGGTTCGTCAGTTCGCCTTCGAGGGCCGTGGACTTCTCGCTCTCTGATCGGACAGGCCCAACGCGTTGACGAAGAGCCGGGTCAGTTGGTCCACGGCCTTGTCCATGCTGCAGCGCACGGCTCCCTGGACCAGCCACATCTCGGGAAACCGGCTGGTCATCGCACCGAGCGCCGCAGAGGCGATCTCGGGATCCAAGTTGGGATCGGCGAGCCCGTGCTCTTGCAAGCTTCGGATGGAGTCAGCAACCTGTTGTGAGGAGCGCGCGTGGCGCTCCATCCGCAGGGCGCTCACCTCCTTGTCATAGCGGGACATCTGCTCGATCACACCGATGATGCGTGCCTCCCGCTGGTAGCTCTCGAGATGTCGTCGTAGAGCCTCACGGAGGCGATCTTGCGGAGTCGCACGGGATTCGGGATCGAGAATCACCCCGCTCAGGGGCTCGACCAACGTCTCCTCGACCGAGGCCGCGACCTCCCGAAAGATCTCTTCCTTGGAGTCGAAGTAGTGGTAGAAGGAGCCGTGCGACAGACCGGCTCGCTCGGCGATGTCGGAGATCCGCCCCTCGATGAACCCGTCCTCTTCAAAGATCTCCTTGGCCGCCTCCAAGAGCCGTACCCTCGTCTGCGTTCCCTTCAACGAGCGAGGACCGTTCGGCCGCTCGCTCTCGGCCGAGGCTGATGTCGGCAACCGATCTCCTTCCTGAACCGCTCCTCTGTGGCCCCAGGGTAACGCACGAGGTCAGCGCACCATTTAAGCAAATTATGGAAGATGGATCACGCTTGTGGTGAGAGAGAGACGAGCTGAGACATCACAAGCTCGCACAAGAACTTGAAGGTATCGTCCGGACCTGGAACTGAGTACCGGAGGCCACGTTGCATTTGCTCGACACCCTTTCACCCTCGTCTGTAAACACGGCTTTGCTCATCGCGCGGATTGTCCTCGGCGCCGTCTTCCTCGCGCACGGCATCAATCACATCATCGGCGGCGGGAAGATCGCAGGGACGGCCCGCTGGTTCGAGGGACTCGGGATGCGACCGGGGATCGTCCATGCCTGGTTCGCCAGCATCACCGAAGTGGGTGCCGGTGCCCTGCTCGTGCTGGGCCTGTTGACCCCGCTTGCCGGCGCGGGAGTGGTCGGCGTGATGTTGGTGGCCTGGATCACGAATCATCTGAAGAATGGTTTCTTCATCTTCCGACCCGGAGAGGGATGGGAGTACGTCATGGTACTCACGATGCTCGGGATCACCGTCGGCACTCTCGGGCCCGGGCAGTGGAGCATCGACGACCATATACACACCCTGACCAGATTGTGGGGTTGGCCGGGATTCATCATCTCGCTCGGTGGCGGCGCAGCAGGAGCAGCACTGCTGCTCGTAACCTCCTGGCGGCCGAAGCGCAGTTGAGACGATCAACCAGGTGACTCAGGTCAGGGCCATGCGCGTATGGCATGGTGACCCTGACTCAATCGCCAAAGTGACGGATCACTTCCTCGCCGAACGCCATGAGCGTCTCCGGCGGGGCGAAGTCACAGAACCAGACGTAGACCCGCTCCACACGCTGCTCCACGAGTGATCCGAAATGTTCGACGAGCTCGGGGGCCGTGCCGACCACGGGGGTCGCGCCGAATCGCCGACGGGCGAGATCGGCAACATCAACGCGCTGCTCTTCGGATGGCACGAGTGCGACCTGCAGTTGTATCGAGCAACGGGCCCTACCGGAGAAGGGTCGCATGTCGTCGAGCCGGTCGAGTATGCCGATGTGCACGTTCCACCAGTCCGCGTGCGTCGCGACGAGCTCCATCGTCTGTCTGCCCGCACCTCCGATGACGATCGGAATCCTCCCGAGTGGCACCGGCTTCTGCTGGGCGCCGTGCAGCTGGAAGTGCTCACCCTCGTAGTCGACGGCGTCGCCGCGCCACAGTGCCTGCATGATCTCGAGCGATTCTCTCATCCGACCGATTCGAGCTGCCGACTCAGTCGATCCGATGCCAAATGCTTCCAACTCTGTCGGCATGGAGCCCCAGCCGATGCCGAGCTCGAAACGGCCGCCAGAGGCCTGGTCGACCGTCACTGCCTCTCGGGCCAGCACCGCCGGGTGTCGGAACGAGTCGCACAGGACGAGGGAGCCGACGCGGAGCCGCTCGGTGCGTGCTGCGAGCCATGCGTTGGTGATCATCGGCTCGAACATCGGGGCGTTCTCGGCTCCGGGCGGCGCAAGGTGGTCCATGCCGGCGATGCCGGCAAATCCGGCTGCCTCGGCGGCACGGGCGCGTTCGACCATCTGGTCCATCGTCATACGCATCTGCGGCAGGTAGACCCAGAACTCGAGTGGTGGCGTCATCGGTGGCGAAACTACTCGTTGAGCCGGTCGTCAAGCTGCGATCGGCACCTGCCCTTCGTCCGATCTGCGACGAGATCTCGACCACGGAGGCGCCGCGAGTGCGGACCCGCTACCGTGCCGTTCTGGAGCGCGGATGAGGGAGGGAACATGAAGGCCGTGCGCAGCATCGAGGGAGGTGTGGCGGTCGTCGAGCTCGACGAACCGCCCGGCACCGGCGAGCTGCTCGAGGTCAGGTCCACCAGCGTCTGCGGCTCCGACTTGAGCTACATCCGCTTCGGGAGCCGACAGATCCTCGGTCACGAGCTCGCCGGTGTGCGCGAGGACGGCACGGCTGTCGTCGTCGAGGCCATCTACGGGTGCATGGTGTGTGAACCCTGTCGGCGCGGCGAGTACAACCTCTGCCCGACGCACGGCCAGCGTGCCCTCGGGATGACCGCCGACGGGGGAATGGCTGAGCAGTTCCGCGCGCCCGCCGCCCGCCTGGTGTCGCTGCCGGCTGCCCTCGACGTCCGTGACGCGTCCATCGTGGAGCCGGCCTCGGTCTCCTGGCATGCACTGCGTCTCGCCGACACCGTGCCCGGCAAGCGGGTCGCCGTGGTGGGAGCGGGAGCCCTCGGGCTGCTCGCGGTCGCCGGGGCCCGGCGGCTCGGCGGCGAGGAGGTCGTGCTGGAGGCCCGCCACACCCACCAAAGGGAGGCGGGGGAACGGCTCGGTGCTCGGGTCCACACCGACGGGCTCTACGACGTCGTGGTGGAGGCGGCCGGGACCGTCGCCAGCCTCGCCCGTTGCGCCGAACTGGTCGCGCCCGGCGGGACGATCGTCGTCCTCGGCGTGCACTTCGGCCCGGTGCAGCTCGACTGGATGCCCCTCTTCCATCGCGAGGCCCGGCTCATCCCCTCTCTGGGCTATTGCGCTCATGAAGGCGGTCGCGAGATGGAGGACGCCGCGGCCATGCTGGCGGACGATCCCGATATCGCCCGGACCGTGATCACGCACCGCTTCCCCATCGAGGATGCGGCCGAGGCCTTTCGGGTCGCATCCGACAAGACCCAGGGAGCCATCCGCGTGGTGATCGAGCCTTCGTGACTTCTGGCGAGATCCGTCTCTTCGTGGACAGGTACTCGGAGATGAAAGCCGGCTCGCAGCCGGACGGCTGACCACCCCGCACCCGAGCCAGGCTGGCTCTTCGGTTATGAGGGGATTGCCTGGGTGCCGAGCGCAGCAATGACGCCGCCGTCGACGGGGACGTCGATCCCGTTGACGAAGCTGGCCTCCTCCGACAGCAGAAAGGCCGTGGCGGCGGCGACCTCCTCGGGGCGACCCTCTCGGCCGAGGGGTGTCTGTTGGACCAGCCAATCGTTGGTGGGACGAGCCGCGGCCTCCTGGCGGCCCATGGGGGTGTCGATGATGCCGGGCGACACCGAGCAGATGCGCGCCCCTGCCCGCCCGAATCGCACGGACTCACGCCGGACCAGGCGGTGCACGCCGCGCTTCGCCCACATGTAGGCCATCCCGGGGTCCTCGATCTCTGGCCCGAACACCTCGTGCATCCGGTCGAGACACCGGGTGTCGAGCGGATCGTCGAGCACCGCGTTCTGGACGCCGTCGCCTTCACCGGGGACGAGGAGCGGAGCCATCGATGCGAAGCACACGAGGGCCGTGCCCGCCGTGGCCAGCGGAAAGAGCGCCTCGGTCAGCATGGCCGTCGCTACCAGATCGACCGTCACGACCGTGCGCCAGTCGGCCATCGTCGGGGAGACGCCGGCCGCGTGGGCGACCGCCCGCAGCGTGCCTCGTTCCACGACTTGGGAGACCATCCGGGCGATGCCGTCAGCATCGGTGATGTCGAGTACGCACGGCTCGACGTCCGAGGCCCCACTCGCCTTCAGCTCCTCCACTGCGCGGGCGAGCAGCGCTTCGTCGCGATCCACCAGGAGCACCCGGTCGACCAGGTCGATCATGCGTGTGGCGCAGGCCCGGCCCATGCCACGTGCGGCCCCGGTGACGATTCCCACGGTCATGCGCTCAACCTCCTGGCCCGTTCGCCGCTCAACGCCAGGGATCAGCATCGGACGCCAAGCTCCAGAATGGAAACATCGGCGTCACGACGCTGACCACGGTGGCGTCCCGCGGACTGAGTTCGGCTATCCCGACAGAGTCGACGTTCCCGCGATGTCGTGACCGCAGAACGGCTGGGACGAGATCGGCGTGAACCCCGTCTTCCCTGCCTTGACGACCCAGGCGCAGTTCGGCGGGTCGTGGCCGAAGATCGTCGAGTAGTTGATCGTGATCGGCAGCAGCCCGTTCCCGTTGTAGGCCTTGATGCTGCGCAGGTCCTTGATCACGGCCGCCCGCGTGGGGTTGGCCCCGGCCATCTGCAGGCCCTTGATCATGAGGTCAGCGCCCAGCCACGACTCCGTCTGACCGAAGGTCGCGAACTGGGTCTTGCTGAAGTGGGCGTACTTCTCCATGGCTGCCTGCATCTGCTGAGTGCCGGCGTTGGGCAGCGACCACGGGCGGAAGGCGCTGAGGAAGTAGTTACCCTGCAGCGTCGACCAGACCGGCGAGTTGATCACGTCGGGCTCGTAGCCGGTGGCGTACAAGGTGGCCTTGAGCTTCACCCCCGCCTGCTTGAGCGCCGTGGCGAGCGCGAAGTTCGAATTGTTGTCCATGCTCGGCGTCATCGCATTGACGCCATCCTGCTTGGCGATGAGGGCTTCGGACGTGAAGTTCGTGCCGCCGAAGGGAACGGTGAGGTCCTCGACACCGATCTTGCCGCCCGCGTCCTGGAACGCTTCTGCGGCTCCTCTGGCCGCGGCGGCGGACGACGGCGAGACTCCGTAGCCGTATGTCCCGATGACGGTGCCCCCATGGGTCTTGAGGAACGAGCCGACCAACGTGTTGACCGGGGACTTGGGGTCTTCGCTCCCGTGGTCGGAGGCGAACATGTTGGTGAAGGGCTGCGTGCCCCACTCCGGACCGTCGTCGTAGGAGCCGGTGACCGGGACACCCTGCTGGTTGGGGACCTTGTCCGCGAGGAAGAAGAGGGGGCTCTGCGAGACGATGCCGAAGGCACCCTTCGACAGGGCGTCCTGGATCGCCGTCGCGATGACGGTCGGACTGGTCTGGTCGTCGATCACCAGCGGAACCAGCTTGTGGCCGTTCACACCGCCCATGGCGTTCTGTTCGTCGATTCGTGCGATGAACCCGGACTGTGTTCCGCCGTCCTCGGACGCACCGGCTCCGGTGAGCGAACTGATGTAGGCCAAGGTGATCGGTGAACCGGAGGCCGATGCCTGGGTGGCAGCGACGCCCGATGCGGCGGTCAGAAGGCCGATGAGCCCGGTCATGGCCACCGAGAGTCTCAAGAACCGAAAGTGCTTCATGTTTCCTCCCCGGAACGAAGTGTTCCTCTGAATGAAGAGTGGCATCACACTCGATGGCCACTCACAGGGGCTACGCGGAACCGGTGAGCCCAATCGCCAATGGGCGGAGCGTAGCTATTTGACAAACCAAATATCAGTCACCCCTTCGAACGGACCCACCTCCGATCCGAGAGAGGCCCAAAAGGACTTGGGCGGTGACACTGGTCATCTGGGACACGACGACCGAGCCCACGATGAGACAGGTTCGAACATCTCGGCGTGGCTCACGACACCGGGGCGGAGGTCGGCTCCGCATCGCCGAGGTAGCGGTCGATGACTTCGGCCCCTGCGTCGGAGGCTCGGCCCGACCAGCCGACCCGGCCGCGACTGAGGATCACACACGTGTCAGCGAGTGACAGTGCCCTGTGCACGAACTGCTCGCTCAGCACGATGGTGACCCCGGCCTGTCGCGTCTCCTCGAGGCTCTGGAACACCGACTCGACGATCTGAGGCGCAAGACCAAGGGACAGCTCGTCAGCGATGATCAGCTTCGGGAGCACGGCCACGGCACGGGCCAGCGCGAGCATCTGCTGTTCGCCACCCGAGAGGCTGCCGGCCCGTTGCGTACGTCGGGAACCGAGCACCGGAAACAGATCGATGGCCCGATCGATGGCCGGATCCCGCTCGGCACGCTTCACCTGCGCCACTGCCATCTTCAGGTTGTCGAGCACAGTGAGGCCCGGGAAGATGCCGCGGCCCTCGGGGATATACGTGAGTCCGAGCTTGCGAACGCGGTGCGCGGGCCTGCCGGTGATGTCCTGGCCGTCGAAGAGGACCCGCCCCCCGGACGGTGTCACGAGACCGGAGACACTGCGCGCCAGTGTGCTCTTCCCAGCCCCGTTGGCTCCCAGAACAGCGAGGACCGATCCCGCGGCGACGTCGGCCGAGACCCCGAACAGCGCCTGGGAGGTTCCGTACCGGACATCGAGGTCTTCGATCCGGAGGATGGGTTCGCTCATGTCTCGACTGCTCCGACGCCAGGGACCGGCGGTTGGCTGTGGATCAGCTCGTCGTCGCCGAGGTAGGCAGCGCGGACCAGCGGATCCCGTCGGATCCCCTCGGGGCTGTCCGCCGCGATGCGCTCTCCGAAGTCGAGCACGAAGATCCAACTCGAGAGCGCGAGCACAGCGGCCACGTCGTGCTCCACCAGCAGCAGCGACACGGCACGGTCCGCTTGCTCGACGACCCTCCGGAAGACGGACAGCAGGTTTTCGGACGCTTTCATGTCGAGACCTGACAGGGGCTCGTCCAGCAGGATCACATGGGGGTCACTGGCCAGAGCCCGTCCAACCTCGACGAGCCGGCATATACCGAGAGGCAGCGCCGCCACCGGCGCTTTGGCCACTCTCGTCAGATTGAGCAGCTCGAGGAGGCCGTCCACCCGTTCGCTCTCGGCTCGAGAGGGTGGTCGCAGGAAGCGGGGGTCCATCATGTCGCGCCAGAGTCGCCGCCGCTCGAAGCGCACCCGGTAGGCCAGGACGAGGTGCTCACGCACGGTCAGTCCAAGGAACAGCTCGGGCTGCTGGAAGGTGCGAGCAAGACCCCTTCTCGCTCGTGCTTGCGGGCTGGCGTCCGTCACGTCCTCGCCACGCAGCCAGACGCGGCCGCTCGTCGCGCGCTGGAGCCCGGACAGCACGCCCAGCATCGTGGTCTTCCCTGCCCCATTGGGCCCGACGAGCCCCGCGATGCTGCGGGGGGCAACGTCGAGATCGACGTCAGAAAGGGCCCGTAACCCATCGAATTGGACGGTGACAGAGCGCGCCGACAGCACCGCCGTCTCGGTGCCGGTCTCGACCTGGGTCGATGTCACGGCACCTTCTCCACGATGACGCCGCCTTCCTGGGCACCTGCGGCGCCGTCGACTTCGACGCTGACCACGGCAGAGCCAGCGGACAGGCTGTCGGCGAACACAGGGGTCTGCTGGCGGTCCGCGAGCTGCAACAGCCGGCTGCGGAACGATCGGCTCAGCTCGGCCAGCGTGCCTTCGGGGTACTTCGCGGCCGAAATGGCACCGAGTCCGAAGAAGATCGGAAGGTAGTTGCCGACCGTGGCCGGGAAGTAGTGCTGGGCGATTGCGGGCAGCATGACGAAGGAGAGCCCGGCCATCAGCGCCGCCGCCGTGGAGCGTATGCCAAAGGTGACGAGGACGGCGAGCCAGACCACCCCGAGGAAAGTTGCGAACTCGCTCGGGACGATGGCGGTCTGCTCCACTGCCAGCAGTCCGCCACCGATGCCGGCAACCAGGGCGCCCAGAGCAGCCACGGTCACCTTCATCTGCACCACGCTCACGCCGGTCGTCCGGGCGCCCGGATCGCTCCAGCGCACGGCGTTCATGGCAAGACCGGAGGTCGAGCGGCGGAAGTTCAAGATAAACAGCGCCACGATGATGAAGGCGGCCAGGCAGACGTAGGCGAAGGCACGGTCAGAGGTCGCGAAGCTCGGACGGTTGAGCGTCAGCCCGAGCCCGCTGTTGACGAACTGCGGAAGCGTGAACACCAGGTTCTCCACGAGGAGCCCGAACGTGAGCGTGACGAGAGCGACGTACAGATCGCCGAGTCTGATGCTCAGCAGGCCGATGATGAGCCCGATGACCATGGCGACCACACCTCCGGCCAGGATGGCGAGGAGCACGGGCCAGCCGTGGTTGGTGGCCAGTTCGGCGGTGGTCATGGCACCGATCCCGGCGAAGGTGATCTGGCAGAGCCAGAGCATGCCCCCCTCGCCGGTGACCAGTGTCCAGGACAAGAAGATCACCGCGAAGGCAAAGGCTTGGGCACTGAGGCCGACCCAGTAGCCCTGCAAGATCAGGGGGAGCAAGGACACAGCGACGATCAGCAGGAGCGGGCCCGCGTACTTGCTGACCAGACTGAGGGACCCCGTCTCGAGCGCGCTGCTGGTCGAGCCGGCCAGCTTGCTCTCACCCTGGGGCGTGATGGCCCGGTCCAGAGCGCCTCCCACGCGTTCGATCTCACCCACACGTCCGCGTCGGACGAGGCTGTAGAGCAGCACCAGCGCGATGACGATGAAGGGGATGGCGTCGATGATCTCGCCCGTCCACTGGCTGTTCGCGGGCAGGTAACGCTGGGCGAGCGAGGTGGCAATGCCCATGAGCAAACCGACACCCACGGCGATCGGCAGGCTGCGCATCTTGGCCGCAATGACGGCGGCGAACGCAGCGGCGATGAGCACAGTGAAGTTGTTGGGGTCGAGCCCGATGATCGGTGCGGCCAGGACACCGGTCAGCCCGGCGAAGAAGACGCTGACCGCCCACACGCCGGCGGACACGGCTTCGGGATTCGTGCCGGAGATATCGGTCATGGCCGGCGAGTCGACCATGGCTCTCACCTTGAGTCCCACCTCGGTGTAGCGCAGGACGACCGCGCCAACCACCACCGTCGCAACGACGCAGATGTAGACGATGATCTGGTCCAGCGTGACCGGGACGCCGAGGAACTGGTAGACGTGAACCGGTTGAGGTGCCAGCCCCGGCGCTTGCAGGATGGCCCCGCTGCCGAAGATGACGGTGGCGAGCGCAGGTATCGCGACCAGGAGCCCCACCGTGGCCACGACCTTGATCAGTGGCGAACGGAACCGCAGGTGACGGAAGAGCACGGCGTACAGCACGATGCCCATCAGGGGCCCCGCCACGCCGATGGAGAGGACTGCGGAGGTGAGGATCGACCAGTTGTGCTCGGTGTGGAGGAAGTAATAGAAGCGGGCGATGAAGAAGGCCATCGCGCCGAAGGCGAAATTCAGGATCCCCGATGCCGTGTAGGTGATGACCAATCCCGCCGACGCGATGGCGTAGATCCCACCGAGGACGAGTCCGGCGATCACATATTCGAGCATCCGGCGCCCCCTTGCAGCGCAGCAGCGCGATCCGATTCAGTATTGCCGTGCGGCGGCTCTCTTGCGCCGTGCCCCGTTCCGCGGCAGGCACTGCAGTTCGCTTGTTTGGCCAGGTGAAGCACACGAGTGAGTAGGCCTCACCAGCGCGGGTCACTATAACCGAAGGGTCTTGCACAGCCAATGTCGTTCTGATTTTTGAATACGCCACTTCTGGCGCATCTGACTTGGTGCGTGGCGCCTCGCCCGAGGCGAGACAGGCCGTGACGACCCGCAGATGTCTCGGGCTGGGCGAGCAGGGTCAGATCCGACTCGCAACACCCGACGTCCTCAAGGCACAGAGTGTCATTCTTTTATTCCGGGGGCTCTACTCTCCCTGCGGCGATCGATGCTGGACCGCCGGACCCGGGGCCCCGCCGGGGACTCGAGCCGCCTCCAACCCAAGGTCTGCGGCTATACAAGTACATAGGTAGCTATACACAGGTACAGAGCCGGGACGGGGGTCCTCGGTAGGTGACACGGACGCACGCACCGAAGGCCTGACCGAGCGCTTCGGCGACGTCGTGGCCTACTCGCACGAGATGCTCGACGCGCACACCGCCGCCGCGGCGGGTGTGGGTTTCGAGGAGCCCGCCGATGACGAGAGCCGCACAGAGAGTTAGGTTGCCCGGACCCCACCGCGATTCCCGCGTGCACGTGACCCGGCTGAGGCGCCTGACGAGAGTCGTCATCGCTGAAGTGGCCGTGTCCTGTCGCGAAGGCTCTCTTCACCGCCGCGTTGAAGGCGCCCCAATGTGGGGGTGGAAGACGGACACACCCCATGTTGAGTGGTCCCGCGCACCCCAAAGCACCGTGAACCATCTCCATCTCGTGCCTATCAACGACACTCACACCGTTATCGCCGCGAGCTGAACTGCACCCATGCATGTCCGGGTCTAAAGTGAGAGCACGGAATGAGAGCGTCGACTCTCGGTGTTGCCTCGGTCCGCGGTAGCGCTCTACGACGGGGTTTCGCGGAAGTGGGACTGTGCAGACGAACACCATCGAGGCCTCGTCCGAGGACTTCGGCGTCCTGGCCCGCCAGGTTCGAGAGGCCGGCCTGCTTGACCGTCGCTTCGGTTACTACGGCGCCAAGATCCCCCTGACGGTCGCCGCGTTCGGCGCCGGGTTCGCCGGACTCATCCTGCTCGGGAATTCATGGTTCGCACTCGCCATCGCGGCGTTTCTCGGACTGATGTTCACCCAGCTCGGCTTCGTTGGGCATGACGCCGGCCACCAAGAGGTGTTTCGTTCCCGTCGAGCCAACCGGCTGCTCGGGTTTGCCGTTGGCAATGTGTTGATCGGAATGAGCTTTGGCTGGTGGGTGCCGAAACACAGCGCCCATCACGCCCATCCCAATGAGGTGGGCCGGGACCCGGACGTCGGCGATGGCCCTCCCATCCGTGCGTCGGCAGATGGCACGAACGTCACCGGGAGTCCGCTCACGCATGCGATGGAGCGCTGGCGGGCACCGTTGTTCTTCCCGCTCATGATCCTGCGCAGCACAGGCATCTACGTCTTGAGTGTTCAACGGCTCATCCGTGAGCGAAATCGCGCCGCCGGCGTGGAGGGTGCCCTCCTTGGGTTGCATGTCGCCCTGTACCTGACGTGCGTCTTCTGGGTGTTATCCCCGCTGAAGGCAGTGGCGTTCATCGCGGTCCAGCAGGCGGTCTTCTCGGTCTATCTCGGCTGCAGCTTCGCCCCCAACCACAAGGGCATGCCGATCATCGATTCCGATGCCGGCCTGAGCTTCGCCCGCCGCCAGGTCGTGACCTCGAGGAACATCGCCGGAGGCCGGTTCACCAACCTGTTGCTGGGCGGGCTCAACTATCAGATCGAGCACCACCTCTTCCCGAGCATGCCCCGACCGAACCTCGCGCGCGCCCAACAACTCGTCCGGGCCTTCTGCCTCGACAACGACCTGGGCTATCGGGAGGACAGCCTGATCGGCTCCTACCGCCAGACCCTCCGATCGCTGAAGGGGACCGTGGTGGTGGGCGTCGCGCGGGTGCCGGCAGCCGTCTCCGTCTGAGCTCTGCCCGTCCATCCCGGCGACACTGCGGTCTGCGGTGGCGATCATCCCGATGATGTGACCTTGGCGGTGCCGGCGACGTGCGGCCACGTCGCGTCCGCAGCGCGGCCGCACGTCCGGGCACGGACGAGCCCGCCGGCGGCGGAGGAGCGAGCCCCCCGCCGCCGGTCACGCGTGCGTCGTCAGCCGCTCGCCGAGAGGCTCTTCGGTGGGACCGAGGTCGGCCCGGTGTACTTCTTGATCGGACCGGAACCGGGGCTCGTCACCTCGACCGGGCTCACCGCCACGCCGCCGATCCAGCTCCCCGTCGGGGTCACCGCCGGCGGGGCCGAGCTCTCGAGCTTGAGGACCTCCTCACCCTCGAACCCGTAGTGCACTGAGCTCGAGTATGAGAGCGGCACGAAGCCCGGGGTCACGAAGCTCTTGCCGTGGCTGTCGATGGCGTTGAGCAGACCCTGCCGGGTGAGGTTCTTCCCGGCCTTCTGGAGCGCCTGCACGAACGTGTAGGCCAGCGCGACGCCATACTGGGTGTTCCCGTCGAGCCCGGCCTTGGCGTACAGCGACGGCGCGTACTTCTGGAGGATGTTCTTCTCGGTCTGCACCCACGGGTTGGTCGTGTCCGACTCGGGCGCGAAGTAGGCCGTCGTGATCACCCCGTTCAACAACCCCCCGGCAGATGCCACCTGGGCCGGAGTGGCTCCGCCCTTCTGGGCGAACGAGGAGAGCAGCGGGCCGACCGTCGGTGGGTCGGCGCCCACGCTGTCCACGACGTACTGGGGGAAGTAGCTGATGACCGCGGCGGGGAGCATCGCCAGGGCGGTGGCGGCTGGGATGGTGGCCAGCACGACGACCTGCGCGCCAGCGGCCTTCAGCGCCGCCATCTGGTTGGACAGCGGGCCTGCCAGCGTCGCCGCGTCATAGGTCTGGCGCGAGACCACCGAGGACGACGGGATCTCCATATCGAGGCCCTTGACCACGTCCTGGCCGAACTCGTCGTCCTGGTAGAGGTAGCCGATCTTCTTCCCCGCGAAGTTGGCCTTTATGTATGAGCCGAGGATCTTGCCGTCCACGGTGTAGGGGGGCTGCCATCCATAGCTCTGGGGGTACTTCGAGTTGCTCCAGCAGTTGCAGCCGGACTCGATGAAGAGCTGCGGGACCTTCTGGGAGTTCAAGAACCCCTGCACGGCCGACTGGGTCGGCGTGCCGAGCGGTCCCACGTCGGCGAAGATGTTGTCCTGCAGCACGAGCTTGCGGGTGAGCGTCGCGGTGTTGGCCGGGTTGTATCCGTCGTCGAGGTACGTGTAGTTGATCTTGCGTCCGTCGACGCCGCCGTGCGCGTTGACGTAGCCGAAGACGGCGTTCATGGCCGGGGCGATCTCGTCGTAGCCCGGCGCGGCCGGCCCTGTGAGGGGAACGGTCGCGCCGATGGTGATCGACGACGACGTGACGCCCGGTGTGCTTGCCGCGTCGGCCGTGGCCGGCAGGAGCGTCACCCCCAGCATGAGGCCCATGGAACAGGCAACCAGGCCCCGTGCCCACAGGGCCCCCCCGATCCGTCTCCTTGCTCGTGGTCGCATCGCTCCTCCTTCTTCTCTGTTTGGATGTTGCATTTCGCTAATCGAGCGTCGAAGCCGGCAGGGGTGCCGGCGCGCCGTGCCCGCCCTTGCTCAGGTGCGGCCGGTGCCCCCACAGCCAGCGCAGCCCGCCCTGAATCCCGTTCGGTGCCGCGATCATCGCCACGATCAGCACGATGCCGAAGATGATCGTGGCGAGGTACGCGTTCGCCCCGGTGCCCAGGTTGAAGTCCGAGGACAGCGAGGTCGACCACTGCGGCATGTAGACCAGCAGGATCCCGCCCCAGACCATGCCGATCAGCGTGCCCGTGCCACCGAGGACCATGGCGGCGAGTAATTGGATCGACAGGGTGAGCGGGAACTCGCCCGTGTTGACGATCCCGGTGGACAGGCTCAGCAGCGCACCGCCGAGCCCGGCGCACCCCGCACTGATGGCGAAGGCCAGCACCTTGGTGCGGGCGACGTGGATCCCCGCCAGCGACGCCGCGATCTCGTCGTCGCGCACGGCCCGGAAGGCGCGGCCGTACCGGCTCCACAGGAGATTTGCCAGCAGCACCATGACGACCAGGGCCACGGCGATCTGAATCTGCGTCAGCCACTCCTCGGCGGTCAGCGAGCCCGGCGCGGTGGGGATGGTGGTGGTCAGCCCCTGGTCGCCACCGAAGGTGGCGGGCCACTTGTCGGCGACGGACGGCACCGCCAGCGCGAAGAGGAGCGTCATGCCGGCGAGGTACGGCCCCTTCAGGCGGGTGGCGGGCAGGCCGAGCACGAGGCCCGCTGCGGCGGCTACGCCGGCTGCGGCCGCCAGCTCGAGGATGAAGTTGCTCTGGGTGTGGTTCATCAGCAGCGCCATCGTGTAGGCGCCGACTGCCATGAACGCGCCGTGACCGAGCGAGATCTGGCCGTTGGCGCCAGTCAACAGGCTCAGGCCCACCAGCGCCACGATGTAGGCGGCGATCTCGCCCACCTGGTAGTCGTCGTACGAGCTGAGCCGCAGGGTCACCACGTAGAGGACGGCCCCGGCGGCGAGAGCGAAGGGGAGGTGGCGCAGGAGTGGCTGGCGCGGCAGGCGTAGGGACCGGGCGGTCGAGGCGAGGGTCACGTCACACCCGCCTCGCCGGAGGCCGGGCGAAGATGCCCTCCGGACGGGCCATCAGGGCGACCATGAGGAGCGCCAGCGCGCCGAGCGGCTCGAGCCCCGACCCGAGATACCCGCCCACGTAGGAGATGCACAGGCCCGCGATCAGCCCGCCCACGAGGGCGCCCACCGGGCTCTCGAGGCCACCGATGACCGCCGCCGTGAAGCCGTAGACGAGGATCAGGTCCATGTAATAGGGGCCGAACGACCGCGTCGGCGCGACCAGGAGGCCGGCCAGCGAGCCGGCGATGCCGGCCAGGCCCCACCCGAGCGTGAGGAGGATGCCGACGCGCACGCCGAGGAGCCGGGCGATCTCGCGGGAGAAGGCGGTCGCACGCATGCGGAGTCCGAGCGCGGTGTAACGGAAGAGCACCAGCGTGCCGGCCATCAGGGCGAGGACCACGATCACAATGAAGAGGTCGAAGTGCGAGAAGGCGATCGTGGTGCTGCCGACTTTCAGACCGGCTTGCGAGAAGGCGGCCGGGAACCCTCGGCTGGCGTTGCCGTAGATGGCGCCGGCCAGTCCCTCGAAGACGACCAGCAGCCCGATGGTGACGATCACCGGGTTGAGCTCCGACCGCCCGTGCAGTGGCCGGATCAGGACGCGCTCCGTCACCGCCCCGATGGCGAAGCCGATGACGAGCACCAGGACGAAGGCCCACCAGTAACCGACGCCGCGCGACAGCAGGCTGAACGCGATGAACGTCGTGAGCATGCCGGCTGCACCCTGCGCGAAGTTGATGATCTTGGTCGCCCGGTAGATGAGGACCAGCGCCAGCGCCAGCGTCGCGTAGACCATCCCGTTGGCGACACCGTTGAGCGTGTAGTCGAGGAAGAGGCTCACGGTGTCAGAACCCGAGGTAGTGGTGACGCAGAGCGTCGTCGGCGGCCACGGTTGCGGCATCGTCGGAGACGACGATCTGGCCGAGGTTGAGGATCACCGCATGGTGCGACACCGACAGGGCGCTGCGGGCGTTCTGCTCGACGAGCACCACGGTGAGGTCCGTGCCCTCGGTCTGGTCGCGGATCAACGCCATCAGCTGCGCGGTGACCATCGGGGCCAGCCCGAGACTCGGTTCGTCGAGCAGGAGGAGGCGCGGCCGCGAGATGAGGGCCCGGCCCAGGACGAGCATCTGGCGCTCACCGCCTGAAAGGGTGGACGCGTTCCGCTTCCGGAAGGTCTCGAGACGTGGGAACATCTCGAGGATCTCCGCGATGGCGGCCTGTCGTTGCTGGCGGCGCAGGCACCACAGGGTCGCCAGGCGGAGGTTCTCCTCGACCGTCAGCTCCTCTATCACCCCGCGTCCCTCGGGCACGTGGGCGACGCCCAGGCGCGCGATGGTCTCTACGTTGCGCCCGAGCAGCGGGTCCCCGTCGAAGCGCACCGACCCCCCGCGCGGCTTCACCAGGCCCGAGATCGTGCGCAGCAGTGTGCTCTTCCCCGCGCCGTTGGCCCCGAGCACTGCAGTCACGGCCCCGGGCTTAGCGACGAAGGAGACCGAGCGGAGCGCCTGCACGGCGCCGAAGGAGACGCTGAGGTCGCGGACCTCAAGCACGGTCGGTCTCCGAGTGACCGGTCGAGCGGCGGTCGTGCACCTCGTCCCCGAGGTAGGCGCTCACCACGGCGGGGTCGGTGCGGATGGCGTCGGGGGTGCCGGTGGCGATCACCTGTCCGAAGTTGAGGACGACGATGCGATCGCACACCGACATGACCAGGTCCATGTGGTGCTCGACGAGGAGCACGGACATGCGCTCGGTCAGGCCGCGGATCCTCGAGCCCAGCGCGTCCATCTGGCTCTCGGACAGCCCGCTGGCGGGCTCGTCGAGCATGAGGAGCTGCGGCTCGGCCATGAGGGCGCGGGCCAGTGCGGTGCGCTTTTGTATCGCGTAGGGCAGTGCGGACGGGAGCCGGCGGGCATAGTCGGCCGCGCCGAGCTCGTCGAGGAGCTCGAGGGCCCGGGCCGCCACCCGCCGTTCCTCCCGGCTCGACCGCCACAGCCCGAGGAAGGCCGAGGCCAGGTCGCTGCGGAGCGTCGGCTCGGCGCCGAGCATCACGTTCTCGTGCACTGTCAGCCCGGCGCACAGCCCGATGCCCTGGAGGGTGCGCGCGATCCCGAGCTTGGCCAGGTCGTGCGGGTGGTGCCTGCGCAGGACCGTGCCACGGTGGCGGATGGTGCCCGCGTTCGGATGGACGAAGCCGCAGATGACGTTGAACAGGGTGGTCTTGCCCGCGCCGTTGGGCCCGATGACGCCGACGACCTCGCCGCTGCCGACCGCCATCGACACCTCGTCGAGGGCCAGGAGGCCACCGAAGCCGGCGCTGACCTGATCGACCACGAGGAGGGCGGTGTCGTCCCCGGGCGCGTCCCCATGCCCTGCTGATGTGGTCGAGGCCTCGGTGATCGGGGCCACCGGGAGGGACCTACCCGGGCAGGGGAACAGTGCGGACCAGCCCTGGGCGCGCCCCACGAGCAGTCATTGCGTACCAGCCCCCCGGCATCGACCGTGACGTTACAACCTTCGACATATGAGCGCGGGGTAATTGCAATGGAGTGACGGCCGGGTCGAAGGCGGCGACCGCGCCCTGCAGGGTCAGCGGGATCGAACGCCTCGGAAAGCCGCTCCGTAGCGCCCCCTGCACCGGGGTGCTTGTGATGCAGATCACTCGTGACCGAGTGGGCGCAGAGAGGCACCCGGCGACCACGTCGGCGACGATGCGACGGTCGTGCTGCGCGCTCACCTCGAGCGGACGTCCGACTGCAACGTGGAGGTCGCTGTCAACCTTTCGGCGGCTTCTCCCGGGGTGCACTGCTCCGACCTGCTCGGCGAGAGCGCCAGGCCCGGAGCCAGGCGCTATATCCACCTAAATACGATTGACTTAGTCAGATTTACCGATACCCTCGCCCAATGCCCCGCGGCGATGCACCTGGCCCGACGCCGCGGCGCCGGGTCGGCGGAGACCGACGGGGCACCGAGAGGTTCCCCGGGAGCGTCCGTCCCGCCGCCATCGCGCGGCGACTGGCCCCTGCCATCCACTGGCCCGGCGCCCTCGAAGTCGAGGAGCGCTCGTGGAAGTTGGTGGCCCGGACCCCTGACTTCGACGCCTGGCTCATCGCGTGGCCGAGAGGAGGGAAGGTCGAGCTGCATGACCACGGAGCGTCGAGCGGCGCGGTGAGCGTGATCGCCGGCACCCTGGTCGAGGCGGTTCCCTGGCGGGAGGACTCGGGTCGGTTGGCGCTGGTGCGCCACGAGCTGCGGCCCGGCACGACGCTCGAGTTCGGCACCGGGCGCGTGCACGACGTGACCAACGAGTCCGACGAATATACGCTCAGCCTGCACGTGTACAGCCCGCGCTCGTCTCCATGACCTTCTACGAGCTCTCCGGGGGCCGCTTGGTGGCGGGAGGCCGGCGCTGGGCGTACGAGGGCCACGAGGATCCGGACGCCGCCGAGGCCACCGCCCTGTGACTGCCCGCTCCGCCGACGAGATCCTTGCATCAGCGCGGCAGCAGATCGACCGGGTCGAACCACACGAGCTCGAGCGGCTCCATGTCGGCGGCGCCCTCGTGGTCGACATCCGCCCCGAGCGCCAGCGAGCCTCCGAAGGCGAGCTCGGGTTCGGGGTCGTCGTCGAGCGCAACGTGCTCGAGTGGCGTTTCGATCTGCAGGGGAGCCACGCCCTGCCCGAGGTGCGGGACTACGACCAGCAGGTCGTCGTGGTCTGCTCCGAGGGGTACGCGTCGAGCCTGGCCGCCGCGTCGCTCCGCCAGCTCGGCTTCTCCCGAGCCGCGGACCTCGCCGGCGGGTACGTCGCCTGGCAAAACTGGCGGCGCGAGCCCGCCGCGCCGACTGCGTGACACTTCTCGCAGCGCTCCCTTCTAGCCCCGGGTGAAGAGCGCGGCCGCCTCCCCGTTCAACCGGCCCGCCGGCAGCAGCCGGCCGCACGCCACGAGCGCCAGGGCCTGCGCCGACCCCCTCACCACGGCGCCGGACCCGCACGACCAGGCGAGGTCGTCGGCCCGCAGCTCCACCCCGGAGAGGTCGACGCCGAAGAAATTCGGCGCACCCGGACCGGCGACGATCCCGAGGACCCGGGCGATGCGCTCGTCGGGCACACGCCGGTCCAGCGGTACCGCCTCGATGATGTCGAGGCCGTGGATCACGCAGTGTGTCAGCGCGCCCTCCATCCCACCCCCCGGCGGCTGCCAGCCGTGGAGCGCCTCGGCGCGCAGGTCGGCGATGAGCAACGCCGCACCGAGCGCGCCGTCCCGCGCCGCCACCATGTCCGAGAGGCGGGTGAAGTCGCCACCGGCGGCCTCGAGCTCGGCCATGAAGGACGGGCCTGAGTAGCGCGCCGGCATCGTCATGTGCGCCACGACCTCCCGGGTACGCCAGCCCTCGCAGAGTGACGGCGCGTCCCACACCGCTGGATCCGACGCCTCCAAGAGGTCCGCCAGCGCGCGGTACTCGTCCGCGACGGCTGCGGCGACGTCCGTCTCGGACTGCAGTGTGGTGTCGAGTTTCATGGAGATGCCTCCTTGTCCGAAGATTCCGACGCGGTGAACCCGGCGAGATATGCGTCGAAGCGGTCGAGCGAGCTCAGGAAGCCGGCCTGGGCCTTGGGGAGGAGGAACGCCTCGGGCACGAACCTCTGGTGGATCCGCACCTCGGTGCGCTGCGGCCCCAGCGCCACGAACTGCGTCGTCACCTGCATGCCGGAATGCGACTCGGTCCACGACAGCAGCTCGGGCGGGCGCACCTCGTCGTAGACGGCCCGTGTCGCGTACTCATTGCCGTCCGCATCATTGACCATCACGGTCTCGAACACACCACCCGGCCTGGCGTCGACCGCGATGCGGTGGCGCGGGGCGCTCACGCCCTTCGGGCCCCAGAAGTGCGTGAGATGGTCAGGGTCGGTCATGCAGCGGAAGACGAGCTCCCGCGGTGCGTCGAAGACCCGGGTGAAACGGAGCTCATTGGGCGCAGTGGCGCCGCCGTGCTCATCCACGGTCGCGCCCCTTCCCTCGCCGTGACGCCGTCGCTGCCGGCTGCCGCTGGATGTCGGCCAGGAGGGCATCGAGCTTGTCGAAGCGCTCGTCCCACACGCGCCGGTTGGCGCCGATCCAGTCCAGTGCGCCGTCGAGCGCCTCGACCTCGAGGTGACAGGGCCGGAACTGGGCGTCGCGCCGCCGCGAGATGAGGCCGCTGCGCTCGAGCACCTTGAGGTGCTTGGAGATCCCCGGCAGCGACATGTCGAAGGGAGCGGCCAGGTCGCCGACGGTGGCGTCGCCCCGGGCCAGCCGGGCCACGATGGCCCGCCGGGTGGGGTCCGCCAGCGCGGCGAACGCCGCATCGAGACGCTCCGCGGTCATCGTCATGGTCATATTTGACCAGATGGTTAGTTAGCTGTCAAGTTAAATACTGGGCAGCTTCTGCTAGCCTTCGTCCTTGCGGTGCTACCCGGACTGAACGGAGGCCCGTCGTGCTGCTGCAGGTCATCACTGGCACCACCCGCGAGGGCCGGTTCAGCGAGCGAGTGGCGCAGTGGGTCATGAGCTGCCTCTGGGGGCACGACGCGTTCGAGGTTGAGCTGGTCGACCTGCGCGAGCACCCACTTCCCTTCTTCGACGGCGACCCGCCGGCTCGGACGGGCCGCGACTATGCCAACAAGGCCGTGGCTCGGTTCGGCGGCGTCATCGACCGCGCCGACGGGTACGTGATCCTCACCGCGGAGTACAACCACGGCTATCCGGCGGTGTTGAAGAACGCCCTCGACTCGACGTTCACAGAGTGGCGGCGCAAGCCTGTGGCATTCGTCGGCTGGGGCAATACTGGTGGGGCACGCGCCGTTGAGCAGTTGCGGGCCGTGGCGGTGGAATTCGAGATGGCACCCATGCGCCACGCCGTCCACGTGCTGCCCGAGGTCATGCGCGCCATCTTCCGGGCGGACGACCCCGAGGACCCAACGCACTTCGCGCCCCTCGAGCCCCGGCTCGCTCTGTTGGTCGAGGACCTCGAGTGGTGGATGCGGGCGCTCGCGACGGCGAGGAGCGCGGGCGGGTAGACCGGGTCACGGCTTCGTCCCACGGCATCCGGGGACGCCATCGTGACGGGAGGAACGAGTATGGACGACCCACTGCCGGCGCTGCGCAACTCAGTCGGCCGGCTCCACCAGCTCTGCCGCGGCCTCGACGACGCCCAGCTCGAGATGCAGTCCTACGACAGCGAGTGGTCGATCGTCGACGTGCTGTCGCACCTCGGCTCGGCGGCGGTCATCATGCGCCGCCGCCTGGACGACTCGCTGGCCGGTGTCGAGACAGCGGAGGACGTCGCGCCGGCGGTGTGGGACGAGTGGAACGCCAAATCACCCAGGGCCAAGGCCGATGACGCGCTCGTCGCCGACGAGAGCGTGCTGGAGGCTCTCGAATCGGTGAGCCAAGAGGACCGCCTCCGCCTGCGCTTCGCCATGGGCCCCCTCAGCTTCGGGTTCGACGAGTTCACGGCGCTGCGCCTCAACGAGCACGCGTTCCATACCTGGGACATTGAGGTGGTGTTCGACGACGACGCGCATCTCCCCGGCGATGCCGTGGCGGTGGTGGTGGACAACGTGGGGCTCATCGCCCGCTTCACCGGCCGGCCGACCGGCGATGTGCGCGACATCGCAGTCCGCACCACCGACCCGGCGCGGGACTTCGTCCTCAGGCTGTCGGCCGACGCCGTGGAGCTCGGCGCCGGCGCAGGCGGGGACGAGCGAGACCTGCTGCTGCCGGCCGAGGCCTTCTGCCGGCTTGTCTACGGGAGGCTCGACCCGGACCACACGCCGGCCTTCACGGGCGACGAGTCGGTCCTCGACACCCTGCGCGCCGTCTTCCCCGGCCCCTAGGTTCCCCCGACCCCCGCAACCCGGGGCGGCAGGCGGGTCAGGCTACGCGCCCGCGTCCCGATCCCGTGACCCGAGGCGAGCAGAACGAGGAGGATCTTGACGCGCCGGGCCCGGGCATCGGCGAGTGCGTAGTTGAGCTGGTAGCCGGGCAGCTCGAGATGGGTCAACGGCCAGGTGACCGACAGCAGTTGGCGTATGGCGTCGCCGCGCCATCCGCGGGTCGGCAGCGGGAAGAGCCCGACGGGCGCGTCGACGCCGACCCGGCGGGCCAGCGCCAGCGCAGCGCCGACCACGGTGACGCAGTGGGCCGCGCCGGCCACGCCACGCACACCGTGCCAGTCGATGGCGGCGCCACGCCGTGCGGCGTCCCCGACGATCATCGCCAGGTCGGCGACCCACATCAGCCGCATGAAGCCGTGATGTGGCTTGCCGGCGTGGGCGGCCAGCACGACCAGCTCGTCGGTGGGGGCGAGCCCGAACGCCGGCGTGCCGGCGCATTCCAGCGGCTGGCGGCGCTCCCACAGCCGGCCGGGGTCGAGCGCGGTGACCCTCTGCGACGTGCGTTCGAGCCCGTAGTGCAGCTCCAAGAAGAGGGAGGGCACCTCGGGATGGGTCAGCGCGGAGTCGTAGCGGTCGCCACCGCCGGCGCGCACCACCCGCCAGCCGGCCGCGCGCAAGGCAGCGAGCGCTCGCCGGTGGTCGGTGCGGGGGAGCAGGAGGTCGATGTCCTCCATCGGCCGCAGCCCGGGCTCGGGGTAGCGGGCGGACACCGCCGGCCCCTTGAACACGACCGGTTCGAGCCCTGCATCGGTGAGCGGGCGTACGGCCAGGGCGACGGCGCGGGGCAGGAGCAGCAGTGCCTCCATCCTGAACGCGTCCGTCACGGCGCCGAGTGCCGCCCGGTCGGGCCCGAGCGTGTCGAGGGCGCCCGACGCGCCGAGCGCCCGGAACAACAAGGGGCCGATACGGTGGTCCGAGGCGGCGATCACCGCGTGGCCGACGTCGGCACCACCGGCGAGGGCACGCCGGACGAAGGCCGGATCAGGATCACGGCGGCAGGTTTCCCACAGCAGCATTGCCGTCTGCTCGGCCGTGCCCGCCGCGGGCGCCGCGCCGCCACCCGTGGGCGCGCCCTGCGCTCTGTCCGAGGAGAAGGAGTGCGGCGCGCTGGCGTCAGATCCGGTTGCGCCGAGCTTCGTCATGGTCCTTGCAGAACGGGGCGGGCGCGTTCGGCATGCGGCCGCTCTCCGGACTGCCACCGCCATTGCGAATTTGGCGCTGCGACGCGGTAGTAAACGCTGTGCTCGGCCGTTACCGAGGCACCAGGGCAAACCTGCAGCTCCACCGGCCCCGTTTGCAACGCAAGTTGGGAACCGGCGCAGCCGCTGGTGCGGAGACGGAGGACAGGACGGCGTTGCGCGAGAGCGAGCCAAGAACGGCAGTCGACATGCACAGCGAAAAGACACACAGAGATGTCGGGGCGTCTCCGCTGGGTGCGGGCGTCCCGCCCCCGGGCCCGCTTCGCCTCTCGCGGCGCCGGGTCATCGGGCGCATGTCGGCGATGGCCGGCGCCGGCGCCGTCGCCTGGGTGGTGCCCGAGATCCTCACCGCCAAGCCTGCCGCCGGCGCCACGCTCTCCGGCAGCTCGAGCTCGGGCGGCGGGGGCACGACGTCGGGTGGCGTGACAACCAGCGCAAGCACCACGGGCGACCCGGGCGCGAACGTCACCAGCGGGGGCGACGGGGCGAACGAGACGAGCGCTGTGACCGCGGCAGCCACGACTCCTTCGAAGACGCTGGCCTTCACCGGCCTCGACATCACGCGCGACGCGGAGATCGGGGCCGCGCTGGTCGCCGGCGGATGGGCGATGCAGCACTGGGCCAGCCGGACGCCCAAGCTGGCGGCCGACGGCCGGATCGAGGCTGGCAGCGCGGGCGACGCATCCTGAGTCGCGGTGGGCGTGGACGACTGGGTGCATCGCACACAGAACCTGAACGGACTGTCGTACCGCTTCGCGGTGCGCGCCGACGACCGGCGCCTGGGTCACCTCGTCGACACCGTGCTGGCCGGGTTGCGTGACGCCGGCGAGGGCCCGCCGGCGGAGCACTGGTACTCGCTGACCGCGTCGGAGGGAGCTGCCGGCACCGTCGACGTGACGCGGGACGGCGAGGTCGTCGCTCGCGGGCAACGCAACGGTGACGCCGTGGGGTGGGTCGACCGTGCCGCGGCGGACGCCAGCGGGGACCACCTCCTCTTCCACGCCGGCGCGCTCGAGGCCGGCGGAACCGGTGTGCTGGTCCCCGGAGCCTCGGGGTCGGGCAAGTCCACGCTGGTGGCGGGCCTGGCCCGCGCCGGTCTCGGCTACCTGACCGACGAACTGGCTGCCCTCGACGTGGCGAGCGGGGAGCTGCTGCCGTACCCCAAGCCGATCACGGTGAAGCCCGGCAGCTTCACTGCGCTCTCCGACCTGGATCCTGCGGCCGGACTCGACCTCGGGCCCGGATCCTGGGCCGGCGAGGAGTGGCAGGTGGCGGCCGGGGAGGGCTCCGGGCTCGGGATCGGCCGGGCCTGCGAGCCCGGTGTCGTCGTGGTGCCCCGCTACGACGCCGGCGCGGAGACTGCGCTCACGCCGCTGACGGACACCGAGGCGTTCTTCGCGCTGGCACTCAACGCTGTGAACCTCCTCCCGCACGGAGCGGCGGCCACCGCCGCCTTGGGCCGCGTCGTGGCGGGGTGCCGGTGCTATGCCCTCACCATGTCGGACCTCGACGAGGCGTGCCGCCTGGTCGAGGGGCTCATGGCCGAGGCGCCCGTGCCGGCTGCGGCACGGGGCGGTGGACATGGACGCTGAGTGGGCTCACGGGGACGGGCGTCCGGTGCGCCGGGACGTCGCCGCGGTGCCCCTGGACGACAACCTGGCCGTGCACGACGAGGTGGGGCAGTTGATGATCCTGCTCAACAGGAGCGCCGCGGCGGTGTGGGAGCTCTGCGACGGCACCAGGACCCTGGACGAGCTGGTGCGCGCCCTCCCCGAGGCGCACGGGGCGTCCGACGCCGACGTGGAGGTGATCGGCGAGGACGTGCGGCTGACCGTGCACAAGCTGGCCGACCTGGGCCTGGTGGTCGACGCCGGGAGGTAGGAGTTGCCGCCCGGGCGGGCGGTTGTGGAGGATGGGGCATGCCCATCGCCCACCTGTCGAGTGACGCGAGCCCGGACGAGGTGGCGGCGACTGTCGGGCGTGACGGGGCCGTGGTCGTCGACGGGGTGGCGCCGCCGGGACTGCTGGACCGCATCGAGTCCGAGCTGCGTCCCTACCTCGATGCGACACCGACGGGTCCCGACGACTTCAGCGGCAACCGCACCCGGCGGACCGGGTCGTTGATCGCCCGCTCGCCGTCGTGCCGACAGCTCGTGATGCACCCGCTCGCCCTCGGTACGGCGCGCACGTTCCTGGGCCACGCGACGAACATCCAGCTGCACCTGACGCAGGCCATCGCCATCGGCCCGGGGGAGAACGCCCAGCCCATCCACCGGGACCAATGGGCGTTCGACTTCTTCCCGTTCCCGCCGGGCTACGAGGTCCAGTGCAACACCATCTGGGCGCTCAACGACTTCACCGAGATGAACGGCGCCACCCGCATCGTCCCGGGCAGCAACCATCGTGAGGACAAGCTGAGGTTCTCCCTCGACGACACAGAGCCCGCCGAGATGGCGCGCGGCTCGGTCCTCTTCTACTCAGGGAGCGTGTACCACGGTGGTGGCCCCAACCGCTCCGGCACCACCCGCGTCGGGCTGAACATCACCTACAACGTGGCCTGGCTGCGCCAGGAGGAGAACCAGTACCTCTCCGTGCCGCGCCAGGTCGCCGAGACGCTGCCGACCGACCTGCTCCGCCTGATGGGGTACGACCGCGGTGCGTACGCGCTCGGCTACATCGAGGACTTGCGCGATCCCATTGAGGCGGTGCGTCCCGGCACCGGCTCCACGGGGTTTGCGGTGACCGGGTAACGCCCGCGCTGGTTGCATCCCCCATGCGATCAGCCAGCACCGCGTGGAGCGCCGGTACGGTTGGTGCCGTGCCCGTGGACATTCGGACGGCGACGGTGGACGACCACGACGAGTTGTTCACCGCGTTCGGCCGCATCGTCGGCGCCCGTGAGGGTTTCCCCCAGCTTCCCCCGCTCACCCGCGAGGACTTCGACGACTACTGGATCGAGCACTCGTCGGCGGTCTGCGTCGCTCACTTCGGCGGCTACCTGATCGGCGCCTACTACATAAAGCCCAACTTCGTCGGCCGGGCGGCACACATCGCCAATGCCGGCTACTTCGTCCTCACGCCCTACCGGAGCACGGGGGTCGGGCGGACGATGGTGGAGCACTCGCTGCGCGAGGCGCGGCGCCTGGGGTTCGACGCCATGCAGTTCAACCTCGTGTTCGAGTCCAACCCCGCCCGGGACATGTACCGCAAGCTGGGCTTCGAGGAGATCGGCCGCATCCCCGAGGCCGTCGAGGGCGAGGACGCGCTGATCTACTGGCGCAGCCTGGCGGACATAGAGCCGTGAGCGGTCCCGAGGTCACGGTGGACCAGCACGGCGACCATGTCGCCCTCGTGTGCATGCATCGGCCGCCGAACAATTACTTCGACACTTCCCTGATCGAAGAGGTGGCCGCGGCCTACGAGGCCCTGGACCTCTCGGGGTGGTGCCGCGCCATCGTGCTGGCGTCCGAGGGCCGACACTTCTGTGCCGGCCTCGACTTCGCGGCCAATGCGGGGCAGGACATCGCCGCCCTCTACCGTGCGGCACTGCGTCTCTTCGCCGCGCCGCTCCCCGTGGTGGCCGCCGTGCAGGGGGCAGCCATCGGGGGCGGCTGCGGGCTGGCCCTCTCGGCCGACTTCAGGGTGGCCACGCCCCAGAGCCGCTTCAGCGCGAACTTCGCGCGCCTCGGCTTCCATCATGGCTTCGCCCTCACCGTGACGCTGCCGTCGACCGTCGGCCGGCAGGCCGCGGCCGACCTGCTGCTCACGGGCCGGCGGGTCGGGGGCGACGTGGCGCTCGCCCTCGGCCTGTGCGACCGCCTGGCCGGTGACGGCGAGGGCGAACTGTTGGGAGATGCGCTGGGCTACGCCGGTGAGTTGGCCGCCGCGGGACCGCTGGCGGTTCGCTCCATCCGGGCGACGCTGCGCCGCGGCCTGCTGGAGGAGGCCCGGCTCGCCATGGAGCACGAGTGCGCCGAACAACTCCGTCTGCGCGACAGCGCCGACTTCGCCGAGGGCGTGCGCGCCGCCGCCGAGCGCCGCCAGCCCCGGTTCAGCGGGTCATGAGCGTGGCCGGGCCCGCGCTCCACGAGCTCAACTCCTCCTTCTCCTGGACCGACCACACCGGCCCGTTCCGGGCCGTGACGCCAGACCAGGCCCGCCAGTACGACGAGTCGGGATTCTTCGTGTTGGAGGCCGCGCTGGGTGCGGACGAGGTGGCGGAGCTCGTAGGGGAGATCGACCCCTTCGAGGCGCGCCAGGAGGAGGCGTTGCGCGCGATGGAGGGCGGGCGCTTCTTCATCGCGCGTGCCGACGAGATCACCTTCACGACCCACCTCGTTGTGCGCTCGCGGCTGCTGCGCCGCTTCACGTCCTCGGCGCTCCTCGCCGACGTCTGCGCCGACCTCATCGGTCCCGACGTCCGCCTGTACTGGGACCAGGCGGTGTACAAGAAGCCGGGCACCGAATCGCCGTTCCCGTGGCACCAGGACAACGGGTACGCCTTCCTCGAGCCGCAGCAGTACGTGACGTGCTGGGTCGCGCTGACCGACGCCACCGAGGACAACGGGTGCCCGTGGGTGGTGCCGGGGCTGCACCGGCTCGGCACGCTTGCGCACGTGTACTCCGACACCGGCTTCGTCTGCCTGCGCGACCCTGAGCACGCCGTCGCCGTGCCGGTGCCGGCCGGCAGCATCGTCGTGTTCTCCTCGCTGACGCCGCACTCGACCGGGCCCAACCGCACCGACGAGGTGCGCAAGGCCTACATCGTGCAGTTCGCGCCGAGGGGAGCCGCGGTGATCCGGGCCGAGCCGGGCGGGGCGACGGCCCGGATCACCGCCGACGACGAGTCCCGGCAGTACGAGGTGCTGCGCGACGGCGAGCGCGTCACGAGCTAGGGGAAACGGCCGACGGGCCTCCCCCGTGCGGCGTCGGCGCCTGCGGCACCGATCAGGCTCAACACGGTGGCCAGTGCTCCGCCGGCCACGAGGGTCTTGCGGGGAGTGGACCATCGCCACCGGGCGCCGGGGCGCGGCTCGGGGAGCGCGCGGCCGGTGGTCGGAGGCGCCTGTCGCCGTGGGGTGGCCTTCATGTCGTGCTCCTGGCCTGTCGTCGACCCGGCGATCTGCCGGCGCCTGCACCATGCGCCCGAGGCGTGTGACCACGCTGCACGGCTGCTGGGACTTCGGTCACAAACGGGCGCGCCGACCGGGGGCCTTGCCGTGGCCGCACTAGGGTGGGCCGCACAGGACCAAGGGGGTTCCCATGACACAGATCGCGCCCGTCAAGGACTGGGCCACCGACTTCGACGTCTTGGATCCGCGCTATGTGGCCGACCCCTTCCGCATCTGGGACGACCTCCGCCAGAGCTGCCCGATCGCCCACACGGACCGGCGCAAGAGCAGCTGGCTGCCGACCCGGTACGAGGACGTGACGGCGATCGCGCACGACATCGAGCACTTCAGCTCGCTCAAGGTGGCGGTCATCCCGGGTGACGAGGACGAGGACCCAGCGAACTTCGAGGGGCCCAATCTCGAGTACGGCCTGCCCCCCATTTCGTCGGACCCGCCGCTGCACACCTGGACCCGCCGGCTCCTGCTGCCCTGGTTCTCGCACAAGCGGGTCGACAGCTACGTACCGATGACGCGCGACCTGTGCCGCCGGCTGGTCGACGGGTTCGCCGGGGCCGGCCACGCCGACGCGGCGGCGGACTACGCCCAGCAGATCCCGGTCCGGGTCATCGCCCACATCCTGGGCGTCTCCCCCGACCTTTCCGACACCTTCACGGGCTGGGTGCGCGACGTGCTCGAGTTCGCCGATGACGCCGAGCGCCGCCAGCGCGGTGCCGAGGGCCTGCTCAATTACTTCCTGGGGCAGCTCGAGGACCGCCGCCAGCATCCCGGTGACGACCTGCTGAGCGAGCTCCTCACCACCGAGGTGGACGGGAAGCCAGTCGACGACGGCATCGTGCTCGGCATGGCGGCACTCGCACTGATCGCCGGGGTGGACACTACCTGGAGCGCCATCGGCTCCTCACTCTGGCACCTGGCGACGCACCCCGACGACCGCAAGCGCCTGGTCGCCGAGCCCGAGCTGATGCCCACCGCGATCGAGGAGCTGTTGCGGGCCTACTCGCCGGTGACCATGGCGCGTGAGGTGACCGAGGACATCGTGTACGGCGGCTGCCCCATGAAGGCCGGGGACAAGGTGCTCATGAACTTCCCTGCGGCCAACCGCGACCCCGAGGTGTTCGAGCACGCAGAGGAAGTCCAGTTGGACCGGGCCCACAACCGCCACGTGGCGTTCGGCGCGGGCATCCACCGCTGCGCCGGGTCGAACCTGGCCCGCATGGAGCTGCAGGTCGCGCTCGAGGAGTGGCTGGCCCGCATTCCGGACTTCTCGCTCGCCGAGGGCGGGGAGGTCACCTGGGCCGGCGGCCAGGTCCGCGGCCCGCGCATCCTCCCGGTGGTGTTCTGATGAAGCTGCGAGTCGACCCCGACAAGTGCCAGGGCCACGCCCGCTGCTACGGCCTCGCGCCAGAGATCTTCGACGTCGACGACTACGGGCTGGCCTCGGTCATCGTGGACGTGGTGCCACCCGAGCTCGAGGACAAGGCGCGGCTGGCCGTGGCCAACTGCCCCGAGTACGCCATAGAGATCATCAGCGACTGACCCGGGGGCGACGGGCGGCCCCGGCACCGCCCGCGCCGCTCAGACGGCAGCCAGCGCCAGCGTCTCGCCGGTGCCCTCGGCCATCGCTTCGGCTGTCCGGGCCCGCCGCCTGATGAGGGTGAAGGCCGCGGCGGCCGCCAGGGCCAGCACGATGGCGCTGAAGGTGAAGGCCGAGTCGTAGCCGTGGATGGCGCCGGCAGTCAGCGACGCCGGCGAGGTGCCGTGTGCTGTGACATAGGCCACGGTGGCGCTGGTGGCGATGGTGTTGATGAGGGCGGCGCCCATGGTGCTCCCGGTCTGCTGGGTGCTGTTGACGAGCGCGCTGGCTACACCGGCGTCCTCGGGGCTCACTCCGATGAGGGCCGTGCTGCTCATGGCCACGAAGGAGAGGCCCATGCCGAGGCTCACGATGACTTCGGCCGGGAGCACCGTGCTCACATAGGCCGAGTGCACGTCGAGCGTGCTGAAGACGGCCAGGCCCGCCGTCGCCAGCAACAGCCCGCCCGTCAGCAGGGCCCGCGGCCCGAAGCGGGGCAGCAGGCGGCTGGCCGCGGTGGCCCCGCTGATGATGCCCAACGAGAACGGAACGAAGGCGAAGCCGGTCTTCAGCGCGGAATAGTGCAGCGAGCCCTGGAAGTAGTACGTGAGTGACAAGAAGGTGCCGAGCATCGCCGTCCCGACCAGCAGCGAGGCCAGGAACGACCCGCCCCGGTTGCGGTCGAGCACGATGCGGAGGGGGAGCAGGGGGTGGGCCGCCCGCTGCTCGATCACGACGAAGGCGACCAGCAGGACGGCGGCCGCGGCGAACAGGGTGACGGTGGTCGACGATCCCCAGCCGTCCGTGCCGGCCTTGGTGAACCCGTAGACGAGGGCCAGCAGGCCGCTCGTGACGGTCGCCGCGCCGGGGAGGTCGTAGCCGTGGTTGGCCGAGGCCCGGCTCTCCGAGACGAAGCGGAACGCGGCGACCGCGGCGAAGATCGCGATGGGCACGTTGATGAGGAGCGTCCAGCGCCAGGAGGCGAACTCGGTCAGCACACCGCCGAGGATGAGCCCGATGGCGGCGCCGGCGCCGGCGATGCCCCCGTAGACGGCGAAGGCCCGGGCCCGCTCCTTGGGCTCGGTGAAGGCCACGGTGAGCAGCGAGAGCGCCGCGGGCGCCATGACGGCGGCGAAGGCACCCTGGAGGGCGCGGGCGCTGAAGAGCATGGCCGAGCTCTGGGCCAGGCCACCCAGCGCGGAGGCACCGGCGAAACCGACGAGGCTGATCACGAACATCCGCTTGCGCCCGAAGTAGTCGGCGATGCGGCCGCCGAGCAGCAGCAGTCCGGCGAAGGAGAGGGTGTAGGCGGTGAGCATCCACTGGCGGTTGGCCGCCGAGATGTGCAGGGCCCGCTGCGCGGAGGGCAGGGCGATGATCACCACGGAGGCGTCGAGCACGACCATCAGCTGGGCCACCGCGATGATGGCCAGCGCCCGGAAGCGCTTGGGGTCCAGGTTGGGACCGGTCGTGTGCTGCGGGCGGTCAAGGGTCGATGTCATGGCGTCTCCGTCTCCTGGAAGCCCGAATCCGATCGGCCCGGCCCTGCCGCCGACGTCCTCACCTGGGAAAGGTCTGGTGTCGGGGCCTCGGATGGCCTACAATCGGAATCGGAGTATTGGTTCCAGTTAGACTATACGGAACGAGCGCTCCGTTTGTCGACGGGGGAGGAGAGATTTTCGTGGGCCCGAAGTCGAAGCTGCCGGGCGGGTGTGACGAGTCGATCGCCGGTGCCACGCGCCCGCTGCGAGCGGATGCCCAGCGCAACCGCACCCGCATCCTCGAGGCGGCCGAAGTGGTGTTCGCCGCCGAGGGGATAGAGGTGCCGGTCGACACGATCGCCGAGAAGGCCGGCGTGGGCGTGGGGACCCTCTACCGCCACTTCCCGACCAAGGAGAAGCTGTGCGAGGCCATCCTGCTGGACCGGCTCTCCGCCCTCACGCTCGACGCGCGGGCGCTGGCCCAAGCCGAGGACCCCGCCGCGGCCTTCTTCGGCTTCCTCGGGCACGTCGTCGAGGAAGGCGCGGCCAAGCGGGACCTCCTGGTCGCCGTGATGGGTGCGGGCCTGGAATTCGACGTGGCGGCCGCCGAGGTGAAGGACGGGCTGCGGGAGGCGGTGGGCGTGCTCTTGGAGCGGGCCCAGTCGGTCGGCGCGGTGCGCCCGGACGTGACGGCGGACATCGTGATGTCCCTCGTCGGCGCGACCTGTCAGGCGGCCTCGCATGCCACGGGGGCCCCCGCCTGCGACCTGCTCGCCATCGTCTGCGACGGCCTGCGGCCCCAGGGCTGAGCGTCTCGGACGGACCGGTGCGCCCTCAGCGGCTCCGATCGCGCAGGCGCAGCATCGTGCCGTAGGGGTCTGCGGGGCTGTGCAACGAGAGGCCGCCGTCACACTCGAGCACGTGGCCGGTGACCCACGCCATGGCGTGCAGGGCGACGATGGCCTCGGCGATGTCGTCGGCCTCGCCCAGGCGGCCCAGCGGGGTGCGCTCGGCCACGCCGGCCAGCCACGGTGAGCCCTCGACGGTCGCCGACGGCCCGCGTCCGAGCATGGGGGTGCGTGTCACGCCCGGCGCCACCGCGTTGACGCGCAGGCCCAGTGTCCCCCATTCGGCGGCCGCGACCTTCACCAGCATGGACAGGGCCGCCTTCGACGCGCAGTAGACGCCCATGTTGCGGTCCACCAACCGCGCGCTGACGCTCGAGACGGCGACGAAGGAACCCGGCACCGACTGCTCCTGCATGGCGCCGAGCCAGGCCCGCATGCAGAGCCAGGGCCCGCGGGTATTGACGCGCATGACCCGGTCGAACTCCTCCGGCGTCGCGTCGGCGAGCAGCCCGGCGTGCCCGACGCCCGCGGTCACGGTGACCCAGGTCGGGACCCCCCAGTGCAGGCGGGTCAGGGCCACGGCCTCGTCGATCGCCGCGGGATCGGTCACGTCGCAGGTGACGTCGCGGGCCCCGTTGATGTCCCAGGTCACGGTCGTGGTGCCCCGTGACCGCAGCAGATCGGTCAGGGCGGCGCCGATGCCCGACCCGCCTCCGACGACCAGCGCGATCGGCTCGGTCTCCTGGTCCATGTGCCTCCCTTCGGTCCCGCCCAGGGCCAGACCGTACCCGGCCGGCAGTGACAGACTCTGGGCCCGTGGCCAAGGTGCATCACTCCGCGATCGCGACGCGTGACGTCGAGACCAGCCTCGTCTTCTGGCGCGACGCGCTCGGGCTCGAGGTCGTCATGGACCAGACGTTCGAAGGTCCGTGGCGCGAGCTCTTCGGCGCGGGGTCGACGACGCTGCGCTCGGTGTTCCTGGGCGAGGCGGCAGCGCCCGAGGACGGGATCGTCGAGCTGGTCGTCATGGACGGCACGGCGCCGCCTGCTCCAGGTGCGCCGGGGCCGGCCGAGGGCTTCTTCTTGCTGTCGCTCTACGCCGACCTCGACACGGTCCTGCCGCGCCTGGCGCAGCTCGGAGTCGGGGGACAGCCGACGGTGGTCGCCGTCGGCCCGGTGCGCCTGGCCGTGGTGCACGACCCCAACGGCGTGCCGGTGGAGCTGATGGACGACCTGGCGAGGCGGAACCTGGCTGCGATGCCGGTGCGCGGCGGGTAACGGTCATGGCGCGGGGCGAGGCGGAAGGGAGTGGGGGAGTCCCGCACTGGCGCGTCGCGATCATCGGCGCCGGCGCGGGCGGGCTCGGCCTCGCCATCCGACTGGCCAAGGCCCGCCAACGCGACTTCGTCATCTTCGAGGCCTCCGACGGCGTGGGCGGGACGTGGCGGGCCAACACCTACCCCGGTGCGGCGTGCGACGTGCCGTCGCACCTGTACTCCTACTCGTTCGCCCTCAAGCCCGATTGGAGCAAGACCTACGCCGAGCAGCCCGAGATCCTCCAGTACTTCGAGGAGTGCGCCGACCGCTTCGGGATCCGCCCCCACCTGCGCCCGTACACCCGCATCACCGCGGCCCACTGGGACGACGGGGCGAAGCGGTGGCATCTGAGCGACGGCGAGGGCGGCGCCTACGACGCCGACGTGCTGGTCAGCGCCATCGGGACCTTCGCCACCCCGTTCGTCCCGGAGATCGACGGCCTCGCGTCCTTCGCCGGCCCCTGCTTCCACTCGGCCCGCTGGGAGCACGAGCACGACCTGGCCGGCAGGAGGGTGGCGGTCATCGGTACGGGTGCCAGCGCGGCGCAGATCGTGCCCGAGCTGGCCGCGGTCGCCGCCGTCGACGTGTACCAGCGCACGCCGCAATGGATCCTGCCCCGCTCGGACAAGCCCTTCACCGAGGAGGAGAAGCGCCGCTTCGCCCGCAACCCGATCGCCATCCGACGCCACCGCCGCGCCATCTACTGGGCCTTCGAGAACACGATCGCCTTCCGCCACGGCGACGAGACAGCCGAGCAGCTCAAGGCGCTCGCGCTCAGCCACATCGAGTACCGGATCAAGGACGACGAGCTACGGGCCAAGCTCACGCCTGACTACCCCTTCGGGTGCAAGCGCACGCTCGTGTGCAGCGACTTCTACAAGGCTCTCGTGCGCGACAACGTCGAGCTGGTCACCGACCGCATCGAGCGGGTCACCCCGGACTCCGTCGTCACCGACGACGGGCGGGAGCGGCCGACCGACGCCATCGTGCTCGCCACCGGATTCCAGGCGACGGAGTATCTGAAGGGAATGGACATCGTGGGCGCGGGTGGGCGGCGCCTGCACGACGACTGGTCCGAGGTGGCCCACGCGTACATGGGCCTGACGGTGTCGGGGTACCCCAATTTCTTCATGCTCTACGGCCCGAACACCAACCAGGGCGGCAACTCCATCATCGTGATCCTCGAGGCCCAGGCCGGCTACGTCCTCAGCGCCCTGCGGGCCATGCGCCGGCGCCGGGCGAGCGCCGTCGACGTCCGGCGCGAGGTCATGGACGCCTACAACCACGAGCTGGCCGAGGCCCTGGCCGGCACCATCTGGAGTGACGGGTGCGACAGCTACTTCAAGAACGCCCGCGGCAAGATCGCCACGCAGCTGCCCCAGACCTCCCGCTGGTACGCCGACAGGACGCGCCGCTTCCAAATGCGGGAATATGTCCGCTCATGAAGGCAGCGGTGTACTACGAGACGGGGGCGCCCGACGTCTTCCGCTACGAGGACGTGCCCGACCCCGTGCCCGGGCCGGGGGACATCCTCGTCGACGTCGAGGCGGTCAGCATCGAGGGCGGCGACACCCTGAACCGGCTCGGCGGCGATCTGGGCGCGGTGCCGCACGTGGTGGGCTACCAGTGCGCGGGCACGGTGGCCGAGATGGGTGCCGGCGTGCGGGGCCTCGCGGCAGGGGACCGTGTCGTCACGGTCGGCCTCGACGGGTCGCACGCCGAGCGCAGGGCGGTGCCGGAGGCCTTCGCCTGGAAGATCCCCGACGGCGTCCCGACCGACCAGGCCGCCTGTGTGCCCGTGCCCTTCGGGACGGCCGACGACTGCCTCTTCGAGTTCGGCCGCCTGCAGGCGGGAGAGACCGCGCTCATCCACGCCGGTGCAGGCGGAGTGGGGATTGCGGCCATTCAGATGGCGAAGCGGGCCGGAGCCCGCGTCTTCGCGACGGCCTCGAGCGACGACCGCCTGGAGCGCCTGCGCGAGCTCGGCCTCGACGAGGGCATCAACTACGCCACCCACGACTTCGTCGCCGAGGCGCGCCGCCTGACCGACGGCCGCGGTGTCGACGTCGTGGTGGACTCGGTGGGGGGCGTGACCCTGCAGGGGAGCGTCAACGTGCTGGCCTATCGGGGCCGGTGCGTCACCGTCGGCGACGCCGGGCGCTCGGCCGCCGAACATCTCGACATCTCGGGCATGCGGCCCAACAACCAGACGCTGTCGGGCTACTTCCTGGGTGCCGAGCTGCTGCTGTACCCGCGCGCGCACGCCATGATCGCCGGTCACCTCGAGGCCATCGCGAGAGGCGAGCTCAAGGTGGTCATCGACCGCGCCTTCCCCCTCTCCGACGCGGCGGGCGCGCACGCCTACATCGAGAGCCGGCAGGCTTTCGGCCGGGTGCTGCTCGTTCCCTGAGGCCGGCGTCGCTGTGCCCCTGCAGGCGCGACCGGGGCAGGTGCGTGAGTGACGGTCCGGTCTGGCACTGTGCGCTCCCCGTGCAGCTCTGGCTCGGCCCTGCTCAAATGGTCACGTGGACCGAGTGCCGGAGACGCACTACGCCAAGGCTGATGACGGCGTTCACATCGCCTACCAGGCATTCGGCAGCGGCCCCTTCGATCTCGTGGTGATCCCAGGGTTCATCTCGCACGTCGAGCTGGCCTGGGAGGACGATGCCATGGCCCGTGGGCCCTCCATCGGCTCGGTTCGTTCTCCCGCGTCATCATGTTCGACAAACGCGGCACCGGCATGTCCGACCGGACCGACCGGCTGCCCGACGTGGACCGCCGCATGCTCGATATCGAAGCCGTCATGCAGGCCACAGGATCCGAGGAAGCAGCCCTGCTTGCCGTGTCGGAGGGCGGGCCCATGGCCATCTTTTTCGCCGCCGCCCACCCCGAGCGAACCCGGGCGCTGGTGCTCTTGAACACCTACGCCCGCATCACGTCCTGTCCCGACCACCCGATCGGGATACCCGCCGAGCAGCTCCACAGGTTTGCGCTGTACCTCGAGCCTGACTGGGGAACCGGTGTCGGACTCAGTGCCTGGGCTCCGAGTGTCGCCCACGATCCCCGAGCGCGGGAGTCGTTCGCTCGTGTGCAGCGCCTGGCCTCGAGCCCGGGAGCAGCCATGGCCCTCCTCACCTCGTATATGGAGATCGATGTCAGGGCGGCCCTCCCGTTGGTGCACGCACCGACCCTGGTGCTGCACCGGACCGGGGACCGCATGGTCCCGCTGGCACATGGTCAGTACGTGGCCGAGCACATGGACGGCGCCCGGCTGGTGGAGGTCCCTGGCACCGATCACTTCTGGTGGACCGAGAACACGGACCAGATCCTCGACGAGGTCGAGGAATTCCTCACCGGCGCGCGCTCGGTGCCCGAGCCGGACCGGATGCTCGCCAGCGTCGTGTTCACCGACATCGTCGATTCGACCCGTCGCGCCGCCGAGCTCGGGGACAGCGCGTGGAGGCGGCTGCTCAATCAGCACGATGCTCTCGCCGAGCGCCAGATCGAGCGCCATGGCGGTCGGCTCGTCAAGACGACCGGCGACGGCATCCTCGCGACGTTCGACGGCCCCGCCCGGTCTGTACGGTGCGCCCGGGCCATCAGCAACGGCGCTCAGGCCCTCGGCATGGAGATACGGGCGGGTGTGCACACCGGAGAAGTCGAGCGACGCGGGGACGACATCGCCGGCATAGGGGTCAACATCGCCGCCCGTATCGAGGCGTTGGCCCAGGCCGGCGAGGTCCTCGTCTCCCGAACGGTGACCGACCTCGCCGGTTCAGACCTCGAGTTCGAAGATCGGGGAGAACACGATTTGAAGGGAGTCCCCGGACGCTGGCAGGTGTTCGCCGCCATGCCCTGATCCCGCGTCGCTGTCATGCCGGCCAGAGGCGACGGTCGTAGTCTGGGGCGATGGCGCTCACCGTCAACGAGATCGTCGCCAGGTGTCAGGCGGCACTGGCAGAGCACACGCCTGTCCTGGCCGTGCGCGACGTTCTCGACGAACTCGTGGCCCATTCCACCGAGCTCCAGGAGGCACTCGGACCGGTCGAGGTGGGCGGAATCACCACGTTGCACAACGCCGCCGATCTCACGGTGCTGCACGTGGCGTGGACCCCCGGGATGGCCCTCTATCCCCACGAGCACCGGATGTGGGCGGCCATCGGGATGTACGGGGGCCAGGAGGACAACGCGTTCTTCCGGCGGGCTCCGGGGGGTCTCGAGTCAACGGGCGGCCGGGAGCTCCCGGCCGGTGACGTGCTCGTCCTGGGCGACGACGTGATCCATTCGGTGGCGAACACCCGCCGCGAGTTCGCCGTGGCCCTCCACGTCTACGGGGGTGACTTCTTCACCGTCGAGCGCTCCGAGTGGGACGTCGAGACCCTCGAAGAGCGGCCACGCGATTTCGAACGCACTGCCCGCCTCTTCGAAGAGGCCAATGCTCGCTGGTTCCAGCAGCAGCCCTGACGGCGACGGCTACTTCTCGACGTAGACCACCAAGGGCGGAAGGACGCCGTGCTTCTCCATCACCGCTGCGAGCTCGGGTGGTGGCGACGCGAGTCCCGCCATCATGGCTGCGACATCGTCCACGTCGGCGGCGACGGCAACGGCAACGGCATTGCTCCCGTCGAGCGCCACGAGGTCCACGGCATTGGCTCCTCCCATGGCGGCGACGCTGTCTGCTCGCTCGGACTTGAACTGCAGCCAGGTGTCGACGTCGGCCACGCCGTGCGTGATGACCATCCTCGGCATACCACCCTCTGGAGCGTCGTACTGGTGACGGCGCTGGTCGCTCTTTCTAGTCCGTGCGGGGCTCCGGTGCCGCGCCTGCGGCGCTGGCAGGTGGTGTCGGCCCGTCTCGACCTGCGCGCCGGCGGCGACTTCCGCTGGACCGTGGTACCTGGGGCCAATGCCGGCGGGACCTTCGTCGAGGTCGAGCCCGGCAGGCGCCTCGTCTACACGTGGGGGTGGGAGGGTGACGATGCGCTCCCACCGGGCGCGTCGACCGTCACGGTCACGCTCGAGCCGGTCGAGGGCGGCACCACGGTGCACCCGGTCCACGAGGGACTGACGCCCGAGCAGGACGAGAACCACTCGCACGGCTGGGACCACTTCCTCGGACGGCTGGTGACCGCGGGGCAGGAGGCGATGCCGGCCTCGATCCGTCGCTGGTGCGCGACGCAGAGTCCTGGGACCAGCTCGGCGCGGCCGAGGCTTCGCTCGCCATGTGCACCCATGTCCTGCGGGGCATGGGACCGGGCGACGGCAAGGCGCAGACGCCGTGCGCCAAGTTCGACGTCGACCAGTTGACCGGCCACCTGGCGGGGTCGCTGGTCGCTCTGGGCGGGTGCGCCGGTGTCTCGGTCTCGCCGGACGAGGATGCCGCGTACGAGGTCCGCATCGCGGACCTGGGCCAGCCCGTCCTCGAGGGCTGGCGTCGGCGCGGCCTCGAGGGGACGGTGCAGCTGGCGGGCGGGGAGATGCCGGCCGAACTGGCCTCACGGATCCTGTCCATGGAGTTGCTCGTGCACGCCTGGGACTACGCCCGCGCGACCGGCCAGGAGCTCCCGAGCAACGACGGGCTCAGCACCTACGTGCTCGGTCTGGCGCGCGACGGCCTGATCCAGCCCGCCCTGCGCAACGGTGACGCCTTCGGCGGAGAGATCTCGGTGAGCCACGCCGCCGACCCGATGGCGCAGCTCGTGGCCTACACCGGCCGAGCGCCCCGACTCAGGTGGACGCGGACCCGCGCCAGCGGCGCTCGAAGGGCAGCCGCCAGGTCCGAGGTGCGATGAGGTCGTTGATGGCCGGCGGCCCCCAGCTCCCCTTGAGGTAGGACTGCACGGCGGGCGGGTCCTCGAGCAGGGGCGTCGAGATCTCCCACAGGCGCTCGATACCCTCGGCGGTGTTGAACAGCGTGTGGTCGCCGACCATGGCGTCGTGGATCAAGCGCTCGTAGGCCTCGAGCACGTCGGCATCCTGCCCCGTCTCGTGCAGCGCGAACTGCAGGCTGAGCTTCTCGAGCTTCATTCCCGGTCCCGGCCTCTTCCCGTAGAACGAGAGCGACAGCCTCGATGAGTCGGCCAGGTCGAAGGTGAGGTGGTCCGGGCCCTGGCTGCCCATGCCCGAGTCGTCGGGGAACATCGACCTGGGGGGCTCACGGAACGCGATGGAGATGATCCGCTCGCCGCCACCGAGCTGCTTCCCGGTGCGCAGGAAGAAGGGCACGCCGGCCCAGCGCCAGTTGTCGATGTCGCAGCGCAGGGCGACGAACGTCTCGGTGTCGGAATCGGGCGCCACGCCGGGGATGTCGCGGTAGCCGTCGTACTGGCCGCGCACGACCTGGGTCGGATCGAGGAGGCGCATGGAGCGGAAGACCTTGTTCTTCTCCTCGTTGATGGGGCCGGCGGAGAGCTCCGTCGGAGGTTCCATGGCCATGAAGCCCAGGATCTGGAACAGGTGCGTGACCACCATGTCCTTGAACGCGCCGGTGGCCTCGTAGAACTTGACGCGGTCGTCGACGCCGAGCGTCTCGGGCACGTCGATTTGCACGTGGTCGATGTGGTCCCGGTTCCAGATCGGCTCGAAGAGGCCGTTGGCGAAGCGGAAGGCCAGGATGTTCTGCGCCGCCTCCTTCCCGAGGAAGTGATCGATGCGGAAGATCTGGCTCTCGTCGAAGTACTGGTGCAGCATGTCGTTCAGCGCCACGGCGCTGGCCAGGTCGGTTCCGAACGGTTTCTCCATGATCACCCGCGAGCGCTCGACCAACTTGGCGTCGGCCAGCATCTGGATCACGTCGCGGTCCGCCACCGGCGGGATGCTGAGATAGTGCAGCCGGCGCGGCTCGCCCCCGATTGCGTCCTCCGCCTGGTGGACGGCGTCGGCCAGGGCCTCCGGCCCGGCAGCGGTGGACACGAAGGTCAGGCGCTGCTCGAAGTTGGCCCACTGCAGCAGCGAGATCTTGCCCGTGGCGAACTGATCGCAGGCGTGGCGGGCCAGGTGGCGGAAGTCCTCGTCGCTCAGGTCGCTGGTGGAGCTGCCGACGATCCGGTACTCGGGCATCATCCCGGTCTGGGAGAGATGGAGCAGCCCCGGCAGCAGCTTGCGCGCCGCCAGGTCGCCCGTCGCCCCGAAGAGGACGATGACGTGCGGTTCCATCTGGGACGCGGACGCCGCCGAGGCCACCGTCTCGCTGCGGTCGACGACCTCGGTCACGATGCCGGCCTCCGCTCGTTGAGCTCGGACACGTTGGCGCCCATGATCTTGGCCACGGACTCGGGCGGGAGCTTCTGCAGCTCGGTCGCCCAGTCCGTCGGCTCGGGCAGGCCCTCGACGTGCGGCCAGTCCGAGCCGAAGATGACCCGGTCGTCACCCATGAGGTCCACGATCTCGTCGACGTCGTCCTCCCAGAAGGGGTTGATCCACACGTGGCGGCGGAAGGTGACCACGGGGTCCTCGGAGAAGTAGCCGGGCATGCGCCGGGCCGTCGTGCGCATCTTCTTGAACAGAGGGGCGAGGAACTCCGAGCCGTTCTCGACGGAGGCGATGCGCAGGTTCGGGAACCGGTCGAAGAGCTTCTCGAGGATGAGGGTGGCCAGGAAGTCGTGGGCCGCCCGCTCGATGGCGAACATCTTGATGCTCGGCCGGGCCGGGCCGGCGCGGAACGACGCCGAGAAGCCGTCGGCGGCGTACCCGTTGGAGGACAGCCCGGCGTCGCCCGCGTGCACCACCACCGTGATGCCGGCCTCGTTGACCCGGGCCCAGAAGGGGTCGAAGGCGTCGGCGGCCGGCGAGAGCGGCCCCGTCGCTGTGGTCGGCGCCGCGGCCCGCATGACGACGGTGCGGGCACCCGCTTGCAGCGCCCACTCGAGCTCGCGGACGGCCTCGTCCACGTCGGCCAACGAGATGTAGGGGGCAGCGAAGATGCGATCGGCGTAGGCCATGCCCCAGTCCTCGGCGAGCCAGCGGTTGAACGCCCGGAACAAGAGGACGACCGCGCCGGGGTCGTGCTTGAGCGCCTCCTCGTAGAGCATGCCCAGCGTCGGGAAGAGCCAGACCTTGGCCAGACCTTGGGCGTCCATCGTGGCGAGGCGCGCCTCGCGGTCGCGGTACTCGGGGCGGATCGGCTCGGGCGACCCCATGAGCTCGTGCATCGGCCGGCCCTCGGGGTTGCCCCGGAAGTAGTCGACCAGAGCGCCAGCCGGGGCGATCGGATTGAAGGTCGGGTTGGTGACGGCCCGGCTGATCGTGCCGCCCAAGGCGTGGTACCTCCGCCCGCCGACGTCGACCCATTGGATCACCCGGGGCCCCAGCGCAGGGTCGAGGTGGCGGGTGAACGCATCGAGCGCCTCGTAGTAGTGGTTGTCGGCGTCGAAGACAGGGGAGTCGACAGGGGGCATGGTCAGCCTTCCGAGGGCGGGCGCAACACCCAAACTGTATTAGCTGGCGGTGGGTGGTCCCGCGGCCGAGTGCGCGACCCCCTCCGGGTCCACCGCCCAGTCGGGCGCCTCCCCCCAGCGCTCGCCGTAGACCAGCTCGGGGAGCGGGCGCCGGCGCACCGGGCCGTGGCGCCCTTGGGGGCGGCCGATGGTGATGGTCGCCATCAGATCGACCTCTTCGGGGATGTGCAACAGGGCCCGCAGCTCGGCGTCCGCGGCGAACTGCCAGCCCGTCATGACGCCGCCGTAGCCCAGGGCGCGGGCGGCGAGGAGCACGTTCTGGCAGGCGGGGTACACCGATGCGCCGTCCGTGTAATTGGTGTGGCGGTAGTGCACGAAGCAGGCCAGGATCAGCACGGGCACGGACTCGAAGGTGTCGACGTATCGCTGCATGGTGCGGGCCATGCGGGACTTCGGGGAGTCGGCGTCGGCGCCCGACCCCTTGTCGTAACCGTCAGCCTCCCGCTTGGCGGCCCAGAACGTGCGGGCCCCTTCGTCGAGCAGCCGCTTGGCCTCGCGGGCCACCGGCCCGTCGGTGAGGACGATGAAGCGGAACGGCTGGCGGTTGGACCCGCTCGGGGCCCGGGTGGCGGCAAAGAGGATGTCGCGCAGCACTTCGTCGGGGACGGGCTCATCGGTGTAGCGCCGGATGGCGCGCGTCGTGAGCAGCCCGTCGTAGAGCGAGATCGTCTCCTCGTCCCCGCCGGGGATCACCGAGGGGACCCGCTGACCGGGTGAACCGGTGGGCGAGCCTCCCGTGCCCGCAGTCGCTGCCATGGCGGCGACCCTACCCGGCCTCCTCGATGCCGTCGACGACGTAGAGCGTTGCCCGGGCTGCCCCGTCGCGAAGTTTCTTGATCGCCGTGTACTCCGTGCTGTGGTACCAGTCGAGTGCGGCCTGGCGCGTCGGGAAGGCGAGCACCACGGTGCGACTCGCCGGCATCTCGCCTTCGAGCGCCGTGGCGTCGCCGCCGCGCACCAGATACCGGCCACCGGCCGCCAGGATGCTCGGTGCCACCTGCTCCTTGTACTCCTCATACTGGGTGGGGTCGAGGATGTCCGCCTGGTAGATCACAAACGCCGTCACGGGGGTCCTCCTTCCGAACCTACCGTTGCCCGATCACCGACTCGCCGAAGCGGTGGAGCGACTCGACGGCGTGGGCCAGCGAATCGCCCGGTACCCCGACGCCCGCCCACGTGATCCCCAGCTGCGCCAGCTCCTCCACCGCCGTCAGTTGGGCGTCTGCGTTGAACGTGTCGCTTCCCGGGTCTCCCCCGGCCCCGGAGCCGAACGACACGTCGATCTCGGACCGGTCCCGCCCGGCCTCGTCGACGAATTGCCACAGCTCGTCGACCATCGGGCGAAGGTCGTCCAGGGTCTCGAGGGGCCGGGTCTTGGCCGTCTGGGCCAGGACCCGGGGGGCGGGGAACGGATTCCAGCCGTTGCCGTAGCGGGCAACCCGGCGCCGGGACAACCGGCTGTTCCCCCCCACCCAGATCGGAGGGAACGGATCGGGCTTGGGGTTCGCGCTCTGGCCCTTGGCGGTGAACGTCCGTCCCTCGCGGGCGTAGTCATCCTGGCTCCAGATGCCGAGGATCACCTCGATGGCTTCGTCGAAGAGCGCATTGCGCTCATCGAAGTCGACGCCCAACGCGCTGTACTCGCCGCGCAGGTACCCGGTGGCGACGGACAGTGTGAAGCGGCCACCGGAGAGCGCGTCGAGGGTGGCGGCCGCCTTCGCAACCAGGAACGGATTGCGGTAGGGCAGCACCAGGATGTTGGGGATCAGGCGGAGCCGGTCGGTCACGGCGGCGCAGAAGGAGAGGGCGGTGAACGGATCGAGGGCATCATGCCCGCCGGCCTGCAGCCACCTCTCGGTGGGGGCCGGGTGGTCGGTGAACCCGATGCCCGAAAACCCGGCGGCCTCGGCTTCCACGCAGAACTCCGTCAGGCCCGCCTTGGTGAGGAGCTCGGGGTTGTACGGATGGGAGATCAGCGGGTACGTCACCCAGAAGTTCATGGCGTCAGACCTTAACGTTCGGTGGTCGATCTCCCCGGGGGAGAAGCGACATTTCTCCGGTCACCGCCCGCGCCATCGTTGACGCTCGGCGCACCACTTCCTAGGGTGAGCGCCGCTGCGAGCACGTGAGGGCTCGAGCGGGTGCCACGGCGAGGAGCCGGATGGCCGGACGAAGGGGACACGGTCATGGCGACATTTGTGCTCGTGCACGGTGGCGGGCATGGTGGGTGGTGCTGGCAGCGCCTGACGCCGTTTCTCCGCGGCGCCGGCCACGAGGTCCACACGCCGACGCTGACCGGTCTCGGCGAGCGGGCGCATCTCCTCGGCCCCGATGTCGACCTGGACATGCACATCGACGACGTGGTCGCGGTCCTCAAGTACGAGGACCTGCGCAATGTGATCCTCGTAGGCCACAGCTACGGGGGGATGGTCATCACCGGTGTCGCCGACCGCGCGCCCTCCCGGGTCGGGCACCTGGTCTACCTCGATGCGGCAACCCCCAGAGACGGCCAGTCACTCGCGGACGTGTCGCCGGACCTGATGGAAATGGCCCGGAACATGGGCAAGGTGGTCGATGGCGTCGAGCTCATCCTGAACTACATGCCGGAGGCCGGTCGTTTCTATGGCGTGACAGACCAGGAGGCGCTCGAGTGGATGCAGGGACGGCTGACCCCGCAACCCTGGAGGACCTTCGAGCAGAGCCTGCGCCTGATTGACGAAGAGGCGGTGCGTCGCATCCCGAGGACCGACATCGTCTGCAAGAACCCGATGACCGCTGCGGGTGTCAGCGTGGAGGAGCGGACGCGCGGCGCGGACCGGGTGTTCGAGATCGAGACCGGTCACGACCTGATGATCACCGAGCCCGAGAAGGTCTCCGAGTTCCTGCTGCAGCTCACCTGAGCCGCTGCGCCGCACCCTCAGGTCGGATGCCGCGGACGCCACAGATCGGTGATCCGAACCCCGATCTCCGACAGCAGCGAGCGGAAGAGGGGGAGCGACAATCCGAGGACGTTGGACGGAGAGCCGTCGATGCCGTCGACGAACGGTCCTCCATGACCCTCGATGCTGAATGCACCGGCCAGCTCGAGCACCTGTTCCCGCGCCGAGTAGGCCCGCAGCTCCTCGTCGGTCGGGCTGCCGAACCGGATCAGCGTGCTCGCGACGTCGCCCACGCGTCGTCCCGATCGCGTGTCGATCAGGCAGTGGCCGGTGTGGAGTCGGCCCTGCCGGTTCGAGAGGCGCCGCCATGTGGCGACGATCTCGGATGCGGACGCCGCTTTGCCGAGCGCATGCCCATCGAGTTCCAGCAGCGAGTCGCACCCCAGGACCAGCGCGTGCTCGCAGAGGGGCGCGACCGCTGACGCCTTGCGCTCAGCGAGTACCGTGACCGCTGTGACCGTCGGCAGGTCTCCGACGTCCTCGTCCACCCCGCTCACCACGACCTCGGGGTCGAAGCCGGCATCGCGGAGGACCCGGAGCCTCGCCTTGGAGCCGGAGGCGAGAACCAGGCGTGGGGCCTCTGGTGTGGCCATGGGCGCAAGTATGCCCAGCGCCAGACGGGATCAGTGCGTGCTCCGATGGTGGGCCGTCGACGCGTGGGCGTCGAATCCGGCGGCGGCCGGGTCGACGTGGATGATCGCGTCGGAAAGTTTCGAGACGTGGTGGAGCAACTGGTGCTGGGCGATCTCGGCGATCTCGTGCGCCCCGGTGACGGGCAACGAGCCATCGACGCTGAGGCGCACCTGCGTGAGGAGCCGGTGTCCCATCCAGCGGGCCCGCACCTCGGTCACGGCCACGACGCCATCGACCGCGGCGACCGTCCGTTCGATGCGGTCGACGATGGCCGGATCGACGGCGTCGAGCAGGCGTTGCCCGACACTCAGCGCGGCCTGATAGCCGACGACGAGGATGGCGGCCGTGATGACGAGGCCGACCGCCGCGTCGGCCCACTGTGCCCCCAGGGCGACGGCGATGGCGCCGATGAGCACGAACAGCGAGGTGAGGCCGTCGGTCCGGGCATGGATGCCGTCGGCTTCCAGCGCGGCCGACCCGATGCGGCGGCCGACCCGTATGCGGTACCGGGCGACGACCTCGTTGCCCACGGCGCCGATGACGGCGGCGACCATCACGATGCCGAGGTGCGTGACCTTGTGGGGATGGATCAGGCGGTCGATGGCTTCGTAGCCGGCGAAGGCGGCCGAACCGAGGATGAGGGCGAGGACCACCTCCGTCGCGAGTGGACGACTGACCGGATCATCGACCCGGAGCGACCGAACTGGGCCGAGATGCCCGTCTGGTCGCCTTCAGATCAGTTCTTCAGCGGGGTCACCCCAGGTATTCGAAGATCGGACCCACGGCGTCGTCGACCTTCAGGACGGGGGTGATGGTGAACGTCATGAACTCCGAGTACGCCAGGGTGTCCGCATAGTTGATGTCGTCTGACTCCGTGATCGTGTAGCCACCCGTTCCGTCGGCACGCACGTAGTGGGCGATCTCACCTTCGGCAGCGCCACGCTGCCCGAAGATGTCCATCAGGCGCTTGACTTCTGCTTTGGACTGATGAGGCTTCAACCGGTACTCCGTGACGAAGATCATTGAGGTCCCTTTCTCGTAATGGTCGGCGATCGCCTCGTGAGATCGAGCCGATCGTCAAGGACGCTACCCCCATTGCAGCACCGGTGCGCTGGAAACCTCACGGCCGGGCTCGATTCGAGACTTTTGGGCACTGAGCCGATGGGCCCACGCGGCGACGGTGGCGTTCCTTTAGGTGCCGCGCCATGCTCGAAGCGCCCGCCCAGCCGACCGCACCCGCGGCCGGACCCTTCAGCCCAAGATGTTCACGGCGCGCGAGACGACCACGGCCACGGTCACCAACGATGCGAGGGACTGCAGCAACATCAACAACTTGGCCCACGCCGTGAGGGGCATCGTGTCGGTCGGGCTGAACGCGGTCGCGTTGGTGAACGACGTGTAGAGATAGTCGAGGAAGTCCGGTGTCCACCCCGGTGCTGAACCCGGGGTGGACATCTGGGGGAAGAGGAAGTCCGGTTGGCGGTGCTCTGGCTGCTGCCGGGTCGCCGGACCGCCCCGGTCAAGTTCCCAGTACCACAGTCCGAACACGATCACGTTGGTCAGCCAGATGGGAACGGACGCGTAGACCAGGGATCGCCCTCCGGCGTGACCCCCGCTCTGGTAGAGCAGCGCGTGGATGAGATCGATGAGTGACACCACGTTGGCCACGGTGATCAGCGCGATCAACGCGATGCCGACGATCCGCAGGCGCGACTCCTCCCTGGAGATGCGCCCGGGGTTGGCGATGAGGAGGACCAGCAGCAGACCCCCCTCCAGGGAGGGAATGAGCGCGCGGTTGCCGAGGTACCGAATGAGGTCGTCGGGGAGGATCACCTGGAGAGACATGGCTGCGAGCGTCGCGAGAAGCGCGGGCCATCGGGGCTCCGTGTGCGATCGGATGCCCCACGCGACCTCGTCGTCCCGTTGGCGCGTCGGCAGGTCCCCCATGAGGCCAACGTACCCAGGCCGCGGCGTCGATCGGGGGATGTCGGATCGGCACTGCTCTGACGAGAGTGCCACGCAGCGCACCTTGCGGACCTCTTCCGCTGACTGTCGCGGCCGATGCAACGGTGCGCGCACGCTCGGCCCGCCGATCGCAGGTCGTCAGAGTTGTGGCACAGGTGGGAGGATGGCGACTCGCCGTCGAAAGGGCCAGCAGTGCCGCACGAACCCGATCTCTTCGACCGGATTGGCAGGCTCCTCGAGAGGCGGGAGGGGTGGCACTTCGGCCCCTCGACGACCCCGGGGCTGCAGCCGTCCTGGTGCCTCGACCCCGGAGGCGAGGTCACCCTCGCCGTCAGCGTGATTGACGGGGCGGTGTGCGTGTACGTGCCCACTGGCGACCATGAGATCTGGCTCAGCGGCCTGGACGAGCTCGCTGCGTGGATCGACCGCAACGAGGCTGAGTTCCTCCTGTCCTGAGTCGTGACAGCACCCCTGTGCAAGGGCGCCGGATCACACGGCGCCCCTGTGCAAGGGCGCCGGATCACACGGCGCCCCTGTGCAAGGGCGCCGGATCACACGGCACAATGGGTCATGGCGAGTGCGAGCATCAGGGGAACAGAGCTCTACTTCGAGCGGCGCGGATCGGGACCCGGCCTTCTGTTCTTGAACGGGACCGGCGCGACCGTGGCCAATGCGTTGCCTCTCCTCACCGTCTTTGCCGGAGCCTTCGAGGTGGTGGCGTTCGACCAACGGGGCATCGGACGTTCGGCGCTCCCGGACGGCCCGTACGCCATGGCCGACCTGGCTGCGGATGCCCTGGCCCTGGCCGACCACCTCGGGTGGGAGCACTTCCGGCTCGCCGGCGTCAGCTTCGGAGGCATGGTCGCCCAAGAAGTTGCGGTCACTGCTCCCGACCGCCTGGACCGCCTGGCGCTCCTCTGTACGTCCTCAGGCGGAGCCGGCGGTGCGTCGTTCCCGCTGCACTCCCTGGCCGAGATGGATCCGGCTGAGCTTGTGGCGACCTCGGCGCAGATCCTCGATACCCGTTTCACCCCCGACTGGCTGCAGAGCCACGATGACGACCGGGCGCTCGCGTCGTTGATGGCGCAACGCTTCACGACGGACAAGACGCAGGACGAGCGCAAGGGCGAGGAGCTGCAACTCGGAGCACGCCGCGGGCACGATGTCTACGATCGGCTCCCCCGCATCACGTGTCCGACCTTGGTGGCATCAGGCCGCTATGACGGCATCGCTCCAGCGGCCAACGGCGAGGCGATCGCACAACAGATACCGAATGCCACGATGCGGGTCTTCGAGGGGGGCCATCTCTTCTTCATCCAAGACCCCTCGGCGTTCCCCGAAATCCTCGAATTCCTCACGGGTGACTGAGGCCTGACCCGCAAAGGGCCGCGGCACGCCAGTCTCTCGCCAACTTCGTATGCTCAGTCCGTGAGTGATGCCGCTCGAGCCTGGACGGATCTGGTTCGCATCGAGTCCTAGAGGGCAGCGAGCTGGCTCAGCGCGGAGCACGGGGCATGCCCAACCCGATCATGGCGACGATGTCGCGCTGGATCTCGTTCGTCCCACCGCCGAAGGTGAAGATCGTCTGGCTCCGGGCCTGGTGCTCCAGGCGGCCTCGCAGGACGGCCGCCGGTGAATCCTCCACCAGGTAGCCTGCCTGGCCCACGACCTCGAGCAGCACCCGATAGACCTCGAGTGCCAGCTCGGTTCCGTACACCTTGGTCGCCGACGCATCGGCGGGATTCAGCCCCTTGTCGGAGGCCCACGCCACCTTCCAGTTCAAGAGCTTCAGCACCTCGACCTTCGCCTGCACTCTGGCCAGACTGATCTGGACCCACTCGTGGTCGATCGCCACGCGTCCATCCGCGAGCCGGTGGTCCTGTGCCCACCGACGCACTTCGCTCAGGCTCCGGAGCAAGCCGGAAGCCGGGCAGATCGCCACTCGTTCGTGATTGAGCTGGTTGGTGATCAGCTTCCAGCCCTGGTTCTCCGCCCCGACGAGATTCTCCGCCGGGACCCGGACGTCCTCGTAGAACGTCGAGCTGGTGATGTCTCCTGCGATAGTGGCCAATGGGGCCCAGTGGAATCCGGGGCTGTCCACGGGCACGATGAAGACCGAGAGACCCTTGTGCTTGGGGGCGTCGGGGTCGGTCCGTGCCGCCAGCCAGACGTAGTCGGCGTACTGGATTGCGCTCGTGTAGATCTTCTGGCCGTTGATCACGTACTCGTCCCCGTCGCGCACCGCCCTCGTCCGGAGTGAGGCCAGGTCGGTGCCCGCTGAGGGTTCGGTGTAACCGATGGAGAAATGGACCTCGCCCCGCAGAATGCCGGGCAGGAGCCGTTGCTTCTGTTCGTTGGTGCCGAGGGCCATGAGCGTCGGGCCGACACTGTTCAACGTCAGGAGCGGCAGCGGCACCCCCGCCCAGTGGGACTCCTCGACGAAGATCATCTGATCGATTGGTCCCCGGGCTTGACCTCCGAACTCCGTCGGCCACCCGAGGCCGAGCCAGCCGTCGTGACCCATCCGGCGGATGTACTGCGTATAGGTCGGCTCTTGGAGGGTCGATCGCTCGACGGCGGCGACCAGCTCTTCGAAATACGCCCGGAGCTGACGCTGCAGGTTCAGTTGGTCTGACGTGAACTCCAGGAACACGTGGCCTCCGGTTGAGATCTCCTCCGGAGAGCATTATCGCGAGAAGCGGCCCCGCCGCTGGCCTGGTCGAGCCCGCGGCCGGGGACCGACGGGGCGGGGTGTTAACTGAGGAGGTGGCGCACCCTGACGGATCCGACCGCCGGTACCCGCTCACCCTCGAAGGCGTCGAGGCGGCTGTCCGCGCCTCGTGGTCCCTCGAGTCGTGCGATCCGACCGACGCCGAGGAGTGGACACCGGATAACCCGTCGCGGGGCCAGTGCGCCGTGACGGCCCTGGTCGTGCACGACCTGCTCGGGGGCCAGCTGCTCGAGGCCGAGGTGCGCAACCACGACGGCTCACCCCAGGGCTTCCACTACTGGAACCGGCTGTCCGGCGTCGACGTCGACCTGACCCGCAGCCAATTCCGGAACGGGGAGGTCGTCGAGGAGCCCCACCTGATCGACCGGCTGCCGTCGGCTCCGTGGCTGGCACACGAGCAGTACCTCGCCTTCCGCGAGCGCGTCCATGCCGCCCTGCACGCGCCGTCGACCGCAGACTGACCTGGCGGAAACCTTGCCCCACCCGTCGACGGGCGTCGGCGCCGGGCTTACTTCGACTCGACCGGCACACGTTCGAAGTAGAGGTCGGGATGGCGCCCGTCCTCCAGTAGCCCGCTGATGCCTTCGCGCGCGTAGGCGATGTGCAGGTCGATGCGGTGGACCAGCAGCTCGGCCCGGCTGGAGGAGCCCGGCGCGGCCCGGCTGGCCTCCGCCACGACGGTGCCGGTCGGCGCCACGATCCGGCTGGCGCCCAACAGGGTGGAAGTGGAATGCGAGCCGGCCTGATTGGCCTGCACCCACCATTGGCTGTTCGTCAGGGCCAAGGCCGGGTAGAGGAGGTCCCAGGCGTTGGCTCCCTCCACCTCGTAGGCCGAGGGAGCGAGGATCAGACGGGCACCGCGCAGGGCCAGGGTGCGGGCCACCTCGGGGAAGTCACCGTCGAAGCAGACGACCAGGCCGACGCGGCCGAGGGCGGGGTCGTCGAACGTCGTCAACCGGTCGCCCGGGGTGAACACCGTGTTCTCCAGCGTCGGCGGATAGAGGTGCGCCTTGCGGTGCCAGGCTGCTAGCTCACCGCGGGGGTTGAAGACGAGGGCCGTGTCGTAGAGGCGGCCGTCCTCGCCCAGCTCAGGCACACTGCCCGCGGCCAGCCACATCTCGCGCCGGCGGGCCGCCTCAGCCAGCCGCTCCGAGCGCGGGCCCTCCAGGGGTTCGGCGTCCGCTCGCGCGTCGCGGCCCAGCGACTCGGGGTCGTAGCCGCAGGACCAGAGCTCGGGGAGCACGAGGAGCTCCACGCCCCGCGACGCGGCGTCGTCCATCATGCCGAGCGCCACGTTCATGTTCTGGCGCGGCTCGCCCGGCATGGCCAGCCACTGGGCCACACCAACCAGAAGGTCTCGCTTCACCTCGGCACCTTGATTCCCCAGTTCGTCAGCGGTGTGGCGCTCACCCTACGGGGGCAACGTTCGCGCTCGGTTTCCCGTACGTGAATGCACTGTTACAAGCCGGAGCCTGCCCAGAATCCCCGGACAGGCTCGCTTCCCCGCTTCCGGCCGGGACGGGACCGGCAAGGGGCCGCGTCGAGGTGGAGGGTTGCGGGTCAGGCGTCCCGGCGACGAGCCATCAACGTGACCAGGTCGTAGAGCACATGCGCCGCGGCGATGGCCGTGATCTCGGCGTGGTCGTAGGCGGGGGAGACCTCCACCACGTCGGCACCCACCACGGCGGCCGGTTCGAGCCCGCGTAGGAGGGAGAGCAGCTCCCTGCTGGTCAGGCCGCCCGCCTCGGGCGTCCCGGTCCCGGGTGCGTGCGCCGGGTCGAGGACGTCGATGTCGACCGACACGTAGACCGGCGCATCGCCGATCCGCGCCAGCACCTGGCGCACCACGGCGGCGACGCCGAGGGCGTCGACGTCACCCGTCGTGACCTGTGCGAAGCCCATCCCGGTGTCGTCGGTCAGGTCGCGGTCCGAGTACAGCGGGCCCCGCAGGCCGACGTGCACGCTGTGGTCGCGCAGCAGCAGGCCCTCTTCCCAGGCCCGGCGGAATGGCGTCCCGTGCGTGTAGCGCTGCCCGAAGTAGGTGTCCCACGTGTCGAGGTGCGCGTCGAAGTGGACCAGGGCGAGCGGCCCGTGACGCCGGGCCGTGGCGCGCAGCAGCGGGAGCGCGATGGTGTGGTCGCCACCGATCGCCACCATCCGGCCGCCGGCCTTGAGGAGCGCGTCGGCCGCAGTCTCAATCTGTGTCACCGCCTCCTCGGTGCTGAACGGCGTGCAGGCGATGTCGCCCGCGTCGACCACCTGGGCCAGAGCGAAGGGCAGGGCCTCGAACGCCGGGTTGTACGGGCGCAGGAGACGCGAACCCTGGCGCACCGCCGCCGGCCCGAAGCGGGCGCCGGGCCGGTAGCTGGTTCCACCGTCGAATGGGATGCCGACCACCGCGATGTCCCAGCGGGCCACCTCGGCCACCGTGGGCAGCCGGGCGAAGGTGCCGATGCCGGCGAAGCGAGGGACTGCCGCGGCGTCGGTCGGCCCGACGGGCTCCTCCCCGCCTGGCATCAGTCGTCGATGGCCTGGTAGACGAGCGCGCGCAGCTGGGCGCGGAAGGGGTAGGCGATGGAGGGGAAGAGCTGCGTCATGAAGACGGCGAAGAGGTCCTCGGCGGGATCGACCCAGAAGGCGGTGCTGGCGGCCCCGCCCCAGTAGAAGTCGCCGGCGGAGCCGGCCATGGTCGTGGCCGCCGGGCCCAGGCCGACGGCGAAGCCCAGGCCGAAGCCGACGCCCTCGAAGCCGGCCTCGCCGAAGCCACCGATCGCCATGTCCTGCAGCGTCGCCCCACCGGGCAGGTGGTTGACCGTCATCAGCTCCAGCGTCTTGCGCCCGAGCACGCGCTGCCCGTCGAGATGCCCTCCGTTGGCCAGCATCTGGCAGAAGGCCACGTAGTCGTGCGTCGTGGAGACCAGCCCACCGGCGCCCGAGAGGTAGGAGCGGGGGCGCACGAACCCGTTGGCGAAGGGGCCCTCCATGAGGCGCGGGGTGGCGGCCGGGCGGTACTCGTAGCAGGCGGCCAGCCGGGGCAGCGACGCCTCGGGGACGAAGAAGCCGGTGTCGACCATGCCGAGGGGCTCGAAGAGCTCGCGCTGGAGGTACTCGTCGAAGGGCAGAGCCGAGAGGATCTCGACCAGCCGCCCCACGATGTCGGTCGAGAGGCCGTAGTTCCAGTGCGTGCCCGGGTGGAACTTGAGCGGGTGCTCGGCCAGCAGCGAGGTGACGCTCTCGAGTGTCTGGTCTCCCCCCTGCGCCGCCCGCGCCGTGGCGAAGGCGTCGTCGATCGGGTTGCCCGGGAAGAGCGCGCCGGGCAGCCCCGTCGTGTGCATCAGCACGTCGCGCATGTTCATCGGGCGCTCCGGCTTGACCAGTCGAACGGAGCCGTCGTCCCGCACCTCACCCACCTGGTGGGCCCGCCACTCGGGGATGTAGCGGGACACCGGGTCGAGGAGCTGGAACATTCCCCGCTCGTAGAGCTGCATGAGGGCGACCGAGGCGATGGGCTTGGTCATGGAGTAGATGCGGAAGATGGTGTCGTCCGCCATCGGGAGCGCGCGTTCCCGGTCCATCAGCCCGAGCGAGTGCTGATAGGCGACGTGCCCGCCGCGCACCACGGTGATCTGGCAGCCGGTGATCTTGCCGGGGTCGACGTACTGCGTGCCGAAGTGCTCGGTGATGCGCTCCAGGCGCTCCTCGCTCATGCCCGCCGCGTCGGGTTCGATCTTCATGCCGACCTCCCTCAGGCCTCGTGGGATTGCTTCTGCTTCTGCTCGCGCAGGTAGGCCGCCGTGCCTTCGAGGAACTTGCCGACATCCTTCGCCTTGGAGGCGGCGATGCCGTGGAACCACTCGGGGACGTAGACCTGCGCGGCGCCCGACTCGAGCCCGGCCAGAATGGCGTCCACGGCCACCGACACCGGCTCGGCCTGCACCGGCAGGTCGGGGACGTCGTTGTCGGGCAGCGTGAACAGCTCGGTGTCGATCACGCCTGGGTACACCACCATGACCTTGATCCCCATGTCCCATAGGTCGACGGCCATCGCCTCGGAGAAGGCGGTGAGCGCCGCCTTCGAGGCGTCGTAGGCCGCCTCGCCCGGGGCGCTCAGGGTGGCCGCGACCGACGAGATGTTCACGATGGTGCCCGACCCGCGCGCCAGCATCTGGGGGAGCAGGTCCAGGGTCAGCCGCATCGGTGAGAGGTAGTTGACGTGCATCACCGCGGTGATGGTGTCGATGTCGAGCGCCGTGGTGTGGCGGCGCTTGGGGATGCCGGCGTTGTTGACCAGCAGGTCGACCCCGCCGAACGCGTCCATGACGTCGATGGCCAGCTTGTCCACGGCGTCGGGGTCGGCCAGGTTCACCACCCACATCCGGCTGTCCGGGGAGTGCTCCATGCAGCGCCCCACCACCTCGGTGAGCAGCTCGGCCCGGCGGGCGCAGATGCCGACCACGGCGCCCCGTGCGGCCAGTGCCTCCGCGAGGCCGGCTCCGATGCCCGACGAGCCCCCGGTGACCAGTGTGCGACATCCCTGCAGGTCCAGGCCCATTGTCCACCCCACTCTCATTCCATGACCGTGCTCACCTTAGGCACAGCCGGCGCTCGGCGGGTATTGACATTCTGTTGACGCAGGGCGCCGCCGCGTTGACATCGGGTTGACGAACGCGCCGCCACGATGGTCGCCATGGCTGACTTCCTCGTAGTACTTGGAATCGTGGGTTTTACCGCGGCGTTCCTTGGCCTGATCTGGTGCTTGGAGCGGGTATGACCTGGGTCCAGGGACTCCTCCTCGGAATTTCCATCGTGATGTTCATCTACCTGGGCATCGCCATGTTCAAGCCTGAGTGGTTCTGACGTGGGTTTCTTCTGGACCATCGTCCTCCTGATCGTCACCCTCGGTCTCGCCTGGCGCTACCTGGGGTCGTACATGGCCGCCGTCTTCGACGGCCGCGTCCACTACCTCGCCTGGGCGGAGCGGCCCTTTTACCGGCTGCTGGGAACAGGCCCCGACAAGGAGCAGTCGTGGAAGCGCTATGCCGGCTCCACCGTCATCTTCTCCGGCGTGTTCCTCGCCGTCGGCTACCTGCTCCTGCGGATCCAGGGGTCATTGCCGCTGAACCCGCAGCACTTCGGGGCTGTGCCGCAAGCGCTCAGCTTCAACACGATCACCTCGTTCATGACCAACACCAACTGGCAGAACTACGGCGGCGAGACGACGATGTCGTACTTCTCCCAGATCGGCGTGCTGACCGTGCAGCAGTTCGTCAGCGCCGCCGTCGGGATTGCCGTGGCGATCGCCGTGACCCGGGGCTTCTCGCGCCGAAACTCGCCCACTATCGGCAACTTCTGGGTCGACATCACCCGCTGCATACTCTACATCCTGCTCCCGATCGCCTTCCTGGCGGGGATCGTGATGGTCGCCTTGGGCGCGGTGCAGACCCTCGCTGGGCCCGTGTCGATCCACAACGCCATGAACGGAGTCACCCAGACCATCCCGCGGGGCCCGGCCGGCTTCATGGGGCCGATCATGCAGCTGGGCACCAACGGCGGTGGCTTCTTCAACGTCGACCTGGGCCACCCCTTCGAGAACCCCACGGCGCTCACCAACTTCATCTACATCTGGCTCACGCTGTCCATCCCGTTCGCGCTGACGTACACCTTCGGCAAGATGGTGGGGAGCATCCGCCACGGCGTCGCACTGTTGATCGCCATGGTCCTGATCTTCGGCACCTGGGTCGGCTTCACGGCCTACGCCGAGCACCAGAACAACCCGGCCATCGTGACGGCCGGCGTGCACTCCACGGTGGGCAACACCGAGGGCAAGAACTCCTATTTCGGCGACACGACCAGCGCGCTGTTCAACGTCTCGATGACGCAGACCTCCGACGGCGCAGTGGACAGCTCCACCGACTCGTACAACCCCATGGGTGGCTTCGGCCCGATGACCGGCATGATGCTCGGTGAGGTGACTCCGGGCGGGACGGGCAGCGGCCTCTACACCATCCTCATCTACGCCGTCATCGCGGTCTTCATCGGTGGCCTCATGATCGGGCGAACACCCGAGTACCTGGGCAAGAAGATCCAGGCCCGGGAGGTGAAGCTGGCCGGCCTGGCCGCGGTGGTGATGCCGGTCACCGTGCTGGTGGTCACGGCCATCGCGGTGTCGCTCCATGCCGGGCGGGCCGGCCCGCTGAACGCCGGTCCTCACGGATTCTCCGAGATCCTCTATGGCCTCACTTCGCAGGGCAACAACAACGGGTCGGCCATGGCTGGATTGACCGGCAACACCGCCTTCTACAACATCGTCGGCGCCATCGACATGATGATCGGCCGCTTCGGGATCATGATCCCGGCCCTCGCGCTGGGAGGCGTCCTGGCCGCCAAGAACACCGTACCCGCCTCGCTCGGGACGTTCCGCACCGACAACGGCATGTTCGTCGGGCTGACCATCGGCGTCATCATCATCATCGGCGGCCTCACCTTCTTCCCTGCCGTCTCGCTCGGCCCCATCGTCGAGCAGCTCAGTCACGGAAAGTTCTTCTAATGACCACGGTGACCACACAACCGCAATCCCAGCCAAGCGACATGCCACACGGCGTCGCGGGGTCTCGGAGCCTGTTCGACCGCGAGATCATGGGCCGGGCGCTCGTCGATGCCTTCAAGAAGCTCGACCCTCGGGTGCAGATCAAGAACCCGGTCATGTTCGTCGTGCTGGTCGGCACGGTCGTCACTCTGATCGAGTCGATCGCGCATCCCGGGGTATTCGACTGGTCCATCACCGTGTGGCTCTTCCTCACGGTGATGTTCGCCAACTTCGCCGAGGCGATGGCGGAAGGGCGAGGGAAGGCTCAGGCCGACACCCTGCGTCGGATGCGGGCGGAAACCGAGGCACGCCGTCTGGGGCCGAACGGCACCGAGGAGCGGGTGGCCGCCGCGGATCTGGCGAAGGGGGACCTCGTGGTGTGCGAGGCGGGCGACCTCATCCCCTCGGACGGCGAGATCATCGAGGGCATCGCCTCGGTGGACGAGTCGGCCATCACCGGGGAGTCGGCACCCGTCATCCGTGAGTCCGGAGGTGACCGCTCTGCCGTCACGGGGGGGACACGCGTGCTCTCCGACCGCATCGTGGTGCGCATCACGGCCGAGCGCGGTCAGACCTTCCTCGACCGCATGATCACCCTGGTCGAAGGGGCCAACCGGCAGAGGACCCCGAACGAGATCGCGCTCACCATCCTCTTGGCCGTGCTGACCATCGTCTTCATCCCGGTCGTGGTGACGCTTCAGGCCTTCGGGAAGTACTCGGGCGCGACGGTGTCGGTCGTCATCTTGGTGTCGTTGCTCGTGTGTCTCATCCCGACCACCATCGGGGCACTCCTCTCGGCCATCGGCATCGCCGGCATGGACCGGCTCGTGCAGCGGAACGTCCTTGCTATGAGCGGACGCGCCGTCGAGGCGGCAGGCGACGTGCAGACACTGCTGCTCGACAAGACCGGGACGATCACGCTCGGCAACCGGATGGCGTCGGCCTTCTTCCCGGCGCACGGACACACGGAAGAGGAGGTGGCCGACGCCGCCCAGCTGGCCTCGCTGGCCGACGAGACGCCCGAGGGCAGGTCAATCGTGGTCCTGGCCAAGGAGCGCTTCGGCATCCGCGAGCGGGAGCTGCCCGTCGGTTCGCACGAGTTCGTCCCGTTCTCGGCGACCACCCGGATGTCGGGACTCGACGTCGATGGCCGCCAGATCCGCAAGGGTGCGGCCGATTCGGTGCGGGCCTGGGCGGTCGAGCAGGGGGGCACGCCGCCCGACGGACTCCAAGAGATCGTCGATCGCATCGCCCGGGCCGGGTCCACCCCACTTGTCGTGGCGGACGGTCCGGTGATCCTCGGCGTGATCGAGCTCAAGGACGTCGTGAAGGTCGGCATCAGCGAGAAGTTCGACGAAATGCGCCAGATGGGGATCCGGACGGTCATGATCACCGGCGACAACCCGCTGACCGCTGCCGCCATCGCCCAAGAGGCAGGCGTCGACGACTTCTTGGCCGAGGCAACCCCCGAGGCCAAGTTGGAGCTGATCCGGCGCGAGCAGGAGGGCGGGAAGCTCGTGGCCATGACGGGCGACGGCACCAACGACGCGCCCGCACTGGCCCAAGCCGACGTCGGCGTGGCGATGAACACCGGGACCACCGCAGCCAAAGAGGCCGGCAACATGGTCGACCTCGATTCCAACCCCACCAAGCTGATCGACGTCGTCGAAATCGGCAAGCAGCTGCTGATCACCCGGGGATCGCTCACGACGTTCTCCATCGCCAACGACGTGGCCAAGTACTTCGCCATCATCCCGGCGCTGTTCGTCGCCACCTATCCGCAGCTCAACGCGCTCAACGTCATGAAGCTCCACAGCCCGGAGAGCGCCGTGCTCTCGGCCGTGATCTTCAACGCCCTCGTCATCGTGGCGCTCATCCCGCTCGCGCTACGAGGAGTGAAGTTCAGGCCGGCGTCCGCAGAGGCGATCCTTCGCCGAAACGTCTTCATCTACGGCGTGGGCGGGATCATCGTGCCGTTCATCTTCATCAAGCTCATCGACATCATTCTCGTCGCCCTTCACGCCTACTGATCGCGAGCTCACATGATCACCCACCTCCGTCGCTCCGTCATCACCGTCATCGTCTTCACCGTCTTCTTCGGCTTCCTGTACGCCTTCGCCGGCACCGGGGTCGCCCAGGCCTTCTTCCGGGGCCAGGCAGACGGCTCCCTCACGGCGAACGGTTCGAGGCTCATCGGCCAGGACTGGTCGCAGACGCGATGCCCCGGTCATCCCTTGGGCAGCTGCGTGTTCCAGGGACGTCCCGACAACCTGGGGCCCTATGCCGGGTCGGCCAGCCCAGCCGCCGCTGGAGGGGACAACCCGCTGGAGGCCAACAACATCCCCGGCAAGCCAGGCGTCTTGAACAGTGGCTCTTCGGCGACGACGAACCTCGGTCCTCGCTCGGAAACCCTGCTGCAGAACACCCAGAAGCTGGTCGCCTACTGGAAGGCGCGGGGCGTCAACCCGACGCCCGACCTGGTGACCACCTCGGCGAGCGGTCTGGACCCCGACATCACGCCGCAGGACGCCTACGCCGAGATCCCCATGGTCTCGCGGGCGACGGGGATCGCACCCTCCCGGTTGCGGAGCCTGATCAACCAGCAGACACAAGGCATGCCGCTCGGTTTCCTGGGCTCGCCCTTCGTGAACGTGCTGCAGCTCAACGAGGCGCTGGCCAAGCTCAAGACGTGAGCACCCCCACCGCCATCGTGGCGCTGGTGCCGCGTCGGCGGGCGGTGGTGGCCGGAACGATCGAGTCGGTTGCCCCCTTCGAGCAGCCCTGGGTCCGCACCGACGCGGTCCTCGGTGACTGCAGCGGGACGCTGGTGCTGCGCTTCATGGGCCGCCCCGCCGTGCCGGGGATCGTCGCTGGGCGCCGCCTCGTCGCCGAGGGCACCCCGGCTCTCGAGGACGGCGTGCTGCTGATGCGCAACCCGCTCTATTCGTTCGTGACGGGGGAGTGAGCGTCGGGGACGAGCTGGTAGCCGATGCCGGGCACGGTTTTGAGCAGCCGGCCCTCCTCGTCCCCCATCTTCTTGCGCAGGCGGTGCGTGTAGACCCGGACGTAGTTGGACTCGGCCCCGTAGCCCGGCCCCCACACGTCCTTGAGGATCATGTGATGGGTGCACACCTTGCCGGCGTGGCGGGCGAGGTAAGCCAGGAGCTCGAACTCCTTGGCCGTGAGCTGGAGCGGCGAGCCCGCGAGCGTCGCCATGTGGTGCACGAGGTCGATGTCGAGATCGCCCACCTCCAATGTGGTGGGGTGCTCAGCGGCCTCACGCTGGCGGGCGGCGGCGTGGCGGAGAGCCACCCGGAGGCGGGCCTCGAGCTCGGCCATGCCGAAGGGCTTCGTCACGAAGTCGTCGGCGCCACTGTCGAGTGCCTCCACCTTCCGGCGTTCGTCGCCGTAGGCGGACAGCACCACGATGGGCACGTCCGAGAACTCGCGGATGTGGCGGCAGACCTCGAGGCCGTCCACGTCGGGCAGACCGAGGTCGAGGATGACGAGGTCCGGTCCGGCCAGGGCGACCTGGTTGACGGCCTCAGTCCCAGAGTGCGCGGTGATGACTTCGTCCCCCCGGGCGGTCAGGCCGATCCGGAGGGCCTTGAGCAGCGACGGATCGTCGTCGACCACGAGGACCTTGGTCATGGCGGGCGGTCAGACCGGCATCGTGACGAGGGACTCGCAGGGCACGGTGAACACGACGCGGGCGCCGCGCGTGACGTCGGGGTCGATCCAGATCAGCCCGCCATGGGCCTCGACGAATGCCTTGGCGATGGCGAGGCCGAGGCCGGCCCTGCCGCCGCCGCCGTTCTGGCTGAACATGTCGAAGACGCGTTCCCGCTCCTCGCGGGCGATACCGGGACCGTCGTCGCTGACCGCTATCTCCACCCGCGTGGCTCCGCTCCCGGGCGCCGTCCGCGCCGTCACTCGGATGATGCTGTCGTCGGGTGACAGCCGCTCGGCGTTCTCGAGCACGTTCGCCAGGACCTGGCCCATCAGCACGTGATCGAGATGCAGCAGTGGCAGGTCGGCCGGTGCGTCGATCGCGACTCGGCCGGGCGACACGATGCCACCCAGAGAGGCCAGTGCCTCGTCGACCAACTCGTCGAACCCGACGGCGGTCGGTCGGAGCTCGAGTGCCCCCGCCTCGATACGGGTCATGTCGAGAAGATTGGTCAGGAGCCGGGCCAGTCGGTCGGACTGAAGCTCGATGAGCTCGAGGAGCTCAGCCCGGTCACTGGGACCCAGGTTGGTGTCGACCTGGCGCAGGCTCGACACGGCGGTCTTGATGGAGGCGAGCGGCGTCCGCAGGTCGTGCGAGGCCGCGCCCATGAGCGCGCGGCGCCAGCGGTCGATCTCCTCCAGCAGGCGCGCCCGCAACGCCTGCTCCCGCAGTTGGGCCCGGTCGACGGCGAGCGCCGCCTGGTTGGCGAAGGTGCCGAGCAGGCTTCGCTCCTGTTCGCCCAGCTGCACCTGCTGGAGCACGAGCATGCCGACGGGCCGGTGGCTGACCACCAGCGCCACCGACACCCGCCGAGGTCCGGCTTCCTCCACGAGCCCGAGCGATCGTGTCTGACCACCGCCCGACGTCAAGGACTCCACCTCTCCGCTGCTGAGTGGCTGGCCGGCTGTGGCCGCGACCCGCAACATCTCGCCCGATGCCTTTGCCTCCGCGACGGTCTCGGGGAGCACGAGGGCAGTCCAGCGGGGGACGAAGACGCTCTGCAAGGTTTCCACGATGTGTGTGAGCAGCTGGGTCAGGGTGAGGTCGCCGATGAGCGCCTGCGACAGTTCGAACAGGCGCTCCGACTCCGCCGTCCGCCGCAGCGCCTCCTCTCGCGCGTCCCGCAGCTTGTCGACCACACGGGCGACGATCAGCACGACGACGGCGTAGACGGCCAGCGCGAACCAGTTGGAGGGGGAGCGCACCGTGAAGGTGTTGTACGGCGGCAGGAAGAACCAGTCGTAGACGAGGAAGCCTCCCAGCGCGCCGACGACGCCGGGGACGAAGCCGCCGATCACGACGCCGATCACGGCGGGCAGCACGAACGCCAGCGCCGGGATTGCGATGCTCAGGTGGGCGCGGAAGGGCAGCATCAGGGCCAAGAGCGCGCCCAGACCGCCCAGCGTGACGACGATCCCCAACGTCGTACGCTGGTACGTTGCTTTGGTAACCAGCCCGCTTCGTTTCACGTACGTCTCTACTACTTTCCGTCCCTCGGAGGGCCCTCCGAGTGTACCGACGCACTGATGGGGCCCGGCGAAAGGCATAGATGAGCAAGACCGGCGAAGACGAGGGGGTGCGGCCCACCGGCCGCTTCCGTGTGTACCTCGGCGCGGCGGCCGGCGTCGGCAAGACGTGCGCCATGCTCGACGAGGGATGGCGGCGGTTCCAGCGCGGCGCCGACGTCGTAGTCGGTTTCGTCGAGACGCACAAGCGGACCTACACGATGGAGCAGATCCGCGACCTGCCCGTCGTCCCGCGCAAGCAGGTGGAGTACCGCAATTCGGTCTGGGAGGAGATGGACGTCGACGCCGTCATCGCCCGCAAGCCCGAGGTGGTCCTGATCGACGAGCTTGCCCACACCAACGTGCCAGGCTCGGGTCGCCACGAGAAGCGCTGGGAGGACGTGCTCGAGATCCTCGATGCGGGCATCGCCGTCATCACGACCGTGAACATCCAGCACATCGAGTCCCTGGCCGATGCCGTCGAGCGGATCACGGGTGTCGGGGTACGCGAGCGGGTGCCCGACTGGGTGGTGAGGCGGGCCGATCAGATCGAGCTGATCGACTCCTCGGCCGACCAGCTGCGGCGCCGGATGCTGCACGGCAACATCTACCCCGAGCACAAGGTGCCGTCAGCACTGAGCGGGTTCTTCCGGGCTGAGAACCTCGTCGCGCTGCGCGAGCTCTCGCTTCGCTTCGTGGCCGACGAGACCGAGGAGGAGCTCCTCGAGTACCTCCGTACCAAGGGGGCGGCGGGTGAGCTGTGGGAGACGACCGAGCGGATCATGGTGGCCGTGACGGGCGCGCCGGGGAATGCGTCGGTGATCAGGCGGGCGGCCCGCATCGCGGCCCGCATCAAGGCCGACCTCATCGCCGTGCACGTGGTGTCGGGAGACGCCGACAGCTCGCAGGCCAGCACGAAGGACTTGGAGGAACTGGTGATGGCCGTGGGTGGCCGGTGGCAGACGCTCGAGGGTGACGACGTGGCCAAGACCATCTTCGCCGCCGCCGTCGACCAACAGATCACGCAGATCGTGGTGGGCACCTCCCGCCTGACCCGCTGGCAGTCAATGACGAGGGGGTCGGTAATCCAGCAGATCCTCCGTATGGCGTCCGAGAACGACATCGACCTACACGTCATCGCCCGCCGTGACGAGTCCGACGAGCGGCCGAACGAAGAACTCGAGAGTTAGCTCCCGGTCAGGTCGGCGAGCGCGGCGTCGGCGGCCATCTTGGCGGCCACCTGCATGCAGCGATTGAGATGCGCCAGTGCCTTGGCCCGCCTCGGGTCGCGGGCCAGGTACTTGGCCAGCGCCACGGGGTCGGCGGAGCCGTCCGGCTTGCTGAGCGAGAAGACGGCCTGATCGACGATGTGCTCGTCGGGCCGGTCGCTGATGCCGCGGTAGACGGACCACTCGACGCCGGCCGCCTCGCAGACCTCGGCCACTCCGGCCGCCTCCATGTCGACCGCCCCGAAACCTCGCTCCAGGATCGGCTGCCAGACGTCGTCGTCGTCGAACAGCCCGTCGGTCGTCATAAGCCCGCCCGAGGTTTCCCGGGACCCAATGGGGCGGGTCCGGTACTCGGGACCATCGGGATAGAGCTGCACCCGGCTCGGGACCATGAGCGAGCCGACGGGGAGGTCGGGGTCGAGCCCGCCGGCGATCCCGATCACCATGACGTGGTCCAGTTGCCCCGCACCGAGCGCTCTCCGGGTGGCCTCCCGGGCCAGGGCCGGACCCATCCCGGTCACGAGCGTCGTCACCGACCAGTTGCCCGCAGTCCCCGCGTGCGTGAACACCGGGTCGTTTGTCGTCGGCCGGAGGCCGAAGGATGTGACGATCGCCTTCAGCTCGGGCTGCATCGGGGCGAGCACGGCTACCCGCTTGGTCGGCGCGTTCACCCCTTCATCATGTCGGATCCTTCGCTACCGTGTGCCTGCACCTCTGCCAGGGGAGGAGAACCATGCCCAGTGCCGAACAGGTCGTCCGTGACTTCTGCGCCGCGGCGAGCACGCGGGATCCCGAGGTCCTGCGCGCCTTCTTCTCCGACGACGTCGTGTACCACAACATCCCGATGGAGCCGGCCGAGGGCATCGAGGCCACGATGGCGGTCATCGACATGTTCGTCGCCATGTGCGATGCCCTCGAATTCGAGGTGCATCACCTGGCCAGTGACGGGTCGACAGTCCTCACCGAGCGGACCGACACGTTCACCATCAAGGGGAAGACCGCCCCCCTGCCCGTCATGGGCGCCTTCCACGTCGCGGACGGGAAGATCACCGCATGGCGGGACTACTTCGACATGGCGCAGGTGACCGCCATCTTCGAAGCGGGGTAGCGGGAGGTCGTCAGCGTCTGCTCATACGGCAGGCCGCTCATGCTGCCGCTCAGTAGCTGTGGCAGTGCCCCGGTGTGTCGGGCGGTCCTCCGACGTACCGCGCCTCCCAGGCCAGCTGCACCGACAGCGGCGCGCTGCCTGCGGTCGGGTACCCGTCGAAGTGGTGCCACTCGAGGATCCCGAAGTACCCGGCGTAGGGGTCGTTGCGACCCCCCTCCTCACAGACGGCCGTCGCCAGCCATGCCGCCGGGATGGTCTGTTCCTGGGCAGCGACCGCCTGGAAGAAGGACAGGTCCTTGAAGAAGGCGCCGGCCTGCTGGGCCGCCTGGACTGCGTTGGAGTAGGTCACCATCTTGGCGACCTTGCGCGCCTGGGAGTAGGACATCAACTTGTCGTTGATGCGCACCGCATGGTGCGTGTCGGCACCCTGGTGCGAGCTGACCGCCTGGTGGCGGGTCGCCTGTGCCCAGGCGGGCTCGCTGTTGAACAAAGACATGAGTACAAATGGAACGGCAACAACAATGACGGCCACCGCCGTCGCGAGTGCAATGCGGATCCGCACGGCACCTCCCTTCGTTGGGCGCGCGCTCGGCGCACGCCTGGCTCTGATCGGTGTAGGCGGGCTCCGGCCAGTGCATTCGCGCCCCGAACGGCGAGCAGGAAGGCGTCGCGCGTTCTGGCTGGTCGCCGCAGGGTGTGCGGCCGGTTGTGTACAGCCCTTTGGAGTTGTTGCTCGGTGTCGTCCTTCAGTTCGGGGTCCCGGCATGCCGGGCCCATGTCGTGCTCGGGATCAGAGCCCGCAGGCGTAGCGGGTCGTCCAGGGTGCCCAGCCGCGCTGGGCGAAGAGCCGGAGGGCGGCCGCGTCCTGCGTGGCCGCAGGGTACGACTCGGCCGGACCCGGCAAGCCGGTGACGCTCGTCCACGTCCCGTTCTCGAACTGGTACGCCCCGCCGTTGCCCACGCTGTAGTTGCCACCCGACTCGTGCTGTCGGATGCAGGCCCAGTCCGGCGTGTTGGTGCTCGTGGCGTCCGACACGCCGCCGGCCGGTGCCGGTGCCGGTGCGGGTGCGGGTGCCGCTGTCGCGGCTGCCTGGGCCCGGGCTGCCGCCGCCTGTGCCTGGTTTGCTGCGGCGGCGGCCCGCTGGGCTGCCTGCTGCTGGAGCGCCTTGATGAACGCGGCGTCCTGGAGGGACTTCATGAAGGCGATGTCCTTGAGGTACGTGGCCTCCTGCTGCGCGGCCACTGCGTTGGAGTACGTCGCCAGCTTCGCCACCCTCCGGGCTTGGGCGTACGACATGAGCTTCGAGTCGATCTTCACAGCTCTGTGCTGGCTGATCGCCTCATGTCGGGTCACCCGTGCCGAAGCTGCGGGAATGCTGAACAACGCGAAAAGTAATGTGGGTAAGACAATGACGGCCACGGCCGTCCCTAGTGCAATGCGGATCCGCACGGCACCTCCCTTCGTCGGGCGCGTCGTTGCGCCAGGCTCTGCTCGGTGTAGGCGGGCTCCGGCCATTGCATTCGCGCCCCGAACGGAGAGCGGGCAGGCATCTTCCGTTCTGGCAGATCGCCGCAGGGTGTGCGGCCGGTTGTGTACAGCCCTCGGGGGTGGTTCTGGTCTCGTCCTCGATTCGTGGCCCGGGACGCCTGCGGGCAGGCGCGCCATGACCTTGGTCAGTCTGGATAGATCCGATCGACCGAATGCTTCCTGTATGCAACCGGAACTTTGCTCACGGCATGCATGCAAAAGGCCGATATGAAATGGCGGTGACTAATGTAGCAGCCGGGTTACGAAAACCCGACGGCAAGTTTAAAGCATCGCTTTGAGCTGGGCTTTTATGAAGGGACTTTGTGATATAGATCACAAAACCCCTGGTCGGACGTTTCTATTTAGATCAATAGCAGACATAAATTTGTTCTCAATTTCCTAAATATGCGCCTGACCAGTAGCAACGGCTGATCCCGGAAAGAGAATTCGGCCCGTTTGCCCCCGGAGCGGGGGCCACACGGCGCTGCATAGGGTCCGGTCCCGGAACGTCGCCGCGAGGAGGTCTGCTGTGCCAGAGGGTGTCTTTGTCGCCGAGAGCGACCGCTTCACGGTGGCGGGGCTGATCCGGCACCTGGCCCGCGTGCAGCCGGGCCACGAGATGCTCGTGCTCGGCGACGAGCGGCGCACCTGGGGCGAGGAGTTCGACCGCGCCTGCCGGGTGGCGCGGGCGGCACAGCGCGACGGGCTCGACGTCGGGGACCGCATCGCGTTCCTCGACCGCAACGGCATGGCCTACTTCGACTTCCTCTTTGGCGGATCGCTGATCGGCGCGGTGAACGTGGCGGTCAACTGGCGCCTCGCCCCCGCCGAGATGGCGGCCATCATCGACGACTCCGGGGCACCGTTGCTCGTGGTCCACACCGACTATCTCGAAGCGGTCGCGGCCATGCCGGGCGGCCTGCCTGCCGTGCGACGGATCGTAGTTGTCGGGGACGCGGGCGCCGTGGAAGGCGTCGACCGGCGGGCAGAACCCTTCTCGTCCTGGGTCGAGGGATGTCCGGCGGAAGATCCGGGCCATGTCGGGCCGCCCGACGAGGTGAGCATGCAGCTCTACACCTCGGGCACCACCGGCCTGCCCAAGGGCGTCATGTTGACCAACGCCAACCTGTCGACGGCCATCGGCTCCGCCGGGGACACCTTCAGCATCTCGGACGACACCGTCAGCCTCGTGGCCATGCCGCTGTTCCACATCGGGGGGTCCGGCTGGGCCCTGTGCGCGATGTCCCGAGGAGGTCGGTCCATCATCCTGCGCGACGTCGATCCCACGGTGCTGCTCGACCTCATCGCTCGGGAAGGCATCACCGAGATGTTCGTGGTCCCGGCCGTGCTGATGATGCTGCTCGCCACCCCCTCCCTGACCACGACGGACCTCTCGAGCCTCCGGCTGATCTTCTACGGCGCGTCTCCGATCTCCGAAGACGTGCTCGTGAAGTGCATGTCCGCCTTCGGCTGCGGCTTCTGCCAGGTCTACGGGATGACCGAGACGACCGGCGCCATCACGGCGCTGCCGTTCGACGACCATGACCCCGACGGCCCACGGCGCGGCCTCCTACGCTCAGCCGGGAAGCCGCACCAGAGCGTGGAGCTCCGGGTCGTCGATCCCGACACTGGGAAGGATGCCGACGTGGGCGAGGTCGGCGAAGTGTGGACACGCTCCCCCTACAACATGGCCGGCTACTGGGGAAAACAGGACGAGACGGCGAGGACCATCGACGCCGACGGGTGGCTGCGCACCGGCGACGCCGGGTACTTCGACGATCACGGGTACATCTACCTGCACGACCGGATCAAGGACATGGTCGTCAGCGGAGGCGAGAACATCTACCCGGCTGAAGTGGAGAACGTGCTCCTGTCCCACCCGGCCGTCGTGGACGCCGCGGTCATCGGCGTGCCCGACGACAAGTGGGGTGAGACCGTGAAGGCGATCGTCGTGCTGGCGGCGGGCGCGGACCTCGACGAGGACGATGTCATCGCGCACTGCCGACGGAGCCTGGCGCACTACAAGTGCCCGACCTCGGTGGACGCGGTCGACGCCCTGCCGCGCAACCCCTCCGGCAAGATCCTCAAACGCGAGCTGCGGGCGCCCTACTGGGTGGGCAAGCAGCGGTCGATCAACTGAATCTGGTGTGACCGGCCGCTGCTCGCAGTGGCCTCGAGCCAGGGGGACAGCGACTAATCTTGCTCTTTCCGCTGTTCACGGCGTCCTTCACCTTCTCGCCGGCCTGTTTCAAATGGCCCACGACCTGGTCGGCCTTGCCCTCGGCCTCCAGCCCCTTGTCGTCGGTCGCGCCACCGACGACTTCCTTCGCCTTTCCCCGTGCGGTCTCCGCCGCGTTCTTCGCCTTGTCCTCGAGTGCCATCGTCGTTGCCTCCTCTTTTCGTGTCCGCGGTCCATACCCGAAGGACAGCGCGCCAATCAGAGGCGCGACCCACCTAGCCGAAGGTGAAGTCGTAGGCCTGCACGCCGGGCGACACCGTGAGCGTGAGCTCCCCTGTCTGCAGCACGCTGCCCGACAGCAACGTGTAGAGCTTGGGGACCCCGCCGACGCTCAGCGTCGTGAGGTGACGGCCGTTGTACGCCACGCCGACCGTGCCCTGCCCACTCATGACGAGGTACACGTCGTCGGCGGTGAACTGGAGGCCGAGCGTGGCGTGGGATCCGGCCGTCGCTTCCTCGCTGTGGACCGTCCACGTGCCACCGAAGGCAAGGCTGTTGGACGCGATGGTGGACGGCGCGTGGTAGACGATCGTCTTGTCCGGTTGCACCGCTGTGCCTACCTCGTTGTTCAAGCGGCCGTAGCCGACGTAGCTCTCGGGGGTCAGTGAGCTGTTGGTCGGCGTCTTGTCCGGGATATCGGTGCGGGCCGGCAGGTCGGTGACCCCGTTGGCGGTGAGGAGCATGCGGATGTTGCTCTCCATGGTGCCGTAGCCGCCTTCGCCGAAGTTGTAGGCGCGCACGACGCCCGTGGGGTCGATGAGGTAGTCCGCCGGCCAGTAGTTGTTGTTGTAGGCGGTCCAGGTGGCGAGGTTGTCGTCCACGGCGACCGGGTAGTCGATGCCCAGGGTCCCAGCCGCGCTCTCCACGTTGGACACCACGTGCTCGAACGCGAACTCCGGAGCCGAGACCCCGACGACCACGAAGCCGTCCTTCTTGTAGTCGTTGTACCAACCCTCCACGTGGGGGAGCGCGCGCTGGCAGTTGATGCACGAGTAGGTCCAGAAGTCGATCAGCACCACCTTGCCACGCAAACCGTGCAGGCTCAGCGGCTGGTTGCCCGGCGTGTTGAACCAGGCCGTGATGCCGGTGAAGTCCGGCGCGCGGCCGAGGGCGGGCAGGTTCGTCTTGCTGGCCATGAAGACCCTGTGCGTCGCGGTGGCGGGAGAGCCCGGAGCCGTGGTCGTCGTGGTGCTGCGGGTCGTGGTGCCGCTGGCGAGGTGACCGCTCTGCGAGTTGCCGATGTCGGTGGACGTGCACGTCGCCTTCTTCCCCTCCAGGCGGGCGTTGGCGGCGGCGAACTGGTTCTGGTGCTCGCCGCTGAGCTGCTGGAGCTGCGTGCAGGCCGAGCCGGTGGACTCGATGTGGTCCTCGAGGGCCGTCGTGTAGCCGGGGACGTCGCGTTGCAGCGCCCCGAGCCAGTTGAAGGCGATGGCCAGTGTGGTGACGCCGAGAACGACGCCGGCCACCCGGCGCACGGTGGGCAGGTGGCCGCGCAGGGTGGACCAGGACGTCGTCGCTCGCTGCGCCACCAGCGCCAGCACCAAGAGAGGGACGGTGACACCCAGCGCGTAGAACAGGGTGACGAAGAGCGAGGTGGCGCCCACGTGGTGGTGGGCGGCGGCCACCGAGATGGCGGTGAGCACCGGTCCGGCGCAGGGCACGAAGACGAGGCCGAGGCTCATCCCGAGGACGAAGCCGCCGCCGTCGGTCGCGTAGCGGGAGGACCCGAGACGAGCGAAGGGACGCTCGATGACTTCACCCACCCGCGGGACGAGGAGCCCGACCGACAGCAGGCCGAGCATGGCGACGCCGAGCCAGAACAACAGGTCCTGAGGGAGGTGGAGGAAGCTGAGGACCGACGTGGCGAAGAGCACCGACAGGCTGAAGCTGACGACCAGCCCGGCGATGATCACGTAGGGGCGTGCCTTGCTCGTGCCCGTCGAACCGCCCGCCATCACGACCGGGATGACCGGGACGATGCAGGGGGAGAGCCCCGTGATCAGGCCACCCAGGAACGCGACGACGAGGAGCTCACCCATGGAAGTCGCTGTGTTGTGGGTGGACGCTCGGCACGGGCGCTCCTTCGGGACGATTCCCTTCCGGCGAAGCTAGCGGGCGGGGAGCCCGAAGAGGCGTCGCGCCCCCAGGGATGACGGCCGGCCGGCGGCACAGCAGACTGTCCGGCGGTGATCAACGTCAACTGGATCTACCTGGGGACCGCCATCGGTGCGTTGGGCACGGCCGTATACCTGCGCGACACCCTGCGCGGAACGACGAAGCCCAACCGGGTGACGTGGCTCCTCTGGTCCCTCGCGCCCCTGCTCGCCGCCGCGGTCGAGTTCAACGAGGGCGTCGGCCTGCCCGCGCTGCCGACCTTCATGATCGGTTTCATGCCGTTGCTCGTCTTCGCGGCGTCCTTCCACAACCCTGTCGCCGTGTGGAGGATCCGGAGGATCGACTACGCGTGCGGCACCATGTCGGTGGTCGGCACGGTGGTCTGGCTCGTGACCCGCAACGGCGTGCTCGCCATCTCCGCCGCCATCCTGGCCGACTTCCTCGCCGGGGTGCCGACGGTCATGAAGAGCTGGACTCATCCCAAGACCGAGACGGTGTACTCCTACATCGGGGCCGTCATCAGCATGGGCATCGTGCTGCTCACCATTCAGCACTGGACCTTTGACGTCGCGGCCTTCCCCATCTTCATCGTGTGCATGGGCTCGGTCGAGGTCTTCCTGGTCGGCTTCGAGCCGGGCCCGCGCCTGCGCGTGCGTCATGCCCGGCACCAGGAGGCCGCCTTGGCCGAGCCGAACTCCCCGGCGTAGCCGGCCCGTCCCGGGGGCCGGCACCTGGTAGGAAAGCGGGCAACATCGTCAGCGAAGGGAGCCGTCCTGTGCCCACCACCCGCGCCAACGGGATCGACATTGAGTACCTCACCGAGGGCGACCCGTCCGACCCACCGCTGTTGCTCGTCATGGGCCTCGGCGGCCAGCTCACCGCCTGGCCGCAGGGGTTCGTGGACGGACTGCGTGACCGTGGCTTCTACGTCATCCGCTTCGACAACCGGGACTGCGGCCTGTCGACCGAGTTCGAGGGCCTGCCCGATCTCACCTCGCTGTTCACGGGTGCCGGCTCGTCCGCGTCGTATCGCGTGGAAGACATGGCCGACGACGCCGCCGCGCTCCTCGACGAGCTCGACGTGGCCCTGGCCCATGTGGTTGGTGTCTCCATGGGTGGCATGATCACCCAGGCACTGGTCATCCACCACGCCGACCACTTCGTCTCCGCCTGCTCCATCATGTCGACGACGGGTGACCGGTCGGTCGGGGCGCCCACGGGGGAGGCGATGACCGCACTGCTGCGGCCGGTGGCCACGAACCGCGAGGAGGCGATCGCGGCGAGCGTGGAGGGCAGCCGGGTCATCGGCTCGCCGGGGTACCCGACGGATGAGGACGTCCTGCGGGAGCGCGCCGCGGCCGCCTACGACCGCGCCTTCTGCCCCGAGGGCACGGCGCGCCAGCTCGCCGCCATCCTCGCCTCGCCCGACCGCACCGAAGGCCTGCACGGTGTGCGCATGCCCTTCCTCGTCATCCACGGCGAGGCCGACCCGCTGGTCACGCTCAGCGGCGGCCAGGCGACGGCGGCGGCCGTGCCCGGAGCGAAGCTGATCACGATCCCGGGCATGGGGCACGACCTGCCCGAGGCCTTGTGGAGCACCGTCACCGACGCCATCGTCGCCAACACCGCCCTCGCCTCGGTCTGACCCTCAGCCGTCGAGGGCGTTCGCCGCCGCCACCGAGGCGAGCCAGCTGGCGCTGGGCTTGGGCGTGCGGGCGAACGTCTGACGGTCAACGCTGACAATGCCGAAGCGCGGCTCGTAGCCGAGCGCCCACTCGAAATTGTCGAGCAGCGACCAGTAGGTGTAGCCCCCCACGTCGATCCCGTCGGCGATCGCGTCGAGCACGCCCGACAGGGCCTGGCGCACGTAGTCGATGCGCTGCTCGTCGTCGGTCGTGCCGATGCCGTTCTCGGTCACCAGCAGGGGGAGCGACCCGCCCGTGTACTCCCAGGCCCGCCGCAGGCAGTTGCCGAGCGAGGCCGGGTAGAACTCGTAGCCCATGTCGAGGACGGGCACCCCGTCCCCGTAGCCGGCCCAGCCGTCGGGCCCGATCAGCATGCGCGTATACACCTGCACGCCGAGGAAGTCGTCCCCCTTGGTGGCGTCGAGGAAGACGTCCTCGGCGTGGTGCCGGATGCCCTCGAGCTTCTCGTCGCCGCCCGGAGCGGGCTGGTAGTCGGTCATGGAGAGGGTCAATCCGACGGGCACCCCTGGTGCGCCGGCGCGGATGGCGTCGACGCCGACGCGGTGGGCATCAACCAGGTGTTCGCCCACCGTGCGGGACAGCGCGACGTCGGTCTTGCCGGGCGGGAACATCCCGGCATGCCAGCCCATGGTGGCCACGATGTTGGGCTCGTTGATGGTGCAGGCGCGCGTCATGACGTCGCCCAGCGCTTCGGCGACGACCGAGCAGAAGTGGCCGAAGCGCTCGACGGCGAGACCGGACTCCCAACCCCCCTGTGCGGTCAGCCAAGTCGGTGTCGTGAAGTGATGGAAGGTGACGACCGGGTCGACGCCCCGCTCGCGTAGGCCGAGGCACTGGCGCCGGTAGTGCGACAGTGCGGCGCGGGAGATCTCGCCGTCGGCCGGCTCGATGCGGCTCCACTCGACCGAGAACCTGTAGTTGTCGAGCCCGAGGCCGGCGACGAGGTCGGCGTCCTCCTCCCAGCGGATCCAGGAGTCGCAGGCGTCGCCCGACGACGCGGCGCAGCCCGAGCCAGGCGTGTGCTCGAAGGCCCACCAGTCGTTGTTGGTGTTGCCACCCTCAATCTGGTGGGCGGCCGTGGCCGTGCCCCAGGTGAAGCCAGGGGGGAATGCCCGTCCCGCTCCCGTTCCAGCCATTCGGTGCGCCCTCCCGTTCAGGGTTCCTGGTGGGCACGGTATCGTTCCCTGACGATGGCGTCACATTCTTCGCCGATGACTCACGTCCCCGATGCGGAGCAGGCGGACTCGGACGCGCCCGTGACCGGATCGCCGGCGGTGGTTCCGGCCCCCATGGTCGAGGCGCACGGACTGGTCAAGCGCTTCGGGGAGTTCGTCGCGGTCGACGGCGTCGACTTCACCATCGCCAAGGGTGAGTCCTTCGGCTTCCTCGGGCCGAACGGCGCCGGCAAGACCTCGACCATGCGGATGATCTCGTGCATCAGCCCGCTGAGCGGGGGCACGCTGCGCGTGCTCGGGATGGACCCGGCCGCGGAGGGTGCGCGTATCCGGGCCCGGATGGGGCTCGTGCCCCAGGAGGACTCGCTCGACCTCGAGCTCACGGTGCTCGACAACTTGATGATCTACGGCCGCTACTTCGACATGCCCAAGAAGGTGATCCGCGAGCGGGCCGACCAGCTGCTCGAGTTCGCCCAGCTGACCGAGCGGGCGCACGATCGTGTCGACCCGCTGTCGGGAGGCATGAAGCGGCGGCTGACCATCGCCCGGGCCCTCATCTCCGACCCGGACCTGCTCATCCTCGACGAGCCCACGACCGGTTTGGACCCCCAGGCGCGCCATCTGCTGTGGGACCGCCTCTACCGCTTGAAGCAGGACGGGGTCACCCTCGTGATCACCACCCACTACATGGACGAGGCGGAGCAGCTGTGCGACCGGCTGGTCGTCATGGACAAAGGTCACTTCGCCGCCGAAGGCACGCCGCGCCAATTGATCGAGAAGTACTCGACGAAAGAAGTCGTCGAGCTGCGCTTCGCCCCCGGCCAGCACGAGGAGGTGGCGCCCTCACTGGCCGAGCTGGCCGAGCGCCAGGAGGTGTTGCCCGACCGCATCCTCCTCTACACCGACGACGGCGACGCCGCGCTGGCCGAGGTCGCCCGCATGGGGCACGTGGCTCAGAGCACGCTCGTGCGCCGCTCGACGCTCGAGGACGTGTTCCTGCGCCTCACCGGCCGCTCCCTGGTCGACTGACCCGATGACCGCGGTGAGCGGCGCGGGGGCGCCGGGGGGTGCTGCGCTCTTTCGCCACGGCGACGCGGTGCCGTCGCGGCGCATGGCCACGCCGATGTGGCTGCGCGCCGCCCGCTACTGGGGCTACCAGTACCGGCGGACCTGGCGCAGCTCGGTCGTGACGAGCTTCCTCATCCCCGTGCTGTACCTGGCCGCGATGGGCATCGCCCTCGGCTCGCTCATCGACAAGCACTCCCACGGCGTGGGCGGCGTCACCTACGTCGCGTTCCTGGCGCCAGGGCTGTTGGCGGGCACCTGCATGCAGATCGGGACCAACGACGCCACCTACCCGGTGATGGGCGCGATCAAGTGGATGCGGACGTACCTGGCCCAGCTCGCCGCGCCGCTCGATGTCTACGACGTGCTGCTGGGCCACCTGGCTTGGATCGCGGCCCGCCTCGCCATCGTGGTCTCCATCTACTTGGCCGTCATGGCCGCCTTCGGCATCGTCTACTCGCCCTGGGCCATCCTCGCCCTGCCAGCGGGCGTCCTCACCGGGCTCGCGTTCGCTGCGCCGGTCGCCGCCTTTGCGGCCACGCAGGACACGGACTCGGCCTTCTCGACGCTCTACCGCTTCGCCATCATCCCGATGTTCCTGTTCTCGGGCACCTTCTTCCCCATCACGCAGCTGCCGACGTGGCTCCAGGTGGTGGCCTACGTCACGCCGCTCTACCACGGGGTGGCACTTTGCCGGAGCCTCACGCTCGGCCAGGTCGGGTGGGCCGACCTGGGTCACACGGCGTACCTGTGCGCGTTGGTGGCGGTCGGCTACGCGGCGGCGCGGCGCACCTTCGCTCGGCGGTTGGTGGTGTGACGTGAGCCTCGGTACGAGCGGCAGGGGTGCGGTCATCGACCGCCGTCCGCCCGGGGTGGCGGCACGGATCACACCGCTCGCCTTCCTGGGCGGGCGCCACGCCTCGCGGGTCCTCGAACGCAACATCCTCGTCTACCGGCGCTCGTGGATCTTCATCGTCTCGGGCTTCTTCGAGCCGCTCTTCTACCTGCTCTCCATCGGCATCGGCCTGTCCCACCTCGTCGGGCCCATCAACGCCGACGGCCACCTGGTGCCCTACACCGCCTTCGTGGCGCCCGGCCTGCTCGCTTCTTCGGCCATGAACGGCGCCATGCTCGACTCGACCTTCCTGGTCTTCTTCAAGCTGAAGATCGCCAAGACCTATGACGCCATGTTGTCGACGCCGCTCGGCGTGGGTGACGTGGCGCTCGGCGAGCTCAGCTGGTGCGTGCTGCGGGGCGCCCTCTATTCGGCCGCCTTCCTCGCCATCATGGCCATGCTGGGTTACATCGTCTCGCCGTGGGCGATCCTGTGCTGGCCGGCCGCCATCCTGATCAGCCTCGCCTTCGCCGCCGCTGGCATGGCCGGCACGACCTACATGCGGACCTGGCAGGACTTCGACATGGTGTCGCTGGCCTTCATCCCGCTCTTCCTCTTCTCTGCCACCTTCTACCCGATCACCGTGTACCCGGGTTGGCTGCAGCTCGTCGTCCGCTGCACCCCCCTCTACCAGGGGGTGGTGCTGTGCCGCGCCGCCGACCTGGGCATCTGGAGCTGGACCCTGCTGGGCCACATCGCCTATCTCGGGACCATGGCCGCCGCCGGGGTGATCATCACCCGGCGCCGCCTCGGGCTGCTGCTCCTGCCGTGACCGACCACCTCAGGCGGCCGATACCGTAGGGCCGACTTCCCGAGCGGCAGAGGATCGACGCATGAACATCGTGGTGAGCAACGTCAAGGGCGGGGTGGGCAAGACGACCACCGCCATCTATCTGGCCGCCGTCGGGGCGCGCCGGGGTCGCGGCCCAATCCTGCTGGTCGACGCCGACCCGCAGGGCTCGACGGCGGAGTGGTACGACGCCGATCCCTTCGAGGGCGTCGAGCTGATCGAGGGCCCCTCGGTCCGGACTGTCACCAAAGCGATGAACCAGGAGGACGGCCTCGTCGTGGTCGACACCCCGCCGGGGGAGGGGAACATCGTGCAGGCGGCCTTGGCCCGGGCCGACGCCGTGGTGATCCCGACCCGCGCGGGCGGGGTCGAGCCGAGCCGGGTCGTGACAACCCTGGAGATGACGCCGCGCAACATCCCGGCTGGTGTCGTCATCTGCTCGGCCCGGCTCGGCACGAACGACCTGGAAGCCACCATTGCATGGTGGACCGACCTGAAGGTCCCCGTGTGGGGGGTCGTGCCCGAGCGGGTCTCCATCGCCAGCGGTCCGGCGGCCGGGCTCTCGACCGAGGGACTTGAGCACTACGGCAAGGTGTTGAAGAGGGCGACGTCGAGGGCGCGCTGACGCGCCCGCCTCAGCGGGAGGTGACCGCCTGCAGCTCGGTGTGGAATCGGCTCTTGGTCCAGGCGACCGGCGCCTTCCGGTGTAGCTGTCCGATCAGTTCGGAGAGGAACCAGTGGCGCACCGCGACGCTGCTGGGTGAGGCCGGCAGCGTGAGCAGCCGCTCCGAGAGCCCGAACTCGTCAGCCTCGTCGAGCATGGCGTCATAGAACTCGCAGGCGACGGCGGCTGACTGCGGCAGCACGAGGGTCCAGTCGAAGGAGTCGACCTTGTCGTCGACGGCGTGCTGCCACATCTCGTCCATGCCGGGGCCGAGGCCATTGAAGCGGGTCCCGATCTCCGACACCAGCACCGCCAGCCGCTCCGGCAGCGCCGTCGAGGTGGGCGAGCTGTCAGCCCGCTCCTTCATGAGCCGGAGCTCGCGGAAGAGTGCCTCGTACTCCTCACTCGACTTCTGCAGGAGCCCCACCGGGATCCCGATCAAGCGGACGGCGATGTCGGGCGACTGGTCCGGATCGCCATGGAGGCCGGGGTGGGTGATGTCAGTGAGGTCGAACCGGAAGTTCCCATCGGAGACGTTGCTCGGTGAGACCGGGAAGTCCACCGGCAGCTCGAACCACACGATCTTCCCACCCTCGACCACCTGGACGCCCCAATTCGATGCAAGCGTGTTGAAGAGGGTGAGACCCCGCCCGGTGGCGGCGTCCCGGCCGTATTCCTTGAGGGACGGGATCGCGGGGTTGCCGTCGGCGACGTCGACCCGGATGCGATCGGGGAGGATGTGGAGCGTCACGCACATGGGTGTTGCCGCGTGCAGCGTTGCATTTGTGACCAGTTCGGACGTCAAGAGAGCGGCGTAGCCGGTCACTTCCGACGGGAGATCGCGCAGATGAGCAGCGATCCAATGCCGCGCGACAGGCGTGCTCTCGACCACGGGTTCGAGGTGCAGCGTCGACATGCCATCTCGAGACGTACCCACAGGCTGGGCGGTTATGCGTTCGTTGGGGACACCGGTGTAGTTGAGGTACAGGACGACGATGTCGTCGGTTGGGTCTTCCGTGCTCAGCATGGACGCGAATGTCACCGCGGGTCGGTCGGGCCAGCCGTCCCGCGCAATGACCGTTGCCGTGCTTGCCAGGCGCCCCATGCCCTCTGTGATCACCTCGCCCCGGCGCTCGATGAGCCCGTCGGAGTACATGAGGAGCGAGTCGCCGTGGTCGAGCACGAGCTCGTCGCGGGGTCGAGGTGCGCCGTTGAGGCCTGCCGCGATGAGGAGCGAGCGCTGCATGGGGCAGAACGTCGCGCTGCCGTCGGCCCGCACGACGAGTGGCGGTGGGTGCCCGGCGTTGCTCAGCACGACGCGACCGGTCGACGGCATGATCGTACCGACGACGGCCGTGGCGACCCTGTCCTCAATGAGGGCGTCGAAGAGGCCGTCGAGGGACGAGAGCACCTCGGTCGGCGACAGGCCGGACACCGCGTAGGCGCGGATGGCGCTTCGCACCTGTCCCATCAGCGCCGCTGCGGCGGCGCCCTTGCCCATGACGTCGCCGACGCTGAAGAACACCAGGTCCTCACCCAACTCGAACACGTCGTACCAGTCACCGCCGGCGTAGGTGCCGGCCACCCCAGCCCGGTACTCGGCGTCGAGCAGGACGCCCTCCACCGCAGGCAGCGAATCGGGAAGCACGGCCCGCTGGAGCACCTCGGCGACGACGTGTTCCCGTTGGAACCGTGTCGCGTTCGACAAGGCGACCCCGGCCCGGCTTGCCACCTCCGTCGCGAGCGAGACGTCGTCGGCTTCGAAGACCCGGCCCGGCCCGTCGATGAAGGTCATGACACCGATCACCTCGCCGTTGGCCGTCAGCGGCACCGCCAGAGCCGTGGAGATGCCCGGGGGATCCAGCTCTTTCCCGCCGAGCTCGAGGGGGGCGAGCTGTGTCCGCCCGGTGCGGTAGGCCACGGCGGCGGGAACGTCGGAGTCGAAGGGCACCTGCTCCCGGCGCCGGCGTCGCTCGTCCGCCGGTCCCGCGGCCCGGAGCTCTCGCACGTCGAGGCGGACCAGGCCGCCGTCCGCGGGAACGTGGACGATGCACGAGTCAGCGAGCCTCCCCTCCACGAGGCTCATCGTCCGGCGGATGACCGTGGTGGGTTCCAGGCTCGAGCTCAACAAGCGGGTCACCTCCGACAGGAGTGCCAGGCGCTCACGTCCGGCCTCGGCGGCGCGCAGGGCTTGACGCTCGTGTTCGAAGACCTGCGCCCGCTCGAGCGCCTGGGCCGTCAGTCCGGCCAGCGTGGACAGGAAGCGGAGGTCGGGCGCGCTCGGCTCCGACTGCGCCACGAAGGCCAGCGACAGCACGCCCAGGGGCCCGACGCTCCCGACGAGCGGCTCGGTGACGACCGTGATCGGCTCGGCCAGTTCGCGCACTGCGCGGGGCGCCATCTCCGCCGCGATGTCCTCACCGGCTACCCCGTCGGAGCCGATCGTCGCCACCATGGTGCGGCCGCCGGAGAAGCACGATCCCGCATGGCTGCCGTCCACGGGCACCATCCCGCGGGAGAGGAGGGACGGGTGCCCACTGCTGGCCAGGCACGAGAGGGCGCGCTCGCCGGATGCCGGGACGCGAACGACGGCAGACTGCGCGCCGAGCGCGCGTCGGCCACCCGCGATGGCCGCGTGGGCGACATCGCCGGGCGTGGTGGCGGCGGCCAAGGCCGAGCTGAGTTGGTGCAGGTGCTGGCTGCGTTCCAGGTTGACGAACTCAGTGAGCGTGAGGCGCGCGCGCTCCACGGCCTGGGCGGCGGCACCGGTGATGGTGAAGAGGAAACTCTGGTCGGGATCCGAGATCGCGCGGTCGTCGTCCCAGTGCACCACGACCGCGCCGATGGTGTGATCGGACACGACCAGTGGCACGACGGCCAAGGCGCGGAAGCGGCTCGAGTCTACGGCCGTGGAGAGGTCGGGGCGTTGCCGCCGCAGATGTTCGAGAGACTCCGCAAAGAGGGCGACGTTGTCACCCAGGATCGGGCCGTCGAGCCGCAGGGCCGGAAGGACGCCGTCGATCGGCTCGTCGGGTCCGTAGCCGAAACGGCGCAGCGTCCGCAGCTGGCCCTGCTCGCTGATGAGGGCGAAGGTGGCGGCGTCGACGTGCAGCTCGTCACGCAGGGCGGCGAACACGGCGTCGGCCACCTGAGCGGGGTCTGCGGCCGTGGTGAGCGCGCGGGCCATGGCCTGCATGCGCTGTGCGGTCTCGGCCGCCACCCGCCGGCGCCGCTCGTACCTCGTCTCCGACCGGGCTGTCCACAGTTGCACGTTGCGTTGGCCCCGGAGGTAGGAGATCCACATGGCCACTGCCGTGGCGGCCAGCTGAGTCAGGACGCGGAGCGTGTGGTTCAGCCCGCCGTAGCTGTGGGGCGGGGTGGTGATGACGAGGGCGAAGAACGAGGCCAAGAGGCCGACGATCAGGACCCGCGAGGGGCGCGCGAAGGCCGCTGTGATGAAGGGGGCGATGGCGAGGAAGCCGACCAGGGAGACGTTCCCCCCATAGACGGCGAAGACGATCGCCACGGTCGAGACCCAGAGGAGGCCGATCAGCGTCGCCACGTCTTCGGCGCGGCCGGCGCGGTGGCTGCGAGGCGTGGCCTGAAGGTCGTCTTCGCCTGGTTCGGGCACGGTTCTCTCTCCGGGTCACAGCCGCCGTCGGGCTCGTGGGTGAAACGCTATTCCCCCTGCAGGTGGGCCCGGACCGGTTCCGCCGTTCACCGGGGTTGAGCGGATTCCTACCCGTGTGTGCACCACGGGAAACCCCGAAGGTTTAGCTTCATTGTCCAGGGGCTATAGAAGGCCTTGGCCAATCGCCATTGCAGATTGCCGGGACGAACCCGGAAGTCCGCCGCGACGAAGGAGGGTGGAGTGGATCAGGAGTTCCAGATTGAGGAGCAGGCCGACGCAGTGCCCCCGGTGATCGCCGTCAGCGGAGAGATCGACGTCGCGACTGCTCCGCAGCTGCGCGAATGCTTGCACCGCGTCATCGCCCAGGGTGAGTCGACCATCGTCCTCGACCTGCTGGGGGTGACCTTTCTCGACTCCACCGCCCTCGGTGTCCTGGTGGGCGCGCTCAAGCGGTGCCGCGAAGTGGGCGGTGACCTGCACATCGTCGTGGCGGACCCGCGGATCATGAAGATCTTCGAGATCACCGGCCTGACAAGCGTGTTCACCATCGCGCCTTCCCTCCAAGCTGCGGGCGGGTCATGACGGATCCGACCGATGTGCTCGTCACGGGTGACCGGATTGAGCTGAGGTTCCCGGCGCGCGGCGATCTGATCGTGCTCGCCCGGCTCGTCACCAGCGCCATCTCGGCCCGGGCCGGATTCGACATCGAAGAGCTGGAGGACCTCAGGCTTGCCGTGGGGGAGCTGTGCCTGCTCACGCTGCAGGGAAGCGACGCCGCGCTACGGGGACCTCTGCCTGGAGCTCACCGTGCTCGGCGACGCAATCGGGGTGGTCTGCACGCTGGAGCGGGCGGCGGCGACAGACGTCGCTGGGCCGGATGGCGCGGAGATCGCCCAGCTCAGCGAACAGATCCTCGACGCGCTCGTGGACGAGCACGGCAGGGAGAGCCAAGACGGCTTCGTACGGGCGTGGCTGCGCAAGCGCCGGGGGGGTAATGCGGAGTGACGGAGGGCCGGGAAGAGACTCCCGGGCCGCAGTCCGACGACACGGGAACTGAACGCCCGGCTCTCGACGCTGCGGAACGCGAGGAGCTGATCACCTCGAATCTCGGGCTGGCCCATCAGCTGGCCCGCCGCTTCCTCCATCGCGGCGAGCCACTGGACGACTTGGTGCAGGTGGCGTCGGTGGCGCTCGTCAAGTCCGTCGACCGGTTCGACCCGTCGCGCGGTGTCGACTTCGCCGCGTTCGCCACGCGGACGATCATCGGCGAGCTGAAGCGACACTTCCGCGACAAGGGATGGGCCGTGCGCGCCAGCCGACGGGTGCAGGAGCTGTACCTCGAGCTCGGGCATGCCACCTCTGCGCTGGTCCAGCAGCTCGGCCGCAACCCGACCGTGGCCGAGCTGGCCGAGGCCACGGGGGCCAGCGAGGAAGCCGTCATCGAGGCGATCGAGGCCGGCCAGGGATACCGAGCCGCGTCCATCGACGCGACGGAGAGTGAGGACGATCCGCTCTCGGCGCGCCTCGGTGAGCACGACGGCAACTACGACTCCGTGGAGGACCGGGCCATGCTCGGCCCGGCGCTGGCCACGCTGCCGCCGCGCGAGCAATCGATCCTGCGCATGCGCTTCGTCGAAGGGCTGACCCAGTCCGAGATCGCCGTGGCGGTCGGCGTGAGCCAGATGCACGTCTCGAGGCTCCTGTCGTCCAGCCTGCAGAAGCTGCGGGACGGCATCGGCCAGCGCGAATCCGGACCCGGCTAGAGACGAAATCAGGCATCGGGAGCCGGGTTGCCCCATGAAAAGGCGGTGAATTCTCCGGCTGGTAGCCGAGATCAGTAGGTAATTCAGGAAATTCCGGCGCTCCTTGAGTATGGTGCACTGCCATTCCTAGGAATGGACGGGGGTGTCCGTGGTACATCTCGATGCAACACTCGCCGAGAAGAGGGACATAGGAGAGAAGGGGCTCAAGGGGGGCGCTCTCGGGCTCTTCTCCTCGGTGGTGGTGGGAGTGGCGTCGACCGCCCCCGCCTACAGCCTGGCGGCGACCCTGGGGTTCGTCGTCATCGCCATCAACGGCCTGGGCGCGCCGATCATCACGATCCTCGCCTTCATCCCGATGCTGTTCATCTCCTACGCCTACAAGGAGCTGAACTACGCCGACCCGGACTGCGGCACGACGTTCACCTGGGGCGCGCGCGCCTTCGGCCCGAAGACCGGGTGGTTCGGCGGGTGGGGCATCGTGGCGGCCGACATCCTGGTCATGGCCAGCCTGGCCCAGATCGCCGGGCAGTACGTCTTCCTGCTCTTCGGCGCCGGGGGCATCGGGACCAATCCGTCCAGCGGCTGGGTGCTCCTGGTGGGGATCATGTGGATCGTCCTGATGACCGCGATCTGCTACGTCGGGATCGAAGTTTCGGCCAACATGCAGAAGGTCTTGCTCGGCATCGAGCTCACGATCCTCATCCTCTTCGCTGTGGTCGCGCTCGTGAAGGTCGGCGCGGGCCACGCGCCCCCAGGCCACCTGACACCAAGCGCGGAGTGGTTCAACCCGTTCCACCACCTCTCGTTCACGAGCTTCATGGTGGGCTTCACGCTCATGCTGTTCATCTACTGGGGCTGGGACACGTCCGTCTCAGTCAACGAGGAGACGAAGGACTCGCACCGGATCCCGGGACGCGCCGCGGTGCTCTCGACCGTGATCCTGCTGGTGACCTATGCCCTCGTGGTCATGGCCTCGCAGTCCTACGCCGGCGTCGGCACCCACGGCATCGGCCTGGGCAACCCCAACAACTCGGGGGACGTGATCAACGTGCTCGGGACCTCGGTCTTCGGGACGTCGGGGATCGGGTGGTTCATGACCAAGCTGCTCCTGCTGATGGTGCTGAGCTCGGCGGCGGCCTCGACGCAGACCACCATCCTGCCGACGGCGCGGACCACCTTGTCGATGGCCACCTACAAGGCGATCCCCGACGCGTTCGGGCGGGTGCACAAGCGCTTCCTCACACCCACGTTCTCGACGGTCGCCATGGGTGCCGTCTCCATCGCGCTCTACGTGGCGATGAACTACCTGTCGAGCGGCAGCAGCGTCATTGGCGACTCGGTCTCCGCCCTCGGCATGATGATCGCGTTCTACTACGGCCTGACCGGTTTCGCCTGCGTCTGGTACTACCGCAAGAGCCTGACCGAGAGCGCCCGGAGCCTGTGGCTGCGGGGCATCCTCCCGCTGCTCGGCGGTCTCATCCTGTGGTTCGCGATGTTCTGGTTCCTCTGGTACAACTGGGTCACCCCGAGCAACAGCTACACGACGTGGACACTGCCGGGAACGGACCGCGTGGTCGGCGGGGTGTTCGTGATCGACGTGGGCGCCATCGTCCTGGGCGTCGTGCTGATGTTGATCTTGTGGGCCGCCCGCCCGGCCTACTTCCGGGGCGAGGTCCTGAACCGTGACACGCCGACGCGGGTGCCCGAGGACCTCGGCGTCCCGGTCGGGCTCTTCGGGATCGACGAGAGTGCAGCGCCCGCCGCGGCGGTCGCCACGCCGGCCCAGGGTGCACCGGTCGAGAAGGAGCCCGACGCCCGGTAGCCTCCCGCGCTGTGCCGCGCCGGCCGGCACAAGAACACTGGAGGCTCCATGACCAAGAGACTCGAAGGCACGGTCGCCCTCGTGACCGGCGCCAGCAGCGGCATCGGCGAGGCCACGTCCGTTGCCCTCGCCGGGGAGGGGGCGACCGTGGCCCTGGTGGCCCGGCGCCGTGACCGGCTCGAGACCCTGACCGAGCGCCTCGGGGGAGCGGGCCGGGCCCTGGTGATCGAGGCGGACATCACGGACCCGGCCCAGGCGGAGGGAGCCGTCGCCCGGACGGTGAGCGAGCTGGGCCGCCTCGACACGCTCGTGAACAACGCCGGCGTCATGCTGCTCGGGCCGATCGTGGGCGCGCCGCTCGAGGAGTGGCAGCGCATGGTGAACCTGAACCTGCTGGGGCTGCTCTCCTGCACGCACGCCGCCCTGCCGCACCTGCTCACCGCCGCGGAGTCCGAGCCGCGCTCGGTGGCGGACGTGATCAACGTCAGCTCGGTCGCCGGGCGCGTGGCGCGCCTCAACAGCGGTGTCTACAACGCGACGAAGCACGGCGTCGGCGCCTTCAGCGAGTCGCTGCGCCAGGAGGTCACCACCCGCCACGTGCGGGTGACGCTCATCGAGCCCGGCGCGACCGCCACCGAGCTTGCCTTTCACAACCGTCCCGAGATCCTCGAGGGCATGGCGCAGCAGTTCGGTGGCATCGAGATCATGCACGCGGAGGACATCGCCGAGTGCATCCGGTTCGCCGTGACGCAACCTCGACGCGTGGCGGTGAACGAGATCCTCGTCCGGCCGACCGAACAGGAGCGATGAGATCGAACGGGTCGCCGTCGTCGGGTGCTCGGGATCGGGGAAGACCACCCTGGCCGTCGCGTTGGCCGAGGCTCTGGGCTCCCCCCACGTGGAGCTCGACTCCATCTACCACCAGCCCGGGTGGACGCCGCTGAGCGACGACGAGTTCCGTGCCCGGGTGGGGGAGGCCGCTGCGCAGGACCGCTGGGTGGTCGACGGGAACTACTCGGTCGTGCGCGAGGTCGTCTGGAGCAACGCCGACACCGTGGTGTGGTTCGACCTGCCCTACACCACCGTGATGTCCCGGACGATCAGGCGGACGGTGCGGCGGACGGTGACCCGGCAGGAGCTGTGGAACGGCAACCGGGAGCCCTTCTCGAACCTGTGGCCGTTCAACCCCGAGAAGTCGATCATCGCCTGGGCGGCCACGCGGCACGGTGTGTACCGCCGGCGCTACTCGGAGGCCGAGCTCGACCCGCGCTGGGCGCCACCTGCGCTTCGTCCGACTGCGCTCCCAGGCCGAGGCCGACGGATTCCTGGCCGGCGTGACGGCCGCCGCGATCAAGGAGGAGTGAGATGGATCTCGAGCTCGGCGGCAAGGTCGTGCTCATCACCGGTGGCAGCGACGGGCTCGGCCTCGCGCTCGCCTCGCAGCTGGTCGCCGAGGGCGCGTCGGTGGCGATCTGCGGCCGCGACGAGGAGCGGCTGCGGGAGGCGGAGTCGAGACTGCAGGCGGCTGGCGACGGGGTGCTCGGGGTTCGGGCCGACGTGTCCGTGGCCTCCGACCTCGAGGCGTTCGCCGACGCCGCCGTTGCCCGCTGGGGACGCATTGACGGTGTGGTGCACAACGCGGGGCGGGCCGCAGCGGGACCGCTCGAGTCGATCGACGACGCCGCCTGGGAGTCCGACATCGAGCTGAAGCTGATGGCCGCCGTGCGGCTGACCCGGCTCGTCCTGCCCCATCTCCGGGCCACAGGGGGTGTCGTCCTGTTCACTCTCGCCATGGCGGCCAAGGCACCCGGCGCGGCCAGCGAGCCCAGCTCGGTGACCCGCGCCGCCGGCATGGCGCTCATGAAGGCACTCTCCAAGGAGCTGGCGCCCGACGGTATCCGGGTCAACGCCGTGCTCATCGGTCTCATCGAGAGCGGGCAGTGGGCCCGCCGGGCGTCCTCGGGCACGGAGCTGGAGGAGTTCTACGAGCGCTTCGCCAAGGACGCGGCCATCCCGCTCGGGCGCTTCGGCCGTGCGGAGGAGTTCGCCGACCTGGGCTGCTACCTCCTGTCCGCCCGTGCCTCCTACCTGACCGGCGCGGCCATCAATCTCGACGGGGGGCTGTCGCCGGCCGTGTGAGCGGGCTACTCGTCATGGCCGACGGTCTCGGTGGCGTCGCCCTCGCCGCGCTGGTCGAGGCCGATGCCATAGCCGTCGATCATGTCGAGGCGGGTCAGGGCGTCGACGTGCGGCCGGCCGTCCCCGCCCCATTTGGCCTTGGCGGCCCGGCGCGCCGACAGCTCGTCCTCGGCCACGACGAACACGACCTCGTGGTCCTCGCCGATGCGGCCGGGGCCCAGGTCGCCCCCCAAGAACGCGGCGAAGAGATGCACGCGGGGCAGCGTAGCGAGTACGAAAGGGGTCCATGAGCCCCGACACCCTGCACGGCAGCACCATCGTCATCACGGGCGTCACCGGCCAGGTGGCGCGCCCCCTTGCGACCGCCCTCGCCCGCGACAACCACGTGGTCGGTGCGGCCCGCTTCGCCGACGCGGCTGCTCGCAGTGAGCTCGAGGCCGCCGGAGTCGAGTGCGTGCCGGTCGACCTGGTGTCGGGCGACGTGAGCGGGCTGCCCGAGGACGCCGACTACGTGCTGCACTTCGCGGTGGCCAAGACCAACAACTGGGAGCGCGACCTGGCCGCCAACAGTGGCGGCCTGGCCCGTCTCATGGAGCACCACCAGCGCGCCCGCGCCTTCCTGCACTGCTCGTCCACGGCTGTCTACAAGCCCGACGGGCACCGGGTCTTCGACGAAGACGGCCCGCTGGGCGATAACCACGGTGTCTGGCCCTTCCTGCGTACCTACAGCATCTGCAAGATCGCGGCGGAGGGGACGGCACGCTGGGGGGCGGAGCGGTTCGGCCTGCCGACCACGATCGCCCGCCTGTCGGTGCCCTACGGCGACAACGGCGGCTGGCCCGCCATCCACCTCCACATGATGCTCGTCGGGCAACGCCGTCCCGGTCAATGTCGACGCGCCCAGCGTGTACCACCCCCTGCACGCCGATGACATCCTCACCATGGTGCCGCGCCTCCTCGACGTGGCCTCCGTGCCCGCCGTGACGGTGAACTGGGGCGGGAGCGAGCCCGTGAGCATCGAGGAGTGGTGCACGTACCTGGCCGAGCTGGCCGGCACCGAGGCCCGCTTCGAGCCGACCGAGCAGACGATCGACAGCGTGGAGATCGACACCACGCGCATGCACGAGCTCGTCGGCCGGACGACGGTCCCGTGGCGCGAGGGCATGCGGCGCATGGCCAGGGCGCTGCACCCCGACCGGGTGTCGTGAGCTCGGAGCGGGGGATCGGCGGTCCGCGCTCCGCTTCGAGCGCTGGGACCCCGAGGAGCACCCGGCCACCGAGCTCCTGGCCGCCATGCGGGCCGAGCTCGACGACGCTTACGCGTCGCCCAGCCGGCTCGACAACCCGCCGCTCACGCCGGCCGAGCTCCGCCCGCCGGGCGGCGCCTACCTCGTGGGGTACGAGGGGGAGGAGTCTGTGGCCGGAGGAGGACTGCGCCGCCTGGGCGACGACGTGGCCGAGATAAAGCGCATGTACGTGCATCCCGCCGTCCGCTCACGGGGCGTGGCGGGGGCGCTCCTGGCGGCGCTCGAGAGCACCGCTCTGTCCCTCGGCTACACGGTGGTCCGCCTCGACACCGGGCCCAAGCAGGTGCACGCACAGCGCCTCTACCGCGCCGCGGGGTACGTGGACGTGCCGCCCTACAACGAGAACCCGTTCGCCTGCTTCTGGGGGGAGAAGCGGCTGGCGTGAGCTCTGGCCCTGCGCCGGTGGCCGTCGAACGGGTGGGAGGCCGCCGCGACGAGGTGGTCGTCACCGGGGCGGCACACCCGGATCCCCACTGCGCTCAGCCTCGATCGCGGCCGGGGCGCGCCTGGAGCGCCATCCACGCCAGGACGAGCTGCAGTGGGAGCCGCCCCCAGGCGACGGCGCGACTGTCCGCCGGGCCCTCGTTGCGGCCCGTCCCCGCGTCGAGGGCCATCTGCACGTTGGCGGGGAACACGGCCGCCAGGGTGGCCATGCTGGCGGCGGCGGCCCAGCGGGTGCGCCGGACGAGGCCGGCCGCGCACACCAGCTCGATCACCCCGCTGGCGTAGATCAGCGCGGTGTGCCGCTCCGGCGGGATCGCGCGCGGCATGATCGCCTCGAAGGACCGGGGGCGGACCAGGTGCACGGTGCCGCTGGCCGCGAAGACCGCGGCCAGCGCCAGGGGGGCACGACGCCGGAGGCTGCGCACGACCGGGACTGTACTGTGGCGGCGTGGGCACCCAAGTGACGATCGTCGGCGGCGGCAGCTACCAGTGGGGGCCGGAGTTGATGGCCGACCTCTTCGGGACGCCGGCACTGGCCGGGATGCACCTCGTGCTCGAGGACATCGACCCGGCGCCGCTGCCCAAGATGCAAGCGTTGGCCCACAAGCTGAACGAGGCCATGGCGGCCCAGGCGACGGTGGCCACCACGACCGACCTGCGGGCCGCGCTCGACGGGGCCGACTTCGTCATCGTGTGCATCTCGACGGGCGGCTTCCGTTCCATGGCGGTGGACCTCGACGTGCCGGCAGCGCACGGCATCACCCAGACCGTGGGCGACTCGGTCGGCCCCGGCGGCATCAATCGCGCCCTGCGCAACATCCCCGTCCTGGTCGGCGTCGGCAAGGCCATGGAGGAGTGCTGCCCCGACGCCTGGCTCTTCAACATCACCAACCCGATGACCGCCCTGACCCGCGCCGTGAGCCGGGAGACCAGCATCAAGACGGTGGGGCTCTGCCACGAAGTCGGCAACTTCTGTATGGACCTGGCCATCGCGCTCGGCCGGCCGGGCGATGCCGTCTCCGCGTCGGTGACCGGTGTCAACCACTTTCCGGTGCTCACGTCGCTCGAGGTTGACGGGGAGGACGGGTTCGACGTACTGCGCAAACTCGTCGACGAGGTGGGCGGGCTGGACTCGCTCGCGCCGTACGAGGGGCGGCCCGAGGCCGAGAAGTTCTCCAAGCTCGACTTCGCGCAGCGCCACCTGTTCAAGCTGACGCTGCTCGATCGCTGGGGCACCTTCCCGGCGGCGGGCGACCGGCACATCGCCGAGTTCGTCCCGTTTGCCCTGACCCCCGAATCGGACTGGGGGGCGCGATACAACATCGAGCTCAGCCCGATCTCCCGGCGCGAGATGCACCAGGCGGGCTACATCGCCGACGTCGATGCGTGGCTGGCGGGCACCAAGGACCTGCAGACGTGGCAGTCGGGCGAGCTGCCCTCGCCGATGATCCAGGCCATGCTCAGCGGCGAGCCGTTCGAGGCACCGGTGAACATCCCGAACACGGGTCAGGCGATCGGCCTCCCGAACGACGTGGTGCTGGAGTCGATCTGCGTCATCGACGGCGACGGCATCCGCGGACGCGACCGCGCCGCACTGCCGGCGCCCTACGACGAGATCGTGCGACGCCACGTGGCGACGCAGGAGCTCACGGTCGAGGCCGCCCTGCGTGGCGACCGCACCCTGGCGGCGGAGGCATTCGCCCTCGACCCGCTGGCCGGCCGGGGCGACCTGCGCGCCATGGAGGCGATGGTGGACGAGCTGCTCGCCGGCACGGCGGAGTGGCTGCCCCACTTCGCCTCGTAGCCGGCCGGGACCTCAGGAGGGAGACGCATGCGCATCGGATTCATTGGGCTGGGCGCCATGGGACTGCCGATGGCCGGCCACCTGGTCGCCGCGGGCCACGAGGTCACCGTGGCCTCGCGCGGCCGCGGTCCCATCGACGCCGCCGTGGCCCAGGGCGCGGTCGATGGGGGATCACCGCGGGGCGTGGCCGAGGCCTCGGAGGTCATCATCCTGTGCGTGCCCAACTCACCCGAGGTGGTCGAGGTGGTCGACGACATGCTGCCCATGCTCCGCGCCGGTAAGACCGTGGTCGACTGTTCGACCATCGATCCCGAGGTGGAGCGGGCACAGCACGCCCGGGTGGGCGAGACCGGGGCGCACTACCTCGATGCGCCGCTCTCGGGTGGCACGGGGGGCGCCCAGAAGGGAACGCTCACGCTGATGGTCGGCGGCGACGAGGCCGTACTGGCTGCGACCGAGCCGGCGTTCGAGCCCTTCGCCGGGCTCATCGTGCACGTCGGGGGGCCCGGCATGGGCCAGGTCGTCAAGCTGTGCAACCAGGTGATCTATGCGGCGCAGATGACGGCGACCGCCGAGGCCACTGCCATGGCGGTCACCTCCGGCGTGGACATGGAGAAGCTGCTGCTGGTGCTCACGCACGCCACCGGCGACTGCGTGGCGGTGAGGACGCGCCTGCCGGTGCCCGGCGTGGTCCCCGAGAGCCCGGCCTCGAACGGGTGGCAGCCGGGTTTCATGACCGACCTCATGGCCAAGGACCTCGATCTCGCGCTTGCGTTCGCGGCCACGCGCGGCGTGACCGTGCCCACGACGGCGACGGCGCGCCAGCTGCTGACGGCGACGAGCGCCGCCGGCTACGGGCGGGAGGATTTCTCGGCGGTGGCCAAGGTGGTCCTGGCGCTGGCCGGGGCCGGATGACGAGCCCGGGGCCGCTGCCCACCCCTGCGCTGATCCTGGCCGCAGACCACCGCGCCCGCGCCGTGCTGACGACGGAGAACTGGTCCGAGTTCTCCGGCTCGCTCGCCCGGGCTCTGCCCTTCTGCGACGGGATCCTGGCCACGGTCGAGCCGCTGACGTCCCTGGCCGCTGCGGGCCACATCACGGCGCTGCACCGCACCTACTTGTCCATCAACCGAACGGGTCTGGCGGGCTCGGTCTTCGAGCTCGACGACCGTCTCGTCGCCAGCGTCCGCCGGGCGGCCGACGACGGCTGGACGGGCGTGAAGCACATGACGCGCATCGACTTCACCGATCCCGTCACGGCCTCCGCCCTGGAATTGCTCGGCCAGGTGCTGGAGCACGCGCGCGAGGCGGGGCTCGAGGTGCTGGTGGAGCCGCTGGTGTGGCACGAGGGACGGGTGCAACGCGACGCCGACGCGATCGTCCTGGCGGCGGTCATCGCGCACGACCTGGGGGCTCCCGTGATCAAGGTCCCCGTGCCCATGGCGAGCCCGGGCACCGAGCGCCAGCGGGCGGTGGCCCGGGTGGTGGCGAGCGTGGGTGTGCCCGTCCTCTTCCTTGGCGGCCCGGTCACCGAGGCGGGGCGCGACCGCGTGCTCGACGAGGTGCGCGACGTCATGGAGGGCGGTGGTGCGGGTATGGCCATGGGCCGCACGCTGTACCAGGACCCTGACCCCGCCGAGATGGCCGGCCTTGTCGACGCGCTGGTGCACGGCCGGTGATCCTCACCATCGACTTCGGGACGACCGTCACCAAGGTGGGCCTGTGGGGTGCCGGGGGCCTCGTCGCGCTGGCGCGCTCGGAGCTGACCACGACCCACCCCCAGGTGGGCTGGTCCGAGCAGGACCCGCTGCGCTGGTGGACCACGCTGGTCATCGCGTGCGCCGAGGCACGGGCCCAGGCACCGAGCGCCTTCGCCGAGGTCGACGTCGTCGCCTGCTCGGGTGCCCGGCAGACCTTCGTCCCGGTCACCGCGCACGGCGACCCGATCGGCCGGGGCATCCTGTGGTCCGACCACCGTGCCGCCGCGGAGGCGCGCACGCTGGCCGATCGCATGGGGGGCGACGACATCAACCGGGCCCGCACGGGCATCCCGCTCGACGCCGGCGCGGTGGCGGCCAAGCTGTGCTGGCTCGCCGCGAACGAGCCGGACCGCCTGGCGACGGCCGACGTCATCCTTTCCCCGCGCGACCTGATCGTCTACCGCATGACCGACCAGATGGTCACCGACGTCACCTCCGCCTCGCGCAGCGGGCTGTACGACTTCGACGGCAATGCCGTGCGGGAGCTGGCCGGTCCCGCGCTGGGCAAGCTGCCGAGCGTGGTGCCGTCCGACACCGTCGTCGGGCAGCTGAAGTCGGTGCCGGGTGCCGAGCTCGGGCTGAAGCCGGGCATCCCGGTGGTGATCGGCGCCGGTGACCGCCAGTGCGAGGTGCTGGGATCGGGAGCGTCGGAGGACCACCCGATGGTGAGCTGGGGCACCACCGGCAACGTCTCGGTACCCGTGCACGAGCGCCCCGTCCCCTCCCCGGCCGGCGCCGTGGTGACGCGGGCGGCGGGCGGGGGCTGGCTGCTCGAGGGGGGACTCTCGGCCGCCGGCTCCTTCCTGGCCTGGCTGGGGCGGCTGCTCGACCGCACGCCCGACGAGCTGGCCCGCCTGGCCGGGGAGAGCCCGCCCGGCGCCCGCGGGGTGGTGGCCGTGCCCTGGCTCGACGGCGCCCGCGCCCCGTGGTGGCGCGACGATGCCCGGGCGGGGTTCGTGGGGCTCGGCGCGGCGCACGGCGCCAGCGACCTGGCGCGGGCCGTGATGGAGGCCGTGGCCTGGGACGTGCTGCGGGTGATGGAGGTGGTGACGGTGGGGCGCCTGGGCGGCTCCATCGCCGCGGGCGTGACGCTCGGCGGCGCCGGTTCGGGCCTGCCGGTGTGGGTCGAGGTCCTGACCTCCGTCCTCGGCATGCCCGCCACACGACACCGTTCCGGCGAGGCCGCCTCGGCCGGGGCGGCGCTGCTCGCGGGGCGCGCGCAGGGCATGGGGCTGGCGCTCGACCAGCTGGACCCGGTCGAGGCGCTGATCGTGCCGGATCCCGGGGTCGTCGAGGTCTACCGCGGACTACGGGCGCAGGTCGACCACGTGGCCGCGTCGGCGCTGGCCGCCACCGAGTCGCTGCCCGGCCCTGACCGCAGCCCTGCCTTCTGAGCTGCCGTGCGCGTCGACCTCGCCTACGGCCGGCACGGAGCGTCGGTCGAGGTGCCCGACGGCGCCGAGGTGGTCGAGCCGCTGGAGCGGCCGGGCCTCGGAGACGAGGCGGCGGCCATCACCACGGCGCTCCGGTGCCCGCTGGCCGGGCCGCCGCTGCAAGAGCTGGTGCGGCGGGCCGAGCGGGTGGCCGTCGTCTTCCCCGATCTCACCCGCCCCATGCCCAACCGCACCGTGCTGCCGCCGCTCTTGGCCGAACTGGGGCGCTGCGGGGTGGCCGACGACCGCATCACGCTCCTGTGCGCGACGGGGACGCACCGGCAGGCCACGGCGGCCGAGATGCGCGAGCTCGTGGGAACGGACATCGTGGCGCGCTACGTCATCGTGGACCACGATGCCACGCGCGATGCGCACGAGCGGGTCGGCGACGTGGACGGGGTGCCGGTGCTCCTGCAGCGTGAGTACGTGCAGGCCGACGTCCGCATCATCACCGGCTTCGTCGAGCCCCACTTCTTCGCCGGCTTCAGCGGGGGCCCCAAGGCGGTGTGCCCCGGGCTGGCCGCCACCGAGACGATCCTGGAGGCGCACCATCCCCGCCGCATCGCCGACGCGCGCGCCACCTTCGTCACGCGGGCCGGCAACCCGGTGCACGACTTCGTGCGGTCCGCCACCGCGCTGGCGCCGCCGCAGCTGTCGCTCGACGTTGCCATCAACCGGGCACGCCAGGTCACGGCGGTCTTCGCCGGCCCGCTGCGGGAGTCCCACGATGCCGCCTGCGCGCACGTCCAGTCGTCGGCCGTGCGCGAGGTCGGCGCGCCGTTCGACCTCGTCGTGTCGACCAACGGCGGGCACCCCCTCGACCGCAACCTCTACCAGGCGGTCAAGGGCATGGCGGCCGCAGCGCGCATCGTGCGCGCCGGCGGCGTCATCGTCATGGCGGCGGCCTGCGAGGACGGAGTACCCGCGGGAGGCGCGTTCGCCCGCCTGCTGGCGGGCGCCGAGTCCGCCGCCGACCTGGCCGGCGACGCCGGAGCCCCCGAGCTCGACCGCTGGCAGGCCCAGGTGCTCGGGCGCGTGCTCGCCCGGGCCGAGGTGCACCTGCACAGCGCGGGCCTCGACGACGGCGACATCGCGGGCGCGCTGCTCGTCCCCGCCCCCGATCTCGACGGCGCGGTTGCGGCCGCGCTCGAGCGTCTCGGGCCGCGGGCGCGGGTGGCGGTGCTGCCCCAGGGCCCCCTCACCGTGGCGTCGGTCGGCCCTTCCGCTTGATCGCGCGCGGCCCTCGCTGACGCGCGTGTCAGGGATAGAGTGCCCGTGCAGTGCCCAACGAACCGCTGTTCGACTTCGCCGTTCCCGATGACCTGCTGAAGGAGGCGGTGGCGCAGGTCAGCGACCCCGATGTGGTGGCCGACATCGAGGTCATGCCGGGTACGGGTGAGGGCAAGCCGCCGCCGCTCCACGGCATCCTCCACCGCTACGGCTACGCGCCGCTCGTCCTCTTGACTGCGGCGGCGCTGGTCCCGGGCACCTTCGGCAACGGCATCGCCCTCGTCGGCAAGAACCTCGAGACGTCCTTCCACATGTCCAACGCGTCGCTGGGCGCCGTGGCCTTCATCGCGCAGGTGTCCCAGCTCTTGTGGGCCGTGCCGCTGGCGCTGTGGGCGGACCGGGGGAGCCGCAAGGTGGTGGCCGCCGTCGCCCTGCTCGTGTTCGCCGGCTTCGGCAGCCTGATGGCGCTCTCGCCCAACGTGTGGTGGTTCGCCTTCCTGTATCTCGCCGCCTCGGTGGGCACCGGGGTGAACAACACCGTGCACAACTCGTACCTCTCGGACGCCTACCCGACCGAGGGTCGCGGGCGGATCTTCAGCTGGCACAACCTGTCGGACCCGCTGTCGCAGACGATCGGGATCCTGATCTTCGGCTACGTCGTGACCATCGCGCACAACTGGCGCTACGGGTTGCTCGTCGCCCTGGCCGGGATCCCGCTCGGCTTCGCCCTTTTCACGCTGCGTGAACCCGAGAAGGGAGCCAACGAGAGCAGCCACATCCTCAAGGCGTCGGGGATGGACCTCCAGGCCCAGCAGGAGAAGGCGCCCCGTGTCCTCCTCGGCTCCGCGGTGACCAGGTTGCTGCGGATCCGCTCGCTCTACTACGAGCTGGTGGCCGTGGCCATCCTCGGCTTCGCCGGCACGGGCGCGCCCCTCTTCGGCAACCTCTTCTTCATCGACAAGTTCCACCTCGACACCGCGCAGCGCAGCGAGGTGTACGCCATCATCGGTCTGGCCGCCTTCCTCGGGCTGCCGCTGGCCTATGTGTTCGGCGACCGCTACTTCCGCCGCGCCCCCCAGCGCCCGCTCGTCATCGCCGGCATCTGCATCACGCTCTACGGAGGGCTCTACGTCCTCTCGCTCTACGTGCCCCAGCTCTGGATGGTGGTGGTCCTGCAGTTCCTGGCCAACGCGGCGGTGTCGCCGCTGGCCATCTGCATCTTCCTCACCCTGGCGGCCACGGCCCCGCCCGAGATGCGGACGATCTGCTTCGCCATGTTCGGCGTCTACTCGCTCGTGTTCGGCGGCTTCGCCGGTTCGGTGGTGCTCGGCGCGGTGTCCGACGCCCTCGGCGGCCTGCACGGCATCATCGTGGCACTCACGCTGATCTTCCCCGTCTGCGCGGTGGGCGGGCTGCTGCTCGTGATCGGCTCACGGAGCGTCCGCCGCGACATCACCCTCGTGATAGAGGACGTGCTCGAGCGCTACGCCGAGGGCAAGCGGCGACAGGCGGGGGGCGCCATCCCCGCCCTGCAGGTCCACAACCTCGACTTCTTCTACGGCACCAACCAGGTCCTCTTCGACGTCAACCTCCAGGTCGAGGAGGGGGAGATGGTGGCCCTGCTGGGCACGAACGGCGCCGGGAAGTCGACGCTGCTGCGCGCCGTCTCGGGGCTGTCGCACCCGCACCGGGGCGTCATCCGCCTCTTCGGGATCGAATTCGACGTACCTGGAGCCCGAGCAGATCATCGACGAGGGCGTGGCCCTGCTCGTGGGCGGGAAGATGACGTTCCCCGGGCTGAGCGTGCGCGACAACCTGCGCATCGGCGGCCACACGCTGCGGAGGGACAAGGCCCGGGCCGCCCGCGCCCACGACGAGGCGCTGCAGACCTTCCCCGAGCTGGCGGCGCGACTGGACCAGCCCGCCGGCACGCTCTCGGGCGGCGAGCAGCAGATGCTCGCGCTGTCGCGCGTCGATGATGACCGCGCCGCGCCTGCTGATGATCGACGAGTTGGCCCTCGGCTTGGCCCCCATGACCGTCGACCGCCTCATGGGCATGGTGCGGCGGATCAACGAGGCCGGCACCACCGTGATCCTGGTGGAGCAGAGCCTCAACCGCGCGCTCAGCCTGGCGCAGCGGTGCTTCTTCATGGAGCGCGGCGCCATCCGCTTCGACGGGCCGACGGCGGAGCTCATGGCCCGCGACGACCTCCTGCGCCCGGTCTTCCTCGGCACCGCGGCCGCCGGTCTCGGGTAGGCGGCGATGCTCGCGTTCTCGGCCCCCGACTTCGTGCTCGTCCAGGGCGTCTTCTACGGCCTGGGCTACGGGCTGCTGGCCCTGGGCCTCGTGCTCGTCTACCGCACCAACCGCGTGCTCAACTTCGCGCAGGGCCAGATCGGCGTCATCGCGGCTGTGTTCCTCGTCAAGCTCACGGCGGACTTCCACTTCAACTACTGGTTCTCCCTGGTGCTCTCGGTCGGCCTGGCCGCCATCGTGGGCGCCGGGTCGGAGCTGGTGCTGCGCCGGCTCTTCAACCGACCCCGCGTGCTCGTCATGGTGGCCACCATCGGGCTGAGCTACGTGCTGCTCGCGCTGACCGCCCTGCCCTTCATCAGGCCCTCCAACCTCTACAAGCCCGTGCCAGTGCCGTTCGACCTCTCGTTCTCGCTCGGCCCCTTCATCATCACGCCCACCGAGGTGATGACGCTCATTGTGGCCCCGCTGGTCACGCTTGCCCTGGTGCTGGCCGTCCGTTTCACCTCGTGGGGGCTGGCCATGCGCGCCATGTCCGAGAATGCCGACTCGGCCCGCCTCTCGGGCGTGTGGATCCGCCGCACCTCGACGCTGACCTGGACCGTGGCGGGCGCGCTGTCGGCGTTCACGGCCATCCTCAACGCGCCGAACCAGACCAGCGCGCTGACGCAGGCCCTCTCGCCCGACCTGCTCCTCTACGCGCTCACCGCCGCGCTGATCGGGGCCATGGTCAACCTCACGGTGGCCTTCGTCGCTGGCGTGGGCATGGGGGTCTTCCTCGAGCTGCTGGCCTGGAACGTCTCCTCGCCGGCGAAGCAGCAGCTTGTGGTCTTCATCGTGGTCATGGCCGTCCTGCTGGTGCGGGTTGGCGCGCTGCGAAAGGGGGTCCGGAGCGGGGACCGCAGCACGTGGCAGTTCGGCGCGGTGACCACCATGCGGGCCGTGGACCGTCTGCGCCGCCGGGTCTCGGCCACGGGGATCTGGCTGACCGTCGTGGTGGCGGTCCTGCTGCCCTTCGTCCTGTCCGTCGGCAACAACGTCCTGTTCAGCCAGATCTGTATCTACGCCGTCGTGGCTCTCTCCCTCACCATGCTCACCGGCTGGGCGGGGCAGGTGTCGCTGGGGCAGTTCGGGCTGGTCGCCGTCGGCGCGCTCGTGGCGGTCCACCTCGGCACCTCGCTGCCCCTGCCCATCGTGATGCTCTACGGCGGCCTGGTCACCGCCCTGGTGGCCATCATCGTCGGCCTGCCTGCGCTCCGGGTGCCGGGGCTCTTCCTCGCCGTGACCACGCTGGCCTTCGCCCTGTTCATGCAGACCGCCGTGCTGGCCACCCCCTGCTTCACCGTCCCCGGCATCGACAAGACGCTGTGCACCGGGCTGCCCGACCCCGCGTACACCGTGCTCAGCCGCCCCACGCTCTTCGGCCTCAGCCTGAGCTCGCAGCGGGCCTTCGCCTGGTTCTCGCTGGGCGTGCTCCTGCTGTCCATCTACATGGTGCGGACCTGGCGCGACAAGGGCGTGGCGCGCCGACTGGTTGCGGTACGCGACAACGAGTTGGGTGCGGCCGCCATGGGGATCCCCATCCTGCGCACCAAGCTGTTGGCCTTCGGGCTCTCGGGATTCATGGCGGGCTATGCAGGTGTGTGCTTCGCCTTCGCCACCCAGACAGCTGAACAACACCGACATCACGTTCGACCCGACGACGTCGTTCGTGATCATCTCCATGGTGGTCATCGGCGGCCTGGGCTCCATCCCGGGCGCCATCCTCGGCGCGCTGTACCTCGAAGGCCTGCCGGCCATGTTCGGCGCCAACCAGACGATCCAATTCATCACGAGCGGCCTGGGCCTGATCGCGTTCATCCTCTACCTGCCCGGCGGCCTGGCCGAGCTGCTGCACCGCTCCGGCGACCTGGTGGCCGTCGGGATCCGCTCCGCGCAGGAGCGGATGGCCTCGCGGCGGGCCGGGCCCCCGGTGGCGCCCTCGGGCAGCGTCCCCGACATGGCGCCTACGCTCGTCGCCGACGGAGCCGACCAGTGACGACCGAGGCCGCGCGGCAGACGGCGGCGGAGTCCACCCACCCCGCCCACCTGAGCGTGGCCGGCGTGCAGGTGCACTTCGGTGGAGTCCACGCGCTCGACGGGGTCACGTTCGAAGCGGAGCCGGGCGCCATCGTCGGCCTGATCGGCGCCAACGGCTCGGGGAAGACGACGACGCTCGACGTGATCTCTGGGCTGGTGGCGCCGCAGTCCGGCACGGTGCGCCTGGACGGCACCGACCTCGCCGAGTACCTGCCCGAGGAGCGGCTCAACATCGGGATGGTCCGGTCCTTTCAGGACTGCCGCCTGTACCCGGAGCTCACCGTGCTCGACGTGCTGCTCCTGTGCGAGGACGCCCGGGCGGAGGTCGCGGTGCTGCCGACCACGCTCCGTCTCCCGTGGGCGCGGCGCGGCGGAGCGGCGCAAGCTCGAGGCGGTGGACCAGGTGGTCGCCGCCTTCGGGCTGGAGCGCTTCCGCCACCACCGCACGGCGGAGCTGTCAACCGGGACGCGCCGCGTGGTGGATCTCGCCTCTATCGTCCTGGCCCGGCCCCGGCTGCTGCTGCTCGACGAGCCGACGGCCGGCATCGCCCAGCGGGAGGCCGAGGCGTTCATCCCCCTCCTACGCCGCCTGCACCAGGTGGCCGACACGACGATCGTCCTGGTGGAGCACGACGTCCCGCTCGTCTTCGAACTGTGCTCCCAGGTCGTGGTCATGGAGCTGGGCCGGGTGGTGGCCGCCGGCACCCCCGACGTCATCCGCGCTGACCCGAAGGCGCTGGCCGCCTACCTTGGTGCGAGCGACGAGGCCCTGCTTGCATCGGGCCCGATCGGGGAGGGCGGCGGTTCAGGCCGCAGCGAAGGAGGGTGAGGATGGGAGCGAGCACGGAAGTCACTGCGCCTCGGGGGGCGTTCCACCACCCCCTGGCACCGTTGGGCCGGTCCTGGCGCCGGTTGCGCCGGCGCCCCCGGGCCATGCAGCTTCGCACCGCGGTGATCGTGATCGCCATCGTGGTCGGGCTGTTGGCTTGGCTCATCCTGGCGCCCTCGGGCACCCCGGGTGGTCCCGGCGCGGCCGGCGCGGCAGAGGTGGCGAGCTCGAGCACGGCGGCCGGCACGCCGGTCAGCCAGGCCAGCACGAGCACGCGCGGCGTGACGTCCTCGACCATCAACGTGGTGTTCCCCGTGGTCGCCGTCAACAGCGAGGCGGGGCGGTTCGGGTTCGCGCAGGACAAGGAGTACAACGAGCAGACGGCCGCCATCCACCTCTACGTGAACCAGGTCAACAACGGCGGCGGCATCAACGGGCGCAAGATCAACCCGATCATCGTCAGCTTCGACCCGGCCAACAACGCCAACGAGCAGTCGCTCTGCGCGCAGTGGACGCAGGGCAGCCCGGCGGTGTTCGCGGTGATCGACGGGATCGGGACGTGGATCGGGGACAACCAGCTCTGCGTCACCCAACAGGGCCACACCCCGCTCATCAGCGCCTGGTCGACCACGACCAACTGGACGCAGCTGGGCTCGCCCTACCTGTGGTGGACGGGACCCGACCAGGCGCCCGTGCTGGCCGCCACGGTGCAGTGGGGTCTGAGCTCGGGGCGCCTGTCCAAGAGCAAGAAGGTGGGCATCGTCGTGTCGGACCAGGCGGGTGACCAGGCCGCGCTGAACAGCTACCTGCTGCCGGACCTGAAGAAGGCGGGGATCACGCCACAGGTGGCCACGGTGGCCGGCAACCCCGACCAGTCGGCCTCCACCAACTCGGACGCGCAGCTCGCCGTCGAGCGCTTCAAGGCGGCGGGGGTGCAGTCCGTCTTCCCCCTCATCCCCGAGAACGCCTTCTTCCCCTACCTGTCCGCCGAGAACTCGCAGCAGTTCTTCCCGCAGCTGCTGCTGAGCGACTACGAGTCGACCATCGAGGTGGCGCTGGGCCTCATCCCCGTCCCCTACGAGACGGCGCTGAACGGCCAGGAGGGCGTGACGACCGAGACGCTGGGCGGCTTCGACGACGCCCGGCCCGAGAGCCAGGGCGGCTACGACCCGGGAGTTCGCTCGTGCTTCTCGACGTGGCACTCGTACCACCCCAAGCCCATCGCGGGCACGGAGAGCTACTACATCGAGGAGCAGGGCCCGATTCAGGCGTGGTGCGGGGCGATCCGGCTCTTCGCGACGGCGGCCAAGAACGCCGGCAAGGACCTGAACCGGAAGACGTTCGTGGAGGCCATGTCCAAGATCACGAACTTCCCGGGCACGCTGTCACCGGTGTGGAGCTTCGGGCCGTCCAAGTTCTACGGGCCGACCCAGTACCAGGTCGTCAAGATCCACAACAACGTGCCGCCGTCGTCGCAGTGCAAGCTGAAGACCAATCACAAGCCGCAGGGCACCTGCTGGGTGACCGTGCAGCCGTTCAAGCCGCTGCCGGCGGGCTGAAGGGCGCTGCGTCCCCGGGGAGGTCCCGGGCGCGATCCCTGACGCGGCATCGCGGTGCAAGACCGATCCGCGTCAGACGCTGCCGCTCCGCGTCACGCCCACGCGGCACCGTTCGGCCCTCGTGCTAGTACGAGGTCGACGCACCTGCTGACCACATTGGCGGTCGAGCGAAAGTCGGGCAGGCTGGGGCGATGGAGCAGGCTGCCTCCCCGTCCGCGCCCGGGGCGGACGGGTGGCGCGGGACCGGCGCCGGCGCGCAGGTCTCGACGGCCCTGCAGACCGTCTGGTACCGGTCGGCCGCCTGTTGGAGACGACAGCGAGCCAGCTACCTCGTGCTCGTCCTGCTCATCGGCCTGCTCGGCGGCGTCGCACTGGGATCACTGGCGGCCGCCCGACGGACCGCCTCGTCGTTCTCCACCTTCTTGGCCGCAACGAATCCGTCGGATCTCATGATCGTGCCCGCCGGCGGAGGCCCGGGCGTCACCCAGCCGAACCAAGCGCAGCGACTGGTCGACACCGTACGCCGCTGGCCGCAGGTGAAGGGGGTCGAGGCCTACGAGGGGCTCCAGGCGGCGCTCGTCAAGGCGGGAAAGGTGGACGAGCGGAGCCTCAACAGCAACGTCGTCCTCGTGGGGAGCGTCGACGGTCTCCTCTTCAACCAGGACCGTTTCGCCATCACGAGCGGGCGGATGGCCGATCCCTCCCGCGCCGACGAGGTCATGGTCACGCAGAACGCCGCGGAGGCGCTGGGGCTGCACCTCGGTGAGGTGCTCCCTGTCGCGCTCACCCCGAACTCGGGGCCGGTCCGGCGCATCGCGCTCAAGATCGTCGGCATCGGGCTGCTGAACCGGGAGGTGGTGCAGGATCAGATCGCCAAGTTCCCGACCTACATCGTGGCGACGCCCGCGCTCACTCGATCGGTGCACGACACCGGCAGCATCGTGTACCTGGGTGTGCAGCTGCGCAGAGGCGCGGCCGACGTCGCGGCGGTGGAGCGGCGCTGGAACTCGACCGAGCGCTACTTCACCGACTTCCAGGTCACCGGGCAGCTCGAGACGCAGGCCGACCAGTCGATACGGCCGGAGGCGCTCGCGCTCGGGGCGTTCGGCGCCATCGCGGCGCTCGCCGCCCTGCTCCTCGCCATCCAACTCGTCGCACGCCAGTTGAGCGCCCGCGAGCACGATCTGGACGTCATGCGGGCTGTGGGTGCGGACCCCGCGACCACGGGTCTCGACGGCCTCCCCGGCATCCTCGGATCAGTCCTGGTCGGATCGGTCCTCGCGGTCGGGGTGGCAGCGGCCCTGTCGACCCTCTTCCCCATCGGGCCCGTGCGCCCCGTCTACCCCGACCGGGGTGTGAACGCGGACTGGACCGTGCTCGGTGGCGGGTTCGCCGCCATGGTCGTCGTCATCGGGGCGGCCGCCGTGCTCATGGCGTTCCTCGGGGCGCCGCACCGCGCCCAACGGCGTGCTCGCTCCCGCGCCTACCGCTCGACCACGGTGCGCCTCGTGACCCGGAGCGGCCTACCACCCTCGGCCGTGGCTGGCGCCGCCCTCTCGGTCGACCCGCGGAACGGACGGGCATCCGGTCACTTTCGTTGGGCCGTCCTTTCAGCCGTGATCGCCATGATCGTCGTGACCACGACGTTGACCTTCGGTTCGAGCCTGCACGCGCTGGTGTCCCAGCCGGCCCTCTACGGATGGAATTGGGACTATGCGGTGCAGAGCTCCGACGGGTACGGGCCCGTCCCGAACGCAGCGTTGGCGACCCTCCGGCACGACCCCGAGGTCACGTCGACGTCCGGCGTCTGGTTCGCCACCATGCAGCTCGACGGGGTCGAAGTCCCGACCCTGCTGTCCAACCCCGGCTCCCCTGTCGGCCCGCCCATCATCTCGGGTCAGGCCCTGGCGACATCGCGCCAGATCGTCCTTGGTGCGGCGACGATGGCGCAGCTCCACAAGCGGATTGGAGACACCGTCGATCTCCGCTACGTCCCCGGCTACCCGCGCCGTCCCATCCGGCTCACCATCGTCGGCGTCGCCACCATGCCGGCCATCGGGATCGCCGAGGGGCTCCACACGTCCATGGGAGTCGGTGCGGCGGTCCCGGCCGACGCCGGCCCGGTGACCGAGAACCTGGGCCCGCAGGGTTACAGCGCGTCCTGCAACGGACCCAACATGGTCTTCGTGCGGGTCCGGGGAGGCCAGGGCTCGCCGCAGGGCCGCGCCGCGGCGCAGCGGCTCGCCGGCGCCGCCAACCGGATCCTGGCTCGGCAGGCACCCGACTCGGTCTGCGGGGGGAACGTCGCCACCGTCATCGGTATCCAGCGCCCCGCCCAGATCGTCAATTATCGGTCCATGGGCACGACCCCGGTCCTGCTCGCCGGTGGCCTCGCGCTGGCGGCGGTCGTCGCGCTCGGACTGGCTCTCGCGGCCTCGGTGCGGCGGTGCCGCCGCGAGCTCGCGCAGCTCAAGGTGTTGGGCTTCGTCCAGCGCCAGCTGTCGGCCGCCGTCGCGTGGCACGCCTCCATCGCGGTCACGATCGGGATCGGGGTCGGCATCCCGCTCGGCATCGTGTTCGGTCGTTGGTTGTGGACGCTCTTCGCGGACGAGATCGGCGCCGTGCCGGCCCCGGCGGTGCCGGTGCCGGCACTGCTCCTCGCGGCGATCATCGCCCTCGTGCTGGCGAACGCGGCGGCTGTGGTCCCTGGCCGCCGGGCTGCCCGGACGGCCACGGCGCACGCCTTGCACGAGGAATAGGGGTCAACCGAACGGCAGGTCCCCCGGCGCGGCTCAGGCGATGTTGGTCGCCGTCGGCGGCCGGCCCTGCACCATGTCGTCACAGCGGACCCGGATCGCCTCGGTCAGCTCGGGGTGGGTGAGGATGTAGAAGGTGTTCGTCTTGACGGCGTCGATGACGCGGTCGGCCACGGCGGCCGGGGGGATCCCGCCGTCGACCATTCCCTGAATGACGGCGCGCAGTTCCTCGGCGCCCTCGACCTCGCGTTCGGGCGCCCACGCCGGGCGGTTCCGGTCGGACTCGGCGATGCGCGTCTGGACGAAGCCGGGGCACAGGACCGATACGCCAACCGGCGAGCCCGCCACCTGCAGGTCCTTGTAGAGCACCTCGGACATGGCCACGACCGCGAACTTGGTCGCGTGGTAGGGGCCGAGGAAAGCGGTCGTGGTCAGCCCGGCGATCGAGGCCGTGCTGACCACGTGCCCCTCGCCCTGCTCTATCAGCAGCGGCACGAACGTCGAGATGCCGTGGATCACGCCCCACTGGTTGACGCCGATGATCCAGCGCCAGTCCTCCTCGGAGAACTCCCAGATGGGCCCGCCGGTCCCGATGCCGGCGTTGTTGTGGACGAGGTGCACGGCCCCGAAGTGCTCGAGGGCCCGGTCGCGCAGCTCGCGCACCGAGGCGGCGTCGGACACGTCGGTCACCACGCCGATCGCCTCGGCGCCCTGCCCGGTGAGCTCGCCCTCGGCCTCCTTGAGCGGGCCCTCCTCGATGTCGGCGATGACGATCTTCATCCCCTCGGCCGCCGCCTTCTCGGCCACGGCCCGTCCGATGCCGCTCGCCCCGCCCGTGATCACGGCCACCTTCCCCTGCAGGTCCTCCATGGGATCCTCCCTTCCGTCGGGATGCGATCGCAGTCAAGCACGGCGGCGCGCAGCCGGCCAGCGCCGCCCGGGAACGGGGCTCTCAGGGTGAGATCGATGCGCGGTGTCGGCGGAGGAACTCAGTCCCGGCGGCCGACACCGAGATGAGCTCGCCGCGGTCGGGATCGCGCCGGCGCTCGATGTAGCCCCGGTCGTTGGCGTCCTCCCAGACGGGCAGGCGCGGGCAGGACGTGCGCCAGGCCTCAATTACCTCCGCGTAGGGCCGGGAGCGGGGGCCCACCCACTCGAGAAGGTCGAGGATCAGAGCGTCGACGGCGTCGGTCATGGTGCGGCGATCATTGTCTCAGCCGACCGGCCCCCGGCGGAAGCGAGCATGCTCAGTCGCCCGGGCCGAGGGTGGTCGAGGTGGACAGGTCGGTCGTCGTCGTCGAGGGAGCTACGGTCGTCGTCGCGGGAGCCATGGTCGTCATCGTCGTCGTCGAGGTCGTCGGCTGCGCTCCCGGCTGGTCCGGTGACACGCATCCCGGCGGTGGGGGGGTCGGCACGGGGTCGCCGGGAGTCACCGTCCCCGCACAGCCGATCTCCGAGAGCACGTTGTCGCTCGTCACCGATCCACCGTCGGCGAACGTGGCGACCGTCTTCGTCTGTCGTATGAACCCGAGGGTGTCGACCGAGACGACTTCGGTCGTGCCGACGTAGCCCTGTTGCTTCAGGATGGCGAGGGCCTGCGTCATCGTGGCCCGCTGCTCGTCGCTCAGGGCCGGCTGGTCGAGCTCGCTCGACAGGTCGATCGCCACCGAGTAGTTCGTGACCGCCACCCCGTCCACCGTTCCCGTGCCAACCTGCTGCGCGTCCGACATCATGGTGGGGTCGAGGTTGAGGCGGCCGGTCGGGCTCGAGAGCGAGACCATCGTGAGCGCCCCCTGACCCTGACCCAGGCTTCCCTCCACGAGTTGGGCGAACCCCGACAGGGAGTTCCCTGGATCGACGCCGGTCGAATTCCCGGTCCCGTAGTCGCCGGCGCCGAACTCCCACACGCGTGTGCTGTCGAACACCCCGGTCACGTTCGGGAAGCTGCTGTCGGAAGAGTTCGTGGTGACCATCACGAAGGGATTGAGGTTCACGACACCGTGGCCGCTGGCCGTCGACGGGGCAGGCACCGGGGTCGAGCCGGGCTCCGACCCCGGCTGGAACGTCGTCGTGTACGTGAAGGCGTAGCTGTTGGCGTCGGTCGTCACCCGCAACGCGGTCAGGACGGGACGCAGCCTCGTGTCCCGTGCGGTCTTCGGTGCGGCGTGCGGCACCCCGTTCCTTCCGGTGCTCAGCACTGCTCCCAGGACCACGCCGGCGACGACCACGACGCCGACCACAACCACGACGCCGACCGAGGCGGCACGTCGCCTTGTGGGCATCGGACACACCCCTTTCGTGCACCCCGTGCTCAGGGACTGAGATCAGGCGGGCGAGATCGGCACAACCAGGGCAGAGCGTAATCCGGAGGACGCGCTTCCAGCTCCGCTCGTGGCATGAGTCACGCGGACGCAGCGGGGGGCGCCGCCTCCTGCAATGCGCGCCGGATGGACGCTTCGAGTGGGGTGTCGGCTTCGGCCGGTTGGTCGAGCACGACGGGCTCCGTGGCAAGGAGCGGCGTCTGTGACATCACGCGGGGGCGAGTACCCCCGAGGGGCTGGCCGGCATGGACCAGGAACGGGTGGCAGAGGTAGACGTCGCCGGCCTTCCCGGTGGCGAAGGTGACCGGACGTGACGCCGAAGCCTTGGCCGCGAGGTCGGTCGCTCTCGAGAACGACAGGCCGGCTGCCCCGTGCGGACGCAGGATCGCCGCCACGTCGAGATGGGATCCGACGCGCAGGCAGGTGGGCCCGTCAGCCGGTCCGACATCGGAGAAGAGGAACAACAGCAGCAACGCACGCTCTCGGGCGAGGATGTTCACCCTCCAGTGGCTGAAGTCGAAGGCCTCGCTCAGGTACCCCTCGGGAGGGAAGCTCTCGTCGACGTGCCAGCCGGTGTCGGCGGGGCCGGCAGGGTGCGGGAAGCGGATGACGAAGAGGCCAAGGTGGTGTCGGGCCTGCCAGCGCCCGGCGCCGACGAGCCGGTCGAACGCCCCCGAGAGCAGCGGGGTGTCGAACGCCGCCGCGAAGGGCCGGGCATCGGAAGGGAAGACGCGGGCAACCGGCTGCCTCCACGAGGCGGGGTCGTCGGGGCTCGCGCCCAGGTCCGACCAGATGATCTCTCGTCCCGCCGCGGCGACGTCCGGGGGAACCACCGCACGGAGGTGCACGAATCCGTCCTGCATGAATTGCTCGACCTCACGCTCCGTCAGGACGCTCTCCGTCATCGATCAGCTCCCCTCCGCCCTCGTCATGGTCGATGGCCTCCGTCAGCCGAAGCGGACGTTGCCGGTGAGGGCGACCCGTGCGTGGTCACACCGGATACGGCGGTCGAACCACCCGGCCGGTTACATCGCCCCCGATCCGGCCCCGGAGGGGACGCCCGCACGCCACGCTCAGAGCAGCGAGAAGGTCCCCGCCTGGACCATCACGAGCCCGCCGATCGCGCAGAGCAGGACGGGGACCGCCACCGCGCCCAGCCGGAGCATCACCGCCCGCGCCCTGGGGTGGCGGCCGCCGCCGAGCACGGCGACCGTCACCACCACCTCGCCGAGAGCGAAGACCACGACGATCGTCAGCAGGTTGGTCGTCCCGCCCACCCGGAAGAGGGGGATGTAGGCGGCCAGGTTGTCGCCGCCGGCCCCGATGGTGACCAGCGCTGCCGCGGTGAGCGACAGGCCCACCGCCCGGTCGGCCGCCTTGGAGCGCCGTGGGCGTGATCCGGCCACTGATCCTGTGTCCCCGGACCCGCCTGTCGCAGCCCGCCGCAGCCCGACCAGGCCCTTCACCCCGATGGTGAGCGGCACGAGCCCCAAGAGGCCCACCACCGCCGGCGAGAACTCGTAGAGCACGGCCGCCGCGGCCGCGGCCACCCCGACGAGGAGGGTGAAGCCGATCACCTGGCCCGCAGCGATGCGGTGTGCCCGTTCCAGGGGCGCACCCGCCACCATGGCCATCGTCACGAGGGTGTTGTCGATGTTGGTCCCGATGAAGGCCGCCGCGGCAATGCCGAGGTCGGCCGGCAGGCCGGCCGCCGCCACTGACGCCGATCAGCCCGTCAGCCCGCGGGTCGGGGCATGGCCGGGCCGAAGGGCTTGTCGCCCCGCAGGGTGACCCGGTGCGCGTAGCGGGGGGCGTCGCCGTAGTCGTCCAGCGCGTAGTGCAGCGTCGCCCGGTTGTCCCAGAAGGCGACTGATCCGGCGCGCCAGCGGAAGCGGCACGTGTACTCCGGCTTGATGCAGTGGTGGTAGAGCATTTCGAGGATCGCCGTGCTCTCGTTGTCCGACAGCCCGAAGATCGTCCGGGTGAACTGGCGGTTGACGAAGAGGCCGTTGCGCCCAGTCTCGGGGTGGGTGCGCACGACGGGGTGCAGCGCAGGCAGCAGCTTTTCACGCCAGGTGCCGTCCCACTCGTAGCCGCCCCGCTCCGCCACGTCCGCGGCGAACCACGGGTCGTGGTGGATGGCGATGAGCTGCTCGCACATGGCGCGCACCGGCTCGGCGAGCCCGTCGTACGCGTCCTGCAGGCTGGCCCACATGGTGTCGCCACCGACCTCGGGTGCCTCGAGCATGTAGAGGATGGAGCCCATGGCCGGCGTCTCGAGGAAGGTGACGTCAGTGTGCCACCAGCTGGCGCGGTCGACCTTGCCGTCGATGGCGAGCACCTCGGGGCTCTGGTCGATGGAGGGCAGCACCGGGTGCGCTTCGGTGACGGTGCCGAACTTGCGGGCGAAGTCGGCCTGCTGCTCGGCGCCGAGGGACTGGTCCCGGAAGAAGATGACGTGGTGCGTGTTGAGCGCGTCGCGGATGGCCGCCACCACCTCGGGGTCGAGCGCGGCCGAGATGTCGACGCCGGAGATCTCGGCGCCGATCGTGGGGGAGACCGGGTGGACGCTGACGGAGGTGGCGAGGGTCACCGCGCAATTCTGCCCGAGCGGGGCCGGCGGCGCCCCATCGTCGGGTCCTGCCACCTACATTGGCTCCGCACCGACCACCGCGCCGAGGGAGAGGGACCGTCCATGAGCGATGACGCCGATGCCGTTGGCCTCGTCCTGGCCCCGCCGGCCCGGAACTACTCGCCCTGGTACCAGTGGATGGTCCGCCTGGGCGCCACCGTCCACGAGGACCCACTGCCCGAGGACGATCTCGCCGCTCTGGGGGCCTGGGCCGAGCGCCGCCGTGCCCGCCTGGCCGGGCTGCTCGGTCCCGAGCCCGAGCCGGTGCCTCTCAACATCGAGACGCTCGAGTCGGTCCCCTGTGACGGCTATCGGCGGGACAAGATCGTCTTCGACACCGAGGACACCATGTCGGTGCCCGCCTACCTGCTCGTGCCCGACCAGCGCGCGGGAGCGGCCCCCGGGGCGGCCGTCCTCGCCTGCCACGGCCACGGGCCGGGCAAGTCGCAGGTGGTCGGGCTGGAGCACACCGACATGCCCAACGCCGACTACGCGCTCCAACTGGCCCGCCGCGGCTACGTGGTGCTGGCGCCGGACCTGCGCTGCTTCGGCGAGCGGCTCGACTGGAATCCCGATGACCACTACGCCTGCGACACCAACCTCGTGCACGCCGCCATGGCGGGATGGAACCCGCTGACCCAGAACATCTGGGACCTGCGGCGCTGCCTCGATGTGCTGGAGCAGCACCCGCTGGTCGACCCGGGACGCCTGGGCATGGCCGGCATCTCCTACGGGGGCACGGTCACGCTCTTCACCGCCGCCGTCGACGACCGCGTGGCGGCGTCGGTGGTGAGCGGCTACTTCTCCTCGTGGGCCGAGAGCCACAGGATGCCCTGGAACATGTGCGGCTCCCAGATCCTCTTCGGGATGCTGGGGCGGCTCGAGCACGAGGACCTCGGCGCGCTCGTCGCCCCCCGCCCGATGCTCGTCGAGTCGGGCACCGAGGACGACCTGTTCCCGGTGGCGACCGCCTCCGAGTCGGTGCGCCGCACCCGTCTCGTCTACGCACAGAAGGGAGCGGCCGACCGCCTGGTGCACGACGTCTTCGAGGGGGGCCACCAGTGGCACGGCACCGAGGCCCTGCCCTTCCTCGACCGCTGGCTCGGCCACCAACCGGCGTCGGCCGCCGGCTGACGCCGGCCCGGCCCGGCCCGGCCCGGCTCAGGCCTCCGTGTCGCGCCGCGACGCCCGCTCCGCCGCGGCGCGCCGGAGCACCTGGTCGAGCGATGCCTGCGACTTCGCCCCGCCGCCGCCCTCGCCCTCATGGCGCGCCTGCTCGTCCGCCTGCACCAGCTGACGGTCGTCGTCAGCTGAGTGGTGGGTGGCGCGGTGCAGCCACTCCCGCCAGCGCCGGTTCCCGCCCCGCCCGCTCGCCACTACAGGAAGCCGCGCAGGATGCTCGAGAAGCCCAGGGCGAGGACGACCGTGCCGTGCCCGTCCTTGTTGGTCGGGACGTTGACGGGGTTGGCGGTGGGCACGTTCATGAGGGAGAGGACGGCGGACACCGGGGTCCCGGGTCCGAGATAGATGTGCGACGCCACCTGTTCGAGCAGCGAGGTGGTGCCCGTGGGGTCCGAGATGAGGGAGGTGACCGAGAGCTTCCCCGTGGCCAGCTGGCCGAGGCTCGAATTCGGGCTGACCATGTGCAGGTCGACGCCGACGTAGTGGCTGACGGGGATGCCGAGGCGGTCGAGCCCGGCGATGATGGTGCTCGGCGCGTGCAGGCTCAGCGTCTCGATCGGCACCGAGCCGCCACCTCGCAGCGGCAGCCCCAGGCCGTTGGGGATCTTGAGGACGTGGGTGTGCCCGCCGGTGGCATGGAAGACGAAGATCTGCTCGCTGTGGTTCGGGCCCTTGACGATGGCCAGCAGGTCGTTCTTGCCCTTGGCCAGCAGGGAGGCCGGCACCGCGACGTGGTGCACGGCGTGGTCGATGCGGTAGAGGCTGAGGCCGATCCAGCCCGCGGCCAGGAGGATGAGGGCGAGAAGGCCGGACCCGGCGCCGATCAGGAGGCGCGTGAGCCGACGGCGGCGCCGTGGACGCGGCTCGGCCTCGGGAACGGTCGGCCCCGGTTCCATGGCGATCGCGTTCGTCAAAGCCCCCTCCGTCCAGCCGCCCGGCCCCAGCGCCCGGTCCCCTCGGATCTCCGTGCCCGAAACCTACGGACCCGCCATTGCCCCGACGTGGCCCGAAGGGTTCGATGTGGTTGCCGTGGCCACGCCGCGACCCTCCCGCCGTCCGCCATGCTGGGGGCATGGGAGAGGACCGCGACCTGCCGCCGGGCCCGGTGACGGCGGCCGCACCCCGGTACCGCTACACCTCGCCCGACGAGGACAGCGCCCGCTGGTGGGACTTCCCCTTCCGCCCCGGCGACATCGTGGTCAGCACCCGGTCCAAGTCGGGCACGACGTGGGTCCAGATGATCTGCCTGCTCCTCGTCTACGGCACGCCGGACCTGCCCGGTTCCCTGGGTGCCCTGTCGCCCTGGCTCGACCACCTGGTCCGGCCCAAGGAGGAGGTCTTCGCGCGGCTGGCTGCGCAGGGTGAGCGGCGAGTGATGAAGACGCACACCCCGCTCGACGGCGTGCCACTGGACGACCGGGTCACCTACGTCGTGGTGGGCCGCCACCCGCTCGACGTCGCGGTCTCGCTCTACCACCAGGGCGAGAACATCGACCGGCGGCGCATGGCCGAGCTCACCGGGAACCCCGAGACCGAGCGGCCCGAGCCCCCGCCGCTGCACGAGTGGCTGCTCGGCTTCGTCGAGTGGGACGGCGACCCCCGGGAGTGGCTCGACACACTGCCCGGGGCGATGCTCCACCTGTCCGACGCCTGGGAGCGTCGGCACGACCCCAACGTGGTGCTGGTGCACTACGACGACCTGCGCGCCGACCTCGACGGCGCCATGCGCAGTCTGGCCGCTCGGCTCGGCTTCCCGGTCGACGAGGGGCGCTGGCCCGCCATCGTCCAGGCCGCCACCTTCGAGTCGATGCGTGAGCGCTCGCGCGCGTCGTATCCGGACACCCTCGGCGTGTTGAAGGATCCCGCGGCGTTCTTCCGTCACGGCGTCTCGGGTGACGGCCCGGCGCTGCTCAGCGCCGGCGAGCTGGCGCACTATCACGAGCGCGTCGCGGAGATGGCGCCGGCGGACCTGCTGGCGTGGCTCCACCGGGACGGTGACGCCTGAGCGTGCCGATCGTGCCCGACGACAAGGACTGGACCTGGGTGCTCGAGCGCGCGTGCCCCGAATGCGGCTTCGACGCGTCGTCGGTCCCGCCCGAGTCCATCGCGGCGTTGCTGCGCGCCAACGCGGAAGCGTGGTCGCGGGTGCTGCAAGGACCGGCCGACGAGCTCCGCCGCCGCCCGGACGGCGACCGGTGGGCGCCGCTCGAGTACGCCTGCCACGTCCGCGACGTGTGCACGCTCTACCACCACCGCCTCACCTTGATGCTGTCGGAGGACGACCCGCTGTACCCCAACTGGGACCAGGACGTCACGGCGGTCGAGGAGCGTTACCTCGAGCAGGATCCCGCGGCGGTGTCGGCGCAACTGTCGGCCGCCGCGGGTCGTTTGGCCGACGCGTTCGACGGCGTGCGGGGCGAGCAGTGGCTGCGGCGCGGCCGGCGCGGCGACGGCGCCCGCTTCAGCGTCGCGGGCTTCGGCCGCTACATGATCCACGACCCAGTCCACCACCTTTTCGACGTCACCGGGCATCGGGGGGACTGAGACCCCCACAAAGAGGACCCCATGACGAGGCCCCTCAGTCGAGCAGCAGCCGCGCCGAGTGGGGCTCGAGATGGACGGTCGCGTGCGCGATGGTCCGTAGCGCCGACGCGGGGCACGACGTCGCGATCGGCCCCGTCAGAGCGGAACGGACCGGCTCCGCCTTGCGCGCCTCGGGGACGATGGCCAGGACGCGCCCGGCGCGCAGGAGGGCCGGGATGGTCACCGTGATGGCGTGGGTCGGGACGGTCTCGAACTCCGCGAAGTGGCCCTCGTGCACCTGCTGCAGACGGCAGGCCGCGTCGAGCTCGACCACCTTGACGTCGAGCGGGTCGGCGAAGTCGGCCACCGGCGGGTCGTTGAAGGCGAGGTGGCCGTTCTCCCCGATCCCGAGGCAGCACAGGTCGAGCGGGTGGGAGCGCAGCAGCGCTGCGTAGCGGGCGGACTCGGTTTCGGGGTCGCCCAGTCCCTCGACGTAGAAGGCCGCCCTCGGCCGAGCCGGCTCCACGATGCGCTCGCGGACCCAGCGCTGGAAGCCCGCGGGGTGGTCGGGCCCGACCCCCACGTACTCGTCCATGTGGAACACGACCGTGTCGGCCCAGGGGACCCCGTCGGTCTCCTCGACGAGGGCGTGGACGAACGCGAGCTGGGAGTTCCCGGTGGCGAACATCACGTGGGCGGCACCGCGGGCCCCCACGGCAGCCCGCATGACGTCGGCGGCCTCGTCGGCCGCCGCCCTCGCCATGGCCGCGGTGTCCGCGTGGACGCAGACGGTGGCACCGTCAATGGTCCGGGTCCCGGTCTGCACGGCACTCAGCATGCCAGGCGCGCCTCGGCCAGACTGGTCCCGTGCGCGACGTCGTCGTTCCCGGGCCGGCCCACATGGAAGCGGCGTGGAAGGCGGTGCGGCGCTTCCTGGCCGTGACGCCCACGGTCGGCACCCCGCAACTCGGCCCTGCCGTCTCGGCCAAGCTGGAGACCCTCCAGCCCACGGGCTCGTTCAAGGTGCGCGGCGGCCTGGCCGCGGTGTCGGCCACGCTCGAGGAGGAGCCGGGCCGCGCCGTCGTCGCCTCGTCGGCGGGCAACCACGGTCTCGGCCTGGCCTACGCGGCGTCCAAGCTCGGCGCCCAGGTGACCGTCGTCGTGCCCACGGGGGCGTCGGCCGCCAAGGTCTCCGCCCTCCAGCAGTTCGACGTGCGACTCGTCCTCTACGGCGAGGGCTACCGAGAGGCGGAGACCCACGCGCTGGAGCTGGCGGCGCGCGACGGCAGCCGCTACGTGTCGCCCTACAACGACCCCGACGTCATCGCCGGGCAGTCGTCGTTGGCCCGCGAGCTCCTCGAGCAGGTGTCGAACCTCGGCACGGTCGTCGTCCCCTGCGGTGGTGGCGGTTTGCTGGCGGGTGTGACCCTCGGCCTTGCCGGCACGGGCGTGCGTGTCGTCGGCATCGAGTCGGAGGCGTCGCCCTCCATGAGCACCGCGCTGGCGGCGGGCGGCATCGTGCCGATCAACGTCGAGCCGACGGTGGCCGACGGGCTGGCCGGCAACCTCGAGCCCGGTGCGGTCACGGTGGGCATCGCGCTCGAGCACGGGGTGTCGGTCCTCACGGTGAGCGAGGCCGACATCCGCTCGGCCATGGCCTATTCCGCCACCAAGATGGGCCTCGTGCTCGAGGGTGCGGGCGCGGTGGGCGTCGCCGCGCTGCGGGCCGGCGTGATCACCCCGGATCCCGACGACCGGGAGACCGTTGTCGTACTGACCGGGCGCAACGTGGCCCCGAAGCTGCTCTCGGAGGTGCTCCATTCCTGAGGTCGAGGCCAACGGGGCCACGCTGAGCTACGAGGTGACCGGCGAGGGGGAGCCACTCGTGCTCGTGGCCGGCTGCGGCCAGCCCGCTGTCGCCTGGCACCTGTCGCTCGTGCCCGCGCTCGCGGCCGCCGGCCATGCCGTGGTCACCTTCGACAACCGGGGGGTGGAACCGTCGTCCTCGCCCCCCGCCCCGTACAGCGTGGACGTCATGGCCGACGACACCCTCGCGCTCCTCGACCACCTCGGCTGGGACGGCCCGGTGCGGCTGGCCGGTCACTCCATGGGCGGGTGGATCGCAGAGACGCTCGTGCTCGACCATCCCGAGCGGGTCCGGGCGGCGGCGCTCATGGGAAGCGCCAACAAGCCGACGGCATGGGAGATCGCCATCACCACGGTGGAGCGGGACCTCGCCGAGCTGGACTACGACCTGCCGCCGCTCTTCTACGCCACCGAGACCATGCGCTACCTACCCACGGCGGACATCCAGAACTCCGAGGTGGTGAGCACCTGGCTGTCGCTGCTGGGCGAGGTCCCGGTGTGGCCCAACCCGGGCCGGCTCGGCCAGTACGAGGCGGCGCTGGCCTGGTCGACCGATCCCGCCCGCACGACCCGCTGGCCCGAGGTGCGCGTCCCGTGTCTCGTCGTCGCCTTCGAGCACGACATCGACTCGCCGCCCCGCTACGCGCGTCAGGCGGCGGAGACCATCCCCGGCTGCGAGTACCGCGAGGTCGCCGGCGCCGGGCACATCGGCATCCTGACCCACGCCGACGAGGTCGCCCGGCACCTCGTCGAGTTCTTCTCCCGCACCTGAGAGGCGCCGCGTCGGCCGTGACTCCGACGGAGTTCCCCTTTGCGTTCGACCCGGCGTACCAGCGGCTGGCGAGACTGTTCGGCATCACCCCGGCCTCGGCGCGTGCCACGTTGCGGCGCCAGGCAGCGCACCTCGCCGCTGCGGTGCGCGCCCGCCTCGGGTAGGGAACCGACAGGGGAGGAGGTCGCCGGCTCAGCCGGGCCGCGGCGCGTCCCAGTCGACGGCGACGCCGGCCGCCTCGTCGGGGTGGTCGAGCAACCAGCGGCGGGCGAACGGGCACCACGGCACCACGGTCAGGTGCTCCGCTCGGGCACGTTGGAGCGCCGCCCGGACGAGGCGGCCCCCGATGCCCCGGCCCCCCCACGCTTCGGGCACGCCGGTGTGGATCAGCTCCAGGCGGTCACCCTCCACGCGGTAGACCAGCTCGGCCTCGAGACCACCGTCGCCCGGGATGGCGAAGCGGCTCTCGCCGGTCGCGTCGACGACCTCAGCGTGGTCGGGATCGGTGGTCATGGCGCTGCCTCCGGGTCGTGGGCCAGCGCCACCCTATGGGTGCAGAAGGGGGAGCATGAGTGGCGGTCCTCCCTGGAGCGGATGGAGGACTACCACTCTCCCCAGCCGGGCGGGCTGACCGACCCGGTCACGGTGCGGGGGTCGACGGGCGTCCGCGCCTGGCCGGCGCGGTACACGGCGAAGCACAGTCGGAGCACGTCGGTGGCCTCGCCGGCGGTCATGGCGGCGGGGGTGCCGTGCACCAGTGCGTCCACGAAGTGCTGCGAGGAGCGGACGAAGCCGGCGCCCCAGTCGGCGTCGAGGTCGGTGAACTCCGTCGTCTTGCGCTCGTGGGCGGTGCCGGTGAACAGCATGACGGGGGCGAGGTCCAACATCTCGCCCGTGGCGCGGGTGACCCAGATCTGACCGTCGTCGCCGGTGATCTCGAAGAATTCGTCCGCGCCGTAGTACTGCGAGCGCATGTAGAAGTTCGGCGAGTACTGGACCTCCATCATGCCCAGCACGTCGGGGTCCTCGTACTCGAAGATCACGGCACAGGGCTCGAAGAAGAGATCACGCCGGCGCACCACGGCCTGGACCGAGGTGATGTCGAGGTCGAGGAGCCAGAGCGCCATGGCGTACTTGTGCACCATGTCGTCGAAGAGGTGTCCGCCAGGGCTTCTCTTGTCGAGCCGCCAGCCGTAGCCCTCGGGCCGCAGGGCGGCCTGGAAGGCCGAGTCGGTCTGGCCCACGAGCGTGCGGATGCGCAGCGAGGTCGGCTTGCCGATGGCGCCGTCGGCCACCAGTCGCTTCGCCAGCTCGAGCGGGGGGTAGTGGACGAAGCACTCGCTGACGCGCAGGATGCGGCCGGATCGATCCGCGGCCGCCTGCATCTCGAGCGCGTCGTCGACGGAGTTCGCCACCGGTTTCTGGACCGAGACGTGCTTGCCGGCGTCCAGCGCTGCGATGACGTGGTCGTGGTGCAGGTGGGTGGGGGTCAACACCTCCAGCGCGTCGATCGAGTCGTCGGCCAGCAGATCGGACACGTCGCGGTAGAAGCAGTCCACCCCCCACTCCTTGGCGGCCTGTCGACCCGTCTCCTCGTCGGTGTCACAGACGGCGACGATGTCGCACCGTGGGTCTTCGAGATAGCCCCGCACGTTCATGGCGGCGATGTTCCCGGCGCCCAGCACGCCCAGCCGGACCCTGTCCATCAGACCTCCCTTGTGCCGACGCCACCGCTCACGCGTCGGCTCCGAACGCCCCTCCGTCCCGGGCGGATGAGATCTGATTGTCGTCATACCCGAGGATGGAGCGCAAGACGTCCTCGGTGTGCTGGCCGACGGTGGGCGCCTTGGACGGGTGGGGCAGCTCCTCGCCGACGAAGTGCAGGGGGGTGAAGAGCTGTTCGGCGCCCATTTCCTTTGCCGGGAGGAGTGGGAAGCGATCGGCGAACTGGGGATCGTCGAGCAGGCTCCGGGGCGTGTTGACCGGTGCGATCGGCGTGTTGACCCGGCCGCCGAAGTCGAGCCACTCCTTCGCCGTCTTGGAGCGGAAGATGTCGCGCAGCTCGCGCCGGAGCTCGCGGTTGCCGCGTGCGTGGTCCGCGTACTTCGAGCCCGGCCAGCGCTCGAAGAGGTCCATGCGACCGACGCCCTCACAGAAGTTCTTCCAGAAGGCCTGCTCCGACGCCATGAACAGGACATGGCGCTCGTCGGACGTCTCGTAGACCTGGTAGCGGACTCCCTCGACCATGCCCGCCGTGCCCGGCGCGCGCCGCTCGTAGCCGTCGGCCTTGTTGCCCGTGACCTCGGACTCGGGCCGCTCGTAGGCCCGCCATGTCTCGCTGCGGAGCCAGTCCATCGCCGCCGCCGCGTCGGACTGCGCGATGTCGATGTACGAGGCCTCGCCCGTGGCGCGGGCGCGGACCACCGCGGCCAGGATGCCGAGCGCCCCGAAGAGCGGGCCGGCGTGGATCCCCATGGAGGCGTGCTCGGGGATGTAGGAGAACCCCTCTTCGTCCGTGGCGACGTTGACGATCCCCGCCCACGTGTCGTAGGCCACGCCGTGGCTCGGGTAGTCACGGTAGGGGCCCGTCATGCCGTAGCCCGAGATGGTGCAGAACACGATCTTGGGATTGACGGTGCGCAGGTCGTCGAACCCCACACCACGCCGGGCGAGGGAGCCGGGCCGCATGGCCTCGACGACCACGTCGGAGGAGGCGACGAGCTCTTTCATGATGGCGACACCCGCCTCGGTGCGCAGGTCCAGCACCAGTGACCGCTTGCCCCGGTTCAGGTGGAGGTGCATGAGAGAGGTGCCCTCGACGATGGGCCAGGTCATCTCCCGGATGTAGTCGCCCGCGGGAGGCTCGACCTTGATGACCTCCGCCCCGAGGTCGACCAGGGGCGTGGTGATCTGTGCCGGCCCCAGGGCCGAGCACTCGATGATCCTCATGCCGTGCAGCGGCGGCGTCGCCATCGGACCTCCCTTCGCCGAAGGCCGGATCGTAGCGGTCGCCGCCACGGGCGCCGAAGCCCGGACATCGCCATACTGGGGCGATGGAGACGCAGATCCTCGATGACGCACTGACCGTCTTCGCGGCCACTGCGCCCCAGTACGGGTCGCTCGGCCTGGCCAACCACGGTCCCATGGTCGCCGAGGCACTGTCGCACCTGGGTCGCGACGATGCCATCGAGGGATGGGCGGAGCGCTATCGCCGGCGCCTCGACGGGGCCCCGGCGCCGGCGACGAGACCGCTCACCGAGGAGGACTGGCCCGACGCGCTCGGGCGCGACGACCACTTCCCCCAGTGGCTCGCCCTCTTCGAGCGGGAGGTGGCCGACCGCCCGCCCGCCGCCGTCGTCGGCGAGTGGGCGCCGCGACTGCTGCCGGGTTCGGTCGGGGCGGCCACCCATGGGTTGATCCGCACCGGGCACGCTCTACGCGGGTTGGCCGGGGCGGACACCGCACCCCGGCGCCTCGAGGTGGCGAGCGGGCTCGCGTTCTGGGCATCGAGCTACCGCGAGCTCCCGGGGCCGCCGCTGCTCATCGGGCACGAGGGTGTCCCCGAGGCGCTGGCGGACCTGCCCTACCTCTCGGAGGACGCGCCGCGCCAGGTGTTGATCAGCGACATGGTGGCGGGCGTCGACGAGATCGCCGACGAGTTCGAGCAGGCGGTGGCCTCGCTCGGGTGGGCCGGCGGGGCGGTGGGGCTGCTCGACCAGTTGGCCGCGGGCGGGGCACGCGCCTACCTGCGCAACGCGGACGCCGGCGGTGCCATTGGGCTGCTGCATGCTGTCACCGCGCCGCTCGCCGCCGAGCTGCTGCTCCCGTGGCTGGCCGAGGAGGACCGCGATGCCGTGCTCGGCTACGTCTGGCAGGCCGTGGCCGCCCTCCACGTGGCGTACGGCATCGACCGCCAGAGCCCCGAGCCGGAGCAGGACGTCCCGTCACCGGGAAGCCTCGTGGACCAGGCGCTGGCGTCGGGCGACGAGCACGCGATCAAGCTGACCGAGGCCGCGCTGCGCAGCTTCGAGCGCAGTAGCGAGCCGGTGCTGCTCTGGGCGGCCGCCGACGCGTGCGCCCGCCTGGGCGGCTGAGGCCGGCGGCGCGGGGCTTTCGGCCAGGAGCCTGGCTAGTGTCGGACCGATGGAGTACAGAACGCTTGGCCGCACCGGCATAAAGGTCAGCCCTCTCTGCCTGGGGGCGATGATGTTCGGGGTCTGGGGCACCCAGGACCACGACGAGTCGATCCGCATCATCCACGCCGCTCTCGATGCCGGGATCAATTTCGTCGACACCGCCGACGTCTACTCGTTCGGCGAGTCCGAGGAGATCGTCGGCAAGGCGTTGGCCAAGACCAAGCGGCACAAGGTGGTGCTGGCCACCAAGGTGCACGGTCAGATGGGCCGTGATCCCAACGCGCAGGGCAACTCGCGCCGCTGGATCATGGCCGAGTGCGACAACAGCCTGCGTCGGTTGGGCACCGACTACATCGACCTGTACCAGATCCACCGTCCGTCGCCCGAGACCGACATCGACGACACGCTCGGTGCGCTGACGGACCTCGTCCGGGCGGGCAAGATCCGCTACTTCGGGAGCTCGACCTTCCCGGCCCACGAGATCGTCGAGGCTCAGTGGGTCGCCGAGCGCCGGGCCCGCGAGCGCTTCGTCACCGAACAGCCGCCGTACTCCATTTTGGTGCGAGGGATCGAGAAGGACGTCCTGCCGATGTGCCAGAAGTACGGCATGGGCGTGCTCTCGTGGAGCCCACTGGCCGGCGGCTGGCTCTCGGGCGCGTTCGGTCCCGGGAAGGAGAACACGAGTCGCCGGTCGGCCATGCTGCCGCACCACTACGACATGTCGCTGCCCGGGAACCAGCAGAAGCTCCAGGCCCTCGATGAGCTCACCAAGGTTGCCGACGACGCCGGGCTGAGCATGATTCAGCTCGCACTGGGCTTCGTGCTCGAGCACCCCGCCGTGACGTCGCCCATCATCGGTCCCCGCACCATGCAGCACCTCGAGTCGCAGCTCCCCGCGCTCGAGCTGCGTCTCGGCACCGATGTGCTCGACCGCATCGACGAGATCGTCCCGCCCGGCACCGACCTCAACGACACCGACGTCGGCTGGGTGCCGGCCGCCATCGCGGACGCGAACCTGCGCCGGCGTCCCCGCTGACGGGGGTTCGAGGGCCGCACTCGTTCCGGCGGCCCGGTAGCGTCACGCTCTCATGGGCCGGTCCAGTCGCGCGCTGGTGCACCTCGGCGGCCGGGCGGTCGACGCCCTCCCCCCGCAGCTGCGGCGACGAGTGCGCGCAACGCTCGGGAGGCCGGGACCCCGCCCCGTCGCACTGAGCGATCTCGACGCCGAGCTGGCGCAGGCCACCGCGCTGATGGGCGTCGACGCCGACCAGGCCCGTGCCCTGCTCGACAGCTTCGTGGTCGTGCTCCCCACGGCGCCGCCCGAGGACCCCTTCTCCGAGGCCTACCGGGAGTGGACGTGGGAGACCTACCGCCACCTCTCGGGCCGCGTCGGCTACGACACCGTCAACGAGACCTCACCGTTCGACTTGCCGGCCGCCCTGGCCCGCCCGTTCCCGTACCAGTCAGGATCGCTGGCGCTCGTCGGACGAGACCTCGTGGCCCGAGGCCACCTGCTCGATTGCCTGGCCGACGTGGCCCCGCCGCGCGCCGGGGCGCCACGGGTCGTCGAGTTCGGCCCCGGGTGGGGGAACCTGACGCAAGACATGGTGGCGACGGGGCTCGACGTGACGGCGGTGGAGCTCGACGACAAGTTCTGCCGCCTCATCGAGCACCGCTGCGACGGTCCCGGACGCGCCACCGTGGTGCAGGGCGACATGTTGTCCTTCGCCGCGGCGGAGCCGTTCGACGCCGCCGTGTTCTTCGAGAGCTTCCACCACTGCGCCGACCACCTCGCCATGCTGCGGCGACTGCACGACATCGTGCGCGTGGGCGGTGCGGTGCTCTTCGCCGCCGAGCCGGTGCAGCGCATGGACTACCCGTGGGGTCCACGGCTCGACGGGCTCTCGGTCTGGTCGAGCCGGACCCACGGCTGGCTCGAGCTGGGCTTCGACATCGGGTACTTCGAGCAGGCGCTCAGGCGCACCGGCTGGGTGGGGCGGCGGGTCCGGCTGGGACAGCAGATGGGCGAGCCCGATGTGATCGTGGCCCGATCGGCGCGGGGCCGCTGAACCCGCGGACACCGCGCCGCCCTTCAAGGGGAGGGGCGGTCGTTCAGGACTCGGGGGCCGTCCATCGCCGTGGATCCGGCAGCTCGACATCCCCGTACCCGTTGCAACGGGCCTCGTCGACCTCCAGTTCGAACAGGACCCAACGGTCCTCGATCGGGAACGTGGCCGCTCCAGTGGCGACCATGCGCAGGTCGGGGTCGTCCAGCGGGAGGGCCTGGCCGCTGACGAAGAACTCGCCACCGGTCCCGGAGATGTCGGGCACGCCGTTGTGGAGGGCATACCGACGCCGCTCCCGCAGGTCGCGGACCTTGGGGGAGGTCGGCTCCATGAACACGAAGAGCCGTCCGCCGGCGACGACCGGCGCGACGGGATGGACCCGCGGTGGGCCCGTGGCGCGGAGTGTTGCCAAGTAGGCCGGCGCGCCGGTCAGACGGCCGGTCCCGAATGCCGCCAGATCGGGAGCGTGCGCCTCGAAATCACCCCAGCTCGGCATGGGCGCCAGTCTGTCAGCCCGGCGCACCCGAGGTCCGGCGACATGGGTCAGCCCGAACGTCTATTTCCAACCTTGCAGGACGTGGTCCCACCACCACTGCGGGGCCGCCGCAGTGAGCACGTTCATGTCCCAGTAGTCGCGCCAAGTCATGATCTTGCCGCCGCCGACCTCGTGCACAGACGCGACGTGCAAGGCCATCTTCTCGCCGGTAGGCCATTCCCAGTGCTCGATGTGCTCCGTCATCACGATGTCGTCGCCGGCCACCATGTGCAGCCGTTCGTCGCCAAGACCGGTCAGCTTGCCGACCGCGAGGGTCAATCGTGCGGTGATCTCGGCGCCTCCGCGAGCCACGTCGTCATCGGGAGTGACGTCATCGGTGTATTCGCCCCGGGGGTCGAATCGCGCGACCAGGCTTTCGAAGTCTTGCTGGTAGAGGTCGTGCCAGAAACCCTCGATGAGCACGAAATTGTCCTGAGCTGTCGTCACCGGTCATCTCCACTTCCGCTCTCGGAAGCGATCCTAAGTGCAGGGCCGACCATCCACCGCACCGAGGTCGTGCCGAGGCGACAGACTAGAGGTCGATGCACACCACCCAGATCGAGGCCGACACCTCACGTGAACGGATCCTCGATCTCACGCTGGAGCTCGAGCGCTTTTGCGCGGGACGTGGCGACGGCCTTGTCAACGTCTTCGTGCCCCACGCCACAGCGGGTCTGGCCCTGATGGAGAGAGGCTCCGGCTCCGAAGGCGACCTGCTCGCCGCGCTCGACCGCTTGCTCCCGCGCGACGACCGGTACCGGCATGCGCACGGATCGCCGGGTCACGGAGCCGATCACCTGCTCCCGGCCCTGGTCAACCCGTCGGTCACCCTCCCCGTGCTCGGGGGCCGGGCCGCGCTGGGCACATGGCAGTCCCTGCTGCTCGTCGACCTCAACGTGGACAATCCCAGGCGCCACGTGCGCTTCAGCTTCGTGCCGGCCGTGGACTGAATCCTGTGGCGCCGAGCACGAGGCAGACCGTGGAGCGCTACTTCTCGTCTCTGACCGCGCGGAAATGGGACCATCTGGGAACCGTTCTCAGCGAAAGGGTCCTGAGGGTCGGGCCCTTCGGTGACCAGGTTTCGGGTCGAGAGGAGTATCTGGACTTCCTGCGCGCGACCGTCCCCGCCGACTACCGCAACGACGTCGCCCGGATCATCGATGCCGCCGACGGTTCCTCTGCCTTCGCCAGGGTGACCGAGCGCCTCCGCTACGGTGATCAGGAGTTCCACCTCGAAGAGGCATATTCGTTCGACTTCGACGAGGACGGTCTCATCTGCCGTGTAGAGATCTACTGGCAGACGCCTCACGCCGACCCCGGTGGATTCGGTTCGGCGGCGAGCAAGGAAAGCTACCGGTCGACCGCCGCTTCCGAGCCTGACACGGGCTGACCCTGAGCGATGCGCGTGCAGATCTATGTGCGACCGAATTCGTCCAAGGGCGGCGTCGGCGGGGACTTCGACGGTGCGCTCGTGGTCCGTGTGGTGGAGCCGGCTGATGCGGGGCGAGCGACCGAGGCGGCACTCAGCGCCGTCGCCTCGGCCCTGAACGTGCCGCGCCGATCCGTCAGTCTCGTCAGGGGAGCGAGGAGCCGGCGAAAGTTGCTCGAGGTCGAGGCCGGGTCCGAAGCCTCCCGACGCGTGCAGGCGGCGATCAACCGCCTTCGTGCCGGTGCGGTTGCCTGAAGCTGGTCAGAGCATCATCATCGGGTGCGGCGCAACGACGACTTCGGCTGTTCGCAGCCGTCTCAGCACCTTGTTCTCCCGTCCGTACGACAACGGCGTGAACAGCAGTGTGTCGAGGGGGAACCACAGGCCCACCCACACCAGCACCCACCCCCCCGAGTCGAGCACGAGGTTGGCATTGCCGCTCGCACCCACGATGCTCGACTTGATGATGACGAGCACGAACCCCAGGACCACGATCGGGAGCCCGATCCACAGCGAGAAGAGCCCGTCGAGTCGTACGGCTCGGCGCTCCCGCTGGTTGTAGGCGATCCGGTGCTCGCAATAGCGGTCGAGGGTGCGGCGGATCCGTTGGTCCACACCTTCTGAGATCTGGTTGGGGGGGAGCGCCAGCTCGATGCGCACGGGTCCATTGGACGGGCGGCTGCGCAACACGCTGATGCAGTACTCCAGGCCGGTCATGAAGTTCCGGTACTCGGAGAACAAGTCTGCCGGCGCCAGCACGAACATCTCCTCCGGAGTGGTCAGCGACAGCGAAATGACCCGGGGAAGCCGCTCATCCATGGCCCTATGGTCTAGCCGCCGGACGCGACCGACGCGGGCTGCACGCCCCGCTTTCGATCGTCGGATGCGGGTCCGGGGTCTCCGGGCCCGCTCGGGCCCGGGACGAGGTTGGGCGCCGCCACGTCGGAGTTCTCGGCGTCCCAGCGAGGCGAGTGTCGAAGGGTTGCTCGCCGATTGAGGAGGCCGGTGCCGTGCCCCGGCCGTCTGCCCGATCCCCATACCGCTGTCGGCGGTTCCGTTCCCCGGACCTTGTCTCGGAGTGTTCGGCGAGAATGGCTGTGGACCCGCCGCGGTGCAGATGAGCCCGGGAAGGGCTGGGAGCCTCGATCAAAAGGCGAACCGGCCGCTCTTGATCACCTCGGTGCACGCCGCAACGACGTCTGCGTCATAGAGCGTGCCTGCGCCACGCTGAATCTCGTCGAGCGCGGCGTCGACGCCGAGCGAGGCCCGATACGGCCGTCCGGACGCCATCGACTCGACCACGTCGGCCACGGCGATGATCCGGCTGCCCATGAGGATCTGCTCACCGCGCAAGCCCCGCGGATACCCCGATCCGTCGCAGCGCTCGTGGTGCTGGAACACCATCTGGGCCACGCGCTCGGGGAAATGGACTCGTTGCAGCAGGTCGAACCCGGCCCGGCTGTGCATCCGGACCACCGCCATCTCGGGCTCGCTGAGGCGACCCGGACTCGAAAGCAGCTCGGACGGAAGCGACAACTTGCCGATGTCGTGGATGATCGCCGCCAATTCGATTTCATCGATGTCCTCGGCCGTGAGGTCGAGCTCGGCCGCCACGGCACCGGCAATGCGTGCCACCCGCTCTTGGTGGCCCGCGGTGTAGGGGTCGCGCATCTCGACGGATGCCGAGAGGGCGCTGACCACCGCCCGGGTCAGTGTGGCCTGGCTCTCCTCGAGTTGCTTGCGATCGGTGATGTCCACGACGACGATCGCGATGCCGATCAGCTGGCCGTCGACCGTGACCGGATTGAGGTTCGTCAGCCAGGAGTGGATCCGACCGGGGTCCGTGGCCGTCGGGCCCGAGACCTCTTGGTTGACGGCCGCCTCACCGCTGTCGATGACACGCTCGCATATGGGCTCGAGCGTCGGCCACAGTGCCGGAACGACGTCGGCGACCGTTCGGCCGATCTGGTCCTCGACGCTGCCACCGTGGACCGCAGCGAGCATCGCGTTCATGCGCAGGAATCGGAACTGCCGGTCCACATAGCCGAAGCCGACCGATTCCGTCGATTGGATCGAGTCCACGATCGATGACCACTCGAGCGTCGCGCGATGTGACTGGCGGAGGCTCTCCTCCAGGCGATCCCAATCAGTCCGTGCGAACACCGGATCGGTCGGGTCCCCGTTCCGCCGGACACGGGCCCGCGCCGCGAGGTCAGGGTCGCCGACGGTGCCGGCGCGGGCGCGTCCACTGGCCTTGGCCCGGTAGAGGCCCTGATCGGCGTCGTGGAAGAGTCTCTGGCCCGTCGGCTCCGCGTGATCGAGGGCGGCGAAACCGACGCTGATGGTGATCCCGGCCTTCCCCTCGGCGAACGACCGCACCATCCGCTCCGCCATCTGGCCCGCACTGGCCAGATCGGTCTCGGGGAGGATCACCGCGAACTCGTCGCCCCCGATGCGCGCCACCGTGTCGATCGATCGGCTCGCCCCGCGCATGATCTCCCCGGCCTTGGCGAGAGCCGCATCTCCTGCGTCATGACCATGGGCGTCGTTGAACGACTTGAACAGGTCGACGTCCGCGACGAGCACGCTGAGGGGCTCATGGTGACGCATCGCACGGTCGATCTCGATCTCGAGGCGGTCGTAGAAGGCCCCGTGGCTCAGGCATCCGGTGAGGGAGTCCGTGCGCGCTTGGTGCCGGAGATCTCGAACCAGACGGTCTTCGTCTCCCTCGAGGCGTGTGCGGTAGACGGCGGAGCCCACGCTCAGCATCACCGTCCCGATCAAGAGGGCGGAGAGCGCCACGACGTCGCTCGTCGACGACTCCACATGCGAGCCGGTGCAGACCACCACACCGAACTCGAGGAACGCGACGGCGCCGCAGATGATCACTTCCCTGGCTGGAAGGGCCAGCGCCGCACTCATGACCGGGAGGGCCAGCAACACGACCAGGGGACTGTCGAGCCCCCCGTCCAGATAGATGCAGAGCGTGAGGGCTGTTCCTGCCATGAGCGTGGAGGCGAGCGAGAACGAGACTCGCCACGGGTGCGCCGAGACCCGGTCCAAGAAGGCCAGCGCCACGGCGGCGGCGAGCAGGGTCAGCGAGCTGACGGCCAACAGGGCGAGCCGGTGGGGCCCATCGGGCGTCGCGACGACGTAGGCCAGGACGAAGGCAGCCTCGGCCGTCAGCGTCAGGTAGCCGATGCGGCTGTGGGACGTCCAGAAGCGCCGCCTCTGCGCCTCCAGGGAGTGGACGGTCGTTTCGTCTTTCTCGCCCGGGACGGCCGGTCGATTCCTGACTCCGCCAACCGACAACAGTCCCACCATCGTGTATCGGTCGAGGCCGGCCTGGCCCTGAAGAGAATTCCCCGATCACGCCCGTTGCAGTAGCAGAGGGATCGGACCGGGTCCGGCCCTCCCAGGTCGGAGGCTCAGGCCCGTTCCTGGCGCGGCATCGATTGGTGCACCGGGACCGGGTAACGGGCGAACGTGCCCGGGCCGCCCAGGATCTCGGCCTGGGTGCACCCCTCGGCCAGGGCGTCGGCCTGCTGGTCGTGCGACGTGCTCGGCAGGGCGGGCAGAGACATGTTCGCCCGGCCCATGCGGAGCGTCGTGGTCAGGTCGCCCGTGTGCCGGCGGCGCCAGGCCGAGATGTTGGGGGCCCGCACCCCGAAGCGCTCCTCCAGGAAGCGCAGCTGGGACGTGTGGTCGAAGACCTGCGACGCGACGTGGCCGCCGCGGCTGAAGGGGGAGATCACCATCGCCGGCACCCGGAAGCCCAGGCCGACCGGGCCGGCGACGCCTTGCGCGTCGGACGGCAGCGGCGACCCGCTCACGTACTCGCCGGGCGTGCCGGGCGGCGGCGCGGGCGGCGGCACATGGTCGAAGAACCCGTCGTTCTCGTCGTACATGTGGAAGAGCACGGTCTTGGACCAGACCTTGGGATTGGCCGTCAGCGTCTTGAGCAGTTGCGAGGTGAACCACTCGCCCAGCGCCGGGGGTGACGGGGGGTGCTCGTCGTAGCCGGCGGGCGGGAGGATCCAGCTCACGGCCGGCAGGGTGCCCTGCGCGACGTCGGAGACGAAGTCGGCTGGATACTGCGGCAGGAACGCCTTCTGGTACAGCGCCGAGGCCGGGCTCTTGTACTGGGAGAAGAAGGGAAGGATGGCGTCGCCGATCAGTAGGCCGTGCTGCTCGAAGAAGGCCGGGGCGTAGGCCGAGCCCGCCGGGTTGTAGACCTTCCAGCTGACGCCGGCGTCCTCGAGCACCTCGGGCATGGTGTCCCAGCTGACGCTGTAGATGGCGTCGGTGTCCTCGTTGGTGATCAGCACCGGACCGCCGGCGTGGCCCGTGGGGTCGATCGTGCCCGACATGGCCATGAGGCGGTTGGGGTCGGTCGGACCGAGGACCGAGCAGTGGTAGTTGTCACAGATCGTGAACGCGTCGGCCAGCGCGTAGTAGAAGGGCAGGTCGCTGCGGCGGTAGTAGCCCATGGTCATGACGCCCTGCTCGAGGCCCTCGTAGGCGCTCGAGGTGTGGGTGCTCACGAAATCGGCGTTGTCCCCCGCGCCACGGCACAGGTGCTGGGCCCCCCAGGTATGGCTGAGGTCGTGCGTGCACTCGCCGCTGCCCGACGCCGAGTCGAGGTGGAACGGGAGCAGCGTGGGGTCCGGGCCGCCGGGCCACGCCTGCGCGAACGCGCCGAGCGTGTGCGCGTGGTGGTCGTCGAAGCCCCGCACGCCGCGGTAGGAGCCGTAGTAGTGGTCGAAGGAGCGGTTCTCCTGCATCAAGAAGACGACGTGCTCGACCGCCCCGAGGTCCGAGCCGGCCGGCGCGGTGGACGCCGCCGATCGGGCCGTGGCCGCCGCTCCGGCGACGCCGGACCGGGTCATGGCGGCCAGCGCACCGGCGCCCCCGGCCGCCATCGCCGCAGCGAGGAAGGTGCGCCGGTCGAAGCGGGGTCCGCTCATACGGGCTCGATCAGCGCCGGCTCGTTGTTGCGGACGTTGCCCACCTGCGGCCCCACGGGGTGATGGGTCACCGTGCCGGCCGGCGGTGGGCGCAGCAGCGCGCGCAGCTCCTCGGTGTCCTCGTTGGCCGGGTCGAGCCACAGGTCGAAGGTGGTGGGGTCGAGGATCACCGGCATGCGGTCGTGGATGCCCACCATGTCCACGCCGCCGGGCGCGGTGATGACGGTGCAGCTCCTGAGATACGGCGTGTCCTTGGGCGCGCCCTTCGGGCGCCAGCGCTCCGCCAGCCCGGCGAAGGCCAGCGGCGTGCCGTCGGCGCGGCTGAAGTAGTACGGCTGCTTCTGGCCGGTCGTCGTCGTGTGCCACTCGTAGAAGCCGTCGGCCGGGACGATGATGCGCCGCTCCCGGAACGCCTCGCGGAAGGAGGCCTTGGTCGCCACCGTCTCGCTGCGCGCGTTGAAGAGGCGGCTGCCCGACGTGGTGTCCTTGGACCACCAGGGGACGAGGCCCCAGCGGAAGGACATGAGCAGCCGTTCGCTCGTGGCCGTGTCCGTGTCTGTGGCTGCCCGCTTCTCTTCGGGCTCGGCGGCGGGACGCACGGGGCGGTCGCGGACACCGAGGACCTCGTCGGTCGGCGCCACGTTCCAGCTCGGCGCGTGCTCGGGGTCGGTGCCCTCGGCCAGGGTGGCCCCGAAGTAGCGGGCCATCCGGGCCGGGGGAGTGAAGAGAGCGAAGCGTCCGCACATGCGGGCTGCATTGTGACGTATAGGGGCCTCCGGGGGCGGTCTCGTGGCTGACCTCGGCTTTTGGCTCCCCGAGCAGGAGGCACACGGTCTCGCTAGGGTACGAACATATGTTCGCTTCCCAAGCCGGTGACCCGTCGTCCCCCCGTTCCCGGGAGCTCCCGCCCGGGCTGGCCGACCGGGTCCGCCCCACCACGCCCGTGGCCGGGCGGACCCTGCCGGTGCCCCCGCCGCTCGCCCCGCTCTTCCCCGGCGGCTCCTTGCGCCGCGGGACCACCACCACCGTGGAGGGGCAACCCGGCCACGGCGCGACCACCCTCGCGCTGGCGCTGCTGGCCGCGGCGTCGGCCGCCGGGAGCTGGAGTGCCGCCGTCGGGCTGCCCGACCCCGGGGTGCTGGCGGCGGCCGGCCTCGGGCTCGACCTGCGCCGCGTGGTCTTCGTGCCCCACCCCGGCAGCGGATGGGCCGAGGCGGCCGGCGACCTCCTCTCCGGCGTCGACGCCGTCCTGGTGCGCCCGCCCGGCCGGGCCCGCCTGACCGCGGCGCGCCACCTGGCCGCCCGGGCCCGCGAGCGCCAGGCGGCGCTGGTGGTGCTGCTCGAGGGCGCCGGCTGCTGGCCCGAGGCCGGCGACCTGGCGCTGTCGGTGGGGGAGGTCGAGTGGGAGGGCATCGGCAAGGGCCACGGGCACCTGCGCGGCCGCCGCGCCGAGGTGCGCGTCAGCGGGCGCCGCGCCGCCGGGCGGCTCACCGAGTGCTCGCTGTGGCTGCCCGCCGGCTCGGGCGCGGTGGCCGCCGTCCAAGACAGAGGGGGCGAGGACGTGGGGGCCGAGATCGAGATGCAGGAGGGGTCGCCTGCGGCCGGCCCCGGCGACGGGCCGGAGGCGGCCTGAGCGAAGCGGTGGAGAAGAAGAAGTGGAACGGTTGGTCGTCATCTGGTGCCCGGAGCTCCTCGAGGAAGGGGCGAAGGGAGAGGAGGCCCGGTGCTTCGCCCGCGTGCTGGCGCGGGCCGGCGAGCTCTGCCCCTGGGTCCACCCGGTCCGGCTCGGGGTGGGCGCGCTGCCCGCCCGCGGCCCCGCCCGCTTCTTCGGCGGGGAGGAGGCGGTCGTGTCCCGCCTGGCCGAGACCGTGGGCGAGGAGGCGGAGGCCACCATCGGCGTGGCCGACGGGCTCTTCGGCGCCACCCTCGCCGCCCGCGCCGAACTGATCGTCCCGCCGGGGGGGACGGCGGACTTCCTCGCGCCCTGGTCGGTGGCCACGCTGGCGCGGCCCGACCTGGCCGTCACCTTGCAGCGGCTCGGGGTCACCACTCTGGGACAGCTCGCCGCCCTGCCCGCGGCGAGCATCTCGGACCGCTTCGGTGCGGACGCGGCCGTCTGCCATGCGGTGGCCCGGGGCGAGAGCGGGGAGCTGGCGGGGCTGCGTGACCGCGCCATCGAGCGGAGGCTACGGGTGGCCCGGGGCGAGGACCCCGACCGGGGTGACGCCCCGCCCCCACCCTCCCAGCCCGGGTTCTTCGGCGGCGCGTCGGAGGCCGACGCCCGGGCCGCCCGCTCCTTCGTCCGGGTACAGGAGCGTCTCGGCACCGACGCCGTGCTGATGGGCCGGCTACGCGGCGGGCGGGACCCGGCCGGCCAGTCGGTGCTGGTGCCCTGGGGGAGCCCCGACACCGACCCGGGTGCGGCGGTCGGCGCACCGTGGCCGGGGCGGCTGCCACCGCCCGCGCCGAGCGACGTGCTGCGGGTCTCGCGCCGTGCCGAGGTGGTCGACGCGGCCGGCCGTGCCGTCGCGGTCAGCGGGCGGGGGCTGCTCACCGGGGGGATCGAGCGGCTGTCGGTCGACGGCGGCCCCTGGCAGCCGGTCGCGGCGTGGGCCGGCCCCTGGCCGGTGACCGAGCGCTGGTGGTCGGTGCGCCGGCGCCGGGCCCGCCTGCAGGTGGTCACCGACGACGGGGTGGCGCGCCTGCTGAGCACCGAGCGCGGGCAGTGGTGGGTCGAGGCGCTCTATGACTGAGCGTGCCCCATGAGCGAGGCCTACGCGGAGCTGCACGCCCACTCGGGGTTCAGCTTCCTCGACGGCAGCAGCGACCCCGAGGAGCTGGTGGCCGAGGCGGACCGGCTCGGCCTGGCCGCGCTGGCGCTGACCGATCATCACGGCTTCTACGGCGTGGTGCGCTTCGCCGAGGCGGCGCGGGTGTGCGGGCTGCCGACGGTCTTCGGGACCGAGGTGACCCTGGCCCCGGCCAGCCCGCGCACCGGCGAGGCCGACCCGACCGGGACGCACCTCGTCGTGCTCGCCCGCGACCCCGACGGCTACGCCCGCCTGTCGACGGTGTTGGCCGACGCGCACCTCGAGGGCGGGGAGAAGGGACGGCCGATCTTCACGCTCGACGCGTTGGCCCGCGCCGCGGGCGACCACTGGCTGGTGCTGAGTGGGTGCCGGAAGGGGGCGGTCCCCGCCGCGCTGATGGAAGCCGGGCCGCGGGCGGCCTCCCGGGAGGTGGGACGCCTCGCCGACGCGTTCGGCCGCGCCAATGTCGCGCTGGAGCTGTGGGACCACGGGGACCCGCTCGACACGGCGCGCAACGACGCGCTGGCGCACCTCGCTGTCACCTGGGGTGTCGACGCCGTGGCGACCAACAACGTGCACTACGCCACGCCGGCCGGGTTCCGCCTCGCCACCACGCTCGCCGCGGTGCGGGCGCGCCGCCCCCTGACCGAGCTCGAGGGCTGGCTGCCGTCGGCCCCGGCGGCCTGCCTGCGCGGGGCGGCCGAGCAGACCCGGCGTTTCGCCCGCTGGCCCGGCGTGGTCGAGCGCGCCGCCGAGCTCGGGCGTGCCTGCGCCTTCGACCTGCGTCTCGTCGCGCCGCGGCTGCCCGACTTCCCCGTCCCCGAGGGCATGGACGAGCAGGGCTACCTGCGCCAGCTGGTGACCGAGGGCGCGACGGCGCGCTACGGGCCGCCCGACGCCGAGCGGGTGCCCGGCGCGTGGAAGCAGATCGCCCACGAGCTCGAGGTGATCGGCCAGCTCGGCTTCGCCGGCTACTTCCTCGTGGTGTGGGACATCGCGCAGGTGTGCAAGCGGCTGAACATCTACTGCCAGGGGCGCGGATCGGCGGCCAACTCGGCCGTCTGCTACGCGCTCGGCGTCACCAACGTCGACGCGGTCGATCTCGGGCTGCTCTTCGAGCGCTTCCTCTCGCCGGCTCGTGACGGGCCGCCGGACATCGACGTGGACATCGAGTCGGAGCGACGCGAGGAGGTCATCCAGTACGTGTACGAGCGCTACGGCCGCCGCCACGCGGCACAGGTGGCCAACGTCATCACGTACCGGCCGCGCTCGGCCGTGCGCGACGTCGGCAAGGCATTCGGTTTCACCCCCGAGCAGGTGGATGCCTGGGCGGCCGGCATCGACGCCGGGCACGGGCGGGGGCCGTCGTCGGCCGCCGCGGTGCACGAAGCGGTCGGTGATGAGGCGCAGGGCGGCCGCGTGCCGGCGCTGGTGGCCGAGCTGGCGGCCGAGGTGCTCGACCGGCCGCGCCACCTCGGCATCCATTCGGCCGGCATGGTGCTGTGCGACCGGCCGGTGGTCGAGGTCTGCCCGGTGGAGTGGGGGCGCATGCCCGGGCGCAGCGTGCTGCAGTGGGACAAGGACGACTGCGCCGCCATCGGGCTGGTGAAGTTCGACCTGCTCGGCCTCGGCATGCTCGAGGCGCTGCACCGCATGGTCGACCTGGTGCGCGACTTCTACGGTATCGAGGTCGACCTGGGGCAGCTGCCCCAGGAGCCCGGGGTGTACGACCTGCTGTGCCGGGCCGACACGGTCGGGGTCTTCCAGGTCGAGAGCCGGGCCCAGATGGGGACCCTGCCCCGGGTGCGACCCCGCACCTTCTACGACATCGCCATCGAGGTCGCGCTCATCCGGCCCGGTCCCATTCAGGGCCACGCGGTGAACCCCTACATCCGGCGCCGCCGCGGCGAGGAGCCCGTCACCTACCTCCACCCGCTGCTCGAGCCGATCCTCAAGCGCACGCTCGGGGTCCCCCTCTTCCAGGAGCAGCTGATGGAGATGGCCGTCGCCATCGCGGGGTTCAGCGCGGCCGACGCCGACGAGCTGCGCCAGGCCATGGCGGCCAAGCGCTCGGCGGCGCGCATGGAGAAGATGCGGGCGCGCCTCTACGAGGGGATCGCGGCGCGCGGGGTGACGGGCGCGGTGGCCGACCAGGTCTTCGAGGCGCTCGCCGCGTTCGCCAACTTCGGCTTCCCCGAGTCGCACTCGGTGTCGTTCGCGCATCTGGTGTACTCCTCGGCGTGGTTGAAGCTGCACTATCCAGCGGCGTTCACCGCGGGGCTGCTCAACGCACAGCCCATGGGGTTCTGGTCGCCCCAGTCCCTGGTGGCCGACGCCCGCCGCCACGGGGTGCGCGTGCGCCGGCCCCACGTGAACCGCTCCGAGGTGGGGGCGTCGCTCGAGGGCGGCGGTGAGGTCGGGGAGGCCGTGCTGCGGCTGGGGCTCGGGTCGGTGCGCGGGGTGGGCGAGGCGAGCGCGGCGCGGATCGTGGCCGGCCGGCCCTGGCGCGGGGGCGAGGACCTGGTGCGGCGCGCCGGCGTCACGCAGGCCCAGCTCGAGACGCTGGCAGCGGCAGGGGCACTCGATCCCGAGGGCCCCGAGCACGAGGACGGGGACGGGGGGGTCTGGGGGAAGACGGCCACCCGGCGCCGGCTGCTGTGGGCGGCGGGGGCGGCGGCGCAGGGGACGGCGGACCGCCTGCCCGGGATCGTGGTGGGGGCCGAGGCGCCGCGGCTGCCCGAGCCCAGCCTCTACGACTCGGTGGGCGACGACCTGTGGGCGCTCGGGCTGGCACCGGAGCGGACAGCCATGCATCTCGCCCGCGAGCGGCTCGAGGCGATGGACGTGACGGTGGCGGCTGCGCTGGAGCGGTGCGCCGACGGGGACCGGGTCACCGTGGCCGGGGTGGTGACCCACCGCCAGCACCCCGAGACGGCGCGCGGCGCCGTCTTCGTCAACCTCGAGGACGAGACGGGGCACGTCAACGTCGTCTTCTCCCGGGGTGCCTGGGCGCGCTGGAAGCACGTGGCCCGCCACGCGCCCGTCTTGCTGATCCGCGGGCGCGTGCGCAAGGGGCAGGGGGCGCTCAGCCTGGATGCCGAGCGGGTCGAGGCGCTCGTCGTGGGGACGGCGGTGCCGGCGAGCCGGGACTTCCGCTGAACGCGCGGGACCATCCGGTGCCTAGCCTGGGCTCACTGGCTCGACCACACCTGTCGGAGGGACGCACCATGCTGCTGAAGGGACTGAACCACGTCGCCGTCATCACCAACGACGCCTCTCGGCTCAACGACTTCTACCAAGACGTCTTCGACGCCGAGATCCTGCAGGACGGGTCCGAATTCCCGGAGGGCCAGGGTCCCCGGCTCTCCATCATCAAGATCGGTGACTGGGCCGAGCTCAACGTCTTCCAGATCGCCGGGAACTCCGAGGCCGACCGCCAGACCCCGATGTTCGGCCGCGGGCGCCTCGACCACCTGGCGCTCCAGGCGGCGTCGCTCGAGTCGTTCGAGACGATCCGGGAGCGGCTCATGGCGCGCGGCGCCGCAGACGACTTCGTCACCGACTTCGGACCCATGCTCAGCCTCTTCTTCCGGGACCCTGACGGCCTCGAGTCCGAGGTCTGTGTCGAGAACCCCGACGCCGTCCCCGGCGTCTTCAACGGGCCCGGGACACGAGCGGCCCGCTATTCCTGAGCGAGCGCTGCGCACGTGGGGGCTCGACGGCGCGGAGATCGACAAGGGCGTCGACGGACCCTACGTGGCCGCCGTGCACTTCAAGTTCGCGTCCGCCGAGGCCCTGCAGGAGGCCATGGCCGCCGAAGGCACGGGCGACGTGCTCGCCGACGTCGCCAACGACACGTCGATCGCCCCCGTCCTGCAGACCAGCGAGAAGGTCGACTGAGCCGAGCTGATCGACGTCGGCGCCCGGCGGAGATGACGACCTCGCGACGACCCCGGGCTCGGCGCCGCCGCGCGATCAGGTGACGACGAGCCCGCGTCCGGTGATCATCGGCAGGTCGAGCGCGGTGACGAGACCGGGTTGGGCGCCGATCACCGCCGGGACGGCGTTCACCAGCCGCATCGCCGTCGCCTTGAGGCCCGCCGTGTTGTGGTCGCCGTCGCTGCCCATGAGCTGGAGGTCGAGTGTGTAGTCGGGCTCGCCGCTGATCTGGACGCGATAACACCCCTGCCCGGCCGGTTGGGGCCACGCTGCTCCCAGGTCGTCGCGCAGGCGGGTGACGTGCTCGAGCACGACGACGGGCCGGTCCCCAACCATGCCGCTCACCTCGAAGTGCAGCGCGGCGGCGGTGCCGGCCTTGATGGTGCCGGCGTCGATCTCGAAGTCCTCCGGTGCGGCCTCGCGCTCGTACCACTCGGTGACGTCGGTCAGGGTCACGCCCAGGCCGGCCGCGATCTGGCGCACCACGCTGCCCCAGGCCATCGTCAGCACGCCCGGGCTCAGCAGCAGGGGCACATCGTGCAGGTCGCGGCCGAAGCCCATGATGTCGAAGAGCACCATGGGTTGGTTGTAGGTGTTGTAGTTGAGCACCTCCGAGCAGCGGACCTCCTCGATCCGCTCGCAGATGCCCGAGAGCACGAGGGGAAGGGCGTCGTTGGCGAAGCCGGGGTCGACGCCGTTGACGAACAGGGACACGCCCGCCCCGGTGGCAGCGGCGATCAGCGGGGCAGCCATCGGGTCGCCCGGCTCGGGGTACTGCAGGAAGACCGGCCCCGAGGACACGACGTTGATGCCGGCGGCCAAGAACCGCTCCAGGTCGGCGATGGCCTCGCCGAGCCGGTCGTCGGCCATGGCGGTGTGCACGATGCAGTCCGGCCGGAGCGCGAGGAGTGACTCGACGTCGCTGGTGGCGGGGACGCCGAGCCTCCGTCCCAGGCCGGCCAGCTCACCGGCGTCACGGCCCACCTTGTCGGGGTTGGACACGAACAGGCCGACGAGTTCGAGGTCCGGATGGGCATCGATCCCGGCCAGCGTGTGGCGCCCCACGTTGCCGCTGGCCCACTGCACGACGCGGTATGGCATGACGGCGTCTCCTTAGAGGTCGGGGAGGGGGAACTCGAGGTTGGGTGACTGCAGCCCGCCGTCGACCTCGATGATCTTGCCGGTGACGTAGGCGCCGGCGGGGGAGGCAAGGTACAGGACCGCCGCCGCGATGTCGTCGACGTGCCCCAGGCGCCGCAGCGGCGTGGCGTCCTCCATGGCGGTGCGCAGCTCGTCGCTCGACATGACGATGTCGAGCGCGGAGGTGGCGGTCGATCCCACGCCGATGGCGTTCACCCGGATGCGCGGCGCCAGGTCGCGCGAGGCCAGCCGGGTGTACTGCTCGAGCGCGCCCTTGACCGTGCCGTAGGCGAGGTAGCCGCGGCCTGCCACATGGCCCATCACCGAGGAGATGCTGACGATGGCGCCGCCCGGGTGGTCGCCCTCGAGCATGCGTGGCACCGCGGCGCGCACCAGCGCATGGCCGGCGGAGACGTTGAAGCGAAAGGCCTCCTCGAGGAAGCGCGGCGACGTGTCGAGCAGGGGGCGGGGCATGGTGCCGCCCATGTTGTTGACGACGATGTCGAGCCGGCCCAGCTCGTGGTACGCCGTCTCGGCCAGCGAGGCCATGAGGCCGAAGTCCGTGAGGTCGCCCGGCACCACGATGGCGCGCCGGCCGGCCGCCTCCACCTGCGTGGCGACGTCGCGCAGCTGGTCCTCGGTCCGGGCGGCGAGGACCACGTCGGCACCGGCCTGGGCCAGGGCCACGGCCGTCGCGGCGCCGATGCCGCGCCCGCTGGCGGTGACGACGGCGACCTGGCCGGTGACGAGGAATCGATCGAGGATCATCCGAGGAACATAGTGGTCCGGCCGGCTCGAGGGCCGGGTGGCGGTGCGCGTGGTCAGGCGGACTGCGTCCGGGCTCCCTCACCGGGCGCCGCGGGGCCCGTCCGCTCGTGCTGCTGCCCGATGCGCTCGAGCACCCCGGGCTCCTCCTCCAGGATCGGGAAGGGCTTGGGCAGGACCTCGGCCTTGACGTCGTCGGGCAGGCTGAGGTCGCCGCCGGTGTGCCCGACACTGAAGACGCGTTCGGGTCGGGCGCTCCCCACCATCGAGATGGTCCACCGCCACAGTGCCGTCAGCCGGTGTCCGAAGCCGTTGAGGAAGGCGACGTGGACGAAGAGCCACACGACCCATCCGGGGAAGCCGCTGAGGCGCAGTCCCCGGACGCTCACGATGGCCTTGAACCGGCCGATGGCGGCGGCGCTGCCCAGGTCGCGGTACTTGAAGTGGACGCCTTCGCGGCCCTTCAGTCGCCGCTTGATCGTGTTGGCCGCATGCAGGCCGCCCTGCATGGCCACCTCGCAGACGCCGGGCAGGTTGTCGATGTTCGCCATGTCGCCGACGGCGAACACCTCGGGATGCCCGGGCAGGGTCAAGTCCGGGAGCACGGCGATGCGTCCAGCGCGGTCGGTCTCTGCCCCGGTGGCGTCGGCCAGCATGCGGGCGAGCGGTGACGCCTGGACGCCCGCCGCCCAGATCGTGGTGCCGCACTCGAAGCGCCCCTTCACGCCGTCCGCGCTCTCGGTGTCCACACCGAGCGCGTCGACGCCCACGACGCGGAGTCCCATGCGCAGCTCCACGCCCATCTTCGTCAACTCCTTGGCGGCCCGATCGCAGAGGCGGCCTCCGAAGTTGGCCAGCGGCTCCTTGCCGCCGTCGATCAGGATGACCCGGACGGCGGTGGAATCGATGTGCCGGAAGTCGCGGGTCAGGCTCCGGTACGCAAGCTCGCGGATCTGGCCCGCCAGCTCCACGCCGGTCGGCCCGGCCCCGACGATCGCAAAGGTCATGAAGAAGCGCTGTTGGGCCGGGTCGGTCCGGGTATCCGCGATCTCGAGGGCGCCGAGCACCCGGCGTCGCAGCTCCAAGGCGTCGTCGACCGTCTTCATCCCCGGGGCGACCAGCGCGTACTCGTCGTGGCCGAAGTAGGACTGACCGGCCCCGGCCGCCACGATCAGGCTGTCGTAGGGGTAGTCGTGGCGCTCGCCCGGGAGGGACTCCGTGTGCACCGCCCGCGTGTCCAGGTCGAACCCCGTCACCTTGCCCAGGACGACATTCACGTTCTTGCGACGGCGCAGCATGTGCCGCAGCACGTACGAGATCTCACCCGCCGACATGATGCCGGTCGCCACCTGGTACAGGAGCGGCTGGAACAGGTGGTGGTTCCGCTGGTCGATGAGGGTCACCTCGACGTCGGAGCGGGCGAGCAGGCGGGTGGCGGGGAGGCCGCCGAAGCCACCGCCCACCACGACCACACGGTGACGGGCCGTCGCGCTCATGATGCTCCTCCCGTCAGGCAGGTGTCGCGCCGCGCTCGGCCTCGATGAGCCGCCCCACGGCGTCGATCAAGGCCAGGTGGGTGAAGGCCTGCGGGAAGTTGCCCAGGTGCTCCCCGGTGGCGGCGTCGATCTCCTCGGCGTAGAGCTGCAGCGGGCCGGCAAAGGCCAACAGCTTCTGGCACAGGGCGCGGGCGCGCTCCTGCTCGCCGATCATGGCCAGCGCCGTGACGAGCCAGAAGGAACAGATGGTGAACGTGCCCTCCTTGCCCTCGAACCCGGTGTCGGTGGTGTCGACCTTGTAGCGCAGGACGAGCCCGTCCTCGGTGAGCTCGTCGGCGATGGCCAGCACAGTGGCCCGAACCCGCTCGTCGTCGGGCGGCAGGAATTCGAGGATCGGGATCAGCAGGAGCGACGCGTCGAGCTCCTCGTTGCCGTACTGCTGGCGGAAGCGGCCCTTCGAATCCACGCCCTTGTCGAGGATCTCGGCCTTCAGCTCGTCGGCCGCCTTGCGCCACTGCTCGGCGCGGTCGACGTCGTGGCGGGCCCGGGCCATGTCGGCACCGCGGTCCATGGCCACCCAGCACAAGACCTTGGAGGCCGTGAAGTGCTCGGGGTCGCCCCGGATCTCCCAGATGCCCTGGTCGGGGTCGCCCGCGTGAGCGATGGCCGCGTCGACGAACTTGGCCAGCCCCTCCCACATCGGTTTGACGATCTGCGACGCGCCCTGGCGGAGGTGGATGTCGACGGCGTCGAGGAGCATGCCCCACACGTCGTTCTGGTGCTGGTCCCAGGCGCCGTTGCCCACCCGCACCGGCTTGGAGTTCCGCCACCCCGAAAGGTGGTCGAGGGTGGTCTCGGTCAGGTCCGTGCGGCCGTCGATGCCGTACATGATCTGCAGGGACCAGTCCTGGCCCTGCCCGGCCAGGGCCTCTATCACGAAGGCGAAGTACTCGAGCGCCTCCCAGTCGAACCCGAGCCGATAGAGCGAGCGCAGCATGAAGGAGGAGTCGCGGATCCAGGTGTAGCGGTAGTCCCAGTTGCGCGCCCCGCCGGGCGTCTCGGGGAGTGAGGTCGTCGCCGCCGCCATGACGGCGCCGGTGGGCGCGTAGCTGAGCCCCTTGAGCGTCGAGCGCGCTGCGCTCCAAATGGCTGCGCCAGGGGTGGTCGGGGAAGGTGCCGTTGGACAGCCAGTCCCGCCAGTAGGCGACCGTGGAGGCGAGCTGGGCCTGCGCCTCGTCAAGACCGGCGGGCGGGTGACCGCCCCACGTCAGTGAGGCGAAGGCCCACTCCCCCTTCTCCAGGGTCGAGCGGCCGTAGCAGCGGGCCCCGACGGCACCGAGTCGGAGGGTGGACGACACCGTGAGCACGGGGTCGCCGGCCGGCGGCCGGACCGTCATGGTCTCGTAGCCGTCCCCGTCGTAGTCCCACATGCCGGTCTGCACTCCGTACTCGAAGACGGGCACGACGTTGGCCACGACCTCCACATGCCCCTCGATGCAGGTGGCCAGCCGCAGCAGGGTCCCCGTGGCGGCCGCGTCGCCCGGCGACCGGCGGTAGTCGGGTCGCCGCGTCGCGTCGTTCACCGGCTCAATGACGAGCAGGTCCTGCACCAGCAGCCAGCCGGTCGGGGTGTGCCACGTCGTCTCGAGCACCATGGTCCCCGGGACGTAGCGCCGGTGATGGGGCACCTGGGTGCCCATGGGCCCGAACCTGAAGTTTCCGGCCGTGCGGTCGAGGAGGGCGCCGAACACGCTGGGCGAGTCCGGCCGCGGGAGGCACAACCACTCCACCGCGCCGTTGGGGGCCACGAGGCAGTTGTTCACGCAGTCCGAGATGAAGCCGTAGTCGGCGATCGGAGGGAAGCTCTCGTCCTGAGGCGCGGCGGCGTTCTCGGTCACCGCTCCGATCGTAGGGAACCGGGGTGCCCTTCGAAAGGGCCATTGGTCCCTCGGTGGGCGACACCTGGGTGAACAGCGCCCCATGGCGTGACGATCGGGTGAACCCGGGGTCGATCGCTCCCCGGGCCGTGACGTTCGACCCTTCTCGGGCGCCGTGCGGCTCGGTAGGGTCCGGACGTCGCTCGAGCTCGCCCCACGCGGGCGCGGAACGGAGGAATGCCATGGCAGAGGACCTGGAGGGCAAGGTCGCCGTCGTGACCGGGGGAAACTCCGGCATCGGCAAGGCCGTGGTGCTCGCCCTGGCGGCGAAGGGGGCGAGGGTCGTCATCGACTACGTCGCCGACGAGCAGGCCACCGAGGATCTCGAACGCCAGATCGCCGGCCTGGGCGAGATGTCGGTTGGCGTTGAGGCGGACGTCTCCAAGGTCGATGACCTGCAGCGCATGGTCGACACGGCCGTCTCCACCTACGGCCGGCTCGACATCATGGTCAACAACGCGGGGATCGAGACGCGCACTTCGGTGCTCGACACCACCGAGGTGCAATTCGAGAAGGTCATGGCGGTGAACCTGAAGAGCGCGTTCTTCGGCACACAGCTGGCGGCCAAGCAGATGATCAAGCAGGGAGGAGGCGGCCGCATCATCAACATGACGTCGGTCCACGAGGACTGGCCCATGCCCGGCAACACCCCCTACTGCCTCTCCAAGGGCGGCATGCGCATGTTGACTCGGACCGCCGGCGTCGAGCTCGCTCCCCACAACGTCCTGGTGGTCGGCGTCGGGCCCGGTGCCGTGAACACGCCGATCAACGCGCAGACGGTCAACGACCCGGCCGCGCTCGCCAAGCTCGACAGCGCCATCCCGATCGGCCGCCTGGCCGAGCCCGAGGAGATCGCGTCGGTGGTGGCCTTCCTGGCCGGTGACGGCGCGAGCTACGTCACCGCGACGACGATCTTCGCCGACGGCGGGATCATGCAGAGCAGCCCCGGGCTCTGATCCCGCGCGCCGGCCGGCGTCACGTCCCGGCCGGCACCTCGCCGGCGCCGCTCGCCGCCGCTACCTCCTCGTCACCCACCTTGGGTACCGACAGCCGCTTGCGGAAGATGTGGTAGCCCCAGGCCTGGTAGACGAGGACGATGGGGAAGAAGATCACGGCGACCACCGTCATCACCTTGAGCGTGTAGGACGGGCTGGCCGTGTTGTTGATCGTCAGGTTGTAGGCGGCGTTGGTCGTCGAGATCATCACCCGTGGGTAGAGCTCCCAGAAGATCGACCCCACCGTCCCGCCGATGCCGACAGCGGCGGCGGTGAAGGCCCAGCCCTCCGCCTTGGCCGAGGCCAGCCAGGCAGCCGCGATCACCGCCATGAGCGCGAGGGCCTCAATCGGCTTGGGGACGAAGCCGGTGCTCAGGCCCACGTGGATCCACGTCATGAAGCCGAACGCCACCACGACCGCCACCACCCCGATGACCGTGGCTGCCCGCTGGGCCCGCTCGTGCAGCTCACCCGTCGTCTTCAACGTCAGGTAGGTGGCACCCATGAAGAGGGACAGCACCAGCAACGTGACCCCCGTCCACAGGCCGAACGGGGTCAACAGCGTGAAGAAGTTGCCGGTGAACTGATGGGCGCCGTTGATCGGTAGGCCGTGCAGCAGGTCGCCCAGTGCCACCCCGACCAGTAGCGGGATCAGCGCGCTGCCAATCGTGAGCGCCCAGCGCCAGGTCGAGCGCCAGCGCGGGTCGTCGAACTTGCGCTGGTACTCGAAGGACACGCCGCGCACCATCAGCGCCAACAGCAGTACCACGAGGGCCAGGTAGAAGGTCGAGAACATGGTGGCGTACCAACCGGGGAAGGCGGCGAAGATCACTGCTCCGGCGACGATCAGCCACACTTCGTTACCGTCCCACACCGGCCCGATCGTGTTGACCAGCACCCGCCGCTCCGGGTCGGTGCGGCCGAGGAACGAGTGCAGCATGCCGACCCCGAAGTCGAATCCTTCCAGGACGAAGAAACCGACCCAGAACAGGACGTCGACGATGTACCAGAGATCTCCCAGTGTCATGGCGGCCTCCTAGTAGACGAGGGCCGACTCGTCCTCGTCGGACGACTCGTGCTCGGTGGACGTTGGACCGGCGTCTCCATCGGGGGACACCAGCTTGGCGAGGGGGTCGTGGCCGAGCTCGCGCCGGCCGTAGCGGAGCATGAGCCAGGCGTCGGCGACACCGAGCACCGCAAAGATCAGGACGAAGACGATGATGGAGATCCAGATGTCGGTGGCTGACACCGACGGGGACACCCCGTTGGCGGTCTTCATGAGACCCTGGACGATCCAGGGTTGGCGCCCGTTCTCGGTCAACATCCACCCAGCCGTGTTGATCAGGAAGGGCAGCAGGATCGCCCATGGTGCTATTCGGAGGAACCACTTGGCGCTGTCCAATCGGCGCCGGTAGAGGAGCCACGCTCCCCACGCGGCGAGGATGAAGACCACGGTGGCCAGGTAGGCCATCACCCGCATCGACCAGTACTGGATGAAGACGTTCGGCACGTAGTTCCCGGGCCCGTACTCCTTTTGGTATTGGGCATTGAGGTTGTTGAGCCCCTGCACCGTGCCGTCGACGTGGTTCGTCGCCAGGATCGACAGGAGATCGGGGATGTTGATGATCTGGGTCGGCGTCTGGTCGTTGTTCCCGCCGCCGACCTGGACCACGGAGAACGAGCAATGGCTTGGGCATGTGTTCCACAGTGCCTCGGCGGCCGCGATCTTCATCGGCTGGTAGGTCTCCTCCACCACGCCGAGCTCGCTCCCCACGAAGAGCGTCAGGACGGTCGCCGGCAGGAGCACGGCCAGCGAGATGACGGCGGCGCGGCGGAAGGCCTCGACCTGGTACTGCTTACGCATGTGCCAGGCCGAGACGCCGAGCATGAGCACGCCGCCGGTCACGAGGGAGGCCAGCAGCACGTGGGCGTAGCCCCACAGGAAGACGGGATTGGTGAACAGGGCCCAGATGTTGTTCAGCTGGGGCTGGCCCGTCTGGTGGTTGACGACGTAGCCCACGGGGTGTTGCATCCAGGAGTTCGCCGCCATGATGAAGGCCGCCGAGAGCACCGTCCCGGCCGCCACGATCCAGATGGTCGCCAGGTGTGCCTTCTTCGACAGCCGGTTCCAGCCGAAGATCCAGATGCCGAGGAAAGTCGACTCCAGGAAGAACGCCACGAGGCCCTCCATGGCCAGCGGCCCGCCGAAGACGTTGCCGACGAGGCGGGAATAGGCAGACCAGTTCATGCCGAATTCGAACTCCTGGATCAACCCGGTCACGACGCCGATAGCCACGTTGATCAGGAGCAACGTCCCGAAGAACCGGGCGAGCCGACGGTAGGTCTCGTCGCCGTTGCGATACCAGGCCGTCTGGAGCAGTGCCACCAGGAACGCCAGTCCGATCGTCACGGGAACGAACAGGAAGTGGTAGATGCTCGTGATGGCGAACTGCCACCGGGCGAGGTCGAGGTTCACGGTTGGTCGCTCCCTTCGGTGATGGCCGCGCTCAGCCCGGCGGGGGAGGCCGGCGTCGAGGGCGGACCTTCGAGGACCGGTCGATCGCTCATGCGCTCCTCCCACCACAGGCCGGCGTAGCGGCCGCCGGCGGCGAGGAGGTCGGTGTGGGTGCCCCGCTCGACGACCTGGCCGGCGTCGATGACGACGATCTCGTCGACTCGCTCGAGGCCGGTCAGCCGGTGGGTGATGAACAGCGTGGAGCGACCCTCGGTGAGGGCCAGCAGGTCGGCGGTCAGTGCGTCGGCGGCGGGGGGGTCGAGGTGCTCCGCCGGCTCGTCGAGCACGAGGATCGGGAAGTCGGCCAGGAGCGCCCGGGCGACGGCCACCCGCTGGCGCTGGCCCCCCGAGAGGCGCGTCCCCATGGAACCCACCTCGGTGCCCAGGCCCTTGGGGAGGCCGGTGAGCCACTCGCCCAGGCCGACGCGGACGAGAACGGCGGTCAACTGTGCGTCGGTGGCGCCGCGGCGGCCGACCCGGAGGTTCTCGGCCAGCGTCGTGTCGAAGAGGTGGGGGCTCTGCTCGACCAGGCCCACGACACGGCGTACGTCGTCTGACGCGAGACGCTCCAATGGGATGCCGTCCAGCGTCGCCTCGCCGGCATCAGCGGAGAGGAAGCGCACGAGCACGTCGGCCAGGGTCGACTTGCCGGCGCCGCTCGGCCCGACGAGCGCCACCCGCCGGGCGGGGCGCAGGTCCAGATCGATGCCCCGCAGCGCGGCGCGCCCCGCCCCGGGGTACGTGGCCCACACGTCACGGAGCGTCAACGTGTGCGGCCCGTCGCCGACTGCCGCCGGCGTCTCGGGCTCCATGACGGCCGGCCGCGCATCAATGGTGGCGAAGACGCGTCCCGCTGCCACCCGTGAGCGCTGGAGGGCCTGCGTCGCTGCGGGCAGGGGGGACACGAGCTCGAACGCCGCAAGCGGCACGAGGGCGAGAGTGGCCAGGAGCGCGCCGTTGAGCGAGTGCCCATGGGTGGCGTGCACGCCGAGCGTCAGAGCGCCCCAGCTGGCCAGACCGGCCAGCGCAGTCGTGAGGCCGAGGCCGATCCCCGTGGTGCCCGCGCCCTGCCGTGCGATCGAGCGCAGCGCGCCGTCCGACGCGTCGATCCGAGCCAGCTGGCCGTCGGTTGCCCCCATGACGACGAGCTCGGGCGCTCCCTCGATGAGATCGACCACGCCGGCCGTGAGCTCGCCGCGCACGATCGACTGCCGGGATTCGGCGCGGCTGGCAAGGTGTCCGGTCAACCACGGCACCGCTGTCGCCGAGACGGCCAGGGCCCCCAGGAGGACGAGGCCGGCCTGCGGGAGGAACCACGAGAGGACGGCGACGGTGGCGGAGCCCACGAGCACCGCCACGGCGAAGGGCTGGATCACCCGCAACACCACGTCCTGGAGGGAGTCGACGTCGTCGACGACGCGCGCCACCAGGTCGCCACGCCGGAAGCCGGGCAGGCCGGCCGGAGCCAGGGCCTCGAGTCGCTCGTAGACGCGTACGCGCAAGTCGGCCAGGGAGCGCAGGGCCGCGTCGTGACCGACGAGACGCTCGCCGTAACGCAGGAAACCACGGGACAGCCCGAAGAACTGGACCCCGACAATGGCGAGTGTGAGCGATGCCTCGGACGGGTGCTGCGCGGCGCGTGAGATCAGCCAGGCGGAGGTCCCCATGAGCGCGACCGACGCACCGATCGCCCCGGCTCCCAGGAGTGAGGCCTCGGCCAGGCGGCGACGGCCGGCACGGGCGATGCCGAGAGTGCGAGCGATCCCGGCCGGGCGGTCGGTCATGCCGACACCAGGGCTGGTGGGAGCTCGACGACGCGGTCGGCCAGGGCGGCCAGCGCGGGACGATGGGCGACGATCAGCGCGGTGCGGCCGTCGACCAACCGGCGCACGGCAGCCAGGACGTCCGCCTCCGTCTCGTTGTCGAGGCCGGCAGTCGGCTCGTCGAGGAGCAGGAGGGGCGCGTCGCGTACGAACGCCCGCGCCAGCGCCAGGCGCTGGCGCTCGCCTGCCGACAGGCCTGCCCCACCCTCGCCCAAGGGCGTCTCGGCGCCGCGGGGGAGCCGCCGCACAACCTCGCTCAACCCGGCGTTGTCGAGCGCGGCCGCGACCTCGGTGTCGGAGGCATCCGGCCGGCCGAGCCGGACGTTCTCTGCGACCGACCGTGCGAAGAGGTGCGGTCTCTGTGGCACCCATCCGATGTGGCCGCGCCAATCCCCGAGGTCGAGGTCGGCGAGGTCGACGCCGCCGAGCCTGACGGTCCCGGCGTCGGGGCGCCGCAGTCCGAGGACGACCGAGAGCAACGTGGACTTGCCGCACCCGCTCGGTCCGATCAGTGCGACCATCTCGCCTGGCTCGACGACGAGGTCGGCGCCGCGAAGGGCCGGGACACACCGTCCGGGGTAGGTCACGTCGAGGCCGGCGATCCGTATGGAGGTGCCCGACGACCGGATGGACCCGCCGGCCGGGCCGGCCCCGGGCGCTTCGAGGAGCTCGAAGATCTCCTCGGCCGCCTTCATGCCGTCGGCACTGGCGTGATAGTTGGCGCCGAGGGCGCGCAAGGGCAGGTACGCCTCCGGCGCGAGAACGAGCACGAACAGCGCGTCGGCGAACGACATGTGCCCGCCGAGGAGACGCAGCCCGACGGCCACGGCCACCAGCGCCACCGACACCGTGGCAAGCAGCTCGAGGATCAACGAGGACAAGAAGGTCAGGCGGAGGGTCGCCATGGTGGTTGAGCGGTAGCGATCGCTCACTGCCGCGATCGACCTGGCTTGAGCCTTGGCGCGACCGAAGACCTTGAGCGTCGGCAGTCCCGTGACGACGTCGAGGAAGTGCCCGGCCAGCCTCTGGAGCGACTGCAACCGGGCCGCCGTGCGGTCCCTGGTGGAGGCGCCGACGAGCGCCATGAACAGCGGGATCAGGGGAAGGCTGACCGCGATCAACGCCGCGCTCACCCAGTCCGCGCCTGCCACGACGCCGATGATCGTGACCGGCACGATCACGGCAAGGAACAGCTGGGGCAGGTAGCGGGAGAAGTAGCCGTCGAGCGCGTCGACGCCCGTCGTGAGGAGCACGCTCAGCTGACCCGTGTCGCGGCCTTCCAGCCCCTGGGGGCCCAGACCGGCGACGCGGGTGGCGGCGGCGCGGCGCAATTCCGACTTGGCCGATGCCGAGGCCCGGTGCGCCGCGCGCTCGGCGGCCCAGGCCAGGACGGAGCGGGCCACCACGACCGCGAGCAGGGCGATGAGCGGGCCCCGCAGTGAGGCGACGGACCGGTGGTCGACGTAGGCGCCTGCGACGACGGTCGCGATCAGGAAGGCCTGGGCCACGACCAGAAGCGCGGTCGCGCCGCCGATGGCGACGGCCAGGACAACGAAGCGCCGTGTCGTCCGGGCGTACCGGAGAAGGCGCGGATCAAGCGCACCGCCACGCCGGTCCGGGGCTTCGGGGGAGCGGTCCCGCTCCGTCGCCTGCGCCGCTGCGTCCACCGAACCCCTTCTGTTCGTCGTGTCCTCGCTGTCCCTGCCCACGCGTGCGGAAACCAATGGGGCTCTTCCGCTCTGCGGTCATTTTGAAGTCCGCCCTCGGGGTGCACCAGGGACCAATGTCACATGACCTACAGTCGGCTGCTGGAGAATCCCGCCCGGCGCCGGACTGCGGCCGTCTCGGCGTGCATGGACGGGTGGCCGTCCGGGACGCAGCGGTTGTGCCCGCGCCCGAGCAGGGTCTCGTCCTCATGGAAGTGGGCGGCGCCGATCGGGATGCCAGCATCGGCGAGCCTGTGGCGCGCTTGCTCGACCGCCACGGCGAGCATCCGGCCTGCCAGTCTCGTCGATCCGCTCAGCGAGGGACATAAGCTCGCAGGAGAGTCATGGCCGATCGTACGTACACGACCACGGTCGGGAGCCAGACGGTGGAGCTCCCGCTCGTCGCGCTCTCCGACGAGCTGACTATCGCGCTCCTCATCTGCGTGGACATGGGCGTCGCGTTCGCGGAGACGGCCGGGCGAGAGCTGGCCGAGCTGATGCGCCCGGCCCGACCCGAGATAGTCGTGTCGGTGGCGACCATGGGGATCCCGCTCGCCATCGAGGCCAGCCGGGCCCTCGGGTTCGACGACTATGTGATCCTGCACAAGACGCCCAAGATCCACCTGGGCGAGTCGTGGGCGGAGCCGGTCTACTCCATCACGACCGACAAGCCGCAGCGATTGCGCATGGACCCGGCCCGGGTCGCCGCGGTGCGCGGCCGGCGGGTGGCCGTGGTCGACGACGTCATCTCCACGGGCGCCTCGCTGTCGTCCGCGCTGCGCCTGGTACGACGCATGGACGCCGAGCCCGTGGTCATCGGGACCCTGATGACCGAGGGCGGCGGGTGGAAGCGCGCGCTGGGCCAGGACGCGGCACTGGTCCGCACGCTCGGCGCCATGCCCCTGTTCCACCCGGACCGCGGGGGCGGCCTCGTTGAGGACTGGGACTGAGCTTCCTCAGGCCGGCAGCAGGCCCTCCTCCCTGAGCCGGGTCTCCTGGGTGTCCCTCTCCCGACGCATCTTGCCGTAGGCGAGCACCAGGTAGGCGAGCGCGGCGACGCCCATGCCGAGGAAGATGCTGAAGTCCCCGCCGGAGTGGTGGGCGTCCTGCGTGTGGTCGGTGACCTCGTTCAGCCACTGCGGGACGCGGAAATAGTAAGCCGGGTTCACGTACAGCGCGGAGATTGCGGCGTACATCCCCGCCACTTGGGCGACCACCGCCGGCCAGAAGACACCGCCCTTGCGCCAGTAGAGCGAGTCGCGACCTGTCTTCTGCAGCTCGCTGGGCACGTAGCGGTAGCGCCTCAGTGCCCAGTCGACCAGGAAGATGGCGCACCAGGGCGCGATCCAGACGATGACCAGGTCGACGAAGTCGGAGAGGTACTCCGTGAAAGAACCGCTGAAGACGGCCCACATGGTGATGCCGAAGGCGATGACGCAGTCGATGAGCACAGCCTGATAGCGCTTCACCGGGACGCCAACGGCCTGCAGAGTGACGCCCGAGGAGTACATATCGAGGCTGTTGATGCCGAACAGCTGCACCGCAGCGAAGAGGAGGAACACCACGACGAACCACGATGGGACGGCGTGCTGGTGGGCGAAGGGCTGGAACGCGCTGACTCCCGTCCCGATGTTGACGATGAACGTGCCCACCACTGCGCCGAGCGTCATGATGAGGATCTCGGGCACCGCCGTACCCAGGAAGACCCAGCCGACGATGGCCTTCTTGGATGTGTTCCTCGGGCAGTAGCGGGTGTAGTCGTTGCCGTTCTCGGTCCAGCCCAGCCCGCTCAACGCGATGGTGAAGGCCAGGGCCTCCATGAAGACCTGCCAGTCCCCGCTGCTCTTGACGAAGTGCAGGTTTGCGTGCGGGATTGCAAAGCCCAGCATCACGGCGAAGAGGATGACCATGGGGATCACCAGCCAGCGCAGCGTCTTCACGATGGCGGCGTGGCCGAGAAAGGGCAGGATGCCCTGGATCAGCACGGCCACGACGACGAGGACGACCTTGGCCGGGTCGCCGGGCAAGTACCCCGCCTTGGCCATCAGGACGAGCCCGGCGCCGACGATGAGGATCAGACCCTCTACCTCGAAGCCGATCTGGGTGAGCCAGTTGAAGAACGAGATGGGCCGTGAGCCGTTGGGGCCGAAGGGGGCCCGGTTGATGGCGAAGACCGTCGTGCCCGTGTCTGGGCCCTGCAGCGAGCAGAGCCCGAGCACGAAGTAGGACAGGTTGCCCAGGACGATGACGATCAGCACCTGGGCGAAGTTGAGCCCGAGGGTCATCAGGATGGCGCCGTAAATGAAGTACTCGACCTGCACGCTCGCGCCGGCCCACATGCCGAAGATGTCCCTCGGCTTGGCCCAGCGCTCACTCTCGGGGATGAAGTCGATCCCGTGCTGCTCGACGTGGAACGCCTCGGCGGAATCGGGGTCGTGAAGGACGGCCAGATCCTCCGTGAAGTCCTCGGCGATGGCCACGTGCGGTACCTCCCTTGTCGTGCGCCTCGACGGAAAGATCGTGGATGTCCCGGCAGGGACGACCGAGGGCTGGCGTGCGCCCGGCTGCGCCCCGGCAGTCGCCGTCGGTCTCACATCCACGCACTCCGCCCTTTCGGGCTCGGCACGTCTCCCTGGCGAGCGACCGAAGGAGTGCCGCCCGCAGCATGTGTGCTGGCGGACACTCCGGTCAAGTGGCTTCCGTGAAATGCTGGAAACCGGGCCGAGGCCAAACCGGCCATGCACGGCGGAACACGCGGCTCTCCAGCCAGGTCAGCCGCCACCCCGGGTGCAGACGATCGCTTGACGGCCGTTTCGGGTTCGCTCAGCCCTCGAGCTCGCCGCGCATGAACAGCACCGACTTCTCCTGCATCTCGCGGGCCTGGTGCTCGATGAAGCGCTCCACGATCGGGCCGGCCCCGAAGATCTTGACCCGGGCGTCGAGCGAGAACGTCTCCACCGTGCTCCCGCTCTCGCGGGTGAGCGCGATGGCGCCCTCAATGTGCGTCTTGTCGGCCATGGTGCCCGGGGTCATCGTGAAGGTCGTCGTCGACGCCGAGGGGTCGAACGTGCTCACCTCGGTGGTGACGACCTCCTCGCCGAAGATCTTGCGGACCGGGCCGGGCATGTTGGGGCGCTGGCCGTAGCGCAGGGTCCGCACCAGGCCGCCGGTGAGGTCGCCCTCCTGGGAGAGCACCTCGGCCGAGGTCGAGCCCAGCGCCTCGAGGTGCAGCCGGACGGCGAACTCGGGGTCGAAGTAGAGGGCCCAGAACGCCTCGGGCGTGCAGTCCCAGCCGTAGACCAGTGACAGCTTCATGGCGCCAGGTCGAAGAGCATGTGGTGCCCCAGGTCGCCGACGAGGTCGATGGTCACGTGCATCGTCGCCACCTGCCACCGCTGGTCCACCTGCTGGTAGGTGTGCCGGTAGCGGCCGGCGATGACGGGCTGCAGCGCCAGCGCGCCAGGCACGGCCTGCAGCACGGTGAAGTAGGACCGCGACGACGCCGTGGCACCGTCGTCGGCGACGTCGACCATCACGTTCGTCATCACGTGCTTGGTGCGCGGCGTCCCGTCCTCGTAGCGCCGCGTGCTGCGCGCGTAGAGACGCTCGATGGCGTCGCGGCCCGTCACCGCGTCGCCGAACCCCTCGAAGGTCAAGGTGGCGTCTGCGAAGAGCTCGGCCACCCCGGCGAAGTCGCCGGCGTCGATCCGCTCGGCGTAGGTGTAGATCAGCTTGGTGACCGCCTCGGAGGCCGTGTCCTGCACGGGCGAGATTGTGGCACCGATCACTGGCCGAGGAGACGTCCCATCGCTCCGGCCACCCGGCTCGGGCGCCCGCGGCGGGCCTCGCTACGGTCCGCCAGTTTCATCGCCCAGAGACCAGCGTTGACACCCAGCCAGCGCAGCGGTTCGGGCTCCCAACGCGGCGAGCGGTGGTCGACCCAGGGCAGGCTCACCAGCTCGCTGTCGGCACCCGTGATGAGGTCGGCCAGCGTGCGCCCGGCCAGGTTCGTGGTGGCCACGCCGTCGCCGACGTACCCGCCCGCCCAGGCCAGGCCGGAGCCCCGGTCCAGGCCGACCGAGGAGTGCCAGTCGCGGGGGATACCGAGCGGCCCGCCCCAGGCGTGTGTGAAGTGCGTCCCCTCGAGTCCGGGGAACAGTTCGGTCAGCGTCCGGCGCAGAAGTGCGTGGACGGCCGGCTCGGTGTCGTAGCGGGCGCGCAGCGACGACCCGAAGTGGTACGGCGCCCCCCGCCCGCCGAAAGCGATGCGGCCGTCGGCCGTCCGCTGCCCATAGATGATCATGTGGCGATGGTCGGCGAAGGTGGCGCGGCTCTCGAGGCCCGCCGACGACCAGAAGGCGTCGTCGAGGGGCTCGGTGGCGACCATCAGCGAGTACACCGGGACGATGTCGCGGTGGAACCCAGGCAGTGTCGGCGTCCAGGCCTCGGTCGCCCGCACCACGACGTCCGCGTCGACGGTGCCGCCGCTGGTGACGACCGCGGGACCGGACGCACCCGAACGCGGCCGGATGTCGAGCACCTTGGTGTGCTCGTAGAGTTGCACGCCGCGGCGCTCGACCGCGTCCGCCAGGCCCCGGGCGAGGAGCGCCGGCTGCAGCGCGGCGCAGTGGGGAGTGAAGGTCGCTCCGAGGATGCCGTCCGCACCGATCAGTCCGCGCGTTTCGTCCGGTCCAAGCCAGCGCACGTCCTCCTCGCCGAACCCCAGCTCACGCGCGTCGTCCACCGCGGCCAACGCTCGCGCCCGCTGCGCCTCGCTGCGCACGAGGTCGACCGAGCCGCCTTTTGCAAAATGGCAGTCGATACCCTCAGCCGCGGCGGTCTCCCCGACGACACCGATCGTCTCCTGCATCGCCCTGCGCATCGACCGCATGGCCTCGAGACCATGCAGGCGGGCCAGCGCGGCGTCAGACGTGGCGAACAGTGCCGAGCACCAGCCTCCGTTACGCCCCGACGCCCCGAAGCCCGCCACCTCGCGCTCGACGACGGCGATGCGCAGGGCCGGGTCGGCCAGCGCGAGCGAGTGCGCCGTCCACAGGCCGGTGAACCCGGCGCCGACGATGCACACATCGACCTGCAGGTCCTGGGTGAGGGCGGGGCGTGGCGGCAGCGGGGCCGACACGGCCTCCCACCACAACGAGAGCCGTTGGTATCCCGAGGCGGCGCCCGGCGCTACATCCGGCGCCACGCCTCGGAGAGGACCTCGCGCAGCGTCGATGCCATGAAGTCGATCTCCTCCTGCCCGCAGATCAGTGGCGGGGACAGCTGGACGACGGGGTCCCCGCGGTCGTCCGCCCGGCAGATCAGGCCGGCCTCGAAGAGCGCCCCCGAGAGGAAGCCGCGCAGGAGGCGTTCGGACTCGTCGTCGTCGAAGGAGAGGCGCGTCTCCTTGTCCTTCACCAGCTCAATGCCATAGAAGAAGCCGGCGCCCCGCACGTCGCCGACGATGGGCAGATCGTAGAGGCCCTCGAGCGCGCTCCGGAAGGCCCCTTCGGTCGCTTGCACGTGCTGCAGGATCTGCTCCCCCTCGAAGACGTCGAGATTGGCCATGGCCACCGCGCAGCTCACTGGGTGACCGGCGAAGGTGAACCCGTGCAGGAACGACGCGCCGGGACCCAGGAAGGGCTCCATGAGGCGGTCCGAGGCGATCATGGCGCCCAGCGGGGCATAGCCCGAGGTGAGGCCCTTGGCCACCGTGATGATGTCGGGCTGGTACTCGTAACGCAGCGCACCGAACCAGTGGCCGAGGCGCCCGAAGGCACAGATGACCTCGTCGGAGACCAGCAGCACCCCGTGTCGGTCGCAGATCTCGCGCACGCGCTGGAAGTACCCCGGGGGTGGTGGGAAGCAACCGCCGGCGTTCTGCACCGGCTCGAGGAACACCGCCGCCACGCTCTCCGGCCCCTCCTGGAGGATGGCCCGCTCAATTTCGTCAGCCGCCCAGCGGCCGAACGCGACCACGTCGTCGTGGAAGAGCTCGGCGTTGGTCCCCGGTGCCAGTCCCTCCTGGTCGGAATCAGGTGTCCTTCCCAATGTGAAGGTCGTGTTCGCTCGGTAGAAGTTCGTGTTCGGCACCTTGATCGCGCCGGGTACCAGTGGCTCGAAGGGGATGCGCAGGTCGGGGATGCCCGTGATGGAGAGTGCGCCCATGGTCGTGCCGTGGTACGCGATGTAGCGGCTGATGACCTTGGTGCGTTGCGGCTGCCCCAAGAGACGGAAGTACTGGCGGGCGAGCTTCCAGGCGGACTCGACCGCCTCGGAGCCGCCCGTCGTGAAGAAGACGCGGTTGAGGTCACCGGGGGCATAGCTCGCCACCCGCTCGGCGAGCTCGATGGCGCGAGGGTGCGCGTACGTCCACAAGGGGAAGTAGGCGAGGGTCTCGGCCTGCTTGGCGCCCGCCTCGGCGAGCTCGGTGCGACCGTGGCCGATCTGAGACGTGAACAGCCCTGCCAACCCGTCGAGGTAGCGCTTCCCGTGCTGGTCCCAGACGTAGGCCCCCTCGCCGCGCACGATCACGGGTATCTCGTGGTCCTGGTACGCGCCCATACGGCTGAAATGCATCCACAGGTGGCGCCGCGCCTGATTGCTCAGGTTGGAGTTCTCGGGACTGGTGGTGCTCATCTTTCCTCCACTCGGGGGGCGCTCAACGCGTGCCCCACGTATAGGTCTGCTTGGCCAGCTTCAGGTACAGGAACGTCTCCGTGGCGCGTACGCCTGGGATGGAGCGCACCGAGTCGTTGAGGACGTGCAAGAGGCGCTCGTCGTCCTCGCAGACGATCTCGGCAAGGATGTCGAACGAGCCGGCGCACATGACGACGTACTCGACCTCCGTGATGGCCGACAGTTTCTCCGCCACCCGCCGCACGTCTCCCTCCACCGAGATCCCGATCATCGCCTGGCGGGTGAAACCGAGCTGCAGCGGGTCGGTCACCGCCACGATCTGCATGATCCCCGATTCCCGCAGGCGCTGGACGCGGCGGCGCACGGCCGCCTCGGAGAGCCCGACCTCCTCGGCGATGGCGCCATAGGGCTGGCGCCCGTCGCGCTGCAGAGCCTCGATGATGGCCCGGTTGGGTGCGTCGAGGAGGGTGCCGGCAGCGTGTCCGGCGTCGTTCTGGGGGCCTGGCTCCGCCGGCTCGCCGATGTCCGGCATCTCACACCTCGCTTCGCTTGACGTCCCGGGGCCCGACCCCAGATGTGCAGAATTGTGTCATGTTCGCCCTCTCAGTCAAGCAGAATTAGTCGTATTGCCATCCCGATTCTGCGAAAACGCTTGTTGGAGGCGGGACGATCTGTGATTCTGTACCAACGGGCCACGTGGCGAAGGGAGCGGCATGCGCAAGTTGCAGAATTTCATCGGGGGCGCCTACACCGACGCCAATGACGGGCCCATGGCGCCCCTGATCGACCCCAGCACCGGTGAGCCGTTCGCCGAGGCCCCCGTCTCTGGCCCTGCCGATGTCGACCGGGCGTTGCAGGTGGCGGCGGAGGCCTTCGGGTCCTGGCGGCGGACCACACCGTCGGAACGCAGCCTGGCGCTCATTCGCATTGCCGACGCGCTGGAAGCCAGGGCCGAGGACCTGGTCCGGGCCGAGTGCGAGAACACGGGGAAGCCCTTTCAACTGACCATGGACGAGGAGATCCCGCCGATGGTCGACCAGATCCGCTTCTTTGCCGGTGCGGCGCGTCATCTCCAGGGCCTGGCATCGGCGGAGTACATGGCGGGGCACACGTCGTTCATCCGGCGTGAGCCGCTCGGCGTGTGCGGCGCGGTGACGCCGTGGAACTACCCGATGATGATGGCGGTGTGGAAGTTCGCCCCGGCGCTGGCGGCGGGCAACACCATGGTGCTCAAGCCGTCGGACACGACACCGGTGACGACGCTGCTGATGGCCGAGATCATGGCCGAGTTCGTGCCGCCCGGCGTGTTCAACGTCGTGTGTGGCGACCGCGACACCGGTCGTGCGCTCGTCGTGCACGACACGCCGGCCATGGTGTCGGTGACGGGCTCGGTGCGGGCCGGCATGGAGGTCGCCGCCGCCGCGGCACCAACGCTGAAGAAGGTCCACCTCGAGCTGGGCGGCAAGGCGCCGGTGATCGTGTTCGACGACGCCGATCCGGTGGCGGCGGCGGAGGGCATCGCCGGGGCGGGCTACTTCAACGCCGGGCAGGACTGCACCGCGGCGACCAGGGTCCTCGCCGGGCCCCGGGTGCACGAGGCACTGCTGGCCGCCCTGGTCGAGCAGGCGGAGGGGACGACGGTCGGGGGCTCCGACAACGAGGGCGCCGACTACGGCCCACTGAACAACGCCACGCAGTTGGAGCGGGTGCGCGGCTTCATCGAGCGGGCCCCGTCCCACGCCTCGGTGGTGACCGGTGGCGCACAGGTGGGGGAGCGTGGCTACTGCTTCGCTCCGACGGTCGTGGCCGGCCTGCGTCAGGACGACGAGTTGGTGCAATCCGAGGTGTTCGGGCCGGTGATCACCGTGCAGGAGTTCAGCGGCGAGGCGGAGGCGCTCGAGTGGGCCAACGGCGTCCAGTACGGGCTGGCGTCGTCGGTGTGGACCCGAGACCACGGCCGGGCCATGCGCATGGCGCGCGACCTCGACTTCGGCTGCGTCTGGATCAACACGCACATCCCGCTCGTGGCCGAGATGCCCCACGGCGGCTTCAAGCGCTCCGGCTACGGCAAGGATCTCTCGGCCTACGGCTTCGAGGACTACACCCGAATCAAGCACGTGATGAGCAACATCGAGGAGTAGCCAATGATCGTCGGGATCCCAACCGAGGTGAAGACGGACGAGTGGCGAGTTGCCATCACGCCGGCCGGCGTCCGTGAGCTGACCTCGGCCGGTCATACCGTCGTCGTCCAGAAGGGCGCCGGTGACGGCTCCTCCATGCCCGATGCCGACTTCGTGCGGACCGGGGCGAAGATCGTCGACGACCCTGACGACGTCTGGGCGTCGGCCGACCTCGTGTGCAAGGTGAAGGAGCCGGTGCCCGAGGAGTATCACCGGCTGGGGCTCCGTCAGGGCCAGGTCCTGTTCACCTACCTCCACCTGGCTGCGTCCCGCGAGTGCACCGAGGCCCTCCTCGCCGCCGGGAACGTGGCCATCGCCTACGAGACCGTGCGCAAGCCGGACAACTCGTTGCCGCTGCTCGCCCCGATGAGCGAGGTGGCCGGGCGCATGGCGCCCCTGATGGGCGCGCATCACCTCATGCGGCCCGGTGGCGGACGCGGTGTCCTCGTGTGCGGCGTACCCGGCGTGCGCTGCGCCCGTATCGTCATCCTCGGGGCCGGGGTCGCCGGCTTCGCAGCGGCGACCATGGCCGTGGGCATGCACTCAGAGGTGTTCATCCTCGATCGGAACCTCGACAAGCTGCGCGAGGTCGACCACCACTTCCGCGGCGCGCTGGAGACGATCGCCTCGTCGGAGCACGCCATTGAGGAGGTCTGCCTCGAGGCCGACATCGTCATCGGCGCCGTGCTGGTCGTGGGCGCCCGGGCGCCGCGACTTGTCTCGGACGCGCTCGTCGAGCAGATGAAGCCGGGCTCGGTCCTCGTCGACATCTCCGTCGACCAGGGGGGCTGCTTCGAATCGACCCATCCGACGACGCACTCGAACCCGACCTTCGAGGTGCACGGGTCGACCTTCTACTGCGTGGCCAACATGCCCGGTGCGGTGCCGCACACCTCGACGCACACGCTGGCGAACGCGACGTTGCCCTACACCCTCCGCACCGCCGATCGAGGGTGGCTCGAGGCGGTCCGGATGGACCCGGCACTGGCCGAGGGGGTGAACGTGGCCGAGGGCCGTGTGGTCTACCGGCCGGTGGCCGAGGCCCACGGCCTGCCGTACACGCCGCTGGACGAATTGTTGGACTGAGTCAGCGGGGCTGCTTGTTGGACTGAGTCAGCGGGGCTTCGAGCCGACGACCGAGCCGGTCTGGGAGGGCCGCCGCCCGGACCAGCATTCTCGCTGACGTCCGGTCGTCCCCTGGACCAGGCCGACCGGGCAGACTTGTGCCATGGCGGACCTTCCGGTTCCCGAGGACCAGCACCCGCCCGCCAGGGAGGGCGGCTCGCTCAGCGAGCGTGTGGCGGACGCGGACCGCGACCGAACGGTGACGGCGCTGCGCGAGCACGTGGTCGAGGGCCGGTTGACGCTCGACGAGTTCTCCGAGCGGGTCGGTCTGGCCCTCGAGGCCACGACCAGGGGCGACCTCGACCACGTCATGGTGGACCTCCCGGCGGCCGTGCCGGCGGAACCCGGCAGCACCCCGGCCCGCAAGGCACGACGGTGGCACGTCGCCATCATGAGCGGGCACAGCACCAAGGGGCGCTGGCGGATCGGGGGCAAGACGAACGTCGTGGCCGTGATGGGCGGGTGCGACATGGACTTGCGCCGGGCCGAGATCGAAGGGCCGGAGGTCGAGATCACGGCGGTGGCCTTCTGGGGCGGCGTGAAGATCATCGTTCCCGAGGGGTTCGACGTGGAGCTGCGCGGCTTCTCCTTCATGGGCGGGCGCACGATGCGCCTGCGCGACGTGCCCCGAGTGCCAGGCTCGCCGCGCATCGTGGTGCGGGCCTTCTCGTGCATGGCAGGTATCGAGATACGGAGCAGGCCCAATCGCTCGGGCCGCCAGATCGCCCGGGCCGTCGACGCATTCCCCGAGCGCTCCGTGGCCGCCCCGACGGAGCTGGCCTCGCTCAGCGCCGACGTCGGCACCGACGGCACCGTCACCATCCTCTTCTGTGACATGGTCGACTACGCCGGCATGACCGAACGCCTGGGTGATCGGGCCTCCCGCCAGGTCCTGCGCGAGCACCACCGCATCGTGCGTGAAGCGCTGGCGCGCCACGGAGGGCGCGAGATCAGCGTGCAGGGGGACGGCTTCATGGTTGCCTTCGGGGGAGTGGCCCGCGCCCTGCGGTGCGCCGTCGACATCCAGCGGGCCTTCCACGCCCATGTCCCCGCGGGCGACGGTGAGCCGATCGCCGTCCATATCGGCATCCACACGGGGGACGCGATGGACGAGGGCGACGACTATCTGGGACACACCGTCATTGTGGCGAGCCGTTTGGCCGACGCCGCCGAACCGGGCGAGATCCTCGTGTCGTACTTGTCCGAGCAGCTCGTCCAGGGCTCAGGCGAATTCGACTTCGACGGCCACCGCGAGACGCAGCTCAAGGGACTGGCCCGACCGCAACCGTCCGCCACGCTCTCCTGGGCGGACTGACCGAGTGGACGCGGAGCTCTGGGAGCGGGTCGGCCTCTACGACCCGCTCGATCCGATCTCCGCCGAGCGCCTCGCCCTCCTCGAATACCTGACCGAACGCGGCGCCACCATCGAGCAGATGGTGGAGGCGCACCGCATGGGGACGTTGCCCGGCGTGGCGGGCAACTTGGTGACGCAGGGCAAGACCCCGATGGCGACCGTGCAGGACATCGCCGAGCAGAGCGGCATGTCCCTCACACGGGTCCTGCGTGCCCTGTTGGCCGCCGGCATACCCGCCGCGCCCGACACCGAGGTGGCCGCGGAACTCGTGCGCCTCATGGATGCATTCGAGCAGGGCGCATCGCTGCTGGGTGACGAGGCGACCCTCGCCTTCACGCGGGTCCTGGGGGCGTCGGCGATGAACATCGCAGAGGCCGCCGTCGCGCTCTTCTTCGCGGAGCTGGGTCCGGGGACGGTTCGGGAGGGTCCCGACGAGCTCGAGCGGGCACGGCTGGCTGAGGCCGCGACGACCGCCTTCACCGCCGTGCCCGACGTCTTGACCCGCATGGTGATGGACGCCTTCGAACGGGCACAGCGCCGAGCCCAGGAGGCCCGAAGCTGGCTGGCGCCGTTCGATGCGGACGCGGCCGAGATCGAGGGTTCCACCGAGGTGGTCGCATTGGGCTTCGTCGACCTCGTCGGCTCCACCGCATGGGCGCAGTCGGTGAACCTCCGGGAGCAGAACCTCGCCCTGACCCGCTTCGAGTCGGCCGCCTGGTCGAGCGCGGTCCTGGCCGGCGGCCGCGTCGTCAAGACCATCGGCGATGAGGTCTTCTTCACCGCCCCGACGGCGGAGGCCGCATGTCGCATCGGGACCGAGGTGTGCCTGGCGGCGGCCGGGGACCCCGTGCTTCCGCCCGCCCGCGGGGCGGTGGGCATCGGCCCCGCCATTCCCCGGGAGGGCGACTACTTCGGGCCGCTGGTGAACCTGCTGGCGCGCCTCGTCAAAGCGGGCGCACCCGGCGCGCTGGTCGTGACCGAGGCCGTGACGGCAGACCTCTCTCCGGACGAGTGGGCGCTCGAGCCGCTCGAGCCCGCCGGCCTGCGGGGCATCGAGGGACCGGTACGGGTGTTCACCGTTGAGCGCCGGCCGGGGACTGCCTGAGCCCCCGAGGCGCTCGGCGGGCCCGATCCGTCGTCAAGTCCCCCGCCCGTCGTGCCGATGTCCTGTTGAACACGAACTGTTAACACCCCACTGGAGCAGTGCTAACACCAGGTTTAGTGTGAACGATCATGGTCACGTCCAAATCCACAGTGCTCGGCATTCGGCTCGACCATGACCGCCGCGCGTGGGTCGAGGGTGAGGCTGCCCGGCGAGGTGTCACCGTCCGGGTGCTCTTCGAGGGACTGATCGACCAAGCCCAGGCCGGTCAGTCCGCGGGGGCAGACATGGGCGCCGCGGCTCGCTCGGAATCGGCCACTGGCATCGGGTCCGGGGCACCGCCGGCCAGCGGCTCTTCGCCGAGGCCCGACGTCGGGTCCCTCGCAGAGCTGCCAGCACGACTCATCCGTGGGGCCGTCTCACTCCCCATCAACATCCTCAAGACAGGCGGTCGTTGCGCCCACAAGAGCCTTGAGGGCTGCCCGGCATTGAGGAGCTGGAGTAGCCGTTGAGGATAGGAGGTGGAGTGTTAACACCCCGCCCGGCAGCGACTGATCAGATCCCAGAGCGACGGAAAGATGGCCCTCGGACCTGTCGGCTGGTTGAGATGCTCACTGAAATGACACACAGTTGAGTCGCAAGATGTTTCACGGGAAACAGCGTTGGTGTCGGAGCCACTTCTGGTCGCGGGTTCACATCGCGGTGTTAACACCGCAACGCCGACACCCGACGTCCTGCGAGCGGCACCAACCGCGCCGTTGTGACGGCCCGGGGTGCGCGGCAACTGTGCGCGGCAACGGAGTCTCCGTTTGACTCACCCTGGGTCGGTGCTGCACCCCCGAGCGAACCCGGGAGGTGCCATATGATGGCGGCCATATCTGACGCACCGTCAGATATGGCGCGCCGGGCGACCTGGAGGCAGCGATGGACTTCGAATTCTCGCCGGAGCAACTGGCCTTCGTGAAGGAGGTCGAGAGCTTCCTCGATGCCAACGACGATCCCGAGGTCTTCGACCTGACGAGGGAGAACATGGCCCAGATCGTCGACACCCCCAAGCGGCGTGCCTTCATGGCCTCCCTGGGCGAGCGGGGTTGGCTGGGCATGACGTGGCCAATGGAGTACGGAGGCAAAGAGGGGGAGGGCGTCTACGAGTACCTCCTCAACGAGCAACTGGCCGGCCGCGGTGGTCCGCAGATCGGCAAGGGCGTTGGCATCATCGGCAAGACCCTCATTCGCCACGGCAACGACAAGCTCAAGGCGGAGTTCCTGCCCAAGATCCTGCGCAACGAGGTCGAGTTCGCCGTGGGCTACTCGGAGCCCAACGCCGGGTCCGACGCCGCCTCCATGCAGCTGAAGGCGACCCGCGACGACGGCGGGTGGATCCTCAACGGCCAGAAGACGTGGACGACTTCCGCCCACTTCGCCGAGTGGTACTGGGTCGGCGGCCGCACCGACCCCGACACCAAGCACGCCGGCATCACGCTGTTCCTCGTCCCCATCGACCAGCCCAACATCACGGTCAACGCCATCTGGACGATGGGCGACGAGCGCACCAATGAAGTGTTCTTGAATGACGTCTTCGTCCCCGACGACTACGTGGTGGGCGAGGTAGGCCGGGGCTTCCAGTACATCTCGGAGGCGCTCGACCTCGAGCGCTTCACCATGTTCACCCTCTCGCCCATTCAACAGCGCTTCGAGCTGCTCGTCGAGTACGTCCGCACCACCGTGCGCGACGGCGTGCCGCTCAAGGGCGACCAGGTGATCCGCCAGCGGCTGGCCCAGCTGGCCACCGAGCTCGAAGTCGCCCGCGTCATGGGGCTGAAGTTCGTCTACGAGTCCTCCAAAGGTGGCGCGGCGCCCACCGCCGAGGCATCCGAGTACAAGCTGTTCGCCACCGAGCTCTCCAAGCGCCTCGCCAACGCCTCCATGGACATCGCCGGGCCGGGCAGTCAGCTGCGCGTCAAGACAGAGGAGGCGCCGATGGCGGGACGCGCCGAGTCGACCTACCGCTACACCGTGATCGACACCATCGGCGGCGGCGCGTCGGAGATCCAGAAGAACATCATCGCCCGGCGCAAGCTCGGACTGCCGAAGAACTTCTGAGGTGACCGCCGCCCCCTCCTCCACCGGCCCACTCGGCGGGGTCACCGTGCTCGACTTCTCGACGGTCGGGCCGGCGGCGCGCTGCACGCGCCTGTTGGCCGATTACGGCGCCAGCGTCGTGAAGGTGGGGCCGGTGCCGACGGCCGACGCAGCCCCCATCGAGCCTCCGTTCTTCGCGTACAGCGGACACCGCGGCATGCGACGGGTGCTGCTCGACCTCAAGGACGACGAGGGCAGGGAGGCGTTCCTGGCCCTGGCCGCTGCGGCTCACGTCATCGTCGAGAGCTTCCGGCCCGGCGTTGTCGGCCGCCTGGGCATCGGCTACGAAGCGGTCTCGGCGCGCAATGCCGGCATCGTGTACTGCTCCACGAGCGGCTACGGCCAGGACGGCCCGCATGCGCAATGGGCAGGCCACGACGTCGACTATCTCGCCGTGGGTGGGTACCTGGCCATGAGCACCCCCGGGGCCGGCGGTGCACCGCCCCTGCCCGGAGCCACCGTGGCCGACGCTGCAGCCGGGGGCATGCACGCGGCGCTGGCCATCACGGCCGCCCTGGCCGGGCGGGCGACGACGGGCCAGGGGGCCTACCTCGACGTGTCGGTGGCCGAGGGGGTCCTCTGGCTCATGTCGCTCCCCATCGACGAGCAGTTGGCCCTGGGCTCCGAACCGCGGCCAGGGCACGACATCCTCTCGGGCCGGTATGCCTGCTACGCCACCTACCGCACGGCGGACGACAGATGGGTGGCCGTGGGTGCGATCGAGGCGAAGTTCTTCGCAAACCTCTGCCGGGCACTGGGCTGTCCCGAGCTCGCCGGCGACCAATTGAAAGACGACGCCCAGCTCGCCATCCGGACTGCCTTCGCCGCCGCCTTCGCCACCCGCACCCGAGACGAATGGGTGGAGGCGCTGGCCGGCGCCGACACCTGCGTCGCCCCCGTGCTCGATATCTCCGAGGTCGCGGCCCACCCGCAGTTCGCCGCCCGCGGGGTGGTGGCATCGGCGACGCACCCGAGACAGGGCGATCTGCGGCAGCTGGCGCCACTGTTGGCCGGGATGCCACGTACCGACGCCCCGGCTGCGCTGCCGGACATGTCGCAGACCGACACGGAGCATCTCTTGAAGGAGGCCGGCGTCGACGGCGGGACGGTGGCCCGCTGGGTGGCCCGGGGGGTCGTGGCATGACGACCGACGACGTGCTCGCCGGTGCTCTCGATCTCATCGGCAAGGAGCAGTATCACGAGGTGGGGGAGTTCCCCGTCGAACGCGGCTACGTCTGGACGTCGTGCGCCTCGGTGGAGAACGGCAACCCTCTCTTCTGGGACGACGACGTCGCCGAGACGCTGACCGTCGGTCCCACCGCGCCGCCCTCCATGGTCTCGGTCTGGTTCCGGCCGCACCACTGGGCGCCCGGACGCACCGAGGAGGCCCTGCCGCTCCAGGTGCACTTCGATCTGAAGGAGCGGTTCGGCCTGCCCGAGGCGGTCATGACCGACAACACGATCGAGTTCCACGCGCCGGTGCGCATGGGCGACGTCCTGAGGACGCACCAGGTGCTGCGCTCGGTGAGTGACGAGAAGACCACCAAGCTCGGCACCGGCCGGTTCTGGGTGATCGACGTCGTGTACTCCAACCAGGACGGCGAGCTGGTGGCCGTCGAGTCCTACACCGGATTCGGTTACCGGCGCGCGGAGGGGGGTGGGCCGGCATGACGGCCACGGTGACGCCCCGCTTGCTGCTCCATGAGGTCAGCGTGGGCGACGCGCTGCCCGTCTTGGACTACGAGGTCACTGCGACCACAGTCGTCCTCGGCGCGTTGGCGACCCGCGACTGGCGCCCGATGCACCACGACAAGGACTTTGCCGTCCATCGCAACGGCACCAAGGACATCTTCTTGAACACGCCGAACCAGGCCGCCTGGTTCGAGCGCTACCTCACGGACTGGACCGGGCCACACGGCCGGCTGGCACGAGTCACCTTCAGGATGAAGGGCTCGGTCTTTCCGGGCGACACCATGTCGCTTCGAGGTCAGGTGGAGTCGACTGAGGTCGACGGCGTGGGCTGTGGGTTCGCAGCCGTCGCCGTGACCCTCTCCGTCGACGGAGAGACCAAGACGACCTGTGCCGCCCGCATCGCGCTGCCCCGCAACGCCGACGACAACCCCTGGGCGCGCCGCGGTGACCAGTGGCGACCCTCGCCGGCGCCATGACGTCCGTCCTCCAACCCCGACGATCACAGAGGTGGATCTGAGTGCTGGACCTCGACTTCGACCAGGAACAGGAGCTGCTGCGGCAGACGGTGCGCGACGTCCTCGGGCGCTACTGCCCGCTCGATGTCGTCCGACAGATGGAGGACGACGTCGTCGGCTATCCAGTGCCGCTGTGGGAGCAGCTGGGCGAGCTCGACCTCATTGGGCTGTTGCTCCCCGAGGAGTACGGAGGCTCGGGGATGTCCCTCATAGAGGGCGTTGCGCTCTACGAGGAGTTGGGGCGTGCGTTGGCCCCGACGCCCCACTTCGTCAGCGCGGTCATGAGTGGCGGCGTCCTGGCGGCGGCAGGGAGCGATGCCCAGAAGGATCGATGGCTGCGCCCGCTGGCCGCCGGGGAGGCCATCCTGACGACCGCGTGGCTCGAGCCCGAGAACGGCTTCTCGCCTCTCGGCGTGCAGACGAAGGCCGTCGAAGAGGGGGCCGGGTTCCGCCTCCACGGCGTGAAGCGCCACGTCCAGTTCGCCTCCGTCGCCGACCGCCTGGTCGTCCTGGCGCGCACCGGCTACCTGCCCTTGGCGATCGACCTGTTCCTGGTCGACCCCGCGGCGCCCGGCGTCAGCCTGCGCCAGCAGTACTCAATTGCATCGGACACGCAGTACGAGGTGACTCTGGATGACGTCGCTGTTGGAGCGGAGGACCGCATCGGGCCGGCCGGTCCTGGATGGGCGACCTGGCAGAGCGTGCTCGAGCCGGCCCTCGTGCTTCTGGCGGCGCAGGCCGTCGGGGAGCGCGCTACGCGCTCGAGATCACAACGCAGTACGCCAAGGACCGCCAACAGTTCGACAAGCCCCTGGGCGCGTTCCAGGCTCTGGCCCACTACCTGGCGGACGCCGTGACCAGCCTCGACGGCGCCGAGCAGCTCGTCCACGAGGCGGCCTGGGCCGGTGCGAACGGGCGACCCCTGGCATCGTTGGCGCCGATGGCCAAGCTCTTCGCCTGCTCCACGTTCAGGGACGTCACGGCCATGGCACAGCAGATCTTCGGGGGCATCGGGTTCACCCTCGACTTCGACATCCAGCTGTACTTCCGGCGGGCCAAGCAGCAGCAGTTGATGTGGGCCAACGACCGCTCCCTCGAGGACGCGGTGGCGAGCGTGCTGCTCGACTGACCCGCCGGCGCCCTGAGCGCAGCGGGTTGCTAGGTTGCAGCGCCCATGGCGCCCGAAACGCTCGGCATCGAGGAGACGCGGCGCATTGCCCTCCTGGCGCAGGGGCTGCGCGGGCCGCGTTCCACGACAGGCGGCGTGTCGGCCATGCTGCGCCGCTTGGGGGCGGTGCAGCTCGACACGATCTCGGTGTTGGCGCGATCCCACGAGCTGGTGGCGTACGCGCGCCAAGGGGCGGTCGGGCGCAACCGGGTCGAACGGGCCTACTGGGGACCCAAGAGCGCCACGTTCGAGTACTGGTCGCACGCGGCCTGCGTGGTGCCGCTGGAGGACTGGCCCGCGTATGGATTCAAGCGAAGGGCACGGCTGGCCAAGGGGAGGCGATGGCACGTGCTGGAGGAGCACGACAAGAGCTGCGGCGACGTCGTGGCTCGTCTGCGTGACGACGGCCCCCTCACCGCGAACCAGCTGGGTGGCGCCAAGAAGGGCGGACCATGGTGGGACTGGTCCGAGACCAAGGTCGCCGCGGAGTGGCTGCTCGACATCGGCGAGCTGGTCTGCCGCGAACGACGAGGATTCCAGCGCGTCTACGACTTGGCCGAGCGCGCCGTGCCGGCTGACCTGCTGGCCCAGGACTGGACCGACGAAGACTGCGCGCTGCAGCTCGTGGCTGCGGCCGGAGCTTCGCTCGGCGTGGCGACCGAGGCCGACCTGGCGGTGTACCACGGGCTGCCACGACGACTCGTTCGGCGGGTGTTGCCGTCCACCGATCTCGTCGAGGTTGCAGTGGAAGGCTGGGCGCAGCGCGCCTATGCCGATCCCCGGGTGCTGGCTTCGCTGGGCACTCGGGCTCGAGGCCGGATCGTGCTCCTCTCACCCTTCGACTCCCTCATCTGGCACCGCGATCGGGTCGAGCGGCTGTTCGGACTGCGCCATCGGCTCGAGGCGTACACCCCGAAGGCCAAGCGGACGTACGGCTACTTCGCCATGCCCGTGCTCGCGGGCACGAGGATCGTCGGGTTGGTGGATCCGGGACGGCAGGACGACGCGCTCGTGGCCAAGCAGGTGACACTGTTCCGCCCGGGCGCCACCACACACGTGGCGCAGGCGCTGGTGGAGGCGGCGGCGTGGGTGGGCTGCACTCGGATAGCCGTCGAGCGGGTGGAGCCCGCATCGGCGCGGGTCGGACTGAAGAAGGCGCTGTCGCTGGCGGGCGCCGGCGACCTCTAATGGGGCCGAGCGGTCGGGACGGTTGCGGGGAGCCCCATCACGGCGAAGAAGTCCCTCGTCCAACCCACGACGTACTGGTCGGACGGCCGGACCTGTCCCGGGATCTGCGCGACGAGCGGCGCTCCCATGGCGGCGGCCGCATCGAGCTGCACCCATTCGGGGTTGATGTCGAGCTGCATGGCATTGATCGCGCCCGCGTCGAGCAGGGCAGCGGAGAGGTCCGCCGGGACGAGGGCCATCCCGCCGGCGTAGATGATGTCCCCCTGCGCATCCTCTCCGGCTCCGCTGCGCGGGACGACCTTCGAGCTCGTCAGGGTCGCGCCCCAGGCGGCGGGGTCGTTCACCGTCGGGTTGAGTACGCCGCCCGTGACCAGGGGTGCGAGATTCTGCCGCACGCTCGCGACCTGTTCACCCGGGGCAGGGAGCCCGCTGCCCCACACGCCGACATGGGCCGTGCCATTGACGTCGATGACGAAGCTGGCCTTGCCGTCGCTGAGTGGGGCCACCACCTGGCCGAGCAGTTCCACTCCGCCCGGGCCGTCCTTGATCTTGAAGCCTCCGTTGAAGGCCGCCAGCAAGAAGGGTGCCTCGTCGGCCGCGATGGCGGGGCCCCGGTCCCCCGGGATGGTCGCAAGGTTCACCGGAGGATCCGTGCTCCCGATGTGGAGATCGAACACCACGCGACCGGCATCGAAGCGGACCAGGGTCACGACGTGCCCGGACGGGACGGTGACCGTTCTCTCCTCGACCGCGACGCCCGCCGCATCCGTGCTCACCACGGTCCATGGCGGTGCGCCGTAGGGCACCGTCGACGCTGTGGTCGTCGGGGGAGCGCTCGAAGCGGTCGTGGTCGTGGTCGTGGACTGCCGGCTGCTCGAGGGTGTCGCCTGCTTGGCCTGGGGGTTGGCCGCCGGTGACCCGCACGACGCCAACGGCATCAGAGCGCCGGCAACGCTGAGGATGGCAAGGCGCCTCCCGGCTCGCCGGCGTGACGCTGGGGGCGCCTCGGGCACGCGGCCAGCGTAGGGGTGGCCCCTCGTGGATTCTGGTCACCGGATCCTGTTCGTTCGATGAGCAGGACGGCCCTGCCGGGCTCGTTAGTTCGGAGCGGTGGCCGCCATCGGAGCGTTGGGATCCAGCGAACCGGTCGCCGCCTTGGAGCGGGGTGGCAGGGCGGACGGCCCGAGCGTGGAATGGCCGAGCACGATCACACCCGAGAGGAACATCACGAAGGCGAGGTCCAACAATTCCGCCACCGTGCCGCTGCGGCTGCTGCTCGCGCTGCCGAACACACCCGGCCCGACGAGCTCGAACAGCAGGTAGATCGCAAAGCCCAGGGCAAAGATCATCTCGAGGAAGTAGATGAAGCAGACGACACCGGCGTACGACTTCATGACACGCGCGTTGGGACCGGTATCGCTCTCCTGACGCGCCGTCTCGATGCCGCGGCGCACGTGGAGGAGCCAGGTTCCCCCCGCCAGCACGACGAAGAGGCCCCCGATGACCGTCGCACGCGCCACGACGTTGGTCAGAGGCACGAAATGGGGGGCGATGAGGGAGAACAGCGAGGTCGCGATCAGGACCAGGCCGGCGTAGGTGAGCTGCAGGGTCACGAAGCTCATGCCGAACAGGTAGACACTCTGCGGTCTGAGGCCCCGTGGATCAGGTTCGGCGCGGTTGGCGACCACGATGATCACGGGCACGAGCACGATCACCGAGAACAGCGCGATGGCCACGGCCGCCACAGAGATCGCCGCTCCGGACACGTTCACCTGCTGGCTGGGAATCATGGAACACCCCCGTGCTCTGTTCAGTCGGGCCACGGTACGCCGACGCCATGGCGCGAGCGCGGACCTTTCCGGGTCAACCTTCGGCGTGCCTCGTTGCGATCTCTTCGAAGGTCCCCAGATCGCCCCCGTACGGGCCCGTCTGGGCGGGATGGTGCAGCACGAACTCGTCGAAGCCGAGCTCCGCGTAGGGAGCACTGAGGTCCTCGAACTGGACCGCCGAGTCGATCACCGGCTCGGTCGGCGTCCACAGCAGCACCTTGCCGATGCTCGACACGTCCCGGCCGGCAGACTCGCAGGCGGCGTCGAGCACGGCCCGTTGTCGTCGCACGGCCTCGAGCACGGAGGCCGGCGTGCGGGCGACACGACCCGTCGGCCCGATCGTCACCCACTGGTGCCCGTGCGTCGCGGCGAGGCGGAGGCCGCTCGGACGCCCGGCCGCGACGGTGAGGGGAAGGGGGCGTTGCACGGTGCCGGGTGTGCTCGGCGCCTCCGCCGCGGCGTAGTGCGCCGTCCGCAGGGACGTGCGTGTGGACGGCTCTCCGTCGAGGATCGGCCTGAGCACCTCGAGGAACTCCTCGAAGCGCGCCATCCGTTCTGCCGGTTCCCACGGCTCCTGCCCGAGAGCGGAGGCGTCGAAGCCCTCGCTCCCCGGGCCGAGTCCGAGGTCGAGGCGTCCGCCGCTCACGTCGTCGAGCGTGATCGCCTCGCGGGCAAGGGTCACCGGGTGCCGGAAGTTCGGGGTGGCGACGAGCGTGCCCAGCCTGATGCGCCGGGTCGCGGTTGCCGCGGCAGCGAGCACGGGCACCGCCGCGTGCCACGGGCCGTCGGGCATTCCGCCCCACCGGATGTGGTCGTACGTCCATGCGGTGGAGAAGCCGGCGTCGTCGGCCCACTCCCACTGGCTGCGCGCCTCGCTCCAGCGGTCGGTGGGGAGGATGACGAGGCCGACGCGCACGGAGCCGAAGCTACCCGGGCCGGGTACCTTGTCGCTGTGGCCAACGAGGCCGAGTCCAAGAGATGGAATGACGACCGGTGGGCTGCGGCCTGGCCATGCCGGGAGAGGTTGACCGAAGCCGTGTCGCCCTCTGTCCTGCAGGCCGCCGCTGCCCGTTCCGGCCAGCGCGTGTGCGACATCGGCTGTGGTGGCGGCCCGCTGACCCTCGCGCTCGCCGGCGTGGTGGGCCCGGATGGCGCCGCTGTCGGGATCGACATCTCAGCGCCCCTCCTCGAACTGGCCAGAAGCCGGGCCCGGCAGGCCGATGTCGCCAACGCGCGCTTCGTCGAGATGGACGTGCAGTCCGGATCCTGGACCGATGAGCCCTTCGACCTGGCCGTGAGCCAGTTCGGGGTCATGTTCTTCGACGAGCCGCTCGTCGCGTTCCGGTCCATCCGTGGCTATCTGACGCCGGGCGGCCACCTCGTGTTCGCCTGCTGGCAGGGTGTCGAGCACAACCCCTGGCACGTGCGCACGGCGCTGCGCGCCATCCTCCCGTCGCCACCCGTGCCGGCGCCCGGGAAGAGCCCGGTCGGCCCCTTCGCCTTCGGAGACGACGAGTACGTGCGCGAGCTGCTCGAGGGCGCGGGGTTCGCCGCCGTCGAGAGCACGCCGCACGGGACCACCGTGCGCGCCCCGGCCAGCGCAGTGTTCGATCGTGCCTTGCTCGAGTTCATGGGTGTCCCGCCCGAGCGCGAGGTCGAGGCCCAGGGGCTGATCGAGCGCCAATTCGACCGGTTCGCGGTGGGCCCCGACGAGTACGACTACCCCCTTGCGTTCCGGGTGTACCGGGCCGTCAACCCCTGACCCTGCCCGTGGCCGGCTACAGCGGGACGCCGCTGCCGAAGAAGCTCGGGATCACCGACGGCTCGACGCTGGCCCTCATCGGGGCGCCCCCGGGCGTCGTCGGGGGACTGCCGCCCGGCGTCACCCTGAAACGCCAGGCCCGCGGGACCGCGGACGTCGTGGTCGCGTTCTTCACTGAGCGGCGTGAGTTCGACCGCCGCATCGGCGCGCTCGCCCAGATGGTCTTCCCGTCGGGTGGGCTTTGGATCGCGTGGCCCAAGCGGTCATCGGGCGTCGAGACCACCATGGGCGAGGACGTCGTGCGCGAGGTCGCGCTCCCACTGGGTCTGGTGGACAACAAGGTCTGTGCCATCGACGAGACGTGGTCCGGGCTGCGCATCGTATGGAGGCGCGAGCGCCGGACCTGACGGCGCCCTGGGGACTCAGAAGAAGCCGAGACGCGACAGCGGCCAGATCCGCAGGTCGACCTTGCCGACGATCGTCGACTCCTTGATCGGCCCCCAGTAGCGGCTGTCGCACGAGAAGTTCCTGTTGTCACCCATGACGTAGACGTCCCCGCCGGGTACCCGGTAGGGGTGGTGCAGCGAGTAGGGCTGATCCGACGGTCCGGGGATCGTCTCGGTCCGCGTGGCCGCCGGCAACCACGGCTCGGGCAGCACGTGCCCGTCGATGTAGACGCGGCCCCCGGACAAGGAGATGGTCTCGCCGGGCAGTCCGATGACGCGCTTGACCAGGTCCGCCACCGGGGGCCCCGCGCATTGCTCGTTGCGTGGTGTCGAGAACACGATGATGTTGCCTCGGTCGACGCCGTGCAGGTGGTAGCTCAGCTTGTCAACCACAATCCGGTCCCCGATCTGGAGGGTCGGCTCCATCGAGCCGGACGGGATGGAATAGGTGGCCACCACGAACGTGCGGAGCAGGACGGCGATGACCACCGCGATGATGACGACCCCGACCAGCTCGGCGATCCAGCGGCCGGACCTCTGCCGCGGAGCGGCGTGCCGACCGCGACCCGCCTTCGGGGCCGGCGCGTCAGCCGGCTGTGCGTCGGCGTCCATTGCGCCTGGAAGTATTACCATGTCACCGCCAGCAGGCAGTATGACCACCGTGGTCAGCGCCGTCATCTTCGACTTCTACGGGACCCTCGCCCGCTGGGCGGACGCGCGTTCCTCCAATTACGCCACGGTGTTCGCCGCCCACGGCTACACGCTCGACCCCGCCGTCCTCGACGGCTACTTCTCCCGCTACGACGGCGTCGACCACGCCGAGCACTCGGTCAGCGAGGAGGCCTACGAGGCGTGGGTCCGGACTCGCCTGCGTGACCTCACCGACGCCGCCCGTGTGGACGGCGCCCAGGTCGAGGTCGTGATCGAGGAGCTGCGGGCCACGGACCAGGGTCGCATGGTCGCCTACCCCGAGGCGAGGGCGACGCTGGCGTCCCTGCGGAAGGCGGGGCTGGCCGTCGGCGTCTGCTCCAATTGGGGCTGGGAGCTCGATCCGTACCTCGACCAGGTCGGCCTCCTCCAGCTCGTCGACGCCGCTGTCACCTCGGCCCGGGCGGGGGCGCGCAAGCCGCACCCCGGCATCTACGCCCAGTCCGCCCAGTCGCTCGAGGTCGACCCCCGTGAGGTCGTCTTCGTCGGGGACTCCTGGGAGCCCGACGTGCGTGGACCGCGGCGTGCGGGCATGACCGCAGTTCACGTGTGGCGAGAGGACGATCGCGCCGGACAGAGCGCACCGCCCCTCGAGCCCGGGGACCACCGCGTCGGGGAGCTGACCGGCGTCCTCGGGATCCTCGGGCTCTAGGAGTCGGTGCCCACGGGCGGGCGGCCGTTCTCGGCCAGCCCCGCCGCCAATGTGGCCCGTTCCTCGTCGCCCAGCGGCAGGAACCGGATCTCTGCCCTGCCGAGAGGTCGCCACCAGACCGGGTCGTCGCAGGCCCACGCCTCGGACCGCAGCCCCACCTTGGTCACCTTCCCGGTGGCCGTCTGGGGGAGCGAGGCCGACACCCGCACGTAACGGGGCACCCACTTCGGTCCGAGGTCGGGCTGGGCCGTCAGCCATTCGGCGAACGCCTCGGGGTCGAACGGGCGGCCCGGTACCGTCTCGAGCGCCAGCATCACCTGGTCACCCGCGCCCGATGCCGTGTCGGGGACCGGGTACACCGCGACGACGGACAGGTCGGGGTGGCGCGACAGCACCGCCTCCACCGGCCCCGCCGCGAAGTTCTCGGAGTCGACGCGCAGCCAGTCCCCGGTCCTCCCCGCGAAGTAGAAGAACCCTTCGGCGTCGACGTACCCCAGGTCGCCTGTCCAGTACCAGCCGCGCCGCAGCCGCTCCGCCTCCGCGTCCTCGCGCTGGTAGTAGCCCTCGAACTTGCCCGGCCCACTGCGATTGACGATCTCGCCGATGGCCTCGCCCACGTTGAGGAGCCGCCCCTCGGCGTCGAACTGCGCCGGTGGGCACTCCTCGCCCGTCTCGGGGCTGATGACCGCCAGGTCGACTGCGTCGACCGGCTTGCCCAGTGCGCCCTTCGGCATGCCGAGCACCGGATTGATCGCGGCGCCGCCCTCGCTCTGGCCGTAGCCCTCAATGAGGTAGCACCCGAAGCGCTTGCGGAAGCGGTCGCGGTCGCGCACCGACGCCTCCGTGCCGAACGCGCTCTTGAGCGTGTTGTCCGCGTCGTCGGCGCGCTCCGGCGTGGCCAGGATGTAGGCGATCGCCTTCCCCACGTAGCTGAACTTGGTGGCGCCGAACGTCCGGACGTCGTCGATGAAGGCCGACGCGCTGAAGCGGGGTCGCGTTCGCGATGGCAGCGCCCACCATGACCGCCGGCCCCCACAGCGCCATGAGGGCGTTGCCGTGGAACAGGGGCATCGGGCAGTAGCAGATGTCCTCGCCTGTGTAGCCGTAGCCCGGCGCCGCCACCTCGGCGATGCCGGCCAGCCGGCCCTGGGTGCACCGGACCGCCTTGGGCACGCCGGTCGTGCCCGAGGTGAAGATGAGGAGATAGAGCGCGTCCTCGTCGATCTCGTCGGCCTGGTCGACGAGCGCCCGGGCGCCCTCGCTGCCGGCGAACCGTGCCAGCAGCGTCCCGTAGCGCTCGGTCCCGGTGACGAGGATGCGGTCGTCGCTGACGCCGAGAGAGAGGCCCTCGAGCAGCGCGGCCCCCTCGGCGTCGGTCACGATCACCGCGCAGTCAGTCGCTCGCACGTCGGCGGCCAGCGCCTCGCCGCGCCGGGCGGGGTTGATACCCACGATCGCCGCGCCCGCAAGCGCGGCGCCGTTGAGCCAGAAGAGGTACTCGGGCCCGTTGGGGAGGAGCACGCCGACATGGGGCTTGGCGTCGCCGCACAAAGAGCGGGCCAGTGCCCCCCGGGTCGCGCCCTCGGCCACGGCCTCGCGCCACGTCCACGCTCCTGCGGCGTCCATGACGGCCGGCCGGTCGTCCTCGGCCCGTGCGGCCAGCATCGCCGCCACCGTCGTCACGGCAACGCCCATCCCGGGCTCCGGCGCACCAGGCCGCGGTCGATGGCGTCGACCGTTGCCGCGCCGCACAGTGCCATGGCCCGATACAGCTCGGACTCGTACCAGCGCAGTAGGGCCGCCACGCCGTCGGCGCCACCCGTTGCCAGTGCCCACAGGGACGGGCGCCCCACCAGCGCTGCACGCGCCCCGAGCGCCACCGCCTTGACCACGTCGGGGGAGCGGCGGATGCCGCCGTCGACGTAGACCTCGGCCCGGCCCGCGACGGCGTCGACGATCTCGGCCAGGATGTCGGCCGTCGCCGGCGCGTCCGCCAGCTGGCGGGCCCCGTGGTTGGACACCACGATCGCCGCCGCGCCAGCGTCGACGCAGCGCACGGCGTCGTCCGCCCGCTGCACGCCCTTGGCCACGACGGGCAGCGCGCTCAGTCCGGCCAGCCACTCGATGTCGTCCGGCCGCAGCGCGGGCTCGAACTCGTGGGTCACCACGGCCATGAACCCGCCCTCGCGGGCGCTCGAGGTGCTGTCGCCCGCCAGGTTGGGCAGGGCGAGGTCGTCGGGCAGGTGCACGCCCATCCGCCACTCCCGCAACCGGAGCCCCGACACCGGGGCGTCGACGGTCAGGACGAGTGCGCCGTAGCCGTGGGCGGCCGCCCGGCTCACCAGCTCGGCCGTCCGGGCCCGCTCCCGCAGGATGTAGACCTGCATCCACCGCGCCGCGCCCGGTGCAGCAGCGGCCACGTCCTCGAGCGGGCAGGTGGCCAGCGACGAGAGGATCATCAACGCCCCGACCTCGGCCGCTCCCCGGCTGGTCGCCACCTCCCCCTCGGGGTGGGCCAGCGCCTGGATAGCCGTCGGCGCCACCGCCACCGGCGAGCTCACCGGGGCCCCGAGCAGGGTCGTCGCGGTCGAGACCTCGGAGATCCCGGCCAGCACCCGTGGGTGAAGCTGCCAGTGGCTCCAGGCGGCCACGTTCCCCTCGAGCAGCCGCTCGTCATCCGAACCCCCCGAGTAGTAGGCGTAGGCCATCTCGCCGATGGCGTGGCGGGCGTCACGCTCGAGGTCGTCCAGCGAGAGGTCGGTGACCAGGGGAGTCGCGCCGCGCAGGCGGACGTCGGTGGTCTCGGGGTTGTGCCCAGGTGTGCTGGTGCTGGCAGGATGAGCAGGCACGGCCGCATGGTAGGCGGCGCTCGTGGTCTCGGACAGGGGAGGTGGTGTGCGGTTCTCGTTTGCGGAGTCGATGACGGACCCGTCGTACTACCTGCCGCTGGCGCGGGCGGCCGAGGACGCTGGATACGACTCCATGGTCGTCCCCGACAGCATTTGCTACCCCGAGGTCTCCGACACCACCTACCCGTTCAACCCGGACGGGACCCGCGAGTTCCTCGAGGACAAGCCCTTCCTCGAGCCGTTCTCACTGATCCCGGCCATGGGGGCGGTCACCGAGCGCATCCGCTTCGTGACGTTCGTCATCAAGCTCCCCATCCGCCAGCCGGTCCTCATCACCAAGCAGGTCAGCTCGACCGCGGTGCTGACGGACAACCGCCTCCTGCTGGGCGTGGGCACGAGCCCGTGGCCGGAGGACTACGAGATCTGCGGGGTGCCCTGGGCGAAGCGGGGCACGCGCATGGACGAGGAGATCGCCATCATGCGCGGCCTCATGGCCGGTGGTTTCTTCGAGTTCCACGGCGAGGTGTTCGACGTTCCGTCCATAAAGATGTGCCCGACGCCGAGCCGTCCCGTACCGATCCTCATCGGCGGGCACCACGAAGCCGCCCTCCGACGGGCCGCCCGCGACGGCGACGGCTGGTTGCATGGCGGCGGCGACCCGGCCGACCTCCCGGGTCTCCTGGCACGCCTGGCCGAGCTGCGCAAGGAGCACGGCACCGACACCAAGCCGTTCGAGACCCACGTGATCTCGCTCGATGCCTACACGCCGGACGGCCTGCACCGCCTGGAGGAGATCGGCGTCACCGACGTGATCGTCGGCTTCCGCTGGCCCTACGGCGTCGAGCAGGACACCGAGACCCTGCAGACGAAGGTCGACAACCTGACCCGGTTCGCTGACGACGTCATCGCCAAGGTCCGCTGATCATGTCCGGCGAACCGCTCAACGCCCGCGAGCTCGGCATCCGCTCCAGGGCCGCCGTCCATGCCGGTGACCGCGAAGCGTGGCTCGACCTCTTCGCCGACGACGCCTTCGTGGCGGACCCCATCGGTCCGTCGGCCTTCGACCCCGAGGGGAAGGGCCACCACGGGCGCGAAGCCATCGCCGCCTTTTACGACAACGTCATCGCGTCGAGCGAGGCCATCACGTTCGAGATCACCGAGTCCTACCTCTGTGGCGACGAGGTGGCGGACGTCGGCATCATCCGCACGACGCTCGCCGGCGGCACGCACCAGGCGGTCGTGCGCGGCGTGTACACCTACCGCAGCAACGGCGCAGGAAAGCTGGCCTCGCTCCGGGCCTTCTGGGAGTTCGACGCGCTGGAGCTGGTCGAGCTCGAGGACTGAGGCCACGATGCGCGTCATGGTCCGCGACGGGCTCTTCAGCGACACCGACTCGCCGGCGCTGCTGGGCAGCCGATGTGGCGCCTGCGGGTCGGTGCACTTCCCGCGGGTCGACGCCTGCACCTACTGCGCCGCACGGGACCCCGCTCCCATCGACCTTTCTCCCCGCGGCACGCTGTGGGCGTGGACGGCGGTGACCGCCCCACCGCCTGGGTACGAGGGCGAGGTCCCCTTCGGCATCGGTGTGGTCGAGCTGCCCGAGGGTGTGCGCGTCATCACCCGGCTCACGGAGAGCGATCCCGCCGCGCTGAGGGAGGGCCAGCCGATGGAGCTGCGCGTCGTGCCGCTGCACCGCGACGATGACGGGAACGACGTCGTGACCTACGCCTTCGCCCCCACCCCCACATCAGCCTCGGTCCCGGCGGCGCCGTCGTCATGACCGGCGTCGCCATCATCGGCGCGGGGATGCACCCCTTCGGGAGGTTCGACGGGGTGTCGACCACCGACATGGGTGTCGCCGCCGTCCGCGCCGCGCTGCACGAGGCAGGCCTCGGCAAGGGTGGCTTCCAGGCCGCCTTCTGCGGGACGGCGTACGGCGGGGTCGCGACCGGGCACAAGGTCTTGAGCCGGCTCGGCATGACGGGTATGCCGATCGTCGACGTCGAGGCCGGCTGCGCCAGCGGCGGCGCCGCCCTCATGCTGGCGGCGGCCGCCATCCGCGCCGGCCAGTACGACACCGCTCTCGTCTTCGGCACCGAGAAGATGCCCAAGGGGATCATCCGGTCGTCCTTCTTCGAGCCGTGGCAGGAGGAGGCCGGCCTGGCCGCCACGCCGGCGTTCTTCGGGCTGCGGGCGCAGCGCCTCTGCCTCACCTCGGGAGTGACGAAGGACCACCTGGCCCGGGTCGTGGTGAAGAACCGCCGTCACGGCGTCGCCAACACCGACGCGATGTACCAGAAGGAGACGACGGTCGACGAGGTGCTCGGCTCGCGCGTCGTCTGCGAGCCGCTGCACCTCTTCATGCTGTGCTCGCCCAACGAGGGCGCCGCCGCACTGGTGCTGCGCCGCGCCGACCTGGCTCCTCCCGCCACCTCCTCCGCTCCGCCCACGCCGGTCACCCTCGCCGCGGCGGTGCTCCGCTCCCACATCCCGGGCTCGGTCCTCAGCGAGTCGACGCCGCTGGCGGGACTGGCGTCGGACGCCGTGCCGGCCCCGACCACGCTGGCGGCCACGGCGGCTTACGAGGAAGCGGGGCTGGGGCCCTCTGACCTCGACGTCGTCGAGTGCCAGGATACCGACGCCGCCCGCGAGCTCCTGTCCTGCGAGGAGCTCGGACTCTGCGAGCCCGGGGGATCGGCGGCGCTGCTCGACTCCGGCGCGACCCATCTCGGCGGCCGCCTGCCGGTGAACCCCAGCGGGGGCCTACTCTCGAAGGGGGAGCCGCTCGGCGCGTCCGCCCTCGGCCAGGTCGTCGAGCTGGTGCGCCAGCTGCGCGGCGAGTCCGGGCCGCGCCAGGTCGAGGGGGCCCGCACCGCGCTCTCGCACACGGTCGGCCGCGGCGCCAACGCCGGCGTCGTCATCCTGACCCGGTAGGGACCGCCCGCCCCCTCGCTCCCACCCCTCCCGCCATCCCGAAAACCCGCAACTTTTGGTTGCACTTCCCTCCGCAATGTGCAACAATGAGTTGCACGTTACCGAACAAGGAGGATGGAGCAATGCCGGACATCAGGAACAGGGTCGGGGTGAACGCCCCCATCGGAGAGGTCTACGGGGCCATCGCCACGCGGGAGGGCCTTTCGGAGTGGTGGACGACCACCGTGGAGGGTGACGCCCACATCGGGGGAGAGCTCGCCTTCTTCTTCGGCGGCCCAGACCGCGCCGCCACCATGGAGGTCGTCGAGTCGACCCGGCCGAGCCGGGTGCTGTGGCGCTGCGTCCAGGGTCCCGACGAGTGGGTAGGCACCACCGTCTCGTTCGACCTCCGCGCCAACGGCGACGAGACCGTGGTGGTCTTCGCCCATGCCGGATGGCGAGAGCCGGTCGAGTTCATGTACCACTGCAGCACCGCCTGGGCCTATTTCCTGCTGAGCCTCAAGCACGGGCTCGAGGGTGGCAAGGCGACGCCGTTCCCGCGCAACGAGCTCGTCAGCAGCTGGGGCTGAGCACTATGACCGACCTGACTATCGAACGAGAGGTCCTGATCGAGGCCCCGGCCGACGTGGTGTGGCGCACGATCACCGAGCCCGACCAGATTGCCCGTTGGTTCGCCGACAAGGTAGAGCTCGACTTGCGATCGGGCGGGGCCGGCACCCTCGTCTTCGAGGACAAGGCCTCCAACCAACCGTTTACGGCGCCGTTGGAAGTGGTCGACGTCGAGCCGCCGCGGCGATTCACGTTCCGGTGGGCGCACCCCGATGGCGAGGCACCGGCGCCCGGCAACTCGGTCCTGGTCGAGTTCACACTCACCGAAGAGGGGAGCGATCGCACCCGGCTGCGGGTCACCGAGACCGGCCTCGACACCATCGGCTGGCCCGACGAGGACAAGGCCCGCTACGTCGCGGAGCACCGCAACGGATGGGCGGAGAAGTTGGGCTGGCTCGAGGGCCTGTTCGGATGAACGTCCTTCCCGACGACGCGCTGTGGTCGGCGATCGCCGACCCGTCGCGTCGCCGGGTGCTCGATCTGCTCGTCGAGGGCGGCGAGACGACGGCGAGCTCCCTGGCCGAGCGGGTGCCGTTCACCCGTCAGGCCGTCATCAAGCACCTCGCGGTGCTGGAGCAGACGGGCCTGGTCACCCGCCAGCGGGAGGGCCGCGAGGTCCGCTTCCGCGTGGTGCCCGGCCGCCTGAATGAGGCATCGCACGCCATGGCGGACCAGGCCCGCCTCTGGGACCAGCGCCTGCAGGCCATCAAGGCTCTCGCCGAAGCGGCCCACAAGGAGGCCACCGGCCGCCAATGACGGCCGGGTTGCGCTCGATCCTCCGGTCCCCCCGGCCGACTTCATCACTATCGTGAGGAGCCGGGTCAATCGGGGAGCTTGGACGTGAGCACCGACGTCGTCGAGACAGCGAGCGGAACGGTCCGGGGAGCTCACGAGCGTGGCGTGTGGGCCTTCAAGGGGATTCCCTACGGGGCGGACACTGCCGGCGACGGGCGCTTCCGTCGGGCTCGTCCGCCGCAGCCGTGGACGGGCGTGCGGGACTGCCTGGAGTACGGGCCGTCCTGCCCGCAGATCACCTCCGAGCAGATGCTCGGGATCCAGATCCTGCCCGAGAGCGAATCGATGATGGGCGTACTCGCCTACGAGCGGGTGACCAGCGAGGACTGCCTGGCACTCAACGTCTGGACTCCGTCACTCGATGCGACGGCCAAGCTCCCCGTGTTGGTCTGGCTGCACGGCGGCGGGTGGAGCATCGGGTCGGCTTCGGCACCGTTGTACGACTTTTCGAACCTGTCCCGTCACGGCGGTGTCGTGACCGTCGGGATCAATCATCGGCTCGGGGTCCTCGGCTTCATGGATCTTTCCCACTTCGGCGACGAGTTCGCCGATTCGGGGAATGTCGGCATGCTCGATGTCGTCGCCGCGCTCGAGTGGGTGCGGGACACCATCTCGGCTTTCGGTGGTGACCCTGGGAACGTCACGGTGTTCGGAGAATCGGGCGGTGGGGCCAAGACCGCGACGCTCCTGGCCATGCCCAAGGCCCGGGGCTTGTTCCACCAGGCGTGCGTGATGAGCGGCGCGCTGCTCCGTGCGCAGACGGCCGACCTGGCGTTGACGAAAACCGAGCGCGTTCTCGAGCACCTCGGGGTCGGCGCCGAGCCGGAGGAGGCGCAGGCGCTCGAGGCAGAACGCCTGATCGAGGCGTGGGTCGCCTTGCTGGGCGGATCGGGCAACGCTCTGGGCCGGGGCGAGGGGTTCAGTCCCGTGATCGGACCGAGCCTGCCGGATCACCCCTACGAGCTGATCCGCGGCGGGAACGCGAGCGACGTTGCCGTCGTCGTCGGCTGCACGACCGACGAGATGCTCGCCTTCATGTTCTTCGATCCGGACCTGTGGACCCTCGGAATGGAGGACGTGTCCGATCGGCTTCGGTCGCTGCTCGGCGACGACGCACCTCGGATGGTCTCGTCCTATCAGGCGATCCAACCTGAGCGGTCACCGACGTCGCTGCTCGTCGCCGTCGCCACGGACGCCAAGTTCCGTCTTCCGGCCATCCGCGTCGCGGAGGCGAAGGTCGAGGGCGGCGGGGCACCCGTGTATATGTACGCATACGCCTGGGGACACCCCGATCCGAGCGGCACCACCCGGGCTCCCCATGGCCTGGACATGCCGTACTTCTTTGACAACGTGGACAAGGCTCCCATTGCGGAAGGGCTGCAGGCCGAGCCTCTCGTGCAGGCGACGAGCGGAGCGCTCATCGCCCTGGCCCACACGGGCGACCCGGGTCACGCGGCGCTGCCGCCGTGGCCGGCCTACACCCTCGACCGGCGGGCCACGCTTCGCTTCGATGTGACCTCCACGGTCGAGGACGACCCGCTGGGCGCCGAGCGGGCGTGTTGGGACGATGTCGCGCTCACCGGATTGGGCGGTAGCTGAAAGCCCCAGCCCGCCATCAGCCGCGGCCGAGCCGGTCCAGCACGCCGAGGAGCTCGTCGAGCGTGCGCACCACGGCGTCCGGCCGCTCCGCGCAGCCTTCGTGCGGCACGAACGCACCCCCGCCGTCCCGGTCGATCCACACGGCATGCCACCCCGCGCGCTTGGCCCCGACCACGTCGTTGAGCGGGTGGTCGCCGACCAGCACGCACGCCGCCGGCTCCACGCCCAGCTGGCGCTCGACCACCTCGAAGATGCCCTTGTCCGGCTTGGCCACCTGGTGGTCCTGGGCGAAGACCACCGACTCGAAGTACTGCCCCAGCCCGACCTTCTCCGGGAGCCGGCTGCCGTTGGAGAGGAGGCCGAGCCGGTAGTGCGCCTGGAGCGCATCGAGGCAGGGCAGCGTGTCGGGGAACAGGGCGGGATCGCGGTCGCGGTGGTGGAAGTAGGAGGCACCGAGCTCGTCGGCCAACTCGGCATCGGCCGCCTCGTCCCCGCCCCCTTCGGCGTCGCGCAGTCGCCCGAGCGTGCGGACGAACCCGAGCTCCCGGAGCCGGGCCAGGTTGTACTCCACCCCCTCGAGCTCCATCCCGACGGCGGCGCGGTCGCGCTCGAGGTCCAGCCAGCGCAGCGATGCGGTGAAGCGCCCGGGCCGCGCCGCCTGCAGCTCGGCAACGACGGCGATCAGCGCGTCGCGCATGACGCGCTCGAAGTCCCACAGCGTCTGGTCCCCGTCGAAGAGGACGGCCTCGATCATCGGCTCAATTGACGAGCACGACCTTGCCGAGCTTGCTGCCCCTGGCGAAGCGCTCGTAGGCAGCCTCCGCCTCTGACATGGGGAACGTGTCGGCCACCGGAACCGTGACCCGCCCCTGGCGAAGCAGCGGCAGCACGTGGGCGCCGACCGCGGCCACCACGTTCGCCTTCTCGCGCCGGCTGCGGGCCCGCAACGTCGAGGCGCCGATGCGGGCCCGCGTGGCCATGAGCTGGTACAGGTTCAACTCGATCTGGGCTCCCGCACCGACGCCGATCACGACGACGCGCGCCCCGGTGGCGAGATGCGACAGCACGCCACGCAAACTCGGCGCACCGACCAGCTCGAGGGCGACGTCGTAAGGGCCGTGCTCTCCCTCGCCCCCCGGCTCGACGACGTACGACGCCCCCAGCGCCCGGACACCCTCGTGCAGCGCGGCGTTCCGCACCGTCGCCGTGACCGTCGCCCCGGTCGCCGCGGCCAGCTGCACGCCCGCCGTGCCGACCCCGCCGGCGGCGCCGCTGACGAGCACCTGCTCGCCGATCCCGAGCCCGGCCTGGGTGAAGAGGGCGTCGTGTGCGGTGCAGAAGACCTCGGGGAAACCCCCGGCCTCGGGCCAGCCGACCGAGTGGGAACGGCCAGCGCATGCGATTCGTCGACGCGGGCCATGGTCGCCTGGGCCCCACCCCCGACGACGGCCATGACGCGGTCCCCGGGGGCGAAGCGCGTCACCTGCCGCCCCGCCGCCACCACTTCGCCGGCCATCTCCATGCCGGGGACGTCCTGCGGCCAGCCCGGTGGCGCCGGGTATCCTCCCGCCCGCTGGGCGATGTCCGCGCCGTTGATCCCGGCCGCGCGTACCGCCACGAGGAGCTCGGTGTCGCCGGCCACCGGGTCGTCGCGCTCCTCCCAGTTCAGCCGGCCGTCCCGGATCACCGCGGCGTGCATGCCGGCCACCCTACGCGGGCCGAGCGGGCGACGGCCGGGGGCCGGTAGGGTCCGGGACATGGCTCTCTACGACATCCCCATCCACACCCTCCAGGGCGACGACGCCAAGCTCGGTGACTACGCCGGCCAGACCCTGCTGCTGGTCAACGTCGCCTCCAAGTGCGGCCTCACCCCGCAGTACGAGGGCCTCGAGCGCCTGCAGAAGACGTACGGCGACAAGGGCTTCTCGGTGATCGGCTTCCCGTGCAACCAGTTCATGGGGCAGGAGCCCGGCACGTCGGAGGAGATTCAGGAGTTCTGCTCGACCACCTACGGCGTCACCTTCCCGCTGATGGAGAAGATCGAGGTGAACGGCGACGACCGCCACCCCATTTACGCCGAGCTGACCGAGAAGGAGGACGCCGAGGGGAAGGCCGGCGACATCACGTGGAACTTCGAGAAGTTCCTCGTCTCGCCCGCCGGCCAGATCGTGGCGCGCTACCGGCCCCAGGTGGAGCCGGAGGACCCCGCCATCGTGGGCGACATCGAGGCGCAGCTGTCCGCCGCTTGATTCCGCCGCACCCCGTCCCGGCGGGGTTCGCCGCGTCCATCTTCGACATGGACGGGCTCCTCATCGACTCGGAGATCCTCTGGCACGAGGCCGAGATCGAGATACTCGGTGGCCTCGGCGTCCCGCTGGCCGTCGAGGGCTGCCGCTCGACCAAGGGCATGTTCGTGCACGAGGTGACCGAACACTGGTACCGGCTCTACCCGTGGACGGGGCCGGCACCGGACGAGGTGGCCGTGACGATCGTCGACCGCGTGATCGAGCTCATCCTCACCAAGGGCGCCCTGAAGCCGGGCGCCGTGCACGCCATCGACCTGTGCGCCGAGCGCGGCCTCGCCCTCGCGGTGGCGTCGTCGTCGCAGTACCGACTCATCGACGCCGCGCTGGAGCACTTCGACCTGCGACGCCGGTTCGCGCTGGTGCACTCAGCCGAGGACGAGCCCTACGGCAAGCCGCACCCCGCTGTCTTCTTGACCACGGCCAGCGAGCTCGGCGCCGCGCCGCGGCAGTGCCTCGTGTGGGAGGACGCGCCGGCGGGCGTGCTCGCCGCCAAGGCCGCGTCCATGGCCTGCATCGCCGTGCCCGAGCTCGGGGAAGGCCACCATCCCGCCTTCGCTCTGGCCGACCTCGTGGTCCACTCGCTGCTCGAGGTGGACGGCGCCGCGCTCGACGAGATGGCCCGTCGGCCCGAATAGAGTCCCCGTCGTGGGGAGGTCTGTGGCCCTGGCGTGCGCGGCCTTGGTCGCGCTGATGGCCGGGCTGGCCCTGCCGGGCGGCGGCGCCGGAGCGGACGTGGTGGCGTGGGGTGCGTCCCCGCAGCAGCCCTGTGTCGGGCTCGATGCCAGCTTGTGCATGCTGCCGTTCCCCAACGACTTCTACACCGTCGCCGATCCGGCCATGGCGACCGGGCGCCGGGTGTACTTCCCGCCCGGCGCCTTTCCGGCGTCGGCCGCCGGGCAGGCCTTCGACCCCACCGCGTGGGCGGGCAACGACGGCTTCAGCCCGGGGTCGACGATCCTCACGCACGTGCCCGGGCTCAGCCTCGGCGCCAGCCACGTGGCGACGATCACGGACATGGGGGCATCGCTGATGCCGACCAGCCCGATCGTCCTCATCGACGCCGCGAACGGGTGCCCGCTGGCCCACCTGGGCCGAGCTCGATGCCAAGGACGCCAACCCCGCCACACAGCTCCTCATCATCCACCCGGCGCGCAACCTGACCGAGGGCGACCGTTTCCTCGTGGCACTGCGCGACCTGAAGTCGGGGGACGGGTCGGCCATCGCGCCGTCGGCCGCGTTCGCGTCCGTCCTCGGCTCGCCCACGACCACGGTCAGCAACCTCGACGCCCATCTGCGTTCCGTCGTGGAGCAGTTGGGCAAGGACGGCGTCGGGAAGGCGGGCCTGTTCCTGGCGTGGGACTTCACCGTGGCCAGCACCCGCAACATCACGCAGCCCGCGTTGACCATGCGCGACCAGACGTTCGCCGCGTTGGGCCAGGGCGTGGGGCCGTTCACGGTGACGAAGGAGGTCGTCGACCCGCCCGGCCAGCCCGATCTGGCCCGGGTGGTCACGGGCACCTTCGCGGTGCCGAGCTACCTGCGGGGAACGCCGGGCTCGTCCCAGTCGTTGCTCGACGTGGGGCCCGACGGCCTGCCGGTGCACGCGGCGGGCCAGGTCGATCAGGCCAACTTCGAGTGCGAGATCCCCAAGGCGGCGACGGCGTCCCACCCGGCCTCGGTCGGGGTCTACGGTCACGGCCTGTTCGGTTCGGCCGACGAGGTGACGGCGTCGGGCGTGCCCCAGTACTCCAACGCGTACGACGCCGTCTTCTGCGGGACGGACTGGCTCGGGCTGTCGGCGAGCACGCTGGCCCTCGGGGTCTCGGTGACGAACAATCTGGACGCCTTCCCCGTGCTGGTCGACAACCTGCTCCAGGCGCTCCTGAACGCGCAGGTGCTGGGCAACCTCATGGAGAACCCGGCGGGGTTCGCCACGAGCCCGGCCTTCCAGGACGGCCACCACACGCCGCTGATCCGCCCGTCGTCGGGTCTCGTCTACTACGGCAACTCCGAGGGCGGCATCATGGGCGGCGCGTTCACCGCGCTGTCCACCGAGGTGCATCGCTCGGTGCTCGGCGTGCCGGGCATGGACTATGCGGTGTTGCTGCCGCGCAGCGCGGACTTCTCGCCGTTCCAGGGGCTGCTCGACAAGACCTATCCGGACCGGGCGGTGCAGCAGCTGGGGTTCGACCTCATGCAGATGTTGTGGGACCGCGGCGACGCCGACGGCTACGCCGAGCAGATGACGTCGGGCCTGCCGGGGACCCCGCCGCACCAGGTGCTGCTGGAGGAGGCCTTCGGTGACCACCAGGTGGCCAACGTCGCCACCGAGACCGAGGCGCGCACGATCGGCGCGCACCTGCGCGAGCCCGCGCTCCCACTGGGGCGCAGCCTCGAGCGGCAGCCGTTCTGGGACATCCCGACCCTGCAGACCCCGTCCCGCGGCCCGGCCCTGTTCGTGTGGAACACCGGCGTGCCGGCGGCGCCCCTGAAAGACACGCCGCCCACGGTTGGGCCCGATCCGCACGACACGACGCCGCGCGCCTTCCCGGCCTTCTGGAAGCAGATGCACACCTTCTTCACCACCGGCGAGGTGAGCGACCCCTGCGGCGCCGGTCCGTGCACCGGCCCCCGCCCCTCCTGATCAGAGCATCCCTTCGAGGCGGGCGGCCACCTCGCGGTAGCGGGTCACCGGTATCAGGTGAACACCCTCGAACATCCCCGAGTCGCGGATGGCCGCCACCAGCTCGCAGGCGGCGTGGACGCCGGCCGAGCGGTCGTGCTCCAGGCGCTCGACCAGTTCGGCGGGGACGTCGAGCCCGGGGATCTCCTCGCCCAGTCGGCGGGCCATGGCGGCGCTCGCCACCACGATGACCCCGGCGTAGACGGGGACCGAGATCTCCACCGAGGCCCGCCAGGCCACGAGGTCCTCGAGGGAGAACCCGATCTGCACGAAGAGGAAGTCGGCTGCCTGCTTCCACGAAGGCAGCGGCCGCAACCCGGTGGCCGCACCGAAGCGCATCGGCGACGCGGCGGGTGGCCGCAGGCCGGCCGCGTAGGCGCGCCCCTCGGTGAGCATCGCGCGCACCGTCAGCTCGCTGGTGCGCGACCCGGCGAGGGGTTCGTCGCCGTAGACGAAGAGGAACTGGTCGACGCCGTAGGCGGCCGCGGTCAGCAGGTCGCGCCGGAAGCCGAGGAGGTTGCGGTCGCGCGCGTTGAGGCAGGCGATGGAGCGCCCGCCCATCGCCTCGACCTCATGGGCCACGGCGACGCTGCTCACGGTGGCCCGACCAATGTGGTTGTCGGGGATGAGAAAGGCGCCGGCGATCGGGCTCAGCACCCCGATCTGGTGGCGCACCCGGGTCAGGTCCGGTGTGGTCGCCGGCTCGATCTCGCAGATGAGCTCGAAGTCAGGCGCCATCGAGGGCCTTGAGGAATCGGATGCCGCAGACCTCCATGGGGCGACCGTCGTCGACCCGCTCCCATCCCGTCTCCTCGTAGAGGGCCACCGCCTCGGGCTGGCGATCGCCCGTCGCCAACTGCAGGGTCGTATGACCCAGGTCGGCGGCCGCCTGCTCCAGGGCGGCCATGAGGGCCCGGCCGAGGCCGCGCCCGCGCCAATCCGGATCGACCCAGAAGCGCCGGACCTCGCCGGTGGTCGGGGCGACGGCGCGCAGGCCGACCCCGCCGACGGGCGGCCCGGCGTCGCGGGCGCGGCCCACCAGGAAGGCCCCGGCCGGTGGGTCGAACATGGCCGCGGTGAGCCCGCGCTCGCCGGCATCGAGGAAGCCGTAGCGCTCGACGAGCTCCGCCTCGGCCCGGGCCGCGACGAAGCGCGGGCCGTCGCCGCCGTAGTCCTCCCGCTCGATGGTGACGCCCGGCGGGGGAGCGGAAGTGGGGCGAGGCATACCCTCTATCCTTTCCTGAACGCAGGGGCGCCCGTTCCCGGCGCCACCACCCTGTTCCCGTGTTCACACCCGTCCCCCCCGACATCGACTTCGTCGCCCTCGAGCAGGCGGAGCTGGACCGCTGGTCCGAACACCGTGTGTTCGAGCGCTCCATCGAGCAGCGGCAGGACGCCCCCCCTTGGATCTTCTACGAGGGCCCGCCGACCGCCAACGGGATGCCGGGCCTGCACCACGTCTGGGCCCGGGTCTACAAGGACCTGTTCTGCCGCTTCCGCACCATGGACGGCGCCTACGTGCCCCGCCGGGCCGGCTGGGACACCCACGGGCTCCCGGTCGAGGTCGAGGTGGAGAAGAAGCTCGGCATCACGGGCAAGGAGCAGATCGAGCAGCAGGTCGGGATCGCCGAGTTCGTCCGCCTGTGCCGGGAGTCGGCCTACTCCTACGTCGACGAGTTCGCCCGCCTGACCACGCGCATCGGCTACTGGGTGGACATGGAGGCGGCGTACTGGACGTTGAGCCCGGACTACATCGAGTCGGTCTGGTGGCACCTCCAGCAGCTCTTCGACCAGGGTCTCCTGTACGAGGACCTCAAGGTGGTGCCCTACTGCCCCCGCTGCGGCACCGCGCTGTCGAGCCACGAGCTCGGGCAGCCCGACGTGTACCGGGACGAGGAGGACGAGTCGGCCTACGTGCGTTTTCGCTTGGTCGACGACGTCCCCGGCGCCGAGTGGCTGGCGGTATGGACGACCACGCCGTGGACCCTCTTGTCCAACACCGGCGTGGCGGTGAACCCCGACCTCATATATGCGGTCGTCGACCAGACCCTCGTGGCCGACGAGCTGGTCGACGCCGTGTTCGGGGAGGGTGCCTCGGGTCGGGTGACGGCGCGGGTGCGCGGCGCTGCGCTCGTCGGACTGCACTACGAGCGTCCTTTCGACGACGTCGACCCTCCGCGGGGTGCCGACGGGTGGCGAGTGGTCCCCGCCTCCTACGTCACGACCGAGGAAGGCACCGGCCTCGTGCACCTGGCCCCGGCCTTCGGCGAGGTCGACCGCCAGATCGGGCGCGACAACGGCCTGCCGTCGTTGAACCCGGTCGGGCCCGACGGGCACTTCACCGCCGACGTGTCGTGGCTGGCGGGCCGGGACGTGCGCGAGGCCAACCACGACATCAACGACCGCCTGGAGTCGACCGGGCTCCTGATCCGTCGCTGGCCGTACGTGCACTCGTACCCCCACTGCTGGCGCTGCCGCACCCCCCTCATCTACTGGGGCAAGCCGAGCTGGTACATCGCGACCTCGACCCGCAAGGACGATCTGCTGGCCGCGAACGAGACGGTGGACTGGCATCCGGCTCATATCAAGTACGGGCGCTTCGGTGAGTGGCTGGCCAACAACGTCGACTGGGCCTTGTCGCGCGATCGCTACTGGGGCACCCCCTTGCCGATCTGGCGCTGCGGGCGCGGCCACGTGCGCTGTGTCGGTTCCTTGTCCGAGCTGTCCGATCTGTGCGGGCGCGACCTCACCGGACTCGACCCGCACCGCCCAACGATCGACGAGGTGACGTTCAGCTGCTCGACGTGCGGCGCCGAGGGGACCGACGACGAGCTGTCGGTGTCCCGCCGGGTCGAGCCGGTGATCGACGCCTGGTTCGACTCGGGCTCCATGCCGGCGGCCCAGGTCGGCTACCCGCACGCGCCCGGATCGGCGGAGGCGTTCGCCTTCCCGGCCGACTTCATCTCCGAGGCCATCGACCAGACCCGGGGCTGGTTCTACTCGCTGCTGGCCATCAACACGCTGGTCTTCGGCGAGAGCCCCTATCGCCACGTGGTGTGCCTCGGGCACATCGTCGATGCCGACGGCCGCAAGATGTCGAAGTCGCTCGGCAACATCATCGATCCCTGGCAGATCCTCGATACGAGGGGCGCCGACGCGATGCGGTGGTGGATGTTCAGCCAGGGGTCGCCCTGGACCCCGACGCGGGCGACGCTCGGTGCCATCGACAGCGCCATGCGCGACATGCTGCTCACACTGTGGAACACGTTCAGCTTCTTCACCACCTACGCGTCGCTGAACGGGTTCGACCCCGCCGACCCCGCCGACCCCGCCGTGCCCGCTCCGGCCGACCGCAGCCCGCTCGACCGTTGGGTCCTGTCGCGCCTGGCCACCACGACGGTCGAGATGACCGAGGGGCTCCATGGCTACGAGCCCTACAACGTTGCGACGGCCCTCGGCGGCCTGGTCGATGACCTCTCCAACTGGTACGTGCGCCGCAGCCGGCGTCGCTTCTGGCGGACCGACCCCGACGCGCCTGCCGGCGACTCGTTAGCGGCGCAGGCGACGCTGCACACCGTGCTGACCACGGTGGGGCTGCTGCTGGCCCCGTTCTGCCCCTTCGTGGCGGACACCATGTGGCGCCACCTCACCGGCGCCCCCGAGGACGAGTCGGTGCACCTGGCCGACTGGCCGGCGCCGCACACCGACCTGATCGACAGGGAGCTCGAGGCGCAGATGGCGCTCGCCCGGCGGCTGACCTCGTTGGGGCGTGCCGCCCGTAGTGAGGCCTCGGTCAAGGTGCGTCAGCCCTTGAAGCGCGCCCTCGTCTTCCTCCCGGCCGACGCTCCGGAGATATTGCGCGACATCGTGGCCGACGAGCTGAACGTCGACGAGATCGACACCGCCGACGAGCTCAGCGAGGTGATCCAGTTCGAGCTCGTGCCCAACTTCAGCACTCTCGGGCCGCGCCTGAAGGACCGGGTCAAGGACCTCAAGCCCGCCCTGGCCGAGCTCGACGGTGCCGCGGCGGCCGAGGCGCTGGAAGAGGGTCGCTCCGTCACCGTCACCCTCGACGGGGAGCCCGTTGCGTTGTCACCCGAGGACCTGCAACTTCGGGTGAGAGGCCAGCAGGGCTTCGCCGTCTCGCGCGAAGGGGGCGAAGTCGTGGCGCTCGACCTCACCCTCGACGAGTCGCTGCGCAGACGGGGATTGGCCCGCGAGGTGGTGCGATTGGTGCAGGACCTGCGCAAGACGAGCGGGCTGGACGTGTCCGACCGCATCCGTTTGCACGTGGAAGGCCTTGACGCGATCGCCGAGCACTTCGACTTCATCGCTCGTGAGGTCCTCGCCACCGACATCGTCTCTGAACCTGGTCCGGGCGAGGGCGATGGCGACGGGGCGGGTACGGTGCTCGAGCTCGAAGACGAGCTGCTCACACAGCCAGTGCGGGTGTGGGTGCAGAAGGTGGAGGGCGAGTACTGATCTGACCGGGTGTCGGCTCAGCGGCCGGCTTCGAGCACCTTCGTCAGCGCGACGACCAGGGCGGCACGGTCGCCCGCATCGAGATGGGCCATCAGGTGTCGCTCGATGCTGTCGACGTGCTGGGCCACGGCCCGCTCGAGAACGGTGCGGCCATCGGGCGTCAACACGACGTGGATGCTGCGGCGGTCGTTCGGGCAGTTCTGCCGCGCCACCAGGCCGGCCTCGACCATGCGGTCCACGAGGCGCGTCACACCGCCGGTGGTGAGGGCGACATCGGAGCTGAGCGTGCTCATGGTCAAGCGGCCCTCGGGAGCTGCGCCGACGTGGATGAGGACGTCGAAGAAGACCAGGGGGATCCCGACCGACTGTTCCAGCTCGCGCTCGAGGGAGTCGGTCAGACGGCGGTGCGTGCGGATGATCAGACCCATCAACTGGATCCGCTCGTCGTCCATGCCGCCGAGGACGCCGCAGGTGCCGCCGTTAGAACGCGCCTCCACCTGCTCTTCGTCGCCCCCTTTGGGGATGGTCGTCGTGCTCATGTCCCTCAGTCTCTCCCGAAAACCGCTCTTGCACCTAGTATTGCTGATTGACAAGTATCTGTTCAATCAGATATTATACTCTCAATAATCATCCGATCAACCGAGGAGACCACAAAATGAGCACCGTCACCAGCACCGCAACGCTTCCCAAGGCCGGCGTCTACACCATCGACCCCGCCCACACCGAGGTCGGCTTCATCGCCCGCCACCTCATCGGGACCAAGGTCCGGGGCCGCTTCACCGAGGCATCGGGCACGTTCACCGTGGCCGAGAAACCCGAGGAGTCGAGCGTCGAGGCGACCGTGCAGGCGGCCAGCATCCACACGAACCAGTCGATGCGGGACGACCACCTGCGCACCAACGACTTCCTCGATGTCGAGACCTACCCGACCCTGAGCCTCAAGAGCACCGGGCTGAAGCAGGTCGACGACAGCCACTGGGTCCTCACCGGTGACCTCACCATCCGTGGCGTCACCAAGTCGGTCGACTTCGACCTCGAGTTCCTGGGCGAGGGCGCCTCCATGCAGGAGGGCAAGACGGTCGTGGCCTTCTCCGCCACCACCGAGATCGACCGGCGCGACTTCGGCGTCAGCTTCAACCACTCGCTCCTCGACGGCAGCGTCGTGGTGGGCAACAAGGTCATCATCGAGGTCGAGGTCGAGGCCAGCCAGGCCGACTGACCTCGCCCGGCAGTCCAGCAGTCCAGCGGCGCCGGCCCTGATCGGGTCGGCGCTGCTGTGTCTCGATACGCTGCCGCCCATGCCCACCTCGCCGGACGGCCTGCGCAGCGCGCCCGCCACCGCGCTCCGCCCGCTCGAGCCAGCGAGCCCCGAGGACACGTACGTCCTGGCCGTCGACCTCGGGACGGGCGGTCCCAAGGTGGCGGTGATCTCCGCCACCGGGCGCATCGCCGCCCACGCCTTCGAGGCGGTCGGCGTCGACTTGTCCCACGACGGCGGGGCGGAGCAGTCGCCCCGGGCCTGGTGGGACGCCATCGTGGCCTCGGCCCGCCGGGCCCTCGCCGACAGCGGCCTGGCGCCCGGGCGGGTGGTCGGCGTCGGGTGCACCTCGCAGTGGATGGGCACCGTGCCGGTCGACGACGGCGGCCAGGCCCTCGGCCCGGCCATCATCTGGATGGACTCACGGGGCGCCAAGGCCGTCCGCGAGACGGTCCGCGGTGCGCTCAACGTGCAGGGCTACTCCGCCTCCAAGCTGGCACGCTGGGTGCGGCGCACCGGGGGGATCCCGAGCCTGTCGGGCAAGGACCCGGTGGGCCACATCCACTTCCTGCGCGAGCAGCGTCCCGAGGTCTACGCCGCAACGGCGGTCTTCCTCGAGCCGGTCGACTACCTCAACCTGCGCCTGACCGGGCTGGCCCGGGCCTCGCACGACTCCATCACCGGGCACTGGGTCACCGACAACCGCAACATCTCGGCGATCTCATATGACGACGCGCTCATAGAGCTGGCCGGCCTTGAGCGCTCGAAGCTGCCCGACCTCGTCCCGACGGGCAGCGTGCTGGGTGGGCTTTCCGCCGCCGCGGCCGCCGAGCTCGGCCTGCTGGCCGGCACCCCGGTTGTCACGGGAACCGGCGACCTCCATTCGGCCGCCGTGGGCTCGGGGGCCGTGGCGGACTTCGACGCCCACCTCTATATCGGGACCTCCAGCTGGATCAGCTGCCACGTCTCCTTCAAGAAGACCGACGCGCTGACCAACATCGCCTCCATCCCCTCGGGGATCCCGGGCCGCTACCTGCTGGCCGACGAGCACGAGACCGGCGGTGCCTGCCTGACCTGGATCCGCGACAACCTGCTGTTCCCCGACGACGCCCTGGCGGTGACCGGCCACGCCGTCGCGCCCGACGGCTTCTTCGGGACGCTCAACGACATGGCCTCGTCCGTGCCGGCCGGCTCGCACGGCGTGCTCTTCACCCCGTGGCTGAACGGCGAGCGCTCGCCCGTCGACGACCACACCATTCGGGGGGGCTTCCACAACATCTCGCTGTCGTCGACCCACGCCGACATGGTGCGCGCCGTCTTCGAGGGCGTCGCCCTCAACTCGGCCTGGCTGCTGGGCGCCGTCGAGAAGTTCTGCAAGCGCCGGCTCGAGACGCTGGCCTTCGTCGGGGGCGGCGCCAACTCCGACCTGTGGTCGCAGATCCACGCCGACGCCACCGGGCGCACCATCCGCCAAGTGGCCGACCCGGTGCTGGCCAACGTGCGCGGCGCCGGGCTGCTCACGCTGCTCGCCCTCGGCCACATCACGGTGGCCGACATCCCCGGCACGGTGCGGGTCAAGGCCACCTACGAGCCGGATCCGGCCGCGGCCGAGGTCTACGCCGGGCTCCTCAAGGAGTTCGTCAACCTCTACGAGAAGACGAAGGGCATCCACAAGCGACTGAACGGTCGCCGGCTGCACCAAGCCGCGCCCCCGGCCCCCTGAGCCCTCCCACCACGGGCCTGCAGCTACGCCTGTCGAGCGGCCAGGATCTCGTCGGCGAGCACTCTGGCGCGCTTGGTGGCCGCCGAGGCCCTGGACTGGTCGCCTTCGGCCGCCAGAACCTGCGCGTACTTCGACCACGCGTAGGTGCTCGATTCCCTCACGCCGAGGCGCTCGTTCACGAGGGCCCGGGCAACGTCAGACCGTTTCGCCCGGATGGCCGCTTCGAGAAGCGTGCGCTCCACGGCATCTCGTTGCGCGTGGCTCCCCCCGAACTCATGGAGCCGGGTCCGGACGGGCCAGAGCTCGTCGAGGACCTGCGCGTAGTCGCCGTTCTCGAAGGCGACGAGACCTCGACAGACGGGAAGGCCAACCTTGCTCGTCATGACCCAGCTCGTCGTCTCACGGTCGCTCTTCTCGACGACGGCTTCGAGGCCCGTGACGAGCTCGCGGCAGCGCTCGAGATCCCCGGCGCCGATGAACGCCATCGCGGCGTGCACGTCGTTGAACGGGTAGTAACCAGGCGTCAGTTGGCGGCCCCAGGCATGAGCCAATGACCGCCAGCGATCGCCGACCGCCTCGTCTTCGAGGTGGAGACGCCAGAGCAGGGACGACGCGTCGAGCAGCTCGAGCGCCACGTCCTTCGAGCCATCGTGGTGCAACACCCGGTCATAGACCGCCAGCGCGCCCGGCACGTCACCCCCCTGGAGCAGGTAGAGCACGTAGTGCCACGAGTTGTGGACCTTGAGGAAGTTCCCCGTGGACCAGTTCTCCTGGTGGTCGCGCATGAACGCGACGCCCTGGGCGATCCGACCCCGCATCTCGTAGGTGTGGACCATGGCGTGGATACCCCAGACGTCGTCGGGATTGGCGGCGACGGCGTCGTGGGCCACCTCTTCGGACAGCCCGTACAGGTTGCACTCCTCGAGGCCGAAGGCGTACATGCCTTGGACGAACCCCAAATTCGAGTCGTCCGGAGTCCACGCCCAGAGTGCCCGGCCGATCCGGTCACGAAGGCTGACCGCGTCCCCCGTGAAGAAGTCGATCTGGTGGCCGACGAACAGGGCGAGCAGATCGCGAGGCCACCGCAGCGAGACGTCCGCCAGGATCGCACCTGCCCCCGCCATGTCGCCGGCGACCCACTGCCCGGCGGCCGCCAGATGGGCCTGCTCTCGGGGAGCCAAGACACTGGGGTTTCCCGCAATGCCCGCCAGAGCCTCGCGGGCATCGGCGACGCTCGCCGCCTCGGTTGACATCAGCGACAGGTACGCCCCGAAGACACCGGCCATTGCGCACCGAGGGTCGGCGGCACACGCCGACGCCTGTGCCTCGACCACCTCGATCTGGAAACGAACGAGATGATGCACCGCCCGGTCGTAATGGACCGTTGCCTCGGTCGAACCGGTCAGCGTGAGGCCCTGCATGTCGGTTCCCATCGCCACCTCGCTTTCCGCGCGGCGGCCGCGGCTCGCCCCCGGCCGGATACCGCAGCGTACAGAAATGACCCAGGGTGCAAATCAGGTCGTCGTCGGACCGGCGCGGCACGTCCATGCCCGCCGGCACCGGCTCGTTACCTGCGGTCCACCAGCGCGCGCAGCCGCCCCCGGCGGCCGGACCCCTTCGTGATCACCAGGCCCAGCGAGGTCGTCTCGTAGTCGCCCAACCGGGTGCGCAGGTGGACGTCGGTGTAGGGCGGTACGTCGACGTGGAGGTCCTCGGGCGTGTCCCCGAGGGTGAAGTCGACGTCGATGGCGTGCCCGGCCCGGCGCAGCCGGTCCACCAGCGCCTCGATGTCACGGCGCCGGTAGAACACCGTCCCGCCCGCCTCCAGCGTCTCGTCGTTGGAGCCGACCAGGTACTCGGTGGTGTGGACGGCCACCCCGCCCGGTTTCAGGCACTCGATCGACGCCATGACGAAGTCAGCCCCGGCGGCCAGGGTGCCGAGGTGCTCAAGAGCGCAAGAGGACCACGTGAAGTCGAAGCCGCGCAGGTCGGAGGGGACCGCCTTCATGTCGACGGGACGGAAGCGGACCCTGCGGCCGAACTCCCCGGCGGGGCACAGCCCGTGCGTGTTGAGATGCTCGAGCCCGCCGGCCCACTCGACCTCGGAGTCCGTCCAACCGGACGCCACCGCCGCATCGTGTGGCTGGTCGGTGGCGACGAGGTCACAGCCCGCGTCGGCGAACAGCGCGACGAGCGGCTCCTGGCCGACGCCGAAGCCCAGGCCGGCCCGGCCCGGCGCCAGCAGGCCACGCTCGCGCAGCGCTTCTGCGATGAACAGCCACTCCCACATCTTGCGGTGGAGCATGACGTCGCGCCCGTCGTCGTCCCCCGAGGCCCACATGGGACGCAGCCGGTTCGCCCAGGCCCGCAGCTCCGCGGAGCGCAACGACTCGGCCGAGCACAGTTGCGAGCGCAGCATGACCGGTCGACCTTACCGGGGGCGGGCCCGGGCGGGTGTGGTGCCCGAGGCGACCGATGCCCGCTCTCCTCCGGTCAGATCCGCTCGAAGTTCCGGGCCAGCTCCCAGTCCGTCACATGACGGTTGCAGGCCGCCCACTCCTCCTCGGCCGTGTTCAGCAGGTGGTGGTGCACGTCGGGCCCGAACGCCTCGAGCGCCACTGGCGAATCTCGCAAACCGGCGATCGCCTCCACCAGGGTGGAGGGGATGCGCGGGACGTCGGTCGCCTCGTAGGCGTTGCGGGGGTAGGGGTCGCCCAGCTCGAGCTCGTGGTCGATGCCGTAGAGGCCGGCCGCAATGGCGGCGGCCACCACGAGATACGGATTCACGTCTGCGCCGGGGATCCGGGACTCGACACGCCGCCCGGCGCCGTGCCCGACCACCCGGAAGCCGCACGTCCGGTTGTCCTCGCCCCACACCACGGCGGTGGGCGCCCAGCTCCCGGGCACGTAGCGCCGGTAGGAGTTCACCGTCGGCGCGGCGCACCAGGCCAGCTCGCGCGCCGCGTGCAGCTGCCCCGCCAGGAAGCGGCGCCCGACGGCCGACAGGCCGCTCGGGTGCGACGGGTCCGCCATCAGTGCGTCGCCGCTCTCGGTGTCCCACAGGCTGGTGTGCACGTGGCAGGAAGAGCCGACGTCCTCCATCGTCCACTTGGCCATGAACGTCGCCGCCCGACCCTCTTGGGTCGCGATCTCCTTGATCCCGTTCTTGAACACCAGGTGGCGGTCCGCCGTCACCAGCGCCTCGTCGTAGGTGACGTTCACCTCGTGCTGCCCCCGCCCCGCCTCGCCCTTGGAGAACTCGACCGGGATGTCGGCCCCGACCATCTGGTTGCGGATGCGCCGCAGGATGTACTCCTCGCGCGTCGTCTGCAGCAGCTGGTAGTCCTCGATCGTCGACGTGTGCGGCGTCAAACCCTTCCACCCCTTGGCGTCGGCCTCCTCGTAGGAGTCGCGGAAGAGGAAGAACTCGAGCTCGGTCGCGCTGCACACTCGCAGCCCCCGCTCGGCCGCCCGCTCCAGCTGGCGCCGCAGGATCTGCCGGGGCGACACCTCGACCGGCGACCCCGCCTCGTCGGTGAGGTCGCAGATGACGAAGGCGGTCCCGTCCAGCCACGGGATGCGCCGTGCCGTCGTGTAGTCGGGCCGGCACACGAAGTCGCCGTAGCCCGTGTCCCAGTTGGTGAAGTGGTAGCCCGGCAGCGGGGTCATATCAATGTCGACGGCGAGGAGGTAGTCACAGCACTCGATGCCGTGCTCGGCGACGTGGGAGGTGAAGAAGTCCGCCGTCACCCGCTTCCCGACTGGCCGGCCGTACATGTCGGGAAAGGCCACCACGACCGTGTCGATCGACCCGTCGGCGATACCTGCGTCTATGAGCTCACGACCTGGCATGCGCCATGTTGACCGCGCTGCGGGCGACCGTCCAGCCCGTATGTACGCTGGGTCGGTGCCGCGATGCGCCCCGCCACGACCATGATCCCGCTCATCGGTGTCTCGACCTACGTGGCCGACGCCAGCTGGGCCACCTGGGAGCGCCGGTCCGCCGTCCTGCCCGAGTCCTACTTCGAGCTGGTGGCCGCCGCCGGCGGTCGGCCCCTGCTCCTTCCCCCGGCGAGCACGGCCCCGGGTGGCCCGGGGGCGGGCGCCGACGAGGTCATAGACGTCCTCGACGGGCTGGTCCTGACCGGTGGCGGCGACGTCGACCCCCTGGCCTACGACGAGGACGCGGTGCCCGAGGTCGCCGGCGTCGACCCCAACCGTGACGCCAGCGAGCGCGCCCTTCTGGCCGCCGCCCTCCGGGTCGACATGCCTGTGCTCGCCATCTGCCGGGGCTGCCAGGTCCTCAACGTGGAGCTGGGGGGCACACTGCACCAGCACCTGCCCGACGTGGTCGGGCACCTCGAACACCGCAGCGCCCCCTTCGTCTTCGGCGACCTCGAAGTCGAGACCGTCCCCGGTTCCGCCGCCGCCGCCGTCTTCGGGGACGCCCCCACGGTGCGCTGCTCGCACCACCAGGCCATCCGTGACCTCGGGCAAGGGCTGGTCTCGACGGCGACCACGAAGGACGGCGTGATCGAGGCGGTCGAGCTGCCGTCGGCACGCTTCGTCCTCGGCGTGCAGTGGCACCCCGAGGAGCAGAGGGACCAGCGCCCCTTCGACGCGCTGGTTCGTGCCGCCATCGAATTCCGGCGCGCGCGACACTCCGTGCGCCAGAGCGCGTAGCGCGTGACGTCGCCGAGCGTCAGCGGCCGGGTCGCCGTGGTGACCGGGGCCAGCCGCGGCCTGGGCGCCGGGCTGGCGGTGCACTTCGCCGCCTCGGGCATGCACCTCGGCCTGTGCGCCCGGCCTCGCCCCGTCCTGGCCGCGCGCACCCGGCCCACGGCGCAGGACGGCCGCATCGTCTCGTCCGAAGCGCCCGTCTTGTCCGCCGTCGACGTCACCGACCGCGACGCGGTGGCCGGCTTCGCCCAGGCGGTCGTCGCTCGATTCGGCCGCATCGACCTCTGGATCAACAACGCGGGCCTGCTCGGGCCCATCGGGCCCCTGGCCCTCGCCGACCCCGACCGCATCCGGCGCACCATCGACGTCAACGTCACCGGCGTGCTGAACGGGTCGGCCGTGTTCGCCCAGCACGTGCGCTCCCGGCCGGGAGAGGGGGTGCTCGTCAACATCTCCAGCGGCGCCGCCACCAACCCCTACGAGGGCTGGGCCGCCTACGGCGCCACCAAGGCCGCGGTCGACCAGCTCACGCGCGTGGTGGCACTCGAGGAGGCCCCCCACGGCCTGGCCGCCTACGCGCTGTCGCCCGGGCTGGTCGACACCGACATGCAGGCGGCAATCCGCGCCACCGACGAGTCCGCGTTCCCCGAGGTGGGCCGGTTCCGCCGCGCCGCCGAGGAGCACCGCTTCAACTCCCCGGCCTGGGTGGCCGAGCACATCTCGACCCTGGCCTTCGGCCCGCAGCGGCCCGACACGGTCGTCCTGCGGGTCCCGGACCAGACGGTCGGCCTCGCCGGGTAAGGTTCGCGCCCATGCCCAAGAGCGGTGCCAGGAAGGTCGTCAAGCCCGTGGCCGCGGCCGCCGTGACGCTGGGGACCATCGCCAGCATCTGGTGGTTCGCGCTCAAGCCCCGCCGCAAGGCCCGGCACGACGGGATCAGCACCGAGAAGAGATAGGCAGGCCGCCCCGCCCCCGACGCCGGGCCGACCGCCCGGGGCCACCGTCACCTCACCGGCGTCAACCCCTTCACCATCAGAGGCAAAGCCTCGCTGATCGACCTGTGCACGACCACGTCGGCCAGCGAGTCCATCTCGGTCGGGTCGCCGTTCACGATGATCAGAACCGCGCCGTGGCGCACGGCGACTGGCACGAGCCCGGCGGCGGGGAACACGGCCAGCGTCGAGCCCACCGCGAGCAGCAGGTCGCATGTCGCCGCCGCCGCCTCCGCCCGGAACAGGTCCTCGGCGACCAGGTTCTGGCCGAAGAGGATGGTGGCCGACTTGAGGATGCCACCGCACGCCGCGCCGTCGGCCAGCGTCACCGTGCAGGACGGGTCGTCCTCGCCGGCCCGCACCCGCTCGTGCACCGGCTCCGCAGGCTGGCGGTCGCCACAGGTCAGGCACACCACCTCGAGCGCCGTGCCGTGGATCTCGACGATCCGGCCCGGGTCGGTGCCGGCCTTCTGGTGCAGCCCGTCGATGTTCTGCGTCACGAGCGTGTCCAGCCGGCCGCTGCGCTCGAGGTCCACCAGGGCCCGGTGCCCGGCGTTGGGCTCCGACGCCCACATCGATGAGGTGAGGCGGTTCTGCCACGCACGCCGCCGCTGCTCGGGGTCCACGACGTAGGCCTGGAGCGTCGCCGCCTTCTCGGCTCCCGGATTCTTCGTCCACACACCCTGGGGCCCTCGGAAATCGGGGATGCCAGAGTCGGTCGAGATGCCGGCTCCGGTCAGCACGACGACACGCCGGGCTCGCTCGAGCAGGGCGCGGGTGTCGTCGATGTCGCCGTTCATCCCTGCGCCATGGTGGCACGTACGCTGCCCCGGTGCCGAGGGACGCCCCGACTGTCGAGCTGCTCCATGCCGCCGACGCCGAGGACCGCCAGCGCCGGGCCGCCGGTGCGCTGCTGGCCGCGGGGTGCGAAGACGGTGACCGGGTCGCGTTCGCGCTCGGGTCGTCCGCCGACCTCATATGTGCGGTGCTCGGCGCCGCCCGCGTCGGCCTCATCCCGGTGCTGCTCAACGCCACCTTGACCACGACCGAGCGCGACCTCCTGGCCGACGACGCCCAACCCGTCCTGCGTGTCTTCGAGCCGGCCGACCTGGCCCGGCTCTCCGATGGGCCGCCCGTGGACCTGGCCCCGTACCCGCTCACCCGCCCGATGCACTACACCTCGGGCACGACCGGGCGGCCAAAGGGCGTCACGACCGGCATCTGGGACGAGACGACCGCACGCCGGGTCTTCGAGGACGAGGCCTCGATCTGGCGCTTCGATCCGGGCGACCTCCACATGGTCTGCTCGCCCATGTACCACACGGTCTCCATCCGCTTCTCGACCGGCACGCTGCTCTCGGGCGGGTCCCTGGCCGTCCTGAGCCGCTTCGACGCAGCCACGGCGCTCGACGTCATACGACGTCACCGCCCGACCACCACGTTCCTCGTGCCGACGCACCTCCAGCGCATCCTCCAGTCCCCGGAGCTCGGGCCGACCGACACGTTCGACTCGCTGCGTCTCCTCGTCCACGCCGGTGCCCCGTGCCCCGAGTCGGTCAAGCGGGCCACCATGGACCGCGTCAGCCGAGGCGAGGTCTGGGAGTTCTACGGCTCGACGGAGGCGCAGTTCACGGTGTGCCCGCCGCGGGACTGGCTCGAGCACCCGGGCACCGTCGGAAGGGCCCGGCCTGGGCGGCGCCTCTTCATCGACACCGGCGCCGACATAGATGACCCATCCGCCAGCGGGACCATCTGGTGCGACATGCCCGACTTCGCCCGCTTCAGCTACTGGCGCAACGACGAGGCTACGCAGCAGGCCTGGCGCGGTCCGGCCTGCACCATCGGCGACCTCGGACGCCTCGATCCGGACGGCTTCCTCTACCTGACCGGCCGGCGCCACGACCTCATCATCAGCGGAGGCGTCAACGTCTACCCGGCCGAGATCGAGAACGTGCTGGCCGCCGTTGACGGCGTCGCCGAGGTCGCCGTCTTCGGACTACCGGACGAGCAGTGGGGACAGCGGGTGTGCGTGGCCTACGTGACCGACACCGGCTCCCCGGCTATGGCCGAGGAGGCCCTGCGGGCCGCCGCGTCGGACCACCTCGCCCCGTACAAGCGGCCCAAGACCTACATCCCCGCCGGCGACCTGCCCCACACCGCCACCGGGAAGCTCATCCGTCGCGCCGTGCCCGAGCACCTGGGCCTGCCGGACGGATCCGGATAAGACTGGTCCCATGCCCTTCGTCACCATCAACCCCGCCACCGGAAGGACGGAGAAGGAGTTCCCCCCCTTCACCCCCGTTGAGGTCGAGGCTCTCCTCCAGCGGGCTACCGACGCGTTCGCCGAGTACCGGACGACGACCTACGCCGAGCGGGCCCGTCATTTGATCACCGCCGCCGAGCTGCTCGAAGGAGAAGTTCCCGACGTGGCGCGCATCTTGACCACCGAGATGGGCAAGACGTTCGCAGCCGCCAAGGCCGAGGTGTCCAAGTGCGCCGTCGGGCTGCGCTGGTTCGCCGACAACGCGGAGAGGCTGCTGGCGGACGAGCCCGTCAACACGTCGGCCACGCGGTCGTATGTGCACTACCAGCCGCTCGGCGCCGTGCTGGCGGTGATGCCGTGGAACTTCCCGATGTGGCAGGTGATCCGTTTCGCCGCGCCGGCCCTGATGGTGGGCAACGTCGGCCTGCTCAAGCACGCGTCGAACGTGCCCCAGACCGCGTTGGCCATCGAGGACCTGTTCCGCCGGGCCGGCCTTCCCGATGGGGTGTTCACCAACCTCTTCGTCGAATCCAAGGACATCGCCGACCTCATCGCGGACCCACGGATCGCGGCGGTGACCCTGACCGGGAGCGAGTGGGCCGGCCAGTCGGTGGCGTCAGCGGCCGGGCACGCTCTGAAGAAGACGGTGCTCGAGCTGGGCGGTTCGGACCCCTTCATCGTGTGCCCCTCGGCCGACCTCGATGCGTGCGTCCGCACAGCAGTGACCGCCCGCGTGCAGAACAACGGGCAGTCGTGCATCGCAGCCAAGCGCTTCATCACCGTGGGCGACGTGTCCGACGAGTTCCTGGCGCGCTTCACCGCAGAGATGGAAGCGCTGGTCGTCGGCGACCCCTTCGACCCCGCCACCAACGTCGGGCCCATCGTCACGGAGGCTCAGCGCAACGAGCTGGTGGGCCAAGTGGAGGCGGCACGCCACCAAGGTGCCACCGTCCACGCCGGGGCGGCGATCCCGGACGGTGACGGCTGGTGGTTCGCCCCGACGGTGCTCTCGGGGGTCACCACGGACATGGCCGTGGCCCGGGAGGAGATCTTCGGCCCCGTCGCCATGGTGCTCTCCGTGCCCGACCTCGATGCGGCGATCGAGGCGGCCAACGCCACCCCCTTCGGGCTCGGCTCGAGCGTGTGGACCGACGATGAGGACGAGATCGCCCGCTGTGTCGAGCAGATCGAGGCGGGGGCGGTCTTCGTCAACGCCATGGTGGCCTCCACGCCCGAGCTGCCCTTCGGAGGCATCAAGAAGTCGGGCTACGGCCGCGAGCTGTCCGAGCTCGGCCTGAAGGAGTTCACCAACGCCAAGACCGTGTGGATCGACTGACCCGGACGGCGTGACGACCTATCTCGACTACGCCGCCACGGCCCCGCTGCGCCCCGAGGTGGCGGCCGCCATGGCCGAGGTCCACGCCGCCCCGCTCGGGAACCCCACGGGCAGTCATCCCCCCGCCCAGCGGGCGCGGCGCCTCCTGGAGGATGCGAGGGACGAGGTGGCCACGTTCTTCGGCCGCGACCCCGGCGAGGTCGTCTTCACCTCGGGGGGTACCGAGTCCGCCAACCTCGCCGTCCTCGGGGTCGCCGAGACCAGCCTGCGCGAGCGGGGCGAGGCGGTCGTCCTGTGCTCAGCCGTCGAACATCCGGCCGTGCGCGAGTCGGCCAAGGCGGCGGCGGAGGTGGGGATCGACGTGCGCGAGCTGCCGGTCGACGAGCGCGGCGTCCTCGACCCCGAGGCGCTCGCGAGGACGCTCTCGTCGCGCACGACGCTGGTGGCCGTCATGACCGCCAACAACGAGACCGGCGTCATCGAGCCGGTGGCCGAGGTGGTCGAGGCCGTGCGGCGGCGCGCCCCCAGGCGCACGTGTTCACCGATGCCGTCCAGGCCGCACCCTTCCTCGATCTGGCCGAGGTCACGGCCGGCGCCGACCTCGTGTCGGTCAGCGCCCACAAGGTGGGTGGTCCGGTCGGCACCGGCGCGCTGGGCGTGAGCCCGGGGGTGGCGCTCGGGGCGCGCCAGCACGGCGGTGGCCAGGAGCGGGAGCGGCGCAGTGGGACCCAGGACGTGGCCGGTGCCGTGGGGCTGGCGACGGCGCTGCGCCTGGCCGCCGCTGAGCGCGACACGGCGACGACCCGGGTGGCGGCGCTCCGGGACCGGCTCTGCGACGGGCTCCTGGGGGTGACGGAGGGGGCGCACCGCACGGTGCCCGCCGGGGTGGCCGTCCTGCCGGGGCACCTGCACCTGTGCGTGCCAGGGGTGGAGCGCGAAGAGCTGCTGGTGGCGCTCGGCGCGGAGGGTGTGTGCGCCTCGGGCGGGTCGTCGTGTGCCAGCGGGGCGCTCGAGCCCAGCCACGTGCTGGCCGCCATGGGCATCGCCCCGGGGCTGGCCGCGGGTGCAGTCCGCTTCACGCTGGGGTATGGCACGACCGATGCCGATGTGGACCGCGCCCTGGCCGTGGTGCCAGCGGTCGTGGCTGCGCTGCGCCGTCGAGCCTGAGCGCCGGTGGCACACTGGTTCCATGCGGGTGCTCGTGGCAATGTCGGGAGGTGTCGACTCCTCGGTTGCGGCTGCGCTGCTGGTGGAGCGGGGCCATGACGTCGTGGGAGCAACGCTCAAGCTGTGGGGCGGCGCCTCCGATTCGGGTTGCTGCTCGGTGGCGGACGTCGAGGACGCACGCCGGGTGGCCCAGCAGCTTGGCATCGACCACCACGTCTTCAACCTGACCGAGGATTTCGACCACCACGTCGTCTCGCCGTACATTGCCGAGCATGCCCGGGGGCGGACGCCGAACCCGTGCATCGAATGCAACCGCTCCCTCAAGTTCGACCGCCTGCTCGGGCGGGCCGAGCGCCTGGGCTTCGACCGCCTGGCAACCGGGCACCATGCCCGGGTGACCGGCAGCGACGAGGTCCGCCGGTTGCGGCGGGGCGCCGACCCGCTCAAGGACCAGTCGTACGTCCTGTCGATGCTGGGCCAGGACGCCCTCGCCCGCGTGCTCTTCCCCGTCGGCGAGATGACCAAGGAGAAGGTGAGGGAGCAGGCCCACCGCCTCGGCCTGCGTACCGCCACCAAGCCCGACAGCCAGGACGTGTGTTTCATCGGGAGCGCCGAGGGGCGCCAAGGTTTCCTCTCGGGCCGCTTGGAGTTGCACCAAGCCGAGGTCGTGGACACCGAGGGCCGCCGGGCCGGATCGGTTGAGGCCGTCGAGCTCGTCACCGTCGGACAGCGGCGCGGCATGGGTCACGGGAGCGACGGCAAACGCCGCTATGTGACCGAGGTCGACGTGGTGTCGCGTCGGGTCACCGTGGGGAGCGCGGCGGAGGTGCTGCGCGCTTCGGTCGTCCTCGCCGGGCACTCGCTCACCTGGGTCGACCGTCCGCTGGACACCGGTGAGCGCGCCGTGGCGCAGGTGAGCGCGCACGGACGTCCCGTGCCGTGCACGGTAGAGGCAGGGGCCCGGCTCGACGTGGTGGTGCGCTTCGACGACCCGCAGCGGCCCGTGGCTCCCGGGCAGACCGTGGCGCTCTACGACGCGCTCGACCCCGACGTCGTGGTCGGCGCGGGCATCGCCGCCTGACGATGCCCGGCGACAGCACGATCGCGGCGCGCGTGGAGGAGCTGCGCGCGCTCATCGCCCACCACAACGAGCTGTACCACACGCTCGACTCGCCGGAGATCCCCGACTCCGAGTTCGACCTGCTCGTCCGCGAGCTTCGCCAGCTGGAGGAGGAGCATCCGTCACTCGCCTCGGCCGACTCGCCGACCAACACCGTGGGCGCCGCGCCGTCGGGCCGCTTCCAAGAGGTCCGCCACCGGGTGCCCATGATGAGCCTCGACAACGCGTTCGACGAGACGGAGCTGCGCGCCTGGGCCGAGCGGCTGCGGCGCCAGGACCCCTCCCTCGACCTCGACACCCTGGCGTTCTCTTGCGAGCCGAAGGTCGACGGTGTCGCCATGTCGCTCACCTACGAGAAGGGGAGCTTCGTGCAGGCGGCCACGCGGGGCGACGGTGTCACCGGGGAGGACGTCACCGCGAACGTGGCGACGATCGAGGAGGTGCCCAAGGAGCTCGCCAAGGCGGGAGGCCCGTACCCCGAGGTGCTCGAGGTGCGCGGCGAGATCTACATGCCGGTCGCCGAGTTCGAGGCGATGAACAAGCGCCAGGCCGACGCGGGGGAGCGCCTGTTCGTGAACCCGCGCAACTCCGCCGCCGGCGCGCTGCGCCAGAAGGACCCGAAGATCACCGCGACGCGGCCGCTGCGCTTCTGGGCCTACCAGGTGGGCGTCGTCGAGTCGAAGTCGGCGAAGGTGTCGTGGCCCGCGGCCACGCAGACAGACACCTTGGTCCGGCTGGCCCGGTCCGGGTTCCCGGTCAGCCCCGAGGCGCGGCAGGTCATGGGCATGACCCAGGTCTTCGAGCGCTGCCGTGAGCTGGCCGAGGTGCGCCACGACCTGGCATATGAGATCGACGGTGTCGTCACCAAGGTCGACGACCTGGCATTGCACGCCGTCCTCGGGGCGACGTCGAGGGCACCACGGTGGGCCATCGCCTTCAAGTTCCCCCCCGAGGAGCGCACGACCAGGCTCATCGCCATCCACGTCTCCATCGGGCGCACCGGCCGGGCCACGCCCTTCGCCCAGCTCGAGCCCGTCTTCGTGGGTGGCTCCACGGTCGGCGTGGCGACGCTGCACAACGAGGACCAGGTGGCGGCGAAGGACGTACGGCCCGGCGACCTCGTCATCGTGCGCAAGGCGGGGGATGTGATCCCCGAGGTCGTGGGTCCCGTACCGGGTGTGCCCAAGCGCCGCAAGCCGAGGTGGAAGTTCCCGACCACGTGCCCGTCGTGTGGCGAACCCCTGAAGCGGTTGCCGGGCGAGAGCGACACCTTCTGCACCAACATCGACTGCCCGCAGCAGCGCGTCCAGCGCATCGCGCACTACACCTCGCGAGGAGCGATGGACATCGAGGGGCTGGGGGAGGAGCGCGTGGTCCAGCTCGTGGCGGCGGGTCTGGTCAACGACCCAGCGGACCTGTACCAGCTGACGACGGAGCAGCTGGTCGCACTCGAGCGGTTCGCCACCATCTCGGCCAACAACCTCGTTTCCGCTATCTCCGCGTCGAGGGCGCAGCCGCTCAGCCGGCTCCTGGTGGCGTTGGGGATCCGGCATCTCGGGCCGACCGGTGCCCGGGCCATCGCCCGTGCCTTCGGGTCGCTCGATGCGATCCTCGCTGCGTCGGCCGACGATCTCGCCGCGGTGGAGGGGATAGGTGGTGTGATCGCGGCGAGCGTGGCCGAGTTCCTGGGACAGCCCACCAACGAGGGGGTCGTCGCCCGGTTGCGGGAGGCCGGGGTCACGACGGAAGAGCCGGGTGCCGCCGGAAGAGCGGGCGGCGGTGAGGGGGCGGCGGGCACCGCCGTGGCGCAGACGCTGGCCGGAAAGGCGGTCGTGGTGACCGGAGCGGTGCCGGGCCACACGCGGGAGGGGGCCGAGGAGGCGATCATGGCGCGTGGCGGGACCTCGCCGGGGAGCGTGTCGAAGAAGACCTTCGTCCTGGTCGTGGGCGACGCGCCGGGCGCGGCGAAGCTTCGAAAGGCCGAGGAGCTCGGCGTCCCCGTCCTCGACGCGGCGTCCTTCGAGACGCTGCTCGAGACGGGGGAATTGGCGGGGTGATGCTGGTGAGGAGGTGTCCACCGGACGCGTGCCTGGGATCGGTAGCCTGAGTTCGCCCCGATGCCCCTGATTTCTGATTCCATCGGCCGGGTCCTTGGGAAGCGGTACCGGCTGCTCTCCGCACTGGGCACCGGCGCTTCCGCCCACGTCTTCCTGGCCGAGGACGTGTCCTTGCAGCGCCATGTCGCGGTCAAGGTCCTCCAGCCCGGGCTGGCCACGGACGAGGCGTTCCTGAAGCGCTTCCGTGCCGAGGCGCGCTCGGTGGCGTCGCTGAACCACCCGCACGTGCTGCGCGTCTTCGACTGGGGCGAGGACACGGACGGGCCGTATCTGGTCTTGGAGTATCTCGGTGGGGGCTCGCTGCGTGACCTGCTCGACCGTGGGACCTTGCTCTCGCACTCGCAGGCGGCCCAGCTGGGGACCGAGGTGGCGCAGGGACTTGCGTATGCGCACGTCCGAGGGCTGGTGCACCGTGATATCAAGCCGGCCAACCTCCTGTTCGACGAGGAGGGCCGGGTGCGGGTGGCCGATTTCGGCGTGGCCCGTGCGCTGGCGGAGGCGGCATGGACCGAGCCGGCGGGGGCGATGGTGGGGACGGCGCGTTATATCTCCCCCGAGGCGGCGGAGGGCAAGCCGGTCGACGGGCGGGCGGACGTCTACTCGCTGGCCCTGGTGCTCTACGAGGCCGTGACGGGGACTGTGCCTTTTGTGACGGACACCACGATGGGGACGTTGGCGGCCCGTATCGGCCAGCCGCTGCCGCACGACCCCGCTCTGGGCCCGCTCGATGACGTCCTGGCCCGTGCGGCGGCGCCGGATGTGGGGGCCCGCTTGGACGCCGCCGGCCTGGCCGCCCGGTTGGGTGCGCTGGCTGCTGCGTTGCCCAATCCGGCGCCCTTGCCGCTGGTGATCCCTCATCTGGAGGCCGCCACGCCGATATCCGGGTTCCGGGCGCCGGGCGTTCCCGAGCTGACCGAGACCGGGGTGGCGGCTGTCGGATCTGCTGGTTCGACCTCCTCGACCGCGGTCGCCCCGCTGGCGGCAGGCGCTCCGGTGGGGACGAAGGCGGGGCCGGGGGAGATCTTCGACGCCGAGCCGTACGGGGGCGCCGGTGGCCGACGTGGTGGCGGTGCGGGTCGGAGCGCTGGCAGTGGCGGTGGTGGCCCCACGCCGTCCCGGACGCGTAGCCGTCGCCGGATGTGGTGGATCATCGGGGCGGTCGCCGTGGCGGCCATAGTGGCCGGGGGGCTCGTGGCCGCGTTCGAGACGAGCGTGTTCACGCCCTCTCATCCGACGCCCGCTCTGGTCAACCTGCCGCTGTCCCAGGCCCGGGCGGATGTGGCCAAGGTCCATATGACGTTGGCCGTCGGTGCCCCGGTGAAGTCGATCACGGTGGGCGCCGGTGATGTGGTGTCCCAGAGCCCGAAACCGGGCACGAGCCTCAAGGAGGGCTCGACGATCAATGTGGTGATCTCCGGCGGCAAGCCCGATGTAACGGTCCCCTCCCTGGCGAATATGTCCTGCGCTCAGGCGGCGACGACGCTCCAAGCAGCGCACCTCCAGGCAAGTTGCACGCCAGGGACATACGACAACAACGTGCCAGCGACCGTCATCATCTCATGGTCCAGCGGTACCACCCAGGATCCGACGAAGGCGCCCTACGGAAGCACCATCACGATTGTCCCGTCGTTGGGTCATCAGCCAGCCACGGTGCCGAACATCCCGCAGACCTACACGTTCAACCAGGCTCAAGCCGCGTTGCAGGCAGTGGGACTCACTGCGACGCAGAACGCCCAGTCGAGCCCCACCGTGCCGTCGGGCGACGTGATCTCGACGAACCCGGCCAGCGGGTCACAGGCGCCCTACGGCTCGTCCGTCACGGTCAACGTGTCCACCGGCCCGCCGACGACCACCGTGCCGAACGTAATTCAGGACACGGTATCGCAGGCCACCAGCGCTCTGCAGCAGGCCGGCCTAAGCGTCTCCGGAGTCTCGGGCAGCCCGAACAGCAACGTCATCGGCACCCAGCCGTCGGTCGGCTCGACCGTCCCGACTGGCTCGTCGATCCAGCTCTACACCCACTAGCCGCCGCCGTGGTCCTCCCGTTCGACCCGGCCTGTGACCTCTGTGAGGCGGCGCGCCTGTCGGAATGGCATCACGAGGATGACGTGTGCTGGGTAGCCGACTGCGAGGTGTGCGGGGTGCCCATGGTGGTGTGGAAGCACCACGGTCAGACGCCACCCGAAGGTGACCTGCAGCACATGATGGTCCAGCTGACCCGGGTGGCCGACGCCCGCTTCGGCGCCGGCGAGTGGTCGATCGACCGCGTCATGCGGCAGATCCCCAACCATTTCCACGCCCACGGGCGCGACCCGAATTGGTGGTTTCGCCGGTTCCGATAGGCGCCTGGGGCAAGTTCAGGAAAATTCGGCAACGGTAGGGTGTCCCAGGTGGAAACCCCCCGGGACGAGCGCTCCGACGTGCTGCTCGACCCCCAATACGACCCCGGCGGCGGGGCTATGGGGACCCTGGGGGCGGACGGTTCGGTCGAGACGAACTGGTTCACCCTCCTGCATCGCCGCGTGTCGGCGCGGGCGGTGCGCAGCCCGCGTTACCAGTGGTGGGCGCTCGTCGCGTTGTTGGCCGGACTGTTGTCGCTCAACATCACCTTCACCGTCTTCGTCGTCGCCCTTCCGACCGTCAAGGCGGACTTCCATACCAACTTCTCCGTGCTGGCCTGGGCTTCGACCGGCCCCCTGCTCGCCTTCGGCGTCGCCGCCCCGTTCTTCGGCAAAGCCGGGGACCTCTTCGGTCATCGGAGGCTGTATCAATTCGGGCTGATCGGCGCCATGGTCAGCGCGATCCTGACTGCGACCGCGCCCAATGTCGGCATGCTGCTGTTCGCTCGCGCCCTCGATGGCGTGCAGGGTGCCGCCACGGGCACGGCGTCAATGGCGATCATCCTCGAACTCTTCGCGAAAGAGGACCGGGTCAAGGCACTCGGGTGGTGGTCCTTGGTAGGTGCCGGAGGTCCGGTTCTCGGAGTCACGCTCGGCTCACCAGTGATCCAGTACTTCGGGTGGCGCACACTGTTCTGGGGCCAGCTCGTGCTGCTGATCATCGCCTCGGTGGTGGTCGCGCTCTTGCTGCCATCGGACAAGCGTGCTCGTCGGAACTCCACCGCGGAAGCGAGTCTCGACGGGGACGGGCGACCGAAGCGGTCACACGTCTGGGAGGGTATGGACTGGTTGGGCAGCTGGAGCCTGGCTGGTGGGGTCACCGCCGCGATGCTCGTGCTGAGCATCGGCCCCATCGTCGGCTGGACGTCGCCCGCGGTGATCGCAGCAGGGGTCGCCGCGATGGTCCTCGCGGTCGTCTTCATCTGGCGGGAATCGACGTTCACCACCCCACTCGTCCCGACCACGTACTGGCGGCGTCGCAACTTCATGTTCCCGATGGGAACGAAGAGCTTCTCGAGCTTCGCCTATTTCGGAGGGTTCTTCCTGTTCCCTCTGCTCATGGAGCAGGTCTACGGCTACAGCGTCTCGCAGGTGGGATTCATCTCAGTGGCCCGACCGTTGCTGTTCGCGATCAGCGCGCCGATCGCCGGCTACATGGCGGTGCGCACGGGCGAGCGGACTGCGACGCTCTTCGGCACGGGCGCCCTCTTTCTCTCGATGGTGCTGTTCGCCACCCTCGGTGCCTCATCGGGCCTCTTGGTGATCCTCGTCGCGCTCGCGCTTTCGGGCCTCGGTATGGGGGTCTCGATGCCGGCAACCTCGGCCACCATGTCCAACGAGCTGGCCGAATCGGAATACGGCGTCATGAGCGCTGCCCAGCTCCTGGCCACCCAGGTCGGGGAGGTGGCGGGGATCCAGGCGGTGCTGACGATTCAGGAATCGATCGCTCGGCGCTCGGGCCTGGGCAGCGTGCACCACAGCACGGCGTTGCTCCATAGCTTCTCCGTCGCGTTCTGGGTGGGCGCGGTCGTGGCGGGGCTCTCAGTGGTATGCGCGCTTTTCATCCGCTCGCTGCCGCGGGGCGCCCGCGCTCCGGAGTTGCTTGCCGACGCCGCCTGAGGGTGTCGGCGGGGCGCCCCGAGGTTGCTATTCGGTGATCTCGCGCAGCCGGGTGGCCAGCTCGGCTGCGTTGGGGTCGCTCGCCGCGGGCGTGGCCTGCAGGGCCATCAGCTTGGCCATGTCCCCCTCGACCCGCACCTTGCCGGCCATGAAAGCCTGCATGCCGGCTTGGGGATTCCCCTCGACGAGGATCGCCTTCGCCGTGTCGTAGTCAACCGTGACCTTGAGGTCCTGGACCTCGAGGTGACCAATGTCCAGGACAAGCTCACCATTCGAGGTGTCCATGTGGGCGTGGATGTCGTCCTCGGAGAAGGGAACCGCCGTCACGACGAGGTTCATACGAACGACGTGGGGGATTGGAAGCGTCTTGCCTTCGTACTCCGCCCGGATCTTGCGGGCCTCGTCCAGCCATTCGTCGCTGAGGAACGGGTACGACGGCATTGCGTGCTCCTTCGTCTTCTTCGGTCTCGGTCGGGGTGCGGGACCTCGCTCGCCCCGCCCCGGAGCCATGTGGCCGCCGGAACCCTACCCTCCTCGCCGGTAGGCTGCCGCAGCGTGACCTCCCCAATCATTCCCGGTGCCGAGCCCTATTCAGCGACCGGCGACGGCCGAGGAGCGCTGGTGCTGCACGGCTTCACCGGCAACCCCCAATCCATGCGGGGCCTGGCATTGGCGCTGGCTGATGCTGGGTTCACGGTCGAGATGCCGCTGCTGCCCGGGCACGGGACGGACATCTCCGACATGCTCCCGACCCGATGGAAGGACTGGTCGGAGGCGGCCGAGACGACCTATGACGAGCTGGCCGCGCGCAGCGACTCCGTCGTGGTGGTCGGCCTCTCCATGGGCGGAATGCTGAGCGTGTGGCTCGCCCAGCGCCACCCTGAGATCGCCGCCATCGTCGTGGTCAACCCGCTCATCGCACCTCCCGACGCCGACACCCTGACGCTCGTGGAGTCGATGATCGAGAACGGCGACGAGGTTGCGCCGGGCATCGGGTCCGACATCGCAATGGAGGGCGCGGTGGAGTCCGCATATCCGGGCCTCCCGTTGCGAGCCGCTCTCTCGCTCTTCGCCGCCGCATCAGAGGTCGGAGCCGACGTCGAGTCCGTGACGTGCCCGGTTCTCGTGTTCACGAGCGTGCAGGACCATGTGGTCGATCCGAAATCGAGCGAGATCCTCGCCGCGCGCGCCAAAGGCCCGGTCGAGCGGGTGACGCTCGAACGCAGCTACCACGTGGCCACGCTGGACTATGACAAGGACGAGATCGAGTCGCGCACCGTGGAGTTCGTGACTAGCGTCCTGTCGTCGCCCCGACCGTGAGTGACCCCGCAGACGCGGCACGGGGCCGCGTGGCTCTCAGCCGAGAAGACGTGATCCACGTGGCGCACCTGGCTCGCCTTGAACTCCGCGACCACGAAGTCGAGCTCTTTACCGCGCAGTTGCGTACCGTGCTCGACCACGCCGCCGACGTAGCGGCGCTGGACCTCGCCCACCTGGAGCCGTCCTCCCACCCCATCGCACTGGAGAACGTGCTGCGGCCTGACGAGCCCCGGCCCAGCCTGGACCGGGACGAGGTGCTGGCTCAGGCGCCGGCGGTGGAGGACCACCAATTTCGCGTGCCCCGTATCGGAGGCGAGGCGCCGTGACCGGTGCGCGGGCGCTGGCGGCCGACGTCCGCAGCGGGAAGCGGGCTGCCCGTGAGGTGGTGGAGGAGGCACTCGCCGCGGTGGCGGAGGGCAACGGGGAACTCAACGCGTTCCTCACCGTCCTCGGCGACGAGGCTCGGTCGCAAGCCGACACAGTCGACGCAGCAGTGGCCGCGGGGCGCGACCCCGGCCCCCTGGCGGGCGTGCCCGTCGCGCTGAAGGACAACCTGTGCACCCGTGGCGCTCCCACCACATGCGGCTCGAGGATCCTGGACGGCTGGCGCCCCCCATACGACGCAACCGTCGTGCAGTCCCTACTCGCCGCCGGTGCCATCTCGCTTGGCAAGACGAACATGGACGAGTTCGCGATGGGCAGTTCGACCGAGAACTCGGCCTTCGGTCCGACCCGCAACCCGCGGCACACCGGCAAGGTCCCTGGAGGCAGCAGCGGCGGCTCGGCGGCCGCTGTGGCGGCCGGCTTCGCCCCTCTCGGGCTCGGCTCCGATACCGGTGGATCGATCCGCCAGCCCGCCGCGCTTTGTGGAGTGGTCGGGATGAAGCCAACGTACGGCCGCATCTCGCGCTATGGACTGGTCGCCTTCGCCAGCTCGCTGGACCAAATTGGACCATTCGCCGCCACGGTGGAGGACGCGGCACTTCTCTACGACGTCTTGGCGGGGCACGACCCGCTTGACAGCACATCACTCCCTTCGGTCCCCGAGCCCACGCTGGCGTCAATCCACGAAGGCGTCGAGGGCATCCGGGTCGGGCTGTGCCGCGACCTCGTGGACGGCTGCGCGCCTGATGTAGCGGCGCGAGTGCATGAGGCGGCCGACGCTCTGGCCGGCGCCGGAGCCAAGGTGGAGGAGATCTCGGTGCCTGAGTTCGCCTACGGGCTGTCGGCCTACTACCTCATCGCTCCGGCCGAGGCGTCGTCGAACCTTGCCCGCTATGACGGGGTCCGCTACGGGCTCCGTGTCGACGGGGAGGACGCGGAAGCTATGAACACCGCCACCCGCACCGCCGGCTTCGGCGCCGAGGTCAAGCGTCGGGTGATGCTGGGCACGTACGCGCTTTCGGCCGGCTACTACGACGCCTACTACGCGCAGGCGCAGCGGGTCCGCACGCTGGTGGTGCGGGCGTTCGACCGCGCATACGAGTCCGTCGACGTGCTACTGGGTGCGACGGCGCCGACGACGGCGTTCGACTTGGGGGCGAAGGTCGACGACCCGATGGCGATGTACATGAACGACGTCTGCACGATCCCATCCAACCTCTCGGGACACCCCGCCGCCTCCGTCCCGTTCGGCACCGGCGACGACGGCCTGCCGGTGGGTGTGCAGGTGCTCGCGCCAGCGCTGGGGGAGGCGATCCTGTTCCGTGTGGCCCAGGTGGTGGAGTCCCATGCGCCGCAGGGGGCGGTGTCGTGAGCACCGACTGGGAGATGGTGATCGGGCTTGAGGTCCATTGCGAGCTGGCGACGACGACGAAGCTGTTCTGCGGGTGCAGAAACGCATTCGGCGACGAGCCCAACGTGAACATCTGCCCCGTCTGTCTTGGGTTGCCAGGCTCGCTGCCGGTCCTCAACGCGCAGGCCGTCGAGCTGGCCATGCGCATCGGGGCGGCTCTCCATTGCGAGATACGGCCCTCCGAGTTCGCCCGCAAGAACTACTTCTATCCGGATCAGGCGAAGGACTACCAGATCAGCCAGTACGACCGGCCACTCAATGTCGGGGGCTGGCTGGAGCTGCCCGGTGGTTTCCGCGTCGGCGTGACGCGGGCGCACATGGAGGAGGACACCGGCAAGCTGACCCATGTCGGCGGGAGCGGCCGTATCAACGCGGCCCTGCACGCGCTGGTCGACTACAACCGCTCTGGGGTGCCGCTGGTCGAGATCGTGAGCGAACCCGACATCCGTACCGTCGCCCACGCCCGCGCCTACGCAGCCGAATTGCGCGGCATCCTGGTGGCGACGGGCGCGTCCGACGGCCGCATGGAGGAGGGCTCCATGCGAGTGGACGCCAACGTGTCGATCCGCCCTGTCGGGAGCGAGATGTTCGGTACTCGCTGCGAGATCAAGAACCTCAACTCACTGCGCTCGCTCGGCCGGGCGATCGAGTACGAGGCGGCCCGCCAGGTCGCGGTCCTCGAGTCCGGCGGCGTGGTGCTGCAGGAGACGCGGCACTGGGACGAGTCAGCCGGGCGCACGGAGTCGATGCGCTCCAAGGAGGAGGCCAACGACTACCGCTACTTCCCAGAGCCCGATCTGGTGCCGCTGGCGCCCGACGTAGGGTGGCAAGCGCGGGTGCGGGCAGGTCTCGGTGCGATGCCGTCGGAGCGCCGGGCCGAGCTCGCCGCCGCCCTTGGTGGCGTGCCGAGCGATGCCGAGGTCGACCAGATCCGGGCCGTGGTCGACCTCGGGCTGGACGGACTCGTGACCGCCGCCGCAGAGGCAGGGGCGCCCCCGGGGTTGGCGCTGGCTCGGGCCGCCAACGAAGTAGCGGCACAGGGCGACATCGGTTTGCGACTCGACGCGAGCTCCTTTGCCGGACTCCTGACGATGGAGTCGGATGGCCGGCTCTCGGCCACGCAGTCCAAGACGGTGCTGGGGGCCCTCATCGAGCGAGGCGGCGGTGACGCGGAGGCGGTGGCGAAGGAGATGGGCTTCGAGGCACTGGGAGCGGACACGCTCTCCGCCGTGCTGGACGAGGTGATCGCCGCCCATCCCGAGGAGTGGGCCCGCTTCGCCGGGGGAGACGACAAGCTGATGGGCATGTTCACCGGCGAAGTCATGAAGGCCACGTCCGGCAAGGCCAACGGCAAAGAGGTCGCGGCGGAGCTGCGCCGCCGGCGCGGTTAACCCGACGAACCCGTTCTCGGCACAGAACTGACGGCCGTCCACATTGGAGAGGGGCGCGACGTCATGATCCGGCCCGAAGGCCCGACGAAGGTCAATTCCCGATTGGCGTTCCCCGTCATGCTCCATCGGTCGCTATGGACGAGATGATGGTGGTGGAGGCACAGGAGCGCGAGGTTGTCGAGGTCTGTACACCCGTCCGGTTTCCAGGGCACCACGTGGTGGGTGTTGGTGAACGTCGCGTTGGTGCATCCGGGGAACCGGCAGTGGCGATCTCTGCGCATGACCTCCCGGCGCTGGGCGTCGGTCGGTTCCCGCCGGGCCCGGCCCTCGTACATCGTGTGGCCGACGTCGTCGTCGACGCCGATGGCGATCGTGGCGTCGCATGCGATTCGTCGGACGGTCTCGCAGCTGACGAGCCCGTCTCGCTCCAGCTCGCCCGCCAGTCCGGTCACCTCGCCTGACTCGTCGACCAGAGCCGCCAGCGGCACGTGGGCCACCACGAAGTACGGGCTCGCCGTCGGGCCACGTGCCGACGAGCGGATCATCCCCATGAAGCCGTCGCACAGACGTTGGTCCCACGGTGTCTCCCCGTCGGAGGGGACCTGGCGAGCTCGGGCGTGGAGACAGGCGCGGGCCTCGGCATAGGACTCGGGTGGCAGTTGGACGGTCATGGTGCGGAACTGGTCGTTGAAGCGGAGGAAGCGCCGCTCGTGGCTGGACTCGGCACGGGTCTCCGGCTGGGCTGCCTTCGAGCGGGCCAGTTCGGCGAGCTGGCGCACCGAGCACGTCCGAGCCTGTTGACGCAGGTCCTGGTCGGTCTCCGGCGTCGCGGTGTCAGCGACGGCTCGAACCTTGTCGAGGGAGACCTCGCCGGCGCAGAGCCCGGCGACGAGGTGCGGGATGTCCCATGCCTTCTCGCCCAGGTGTGCGTAGGAACGTGCCGTCGGTGTCGAGACGCCGAAGCGCTCCACGGCCCATGCCTCCGGGGATGTCGCCCCGTCCTCTCGATACGTCTGGCGGCGCTCGACCTCGCCCAGCAGCACGACGATGGCCCCTTCGACGGCTGCCTTCTCGCGGAACAGCCGGTCGAGACGGTCCGTGATCTCCTCGTTGGACAGGGCAGCCGCCGCGCTGATCACGTCAGTGGCAGTGGCAGCAGTGTCGGTCCCGGCGGGCATCACCTCAGAACGGTCCCGGCCCGCATCGCAATGTCTCGAGACGACTTAGTCGATGACCCCGGAGATGTAGCGGTCGAGGGTCGGGCCGGCCCAGCGGGCGATCTGCCGGGGTGCGGCGGTCGAGACCGGCGGCACACGCAGGATGTAGCGGGTGAACGCCAGTCCCATCAGCTGGGAGGAGACGAGGGCGCGCCGCTGACGGGTGAGGGCCGCACTCTCGCCGGGGTTGGTCGGGCTGTTCTGCCAGACCCGCTCGGCAACGAACTCGCGCATCGCATCGGCCACGCTGGTCGATGCCGCCATACCTGCCACACACGCTGCGAAGGAGGAGCCCGACCCCTCCGCCTCGTCCCACATGGTCAAGAAACCCACGATGATCCCGGCGCCAACAGTCGCCACCGAGGAAGCGGAAGCGGAAGCGGAAGCGGCGGAGGACGTCTGCTCTTGGATATGGCGCGGGTCGAAGGGCAGAGCCATCGCCGCCACGAAGAGACTCGCCTTGCCGTCGAAGTAGTGATGGACGAGCGAGGGATCGACGGCCGCTTCTCGGGCGATGGCACGTAGGCTGGCGCCGTCATAGCCCTTCGCCCCGAAGACACGCTGCGCCGCCGCGACGATGGCACCCCGGGTGTCGGCATTGCCGGGCCGCCGGCCGACGGCGGCGGTCACCACACCCGTCCAAGAGAGCGGGTCAGCGGGTATTCACCAGTAGGGAATTCTGTGGTACAACTCATCAATGATGAATTATAGGAGGTGGCGGCGGTGAGCGCGTTGAGGACGCCGGAACGCACAAAGGAGACCCCGACGTCGGTGCAGGTGACGGCCCTCGGCCGCCTGGCGGGCCGCTGTTACGACCGGCGCCGCCTCGTGCTCGTGCTGTGGATCCTGGCGCTGATCGGGATCACCCTCGTGGCGCAAATGGTGGGCACCCACTTCCAGAACAAGTTCACCGCCGGCAGCACGCAGTCACAGCAGGCCGCCGACCTGCTGAGCGCGCGGTTCCCGTCCCACGCGGGCGATACCGCCGACGTCGTCTTCCGTACGGCCACACCGATCGCCGCCAACGAGGCGGCGATCAACGGCGTGGTGGACTCCCTCCGGCCTCTTGGCCACGTGTCGAGCGTCACCGGCCCCTTCTCGCCGGCTGGTGCGCACCAGATCTCGTCCCATGCCAACATCGCTTATGCCGTCGTCCAGTTCGACGAGACGACGTCGAACCTGCCCACGGGCGCAATCAACAAGGTCATCAGCACCGCCGAGGCCGCCGCGCACCCGGGATTCCAGGTCGCGCTGGGGGGCTACCCCATATCGTCTGTGGCCAAGATCTCCCCGGGCGCGAGCGAGGGCATCGGCATCACTGCGGCGATCATTATCATGCTCCTCGCCTTCGGCTCCGTCGTCGCCATGGGTCTGCCCATCATCACTGCTCTGTTCGGATTAGGCATCGGCGTGGCGCTGCTCGAGCTGGTGACACACTTCCTCGTCGTCCCGAACTTCTCACCCGAGATGGCGGCGATGATCGGCATAGGCGTCGGGATCGACTACGCGCTCTTCATCGTCACGCGGTACCGGCAAGGCATCTTCGAGGGGCGCGACCCGCGCAACGCCGTCGTGACATCGCTGATGACGTCGGGCCGCTCCGTCCTGTTCGCTGGCGGGACGGTCGTCATCTCGTTGTTCGGGCTCTTCCTCATCGGCCAGCCGTACATGATCGGCCTGGCGACAGCCTGCATCGCCGCCGTCCTCATGGTCCTCGTCGCGGCTCTGACGCTGCTGCCCGCCATGCTCGGCTTCGCCGGAAGCGCCATCGACAAGCTCCACATCCCGGGCCTGTTGCAGAGCGGCGGGCCGCCGCTTGAGAACGGCTTCTGGCACCGCTGGAGCCGGCTCATCCAGCGCCGGGCCTGGATCGCCGGCAGTCTGGCCATTGTCGCCCTGGTCGCTCTCGCCGTGCCGATGTTCGGCATGCGCCTCGCCTTCACCGACGCCAGCAACGACCCGGCCTCCCAGACGACGCGGCAGGCCTACGACCTGCTGAGCCAGGGGTTCGGCGTCGGGTTCAACGGCCCGCTCGTGGTCGCCGTCGACATGCACGGCCCGGCCGACCAGCCGACCGTTCAGCGTCTCGAGTCGGCGCTGCGAGCCGGCGTGCCCGACGTGGCCTTCGTGGCGCCGGCGCAGTACAACGCCACGAAGACGGGCGCCGTCATCATCGTGACCCCGAGCACCTCGCCCCAGTCCGCCCAGACCGAGACCCTCGTGCAGACGCTCAGGAACGACGTCATACCACCGGTGGTCTCGGGGACGGACGTGAACGCGCTGGTAGGCGGGCAGACTGCGGGCGGCATCGACGCCGCGAACTTCCTCGGCAGCCGGCTCTTCCTCGTGATCGGTGCCGTGCTCGTACTGTCCTTCCTGCTGCTGATGACCGTATTCCGCAGCATCGTGATCCCGCTCAAGGCCGTCATCATGAACCTGCTGAGCGTTGGCGCCGCCTACGGAGTGCTTGTCGCCGTGTTTCAGTGGGGGTGGGCCGGCGGGGTGATCGGGATCGGTGAGAAGGGACCGATCGATCCCTGGATCCCGGTCACCCTGTTCACCATCCTGTTCGGGCTCTCTATGGACTACGAGGTGTTCCTGCTCTCGCGCATCCGCGAGGAATGGCTGCGCACGAGTGACAACTCGGCGGCGGTCGCCGATGGTCTGGCCGTGACCGGCCGCATCATCACGGCCGCGGCGGCCATCATGTTCTGCGTCTTCGCCTCGTTCGTGATCAACGACCCGCTGCACATCCTGAAAGTCTTCGGGCTCGGGTTGGCGGTGGCGGTGCTGATCGACGTCACGCTGGTGCGGATGGTGCTCGTGCCCTCCATCATGGAGCTCCTCGGGCCGCTGAACTGGTGGATGCCGCGTTTCCTCGACCGCTCCATCCCCACCATCGGCGTCGAGGGCACGCCGTCGGCGCCGGTACCGACCCCCGCCTGAACACGGCCGGGCCGCCGGTGGTCATCACGGTCGTCCCCCTCTGGTCGGGGCGACCCTCCCGCTAGTTTGGGTTCCGTGCCCAACGAATCTTTCGTGTCCCTCAACCCCGGGCGCGACGTGCAGAAGGTCGGCACGGCGGCCTTCCTCGGTGAGGACGTCCAGAAGATCCACGACCCGGTGTGGGCGGTGATCGGCAACCTCGGGGACAGCCAGTGCTATCTCGGCGTCCCGCAGAAGGTGCACGCCGTCCAGGCCGCCCTGTCCCGCCGCATCGCCGGGGACGACCTGGCCGTCCGCTTGATACCGCCGGCGTTCACCCTGGGCGTCTCGGATGGCCAGCTCAACGGCACGCCGCAGATGCGGTTCTCCCTGGTCGGCCGCGAGGTCGTCCACGACGTCGCCGACATGCACCTGGCGGCGAACAAGGTCGCCGGACTGGTAGCCGTGGTGGCGTGCGACAAGCCCCCGGTCGGGACCGTCGCGGCCGTGCTCGAGAACAACACGCCAGCGGTCGTCATCTCCGACGGCCCGATCAGGCCCGGGATCGACCCGGAGACCGGTGCCCGGATCGATCTCGTGTCGGCCTTCCAGGTGGTCGACCAGGACGCGGAGGTCCGCGCCCGGTACGCCCTCAACGCCTGCCCCGGCCAGGGCAGCTGCGGGGGCATGTTCACCTACAACACGATGCAGACCTTCATCGCCGTCCTCGGCCTCGAACCGCTGCACATGGTGTCCCCGCCGTCGGCCGACCCGCGCCGGCTGACCGAGTTCCCCGACCAGGCGGTCGACTGCCTGGTCGCCATGACGAGCCGGGGCATCCGGCCCCGCGACATCGTGACGCCGGCGTCGCTGCGCAACGCCCTGACGGTCACCATCGCCATGGGCGGCTCCACGAACGTGCTGCTGCACAGTGTCGAGATCGCCCGCGCCGCCGGCATCGACCTGTGGGGCGACGTCCTCGGCCAGGACGACTTCAACCAGCTGGCCCGGCGCCTGCCGGTGCTGGTCAACATGCGACCGTTCGGTGACTACTCCATGGTGGACGTGGACGCCAAGGGTGGGCTGCAGGTCATCGCCAACGAGCTCCTCGCGGCCGGCTTCCTCGATGGTGACGCGCTGACCTGCACGGGCGAGACCCTGGCCGAACAGCTCCGGCGGCTCGCCCCCCCGCCTCCCGACCAGGACGTGATCTACGCGGTCGAGAAGCCCTTCAAGGACACGGGCGGGCTCCGCCTGCTCCGCGGCAACCTCGCTCCCGACGGTGGGGCGATCCTCAAGATCGCCGGCGTCGAAGGCGGTGTGAAGGACGGGGTCTTCACGGGCCGGGCCCGCGTGTTCAACGGTGAACGTTCGCTGATCGGGGCCCTGGACAAGCACCCCGACAGCTTCGGGGACAACGACATGGTGGTGATCCGCTACGAAGGGCCCCGGGGCGCACCGGGCATGCCGGAGCTCCTCGACCCCACCTCGCGGATCACGGCCCTCTGCCGCCAGCGGCACATCACCATCGCGCTGATGACCGACGCTCGCTTCTCGGGGGGATCGGTCGGCCTGGTCATCGGCCACGTCGCCCCCGAAGCGCTCCTCGGGGGGCCGATCGCACTCGTCGAGGACGGGGACACCATCGTGGTCGACCTCACGACCGACCGCCTCGACTGCGTGCCCTTCGACGACCCCGGCGTGTTCGAGCGGCGGGCCGCGTCATGGCGGGCGGCGGCTGAGGGCAACGGCGGCGTCCACCCGGATGCCGAGCCGGTGACGGACCGGGTGCTGGCGCGGATGCGGGCGACGGCGCTCCCCGCCCTCCTCGGCGGGGGCATGGCGACACCTCCGGCGTCTTAGTTCTGGGTCACCGCCGCCTCGGACCTCTCGGCGGGCTCCCGTCGCTCCGCCGCCTGTGACACCCCTTCGTGGCGGCGCACCGTCGCCCTGGCCAGACTGGTGCGGTGAACGGAGCAGCGGCGACCGCGCTACGCCAGGACGAAGGACGGGGATCATGTCGCCTACCAGGTTCTGGGGAGCGGTCCGACCGATCTTCTCTGCGTCGGCTATGGCAACGTCGTCTCCGTCGACCTTCACGACGAGGAGCCCCATGTCCGGCGCTTCGAGCAGCGGCTGGCGAGCTTCAGTCGCTTCATCCGGTTCGATCGGCGGGGCATCGGCTTGTCCGACCGGACCACCTCGGGCGACGTCGGCACCGCATCAGTCGTCGATGACATTGTCGCCGTGCTCGACGCCGCCGGCTCGACCCAGGCCTCGCTCTTCGCCGCCGGGTTGAGCGGGCTCTCAGCCCTGCTGGCCGCGGCCCGGCACCCGGATCGGGTTGGATCCCTCATCCTCCTCAACTCCTACGCACGCCTGCCGTGGGCCGAGGACTACCAGTTCGGCGTTCCCCGGACGTCCTTGACCGCTTCCTCGACGGCGTGCTCGACGTGAGCGGCGCAGATCCGGACCCCGACCTCGACGATGTCCACCTCATGGCGCCGAGCCTGCAGCACGATCGCGCCTTCCGGGACTGGTGGTCGCGTGCCGGCCGCCAGGGCGCCAGCCCCGCCACGGCGCGGATCATCCTCAAGGCGGCGTTCGGAGGGGACGTTCGTGACCAGCTGGCGGCGATCGAAGCGCCGACGCTCATCGTGCACCGCGTCCCGAGCCTGTTCTTGGTGGACCACGCCCGGTACCTGGCCGCGCACATTCGCGATGCCCGGTTGGTCGAGCTGCCAGGTGGCGACCACCTCCCCTTCGGAGAGGGCAGCGACGCGGTCGTCGACGAAATCGAGGAGTTCGTCACGGGGACCCGGGGCGGTGCGGCGACCGAGCGCATTCTGACCACTGTCCTGTTCACCGACATCGTCGGATCGACGGAGCGGGCGACGAGGGAGGGCGACCGATCCTGGCACGACCTTCTCGATCGCCACGACGCCATGGTGCGATCCGAACTGCACCGGTTCGGCGGACGGGAGGTGAAGACGACCGGCGACGGTATCCTGGCCACCTTCGTCAGCCCCACCCAGGCCATCCGGTGCGCGGCGTCCATCTGCGCAGGCGCCACCCGCATGGAGATGCAGGTGAGGGCCGGGCTGCACACGGGTGAGGTCGAAGCACGAGGCGATGACGTCAGCGGAATCGCGGTGCACCGGGCCCAGCGGATCTCGGCTCAGGCCGGGGCCGGCGAGGTTCTCGTCTCGCGGACGGTGGTGGACCTCGTTGCCGGATCGAGCACCGCCTTCGACGAACGGGGCCCCTACCAGCTCAAGGGTCTCGACGGCTCCTGGCCCCTGTTCGCCGTCATTGAGCGACCTCCTACGTGACCCCTGCCCCCAAGAACTCGCCTGGATACCTGGAGGCATACGCCTCGGTGCAGGACCGCCCCCGTTGCCGGCCTCGACGGTCCCTCCGAGGAGCGCCGCCCGCTCCACCATCTACCAAGCCGCGGGCCCGTTGCCACCGGAGGGGGGGCGCTCGGTGCCGCCGCCGCCCCGGCGTTGACGGCGCGGATGGCCATCTCGAGCTCGTCGACCGAGACGGACAGATCCAACCGGGACGGCCCCGGGGTTGTCCCGGGGCGGCGGGCATGGCACAATGGTGCCCTCATGCAGGCACGCAGCGCCCGACCGACGATTCTGGTACTCGTAACGTAGAGGCGCGCCCCCACCGCAACGCGCCTCTCGACCCTCCGACTCGGAGGGTCGTTTCAATTTCCGGACAAGACACACGATCAAGATCAGGGGAAGTCATATGAAGTTGACAGGGGCCCAGGCCCTCATCAAGAGCCTCGAGATGCAGGGGGTCGACGTCATGTTCGGCCTGCCCGGCGGCGCCATCCTGCCCGTCTACGACCCGATCATCGACTCCTCCATCCGCCACATCCTGGTGCGCCACGAGCAGGGCGCCGGCCACATGGCCGAGGGCTACGCCATGGTCACCGGCAAGCCGGGCGTGGCGATGGTGACCAGCGGCCCGGGGGCCACCAACATCGTCACGCCGCTGGCGAATGCGTACATGGACTCGACCCCGCTCATCGTGGTGTCGGGCCAGGTGGCCACCGCCTCCATCGGCACCGACGCCTTCCAGGAGTGCGACATCACCGGCGTGACCATGGGCATCACCAAGCACAACTGGCTCATCAAGCACGTCCAGGACATCCCCAGGGTGGTCGCCGCCGCCTTCCACGTTGCAACCACCGGGCGGCCGGGACCGGTCCTGATCGACCTCCCCAAGGACATCTCCAACGCCACCATGGAGTGGTACTGGCCGTCGTCCATCGACGAGCTCGACCTCCCGGGGTACCACCCCGTCACTTTCGGCGACCCGGTCCTGGTGGGCCAGGCCGCCGAGCTCATCTCCGGCGCCCATCGCCCCGTGCTCTACGTCGGCGGCGGGGTGCTCAAGTCCCGCGGCGCCGAAGTGCTGCGCGCCCTGGCCGAGCGCACCGGCATCCCGGTGGTGACGACGCTGATGGCCCGGGGCGCCTTCCCCGACTCGCACCCCCAGGCGCTCGGGATGCCGGGGATGCACGGCCATTACACGGCCGTGACCGCGATGCAGCGGAGCGATCTCCTCGTCAGCCTCGGGGCGCGCTTCGACGACCGGGTCACGGGCAAGATCAGCGCCTTCGCTCCTGACGCCAAGATCATCCATGTCGACATCGACCCCGCAGAGCTGGGCAAGGTCCGCGTCCCCGACGTCGGGATCGCCGGCGACTGCCGCCAGGTGGTCGAGGAGCTGCTGCTCGCCATGGACGCCCGGGCCGACCAGCCGCTGGTGCAGGACCTCGCGCCCTGGTGGCGTCAGATCCGCGAATGGCAGGAGCGCTTCCCGCTCCACTACGCCGACGCAGACGGCGGTGCGATCAAGCCGCAGAACGTCGTGGAGCAGCTGCGCGACTCGGCCCCGGCCGATACCATCGTGGTCGCCGGCGTGGGCCAGCACCAGATGTGGGCCTCGCAGTACTGGAACTTCGAGCACCCCTACACATGGGTGAACTCCGGCGGCGCCGGCACCATGGGGTTTGCCGTGCCGGCCGCCATCGGGGCCAAGGTGGGCCGTCCTGAGCGCACCGTGTGGGCCATCGACGGCGACGGCTGCTTCCAGATGACCGCGCAGGAGCTCGTGACGGCGAGCTCGGAGCAGATCCCGGTCAAGATCGCCATCCTCAACAACGCCTACCTGGGAATGGTGCGCCAGTGGCAGGAGATGTTCTACGGGGAGCGCTACTCGGAGGTCTACCTGTCACCCGACCTGCCCGACTACGTGAAGTGGGCCGAGGCGATGGGGTGCGTGGGCATCCGGGCCGAGACGCCCGAGGACGTGGGGCCGGCCATTGAGAAGGCGAACTCCATCGACGACCGGCCCGTCGTGGTCGACTTCCGCACCGACGCCTTCGAGAAGGTGTTCCCGATGGTGGCCGCCGGCTCCTCCAACGACGACATCGTCGTGCACCCCGACCTGCGGGTGGGCTCGTGACGCCGGCGCAGCTGACTTCGGTGCCCGGTGGGAAGGGCGCGTCGCCCCGCCACCACATCCTCTCGGTGCTGGTGGAGAACAAGGCGGGCGTGCTGGCCCGCGTGGCGGGGCTCTTCAGCCGCCGCGGCTTCAACATCTACTCGCTGGCCGTCGCACCCACCGACGAGGACGAGCACTTCAGCCGCATCACCATCGTCGTGGACGTCGAGTCCGCGCCGTTGGAGCAGGTGATCATGCAGCTGGACAAGCTCGTCAACGTGGTCTCCATCGGCGAGCTCTCGCCGAGCGAGGCCGTGGAGCGGGAGCTGGTGCTGGTGACGATCGCGGTGGGTCCGACCGAGCGGTCGCAGGTGATCCAGCTGGTGGGCGTCTTCGGCGGCGAGGTGGTCAGTGTCGGCGCCGACCGCCTCACCGTGATGCTGGCCGGCCGGCCCGAGAAGATCGACGACTTCGAAGGGCTGCTCGAGCACTACCAGGTCGTCGAGCTCCAACGGACCGGGCGGGTGGCCCTGCCTAAGCTAGATCGCCACTGATCGAGACCAAGAAGAGAGAGAAGCCACCATGGCCACGCTGTACTACGAATCCGACGCCGACCCCAGCTTGATCGCCGGCCGTAAGGTGGCCATCCTCGGCTACGGGTCGCAGGGGCACGCGCACGCGCTGAACCTGATGGAGTCGGGGGTAGACGTCCGGGTCGCCCTGCGTGAGGGCAGTTCCAGCCGGCGCAAGGCCGAGGAGGCGGGACTGCGCGTCACGTCGCTGGCCGACGCCGCCGCCGAGGCCGACGTGATCATGATCCTGCTGCCCGACACCGAGCAGAAGGCCGCCTACGACGAGTTCGTGGCGCCCCACCTCAACGACGGCGACTGCCTGATGTTCGCCCACGGGTTCAACATCCGCTTCGAGCAGATCGTGCCGCCGCCCGGCGTCGACGTCACCATGGTGGCGCCCAAGGGTCCCGGTCACCTCGTGCGCCGGACGTACACCGAGGGTGGCGGCGTGCCGTCGCTCATCGCAGTCCACCAGGACGCCACGGGCAAGGCCCGCGAGCTCGCGCTGTCCTACGCCCACGCCATCGGTGCCACCCGCGCCGGGGTGCTGGACACCACCTTCGACGAGGAGACGGAGACCGACCTCTTCGGCGAGCAGGTCGTCCTGTGCGGCGGCCTGACGGCCCTCGTGACGGCCGGCTTCGAGACGCTCGTCGACGCCGGGTACCAGCCGGAGTCGGCCTATTTCGAGTGCCTGCACGAGCTCAAGCTCATCGTGGACCTGATGTACGAGCAGGGCATCGCCGGGATGCGCTACTCCATCTCGGACACGGCGGAGTACGGCGACCTGACGCGGGGCCCCCGGCTCATCAACGACGCCGTCCGCGCCGAGATGCAGAGCATCCTCGACGAGATCCGCGATGGCTCCTTCGCCCAGGAGTGGATCGCCGAGAACAAGGCGGGGCGGCCCCGGTTCCAGCAGCTCCGCGACGAGGGGAAGGCCCACCAGATAGAGAAGGTCGGCCAGGAGCTGCGCGCCATGATGCCGTTCATCTCCGCCGGGAAGACCCGGGTGCAGGACGCCTCGGGCGGCTGACCAGGGGCTCTGCACCGAGTTGACGTGACATCATAGTGATGTCACAGTGACATCATGAAGATGTCACTGGTGCTCGACGGGCTGACCTCGGACGTGGTGGCGGTCGGGGAGCTCGGTGACGACGCCGTGGCCGAGGCCGCCGAGCGGATCGCCGCCGTGGTGGCCCGGTCCGCCCCGGCCCGCATCCTCGAACTGTTGTCAGACGCCGCCGCGGAGCTTTCGGGCGACCTGCCCGAGGGGCGGATCGAGGTCCGGGTCGCCGGCGACGACGTGGGCCTGGCCTACGTCGAGGACGTGCACGTCTCAGACGGCGATGGCGACGGCGACCTGGCGGCCCGCATCACCCTCCGCCTCGGCGAGAGCCTGAAGGCCCGGGTGGAGGAAGGCGCATCGAGCGAGGGCGTCTCGGTCAACACGTTCATCGTGCGCGCGCTCGAGCGCGGAACATCGGCACAGAGGAGCCTTTCCCGGCGAGGCGGGAACCGCCTACACGGGTACGGCACAACGTGAAGGGACAGACGGAGATGGAGAAGACATTCGAGACGCCGGGGGCCGTGCGGCTCTACGTGGAGAACGAGGTCGGCCTGGTCGCGATCACCGCGCGCGAGACGGACACCACGGTGGTCTCGCTCGAGCCCACCACGCCCGGAGCGGAGGAGCTCGTCGAGCACTCCGCCGTGGAGTGCCGACCTTCGGGCAGCCGCCACATCGTGGCCGTGAAGGTCCCCAGTCTGCGCGGGAGGCGCTTCATCCGTCGCCATGCGGTCACCGTGCGCGTCGAGGTGCCCAAGGGCAGCGACGTCAAGGTGCTCACGGGCTCGGGCGACGTCGAGATCACGGGGCTGATCAACGCGGCGGACCTCGCCTCGTCGAGCGGGGACATCTCCGCCGACGATGTGACGGCCGATGCCGTGGCCAAGACGGCCAGTGGCAGCATCACGATCGGGGCCGTCGGTGGTGACCTCCGGGTGCACACCGCGTCGGGGGACCTGCGCTGCTCCAGCGTGGCCGGCTCGGCCGTGTTCGCGACGGCGTCGGGTGATCTGGAGGTCGGCGCCGCGGCCGGCAAGGTGGAGGTCAAGGCGACCTCGGGCAATGTCCGCCTCGGCGAGCTGTCGCACGGGGCACGGATCGTCAACGTCTCCGGCGACGTGCGGGTCCTCGCGCTCGGTGAGGGCACCCTGCACGTCCGGTCCGTCTCGGGGAACGTCTCGGTGGGCGTCTCCGAAGGGGTGGACCTCCATGTCGACGTCGAGACGCTGTCGGGCTCGGTCCACTCGGACATCCCGCTCGACGACACCCCCCGCACCGGGCGCCGCGACGCCCAGGTCGACCTCAGCGTCCGCAGCGTGTCGGGCGACGTCGAGATCGCGAGGGCGCTCGAGCAGGTCGCCTGACGATCAGTCGCGGTCGTGGTGGCACACGGCCTCGAGCATGATCCCGAACGGGTCGAGCCAGAAGGTCGCGAAGTACGGCGGGGGATACTGCGGCCATTCCTGCGGGGGGTGCAGGACGGTGCTGCCCTCCCTCCTGACATGCAGATGCACCTCGCGCACGGCGGCACGGGTCGGAACGATGAAGGCCAGGTGCTGCAGCCCGGTGCGCTCCCGCGAGTAGGGCCCTTCATCGGTCGCCCGGTACAAGAAGAGGTCGGCGCCGCGCCGACCCTCGGCCGGCATGAACGCGATCGCGTCCTCGGCGCTCAGGAACGGCTCGTGGCCGAGGAGGGGCATGAGCGGGCCGTAGTAGGCCGCTGCTCGCTCGAGGTCGGGGACGTTCACTCCCACATGTCCCAGCACGTCGCCATTCTGACCGTGCCCGTCGGCCGGCGCAGCCGATGCGGCTCCCCGCTACATTCGAGACGTCGAAGGAGCGGCCCATGCAGCAGACCCGTCTCGATGAACCTGCCGAGTACGCCAAGCGGCGCGAGGAGCTGCGGGAGGCCGGGGTCGAGCTCATGCACCACCGCGAGAAGGTGGCATCGCTCCGGCGCCAACTCCCGCCCGGGACACCTGTCGAGGACTACGAGTTCCTCGAGGGCCCCCGGAGCCTGGCCGACGGGGACGACCCCGTGACCACCGTACGGCTGAGCGAGCTGTTCACGTCGCCGGAGCGGGCGCTCGTCGTCCAGCACGTGATGTACGGGAAGCTCCAGACGTCACCCTGCCCCATGTGCACCATGTGGATCGACGGCCTCAACGCTGTCGTGCGCCACATCGGCCGGAACGCCGATTTCGTGGTCGCGGCCGCCGCCGATCCGCCACGTCTGCGGGCGCATGCGCGCGACCGCGGCTGGGACGACGTTCGCCTGCTCAGTTGTGGCGACAGCACGTTCCAGTACGACCTGTGCGCCGAGGACGAGGCGGGCAACCAGGACTCGACGATCTCGGTCTTCATGCTCGACGCCGACGGCTCGCCCCGCCACTTCTACACCTGCCATCCGAGAATGGCCGACGACGTCCCGGAGCGGGGCATCGACCTGCTCTCGCCGGTCTGGAACCTGCTCGACCTCACGCCGCACGGGCGCGGGGAGTGGTACGCGGGGCTGGACTACTGACGTGCCGTTCGCCCGGCCCTCCGACATGCTGCCGGCAGAGCCCCTCCCCGGGTGGAGCGGCCGGTTCCTCCATTCCGCGACCATGACGTACGACATCGCGGCCGCCGCCACGCCGCTGCACGAGCACCAGCAGGAGCAGGACGCGGTGTGGCACATCGTCGACGGCGAGGAACAGGTGCCCGGCGAGGGCTGCATCGCCGTCGTGCCGCCCGACATCTCGCATTGGGTCCGCCCGCTCGGGGCCTGCCGGGTCGTCGTCGCCGACTACCCGCGACGGCCCAACCTGCCGGGTCTGTCGCCGCCTCAGTAGTCCGCGGCGGGCGCGGCCAGATGGCACGAGGGCGCGGTCAGACTGTCGCCCGTGCGACGTCGACTGCCGGGGTTCGTCCTCGTAGTGCTCGTGACGGCGGTCGCACCGGGGACCGCCGCGGGCGCGACCGCCTCGGCCCTCCCGACCCTGCGGTCACCCATCCTCACCGGCGCCGACACGGCGGCGGTCTCGGGCCCGATCGCTGCTCCGGGTGGTCCGTACCTCTACGACCGCGAGGGGCGCATCGTCTTCTTCCACGGTGTCAATGCCGTCTACAAACACGCCCCCTACGAGCTCTTTCCCGCGCCCGGGAAGCCGTGGAACTTCTCCGCGGCCGATGCCTCGCTGATGGCACGTCTCGGGTTCAACGTGGTCCGTCTGGGGATGACCTGGAGCGGCCTGGAGCCAGGGACCGCCCCCGCCAACGATCCGGCCATCTGCGGCCGCGGGACGCCCGCGAATCCGCACCAGTTCAACGGGGCCATCTTCGACCGGTACGTGGCACGGTTGCGGACGACCGTGAACCTGCTGGGGAGGTTCCACATCTACACGATCCTGGATATGCACCAGGACGTCTTCAACCAGATGTTCGACGGCGAGGGTGCCCCCGCCTGGGCCGTGTGCACGAACGGCGTGCGGAGCGTGGACGTGCCGGGCCGCTGGTCTCTCGAGTACACCACCAAGGCCGCGGGCATTGCCTTTCACCACTTCTGGGCGAACAATGTCCGAGGCGACCTGCAAGCTGAGTACGACCGCGTGTGGGGAGACGTGGCGCGCTCTTTTCGGGGCAACCCATGGATCCTGGGCTACGACCCGTTCAACGAACCCTTCTCGACGTCGTTGATCCGTTTTGGGGACGAGCATTTCGATGCCCAGCTCGAATGCTTCTACACCGGCACGGCCCACGTCGGCTCCGCACTGCACGGTGCGCCCCCGCTGCACTGCCCGCAGGCCGACCCCGCCAACGGCGTCGTGCCGACGATCCAGGCGAACGATCCTGCCCATCTGATCTTCGACGAGCCCGACAACTACGCGAACCGTGGGCTCCCGACCTATCTGGGGCCGATGAACCTGGGTCGTCTCGTCTTCAACGTCCACCTCTACTGCAGCGCCCGCAGTCCGGTGACGGGCAACCCGACGGACATCACGGCCTGCGCGCGCCAGGAGACACGCTCGCTCAGGAGGCGGGCAGAGGACCGCAGCGAGATGGCGTCGGATCTCCAGCCCGGCGGACCGGCGTGGTTGGTCAGTGAGTTCGGCGCGTCCAGCAGCCCCGTTCTCCTGTCGAGCATCACGGCGAACATGGATGCGCAGCAGGTGGGGTGGGCCTACTGGGCCTGGAAGTACTACGGCGATCCCACCGGCAGCGCGGCAGAGTCGCTCGTGATGGCCGACGGGCGGCTGCGCTCGACGGCGCGCGTGCTGAGCCGGACGTACCCCGAGGCGATCGCCGGTGAGCCGGTCTCATTCGACTTCTCGCCGTCGAGCGGTGAGTTCCACCTGCTCTACGTGCCGAACCACCGCATCCACGCACCGACGGTCATCGTCGTTCCCACGGAGATCCACTACCGCCACGGCTACTGCGTCCGAACGTCGGGCGCGACACAGATCTCCCAACCTGACAGCAACCTGCTCCAGGTTCGCAACGACAAGACCGGTCATCGGGTCACCGTCGTCGTCACACCCGGCCGTTGCGCAAACCGGTAGGACGTAGGGTGGCGCGCATGTGCCGGAACATCACCACACTCCGCGGGCTCGAGCCCGTTGCCACGCCAGAGGAGATCGAGGCGGCGGCCCGCCAGTACGTCCGCAAGGTCAGCGGCGTCCAGTCGACCTCCCCACAGACCGAGGACGCGTTCGAGCGCGCCGTCTCGGTGGTCACCGAGGCGACGACGCAGCTCTTGGCGACGCTCCCACCGCGGCGCCAGCCGCCGCCGACCCTGCCGCCACTGCGGAGGATCGCCGCCAAGACGCCCAGCAGCTGAACATCCCTTGACAGTTATATAGCTATGGAGAAATACTAGCTGCGTGACAGCCACATTCGAGGTGCTGGCCGAGGAGAGCCGCCGCCGCATTCTCGACCTCCTGATGGAGGACGAGCGGCCCGTCGGTGAGCTCGTGGAGGCACTGTCGCTCAGCCAGCCCGCCGTCTCCAAGCACCTCAAGGTCCTGCGCGACGCAGGCCTCGTCGAGTCCCGCGCCGATGCGCAGCGCCGGATCTACCGGGTCAGCCCCGAGCCGCTCCGGGAGATCGACGAGTGGTTGGCGCCCTACCGTCGGCGCTGGTCCTCGCGCCTGAACGCACTCGAACGCCACCTCCAGATCATGGAGGGCAGCGGCGAGGAGCCGTGGGCGTGAGCCCAGGGGAGATCGACGAGCTCGGCACCCTCGAGCGGGTCGGCGGGACGTCGGTCCTGTGCTTCCGGCGGCGCCTGGCACACCCACGAGAGTTGCTGTGGCGCGCCCTGACCGAGGACGCGCACCTGGCGGAATGGTTCCCGACCACGATCGAGGGTGCACGAGCTGCGGGGGCGCCGCTCCACTTCACCTTCCGCGAGCCCGAGGGGGAGCCCTTCGACGGCGAGATGCTCGCCATCGAACCCCCCTCGCTCATGGAGCTGCGCTGGGCCGACGACATCCTCCGTTTCGAGCTGGAGCCCGACGGCTCGGGATGCGTCCTCCACCTCACCGTCACGTTCCCCGAGCATGGGAAGGCGGCGCGCGATGCCGCCGGGTGGCACGTCTGTCTCGAACAGCTGGCCCGCGTCTGCGAGGGCACGGACGTGCCCTGGAAGCCAGCGGACCGCTGGCGGGTGGTCCACCGTGCCTATGTGGAGCGGCTCGGTCCCGAAGCATCCGCGATCGGACCGCCGGCGGAGTGGGAGCGGGCTCACGGCGAGAGTGGCGATCAATGAGCTGCGACGCATCCAGGAGTGCCGCCGAGAATCCAGTGTTCAGCATTTCGAGGTCCGCCCGTCGACCTGCGTAGGCTGACCGATCTCGTGAGCATGCAGGGCAAGGTCGTCGTGGTCACCGGTTCGAATACCGGCATCGGTCTCGAGACCGCCGTCGGCGTGGCGGCGCTCGAGGCGACCACCGTTCTGGCTTGCCGCAACCGGGCCAAGGCCGAGGCGGCCGCCAAGGAGGTCACCCGGAGGACCTGGAACGACGACGTGCACCTGGTGTCGCTCGACCTCGCCGACCTGGTCTCGGTCCGGAAGGCGGCAGACGAGGTGCTGTCGCGCTGGGGCCGCCTCGACGTCCTCGTCAACAACGCCGGCGGGACGTGGTCGCAGCGTCAGGTGACGGCCCAGGGGATCGAGTACACCTTCGGGGTCAATCACCTCGGGCACTTCTACCTGACCAACCTGCTGCTCGACCGCCTGCGCGCCGGCGCCCCCTCGCGGGTCATCAACGTCACCTCGGTCGGGCACCACGCCGCCTTCCACGGCATGCGCTTCGAGGACCTCCAGAGCGAGAAGGGCTACGAGGCGATGGAGGCCTACTGCCGCTCCAAGCTGGCCAACGTCCTCTTCACGCGCCAGCTCGCCACGCGGCTCGAGGGCACCGGGGTTACCGCCAACGCCATGCACCCCGGCTGGGTCCGCAGCAGGTTCGGGATGGACGGAGACCTGTCGGGGATGATGGGATTCGGCATGCGAGCGATACGGCCCCTCCAGATCAACCCGCAGCGCGCCGCGAGGACCTCGGTGTTCCTGGCCACCAGCCCCGACGTGGCCACCAAGACCGGCATGTACTGGGTCCGCTCCAAGCCGGGCCACATGAGCCGGAATGCCCGCAACGACGAGGCCGCGGCGCGGCTGTGGGACGAGAGCGAACGGCTGCTCGCCTCGGTCGGTTTCGCGGTGCCCTGATCAGGCGTCCCGGGTCATCATCCGCCAGGCCCCGATGGCGGTCCAGAACAGGATCCAGCCCACGATCACCAGCGAGGCCACCAGGGTGGACTCCGGTCTGAGCAACTCCCGGCCCAGCCCTCCGCCGCCCCCGCCAGCGGGACCGCCACCGCTGAACGGCGTCGGGAGGTTGCCCGGCTCGATGTGGAGCATGGCCACGCCCACGATGGCCCGCTGGACGTTGAGCATGTAGGCGATGACGGCCCGGCTGAAGATCGGCGTCAGGATCAGCTCCAGCACGACGAGGAGGATCACCGGGACCGTCCGCTGCCCCATCAGGGACGCCAGCCCGAGCCCCACGATGAACCCGATGGTCGCCTCGAGCGCGATCCACAGGCCCACGTCGACCATCAGCGAGGTCGGGGGGACCAGGAAGTTGGCGCTGTAGTCGACGTAATTCTGGTTGGCCATGGTGACGGCGAACGCCCGGATCTGCGCCTGCGTGGCGGTGGGCACGGTGATCACGCCGTGCGGCGTCTTGATCACGGCACCGGACGGGGGTCCGCTGGTCTGACCATTGCCGCAGGGCACGTTCGGCGGGGGGTTCGGCCCGTCGTAGTTGAAGTTGCAGATGATCTCGTCGGCATGGTCGGCGGCCCAGGCGTCCAGGGCGGGGCGCGAGAGCCCCTGCGGCACGTTGATCCCGTCGTAGTTGAGCTGCGTCGGGGCGGCGAACACGCACACCGCGCAGACGATCGTGTACCCAACCGCCACCATCGCGATGACGATGGCCAGCCCGGCGGGTATCCGTGCCAGGTACAGGGCCATCCGGGAACGGCCCGTGATCACCAGATGGCGGAACATCCCATCCGTGAGGTCGACCGACCCCGCCGTGCAACCGACGACGGCCGCCACGATGAACCCGAAGACGTACATGAAGGCGAGCACCAGCGTGTTGAAGATGGAGTAGCCGCCGGCCGGCCCGAAGGACTCGGGGTCCACGGCGTGGGAGATGAGTCGCACGGCGAGGAAGACGGCCGGGATGCCGATGTAAACGGCGATCAGCGCGATCATCAGCCCCCGCCGCTTGCGCAGCTCCATGAAGCGCGTGGTGATCATGCCCCACGTCGGGATCCACGAGCCGCGGTGATCGCCCCGCGCCCCCGCCGGGACCGGAGTGGGGGCCGGACCCGGTGCCGCTGCGCTGACATCGGAGATCGTCGTCATTCAGGTGCCCCCAGACGGCTCGTGACCTCGAGGAACCACGACTCGAGCGAGGCCTGGATGTGCTGGAGCCGGTACACCGAGATCCCGCCCTCCACCAATTGGCGGTTGATCTCGGCGATGGCGTCGCGCTCGGTGCCCTCCGGCAGGGAGATCGCGAGCCCATCTGGGCCCACCTGGACGTGTGCGCCGAAGGTGGTGGTATCGAGCAGGCTGCGCGCCCGGTCGGGGTCCGAGCACTCGACCTGGACCTCGAAGGACGACCCGGCGAGCAGTTGCGAGATCGGGCCCTGCCGGATGACCTTGCCGTGGTCCACGATGGCCACGGCGTCGCAGGTGCGCTCGACCTCGTCGAGGAGGTGCGAGGAGAGCACGACCGTACGCCCCTCGGCGACGAGGGACAGGATCATGTCGCGCATGTCGAGCATCCCCGCCGGGTCGAGGCCGTTCATGGGCTCGTCGAGAATGAGCAGCTGGGGGTCCCCGAGGAGGCAGGCGGCGACGCCCAGGCGCTGGCGCATGCCCATGGAGTACTTCGACACCTTGTCGTTGGCCCGATGGAGGATGCCGACGCGCTCGAGTGCCGGCTCGATGCGGCCCTTGGCCGCCGGCTCACGCGCCGCAGCGAGGATCTGCAGGTTCTGGCGGCCGGTGAGATGGCGGTGGAAGCGGGGCTCGTCCACGATGGCCCCGACCCGGGCCAGCGCACGGTCGCGGTGGCGGGGGACGGCGAAGCCGAGGAGGGACATCGTTCCGGCGTCGGCGTGGGTCAGGCCCAGCAGCACCCGGATCAGCGTCGTCTTGCCGGCACCGTTGGGGCCGAGGTAGCCGAAGGCGCAGCCCCGGGGGACCAGCAGCTCCACGTCGTCGACGGCGACGTTCTCGCCGAACCGTTTGGTCAGCCCATGGGTCTCGACGGCCCACTCGCCGGCGTCGGCGGAAGACGGGGGAGAGTTGGCTCGCGTTGCGGTGCTCAATGCTCCGACCTCGACTTTCCCGCCCCGACGCCCGCCGGAGGCCCATCTGGCCTCCGCTATACCGAGTATTCTACAGAGCGGGTATCGGGACTCGCCAGGGTGCTCTCACCAGTCTTTGTGGGGGGGATAGCCCCAGTCGGCCGGGCCGGGCGGAGAGCTGCCACCCGGTCGCGTCAGTCGGCCAGCGCGCCCACCACGTGGGTGATGCAACCGCAGAGGGACGCGACGTCCTCCGGCTCGATCGCCGGGAACATCGCGATACGAAGCTGGTTGCGACCGAGCTTGCGGTAGGGCTCGGTGTCGACGATCCCGTTGGCCCGGAGCACCGCCGCGATCGCGGAGGCGTCCACCGCATCTACAAAATCGATCGTGCCGACGACGTGGCTGCGGTCGGCCGGGTTCTCGACGAAGGGCCGCGCGAAGCCGGACTGCTCGGCCCAGGTGTAGAGGATCTCGGCCGAGCGGTCGCAGCGCGAGGCCGTCCATTCCAGGCCGCCGTTGGAGTTCATCCAGTCGAGCTGCTCGGCCAGCATGAAGACGGTGGCCAGCGCGGGCGTGTTGTAGGTCTGGTCCAGCACCGAGTTGTCGACGGCCGTCTGGAGGTCGAGGAAGGTGGGGATCCAACGCCCGGAGGCCGAGATCCGCTCCACCCGCTCGAGCGCGGCCGGCGACATGACGGCGATCCAGAGCCCGCCGTCGCTGGCGAAGCACTTCTGCGGCGCCAGATAGTAGGCGTCGAACTCCGCCGGGTCGACGCGCAGCCCGCCGGCCCCCGACGTCCCGTCGACCGCCACCAGCCCGCCGCCGACGGTGGGTGGGGCGGCACCCTCGGGGCGGCGGATCGTCATGGAGACCCCGGTCGAGGTCTCGTTGTGGGTCAGGGCGTACAGGTCGACCGAGGGGTCGGCCATCGGCGTGGGGTGCGTGCCCACCTCCGACTCGATCACCTGGGGGTCCTTGAGGTGCGGCGCCGCCTTGGCGCAGGACGCGAACTTCGACGAGAACTCGCCGAAGCTCAGGTGCTGGCTCTGCTCCTCGATGAGCCCGAACGTGGCCGCGTCCCAGAAGCAGGTGGTGCCCCCGTTGCCGAGCACCACCTCGTAGCCGTCGGGGAGCGAGAACAGCTGGCGCATGCCGGCACGCACCCGGCCGACCTGTGTCTTGACCGTCTTCTGGCGGTGGGAGGTACCGAGATAGGTGGAGGAAACCGCGGCCAGCGCGTCGATCTGCTCGGGGCGCACCTTGGAAGGGCCGGACCCGAAACGGCCGTCGGAGGGGAGCAGTTCGGCGGGGATCTTGATGTCTGGCACGTATGAGATCATGGCACCCGTGACGACCACCCCATCCACAACCGAGGTCCGCCGGATCTCGCGCCGGGCTGCCGCCGTCGCGCCCTCCGCGACGCTCGCCGTGGACGCCAAGGCGAAGGCCCTGCAGGCGGCGGGGGAGCACGTCATCGGCTTCGGCGCGGGCGAGCCCGACTTCCCGACCCCGGCCCACATCGTGGAGGCCGCAGTGCTGGCCTGCCGCGACCCGGCCAACCACCGTTACACGCCGACGGGTGGCATCCCCGCGCTGCGCCAGGCGGTCGCCGACAAGACCGAGCGCGACTCGGGCCTCGTCGTGACCGCCGCCCAGGTGCTGGTGACCAACGGTGCCAAGCAGGCGGTGGCCAACGCGTTCGCGGTGCTCTGCGACCCAGGCGACGAGGTCCTCGTGCTTGCGCCCTACTGGACCACCTACCCCGAGGCGATCCGGCTGGCGGGCGGGACCCCGGTCGTCGTCTCCTCCGACGAGACGACCGGCTTCCGCTCCTCGGTCGAGGACCTCGAGGCGGCCTGGACGCCCAACACCAAGGCGCTGCTCTTCGTGTCCCCCTCCAACCCGACGGGGGCGGTGTACCCACGCGAGGAGATCGAGGCGATCGGCCGCTGGGCGCTGGCCAAGGGCATCTGGGTGCTCACCGACGAGATCTACGAGCACCTGGTCTACGGCGAGGCCGAGCACCACTCCATGCCGGTGCTCGTGCCCGAGCTGGCCGACCGCTGCCTGGTGGCCAACGGCGTGGCCAAGACCTATGCCATGACCGGCTGGCGGGTCGGGTGGCTGATCGGCCCCGCCGACGCCATCGGCGCGGCGACCAACATCCAGAGCCACGAGACGTCCAACGTGTCCAACGTGGCGCAGCGGGCGGCGCTGGCCGCTGTCGCGGGCGGGCTCGAGGACGTGGCCATGATGCGGGCGGCCTTCGACCGCCGGCGTCAGACCATCGTCAGGATGCTCAACGACATCGACGGGATTGTCTGCGTCGAGCCGGAGGGCGCGTTCTACGCCTATCCCTCGGTCAGGGGGCTGCTCGGTCGGTCCCTCCGGGGTCAACGTCCGGCAAGCAGCGCGGAGCTGGCCGAGATCTGCATCAACGAAGCCAAGGTGGCGGTCGTCCCCGGGGAGGCGTTCGGCGCGCCGGGCTATTTCCGCATGTCCTACGCGCTGGGCGACGACGACCTGGTCGAGGGCGTGTCCCGGTTGGCCGCGCTCTTCGCCGAGGCGCAAGACTGACCTGCATTCGGGCGGGGGGAGTGAGGAGGCCACCGCGGTGGCACGGGTTCTGGTAGCGGAGAAGATCGCGCAGAGCGGGCTCGACCTGCTGGCCGACGCGGGCCATGAGGTCGACGTGCAGGAGGGCCTGAGCCCCGAGCAGCTCCTGGAGGCGATCGTGGGCGCCCATGCATTGATCATCCGGTCCGCGACGCAGGTGACGGCGGGCGTCCTGGCGGCCGGAACCAGTCTGGCGGTCGTCGGGCGGGCCGGCGTCGGCCTCGACAACGTCGACGTCACCGCCGCCACGGAGCGCGGCGTCATGGTCGTCAACGCGCCGACCTCGAACATCCTCTCCGTCGCCGAGCAGGCCATGGCCCTGCTGTTGGCGCAGGCGCGCAACATCCCCCAGGCCCATTCGGCGCTGGTGGCCGGGCGCTGGGAGCGCTCGAAGTGGGAGGGCGTCGAGCTGCACGGCAAGGTGCTCGGCGTCGTCGGGCTCGGCCGGGCCGGCTCGCTGGTGGCCCAGCGCGCGCACTCCTTCGGCATGGAGCTCATCGGCTACGACCCCTTCGTGTCCCAGGAGCGGGCGCGGGCGATGGGGGTGCGGCTGGTCAGCATCGAGGAGCTGGTGGCGCAGGCGGACTTCGTCTCCATCCACACGCCGAAGACGCCCGAGACCATCGGCCTGTTCGGGCGTGACCTTCTCGCCAAGGCCAAGCCGGGCATCCGCATCGTGAACACGGCCCGCGGCGGCATCGTGGACGAGGAGGCGCTGGCGGATGCGATCCGTGACGGCATCGTGGCCGGGGCGGGACTGGACGTGTTCGCCAAGGAGCCCTGCACCGAGTCGCCCCTCTTCGAGCTGCCCGGGGTCGTGGTGTCGCCGCATCTCGGGGCGTCCACCGAGGAGGCGCAGGACAAGGCCGGCGTCACCATCGCCGAGCAGGTCCTGCTCGCGCTGGGAGGCGACTTCGTTCCCTACGCGGTCAACGTCGCGGCGAGCGACGTGTCCGACACCGTGCGCACGTTCATGGGCCTGGCCGAGCAGCTGGGGCGCTTCTTCGTCGGCCTGCACGACGGCCTGCCCGACGCCATCGACATGGAGTACCAGGGTGAGCTGGCGGGGGAGAGCACCGGCATCCTCACGCTCTCGGTCCTCAAGGGGATCTTCGGCGGGTCGACCGAGGAGCCGGTCTCCTACGTCAACGCGCCGCAGCTGGCGGAGCGCCGCGGCCTGCAGGTGCGCGAGTCCTCCACGTCGACCTCGCACGACTACAAGTCGCTGCTCACCCTCCGCTCGGGCTCGCACTCGGTCGCCGGCACGCTCATCACGGTCGGCCTGCGCACCGAGCCCCGCATCGTCATCGTCGACGAGCACGTCGTCGAGGTCCCCCCGTCGACCCACATGCTCGTGGTGCGCAACGACGACCGTCCCGGCGTGATCGGGATCGTGGGGACGGCGCTGGGCCAGGCGGGCGTCTCCATCTCGTCCATGGCCGTGGGGCCGAGCCCCGAGTCCTCGACGGCGATGATGGTCATCTCGACGACCACGCCGGCGCCGGACCTCGTGGTCGAGCGGCTACGGGGCGACGAGGGGATCCTCGACATCCACCGCGTCACGCTCTGATCAGGCGGGCTTGCGGGGGACGGCGGGCCACGTATCGAGGCTGCCGATGACGGGCTCGTCGCCGTGGAGCGCGCGCTGCGGTGCGCGGTCGAGCAGGACGGCGCGCACCACCGCCAGCACGCCGATCACCAGGGTGGCACGGACCAGTGTCCAGAGGAGGCGGCGCATCCGACCACGGTAGCGTGGCCCGCCATGGCCACCTTTCGGAGCATCGCCCCCATCTTCCCCGCGGCGGACCTGGACGCGATGCGTTCGCACTACGAGGCCCTGGGCTTCGAGGTGCAGGTGCACGACGGTGGCTACGGCACGGCGATCCGTGACAGCGTCCGCCTCCATTTCCGCCACGCCCCGGACATCGTTCCGGCGGGGGAGCGGGGCGCCGCCTACATCGACGTGGACGACGCGGACGCTCTGTGGGCCGAGTGGCGGGCGGCGGGGGTCGGGGAGACGTCCGACCTGTTCGACCCGGGCTTCGGCGTGTGGGAGGCCGCCCACACCGACGGGGACGGCAACCTGCTGCGCTTCGGCTCCCGACACCGGCGCCCTTGACGCTGACCCCGTCCGATGGGACAATTGCGGCCGACGTGAAGAAGGCCACGACCTCCGAGCTGCTGCTTACCTGACGGCGAACGCCACATCGCGTTCGCCCGCAACCTCCTGCGCCGAATGGCCAGGGGGTTTTTTGTTGGGCCGGTGCCGGTAAGGGGATGAAGGAAGGAACGACATGGTTGAGGGACGGAAGGGAAGTGGTGACGACATGGAGCGGGGTCGTCTGACCCTGCCCTGTGACCCGTCGCCCATGCCGTTCGGCAAGTACCGCTCGCACGTGCCGCTCGTCTTGGGCGACCGCACCTGGCCGGACCGAGGGTTCACCCGGGCCCCGCGCTGGGCCAGCGTCGACCTGCGCGACGGCAACCAGGCCCTCATCGACCCCATGGACCCAGAGCGCAAGCTGGCGCTGTTCCAGACGCTGGTCGACGTCGGCTTCAAGGAGATCGAGGTCGGCTTCCCCTCGGCGTCGCAGACCGACTTCGACTTCCAGCGCCTCATCATCGACGAAGGTTTGATCCCTGACGACGTCGAGATCCAGGTGCTCGTGCAGTGCCGCCAGGAGCTGATCGAGCGCACCTTCGAGTCGCTGGCGGGCGCCCGCCGGGCCGTCGTGCACTTCTACAACTCGGTGTCCGAGTTGCAGCGCCGCGTGGTGTTCGGGCTCGACAAGGCCGGCATCGTCGACATCGCCGTGAAGGCCGCCGAGCTCTGCAAGAAGTACGAGGCCCAGCTGTCGGGGACCGAGGTCAGGTACGAGTACTCGCCGGAGAGCTTCACCGGGACGGAGCCGGATTTCGCCGTCGAGATCTGCGAGGCGGTCATGGACGTGATCGAGCCGACGCCGGAGCGTCCGATCATCCTCAACCTGCCGGCGACGGTCGAGATGTACAGCCCCAACGTGTACGCCGACGTGATCGAGTGGTTCGGCCGCACCATCGAGCACCGCGACGCCGTCGTGCTCAGCCTCCACCCCCACAACGACCGTGGCACCGCGGTGGCGGCCGCGGAGCTTGCCGTGCTGGCCGGCGCGGACCGGGTGGAGGGCACGCTGTTCGGCAACGGCGAGCGCACGGGCAACGTCGACATCGTGACGCTGGCCATGAACCTGTTCTCGCAAGGGGTCGACCCGACGCTGGACTTCGGCGACATCGAGAAGGTGCGCCGGGTGGCCGAGTACGCGACGCGCCTCCCCGTGCACCCGCGCCACCCCTACGCAGGGGACCTGGTGTACACGGCGTTCTCGGGCTCGCACCAGGACGCCATCAAGAAGGGCATGGCGGCCATGGGGGACGACTACGACGAGTGGGAGGTGCCGTACCTGCCCATCGACCCCAAGCACACGGGGCGCACGTACGAGGCGATCATCCAGGTGAACAGCCAGTCGGGCAAGGGCGGCGTCGCGTATGTGATGGACACGGACCACGGGCTGGACCTGCCGCGGCGACTGCAGATCGAGTTCTCCAAGCGCGTCCAGGAGATCACCGAGGCCAGTGGCACCGTGATCCGCTCCGGCCAGATGTGGGACGTCTTCGAGGAGATCTACCTGCCCGAGGACGCCGGGCTGCGCCTCATCACGAGCGAGGTGACGACCGGGAAGGGCCACACGAACGTGACGGCCCAACTGCTCGTCGACGGCCAGCACCGCACCGTGACAGGCGAGGGCAACGGGCCGATCGACGCGCTGGTGGCCGCCCTGAAGGCCGACCTCGGTATTGTGCTGGAGGTGAAGGACTACTCCGAGCACACGCTCACCGAGGGCTCGGGTGCCTCGGCCGTGGCCTACGTCGAGGTCGCCGGGAGCGACGGCGCCACCTGGTGGGGCGTCGGCCGCGACTCGTCCATCCTGGACGCGTCGCTCAGCGCAGTGGTCTCCGCGGCGAACCGGGCCCGCCCGGGGTGATCCGCCCGGCGGTCGAGGGGGACGTCCCCGAGCTCGTGGCGATGATCCGCGAGCTGGCGGCGTACGAGCACCTCGCGGACCAGGTGCAGATCACCGAGGACGACCTCGCCCGCACGCTGTTCGGGCCCGACGCCATCGTGCACGACACGGTCGTCGAGGACGACGACGGCGGCCTGGCCGCGCACGCGCTGTGGTACCGGACGTTCTCCACCTTCCTGGGCAAGACGGGCATCTGGCTCGAGGACCTCTACGTCCGCCCCGGGCACCGCCGCCTGGGCGTGGCCGGAGCGCTGCTGGCGCACCTGCGCGACCAGACCGAGGGGCGCATCGAGTGGGAGGTCCTGGAGTGGAACACGGCGGCCATCGACTTCTACCAGCGCCTCGGCGCCCGGCCCATGGGGGGCTGGACCCACTACCGCTGGTACGACGGCTGACCTCCGCGGCGCACCTCCCCACGTGGTTCGATGGCGCACTTCTGCATCTATAATTGAGATCTGAAGTATCTGCGCTAGCTGGTTGACAGATCACCCGGGGTGGTCCACGCTGGCGGCGAGAAGACAGTGGACGAAGGAGACGTCGTGCGGCTGATCAGGGACGATCTACGGGACTTGGCTCTGTTCGCGGAGGCGAGCCGGTCCGAGCTGGCCGTCATCGGGCGGCAGCTCACGAGGCTGAACATCGCCGCCGGGACCGTCCTCGTGCGCGAGGGCGGCCGGGGCGACGAGTTCATGATCATCCTCGAGGGCGAGGCCGAGGTGAGCCAGGGCGGGCGCGCCATCGCCACCATCGGCCACGGTGGCCTGGTGGGCGAGATGGCACTGCTGCACGAGGACCGCCGGGGCCGGCGCAACGCCACGGTGACGGCACTGACCGACATGGTGATCTACGCAGGCTCTCCGAGCGAGTTCCGTCAGATCCTCGACGCCGCACCCTCGGTCGCGGAGAAGGTTCGCCAGACGGTCGAATGGCGGGCGCTGCGCAACGCAGCCTGACCACTGCCGGCGCCCCGTGGGGGCATTGCCTGTCAGTAACCAGTCTGTTACGGTAACCAAAATGTTACCGATGTCCTGCGGGCGTGGCGTGATCCGGTCTCGGAGCTGAGCCCGATGGCACCGGGGGACAGCGCAGGGGACCCGTTCGACGCGCTGGGCGACCCGACCCGTCGCGAGATCCTACGGCTGCTGAGCGACGGCGACAGGCCGGTGCACGAGATCGCAGCCACGCTGCCGATCAGCCGCCCGGCGGTCTCGCGCCACCTGCGCCTCTTGAAGGACGCCGGGATGGTGGCCGAGGAGGCGCAGGGGAACCGCCGGATCTACCGTCTCCGAGACGAGGGGCTGCGGGCGGTCCAGGAGTACCTCGAGGGGGTCTGGGGCAACGCCGCCGCCCGGTTCCGCTTGCTGGCCGAGAACACCGATCCCGGGCCCGAGTGTTGAGCGCGCCCCTGCACATCACATTCGGCGTCGACTGCCCACCTCGGCATGCGTTCGCGGTGTGGACGTCGAACATCGGGACCTGGTGGCCGCCCGACCACACCGTCACCGGGAGCCCCGACGAGATCGTGCTCGAGGCCCGGCCCGGAGGTCAGATCTACGAGACGTCCGCCGGCGTGAGGCACACGTGGGGCGAAGTGACGGTCTGGGAGCCGCCCCGACGGCTGGCCTACCTGTGGCACCTGGGCCGGGACCGCGGCGACGCCACCGAGGTCGAGATCCGCTTCGTCGACGAGGGGGGCGACCGCACGCGCATCGAGATCGAGCACGGCGGATGGGAACGCCTGGGCGACACGGCGGACACGTGGCGTGACCGAAACCGCGCCGGCTGGGACTCGCTGCTGCCGCACTTCGCCGAGGCCGCCGAGAAGGGAGTGGCGTGATGGCGAGCGGGACCAAGGAGGACCCCTGGGTGCTGAGGACACCACCGGGGAGCTCGGAGTACACGATGTACAAGGACGAGCGGGCGGACCCGGCGGTCCTGATCTGCGAGGTCGGCTCGACGAAGCTCACCTACCACCTGCGGGCGATCGAGGACCTGCACGCCTGGCTGTCCGAGCGGGGGGATTGGGTGCCCCTCGGTGCAGCCGACGAGAAGAAGCCGGCCGCCGACGGCACCGTGGAGGCGTGGGGGCGTTCCCCCGACAACCCGGTCGGCGGGTGGCACGGATTGCGCAAGGGGTACCGGGGACGCTTCGGGATGTACCTCCCGCCTCTCTTGGAGGAGCTCGGCCTGGCCGAGGTGACCCACGACGCACGGAACAACCGGATGCGCGCCATCTGAGCCTGACGACGCCGACGCCGCACACCGAAGAGGAGTGACCATGCCAGTGACCAAGGTGATCCGCTACCGCACGAAGCCCGACCAGGCCGATGAGAACGAGCGGCTGATCCGGGACGTCTTCACCGAGCTCTCAGAGCAGCGCCCCGAAGGCCTGCGCTACGCCGCCTTCCGCCTCGACGACGGCGTGAGCTTCGTGCACATGGCCGTCGTCGACGGCGAGGTGAACCCGTTGAACGCCTCGGCGGCGTTCGCGGCCTTCCAGGCCGGCATCGGGGACCGCGTCGAAGAGGGCCCGATTCCCGCCGACGCCACCGCCGTCGGCTCCTACCGCCTGCTGCCCTGATCGGCACGGCGTGCGAGTGATCCGGGGCCTTGACGTCGCTCGGTCAGTAAGTTAAAACTTACCGTAAGTGATAGCTAACCCTCATGCGCTCGGCGCCCTGGGCGACCCGACCCGGCGAGCGATCTTCGAGCAGCTCGGGGAGCGACCCTCGGCTGTCGTCGACCTCGCCGCCCGCCTGCCCGTCAGCCGTCCGGCGGTCTCGCAGCACCTCAAGGTCCTCAAGGACGCCGGACTCGTGCGCGACGTCCAGGTGGGGACCCGGCGCGTCTACAGCCTCGACCCCGCGGGGATCGCCCGGCTGCGCGACTACCTCGACCGCTTCTGGAACACGGCCCTGCACTCGTTCAAGGCCCGAGTCGAACAACGAGAGGGAGCACGGGAGGAGACCCCATGACCGACGCCACTGCCGTCACCAGGTCCATCGTCGTCGACGCGCCGCTCGACACGGCGTTCGCGGTGTTCACCGAGGAGATGGCGAGCTGGTGGCCGCCCGAGCACCACATCATCGAGGCGCCGCTCGCCTCCATGGTCTTCGAGGCCCGCCAGGGTGGCCGCGTCTACGACGTCGGCACGGACGGGAGCGAGTGCCAGTGGGCGCGCGTGCTCGCCTACGAGCCCCCGAACCGGGTCGTGTTCAGCTGGGACATCAACCTGCAGTGGAAGATCGAGACCGACCTGGCGAAGGTCAGCGAGGTCGAGGTTCGGTTCCTCCCCGAAGGCGAGCGGCGCACGAGGGTCGAGCTCGAACACCGCAATCTCGACCGCCACGGTGAAGGTTGGGAGGCCATGCGCGACGGCATCGGCTCGGACGAGGGGTGGGGCGTCGGCCTGCGGCGCTTTGCCGAACGGGTGGGACAGGCGTCCGCCGAGGTGTGACGTCCGGTCGGTGTGGCAGAACGCCTAGCCGTACCCGCCGCTCGGGATGTAGGGGCTGGGCGGCCCGTCCATGCCGCGCACCATGACCGGCCCGTAGGGCTGGAGCTCGATGCCGGCCTCGACGACCACCCGGATGGCCCACTGCTGGGCCGAGGTGAGCCAGTTGACCTCGATCGTCTCGCCCGCAGGCGCCTCGGCCAGCATGGCCCGCAGCACCAGCGACGCCGACTCCTCGTGGCGGGCGCCGAGGGTCACGATGCGCTCGTCCCTGGCCACCGCGTAGCCCCGGTCTGCGTGCAACAGCAGGCGGTTCCCGGGCTGGGTGAGCATCGAGACGATATCGACGTTGCGCGCCGACCCGCGCACCTTGCGGTCCACCGCGGCGATCACGTCCAGTTGGCGCTCGGTCACCTCGTCGGGCTCGAACCGCTGCACCTCGTGGGGACGGATCACGGACTTCGGGCGCATGACGCCCCACGCCGCCACCACCGGATGGAGGACGAACCCGAAGCTCGTGTAGAGCGCCATCGCCTTGGGGTCGCGCGAGCACTGGATCGTTCCCGGGCTGTGCGGGTCACCGTGCGAGAGGGCCAGGCGCAGCAGCTCGCGCCCGACGCCGTGGCCCTGACGGCCAGGCACGGTCCCGAGCTGCGACAGCATCCAGTAGTCCTCGCGCACGAAGGACTGCGACATCCCGATCACCGTGCCGCCGTCCTCGGCCACCCACGACCCGCCGGGGTCGGTCCCCAGGAAGTGGCGGGTGCGGTCCAGGCGCCGGCGCTCGTCCTGAATGGAGTTGCCCGTGACCGGGAGCTGATGGCGGGCCAGCATGGCGAGCAGGCCGCTGTCGAATGCCGCGACGGCCGCCGGCACGTCGGCCTCGGTCATGGGGCGGTAGGCGACCATGTCCGGTCCGCTCAGGCCGAGGGGAGGAAGGCGGGGCGCCGGCGCTCGTACGCCGCGATGTCGTCGGCGTAGCGCAGCGAGAGGCCGATGTCGTCCCACCCGTTGAGCAGGCGCTCACGGGTGAACTCGTCGAGCGGGAACGTGCCGGCCAGCCCGGCCGCCGGCGCCTCGATCGTCCCCCGCGCCACGTCGATCGTGATCTCGAGCGAGGGGTCCTTCTCGACCGCGTCGAGCAGGCCACGGTCGAGCTCCTCGGAGACCTGCACCGGAAGCAGTCCCTGCTTGGTGCAGTTGTTGCGGAAGATGTCGGCGAAGCGCGAGGAGACCACGGCCTGGAACCCGAAGTCCATGAGCGCCCACACGGCGTGCTCACGGGAGGAGCCGGTGCCGAAGTTGTGCCCGGCGACGAGGATCGTGGCTCCCACGAACTCCGGGTTGTTGAGCACGAAATTGCGGTCGTCGCGCCACTCCGAGAAGAGTCCCGCGCCGAACCCCGTCCGCTCGACGCGCTTGAGCCAGTCGGACGGGATGATCTGGTCGGTGTCGACGTCCGTGCGGTCGAGGGGCACGGCGCGTCCGGTCACGATGACGACGGGCTCCATCAGTCCAGGTCCTCCGGGGTGGCGAACACTCCCGCGACCGCGGTGGCCGCGGCAACGGCGGGGGAGACGAGGTGGGTGCGCCCGCCACGGCCCTGGCGCCCCTCGAAATTGCGGTTCGAGGTCGACGCGCAGCGCTCGCCGACGGCCAGCTTGTCGGGGTTCATCGCGAGGCACATGGAGCAGCCCGGCTCGCGCCATTCGAACCCGGCCGCCATGAACACCTTGTCCAGGCCTTCGTTCTCCGCCTGTGTCTTGACGCGGTGCGAGCCGGGCACGGCGAGCGCGCGGAGGCCCGGGTGCACCGTCCGGCCCTCCAGGACGGCGGCGGCGGCCCGGAAGTCCTCGATGCGTGAGTTCGTGCAGCTGCCCAGGAACACCGTGTCGACCCCGATCTCCCTCATCGGCGTGCCGGCCGCGAGCCCCATGTAGGCCAGCGCCCGTTCCGCCGCCTCCCGGTCGCCCGCGTCCGCCATGGACGCGGGGTCGGGGACCGACCCGGCGATGGGCACGACCTGGGCCGGGTTGGTGCCCCAGGTGACGTGCGGCGTGATGGTGGCCGCGTCGAGCACGACCTCCTTGTCGAAGGCCGCCCCGTCGTCGGTGGGCAGCGTGCGCCAGTACGCCACGGCGGCGTCCCAGGCCTCGCCCACCGGCGCATGGTCGCGGCCCTTCACGTACCCGAAGGTCGTCTCGTCCGGCGCGACCAGGCCGGCCCGTGCCCCACCTTCGATGGACATGTTGCACAGCGTCATCCGGCCCTCCATGGAGAGGTTCCGGATGGCCGAACCGCGGTACTCGATCACGTGCCCGATGCCGCCGCCGGTGCCGATGGCGCCGATGACGGCCAGCGCGATGTCCTTGGCGGTCGCGCCGGGGGGAGCTCGCCCTCGACCGTCACCGCCATCGTCTTGGGGCGTACCTGGGGCAGCGTCTGGGTGGCCAGCACGTGCTCCACCTCGCTGGTGCCGATGCCGAACGCCAGCGCGCCGAAGGCCCCATGGGTCGAGGTGTGGCTGTCGCCGCAGACGATCGTCATCCCCGGCTGCGTCCAGCCCTGCTCTGGACCGATGATGTGGACGATGCCCTGGTTGGCGTCGCCCATCGGGTAGCAGGTGATGCCGAACTCGGCGGTGTTGTCGTCGAGGACCTTGAGCTGCTGCGCCGAGACGGGGTCGGCCACCGGCTTGTCGATGTCGGTCGTCGGGACGTTGTGGTCCGCCGTGGCCACGGTCAGGTCGGGCCGGCGCACGGTGCGCCCGGCGAGCCGCAGCCCGTCGAAGGCTTGTGGCGACGTGACCTCGTGGACCAGGTGGAGGTCGATGAAGAGCAGGTCGGGCTCGCCCTCCGTCGCGTGGACGACGTGCGCGTCCCAGACCTTCTCGCTGAGCGTGCGCGGCGCCATCAGCGGTCGACGGCCACGATGTGGACCTTGAGCATGCCGCCGGGCGCCTGGTAGTCGACGGCGTCGCCGGCGTTGCGGCCCACCAGCACCTGGCCGAGCGGCGAGCTGGGCGAGACGACGGGGAGCTCCCCCTGGCGCTCCTCGATGGAGCCGACGAAGAACTTCTGGGTGTCGTCCTCGTCGTCACCCTCGTAGCGCAGCGTCACCGTGCTGCCCAGCGAGACGGACCCGTCGTCGGAGCCGGACTCGTCGACGATCTCGACGTGCTTGAGCATCGCCTGCAGCTGGCGGATGCGCGACTCCATCTTGCCCTGGGCGTCCTTGGCTGCGTGGTAGTCGCCGTTCTCGCTCAGGTCACCGAGGGCGCGGGCCGCCTCGATGTGCTGGGCGATCTCGACCCGGCCGCGCGTGGTCAGGTCCTCGAGCTCGCCCACCAGCCGGTCGTGGGTGGCTTGGGTCAGCTTGGTCGTCTCGCTCTGGTTGGCGGAAGCGTTGGTCACGGGCGTGTCCTCCGGGAGGCGGATGTGCGGGCGGTGCGGTGCACTGCGCCGGCAGGGGACAAGGCTAATCGGCCCGCAGCGGACCCCCGGTCGCCGCTGCACCCTGTGTTGACGAGGCGCTCCGGCTGCGAGAGACTGGAGCGACCATGCGCCGTTCCGAGCACCTCGTAGGCATTATTCACTAGGCGCGCAACACCCCCGCGCGCCTTCGTACCGTCCACAGCGTGGGCGGTTTTTCAATTCCGGGGACAGTTCAAGGCCGGGGCGCCCGGGGACGACAGAAGAAAGGAGCAATGAGGACAGTGAGCAGCGGGACCACCAGGCATCGGGTCGCCGTCATCGGGGGCGACGGCATCGGGCCGGAGGTCTGCGCCGAGGCCCTCAAGGTCGTGGCCGCAGCGGGCGTCGACCTCGACACCACCGAGTTCGACCTCGGCGCCTCCCGCTACCTGCGCGACGGCGTCGTCCTGCCCGACGAGACCCTGGCCGAGCTGCGGGGCTTCGACGCCATCCTCCTCGGTGCCGTCGGGCCGCCCGTCGGCGACACCACGGTCCCGCCCGGGACCCTCGAGCGCGGCATGCTGCTCCGCCTCCGCTTCGACCTCGACCTCTACGTGAACCTGCGCCCCTTTGCCGGGGTCCCCGGGTCGGTCGCCGCCGGCGCCGACTTCATGGTCGTGCGGGAGAACACCGAGGGCACCTACGCGGGCGAGGGTGGCTTCCTGCGCAAGGGGACCCCCCACGAGGTCGCCACCCAGGGGTCGGTCAACACACGCCACGGCGTCGAGCGCTGCGTGCGCTTCGCCTTCGACCTGGCAGCGCGCCGGCCGGGCCGCCACCTGACCCTCGTGCACAAGACGAACGTGCTGACCTTCGCCGGCGACCTCTGGCATCGCACGGTCAGCGAGATCGCGCCCGAGTTCCCCGACGTCGGCTGGGACTACAACCATGTCGACGCCGCCTGCATCTACCTGGTGGAGAACCCGAAGCGCTATGACGTCATCGTGACCGACAACCTGTTCGGCGACATCCTCACCGACCTCGCCGGCGCCGTGAGCGGCGGCATCGGCTTCGCGGCCTCGGCCAACCTCAACCCGGCGCGGACGGGTCCGTCGCTGTTCGAGCCTGTGCACGGCGCCGCGCACGACATCGCGGGCCAGGGCATCGCCAACCCGCTCGCCGCCATCCACTCTGCCGCGCTCATGCTCGAGCACCTCGGCGAGAGTGACGCCGCCAACCGAATCGTGAAGGCGGTCGCCGAGCAGACCGACGCCATGTCGAACCCCGATCTGCCCACCTCCAACGAACAGCTGTCCACGACCGCCGTGGGCGACGCCATCGCAGAAAGGCTGTAGTCGCAATGCCCATCACCCCGACCGAGAAGATCTGGATGGACGGCGAGCTCGTCGACTGGGCCGACGCCACGGTGCACGTGCTCACGCACACCATGCACTACGGCTCGGGGGTCTTCGAGGGCATCCGCGCCTACCCGACCAGCCGGGGCGTCGCCGTGTTCCGGCTGGGCGACCACATCCGTCGGCTCTTCGCCTCGGCGAAGATCTTCATGATCGACGTCCCCTTCACGGTGGAGGAGATCATGGAGGCCACCCGGCTCGTGGTGCGCGTGAACGGCATGCACGACGGCTGCTACCTGCGTCCCCTCGTCTACCTCGGGTACGGCGAGATGGGCCTCAACCCGCTGCCGTGCCCGGTGAACGTCTCGGTGGCGGCGTGGCCCTGGGGCACCTACCTGGGCGACGAGGGCATCGCCAACGGCGTGTCGTGCAAGATCAGCTCGTGGCAGCGCCATGACCCCAACGCCGTGCCGACGGCGGCCAAGGGCACCGGCATGTACGTCAACTCCTCGCTGGCCAAGGTCGAAGCGATCAAGGCCGGGTACGACGAGGCCATCCTGCTCGCACCCAACGGCCGTGTCAGCGAGTGCACCGGCGAGAACATCTTCATCGTGCGCGACGGCGTCATCATCACGCCGCCCACCTCGGACGCCGGGGCGCTCGAGGGCATCACGCAGGACTCCGTCGAGGCCATCGCACGTGACCTCGGGTACGAGGTGCGGCACGAGCACATCATCCGCACCGACCTCTACCTGGCCGACGAGGCCTTCCTCACCGGCACTGCGGCCGAGGTCGTGCCCATCCGCGCCGTCGACGACCGTCCGGTCGGCCCGGGACGTCCGGGGCGGATCACCAAGGAGATCCAGCAGACCTACTTCGCCACCGTGCGCGGCGAGGTGGACCAGTACAAGGAATGGCTGGACCATGTCGACTGACGGCGGGGTTGCCGACGCGCACGGCCACAGCGCGCACGCGCACGACTTCGTCGTCCCCGAGCTGCCCGAGGCGGTCGACATCTTCGACACCATCCTGCGGGACGGCAGCCAGCAGGAGGGTCTCTCGCTGACCGTCGACGACAAGCTCCGTGTCGCGGAGCAGCTCGACCACCTGGGCGTCACCTACATCGAGGGCGGCTGGCCCGGGGCGAACCCCAAGGACGTCGAGTTCTTCGCACGGGCCAAGAAGGAGCTCACGCTCGACACGGCCACGCTGGTCGCGTTCGGCTCCACCCGTCGCGCCGGGGTCAAGCCGGAGCACGATGCCGTGCTCGCCAACCTGCGAGACGCCGGGGCGCCGGTCGCCTGCATCGTGGCCAAGTCGTGGGACCGCCACGTGGCCGAGGCGCTGCGCACGTCCCTCGACGAGGCCCTGTCCATGGTGGCCGACTCCGTGCGCTACCTGCGCGAGCACGACCTGCGCGTCTTCCTCGATGCGGAGCACTTCTTCGACGGCTACCGGCGTAATCCCGACTTCGCGCTGTCCGTTCTGGCCGCCGCGGAGGAGGCGGGCGCCGAGGCCCTCGTCCTGTGCGACACCAACGGCGGCTCGCTGCCCGACGACGTCGGCCAGGCCGTGGCCGACGTGCGGGCCCGTACCAGCGCGCAGCTGGGCATCCACTGCCACAACGACGCCGGCTGCGCCGTCGCCAACTCACTGGTGGCCGTGCAGGCGGGGGCCACCCAGGTACAGGGGTGCATCAACGGCTACGGCGAACGGGCGGGCAACACCGACCTGTCGGCCGCCATCCCCAACCTGTCGCTCAAGCTCAAGATCCGCACCATCCCCGCGGACCGGCTGGAGCGGCTCACACCCGTGGCCCACCACATCGCCGAGCTGGTCAACATCGCCCCCGACCCGCAGCAGCCCTACGTCGGCAACTCGGTGTTCGCCCACAAGGGCGGCCTGCACGCCAGTGCGGTGGCCCGCAGCGCCGATCTCTACGAGCACGTCGACCCGAACCTCGTCGGCAACGGCACGCGTGTCGTCGTCTCCGAGATGGCCGGCCGCTCGACGTTGGCCATGAAGGCGGACGAGCTCGGGCTCGAGCTCGACGGCGAGGTCATCGGCCGGGTCCTCGACGAGCTCAAGCGTCTGGAGCACGAGGGCTACCACTTCGAGGTGGCCGATGGCTCGCTCGAGCTCCTCCTGCGCCGTGCCACCGGGTGGGTGTCGGACTACTTCACGGTGGAGTCGTTCCGCGTCATCACCGACCACAGCGAGCGTCGTGACAGCGACAGCGACGTTGACCGCGACACCGACCCCGGCGGCGTGCCTCCGCCGGCCGCCCACGCGGTGCTCGGCGTGACGACCGAGGCCACCGTCAAGGTCCACGTCGGGTCGGAACGCATCGTCGCCGTCGCCGAGGGCAACGGACCCGTCAACGCGCTCGACGGTGCCCTGCGGGGCGCCATCGGTGCCAAGTTCCCGGCACTCGGTCACATCCACCTGACCGACTACCGGGTGCGCGTCCTCGATACGGGCCGGGGCACCGGCGCCGTGACCCGGGTCCTGGTCGACACGACCGACGGGCAGCGCACCTGGACCACGATCGGGGTGTCGGAGAACATCATTGAGGCGAGCTGGCAGGCCCTCTACGATTCGATCGTCTTTGGGCTGCTCCACGCAGCCGAATAGGGCACCGGGCAGCCGCTCGTCGACAGGGGGGTCGTCATGACCGTGTGGAGCCGGATCGCAGCGTCGATGGTCAGGCTCCCGCCGCCCCGGACCACCGACGTCTCGGTCGAGCGCGACCTGGCCGCCAAGATGCCCGACGGCACGGTGCTGCTGGCCGACCGCTGGTTCCCGACCCAGGATGCGGGTGGGCAGCCGTCCGTGTTGATCCGCACGCCGTACGGGCGGCGCATCATCGGTCCGCTCGGGCGGCTGTACGCCGAGCGCGGCTACCAGGTGGTGATCCAGAGCTGCCGTGGCACGTTCGGTTCCGAGGGGGAGTGGGACCCGGTCCGCCACGAGTCGGCCGACGGCCAGGCGACCCTCGGGTGGATAGGGGCCCAGCCGTGGTTCGACGGCCGCCTCGTCATGTGGGGCGGGAGCTACCTCGGCGTCACGCAGTGGGCGGTGGCACAGGACCCGCCGGATTTCGTCAAGGCGTTGGGGCTCCAGGTCACCGCGTCGAACATCCGCGATGCGATCGTGTACCCCGGCGGCTCCTTCGCGCTCGAGATGGCACTGACCTGGCTGCATCAGCTCGAGCACCAGGAGCTCGGCTGGCGCACCGTCGTGCGCACCCAGCTGCGGAGCGGCAAGGTCCTGGCGGCCGCCGCCGACGTCCTGCCGCTCGGGAAGTGCGACGTGGCGGCCATAGGGCAGCCCTCACAGCCCTACCAGGACTGGCTCGAGCACAGCACCCCCGGGGACCCCTGGTGGGACGGCATCGACTTCGGCCAGCGGTTGGAGAAGGTGCCGCCGGCCAGCCTGGTCGGCGGATGGTACGACCTCTTCCTGCCGGCCCAGGTGGCCGACTACGAGGCACTGCGGCGGGCCGGTCGCACGGCCCGCCTCACCATCGGCCCGTGGACGCACGCCAGCCCCGGCCTGTTCGCCGAGACGGTCCGCGACGGCCCCGAGTGGTTCGAGGAGCAACTCGGTGATCGGGCGGGCCGCGAGCCGCGGGCGCCCGTGCGCGTCTTCGTCATGGGGTCGCGCACCTGGCAGGAGTTCTCGCTGTGGCCGCCGGCGGGCGAGGCGCAGGAGTGGTACCTCGGGCGCTGGGGCACGCTCGGCACGGAGCCGCCGGCCGGGAGCGCCCCCGACCCCTTCCACTACAACCCGCACGATCCCACTCCCGCCGTCGGCGGGCCGTCGCTCAACGTCCGCAGCGCCGGCCGCAGGGACCAGCGCCGGCGCGAGCATCGCCACGACGTGCTGACCTACACCAGCCCGGTGCTCTCCGAGGACCTCACGGTCATCGGCCCGCTGACGACGACGCTGTACCTGCGCTCGTCGCTCGAGCACACAGACTTCTTCGTGCGGCTGTGCGACGTCTCGGAGAAGGGCCGGTCGGTCAACCTGAGCGACGGCATCATGCGGCTCTCCCCCGGGTCGGTGCAGAAAGAGGAGGACGGGGTCTTCAAGCTCGACGTCGCCATGTGGCCCACCGCGAACACGTTCAAGGCCGGCCACCGGATCCGCCTGCAGGTCTCGAGCGGCGCCCACCCGCTGTTCTGCCGCAACGCCGGCAGCGGCGAGCCGTTGGCCACCGGCGCCACCATGCGGTCGGCGGACCAGGAGGTCTTCCATGACGCCGCCCGCCCGTCGTGCATCACCCTGCCCGTCGTGCGGTTGCTGGCCGACGAGTCTCTCTGACAGGGCCTCGCGACACCCTCGGCTAACCTCCGCGCATGACGCAGCCCACTTTCGTGCCCATCGCCGAGGCCGACCAGGTCCGCCCGGCCCGGCACCTCCACGTGCCCGGGACGTGGACGCAGTCGCGCCCGGGCGAGGTCGTGGGGCCCGTGCACGTGCGGGGTCGGGACATCGGGACGCCCGGTCCCGACCAGGGATTCGCCCTCCGGCTGGCCCACCGCTTCGAGCACGAGCTGAAGCTGGGGGAGGGCGAGACGGAACATGACCTGCTCACCGGCGTGGCCCTCATCGCCGCCAAGCGGGCGGCGCTGTTCGGGCGGGCCCCGTGCATCTACGACGTGCAGTTCGCGCTCAACCTGTGGGGAGTGTGCGACGAGGTGCCGCCCGATCTGAGGGAGCACCGACGGGCCGCGTTCTCCTCGGTGGCCCACGACTACGTCGCCCAACGCGAGCTCGTCGACTCGATCCCCGAGGAGATACTCCGGCTCAGCCCCGAGGAAGCCCGCGCCCGGGGCGGTGAGCTCGCGGCCTAGGCCGTGGACACCAGCGGGGCGATCGACCGCCTCGAGATATCGGCCGGTGGCCTGATCTTCACGGGCCGGGCCTGCGGTCCGCACGAAGGCCGGCGGGTCCTGCTCCTCCACGGCTTCCCCCAGACGTCGTGGGCCTGGCGCGACGAGCTGTCGGCGCTCGGCCGTGCCGGCTTCCGGGCCGTGGCACCGGACCAGCGCGGCTACTGCCCCGGCGCCCGGCCCACGGAGGTCGCCGACTACGCGACCGAGCACCTCGTGGGCGACGTCATGGCCCTCGCCGACTCCATGGAGATGGAGACCTTCGACCTGGTGGGCCACGACTGGGGCGGCATGCTGGCCTGGATCGTGGCGTCGCAGCACCCCGCGAGGGTCCGTTCGCTCAGCGTCGTGTCGACGCCGCACCCGTTGGCCCTGCAGCACGCGCTGCTCGGTGGCGACCCGGCGCAAGCGACCTACGGCGAGGCGATGGCGTCGTTCCGGGCGCCCGACGCCGCCGAGCGCCTGCTCCTCGGCGCCGACGGATCGGGCAGCGGGCTGGCCACGCTGCTGGCCGAGACCGGCCTCGACGACGATGACGCCAGGATGTACGTCCTGGCGCTGACCGAGCCGGGCGCCATGACGGCGGCGCTCAATTGGTACCGGGCCATGGACGGCGTGGCCCCGTCCGACCTGGAGCCGGTGACGGTCCCGACGCTCTACGTCTGGTCCACCGGAGACGAAGCGTTCGGGCGGGTGGCCGCGGAGGACACCGCCGGGTGCGTGCGCGGGCCCTACACCTTCGAGGTGCTGGAGAACGTGTCGCACTGGGTCCCCGAGATGGCACCGGTGGAGCTCTCCGCTTTCCTGATCGGCCACCTGTCGGCGCACTGACGATCGAGCTCCCACACGGTGAACGGATGTTCGGTGCGCTCTGCGAGAATGGGCCCGTGACCTTCGCCCTGACCGACGTCCAACGGGAGTTCCGCCAGACCCTCCGCACCTTCTGCGATGAGAAGGTGGCGCCCCATGCGGCCGAGGTCGACCGCAACGCGGAATTCCCGTGGAAGTCCTTCGAGGCCTGCAAGGAGATGGAGCTGCCCGCCCTCGGCATCCCCGAGGCCTACGGCGGTGCCGGGGCGGACACGGTCACCCAGGCCATCGCCGTCGAGGAGCTCTCCCGCGTCTGCGCGTCGACGTCGCTGACCATTCTCATCTCCAAGCTCGGGATGCTGCCCGTCATGAACTGGGGCAGCGAGGAGCTGAAGCAGGAGTACATGCCCAGGGTGGCGACGGGGGAGATCCAGGCCAGCTACTGCCTGTCCGAGGCGGACGCCGGGAGCGACGTGGCCTCCATGCGCACGCGGGCGGTGCGCGACGGCGACGACTACGTCCTGACCGGCTCGAAGTACTGGATCACCAATGCCGGGATCTCCGACGTCTACATCGTGTTCGCCAAGACCGACCCCGACGCCGGCGGGCGCGGCATCTCGTGCTTCCTGGTGGAGAAGGAGTGGGGGATCCGCATCGCCAAGCACGAGGACAAACTGGGCATGCGGGGGAGCCCGACGGGCGAAGTCGTGCTGGACGAGGTGCGCGTGCCGGCGTCCCACCGCATCGGCGAGGAGGGCCAGGGCTTCACCGTCGCCATGCACACGCTGGATCGCAGCCGGCCCACCATCGGCGCGCAGGCGGTCGGCATCGCACAGGGCGCCATCGACTACGCGGCGGGGTACATGAAGCAGCGCCATGCCTTCGGCGGCCCCATCGCCGACCTGCAGGGCCTGCGCTTCATGCTGGCCGACATGGCGATGCGGAACGAGGCCGCCCGCGCCCTCGTCTACCGGGCCTGCGCCATGGTCGACGACGACCCGGGTGGCGAGCTCACGAGCTTCGGCGCCATGGCCAAGGCGTTCGCCTCCGACACGTCCATGTCCATCACCATCGATGCCGTCCAGCTCCTCGGCGGCTACGGCTACACGAAGGACTTCCCCGTCGAGCGCTTCCTCCGCGACGCCAAGGTGACGCAGATCTACGAGGGCACCAACCAGGTGCAGAAGGTGGTCATCGCCCGGGAGCTGCTCAAACACGTGTAGGTCGAGCGTGGCGGGCGCCGGGGTGGTCCGGCAGGGCGGCGTTGGCGCCCGGCGACCAGGCCCGGGCAGACTTCGGGGCCGGCCCGGAGGGGCCGGTGGTAAAGTTAGAACAGGTTCTAAATTTGCCCAACGCGGGCAGCCGGCCGAAGGCCGGGAGTGGGAGCAGAAGGAGTGTCCGTCATGGCGCAGCCGGTGATCATCGAGGCGGTCCGCACCCCCATCGGGAAGCGCAACGGGTGGCTCTCAGGGCTGCGGGCCCCCGACGTCCTGGGCGCGGTCCAGGTCGAGGTCGTCAAGCGGGCGGGCATCGACCCGGCGTCGGTCGAGCAGGTCGTCGGCGGCTGCGTCACCCAGGCGGGTGAGCAGGGGTTCAACGTGACGCGGACCGCCTGGCTGCTGAGCGGCCTGCCCTACGAGGTCGCGGCAACCACGATCGACTGCCAGTGCGGGTCGTCGCAGCAGGCGAACCACATGGCGGCCAACCTGATCGCGGCCGGCGCGGTCGATACCTCCATCGGCTGCGGGGTCGAGACGATGAGCCGCATCCCTCTCGGTGCCAACGCGTCGGCGCCGGGGGTGGGCCGGGCCATGCCCCCGGACCTCCCCTACGACATGCCCGACCAGTTCACCGCGGCGGAGCGCATCGCCGAGAAGTACGGCATCACCCGCGCCGACGTGGACTGGCTCGGGCTCGAGTCGCAGAAGAAGGCCGGCGTTGCCGTGGCCGAGGACCGCTTCGCGCGCGAGATCGTGCCGATCGAGGCGCCGATCGTCGGCGAGGAGGGACCCCGGGGCGAGCACAGCGGCGAGAAGATCGTCGTGAGCAAGGACCAAGGCCCGCGGGACACGACCGCCGAGGGCCTGGCCAAGCTCAAGCCCGTGCTGCCCGAGGGCATGCACACCGCGGGGAACTCGTCGCAGATCTCCGACGGCGCCGCCGCAGTGCTGTGGATGTCCGAGGAGCGTGCCAAGGCCGAGGGCTTCACGCCCCGGGCCAGCGTGGTGGCCCAGGTGTTGGTGGGCTCTGACCCCTACTACCACCTCGACGGTCCGATCGCCGCCACGACCAAGGTGCTGGCCAAGGCCGGCATGACCATGAAGGACATCGACCTCTTCGAGGTGAACGAGGCCTTCGCCTCCGTCGTCTTCAGTTGGGCCAAGGTGCACGAGGCCGATTGGGACAAGGTGAACGTGAACGGCGGCGCCATCGCGCTCGGGCACCCGGTCGGGGCGACCGGGAGCCGGCTGATCACGACGATCCTGCACGAGCTCGAGCGCAGCGACAAGACCTACGGGCTGGTGTCGATGTGCTGCGGCGGCGCGCTGGCGACGGGCACCATCATCGAGCGGCTGTAGGACGCACCGACCGCACTCCATTTCCACATCCGACATCGGCGCCTACCTCTGGAGGGGACCGTGGTTTCGACTGAGCACCTGACGTTCGAGCGCGACGGCGCGACGGCCATCGTGACGATGAACCGTCCGGAGGCGAAGAACGCGCTGAGCCTCCCGATGCTGGTGGGCATGAAGGACGCCTGGGAGGAGATCGACCGCAACGACGACATCCGCTGCGCCATCCTCACCGGTGCCGGTGGGACGTTCTGCGCCGGCATGGACCTCAAGGCGATGGGCGGCAGCGACGCCGAGAAGTACCAGTCCCGCATGGCCGAGGACCCCGACCTGCACTGGAAGGCGCTGCTGCGCCACTACGACCTGCGCAAGCCGCTCATCGCCGCCGTCGAGGGCTGGGCGGTGGCGGGCGGGACCGAGATCCTGCAGGCCACCGACATCCGGGTGGCGGGGGAGAGCGCCGTGTTCGGGGTCTTCGAGGCGAAGCGCGGCCTGTTCCCCCTCGGTGGCTCGACGGTGCGGCTGCGCCGCCAGATCCCCTTCACGCTCGCCATGGAGCTGCTCCTCACCGCCCGCGAGGTGCCGGCGGACGAGGCGTTGCGCATCGGGCTGATCGGCCACGTCGTCCCCGACGGCACGGCTCTGGAGCGGGCGCTCGAGATCGCCGGCGTGATCGGGGCGAACGGGCCGCTGGCGGTGGAGGCGATCAAGCGGAGCGTGCGCGAGACCGAGGGCATGTCAGAGGTCGACGGCCTCGCCCGCGAGCTCGAGCTCGGCTGGCCCATCTTCTCGACCAACGACGCCGCCGAGGGTCAGAAGGCCTTCGCCGAGAAGCGACCCCCCACATACACGCGCACGTGAGCGACGAGGCCTCGGCGGCGGGACCGGGACCGGGGGAGGGGTACCCCGGGGTGGACGGCCATGCGACATCGACGTCGGCCGACGACCCGCTGAACCGGCTGGCGGCCGCCATGCGGCGGATCTCCGGGGTGGCCGTCGCGCTGCCGCTGAGCGACGAGGATCTGGCAGCGGCGGCGGCGGAGGTGGCCGCTCTGGCGGACCGGCTCGAGGCCGCAGCCCCCGCCGAGAAGCAGACCCGCCTGCAGCCGACCGCGGAAGGGCATCCCCAGGACCACTTCCCGACGAGCCCCATGGTCGGCTTCGCCAACCCCGTTGCGCCGCCCGCCCACGTGTGGGCCGTGGCCGGGGAGGACGGTGGGCGGGAGATCCGGGGAAGGGTGACCTTCGGCTACCAGTACGAGGGTCCGCCGACGTGCGTGCACGGCGGCGTCATCGCCGAGCTGTTCGACGAGCTGCTCGGGATGGCCAACATCATCGTGGGGCAGGCCGGCATGACGGGCACGCTGAAAGTGCGCTACCGCCGGCCGACGCCGTTACTGGCGCCCCTCGAGCTGGTGTCGCGCTTCACGGGCCGCGACGGCCGCAAGATCTTCACCTGGGGCGGTATCTACTACCAGGGCGAGCTCACGGCCGAGGCCGACGGGATCTTCATCGAGGTGCTGCCCGGCCAGATGCTCGGCATCGTGTCGGGCAACGCCAACGTGGCCGAGGCGCCGCTGGTCGACCGGGCGTGGAAGCGGATGATGGCCGAGGGGGTCGAGGACCACACCCGTCCCGGACGCTCCTCCTGACGCATAGACGATGCCGGTCTGGGCTCAGCGTTGCCGCCGGGTCACTACGCGGCCGTGGGCGAAGTCAGCGGCCCTGGCGTGACCGGGGTTGTCGACATTCCGGTCTCCTTCACCTCGATCGAGCCGGTTCAGGTGCGCCCCAATCACACGTCGATCCATTCGTCCGGGGGAATCACACTCCCCGACGATCAGGGTGCCACCAGCTCGATGGCGACGCCATCAGGGTCGCGCAGTTGCAGCGAGGGGTGACCGTTCTCCAGCATCACTCCCGCGTGGTCGATGCCGACTGAGGTGAGGTGCTCCGCCCAGGCTCCGAGCGCGTCACCGTCGGGCACGGCGAACGCCAGATGGTCCAAGACCTCGTCAGGCGAACCGTCACGTTCCCCCGGGCCCTTCGTGAGCACCACCACGACGTTGGCAGCGCGGTGTTGCAATGCGACATACCCGATGTGGGGATCATCGGCAAAGGGAACGAGGCCGAGCGCGGTGCGGTACCACCGAGCGCTCGCCTCGACATCCGATACCAGGAGCTGGACATGCGAAAGCCCGGTGATCGGCGCGCACTGGCCGGGGTCTCTGGCCGACGTCACCTCTCGGATTCTAGCGAGAGGGTCGGTGTCTCCTAGGATCGCGTGGTGCAAACCGGCGAACGCGGGACGTCTGGCCCGACATCGGCTCCGTTCGGCCCGGGATCGGTATCCATCCGGCTGTACCCGCACAATGAGCTTCCCGCCGGCGACATCGTCGGCGAGCTCTGCGCGCAAGCCGGTCTCGCCCTCCGCAGCGGTTTCGACGGCGTCATGACGAGCGAGCACCACGGTGGCTTCGCGGGATACATGGCGCAGCCCGTGCAGATGGCCTCCTTCGTCTTGGCTGAGCACGCGACCGGTTGGGCCGCGGCGGCGCCGCTCTTGCTTCCGCTGAGGTCCACGGCGCTCGTCGCCGAGGAGGTGGCATGGCTCCAGGCTCGTCATCGTGGCCGTGTCGGGCTCGGGGTGGCCGCGGGCGCCCTTCCGTTGGACTTCGAGGCGGCCGGCGTCAGCCAGGCCGATTCCGTCGACCGCTTCAAGGCGGAGCTCCCTCGGCTCGTCGCGATGCTCCGAGGTGAGAACCTGGGCGGTCTGAAGGGGGACCCGGCGCTGCTCGCGTGCCGGCGAGATCCGGTCCCCGTGCTCAGCGCGGCCGTGTCGGTTGCCGCCGCCGTTCGAGCTGCCCGCTGTGGAGCCGGGATCCTCATGGAAGGGATGTCGGCGCCCCCGAGACTGGCCCGTCTGACCCGGGCCTTCGGGGAGGCCGGGGGTGAGGGTGCCAGAGTTCTGATTCGGCGGGTGTGGCTGGGCCGACTGCCCTCCCGGCTGGTTGAGAACCAGCGGGCCATCTATGAGAGCTACGCGGCGGGCCCCGGCTCGTTCGGTGACGACCAGACGGTCGCGTCCGAGGAGCCCGACGAGATGGCGGAGCGGCTCGCTGCAACCGTGAAGGAGGTGGATGCCGACGCGCTCAACCTTCGGGTGCAGCTTCCCGGCATGTCGCCTGAGCAGGTACGGGAGCAGATCGCGCTCATCGGGTCCACGGTCGTCGAGTCCCTCAAGAACAGCTGGCCCTCGCCGGGACGGGCTACCGGATCGGTGTCCAACCCCTCGTGAGGTGGTTCCCGCCGTCGACGTCCAGCGTGATCCCCGTGATCTGCCGTGCGTCGTCGGACAAGAGGAAGCACACCGCCGCCGCGATGTCCTCTGCTTCGGTCAGCCGGCCGAGGGGGAGGTTCGAGCCGGCTGCGGCACCTCCGTCGGCTTCCCAGATGCCGCGAGTCGCCGTGGTGCGCACCAGCCCCGGACTCACCGCGTTCACCCGAACCCGCCGATCGGAAAGATCGGCTGCGATGGTGCGCGTCATGGCGTTCAGCGCAGCCTTTGCCGACGCATAGGCGACCATGGACGATGTGGTCTTGTGGGGTGAGCCGCTGGAAATGGTGACGACCGAACCAGCGTTGTCACCGAGGCCTCGAGCAACCGCGGCACGTATCAGTGCAACGGCCGGCCAGGTGTTGAGTCGGATCGTCTCGAGAAGCTGTGCCTCACTGATGGCGTCGAACGAGAGCGCGTAGGGTGCGCCTCCCAGTGTGCTGACGATCAGGTCGATTCGGCCAAACGCTTCCATGGTCCGGTCTGTGAGCATGGTCACGGCTGGCTCGGTGTCCATGGATCCGACGACTCCGACGACATCGAATCCCTCAGAGCGCAGGGCGGCCTCCGTCGACGCAACCCGGTCCTCGTCACGGCCGTTGACGACCACGGACGCCCCCTCTCGCGCCAGGCGAACGGCGCAGGCTCTCCCAATGCTTGGATCAGCGGTGGAACCGGTGACGATGGCCACCTGACCGGAGAACCGTTGGACTCCGCCGGCGGAGGGCACGCTCCGGTCGTCTGATCCCATCGCCTCATCTTGTCCGATGGCGTCCATCAGGTGCCCATGCCGTCCAGGCGACTTCGTCCGGCGGCCCCCAGCCAGGTCCGACGACCGGCTTCTGATTCCGGAGAGGCCATTCGACATGATCGACACGGGCGAATGAGGATGCCAGACTGCGGCTCGTCGCGGAGCAGCGCAGAGAGGGGCGTCGTGCAATGGCCGAAGGTCTCGAGTCGGACCCTGCGGCATCGGTCGTCGATGCCGTCGCGGTGGGTGCGGGCTTCTCCGGGCTCTACCTCCTGCACCGCCTCCGGACGTTCGGCTTCACGACCAGGGTCCTCGACGCCGCCGACGACGTGGGGGGGACGTGGTACTGGAACCGGTACCCCGGTGCTCGTTGCGACATACCGACCACCGACTATTCCTACAGTTTCGACCCCGAGCTCGAACGAGAATGGACGTGGTCGGAGAAGTACGCCACTCAGCCGGAAATCCTGTCCTACCTGCAATTCGTTGCCGACCGATACGACCTTCGCCGCGACATCACCTTTTCGACGAAGGTGACGTCGGCCGCCTGGGACGAGTCTGCGGCACGCTGGCGCGTGCGGACTGATCAGGGCGAGGAGATCACCTGTCGCTTCTACGTCATGGCCAGCGGATGTCTGTCACTCCCGAAGTCACCCGAGATAGCCGGACACGACCGGTACCGCGGAGAGGTGTACTTCACGAGCACATGGCCGCACGAGGGCGTCGACTTCACCGGCAAGCGAGTCGCCGTGATCGGCACCGGATCCTCTGGCATTCAGTCGATCCCGCTGATCGCCGCGCAGGCCCGTCAGCTCACCGTCTTCCAGCGTACGGCGAACTTCTCGATACCCGCTCGAAACGGGCCGCCGCCGCCGGAGCGGCTTGCTGCGCTCGAGACGGACAGGGCCGCCTATCGCGACGCTGACAAGCAGTCGCGCGCCGGCGTCCCGAGCGAGGTCACCGACATCGCCGGGGCCTACGCGGCCGACGAGGTGCGGCGAGAACGCTTCGAGGCGGCGTGGGAGGCCGGTGAGCTGATCGGGATCCTCGGAGTGTTCAACGACCTTCTGTTGAACGAGACCTCCAATGAGGTCGTCGCCGAGATGATCCGCGAGAAGATCCGCTCGATCGTGGTGGACCCCGAGACAGCCGAGGCGCTCTGTCCCAAGGACCACCCCTTCGGATCGAAGCGACCGTGTCTCGACACGAATTACTTCCAGACCTTCAACCTGCCCCACGTCCGGCTGGTCGATCTGCGTCAGCACCCGATCGCCTCCATCACCGAGTCGGGAATCGATACCACGGACGAGTCACTCGAGTTCGATGCCATCGTGTACGCGACGGGATTCGATGCCATGACCGGCCCGGTGGTCGCCGTCGACATCAAGGGGCGTGACGGCATCTCACTCAAGGAGAAGTGGGCCGATGGACCGTCGACCTACCTCGGACTCACCACCGTCGGCTTCCCCAATTTCTTCACCATCACGGGCCCGGGAAGCCCTTCGGTGCTGTCCAACATGGCAGTGTCCATCGAACAGCATGTCGACTGGGTCGCCGTCTGCCTCGACGACCTCCGTTCTCGCGGCTTCCAGACCATCGAACCCACCCCGCTGGCCGAGGCGGGATGGAACCAGCATGTCGACGACGGCGCGGCGATCACCCTCTACCCCACCGCCAACTCCTGGTACATGGGGGCAAACGTGCCAGGCAAGCCCCGGGCGTTCCTGCCCTATGTGGCCGGCGTCGATGTCTACCGCGCCGCATGCGACGAGGTCGTGGCCAGGGGCCACCTCGGTTTCTCCCTCGCCGGGCCGGGTGGGTCACAATGCAACGACGGGGTGATCCGTCGACTGCAGGTGGACGTGGCCATGATGATCGAGGCCATGGCCGAATTGGAGCTGCCCCCGATGGAGCAGCTGGCGGTCGAAGACGCCCGGGCCCTCATGCAGGCGATCGAGGCCGTGCGACCCCCTGGGCGGGAGGTGGGCGAGGTCGCGGATGGGGTGCTGCCAGGTGCCGCAGGGGAGTTGGCCTACCGGCTCTACAGGCCGGCGAACGCCGGTCCCCATCCGGTCGTCGCCTACTTCCACGGTGGTGGAATGGTGCTCGGCAGCCTGGATTCCGACGATCCCTTCTGTCGTGACCTGTGCATCAGTTCCGATGCCGTGATCGTGTCGGTGAACTACCGGCACACGCCGGAGGCCCGCTTCCCGGCGGCGGCCGATGACGGGTTCGCCGCCGTGCAATGGATCGCCGCCCACGCCGATGAGCTCGGGGGAATTCCGGGTCAGCTCGCGGTCGCGGGATGGAGTGCGGGCGCCAACATCGCGGCCGTGGCCTGCCAGTTGGCTCGGGATGCCCGTGGACCCGCCATTGCCGGGCAGCTGCTGCTGACGCCCGTCACCGACGGCAGCATGAGCCAACGGTCCTACCAGGAGAACGCGCTCGGCTACGTCCTGACGACGTCACTGATGCAATGGTTCTGGGACCACTACGCCGACCCGGCCGAGCGGAGCGACCCGAAGGCGTCGCCGTTGCGGGGAGAGCTGTCGAACCTTCCTCCGGCCGTGATCGTGACGGCCGAGTTCGATCCGCTGCGCGACGAGGGTGTGGCCTACGCCGAGGCGCTGGCCGCGGCAGGAGTGTCGGTCCAGCAGCTCGAGGGTCGAGGCCACATCCACACGTCCTTGACCATGACGGACGTGATTCCGTCGAGCGCCGATCTACGGACCCAGATGGGCCAGGCCCTCCAGGGCTTCTTCCTGGCGTCCGTCCCCGCCTGATCTGGGCTCAGGCGTGATCAGCCGGCGACAGCTGGCCGTCGAGGAAGGGCGCCAGCCTCTCCTCGTCCGTACCGCTGGCGTCGTGCAGAACGACCCGGTCCCGACCTTGACGCTTCGCCAGCAACAGCGCGTCGTCGGCGCGGCGTAGGACCGCGACGAGCTCTTCACCAGGCTCGGCATCGGTGATGCCGAAGCTGACGGTGAATTTGGGCAGTCCTCCGACGGTGATGGCGGCATCAAGCTGGGCGCGGGCCGTGTTCAGCGCGCGGGTCGCGTCGATCGCCGAGCAGTCGGGGAAGGTGATGGCGAACTCCTCACCCCCATAACGAGAGATGATGTCGCTGCTCCGGAGCGAATCACGAAGGACTCGGGCGAAGAGCCGCAGCGCCCTGTCGCCCGTCTCGTGCCCATAGGTGTCGTTCAGCATCTTGAAGTGATCGAGGTCTGCCATCGCCACCGCGATCGGATAGAGGTGCGGCGGAAGGGCCCCGACCTGCTCCGAGAACGCCCTGCGATTGAGCAGCCCGGTCAAGGTGTCAGTCGACGCCTGGAGCTGCGTCTCTGCCATGACCCTGAGGAGCCCGATGCGCGCACCGGCAAGCTTGGCGAGCGTCGCCAGGTCATCGACCCTGTCGTCTTCGACCTCCACCTGTGGCTCACCGGTGGCATGGATCACGCCAACGGTCCGACCCATGATTGAAACGGGCACGCAGAGCGCCGAGAGGCGGCCCTGCGGCCGGTTGCGCAACTTCGGGCAGGCGTCCAGATCGTCGCTGTCGTGGAACGCCTGGATCTGTGCCCGTCGCGCCGCGGGGCAACGGTCGGGTGAGTCCACTCCGCAACTGGGTGGTTCGCCGTCCGGTCCGACCGCGGCCATGCGCACGAGATGGGCATGGCTGTTGTCCGCCAGGAGCAGCTCGACCGGAGCGTCGGGCAGCACGGCGCCGAAGGAGCGCTCGATGACATCGATGACCTCGGGCTCGCCCTCCGCCATGTCCAACGCGTTGGCCAGTCGGCTCTCGAATCGCTGGCGTTGTACCTGGGAGTCCCGGATCACCGCCTCCCGGTCCGCCGCCGCGATCGCCTCGGACAACTCATCGTTCAGACGCCGCACCTTCTCGTCGGTGAGTCGTTGCCGGCGTTCGCCGAGCACGACGAGCCCGAAGGCGAGCGGCAACATCAGCGCCATGATGATGCCCACCGACACCAGGTACCCGTTGAACCCCGACGCGATCGCGTTGCCGGCCATCATGGACGGCACGAAGATGAGGGCGAACGCCCCGAGGGCTATGATCGGGCTGACGAGGCGGAAGCGCTTCGACTTGGCGACCTCCCCGCTCCATTCCTCCTCTGTGACCATCGTGCTGCACCTCTCTTCGACGAAGGGCGAGAGCTCTCTCGGGGGTCAACCCGAGGTGCATCGTTCGCCCGAGAGCGTTGTCGACGTCATGGAGGCCAACCTTTAGGAAATGGGCGTTCACCAGCGCAGACGCAGCTCGGTTGACGTCCCGTGCCCGGTGACTCTGAATCTCAACTCTGAGGTGCCTGGCGACGGGCTTGTATCCGGTTGCAGATCGATCTCGGGACCGGGTCTTCAACCCTCCAGGAGCCGCAGTGCCAACCGGCGACCCCGCCCCTGCTTCATGGCCAGGGCGATCCAGAGCTCGAACAAGGCATCGATGATCGCCTCTTGGTCCTCTCCGACGTAGATCGGCCGCAGGCCCACGCCTTCGATGACGGTCTCGACCGAGGCGCGATCGCCGACGGGTGCGGAGAAGAACATGTCGGCCCGTTCGACATCGAAGACAGGGTCGGCCATGTTCTCGCCACCCAGCGTGTTGAAGGCACGGGCGTAGCGAACCGTCGGCGGCAGAGAAGCCCGGGCGTTTGCCGCGTCGCCACCCATCTGATTCGTCGCGTCGATCACCAATGTGCCGGCCAATGCGTCGCCATGTTGGGCTGCGATGTCGGCAACCGCGGAGCCAGGGACAGCCAGGATGGTGACGTCGGCCCCAGACAGGGCGTCAGCGATTGACGAGACGTGTGCGCCGGTCCCGGCCGCCTCGTCGTCCTCGGGGCGCCGCGAGCCGTAGGTGACCTCGTGTCCCGCCTCTGCCAGTGACGATCCGAGCGTGGTGGCGATGAAGCCGGTACCGATGATGGAAATCTTCATGCTCCGCTCCTCCTCGACGTCGGGTGTCTCATCGCGGGTCCCGGGCAACGAAGCAGCCCGTTTCCACGGTGACCGTCATCGTCCCACCACCGGCACGGAAGCGATCCCCGATCGCTTGTTTCAGGGCACGGCGCTCCTCGGGTGAGGCCTCCTGTCCGGCCGCGGTGGATCCGATGAAGGCGTACACGTCGTCGGGGTCGGTGCACACCATCGTGCTCGGGTGCGGCTGCCAGTCGACGGCGGCGAAAGCGGTACCGAGGATCGCCGCTCCGTTCGAGGTCCCGAAACGCCGGTCGGCGAGGTCGAGAGGCGACCAGCCCAGGATCTGGCGCGACAGGTCGGCCACTGCGTCGAGGTGTCGCGGGCCGTTCGTCGCCGCCAGCAGCACGCCGTCATGGCGCAGCACGCGGGAGAACTCGGAGGCGGCGCGGTCCGGTTCGGGGGCGTGGTAGAGCATGTGGTTCGCCACGACGACGTCGAAAGCGCAGTCGGCGAACGGCAGGTCCTGCGCGTCGCTCGTACGGGCCCCGACGAGGTCGATGCCGTCGAGCGGTTCGACTGCGCTTTTCGCCGCCTCGACCATCCCGCCGGACAGGTCCGTGAGGGTCAGGCGGAACCGGGGGAGCAGGGCGGCGATGTTGACCCACAGCGCACCCGACCCACAGCCGACCTCGAGCACGTCCCCGCCTGCCGGCCATTCGATCAGGCCGGCCAGCCACGGGTACCACGGCTCGTCCGCCCTCGTGTATTTGGCGTGCAGGGCGATCCGAGCGTTCAGGTTCGACGGGTCCTTGTACTGGCGCTCCCGAAGGTATTCGGGATCGGTGCCCAGCTCCCGACGGCGAGTCACGAGTCAATGCTATGACTGCCACCCGTTGGGCGCGACCGTCGCAGCGATATCCACAACCAGGACGTCGTGTCGGTGATGGAGGTGCGCGGGCCGGGCTCAGAGCGCCCGCTGCACCCCTTCCCAGTAGGGGTCTCGCAGCTTGCGCTTGTAGAGCTTGCCATTGGGGTCCCGCGGCATCTCGTTGGTGAAGTCGATCGTCTTGGGGGTCTTGAACTTGGCCAGCTTGTCGGCGCAGTAGGCCAGGATCTCGGCCGCCAACTCGTCGCTGGCCTCGACGCCCTCGGCCGGCTCTATCACCGCCTTGACCTCCTCGCCCCAGTCCTCGTGGGGGATCCCGAAGACGGCCGCGTCGCCCACCTTGGGGTGGGTCAGCAGCACACCTTCGATCTCGGCGGGGTAGATGTTGGCCCCCCCGGAGATGATCATGTCGATCTTGCGGTCGCGCAGGAAGAGGTAGCCGTCCTCGTCGAGCAGCCCCACGTCGCCCACGGTGAAGAAGGGCCCGATGCGGTTCTTCTTCGTCTTCTCCTTGTCGCCGTGGTACTCGAAGTCGGCGGACTGCATCGCCATGTACACCGTCCCGATGACATTGGGCTCAGTGATCCGGTCGCCGTCGTCGTCGAAGATGGCGATCTCGCTGATGGGCCAGGGCTTGCCGACGGTGCCCGGCTTCTCCAGCCACTCTGCTGCGGTCACCAGCGTGCCGCCGCCCTCGCTCGCCGCGTAGTACTCGTCGACGGCGTTCCCCCACCAGGCGATCATCCTGTGCTTCACGTCGATGGGGCAGGGGGCGGCGGCGTGGATCATGTGCCGCAGCGACGTCACGTCGTACTCGTCCCGGACGTCCTCGGGGAGCGCCAGGAGGCGGTGGAACTGGGTGGGCACCATGTGCGACGTGGTCACCCGGCGCTCCTCGATCAGCCGGAGCATCTCCTCGGGCAGCCACTTGTCCATCAGCACGATCGTGTGCCCGAGGTGCAAAGAGGCGCTCCCGAAGCGGAGGACGGCCGTGTGGTACAGCGGCGAGCCGATGATGTGAACGTTGTCGTCCTGCGGCTGGATCCCGAAGAGAAAGAGCAGTCCAGAGAGCCCGAGTGCTGCATCCTCCGGCGTGACGCCGAGGAGCTTGCGGTAGATCCCCTTGGGGTTCCCGGTCGTCCCCGAGGTGTAGTTCATGACGTCGCCGATGGTGCGGTCCTCGGGAAGCGTGGCCGGTTGGGCGTCGCGGACATCGGTGTAGGAGGCGAACCCGGGCACGTCGCCCACGGCGAGCCGGCCGACGGCGTCGAGGCCCACCTCGTCCGCCGCCGCGCGTGCGACGTCGGCGAAGCGCTCGTGGGCGACGAACGCCTTCGCCCCCGAGTCCTTGAGGATGTAGGCCACCTCGGGCGCCACCAGGTGGTGGTTGATCGGCACCAGGTACCAGCCGGCCTGCAGCGCGGCCAGATAGACCTCGATCATCTCGGCGCAGTTGGGTAGCAGCGTCGCCACGACGTCGCCCAGCGCGAAACCCTGCGCCCGCAAAGCGTGTACCAGCTGGTTGGCGTGGCCCAGCAGCTCGCGGGCCTTGACCTCGTCGCCCTCGGGCGTGACGAGGGCCAGGTAGTCGGGGTCTTCCTGGGCCAGTGCCCAGAAGCCGAGGTCACCCATCAGCAGTCTCCTTGCGCGCTCGCGGGACGGGTGCAAATGGCAGCCCCCGCCATCTGCAGGCTAGAACGTGTTCTAACTTACGGCAATTGTGGCCCCGGCCGGCCGGCCGGGCACGTGAGAGATCAGGGAGAGTCGGCCATGGCAGGGTTCCTCGCAGGCAAGGTCGTCGCGGTCACGGGCGGCGGCGGCGGTATCGGGCGGGCGGTGGCGCTCGCCGTGGCCGAGGAGGGCGCCAGGGTGCTGGTGGCGGACTTCGGGGTCGGCATGGCCGGCGAGGACCCGAGCAGCGAGGTGGCCGACGCGGTGGTGGCGGAGATCGCCAAGGCCGGTGGCGAGGCGATCGCGGTGGCCGACGACATCTCCAAGATGGAGTCGGGGGAGCGGCTCATCGCCACCGCGGCCGAGAAGTGGGGACGCATCGACGGTGTCGTCGCAGTGGCGGGGATCCTCCGCGAGCGCATGCTGTTCAACATGTCTGAGGACGAATGGGACGCCGTGATCGCAACGCACCTCAAGGGCCATTTCACGGTGTTCCGGGCCGCGGCGGCCGTGATGCGCAAGCAGGAGGGGGGTGGCGCGCTCATCGGCTTCACGTCGGGAGCGTTCGCCGGCAGCGTGGCACAGGCGAATTACGCAGCCGCCAAGGGCGGCATCGTGTCGCTGGTGCGCTCCGCCGCGGTGGGGCTCCACCGCTACGGCGTCACCGCGAACGCCATCGCACCGGTCGCGCGTACCCGCATGTCGGCCAACGTCCCGTCCGAGCTGGCCGAGATGGGTGACCCGGAGGACGTGGCTCCCATGGTCGTGTACCTACTCAGTGACAAGGCGAAGCACGTGACCGGTCAGGTGTACACCGTCGTCGGCTCGAAGATCGCCGTGTGGAACCAGCCGGCCGAAGTGAGGGCGATGTGGGCCGACGGCCGGTGGACGCCCGAGCAGATCGCCGAGCGCCTCGACAGCACGGTCGGCCAAGAGCGGATGGGGATGATCGACCGCTTGGAGCAGATGCGCCGAGCGGCGGCGTCAGGCGAGAAGCCGAACGCCTAGACCCACTGTGCTCAGGTGACCCGGCGCAGCCGGGTCCGGCGCGTCGTGGCGGTGTAGACCTCGAGCGAGTTCCCCTCGTGGTGGGCGGCGACGACCGAGGCCGCGCCGAATCGCTCCTCGTCGAACACCTGGCTCATCCTCTTTCCCCACGCGACGCAAGAGCGAGCGATCTGGCGGTCGGGTTGGTCCCAGGGTGGGATGCAGACCTCAACCTGGAACAATGGTTCGAAGGTCACGACATGCGTGGCTGCGTCGCCGTACGCGTCCAGCCATTCCTGCTTCTCTTCCTCTGTCCAGATCCGCTCGACCATCATCGGTGAACACCGCGGGACTGTGGCCATCGCTGCTCACCCCCCCTTTCTCCGCCATATCGGCAACTACCGGAGAAGTCTTGAGAACGCCCGTTCTTGTGGGGAAATCTGGCGATCGGCACTGCCGCAGCCTCATACGCGTAGACGGCGCGTGGCCGCCCTTGGATGCCGCAACAACGTTGCAAACGAGGGTGGGGCACCCGAGGCCGCGTTCGGGTCCACCACCGCGACACCGCCGTTTCCTAGCCTGTGGCGGCGCGCCAGGAGCGGATGCGTGGCGCGGTTGCCCTCACCAGGGGCAGGTACGAACGTCGTCCGGAAAGGGGAACACCGTGAGCACACGGTGCGACGAGGGATCGGAACACGGCGACGCCATCCCGGAGATCCGCCCCTGGCGCGAGGCGGGCTGGATCTTCAAGGACGGGGACGCACTGGCCATCGAGCGTCGGGACGACCGCACCCGGACGCGCCCCGCACGGAACTTCGACCAGCACGACGAGTAGCAGCGGCGAAGGACCGCGGCATCAAGCCGGCTGCTCTGCCCCTTCCAGCTGTGCCCCGGCTTCCGCCATGTGGTGCGTGCGGAGCCAGTCCTTCCAGCGTGACCTCGTGCGCACGAGGATGATCGCGCCGCCCACGACGAGGAGGAGGCCGGCCAGCTGCACGAGGTCCGAGCCCAGCCGGCCGTCCTCACCGAGCCAGAGGTACTCGTCGAGAGAGCGTTCGATGCCCCACAGCACCATGCCCGTGCCGAGCACGACCCCGGGGGGATAGCCGACACGTCGCGCGCCGTCGGGCCAGCGGTCGAGCCGGCGCTCGATCGCGATGAGGATCAGGTAGACGGCGAAGTCCTCCAACGCCTGGAGGACGGGGACGGGCAACCGCCGTCCCACCTGGCCCGCGTAGTACATCCCGAACCACTGGTGGGTCGGGTGGCCGCCGCCGGCGACCATCAGCTGGGGGCCCAGGAGGCGGCCCATGGCCCAGCACGCCATGAGCACGGGAGCGGCCAGGTCGAGTGCGCGGCCGAGCGGGAGCTCGGGGCAGCGGGACCGGGTGAGGATGATGCCGACGGGTACGGCGAGGAGCAGGCCGCCGAATGACGAGAGGCCACCGTGCCAGATGGCGAGGATGTCGCCGGGGTTGTGGCTGTAGTAGCTGAGGTTCGACAGCACGTGCATCGCCCGAGCGCCGACGACGGCGGCCAGGATGATCCAGAGGAACACGGGGACGAACCAGTCGGTGCGATACCCGTTGTGCCGCAGGCGGCGCTCGAAGTAGGTGAACCCGAACCAGAAGGTGAGCGCGAGGCCGATGCCGTAGGTGTGGACCTGGAGCGGCCCGATATGGAAGGCGACGGGGATCGGTTTCATGACACGGCTTGCGCCAGGTTACGACCGCGGTGAGGCGTGATGGATCCGGGGTGCGGAGGCGGTGCCGGGTCGACCAGGCTACGGCCGGCCTGCGCCGACGAAGCCGCTCCCGAGGCGAAGGCCGGTGATCCAGACCGAGGCACCGGTGTAGGGCGCTTCGATCATCTGGCCCCCGCCCACGTACATGGCCACGTGGTCGGAGCCCCCGGGGCCGTAGAAGAGGAGGTCGCCCGGCTGCAGGTCGCTGACGGGGACCGGCGCCGAGTCGGCCATCTGGGCGCCCGAGTAGTGCGGCAGGCCGACCCCGACCTGGCCCCATGACCAGGCGGTGAGCCCGGAGCAGTCGAACCCGGGGCTGGCGGAGCCCTTGGGGGACTCGCCGCCCCAGACGTAGGGGACGCCGATCTGGCTCTCGGCCGCCTGCACGGCGCCGGCGCCACCAGGGGCGGTCGGCGGCGGCGCCGCCTGGGAGAGCCCGGCCAGGCTGACGGCGCTGTCGCCCGAGGACGACGAGGCCGCGGGATGGGACGCGGCGGCCGCGGCGGCGGCCGCCGCCTGCTGGCGCTCGGCTGCGGCCTTGGCCGCGGCGGCAGCTTCGGCCTGCTGTTGCTGTTGGACCAGCTGCGCGATCTGCCCCTGCTCCTGTGCCAGTGCGCTCTTTTGTTGCTGCACCGCCTGCGCGTTCTGGGCGACGGCATTCTGCTCGGTCGTCACCTGGGTCTGGGCCTGCACCTGCTCACCCTGCAACTCGGTCACCTGCGCGTTCAACGCGTTCTCCGCCGTGTGCAGGTTGTCGACGGCGAGCGAGATGTCGCCTTCGGTGATCTTGTTGTAGACGGTGGTCGCGCCGAGGGTCTGCTCGTTGCCGCTGAAGATGGGGTTCTGGGCGGCCGCGGTGCCGTCGGAGATGTAGTTGGCGACCGCCGCCTTGGAGAGGGTGGACTTGTCGTGCGCCACCTGTGCCTCGTCCGACGCGATGTTGGCCTTGGTCGTGTCGATGCTCGAGTTGATCTGCGACAGGTGGTAGCGGGCGGCGTCGTACTGCTGGCTGAGCGCCGACATCTCGTTCTGCGCCTGGGCCAGCTGGGCCTCGATGGCAGCGGCCTTCGCCTTGGCGTCGGAGATGGCGTCGCCGGCGGCCGGGCGCGCCAAACCGAACACAGTGCTCGACAACACTGTGACGACGGTCAACGCGGGAATCCCAACCCGATGGAGCGCACGAGCGCCCCTCGAAGACCGCGGCGTGGAGTGGTTATGAACCAGCTCTACGTCAGTCACGATGAGAGCCATTCTTATAGGAATCCCTTCGGCGATTCAAACACCGTCGGTAGGAAACGCCTGTGTACGGTCGTACTCGCGGTGTGAACATGCAGGTGGACAACGAATATCGAATTTTGAGAACTTGGAGTGGACTGGTCGGAAGAACGAAAAGGGCCGTTTCGAACTACGGTCGGACGTCATGGGTGAGATGATCGAATTTCCGAGCAACGGAGCCACGGACGGCGGCTATTTGGCGCTTCCAGAGGGCGGCAGCGGCCCTGGTGTCATCGTGATCCAGGAGTGGTGGGGACTGGTCGACCACATCAAGGACGTCTGTGGCCGCTTCGCTGCGCAGGGCTTCGTCGCCCTCGCCCCCGACCTCTATCACGGGCAGCAGGTCCAGCCGGGTGAGCCCGACGAGGCGGGCAAGGCGATGATGGCCATGAAGATGGACCAGGCCGCCCGCGACATGAGCGGCGCCGTCGACGAGGTGCTGCGGCGCAGCTCGGGCGACAAGGTCGGGGTCATCGGCTTCTGCATGGGTGGTGGGCTCGCCCTGGTGCTGGCCACGCAGCGCCCCGATGCCGTCGCTGCCGTGGTGCCGTGTTACGGCATCATCCCCTGGCCCGACGTACAGCCGGACTACGCAGCGATGTCGGCGGCGGTGCTCGGCCACTACGCGGAGAAGGACGACTTCTTCACGCCGGAGGCGGCGAACGCATTGGCCGAACAGCTGCGCGCCATGGGTAAGTCGGTCGAGATCGTCGTCTACCCCGACACGGACCACGCATTCTTCAACGACACGCGTCCCGAGGTCTACGACGCGGACGCGGCGCACCGACTGTGGGACCGCACAGTGGAGTTCTTCCGGTCACAGCTGAGCTGAGCGAGGCCACACGCGACTCGTCGAGGCGGACGGTCGCCGCGTCGCGACGAGCGGCGTCGCGTCCCGGCAAGGACAGCGGGCCCGTTTGTTACCATCGGGTCATGTCCGCACGCTCACGTGACCTCCCTCGCCGCTCCTGCCTCTCCACCCCCGGCTCGAACGAGAAGTTCCTGGCCAAGGCCCCGACGGTGCCCGCCGACATGACGTTCCTCGACCTCGAGGACGCCGTGGCACCCCTCGAGAAGGAGAGCGCCCGGCCCAAGGTGGTCGACGCCATCAAGAACCTTCCCTGGGACGACCGCGTGCTGTGCGTGCGTGTCAACGCCTGGGACACCGAATGGACGTACGGCGACGTGATCGAGGTCGTCGGGAACGCGGGTGAGCGTCTGGACGAGATCATGCTGCCCAAGGTCCAGTCGGCGTCGGACGTCATCGCGCTCGACCTGCTGCTGACGCAGGTGGAGAAGAGGTTCGGGCTGCGCGTGGGGCACGTCGGGATCGAAGCGCAGATCGAGACGGCGCGCGGGCTGATCAACGTGGACGAGATCTGCGCCGCCTCAACGAGGCTCGAGACGATCATCTTCGGACCGGCGGACTTCGCCGCCAGCATCGAGATGCCGGTGCTGACGGGCGGCATCGAGATCCCCGAGTACCCAGGGGACCACTTCAACTACGTGTTCAGTCGCATCCTCATGGCCGGCCGGGCCAACGGGTTGCAGGTGATCGACGGGCCGTTCCTGAAGGTGCGCGAGCTCGACGCGCTGCGGGCATATGCGATGCGCACGCGCATGCTGGGCTATGACGGCAAGTGGGCCCTCACCCCCGACCAGGCCGGGGTGCTCAACGAGGTCTACTCGCCGACCCAGGAGCAGTTCGACCGGGCCTTCGACATCCTCGACGCCTACCAGAGGGCGACCGAGGAGGACCGCAAGGGCGCCGTGATGTTCGGCGACGAGATGATCGACGAGGCGAGCCGGAAGATGGCCATCAAGTTCGTCAGCCGGGGCGAGAGGGCCGGGCTCACGCGCACCCCGGGCTGATCAGCCCATCAACCGCCGTGCGATGACCTTGAGGGCGAGGGTCTCGTCGGCACCCTCGAAGATGGAGAGCACGCGCGCGTCGACGAAGTAGCGGCTCACCGGGAATTCCTCCGCGTAGCCCATCCCTCCGTGGATCTGCATCGCCTCCCGGGTGACCCATTCGGCGGCGCGGCACACGTAGGCCTTGACCATGGAGGCCTCGAGCGTGCCCTCGCCACGCGCCATCAGCCGGGCGACGTGGTACGAGCTCTGCCGCGTCGCCTGGATGATCACCGCCATGCGGCCGAGCTTGGCCTGGGTCAACTGGTACTCGGCGATGGGCGACCCGAACACCTTGCGCTCGGCGGCGTACGACGACGCCGCCTCGTAGGCGGCCTGCATCACGCCGAGCGCTCGCGCCGCCGTCTGGAGGCGGCCGTTCTCGAAGCCCTGCATCTGCAGGTAGAACCCCTTGCCCAGTCCCGCCGGGCCGCCCACGAGGTTGGCCTCGGGCACGAACCAGTTCTCGAACGCCAGCTCGTAGGAGTGCATGCCACGGTAGCCGAGCGTGTCGATGGGACGGCCCTCCATACGCCCCGGTGCCAGGTCGCGGGGTCGGTCCGGTGCTTCCTCCTGCGTGAAGACGAACCCGTGCCCGTCACCGCGCGGTTTCTCGACGACGAACATGGAGATGCCGCGGTGGGTGAGGGAGCGGTCGGGGTCGGTGCGGGCCAGCAGCATCAACACGTCGGCCCGGGCGGCGAACGTGCACCAGGTCTTGACGCCGTTGACGACCCAGCCGCCCTCTACCGGAGCCGCGGCGGTGACGATGCCGGCGACGTCCGACCCGTAATCGGGCTCGGTCACCGCGACGGCGGCCAGGATCTCGGCCGAGGCCAGCTTGGGGAGCCAGTGCTTCTTCTGCTCCTCTGTGCCTCCGTACACCAGGGCGCGGGTCAGGATCTCGGGCCGGGTGATGAGCGAGCCGCCGACGCCGAGCGAGCCCCAGCTCAGTTCCTCGGTGGCCACGACCATGCCCATGTAGTCGCTCTCCCCGCCGGACGCGAAGCCGCCGTACGCCTCGGGCACCGAGAGGCCGAACCCGCCGAGCTCGGCCAGGCCCTCGATCACCTCTTCGGGGATGTCGTCGTTCTCGCGATGCACGTGCTCGGCGTGCGGGCGGACCTTGTCCTCGGCGAAGCGGTGGAAGGTCTCGCGTACCAGCTCGAAGTCCTCGCCGAGATGCCGGGGTCCCTCCGAGGCGGCCAGACCGGCGAGCACGGCCGGGTCGCGCTGCGCGGCGAGGAAGGCGGCGACCGGTGCCGCCCACCCGGCCTGCACCCCCCACAGGGGCTCCCGCCCGGCCACCTTGCCGGCGAGCTCGGCCACGACGTCGGCGACGAACGCAGCGGCGATGCGGGCCTCGGTCTCCCCGCGCTCACCGTATTCGAGCGCGGCTCGTGCCGTGGCGACGGCGGCCGCGGCGTGCGCCACGTCGTAGGCGACCACCTGGTTGGCGTCGATCCCGCCGTGTGCACGGACGGCGTCGCACGCCTGGTCGACGAGGCGTTGGGCCAGGTCGACCGCTTCGGCGGCGCCGGCCAGCAGGGGCGCGGATGGCGTGGTCACGGGGCGCGACCCTAATGGCTCGTGCCAGGGCGTCCTTTTGGGCGTGCGGCCCCTCAGGCTCGGCGGCCGATGACGGTCACCAAGGGTGGCAGGACGATCGGGTCCACCCCGGGGTCGACGCCCGTGAGCGACTCCAGGTAGCGCGCCACCGGGCCCGGACCGACGCCGGCGGGCGCCTCGGCCCAGGCGTCGACCACCTCGAGCCCGGCGTCGCGCACGAGCCCAGGGAGGAGCGCGCCGACGTCGGGATGGCGGGCGTCGGGCATGGACAGCGGCGACCCCGCGATCCGCCCGGCCGACGTGATGGGCTCCTGGGCGACGACCCACCCGCCGGGGCGGACCGCGTCCGCCATCATGCGCACGACGGTGAGGGGCTCGAGCACGTGGAGCAGCAGGAAACGGCAGAACGCGAGGTCGACCTGCTCGGGCAGCGACAGATCCTCACCGGCCTGCGTGAGTGCGATCACCTGCGCGTGCGCGGCCGCGGCTCGTGCGACCTCGTCGCGGGCGAGCGGGTCGCTGTCGACCGCGTACACACGGCCGTCGCGGCCGACCATCTCGGCCAGGGCGACCGACACGTCGCCCCCGCCAGCGCCGACGTCGACGCAGCGCCAGCCGGCACCGAGACCCAGCCGCTGGAGCGCCGTGGCGAGGGGGCGACGGTAGACATCATCACGCAGCCCTATGAGCTCACTCACGACGAAGTCCCGCATCGACCGGCACCATGGCCTCGCACTCTACGGGGCCCGGCCGCTCCCGGCGGCCAGCGGTCAGTGCGGCCCATCGGCGCGGTGAGGGCCCGACGGACGTCAGCATGACCACGAGCGTGGCCATCAGGGCCGGCCACCACAGCACGATGTCGTGCACCCGGCGATCCCCGAGCACCATGCTCACGACGAGAGCGGTCGTGCAGAGACCGAACCGGACGGTGCTGCGGCGGAGCGAGAGCACGAGGCACAGGGCGGGGACCGGCCAGAGGTAGTACCAGTTCAGCTCGGTCTCGAGCAGCACGCGCAGGAAGAAGGCGACGGCGGCCATGACGAGCACGCGGTCGAGGTCGTGTTTCCGGTGGCAGACGCGTATCGCCAGGGCGGCGCCGAGCGCGATGGCGATCAGGCGGGTCGGGCCGCCGCCGTGGAGCCCGGGCCCGATGACGGGTGCAACGCGGGTCAACGGCGTGAGCGAGATGTACCTCGGCTGGAACGGTTGGTGCACCAGCACGAACAGGGTGCGGTGGGTCTCGGCGACGAGCGGGGGGATCAGGACCGCGGCGCTCGGGAGTGCCAGACGCCAGGACAGGCGCGCCGCGGCACGCCAGCTGAGCCGGGCCAGCACCGGTGCGACGCCGAGGAGAGCGAGCGGCTGGAAGGCGACGCCGACGCCGAGGAGGAGGGCGGCGCGCGGCGCGGCGCCCGAACCGCCGCGCGCCATCGCCAGCGCGGCCCAGACCACTAGCGCGAGGGCCACGCAGTCCTCCGGGTGGCCCCAGCCGCCGGCGACGTTGGCGACACCGAGCCCACCCACCAGCGCGAGCGCGAGGCGGCGGCGCTCCGAGAACCTCCAGTGGCGCGCCACGGCGTCGACGGCGAAGAGCGCGGTCGACGCGAGAAGGACGGCAGCCGGGCCGAGCACGAACCACAGGCTCAGCGGCTCGCCGGAGGTGTGCAGGTGGGGCGACAGCCCCACGAGCTGACCGAGAGCCAACACCGGCACGAGCACCAGCTCCAGCGCGGGGGGCGAGGTCAACGCCCCGTTTCGTCTGTAGATGTCCGCGAGGTGGGCATGGAGGATGGCCGATGACGAGGTGGCCAAGCTCCACAGGTCGCTGGGTGAGACCAGGTTGGCCTTTCCGATGTGAAGTGCAGAATGCCCCAACAGGCTGAAAGCCATGACGCCGACGAGCACGACCACGGTGGCGGCGACAGGCGCTGACCGCTCCTCGGCCCAGGCCGATATCCCGTCCATGCTCCTCCTTATCGGCCCACCTTGACGGCCCGATAACCTCCCATCCCGTGAAAGTGACAATGTTGCTCTGCGACGCGGCCCAGGTGTCCGACGGCAAGCTCTACATACTGGGGGGCGGCTGGAGCATGACCGGCCCCGATCCGGTGCCCTCCGCGGTCGCTCTGAAGATCGACGTCGACTGGCACGAGACCGAGACCTCGCACCACTGGGAGCTGTTCCTCGAGGACGCCGACGGCCGCCCGGTGCTCATGGAGACGGCGGACGGGACCCAGCCGGTCGAGGTGCGGGGCGAGTTCACCGTGAGCCAGCCCCAGGGGATCCCCGAGGGCTCGCCCATCGACGTCGCCCTGGCCGTCAACCTGGGGCCCATTCCGTTGGAGCCGGGCACCCGCTTCGCCTGGCGGATGACGATCGACGGTGAGGCACTTCCGGGCGCGTCCCTGGGGTTCACCACGCGTCCCCGGCCCCCGCAGGTCGGGGAGTGACGGTCCACGACCGGCCGTTCGGCCGCTACCTCGAGGACTTCGTCCCCGGCGACATCTACCGGCACTGGCCCGGCAAGACCGTGACCGAGTACGACGACCACCTGTTCTGCATGATCACGATGAACCACCACCCACTGCACACGAACGCCTGGTTCGCCGAGCACGAAACGGTGCAAGGCAAGAACGTCGTGGTGGGCAACCTCGTCTACTCCCTCGCGCTCGGCATGAGCGTCCCCGATGTCAGCGGCTCGTGCATCGCCAACCTCGAGGTGGAGTCGCTCCTGCACCGCTCGCCCACGTTCCACGGCGACACGATCTACGCCGAGACACGCGTGCTCGACGCCACGCCGTCGAAGTCCAAGGATGACCGGGGGATCGTGACGGTCGAGACCAAGGCCTTCAACCAGCGCGGCGAGGAGGTCTGCTACTTCCGCCGCAAGCTGATGGTCTGGAAGACCGCGGCATGCGCCGGCGCGCCGGCGGCCCTACGGCGACGACGTCTGGGACTGACGCCCCGCTGCTCCCTGCCGACAGGGTGCGGCGCTTCCGGCGCCACCTCCTGGAGTGGGGGGCCGAGCACCGCCGCGACCTGCCGTGGCGGCGCACCCGCGACCCGTGGCGGGTCCTCGTCTCCGAGGTGATGCTGCAGCAGACGCAGGTGGAGCGCGTCGTGCCGCACTACGAGCGCTTCGTCGCCGCCTTCGCGAGCCCGGCCGAGTGCGCCGCGGCCCGGCCTGCAGAGGTGGTGCGGTTGTGGTCGGGTCTCGGCTACAACCGGCGGGCGCTCAACCTGCACCGGGCGGCACGCAGCGTCGTCACCGACCACGCCGGCGTCCTGCCGCACGGGGACGACGAACTACGTGCCCTGGCGGGGGTCGGCCCCTACACGGCGCGCGCCGTACGTTCCTTCGCCTTCGGCGAGGACGTGGCCGCGGTGGACACCAATGCAGTGCGGGTCCTGGCTCGCTGCGTGCGGGGCGCGCCCCTCGGCACCGCGGCCGCGACCCGGTTGGGCGACCGGCTCGTCCCCGCCGGCCTCTCGTGGGAGTTCAACCAGACCATGTTCGATCTCGGCGCGACGGTGTGCACGGGCACGCGGCCCGGCTGCGGGGACTGCCCCCTGCGCCGCCAGTGCGCGTGGCGACGTGACGGGGCGGTCGAGGCCGACCCGTGGCGGTCGAGCCCCTCGGCGCGGGCCCAGAGCGCCTTCGCCGGCTCGGACCGCCAGGGGCGAGGGCGCCTCCTCGACGCGCTGCGGCGCGGGGGCGTGGCCGCGCCGGCACTGCCGGGAGCGTGCGGGTGGCCCGACGACCGGGCCCGGGCCGAGCGCATCGCCGCCGCCCTGGTGGCCGAGGGGTTCGCGCGGTGGTTCGGCGGGGCCGATCCCGTCCTCCGGCTGCGCTGAGGAGCCGCCCGGCGAGGCGGGCACGACCGCTAGGAGGTGATCAGGAAGTCGACGATGCGCCGGTTGACGACGTCGGGCCGCTCCAGATGGAGGAAGTGGCCGGTGCCGTCGACGATCTCCATCTCCGAACCCTCGGCCATGAAGTCGAGCGGCGACCCGATGGAGGCCAGCAGCATGCAGCCGTCGTCGCGGCCGTGCAGGTAGAGCGTCGGCTTCGGTGTCGGGAGCAGCGCGGCCGCCTGCTCGTCGGCCAGCTCGGGCACCTGCAGCGAGGCGTCGTAGAGGGCGCGGTAGGAACCGATGGCGGCGACCATGTGGACGGGGTCGCCGATGGACTCCTTGACCCGCGCCACGTCCCATGCCCCGTCGTAGCCGGGCGACCAGTCGCGCCAGAGGCCGTCGATGAACGAGTAGTCGTCGAGCGGCAGCGCGATCTCGGCGAGTGGCGAGAGGAAGAAGAACATGTACCAGCTCCGCCGGAGCTGTGCGTACGAGAGCAGCGACATGCCGATGGAGCCCGTCGGCGCCACGGCGGCCGTGACGGCTCGGCTCCAACGGTCTGGTTGGTGCGCGACGGCGCCGTAGGTGGCCAGGGCGCCCCAGTCGTGCCCGATGAGCACCGCGCGCGTGCCCCCCGAGCGCCTCGTGGAGCGCATTCGCATCTCGCACCAGCGCTCCGATCTGGTAGTGCCCGTCGGCGGGGATCTGGGTCGGCGCGTAGCCGCGCAGGAAGGGTGCCACCGCCCGGAAGCCGGCCGCCGCGAGCTCTGGGACCAGGTGGCGCCAGGTGTGAGCCGTGTCGGGGAACCCGTGGAGGCAGAGGGCGAGCGGCCCGTCTTCGGGTCCCTCGGTGAGGCAGGCGAACTCCAGCCCGTTCGCCTCGATGGTCCGCTGTTCCATGGTGTCAGAACGTACCGCCCCCCGCAGAGTAACCTCGCGTTGGTGAACGTCACGTTCTACGGCGTGCGGGGGTCGTGCCCGTGCTCGGGCGACCGCTACCGGCGCTACGGAGGCAACACCTCGTGCCTCGTCATCGACATCGAGGGGGACGAGCCGCTGATCGTCGACCTGGGCACCGGTCTGCGTGCGCTCGGCGACGTCGTGCAGCGGGAGGTGCGAGCGCTGGGCACCCCGATGCGCGCGACGGCGCTCCTCACCCACCTGCACTTCGACCACATCTTGGGCATCCCCTTCTTCAGCCCGCTCCACGACCCCGGCGCGCGCCTCACCGTGTACGGGCCGGCCCAGCCCAAGGGCAGCCTCAAGGACGCGCTGCACGCGGCGGTCCAGCCGCCGGTGTTCCCCATCCACATGGAGCAGTTCCGGGGCGAGCTCATCACAGTCGACGTCGGCGCCGAGGACTTCTCCATCGGCTCCGCCAAAGTGATGGCGCGGCCCATCCCGCACAGCGGGGTCACCCTGGGTTTCCGGATCGAGGCCGAGGGCCGCTCGGTCGCCTACATGTCGGACCATCAGGCGCCGCTCGACCGCCGGGCCATCCCCGAGGCCGTGCTCGAGCTGTGCCAGGGGGTGGACCTGCTCATCCACGACGGCCAGTACACCGACGACGAGTTCTCGGCCAAGGCCGACTGGGGGCACTCGACCGCCGCCTACGCGGTGCACGTGGCGGCCGAGTCGGGCGTCAAGCGGCTGCTGCTGACCCACCACGACCCGTCGCACACAGACCGCGAGCTCGACCGCATCCTGAACCAGGCGCGCCGCCTGCCCGAGGCCAAGCACGTCGACGACGTCTCGTCGGCGCACGAGTCCCAGTCGATCGATCTCGGCAAGGCGTAACGCGCCGGTGACGGGCCTCGACCAGGCCCGGTTCCGTGAGGTGCTCGGCCACTTCGCGACCGGCATCACGATCGTCACCGCGCTCGAGGAGGGGGAGCCCGTCGGGTTCACGTGCCAGTCCTTCGCCGCGCTGTCGCTCGACCCCCCCATGGTGATCCTGGCGCCCGCCCGGAGCTCCACCAGCTGGCCCCGCATCGCGAAGGCGGGCGCGTTCTGCGTGAACATCCTCGAGGAGCACCAGGAGGCGCTGTGCCGGGCCTTCGCCGTCTCGGGGGGCAGCAAGTTCGACGGCGTCGAGTGGTCGCCCGGGATCACCGGTTCGCCCGTGATCGCGGGCTCGCTGGCCGTGGTCGAGTGCCGCCTGGGCGACATCTTCGACGGTGGCGACCACGAGCTGGTGACCGGCCACGTGCTGGCCACGGCCATTGGGGAGGGCAGCCCACTGCTGTTCTACCGGTCTGGTTTCGGCCGTTTCGCCCCGTGACGAGCCGACCCGCTACCGTTCCCGGCCGATGCCAGAGCTGATTCCTTCCTCCGTGATCGACGATGTCGTGCTCGTCCGTCCCGACGTGCACGGCGACGAGCGAGGACGCTTCGTCGAGACCTACCGGCGCAGCTGGTTCCCGGACGGCCGTGAGATGGTGCAGGGCAACCGCTCCGAGAAGCAGCCCGGTGCCCTCGTCGGCCTGCACTTCCACCTCCACCAGGCCGACTACTGGTATGCCCTGCGGGGCCGGGCCCGCGTCGTCCTGCACGACCTGCGCCTGGGGTCGGCGACGGACGGGGCCACCGAGGTGATCGAGCTCGACGGGGATGTCGACCAGGGGATCTACATCCCCCCCGGGGTGGCCCACGGGTTCGCCGCGCTGACCGACATCCTGCTCACCTATCTGGTCGACAATTACTACGACGCCTCGGACGAGCACGGGCTGGCCTGGGACGACCCCACGGTGGGCGCGGACTGGGGGGTCAGCGACCCCATCCTCTCGCAGCGGGACCAGGCAAACCCGCGGCGCAGCGACATCCCCGACGACATCCGGCCCCGGCTGGCGCACTGACGACGCCCCGGCGGGGGGCCCGATCACCGGCGCCCGCGGCGCCCGACTGCCGCCCCGCCTCCCGAGGTCCGACGCCGGGGAGCCGCGGTCCTGCGCGCCCCGCAGATCCTGTTGAATATGGGGCGGTGCTGTTCGGTGGGATTGTCGCTGTCGTCGTCGTCCTCGGCGTCGCCGCGGCCGTGATCTTCCGCCGCCGGACCCATGACGACGTGCACTCCGTGGAGGGCTACCACCGGCAGCTGCACACGCTCGAGGAGATCCGGTCCCACCCTTCGGCCCCGAGCGGGGCGAACGGCAACGTCGAGGCGCCCTTCCCGGCCAGCGCGTTCCGCGTCTCGGGGTCCTCGACCGTGCGCCTGACCGAGCCCGGCCATTCCGTGGTCCCACCCGTCCCCCCTCCGCCGGTGGCGAACCCCGCCGAGCCGGTGACCTTCGACGACGCCGGCCCCGATCCCGTGCCCGCGAGCTTCATGACCGGCTCCGAGGACCGTGTGATGCTCTCCATCAACCACCGGCCCCGCCGCCTGGGTGGGCCCGTGGCGGCGATCGCCGCGGTGACCGTGCTGATCGTGGTCCTCATCGTGACGGGGTTGCACACGAATTCCCCGGCCCACCACCCGAAGGCGTCGGCCCCGACGACGACGGTGGGCACGCATCCGCGGCACACGAGCCACGCCACGACCACGACCACGTCGATCGCGCCGCTCCCGGTCTCGGCACCGACGGCGTCGAGCGCGCACGCGGCTACCTACCACGTTGCCGACGCCAGCTACTCGCTGTCCCTCGCCGCCACGTCGGCGGAGTGCTGGGTCGAGGCGACCGACACCGCGTCGGGATCGGTGCTCTTCACCGGGACGCTGTTCTCTGGCCAGTCCCACACCATCGCCGCCACTGGTCCGGTGACGGTGATCGCCGGCGCACCGACGGCGTTCTCGGCCACCGTCAACGGTTCCAACGTGACGTTGCCGATCGGCTACCAGGCGCCTTTCACGCTGAGCTTCGAGACGGCGCAGGCCGCCTAGCTGGAGCTGTCGGTCTCGGCCTCGGCGACGCCCAGGGCGTCCAGGAGGAAGGCGAGGACGAGCGCTTCCTCCTTCCAGGAGTCGTAGCGCCCCGACGGCCCGCCGTGGCCGGCGCCCAGCTCGGTGCGCAGCAGCACCCTGGTCGTGGGCGAGACGGCCCGCAGCTTGGCGACCCACTTGGCCGGCTCCCAGAAGGCCACCCGGGGGTCGTTCAGGCCGCCTGTGACGAACAGGTCGGGGTAGGTGCGGGCCGTCCCGTCCGGGTTTTCGCCCGTCACGTTGTCGTAGGGCGAGTACTCCAGCATGCGCCGGTAGGCCGACTCGTCGGCCAGCGGGTTCCCCCACTCCTCCCACTCGCCGACGGTCAGCGGAAGCTCGTCGTCGAGCATCGTGGTCACGCAGTCCACGAACGGGACGTGTGCCACCAGGGCGCGGAAGAGCTCGGGGGCCTGGTTGGCGACGGCGCCGATCAGCAGCCCGCCGGCCGACCCGCCCCGGCCCGCCAGCGCGCCCGGACGCCCGATCCCGGCCTCGACCAGATGGCGGCCGCAGGCGATGAAGTCCGAGAACGTGTTGGCCTTGTGCTCCATCCGGCCGTCCTCGTACCAGGCGCGGCCCATCTCCCCGCCGCCGCGCACGTGCGCGATGGCGAAGACCACGCCCCGATCGAGCAGGGAGAGCCGGTGGTGCGAGAAAGCCGGGTCGATGGAGATCTCATAGGCGCCATAGCCGTAGAGGAGCGTGGGAGCGGGCAGCTCGAGCCCGCGCCGGTGCACGACCGAGATCGGGACACGCGTCCCGTCGGGGGCGACGGCCCACTCGCGAAAGGTGGTGTAGCGCGCCGGGTCGAAGTCGCCCAGGACGGGCTCCTGCTTGAGCAGCGTCTCCCCGCGGTCGGCCAGGCTCACTTGCAGGACGCTGGACGGCGTGACGAGGGACGTGCGACCGATCCGCAGCACCGGCATGTCCGGCTCGGGGTTTGGTCCCACCCACGTCGCCGACGGGCTGTCGATGGAGGGGACGATCCAGCCCCTGTCGAGCAGATCGACCGCGAAGGGGTCGTCGCCTTGGGCCAGGGGCAGGACGCGCACCCGGGTCTCGGCGTCGGCCCGTTCGCTCAGCACCAGAGCGGACGAGAAGGCGTCGACGTCCTCGACGCGCACGCCCGGCCGGTGCGCGACCACCTCGTGCCAGGCCGCCGCTGCGTCCCGTGCCCCGAGGACCGTGTCGGGGGCGGCGAGGACGCGGAAGTCGCGGGCGCCGTCGTTGCTCAGGACCACGAACCAGCCCGTCCCGCCCGTGGCGGGCGTGAGGTGGTCCACGCCGTACTCGACCCCCTCCCGGCGCGGCATCACCACCCGCGGCGCGGCGAGCGGCTCGGCCGAGGGGATGGCGAGCCATTCGGACGTGTTGGTGCTGTGCAGGCCGATCAGCACGAAGGCGGTGTCGCGCGTCGACGCGGTGGTGAGCGAGAAGCGGCGGTCGGCCTCCTCGAAGACGAGGTCGTCGCGGGTCGGGTCGGCACCCAACCGGTGGCGCCAGACCTGGTGGGGCCGCTGCGCCTCGTCCATCCGGACGTAGAACACGTGGTGGCCCTCGGCCGACCAGGCCAGGCCGTAGCCTGTCTCGGGCACTGACTCGGCGGCCGCGGTGGGCGGGGTCTCGGCATCGAGCGGCCGGAACCGCAGGTCGAACTTCTCGTTCCCGGCGCGGTCGGCGCCGTAGGCCAGCCAGCGGTGGTCGTTGCTGACCGCCGCACTGCCGACGGCGAAGTACTCGTACCCCTCCGCCAGCGCGTTCTCGTCGAGCAGGATCTGCTCCTCGCCCCCCGGCTCGCCGGCCGGAGGCAGCTCTTGGGGGCCACGGGCGGGGCGGCGGCAGTGGATGGCGTAGCTCTTCCCCTCCTCGGTCCGCGTGTAGTACCACCACGGCCCCCGGCGGGAGGGGACCGACATGTCGGTCTCCTTGATCCGTGCCCGCATCTCCTCGAAGAGACCGTCGCGCAGGCCGTCGAGGGGTGCCATCTCTTCGTCCGTGTACGCGTTCTCGGCCTCGAGATAGGCCAGGACTTCGGGGTCGTCGCGCTCGCGCAGCCAGAACCAGGGGTCTTCCCGGTCGTGGCCGTGTGCCGAGATGACGTGGGGGCGGCGGGGGGCTCGGGGCGGGCTGGCCATGAACGCAGAGCCTGCCACGGCTGGCCACACGGCGGTGGACCGACGAGGGCGTTTCGGCAGGCCGAGGTAGTTGTTACTATCTACGTAGGGGAAATCCCCCTTCCCCCGACCTCAGGAGCCACATGGCCACAACCGATCTCGACCTGGGTCGCTACCAGCTCGGATGGAGCGATGCCGAGGACTACGTCTTCAAGCCCAAGAAGGGCCTGAACGAGTCCATCGTGCGCGAGATGTCGGAGATGAAGGGTGAGCCCTCCTGGATGCGCGAGTTCCGCCTGCGGTCGCTCAAGCACTTCGAGCGCAAGCCGATGGTCCCCTGGTTCGCCCAGCGCATGCCGCAGCTGGACTTCGACGACATCTTCTATTACATCAAGCCCACCGGCGGGCAGGTGGACAAGTGGGAGGACCTCCCCGACGCCATCAAGAACACGTACGAGAAGCTCGGGATCCCCGAGGCGGAGCGCAAGTACCTCTCCGGCGTCACCGCGCAGTACGAGTCCGAGGTCGTCTTCCACCGCAACCGCGAGGACCTCGAGGCCCAGGGCGTCTTCTTCTGCGACATGGACACGGCGGTGCGCGAGTACCCCGACCTCGTGCGCAAATGGTTCGGCAAGGTCATCCCGCCCAACGACAACAAGTTCGCCGCCCTGAACTCGGCCGTCTGGTCGGGCGGGTCGTTCATCTACGTCCCACCGGGCGTGAAGGTGGACATGCCGCTGCAGGCCTACTTCCGGATCAACGCGGAGAACATGGGCCAGTTCGAGCGGACGCTGATCATCGCCGACGAGGGGTCGCAGGTGCACTACATCGAGGGCTGCTCGGCCCCGGTGTACTCGACCGACTCGCTGCACTCGGCCGTCGTGGAGCTGGTCGCCCTGCCCGGGTCGCGCATCACCTACACCACCATCCAGAACTGGTCGACGAACGTCTACAACCTGGTGACCAAGCGGGCCCGTGCCGAGGCCGAGGCGCACGTCGAGTGGATCGACGGCAACATCGGCTCACGCCTGACCATGAAGTACCCCTCGGTGTACCTCATGGGCCCCAAGGCCAGCGGCGAGGTCCTCTCGGTCGCCTACGCCGGTGCCGGCCAGCACCAGGACGCCGGCGCCAAGATGTTCCACATCGCCCCCGAGACGACGTCGACCATCGTGTCGAAGTCGATCTCGAAGGACGGCGGCATCACGACCTATCGGGGCAAGGTGCACGTGGACCCCGGGGCGCGCGGCGCCAAGTCCTTCGTGCGCTGCGACGCCCTGCTCCTCGACGACGAGTCGATCTCCGAGACCAAGCCCTACATGGAGGTCGACGAGCGCGACGCTCGCATCGGCCACGAGGCCACCGTCTCCAAGGTGGGGGACGACCAGCTCTTCTACCTGATGAGCCGGGGCCTCTCGGAGGGGCAGGCGATGAGCATGATCGTGAACGGGTTCATCGAGCCGGTCACCCGCACGCTGCCCATGGAGTACGCGGTGGAGTGGAGCCGCCTCATTGAGCTGCAGATGGAGGGCTCGGTCGGCTGACCGGGCGCAACCCCTGCAGCGTGGCACCATAGGACCGTGCCGATGCGCGAGGAATGCATCCACTTCCAGAGCCGGACCTACGCCTCCGGCGAGGCGGCTCGTTTCTGCGTGCTCGACCTTGCGCCGGAGGCCCCGTGGCGTTGCCCCGAGAACTGCCCCTCCTACCACCGCCGCATGGCCGACGTGGGCTGGGTGCACGGGAGCCTCGTGGAGCCCGCCATCGAGGACGAGCCGGGGGGCGGTGGCCCAGAGGTGGCCGAGCTGCTCGGATCGGCCGAGGACATCGTCAACGAGGTCGCCCCGGAGGTGCTCGAGGAGGTGCGGGCAGAGGACGCCCGGCGTGAGCGCTCCGGCAACCGCTGGTGGCGCCGCAAGCGCTAGCCGGACAGCGAGGCAGTTAGCGCCCGGTGAACTTCGGCGCGCGCTTCTCCATGAAGGCGGTGACCGCCTCGGTGAGGTCGTCGGAGGCCAGCATGCCGGCGTTCCAGGTGGCGACGTAGTCGAGCCCCTCGGCGACCGTTCGTCCCTCGTTGGCCACGAGGACGGCCTTGGTTCCCTGCACCGCGATGGGGGAGTTGGCCGCGATCTCGGCCGCCAGGGCGCGGGCCGCCTTCAGCACCCCGTCGGCGTCGGCCGCCACGTCGTTCAGCAGGCCGATGTCCTTGGCCCGCTCCGCGCTGATGTCCTTGCCGGTGAATGCCAGCTCGGCGACGTGGCCGGCACCGATGATGGCCGGCAGTCGCTGCAGGCTGCCGAGGTCGGCGACGATCGCCATCTTGGCCTCGCGTACCGAGAAGACGGCGTCGGCGGACCCGAAGCGGATGTCACAGGCGGCGATGAGGTCCACGCCGCCGCCGATGCAGTAGCCGTGGACGGCGGCGACCACGGGCTTGGGGCAGCGCGCCACGGCGGTGATGGCGTCTTGGAGGCGCAGCACCTCTCGGCGGGCCCCACGGGCCCGGGCGGCCATGGAGGCGGCCGATCCGCCTCCGCCCACCCCCGCGTCCTCCGCCTCGCCCCCGCCGGAGAGCACGCTCCCCATCGACTTGAGGTCGAGGCCCACGGAGAAGTGCGGACCCTTGGCGGCGATCACCACGGCACGCACCGTCGGGTCGCCGCCGACGGCGTCCATGGCCCGGGGCAGGTCCCGCCACAGGTCCGGACCCATCGCGTTGCGCGCCTCGGGGCGGTCCAGCCACACGGTGGTCACGAACTCGTCTTGCTCGATGCTGAGCACCGGTGAATCGAACTGTGCGATCTCTCCCATGGCCGCAGGCTAATCCCGACACGGGAGCCCAGGCTGGGGGCCCAGGTGGGGCCACTAGAGTGCATGGGCTGCATTCGCACCCGAGATGCATCCCCCCGAAAGAGGTTTGACCCTGCACACGTTCAGCGCCGAGGCGTCCGCAGGCCTGGCGGGACCAGGCTGGCTCCGCGAGCGGAGGGCCACCGGCCATGATGCCTTCCTGTCGACCCCCCTCCCCTCGCAGAGCGAGGAGGTGTGGCGCTACTCGCCCATCGACGCCCTGGCCCTCGACGAGTTCGCGCCCCGGCTCCCGGAGGAGTCGGGACCGGAGTCGACCCCGGTCGCCGAGGAGCTCCGGACGGCCGTGGAGGCCGCGCTGGGGACGGCGGCGGGGAGCGTCCTGGTGCTCAACGGGCGCGCCGGCACCTTCACCGTGGCCGCCGCGCCGAACGGGGCCGGGTTCGCCTTCGGGCGGGCCGACGACGTGCCGGAGTCGCGCCACCTGCTGGGGTCGGTGCAGCACGGCGGCGACGCGCTGGTGTGCCTCAACGACGCGTTCACTCCCGACCCCGTGTTCGTCGACGTGCCGGCCGGCGTGACGGTCGAGGGGCCCCTGCTCGTCGTCCACTGGTGCGACGCGGGCGCAGCCGCCTTCCCGCGCCTCGCCGTGCGGGCCGGCGAGGGCGCGACGGTGTCTGTCGTCGAGGTGTTCACCGGCGCGCTGGGCCCGGACCGCTCGCTGGTCGTCCCCGTGACCGAGCTCTCGGCCGCCGCCGGCGCATCGCTCTCCTACGTGTCGCTCCAGACCCTCGGGACGGCGGCCTGGTCGATCGCCCGCCTCGCCGCCCGGGGCGCGGCGGGGTCGTCGCTGCGGACGTTCACGGTCGGCCTCGGTGCCTCCTACGACCGGGTGCGGGCCGACGTCTCGGTGGACGGAAAGGACGCCCGCAGCGAGATCCTGTCGGCCTACCTCGGCGACGGCTCCCAGGTGCACGACATCCGGACCCTCCAGGACCACGTGGCACCGCGGACGACGAGCGAGCTGCTGTGCCAGGGTGCGGTCGCCGATCAGTCGCGCTCGGTCTACAGCGGGCTGATCCGCGTCCACCGCGGTGCGGTCCGCAGCGACGCCCGCCAGACCAACCACAACCTCGTGCTCGACGAGGGCGCGCACGCCGACTCGGTGCCCAACCTCGACATCCTCGAGAACGACGTGAAGTGCTCCCACGCCTCGACCGTTGGCCCGATCGACGAGGACCAGCGCTACTACATCGAATCGCGCGGCGTGGCGCCCGAGGTCGCCGAGGGGCTCATCGTACGGGGCTTCTTCGACGCCATCATCGACCGGGGGCCGGTCCCCGAGGTCACCCCGCTCCTGGAGCGCGAGGTGCACCAGCGACTCGACGCCGCGCTGGCGGGGCGGGTGGTGGCCGGTGTCTGAGACGGTAGTGGTCTGCAAGACCGACGAGCTGGGGCCCGGGGAGGCGAGGCGGTTCGACGTGGCCGGCCACCGGATCGCGCTGGTACGGACGGACGACGCATTCTTCGCCATCGACGACCGGTGCAGCCACGAGGACTACTCGCTGGCCGAAGGCGAGGTGTGGGCCGACGAGGCGCTGATCGAGTGCCCGCGCCACGGCAGCACCTTCGACCTGCGGACGGGCCAGCCCTGCTCGCTGCCCGCCACCCAGCCCGTCTCGGTCTACGACGTCGTCGTCGACGGCGACACGGTCTCGGTGGTGTTGCCGTGAGCGCCGGCGTCGAGCACGTCTTCGAGGTCCGGGGCCTGCACGCCTCGGCGGGCGGGCGCGAGGTGCTGCACGGCATCGACCTGACCGTGCGCAGCGGCGAGGTGCACGTGATCATGGGCCCCAACGGATCCGGAAAGAGCACGCTGGCCCACGCGCTGATGGGCCGGCCCGGCACAGAGGTGACCGCGGGCTCCATCACCATGGACGGGCAGGAGCTGAGCGCGCTGCCCGCCTGGGAGCGGGCGCGTGCCGGCCTCTTCCTCGCGCTGCAGCACCCCGTCGAGGTCCCGGGCGTGAGCCTGCACTCCCTGCTCGACGCGGCGGCACCCGACGGCGCGACGGACGCGGTGCTCACCGAGCGCATGGTTGACGAGGCGAAGGCCGTCGGCCTCGATCCGAAGCTGCTGCGCCGTCCGCTCAACGTCGACCTCTCGGGCGGCGAGCGCAAACGCACCGAGATGGTGCAGCTGGGCGTCCTCCGCCCCGCCATCTCCATCCTCGACGAGGTCGACTCCGGCCTCGACGTCGACGCTCTGGGCGAGGTGGCGCGCCACCTGCAGCACGCCACCGACGAGTGGGGCGCAGGCATCATCGCCATCACGCACTTCAACCGGTTCCTGGTGCAGCTCGAGGCCGACCTGGTGCACGTCATGGTCGACGGCAGGATCGTTGCGACGGGCGATGCAGACCTGGCATTACAGCTCGAGCAGACCGGCTACGTCGGCTACCAGGACACTCGCTGATCCCCGGCGGCTGACGTGCCGAAGGGCAGTTCCGCCGCATCATCCGAACGTCGGAGCCGCCGCCATCCGAAGGTCGGATCCGTCTGCCCCCTATTCCGCGACCCCGCTTGGTACCGTGGCTCGTCATGGCGAACGGTCGTCCGACGGGCGACGGGTCGGGTCGCTCCTCTCCGAGACGGCGCGGCAGGTCCGCGAACGAGGAGGGTCTGGCCGCGCTCGGCCGCCAGATGCGCACCGGGCCTGACGCCGAGCCGGTGGCGAACGAATCGGGGCTGCGCGCGCTCGGCGCACGCGTCGATTCCACCGGCGCGCGGTCGAGGTCGAAGCCCCGGGTGCGGCGCAGCGGCAAGCCGAGGTGGAGCACCGGCAAGAAGGCGGTGGTCGCGCTCCTGGGGGTGATCGTGTTGCTGGCGGCGATCGTCGGGGGCGGCTACGGCTACCTGTGGTATCGCTACAACCAGATCAGCAAGATCCATATCAGCGACGAGGCGGCCGTCCAGAACGGGGCGCCGTTCACCATCCTGGTCATCGGCTCGGACTCCCGCGTCGGCGAATCGGCCCGGGCCGCCCAGGCCTTCGGCTCGTCGACGCTGGTCACCGGCCAGCGCAGCGACGTGGTGCAGCTGTGGCGCGTCACGCCGTCGAGCAAGCAGATCCAGATCGTCTCCATCCCGCGCGACACCGTGGTCTCCATGCTCCCGCCGGACAGCTCGCAGTACGGCAAATACAACCGGATCAACTCGTCCTACAACTCGGGCGCCAACCAGCTCGTCAAGACGATCACTGCCAACCTCGGCGTGCCGATCAACCACGTGGTGCAGGTCGACTTCGCGGGCTTCCAGGACGCGGTCAACGCGCTGGGCGGCATCTACCTGAACTTCCCCTACCCGGCCAAGGACGCCTACTCGGGGCTGAACATCACGACTCCCGGCTGCCAACTGCTCAACGGCGCCCAGGCGCTGGCCGTGGCGCGGGCCCGCCACTACGAGTACGACGCCAACGGCTACTGGCAGTACGACGGCACGAGCGACTTCGGGCGGATCCAGCGCCAGGACGTCTTCATCAAGGCCCTGATGTCCTCGGCCAAGTCGAAGGTGAACCCGTTCACCGTCAACGCCTTCATCGGCTCGGTCCACGAGGGCATCCAGATCGACGACGGCTTCGGCTTCAACGAGCTGATCGGGCTCGCCCTGACCTACCACTCCTTCGATCCGACCGCCCTGGGCGGCCTGACCCTGCCCACGGTCGCCGCCAACGGGTTCGGCACCCTGGGTGACGTGCTCACGGTCGACCAGCCGGCGGCGCAGCAGATGCTCGTCAACGTCTTCGGTTCCAGCCTGGTCACGCCCACCAACCCGCCGCCCGATGCGGCCGGCAACCCCAACCCTCCGCCTGTGGTCACGCCCACGACGGTGGCCCCGGCCAAGCCGGGCACACCCGCGCCGGCGCAGACGAGCACTGCGCCTCCCACTGCGCCCCCGTCCTTCGACCCGACGACCTGCAGCCCGGCCTAGCGGCGCCCGGGCCGAGCGCGATCACGGCGAACGCTGCTCCCACAGCAAGGACGGAGACCCTGACCCCTTGGCAGGGATCATGATCAGCGCGGACTTATCGGCATACCCGTTGCCGGAGAACGTATCGAGGTACATGGTGCCTCCGGGCGCGAGAGCAATTCCATTCGGCGAGAACCCGGTGATGCCGAGATAGCTCACCTTGTCCGTCGTCGGGAAACTGACGAGTGTCTTGAAACCCTGGGGCGACAGTCCGACGACCGCGAGCACATCCATTGCCACGACCGAGCCGTCCGGAGCGGTGACCAGGCCGCCGGGTCCCCTCGGATACAACTCGCCCAAGAAGTGCACGATCCCCCGCGGGTCGATCATCAGGATGGCCTTGGTGTTGGATCCCGCCACATAGATGTTGCCGAAGGTGTCGATCGCCACCCCGTTGGCGCCATCAGCAGAGGCACTTCGTGCCGGTCCACCGATGCCAGAGAGCCCGGCGTCATCGTTCGTGTTCTCGCCGAGCACCCTGGTGAAGGTCCGGTCCGGCTCGAGCCTCAGGACTTCCTGATCGTCTGCCACGTACATCAGTGCGTCGGGCCCGAACGCCATGGCGGTCGGATTGAGCGATGCCTCGAGCGCCGGCGTCCCGTCGGGCACCCATGCACCTTGACCGCCGTTGCCGGCGATCGTCGTGATGATGCCCGCCGACGAGACGGCCCGGATCCGCCCATTGCCGTAATCGGCGATGTACAGCGTGCCATCAGGACCGAAGGTGATCCCCGACGGATAGTTCAGCTGAGCTTTTGTGGCCGGTCCTCCATCGCCGGAGAACCCTACGCTGCCGTTGCCGGCGACGGGCACGAAGGAGCCGTCGGGGAGTCGCTCGAGCACCTGGTTGCGCATGTCGTCGGCTATGTAGAGGTTCTTGTTGGGCCCGATGGCCAGCGAACTCGGGCGCTGGGGAGCGGTGCCCGTGGTCGTGGGCGTGGGCGTGACCTTGTGGGCATGTTCGGGTCGAGAGGAGGGATGTCTCGAGCCGGAGCGTCCGCCGGTGAGACCGACGATGGCGGCGGCCACGCCGACCGATACGACGATGGCGACGGCGAGCCAGCGCCGGCGCCGTCGTCGACGAGCTTCGCGGATCACCAGTTCGTGATCGACCAGGTCGGGAGCTTCCCTCAGAGCGGTACTGGGACCTGACACAATGGTGACACTATGCTTGTCACCATGCGCAGTGTCAAGCTCGACCGGAACCACACCATGCCCCTGCACGAGCAGGTCGCTGCCGAGATCCGGCGTGACATCGCCAACGGCGAGGTCCGTCCGGGTCAGCGCCTGCCACCCGCCCGCGACATGGCCGCAGTCCTGGGCGTGCACTCCAACACCGTGCTGCGGGCGCTCCGCATGCTCCGAGATGACGGTGTGCTCGAGTTTCGCCGAGGTCGTGGCGTGACGGTTTCGGGCGAGCCCGAGCGCGGCGTCATCTGGGCTCAAGCGCAGGAGTTGCTGGACCAGGCTCGCCGATTTGGATACCAGCGCGAAGACCTCGTGTCCATCATCGAGAATCTCTCCTAGAGGACGTCGCGTGGCGGACCGCTCCGGGCCGACCGCCTGTTGCCCGGAGCACGGTGGAAGTGCCAGTTGTTCTGAACTTCTTAGAATACGCCCATGACAGATCGGAGCCTCGCTCAACAGGAACGCACGACCCTCTGCGACCACTTTGTCGAGCGTGGTCCCGATGCCCCCACGTTGTGCGAGGGTTGGTTCACCGTCGATCTGGCCGCGCATCTCGTCGTCCGCGAACGGCGCCCCGACAGCGGGCCCGGACTCGTCTGGCCCCCATTGGCCGGTTACACGGACAAAGTCCGGCGCGCGGTGCGGGATCGCACGCCGTGGGAGAAGCTCGTCGAGACCGTGCGGCGCGGGCCGCCGTTGCTCCTCCGTCCTTTCGATGGGCCGATGAACACGGTCGAGTTCTTCATCCACGTGGAGGACGTGCGCCGCGCGCAAGAGGGCTGGGAACCCCGTGCGATCTCCCCTGAGTTGGCCGACGTCCTCTGGGCGCGCGTCGGGCCCGGCGGGATGGCGAAGAAAGTCTCCGCCACGATCGTGATCACCTCGCCGGGACGGGCCGACAAGGAGCGAGGGACCGGGCCGCGCCTCACGCTGGCCGGCGACCCGGGCGAGCTCACCATGTTCGGCTCCGGCCGCCAAGCGGCGGCCAGGGTCGAGATCAGCGGCGACGCCGCGCTCGCAGCCCAATTGCGCGCCGCGTCGCTCGGGGTCTGAGAGGCTAGGAAGCCTCGGCCGCCACCTCGTCGAGGCCCTGAGCGAGGGCGTTCCAACTCAAGGTCGCGCACTTGATGCGGACCGGGAACTTCACCACGCCCTGCAGCGCCGCCAGCTCGCCCAACTTGTCGAGGTTGATCTCCTCCGGCTCGCCCTGCACCACCTCGGCACCGTCGCCGTCGTGCTCGAGGGTGGCCTCGTGGATCGACATCATCCCCTTGAAAGTCGAGATGAGCTGGCGCACCTCGCCGACCGGCTTGCCCTTGACGGCGGCCGACATGAGCGAGGCCGACGACTGGCTGATGGAGCAGCCGGAGCCGGCGATCTTGAGGTCGGCGAGCTTGCCGTCCTCGACGACCAAGGAGACCACGACCTCGTCCCCGCACAGGGGGTTGAAGCCTTCGACGCGGTGGGCGGGCGGCGAGTCCAGCTCACCGCGGTTCCTTGGCGAGCGGTAGTGGTCGAGGATGATCTCGCGGTACAACTCTTCGAGGTCGGCCATCAGGCGAACAACCTACCGGCTTCCAGCAATCCCTCGATCAGCACCTCGATGTCGTGCTCGTCGCTGAACAGGGACAACGAGGCCCGCGCGGTGGCCTGCACGCCCAGACGGCGCATCAGGGGCTTGGCGCAGTGGTGGCCCGGCCGGACGCACACGCCGAACTGGTCGAGCACCTGGGCCAGGTCGTGCGCGTGGACGTCGCGATAGGCGATGGAGAGGACGCCGCCCCGGTCGGGACCGGCCGGCGGCCCGAACACCCGCACGTCGGACCCCAGCTTCTCGTCCAGGCGGGCCAGCGCGTGGTCGGTCAGGGCCCGCTCGTGGGCGCGGATGCGGTCCATCCCGATGTCGTGCAGGTACTCGATGGCGGCGGTGAGCCCCACCGCCTCGGCGATGGGCGGGGTGCCCGCCTCGAAGCGGGCCGGCGGTGGCGCCGGACGGAAGGAGTCGAGCTTGACATCGAGGATCATCCCGCCCCCGCCGAGGAAGGGCCCCATGGCGTCGAGCAGCGCGGCGCGGCCCCACAGCACCCCGATGCCGGTCGGGCCCATCGTCTTGTGGGCCGAGAAGGCGAGGAAGTCGACCCCAAGCGCCGTCACGTCGACCGGGGCGTGGGGGACGAGCTGCGCGCCGTCGCCGACCACGACCGCCCCGGCCCGGTGCGCCGCCTCGGCCACGTGGGCCACGGGTGGGATGGTGCCGAGCACGTTGGACATGGCCGAGATGCCGACGAGCTTGACGCCGTCGAGCAGCGCGTCGAGGTCGTCGAGCACGAGTCGCCCGGCGTCGTCGATCGGGATGTAGCGGATGTCGAGGCCGCCGAGCCCCTCGGAGAGCATGATCCACGGAACGATGTTGGCGTGGTGCTCCATCTCCGTCAGCAGGATGGCGTCACCCGCCCGCAGGTTGGCGCGCCCCCAGCTGTGCGCCACCAGGTTGAGGGACTCGGTCGTGTTCTTCGTGAACACCACCTCGTGCGCCGGGTCCGGCGCCCCGATGAAGCGTCCCGCCACCACCCGGGCCCGCTCGTAGAGCGCGGTGGCCTCCTCGGCCGTCGCGTAGACGCCGCGGTGGACGTTGGCGTGCGTCGTCTCGTAGTAGTGCGACATGGCGTCGATCACCGACCGCGGCTGGAGGGCGGAGGCGGCGGCGTCGAGGTACACGATCGGCCGCCCGTTGATCGTGCGCGCCAGGAGGGGGAAGTCCTTGCGCAGGGCCTCGACGTTGAGCGGCGCCGCTGACGAACCGGGGGTGGGGGCGGGGGGCGTCATCGCCACGCCTCGTAGCCCTCGGCCTCGACCCGGGCGGCGAGTTCGGGGCCGCCGCTGGCGACGATGCGGCCGTCGACGAGGAGGTGGACGACGTCGGGGACGAGCTCCTCGAGCAGGCGCTGGTAGTGCGTGATGGCAAGCACCCCGAGCTCGGGGCGCGCCTCGCGCACGGCGCGCACGCCTCGGCCCACGACGCGCAGCGCGTCGATGTCGAGGCCGGAGTCGGTCTCGTCGAGGACGGCGACGAGCGGCTGGAGCAGCGCCATCTGCAGGATCTCGTTGCGCTTCTTCTCGCCGCCGGAGAAGCCCTGGTTCAGGTGGCGGCTGGCGAACGACGTGTCCATGCCGAGGCGCTCCATCCATTCGGTCATGAGCACCCGCACCTCGAGGACCGACACCTCTTCACCCGTGCGCGCCGCCATGGCCTGGCGCAGGAACTGCGTCACCGACACGCCCTCGATCGACTCGGGGTACTGGAAGGCCAAGAAGAGCCCGGCCTTGGCCCGCACGTCGGTCGGCAGGCCGGTGACGTCCTCGCCGTTGAGCGCGATGGTGCCGGCGGTCACGGTGTAGGCCGGGTGCCCCATCAGCGCGCCGGCCAGCGTCGACTTCCCGGCGCCGTTGGGCCCCATGAGGGCATGGATCTCGCCGGCGCCCACGGTCAGGTCGACGCCGCGCAGGATGGCGCCGTCCTCGGCGGACACGTGGAGGCCCCGGACCTCGAGCAGCGGGGGGTTCGTTGCCATCACCAAAAGCTTACCGTTTTGGTCAGGTTTTCCGGCACGGCCCGCCGCCCCGTCCCGCCGGGCCCTGCTGCGGCGGCCCTCACCAGCCCCGGTCCACCCATTCGGCCAGGTGGGGTGCCTCGTTCCCCACCGTGGTGGCGTCGCCGTGTCCGGGCAGCACGAGGGTGTCGGGCCCGAAGCGGGCGAAGATGCGGCGGTCGATCGACTGAATGATGGTGTCGAAGTCGCCCCCCTCGAAGGAGGTGTTGCCCGGGCCGCCCGGGAAGAGGGTGTCGCCGGTGAACAGCAGGTTCGTCCCCTCGACGGTGAAGCAGATGGATCCCGGGGTGTGGCCCGGCGTGGCCAGCGTCTTGATGCGCAGATCGCCGACGGAGAGCTGCTCGTCGTCCTCGAGGATCTCGTCGTAGCTGGGCAGCATGCCCGCGTCGGCGCTGGTCACGGCCACCGAGATGCCGGCGTCGCGCACGGCGGGCACGGCCTGGATGTGGTCCCAATGCCCGTGGGTCTCGACCACCTGGCGGACGCCGAGGTCGCGGCAGATCTCGAGCAGGGCCTCGTGCTCGTTGGCGGCGTCGACCAGCATGGCGTCGCCCGTCCGGCGGCATCGGAGGATGTAGACGTTGTTGTCCATCGGGCCCACGACGATCTGGTGGACCTCGGCGGCGGCGTCGCTCCAGATTTTCTCCAGCTGTCCCATGGCTCCAGCGTGACACAGACGGGTCGTCCGTTCGGCACGGAGCCGGGACTTCTGGTCCCCGAGCCTCCGTGTCTGGTAGACACCGCATATACCCAAGCGACGGACCACCGGCGGGGCTGCCGGGGGGAGAAGAGGCAGAGGAGCCCTGGCATGAATTTCGCCTTCAGTGACGAGCAGGAGGAACTGCGCGCTGCGGTGCGCCGGTTCCTGGCCGAGAAGTCGCCCGAGACCGAGGTGCGCCGCCTCATGGACACCACCGAGGGCTACGACCCGGCGGTATGGAGCCAGATGGCCGACCAGCTGGGCCTGCAGTCGCTGACCATCCCCGAAGAGTTCGGGGGTTCGGGCTTCACCTACGTCGAGCTGCTCGTCGTGCTCGAGGAGATGGGCGCCGCGCTGCTGTGCGCGCCGTTCTTCTCCTCGGTGGTGCTGGCGGCCAACGCACTGCTCGCCTCGGGCGACGACGAGGCCAAGAAGAGCTACCTGCCGGGCATCGCCTCCGGCGAGACGATCGCCACCCTCGCCATCACCGAGGACAACGGGAAGTGGGACTTCAGCGGCATCGAGCTGGCGGCGACCAAGCAGGGCGACGGCTGGGAGCTCAACGGCCACAAGATGTTCGTGATCGACGGCCACGTGGCCAACCTCATCATCGTGGCCGCCCGGACCGACGCCGGCGTCTCCCTCTTCGCCGTGCCCGGTGACGCGCCCGGCCTGACGCGTACCCCGCTGCCGACCATGGACCAGACGCGCAAGCAGGCCCGCCTCGAGTTCTCCGGCACGCCGGCGACGCTCATCGGCACTGACGGTGGCGCCGAGCCCGGACTCTCGAAGACCCTCGACCTCGCCGCGGTGGCGCTGGCCGCCGAGCAGGTGGGCGGCGCGCAGCACGTGCTCGACGCGTCGGTCGAGTATGCCAAGACGCGCATCCAGTTCGGCCGGCCCATCGGGAGCTTCCAGGCCATCAAGCACAAGTGTGCCGACATGCTGCTCGAGGTCGAGTCGGCCAAGTCGGCCGCCTACTACGCGGCCTGGGCCGCGGCCGAGGACTCCGACGAGCTGCCGGTGGTGGCCAGCCTCGCCAAGTCCTACTGCTCGGAGGCCTACTTCCACGCCGCAGCGGAGAACATCCAGATCCACGGCGGCATCGGGTTCACCTGGGAGCACCCCGCCCACCTGTACTTCAAGCGGGCCAAGTCCTCCGAGCTGTTGCTGGGCGACCCCTCGTACCACCGCGAGCTGCTGGCACAGCGCATCGGGATCTAGATGCCGGGGCCCTTCCGGCTCCGGCCGGGGCCGGCGGGCGATCTCTCGTCGTATGCGAGCTCCACGGGCCCGGGCGCGCCCGTCCGCGGCGACGTCGTGCTGTGCCACGACCTGCCTCGGCCCAGGGGCGTGGCGGCCGACGTGGCGCTCACGTACCCCGCGCTGGCCGACCGGCTCACCCGAGAGTCGGGCTGGCGCGTCGTCACCGCCGCGCTGCGCGGCGCCGGCGAGTCGACCGGGGACTTCTCGGCGCTCGGCTGGCTCGACGACCTGACCTTCCTGGCCGAAAACGAGGTCCCCGCGGCGTCGCCCCGCTTGGTGGTGGGCTTCGGGTTCGGGGGCGTGCTCGCACTGCACCTGGCCGCCCACGACCAGCGGGTGGCGGGCGTCGCCTGCCTCGGCACGCCGTCTGACCTCGGGGCGCTGACCCGGGAGCCCGAGGAGTTGCTGGCCCGCTGCCGGAGGAACGGCCTGATCTCGACACCGGGGTTCCCCGCCTCCACCGAGGCCTGGTCCAAGGAGCTCTCGGTCTTGCATCCCGCCGAGGACGCCGCGCTGCTGATGGGCCGGCCGCTGCTCATGGTCCACGGTTCCGACGACCCCGATGTGCCCGTGTCCGACGCCCGGGCGCTGACCGACGCCGCCACCGGGCCGGCGGAGCTGCACGTCGTCTTCGGGGCCGGCCACTGGCTCCGAGCCGATCCGAGGGTGATCGCGATCCTCGTCGGCTGGCTCGAGCGGCGCCACTAGCGAATTCGAAAGCTCTGCGAACCGCCGGAGACAGGCTCAAGCCCGGCGCTGCACCGTCCGAGAACTAGGACATGACTGAGGGGGGTACGACGCCCTTCAGCGTGGTCGTGCACCTCACCGGTGGCGGGACGACTTCGCTGGGCGAGGGAGTCTTGGCGACGTCGTACCCACCCGAGCATGAGGCCGAGGCCACCGCCGGCGCCCCGGCCACGCCCGACCCCGCCGGGGTCATGCCGCCGGCGGGTCGCTACTCAACGCTGCGTCGATCGCATCACGCAGCGCCCGCGCGGCACGCCGCGCGTCGGGCGCCTCGGTCAGGTGACGCACCACGACGAAATGGCGCACACCGCCAGCTGCCAGAGCTGGGATTCTCTCCGGAGTCACGCCGCCCGTCACGAAGACGGGAACGCTGGATCGTGCGCTGGCCCGAGTGACATAGCCGATCCCGGTTCCCTGACGCCCCGGTTTGGTCGGGGTCGCCTCCACGGGCCCCGCCGAGATGTAGTTCACGTCCTCGGCTCTGGCGGCCTCCAGGTCCGCCTCGGAATGGGTCGAGAGCCCGACGATCGCGTCGGGGCCGAGAATGCGCCGGGCCAGTGAGACCGGGGCGTCCTCCTGACCCACGTGGACGCCGTCGGCGCCCACCTCCAACGCGAGGTCGGGGCGGTCGTTGAGCACGAAGGGCACCCCGAGCTCCCGGCACACGGCGGCCGCGACCCGGGCCCGGGCGAGCAGCGGCTTGGCCTCGAGCTCCTTGTCGCGCAGCTGGACGACGTCGACGCCGCCCGCGATGCAGTCGGCCACGAACGCGGCCAGGTCGGGCCGGTCCGGCGTGCAGAGGTAGAGGCGGCGACCCGAGAGGTCTCCTGCGCTCACGCTCCGGAGTGCGCCCGGGCCTTCATGGCCTTCTTGGTGGCCCTGACCTTCTCGAGGCTCGCGGTGTCGGTGATGTCAGCGACCGACAGGAAGGTGCCCGCGCCGCCGTAGGGGGTGCTGGCCTCCTGCCAGCCCTCGGGGCGCACGCCGAGCTGCTTGCCGAGCAGCGAGGCGAAGATCTTGGACTTCTGCTCCCCGAACCCGGGCAGGGCGCGGAGGCGCGCCACCAGCTCCTCCCCGCTGCGGACGCCCTTCCAGATGGCGTCGGCCTTGCCGCCGTAGTCCTCGGCGACGGTGCGGCAGACCTCCTGCACGCGCCCCGCCATCGACCCGGGGAAGCGGTGCAGGGCCGGCCGCTCCTTGAAGACGGTGGCCAGCTCGTCGGGTTCCATGGCGGCGATCGATGCCGCGTTGAGGGAGCCTCCCAGCCGCCGTGCCAGCTCGGCGGGGGAGGAGAAGGCCTTCTCCAGGGTGACCTGCTGGTCCAGCACCATCCCGATCAGCAGGGCCAGCGGGTCGCGGCTGAGGACGGCGTCGGCCTCGGCGTCCCCGCTCAGGTGAAGCGCAGTGCGTGCCACGGGGAGATTTTGTCACGAAGCCGGGCCTGTCCGGACGTGCCCCGGCGCCGCGGCGCGGGCAGACTCTCGCCATGCACATCCCGGCCAAGGTCGACTACGGCATCCGCGCCCTGCTCGCGCTGGCCGCCGCCGGGACGCCCCAGACCGCCGAGTACCTCGCCGGGGAGCAGGGCCTGCCGCCGCGCTTCCTCGGCGCCATCCTGGCCGACCTGCGGCGGGCCGGCATCGTCGCCAGCCAGCGGGGGGCCGAAGGCGGCTACCGGCTCGCCCGCGAGCCCGACGCCATCACGATCGCCGACGTCATCCGTGCCCTCGACGGCCCGCTGGCCGAGGTGCGGGGGTTCCGGCCCGAGGCCACCGATTACGACGGCGCCGCCGAGCACCTCCAGCAGGTCTGGGTGGCGGTCCGTGCCAGCCTGCGCTCCGTGCTCGAGAAGGTCACGCTCACGGATGTGATCACCGGCAAGCTTCCCCCGCACGTGCACAAGCTCGTGACCGACCCCGATGCTTGGATCGCACACTGAGGGCGCGGGGTCCGGGCCGGTCGCAGTCTCGGCGGAGGACTACCTGTGGTTCGTGGACCTTGCGCTGTCGGGGATGGCCGCCATCGTCGAGGGGCTCGGCGACGACCTGGCCAACCGGCGCCCCCCGTTCCGCGGCGGCAACTCCGCCTACGTGATCCTGACCCACTGCCTCGGCGTCATGGAGTACTGGGGTGGCGCCACGGTGGCCGAGCGCCCGGTGCGGCGTGACCGGGCGGCCGAGTTCACCGCCCGTGGGGAGGTGGCGCCGCTGCTGCGGCGCACCCAGCACGCCCGCCGGCGCCTGCGCGAGGACATCGTCGGCCTCGACGCCCAGGCCACGCCCGTGAGCGTGCAGCGCGACCCCGACGACCCGGTGCCCTACACCGAGGCCAAGGGCGCCGTCCTGTTGCACATCCTCGAGGAGCTGTTCCAACATCTCGGCCAGATGCAGGTCACCCGGGACGCGCTCGTGGCGGGGCACCGCCGGTGACGTCCCAGGGCGATCCCGCCCCCATCGTCTGCAGCCTGGACGCCGGGTCCCTGACGGAGCGGATCGACGAGTGGCGGGCATTCGTCGCGTCGTCGGTCGTCGAGGTCGAGTCCGACGCCACGTTGGTCCATCTCGTGCTCGCCGAATCGGAGGCCGCGCTCGTGGTCGCGGCATCGCTCGGTCAGCGCGAGAAGCAGTGTTGCGAGTTCTTCGAGGTCGCCATCGACATCGGGTCGGACCGCCGTGCGCTGACGCTGCGTGTCCCCGAGGGCGCGGAGGAGGCGTTGGCCACCTTCGTGGCCCTGCTCACACCGTGAACGGGGCCACGCGTGCGGGATCGATGCCGAGGTCGGCGATGGCCGCGGCCACCGCCGCCGGCGGGACGCGCCCGCCGAGCGCGAGCTGCTGCAGCACGGCGACAACGAGGTGGTTGGCGTCGACCTCGAAGTACGACCGCAGCGCGCCCCGGGCGTCGGAGCGGCCGAACCCGTCCGTTCCGAGCGACGTGTAAGGGCGGTCGACGAACCGCGCCACCTGGTCGGGCACGCTGCGCATGTAGTCGGTGATGGCGACCACGGGGTCCGGGCCCGAGCCGAGCGCCTCCGTCACGACGGCGCGGCGCGGCTCGGCATCGGGATGGAGCCGGTTCCAACGCTCAACCTCGAGCGCGTCGGCGCGCAGGCTCGTCCACGACGTCACCGCCCAGGCGTCGGCACCGACGTCGTAGCGTTCGGCCAGGATGCGCTGCGCCTCCATGGCGACGCTCCACATCGGGCCGGAGAAGCACAGCGAGGCCCGGAGGTCGCCGGACACCTCGGGCGCGACCGCGTAGCGGTACGCGCCCTTGATGATGCCCCGGCGGATGGCGGCACCCTCGTCTCCCTCGGGGAGGGGCGGCATCGGATAGGTCTCGTTGTACAGCGTGAGGTACCAGAAGCGGTCCCTGGGCTCCGGGCCCAGCATCTCGGCGACGGCCGCCTCCATGATCACGGCCACCTCATAGGCGAAGGAGGCGTCGTAGACCATGGCGGCCGGGTTGGTGGAGGCGAGCAGCGGGGATTGCCCGTCGTCGTGCTGCAGCCCCTCGCCTTGGAGCGTCGTACGTCCAGCGGTGCAGCCGGCCAGGATGGCCCGGCCCCGGATGTCGCCCAGGGCCCACATCAGGTCCCCGACGCGTTGGAATCCGAACATCGAATAGAACAGGAAGACGGGCAGCATCGGCTGTCCCCACGTGGCATAGGACGTGGCCAGTGCCGTGAAGGACGCCAGCGCGCCGGCCTCGGTGATGCCTTCTTGGAGCAGCTGGCCCGAGGTGCTCTCGGCGTAGTGGAGGGGCAGGTCGGCGTCGACGGGCACGTAGTGCTGGCCGTCGGGTGCGTAGATCTTGGCCTCTGCGATGAGCGGCTCGAGCCCGAAGGTCCGGGCTTCGTCGGAGACGATCGGGGCGACGAGCGACCCCACCGTGGGGTCGCGCACCAGGTTGCGCAGGAGGCGGGTGAACACCATGGTGGTGGAGACGGATTGCGTGCCCGACCCGGTTGCGAACTCCTCGTAGACCTTGGCGTCGGGGTGCAGGGGCGGGGCGGGGTGCACGACGCGCACCGGCACCGGCCCGTCGAGCACCCGGACACGGGCGCGCAGGTACTCCATCGCGTCCGAGCCCTCGGCGGGGCGGATGTAGGGCGGGTCACCCTCGAGCGCGGCGTCGGGGATGTCGTCGGTCAGATAGAGGCGGTCGCGCAGGGCGCGCAGCTGCGCCTTGGTCATCTTCTTGATCTGGTGGGTCGCGTTGCGGGCCTCGATCTCAGGGCCGAGCGTCCACCCCTTGATGGTCTTGGCCAGGATGACGGTGGGCGCGCCCCTCTGCTCGGTGGCCCGCTTGTAGGCGGCGTAGAGCTTGCGATAGTCGTGGCCGCCGCGGGGGAGCGTGACCAGCTCGTCGTCGCCGAGGTCCTCGACCATCTTTCGGAGCCGAGGGTCGGGGCCGAAGAAGTGCTCCCGGATGTAGGCGCCCGACTCGGTGGCCAGCTTCTGGTACTCGCCGTCCACCGTCGTGTTCATGCGGTCGAGCAAAACGCCGTCGACGTCGCGGGCCAACAGTGCGTCCCAGCGCGAGCCCCAGATCACCTTGATCACGTTCCAGCCGGCGCCGCGGAACACCGCCTCGAGCTCCTGGATGATCTTGCCGTTGCCCCGCACCGGGCCGTCGAGCCGTTGCAGGTTGCAGTTGACGACGAAGATCAGGTTGTCGAGGTGCTCCCGGCCGGCGACGCCCAGCGCGCCGATGGACTCGGGCTCGTCCATCTCCCCGTCACCGACGAAGCACCAGACGCGGCTCCCCGAAGTGTCGACCAGGTGGCGCAGGTTGAGGTACCGGTTCACGTGAGCCTGGTAGATGGCCGACATCGGGCCCAGCCCCATGGAGACCGTCGGGAATTCCCAGAACTCGGGCATGCAGCGGGGGTGCGGGTAGCTCGGCAGACCGTCACCGCCCACCTCGTGGCGGTAGTTGTCGAGGTCCGCCTCGCTCAGCCGGCCCTCGACGTAGGCCCGGGCGTAGATGCCCGGTGCGGCGTGCCCCTGGAAGAAGACCTGGTCGCCGAAGCCGCCGTCGGCCTTGCCGCGGAAGAAGTGGTTGAACCCGACCTCGTAGAGCGCGGCCGAGCTGGCGTAGGTCGAGAGGTGGCCGCCGACGCCCTCGGTGCGCGTGTTGGCCCGCATGACCATGGCGGCGGCGTTCCATCGAATGTAGGCGCGGATGCGCCGCTCCTGGTACTCGTCACCGGGGAACCACGGTTCGGCGTCGGCGGGGATGGTGTTGACGTAGGGCGTCGAGACGGTGGCCGGGAAGTCGACCTGCTTGGTGCGCGCCCGTTCCAGGAGCTTCATCAGCAGGTAGCGCGCCCGGGCCCTGCCGCGTGCGTCCACGATGGCGTCGAACGACTCGAGCCACTCCTCCGTCTCACCGGGATCCGTGTCGGGGACCTGGTGGCTGATCCCGTCGAACAGCATTTCTCCACGGTACCGGGAGGGAAGGGAGTTCCACGACCACTGGTCGCGGGTGTTACACATTTGGCATGCCCGTCGACGGAGACCCGGTCATCGTGTACACCGACGGCGCGTGCCGGGGGAACCCCGGCCCGGGCGGGTGGGCGTGGGCCGTTCCGGGCGGCCGTTACGCCAGCGGCGCCGACCCCCACACGACCAACCAGCGCATGGAGATCACGGCCGCGCTCGAGGCCCTGCAGGCCCTGACCCCCGAGGCTCAGGCCATTGAGGTGGTGAGCGACTCCACCTACGTCGTCAAGTGCTTCACCGACGGTTGGTGGCGGGGCTGGGAACGCCGCAACTGGAAGAACTCGCAGAACAAGCCCGTGGCGAATCGTGACCTGTGGGAGCCGCTGATCGCGCTCGCGCTGTCGCCTGACGTCGACGTCAGTTTCCGCTGGGTCAAGGGGCACTCGGGTGATCACTGGAACGACCGGGTGGACGAGCTGGCCACCATGGCGGCCGATTCGGGCACCGGCCAGAGGGGTGAGCAGGGTCCCCACCGGCTTTGACGCCGCGGTGTGAACGGTAGGCTGCATGGGTAGCGCGCGCGGAGCGCGGAAAGGCTCCGGCCGGTGCGATCGGGCGTTTTCGGGGGATCCGAGCGCGCCGGACGAACCTCACGAGCACAGAGGAAGAGGACGGGCGATGGCCACCGAGGAAGAGTTCGACATCGTCGTGATCGGCGGAGGTCCCGGCGGGTACGCGACGGCGCTCTACGGTGCGGCCGCCGGGCTGTCCGTCGCCATCGTCGAGCGGGACAAGGTCGGTGGGACCTGCCTGCACCGAGGCTGCATCCCCGCCAAGGAGTTCCTCGAGACCGCAGCCGTCCGCCGGACGATCGGGGACGCCAAGGAGTTCGGCATCGACGTCCCGGGCGTCTCGGTCGACTTCTCGAGGAGCCAGGACCGCAAGAACGGCGTGGTCGACAAGCTCTTCAAGGGCCTGTCCGGCCTGCTCAAGGGGCGCAAGGTCACGATCCTCACCGGCACGGGCACGCTGAAGGCGGGCCACCGGGTCGAGGTCACCGACGGGGAGGACGCCGGCCGCGAGGTGATGGGGCGCAACGTGGTTCTGGCGGCGGGCTCGGTGCCTCGCACCCTGCCCGGGTTCGAGGTCGACGGGCGCTGGGTCATGACGTCCGACGAGTTCCTGGACCTCAAGGAGCTCCCGGCGTCGGTGGCGGTCATCGGCGGCGGCGTCATCGGTTGCGAGTTCGCGTCGCTCCTGGCTGACCTCGGCACCAAGGTCACGATCATCGAAGCGCTCGACACCATCCTCACCGGCTGCGACGACGACATCATCCGCCTCGTGGCGCGGTCGTTCAAGAAGCGTGGCATCGACATCTTCACGAGCGCCGCGGTCGAGGGCCACACGCCGGCGAGGGACGGGAACGTCACGAGCGTGCGTGCCGGGGAGCAGAGCTGGGACGTCGGGGCCATCGTCGTCTCGGTCGGCCGCCGGCCGCGCACCGAGGGGCTCGTGGCCGACGGGGTGGGCGTCACCATCGACGCGCAGGGCTTCGTGGTCGCCGACGAGTACCAGCGCACCGGTGAGCCGGGCGTGTGGGCCGTCGGCGACATCGTCGCCGGCACGCCACAGCTGGCCCATGTCGGGTTCGCCGAGGCCATCGTGGCGGTCAAGGGCATGCTGGGCGAGCCCGTGGTGCCGGTGGACAACGCCAAGGTGCCCTGGGCCATCTACTGCCATCCCGAGGTGGCCTTCTGCGGCATGACCGAGACGCAGGCCAAGGCGGCCGGCATCGAAGTGGTCACCAAGAAGGATCCCTTCGGCGGCAACAGCCGGGCCCAGATCATCGGCGACACCGAGGGGGTCGTGAAGATCATCGCCGAGCGCCGGCCCGACGGGTCGGCGGGTCGGATCCTGGGCGTGCACATGGCGGGCCCGTGGGTGACCGAGCAGCTGGGGGCGGGCTACCTGGCGGTCAACTGGGAGGCCTTCCCCGAAGAGGTGGCCCAATTCATCCAGCCCCACCCGTCTCTGTCCGAGACCTTCGGCGAGACCATGCTGGCGCTCACGGGAAGGGGTCTGCACGTTGGCTGACGTCATGATGCCGCAGCTCGGCGAGACGGTGACCGAGGGCACGATCACCCGCTGGATGAAGGGCGTCGGCGACCAGGTCGAGCGAGACGAGCCGCTCTTCGAGGTCTCGACCGACAAGGTCGACTCCGAGGTGCCCTCTCCTGCCGCCGGCGTGCTCACCGAGATCCTCGTCCCCGAGGGCGAGACGGTCGAGGTGGGTGTGAGGCTCGCGGTGATCGGCGATGGCGCTGCCGGTTCCGACGGCGCACCGGCCACCACCACCGAGCCGACTCCCGCGCCCCAAGGCGAGCCCGTCGCCCCGGCACCTGCGCCACCACCACCTCCCGCACCAGCTCCAACGGAGGCGCCCGCACCGGCCGCGGCGAGCAACGGCGACAACGCCGAGCCGCTCCTCCTCTCGCCGATCGTGCGCAAGATCCTGGCCGAGAACGGCATCGGTGAGACCGAAGTCACCGGCACCGGGGCCGGTGGCCGCATCACCCGCGAGGACGCGTTGCGGGTGGTCGAGGCCCGCCGCGCCGCCGCCACGACGGCACCCACCGCGCCCGTATCGACAGCGACGACCGCGCCCATGGCTTCGGGCTCGCCCGTCGCCAGCGCACCCTCGGCTCCCCCCGTCTCCATGGCGTCGTTCCGCCGAGCCGGCGACCAGCTGGTGCCGTTCTCGAACATGCGGCGCCGGACGGCCGAGCACATGGTGCGGTCCAAGGCGACCTCGCCCCATGCCTTCATCGCCAACGAAGTCGACTTCGAGAGCGTCGAGCGCGTGCGGGCCGCGTGGGGAGAGCGCTTCAAGGCGGAGGAAGGGTTCACGCTCACCTACCTCCCGTTCGTCGCCCGGGCTGCCGTCGAGGCACTGCGCGACTTCCCTCTGCTCAATGCCTCGGTGGTCGACGACTCGCTGCTGGTCCACTCCGAGGTCAACCTCGGGATCGCGGTGGACCTGGCCCACGAGGGCCTGATCGTGCCCGTGATCCACCGGGCCGAGGAGGTCACGCTGCGCGGCGTGGCGCGGCGCATCCGCGACCTGGCCGAGCGGGCGAGGAGCCGGCAGCTCAACGCCGACGACATCGCCGGCGGCACGTTCTCCATCACCAACGACGGCCCCTTCGGCACCTACTTCACCGTCCCGATCATCAACCAGCCGCAGGTCGCGATCCTGGCCACCGACGGCATCGCCCGCCGTCCCGTGGTCGTGACCCACCCCGACGGCTCCGAGTCGATCGCCATCCACTCGACGGGCATCCTCGGCGTGAGTTGGGACCACCGGGCGGTCGACGGGGCCTACGTCTCCCTGTTCCTGGCGCGCGTCTCGGAACTGCTGGGCAGCCGCGACTGGGCCGCCGAGCTCTGAGGACGCAGATGCTGCGCATCCGGTCGCTCGGGACGGTCCCGTACCACGAGGCGTCCACGCTGCAGCACGCGCTGGCCGCCGAGGCCGACGACGACTACCTCCTGCTCCTCGAGCACCCGCACACCTACACGCTCGGTGCCCATGCAGACGAGCGCCACGTGCTCGTCGACCCGGCGCTCGTGCATGCGACGCTCGAGCACACAGACCGCGGCGGCGACGTCACGTACCACGGCCCCGGCCAGCTGGTGGCCTACCCGATCGTGACCGTGCCCGACGACCCCACGTCGGGGCCACGGCACGTGCATCGGCTGGAGCGGGTGGTGATCGACACCCTGTCCGACCTCGGGGTGTCCGGCGCCAGCAGTGTCGACGAGTACCCCGGCGTCTGGATCGACGCCGGCGGACCCAACCCGAGGAAGATCGCGGCCATCGGGGTGCGGACCATGCGGGTCGGCCCTGGTCGCCGACGCACCCTCCATGGCATGGCCCTCAACGTCAGCTCCGACCTCGCCATGTTCGGGCACATCGTGCCGTGCGGCATCGCCGACCGGGGGGTGACCTCCCTGCTCGCCGAGGGAGCGGACGTGACGATGGACGCGGTCATCGACGCCTTCGTGGCCAGGGCGGCCGCCGCGTTCGGCGACGGTGACGTGGACCGCCAGGACGTCGTGAGCGGCATCGCCGCACCATCCCCGCCGGGCGCCGGCGAGCGCCCACTGCTGCGACGGCTGCGGCAGGCAGGCGTGGCTCCCGAGGAGGGCCTCGACATCGGGGTGCGCAAGCCGTCCTGGGTCCGGGTCCCCGTGCGCATCGGCAAGGGCTACCTCGAGCTCGGCGCCACGATCCACGACCTCGGTCTCGTCACCGTGTGCGAGGAGGCGGGGTGCCCGAACATCTACGAGTGCTGGGCGGACGGCACCGCCACCTTCATGATCAACGGGGAGCGCTGCACGCGGGCGTGCGGCTTCTGCCAGGTGGACACGCGCCATCCGCTCCCGTTGTCGCCCGACGAACCCGGGCGGGTCGCCCGCGCCGTCGCGCGGATGAGGCTCGGCCACGCGGTGGTCACCTGCGTCGCCCGCGACGACCTGGCCGACGGGGGAGCAGGCGCCATGGCGCAGACCATCAGGGCGATCCGGGACCGCACGCCCGGTACGACCGTGGAGGTCCTGATCTCCGACTGCAAGGGAGACGCGGCGTCTCTCGACACCATCTTCGGGGCCCGGCCCGACGTGCTCAACCACAACATCGAGACCGTCGCCCGGCTCCAGCGCGCGGTGCGTCCCTCGGCGGGGTACGCGCGGAGCCTGGGCGTGCTCGCCCGGGCGCGGCAGGCAGGGCTGCTCACCAAGTCGGGGCTGATGGTGGGGCTGGGCGAGCGGGAGGAGGAGGTGGTCGCGACCATGGCCGATCTGCGCTCGGTCGGCGTCTCCATCGTCACGGTCGGTCAGTACCTGCGCCCGAGCCGCGACCACCTCCCTGTCTCCCGCTACTGGGCGCCCGAGGAGTTCGACCGCCTGCGCCGGGCCGGGGCCGAGCTCGGTGTGACCCACGTCGAGGCGTCGCCGCTGACCCGATCGAGCTACCACGCCCGGGAGGCCGCCGCGTCCGGCGCGGGCTGAGGACGCCGCGCCTCGAGCGCGTCGCGTCGAGCCCGGGCAGCCTTTGGCGGCGACGCCGCAACAACGCCGGCGTGACCACGGCGACGCCGAGCACGGCGACGACCAGCACTGCCGCGGCGATGGAGCCGGGGGAGACTCCCTTGTGCGGGCTGGTGGGCGCCGGCGCAGCCGTCCCACCGGGGGCGGACACCATCGCGGCCTGCTGGGCCCGGGCGATACGCACCGCGTCGGCCTGCGTGATCGGCCCCGCGTTGCCCGACGCCGCCGAGAAGAACGACAGCAGGGTCACGTAGACGCCGGCCCGCAGCGTGATCGCCTGGCCGACGCCGGCCTGGGTGGTCGACGCGAAGTAGGTCGTCCGGTGCGCCCCCGTGACCCCGGGCAGCGGGCCGGAGCTCACGATCTCGCCGGAGTCGAGCGAGTGCCGCGCGGCTTGCAGGAAGACCTGCGCGCCCACCGCGGCGGGGAAACGGACCAGCAGGTCCTGCACCTCGTTGGCTCCGCCGGCGTCGCTCCAGACGCGCTCGTAGGTCGAGATCGTCTTGGCCAGGGTGGCCAGTGCGGTGGAGGCGGCCGCAGGGTCGGGGGAGCTCGATGCGAACTGGGAGGCGTCCAGCGGCCCCTCGGACGTGACGGAGTAGCCGGGTCCGAGGTCGGGGATCACGACCGTGGCGAGTGGGGCCGGGGGCTTCGACGCGCCGGCGGCACCGGGCTGGGCCAGCAGCCAGCACAGCACGAGGGAAAAAGCGACCCAGCACCAGGCCAGGGGCCGGGCCCGGATCGCCCTCACGCGATGAAGTACTTGGCCTCTGGGTGGTGGCAGATGATGGCGTCGGTCGTCTGCTCGGGGTTGAGCTGGAATCCCTCGCTGACCGTGACGCCGATGCGGTCCCCTCCCAGCAGCTCCACGACCTTGGCATTGTCCGTGAGGTCCGGGCAGGCCGGGTAGCCCCACGAGTAGCGGCCCCCCCTGTAGGCCTGGCGGAACAGGCCGGTCAGGGTGGGGCCGTCCTCGCCTGCGAACCCGAGCTCCTCGCGGATCCGATGGTGCCAGTACTCGGCCGTCGCCTCCGCCATCTCGACCCCGAGCCCATGCAGGAAGAGGTAGTTCTGGTACTCGTTCTCGGCGAACAGGCGGGCGGCTTCCTCCGACGCCCGCGCGCCGATGGTGCACAGCATGAAGGTGGCGAAGTCCTCCTCGCCCGAGTCGACCGAGCGGAAGAAGTCGGCGATGCACAACCAGGGTTCCTTGCGCTGGCGCGGGAAGGTGAAGCGCATCCACTCCGACGATCGTGACTCGTCCTTCCAGATCACGAGGTCGTTGCCCTCTGCATTGGCGGCGAAGTGGCCGTAGGCCACGGACGGCACGAGGAGGTCGGCCTCCTTGGCCTTGCCCAGCTCGTCACGCAGCGTCCCCCTGACCCGGTCCTTGAACTCGGCGTCGTTCTCGCCGTCCTCGGGCCGGAAGCCCCACTGGTTGCGGAAGAGCGCCGTCAGGTTCAGGTACTGGGCGACGTCGTCGAGTGGGATGCCCACCGCCACCCGGCTGCCCACGAAGGGCGGCGTGTACAGCGGGTTGTCCGTCGCCACGTCGGATCGCGCCGGTTGCCCCTCCACCGGCGTCGTCTCCTGGTCGTCGAGCCTGCTGCGCCGGGGGACGTTCTTCTCGGAGATCTCGCGCCCGAAGTCCGGGTCGTCCTCGCCGCTGCGCTTCAGCTCCACCAGGCGGTCCATGGTCCGCAGCCCCTCGAAGGCATCGCGCCCGTAGAAGAGCCGTCCGTCGTAGACCTCGCGCAGGTCGCGCTCGACGTAGGTGCGGGTCAGCGCGGCCCCGCCCAAGAGGACCGGGATCTCCGAGAGGGCGCGGTCGTTGAGCTCGACCAGGTTCTCGCGCATGATGAGCGTCGACTTGACCAGCAGGCCGCTCATGCCGATGGCGTCCGCCTCGTGCTCCTCGGCCGCGGCGATCAACTCGTTGATCCCGATCTTGATGCCCAGGTTGACCACGTCGTAGCCGTTGTTGGTCAGGATGATGTCGACCAGGTTCTTCCCGATGTCGTGCACATCGCCCTTGACCGTCGCCAGTACGACGGTGCCCTTCCCACCCTGGTCCGCCTTCTCCATGTGCGGCTCGAGGAAGGCGACCGCAGCCTTCATCGTCTCGGCCGACTGCAGCACGAAGGGCAGTTGCATCTCGCCCGACGCGAAGCGCTCGCCGACGACCTTCATGCCCTCGAGCAGGATATCGTTCACGATGGCGAGCGCCCCGAGCCCGGACTCGAGCGCCTCGGTGAGGTCACCGTCGAGCCCATTGCGGTTGCCGTCGATGATGCGCTGGGCCAGCCGGCGGTCGACCGGCCAGTCGAGGTGTTCGTCGGCCGCGCCGGCGTTGACCTTGACGCCCTCGAAAAGGGCGAGCAGCTCCTGCAGCGGGTCGTAGTCGTCGGAGCGGCGGTTGTAGACGAGGTCGAGGCACACGTCCTTGGCCCGCTCGTCGATACGCGAGAGGGGGAGGATCTTGGAGGCATGCACGATGGCCGAGTCGAGCCCGGCCTCCACGCACTCGTGCAGGAACACCGAGTTGAGCACCTGGCGGGCGGCGGGGTTGAGGCCGAACGACACGTTGGAGAGCCCGAGGATGGTCGAGACCCCGGGCAGCTCCGCCTTGATGGCACGGATACCCTCGATGGTCTCGACGCCGTCGTTGCGGCTCTCCTCCATGCCCGTCGACAGTGGGAGCGCGAGCGGGTCGAAGAGCAGGTCCTCGGGCGCCAGGCCGTAGCGCTCGACCGCGATGTCGCGGATGTTGCGCGCTGCCCGGAGCTTCCACTCCGCCGTTCGGGCCTGGCCCTCCTCGTCGATGCAGGTGCAGACGACGGCGGCGCCGAACTCGCGGGCCAACCGCAGGAAGGTGTCGAGCCGGGTGCCGGGCTGGTCGCCCTCCTCGAGGTTGACCGAGTTGAGGATCGGCCGGCCGCCGATCCACTCCAGTGCGGCCCGTACGACGGGCCCCTCGGTCGAGTCGACCATGAGCGGCACGCTGGACTGGGTGCAGAGCCGGCTGGCCACCTCGGTCATGTCCGCCACACCGTCGGCGCCCGTGTAGTCGACGCAGACGTCGATGAGGTGGGAGCCCTCCTTGACCTGGTCGCGGGCCATGGCGACGCAGGTGTCCCAGTCGCCCTCCAGCATCGCCTCCCGGAAGGCCTTGGACCCGTTGGCGTTGGTGCGCTCACCGACGACGAGGAAGGAGGTGTCCTGGCGGAAGGGGGCGGAGGTGTAGATGGAAGCCGCAGCCGGCTCGTGCACGGGCGTCCGCGCGGCGGGAACGGCGCCCGCACAGCGAGCCACGACGGCGGCCAGATGGGCCGGGGTCGTCCCGCAGCATCCACCCACGGCGGAGACGCCGAACTCGGTCACGAAGCGGTGCAGATGGTCCGCCAGGTCGTCGGGCGTCAGGTCGTAGTGCATCTTGCCGTCGACCACCGACGGGAGGCCAGCGTTGGGGACGCACGCGATGGGGACGCGGCTGGCCGACGAGAGGTGGCGCAGCGCCTCGCTCATCTCCACGGGTCCGGTTGCGCAGTTGAGGCCGACCACGTCGACCTGCATCGCGTCGAGGACGGTGAGCGCGGCGCCGACCTCGGTGCCCGGCAACATGCGTCCGGTCAGCTCGATCGTCACCTGGGCCTGCAAGGGCACCTGGCGCCCGAGCGCCACCATGGCGCGCCGGGCGCCGTTGACGGCGGCCTTGACCGAGAGGAGGTCGAACTGTGTCTCGATCAGCAGCAGGTCGACGCCGCCCTCGAGGAGGCCCAGAGCCTGTTCCTCGTACGCGTCACGGAACTCGGCGTAGGAGATGTGCCCGAGCGTGGGGAACTTGGTGCCCGGGCCCATGGAGCCGGCGACCCAGCGGGGGCGCTCGGGTGTCGAGAACTCGTCCCGCACCGCGCAGGCGAGCTCGGTCGCCCTCCGGGTCAGGTCACGTGCCCGGTTTCCGAGCCCGTACTCGGCCAGCACCACGGAGGTCGACCCGAAGGTGTCGGTCTCGACGACGTCGCAGCCCGCCTCGTAGAAGGAGCGGTGGACCTGGGCCACCACATCGGGGCGCGTCTCGACGAGCCACTCGTTGCACCCCTCGAGCTCGGGCCCACCGAAGTCGTCGGGCCCGAGGCCGAGCAGCTGGAGGTTCGTGCCCATCGCGCCGTCGAAGATGACGACGCGCTCGCGCAACGCCTGCAGGTAGGAGGATGCGGACGGGGCGAGCCGGCGGAGGAGTTCAGGGGAGGGTGCCACCACGTCCCCCAGGATACCGGTGACCACCGAGCCCTCCGGAACGTTCCCGGTAGCATCCGGCCTGGTGACACCGACGATCTACACCAAGAAGGGTGACGACGGGACGACCGGCCTGCTCTACGGCGGGCGGGTCCGCAAGGACTCGTGGCGCATCGAGCTCAACGGGGCCGTCGACGAGGCTCAGGCGGCCATCGGCCTCGCCCGCGCCGAGACGGCTCCGGGCTCGGAGCCCAACGATCGCTTGACCCGTCTCGCCCGCGACCTCTACGTCCTGATGGCGGAGGTGGCCACCGCCCCGGAGAACCGCAGCAAGCTCAAGGCGGGGTCGACCCTGGTCACCGGGGACATGGTGGCCCGGCTCGAACGCGAGATCGACGACCTGCTCGAGCGTTTCGACATGCCGAGCGACTTCACCGTCCCCGGCGAGAACCGCGCCGCCGCCGCGCTCGACCTGGCCCGCACGGTCACCCGCCGGGCCGAGCGGCTGGCCGTCGTGGAACCGGTCGAGGGCTCACTGGTCCTGCCCTACCTGAACAGGCTCTCCGACCTGCTCTGGGCGATGGCGCGCTGGCAGGAGGGCGAGCACACGCTGTCGAAGGGGCGAGGAATCGGACCCATCGGAGGCGCTGCAGGGTGAAGATCGTCGGCATCACCATGGTTCGCAATGAGGCGGACATTGTCGATCTGACGATCCGTCATCACCTCCGTATCGGTTGCGACGCCGTCCTCGCCGTTGACAACGGCTCGACCGACAAGACCGCAGGGATCCTGGGTCGCCTGGCCAGGCATGACGACCGCATCACGTGGACGAGCGATCCGGGCGCCTTCCGCCAGTCCGAGATCACCACGATCCTGGCGCGCCAGGCGTTCGAGATCGGTGCCGATTGGGTTGTCCCTTTCGACGCCGACGAGTTCTGGTGGTGCCGCCGCGACAAGTCCCTCAGAGCTTTCCTCGACGACGCAGGTGGGGCTCCCGCCTTCCTCGCCCCCGTTGTCAACTTCGTGCAACACCGGCAACGCAGACGTTCATCGCGGCGCGGGCTGCTTCACCTACGGATGCGAGCAATTCCCGTCCCTCCCGCTGAAGACGCGAGAAGACTCGTGACCGACCGGGAGATCGGCTTTGTGGAGATGCTCTATCCGCCCAAGGCGATCTTTCGAGCAGGATCCGACGTCGTCGTCCCGACCGGCAACCACGCCGTCGTCAGCGCGTCGGGGCCGCCGGTCGAGACGAACGACCTGGCCTGCCTCCACGCGCCACTCCGCTCGAAGCAGGTCTTGGAGGCGCAAGCTGAGCACGGTCGCCGGGTGAGTGAGGTCTCCTCCGATCCCCAGACGGCGTGGCACGCTCGCCGTTGGCTCGACCTCTCCGAGCGTGGCGACTTCGAAGAGGAGTGGAGGGCCAACAGCTACCTCGACGAAGCGCTGGACGTGTACGGGCAACGCCACGCTGTGGAACCTGACGCGCGTCTGAGTACCGCGGTGCGTACGGTGCTCCGACGTCACCCGTTCCGCTAGCAAGGCGGTCAGCCCCAGGACCCCCAGTGGATGCGTTCGGTCGCTCCGCCCCGAGCGCGGGCCAACGACCGCGAGCGGTGGTCCATCGGGTCGGGGTGCCCGAGAGCGACGGCGCAGAAGAGGTGCCACCCATCGGGGACCCCTAGGCCGCCCGCGAGAGTGGCCTCGCCACGGAACGCGCCGAGAACGCAGGCGCCCAGGCCGGCATCGACCGCTCCCAAGAGGACCGTCATGACGCCGAACGCGGCATCGCCAAACCAGTAGGGCACCGGCCACGCGTCGGCGCCAGCGCCGAGGCCGGAGTCCGACTTGTCGACCTCGCCGTATCGAGCGACATAGGCGTCGGAGGAGCAATAAGCGAGGAGCACGACCGGGGCACGGCGCAGGCCTCCGTAACGCTCGCGGTTTCGGCGGCGCCACGCCTCGTCGGTGGTGGCCTCCCAGTAGGCCGTGGTCTCCTTTCCCTCGAGCACAACCCATGCCGTGCCGCCCGTATTGCCGGCGGTGGGGGAGCGAAGGGCCGCCCGGAGGAGCCGGTCCAGGACGGCGCGGTCGATCCGGTCAGAGGAGAAGCTGCGGACCATGGCGCGGCAGCTAATGGCCTCGTGGAGCTCCATGAGTGGGCAGTCTCGCACTGCCGGGAGCAGCACCGACGCGTGCCGGTGATCAGGCCGGGAATGTTGACCCCGCTGGTAGTGTTTATAGGTTCGGAGCCGGCCGCATGGACGGTCCGGCGCGACCCGGAGGTTCGATCGTGCCCACTCCCCGAGATCTGTTGAACGAGGCCAAGGCGTCCATCCGCGAGGTAGAGCAGTCCGACGCGCAGGCCCTGCTGGAGGGAGGCGCGGTCACCTTTCTCGACGTCCGGGAGCCGGACGAGTACGAGCAGGGCGCCATCCCCAACGCGGTGCACCTGCCCCGGGGCCACCTCGAGTTCCAGGTGGAGGGCAAGCTCCCCGACAAGTCGGGATCCATCATCGTCTACTGCGCCGGCGGCGTGCGCTCGGCTTTCGCGGCCAAGACGATGGGCGACCTGGGCTACACCGACGTGCAGTCGCTGGTCGGCGGGTTCAACCGCTGGAAGGACGACGCCCGCCCCTGGGCCGCTCCGCAGACCCTCACCCCGGCGCAGCGCAACCGCTACCAGCGCCACCTCCTCCTGCCCGAGGTGGGCGAGGTCGGCCAGCTCAAGCTGCTCGGATCGAAGGTGCTCCTTCTCGGTGCCGGCGGTCTGGGCTCTCCGGCCGCCCTCTACCTCGCGGCCGCGGGGGTCGGCACCCTCGGCATCATCGACATGGACGTCGTCGACGAGTCGAACCTGCAGCGCCAGATCCTGCACAACATGGACAGGGTGGGCGACCGAAAGGTCGACTCCGCCAAGAAGACGTTGACCGCGCTCAACCCCGACGTGAACGTCGTCACCTACGACGTGCGCCTGGGCGCCGACAACATCCTCGACATCATCGACGGCTACGACGCCATCGTCGACGGGACGGACAACTTCCCGACTCGCTACCTCGTGAACGACGCCTCGCTGCTCAAGCGGATCCCGGTGATCCACGGATCCATCTTCCGCTTCGAGGGCCAGGTCACGGTGTTCGATCCCTACCACGGTCCCTGCTACCGCTGCCTCATCCCCGAGCCCCCGCCCGCGGAGCTGGCGCCGTCGTGCGCCGAGGCCGGCGTCCTGGGCGTGCTGCCCGGCATCATCGGGTCGATCCAGGCCGTCGAGACCATCAAGGTCCTCCTCGGGCTGGGCGACCCGCTCGTCGGGCGCCTCCTCGCCTACGACGCGCTCGAGCAGTCCTTCCGGACCTTCAAGGTGCGCCGGGACCCGGCCTGCCCGGCCTGCGGTCCTGACGCGGGCGAGATCGTCATTGCCGAGTACGACGATCTCTGCATGCCGCACGCGCACTGAGCGCGCCGTCACGCGGCGGGCCGCGCCGGACGCGGTCGCCTGGAATCCCTGTGCCTAGTCTGTCGGCACGCCCCCGGCCGACCTCCTCACACGCCCCGCGCCCGGCATGGACGCGCCGCCACCGGGGCCGCCGGCACTGACCTCGCCGCGCGTCAAGCGCAACCGGCGGTGGGGCACCGAGCTCGATGCGTGCCCCAACCCCAAGCAGGAGCCGCTCGCCCAGCTGCTCGTGCAGGCCGGTGCCGACATCGTCGTGGGCACCCACGCCCACGTGCTGCTGGGGGGCGGGTACCTCGGCTCAGACTACGTGGACTACGGCCTCGGGAACTTCGCCTTCTACGACAACTCGCCGCCCGAGAACGCCAGCGGCTCGCTGGTCATCACCGTCACCGGCAGGCACATCGACCAGGTGACGTGGCGACCGGCCGTCATCGTCGACGATCTGCCCCAGCCACTCTCGGGCGACGCGGCCACGTCTGCATTGGCGGCCTGGAACCAGGCTCGATCCTCCACCAACGTCTCGGCGGCCCCGGGGGCTCCGCTGGCCACCCCGACGACCGAGACCTCGCCGGCGTCCCCGGCCACCGCGCAGTCGCTGTCGGTCGACTCGGGGTAGGGCCGGTGGCTTCGCGGCCGTGGTCGCGCGGCACGAGGCAACGGGCCGGCACGACCAGCTAGACAAGTGCGCATGACACAGACGGCCCAGTCCCAGTCCCTGCACGTGAACGGGGTGGACCTGGTGTGGTCGGCGCGGGGGGGCGGCCCTCAGGGGACGCCCGGGCTCGTCCTCGTCCACGGCTTCACCGGCTCCTCCCACGACTTCGCGCTCGAGGTCGACGCCTTGGCGGCGCAGCGGTGGGTGGTCACGCTCGACCAGCGAGGGCACGGGCACTCGACCAAGGCCGGTGCACTCGACGGCTACACCATCGAGCAGCTGGTGGCCGACCTCGCCGTCTTCCTCGAGGCGGTCGGCGGCGGCCCGGTCGACCTGCTCGGCCACTCCATGGGGGGACGGGTCGCGCTGGGCCTCGTCCTGAGCCGGCCCGACCTCGTGAGCTCGCTGATCCTGATGGATACGAGCGCCTGGTCCTTCATGCCGCAGGACGAGGCTCTCCGCACCATGGTCCGCACCTTCATCACCGACTTCGACCCCTCGCAGGGCATGCCGACCACGCTGAGCTTCCGCGGCCCCGAGGACGTGCTGATCGAGGCGGCGGTCCCCGCTGCGTGGCAGAAGGAGAAGGAGGCGATCTTCGCGGGCATGGACGCCTACGCCGTCAAGGCGTTGGGGATGGCACTGATGGCCGACGTCGCCGATGGCGAGGCGTCCCTACGCTCCGACCTGCCCTCCATCACGTGCCCCACGACGGTCATCGTCGGCCAGCACGACCATCCGCTCGTCGACCAGGCTCCCGATCTGGCGTCGGAGGTGGCCGACGGGCGGCTATCTGTCATTGAGGGCGCGTATCACTCGCCGCAGCTGACGCACCCCGATGCCTGGCGCGCTGCGGTGGAGGAGCACCTGGCGTGGGCAGACGAGTCCCGGAGTCGTCGGTGACCGACCTCGCACCGCCGCAGGCGAGCGACCGCATCACGCTTGCCGGCTCTGACGTCACCATCCCGCCGCTCGGCGTCGGGACATGGGCCTGGGGTGACAAGGGCACATGGGGCATGGGCGGCTACGACAAATCGCTCACCGAGGCCAGCATCCGGGAGGCCTGGGAGGCGAGCATCGAGGCGGGCGTCGTCCTGTTCGACACGGCCGAGGTCTACGGCAAGGGCGAGAGCGAGCGCATCATCGGGCGCCTGCTGGCGGCCGACCCCGGAGTGCGGGACCGGGTGGTCATCGCCACCAAGTTCATGCCGAGCCCGTGGAAGCTGAACGTGCGCTCGGCGCTGCTCGCCGCCGCCCGGCACTCGCTGGAGCGGCTGGGGATCGAGTCCATCGACCTCTACCAGGTCCACGGTCCGATCTCGCTGCGCTCACACGACGTCATGGCCGAGGCCCTGGCCGCCGCGCACGCCGAGGGACTGGTCAAGGCGGTCGGCGTGTCCAACTACTCGGCCAAGGAGACGCGTGCCGTCGACGGCGCCCTCCGCCGACGCGGTCTTCGTCTGGCCAGCAACCAGGTGGAGCTCTCGCTGCTCCGCACCATGCCGCTGCGCGTCGGGCTGCTCGATTGCTGCGGCGAGCTCGGCGTGGTCCCCCTGGCGTACTCACCGCTCGGGCAGGGACGGCTGACCGGCAAGTACACCGCCTCCAACCCACCACCGGGCGGCCGCACGTTCTCGGCTCATCCGATGGCCGAGGTGGACGCAGTGGTCGCCGAGCTGCGCAGGATCGGCGAGACCCACGACCGTACGCCGAGCCAGGTCGCGCTGGCCTGGATCATCGCCAAGGGCGCCGTGCCCATCCCCGGAGCCAAGAACCGAGGCCAGGCGGAACAGAACGCGGGTGCGCTCGGCTGGCGCATGACCGACGACGAGCTGGCACGGCTCAGCGCGGCGTCACTCTACGGGAAACGGGGGATCTCCCAGCGCGTCTGGCAACACGGCTGAGACCGGCGGTACCGTCTTCAGGTGATCGCCGCGCTGTACGACGCGGGCCATCCGCCCCTGCGGGGCTCGGAGTTCGTCTCCACCCAATTCGACTTCGTCCCGGTGGCGATGATCCTGATCGCCCTTGCCCTCTATCTCTGGGGCGTGCACCGGAACAACGTCTTGCACCTCCGCCACCCGTGGCCGATCGGCAAGACGGTGGCCTGGGTCGGTGCGCTCTTCACGACGGCGGTCGCGATCTTCAGCTTCGTCGGCGTCTACGACGGCGAGCTCTTCTGGGACCACATGGTCCAGCACCTGCTCCTGATCATGGTGGCGGCGCCGCTGTTCGCCATCGCCTCCCCGCTTGAGCTGTCTTGGCGCTCGACCACTGGAACGGCACACCTCGTGGTCACCGAGGCCCTGCGTTCGCCGGTAGCCAAGCTCCTCGGGCACCCTGCCGTCGCGTTCGTGCTCTACGCCGTGTTCATCCCGATCAGCCACTTGACGAGCTGGTACAACCTCACCCTCCTGCACGAGAGCCTGCACAATGCCGAGCACCTCGCGTTCCTGATCGTGGGCTACCTGTTCTGGCGCCAGATCTTCGGCAACGACCCCAACTGCTACCGCCTCCATCCAGCGCTGCAATTCTTCTATCTGTTCCTGGCCATCCCGATCGACACCTTCACCGGCCTGTCGCTCGCCGGCGCCACCAAGGAACTGTTCCCCGCCTATCTGGCCACGCACCGCGCCTGGGGACCCTCCTACGTCGTCGACCTCCATGTCGGCGGTTCGATCATGTGGGTGGTGGGCGACACGCTGATGCTGTGGCCGATGATCCCGGTGGCGCTCCGCTGGATGCACCTGGAGGAGCGCAAGGCCGTGCGCATCGACCGCGAGCTCGACGCGCAAGCACTTGCCGAGGCCCAGGCGGGCGCGCGGTTCAGCCCCCCAGGTCCATGAGCTCGACCCGCACCCCGTCGGGGTCGGTGCAGTAGAGGAACTCGAGGGCCGTCTCACCGACGTCGATGGTGGTGCGGCTTGATTCGACCACCGCGCCTCCGAGAGCCACGATCCTCGCCGCCGTGGCTGCGACGTCGCGCACCCGGAAGGAGAGGTGAGTCAGTCCGAACTGGTTGACAGGCCGGCGCTCGCGCTCACCGAAGGGGGAGGGCTCGGTGAAGGCGAGGAGCTCGATGGCGGTCGGGCCTCGCCGGATGAACTGCGAGGTCACCGTGACGTCGGGCAGGTCCATGAGCCGGGCGAATTCGGACCCGATGGCGTGCGACTCGGCCTTTTCGAACCCGAGAGCACCGCAGTAGAAGGCGAGCGACCGCTCGAGGTCGCTCACGCAGATGCCGAAGTGCGAGAAGCCGGGTTCGGAGGCGTCGTCCACGGAGGTAGTCTGCCCCGCCCATCCGTGACCGGCCCGTTTTCCCACTGTGCCCGGATCATCCCTAGCCTGGGGTCCGTGACACAGCAGAATCCGAGCCCCAAGACCAGACCTGAGCGCAGCACCGACTCGGGCATCGCGATCCGCCCCGTCTACCGCGCCGACGACCTCGAGGGTTGGGACGCGGCCGCCGAGCTCGGCGAACCGGGCTCGTTCCCCTACACCCGGGGTGTCCACCCAGAGATGTACCGCTCGAAGCTCTGGACGATGCGCCAGTATGCCGGCTTCGGCTCGGCCGAGGCGACCAACCAGCGCTTCAAGTTCCTGCTCGACGCCGGGCAGACCGGCCTCTCGTGTGCCTTCGACCTCCCGACCCAGATGGGCTACGACTCGGACCACCCGCGTGCCGAGGGCGAGGTGGGCAAGGTCGGCGTGGCCATCGACTCCCTGGCCGACATGCGGCTCCTCATGGCCGACCTCCCCATGGACAAAGTCACCACCTCCATGACGATCAACGCGACCGGGGCCATCCTCCTGCTCCTCTACCAGTTGGTGGCCGAGGAGCAGGGAGTGCCTGGCGGCGAGATCCGCGGCACCATCCAGAACGACATCTTGAAGGAGTACATCGCCCGGGGGACCTACATCTACCCGCCGCGGCCCTCCATGCGCCTCATCGTCGACACGTTCGCCTACTGCGCTGCCAACCTCCCCAGCTGGAACACGATCTCCATCTCGGGCTACCACATCCGCGAGGCGGGTTCGACGGCAGTGCAGGAGATCGCGTTCACGCTGGCGAACGGCATCGCGTACGTCGAGGCGGCGCTCGCAGCCGGCATGGACGTCGACGCATTCGCACCCCGGTTGTCCTTCTTCTGGAACGCGCACAACAACCTCTTCGAGGAGGTCGCCAAGTACCGGGCGGCGCGGCGCATGTGGGCCCGCATCATGACCGAGCGTTTTGGAGCCAAGGACGAGCGCTCCAAGATGTTGCGCTTTCACACCCAGACCGGCGGCTCGACCCTCACTGCGCAGCAGCCCGAGAACAACATCGTGCGGGTCACCGTGCAGAGCCTGGCCGCCGCGCTCGGCGGCACCCAGAGCCTGCACACCAACGGGTTCGACGAGGCGCTGGGACTGCCCACGACGCGGGCGGCCAAGATCGCACTGCGCACCCAGCAGATCGTGGGATTCGAATCCGGCGTGGCCGACACGGTGGACCCGCTGGCGGGCTCCTATTTCGTGGAGGCGCTGACCGACGAGGTGGAGGCGGCGGCCAACGCCTACCTGGTGCGCATCGAGCAGCTAGGCGGGGCCGTGGCTGCCATCGAGGCCAGGTTCATGCAAGAGGAGATCGAGGCGGCGGCCTACAGCTTCGCCAAGGCGGTCGACGACGGCGAGAAGGTCGTCGTGGGAGTCAATCGGTTCACCGACCCCGAGGGGGAGCCCACCGAGGTCTTCCCGATCGACGTGGAGCTGCAGCAGCTCCAGATCGACCGAACCCGGTCCGTGCGCGCCGAGCGTGACCAGGAGGCAGTGGACCGTGCACTGGCCGACGTTGCCCAGACGGCCAAGGGCGACGGCAACCTGCTTGTGCCGATGAAGGAGGCCCTCAGGTTGATGGCCACCCTGGGAGAGGTGGCCGACGTCCTGCGCGGCGAGTTCGGCGTGTACCAGCCGGGGGGCTGACTCCGTGGCCGGTGGCAGGGGTCAGCCGTCATTCTGGCCTCTCTTCGACCTCGTCGTACGGACGCCCCGCCTCCACCTGCGCCTGCCGCGGGAGGAGGAGTTCGCCAACCTGATCGAGCTCGTCGACCAGGGTGTCCATGACCCCGAGACCATGCCGTTCTTCGTTCCCTGGACGGACCTCGAACCGGCGCAACGCGCCCGCGAAGTCGCTCAATGGTTGTGGGGGCACCGAACCAACTGGTCCCCCGACAAGTGGACCCTCACGATGGCCGTCTTCGTCGACGGGCAGCCGGTGGGCATGCAGGACGTGGCAGCCGAGCACTTTCGTGCCGTGCGCTCCGTCGAGACCGGCTCGTGGCTTGAGCTGGCCCACCAGGGCCAGGGTCTCGGGCGGGAGATGCGTGAGGCCATCCTGCACCTGGCCTTCGCCGGCCTGGGGGCGGAGGAAGCGCTCAGCGGCGCCTTCGAGGACAACGTGGCGTCGTTGGCCACGTCGCGCTCGGTCGGCTATCAGGAGAACGGCGAGGCGCGCGGCCGCCGGCGTGACGGCTCGGCCCGGACCGTCCGCTTCCGGTTAGGCCGCGACGCGTGGGAGACCCGTCGGCGCGACGACATCGAGCTCGTCGGTCTCGAGGGCTGCCTCGACATGTTCGTCGCCCCGCTGAGCTGAACCTGCATGCCCCGTGCGGCACTCCGTCAGCATGGACGAGGCGAGTGGAATCTGGCCGTGGCCGGTGCGAACCGGCCGGGGCCCCGCCCGTGGCTCCATCCAGCGGCGCACACCTATCCTGAACTCGTGATGCAGACACTCCCTCCTGCCGATCGCGGGCACCGAGCATTGAGCCGGAAGTAGACCGTCTCGGCGGCTGACAGCCGCAGGTCGCCACCCAGAGTGCCCTGTGCGGTGTCCGGTGATCCGAGACTCCGTCGTCACTTCGTCGAACTTGGACCAGGATGCGACGTTCTCGCGGCAGGCGGCAGGGGGGCAGGACGGTGCCGCCCACCATCGTCTGGTTCAATGGCTCACCGTGCCCAGCACCGCACTGCGCGCCGGAGAACGAGTTGGACCTTACGAGCTCCCCCTGAGCCCAGAACTAGTTCGGCAATTCGCCGAAGCGACGCTTGATGACAGTCAGCAGTTCCGAGATGGTCGGTTGGTTCCTCCCAGCCTGGTGGCCACCCTGAGCTACAGCCCCCAACTCACCGCAATCATGGAACTCGTCCCCGCCGACGTCTTCTCCGCCGCCCGCAGCGGCGTTCACGGCCAGCACGACCTTCTGCTCCACCGACCCATCGCCTCGGACGAGAAGCTCCACACCTTCGTCGAGACCCACAGCGCGCGGTCCTCGGGAGACAATGTGCGAGTCACCCTGCACCACGTGACCCTCGACACTCGTGATGCCCTCGTGGCGGAACAGTGGTGGACGACGGTCTTGCTTGGCACCACAGCCGAGCCAGTCGGGCCCGAACTCCCCGACTACTCGTTCTCCCTTGGTGAAACGATCCCACAGGTTGCAACAGATGTGGTGTGGATCGACGAGGTCATGGCGCGGCGCTACGCGTGGGTCTCCGGGGATTACAACGACCACCACTTCACTGTTGAAGGAGCCCGGCGCAGTGGCTTTGAAGCCCCGTTCCTCCACGGGCTGTGCACGATGGCCCTCTGTACGCGTGCGGCAACTCTCACGGTTGCGCAAGGTGATCCAAGGCGAATCCGCCGAGTGGCCGTCCGGTTCGCCGTGCCGGCCTTCTTGGGCCGTGACCTAAGGGTGCAGATCTTCGAACGACCTGATGGACGGCTCGCACTCGAGGCCAGCTGTGGAGAGCACAGCGTGATCAAGAATGGTCTCGTTGAACTCGAGACGCGATCATGGCTACCCCGCACGCCCGGAAGGCTGCAAGGGGCTCGCGTGTGAGCGTGCAATCCCAGCATGTCACGTACCCTGCGAAGGGGATTTTGTCGCCGTATTCTTGCCGCTGGAAGGGGTAAGTTTCGAAGGAGAGGAGACCGCCATGGCCGATACCGGGGCCGGAGACCTCGACACCCTTCGGGTGGACTTCACGGGCGTGGTGAGCCAGGCCGGTGAGAGTTCCTACGACGACGCGGTGAACATCTGGAATGGGGCAATCACACGCCGGCCCTCGGTGGTAGCCAGTTGTGCCAGCAGCAGCGACGTGGTCGCCTGCCTTGCCTTCGCCCAACAGCGGGGGCTCGAGGTGTCGGTCCGTGGCGGTGGGCACAACTATGCCGGATTCGCTCTTTGTGACGATGGCCTGATGATTGACCTCACCCCGATGAATTCGGTCAGCGTCGATGCCACCGCCCGTCGAGCGAGATGCGGGGGTGGGGCGACCTGGGGCGTGCTCGACGCAGCAACCCAGGCTCATGGCCTGGCTGTGCCGGGCGGGTTCATCAGCCACACGGGGATCGCTGGACTGACTCTGGGCGGAGGATTCGGCTGGCTCACCCGTCTGGCCGGCCTGTCGTCAGACAATCTGGTGGGAGCTGAAGTGGTCACCGCCGACGGGGAGGTACTCCACGCGTCGGAGTCGGAGAACCCGGATCTGTTCTGGGCCCTCCGCGGTGGCGGCGGCAACTTCGGGGTGGTCACCGAGTTCGAGTACGCCCTTCATCCTGTGGGACCGATGCTGCAGCTGGGCCTGTTCATGTTCAGTCCGGACCAGGGAGGGGACCTCTTCCGCTTCGCCCGTGACTTCGTAGAACGACTCCCAGACGACTGCGGGGTCTTCATGGCCGGGTTGAACGCACCTCCAGAGCCATTCGTGCCGACTGAGTTGCACCTCACTCCCGTCTTTGCGCTCGCCGTGGTCGGTTTGGGTGACGAGCAGGAGCACGCCGAGCTCGTCGAACCGATCAGGCAGGCACTCGACCCGATGGTCGAGCTGATCACCCCCATCCCCTACGTCGGATTGCAGCAGATGTTCGACGCATCGGCTCCGTGGGGAATGCACAACTACGAGAAGGCGGTCTATCTCGCCGAGCTCTCGGACGGCGCCATTGACGCCATTCTCGTGCACCAGGCGAAGAAGATGTCGCCATTGTCGTTCGTGCCGATTTTTCCATTGGGCGGTGCCTACCGAAAGGCCGACGGCGACGCCACTGCTTTTGGCGGCAGCCGGGACATCCGCTATGTCGTCAATATCTCTGCAACCGCACTGTCTCCTAATGACTACGAGGTGGAGCGGGCATGGTCGCGCGCGTACTGGTCGGCATTGGTCGAGCACGCTTCGGGTGTTGGGAGCTATGTGAACTTCATGACCGAGTACGAGGAGGACCGTGTCAGGAGCGCCTACGGCCCCAAATACGACCGGCTCCAAAGGATCAAGTCCACCTACGATCCTCGCAATGTCTTCCATCTGAACGCCAATATCCCGCCCGCCTAGATCACAGAAGTCGTCCCCATTCGCTGTGACGGCTGAGCAGGTGTGGCAGTTCACCACATTGGGGTCGACCTGCTTCCGCAGTATCCATGAGGCGAGTGCCGCGGGTCCAGCGTGCGATCGAGATTACGGTCATCCTGTGTGCTTCTCTCCAGAAGGCGACGTCGCGGGTGGTCTTGCCGTCACCGCCATAGGCATTGATACGTGCCGCCATCTGCGGGGTCGCAGGGAATACGTGCTCCTCGCTGCGCTGCCGCTGGTTCTGGGGGCTCATCTGCTGATCGAATCACTGGTCTGGTGGCAGCTTCGAGGCGATGTTCCACACGAAGTCGGACGAGCCGCCACCTGGATCTACCTGCTGATCGCCCTTGTTGTCGTGCCGGTACTGGTGCCCGTCGCCGTGATGCTGCTTGAGCCGACCCGACGTCGGCAACTCTCGATCGCGCCCTTCGTCCTGCTGGGCACCGCAGTGGCCTTGGTGCTCTTGGTGACAATGCTCCACGGCCCAGTCACGGTCAGACTCGGCTCCTACCACCTTGGGTACAGCATCGGCCTTCACTATGGGGTCTTGGTGGTCAGCTTGTACGTTCTCGCCACCTGCGGATCCCTCTTGATGTCGGGTTATCGGGACATCGTGATCTTTGGCATTGCAAACGTGGTTGCCGTCATTGTCCTGGCTCGATTGACCGCAGACGGCTTCACGTCGTTGTGGTGCTTCTATGCGGCCCTTGCCTGCGGCGCCATTTGTCTGCACATGCGCTATGGGAAGCCGCACCGAGCACACCCCTATGCGTTCGAACGATGACCTGATTGGGAGTCCCGTCGCCGACGACCTTCGGACTGTCAACCTGTCAGGGCGTGCGGTGGCCTCTCGGGAGTTGATTGCGGACCACCGGTCATGCCCGCGCAGTTCTGGGCATCAACTTGTCGTGACGAACAGCTGCCCAACGCAGCAGCACCAGGAGTTTGATAGCCCACCAACCAGGGTCGATCTCACCTTTGGCCATGGAAAGTCGGCCCGACGTCGTGGCTGCGTGGTGGTTGTTATGGAGCCCTTCGCCAGCGACGAACCAGGCCAGCCATTGGTTGTTGGTGGCCAGGTTGTCGTGCGGCCGCTTCCCCCACTTGTGCCCGATGGCATTGATGGCGCCACCGCCCAACAAGTACACCGACGCGTGGACTCCGGCCGCGATCAACCCGATCTCCCATCCGAACACACCGATCAACAACCCTACGCCGACACCAAGGCCGAGCAGGGCATGGTTGAAGAGGACCTTGTCCCAACGATCACCGGGAAGATCTCGTGCGTAGCGAGCAACTGCCACTGGGTTCCGGGCCACTCGCCGGTAGAGCAGCGCGTTGCCGAACTGGACCAGCGAGTAACCAAAGACAATGGGAGAGTGGGGATCGCCTTCTTTGTCGGTGTACGCATGGTGCTTACGATGCACGGCCACCCACTGGCGAGGTCGCGTCCCCGTCGACATCCAGATGATGAACCGGCAGGCGAACATCACGGAGGGTTTCATCGTGATGGCGCGGTGGGCCAGGGTCCGGTGCAGGTACACCGTCGTGACGACGAAGGCGATTTGGGAGATCAGCAGCCCGATGAGGACGGCCTCTAAGACCGCGGGCACGCGGAAGATTCTACTCCAGGGCGACGACCAACGATGTGCGGGTTCGGCTTCGTTGTCGCTCGACGTCGCTGGGGAGCGATCCCCCAAACGGGTATGACCATTTTGGGTTGGAGTTCGAATGTGTTCGGATGAATCGGCGGCGACTTCCAGCGCCGCGCGAATGGGGTAGAGCAGAGCGGCCACCGCGAGCGCTCCACCCGAGTGGCCACCGAGTCGGGTCGCGTCTTGTTGTGGGGAGGTTGTGTGGCTCAGGGTCCGAACGGCTCTATTGGACGACGGGGGACTCTCGGCAGAATCGCGGTATGGCGGAGGTCGGTACACGGGCGGGACGTTGGATGGGACTTCGCGCCTCATCCATCGAGCACCATGGATAAGGAACCAACGGCACAGCACTGGCTCATCAAGGCCGCGGCCGTCCTGGGACGCGTGACGGGCGCCGAGCGACGATTCTCGGCGTCGATGAGCGTGAACGACGTCACCATGTTGGCGGCGGCGGACGAACTCGATGCGGCCACCAGGGAAGCGAAGGTGTGGGTGGCGGCGAACAACTGCCCGGACCTGGAGCTCGGCGGGCGCGTCGACCTGATGCTGAGCACGTGTGCCGAGGTGGCAGTCACGGCGCAGCGGGCGGTCACGGATCCCGCGACCGAGACCGATCTGGTCATCGGCCGCCTGGGAGACCTCCTGGCCATCATCGACTTCCACTCGCAGACCCTGGACGCCTGGTAGGCGTACTCAGAGGCGTCCCGACACCCCCCTTCGCACCCGGCTGATCGGAGGGCCCCGACACACACCGGGCCGGTCAGGCGCTCGAGCCGGTGCGGGGGGTTGACCCCACCCCTTACCGGAGGACGCTGACGAGCTCTTCGATGCTGTCGATGACCGCGACCCGCTCCATCTGCTCCGGTGCTGGTCGCTCCGATGCGATCCAGACGGCGGACAGTCCGCAGGAGACCGCTCCCACGACATCTCTCTCCCAGCTGTCGCCGACCATCACTGCGTCTTCGGGCTGAATGTGCAGCTTCGACAGAACGTCGGCGAACGCTGCCGGCGTCGGTTTCCCGACTCCCGTCTCCCCCGAGATGGAGAGACTCTCGAATCGAGGGGTCAGACCTGTGGCCTCGAGCTTCCGGCGTTGGATGTCCGACGGGCCATTGGTCAAGAGTCCCAGGCGAAAACGATCGCTCAGCTCTCTCACCGTCTGACCCGCCCCCTCCAGGAGGTGATGGCCGCTGGACTGCGCCTCCACGAAGACGTCGTGGGCGAGTTCTGCGAGGCCGAGGTCGAGGCTCACCGAGTCGAGGGCGGTCCGCCACGCTTCACGTCGGTAGGTGGGCATCCACGCCTTCAGGCCGTCGAGGACGGGGTGGTTCCCCGCAAAGGTTGCCCACAGCCCCTCCCACGAGGCGATGCCCAGCTCCAGGCCGAGCTCGTAGTGGGGGCCCCAATGCCACGCCCTGCGGACGGCATCCCGAATGGGTGTGCCCGTCTGGGGGTTGTCCGCCATGCACAACTGACGGGCCACCTCGTTGAACGACGAATCCGCGGTCTGCTCCTCTTCGACAAGGGTGTCGTCCAGGTCGAAGATGACGACGGAGTGCGCCACGCAATGGACGTTATCGAGGGAGCTCCGGGCCCCCCGCATGCCGGCCTCGCGGCGACACACCGGCTGCGGCCTAGGCTCCTGCCAGAACACGCGTCGAGAGATTGGAATGAGCCATGGCTGATGAATGGGGACCGTTGGGGACGCTTGCCGGTGAGTGGGAGAGCGACAAGGGCGGCCTGGACACCGCGTACTCGCACTCCCAGAGGAAGGTGCTGGGCAGCCCCTATCTGGAGAAGTGCACGATGAAACCGTTCGGCCCGGTCGACAACGGGGACCAGCACCTCTACGGCCTCGACTACAAGAGCGCCATGTGGCGCGGCGACGAGGAGAATCCCTTCCACACCGAGGTGGGCTACTGGCTCTGGGATGCCGCGACCGGCGAGGTCATGAAGGGCTTCGTCGTGCCCCGCGGTATCACGACTCTGGCCGGTGGCACTGCAGCCGCAGACGCCACCACGTTCACCCTGAAGGCAGTGCACGGTGACGCCCAGTACGGCATCGGCGAGAACAAGTATCTCGCCAAGAACGCCAGCACGCTCAGCTACGAGGTCACCATCACCCTGGGCGAGGACACCTGGTCCTACGACGAGGTCACCATGCTCCGGATGAAGGAGTTCGACGAGCCCCTCTCGCACACCGACCACAACACCCTGCGCCGGGTCGGGTAGGTCGGCGGCCGATCGGGCGCCGTCGTGGAAGGACCTGCTCTTCGCGTGATGCCGCCGGCGCTCCTGGCCAGCGACCGCGGCGGGGGCTCAGGCCGTGACGACCGCCTCGTAGTGCTCCACCAGGGGGAATGGGTCGTAGAAGTGGTGCAGGGCCGCCCGCCAGTTCTTGTAGGCCGCCGAGCCCCGGAAGCCCTCGGTGTGGTCTTCGAGGCGTTCCCACTCCACCAGGAGCAAGAAGCGGCTCGGGCGCTCCCTGCAGCGCTCGACCCGTAGCGACACGAAGCCCGGGCTGCCCGCGATGAGGCCCTTTGCCCGCTCCATCGACGCGACGAACTCCTCTTCGCGTCCGGGCACGACGTCGAGCAGCGCGTGCTCGGTGATCATGCGCTGAGCAGACGCTGGCGGAGCTCGGGGTCGGTGGCGGCGTCAATGGCCGTCCAGGCCAGCGCCACCGCGCCGTCGCGCACCGCGGCGTCGGCCGAGGGCGTCACACAGGCGGCGGCGAACTCGCGCTGGTGGTTGACGGCGCCTCGCGTCTCTATGCCGATGAGGGGGTGGATGGTGGGCACGGCCAGCGACACGTTGGCCATGTCCGTCGAGAACGTCGGGAGCGGCGCCCCGGCGTCGTCTGCTTCGAAGTGCCGCCCCAGGGCCTCGGCATTGCCGCGGTAGGCGCGCAGCAGCTCCGGGTCCGCCTCCATGTGCGAGTACACGGGCGCCAGCTCCTCGTACTCGAGTGCGCACCCCGTGGCGAGTGCTCCCGCCTCGAAGCACGCGTCCACTCGGGGCCGCAACGCGGCGAGCCCGGCCGCAGTGGGGGAGCGGACCATGTACCGGGCCGTGATGGCAGCGGGGATGACGTTGGCGGCGGACGAGCCGTGCATGACCACTCCGTGGACCTGGTCCCCGGGCTGGAGCTGCTGTCGCAGCAGGCCGATCGCCACCTGAGCCACCGTGAGCGCGTCCTGGGCGTTGACGCCCTCCCAGGGCGCCGCCGACGCGTGCGCCTCGCGCCCGGTGTAGCTGACGTCGAAGTGCGCCACTGCGAGGCAGCTGCCCGTCATGCGTTCGGTCGGCCAGGGGTGGACCATCATGGCGGCGTGGACGCCTGCGAAGGCGCCCCGTTCGAGCATCAGGATCTTCCCGCCACCGCCCTCCTCGGCCGGCGTGCCCAGGACCCGCACCGCCAGCCCGACTTCGTCCGCCACGGCGGAGAGGGCCAGGCCCGCACCGACTGCGGTGGCGGCGATGATGTTGTGCCCGCAGGCATGGCCCACGTCGGGCAGCGCGTCGTACTCGGCACAGACGGCGACTACGAGATCGCCTCCCCCCGACCTCGATTCGAGCGCCGTCGGGAGGTCGTACACCCCCTCGGTGACCTCGAGCCCTCCGGCCCGCATCGTCTCGGCCACCGCCCGGGCAGAGACGGTCTCCGCGAAGCACAGCTCGGGTGTCGTGTGGAGGAAGTGGCTGAGCGAGACGAGCTCGTTCAGGTGCTCGTCGACGACCGCTGCGGCCGCCGCCTTCGCCGCCGAGGCGCGGGCCGTCCCGGCGCTCACCTACTCGATGACCGCCACGACGTCGCCGGCCCCGACCGAGTCGCCGGCGCTCACCCGTACCTCTTTGATGACACCGTCCTTTTCCGCCGCGACGGCGTTCTCCATCTTCATTGCCTCCAGGAGGCAGATCGCCTGGCCCACCTCGACGACGTCGCCCACCGAGACCAGCACCTTGACGATCGTGCCCTGCATCGGGACAGTGACCTGCCCCGAACCGGAGCCGGTCACCGCCGACGCGGCGGCCCGCTTCGGGCGCCCGGCGGCCCGCCCGGGAGCGGCAGCCGGGCCCAGGTCGGGCACCCAGAGCCGCACCGAGAAGCGCCGCCCGTCGACCTCGGCTGTGACGTCACGCTGGACCGTCGGCACCTCGTCCTCCGCCGGGGCCGGGGTGCTCGCCGGCTTCGCCACCAGGTCGCTCAGGTCGAGGGTCTCCTCGACCCACTTGGTCGAGTGCTTCGCCGCTGCGAAGTCGGGGTGGCTCAGGATGGCCTCGTGGGCGGGCAGCGTCGTGGCAACGCCGGCCACGCGGGTCTCGGAGATCGCCCGCAGCATGCGCCGGCGCGCCGCCTCGCGATCGGGCGCCCAGACGATCAGCTTGGCGATCAGGTTGTCGTAGTACTGCGAGATCGTGTCCCCCGCCTCGTAGCCCGCGTCCAGCCGCACCCCGGGGCCCGACGGCTGGCGGAACGCCGTCAGGGTGCCCGGCGAGGGCGAGAAGCGGCCACCACTCGGGTCCTCGGCGTTGATCCGCGCCTCAATGGCGTGCCCGTGGCGGCGGATGTCCTTCTGCGTGAAATCGAGGGGCTCACCGGACGCGATGCGGATCTGCCAGGCGACGAGGTCGAGGCCGCAGACGAGCTCGGTGACCGGGTGCTCCACCTGCAGCCGCGTGTTCATCTCGAGGAAGTAGAACTCCCCGTCCTGGTAGAGGAACTCGACCGTGCCGGCGTTGTAGTAGCCGCAGGCCTCAGAGACCTTCACTGCCGCGGTGCCCATGGCGTGGCGGACCTCCTCGGGGAAGTCGGGCGCCGGGCTCTCCTCGACCAGCTTCTGGTGACGCCGTTGGGCCGAGCAGTCACGCTCGCCGAGCCACAGCGTGTGGCCGTGCTGGTCCGCCAGCACCTGCATCTCCACGTGCCGGGGCCAGGCGAGGTAGCGCTCGAGGTAGATCTCCGGGCGACCGAAGTAGGCCTGGGCCTCGCGGGCCGCCGCCTCCATGGCCTCGGCGGCGTCCTCCGCGGCGGCAACGACCTTCATGCCGCGCCCGCCGCCGCCGTAGGCGGCCTTGATGGCGACCGGCCACCCGTGCAGGTCACCGAACGCCACGACCTCGTCGGGTGAGGTGAGCGGCTCGGAGCGGCCAGGGACGCCGGCCACGCCGACCTTCTCGGCCGCCAGGCGGGAGCTGATCTTGTCGCCCATGACTTCGATCGCCTCAGGCGGTGGGCCGATGAACGTGACGCCACGCTCTGTGATGGCGCGGGCGAAGTCGGTGTTCTCGGAGAAGAAGCCGTAGCCGGGGTGGACCCCGTCGGCGCCGCTCTGCTCGATGGCGTGCAGGATCGCCTCAGTGTCGAGGTAGCTCTCGGCCGCGGTCTCGCCGCCGAGGGCGTAGGCCTCGTCGGCCATGCGCACGTGCAGGGCGTCGCGGTCGAGGTTGGAGTAGACGGCCACGGTCCCTATGCCGAGCTCACGGCAGGTCCGGATCACCCGGACGGCGATCTCGCCGCGGTTTGCAATCAGGATCTTCTCGAGCACGCTGGGCCTTTCCTCAGTGAGGCGGGCCTTCACAATTGCACGCGCCGTATGGTGTCTGCCATGTCACCTGCGCAGTGGGAGATCCGCTGGCTGGACGAGGTGGACTCCACCAACACCTATGTCCGCGCCCGCGCCCGCGAAGGCGCCCTTGAGGGTCTAGTGGTCGTGGCCGACTACCAGACGGCCGGCCGGGGGCGGCTCGACCGACGCTGGGAGTCACCCCGGGGGGCGAACCTGCTGGCCTCGGTCCTGTTGCGCCCCCACTGCGACGGGACCGACGTGCACCTGTGCACGGGGGCGCTGGCGCTGGCGGCGGCCGACGCCTGCCGCGAGGTCGCGGGGGTCGAGCCGGTGCTCAAGTGGCCCAACGATCTCCTGGTGGGGGAGTCCAAGTTGGCCGGGGTCCTCGCCGAGGCGGAATTCTCGGGCGGCGCCCTCGCCGCAGTGGTGATCGGCATCGGTATCAACGTGGCCTGGCCGGGGCCGGAGGGGGCGGGGGGCACCTGCCTGGACGACCTGGGCGGGACGGCGGAGCCGGTGGACCGCCGGGTTCTTCTCGAATGCCTGCTGGGGGCGCTCGCCGCACGTCGTCCCCTTCTCGAGGAGGCGAGCGGCCGGGCCGCCCTGGCCGACGAGGTGCGCCGGCGCTCCGCCACGCTGGGCCAGCAGGTGCGGGTCACGCTCCCCGAGGAACAGCTCACGGGGCTGGCCGCCGCCATCGACGACGCGGGGCACCTGGTGGTGGAGACGGCCTCGGGGCCCCGCACGGTGACCGCCGGCGACGTGGTGCACCTTCGTCCCGGCTGAGGCCGGGGAGGCCATGTGGGGCCGGGCTAACATTGCCGCTCTATGCGCCTTCTCGTGACGGGAGGTGCCGGTTTCATCGGGTCCAATTTCGCCCGCTACTGGGTCGAACAGCACCCCGAGGACCATGTCGTCGTCTACGACGTGCTCACCTACGCCGGCAACCGACCCAACCTGTCCGACATCGACGACCGGATCGTCTTCGTGCAGGGGGACATCTGCGACCCGCAGGCGGCGGAGAAGGCGTTGCGGGGGGAGGGGATCGACACGATCGTCCACTTCGCTGCCGAGTCGCACAACTCCTTGGCCGTGCTCAACCCCGGCCTGTTCTTCCGGACCAACGTGCTCGGGACCCAGACCATGCTCGAGGCTGCCCGCCAGGTCGGCGTCGCCCGCTTCCACCACGTCTCGACGTGTGAGGTCTACGGGGACCTGCCGCTCGACACAGACGATGTCTTCACCGAGGACTCGCCCTACCGCCCCCGCACCCCCTACAACGCCTCCAAGGCCGGTGCGGACCACGCGGTGCGGGCGTACGCCGAGACCTACGGACTGCCCATCACGATCACCAACTGCGCCAACAACTACGGCCCCTACCAGTTCCCCGAGAAGCTGATCCCGCATTTCTGCGCGCTGGCTCTCGACGACCAACCGCTCACGCTCTACGCGAGCACGGAGAACCGCAGGGAATGGCTGCACGTCTACGACCACTGCACGGCCATCGATGCCGTGCTTGCCCGCGGCCGGGTCGGTGAGACGTACCACGTCGGCAGCGGCGTCGAGGCCTCCATCATGGAGGTCGCCGACCGGATCCTCGCCGCGCTCGGCAAGCCGGAGTCGCTCAAAACGATCGTGCCAGACCGCCCCGGCCACGACCGCCGCTACGTCCTCGACGCCTCGAAGCTGCGGCGCGAGCTCCACTGGGAGCCCTCCATCGAGTGGGAGCAGGGACTGTCGGACACCGTGCAGTGGTACGCCACGCATCGAGAGTGGTGGGAGCCGCTGGCGGCCCGGGCCCCCGTCGTCGAAGGGGCCTGGGGAGCCGGAGGGAGCTGAGCGGTGCGGATCCTCATCACGGGGGCCGACGGGCAGCTGGGCCGCGACGTGCGCGACGCCCTGGTGGGCCAGGTTCCGGCTGGTGGGCGCCGGTGTGCTCTCCTCGGACCGGAGGGGCCGCGGCCTGGTCTCAACCACGAGGTGCTCGCCACCGATATAGGAACCATGCGGGTCGACGACCGTGACGCCGTACTGGACGTCTTTACGGCATTCCAGCCCGAGCTCGTCCTCCACGGAGGGGCGCTTACAGCGGTCGAGCTGTGCGAGACCGAGGTGGACACCGCTTTCGCCGTGAATGCCGTCGGCACCCGCCACGTCGCCGAAGCTGCGGCCCTCGTGGGTGCGCACATGGTCTACGTCTCCACCGACTACGTCTTCGACGGCACGGCCGGGCGCCCTTACCGGGAGTGGGACGCGCCCTGCCCCTCCTCGGTGTACGGCGCCTCCAAGCTGGCGGGCGAGCGCGAGTGCCACCCCGGCTCGACGATCGTGCGCACGAGCTGGCTGTGCGGTGCCCATGGCGCCAACATGGTGGCGACCGCGCTCCGCCTGGCCGACGGCGAGGGGGAGCTCCGTTTCGTCGACGACCAGCACGGGTCGCCGACGTTCACCGCCGACCTGGCGCCCGCCGTCGTCACCCTCGGCCTCGACCGTCGCCCGGGCATCTTCCACGTCACCAACGGCGGCGCCACGACGTGGTGGGGCTTGGTGCGAGCGGTGCTGGCGGAGGCCGGTGCCGACCCCGACCGGGTGAAGCCAATCGCGACGGCCGAGCTCGACCCGCCCCTCCTGGCGCCGCGCCCTGCCTACTCGGTGCTGGACAACATGGCGCTGCGCCTCAGCGGGCTCCCCGCGCTGCCCGACTGGCAGGACGGCCTGTCCCGGCTCGTCCCTGCCCTGCGCGCACAGCAGCAGGAGTCGGCCGCTTGACGGCGCCGCGACCGCGCAACGCAGCACATGGTGGCCGTGATCGGCGCCGGCTACGTCGGCCTGCCCACGGCGGCCACGCTGGCGCACTTCGGGCATGCCGTCGTCCTGGCCGAGCGAGATCCGGCGCGGCTGACCGCTCTGCGCTCCGGCCGCATGCCGATCGTCGAGGTCGGGCTCGACGACTTGGTGGCGGGCGGCGTGGCTGCCGGGACCCTGTCCTTCACCGATTCTGCGGTCGATGCGGTGGTCGGGGCGGAGTTCGTCTTCCTCTGCGTGCCCACGCCCCAGAGCGCCGACGGCTCGGCCGACCTGTCTTACGTCGAGGCAGCGGCAAAGGACATCGCGAGCCACCTCGAGCCCGGCGCGATCGTGGTCAACAAGTCGACGGTTCCCGTCGGCTCGGCCACCATGGTCGAACAGGTCATCGGCCGGCCCGACGTCGCGCGTCGTCTCCAACCCCGAATTCCTCCGCGAGGGCACCGCCGTGCACGACAGCCTCAATCCGGACCGGATCGTCGTGGGTGCCGACGACTCCCAGGCGGCCGCCAAGGTGGGCGAGCTCTTCTCATCGACCTCGGCCCCGCTCATCGTCACCGACGCCACGACCTCGGAGACGATCAAGTACGCGTCCAACGCGTTCCTCGCCACCAAGCTCAGCTTCGTCAACGCGCTGGCGGGTCTGTGCGAGGAGGTCGGGGCAGACGCCCGCGACGTCCTGCTCGGGCTCGGCTACGACAAGAGGATCGGCTTCGAGTTCCTCCGCCCCGGTCCGGGTTGGGGCGGCTCGTGCCTGCCCAAGGACACGCGGGCCCTGCTCCACATCGCCCGGGAGTCGGGCTACGACTTCTCGCTGCTGGCCGGCGCCATCGCCTCCAACGACGAGCAGCTGACCCGCGTGGTCTCCAAGGTCGAGGCTGCCTGTGGCGGCTCGGTGGACGGGGCGACGCTGGGGGTGTGGGGCCTCACCTTCAAGGCAAACACCGACGACCGGCGCGACTCGCCCAGCCTGCAGATCAGCCACCGCCTCAAAGAGCTGGGGGCGACGGTGCAGGCGTTCGACCCCACGGTCGACGCCGAGGCCGACCCACCCGACGACCTGCGCGGCCTGCAACTGCGGGCCGACCCCTACGAGGCGGTGACCGGGGCGCGAGCGCTCGTGGTGCTGACCGAGTGGGACGAGTTCCGCTGGCTCGATCTCGGCCGGGTCCTCGCCGTCATGGCCGAGCCCTGCATCGTCGACGCCCGCAACCTGCTCGACCCCGCCGCGGTGCGGCGCATGGGCTTCCACTACGCCGGGATCGGGCGCCGGTGAGCCGGGTCGTGGTGGCCGGCGGGGCCGGGTTCCTCGGGTCGCACCTGTGCGACCGGCTGATCGAGCGGGGCGACACCGTGGTCTGCCTCGACGACCTCTCGAGCGGCTCGAAGGACAACGTGGCCCACCTCCTGGGTCACGAGCGCTTCAGCCTCGTCGTCACCAACGTCAGCGAGAAGGTGGAGCTGGAGGACCCGGCTCGAAGGTCGACGCCGTGTGCAACCTGGCCTCGCCCGCCTCGCCGCCGGCCTATCTCGCCCGGCCCTTCGACACGCTGGCGGTGGGCAGCGAGGGCACCCGCCGCCTGCTCGAGCTGGCCCGGGCCCACGGCGCCCGCTTCCTCATGGCGAGCACGAGCGAGATCTACGGGGACCCCGAGGTGCACCCCCAGGTCGAGTAGCTACCGGGGCAACGTCGACCCCACGGGGCCGCGCAGCGTCTACGACGAGGCCAAGCGGTTCGCCGAGAGCCTGACCATGGCCATGCACCGCACCCACGGGGTGAACGTGGGCATCGCCCGGATCTTCAACACCTACGGGCCCCGGCTGTCACCCGGCGACGGCCGGGTCGTGTCCAACTTCATCGTGCAGGCCCTGCGGGGCGAGCCCCTCACTGTCTACGGGGACGGCAGCCAGACGCGCAGCCTGTGCTACGTCGACGACGAGATCGGGGGCCTGCTGGCCCTGCTCGACTCCTCGCTCACAGGGCCGGTCAACATCGGCAACCCCGACGAGCGAACCGTGGGCGACCTGGCCCACTTCGTCCTGGAGGTCACGGGGTCGACGTCCGGGATCGTCTTCGCAGCCGCTGCCCACCGACGACCCGACCCGGCGCTGCCCCGACATCACGCTGGCCAGGACCGAGCTGGGATGGGAGCCTACGACCGGCCTGCGGGAGGGCATCGAGCAGACGATCGAGTACTTCGCACAGAAGGTGAGTGTCCCATGACGGAGACAGACCTGGTCGACCTGCCACCTCAGCGGACCTATCGGTCCCTCACGGTGATCATGCCGGTGTTCAACGAGCGCACCACCGTCGCCGAGGTCATCCGGCGCATGCGGGCGGTCGAGCTGCCCCTCGTGCTGCAGGTCATCGCCGTCGACGACGGGTCGAGCGACGGCTCCGACAAGGTGCTCGGCGCTCTCGAGGACTCGACGGTGCGCGTCATCCGCCACAACGGGAACCAGGGCAAGGGAGCCGCCATCCGCACCGGCTTGGCCGAGGCGCAGGGGCGACCTCATCCTCATTCAGGACGCCGACCTCGAGTACGACCCCAACGACTGGCCGCGCCTGCTCGACCCGATCCTGCGCGGGAAGGCCCGTGTCGTCTACGGGAGCCGCTTCACCGGTGAGCGCAAGAACATGTTGCCGCTGCACTGGATGGGCAACCGCTTGCTCTCCTTGGTCACCAACGTCCTGTACAGCACGACCCTCTCGGACATGGAGACCTGCTACAAGCTCTTCGACGCCCAGGTGCTCGAGGGCATCACCATCGTGTCCGAACCGATTCGACTTCGAGCCCGAGATCACGGCCAAGGTCCTCCGGCGCGGCCACCGGATCTACGAGGTGCCGATCTCCTATGCCGGCCGTGAACACGACGAGGGGAAGAAGATCACCTGGCGCGACGGTTTCAGCGCCCTCAAGGCCCTGGTCAAGTTCCGCTTCACCAGGGAGTACTGAGCCTCTGGTGCCTGGCGTGATCGGCGCCGTCGTGGTCGACCACGACGCCGGCCCACTGCTCGAGGGCTGCGTGCGCTCCCTCCTCGACGACGGTGCCGCCCCCGTGGTCGTGGTGGAGAACGGCGCCCGGGGGAGCGTCGCTGCCGCGCTCGACGCTGTCCTGGGCGCCCGGCCGGCGCCGTCGGTGCGCATCGTGCAGCCCGGGCGGAACCTCGGCTTCGGTGCCGGGGTCAACCGAGGCCTGGCGGTGCTGGCGGGGCTGGCGGCGCCACCCGAGTGGGTCCTCGTCTCCAACCCCGACCTCGTCGTGCACGCCGGCGCGCTGCCGGCCCTGCGCGACGCGCTGGAGACCCATCCGGCCTGGGCCGTCGTGGGGCCGCGCATCTTCACCGAGGGCGGTGACGTCTATCCCTCGGTGCGCAGCTTCCCGTCGTTCACCGACGCGGCCGGGCACGCTCTCCTGGCGCTCTTCAACCCCGAGAACCCCTTCACGCGGCGCTACAACCCCGGGACGCCCGAGGGCGGCGTGGTGGCGGAAGCGGGGTGGGTGTCGGGCTCGTGCTTCCTGGCCCGGCGCAGCGCACTCGAGGAGCTGGGCGGCTTCGACGAGGCGTACTTCATGTACGCCGAGGACATGGACCTGTGCTGGCGCGCCCACGAGGCCGGGTGGGGCGTGGGCTTCGCCGGCACGGCGGAGGTGACCCACGTCCAGGGTGTGAGCACCGCCCGCCACCCATATCGCATGCTGGCGGCCCACCACCGCTCGGCCCTTCGCTTCACAGCCCGCACGACGAAGGGCTGGCGCCGCGCCGCCCTGCCGCTCGCCGCGCTCGTGCTGGGGGTGCGCATGGTGATGGCGACCGTGCGGCTCGCCCTCAGCCGCTAGGCAGTGCGCCGACGCCGGGGGGTCCTCGTGGTCGCCGGCGCGGCTCGGAGCCACGCTGGCGCTCGGCCTGGCTGCCTGCAGCGGGCCGGCGCCGCCCGCCTCGCGGCCCGTGCACGTCGAGCCGGAGGTGACGTTCGAGCTGCCGCCGCCGGCGACCGGGTGCGACGGGGCCACGGCGCTGCCCGGGCGGCACCACACGCGTGCCGTTGACCGTGAGCACGGTCGCCGGCCAGGTGGCCGAGACCGTCAACGTCTGCGTCGGCGGGCAGGGGCCCGTTCCCCTTCGTCCTCGACTCGGGGGCGGGGCAGTCGACCATCGACGCCGGCCTGGCCCGGCGCCTCCACCTGCTCGTCGGCCGGCCCGGCCACCGAGTTCGCCGGCGTCGGGTGCACCGGCACGGCCCGGCCGGTCGCGGTCGGCTCGTGGTCGCTCGACGGGGTGAGCCTCGACCCCCAGCAGCTGACGGCGGCCACGCTGCCCCAGATCGGCGGGAAGGGGGAGCCCGTGGGGCTCTCGGCTCCGACGTCCTCGCCCGCTTCGGCGCCGTACGCATCGACTTCGCGTCCGGCGCGCTCGTGCTGCCCGGGGCCGAGGGTGCACCGCTCACCGCGCCGACCCCCTTCACCGGGCCGCGGGGGCCGGCGCCGGTCGCGCTGACCCAGGGGCAGGGGACCATGCTGCCGCTCACGGTGACGTCGGTTCCGGGCGAGGTCTCAGTCAGCGTGGCGGTCCGCTTCGCCGGCGGCCCGCGGCGTAGCTTCGTGGTCGACACCGGGTCGTCGCAGAGCGTCGTGGCCTCGTCCGTCGCTCGTGCGGTGCGTTTGGCGGGCACCGATCTGGCGCAGCGCCAGGCGACGGTGTGCTCGGTCATCACCGTCCCGCTCGCGCACAGCGGCCCGTGGTCCCTGCCGGGGCAGCCGCTGCACCAGCAGCTCCTCGGTGAAACCGACTTCGGGGCGATCAGCGTGGGCGGCATCGATGGCCTGCTCGGCTCGGACCAGCTCAAGCGCTTCGGGTGGGTCGTCTTCGACTACCGCGGCGGGCGGATGGTGCTCGGCTGACCGGACGGTCGCCTCGCGTGCGCCGGCTGGGCGCGCCTCTCCAGGGGTCCCGTGAGCCGCCACAGCAGGACCACGAGAAGGCCGTACCCCGGTCCCGGTGTCCCGATGAGCTGTCCGCGCACGAGCGCGGCAGCATGCACTACCTGGCTCGGCTCGTCGGGCCCCGAATAGAGGGGCATGGCGACGGCCCAGACAGCCAAGAGGGCGAACGACGCGAGAGTGCCCAAGCAGAGGGACCGAAGAGCCCCCAACTTCACCCGCCCCGGACCCGACTCGTCGGGTTCGGGGGCGCTCATCGCCGGGCGACTCTAATAAGGCTTCGACCCATCTCGGGTCGATTTGTGGATGCTCCGGGTCTGGGCGTCCCAGCAGCTGACGGCGGCCACGCTGCGCCAGAGCGGTGGGGGGATCCCTTAGCCTGGTCGAATCCGACGCCCTGGCCCGATTCGGGCCTACACATCGGCTTCGCGGCGCGCATGGTGCTGCCCCGGGATCTTGTCGGCGCGAGCGTCCGGTCTGCGCCCCGACAGCATGGCACCGGTGGCGGCCATCATCTCCTCGGCACCCTCCGCCGTGTGCTCGAAGCTCCAGTGGTTCTCGTGCTCGGGGCCGGCGATGAAGCCGTCGAGCGACATGGCGCGGTGCACCACGACCTTGGCGCTCATGCCAGAGCGGCCCCGAGGGCATCGAGGAGCTCGCCCGTGCCCTTCTCGCGGACGGCGGGGGTGTCGCCCCCGTCGAGGAAGACGCCCTGCTCGGTGAAGGTCAGTGTGGTCCCGCCCGCCGCGGCGGCGAACTCGACGGTGGTGACCGAGACGGAGATCAGCGTGCCGTCGGCCTCCATCGTGTAGCCGTAGACGATCCGCTCCGAGGGGACGATGTCCTTGTAGGACGCCTCGTAGGTGAACACCGGGCCTCCCGGGGGCCCGCCGCGGTTGGTCTCGGTGCCGCCGACTCGGAAGTCGAGCGCGTAGTCCGGCGCGGCCGGGCCGCCGAACCAGCGCGCCTTGGCGTCACGGCTGGACCAGGCGGCGAACACGCGCTCGGGCGGGGCGGGGTAGGCCCGGGTGATCGTGAAGGTGCCGTGCTCGGCGGTCCTGGTGGTGTTCGAGTTCGTCATGCTCTTGCTCCTTGCGGTGGTGATGTTGGCGGTGGCGCTGGTGGTGCGGTCTGGGTCCCGGCCCCTTCGGCGGCGAGGTCGGCCTCCAGGACCTCGCCCAGCCGGTCGAGCCGGAGCTCCCAGGCGGCGCGTTGCCCGGCGAACCAGTCCGCGGCCAGCTGCAGCCCGACCGGCTCGAGCCGACAGGTGCGGGTGCGGCCGGCCTTCTCGGAGCGGACCAGCCCGCAGGACTCGAGGACGGCCAGGTGCTGGACGACGGCCGAGAGGGTCATGTCGAGTGGCCGGGCGAGGTCGCTCACCGTGGCCGAGCCCGCGCTCAGGCGCTCGACCAGGTCGCGTCGGGTGGGGTCGCTCAGCGCCCGGAAGACTGCGTCGACCGGCTGATACTTAAGCATTGACTTAACTATTATCTGGCCTCGGGTCCGGCGTCAAGAAACGCCCGTGACACCGGACCTCACTCGGGGCCGGAGAGGCCGAGCAGGTCGGTAACCCCGTGGTCCCGCCCCGCCGTGTAGCCGCCGTCGACCGGCAGCGCGTGGCCGGTCACGAACGACGCGTCGTCGGAAAGCAAGAACGCGGCGACCGAGGCGACCTCGTCGGGGCAGGCCCATGCGCCGGCCGAGCTTGTGCTCGTGCACGATGTCGGCCAGTGCGTCCTCCATGCCCGGCCCGAAGATCATCGCCGTCATCGGCGTCTCGATGAAGCCGGGGCAGATGGCGTTGACCCGGATGCCGCGCCCGGCGTAGTCGATCGCCATGTTCTTGGTCAGGATGACCACGCCGCCCTTCGACGCGCTGTAAGCGCTGCCGCCGGCGGTCCCTTCGAGGCCCTCGATGCTGGCGATCGTCACCACCGACCCGCGCTTGCCGTCGCGGGCCGGCTGGCTGAGCATCTGGGCGATGACGTGCTTGGCGGTGAGGTAGGTCCCGGTCAGGTTCACCTCGATCACCCGTGCCCATTCCTCGGCCGGCAGCATGTGCACCGGGCCGCCGCCCGCCACCCCGGCCGCGTTGACCAGTCCGTGCACGGCGCCGCCGAAGTCGACCGCGGCCGCGGACGAGCGCGGCCACCGAGTCCTCGTCCGTCACGTCGGCGCGGGTGAAGGCCCATCGCCCCGACTCGTCGCTGCCCTCCGCGACGTCGTCGGGCGGCACGACGAGGTCGGCCCCCATGACGAGGGCGCCCTCGTCGAGGAGCCGGGCAGCCGTGGCCCGGCCGATGCCCGACGCCGCGCCGGTGACGATGTAGGTCCGTCCGCCCAATCCACGCATGGCACCTCCAGGGTCTGGTTGCGCCCGGCCGACCCGGGCTGATAGGAGCAGTGCACTGTCTAGCCCGGGTCGTCCCGGGGCCGCCGTCCTGCGGGGGGAGCCCACGCCATGAAGTTCGCGCTGTTCTACGAAATCCCCGTCCCCCGGCCCTGGGGGGAGGACAGCGAGCTGGTCGCCTACCAGAACACACTGGAGCAGGCGATCGCGGGCGATCGCTTCGGCTGGCACGCCTTCTGGACGGTGGAGCACCACTTCCTGCAGGAGTACTCCCACTGCTCGAACCCCGAGGTGCTCTACGGCGCCATCGCGTCGCGCACGGAGCGCATCCGCCTCGGCTACGGCGTCCGCCTCATGCCCAAGCCCTACAACCACCCGGTGCGCACGGCGGAGTCGGTGGCCGTCCTCGACCTTCTCTCGGGCGGCCGGGTCGACCTGGGGACGGGCCGCTCGGCGACCCGGGCCGAGCTCGAGGGCTTCGGCATCGACCCGGCCGAGAGCCGGCGCATGTGGCAGGAGGCGATCGAGCACGTCGTCGGCTGCTGGACCAACGAGGAGTACGAGTTCTCCGGCGAGTTCTGGCAGATGCCCCGGCGCCGCGTGCAGCCCAAGCCGTGGCAGAAGCCGCACCCGCCACTGTGGGGCGCCACGACCAGCGACGAGGGCCACGCGCAGGTCGGCGACCTCGGCCTCGGCCTGTGCTCGTTCGCCGTGGGCCTGCCGCCGGCGGAGGTCAAGCGCAAGATCGACATCTACCGCGACGCCGTCGGGCGGTGCAGCACGCCCATCGGTGCCTTCGTGCACGACCAGGCGGCCACGTTCACCATGGCCATCTGCGCGACCCGACCGCGACCGGGCGATCGCCGAGGCGCGGGAGTCCTTCGAGTGGTACCCGAAGACGGGCGCCCGCCAGATCGCCACGCTCACCGACTGGATGGCCGAGCGCAACGAGGGACTGGGCACCTACGCCTATGCCGCCGACATGAAGAAGACCGACGACGAGGGGCTGCTCGACCTGCTCAACCTCGAGTACCTGATCGACGCCAACGCCTGCGTGTTGGGGACGCCCGAGGAGTGCATCGAGGCGTGCCGCCAGTACGAGGCCTCCGGCGTCGACCTCCTACTCTGCCTGGTCAACCCCTACAAGGTGCCCCACGAGTCGGTCATGCAGACCATCGAGCTGATGGGCACCGAGGTCATCCCGGCCTTCGCGGACTGAGCCCGCCTTTCGGGGCCTCGCCCCATCGGGCAGTCTTGGGGGGCATGGCGAGAGCAATTGCGGGCCCGTGGCGGGCGCACGTGTCCACAGCGGCCGGAGCGGCCCTGGCGCTGGTCGGTGTGGCGCTGGCGCTGTCCGTCGCGCCGGTGTCCGTCGCCGCGGCGTCGGGCACGAAGGGGCGGGCCGGTGCGCACCCTGCGGCGCCGAAGATGGCCCAGGTCGGCCACGCCACCTTCTGGGAGTGCCCCGCCAAGACGACCGAGATCCTGGTGGCGGTCAACACCTTGACCCTGCACCCGGGGGCCACGCTCACGATCACCTTCACGGTGCGCAACGGGGCCGCCACGCCCTGCAACTACACCGCCCCCTACGCCGCGACGGGACCCGGCCCGACCGCCACCACGCTGGAGGCCGGCCCCTGCGGGTCGGTCGGGTTCGAGATCCTCGGTCCGCACCACACCAACGTATGGCCGGGCGTGCAGGTCGTGAACTGCCCGGCCCTCGGCTTCGCCGAGCTGCCGGCCAACGGAACCGTGTCGGGCTCGGGCACCTGGGACCAGACCAAGCCGAACAGCACGGCGCGTGTCCCGGTGGGCACCTACACCCTCGTCGTCGACGACCGGCGCTTCAGCTTCCCGCTCCACGTCGTCGAGCACTGAGGCCGAGGGTTCAGGGGACGAGCGCGATCTTCCCCACCGTGCGCCGGCCCAGGAGGTCCTCGAGCGCCCGCGCCACGTCGTCGAGCGGGTACTCGGTCGGGTGGACGGGGTCGATGGTCCCGCCGGCCACCATGGCGAGCAGGTCGGCCAGGAGTGCACGCTGCTCCTCGGCGTGCTGCATGGCCCAGATCCCCCAGTCGATGCCGACGACGGTGCGGTTGCGCAGGAGCACCTGGTTCAGCGGGACTGAGGGGATCGGCCCGGCCGCGAAACCGATGACCAGGTAGCGGCCGCGGTCGCCCAGGGCGCGCAGCGACGGCTCGGCCAGCGCGCCGCCCACGGGGTCGACGACGATGTCCACGCCGGTTCCTCCGGCCCAGGCCCGCGCCACGACCTTCACGGGCTCGGCGGCCGGGTCGAGCACCGCCTCCGCTCCCGCGGCCAGCGCGGCGGCGCGCTTCTCCTGGGTCGAGGCCACGCCGAGCACCCGGCACCCGAGGGCCCGGGCCACGCCGATGGCGGCCAGCCCGACGCCACCGCCTGCGCCGAGGACGAGCACCGACTCGTCCGGCTGGGCGGCGGCCCGCTCCCGGAGGGCGAAGAGGCACGTGCTGTAGCTCTGGGTGAACGTGGCCGCCCGGGGCGCGTCGAGCACGTCGGGAAGCGCCGTCACTGCTGCCGCCGGCGCGGCGACCTTGGTGGCGAAGCCGCCCAGCCCGGCCGAGACCAGCACGCGCTGGCCGGCCTCGAGCCCACTCACCGACTGGCCGACCAGGGACACGCGCCCGGCGGACTCGGTCCCCGGCACGAAGGGGACGGGTGGCTTGATCTGGTACTGCCCCCCGACGAACAGGGCGTCCACGTAGTTGACGCCCGCCGCCTCCACGTCGACCACGACGTGGCCCGGTCCCGGTAACGGGTCGGGGCGCTCCTCCACCCGCAGCAGCGACGGCGGACCGAGCTCATTGCAGACGACGGCGCGCACGAGGACGCACGCTACCGTCGGTTGGTGGACCCCATCCGGCCGGTGCGGCCCGACGAGCTGGCGCTCCTCCCCGCCCTGGAGTCGGCCGCCGACACGATGTTCCTGCCGCTCGGGATCGGGCCGTTGCCCGGGCCCGGGACCGTCGAGGAGTTCGCGGCCGCACTCGTCGTCCTGGTGGCGGCCGACCCGCCGGTCGGGCTGTGCCGCATCGACGCCATCGGGGATGGCGCCCATCTCGAGCAGCTCTCGGTCCACCCCGACCACGCCGGGCGCGGCATCGGACGGGCGCTGCTGCGGGCCGGGTGTGCCTGGGCCACCGAGCAGGGCTACCGCGAGCTCACGCTCGCCACCTACCGTGACGTGCCCTGGAACGGGCCCTTCTACGCGTCGGAGGGCTTCGTCGAGGTGGGGCCGGTCGACGACTGGCAGGTCGCCCGCGGCCTCGCGCCCGAGGAGCCTGTCATGGGCCGCTTCGGCACCCGGGTCCTCATGTCGCCGGTCCCTGTGAGCTCGCGCGTAGCGAAAGCAGCTGACCAGGTGGTCGTTGACCAGCCCCGTCGCCTGGAGGTGGGCGTAGCAGATGGTGGGGCCGACGAAGCCGAAGCCGCGCCGGCGTAGGTCGTCGCTCACGGCCTCGGACGTCGTGGAGAGGGCGGGGACCTGCGCCGTCCGCCGCCACGTGTTGACGATGGGTCGCCCGCCCACGAAGCCCCAGATGTAGGCGTCGAACGTGCCGAACTCCTCCTGCACGTCCAGGAAGGCGCGGGCGTTGCGCACCGTCGTCTCGACCTTGGCCCGGTTGCGGATGATGCCGGGGTCGGCCAGCAGCTTCTCGACGCGGGCCGGCGTGAAGCGCGCCACCTTGGCGGCGTCGAAGCCGGCGAACGCCTTGCGGTATCCGGCGCGCCGCTTGAGGATGGTGGACCAGCTGAGCCCGGCCTGCGCACCCTCGAGCACCAGGAACTCGAAGTGGATGGGGTCGTCGTGCACCGGCACGCCCCACTCTGCGTCGTGGTAGGCGATCATCTCGTCGCTCTGGGCCCACTCGCAGCGCCGCCGGTCGTCGTCGCTCACGGCGCCACCGTAGGGCGCGCCCGTGACGCATTGACCCGGTAGAGCACGTGGCGACGGAGCGGGCTGCCCGCGGGCAGGCGCGGGTGGTCGAAGTCGCCGGCGCGATCGCGCACCATGCCGACCCGCTCCATGACCGCCTGCGAGCGGGTGTTCAGCGTCGTGGTGAAGGCGACGATCTCCTCCAGATCGGCCTCGTCGAAGCCGAAGCGCAGCGAGGCCGCGGCCGCCTCGGTGGCGTAGCCGTGGCCCCAGTGGTCCGGGTGGAGCCGCCAGCCGACCTCGACGGCCGGCGCGCAGGGCAGGGCGGCGTTGACCGGTGGAGGCCGACCATGCCGACGAAGGGATGGCCGCCCGGCACCTCGACGGCCCAGAGCCCCCAGCCCTCGCGCGCCATCTCCTCGCTGAAGCGGTCCACCATGCGTCGCTCTCGGCCCGGCTCGGCGACTCGCCCAGCGACTCGACGACGAGCGGGTGTGCGTTCAGCTCGGCGAAGGGGGCCCGGTCCACCTCGGTGAACGGTCGCAGGACCAGGCGCTCCGTGACGATCGTGGGACCGGTCGGCCCGCGCCGCCGTGGCTAGCTCCCCTTGGCGGCCTTGACGGCCGTCTCGGCTGCCCAGCGGTAGTCGGCCTTGCCCGAGGGCGAGCGCTGGATCTGCTCCACGAACACGACCTCCTTGGGCAGCTTGTAGCGGGCGATGTGGGCCGACGCGTGGTCGACGATGGACGCCTGGTCGGTCGACGCGCCCTCGGCCAGCTGTACGACGGCGACCACCTCGGAGCCCCAGCGCTCCGAGGGGCGGCCGGTCACGACGACGTCGGCCACAGCGGGGTGCCCGGCGATGGCCCGCTCGACCTCCTCGACGAAGATCTTCTCGCCGCCCGAGTTCACGGTCACCGAGTCGCGCCCGAGCAGCTCGATCTCGCCGTTGACCAGGTGGCGGGCGCGGTCGCCGGGGATGGAGTAGCGGACGCCGTCGATCACCGGGAAGGTGCGCGCCGTCTTGGCCGCGTCGCCGAGATACCCGAGCGGCACGCTCCCCGTCTGGGCCAGCCACCCGTTGCCCTCGTGCCCCGGCATCAGCACGTGCGTCAGCGTCTCGTCGACCACGACGGTGCCCGGCCCGGGGAGGAACTTCCCCACGTCGACCCCGTCGACGGAGGTGACGTGCATCTGCGCCCCGGTCTCCGACGAGCCGGCCGAGTCGGAGATGACGAGGTTGGGCAGGCGCTCGAGGGCCATGGCCCGCACGGCGGGTGTCAGCGGGGCGCCGCCGTTGCCCACGGCGAAGAAGGAGGACAGGTCGTAGCTCTTCTTGTCGAGCTGCATCAGGAGAGGCCGCAACACGGCGTCGCCGACGACGCTCATGGTGTTGGCCTGTTCCCGCTCGACGGTGGACCAGACGTCGTCGGGGTCGACGCGCCGGGTGTCGTCGGGGAAGACGATCGTCGCCCCCTGGGCCATCAGCATGAAGGCGGCCCACTGGGCGGCGCCGTGCATGAGCGGCGGGAGCAGCATCAGCTTGAGCGGGACGCTCTCGGCGAGCCGCTCGGTGATGCCCTCGTAGCTCGTCACGATCTCCCACGTGCCCACCTTCCGCCCGCCCATGGCGGCCATGAAGATGTCGTGCTGGCGCCACAGCACGCCCTTGGGCATGCCGGTCGTGCCGCCGGTGTAGAGGATGTAGAGGTCGTCGGGGGAGGGGTCGACCGGCGCGCCGTCGGGTGAGGATGCGGCCAGCGCCTCCTCGTACCACTCCGCCCCGGGGAGGAGGGCGTTGGCCGAAACGTCGGCGACCTGGAGCAGCACGTCGGGGGGCGCCTCCAGCGTGGGCAGCACCTCGGCCAGGGTGGGAGCAAGGGACGAGTGCAGGATCAGCGCCCGTGGGCGGGCGTCGTCGAGCAGGTAGCGCAGCTCCTCGCCCACGTAGCGGTAGTTGACGTTGAAGGGTGCGACCCGGGCCCGGAAGGAGCCCAGCATCCCCTCCAGGTACTCGTTGCCGTTGTAGAGGGCCAGGGCCACGTGGTCCTGGCCCGACTCGTGGCCGGCGAGCTCGGTGCGCTCGCGGTGCAGGCGCAGGCCCCGGCCGTAGAGATAGGCGGCCAGGCGGCGCGAGCGCTCGGCGACCCGGCCGTAGGTGAGGCGCCGGTCGCGCCAGACGATGCACTCCCGGTCGGCCAGGGTCTCCACGAGCGTGTCGAAGGCCTTGGCCAGGTTGAACTGGACGGCCGGTGTCGTTGTGGGCTGGGGCACGGCCCCGCACTGTACCGGCGGGCCCGCGCTCCGGGCAGTGCCCTGCTGGCGGGGAGCACGGTTGGGGAGGACGGCCCGCCATGAGCAAAGATCAGTCCGTGGACGTCCGCAACCCCGCCACCGGAGAGGTGATCGCCAAGGTCGAGGGCCTCACGGCGGAGGAGGCCGACGCCGCCATCGCACGGGCAGACGCCGCCTTCGAGTCGTGGCGGGCGGTGGCCCCGGGCGACCGGGCCCGGCTGCTGCGTCGCTTCGCCGCCGCCGTCGACGCCCACGTCGACGAGCTCGCCGCGCTCGAGGTGGCCAACGCGGGCCACGTGATCGGCAACGCCCGCTCGGAGGCCGGCAACGTGCGCGACGTGATCGAGTACTACGCCGCCGCGCCCGAGCGCCACAGCGGCCGGCAGATCCCGGTGCCGGGCGGCATCGACGTCACCTTCTACGAGCCGCTCGGCGTCGCCGCCGTCATCGTGCCCTGGAACTTCCCGATGGCCATCGCCGGGTGGGGCTTCGCTCCGGCGCTGGCCGCCGGCAACACCGTCGTGGTCAAGCCCGCCGAGCTCACCCCCCTCAGCGCGCTGCGGATCGGCGAGCTGGCGCTCGAGTCCGGCCTGCCCGAAGGGGTCCTGCAGATCCTGCCCGGCAAGGGCAGCGTGGTGGGGGAGCGCTTCTTGGCCCACCCGGCGGTGCGCAAGGTGTGCTTCACGGGCTCCACGGAGGTCGGGCGGCGCATCATGGCGGGCTGTGCCGAGCAGATCAAACGGGTCACCCTCGAGCTGGGCGGCAAGAGTGCCAACATCGTGTTCGCCGACGCGGACCTCGAGCTGGCGGCGGCGCGGGCGCCCTACGGGGTGTTCGACAACGCCGGGCAGGACTGCTGCGCTCGCTCGCGGATATTGGTCGAGCGCTCCGCGTACGAGCGCTTCATGGGTCTTCTCGAGCCGGCCGTGCAGGGCGTCGTCGTCGGCGATCCGGCTCTCGAGACGACGGAGATGGGCCCGCTCATCTCCGAGGGCCACCTCGCCACCGTGGCCTCGTTCGTGCCCGACGACGCGCCGGTGGCCGTGCGGGGCTCGTGCCCCGACGGCCCGGGCAACTGGTTCGCCCCCACCGTGCTCGCCCCGGTCGACCCGACCGACCGGGCAGCCACCGAGGAGATCTTCGGGCCCGTCGTCGCCGTCATTCCCTTCGAGGACGAGGCGGATGCCGTCCGCCTCGCCAACGACACCCCCTACGGACTCTCGGGCTCGCTGTGGACGCGCGACGTCGGGCGGGCGCTGCGCGTGGCCCGGGCCGTCGACACCGGGACGCTGTCGGTCAACTCCCACTCCTCGGTGCGCTACTGGACGCCCTTCGGCGGGGCGAAGCAGTCCGGGATCGGCCGCGAGCTCGGGCCCGACGCCCTCGAGGCGTTCAGCGACGTGAAGAACGTCTTCATCAGCTCGGATTAGCGTCCGCCCACCGGCCGTACGAACGCACCGCACCCATCGACGACCAGGAGAGAACATGAGCGACACCGCCCCCTACGCCCGTCGCCTCGTCGATCGCGTCGCGGTCGTCACCGGCGGCGCCAGTGGCATCGGCCGCGCCATGTGCGAGCGCTTCGCCGCCGAGGGGGCACGGGTGGCCGTAGTCGACCTCGACGAGGCCGCCGGGGGCGAGGTGGCGGCCGCGGTGGGTGGCATTTTCGTCCGCACTGACGTGACCTCCTCCGACGAGGTCGAGGCGCTCTACGCGGAGGTGGCGGGACAATTCGGTGGCATCGACATCTGCTGCAACAACGCCGGCATAAGCCCGCCCGACGACGACTCCATCCTCGACACCGGCCTCGAGGCCTGGGAGCGGGTGCAGCGGGTCAACCTCACGTCGGTGTACCTGTGCTGCAAGCACGCGCTGCCGCACCTGCTGGCCCGCGGCAAGGGATCCATCATCAACACGGCCTCGTTCGTCGCCGTCATGGGCGCGGCGACGAGCCAGGTGAGCTACACCGCCTCCAAGGGCGGCGTGCTGGCCATGTCGCGCGAGCTGGGCGTGCAGTTCGCCCGCCAGGGAGTGCGCGTCAACGCCCTGTGCCCCGGGCCGGTCAACACGCCGCTGCTCGAGGAGCTCTTCGCCAAGGACCCCGAGCGGGCCGCCCGGCGCCTCGTCCACATCCCCATGGGCCGCTTCGGCGAGGCCTCGGAGGTCGCCGCCGCAGCGGCCTTCCTGGCCTCCGACGACTCGTCGTTCATGACGGCGTCGACGTTCCTCGTCGACGGCGGGATCTCGGGGGCCTACGTCACGCCGCTGTGAGCCGGGGTGGGGAGTGAGAGACGGGCCGGCGCCGCGGGGCCACCGCGCGCTGTGCGGCCACCCGCCCGGTGGAACACTGCAGGTATGCGTCGTCCCCATGGAGCGCGACTGCTTCGTCCGGTGCTCGGAGGACTCGCGACATGGCTGGTGGTGTCACCGGCGGGCTCGCCGCCGGCGGCCGCCGCGAGCCCGAGCGCGAGGACACCCATCCTGCTAGCTGGCAACGGTCTGGGGGTCGCCCACTTCGGCTCGCCGGCCCGTTCGGTGACCGGCGCGATTTCGGCCAAGCTGGGGTCCCCGACCGGACACCCCGACGCCGGCTGCGTCGGCGGGTACACCGAGGTGGCGTGGCACGACCTGATCGTCCAGTTCCGGCACGGCCGCTTCAGCGGGTACCGCTACTGGGTCAGCGCCTCGGGTTCGGCGCCGGCGTCGGCCGTCTCCCCGAAGTTGGCGACGGCGAAGGGGATCTCCCTCGGCAGCACGTTCTCTCAGGTGAAGCGCATTTACCGGCTCACGCAGACCGGCACCGACTTCTGGAAGTCTCACGACGGCATCGTCTTCGCGCTCGACAGCCAGACCTATCCGTCACCACCCAGCTCGCCCGTCTACGAGATCAAGTCGTACGGCGTGTGCCCCGCGGCGCTCTGAGCGAGTCAGCCCCCGAGGCTCTCTCGCAGTTCCTCCAGCTCGTGCCGGAGCAGGGCGACTTCGGATCTCAGGTCCGTCAGCTCCGATCGCAGGTCACCCATCGGGTCATGGCGCAGCAGACCCTCGCGGACACCGGTGCCCCCGCCCTCCGTGGACGAGCTCGTCGCGGCCCCGATATCCGCGCCCGGAACGGGATCACGGTCGCCGGCGTCGACGAGCAGGCTCGCCCAGCGCTCCTCCTTCTGACCTGGCCGGCGCCCGATGTCGGCGGCGAGGGGCTCCTCGCGCCCATGGAGGAGATCGAGCTCGTGCTGCACCTCTGCCAACCCGTCGAAGCGCGCCATCCGCTCGGTCCGGGTGCGCAGCTCGCCCACCGTCTGCGGCCCCCGCAGCAGGAGCACGGCCAGGATTGCGCACTGCCGGTCGTCGAGGCCCAGTGCCTCGTCGAGCACGTGGCGGAAGCGGACGACTGAGCGACCGTGCGAGGGCAGGACGAGGCGGATCAGTCGCTGCTCCCGCAGCTCGTCGAGGGCCGACTGCACCGTTCCCTCGTCGTAGCTGGCCACCGGCTCCCGGTTGGACGTCTGGTTGCACGCGGCCAGGAGGGCGTTGATGGTGAGGGGGTACTGCTGGGGTGTCGTGAGGCCCTTCTCCACCAGCGAGCCCAGTACGCGAGCACACTCCTCGGACAGCTGCACGGGACGGAGCATACGGCGAGGGGCGCGCCCGTCTCTGACCAGTCAAGGAGGGGGCGGGGGAGCGATTTCGGTCCCGACGGCTCTGACGGCACGACGGTTGTCGGGAATCTCGGCGCAGTCCTGGCCGGTGACAGGAGGTGGAGGGGACATGACCGACCTGATCGAGCGGGTCGAGGCATCCCGACGGGGACCCCGGAGCTCGTCTTCAAGGCGATCCAGTCCTACAGCGACGGCACCGTCGTGTCGTGGATTCAGGTGCCCGACCGCACCGTGCCGAATCCCGCGCACCCGCCCCCACGCTGACGCTGACCGCACCGGAGAAGACGGGCTCGAGCGCGGCCGCGGCTTCGAGCGCGAGCTCGGGTGCGGCCACGGTGGTGACCGCGTCGGGGAACGACGCCCTGTCGATCGCCGCTCTGATCCTGGCGGGCTTCGCGGCGCTGCTCAGCTTGCTCGCGGTGTGGCTCGGCCGTCCGAGGTTCGGCGAGTGGGTCACCCGTGAAGTCGGCGACTGAACCGGCACCTGTCGCGTAGCTCAATGGGGACGGAGCATGCGAGTCGGGACATCGGTGACCTGAGCCCCGAGAGTGGTACGGATAGCATCGGCCAGGGGGCTTGCCGGCACATCCTCTGTAGATCGTGCCGCGATCGGTCTCCCGTGGCCCAGTCGAAAGGCGAGACCCTTGGATACGTCGCAACCAACTGAGGTTCCTACACGTGCGGAGGCAACCGGGCAGATGCCGGGATGGCTGGTTCCCGTCGTCGTGGCGTCTCTGATTGTCGGGCTGGGCGGACTCGGCGTCGGCATCTATGCCGTCGCGACGACGCCGGCTAAGACGTCGGGTCCCCGAGGGCCAGCCGGCGCCACCGGTGCTACGGGCGCTCAGGGGCCCCAGGGCATCGCCGGACCTGCGGGGGCCGCCGGACCGACGGGGGCGCCGGGAACCGTTGCGTCCGCCTCGGTCGTCGGGGGCACCACGATGACCTCGGCACCGAATCCTCCAGTCGGTACGGTGCTCGTGGCCCAGACGGCGTGCCCCATCGGCAAGATTCTCATGAGCGGGAGCGCTCAGGTCACCGCCCCTGGCATCGCCGACCGAAACGTGGTCCTCCGCTCGTCGATTCCGCTGACGGGCAATCTGTGGCAGACGGTCGCCATGGTCACCGCTCCGCTCGGCGCCGGGCTCTCCATGAGCATGAAGCCGTATGTCCTGTGTGGAGTGGCACCGGCGCGCGCCTCCACGACGACAACAACGACGACGGCGACAACAACCACCTGACGCCCGAAGGTTGGTGGCCTGGTTGAGAACACGCTCCGCGCTGAGGCGCTCAGGTCGTCCCGCGCACCTCGAGGGGTGCCGCCAGGTAAGGGCCGGCGGGCCCGAAGCCGAGGTGCGCCATGGCGACGGGGCGGGGCGGCCCGGGGAGCGGGAGTGTGGAGCGGAACGGCGTGTAGACGAGCCAGACCCCAGCTGTATTGGTGAAGATCGACTCCTCGCCCGGCCCTTCCCCCTGGGCGTTCGAGGCCAGGAGCGGCGAAGGGGACACGTCCATGCACGGGCCCAGTGGACCGGCGCAGCGGGCGACGCCGACGGAGTAACCCGGCTGGTTGAACCACCCCCCTGAGTAGAACAGGTAGTAGGTGCCGCGCACGAGGACGAGCTGCGGTGCCTCGACGATGTGGCCCTGCCACGGTGCGTCAGGTCCGAAGATCACCGTCGGCTGGCCCACCAGGTGCACGCCGTCGACGCTGAGCGGCTGGCTCCAGATCTGCGTGTCGACGGTGTACGAACGAGCGTTCTGCTCCGACTTCCAGACCAGGTAGGGCTGGCCGGTGATGTCGACGAACACGCGTGGGTCGATGGACCCACCCAACGCTTGTTGGCAGATGAAGGGCACCGGTGACGCGATGTACGGGCCGGCCACCGCGCTGCTGATGGCGTCGCCGATGCACATCGTGCCCGGGGAGACGTCCCGCAGCATCGAACTGAAGTACAGCATGTAGTGGTTGCCGAACTGGGCCACGTCGGGAGCCCACATGACTCCCGGTTCCGCCCACGCCGGCGGGTCGGGGAGTGCGTCGCTGGGCGCACCCCAACGGCCCACCACGGTGCCCGAGCGCACGGGCACGTTCGTCGGCACCCGGTCCTGGGAGGTGAAGAGGTAGTAGCGCCCGCCTTCTTGGTATACGAACGGATCGGGCTGGTCGGCTCCCGAGTTGATGGTGAAGCCCGGCCGGGCGGGATCGGACAGGGTCGGAGGCTCGTAGTAGGGGGTACGCAAGCCCAGAGCTGCGTCACCCGCGGCGGCACCGAGCGCTCCGGTGGACAGATAGAGCACGGGTGACACGCCGGCCTCCTGCGCCCGCGCGGTCGGGTCCTCGAGCCCGAAGACACCGGCGAGGGCGAGCGCGATCACCGCGACAACAGCAGCGACGCCGACCGCGGCGCCGGCCGGCCGGTTCCGAGACCTGTTCACCATGGGGAAGAACTGGGGATGTTGGCGGCACCTCTTGGGGATGACCCCAAGAAAGGTGGGGAGAACGTCTGGATTTCGCGAATCGCCATTGACCTTGCGTGATGCGAGGCGCAACCTGTCCTCAGTTCGGAGACAGGAGCCCATCGAACCTCAAGCGAACACCGCAAGGTGGGAGCGAGGGAAGCCCGAAGGAAAGCCGCAAGGCGGACCGGGGGGAAGCCGAGAGAACGCTGCAAGGCGGGATCGAGGGCTGGGAGCGAACCCCGCAGGGGGGGAGCGACTGGAGTGGGCACGAGCCTCCGATCTGAGATGGTCCGTGGTGCGTCACGGTGGCTTCCCTGGAGTCGCCGTGTCCGGCTCGGGCAGGGATTGTCCGACACGACCCCTGCACGGTGCCAGCGGGTCATCGTTGACGTAGCCCCGAGGAGCACGGGAGGCTTCGGCCGAACGGTTACTCGGGGTTGCGTCGCGTCTGGGCACCTGTTCGCCGTTCCGCTCCCCATGCACCGGTAACGGCGCCGAGGCGCGCATCCCGCGCTTTCAGACGGATTGGGTGGCCCCCGGCCCGCTCAGCGCAGCGAGGGCCACAGGCCGGCGGGGCGCTCGCCCGCGGCCACCTGGCGGTTCAGCTCGGCCTGCACCAACGAGAGGTCGTCGGGATGGGTCACCCCCACGCAGCGGCCATCGGCCGGCAGCACGGCGAACGAACTGCTCGTGAGCGACTGGGCGACCACCTCGGGGAGCAGCACCTCGGACTCCTCGGATGCGTCGACGGCGGCGTCCATGGCCGCCTGGAGCGTCTTGTGGAACGCCGGCGTGAAGCCCCACAGGTTCATCGACACCCGGGCGTCGGCCGACAGGGTGGCCGGCTCGCGCCCGTCCCCGGCGACGAAGCCTCCCTCGGGCGTGGCGGTCACCTGGCGCCGCTCGTCGACGCCGAGGAGCGCCCCGTCGGCGTCGACACGGCAGATGCCACGCGTGACCGGGGAGAAGCCGATCACGGCGTCGGCCAGCCGGTAGCCCACCAGTGCGTTGGCGTCGCCGTGGGACCGGAGGTGCTCGGCCAGCAGGGTGCACCCGTCGCGTCCGTAGATGTCGTCCGCGTTGCCCACCCCGTACGGCGCGTCACCGACGTGATCGGAGGCGCTCAGGACAGCATCGACGGTGCCGCGGGGCACGGACTGGGTGGCGAAGCGGACGTCGACGGCCGATGGCCAGGTGTGCTCGACGTGGTAGCGGATGGCGGGCCCCGTGCTCGGGCCCAGCACCAGCACGATGGTGTCGAATCCGGCGTCGAGCGCGTCGGAGGCCACCAGGTCGATGACGGCCTCCCCGTGCGAGCCCACCGGGGCCAGGGGTTTGACGCCTCCGTAGCGCTTGGCCCGGCCGGCGGCCAGGACGACGAGCGCGAGGCCCGCCCCGCCCGCCGCGTCGCTCATGCGTTCCAGCGGAAGACGGCGCTCGCCCAGGTCATCCCCCCGCCGAAGCCGGTCAGGAGGAGGTTGTCGCCGTCGTGGACGCGGTCGTTCCCGATGGCGTCGTAGAGCGCCAGCGGGATGGAGGCCGACGAGGTGTTGCCGTAACGGTCGATGACCACCGCCGTCCGTTCCTCGGGGATGCCCAGCCGGGCGCAGGCGGCCTGGATGATCCGCACGTTGGCCTGGTGGGGCACCATGAGGGAGATGTCGTCGGGCCCCAGGCCCGCATCCGCCATGGCGCGTTCGGCCGACTCGACGACGACCCGCACCGCCCGGCGGAACACCTCCTTGCCGTCCATGAACAGCGTCCCCCCGTGCTCGCACTTGAGCAGGTGCTTGAGCGACCCGTCGGCATTCAGGTTCCAGCTGAGGAGGCCGCCTGGGCCGTCCACGGGCTCGACGACGACGGCACCGGCCCCGTCACCGACGATGATGGCGATCTTGCGGTCGTCCATGTCGGTGATGCGCGAGAGCGTCTCGGAGCCGATGAGCAGCACGGGCCCGGACCCGATGGCGATGAGGCCGGCCACCGTGATCAGGCCGTAGACGAACCCCGAGCATGCCGCGTTGATGTCGAACGCGCCGCCCCGCGTGCCGAGCCCGTGCTGGACGGTCGGCGCAGTCCCGGGGACGATGCCGTCCGGCGTCGTGGTCGCGAGCACCAGGTGCGAGATCTCCTCGGGCGTGCGCCCGGCGCAGGCCAGCGCCTCCTGCGCCGCTTCGATGGCCAGACCCGAGGTGGTGCCCCCGATGTGGCGCTCACGGATGCCCGTCCGCTCGACGATCCACTCGTCGCTGGTGTCGAGGTTGACCGCCATGTCGTCGTTGGTCACCACCTTGTCGGGCACGGCGATGCCCCAGCCGGTGATGCGAATGCCTGTCACGCGGCAGACCCGGCACGGACGGCGTGGATGCCCACGAACCCCGCGTCCCCGTAGATGATCCCGCCGGTGTTCACGGCGACCCCCGTGCGCGCCCTCGCCACCTGCCGTGCCCCGGCCCGCCCCCGGATCTGCGTAGCCAGCTCGACCACCTGGGCCAGGCCGGTGGCGCCCAGTGGGTGCCCACGACCGACCAGCCCGCCGCTGGGGTTCACGACGAGGCCCGATGTGTCGACGCCGGTGGCACCCGCCTCCGTGGCGGGGCCGGCCTCCCCAGGAGCGAAGAAGCCGAGTGACTCGAGCGAGTAGATCTCCTCGGCCGCCGTGGCGTCGTGCAGCTCCACCAGATCGACCTCGTCCGGCCCGAGCCCGAAGGTCTCCCAGGCCAACTCGGCCGCCTGCGTCAGCCGGTCGTGGTAGTCGAGCAAGCCGTTTCCCGAGCGCGCCACCGAACCGATGATACGGGGCGCCGCCGCTGGGACCCGGACGGAGGGGCCGCCGAGCACGACCGCCGCGGCGCCGTCGGTGAACGAGCTGCACATGAGGCGGGTGAGGACGCCGGCCACCTGGGGGGAGGCGAGGACCTCGTCGATGGTGACGGCCCGCTGGAACTGCGCCAGAGGGTTGCGCGCGGCGTGGTTGAACGCCTTGACCGCGGCGGCGGCGATCTGACGCACGGTCGCCCCGACCTCGGCCATGAGCCGGTGCGCCCATGCGTTGTTGAGCCCCATCAGGATGCTCCCCGCCGGGTTGTCGTCGGCGTGGCGGCGGTCGTGCAGGTCGCGGCGGTACTCCGCGGGCAACCCGTCCTCAATTCCCGCGATCGTCTCGGTGCGGTTGCCGGTCCACATCTTCTCGGCGCCGAGCGCGAGCACCGGGCGGTCTTGGACCTTCGCTGCCATCGTCGCCAGGTGGAGAGCGGAGCTCCCGCCAGCACACGAGTTGTCCACGTTGACGATGGCGGCCTCGTTCAGTCCGGCCTTGCGCAGCCAGGTCTGCCCGCGCATGCAGCCCTGGTCGCTCAACCGTCCGGCCATCGCGTTGCCCACGATGACGAGGCCGAGCTCGTGTGGTGACACGCCGGCGTCGTCGAGAGCCTCGTGCGCCACCTGGTACGCCATCGTGTCGAGGTCGAGATCGCGGCGGCTCATGTCCGTCATGCCGGTCCCGAGGATGGCGACGTCGGCCTGGCTCACGCCGGTGCCCCGGTGAGGACCCGCTCCTCGTCACGGACGAAGGCGGCGCGCAACAGGCCGAAGTGCTCGACGGCGGGTGATCCGGCCACCATGACGACGATGTGGCGCGCCCCAGCCTCGGCGTAGCGGCGCAGCGCGGCGGCGCAGGCGTCCGGCGACCCCGCCACCAGATGGCGCCCGAAGGCCTTGGCCGGCAGGCGGTAGAGCCGCGAGAGCCAGGCTGCACCGCGTGCGGGCGCCTCGTCGTCACCCACGCAGGCGAAGACGACGACGCCGGGCTCGACGGCGTCAGGATCGCGCCCGGCCTCGGCCGCCTCCCGCCGCAGGGCGGTCACGGCAGGCGCGTAGTGGTCGGGCGCGATGAACAGGGGGATCCAGCCGTCGCCGACGGCCGCGGCCCGGCTCCGGGCTGCGTCGCTGGCGCCGCCGAACCACAGGGGGACCGGTGGCCCCTGCGGCTCCTGGACGTACTCGGAAGCCGGTGCATGCGAGTCCCAGGCCTCCCGCAGGCGGGCGACGCCCTCGTCCAGGAGCCGCCCCCGGCGGTGGAACTCGACTCGGGCCCGCTCGTACTCCTCCTCGTGGCTGCCGACGCCGAGCCCGAGGACGAGGCGGCCACCCGAGAGGAGCTGGAGCGCCGTCGCCTGCTTCGCCACGGCGGCCGCTTGGCGCAGGGGCAGCTGCAGCACGCAGGTCCCGAGGGTCGGTCGGGTCGTCGCCACGGCGGCCACGGCCAGAGTCGTCAGTGCCTCGCCGAGAGGGTGAGGCCAGTAGAGGTGGTCTACGGCCCACAGAGAATCGGCGCCGGTGCCCTCGGCCCGGCGGCACAGTTCCACCAACTGAGCCGCACCGTTGGTATTACCAAGGGTATTACTGCCGTCCGATGCAAGTTCTCCCTGCGTGGTGGCGGGGAGTATGAGCCCGAGGGATGGACGGGAAACTCCATTTCCTACCGGGGTCACACCGACATATTACGCCGGTGCCGCCGCCCTTTTCTATTCCGAGACCGCCGGCGGGCCGACCGCCCCGATGGCCCCGCCGGGGCGGTCGAGGACGGACACGGTGCAGCGGGCGTCGCAGATGGCCCGCCCCTCGTCATCGGTGAGGGCGATCCGCCAGACCTGCACCGTCCTGCCCACCCTGATCGGCGTGGCCTCGGCGGTGAGGTGCCCGTCCCGCACGGAACGCAGGTGACTGGCGTTGAGCTCTATCCCGACCACGGCGCGGTCGGGCCCGGCGGCCAGCGCAGCCCCGAAACTGGCCGCCGACTCGGCCAGGAGGGCCGACACGCCGCCATGGAGGATCCCGTAGGGCTGGTGGACCCGCCAGTTCACCGGGATGCGCAGGACGACGCGGTCCGGACCGGCTTCGAGGAACTCGACGTCGAGCAGATCGTGGATGCTCTGGCGGCCACCCACGAGTGCCGCAGCGTCGCTGCCTGGGACGGACGGGGGTGTGGTCACCGCCGGATGTTAACGGCGCGCCGATAGCCTGAGCGCGTGCGTGATGTCGTCGACCTGCGCAGCGACACCGTCACCCGGCCCACGCCTGCGATGCGCCGCGCCATGGCCGAGGCCGTGGTCGGTGACGACGATTACGGCGAGGATCCGACGGTGCGAACGCTCGAGGAGACGTTCGCGGCGCGTGTCGGCAAACCGGCCGCGCTGTTCACGGCCTCGGGGGTGATGGCCAACCAGATCGCGATCCGGGTGCTCTCCCAGCCCGGCACCGCCGTCGTGGCGGGACGACGCCAGCACGTGGTCGCGTACGAGTACGGCGCGGCGGCGATGAACGCCGGGGTCCAGTTCATCGCGCTCGACGACGAGGCCGGCATGCTGCGTGCCGACGACGTCCGACGGGCCCGCGACGCGTCGGCGCACCACCAGCCGGCCGTCTCACTCGTCAGCATCGAGAACACGCACATGGCGGCGTTGGGTGCTCCCTGGACGACGGCGGGCTTGCGCGCGCTCATCGTTGCGGCCGGCCCGGTCCCGGTCCACCTGGACGGCGCACGGCTGTTCAACGCGGAAGCCGCTACGGGCGTGCCCGTGGCGGAATGGGCCGCGGGCGTCACCACCGTCATGTGCTGCCTGTCCAAGGGTCTGTGCGCACCGGTCGGTTCGCTGCTGGCCGGTGGGACGGACGTGATCGCCGAGGGCCGCCTGGCGCGCAAGCGTCTCGGTGGGGGGATGCGCCAGGCAGGCGTCCTTGCCGCACCCGGGCTCGTTGCGCTAGGCGAGATGGTGGAGCGGCTCCCCGAGGACCATGCCCGCGCCAAGAGGCTCGCCGACGCGGTGGCGCACCGCTGGCCGGGGTGCGGCCTCGACCCCGCATTGGTCCGCACGAACATCGTCACGTTCACCCACCCCGAGCCGGAAAAGCTGTTGGCACATCTGGAGGGTCACGGCGTGCTGGCGCACGCCATCGCGCCCGAGACGGTCCGCTTCGTTACGCACCACGACGTCGACGACGCCGGCATCGAGCGAGCCATCGCCGCGCTCGATGACGCGCCAGGGGGCGCGACATGAAGGTGCGCATCGGGATCAGCGCCGGAGGCGAGAGCCTCGGGCCCGATGCCATGGTCGCGCTGGCGCGGGGGATCTCCGAGACCGGGTTCGACTCGCTCTGGCTGCCCGAGGTGCTCTCGCGGCCCGGGCCCGACCCCCTGGTCGGCCTGGCCTGGGTCTCCGGTGCCTGTCCGGGCCTGAAGATCGGGACGACCATGCTGCTGCCCGGGCGCAACCTCGTCTGGCTCGCCAAGGCGGTGGCGACGCTCGACGTGCTCTCAGCGGGCCGCCTCCTCCTCACCTTCGTGCCCGGGCTCGCCATCGGCGGGGAGCGCAGCGCGATCGGCATCCCGACCGCCGAGCGTGGCGCGCTGATGGACGATGCCCTGCCCGTGCTGCGCCGTTTGTGGGCCGGTGAAGAGGTCACCCACGAGGGGCCCGCCGGCTCGTTCGCCGCCGTCTCGGTCTCGCCGCAGCCGCTTCAGGACCCCTTCGACGTGTGGCTCGGCGGCAACCTCCCGGCCGCGCTCGAGCGCTGTGGGCGTCTCGCCGACGGATGGATCCCGGCGTTCTGCACGCCGCCCGATGCCGCGGAGGGCAAGGCGGTGATCGAGCGGGTGGCGGCGGAGCACGGGCGGTCCATCAGCCCCGAGCACTTCGGGGTCAGCCTGGCCTACGCACCCGAGGGGACCGACATGGCGGCCCTGGCCTCGTCTCCCCTGGCCTGGCGAGCCCGCGGGCGACGGCTCGAGCAGATCATCCCGGTCGGGCTCGGCGGCCTGCAGGCGATGCTCGAGGAGTTCCTGGCGGTCGGGTTCTCCAAGTTCATCGTGCGCCCGACGGCGCCTCCGGAAGAGTGGCACTCCGAGCTGGAGCGGCTCGCCGACGCGGTCGGCGGCTTACAGACGTGACGGACCGTTCCCGACATTCGTTCCCATACGCTGCCCCCATGCCCGAGCGACACCTCACCCTCATGGCAGTGCACGCCCATCCCGACGACGAGGCCATCGGGACCGGGGGTATCCTTGCCCGCTATGCCGCCGAAGGCGTGCGCACCGTGCTGGTCACCTGCACGAACGGTGAGCTCGGCGACGCACCCGGCGGGGTGAAACCCGGCCAGCCCGGGCACGATGAGCGCGCCGTGGTCGAGCTGCGCCGCCGGGAGCTCCAGGCCAGCTGCGAGGTCCTCGGTGTGTCGCACCTCGAGCTGCTCGGCTATCACGACTCGGGGATGGAGGGGTGGCCACAGAACGATTCCCCCGGGTCGTTCTGGCGCACGCCGGTGGAGGTGCCGGCGCAACGGCTCGCCGAGCTCATGCGCCGGTACGAGCCGCAGGTGGTCGTCACCTACGACGAGAACGGCTTCTACGGGCACCCGGACCACATTCAGGCCAACCGGGTCACGCACGCCGCACTCAACGAGTCCGGGGTCCCCACCAAGCTGTACTACACGGCGGTGGCGCGCTCGACGCTGCGTGGGTTCCGCGACGTCATGGCGCAGGCCGGAGTCGAGCCGCCGGCCGAAGTGGAGGAGAACCCCGACTTCGGCACCCCCGACGAGCTCATCACGACCACCATCGACTGCAGCGCCGTGGCCGGGCTCAAGTACGCGTCACTCGCCGCACACGCCAGCCAGAGCGACAACATCTTCTTCCTGCAGATGGGCGAGGAGCTGTTCTCCTCAATCATGGGATCGGAGAGCTTCGTCCGGGCCGTCGATTCGACCCATGCGCCGGTCCCCGAGGTCGACCTCTTCGCCGGTCTGCGCTGACCGCGCAGTCCGAAGCCGGGCCCGCGCCCCAACCGGGAGAAAGGGACGCAGGCCCGGTCCGGAGGGGTCCCGACGTCGCGGTCCCGGCCGGGGTCGAGCCGGGGCGAGCGTCGGGAACCGACCCGACGAAGCAGAGGCGCACCGCCGCGGCCACCACCTCGAGCGTGAACGCCTCCCTGGCGAAGAGGGGCAGCGAATCCGTGAAGCCGAAGAGCCCGCGCGCGACCGAGACCACGAACCCGACGACGGACAGGAGGCAGAACCCGATACAGACGACGGCGGCCGTCGTCGACACCAGGTCCCGGGGGCGCAGGGAGCGGCCCGGCCGCCGGAACAGCAGGTTCTGGCTCGTCTGCATGCCATCCATCCGGAGGCGGGCAGGTGGGGGATGTCAGCGGTCGCTGCGGACACGGTTGGGATACGGGCCGAGTCGGTGCCGGGATTGGCCGAGTGTGGTGAATCCCCAAGGCGGTGCCGGCCGTACACCTGGTCATGCGACGAATTCGCGCGTGGCCGAGGGCGAGCTCTCCGACGAGGCCCTCCTGGCCGGCATGGCCGTGGGGGAGCAGGCTGCCGCTATCTCCTTCGTGCGCCGCTACCAGCGCCGGGTGTTCGGTCTGGCCTACTCCATGACCGGCGACGCCGGGGTGGCCGAGGACGTGGCCCAGGAGGCCATGATCAGGGTCTGGCGCCACGCGCCGGTGTTCGACCCCCGGCGGGGCTCGGTGGCTTCGTGGGTGCTTACCATCACGCGCAACCTCGCCATCGACGCCTTGCGCCTGCGGCGTGCCGTGCCCACGGACCCGGACGATTTCGCCGCCTCGGCCCTGCGCAGCAACGAGCACAACCCGGAGGACGCGGCGCACCGGGGTGACGCGCGGCAGACGGTCCGGGCTGCCCTGGCGGAGTTGCCCGAGGAGCAGCGCCGGGCGGTGGTGCTGGCAGCCGTCTACGGCCGCACTGCACTGGAGATCAGCGGGTCCGAGGGCATCCCCCTCGGCACCGCCAAGACGCGCATCAGGACCGCCCTCATCCGGCTGCGAGCCGCGGTCGAACCATCAGAGGGGGTCAGCGATGAGCGATGAGCTGAGAGAAAAGGGATGTGAAGCGTACGAGGACGACCTGGCTGAGCTCGCGCTCGGTGTGCTCACCGGGCGCGCCCGGGCGCAGGCCCTGTCCCACGTCGAGTCCTGCCCCCGCTGCGCAGAGGACCTAGAGCAGTTGTCCCACGTGGCCGACGCCGTCGCGCAGGTGGCCCCCGACGTAGAGCCGCCGATGGGATTCGAGGTGCGGCTCTTCGAGCGGATGGGGGTGGAGGACGTGCGCCGCCGGCGGCGCCGGATCCGGCGGTCGCACTGGGTGCCGGCCGCGGCGGCTGCCGCCGCGGCGGCGCTGGCCCTCGGCCTGGGCCTGACGATGACGTCGTCCCCGGCGCCGACCGCAATCGCGCCGGTCCATCACGAGAAGGTGATCTCGGCCGACCTCGTCGAGAAAGGCGCCGCGGTCGGACGCGTGGCGGCCGGCGGGGGTACCCAGCCCTGGCTGTCGATGATGCTGGCCGATTCGACGGCGCGGGGGACGGTCAAGTGCATCGTGGTGACCGCGGACGGCGTGACACACCACGTCGGGACCTTCGTCGCCAAGAAGGGCTACGGGGCCTGGATCGCCCCCCTGCACTTCAACCCCGCCGACATCCGCACGGCCGAGGTGGTGTCGCCCAGCGGGACGGTCATCGCCACCGCCTCGCTGGGCTGACGCCCCTAATAGCGGTAGGTGTCGGGCTTGTAGGGGCCCTCGACCGGCACGCCGATGTAGTCGGCCTGCTCCTGGGTCAGCTTCGTCAGTCTGACTCCTAGCGCGTCGAGGTGGAGGCGAGCCACCTTCTCATCGAGGTGCTTGGGCAGGACGTAGACGTCGTTGACGTACTGTCCGGTCTGGGTGAAGAGCTCGATCTGCGCCATGGTCTGATTGGTGAACGAGTTGGACATCACGAAACTGGGGTGCCCGGTCGCGTTGCCCAGGTTCAACAGCCGGCCCTCGGACAGGATGATGATGGCGTGCCCGTCCGGGAAGACCCACTTGTCGACCTGCGGCTTGATGTTGATCCGCTCGATCCCGGGCATCTTGGCCAGGCCCGCCATGTCGATCTCGTTGTCGAAGTGGCCGATGTTGCCGACGATGGCCTGGTGCTTCATGGCGGCCATGTCCTGGGCGGTGATTATGTCCTTGTTGCCGGTGGTCGTGATGATGATGTCCGCCTGCGGGAGGATGTCCTCGAGCGTGGTGACCTGGAATCCTTCCATGGCGGCCTGCAGCGCGCAGATCGGGTCCACCTCGGTCACGACGACACGGGCGCCCTGCCCGGCGAGCGACTGGGCGCACCCCTTGCCGACATCGCCGTAACCGCAGACGACCGCCACCTTGCCGCCGATGAGCACGTCGGTCGCACGGTTGATGCCGTCGACCAGCGAATGGCGGCAGCCGTACTTGTTGTCGAACTTCGACTTGGTGACGGAGTCATTGACGTTGATGGCGGGGAACAGGAGCTCACCCTTCTTGGCCATGTCGACCAACCGGTGCACGCCCGTCGTGGTCTCCTCGGTGACACCCCTGATGCCGTTGGCGATGGACGTCCAGCGCCCGGGGTCCTCGAACAGGCAGCGGGCGAGCACGGAGAGGACGACCGTCAACTCCTCCGACTCGGCCGTGGACGGGTCGGGGACCGCACCGGCCTTCTCGAACTCGACGCCCTTGTGCACCAGGAGGGTGGCATCGCCGCCGTCGTCGAGGATCATGTTGGGTCCACCCTCCCCGGGCCACAGAAGAGCCTGCTCGGTGCACCACCAGTACTCCTCGAGCGTTTCGCCCTTCCAAGCGAACACGGGCACGCCCGTGGGGTCGTCGACGGTGCCGTCGGGCCCTACCGCGACGGCGGCCGCGGCGTGGTCCTGCGTCGAGAAGATGTTGCAGCTGGCCCAGCGCACGCGGGCGCCCAGCGCGGTCAGGGTCTCGATGAGCACGGCCGTCTGCACGGTCATGTGGAGGGAACCGGTGACGCGGGCGCCGGCCAGTGGCTGGCTGGCGGCGTACTCGGCCCGCATGGCCATCAGACCTGGCATCTCGTGCTCGGCCAGCTCGATCTCCTTACGGCCGAACGCGGCCAGCGACAGGTCGGCCACCTTGTAGGGCAGGTGTGAAGTCATGACAGCTCCTTGGGGTCGGATGAACGTGCGCAGGCGCGCATCATTGCGGTGGGCCGGACGGCGGAAGCGCAACGCACGTGCTCCGACCTCTGTCGGAGGCCGCGTACCCGCCGTAGATAATAGGCACTCGGGGACGGGGTCCGGGCGCAATCCGCCTGACACGGCAACAGGGAATCACGAGTCCGGCCTCAAAGCTGCCCGAAAGGGGGACGGCCGGGCAGCCGCTAGCTGGGCTAGGACACGGTCTCGAGAGCCCGGCTCGTTTTTCGGCGTAGGCAGACCCAGGCGGTCACGAGCAACGTCACCGCCTGCGCGCCGAGCACCACCGTCCCGAAAACCGGGGAGGTGGGATGAGCGACGAGGCACGCGAGCATGCACGCGATGCCGATCAGGAGAGGAGGCCACGGCCGCGCGACGCCGAGTGCGATACCGCCGTTGATCACGATGCCGGTGGCGCCGGCGATCGACATGGCGATCCCGAGCACAAGCATCAAGGAGAGCGACGCGGTGTGCTGCGCCAGCACCTTGCCGATCACGTGCCGCAGTACGAGGAGCATTCCCGTCACGGCCAATCCGAGTACGAGTGTTCCCGCAGACGCGAGCACGACAGTGCGCCTCTTGGCATGAACCCGCACGTACGGAAAGATGAGCGTGCTGACCGCAACGAGGACGAGGTAGACACCCTTTGAGGGGACGGAGGCGAGGTCGTACTGCGTCGCAGCGGAGTGCGAGAGCACTCTCGGGGAGATGAGGATGTCCAACTGCACGAAAAGCCCGATCAACACCAGCGCGAGCCATGTGTGGAGCATGGAGGTCATCTGGCGGGGAACCGGGGGCGAGGTCGTGGTCCTCCGGGGTACCGAGACGAGCGCCACTCCGGTGGCGACAGCGAGCGCGGCAGACAATCCGTCCAATCCCCACAGCAGCCCGGCGATCGTCCCCAGCACGATCCTCGTCCCGCCTTCGAGGAACAGGTTGCCTCCCATCGCGGTGAAGCGCTGAGCCGCGATCAGGGAGCCGCGCCGTATGGCCAACGGAATGGCCACGATGACCTGAGCAGCCACACACGCCACCGCCACCAGCGGCAGGTGGAGTGCATAGGCCACGACAGGCGATACCGCCGCCCCCGCGGCGACGAGCACCACGACTTGCACCGCCGTCAGCCGCATGGGGGGAGCCCCGTCGACCTCGAGAGCGGCGGCGCGCAGGGGTACACCCGACGGGATCAGCGACGCGATGAAAAACAGCCCGAAGAGGGTCGATAGCCCAGTGAAGCCCTCCTGGTGCAGGTGCCGCGAGAGGACGGCCAACAGAATGACCGTCGAAACGCCGATGGAGACAGTGCCACCCCACAGGAGGAGGCCCCCGACGGTGGTCCGACTCCGGGGCTTCGTGTCCGTTGCCACACGGATTGCATCGGATGAAGCAGGCCTATCCTGAGGATGAACTGCGCGCAGAGGACCAAGGGGTCCGGCGGCGCGTGGAACCGGCTGCCAGGGGCGGGTGGCGATGGCAGCAGTCACCAGCACACAGGCCAGGTACCCGCAGAAGATCAAGTCGAGGATCATTGGACCGCCGAGGGTCCAGGGTCTTTAATTATCGCGCAACCTCCCTGGTCGTAATCACGACAAATCCAATGGGATTTGCCGACAATTAAGTGTGCGCATCCAACTGTTCTCGGCAAGCTAACGCCGGCCGGTGCGCGCCCGATAGAGCCGTTCGACGCATTCTCGGGGAGGGCGTGCGTGGTGGGGCTGCAGCACCATATTCCGAGAAGATTCCTGTACATGCCGGTGTTAACACTGCAGCAGGTCCGTGTTAACACCATGCATCACCGGCGGGAGCAGCGAGCCGCCCGGCGCGGCGCGGGCGGGCGACCGCGGCGCTGTCGTCGCGCCAACGGGCCGATCCCCTCCTGCCGGACCGCTTCTCCGAACGGGCTCCAGCGGCGCTGCCGGACCGATCCGCGTGGGTGCAGCCCCGATCAGCGGCGGCCACGCCAAGGACACCAAGCCAAACGTGGGTAAGAGCAAACAAACGTGGGTAAGAGCAAACAAACGTGGATAAGGAGCAAAATTGAGTGTCTATGTATACGAGCCAAACCGTCCGAGGCGTGGCCGAACACAACCGTATGTCGCATCGTGGTCCGAAGGGGAATTCGGACGACCTCTTTTGATGCATCGATAGAGAAGAAGTAGGAGTGGAAATCCACCCGCCTGTCGGACTACCGTGCCGCACACGGTTCGGGGGATCGGAGGCTGGTGGTGGAATGAGGAGCCTGCGGAACAAGAGCAGCCTAAGGACTGGGAACAAGAGCAGCCTAAGGACTGGTTGGTCACAGGGGAAATGTCGTGTGCGATCGGGGGGGGCCCGCGCCTGGACGCTAACGCAGCATCGCCCGCGCTATGTCCGGTGACGCCCCTCGCCTGACCGTCATCATCCCGGCGTTCAATGAGGCCGTTCGCCTCACTCAACGCGCGTCGAGATTGAGGGTTGCGGTCGAAGACGGGGTCCTCTGCCCTCGCGCAACAGAACTCATCGTCGTCGACGACGGCAGTGCCGATGAGACGGGATGGCGAGCCGAGGAGCTCTTGTCTTCGACGTTCCCCCGGTTACGGGTGCTGAGGCTCCATGACAACGCAGGCAAGGGGGCAGCCATACGGTTAGGCACGTCTGCCGCCTCGGCACCGGTGGTTCTCTTCATGGACGCCGACATGTCCGTGGATCCGATCGAGATTCCCCGCCTTGTGAAGGCGATCGGCCCATCCGACGTCGCGATCGGGTCGCGGTCGCTCACTGACTCCATCGTGGAGACGGATGGCGTGAAGCGGAAGGTCATGGGTCGGGCGTTCAATATCTTGGTGAGCAACCTGACCAAGATGCCCTTTCGCGACACCCAGTGCGGTTTCAAGGCATTCCGCACCCCCCTGGCGCGCGTCCTGTTCCATCTGATGCGTGTGCAGCAGTTCGCATTCGACGTCGAGGTGCTCAGCCTGGCCCGCCAATTGCGGATGGACATCGCAGAGGTGCCCGTGAGTTGGCGCGAAGTAGGCCAGAGCAAAGTACGGATACTGGTTGATCCTCTCTCCATGACGCGGGACGTAGTGAGCGCGAGCAGGAGGCGTGATTGGCCGAACGTCCCGGCGCTGGCCGTCACACCCGGTCCAGGGGAGAGACGAAGGTCACCATCTCGGATCGTGGGGGAGCTCCATAAAGCGCTCGGGCCGAATTATCCGATGGTGATGCTTTCGGAGGACCAATTACTCGTATTGTTGCCGCTCTGTGATCCGGTGTTTGTGCACGAGACGGCCGGACGGCTGCGACAGCTCGAGACCATGGTCACCGTACGAGAACGCTCGGTGACCTTTCAGCAGCTGATGGACGTGGCTCCGTTCAAATGGATTGACGGCGAGGAGGACGGGCTCGTTGTGGCTTTCCAAGATGGCGCCAAAATCTTGACCACTCACAAGCCAATCGAAGGTTGGGAGTCCGTCAGGTCGGACCGGCCGAATCCGCTTAGGAGCCGTTTGCACGCATGAGGATTGTCGCTGTCAATTGGCGCGACCTCACGCACCCGTTAGCAGGCGGCGCTGAGGTGATGGTCGACCGCCTCCTCGATGGGCTTGCTGCCAGGGGGCACGACGTCGCGTTGGTGTGCGGAGGCCCTGTTGCACAGCACCCGTACGAGGTCATCAACGCCGGGGGCACCTACAGCCAGTATCTGCGCGCGCCGGTGGCGTGCCTGACCCGGTTTCGCGACGCGGACGTGGTCATTGACGCCGAGAATGGGCTGCCGTACTTCTCGCCGCTGTGGCGCCGCCGGCCCTCAGTCTGCCTGGTGTTCCACTTGCACACTGACCAGTGGCGGACTCGATTCCCGGTACCGGTGGCGGGTGCATGCTCTTGGCTGGAGCGCGCCATCATGCCCTTGGTGTACCGGAACCGGCCCTTTGTGGCCATCTCCCGGTCGACATCGGAGTCGCTCCAGGCCGTCGGTGTCCCCCCGGACCACATCACTGTGATCGAGTCGGGTGTCGACATCCCCACAGTTCCCGTGCCAGAGAAGTCGGACCAGCCGCTGTTCGTTTCCCTCAATCGCATCGTGCCCCACAAACGCATCGACCTGTTGGTCAAGGCGTGGGAGATCGCCGGGCCCGAGATCGGCGGGAAGCTCGTCATCGCCGGGGACGGGCCTGCACTCGGCGCCGTGAGAAGGCTCGCAGCCGCGGTCCCCAATGTCGAAGTCGCGGGACGGGTCAGCGAGGAGGTCAAACTCGATCTGCTGGGCCGCTCCTGGGCCCTGCTCAGCGCGGCGCACCACGAGGGTTGGGGCATGTCGGTGACGGAGGCGGCGACGTTCGGGACGCCAGCGCTCGCGGTCGACGCGCCCGGTATTCGCGACGCCGTCCTGGATGGCGTGACCGGTCTCCTCGTGCGCGAAACGGACGGATCGGCCATCCCCCGAGCGCTCGCAGCCGCGATGATCCTGTTTGCTAAAGACCCCGAGCAGCGCTGGGCCCTCGGCTCGTCGGCCCGCCTGCGGGTCGAGGAATTCACCTGGGATCGCTTCGTCGACCGCTGGGAGGTTCTTCTCCGGAGGGTCGCGGATGGCGGCATCGACTCGGTGACGCCGTGAACGCAACACGGGACCGGCGGGCCTTCATCGGGGAGATCGGACGTTCCATGCATCTCCTGCGGGGTTTCCGCTCACAGTATGAGGACCCCGACGGCTTCTACACCATGTTGGCCGACGACACCGTCGAGCTGGTGCGGGAGTTCCGGCCGCTGGCTGGGCAGCGGGTGGTGGACGTGGGTGGGGGTAAGGGGTACTTCGCAGAATCCTTCCGACGCGCCGGAGCTGAGAGCGTGTTCGTGGAGCCGTTCTGGGATTCTCTGGGCGACACCGGCAAGAAGCTCGGGTTCGGCGTCATCGGGGACGGGATGCACCTCCCCTTCCCGGACGGCGCCTTCGACGTCAGCCACTCCTCCAACGTGCTCGAGCATGTCACCGATCCAAGGATGTTCTTCGACGAGATGCTGCGAGTCATCGCCAACCGCGGGATCATGTTCTTGGCCTTCACCAACTGGTTCTCGCCTTTCGGAGGGCATGAAACCTCGCCCTGGCACTATCTGGGGGGCGAGCGGGCCGCCGCGCGCTATGAGCGGAAAGCGGGTTACCCTCCCAAAAACCGCTACGGTTCTAGCCTCTTTCGGCTCGACATCGCGACGGTGCTGTCATGGGCTCGCGCCCGTCAGGACGCCGAGCTGCTCGATGCGTTCCCGCGCTATTACCCGCGGTGGGCGAGGCCGATGGTCGCCGTTCCCGGGCTGCGTGAAGTGGCGACGTGGAACCTGGTGATCGTCATGCGTCGGCGATGAGCGTCGACGCCGAAGCGCCACCGCTCGCTCGCGAGGCACTCGAGAACCCGGCAGACGAGAAACAAGGCAACGTCCGCACTCGACGCCTACTCCTGCCCCGGATCCATAGGAGGGAGCCGGGGCAGGACGCCGCCGACGGTCCGCTCAGCCGATGGGTTCTGGCGGTCATCGGAGCCAGTTTCCTCGGCGTCTCGTTCGCCCAGTCTCCGGGCCTGATTGAGTTCGACACGAAGCTGCCGCTCAGCGTCTCGCCCATCTCGTACTTCGACTCCCTCCTGCGCCTCTGGAACCCGTCGACCTTCGGTGGGGTAGTGGCCCAGGGCGTGGGTTTCCTCATGCCGCAAGGGCTGTTCAATGCGGTGGGGTACGTCCTTCACATCCCCGTCTGGGTGACTGAGCGGCTCTGGCTGGCGACCCTCCTCACGGTTGGCTGCTGGGGGCTCATTCGCCTGGCTGAGGCGCTCGGGATCGGGAACCGCTGGGCCCGCGTCATCGCTGGTGTCGCCTACTGTGTGGCGCCGATCGTCGTGACCTGGATCAGCACCTCGGGCGACTTGCTGGCGGTGATGCTCCTGCCCTGGCTGTTGACGCCGCTCGTGCACGGGTCAAAGGAGGGGTCGACTCGACGGGCCGCGGCCCGTTCGGGCGTGGCGTTCGCGCTCATGGGGGGCGCCAACGGGGCGGTCGTTGTAGCAACCCTGCCAGTGGCGTTGATCTGGCTGATGACTCGCACCTCCGGCCCGCGACGCCGCTCGCTCGCGCTGTGGTGGGTCGTCGCGATCGGGATGGCGTGCTTCTGGTGGGTGGGCGCCCTCGCATGCCTCAATCATTTCGGCTACAACTACTTGCCTTTCACGGAGACCTCCGCGGTCACTACGAGTACGGCGTCGGCGTTCGAGTCCATCCGCGGGGCCTCCTTCTGGATCAACTACTTCAACCTGGGCGGCCCGTATCTACGCGGCGCGTGGATTCTCGTCTCCATCCCGGCGGTCATTGTCGGGACCGCCACGGTGTCCGCCCTCGGTCTGGCAGGGCTGTGCCGGCGGATACCGGAGCGGTTGTTCCTGGTCACCTCGCTCGTGTTCGGGGTCGTGGTGATCATGGCGGGCTACCCGGGCGCGTGGGGCGGCCCCTTCTCGCACACCGCCCAGCATCTCCTCCAACACCAGCTGGCGGCGTTCCGCAACGTCAGCAAATTCTCACCCGACGTCGCCCTTCCAATCGCGCTCGGGTTGGCCTGGACTCTATCGGCCCAGCGTGGCTCAGTGCGCCGTAGCGTCACCCGGCTCGTGCCGAGCCGGGCAGTACTGCGCGTCATCGTCACGGTCGTCGCCGTTGCCGCGGTCTTCCTAGCCGCGGCACCATTCTTGCGTGGCGAGCTGTACCGGAGCGGAGGCTTCACCGCCATTCCGTCCTACTGGCAGAAGGCGGGGGCGTTCCTCAACGAGCATCAGGGGCATGAAAACGCGGTGTTGGTTCCCGGATCGAACGAGTTCGGCGACTACACCTGGGGTGACCCAATCGACGAGCCGCTTGAGATCGTCGCCTCGACAGCGCTCGAGTGGCGCGACGTCGTCCCGCTGGGCTCCAACGGCTACAACCAGATGATGAGCGCGATCGAACAGGCGCTCGACAACGGCACGCCGACTGCGGGCCTGGCCCAGTTTCTCTCGCGAAGGCATCGACTACGTCGTCGAGCGCAACGACCTGAATCTAAAGACCACGGGCGCACCACCCCCGGCGCAGGTGCATCAGGTGCTGTCGGAGACCCCCGGGCTGACCGAGGTCGCGTCCTTCGGGCCCTACCTCCCGGCCACACAGGTCGCGCTCGGCGGGCTTCCTGTCTACGACTCCAGCGCGTTCTTGCGGCTCCGGCCCGTGAACATCTATCGGGTCGACGGCACGTCGTCGGCCGTGCGGACCTTCCCCGCGGCCGACCCGGTCGTCGTCAGCGGCGACGTGAGCTCCGTCATGCCCTTGTCCGGTGAGGGCGTGCTGGACGGCCGGGCATCGGTACTGAGCGGGGATCCTGACTCGCCAGGCGTTGCCCAGGCTCCTGACGCGACCTGGGCGATCACTGACGGCAACCAGCGCCGGAGCGTCGCGTTCGGAGCCATTCGCTACAACGAGTCGTACCTGCTCGGACAGCGACAGACGCTCCCCGGCCACACGACCGGGGTACCCCTTTCCTTCGCCGTGGTGACCGGCCAAGAGCACCAGACGGTGTCCGCCCCGGTGGGCGCAGTCTCCGTGTCGGCCTCCTCGTTCGGTGCTACGCCGCTGGTCTACGTGCCGACTTTGGGACCAGCCGCGGCTTTCGACGACGACCCCAACTCGGCATGGGTCGCCAGCGTCTCCAAAGACTCGGTTGGGCAGTGGGTGGCAATCACGTTCGACAAGCCGATCCGCCTGTCCACCATCAAGGTGAGGCCGCTTGCCGGGCAGCGACGGCAGCCGACGATAAGCGCCGTGAGGATCACCACAGACCGCGGCACCGTGACCCGGTATATGCCTCTGGGGAAAAAGACGTACACGCTGTCCGTAGCCCCCGGCGAGAGTCGCCATCTGAAGATCACCCTCGCAGGGGTCAGGCCCGCCCCACCAGTGCCGCCAGGGAGCATTGTGCTCGGTGCCGGCATCTCGGGGATCTCAATCCCGGGCGTTTCGTACCAGCAGCGCATGCTGTTGCCAGACGACGAGGCCGCAGCCTTCTCTTCGGCCGCGGCCGAGGCACCCGTGGTGGACTTGAACCGTCCCATCCCCAATCAGAACCTTTCCCTCGGTCTCCTCTCAACCGACGACCCCGACATGAGTCGGGTCTTCGCACTGCCCAAGGCGGGGACGTACACCGCATTCGGCACGGCAGTGCCACAGCCAGGCCGATCCCTGGACGACCTCATTGGCTTGTTGACAGCGCAGCGCCGGGGCAGCCTCGCGGTGACCGCGAGCTCGACATTGGGCGACCTCCCGCGGTTCCGGGCCGAGAACCTGATCAACAAGTCGAACCGGCCCTGGATCGCCGACATCGGGGACCGCAGGCCCTCTCTGTCCCTGACCTGGGGCATCCAACAGCCGGTCGACTCTGTTTCGCTGGTATTGACCCCGGGGGTTGCGTCGCCGACCAAGGTGTCCATTACCCCTGGTGGCGGCCCCACCTACGTCCGTAGCGTCCCGCAACCGCGACATGCGGACGTCGCGACCGTGAACTTCCCGTCGACCGTCACCAACTCGTTGACCGTTCGTTTCATCGGCGTGACGAGACGATTGTCAGTGACCCCCAACTTCGGCGTGGGTATACCGATCCCTGTGGGCTTGCAGTCCCTAAGCCTGCCCGGTCTCATCACTGTCGGAATCGCGCCCACGGACATGAACCGCAGGTTCACGTTGTCCTGCGGCGAGGGGCCGACCGTTGATCTCGACGGCAAGCCGACCGAGACCTCAGTGACGGGAACGATCGGCGAACTCGTGAACCTCGACCCGGTGCTCATCTCCGTGTGCACGCCGACGGGCGGACTGCAGTTGCAGGCTGGAACCCACGGGTTCGAGGCGGAGAGCGCGGGTGCTCAGTTCCTACCGACCTCCATCGTGGTGCAGCCTGCACACGCACCGTCGACGGCGCACCTGGCACATCGATCCGCCGAGGTCGAGAATTGGGGGGCGGACAGCCGCAGCGTGGCGGTCGGTGCGGGTCCAGCGACGTACCTGGTCCTGGCGCAGAACTACAACTCCGGCTGGGTCGCCCACCTTGGAGGCAAGACGTTGAAGCCGGTGCGCGTGGACGGATGGGAGCAGGGGTACCTCATCCCGGCTGGGCGCGCGGGCACCATCACGCTGTCGATGCAAGCGAACGTGCTGTTCCAGCTCATCCTCGTCGTGGGGGCGGCACTGCTCATCGCCCTGCTCGTGCTGGCTCTCGTCCCGTCTCGAAGGGAGAACCCGGCCGCCCTCAGGACCAGACCCCACCCGAGCTTCTGGTTGCTGCTGGGGCTGAGCGTGGCGGCCCTGGTGATCGTGGCCGGCCCTTTGGCGCTGATCCTCCTCCCACTCCTCGCCGTGGCACGGCGGTTGGGCCCCACGCCGATGGCGGTGGCGGCCTTCGTGGCCTTTATGGCAGCGGGAGTCGCCGCCGCCTGGAGCCCGGCATCGCCCGTCCGTTTGGGAGCGGACGCCTTCGGGAGCGTGGCTCAGATCACTTCGGTCACGGCCTTGGCAGCCGTGCTGGCCGCACTCGTGGCGGAGAGCTGGACCCCGGATCCTCCATATGCTTCCGGAGAGAACGAGTTCATACCTGAGGAGATCACATGAGCAAGAGCGCGGCCGACGCGGTGGCGCAAGAGGCCCGCAAGATGGTCTTCCGTTTACTGCGACGGGGCAAGTACCTCGTGGGGCACGATCCCCTCCTGCTGCCTGTGCTTCTCAGGCTGACCCCCATGGGCATCAGCCGCGCGATAACCGATTCGACGGACCTCGTCATTGAGGGTTTCCCGCGCTGCGGCAACACCTTCACCGTGACCGGCATCCAGTTCGCGGCAGACCATCGGATTCAGATCGCCAGCCACGTACACCATCCGTCGCAGATCAAGCTGGCGCGCCAGCGCGGGGTGCCAACCCTGATCGTTGTACGGGACCCGCTGGACGCGCTCTCCTCCTACCTGACCTACGGCCAGCACGGCCGTCCGCAGACGGTGATCCGCGAATACTGCTCATACCACCGCGAGCTGCTCCCGTATCTGGACGAGGTGCTGGTCAGTGACTTCACCGTGAACGTCACCAAGCTCTCGGAGACGATCGCACGCATCAACGAGCGCTTTGCGATGAGCATCCCCCCGTTCGACCAGTCGCCGGAGAACACGCAGCAGGTCTTCGAGGAGATATCCCACTTCCACAAACTGACCCATCCGACACTCAACCCGTCGATCGTGGCCCCCCGGCCCCAAACGTCCCGCAAGGAAACGGCCGACCGCTTCCGGGCCGAGCTGGACAGCCCCCGCTACGCCCATCTGATGGCGCAAGCACGCGACCTCTACGCGTACTACGTCCTCAAGGCCGACGGGCAGCGTGCGACGTTCGAACGGGCGCGTCGGCTCCACGGTGAGGAGGTGAGCGGGCGGGATCGCGACGTGGGGAGCTACCGTGACGGGCGCGTCGCAAAACAGTCTCGTTCTGACGCGCGACGTCGGAAGGCCGACCCCAATTACAGCGCGATGTGATTTACCCTCTCTTCCCGACATCAAATCGGTCGGAAGTTCGGGGTGTCCATCACTCGTGAAGCGTGTCGTATCGACAGTCGCACTCGTCCTGACCGCTGCACCCACCTCTGTGCGTGCTGGAGCCGAGTTTCCTGGCTCTGTCGTTCTCCCAGGGTTTGCCCAGGTGAATCCGTACATCTGCACGATCAGCGCGTAGCACCCAAGTCGGCGTCTCCACATCAATGCGGTCCACCGACGACGCTGTGGAAGACCCTTACTTCAGGCGCGTCCTAGCCGCTGACCGCCAAGAATTGCGGCTGATACTGATGGACGTCGTTCTCTAGGGCCGGCAGGCCGTCCGACGAGTCGATGTTGTAAGACACGATCAGGCCGTTGCCCGAGATCTCGGGGTGGAACGTCGGGATATAGGCGATCTCGTCGCTGTACTCGTGGACCTCGGGAATCGCGAAGACGGGCGTCGGCGAGGACCAAGGCCCCTCCGGTGAGCAGGCGAACGACAGGTCGAGCGTCGTATCATTGATAACTCCTCCGGGTACCGACACCGCCATGAAACCGCTGCCGGCCGCCATCGGGATGACGCCGGTCAGGACGGTGCCCGTTTGCTCCGGTACGGCGCTGGACTCCCCGGCCACCCACTCCGAACCGCTCCAGTAGGTCCACGCAGCGGTTTGCAGTGATTGGCCCACGGGGACCCGGGCCACCTTCATGCCGTAGAACACGTGGGCCTGGGAGTCCAGGTCCAGTCCGTAGATGTAGTCGTAGCCACTACTCTGGGTCATGGCCATCCCCCACTGAGTGTTGGGGTCGGTCGGGAGAAGGGTCAGCGAGCTGAATTCGGGTTCCCCAGAGCCCAACGACATGACTGCGATGGCGGACCGACCGGTGTAGGTGGCGAAGATGCTACCGCTGTTTCGCGCAAACTCGTTCACGAATACGAGCTGCTGGCCGTTCTCCATGTAGGTTGACGCCGCTTGCCAGGAGTCGTTGCCGTTACCGTTCGTGTCGACGATGAGTGCCTGCGGTGCCCCGTACGTTCCGCCGTAGTCACTAGTGAGGTCCGGCATGGTTCCGACGAGCTCGCTGTTGTGGGGCATTCCCTTGAGAGACGCGGTGCCGTTGGATTGTGCGGTGCCGATGAGCGTGTCGGAGAACACGAAGGCCTCCTGTCCGTTGGGCAGCCCCGTAGAATAGGTCGCATCACCGCCAATCCAACCAGGGCCGGATTGTCCGGCGAAGAGATTGTCGAGCGATGTGTCGGGCGTGGCGGTCGGTGTCGTCGAGGGCGCGCAATCCCTGCTCGGTGAACCACCGACGATCGCCGCCTCCGTCGGTCCGGTCGTCATGTTGCTCGTCGCCCCCTGCGGCGACGAGAAGCTATGGGCGTTGCCATTCGTCGTCACGATCGAATAGCCCTGCAAAGGCGTCACCGTCATGCCAAGGACGTTCGCCCCGGTCCCGGCCAGCGAACCGAGGAAGGGCGCGTCACCGAAGGTGAAAATCCCCCCGTCGGAGGCCACGAGCCAGTAACCGTGCCCATCCGGTGTGGGCGCCATGCCCACAATGGGCTGATCAAGATGGATGGAGCCAGTCGATCCGTAAAAGATGGCGTCGCCGAAGCCGAAGACGCCGCCGTCGGAGGCCACGAGCCAGTAGCCACCTCCGTCCGGCGTCGAGGCCATGCCCACGATGGGCTGGTTCAGGTGGATGGAACCTGTCGATCCGTAGAAGGTCGCATTGCCGTAGGAGAAGATCCCCCCGTCGGAGGCCACGAGCCAGTAGCCGTCGCCGTTCGGGGTGGCGGCCATGCCCACGATGGGCTGGTTCAGGTGGATGGAACCTGTCGATCCGTTGAAGGTCGCGTCGCCGTAGGAGAAGATCCCCCCGTCGGATGCCACGAGCCAGTAGCCGTTCCCCGACGGAGTTGCCTCCATGCCCACCACGGGCTTGGCGACGTGTAGGCCGACACTGGCGGGCGAGCCTAACATCGGCGCACCGCCGTGGGGGACGACGTCGCCGAGCCAAGATGTCGTCCAATACCCGGCGTTGGGGTCGACCGCCATGAGGCGGCCCGCGCCGTACTCCGAGGAGTAGACCGTCGACGCCCCGGAGCTGGGCGACGTTGCCTCGCTGGCGACGAGGACCGCGGACCACCCCATCGTGATGGGCACACACACGGCCAGCGCGATCCGTGACCGAAGTCCCGCCCGCTGCCTTCGCAGCTCCAGATTCGCCCGCATCGGATTCCCCCCGCCCCGAGGGACGGGCCGCTGGGAATAGCTACGGGTTGGCTATTTCGGCGGCCCGGCTGACTCGAGAAGTCCCGTGGCTTTGCGTCCCCTTCTCGCGAAGGGTTTGCCTTTTTCGATTTGCTCAACGGAAACGCTGACGGGTTTGATCTCTTGCGTCAAGGGCTTTGGACCTCATAACGTGGTCTGCAACGTGGGCGCAACAGATGTGCAACGGCGTGTGGTGAGAAGAGGCGTTGCGACCCCGGAAGATGAACAACGCAGTAACAAGAAACGGTCAACCGCACAACAACGTGTTGGAGCGCGTTCGGCGGCTATCGCCAACAGGTGGACCCCGCGTTCGACGGCCATGACCTTGCCGATTGACTTCGGAGAGTCGATGAAGTTGAGGCCGTTCCTGGTCCGACCTCGACGATCCTACCCATGAGTCCCGAAAGCAGACTGTTACGGTGCTCCGGCGCCCCGTGCTTTCCGTGCTAGCGAGCGGCACTCATTCATGTGGGCGAAACGGGATGCCTGGGTCATCGTTGCAAAGGGCAACACATCCGGATACCGGCCGAGAATCTTAACGGCGGGATGAGCGGTTATTGGGCCGTGCTTCTGGCTCCGATTCAAATCCGGGCTGACCCACCGCTTGCGCGTACTCCGCGTCCGGCTCAGCCCGAGCGCTTCGCTGCTTGGAGCTTCCCGACTCGGGCCAACTGAGCGCGGCCAGACGTCACGATGGGTGGCATGAGCAGGGGGCCCAAAACAAGGCCAGCTTGTTCTGTGAAATGAATTCCCTCCGGTGTGCGGATCCTGATGCCCTTATACATCGATGTGTACTTGCCCTTCGGACACGCCACCGCATTCAGGTCAACTACCGAATCGGTCGTCGGGTATTCCGCTGCCACCTGTCGGACGAGTTCGTTGTAGGTTGCCAGCCGGTTCGGATCGCTCTCTGGCCAGGGCGCGCCATCGGGCTGAGTGGCCTCATCGGTACACGGCGAAGTCAAGAACACCACGTTTGCCCCGGTGGCGGTTACGAGATTCGAAGCCATCTCCAGCTGTTGTTTGACGTAGCTCGCGAATGTGGGATCCAAGATGTTGGTCCACTGTCCGTTGTAGACGCGGTCTGCGATCTCCCATCGTCCCGAAAGGATCACCACGACGTCAGGGTGGAACTTTGCCATGTCAGCCTGCCACTGGACCGGCCAAGGCTGTGATTTCAAGGGGGTGCCGGGCGGCGGCGTCGTACCGTTGCACGACGACTGTGTCGGGAAGACCTTGCCCTTGAACCGAACGGCGGGACCTTCGACTAAGCCGCATCCGATACCCCCAGAATTCTCGAGGGTGTAGCCGTACTTCGAACCCAGGCTCTTCGCTGCGAGGCTCCAGGCCAATGTGAGCGCCGTCGAGTCGCCGAAGACCTCCACCTTGACCTTCGACTTTGCGGTCTCGTGTTGGGACTTCTCGTGAGCGGACGCGACGCCGCACGTGCCGACAATCAGCGCCAACGAAATTGCAAATGTAAGCGCTAGCGAACAGCGCCTGACCATGAAGCCAACACCCCCTAAACGTGGAGTGCTTAAACTATCCGGTGACGCGGGACTCCGTCTATCGGGGTGACCCACGTGGATCGGCACGGCCTGCCCCCGTAGCTCAGGGGATAGAGCATCGGTTTCCTAAACCGTGTGCGAAGGTTCGAATCCTTCCGGGGGCGCCAGTGTGTGATGTCGCAAAGACATCGGAGAGTGGATGCTCGAGACCGAGGGCACGTTGCGCCCCGGGGTCGTGGATGCTCTGCGCTCCGGGGCCAAAACCCCCTTTTCGAGCCCTTTTCGGACCCGGACGATCTCGTCCTCTAGAGGTCGGCGATCCAGGTGGGGGAGGTCTTCGGACGCCGCGAGCAGGGCTCGAGTCCACCAGGTCCCTGGAGCCGACAAGGGCGCAACGGCGTGAAGAGCCAGCTCTCGCTCACCCCATGTGCGGCCGCCAGCTCCTCGATGGAACGGCCGTTCCGTAGGTGCGTCTCGATCAAGAACCGGCCCTTGTCCCTGGGGATCAGGACCCTCCCATGTCTTGACACATCCCCAGGCCAGGCGCTCTCCTATGTCCCTTGGTTCACCCGCCTCCAACCGGGCTGCGAGCAGGCATCGCTCCTGGCGCGACGTCGGGCCCGCCCAGTGGGAAACCGGGCTCGAGAAGGCGAGCAGTCGGGGCCGGCGAGGGAGGGGCAGTCAGGCACCGGAGCAGCTCGGTCGGACATTTCCGGTCCGGTCGCCGAAGCCTCCTCCGGGTCGGCTCCTAGTGGCCAGTTTCGGGTCGAGGAACCGGGGGCAGAGGGCCCCAAGAGGGATCGATTCTGAGCTGACGGTGCCATCTGGGTCGCGCCGACCGACATTTGAGAATGGAAATGCAGCGCTAATGTCAATGGCGACTGCCGTCGATGCGCAGTGCCGGGTTGAACTTCTGTGGGGTTCCTGTTTTGGGGTTGCAGCGCACTTACGATCACGAGACGGCTGAAGGCTCTGAATTGGAGGTTAACCTTCCGGCGGAGACAAGTACCGCATGGGAAGCGGACCGCGTTGTCCGATGGGCACCCCATGTCCTTGTCTGGTTGCTCCTGGTGGTTCCGACCGTGCAGTCCATCGCGCGTGGTTGGCGGCCATTGTCCGACGATGCCGGCATTGCAACCCAGGCATGGCGAGCATTGTCGCTCCACCCGCCATTGCTCGGCGCCTCGACTGCGGCAACGGGCGTGAAAAACGCATCGGATCCTGGTCCACTCGAGTTCTGGCTACTCAGTCCGTTCGTGCACCTCGACCCTGCCCAGGGCATGCTGTTGGGATCGACCTTGCTGTGCGCAGCTATTCTTTCGGTGGCACTCGTGCTGCTCTACCGGGAAGCCGGTGCGTGGGCCGCCATCCTGTTCTCCCTCGGGGTCGCCGACCTGGCCCTCACCTCGCCAACACCGTTCGTGGACCCGGCGTGGAATCCCTCGTTCGGCTTCTTCTGGTTCCTGGCCTTTCTCGGCGTTGCATTTGTCGTTGGTTTGGGAAACCTCCGGTACCTCGCCGTCCTAATCTTCATCGGCTCGGTCACCATTGACTCTCACTTGATGTATCTGCCGTCCGTGGGTCTGGTGCTACTGGCAGCAGGGATCACCGGCTGGTTCGTCAAGAGACCCCCCAATATGCGATGGCTGTGGTGGTCTGGCGCGGTTGCTGCATTGTGCTGGTTGGCACCGCTCGGGCAGGAGCTCTTCTCGTCGAACCCAAATCTTTCCCTGCTCGTGAGGTCTTCCGGTCTCGTTCGAAACACCCACGCCACCACGGAAGGTTGGGTCTACGGTCTTCGTGCGCTCGGCCGGGCCGTTTCGCCTGATCCCGTTTGGGCCACCCCGCGTTCCACCATCCCGTTGGCTTCGGCCGCCGACGTCGTGCACCAGAGTCTCCTCGCATGCCTCGTCGTTCCGCTCCTCATCGGTATTGCCGTGCTGGCATGGCAGCACGGCAAGCGTGAGTTGTTCAGCATGTGCATTGTCTCCTTGGGTGGGGGGCTCGGAGTGGTATTCCTGTACGCGCACATACCCGACAGCTACTACGCGTCGTTTGTGTGGGTGAACATGGCGGTCTGGGTCGTAGGTATCAGCGTCTGGTTGACCCTGGGACTCGCACTCGTGGTGGCCATCCGATCCCGTCGCGAGATCGGGTTCGTCCACAATTCGTCCGTGGAAATGAAGCGGTGGGTGACGGTGGCGATCCTGGCAGTCGCCGCCGCGGCCGGGGTGCTCGCGGTGGGACTCTCCTACGGCAGCTCGTTCGTCTTGGACTGGCCGGCGGTGAACAGGGTGGAGCACATGACGTCCTTCATCGAGCACACTGTCCCGAAGGGCAATGTCAACCTGGCCATCCGCTACAAGGGGGACAATCCCTACCAACTCTCGGAAGAAGAGCACGGCGTGGCCTACCTTCTCTTCACGGCCGGTTGGACCGCGGGCATGGAGCCGGCTGAGAACCATTTGCTCGGATTACCCATCAAGCCGAAGAGCGAGTTCATCGTCTTCAACGAGCATGACGAAGCGCTGCTGTCCGCCAACCTCTACCGTCACTACATCTGGTATTGGTCCTTCATAAAGCCCAATCAGAAGGGGGAGCTCATCCCCTTTGATCGGCTGTCTCCTAAGGGGCCTCCTCACCGGCCTTAGCTGCCATCCACCCGTTCAGCGTGTTCCGTCGGGTCGCAGCTCCCGTCGGGACCGGCCAACTCGCTCCACGCTGGAGAAAGGGTCATTTAGAAGCCCTGGGACGTCTGTCGAGGCCACGGCGCTAAGGAGCCGAATCCGTCCGGTTCGCTGAGGAACCGTTCAGGGAGCCAAGTGTCGACAGACGGCCGCTGTGGGCGCTCGGTGGCCGGAAAAACCGGCCCAGCGCACCCGCCCGGCCAGATTGTCTTCGGACACTCACATCGGGGGTGCCCGAGCAGGGTTACTTCGGCATGGGTCTACGGGCAAGTACCCAGACCCTCGGATCAGGCGCTTTCCGGGGCCAAGCGGGTCTGTTCTTCCAGCTCCGGGCTCAACAACCGACTGCCGGAATTTCTCATGTGACCAGATAGCGATCTCTGGTCTACCTACGCCGACTCTCACCCTCACGCTTGAACCCGAGCGGGCAACCGGTCAGGCGGGGCGCCGCAACCTGGGTCCATGGCTTGGCGCCTACTGCGGCCGACCGGCTCGCCAACATGAGGTGGCGGTGTGGCAGTTGTGCAGCCCGACGAGGATCCGGTGCAGCGTGGTTCGCTGCGCTTTGGTGAGGGTCCCGGCAATGTTGTCGAGCTGGTAGGGGTCCTTGGCGTCGTTGTAGTACTCGATCTCGTGATGGGGGTCGTCGTACTCAACCCAGGTCGCGTTGACCGGCCCGCTGAAGCCGGGCAGGTGCCGGGCCTGGATCCTGATGCCTTGGTACGTCGGCGGGTTGCTCCCGGCGCCTTCGAAGTCGGGGTCCCCGGGCTTGGTGTCACCGTGGTGCTCGAGTAGCGCGACCGTTCGCCATCGGGGTGTCGCTTTTGAGGGGTGGAGGAGCGGGACGAGGCTGTGGCCCTCGATCGACCCGCTCGGCCGCACACCGGCGAGTTGCTCGAAGGTCGGGGCCAGGTCGACGTTCTGGGTCACCTGGGGCACCACCTTGCCATGGGGCACTCCAGGCCCGACCACGATGAGCGGGACCTTGATGTCGGTGTCGAAGGCCGTCTCTTTGCCCTCGAGTATCCGGTGCTGCCCCAGGTGGTAGCCGTTGTCGGAGCTAAAGACGATGTAGGTGTTCTTGGCGATGCCCTCGCGGGTCAATGTGGCCTCGGTGGTGGCCAGCAGCTTGTCGACGGACTCCGTCGCCTGGGCCCGCTCGCGGTACGCGGCGTCGATTTTCTGAACCTGGGCGGCGGTCAAGGGCGGCCGCTGGCCGAGCCAGGTGGGCGGATTGATGTTCTGGGCGCCGAACGACGGGTCGCGGGGCTCGGTCATCCCGGGGAAGTCCTTGGCGTTGCGCGGAGCGGGCGTGTACGGGGGATGGGGCGCGAACGTCGCGGCCTCGACCAAGAAGGGCGAGTGGGCGTTCTTCACAATGAACTTCTGTGCGTAGCGGCTCGAGACGTCCACGCCGTAAGTTCCGAGGCCCTTGTTGTAGAAGTTGTAAACGCCGTTGTCGTTCAGGTAGTAGTTGAACTCCTGGTACCCCGTGTTGTTGCTGACGTGCCAGTCGTTCCATCCCGGTGGGATGGGCGCGTTGGCTTTCGTCATCTTGTTGGCACGGCCCGACGGGATGAGTAAGCCCTTTCCCTTGTCGCCGTAACCGTTGAGGTACTTGCCCAGGAGGGACGTCTTGTAGCGGGCTTTCTGGAGGGCCACGGCAAAACTCTTCTTGGAGAGGCCCTCGGACACGAACTTCGTGTATCCCCCGTAAGGCGGCTCGTTGGTCGTCACCTTGGTGTCGTGGGGGAACAGCCCGGTGAAGATGGTGGCGCGCGACGGGCAGCACAGCGAGTCAGCGACGTAGTAGTTCGTGAACGTCTCGCCCTCCTGCTCCAACTGGACGATGTGCGGCGTGATCTGCGGGGTGATCAGGTTCCACGAGAGATCGTCGGTCAGGATGAAGACGATGTTCGGCCGCGTCGTGGCCGCGCCGGCCGCGTCCGGCTGTACGGGTGTCCCGACCGAGCCGAGGGCCAGGAAGGCGATTAGCACTGCGATACCCATGCGGACACGCGCCCCTGGCCTCGAGCATGGCTGGCTACGGCTGCATCTCGGTTCACCGCCTCGGACCACGCGCTCATGTCTACCTCAAAGTGTTCCCCAGTGGAGAGCACTCTCAACGAGATTCCCAACCCGTCCTGGGGCCGTGAAGCGGTGTCCTCGGCCGCTCAGATGATCGCGCTCGGGGCGTCGGTTCCGTGCTCGCTCGAGTGGCCCTGGGTCAAGCGTTCACCCCGGGCGCTCACCCTCCCGCGGAGCCTGCCACCGGTCCCCGTGTAACCACGCACCGAGCGGGCGGCGTAGCGCAGAAGAAGGCATCAGGCGCTGACATCGATCTGCACCACCTGAACCCCCACCCCTCGCCCTGATCGCAGGGGAGGACGTACGAGCCTTCCTTTGTCCGCGCAAGACTTCACGGTACCCGGCTAAGGTACCCGCTCCGACGGCGCGCACGGTGGTAATGCGGTCAGCCCAGGATCCGTCGGCGCGAAGGCAGGCCGCCATTGTCACGATCATCCAGACGGGGATGAATACCCCCACCGAACTCAACCTCGGGAGACCACGTGAATGCAGCATGTGGAAGCGAACGCGGGAGAGAGCCATCTGTCGGGCCCGTTCCGCGCTGTGCATTGTCGTCGCCTTCACGATGGCTTGACCAGGACTGATCCCCACCCATCCGTAGTGCCGCACTCTCGCACCCCCAACAACGATGGTCCGCAGCCCGAGTCCACGAACACGAGCGGCGAGGTCTGCCTCGTCGTAGTGAATTGGGAACCGCTCCTCGTCAAACCCCCCTATCGCCTCAAGGACCGCGCTGGGAACAGCGAACGCATCGGGCATGTCGTCGGTATGCCATGTCGTAGCCGCTGGGAGGATCGACTGGCCCCGAAGTAGGCAGCGCGTCAGACCTGTCCAACTCGACCGCCGGATGCCACCGCACCAAACAGTTCCGGTGTCACCAGCGTAGATAACGGGACCGGCAAGCCCAATGTGCGATGTCTCGAAGGGTCGTGCCAGCTCTGCGATAGCATCCCGCTCGACGACATTGTCATCATCGATGAAGATACATAGATCCGAATCGGCTGACCGCCATCCGATGTTCCGCGCCCCGGCTAGGTTCAGTCCGAGTCCGGCATGAATGACACGAACGGGCAATCCCCTGATTGGCTCAGGATAGGCGGACCTCTCCGGATCGTTGTCGACGACGATCACCTCGTCCGGAATACGTCTACCCTGGCTCAGTGATCCCAGGAGTGCCTTCAGCATCTCCGAACGTCGGAATGTAGGAATCAGGACGGCGATTGTCCAGTTGGCATGGCCGGAATGATTATTGGAATCGGTGGGCTCCATGGGTCTGCTCTGAGTTTGGTTGTCGGTGGTTATGACAATCATGCTGCGAGATAGCTCTGGTTGGTGAAGGCAAGCTCGAACGTTATCGCCGGCGGAGACAACCCGGGCCCTCGAACCGGTGAGCCCGGACTCTTGAGGAAGGCCTGAGGCCCGGGAGCGGAACTGGTTGTCCCTATCGGTGCTGGTGGAAGACGTAGGGCCTGAACGCCCCACGAAGGGGTCTTGCTTGACCCGGGGCAATCTGGCACGCTGCGCTTATGGGGTCTTCCCCAACCCGCAAACCCGTGGTGCTCGACCGGCACGCCTACCGAAGTGGGTCGCCGTGGCCCCACCTCGTGGTCGATGGAGCATTCGATCCGGACCTGGTGGTACGCGCAGCGTCATTTATCGACACCCTCCCAGACGAATCATTCGTTTGGTATGAGACCCGGCGTCTGCGCCGGGGCACCCTGAGCGACCGAGAGGGCATGGGGGCAACGGCCCGTTCGCTGTGGTCCGCTCTCACCAGTGATGAGTTCGTCGACGATCTGGGCGACCTTACCGGAATCGCCGGGCTTTGTTCGGACCCACGCCTGGCGTCCGCCGGGGTGTACATCACTCCGCCGGGAGGATGGCAGCGCGTTCACCAGGACCCCCCTCGACACCCCGTCACCGGCCTCTGGAGCCGGGTCGCATTGCTGCTGTACTTGAGCGACTGGCAACCCGGTGACGGTGGTGAGCTCGAGCTGTGGCCTGAGGACAGGGCGTCGCCGCCGACGGTGATTGAGCCACGGCCCGGACGGATGGTGATCTTCGCCACAACGGCCGAGACGCTGCACGGGGTTCGGAAGTCCTCGTCCAACCGGCGCCGCATCGCGCTCGCATCGCGCTACTACTCTGCCGAGAGCCCGTCCGTCCTCCCAAGCCTCTATGAACGCTGTCGGTTCCGCTTTTACGACATGCTCTTTCGCCTCCGTTGACTTAAAGCCTGATACTTCGTGCGTTCTACGATCACCGAAATTCGCGGTCTTGGCTGACGCCGCGGCTCCTCCTGAGTGGGTATCCACCGGTCGGGGTCAGGGGTTTCCCAGCCCGTCGGAGCTGGCAAGCACGGACGAGCTGGATTGAGCCGATCCGATCATGACCCAGGAGGAGTACATGAACGTCAAGGCCTGGTGGGCCGCTGGCTGAAGCATCGAGCAGATCGCCCAGCATGTTCGCCACCACCCCTAGACGGTGTCGAACTGGCTCGAGAAGGCGGGCCGCCACCGAAGCGGGAGACCGCGGTCGAGGGTCTCGTGGTCGACGAGCGCTGGCGGCGGCGCATCGCCCTGCTGCTCGACCACAACTCGGAGCTTCAGGCGACTTCGATCATGCGGTGATCGTTGCCGAGGGCTACGACGGCTCGTATCCGGCCCTGGTGCGCTACCTGCGCTCCGTACGCGGCCCTATGCGCGGGCGCGTCCGGCTCACCTTGCCCATCGAGACCGGGCCGGCCGAGGAGTTTCAGCTCGACTGGTCCGACTGCAACCGCAGGGCCAGGCGCTGGGGCCGGGACCACGAGCTGTACTGCTTCGGGTGTGTCTTCGCTGGAGCCGTCTCAAATTCTGGTGGTTCACCACGTCCATCGACCAGTCGCACAACGTCAAGGGACTGTTCCGCCTCTTCGAGGCGATCGGCGGCGTCCCCGCGGTGGGCCGCCACGACCGCAGGGGCCAGTTCGGCGAGTCCAAGGGGCCACGCTTCGTGTGCTCCACGCTTCGTGTGCTCCACTGGCCGTGGTCACCTTCATGATGCACCACGACCTCGCCTTCAAGGTCTGTAACGCCGGCGACGCGGCGAGGAAGGGGAAGGACGAGCGACCCCTCAGGGACCTCAAGCGCGGCTTCCTCCGGACCTCGACCCGCCCCGCGGATGTGGCCCAGCTGAACCGGCGGGCATCGCTGTGGTTGGAGGTTCTTCCACGCTGTCGCGCACGGGAGCACCAAGGACGTGCCCGCCGAGCGCTTCGTCCTCGGGTGACCGGGGCTCGGAGCGCAGCCGCCGGTGCGACACCGCCCGTCGAGAGACCCGAAAGGTCGGCGCACCCCGCTCGTGGAGTGAGACACGGTGTTCTACTCGGCGCCCTCCGAGCTCGCCGAGAGGTTCATCGAGGTCCGCCAGCCACCGGCCGAAGGGGTCCTCGAGCTGCGTTTTTTGACAGCACGGTCGCCGGGCTTGATGCCCGCCTCGAAGATCTTGATAAGTCCTCATGACCTGGCCGGTCACCATCAAGGGATGAAATGCTGGCGGGCGGCCGCTGGGTGTGGTCGCCGACGTTTTCTTGCCGCCGCGAGCGCGCGATAAGTCTGGTGCGGGACCGTGGGGACCACCAAGTGTCGCTACGAGCACGAACCGGAGATTCCGCTTTACACCGTGGTCCTCTCCCGGTGGCCTCCGACTATCAGGAGGTGAGCGATGAAGCAGATCAGGGACAAGGTGGGCGGCCTCGACGTCCACCGCGACAATGTGGTCGCCTGCACAAGGGTGACGATGCCCGGCGGCGATATCGAGGTCGCCAAAGAACGGTTCCCCACCACCCAGGCGGGGCTGGCCGAGCTGACTGCGTTCTTGATGGACGCTGGGGTCAAAACGGTGGCGATGGAGGCGACGGGGATCTATTGGCGGGCGGTCTACTACGCCCTCGAGGGGCTCTTCGAGGAGTTGTGGCTCTGTAACGCCGCCCACGTCAAGAACGTCCCCGGACGCAAGACCGACCTCTCCGACGCCGAGTGGCTGGCCGACGTCGCCGCGCACGGGATGGTGCGGCCCTCCTTCGTGCCCCCGCCCGAGATCCGAGAGCTCCGCGAGCTGACCCGCTACAGGAAGACCCAGGTCGACGCCCGGGCCAAGGAGATCCAGTGCCTCGAGAAGACCCTGCAGGACGCCGGGGTGAAGCTCACCTCGGTGGCGTCGACGGTGTGGTCGGCGTCGTCGCGGGCGATGATCGAAGCGATGATCGCCGGCGAGCGCGACTCGGTGGTCTTGGCCGGCATGGCCAAGGGGGTCATGCGCAACAAGATCGATCGGCTCGAAGTCGCCCTCGAGGGGAACTTCGGCGCTCACCACGCGCTGCTCTGTCGCCAGATCATCGACCACCTCGACTTCTTGGACGCCTCCATCGCCACGCTCAGCGCCGAGATCTGTGCCCGGCTCGTCCCTTTTGAGCCCCAGGTCGCCCTGCTCACCTCCATCACGGGCATCTCGGCGACCACGGCGCAGATCATCGTCGCCGAGACCGGGGCCGACATGAATCGCTTCCCGACGGCGGGGCACCTGTGCGCCTGGGCGGGCGTGGCGCCGGCCAGCTACGAGTCGGCCGGCAAGAAGCGCCCGGTCGGCACCCGCAAGGGTGCACCGTGGCTGCGGCGCACCTTGATCGAGGCCGCACGGAGCGCAGCGCGGACCAAAGGCAGTTACTACTCGGCGCTCTATTCCCGCATCGCCCGGCGCCGAGGCCCGAACAAGGCGGCAGTCGCCGTCGCGCACTCCATGCTCGAGACCGCCTGGCATCTGCTCAGCACCGGAGCCCTCTACCCAGACCCTGGTGCCGACTACTTCGAGCGCCGTCACGATCCGGCCGTCGAGGCAAAGCGGCTCCAGCACCGGATCGAGGACTCGGATTCGCCGTCACCATTACCGAGAAGGCCGCGTAGCCACACCCGTCCACAACTCCACCTCGTCACGCACCGACCGGTGCCTGGTGACGCGCGCCCACGATCCGCGACGGCTTCGGCATTTCACCGGAGACAAAGGATTGCCGCGGGACACGAACAACGGCAGCTCAACGGTCATAATGACGCCGATGGAAAATCGACACGGGCGCGCGGCGATCATCTCTGTTCTGATCACAGCGTGTCTCATCGCCGCGTGCGGAAACTCTCCGCCTCGCGTGCGGGGGGCTTCTTCGAGCAAGAAGAACACGACCACGACAATGCTGCCCACGACGTCGACGACGACCACGACGTCGACGACGCCGACGACGTCGACGTTGCCGAAGCCACAAGCGGTCGCTGTTCCAGACGTGATCGGCATGAAGATCACACCCGCCCGTTTCTACCTGCGCCTCGCCGGGTTTTTCTCTGTCCCGTTGAATATGCCCTGTGACAAGGGGACCCCGACCAGTCAAAGCATCGTCGCTTCGCTTTCGATTCCGGGGCGTCCACCCAATCGGAACGTTGGTGCTGTCCCGCTGGTCCCCGGTTCCACCAGGCCGAAGGGCTCGTTTGTGGGGATAACTTGGTCGGGCTGCTATCCCGGCGGTGCGGTTGTGCCGATGGTCGCTGGGCTCACTTTCGGGGCGGCCTTGCATCTGCTGCATGTGGCCGGCCTTACCTTGGCTTGCTACTCGTCCGCGACGACGACAACAACGACCACTGCCCGGCCGTCCACTACGACAACGGGCCCTGTTCCTTCATCAACTGCAAGCAGACTACCGAGCACCAAGTCGTCAATTTCGACGACGACCACCACAACGACGAGACCCGCCGTGTCCGCCGCTGGCACGCCGTCCATCTCTCACGCGGTCACGGCGACAACGCTCAAAGCTCCTCAGACCGTGCTGAGTCAGGCCCCCCCACCGGGTACCGTTCTCACACCCGGCGCTCCGGTGTCGGTCATAATGTCCGCATGTCCTCAGTGAGCGAGAGCGCTGGTATCGAAAACTCGGGCTCCGCTCGCGCATGGCCGATTCACCGGGTTTCTCGAAGCGTTTGAGGCATTTCGCGGCCGCAAGAGCCCACGGCATAGCCAGCCATCGCGGACGCTGATGCAAACTGCCTGTGGAACGCCCTCACCGACTATCGAGCGACGTCGTCGAGCTGCAGTACAACGAGCTTCGAGATCGAGTCTGCGAGTCAGCGCTCCGTCGCTTTGCCGAACGGGGTTCGACCCCGTCCACGGTGCTCGCCCGCTGCGCCGGCTCGTCCAACGTGAGGCTGAGCGGTCTTCCAAACGGAACCCATTCCACGTGCACATGCCGTTTCGTCCTGCGGCGCGTTGTCAACAATGAGGTCGCCGAGCAGACTCGTTAGGTGTCGCGGTTGCCGTTCAGCTCGACGCGGACGCTGATCTCGGGATAGACGCGCACCATCAACATGCTTGGAGGCTTCATACCGAATTCGCGGATATCGAAGACATACTCTCCGGTCAGCGAGACACCTTCTTCGTGTACGGCGATCTGCATCTCGTGTTCAAAGGTCCTTGTCTTACCGTGAAACGAGATGTCTCCTGTGATGATGTACCGAGGATGAGGTCCGCTGGCAGAGATGTTCGTCACACGACCGACGATGGTGGGGTATCGCCGAGCATCCATGCGTCGGCGTAGCTCGTGGTCGTAGAGCTGGTTACCGGAGGTGAGTCGCTCCACGGCGAGCTCCAACTCGCCCGACACCGGGAGTTCGAGGTCGAGCGATCCATCGTCACGAGTGGAGCTCTCGAACCAACCTGTGATCCCACGGGTCTCGGTGTTTATCGGATGCAAGCTCGAGCGCCCGCTCACCCATATGCACGAGCGCATCGAATCCAAGGTGTAACGAGTGAGCCCCATGCCTTCTCTTCCGATCCCCGGGGGTGCTCCGCCGCCCGGATCCACTGCACGCGAACCCGCATACTGGCATAAACTCCGGTCGTGGCCCGTCTTGAAATGCCCTCCGGGGACGGGGGCGATGCCGTGCAGATCTGGTCGCTCCAGCCCGAGTTGGGTGAGGCGGCCATCCGGCTCGTCGATGCCGCCTACAACAAGAGCATCCTCCCTGTGCGAGTGCGCGAAGCCGCACGGATGAGGATCGCGCAACTCAACGACTGTACGGTCTGTCTAGCCTTCCGGGCTCAGAAGGTCAGGGAGCAGGGAGTCAGTGAAGATTTCTACTGCGCAGTCGGGACTGATGGTGAGGGGGAACTGTCAGCACAAGAGCGATTGGCCGTGGAGTACGCCGAGCGCTTCGCCGTCGACCACACCAGCATCGACGATGCATTCATGGATCAGATGCGCGGCTCGTTCACCGACCCCGAGATCTTCGATCTCACCATCTGCGTCTCAGCGTTTCTGGGGCTGGGCCGGACGTTGCGGGTCCTCGGCATCGCCGAGACGTCGTTGACCGACGTCTAGCTGTGGTCCGGGTTGCGGCGCGGCGGATCGAACGCCGCGTCACGCTCTCGCACCGCCTGGCGGAGTCCGACCTCGTTGATCCGCTCGGAAAACGCCCGCGCCTCGGGGGCGCGGTGGCCGACGACGTCATTGAGGGCCGCAAACCGCTGTAGCTGAGTGCGGCCCATCAGCTCCAGGCCCATGTTCACCACCCGCTTGTTGGCCACCAGCAGGTCCCGTCCGATCAGCGCCATGCGTTGCGCCAGCCCGAGCACGACGCCGTCGAGAGCGTCGGCCGGTGCCGTGGCGACCACCAGGCCGAGATCACGCGCCTGCATGCCCGAAATGGTGTCGCCGGTCAGGAGCAGCCGCTTCGTCCACTGGGGGCCGAGGTTGTACAGCCACATGTTGGTGGGCGGGACGCCCATGGAGCGGACCGGGGGGAAGCCGATGCGCGCGTCGTCAGCCGCCACGACCAGGTCGCAGTGCAGCGCGAGGTCCGTACCGCCGGCCAGGCAGTTGCCCTGCACCTGGGCGATGACCGGGATGGCGCAGTCCCAGACCCGTTCCCACCCGCTCGCCAGGGCCAGCATGGCGGTCAGGTCGCCTTCAATCGTCTCGTGGGGCGCGAAGTCACCCGGGTCCGTGTCCTCTGCGATGAACCCGTAGCCCGACGAGAAGGATCGCCCGGTGCTGCGGATGATGACGACACTGGCTCGGGTATCCGCCTCGGCATCGGTGACGGCCTCCAGGATCTCCCGGATGCAGCGTGGCGTCAGCGGATTGTGGTGCTCGGGGCGGTTGAGCGTCAGGCGCCGCACGCGCCCGATCACTTCGACCGTCAAGGTGGTGGAGCTCGCCGTCACGATGGGCTCCTCGTTTGGTCACCGGGCACGAGTTCGGACTTGAGCACCTTGCCGCTCTCGTTGCGCGGGAGGGCGTCGACCACCGTAATGCGACGGGGCACCTTGTAGTCGGCCAGATGCGTCAGGAGGAACGAGCGGAGCTCGTTGTCGGAAGCGGGTTGACGCAGCACCACCCAGGCCGCGACGTCCTCGCCGAGGATCGGGTGCGGCACGCCCACCACGGCGGCCTCCGCCACGGAGGGGTGTTCGAAGAGGGCCGCCTCCACCTCGCCGGGCACGACGTTGTGGCCGCCGCGGATGATCATCTCCTTCTCCCGCCCGACGATCCAGAGGTGGCCGTCGTCGTCGAGGTAGCCCAGGTCCCCGCTGCGCAGCCAACCGCCGACCCAGGTGCGCCCAGTCCCCTCGGGATCTCCGAGGTACTCCCGCGGGCGCTGCGTGCCGGCGATCGTCACCTGACCCACCTGGCCCGCCGGGATGGTGTTGCCGCCGCCGTCGACGATCCGGATCTCGACGCCCGGGAGGGGCAGCCCGACGGACCCGAGGTGCTTCCCGCCGTCTCCAATCGGCGTCGCCGTCACGGCGCCGAATTCGGTCATCCCGTAGCCGGACAGGACCTGTCCATTGGGCAGTCCGGCGCCGAAGCGGCGCAGGGTGGCGCCGGCAATGGGCGCGCTGCCGACGTTGACGACCGCGAGGCTCGAGAGGTCCGCCGTCTCGAAGCCTGGGGCACCCACGATGAGCTCCACCATCGCCGGCACGAGAAACGCGGCCACGGGGCGGTCTCGTTCGACCGCCGCCAGCCAGCGGTCCGGGTCGAAGCGGGGAAGGAACCATCCGCTGAGCCCGCCGCGCAGGGGCCCGCAGACGAGGAGAGAACCGCTCGTGGTGGCGAACGGCGAGGAGGTGAGGAACCCGAGCCCCAGCCAGGCCGCCGGGACGCGATCGATGGTCGAGAGCCCGCCGTGCCGAACGATGACGCCCTTCGGCTCGCCGGTCGTTCCCGAGGTGTACATGACGTCGGCGACGTCGTGGGGGGAGAGGGGCAGCTCCACGTCTGTGTCGTCGGGGGAGAGGAGCTCGTCCCATTCGGCTCGCGTGCTCACGAGGGTCGGGACCACGGACCTGAGCTCGTCGTGCACATCGCCGCACAGCGCGACGGCCGCCTGCGCATGCCGCAGGATCCGGGCCAGCTCGGCCGGGCCGAGCCTGCTCAAGAGCGGCACAGCCACAGCGCCGGCCTTGTGGATCGCCATGTACGACACGAGCCACTCGAGAGGGTGGTCGCCGCCAATGAGGAGGCCGACCCTGTCACCACGCCGGAGCCCCTGCGCGACGAGGCCCCGGGCGAGCCCGTTGGATTGGTGGTGCCACCCCTGGAGGGTGATCTCGGAGCCGTCGGCGAGGTTGCGCCATGCCACGTCGTCGGGGAACGCCCTGGCGAGGTGGGCCAGCACCTGTGTCTGGAGCAGCGTCACGCCGGGAGCGCCATCAGTACGGTGCTCCCCCCTCGAGGATGGCGCGCGGATTGTCCACCAGCATCGTGGCGATGTCACCGTCACTGATGCCACGCTCGCGCATTGCGGGGAGCACCTGCTCGGAGATGTAGGTCCAGCGCCACGTGTGCGACGCGTCCATCACCGAGCGCGGGAACCAGTCCACGAAGCACATGGCGTCGTGCGAGAGGACGATCCGCTCGGCGTACCCCCGCTCGCAGAGCCGCGCCACGGCATCCACGCGTTCCTCGAGGGTGATCCCGGGCAGGCCGAAATGGTCGAAGCCGAGATACGAGCCGTTGTCGATGAGGCTCAGGTGGTAGTCCGTGTTCACCGTCCCGCCGCTGTGGCCGATGACGACGCGGGTGAGGTCCACGCCCTCCTCCCTGAAGACGCGCTGCTGCTCGAGCCCCCACGGCTCGGGCGGCGTCGGCGTGTGCGTGGTGATCGACACCCCGGTCGCCCGGTGGGCATGCGCCACGGCACGGAGGACACGTTCCACGCCCGGCGTGATGCCGGGGCGGTCCGACGCGCACTTGAGGATGCCGGCCCGCACCCCGGTGTCGCCGATCCCGTGCCGGATCTCGCGCTCGAAGAGGTCCACCATGGGCTCGGGTCCGCCCAGGATGGTGCCCGGCCCGCGGAAGTGGAAGTACATCGGCACCTCGTTGTACGTGTAGACGCCGGTTGCCACGACGACGTTGAAGTCGGGGACCTGCTCGGCGATCGCCGCGACACGGGGGATGTACCGCCCCAGCCCCACCACCGTGAGGTCCACCAGGGTGTCGATTCCGTGCGCCTTCAGCTCCCGCAGCTTGGCCACGGCACGTGCCTGCTCGGCGGCTTCGTCCCATTCCTCTGCGGTCTTCTCGATCTCGGGGCTCAGCACGAAGATGTGCTCGTGCATGAGGGTCCGTCCGAGGAGGCGGCCCTCCACCGGCCCTCGCACCGTGTTGACCTGGGACATCGTCACCCCCTGCCGCTTCCCGTCGTCGGGCCGGCGCGGGCGATCGTAGTGGTAGCCGCGGATTCTCGGCGGGGCCGGCGGGGAACAATGTCACAGCACACCCACAGCGGGCGCTGCGAGGAGATCGAAGCCCAGATGCTGGGATGCACCCGTCCCCCCGAGCAGAGGTACTCCTTCTCATGACAACCCTTGGTCAGCCGCACACACCCGAGAGCAGGGACAAGGCTCGCGCCCGGTTGCGCACCCTCACCCGCGGGGCGGTCCTCGCCGCTACCGGCGCCACCGTGGCCATCGGGATCGTCGTGTCCCACGACCACGCAGGGAACGCATCGGGCAGCGCGCGGTCGGGGTCGTCTGGGTCCGGCTCGACCAGCACCAACATCGCAGGCGGCGGCTCTTCGTCGGGCAACACCCGAACCATCGGCAACAGCGGCAACACCGGCAACACAGGCAGCTCGTCGTCGGCTCCTTCAGTCAGCCAGTCGACGCCTGCCGTGACATCGGGGGGCTCCTCGGCGTGACGTGCACGTCGCGCACCAGTGAGCCCGTGCTGACGACCCGCTCGTTCCGGGCCATCGGCACCACGGCCACCGTCGTGGTGCAGGAACCCGGGGCCGCGGACGCCGCCGAGCGCATCCTTGCCGACGAGCTCGAGTCCATCGACCTCGCCTGCAGCCGCTTCCGCGACGACTCCGAGCTCCAGATGCTGCACGCCAACGCCGGAAGGCCCGTTCAGGTGGGCCCGCTCCTCTTCGAGGCCCTCACCGTGGCCCTCTTTGCGGCCGAACGCACCGGGGGTGCCGTCGACCCGACGATCGGCAACGCCATCGCCGCGCTCGGCTACGACGCCGACCTCGAGGTGGTGCAGGCGCGGCCGCCCGCTCCGCCTCGCGCCCTCGGGCCCGTCGCCGGCTACCTGCACGTGCAGCTGCATCCGGCCACCCGGGCCGTGCGCATCCCCCGCGGTGTCCGTCTCGACCTGGGCTCGACGGCCAAGGCGCTGGCGGCCGACCGGGCGGCCTCCCGCATCGCCCACGAAATCGACAGTGGCGCGCTCGTGAGCCTCGGCGGCGACGTCGCCGTCGCCGGCACGGCACCGGCCGGCGGCTGGGCCGTCGGCATCGCCCGGGAGTCGTCGACGCCGGCAGGGCTGGTCGACCAGGTGGTCGCCATCACCCACGGTGGCCTGGCCAGCTCGGCCACCTCGGTCAGGGCGTGGTCGCTGCGCGACCGGCAGGTCCGCCACATCGTCGACCCCCGGACCGGCGACTGCGTGGCGCCGTTCTGGGCGCTCGTCTCCGCCACCGGCACCAGCTGCGTGCAGGCCAACATCGTGACGACTGCCGCCGTCGTGTGGGGGGAGCAGGCCCTCGGCAAGCTCGCAGGCTTCGAGCAGTCCCTGCGGCTCGTCCGCCACGACGGGGAGGTGTTCTCGGTGAACGGGTGGCCCCTGGAGCCGGCGCCATGAGCTCGACCTCTCTGTGGTACGCCACTCGGGCCAGCGGGATCATGGCCCTGGTCCTGTTCACCCTCACCATGGTGCTGGGCCTCACGACCACGACCCGAGCCCGCGCCCGCCGCTGGCCTGGGTTCGCCCAGCAGGAGATGCATCGCCGCATCTCCATGATCGCCGTGGTGTTCCTCGGGATCCACGTGATGACCAGCGTCCTCGACACGTACGTCAACATCAGCTGGGCCGCCGTCGTGGTCCCGTTCACGTCGAGCTATGGACGGTTCTGGGTCGGCGTCGGGGCCGTCGCGCTCGACCTGATGCTCGCCGTCTTCGTGACCAGCCTGCTGCGGGCGCGGATGCGCCCGGGCACCTGGCGCGCCGTCCATTGGCTCGCCTACCTGAGCTGGCCGGTGGCCCTCGCCCACACCTTCGGCATGGGCACCGACTCTCGCGAGAGCTGGGTGATCGTGCTGAGCGTGGCGTGTGTTGCCTCTGTCGCCGCTGCGCTGGTGTGGCGGCTGCGGGTGGCCTCCCGCCAGGTCTCCGCCCGGACGGCTCAGGCGTCGGTCGCCGGAGTGCCGCCGAAGCACCTCGCGCCGAGCGGCCGGGGCCGAGTGGAGGGACACCGTGCATAGCGCGAGCGAGACCATCCCGACCACCGGTCGCTACCGCGTCCTGGGCCACCCCACCGACCTGGCCGGCCACGTGGCGACGCTCGGGCCCGTCCCGTTGCCTTCCCGCGGGGCCCATGGTTGGCGCGAGGCGTTCGTCTCCGTCCTCGAGGCTTCGGGGCTGGCGGGCCGCGGCGGTGCCGGGTTCCCCGCTGCGATCAAGCTCGCAGTGGCGCACGCCGCCGGCGGGGGAGGCACCATCCTCGTCAACGCGATGGAGGGCGAGCCGGCCAGCGACAAAGACAAGCTCCTCCTGTTGCAGTCGCCCCACCTGGTGCTCGACGGCGCCCAGCTCATGGCTGCTGCTACTGGCGCCCACCGGGTCACGGTGTGCGTGCCCGAGGGCCGCGAGCACGTCGCCGCCGCTGTCTCGAAGGCGATGGCCGAGCGTGCCACGGACGGCTGCGCGCGGGTCACCGAGGTCCTGATGCGACCGCCCGACCGCTTCGTGGCCGGCGAGGAGTCGGCGTTGGTCCGCTGGGCCGACTCGGGCCGGTCTCTCCCGTTCTTCCGGCCCGACAAGGGGACGGCCCTCCGAATCGGCCGCCGCGGGGCGCTCGTGCACAACGCGGAGACGCTGGCCCACGTCGCGATGATCGCCCGCACGGGGCCCGACGCTTTCCGTGCCCATGGCCTGGTCGAGGACCCCGGCACATCCCTCATCACCATCTCGGGCGCGGTGGCGCACCCGGGCGTGGTGGAGGCCGATCGCGGGACACCGCTGATCGACCTGGCTAACCGGGCCACGCCGACTGGACCGCCCCAGGCCCTCCTGGTGGGCGGTTATGGCGGCTCCTGGGTTGGCCCGGCGCATTTCACGACGCCGTACGCGTCGTTGTCGCTCCGAGCCATCGGGGCGACGGCGGGCGTCGGCATCGTGATCGTCCTTGGCCAGGACGCCTGCGGGCTCATGGAGTCGGCGCGCATCGCCCACTACATGGCGGGCCAGAGCATGGGCCAGTGCGGGCCGTGCGTCTACGGGTTGCCGGCCATCGCCGACGACCTGACGCGGCTCGCCCGAGGACACGTCGACCCGGGGCTCATGGCCAGGTTGGAGCGCAGACTGAGGGAGGTCGACGGCCGCGGGGCCTGCCGGCACCCGGACGGCGCCGTCAACCTCGTGCGCAGCGCGCTCAACGTCTTCACAGCCGACGTCAGCTCGCACCTCCACGGTGCGCCGTGTGCGCACTGGAACCGCCCCTCGCAGCTCCGCTTCCCCCAGCCGGCCAAGGTGGCGTGACGATGCTCCGCATCCTCGTTGACCCCGTCGCCTGTAACGCGTACGGCTACTGCGCCGAGCTGTTGCCCGAGGCCATCACGCTCGACGAGTGGGGCTATCCCATTGTCGACGGCAAGCCGCTGCCCCCCGAGCTCGTCGACGCGGCAAGGCGGGCCGCCCGGGACTGCCCCCGCCGCGCCATCACGCTGCGGGAGCGCAAGGGCGGTCACTGACCACCACCCTTGGGGCCATCATTGGGGCCATGGGTGACGACGGCTGTCCGGGCATGAACCCCGAGGGGCTCGTGATCAGGCCGGCAACCGAGGCCGACCTCGGTCGCGCCGCCGAGCTGCTGCAGCTCGGCGCGCTCCCCGGAGGCCCGCCCCGGGTCGAGGATCCGGCCGACGTGGGCCCCTATGCCGCCGCGCTGGGTGAGATCGACGCTGCCGGGGGCGTCGTCCTCGTGGCCGAGCTGGGGGGCGAGGTCGTCGGGGTGTGCCAGTTGATCGTGTTCCGTCATCTGCAGGCGCAGGGAGGGCTCTGCGCAGAGGTCGAGTCGGTGCACGTGCACCCGAACCATCGGGGGAGCGGTGTGGGGACCGCGTTGCTGCGTGACGCCGTCGGGAGAGCGCGCGCCCTCGGTTGCTACCGGGTGCAGCTCACCTCCGACGCTCGGCGCGAGGACGCCCACCGCTTCTACGAGCGCCTCGGCTTCTCGCCCACGCACGTGGGCTTCAAGATGCTCCTGGAGTGACCTCGCCGGGCGGGGCGGACTCGCACAGGGCGCGCCACCCCTGCGGGCTGAGCGCGTAGCCGGCGACGGCTCCCTGCGCGAACCAGCGGTACGCAGGGGGATGGACCAGCGTCGCCGTGGCGGCCAGGACCGGGAGGGACAGGGTGCGCCAGTCACCCCGGAGAGGCAGCAGTTCCTCGCGCGACCCCGCATAGGCGCCGCGTCGAGCCAGTGCCGCCGCAACCTCGCCCGCTATCGCCCGGCGCCGACCGCTGCGCTGCGCCGCACCGAGGATCGCCATCAGGAGCTGATGGGTGGTCACGCCCGAGCGGGACTCGCCGCTCACCGGAGGCGCCGTGCCGGTGGCGACGGCCAGCAGCGCCGCCACCAGGTCGGTGCCCGACGCGATGGCGTTGCCCGGCTCCACCAGCCGCGGGTTGACGTCGATCACGAGCGGGCCGCCAGCCGTCACGATGGCGTCGAACGAGAGTGCCCCGTGCCAGGCCAGGCGCCGGCCCAGCCGGTCCATGACCGCCCGCAGCTCGGGCTGGTCCGTGCTCCGCTTCACCGACGCGCTGCCGTTCACCCCCTCGCGCACCCGTTCGTTGGCGTGGAAGGCGATCATCGTGCCGGTGTCGAAGACGCTCTGGGCCATCACGAGGGTCCCGTCCGCTCCTTCTTGCACCAGCACGGAGGACTCGTCGCCCGAGAGGCGTATCGCGTCGGAGAGCTCGCTCCGGTCCTCGACGCGCCGCACGGCAGACGATGCGATGCCCACCGGTGCCTTGACGAACGAGGGAAAGGCCGACCACGCACCGAGGCCGGACCCATCCCGCACCACGCGGGAACGGGGTTGGGCGACGCCCACCGTCTCCAACGTCGCCCGCGCTGCCACCTTGTCCTGCACGCGCGCCAGCGCGGCGAACGGCGGAACGGCGGTGCACAGGCCCGCGCCGGTCAGGCGGGGGAGCTGGTGCGAGAGGACCGCCACCTGTTCCTGGGTGGGGAAGACGACCTCGACGTCCAGCGCGACCGCCCGATCCAGGACGGCGTCGAACCAGCCCAGCGGGTCGGGACCGAAGGGCGGCACTCGCACCAGGCGGTGCACGTGGCGGGTGAAGCGGGCCAGGCACAAGGGGTCGCTGACGGCCGCGAGGACCTCGTGGCCGAGCTCGTCGAGCCTGGTCGCGACCTGTCGCGACGCGAGCCCCGAACCCTCGGTCATCAGCACCTTCATGTCGCTGCACACACGAGAGTAAGCATATGCCACATACTAATAAACGCCCACTTGCAACCGCTTGTTGACTGATAAGTAATGTTGTAATCTAGTAATGTGAACGATGAGACAGAGGACATGCGAAAGCGTCACCGGGGCAGGCGGCGATCCGCCACCGCCCCCCCGTCGGGGCCCGAGCAGGAGCGGCTCATCGGCGCCTGGTTCGCCGGCCGGGTGCCCGACTCCTGGTTCGAGGGCAGCCCGACCATCGAGATCGACGGGGACGAGATCCAGGTCGTCGGGACCCTGGCGACACCCCAGCTCCCCGATGGTGCCGGCGATGACGAGGTCAGCGTGGCCGAGCAAGCGCGGATCAGCGGGTTCCGCGAGGAGAGCCGTGGTGTCCGGATGCGGATCGCCGACGAGGCACAGCCTGCGTTCCGGCGCACCGTCTCGTGGGGCGCCGTGTGCGGCGGCTCCAAGGTGCTCTTCACCACCGCCGGGGTGCCGGTGATGACGCGGTTGCGCATGGGGGACCGCCGCGTGCTCGACACGCTGATCGACGGCGGGGTGGCGCGCAGCCGCAGCGAGGCGCTGGCCTGGTGCGTCCGCCTGGTGGCCCAGCACGAGGCGGACTGGATCCGGGAGCTGCGCGACGCGATGTCCGCGGTGGAAGAGGTCCGCAACCGGGGGCCGAGGGGGGACAGCTTGGCCTGACCGGGCGCGCTCGTCGCGCGCAGCTGGGCGATACTGGCCCGCGTGGGACGTCCCGCCCAGATCGACCGCGGTGCGGTGCTGGCCGCCAGCCTGGCGCTGGCCGACGAGCAGGGACTGTCCGCCGTCACGATGCAGGCGGTCGCCGATCGTCTCGGCGTGACCCCGATGGCGCTGTACCGCCACGTCGCCAACAAGGCCGATCTGCTGGACGGGGTCGTCGAGCAGATCCTCTGGGAGGTGCCGCTGCCCGATCCCGCCCAGCCGTGGCCCGACCGCCTCGCCGCGCTCGCGCGCGGCACACGCGCCGCCGCACTGCGCCATCCCCAGGTCTTCCCCCTCCTGCTGCAGCGCCCCGCGGCGACGCCGGGGGCCCGGCGTACCCGTGACGCGGTCTACGCCGCCCTGCACGACGCCGGCGTCAGCGAGGCCGACGCCGTCCAGCTGGAACGGATCCTTTCCACAGCCGTGCTGGGCTTTGCGGCGAGCGAGGCGGGCGGCCGTTTCGCAGCACACTCCCCCCAGCAGCTCGATGCCGACTTCCAGCTCCTCCAAGATGTGCTCGCCGAGGCGGTGGCACGCGCCATGCAACACGCAAGCACCTGAGCATCCGGGCGCGCGAGCATGCGCCATGGAACATGAGCACTTTCACCGGGTCCAGGAGGACCTACGCCAGCCCTACGACGCGCTCCGCGAGGCCATCCCGGGGGTGATGTCCGCCTCCGGCGCGCTCGGGGCAGCGGCCATGGCCGAGGGCGCCCTGTCGGCCAAGACCAAGGAGCTCATCGCGTTGGCCATCTCCATCACCCGCGAGTGCGATGGGTGCATCGCCGCCCATGCCCGCGCCGCAGCCCACCGTGGCGCCACCACCGAGGAGGTGGCCGAGATGATCGGCGTCGCCATCTCCATGAACGGCGGCCCCGGTACCGTCTGGGGTCCGCGGGCGCTGGCGGCCTTCCAGGAATTCTTCGGGGGCTGACGCCATTCTCGCGGGTCGGCTCGCCCGCCGTGGGCGATGTGTGGATTGAGACTCGGTCCTCTAGATTTTCCATCAGCTTCCCGGAGAGCGGGGGAGGATCCCGACCGCGTGCGAGGTGCACAAATGGCGAATCATCTAGCCGGCTCGGATTCGAGACGATCCGCTCGGCCGATGAACGCACGCGTCAACCAGGAGCGTCCGTGAAGCAGGCAGGGGGTCGGCTCAGGCGACGACCGTGGCTGACCCTCAGAATTGTCGCACTGGTCTGCGCGTCCGCGGTTGGCGTCGCCGTCGCGTTGGGCGCGGCGACATCTCCTCACCCGGCCCCTGTTTCGCTGAGTCACCCGACTTCGCGTCCAGCCACCGGCGGCCCCAAGGGGACTGCCAAGCCGTCGACGTCCACGACGGGAACGACAACGTCGACGATCGCGACGACGACCACCCTGCCGGCAGCTTCCAGTTGGGCGAGTGGAGGTGACGGCCTGCAGCCTGCTGTCCCACCCCGCGCCGTCCCGGACCAGGCTCTGAACAACCTTCTCGCGGGGCAGCTGGGGCCTGGTTGGATCGGTGGTGACTCCACCTACTCGACGAGATTGCCCGACGGTCGAGAGGCCTTCGTCTTTTCCGACACGGTCATCGGCACCGCGCAGTCAGACGGTACGCCGTCTATTACTGGCATGGCGCACAGCAGCGAGCTCGTGGGTGTCCTGCCCAACCTGGTGCCGGTCTACGGCGGGTCGTATCGCGCTCCGCTGAGTCTGATCACCGATACGTACAACAACGAGGGAATCTGGGAGACTTTTGCAACGTATACGCAGGGCGATGACCAGATGATCTTCGTCAACGAGTTTACAGGCCCGCCCGGAATCTTGTCCCTGTCCTATTCCGGCCGCTCTGGTATTGCCGTGCTGTCCGTGCCATCGCAGGGGTCGCCGACGGCGAGCTCGGTCACGTTGTTGCCAACAGATCCGAATACCGAATGGGGAAGCGCCGTCGTGTCGAGTGGCGGCTACATGTATGTGTACGGCGCCGACCTGGACCGCGCACATCACAATGCTGTGCACGACATGAAGGTTGCGCGAGTGCCCGCGGGCCAATCATTAGACGTAAACGCCTGGAGGTATTGGAACGGGTCGCAGTGGGTAGCCGGCGAGCCCAGCGCGGCGCTTGTGCCGACCGTCAACCAGCTGACAGGTGTGCTACCTGACCCGGATGGCGAGGGTTTTGTGGCCGTATCCATACCGAGCGGGCTGTTTCAAGACACAACCGTCGACTTGTCATACGCGAGCTCGCCGGCGGGTCCGTGGACCGCGCCCCAGCCGGTCTACGTCATTCCAGAGATCAAACAGTACGCGGGTGAGATGGCCTATTTCCCGACCTTTCATCCCGAACTTTCGTCGGGCGATCAGCTCATCGTGTCGTACAACATCGACACAACGGCTGGGTACCCGGTGCTGTTGCACGACATCCACTCGTACCAACCCCGATTCCTGACGATCACAGGCTGAAGGGCCCGATCGGACTTCCGGATCGCCTGCTCGAAGGGACGCTCGCCGGGATCGGCGTCGGGGTCAGCGCGCGACGACCGGGGTGAAGGTGCAGTCGAGGTGCTTGATCCCGTTGATGAACGGGGAGAGCAGGCGATCCGGCTCGCCCACGCTCTGAATGTCGGGCAGCCGCTCGAAGAGGCGGCGGAACATCACGTCGATCTCCTGCCGGGCCAGGTGCGCACCGAGGCAGAAGTGCGGGCCCGCCGCACCGAACCCGATGTGCGGGTTGGGGCTGCGTCGCACGTCGAAGGTGAACGGGTCGTCGAAGATGTCCTCGTCACGGTTTGCCGAGTTGTAGAACATGATGACCTTGTCGCCCTCGTGCAGCTCGGTCTCGCCGAGGACGGTGTCGGCGGCCACGGTGCGGCGCATCCAGATGACGGGTGAGCCCCAACGCACGACTTCGTCCACGCCCGTGGCGGCGATGCCGGCCGGGTCGGCCTGCCACAGGGCCCGCTGCTCGGGGTGCTCGGTCATGGCCAGCAAGCCGTGGCTGATGGCGTTGCGGGTCGTCTCGTTGCCCGCCACGACGAGCAGGATGAAGAAGGAGGCGAGCTCGGTGTCCGTGAGCGCCTCGCCATCGACGTTCGTGTTGACCAGGGCCGAGGTGACGTCCTCGGTCGGGTGTTCCCGGCGGTAGGTGGCGAGGTCCACCATCAGAAGGTTCAGCTGCTGGGCCGCGGTCATGAAGGCGACCATCGGGTCGTCCCCCTCGGGCACGTACTCGGGGTCGCCGTTCGAGAGAATGATGTTCGAGGCCTGGAACACCGTGTCGTAGTCGGACGCCGCGACGCCCATCATGTCGCAGATGATCTCGAGTGGCAGGCGGGCTGCGACCTCGGTCACGAAGTCGCAGCCTCCCTGGGTAGCCACGCGGTCGATGACGTCGTTGGCCACGAAGTCGATGCGGTCCTCGATCGACTTGATCATCCGCGGGTTGAACGCAGCGGACACGATGCGGCGCAGGCGGGCGTGGCGCGGGTTGTCCATGTTGATCATCGAGCCGAAGAAGTCGAGCATCTCGGCGGGCATGTCCATCATGGAGGTGGCGCCCTTGCCGGACTGGAAGATCTCGGGATGCCGGCTCGCCTCGGAGATGTGAGCGTGCCGGGTCAGCGCGTAGTAACCGGGCCCCTTCGGGATGACGTAGCTGAGCGCCTCGGGGATCTCTGGCTCCTTGAAGAACGGCATGGGGCGCTCGCGGCGCAGCGTCTGGAAGGCACCCTCGCGCTCGTCCCAGGGCCGAGCCCAGAACTCCATGTCGGAGAGGTCGATCTCGTCGGGGGCGAGGACGGCGTGCGGTTCCACTCCGGTCACGATAGCCAGCCTCCCTACACTGCGAGGCATGTGCGACACGCTGTGCGCCCCGGGCCGATCCGGCATGGTGTTCGCCAAGAACTCGGATCGCCCGCCCGGCGAGGTCCAGGTCGCCTGGCCGTTCGGCCGCCGCGGCTCGGCAGGGTGCAGGTTGCGCACGCAGTACCTCACCATCGGCGACACCGGAGCGCACGCCACCTTCCTCTCCTGCCCGACCTGGCTGTGGGGGGCCGAGCACGGCGTGAACGAGCATGGCGTGGCCATCGGCAATGAGCGTGTGGGCACCACCCACGATGCCGCGGCCGCGAAGCCGGCCCTGATCGGGATGGACCTGGTCCGCCTCGGCCTCGAGCGCGCCCGCAGCGCGGCCGAGGCGGTCGGGGTGATGACGGGCTTGCTGGAGGCGTGCGGTCAGGGCGGCATCGCCGACGCCGCCCACGCCGAGGCGTACGACTCCTCCTTCCTCATCGCCGACCCGAAGGACGCCTTCGTCCTCGAGACGGCGGGCGCCGACTACGCGGCCGCCGCCTTCCCGGCCGGCACCGCCATCTCCAACCGCCTCACGCTTCGCACCGAGTGGACGCGCGCCTCGGCCGGACTGACGCCCGGCGAGGACTTCGGGCGCTTCCGCGACGCCGGAGAGGACACGCGCTACGCCGACGTCCGCCTGGCGGCCAGCCGCCGCCTCCTCGACTCGACCCCTCCCGGCGGGCTGACGCCGGCCGCCACCGCAGCCCACCTACGCGACCACGGGACGGGACCCTGGGGCGCCCCCGGCGTCGCGGGACCGGTCGAACCGCCGCCGGCGTCCGTCGGCTCCGACTTCACCGGCGTCACTGTCTGCATGCACGTGCGCGGCCTGAGCGTCACGGCCGCGTCCATGATCGCGGAGCTCCCGCTCGGCATCGAGGACGGCGCGCCGCTGCGTGCCTACGTGGCGGCCGGGAGCCCGTGCGCCAGCATCTACGTGCCGGCTTTCCCGCGCACGGTTGCCGGCCCGCCGCCCTTCATCCCCCTGGAGCTCTCGAGCCCCGAGTTGTGGCACGCCGCCGACGCGCTTCGCCAGCGCGTCGAGGCCGACCCCGACGCGCTCCCGGCGGTGCGGGCGCTGCTCCAGCCCGTCGAGGACGAGCTGTGGGCAGACGCCGACGACGTGCTCGAGGATCCGTCGCGCTGGGCCAGTGCCGGCGCCGCCTGGGGCAGCCGGGCCCTGCACGCGCTCCGCACCTGCGCCGCCTGACGAGCGAGGTCCCCCAAATCGGGTAGCACCGGCGGTACGCTGCGGCCACTTGCTATGCGCTCCTACTCGCCAAGGAGGACCTCATGACCATGATCTTGACCGAGGACGACATCGCCGTCGGCGACGTCGTCAGCGAGCAACTCGAGAAGATGTGGGGGTGGTACCTGGCCTGGGGGATCATCTCCGTGATCTTCGGCTTCTTCGTCATCACCTACCGGCACGCCAGCGTGTACGCGGTCGTCTACCTGGCCAGCGGGTTCTTCATCGCAGGTGGCGTCTTCGAGATCATCGGGTCGGTCAGGATGGCCCGGCAGCGCTGGTTGCATCTCGTCTTCGGGCTCTTCTGGATCGGTGCCGGCATCGTGGGTTTCGTGTGGCCCCACATCACGATCTTCATCACCGCCGTGATCATCGGGTGGGCCTTCCTCGTGCTCGGCATCTTCGACATCATCCAGTCGCTCCGCTACCACCACCTGCCCTACTGGTGGGCGTTCCTCATCCGCGGCATCATCGCCGTGGCCATCGGCTTCTTGTGCATCCGGCACCCGGGCGCGCCGCTGACGGCCCTGGTCGTCCTGATGGGCATCCTCGCCATCGTCTTCGGCGTGGTCGAGATGATCGGCTCGTTCTCCGCCCGCCACGCCACCAAGAGCTGGGAGGCCTACAAGGCGTCGTTGCGCTGAGGCCGGGGGAGGGGCGTGCGTCTCGTCAGCTTCTCCCTTGGCGACCGTGCGGCCCGGCCCGGTCTCCTCACCGGTGACGAGGTCGTCGACCTGAGCGACCCCGCCACGGGGTTGCCCGCGACCATGGTCGAGTTGCTGGCACTCGGTGCGGCCGCGTTCGAGCGTGCCCGCGTCGCCGCGACCGGGGGCGCTGCCCGCCACACGCTGGCCGAGGTGCGGCGGCACGCACCGGTGCCCGACCCGCCCGCCATCCTCGCCATCGGCATGAACTACCGGGCCCACGTGGCGGAGATGGGCCGGGAGCCGCCCGAGTGGCAGTACTGGTTCAACAAGCAGCGGACGGCCATCGCCGGTCCGGGGGACCCCATCGTGGTGCCGGCGGTGTCGGACATGGTCGACTACGAGGGCGAGCTGGCGATGGTGATCGGCCGCCGCTGTCAGAACGTGCCCGCCGCCCGGGCGCCCGAGGTGGTGGCGGGTTACACGATCATCAACGACGTCAGTGCGCGCGACTGGCAGTGGCGCACGCCGACCTTCACCGTGGGCAAGTCGTTCGACACCCACGCGCCCTGTGGTCCCGAAATGGTGACCGGTGACGAGCTCGGCGACGCGGGAGCGTTGTCGATCCGCACCTGGGTCAACGACGAGCTGCGCCAGGACTCGACGACGGCCGACCTGATCTTCGGCTGCGCCGACATGATCGAGTACCTGAGCACCGCGTTCCCGCTCGAGCCGGGAACGATCATCGCGACGGGGACGCCTGCCGGCGTGGGAGCCGGCGTGGACCCGCCGCGGTTCCTCGCCGCCGGGGACACCGTGCGGATCGCCATCGAGGGGATCGGTGAGCTGTCGAACCCCGTGGTGCAGGGGGGACCGCCCGAGCCGGTCGGGCTCGGCTGAGGTCTCGACCTAGGCGTCGCCCTGCATGGCCCGCAGGCGCTCCGCCAGGGTCGACATGACCTGCAGGGCGAAGGTCGGCGTCTCGTGCACGAGGAAGAGGAACCGCCGCTTGTCGATGATCGCCAGCTTGGAGTCCTCGACCGCCACGGCAGTGGCACTCCGGGCCGACGCATCGACCAGCGCCATCTCGCCGAAGGTCTCGTCGGGGCCGACCGCCACGGCGCGGCCGCCCGGCAGCCGCAGCTCGATCTTCCCCTCCACCACGCCGAACATCTCCTCGCCGGTGGATCCCGCTTCGAAGATCACCGACCCGGCCGGGACGTCCCGGGTGTCGGTGGCCGCCTTGAACACTCCCACGACCTTCGCGCTCATGGATCGTCCTCCTCCGCTCTGCCGGTCGCGACCAGTTCGCATCCCACTGGCGCTCGGATCCTAACCCCCGTGCCCACATGGGCGGCTGTGGTTTACCTGGCGGTCACGCGCGGCGTCGCGCACGGCAGAATGGAGGGGTGCCCGACGACACGACAGTGCTGAGCGACGCCGAGCGGGCCGATCGCCTGGACAAGCTCCAGGGGATCATGGACCTCATGCGACCGGCGGTGCAGGCCGACGGCGGTGATCTGGTCCTCGTGCGGGCCGACGTCGAGACGGGCGTGATCGAGGTCCAGCTCCAGGGGGCGTGCAGCTCGTGCGCCGTGAGCTCCGCCACCCTGTCGGGTGGCGTGGAGCGCATCCTGCGCGACCGGCTCCCCTGGGTCACCGAGGTCATCGGCGGCCTCGACGACACGCTCAGCTTCGACGAGAGCGCCTCGCTCGGGTCGGGCGGGTACGTCCCGAACCTCTGAGCGCCCTCGGGCGCTTCCCCGCTCGGGCGAGGGCGCCTGGGCGATTGATTAGTTAGCTCAACTAACTATACTGGTCCCATGCACACCGAGCCCGTGCTCCTGACCGACGAAGAGGTCGCCGGGCGCCTGCGCATCGCCGTGAACCGCCTGCAGCGGCGCCTCCGCCAGGAGTCGCTCGGGGGCCTGTCTCCTGCCCAGGCCTCGGCGCTCGGCTCGGTCAGCCGGCATGGCAGCCCGACCCTCGGGGAGCTGGCTGCGCTCGAACAGGTGCAGCCGCCCACCATGACGAGGATCGTCGCCAGCCTGGCCGAGGCGGGCATGGTGACCCGCGTCGCCGACGCCAACGACCGCCGCAGCGCCCGGGTGCGCATCACACCGGCGGGCGAGCGGGCCCTCGCACTCATGCGCACCCGCAAGAACGCCTTCCTCCTGCGCCGTCTCGGCGAGCTCGGCCCCGATGAGCAGCGACACGCGACGGAGCTCGTCGAGCTGCTCGAGCACCTCCTGGCGGAGCAATGAGGCGTCGGGTCAGGGAGGCCGGGCGCCGCACCTTCCGGGCCATCTCGGTCCGTAACTACCGGCTCTACTTCATCGGCCAGGTCGTCTCCGTGTCGGGCACCTGGATGCAGACGGTCTCGCAGGCCTACCTGATCCTCTTCCTGCTCCACGGCACCGGCGTGGACGTCGCCATCGCCACCAGCCTGCAGTTCCTCCCGTTGCTGCTGCTCGGGCCCTTCGGTGGCCTCATCGCCGACCGGCTCGACAAGCGCAAGGTGCTCTACGCCACCCAGGGGACGGCCGGCGTCCTGGCGCTCGTCCTGGGCGTGTTGGCGGCGACCCACTCGGTGGCCTTGTGGGAGGTCTACGTCCTGGCGGCGGGGCTCGGGTTCGTGAACCTGTTCGACAACCCGGCGCGCCAGACCTTCGTGTCGGAGATGGTCGGTATGGAGCTGCTACCCAACGCCGTGAGCCTGAACAGCGTGCTGATGAACTCCGCCCGCGTGATCGGGCCTGCCATCGGTGGTGTGCTGATCATCACCGTCGGCGTCACCGCGTGCTTCTTCCTCAACGCGGCGTCCTATGCCGCCGTGATCGTGGCGCTGGCCATGATGCGGGCCTCGGAGCTGATCCGCCGACCGGGTGTGGTGCGGGCCAGGGGTCAGGTGCGTGAGGGCCTGCGCTACGTGTGGGCCACACCCGACCTCAAGCTTCCCCTCATCTCCATGGCGGTGGTCGGGGTCTTCGCCTTCAACTTCACCGTCACGCTGGCCCTCCTGGCCAAGTTCACGTTCCACGGCGGTGCGGGCCTCTTCAGCTGGTTCATGGTCGCCATGGGTGCGGGGGCGGTTCTCGGTGGCCTCGCCACCGCGTTCCGGAGCCGGCCCTCCACACGGTTGCTCGCCTTCATCGGGGTCGCCTTCGGCGGCACCATCCTGGCGGTGGCGCTCGCACCGACCCAGGTGTGGGCCCTTGCCCTGCTCGTCCCCATGGGCGCGGCGAGCATCTCGTTCGTCGCCACGAACAACGCCACCCTGCAGCTACGGGCGGACCCCACCATGCGGGGCCGCGTGATGTCGCTCAACGCGATCGCCTTCCTCGGCAGCACGCCGATCGGTGCACCCCTGCTGGGCTACATCAGCGACGTCACGAACCCGCGCGTGGCCCTGGTGCTCGGGGGTGCGGCGACGCTGGTGGCGAGCATCCCCCTGTTCGTGCTGGGTGCCCGTCAGCGGCGAGCGGGCACCGAGGGGTTCGTGCACGGTGCGTCCGTCGGAGGAGCGACCAATGTCGTCCCACTCCCTGTCTCGCTCCCCGTCGCCGAGGCCGGCTACGAGCGCCGGGAGCTCCGCACCAGCTGAAGGTGCCCTCAGGCGGGGTGGACGAGCTCCTGGGCGACAGGGGACATCACGGCTCCGAACTCCACCACCAGGGAGATCAAGAGGTCGTCGACCGAGATGATGCCGGCCAGGTCCTCTTCCTCGAGGACCGGGAGACGGCGTGCTGTTGCGGTCTTGAAGACCTTGAACGCCTCGAAGACGTCGCAGGAGCCCTGAATCGTGACCGGGTCCGGTGTCATCACGGACCCGACGTCGGCCGTGGGCGGCTTGCCCTCCCCCGTGCCGCGCACGGTGATGTCGCGGTCGGTGACGATCCCCACCAGCCGGTCGCCCTCCACGACGAGGAGCGACCCGACGCCGTGGCTGCCCATCAGCTGCCCGGCCTCACCGAGCGTGCAGCCGGGCGGCACGGTCACCGGCGCGGACCTCAGGCACTCTCTCACCAGCATGTCTGCTCACCTCGTTGGCACGTCTCGCTCGGTCGGCTCATGCACCGCATCATCCACGCCCCGCCCGGCCCAGGGTAGGGGAAAAGGTCACCCTCGTACCCGGGCACGCCACCTCTCGGCCGGCGCACAATGGAGTGGTGTGGGTACGAGGGGCCACTCCGGACGACGCTGTCGCCATTGCATCCGTCCAGGTTGGGAGCTGGCAGGCCGCCTACCGGGGCTTGATGCCTGACGAGGTGCTCGACGGCCTGTCGGTGGAGCGGCGCGTCGAGGTCTGGCGCTCCATGGCGGCGGGCCGCCCCGGGGAGGCGGTCCTGGTACTGGAGGGCGACGATGGCATCGAGGGCTTCGCACACGTGTGCGCCGGCCGCGACGCCGACGTCGACGCCGGGACCGGTGAAGTCTCGTCGATCTACCTGCTCCCGGCCGCGTGGGGCAAGGGCCGAGGGCGGGCCCTCATGGATGCCGCCGTGCGGCGGCTGCGCGCGGAGGGCTACCACTCGGCCACCCTGTGGGTGCTGGTTACGAACGACCGCGCCCGGCGCTTCTACGAGGCGGTGGGATGGTCTTGTGACGGGGCGGAGAAGACCGAGCGGATCGGTGGCGCCGCCTCCATCACGGAGGTGCGCTACCGCCGCCCCCTGCCCGCGAGGGGGTAGGAGCTAGGAAGGGAGCGGCAGCAGGCATTCGACCACGGTGCCGCCTCCCGGTCGCGCGTGGATCAGGAGTGAGCCACCGAGTGTGGTCGCCCGCTGCGTGACGTTGCGCACGCCGCGTCCGCACCGCAGGCGGGCCGGGTCGAAGCCGATGCCGTCATCGCCGACGCGCACCCAGATCGCCTCGCCCACCTCGACGTGGACCTCGACGCGCGACGCGTGCGCGTGGCGGGCGATGTTGGACAGCAGCTCGCGGACGATGGCGACCACGTGATGCCTCCGCTCGCCCACGACGGACCCGAGATCTCCGGTGAGGTGGACAGAGGGGGAGAGCCCGAGCGCGGAGCGCTCGTCATCGAGCACCGTGATGAGGTCCGACTCGAGGCCACCCGGTCCCTCGTCGGGGTCGAGGCGGTAGATCACGCTCCGGATCTCCACGATGCAGCGGTCCAGCTCGTCGACGATGTGTGCGAAGTCGGCGTCGCGGTCGGCGTCCCGCAGCTGCTCCCGGAGTGCGTCGACCGACATCGCCGTCGCGAAGATCCGCTGGATCACGCTGTCATGGAGGTCGATGGCGATGCGGTCGCGGTCCTCGTGGATGGCAGCGTCGAACTCGGCCTCCCGCGACAACGCTCCCGCTTGCGTCTGCACCGAGTCGTCGAGCGCCTGGACCATCGTTCCCGGCGGCGGGGGGTTCATGCGCTCCCCCCCTTTCTGTGCTGACGGGTCCCAACCCCGAGTGGAACGTACCGGACCGAATCCCGGTCCCAACAGCCCCATATGGGGCCTCCCGCCCCATACTGCGGCCCCCCTATCGAGGGGTGGTCGGGGATCTCGGGCCGGCTCGGCGGGCGACCGAGCGCGGGGCCTACTCGGCGGCCTCGAGCAGGCCCCGTTCCCGGGCCACCGCCAGCAGCTCGAGCTGGTTGTGGACGCCGAGCTTGCGGTACAGGTTCTTCACGTACCCCCGAGCCGTGTTCACCGTGATGCCGAGACGCACGGCGGCGCTCTGCAGGTCGACGCCGCTCACGAGGAGCGAAAGGATGTCCTGCTCCCGCTTCGTCAAGAGCGAGGTGCCGCGGCTCCTCGTGGGCGACTCCATGAGGCCGTTCGTTTCGCAGAGGGAGACCAGGCAGCGTCGTTCGACGGAGAAGCTGTGCTCCCGGAGGGAGGGGATCGTGTCGACGACCTCGCCGAGGCTGGCCGACTTGGGGAGAAGGCCGGAGGCACCCGACGCCGCCACGTCGTGCACCAGGGAGCGACTGAGGGGCAGGCCCGTGAGCACCAGCACCCGCATCTCGGGATGCCGGCCCAGGAGGTGCCGGGTCCCCGCGACGCCGTCGGTGCCGTCGAGCTGGACGTCCACCACGGCCACCTCGGGCTCGAACTCGTCGGCCAGCTCGGCCGCCTCCTCGATGTCGAGCGCCGTGCCCACGCAGGCCAGGTCCTCCGTGGCCTCGATGGCGAGCGCCAGCGCCTGGGCAAAGACCGGATGGTCGTCGACGACCATCACTCTGAGTGGCCCGCGGGCCTTCACCGCATCACACCCCCGGCTCCGATCGGCGCCCTGCGCCGTCTCCGTGCACGATATGCGACCATAACGGTGTTGCCAATCACCGATTCTCGACGTGCCGCCCGAAACCCCGATGGCGGCTGAACGGATTGTCGTGCCCCAACCGGACCCGGAGGAACGGGGCGACGGCCGGCCCGTCTCCGAACGGGCCTACGACATCGTGCTCGTGGCGGCGTCCGCCGGCGGTCTCGCCGCGATCAGCGCCGTCCTGGCCGCCCTCCCTGCTGACTTCCCGGTCCCCGTCGTCGTCGTCCAGCATCTCGACCCACGGCACGTGAGCCTCATGTCGGACATCCTGCGCCGCCGGACGTCGCTCAGCGTGGAGGAGGCCACGAGCGGCGCCCGGGTCGAGGCGGGCACCGTCTACGTCGCGCCGCCCGACGAGCACCTGCTCGTCACTCAGGACGGTCGCCTGCGCCTCTCCCACGCCGACCCGGTGCACTTCGTCCGGCCCTCGGCCGACCTGTTGTTCGAGTCCGGTGCGGAGTCGTTCCCCGGCCGTGCCATCGGCGTCGTCCTCACCGGGACGGGCAGCGACGCGAACATGGGCGTGCGCGCCCTGGAGCGGACCGGTGGCACCGTCATCGCACAGGATCCCGAGTCCGCCGAGTTCGCCGGGATGCCCCAGGCCGCCATCGCCACCGGTGGCGTGGACTTGGTGTTGTCCCTGGAGGCGATCGGTCCGGCGCTGGTCGAGCTGGTCGAGCACGGATCCCTGCGATGAGGCGACGGTGAGCCGGTGAGCGTCGGCGACGGTGCGCCGCCCGCTACCGAGGTCGCCCCGGACGCGTCCGGGCCGGCGCAGGACGACGAGGAGCTCGAGGAGCTCCTCCGGTTCATCCGGGACGAGCGCGGGTTCGACTTCACCGGCTACAAGCGAGCCTCCATCGGGCGGCGGGTGCGACGGCGGGCCCGTGAGCTCGGCTTCGACTCCCTCGCGGGGTACCGCGACGTGCTCGAGGCCGACGTCGACGAATTCACGGCGCTCTTCAACTCCATCCTCATCAATCTCACCGGGTTCTTCCGCGACCCCGCGGCGTGGCGGTACCTCGAAGAGGAGATCGTTTCGGAGATCCTCTCGCGTCACGACGACGACCAGCCCATCCGGCTGTGGAGCGCGGGATGCGCGACGGGCGAGGAGCCCTACACGCTCGCCATGGTGGTGGCCAACCATCTGGGCGTCGAGGAGACGGCGCGCCGGGTCAAGATCTACGCGACCGACATCGACCTCGAGGCACTGGCCCAGGCTCGGACCGCCGTCTACAGCGAGAAGTCGCTGCACGACGTCCCCGAAGAGCTCCGGGCGAGGTACTTCGAACCCGACCTGCATCACCGCGGCTGGGCTGTCGTGCCGACGCTGCGACGGACGGTGGTCTTCGGCCGACTCGACCTCACCCGGGACCCTCCGATCTCCCGGGTGGATCTCGTGGCGTGCCGGAACACCCTGATGTACCTCAACGCGGAGACGCAGGAGTTCGTCATTCCCCGCCTGCAGTACGCGCTGCGCCATGACGGCTACCTCTTCCTGGGCCGAGCCGAGATGGTGCTGCGGGGGGGCGCCGGCCGTTTCGCTCCGGTCAGCCTGCGACACCGCGTCTTCGCCGCCCTGCCTGCTTCGCTGCTCGCCGCCGTCCCCGCACCCTCCGAGGCCGCGCGGCGGCGCGCCTACGAGGTCGGGCGCCTCTATGCGCAGCTCCCCGATTTCGGCGTCCAGATGCCGGAGGCGGCGGAGCCGGCAGAGTCGTTGGTCGCCGAGCTGCTCGTCAACCCGGACGGGGCGCTGACCGGTGCCAACGACTCGGCCCGCGACCTCTTCGGGATCGAGCCGGACGACATGTCGCGGTCCCTCGGCGGCCTCCGGCCGGCCTTCGAGCCCTTGGAGCTCGAGGCGCACGTCGGACGAGCCCTCGTTGACCGGGTGTCACACCGGGTGGGCGTGGTGCGCTACGAGACGCCGGACCAGCAGGTGCTCGATCTCGAGGTGTGGGTGCTCCCGATCTTCACCGAGCACGAGGTCATCTTCGGCGCCGCCGTCACCTTCGCCGACGTCGGCAGCACGGTCCAGCTGCGGGAGAGCTTCCGCCACGTGCACCAAGAGCTCGAGACGGCGTACGAGGAGCTCCAGTCGACGAACGAGGAGTTGGTGACGAGCAACGAGGAGCTCCAGTCCAGCTACGAGGAGCTCGAGACGAGCAACGAGGAGCTCCAGTCGTCCAACGAGGAGCTCGAGACCACGAACGAGGAGCTGAGGTCGTCCAACGAGGAGCTCGAGACGACCTACCTCGAGCTCAAGTCGACGAGCGACGCCATCGAGCGTCTGAACGAGACCCTGGTCGAGGCGAACCTGGAGTTCCGTCGTTTCAGCAGCCTGCACCACCAGGTCATGGACCACTTCCCGTCGGCCGTCGTCGTGCTGAACGCGCAGCTGCTCGTCGAGGAGTGGAACCTCGCCGCCGCCGAGCTGTGGGGGATCGGGGAGGAGGCGGTCGTGGGGGAGCCGTTCTTCGGGCTGGACTTCGGCCTCCCCCTCGGGCCGATCCAGGAGCCGGTGCGGGAGTGCCGCGGCCCGGGCGCCGTGCCGTCGAGCCTCGATGTCCAGGCCACGGACCTGTCGGGGCACCCGTTCACGTGCCGCGTGCATGTGATCCCCATTGCGGGCCACGAGCCCGAGACGTCCGCCATGCTGGTCATGGACAGGCTCGGAGGCGGTGTTCCGTGATCTCGTCGTCCGGCCATGTGGGGGACCCGGGCTTCGAGCGCCAGGCCGATGCGCTCATCCGCCGTTTGGAGGCCCTGTCCGAGCGCGTGATGAGCGCCACGGGCGACCCGCCGTCGCCCCTGGTGGCCGAGATGCTCGAGGAGCTGTCCGCGGCGGTCGAGGAGCTCGAGGTCAGCACGGAGGAGATCCACGGCCAGAACGAAGCCCTGGTCGAGGCGAAGAAGCAGCTCGACGTCGAGTCCGCCCGCTACCGCGAGCTGTTCGACCTGGCCCCCGACGGGTACCTGGTCACCGACACCGTCGGCGTCATCCTCGAGTCGAACCGGGCCGCCAGCGATCTGCTCGGGACCCCGGGCCACTTCCTCGACCAGAAGCCCGTGGTGGTCTTCGTGGATGCCGCCGACCGGCGTGCCGTCCTGGACCACCTGCACGACGCGGTGTCCGGTGATCACGGACCGGTCATCGAGTTCGAGGCCGGGTTTGCCCCGCCCAACCGGGACCCATTCTCCGCCTCGGTGCACATCACCGTCGGGGGTGCTGCCGGGGCAGCCGACCCCGCCGGCCCATCGCGTGCGCTGGTTGCTCCGCGACGTCAGCCGCCGGATAGCGGCCGAGCGGGCACTCGTCGCCAGCGAGACCCGCTACCGCCTCATCGCGGAGAGCGCAGCCGACGTCGTCATCGCCACCGATGGCGGGGGGTGCGTCACGTTCGCGTCACCCTCCATCGGGTCCGTGCTCTCCCTCGGCCCTGCCGAGGTCGAGGGTCAGTCGGTTGCCGACCTCGTCCATCCCGACGACCGCGCCGCCCTCGTGTCGCTGCAGGAGGGCGCTTTGCTCGGCCGGCGTGACCTGACCACCGTGTGCCGCTTCCGCTGCGGCGACGGCGAGTACCTCGCCGTGGAGGCTCGGGCGGCGACGTTCCGGAACCCGGGCGAGCGGTCCCTCGGCCTCCAGTACGCGCTCCGAGACGTCCGCGAGCGCGAGGCGGCCCGCGTCGCCCTCCAGGAGGCGCTGACCCGCCAGGAGATGGCTGCGGCCGCCCTGCGCGATGCCGATGCGGCAAAGGATGCCCTCCTGCTGGCGGCGTCCCACGAGCTGAACACGCCCATTGCGGCGGTGGCCGGGCTGGCCGACCTCCTGGTGCGCCATCCGGACCTTCCCGGTGGCGACATCCGGAAGATGGCCGACGGCCTGGCGTCGACCGCCGCGGAGCTGCGGGCGATCCTGACCAACCTGCTCGACTCCGAGCGCGTGATCGGCGGGTACGTCGCAGGCGCGCCGGCGGCCGTTCGACCTCGCCGACGCTGGTCACCGAGCGCGCCCACAGCCTCAACGGCGCCGATCGGGCGATCGCGCCACCCTCTGACGAGACCATCGTGGAGCTCGACCCCGAGCTGACGGCGCGTATCGTCGACAACCTCCTCAGCAACGCCCTGCGCCACACCCCGAAGGGCACCGAGGTGCGGGTGGGGTTGTCCCGCCGCGACGACGGTGTCCTCCTTGCCGTCGACGACTCGGGCCCGGGCATACCGGATGCCGAGAAGGAGGCTGTCTTCGAGCCCTTTCAGCGCAGGGCGAAGAGCACCGTGGGGGGTCTGGGCCTGGGGCTGTTCGTGGTGCGCAAATTCGCCGAGATCCAGGGTGGCCGCGCCTGGGTCGAGGACGCCCCCGGCGGGGGGGCGTCGTTCCGGGTGCTCCTGCCCGACCAGCCCGTGCGCGCCTGAGTTCGAAGCCCGGCTACTGGGGCCGCGGCTCCTTGGGCAGCCCGAGCACCCGCTCACCCACGATGTTGCGCTGGATCTCCGCCGCCCCGCCCCAGATCGTCTCGGACCGGGAGAAGAAGAAGAGCGACTGCAGGTTGTTGACGGGGTAGCTCGCCTTGGCCCGGCGCGCCCCGGTAGCAGCGTGTCAGCGCCGTCGTCGCCCAGCAGGATCTGGCCCTCCATGCCCAGGATGTCCATGCCGAGCACCATCGTCTCCTGGTGCGCCTCGGACCAGAACATCTTGTTGCACGCACCGAGCGCCGCCGTCGTGTGCGTGCCGTTGAGGACGTCGGTCAGCGTCCGGAAGCCGTTGATCTCCATGATCTTGATCTTCGACCACGACCGGGCGAGGCGTTGGCGCGTCAGCGGGTCAGTGTCGCGGCCCTTCTCGCGGGCGATCGCCACGATCTCGTCGAACTCCTTCTGGAACCGCCGGTGGCCTGTCGTCGACGACGTCCCGCGTTCGAATCCCAGCGTCGTCATCGCGACCTTCCACCCGTTGTTGACGCCGCCGATGACGTTGTCCTTGGGGCAGCGCACGTTGGTGAAGAAGACCTCGTTGAACTCGGCCGAGCCGTCGACCTGCTCGATCGGGCGTACCTCGACGCCCGGCTGCTTCATCGGGACGAGGAGGTAGGAGATGCCGGCGTGCTTCGGCGCCTCGGGGTCGGTGCGGGCGAGGAGGAAGATGTAGTCGGCGTAGTGGGCCTGCGTCGTCCACACCTTCTGCCCGTTGATGACCCACTCGTCGCCGTCGAGCTCGGCCCGTGTCTTGAGGCTGGCCAGGTCCGAGCCGGCGTCGGGCTCGCTGAACCCCTGGCACCACGAGATCTGCCCCTTGAGGATGCCGGGGATGAACTGCTGCTTCTGCTCCTCGGTGCCCCACTGCAGGATGGTGGGTCCCACCAGCGTGTCGCCGAAGAAGTCAGCCCGCAGGGGGGCGCCCGCCCGGGCGAACTCCTCGTTCAGCACGACCTGCTGGAGCAGGCTCAGCCCCTTGCCGCCGTACTCGGTGGGCCAGCTGGCACAGATCCAGCCGCCGGCGTAGAGCTTGGCGGTCCACTCCTCGTTGAAGGCCTTGCGCTCCTCGGGCGTCATGGAGAACCGGGGTTCGCCCCAGCCGTCAGGCAGGTTCTCCTTGAGCCATCCGGCGATGTCGAGGCGGAATTCCTCCGCTTCCTGTGGGTACGCGAGGTCCATGGATGCACGGTACCCGTCCCCGTCGGCCGGGTGCGACCAGGCTACGGCCCCTGCACCCCGCCCCGGAGGCGTGGCGTTTGCGCCGGACCAGGGGGTTCGGGGAGGCTATGCGGCCATGGTGGAGCGCGTCGGGACACCCATTGCCTAAAACGCCCCGCCAGAAGTGGATCGAGACCAAGGAGTCTTGGGAGCGGTCGCGCCACATCGAGGTGCCCGCCCCGATCCCGGCGGCACCACCTCGTCCCGGGGGGCTCCGCGTCGCCTTCCTCATCTATCGGGGGAACCCGCGCTGTGGCGGTCAGGGTGTCTACACCCGCCACCTGACCAGGGAGCTCGTCGCTCTCGGCCACTCGGTCGAGGTCTTCGCGGGGCCGCCCTGGCCCGAGATCGACGACGGCGTGGGCTTCACGCCCGTGCGCGGCCTGGACCTGTACCGCCACCCGGACCCGTTCCGAGTCCCGCACCGGCGCGAGTTCACGTCGCGCCAGGACTGGATCGAGTTCGGCATCATGTGCACGGCCGGTTTCGGCGAGCCGCTCGCCTACTCGCTGCGGGCCCGCCACCTGCTGGCGCAGCGCCGCGACGACTTCGACGTCGTGCACGACAACCAGTGCCTCGGTAGCGGCATGCTGGGCATGGTCTCCGATGGTTGGCCTCTGCTGACCACGCTGCACCATCCCATCACGGTGGACCGCCAGCTGGCCCTGTCCCACACGACCAACCCATGGCAGCGCTTCACCACCCGGCGTTGGTTCGGCTTCCTCGGCATGCAGGTACGGGTCGCCCGTGCGCTCCCGGCCGTCGTGACCGTGTCGCAGAACTCCCGCCAGGACATCGCAGCACAGATGGAGGTCGCCCCCGAGCGGATGACCGTCGTACCGGTCGGCGTCGACCACACGGTGTTCCGCCCGTTCGACGACGTGACTCCTGTGCTGGGCCGGATCATGGTGACCTCCAGCAGCGACGTGCCCATGAAGGGCCTAGTGCCCCTGCTCGAGGCGGTGGCGAAGCTGCGCACCGAGCGCGACGTCGAGCTGACGGTCATCGGCCGCCCCACGGAGAACGGGCGGGTCGACCGGGCCATCGCCCGCCTGGGGTTGTCCGACGCCGTGCGCTGCGTCAGCGGCATCAGCGACGACGAGCTCGCCCACCTCTACGGCGAGGCGCAGGTCGCGGTGGTGCCCTCGCTCTACGAGGGTTTCTCCCTGCCCGCCATCGAGGCCATGTCCTGCGGCGTGGCGGTGGTCGCGACGACCGGGGGTGCCCTCCCCGAGGTCGTGGGCACCGACGGCGAGACGGGCCTGCTCGTGCCGCCGGACGACCCCGGCGAGTTGGCCGCTGCGATCGCTCGGCTGCTCGACGACTCGGCCCTGCGGGCGCGGCTCGGGGCCGCCGGCCGCCAACGCGTCGTGAGCCGCTTCACCTGGCAGGTGACGGCGGCCGGCACCGCCGCCTGCTACCAGGCCCTGCTCGAAGGACGGTCCCTGCCCGGGGCACCGGCGGCCGCGCGCGGCGACGAGCCTGCGCTGTCGCAGGGGGCCGCCTGATGCTCACCGTCGACTACGAGCGCCTCGGCGTCGGCCCCGGGGACCTGGTCCTCGACCTCGGGTGCGGGTTCGGGCGTCACGCCTTCGAGGCGGCCCGCCGCGGCGCCTCGGTGGTGGCCCTCGATGCCGGTCCCGACGAGGTCGCCCAGGTCCGTGCCACGCTCGGAGCCATGGTGGAGGCGGGAGAGCTCACCGCCGGACACCCCGCCACTGCTGTGCAGGGCGACGCGCTGGCGCTGCCCTTCGCCGAGGCCACGTTCGACCGGGTGATCGCCTCGGAGGTGCTCGAGCACATCCCCGACGACACCGCCGCCATGCGCGAGCTGGCCCGGGTCCTGCGTCCGGGCGGGGCCATGGCGGTGACCGTGCCCCGCTGCGTGCCCGAGGCGATCAACTGGGCCCTCTCCGACGAGTACCACGACACGCCGGGTGGACACGTCCGCATCTACCGGCGCTCGACGCTGGAGCGCCGTCTCGGCTCAGCCGGGCTCGAGCCGACCGGGTTCCATCACGCGCACGGGCTCCACTCGCCCTACTGGTGGCTGCGCTGCCTGGTCGGGCCGTCCAACGACTCGCACCCGGCCGTCGAGGCGTACCACAAGGTGCTGGTCTGGGACATCGTCAAGGCGCCCTTCGTGACCCGTACCGCCGACCGCGTGCTCAGCCCGCTCATCGGCAAGAGCCTGGTGCTCTACCTGAGAAAGCCCGACGTCACCGTCGCCGGGCTTCCCGACGCCCGGCCCAACCTGCCCCGTGGCGTCCCCGGTCGGCGAGGTCCCACCGGTCCGACCCAGGGGGCGGCGGCATGACGACCGAAGAGATCCGCTCCGCCGTCACGCTGCCCGAGGTGCCCGGCATCCTCTCGGGCTCGGACGTCCTGGCCACGGCCCACGCCATCGCGGAGGTGCAGCGAGGCGACGGGATGATCCCCTGGTTCGTCGGTGGCCACTGCGACCCGTGGAATCACGTCGAGGCCGCGATGGCGCTCACCGTCTGCGGACTCGTGAACGAGGCCGTCGATGCCTACCGGTGGCTCGCCTCCCGCCAGCTCTCCGACGGCAGCTGGTTCAACTACTACCAGGGTGACACCGTCAAGGACCCCCGCCTCGACACGAACGTGTGCGCCTACCTGGCGGCCGGCGCCTGGCACCACCACTTGATCACCGGCGACGTGGAGTTCCTGGGCGAGCTGTGGCCGACGATTGAGAAGGGGATCGACTTCATCCTGCGCTGGCAGCAGCCGGACGGCTCCGTGCTGTGGTCGCTCGACTCGGCTGGCCGGCCCGAGGGCTACGCACTGCTCACGGGATCGTCCTCCATCTACCACTCGCTGCGGTGTGGGGTGGCGATGGCGGAATGCCTGGCCAAGGACCGCCCGGACTGGGAGCTGGCGGCCGGTCGCCTCGGCCATGCCGTGGCCCATCACCCGGGCGCATTCGCGCCCAAGGTCGAGTTCGCCATGGACTGGTACTACCCGATGCTGTCGGGGGCGCTGGAGGGCGAGGCCGGTCGACGGCGCATCGCCGAGGGGTGGTCGACCTTCGTCATGGAGGGTCTGGGTGTGCGGTGCGTCTCGACCGGCGACTGGGTCACCGCGGCCGAGACGGCGGAATGCGTGCTGACGCTCGACGCGCTCGGCATGGACGGCCATGCCCTCGACCTGTTCGTGGCCGGGCAGAGCCTGCGGCTCGAGGACGGGTCCTACTGGACGGGGATGGTCTACCCCGAAGAGGAGACGTTCCCCAAGCACGAGCGAACCACCTACACCTTCGCCGCCATGGTGCTCGCGGCCGACGCGCTGTCCAGCACGACGCCCGCATCCGGGCTCTTCCGCGGCGAGTGCCTGCCGGCCCCGCTCGACCTCGCCGAACCGCACTGCGGCGACGCGATGGAGGGGTGCACCGCCGCCGACCTGCAGCGGCGCTTCTCGCGCGACTGACGAGCGACGTGACCAGAGCTGCCATCGCCGCCGACCGCGGTCGAATGGCCGTCTGCAAGTGGTCCGCGGGAGGATCACGCTCCGGCCGATCGATCCGACCCGGGCTCCCGGGATACCTTCTCCGTTCGAACAAGGCGGTCGCGCGCTGGCTCTCCCGAGTCAGGTGATCCGTTCCCCCGACCACGCCGTAGAGGACCAGAAGATGGACGACGTCGAAGCGATCAAACAGCTCAAGGCGCGTTACCTCCGGACGATGGACACCAAGGACTGGTCGGGCATGCGTGACGTGTTCACCGACGACGTCGTGATCGATACGACCGCATCAGGCGGTGGCATCGTCACCGGCGCCGATGCGTTCCTCGAGTTCCTTCGGCTCGCCCTCGCCGACACAGTCACCGTGCACCACGGCCACATGCCCGAGATACGCCTCACCTCGCCCACCACCGCGGCAGGTGTCTGGGCACTGCACGACGTCATCGTGTGGCCGGACGGAAACCGTCTGCAGGGCTATGGCCACTATCACGAGACCTACGAGCTGGCGGGCGGGGAGTGGCGCATCAAGACCTCGACGCTGACCCGATTGCACATGGAGATCACACAACCCGGCACGTAGGCCCAACCCGGCCGACCGTGCCAGCGGTCGCGACCAGGGTCCCGCCGTCCCGGAGCACCGTCGGTGTGAAATATCAGAATGAACCATCGCGTGGTCGTCCGCTTCATGATCGGGGTCTTGGCCCTCGCACTCCTCGTCGGTCCGGTCGTCTCGGGTGGCAGAGCTGCCGACGCCGGTGTCCGAGGGATCAACGGTTGCTCGTCCAGGAACATGAAGGTCACGCTCGGACCGACGTTCGGAGCTGCCGGGACATCGATTCAGGTCATCGTCTTTGGAAACACCGGGTCATCGACCTGCTCGTTGGCGGGCAACCCCGAGGTGGGTTTCATCACCGTGCCTGGGGCCCGGCCCGAGTACGACGCCGTACCCGTCGTGAGTCAAGGCGATGACAACGCCCCGTCCGGCAACCCACGCAGAGTGCTCGTCAAGCCGGGCGGCACCGCCTCCGTGGCGGTGCTCGGCGGTGATGTCCCGATTGCGGGCAGCCCTGCTGTGACCTGGGCGGCATTTCGGGTGACCATGCCGGGTCAGTCTCGCACGACGACCTTCAGCCGCCACACCGGGAGCTATTCCGGGTTCAGGGTGACCGAGTTCACGAAGGGAAGTTCCGCGGGAACGTGACGCCGTTGCCGCAGGCCGCACTCGCTCGGGAGCATCGCTCTCATCTCTGAGTGTCGCCGTGCCTCAGTTAGCCTCGGGCCACGAGACGGTGTGCCGGTGATCCGCTGACCGAGGCGGTGTAAGATCGGCGAACCTCAACTCGGGAGCAAGCGCCGCCGCTTACGGCGGAAAGAGTGGCAGCGTCGTGGGAACCAGATCGAATGGTGGGACCGTCGAGCCATGGCACCTGCTCCGCCTCCATCCAACCTCACACGGCAACGGGCGGGAAGGTTCGCTGCTCCTCCTGCCGCCGCCGCGCAAGGCGCTTCGCCATGCGCTTCCCGTGGTGCTCGAGGGCGTCGTGGGCCCTCTCGTCCTCTTCTATCTGCTCCTCGTCCTCACCGGGTTCAGAGGTGCTTTGATCGCGGCGCTCACCTGGTCGTACCTGGCGTTGGGTCGGCGCCTGCTCAAGGGTGAGCGGGTATCAATGTTGTTGCTGTTCGGTACCATCCTCATCACCTTGAGGACGGTGATCGCCTTGGTCACAGGGAGCGCGTTTCTCTACTTTGCCCAACCGACGGCAGGTACCGTCGTGATCTCCCTGGCCCTCGTTGTCTCCGCGCTGGTCGGGCGGCCCTTCACGCAGCGCTTTGCCCACGACTTTTGCCCTATGGACCCTGCAATCATGAGCAGGCCCTTGGTCCGTCGATTCTTCATTCGGATCTCGGTCCTCTGGGCAGCCGTCCTGATGCTCAACGCTGGGCTCGTGTTCTGGTTGCTCCTGTCGTCGTCGCTCCGTTCCTTCGTGCTCGAGCGCTCCGTGGTGACATACGGACTCACCGCCGTCGCGATCTTCTTCTCCATCACCCGGTTCATGGCGATGATGCGTCGTGACGGCATCACCGTCGAGTGGGCGACCATCGAGACGCCGTACGTCGGCTCGGATCCCTGAACAGGTCACCGATGAGCAGGGCCACGGCGTTCGTAGCCCGCCCAGCGCGCAGACGGGACACGCGGCCAGGCTGATCACGATCCGCACCGTTCGAACTGGAGTGTCGCGACCGGCCCTGAGGCAATGCGTGTGTGCGCGGACAGCCAGGCGCCGACAATGAAGAGTGGCCCTATGCCTAATTCCGACCCTCTGCCTTGAACACGTGCAGCGTGGTCCCGCATCGCACGCAGTACACGACATCGATCGATATCGGATTGGTGCCCTCTACGTCTGGGTCAACGGCAATGGTCCGAAATCGAGTTCCGGCGGTCACGCTGGCGCGACATCGAGGGCAGCGCGGCTCCAATGCTGCGGTTGACCGATCTGGTGCGGTGTCAAGCTCGTCCACCTGTCCGCCGCCATATGGCTCTTGTCCGCCCGAGATGAGCGTGATCACGACTTGGCGCACGCGGGGGAGCTCGGCCCCGAGGCTTACGAGGACGGTGGCGGCGACGCCCTCGCCCTCTCGTACGAGACCGAGGAGCAAGTGCTCGGTGCCGATGTACCGGTGCCCCATCTGCAGTGCTTCTCGCAACGAGAGCTCGAGGACCTTCTTGGCCCGCGGGGTGAACGGGGCGGGGTCCGTCGGTGCGGACCCGCTCATGCCGATCGTCTCCTCGACCTTCTCGCGCACGCCCTCGAGGGAGATTCCGAGGGTCGCGAGCGCCTCCGCCGCGACGCCCTCTCCCTCGCTGATCAGCCCGAGGAGGATGTGCTCGGTGCCGATGAAGCTGTGATTGAGCAGGCGCGCTTCCTCTTGCGCCAGCACCAGCGCCCTTCGCGCTCGGTCTGTGAAGCGTTCGAACACTCCTTCAAGCGTACCGTTCGGGCCCCCGTGTTTCAGGGGGGATCACCGAGACAAGATGCCGTGCTGCGTCAGGCCGCACCTCGGCGTCGCCGACCGATTTGATCGGCCTGCCCCATGCGGGCTTGCCGTTCCCTTTGTATGGTGCTGCACCGGGCGAGTTTCGCAGCCGGGTGCTCGCCCTCTCAGGACGCCCGCGTTCAACGGGAGGCACGGAACCAAGGAGAGATCATGGGCCATTTGCAGCTCTCACGCACGAGACCGATTCCCGAGGCGTGGCAGGACATCTCCGACGAGCAGAACGACGCCCAGACCGCTGCCATCTACCAGGTGATCGCCAAGCACAAGGGCGACGTGGCAGTCGTGAGCTACTCCCCGAGCCAGATGGCACTGACCTCGGTGATCGAATACCCGGACGAGAAGTCCGCGCAGCGCAGCGTGGCCGAGATCCTCGCCCTCAATACCCTCGAGTTCGTATCGATCGAGACGCTGTGGGACGTGGTTGAGTGGGTCGGGATGGTGCGCGCGGCCAGCAACGCCTGAACGGAGCGGGCACTGAGACCAGGCGGCTAGATCGGTTCCAGGGGTCGACTTCGACGTGCAATGGCCGCCACGGCGCGATCCGTTCCGCGCTGCCGTCCGCAGCCGGAGTCTGCGCGTCAGCCATGGACCCCTCTCGTTGCATGTCAGGCGAACAGTGATTCGCGATGGCGGAGGATGGCGCAGAGGGTTTCGTTGTAAGGCGTCTCGAGTCCGAGCTCGTGGCTGAGGGCGACGACCTGTCCATTGATGGCGTCCACCTCCGAGGGTCGTCGGGCGAGGTGGTCCAGGCGCATCGATGGGCTGGCGTTGGGGATCGTGGCGGCGAAGTCGGTCACGTACACGAGCGGATCGTCGAACGTGAACTCGATCCCTCTGGCGACGCCGAGCCGGTAGGCCTCTGCGGCGCAACCGAGCGCGACTCTCCAGGCCTCGGGGTTCGACATCAGCTCGCCCACCGTGACGTCGAAGACTGCGCACGGAGCGCTGAGCGTGACGTTGCAGAGGAACTTCTCCCAGATCATGAGCGTCACGTCGGCGAAGGCTCTGACGTTGAAGCCGGCGTCGTGCCACGCGTGCTCAATTCGCTGGACCCGGTCCGTCATGCCACCGTGCATCTCGCCGATTCGGATCAGTCGCATGCCTTCGTGGTGCACGTGCCCCGGCTCAGGGATCGACGACCCGAATCCCTCGGCGATCCCGATGACGATGTGCTCCTGCGGGATGTGGCGCGCCACCCGCTCGCCCGCTCCGAGCCCGTTCTGGAACGCCATGACCACAGTGTCGGGCTTGAGCAGCGGTGCGATCTCCGCCGCCACCTCGTCGACGGCTGAGGCCTTGGTCGCGATCACCCACACGTCACAGATCCCGGCATCCCGTGCTGCGTGTCCGACGTGGAGGCTGTCGACCACGAAGCTGCCGCTGGCACCCGAGACGCTCAGCCCCGAGGTGGCGATGGCGTCGATGTGCTCCTGCCAGGTGTCGATGGCCCAGACCTCGTGTCCCGCCCTGGCGAGGAGGCCGGCATAGACCGAGCCCATGGCGCCCGTTCCGACAATTGCGATCTTCATCTCACTTTCCAGGTTCGCAGCTCACGAGGGACTGCCTGCTTCATGGTTCGATCGTCCCAGCCCCCTGACCACGACGGGTCGCCTGGCGCAGCTCGTGCGGCGAGATCCCCCGACAGCTCGTCATGGCTCCGCCGGCATCAGAGAGATTCTATGGAATGGCGGGCAGAAGCCGGACGCTCCTGGGACCGGAATTTCGGTCGTCAATCGACGAATCGGGACGGTGCCCACCGAGGCCATTGGCCACGGTGGTGTGGTGGCCCCTCAGCTGCATGGCGGGGACACCCGGCGCAGCACGCGCAGGCTCCCGCAGGCACCGTCGTCGACGAATTCCCCCGAGTCGAGCGCGGCGCAGTAGAGCTCGTAGGGCGGGCGCCCCCCCTCGGCCGGATCGGGGAACACGTCGTGGATGGCCAGCCATCCCCCTTGGGCCACATGCGGCGCCCAGCCCCGGAAGTCGGCCCAGGCGGGTTCCTCCCCGTGGCCGCCGTCGATGAAGCAGAAGGCCAGCGGCCTGTCCCAGCGCGCCGCGACGGTGGGGGAGTCACCGACGATGCCGACGACCGACGCCTCGAGCCCGGCGCCGGCGATGGTCCGCCGCCAGTGCAGCAGTGTGTCGATCCGTCCTGCGTCGGGATCGACGAGGTCGGGCTCGTGGTACTCCCATCCTGGCTGGTTCTCCTCCGAGCCCCGGTGATGGTCGACCGAGAGCACCACCGCTCCGCTGGCCTCGGCGGCCGCACCGAGATACACGGTGGACTTCCCGCACCACGCGCCGATCTCGACGAAGGTGGGGGGTCTCGCGCCCGGCAGCTGCTCCTGCCCCGCCCGGAGGGCAGCGTGGAAGAGCGCCTCTCCCTCGTCGTCAGGCATGAAGCCGCGAGTGCGGCGAGCCGTCTCGAAGAGCCTGCGCACCCTTTCGGGATCGGGGCCGCCGCCGTCCGGCGCCTGGGCCATCAGGAGGTGTGGGTGCTGGCGGCCCGCAACGAGTCGGCCAGCCCGGCGCGCTCGCGAGCGGCGAAGGCGACGTTCACCCGCAGCCGTTCCACCGACTGGGCCACACGACGCGGCCCCGAGGTCAGCGGGTGCTCCTCGAGGAAGGCGATCGCGCGCTGGGCGAAGCCGGCGTCCGCGCAGAGTGCAGGCACCGCCTCGATGATGCGCGGCGGGGCGTTCTTGGGGAAACGATCGAGCATGGTGTCCCAGCTCTGGGTCACGCGCTCCCACACGGCTTGGTTGCCGACGGGATTGGTCAGGAGGGCGCTGATGACGCTGAACCCGTTCTGGCTGCGCACCTCGGTGAGGGCCAGGTCGAAGGTGCGAAGGCACAGCTCGACGTCGGGGAAGCTGGCGAGCGCGCCCAGCGAGCGCATCTCCTCCTGTGGCGTCGACGCCGATCGGTAGCGCTCGAGGAGCACGTCATAGTCGCCGGGGCGCACCAGCTGGGCGACGACGGTCAGCACCGCGGTCTCGATGTCGGCGGGGACCGGGTCGCCCGAGCCCCCACCAATCGGGGAGGCGTCGAAGCGACGGGCTGCCTCTGCTCGGACCTCAGGGTCTGCTCCGACCGTGCCCATGAGGTTGATGGCGAGCGCCCGCAGCGACGGGGTGCGGTCACTCTCCCCGGGGCGGGCGTCAAAACCCAGCTCGCGATGTATGGGGCCGATCAGCGCGGCCACCGCTTCGTGCAGCGCGCCCTTGTGCTCGGGCAGTGCGATGCGGTTGGTGAGGCCGAGGGCCCCGCCGACGGGCGCCCATGGTGCCGGATCGGGCTCGAGCCCCAAGCGCGAGGCCAGGACCAGGAACTCCCGCAGAGGGGTTCGGCCGGCCAACGTCGTCGCCCAGGTGTCGGCCAGCAGATTGGCGCGCTCGAGCGGGGTGAGCTCGCTCAGGTGCTCGGCCAGCTCCAGCCGGTGCTGGGATTCGTAACCGACCCTGAACACCCCCCACCCGCCCGCGTTCAGCACCGCCAGGCCCTGTGCTGCCTCTTCGATCGGTGTCGGATCGGGCCCGAGCACCAGGTGCCGCATCGGCGCGCCCGGCTTCTCCCCGGCCGGCAGCGCGCGCACCGCGAGGGGCACCTGCCACTCGGTTCCGATGGACGACGTGGTGCCCGGAGGAGGCGGCCCGAATGCAAACGGCTCCTGGGCCACGGTGTCGCCGTGGAGAGAGACCAGGGGATGGCCGCCTTGGAGGATGAACGTGTTCATCATGTCGCGCACCGGCGCACCGCTGGCGTCCTCGAGGGCGTCCCAGAGGTCGGTTGTCACGGTGTTGCCGTAGGCGTGGGCCTTCAGGTACGTGCGGACGCCGTCCCGGAAGACGTCGGCCCCGATGTGCTGTTCGAGCATGCGCAACACCCCGCAGCCCTTCTCGTAGGTGAGGAGGTCGAACATCCCCTCCGCCTCCTTGGGCGGGCCAACGGGGTACTCGATCGGACGCGTCGAGTGCACGGCATCGATCGCAAGCGCCGCCTCGCGCGAGGGCGCGAAGCCGACCCAGCGGTCCCACGACGGCCGGAAGGCGTCGACGCAGAGCATCTCCATGAAGGTGGCGAAGGCCTCGTTGAGCCAGATGCCCTCCCACCACTTCATGGTCACGAGATCGCCGAACCACATGTGCGCCAGCTCGTGGGCGATCACATCGGCCACGCGCTCGAGCTCGGCCCGGGCCGCGGCCGCCGTGTCCACCAGCAGGGCCGTGTCGCGGAAGGTGATGCAGCCGAGGTTCTCCATGGCCCCGGCCGCGAAGTCGGGGATGGCGACCAGGTCCACCTTCTCGCCGGCGTAGGGGACGTTGAAGTAGTCGGTGAAGAAGCGCAGCGCGAACGCGCCGACCTCGAGGGCGAACTGGCCCAGGTGCCGCTTCCCCGGCGTGCACACGACCCGGAGGGGCACGCCGTCGGCATCGACGGTCTCAGTGGCCTCGAGCTTCCCGACGACGAAGGCGACCAGGTAGGTGGACATCTTCATGGTGGGGGAGAACCGGATACGCCGCTTGTCCGCAACCTGGTCGGTGCCGACGATGGGGGAATTGGAGATCGCGTCCACGTCCTGATCCACGATGAGCGCGATCTCGAAGACCGCCTTGCGGTCCGGCTCGTCGAAACAGGGGAAGCAGCGCCGGGCGTCGACTGACTCGAACTGCGTCGTCGCGATGGTCTGGGTCTCGCCGTCCGGACCGGTGTAGGTCGAGCGGTAGAACCCGCGCAGCTTGTCGTTGAGGGTGCCGGTGAAACGGCAGCTGATGGTGCACGGCCCGAGGGGCAGCTCGGAGGGAGGACGGAAGACGACCTGCTCGAGCTCGTCGTCGAAGCTCACGCTGCAGCCGACGACGCTCCCGTCGGCGAGGAGGACCTCGGCGTCGCTCACTGCCAGCTCGGCGGCGTTGAGCACGATCTCCGTAACCGCCTCGTGGATGACGGCGTCGATGGCGACGGTGCCCGAGAAGGTGGCCGAGGCCACGTCCGGTTCGATCTCCAATCGGTAGGTCACCGGTTCGACCGTCCGCGGCAGGCGGTACGCCTCCGAGCCGGGCGCGACATTCGACGTGGGAGCTGGTGGCATCCGGTGAAGGCTACCCGCGTTGCTGCGAGTAGGTTCTCGCAGCGTGCCCGCCGACGACGCCACGACTGCCGACCATGCCGATCCACCCCCCGGGACCGACGAGGAGCCCGGGCACGATCTCGACGTCGTGGCCATCGGTTCGCCCCTCTTGGACGTGATCGAGATGGCGACCTCCGAGCAGCTGGCCCAGGTGGGCCTCGAGAAGGGGTCCATGACCCTCATCGACCTGGTGACCGCCAATGCCGTCCAGGAGTTCATGGGGGCCCCGCGCTACGTCTCTGGAGGCTCGGTGGCCAACACCACCGCCGGGATCGCCGAGCTGGGGGGAACGGCAGGCTTCGTCGGGGCACTGGCCGACGACGAGATCGGCCGGACCTACACCGAGAACCTGCGGGCAGCAGGCGTCGAATTCGAGCCGCACTACAGCGAGTCGGCGGCCGGAGACGGGCTCGGCACGGGCCGCTGCGTGGTCCTCATCAGCGAGGACGCGGACCGGACGATGGGGACCTACCTGGGGGCAGCCTCCACCTTGTCACCCGAGGGTGTCCCGACCCCCTTCGTGGCCCGGGCGTCCGTCGTGCTCCTCGAGGGCTACCTGTGGGACGTCCCCGCGGCCAAGGAGGCCATGCGCCACGCGGCAGCCACCGCGCATTTCTCCGAGGGCTCGGTGGCACTCTCCCTCTCGGACCCCTTCTGTGTCAGCCGGCACCAGCGCGAGTTCCTCGACCTGCTCATCGACGACGTCGACATCCTGCTCGGCAACGAGGAGGAGATCACCATGCTCTTCGGCGCCACGTCCTATGGGAAGGCCATTCAGGCTGCCGAAGAGACCGGCCTGCTCGTCGTGATGACCCGCGGCGCCCAGGGGGCCGTCGTGTTGACCGCGCAGGGCCCCGAGGCTATCCCCGCCGCGCCGGTGGAGCGGGTGGTGGACACGACCGGAGCGGGCGACCTCTTCGCCGCCGGCTTCCTCTTCGGCCTCACCCACAGCATGGGCCCGGTGGAGAGCACGACACTCGGCGGGCTCTGCGCGGCCGAGGTCATCTCCCACACGGGGGCCCGGCCCGAGGCCGACCTCAAGACGCTTGCCGCATCCGCCGGCCTGCTGCGGGCATAAACCGGGTGGCATCGTGAGCCTGTCGATCGGGATCGTCGGACTGCCCAACGTGGGCAAGTCCACGCTGTTCAACGCGCTGACCAACAACGAAGTGCTGGCAGCCAACTATCCCTTCGCCACCATCGACCCCAACGTGGGTGTCGTCGCCGTGCCCGACTCGCGACTCGAGAAGCTGGCCGCCCTCTATGACGGCGCCCCGGTGGTGCCGGCGTCGGTCACGTTCGTCGACATCGCCGGTCTGGTCCGCGGGGCGTCGCAGGGCGAGGGGCTGGGCAACAAGTTCCTGGCGGCCATCCGTGAGACGGACGCCATCTGCCAGGTGGTGCGCGACTTCCACGACGACGACGTGGTTCACGTCGACGCGCGCGTCGACCCGGCGAGGGACATCGAGACGGTGAACACGGAGCTGATCCTGGCCGACCTCCAGACGGTCGAGCAGCGCCTGCCGCGCCTGGTGCGCGAGGCCAAGGGCGCAGCCGCGCTCAAGCCCACGGTCGAGGCAGTCGCGGCGGCGGAGCGGATCCTGGGCGAGGGCCGCACCGTCTCGAGCGCGGCGGCGGCATGCGAAGTGGACGCCGCACTGCTGCGTGACCTGCACCTGCTCACGGCAAAGCCTTTCATCTACGTCTTCAATGTCGACGAAGGGGCACTGACCGACGCCGATCTCGCGGCCCGGCTCGTCGAGAGCGTCCGGCCGGCGCACGCCGTCGTGCTGTGCGCCCAGATCGAGGCCGAGGTGGCCGGCCTCGATCCCGAGGACGCACGCGAGCTCCTGCGCAGCTACGGGCAGGAGGAGTCAGGCCTGGAACAGCTGGTGCACGTGGGTTTCGCCACCCTCGGGCTCCAGACGTTCCTGACGGCCGGGCCCAAGGAGGCTCGTGCGTGGACCATCCATGTCGGCGACACGGCACCCAAGGCGGCCGGCGTGATCCACACCGACTTCGAGCGAGGGTTCATCAAGGCGGAGGTGATCAGCTTCGACGATCTCGTTGAGGCGGGATCGGTCGCCGCGGCACGCAACGCCGGCAAGGCGCGCATGGAGGGCAAGGACTACGTCATGCGGGACGGTGACGTGGTGGAGTTCCGTTTCAACACCTGAGGCCGGGTGCGGCCGGCGTCAGCTGTTCGGGTTGACGTTGGGGTTGCCGACCGAGAACGCGGTCGTGACCTGTTGCCCCTTGGCGTTCAGCACGTACCACAGGCCCCCGTCCTGGTCGATCCCCTGGCCCGTCACCATGCCGGGCGTGACGTCGAGGTTGTAGGCGTAGAGCGGGTGCCCGCCGTAGGAGAGCTGGGTCGAACCGTCGGGCCGCCGCAGCGTCCCCACCAGCGCGGGGTCGACGCCCCGACCCAACCGGACGGGCCCGGACCGGATGAGCGGCGGCCACTGGAACACGCAGCCGTCGTTGAGGCAGGCGCTGTGCGTCGGGGAGTCGGGGACGAAGTCGTAGAGCGTGTTCCCGCCGCCGGTGGCGAGGATGGGCCCGGCCGGCGAGCGCTGAAGGGTCAGCGTGAGCGAGGTGTCGGTCGTCGGGGGCGCCGACAGCGTCGTGACGTCGCCACCGCCCGAGCAGGCGGTGAGGGCGAGGGCGAGCACGGCCAGGGCTGCGGGGACGATGCCGGCGGAAGGGCGCAGCTGCCTCCGCATCAGGATCCCGACGCAGAGATGTTGGTGCCGAGCATCCAGCCGATGGACGCCAGCGCCTCGGCGATGGTCCAGTCGGGCTGCTGGGGGTGTTGCAGGTTGTGCAGCCCGCCGTCGTTGAGCAGCGAGGTCAGCTTGTGGTTGAGCCCGCCCAGGTTCGGCGCCGTGGCGTCGACGAACCGCTCGTGGCCGTCGGTGCCGATCAGGATGTAGCCGTCGGTGTGGTTCACGTCGTAGGTCAGGGGCGTGCCGGTGAACCAGTCGATCTTGGGCGGCTGGTCCTCGGGGACGATCTGGTACTCGACGCCGAACGGCTTCCAGAAGGCAGCGACGTTCGCCGGGGTGCCCGTCCACAGGTCCCAGTCGGCGCCGAATTCCCTCTGGTAGGCAGCCAGGCGCGCCACGGTGTCGCGGCCGGGGTCCACGGTGGCTTCGACGAAGACGACGCGGTGCGCCAGCCCGGCGTCCCGCAGGGCGCGCTGGAGGGAGATGAAGGCGCCCGTGACGAGCGGGCACTCGTCTTGGCACAGCGACAAGAAGGGCGCGAGGACCACGACCTTGCCGCGCAGCGCGGCGAGGGACACCGGTTGACCCCGCTGATCGACGAGCGGGACGCTCTGCGGCGTCGGTCGATCGAGCACGAGCCCCTGGCTGGGCGGTGGCGCGGCCGGTGCGGACGATCTGCAGGCGGCGAGTACCAGGCCGAGCGTGAGGGCGAGGACGGTGCCGACGGCCCGGCGGCGGGGGAATCGGCTCAGGCGTTGTCCTCCCCGGCGGGCAGGAACGTGAAGGGGAGGTCGGCCAGGGAGATCAGCGTGGAGGCGATCCAGCGCGTGAGCGCGTCGAACACCGGCTCGATGGTCGATGGGTTCTCCAGCTGCTGCTCGCTGAAGCGGACGGAACCCTCGTAGGTGGCCTCGGCGGCCCAGCGCAGGCCGTCGGCGTCGCCGTCGGCGTCCGTGCGCACCTGCTCGATCGTCGTGGCCGTGCGGACGAGGTCCATGGGATCACCGAGGGGACCCGTGATCGGCAGGGCGGCCATCACCTTCTCGGTGTCGGGGGCCTCGGCCATGCGCTGGACGCGGAGCGCGACCTCGATCACGACCTCGGGGAGCTCGTCGGGCGGCTCGCCGATCGACCAGCTCCGGTATGAGGTCTGGCTCCAGGTTGGCCAGTCGACCGAGACGTCGGCGCGCACCCGTGGGGGCTGCTCCTCGCCGGGCAGGCTGTAGGACGTCTCCCAGGACACGTCGCCCAGGAAGACGTCCACCTGGAAGCGCTCCTCCACGGCCTGGCGCTGGAGCAGCGCCCGGTCGAAGGAGGCACGCATCGTGCCGATGACGTCAACGAGGAGGTGGTCGAGCACGCTGCACGAGGATAGGCCCGCCGAGAGGCGGGCCGGTCTCGCCCCACCGATGGCCGGTCAGGCAGGTCACGGCTGTTACGGTCGGGCCGATGAGCGAGCGGTCCCCCTGGCTCGAGCGGAGGGTGATCGCCTATGCCCACCAGGGGGGAGCCTGGGAGTCGCCGTCGTCGACCCTCCATGCGATCGCGCACGCACTCGATGCGGGCGCAACGGGTATCGAGCTTGACGTGCACGCGACTGCAGACGGTGAGCTGGTGGTGTGCCACGACGCCACGGTCGACCGCACCACGGCGGGCACCGGCACCATCGCCTCCTTCACCCTGGAGCGGCTCCAGGGTATGGACTTCTCCTACTGGTGGATCCCCGGCGCCGACGTCACGCCGGGCCGGCCGGCGGCCGACTACCCGTTGCGGGGCCGGGCCCCGGCGGACCGCTCCTTCGGCATCGCCACTCTGCGCGAGGTCCTCGAGCGCTTCCCTGGCGTCGTCTTGAACCTAGACATCAAGCAGACGACTCCCGTGGTGGCGCCTTACGAGGAGGCGCTCGCCCGCCTCCTGGCGGAGTTCGGGCGCAGCGACGACGTGATCGTGGCCTCGTTCCTCGACCCGGCGACCGACGCGTTCCGGCGCTACGCGCCTTCCGTGCCGACGTCGGCGGGCACGATGGCCACGGCCGAGGCGTGGCGGGCGGTGCAGGCCGGGGAGGCCATGCCCGACATCCCGGCCGTGGCCTACCAGGTGCCCGAGCGCCAGGGTGACCTCGTCGTGGTGGACGAGCGCTTCGTCGCCGCTGCGCACGAGGCGGGCAAGGCGGTCCACGTGTGGACGGTCAACGACACCGAGTCGATGGAGCGACTGCTCGGTCTCGGCGTCGACGGGATCATCTCGGACCTGCCCACCACGTTGTGTGGCGTCCTGTCGTCACGGGAGGTGGCCTGGGACGGGAGGTGAGCCCAAGGCTCTCGTGCGCCGCGGCCTCAGCCGCGCCCGCAATTCGGCTTCTTGCCGTGGTTCGCCTTCTTCTTTTTCCTGAGCTTGCGCTTGACCGTTCGTTTCGACATGGGGGGGCGATCCTAGACGGAGTGGCGCAGGCCGTCCGGTAGCCTCGGTCGCATGCGGTCCGGATGGCTGCTGCGGGACGGCGACGTGGTGTGCGCTCTGGAGATGACCGATTCGGCCGCCGAGCGGGGAGCCCTGCGGGGCCGGCCGGGGTGCGACGGCGCACTCCACGTCGAGGGTGCCCGGACCGTGCACACCGCAAAAATGAAGTTCCCGATCGACGTGGCCTTCCTCTCGACCGACCTGACCGTGGTGCGTATGGCCAGGCTCAAGCCCTGGCGGGTGGCGATGGGTGGGCGGGCGGCCCGGAGCGCCGTCCAGACCGAGGCGGGCGCGTTGGAGCGCTGGGGCGTCCGGGTGGGTGACCAGCTCGAGGTGCGCGAGGTGCCGAACGGTGCCTGAGCGACGGGCCGTGAGCGAGGACCGGCGGGGTCGACTCGTGCTGGTCGCCACGCCGATCGGGAACCTGGGCGATCTCTCACCCAGGGCACGCGACGCGCTGGCTGCGGCGGACCTGATCTGCTGCGAGGACACCCGCCGGACCAGGGCCCTGCTGTCGGCCGCCGGCATCCCGGCGAGCGGGCCGGACGGCGACCGCCTGCTCTCGTTGCACGGCCACAACGAGGCGGCGCGGCTCGAACGCGTCGCGGCTGCCGTGGCGGGCGGCGCCACGGTGGTCGTGGTGAGCGACGCCGGCACGCCCGGGATCTCGGACCCGGGCGCGTGGTTGGTTGCACAGCTGGCCGCCGCCGGCGAGACGGTGAGCACGGTGCCCGGTCCGTCGTCGGTGGTGGGCGCGTTGGTCGTGAGCGGGCTGCCCACCGACCGCTTCTGCGTCGAGGGGTTCCTGCCGCGCAAGGGCCCCGAGCGCCGCCGCCGCATCGCCTCGCTCATGGCGGACGACCGCACGAGCGTCCTCCTCGAGGCGCCGGGCCGTGTGGCCACCACCCTGGCGGAGCTGTCCGTGGCCGACCCGGAGCGCCCCGCCGCCCTCGTGCGCGAGCTGACCAAGCTGCACGAGGAGGTCTGGCGGGGCCCGCTGGGCGAGGCAGCGCTGGAGTTCGCGGAGCGCCCGCTGCGGGGCGAGGTGGTGCTGGTGATCGGGGGCGCCCCGCCGTCGCCGCCGCCGGGCGAGGTCGAGGTCGAGACGGCCGTGCGGGCGGAGCTCGGCCATGACCCCTCGGCGGGACCGCGCCAGGTGGCCGAGCGCGTGGCGACGACGCTCGGCGTCCCGCGGCGGCGCGCGTACGAGGCGGCGCTGCGAGTGCGGGCGGCTCGTGACGGAGGGGCAGGCACGTCGGGCCACAGCTGAGCGCGCCGGTACGCTACCGGCGGTGCCCCCCTACTACCTGACCACGCCGATCTACTACGTCAACGACGCGCCGCACGTGGGCACGGCGTACACGACGGTCAATGCCGACGCCCTGGCCCGCTGGCACCGGTTGCTGGGCGACGACGTCTGGTTCATGACCGGCACCGACGAGCACGGTGCCAAGATCGTGGAGGTGGCCGAGGCCAACGGGATGACCCCCAAGGAGTGGACGGACCGCACATCGGCGCGCTTCCATGAGGCCTGGCAACGGCTCGACATCTCCAACGACGACTTCATCCGCACGACCGAGCCGCGGCACTACGCCGTCGTGCAGCAGTTCCTCCAGCGCATCTACGACAACGGGTACATCGAGCTGGCGCCCTACTCGGGCCTCTACTGCATCTCCTGCGAGGACTACTACACCGAGGACCAGCTGGTGGACGGCAACTGCCCGGTGCACGGTCGTCCCGTCGTCGAGATGCAGGAGGACAACTACTTCTTCAAGCTGAGCGCCTTCGAGCAGCGCCTCCTCGACCACTACGACGCCCATCCCGACTTCGTGCGGCCGGCGTCCAAGCGCAACGAGGCACTGGGGTTCATCCGGAGCGGCCTGCGTGACGTCTCCATCACGCGCACGTCGTTCACCTGGGGTGTGCCCGTGCCCTGGGACAGCGGGCACGTCTTCTACGTCTGGTACGACGCGCTCATCAACTACCTGACCGTCGCCGGGTACGGGAGCGACCCGCACACCTTCGCCGCCCGCTGGGGGGCCGCGCACCATCTCTTGGCCAAGGACATCCTCAAGTTCCACTGCGTCTGGTGGCCCGCCATGTGCATGGCGGCGGACATCAGCCCGCCGCAGGAGATATTCGTGCACGGCTACCTGCTCATGGGCGGGCAGAAGCTGGGGAAGACGATGATCGCCGCCGGACGGACGGGTGGTGGCGACGATGCGGCGCCCGTCAAGATCACCGACGTGTCGCCGCTGGCGCTGGCCGACGACTTCGGGGTCGACCCGCTGCGCTACCACCTCCTGCGAGAGGTGCCGCTTGGCGCCGACGGCGACTTCTCCTACGAGGGCATCGTGGCGCGCTACAACGCGGACCTGGCCAACAACCTCGGCAACCTGCTGTCGCGGGTCACGACGGTGGTCCACTCCAAGTGCGGGGGAGTGGGGCCCGCCTGCAATCCGCACAGCACGCTGGCTCCCGTGGCGGCCGCGGTGCTCGACACGGCGACGGCGGCCTGGGCCCGCTGGGCGCCGCACGAGGCGCTGGAGGAGACCTGGCGGCTCATCGGGTCGGCGAACGCGGAGCTCGAAACCGCCGAGCCCTGGAAGATGGACCCGGGACCCGCCGTCGACGCCGTCCTGGGCGACGCGCTGGAGGTGCTGCGGATCGTCGCCGTCCTGGTCGCCCCGGCGATGCCGTCGACGGCGGCGGAGGTGTGGCGCCGCATCGGGCTCGGGGGTGACCCCTCGTCCGCCCGCCTGCCTGACGCCGCCATCTGGGGCGGCTACGGCGGCGGCACCGCCGTCGTGAAGGGCGACCCGCTGTTCCCGCGGCGCAAGGCCTGACATGGGGGGCTGGTTCGACTCCCACTGCCACGTGCAGGAGGAGTACCTCGGTGACGAGGCCGAGGAACGGCCGATCTCGAGCCCGTGATGGCCCGGGCGCGCGAGGCCGGCATCGACCGTCTGGTGTGCATCGGGACCGGGGTGGACACCTCGCGGCAGGCCGTGGACGTGGCCCGCGCGACAGCCCGTAGTGGGTCGTCCCCCCGGGCGTGGGCCTCCATCGGGCTGCACCCCCACGAGGCGAGCGAGGGGGTCGACGAGGTGGCGGCACTGCTGGTGCGCGAGGTGAGCCACGGCGACGGCGCAGTGGTGGCGGTGGGCGAGTGCGGACTGGACTACTACTACGAGCACTCGCCGCGTGCCGCCGCAGCGCGCCGCGTTCGGGTCGCAGATCGAGCTGGCCCACACGCACGGCCTCGCACTGGTCGATCCACGCGCGCGACGCGTGGTCCGACCTGTTCGACGTGCTCGACGCCGAGGGCGTTCCCGAACGCACAGTGCTGCACTGCTTCACCGGCGGGCCGGACGAGGTCGGATCGGTGCCTGCGCGCGGGCATGTACATCTCGTTCAGCGGCATCGTGACGTTCAAGAACGCGGCCGACGTGCGCGCCGCGGCGGCGCAGTGCCCACTGGACCGTTTGCTCGTCGAGACGGACAGCCCGTTCCTCGCGCCGGTACCGCATCGAGGTCGTCAAAACGAACCGTCGTTCCTGCCGTTCGTCGGCGAGGCCATCGCCGCCGTGAAGGGCTGCAGCGTCGACGAGGTGAAGGAGATCACGGCCGCGACTGCCACCATGGTGTTTTCCACAGGCAGCTAATTCACGCGCTGTTGTGCGTAATACGAGAACCTTGTGACCAGGGTGTTTGACATTGATTTCGATAGAAAGTCGCCTCTGACCAGCAAGTTTACCTAAATATCACACGCCGTAGGCTTTGTGACCTGGGAAAATGACGCGCGAAATGGTTCCGCCGGTTTTCGCGTTTGCGCAGTCCGCGATTGGTTATCTAAGTTCTCGAGAAACCCCTCGCCACCCGTGTGTCGGCGCGGGTGCACTGTGTCCCCGGAGAAGGGTGGAGCCCTGCGGAACCAGAGCACTGGGGGGAGGCGCCTGGGCGTCGCCGCTGTCCTTTGCGGCGCGTTGTTCGGCGTGCCTCTCCTTTTGCTTCATAACGGAACGGCGCACGCGTCACGCTCTGACGCGGCTGCGCGCACGGTGGACGGCGCGCGTGCGTCCGTCGTTCACCCCGCATCGCATCTCGACGGCGTGAAGCTGCCGTCGCACCTCGTCGTCTACCAATCGCCGACGACGACCACGACCGCGCCGCCTGCCACCACGACGACGGCACCTGCCCCAACGCCGACCACGGTGCCGCCGACCACGACGACGACGGCACCACCGCCGCCGCCCCCACCCACGACGACGACGACCGCACCGCCCCCCAAGCCGACGAACAACGAGTCGGGCGAGGCCACCTGGTACTCGGCCGCTCCGTCGGGCATGTGTGCCAGCCCGACGTTGCCCTTCGGGACGGTGCTGACGGTGGTCAACGCCGGCACGGGTGCCTCGACCGTGTGCACCGTGGACGACCGCGAGGGCGCCGGCTACCCCCGGGTGGTCGACTTGTCGCCCGAGGGCTTCGCGCAGATCGCCGACATGAGCCAGGGAGTGGTGGACGTCACAATCTCCTGGTGACCCACTCCGGCGCCGACATCGCACAGCTGCTGTCGGCGCACGGACTCCGTCCCAGCAGGGCCCTCGGGCAGAACTTCGTCGCTGATCCCAACACGGTCCGACGCATCGCCCGCCTCTCGGGCGTCAGCTCCGGCTCCAGGGTGCTCGAGATCGGCGCCGGTCTCGGATCGCTGACGCTGGCCCTGGCCGAGACCGGGGCGAACGTCGTGGCCCTGGAGACCGATCGCCGTCTCATCCCGGTGCTCCGCTCCGTCGTCGAGCCGGTCGGCGTGGACGTGGTCGAGGGGGATGCCATGACGGTCGACGTGGCCGCCCTGCTGGCCGAGCGGTCCGCCGGGCCGTGGAGCCTGGTGGCCAACCTGCCCTACAACGTGGCCACCCCGCTCGTGCTGCGGACCCTCGTGGGGGTGCCCGCGGTAACCCAGCTCCTGGTGATGGTGCAGCGCGAGGTGGGCGAACGGATGGCGGCACGGGCAGGCGAGGACGCGTACGGGGCGGTCTCGGTCCGGATCGCCTACTTCGCCCGGGCCGAGGTGGTGGGGCGCGTCCCGGCGTCCGTGTTCATCCCGCGCCCCCGGGTCGAGTCGGTGCTGGTGATGCTGGAGCGGCTCCCTGCGCCCGCCGTCGACCCCGCCCGCGTGAGCTACCAGCGGCTGGACGCGGTGCTGCGGGCGGGCTTCGGCCAGCGTCGCAAGATGCTCCGCCGCTCGCTGGCCGGCGTGGTGGAGCCCGGGGCTTTCGAGCGGGCCGGCGTGCGGCCCGACGCCCGGGCCGAGGAGCTCGACATCGCCGAATGGGGGAGGCTGGCGGCGCTGTGACGGCTGTCGCTCCCGTAACCGTGCTGGCCCCGGCCAAGCTGACCGTGTCCCTCCGGGTGACCGGGGTCCGCGCCGACGGCTACCACGAGCTCGACGCCGAGATGGTGACCCTCAGCCTGGCCGACGAGCTCGTGTTCAGCGCTGCCGGGTCCGGTGTGGTGGTCGAGGCAGGGCCGGGGACGCGGGCGGGCGGCCTCCCACCCGAGCACAACCTGATCGGGCGCGCCCTGTCGGCCTGCGAACGCAGCGCATCGGTCCGCCTCATCAAGCGCATCCCGCTTGGCGGTGGCCTCGGCGGCGGGTCGGCCGACGCCGCCGCGGTGCTGCGCTGGGCCGGATGCACAGATCCGGCGCTGGCGGTGAGCCTCGGCGCGGACGTGCCCTTCTGCATGGTCGGCGGCCGGGCCCGGGTGGCTGGGGTGGGGGAGCGGGTGACCCCGTTGCCCTTCGTGGCCCACGACTACCTGCTGGTGCTCCCACCCTTCGGGGTCGACACAGCCGCCGTCTTCGGGGCCTGGGACGCGGGGCACCGGAGCGGGGAGCCGAATGGGCTGACCGCGGCCGCCCTCGCCGTCGAGCCCCGCCTGGCGCGCTGGCGCGATGCCTTGGGAGAGCTGACGAGCATGGAGCCGGTGCTGGCCGGCAGCGGGTCCACCTGGTTCGTCGAAGGGGGGCCACCGGAGGCCGGGACCGCGTCGGCGCCGGCGCTGCGGCTCGGCGACGAGACCGGCCGGTTGGTGCGGGCGCGCACCGTGCCAGCGGGCTGGGAGGGCGACTGAGGGAGCGGGAGCGGTCGGGAGCGGTCGGGGAAAGGGCTACTTGCCGGCCCGGCGCTGCCAGCGGGTGGCCTTCAGCATCTTCTTGTGCTTCTTCTTGCGCATCCGCTTGCGACGCTTCTTGATCAGTGATCCCATGGCGTGCGGCAGGCTAGCGGTCCGGAGGGCCGACTGCCAGGTCGGTCCCGGCGCAAGGAGGCAGGGATGGGCTTCGAGATCGTGCGGCTCGACCACGTGCAACTGGCCATGCCCCCCGGCCGCGAACCGGAGGCCGAGGCCTTCTATTCGGGCCTTCTCGGGCTCGAGCGGGTCCCCAAGCCCGCACCCCTGGCCGCGCGGGGCGGCTGCTGGTTCCGCCGGGGGGACGTGGCGGTTCACCTGGGCGTCGAGGAGGACTTCCGTCCGGCCCGCAAGGCCCACCCGGCGCTCGTCGTCGGGGACCTCGGCGCCCTGGAGGCAGCTCTGAGGGCCGCCGGGGTGGAGGTGCGGACGAATCCCGATGTCGAGCCGGGTCGGGGCGCCTACGTCGACGATCCCTTCGGCAACCGGATCGAGCTGGTCGCGGCCGATTGAGCGGGGATCCCCGCTGGGCGTAGCAATGCGAGCTCACACCCGAGAGGGTTGGGCATCCTCGTCGGGGCCGGACACCGCGGGCAGCCGCATCGACATGCGGGCCCCACCCCCCGGGTCGTTCTCGGCCTGGATGGTCCCGCCCTCCGCCTTGACCACCTGGGCCACGATGGCGAGGCCGAGGCCCGACCCGGGCAGACCGCGGGCGGCCGGGGACCGGTAGAAGCGGTCGAAGATGTGCGGCAGGTCGGTGTCTGCGATCCCGGGGCCGTGGTCGTGCACCACCACCGTCCCGTCCCGGCACTCGACCGACACGGTCTGGCCGGGCGGGCTCCACTTGCGGGCGTTGTCGAGCAGGTTGCCGACCGCGCGGCTCAGGCGGTCGGCGTGGCCCTCGACCCAGCAGGCCTCGGCGTCGAGCTCGAACCGGACTTCCTTGGCGCGGCCGTGCGTGTTCTGCACCGCGACGGCGTCGCGGACGAGGAGGTCGAAGCGCAACACCTCCGGAGGCGCCGGCGCCTGGTCGCCCCGGGCCAACTCAGCCAGGTCGCCGACCAGGTCGGTCAGCTCTTGCAGCTGCACGAGCACGTCGTCGACGAGCACGGAGCGATCCTGCTCGCTCAACTCGTCGACGCGGCGGATCACCTCGAGGTTGGTGCGCAGGCTGGTGAGCGGGGTGCGCAGCTCGTGCGACGCGTCGAGCACCAGCTGGTTCTGCGCCCGGCGCGACGACTCGAGCGCCTCGAGCAGGCGGTTGAACGTGCGCCGCAGGCGGCCCAGCTCGTCGGGCCCGCCGGGCGACAGCCGGCGCGACACGTCGGTCGTCTCGGCGAGGTCTTCGACGGTGTCCGTCAGGGAATTGAGCGGGACGAGCGCGGTGCGGGCCACGAGCCACCCCAGGACGACGGCGAGGAGGACGCCGATGAAGGCGACGACGCCGAGCAGGAGTGCGAGCGTGCGCAGCTCCGAGCTCACGTTGAGCAGGGTGGCGATCTGCAGCGCGCCGCCGTTCACGAGGATGCCCGACTGGACCCCGGTGCCGGGCGGGAGGTGCTCGACGAGCTCGCGCATCTGGTTCCCGTCCACGGTGACGGTCGTGAAGAAGTTGGGGGCGAGCCCGTTCGCCACGAACCGGACCTGGCCGGTGACGGGGAGCCCGCCCCCGGAGACGACGGCGCCGTTGGTGTCGATCACCTGGCCAAGCGTGGCGGTGGTCGAGCCGATCTCCTGTCCGGCCAGGACGTTCTTCGCCGCCGTGGTGAGCGAATTGTCGGTCGCCTGGAGCAGGGTGTTGCGCGCCACCAGGAACGAGGCCAGTGAGGCCGCGAGCACGGCGACCACGACGGCTGCTGTGGTCGCGAGTACGAGCCGGGCGCGGAAGGTCACGCGTCCCGCAGCACGTAGCCCACGCCGCGGACCGTCTGGATGCAGCGTGGCTCGCCCCCCTCCTCCAGCTTGCGGCGCAGGTAGCCGACGTAGACGGCCAGCGAGTTGGTCCCCGAGTCGAAGTCGAAGCCCCACACCCGGTTCAACAGCACCTCGCGCGTGAGCACCTGGCGCGGGTGCCGCAGGAACAACTCGAGCAGGTCGAACTCGATCCTCGTGAGGGGAAAGGTGCGCTCGGCCCGCTGCCCCTCCCGAGTGGAGAGGTTCAACGACAGGTCGCCCACCCGCAGGAGGCCGCCCTCGCCTTCGAAGCGCCTCCGCAGCAACGCTCGGAGGCGGGCGAGCAGCTCAGCCAACGCGAACGGCTTCACCACGTAGTCGTCGGCCCCGGCGTCGAGCCCCTGGACTCGGTCGTCGACGGCATCGCGCGCGGTCAGCATCAGGACCGGCGTGTCGTCCCCCGCGGCGCGCATGCGCCGACAGACCGTGAGGCCGTCGACGTCGGGCAGCCCGAGGTCGAGGATCAGCGCGTCGGGCGGGCTCTGCGCCAGCGCCTCGAGCGCCTCCCCGCCGGTCGGGACGGTCACCACCTCGTAGCCCTCGAGGCGCAGTGCCCGGTCGATGGACCGGCGGACGGCCAGGTCGTCGTCCACCACGAGGATGCGCACGAAGGAAAGCTACCGCCAGGCCTCACCCGGGCACGGCCGGGGACGACCTGGCAGCACGCCTAACCTCTAGCGGGGCGTTCGCCTCGGTCCGGGGTAGTTCAATCGGCAGAACGTCGGCCTTTGGAGCCGGATGTTGGAGGTTCGAGCCCTCCCCCCGGAACCGTTCAACTGAGCTGCGGAAACGTCGACGACGGTGCGCTCCGTCCCCGGCGTGTATCGGGCAACTCCCCACTGTGGGCTAGGTGGGTTCCGATTCCTCCGGCGTGGCGTCGAGGATCTCCTCGCACAGTTCGACGCATTCGGTGCAGATGAACGTCCCTAGGCCCGGCAACCAGCCCCGCACCGTGCCTCGTGGTTTGCCGCAAAAGCTGCATTTCACCTCGTTGCCGACCGTGGGCACCACGTCGAGTGTCACGACGTGGTGCCTGTCTACGCCGGTTTTGGGCACACCGAATGCGCTTCGCCGGGTGGTCCAGGTGGCTCAGACGCCGACGGAGCATTTGAGCGGTTCGACAACGCGGGCGCAGTGGGCAGCCGCGGCCGCGGTCGCGCTTGGCATCGGGCTGGGAGCCCTCGGCACCGAAATGGTCACGCCCGGACAGTCGCTCGCTGTGCGGACGGCTGTCGTGGCGAGCGTCGGTGGTGCCATCGTGCTGGTGTCATGGGTGGTGGCGTCGTTCAGATCAACACGCCCCGCAGGCTGGATCTTCGCTGTCGCTGCTGCTGTCGTCACGGTGTTGTCGGCCATCTGGAACAGCCCTGTGCCGTGCATTCCATGGGCTCCGTCGGTCCGTTTGCCGCGCCTTACGAGGAGTGCACCATCTGGACACCGGTCGGTCATCTGGTGACGTTCATGGCCGACAGCCCGAACACGCACGGGGGCCTGGTCTTCACAGACCGGCCCTCGACGGCTTTCCAAGATGAACGTGTGCGCCACCTCGTCGGCAACTGGTGGATGTTCGCGCCATCGACGGACGCCAACGGCGATCCAGGAAGTTGCTCCTTCGGTTACAGGTTCGCGGATGGGTCGTAGGAACGGCGCATCCCGTTTGCCGGGACTGGGACGCGCAATCCGCTCAGGGCTCGGCGGCGCCGTCCCGTTCGGCCGCCTTGTCCCGCTCGGCCAGCTGCGCCAGGTACTCGTTGTAGGCGGCGAGGTCGGCGTCCTCCTTCTCCTGGCGTGCCACGCGCATGGGGTCTGCCGCGGCAGCATCGTCTGAGCCGCCGGGAGGATGGCCGGCAGAAGCCAGCGGCGGCGTGCCCTCGGCGGCCTCGTGCACGAAGCGCCACCACATGTAGATGGCGTAGCCGGCGAAGATCGGCCACTCGAAGACGTAGGCCCAACTGAGGCTGTTGCCTCCGAGGGCACGCGTGACCTGCCAGATGCACAGCGCCATGAAGGCGGAGACGAGGATCAGGATGACGACGTGCAGCTTCACAGAGCGGCGCGAGAGCCAGACGTTCTTGTCCATCAGCCCGCGGAGAACAAGAAGTCGTTCAGGATCCCGGCCAACTCGAGGGGCCGGTCGCCCTGGATGCTGTGCCCCGCGCCCTCGACGCCCACCACAGTCGCCGTGGGCTGGCGCCGCAGGAGCTCGGCCACGTCGTCGTCGTCGACGACGGACCAGGCCAGACCGCGCACGAGGAGGAGGGGGACGGTGAGCCCCGAGATGGCCTCCCACCAGTCGGCGAAGTCCGGCACGCCCGAGCCGGGATCGGTACGGAACCGCGCGTAGCGCCAGACCCAGCTGCCGTCCTCGCGCTGCACCGCGTTGTGAAGGATGCCCCGACGCAGCGACGACTCCGACCGGGTGGGGTTGTGCTCCATGGTGCGGGCCAGCAGCTCGTCGAAGCTGTCGAAGCTGGCCGGCCCGTTGACGAAGTTGGTCACCGGGGCCGCCTTCTCGGCGGTGACGCCCGGGGTGATGTCGACGAGGACGAGCGCGCGCACGAGCCCGGGGGCGTGTGCCGCCAGCGCGATGGACGACATGCCCCCGAGCGACATCCCGACGACGCCGCGCGGCGTCGGGGGCCAGCTCGGCCACGACGGTCGCCAGGTCACGGCCGTTGCTGCCGACGGAGATGGAGCCCTCGGGCCCGCCGTCGGAATGGCCGTGGCCGGGCAGGTCGACCGCGAGCAGCGGGCGGCCCAGGGCCAGCGCGACTGTGTCCCACGTGTGCGCGTTCTGCGCCCCGCCGTGCACGAGCACCAGCTCGGGCGAGCTGGTGCCCCATACCAGGCTGGAGACACTGCGACCGGGCGAGACCTCCACGTCGACCCGGCGCACCTCGGGCGGTCCGGAGTAGGGGAGGCCGTACTCGGACGCGTTCTCGTGGAAGAGCCCGAACTCGTCGTAGGGCATCAGCTCCGGCACGCTCACGAGTGTCCCATACGCACGCCGGGCGGCCCGGCGGGCTAAGAATGCGCCGATGCACGACCGCCGCCTGTCCGCCGTCGTCCTGGCCGCCGGGGAGGGGACCCGGATGCGCTCCGAGCGTCCCAAACCGCTGCACCTCCTGTGCGGGCGCCCGATGATCCTGCACGTGCTCGACGCCATGGCCGAGATCGACGTGCAGCGGGTGGTGGTGGTGGTGGGACACCGCGGCGAGTGGGTGACCAAGACACTGGTGCAGCTCGCCCCCCCGACCATGCAGATCGAGTTCGTCGAGCAGCTCACCCAGTCGGGCACGGGCGACGCTCTGGCGGTCGGGTTGACCGGCCTGCCGGACGACGACGACGAGGTGGAGGACCTCGTCGTGCTGCCGGGTGACACGCCGCTGCTGCGCCCCCAGACGCTGGCGGCATTGGTGCGCGCCCACCGGACCGAGGACGCGGGCGCCACGCTGCTGACGGCAGTGGTCGAGAACCCGACGGGCTACGGCCGCATCGTGCACGGCAAGGACGGCGACGTCACCCGGGTGGTGGAGGAGTCCGACGCCACCGAGGAGGAGAAGGCGATCGACGAGGTCAACACCTCCATCTACTGCTTCCGGCGCAGCCTTCTGGCGCCGACCCTGCGCAGGCTCACCCCGGCCAACGCGCAGGGCGAGTACTACCTGACCGACGCCATCGCGGTGCTGTCCGGCGCCGGCTATGCGGTGCGGTCCCTCGTGCTGCCCGACTCCATGGAGGCGGCGGGTGTCAACGACCGGGCCCAATTGGCCGTCGCCGAGGCGGAGCTGCGCGACCGGATCAACGAGCGCTGGATGCGCCGCGGCGTGACGATGTGGGACCCCGAGCGCACCTATGTGGACGCTCAGGCGCGCCTGGCGGCCGACGTGTCCCTTCTCCCGGGTGTGATCCTGCGAGGCACGTGCACCATCGGCGCGGGGGCCGAGATCGGGCCCAACAGCGTGCTGACCGACACCACGGTCGGCGAGGGCGCGATGGTGTCCGAGAGTGTGTGCACCCGGGCCACCATCGGGGCCGGGGCGCGTGTCGGGCCCTACAGCGTGCTCGAGGCGGGCGCCGAGGTGGCCGACGGGGCCGAACTCGGGCCCCATTCGGTGCTCGGGGGGCCCGAGTCCTGAGCACCCCCCGAAGCAGGCCCACCCGCGGCCAGGTAGCGTGAGGCCCGTGGAGCTGATCCCGAGGCGTCGCCTGGAACTGGTCTCCGGCCGCTCGCACCCGACCCTGGCGCAGGACATCGCAGGCCACCTGGGCGTCGAGCTCGGGGAGGCGAACCTGCGTGAGTTCGCCAACGGCGAGATCTACTGCAAGTACGACATCTCCATCCGCGGCTGCGACGTCTTCATCATCCAGACCCACGCCAGCCCCGTGAACGACTCGCTCATGGAGCACCTGATCATGATCGACGCCGCTAAGCGCGGCGTCGGCGAAGCGCATCACCGCGGTGTGCCCCTACTACGGGTACTCGCGCCAGGACCGCAAGTCGACCGGGCGGGAGCCGATCACCGCCAAGCTGGTCGCCGACATGCTCTCGGCGGCGGGCGCCGACCGCGTGATCAGCGTGGACCTGCACTCGGGGCAGATTCAGGGCTTCTTCGACGTGCCCTTCGATCACCTGGTGGCAACGCCCGTGCTCGAGGGGTACATGCGGGACAACTTCGGCGACGACGTGGTCGTCGTGGCTCCCGACGCCGGAAGAGTCAAGGTGGCCGAGCGCTACAGCCAGCATCTCGGCTTCGAGCTCGCCCTCATCCACAAGACGCGCCCCCGGGGCACCTACAACGAGGTCAAGGCGCGCCACGTGGTCGGTGAGGTGGAGGGTCGCCATTGCGTCCTGATCGACGACATGATCGACACGGCGGGGACGATCTGTGCCGCGGCGGAGCTGCTGGCCGAGGCGGGCGCCTCGGACATCTCGGCCATGGCGACCCATGCCGTGCTGTCGGACCCGGCGGTCGACCGCCTGAAGGCGGCACCCATCTCTCGGGTCGTGGTGACCGACACCCTCCCGGTGGCCGAGGACCGCACGTTCGACAAGCTCGAGGTGCTCTCGGTGGCCAAGATCATCGCCGACGCCATCGACGCCGTCTTCGAGGACACCTCGGTGTCCGAGCTCTTCGGCGGCGACAACCTGGTCTAGACCCGGGCTGGGGCAGGGAGGCTCGTCCGCTGGCCGGCCCGGTGGAACCCGGTGGTCCGGCGCCCTGCCGGGCGGCTACGGTGGTAGGCCGTCCGCCGGAGGCCCCTGGTCGTTCGCGGACGCCACTCTCGCCACCCGAGGAGATCCGTTATGGCTGAAGTCGTACTCGCCGCAGAAGTCGGTCGCCCGATCGGCTCGCGCGCCGTGCGCCGCTTGCGGCGCGAGGGGAAGATCCCCGGCGTCATCTACGGGCACGGCACCGACCCCGTCCCGATCGCCGTGGTCGCCCGCGAGCTCCGTGCCGCCCTCAACACCGAGGCCGGCGCCAACCAGCTGCTGTCACTCGATACGGGCGCGGGCACCTACCTGACCATCGCCCGCGAGATGCAGCGCCACCCGATCGCCCAGACGGTCACGCACGTCGATTTCGTCATCGTCCGGCGCGACGAGGTCATCAGCGCGGACGTGCCGATCACGCTCGTGGGTGAGGCGCTCGAGGTCCACCACGGCGACGGGCTCGTCGAGCAGCAGATGTTCACGCTCCCCATCCGGGCGCTCCCCGGGGCGATCCCCACCGTGATCGAGGCCGACATCAGCGAGTTGACCATCGGCGGGCAGGTCCGCGTCTCGGACATCTCGTTGCCGGAGGGGGTCACGACCGACACCGATCCCGAGACGGCGATCGCCATCGGGCAGCCGCCGCGTGTCGTCACGCTCGAGGAGGAGGGCGCCGAGGGCGAAGGCGAGGAGGGGGCAGCGGCAGAGACCGCGGAGCCGAGCGGGGAGGCAGCCGAGACCACGGGCGAAGAGGGCTAGGCCCTGCGCCGCCCCTTCGCCCGGTCCGAGCGCCGGGGGACTCCGGCGGACCTGCTGGTCGTCGGGCTGGGCAATCCCGGGGCGGAATTCGCCGGGAGCCTGCACAACGCGGGGTCCGACGCGGTCGAGCTGGTGGCGCAGCGCCACGGCACATCGTTGCGCGCCGAGAAGGGCGTCCACGCCCGCGCCGGCCTGACCACACTGGGTGGTCTCCGGGTGGCCCTGGCCGTCCCGACGACCTACATGAACGAATCCGGGATCGCGGTCCGGGCCCTGGCCAAGCGGTTCGGCATCACCGACCCCGCGTCCATCGTCATCGTGCACGACGAGCTGGACCTGCCGCCGGGCACGGTGCGCCTCAAGGCGGGCGGCGGGCTGGCGGGGCACAACGGGCTGCGCTCCATCTCCTCGCACCTGCACTCGCCCGAGTTCCTCCGCGTCCGCGTCGGCGTGGGCAAGCCGCCCAGCGCCGCCCAGGGCGCCTCCCACGTGCTGGGCCGGCCGCCCAAGGCCGTCCGCGAGCTGCTGGCCGCGGCGGTGGAGACGGCGGCCGACTCCGTGGAGCGCATCGCGGCAGACGGCATCGACGCCGCGATGGCCTGGTGCCATTCGTTGCCCACCTAGACCGATCACGATGACCGTCACCCGCTCGACCCCCGCCCCCTCCCGCCCCGACGGGAGCCTGGCGGCCGTCCCGCGCCTGCTGCGCACTGACCCGGTGCTCGGCGTGCTGGTGGGCGGAGCGGACGCCACGGTCGCCGTCCCCGAGTCGGCGCAGGCCGTCGTGGCGGCGGCACTGGCGGCGTTCACGGAGCGGGCCCCGCTGCTCGTGGTGACCGCCACCGGTCTCGACGCCGAGCGTCTGGGGGACGACCTCGCCTGCCTTTTGGCGACGCAGGAGGGCTCGCGGTCCGGCGACGTCGTGGGCGCACTGTCGGACGCGGTCACCGTCCTGCCGGCGTGGGAGACGCTGCCCTTCGAGCGGGTGAGCCCCGAGATCGAGACGATGGGCCGGCGCCTGGCCGTGCTCCACGCGCTGACCGGCACCGTCGACGGGGCGCTTCCCGCCCCGCCCCGGGTGATCGTGGCCCCGGTCCGCGCCCTGCTCCAGCGGCTGGGGCCCCTGGAGGGGACGGCACCGATCGTGATCCGCCGCGGCGAGCACGTCGATGTCGAGTGGCTCCTGCACGAATTGGTGGCCCGGGGCTACCGGCGCGAGCACCAGGTGGAGCACCGCGGGGAGTTCGCCGTGCGCGGCGGGATCGTCGACGTCTTCCCCTCCACGGCGGACGAGCCGGTGCGCATCGACCTGTGGGGCGAAGAGGTCGACCGCCTGACCGCGTTCTCCGTCAGCGACCAGCGCTCCTCGCACGACCTCTCCGCCGTGGCCCTCTTCGGGTGCCGGGAGCTCGTGGTGACCGCGGCGCTGCGCGACGCGGCGGCCGCCCTCGGCGCCCGGCGGCCCTGGGGCGCCTCGGTGTGGGAACGCCTCGAGCGCGGCGAGCAGTTCGACGGCATGGAGTCGTGGCTCCCGTTCCTCGATCGGGGCGAGCGCGTCCTGCCCGACCTGCTTCCCCCGGGCGGAGGGGTGGTCCTGGTCGAGCCGCGCCGCATCCGGGACCGGGCGGTGCAGCTGCTCGACGAGGAGGCCGCACTGGCCGAGACGCTCGCCGCCACATGGGGGGCGAAGGAGGGCACAGAGGAGAGCTTCCCCCGCCTCCACACTGCCTTCGACCGTCTGCTGCGCGACAGCCCGGCTGGAGTCGTCGCCCTGCCGCCGGTCCCGGAGGGACCGTCGACCGCCGCGCTCACGGTGCGGCGCTTCGACCCGGTGGCGGGGGACCCGGCCCGCCTGGCCGCCGGGGTGACGCGGCTACTGGGCGAGGGGTTCTCCGTGACGCTGTGCGCCGCCACGGGCCCGGGCGCCGAGCGGCTGTCGGGAGCCCTCGCTGCCGAAGGCGTGCACGCCCCGGTGGTCGCGGCCGCCACGGGGACGCCGGGTGCCGTCGTGGTGGCGGCGGCCATCACGAGCGGCTTCATCCTCCCCGACGCCAAGGTGGCCGTTCTCTCGGAGACCGACGTCACCGGCCGCCGCATGCCGCACCGACGGGCCCGCCCCCGGGCGCGAGCCGCCGACGGGTTCTTCGACGATCTCGAGGCCGGGAGCTTCGTCGTGCACCGCCAGCACGGCGTGGCGCGCTTCGAGGGCGTGACGACGAGGACGATGGGTGGGACGACGCGTGACTACCTGATCCTGCAGTACCGGGGCTCGGACCGCCTGTACCTGCCGGTGGAGCAGATCGAGGCGATCACCCCCTACAGCGGAGGCGAGTCCCCCACGCTCTCGAAGATGGGTGGCGCGGACTGGCAGCGGACCCGGGCCAGGGCGCGGGCAGCGGCGGGGGAGGTGGCGGCCGAGCTGGTCGAGCTGTACCGACGCCGCCTGGCGGTCGAGGGGCACGCCTTCGGGCCGGACACGCCGTGGCAGCTCGAGATGGAGTCCGCCTTCCCCTACGTCGAGACGGAGGACCAGCTCCGGGCCATCGCCGACGTCAAGCGCGACATGGAGGAGCCGCGACCGATGGACCGCCTGATCTGCGGCGACGTCGGGTTCGGCAAGACCGAGGTGGCCATGCGCGCCGTCTTCAAGTCGGTGCAGGACGGCAGACAGGCCGCAGTGCTGGCGCCGACCACGCTGCTGGCGAGCCAACACGCCCAGACGTTCGCCGACCGCTACGCGCCGTTTCCGGTCCGGGTCGAGCTGTTGAGCCGCTTCCTGTCACCGGCACAGCAGCGGGCCGTCGTCCACGGGCTGGCGGACGGGAGCATCGACGTGGTGATCGGCACCCACCGTTTGCTGGCCCAGGACGTGCACTTCAAGGAGCTCGGACTCCTCGTCGTCGACGAGGAGCAGCGCTTCGGGGTGACCCACAAGGAGGCGGTGAAGCGCATGGCCGAGGGCGTCGACGTGCTGACGCTCACCGCCAACCCGATCCCGCGCACCTTGGAGATGGCGCTGACCGGCATCCGCGACCTGTCGATGGTGAACACGCCGCCGGCCGACCGCCGGCCCATCCTCACCTACGTCGGGGAGCAGGACCACTCGGCGGTGAGCGAGGCGCTGCGGCGCGAGCTGCTGCGCGAGGGCCAGGCCTTCTACGTGCACAACCGGGTGTCGGACATCGACCGGGTGGCGCGCGAGATCCGCGACCTCGTCCCTGAGGCCAGGGTGGCGATCGCCCACGGGCAGATGGACGAGGGGAGCCTCGAGACGGTGGTGCTCGACTTCTGGGAGCGCCGCTACGACGTGCTCGTGTGCACGACCATCATCGAGTCGGGGATCGACATGCCGTCGGTCAACACGCTGATCGTGGACCGCGCCGACCTCCTCGGCCTCGGCCAGCTGCACCAGATCCGAGGCCGGGTCGGCCGGGCCGGCCAGCGGGCGTACGCCTACCTGTTCCATCCCGCCGACCGCGTCCTGTCCGAGCAGGCCTACGAGAGGTTGCGCACAATCGGCGAGCACACCGAACTCGGCTCCGGCTTCAAGATCGCCATGCGCGACCTCGAGATCCGCGGGGCCGGGAACCTTCTGGGCTCGGACCAGTCGGGCCACATCGCAGCCGTGGGGTACGACCTCTATGTCCAATTGGTGGCGGAGGCGGTGGCGGAGGCCCGGGGCGAGGCGAGGCCTGCGCCCCCCACCGTATCCATCGACGTACCGGGGGACGCCCACCTCCCGAAGGACTACGTGGCGGCCGAGGATGCCCGGCTGGAGGCATACCGCCGGCTGGCGTCGGCGGGCAGCGCGGCGGACGTGGACGACATCGGCGCCGAGTGGGTCGACCGCTACGGCCCCTTGCCCGCCCCTGCCCAGGGCCTGCTCGCGTTGGCCCGGCTGCGCGCCAGCGCGATGGCGCGCCGCATCGGCGAGATCGCCATGAGCTCGGTTCGCCCAGGCGGTGCCCGGCAACGCATGGTGCGGGTCTCGCCCGTCGCTCTGGCCGCCAGCGCCCAGGTCCGCCTGCGGCGCGTCGCGCCCGGGTGCGACCTATCGCGAGGACATGGCCCAGCTCCTGGTCCCGATCCCCATGGGGGACCAGGCCGCCGACGCCGTGCGAACCGTGATTGAGGAGCTGATCCCGCTGGGCGATGCCGGATCCGCCGGAGACACCTTGTAGCATGCCCGGCGCGTGAAGCGGCTCCTCGTCCTCCTCCTCGTTCTCGCCGGCGGCCTCGCCGCGGCCGCGCTGACCATTCCCACCAACGCGGCGGTCGTCAACGGCACCTCCATCAGCCAGCAGTCGCTCAATTCCGATGTGAGCGCGATCTCCGGCAGCGCCTTCTACCAGTGCTACCTCAATTCCCAGGCCTATCTGGGCTCGAGCGGGGCCCAGCAGCTGCCGCCCGTCGCCGGCGCCGGTAACCAGAGCGCGAGGGACCATCAGACGGCCAACAGCGCGTTCGTGGCCACCTACCTCGACACCGAGATCGGCCATCAGCTCGTCCGGCAGCTGGCCGACAACCGACATGTCACGGTGACGCAGGCCCAGTTGGCCGATGCCCGCACCAACCTCGAGGGGCAGATCACGTCGGTGATGACCCAGATCATCCAGACCCCGGAGGGCCAGAACCCCCGCTACAGCTGCACCGTCACGGGCTCGCCCCTGACCGGGGCAGAGGTGCTCGGCACCCTGCCGGCGTCGTTCGTCGACCAGCAGGTGCAGTTCGTCGCCACGGCCAGCGCGCTCCAGGAGGACCTGGCCGGCGTCGGCTCCAGCGAGGCCGACTTGCAGGGGTACTTCCTGCGCCACCACGCCATGTTCGACACGGTCTGCCTGACGGCGGCCGCGTTCTCGAGCCAGACCGCGGCGCAGGAGGCGGCGGCGGAGATCGCCTTCGGGACTCCGTTCGCGCAGGTCGCAGCGAAGGCCACCCAGAGCGGGCAGCTGCAGTGCGCACCGCTGGCTGACATCGCCGACCAGCTGCCGTCGAGCGCCAAGCTGGGAAGCCTGGCGGTCGGGTGGCGTCTCCGCTCCCGTCAGCGTCAACGGGGCCTACTACCTGCTCGAGTTGACCAAGCGGGCGCCGACCGCCTACGCCACGGCCAAGACGTCGGTCGCGCAGGCGGTCCAGCAAGCCGGGGCGAAGGCGACGCAGAAGGCCATCACCGCGGCTGAGCGGCACTCCTCGGTGAGCGTCGACCCGCGCTACGGCGTTTGGGTCCCGGTCGCAGCGAGCGTGTTCACCCCGCTCACGCCGACGAGCTCGGACGTGTTGAACTCGTCGGCCAACCAGGCGACGTCGATCGCAACGCCCAGCGGCTGAACGTGGTGCGGCTCCGCCCCCACATCACGGTGGTGGGCCTCGGCCCCGCCGACACCGACCTCCTTGGCGCAGGCGCCGCCGAGTTGTTGGCGCAGTCGGGCCGCGCCTACCTGCGCACGGCTCGCCATCCCGCGGCGGCGGTGGTCGACGGCGCACATGCCTTCGACGACCTGTACGAATCGGCCGTCGACCTTCGACGAGGTGTACGCGGCGATCGTCGAGGCGCTGGTCGCGGCGGCGGTGGACGCGGCGCCCGACCCGGTCGTCTACGCCGTGCCGGGCTCGCCCCTGGTGGCCGAGCGCAGTGTGGAGCTGCTGCGCGTCGACGAGCGGGTCGACGTGACGATCATGCCCGCCCTCTCGTTCCTGGACCTGGCCTGGGCCGCACTCGGCATCGACCCGGTCGCCGAGGGCGTCCGGCTCGTCGACGCCACGGCATTCGAGTCGGTCGCCGCCACAGAGAGCGGCCCCTTCCTGGTGGGGCAGTGCTGGTCACCGCACCAGCTGTCCGACGGTGAAGCTGGCCGCGCCCGACGATTCGGACCGGCCGCTGCCGCGGCCCGGTGCTTCTGCACCACCTCGGCCTTCCCGACGAGATGGTCGTCGCGGTCGACTGGTGGGAGCTCGATCGGACCCTCGAGCCCGACCACCTCACCTCGCTCTACGTGCCCGCGCTGCCGCTGGGGTCCGGTCGGAGAGTCGGGCGACGAGGTGGCGCGGCTGGCCGCGCTCATGGACACGTTGCGGGAGCGCTGCCCCTGGGACCGGGCGCAGACGCACGCGTCGCTCATGCCACACCTCGTCGAGGAGTGCTACGAGGTCCTCGATGCGCTGTCGGCTCTCGGCGGGTCCAGCGACGATGGACGACGCCTGGGCGCACCTCCAGGAGGAGCTGGGCGACCTTCTGTTCCAGATCGTCTTCCACGCCCGCCTGGCCGACGAGGAGGGTCGCTTCGACCTGGCCGCGGTGGCCCGAGGGGTGCACGACAAGCTCGTGCACCGCCACCCCCACATCTTCGGTGACGTCGAGGCCACCAGTGCGGACCAGGTCGTTTCGAATTGGGAGGCGATCAAGAAGAGCGAGAAGGGCAGGACCAGCGTCACCGAGGGCATCCCGTCCGGCCTCCCGTCGCTGATGCTCACCACCAAGCTGGCCCGGAAGGCACGGGCGGTGGACCTCGAGCCTTTCGACGCCGGCACGCCCGGCGCGACGGTGGCCGCTCTGCAGGCGCTGATGCAGCTCGCCGAGGGCGCGCAGCCGTCCGCCGACGACGCTCTCGAGGGCGATGCCAGCGAACTCTCCGGACAGGTGGGCGAGCTGCTCTTCGCGGTGGCGAACCTCGCGCAGCGTGTCGGCGTGGACGCGGAGCAGGCGCTGCGCGAACGCGCACTGGCGTTGCGCGCGGACATCCTCGCCGCAGAAGGCGTCCCCGAGCAGGAGATTGGCAACCGCTAGCCTTGTGCCCCGGTGTCCCACCAGGGCGGGCACCCAAGGAGTGATGTCGTGAGCACCATTGAGCACGTGATCGGGCGCGAGGTCCTCGACTCCCGCGGCAACCCGACCGTCGAGGCAGAGGTGCTCCTCGATTCCGGCGCCCGCGGGCGCGCGATATCGCCGTCCGGCGCCTCCACGGGCATCCACGAGGCGGTCGAGTTGCGCGACGGGGGCGACCGCTTCGGCGGCAAAGGGGTGCTCCGCGCCGTGGCCAACGTCAACGGGGAGATCGCGGACGCGGTCCGCGGGCTGGACGCGCTCGACCAGCGCGCCGTCGACGCTGCCATCATCGACCTGGACGGGACACCCGACAAGGGACGGCTCGGGGCCAACGCGACGCTGGCCGTCTCGCTGGCCAGCGCCAAGGCGCTGGCGGACGACCTCGAGCTCCCCCTCTACCGTTCCATCGGCGGCACCAACGCCCATGCGCTTCCCGTGCCGATGCTCAACGTCCTCAATGGCGGGGTACACGCGACGAACTCCGTCGACTTCCAGGAGTTCATGTTGATGCCCGTGGGTGCGGCCTCCTTCAGCGAGGCGCTGCGCTGGGGGACGGAGACCTACCACGCGCTGCGCTCCATCCTGGCCGAGCGCGGGCTCTCGACGGCAGTGGGCGACGAGGGTGGCTTCGCCCCCGACCTGCCGCACAACGAGGACGCGGTGAAGCTCCTCATGGAGGCGATCGAGGTCGCCGGCCGGGTGCCGGGGGACGAGATCGCCCTGGCGCTGGACCCCGCCACCAGCGAACTATGGGACGACGGGTCCTACGTCCTTGCCGGGGAGGGGCGCACCTTGTCCTCGGCCGAACTCGCCGACTACTGGGTCGATCTCGTGGACCGGTACCCGATCGTGTCCATTGAGGACGGCATGGCGGAGGAGGACTGGGACGGTTGGGTGGCCCACACCACGTCGCTGGGCGCGCGGGTCCAGCTGGTGGGCGACGACATCTTCGTCACCAATCCCGACCCTCCTCGGGCGCGGGATCCGCGAGGGCGTGGCGAACGCCATCCTGATCAAGCTCAACCAGATCGGCACCCTCACCGAGACGCTCGAGACGGTGACCCTGGCCACCCGCGCCTCTTACGGCACCGTGATCTCGCACCGCTCGGGAGAGACGGAGGACACGACGATCGCCGACCTGGTGGTCGCGCGTCAACGCGGGCCAGATCAAGACCGGAGCGCCGGCCCGCTCCGACCGAGTGGCCAAGTACAACCAGTTGCTCAGGATCGAAGAGGACCTGGGTGAATCGGCAAGCTTCCCGGGGCGGGCCGCCCTGGCGGGCGAGGGACACCGGCGTGGCTTCGCCTAGACGGGCACCGGACGCGTCGAGCGCCGCGACCGCAGCCCGCCGCGAGCGCCGGGCGCTCGCGTCTGATGTTCCTGGGCGCGGTGGCGGTTGCCGCCGTCGTGCTCTTCGCGTGGTTCCCGGCCGGCTCGCTCCTCAACCAGCGCTCGAACCTGACCGAGACCGAGGCCCAGCTGGCCGCGCTGCAAGAAGCAGGACGCGGCACTGGCCCAGGAGAAGAAGAACCTCAGCGACGCCGAGCGAGATCGGCCGCATCGCCCGGGCCCAGTACCAGCTGGTCAGCCCGAGCCAGCAGGCCTACGAGGTGCTGCCACCGTCAGGTGCCGCGGCGGCCGGCACCCCCTACTCCGGCGACCCGGGGTCGACGGGCCCGGTCGCCCCGTCCGCCACGCCCGAGCTCCCGCCCGGAGGGGTCACCCCGACGACGGTTCCGTCGAGCTCCGGGCGCCACAACGCGGCGCCGACCGGCACCTCGTCGGGCTCGGGCTTCGTGTCGCGCATGGTGCACGCCCTCGAATTCTGGCGTTGAGCTCACAGGTGGTCGCCGGCATGGCGCGTATGGGTGACGACGAGGCGGTGGCCAGGCTGTTGGGCCGCGACCCTGGCGGCGATTTCACTGTGGTTGTCCGCCGCGTCGACGGCTCCCCGATGGTGATCGCCAACGCGCCGTTCCTGCGCGACGGGACTCCCATGCCGACCAGGTACTGGCTTGTCGATCCGGAACTGCGGGCCAGCGTGGGTCGACTGGAAGCGGCGGGCGGCGTGCGGGAAGCCGAGGCCTTCACGGACCGAGCCGCGCTCGTCGCCAGCCACCGGCGCTATGCCGAGGAGCGCGACGCTCTGATCCCTTCGGGCTGGGCCGGGCCACGACCGAGTGGGGGAGTTGGCGGCACACGACAGGGAGTGAAGTGCCTTCACGCCCATCTGGCCTGGTGGCTCGCCGGGGATGACGACCCAGTCGGGGCGTGGGCGGCAGGACGACTGGGGCTAAACCGGCCGGGGGCGTGAGCGGCGTCGAGCCGTGTGATACTTCTGCGCCGTGAGGGACACCGCCGCCGTCGCCGCCGTCGACTGCGGCACCAATTCCACTCGGCTGCTCGTGATGGCCCCCGACGGAACGGTGCTGGACCGTCAGATGCGCATCACGCGGCTGGGTGAGGGGGTCGACGCCAGCCGACGGCTTTCGCCAACGGCGATCAACCGCACGCTGTCAGTCTTGCGCTCCTATCGTCGGTGCATGGATGAGCATGACGTGGCGCGGGCTCGGGTGGTGGCCACTTCCGCCGTCCGGGACGCCCTCAATGCCAAAGAGTTCATGGCCGCCGCGGAAGAGATCACACGGGTGCGCCCCGAGATTCTCTACGGGGAGGAGGAGGGACGTCTATCCTTCGCGGGTGCCACCGCACATCTCCCGCCGGATCTGCTCGGACGAAGCCCGGTGCTGGTGGTGGACATCGGTGGCGGGTCGACCGAGCTTGTCGTCGGGCACAACCCGGCGGAGGGAGGCAACTCGGTGCCCGAGGTTTCGGTCCGGTCCCTGGACATCGGGTGCGTCCGCGTGAGCGAGCGCTTCCTGCCCGGCGACCCCCCGCGTCCCGAAGACCTGACTCGGGCACGTGCCGCGGTCACGGACGAAATCACGGTGGCGCGGGACGACCTCCCGTTGCTGGCTCCCGAAAGCCTGCTCGTCGGCCTGGCCGGCACGGTCTCAACGCTGGCCAGCCTGGAGGCCGGCCTCACCGAATACAACCGGGCGCGTATCCACCGTGCGCAGCTGCGCCGTGACGACGTCGAGCGGTGGTTGGCAACCCTCTCCACGGAGGATGTGCACACCCGTCTGGCGCGTGCTGGTATGAGCACGGGGAGGGAGGACGTCATCGTGGGCGGCGTCCTGATCCTGGCGGTGGTCATGAGCGTGTTCGGTCGGGACATGTGCCTGGTGTCAGAGGACGACATCCTCGATGGATTGACCGCGAGCCTGCTGCGGCCACCACCCGCCACAGGCTAAGAGTACGAGGTGCTCCGACGGCCACATCGTGGGCGCCTGCCGAGCGCGTTCACCGTGAGGTTCGTGCCGCCCTATTTACCGCCCGACCGTCGTGCCGGCCGCCAGCTGACGCAGTGGTGCTGACGTTACGGCGAAGCCGGCCGCAGGACGGCGATGTCCTGGCCGTCGGTGACCCCCTCGCGGCCACACCAGAATCCGCGGTGGACGGGCTGGTCGAGTTCGAACCCACCACTCTGGAGGATCCGGTCGAAAGCCGCCGGGGTGAAGCCGACAGCGCCTTCGGGATGTGCCTCATCGTTGATGAGGCACCCGTCGCCAAAGACAAATCGGAAGGTGAGCGCTCCGTCGGGCACCGACTGGGCCAACGCAAGGCTCTCGTCATCGAGTAGGAACCACGATGCGAATACGCGACCACCGGGACGGAGCACCCGGCGGAACTCTCCGAGGTAATGAACGATGTCGTCCTCGAACATATGGGTGAAAACGGACTGCAGGATTATCCGATCGATACTCGCTGATTCGACCGGGATGGACGCCTGGCGAACGCGCAACGCGCCCCCCGGATTGTGGATCTGGCTCTGAATGTCAAGATAGCGGAAATCGAAATTGGGGAACCGGGGCGTGATGTGCTGCTGGCACCATTCGATGCTCGGTTGAATGATGTCGATACCGACGTACTGGCCCTCGGGCCCCAGCACCTTGCTCAGCCCGATCGCGTCGCGGCCGACACCGCACCCGATTTCGAGCACGTGATGGTCAGGACGGATCGGGCAGTACTGCTCATACTCGCGGAGATGCCCGACCGTGATGTCATGCCACGACTCGGGCCCGCCGCCGGTGAGGCGGGCGAGATCGATGGGAATGTCGAAACCGTCGTAGGTGAACGTCGTACTCGGGACCTCAGATCGGCGTCCGCGGCGGCGCAGCATCATGACCTCATTTCTTGGGTGTCCGGGACGGTGTCCGCGGCGACGCGGCAGCTTCGATCCACGCGAGTCAGGTTGGGGTTGAAGAAGGGGTCTCCGCCGCCGAGGTACGGGGCGTATGCCCGTAGGGATTCCCGGACGTCATTTGCAGGTGGCTCTTGCTGCCGAGTGGCGGACTCTCGGTGTATGAGTCGGGCGAAGGGTGTCATCACGTTCCACAGGCCACGCTCGTACAGTCGGAGGCACAGATCGACATCCCCGCCGCACACGATGAATCGCTCGTCGAATCCGTTGATCTGGTCGAATTTCCCGTGGTCCACCATCAGGCATGCCGCGGTTACCGCGAGGAGATCGCGGGTCCAGTACGAGGGCCCGGTGGGCGTCCAGGCATCGGGATGGAGGCCTGCCCATGGGTGGTCGGCCAGACCGCCGATCCCGACGGCGACTCCCGCGTGTTGGACCAGCCCGTCCGGGTAGAAGAGCCGCGCACCGACGGCTCCGACCTCCAGCCGCTGTGCGTGTTCGGCGAGCGTCTCGAGCCAGCCGGTGTGCAGCGCCTCGATGTCGTTGTTCAAGAACAGCAGGAGCTCTCCTTGCGCCTGCCCGGCAGCCCAGTTGTTCAGCTTCTGGAAGTTAAACGGTTCGTCGAATTCGAGGACACGTGCCCATTCGAACTGGCGCTCCCACTCCTGCATCATGGCGAAGGTGCTGTCTTCGCCGCTTCGGTTCGAGACGAGGAGGACTTCAATCGGAAGAATGTGGGCGCTCATGGCCAGCGAACGGACGCAGGCGTCGGTCAGTTCGGGCTGGTCCCGGAAGGGAATGATGATCGATACCTTCTCGTAGCGCAGTGGGTACCGAACCCGATGCGTCGACAAGTCTGCCCCGGGCTCGAGCCAGGCACCCGGTATGTTGTCGCGTGCGAAGTGTTCCAGTGCGCGGCGTCCAGCGGAGTGGGCGTCGGGCTTGACGCGGACGTCCGAGGCGGTTGAGCCCGGATGCTGACGCCAGTGATAGAGGACGTCGGCCACATGACCCACATGGCGAGCCCCGGCAGAGGCCCGGAGCACGAAGTCGTAGTCCTGGGCTCCCTCGTAGCCATCGCGTAGCCCATCCACTTGCTGGTAGAGCGTGCGACGGACGCAGACGAGGTGGCAAATGTAATTCACGTTACGAAGCAGATCGGGGGACCAGTCCGGCTTGAAGAAGGGAGCCACGTAGCACCCTTCGGGGTCGAGCTTGTCCTCGTCGGAATAGACGAGATCGGCATCGTCGTGGCGCTCGATGTAGCGCGCCAGTGCGGCGAGCGCGTGGGCTTCGAGGGTGTCGTCGTGGTCGAGGAAGGCAACCCATTCGCCGTCGCTGGCCTTCACACCGACGTCGGTGTTCTCGGCAATGCCTGCGTTGAGGCGTCGCACGATACGGACGCGGCCGTCCAATGTGGCAAACCTCTCGCAGATGGGACGGACGTGCGGGGCTTCGGATACATCGACCAGCACGAGCTCCCAGTTGGGATACGACTGGGCGCGGACCGATCGGATGCAGGCGACCAAGTGCTCGGCCACCGGGTCAAAGACCGGCACTACGACGCTGAACAGTGGCCCATGACGTGGAGCAGACGGCATCACTCGTGCGGCGCGCCAACGGGTGTAGTCGTCGCCTGCCGATACGCCAGGGACATCGGGCGTGCCGAGGACCGGCGGCCCGGCGACTGACGCACGCAGGCCATCGGGTTCGGTGATCAGGCGCTCTAGTGCGGCGACCGTCCGCTCGTCGGCGATGTCAAAATCATAGAGCTGCTCGAGCTCGACGACCCGCGTCATCGCCTCTTCGAACAAACCCTGGAGCTCTTCGGCGTGCGTCGCCGACTTCTTCCACTCCTCCTGGAGTTCTTGGGTGAAACCCACGAACTCCTCGCGCATGCGCCACAGGGTCCGTTCATACTCCGTGACCAGATTGAGGGCAGTGGGCGCGGCCTTCCGGAACAGGATCGCCTGCGGGGCGAGGTATGCGGCATCGTGATCGAAATCCCGGATGAATCCATGGGAGGCGAAGAGCTTTGCCCAATATCCGGTAGTCTCCACGTTCAAGTGCGTCGGATCATCGAACTCGTCTGGTGTCGAGGAGAAGAGGACGGCATCGGCGTGGGCGCACAGGTTCTCGATCGCCGGATCTGCTTGGGACACCGGAAGATGCTCGAGAACCTCGATGCACGTGATGAGGTCGTAGTGCCCCTCGATCCCTTCGGTGATCGAACCGACATGACAGTAGGGTCGGATCGGGTCGGGCACCTGGTCGATTGCCCATGCCGAGATGTCGATTCCGTGGGCGTCGACTCCGCGGTCGCGCAGGGCTTCGACGAGCAGGCCGATGGCACAGCCGGCGTCGAGCATTGTCCCAGGACCGATCTTCGCCACGATGTTGTCAGCGACTTCGCCGAAGAACCTGATCCACTGCGGCTCGGCTCGGCTGTAGGGGACTCCTCCGTCGTACTCGTGGTAGTAGTCGGCCGAATAGAGTTCCGTCAGGTGGGTGAAGGCGGAGGCTGCGCCCTTGTCGCGGGCGACCCCGTTCATCATGTGGCCATCGAGGTCGCTTAGGATCTCGTCGAGGACCTGATGCGCGGGAGCGAGGACGACTCCTTGGTCGGAAAGGGTCTCTGATGTGTCGAGCGCGGCACCGATCGCCTTCGACGCCGACGCCAGATCGTGGTTTTCGAGTGCACCGAGCTGGTCCAGGAACGACGCAAGCGTTTGGGCGGCTTGGTCTGGATCGGCAGCCACGGCTTGACGCCCGAGCACGAGTGATGGCCACTGGTCGCACGAAACAAGCGCGGCCCGGTTGTACCGCTCCCAGAGCATCAGAGCTGTTTCAGGTTCTACGCCGTGTTCCCGCATGAGCGCCGCGCAGGCAGATCCTGGGTCTCGGTGCACGTGCACGATGGCGAGCCCGATATCCAGCGCGCTCCCCCAAAACGGGGCGAGAAGGCAGTGCCGGGGATCGGCCCAGACCCAGAGCCCGCTCTCGGACTCCCCTCCCTCCTCCAGCGCGTCACGGAGGTATCGACGCGCCTCCTCGGCCAGGGAGCCGTCGATGTGAGCCAGCTCCGAGGCGGACGCCGGGGGTGGCGCTTCCCAGGTTCCGCCCACTGCCGCGAGCACGCGACTCCCGAGTTCGTGGAGCGCATCGTCGCTTTCCAGGGTCCTGACGCCGAGCGCTTGGAGGGCGGCCCCCACCACGTTCGAGTCCTCGGCGATCACCCCACTGACCAGGACGCCCGAGAGCCCCCCAGCCGCCTTGGTCATGTTGGCAGCTCCTCGGGAGGACCAGACTCCCCGGTGATGAACCGCCAGAGTTTGGCGAACTCCGTCTCCCACTCTACCGAGGTGACATCGGCGAACCCGCGAGCCGCGAGCTTCAATCGGAGTTCGCGGTCGGTCACCAAGCGCCCGATCGCCTCGGCGATGGCAACGGGGTACGGCTCGACAACCAGGCTGTTCTCACCGTCTCGGAGGAACCAAGAGGTCGCTGAGTTCGCGTTTGTCACGACGGCTGCTCGGGCGGCGAGGTACTCGAATGGTTGATATGACGGGTGCTTTGAGAACATGCAGCAGACACCCACATCGGAACGCGAATAGAGATCATGGATCTCAACACGCGAGCGCAGCAGCCCGGCGTTCTCAACGATGCCGCGCAGCTGGTATTCGCCGGGGTCGAATTTCTCGCCAGCCGAGATGATGCGCACGTCGTTGCCGAAGCGCTCCTTCACCCGCCGACTCGCCTCAGCGAGGAGCTCGAATCCGTTCCGGTCAGTCTGCGGTCGACCATAGAGGACGATCTGCACCGGTGCTCCCGGGCGGCTCGAGGGTTTCTCCTCGTCACTCGAGAGCTGCTCAACGGCAGGTATGAACGACGTGGAGGGGTTCCCGTACGAGGCATAGATCGTCTCGAGCCCGGGGGTGTTGACCAGGCCGGCGAACCCCAATCGGTACGTTGCCTCGGCGAGGGCATACAACGTCCCCGCCGGGTAGAAGAGGGGCTCGTAGTCCTGCACGAAGTAGTACTTGGCATCCGTGGCATTGAACCGGGCGAGCGCGTAGGCGCTGTGCCAAATGGTGCACACCGCGATGTCTGTGAACGGAAGCTCCTCGAAATCGGAAAATGGCGCGCGCCCGGGCTCAGGCAGGACGATGTCGACGCCGGCCAAAGCAGGAAATTCACTGCGAAGTTCAGACCGGAGGGCGGCGTCCGTCGCCGTCGTACTGTCAAAGAGCACGATTCGGTGTTCGACGCCGTGATGCACGGTCAGGTAATTCATGAACCGCAGGATCGTGGAAATACCTCCGAACAGCACGTGTTCGAAGTAGGGCACGAACCACGTGGCGGTGTGAACCGCCGGGCCTCGACCAGCGAATCGCTCGACGACGGCACGGTTCGCAGCCAGGGTGGACAGGTCAGGGTTGAAATACGGCGCAGCAGCAACGCTGAATGGCACAGTGGCCGTGCGGTCGATCGGGACGGCCGGTGATTCTGGGGGGGCGAGCATGCGCGAGAGCTCATAGCTGGCGCGATAGGTGACGCCGCGTACACCGTGCTGGCGGCCTAGTCGCGCCAGGTCAGTCAGTACTTCGGGGGTGGTTCGGCCCTTGCGCACCGCCGCCAACCGGGTGATGAGGGGGGATCGTCGGGAGTTCTCAGAGTCCGGCATGAAAGGATTCAGGTGGGAGCGCAAGACCGGCGGCTGGTGTCGGACTTCACGACGTGCCGCACATTATCACTGGTGCAGCCAGGTCAGGTGCGCTGTGGTCCCAACGCCGGCCCCGGGGTACCACATGGCGCGCACGCATCCGACCAGGACGCCTGCGCCTCAGCCGTTGCCTTTACGCGACGCGGAGATTGGCCGAATCGACTCAGGTGGTGAGGCGTGGCGATGAGAGCGACCCGGGCAGGCGAGTGCCCAGGGCGAGCATGAACCCTGTGTCGCGACACGTGTCTGCAGTCATGATCGTGCGATCAGACGACTGATATTCGTCACGAAGGTGGCCGGATCGCCAAAGAGGGTTTCTGCGTAGTCGTTCCCGTGACGCGCGAATCTCTTCCGCTCGGTGCCGTCCAGCAGGTGTTCGACACACTCCAAGAGCTCCAATGTGTCGGAAAAGGCAAGACCACCGCCCGATGCTGCATGCTTGGCGCCGATGGTGCCACTCGGTACGACAAGTGGCACGCCGAAGCGAAGTGACTCGATGCACTCACGGGCGATGATCTCGCCAGGTGCCAGATCGACGGTCATCGCGGAGTGAGCCAGCAATCGCCAGAAGTCGGTCCTGGTGTCCACGCTAATCACTCCTCTGAGCGCCCGTCCCTTCCACACTGCGGCGCTCCCGCCTTCGACGATGACGACGTACTGATCGTGAAATCGGGACGTGAGCCACGCCACCGCGGGGGTCGGGGGCTCGACGGGAGGAGTCGAAGGACGGTTCGTGAGCACCAGGATGTAGCCGGTGAAGCCCAGGCCCGCGTGCCGGTGCGATCCGGCTAAGGGATTGATCGGCACGTGCATGCCCAGCGCGGCTGCCGCCCCATCCGGCGTGAAGACCAGTTGGCGCAGTGATGGGCTCGGTTTGCGGTCTGGGGGGGCGATGAAATACGCGCTCCCGACTGCTCCAAAGGCATGCTGCAACGCGTGCGCGCTCAGGTCGTCCAGGACCCACATCGCATCCGCCTCTGGTGGACGCGGCCACAGCGCCTTCCGGGCGTCGGGCCATCCCGATCCCGGGCCTTCGCCAATGCCGATCAGATCGAACGCTCCATCCGCTTCTCCCATCCCTGCCGGCATCGGTACCACGACGGTGACCACCGCGTGCCGCGACAGTGCCGCTGCCACCGAGCGTGTGACGAAGGAGAGCTCGGATTCCGGCCGTCGCCACGACGAGGACAAGACCACGGCGGTGAGTTCGGTCTTCACGGGACTCATCGCACAGGCGGCGAGCTCTCCGTACGGTCGGCCTCCAAACGGTCTAGGGCGGCTCGCAGCCGTGTCACTTCTTCCCCGAGGACACGTGCCAGGTCGTCGGCGACGGCCTCGAGCTTTTCCACCCGACCGGACAGTTCGTCGCACCGGACAGCCACTGCATCGACGGCGCGAATCAGATCGGCCAAGAGCTCGCGAGAGGCACTGCGGGTGAAGCGGAAGGCAACGGCCCGAGCGCGTTGGCGGATCCTCGAACCGAGTGTCGCTGCCGCACTAGGGGTCGCGTGCATGCGCGCCCATTCGGTGTGCAACGTCACGATGAGGTCGTTGCCGCGCAGTGGCGGGAGGGGATCGGACGGATCGGATGGGCGGCGGAACATGGCAGGTGGTTCCTCGGTCATGCCTGTGCGCTCACTCTCGGGAGAGGCCGACATGCCAACGGTGCCACCACTCCTCCTCGCCGGTTCCACGAAGCGCGCATGACGAGTCTACCCGGGTGAGGTGCGGGTTCAGATACGGATCACCGGCCAGGATAGTCGTCTTCCAGCGGTCGATGAAGTGGACGATATCCCGGATATCGCCCGCGGTGCCCCGGCTCGGGGACTCATGATGGATGAGCTCGGCCGTCGATTCGTACAGAACCCTTAGTCCCGAGTTCTGTACACGCAGGCAGTAGTCGATGTCGTTGAGATCGATTCCCAGTGACTCGTCGAATTGACCGTGGCTCTCGAAGGTCGCTCTGCGCGTAGCGAGGCAGGCACCCGTCACGGCCGAACACTCACGAGTGGTGACCGCCATGGAAAGGTAACCGGGCTCGTGTTCGTCGAGCCCGACCAAGAGGTGGCCCGCGGCGCCGCCCAGACCGATGACGACGCCGCAGTGCTGAACGCGATGGTCGGGATACAGGAGTCGAGCACCGACCGCGCCCACCTCAGGCCGTTCCGCCTGAGCGCAGAGCGCGTCCAGCCAACCCGCGGACAGAGCCTCTATATCGTTGTTCAAGAAGACGAGGACCTCACCGGTCGCCATCGTGGCCGCCGCATTGTTCAGGGCCGCCCAGTTGAACGGGCGGTCATCACTCAAGATACGCACATCGGACCGGTCGGCAAGCCGTTCGAGAAGCGTCATCGTCTCGGGTTGGACCGACCCGTTGTCGACCAGAAGGTACTCGGGGCTGACCGCACCCCCCGTCCGGTCGATGGAATCGATGCACGCCCGCAAGAAGCGAGGTTCGTCTCGAAACGGGATGATGATGCTCGCCGTTGTGTCGGGGCGCGGGTCGCGGTGGATGCGAACCGTGCCCGCGGCACGGCCCGGCTGGACCGACGCAAGCTCGCCGCGACGGGTCAGCGCCATGGCGACGTGATCTGTGCCACCCGGCTCCTCAGTGGGCACCGGGGTAGCGGAAATCCGGCGATGGCACAGGACTTCGGGGATGTGCCGGACCGAGTCCGCCACTTCACAGGCGCGCAACGCGAGGTCGTGTTCGCGAGCCTCTTGTATTCCGGCCGAGCCCGGCGGCAACCGTCCGACGACGCCGGCGGAGATGGCCAACGGGCGGCCGATGCAATCAGCGTGCAAGAGGAACTCGGGCGAGAATGCTGGCTTCAGAACGGGCGCGACGTGCCTGGCGTCGCCGTCGAGACAGTCCTCGTCGGCAAATGCCACGCCGTTCTCGGTCAGAGCGGAGGACAGGTGGCTCACGGCATCCCGCGTCCAGAGGTCACCCGGGAAGATGAGCGAGACATCGTCCCCGCGGGCAGCCGTGAGCCCGGCCCCGAGCATCTCCTCGAAGGTGGACATCGGGTCCCGTTCTTCGAGCTCGAAGTGCTGGCGAATCCCCGACACGACAAGCAGCGAGGTCACCTCCGGTTGCCACGGTCGCCGCAACACGACGGTGAGCTTCCATTGAGAGCTCGTCTGAACCCCCAGCGACTGGAGCGACTCGACGGTCTCGGGCGGCGGCGGGCCATCGATGATCATCACGACATGGAGCATCCGCTCGCGCTTGGAGGAGGCCCAGGTCGTGCCCCGTGCATGCTCGTTCTGACGAACCCAGATGTCGTACGGGACCGGATCTTCGGCCACATCGGGCCGGGACGGTGGGAGCGTCCTCGGGGCGAAGAGGACCCGTTCCACGCCGGCAATCTACCGGAGCGGTGCCGGGTGAAGCGGCGCGTTGGCGCAGGTGAGCGCCGACCTGCCACGATGCGCCGGTGGGGATATCCGACCGCCTGCTCATGGGTCCCGGGCCTTCGAACCCGTACCCGGAGGTCACCATGGCGCTGGCCGGACCGGTGCTCGGCCACCTCGATCCGGAGTTCCTCCGCATCCTCGACGACACGAACGATCGCCTACGTCGCGTCTTCCGCACGTCGAACGCCCTGACGCTGCCCCTCAGCGGGACCGGGTCGGCGGGCATGGAGGCTTCGTTCGTGAATTTCGTGCGACCCGCCGATCCGGTCGTGGTCGGGGTCAACGGCGTCTTCGGCGAGCGGATGTGCGAGGTGGCGGGTCGCCACGGCGCCGACGTCGTCCGCGTCGACGCCCCATGGGGCGAGCCGATCGACCCGCAGCGGCTCCTGGCCGCTCACCCGGCACCCGCGATCATCGCCGTGGTGCACGCCGAGACATCGACGGGGGTGCGCAACGACATCGCACCACTCGGAAGGGGCAAGGGCGACGCTCTGCTGCTGGTGGACATGGTCACCTCCCTGGGTGGCATCGAGGTCGCGGTCGACGAGTGGGAGGTGGATATCGGGTACAGCGGCACGCAGAAGTGCCTGGGGGTCCCGCCCGGTCTCGCGCCCTTGACCGTCTCGCCGCGGGCCTTGGACCGGCTCGTCGAGCGACCGTCGAGCTGGTACCTCGACCTCAACCTCTTGGCGCGCTACGTCAACGACGGCTCTGGCGGGCGGGTGTACCACCACACGGCTCCGGTGACCATGGTGGCCGCACTGCATGCCGGCCTGGGGGCATTGCTCGACGAGGGCTTGGAGGCCGCGCAGCTGCGTCACGCCGAGTGCGGGCGGCTGCTCCAGGACGGGTTGGTCGCTCTCGGGCTCGAGCTGCTCGTCGAGGCCGACCACCGGCTGCCGCAGCTGACGACGGTGCGGGTCCCGGCGGGCGTCGACGAGGCCACGTGCAGACGGGAGCTCCTGTGTTCCTACGGGATCGAGATCGGGGCCGGAGCGGGACAGCTGGCGGGACACGTCTGGCGCATCGGCTGCATGGGGCACACCGCGCGGAAGAAGAATGTGTTCGCGCTGCTCGGCGCCATGAGGGAGGTGCTCGGACGATGAGCGCGGCCAGGGCGGTTCGCCACGCACCGCTGGAACTGCGGGGCAAGCGGGTGCTCCTGCGCTCGCTGACCGAGGACGACTTCCCGGCGTGGCACGAGGTGCGCACCCGGTGCGCCGACTGGCTGCTCCGCTGGGAACCGCGGCCCAAGGGTGCTCCGGTCCCCTCGGAGGACCGCCCCAGCTTCGCGGCGCGGTGTGGCATTCGCGAGCGCGAGCGGCACCTCGGCACCGGCTACGGGTTCGGCATCTTCCTGGGTGAGCGCTTCGTCGGCGAGGTGACGCTGTCTTCCATCCAGCGCGGGCCGTTCCAGAGCGCGTTCATCGGCTACTGGGTCGACGAGGCCCTGGCGGGCCGCGGGCTGGTGCCCGAAGCGGTCGTCGTGACGCTGCGCTTCGCCTTCGAGGCCATTTCCCTCCACCGGGTCGAGATCTCCATCATCCCGAGGAACCTGGCCAGTCGCCGTGTGGTCGAGAAGCTCGGGATCCGGGAGGAGGGGGTGGCGCTGCGCTTCCTCGAGATCGACGGCGTCTGGGAGGACCACGTGCGCTACGCGATCACGGCGGAGGAATGGGCCGCCCGCGAGCCGAACCTGGCGGCGGAGTGGCTCGACTGAACCTCAGCTGTCGTTGGCACCCATCACCGACGGCGAGTGGCGGAAGAATTGCTCGACATCGTGCTCGTACGTGTACGACATGGGTGTGCGTCCCGATTGCCTCCGTAGCCGTAGCGCCCTGATGAACGAGCGCACCGCGCCCGCGCTGGTGGCGTTGTAGGTGAAGCCCGTGGCGGCGAACCGCCGCGTGTCCACCCCGCGCCCGTAGCGCAGGAGGTCCTCGAGCTCCGCAGGCAGGTCGAACAGTCGAGCCACAGGGCGGAGCTTCAAGGGGCTGTACGGCGAGAGCGGGACCGGCCGGGTCCCGCAGATGCTGGCCACCTCGCTCCACGGGAGACGCCCGTCGGCCGCCACGTTGTAAAGGCCGGGGATGCTGCCCCGGGTGACATGGAGGAGAGCTCGCATGACGTCGTCCTCCTCCAGGAACTGGAGCAGCGGGTCGAAGCCGAAGATCGCTGGGCACAGGGGCCGCGAGAGGTTTCGGCTGATCGGCGTGGTCAGGTGGGTGCCGAGGACGTTGGCGAACCGGAGGACGGTCACCCGCGTGGCGGGATTGTCCTCCGAGAAGTCCCGGACCAGCCCCTCGGCCTCGACCAGCGCCCGTTCCACGCTGTTCTTCACGGGGCTCGTGCGCGGCGTGTCCTCGTGGAACGTGTTGGGATCGCTCGCCGCCGAGCCGTAGACGAGGGTCGACGACTTCACCACGACGTGGCGCACCGACGAGCCGGCGGCTCCCGCGGCCGCCAGGAGGTTCATCGTGCCGATCACGTTGATCTCGTGCATGGCCCGCCTGGGTACCGTCGTCGAGTCCGTGATCATGAACGTGTGCAGGATCGTGTCGACCTGGGTCGCCTTCACGATCCGGTTGAGGATGGAGTAGGTCTGGTCGGCCCGGACGAATTCCGCCCGCTCGAAGGGCACCGACGGTGCTCGGGCGCCCATGCCCAGGATCACGTCCATGCTGGGGTCGGTCTCGAGGGCCTGGATCATACGCCCACCCCAGAAGGTGTCGGCACCCGTGACGAGGACGCGTCGGCTCATGCCCGACTCAACCGAACCAGACACTGCGCCGGTCGCGCAGCATGTCGTACACGGCCTCTTGGAGCTGCGTGCGGACGAGCTCGGACTCTTCCATGATCCGGCTCTTCGAGTACCGCTCCTGGTCCGCCGGCACGTCGAAGCGGACCGGGTCGAGCACCCTCAGCTTGAACTTGGCCGGGAAGGGCGTGACGATACCCAGTGGGCCGAAGGCCAGCAGGTTGGCGGTGATCGGGAAGTAGGGGACACCGAGGGCCCTCGCCAAGGTGGGGAGCCGCAGCAGCACAGGCATGGCCTCCTCCGAGCCGACCACGGCGATGGGGATAACGGGCACGCCCGCCCGCATGGCGATCTCGATGAAGCCGCCGCGTCCGAAACGGCGCAGCTGGTAGCGGTCCGTGAATGACTTCGAGGGGCCCTTGGTCCCCTCGGGGAAGACGAGTGCGAGCTGGTTCTGCTCCTTCAGCAGCCGGTACGCGTTGGCGGGGCGGGCGGACACGCCCCCGGCGCGCGCCCACAGGGTCCCCACGACGGGCACCGTGCGGAAGAAGTAGTCGGCGAGCCCGTAGACAGAGCGCCCGAGCTCCTTCTCGATGCCATGCATGATCACCGGCGCGTCGGAGGGGATCGCCCCAGCGTGGTTGGCAACGAGGAGGGCCCCGCCTTCGGTCGGGATCTTCTCGAGGCCCTCCCACTCGGTGCGGAACCACTTCGAGTAGATCGGCTCGTAGAGCGCACGCGTCAGGGCCCTGGTGCGCTCGGACCGACCCCATTCGTCGACATCAGACAATCGAAGGTCCTCCGGGCCGTCGTCGTCCTCGGTGGGGATGCGGATCGGGACGATCGCCGTGGACCGGTTCTTCTCACCGACAACCGGACGCCCGCTGGCCATCGGGCCATCGTACCGACCACACAGGCACGTACTTCCTGGCTCCCGCTCCCCGCAGCGCGGACCCGGGAGCACATCCATCCCCCCAGGTCACCGGGGCCGCCGTCCTAAGGGCGCGCCGCTCCGATGAGGCCCTCGGTGAAGATCGGTGAGTACGACACGGTCGATCCGGTGAACGGCGCCTGAACGACGGTGGCCGTCCCGTAGGGGCCCGAGCCGGTGTACATCACGACGTGGTCCACCTGGTTGTCGCCGTCGAGGTTGTAATAGAAGAGCAGGTCACCGGGTTGAAGCGCATCGAGCGACACATGGGTCAGCACGGGCCACTCCGTCTCGGTGGTCCGTGGGATGGTCACACCCGCTTGCGACCAGGCCCACTGCACCAGCCCGGAGCAGTCGAAGCCGACGCCGGGCTGCTCGCCGCCGAAGACGTAGGGCACGCCCAGCTGGGACACCGCAGCCTGCACCGCGGCCATACCCCCCGCGCCGCCCGAAGAGGAGCCGCCGACCGGGCCGACGTTGCCGGACGCCTGGTTCGCGGCGTCGGTCGCCGCCGCACCGCTGGCCGATCCACCGACTGCACCGGCGACGGTCGCTGCCGCTTGCGCCGCCGCCGCGGCCTGTTGCTGCTGCCGTTGGCTGGCCGCCTTCGCCGCGGCCGCGGCCTCCTGCTGGGCCTCTTGGATCGCGGCTTGCGTGACCTCCTGAGCGAGTTGGCCCTGCACCTGTCCCAGGGTTTGCTTCGTCGCCGCGGCCTCCTGCTCGTTGGCCTGTGCCAACGACTTTGCCTGCGCCGCTTCGGCCTGTGCCTGCGCCGCCACGTTCTGCTGCTGGACCTCTTCGTTCGTCAGGCGCGCCTCGGAACGCTGCAGCGCGGCCTCGTCCTTGGTGAGGTTGCCCACGATCTGATCGGTGTACTGGTTACGGGCCTGGTTGAGCGTGGCCGACGTCGAGAAATAAGACGCGAGGCCGGTCTCGGGGGTGCCGTAGACGTACGCCGCGACGGCGTCGGTCCGGACGATGCGCTTGTCGACATCGACCGCAGATCTCGCCTGGACGAGGCTCGTCGTGATCGACTGGAGTGTGCTCTGCGCGGTCTGGAGATTCTGGACCGCCGTGTTGTACTTGTCGTCGAGGATCGACGTCTGCTGTTCCTCTTGCGTCAACGTGGCCTCGATCTGGCTGACCTGTGACTGCGTCGCGTTGATCTGGGACTGGTTCGGCGCCGGGCCGGGGAGTGTGGTCGAGGTCGTCGCGCCGGCATCTGCCGTGGCGACGGTGCAGAGCAGCGCGCCGAGCAGCCCGGCGGCCATGACCGCCCGGAAGGCTTGGGTCCGCCTGCGGACAGTGCCCCGACAATTCACTGCACCCACGTCCAAAGCGTAACGGGTGCGCGGTTGCAGAATCGGCACCCCGTCGTTTCGGTCGGGTTGCGGCCCGAGTTTGCGTGCCGTTCACCTTTGTCACGAGTGAGCGAGCCCGATGGCCACGATTGACCGTGCCGCTTTGCGTCCATAGGGTGCCGGTACATGAAGGGCGTCGTGTCGGTCGCTCAAGGTCGGCTCCGGGGTGTGTGGCGAGGGGATCTTTGGTCGTTCTCGGGCATCCCCTATGCGCAGGCACCGGTGGGCGAGCTGCGGTGGCGACCACCACGGGCGCCCGCGTTGTGGGACGAGGTCAGGGACGCGTCGACGTTTGGCCCCATCGCGCCGCAGTCGACAGCTGTGCCCGGCATCACAAGCCCGTCTGACCCCGAGACGTCCGAACCGCACAGCGAGGACTGCCTCTCGCTCAACGTCTGGACCCCCGAGCTGCCGGAGTCGCCCACGGTGGAACCCGGCCGGGGCAGGCCGGTCATGGTGTTCATACACGGGGGTGGCTTCACCTCGGGCAGCGGGTCGGTGTTCCTCTACCGGGGCGGCAACCTGGTGCGGAACGGTGATGCCGTCGTGGTGACCATCAACTACCGCCTCGGTGCCCTGGGCTTCCTCGGTCACCGCGATCTGGCCGACCCGGACGGCCTGATCGGCAATTGGGGTATCCACGACCAACTCGCCGCGCTCGACATGGGTGCGGGACAACATCGCGGTTTTCGGCGGCGATGCGCACAACGTCACGATCTTCGGCGAATCGGCGGGGGGATTCAGCGTCGCCGCGCTCCTCGGCACACCCGCCTCCTCTGGCCTCTTCCGCCGGGCCGTGGTGCAGAGCGGTGGGGCGCACGTGCACACGGTGGAGGAGGCAGAGAGGTCGGCTGAGCGCCTGGCGGCCGTGCTGGGCGTCGCCTCGTGTACCAGAGAGTCGCTCGAACAAGTCCCGGCGTCCGAGCTCGTCGCCGCGACCGAGGAGATCGGCAGACGCCGCCCGGATCCGGGAATGATCCCGCTGCCCTACCTCCCCGTCGTCGACGGCGTCCTCCTTCCCGAGCACCCGCTGGCTGCCGTGGCCAACGGATCGGCGGAAGGGATCGACCTGTTGATCGGGACCAACCGGGACGAGCTGACGCTCTTCGGGCTCGGGAATCCGGCGCTCCTCGCGCTCGACGAGGACGGGGTGCAGCGGTGGGTCGCCAATGCCATTCCCGACGTGCCCGCCATCGAGGTCATTGACGCGTACCGGACGGCCCGGCGTGCCCGCCAGGAGCCGGTGGACCCCAAGGAAATCTGGGTCGCCGTGGGAACCGACGTGGTCTTCCGGTGGCCGAGCCTCCAGCTCGCCGCGGCGCACGTTGCCCGGGGATCACCCGCTTTCGTATACCTGTTCGACTGGGAGTCCCCGGCGTTCGGCGGGATACTCGGGTCGTGCCACGCGCTCGAGCTGCCCTTCGTGTTCGGGGCGGTGCACCTGCCCGTGGTGCAGCTCTTCTCCGGCGGAGGCCCAGCCGTGCAGGCGCTCTCCGACCACATGCAGAGGGCGTGGCTCGCCTTCGCCACTCGTGGGAGCCCGACGCACGACGGCATCGGCGAGTGGGCTTCCTGGGACCCCGCGGGTCGCGCCACCATGATCTTTGGTGCGCAGGCGGGGCTCGTGCACGCGCCACGCGACGCCGAGCTCGCAGTCTTCGAGCGGCATCGCCCCCTCGTCTCGGGCGTGCCGGGCTGATGTCTCCTCTCACAAGTGTCGCTCACTGTTGGCGCAATCGACCTGCTCGAGCTGTCCACTTTCGGGCCATCCCCACCGCGGGTCCCGCGTCGGTCAAGAATGGTGTACCCCGGGGGCGTAGCCCAACTGGCAGAGGCAGGGCGCTTAAACCGTCCCCAGTGAGGGTTCGAATCCCTCCGCCCCCACACACCTCCGCCCCCACACTGTGGCCTGACGTATCTGAAGCGAATCCGCTTGAGGTCTGGGTCTGGGAGCACTGTTTGAGGGGTTGTCCCCATCCGCCGACTCACTGTCTCTTGAGGTCCCGCTGAACCCCTGACCACACGTACAAGCCGACCACATGTGAGGGCGGCAACGCTGAGGGCATCGGTGAGATCGGTGAGCACCAGACCCGGGTCGTAGCCAACGCGTCGGACGAGGATTGTGCCGACGTCGTAGCGAGTCAGGAAGGCGCGCAGCTGGGTCACGGGAACCGGTGTCAACGGTGGAGGCTGGACCGTCGCCGTGGCGGGTCCCGTGCCCAGTTCTTCCGCGTCACCTAACGCCGCAGCAAACAAGGTTTGCATTGCCGCCGGGAGAGTACCGGCGGCGCGGGTGACACCTGCCCGTTCTGTTGGGTGATGATCGCGTACTCCCGTCGCGTACTCCCCAAGAGGGAGAACGGCATCCTGGCGACCGCCCGCCACAGCATGGGAGTGTCCCAAAGATCCTGGGTGTAGGGGTACGTAAGCACTGTGGAGCCGACCTCATCGGACGTCAATCTGCCGTCGGAGACGTACGATGGCACGTTCGTCGCCAGAGTGAGATCCGGGAAGCGAGGGATCGGTGGTACGAATGCGATGGCCACAGCGGCAATGACCACCGCTTCTCGGCGTCGAAGAGAGCTCGGTCCAGTGCGCGTTGTCGGTGCATGCTTCGCCCGAATCCGCTAACCGCTGCGTGCCCGTTGCCCCACCCGATCGCACCGACTCCGAACAATACGGCGGAGAACAATTGGAGGTAGAGCAAGAAGCGGTCGGGCACGCCGGCCGCGAAAAGAGATGCGTGCAAGAGCAGCGCGTACGAGGGTGGTATGTGGGTGAGCTGACTGGCGACTTCGAGCCGCGGTCCGAGCGACAGGACAAGTGCAACCAGGGCCATGAAACTGACGAACCGCACCAGTGCCACCCGACGTCCCCAATATGCGATACCGAGCAGCGCCACCAGCAAGGGGATGCCGAGGTAACTTCCGTTCTCCGGATAGTTCCCTGCGCCGAACGTGTCTCCGAGCGCGAACCAGCTGGCTGGTGCAAAGCGTTGGTCGACGGTGGGCACAAACGGAGCGAGCAGGTCGCTGTGGTAGGACGAAAGGATGCTCGTGGGCTGGGTCGGGCCGGCGATGTGGCCCGGGCCCGAAAAGTCCGTGTAGATCGGGTAGGCGGTCAGGGCTAGGAAGGGAACGGCGGCCCAAGGTACCGCTCCGAGCAGACGGGCGGCGCCCGCTCGGGCCTGGCCACGATGGCAGATCGCCAAGAACGCGATACCGATCGCGGCCATGAGGGCGCAGGTAGCCAGGACCTCTGCAGAGATGAGGTACTGGAACCCAGCCACGAGTCCGACGTAGAGGCCGGTTTTGCGGACACTCCAGCGCCGACGGACCAAGAGCTCGTCTCCGAGGGCCAGGAACAGAGGGGGGAGTGGGACAAAGAGGAGGTGCAGGTGGGTGTGCGACTGGCCCAACATGTACGGAGAAAACCCGTACAGCAGGCCCCCCACGAACGCCGCCGGCCACCACGTGGTCCATCGGCGAAGTACCAGGCACATCGAGACGGCCGACAGCGCGAACCCGAGCCGCATCATGAGGATCAACGCCCCTGCCGGACCGATCGTGAGCGTGAAGGGAGCGGCGATCAAGCCGAGCAACGGCATGAGCGTGTTCGATCCGAGGTCGACCCCGAAGGGGTAATTCATCTGGGTGGTGTAGAACAGGTTGTGCCCGTGCAATAACGCGTATGGGGTCCAGGCCAAGTACCAGGCTTGTTGAACGGGGTCGCCACACGCACAACTGAAGATGCGGTTGCCACCGAGCAGGGGGGCGGGGGCGTAGGCGAGGTACGCGATGAGGCAGTAGAGCGAGATGCATAGTATCGCAGGACCAAATCGACGCAGCCGTACCTGGCTTACTGAGGTGGCGGCTGCACGCACGCCGGGAATGTATCCTGTGTGCGACCGGCGGTGACCGCGCGGAGCCGACCTAGTCAGATCGAATTTGCTCCACTTCCCGGCGTGCGCAGTACCGCAGCACGGGATTCCGGTTGCTCTGCGAGCGCTCGGACCCTGGGGCGGTGTCGTACAATTTGTGAGATGGGTACCCCTACGTGTTGACTGCGCCGCGACGAAAACTGACAGGCGCTGTGGGAACCTCGCACGATACCCTTGCGGCGCAGACGGTGCCCCGTTCAGACAAACGGGGAAGTCGGACCCCCCGGCTCACGTCCGTACCGACCCCGGTTCTGGTCGCATTCACCGCGATCTTCGGCGTCGCTGTTTCCGTCGCGAGGTGTCCTTCTACCATCCGTCACCCCGAACTCTACGCGGAAGACGGCCTGGTTTGGTTCTCAAACGCGTATAACTCTGGTCCGTGGAGACCCCTCCTGTGGGCCCACACCGGTTATCTCCAAACGTTCCCGAGGTTGGTCGCTGATGTCGGCCTCCTCGTCCCCATCCGACGGCTCCCGCTCCTCTTCGTGGTGGTTGCGGTCGTGGTACAGGTTCTTCCCGCCTGCTTCCTTGTCACGTGTCGGCTCGAGAACGTCATCCCCTCGCTCTCCGTGCGCTGTGTCCTCGCTCTGGTCTATCTCCTGCTTCCGAATACTCAGGAGATCAATGCCAACCTCACGAACGCGCAATGGCACCTGGCGCTCCTTGCCTTCCTCGTCGTCATCGCGGCAGACGGTGGATGGCCGTGGCGGGTGTTCGATCTGTCAATCGTCACCTTGAGTTCTCTGACCGGGCCGTTCGTCGTCGTGCTCGCGCCAATCAGTCTTGTCGTTTACCTCGTGCGCCGAAGGCGATGGAGCGGGGTACTGACGGCCGTGCTCTTCACGGTCGCGATCGTTCAGCTCATCGAGTACGTGACGAGTGGCACGTCCCGCAGCCACTTTGCGCCACTGGGAGTCACCGCCCCTCGGTTGGTCGAAATACTTGGTGGCCAGGTGGTGGGTGGGACGGCGATTGGTCCCTCTGCGACATATGTGGGGCATCTGCCGAGCAGTCCGTGGCTCTGCGGCGTACTGATGCTGGCGGGCGCCGTGTTCGTGGTGTTCGCCCTGTGGCGCGGACCCTTGGAACTACGCCTTCTCAACGGGTTCGCCGGCGCGATTCTGCTGTCGGCACTCGCAAGTCCGGTCGTGACTACCGTGGGCTTCCAGTGGCAGAACTTGACTGTGGACCCCGGGGCCCGATACTGGTTTCTGCCGACCTGCGCACTCCTGGCCGATGTGATCTGGGCCAACCGCCATCTGGCCCCACGGAACCGCCTCCTTGCCGTCGCGTCGCTTGCCTGCCTGGCCTGCGTCGTCGTGTTCGCCATCCGCAACGGTTTCGAGGACTAGGCGTTGAATCCCCGCCCCGATTGGGTCTCGGAGTCGAACGCCTTCACCCAAGCGCCCAAGGCGACCTCCTGCACGTTCATAGAGGTCCCGGCGGGTTTCTCCTTCACTTTGACGAAGCACTGAACCCTCGGGTGCAACGAGCCGACCATTCTGTCGCATGGCAATCACGGGACCGGAGGTCGACGTGCTGGGGCCGGTCGTGGTCCGCGGGGCCGCCCAGCCTTTCCGACGCTCGGCCGCGCTCGATCTTGTGGTGTACCTGGCCTTCCACCGGGGCGGTGTCCGACATGCCGAGTGGGCGTTGGCCGTCTGGCCCGACCGGGCGATCACCCTCCCCACCGTGCACTCGACTGCCTCGGACGCCCGGCGTGCGCTCGGCCGTGCGCCCGACGGCTCGCCGCGCCTTCCGCGCGGCGTGCGCCTTCGCCTGCACCACTCCGTCACGACGGACGTTGAGCGCTTCGCCACGTTGGCCGAGTCCGACGACCTGCAGCGGCTCCTCGAGGCCATGCACCTGGTCCGCGGCCCCCTCTTCCACGGGCTCCGCAGATCCGACTGGGCCGTCTTCGACGGCACGCAGTCGCGCGTCGAGTCGTTGGTGGTGCGCACGGCGTTGCGCGGCGCCGAGGAGCTGGCGCAGCGCGGTTGCGGTAGTGAGGCCGGCTGGGTGATCCGCCAGGCGCTCCAGGTGAGTCCCTACGACGAGCGCCTCTACCGCTCGTTGCTGCGCGCCACCGCCGCAGGGGGCAACCGGCTGCGGCTGCGCTCGACGATGGCCGAGCTGCTCACGCTGGCCGGGGAGGCAGAACGTCCCGGCGAACGGTTGCCCGGGGTTGTCCGTGCCGACGGAACCGGGCTCGAGTGCCTCCATCCCCGGACGACGGCCCTCTACCGCGGCCTGCTGGAGGGCTCACCTGCGGCGGGAGGGGACCCCGCCAGGCTGTAGGGTTGCCTCCCGCCATGGCGAGAAGCTCCTCTGGGAAGTCGGTAGCCCGCGCCGCCGCAACGGGCGGTGGTGCCACCTATCGCGGGCAGATGCCGGTCAACTGGTATGCCGCGCTGGTGATCATCGTGCTCATCGGGATCGGATCGGTGGCCCTCGCCAAGTACCACTACAACCAGACCCCGGCCGTCGTCGAGCCGACGACGAACACCACTTGGCACGCCGCGCTGGCCTTCGACATCTGCGGGACGACCCAGCCGGCGCTCCCTGCCTCCCCGACGGGCGCGACCACGGGCCTGACGACGACCGGGAGCGGCGTCCTGCTCATCGCCCCCAAGAACGCGAGCGAGGCCGGCAACAACGCGACGTTGGGCAAGTTCGCATCGGAGTACCCCGGCCTGACATTGACCAACACGACCTTGAAGTACCCGTCGGCCAAAGTACCCGCGTACACGAACGGCCAGAAGTGCGCAGCCGGCACACCCGACGCCGGCAAGGTGGGTGAGGTACAGGCCCGCTGGTGGGTGCTGTCGACCAAGACCGGCAAGAACGGCGAGTTGCAGCAGGTCGGCGGCCTGACATCGGTCAAGCCCGCCAATCTCAAGCTCCTCAACCGCCAGCTGATCACCGTCGGCTTCGTGCCGGCCAACACGTCGCTGCCCAAGCCGACCTCCGCGATCTCACCGCTGCTCCAGGTGCTGGCGGGCAACCAGCCCGTCGCCACCACGACGACGGCGCCGGCCGGTGCAACCTCGACGACAGTGCCGAGCGTGTCGACCACCACCGTCCCAGCCGCGACCACGACGACGAAACCCTCGTCAACCACGACGACGAAGTAATGAAGGCGGTCGTCCTCGTCGGGGGCGAGGGGACGCGGCTGCGACCCCTGACGCTCTCGACACCCAAGCAGATGCTGCCCATCGTCGGGGTCCCCATGATCGAACGCGTGCTGGGCCAGCTCGCGTCGCACGGCGTCGACGAGGCCGTCCTGTCGCTGGGCTATCTCCCCGACGCCTTCATGGAGGCGTATCCCGACGGGCGCGCCGCAGGCGTTCGGCTGACCTACGCCGTCGAGCCGGAACCGCTCGACACGGCCGGTGCCGTCCGCTTCGCCGCCACGTCCGCCGGCATCGCCGAGACCTTCGTGGTGGTCAACGGCGACGTCCTCACCGACCTGGACCTGACGAGCCTCGTGGCCTTCCACCGCGAGCGAGGGGCCGAGGGGACGATCGCCCTGCACCCGGTCGCCGACCCGTCCGCGTTCGGTGTCGTGCCCACCGACGAGGAGGGACGGGTGACCGCCTTCGTCGAGAAACCTCCCCGCGACGAGGCGCCGACCAATGAGATCAACGCGGGCACCTACGTGCTCGAGGCCTCGGTCCTGGGTCGGATCCCCGAGGGCGGCCGGGTGTCGATCGAGCGGGAGACCTTCCCCGCCATGGTGCGCGACCGGGGCCTGTTCGCCCGCTCCGACGACGGCTACTGGCTGGACACGGGGACCCCTTCGGCCTACCTGGAGGCGAACTTCGACTACGTCAACGGGAAGCGCGGTCCTCTCGCCGCCCTTGGGCTCCGGGAGTGGGGCACGGGGATCCTGGTCGAGGGTGAGAGCGAGCTCGAAGGCGAGGTGGTGGGCCCCGCGGTCGTCTTCGCCGGTTGCGTGGTGGAGCCCGGCGCGCGGGTCGAGCGGAGCATCCTGGGTCCTGGCTCGGTGGTCTCTGCTGGTGCCGTCGTCGCCGACTCGGTGCTCCTGGCGGGCTGCCACGTCGCGGCGGACGCCAGGGTGTCCGGCTCGGTCATGGGCCCGCGCTCCATCGTCGGACAGCGGGCCGACGTCAGGCCGGTCTCGGTGCTCGGCGCCGACGCAGTCGTCTCCTCGGGGACGCTGGTCGACGGCGAGCGGGTCTCGGGCTAAGAAGTCTCATGCGCACGATGGTGACGGGCGGGGCCGGGTTCATCGGTTCCACCCTGGTCGACCGCCTGCTGGTCGAGGGTCACGAGGTCGACGTCGTCGACGACTTCTCCAGCGGATCCCTGTCGAACCTCGCCGAGGCGCGCGGCAGCGCGGGCCGGGCGCTCACCATCCACCATCTCGACATCACCGCGCCGGCGGTGGTCGAGCTCATGGTGCGCCGGCGGCCCGAGCTCGTGTTCCACCTGGCTGCACAGGCCGATGTGCGGGTCTCGGTGGCCCGCCCGGCCTTCGACGCCACGGTCAACATCGTCGGCTCGCTCAACGTCTTGGAGGGAGCCCGCCAGGCCGAGACTGAGCGCGTGGTGTTCGCGGCGAGTGGCGGCACGCTCTACGGAGAGCCCGCGCCCGAGGACCTCCCGGTGCGCGAATCGCACCCCCAGCAACCGCTCTCGCCCTACGGGGTGGCCAAGAAGTCCGTGATCGACTACATGGTGGCCTACCGCGAGCTGCACGCGCTCGAGTTCTGCGCACTGGCACTGGCCAACGTCTACGGGCCCCGCCAGGATCCCCACGGTGAGGCGGGCGTGGTCTCCATCTTCGCCGAGCGCATCCTGCGCGGCCAACCGGTGACCGTTTTCGGTGACGGCGAGCAGACGCGGGACTTCGTCTTCGTGGACGACGTCGTCGACGCCTTCGTCCGTGCCGCGACCCGCGGCGGCGGCCTCGTGTGCAACGTCGGCACAGGCCGTGAGACATCCGTCAACGAGCTGCTCACCACCATGGCGCGGCAGGCGGGGATGGAGGTGACCCCGGTGACGGCACCGCTCCGGACCGGTGAGCTGCTGCGATCGAGCCTCGACATCGAGCGCGCCGCCATCCAGCTGGGCTGGCGCCCGTGGACCGAGCTGGCCGACGGGACGCGCGCCGTGCTCGAGCACGTCGGCGGCCGCCTCAGCTGAGAAGGATCAGCGGAAGAGGTCCTCGCCATGCGGCCGGACGACCTCGGCCCGCACCGAGGCAGGTCGCAACCAGGTCTCGGGCACCCCACGTACGACGGCGACCGGGACGCCACGGTCCTTGCCCATGACGAGCTCGGCCGCCGAGGCGATCTCGTCGGCGACACAGACCTCGGTGGCGACGAGCTCGCGGCCCCCTGCGTCACGGGTGCCGCGCAGGTCGACGACGGCTGCCACGCCGGCGCACCCGATGGCCACGTCGGTGACGCCGCGCCGCCAGGGCCGGCCGAACGTGTCGGAGACGATCACGCCCACCTCGACGCCGAGCGCGGGAGCAGGCCGGCCCGGATCCGCCGCGCCGAGCGGTCGGGATCGTCGGGGAGGAGCGCGGCCGTGCCGTCCGCCACGTTGGACAGGTCGACGCCGGCATTGGCGCAGATGAAGCCGTGCCGCGTCTCGCTGATCACGAGGTCCCCCCGGCGCCGCAGCACGCGCACCGACTCCCGGGTCACCAATGCGAGCTTGGCCTCGGCGTCGGTGTGGTCGACGGCGACGAGCGCGCCCTCTGCCTTCGACACGATCTTCTGCGTGACGACCACGACGTCCCCGCTGCGCAGATCGGGGCCGCCCGGCCGCGCGGGCGCCACCGCGTCGGCGATCAATCCGGCCAGATCGGCTCCTGGCTTCACCTCGCCGATGCCGGTGACCGGGACGACCAGGACGCCCTCAGCCTCCGGCATCGACCACCACCCGGGCCAGGTCGGCCGCCCGTTCGGGCGAGCTCATCACGGTGGGGGTGACGACGCAGCGCACGCCTTCGGCCTCCACGTCGGCGACGTGCGCGGCGTCTGCGATGTCCACGACGAGCGTGGCGACCCACGGCGTGTACAGCTCGGCCACTCCGACCACCGACGCCTCCGTCCCGAGCTCGGTCATGAGCCGGTCGGCGGGGCCCTTGAGCGCGGTGCCCGCGACGATGGGCGAGACGGCCACGACCCGGGCCCGGCGGGCGACCAGCGCCTCGCGCACGCCGGGCACGGCCAGCAGGGGAGCGATCGAGACGACCGGGTTCGACGGGCAGACCACGATCGTGTCCGCCTGCTCGAGGGACTCCATGACCCCCGGCGCAGGGCGCGCGGCCGCCTCCCCCTCGAAACGGACGCCACGGACGGCCACGTCGTGGCGGAGGCGGACGAAGTAGTCCTGGAAGCCGACCTCGGTCCCGACGGGGCCCAACGGACCGGCTTCGGCCAGGGTCACCCGGGTGCGCAGCGGGTCGTCGGTCACCGGCAGCAGGCGCACCGCCACGTCGCGCGCGCGGCACAACGCCGCGGTCACCGAGCTCAGCGGCTCGCCGGCGCGCAGCCGGCCCGTTCGGAACAGGTGCGTCGCCAGGTCCCGGTCACCCAGCCGGAACCAGTCTTCGCCGCCGAGGCTGGCCAGCTCGTCCATGACCGCCCAGCTCTCCCCGCTGATGCCCCAGCCGGTCTTCTCGTTGTCCAGCCCGGCCAGGGAGTAGGTGACGGTGTCGAGGTCGGGGCTGATGTGCAGGCCGTGCAGGATCATGTCGTCCCCCACGTTGACGATCGCGGTGATGTCGGTCGGTGGGACGACGCGCACGAGCCCGGAGAGCATCCGAGCGGCCCCGACGCCGCCGCACAGGGCCACCAGCACGCTGCGAGCATAGGAGCGCCGGAGCGGCCGGCCCGCCGGCGGTCCCTGGTACCATCGCCGCCCGCCATGCCACAGCGCATCCCTTCGGATCGGCACTCGACTGTCGTGTCGGTCCTGCGGGAGGCGGCCCAGGTCAATGGCGACGTAGAGGCCTACGTCGAGCCCTACGGTCCGGCGGGGCGGCGCTCCCTCACCTTCGCCGAATGGGATCGTGCCGCCGACGGCGTGGCCGCGCAGCTGGCCCGTCGTGGCGTGGCCAAGGGCGACGTCGTGTGCCTGCTCCTGCCGTCGTCCATCGACTACGCAGTGCTCTACGCGGCGCTGCTCCGACTCGGTGCGGTCACCTCGGGGATCAACCCCCGCATGGGCACCGGCGAGGTGGCCTCCGTGCTCGAGCGCGCCGCCCCGGTGCTCCTCGTGGTCGATCGTGCACGGGCGCCTATCTCCGACGCCGGGACGGTGGACGTCGTGGAACGGGCCGAGGTCCGGTCGTGGTGGGCCGCCGAGCCACCAGGGGAGTGGCCCGAGCTGGCACGCGACGATCCGGTGGCCCTGGTCTGGACCAGCGGGACGACGGGGCAGCCCAAGGGCGCGCTCTTCGACCACGCCAACCTGGCCGCGGTGGCGGAGGGCACCGACGTGCTCAGCCAGCCGGGGGACCGGCGGCTCTCGCCGCTGCCCTTCGCGCACGTCGCGTACATGACGCGGGCGTGGGACGAAATCGCCAACGCCGTGACCACGATCATCACACCGACGCCGTGGCGGGCCGACGACGCCGTCCGCATCATGGCCGACGAGCGGGTCACGGTGGGCCAGGGGGTGCCGACGCAGTGGGCGCTGATGCTGGCCAGCGAGGAGCTCGAGCGTGCCGATCTGGGGGCGCTGCGCGTCGTCTCGACGGGCGCGGCGCGGACGACGCCGTCAATGGTGGCCGAGATGCGCCAGCGTTTCGGTGTCCCGGTGGTGGTGCGCTACACCTCGACCGAGGCCTCGCTCGGCACCGGGACGACGCTGGCATCGTCGGACGACGAGGTGGCGACCACGGTGGGACGGCCCGTGCCCGGGGTCGAGCTGGCGATCGTCGATGACGAGCGACGGCCCGTTGCCGCCGGGACTGTCGGCCGGGTGATGCTGCGCTCCCCGGCGACCATGCGCGGGTACTGGGGCCGCGGCCCGGGCCGGGGGCGCAGTGTGGGAGAGCTCATCGACACCACGGCCACCGCCTCCGTCCTCGACGCCGACGGCTGGCTCACCACGGGCGACTTCGGCCTGCTCACGCCCGAGGGGAACCTCCAGCTGTCGGGCCGGGCCCACGAGCGCTACATCCGCGGCGGCTACAACGTCTATCCGGCGGAGGTGGAGGCGGTGCTTTCGTCACACCCGGCCGTCGCCAGGGCCGCAGTCGTCGGCGCACCCGATGACGTCCTCGGGGAGATCGGCGTGGCGGTCGTCGTGGCGAACGAGGGCACGGTCCCGGACCTCGGCGCGCTGCGGGCGCACTGTGCGGCGCAGCTGTCGGACTACAAGGCCCCGGATGCACTCGTGGTGGTCGACGAGCTGCCGCTCACCCCGATGATGAAGGTCGACACGAGCCGGCTCGCCACCCTGGCCGCGCTGGGGGCCGAGGAGGGGCGCTCCCTCCGGGAGTGGAGTCGTGGGCCCGTCCACGGGGTGCTAGGCAGTGGCCCCATCGGACAGGCGGACGAGAAGGAGCGTGCATGAGCCCCACCACGAGAGTCGGGGAGTCGGATCCCACCCGCGGGACCGCCCCGGAGTCGATCTCGCCCGGCCGCTACGCCGGGCGGGTGGCCGTGGTGACCGGGGCGGGATCGGGCATCGGCCGGGCCACTGCGCGCCGCCTCGCGGCCGAGGGCGCCGCGGTGGCCTGCCTCGACCTCGCCGGGGACGCCATCGACGCCGTGGCGACCGAGATCAACCAGGAGGCCGTCGACGCCGGCGGGCGGGCCATCGCGATGCGGTGCGACGTCACCGATGAGGACGCGGTCGCCGCCGCGGTTTCGCAGGCACGCGAGGAGCTGGGCCACATCACCAACCTGTGCAACATCGCGGGCATCGGCGGTTTCTCCCACACACCCGAGCAGTCGCTGGACGGCTGGGAAAAGATCATCGCCGTCAACCTGACAGGGACGTTCCTCATGTGCCGTGCCGTGCTGCCCGGCATGATCGAGCACGGCGGTGCCATCGTCAACACCGTGTCGACGGCGGGCATGAAGGGCCAGCCGTACTCGGCGGCCTATTGCGCGTCGAAGGGAGGTGTGAGGCTCCTCACCATGGCCCTCGCCGTCGAGTACATGGCGCGCGGCGTCCGCGTCAACGGTGTCGCTCCGGGCGGGGTGGACACCCCGATCATCCACAATTTCGGTCCGCCCGCGGACGCGGACTGGAAGCTGATCGAGCGGCTCATGACCCCGATCGGCTTCGCCTACCCGCACGAGATCGCCGGGGCCTTCGCCTACCTCGGGTCGCACGAGGCGGACTACGTCACGGGCGCGATCCTCTCCATCGACGGGGCGATCACGACCTGAGCCGCGACGCCACGTCCCGAGTCGCAGAGGGCGCGCGCCTGCGCGTCGCGCTCGATGCGACGCCGTTGCTGGGGCTCCCCACCGGCATCGGAGCCTTCTGCCACGGGGCGCTGTCGGCGCTGGCGGCGCGTCCCGGCGTCGACGTCCGGGCGTACGCCGTGAGCTGGCGCCGGCGTGGACTGATCCACGACCAGCTGCCCGCCGGGGTGACGGTGCACCAGCGGCCCATGCCGGCCCGGCCCCTCCACGCGCTGTGGGCCCACGGCAACGCGCCACCGCTGGAATGGTTCATCGGCGCCACCGACGTCGTGCACGGGACGAACTTCGTCGTGCCCCCGACCGGGCGCGCCGCCGCCGTCGTCTCGGTGCACGACCTCACGCCGCTCCACCATCCCGAGCTGTGCAACGAGGCGACCCTGGCCTATCCGGGTCTGATCCGCCGCGCCCTGGGCCGGGGCGCGTGGGTCCACGCCGACTCCGCCTTCGTCGCCGCCGAGGTCGTCGACGCGTTCGGGGCCGATCCGGCGCGGGTACGTGTCGTCAGTCCTGGCATCCCCGAGTTGCCCGTCGTCACGGAGGCCGAAAGGCGGCGCGTGCTGGCCCGGCTGCTGCCGCCCGTGACCGGCTGCTACGTCCTGGCCGTCGGGACGGCCGAGCCGCGCAAGGACCTGCCGGGGCTGGTGCGAGCCTTCGGCGAGGTGGCGTCCGGCCACGACGACGTCTCCCTCGTGCTCGCCGGCCCGCCCGGCTGGGGCGAGGACCGGCTCGCCGCCGCCATCGTGGGGTCGCCTGCCCGCGAGAGAATCGTGCGCACGGGGTGGGTCGAGGAGCCCGACCTGGCCGCTCTGCTGGCGGGGGCCAGCGTCCTGGCCTACCCGTCGCTCTACGAGGGATTCGGCTTCCCACCCCTCCAGGCGATGCGGGCGGGCGTGCCCGTGGTGGCCACCCGGGCCGGCTCGCTGCCCGAGGTCCTCGGGGACGGCGCCCGCATGGTCGACCCAGGCGACCATGACGGGCTCGTCGCAGCGCTGGAGGCGTGCCTCTCGGACGAGTCGCTGCGCGCCGAGATGACGGAGGCGGGTGTCGCCTGGTCCGCCCGGTTCTCGTGGGAGCGCTGTGGCGCGGGCCTCGAGGAGCTCTACCGCGACGCGGCAGGTGGTGGGGGTGCCTGAGCGGCCGTCGACCTCGGTGCTCCTGGCAGTCGAGCAGCTCCGTCGGCGCGTGCCCGGTGGCATCGGCGCCTACGCGCGCGGGCTCCTTGGTGGACTGGCGGCGTGCGCCGGCGAGGGGGACCGGGTCGAACTCACGCTCCTGGCCAGCCGCGCCGCGCCGGGTCCCGACGACCCGCTGGCGGCCTTCGGCCTGCCCGTGAGGGCCTCAAGCCTGCCGGGACCACTCCTCACGCGGGCCTGGGACCGTGGCGTGCGCCACGCGCCCGAGGGCTTCGACGTCGTGCATTCGGTCTCGATGGCGGCGCCACCGCTGCGACGGTCCAGCCGTAGCCGCCTGGTGGTCATGGTGCACGACGTGGCCTGGCGCCGCCATCCCGATGCCACGACGCCACGCGGTCGACGGTGGCACGAGGCCGCGCTGCTCCGCGCCCGCGAGCACGGCGCGGACATCGTGGTGCCGTCGAGACTGGTGGCCGCCGACGTGGCCGCCTCCGGCATCGACGCGAGCCGGATCAGCATCGTGCCCGGCGGCGCGGACCACCTCCCCGAACCGGACCCGGCGGCCACGGACGCACTCCTGGCCCGGGTGGGCGTGTCGGGCGAGTTCCTCCTCACCGTGGGAACGCTCGAACCCCGCAAGAACGTCGACCGCCTGGTGCAGGCGTTCGGCCGAGTGCGCCCGTCGCTGCCGGGGCCCTGGCCTCTGGTGGTCGTGGGCCCGGCGGGGTGGGGCCCCGAGCCCCCGACGCGGCACGAGACCGACGGCATCGTGTTCACGGGCGCCCTCGCCGCCCCCGTGCTCGCCGAGCTCTACCGGCGCGCCCGCGCCTTCGCCTACGTGCCGTTGACCGAGGGCTACGGGCTGCCGCCGCTCGAGGCCATGCGGGTCGGCACGCCGACGCTGGCGGCCGACGAGGTGCCGAGCGTCCACGACCTGGGCGAGGCTGGGCCGGCCCCCGCCCGGATCGTCGACCCGCTCGACGTCGGCGCCATCGCGGCCGGCCTCGGCGCGGTCCTCACCGACGACGCAGTGCGGGCCGACCTCGCGGCGCGGGGGGCGGCGTACGCCCGCACGAGGACCTGGGATGCCACCGCCCGCGCCCACATCGAGCTGTGGAGGGCGCCGCGGTGAGCCAGCCGCTCGCTCTCACGCTGGACGTCTCGGCCGTCCCGGAGCGCCCCGGGGGAGCCGGCTACTACACGTTGGCCCTCGCGAGCGGCCTCGCCGGCGCGCCACGACGTCGACCTCACGCTGATCGCACGCCGCGGTGACGAGGCGCGCTGGGACGATGTGGCCGGCGGGGCGGTCGTCCGGGCCGCGGTCCCCGCCTCGAGGCCGGGCCGCCTCGCCTTCGAGCAGCTCGGCCTGGCCACCCTGCTCCGCTCGGTGGGCGCGCGCGTCCATCACGGCCCGCACTACACGATGCCGGCGCGCGCTCCGGTACCGTGCGCGGTGACCATCCACGACTGCACGTTCTTCGACCACCCCGAATGGCACCTCCGCTCCAAGGCGGCCTTCTTCCGCCGGGCCATCCGCCATGCCGCCCGCCAGGCCGGCGTGCTGATCTGCGTCAGCCAGGTGACCGCCGATCGGCTGCACGCGAGCTGCGAGGTGCGGGCGCCCGTGGTGGTCGCGCCGCACGGCGTCGACCTCCGGAGGTTCGCGCCCGACGAGCCCGTCCCCGGAGCGGACCGCGCCGAGCTCGACGCCCTGGGCGTGCCCAGCGACCGGCCGCTCGTGGCCTTCGTCGGCACGCTCGAGCCGCGCAAGGGGGTGGTGCCCCTCGTGGCCGCCTTCGACCGGCTCGCCGATGCCCATCCCGACCTCGTGCTGGTGCTCGGGGGGCAGCCCGGCTGGGGCATGGCCGAGACCGAGCGCGCCCTGGCGACCGCCCGCCACGCGGAGCAGATCGTGCGGACCGGGTACCTGCCGGACGGGGCGGTGCCTGCGCTCCTGCGCCAGGCCTCGGCAGTGGCGTACCCGGCCTTCGAGGAGGGATTCGGCCTGCCCGCACTCGAGGCGCTGGCCTGCGGCGCGCCGCTGGTGACCACCGAGGGGACGGCCATGGCCGAGCTGGCCGGTGGGGCGGCGCTCCTGGTGCCGCCGGGGGACGTCACGGCGCTGGCCGACGCCGTCGGCACGGCGCTCGAGCAGGGCCCCGACACCCACCGCCGGGCGTTGGGGATCAGGGTGGCGGGGGAGCGGACGTGGGAGGCCAGCGTCGCGCAGCACGTCCGCGCCTACGCGGTGGCCGACGCGGGGTCGCAGTAGGGTTCCGCGGATGCGCGCGCTGATCACCGGCGGGAAGGGCTTCGTGGGCCAGTGGCTGGCCGCGCACCTCAAGGACCGCGGCGACGAGGTCGCCGTCATCGACATCGAGACGGACGTGGCCGACGGGGCCGCCGTCCGCCGGGTCATGGCCGATCTCGCGCCCGATGCGATCTACCACCTGGCGGCGATGACCCACGTCGGTGAGAGCTGGGAGAACCCGAGCCAGGTGCTCCGCGTCAATGTCCTCGGGACCGCCGAGATCCTGGCCGCCGCCCGGGCGCTGCCGGTGAGCCCGCGGGTCCTGGTCGTGAGCTCGGCGGAGGTCTACGGCGTCGTCGACCCGGACCAGCTCCCCCTGGACGAGGGCACGCCCACAGCCCCCGCCAGCCCCTACGCCGCCAGCAAGCTGGCCGCCGAGGCGGTGGCCCTGCAGGCCTGGCGGGGTTACGGCCAACCCGTCATCGTCGTGCGGCCCTTCAACCACATCGGGCCCGGCCAGTCACCCAACTTCTTCGTGTCTGCACTGGCCAAGCGCATCGTGGACGCCCGCCGATCGGGGGCGGACTCGCTCCGGGTCGGGACGCTGACGACCCGCCGGGACTTCACCGACGTGCGTGACGTCGTGGGGGCCTACCGCCTGCTGATCGAGAAGGGTTCCGCCGGGGGGATCTACAACGTGTGCTCGGGCATCGACATCGCCATGTCGGAGGTCGCGGCGCTGCTCCTCGAGCTGGCCGCGGCCGATCTGCGGCTCGAGACCGACCCGGCGTTGGTGCGCCCGGTCGACGTGCCGGTGCTCCGCGGTGACGCGGGACGGCTCCGGGACGCGACGGGGTGGCAGCCGGTGATCCCGCTCGCGACAACGCTCGCCGACGTTCTCGCCTCCTGGGAGGCGGACTGAGGGCGAGCGTTGTCGGCGTGCGTGAGGCGGGAGTGCTCAGGCGTTGACGAGCTGGCGGATCTGCGTCCGCACCTCGCGGGCCTGCTCCCGAGCCTTCGAGGTCAGCTGCGACACCGTCGGCGGCAGCTTCTCCTCCAGCGGCTGGAGCGTGGTCTCGACGAAGTGCGCGGCCGACTCGGCCAGGCCGTCGATCTGCTGGAAGCCCTTGGCCACACCGTGGCGGACGTCGTCGATGCGCTGGTCCAGCGAGAAGTCCTGGGAGAGCCGGCTCTGCAGCTCGACCCGCTGCACCTGGGCCCGCTGGTAGCCCAGCACGCCGAGGCCGACGGCGACGTAGGCGGCGTCGCGGGCGAGGTCGGTGACACCCTTCGAGAGGGTGCTGATGTTGGTGGTCACGTCAGGCACGGGGGCCTCCTGTCTTGTCGGTTTCATGGTGACGATCTGCTGGCGGCCGAGGCCGCCGGCGGCCCCTGCGGTATGTGTACAAGAGTATCACCTTTGTTAAACAGTAGCAAGCAGTGGGAGCGTGGATTTCGTGCCTGAGGGGCCGAACCCGCACCCGATAGCCTCTGCCACCTGATGGACGCCCAAGTGCCGGCCGTGGTCGCCGTCGTGGTCACGGCCGACCCGGGCCCCTGGTTCGACGAGGCACTCTCCTCCCTGGCGGCGCAGGACTACGGGGAGCTCTCCGTGCTCGTCCTCTCGAGCGGGGACGACGACCCCCGCGGTGACCGAACGGGTCGGGCGGATCCTCCCGGACGCCTTCGTGCGCCACCTGCCCGGGCGGCCCGGCTACGCCGCCGCGTCCAACGAGGCGCTGGGCATGGTGGAGGGTGCGGCCTTCTTCCTGCTCTGCCACGACGACGTCGCGCTCGACCCCGACGCGGTCCACAAGCTGGTCGAGGAGTCGTTCCGCTCCAACGCCGGCGTGGTGTCCCCCAAGTTCGTCAACTGGGACGACCCCGAGATCCTCCTGCACGTCGGGATGAGCTGCGACAAGACCGGTGCCGTCGTCGACCGCATCGTCGAGGGCGAGGTCGACCACGGCCAGCACGACGCGGTGCGCGACGTCTTCGTCGCCCCCGGCGGGTGCATCCTCGTCCGGGCCGACCTCTTCGCGGAGCTCGAAGGGCTTCGACGCCGGCATCGTCGCCATGGGCGAGGACCTCGACCTTTCCTGGCGCTGCCAGGTGGCCGGCTCACGCGTCGTCGTCGCGCCCGAGGCGCGGGTGCGCCACCGCGAAGCCGTGGCCGGCGGCCTGGAGCCGCTGTCCGTCGGCCGCTGAGAGCACGGGGCGCCATCCCGTCACCATGCAGATGCTGCAGCGGCGCCACGAGCTGCGGGCCGTGCTCAAGTGCTACACCCGGATCCATCTCGTGCGGGTGCTGCCGCAGGCGGCGCTGCTGGCCCTCGGAGAGGTGATCGTGGCCGTGCTGGCCCGCGACCGCGACCGGGTGCGTGCCGTCATCGGGGCGTGGCGGTGGAACGCCCGCCGCCTCACCGAGATCTCCCTGCTCCGGGGCGAGCTGGCCCAGCAGCGCCTGTTCCCCGACGCCGAGGTGCGCCGCCTGCAGGTGCGGGGCAGCGCGCGCCTGTCGCAGCTACCTCAGCCGCCTCACCCACCAGGGCTCACGGCCGCCAACGCGGTCGCCGCCTCGCAGCGGAGCGGCCCGAGCGGCAGGGCGAGCGCGCCGAGGTGGCGGTGCTGACCGGCAGCGTCGGGGCGGCCTTCAGCGAGGACACCGACTTCGACGAGCTCGACGACCTGGGCCGGCGCGCCGGCCGGGACCGCTTCGGCCGCCGGGTCCGCTCGGCCCCGCTCAGCACGGGACGCCAGCGCGCCGTCGCCGTGGTCGATCGCGCTGCTGGTCGATCGCGCGTCGGGCACCCGCGACCTGTTCTTCGGGACACTGCCGCTGTCGGCCAGCTGGCCCCGCTGCCGTCGTGGTCGACGAGCTGGCACCACTTCTTCTCGGGCTGGCAGTCGGCCGGCGTGGGCACCACGGCGCCGGCGTCGCCCGCCTTCGGCATCGTCGGCATCACCGGGACCGTGCTCTTCGGGGCCATGGGCACACTGCAGCGGGTCCTGCTGCTCGGCCTGCATCCCCCTCGGCGCGTGGGGCGTGTCCGCGCTTCATGCGCCCGCTCGTCTCGCCGCGGGCCCGCGTCGTCGCGGTCATCTGCTACCTCGGGCTCCCGCTGCCCTACGGCGCGCTCGGCACCGGCCGCTGGGACGGACTCGTCGCCTACGCCGTCTTCCCGTTCATCGCGCTGCGGACTGGCCCGGGCCGCCGGCGTCGCCCCCTACGCGGTCGAGCCCGGTCCGAGATGGCGCAGCCGGCCGGCCGGCCAGGTCGCCATTCTCGGGCGCCATCATCGCCGTGGCCGCCGGCTTCGCGCCGGCGGTCGTCCCGCTCGTCGTCGTCATGGCGCTCGCCTGGGCGGTGGGCTCGGTCCTCGTGGGTGCGCGGGACTCGGCCTGGCGGGTCCTCGTGGTGGCGGCCGAGGGCGTCGGCGTCGCGCTCGTGCTGGCCGCACCGTGGGTGGTCGGGACGGCGCTGGCCGGGAAGGGCTCGGTGGCGATCTTCGGCCTCCCGATCGCGGGCGCGACCGCCCCGGACTGGGGCGAGGTGGTCCGCTTCGCCATCGGCCCGGCCGCCCGCTCGCCCATCGTGTGGCTCCTGGTCGTCGCGGCGCGCGCTCCCGCTCGTGATCGGGCGGGGGACCCGGCTCAGCTGGGCGGCGCGGCTGTGGGTGACGGCCTGCGCGTCGTGGGGCCTGGCCTACGCCGCCTCGCGGGGCGACATGGGATCCTTCACGCCTTCCGAGTCCGTGGTGCTGGCGCCGGCCGCGCTCGCCGTCGCCGCCTGCGTCGGCCTCGGGATCTCCGCCTTCGAGAACGACCTGACCGGCCGTGAGTTCGGGTGGCGCCAGGTGGTGAGCGTCGCGGCCCTCGTCTTCGTGGCGCTCGGCCTCCTCCCCGTCGTGGTCGCCGTCGGGCGGCGGCCGCTGGGATCTTCCCTCCCAGGGGGTGGAGCAGCCGCTGGCCTTCCTCGGCCACCCGAGCACCACCGGCGTGGCGCGGGTCCTGTGGCTGGGCGACCCGCGGGCGCTCCCCGCCGGCGGGTGGTCGGTGCAGCCCGGCCTGGCCTTCGCGCTCACTCCCGAGGACCTGCCCGACTCGGCCCAGGTGTTCACCCCGGCCGGGCCCGGGCCCGCCAGCCTGGTGGCCGACGCGGTCCGGCTCGCCGTGTCGGGCGGGACGGTGCACCTGGGACGGCTGCTCGCGCTCCGCCGGCGTGCGCTACGTGGTCGTGGTCGACGGCCTGGCCCCGTCCATGGTGGGCACCGGTGCCGCCGTCGGTCGAGCGCGCCGCCGCCAGCGGGGCTCGATCGGCGACCTCCTCCAGCAGGACGACCTGCAGGTCGTGCCGGGCGTGCTCGGCGTCCAGGTGTTCGAGAACGGCGAGCACATGCCGGTGACCGCGGAGCGGGCCGCACCGCTGCCGCCGGTCGCGCACGTGGTCGTATCCCGGGGCGGCGGACGTGGCGGGCTGGCGGCCCGTGCTCGAGCGCGCTGTCGAGGGGCGGGCCCGCCACCGGCGCGGTCTCGGCCGGCACCGCTCTACGCCGGCTACGCGCCGGCCGGGAGCTTCGCGCTCAGCGTCGGCGGCCGCGCCGCGCCGCGCCGTCCGGCGTTCGGCTGGGCGGCGCAGTACCCGGTCACGCCGGGGCCGGCCTCGCTGACGCTCTCGCAGTTCCCCTTCGTCCCCCTGGTGGTCCTGCTCGAGCTGGCCGCCTGGGTCGTCCTGGCCGTCGCGCTCCTCGGGCGGCCCCGACGGGCGAGGGCCCACCGGGTGGCCGCGCACGGCGCGGGGCGGAGCCGTGAGCCCGGCCCACCACAGCCGCGAGCGCCGGTGGCGCGGTGCTCGCCGTGGTGGTCGCTGGTGGTGGCCGGCGTGGGCATCGCCGCCGGCACGCGTGGCACGTCGGCGCCCGCGGCGGCGCCGGCGGTGCCGAGCGCGCTGGTCGAGCGCGCCCAACGCGGAGTCGTCGGCCTGGTACTGCACGGGCCAGTCCACCGGCGTCGGGCATCTCGCCCGGCTTCCTCGTCCTCACCAACACGACCGGGCGCTCCGTCGCCGCCTCCATCACCGCGGTGAGCGACGCCGGCGCCACGGTGCACACGGCGGTGGCCGTGCCGGCCCACGCCGTCGTGGCCCCGTCCATTCCCGCCCCTGTCGTCGGGGTCGTGGGAGTCCCAGACGGTGACGGTCGCCGGTGGCGGCGTGGCCGTCACCCAGGCGGTCCACGGCTCGTCGGGGTGGTCCGAGGCTCCCGTGCCAGAGCACGACCGCGGCCAGCTGGTACTTCCCGGCGGCACGACGGCCAACTCCGACCCGCTCTACGTCTCGCTGCTCAACCCGACCTCGACGCCCGTCGTGGTCGACCTCAGCCTTCATGACGCCGACCGGTGCGGTCCACCCCATCAACTACCAGGGGATCGTGCTCCAGTCCGGCCAGGTGCAGGTCGAGAACGTGGCCTCGGAGGTGCAGAACGCGTCGACCGTGAGCACCGTCGTGGCGACCCGGACGGGGCGCGTCGTGGCGACCGAGGTGCAGGGGTTCGTCGGGCTCCTCCGCGGGGCTCGCCCTCGTGCCCGGGCGCCGCGTACCCCGAGTCGCGCTGGACCATCCCGCAGAGCCAGGACGCGGCGGGTGGCTCCTCGGGGATCGACGTCTTCAACCCCGGGCACGGTGCCCGAGTCGGTGACCGTGCACCTGCGACTGGGCTCGGGCCCGCTCGCCCCGCTCACCGAGACGGTCGCCGCGGGCGCCACCTGGGCCCTGGCCACCGAGCAACCAGACGCGGATCCCCGCACGGCGCGACCTACTCCGCCGACGTCGAGGCGACCGGGGGGCCCGGGGGTCGTCGTGGGCCGGACGGTCGTGCTGCCCAGCTCGGACCCGGCACCCCAGGCGGGCATGGCGCTGGCGGTGGACGGCCTGAGCGCCGCGTCGCCGACCGGCACGTGGGTGGTGCCGCCGCCCGGCACCAGCGCGACCCTGGCCGTCGGCGGCGCCGCGCCCGCCTCGCTGGCCATGACCAACACCTCGGGCGCCGCCGAGGACTACGCGGCCTACGCCCTCACCTCGTCGGGCGAGCGGTCGCTCGCGGCGCGGCACCCTGCCAGCCGGCATCACGGTGGACGTCGTCGGCTCAGCGCTGCTCGCCGCCGGCCTCGACCCCATCGTCGTGCGCGCCAGCGGTCCGCTGGCGGTCAGCGAGGACGTCGGGCCCTCGGGCGGCGTCGGCGTGGTGACGATGCCCGGACTCCCGTTGGCCGCCCCCATCGCCTTCTGAGCCGCGGCGCTCACAGGTTGTGCCGCTGGTAGCGGCGCCACAGCGCGCGGCCGCCCAGCAGCACGATGGCGAGGCAGAGCAGTGCGAAGAGCGCAGGTCCGGCCACCCGCACCACGCCTTCCACGCCGGCGACGAACCCACCGACGCTGTCGTGCCAGGCCCGCACGAGCCCCGACTCGGGCAGCGCAACGGGACGCGGCGGCGGCGATCCCTCGCTGACCGTCGTCGTCAGCGTCGAGTACGCCGTCTCGCTCGTGAGGACCTGCAGTTGGCCCTGGAGCTGTTCGATCTGGGACTGGATGGTGTCCAGCTGCTCCTGCACGGCCAGCACGTCACCCACCGTCGTGGCCTTGGCCAGGATCGTCAGGTACTGCTGCCTGCTCACCTCCAGAGCCGAAATGCGCGCCTGAAGGTCGACGTACTGGCCGGTGACGTCGGTGGCCTTCGTCGTCAGATCGGTCGTCCTGCCGAGCTGCTGGGCCTGCTTGAGCACCGCGGAGAAGTTGGCCACCGGCACCTGGAGCGTGATGGTGCCGTAGGGCGCGCCACCCGTGCCGGCGCCGGATTGGCTCTGCGAGCTCGCGACGAAGCCACCGTTGCCGAGGGCCAGTGCGGCCAGCTTCGTCATCGTCCGGGCGAGGTCGCCGCGGCCGACCCTCAACCCGAGGGTCCCGGTCTGCTGGATCTTGGCGGACTGGCCGACGGCGTCGGGGAGCGCTGGCGCGGTCGGGGTGGTGACCGCCGGTCCCGACGGCGCGCCGTTCGTTGCGTTGGACGACGGCGTGTTGGCCTTGAACTGGGGGCCCGGAGCAGCGAGTCCCCGCGGGACGGTCGTGGTCACGCCGCCGGCGGGCACCAGCGGCCCCGCGTGCGCCACCCGGGGCAGCCCCGAGGTCAGCGTCGGGCGCGACGGCGTGCGCACCAGCGCCCCCACCGTACCGGCGACCACCAGCGCCACGACGATGCAGGCGGCGGCCGACAGGACGCGGTGGCGGGCGGCGAAGGCGACCAACCTGTGCACCCGGCCGTCCCGCACGGGGTCGGGGATCTCGGTCCCGGGTTCGCCCGTGCCGTCGGCCTCCGCCTCGGCCCCGTCGCCATCCGGGTCCCGGGCCGGGCGGCCCGCCCGGGCCACGATGTCAGCGGCACCCGAGGCGGGAACCTCGAACGCGTCGGCGGCGCGTGCGAGCAGGGAGGCCAGGCGGTCGTCGTCGAGCATGGTCATCGGCCGGTCTCCTCGCGGTGGGGGGCGTCCCCCGCCCCGGCCAGGGCGCAGAGGGCGGGGTCGGCCGCCAGGCGGCGGCGGGCCTCGTGGAGGCGGGACTTCACCGTGCCCTGGCGCCGCCCGATGGCGAGGGCGATGTCCTTCTCGCTCAGATCGGCGTAGTAGCGCAGCACGACGGGCACGCGCAGGGACAGCGGGAGCTGCTGCAGCGCGGCCAGCACGGTCTCGGCCACCATGGACTGCTCCGCCTGCGTCTCGGGGCCTCCGCCCGCCTGGGCCACGTGGGCCAGCGGCTCGTCACCGGCTCGGTGGTCGCGGTGGGGGATCTCCCGGCGCAGCTTGGAGTAGCACGAGTTGACGACGACGCGGTAGAGCCAGGGCCGGATGCTCGGCACGGCCGAGAGGGAGTCGCGGAAGCGCCAGGCGCGCAGGTAGGCGTCCTGGACGGCCTCTTCGGCGTCAGCCCGGTTCCCCAGGATCAGGCAGGCGGTGCGGTAGGAGGCGACGTACCCGTCCTCGAGCCACTCGGCGAGCTGGTGGTCCACCATCCCCCTTCATGACGCACGGCGGTGCGGATCGGTTCGATCCGGCCGTCGGCGTGCCTAGCGGGCCGGGGGTCCCTCCGGTCCGCCTGCAGAAGGGTCGGCCGGCGGGGGCCACGCCGGCGGGGGCCAGGCGTCGGGGTCGGGCCGGTGGGCCGACGGAGCGGCGGGAGCGGCCGGCACGGCGACGGCTCCCTCGTGACCGTCGGACTCGGCCACCTCGGCGTCCGCATGCGGGGCGTGGCCGTTGGCGGCACCGTTGGCCCCGTTGGAGACCGCCGCGTCGATGGCGGCCTCGTGGAAGTGCGGGACGGACTTGGCGCCCTCGCTGTGCACGGGCGACCCGTGGGCCTCGTCGACCAGGCGGGCCACCTCGGCGCCGTCGATGATCTCGTTGTCGAGCAGCGCGCGGGCGATCGCGTTCAGTCCGCCCCGGTGCTTGCTCAGGACCTCCATCGCCCGCTGCTCCTCGGAGCGCAGGATCCGCTCGACCTCGTCGTCGATGATCTTGGACGTGTCCTCGGAGTAGTCGCGGGTGTGCATCAGGTCCTCGCCCAGGAAGACCTGTCCCTGCGATCCCCAGGCCATCGGCCCGATGGCCTCGCTCATGCCCCACTCGCGCACCATCTTGCGGGCCAGCTCGGTGTTGCCGACCAGGTCGTTGGCGGCGCCGGTGGAGAGGTCGCCGTAGACGAGGAGCTCGGCGCAGCGGCCGCCCATGCGCACGCACAGCGAGTCCTCGATGTACTGGCGGGGGTGGATGTGGCGCTCCTCCATGGGGAGCTGGTGGGTGACGCCGAGCGCCATGCCCGTCGGGAGGATGGTGACCTTGTGTACGGGGTCGGCGTGCTCGAGCACGTAGGCGAGCACCGCGTGGCCGCCTTCGTGGTACGCGATGCGCTCCTTCTCGGCTTCCGAGAGGACCATGGACTCGCGGCGCTGGCCGAGCAACACGCGGTCGCGCGCCGTCTCGAAGTCGGCCATGGCGATGTCCGCGCTGCCCCGGCGCACGGCATGCAGGGCGGCCTCGTTGACCAGGTTGGCCAGGTCGGCGCCGCTCATGCCCGGCGTGCCGCGTGCGACGACGCTGAGGTCGACGTCGGAGGCCATGCGCTTGCCCTTGCAGTGCACCTGGAGGATGGGGAGCCGCTCCTCGAGGTCGGGCAGCGGCACGACGATCTGGCGGTCGAAGCGCCCGGGCCGCAGCAGGGCGGGGTCGAGGATGTCGGGCCGGTTGGTGGCGGCGATCATCACCACGCCCTCGGAGGTGTCGAAGCCGTCCATCTCCGAGAGCATCTGGTTGAGGGTCTGCTCGCGCTCGTCGTGGCCACCGCCGAGGCCGGCACCGCGCTTGCGGCCGATGGAGTCGATCTCGTCGACGAAGACGATGGCGGGGGCCTGCTTGCGGGCCGTCTGGAAGAGGTCGCGGACGCGGCTGGCCCCGACGCCGACGAACATCTCCATGAAGTCCGAGCCGCTGACCGACATGAAGGGCACGCCGGCCTCGCCGGCGACGGCCCGGGCGATCAGGGTCTTGCCGGTCCCGGGCGGGCCCACGAGCAGCACGCCCTTGGGGATCTTGGCTCCGATCTCCTTGAAGCGGGCCGGGGTCTTGAGGAAGTCGACCACCTCGCTGATCTCCTGCTTCACCCCGGTGTAGCCGGCGACGTCGTCGAAGGTGGTGGACGGGCGGTCGCTGCTGAAGGTCTTGGCCTTGGAGCGGCCGATCGACATGATCCCCGACATCTGGCCCCGGGTCTGGCGGCCGATGAAGTAGATGAAGGCGGCACCGATCCCGATGATGAAGATGTAGGGCAGGAGGGCGGTCAGGAGGTTCGACGACGGGGTCGGGAAGCTGACCTGGACGCCGTCGTTGCGCATGGTGGAGACGTCGTTGGGCAGCGACGGGCTCGGGCCCTGGACCGTGTAGCTCGATCCATCCTTGAACTTGCCGGTGATCTGGCCGCTCGAGTTGGAGATCTGCGCCGTGGAGACCTGCTTGGCCGACACGTCCTGCATGAACTTCGTGTACGAGATCGGCTTGGAATTGCTGGTCTTGATCGTGCCCACGGCGAGCAGGATCGCCACGATCCCGATGGCGAGCACGCCCCAGAGCCAGCGCCAGCTCTGGCCGGTCGGCGCCCCGGGCTGGGGAGTCCCGTCACCGCCCGCAGGCGCGTTGGGCCGGTTCTGCGGCTTCTCGGTGCGCTGCGGGCTCACTCCTTCCATGCTAGGCGCCCCCCTTGCACGGCGGTGACCGCCCCACGGGTTCCCGCACGACGTGCCTCCCTGCAGGTCGGAGGCCCCTTTGACGCCGGTAACGTCTTGTCGATGACCGACAGCGAGCCCGGCGCGCCGGCCCCCGGCCCGCACGGGCCGCCCGCACGGCCCCCCGGACCGGTCCCGGCCGGTTACGTGCCGCGCGAATGGGTCCAGCAGGCACCCCCGCCGCCCGCACCCGGGCCCTACGCCTCCGTCGGCGCACCCCTTGTCTCGGCGCCGCTGCCGTCGGCCCCGGGGCCGCAGGGTGACGTCCCGTTCCTCGATACGCCGTGGGTCCCTCCGCAGAGCAAGCGCCAGGCCTGGATCTGGCTCGTCTACGCCGTGGCCGGGTTCCTGGTCGGCCAGATCGCCGCGCTCATCTTCGGCACCGTCGCCGGCGCCATCGCCGGCAAGACGGGGGCCGAGATGCGGGTCATCGAGACGGCTTCCGTTCCCCCCGAGTGGTACGTGGTGTCCACCCTGCTCGGCCTGTGGATCGGGTTCGTCGGGGCGCCCTGGCTGGCCAGCCGGACCCAGGGGACACGCAACTTCGTGCGAGACCTCGGCCTGCGCTTCCGGCTCATCGACCTCGTGGGGATCGGGATCGGCATCGGGGGCCAGATCCTCGTCGCGCTCGATGTACGCGCCCTTCCAGCACGACATCCACGACTTCAACGGCCCCTCGCAGAAGCTGACCGGCGCCTCGCACGGCGGCGGCTTCGTCATCATCGCCATCGCCACCGTCGTCTTCGCCCCCGCCATGGAGGAGCTGTTCTTCCGCGGCCTGCTGCTCAAGGCGCTCGTCCGGCTGTTCACGCCGCTGCGGGTAGCCGGCGGCGCCCGTGCCGCCGGAGTCGTCCTGGCCGTGATCGTCGACGGGCTCCTCTTCGGCCTCGCCCACGGCGAGTGGGTGCAGCTCGCCGGCCTGGCGGCCTTCGGCATCATCCTGGCCGCGGTCTCGTACCGCACCGGCCGCCTCGGCATGAACATGGTCGCCCACGGCACCTTCAACCTGGTGGCCATCATCGCCATCGCGGCCGGCGGGACCGGGCTGGTCCACTGAGCGCACCCCGTGGTGGTGCGCCCGCCAACGGCGGGTTGCACGTCACCGCTGGTTCGGACCGATGTGCGGGCGCCCCCTATGGTTGGGGCCGTGAGCCGGATGGACCAGGTCTTCAAGGCCTACGACGTGCGTGGCACGGTGCCCGACCAGCTGGACGCCGACATGTGCCTGGCCATCGGCCGCGCCATGGCCCGCTTCGCCGGCGCCCCCGAAATCCTGGTCACCCGGGACATGCGGGAGTCCGGCGTCGAGCTCTCCGCCGCGTTCTCCGACGGAGTGCGCGCCGAGGGGGTCGACGTGATCGACCTCGGCATGGCCTCGACCGACTTCTTGTACTTCGCCTCCGGGCACCTCGATGCGCCGGGCGCCATGTTCACGGCGTCGCACAACCCGGCGCGCTACAACGGCCTGAAGCTCTGCCTCTCGGGCGCGCGCCCGATCGGGCGTGACACGGGCCTGGCCGACATCGAGGTCGAGGCCGAGAAGCTGCTCGGCGAGCCGGTCCCTCCGCTCGAAGGCTCGCGGCGCGAGCTCAACCTTCTGGAGGCATGGGCGGACCACGTCGTGTCGTTCGTCGACGCGGCCTCGCTGCGACCGCTCAAGGTCGTGGCGGACACGGCCAACGGCATGGGCGGGCTGGTGGTGCCGATCGTCTTCGAGCGGCTGCCCTTCTCGGTGCAGATCCTGTTCCCCGAGCTCGACGGCAACTTCCCCAATCACCCGGCCGATCCGATCCAGCCGGAGAACCTGGTCGCGCTGAAGCGAGCCGTCCTGGAGCAGGGTGCCGACATCGGCCTCGCCTTCGACGGGGACGCCGACCGCGTCTTCCTCGTCGACGAGGAGGCCGAGCCGGTGTCGGGCTCGCTGACGACGGCGCTGGTGGCGGCCTCGATGCTCAAGAAGCACCCCGGCGAGATGATCCTCTACAACCTGATCTGCTCGCACGTGGTGCCCGAGGTCGTCACCGAGATGGGCGGCACCGCGGTGCGCACCCGGGTGGGCCACTCCATCATCAAACAGGTCATGGCCGAGACGGGCGCCGTCTTCGGCGGCGAGCACTCGGGCCACTACTACTACCGCGACAATTTCCGGGCCGACTCGGGGATCATCACGGCCCTGCTCGTGCTCGAGCTGCTCAGCCAGAGCGATCAGCCGTTGTCCGCTCTGCTCCAGCCGTACCGGCGCTACGCGGACTCGGGCGAGATCAACACCGAGGTGGCCAGCGCGGCCACCACCGTGGCCGCCATCGCGGACGCCGAGCAAGCCGCGGGGGCATCGATCGACCTGCTGGACGGGCTGACCGTCGAGCACGCGGACTGGTGGTACAACGTCCGGCCGTCCAACACCGAGCCGTTGCTGCGCCTCAACGTCGAGGCGAAGACGCCCGAGCTCTGCGCGGCCCACGTGGCCGAGGTGCAGGAGCTGATCGCAGCCAACGCCGGCCCCGGTGCCAACCAGAAGTGACACCGTGCCGACCCCATGTGAGGAGCCACAACCATGAGCCTTGACCCACTCCTGCTCGACGTGCTCGCCTGCCCGGTCGACAAGGGACCGCTGCTGTGGTTCGAGGACGAGGACGTCCTCTACAACCCGCGGCTGCACAAGAGCTACGCGGTCGTCGACGGTGTCCCCGTGCTGCTGGTGGACGAGGCGGTCGACGTCGGCGACGCCGAGCACGAGCGGCTGATGGCCAAGGCCGACAAGGACAAGGTGCGCGCCACCGGGCCGACCGAGGGGTGAACGGCCGGCCCCCTCTCGACTCGCTCGGGATGTGGGAGGCCGCCGCAGCGCTGCCCGAGCAGCTGGTCGCCGCCCTGGCCGGCGCTCGCGACGGGTTTGCCGGCTCCAGCCTGCCCGCCGGTTCCACGGTGCGCTCGGTCGCCGCGTTCGGGCAGGGGACGGGCGCCACGGCATGTGAGGCCGTCGCCGCCCTGGCGGCACCGCACCTGCGCGTGCCGTTGTGGGTGGGTCACGGCGCCGGGGTGCCGGCCTTCGTCGGTCCCGACACGCTTGTCCTGGCGGTGTCGTGCGTGGACGGCGCCGACGCGACGACGGCGGCGCGCGAGGCCGTTGACCGCGGGGCGCAGGTGGTCGCCGTCGGCAGCGACGGCGCGCTGGAGCGCCTGGCCGCCGACGCAGGGCTCCCGTGGTGCGCGGTGACACCGGGCGGCCCGCTGGCGCGCGCCGCGCTGGGCGCGGCGACCGTGCCCCTCTTGGTCGCGCTCTCCGAGGCCGGCCTGATGCCCGACAGCGCGCCGTCGATCACGGCCGCTGCGTCGGCGCTCGAGCGCCGGCGCGACGCCTTCGTCGCACCGGGCGGGCCGCCCGAGGAGCTGGCCCGCCGCACGGGGCGCACCATCCCGCTCGTCTACGGCGCGGACGGTGTCGCGGCGGTGGCGGCCCGCTGGTGGAAAGCTCAGGTCAACCTCAACGCCAAGGCGCCGGCGTTCGCCGCGGCGTTGCCGGAGCTGACCTACGACGAGCTGGCCGGCTGGGGGCAGGGTGGCGACGTGACGCGCCAGACGATGTCGCTCGTGCTGCTGCGCCACCGCGGCGAGGGCCCGGAGGCGGCCGGCCTGTTCGAGTCCGTCCGCGCCGCCACCGACGAGGTGATGGCCGACATCTTCGAGGTCGAGGGCGAGGGGGACGACGACCTCTGCCGCTTCTTCGACCTGGCGCTGTTCGGTCAGCTGGTCTCGTTGCACCTCGCCGGGCGCGAAGGCGTCGACCCGGGGCCGGTGCCCACCGTCGACACGGCGCGCACCGCCGGGTCCTGACTCAGCCCGGTCGCGTCAGCTCAGTCGCTCCACGATCATGGCCATGCCCTGGCCGCCGCCGACGCACATCGACTCGAGGCCGAAGGTCTTGTCGGAGTCCTCCAGCCCGTTGAGCAACGTGGTCATGATGCGGGCGCCGGTCTGGCCGAAGGGGTGGCCCAGCGCGATGGCCCCACCGTTGACGTTCAGCTTGTCCCAGCTGATGCCCAGGTGCTTGGCCGAGGGGATCACCTGGGCCGCGAAGGCCTCGTTGATCTCCACCAGGTCGATGTCGTCGATCGTCATGTTCGCCCGAGCCAACACCTGACGGCAGGCGTCCACAGGTCCGAGGCCCATGATCTCGGGGTTGAGCCCGGAGACGCCGCTCGCCACGATGCGCGCCAGCGGCGTGATGCCGAGCGCCTTGGCCTTCGTGTCGCTCATGACGATGACGGCGGCCGCGCCGTCGTTGAGCGGGCAGGCGTTCCCTGCCGTCACGGTGCCGCCCTCGCGGAAGACCGGCTGCAGGCTGGCCAGCCCCTCCAGCGTGGTGTTGGGCCGCGGGCCGTCGTCCTTGGTGACCACGGTGCCGTCGGACAGGGTCACCGGGATGATCTCGCGCTCGAAGAAGCCGTTCTCCTGCGACACCACTGCCCGTGTCTGCGAGAGCAGCGCGAACTCGTCCATCTCCTGGCGGCCGACTTTCTCGTACTCGGCCACGTTCTCCGCCGTCTGGCCCATGGCGATGTAGACGTCGGGCAGGCCGATCGGGGGAGCCCAGGGTTCGGTGACGGCGGGGGCACGCACCTTCGTCCGCTCCTCGGCCTCGGCGAACTCGGGGTTGTGCGGGCCCGTGTCGGACGCGCCGTGCATGTAGCGGCTCACCGTCTCGACGCCGGCGGCGATGAAGACGTCTCCCTCGCCGGCGCGGATGGCGTGCGCCGCCATGCGGATCGTCTGCAGGGAGGACGAGCAGTAGCGGTTGACCGTCACGCCGGGGACGTCCCCCAGCCCGGCGAGGATGGCGGCGACCCGGGCCACGTTGTAACCCGCTTCGCCCGCCGGCTGCCCACAGCCCAGGATCACGTCCTCCACCGCGGCGGGATCGAGCTGCGGCACCTTGTCGAGCACGGCCCGCAGCACGAGGGCGCTCAGATCGTCGGGTCGGCACTCGACGAGCGAACCCTTGTTGGCCCGGCCGATCGGGGTGCGACCGGTGGCGACGATGACGGCTTCAGGCATGTGGCGGCTCCTCGGTTCGTTCCTGTGCCGGGGGATCCCGCCCCCAGGGCGGATTGCAGGTTACTTGGCGGTAGCCAAGGGCCCTTCGGGGCCGCCATTGGCCGCTGTCCCGAGGCGGACTGTAACGTGTTCTAGCGCGCCGAGCCCACTGGGACGAGCCGGCGACGACGTGGCGTTGACGTGGGCCGGTGCGGACCCGCCACCCGGGAGGGACACCGATGGAGATTGCCTACACCGAGGAGCAGCAGGACCTCAAGAGCGAGCTGCGCGCCTACTACCAGAACCTGCTGACCCCCGAGGTGGAGCAGGAGCTGGCCAGGGCCGGGGGTGTCGGGCCCGTGGTGCGCCGGGTGGTCAAGCAGATGGGCAGCGACGGGTGGCTCGGCATCGGCTGGCCCACCGAATGGGGCGGGCAGGGCCGCTCCGCGATCGAGCAGTTCATCTTCTTCGACGAGTCGATGCGCAGCGGGGCCCCGGTCCCGATGCTCACCATCAACACGGTCGGGCCCACCATCATGAACTTCGGCACGCAGGAGCAGAAGGAGTTCTTCCTCCCGCAGATCCTCGCCGGAGAGATCGCGTTCTGCATCGGCTACACCGAGCCCAACTCGGGCACGGACCTGGCCTCGTTGACCACCCGGGCCGTCCGCGACGGCGACGAGTACGTGATCAACGGGTCGAAGATCTTCACCAGCCTGGCCGGCGACGCCGACTACGTGTGGCTCGCCACCCGGACCGATCCCAACGTCGCCAAGCACAAGGGGATCTCCATGTTCGTGATCCCGATGAACACCCCCGGGATCCGCGTCGTGCCCATGAAGCTCCTCGGTGACCACAACATCAACTACACGTTCTACGAGGACGTGCGCGTCCCGGTCACGAGCCTGGTGGGCGGCGAGAACCAGGGCTGGAACCTGATCACGAACCAGCTGAACCACGAGCGCGTGACGCTGTGCTCTCCCGGGATCATCGAGCGCGTCCTCACCGACGTGCGGGCCTGGGCCCAGGCCACCAAGCTCCCCGACGGCCGGCGCGTCGTCGACCAGGAATGGGTGCAGGAGCACCTGGCCCGGGTGCACGCCGAGCTCGAGTTCCTGCGGCTCATCAACTGGAAGGTGGCGTGGCAGGGCACGCAGGGGCACCTCGACGTGGCCGACGCCTCGAGCATCAAGGTCTTCGGCACGGAGTTCTACCTCCGCGCCTTTCGCGCCCTGATGGAGATCCTGGGGCAGGCGGGCTACCTCACACGCGGGTCCCCGGCGGCGGTGATCGCCGGCCGGCTCGAGATGTACGCCCGCTCCATGATCATCCTCACCTTCGGCGGGGGTACCAACGAGATCCAGCGGGACCTCATCGCGATCTTCGGCCTCGGCATGCCGCGGTCGTTGCGCTGAGCCCGGGTCGACCCAGGAGAGCCCCATGGACTTCAACTACAGCGAAGAGCAAGAGGCCGTCCGCCAGCTGGCGGGCCAGATCTGCGGTGAGCGCTCGACCCACGAGCGGCTGAAGCAGGTGGAGGCCGACGCCGGTGACGAGGGCCCGTTCGACCGGGACTTGTGGCGGGAGCTGGCCGGTGCCGGGCTGCTCGGCATCCACCTGGACGAGGAGTTCGGGGGTGCGGGCCTCGACTTCGTGGCCGCCTGCCTGGTCATAGAGGCGGTCGGTCGCACGGCGGCCTACGTGCCGGTGGTCGAGTCCATGGTCTACGGCGCGGTGCCCATCGCCCGCTTCGGCACCGACGCGCAACGCACGGCCTGGCTGCCGGGCGTGGCGGCCGGGGAGACCATCCTCACCGCGGCCATGGCCGAACTGGTCGGCGAGGTGATCCTGCCCGGCGGGACCGAGCCGACCACGACGGCCACGGCACAGCCGGACGGCTCCTGGCTGCTCACGGGCACGAAGGCGTGCGTTCCCGCCGCATTCGTGGCCGACGCCATGCTCGTACCGGCCACGTGCCAGGCGCCGGACGGGACCCCCACGGGCGTCGGGGTCTTCGTCGTCGACACCGGCGCCGAGGGCCTCACCCTGACGCGGCAGACGACGACGACGGGGCGTCCCGAGGCGATCGCAGAGCTGGCCGGCGTCACGGTGGGCGCCGAGCGCCTGCTCGGTCAGGAGGCCGACGGCGCCGCGGTGATCGACGCCATCACCGAGCACGCGACGACGGCGCTCTGCATCGAGGAGGCCGGCGCGTGCGCCGCCGCGCTCGAGCTCACCGCGGCGTACACCAAGACGCGGGTGCAGTTCGACAAGCCGATCGCGACGTTCCAGGCCGTCGGCCAGCGCGCCGCGGACGCCTACGTCGACACCGAGGCCATCAGGCTCACGGCGTGGCAGGCCGCCTCCCGTCTCGCCGCGGGGCTGCCGGCGGCGTCCGAGGTGGCCATCGCCAAGTACTGGGCCGCCGAGGGTGGCCAGCGTGTCGTGCACGCGGCGTCCCACCTCCACGGCGGCGTGGGTGTCGACCGCGACTACCCGCTGCACCGCTACTTCCTCCTCACCCGCCAGATCGAGCTGACGCTTGGTGGGGCCACCGAGAGTCTGCGCCGCCTCGGGCGGATGCTGGCCGACGAGCCCGTCTAGACCGCGACCGAGACGCATGGGCGCGCGGCGGAGCGCGCCTCGCGGGCGCGATCTACGACTACGACGACGGGTTCGACAGGCCGAGGCCGTAGCCGGCGAGGAACAGGCCCGCTTCGTCGTGGCGGGGGTACGCACCGGCCAGTCGATGGAAAGCGGGGGAGTGGTCGGGATGGGTGAGATGCGCGACCTCGTGTACCAGCACCGAGTCGAGCACCCACTCGGGCACCGCACGCAGGCGGTGCGACACGCGGATGTCGCCGGAGTAGTACGAGCACGAGCCCCATCGGGCCGACTGGTTGGTGACCCAACGAACGGACGCGGGGCGGGCACCGACGAGGTAGCGGTCGCTCAGGGCAATCGCCCGTGCCAGGAGCTCGTCGTCACCGAGACGCGACTGCGGGTGGCGGGTCATGAGCCGCTTGACGAGCCAGTCGACCGTCTTCTGTCGTGACTCGAGGTCGAGGTGGGCGGGCACGGACACGACGATCCGCCCGCCCACCCACTTCGCCTCCGATGTCTTCTTGCGACGGGCGCTGACGCGGACCTCGACCTCGACCTCGGGCCCGGGGGCGACGGCAGCGGCCTCGCCGTGTCTCCACCCGGTGGACGACGGCGGTTCCGCAGGCACCTCCACGCCGGGAGGCTCAGCGGGCGGGTCGGACCCGAAGAGGTCGGAGACGTCGAAGAGGGTCATGCACGGCATTGTTGCGGATTCGTGTGACCGTTCCGTGCATGCCTGGTCAGCACCGTCTGCAGTGGCTGATGCAGAGGGCGCCGGCCTGCCCGACACGGCATGAGGCGAGACCGGCGCTGGCCGGCCGTGCGCGTGAATCAGCTGGCCTTATGTCAGGTCGTCGACGTCGGTGCCGGCTGGTTCGCCAGGCGGTTGTTGGGATCACGCAGCACCACCGTGCTGGCGATGTGATCGGCCAAGCACTTTCGCTCCCGTCCGGTCACCATGAGGATGAACGAGAGAAGCTCGGTGATGATGCTCAAGATTCCGGTGACGATTCCGCCGACGACCTCCCGCAGCACCATTCGCCACCAGGTGGCGTTGCGCCCGGTTTCGGGATACCACGTCCGCATGCCCAGCACCTGCTGCGTGGGCGTCTGCCCCCGGCCCCACACGATCAGACCCCAGATCACGTAGCCGATGCCGAGCGTGACGATGGCCAGGGGGATGGCCAAGAACCAAGAGCCGATGCGCCGGCCGACGGTTGCCAGCTCGGTGCCTTCGGGAAGGTTGAGGCCGCTGACCTGGTCGGAGTACATGCCGGGGGGCGAAGCGGGACCTACCCTCGGTGCCTCGCCATAACCGGGAGGCGGAGGCGGAGGCGGGGGTGGAGGCGGAGGAGCGGTTGGCGGTGGCACCGCAGGCGGCTCAACGGCCGCGGGTTCTTCCGTTGGAGTGGGAGGTACGTCGGTCATGGCTGCCCCCTCTGTCGACTCGATCACTCGACAGTAGCTCGCGTGCACTCAGATCGCGCTGGTGACGGCCGAAGGGGAAGTGGGCCAGGCCTGAGTGAAAGGGCCTGAGGGAGAGGTTACGCCTCCCGCGTCACAACTAGCCGAGCACGAGGTCGGCCATGGTGCGCAAGGTGGCCACGTCGCCGTTGATGAGCATGGTCGTGGCGCGCGACTCGCGCCACGCCTCGAGGTCGTCGCGGATCTTCTCCACGGGGCCGACGAGCGCGATGTCCTCCACCATGGAGGTGGGCACGGCCGCCGCGGCGTCGTCCTTGCGTCCGTCGAGGTAGGCATCCTGGATCTTGTGGGCCGCTTCCTCGTAGCCCATGCGGGCGAACACGTCGAAGTGGAAGTTCATCTCCTTCGCCCCCATGCCGCCGATGTAGAGGGCGAGGGAAGGCCGGAACCCGTCCGCCGCCGCCTCGGTGTCGTCGTTGATGACGGTGGGCGCGAAGGCCAGCACCTCGAAGTCGGCCGCGCTCCGGCGCGCCCCCGGCCGGGCGAAGCCCGCGTCGAGCGACGCCTCGAAGGAGGACATCGCCCGCGGGGAGAAGAAGATGGGGAACCAGCCGTCGGCGATCTCGGCCGCCAGGGCGACGTTCTTGGGGCCCTCTGCTCCCAAGATGATGGGGACGTCGGCCCGCAGCGGGTGCACGATCGGCTTGAGCGGCTTGCCCAGCCCGGTGCCGCCTGGATAGGGCAGCGGGTAGTGCGGCCCGTCGTTGGTCACCGGCTTCTCGCGGGCGAGGACCTGGCGGACGATGTCGACGTACTCGCGGGTGCGGGCGAGCGGGGCGGGGAAGGGCTGGCCGTACCAGCCCTCGACCACCTGGGGGCCCGACACGCCGAGCCCGAGGACGAAGCGGCCGCCGGAGAGGTGGTCCATCGTCAGGGCCGCCATGGCCATGGCCGTCGGGGTGCGCGCCGAGAGCTGGCACAGCGAGGTGCCGAGGCGGACCCGCTCGGTCTGTGAGCCCCACCAGGCCAGCGGGGTCAGGGCGTCGGAGCCGTAGGACTCCGCCGTCCAGACGGAGTCATAACCGAGGCGGTCGGCCTCCCGCACCAGCTCCACCGCGTTCGGGGGCGGACCTGATCCCCAGTAGCCCAGCTGCAGGCCGATCTTCATCGTCTTCACGCGCGGCTCCTCTCGCGGTCCATTCCCCGGAGTGCTCAGAACTTGGCGACGATCTCGTCGGCGAACCAGCGCACCGCGGCCAGGCGCGCCGACAACGCCTCGTCGTCGGGTGTGCCGGGCGCGACGTCGACGCCCATCCACGGCGCGCACACGAAGTCGGTCACTCCGGCGTCGGCGAAGCGGCGGTACAGGTCCACGTCGGGCCGCTCGTTGATGGAGAGGTAGATCGTGAAGTCCCTCTCGTCACGGCCGGCCTTCTTGAGGGCGTCGTGCAGCTCGGCCAGGTGCATCCAGGCCTCGTCCTCGCGGTAGGCGCCGGCGGCGATCCAGCCGTCGCACAGCGCCGCTGTCCGGCGCAGGGCGACGCGGGAGTGACCGCCTCCGATGATGGGGATCGGAGCGGTGGGCGTCGGCTCCATCTGGCACTCGGGCACGTCGTAGTAGTCGCCGTGGAACTCCACCCAGCCGCCGCTCCACAGCGCGCGCAGGGCCACGATCATCTCGTCCAGCCGTTTGCCCCGGCTGGCGAAGTCCTGCCCGGTCTGGTCGAACTCCTCCTTGCACCAGCCCACTCCGACGCCGAGGCGCAGGCGGTTGTCGGACAGGACGGCGGTCGTCCCCACCGACTTGGCCACCGTCATCAGGTCGCGCACCGGCGCGATGTACACACCGGTCGTGAAGAGCAGGTTCTCCGTCGCGCCGGCCAGTGCCGAGATCACGCACATCGGGTCGGGCCACGCCGTCTCGGCGCCCCAGCTCGGCGCGCCGTCCTCGCGCGCCGAGTAGGTGTAGCGCGACTCCAGGCGGCGCGGGTTGAACAGGTGGTCGGAGACGTACATGCCGCCGTAGCCCAGCTCGTCGCACACCTTGGCCAGGGGGATGATCTGGCGCGTCGGGAGGAAGGCGACGGCCTGGTGGAAGCGCACTGCGTGCTCGGTCACGGCCTGCCTCAGCGGGCCCGGGCGGGGAGCGGCGTGCCCCCGACGGGGGCCGACGGCGCGAACGCGATGGGGACGTGCTTGGTCCCGTTGATGAAGTTCGACTGCAGGCGTTGGACCTCGCCGTCGAGGCGGATGTCGGGGATGCGGTCGAGCAGGCGGTCGAACATCACCATGATCTCCATGCGGGCCAGGTTCGCCCCGAGGCAGAAGTGCGGGCCGCCGCCGCCGAAGGCGATGTGGTTGTTGGGGGACCGGGTGACGTCGAAGGTGTCGGGGCTCTCGAAGGCCGACTCGTCGCGGTTGGCCGAGGTGTGCCAGAACACGACCTTGTCGCCCTCCTTGATCTGCTGGCCGTGCAGCTCCATGTCCGTCGTGGCCGTGCGGCGGAAGTGCATGACGGGGGTGACGTAGCGCAGCATCTCCTCGACGGCGCCCGGGAGCAGCGAGCGGTCCCGGCGCAGGAGCTCCCACTGGTCCGGGTGCTCGAAGAAGGCCGTCATGGCGCCCGACATCAGGTTCCGGGTCGTCTCGTTGCCCGCCACGACGAGGAGCATGAAGAAGAGGTCGAGCTCGAACTGGTCCAGCTTCTCGCCTTCCACCTCGGCCTCGAGGAGGACCGAGATCAGGTCCTGCTTCGGCTCGAGCCGCCGGTTGGAGGCCAGTTCCTCGGCGTAGGCGTACACCTGCATGGCGGCCTCGCCCGGGTCGGTGCCGGGGATCTGGTACTCGGGGTCCTCGGAGCCGATCATGCGGTTCGACCAGTCGAAGACCATGCGCCGGTCCTCCTGGGGGACGCCGAGCAGCTCCGCGATGACGAGCAAGGGGAGCTCGGCAGAGATCTCCTCCACGAAGTCGGCCGTCCCGCGCTCGCACACCGAGTCGATGATGCCGTCGGCGTACCCGATGATCTGCCGCTCGAGGTCCCGCACCATCTTCGGGGTGAAGCCCTTGTTGACCAGGCGGCGGTACCGCGTGTGCATGGTCGGGTCCATGTTGACCATCATCAGCTGCTGCTGGGCCAGCTGGTCGTCGTCCATCTCGTGGAAGAGCGACGTGCGGCGGGCCGAGGAGAAGTGCTCCCAGTCCCGGTTCACGTGCACGCAGTCGTCGTAGCGCGTGATGGCCCAGAAGCCGCCCCGGGGCGCCACATCCTCGGGGTGCCAGTAGACGGGCGCCTCCCGGCGGAGCTCTGCGAACCAGTGGTAGGGCACCCCGCCCACGAAGTTGCGCCCGTCGGTCAGATCGATCTCGTCGAGACCCATGGGCCCCCCTTTCGGGCACCACGGCCGGCCGCCGCGCGGCGCCAGATGCCAGGCCATTCGAGCCAATTTCTAGAACGTGTGTCAGTGATCATAGGCACAGACTCGCGGCCGGGGTTCGTGCCCGGAGGGATCGGCCAGGGGGTACGTTCCCGCAGCAGCGGGCGCCATCCCCCTCTTTCGGGCCGAGCGAAAGAGGGGGAATCCGTTGACCGACTGCCTGGCCCTGCGCCTCGACGACGGAATGGTGGTCCTGGCCGGCACGCGCACCAACGCCGGGGTCGACGCCGCCGCCCGTTCCTCCAGATCGGAGAGAGCACGTACGCGAAGTTCATGCTCGAGCTGGCCGTCGAGGCCGACGTCGACCTCGTGACCGCCGCCACGATCGCGCTGGGGGTCGATGATGAGCACGGCGTGGGCGAACCCTGTCCGTGGGGCCGCCCTACGACGTCGGCATCTACCTCGACGACTCCCGCACGATCAGCGAGTTCCGCATCGAGAGCGACTCGCCCTGCTCCACAAGCTCAGCCAGGTCTGGGAGCGCCAGCTCCTCGACGGCGTCGCCCAGCTCCCGCCGATCACCGAGGATGACGTGACGGACGTGCGGAGCCGGTCCTCGCACGCCCCTCAATGGACGACGACGACCTCCGCAACGACCAGCCGGCGGCCGGGCCGCCAGAAAGAGAACGTGTTACAGTTTTGGCCGAAGCGCGGCCTTGACCTGGCAGGGACCGCGGAGTGCACGCGAGGCTGCCAACGATGTTCCTCGAAGAAAGCCCCGAACAGCAGCGGCTGCGCGCCGAGTTGCGTGGCTACTACGCCGAACTGCTGACCGAAGAGGTGCGGTCCGGCCTGGCCGAGGGAGGCGAGGGGGGCGCCGCCTGGCGCGAGGTGGTGCGCCAGATCGGCAAGGACGGCTGGCTGGGCATCGGATGGCCGACCGAGTTCGGCGGGCAGGGCCGGCCGGCGACCGACCAGTTCATCTTCTTCGACGAGACGAGGCGCGCGGGCGCCCCCTTCCCCTTCGTCACCATCAACACGGTGGGGCCGACCGTCATGCGTTTCGGAACCGACGAGCAGAAGTCCTACTTCCTGCCCAAGATCCTGGCGGGCGAGGTCAACTTCGCCATCGGCTACACCGAGCCCGAGGCGGGCACCGACCTGGCCTCGCTGCGCACGCGGGCGGTGCGTGACGGCGAGGAGTACGTGGTCAACGGGGCCAAGATCTTCACCAGCGGTGCCGACCAGGCCGACTACATCTGGCTTGCCGTGCGCACCGAACCCGACGTCCCCAAGCACAAGGGCATCTCGATCCTGTGCGTGCCGACGACGACGCCGGGATTCGAGTGGTCGATCATCAACACGGTCGGTGGCCTCACGACGACGCAGACCTTCTACGACAACGTGCGCGTCCCCGTGTCCAACCGGGTGGGGGACGAGAACGAGGGCTGGCGCATGATCACCACGCAGCTCAACCACGAGCGGGTGGGTCTGGCCGCCTGGAGCGGGCTGGCCCTCTCCCTCTACGAGGACATCGTGGCCTGGGCGGCGACGCAGCCGACCGACGACGGCAAGACGCTGATCGACCAGGGCTGGGTGCAGATGGATCTCGCCAAGTGCCACGCCGAGCTCGAGGCGATGTGGCTCCTCAACTGGCGCATGGCGGTGCATGTGGCGGAGGGCGAGCTCACCGGTGCGGAGTCGTCGTCGATCAAGGTCTTCGGGACCGAGCGGATCATCGAGGTGGCGCGGCTGCTGTCGGGCGTGGTGGGCGCGGCGGGATACCTGATGCCGGGTTCGCCGGGGGCCCTGCTGCGCGGGCGCCTGGAGGCGACGGGGCGCCAGGCGCAGGTCAACACGTTCGGGGGTGGAGTGAACGAGGTCCAACGGGAGATCGTGGCCTCCGCCGGGCTGGGCATGACGCGGGGGCGCGGTGAGCAGCGTGGCCGAGTCGGCGCAGTCGGGATCGGCGCGGCCGGGAGGGTCGGAGCGGTCGGGCCGCTTCGAGGAGCTGGCGGCCTACCCGGACCACAGTGCAGAGCTGGCGGCGCTGGTCGGCCAGGACTTGGGCCTCCCGAACCTGTCGCCCCTGTCGCCCCATGCGGTGAACGAGCCCATGATCCGACACTGGGTCGAGGCGATGGGCGACCAGAACCCCGTCTACGTGTCCGACGTGGCGGCCCGGGAGGCTGGCTACGACCGCCTGATCGCGCCGCCCGCCATGCTGCAGGCCTGGATCATGCGCGGCCTGCGGGCCTCCATGACACTCGAGGAGGCCCGGGCGACCGGGACGTCGCAAGGGAGCGGACCGAACGACGTCATGATGGGCCTGCTCGACGACGAGGGGCTGACGTCGGTTGTGGCCACCAACTGCGAGCAGCACTACGGCCGCCCGCTCGTCGTGGGGGACCGGTTGGTGGTGCGCTCGGTGATCGAGTCGATCTCTGATCCGAAGCGGACCGCGCTCGGCACTGGCCGCTTCATCACGAATCGGTTGGACTACGTCGCGGTCCCGGACGCCGACGTCCCCGCCGGCGTGCCGGTGTCGCCCGAGCAGGTGCAGGCGCTCTTCGACGCCGGCGAGCCCGTGGCGACTCAGCGCTTCCGCATCCTCAAGTACCTCCCGCCCGCCCGGCCGTCGTCGCAGTCGTCGACGGACCAGCAGCGGCCGCCTCGGCCGCGACCAGCGATCACCCAGGACAACGCCTTCTGGTTCGAGGGCACCCGGGCCCACCGCCTGCTGATCCAGCGCTGCGCGTCCTGCGGCACACTGCGCCACCCGCCCCTCCCCGCCTGCGGGAAGTGCGGCTCGCTCGAATGGGACACCGTCGAGGCGAGCGGCCGGGGCACCTTGTTCTCCTTCGTCGTGGTGCACTACCCGCAGGTGCCAGCGTTCGAGTACCCGCTGCCGATCGGACTGGTCGAGCTGGAGGAGGGAACCCGCGTCGTCGCGAACATCGGGGGTGTTGAGCCGGACGACATCGAGGTGGGGATGGCACTGCAGGCCCAGTTCGTCGACCACGACGAGGAGCTGTCGCTGCCGCTGTTCGTGCCGACGGGTGCGGGTGCGGGTGCTGGTGCGGCTGCCGGTGCCGAGCCCGAGGGTGGTGTCTGATGGACTTCCACTTCAGCGAGGAGCAGCTCGCCGTCTCCGAGGCGGCGACGGGCGTGTTCACCGGGCTGGTGGACCCCGAGCGGATCGGGACGATCGAGCAGAGTGACGACCGCATCGACCGCGCGCTGTGGCAGGCGCTGGCCGACGCCGACCTCCTCGGCATCGCCGTGCCCGAGGCCGCGGGAGGTGCCGGCTACGGGTTGACGGAGCTCTGCCTCCTGCTCGAGGCGCAGGGCAATGCCGTGGCGCCCGTGCCGCTCTGGGCCACGCTGGTGCTCGGGGCGTTGCCCGTTGCGCATTTCGGCTCCGATGACCAGCGGGCCCGCTGGCTACCAGGCGTCGTCTCCGGCGACGTGATCCTAACCGCCGCCCTGACGGGGACCGCCGCCAGCCCGACCTCGGCCCCGGCGGTGCGCGCGACCGCCGCCGGCGACGGCTGGGTGCTGGAGGGCATCGAGCTCGCCGTGCCCCAGGCGCACCTGGCGGCCCGGATCGTCGTGCCGGCCCGCGCCGACGACGGCGGCGTGTTGCTGGCGCTCGTCGACCCACAGGCAACGGGCGTCTGGCTCGAGCGCACCGTGACGACCAACCGCGAGATCCACCCGCACCTGCATCTCGCCGAGGTGGCGCTCGGGCCTGAGGACATCCTCGTCGGGCCCGACCTGGGCCGTGCGACCCTCGACTTCCTCATGGTGGCCGCGACCATCGCGCTGTGCGCGCTCCAGGTGGGCGTGTGCGAGGCGGCGCTGACGCAGACCGCCACCTACCTGAACAGCCGCCAGCAGTTCGGGCGTCCGCTCAGCACCTTCCAGGCCACCATGCTGCGGGCGGCGGACGCCGCCATCGACATCGAGGCGATGCGAGTGACGTGGCAGAACGCCGCCTGGCGCTTCGACACGGGCAGGGACGCCGCGGACGCGGCCCGGGTGGCCAAGTGGCAGGCGGCCGAGCGCGGGCAGCGGACTGTCCATGCGACCCAGCACCTCCACGGCGGCATGGGCGCGGACATCACATATCCGATCCATCGCTACTTCTTGTGGGGTAAGCAGATCGAACTTCTGCTGGGCGGCCCGAGCGCCCAGCTGGCGCGCCTCGGCGCCGAGATCGCCGAGCAGGCCCTCGCCGAGGCGGAGGCCGGGCAGTGACCCCGTCGGGGCCGACCTTCTTCGACGTGTCGGTGGGCGACGAGCTGCCGACCCTGGTGCTGCCGATCACCCGCACGCTGATCGTGTCGGGAGCCATTGCGAGCCGCGACTACCAGGACGTGCACCATGACCCCGTCCTGGCCAAGGAGCGGGGCTCGAAGGACATCTTCATGAACATCCTCACCACGAACGGGCTCGTCGGTCGCTACGTCACCGATTGGTCGGGCCCGCGCAGCCGGTTGTCGGAGGTGAACATCCGCCTGGGCGCGCCGAACTACCCCGACTGCACCATGACGCTCACCGGGTCGGTGACGGCCAAGGGACCGCTGGGCGACGACGGGATCAGCGGCGTGGTGACCGTCGCCATCCGGGGCGCCAACGACCTCGGCGATCACGTGACCGGCACGGTCAAGGTCGTGCTCCCGTTGGGCGATGAGCCAGCGACTGCCTCCGCCGCATCGGACCGGGGCGGCCGCGCCTGATGCCCCACACCTTCTCGGGACGGACGGCGATCGCCGGCATCGGGGCGACCGAGTTCTCCAAGGAGTCCGGACGTTCGGAGCTGCATCTCGCCGTCGAGGCGGTCGACGCTGCGCTCCGAGACGCCGGGATCGCCCCGTCCGAGGTACAGGGGATGGTGACCTTCAGCTCGGACACCAATCCCGACATCGACATCGCCCGCAGCCTGGGCATCGGGGACCTCACCTTCTTCAGCCGGATCCACTACGGCGGTGGTGCAGCGTGCGCGACGATCCAACAGGCGGCACTCGCCGTGTCCTCGGGCGTCGCCGACGTGGTCGTCTGCTACCGAGCGTTCAACGAGCGCTCGGGGAACCGCTTCGGAGCCGGCGTCCAGGGCCGGGCCCCCATACCGAACGCGGAGAACGCGCACATGGCCTCCTACCTTCCGGTCGGACTGCTGACGCCGGCCTCATGGGTGGCCATGGCGGCGCAGCGCTACCTGCACATGACCGGAGCGACGAGCGAGGACCTCGGCCGGATCGCGGTGGCGGACCGCAGGCACGCCGCGACCAATCCGAAGGCGTGGTTCTACGAGCAGCCCATCACGCTCGAGGATCACCAGACCAGCCGATGGATCGTCGAGCCACTACACCTCCTGGACTGCTGCCAGGAGACCGACGGCGGGCAGGCGCTCGTCGTGACGTCACTCGAGCGTGCCCGCGACCTGCGCACCGACCCGGTCGTGATCCGCGCCGCGGCGCAGGGCTCGGGCGCCGGCCAGGACATGATGACGAGCTATTACCGCGACGACCTGCTCGGGCTGCCCGAGATGGGCGTGGTGGCCCGCCAGCTGTGGGAGACCTCGGGGCTCGGTCCCGAAGACATGCAGGCCGCGATCCTCTACGACCACTTCACGCCCTACGTCCTCTACCAACTCGAGGAGCTCGGCTTCTGCGCCAAGGGCGAGGCCAAGGACTTCGTCGGCGACGGCCGCATCGAGGTCGGCGGCGCGCTGCCCATCAACACGCACGGTGGTCAGCTCGGCGAGGCCTACCTGCACGGCATGAACGGGATCGCCGAGGGCGCCCGGCTGGTGCGCGGCACGTCGGCCAACCAGGTCGAAGGGCTCGAGCACGTCGTGGTCACGGCCGGCACGGGTGTGCCGACGAGCGGGCTGGTGCTCGGCGCCGATCGCTGAGCCGCGCAACCGTCCGGCCGGCGAGGAGTCCGGGCCTCCGGCTATCGACCGAGACCGGGGAGACTCATGGTCAAGCTCCCAGGGGTGAGGCCCGGTCCGGCCATCGGGTTAATCTTCACCGCCGCAAACCGTTCGCTCGAGGGAGCCTTGCCTCATGGTGCAGATCCAGGCTCGAGAAATACCGGTCCCCAGCTCGGTCAGTCAAGAGGCACAGGGGGTTCTCGCCATGGGCCGGCTCGGGCCGCCACCGAGGGAGCTCCCGGCGCTTGACGACGCCGAGGGGTGGAAGGCCTATGTCGCCGAGACCGACGGCTTCGTGCGTTCGATGGTGGGCGACGCGACCGCCGGGTTCACGGGCAGCATCGAGGAACGCGACCTCGGGCCGTGCCCCCTCTACGTGGTCACGCCACACAGCGTCGCGGACGACGACCGCCGGGTCTTCTTCGACATCCACGGCGGCACGTGGGTCCTCGGCGGTGGCGACCTGTGCAAGAGGACCACGATCGCCTCGGCCAACGCGGTCGGAGCTCGCGTCTGGTCGGTGGACTACAGGATGCCGCCTGACCACCCGTTCCCGACACCACTCGACGACTGCCTCACGGCGTACCGGGTGCTGTTGGACGAGCGTCACCCAAGCGAGATCATCGTGGGCGGGACGTCCGCCGGGGGCAACCTGGCCGCGGCGCTGATCCTGCGAGCCCACGACGAGGGACTTCCCCTGCCGGCGGCCGTGGTGTTCAACACCGGCGCGTTCGACCTCACAGGTTCGGGCGACACCTGGCAGACCAACGACGGCCTCGACAGTGTCCTGTCCGGTCCTGTCGAGCCGTGCACCGAGCTCTACGCCGGCGGCCACGACCGCCGAGAGCCGTACATCTCACCGCTCTTCGGTGATCTCACCGGGTTTCCGCCCGCCATCGTCCTGACCGGCACGCGCGACAGGCTCCTCTCGGACAACGTTCGCATGCATCGGGCACTGCGGGCGGCCGGAGTCGAGGCCGAGCTTCACGTCTGGGAGGCAGCCGGTCACGGTGGGTTCCTTGGCATGGCCCCGGAGGACGGGGAGCGATTCGCGGAGTTGCGGCGCTTCGCCGAGGCCCACTGGGTTCGGGCCGAAGAGCAAGCTGATCAGCACTAGGTGACGCGAGGACGAGCTGACGGTCCCGCCTTACCGTCCCGCCTTACGGTCTGAAGCATGTTCGCTCCCACGGCGAGCAGCCGAGCACCAGGCGAGCGGCCCTCTTATGAGCGTTTCAGGTTGCGTGGCGTCCGACGAGGGGGAGGGGGTGCCAGATCGTCTGGGGCGGCAGCGATCGCTGCGCGGACACGACGCAGGGTGTCCAGGAAGACGTAGAGCTCCCTGTCGGCGATTCCGGCCATCACCACGGTCGTCGTCTGGACGACCTCGGGGAGCAGCCGATTGAGCACAACTTGGGCGTCGGGGGTCACGTCGACGAGGACTCGGCGGCGGTCGTCGGGATCCGTGAGCCGTTTGATGTACCCGTTGCGCTCCAAGGTGTCGAGCACGCTGGTCATGGTTCCGCTCGTAATGTGCATATGAGCGCCGACAGCGCCGGCGGCCATCGGAGCTCCGTTCCCCTTGATCACGGCCAGGGCGTTCAGCGCTGCGTGCGAGAGGCCGTGACGACGCGCCACCGACGCGATCAACGCCTCGGCGTGGCCCCCGACCTCTTCGAGCTCCCGGAAGACCTGGGCAGACAGCCAGGACGCACCGGGGAATTCCTTCTCGAATGCCGCCACCTCGGGAGGGTGGGCCGAGGCAGCGCCCGTGCGGGCGCCACCTCGGTCCCGTGGCGGAGACGGGCTCAGTTCAGGCCCCAACCGCGATCTCGATCCGGGGCGCACCTTTGACCCCGGCGTAGCCCATGGCCTCACGAAGCCCGTCGCTGCCGGCGAAGGCCTGGGCCTGCTCCAAGGTGGGGAAGCGGTGCAGCACGTACACGTCCTGCGTGTCGGCCGGGTCGACCAGCACCTCGGCAAGGGTGCAGCCATGCTCCTTGCGCAGCCCGTCCACGCTGTCATATGCCGAGCGCCACGTGGCGTAGTCCTCGACCTCGTGTCGAACCAGCAGCGTCGCCTGTGCCATGTGTCCACCTCTTTCTCGTCGCCCCGGTCTCTTGGGGCCCATTATCTTGATATCAAGCTAACATGCCGCACGGAGATGTCAAGGAGAGACTCGGACTCCACGACACGCATGGGAATACCCGGTCGAGTCAGAGCGGGCGGTCACCCGCCGTCTCCTCCAGTGCGCCCGCGTCCTCGGGGCTGAGCACCTCGTAGGACATTGCTCGGTCGCGCTGCCACAGCACGACGTCGGCACAGTTCCATCGCTCTGCGCGCAGCACGCGCTTCATGACCTTGTTCGTCGCCGTCAGCGGCAGCGCCGGGCTCATGCGGACGAAGCGAGGTGCCCACTTCGTGCCCAGGTCACCCTGGGTGGCCAGGAAATCGGCGAGCTCGTCCGCGTCGAGCACCTCCACGCCGGGCCGCAGCTGCACGGCCGCCATGACCTGGTCGCCCACGAGGGAGTCGGGCACCGCGTAGACCGCGGCCAGCACGATGTCGGGGTGGCGTTGGAGGATCCGCTCTATGGGTGCCGACGCGAAGTTCTCGCCGTCGACGCGGAGCCAATCGTGGTCGCGTCCGGCGAAGTAGAAGAAGCCGGCTTCGTCGCGGTAGGCCAGGTCGCCCGTCCAATACCACCCCTCGCGCAGGCGGGCTCTCTCGGCGTCGTCGTTGCGCCAATAGCCCTCGAAGCCCGCCCCACCGGTCTTGGACACGAGCTCGCCGATCGCCTCTTGGGCATTGAGCAGCCGACCTCTCTCGTCGAAGCGGGCGGCTGGGCACTCCTCGCCGGTGGCGGGGTCGAGCACGACCGTTCCCTCCGGCGCACGACCAAGGGCACCCGGAGGAGTGTCGGGGGTCCGGGAGACCGTGGCGCCACCCTCGGTGGAGCCGTACGAGTCGGTGACAGCGACGCCGAAACGCTCGGCAAAACGGGCCACGTCATCGGCCGAACCTTCGTTGCCGAAGGCGCGCACGAGCGGATTTTCGGCGTCGTCGGGCTGTTCGGGCGTGGCCAAGATGTAGGACAGCGGCTTCCCGACGTAGTTGAAGTAGGTCGCGCCAGACGCCCGGACGTCGGGAAGGAAGCCCGAGGCGGAGAAGCGGCCCGAGGAGGGGAGGGCAAAGGCAGAGCCAGCCATGAGGGCGGGGCCCCAGCCGGCCATGAGCGCGTTGGAGTGGAACAGCGGCATGGAGAGGTAGCACACGTCCTCGGGCGCGAGGGCGTACATCTGGGCCACGATGGCGCCGATGCGCGCCAGCCTGCCCTGGCTGCACAGGCACGCCTTGGGCGCACCGGAGGTGCCCGACGTGAAGAGCAGATAGCCGAGGGTCTCGGGTGCCACGGACGGCTCGGACACCGCGTCCGGTCGCGCTCCGGCGTGGGCGCCGAGCTCCGCCCGTGCCGCGGCCGTGTCGAGTACCAGCACCCGCTCGTTGCCGGCCTCGACGGCTCCGAGGGTGTCGCCGATGCGGGATCCCTTCACCAGAGGTAGGTAGGTCGAGTCCGTGACCAGGAACTGGCACTCGGTGTGCGTGAGGTCGCGCACCAGCTCGTCGCCCCGGTGGGTCGGGTTGGCGCCGACCACCACGGCACCCGCCAGCGCTGCCGCCTCGAGCCAGAAGACGAACTCCGGCACATTGTCGAGCATCACGGCCACGTGGAACGGACCGTCGGCGCGCCGGGCCCGCAACCAAGCAGCCCGCTCGGCGGCCCGTTGCACCACCTCGGCATGGGTCAGACGGAGGTCGCCGACGATCAGGCCGAGCCGGGTGTCGTCGGCCCGGGCGAGCACGGCCCCGGTGATGGTCTCCGGGGCGCCGGCCAGCGGTGACGGAGGGACGCCGGGTGCTGCCGGTTGCGTCTCAGCTGGGCTCACTTGCAAACCTCGAACGTCTCTGACCTGGGGTGGAACGCCGATTATTGGAACACGTTGCATTTTAGTCCGTCCCGTGTTACCGTCGCTGAACCGCCAGCGGAACGGACCGCGGCACCGTAGACGAGGACGTGCAACTCCATGGAATTCGGCATCTTTAACGCCGCGTGTGTGCTGCCCAAGTACGTCGAGCAGCACGGTGCATCCGCCGAGCACGACCGCATCATGGACGAGGTGTCTTTCATCGTGGCGGCGGACAAGGCCGGCTTCAAGTACACCTGGGCCTCCGAGCACCATTTCCTGACCGAGTACTCGCACCTGTCGGCATCCGAGTCATTCCTCGCCTTCGTGGCCGCCAAGACCAACAACATCCACATCGGGTCGGGCATCTTCAACATCACGCCGCCCGTCAACCACCCGGCGCGCATCGCCGAGCGGGTCGCGATGCTGGACCACCTCTCGGAGGGCCGCTTCGAGTTCGGTACCGGCCGCGGCTCGTCGACGACCGAGCAGAAGGGCTTCGGGATCGAAGACTCCGACCTCACCCGCGAGATGGTGGCCGAGACGCTGCCGCAGATCGTGCGTATGTGGAAGGACGAGGACTACAGCTACGAGGGCAAGTTCTTCTCCATGCCGACCCGCAACGTGCTGCCCAAGCCCTACTCGAAGCCCCATCCGCCCATTTGGATGGCGGCCGGCAGCCCGTCCACCTTCGACTTGGCCGCGGAACTGGGCGTGGGCGTCCTGTGCTTCGGCTTCTCCACGCCGGACCAGCTGACCCCGCTGGTGGGTCGCTACAAGGAGAAGATCCAGGACTGCACGAATCCGGTCGGCGGCTTCGTGAACAACAACGTGATGATCACGACGCAGATGATCTGCATGGAGGACGGGGCCAAGGCGCGCAAGACCTTCCTCGAGGCCGACTCGAACTACCACCTGAGTCTGGTGTTCCGCTACCTCGACACGTTCCCGCGCCCCGCGGGCATCCCCGAGTGGCCGGAGATCATCCCCGCCATGGACGCCGCCACGCTCGACGCCGCGATCGCGGCCGGTGTCACCGCCGTCGGGACCCCCGACGAGGTGGGCAAGGCCGTCGAGAGCTTCGCCGCGACGGGCGCCGACCAGCTGGCGTTCGGGATGCTGTCGACCTCCATGCCGATCGAGTCGTGCCAGGAGGCCGTCGAGACGTTCGGCAAGCACGTGCTGAAGGACTTCGACAAGGATCCCGAGCACCTCACGACCAAGCAGCGGCTCGCCGCTGGCGGCAAATAGCACGTTCCCCGAGGCCGCCCGCCGTTCCGGCTGAGCGGGTCATACGTGTCCGGTGCGAGCCGGTCAGGAGATGCACCGCGGGGCGGCGGTCAGAGCCGGAACTCACCAGCCTGCAGCCGACGCTCGACCTCCTCGGCAACCTCGGTCGCCAGGCGCGTGCCCGAGTCGACCCGGTGGCGCTCTTCGACGCCGTGGCTCTCGAACTGCGCCCAGAGGTCGTCGACCACCGTGGCGTCCGCGAGCGCCCCGGCGTGTTCCGGCTCGACCGTGCGGTCCTGCACCCGCTGCTGCACGACACTGATGGGCGCCCGCAGTACGGCGTAATTCAGCTCGAGGCCGTGTGGCGCGCAGGCGTCCGTGAAGAGGTCGAGCATGAACGGGTAGAGGATGCCCTCGGCGACGGTGAAGTACCCGCCCTCGGCGAAGGTGGCGACAGCCTCGGCCGCGGCGCGGAGCACGACCCGGTTCTGCGTGTGCGCCGCCTCCTTCCAGGGCTCGATCACTCCCCGCCGCAACGTGGCGAAGAACCAGTCCAGGTCGAGGCAGGCCGAAAGGTCGTGGCGGTCGGCCACCAGTGGCGCGACAGTGGTCTTGCCACACCCTGGTGAGCCGGTGAGGAGGAGGACGGGGCCCGCGGGCACGGGTGCATCATCGCGTGGGGCCACGGCCGGTACGTGGAACTGCGCCGTGCGAGACCTAGGTTGTCGTCCGATGGATGTGGTCTACCGATGGAGAGGTACGTTCGCCGACGATGAGGTCAATGCGCTCCATGCGGAGGGCTTCGACCACCCCGTCCTGGACATCGGCTGGCGCCGCCAGGTCGAGCGACACAGCTTGGGCTGGGTGTGCGCCTACGACCGGGAGCGCCTGGTCGGGTTCGTGAACGTGGCGTGGGACGGCGGCGTGCATGCCTTCGTGCTCGATACCCTCGTGCATGGCGACGCCCGTCACGAGGGTATCGGCACCGGTCTCCTGGAGGTGGCATCGAGGGAGGCCCGAGCCGCCGGTTGCGAGTGGCTCCATGTCGACTTCGACGAGCAGCTCAGCGGGTTCTACCTCGGAGCCTGCGGGTTCGCCCCGACGCCGGCCGGAGTCACCGCGTTGAGAGCACGCGCACCGGGGTGAGCCCGGTGGCAGCGTCCTCAGCCCGCCGTCGCCACCCCCACCACGGGCTCGTTGAGCACGACGCCGCCCTCGGACCCGTAGAAGTTGGCGTCCCCGTAGTTGAAGATGCCGCCGTCGGATGCCGCGATCCAGTACCCGTGGCCGTCGAGCGTCGCCGCCATGCCGACGGCCGGCTTGACGAGGGGGACGCTGCCGGCAGAGCCGTAGAACCCGGCGTCACCGAAGTCGAAGATCCCCCCGTCCGACGCGACCATCCAGTAGCCGAGTCCGTCGGAGGTGGCCGCCATGCCCACGACGGGCTTGTTCAGTGGTGTGCCCCCCATGGAGCCGTGGAAGGCGGCGTCGCCGAAGCTGAACACGCCGCCGTCGCTGGCCACCAGCCAGTAGCCGAGACCGTTCGAACCGGAGGCCATGCCCACGATGGGCCGGTTGAGCGGTTTGCCGCCCTCGGAGCCGTAGAACTTGGCGTCGCCGAAGCTGAACACGCCGCCGTCGGAGGCCACGAGCCAGTACCCGCCTCCGTCCGGCGTGGCCGCCACGCCGACGATCGGCGCGTTGAGCGGCTTGCCACCTTCTGACCCGAAGAAGCCGGCGTCCCCGTAGGTGAAGATCCCACCGTCGGATGCCACCAGCCAGTAGCCGTGCTTCGACGCGGTCGGGGCCATCCCCACGACCGGCCTGTTCAACCGGATGCTGCCGGCCGACCCGTAGAAGCCGGCGTTGCCGAAGGTGAAGATGCCACCGTCCGACGCGGTGAGCCAGTACGAGGAGTTCGGGGGTGCCGGCGGCGGCGGGGACGGAGGGCCGGGCAGCCCGGCTGAGCCCGAGTAGGCGTAGACCTGGTCGGTCGAGGGAGCCAGGAGCAGGCCATCACCCACCGACGGAGTCGGGAAGTGGTTGGCTTCACCGCCCGTCGGGACCTGCTCCGCCGTGGCGCCGTTCAGGGGGTTGATGCCGTAGAGCGTGCCGCCGCCGATCGACCAGACGAGGCCGCCGGCGAGGATGGGTGGCCCGTCCGCCCCGGAGGAGGTCTGCCACAGCGCACTGAGTGGGCTGGTCTGAATCGCCTGCACCCCGTTGCCGCAGGGGACGTACACGACGGTCCCCGCGATCGCGTCCCCGCCGTCGGAGTAGCTGCCGCAGGCGGAGATCTGCGGCGCGGCGTAGATCCCGCCGAGATTGGCCTGGTTCACCAGGTAGGCGGTGGACGACTTGCCGACCTGCAGGATCGTCCCGTTCGAGAGCAGCGCCGGCGAGCTCGATCCGAGGTCCAGGTCGTTCGCATTGTCGTACGACCACGTCGTCGGGGCGAAGAGATGGGTGCGGTCCAGGCCCGGCGACAGCTCCAGCACCGAGTCGCTGTTGTCGTAGGTCGACGACGAGCCGTTGCCGATAGACACCCAGATGTTGCCCGCCGCGTCGACCTCGGGCGCCGCGCCGCCCATCCACACCGCCCCGTCGTTGCCGACCGGCACCGCCTGGTAGTAGCCAGGCGTCCCCCCGCCCTCGGGTACCGACACGACCCAGCCGCTGTAGGTCGAACAGTCGCCGTCGTTGCCGCCGTAGCCGAAGATCACGTGGCCGTCGCTCAGGTTCAGCCCGGTGCGCTGCAGGATCGCCGCGGTGGGTTGCCCCGGGGGGTCGACCGCCACCTGTCCCAGAAGGACGGTGCCGGTGTAGAGGCTCAGGCCCACGAGGACGTGAGCGGGTGCACCCCCGCTCAGGACGTCGGCCACCGCGAAGATCTCCCCGCGGGCCACGTCGACGACGGGGGTGCCGGTGATGCCGACGGTCGGGCCGATGTCGCCGCACGGCAGGTCACCCGACGGCACCGGGGTTCCGATGTGGGCGGACCACAGGATGGCGCCGCTGTCGGCAGCCAGCGCGTAAATCGTGTCGTTCTCCGTGGCCACGAAGACGCGCCCGGTCGCCTCCAACGGTTCCCCGTAGACCTGCCCGTCGAGCACCGGCGAGTGCCAGGCGAGGTTGGGAGGCGAGAACGTGACGCCGGACGGGTCGACACCGGTCCCGAGCGGGTTGCCGTGGTACACGGTCCACGAGGCCGTGGCGTCAACGTGGGCGACGCCGGCGGCCGAGGCGGTGACCCCTCCCAGCGAGAGGGCGGCGCCTGTGGTGAACAGGAAGAGGCTGCCCACTGCAATCGCCCAGGGGGTGGTGGCCGCCGTCCGTCGGGCGCAGCGCACGACCGTGGTCGCGCGTGGAGTCAAGCGTGGTGTACCGGTGCGCGGAGTGATCGACGCACCGTAGTGGGTTGCGGCGACGCCCGTCGACCTTGTGGTCACGCCCCCGGATCTGGACCGCTCCCCGACGGGGTCCCCGCTTCGACCCCTCTCCCCGCGTGCACGATGGCCGCCGCCCACGTGTAGTCCGGTTTGCCCGACGGCGAGCGCTCCACCGCATCGACGACGTAGAGACGGCGGGGCAGCTTGTAGCCGGCGATGGACTGCCGGCAGTGCTCCTGCAGCGACTCCAGTGAGGGCGCCTCGTGGCCGATTCTCGGTTGCACGATGGCGGCCACCGTCTGTCCCCAGCGCTCGTCGGGCGCGCCGCAGACGATGGCGTCCATGACGTCGGGGTGCGAGCGGACGGCGGACTCGACCTCCTCGGGGAAGATCTTCTCGCCCCCCGAGTTGATGACGATCGACCCCCGACCGAGCAGGGTGATCGACCCATCGGCCTCCACGGTCGCGTAGTCGCCGGGCATCACGAAGCGCGTGCCCCGTACCTCGATGAACACCTCGGCCGTCTTCTTCGGGTCGTTGTAGTAGCCGAGCGGGATGTCACCGGACCGGGCGATCTTGCCGATGACGCCCGACCCCGGCTCGACCGGCTCGAGGTTCTCGTCGAACACCACCGTCTCGCCCAGCAGGTGCACGGTCGGGCCGCTCTTCATGGCCGTGTTGCCCGCGGTCACGACCGTCATCCCGTTGTTCCCACCCTCCGAGGAGCCGATGGCGTCCGTGATCACGAGGTTGGGCAGGTGGACGAAGAACTGGTCCTTGACTGGTGCCGAGAACAACGCGGCCGACGACACGACGGCCAGGAGAGACGAGAGGTCGTGGTCCGTCCCCGGGTCGGTCAACGACTCGATGAGCGGCTTGCCCATGGCGTCCCCCGTAATCATCACCGAGTTCACCCGCTCCTCGGTGACCAGCCGCCAGACGTGGTGGGGGTCGAACTTGGCCATGAGGACGATCTTGGAGCCGACGAAGCTCTGTCCCATGACGCACCACTGCGTGGCGCCGTGCATGAGGGGCGCCACCGGCAGGTGCACCATCGGGCCGCCTGCACCCTTGGCCACCATCACCGCCGGGTCTGTGATCCGCACGTTGGTCACCGGGTCGGTCCCGCCGCCAAGCGCGTAGAAGACGTCCTCGTGGCGCCACACCACGCCCTTGGGCATGCCGGTCGTGCCGCCGGTGTAGAGGACGTAGAGGTCGTCACCGGTGCGCGGCCCGAAGTCTCGTTCCGGGGAATGGTCGGCCAGTGCCTCCTCGTAGCCGATGGCACCCGGCGTGGAGTCGACGTCGCTGCCGTCCTCGATCACGATCACGTGCCGCAGCTCCGGCAACTCGGGCAGCAAGGTGGTGACCAAGGGAGAGAACTCGCGCTGGTGCACGAGCGCCTTCAGATCAGCGTTGGTGAGGAGGTAGCGGAGCTCGTCCTTGACGTAGCGGTAGTTGATGTTGATCCAGATCGCCCGCAGCTTGAAGACGGCCCAGGCGGTCTCGACCCATTCGACCGAGTTGTAGGCGTAGATCCCGACGTGGTCGCCCGGCCCGATCCCCTGCGCGGCCAGATGGTGCGCCAGCCGGTTCGCCCGCGCTTCCGTCTCGGCATAGGTCCGCCGCTCGCCGTTGGCGACCAGGTACTCCCGCTCGGGGTAGGCATCGACGGCCGCTTCGAAGAGGTCGGCGAGGTTGAACTCCATCCCTCTCAGGTTAGAACACGTTCTTATTCCTCGGGCAACCGGCGTCGGGGCCCGCCGGAGAGGCGCGGGCGGACCGGGGCGGCGGGCTCCCCCGGCCCCTCGCCGCCCCGCGCTAGCCCGAGAGGCCCACGATGGGCGCGTTGAGCACGATCGATCCCGTCGAGCCGAGGAACGGGGGACCGCCGGTGGTCGGGAAGGTGAAGATCCCGCCGTCGGAGCCCGACAGGTAGTAGCCGCCGGCGACCGCCGTCATCCCGACGATGGGCTTGTTCAGCGTCATGCCACCGGTCGACCCGAAGAAGGGCGGCCCGCCCGTGGTCGGGAAGGCGAAGATCCCCCCGTCGGACGCCACGAGGTAGTAGCCGCCGCCGACTGGTGCGGCCATGCCGACCACCGGCTTGTTGAGCACGAGGCTGCCGGTCGATCCTGCGAAGGTCGCGTCGCCGTAGTTGAAGATGCCGCCATCGGAGGCTACGAGGTAATAGCCCTTCCCGTCCGGCGTGGCGGCCATGCCGACGATCGGCTTGTTGAGGGTGATGCTGCCGGTCGAACCGTAGAACTGGGCGTCGCCATAGCTGAAGATGCCGCCATCGGAGGCCACCAGCCAATAGCCGGCCCCGTCCGCCGTGACGGCCATCCCGACGATGGGCTTGTTGAGTGGCTGCCCACCCCGCGAGCCGTAGAAGTGCGCCGAGCCGAAGGCGAAGATACCGCCGTCAGAGGCCACCAGGTAGTAGCCGTCGCCGCCGGGCATCACGGCCATGCCGACCACGGGCGCGTTGAGCGGCGTGCCGCCCATGGAGCCGAGGAACGGTGCGCCGCTCCCGTAGGCGAACACGCCACCGTCGGTCGCCACGAAGCGGTAGCCCGATCGAGCGATGGGCGCCGTCATCGCCACCGGCTGGCTGAACCCGCCCAGAGTGGTGGCGCCGGCGGCGACACACTCCCAATTCGTCAGGCAGGTGACAGCGTTGAGCGAGGTGGCCGTGGAAGTCGCCGGGACCGGCGTCGTCGCCGAGGTCCAGTTCACACCGTTCCACGACAGGCCGACGGGGGTTGCTGTTGCGTTGCCCTCTCGGCCGACGGTGCTGCAGGAGGTGGCGCTGAAGCACGCCACAGAGGTCAGGTAGTCATCGTTGGTGTCAGGGCCGTCGGGCACGCTGTTCTGCGTCCAGGTCGTGCCGTTCCACGTGGCAACGAGATTCCTGAAGAACAGAGCGGTGTCTTGAAATGCGCCGACGGCCACGCAGTAGCTGATTCCGGTGCAGGACACCCCGTCGAAGCTGCCGCTCGTGCCCGGTGCCGGGTTCGGGCTCGTCACGACGGTCCATGCCGTGCCGTTCCACATCTCGGTCAGCGGGAGGATGTTGGCTCCGACCGTCTGGTCTCCCGCGGCCATGCACCACGATGCGCTCACGCACGAGACGGCCTCGAGTTCCGCTGCGGTTGCTCCAGTCGGCAGCACGGCATTCGACGCGATCGACCACGAGGTCCCGTTCCAGACCTCGGCCAGCGGCAAGCGATTGCCGGCGGCCGTACCGAATCCGACCGCCGTGCACGAGGTGGCGCTCAGGCACGAGACATCGTTCAGTGCCGTCTCGGTCGAGCCGGTGACGTTGGCGGCAGTGACCTGTGTCCACGCCGACCCGTTCCACTGCTCCACCAGAGGATCAGTGGTGTTGTTGAAGTCTCCCACCGCCACGCAGAACGCCGGCCCGGCGCAACTGACCTTCACCAGCTCGGCATTGCCGGTGCCGGGAGTTGTCACAGTGGCCAGTTTCCAGCTCGTCCCATTCCACTGGTCGATGACCAAGACTGTCGGGGTACCGCTGCTGCCCACGGCCACGCAGAAGGAGCTGGTGGCGCACGTCACTCCGTTGAGCGACACGTTCTGCGACGTCGAGGGTGAGGCGGGCAGCGTCGTCGTGAAGGCGGTAGCGCCCACCTGTGCGGGCGGCGTCGGGATGGTGGCGCCCGCTTGCCCGGCAGCGAGGCCGGCGAGTGATCCTCCGATCGCAAGAACTGTGGAAAGCATGACGGACGACGCGATTCGCCGCATTGGTTCCTCCCTAGATGTCATGAGCAACCCACCTCTCGAAGACGAGGCGCACTCCAGCGTTTGAGGTTACGTAGGAAGCGCGGCCTTGTCCAGGGGTCCGAGGCGACGTTGTGACGAGCGGATCAACTGCACCCGCTGTTGTCGCTGTCGGCCGCTTCCGCTCTTCGCCACCCGTCGTTTCGAGGAACTCGGGTTGTTCGGCAGCACCCGCGTGAAGAGACGCGGAGCAAGCGCGGATTCGTCGAACAGCTCGGGCTCGCCGCGCCAGATCTCGTCCCACACGGGTTGGAAGAACCAAACCGCGCCGTGCGACGCCATGTAGTCGCTTGCCGTACACCGAGTGCGGATGGGCCCGGCGACGCCCTCAGAGAACCCGAAGCGGCCGAAGAGCCGCACTGCCTGAGCCGGCATCTGCTTCCGCTGCACCCGCTGTTCCTCGACGCTGGCGAACCGTCGCCGGGGTCGGCACGATCGCGCTGACCCCCCATCATCGGCCCTGGCCCCTTCCGATGCCTATGAGAGGGCTTCTGCCACGACAGGCAAACTAACGTCTGCCCATGGCCTATCCCATTGCCGCGACCCGTGACATCGCCGCCCCCGCCGAGAAGGTGTGGGGGCTCGTCTCCGACCTTCCCCGGATGGGGGAGTGGTCACCCGAGAACCAAGGTGGGAAGTGGATCAAGGGTGCCACCGGCCCGGCACTCGGATCCGTGTTCAAGGGGTCCAACAAGAACGGCCTCCGGCGCTGGTCCACCAACGCCACCGTGGTGGCCTGCGAGCCCGGCAAGGTGTTCGAGTTCGCCGTGACGGCCGGGCCCCTCGCCGTCGCCACGTGGCGCTATGAGTTCGAGGAGATCGAGTCGGGCTGCCGGGTCACGGAGTCATGGGAGGACAATCGCGCGTCCTGGTTCGTCGTCGTGGCGCGCGTCGTGGGCGACCACAGTGCTTCACATGCCGAGAAGGAGATGGCGACGACGCTGGCCAACCTGGCCGCGGCGGCCGAGTCGTCGAGCTCCTGAGTTGCTGAGCCGGCGGCGTCAGCCCTCGAGCCGCCGCACGACATGGCGGGCGGCCGCGTCGTCGCCGGTGCCACGGCGCTCTCGTAACCGCTCGATCACGGCATGCCGGTGCGCCACGTCCACGTTGCCGCCGTACTTGAACTTGGCTGACACCCGCTCCACCCGGATCTCGATCCCGAGGATTCCCCGCAGCCTCGCGTCGTGCGCCTCGCCCGGGTCGGCCACCTCGATGTCGGGCTGGAAGGCCGCCAGCTGGCGGCGCAGGATGGCGGCGACGCTCCCGGGCGACGTCCGCTCGTCGTGCACCATCGCGGTGCCGACGAGCTGCACCGCGCCGTAGTACGTCGTCGGGATCCCGAGCGCCGGGTCCTCGGCGCCGATCGCCTTCCACGACGAGGGGATGAAGACCCAGTCGTCGGCCACGCTGAGCAGGACCCGTCGGTTCTCGGCCAGCGCGCCGAACACAGGATTGGCCCGGACCAGATGCAGCCAGACCGTGTCGCCGGCGAGCACGAACTGCGTGGGCACGACGACCGGTAGGTCGCGGGCCGGGCCGCCCGGTGCGACCAGGTGACCGAAGGGATGGACCTCGAGGAATGGGCGCCACTCGTTTTCGCCGAGGGTGGCGTCGACCGGGGCGATGAACATCGGCTCAGTCTTGCTCCGTCTCCGGGACCCGGCCCGGATCCGGAGCAGCCCGGCGCGGCCGTGGCCCTTCAGTCCGCGACGAGCCCGAGCTCCTCGACCGACTCGGCCCTGTGGCGCTTGTAGTCGACCTTGCCGTTCGGTGCCCGCCCGATGGTGGGCACGCAGCGCACCCGGCGCGGCGCCTTGTAGTGGGCCAGGCGCTCCTTCACGTGCCCGATGAGCTCGGCCTCGCTGGGCAGCGGCACGCCCTCGACCGGCTCGACAATGGCCACGATCTGCTCGCCGTAAATGGGGTGGGGGACGCCCACCACGACGGCGTCGTGCACCGCATCGTGGGTCTTGAGCGCCTCCTCCACCTCTTCGGGGAAGATCTTCTCTCCGCCGGAGTTGATGCACACCGAGCCCCGGCCGAGCAGGTGGATGGTGCCGTCGGCGTCGACCTGGGCGTAGTCACCCGGGATGGAGTAACGAACGCCGTCGATCTCCTTGAACGTGCGGCCCGACTTCTCCTCGTCCTTGTAGTACCCGAGCGGGTTGCGCCCGCCGAGCGCGAGCACCCCCACCTCCTCGGAGCCCGGCGCCACCTCGCGCCCGTCCTCGGAGAGCACCTTCACGTCTGGCCCGAGCGTGAACGAAGCCGTCTTCGCCGCGCCGCCGCCGCCCGAGACGGACATGCCCATGCCGAGCGCCTCCGAGGAGCTGAAGGCGTCGGCCAGGATCATCGCGCCGTGGTGGGTGAGCAGGCGCTCCTTGACGGGCTCGCTCCACATCGCACCCGAGGAGATGATCATCATGAGCGAGCTGAGGTCCCACTTCCCGGGGTTCTCGTCGAGCACCGCCAACAGCGGGCGCGAGAAGGGGTCGCCGACGATCACGAGACCGTTGACCTTCTCGCGCTCGACGGTGTCCAGCATCTCGGCGGGGTCGTACTTGCGGCTCTCGAGCAGGCACACCCGGCCGCCCTCCGCCAGGATGGTGTTCGACGTGAAGGCACCCGTCCCGTGCATCAGCGGGCAGGCCGGCATCAGCGTCACCGATGCCGGGCCCGCCTCCAGCGCGGCGCGCACGCCCTGGAGCCCGCCGTTCACGTCGTAGTGGCGCACGCCGCCGTCGATGAGCCGGGCGAACAGGTCGTCCTGACGCCACATGACGCCCTTGGGCATCCCGGTCGTGCCGCCGGTGTAGAGCATGTAGAGGTCGTCGCCGCTGCGGCCCCACGGCGCTCGCGTCCGGCCGATGGCGGACTTCGCCGCGTCCTCGTACGGCGTGGCCCAGTCGGGGCACGGACCCGAGCCGTCGTCGACCCACAGCCAGCCCTTGATGCCGGGCACGCGGTCGAGGATCCGCTCTATCCGGTCGGTGAACACCCCGTGGAACACGACCGCCACCGCGTCGGCGTTGTCCCACAGGTAGCTGAGCTCGTCGTCGCCGTAGCGGTAGTTGGTGTTGACCGGCACCAGGCCGACCTTCATGGCGGCGTAGGTGGCCTGGATGTACTCCGGCGAGTTGTACAGGTAGACCGCGACCTTTTCTTGCTGCGCGACGCCGAGGTCGAGCAGGAACTGCGCCACGCCGTCGGCCCCGCGGTCGAACTCGTCCCACGTCAGGTTTCGGTCGCCCTGGGTGATGGCCACCGAGTCGCGTTGGACGTCCGCCACGATCTCCCAGACGTCCGCGTAGTTCCAGTCAGTCATGCGCGCTCCATTCGCCGCCGCTCGTCCGTCGACCCCCGTCGACCCCCCCGCCCCCGCCGACATGCGTGAAGCGAGACGCCGAGCCTACGCTGCCGGCGTGGACCTCGGCCTACCGGGCGACGACGATCCCCGCCGCCTCGGGGTCCGGGAGTGGCTCGCCGAGCACCCCCACCCCACCGGCCGCCAGCTCGCCGAGGCGGGCTATGTCGTGCCCCACTGGGCCCCTCCCTTCGGGCTCGACGCCGACCCGCTGACCCAGCTCGTGATCGAAGAGGAGCTCCGGCGGGGCGGCGTGAGGCGCCCGATCAACCCCATCGGCATCGGATGGGCGGGGCCGACCCTCATGTACGCCGGCACCGAGGAGCAGAAGGAGCGCTGGCTCTGGCCGCTGCTGAGCGGCGAGGACTTCTGGTGCCAGCTGTTCTCCGAGCCCGGCGCCGGCTCGGACCTGGCCTCGCTGACCACCCGGGCGGAGCGCGACGGCGACCACTATGTGGTGAACGGGCAGAAGGTGTGGACCAGCTACGCCCACGTCGCGGCGTGGGGGATCCTGCTCGCCCGCACCGACCCCGGCGCGACGAAGCACATGGGCATCAGCTACTTCGTGTGCCCGATGGATGCGCCGGGGATCGAGATCCGGCCTCTCATCGACATGACGGGGGAGCACGCCTTCAACGAGGTCTTCTTCACCGACGTCGTGATCCCCGCCGACCATCTCGTCGGGCCCGAGCACGGGGGGTGGGACCTCGCCAAGGTGACGCTCGGCAACGAGCGGGTGTCGCTCTCGGGCGAGGGCGCGCTGTGGGGGATGGGCCCGACCGCCGAGGATCTGATCGAGCTGATCCGCCAGGCCGGCGGTGCGCCCGACCCCACGACGAGGGACCGTCTCGTCGACGTCTGGATAGAGAGCCAGATCCTCCGGGTGCTGCGCCTCCGCATGGTCTCGGCTGTCCTCGCCGGCAAGGCGCCGGGTGCGGAGGCCTCGGTCCGCAAGGCCATCGCCGACGCCCACGGCCAGCACGTCATGGACGTCGCCCGCGACGTGGCCGGGCCGCACGCCATGCTGGCGGGCACGGGGCCCGTCGGCGGCTGGGGATCCACCGCCGCCCCCAACACCTCCGCCGCCGCCGCCGATCCAACCTGGTCCCGGGGCTTCCTCTTCGCACCTGCCCTCACCGTGGGCGGCGGCACCGCCGAGGTGCAGCGCAACATCGTGGCCGAAAAGGTGCTCGGTCTCCCGCGAGATCCCTGACCCTCAGCCGTTACCCATCCGGTACCCCGGCGTGCCTCGTCGTGGCGCGGCGTGTGACCACGCCGGCCGTCGGGGTCGGCAGCGGGTGTGACCGAAGAAGGGAAGCAGCCAGGTGGCGTGCCATGGCTCATCTGGGAAGTGGACCGAGAGAGCCGACGATCAGGGGAGGTTCCATGCGGAAGGTGCTTCTGTCCGGGGCATTGGTGATGATCGGCCTGGCGGCCCCGGCCGCCCCGGTACTGGCCTCCGCCGCTGCGTCGCCTGCGGCGGGCGCGGCGGCTCCATCGGATCCGGCGGCACCGACGGCACCGACGGCACCGACGGCACCGACGGCACCGACGGCACCGACGGCACCGACGGCACCGACGGCACCGACGGCGCCCGGGATCTACCACGTGCCGATCATCGGGAAGATCACACTCCCCGGCCTCGGCTCCCTCCTCGGTGGAGGCCTGCGCCACGCCACCGCCGTGCAGTCCTCCAACTGAGGCGGCTACGCCGACAACAACGACACCTACAATTCAGTGGCGTCGTCGTGGACCGAGCCGCCGGTGAACTGCAACAGCGGGGGCGGGAACCTGGGTGGGCTCCTCGGCGGACTCGGCAGCCTCGGCAGTCTCGGCAGCCTCGGCGGGCTCCTCGGCAGCCCGAGCGCGGCGTCGGCCTTCTGGGTCGGCCTCGACGGCTACAACTCGACGAGCGTCGAGCAGATCGGGAGCGACTCGGACTGCAATTCGGGCACGCCCAGCTACTACGCCTGGTACGAGATGTATCCCAATCCCTCTGTGCCGCTCCCCAGCCAGTACGCCGTGAGCCCGGGCGACCACATGACCGCCTGGGTCGCGTCGAACTCGGTGGGGACGTCGTTCATGATGATGATCAAGGACGCGACCGCCAACTGGACGTTCTCGACTACGCAGACCGGCAGCGGCTTCGCCCGCTCCTCGGCCGAGGTCATCGCCGAGGCGCCGTCCTCGTGCAACATCCTCTTCTGCAGCGAGGTGCCGCTGGCCGACTTCGGCCAGGTCTCCTACTCGGGCTCGGCGCTGACGGACGCCGCAGGCGCGAAGGGCTCGCTCTCGGCCTTCGACGCCAACGAGATCACCATGGTGAACAACGGCGCGACGCTTGTCACGCCGAGCAGCATGAGCCCGGACGGGACGTCGTTCTCGGTGACGTGGGACAACTCGTGACGCACTAGGAGTCGCACCCGGGACCTCGGCCGCCTGAAAACGAGGCTCCCGAACCACCCGGGTTGGTGGTGGAGGTTCAGAGCTCCAGCGGCCCGGCGTGGGCGAAGCCCTGGCGGATGCCCTGGCCGGCCCGGGCTGTGAGCGCCTCGGGCTCGTACAGCATGAGATAGGCGTTACGGGCGTGGTCCCGCGAGCGGTTCTTGAAGACCTTGGCCAGCGTGGCCGGGTCGTCGGACTCGTCCTCGTGGACGAACACCTCGAGGATCGGCGTGTTCGTCATCAGCTGGGCCGTCATGATCCCGGTCGACGCCTCGTGCGCGCAGACCTTGTCGACCTTCTCCTTGCCCGGCATCCCGAGGGCCACGACGATCCGACAGCCCTCCTCCTCGATCAGCTTCTTGGCCGCCACGGCCAGGTCCTTGAAGCCCGGGACGGTGCGGCGCACCACGGTGAACCGGGTCCCGTAGCCCGGGCACTCCGCCAGCTCGTCGATGGCTTCGGCGCCCATGTCGTAGCGAGCGAACATGGTGTCGACCACGCCAATCAGGTCCATGACCCATTCTCGCGCAGCCCGCGCATTGGCCCTGCCGGCCCGGCGCCGTCCAGAATCGGGGCATGAGCGGGACCATCTCCAGGACCTGGGCCGAGCGCGACGCGGCGGTCGTCTGGCACGGCTTCACCCAGATGGCGGCGTACGTGGAGAACTCGCCCCTCGTGATCGAGCGGGCGGAGGGGCGCGAGCTGATCGACGCCGACGGGAAGCGCTACCTCGATGCCATCTCGTCCCTGTGGGTCACCACGCTGGGCCACCGGGTCCCCGAGCTGGACGCCGCTCTCGTGGCCCAGGCGGACCGAGTCGCCCACTCGACGATGCTCGGCAACGGCAACACGGTCGTTGTCGAACTGGCCGAGGCGCTGGCCGGCGTCGTCCCGGTAGAGGACCCCCACTTCCTCTTCGCATCGGACGGGGCGGTGGCGATCGAGCAGGCGCTCAAGATCGCGTTCCAGTACTGGGTCAACCGGGGCGTCGGGGGACGAACCGGTTTCCTCACGCTCGGCGACGCCTACCACGGTGACACGATCGGCGCGCTCTCTCTGGGTGACGGCGGCGTGTTCAGCGCCGCGTTCGAACCGCTGTGCTTCCCCGTGATGCGTACCCCGGGCTACGCGGATCCTGGATGGGCGGCCAAGGCGTGCGCCGCCATCGACGTCCACGCCGACCGAGCTGGCTGCCGTGGTGATCGAGCCGCTCGTGCAGGGCGCTTCGGGAATGCTGTGTGCCGCCGCGTCCGACGTGCGGCGGATCGGCGAGGCGTGCCGCCAGGCGGGGGTCCTCTTGATCTGCGACGAGGTGGCGACCGGGTTCGGGCGCACGGGGACACTGTTTGCCTCCGAGCAGTGCGGGCTGCGGCCCGACCTGCTGTGCCTGGGCAAGGGCATCACGGGTGGCTACCTCGCGATGTCGGCCACGGTCGCGTCGCGCCAGGTCTACGACGCGTTCCTCGGCGCCGACCTCGGGCCGGCGACCCTCTATCACGGGCATTCCTACGGCGGGAACGCCTTGGCGGCGGCGGTGGCGCTCGAGCACCTGCGTCTCGTCGAATCCATCGACGTGCTCGCTAACGTGCGGGCGCGCGCCGACCAGCTGGCGTCCCTCCTCGGAGAACGGGTGGCCGGCCGGGCGGCGGTGCGCGAGATCCGCCAACGGGGCTTGATGGTGGGTATCGAGCTGGCCCCATCCGGGGCGGGCCTGCGCTGGGGACGTCGGGTGTGCGCTGGCGCGATGTCGAGGGGCGTGCTGCTGCGCCCGCTCGGTGACGTCGTCGTCCTCATGCCGCCGCTGACGATCACCGAGGCCGAGGTCGTCCGTATGGTCGACGCTCTGGATGGGGCGCTCGACGAGGTGACCACCGAGCCGTGACCGAGAACCCCTGGCCCTCCTGGATCCGGGCCCAACTCGCCCAGGTGGTCGACGACGGCCGCTGGCGCGCGCCGCGAGAGTTCGATGCTCGAGGACCGGCGGGGGTCCTCGAGGAAGAGAAGGTGGTGTCGTTCGCGTCGAACGACTATCTCGGGTTGAGCACGCACCCCGCGGTGGTGGTGGCGGCGCACGGGGCGCTCGAGCAGTGGGGCGCCGGATCAGGCGCATCCCGCCTGGTGACGGGCACCCGCCCCATCCACCGCGAGCTCGAGGAGGCGCTGGCGGATTGGAAGGGGACCGAGGCCGCCGTCTGTTTCCCGACCGGGTTCGCCGCCAACTTGGGCGTGCTCACCGTCCTCGGCGGACCCGGGGTCCGCGTGCTCTCGGACGAGCTGAACCACGCCAGCGTCATCGATGGGTGCCGGCTCTCCCGCGCCGCGCTCGACGTGTACCGGCACCGTGACATGGACCATCTCGAGGAGCTGCTATCTGCGACGGCGACGGCGAGAGCCGCCGCGGATTCGACCGGTGCCGCTACTCCGACGATCGTGGTGACCGACTCGGTGTTCTCTATGGATGGGGACGTGGCCCCGGTCAACGAGCTCCTGGATATGATCCGCCGGCACGCGGCACTGCTCGTCCTCGATGAGGCGCACGCCGTCCTCGGCCCCCACCTCCCTGCCACCGACCGGGACGGAGCCGGGGCGGGGGGCGGAGACCGGGGGGCGCAAGGGGGAACGGTCGTGCGGGTAGGCACGCTGTCCAAGACATTGGGATCACTGGGCGGATTCGTGGCAGCGTCACGAGACGTGGTCGACCTCCTGGTCAACCACGCCCGCTCGTACATCTTCTCGACGGCCCCGACCCCTGCCGACGCCGCCGCCGCCCTCGCCGCACTGACCGTCCTCCGGTCCGCTGAAGGGGATGCCCTGACGGGTCGCCTCGCCTCCCTGATCGACCGGCTCTCGGAGGCCGGCCTCGTCCCGCCTGGACATCCGAGCCCGATCATCCCCATCGTCCTCGGGTCCGAGCAGGCGGCGCTCGGAGCCTCGGCGTCCCTCCTCGAGCAGGGGCTGTGGGTGCCGGCCATCCGCCCGCCCACCGTCCCGGTCGGCACCAGCCGGCTGCGGCTGACGCTGTCGGCGGCGCACACCGACGAGGACGTGACCCGGTTGCTCGATGCGCTCGCCCTCCTACCCCGTCCCGCGCCCGCCGCCCGTTGACTGGCTCCTTGACCGGCGTTCGTCCCCGACGGCTGGTCGTGGTCGTCGGCACCGGTACGGATGTGGGCAAGACGTGGGTCGCCGCCCGCCTCCTGACCGAGCTCCGGGGGGCAGGCGCCACAGTGGCGGCACGCAAGCCGGCGCAGTCCTTCGATCCGGGTGACGACCCGTCGGATCGGGACGCCGCCGTTCTCGGCGCCGCCAGCGGGGAGCCGCCAGAGATGGTGTGCTCGCCTCACCGCTGGTACGAGGTGCCGATGGCGCCGCCGATGGCAGCCGAGGCGCTGGGACGTCCGCCGTTCCGGAGCGCTGATCTCGTGGGAGAGCTTGGGTGGCCGTGCGATCCCGTCGACGTCGGGCTGGTCGAGACCGCCGGCGGGGTGCGCTCACCGCTGACTGCCGATGGAGACTGCGCCGCGCTCTGCGCTGCCCTCGCCCCCGACCTTGTCGTGCTGGTGGCCGACGCCGGCCTGGGGGCGATCAACGCAGTACGCCTCACAGTGGATGCCCTCGGCGCACCCGGCGCACCCGGCGCACCCGGCGCACCCATTGCCGTAGTCCTGAACCGCTTCGATGCTGCCGTTGGCGTGCATATCCAGAACGCGGAGTGGCTCCGTTCGCGCGATGGGCTGACCGTCGTGGCGCTGCCCGGCGGCGAGAGAGATTTGGCGGGGCTCGCTTCGGGCTGAAGCCGACCGTTCACGGACGGTGACGAACCGTCCGCCGTCAGGAGCCAAGTGGGATCGGTCGCTGCGGCGCCGGCCGCCGTGCCGAAACTTCGGTGGCGACGCCCGTTCACAGGAGCTCGCAGAGCGGATCGTCGAGCGATCGGCACAAATCTCGTCGCTGCATCGGGAGCAATTGGCCGACATTGCCGAGTTCGACCGATCGGAGGCGTGGCGCGGGGACGGTTCTGTCTCGATGGTGACATGGGTGACGGGACAGTGCGGGGTCAGCACGTCGACGGCTCGGCAATGGGTTCGATCCGCGGCCAATCTCGAGACCTTGCCCTGTCTGGCCGAGGGTCTGGCGTCGGGGCAGCTGTCGCTGGACCTGATCGAGCCCCTGGCGGAGGTGGCGTCGGCGGATACCGATGCTGCGCTGCGTGAGGCGTCGGCGCACTGGACCGTACGCCAAGCGCGGGAACTCGTCGCGTGGCACCGGGCGCAGAGAGAGGCGGCAGCCATGGAGGAGGGGGCTGATGGGGCCAAGGTGACGTGCGATGCGGAGCGCGGCGCCGAGCGCTCGGGGCTGGAGGGGGACTCAGTTGCTGGCTCGGCCGTCCGGGAGTTCGAGCGCCGCACGTTGCGTTTCAACGACACGCGGCGGACCGTGTGGATCGCCTTCACGACGGACGACTACGCCACCGCGAAGTCGGCGCTCGTGACGAGAGTCGCTGCAGACAAGCGGGGGACGACGTCGGCGATGCCCGATTCCCGGGATGAACCGGATTCTTACGAACTGGACCCCCTCGGTTACGTGCCCTATGACCAGCGCCTCTACGACACGATGATGCGGCTGTTCCGGGCAAGGGGTGCACCGCTGTCGGGAAGCCGTCCACCGGTGCGGCCCCGGGTCGTCGTGCACGCACCGCTCGAGCTGCTCCTGGGCTGTTCTGCCTCTGCCTCTGCCTCTGCCACCTCTGCCTGTGATTCTGATTCTGTTTCGGGCGCGGGATCGAGAGCGGGCGCGGGCACGCAGGTGGCGGAGGTCGAGGGCGTCGGCCCGATCCCGGCCGAGGTGGCGCGGCGCTTGGCATGCGACGCCCGCGTCGTCCTCTCCGTGGAGGCCAGGGAGGGGTCCATCCTCGACCAGGGTCGGGCTCGGCGCGATCCAACGGTCGCTCAGCGGATCGAGATCGCTCGGCGGGACAAGGGGTGCCGCTTCCCGGGATGCACCTTCACCGAATTCACCGATGTCCACCACGTGCGTCACTGGATCCGTGGTGGGGCGACGAACCTCGACAATCTGGTGACGCTGTGCGACCGGCATCACAGGGCCGTCCACGAGCTGGGGTGGGTGATCAGGGGGGACGCCAACGGGGTGTTGTCCTTTACCAGTCCGCACGGGCGAGTCATGAAGTCGGTGCCGTCACCGACATGGCCCAAGTCATCGCCGGCCCGTGCGGCTCGAGATGGGCCACTGAAACGGTGATCGAAGGTGGAGGTTCAGGTCGGAGCCGGCAAACTGTCGTCTGCTACGTCGTCGCGCCGATCGCGCCGATCGCGTGGGTCACGTCGTGCAACAGTGGCTGATGGCGGAGGTAGCGGTCGAGGTTCTCGGCGAACAGATCGGCCTGGCGGCTCAGTCGACCGATGCCGCCCGCCGCATTGTGGGGTGTGACGCGCACAGATCGATGTGACCAGAAGGGATGGTCCGCCGGGAGTGGCTCCTCCCGAAAGACGTCAAGGATCGCCGCATAAAGGTGACCCGAATCGAGCGACTCGAGCAGAGCCTGTTCGTCGACCAAGACACCCCGGGCCACGTTGACGAGGAGGCTGTTCGGTCGCATCTGGGCGAGGAATCGGGCGTCAACGAGGTTCGTGGTCTCCGGGGTGGCCGGGGCCGCGAGGACGACGACGTCGGCGAGCCCGAGTACCGAGTGGAGGTCGTCCGGTGTCACGGTGCGATCGGCCGGATCGGTCGGCGAGGGGTGTCGTCGGCATCCAATCACGTGCGCACCGAACGCTCGCGCTCGCAGCGCAACGGCGGTGCCAATCCCACCAAGCCCGACGATCACCCAGGTCGTCCCCGACACTTCGCGCCAGTCGTGGATCCGCCAATTCCGCGACTGAGCCAGGTCTCGCCACGTCGAAGCCTCCTGGAACTCATCGAGGACTGCGCGCATGACGAATTCGGCGATTGGGAGGCTGTTCACATGTGCATTGGTGATCCGTACCCCGCGGTCCGCCAGCGACTTGAAGACTTCGTCGTCGTAACCCGCAGCGGGGGACTGAAACCATCGGAGTCCCGGGCTCTTCAGCATGACCGAGAAGAAACGACGTAGCGGTGCGCCTTCTCGGAACAAATCCGACGTCCCCCAGGCGATCTCCGGATCCACTACATCCGGAGCGACCACCGCGCCCAAGGAGTCCTTGATGCTCCCGTCGTCGTCCAGGATGAGCCACTCGACCTCGTCCCTCTGGAGCCGTGAGCCGTAGGTGTCATGTGCCACTGCGGTCAGGAGGCATCGCACGCCGCTGAAACCTACTGTCCGTCCTCACGGGTCTCCCACTGCGGCACGGCGGGCTCAGCGTTCTGGCGCTTCCACAGTGATGCATTGGCGGCGATGGCGGCTGTGAGCAACCGACCGGCGAAATACGTCCAGAGGAGCAGTGCCAGGGCGATCCCGATTGCGCCGTAGAGGGAGGACTTCCTCGACACCACATGCGCGACGTACGTGATCGTTAGCAGGTGAAGCACTCCCACACCCAGTCCGACGATGAGTGCACCCGGCAACAGAGCCGACCATTGGCAGTCCTCACGCGGCAGCCACCACGATGCGAGCAACCAGGCGGTGCCCGACGTGACGATCGTGAGAAGGACGGCGACGAGCCGCAACCCGATTGATTGCGATCCCAGCCAGGCTGCGAGATCAACCACTCCGAAGAGCACGGTCACGGCGCCGACGAGGATCAGCGGTGCCCAGGGCGTGGGATTCCCCGAGGGTGTGACCCCCCAGATGAGTCGGTGCACGATCCAGAGCACGCGGACGAGGGAGCGGGCGGTGAAAGCCAACGCGATGCCTCCGAGCAACAGCGCGAAGAGGCGGTTGGCGAGGGAGAGGCTGCTTGTGCTGGCGACGGCGCTCGCCAGCAGACCACCGATCCCGGACGCTCGCGCCGCATCCTTGGGGTCCTGGCCCGCGGCAGTCGACGACAGCCCGAAGCCCGTGACCATCACGAAGGCGTAGGGCACGAGGAACATGAAGAGCCGGAAGGCCACCGCCGCGGCCAGCACGCCGCCTCCGGTCTGGGCATCGCGTTCGACCGCCTGCAGCGCGCTGTCTATCGACGCTGAGTCGGCCCGTCTGGCCTCGATGTCTGCCCGAGTGCGTTGCGCCCTCCTCTGCAAGCGCTCCCAGCGGGAGCCGTCTGCGTTCGCGTCCGCCGTCTTCGGGGCAACTGGGTCGTCCTCCGACTCGGTCTCTGCGGCCATGTCGCATTCTTGACCCGAACGGGGTGAGGACGGTGGACGGGCGCGGTTCTAGCGTCCCGGCAGGGCGCGGTTGTGGAGTCAGGCGGAGCGGAGCTCGGAATGATCCCGGCAGCGGGCCACCCAGCCCGTGGGAATCACTGTGACCGTCATGCGCCGGCCGCAGTGAGGGCAGAATCGGGGTGGGTCGAGCGCACGCCCGCACCCGGCGCAGTCGGCGAGCGGACGGCCGCACCCGGTGCAGTGACCGGAGTCAGGTCCGGAGTCGGGACCGGGTCCGGGGCGGGTCGGCGCCACTTCAGAACGCGGCGGTGAGGGCGCCGATCGGCATGCGCAGGTCCTCGAGCATCTGGAGGTCCTCGTCGGCGGACCGGCCCAGCGTCGTGAGGTAGTTGCCGACGATGAGCGCGTTGATACCGGCCGTCATCCCGATGGCCTGCAGCTCGCGCAGGGTCACCTCGCGTCCACCGGCGTAGCGCAGGATGACCGACGGGAGCGCGAGACGGAACAGCGCGATCCAGCGGATGGCTTCCCAGGCGCCGAGGATCGGCCGGTCACCGAGGGGGGTGCCAGGCCGTGGATTGAGGAAATTGAGCGGCACCTCGGTCGGATCGAGCTCCTGGAGCTGGGTGAGCAGCTCGACGCGCTGAGCGTCCGATTCGCCCACGTTGATCAGCGCGCCGCAGCACAGCTCCATCCCGTGCGCCTTCACCACCCTGCAGGTCTCCGCCCGCTCGTCCCAGCTGTGTGTCGACACGATCGAGGAGAAGTGCGAACGGGCCGTTTCCACGTTGTGGTTGTAGCGGTGCACGCCGCCCTCGGCGAGTCGGCGCGCCTGCTCCTCGGTGAGGATGCCGGCGCTCACGGCGACGTTGAGCCCAGTCTCTTCCCGGATCATGGGGACGAGGTCGAGGATGCGCTGGATGGTGCGCTCGTCGGGTCCGCGTACGGCGAGGACGATGCAGAACTCCGACGCGCCCAGGGCGGCGGTCTCGCGGGCGGCGGCGAGCACCTCGCTGGGGTCAAGGAAGGGCGTTGCCTTGACTGGCGTGTCGAAGCGGGAGGACTGCGAGCAGAAGTGGCAGTCCTCGGGACACCCCCCTGTCTTGGCCGACAGGATCCCCTCGATCTCCACCTCAGGCCCGCACCACGCGAGGCGCACCTGGTGGGCGAGCGAGGCCAGTGCCATCACGGCACCGTCGGGCAGGGCCGCCAGCGCCGTGAGCTCCCCGGCGGTGAGGAGGCGACGCTCGTCGAGGAGGGCGTGCTCTGCCGAGGAGATGACGGCCCGCTCCGCCTCGCTCAGGGCGACTTGGGGCGAGGGCGGCGGCTCCGAAGGAGCGGTGGCGTTGCGTAGCGCGACGGGGATCGTGGTGGTCACGGCGCCCACGGTAGTGGCAGGGTGGGGGACCCCGGTAGCTGACCGGGGGGCAGGGAGGAGCGGTGATGGCCTGGGATTTCTCGACCGAACCGGAGTTCGAGGAGAAGCTGGAGTGGATGCGCGGCTTTGTGCGGGCGGAGATCTTGCCGCTCGAGACGCTCGACCTCACCTACGACCAGATGCTGCAGGTGATCCGGCCCATGCAGCAGCGGGTCAAGGAGGCCGAGTTGTGGGCGGCGCACCTGCCGCCGGCGTTGGGTGGGATGGGCTTCGGGCAGGTGAAGCTGGGGCTGATGCACGAGATCCTCGGGCAGTCGCCGCTGGCGCCCGTGGTGTTCGGCAACAACGCACCGGACTCAGGGAATGCAGAACTGCTGGCGGTGGGTATCGAGGAGACGGGGGATGAGGCGCAGCGGGAGCGCTGGCTGCAGCCGTTGCTGGACGGGGAGCTGCGATCGGCCTTCTCCATGACGGAGCCCAACACCGCTGGATCTGATCCGACGCTGTTGACGACGTCCGCCGTACGGGACGGCGACGAGTGGGTGATCAACGGCCACAAGTGGTTCACATCCAACGGATCCGTGGCGGACTTCCTGATCGTGATGGCCGTGACCAATCGAGACGTCCATCCGTACCAGGGGTCGTCGATGATCATCGTGCCGGTGGACACGCCTGGGGTGGACATCGTGCGGGACGTGTCGACGATGGAGGACCCGCATACGCCGTACGGGCGCTTCGGGAACCATGCGGAGATCATCTACCGGGACGTTCGGGTGCCGGCAGGGAACATCATCGGCCGGCAGGGCTCGGGCTTCGCGCTGGCGCAGCACCGGCTGGGCCCCGGTCGCATCCACCACTGCATGCGCTGGCTGGGGCAGTCCCGGCGTGCCTTCGACATGCTGTGCGAGCGGGCGGTGTCCCGCTACGCGCACGGATCCATGCTGGCGGAGAAGCAAACCATCCAGAATTGGGTGGCGGACTGCATGGCCGAGATGCAAGCGGCCCGGCTCATGACGTTGCAGGCCGCCTGGAAGATGGATCAAGAGGGGGCGGCGGCGGCCAGAGTCGAAATCGCCATGATCAAGTACTTCGGCGCGAAGGTGCTCTACGACGTCATAGACCGCGCCATCCAGGTGCACGGGTCGCTTGGATACTCCTCGGACCTGCCGCTGGAGTCGATGTACCGGGCCGCCCGGGCGGCCAGGATCTACGACGGGCCTGACGAGGTGCACCGACAGACGGTCGCCCGGCGCGTGCTCAAGGGGTACGTGGCGCACGAGGTGCCGTCCGAGCACATCCCGACGCGACGGGAGGACGCGGAGCGGCGCTTTGCCGACCTCCTCGACGCGCTGACCGTCGACGCATAGAGAGGCGACGGAGCCGCCGCCGTCCGGCTTATTCCGGCGTGTGGCAGACCGCCTCGACGTTGTTCCCGTCCGGATCGCGGACGAACGCGCCGTAGTAGTTGGGGTGGTACTCGGGCCAGAGGCGGGGCTCGTGGAGGACCTCGGCGCCTGACTCGACGGCGGCATCGAAAAAGGCGCGGACGCCGCCCCGGTCGGCCGCGCTGAAGGCGATGTGCGACTCCCGGAACCCGGCGCCCGTCTCTTGTGCCCCAATCCAGAACGTCGGCATCGGCGGGATGCCGTAGCCGATCGCACCGCCGAAGTCCATGACGCGCACCCCGCCCAAGGGTTCGAGCACGGTGTCGTAGAACGATGCGCTCTTCGCGATGTCGGCACACTGTATGGAGATGTGATCGAGCATGCGCAGAGTCTGCCACCGGGCGGGCCCGCGTCCTAACCTGCGCATATGGTCCTCGCGACGACCGACTGGGCGACGATCGCCACCTTCGCCACGGCCATCGGGACGCTGGTCCTCGCGGTCGCCACCTTCGCCGCCGTGCGCTCGGCCAACCGGTCGGCCCGGATTGCCGAGGCCTCGTATCTCGTGAACCTGCGGCCCGTCCTGGTCACCTCCCGTCTCCAGGATCCCGTGCAGAAGATGCGCTGGGTCGACGACCGCTGGACGGCCGTCGAGGGCGCCCAATCCAGCGTCGAGCTGGTCGACGGGCGCATCTACCTCGCCCTCTCGCTGCGCAACGTGGGCTCGGGGCTGGCCGTCATCTTCGGTTGGAGCGTGATCATGGGGTCGGCGACGCCCGACATCACGCACACCGAGCCCGAGCGGTTCCGTATGCAGACCCGAGACCTGTACACCGCGCCGGGAGACATCGGCTTCTGGCAGGGGGCGATCCGCGAGGCGGACGATCCCGACTACCCGGGTCTGAGCCGCGCCATCCGGGACTGCGCGCCCTTCACGATCGAGCTCCTCTACGGGGACCACGAGGGCGGGCAACGCACCATCAGCCGGTTCGGCCTGGTCCCGCATCGCAACGCCGAGGGTGAGACGAAGTGGTTCCCCTCGGTGTCACGTCACTGGTATCTCGATCGTCCGGATCCCCGTTAGTCGGGAGCCCGCCGGTACGACGTGGCCCGGGTCAGGGGCGGAGGCCCCGCAGGAGAGAAGCGCAGACCCGGTCGAACCCTGCGTCCTGGTCCTCGACGAAGCCGATGCCCAGGAGCTCGAGCGAGACCCATCCGTGGATGCAGGCCCAGATCACATGTGCGGTCTCGGTGGGGGAGGCGTCGGCGATGACACCGGCGGCCATGGCCCGCTGGACGGCCGCCACGAAGCTGTCGAACGCCCGGGCGGCGAACTCAAGGGCGTGATCGCTCGGCTTGAATCCAGGGACCGCCCGCAGGAACATGACCTGGTACACCATCGGGTGGGCCAGAGCGAGGGCGCGGTAGCGGCGGCCACCTTCGCGGAGCGCCTCGTAGGGATCTGGGTTGTCGGTGATCGCCGACAGGGAGTCGCGCAACCGCTCGAAGCCGTCGATGAAGAGCGCCTCGACGATCCCGAACTTGGAGTTGAAGTGGTTGTAGACGCCCATCGGGGCGACGTCGGCGGCGGCGGCGATCCGGCGCACCGAGAGGCCGTCAGGACCCTCCGTCTCCAGGATCTCGGCGGCGGATGCGAGGAGCGCAGCCTCCATCCCGGCGCTGGGTGTCCTGGTCCTGCGCATTTTCGTCACTTCCGTAGCGTACTGAAGGACATCGTGCTATAACAATAGCACAGCGTTCTATTACTCCCAGATGCCCCATCCGGAAGGAGCCGTGATGCCCGGAACCTCGCTCGAAACCGCCAGCCTGACGCCCGCCACGGTCGCCCCCCCATCCAAGGATCGCCGTTGGATAGTGCTTGCGGTCCTCTGCCTGTCCGTCTTCCTCGTGGTCGTCGACAACACCATCGTCAACGTCGCTCTGCCCACCTTGAACCGCAGCCTCGGGGCGTCCATCACGTCCCTCCAGTGGATCGTCGACGCCTACAGCCTCGCCTTTGCCGGCTTGCTGCTGGCGGGAGGAGGGATCGGTGACCGCCTCGGGCGCAAGGGCACCATGCAGGTCGGTCTCGTGTTCTTCGGGCTCTTCTCGGCCGCCGCGGCCGCGTCGCACACGACCGGGACCCTGATCACGAGCCGGGCGCTCATGGGCGTGGCCGCCGCCTTCATCTTCCCGGCCAGCCTGGCCATTCTCACAAGCGTCTTTCCCGACCCGTCCGAGCGGCAGAAGGCCCTCGGCATCTGGGGAGCCACATCTGGGATCGCGGTGGCCTTTGGGCCGATCACCGGCGGGGCGCTGCTCGAGCACTTCTGGTACGGGTCGATCTTCCTCGTGAACGTGCCGCTCGTGATCGTGACGCTCATCGCCGGCCAGGTGCTGATCCCCCGGCTCCCGAGAGTGGCGGAGCATCGCTTCGACATTCGGGGTGTGCTGCTCTCGACCCTGGGTGTGACCTCGTTGGTGCTGGGCATCATCGAGGGCCCGCAGTGGGGCTGGGCGTCGACGGGCACATTCGTGTGCCTGGCTGTCGCTGCCGTGCTGTTGACCGCCTTCGCGCTGCTCGAGCTGCGTACGGAGGGCCCCTTGCTGGACGTGCGGGTGTTCATGATCCCGCGGTTCAGTGGCGGTGCACTCTCCATCTCGGTGGCGTTCTTCTGCCTCTTCGGATTCATCTTCCTCATCACCCAGTACTTCCAGTTCGTCAAGGGGTACTCGACACTCTCGGCCGGCATGCACACCCTTCCGTTTGCGATCGTCGCGGCGATCTTCACGCCCATCGCCGCGGTGGTGGCGCTCAAGGTCGGATCACGCCTCGTAGTGACCACCGGGTTGCTCCTCATGGGAGGCGGATTGGTCGTGGCAGCGTTCAACTCTGCGGCTGACACCACCTACTTCGGACCGATCATCGTCGCCATGGTCCTGCTGTCCCTCGGTCTCGCCTCTATCACGGCGCCGACGGCGGAAGCGGTCATGGGATCGGTGCCCGACGAGCAGCGCGGAGCGGCAGCGGGAGTGAACAACACGACGAGGGAGCTCGGTGGCACGCTCGGAGTGGCCGTCTTCGGCTCGATCTTCGCCTCGTCCTTCGCCCCCAAGATCATCAGTGCGTTCCGTCCCCTCCCCATCCCGGCGGGTCCCAAGGCCGAAGCCCACCAATCCATGGCGGCCACCCTGGCCGTGGTCGCGCATGCCCCACACGCCGCGCAACCGGCTCTGCAATCCGTGGCGTTCACTGCGTTCCACAGCGGGTTGCGGGTGGCGTGCATCGCTGGAGCTGGCGTGGCCCTCATGGGCGCCGTGGCCTCCTTCCGGCTCCTGCCGGGCCGGGGCGCCTCCGAAGTGCAAACGGTGAGGGAGCCCGAGCCGTGCACGGGAGACCTCTCGTTGGTCAGCGCCTGAGCCGGCGACTAGATAGCCCTATCCGAAGACCAGTGGGGCGTGGCGGACGCCGGCGATGACCGGGCTGGGCGTTCGCTCGACCGGTCCCGCCCCGGCCAGGGTCTCGAAGCGGTCGAGCAGTTCGCTCAGCACGACCCGCGCCTCCAGCCGAGCCAGCGCCGCACCCAGACAGAAGTGCGGCCCGAATCCGAAGCTCACGTGTGGATTTGGATGGCGGTCGATGCGGAGCTCGTCGGCCTCGTCCCCGAACACCGCCTCGTCACGATTGGCGGACGCGTACACGAGCAGAACGGGATCGCCCTCTGCGACCCTCTGTCCCCGGATGGTGGTGGGAGCGGTCGCCGTGCGCATGAACGAGATCACGGGCGTGGTCCAACGCAGGAGCTCTTCGATGGCGCCCGGAAGCAGGGACCGGTCGGCTCGCAAGGCGGCCCATTGGTCCGGCCGCTCGGATAGGGCAACCAGGCCACCCGAGATCAGGTTCCTCGTCGTCTCGTTCCCGGCGACCAGCAGCTGGATCAGGAACATGGCGAGCTCGGCCTCGCTCAGCTGCTCGCCACCGTCTCTGGATTGGGGGGATGAGCCGGCGGACCCCACATTGGCCAACACGGACACCAGATCCTCGGCCGGCTCCTTCCGCCGATCCTCGGCCACCTCGATGAGGTACTGCCACATCTCCATCTGCAGGAGCCCGCGCTCCTCCTCCGAGCGCTCGCTCTCCCCGGGGATGACGGCCTCGGACCACTCGAAGAAGCGCGGCCACTGCGACCCGTCCACCCCGAGCAGCTCGCAGATCACCAGGAGCGGGAAAGGGATCGAAAGCGCCGAGACGACGTCGATCGCCTCTCCCGCCTGAATAGGGTCGAGCAGCTCCCGTGCCTTCGCCGTCACCCCCGCCTCCATCAGCCGCACCATCGACGGCTTGAACCCCGGCTGGACCAGTCGCCGGTAGCGGGTGTGCTGCGGCGGATCGGTGTGCATCATCGTCGGCGGCGAGTCGTACGTCGTGCCGATCTCGTCGATCAGGATGCCCCGCGACGAGCAGAATCCCACCGGGTCGGCCCCGATCGAGGACACTTCGGGGTGGGTGGTGACCGCCCAGAAACCGCCGCCGTCCCGGTCGACCCAGCTCACGGGCGAGGTTCGTCGTAGCTCGGCATACAGCTCGAAGGGGTCACCGCCCGAATACAGGCTCGGATCGGTGAGGCGGCCGGCATCGGCGGTCATGGACACAAGACGAACCGCGTCGTCGGGCTTTCAGACGATCGGGCTATCAGACGATGATGCCGTTGGGGCGCGGGTCGCCCTGGGCCTCGAGCAGGGCGTAGTACGCCTCGAGCGTCCCGGGCCCGTCGGAGACAGATTCCACGGATCCGTCCTCGGCCAGGTTCAAGAGCGCACCCTCGATGATGAAGCACACGTCGGTGTCCTCCTTGTTGTCCTCGGGCACGTGCAGGGTGTGCACCGAGTTCGCAGGCTCGTACAGGTAGGAGCCTGCCGTCACGAAGAAGTCGTACTCGAGGTAGTGCCAGCGACCCGCCGCCGTGAAGGCGTCCACCGACCCGGTGTGCCGGTGGGTCTGCAGCAGCACTCCGGGGTTGAAGCGGTTAAGGATGACCCACGTGCCGTGCTGGGAGTCGAACCGAACCACCTTGAGCAGCACGCCCATCCCTGTGTCGGCCCACGGGGCGTCCTCGTCGCCGACGAGGCGGACGGTCTCCCTCGGATTGGTTGGCGTGGCGATCGACATCGGGATCTGTTCCTCTCTGGATTGGATCTAGTCGGGCAGGGGAGCGAGCGTATCGAGGTCGAGGGCGGCCTCGAGGGCCGCGGCGGTGCGCAGCACGACGAGGTCCCCATGCTGGGGTCCCACGAGCTGCAGGCCGATCGGGAGGCCATCGCTGTTCAGACCGACGGGGATCGTGGCCGCCGGTGACCGGGTCATGTTGAACGGATAGGTGAACTGGATCCAGTTGGCCGTCGTCTCCCCGTTGACGCTGCTCGTCATGTCGTCGGCGAACGGGGCGACGCCCGAACATGTCGGCGTCACCAGGATGCGGGCCGTGTGGAAGAGCTCGACGAGCCGCAGGTTCATGAGGTGGAAGTGATCGACGACCTGCAGCAGCTGCTCGGCGGTGGTCGACTGCGCGACGTCGACGAAGTGGCGCAGGACGGGGTGCACCTCCGCCCAACGCGGATGGTTCATGAATGGTCGCAGGGCGCGCAAGGTGCAGGCCCCGGTGAAGGTGAGGAAATCAGCGACGGGGTCGGCGTCAAAGACGGACCCCAACACGACGACGTCGGCGCCCAGTGACTCGAGCACCCCCACGGCCCGCTCGCAGGCGCCGGCGACCTCGGCGTCGACGGTGGCGTAGCCGAGGGTCGGCGCGTAGGCGATGCGGACGGGGACGTGCGGGTCCTCGAGCGCGGCGAGCCACGAGGCCTCGGGGCGGGGGAGGGCCCGAAGGTCGGTGGGGTCGGGGCCGACGGCCACGTCGAGGGCGCGGGCGACGTCGGCGATGCGCCGGGCCATGGGGCCGTTCGTGGACAGGTCGATCCATCCAGGGGGATTGGGCCCGCCGGCGGGGACGCGACCGAGGCTGGGCTTCATCCCGGAGAGGCCGCAGCAGGCTGAGGGGATCCGGATGGACCCGCCGCCGTCGGAGCCGGTGGCGAGGGGGACCATGCCGGCGGCGAGCGCCGCCGATGCGCCGCCCGAGGAGCCGCCCGGTCCCCTGGATGTGTCGAACGGGTTCAGCGAGGGGCCGAATATGGCGTTGGTCGTGTTCCCCATCCAGCCGAACTCGGGTGTGTTTGTCTTCCCGACCACGACGCATCCGGCGGCCCGCATGCGGGCGACGAAGGGGTCATCGGCGCCGGCCGGCGGGTCGTCGGCGTGGAGCGCCGACCCATACGTCGTGGTGTAGCCGACTGCGTTCTGGAGATCCTTGATCCCGATGGGAATGCCGGCCAGCGGGCCGGGGTCGCCGCCTTCGACGATGTGGGCGTCGATGGCGTCGGCCCCGTGGAGGGCCCGCTCGGCGTCGACCGCGACGAAGGCGTTGTAGATGGGGTTGAGGCGCTCGATCCGATCCAGGGTGGCCTGGGTCAGCTCCCGGGCGCTCACCTCCTTGGCCCGCACCGAGCGGGCGAGCTCGGCGAGCGACGTGGTGCGGAAGTCGATCTCTGTCATGCCTGCCGGCTCGTTCTGCTTTCCCCGCCCGGCCCTATCCAGCCGATGGGGAGAGGCCGGCCACGGCCTCGGCCAGGTCGATCCCGATCGGAATGACCATCGGTGCCGGGATGGTCACGCCATGGTCGACGTACCGCTGCACGTGCGCCCGGCATTCGGCCGCAGAGCCGTGGACGACCAACTCGTCGACCACTTCGTCAGGGATGGCCTCGAGCGCTCCCTTGCGATCCCCGGCGGTCCAGGCGTCCCACATGGGCTGGAGCGCCGGACCACGTCCCAGCCAGCGATGGAATTCCGCGTAGGCATGGACGTTGAGGTAGGCGGTGATCATGCGGCGCCCCACCGTGCGGGCCACGTCGGCGTCGTCGGTGACGATGACGAAGATGCGGGCGACGATCTCCCGCCTCGCCCCCTCGGCCGCCTTCTCCACCTCCGCCACCGACGTCGCCACGTCCTCGGCGCTGAGCCAGTTGAGGATCGCTCCGTCCGCCTCCCGTCCGGCCAGGTGCAGCATGCCCGGGCGCAGCGCTGCCAGGTAGATCGGCGGGAGCTGCTCGGGTATCCGGGAGAGGCGGAAGCCCTTGACGCTGAAGGTCTCGAAGTCCTCGGTGACCTTCTCGCCGCTGAAGGCCATGTTGAGGAATCGCACCGTGTCGGCCATCCGGCGGTACTGGTTCTCGAAGGCCATGCCATTCCAATTGGCGACGATCACTTCGGACGAGGCGCCGAGCCCGCAGGCGAAACGGCCCGGCGCGGCGTCGGCCATGGAGGCCAAGCTCTGGGCCAGCAGCGCGGGTCCCCGGGTGTAGGCGGGCGTGATGGCCACGCCGAGATTCAGCTCGGGCTCCCAGGCCGCGGCGAGGGCGAGGGGCGTAAACCCGTCGGCCCCGTCCACCTCTGCCGACCACACGTCGGTGTAGCCGAGCTCACGCAGGCGGGCGAACCACTCGCGATGGGCGTGCAGCGGGATCCCGTCGAAGGGGATCGTGATGCCCGGACGGGCGGGAGTGGGGCTCATGCCTCGATGCGCTCCTCGGCTTGACCTTGACCTTGGCCCTGGCCTTGGCTTTGGCCTTGCTCCTGCGAGCCAACGGAGCCGTTGGGCCCGTCGGGGTCCGGCTGGAACTCCGCGTCGTCGAAGGCGAGGGCGAGTTCGGTCTTCTCCTCAGCGGCGTCGTGGGGCGGCACCGGGACCCCCCAACGCTCCATACCCTGCTCCAACCGCCGGATCACCGTCTCGATGACCTCCACGCGACCGTTGCGCTTGTTCTCCGAGGAGATCACGTCCCACGGAGCGAGGGGACCGTTCGTGAGGCGCAGCATGTCGGACACCGCCTCGTCGTACTCCGCCCGCTTCTCGCGGTTGCGCCAGTCCTCGTCCGTCAGCTTCCACGACTTGAGGGCGTCGTCACGGCGCCGGACGAAGCGTCGCAGCTGCTCCTCGTGCGACATATGCATCCAGAGCTTGATCACGATCATCCCCTCTTCTGCGAGGGTGTGCTCGAAGTCCTTGATCTCCTGATACGCACGGCGCCACTGCACCTTGGTCGCCAGGTTCTCGACGCGCTCGACCAGGACGCGCCCGTACCAGCTGCGGTCGAAGATGGTCATGCCGCCCCAGCCGGGCAGTGGAGGCCAGAACCGCCACAAGAAGTGATGCCGTAGCTCGTCGGGCGTCGGCGCCGCAAATGGGGCGACGTGCACGTGGCGAGGGTCGAGGGGCTCGACCAGCCTCTTGATCGCGCCTCCCTTCCCTGCGGCGTCCCATCCCTCGAAGACGATGCACACCGGGGGACCGAGCTGGCCATCCCTCAGCTGACCCCCGTTGATGAGCCGCAGGTGCAACAGTCGGCGCTGCGCCCAGCCGAGCCGCTTGGCCTCCTCGTCCTTGGAGAGCCGGCGCGTGAGATCGGAGTCCTCGAGTCGCGGGTAATCCTGGGCCTGCGCACCCGATGTCGCCCCCGCCTTCACGTCGGTTCCGGCGCCGCCACTCGGTTCACGGGCGGTAGCGCGGGCCGCGTTGGGGGCACCCGGGGTGGCACTCGTGAGGGCACTCGGGGCCGCAGCATTGGCCTCGCTGGCGGTGGAGGCTTCATCATGGTGGCCGCTGCTGTGGCCGCCGTGATCGTGCTTGCTCACGTTGCCTGTTGTAGCCGATCCACGATGGGTGGGGCGACCGCAACCCGGACCGGGGAGCCCGCCGGCGCCGGAGCGGCCGACATCGAACCCACCGCCTCGACGACACGCCGCACGATCGCCGCTTCGCCTGCGATGACCAGCAACTCCTGGTTCGACAGGTGGCTGATCCGACCGACCTTGTGCCCGGATGGGTTGAAGATGCCGATCCGGGCCCCGACGTATCGAGTCGAGTCGAAGGCGAGAGTCGCCACCTCCCGCTGCACCGCAGCTCCAGAGCGGGGACCGACCCCATCTTTGGATGGGCCTCCAGCTGGGGGAGCGATGCGGAGTGCTGGGGGAGCGATGCGGACCGCGCACATCGCCTTGAGCTCGTCCAGCTCGAGCCATGACTCATCGTTGTACGACAGAACCAGCAGGTCACAATCCACGGATCGGACCACCGAGGCCAGTGCGGCCGGCATCGTCCTCTTCGAGTTGAACGCAGATCGTGTGGATGGGTCGCGCGAGTCCACCCGCTTGCGGGCCACGCCATAGGCCTCGGGCGCATCCCAGGCGACCAGCGTCTCCCACGCGTGATAGTTGGTGAAGTACCGGTGCTGGTTGTACGGCGGATCGAGGTAGGCCAGGTCGAAGTGCCCCAACTGCGGCGCCAGCGCCACCGCATCGCCCTGGATGGCGCCCCCCGCCCCCACCAGCAGCTCGGGCACCCGCAGCTCCAGCGGGTTGAACGACCGTGGCGACCACTGCTTCACGTACGCCATCTGCACGCCGGTCGTCGAGTCCACCCGGTCTGCCGCCTCGATGAGGCTCGTCAACAACAAGGGGAACAGGGGTGACCCCGCATACTCCGAGTCGATGGCATCCCGCACGGCATCTATCCGAGCGGCGTTGTGCGGCTGGAAGAACCGGGCCTGACGGCTGAACATCTCGTGGACGTAGCCCGGCTTGCCCGGGATGGCGTTGAGATGGGTGACCGCCGCCCGGAGCTGCCCTACGTCGGTGGCGGCGGCATCCGCCTCGATGTAGGTGCGGGCGAAGGCGTGCGCGTATCGAGCACTGTCGACGGCGGTGACGTGCGTGCCCTGCGCCTTGAAGGCCTGGGCGACACGGGTGGTGCCGGTGAAGAGGTCGAGCGCCGTGCGGGCGCCCGAGGCCCGGCATATCTCCGTGAGCACCGGGACGAGGCGCCGCTTGGAGCCCAGGTACTTGATCATCGGGCCGTCATCGGGCCGACACCGGGGAGCTCATGAGGCGGTCACGTGGCCCACCCTACGATGGGTCGTCATGGCCCCCGGGGACCATCCAGAAGCGGCGGCGGTCTCCGAGGAGGCCTCTGCTTCGTCGACCGCCTCGGACTCGTCGGCCTCGCACTGGGTGCGCTGGCACCAGGCCTATGAGGACCCGACGTCGCCGCTGTCGCTGCGCCTCCGGATCGTAAAGTCCATGGTGCGGGATTTCCTGGATTGTGTCCCCTCTCCGCCCACCCATCCTGGGCCCGTCCGGATGGTGAGCATATGCGCCGGCCAGGGCCGAGACGTGATCGACGTCGTCTCGACCCATCCAAGGGGCGGCGATGTGTCGGCGCTGCTCGTCGAGCTCGACCCCGCCCTCGTCGCCTTCGCCCGCGACCGCGCCGCGGGGGCGGGTGTGGCCGAGCAGGTCCGGATCGTCGAGGGCGACGCCTCGCTGTGCCGGTGGTACGAGAGCGACGTGCCCGCCGACCTGGTGCTGGTCTGCGGAGTGTTCGGGAACATCAGCCCGGGTGACATCACGCGCACCATCCAGGCGCTGCCTGGATGGTGCCGGATGGGGTCGGAGGTCATCTGGACCCGTCACCGTCGCCCGCCCGACGCCACACCGGCCATCCGGGCGGATTTCGCCGCCGCCGGGTTCTCGGAGCTCGCCTTCGAGGCGCCCGACGGCTACGTGTTGTCAGTCGGACGGCACCGTCTGGACGTGGAGCCCGGCGCCGGCGCCACCACCTTCGACCCGGCATACAAGCTCTTCGACTTCGTCGGCGACGGCTGCGCACCGGCATGACGGGAGCCGACGACGATCTGGGGCCCCTGCTCAACCCGCTCCCCGAGGAACCGTCCCCGAGGCGGGCAGCCCCGGCCGCCGACGAACCACACCTCCGACGGCGCCACCTCCGGTTCCTCCGTCACCCCCGCCGGGCGCCCACTGGCGACCGCCACCCGCTCCACCCCCTCGAGCTGCTCGCTATGGCGTGGCGGACCGGCCGGCTCGAGCCCGCCCGGGTGCTCGTCCCCGCCCTCGTGATCTTCGGCCTCGATGCGATGCAGAGCACCTGGTTCACCGAGATCTCCACGGACCATCTGGGGCTCGAGTCCCTCACGAGCGTCGTCATCTTCGGCGCGTCCTCCCTCGGGCTCACTTTCTACGCGGGCATGCTCGAACGCCTCGTGGGCGCCGTCGAGCGCAACCTGACGCCGCAGCCAGTCTCCGAGGTGTTGGCCACGCTGCCCTGGATACGGCTCATCATCGCCGAGGCCATCCTGTTCCTGGTCACCGCCGTCAGCGCGCTCTTCCTCATCATCCCCGGACTCGTGGTCGGGACGCTGTGCGCCCTGGTCGGACCGCTCATCAACCTGCTCGACTGCTCGGTGCGCGATGCGTTCCGTCGGTCGGTGCGGCTCGTCTGGCCCCACTTCTGGATTGTGTTCGTGATGATCACCGTGCCGCTGGCCATCGAGCACGAGGTGGTCGTCCTGATCAAGGACCTCGTGCCCCACGAGCGGGTCCTCCTCGTCTTCCTGACCAACTTCGTCCTCGGCGCGACCTTCGGGGTGGCTCTGGGCCTCGTCGAGGTGTCGCTGGCGGAGCGCCTCGTCACCGGGGCGCACGGACCCGGCGGAGACGTACGCTCTGAGGACGTGGAGCTGCCGGGCGGGGCAGCGCCGGCGTAGGGAGGCAAGACAGGATCCCAACCTCGGACCACGTAACCGGCCAGGATTGAAACCGTCAGGAGTGAGGGACGAGGGTCCACGGCCACGGCCAGCACGCCGAGACAGCACATCCCAGGAACTCCGGACACGAGGCACAGCCCGAGACCAGGACAGTAGGAGGTCACGATGGAAGAGACGATCCACGGAACGACGATGCCGGTGCTCGAGCTCTCGCTCCAGCCGGGCGAGTCGATCGTGTCGGAAGCCGGCGAGTTCTCCTGGATGTCGGATGCCATCCAGATGACCACCAACACCGGCGGCGGCATGGGCGGCAAGGGACTCATGGGAGCCGTCAAGAGAGCGGTGTCGGGCGCCTCCATCATGATGACCACCTACACGGCCCAGGGCGGCTCCGGATCCATCGCCTTCGCGTCCAAGGTCCCGGGCCACATCCTGCCGATCGACGTGGCACCGGGGAACGAGTTCATGGTCCACCGCCACGGCTTCATGGCGGCGACGCAGGGGATCGAGCTGTCCATGGGGTTCCAGCAGTCGTTCCGGGGTGGGATCTTCGGTGGCGAGGGGCTCATCCTGCAGAAGATCGGCGGCACCGGCAGGGCCTTCATCGACCTCTCGGGCGAGGTGATCGTCTACGACCTCGCGCCCGGGCAGACGATGCGGGTGCACCCGGGCCACGCCGGGCTCTTCCAGGCCTCGGTCACATTCTCGGTGCAGAAGGTCCCGGGACTCGCCAACCGCTACATGGGCGCCGACGGCCATCACTTCGCCGTGCTGACGGGGCCGGGCCGGATCTGGCTGCAGTCGATGCCCATCGCGTTGCTGGCCGGCGTCATCGGCGAGTACATGCCCGACGACCATCGTGGGGTGGAGGGTGCTGCGGTCGGCGTCGGGGCGACCAAGGTCCTGGGCGACCTGTTCAAGTAATCCGGGTCGGGTCGAGCGGTCCGCTTGGGTCGCTGCGGTCCGCCCGCCGGAACCGGTCCGGCAGCCGGGCCCGGCGGCCAGCCCGGGTCCGGGCCCGTCAGGAGAGGTTGATGGCCTCGGGGGGGACGGTGAGGGCGACCGGCTTGCCGTAGGGGCTGAAGACGAGGGTGCCGACCTCGCCCGGCGTGTCGTTGACGATCCGGTACACGACGGGCTGGCCCTTGGCGGCGACGTACATCAGGCCCGTGCTCCGCTTGCCGTTGCTCGTGTCCTTCACGATGACGACTGTGTGGCCCCGGAACGTCGTCGGGCGGCCGACCGTGAGCGGCGTCGGGTGGCCCTCGAAGGCGGCGGCGACCAGGTCGGCCGCACTGAGGAACTGGTCGAAGGAGGCAAAGCGGGCATCGAGGGCGGAGAACTCGAGCCACTTGCCGCCGTACTGGTTGGTCTGCGCCGCCGTGGCGTGGCTGGCCCAGAACCTCTTCGGCGCGTTGAAGTAGAGCAGCGGCCCGACCCGCTCGATCCGGATGAGGCTGCCGGACTGGACGAAGGTGCCCCCGCCTTCGCCGTCACCGTTCACGAGGAGATCGAGGAGGATCACGTTCCTGCCCTGCGTGATCCTCCCGTCGATGCGCACGCTGCCGACCTTCTGCTCGGCGCCGATGGCCTTGATGAGCCAGGTGTCCGCCGGGCTCGGTCGGGCCGTCGTGCGCGTGGGGATGGATGTCGTCGTGGTGGTCCTGGGGGGCGAGGCCGACGTGGCCGATGCGGTGCCGGCGCCCGTCGCGAGGCCGAGGAACAGGCCGGCGACGGCTGCGACTGCTGCGGCGGACAGGCAGGTGGGGGTCAGCCGGTGGGAGGTGTGGGGCCATCGGGGGCGCGCAGGGTCAGCGGATGATGCCTTGGTTCCGGCCACGGCCGAAAGGGTAGAAAGGGTAGCGGCGCCCCCGCGGTGCATCGGGCCGTCGGAGGGTGGGTGGGGCGACGGTCGTGTTCACACAGGGGGTGATGGGCATCCTGCGCGTTCGAGGGTCAGGCGGTTGGGGAGTCAGATGGCGCTTCGGGTTGTTCTTCGGGTTGGTTCCACTCGATCCAGCCCGAGCCCGAGCGACCGTCCTCGGCCTGGCAGCGCACCATCGCCCGCGGGAAGCGGCTGGTCCGGCCGTCGTCGTTGCGCAGGAGCACCGGCCCGAAGGCGACGGGTGTCACGTCCAGGGCGAGGTCGTGTCGGGGTGCGTCGGCGACCTCGATGCGGGCTTTGGATGGGAACCCGTGCTCGCCCAGGTCCTCGGTGACCGAGAGCGCGGTGATGGGGTGGACCTCGCCCGGCGTCTGGATGTATCCAAAGAAGACGGGCACGCCGGGCATCATGCGAATGTCAGCGAGGTGGACGCGGGTGCCGTCATCGAGGCGCATGGAGCACCAGCACCATCCAAAGGCCCACCAGTCCCGCACGCCCCAGGAGTGGTCACGCTGGCCCTGCCCGTCGACGGTGAACACCTCGCCGTCGATCGTCACCGTGCCGGTGACGAGGCAGGGGATCTCGTAGCGGGTCGTCAGGTCGTAGTGATAGGGGATCCCGTCGGTCGTCCAGGTCAGGTCGACGTCGAGGAGGCGGGGTTGCCAGTGCGTGTCGGTGTAGGCGTCCGCGGGGTCGGCGAACTCCTTGCCCATGAGGTGCGAGGCGGCCAGACGGAACTCCTCGAGCGGGCGGCGCAAGTCGATCTCGACGCGTTCGCCATCCACGCTCTCGCTGACGAGACCGTTCTCCGGGGGGACCGGCATCTCGTAATTGACCGACGAGAGGCCGGCGTGGCCGGGGCGCACGATCCAGGCCGTCCACCAGGCGACCTGGCGGTTGGGGTAGAGGCCGAGCCGGAGCCAGCCGCCGAGCGAGCCGTCGGCGTGGACGAAGTCGCAGTAGTACGACTCGTTCCACAGGTCCTCGGCGTCGGGGATGTGCCGTGCCTCGTCGCCCGGCAGGACGACGTGGGCCGCCGTCACCGGCTCGGGCCCGGGTGCATGGCGGAGGCACCCGCAGGACCGGGCACCTCGACGATGGGATCGTCGCGGTCGTCGAACTCGGTGCGCAGCGCCTTCGACATCACGGCGTGCTGGAAGTACAGCGTCGTGATGTAGGTGAGCTCGAGGATCGCCACCTCGTCGAGGTGGCGCGCCAATTCGGCGAAGAGCTCGTCGGGGACGCGGCCGTGGTCGTAGACGAGGCAGTCGGTGTAGGCCAGGACGGCGCGTTCGGCGGCGTCGTAGGTGCCGTCGGGGGCGACGCTCCAGGCGGGGATGTGCGTGATCTTGTCCTCGGGCATCTCGAGCTCGCGCATCGACTTGGCGTGCTGGCTGAACACGAACTGGCTGCCGGCGGCCCATCCAGCACGGATCTGGCCGAGCTCGCGCAGCCTCGGGTCGAGGACGCGGGTGGGGGACTGGTAGAGCCCGAAGCCCTTGACGCAGTGGTCCAAGATGTCGGGGCTGAGGGCGAACACGGTCCACCAGTCGCCCGTCGTGCCGTCCCATCGACCCGGCTCAGCCACGGGGTCTCGGCCCTCGAAGAGCCATTCGTACATCGTGGTGACGATGGGCGCGGTGGCCTCGTCCTTGGGGACCTGTCGGAGCCGGGGCATGGGAGGTGGCGTGCGGGAGCCGGTCGGATCAGACGGGGGTCGGCTGGCTGGGGACCTCGGGCTCGGCAGCGAGGTTGGCGTCGAGGGCGGTGGCGGGGGTGTGGGAGACGTCGGCGAGGTTGAACTCACGCATCCAGCAGGCGAATTCGAGCAGGATCCCGTCGGGGTCCTGGAAGTAGATGCTGCGGACGAACACCCCCGCGTGCATGGCGTCGCTGATGCCCCACTCGGAGTCGTCGTGGTTGGCTATCTCGGTGCAGTCGATGCCGGCGGCGATGAGCCGGCCGCGGTACTCCTCGATCTTCTCGGGCGCCACGTCGAATGCGACGTGGTTCATGGAGCCGATGGCGCTCGTGAGGTCGCCCTGGTCGGGTCGGGCCGCCGGGGCGCTGACGCCCGGGAGCCCGTCGGGGGCGTTGGGGAACCAGAAGAAGGCGAGGCAGTCCCCGCCGCCGCAGTCGAAGAAGAAGTGCTGGCCCATGCCGGCGGGCAGCTCGATCGTCTTGACCAGCGGCATGCCGAGCACGTTGGTGTAGAAGTCGACTGTCCGCTCCATGTCCCGGCACACGAGCGCCAGGTGGTTGATGCCTCGCAGTTCGAATCCGCCGGTGCTGCCTGTCATGAGCCTGCCCTCCCTCGGCGCCTGCCCCATCTAGGGGATCTGTGTCCCGGTTTCCCGGCTGGGTCCCCTCGCTTGCCGGCCCGTCCCTGGTGGCCCGGGTTCGCGCCGTGCACAGGATAGGCCGCAATCTGGGCGCAGCCTCGGTCCGTATGACCGATCGAGGCGCACTCCGGGTGGCTGGGAGGTGGGGAGGGCTCCGGCAGAAGGGCCCGAAGCGTCGGGGGCCCTCGGTGTGGCCCGGAGCCCTCTCCGCCAGATGCACCTCCGCTCCCTCCGCTCCCTCCGCTCCCTCCGCTCCCTTGGGGGCCCCCATTCGCCCGCCGCCGCCGGCGATTCAGACCGAGGCGATGCCGACCATGGGGGCGTTGAGCCGATGACCTCCCATCGAGCCGAGGAAGGGTGCGTCGCCGAAGGTGAAGATGCCGCCGTCACCGCCCTGCAGCCAGTAACCCGCGCCGTCGTGGGTTGCGGCCATCCCGACGATGGCCGAGTTCAAGGTGGTGCCGAACATGGAGCCGTAGGAGGCTGCGTCTCCGAAGTCGGCCACGTTGCCGTTCGCGCTGGCCAGCCAGTAACCGGAGGAGTTGTGGGTCCCCGCCATGCCGGTGATCCGGTAGCCGCCTGGAGCGAAGGCCGGCTGCCCCTCGAAGGGTGCGTTCCCGTAGTTGAAGACCTGTCCGTTGGCGTCGACGAGCCAGTAGCCGCCGCCGAGGTAGGACGCCGCCGCTGCCGTGACCGGATAGGCCAGGCCGTCGCCACCTGCTGAGCCATAGAACTGTGCGTTCCCGAAGGCGAAGACGCCTCCGTCGCTGGCGACGAGCCAGTAGCCGTGCCCATCCAGAGACGGGATCATCCCGATGATCGGTTTGTTCAGGATCATGCTGCCCGTCGATCCGTAGAAGCCGGCGTCCCCGAAGGCGAACACGCCGCCGTCGCTCGCCACCAGCCAGTACCCCAGATGGTCGGGGGTCTGTGCCATCCCGACCACGGGCTTGTTCAGCCTCATGGATCCGGTCGAGCCGTAGAAGCCGGCAGAACCGAAGGTGAAGACGCCGCCGTCGGAGGCGACCTGCCAGTATCCAGGCGGGGGCGTCGGCGGCCCGGGACAGGTGGGGCTGGAGGCAGGCGTCGTGCCTCCGGCCGGGTCGGCGGTGAGGGACGGCGGACCTCCGTCGGGCCCGAAGCTCAGGTCGGCCAGGTACATGGGCCGGATGCCGCAGGAGAGGTAGCCGACCGTGTTCCCCTGCCAGGCGGCGAACGCCATGACCAGCTGTCCGGGGGTGTGGCCCTGGGGCGGCAGGGTGAAGACGTCGGGGCCGCCGGGGCCGGACATGCCCGGCTCCGAGCCGAGGAGGGGCCCGGATGTCGACATGTCGGTGCACAGGTTGGCGGGGGAGGGGCTACTACAGCTGGCCCAACCGATGCCGTAGGTGGACGCCCCCTCGTCACTCCCGGCGTAGAACAGGTAGTAGTCGTCGACCGTGGTGGTGTTGTTCCCGCTGCCGGTCACGGTCTGTGTCTCGTACATGTCCGGGCCCTCGACGATGCCGCTCTGCCACGACGGGCTGTCCTGCATCAATTCCGTGGGCTCGGTGGTCGAAGGCGTCAGGTGCGGTCCGAGCGGCACGGACCAGATGATGGTGCTCATCGGCGGCCTCAGGTGGTTGCCGTCGCTCTTCCAGATCAGCCAGGAGCTCCCCGACAGATCCGTGAAGATGTCCGGGTCGATGCTGCCGCCGTAGTTGCCGCCGACCGTCGGAGGGCCCCAGGCGTCGTCCTGGCAGACGATCGGATGGGGCGTGGTGTCGCGGTACGGCCCCTCGGGGTTGTCGGATGTCGCCGCTCCGATGCACTGGTCGCCGGGCTGAACGGCCTCGGTGGCGGTGTAGTACATGACGAAGTCGTTGTCCGTGCTGTCGAAGGCGACGCTCGGCGCCCACGTCTCACCCGGCTTGGCCCACGAGCCGACCGACGGCAGGGCGTCCACACCGCTCAGCTGGGTCCAGTTGACGCCATCGGGGGACGTCGACACCTGGACGTTGATGGTCCGGCTCGGCGCCGCGAAGTTCTGCGTGCCGAAGGCGTAGTACACGCCGCCGTAGTTCAGGATGCTGGGGTCAGGAAAGTCCCCCGGGTGCACGGGAGCCCAGTTGTCCGCGCTGGCCGTGGGCGTGGCGACTGAGAGGACCGAGAGAGCTCCGACGACGGCGACGAGCGACGCGAGCAACGACCGGAGGATGGGGAGGGCAGGGCGGCGCGTGTGGGTCTTGAGGCCTGGGGGAGACACCGTCCTCCTCATCGGAAGTGAATTGGCTTGTCGGAACTGAATTGGCTTGTCGGAACTGAGTTCGCCAACGCTCCGATCCCGCATCCACATGCTACCGAACCAGGTGGCTCCTCCACGGGTCGGGAACGACGGTTTCCGGATGATCGAACGGCTCACGTCGGTTACCGATATGTTTCGTCCCTGTACGGAGATGACACATGCGGATTGCCCGGTCCATCCACACCAAATCGACAAATCGACAAAATCGGCAATTCGACCGACCGTCCGAGAGGCCAACACACGGATGGACGGATCGAAGGGATCGGTGAAGGGGACCATTCATGAGTGAACGACGCAACTACGTCATCGACGTCGGGTTCAAGGCCTTGAACCTCGTCCACAAGACCGCACTGAAGGTGACTGGGGGCCGGTGGCCCCGCGACCTGTTCGGCATGCCGGGAGTGGAGCTGACGACCATCGGGCGCAAGAGCGGGCTTCCGCGCTCGACGATGCTCGCCTCGCCCATCCACGACGAGAACCGGGTGGTCCTGATCGCCTCCAAGGGCGGTGACGACCGGGATCCCCAGTGGTACCGCAACCTGACCTCCAACCCCGACGTGGAGATCACGATGCACGGCGAGACCCGCAAGATGCGGGCCAGGACGGCGTCGCCCGAGGAGAAGGCGACGATGTGGCCGGACATCGTCGCCACCTACAAGGGGTATGCCGGCTACCAGGAGCGGGCGGGCCGGGATATCCCCGTCATCATCTGCGAGCCTCGCTCGGAGTGACCGCCTGCTCGAACCGGCACGGCCATGCCGGCGAGCACCGACACCGCTGAACCGATCCGCAGGCATGGCGGTACGATGCGGCCAATGTCGATGGAGCCCTCCGGCTCACCAGGTGAAGATGCAGGTGCACTCAGCAGCGCGGGCGCCGGACCGGGTGCGGCCGGCGCCGCCTTCGACCTGAGCATGGCCGTGGCACAGCTGGCGTCGAACAGCACGGACCTGCGGATCATGCTGAAGCTGCTGGTGTCCGTGCTGGCCGACGTCCTGGGAGACCGCATGGTCGTGGAGAGAGCCGGGGGGCGCTTCCGCAAGTCCGACGACATCAAGTCCGTGCGCATCACGCTCGGGGACGACACGCTCGAAGCCGTGGTCGAGGGCGCCTCCGTGCGGTGCAGCATCGGTCATTCGTCCGGTGGTATCCGCATCCGCAGTGAGCAAGTCGGCATGGACGAGTGGCTCACTCGGCTCCTGGCCACCCTGCAATCGGAGGCCGCCCACAGCGAGCAGACCCGTCTCGCTCTGGAGAACATCGTGATTGGAGGGCAATCGTGACCGAAGAGTCGTTAGAGGTGCCGCCCGAACCCGTGGCCCACGATCTTCCCAAGGACGCCGCGCACCGGCTGGAGGAGCTGGAGCACGGTCTCTTCACGTCCGACCTGTCGGTGAACGAGTTTCTCCTGGTCAAGGAAGCCGGGTTCCATCCGCTGGGCTTCGTGATGGGTTCGTCGATCTACCACATCGGGATCCAGACCAGGAAGTGGGGGGAGAGCCAGGAGCTGACCAAGCTCACCGAGGCGATGTACACGGCCCGGGAGCTGGCGATGAACCGGATGGAGGAGGAGGCGGAGGAGCTCGGTGCCGACGGGGTCGTCGGGGTCCGCCTCGACGTCAATTACTACGAATGGGGTAACGACTCGGCCGAGTTCATCGCCTTCGGCACGGCAGTCAAGGCGGAGGACGGGACCTCGTACCTCAATGCCCTCGGCAAGCCGTTCACATCCGATCTCTCCGGCCAGGACTTCTGGACGCTGATGCAGACCGGCCACGTGCCGCAAGGGCTCGTCATGGGGACGTGCGTGTTCCACATTGCGCATCGGAAGCTCACCCAAGCCCTCGGATCCATGGGCCAGAACGTGGAGCTGCCCAATTTCACGCAGGCTCTCTACGAGGCGCGGGAGCTCGCGATGACGCGCATGCAGGACGAGGCGGGTCGGCTGAATGCCAGCGGCATCGTGGGCGTCCGCCTCGAGGAGAAGTCCCACCAGTGGGGCTCGCACACCATCGAGTTCCTGGCGCTGGGGACGGCGGTGACCAAGACCAGCGGAGAGGTCACGCTGCCCCAGCCGACCACGATCATCTCGCTCGACAACTGATGGCCGACGTGCCGGTCGACCTTCCCGAAGCGGCGGTCCGCCGGCTCGAGTCGACTGCGTTCTCCTCGGGCCTCACCGTGCCCGACTTCGCCGCCTGCCTCGGTCTCGGGTTGCAGCCCGTCGCGCTGGTCCAGGGCTTCTGCGTCATGCAGTGGGGCTGGTACGGGCAGGGCTCGGGGTACATGCGCGGCATGTCCCCCTACGTCGGCGGGCCGCAGACCGCGGGCTCGTATTCCGAGACCTACCGGTGCCCCCACGGCTTCGTGTCCAACGAGCACCGCACGTGGGGCCAGAACCTCGAGCAGCCGTGGGTCGAGGCCGCCTGGGCGCAGGGCTACGGGTCCGCGTACCAACGCATGCTCGAGGAGGCCACCGCTCACGGTGCCCACGGCGTCATCGGCGTGGTGGATCGGGTCTCCAACGTCGCCGACACGGGGACCACCGAGTTCCACTTCCTGGGCACCGCCGTGACGGTCGAGGGTGGTCCGCCTCCGGCCGGCGGTCCGTGGAGCACGTATCTCGCCGGGCAGCGCCTGACCAAGTCGATCGAGGCCGGGTTCATGCCCGTGGCGGTGGTCGCCTCGTTGGCCTCGGTCCGGGTCTGGGCCTACTGCATGACCGAGTACTTCATGGACGGCACCATGGGGTGGGGAGTGCCGACGGGGCCCCAACTCGTCGAGCAGGTGAGCAGGGCCCACATGGCCGTACGCCAGCTGGCCCGCAAACACGTGCGCGAGCAGCTGGCCGGCGACGAGCTCCACGGTGCCACCATCGACGTGGTCACCCGGGAGCTGTCCCAGGGTGACGAGGTCATCGACTGCACGTTGCGCGGCAACCGGGTGCGGCGCTTCAAGGACTTCGATCAGGTCGTGCTCCCGAGGCCGACGGTGCGTCTCGCATGACGCCCGAGGCGGGCGCCGGCCCCACGATGGATGTGCGCGCCGAGATGCTCCTGGGTGCGCAGGCCCTGGCTGCCACCGCTCCTCCGTCGCAGAAACGGGGCATCACGTCCGACCTGTCGGTCGACGAGGCGCTGCTCCTCCACGCCGCCGGCTGGGAGCCGCTCGACCTGGTGTGCGGGGTGGCCGTGGTGTCCGTCCCGGTCGGAGTCTGGAACTGGGGGAGGGGCTCGATCTCGCTGGCCTCGGACGCCCACGACGCAGCCGTGGACCAGGCCACGGGACAGTTGCGCGGTGAGTGCAGCAAGGTGCACGGCCATGGCGTCGTCGGCGTGCGCTTCGAGGTGTCGGTGCGCACGCACCATATTGACGTCGAGCTCGTGGGCACCGCGGTGCGACCGGTCGACGGCAGGGATGCCCGGGGCAACGACGCCGCCCAGGCCATGCCCTTCGTGTCCGACCTCTCGGCCCGCGACTTCACGCTGCTCCAGCGCGCCGGCTGGATGCCGGTCGGACTCGCATTCGGTGCCAGCTTCGTGTACGCCCCCCGGCGCACGGCGGGCATGGCCATGAAGCAGTCGACCCAGAACGTGGAGCTGACCAATTACACCGAGGCCATGTACTCTGCCCGCGAGTCTGCGATGGAGAAGATGCAGCGCTCGGCGCTGCAGGTCGGGGGTCAGGGGGTGGTGGAGGTGAAGGTCACGGAGGGCCCGATGAGCTTCGCTCGCCACGCCGTCGGGTTCACGGCCTGGGGCACTGCCGTCCGCCTCGTGGCGGAAGCGCACCAGTTCGTGAAGCCCGAGCTCGTGCTCCCGCTCGACGACGCCGTGGTCACCTTCGAGGCCGAGAGCCTGCGGGGCGCCGCGAAGGGCCGGCGCCGGTGAGCCCGCAGCGGGACTGGGCCGAGTGGGCGCGCACGTTCGAGTCCGTTGACGGGCCCGACGAGTTCGCCGCCCTTTTCGCAGCCGGCGGCCTCTTCTGCGACCCGGTGACTCCGTGGACCACCGACCTGCACAAGGTGGCCCGGGACACCGACGCCATCTTCCCCGACTGGTCGCAGCGAGTCGACAGGATCAGAGGCGGAGCGGACTGGGCCGTCTTCGAGTGGACGGGCACCGGGACGTTCACCATGGGGGACGGTCCAGGGATCCCCATCACCATGCAGGGTGCGACCGTGATCGACGTGGACGCCGACGGCAAGGTCACCTCGTGGCGCGACTACCTCGACACCAACGAGCCGACGCAGCAGATCCGGGCCGGCCTCGATGGCCGGACCCAGGCGGAGGACGACTGACTCAGGCTTCAGCCTGCTCGGCCACCGCCTTCACGTGTGCCATGCGGGCGTCGCGGGCTTCGTCGTACTCCTGCGCCGCCTTCTCGTCGCCGGCCATCTCAGAGTCGATGTCGGTCTCCGCCCAGCCGATCACGCCCATCTCCTCGAAGGCCGAGCGCAGCTTGGGCCCCCACAGGCCGATGTCGCGCAGGATCGGGACGATTCGCATGAAGAGGAAGTTGCGGAACATCCGCAACGTCTCGCTGTTCTCCACATAGACGCCGATCTCGGGCGGTAGCTCGAGGCGCTCCCAGATCTCCTCGCCGAGGAAGCGGTCCCGCATCAGGTAGCAGGCCTCGATGCAGAAGTCCTCCCGCTCGTCGCGCTCGGCCTGGGAGAGCTGCGGGTAGTAGTCGCGCAGCGCCAGTCGTCCGAACATCACGTGGCGTGCCTCGTCCTGCATGACGTAGGCGTTCAACGCCTTGGCCAACGGCTCGGTGGCGTTGTTGCGGATGATCCCGAACGCCGCCAGCGCCAGCCCCTCAACGAGCACCTGCATGCCGAGATACGTCATGTCCCACCGGCTGTCGGCGATCACGTCATCGAGCAGCGCCTTGAGGTGCTTGTTGAGCGGGTAGACCATCTGTACCTTCTCGTGCAGGTAGCGGCTGTACACCTCGACGTGGCGAGCCTCGTCGATGACCTGCGTGGCCGCGTAGAACTTGGAGTCGATGTCGGGAACGGTCTGCACGATCTTGGCCGTGCAGATGAGCGCGCCTTGCTCGCCGTGCATGAACTGGCTGAAGCGCCACGCCTCGAAGTGACGCCGCAACTCGCCCTTGCGCTCGTCCGACATCTTGTCCCACCACTCGGTCCCGAAGATCGGCACCATCTCGTCGGGCATCCCGACCGGGTTGGTCAGGTCGACCTCCTGGCTCCAGTCCAAGCGGTCGCTGCCGATCCACTGGCGCCGCGTGCCCTTGTCGTAGAGGCGAAGCAATTGGTCCCGCCCACCGGTGTAGTTGAAGTCGAACATCGTCGTGGACGGCGACTCGATGCCCCACTTCGGCTCGAAGGCGAGGTCCGAGTCGGTGATCGACGGGCTGGTTGTCATGGGCCCCCCTTGGGTCATGTGTGATCGGTGGTGCGGCGCCGCCCCCGCTCGCCGAGGCTACTTGGCGTGCGGCCCTGGCGTCATCCGCAGAGGCCGCCCCGTCGTTCCGCCGGAGTGCTCCAGGGGAGTGATCGACGCGCCACCTCAGCGGAAGTCGAACGCAACCTTGATGGCGCCGCTCTCCTCCTGAGTCGCCAGCGCGATGAACGCCTCCCGCCACTGGTCCAGCCGGAAGGTGTGGGTGAGCATGCCCGTCATGTCCACGCGGCCCTGCTCGGCGAGACGAAGGTAGTGGGCGATCCCGTGCATGCGGATGCCGTCGACCTCCTCGACCCCGAACGCGTTGGAGCCCACCCAGGAGATCTCCTTGAAGTAAAGGGGCGACCACTCCCAGCGCTCCGGCGCGTGCACACCGCTCTTGACCATGGTGCCGCGCTGCTTGAGCAGGCGGACCCCGATCTCCGCGGTCTGTGCCGTGCCCACGGTGTCGTACACGACGTCGAAGCCACCCGGGTGCGCCATGGGCAGTGCGTCGCCTTTGAATTTCTGGAGCACGCCGCCGGACCACGCCGCGGCCTCCTCGAGTAACGTCCCGACCGGGAACGGGTCGACGACGGTCGCCCCGAGGCGGCGAGCCAGTGCGGCCTGGGCCGGGAAGCGGGCGACAACCATCACCTCGACGTCGGGGTAGAGCGCCCGGACGATGGCCGTGGCGCAGCTGCCCAGCGCACCGCCGCCGTACACGAGCACCTTGCCGCCGGGCGGGGGTGGGTGTCTCGTGACCGAGTGCAGCGACACCGCGAAGGGGTCACCAATGACGGCCACCTCGTCACTGAGGCTGTCGGGGACGGGAATGAGCATCGACTCGTGCGCCGGCAGGAACTCGGCGAAGCCCCCGGGCGCGTCCTTGGAGGTCCCGGTGTGGATGCCGGGAGCGATCGGGCCCTCGTCGAAGTGCCAGCACAGGCTGTAGTCGCCGGCCTGACACGAGGGGCAGGGGGGGTCGATGCCCCTCGGCCCGCACGAGAGCCACGGGTTGAGGACGACCCGCTGCCCGACCTCGAGCGTCGTCACCGCCGGCCCCACCTCGACGACGTCGGCCACGACCTCGTGCCCGGGCACGTTCGGGAGTGAGAAGTAGCCGGTCAGCGGGCTGTCGTTGAAGTCGTCGCCGAAGTCGCTGAACACCATCAGTGCGTCCGAGCCGCAGATCCCGGTCAGGCGTGTCTTGGCCACCGCCCAGTCGTCACGGACGAGCCCGGGCCGCTCCAGCTCCTTCATGACCATGGGTACGCGGGAGAGCCCGACCATCAGCTGGTTCGACTCGTCGGGCGGTGTCCAAGGCTCGGGGCGGACACCGTAGAGAAGACCTTGCATGCAAACGCTCCTAACCCAAGACGCGCACGACGTTGACGACGTGCACAACACCGTTGTTGTTGGAATCGGTCGCCGCCACGATGAAGATCAGGATGAGGATCGCGATCCACGCGAACCCGACGATGATGCCCGCCAGCGCGAGACCGTCGCCGCCCTGCGTCCCGTTCGACTTGCGGATCTGCGATCGCGCCACGAATCCGAAGATGATGCCCAGGATGCCGGGCACACCGAGGAAGAGGATGCCGGCGCAGGAGCATACGAGCGATGCGATCGCCAGGCGGTTGTTTCTCTTGCGAACGGCGGGCGTTCCGTAGGGCAGCGGCTGGCCGTAACCAGAAGGTGGGTATGCGCCTGCGCCGCCGGGAGTGCTCGGGTACGCGGGAGGTCCAGCGGTGGGTTGTGCCGGTGTCCCCGCCCACGTGCCGCCGTACGTGGGTGCCTGGCCCGGATTCGCGGGTGGCGTGGATTGCGGAGCCCATGGACCAGCCGAGGGCGGACCGGTCCACAGTTCGGGCGGGTACCACTTGCCGTCAGATGCCAACCACCATCCGGGACCCTGAGACGTGTCGCTCATGCCGTGATCGTGCCCGTTCCGTGTGTGTCGAGTACCGCCTGGAGCATACGGGGCAGGCCTGTCGCCTGTCGTGACTCAGGTGAGGAACGGGCAGTGACGGCATCCCGACTCGCAGCAGAAGCCGCGCGAGGCGAGGTACCCGGCCGTCAGGACGACCAGTTCCGATCGGGGGTCGACATAGGTGTCCGCACCCACGCGGAGGGCCTCGTCGTGCGCCTGCAGGATCTGCGCGTAGCCCGGATGATCCGCCGGCAGGCGATCCGCGTGCGGCTGGGAGAGCGGTCTGTCGGCCAACGGGTCGGTCCCGGGAGGCTCGCCCCCGGGGCCTTCAGTGGAGCTCGCTACCTCTTGGTCGCCCGCTTGGCGGCGGTGGCCTTCTTGGCTGGAGCCTTGCGCGCGGTCGTGGCCTTCTTGGCCGGAGCCTTGCGCGCCGCAGTGACCTTCTTGGCGGGCGCCTTGGCCGCCGCGGGGGCGGTCGTCTTGCCGGCAGCGGCGACGGCGGCGTCCACTGTCGGGTACGCGCCCTTCACGAGCTTGGGTGCCTTCGACGGCGCGAGCACCGCGTCCTTGAACGCCTTCACCGGGGTGATGCGTGCCTTCTTCGACGCCTTGATGCGGATGGCCTCACCCGTCGCCGGGTTCCGGCCCATGCGGGCCGGGCGATCGACCTTGACGAATTTCGCGAAACCGGGGATCGAGACCGGCTCCTCACCCTTGGCCACGACGGCCGTCACCACGTCGGTGAATCCATCGAGGACGGTAATGACGGTCCTCAACTCGACATCGGACTGGACTGCGACAGCTTTTGCTAGTTCTCGCTTGTTCATGGCGCCCATTGTGGCCGAAGCACGCCCTGCGATGCACATCCTTGGGCCTCCGCACGCCAAATCCTGCGCTCAGAGCTGACATGCGGAGGGCCCGCCGAGTGGTCCCGGTCGCTCCACCGCAGCCTCTGCCGTGCCTGGGTCGGGCCTCCTACGGCAGTAGCTGGCCCCAATAGGGGCGGTCGTCCTTGCGCTTCTCCATGAGGATGATCACCGTCCCCCACGGGTCGCGGCACCACGTGGTCTTGAGCCCGGCCACGGCGGCGACGCCGCTGGTGAGGAACTCGACACCCCGGGTCTCGAGCTCGGAACGCGTCGCGCTCGATGTGGTCGCACAGCACACCGACGTGGGTGATGCCGACCCTCGTGACGGAGGGCCGCCCGGGTCCGGCAGAAGTGACGTGTGCCGCCGGATACTCGATGAGCTCGATGACGCGGTCGTCCCTCCCGAATCCGACGATGGCAGCCGTGAGGACGACGGGTGACGGGACGAGCTCGCCCATGTCCTGCTCGATCTGCCGGCCCTCCATCCGATAGGGCGGGGACAGCACCCGCAGGCCGAGGACGTCGGTGTACCACTCGACGGCGGCCCTCACGTCGGGGACGCAGACGGCCGTGTGCGCGAAGCCGGTCAGCACCGGCTCAGCGTAGGTCGCCTGAGGATGATCGATCCGGTCCTCGGCGTGGTCCGGGCGGTCGGGCTCGGACGCCTCCGCCGCTAGCTCCAGCGGGCGATCTCGTGCTGGAGGCGCTTGTTCCAGACGCGGGCTTGCACGTTGAACCGGCGCTCGGCCTTCCTCAGGATCAGGATGCTGAAGAACACGAACGGAGAGAGGAACGCCGCGACGGCGCTCAAGAAGACGATGCGGACCTTGCTCTGCATGTTCCCGGACCTCCCTCTCCATCTTGTCGTACTCCGGGGCCATCCGTGCGCACTAGGGCCTTTTGGCACTAGGCATTGGGAAATGAGCGTGCCGAAATGAACGACATGGACCCCAAAGAGACATCCGACAGCGCCGTCGCGAGCACTCCTGGGGCACCGGACACCGCGACGGCGGGGCCCCGCGCACACCGGACGAGGCGGATCACCGCGTGGGTGCTGGTGGTTCTGGCGTCGCTGCTCATACCCGTCTCGGTGATCTCGGTCTGGGCCATCCGCACCGTGACCGACACGGACCAGTACGTCGCCACGATGGCACCGCTGGCGCGCAACCAGGTCATCGACGAGCACCTGGCGGCGAAGGCGACGGACGCGCTCTTCTCGACGCACATCGTGCAGAACAAGGTCACGGCGGCGCTGCCGCCCAAGGCGAAGCCGATCGTGACGCCAATCGTGAACCAGGTGCACAGCTATGTGGAGGGTCTGGCCCTCAAGTTCTTCGAGAGCCCCAAGTTCGGGCAGCTGTGGGACTTCCTGAACCGGCACACCCACGACGCGGTGGTGGACGTCCTCACCGGCAAGCAGTCGCCGCTGACGAAGAAGCTCGAGAAGGGCGGCGCGATCGTCGTCAACGTCACCCCAGCCCTCAACAACATCATCGATCAGGCCAACGCCAAGGGCATCACACTGTTCAACCCGGCCAAGGCCATTCTGACGCAGGGGGACAAGCTCGGCGTGACCGTCGTGTCGAAGTCGCAGGTCTCCAAGTTCACGGGGCTCTTCAACCTGATCGTGAAGCTGAAGTGGGTGATCCCCGCCATCGCTCTGGCGCTGGCGGCACTGGCCATCGGCATCGCCGTGCAGCGCCGCAAGACGCTGCTGCGCTTGGCGATCGGCGTGGCCCTGGTCACCCTGCTCCTTCTGGCCGGGCTCTCCCTGGGGCGGATCACGTTCATCAACCAGGCCTCGGGACACGTCAACGGGCAGGTCGCCGCCGCGGTCTGGGACACCATGCTGCGCTTCCTCAAGACCGACCTCCGTTGGATGCTGCTCGCCTCCGTCCTCGTCGCCCTCGGGGCGTGGCTGGCCGGGCCGGCCCGCTACGCCGTGTGGATCCGCTCGACCGTCGCCAAGGGAGGCCGCTGGGTCGGCGCCCAGGCCCATGAGCTGACGGCGGGCGCCGGCCGTGCCGCCGCCGGCTCGGAGCGCGCCCGCCGTACCGGCGGGTGGATCACCGAGCACCTGAACGGCTTGCGCATCGTCGGCGTGGTCGTCGCTGCCCTCTTCCTCGTCTTCGGCGGCAACCTGACCGGGTGGAGCCTCCTGATCATCGTCATCGTGCTGGCCGTGTATCTCGGTCTGCTCCAGCTCGTGGCCGTCTGGGCCCGCAAGGTGGCGAACCCGATCGCGGGTTCCGGCACGGCCTAGGCGCAGGGGCCCCCGCCCGCCGCCGGCGGGATCCGGGGCGTAGGGTGCAGCCGATCAATTGGGTGCCCGAGGGACCGGGTACCGACGGACGCAGGGGGTGACCGAGACGGAGCCTCCGGAGACAGGGGCACCGCCATGGCCGAGGTAGGCGACACGGATCGAGTGGTCGGGGAGTCGTCCCGATCGCCGGGAGAGCGCAGGCAGCACCGGGCCCGCATCGTGCAGATCACTCTGGGGTGCCTCTGGATCCTCGACGCCGCGCTGCAGTTCCAGCCCCGCATGTTCGGGCCGGATCTCGTCAACATGATGATGCTGCCGATGGCGCACGGCCAGCCGGCACCGGTGTCGTGGTCGATCACGCAGCTGGCCCATTTCGTCCGCCCGGACGCGGGCGTCTGGAACTTCCTCTTCGGCGCGCTCCAGCTGTGCATCGGCGTGGGCATGTTCTTCCGCAAGACGGTGAAGCCCGCCATCGTCGTCATGACGGTCTGGGCCTTCGGCGTGTGGTGGTTCGGCGAGGGCTTCGGCATGCTGCTCACCGGCGCCGCGTCGCCGCTGACCGGCGCGCCCGGTGCCGTCATCCTCTACCCCTTGATCGGGCTGCTCGTCTGGCCGAAGGACGTGCCGACCGACGCCGGCGCAGACGACGTGGCAGCGGGGATCCCCTCCTCCGCCGCCGCGTCGGGACCGCTGGGCAGCGTGGCGCCGCTCATCGCCTGGTCCGCCTTCTGGACGCTCTCGGCGGTGCTGTGGCTCCTCCCGGCCAACCGGGCCGGCGGATCGATGCCCTCGACTCTCGTTTCGGCATCGAGTGGCCAGCCGTCGTGGTACGCGCACTTCGAGACATCGCTGGCCTCCGCGCTGCCGCACAGCGGCTCGGTGCTGCCCTGGCTGCTTGCCATCGCCTCGTTGGCCATCGCCGCCGGCCCGCTGCTCAGCCGGCGCCCGACGCCCTTCCTCGTGACGGGCGTCGCGTTGCAGGGCCTCTACTGGGTGACCGGGATGGCCTTCGGCGGGATCCTCACGGGGATGGGCACCGATCCCAACATGGCCCCGCTGATCGCCCTGCTGGCGTTTGCCATGGTGCCGACCCTGCAGGTGGTGCCGGCCACGTCCCCGGCCCGGGAGCTGGCGACGCGCCATCCCGTCGCCGGTGCGGCCGGCTCGGCCGCAGCCCTGGCGATCCTGGTGCTCAGCTCGACCTATCCCATCGCCACGGCGGCCGCCTCGGCGACGCCGGCCTCCGGTTCGGCACCGTCCTCTGCGCAGCCGGCCATGGCCGGCATGGCCATGGGCAGCGCCACGTCGAGCGGCTCGGTCCACTCGAAGAGCACCGGGCTGGCGATGCCGGGGATGGGCGGCCAGTCGGATCCCTCTTGGCACTACACGGGCCCGGCGCTCCCGGCCCAGGAGCAGTCGGTGCTGACCACCGTGTTCAACGAGACCGAGAAGGGCCATGCCATGCAGACCCCGAAGTGCGACACGTCTCCCACCGGGGCCCAGATGGAGGCCGCCATGCAGTTGGTGCAGACGACGAGCTCGGCGGTCTCCAGGTACAAGGACCTCAACGTCGCCAAGGCTGACGGCTACATCCCGATCACCGACACCCGCTATCCCGTCGTCCACTACCTGAACTACCGGTACATGACGGGCAAGGACGTCCTCGACCCGAACCACGTCCAGTCGCTGGTCTACGCGTTCACGCCCTTCGGCCCGGTGCTCGTCGCCGCCATGTACCTGATGCCGGCCGTGGGCGACAAGGGCCCCATGCCGGGCGGGTGCCTGACCCAGTGGCACGCGCACACCAACTTGTGCACGGGAGGGCCCACCGGGACGATCTATGGCTTCTCCACCGACGGCGTCTGCCCCGCCGGCGAGAACCCGTTGCTGACCCCCGAGATGCTGCACGTGTGGCAGGTCCCGGTCCCCGGCGGCCCCCTCACCATGGACCCGACCGACCAGCAGGTGGTCGAGGCGGCGATCATGGCCCAGCAGGAGGGCCAGGCACCGGTCATCCCGGGCGCGCAGGTCCCGGCCGTCACCGGCAGCTTCGGCACCTAGGGCGCCTCTCCGCCGCGAAGTGACCTTCGTCCCTAGTTCGGACACCTGCGGGCCCGCACACTGGGGGTGCGAGGTATGAGGTCGCCGTGAGGCGGCGGGCGGGTCAGCTGGTGACCGGCACGGCTCACATACAGGAGATGGGTCACTGATGGCAGAGATGACGTTGATCGTCGGGGCTACTGGCCTGGCCGTGGCCGGTCTTGCGGCGTGGTACACGATCGGGCACCGCAAGGTGGAGTCCTCTCTGGAGCGTCTGCCGGTGCGAGCACGGCGGTCACCCGTCGTGCGTGACTCTGACCTGGGCGAGCGCCAGTAGCGCGATGGCGGCGTGGCGGGAGGCGCCGTGTTGTGCAGGTGTTGTCGGGCGGCGGCCCAACTTTCTCCGAGTTCTTATCGTGGGCTTATCCCTGACCCGTAGCGTGGACCCATGCGCATGAAGTGGCGATTCGGGCTGGTGGCGGTCGTCGCCGCCGCAGTCGTCGGTGGCTTCATGCCGCACGGTGCGCTCTCGGCTTCGCAGAGCACCGCCACCGAGATGGTGCAGCTCGCCGAAGCCCCGGTGTCCTCCATGCCGCTCAGTTGCATGGACGCCACCTGCGGCAAGGGCACGCCCGCATCGAGCACGCCGGCGCCCGCCGTCGCGCTGGCCGCCGTGCTGGGCGGTCTGGCGGTCGCTGCCGTCGCTGCGTCCAGCATCCGGCGCCGCCGTGCGCTGGTCGTCGCACTGCCCGAGGGCAGACGCGACCCCCTCTTCCACCCGCCTCGGTACTCCTAGCTCCGAACCGCGCACCGGCGCGTCCACGGGCCCCACTCGTCGGGCGCGGATCGCGCGCTGGTCCACCAGCCAGGGGGGCCATTCTGACGGCCCCCGCATCGAGTCTCCGAGCGCGTGCATTCCGCCGCCTCGGCCAATTCAGGAGAACGACATGTCGAAGTCAACAACCGGGACCGCGCCCCAGCCGCGGCCCACAAAGAAGGACCACACCACCAACCCAACCAAGAAGCGCACCGGGGGTCATGGCCCCGCGACGGGCGCGACAAAGCGTCCACCGGCCCGATCGGGCGGGAACAGGCCGCCGAGGACGGGAACGACAGCGCGGCGGGACACGCCGACGCGGTCCTCTTTCCGCTCGCGGCACCCCGTTGTGACCGCGCTGGTGCCGGTGCTGCTGGTGGTCGCCGTCATCGCCACGATGATCCTCATCAAAGCCTCGGGATCATCGGGCCCGGCGGCCCAGTCGGGCCCTGCGGCCCGGTCGGGCTCGGCGACCGGCACCGGCGCCACCGCCCTCCCCGCCGGGGTGCTGGCGTCACTGTCGGTGTCGCCGGCGACGCTCGACTCGGTGGGCAGCCCAGCCGGAGTCGTGCCGCCCAGCACGGTGAGTGGCAGCGGGGCGATCCTGCGGGGAGCCGACGGCAAGCCCGTCGTCACCTACATCGGCGCCGAGTACTGCCCCTACTGCGCCGCTGAGCGCTGGGGCCTCGCGGTCGCCCTGTCCCGGTTCGGGACGTTCTCGCACCTCGCGGGGACCCACTCGGCGAGTGCCGACGTCTACCCGAACACCCAGACGCTCTCGTTCTACGGATCGAGCTACTCGAGCCCGTACGTCGACTTCCAACCGGTCGAGGAGACCACCAACCAGCAGGTCGGCGGCACCTACCAGGCCCTTCAGACCCCGACGGCCGCGCAGAGCTCGCTCCTGACGACCTACGACGCCGCGGGGAGCATCCCGTTCCTCGACATCGGCAACAAGTACGTCATCACGGGTGCGAGCTACTCGCCCCAGGTGCTCCAGGGCCTGTCACGGGAGCAGATCGCGGCCCAGTTGAACAACCCGTCGAGCCCGGTGGCACAAGCCATCGACGGGACGGCCAACTACATCACGGCCGCCATCTCGAAGGTCACGGGAAGCCAGCCCAACAGCGTCGCCGACTCGGCGACCATCGCAGCCATCGCCAAGAAGCTGGGAGCGTGACGGTGACGGGAACGCGGACGTCAACGGCGAGGCCGACCGCGACCGGTGATGGGCGCCAGGTGAGGACGTGGGCCATGACCGCCTCGCTGGGGCTCTCCCTGGCCGCGGTGGGCATCGCCTCGTACCTGACGGTCACCCACTACAGCGACCCCGCCGCCCTCGCCTGCCCGGACACCGGCATCGTCAACTGCACGCTCGTGACCACGAGCTCGTGGTCGGTCCTGCTCGGGATCCCGCTGGCGGTCCTGGGGTTGGTGTGGGCGGTCGCCATGACCGCACTCTCCGGCCCCTGGGCCTGGCGCTCGAGCAGGGCGTGGGTCGACCGGGCGCGCCTCGCCGGCGCGGGCGCCGGCGCAGCCATGGTCCTGTACCTGGTGTACGTCGAGCTCTTCCGGATCGGCGCGATCTGCCTCTGGTGCACGGCCATGCACGTCACCGCCGTCTGCCTCTTCGCGGTCGTCTTGGCAACCGGGGCAACCCCCGGGAGGGCTGTCCCGACCGGCGCCTGAGGGCGAGCCGGAAGCCCCGGAGACCGCGGGCGATCTCGTCGGTCGGCGGAGGACCTTTGCCCCTACTGGCCGCGCCCACTGCTCCGCACAATGGGTGCTGGGTGGGGGAGGAGAGGGTCGATGCGGAAGCGGGACAACGAAGCGGGCAACAGCATCCTGGTCACGGAGTGCGAGGCGTACCTCAACGGCAGCCTTGCCGAGTACTGGGACGAGATGGGCATCGTCGTCCCGGTCTGGGCCTGGACGAACCTGTTGGCTCACGGCAGCGAGGGATTGATCGGCGAGAGCGTGCTGCGCCCGCACCGGTCCCGCCGCGCGGCCCGCAGCTGGCGGATTGCCCGCTCGTTCCTGGCCTCCGAGGTGCTCGACCTGACGGACGCCCGGTTCACGCTGACCGATCTGCAGGCGTCAGTCCTCATCCCGCTCGAGCTCGAGATGGCGGCCCGGTCCGAGGTCAGCCGATGGACACCCCGCCGGTGGGTGGAGACGGTCGACCGCGCCATCCGCGACCAGCACTCGTCGCTGGGGCAGTAGCAGGCAGCGGGCCGGCCCAACGCCGGGCAACCGGGCACCTACGAGGCGACGCGCTCCATCCAGCGCTCGACGGTGCGCGCCAGCGCGGGAAGCGGGAGGATCCCGGCCCGGAGCACGAGGTCGTGGAACTCCCTGAGGTCGAAGCGGGACCCGAGTGCGTCTGCCGCCGCCGTACGGAGCCGCACGATCTCGCGCCGGCCGACCATGTACGCGAGCGCCTGTCCGGGGTAGGAGATGTAGCGGTCGACCTCGGACTCGATCTCAATCCGGGGCAGCGGCGTGTGCGCCGTCATCCAGTCGATGGCCTCCCGGCGCGTCCAACCCAGTGCATGCAGGCCGGTGTCGACGACCAGCCGGCTCGCCCGCCACGAGTCGGCGGCAAAGAGCCCCATCCGGGCGAGGTCGTCGCTGTAGAGGCCCATCTCGTCGAGGTCGTCGTAACCCGGGATCCCGTACAGCGATCCGGTGAGCGGGTCGCGGCCTCGAAGACCCTCCTGAGCAGCTCGGCGGCGAGGTCATCTGCGCGCATGGCCGAGGAGGCTCCTGCGGGCACCCCCGTGCCGTCCCCGACGTGCAGACGGACACGCGTGCTCGCGACCCCGACATGAGCCCGCAGGACGCCGGCCTCAGATCCTGACCGCAGCGCCGCACTCAGGTTGGCCGACGATGCGGTCACCTGCCGAGGTCACGCGGCGAGTGGGAGTGCGGGCTCCTCGCGGCTGGACGGGTCGTGTGCCGCGTCGGTCCGGTCGAGCACGCCGGCCTCGGCAGCCACGGTGCGATGCTGCGCTCGAGACATGGCCAGCACGGGGACGACCGCAATCGCCACGGCGCCGAGCATGAGAGGGATGCTGATGACGAAGAGTGCCATTTCGAAACGGATCGGGGCATCGGTGCCTCGTTCCTTCTCCTTTCGACACCAATCCTGCGCGGCAGACTTCAGGGGCCGGTGGGCGCTCCCTGCGGCGTTCCTGTGAGCGAGCTCACCCCCTGCGCACCAGCACGGGCTCGTGCCACCGTGAACCCCCGCTGCGGGTGGTACCCACGTGCGCGGTGTCTCTCTTCGTGCTGTGCGCAGCGTGCGGAGGGCGATCGTGCTGGTGGGCAAGGCGATGCTGCTCACGTCGTCGCTCGAAGTCGGGTGCCATCTGCCGAACCTCCGACCGTGACATGGCAATTAACGGAACGACCGCGGTACCGACTGCCACGAGCATGAACGGGATGCTGACAAGGAAGAGAGTCAACGCGATCGCTCCTCTGGAGAGTTCGGGTGTTCCACTTCGCGTTCCCACAAGCAGAGAGTTGAAACGCGGTACGTGAAGTCCGTGGGGATACTGAGAAGGACGTCGGCGACGCGGACGTCGGGGTTCTGGCACAGCCAGCACAGCGTCTCAGTCGGACTCCTCGGCCTTCGCCGACAGGATCGCTCCGAGGCGATCTCGTACCTCACTCCCGTGATGGTCGTCCGTGAAGACGTAGCTGCGCTGCTGGCGCATGGCGTCAACCACATGCGTCGCGACGACATCGGCTGACACGGTGCCGATCGGGTTCATCGCGGTCTTGATCATCCCTGGCATGACAACGCTGACGCCGACGGGCACGCCCATCGTGTGGAACTCCGCACGCAGCACGTCGGAGAGCCCGAGTACTCCGTGCTTGGCGACCGTGTAGGGCCCGATGCCGCCCCGAGGGAGGACGGCTGCCATCGACGCTGTGTTGACCACGTGGCCCTCCTCCCCCGTGGCCAGGATGAGCGGCACGAAGGAGCGAATGCCGTGGATGACGCCCCAGAGGTCGACGTCGATCACCCGGTGCCATTCCTCGAGGGCGATCTCCCATGAGTTGCCCCCATTGACCACGCCGGCGTTGTTCACTGCGACGTGGAGTCGACCGAACCGCTCGACGGCGGCGCGACCGACAGCCTCGACAGCGTCGGGATCCGTGACGTCGGCGGGGACGGCGAGCACGCCAGCACCCTTGCTCTCGAGCCTCGCGGCGTGGGACCGCAGATTCTCCTCGTCGACGTCGGCCATGACGACCCGCATTCCCTCGTCGACGAAGGCTTCGACGACCGCCAGGCCGATGCCACTTGCCGCACCGGTCACAACCGCGCTTCGCCCTTCGAGATGCTCCATTGCGGACGATGCTACGTCGTGCGTGGAACGACGCTCCTGACCGCATCGCCGTCGTCGTGTTGCGTTGCGTCGGCAAAGTCGTGGGCGCTGTCAGCGCGGCAGGCGCCTCTGCGAGCCCGCGTTCGACTTGGATAGCCCGTAGCATTGGCGCCGTGCCGTCCGAACTGATGCCAGCAGCCGTCTACGTAGGCGACGGCAGGATCGCCGTCGAGGAGGTCCCCAGTCCGGAGCCCGGACCCGGGGAGGTACTCGTCGAGATCGCCGAGTGCGGGATTTGCGGGTCCGATCTCCACATGGTCCTGGAGCGATACGCCAAGCCAGGTGCCATTCTCGGCCACGAGTGGTCGGGCATCGTGGCCTCGGCACCGAAGGGCTCCGGTTGGTCTCCCGGTGATCGAGTGGTGGGGAATTCGACCCCGGGGTGCGGCGTGTGCCGGCCGTGCCGTCGGGGCCGCCCTTCGGTGTGCCTCGAGCGCCCCGCGGCCGCCTACCTCGGCTACCGGGGTGCGTTCTGCCGCTACAAGACGGTCGCGACCAACGGCCTGATCCGGGTTCCCGATTCTCTCCCGACCAGAGTGGCCGCTCTGGCCGAACCGACCGCGATAGCCCTGCACGCAGTGCGGTTGGGGGGTGTCGGCCCCGACGACCGGGTGCTCGTCACCGGGGCGGGTCCGGTCGGGCTGCTCATCATCGCCGTGCTCCGCGCACAGGGGATCTCCGACGTCACCGCGAGTGAGCCTTCACCTGTCCGGCGCCAGCGGGCACTCGACGTCGGAGCCACCCGTGTGGTCACTCCCGACACGCTGGTGGAGCCACCCATGGGCGCTCGAGTGACGGAGCCCTACGCAGTGATCTTCGAATGCTCGGGACACGCCAGAGCCGTCGAGGCAGCCCTGGGCCAGCTGGACTATGCCGGCACCCTGGTGATCGTCGGTACCGGGTTCGTACCGCCCAGACTCAATCAGAACCGCTTGATCATCTTCGAGCTCGAGATCGTCGGGGCCTACAATTACAACGAAGACGGCTTCCAGCCGGCGGTGGACCTGCTCGACAGCGGGACATTGCCGCTCGAGTCGTTGATCGAACCCGACGACATTCCACTCAGTGAGGTGATGGACTCGATGGAGCGGCTCTCCCGAGGCGAGATCCCCAGCAAGGTGATGGTCCGACCACTCATGTCGTCATGAGCGGGACATCGTTTGCACCGCGAATCAACCACGTGGCGATCAGTGTGGACGCCGACGTCCTCAACGATGAGGGCCGGGCCGCGCTCCTCGACTTCTACTCCGAGGTCTTCGGATGGACCGAGGGAGACAACAGCACGGAAAAAGGAAACCCACTGATCCTCCTCACCGGGGCAATGCGCCAGTTCGTCTACCTGCTGCCGGCGAAAGACGAATTCATGGTCACTCCGAACATGGACCACTTCGGTATGGAGGTGTCCTCCAAAGAGGAGTTGATGGAAATACTGGAACGAGTGAGGGTGTACCAAAGCAAGGACGATCGCGTCCGCATCACCGACGTCGGCACGATGGTCACCCACCACAACGACAGCGATCACACGCTCACCAACGTCTACATCTGGTTCTTGATCCCGCTGTGGATCGAGCTCCAGCACATCGAGCGGCGCTCCGAAGACTGATCTCCGGCCAGCCCCAGTCACCCGCTGGGGCCACGACCTCATTCGATGCCCGGAACCCAGAAGCGCGGTTGCCGGTTGTTTCGGCTGTGGCGACTGTCCCAGTAGGTCCGAACGTCACTCTCCCAGTAGGTCCGAACGTCACTCTGCCAGTAGGTCCGAACGTCACGTTCTATTACCTTTGGGCCTGAATCGTTACTTTCGGCGCTAGTCGGGACGGGTTCCGCCCCTTACATTGCGAGTACACACCAGCGCGTGAGATCGGGAGCAACGACATCCCGTCCTCACGCATTGGGAGTTGGCGAACGAATGAGCAAGGCGATTCCTCGCTGATTGCACGTGGAGAACGTGCGCGGCATCGAACGACGTGTCCGTGGTGGCACGCGCCTTGGCGAGGAGGAGTTCCATGACAGTGTCGGCGGTCACCGCGGGTTCCACGACGGCAGCGGTCGTCGGCGTGGGCGCGAGCCAGGTGGCGAGCCCCGGCGCTGGCGTCTCGACAGCGGCAAGTGCGCTGGCCTTCACCGGAGCGCCACACCTGGCCCTCGAAGGGTTCGTCGGGGCGCTGCTCGTCATGAGCGGCTTGCTCCTCACGGGTCTGGCCAGGCGCCACCGGATGCGGACTGCGCCGGCGCTCGTGCCCACCCCGGTCCCAGCGGACCCCGTCGACACCTGAGGTGTGCGACGTGCGACGTGCGTCGTGCGGCGAAGTCGGCGGACGATTGCGCCGCTAGACCAGACCGTGGGCGATGCGCAGGGCGAGCTCAGTCAGCGTCAGCAGGGCGGCGAGGAACAGGATCGTGACGCCCAAGGTCACGGTGTGCCGCGTGGGAATGCCACTCGCCGGTAGCGGTACGCCAGCGGAACGATGGTTTCGGGCCAAATGGAGCGCGATGATCGTCAGCATCGCCAGCAGGTAGGTGGCGCACTCGACGATGCACAGGAGCGCCGGGCCCAGCACGAGATCCGTCGGGGGTGTGAGCACCACGACCCAGGCCGGTGCGACTCCGAGTACGAACATGGGCAGCAGCCAGCGCGCACTCAGCGCGCTCTCCTCGCTCGCTCCCTTTGGGGTCACCTTGAAGGCCTTCGTGCGGGAGCGCCACCCGAAGTACATGCCCTGTAGGAAACACCCGAAGGTCCAGGGCCACCGCACCAGCTGAAAGAGGACCGCCTCCCAGGACCAGAGCTTGGCATCGCGTGGCCGGAAGACGTCGAGGTGCCGCACGTAGACAGCGGTCCCGAGCACCAGCAGCGAAAAGGCCCACATGTGCACGTAGAACTCCACCAAGCTGGTATGGCCCCACGACCGCTGCAGCAGGACCCCCATGATCGGGAGCAACGTTGCCACCGTGAGCATGACACCCATGACCAGATAGAAGAAGAGAGAGAACCCCATCCGCACACGGGCCCGCCATGGCACGCCGCGTACTCGGCCCGGCAGCCACTTGGTCAAGAGAGTCCCCAGGCTACGGGCCCATTGGGACTCTTGCGTCAACAGCTCGTCGACACTGACCGGCCCTGCGCCGTGCGCCTCAGCGTCGAGCACGAACACGCCGTCCCAGCCGCCCGACTGGAGCCACAACGTCGTGCTGTAGTCCTCCGCCAGCTCGGGCCCCAGCCCTCCGACACTCTGTAGGGCCGCCGTGCGCACTGCGTAGTGCGAGCCGATACACACGGGGGCGTAGCCGTCGTTGGCGCCCGCCTGCATGGGCCCGTGCAGCGTCGCCTCGCGGTACAGACGGCCGCGGACCGTCCATCCCATGTCGGCGTTGGAGTCGCAGATGCTCGGCGCACAGGTGTACCCGACCTTTGGTGCGGCGAACGGGCGCACCATGGCGGCCAGGTATGAGGAGTCTGGGACGTGGTCGCAGTCGAGCTGCGCCACGACGTCGTAGTCGCGGTAGCCGACGGTGTCATAGAAGTAGGCGAGGTTGCCCTCCTTCGATTTGGTCCGCCGCGGCCAGGTCGCGCGCTGGTAGTCCACGGCGCCGAAACGGGTAGACACGCGCACGTGCTGCGCGGCACACCAGGCAAGGGTCTCCGTGTTCGGTCTCTCATCGGCCAGCCAGACGTCGTAGACGGAGGGATAGTCCTGGGCCAACATCGCCTCGAGGGTGGCGCGCACGACGGCCCAGGGTTCAGACGGGGCCTTTGTCACGATCATCGCCACCCGGAGAGCGGGCAAGGGGACCCGGAGGTCGGGCCGCGTCATGCGGCAGGCGAAGTACAAGAAGTACATGGGCGTCAGAAAGACCCACGCCAGCAGGACGGTGCTGATGGCGCCCAGGGGGCTCGTCCAGCTGCCGTGCCCCGAGGCGAGCCACCACAGCCAGAACCAGGCGCCAGCCGCCACCGTGGCCAGGACCAGGGCGCGCAGCGTGAATTCCTGCCGCAGCGAGACGGCGGGGACAAGGATCGACCTCGTCGGGAGGGGCGCCGGGCTATCGGCGACGGCCGCCGGAGAGCGCAGATCGTGCACCCTCATCTATCGGCACGAGCCTGACCTGAACTGAGGCGACCGGGGGAGCGGGAACAGTTGACACGTCGGATCCACAGAGGCCTGGTGCCGACCCTCGATACTGGAGAATGGACCTTTGACCCTGGGCCGTGCCGCCCGCTCTCAGCAAGCGTGTCCCATGGGAAGAATCGTGAGCATTGTGTCGAGCCTCGGGCTGATGGCCGTCATGATCACCTCGTGCGCAGGTCAGAAGGAAGCGATGACGACGACGACGTCGACGACATCGACCCCGAGCACCAGCGTTTCCCCCTCGACCGTGCCCGTCACGACCCCGACCACCATCGAGTCTCTGACGGTCACCGTGACGGCGAGCCCCAACCCCGTGTCTCCGGGAGTCCCGGTGACCTTCAGCATCCAGATTCGAGGTCCGGGGACTCTTTCTGTGGAGTCGATCGCCTTCGGAGATGGTGGCACAACCGGTGCGAACGCGGGCATGGTCCCGTGCGGAGAGACAGCTCGGGCGGACATGACCCGTGCCGTTTCGCACTCCTACACGGCACCGGGCACGTATCGGTTCAGTGACGAGGTCGGTGTCATAGGCCCGCCTCCCGCCTGCGCATCGGAGGACGTGACCGGTACGGCAGCGGTAGTGGTGTCATCTCCATTGGCGACGGCAACAGAGAACGGAGGCTTTCTCTCCCCTACGAAGAACATCGCGTGCGCGATCAATCCCGCTTCGGACTACCAAGTCCGCTGTGTGACCTTCTCGCCGCCCCAGTTGGTCACCATGTCGTCAACGGGCTCGTTGACGACATGCACCGGGAAGCAGTGTGCACTCGGTAACCCGTCGGCCGGCGAACCAGTTCTGCCTTACGGAGCGGCGACAGGGGAAGGCCCGTATCAGTGCCTGTCGTCCGTCAGCGCAATGACGTGCACCGTGACGAGTGGAAAGGGCTTCAGGATCTCGCGTTCGGGGATCGAACCGATCGGCGGGTAGCCCTCACGCGATTGCTTTTCGCATCGTCGATGGGCACATGAGCGGCTCCCCAGCACTGAGAACGGCCGTCATCGTGACGACGCCCAAGGCTTCGAATCGGAGAACCTGAGTGCTGCTCTTGTGCCAGCCCCTGGGTGGGCCCCGGCAGTGGCAGTGCGGGTGACCCAGCCCCAGGTGTGCAGCCCGCGGGGCGACGTCAGGCCATGAACCGGTCGGTGGTAAGTTCGGCACCGAATCAGTCCTCCGAAACGGGGGCTATGAGGACCGAGACTTCGGCGACCAAATCATTGAAACCGGCTACGGGGGGGGCGTGATCAGTCTGGCAACCAGCACACGTCAGCCCCGACGTCCGGCTGATCCGCCCGTTCTGTGGTGACCGAATCCGGCGATGGCTGGTAAGCATGCAAACAGGCGCCAGACCAGACGCATCAGGATCGCACTGGTCACGATCGTCGTGGTCGCCGCTGTCGCCGTCGCCGTCGTCTCCGTGTCGCTCGGGCCGGGAGGAGCAGGGAGCGCACACGGTCCCCACCATTCGCAGCGGGCGACAACCGCGACAACGTCGCAGACGACTACGACGACAACCACCACGGCCACTTCGACCACGACGACGCTGCCCCCGCCAGCGGGTGGCCCGCAGACCTCCGAGCACTACACGGCGAACGGCAACTTCTCAGGGTCCACGTACCTGCCGGGTGCCGTTGGGTTCAACCTCGCCGATGTGCCGAGCAACGACGTGGCGGCGGCGCTGCCCGCTGGCGTCAAGGCGTTGGCATGGATCGGCACCTGCGACGGTGCGACGGCCAGCTTCCAGAGCATCATCGCCAGCTTCGTCGGTGACGCCAAGGTATTCGGGTTCTACCTGATGGACGATCCCAATCCGTCCTCATGCAGCGCAACCAATCTGAAGGCCGAGTCCGACTGGGTCCACGCGCACGATCCGGGGACCTATACCTTCATCATCGAGCAGGACCTCTCCAGCTCCAACCACCCCTCCTACCGGGGTGGTTACAACCCGGCCAACAGCGACATCGACCTGTACGGCCTCGATCTGTACCCGTGCCGCACAGACAACCCTTCGACGTCGCCGTGCACCTACTCCTGGATCCGTCTGGCGGTCAGTGCAGCGGAGAACGAAGGCATCCCGCTCGCTGACGTCGTGCCGGTCTACCAAACCTTCGGCGGCGGGTCCTGGGTCGATGACGGCGGCGGCTCCTATCAGCTCCCGACCGCGGACCAAGAGTCCGAGATTCTCTCGACGTGGGGTTCCCTCGTCCCGACTCCCGTGTTCGACTATGCCTACTCGTGGGGATCGCAGAACGGAGATGTGGCGCTTGGCACGACCCCATCGCTCCAGTCGGTATTCCAGGGTCACAATGGCTAGGAAGGCAGGTGAGTGTCGTGACGTGAAGACCCAATCATCGGAACTCGGGTACCGAGAGCCGCTGGCGGAACCTTCGCCGGGATTCTGGGCAACATTGGAAGGCCAGGTCTCAGAACTCGCTGTGACACATGATTTGCATATCGACTTCTGCGTTGAAGGGCCGCACGCTGACTTCTCCCTGCAGGACGCCCTGGCGACCGTGCCGCGAGGATTGTGGTATCTGCTCCGAACGGGAGGCTTCCGGCTCTTTGTGGGTTGGGATGGAACGTACCGGGTCGAACGGGGTGTCATCGGGGGAGGGCTTCCTCACCCGAGGACCCTCACCGTTCCTCCAACCGGAAAGCAACACTATTCCTCGTGGGAAGAGGCACGCGCTGAGTGTGTCCGTATTCTGAAGGGTCGAAGTCGGAGCTTTCGCCGCTGCTACTACTGCGGACAGCGATTCGCTCCCGAGGACTACACCCGTGTGGACATCGCGCCACTTGATGCGTACACGGCATGGCAGCAGCTCCCAGAGGGCAGAAGGGGGGCGTTCTCTCCAGAGGCTCCAATCGACGGCCCAAGAAGGGCCGTGTGCTGGACGTGCCTCAGCGAGCGTGAGCCAATGAAGGTCCATTCGCCTGGATGACAGCCTTCGGACACTCTGTCGGGCAGGACCACGACGACCGTTTCGTGCAAACTCTGCCCGTGAGCGCCGCCAGAAGTCGGTGGGGCGTCACCGCCTACCTGGATGGGCGGCCCGACTGAAGGAACCGTTTCAACCGCTCGCTGGGAGCAAGCGTTCGACCGTCTGGGTCCGGAAAAGTGTGCCTCACCCGGCCGATCGGGCCAGTGTGGAGGGCCGACGAGGAGTCACCCCAGCTCAGCTTCAGAGCCGAGCGTGGCCCTGAAGCTGAGCAACAGCCCAGTTGTTATTCGATCAGTCAGCTGGGGCGAGTTCGCCGTAGAAGTAGGAGGCAGTGACTCCGCCGTCCATGAGGAGGTCGCTACCTGTGATGAACGCGCCCTCGACGCCCATGAGAAGTGCACCGACAGTTCCGACCTCATCGGGCGTTCCGCCGCGTCCGGCCGGGCAGAGTTCGATCATCCGGCGGTATCCCTCGCCGCGAGGGCCGGTCAGCTCGTCCCGGGCCAGCGGCGTGAAGATGATGCCGGGGCTGATGGTGTTGACCCTGGCACCACGCTTGCCCCACCGAACGGCCTCGGCCATTACGCGCAGCGAGTTACCACGCTTGGCGAGTTGGTAGGCGTTCAGAGGGTCCGTCACCTGGTCGGGCTGGAGCATGGGGAGCTTCAGCAGTTCGTCGGCTGGGGTCGTCGCCAGTGCGGCATTCTGATCTTCGGTGAGGGCGCCGAGGCGGTGCCCGGACTGCGACGCGATGACCACCCCCGCACTGCCTCGAGCGATGACGCTCCCGAACCCCTCGAGCACGAGCGCAGTTCCGTAGAGGTCCACTGCCAGGATGGTCGCCGGCGTGGCCTGGCTGGGTGAGACGCCCGCGGCATGGATGAGGCCGGTGACATCGCCAAAGCCGGTGGCTGTCTCGACGAGTGCGTGAACCGATTCTCGTGAGGACACGTCGACGCTTGTCGTGCTCGCGTCGAATCCGGCGTCGCGCATGACCTCCGCCGCCGCGTGGGCGTTCTCGAGGGCGTAGGTCAGCCAACACAACATGCTTCCCAGCACTCACTCGTCGGGCGATTGCCTGACCTATCGATCCTGCCCCGATGACGACGATGACTTCGCTCATTGATGACTCCTTGGTCGTAGTGCCCGTCTCCTCGGGTCTTCCCCATTGAACGACGCTTTCGCCCAGTGAGGAAGGCCCTACTGATACAGGTAATGACAGACCCTCCCTGGTTCTCCGAGACACCCTTAACCTGGAAGGCGTGGACAGCAAGACCGAAGTCAAGGAGTTCCTGTCCTCCCGCCGGGCCAGACTCGGCCCCGAGGCGGCCGGCCTGCCCGCCTATGGCAGGCAGCGGCGGGTCCCTGGGCTGCGCCGGGAGGAGGTGGCGATGCTGGCGGGGGTCAGCGTCGACTACTACACCCGCGTCGAGCGTGGGAACCTGCACGGAGTCTCGGAAGCCGTCCTCCATTCCCTCGCCCGTGCGCTGCAGCTCGGTGACGCCGAGCGGGCACATCTGTTCGACCTAGCCCGAGCTGCCAACGAAGCAGGCACATCTAACCGCAGACGGATGTCGAGCCAGCGGGTACGGCCGAGCGTCCAGCGCATGCTCGACTCAATGGTGGGCGCCCCTGCGTGGGTCCGAAACGCCCGACACGACTTCCTGGCGGCCAATCGATTGGGCTTCGCCTTGTACTCGGACATGTTCACCGATCCGATCCGGCCCGCCAACAATGCTCGCTTCGTGTTCTTGAATCCCCGCTCCCAAGAGTTCTTCGTCGACTGGGAACGGGCTGCCAACGACATCGTGGCCATGCTGCGATCCGAGGCGGGCCGCAACCCTTACGACAAGGCCCTGACCGATCTGATCGGGGAGCTGTCGACCAGAAGCGAGACTTTCCGCACCCGGTGGGCGGCGCACAACGTGCGCTTCCACCGCACTGGGCGCAAGCAGCTCCATCACCCTGTCGTGGGTGATCTCGACCTTGCCTTTGAGGCCATGGAGCTGCCTGGCGAGGATCTGACCGTCTTGGCTTACACCGCCGAAGCGGGGTCACCCTCTCAGGACGCGCTCAACCTCCTGGCCAGCTGGGCCGCCACCGTTGACGAGACCGAGCAATCCGATTCTGAGCATGGAACCGAGGCTGTGAAGTCGCGGCAGGGACCGGCTTCACAGCCCTAGTTCGAGAGCCAACCCAGAACCCACGTCGGCAGCACCTTGGTGGTGCGCGCCATGTTGACCGTGGGCGGCAGGACAAGCTGAACGAGACGAATGAAGAGGAGTTCACATGAGAGCAACCATCATCCACGGCGCCGGCGACATCCGAGTGGAAGAGGTCCCCGACCCCCAACTGCGAGAGCCGACCGACGCCATCGTGCGGGTCGTGCGCGCCTGCATCTGCGGCAGCGATCTCTGGCCCTACCGGTCCATGCCCGCATCAGGGGAAGGTGAGCGCATCGGGCACGAGTTCCTCGGCGTGGTCGAGGACGTGGGCTCAGAGGTGTCGGGCGTGAAGAGGGGCGATCTGGTCGTGGCCCCTTTCGTCTGGGCGGACAACACCTGTGACTTCTGTCAGGAAGGCCTGCAGACCTCCTGCCGGCACGGCGGCATGTGGGCCCGCGACGGGATCGACGGCGGTCAGGGAGAGGCGGTGCGGGTGCCTCAAGCGCAGGGAACCCTTGTGAAGCTGCCGGTCGCCGAAGACTCCGCCCTCCTGTCGTCCCTGCTGAGCCTCTCCGACGTGTTCCCTACGGGATACCACTGCGCGCACTCCGCCGGCGTCAACCCCCAGACCTCCGTTACGGTGATTGGCGACGGCGCTGTCGGGCTGTCGGCGGTGCTTTCGGCCAAGCGTCTCGGCGCTGAGCGGATCATCCTCATGGGCCATCACAAGGATCGGACCGACCTGGGTCTCGAATTCGGTGCCACGGACATCGTGGCGGAGCGAGGCGAGGAGGGAATCGAGAGGATCAGGGAGTTGACCGGCGGTGACGGCACGCACCGGGTACTCGAATGCGTCGGACTGAAAGAGGCCATTGCGACCGCCTTCGCCGTGGTGCGTGACGGCGGCGTCGTCAGTCGGGTCGGCGCACCCCAGTATCCCGAGGTTCCCATGGACTTCAGCGTATTCCTGGCGAACGTCACGTTGACCGGCGGCGTCGCCCCTGCTCGGGCCTACATCGACGAACTCCTCCCCGACGTGCTCGACGGCAAGCTGCAACCTGGTTTGGTCTTCGACCGGAGCGTTACTCTCGACGAGGTCTCCGACGGCTACCGGGCGATGGCGGACCGTACCGCTCTCAAGGTGATCGTCCGACCCTGACCCTCAACAACATCGAAGGCACTGCGATAGGAGAAGCAAGATGGAAGTACAGCCCAAGCAGAGGACCGTGAAGGGTCCGGCTGACTGGTTCACCGGGGGCGTCTGGATCGATGCCGTCACCCGGGTCTGGGAACCCTCCCACGTCAATGTCGGTGCCGTGCACTTCACGCCCGGGGCACGTACCGCCTGGCACTCACACGAGGGTGGGCAGACCCTCTACGTCACCGAGGGCAGAGGGTTGGTCCAGTCCCGCGGGGATCACATCGTCGAGATTCGTCCCGGTGACGTCGTCTACACGCCTGATCGTGAAGAGCACTGGCACGGTGCCGCCCCCGACCACTTCATGATGCACCTCTCGATCACCGAGGGCGACGCGCACTGGGGCGCCCATGTGACCGACGCCGAATACCGTGGCCAGGGATAGAAGCACGACCATGGCCCAAGAGTCCAGCCATGTGCGAACTTGGTCCGAAGACGAGTTGAGCCGCATCGGTGATGCCGAAGAACTTCGGCTCACCTCGAGCTGCGTAGATGGCACGCTACGCCCGTACGTGACGATGTGGGTCGTCCGCGTCGGCGATGACATCTACGTGCGTTCAGCAGGTGGTCCGGAACGACCGTGGTACAGCCGTGCCAAAGCGCGCGGCGCCGGCAAGATCCGTACTGGAGGGCTTGAGCGCGACGTGACCTTCGGCGAAGCCGCACCCGACGCGCACGCTGCGATCGATTCCGCGTACCACGCCAAATACGACGGCTACGGCCAGCACATTGTGGGCCACGTTGTCGGGACCGAGGCCCACCAAGCCACGATCCGGCTCGTACCGGCCCGGATCACACTGTCGAGAAGGAGCGAATTGTGAAGCACATCAAATTGGCAGACCTGGAGGTGGCTCGGATCGGGCTGGGGGCAATGGGCATGTCCACCGCCTACATCGACGCCAGCGTCGGTGAGGCCCAGTCGATCGAGACCATCCACCGCGCCCTGGAACTGGGTGTCACCTTCATCGATACCGCCGAGGTCTACGGCCCGTACGTGAACGAGGAGCTTGTCGGGCGCGCCCTCAAGGCTCGGCGCGACGAGGTTGTTCTGGCCACCAAGTTCGGCATGATCTCCCATGTCGGCAGCGGTCCCGGTCACCTCGACAGCTCCCCGGCGAACACCCGAATCGCCGTCGAAGGGTCGCTGCGGCGGCTCGACACCGACTACATCGATCTCTACTACCAGCACCGCGTCGACCCCAACACGCCGATCGAGGAGACGGCCGGTGTCTTGTCGGAACTTGTCACCGAGGGCAAAATCCGTCACATCGGCCTGTCCGAGGCCGGCCCAGACACGATACGCCGCGCCCATGCCGTCCACCCGGTCACGGCGCTGCAGTCCGAGTACTCGTTGTGGACCCGCGACCCCGAGGCGACGGTGTTGCCCGTCCTGCGGGAACTCGGCATCGGGTTTGTTGCCTATTCACCTCTGGGCCGCGGGATGCTGACGGGCGCCATTCGCTCCGTCGAGCAACTCGACGCGGCCGACTTCCGCAGGTCGAATCCTCGATTCACGGGGGAGAATTTCGACGCCAACTTGGCCAGCTTGCACGAGGTCGAGGCCGTCGCCCATGAAGCTGGAGCAACGCCCGCACAGGTGGCATTGGCCTGGCTCCTGGCGCAGGGTGAAGACATCGCACCCATCCCGGGCACCAAGAGGATCTCTCGACTCGAGGAGAACGTCGGCGCGGATGCGGTGCAGCTGACGCCGGCGCAACTGTCTCGCCTGGATGCCCTGCCCCCAGCGGCGGGTGACCACCATACCGAAGAGCAAATGCGCATGATCGAACGGTGATCGTCCTGGAGCTACTCTCGGACGCGGAGACCTCGATTGATCAGACGACACATTGAGGAGCGCAAGATGGCAAGGGTATTGATGGTTGTGCAGCATGCCGTGAAGGACTTCGACGCTTGGCGGATCGAATATGACAAGGCGCAACCGGTACGTGACAAGCACGGGGTCACCGACGCCACGGTCTTTCGGAATGCCGATGATCCGAACGAAATTACGGGGCTGCACTGGTTCCCCTCGGTCGATGAAGCTCACGCCTTCGCCGACGATCCCGATCTGAAAGACGCCATGGCTAGAGCGGGCGTGAGTGGACCACCCCGCATCGAAATCAGCGTCGAGGTGTAATACCGACCGGCGCTTGATCGAACTGTCGAAGGAGACCTGTCGAAATCAGCCGTTTGTGGCAGCGCTTCATCCGTAGACCCCTGCCCACCAACGCACTAGGGGGATGCCCATCCGAGGGTCTCTGAACCGCCCAAACCGCCGGATCACGCTGCGGCGCTTCTGAGAAACCTCCCGGGCGGACTTACTCGGACGTTACCGCATTGCCTTACCAATTCCATGAGGGTTGCATCCGTCACCCTCGAGTCGGTACGTTTTGCGACCCAAGTGGTACGGAGGAATGCGGCTCGACCGCAAGAGGAGAGGGAACCGATGAGCATGCGAACGCGCAGACGCGTCTCCTCGGTTTTGACCGGTGCGCAGAGGCACGGTTCCGGTCGGGTCGGTCGTTTGGTCGCGGCGCTTGCGGCGGTGACAGGCACCCTGGCCGTCGCGCCGGTCGCGCTCGGTTTCGGTGAGGCAGCTGCCGCAGCCACAGCGGCGTGCGGCGTGTCCCTTGGCGCGACCCAAGTCGGTTGGACAGGTGATCGGGAACAAGGCTTTTACCGTCCCTCGATCTTCCTCCAGACCGTTCCGGCCGTGCCTGGGCAAGCGTGCACCACAACGATCTCGGTCACCGGGACGATCAGCACTACTTCTGGAATCCGGGCCACCAGCATCATCGGGAACGGACAGGCGCACTCCGTCACACTCACTTTCCTGCCAGGCCAGCCAGGTCCCACCATCGTGTGGACCATGGACTATCCGTGTGCCCAGCCCGCAGGCTCGACCTTCCAGTTCGTCGCATCGAGTCCGACTGCCGGCAGCAGCGCCGCCGGGTCGTTGGGCGTCCTCGGGGCCTGTGGGGGAGGTCCCATCGGACTCACTCAGTTCGTTCCGCCCTCGTCCGCCACTCTCAATGGGCCGACGAGTGGGTACTCCGACAGTCCCGTCGGGATCGTTCCGACTCCGGGCAATCTGGGGTACACCTATGCCGATCGGGACTACCTGCTTTGGGGCTTCGGCAATGGCACGCGCTTGGCGCCCTCTACTCCTGATACGACACAGTCCTACTCTCCGGCCGTCGGGATCGCTCGGGCATCGGCGAGTGACGTCTCGTCCCTGTGGGTCGTCGGCGCCGATGGAGCGGTCTATGCCGATGGGTCCGCACCTTCCTTGGGTTCCACGGCACGCACCCCGCTCGAAGCGCCTGTGATCGGCATCGCGTCGACCCCGGACCACGGGGGCTACTGGCTCGTCGCCACAGACGGTGGTGTGTTTACCTTCGGCGATGCCGGCTTCTACGGCTCGGTTCCCGGCGCGCTCAAGCCAGGGCAGTCGCTGAACCAGCCGATCGTGGGCATCGCCTCCACCCCAGACGGAAAGGGGTACTGGCTCGTCGCCGCCGACGGAGGGGTCTTCGCCTTCGGCGACGCCCCGTTCTGGGGGTCCATGGGTGGCGTGCCACTCAACAAGTCGGTCGTCGGCATAGCCGCGAACGCCGAGGGTGGGTACTGGCTCGTCGCCGCGGACGGAGGCATCTTCTCCTTCAAGGCCGCCTTCGAAGGCTCAATGGGCGGCATCGCCTTGAACGCTCCCGTCACGGGCATGGCGGCAACCGACGACGGGAACGGCTACTGGATGGTCGCTCAAGACGGAGGCGTCTTCGCCTTCGGCAATGCGCCGTTCTGGGGCTCTGGCGGGTGATGGAAGGGAGACCGCCGGATGATTGTCGTGCCCCCGATCGTCGGGTAGGTGGGGCACTCCGGCACAACGGTGATCCAAGTTGGAGTTGTCGGTTCGTGTTATTGGGGCAGTGGTTGCCGCGCGGTGACAGCCGGTGTGTCACTGGTGCGGCGATCGTGGCCGAATCGGCGCCGGTGTAGTCCCCTTTGCGGGATGTCGCCTACTCGTCGTGCGAGGGGTTGGGCGCGTTGCGGCCCTCGCACAGCATTTAGAGCTCAAACTGCGCGCTCTCGGCGAGCGCTTCTCGCGCCTCGGCGACAAGCGCGGCGGACGATCGCGCCTGCAGGTTCGACGTGTCGGATGAGGCCCGCGCTCTGACCGCCGACAACGAGAAGTGCTTCTTTGTCGCCGGCCGCGACCGCCTCGTTGAGCTCGGCGAGCACTGGTGCCGGGTCGATCTCGACCTCGTCTGCTCGCGCCTCCCAGCGCTCGACGAACTCGGTGCGCAAGAGACGTAAACGTGTTCGGTATCCGATTGTCCCGGGGTTGGGGTTCATCGCGTTGATGAACCCAGCTTGGATCCAGTCTTCGGACGGGTAGGTGACCAAGGCCTTCTTCCACCGTTCTCCGACCGGCGACTCGGCGGAGGCGAGAAAACGACTGCCGAGGTTGACGCCGACTGCACCGAGGGTCACGGCGGCGGCGATGCCTCTCCCGTCGGCGATGCCACCCGCAGCGACGACCGGGACCGGACTTACTGCGTCGACGACCTGAGGAACCAGGCTCAGGGTGCTCACGGTGCCGCCGTACCCGCCGGCTTCACCGCCTTGGGCGACGATGATATCGACACCGTGTTCGACGGCGAGCCGCGCCTGGCGAACGGTCGTGATCTGTTGCATGGCGAGGCTGCCAGCATCGTGGACACGGCCGACGAGTTCGACACCCGCGTCGTCGAGCGCGAACGAGACGACGGCAGGAGCACGCTCAAGCGTCGCCGCGAACGATTCTGCGTTGAGATCCGGGACGACGTGATTCACCGCGAAGGGACGTTCCGTCAAGTCACGGAGCTCATCGAGCTCGCGCTGGAGCTGGTCGGTTGGACGGTTCCACGCACCGAGACTGCCGAGCGCGCCTGCGTCGGAGACTGCTGCCGCCAGCACAGGCGATGTGAAGATACTCATCCCCGCCTGGATGATCGGAATTTCAATTTCGATCAGGTCACACAATGGCGAACGCACCGACCACCCTCCAGTCGCGACGGTCGTTGCCGCCGATCTTAGACAGATCACCGCGGCCGGCCCGCAATGCGTCAGCAGTATCCCACTATGCGCGCCCATAATTCGCTCACCGGGTAGCTCAGTTCGCCGGATATGAGCGCGTTAGCTATGTCTCACCCGCCCGACAGAGAAGAGTCCCACGCGATCCACCCTGCAACTGGTGCCTGGTCGGCAACACACCGCCGAGCCGGATACAAGTTGTAATAGGTGCCAGATCCCCAGGCGAGATGGTCATCGGTGATGATGGGGTCCTCGTCGGACGTGACGCTGAGGCCATACGAACACTGGTCCGGGGCGATCTGCAGTGCGGTCACGATATGCGTCGCACTGGCACTCACGCCGACGACGTACCTCTTGGCAGAGGAGACGGGCACATTCGTTGCTCCGCCCGCCCATTGATACTTGGGTAGTCGTGCGTTCAGTACCGAGGCACTCAGAGAACCACCCTGCGGACCTACAGAAGCGGAAGCGTTGTTGGCTGCGGTACCCCCGGCCTCGATTGCTACGGCAGCTTGCCCAATGCCTTTGCCCAGGTTGCTCATGGCGTTTCCGATACCCACGATCGCGAAGTGAGCAAGAGCCGCGAGTGCGATAACGAGGGACACCAAAGCAAGGACCGTCACGATCACCCAGCCGGACCGTTCCTTCCGACTCATTTGGCCCATGTCGCGAGGCCTAGCATCCTCCAGACCAGAATCCAGCGAAGACCCTGACCCGTGCCACGCACTTACCACGGTCTTCAGTGTACGACCCGATCTGCCGATGTCCATGGCGCAGTCCACGGCGCGACTACGAATGGCCCATGTGCCTGATCACCGGATGGAGTGCCCCCGTTCGCTGCCGGGCTGAGGGTACCCCCTGTCACCCGCGTTCAGTCGGTCCCGAAGGAGCAGGATCGACGTGCAGCTCCACGAAAGGTTCGGGTGGCATCTTGTCGGGGACGAGAAAGATGTGAAGGTCGATGTCCTCGCCGGGCAGCACTTGTCGCCCATGAGACTGCGCAATCTCGATCAACTCAGGCAGGCTCGATGCTCCAACCCGGAAGCCAATCGGGAAGTTCGACTCACCGGTCCAGATCAATGGTCCGTCGGGCTGGTGCTCGTTTCTTACTGGCTTTACAAATAGGTCGATTCGGATTGGAGGCCGACCGGGGCCAGTATCGACCATCGTTCTCACGGCCCAAGGTTACGCGGCCTCGGGCTTGGATAGCCCATTTCGCCGGTTCGGTGACCGCCTGCGACGCCTACTGGGGGGCGGGATGATGGTCAATCAGAACTTCTCAGTGATTGACTCTCTGGAGTGGATGTAGCTCGCCACCGCCTGCTGGCTTTCGCTCCTGCGGCTCTCGGAATAGTCGCTCTCGGAGCACATCATTCCGAGGGGTGTCTTCGAACGCCGGGCTGGGGTGCAGCTGACCGACACTTTGGGAGCGAGGCGCGTACCCCAGCTGCGGCGGGCGACCAGCAGCCTCAGCCCGCTGTGTCGAGCAGAGTTTGGGCGATAGCTCGGTCTGCTTCGGTGTGCCACATGGTGTCGTCGTGCTCGACGTCCCAGAGTGCGTTTTGCAGGACGCGGGCCAGCGTCCAGGCGGTTGCGCGCTTCCGGTCAAGTCCGAGGATGTCGGTCATCAGGTCGAAGCGACGACGGATCGCCCGCGGCAAGTCGCCGGTAGCGACGGCTTCCTCCCACCGGTTGTGCAGTGCCGCGAGGAGCGCGAAGCCGGGATCGCCGGCCACCGGGTTGGGGTCGATGGCCAGCCAGGGTTCTCGCTGGTCGGCCGGGTGTGGTCCCAGGATGTTGTCGAAGTGCAGATCTTCGTGCACGAGGTGGTCGCCCGCTTCTGAGAGCACCTCCTCGAGAGCGGAAGCGCAGGCTTGGATGAGGCGGCGTTGCGATGGATCGCTCACGAGCGTCAGGGCGCGTGGTGCACGGTCGAGTAGGTCGGCGCCGAAATCGGATAGCCGGCGCATGCCGGCGGGTGCAGGAACGGAGCTGAGCTGGGCGAGGAGCTCGGACAGGATCTGTAGGGCGGCCAGGTCGTCGCGGACGCTAGCCAGTGAGCGGTCGGCGTCGAGGCGTTCGAGCAGCATCCAACCCGATTCGGGGTCGTGGTCCAGCAGGCGTACGGCGCCGTTTCCGTTCCACGCGCGCAGTGCGTCGGGCTCGCCGACGGTGTGGTCGGTGACGGGTTGGAGCTTGACTACCGCGGGGCGTGGCGTCTGCGCGCACGACGGGCAACACGAGCGCCCAGGCGCCGCAGGTTGGAGCTCCGTCGGGCTGCAGCTGCCAGCGGTCCAGCAGGCCTGCGGCGAGGTCTGGCAATGCATCGATCCAGGCGCGACCGGTCTCGCCGAAGAACTTGCGGTGCCAGGAGACCAGCGCTTCTGGAACTTCGATACGCCGGCCGGCGGGACTGGTCACAGTGCTTAGGCTCGCACAGCCCGGTGCCCCAGACCGCCGCTTCATCGCATCAGGACGGCGACATTCGTCGGGCCCTTCGGATCTGAGCCCGGTGCGGATGCCCGGTCAGGCCGAGTGCTCCGAACGGGCGTGTGGCGAGACCGCCACTACCGTAAAGTTCGGCGATTGCGATCGCCACACGAGAAAGGATGACCGACCCATGACTGTCCGCATCCACACCACTCTTCCCGGCACCAACCAAGAGCAGTTCGACGCCATCCACAAGCTCATCATGGCTGGTGAGCCGCCGAACGGTCTGTTCTTCCACTCCTCTGCGCCAATCGAGGGTGGCTGGCAAGTGATCGACTTTTGGGAATCGCGGCGGACCTACGACGCCGCCATGCCCGTGGATCAGAAGGCGATCGAATCGGCCGGTGTGACTCCTCAGGGACCAACGAGCGTCGAGGAGTTCGCCGTCCACGAGATATTCCGACCTTGATTAGTAGGGCCGCCCCACGCGCAAAGTGCCGTTACATCACCCCCAGAGAACGCGACTAAGAAGGCGGGAGACCGCCCCATAACGAGCGGCCCTCACTGCAGCTGGGGGTGTCCCCGATCGGGTTAGGCGTCTGCCAGCCCACGTGTCCGGCAGATCGACGGACTTCCAGAATTTCGGGGGCGCACTACCAATCGAGCTTAAGGATCTCGCGCATCGCCGCCTCGAAGTCGTCGAAACTCGCACCCTGGCGGCCCGCGGCGATCAGCTCGGCGTCGGCGCCGACCGGCAGGCGGAGCGGACGGTGCTCTGCTTCTAACGCATCGCAGATCTTCGTCGCTACGAGCTCGGGACCTGGTGCCGGCTCCCCGCCACCAAGGACACCCATGGCGCTCTCCCACTTCGTGGCCAGCTCGGCGTAGGGTCCCGGTTGGCCGCGGAGGTCCACCATGTTGTCCCCGAAGCGAGTCGCAATCGCGCCCGGCTCCACCACGAGCACCTTCACGCCGAAGTGGCCCACCTCTAGGTGCAATGACTCGGACAGCGCCTCGAGGGCGAACTTGGTCGCCGAGTAGAACCCGGCCAAGGGGCCGCCGACGATTCCCGCGACGGAGGTGAGGTTGACGATCGTGCCCGAGCCCTGTTCGCGCATGGCGGGGACGAAGGCCTGGATCATGCGCGCCGCGCCGAAGAAGTTCGTCTCGAACGCCCGGCGAACCTCGACGAGGGGGACTTCCTCTACCGGTCCGTCGATCCCGAAGCCCGCGTTGTTCACCAGGACGTCGACGGGGCCGACAGCGGCCTGCGCAGCGGCCACGGACTCATCGGAGTCGACATCGAGGGTCAAGGTACGCGCGACGGCCAGATCGGCGATCGACTCGTAGCGTCGCGCGGTGGCAACGACCTCGTAGCCCCGTGCGGTCAGTTCCAGGGCGGTTGACCTCCCAATACCACTCGAACACCCGGTCACGATTGCGCTCTTGTTTGACATTCGGCACGTCTAGCCCCAGGGGGTGAGAGCTGTCAACGGACTATTGCTGCGTTCGAAGGTGGATCCGGTCCTATGCGTCAGGCCGAGAGGTATCGATCAAAAGACGTTTGCGCGGGCATCTGATTCCGACCGCGGTCGGGGGTGACCCCGTTCGCTGCCGGTACGGTGGGACATTGGGCACCTCGGAGCTATCTGTCGGCCCGAAGTCGCTCGCGCGTTTTTGGGGCACCTAGTCGAGGTGCGGCAAGCCATGGCCGGCACGACCGAAGGCCCTTCCGTTGACCGGGGACCCCAGGCAGCCGTCTGTTTGGACCGATCGCTCGCGACTGTTGCCTGCCAGGGAACGGCCCGATCTGGCTACGCGACCACTGCTCCACTCCGAATCCTCGGGGACAGGAGCCCACGGGTACATTGAACCGATCGGTTACTGGCCAGGGACACCTGACAGCTGGTGAACCGCCTGATTGGACGGCTCGGGGCTTAACTGCTCAAAGCTCGGGTCGACCGGGTAGTTCTGCGTCCCAGAGGTCGTGGTAACCGCGAGGGAGCTGACACCTTCACCGTCGGGCCACCACGCCATGAAGTGGCCGTCGTCGACCGTGGCTGTCACGATTGAACCATCGGTACGTTGCAGACCTACTCCGCTGACTGCCGAGCCGCTCCGACCCACCGCCACCGTGTCCGCATCACCGGACGCTTCCCGAATCCTGAGGTAGTCCAAGGTGGCTGAGCTGTCCGCGACGGGAGGCCCACCCGTGCCCGAGACCGAGTTGATCGAGACAAACGAGGGACTAATGAGACAGGCCATCCATTGGGTCGAGTCGCTGTAGAGCGTCAGGGTGAGGTCGCCCCGTGTGGTCACCGGCCAGGGGGCCTCGTTGGTGGATCCTTCAGTGAGGGGTGGGGACTTCTCGTGGCCAAAAACGGGGACTTCTCGTGGCCACCAGCGGGGACCTCAGCTGGCCATAACCGGGGACTTTTTCATGGCCACGGACAGCATCAGCCCTCAGTCAGAACACGTTGAAACAGCGTGCCATCTTCTCTGACCAGCCACAGTTCGACACATCTTGGCGCGCATGTACGCGCTCTCGTAGGCACGGAGTGGCCGTATGCCAAGAGATACATCATTCGGATTCTCAAGCGTGCGGAACACACCAATCAACGGATACAGCTGGACGATCCGAGCGTCAGGGTGGTGCGCTCGGAGATGGGTCCCTGTGAGGAGTGCGGACGAGTAGCTGCTGAAGCCCCAGGATTCGGGGAGAACCTCGGGGTCGTAAGGCGCGCTCGGGTCCCTGTCAGTGCGTTGGCGAGCCATCTCGGGCCAATGGGTCGGGTCGGGATATTCGATTATCTGGAGGAACAGGTGGACCCCACCCTGCTCAGCTTCGATGTGGTGGGGTTCAAACTCTGCAACGTTGTGAATGCTGAGGGGAGCTGGGTCAGCAGGGGCCACCCGTCGTATGGACCACCCAGCAGTGGAGAGATATGTGATCGCGGCAGCTTGAAGGCTTGCCGTTGAGTACCACGTCGCGTGATCGACATTTGGGTACCGATTCGTCAAGGCGGGGACGTGATCAGGATCAGGCCTCGTCATGTCCTAACCCACCAGCCCTCAGCTGTCTCACCGTCTGAGCGATCACAGCAAGAGGCTAAGGCCTCAGAACGGACCGTGGGAACATCCGAATGTTGGTCTTGGAGGTGCCCCGTCCGCCGGGTAGTTGACGTAGCGCCGTCGCCGAGGCCGCCCGACAATCCCGAACCAGCGCTTAGCCGCTACCGTGCAGCCGAAGAACGCCAGGGCTATCTTCGGCAGCGGGAGACGCAATCCTCGCATCAGAAGGGAGACGACCATGGACTACGTAATGCTGCTCCGCTGGAAGCAGGGCCTTACCCGTGATCAGCGGGACGGCGCCCTCGTGCACCGCGCCGGTTGGAACTACCCCAGCGGCGTCAAGCTGATTGCCGAGTATTGGCCGGCGGCCGAAGACCCGGCCGTCGTCTCAATCTTTCAGGCGGACGACTACGCCGCATTGATGGAAGTCGCGTTCACCTGGGGAGACACCTTCGACATCACGGTGATCCCTGCCATTAGCGCAGAAGACGGACTCAAGATCGGACCCGACGTCATGGGCCGCAGGCAGTTCTAAGCTTGCAATTAAACGTTCGCCCTAGCCGCTAATGGCTTCCTTCAAGAGCAGTTCGGTGGCCTTCGCATCCACCTTTCGGATCTGATTGAGCAGCGTCTTGATGCGGCGGTCGTTGCCGATCCACTCCTGATAGAGCTGCGCTTCTCGGTCAGTCAGTCGCTTGGTCACCGTCTTGCCGTTCACCTTCGCGGTCCACTGCCAGTAGGGCCCGTGAGGAGTAGGCGGGTCAGCGTTGCATCGGCAGCCGACCGACGTGCAGTGGGTGAAACGGCGAGTCACACTGCCGGCGGCAACGATCCCGATCTCGGCGATCTGGGCCGCCAACTCTTTGTGTCGCCGGTCGTACTCGGCCAGCCGCTCCTCGACCCTCGTCCGTGCCATTGCGCTCCTTGTGTCCACGACCAGCATCCCTCATTGGTCCGCAGACAGTAAGCAGACTGTCTGCATGGGATCCTCCGACCGGTCCATTGCCGAGGTGAGGGACTTCCGTTCGTCGCTCCACCGCTGCCTCTCGCCCTGGGGAGACGCTCTCTTCGAGCTCTGCGATGCAGTGCTGTGCTCACCGGCCCCGGTCGGATCGGTGCCCTCCCTCAGCCTCGAGCCGGAGTTCCGGCGCAGCCACGGCAGTCTCTACAAGTCCTTGGCCGAGGGAGACGTCGACGAAGTTCGGCTTCGCCAGTTGCTGGTCGAGCACCGTCCCAAAGAGTGGCCCTTGGTCTTTGCCGTCGATGCCTCGACCTGGGACCGCTGCGATGCCGAGTGCAGCCCCGAACGGGGCTTCCACTACTCGGCTTCCAAGCACTCCGCCGGCCAGCCCATCGTGGCCGGGTGGTCCTATCAGTGGATCAGCCAGCTGAACTGGGCGCCCGACAGCTGGACCGCTCCACTCGACGTCCTGCGCATCAGCCCGTCCATGGAGGCAGCGGACGCCACCATCGATCAAGTCAAGCGCCTCGTCGGCCTCCTACCAGATGACGGCGATGTCCCTCTCTTTGTCTTCGACGCCGGCTATGACGGCATCGCCCTCGGCCACGGGCTCACCGACACCCGGGCCGAGGTGCTGGTGCGCATTGCCTCGACCCGGGTCTTCCATCCCGACCCCGAGCCTCGCACCGACGGAGCACGGGGTCGTCCGCCGCGTCACGGCCCCCGCTTCATGCTTTCCAACGAGGAGACCTGGACCGCTCCCGACGTTGAACTCATCACCACCGTCCGCCGCTACGGGAAGGTCACGGTGGCGGCCTGGCACAACCTGCATCCGAGACTGCATGGCCGGGGGCGCTGGCGCGACTGTGAGGAACCGCCGATCATCAAAGGCAGTGTCATCCGGGTCGAGGTCGAACACCTACCAAAGCCGGCAGGACGGATCAAAAAGACCCTGTGGCTGTGGTGGTCTGGTGACGGCGAGCCCGACCTCGATCTGTGCTGGCGGGCCTATCTGCGTCGGTTCGACATCGAGCACACCTTCCGGTTCATGAAGGGGACATTGGGATGGACGACACCGTCGCTGCAGATGCCCGAACAGGCCGACCGGTGGAGTTGGTTGGTCCTTGCCGCCTACACACAGCTTCGTCTCGCTCGTCAGCTCGTCGACGACCTCCGACTGCCTTGGGAACGACCGTGCGACCCGAACAAACTCACCCCAGCGCGAGTCCGCAGAGGGTTTCGGCGACTGCGTGCACACCTCGGCACACCCGCCCACCCACCGAAACCCTCGACCCCGGGACCGGGGCGACCCAAAGGAACGCGAAAACCGCCCAGAAAGCGCTATCCGGCGGTCAAGAAGGCAGCTTGAACAGCGACCGGGGGTTTAATTGCAAGCTAAGTGACTGTTCCAAAAATCCGCGCTTGTCAATGACGGAATAGGCCTCATCTGGGGTTCGTCGCCGCGTAGCCTTTGTCATGGAAGCTGACCCCGTCGGAGTAGCGCAGACCTGGCGAACGACGCACGGTGACATGAGCGACGAGGAGTGGGAGCTCATCGCCGATCTGGTCGCTCCGTATTGGACGCCCGGATCGATGGGTCGTCCTGTCACGGTCGATCGGCGTCGCATCGTCGACGCCATCTTCTACGTGGCCGCCACGGGCTGTCAGTGGCGAGCGCTGCCCGAGAGCTATCCGAACTGGAACACCGTGCACCGCTACCACCTCAAGTGGTCGCGCGACGGCACCTGGGAGCGCATCGCCGAGCGGCTGGCCGCCGCGGTGCGTCAGCGAGAAAGTCGCAAGGGCGAGCCCTCGGCCGGCATCGTCGACGCTCGCTCGGTACGCGCGTCGTCGATTGTGAGCAAGGAAACCAAGGGTTTTGACGCCGGAAAGAGGATCAACGGCCGCAAGACCCTCGGCATCGTCGACACCCTCGGACTCCTCGTGGCAGTGGTGGTCGTCGCCGCCTCGGTCTCGGACAACTCCGGTGGGATCACCGTGGCCGATCGGGCCCGCGACCGCTCGCGACGCTTCGCCAAACTCTGGTGTGACTCGGGCTTCAAACGCACCTTCATCGAGCATTGTCGGAGCCACCACGTGGGCGTCGAGGTGGTCAAGCGCATCCACCCGGGCGGCTTCGAGGCACTTCCGAAGCGCTGGATCGTCGAGCGCACCTGGGCGTGGCTCATGAACAGCCGACGTCTCCAGGTCGACTACGAGCGCGATCCGATCGTGACCGAGGGCTTCATCTGGGCTGCCCACAGCCGCTACCTCCTCCTCCGACGTCTGACCCAGCCGCCCAGCCCGTGATCGCGCTTGGGAAACAATCGCGACAGTCACTAAGGAGTAGGTGCCCCCGTACATTGCCAGTCGGGTGGGACACTCCGGCACTAGTTGGGGCAGGGTGCCGAGGATCGACGAGCGCTTCTGAGGCGCTTGGAGGTCCGACCTGTGCTAGCCAGCGGTGAGGTGGTTGTGCACCTCGAAGAACTCGACTCTGGGCGGCGCGGGAAACCCAACGGCCTGAGAAATGGGACCAATCTTCTCTTTGGAGAAGCCTTCGAACTGCTCTTGAGATTCCCACACGTCCGTGACACGAATGCCATCGGCGCTCTTCGTGACCCAGTGGAACATAAGCCCTGGAGCCCCGGGACCCCCGGCACCAAAGCCCATCCTCCTGACGACCTCGTCGTATTGGTCGAGGGTGGCCCCAGTGAAGTCGAGTTGGACGGCAACCGCCATATTGACCTCCTCACGTATGCAAGTAGGTGTGAAGCTACCCGGAAAGGAGGGTGGGTGTCGGCCCTCCTCTGAGGCGGAGTCGACCCGGCCAATCCTGGCGCTATCGAGCGGGCTCAGGTGTCCCCATCCGCCGGGTGGGCGACATATCCCGGTGGCAGGATGAGGCAGTGTCGAACAGGAGGAAATTGCGATGCCCAGCCCTTCTGCCCCAGGTGCCCAGCTGACACCTCCGGCGCGATTACACCACCACGCCTTCGTCACCACCGATCAGGAGGCCACCCGGAGGTTCTATGAGAACGTCGTCGGCTTGCCCCTCGTCGCCACATGGACCGAGGTCGAGCACTTGATGGGTGGCGAGGAACAGGAGTTCTGCCACACGATGTACGAGCTCGGAGACGGTGGGTGCCTCGCCTTCTTCCAGTTCGCCAACCACCAGTTCTCCGAACAATTCGCACCACCACCTCCCTTCTCGCTCTTCAGGCACTTCGCGATGCTTGTCACGACCGAACAACAAGAGGCAATTCGCTCCCGAGCCGAGGACACTGGACTGGAGGTGACGATGATTGCCGACCACGGTTACTGCAGGTCGCTCTATCTCACCGATCCAAACGGACTCTTGCTTGAGTTCACCGTCGATCATCCAGATGTCGAGAAGATCGACGCCACTCGCCGGGACAGCGCACATCGTGATCTCGCTCGGTGGTTGTCGGGCGATCATTCAAGCAACAACGACTGGCGCCCAGAGTCCTGAACGCCTATCGACCTGGCCTCTAATCCAGAGCCGGGCGGATTGGGTGTCTCAGTACGCGTGCGGCACTTTCGGGCTAGGCATCGTCCTTGCACTCTGGGCGGGCGTCCGATGAACGGTCTCACCGCCGACAGGGCGCCCATCGAGAACTGAGTAGCGACAGGACTAAGAAATGCCCGCCGATGACCCTGCCCAGTACTCGGGAATTGGGCGCAGCCCGTGGGTAACACACAGTCGGTGGCGTCCGTCGGGCGCTACAAACGCGACTACGGAGCGCATGGTTGCAAAACGTTTGCAAAATGGCACTTCTGCGTCTCGATCCGATGGTGATGAAAAACGAGAAGTGCAGATCACTGTGGTGGTGGAGGCGATGGGACTTGAACCCACGAACCTCTTGACTGCCAGTCAAGCGCTCTACCAGCTGAGCTACGCCCCCAGTGGCGGAGGTCAACGTTAGCAGTCAGGAACGGCCGCTCCGTCTCGGCAGAGAGGCCGCCGCACCTCGGCGTACGACGACTGGACACCGGTCCAGAGGCGCGAAAACCCGCCCACGCGGATCAGGAAGCTCCAGGCCGTCGCCTACCCTGGTGGCATGGCACGTGCCTATGACGTCAACGCCGTCGAGCTCAAGTGGCAACGCCACTGGGCTGAGGACGGCACCTACGAGATCGACAACGACGACCGCCGGGAGAAGTTCTACGCGCTGTGCATGTACCCCTACCCCTCGGGTCCGGCGCACCAGGGGCATGTGCGCAACTACACCTTCGGTGACCTGGTCGTTCGCTACCAGACCATGCTCGGGAAGGGCGTCCTCAGCCCCATCGGCTTCGACTCCTTCGGCCTGCCGGCCGAGAACGCCGCCATCAAGACGGGCACACACCCCCGGATCTTCACCGACGCCCGGATCGCCGAGCTCAAGTCCTCCCTGACCCGTCTCGGAGCCGTGTACGACTGGCGGCGGGAGGTGCACAGCCACGATCCCGAGTACCTCAAGTGGACCCAGCTGATCTTTCTCCGGCTCTGGGACGCGGGTCTGGCCTACCGCGCCAAGGCGCCGGTGAACTGGTGCCCGGGCTGCCAGACGGTGCTCGCCAACGAGCAGGTGCTCCCCGACGGCACCTGCGAGCGCTCCGGCGACCTCGTGGTCAAGCGTGACCTCGAGCAGTGGTTCTTCCGCATCACCCGGTACGCCGACGAGCTCCTGTACGCCCTCGACGACCTGGAGTGGCCGGAGCGGGCCAAGGTCATGCAGCGCAACTGGATCGGGCGCTCCGAGGGTGCCGAGTTCGACCTTCCCGTCGAGGGCCGCCCCGACCTCAGCATTCGGGTCTTCACCACGCGCCCGGACACCAGTTTCGGCATGACCTACGCGGTCATCGCCCCCGAGCACCCCTTGGTGGACGAGCTCACCACCGACGCCAACCGCGACGCCGTCGACGCGCTCCGCAGCCGGGCCGCCGAGGAGACCGAGATCGAGCGCATGACCGAGGGCGACCCCTCGGCCCTCGACAAGCGCGGCGCCTTCACCGGCAGCAACGTGATCAACCCCTTCACCGACCGTCCCGTCCCGGTCTACGTCGCCGACTACGTCCTCATGGGCTACGGGACCGGGGCGATCATGGCCGTACCGGCCGAGGACGAGCGGGACTGGGCCTTCGCCACGCTCAACGGGCTGCCCATCGTGCGCACGGTCGAGCCACCCGACGACTGGGAGGCCGGCGGCGGGGGGGCCTACACGGGAGACGGCGCCAAGATCAACAGCGGGTTCCTCAATGGCCTCGATGTCGCGAGGGCCAAGGCACGCGCCATCGACTGGCTCGAGGAGCGGGGCATCGGCGAGCGCAAAGTCAACTACCGCTTGCGCGACTGGCTCGTCTCGCGCCAGCGCTTCTGGGGCTGCCCCATCCCGGCCGTCTACTGCGAGGTGCACGGCGTGGTCCCGGTTCCCGAGGACCAGCTCCCCGTCGTGGCGCCCGACGACGTGGAGTTCCTCCCCACCGGGCAGTCGCCCCTCGCCCTCCACGAGGGCTTCTTGCACACCACGTGCCCGATCTGTGGAGGGCCTGCCCGGCGCGAGACCGACACGATGGACACCTTCGTCGACTCGTCGTGGTACTTCCTGCGCTTCTGCGACCCGTGGAGCACCGACCGCCCGTTCGATCCCGCAGCCGCCCAGCACTTCATGCCCGTCGACCAGTACATCGGCGGGATCGAGCACGCCATCCTCCATCTCCTCTACGCGCGCTTCTTCACCCGTGCCCTGATCGACGTGGGCCTGGCGCCCGGCATCGAGCCGGAGCCGTTCAGGCACTACCTGGCGCAGGGCATGATCCGCATGGACGGCACCAAGATGTCCAAGTCCAAGGGCAACCTCATCGCGCCGGAGCACTACTTCGAGACCGTGGGGGCGGACGCCTTACGCCTCTTTCATCTCTTCGTCGGGCCGCCGTTCGACGACATGGACTGGTCCGATCAGACCGAGCAGGTCATCGAGGGCTGCGGGCGCTTCCTGGACCGCCTCTGGCGTACGAGCATGTCCGAGCCCCGTCTCCGCACGGGTGAGCAGACCGAAACCGACAGCACCGTGCGCCGAGCCGTCCACCGCACGATCGACGACGTCGCGCGCGACCTCGAGCGCTGGTCGTACAACACGGCGGTGGCCCACTTGATGGAGCTGCTCAACACCGTCCAGCGCTACGGGCGAGACGGCGGAGCCGGAAGCGGAGGCCGAGGCGGCGCCGGCAACGGCCACGACGGCGCTGGCGCGGGCGCCCACGCCGACGTGTGGAACGAGGCGCTCGATGCACTCCTCGGGCTCCTCGCCCCCATGACACCCCATGTGACGGCGGAACTGTGGGAGCAGCGGCACCCCGGAGAGCCCTCGGTGCACCTGCAGTCCTGGCCGACGGCCGACCCCGAGCTGGTCCGACAGGAGAGGGTGACCATGGTCATTCAGGTCAACGGCAAGGTGCGCGACCGCATCGATGTGGACGCCGGCATCTCCGAGTCGGACGCCGAGGCGGTGGCACTGGCCTCGGCCAGGGTCACCGAGGCGCTGCAGGGTGCGACGCCGAAGCGGGTCGTGTCCCGGCCGCCCCGCCTCGTGAACGTCGTCGTCTGACCCGCCCCGGCCGCGCAACCGGGGGCCCTCGCCGGGCACCCCGAACCCCCGACCCTCTCAGTCGTGGAACCCGGCCAGCACGTCCTTCCACAGCTCGGGGTCGACCTTGTAGGGCGCGTAGAAGCTGAAGCGGTCGACCATGCCCTCGAAGCGGTTGCGCACCTCGGTGGCCACCTTGTCGAGTGGGCACACGATGGCGAAGGCGTTGAGCACGTCGTCGTCGATCAGCTCGCCCATCTTCACCCACTCGCCCCGCTTCGACAGCGTGTTGAGCTCCGGCTGGAGGTCACCCCAACCGTGCAGCTCGAGGACCGGGCGGTAGGCCGGCGTCGAACCGTAGAACGCGATCTGCTGGCGCACGGCCGTGTCGGCGGCCGCGGTGCTCTCGTCGTCGGTCCCCGTGACCACGAAACCTGGATACGACACCGTCAGGTCGGCGCGCGTCTTGCCCGACTTGGACGCGCCCCGCTCGAGCGCGGGCAGGCTCACTTCCCGGAGATAGCGCTCGGTCGTGAACCCGTGGACCAGGAAGCCGTCGCCGACCTCACCCGCCACCTCGGTCATGTGCTGACCCACTCCGGCCAACAGGATCTTGGGGTTTCCGTACGGGTTGGTGCCCGGGTTGAAGAACGGCGTCATCAGCGTGTGCGTGTAGAACTCGCCCCGGAAGGCGAGCTCCTCGCCGGTCTCCCATGTCTTCCAGATGGCCCGGATGGCGAGGATCATCTCGCGCATGCGCGGGGCCGGGTGCGACCACGGCATGGAGAAGCGCTTCGTGATGTGCGGCTTGATCTGGCTGCCGAGCCCCATCATGAAGCGGCCCTTGGTCAGCAGTTGCAGGTCGTTGGCGAGCACGGCGAGGGTCATCGGGTTGCGGGCGAAGGCCACCGCGATCCCCGTGCCGAACTCCAGTGTCTCCGTGGCGCCGGCACCGATGGCGATCGGCAGGAAGGGGTCGTGCCCCGTCTCAGCCGACCACACGCCGTCGTACCCGTCCGCCTCCGCCTTGGATGCCTGCCTCGCGACACTGCTGGGGTCGAACCCGAGGCCCCCGTCGATCTTCATTGACCGTGTCCCTTCTTCCTCATCTACTGCTCCTCGCCCCGCAGGAAGCGCTCGAGCTCGGCGGCGATCTCGTCGCCCGACGGCACCGCGTCGACCCCCATCGCGTTGCCCTCCGAGGCGTCGATGCTCTCCTCGAGCTGGCGCACCATGGCCTGGTGCTCGGCGTTGTCCGAGATCAGCTGGTCGACCTGGCGCCGCGAGCTGTCCGCCGCCCGGCGCAGCGCCGAGGAGTCCAATGACAGTCCCGCCACGCTGGCCAGGCCCTCGATCAGCACCGCGCTGGCCTCGGGGAACGGCATGCCCGCCACGTAGTGGGGGACCCGGGCCCACAGGCTCACCACCGGTGTGCCGACGTCGCCGAAGGCCAGCTCGAGCGCGGAGCTGACACCGGCCGGCACCTCGAGCTCGCCCTGCACGATCCCCACCTGCTCAATGAGGTGGGCCGAGGTCGCCGGCGCCGTGGCGGCCAGCTTCACCGGGCGGGTGTGCGGCGCCGGCGCGGGGAAGGCGCCGAGACCGACCACCATGCGGACCTTCCAGGACCGGGCCAGTCCGACGACGGCGTCGGTGAAGGCGCGCCAGTGGAAGTCGGGCTCGGGGCCGACCAGGAAGAGCATGTCGAGCCCCGACTCGTCCTCACCCTTGCGCACCACGGTACGCGGCCACGTGAGCTCCGTGGTGACGCCGTTGACGATGCGCGCCACGGGGCGCCGTGCCCGCTGGTCGAGGAAGTGCTCGCCGTTGAAGGTCACCAGCGCCTCCGTGTGCCCCTGGCCGAGCAGCGCCGCGATCGCCGTCGTGGCGCCGAGGCCGGCATCGACCCATCCCTCCAGTGAGACCACGAGCACCGGGTCGCGCAGGACCGGCTCCCGGTGCACCTCGAAGATCTCGGTCAGCCCGTTGCCTTCGGGGGTCACGGCACCGTCTCCAAGGACTCGGCGGCCATCTCGAAGAGCCGCCTCACCTGAGCCGGGTACCCGTCCACGCTGCCCTGGTCGCCCGCGCCGGCGCCGGCGACATAGCGGGCGTAGACACCCTGGAGGATGCAGCCCAGCTTCCAGTAGCCGAACGCCTGGTAGTACCCGACCCCCGAGATGTCGAGGTCGGACATCGAGCCGTAGCGCTCCAGGATCTCGGCGCGGGTCGAGAACCCCGGCGCCGTCGTGGGCGACAGCCCGAGCACGGCCATGGAGTCGGTGGGATCGGCCCAGTAGACCATCAGCAGCCCCAGGTCGGCGAGGGGGTCGCCGAGCGTGCAGATCTCCCAGTCGAGGATGGCACGCACGGTCCCGTCGTCGGCCAGCACCACGTTGTCCATGCGGTAGTCGCCGTGCACGACCGAGGTCCTCTGCTGCTTGGGGATGCGCCGGGCCAGCTCGTCACTGACGCGCTCGACCAGCGCGCCGTGGTCGACGCCTTCGACCTGCATCTGGTCGTACTGCCCGCGCCACCGCTTGAGCTGGCGCTCGATGTACCCCTCGTGCCTCCCCAGGTCCCCGAGCCCGACCGCGTCGGGGTCGACCGCGTGCAGCGCGGCCAGCGTGTCGGCCATGTGGTCACCGACGCGGCGCCGCGTCGCCTCGTCGAAGGCCGCTTCGGCCTCGGGCGCGGTGCGCAGGATGTGGCCCTCCACGAACTCCATCACGTAGAAGGGGCGCTCGTTGACCGACTCGTCGGTGCAGAGGCCGACGGTGACGGGGACCGGGACACCGGCCGGGCCCAGAGAGTGCATGAGGCGGTACTCACGCGACATGTCGTGCGCCGTGGGCAGGACGTGGTGCAGTGGCGGCCGGCGCAGAGCCCAGGCCCGACCCTGGGCGTCCTCGACCCGGTAGGTGAGGTTGGACCGGCCACCGGCGATCAGGGTGAAGGTCAGCGGGGCGGTGAGCTCGGGCAGGTGGGCGGCCATCCACCCGGTCACCTTGCCCTCGTTGATCCCCTCCGGCACCTGCGGCATGGGAACCGACGCTACCCGGTGCCGCGCGTCGCAGGCAGACGCCGGGCACTCAGGACGACCCCAGGTCCCGGTGCCGGTCGGGCCCGCCCCGTGCGCCGGCCGGGGGAACAGCCATTAGCGTTTGGCCGATGGACGTCACCGACCAGTCATTCCAGGCCGACGTGCTGGAACGCAGCGCGACGGTGCCCGTCGTCGTCGACCTGTGGGCCTCCTGGTGCGGGCCGTGCACGACGCTCGGGCCAATGCTCGAGAAAGCCGTGGCCGACACCGGGGGAGCGGTGGAGCTGGTCAAGGTCAACGTCGACGAGAACCCCCGGATCGCCGAGGCCTTCCAGGTGCAGTCCATCCCCGCCGTCTTCGCCATCCGCGACGGCCAGGTCGTCGACCAGTTCATCGGCGCCCTGCCCGAGGCGCAGGTCGCGGCGTTCGTGCAACGCCTGGCCCCGGCCCCCAGTGAAGCCGACACCCTGGTCGCCGCGGGCGACGAGGCCTCTCTGCGCCACGCCCTCGAGCTGGAGCCGGACCACCAGGGGGCGACCGAGGCCCTCGCCCGGCTGCTGATCGACCGCGGTGAGGCTCCCGAAGCGCTGGCGTTGCTCGCCCGCCTGCCCGAGACCGAGAATGGCCGCTCGCTGGCGGCGGAGGCCCGACTCCTCGAGGCGGGGGTCGACGTCTCGAATTCGGACCGCGCCGAGATCGAGGCCAAGCTCGATGAGCTGCTCGACAAAGTGCGTGACGACGACGCCGCCCGGCAGGAGTTCGTGGATCTCCTCGAGGCGATGGGCGCCGAGGATCCCCGCACCAACGAGTACCGGCGGGCCCTGGCAGCGCGCCTGTTCTGATGGCCGCCCTGGCCGGCGGGACACCGACCGCGACGGCACCGACCACCGACACGGACGGCGACCCCGACCGTCCACCGGACGCGATCGCCTCGTCGCTCGACCTCGGCGGACGCCGCTACGACCTGACGCAGCGCGCCCTCGTCATGGGGATCCTGAACCGCACCCCGGACTCCTTCTACGACAAGGGAGCGACGTTCGAGCTCGACAAGCTGTACCGCCGGGCCGAGGAGCTGGTGGCCGACGGTGCGGACATCCTCGACGTCGGCGGTGTGAAGGCCGGACCCGGTCCGGAAGTCACCGAGTCCGAGGAGTTGGACCGGGTCGTCCCCGTCGTCGCCGGACTGGTGGCGCGCTTCGAGACGCCCGTGTCCGTCGACACGTGGCGCGCCTCGGTGGCGCGCGCCTCGTACGCCGAGGGTGCGGTGATGGGCAACGACATCAGCGGTCTCGCGGATCCCGACTACGCGGCGGCAGCGGCGGAGCACGGAGCCGCCGTGGTCATCACCCATATCCGTCTCGCACCGCGGGTCGCCGATCCCGATCCGCACTACGACGACGTCGTACGCGACGTGGTCCGGTTCCTCTCCGAGCGGGCGGCCGGCGCCCGTGCTGCGGGCATCCCGGCCGACCGCATCGTGCTCGATGCCGGCCTCGACCTCGGCAAGACGGCCGAACAGTCGCTGACGTTGCTCCGTGCCTCGTCGACCCTGGCCGCGCTCGGCTACCCGCTGCTGCTCTCTGCGTCGAACAAGACCTTTCTCGGCACGGTGCTCGACTTGGAGCTCACCGAGCGCCGCGAGGCTTCCATCGGCGCGGCGGCACTCGGCATCGCCTGGGGCTGCCGCATCGTGCGGGTGCACGACGTCCGGGGCACCGTGCGCGTGCGCGACGTCCTCGCCGCCATCAGCGAGGCCGAGTGACGAAGACGGTCGTATCGACGTATCTCGTCAAGGGCGACGACGCCTCCCTGGTGGCCCAGGAGGTGCGTGCCCTGCTGGCCGACGTGGTGGGCGACCTCGACCACGCCCTCGTCGTGGAGGAGATCGGTGGCGGCCCGGGGGAGGAGTTGCAGGTCGGGCCCGTCGTCGACGCCTGCCTGACGCCACCGTTCCTCGTCGACCGGCGCGTCGTGGTGGTGCGCGAGGCGGGGAGGTTGCTCACGGCCGACGTGGCCCGGCTGGTCGAGGTCGTCGAGAGCCCACTCCCTTCGACCGTGCTGATCCTGGTGGGCGGCGGTGGGACGGTCCCCGCACCCCTGATCAAGGCGGTGAAGGCGGAGGGGCTGATCATTGACGTCGCCACCAGCAAGGCGGGCGAGCGCAAGGCTTGGCTGCACGACCACCTGCGCGGCGCGCCGGTGAAGCTCGAGCCGGCCGCCGCCGACCTCCTCGCCGCACACGTCGGCGAGGACCTCGGCCGTGTCGAGGGCCTGCTCGGCGCCCTGAGTGCCGCCTATGGCGAGGGGGCCCGCATCTCCGCCGAGGACCTTCATCCGTACCTGGGGGAGCAGGGCAACGTCCCTCGCTACGAGCTGACCGACGCCATCGACAAGGGAGACCCAGGGCGGGCCCTGGTCGTGCTCCACCGCATGCTCGACGCCGGCGGCCTCGTACCGGTCCAGGTGCTGGCGACGCTGCACGGCCACTTCGCCAACATGTTGGCGCTCGACGGGGACGACGTCGGCAGCGAGCGCGATGCGGCGGCCCTGCTCGGCACTGCGCCCTTCGTGGCCAAGAAGGCGCTCGAGCAGTCGCGGCGCCTGGGCAGCGCCCGGATCGCCGAGGCCGTCAACCTCATCGCCGCCGCCGACCTCGACGTGCGCGGCGCCAGTGGGCTCAACGCAGAGGTCGTGGTCGAGATCCTGGTGGCGCGCCTGGCCCGCCAGACCCGCCCGGCCCGCCAGAGCCGTCCCCGCGCCACCGCGCGCCGCTAGTCCCGGTCCGCCCGGCGGACGAGCCCGTCAGGGCAGTGGCGACGAGAACCACCAGCGGTGGTTCTCGGGGTCCCGCACCCCGTACTCGCGTAGGCCGTAGTCCTGATCGGTGGGCGCGCTGTCGATACGGGCCTCGGCGGCCTCGGCCCGGGCATGGTGCGCGTCGACATCGGGCACCACGACCGAGAGGCCGCCGTGGGACACGGCGGCGGCGCGGGGCGAGGCCAGCTCGTGCTCCGCCATCTCCGGGTGCAGCCAGACGGCGGCGTCGCCGTGGCGCACCTCGGCGTGCACGACCGTGCCGTCGAGACGGTGCAGGCCCCCCGAGGTGAAGCCGAACACCTCGATGAGGAAGTCGTGGGCCGCCTCGATGTCCGAGTAGACGAGCACGGGGATGACTGCGGTCTTGTGCGTGGTGTCGTTGGTGGTGGTCATCGCTCCACTATGCAGAGGAGGTGGGCCCGGCGTCTTGTACAAATCTGACCTCGGGCACGGCACCGGCGCTGGCGGCGAAGGTGCCTGGCGTCATGCCCGCCAGCGCCACGAAGTCGCGCGTCAGGTGGGACTGGTCGTAGTTGCCGGCGGCCATCGCGACGTCTGCGATGGTCCGGTCGGTGCGTGGCTCGGCGAGGAGCGCGCTGGCGTGCTCGAAGCGCACGAGCCGGGCGTACGCCTTGGGGGACACGCCGAGCTCGCGCCGGAACCGCTCGGTCACCCGGCGACGGCTCCAGCCCGTCTCGTCCATGAGCGGCTCCACGCGCGCCTGCCCGTTGCTGGCGAGCAACTGGCGCCGGAGCCATGCCACCTGGATGCTGGACTGGCGCCATGCTCGAGACACCCGACGAATTGGCACGGCTGCAGGACCTGCTCGACGCCTCCATGGCCGCCGCCGGACCGCACCTGCGCGGCATCATCAGCGACGAGCGCCGGCTCGGGGCACGGGAGTTGACCGAGCGGCTCCAGGGGATGCGCCTGCTCGTGCTGGCCACGGCGACGGCGGACGGCCGGCCGCTCGCCGGCCCGGTGGACGGCTACTTCCTGCACGGCACGTTCTGGTTCAGTTCGGGCCGCGACGCGGTGCGCATGCGCCACCTGGCGGTCCGCCCGGCCGTGAGCGCCACCCATCTGCCCGGTGAGGGTCTCGCCGTGACGGTGCACGGGCGTGCCGAGACCTTCGCCATCGACGACGCCGAGTTCGCCGACCTGCGTCAGGCCATGCTCGACCAGTACCTGCCCAAGCAGGGCCCGTACTTCGAGACGTGGCTGGACAACGCCGACGCGCTGGGCGCCCGCATCGTGCCCGAGAAGATCTTCACCTTCCACCTGGACGGGTAGCGCACGTCCGGTGGGACGCGGCCCGTCGGCCGCGGTGGCCGACTACTCGGCCGCCGCTTCGATCGCGGCGATCCGCCGCACGAGCCGGGACTTGTGGTTCGCCGCCGTGTTCTTGTGGATCACGCCGCGGGCGGCCGCCTTGTCGATCCGCTTCACGGCCAGGCGCAGCAGCTCAGTGGCGTCCTCAGCCCCGCTCTCGGCCGCGGTGACGGCGTTCTTCGAGCGGGTGCGGAGCTCGGCCCGGACCGACTTGTTGCGCAGCCGGCGCGTCTCGTTCTGGCGGTTCCGCTTTATCTGGCTCTTGATGTTGGCCACGTGACGATCCTCAGTGCTTTCGAAAGGGGCGGCGGCGGACCCGTGGTTCACCGGTGCGGAGGACAACTGTAGCAGGTGGCGGCCCCATTTCGGCCAGCACCGGGCCGGCCGGTCACGGTCATGTTCCCAGGCCAGGCGGTCAGGGGCGCCGACCTGGACCGGTACGATCGACAGACCGTGCCGCCCTCTGCAACCTCGACCGGACCCGTCGCGGTCGAGCGCATCCGCAACTTCTCCATCATCAGCCACGTCGACCACGGCAAGTCGACCCTCTCGGACCGCATCCTCGAGATCACGGGGGCCGTCGATCCCCGGCTCATGCGCGAGCAGTACCTCGACTCGATGGACATCGAGCGGGAGCGGGGCATCACCATCAAGGCCCAGAACGTGCGGGTGGAGCACGCCGGCCACATCCTCCATCTCATCGACACGCCGGGCCACGTGGACTTCGGCTACGAGGTCTCCCGCTCCCTGGCCGCCTGCGAGGGCGCGGTGCTGCTGGTGGACGCCTCCCAGGGGATCCAGGCGCAGACCTTGGCCAACTGCTACCAGGCGCTCGAGAACGACCTCGAGATCGTGCCGGTGCTCAACAAGATCGACCTGCCCGCGGCGGACCCCGTGCGCTGCGCGCTCGAGATCGAGCACGTGCTGGGCCTGCCGGCCGAGGACATCCTGCGCATCTCCGCCAAGACCGGCGAGGGCGTGGCGGAATTGCTCGACGCCATCATCGCCCGCATCCCGCACCCGGTGGGCGACCCGGACGCACCCCTGCGCGCCCTGATCTTCGACTCCTCCTACGACCAGTACCGCGGCGTCGTGAGCTCCATCCGCATCGTCGACGGCACGCTGCCCGCCGGTGCCCGGTTGCGCTTCATACAGGCCAACGCGGTGCACGACATCGAGGAGGTCGGCGTGCGCACACCCGAGGCCCTCCCGGTCTCGGGGCTCGGCCCGGGAGAGGTGGGCTACCTGATCGCCGGGATCAAGGACGTCGGCGAGGCGCGCTCGGGTGAGACGGTGACGACGGCCCAGCACGGGGCCACCGAGGCCCTGGCCGGCTACCGGGACCCCAAGCCCATGGTGTTCTGCGGGCTGTACCCCGTCGACGGGGACGAGCTGCCGGACCTGCGCGACGCGCTCGAGAAGCTCAAGCTCAACGACGCCAGCTTCACCTTCGAGCCCGAGTCCTCCCACGCCCTCGGCATCGGCTTCCGCTGCGGGTTCCTCGGCCTCCTGCACATGGAGATCGTGCGGGAGCGCCTCGAGCGCGAGTTCGACCTCTCTCTCATCGCCACCGCTCCGAGCGTGGCCTACCGGGCCTTCCTCACCGACGGCACCGAGCTCGACGTCGACAACCCCACGGAGCTGCCCGACGCCAGTCGCATCGACCACATCGACGAGCCGATCCTCACGGCGACCATCATCACGCCGAGCGAGTACACCGGCACCGTCATGGAGCTGTGCCAGAGCCGCCGCGCCGAGATGACCCGGATGGAGTACCTGTCGCCCGAGCGGGTCGAGCTGGTCTACTCCATCCCCCTGGCCGAGGTGGTCATCGACTTCTTCGACCAGCTGAAGAGCCGCACCAAGGGGTACGCCAGCCTCGACTACGAGCCGGCCGGCTACGCCACGGCCAACCTGGTGCGGGTCGACATCCTCATCAACCATGCCCCCTGCGACGCCTTCTCGACCATCGTGCACAAGGCGTCGTCGGACACCTATGGGCGCAAGATGGCCGAGAAGCTGCGCGAACTCATCCCGCGCCAGCTCTTCGACGTCCCCATCCAGGCCGCCATCGGCGGCCGCATCGTGGCCCGGGAGACGGTCAAGGCCAAGCGCAAGGACGTCCTCGCCAAGTGCTACGGCGGTGACATCACCCGCAAGCGCAAGCTGCTGGAGAAGCAGAAAGAGGGCAAGAAGCGGATGAAGAACATCGGGCGGGTCGAGGTGCCCCAGGAAGCCTTCATCTCCGCCCTGCGCCTGGGCGACGACTGACGTCCCGCCTGGTCCCGGTGTCGCCGATCGTCCACCGGGCGCCGCCCGGGGCCGCCCCCTGGCACTCGGTAGACTTGAGTGCCAGGCACGCCCATGACTCCGCACGCTGACGCCGTCCCGCCCGCCGACGCAACCGGGGACGAGCGCGCTCTGAACGCCCGTCGGGCCGCCATCCTCGAGGCCGTGGTGACCGAGTACATCGGTACCGCCGAGCCGGTCGGCTCGTCGCACGTGGCGAACGCACCGGGGGTGCAGGTCTCGCCCGCCACGGTCCGTTCCGAGATGGTCGCGCTCGAGAGCGAGGGCTACCTCGTGCAGCCCCACACGAGCGCCGGCCGTATCCCGACCGACAAGGGCTACCGGTTCTTCGTCGACCACCTCACGGCGCCCGGCGTGCTCGGCCCCACCCAGAGGCGCCAGGTGGCCCAGTTCTTCGACCAGGTCCACGGTGAGATGGAGACGGTGCTCGAGCGGGCGACCGGCCTGCTCTCGGAGCTGACCTCGTATGCCGCGGTCGTCGTCGGGCCCTCCCACGAGACCGCCACCATCCGCTCGGTCCAGCTGGTCGGTCTCTCGCCGTCCCACGCGCTGCTCGTGGTCGTGCTCTCCGACGGCGCGGTCGAGAAGCGGACCATCGACCTGCCGTCGGGGACACCCGAGGCGGCGCTCAGCCAGGCCGGTGGGCTGCTCGGCGCCCACCTCGTCGGGCAGACGATCTCGGAGCCCTGGAGGGTCTCCCCGAGCGGGTCCAGGCCGGTCGACCACCTGATCGCCGCGGCCCACACGGCGTTCGACTCCATGGAGTCCCAGGAGTCGGACCAGGTCTTCGTGGGCGGACCGGCGCGCCTGGCCGAGTCCTTCGACGCCGTCGAGACCGTACGGTCCGTGCTCAGCATCCTCGAGGAGCAGCTCGTCGTCGTGAACCTCCTGCGCGACGTCCTAAACCGCGGCCTCTCGGTCGCCATCGGCACCGAGCACGGCTACGAGCCGCTGTCGTCGTGTGCCGTGGTCGTGGCGCCCGTGTCCATCGACGGCCAGGACCTCGGCGCGGTCGGGTTGCTGGGCCCGACGCGTATGGACTACCCGCGGGCGATGGCGGCCGCGCACGTCGTGGGCGAGCGGCTCGGAGAGCGGCTCGGTGGAGGGCACGATGGCCGTCACTGACGGGCTTGGTGACCTCTACGGGCTGCTGGGCGTCCGGCCCGACGCCAGCGACGAGGAGATCAAGAGCGCCTATCGGGCCCGCGCCCGTGAACTGCACCCCGACACCAACCAGGGTGACCCCGAGTCCGAGGCGCGCTTCAAGCAGGTGACCGTCGCCTACGAGGTCCTGCGCGACCCCGAGCGGCGGGCCACCTACGACCGCTACGGTGCGGAGGGCGTCTTCGGCGCGCAGGCGGGCGGCGTGGGGGGCTTCGGGTTCGAGGGCGGGCTGGGCGACATCTTCGAGGCGTTCTTCGGCCAGATGGCCGGGGCCGCTGGCGGCCGCCGCCGGGGGCCCCAGGCCGGCTCCGACGCGGAGGTGCGGATCGGGCTCGAGTTCGCCGAGGCCGTCTTCGGTTGCCGCAAGGAGATCTCGGTCAGGCTCCCGGTCACGTGTGCGGCGTGCGCCGGACGGGGCACCGCTCCGGGGACCGACCCGGTCACCTGCGTCGACTGCCAGGGCAGCGGCGAGCTGCGCCGGGTACGCCAGTCACTGCTGGGGCAGGTCGTGACCAGCGTCGCCTGCTCGCGCTGTGGCGGCACAGGCGAGATGATCCCGGACCCCTGCGCCGACTGCCGTGGCGAGGGGCGCCGCATGGAGGAGAGCACGTTCACCGTGGAGGTGCCCGCCGGCGTGGAAGAGGGCTCGACACTGCGGCTGGCCGAGCGCGGGGCGGCCGGCCAGCGCGGCGGGCCGAGCGGCTCGCTGTTCGTGCATCTCGCCGTCGCGTCCGACCCGCGCTTCGAGCGCCAGGGCGACAACCTGCACACCACGCTGACCATAGGCGTCGCCCAGGCGGTCCTGGGGACCGAGGCGGAGGTGGAGTCGCTCGACGGGCCCCAGCGCCTCACCGTCGGGCCGGGCACCCAGCACGGCCACGTCGAGCGGATCCGCAGCCTGGGCGTGCCGCACCTGCGCGGCCGTGGCCGGGGCGACCTCTTCGTCCACGTGCTCGTCGCCACGCCGACCGACCTCACGCCGGAGCAGGACGAGCTCCTGCGGCAGTTCGCCGCCTCCCGGGGCGAGGACGTCTCGCCCCCTGGCACCACGGGCGGCGAGGGCGTCTTCTCGCGCCTGCGCTCCGCCTTTGGCTAGCGTGAACGCCGCCTACGCGGCCCTGAGCGTGCGGGCCGCTGCGGCGGCCCAGGCCTTCGTGGACGATCCGGCCCACCCTCTTCTGGCCGACGACGAAGCCCACCACCTCGGACGGGTGCTGCGGCTTCGACCGGGCGAGGAGGTCATCGCCGCCGACGGGCGCGGCGGGTGGACCCGTGCCACCTGGACGGGCGAGGCCGCGCTCGCGCCGCTCCGTGACGGCGACGGCGTCGGCGGAGACGGCGCGATCCAGTTCGAAGCGCGCATGGAGCCGGCCCTCACCGTGGCCTTCGCACCGGTCAAGGGCGAGCGCCCCGAGTGGGTGGTCCAGAAGCTGACCGAGCTCGGCATCGACCGCATCGTGCCGTTGCTGAGCGAACGCAGCGTCGTCCGCTGGAACGGGGCACGGGGGAAGGCGACGGTGGAGCGGCTGCGCCGGGTGGCGCGCGAGGCTGCGGCGCAGTGCCGACGGGTCTGGCTGCCCGAGGTCAGCGACACAGTGTCCTTCGCCGACCTGCCGAAGCTGGGCCGTCCCGGAGAGGTCGGGCTGGCCCAGCTGAGCGGCGACCGGCCGACCGTGTCCCAGCACGTGGTGGCGGTCGGCCCCGAAGGCGGGTGGAGCACCGACGAGCTCGCGTCGGGGCTGCCCACGGTGGGCTTCGGGCTGAGCGTGCTACGGGCCGAGACGGCGGCGGTCACGGCCGGGGCGCTGCTGGCCTCCCTGCGCACCGGCACGGTGGCCGCGGCGGACGGGTCCATGGCGCAAGGACCGCCGGCGTGAGGTCTGCCCATGGTCACGGCGACGACCCGGGGGCCGGTAAGTTCGGGCTGGTGATCAGGCCCGCGTGGACGGACGGCGACCCCGGGGCATGACCGACTGCCTCTTCTGCAAGATCGTGGCGGGCGAGGTGCCGTCCGAGACCGTGCACGAGACGGAGACGACCGTCGCCTTCAAGGACATCCACCCCGCAGCGGCGCTCCACGTCCTCGTCGTGCCGCGCCGCCACATCGACGACGCCTCGACCGTGACGCCCGAGGACGGACCCGTCCTGGCCGACATGTTGCTCACCGCCCGCGCTGTGACGGAGGCGGCCGGGGTGGCCACGCCCGACCGCGGCTACCGGCTCATCTTCAACGTCGGGCCGGACGCCATGAACTCCGTCGGACACCTGCACCTGCACGTGCTCGGCGGCCAGCCGTTGAAAGGACACTTCGCCATCACATGACCGCCTTATGACCACGACCCTGCGCGCCGAGTGTTTCGTCCCGGGCAACCACCTGATGGCCGGGCTCCTCGGCACCCGCGACGAGCATCTGCGCCAAATAGAGCAGGCCTTCTCCGACGAGCAGATCGTCGTCCAGGGGAACCGGATCTCGGTCGAGGGCCCCGGGGCGGAGGTCGTCGTACGGCTCTTCGACGAGCTCATCCTGCTGGTGCAGTCGGGCCGGGACCTCGACTCCTCCACCCTGGCCCGCATGATCGACATGGTGCGCGACGACATCCGTCCCAGCGAGGTGCTGCGCTCCGAGGTGGTACGTGCCGCCGGCGGCAAGACGGTGCGTCCCAACACCGCGGGGCAGAAGCGCTACGTCGACGCCATCTCGCAGAACGTCATCACCTTCGGCATCGGCCCCGCCGGGACGGGCAAGTCCTACCTGGCCGTGGCCCAGGCGGTGCACGCGCTGCAGTCGCGCCAGGTCTCGCGCATCATCCTCACCCGCCCCGCCGTCGAGGCGGGCGAGCGGCTCGGCTTCCTGCCCGGCGACCTGATGGCCAAGGTCGACCCGTACCTGCGCCCGCTCTACGACGCGCTCTACGACCTGCTTGAGCCCGAGGGGGCGCAGCGCCTGTTGGACCGCGGCACGATCGAGGTGGCGCCGCTGGCCTTCATGCGTGGCCGGACGCTCAACAACTCCTTCATCATCCTCGACGAGGCGCAGAACACCACACCCGAGCAGATGAAGATGTTCCTCACCCGCATCGGCTTCGGCTCCAAGTGCGTCGTGACCGGCGACGTGACCCAGATCGACGTACCGGGGGGCCGCTCGGGCCTGATCGGGCTCGAGCCCGTGCTGGGTGGGATCGACGACATCGCGTTCGTCCACCTGAGCCGCCGGGACGTGGTCCGCCACAAGATCGTGGCCGACATCGTCGACGCCTACGAAGTGGCAGAAGGGCGGGCGGGACTCACGCAGTGAGCATCGACGTCTTCTCGGCCGATGAGCAGCAGGCTCATCCGATGGACGTGGCCCGCTGGGCCGAGCTGGCGCGCCAGGTCCTGGCGGCGCGAGGGGTGAAGGGGGAGACGGAGGTCTCCTTGCTGTTCGTCGACGAGGACTCCATCGCCGCGCTGAACGAGCAGTTCCTCGGCAGGAGTGGCCCGACCGACGTGCTCTCCTTCCCCATTGAGGACGAGTCCGGCCCCACGGGGCGCTCGCCCGACTTCGGCGGCAGTGGCCCCGGGACCGCAGCCGAGCAGGGCGTGCTCACGCTGCTCGGAGACGTCGTCATCTGCCCCGTGGTGGCGGCCCGCAACGCGGCCGAGCACGAAGTGCCCATGGACGACGAGGTGGCGCTGCTGGTGGTGCACGGCCTCCTCCACCTGCTCGGCATGGACCACGAGGAGGAGGCCGAGGCGCAGCGCATGGAGGCGCTGGAGCAGCAACTGCTCAAACGCTTCTACCGGGTGAGCCCAGGGGCGTGAGCATGGAGCTGCTCGCCGCATCGGGCTTCCAGGCCTCGGACGCGATCCTCATCGTGGTGATCGCCATCCTGCTGGCTGGCTCGGGCGTGCTGGCGATGGCCGAGACCAGCCTGGTGCGGATGAACCGGATCAAGGCCAAGTCCCTTGTCGACGAGCGCAAGCGCGGGGCGCGCCAGCTGGCGCGCCTGGTGGACAACCCCACCAAATTCCTGAACCCGATCCTGCTGCTCGTGCTGATCTGCCAGCTTGTCTCGGCCACGCTGGTCGGCATCGTCGCCGAGCATCTCTTCGGCGGCTTCGGCGTGCTGCTCGGCATCGTGTTCGAGGTCGTGGTGATCTTCGTGTTCTTTGAGGCGGTGCCCAAGAACTGGGCGGTGCAGCACTCCGAGCGCGCTGCGCTGGTCAGCGCGCCGATCGTCAGCACGCTCATCCGCTTCCCGCCCATCCACTGGCTCTCCGTCCTCCTCATCGGGCTGGCCAACCGGATCATCGGCGTCTCCGGCGACGACGAGGAGAGCATGCACCACTCCTACATCACCGACTCCGAGCTCAAGGCGATGGCCGACGTCGCCCACGAGGAGAACGTGATCGAACGCGACGAGCGCACGTTCATCCACTCCATCATCGACTTCGGCGACACGGTGGCGCGCGAGGTGATGACACCGCGACCGGACATGGTGACGGTGGAGACCGAGGTCTCCGTCCGCGACGCGCTCGAGCGGGCGTTGGCCGCCGGCTACAGCCGGATCCCGGTCGAGGGGGACGGGATCGACGACATCATCGGCATCGCCTACACCAAGGACCTCGTGCGCGCCGAGCGGACGGGCCGGGGCGACCGGTCGGTGCGCGAGGTCATGCGGCCGGCCAAGTTCATCCCCGAGTCCAAGGAGGTCTCGGACCTCCTGCGCGAGATGCAGGAGGAGAAGTTCCACATGGCCATCGTCGTCGACGAGTACGGCGGCACGGCGGGGCTGATCACGCTCGAAGACCTTCTCGAGGAGCTGGTGGGCGACATCGTCGACGAGTTCGACGTGGAAGAGCCCACGGTCGAGCGCTGTGATGACGGGTCGGTGGTCGTCAGTGCGGGCTATTCGGTGGACGACGCCGACGAGCTGCTCGGCGCCGAGCTGCCCCATGGCACGTGGGACACAGTCGGCGGCCTCATGCTGGACCTGCTCGGGCGCGTGCCCGACCCCGGCGACTCGGTCGAGGCCGACGGGTTCCGCCTGACCGCCCTCGATGTGCGCGGGCGCCGTATCGGCAGGGTGCGCATCGAGCCCACCGGTGCCCGGGGTACCGATGCCGCTCGCGACGCCCGCACCGGCGCCGGTGGCGAGGGCCACGGCGGCGTCTCGCACAACGGGAGCTGAGCCCGGTGCGCTCGGGTTTCGTGGCCGTCGTCGGACGGCCCAATGTGGGCAAGTCCACGCTGGTCAACCAGATGGTGGGAACCAAGGTGGCCATCACCTCCTCACGTCCCAACACGACCCGGCACCGCATTCTGGGGGTGCTGCACGACACCGACGCCGACGCGCAGGTGGTCTTCGTCGACACACCCGGCATTCACCGGCCAAAGAGCGCGCTCGGGTCGCGGTTGAACGACACGGCGACGGACGCGCTGAGCGACGTCGACCTCGTCATGGCGGTCGTCGACGCGACCGCGGCGGTCGGCCCGGGGGACCGGACCGTCCTCGAGCGCGCCGTGCGGCAGGTGGAGCGCGGCGCAGCGCATGAGGACGACGCCGACGACCAGGCCACCACCGGGCTCCTGGTCGTCGTGAACAAGATCGACCGGGCGTCGAGTACCCAGCTCCTCGAGCGCCTGTCCCAGGTGAAGGATGCTGTCGACGCCCTGGCCGACCTGCCCGCGGTGGAGTACTTCCCGGTCTCCGCGCGCACCGGGGCGGGCGTCGACGAGCTCGTGGCCCATCTCACCGCCGAGCTCCCCGAGGGCCCGCCCTACTTCCCGCCCGACGTCATCACCGACACGCCCGAGGCGCTCTGGGTGGCCGAGCTCGTGCGCGAGCAGCTGCTGGCCAAGACGAGGGACGAGCTGCCGCACGCCATCACCTGCCGGGTGACCGAGTGGGAGTGGCCCCACATCCGAGTCGAGATCATCGTCGAGCGCGACTCGCAGAAGGCCATCGTCATCGGCAAGGGCGGCGAGGTCCTCAAGGCCGTCGGCATCGCCGTGCGCGAGGCGCTGCCCGACGGGGCCTACCTCGACCTGCACGTGAAGGTGGAGCGGCGCTGGCAGAACCGGGCCGAGATGCTCGACCGCCTCGGCTACTGATCCGGGCGCCCTGGCGGCGTGAGTGCTTTTCGGACTGTAAGCACGACCGTTTAGTGATCGGGTATGCCCGCCACCCCTCCCCGTGTCCCCGCCTTCAAGGTGGGTCGTACCGATCCGCCGACGCTGCGCGACGTGGCCGATCCCGCCACTCTGGACCGGGTCTTCAAGGCTTTGGCCAACGAGACTCGGAGGAGCATCCTCGCCATCCTGCACGACCGGGGTGGGTACTTGAGCTCGCACGACATCGCCCGGCGCTTCGAGATCCCCTGGCAGGGGGTGTCGCGCCACTTGCGCCTCCTCACCGAGGCCGGGCTCTTGGTCTGCGACGAGCGCAGGAACGAGCGGGCCTACACGCTGAACCGGGACCGGTTGCGCGCGGTCGCCGGGCGCTGGGTGATGCGCGTCGCCACCGAGGGAAATCGCAATGAAGAGGGCGCCCTCGTCTTCGACTTCGCCGAGTAGCGGCCGAGGACCTGGAGCCGACGGCGAAGTTGGCGCGGCAGGCGATCTACACCTGGGCGGCGGGCTCCTCGAGCGCCCGCCGCAGGAAGGACTCCACCTCGGAGCGGTCCACCGTGCGCCGCATGGGAGGCAGCGTCGAGAGCAGGACACCCCGGTACGACGCCGTGGCCAGCCGGGGGTCGAGGACGGCGACGACACCGCGGTCCTCGGCGTTGCGGATCAGCCGGCCCGCCCCCTGGGCCAGCAGCGTGGCGGCGCGGGGGAGGTCGACCAGGGAGAAGGCACGCCCGCCGGCCCGGTCCCGGCGCGCCTGGAGCAGGGGGTCGTCGGGGCGGGGGAAGGGCAGGCGGTCGATGGTCACCAGCGACAGGGCACGGCCCGGGATGTCCACGCCCTGCCAGAACCCGAGCGTGGCGAACAGGCACGAGGTCTCGTCCCGGGCGAACTCCTCGAGTAGCCGGCCCTTGGGGAGGTCGCCCTGCTGCAGGAGCGTGTAGGGCAGCTCTGGTGCCAACGCGGCTGCCGCAGCTTCGGTGGCCCGCCGGCTCGTGAACAGTGCCAGCGTCCGCCCCCCGGCCGCCTCGAGCAGCATCGACAGCTCTTCGTGCAACGCCTCCTCCGCGCCCGGGGCACGCCGGTCGGGCAGGTGGCGGGCGACGTAGAGCATTGCGTGGGCGCGGTAGTCGAACGGGCTGCCCACGTTGAGCTCCTCGGTGGGGAAACGCTCCAGCCCGACCCGCTCGACGATGCGCGGCGGGATGGTGGCGCTCGTCAGCACCGAGGTCACCTCGCCCCAGAGCATCCCCGCCAGCGCGGGCCCGACGTCGATGGGGGAGAGCCGCAGCCGGACGTTGCGCCGGGTGCCGTCGACCCACGCCACCTCGCCGTCGGTGCGCGACACCAGGCGGTGCAGGTCCTCGGCCAGGTGCGCCGCGGCCTGCAGCGTGCGGGTCTTGCGGCTGGCCCGGTCGGGGTCGGCGGTCCCGGCGTCGTCGGCGAGCAGGGTGCGCTGGGCGCCGCCGCGGCGCAGCGCGTCGGTCACCCGGCGGGCGAGCTCGGCGGCACGGGCGAGCAGCTCGGCCAGCTCCCGGTCCTCGGCGGACGGAGCCCGGGGGACGTCGTGGAGCACACGCGTCCCGATGCGGTCGACCAGCAGCGCGCCCAACTGGTCGCCGGCGGAGGCCAGGGAGTCGAGCAGGTCCGCGTCGCGCGGCTCGACCAACGAGCGTGCCGCGGTCACCAATGCCCGGAACCGGCCGGGGGTGAGCTCGACCCCGAGGCTCGAGGTCATGACCTCCTCGAGCTCGTGGGCCTCGTCGAAGACGATGACGTCGTGCTCGGGCAGCACCACGCCGCCGCTGGCCAGGTGGGCGCCGTAGAGGTGGGTGTTGACGATGACGACGTCGGCCGCCGCCGCCCGGTCGCGAGCGGCCTCGGCGAAGCAGTGCCCTCCCGACGGGCAGTTGTAGGCGCCCGGGCACTCGCGCGGGCCGACGCTCACCATGTTCCAGGCCCGGGCGGACGGCTCGAAGCTCAGGTCGGCCCGGTCGCCGGTCTCCGAGGCCTGCGACCACGCCACCAGCGTGCGCACCTCGTCGACGAGGCCCTCGGGCGGCGCGGCATCCTTGGCGCCCACGTCGTCGGCGCCGGCGGCCTCGCGTTCGTCGGCCGGCTCGGCTCCCTCGTCGCCCAGCTCGGGCTGGATCCCGCCCGACCCCACCTCGGCCACCCGCTGGCGGCAGATGTAGTTGCTGCGCCCTTTCAGGACGGCGTAGTCCAGCGGCGCCGGGAGCCCGAGACCGGCCTCGACCTGAGGCAGGTCCTTCATGGCCAGCTGGTCCTGCAGCGCCTTGGTCGCCGTGGCGACGACTGTTTTGACACCTGAGAGAGCGAGAGGGACCAGGTAGGCCAGGGACTTCCCGGTTCCCGTGCCTGCCTGGACAACCAGGTGGGTCCTGGTGGCCACTGCCTCGGCCACGGCGCGGCACATCTCCTGCTGCTCGGGCCGGTGCTCACCCCCGGGCATCTGGGCCGTGATCTTGTCGAGCACGGCGACAGCGTCGTCACCCGCCTGGCGGGCATCCTCAGCTGATCCAGCCGCCGAGCCCAGGACGTCAAGACCCTCGAAGTCATCGAGGTCCTCGGGCCCTTCCCAGCTCTCCTCCATGCACCGATCATGCCCGCGGGCGACGACACCCGTGGACCTCGGGGTCAGGTCGACTCCGAAGTGCGCAGCCGCTGAATCAGGCGCCGGTGCCTCTTGGCGACCAGCTCGGGGTCCCCTAGCAACTTCTCAAGGCGCCGGAGGGGCTTCGCTGAGCGCATCCCTGAAAGCACCACTGTCCTACCGTCCCGGCGTTCGGAACTCACCCAAGGGCCAACCGATTGTCTCGGTCAGAGAATGTCCCCGTCGCAATCACGACGGTCTTCGTAGAAGCCTTGGCTCATTCGGTATGCCCGACGTGAAAGGGACTCATCACGACACCGGCGCTACCGATACCGCTACCGGGCGTCTAGCGTCTGCGATTGGAGGTCGATGACCGCCAGGAGGTGTCCGAGGCGGCCTATCACCGCGTCAATGTCGGCGGATGGATCGGTGATCGCCCGCTCCGCGGTGAGTGCGACCTCGGCGTATGTGTTCAGCATCAGGGCAACGCGCTGCCCAAACTCGACATCCGGGCAGGCGTTCACTGCCATCCACAGCGTCGCGTCCCAAGTGGCCACCTGCAGCTCGTCCGCAGCTGCCAACATCGTGACTTCGTTCATCATCATCGACGCTGAGAACCGACTCTCAGCACCCGCGACGCGTTGCAGGAAGGCCGTCGCCTTGGTGAGCCAGCGCTGTATGGTTGGTTCTTTGTCCATGATGATCGGATGCTTGGCGCGCTTCTCACCGCCCCAGCAGTCGATGGTCGATGGAGTTTGATCGGCACAAATCGCGGTGTTCTTGAGAACGGGCCGAACTAACGATGAACCCCGGTTCCATCTGGAGATCGTTTGTTACCTACGGACTCCCCTGGGGTACCTGGACTAGCCCGCATGGGGGCACCCCAGCCCGGTATGGGGCACCCTGGATTAGCTGATAAGCGTCGGGATCCACGCCCCTTTTAGCGATCGGCTCAGACAATCCGATAGGTCTGTACCGCGTGTGCGACGACGACGTGATCGGCGTCAGTGGCGGATATCTCCGTAAAGATCAGTTCCTTACCCCGCCTTACGGTCCGAGCGTGACACAAGAGGTCCGATTTCTTTGAGGCCCCCACGTATTGCACGGTCATTGAGACAGTTGAGGCTCTGACCCCCTTGTCGAAATCGTGGTTTGACCAGGCGGCTGCCGCCCCAGCGGTGTCGAGTGCAGCCGCGATCACTCCTCCATGGTAGTAGGTGCCGTCATTGGTTAGTTCCTCTCGAAACGGCACTCGCACCACGACGTAATCGTGCTCGTATCTGTCGAAAACGAGACCCATCCATTTCAGAAACGGCGTCGTAGGCATGAGGCTCGCAATCGCGTGGCGCCGACGTTCTTGTTCTTCGGGCGAGAGTTCGCTCTCGGGCATCACGCCCTCCTCTGAAGGTCACAGGCAGTGGTCACGGGCCCGGAGGCTATTGGCATGGCTTGCTTCCAGGCAAGGCTCGCTCAAGGTCACTGCAGTCTGGGTCAGACTGCCAACCACGCACGCGGAACACGGTTGTGAATTTCTCGGCGATGGACCGTCCGGTGTGCCGAACTGTCCCAACTTCCCGGCGTGTGGAGGCACCCCGGGCTTGGTCATTCACCCTGGCAGTCGATTTCCGGAGCATCGGTGGTCTGGCCTGAGTGAACGGTCACCCTCACCGGTGGGCATGGTGCATCGCCAGCGTGACCCGTCAGCAGATAGTTGCCCGGCGGAAAGGTGTCCCAGAACTCCGCGTCATACGCTTGGACCGTCGTTGAGCCAGAGCCATGAGAGCTGAGTCTCGTAACCGAAACCGGCCCAGTCACCGGGGTCCGCATGAGGGCGATCAGATACACGCTCCCCCGAAGCATCCCAGGGGCCGGGAGTGCCCGAGAAGTTGCAACGGTCAAGGTGCGCAGGACGGCCGAAGATTGAGCCCCAGTCGCCGTGAGAACGACATGCCTGGAGGGAACGACCCATGCCGTCCGACTGAAGGGTGCTGCTCCGGTCGAATAGGAGATGACACCGAGGCCATGGACGACGAGGTGCCTGACGCGACCGGAAAATGCCGCCCCCGATCGCTGGGGCTGCATCGAGATGATGTTGGCGTCTGCTGGAATCTCGGCGCAGAAGCTCTCGTAGGCGGGTGTGCCGATGAGCAGTGTTCCGGACTTACGCAGGGGGCAGTTCTGGAAGTAGGCGACGCCCCAGGACTCGGGAACCGACAGCTGTAGGCCGTAGGCGGAATGGGCTACCCAGCCTTGGGGTGGGACCGCTGCCGCACCGGCCGTCGCAGCAAGAGGCGTCGTCAGTGCCCCCAGAGCAAGGGCACAACCCGCGATCCCGGTTCCTACTCGACATAGTGATTTCAACCAAAGCCTCACCGTGGGATTTTGTGTGCCGACATACCGACACCCATATTGACCCTGCTCCGTCCAGGATGGTTCGCACGCTGCCCCCGTTGCGTTGACCGCTTGAGGACACAGCCGGTCTAGGGCATTTAGCCCTCGTATCGGTCAGATGTAGGCGGTAGTGGCCGTGGCGACGACGACCTTCTTGCCGCTCAGTGCCGCCGGGACGAGATAGGCCAGCGACTTGCCCGTCCCGGTGCCGGCCTGGACCACGAGGTGGGTGCCCGTGACCAGCGCCTCGGCCACGGCGCGGCACATCTCCTGCTGCTCGGGCCGGTGCTCGCCCCCCGGCATCTGCGCCGTGATCTTGTCCAGCCCGTCGACGCCGTCGTCGCCGGCCTGGCGGGCGTCCGCCTCCGACCCGCCGGTGGAGCCGAAGACGTCGGCCTCATCGAAGCTCTCGAGGTCCTCCCAGCTCTCCTCCACGCCCCGATCATGCCCGCCGGTGGCGACACGGCCGGGACGCCGGGTCAGCGCCAGGTCAGAACCGTTTCAGTCCCCACGGCCCTCGCACCCCTGGTTCAGCGCGCGCCGACCTCCACCACCACCTCGGCGGAGTAGTCCTTGAACGCCTGCTCGCCGAACCCGGTCCACATGTCGAGGGCCGGAGGCGGCATGTGCTCGAGCATGGCGGCGCGCTGCGCATCGGTCATCCGCTCCTGGATCAGGCCCAGTATCAGCCAGATCTTGTCGCCGTGGAAGTTCGCCATGCCGTGCCCCGGCAGCGCTCCCCACTCCTCGATCGACAGGTTGGCCGCGGCCAGTGGCAGCACGCGCTCCTCCTCCTGGTCGAGGTGGTGGACCAGCTGGTCGCGCAGGGCCACCAGCGCCCCCTCCGTCGCCTTCTGGGAGCCGGCGTCGCCGGCCGGCCAGGCCGCCAGCGCGCGCAGGGCATCCTCCAGCAGCGCCACCGCCTCCTCGTGCTGCTCCTTCATCTCGTCGACCAGCGCGTCCTCGCCGGCACACCGCTCGCGCAACAGGGGGAAGACCAGCTTCTCCTCCCCGTCATGGTGGGCCTCCAGGAACGAGAGGATGTTCTCGTAGTAGTTGGCGATCAGCGCCACCCGAACGGCGTCGCCCGGATCGATGCCGCCCACGAGCCGCGGAGCGGCACCGAGGGCGTCCCGGAAGACGGCGTGCACGGCGTACATGTCGCTGACGTCGGGGCGTGGCGCAGACGTGTGCTCTGACAAGGGGGCCTCCTTTCGTCCTCCACCCCACACCGCCTGGCGGGGGTGGACATACTTCAACACGAATTGGACCGCCCGTGCCAGGAATGGCGGGAATTCATCCCGGCGGCCCGCGGTAGGTTCAGCGGGTGACCTCCGCCGCCCGGGACGAGGGGCGAGCCCGGAGGGACGACCCGAATGCGGACACCGACGCGGGCTCGGAGACCCCCGACCCCGTCCCGCCGGAGCTCGATCTCTCCCGCGTCCCCGTCCACATCGCCTGCGTCATGGACGGCAACGGCCGCTGGGCCAAGGCGCGGGGGCTGCCCCGTACCGAGGGCCACGCCGCCGGGGAGACCGCCCTCCTCGATGTCGTGAACGGCGCTCTCGAGATCGGCGTCAAGTGGATCACTCTCTACGCGTTCTCCACCGAGAACTGGCGCCGGCCGCCCGACGAGGTGCGCTACCTCATGAACTTCAACCAGTCGCTCCTCATGCGCCGGTGCGACGAGCTCAACGAGAAAGGCGTGCAGATCCGCTTCGCCGGCCGGCGCGACTGGCGGGTGCCGCGCCGGGTGCTCAGGCGCATGGACGAGTCGATCGAGCTCACCAAGCGCAACACGCGCATGGTGATGACGATGGCCTTCAACTACGGGGGCCGTGCCGAGATCGTCGATGCCGTGCGCGCCCTCGTCGCGGAGGGAACCCCGGCCACCAAGGTCGACGAGAAGGCGATCCGGCGCCACCTCTACTTCCCCGACATGCCCGACCCCGACCTCGTGATCCGCACCTCGGGCGAGACGCGCATCTCGAACTTCCTGCTGTGGGAGATCGCCTACAGCGAGCTCGTCTTCCCCGAGATCCTCTGGCCCGACATGCGCCGGCGCCACCTCTACGAGGCGGTCATCGACTACCAGCGCCGGGTGCGTCGCTTCGGCGCCGTCAACCCCTGACCCCCTGGCCCGGGCCTTGATCCGGGACACGTCGTCCGGGCGACCCGCCATCCGGCCCGCAGCTGCGAAAATGGAGGGATCATGACCGGAACGCGGATCGCCCTGGTCGCCGGGATCGTCTTCCTCGCCGCCTTCGTCATCATCGTGGCGTTCGCCCGGCACCTCGGCCCGCTCGTGGTCGTCGTCCTGATGCTCGCGGTGCTCATCGCTGCGGGCAACCTGCTCTACGGCCGCCATTCACACGGGGCGGCCGCGGTGGCCCGGACCCGGCCCGCCCAGGAGGCCCACGACCGCGCCGCCGACGTCGCCGCGGAGGCCCGCCGCGCCACCGCCGAGGCCGCCAAGCGGGGCGAGCGCTACTGCCCCCTCGATCCTTCCAACCAGCGCCCAGCCGCCGACCCGTGAGCCTCTTCCGCGACAAGGGCGTGGTCCTGCGCACCTACCGCCTGGGCGAGGCCGACCGCATCGTCGTCTTCCTGACCGAGCGCCACGGCAAGGTGCGCGCCGTCGCCAAGGGGGTGCGCCGCACCACCTCGAAGTTCGGCGCCCGCCTCGAGCCGCTCACCCACGTCGACCTCTTGTTGTGGCAGGGGAGGAGCGACCTCGACATCGTGAACCAGGTCGAGGTGCTCAATGCGTTCCGGCTCATCCGCGAAGACCTCGGCCGGATGCCCCGCGGCATCGCGCTTCTCGAGGTGACCGACCAGATGGCCCAGGAGCGCCATCCCGACCCCCGCCTCTACTCGATGCTGGTCGGCGCCCTCGGAGCCCTGGCCGACGAGCGTTCCGACCCGACGCTGCTCGCGCCGGCGTTCTTCCTCAAGGCGCTCGTCCTCGAGGGCGCCGGGCCCGTGCTCGAGGCGTGCGCCGCCTGCGGAGAGCCCGACGGCACCGTCGAGCTGGTGGCCTTCGACCTCGTGGCGGGCGGCACCCTGTGCCGGGCCCACCGCAGCGGCCGCTCCATGAGCCCCGCCGCGCTCACCCTCCTGGGCCGGATCCTCGGCGGCGACCTGGCCGCCGTGCTGTCGGGGCCGCCACCGCCGGCCGCCGACGAGGTGGCCGAGCTGGCCACCGAGGCCATGGAGGCCCACCTCGACCGCCGCATCCGTTCGGTGCGCTCGACCGCCGACCTTTGAGCGCCTTCGGCGTCTACGTCCACGTCCCGTTCTGCCGGGAGCGCTGCGATTACTGCGCCTTCGCCACCTACACCGACCGCGACCACCTGATGGAGCGCTACGCCGACGCCTGCGTCCTCGAACTGCACCGCGCCGTCGATGCTGGCGACCTCGCCCCGGCCACCTCCGTCTTCTTTGGAGGGGGCACCCCGTCCCGCCTCAACCCCGACACCCTGTGCCGCATCCTCGACGCCGTCCCGCGCGCCCAAGGTGCCGAGGTCACGGTCGAGTGCAATCCCGAGGACGCCGACGAGGCGCACCTCGGCGCCTACCGCCGGGCGGGGGTGAACCGGGTCTCCTTCGGCCTGCAGTCGACCCACGCGCACGTCCTGGCGAGCCTGGGCCGCCGGCGCGTGCCCGACGGGGCCGAGACCGTGTCGGCCGCGGTGGCGGCGGCCGGCTTCACCACCTGGAACCTCGACCTGATCTTCGGCGCGGCCAGCGAGAGCGACGGCGACTGGGCCGCCACGCTCGACCGGGTGCTGGGATTGGCGTCCCCGCCCCCGCACGTCTCGGCCTACGGCCTGACCGTCGAGCGCGGCACGCCGCTGGCCAAGGATGCGACCCGCCACCCCGACGAGGACGCCCAGGCCCGGCGCTACGAGCAGACCGAGCGGCTGTTGGCGGCCGCCGGCTACGCCTGGGAGGAGATCTCGAACTGGGCCCGGCCCGGCCACGAGTGCCGTCACAACCACCTCTACTGGGACCAGGGCGACTATGTCGGCGTCGGGTCGGCGGCCCACTCGCACCGCGACGGCGTGCGGTGGTGGAACGTGCGGACGCCCGACCGCTACATCGACGCCGTCGAGGCAGGCCGTTCACCCGAGGCCGGGCGCGAGGAGCTCACCGAGGGCCAGCGCGAGCTCGAGGCCCTCTCGCTCTCCCTGCGCACGCCACGCGGCGTGCCGTGGGACAGCCTGGTGCGACCCGAGGAGCTCGAGGGCCTCGTCGAGCGGGTGGGGCCCCGGGCCGTGCTGAGTGTGCGGGGCCGGCTGCTGGCCAACGAGGTCAGCACCAGAATCGGCTCCGGTATCCTGCACCGATGAGCGAGACCCCCGAGGCCGATGCGAACGACCTGATGGAGAAGGTGGTCCGCCTGTGCCGGGTCCGTGGCTTCATCTTCCCCTCGGCGGAGATCTACGGCGGCTTCCGCTCCACCTACGACTACGGGCCGCTCGGCGTGAACATGCTCCGCAACGTCAAGAATGCCTGGTGGCGCTCCATGGTCCAGCTGCGCGACGACGTCGTCGGGCTCGACGCTGCCATTCTGTCGCCCCCCGCCGTCTGGGAGGCCTCAGGCCACCTGGAGACCTTCACCGACCCCCTGGTCGACTGCCGCAACTGCCACGAGCGCTGGCGGGCCGACAAGATCGACGGCGTGTGCCCCAACTGCGGCTCGCACGACCTCACCGAAGCCCGGGCCTTCCACCTCATGTTCAAGACCCACGCCGGACCGGTGGAAGATGAGGGCCACATCGCCTACCTGCGCCCCGAGACCGCCCAGGGCATGTTCACCAACTTCGCCAACGTGCTCAACACGACGCGCAAGAAGCCGCCCTTCGGCATCGCGCAGGTGGGCAAGTCGTTCCGCAACGAGATCACACCGCAGAACTTCGTGTTCCGCACCCGAGAGTTCGAACAGATGGAGATGGAGTACTTCGTCCCGCCCGACGAGGCCCAGAAGTGGTTCGACTACTGGCTCTCCGAGCGCGTGCAGTGGTACCTCGACCTCGGCATGCCGGCCGACAAGCTCCGCTTGCGCCACCACGACCCGAGCGAGCTGTCCCACTACTCGCGCGGCACGGCCGACGTGGAGTTCGAGTTCCCCTGGGGCTGGGACGAGCTCGAGGGCATCGCCAACCGGGGTGACTACGACCTCATGGCGCACGCCGCCAAGTCGGGCGAGTCGCTCGACTACTTCGACCAGCAGACCAACGAGCGCTACGTCCCCCACGTGATCGAGCCCGCAGCGGGCGCCACCCGGACCATGATGGCCTACCTGCTAGCGGCCTACAGCGAGGACGAGGTAGGCGGCGAGCCGCGCACGGTGCTGCGCCTGCACTGGCGTCTGGCGCCCTACCAGGTGGCCGTGCTGCCGCTCTCGAAGAAGGACACCCTCGAGCCCCTGGCCCGCACGGTGCTGGCCACGCTGCAGCCACACTTCATGGTCGACTACGACGTCACCCAGAGCATCGGCCGGCGCTACCGGCGCCAGGACGAGATCGGGACACCGTGGTGCGTGACCGTCGACTTCGACTCCCTCGAGGACGATGCGGTCACCGTCCGCGACCGCGACACCACAGCGCAGCTGCGGGTGCCCATCGCCGACCTCGTGGCGGAGCTGCGGCGGCGCACGGGTCAGGAGTAGCGCTGGCGTTCTCGCCCGCCGAGGGGCGCTCAGCCGTCTGCCAGCACCTCGGCCAGGACGGGGAGGTGGGAGTACGCGAGCACCTTGGTCGCGGTGAGCAGCACGACATCGCGGTCGGCGATGCGACCGCGTAGGTCGTCCAGGGCAGCCTGACCGGGAGGGAGAGCGAGCTCGCGGCGGTAGCGGTCAGCGAATTCCTCGAAGCGACCCTCGGCGTGGGCGTACCACTTCCGCAAGTCGTTGTTGGGGCTCACATCCTTGGCCCAGAACTCGAACGGGGCCCCGGACTTGGCGAGGCCCCGGGGCCACAGGCGGTCGACGAGGAACCGGCCCGACGGCTCCTGGCCGACGTGGTCGTAGACGCGGGCGATCTCGATGCGGCCCACGTCACCGCGGGCCGCGTGGTCCGGCGGTCATGGGAGTGGGTCAGGCGACCTTGCGGTACTTGCGCACCGCGATCGGCACCAGGAGCACCAGCAGGCCCACGGTCCACAACAGGGCGGCCACCACGGCGCCCGAGTTGTGCAGCACGCCGCCGACCATCAGCGACCGCGCGCCGTCGACGACCTGCGTCACGGGTTGATGCTTGGCGAACGCCTGCAGCCAGCCCGGCATGAAGGCCACGGGGACGAATGCCGAAGAGGCGAAGAGCAGCGGGAAGATCAGGGGGAAGACCATGACCTGGGCCGTCTCCGCGTTCGGCGCGGACAGGCCGATGATGGCGAACCCCCAGGCCAACGCATAGGCGAAGAACAGGATCAGCAGCGCGCCGCACAGGAACAGCGCCACGTTGGTCCCGATGCGAAAGCCGACGGCGTAGCCGACGACCGTGATCAGGGTGACCACGAAGACGTTGCGGACGACGTCCGAAGTCGTGCGCCCGGCCAGCACGGCGGAGCGGCTCATCGGGAGGGCGCGGAACCGTTCGATCAGGCCCTTGTGGAGGTCCTCGGAGAGCCCCGACGCCGCGCTCATGGCCCCGAAGATGACGGTCTGCACGAAGATGCCCGGCATCAGGAACTCGATGTAGTGGCCGCCCGGGACGCGGATGGCGCCACCGAAGACGTAGGTGAAGAGAAGTGTGAACATGATGGGCTGCAGGGTCGTGAAGAAGACCGCCTCGGGTGTGCGGACGAGCGCGAGGAGGTTGCGCTTCGTCATCGTGGCGATGTCTGCCACGACCCACGTCAGGCGGTGGCCTTGACTCGGCTGCAGGACCGGGACCGGTGCGGTGATGGTGGTCGTCGTCATGCGGCATCCTTTCCGTCGGCGACGTCGCTCTTGCGCGCGCGGCCCAAGCCGCGCCTCGGCTTCGCCGCCGCGTCCTCGGCGTCGTCGTCGATCACGGTCTTGTGACCGGTCAGGCTCAGGAACACGTCGTCGAGGCTGGGCTCGCGCAGGGCCAGGCCGGCGATGGTGATCTGCGCGGTGTCGAGCGCCCGCAGCACGTCGGCGCCCGCTTTGGGCCCGTTCGTGACCGCCAGCTCGATCACCACGTCCTCGACGACCGGGGCCTTCTCCGAGAACGGCGTGAGCAGCCGGACCGCCTGGTCCATGGCATCCTGGTCGCCCAGCGTCACGGAGACCACCGACGTCCCCAGGTCGGCCTTCAGCTGTGCCGGCGTCCCCTCGGCGATGACGCGTCCGTGGTCGATCACCACGATGTCGCGGGCCAGGCGGTCGGCTTCCTCGAGGTACTGGGTGGTCAGCAGGACCGTGGTGCCCTCGCGGACGAGGTCCTCGATGGCGACCCAGAGCGACTGGCGGCTCTGGGGGTCCAGGCCCGTCGTCGGCTCGTCGAGGAAGAGGACCGGCGGGTTGGCCACCAGCGCGGCAGCCAGGTCCAGCCGCCGGCGCATGCCGCCCGAGTAGGTCTTCAGCACCCGATCACCGGCCCCGGACAATCCGAAGTCCTCGAGCAGCTCGTCCGCCCGGCGCGCCGCCACCTTGCGGCTCAGGTGCGAGAGGCGGCCCACCATGTGGATGTTCTCCCGGCCGGTGAGGTTCTCGTCCACGGCGGCGTACTGGCCGGCGAGCCCGATGATGCGGCGCACCGCATCGGCCTGGGAGACCACGTCGCGGCCGAGCACCGAGGCGCGTCCAGCGTCGGGGCCGAGGATGGTGGAGAGGATGCGCACGACGGTGGTCTTGCCCGCCCCGTTCGGGCCGAGCAGCCCGAGCACGGTGCCCGCCTCTACCTCGAGGGAGACCCCGTCGAGGGCGCGCACGTTCCCGTGGGGGAAGACCTTCACGAGGTCGTGCGCCTCGACGGCGAGTGGGGTATTCGAAGAATAAGCCATCAACAAAGAAACTTAGTGATATAGTTACTTATATGTCAAGACAATGGTCACGCGTGGAACTCGTGCAGCAGCTCCGCAACGAGATCATGGGCTACTTCGGCGCAGCCAGTGACTTCGATGAGGGGTTGGCCAAGAAGCTGAAGCTGAGCCGGACCGACATGCGCTGCCTGGACCTTATTGGCCGTCTCGGGCCCATGACCGCGGGCCGGCTGGCCGAGGAGAGCGGGCTGACCACCGGGGCGGTCACGTTCATCCTCGACCGGCTCGAGGCGGCGGGCATGGTGACGCGCCGCCGTGACACCGAGGACCGCCGGCGGGTGTGGGTGGAGATCGTCCCGGAGGCCCAACGGCGACTCCAGGGCCTGCAGCAGCCCATCGCCGAGGAGATGCGCCAGGTGGCCCAGCGCTTCAAGGCCGACGAGCTGGCCATCGTGCGGGACTTCATGCGCGAGGCCAAAGAGGTCTTCCAGCACCAGGTGGGTCGCCCGGCGGCGGTGAAGACCGAGGCGGACGACGACGAGCCGGGCGGGGCGCCCCAGCACTCACGCACGGCTACGAAGCAGTCGTCGGAGGGAAAGTAGGCTGGCCCAACCCGTCCCAGGTTGGGACAGGAGTGTGACCACCCAGTGACCGCGCTCCACCACGCGGTTCGCCCGTCCAGGGCAAGGAGGCCCGATGCCGTACGTCTTCGATTTCGACCACACGCACGCCCGTCCCCCGATGGAGCTCAAGGACCTCCTGGGCGGCAAGGGCGCCAACCTGGCCGAGATGACGTCGGTACTCGAGCTCCCGGTGCCCCCGGGCTTCACCATCTCGACGGATGCCTGCCGCGACTACATGGCAGCCGGCTGGCCCAAGGGGCTCGACGCCGAGGTGGCGTCGGCCCAGGCCCGCCTCGAGGAGGCCATGGGCAAGACCATCGGCGACGCAGCCGACCCCCTGCTCGTCTCCGTGCGCTCCGGGGCCAAGTTCTCCATGCCCGGCATGATGGACACGGTCCTCAACCTCGGCCTCAACGACGAGTCCGTGGAGGGGCTGGCCAAGCAGACCGGCGACGAGCGCTTCGCCTTCGACTCGTACCGGCGCTTCATCGCCATGTACGGACGCATCGTCCTCGAGCTGCCAGGTGAGGAGTTCGACTCGCTCTTCGAGGCGGCCAAGGAGCTCGCGGGGACGGCGTCGGACGCCAAGGTCCCCACGGAGCTGCTGCGCTACCTCGTCGACTCCTACCAACAGATCGTCGAGCGCCACACCGGCAAGCCCTTCCCCCAGAAGCCGGTCGAGCAGCTGCGCGGCGCCATCGAGGCCGTGTTCCGCTCCTGGAACGGGCCCCGCGCCATCGCGTACCGCGAGCGCGAGCACATCCCGCACGACCTCGGCACCGCCGTCAACGTGCAGGCGATGGTCTTCGGCAACCGCGACGACAACTCGGGCACCGGCGTCGGGTTCACCCGCGACCCCGCCACTGGTGCCAAGGGTGCCTACGGCGACTTCCTGGTCAACGCTCAGGGCGAGGACGTGGTGGCCGGCATCCGCAACACCGAGCCGATCTCGGAGTTGAAGCAGCAGTTCCCCAAGGTCCACGCCGAGCTGCTCAAGATCTTCGCCCGCCTCGAGTCGCACTATCGCGACATGTGCGACACCGAGTTCACCATCGAGCAGGGCAAGCTCTGGATGCTCCAGACCCGCGTCGGGAAGCGCACCGGGGCCGCCGCCCTCAAGATGGCCGTCGACATGGTGCGCCCGAGCGACCTCGGGATCTCCAAGGCAGAGGCCGTCTCGCGCATCACCGAGGACCACCTCGACTCGGTCCTGCACCCCCAGTTCGCCGGGTCGGGCTACGAGGTGTGGGCCAAGGGCCTGGGCGCGAGCCCGGGCGCCGCCGTCGGGCGCATCTACTTCACCGCCGACGACGCCGCCGCGGCGGCGGAGCGGGGCGACAACGTCATCCTGGTCCGCAACGAGACCTCGCCCGAGGACGTGCACGGCATGCTCGCCGCCGAGGGGATCCTCACCGCGCGCGGCGGTCTGGTCAGCCATGCCGCCGTCGTGGCGCGGGGCTGGGGCAAGCCGGCCGTGGTCGGAGCCGAAGTTCTGCGCCTGGGCGACCACCAGGTGACGGCGAACGGCGTCACGCTCTACGAGGGTGACTGGGTCTCCCTCGACGGCGGGGCAGGGATCGTCGTGGCCGGGCAGGTGCCGCTGACGGCGGCCAAGCCCCCGGCCGCCTTCGACACCGTCCTGTCGTGGGCCGACGAGATCCGCAAGGGCCACCTCGCCGTCCGGGCCAACGCCGACACGGGCGACGACGCTGCCAACGCACGCAACCTCGGTGCCGAAGGCATCGGGCTGTGCCGCACCGAGCACATGTTCCTCGGCGAGGATCGCCTCCCGGTGGTGCGCCGCATGATCCTCGCGCACTCACCCTCCGAAGAGGCCGAGGCGCTCGAGGAGTTGCGCATCGTCCAGCGCGAGGACTTCATCGCCATCCTCGCCGCCATGGACGGGTTGCCGGTCACGGTGCGCCTGCTCGACCCGCCTTTGCACGAGTTCCTGCCCTCCACCGAGGAGCTGGCCCACAAGGAAGCCACGGTCGGCCTCAATCCCGAGGAGCGGCGCCTCTACGAGGCCGCGCTCTCCTGGAGGGAGTCCAACCCGATGCTCGGGACGCGCGGCGTGCGCCTCGGGGTGATCAAGCCCGGGCTCTACGCCATGCAGGTGCGCGCCCTGATGGAGGCGGCCCGCCAGCGGGCGGCCGACGGGGGCCACCCGATCGTCGAGATCATGATCCCGCTCACGGTCACCCGGGCCGAGCTGGCGCTCGCCCGGGGCTGGGTCGAGGACGCGGTGGCCGAGGCGAACAAGGAGCGGGCGCCCCGACCCTCGAAGGGGGCCAAGGCGGGCACCGCCAAGCTGGGCAAGCTCGAGGTGACGATCGGGACGATGATCGAGACGCCCCGGGCGGCGCTCAGGGCCGCCGAGATCGCCGAGGTGGCCGACTTCTTCTCCTTCGGGACCAACGACCTGACCCAGATGACCTTCGGCTTCTCGCGCGACGACGTCGAGGGCCGCATGATGGACGCCTACCTCGAGCTGGGTCTGCTGCCGCGCAACCCCTTCGAGGTGGTCGACTTCGACGGCGTCGGCGAGCTGGTGCGCCTCGGGACCGAGCGCGGCCGGACCACGCGGCCGGACCTGAAGGTCGGCGTCTGCGGCGAGCACGGCGGTGACCCCGCTTCCATCGGCCTCTTCTACGACGCCGGCCTGGACTACGTCAGCTGCTCGCCCTTCCGGGTCCCCGTCGCCCGCCTCGCCGCCGCCCAGGCGGTGCTGGCCGAGCAGGATGATTGACGGCCGGCGGGCCGACGCGAGCTACGAGGGCGGCTCCCCGGGCCGTCCGGCCATTACGTAGCGCCGGAGCGCGATGACGGTCCAGATCGCCTCGACGACGCCGAAAGGCCAGGCGCCCGAGAGGAAGCCGTAGGAGCTGGACAGGGCGCAGCCGACGGCAAAGGCCAGGACGAAGACCCTCCCGCGCGCCTCGAGGGCGTACATCCCCATCATGAAGGTCAGGGCGCAGACGCCGTAGATGGTGACCGCCATCGGGAAAACCGTAGGCCAGGCACGGGCTGGACAGCGCCGCGGTACCGTCAAGGGGTGGGCATACCGGACGAGGAAGTCGCCCAGGTCCGGGCGGCCACCGACATCGTGGCCCTGATCAGCGAGCACGCCGCGCTGAAGAAGGTGGGCCGGCGCTGGAGCGGGCTGTGCCCGTTCCACACCGAGAAGACGCCGTCGTTCAGCGTCAACGCCGAGGAGGGTTTCTACTACTGCTTCGGCTGCCAGCAGTCGGGCGACGCCATCACGTTCGTCCGCGCCATGGAGCACCTCGACTTCGTCGACGCGGTGCGGCTCCTGGCCGACCGGGCGGGCATCACCCTGCACGAGGACCAGGAGATGGGGCGGGATCACAAGCGACGGTCCGAGCTGCTCCAGGCGATGGAGCGTGCCGTCGAGTGGTATCACGAGCGCCTGCTTCGCTCGCCCGACGCCGGCCCGGCCCGGGACTACCTGCGCTCGCGCGGCTACGACGGTGACGTCGTGCGCCAGTTCCGGCTGGGGTGGGCGCCCGACGACTGGGACGCGCTCGCCAAGGCGCTGCGATTGCCCGAGAAGGTCCTCTCCGACTCGGGCCTCGGTTTCGTCAACCGGCGAGGGAGGCCCCAGGACTTCTTCCGTGCTCGCGTGCTCTTCCCGATCTGCGATCCCTCGGGACGACCCGTCGCGCTCGGTGGGCGCATCCTGCCGGCCCGGCCCGGACAGGAGCCGCCCGAGCGACCCGAGCCCAAGTACAAGAACTCCCAGGAGTCGCCGATCTACTCGAAACGGCGGACGCTCTACGCGCTCAACTGGGCCAAGCAGGGGATCATCGCCCAGGGCGAGGTCGTGGTGTGCGAGGGCTACACCGACGTCATCGGCTGCTTCCAAGCGGGCGTGCCGTGGGCCGTCGCGACGTGCGGCACGGCACTGGCCGAGGAGCACTTCACGCTGCTGCGTAACTTCGCCAAGCGCATCGTGCTCGCCTACGACGCGGACGCCGCCGGGCAGAGCGCGACCTCACGCGTCTACGAGTGGGAGCGCAAGCACGAGGTCGATGTCGTGGTGGCAGACCTGCCCGGCGGCAGCGACCCCGGTGACCTGGCCCGTAGCGATCCGGGGTCGCTCGCCCGTGCCATCAAGGAGGCCCGGCCCTTCCTCCAGTTCCGGGTGGATCGCATGCTGGGAGCCGGCGACCTGACCACCGCGGAGGGCAGGGCGCGGGCCGCCGAGGCAGCGCTCACGGCGGTGGCCGAGCACCCGGACGACCTGGTGCGGGACCAGTACGTCATGCAGCTGGCCGACCGGTGCCGAGTCGACGCGGCAAAGCTCAGGGAGCGCCTGGACTACCTGCGGGCGCATCCTCCCGCCGAAGCTCCGGCCCGCCGCGGCCGTTCCCGCCGTGACGAGCCGCCGCCGATGGAGTACCCCGAGGACGACGGCGACCACTTCGCGTCCCAGGACGATGGCCGGGATGCGGCCCTCGCCGCAGCGCTCCGACCAGGACCGGGGCTCGAGGCGCTCAAGTTGGCGGTCCACCGACCCGAAGATGTAGCTGATCGAGTGCACGCGGTCCTCTTTGCCGATGCTGTGCAACGCCAGGCGTTCGTCGCGCTCTTGGAGAACGACAGCGTGCACGAGGCGGTTCAGTCCGCGTCACCGGAGGTGGCGAGCCTGTTGCGACGCGTCATAGTCGAAGAGCCCATGTCGGGTGACCCAGAATTGGGCGACCCGGTGGACTCCGTTGTCACGGCGTTGCTGCGCGGGGCGGCCCGGCGCGCGATGGCCGACATCGAGATCGAGTCGCGGGCGGGGGGCGACTCGTGGCAGACACGGGCGGCCGAGACCGTGCAGGTGCGGCTCTGGCTGGACGAACTGGAGGAATCCCCGTCTGGGCGCGACCCTGCCGACCGGTTGGTAGCGTGGTTAGTCCAGAGAGACGCCGGGGAGTGACAAGCGTTGGCAGGACGAGGGTGAACGAGGATTCAGCAATCGCGATCGACGATGACGGCCTCGACGCGCCAACCGACGCTGCCGAGACGCTCGCGCCGATTGCGCACGTCGCGTTGCCGCCCGGCGTGTCGCAGGTCGACTTCGACGCCGCGCTCGCCGTCGGACGCGAAAAGGGACAGCTCACACAAGACGAGTTGATCGAAGCGCTGCACACGGTCGAGCTGACACCGGAGGTGCTTACGACGCTCCTGACGCGTGTCAACGCGGAGGGCGTCGTGCTCGTCGAGGAAGAAGAGGAGGAGCTGACGGTCGAAGTCGTCACACCGGCCAAGTCGCTCCGGGCCGGGAACAGGTCGAACGGCACCAAGACAGAGGTGCGCCGCGAGACCAACGGCAAGCGTGCGGCCTCGGCCGAGTCGGGGGGCAGCGCCGAGGACCCGGTGCACACCTATCTCAAGGAGATCGGCCGTGTCCCGCTGCTCAACGCAGAGCTCGAGGTAGAGATCGCCCAGACGATTGAGGAGGGCAACGCGGCGGCCGCCAAACTGGCGGCCCACGACCTCGCCGTGAAGGGGGAGGGGCCCGCAGAGGACCTGCTCGATGCCGGGGAGTCGGCCCGGTGCCGGCGCCTCAAGCGGAACGGCCTGAGGGCGAAGGACGAGCTCATTGAGGCGAACCTGCGACTTGTGGTCTCGATCGCCAAGCGCTACCGCAACCGCGGGCTGGCCTTCCTCGACTTGATCCAGGAAGGCAACCTCGGGCTCATGCGGGCGGTCGACAAATTTGACCACACGAAGGGGTTCAAGTTCTCCACCTACGCGACGTGGTGGATCCGTCAGGCCATCACGAGGGCCATCGCCGACCAGGCGCGCACCATCCGGATCCCTGTGCACATGGTCGAGACGATCAACAAGGTTGTGTGGGCACAACGCCAGCTGCTCCAAGAATTGGGACGTGAGCCGACCATCGAAGAAGTGGCGCACCGTGTCGAGCTCCCGATCGAACGCGTGCGCGAGATCCTGCGCATCAACCAGGACACGGTCTCGCTCGAGCAGCCCGTTGGTGACGAGGACGACTTCAACCTGTCCGACCTGATTGAGGACAGGGGAGCGGTCGTTCCCGACGACGCGGCGACGCGCTCGCTTCTCGACGCCGCCGTACGCGAGGCGCTCGGACACCTCTCTGAACGCGAGCAGGACGTGGTGCGGCTGAGGTTCGGTCTGGACGACGGCAAGATCCGTACGCTCGAAGAAGTGGGCCGGGAGTTCGGGGTCACCCGTGAGCGGGTGCGACAGATTGAGTCGAAGACCTTGGCGAAGCTGCGGCGACCCGATGCAGCGCACCTCCTGAGGGACTACCTCGAAGAGTCCTGAACGCGTCCGCTCATCGGACGTACCCTCAACGGTGGCAGTGCCACCCGCTGGTATCGTTCGGGGGCTGTTTTCTCAACCCTTCCGGGGTAGCTCAATGGCAGAGCAAGCGGCTGTTAACCGCTAGGTTGAGAGTTCGAGTCTCTCCCCCGGAGCTTGCGTCGTCGTTTGTGCTGGTCAACGCGGGTAGCTCCAGTACCTCACCCTCCGCCACACCTTCGTCGCGCACGCCACGCGCGCGATCTCCTTCGTCACCACGCACGATCGGGACGACGTTGCCGCCTCTCGTGAAGGGGTTAAGCGCCTGGGCGAGCAGCGCGTCGCGCTCTTCGGAGGCGTGCTCGTAGCGCACCACCATCGCCACGGACTTCCACCCGCCCCGGCTCATGATCTCCTTCGTACTCGCACCCGTGGCGGCGAACATGGTGGCTGCGAAGTGCCGCAGGTCGTGGAAGCGCACCCAGCTTGTGGACGTTGCCGTAATTCCCCAGCAGGAAGTTCACGTAATTCCCCACCGGACTCCGGAATGCAATTTAGTTGATGGCGGCTCCCTTCGATCTGCGACGGGTGGCGAGGAGGCCGTTGAGCTGGCCCGCCAGATGGTCGGCCGAAGGCCGACCGAGCTCGGCAGCGATGACGACGGCTTGGTCGCCGCGGCGTAGGCGGACGAGCCAGATTCGCCCGGCCGGACGTTCCTCGTCGGGAGTGGGTTCATGGTCGACTTCGACGACGACGTGCACTCCGCTGCGCCCGCGTGCCGCGGGTCGGCACTCCGGCGAGCAGTAGAGGGCGGGTCGTCCCCGTCCGCTTCGAGGGGGAAGCGGGTGGTCACAACCAGGTGCGGCGCAAATGTTCGAGGGTTGCTCGGTCATGATCCCTTCTCCTTGCTCGGCAAAGCGGGCCGCTTGTTGGGCCGATAGGACTTCCCTTCCATGTGGATGTGATGGGCCACGTTGACGACCCGGTCGAGGATCGACTCGGCCACCACGGGATTGGGGAAGAGCGAGTACCAGTCAGAGGCCGATCGGTTGGCCGTGATGATGAGGCTCTTTCCCATCCGCTCGGTGACCAGCTCATAGAGGTCGTCGGCTTGGGTGACGGTGAACTCGCGCATGGCGAAGTCGTCGAGGATGAGGACCGAGGGCCTGGCCCAAGCGTGCAACCTGGTCTCCCAGCTGCGATCGGCGTGCCCGCCGGCCAGGTCGGCCAGAAGACGCGACGTCTTGGTGAATGCGCAGCTGTAGCCCCGTCGGCATGCTTGGTGACCGAGCGCCTGGGCGATCATGGTCTTGCCGACACCGACGGGGCCGTGGAGGATGACCGACTCGCCGGCCTCCATGAAGCGGAGTGTGGCCAGGTCACGGATATGGGCGGCGGGGATCTTGGGGTTGTAGTTGAAGTCGTAGTCCTCGATGGCGCAGACCTGCTCGAAGCGGGCGGCACGCACCCGCCGCGTGATGCCGGCCGCCTGACGCCGGGAGAGCTCGTCCTCGCAAAGTGCCTGGAGGAACTCGACGTGGCCGAGATCACCCGCTCGGGCCTGGGTGAGCCGGGCCTCGAAGGTCTCGAGCATCCCCGAAAGCCGCAGCGCCCGGAGCGTCGTCTCCAGCTGATGGGTTCTCGTCATCCCGCGGCCTCGGCGTCGCCCAGATGTGCGAACAGGGTGTCGGCACCATGGAGATGGGCCGGGGCCAGCGGTGCCTCCGCAACGTCGATCCCCTCCGCCTCGGTGCCCGCCGCCAGGATTCCCTTGATGGTGCGATAGCCAGGATCACCGACGTCTATGGCCCGGTGGCACGCCATGTCGAGTCGCACATCACCGTGGCGCTCGGCCAGACCGATGACGCCTTGGGCCGCACGCAGGCGGTGCAGCGCCCCGTCCTCGAGCAACCCGAGCACCACCTCGAGCACCGAGGGGCCCAGTTCACCGGCTCGCCGTCGGCACCAGGTGGGCGTGCGCATGAAGAAGGCCACCTTGTGCGGCGGGTAGTCCGCCCAGTCGGTCTGGCGTCCCCGTTCGATCCGGGCCCACGTCTTGATCACCGCGCCATCGGAGAAGACTTCGACGGTTCGTTCGCCGGCGCGGGCGTCGACCTGGCGGCCGATGAAGCGCCAGGGCACCGAATACAGCGCCTTGCCCACCTTGATGTAGCAGTCCGGTCCGACTTTCGGACGCGACCATGCTGCCAGCTCGAATGTCGTGTGCGGCAAGGTGATCAGCGTCGGTGCCTCGACCGCTTCGAAGATGGACAGCGGGGAGGCACCCTCGAGCGATCGATGAGCGCGTCGGCCGGCCACGTCTGTGCACCAGCTCAGCGCTCCAGCCTGCATGTGGGGGAGATCGATCCACTCGCGGCCGGCGAAATACGAGTCGCGGACGTAGGGCATCGGCCGCTCCACCCGAGGCTTGTCTTTGGGCTTGGCTGCCCGGGCCGGATCGATCAGGCATTTGTAGTGCTCGGCCAGCTCTCCATAGGCGTGGTTGAGCTTGGGGTCATAGATGTCGGGTTTGATGACGCCGGTCTTCAGGTTGTCGGGCACCAGGCGCCGCGGCACGCCGCCGAAGTACTCGAACGCATCGCGGTGCGCCGCCACCCAGGCGCTCTGGTCCATGCGAAAGGTCGGACGGACGAACATGTGCCGGCTCATGGCCAGCACCATGACGAAGGCCCACACCCTCCTCCAGTGCTGCAGAGTCGGGTCGAACCACCGGCCCAGGTAGCCGTAATCGATCTGGGCCTCTTCGCCGGCCGCGACGTCGGGGCGCAGCACCGTCACCTTGTTCTCCAGCGCCTCGTCGGGGAACTCGAGCCAGACGTAGCGCCGGAAGCTCGAGATGCCGACGTCGAGGCCCTGCTCGTCACGCAGGCGCTGGTGCACGGTTGTGGCCTTGTTCGTCTTGAGCATCTCGGCAATGCGCTCCCTGTGCGCGTCGATCACCCCATGGGTGCGGCTGCGGGCCCGCGGGTCGGTCAGCTCTGGGAACCAGTCCCGGACCAGCGCGGCCCACTGGTCCCGAGACAGCGGCGGACCCCCCGGGGCCAACCCGGACGCCTCGGCCGGTGCCACGTACTTGCGGATGGTCTTTCGGTCCGTCCCCAGGCTCTGCGCCACCACCGCGATGGGTCGGCCGGCATGCCAGTGGATGAGGATCTCCACGATGTCGATCACGTCAAACGTTCTCCTTGCCATGTGCTCCTCGCTCGCCTGGGGGACGAACGAAGCGGTTAGTTGGTCAAGGAGCCCGGTGGGGGGATCCCCACCCTGAAGTGGGGAATTACGTGAACGTCGAGGTGGGGAATTACTTGAACGCCCTACCCATCTGGTGGGGAATTACTTGAACGCCGACACAGCTGAGCGCGGCTCGCCGGCGTGCGGTCTCCCAGATGACCCAGAAGTTGCTCGGGCGCAACCGCTCGCCCGTGGCGCCGGTGAACAGGGGAGCGTCGCTCTCGGAGCCGACGAACCGGCGCAGATGGTCCTCCAGTGCCGGCAGGACCGAGCTCGGCAGGTAGACCTTGCGTGGGTCGCCGTTCTTGGTCGGCCCGAGGTCGAGCGAACCGTCGTGGAACTCGTGAAGTGTCCGCTCCACCCGCACCGTCCCGGCCACGAGGTCGACGTCCCGCCGCTCGAGCCCCAGGACCTCTCCCCGGCGCAGTGTCCCCCAGGCGGCCACGATGACGGCGGCCCGGTACTGCTCGGGCATGGCCTGGGTGAGTGCAGCCACCTGGTTGACATCGGGGATGCGTCGTTCGGTCACCCGGTCGGTGCCGCCGCCCTTGACCCGACAGGGGTTCTTGAGGATCAGGTCGTCGGTGATGGCGGTGTTGAAGATGGCCTTGAGCAGGCGGTAGGCAGAGCGGGCGACGCCGGGCGTGTCGGCAGCCAGGTCGGCGTACCAGGCCCGCACGTGGACCGGCGTGATCTTCGCCAGCTCCTGGCGGCCGAAGTGGGGGACCAGGCGGTTGCTGATGAGCCAGCCGTAGTACTCCTTGGTGCGGGCCCGGATATCGGTGCGCTGGGCCAGCCACAGCTCGGCGTAACTGGCGAAGGTGATGCGGCCGAGCTCGGGGTCGACCCAGTCTCCGCGGTGGATGTCGGTAGAGATCGAGTCGAGAAATGCGTTGGCATCCGCCCTAGTGTTGAAGGTCGTCGGGGCTACATGACGACGACCTTCGTGCCAATAGGCAGCCTGGTAGTGACCGCTCGCAAAGCGTCGCACGTGGCCAAAGTGCCTGCGTCGTCCTGTCACTGATCCATCTCCCCGAAGTCACAATGCACCATCTGAGAGGCGAACGCCGACGGAGCCATTGTGGTCAAGCAACTCCAGGCCACCTTGCTTGCGGTGAGGCTACCGGCCGGCTGTGCGGCGACAGAGGGGGGAGCGGACCGCCTCCACCCGCTGCTCATCGAGCCAGTCGTTGAGGACAGCAGGGTCGAAGCGAACGAACCGCCCCACCTTGAGGAACGGGATCCTGCGCTCAGCCACGAGCCGACGAACATGGCGGGGCGTGACACGAAGGACCGTGGCGACCTCGTCCGTGTCGAGCAACGGTGCTCGGTGCACCGGAAGCGCGGGCGTTCTCGAGTCAGCGGTGCTCATGATCTCTCCAATCTGACGAAACTTGATCCCCAATTACTTAGAGCCGCTGAACGAGCCCATTTCGGACAACATCCAGGTCAGAGCGGTGACGTTATGAGGCAGAGGACAGTTCCAATCACGCGACCCACGATTGTCAACGACACCCGAGACCGAGTCGAGAAACCAAACACGGTGAAAGACAGGGTGAGACAGCGCCCAGGACGCCAAGACGACGATCAGCCCGGAAGAACAGGGTGAGACAACGAGGGACAGAGTGAGACAACGAGGGACAGAAAAGGAACACGGAGAGGAGCTTCAGAAACCGCAGATCAGCGAAGATCCGATCGAGATCCGACATGAGATCCGACCCCAGTTGTGACAATTCTTCTTTACTGAATCAAGCCGCAGGGCCGTCGGCGGCGGCTCCGCCGCCGCCTCGGCCGGCAGGTGAACCGGGTTACCCCTGAAACCTGGTTTGGGAGTCTGTGATGAGTTCCTCTATCCAGTCAAGTCAAACAGGCGCCTCGATTTCGTCATAAATTCGGACGGCAGCCAGCAGACCGGCGGGATTTCGCTCATAGACGGCAATTCCGGCTTGAGGTATCAAGTCGTGGCTACCCCATCGAACACAGTTGAATTCCAAGGCACAACGCACGCCGTCGTCGGTCACGATGCACTGCTCCAGCGTCAGCCCGCCACCCGCTTTGAAACACTCGGCGAAATAAGAACGCAGCTCACTCGAGCCATGATGTAAGGAGTGCGGACCGATTGATTCGCGGAAGTACGCATCTGGGGCGAACGCGCTCACGATCGAGTCGAGGTCTCCGGCGCTGAGCGCGACCAGGTATCGGTCGACAACGCCACTCAGCTTGATATTTGTTGGCTTAAGCAAGGGGCGCCTGATGTGACGCTGCCCGTCGACCGGCCATTGACTGCAATAGGTGCGGAACACCACTGACAGTTCGTTTGAGGACTCTGCAACGACGGCTATCGGCCAATCCACCGGCTGCCCGTTGTAGTCGTCCAGGTGCGCTTGTAGTTCGACTACGGCCCGCCCACCAACCTTGGTAGAGGCGAAGGTTTCGATGCGGACGTGGCGCTCAGCCCACAAGATTTGGTTGTTGCGGACAAACCGTCGAAGCTGTCGATGACCGCGCACCTCCCCCTCCCGTGGGTCATAAATCACGACTTGCCCGGGCCATATTTCTTCCAGTTCGTGAGTGCGCCCGGTCTCGAGAGCGTTGAAGTATTGATGTACGGGATCAGCAAGACCGACGGAACGTGTCTGGCCACGGGCCAGTTCAACGGCGCTAACGAAATCTGGAAACCATGGCACTTTGCGCTCCCACGATCCCTTCTCTTCGACCAGCGGATGAGCCGGCCGGCGCCGAGTCCACCCTTCGACCAAACGATAGGGCGCTCTTGGCGGCCGAGCTCTGTCAAGGAGCTAGGTTTCGCCTTGTCACTACCTCATAAGAGGCGAAAGAGCGCTGGTAAGGGGGAGATCTTATGACCCTCGGCTACGACAAACCCCTGTACCTGTTGGCCTTCGATCACAGGGGGTCGTTCGAGAAGGGGCTATTCGGGACCAAGGAACCTGTCTCGGCCGAGGTGAAGGCCGGCATCGTCGACACTAAGGAGCTGATCTTCGACGCCCACCTCGAGGTTGTGAAGGACGGTCGCTTGCCGGCATTGGCCGCGGGCGTGCTCGTGGATGAGGAGTTCGGGTCCTCGGTGGCACGCAAGGCCAAAGCAGAGGGGGCACCGCTCGCGATGCCTGTCGAGCGGTCGGGTCAAGACGAATTTCAGTTCGAGTACGGCGAGGATTATGCCGAACACATCGAGGCCTTCGACCCGACCTTCGCCAAGGTGCTCGTTCGTTACAACCCTGAGGGTGACGTCGAGCTGAACCAGCGGCAGGCCCAACGCCTGGCCCGGCTTTCGCGGTGGTTGCGCAAGCACGACCGCAAACTTCTCTTCGAGCTCCTGGTGCCCCCCACAACCGAGCAGCTCGACCGCTACGAAGACGCCGCGACCTACGACAAGGAGCTGCGGCCATATCTCCTCATTGAAGCGATCCGTAGTCTGCAAACGGCAGACGTCGAGCCTGACGTGTGGAAGATCGAGGGCCTCGACAGAGCCGAAGACTGCAAGAGAGTTGTGACTCAGGCTCGCAACGGAGGCCGTGACGGAGTGGTCTGCATTGCATCATCCTCGGCCGAGGCGCTGACGAGGTCAAGGTCCTCCATTGGCTAGAGGTGGCGGCGCCGGTAAAGGGCGTCGACGGCTTTGCCGTGGGGCGGACCATCTGGTACGACGAACTCCAGGGGTTCCTTGCGGGACAGGTCTCCCGGGAGGATGCAGTTCAGCGGATCGCCGGGAGGTATGCGGAGATGTACGACACCTACCTTGCCGCCACCTGAGCGGAAGTTCCCGAACCCTATCCCGCCCCGCCCTATCCCGCCCCGCCCTATCCCGCCCCGATCCGGGACGTCCTCCCGGTAATCACAAGGGGTCCATAAGTCACGTGTCTGCCCGAGGTTCGCCTGTGGTCGGCCGACGCCAAGCGAACACCCGTCACAGCATGAGGTCCAGGACAGATCGAGCCATCGAACAAGTCCATCTCTCAACCCTCTAAACGCCTGAACGTTGGTTCCTCTGTGCCAGTAGTCGGTGCGTGGACGCCGCCCGTAGCACCACCCCATCACCTTCGAAGGATGCGCAGCTATGCCGGTGTCCTCGAGACCGAAGGCATAAGGGAACTTGATATATGGGGGTGGACAACTTCAATCGCTTGTCATCGACGTCACCGGCACTCCGGCTTGACTCACAAATGCGAAACGAGCTCAGCCACGATCTGTGCCGCCGGTTGCAGCTGATTGGCCAGCGCAACGCTTTGTCCGGCCCACATTGAGAGAGCTTCGATGTCACCGGTGGTCCCCACCATCGGCGGTGCCGGCTCATAGCGGACGATTTCTTCGCCCGAAGCGAAATCCGCGAGGACATCGCCCACTCCTGGTCTTCTCTCGAGAGGTGGCCGGCCCGCTGCCTCCCACAACTCCGCCGTCGAGTTGCGCAGGGCACGGTGCGGCGAATCGGGCCAGTCGACGTCGTATAGGTCGGGATACCACTCGGCATCCGTTTCGACCGCGTCCATCAAGCGGATGCGGTACTCCTCGTGGATCGGCATCTCCTGGGCCAGCAGAAACCGGGTACCCACCCACGCCGCCTGAGCCCCCAGGGCGAGAACGGCAGCCACGCCGCGAGCGTCTCCGATCCCGCCGGCGGCGACCACCGGCACCGGCGCCACCGCGTCCACGACTGCGGGCACCAAGGGGAGCGTCGCAATCCGACCGCCCACGTGCCCCCCAGCCTCCCAACCTTGCGCCACAATGATGTCAACTCCGCATGCGACTGCCCGCCGCGCCTCTTCGGCACTTCCGACCGTACACAGAACAAGTCCCTTGGCGTCGTGGACCGGCTCCACGTAGCTGGCCGGATCTCCAAGAAACAGCGACACGATCCGCAAACCGGTCTCGAGAGCCTCGTCGAGGCGACGGTGCTGATCGGAGGTGAGAACCAGGTTGCCGCAAAAGGGACGATCGGTGAGCGCCGCTGTGTCGCGAACCACGTCCCCGGCAGGGGAGGACCACGTCAGCGTTACCATGCCGAGCCCACCAGCATTCGAGACCGCCGCAGCCAGTTCGGGCACTGCCACCATGGCGGCCAGGACGATCGGTTGTTCAATCCCGAGCAGTTCGCACACCGGCGTTCGCATCAGCACTACGCACCCTTTCGCTCGGGTTCACAGCAAGACAACCAGGGTCGATCGAACTCCCTCGCTCGCGCCGGCCCGTTTCAAGTTATGACTCATAGGATGTGGGCATCGACTGAGCAGCCCGTTTGTTCCACCCGTGAAAGTTCGAATAATCGCCTGCGTCCCAGGCCTGGCGTAGTCCCGGTTTGCTCAGGTCCCAATCGGGTCGGATTTCGGCGGAGGCTGCGCAAAGGTCCGACCACAAGTCGTAGAACGACGGGCGGCCCCAGAACCAGTAGCCGTTATAGAGGCGGTGGATCACAAGTCCCGGCTTGAGTACCAGCGTGTGAGGAATCATCGGATCGTGGTCGGGATCCGTGTATTCCTGTATGTCGAGATCCTTTTGAATCGTCCGATCGGGATCCGAGAGAAATGTCCATTGAGCGCCGACCGACAAGCGGAACTCCTGCGTGGTGTGGTGGTCGTCGGTCGAGATCGTGACGATCTGAGTGTAGGCAACGGCGATTTTTGCGTAGTTGGTCGCAAGCTCCAGGTGTTGCTGGTGCTCCTTCGGACAGTAGTTGCCCCGTGCCAGCGTGAGGATCATTGGGTCAGCACCTTGAAGTTCACTGAGCCGACGTACCGTGTTTGTGTGGTCCGGCAGTGCGTAGTCGGGAAAGACCCCGCCAGGTTTCATGTCCGATCGCATCGTTCCAGCCTCCTTGCTGTTGAAAGTTTGCGCGCTTTGCCTATTGTCGTCGTATGACCTCAAGGCGGAATGGCATGCTCACTGGCTGCGGGGATCGTCCATCGGGTCGATGTATTCGAGTCCGAGCGGTCCGACGGCCGACACTTGGGTGACGTAGGTTCCAGATTTCGCCCAATGGAAATGCGGTGTACCGCCAGGGAGCAATACGAGCGCTCCAGGTGGATAGGCGAGTAGCCGTTCCTCATCGAACTCGCTCCCCAGGCCGATGTAGAAGACGCCGGAAATCACGGTATAGACGCGGTCCTCTGGGTGCTGATGCGGCATCAGCTTGACATTCGATGGGACCTTGACCCGGATGACGTACGGCTCCGGTTCCGATGGGTCGCCGACGACGATCGCCAGTCGCGCCGAGGGCGGAAACGCGGGAAACGGCTTCCAATCGATCTCCTCGGGCAGAACCGACTTGTACGCGGCTTGCTCTGGTTGGTGGATCACCATCGTTGGTCGACCTCCCAACTACCTGGTGAGTGGCCCGTGGAGACGGCTCACCCTTCAGTGGTGATGCAGGACGGACTGTAGCGCGGCGAGTTCGGTTCGGCATCGCCGACCGACCCCGCTCCCCATCGATGGGGTTCGAGCTAGGTTCGCCGAGGACGCCAGTCCGATAGCCCACCTCCGGACGCAGTGGCAGATCCGATGTTCATCGGCTGTGCCACGATCGGATCTTGGGCAGACGCGGGCGAAGGAGTTCAGGTGACTACAACCCCCATAGCGGACTATGCGCTCCTGTCGGACAGACATAGCGCTGCGCTGGTCAGCCGGGGTGGATCGATCGACTGGCTCTGCTTCCCACGGTTCGACAGCCCCTCAACCTTCGGTCGGCTCCTCGGCGAGAACGCCGGGCACTGGTCTTTCGGGGCCGCCAACTCGACGGAAGTGACCAGGCGCTACCTGGACCGCACCATGGTGTTGGAGACCACGATGCGCACGCCGATGGGTGCGGTCACCATCACCGACGCACTTGCCATGGGATATGGCAACCGAGGTCACGAACTCGGCAAAGCAGCGCCTCACGTGCTGCTGCGGCGCGCCACGTGCACGGAGGGACAGGTTGACTTGTCCTTGGAGTTCGTCCCGCGTCCCGAATACGGGTTGAATCATCCCTCGCTCGACGTGGTCGACGGTGGAGTGGCTGTGTCGGGGAGTGGTGACGCGCTGGTGCTGTCAACATCCGTGGCCCTGACGCTCGACCAGGATCGCGGCGGGGCTTCAGGCCGGTTCCAGCTTTCCCAAGGCAAAAGTATGGGCTTCGCCCTGCATCACGGGAACCGGGCCGAGGGCGATTCAGCCCGGGTCTGGAGCCCGTCGGAGATAGACGCCCGGCTCGAGGACACGGTGGCGGGATGGGAGTCGTGGTCGGAGCTTCACCAGGCGTACGTGGGTCCGTGGCGAGACCTGGTGCACCACAGCGGCCGCGTGCTCCAGTCTCTCTCCTTCGCGCCCACAGGCGCCATCTGCGCGGCGGCGACCACGTCGTTGCCCGAGGTGGTCGGTGGCTCCCGGAACTGGGATTACCGCTATGCCTGGGTGCGGGACGCTTCCTTCACGATCCAGGCCCTTTGGGTGGCGGCATGTCCCGACGAAGCCAACGAGTTCTTCGACTATGTCTCATCGTCCGCGGCCGGGTCGCTCGAGCACGGCGGAGACTTGCAGATCATGTTCGGCATCGGCGGTGAGCGGGACCTCAGCGAGCGGGAGTTGCCGCATCTGGAGGGCTGGCGGCACTCGACGCCGGTTCGGATTGGCAACGCCGCCTGGAAGCAGCGCCAGCTCGACGTCTACGGCGAATTGCTCAACGCGGTGTACCGCATGTCTGATCACCTGTTCGACAACACCCACCGGGTTGGGCCACTGTCCGACTCGAGCAAGTTGGATACGCCCATGGAACTGGCACCAGCCACGCGAGAGTTCCTAGTGCAGCTGGCCGACACCGCCGCCCGCCGGTGGCAGGAGAAGGACCAAGGAATCTGGGAGATCCGGGGGGAGCCGCGTGATTTCTTGTACTCGAAGCTGATGTGCTGGGTGGCCCTCGATCGAGCGGTCGTTCTCGCCGACCGTCTCAACGCCTCCTCTCGAATCGAGTCATGGACGCAGACGCGCGACCAGATCCGTGAGGCGATCGTGACCAAGGGCTGGAGCGAACGGGTCAAGGCCTTCACCCAGTCCTTCGGCTCGGACGAGCTTGACGCCTCCAACCTCATGGTGCCTCTGGTGAGATTTCTGCCGGCCGACGATCCCAGGGTGCTGGCCACGATCGACGCGACAGAGGACCGTCTCACCGACGAGCGGGGATTGGTCTATCGCTATCGGTCTCACGACGGGCTCGAGGGCGAGGAAGGCACGTTCCTTCTCTGCACCTTCTGGCTGGCCCAGGCCCTGGCCCTGGCAGGCCAGCCGATACGGGCCCGGGCCGTTTTCGACCGCGCCGCCGCCTTCGTCAATGAGGTCGGCCTGCTGGCCGAGGAGGTCGATCCAGTCAATGGCGAGCTCCTGGGCAACTTCCCGCAGGCATTCAGCCACATCGGGCTCGTCAACGCGGCGTGGGCAATTTCCGAGAGCGAACGACGAACGCAACCGACTTGAACGTCGGCTGGACTTTCGTGGGATCTTTGGAGCAGAACCCATCAAGTTCGGAGGCCATATGCGCAGCGACATCTGTGAAGGCGAGACGTTTCCCGACTACGAGCTTGCCGATCAATCCGGCCGGCGGCGGTCCCTGTCGGAGCTCCAGGGGGGCAACCCGATGGTGCTCCATCTGTCCCGTGGTGGCTTCGATCCCAAAGAGCATCGGTTCGTAGGACATCTGGTCGACGCATATCCCGAGTTCAGGAACGCCTACACGAGATTGGCGCTCATCTCGACCGACAATCAGCTGAACATCAATGAGTTTCGGGACGCGCTAGGCGCCACGTGGCCGTTTCTGTCGGACCCCGATCGGGTCGTCCAAAAGGATCTGGACATCAAAGAGTTCACAGATGAGCCGCACGATCCGATGATCCCCCACACGTTCGTCCTCGAGCCCGGACTCAAGATCTTCAAGATCTACAACGGATACTGGTACTGGGGCCGGCCCACCATGGCAGAGCTCCACGTGGATCTGAGGGGAGTGTTCGAGAAGATTCGACCCGACTTCGACTTGGCGGCCCCGGGGTTGAGGGAGGCCTGGGAACGAGGAGACCGGGATCAATTCCTCGTCGACACATTGGAGGAGCCGATCCGGTACACCGAAGGTAAGAGCATCGGTATCAAACGCTGACCCTGGGGGGGTCGGGGCGCCCCTCCTCCGTTCGGGCTCTCGACCACACGGGCTCTCGAGCTGCTCGCGGACCGGGTGGAAGTGATTGAGACGCTTTCCCGTGCATTGCCTTTCGACGCCCGTACGCAGGAACGACGTCGAACCCCGAGCGCCAAGGATATTTCAGGTGCAAGGCGTTCGCCTGGGTGCGACAATCCGTTCGGGACGAGAAAGAGGAGAGGCGGATGAGCGTCGCCGATGGACAGAGCGCACCCGGCAGATCGCCGAGCAGCGAACCCGCCGATCTCAAGCTGGAGGCGGTGGTCATCCCCGTGGCCGACGCCGATCGTTCCAAGGCGTTCTACGTCGGCCTCGGCTGGAGGCTCGATGCCGACTTCTCCTTCGACAACGGTTTCCGGGTCGTGCAATTCACGCCACCGGGATCGCCTTGTTCTGTGCAGTTCGGCACCCACATCACAGGTGCAGCACCAGGATCGGCCCATGGCCTGTACTTGATCGTCTCCGACATCGAAGCCGGGCGCGACGAACTCGTCAGTCGCGGAGCGAAGGTCAGTGAGGTGTTCCATTCCGGAGCGCCTGGGGCGCAACTGGACCCCGAGGGGGCGGGCGATCGGGTCAACGGGCCGGATCCGGATCACAAGAGCTACAACTCCTTTGCGACGTTCGAAGACCCCGACGGCAACAGTTGGCTGCTCCAAGAGGTGACCGATCGCCTTCCCGGCCGGCTCGACCCAACAGCCACGTCGTACAACTCCGCCGGTGACCTGGCTGCGGCATTGCGCCGCGCCGAGTCGGCTCACGGTGAGCACGAGAAGCGCATCGGCCGGGCCGATCCGGCCTGGCCCGACTGGTACGCCGAGTACATGGCGCGCGAACAGAGTGGTCAGGAGCTTCCAACGTGAGCGATTTCGACGTGATCGTCCTGGGCGGCGGTGCGCCCGGCGAGCACTGCGCCGGCGCCATCGCGGCGCGCGGGTTTCGGGTTGCCGTCGTCGAGCGCGAGCTGGTCGGCGGCGAGTGCTCCTACTGGGCGTGCATCCCGTCCAAGTCCCTCTTGCGTCCGGGGGAGGCGGTCCAGGGGGCCCGCGACGTCGGCGCCAGCGCCGAGGTGAACGTGCAGGCGGCGCTCGCCTGGCGCGACTACATGGTGTCCGGCTATTCGGATAAGGGGCAGGAGAAATGGCTGAAGGATCGAGGTATCGAACTGATCCGGGGTGTGGGGCAACTCGCCGGGCCTGGCGTGGTCGAAGTGGACGGCACTTCCCACACGGCGGAGCATGTCGTCGTGGCGACGGGCGCGGCTCCTTTCGTGCCGCCCATTCCGGGGCTCGACGGCCTGGTCGGCGTGTGGGGCACGCGGGAAGCGACGGCCATGAAGACGGTTCCCAGCCGCCTCATTGTGCTCGGCGGAGGCTCGGCCGGTGTCGAGATCGCACAGGTGGTTCAGCGGCTCGGTGGGCAGGCCGTCCTCGTCGAGGGCGCCAATCGGCTGATCCCACGAGAGCCGGCGCCTCTCGGCGATGCGCTGAGCAAGGCATTGCGGCGGGACGGGATCGAATTGCACCTCGGAGTCCAAGCTGCCGAGGCCTCGCGCGATGGAGACGACTACGTCCTGAGGCTCTCAGACGGCAGTGAGGTGCGCGGTGAGCGACTGTTGGTGTCGACCGGTCGTCATCCTCGCGTCGAAGGGATCGGGCTCGAGACCGTTGGCATCGAGGCGAACCCGCACGGGATACGGGTGGACGAGTATCTGCGGGCCGGCGAAAAGATCTGGGCCATTGGTGATGTCAACGGGATCTGGCCCCTGACGCACGTCGGCGAGTACGAGGGCGATGTCGTGGCGGCGAACATCGCCGGTGAGAGCCACCCAGTGAATTACAAGGCCGTGCCACGCGTGACATACACCGACCCGCAGGCGGCCGCCGTCGGTGCCGCGGAGGCACCCTACAGCAGCACGACGCTCTTGACCGACGTGTCCAAGACCGCGACATACAACCACCAGTACGCCCAGTCGAACGGATTCTTGACGTTGCTCAGCGACGGTGCCCGGTTGACCGGTGCTTACGCCCTCGGACCGGAGGCAGGCGAATGGCTCCAGCAGGCGACGCTCGCCATACGCGCCCGCATACCGCTGGAGGTTTTGAGCGACGTCATTCAGCCCTTCCCGAGCTTCTCGACCATCTTCGATTCGGCTTTCAAAACCCTTCGAATGGAGATCGCGAAGATGCCGCCTCCTTTGCAGCCGATGCAGGCGCAGATGGCGCGGCCATGACGGTGGAAAACCATCGGAGGTAGAGGATGGCCGAGGTCCCGTCGCCCCAGGAAGAAATCCTGCTCACTCACTTCATCGTGTCGGACGACGTCGAGCGCTCTCGACGCTTCTACACCGAAGTGCTCGGGGGACGGGTCGCCTTCTCCAACCCCGGAGGGCCAACCAACGTCGCCCTGTCAAACAGTTGGATCGTCATCAATGCCGGCGGAGGTCCGACCGACGACAAGCCGGAGGTCACCTTGGAGACGCCCGGCGACCCGAATCGGGTGAGCAGCTTCGTCAACATCAGGGTCAAGGATATGGAGACGGTGTACTCCGAATGGAGCGCGCGGGGTGCGCAGTTCCTGACGTCTCCGAAGCAGCACCAGTACGAGATCCGTTGCTATATCCGTGACCCCGATGGTCACCTGATCGAAGTGGGGCAGACCACCGATCCGCAAGGGGACTGGGTGCCCGATCACTGGCCATCGAGTACGCCCGCCGACGAGCTCCCAACGCCCCCGGAGGGAATCGTGCTGGCTCACTTCATCGTGTCGGACGATGTCGAGCGCTCTCGTCGCTTCTACACCGATGTGCTCGGGGGCAGGGATGCGTTCTCCGGACCTGGTGGGCTCACGTATGTCCAACTGTCGAACAGTTGGGTCATCATCAACGTTGGCGGGGGCCCGACCGATGACAAGCCGGAGGTCACGCTGGAGACGCCCACTGATCCCAACCGGGTCAGCAGTTTCCTCAATATCCGAGTAACGGACATGCACGCGGTGTTCTCCGATTGGAGCGCGCGGGGTGCGCAGTTCCTGACACCACCGAAGCAGCACCAGTACGAGATCCGTTGTTACCTCCGTGATCCCGATGGTCATCTCATCGAGGTGGGACAAACGACGGATCCGGACGGGGATTGGTCCCCCGACCACTGGCCATCAAGCAAATCCGAATGAGGTTCCCGCCGCAGAGAAGGTTTCGATCATGACCACGGCAATCATCGGTACCGGAGGCATCGGATCGGCCATCGCCCGCCAGCTTGCGTCGGGCGGCGAGACCCTGCAGCTCTCGAGCGCCGACAAGGAGTCAGCTCGAAAGCTGGCGGCGGCAATCGGCGAAGCGGCGTCCGTCGCCGCCGACAACCGAAGCGCTCTGCAGGGAGCCGATGCGGTTGTCCTTGCGCTCCGGTTTTCCGTATTGAAAGACGTCATCGACGAGATTTCCGACGCGCTTAGTGAGACTTGTCTCGTCGTTCCGAGCAATCCGGTCGGACTCGACGCACAAGGCAAGGTCGTACGGCTCCTGCCCGAAGGTCAGTCATCGGGCGAGGTCGTCGCGGGGTGGTTGCCGGCCGGGACACCCTTTGCCATTGCGTTCGGCACCATGTCGGCCGATCTCTTCGAGTCCTCGAGCCATCGGTCGCCCGATCCGCGGTTCTGTTCTACGTGTCCGAGGTCGACCGTGGGCGCAACGAGGTCGAGCACTTGATCCGGACGGCGGGCTTCGAGCCCCTGAGGATCGGCGGGATCGAGCAGTCGAGGCGACTCGAGGTGGGCGGCGACCTTCATGATCTTGTGGTGGGCTCCGCGGAAGCACGGTCCCTGGTCGTTGGGGCCTGATTGCCTTCCGACTTGGCCAGGCAAGCGAACGGGACCAAATCAGAAGTGCTGTCGTGAACAGCCGTCTTCCCGGTCGAATACTCGACCTGATCCATCCCTTTGAAGCGAGCGTCGGTGTCGGAGGACGCCAGAGCGATGATGTGATCGGCGAGGGATACCTCGTCGGATGAGCGCTGCATCCCACGCGTCACGCAAGGTCGCGGTGGTGACCGGAGCGTCTCAAGGCATCGGCGCCGGCGCAGCGGAAAGCTTCCGGGAGGCGGGGTATGCCGTCGTGGGCGTGTCGCGATCGATCAGTCGCTCGGACGCATCCGACTTTCTCACGGTGAGGGGTGACATTGCCGAGGTCGAGACCGCCCAGATGATCGTGGATCAGGCGGTCAATCGCTTCGGGCGCATCGACAGCCTGATCAACAACGCCGGGATCTTCATCAGTAAGCCATTTACCGACTACACACTCGAGGACTATTTGGCGATTACGGCAGTGAATCTGACCGGGTTTTTCCATGTCACCCAGGCCGTCATCCGCCAGATGCTCACCCAGGATTCGGGTGGTCACATCGTGAATCTCACAACGAGCCTTGTCGACCATGCCGAGAGCGAGAACCCATCTGCTCTGGTATCGCTCACAAAGGGTGGTCTGGCGGCCGTGACGCGCTCACTTGCTATCGAGTACGCGTCGCGGGGTGTGCGGTGCAACGCAGTCTCGCTCGGGGTCATACAGAACCCCGCCTTCGACCCAGCGTCCTATGAAGGCCTCGCCGCACTTCATCCGCTGGGCCGAGTCGGTCAGATCAGCGACGTCGTCGAGGGAATCCTCTATCTCGAGCGAGCCTCATTTGTCACGGGAGTTGTCCTGCACATCGACGGGGGTCAGTCCGCGGGGGCCTGATTTCGCCAACTGGTCGTGCACACGAGCATCAATTGCTCATCGCCCTCGACGTCGAACGGTTCTTCGACTCAGTGCGCCAAGCTTCGCTGGACCACTAGAACCCCTGCTCGATCAGTCCAACTTTCAGCCATGCTATCCGCACCGGATCTTGGATCGGCGAATACGGTTGCGGCTCGATTGGATGCGCAATTCCAAGGTAGCAGCGAGATCGTTCACAAGCAGGACGCAAAGATGCAACTAGGCCGGCCCATGGGGCCGGCCAAACGCATTGTTGCTCGGTACCCGCCCGACACGTCAAGGGTCGCTGCGGGACTCCGCTTCGCTCCGTGTCCTCGCTCGCCTTCGGCGTCCCTATGACGTGTCTGTCTCCCGGGTTCGACCCTGTAGTACTTGAGTGCCCTCAAGTTTCGCGCGCGATTCGCGCGCGAACGATCGGAAAACTGGGGTCATGAGCGGTCATCGGCGGTAAGACCACACCTACATCTAGCTGGGGTTATTCAAGACGGTGCTGGTACTCATCTTGCTCGAGGGGGCCCGCTAGGTTGAGAGTTCGAGTCTCTCCCCCGGAGCTTGCGTCGTCGTTTGTGCTGGTCAGCGGGGGTAGCCCCAGCACCTCACCTCCAATTCACCCTCGTCAGTCGCGCGCGCTGCAGCGCGCGATCTCCTTCGCCACGACGCGCGCATGTACTTGAGCTCGGACCTGGTGGCCCGCATGAACCCGACCTGTTGGATCGCACCCGATGCCGCTTCGGCCGAGACCTTGAGCATCGAGTACCTGAACCGGACCGTGTCGCTCGGCGAGCGAATCGGTGACAGTCCGACCGTCGGCCATCACGGTGCCCGGGTTGGTCCGGTTGACGCTACGGATTAGGACCTCGAGTTCGTCGAGCACGGCCGAGGCCGCCGCGACGAGGTCGCGCGCTCCTCGGGGCGCTTCTCGTCCTCCCGGTACCGCGCACTGACCTGGATGCGCTCCTTGAGCTGCTCCAGGGTCCTGTTTCGATCGGCACGCAGCAGCAGTGCCTCTGCGAGCTTCATCTTCTTCTTCCTCCTTCGTTCAAAGTTCCCGTTTCGACCGGGGCACTCACGTCCCCTTGAGGTTCACGACCTGGCGCAGCTCGTGGACCACTTCGACCAGGTCGACCTGGTCGGCCATGACCTGTGCGATCGGCTTGTACGCGTCGGGGTGCTCGTCGACCAGCAGCTCGGCCATGGTGTCGTCCCACGCCCTTCCCGCCATCGCGGTTCGGAGCGACTCGGTGGTCAATTGGCGGAACGCCGCCTTTCGACCGAGCCGCCGACCCGCGCCGTGCGAGCTCGACTCGTACGAAGCCTCGTTGCCCTTGCCACGCACGATGAACGACGACGCGCCCATCGAGCCCGGGATGACCCCCATGTCCGAGAGTCCGGCCCGGATCGCACCCTTACGAGTGATCCACACCTCCTCGCCCCGGTGGGTCTCCTTGACGGCGTAGTTGTGGTGGCAGTTGATGCGCTCGGTTTCGAGAGCGTGGGGCACGGCCACCCGCAGAGCCGCCAGCGCGGCATCCATCATCTGCTCGCGGTTGCCCCAGGCGTAGCGCTGCGCCCACAGCATGTCCGCCACGTAGGCATCGAACTCCGGCCGGCCCTCCGCCAGCCAGGCCAGATCGCGGTCCTCCAGGACCTGGCCCTCCTCCTGGGCGACCAGGCGAGCCGTCTTGATGTGGGCCGTGGCCAGCTGGTTGCCGATGCCCCGGCTGCCCGAGTGCAACACGATCCAGACGCGGTCGCGCTCGTCCAGGCAGACCTCGACGAAGTGGTTGCCGCTGCCGAGGCTGCCGAACTGAGCGGTGATGGTCGCCATCTGACGCTCGGAGAGCTCGGATGCCGAGCCCGGCGGCAGTCCCAGGGCCTCGAGCGCCGGCGGCACGCCGCCTTCGGAGCGCTCGTGTCCCTTTCCGACACCTGCCGGGATCCGGTCGCGCAGCAAGCCGTGGAGCGCGGTGAGGTCGTCCGGCAGCTCGGCTGCGGTGACGTTGGTCTCTGCCGCCACCATGCCGCAGCCGATGTCGACACCCACCGCCGAGGGCAGGACCGCATTCTTGGTCGCCACGACGCTACCGACAGTTGCCCCCAGGCCGAAGTGAGCGTCCGCCATCAGGCAGACGGGTCCGGCGAGGATCGGCAGCCGCGAGGTCCGCAGTGCCTGCTCGAGGGCGTTGTCGTCGAGCTCGCTGGCCCATGAGGTCAGGTTCGGGTTGATCTGCTCCGGCATCGTGCTCACTTCCCGTTTGCATGGACACAGTGACAACCAAATAGTGCGCCAGATTGGGTCGTCTGTCCGACCTCCGTGTTCGAGCCGGGAGTCGGACCCGGACCCTCGCCGTGAGCACCAGCTCCTCAAGCTGGCGTGTCTCCCGTTCCACCACTCGAACGTGGTTCTGGCCGCAGGCCTGCAGAGCCGGTGGAGAGTGTCGAACTCTCGCGCCCCGCGTACGAAGCGGGCGCTCAGCCACCCGAGCATCACCGGCGAGGTACCCCCGGCACGATTCGAACGTGCACACGCTGGGTTTGGGCCAGCTGCCTCTTCCGTTTGGGCTACAGGGGCCAGATGGTTGGGGCCCCGGGTGCTGACCCCGACGCGGATGGTTGATAAGACCGTCCTGGGCGACCGGCCCGGCCCCAGTCGCAGCGCTCCGTACTGACCGGAGATCTTCGGGCGTATGAGACCCGTGAGGTCACCATCCCTCCCCGCTGCTTGCATTGCGGGTCCTCAGACCCAGGGTGAATGAGGAGAATCGAACTCCCTGCTGGGTGGGTCACGACCACCCGCCTCTCCATCCGGCTCCATCCACCAAGTGGGCGGTGTCCACCCAAGTGCATCCGGGAAGTGCTGACCCTCCTAGTTCCACGGTGTGAACGTGGCGCTCTGCCGCTGCGCCACGGATGCGTCGAGTGTGTGCTGGTGGCCGGTCTCGAACCGGCTCAGTCAGTCAGTCGGGACGAAAAGTGCCGGGCCCGTCCCGTCGGGCGCCACCAGCGCTCGGTCGGCCCGCCCCGTGTCGAACGAGGCCTTCCGCTGCATCAGAGCGGCGTCGTCACCGGCTGACTCCGGGCCGTGAATGATCTGGTGGACACAGGGCGTTTCGGAAGCCCGACCTCCGGCGTGTCGTGCCGGCGCTCTGCCTCTGAGCTATGTGCCCGGGTGGTCATGGGTGGTTTCGATCCACCGCCTCGCGCGTTTCAGGCGCGCGCTCTCCCGACTGAGCTACACGACCATGGGGCCGGCCCCGGGACTCGAACCCGGATCAACTGGGTTACAAAGCCAGCGCTCATCCCGTCGGGCCCGGCCGGCACTTCTCGAGCGGCATCGATCACGCCGCGTCATCCGGGAGCGGTCCTTCATCGGCGTCCACGAGGCGCAGCCGCCGCACCGAAGATTCCGGCGTTGCCGGTACCGCGAACTCCGTCGTGCCGTCGGTCGCCGCCTTCGCGCCGTCTTCGCAAACGACGAGCTTTAGCCGATCGTCTCGCATCGAAGCACCTCCTTTCAGATGGTTCGGGAGGAAGGTGTCGAACCCTCATCTCAAGGACCAAAACCTTGCGTCTTGCCATTGGACGACTCCCGAGCGGATGGTTGTTGGAGGGGTCAATGGGTCCCGCCCCATTACTCGTGGGTGGAAGCCACGCGTGTATCTGTCAACACCTTGACCCCGAAGAGCAGTAGGCGGGTCCTGACCCCGCGGCCTCCTCGTTGGCAACGAGACGCTCTTCCACTGAGCTACTACTGCGATGGAGGCACCGGCTGGAGTCTCACCAGCGTGGCCCGAGTTGCAATCGGGTACCTAGATCCTCGGTCACGGTGCCAGGGCTGCGGAGGAGGGCATCGAACCTCCGACGTCGGTGGTTAACCCTGATAATTCGTCCGGCCTCTGAACACACGGTGCGCGCGTCCACGTAAAAAGCCCTCCCGCCTGGAAGAATGTTTGTCGCTGAACACACATTCCAACCAGAACCGGAGGGCTCCTTGAAAGTGCACGCTAGTCGCTCGGTCCGTCGCGCCAAAGTGATACCCGACGGCAAGAACCTCGTGTCCCATGCCGGTGCCGCCCTCTTGGCCGAACTGGCCGATCGCGCCGGGTTGACCGAGGCCATGTCGGAGGCCATGTCCGAGTGCGGGATCAACTGGCACACCCACGATCCCGGTGTCGTGCTCACACACCTGGCCGTCGCCATCGCGGATGGCGCGGACTGCCTGGCCGACATCGCCGCGCTCAAGAACAAGAAGATCTCTTCGGTCCGGTGGCTTCTGTGGCCACGGCCTGGCGGGCCGTGTACGCGACGGCTTCGGTCGAGCTGCGGGCCATCCCGGTGGCCCTGGCGGAGGCCCGTGCGCGCGTCTGGGCGGCCGAGCCACCGCAGGGCCCGATGATCTGGGACTTCGACTCGACCCTGCTCGACGTGCATTCGGAGAAGGAGGACGCCGCGCCCACCTACAAGCACGGCTTCGGGTTCAACCCCTTGGGCGTGTGGTGCGACAACACCAAGGAGCCCTTGGCCGCCATGCTGCGGCCGGGAAACGCCGCCCCCAACGACACCGACGACCACCTTGAACTGCTCGAACAGACCGTCCGTGCCGTGCCCGCTGAGTATGCCCTCGGCCACGAAGAGGGCGACGACCCCGCACTGGTGGTCCACCCCATCTTGGTCCGGGCCGACTCGGCCGGGGCCACCCACCGCTTCGTCGCCTCCCTCTCAGAGGCCAACTTCGACTACTCGATTGGCTTCCCCATCAGCGGTTCTGTGCGTGACGCCCTACTCTTGGCCCAAGAAGAGGACTGGGTGCGCGCCCGTGAGCTCGAAGGGGAGATCCGAGCGGGCGCCGAGGTCATCGAGCTGAGCGATCTCTACGAGGTGGCCGGCTGGCCCGCCGACATGCGGGTGATCTGTCGGCGCGAGCGTCCCCATCCGGGCGCCCAGCTCTCCCTCTTCGACACGCACGCCGGGTGGCGCCACACCTGCTTCATCACCAACACGGAGGGACCCGACATCGCGGCGCTCGAGCTGCGCCACCGCGGCCACGCCCGCGTCGAGGACCGCGTGCGCGCCTGGAAGGCCTGCGGCCTTTCCAACCTGCCCTTCGAGGGCTTCTGCGCCAACGAGGCCTGGGTAGCGGTCAGCCTGATCGCCGGCGCACTGTTGGCCTGGAGCCAAATGACGTGTTTCGACGGCGCACTGGCCAAGGCCGAACCCAAGACCATGCGCTACCGCGTCCTCCATGTCGCCGCGGTTCTCGCTCACCGCGGGCGGGACCTCATCGTCCATCTCGACGAGAGCTGGCCTTGGGCCAGCGAACTGGCCACCGCCTTCACGCGTCTACGCGCCGCGTTCCCATAGCGCGACGGGTCCAGACGTCCGACCCCGAAGCGATCCCGCAGGGCGTGACACGACGAGACTGAACGAGGACCCCTAACCCCTCACGCCCATTGTGCGCTCACGGGGCCGTCAACAACTCTCCACCGCGAATTGACCAAGTCGGAGCGGTCGCGCCAGAGGTCGGACGAATGATCGAGGTTAACGGCCACCCGCTCTTCCGCTGAGCTACTCCGTACTGCATGGCAGACCGATGGGGCTGCCATGTACCGCCACGGGGTACCGACCCCCGGCTTCCGGGCTGAGAACCCGGCGGACTGCCTTTATCCGATGGCGGCCTGGTGACGCAGGTCGGTTTCGATCCGACATCCTCCGGGATGAAGGCCCGGCGTGCTCCCGTTGCACCACTGCGCCAGAGCGGAAGGTAGAGGTGTCGAACCCCCACGGCAGAGCCGTGTCACTGTTTTCGAAACAGGGTGCCCCCAGCCAACGAGGCATACCTTCCAGGGCGGAGGGGCAGCGGATCGAACGCTGGCGAGGTTGCCCTCGGCCATCGCTTAGCAAGCGAGCACCTTTCCTCTCGGTCAACCCTCCAATGTCTACAGTCGGCGACGCGACACTCCAACCGACAGCGTCCCCGGCTCGATTCGAACGAGCATCCTCCGGTGTAGGAGACCGTTGCGCGTCCAGTCGCGCCACGGGGGCACTAGGACCCGAATCGGTCCAGAGCCACCACCCGGAGCCGACCCGGGGACCTCAGCCGTACCACTGCGCTCTTCCCACTGAGCTATGGCGGCGTGGCCTCGTCGACTGGACTCGAACCAGTGGCCTCTGCCTTCGGAGGGCAGCGCTCTTGTCCATCTGAGCTACGACGAGCTGGCACCCCGGCCAGGATTCGAACCCGTGTCCGTGGCCACGAGAAAGTCCGCACTTATGGCCATGAAAAGTCCGCACTGATGGCCACCAGAAGTCCCCGTTTTTGGCCACGAGAAGTCCGCACCCCTCGCTGAAGCATCCACGAGAGGGTCCCCCCAGCCGGTCACGGTGGCGGTGCAAGCCAACCGCCGGACCGACTGAAGGGACACCTCCATGAAATCAGCGAGGGAACGAATGGACATGAATGCTGCCTTCCAAGAGGTGGGCTCTTTTCGAGCGGCGGCCGCCATCTGCGGCACCACCGACAAGACCGTCAAGCGGGCCGTGGCCAAGGCCCGGGCCGCTGAGGCGGGGCCATCAGGCTCTGAGGCGGTCGCCCACAACTACGACGATGTCGGCGCCATCATCGCCGAGCGGGTGGAACGCACCGACGGGCGGATCACGGCCAAGCGGCTGCTCCCGGTGGTCCGGGCCGCCGGCTATACCGGCTCGGCACGCAACCTGCGCCGAGCGGTGGCCGAGGCCAAGGCGAAGTGGCGCATGGACCATCACCGGGGCCGTCGGCCCGGGGTGTGGGCGCCAGGCGACGTGCTGGTCTTCGACTGGGGCCAGATCGGCCCGCTCTTCGTGTTCTGCGCCGTGCTGGCCTGGAGCCGCTTCCGCTTCGTCTCCTTCGCCGACAACCTCGGCGCGCAGAGCACCATGGCGGCGTTGGCCGAGTGCATGGAGACCATCGGGGCGGTGCCCAAGACCCTCCTCACCGATCGCATGGGCTGTCTGAAGGGCGCCACGGTGGCCGGGCTCGTGGTCCCCACCCCGGACTACGTGCGCTTCGTCACCCACTACCGCACGCGCCCTGACTTCTGCTGCGGGGCGGATCCCGAGTCCAAGGGTCTGGTCGAGAACCTGGTCGGCTACGTGAAGTCCGACCTCATGATCCCCGAAGAGCTCAGCGTGGCCGACCTGCCTTTAGCCAACGCCAAGGGGGGGATGTGGTGCACCGAGGTGAACGCGCAGGTGCACAGCGAGATCGCGGCGATCCCGGCCGAGCGTCTCGAGATCGAGCGCCCCCTGCTGGGCGACCTGCCCGCATTACGGGCCCGCATCGGCCACGTGGTGCTGCGCAAGGTCGACCGCCTCAGCTGTGTCCGCTTCGGCTCGGCCCGCTACTCGGTGCCGACGGTCCACATCGGGCGCACGGTCGAGCTGCGGGTGGCCGATGGCGTGGTCATGGCCGTGTTCTTGGGCGAGATCATCGCCGAGCACGGACTCGTCGCCCTGGTGAGACGGCCATCTGTGACGACCACTACGGAGGAGCGCGACCCTTGCCCGCCCGGGCGGTGCGGCCCAAGACCGCAGCGGAGAAGGCGTTCGTCGCCCTCGGGCCGGCGGCCGAGGACTTCATCAAGGCGGCCGCGGCGCGGGGGTCGACCACACTGGCGGCCGACCTCGTCGAGCTGTGCGCCATGGAGGCGGCCCACGGCCGGACGGCACTGGTGGCCGCCATTGAGCGCGCCGTCGAGTTCGGTCGCTTCCGGGCCCACGACGTGCGCTCCATCCTCGCCGCGGGCACCGGCGTGCCGCGACCGCGCCAACCCGGCGACGCCCTCATCGTCGACCTGCCCGCGGTCGCCGTGCGCTCGCTCGGTGACTACGCCATCGGGACCGAGTCATGAGCACGACACCTCCTGCGCTCGCGGCGGACCTCGAGGCCGGGCTGCGGCGACTCCGTCTCGGTGCCATGCGCCGTCTGGCGCCCGAACTGCTGATGGTGGCCAAGACCCAGCGCTGGAAGCCCGAGGAGTTCTTACGTACGCTGGTCGAGGCCGAGATCGCCTCGCGTGACGCATCGAACGCCCGGGCCCGACTGCAGAGTGCGGCGTTCCCGGTGACCAAGACGCTCGACGAGTTCGATGTGAACGCGTCATCGGTCGCCCGAGCCACCTTCGACTACTTGGTCAGCCTCGAGTGGATTACCGCCAAGGAGAATCTGTGTCTGGTGGGACCAGCGGGAACTGGGAAGTCCCACCTCCTCGTCGCTCTCGGACACCATGCGGTCGACGCCGGCAAGCGGGTGCGCTACTTCACCGCCACCGACCTCGTCGAGACCCTCTATCGCGGACTGGCCGACAACTCCGTCGGCCGGGTGATCGAGCAGATCCTCAAGGCCGACCTGATCCTGATCGACGAGATCGGCTTCGCCCCGATGGATGACAACGGCGCTCAGCTGTTCTTCCGCGTCGTCGCCGCGGCCTATGAACGCCGCTCGCTCGGCATCGGCTCGCACTGGCCCTTCGAGGACTGGGGTCGCTTCCTCCCCGAGCACACGACCGCCGTCAGCTTGCTCGACCGGCTCTTGCACCACAGCGTCCTCGTTGCCACTTCCGGCGAGTCATTCCGCCTCAAGGAAGCTCGTCAGAAGGGAGGTGGCCCCAAGCTCACCTAGAGTCAGGAATCACCGCGAGGGGTGCGTACTTCTGGTGGCCAAAACTGCGGAGTGGAAACTGGCCACGGACAACCCGGAACTGGAGATTCGTAGTCTCCTGTGATCGTCCGTTTCACCACCAGGGCTTGGCGCCACAGACGGGCTTCGATCCCGTTACCTCCGCCTTGACGGGGCGGCGCTCTCACGATTGAGCTACTGCGGCACGATGAGGCATTGACCGGGCCCCTCCGGCGCTCGGGAAGATGGGTTCGAACCACCGTCTCTCGGTCCAGAGCCGAGCGTCCCTACCGCTGGACCACTCCCGAATACTGCGGTGCTGCATCACCGCTGGTCTGGTTGAACGGACTCGAACCGCCGACCCCCCGGTCCCGAACCGGGTGCTCTGTCCAAACTGAGGTACAACCAGGTGTCGCGACCGGATGATCCCGGCCGAGTGCGCCCCGAGGGGCTCGAACCCCCGACGACATGGATTAAGAGTCCATCGCTCTACCAACTGAGCTAGAGGCGCCTGGTGCGGGCGGAGAGGGTCGAACTCTCAAGGGTGTGAGCCCACCGGGTTCTGAGCCCGGCGCGTCTTCCATTTCCGCCACGCCCGCATGGTGGACCCAGCCGGGCTCGAACCGGCACGCGTCTCGCTGCAAACGAGGTGCACTGCCACTCGTGCTCTGGGCCCAGGGTCCCGGTGGGTCGAATCGAACGACCGCAGGCACAAATGCCGCGCGGGTTACGGCCGCGCTCCTCTAGCCAACAGAGGTCACCGGGGCGGGATCGGTCGGTGTGGCCGCGCCAATAGACGTGGCCCCGATCCCCAATCTGGCGTACTATTTAGTTGTCAATGTGCGGTGGTTCATTTGCCTATTTAGGCAAAAAGGGCAAGGCTTCGCCCAGCAGGGGTGGCAGGAGTCGAACCCACGTCCGCCGGGTTGGAGCCGGCTGTCCGTTCCGCTGGACTACACCCCTTCGAGTGATTGGCTATTCAGTTCTGCGTTCGGCCCAGGAACACAAAAGAGCCGCCCCCTTCCGGAAGCGGCTCCTCAACGAACTGGACGAATGTAAGTCCTAGTTATGCCGTTGAGGGCACCTCCTCGGGGTCGGTCGCGACCCAAATTGAAGGATTGGGCCTTCAATATCTGGGCCATGGCGCGCCCGCGCGACGTCAGAAGGCCTCTGAGGTCTTCTGAGTGCCGGTGCGGCCGGCAGCTATACGCGTAGGCGTGCTTCATGCTGGAAATGGTACACCAATGAGGTTCTGTATGGAACCACTTTCCAGTTTCCACACACATTTGTCGAGATGCATTTGGATATTGTGCGCTTGACCTATTCCTCATATCGGGAAGTGCCACAAAACCGCGATCGCTCGAGCTCCCTGCGGATGGCGGCGGCCTGCAGCTCCACGTCGGCGCCGCTGAGCCGCAACCCCGACACGGCGGCCCGTAGGAGGTCGACGTTGGTCCGGCACGGCTGGGCGCAGCCCCCCCGGTGGCGTCAGCGGTAGTGCCGGCTGCCCGGCGGTTGCCTTATCAGCTGGTGGCGGCAGGTGATCCGGTGCGGCCGGGGATCTGACCGTTGGTCTCTGCGTTGGGAGCCGCCTGCTCCACCAGCGACGTGACGATGGGGCCGAGTTCCTCGGGATCCCATCTTGCTCCCCGGTCGGTGCCCGGTCCGGCGTGCCAACCCTCGGCCACGCTGATCCGGCCGCCGGCGACGTTGAACACCCGACCGGTGATATGGGACGACTCGCCGCTGGCGAGCCACGTCACCAACGGAGCGACATTGGACGGGTCACGCGGGTCCCACTCGCCCGGTGAGGGTTCCTTCACGCCTCGTGCCCGCGCGAGCTGCTCGGTCATCCGGGTCCGAGCGCCGGGTGCGATCGCGTTGACAGTGATCCCATAACGGGCGAGCTCCTTGGAGCCGATGATGGTGAACGCGGCGATCCCGGCCTTTGCTGCGCCGTAGTTAGTCTGGCCGACGTTGCCGTAGATGCCTGACGACGAGCTGGTGCAGATGATCCGCGCGTCGTTGCTCTCTCCTTCCTTTGATCGGTTCCGCCAGTAGTTGGCCGCCCAATGGGTGGGGCAAAAGGTTCCGCGCAGGTGCACGCGGACCACGTCGTCCCACTCGTCGATGGTCATGTTGACGAGCATGCGGTCGCGCAGGATACCGGCGTTGTTGATCAGGACGTCGAGGCCGCCGAAGATCTGGATCGCAGATTCGATCATCTGCTTGGCGGCGTCGAAGTTTGACACATCGTCATAGTTGGCGATTGCCTCGCCGCCCAACGCCTTGATGGCTTCGACCACTTCGGCCGCGGGCCCCTCGGAGCTCCCGGAGCCGTCGACCGAGCCGCCCATGTCGTTGACCACCACTCTGGCTCCCTGGTGGGCCAGCTCGAGTGCGTGCTCGCGCCCCAGGCCCCGGCCGGCGCCCGTGACGATGGCAACCCGGCCTTCGCAGAGTCTTACCACGGCTATTACCTGTGCTTTCTGTGCGTGTGCTTACTTTCTCTCCGCGCTCGGTTCCTTGGGCAGGCCGAGCGCCCGTTCCCCGATGATGTTGCGCTGGATCTCGCTCGTCCCCGAGTAGATGGTGCCCGAGCGGCTGGAGAAGAACACGTCTTGCCAGTCGTCTGTCTCGTATCCGGGTCCGTCGGGACGCACCATGGCGCCGGCGCCGGCGATGGCGATGGCGATCTCGCCGAACCTCTTGTGGAACTCGCTCCAGTACAGCTTGTTGACCGAGGCCTCGGCCCCGGGCTCCTTGCCTTGGGCGAGCCCGGCCAGCAGCCGCAGGCCGGCGAAGCGCATCACCTGCACCTTCGCGTAGGACCAGGCCAGCTGCTGGCGAACGAGAGGGTCGGCGGCCCTGCCGTTCTTGCGCGCCATGTCGATCAGGTCCCACACCTCCTGCTCGAATCCGAGGTGCGCCGTCGTGGCGTTCCCGCCCCGCTCGAAACCGAGGGTGGTCATCGCCGGAGCCCAGCCATTGTTGAGCCCGCCGATAATGTTGAACAGCGGCGCCCGCGCATCCTCAAGGAAGTCCTCGCAGAACCCGGACGCGCCCGACATCTGCCTCAGGGGTTGGACGCGCACCCCGTTCTCGGGGGAAAAGGGCACCAATACATAGGAGAGGCCCCGATGCTTCGGCGCGTCCGGGTCGGTGCGGCAGAGGACGAAGATCATGTTCGCCCTCTGGGCTCCCGACGTCCACACCTTCTGCCCGGTGATGACGATCTCGTCACCGTCGACCACACCACGCGTCTCGATCGCGCCGAGGTCGGAGCCGTGGTCGGGTTCGGAGTAACCCTGGCAATAGACGTCCTCGCCCGCGACGATCCTCGGCAAGAAGTGCTCACGCTGCTGCGGCGTCCCGTGGACGATGATCGCCGGTCCGACCAACGACTCGCCCATTCCCCGTCTCACCGCCGGCACGCCGGTCCGGCGCAGCTCCTCAGACCAAACTGCCACGCGCACGCCGTCCCAGCCCCGGCCACCCACTCCCACCGGCCACTGCGGGCAGATGAGCTTGGCGTCCTGCAGACGCGCTTCCCATTCCTGGTGAAGCGGGTGCTCGCGGAGCTTGAGCATCTCCGCGCCTCGCCGGCCACCGGCCACCTGTTGGCCGCCCCAGTTGCTCAGGTCCTTGAGGCCCTGGGGCACGCTGGACTCGATCCACGCTCTCATCTCCAGGCGGAACCCGGTGATCTCCGGTCCGAGGTCGACGTCCATGGTCGTCGGCTTGGGGGCCGGCTTGGGCGCTGGTTTCACGGGGCCCCAGCCGCCAGCTCCGCCAGGAGGTCCTGGCTGTAAGCGACCCGGCCGGTAAGGCTCCGAGGCGGCCGACTGCAAAGCGCAAGCGCTGCCTCCGCCATCACCTCGGGTTGCTCGACGACCTGGTCCGGGTCATCGGGCCGGACCAGATGGTGAAAGACCGTGCCCGGCGTGGGCACCACCCTGCTCGGAGAGAGCGAGTTGACCGCGATGTTCGCTTCCCACACCTCCGCCGCCAACCCCGTCGTAAACCGCTCCAGGGCCGCCTTGGCCATCCCGTAGACGGTGCCGCCTCCACGCCACATCGGGCCCGGTGGGAGCGAGGGGTGGCGCGACGCGCCCGAAGAGATGTTGAGTATCCATCCCTGGCCGGCCGCGGCCATGCCGGGAAGGACCCTCTGCGCGAGGTCCATCGGGGCGTAGACCTGGACCTCGAACATCAGCTGCAGGCGCTTCGGTGCGAAGTCGGCGATCGGGGTGAAGAAGGTGACGGCCGCGTTGTTGACCAGGATGTCGATGGGTCCGATGACGGCTTCGGTCTCTTGGATCAGCTGCTCCCGCTCCTCCGGCCTCGACAGGTCCGCCGCGATGGCGACCGCGTGCCCCCCGTCCTTCGTGATCCTCTCGACGGTCTCTTCGAGGCTCCCCTCGAACTGACTGGTTCCCGGCTCGACCGTCCTGGCGGTCACCGCCACCGTGGCACCTTCGGCGGCGAAGCGCTCTGCGACGGCCATTCCTATCCCGCGGCTGGCGCCGGTGACCAGGGCTGTGCGGCTGGCGAGGAGGCTGCTCGTCATAGGTCGTTCTCCTTATGTTGATCCCTTGTCCTGATCCTTGTCCTGATCCTTGTCCCAGACAACCAGTGCGTCGAGAACTTCTATTTGGCTGCCATCCACGCGCAGTGGGTTGATCTCGATGGTGTCGAGAGGGAGCGCTTCGGCCACTTTGGCGACTCGCACGATCACCTCGGCGAGGTGGCGTACGTCTGCGGGCCTTGTGCCGCGCGCCCCCTTGAGCAGCGGGGCGGCCTTGAGCTCGTCCAGCATGTCAGTGACGTCGTCCCGGTCCACCGGCAGAAGCCGCAGCGACACGTCGCCGAGAACCTCGACCCATACACCGCCGAGCCCGAGGGAGAGGACCTTGCCCCACCTGGGGTCCCGGATGACGCCGACCAGTAGCTCGATGCCTCCGGTGCGCATGGGGCCGATCAACACCCCCTCTGCGCTCGTGGTCGTTCGCATCAACTCTTCGAAGGTGGCCGCTGCCTCGTGTGGGTCGACGTCCAGTCTCACACCGCCGACGTCGGACTTGTGCAGGAGGCCTACGGCGGCGATCTTCATGGCGAGAGGGCATGCGTAAGTGGCGGCGATCTCGGCCGCTTTGGTTGCGCCGGTGGCGAGCTGCGCCGGCGCCACCGGTATGCCATGTGCCTCGAGCAGGGCGCGCACCTGGTGCTCGGCCCAAATTCCTGCTGCGTCTGGCGGTGCTTTGCCAGAGGGTTGCGTGAGCCCGGGACCCATCACCTGCTTCGGACCCTTGGCGAGGCAGCGGTCCCGACGATCGTGGTATCGCGCCCCGTGCCCGATGGCTCGCACCCCCAGCTCGATGCCGTTCAGGAGGTAGAGGCCGCGCTCCTCGAACAGCTGCTGCGCGTACGCCGGCAGGTCGGATACGACCGAGGTCTGCAACAGCACGGGGACGGCGATCTGCTTGATCGCCTCGCTCAGGGCATCGAGGCGGTCGATGATGGGTTTCAGCTCCCTGGGCTCGGTCCGAGGAAGGCTCGTCGAGTACAGGATCATGTCGTAGAGCCCGGCCACGCGCCTTGCGACGATCTCGAGCGCCTGCAGGGACAGCCGTGGGTCGACCACCACGTAGCCGGTGACGTCGAGCGGGTTTCGCGGGTTCGAGAACGGAGGCAGGTAGTCGGCCAGCTCGTCGAGGGTCTCTTGAGGGAACTCGGGAAGCTCGAGACCCTCGCCGGCCGCCTTGTCGGCGAGCAGGTCGCAGGCTCCGCCTGACGGTGTGACCGCGGCTATGCGCCGTCCCTTGACATCGGAGTGGTACCCGAGATAGCCGGCGGTGGACAGCATCTCCTCAAGCGAGTCGACCCGGACGACTCCGAGCTGGCGGAAGGCCGCGTCGATGATCCGGTCGTCGCCTGCGAGTGCGCCGGTGTGAGCGAGCGCGGTGCGGGCTCCCTGCTCCGAGCGCCCGACCTTCAGGGCGACGATCGGCTTGCCCATTTGCAGAGCGATCTCCGCAACCTCGCGGAAGGCCTCGGGATCGCGGACGGACTCGAGGAACGCGGCAATGACCCTTGTGTGGTCGTCGTGGACGAGGTAGCGCATGATGTCGGTCGCGGAGATGAACGCCTCGTTGCCCGTCGAGACCATCAGGCTGAGGCCCACGCCTCTCGCCTGCGCCCCGGAGAGCACCGCTGATGCGAGACCGCCCGACTGCAGGACGATGCCGGCCGGGCCCCTGACCAAAGGCGGCGTGATCGGAAGCCCGTACGGAGCGATGCCGCCGGCGACGTTGATGAACCCATTGCCGTTCGGCCCGAGCACGGTGAGCCCTCGCTCGGTCGCGAGCGCCTCGAGGCGGGCTGCCAGCGCCTCGCCATCGGGTCCGGCCTCGGCGAAGCCGGCGGTCAGGATGACGAGGTTCTTGGTGCCGGCGTCGGCGATCTCCTCGACCACGCCGAGCACTGCGCTGGTTGGCACCATCACGTAGGCCAGGTCGGCGGGCTCGGCGATGTCGTTCACCGAGCGGTGCGCCGGCTGGCCGTGGACGGTTCCGCGCCTCGGGTGCACGACGTGGACGGCGACCTCCGGCGAGTAGCGGCGCAGGTTGGTGTAGGTGAACACCGACCACTGGGAGTTGTCCGTCGCTCCTACGAGCGCGACGGACCTGGGTGTGAAGAGCGACCTGAGCGGTTCAAGAACGACGGTGCTCGCCGCTTCCTCCGACTGGGTTCCCACACCGACCCCCCGGCTGACTGGACTTGCTTGAGAGATGGCAAGCTTCGCGGCGATCCGGGCGCGAAGGATCGGCTAATAAGGGTCTCGAGCGGTCGCCAGCGGTCTGACCATTTGCCCATCTAGCTGGGACTATTCGGGTGGGTGCTGGTACTGATCCCGCTCGAGGGGGCCCGCTCGGTTGAGAGTTCGAGTCTCTGCCCCGGAGCCCTTCTCTCAACCCTTCCTCAGCACTTAGGACGGGACGGACACCACCCAGTAGTTCAAGACCCCTCCCACGTAGGGGATGTTCTGGACGTTCTTCACGACCTTGGCCGCCCCGGTCACGTTGGGGGAGTAGTCGACGTAGACCGAGAGGGCGTTCTTGATGACGAAGTCCTCAATCTGGGTCCAGACGCTCTTGAGCTTCGAGCTGCTCGGTGGGAGCGCCTCAAGTTCCTTCGTCAAGTTGTTGAGGGTGGAGTTGTTGTAGTTGCACAGGTCACCGACATCGCCGGGAATGTACTGGGTGGTGATCTTTTGGATGCCGGGTAATCCCTGCGGATTGAGTCCCATCTGGGCCTTGTTATCGGTGTACAGATCTGTCACGTAATTCGAGCTCTGGACGATTTGGACCGACACGCCGATCTGCTTCCATTCCTCTTGGAGCACCGTGGCCAGCTGCTCACCGGCGGCGACGGGCAGGGCCATGAGGCTGGTCGAAAAGCCGTGGGGGTAGCCCGCCTCGGCCAGCAGCGTCTTGGCCTTCTTCACGTTGAAGGCGTAGATGTTGGTCAGCGAGTTGTCGTAGTAGTTCGACGAGGACGGGAAGATGCTCCAGGCCGGTTGACCCTTGCCATAGAGAAGTGCGTTGTTGATGGCGGTCCGGTTGGTGGCGAAGTTGAGCGCCTGACGGACCTTGACGTTGGCCAGCGGTCCCGAGGATTTGCAGATGGGGACGAAGAAGTAGTTGGCGTCGGGGAACTGCGAGCTGGACTGGAGATTGGTCTGGGCGTTCAAGGCCGGGATGTCGTTGTCGGGGATGCCTTCGACCTGGACGAGCCCCGACTCGAGAGAGTTCAGCTGTTGGGGCCCGGTGGGAACGTTGACGAAGGTGATGCCGTTGAGATGGATGGCCTTGGCGTCCCAGTAGTGAGGGTTCTTCGCGAGGACGATCTTCTCGCCCTGCACATAGCTCTTCAGGATGAACGGGCCGGCGCCCACCACGTTTTCGTTGGGGTTCCCCGAGGTCGCGCCCGTGGGCAGGGCCATGAAGGACTCCTGGTCGGCCAGGAGCGGATAGAAAGTGCTGGCCACAGGCTGGGAGAAGTTCATGACCAACGAGTCGGTCCCGGTGACGTCGATGGAGGAGATCTCGGACATGGACTGGTCCCACACCCCGGAATGCGGATTGGTCAGGTTGCGCTCGAACCCGGCCTTGACGGCGGCCGCGTCCAGGGTGGTGCCGTTCGAGTAGACGAGGCCCGGGCGAATGGTGATGTCGAGGGTGCTTGGGTTGGTCACCGTGACGGCGGACGCCAGGTCAGGCACATACGACCCGCTCGTCGTTTCGCGGAGGAGTCCGGCATAAATCGGCCAGTCGTAGGCGAAGCAGCAGGCCGAGCTGGTGAACTGGACGGGGTCGAACTCAATGGGCTGGATGGCCTCGGAGAGGTCGTACCCGGTCGTCAGGTTGCCGTAATTGCCGCCCGAGGCGGCCCCGGCGGTCGCGCCGCCGGCCACCAGTACCTGGGCACTCAGCATCAGACCGACGGCCATCACGGCCGTGGTGATGCGCCGGGCCCCGGTTCCCCGCTTGATCTTCATCGTGGCAGCTCAACTTTCTGGTTGGGACGCGGGTGGAACAACCCGGTGTGATGACGAGGCCATACCGGCGGCAGCGTCGGCCACTGGTGGCGGTGAGCGAGTCGCGATGGGGCCCGCCTCGGCGTGCTCCTGCGAGCAGGACGTGATCGCGTCAACTTCCCCCCGTTCCCCCGCGTTGCCTTGCCGGGGCACGAGTGACAACGCCGTGTCACTCTGATGCGGCCCTACCTCAATCCCCGTCAGCTTGCCCGGAAGTCACACGATTGTCCAGTATTCGACATGAAGAGGAAAATGCTCAGCGCCCTTTCCTCATCCTCGGGAACTCCGGGTGGATGAGTTCACCGCTCCGTCCATAAGAACTCGCCCCTGAGTAGGATGCGCAGCGCTGCCACATCGGCAGGGTGGTCAGGCGGTACACGACAGCGAAGGGCTGCCAGGGGAGTCGAGTGGGCAGGTTGGTCCTACGACGTCTGCTGAGCATCATTCCGGTGTTGCTCATCGTGTCCTTCGCCATCTTCTTTTTGTTGGCGCTCGTCCCCGGCGACCCGGCGGTCACCCTGGCGGGCGGCGTGAGTGCCACGCCGGCGGAGATTGCCCGGGTCAGGGCGCAGCTGCATCTGAACGATCCGTTGCTCGTCCAGTACTGGCACTGGCTCACCGGAGCGGTACGGGGCGATCTCGGAACCTCGCTCTCCAGCGGCCAGTCGGTGAGCCAGCAGATCGCCGCCCGATTCCCGGTGACCTTCGGCCTCGTGGTGGCCTCGGCTGTCGTGTCCCTCTTCGTCGGCATCCCTCTGGGCATCCTGTCCGGGGTCCGGCCCGGGGGAAGCGTCGACGGCGGCACCCGGACCTTCTCCACGTTGGGGTTGGCCGTGCCGAGCTTCTGGCTCGCCATCATCTTGGTGTCGATCTTCGCCGTGCACTGGAAGATCTTTCCGCCCACCGGCTACACCGCCATCACAGCGTCGTTCAGCGGCTGGCTCACCGACATCACCCTCCCGGCCGTGACACTGGGCCTGTTGGTGGGGGCGACGCTGGCCCGCCAACTGCGGGCCTCGCTCATCGACGTCCTCGATACGCCCTATGTCCGCACGGCCTGGGCCAAAGGCGGGACCCGCCGGTCGGTGCTGTTCGGCCATGCGCTCAAGAACGCCTCGATGCCGGTGGTGACGATCTTCGGAATTCAGATCGGGTACCTGCTCGGTGGCGCCGTGATCGTGGAGCAGATCTTTGCGCTGCCGGGCCTCGGGCCCTACATGCTGAGCGGCATCACCGACCACGACCTGCCGGTGGTGCAGGGGGTGGCGATCATCTTCGTCCTCTTCCAGATGACGATGAGCCTTCTGGTTGACATCAGCTATGGGTACCTGAATCCGAAGGTACGGGTGGCGTGACAGCCGTTCCCGGTGACCTCGGCGTGACGGGGAACGACCGCCGTTCGCCGCGCAGGTGGATGGCGGAGCACCGCCGGATGCAGCGGTTCCTGCTCAACGCCGGCGTCCTCTTGTCGATCGCCTGGCTGCTGCTCATGATCGTTTTCGCTTTCTTTGCCTCGTTCATCGCGCCCTACGACCCCAACGCTCAGAACCTGGCCCAGCCCTCGGCCGGGATCAGCGCCAGTCACTGGCTCGGGACCGACGACGTGGGGCGCGACGTGCTCTCTCGTCTCATCTATGGCGCCCAAAGCTCCATGCAGGTGACATTCGAGACGGTGGCCCTTGCCCTGGTCCTGGCGCTGATCATCGGCCTTGTGGCCGGGTTCCGAGGTGGCCGGCTCGACTACATCCTGATGCGGGGCGCCGACGCCGGCCTCGCCTTCCCGCCCCTCGTGCTGGCTCTGGCCGTCGTCGCTGTCGTCGGAACATCGGTGAACGACGTTGCCCTGGCGCTAGCGCTGGTCTTCGCACCGGGCTTCGCCCGCTTCATCCGCGGGCAGACCCTGGCCGTGAAGGAAGAATCCTTTGTCGAGGCCTCGACCTCAATCGGCTCGCCTCCCACCCGCATCGTCATCGCGCGGATCCTCCCCAACGTCATGACCGGGCTCGTGGTCGGGATCGCCATCGCCCTCGGCTCCGCCCTGCTGGCCGAATCCGGACTCGCCTTCCTGGGCCTCGGACCGCCTCCGCCTTCGGCCAGCTGGGGCGCCATGGTCCAGGAGGCCTACGACACCTCGCTCTTCACCCACCCGTGGTCTATCGTCCCGGCCGGTCTCACCATTGTCCTGACGGTGCTGGCCTTCAACACGATCGGTGACTCCCTACGCGACACGATCAGCGGGGCGACGATTCGGTCGCGTCGCCAGCGCGGGGTCAAACGCCAACGAGGGATCACCGCGGTGGCTCGCCCCGCTCAGCCCACACCGGGTGAAGCGGTGTCCCAGGCCAGTGGCCACCGGGCGCTCCTGGAGGTCCGTGACCTGTGCATCGAGTTCGAGACCGACGCGGGCCGGGTGCGGGTGGTGGACGACGTGTCCTTCGACGTCGCGGCGGGCAAGATCGTCGGGCTGGTGGGTGAGTCGGGCTGTGGCAAGACCGTCAGCTCGCTCGCCGTCCTGCGCCTCCTCCCCTCACCGCCGGCCCAGATCGTCGGGGGGTCCATCCGCTTCGAGGGGCGTGACCTGCTCGACACGGACTTCGACGAACTGCGACGGATCCGCGGGCGCGACATCGCCATGGTCTTCCAGGATCCGTTGGCCAGCCTGGACCCGTCGTTCACCGTCGGGTATCAGCTGGTGGAGGCGATCCGGCTCCACGAAAAGCTCAGCCGATCCGCTGCCCGGGACCGCGCGGCCAGGCTGCTCGAGAGTGTGCACATTCCCGACCCAGCGCAGCGCCTTTCCGCCTACCCGCACCAGCTGTCGGGAGGGATGCGCCAGCGGGTGATGATCGCCATGGCCCTCAGCTGCTACCCGCGCCTGCTCATCGCCGACGAGCCGACGACGGCGCTGGACGTGACCGTCCAGGCACAGATCGTCGAGCTCCTCAACGAACTTCGCGAGACCCACGACCTGGCCGTGCTGTTCGTCACCCACGACCTGGCTCTGATCTCCGAGCTCTCCGACGAGGTCACGGTGATGTACGCCGGCCAGGTGGTCGAGCACGCCGCCACGGCTGATCTCTTCGCCCGCCCTCGTCATCCCTACACGGCAGCCCTCCTGGCGGCCTCCCCGGGCATCCGTGGCCCGGCAGACCGTCAAGCGCTGATCGCCGGCCAGGTTCCCCAGGCGGGACAGTTCCCGCCGGGGTGCCGGTTCCATCCGCGCTGCGCCTATGCCGAGGACGCTTGTCGGGGCGAACCCGTCCTCCTGGCCGCGGCAGGCCGGGATCGCCAGAGCCGGTGTCGGCGACTGGAGGAGCTCAGCCTGCCGGGCGTTGGATCCGACGTGGCGACCAGGCTCGGCGCCGACCCGGTGGGGATCCAGTGACGAGTGATCTCGAAACAGCTTCGGCTTCGGCGCCCAACGATGAGGCCGTGGCCCAGCTCGTCGGCGTGTCCTGTGATTTCTCGGTCCGCCTTCCCGGCCGGGGCAAGGGGACGGTGCACGCCGTCGACGACGTGGATCTCACCGTGGTCCACGGAAGGACGCTCGGACTCGTCGGTGAGAGCGGCTCGGGCAAGTCGACTCTGGCCCGCCTGCTGTTGCGTCTCATCAGCCCCACGTCTGGGCAGGTTGTGCTCGGCGGCAACGACATCACCCACGTCACCGGGGCGCGTCTGCGGGCCTTGCGCCGAAGGATGCAGCTGGTCTTCCAGGATCCCTATTCCTCCTTTGATCCGCTCGCCACCATCGGATCGAGTGTGGGCGAGGCGCTGATTGTCCACACAGAGCTGGGACGCGCGGATCGTGAGCAACGGACGGCTGAACTGCTCGACCAGGTCCGCCTCCCAGCGTCCTTCGCCCGTCGCCGCCCTCGCGAGGTCTCCGGCGGTCAATTGCAACGGGCGGCCATCGCACGAGCCCTGGCCACCGACCCCGAGCTGCTGGCGCTGGACGAGCCGCTCAGCTCACTTGACGTCGCGACCCAGGTGCAGATCGTCGACCTCCTGGGCGACCTCCAGGACCGCTTGGGGATCGCCTATCTGTTCATCTCTCACGACCTCAATCTCGTGCGCTCCCTCAGCCACCGAGTGGCGGTGATGTACCTCGGACGCATCGTCGAGGAAGGACCGGTCGAAGAGCTCTTCGGCTCGGCCCGTCATCCGTACACCCAGGCCCTCCTCTCCGCCTCGCCCAGCATCGACCCGGCCCGACGACGGTTGCGGATCGTCCTGGAGGGCGACATTCCTTCTCCCATGAACCCCCCCAGTGGCTGTCACTTCCGGACCCGCTGTCGCCACGCCATGGAGGTGTGTGCAGTCGAGGAGCCGATGACCACCGAGGTCGGCGGGCTGACCGTCCGTTGCCACCTCATGGACCCGGCCCGTCACCAGGTCCCCGGGTCCTCGGGCTCATCCGATCAAGGAACCTGAGCAAAGACGAGCGAGGGTCGAGGAAGCTGGCAACGCCCACGAAGTAGGACGCCTTCCCCTCCCGTCGCACCACCTGTTCGTCGGTACAGGCGCGATCGACGCGATGAGCCAGGTCTGAGGCGAGCGGGGGACCGCCTATTGGGACGGACGCGGGCGCGACATCTAGCGTGACCATGGCAGCACCGTTCACACACCCGGCCGACTGAAACGAGGAACACATGGCCCGTGTCCCCATTGAGGAGGGGTTCTTCCGGATCCCCGAGGACCCGGCGGAGCAGCCGCGCCTGCTCGGGAGCCGCTGCCCGGCCTGCGGCGAGGTGTTCTTCCCGCGGCGCCTCGTGTGCGCCGCGTGCCTGCACGAGGGCACGGAGGACACGGAGCTGTCGACGTCGGGGACCATCTACACCTGGACCTACTGTCACGTGCCCCTGTTCGGCAAGAAGGACGCCGACGTCTCGGGGTACGGCGTGGCCCAGATCGACCTACCAGAAGGTCCACGGGTGCAGTCGATCCTCTCGGGTGTGCGCGAGGACTTCGCCATCGGCAGGCAGGTGGAGATCGATCTCGAGACCCTGCGGCACGACGCCGACGGCAACGAGGTCGTCATCTATCGCTTCCGTCCGGCCGGCGCACCGGCGTCGAGCAGCGGAGCCGGATCGTGACCGGGGGCCTGCGCTTCGACGGCGTGGCGGTCGTCGGCGTCGGCATGGTGCGCTTCGGGATGTTCCGCGACACGCCGATCGCCCACCTGGCGCGCGACGCCGGGCTTCTGGCCCTGCACGACGCCGGGATGAGCCTGGCCGACGTCGACGAGGCGTTCGTCGGCTACATCCAGCCGGCCTCGATGCTGGGCATCAAGGCCATGAAGGAGCTCGGGCTGACCGGTCTCCCGGTGACCCACATCGAGAACGCGTCGGCCACCGGGCTTGTCGCGTTCCGCGACGCCGCCTGGGCGGTGTCGTCGGGACGGGCGGACGTGGCCATGGCACTCGGCTTCGACAAGTTCACGGACATGACCACCGGTCGGGGCCGAGGAGCCGGGCGCGACCAGATCGACGCGCCCATCCTGCCGGCCGCCTACTTCGCCCTGTGGGCGCAGCGGCGGATGTACGAGCGGGGCACCACGGCCGAGCACTTCGCCACCATCGCGGCGAAGAACTGGAATTACGGGGCGACCTGCCCGACCGCCCACCGGCGCTCGGACCACATCGTCTCCGCCGAGGAGGTCCTGGCGGCCCGGATGGTGGCCGAGCCCCTCACCACCATGATGTGCTGCCCACCCGACGACGGCGCGGCATGCGTGATCCTGGCCCGGGAGGACCTGGTGCGGGAACGCCAGCCGGGTCGGCCGCTCGTGCGGGCGCTGGCCTCAGCGCTCACCTCGGAGACCTACACGCCCGGGCACACATTCGTCGGCCCGGTCGTCGGGCCGTCGGCCATGACGCGTGCGACGGCGGAGCAGTGCTACGAGGCCGCCGGGCTCGGTCCCGAGGACGTCAGCGTGGCCTACTGCCACGACGCCTTCGTGAATGAGGAGCTCGAGTACTACGAGCTCCTCGGGTTCTGCGCCGAGGGCGAAGGAGAGAAGCTCGTCGCCGAGGGCGCCACCGGGCCGGGCGGGCGCATCCCGTTCAACACCGACGGGGGATTGCTCGCCCGCGGCCACCCCGGCGGGCCGACCGGGCTGGCCATGGTCCACGAGGCTGTGCTCCAACTCCGGGGCGAGGCGGAGGGCCGGCAGGTCGAGAGCGCCCGGGTGGCGCTCACCCACCTCGTCGGCGGGGGCAGCATCGCCACCGTCAACCTGCTGCGTACCGAAGGGAGGGCACCATGAGCACGAGCGAGGAGCGCCGCGCGGCGGGCCGGGAGATCCAGGGCCAGCTGTGGCCGGCCACCCGATCCGGCCCGACCGGGCAGTTCCCGGCGGCCAGGCTGGCCCCGGACTTCTTCGACCACGTCCAGCAGAGCGCATTCGGCGACATCTGGACGCGACCGGGCCTGCCCGTGCGCGACCGCTCGCTGATCACCGTGGCCGTGCTCGCCGCGCTCGGCCAGACCGAGGAGCTGCGGGCCCACCTGGCCGGGGCCCGCAACGTCGGCATCGAGCGGGACGAACTGGTCGAGGTCCTCATGCACATCTCGATCTACGCCGGAGTGCCCGCCACCAACGCCGCACTGCGGGTGGCGGCCGACGTGCTGGGCGAGGACTGAGCGCGCCGGCGCAAGGCCTGCGCTTGCGCCGTTCGGGCTACGGGCGGTCGACGGGATCGGGGCCCCAGCGCAGCGTCACGTCGGCGTGCTCCTCGGCCAACGCGACGAGCTCGCTCCAATCGGCGTCACCCAGCCCCTGGGCGACCGCCTGTGCGAGGACGTCGTGCACTGCCGACGCGACCGGAGTGGGGACGCCCAGGGTGGCGCCCGTCTCGACGATCAGCCCGGCATCCTTGGCCGCCAGAGCGAGGGCGAACTGCGTGGGCCGGCCCCGCACGTCGATCGTCTCGACCTGGCGGTCGAGATAGAAGTTCGACGCCCCGGCGGTGCGCAGGATCTCCACCGCGTCACGGACCTCGATCCCCGCCTTGGCCGCCATCGACAGGCCCTCGAGGCTTACCCACGTGGTCGTGAAGGCAATGAGGCTGTTGAGCAGCTTCATCGTGTTGCCCAGGCCGAGACCCCCGACGTGGAACGTCGCGCGCCCAAGGGGTTCCAGCACCGGTCGGACCCGGGCCACGGGTTCGGTGTCGCCGCCGATCATGAACACGAGCATCCGGCGCTCGGCACCGATGGCCCCGCCCGTCAGGGGCGCCTCGACGAGAGAGTGGCCTGAGCCGGCCAAGTGGTCACCGAGCTCGCGAACTCGGGCGGGACTGTTGGTGGACAGGTCGACGAGCACCGAGCCGGGCTTGGCCGCAGTGGCCCAGCCGGTGGCAACCGCGGCGACGGCATCGGGCGTCGGCAGCGAGAGCAGGGCGATGTCGGTGGCGCGGGCCACCGAGCCGACGTCCCCGGCAGCCGACGCACCTCTCACCGCGTCGGCGAGCGACGCGTCGAGATCGTGCACCGTCACCTCGTGGCCGTCGGCCACCAGGTTTGCCGCGATCGCGCCGCCGATGTTGCCCAACCCGATCACGCCGATCTGCATCGTCCCTCCGCACTGTCCCGAACGCCCTGCCCGAGCCCTGAGCGCTCGTCGGGTCGAAGCGTATAGTGGGAGCGACTCGAGCGTCGGGGACTGGGGGGTCGATCATGGGGCTGCGCGAGCACGTCATTTGCGACAGCGACCTCCACGTGATGGAGCCGTCCGACCTGTGGGAGCGCTACATCGATCCGGCCTACAGGCACGCCGCACCGCGCGGCCTCTCGGAGATCCCCCGTGACATGCGGGTGCGGGTCAAGAACCGCGTCGTGCTCCGACTGGGCGCCACCCGCCCGATGCATGTCGACGGCCGGAAGACCGGGTGGCAGAAGGACCATGACAGCGTGTACGCCCGGTCCGAGGCCAGGGGCTGGGATCCGGAGTCGCAGATCGACGCCATGGACGCCGAGGGGCTCGACCTCGCCGTGCTCTACCCGTCGCGCGGCTTGTTCGTCCTCGGCATCGACTCGTCCGAGCAGATCGGTGGCGACGGACTGGAGCCAGAGTTCGCAACTGCCATCGCCCGCGCCTACAACGACTGGCTCAGGGACTTCTGCGATCACGCCCCCGACCGGATGTTCGGGGCCGGGATGGTGGCGCCCCACGATGTCTCCGGCGCGGTCGCGGAGTCCCGGCGGTGCGTGGAGGAGCTCGGCTTCCGGGCGATCTTCCTGGCGCCGGCGGCGGTGAACCGGCGGCCATGGCACCACTCCGCTTACGACCCGCTGTGGGCGGAGATCCAACGGCTTGGCGTCCCCCTGGCCTTCCACGGTGGCGGCCAGACCTACCTCACGCCGGACTTCGGGCTCGAGGTGCTGGACCGGCTGATGCTGTGGCACACCTTCAGCCAGCCCCTGGGGATCCAGTTCGTGACGGCCTGCCTCTGTGGTGGTGGCGTGCTCGAGCGCTTCCCCGACCTGAAGGTGGCCCTGCTCGAGGGGAATTGCTCGTGGGCGCCGTGGTTCCTCTACCGGCTCGACGAGCACTGGGAGTGGACGGGCTGGTACGAGGCGCCCGAACTGACCATGCCGCCGTCGGAGTACTTCAAGCGCAACTGCTGGATCTCGGTCGAGGCCGACGAGGTGACCGTGCCGCACTTCGTCGAGACCTTCGGCGACGAGCGGCTCATCTTCTCGACCGACTACCCCCACGGCGACTCCAAGTACCCGCATGCCGTGAGCACGTTCGACAAGCTCCCACTCGCCGAGACGAGCAAGGCCCGCATCGTCAGTACCAACTGGGCGGCGCTCTACGGCATCCCGCTCGTCAAGAAGACCTGACCGCCCCTCCTTCGGAGCGGAGTTCGGGAAGAGTCAAGCGGCGTGCGCGAATCGTGCACGAGGGAACGGACAACAGGGGTCATGGGTGGTCATCGGGGCAGACTTCCCGTAAGCCGTGACTCCTGGAGTGATCTCTTGGGTCAGCTCGGGAGGTTCACTGCGTTGGGGAAGGCGCGCCGAGATCGCCGTCGCCACTCTCCTCACCCGTCACTGCGAAGCCAGGATGGCTGCCACCTCGGCCACCGGATCGCGGAGAACCGGTCCGGTGGCCGCCACCTCGGCCCTGACGATCGTGCCGGAGAACGGGAAAGGCGCCACGTAGTCGCTTCCCACCGCCGGGCCCCATTCGTAGCCGCAGGTCAGCCCGATGCCGACTTCGTTGAAGGCAGCCGGCGTGAACCGGTCGACGACCCCCGTCCCCACCACCTCCCCGTCCTGCAGCAGTGTGGCGCGACCGCCGGCCGCCTCGTCCTTCTCGAATCGGAACTCGAGGTGATGACGGCCCGGCCCGAGTGCCTTGTCGGCGACGACCTGGTACAGCGTCTGACCCTGCAGGTTGTGGATGTAGCGGAGTCGCCCCTCCAGGAAGTGAAGCGACCAGCCACCGAGCGCGCAACCCAGCGCGAGAAGCGTGCCGTTGGCGACCACGTTCTCGGGCACTTCGACCTCCAGCACCATGGAATGCGATCGGTTGCGGACGTTCACGGCAACGGTTTCGGGAACGGGGGCCCCACCCTGGAAGTACCGGAAGGTTCCCCGGTTCTCACGGCGATCCGGCCGGCCGTGGGCGATCACCTCTAACACTCGGTTGTCGAGCGGGAGCACGTCGTTGCGCCGTGCCTCCGCCCACCACAGCTGAATCAGCTGAGCAAGCTTGTCCGGAAACTCCGCCGCACGGTCATGGACCTCGGAGATGTCCTCGGCGACGTGGTAGAGCTCCCATACGTCGTCGTCGAACGGGGCGTTGGAACTCAGTCCGTCGTCGTAGAGGGGACCGACCGGGTGGAAGGTCACCGCCTTCCACCCGTCGTGGTAGATCGCGCGCGATCCGAGCATCTCGAAGTGCTGGGTCAGATGCCGGTCGCGCTCGACGTGGCCGCCCTGGCCGAGCACATAGGCGAAGCTCGTGCCGTCGAGATGCGACTGGTCGATGCCGTCGATCTCGTCGGGTGCGTCGACGCCGACGAGCTCGAGCACCGTCGGCACGATATCGATGGCGTGCGCATACTGCCGGCGGAGAGCGCCGACGTCGGCTGATCGGCGGCCCGCGGGCAGCCGGACGATGCACGGGTCGGCGACCCCCCCTTCATGGACCTCGCGCTTCCAGCGCTTGAACGGCGTGTTCCCCGCCATCGTCCATCCCCATGGATAGTTCGCGTGACTGAGAGGTCCGCCGATCTCGTCGATCCGTCGAAACATCTCGCCGATCCCGGCGGCGTCGAAGTTCGAGAGGCGACCCTCGTTGATGGTGCCTTCCTTGCCGCCCTCCGAGCTGGCCCCGTTGTCGGACACCACGATCACGAGGGTCTCGTCCGTCTCTCCCAGGTCCTCGATGAAGCCGAGCACTCGACCGATCTGCTCGTCCGTGTACGAGAGGTACGCGGCAAAGCACTCCATGAACCGCTCGGACAACGCCCTCTGTCGCTCGTCGAGTGACTCCCAACTCGGGACCCAGGCCGGGCGCGGCGAGAGTGTCGTGTCCTCGGGTACGACGCCGAGCGCACGCTGACGGTTGAAGGTCTCCTCGCGCCAGCGATCCCATCCCTTGGCGAAACGGCCCCTATAACGCTCGATCCATTCGGGAGGCGCGTGGTGCGGCGAATGACAAGCTCCGGTGCAGAAGTACAGGAAGAACGGCACGTCGGCACGGACGGCGCGCAGGTCCCCGAGGAACTCGATGGCACGGTCGGCGAGGTCCGCACTGAGGTGGTAGCCGTCTTCGATGGTGCCCGGGGGCCTCACGCTGTGGTTGTCGTGATAGAGGGCGGGCACGAACTGGTGCGTCTCGCCTCCGTGAAACCCGTACCACCGGTCGAACCCCCGGCCGAGCGGCCACGTCGAGCGCGAGGCCGCCATGTTGGTCTCGTCGTCGGGGCTCAGGTGCCATTTCCCGACGGCGTAGGTCGCGTAGCCGTTGGCCCGGAGGATCTCCGAGAGGTAGCCGTTTTCGCGAGGCGGTCTGCCCCAATACCCGGGATAACCCGACGCCAGGTCGGCGACACGGCCCATGCCGCTCCGGTGGTGGTTCCTGCCGGTGAGGAGGCACGCACGGGTGGGGGAGCAGAGGGCCGTGGTGTGGAAATTGGTCAGACTGACCCCGTCGGCGGCCACCCCGTCGATCACGGGGGCGTCCAAGTCGGATCCGTAGCAGCCGAGCTGGGCGAACCCGACGTCATCGAGAACGATCAATACAACGTTCGGTGCGCCGTCGGGAGGAGCCGGGGCCGGCGGCCACCACGGTTCGGACGTTCGCCAGTCGTCGCCGATCTTCCCACGGAACTCGATTCTGGCCACCGTCCACCCCAAGCTCTCGATCTTTGCGGCCGCAGGACGCTCGCTGCCGACTCGGCCCGATTCTGTCAGGAGATCTGGAACGACGTCACGCGAATCCGGCTCCTCGGGTCGGGGGGACGCTCGAGTGGTCTGGATGTGATCGGCGGTCGTCAGCCCTCGCCGAAGGCGAGATACTCGTGGACCGAGCTCACGCACGCTGATCCCTCGCCGACGGCTGCAGCCACCCGCTTGACCGATCCGGAGCGAACGTCTCCCACGGCGAAGAGGCCGGGTCGGTTGGACTCGTAGGGGAGCGGCGCCCGTCCGAGCGCCTCCCAGGTCTCGGACAGATCCCGGGCCCCCAGCGTGCGGCCGGTCAGGACGAATCCATGGTCGTCCAGTGCGGCGCAGCTCGAGAGCCAGCCGGACGCCGGCTCGGCCCCTATGAACGAGAACAGGGCGCCACACGGGACGGTCTCCTCTCGGTCCTGCTGACGGATGCGCACTGCCGCGAGGGTCGCACCGCCGTCCAGGGCGGTGACCTCTGACTGCGTGCAGACCCGGATCATCGGGTGGCCGCAGATGCGGTCGACGAGGTACCGCGACATGCTCGCGCCGATGTCGGGGCCGCGGATGACGAGGGTGACCGGACTGCCCGAGTCGGCCAGGAACATCGCCGCCTGGCCGGCGGAGTTCCCGCCACCGACCACCACGACGGGCCCGGGCGTGCAGAGCCGGGCCTCCAGGTGGGTGGCGGCGTAGTAGACGCCCGCGTCCTCGAAGTCCTCGAGACGGTCGGCCGCCAGGCGGCGGTAGCGCGCGCCGCTCGCTGCGACAACGGCGCGGCCCATGACGTCGGTTCCGTCTGAGAGGTGCACGATCAGATAACCGTCCTCCCCCCGGAGCGACTCGGCCTCGCACGGCGCGGTCATACGGGCACCGAATTTCTCTGCCTGCACCAACGCACGCTGGGCCAGCTCGGAGCCGGAGACGCCGGTTGGGAACCCGAGGTAGTTCTCGATACGGGAGCTCGTGCCGGCCTGCCCACCGACCCCGAAGCGCTCGACGCCGAGAGTGGAGAGGCCCTCCGATGCGCCGTAGACGGAGGCGGCGAGCCCCGCCGGGCCGGCGCCCACCACGATGAGGTCGAAGCGGCGCTCGGGGAGGCTCTGCAGCGTCAAGCCGAGATACTCGGCCAGCTGCCCCGTCGAGGGACTGCGGAGCACGGTGCCCGAGGTGATGACGACCGGGAGGTCCACTGCTTGGACGCCGAAGTGCTCGAGGACGTCGTCGACCTCCTCGTGGCGATCCGGGTCGAGCCATTCGTGCGGAATGCTGAGCCGCGAGAGGAACTCGCGGATGCGCAGCGTCTCCTTGGAGAACCGCGAGCCGATCACCCGAGTGGTCGCCGACGCGCCGCTGAGCAGGATGGAACGACGCGCGATGTAGGCGGCCAGGATCGTGTCGCTCAGGCCCGGCTGGGTGGCGATCAGGTTCCTGAACTGCTCCTTCGGGACCACGAGGACCTCTCCACCCTCCGTGACGCGGGTGGTGACGAAGGCGCGTAAGCCGGTCAGGAGGCTGAGCTCGCCCAGGAATTGCCCCGGGCCGTATCGGGCGATGGACCGGTCGTCCCCGCTGGCGGCGATCGACACGTCGATCTCGCCCGAGATGACGACGTAGAAGTCGTACGCCGTGTCGCCCTCCCGGTACAGGATCTCGCCGGTCCTGGTGGCGCGCTGCATCCCGAAGGATTGGACGACGGAGACCTGCTCGTCGGTCAGGAGCGGGAACGCGACGGCCTCCTCAGGCGTGGGAGCGGTCACTCGCTGATCCCGCGCTGGTCGTCGCAAATGGGGCATCCAGTCTCGACACCTCGAGATTCACCTCCCGGTAGGTGGATGGTCGCGCCACGGGCTGCTCGGATGATACGGGTTCGGGCCGGCTCGGTTCGAGCCCGCTCGGCCCACGCTGGCACGATATCCCCGGTCTATTGTGCGGCCATGGCGACCGAAGGGAGCAACACGAGCGAGCCCAGCCTGCCGTTGATCCTCGCTCGCGAGCTCGCCGCCAACCTGGCGACGCCGATGTTCCTGATCGACGCCGGCGGCATGCTGGTGTACTTCAACGAAGCGGCTGAACTCATGCTTGGGAAGAGCTACGCCGAAGTGGGCGGCATTTCTGCCAATGAGTTCGGAGCCATGTTGGAGCTCGGAAATGTCGACGAGACGCCCATGAGGCGCCGGGACTCGCCTGCAGGTGTCGCCTTCTACAAGCGCGAACCCGCCCACCGAAGGCTCTTGGCCACCACCCTCGACGGGACCCGCCAGCCGTTCGAGGTCACCGCGTACCCTCTCTTCGGCCATGTCGGTGACATGCACGGAGTGCTGACCGTGTTCTGGCGGGCGAGAGAATGAGAGTCCGCGTGTGGGGGTGCCGCGGGTCATTGGCCTCACCGGGCGCCGACACGCTCAGATACGGCGGAAATACGTCCTGCGTGGAAGTCCGGGGGGACGGCGGCGAGGTGCTGGTGCTCGACGCGGGCACGGGCATGCGTCCGCTCGGCGTCGCGATGAGCACCGAAGGCGCGGCGCGAATCGACGTGTTGCTCAGCCACCTCCATCTGGACCACCTGCAGGGCCTGGGCTTCTTCCGACCGCTCTTCGATCCGGGTCGCGAGATCCATATTTGGGGCCCGTCCTCTCCGGTGCAGTCGCTCGCCGACAGGATCTCGACCTATCTCTCGCCGCCGCTCTTTCCGGTGCGACTGGCCGACATCCCGGCCCATCTGGAATTTCACGATGCTCCCGAGGGACCGATATCCATCGGCTCGTTGACCGTACGGGCTTCGTTGGTCACCCACCAGGGACCGACCGTCGGATACCGCATAGAGGAACAGGGACGTTCCGTGGTCTACTTGCCCGACCACGAGCCCGGGCTCGGACTGGGCCTCTCAGGCCGCCCGGTCGAATGGGTGAGCGGCTACCACCTGGCCCACCGCGCCGACGTGCTGCTGCACGATGCCCAATACGGTGATGGCGAGTATCCCCACCACGTCGGGTGGGGCCATTCGGCAATCGCACATGTGGTCGACTTTGCGCGCATGGCTGAGGTCGACCGGTTGCTCCTCTTCCATCACGATCCGTACCACACCGACGACGAATTGGAGTTGCTGCTCGCCGACGCGCAGAGATGCTGGGGGGCCGGAAGCGAACGAGTGCAGGCTGCCTGCGAGGGCATGACGATCACGTTCGCTGCCGATGGCGTCTCGATCGACCCGGCCGACGGTCGCGCCCGGACCAGCTCCTAGCAGTACACCTAGCCGCTCGGCGAGCCTTCAAGCTGCGTGCCCCGGTGGTGCCGGGGCAAAGAGGGCTCAAGGGCCGTCGAGAAGCGCCTGCTGCATATTCGAGGTGGTCTGCGGAACCTCGCTCGAGCAGAGGTACTCGGCAGCGAACTCGGTCACCACGTACGACTCGAACGTGGTGAGGTCACGAGCGGCAAGCGATCGAACGACCTGGGCTGCGTTCTCCTGTCGGGCAAGATCCGCGCACGCCAGCTCGCCGTCGCGCACCGCCGACGCACTGCTGTCGTCGCTGAAGGAGCCGGGGACGGTCCGGATCAGGTCGAGGAACGCCTGGCGAGGCTGCATCGGCAGAGCGGGGTCCCCCGCGTAGAGCGTGTCCTCGGCCATCGCCGCGGCGGCCGCTCGAGTCGCAACGCGAGGCAGACCGCTGGTCGGGAACACCAGCAGGTCGACGTAGAGGCGGCGATGCGCATAGTCACCCGTCTGGCCGGGAACGAGGCCGTGGTGCACCATCCAGATGAGTTCGCCCGTCTGGAAGAACTCCGACCCGCCGTAACCCTGGCCGTTGGCGCTGTCGGTGCTCGTGTGCCACGCCCGGTCGAGCGGCTTGGCGCAGGGGCCGGTGACCGAGGTGCAGGCGGCGATGCCGATGCTGTAGTTGGGCGTCCCCCAGAGATTGGCCGAATAGAAGAGCCAGTAGACGCTTCTCTCCTTGATCATGGAGGGCGCCTCGACCAGGCCACCCTCCCAGGCCTGGGTTGCGCCGATCAGCTCGTGGGGAGACCCGACCGTCGACAGTCCGTCGGGCGAGAGCTGTTGCGAGTAGATGTAGGTCGGCAGGTTGCAGCAGTCACCGTCGCTCTTCCACAGCAGCCAGGGCGTGCCGTCCGATCTCACGTAGATGCTGGGGTCGATCGCTCCGCCCTGTGTATACGGGCAGACGAACGCCGATGACGAGTCGTCGACGAAGGGGCCGGCCGGGCTCGTGCTCGTGGCCCGGGAGATGCACATGGCCGTGTTCGGCCCATGGGTCGTCTCGACGCAACCGGGTGAGGTGGGCTTCGCCACGCAGTTGATGGGATGGGTCGCGGGGGTGGCGTAGTAGAGGACGTACGTCCCGTCGGGACGGGCCCACACCGACGGTGCCCACTGGTACCCGGGCACGGTCCACGACGGCAGGGTCGGCAGCGCATCGCCCAGGTAGTGTCCGGCGAAACCCGTGGCGCGAGTGATGGCGATGACCGGGATATGGGCCGGGGCCAAATGGGCCCCCCCGGTGGTGGTCGTGGCGTACGCGTAGACCGAGTCACCGACCAGCAGCGCAAAAGGGTCGGCGAAGTCTCCGTTGAAGATCGGCTCACCGTGGAGCAGGCCGCTCAGCACCGAGAGCTGAATGCCGTGTGCCTTCGACGGGTTGAGGCCGACCGGGCCTTGTGTCGCCTGGTGGCCGGGCGTGACGAACGGCTGACCGGCGCGCACGGTCGGCGCGAGCGGGAGAGGCCTCGTCGTCGCGGTCGACGACCGGGCCTGCGGTGAGGTCCGTGGGGTGGCCGAGGCCTGCCCAGACGCGGCGATGGCGCCCGCGCCCACGCACGCGACGGCGAGGGCACTCAGCGTGAGACGGCGAAGCGGAGGACGTGTCCGGCGGGTGGATGGGGGACCGTGCCGGGCCGCGCTCGCCACCGTCCTCACGTTTCCCATCATGGTCGACCCCGAGGTCAGAGAGCCGTCATGGACCCCGGGACGGAGCGTCGGCCCTGTGGTGGAGCCTCAGGCGAGCGATGAGATGAGGGGCGGTGACGACAACTGTTTCCCCCGATCACCGCCCCTCAGTCAGGATGCTGACACTGCGGGTCCACGCCGACATAGAGCCGACCGGACTGTCCTGTCACAACATCTGGACAACAGATGGCCCGGCGGTGCCCCGTCTGTCGGGCGGCGTGCTCAGGCCAAGACGCCCAGGCTGAGTGCCTCGGTGCCCCAGCGGCGGGCCAGCGCAGCGCTGGCGACCAGCAGCGCGTCCCGCCGGCCACCCTCGACGGCGGGTGTTCCGACCACGACGGCGACGTGGACCGCCTCGACCAGGTCGGCCGACCGGGCGCGCATCCTGCCCGGCAGCTCCGGGAAGGAGCGGTTGAGGGGGGTCGGGATCACGGCGACCGAATAGCCCTCACGCTCGAGCGTCCCGCACAGCTCCAAGAGGGGGCGTGCGCCGTCGGACCGCACCACGTGCAGTGCCAGGAGGACCGCGACCCCGCCGCGGCGAAGCAGGGAGGCCCCCTCGACGAGGAAGCGCGCCGGCAGCTCCACCCCGTCACGCCCGCCATCGGCGAACACGCGGGTGGGGCCGCTCGGTGCGGTGCTCGTCGGGACCCACGGGGTGTTCGCGGCCACGAGGTCGAAGGACCGGGCCCGAAGGCCGCTCGTGACGTCGTTCTGCACGGTGAGCCAGACGTGGCCGGGCGGCCCGTCGTTCAGCATCATGGTGCACCGGGCCGCATCGGCCGACCGGCGGACGATGTCGGTGGCGACGACGCATCGATAGCGCCGCGACAGCGCCGCGGCCAAGAGGCCGGTGCCGGTGCCCAGGTCGACGGCTCGTTCACCCGATGGTGCGAGGCGCAACGCGGCCTCGACCAACAGGCTCGAGTCCGGCCCGATGTACACCATGTCGGGCCCTCGCCCCGCACCGGGTGCAGCGACCACGAGGTCTGGACTGCAGAGCAACCGGACGCGGCACGCCACGTCGGATCCGTCGCCGGGCAGTTCGAGCACCCTTCCGCGCACCAGGGTGGCGAACGCCGCCTCCCCGAGGCCGTCACGCACCCGCTCCGCCGGGCCCGGTGTGCCGCCGACCAGCTCCGTCAGGGGGCCACCCCCGCCAGCCGCCTCGCGGCGCAATGCCGCGCCGAGGGCGGCCCACGCCTCGGCACCGACCATCGCAGCGGTCAGATCTTTCCCAGGTACTGCAATGCCTGGTTGTAGTTCGGGCTGTCCAACTTCACGAGCTCCTTGCCACCCGCGCCGCCGAAGGAACCGTCGCCGAAGCCGTCGATCTTGATGAAGGCGTCGAACGCGAACCCGGCCACTTCCGGGTAGTCGTCAGCGGCACCTCGCAGCAGGCCTGCCTCCTCGTTCGTCAGGTCGAGGTCTCCCGCCGCGGAGAGATCGCCAGCCGCCACTTTCTGACGCACGTCCTCCTCGTCGATTGCCCGCAGCCCTTGGGCCAGATCCTCTGCTGACATGGCATCACCCTCTCCACGCGACCGGCCTCAATCGCCTCAGCGCCGCTGATGACGGCAGCGGTGCCGAGCGGTTACAGCGGCGCGGGCGCGCGGAGGGATCAGATGGGCGTGCCGGGTGAGAGCGGGCAGGCGGGAACCCGCCTTCCGGGTGGAGGGTCGCGGTACGAGGCGACCCTCCACCCCGAGACGGTCAGGCGATCTTGCGGAACGCCGTCTGGACCGCGACGCCCGGCAGGTAGACCTTGCTGAGCTCCTTGTCGACCTTCTCGGAGAACGAGGTGTCGGCCGCGAGCGCTTCCTGTCCGCGCTGCAACTCATCGATCGAGGCATAGACGGTGACCCACTCGACCGACCCGTAGACGCCGGTGGTGCCGAGACAGAACGAGGTCGGGCAGCCGGTGATCTCGGCGGCTCGCTGTGCCGTCTCCACACCGAGCTCGATGCCGCGCACAAGGCCTCCAGGCGCCATCGTCGCCTGCACGGTCGTCGCGTACTGTGCGTCGATCTCGGCGGACCTGGGGTCGGCATAGACGAACTGCAGCAGGTTGTCGTCGATCGGATCACCCGACGCGTGGGCGCCACCCTCCTCGACCAGCGTCACGTAGCCGGAGTCCGCGAGCAGCTTGTCCTCGATCGTCTCCAGCTCGAGGAGATTCTCGACGGTTGCGGTCCACACCAGCCTGCCCGACGTCGGCGAGAACACCGTCGTCCACAACTGCACCGGGACCTCCGAGATCTGGTTGACCTTCTCAGTGATCCTGAGCGCCCAATCCAGCTGCTTCTGAGGGTTTCCTTCACCCAACCGGGCGGTACGGCTGAACAGGTACATGTGTCTTCCTCCCTGCTTCAAAAGCGCGCCGAGACTTCGCCGTCCCGCTCCGCGACGCACCCCAACCATCCGGCAAGGGAGGAACGAAGATCGTCCGCTTGTCTCCCTCGAGCGACAACCTACGCCTCAAGCAGGGCACTGGCTAGGGGAGCGGACGACATGAATCGCTGCGGCGGTTCACGTCGTCCGTCACGGCCTCAGGAAGGTCACCACCTCCCTACGAGGGGCCGGACCAGTCGGCGTGGGGGTCGGAGGCGGGGAAGGACTCCTCCTCCTGCTCGTCGACGTGACGGTCGCGCCAGGCCCGCTCGTCATCGAGCGTTTGATCGGGCCGGTCATCGGGCTCGGAGCCGTCGGGCTCGGAGGCGTCGGGCTCGCTGTGGTTCCGATCGGGCATGCGGGCTCCCTGTCACGGGCCGGACCGCACGCACCGGCTCGTGCGCCCGGACAGGGCCACCCTAGGGGCGGGCGGCCGCTGACGCGCTCAGCATCGGGAACCGGCTCGGCGCGCCGCTCTCTGCCCGCGCCACCCAGACCCGTTGGCCCTCCTCCAGGCCGAGCACGGCCGCGCTGCCGCGGCTGAGCTGGACCCAGCACGCCCCGCCGGCGGCGAGACCGATGTCGACCTTGACCTCGAAGCCGAGATGGGTGACGCGCGTCACCGAGCCCTCGACTGCAGGGCCGGCCGGCCGCCCGTCCTCGATGGGGTGCACGATCAGGTCGTGCGGGCGCACCCATTCGCCGTCGAGCTGCGTGGCGGGGCCCAGGAACGTCAGCACGAACTCGTTGGCCGGGTGGTCGTACATGTCCGCCGGCGTGCCGACCTGCTCCAGGCGGCCGTGGTTGATGATGGCCAGGCGGTCCGCGACCTCCATGGCCTCCTCCTGGTCGTGCGTCACCAGCACCGTCGTCACGTGGAGCGTGTCGTGCAGGTCGCGGAGCCAGCGGCGCAGCTGCGTGCGCACCTGCGCGTCGAGCGCCCCGAAGGGCTCGTCGAGCAACAGGACCTTGGGCTCGATCGCCAGCGCACGCGCCAGAGCCATGCGCTGGCGCTGGCCGCCCGAGAGCTGCGAGGGGTAGCGCTCGGCCAGGTGGGCCAGGCCGACCAGCTCGAGCAACTCGTCGACCCGGGCCTTGATCTCGGGCTTGGGCCGGCGCCGGATCTCGAGGCCGAAGGCAACGTTGCGTCGGACCGTCAGGTGGCGGAAGGGCGCATAGTGCTGGAAGCAGAACCCGACGCCGCGGTGGCGCGCCGGGGCGTCGGTGAGGTCCTCGCCCTCGATCCGCACCGTGCCGCGGTCGGGCATGTCGAGGCCGGCGATGATGCGCAGCAGGGTCGACTTGCCGCCGCCACTGGGCCCGAGCAGCGCGGTGAGCGACCCGCTCGGGACCTCGAGGCTGACGTCGTCGAGTGCTACCGCGTCGCCGAAGCGCTTGGAGATCGACTCCACCAGGATGCTCATGCCGCCGGCCGCCCGTGCCAGGCCTCGCGGTTGCGGTCGGTCACCGTGAGGAGGATCAGGATGATCAGGGCGGAGAGGCACAGCGCCACCGCGCCGACGTAGGCGCTCGTGGTGTCGAGGTTTTCGATCCCGGCGGAGATGAACAGGGTCAAGGTCTGCGTCCTCCCGGCAATGGCACCCGAGACGATAGCGACGGCACCGAACTCCCCGAGCACGCGGGCGGTGGTGAGCGTCACCCCGTAGGCCAGGCCGCGGCGGATGTTGGGCAGGGTGATCCGGCGGAACACCGCGAGTGGTCCGGCGCCGAGGGTGCGGGCTGCCTGCTCCTGCTCCGTCCCGACCTCCTGCAGGACGGGCAGGACCTCACGGACGACGTAGGGGAGGGATACCGCGGCGGAGGCCAGGACGATGCCGGGCACCGCATAGATGACCGTGATGTGGTGGGAGGACAGCCAGGTGCCGAACCATCCGGTGCGGCCGTAGACGAGGATCAGCGACAGCCCGATGACGACGGGGGAGACGGCGAGCGGGATGTCGACCAGCGCATCGAGCAGCCAGGCGCCCGGGAAGCGGTGGCGGGCCAGGATGAGCGAGACGCCCACGCCGAAGATCGTGTTGAGCGGCACCGCGATGGCGGCCACGAGGAGTGTGAGCACCAGCGCGTGGAGGGCGTCCGGCGCGGTGATGGCATCCCACGCCGTGCCGAGTCCGTGCTGAAAGGCGCGGTAGAACACCATGGACACGGGCAGGACGACCAGCAGGGCCAGGTAGCCGAGCACGGCGAAGCGCAGGGGCAGGCGCCAACGCGAGCGCCTCATATCGTCTCGGGGACTTCGAAGCGGCGGCGGGCCCAGCCGATGCCGACCAGCACGAGGAGCGAGATGGCGATGAGCACGACCGAGACTGCGCTGGCCGCCGGGAGGTCGTCGCTCTGGGAGAGGCTGTAGATCCACGAAGAGGCGACCTCGGTCTTGAACGGGAGGTTGCCCGAGATCAGCACGACCGAGCCGAACTCGCCGACCGCCCGGGCGAAGGCGAGGCCGGCGCCGGCCAGCACCGACGGCAGGATGCTCGGCAGGATCACGCGGCGGAGCACCTGGCGCCGGCTGGCGCCGAGGGAGGAGGCCGCCTCCTCGGTCTCCGCATCGAGCTCGGCCAGCACCGGTTGGACGCTGCGGACGCAGAAGGGCAGCGTGACGAAGGCCAGCGCGCACGCGATGCCGAGGCGGGTGCCGGCCAGGTTGACGTGGAACGGGCTGTTCGGCCCGTACAGCGCCAGCAGGGTGAGGCCGGCCACGATCGTCGGCAGCGCGAACGGGAGGTCGATGACCGCGCCCACGAGGGCCTTGCCCCGGAAGTCGTCGCGGACCAGCACCCAGGCGATGGCGAAGCCGGCGATGGAGTTGACCACGGCCACGGCGAACGAGATCCAGAGGGTCAGCTCCAGCGCGGCGACGGCCTCGGGCTGGGTGACGGCGGCCCAGAACGAGGCCCACCCGTTGCTGAACGCGTTGGTGAACAGCGCGGCCAGCGGCAGCAGGACGAGGAGGGACAGGTAGGTGACGGCGAGCGCGGGGCCGCTGGCGCGCCAGGCCGCCCGCCCCACCACCTCCAGGGCGGGGGAGAGCGCCGTGTTGGGGTGACGGTGCCCTCGCCCCCGCCCTGGGCGGCGGCCGGTGGACGCTCGTTCCCCGCCCCGGAGGCCCAGGTCGGCGACGGTGGCGTCCACGCCGGTCATGCGATGGTCGCTACCCGCTCGCGGTGGAGACGCCGAGCGATTGCTCGTCCTTGGCGACGACGCCGGTCTGGGGGTCGAAGAACGACTTGTTGATGGACGTCCAGCCGCCCAGGTGGTCGATGGTGAAGAGCGTCTTGGGATGGGGGAACTTGAACTTGGCCGCCACCGAGGGCAGCACCGGCCGGTAGCCCTGTTGGCCCCACACGGTCTGGCCGGCGGGGGAGAGCAGGTAGGCCAGGAATGCCTTGGCGGCGGGACTGGCGGTCTTGGTCACCGCGATCGGGTTCTGGATGAGGATCGTCTGCGGGGGCGTGATCACGTCGACCGGCTCGCCCTTGGTCTTGGCGTAGAGGGCGTCGTCCTCGTAGTCGAGCAGCACGTCACCTTGCCCCGAGAGGAAGGTCTGCAGCGCAGCGCTGGCACTGGAGGGCTGCGCCACCGCGTTGTGCAGCAGCTGGGAGAGGTACTGCTGGGCCTGCGCGGGCGTCTTTCCCTGCGCTCTCTCGGCGCCGTAGGCCGCCATGATGTTCCACTTCGCGCTGCCCGAGCTGAACACGTTGGGTGTGATGACCCCGACGCCGGACTTGACGAGGTCGGCCCAGGTGGTGATGTGCTTGGGGTTCCCCGGGCGCACCACGAAGGAGACGATGGAGTTGGTCACCATGCCCTTGGTGGCCCCCTTGTCCCACGCGCTGGACACGAGCCCGGCCTTGACGAGCTTGGCCATGTCGGGCTCGAGCGAGAAGTTGACGAGGTCGGCCGGCAGCCCGTCGACCACCGAGGTGGCCTGGGTGCCCGAGGGACCGAAGGACGGCGACACGACCACGCCCGCGCCCGCCTTCGTCTTGGCGAAGTCGGTGGCGAGGACGCTGTAGGCGGGCTTGGGCGTCGAGTAGGCGACCAGGCTGACGCTGCCCCCGCTCTGGGCGCCGGCGGGGAGGGCGCCGAGCGTCAGGGCCAAGGCGGACAGTGCGAGGGTGCCGACGGCGGCGATCCTGCGACGGGTGCGCCGGGCCCCTGCGGAGAGGTGCCCAGGCGAATTCGGGGGGAGGGTGCTTTCGTGCATCGGAGTACCCTAAACCACGCGGATTGCTAAAAACAATCGAATTAGTCAGCTATTGGCACCCCGGGCAAGCGGTGCCCCGTGAATTTCCTGGTCAGGGGTGGGAGCGAGGGGTCAGCCGGGGGAGCTGAGCCGGCTTCTGGCCGCCAACCGGGTCGCCCGGGCTTCGCGCATGGCCCAGTCGGACCGGGCCACCAGCTCGGCCAGCGGCACGTGGTCATCGGCCTGCCGGGTCGTCCAGCCGAGGGAGACGCCGACCGTCGCACCGACGTAGTCGGTCGTGCCCGGATCGGCGAGGTGGGCCTCGATGCGGCGCGTGATGGTGCCGCAGTCGGGCCCGCTCAAGTTGAGCGCCAGCACGAGGAACTGGGTGCCGCCGATGCGGGCCACGACGTCGCTCGTGCGGAACGCGACCGACAGCGCGCGTGCCACGGCCTGGAGTGCCGCATCGCCTGCGTGGAGCCCGAGGCGGTCGTTCAGCTCCTGCACGTTCTCGACGTCGGCGAAGAGGGTGTGGACCGCGGCGCCCTCGCGGTCGGCGAACTGCAGCAGGCGGTTGCCGGCGACGAGCAGCCCCCGGCGGTTGTGCAAGCCGGTCAGCTCGTCGCCCTGGGACAGCTCGAGCAGGCGCGTGCTCAGCTCCTCCATCTCGCGCTCGATGGCGAGACGCCCCGCGCTGTCGTGCAGGATGCTGAGGATCAGGACGGCGCCCTCGCTGTCCCGGAACACCCGCGTCGTCGCTTCGATGTCGACCATCCGGCCGTCGCCCCGGCGGAGCCGCAGCCTGCCGACCCAGGACCCGCTCCGGTCACGCTCGGCCAGCGCGAGCCCCCATCGAGGGTCCTCGTGGTCGACCAGGCCGGCCATACCGAGCCGGCAGATCTCCTCGGCCCCGAGACCGAGCAGGGTGGACGCGGCCGGGTTGGCGGCGGTGATGCGGCCGCCCGGCGTGGAGAACAGCACGCCCTCGGATGTGTGCTCGAACATTGCGTGGTAGGCCGCCATCCCGACCCGCTCGCCGGGCACGGTCTCGTGCATCACCATCCCGGTTGTCCCGTCACTCCGAGCGCGCCATGCAGAGCCATTGCCGCGGCGATGGTACCGAAGCGCCCCTGCCGTGGCGGTGATGGTCCAGGTCGTTGTGACTTTCGGCTCTATCGATCCCCGCCGTTGCAGGGCCGATCTTTTCGAGAGCGCTCGCCTATGCGCCGTTCGGAATGCGCGGCCATCGGCGTGCGCTCTCTGGCATCTCGCCGCGGACACCCGGCCCGACACCGCTCGGATGGCGGGAAACGCGGGTGGCACCCGCACCCGTGGGACCTTCGGCCCTGGTCCGCCCCCCGAGGGGTGCGCACAATGACTCGAGACCCAGAACAGGAGGTGCTGACCCCGGTTCGGCCACGACAAGATCTGCTGGCTCTTGCGATCCGCGAGTTCGAGGGTTCGTGGGGACCGGCAGAAACCCTGCACGAGTTCTTCAACGTGCACCGGTGCCGGCAGGCCGGGTGCAGCGGGCAAGAGCGCCTCTCGAAGAACCCCTCGTCTCTCGTCTCTCGACGGACTGAGGAGCAGGGCGGCTGGACGCACTGCTCGGCGGTTTCCTCCCCCATAGTCCCGCCGGGCGTGCGACCGGCCTCCGGGCGGCCGCGGTGGGCCACCCGGCCCAGATCGCTACCCCCCGACCCCGAGCCGGCCGTTGTAGCTCGAGATGGTGGTGTTGACGTTCGAGTCGGCGGTCTTGACCGCGCTCGACGGCGACACGCCACCGGTGTACATGGAGATCTCGGCGTTCAGGATGTCGGTGCGCACGTCGGCGTAGGGGCCGATGACCGAGCCCGAGGTCGCCGCCGTGTTGGCCCCGTTGTTGATCTCGTTGTAGGCGACCTTGTACCCGGGGTCGGTCGCCCACAGGTGCTGCACGGTCGCGGTCTGCGCGGAGGACTTGCGCACCGGGATGTAACCCGTCCCCGCGGCCCAGGTGGCCTGGCTCTGCGTGTTGCAGATGTAGGAGAGGTAGTCCCACGCCGCCGCCTGGTGCAGCGGTGACGACTTGCTCGAGATGTACACGCCGGAGCCGCCCGGCTCGACCCCGCCCTGCACCGACGAGCTGTAGACCGGGAAGGCCCCGATGCCCAGCTTCACGTTGGAGTACTGGCCCTGGCCGAGGAGCTTGGTCACGGTGCCCAGCGCGGCCGACGTCTCGATCGTCATGCCGTACTTGCCGCTGCCCATGCCGAGGAGGTTGTCGTACTCGTCGGGCCCCGTCGACGGGTTGGTGGTGGCGTCCCCCGACGTGACGAGCTGCTTCAGCTGGCTGAAGATCGACACCGACGTCTTGTTGTTGAACGCGCCCGCTGTCGCCCGCGCGCTGCGGCCGTTCTTGTTGTTCACGAAGAGCTGGTTGGCCGTGGACAGCCAGGTCTCGAGGTGCCAGGGGTCGAGGACCAGGCCCATGCCGCTCCCGGCGGCCTTGAGCGTCTTGGCGTCGGCCACCATCTGGGTCAGCGTGCTCGGGGGGCTGGTGAGCCCGGCCTTCGTGAAGGCGTTCTGGTTGTAGTACAGGATCGGCGCCGAGACGGCGAAGGGCAGCGCCCACTGCACGCCGTTGACCTTCCAGTAGGCGAGCGGCCGGGGCAGGTAGTCGCTCGTCGAGTACTTGGCGGCGTTCATGCAGGACTGGACGGGGAGGAACGACTGGGTGTCGATGGCGGCCTGGGTGCGTTGGTCCTCGAGCTGGACGGCGTCGGGCAACTGCCCGTTGGTGAGCCCGGCCAGGTACTTCTGCCAGGTGTCGTCGTAGCCGGCCTGGGTGACGAGCGTCACGTGGACCTTGGACTGTGACGAGTTGTACGCGCTGGTGATCGCCTGCAGCACCGTCAGGTTGGCCTGCGACGCGGACTCCCAGAAGGTGATGTTGACGACGCCCTTGGCGTTGGCCAGCGCCTTGAGGTTGCAGGTGGGGAGGCTGGCCGCGCCTGCCGGGGCGGCGCCGCCCACCACCACGGTGGAGGCGGTGGCCGCGCCGGCCGATGTCAGGAAGAGGGCCGCGGCGACGAGTCTGGTGAGGCGAGTGGTCCGCATGCCCAATGCCTAGCACCGGAGCCGCCGCGGCGGCTGCCGCCCCGCTATTTCACGGCGCCAGCCGTGAGGCTCCGCACCAGCTGCTTCTGGAAGACGAGGAGCAGGATCACCAGCGGCACGAACGCGATGACGGCGCCGGCGAGTGACACCGGGATCTGCGAGACCTCGGTGCCGAGGAGCTGCTTCAAGCCGATCTGCACCGTGTAGAGGGGTGTCGTGCCGCCAGTGGACACGAGCGGCCACAGGTACTGGTTCCAGGCCCCCAGGAAGGAGAACACGGCGAGCGCGGCGAGCGAAGGGCGGGCGAGGGGGACGGCCACCCGGGTCATGAAGCGCAGGTGCCCGTAGCCGTCGAGCTGCGCCGCCTCCTGCAGGTCGCGCGGGATCTGCAGGAAGGCCTGGCGCAGCAAGAAGATGCCGAACCCGGTGGCGAGGAAGGGGATGGAGAGCCCCGCGTAGGAGTTGAACCAGTGCAACGACGTGACCGTGTCGAGGTTCGTGATGAAGGTCACCTCGAACGGGATCATCAGCGTCACCAGGCAGACGACGAAGAGCGTCCGCTTGAAGGGGAAGCGCAGGAAGGCGAAGGCGTAGGCGGCGAGGATGGAGGTGGCGAGCTGGCCCACCACGATGATCGCGGTCATGATCGCCGACGTCGCCACGTATGTGGACATCGAACCGGTCGTCCATGCCGCGCTGTAGTTGTGCCACTGCGGGTTGGTGGGGAAGAGCGGTGGGGGCTGCTGCACCAGCTGGTCGGGCACCAGCAGCGAGTTGACGATCGTGATGTAGATGGGGAAGACGACGACGACGGCCGCCGCCGTCAGCAACGTGTAGCTGCCGATCGTCCGCAGCCGGCGGTGCGGACGCCGGGGAGCCGGTGCCGCCGCCGGTGCGTCGGCGGGTGCCGGAGCCGCGTCAGTCGTGCTCGTCTCAGCGGGCATAGCTCACGCGCCGTTCGAGGAACCGCAGCTGCAGGAGGGTGAGGCCCAGGATGATCAGGAAGAGCGCCGTGGCCATGATGGCGGCGGACCCGGGGTTGCTCTCGATCTGCAGCGTGTTGAGGATGTTGTAGATGAGCACGTTGGTGTGCAGGCGGACCGCGTTCTGCGGCCCGATGAGGATGTCGACCGCGCCGAAGGCCTGGAAGGCGTAGATCGTGCTCACGACCACGGCGAAGAAGATGGTGGGGGAGAGCAGCGGCACGGTCATGCGCCAGAACCTCGTCCAGGAGCCGGCGCCGTCGATGCGGGCCGACTCGAGGAGCTCGTCAGGGACCGACTGCAGCCCCGCTGACATGATGATGAACGAGAGCCCGAGGAACTGCCAGATGGTGATCAGCGCGACCGAGGGCAGGGCCCAGGTCGTGCTCTCCAGCGCGGGCGGGGTCGGGTTGATGCCGAGCCAGGGGAGGAGTCCGACGACCGGGTTCAGCAGCGTCCCGAAGACGACCGAGGCGACGGCGACGGAGCTGACGACCGTGGAGGAGAAGATCACCCGGTAGACCGCCATGCCCTTGAGCTTGCGGTGGGCCGCCACGGCCAGCGCGAGCCCGAGCAGGAGGCTGATCGGCACCACCAGGATCACGAAGATGATCGTGGTCACCAGGCTCTGGGTGAACTGGGTCGAGGTGATCGTGGGGATGATCTGGTGCAGGCCCACGTAGTGCGAGGGCAGGCCGGGCACCGGCGGCGTCTGGTACAGCATCAACTTGAAGTTGCGCAGGAAGGGATAGAAGGAGAAGACGCCGAAGAGCACGAGTGCCGGGAGCAACAGCAGGTAGGCCAGGGCGGCCTCCTTGCGCAGGCGGGAACGCAGGCCGCCGTGGTCGGTCGCCTTGGGCGTCGGCGGTGGCCCGGTCGGCGGCGCGCCGACGGGCGCGCTCACCGCCGTCACGATCCCCCCAGCCGGTCGCCGGTGGACGAGTCGAAGAGGTGGAATGCCCGCGGGTCGTCGTCGATCGCGATGCGCACCGCCTCGCCGATCCCCGGCTTGGCCGAAGACGCACTCTGGCGCACGATCACCCTCGCCCCGTTCTCGGTGTGACAGATCACGTGCGTCTCGGCGCCGAGCAGCTCGACGATGATCACGGTGGCCGCGATGGCACCGTCGGGGCTGAGGCTGAGCGACTCCGGGCGCACGCCGAGCACCACGTCGGGCCCGGCGCCGCGCACCATGTCCGCCACCTCGGCCGGCAGCGGCACCGAGGCGCCCGTGAAGGCGACGCTCAATGTGCCGCGCCCGCTGCCGCCCTCCGCGTCGGGCGACCCGCTCTCGACCAACATCCCCTCGACCAGGTTCATGCCGGGGCTGCCGAGGAAGTGGGCCACGAAGGCGTTGGCCGGCCGGGCGTAGAGGTCCTCGGGCGTGGCCACCTGCTGCAGCTTGCCGTCGCTCATGACGGCGATGCGGTCGCCCATGGTCATCGCCTCGACCTGGTCGTGGGTGACGTACAGCGTCGTGGTGCGCAGGCGGCTCTGCAGCTCGACGATGTCGGCGCGGGTCTGGACGCGCAGCGCGGCGTCGAGGTTCGAGAGCGGCTCGTCCATCAAGAAGACCAGGGGCTCGCGCACGATGGCGCGGGCCAGGGCCACGCGCTGGCGCTGGCCGCCCGAGAGCTGCGCCGGCTTGCGCCCGAGCAGCTCGCCCAACCCGAGGGTCTCGGCCGCCCGCTTCACCTTGGTGGCGCGTTCTTCCTTGGCGACGCCGCGCTGGCGGAGCGGGAACTCGATGTTCTTCCCCACCGTCAAGTGCGGGTAGAGCGCGTAGCTCTGGAACACCATGGCCACGTCACGGTCCTTGGGGTCGACGTCGTTGACGATGCGGTCGCCGATGGAGACCGTGCCGTCGCTGAGCTCCTCCAGCCCCGCGACCAGGCGCAGCGCCGTCGTCTTGCCGCAGCCCGACGAGCCGAGCAGCACGAGGAGCTGGCCGTCGGGGACCGACAGGGTGAGGTCGTCGACGGCCGTGGTCTCGCCGAAGTGCTTGGTGACCCCCTCGAAGCTGACCTGTGCCAACGTGCTCCCTCCAGGCGGCCGCCCTTCGCCCCGCCCTCGCGATCGACGGTCCGCACGGTAGCTGGGTGCGGGGCCGTCGGCCCAGATCGCTTCTCCCCCAAGGACCCGACGCGCCGTCGGGGGCGTCAGCCGGACGGGATCGTCAGCTGGACGGGATCTTCCAGCCCATGCCCTCGGCGATCTCCTTGCAGGTGGGGCACAGGCCGTAGCGGGCCGGGTTGCGCCCCGGCACCCATTCCTTGCCGCAGAGCGCCCGCACCGCGGTCTGGTTCACCATGCCCTCGACCACGCTCGGGCCCGTCGAGACGAACTCGCCCCCCTTGGGGGTGTAGCCCTCCAGGACGATGTGGGCCATGCGGTCGTGGTCGCCGTCGTCGAGGTCGGGATCCGGCCGGGCCGGCGCCAGCGTCGTGCCTCCGGCCTGCTCGACTCCCGGCGCTGCAGTCGTTCCGTCCACGGGTCCAGCGTAGGCAGGAGGGGATGTGGCCGCCCCACCGTTCTGCTCCGCCCCTGGCCGGGGGCCGGGCCGCTCGGGAATCGACTCGCCACCCATATTGTTGACCAGTCAGAGGAACTGCCACAGAAAGAACCCAATGACGAACGAAAACCTGACACTTCCATTGCTTCCCCTCAAGTCCGGCGTCGTCCTGCCCGGGATGGTCTTCACCATGGCCCTCGAGTCCGACGAGGCCCGGGCGGCCGTCGACTCGGCCCGCTCGGCGGGTGGACGCCTGTTGCTCGTGCCCCACATCGAGGGCCGCTTCGCGAGCGTCGGCGTGATCTCCGAGGTGATGGAGGAGGGGGACCTGCCCGGCGGCCTGCCCGCCGTGGCCATCCGGGGTGACGGCCGCGCCGTCATCGGCACCGGGGTACCCGGCACCGGCGACGCCCTGTGGGTCGAGGCCGAGCCGCTGACCGAGCCCGAGCCCACCCAGGCCGCCCACGAGCTGGCCCGGGAGTACCGCGCCGTGCTGGAGAACATCCTGCATTCCCGCGGCGCCGGCCGCATCGCCGCGCAACTGCGCGAGATCACTGAGCCCGGCCTCCTGGCCGACGTGGCGGGCTACTCGCCCGACCTCTCCCTCACCCAGAAGGTCGAGGTCCTCGAGACGCTCGACGTCGAGGCGAGGCTGCGCCTCGTGCTCGGCTGGGCCCGTGACACCCTGGCCGACCTGGCGCTGCGCGAGAAGATCAAGACGGACGTCGAGGAGGGCATGGAGAAGACGCAGCGCGAGTTCCTGCTGCGCCGCCAGCTCGACGCCATCCGCAAGGAGCTGGGCCAGATCAGCGGTGACGCCGACGATGCCGACCCGGACGACTACCGGGCCAAGCTCGAGGCGCGTGAGCTCCCCGAGCACGTGCGCAAGGCCGTCGAGCGCGAGGTCGACAAGCTGGAGCGCACCAGCGACCAGAGCCCCGAGACGGGCTGGATCCGCACCTGGCTCGACACGGTGCTCGAGGTCCCCTGGGGCGTCGAGTCGGAGGACCGTCTCGACATCCCCGAGGCGTCGCGCATCCTAGAGGCCGACCACGACGGGCTCGAGGACGTCAAGGAGCGCATCCTCGAGCACCTCGCCGTGCGCAAGCTGCAGGCCGAGCGCGGCCTCACGCCCGTCGACGGGCGCGGCTCGGGAGCCATCCTGACCCTGGTCGGCCCTCCGGGCGTCGGCAAGACGTCGCTCGGCGAGTCGGTGGCGAACGCCCTCGGGCGCAAGTTCGTCCGTATCTCGCTCGGCGGAGTGCGCGACGAGGCCGAGATCCGCGGCCACCGCCGCACCTACGTCGGGGCCCAGCCGGGCCGGCTGGTGCGCGCCCTGCGAGAGGCCGGCACCATGAACCCGGTCATCGTCCTCGACGAGGTCGACAAGATCGGCGCCGACTACCGGGGCGACCCGTCGTCGGCACTGCTCGAGGTGCTCGACCCGGCACAGAACCACACGTTCCGCGACCACTACCTGGAGGTCGACCTCGACCTGTCGCGGGTGCTGTTCATCGCCACGGCCAACGTGAGCGAGACCATCCCCGGCCCGCTGCTCGACCGCATGGAGGTCATCCGGATCGACGGCTACACCGAGTCCGAGAAGGTCTCCATCGCCAGGCACCACCTGGTGGGCCGTCAGCTCACCCGGGCCGCGCTGCGCGAGGACGAGGTGCAGATCAGCGACGAGGCGCTGCGCGCCGTCGTGGCCGACTACACACGGGAGGCCGGCGTCCGCAACCTGGAGCGCGAGCTCGGCAAGATGTTCCGCAAGGTGGCGACCAAGCTCGCCTCGGGCGAGCGCGCCGCGCCGGTCGTGGTCGAGGCCGACGACGTGCGGGGCTGGCTGGGCCGGCCGCACTTCTTCTTCGAAGCGGCCGATCGCACCAGCGTGCCCGGCGTGGTCACCGGCCTCGCCGTCACGGGTGCAGGCGGCGACGTCCTCTTCGTCGAGGCCAGCGTGTCCGACGGCTCCGAGGGCCTCACCCTTACGGGCCAGCTCGGCGACGTGATGAAGGAGTCGGCGGAGATCGCGCTCTCGTACGTGCGCTCGCACGCAGGAGAGCTCGGGATCGACCCGACGGCCTTCGCCGGCAAGCGCTTCCACGTCCACGTGCCCGCAGGCGCCGTTCCCAAGGACGGCCCGTCGGCCGGGGTCACTATGACGACGGCCCTGGTCAGCCTGCTGCGCGGCATCCCCGTGCGGTCGGTGGTCGGGATGACCGGCGAGGTCACGCTCCAGGGCAGGGTGCTGCCCATCGGCGGCGTCAAGCAGAAGGTGCTGGCCGCCCACCGGGCGGGCCTGACCGAGGTTGTCCTGCCCGAGCGCAACGGCCCCGACCTCGAGGACGTGCCCGAAGAGGTGCGCGACGTCATGACGTTCCACCTGGCCGCCACGATCGCCGACGTGCTCACACCGGCATTGTCCGGTGCGGGCACGGAGGCCGCGGCAGCCGGCGACAAGGGCGAGCTGGGCGCCGCGGCCTGAGGCCGGGCAGACTTGGCGCCGGTCACAGTCGGACATGAACCGGCGATCGGAGCGCACATGGATGACAAGGAGATCGTGGAGCGGATCAGCCAGCTCGCCGAGGAGGAGCAGCGACTCGAGGAGGCGCACGTCGGCGAGGGGCTGAGCGACGAGGAGCTGAACCGCAAGCGGGAGCTCGAGGTCACCTTGGACCAGATGTGGGACCTGCTGCGCCAGCGCCGCGCCAAGCGCAGCGCCGGCCAGGACCCTGACGCGGTGCAGCCGCGCCCGCCCGACGTCGTCGAGCGTTACCTGCAGTAGATCGGCGCCCGGGGCGCCGTCAGTGTGCGGGTGGACCGGCGGGCGGCGAGGCCGCCGGCGCCGCACCGCCCCGGCCTTCGTTGACGCGCCGCCACAGCATGGGCGCCAGTGCCACGACCACGAAGACGGCGAGCGCCAGGACGAACAGTGCGCCGTAGGAGCCGTAGCCGCCGTAGCTGAAGGCGACGGCGTGCACCCCTGGGCCGACGACGACGCCGACCAGCGCCGGCGCCACCATCACCGTCGGGGTCGGGCGGCCGTTCACCGTGGCGGTCCAACCCGGGTCGTACGACGCGCTCGAGGACGACGGTCGCCTTGCGCCTCGTCGTGACCACGGCGCGGGCGGTGCCGTTCGCCAGGTCCGCGTACTCGGTGACGACGCGTCCCGGCGACCCGTCCAGCGCTCCGGCACCGGGGGCTGTCGGGGCCGAGGCCGCCCGCCCGTTGAATGCCACCGTCAGGTCGCGCTCGTGAAGGAGCAGCGGTGAGCCCAGGAGGGTCTGGCTCTGCGAGCCGACGTCGGCGCGGGTGGCGGTGAGCACGCCGGTCGTGTCGTAGACGTGGATGTAGCCCGGACGGGGCAGTGACCACAGGCAGTAGGTGCCCGAACACCCGACCCGGTCGGCCGGCACCGGGGGAGCCATCGTGCTCGGGGTGATGAGGTACCCGATGCCGAAGAGCGGGTAGTCCCCGGGGTTGCTGTCGTCGAAGTAGTACTCGGGGTCGGTCATCAGCGAGGCGGTGCGCAGCGTGTAGCCCACCTCGTCGACGTCCTTGCTCTCGAGGTACTTGAAGACCGGGACCGCCCCGACGAGGAAGTCCTGTCCCCAGTTGGTGGGGAGGCCCGCGTAGACCCGACCCTGCGGGTGGGCACGGACGTAGGCGAGCAGCCGGTCGATGTGGGGCCCTTGCTGCGCGTCGGCGTCCGCCTGCAGGCCGACGTTCGTCGCGTTGTGCCCGTCGTAGGAGTCGAGCGCGCTCCAGGCGGGCGCCAGCACGACGACGAGGGCCACGACGCACAGGCCGGCGACGAGTCCCCGGCCGGCGGGCTCCGACGGCCAGTCGCGCCGGTCCTCGGGGAAGAGGCGTACCACGGCATCGAGCGCGACCTGTCCGAGGAACACGATGCCGATGCCCGCCAGCAGGATCCCCGAGAGCTGCACGCCCATCTGGAAGCGCCTGATGAAGATGTCGCTGCTGCCGGGCACGATGCGGTACAGCGACCCGAACGTCGTGCGCCCGAACGTCATCAGCAGCGTCACCACCCACATGCTCACCAGGGCGCGGCCCGCCACGCTCGTGCGCCAGTGCCGGATGCACGCCGCGATGCCGACGCCGACGAGGATGGTCACGACCGGCCAGCGTCCGGCGTCGTAGAGATTGCCGGTGAAGAGCCATGACAGGACCTGGCGGGCGCCGTACCCGTTCTCGAGCCCCGTGCCGCCCAACACCTGGTTGCGCGCCGCCCAGTGGGACTGGGCGAGCAGCGGCACGATCACCCACGCCGAGGCGAGCAGCGAGGCCAGCCCGAGCACGAGGGCGCGGCCGAGCCGGTGCCACAGGTCGGAGGGGACGAGGAACGGCCACACCACCAGCGGCACGAAGGCCAGGTACCCGGTCTCGAAGTGCAGGGCGACCGTCAGCATGACGAAGAAGACGGCGGGCAGCGCGGCGCGCAGCGATGACAAGGCCCGGTAGGTGAAGCCCCACGCCAGGGGCAGCGTCCACATTGCCCAGAGCTGGGTCCAGACCCCGTAGCCCACCCAGACGTAGGCCTTCGTCTCGTAGCCGATGCCGGCGGCCGACGCGAGGAAGGGCGACACCGCCGCCGCCGCTGCGGCGGTCCAGCGCCCGAGCCCGAACAATCGCCCGCCCCAGTAGACGCTGAACGGCCACAGCGCGAGCAGCAGGTACAGGGACCAGCGGAAGACGGCGTCGGGGTCGATCACCGTGCCGATCAGGCCCGAGGCCATGGAGGGCAGGCTCTGGTAGTGCAGGTACTGGGGGGAGCCGAGCCCGAGGTAGGGGAACCAGCTCGTCAACGGCAGATGTCCTCCACGGATCCGGCTCGCTGCCACGCGCACCATCTGCTGGTGCAGGGAGCTGTCGTCGAGGTAGGGCACGGCGCGCAGTTCGGGACGGAGCTCCACGAGCCCCCAGATGACGGCGATGGCCACCATGCACCACGGGCCGAACCGGGAGGACCAGTGCGACCCGACGCTCGGCGCGGTGGCACCCGGGACGGGCGTCTGCGTGGCGGCAGCGCCCGCCGTGCTCACGATCCCCTGACAGGTGTCATCCGGGCCCTGCTGCCGCACGGCGCGTGACCCATCGCCGACGTGGCACCGACGTATGTTGCCAGGGGTCCGAGCGCCATGGCGCGCACCATGACGAGCTCCGCGTGGAGGTTGGCGCAGCGTGCACTGTCGGCGCCCCTCGCCTGCGTCGGCTAGAACCACGCTGGGGCTGTAGCTCAGTGGTCAGAGCAGAGGACTCATAATCCTTGGGTCGTGGGTTCGATCCCCACCAGCCCCACCGGGGAATGCGCCGAGCATGGCGTGCTCCTGCGCCGCCCCGTGAAGTGACTTTGTGCTCTGTCTGCGCCTGCGTGATCAGCGCATCCTCGTGGGAACACAGGGCTCGTTGCAGGGCTGCGGCACGCGGGCTCGGACACGACGGTCGCCGGCGCAGCGCGGCACGGTGAAGAGGCAACCTCATGCATGCATGCTCGCTCGCTGGCACTCGTACCACGGCGCGTCACGAACGTCGCGAGGCGACCTCCAGCACAGTGCCGGCGTGTCGTGCTGGGCACCATGCTGGTCGCGGCAGCCCTGCTCACAGCCTGCTCCAACCAGCCGACGACCTCGGGCGGCGCGCATTCGCCCAATGCAGTGGGCCCGATCCCGAAGTTGTACCCGGCGCGCGTCGCCCTGTACGGCGACTCGCTCTCGCTGCAGGCCGAGCCCTACTTCAGGCGGCTCATGGCCGCCGAGGACACGTCGAACACCACCGTCTACTCCTCGCACGGCGGCACGGCGACGTGCGACTGGTTGCCCACGATGCGCAAGGTGGCGGCCACCGCGCACTTCGAGGCGGTCATGCTCGAGTTCAGCGGGAATGCGCTCACCCCGTGCATGGCGGACATCGGGTACTACACCCCGGCGTACTACGCCAAGTACCGGGCCGACACCATGGCGGCGATCGCCATCTGGGTCCCGACCGGCGCGCACGTCTTCCTGATCGGCGCCCCCGTCACTCGCGCGCAACAGAAGTCGGTTCTCCACTGGGATGCTCTCAACCTCCTCTACGCGCAGATCGCGGCGGCCGATCCCCAGCACGTGACCTATGTCGACGCCGGCGCGGCCGTCGAGGGGCCGGGCGGGACCTACGCGCAGACGTTGCCCTGCTCCATCGGTGAGCCGTGCACCGGGCCCGTGGTCAACGGCGTGCCTTCCAACGTCGTCCGTTCTCCCGACGGCGTCCACTTCTGCCCGGTGGCCGAGGTGCACCAGTCGTGTCCCGTCTACTCGGCCGGTGCCCTCCGGTTCGCGGCTGCCATGGTGCATGGGTTGGTGACAGCCCCCGGCCCGAGCCAGTCACAATGATCTCCGCGGGTGAGCACGCGCGCCGCCCCCCGAGACGCAGGTCGCTACGCGTCGGGCTCCCCGGCCGCCCAGGCGACGGCGCCCCCGGTCAGGTTCTCGGCCGTCCAGCCGGCCTCGGAGAGCGCCTCGGCTGCGCTGGCTGAGCGGCCACCCATGTGGCACGCCACCACGATGGTGACGTCCCGCGGCAGCTCGTCGAGCCGGTCGCCCAGCTGGCCGAGGGGGATGTGCACCCCGATGGGGTAGGCCCAGGCCGCCACCTCGTCCGGCTCGCGCACGTCGAGCAGGAATACGTCCTCGCCGCGGGCGATGCGTGCCTTGACCTCGTCGGGTTCTACTTCGGCGTAGGGCATGGACCCAGGTTACGCCGGGCCCACGGTGTCACGGCCCGGCGGGGGGCCGCTTGTAGCCTGGCGCGATGGCCCTGCCTCGGAAGTTCCTCAACGAGGACGAGGAACTGCTGGCCGAGCTCCGCCCGCACTGGATCTTCCTCTTCGGCCCGCTCTTCACGTCCATCGGCGTCTGGGCGGCGATCATCGCCATCGTCATCGTGTGGCGCAACCCGCCCGGCTGGACGAACTACCCCTTCCTGATTATCGCCCTCATCCCCGGGCTGTGGCTGCTCGGCCGGTTCGTCCGCTGGCGCTCCTACGACGTCGCGCTCGACGTCGACCCGCATCCTCGTGCGCCAGGGCATCCTCGGGCGCGACACCGTGCAGTTGCGCCTGCAGCGCATCACCGAGGTCAACATCAGACAGACGCTGATCGAGCGGCTCCTCGGCACGGGCAGCCTCGTCATCGACGTGCAGGGGGAGGACGACTCGCTGACGCTCGAGTACATGCGCAAGCCGGCCATCGTGCAGCGCGTCATCAACTCGCAGATCAACGAGATCGTGGGGGGCGGGCACCGCGAGCCGATCCCACCCGACATGCTGCCCTTCGACGAGCGCGGCGCCGCGCGGCGCCGCAGCCAAGACGACCAGAACGCAGAGCAGCACGACACGCCCCCGTTCGGGGTGCACACGTCCCCCGGCGACCAACCGGCTGCCTCGGGCACCTCGGGGGGCGACCCGGGGACGAGCGGGAGGACGACCGGCGCCACCCCCTTCGAGATACGGGACCGCCTCATCGAGCTCGACGACCTGCGCAGGCGCGGCATCCTCTCCGAGGAGGAGTTCGCCGCCAAGAAGAGCGAGCTCCTCGACCGCATCTAACAGGCTCGCGGCACCGACGGCGCCCGCCGCCACACCCGAGCGGCACGGAGCGTGGAGTGACATGATTGGCCACCCGGAGTGAGGGAGGACGCGATGCACGCTGTTGTCGTCAACGTCGAGATCAACGACCCCGACGCAGCGCGCAAGGGGCTCGAGGACCTCGTCCCCACCATCGGGCAGGCGCCCGGGTTCGTGGCCGGCTACTGGGTCCGCCTCGACGACCGGCACGGCACCTCCGTCGTCATCTTCGAGACCGAGGACCAGGCCCGCGCCGGGGCGCCGCCGGCGGACGGCACCGCACCCGGGGTCACGATGACAGGCGTCTCGGTCGGTGAGGTGCTCGCCAGCGCATAAGCACCCGCCGTGGGGCCCCCGGGAACCGGGCGCCGGAACACGCCCGGCGACACGACCGGGCGGGAGGGTGGCACCGAGCCGCGGACTACCGTTGGGGTCCGTGAACGCCCCCCGATACCGGTGTGACGGCTGCGGCAACCTGACGCGCTTCGACATCACCGTCTCGGAGCAGATCAAGGCCTTCTACCACTACACGGTCGGTGGCGACCTGGTCGTCGAGGACGAGGAGGTGCTCTTCCGGAATGTCGACGCGGTCGTCTGTCGCTGGTGCGGCCACGGGCGGAGCGTCGTCGAGATCGGCGACGACGAGCACACCGAGCCCGGCGCACCCTCCAACGCGCTATGACCGAGCCGCCGGCGGACATCCTGAGCCGCCTCCGCCCCATCCCGACCTACAACGACCGCCCCTCCACGCGCCCGCACGACGTGGTCGGTGTCGGCACCGCCACCGCCCCCTGCCGCATCGAGGTGGTGGAGGCCGCCCAGCCGGTGGTGCTCCTCTTCCTCTCGGCAGGCTGCCTCGGTTGCGGCGACCTGTGGGAAGGCCTGGCGGACCTGCGGGCCGGCCTCCACGGATCGGCGCGGCTGGCCGTCGTCACGAGGAGCCCGGGTGACGAGGACCCCGCCGCCGTCGCCGCGCTGGCCGGCCCTGCGCCCGACGCCCTCGGCGTCACGGTGGTGATGAGCACGGCCGCCTATCGGGACTACCGGGTCGCGGGCCCACCGTTCATGGTCGTCGTCGCAGCCGATGCGGTGTTGACCGAGAGCGTGGCCTGGGGCCTCGATCAGACGCTCGAGATCTCCCTGGCCGCGCTGCGTACGGCCTAGCGCCGTGGCACCCGTCCGTGTCACACCCCTTCGTCATGCTTGGCCCCGACAGAGAGGGTCATCGTCATGCGGACTTCCAGGGACACCGACACCGAGCCCCAGGGCGGGCTCACCATCGACTGCGACTGCTGCGCGCGGCGTGAGACCGCGGCCTGTGACGACTGCGTCGTCAGCTTCCTCCTGGAGAGGGAGCCCGATGACGCAGTGGTCATCGACGCCGACGAGGCCCGCGCCATGCGGATGCTCGAGCGCGCCGGCCTCGTGCCGACGCTGCGCTTCAGCAGCCGAGCGGGGTAGCAGCACCTCGGCGGCCACTCGGGCGCAGCACCCCGACGGGGTCGCCCGATGAAGCGCCACCTGCTCGTCACCAATGACTTTCCGCCCAAGGTGGGCGGCATCCAGAACTACCTCTGGGATCTGTGGCGCCGGCTCGATCCGGCCTCCTACGTCGTGCTCACGGCGTCGTCGCACGAAGCAGCCACCGCCTTCGACGCCGAGCAGGCCGAGCGCGGCGTGCACATCGAGCGGGTGCCCGGGCCGATCCTCTTCTTCCCGACCCCGGCGCGCGCTGGCCGCGGTGCGCCGGAGCGCGCGGGAGCACGAGGTCGACATGGTGCTGCTCGATCCCGTCCTGCCACTCGGGCTCCTCGGCCCCCACCTCGACGTCCCCTATGGCGTGATCCTCCACGGCGCCGAGGTCACGGTGCCCGGGCGGCTGCCGGGGACACGGTCGGCGCTGGCCCGCGTGCTCCGAGACGCGCGCCTGGTCGTCTCGGCCGGCCGCTACCCGGCCGCCGAGGCCCTGCACGCCGCGCCCGGGATCGCGGACCGGGTGGTCGAAGTCCCGCCCGGGGTCGACGCGGGTGCCATCTCGCCTCTCAAGGCAGCCGAGCGGCGCGCCGCCCGGGCCCGCCTGGGTCTGCCGGCGCGGGGCCCGCTCGTCGTCAGCGTGAGCCGGCTCGTCCCGCGCAAAGGCATGGACGTCCTCATCGAGGCCGCCAACCGCCTGGCGCCCTCCTATCCCGACCTGGTGGTGGCGATCGGCGGGGACGGCCGGGAGCTGGCCCGCCTGCGGCGGCTCGCCGCCGAGAGCCCCCAGCGCGTCGAGGTGCTCGGGCGGGTGAGCGACGAGGACCGCGCCTCCCTCCTCGGCGCGGCCGACGTGTTCGTCATGGCCTGCCGGAGGCGCTGGCTCGGCCTGGAGCAGGAGGGCTTCGGCATCGTGTTCCTCGAGGCCGCCGCCGCCGGCGTCCCCCAGGTGGCGGGGGACAGCGGGGGAGCGTCGGAGGCCGTGCTCGACGGGGTGACCGGCCTGGTGGTCGAGACGCCGGGGGACCCGGGCGCCGTGGCCGAGGCCCTGCGCAGCCTGCTGGCGGACCCGACCCGCCGCCGGCGGATGGGCCGGGCGGGCCGTGCCCGGGTGCAGGAATTCTTCGACAACGACGTTCTCGCTTCTAGGCTGGCCGAGGCGCTGGCCGGAGTGGCAGTCTGATTCCCCGCTGGGCCGCGGGGCACAGGACAGGAAGGAAGCACTGAGCGTGGCCGACACAGCTACAGAGCACATCTCGGTGGCGGCACCCCCCGAGCGGTGCTTCGACGTCGCGGCCGACCTCGAGCGCTATCCCGAGTGGGCCGCCGACATCAAGGAGATCGAGGTCAAGGAGCGCGACGACCAGGGCCGCCCCCTGCTGGTGACGTTCCGCGCCGCCGCCTTCGGCCGCAGCACGAGCTACACGCTGGCCTACGACTACTCCGAGGCACCGCACGTCCTGGCCTGGAAGCTCACCCAGGGCGACATCACCACCAAGCTCGACGGCAGCTACGTCTTCGACCCAGCCGAGGGCGGTGGCACCGACGTCACCTACCACCTCGAGGCGGAGCTGCGCGTGCCCATCCCCGGTTTCATCAAGATGCGGGCCACGAGCCGCATCATGGCGACGGCCATGCGAGAGTTGAAGGCGCGGGTCGAGTCCATCTCGTGAGCCGGACGCGGGCCTGCCGGCTGGTGCCGGCGTGACCTACGGCATCGACATCGGCGGGACGAAGGTCCTCGGCATCGCGCTCGGCCCGGCCGACGACGTCGTCGCCGAGGCCCGGGTCCCGACGCCCACGGGTCGCCGCGACGTCGTGGGCAGCCACGTGGCCGAGGCGGTGGCGCAGGTGGTGGTCGAGCTCGACCGCGCGCTCGGTGCTGCGGGCGGGGCACCGGTGGGTGTGGGGGCGCCCGGCATGGTCGACCGGCGGGGACACCTCTGCTTCGCACCCAACCTCCCGCAGGCACAGGGGGTGGATTGGACCGAGCTGATCGGCGGCCGGCTGCCCGGGCGGCGCATCCTCATCGAGAACGACGCCAATTTCGCGGTGCTGGCGGAGCACCGCCTCGGCGCCGCCCGCGGCCACGACCACGTGGTGATGGTGACGCTGGGGACGGGGATCGGCGGCGGCATCGTCACGGGCGGACGGGTGCAGGTCGGGTCGGCCGGCTTCGCCGGTGAGATCGGTCACATGGTGGTCGACCCCGCCGGCCCCCCCTGTCCCTGCGGGCGGCGCGGGTGCTGGGAGCGCTTCGCATCGGGAGCCGGGCTGGGCGTCCTGGCCCGAGAGGCGGCGCTGGCCGGGAGGCTGGGCGAGGTCGTGCGGCTCGCGGGCGGCGACCCCGAGAGTGTGCGCGGTGAGGACGTCTCGGCCGCCGCGGCGAGCGGTGACCCGGCCGCGCAGCGGGTGATCCAGGAGGTCGGGTGGTGGATCGGCTTCGGCCTGGCCAACCTGGCCTGCGTGCTCGACCCGGACTGCTTCGTGCTCGGCGGCGGGGTGGTGCAGGCGGGCGACCTCCTGATCGACGCCGCGCGCGCCACCTACACCGAGCTGGTCGAGGGCGGCGACCGGCGTCCGGCGGTGGCGATCGTGCCCGCCGCCTTCGGCGAGCGCTCCGGTGCGGTCGGCGCGGCACTGGCGGCGCGCCAGGGCGGGCTGTGGTGATCCGCACCGGCGTCGTCGTGCCGACGTTCCGTGACCGGCCCGACGGGGCCTTCGGCGCCGCGGCGGAGGCCGTCGCCGCCGGCGTGGACGGGGTGTTCTGCTACGACCACATCTGGCCCATCGGCCAGCGCGAGCGCCCGGCGCTCGCGCCGTTCCCCGTCCTCGGCGCGCTCGCCACTCGCCTCGGGCCGCCCCGCGGCGAGGGGGAGGGCCCCTTCCTCGGCACCCTCGTGGCACGGGTCGGCCTGGCGCCCAACAGGGTGCTGGCCGCGCAGTTCAGCGCCCTCGACCACCTCGCACCGGGCCGGGTGATCGCCGGGCTCGGCACCGGCGACCGGCTGAACGAGGAGGAGAACAGGGCCTACGGCATCCCCTTCCCGCCCGCCGCCGAGCGGCGCGCCCAGCTGGTGGAGCTCGGCCGCCAGCTGGGGACCGCCGGGCTGACGGTCTGGATCGCGGGTGGGCGCACGGGGCGCACCGAAGAGGTCCGGGCGGCGGGGGCCGTCCTCAACCTGTGGGACGCCGATCCGGCGCTGGTGGCGGCGCGGTCCTCGGGGCCCGGCGGCGTCGAGGTCACCTGGGCGGGCCCGCCGCCCACGGCGTCGCCGACGGTGGCCGAGATGGTGCGGGCGCTGCACCACGCCGGCGCCACCTGGGCCGTGTTCGGCTGGCCGGTCGACGTCGAGGCGCTGGTGACCGCCGCGCGTTCCGTCGACGCCGGCCCATCGTCGGGAAGGCCGCAGGTGGCGCCGTAGACTCCTCCGATGGAGTTCCGCCGGATCAACGGGCTGCCGCCCTATGTCTTCGCCACCATCAACGACCTGAAGGCGACGTCGCGGCGGGCCGGCCGGGACGTGATCGACCTCGGCTTCGGGAACCCCGACCTGCCTTCGCCCGACGTGGCGGTCGGCAAGCTGGCCGAGGCCGCCTACAACCCGCGCAACCATCGCTACTCCGCGTCGCGGGGAATCCCGAAGCTCCGCAGCGCCATCACCGACCTCTACCGGCGCAAGTTCGCGGTCGAGCTCGATCCCGAGACCGAGGTGGTGACGACCATCGGGGCCAAGGAGGGCTTCTCGCACCTGATGTGGGTGCTGGTCGGCCCCGGGGACACGGCGCTGGTGCCCTCCCCGTCGTACCCGATCCACATCTGGGGCCCGCTGTTCGCGGGCGCCGACGTGCGCCAGGTCCCGCTGTCAGGGCCGGCCGCTCCCGCCGAAGCCGAAGGCGCGCCGGATCCCGGTGACGCCTTCTTCGACGGGCTCATGAGCGCATGGGAGGAGTCGTGGCCCAAGCCCCGCGTCATCGTGCTCTCGTTCCCGCACAATCCGACGACCGCCTGCGTCGACCTCTCCTTCATGGAGCGCCTCGTCGCCTTCGCCCGCGAGCACGCGGTGGTGCTGGTGCACGACTTCGCCTATGCGGACCTCGGGTTCGACGGTTACGACCCGCCCTCCATCCTCCAGGTGCCCGGTGCCACCGACGTGGCGGTCGAGATCTACACCATGACCAAGTCGTTCTCCATGGCGGGCTGGCGCGTGGGCTTCGTCGTGGGCAACCGCGAGATCGTCCAGGCGCTGACCAAGCTCAAGACGTACCTCGACTACGGGACGTTCCAGCCCATTCAGATCGCCGCCATCGTGGCCATGAACGAGGCGCCGGACTACCCCAAGGAGATCAACGCGATCTATCGGTCGCGCCGCGACACGCTGTGCGACGGGCTCAATCGCATCGGGTGGCACCTGGTGCCGCCCAAGGGGACGATGTTCGTGTGGGCTCCCATCCCCGAGCCCTACAGCGAGATGGGCTCGCTCGAGTTCTCGAAGTACCTGGTCAGCGAGGCCGATGTCGCCACCTCGCCCGGCGTCGGGTTCGGTCCCGGGGGTGACGGCCACGTCCGCTTCGCCCTGATCGAGAACGAACAGCGCATCGGCCAGGCCGTGCGCAACCTGCGCAGCGCCCTCACCAAGCTCGGCTAGCGAGCGCTCCTCACGGGAGGCCCGCCCCTGGCACGGCCGTGCGCGCCTTCTCAACGGCACCGTTGCGCTCCGCTCGTGCCTTGGCGGCGGCGCTGTCCACCGCGGTGATCATGTAGAGCGTGCGCCGGTCGTCGTCGCCGAGCATGCAGGCGTAGCAGTTCATGGAGGTGACGACGCGTCCGAGCACCTCCCCGCCCTCGGCCACGCGGACGCATTCGGGCGCCAGGGCGTTGGAGACCCAGATGGAACCGTCGGCGCACAGGCAGATGCCGTCGGGCGCGACACCGGGCAGGGCGGCCCACTCGCGGCGGTTGGTCAGCGTGCCGTCCTCCCCGCGGTCGAACGCGCTCAGCCGGCCCCCGAAGCTCTCGGCGATGACCAGCGTCGCACCGTCCTCGGTGATGACGGTGCCGTTCGGGAAGGCGAGGTCCGTGGCCGCCTCGCAACTCGTGCCGTCCGGGTCCACCCGCACCAGCGAGGTGGACGAGATGGTGCTCGGTGGCACCGTGCCGTCGTAGAGGCCGTCGAGGTCGAACCCGAAGTTGCCCGCGTAGGCCTGGCCGTTGGAGGCCACGACCATGTCGTTGGCGTGCCACGTCGCCCACGGCGTCAGGTCGCCATGGCGCACGATCGTCCCGTCGGGCTCGCGGCGCATGACAGCGCGGTCGAGTCGCGAGTTGATGAGGAGCCGGCCGTCGGGGAGCCACCCGAGCCCCGCCGGCTCGCCGTCGAAGGACACCTCGACCCGGCGCTCGCCGTCGGGTGACACCGAGAACACTGCGTGGTCGAAGAAGTCCGAGTACCACAGGCGGCCGTCGTGCCAGCGCGGGCACTCCCCGAAGAACAGGCCAGAGAGGAACGGCTCGGCGGTCAAGGTGTCGCTCGTCACGGTGTGGCTCCCTCCCCGGTGATCCGGCACCGGCAGTTCAGCACAGCCGGCGTTCCCGGTGCAGCGCCGCCCACCGAGGGGTACCTTGGACCCGTGATGTACTGGGTGCTCAAGGCGGTCCTGACACCGATCTTCTTCCTCCTGTTCCGAGTCAAGGTGGAGGGGAGAGAGAACATCCCCACGCACGGCCCGGCGGTGCTGGCGGCCAACCACCAGTCGTTCTGCGATTCGTTCTTCATCCCGTTGGTGGTGCGGCGCAAGGTGACGTTCCTCGCCAAGGCGGAGTACTTCGACTCGTGGAAGACGGCCTGGTTCTTCCGCGCCGCCGGTCAGATCCCGATCCGGCGGACGGGAGGGAGCGCCTCGGAGCGGGCGCTCGAGACCGCCCGCAACGACGTCCTCGGGAAGGGGCAGATCCTCGGGCTGTACCCCGAGGGCACCCGGAGCCTCGACCAGTACGTGCACAAGGGGCGGACCGGGGTGACGAGGCTGTCGCGCGAGTGCGGGGTCCCCGTGATCCCGGTGGGCGTCGTCGGGACGACCGACGTGCAGCCGGTCAACTCGAATTGGATGCGGCCCTTCAAGAGGGTGACCATCCGCTTCGGCGAGCCGATGCAGATGGACCCGCCGGAGAACCCGGCTGACCCGCTCGAGAACCACGACCACACCCAGTGCCGTGCCTTCACCGACAGCCTGATGCACGAGATCGCCCGGCTCTCCGAGCGCGAGTATGTCGACGAGTACGTGCCCGCTCGCACGAGCGCGGCCGCAGCCTGAGCGAATCCGCAGCCCAGACGAGATGTAAAGAATCTGAAACAGTCAGTTCACATTGACCGCCTAACGTTTGGTGCATGGCTGGCTATGTGGTCAGGATCGCGCTGCCCGACCGGCCCGGTGCCCTCGGTCTGGTGGCCAGCCGGATCGGGGCGGTCGGGGGGGACATCGTGGCGATCAACATCTTGGAGCGCGACGGCGGCCACGCGGTCGACGAGTTCGTGGTCGAGATCGGCGGCCACCATCTCATCGAGCTCCTGCAGAGCGAGATCCACGAGGTGGACGGCGCCTCCGTCCTCGAGATCCGTGCGGCGGACTCTACGACGCCGGCGGGCTGACCACGTAGGCGCACACGTGTGCGCCGTCCATGAGGTGCGCCACCCGGCGCACCGTGGCCCCGGGGAGCGCGTCGCGGATGAAGGCGAGCTCGCTCGTGCAGGCCTGTGAGAACCCGTGGGCCACGGTGAGGATGGCGCAGTTGTGCTCGGTGATGCGCCAACTGCCGTCGGGCAGGCGCTCGGCCTCGGCCAGGTAGCCGTCCTCGTCGAGGATGGCGGTCAGCGCGGCGACCTGCTCGTCGAAGGGCAGGTGCGCCGTGCGCGGCAGCGCGCCGGCGACGCGACGCTGCCGCCGCTGCTCGAAGAGCTCGTCGACCTGGGTCGCGTTCGGGCCGCCGAGGTAGCCGAGCAGCTCGGTCGTGAGGTCGCCGTAGCGCTTGGGGTAGAGGGACTCGGCGGCGACCGTCAGCTCGTAGACGTGCCGGGGCCGTCCTCGGCCCGCTCCCACGGGCACCTCGTCGTGATGCGTGAGGAGCCCGTCCTCCTCCAGCCGCGTCAGCTGCATGCGCACGGCGGCGGGGGTGAGGGAGAGCGCCCCGCCGACCGCGGCGGCGTCGAGCGGCCCCTGCCGCTTCAACAGGTTGAGGATGGCGCGCCGGGTCGTGGGCAGCTGCTGCAGCGGCGACTCCGGCGACGCTCCCGACGTGGCCAGGCCGGATTCTGTCGTCACGGCACGATGAGATGGACGTCGCCGAACTCGTGCCACAGGTAGCCCTCGGCCAGCGCGGCAGCGTAGGACGCCTCCAGCAGGGGGCGCCCAGCGATGGCCTCGAGCATGGCGAGGTGCGAGGCCTCCGGCTCGTGCCAGCCGGTGAGGAACCCGTCGATGGAGCGGACGGGCCGTTCAGGCGACACGACGGTCTCGGTCCATCCCTCGCTCGGGTGCACGTGCCCATGTTCGTCGACGACGGACTCGAGCGCGCGCACCACGGTCGTGCCGATGGCGATGACGCGGCCACCGGAGCGACGGGTGTCGTTGATGTGGTGGGCGGTGGCCAGTGACACCCTGAAGTACTCGGCGTAGGGCGGCTCGCTGGCCTCCAGCGAGGCGACACCGGTGTGCAGCAGGAGCGGGGCCACGCCGACGCCCTTGGCCACAAGGCGCGTCAGGACCTCCGGCGTGAACGGGCGGCCGGCGCTCGGCATCTCGGCCGATCCCGGCTCCGTCGCGTACACGTTCTGGTAGGCCGTGATCGGATAGCTGCCGCGCACGTAGCCATAGCGGATGGGGCGGCCGTGGCGGGCCAGGAAGCTGTGGAGGCGCACCGGCGTCTCCACCCGGGAGACCCACAGGCGGACGCCGTCGGCGCCGGGGCCGGGGGAGTAGGGGGCGAGCAGCGCGACCTGGCCTTCGCCGGGGAGGGCGATGGTGTCGCCGGGGGCCGCACCGAGGTGCGCCTCGCCGTCGCGGCGGACCTCGACCGTCCACAGGCCGGCCGGCAGCTGGGTCGAGAGGTGCACCTGGACGGCCGACCCGTCGGGCGCCGTGCCGTCGAGCTCGGCGGCCAGCGTTCCCGAGGTGTTGATCACGACGAGGTCACCCTCGTCGAGGAAGCGGGGTAGTTCGGAGAAGTGGGAGTGCACGAGCGTGCCCTCCGACTTGGTCGCCACGAGCATGCGGACGGCGTCGCGCGTCATGCCGCGGTACTCGGGCGGCGCCGGCGCCTCGAGCTCGGGCGGGAGCGAGAAGGAGAGCGGGTGCAGCTCCGGGAGGCGGGGCGCGGCACGGTCCTCGAGTGACGGAGCCGCCAGGGCGCTCATGCCACTGCTCCCGCGGAGGCCAGCTCGGCGGCCCGGTAACGACCGCTCGGGCGGTCGCTGGAGATCAGCTCGAGGAAGGCCGGCACCACGGCGGCCGGCTCCGGCCGGTCGGAGATGTCCTCGCCGGGGAACGCGGCCTGGTGCATGACGGTGCGCAGGTCCCCGGGGTCCACGGACCACACGGTCAGCGCCGGGAACTCGACGGCCAGCACTGCGCCGAGGTGCTCGAGCGCGGCCTTGCCGGCCCCGTACCCGCCCCAACCCTCGTAGGCCTCGACGGCGGCGTCCGACGTGACGTCGAGCACACGCGGGCGCGTCGAGTCGAGCAGCAGCGGGAGCGCGTCCTGAATCAGGCCCAACGGGGCGACGACGTTGACCTCGAAGGCCACGCGCAGATCACCCAGCGGGTAGTCGGCCAGCGAGGGGAGCGGGGAGGCGCCCAGCGTGCCGGCGTTGTTGACGACGAGGTCCAGCCCGCCCAGCTCGAAAGCGACGGCGGTCAGCTCGTGGCGGTGGTCGGCGTCCGTGACGTCACCCGCCACGGCGACCACCCGTGCGCCCGGCGACGCGTGGGCGCGGATCTGACCGGCCGCGGCGTCGAGCGCCGCCCTGTCGCGCCCGTCGATCACCAGCGACCAGCCGGCCCTCGCCAGCCCGCTCGCCAACGCCTCCCCGAGTCCCCGCGATGCCCCTGTCACGATGGCCACGCTCATGGCTGCCCACCCTTCCGAGCGGAGGGTCCGCTCCTCTGGGTGAATATAACAAGGATTTACTTGGTTTATTTCTTTGTCCGATCCTGTTCCCGCGCCGGCAGACCGGGGCCCCCTCGTTTCGGCCCGACTCTAGGAGAGGGCAACGTCGCTGAGCGCAGCCGTGGTGGAGGAGCCGACGAAGAGGCCAGAGCCGCCGTAGGTGGCCGTGATGACGTGTGTGCCCACCTGCACGAAGGTCGTGGTCAGCTCGGCCTGACCGTTCGAGACGGTGCCCGTGCCGATGGGGGTGCCGTTGTCGTAGAAGGTGACGTTGCCGGTCTCACCGAACCCGGTGGTCGGGAAGACGGTCGCCGACAACGTGACCGGCTCCCCGAGGATGTACGGGTTGTCCGAGCTGCCGAGGACAAGGAACGTCGGTGACCGGCTCACCGAGAGCGACTCCGGCTCCGACGAACTCGCGAGCCCGCCGACGCCCGCGCCGTACGAGGCGGTGATGGAGTTCGGGCCGACCGGCAGCGTGGTGAGGAGCATGCTGGCGGTCGTCACGCCGTCGGTGGTGGTCAGCACCGAGGAGCCGAGGGTCGTCGTACCGTTGTCCAAGAACGTGACTACTCCGGTGGGGTCTGTCGTTCCCCACATCGGGGTCACGGTGGCGGTCAGGGTGACGCTCTCGCCGTAGGTGGGGGTGGGCGACGACGCCACGACGGACGTCGTGGTGGGCACCGGCGATCCCGGCACCGCGACGATCGCCTCGTTGACGGTGTTCGTCGAGGAGGTGCCGACGAAGTCGTCGTCCCCTTCGTAGACGGCGGTGATCGGGTGGTTGCCGGGGCTGAGCGACGAGGTCTGGAACGTGGCCTGATTGTTCGAGACCGTGCCGGCTCCGAGCAGAGAACCGTTGTCGTCGAACTGGACCGTACCGGTCTCGCCCGTGGCGGCGGAACCGATGGTTGCCGTCAACGTCACGACCTGGCTGACGGCGGTCTCGGCGGCCGAGCTGACCAGCGTGACCGACGTCATCGCCTCGGCCACGCCCAGGAGGACCGGCGCAGCCGACGAGCTGGTGCTCGAGTTCGCGTCGCCGCTGTAGGTGGCCGTGACCCAGTGTGAGCCGGCCATGAGGCTGGAGCTGGCGAGGGTGGCCGTGGCTACGCCGTCCGCCGGGGACAGGGGCACAGTGCCGATGGGCGTCGTCTCATCGTAGAAGGTGACGGTCCCGGTCGGGCTGATCGACCCGCTGCTCGGAGCCACGGTGGCGGTGAAGGACACGCCCTGTCCGTAGGTGGACGTGGGCGATGACGTCACGACGGACGTCTGAGTCGGGACCTGCCCGATCGTCTCGCTGAGCGAGCCGTGGCTCCCGGCGTCGTTCACGTCGCCGCCGTAGGTGGCGACGACGTCGTGGGTCGTGTTCGGCCCGTAGGTCTCGGCGCACCGGACCTGCTGGGGGGTGTTCGCCGGGAGCTCGAGCGACTGGCACCCGCTGACCGCCAAGCCGTCGTCGCTGAACGACACCGTGCCTGTCGGCGTCCCGCTCCCCGGGGCGACATCGCCGACGGTGGCCGCGTAGGTGACCTGTTGGCCCGGCGATGGACTGGCGGGGGTGGGCGTGATCGTGACGTCCGTCGGGGCCGGATAGACGTCCAGGGCAAGAGCCTGCGAGGTGCTCGTGTCGGAGATGACGTCACCGCTGTAGGTGGCCACGATCGGATCAGATCCGACGCCCAGATCCGCGGTATCGAGCGTGGCCGTGGTGACGCCGGCGGACGACCTGAGAGGCGACGTGCCGAGGAGATGGCCACCGGTGTCGAAGCTGACCACGCCCGTGGGCGGCGAACCGGACGGCGACGTCACCGTTGCCGTGAAGCGCACGTCCTGCCCGTGGTCCGACCCAGTGGGCATGGTGCTCGTGACGCTGGTGGAGGTGGCGGTTGCGAGGACACCACCGCCGAGGCCGACCTCGTCGGGACGGGAGTAGTCAGCTGCCGCGCCGTGGAGCACGGTGGTGAAGGCACCGGTGGAGGTCCCGTCGTCGACGATGTACTCCTGGCCGGGCGGCGGTGCGAACCCGTCGTCGAACACGGGGTCGGCGCTGCCACCGAGCGCGAGGGTGCCGTTCGTGATCCGCCCGTAGTCGGACGTGGCACCGGGCGCGCCGTCGATGCCGAACGCCAGGAGACCGTCAGGCTCGTTCGTGAGCGTCGCCGCCCCGCCGAGGTCGATCAGGCCGCCGGGCGCTACCGCGATGGTGCCGTCGTTCGTCAGGACGGCGGCGTTCTCGCCGGTGACCGTGCCCCGTACGGTCACTGTGCCGTTCACCGCCAGACCCAACGACACCGACAGGCTCGCCGGGGCGCCGCCGCTCCCGCTTCCCGTGCCGACGTCGAGGGTGGCGCCGACCAAGACCGTCAGCTTGCCCACCGAGAAGGACGCGTCAGGGACGACGACCGTCGCACCGCCCGGGATGCACGCGCTGCTGCCGTCGTCCGGCACCCCCCCGCTCCAGTTCGTCGCGCTGTTCCATTCGGTCGTTCCCGCACCGCCCGTCCACAGGTCGTCACAGCTCGACGCGACCGGGGCGGCGGCGGACGTGGCGCCCCCTGTCGTCGCTGCGGAGCCGAGCCCGGTGAAGGTCCCTGCCACGAGCACCAGGACGGCGAACCCGGCGCCCACAACCGTCGCCCGAAGCCGAAGGAACCATCGCTCTGCAACTCGCAGACGGCTTTCGCCCAGTTCCACCTTGCACTCCCTGCGTCCGTGTTGCGCAAGCGTCCGGGTCGCATGCGCGAGACCCCGCTCCCCCGCGTTCATTCTGCTCTCGGCACCGGTTGCGTGGTAGGCCCAATGCTCGAAAGGCCACGCACGATTCCTGCTTGCCACACAAGTTTTCTGCGCCCGATCCGGGCGGTCCCGGGAGGATCCTGGGACCGCCTACCACGTCTGAAGGTCGACCCACCCCATGGACTTCTCGACCGCGCGCCGCCAGGCGGCGTGGGCGGCGTCGGTGAGCTCGGCCAGGAGCCGTGGTTCGAAGACCGTCTCGGCCTCCCAGAGGCCGGCGAGCTCGTCGAGGGACGACCACACCCCCTCCGCCAGGCCGGCCACGGTGGCGGCACCGAGCGCCGTCGACTCGAGCGAGCGCGGACGCGCCACTTGCATCCGGCTCTGCTCGGCCTGCAGCTCGAGGAGGAGGTCCATGGCGGCGGCGCCCCCGTCCGCCCGTAGCGCGGAGAGCGGGTGGGGGGACGCGGCGGCCATGGCATCGGTCATGTCCCGCACCTGGAAGGCCATGGCCTCCACGCAGGCCCGCGCGATCTGGGCCCGTCCTGCGCCACGGGTGAGGCCGGTGATGATGCCGCGAGCCCGGGGATCCCACCACGGGCTGCCGAGACCAGTGAGCGCGGGCACGAAGGTGACACCGCCGCTGTCGGGGACCGACGCCGCCAGGGGCCCCACCTCGGCGGCGGCGTCGATGACGCCGAGCCCGTCGCGCAGCCATTGGATTGCCGCGCCGGACACGAAGGCCGAGCCCTCGAGCGCGTAGGCGACGCGGCCCTGGGAGGACGGTGCGTGCTCGCCGAGGTCCCAGGCGCAGCTGACCGTGAGGCCGTCGGGAGCCGATGGGCGATCGGGCCCGGCATTGGCCAGCGCGAAGCTGCCCGTGCCGTAGGTGACCTTGACCATCCCGGGGTCGAAGCAGGCCTGCCCGAAGAGCGCGGCCTGCTGGTCGCCCAGCACGCCGGAGACGGGGACGCCGTCGAGGACCGCCGACGCGGGCCCGAGGCCCGCCAGCGCGGTGGCGCCGAAACGCCCGGCCGACGGCCGCACCTCGGGCAGGGTGTGTGCCGGCAGGCCGAAGAGGTCGCACAGCTCGGCCGACCAGAGGAGGGTGGCCGTATCGAGGAGGAGGGTGCGGCTGGCGTTGGAGGGGTCGGTGGCGTAGACGCCGCCGGAGGTGCCGCCGGTGAGGTTCCACAGGACCCAGGTGTCGACCGTGCAGAAGGAGAGGTTCGGGTCGGCGGGGGCGAGCGGGAGCTCGCCGGAGCGCAGCAGCCAGGCCGCCTTGGTGGCGCTGAAGTACGGGTCCAGGACGAGGCCAGTCCTGTCCCGCACCAGCGGCAGGTGGCCGGCGTCGACCAGCTCGGCGCACAGCGCGGCGGTGCGGCGGTCCTGCCAGACGATCGCCCGGTGCAGCGGCCGGCCGGTCGAGCGATCGAAGGCCACGAGGGTCTCGCGCTGGTTGGTGATGCCGATGGCGGCGACGGTGTGGCCGGCCTCCGCCAGGCGGGCGCCGACCTCGGCCAAGGTGGCCTGCACGGCCTCCCAGATCTCTGTCGGGTCGTGCTCGACCCAGCCGGGGCGGGGGAAGTGCTGGGTCAGCTCGCGGTAGGCGACGTCGGCGACCCGGGCCCACTCGTCCACGACGAGGGCACGCACGCCGGTCGTACCCGCATCGACGGCGACGACCTTGGCCATGGGGGGCCGACGCTAATGGTTCGCGGGGAACGAGCGTGGTGGGCGGGGGCCCGGCGGGCCTTCCCGCGCAAACAATCGCGAACGGCCCGTGACCTGCACGGATGATGCGTGGATTTGGTTGACAAAGGCGTAACTACAGTGCTGTAATGACACAGCATCTCGTGTCCCGGGGGAGGGCCAGCCACTATATGTTGTGGTGAGGCGACTCCGCCCCTCCCGGAGCACCGGATCGGAGCATGTGCCGCCAGGCACTTCCCTGCGGGTCGAGGGGGGAGGGGTGACGGCGCCGACCAGCAGGCAGAGCAAGCAAGCAGTGACCCCGAGAGACAGCCCACGAGGAGGACCCCAGCGCCATGGCCATCGCCCCCCAGCGATCCGAGATCGGCATCCGCCGGCACTTCACCACCGAGGGTGTGCATCCCTATGACGAGGTGCGCTGGGAGCGTCGCGACGCCCGCATCACCAACTTCCGGGACGGCACGGTCGCCTTCGAGCAGCTCGGCGTCGAGGTGCCCGAGTCGTGGAGCGTCAACGCCACCAACATCCTGGCGCAGAAGTACTTCCGGGGGACCCTCGGCACCGAGGAGCGCGAATGGTCACTGCGCCAGGTGGCCGACCGGGTCGCCGACACGCTGACGGCCTGGGGGATCAAGGACGGCTACTTCGTCGACGACGAGGAGGCCATGGTCTTCAACCACGAGCTGAAGTACCTCGTCATCCACCAGAAGGCGGCCTTCAACTCGCCGGTGTGGTTCAACATCGGGGTGCACGGCGTGCCCCAGCAGGGGAGCGCCTGCTTCATCCTCTCGGTCGAGGACACCATGGACTCGATCCTCAACTGGTACACGGAGGAGGGCGTCATCTTCAAGGGCGGGTCGGGCGCCGGGGTGAACCTGTCGCGCATCCGCTCGTCGCACGAGCTGCTGAAGGGCGGCGGCACCGCATCGGGCCCGGTCAGCTTCATGCGTGGCGCCGACGCGTCGGCGGGCACGATCAAGTCCGGTGGCAAGACCCGGCGCGCCGCCAAGATGGTCATCCTCGACGCCGACCACCCGGACGTCGAGGACTTCGTCTGGTGCAAGGCGATAGAGGAGCGCAAGGCCCGCGTCCTGCGTGACGCCGGCTTCGACATGGACCTCGACGGTGCCGACAGCCACTCGACGCAGTACCAGAACGCCAACAACTCGGTGCGGGTGACCGACGAGTTCATGGAGGCGGTGCTCGACGGGCGCGACTGGGACCTCACGGCACGGACGGACGGCGCGGTGGTGCGGACGGTGCCCGCCCGTGACCTGTTCCGCCAGATCGCCCACTCGGCCTGGGAGTGCGCGGACCCCGGCCTGCAGTACGACACCACCATCAACCGCTGGCACACGGCCCCCAACACGGGGCGGATCAACGGCTCCAACCCGTGCTCGGAGTACGTGCACCTGGACAACTCGGCCTGCAACCTCGCCTCCATGAACCTGATGACGTTCCTCGACGACAACGACGAGTTCGACGTGGAGGGCTTCAAGGCGGCGGTGTCGGTGGTGTTCACCGGGATGGAGATCATCGTGGGCAACGCCGACTACCCGACCGAGAGGATCGGCGAGACGACACGTGCCTTCCGCCAGCTCGGCATCGGCTACGCCAACCTGGGCGCGCTGCTGATGGCGCAGGGCCTGCCCTACGACTCCGACGCCGGACGGGCCTGGGCGGCCGCCATCACCGCGCTCCTGACCGGTCACGCCTACGCCACATCGGCCCGGACCGCGGCCCGCATGGGCCCCTTCGCCGGCTTTCACGAGAACACCGGGCCCATGCTCGACGTGCTGCGGATGCACCAGGGCGAGGCGGCCCGCATCGACGAGGAAGTCGTGCCGCCGGAACTGCTCTCGGCGGCCCAGGAGGCCTGGGACCAGGCGGTCGACCTGGCCGAGGCGTTCGGTGTGCGCAACTCGCAGGCCTCCGTGCTGGCGCCGACCGGCACCATCGGCCTGCTGATGGACTGCGACACCACCGGCGTGGAGCCCGATCTGGGGCTGGTCAAGACGAAGAAGCTGGTCGGCGGCGGCACGATGTCGATCGTCAACCAGACGGTGCCCCGTGCCCTGACCAAGCTGGGCTACAGCCCGGTCCAGGTGGACGAGATCGTCGCCTACGTCAACGAGCACATGTCGATCGTCGGGGCGCCGCACGTGGCCCCCGAGCACCTGGCCGTGTTCGCCTGCTCCATGGGTGACAACACCATCCACTACTCGGGCCACATCCGCATGATGGGGGCGGTCCAGCCCTTCATCAGCGGCGCCATCTCCAAGACGGTGAACATGCCCGAGGACGTGACCGTGGAGGACGTGGAGCAGCTGCACATCGACGCTTGGCGCCTGGGGCTGAAGGCGGTGGCCATCTACCGCGACAACTGCAAGGTGGCCCAGCCGTTGTCGACGACCAAGAAGGAGGCGGCGGTCATCGAGGGTGGCGACGACGCCCCCGCCGGCTCCGAGGCCGAGGCCAAGGTCCGGGCCGCCGCGGCGCGCATCGCCGAGCTGGAGGCGGCGCTGGTGCACGAGCGGCTTCGGGCCGACTCGCCACTGGTGGTGGGCGCGGTGCGCGAGCGCCTGCCCCGCAAGCGCAACTCGAAGACGTTCTCGTTCCGGGTCGCCGACTGCGAGGGCTACGTGACGGTGGGCGAGTACGAGGACGGCCGGCCGGGCGAGGTGTTCATCAAGGTCTCCAAGCAGGGCTCCACCCTGGCCGGGATCATGGACGCCTTCTCCATCTCCCTGAGCCTCGGGCTCCAGCACGGCGTGCCGCTGGCCACCTTCGTGCGCAAGTTCGCCAACATGAAGTTCGAGCCGGCTGGCATCACGGACGACCCCGAGCTGCGGATCGCCACGAGCCTCATCGACTACATCTCGCGGCGGCTGGCGCTCGACTACCTGTCGGTGCCGGAGCGCACCGAGCTCGGGATCCTCTCGACACAGGAGCGCACCCAGCCGACCCTGCCGGGCGTCGAGGAGATGGCCACCCCCTCGCCGGGGCTGGTCGACGACGGGCTGAGCCGGGGCGTGGGTGCCGCTGAGCCGGCGGTACGGCCGATGGCCCGGGCGGAGCAGCACGACGCGCCGCTCTGTTACAACTGCGGCAACACCATGCAGCGGGCCGGCTCGTGCTACGTCTGCGGGAGCTGCGGTTCGACGAGCGGGTGCTCGTAGTGTGAAACCGCGTCCGGTGACACAGGGCTTTCCGCGAGCGGTGACATGAAAACCGCGGACAGTGACATCAAAAACCGCGAACGGTGACATGGACGCGCTAGCTCCGGCCATCGAGGCGGTGGGCAACTACCGGGCCAAGGGCAACGAGAAGCTACGCGCCGACGACAAACGCATCGCCGAACACGCAGGCAAGTACAAGGCCCGGGTGGCCGTGGCCCGAGAGCTCTTGACCCTCGTCTTGTGCTCGAGCAGTGCGAGCAGCATGGTGGGTACGCCGGCCATCAGGTTCGATCGTTCCGATTCGAGGAGGTCGAGGACGACCGCGGGGTCGAAGGCGAGCACCGGGACGTGGACGGCCAGGGACTGGACCTCCCCGAGCACGCCCAACCCGCAGCCGGCGGTGTGGAACAGCGGCATGGGGTTCACGTAGACCTCGCCCGGTGCGAGGCCGATTCGTTCGGCGAAGAAGCGGGCGTTGTTGGTCAGCCCTCGATGGTGGAGTTCGGCCCCCTTCGGGGCGCCGGTGGTGCCCGAGGTGTACTGGATCTGCACCAGGTCGTCGGGGCGTACGTCGGGTAGGGCGGTGCCCGGATCGGCGGAAGCCAGGAAGGCGTCCCACTCGGTGAACAGGACCGTCTCGCGCAGCGCAGGGACCTCGGGACGCACCTCGTCGAGGAAATGGGGCTCCCGTACATCCCGCACCCGCCCCAGCCCCCGCCAACGGACGGCTGTCCGGGTGGCTCCTTAGTTCAAGGCGTGTGCGCGCTCGCGGAGGATGTCCTGGAACTGCTTGACCTCCAGCGTGGCGGGCGCCGTCGTCTCGATGAAGTCGGTCAACGTGTGAAGGAATTCCCCCGGTGTCTCGACATGGGGAAAGTGACCGGCGTCCGTAATGATCTCGAGACGACTGTTCGGAATGGCGGCGTGTGCCTCGTGGGCGTGGCTGATAGGGATGATCGCGTCCTGCGCCCCCCACACGATCATCGTGGGAACCTGTTGTGTGAGATAGAGCCGATCCATCGCGCTGACGGTCTGGCCTCCCGGGTCGATCACTGACCGGATGGTCCTGATGAACGACTGACGGTTGGCGGCATCAGTCAACGACGCGTACGCCCGCCACATCTCACCCATACGGGGCATGCGGATACCTCGGGAATGGAGCATCCGGCTGAGGTCGTCGCCGGGTGCACGGACGAAAGAGGGGAAGATGACAGGCATCAGGTATTCGCTTCCGGGGAGGGTCATGAGCCGGAGCAGCCAACTGACTTCGCGGCCGAGCCCGCCACTGTCGACCAGGACCAGGCGCTCACACCATTCAGGATTCTGATAACAGAATTGCATGGCGACGCCTCCGCCGAAGGACTGGCCGACAACGGTTGCTCGGGGGATTCCGACGATACCCAGCAGATCGCGAAGGACGTTGGCGTACGCGCCCAGCGAGTAGTCACCGGCTGGCTTGGCCGACTGACCGTGTCCGAGGAGGTCTGGGGCGATGACCGTGTACCGGCCCGCCAGGGTTGGCATGACCTCACGCCACGCAGCGGAACTTCCGGCGATCCCATGGATCAGAAGAACGGCTGGCCCTTCGCCGGCCATCCGATAGCCGAGGTCGTGGCCATGAATCTGCACATGCTGTAGCTCGAATCCCACTGAACAGCCCTCCGTTGTCGAAGCCGAACCTATCTTGCCGTCACGACGCGGGTGGGGGAGGGTTCAAGGGCGCCGAAACCACACAGCGGTCAGCGGGTCTGCGATCATTCCCCGGTGAGCGCGGTCGCCCGCCTAGGACGAGGAGGGGACAGGCACCCGGGCGGGCTCGTCGACCGCCCTGAGCTTGGCGCCCTCGACGTCGATCGAGGGTAGGAGACGGTCCAGCCAGCGGGGCAGCCACCAGGCTCTCTCGCCCAGAAGGGCCATGGTCGCCGGGATCAACGTCATGCGCACGATGAAGGCGTCGACCACGACGCCCACGGCCAGAGCGAAGGCGATCTCCTTGGTGATGAGGTCGCTGGCGATGACATAGCTGGCGAAGACGGAGAACATGATGATGGCGGCCGCGGTCACGACAGGCCCGGACTCGCCGAAGCCGGTGCGGACCGCCGCGACCGGGGTGAGGCCGCGGCCGTGCTCCTCGCGCATCCGGCTGACGAGGAACATCTCGTAGTCCATGGCCAGGCCGAAGAGGATGCCGGTCATCATCAGCGGCAAGAAGCTGATCACCGGTGCCGAGGCCGGCAGGGAGACGAGGCTCGAGAAGTGGCCGTCCTGGAAGATCCAGACGACCATGCCGAGCGCGGCACCGATGGTGAGGAGGAAGCCGAGGACCGCGGTGAGCGGTACCAGCAGCGAGCGGAAGACGAGCATGAGCAGGATGGCGGCGATCCCCACCACCACGAGCAGGTAGAGCGGGAGCGCGGCGCCGAGCTTGGCCGAGACGTCGATGCCCAGCGCAGTCGGGCCCGTGACGAGCACGCGCACGCCGAACGGGGCGGCGACGGCGGAGGACTTCTCGCGGATGGTCGCGACGAGGTCCTTGGTGGCCACCGAGCTCGGGCCCGAGGTCGGGATGACGTCGACCACGGTCACGTTCTTGGCGGCATTCTGCAGGGGTGGCGAGACGGAGGCGACACCGGGCACGGCCGCCAGGTCCTTGCTCGCCGTCTCGGCGACGGCGACGGGGTTCAGGCGTGCCGGCGCGTCGACGACGACGAGCAGCGGCCCGTTGATCCCCGGACCAAAGCCGCGTGCCAGCAGGTCGTAGGCCGTGCGCGCGGTGTCCGACTTGGGCAGCGTCCCTGCGCCGGGCAGGCCGAGGTCCAGCTTGAGCAGCGGTGACGCGACGGCCAGGAGGAGGAACACCCCGGAGATGACGACGTAGACGGCGCGCTTCGTGGTGAAGGCGACCCACCGGGCGAAGAACCCCCGGCCGGGCCCCTTCACCCGGGACGGCTTGATCTTGGCCCCGGCGAAGCCGAGGAGGGCGGGGATCAGCGTCAGCGCGATCAGGACAGCGACGGTGACCGTGGCGGCGGCACAGAGCCCCATGACGGTCAGGAAGGGGATGCCCGTCACGCTCAGGCCGGCCAGTGCGACGACCACCGTGCAGCCGGCGAAGACGACGGCCATTCCGGCCGTGCCGGCCGCCGTGGAGGCGGCCTCCTCCGGCGATGCGCCCTTCCCGATTTCGTCGCGGTAGCGATGGACGATGAAGAGGGCGTAGTCGATGGCCACGGCCAGGCCGAGCATGGTGGCGAGGATGGGCGCGGTCGCCGACAACGAGATGAGGCCGCTGAGCGCGTTGATGCCGGTCAGCCCGATCCCGACGCCGATGAGCGCGTTGAGCAGCGGCAGGCCGGCCGCGATCATGGAGCCGAAGGTGATCGTGAGCACCAAATAGGCGATCAAGAGGCCGAGGACGTCTGAGCTCTTGGTCGTGGGCTGGTTGACGATCCCGCCGCCGAAGGCGACGGTCACCCCCTTGGCGCGCGCCGGCCTGGCTGCGGCGGCGAGCTCCTGCTTCGCCGCCGGGGAGATGCTGGCGGCCGGGACCTTGAACGCGACGGTGGCGTATCCGATGCGCCCGTCCTTCGAGATCGACGAGCTGCTGCCGTAGGGGTCGGTCACGAGCAGCACCTGTGCCCCGCGCCGAGCCTGGGCCAGCGACGCCTCGACGCCCGCCTTGACATCGGGATTGCTCAGGGTCGTGCCCGCCGGGGCGGCGAAGACGACCTGGGCGGTGGCGCCCGACGCCTGCGGGAAGCGCTGTTCGAGCAGGTCCATGGCCTGCTGGGACTGGGTGCCCGGAACCGTGAACTGGTTGGATTCCGGCTTCGAGAAGGCGACCGAGATGGAGGCGACCGCGACGAGGATCATCAGCCAGGCGAGCAGGGTCGCCCAGCGGTGCCGGTAGGTGCCCCGACCGATCTTTGACAGCAGGCCTGCCATTCAGCTCCTCTGCGTCAGGCGGTGCCGCTTCGACCCGTGGACCACGTGCGCAGCGAGCGGGACCTCGTCGTCACCTAGGTTGCGGACAGAGAGGTCGTGGACCCGTCTGGTCTCTTCCACAAGGTTCTGGTGTCGGTACCCGAGGGCGCCGAGTTGAGCCTTTCTCGCCGGCCGCCCTACGCGCGGCGGTCGCCGTCGCGCTGCTCATCGGGCGCACGGCGGCCCTACCCAGCCGTGGCGCGTTTCGCGCCACGGCCCTTCCGAGGCGCTGCGGTCAGCCCGAGCCTCCGCTCAGCGCTTGGGCGTGAACTGGTAGCTGAACGGCGCGGACAGCGGGGTCAGCGTGACCGACCGGTGGCCGGAGGTCACGATGACCCGCGTCCCCCCGGCACCGACGTCCACCTGGGACGGTCCGAGGAGGATCGCCTTCTGGCTCGTCCCCGGTTCGAGGATGCCCTCGAAGCTGGGGTGTTGGCCCACGGCACCGATGCTCACCCAGGACCGTCCCGTCGACGTGGCGACCGTCACCTGGTAGGCCGGCACGTCGATGCTGTAGGAGGCGGTGCCCGCTCCGGTCGACGTGGCGCTGAGCAGCGGGGCCTTGGGGTTGGTGGCAGAGGTGTGGTGTGCGGGTGGCGCACCACTCGTCCCGGACCCGCCACCGTTCGCGTTCCCGTTCCCGATCACGCCGGCCTTGACGAGGCCGAGTGCCGTCCCGGCGGCGATCACGGCGAGCGCCACGACTGCGACCGCCACCCGGAGCCAGCGCGCCGGGCCGGGCCCGTCCGGTCTGCGGCTCCTGCCGCCGACCGCGGGGATCTTGTCCGTGTCCCCATACGTCGGGTAGGCGAGCGCGTCAGGGAAGAGCTGGCCCTGCCCCTCAGGCCCAGTCCGTCGGACCACGGCCGTGGCAGACGGGTCTGCACCGGGCCCCACTTCGCCGGGATGCACCTCCATCGCCATCTCTGTCGACCTCCAACGCCCCGGTCTTGACTGGCTCAATTATGGGTCATCGCTACCCCAATTTGAACACGCATGCCGCCCGCCCCGGTCTCACCGTGGCGCACCACCAGGATCTCACGTTGCAGGGGTCAGGTGGGTCGCAGGACGGGATCGAGCAATTCGAGGCTCTCCGGGCCCGCCTCCCGCTCCATCCCGACCATGGAGTTCGGCCCGAAGGACCGCGCGAAAGCCACCCTGGGTGTGCCTCCAGGGTCCGGACCAGGCCGATGTGGCCGCCCACGAGGGGCAGGCACACCCTCAGCGGCCCACGCGACCGTCGAGCAGCTCCCGGGTGATGTCCATGTGGCCGACGTGCCGCGCCGTCTCCTCTATGAGGTGGTGCACCGCCCAGCGGAGGGTCGTGGTGCGCAGGTCGCCGGCGGAGGGGAGGTCGAAGGAGGCGGCCCGGTCGAGCACGGCGTCGGCCAGCGCGCTCTCGGAGCGGTAGAAGGCGACCGCCTCGTCGACGCCCCACCCGTCGGGCAGCTCGAACATGCGGGCCCGCCAGCTCATGTCCATCGGTTCGCCGGCGCAGATGGCGCGCAGCCAGAGCCTCTCCGCATAGCCCAGATGGACCACGAGCACTCCCAGGAGTTCGCCAAAGGGGCCGGCTGCCACCCCAACTGCTCCGGCGTCAGCCCTTCGACCTTGAAGATGGCGCTGTCGCGCAGGTGTTGCAGCCAGGCCCGCGCCATGGGCATCTCGTCGAGCGGCGCGGCCTCGTCGGGCCGGGGCACGCGCAATTCGGGCGGCATCTCCGGCACCGCGCTGCCGCCTCTCAGTGCGTCGTCAGCTCGTCGTGCTGGTGACGATGCTGCCGCCGCACACGGAGGCGTACCAGTTGGCGATGGTCGTGCCGTCGCTCACCAGCTGCGTGTTCTTGCCCAGGCTCTCGAAGGAGGCGATCAGGCCCTGGAAGCTCGAGGCGTTCTGGATGTCGGTCTTGACCCGCTGGACGAACGTCAGGAGGTTCTTGAACGCGGCCTGGACGTTCGCCGGCGCCGTGTGGATCACGCTCAGCGCCTTCTGCACGTTGCCCGAGTCGGCGTTGTACGCGTTGAGCATGGCCTGCTTGGCGGCGGCGAAGTTGCCCGACTGGATCGCCTTCTCGAAGGACGCCCCGAGCCCGCTCGACTTCGTCTGCTCGGTCTTGACGTCCTGGCACATGGCGCTGTTGGGGGCCGAGCCGTTGGTGTGGGTCCCGTGGCCATGGTGCTTCTTGTGCGACGCCGATGCGGCGCTCATGGGGGCCAGGGTCAGGGCCACGCCGATCAGTCCGATGCAGATCCCTTGCCACGTCCGACGCTGCTTCACGTCGCCACCTCCACCGTCTCGAACTGCGGAAATCGACGCTACAGCACCCGTTGCGGTTACACGCGGAACCCGGGTGCTCCGTAAGGCCTGGTCCGGGCGCCGCGGGCGCGGCGTTCCCACCCCGGTGGCATAGGGTGGGGGCCTGACGGGGCGTCAGAAACGGGGGCGACGAGTTGGACGATCTGAGCGGCAAGGTGGCTGTGGTCACCGGGGGAGCGGCCGGCATCGGCCGCGGCATCACCGAGGCGTTGCTCGACGACGGGGCACGGGTCGTCATCGCCGACGTCGAGGCGCCCGTGCTCGAGCTCGCGGTGAAGGAACTGGCCGACCGGGGCGAAGTGCGCGGCGTCGTGACCGACGTCTCCACCCCGGACTCGGTGGAGGCGCTGGCGGGGGACGTCTTCTCCACCGAGGGCGCGTGCCACCTCCTCTTCAACAACGCCGGCGTGACGTCTGGCGGGGGTGGGCGGCCCTGGGAGCAGGAGGCCAACGACTGGACCTGGTGCTTCTCGGTCAACGTCTTCGGCGTCGCCAACGGGATGCTGTCCTTCGTGCCCAGGATGATCGCATCGGGCGAACCGGGCGTCGTCGTCAACACCTCGAGCATGGACGGCGGCATCGCACCCGTGCCGTACGCCTCGGTGTACGCCTCGAGCAAGGCGGCCATCTCGTGCCTCACCGAGGCCCTGGCCCACCAGCTCATCGCGGCCGGCACCGACCTCCGGGCCGCCGTCTTCTACCCCTCCGGCGGGTTGCTCGACACCGGCCTGTGGACGGCTCAGCGCAACCGACCGGCCGGGCTCGCCCGCACGAAGCCAAGGCCCCCGGCACCCGGCACCACCTTCGAGGAGTTCAAGGCACAGCTCGAGGCGGCAGGCCGCCCGGTCGAGGTCATGGACCTGCATGAGCTCGGGCGTTTTTGTGTCGAGGGCGTGAAGCGGGGTGACTTCATCATCGGTCATGGGCTCGACGAGTGCGCGGAGATGCTGTACCGGCGGGCCGACGCCATCGGGGCCGGGCAGCTCCCCCCGGCGGCGTTGAGCTGATGACGGCGACCGCGACCGGCCCGCGCTTCACGGTCGTGTCGGCCGACGGCCACGCCGGGGGTGACATCGGCGACTACCGGCCCTACCTGCCCAGCCGCTGGCACGACGAGTTCGACGCCTGGGCGGCGGAGTACGTGAACCCCTACGCCGACCTGATCGCGCCCATCGCATACCGCAGCTGGGACAGCGACCGGCGCCTCGCCGAGACCGAGGCCGACGGCATCGCGGCCGAAGTCCTCTTCCCGAACACGGTGCCGCCGTTCTTCGCCGAGGGCAACCTGGTCGCGCTGCCGCCCACGCCCGAGGACTACGAGCGGCGCTGGGCCGGCGTGCAGGCCCACAACCGCTGGCTGGCCGACTTCTGCGCCCGCACACCGGGCCGCCGGGCCGGCATCGTGCAGGTCTTCGCCAACGACATCGACGACGCCCTCGCCGAGGTGCGCTGGGCCGCCGCCACGTTCGGTCCCTTCGGGGGCATCCTGCTGCCGTCGATCCCGCCCAACTCCCACCTGCCGCCGTTGTGGGAGGACCACTACGAGCCGCTGTGGCGCCTCTGCGCCGAACTGGACGTGCCCATCAACATCCACGGCGGCAGCGCGCTGCCCGACTACGGCGAGCACGAGGCGGCCCGGGCCATGATGCTGATCGAGATCCCCTGGTTCAGCCACCGCTCGGTGTGGCACCTCATCTTCTCCGGCGTGCTGGAGCGCTACCCGACGCTGCGCTTCGCGGTGACCGAGCAAGGCGTGGCCTGGCTGCCCCGCGGCCTCCAGACGCTCGACTGGTTCTACGGCCGGATGACGACGGCCAACGCGGCCGAGGCCAACTTCTTCGGCGCCGCCGCGGCGAAGTTGACGATGACCCCCTCGGAGTACTTCGCCCGCAACTTCTGGATCGGGGCCAGCTTCCTGCGCCCCAGCGAGTCGCCCCTCTGCCGCGAGCTCGGGGTCGGCCACGTGATGTGGGGTGCCGACTACCCGCACTCCGAGGGCAGCTACCCCTACACGACGGAAGCCCTGCGGGTGGCGTTCGCCGACTATGCCGAGGCCGACGTGCGGGCGATGGTCGAGTCGACCGCCGCGCAGTTCTACGGCTTCGACCTCGACCGGCTGCGACCGGTCGGCGACCGCATCGGGCCGCTGGTGTCCGACGTCGCCCAGGCGCTGGCCCCCGAGAATTGGCCGACCGACACGACGTGCAACGCGTTCGACCCCACCCAGATCCTGCGGGCGTGGTGACGAGCCGGATGGGAGGAGACATGACGACAGTGCGCTACGGCGCCCGAGCCGAGCAAGTCAACCGGGAGATCGAAGCCAAGAAGGCTGACATATGGTCCGAGGCGGTCACCGCCGTCTACGAGACGGACCCCGAGATCGTCGCCGCGGTCCTGCCGCCGCCGCTCGAGCCCGGCCCCGAGCCGCTGGTGCGCATCACCATCACCCGGGTCGAGATGCCCGGCCTGCCGGTGTTCGGCGCCGGCTGGATCGGCGTCCAGGCGCGCCACGAGGACCGGCTGGGGGAGTACCCGATCCTCATGCCCATGACGACCGAGCAATCCCTCATCGGTGGGCGCGAGGTCAACGGGGAGCCCAAGAAGCTGGCCGAGGTCGAGGTGCACCGCGACGGGGACAACGTGTCCGCCCGCATCGCCCGCATGGGCTCGGTGATCTGCGAGATAACCGGTCGGATCAACGAGGCCAGGGAGAACTACGAGCTGGCCAAGACGGACTTCTGGTTCAAGCTGTCGCCCTCGTGCGAGGTGGCCGGCGTGCTCGACCAGGACCCACTGCTGGTCTACGGCGAGAAGACCGAGCGCACCCGCCTCCACGAGGGCATTGAGGGTGAGCTCATCCTGAAGGAGGCGCCCCTGGACCCGGTGGCCGATCTCGTGGTGCGCCGCATGGTGGACCTGAACTGGACCGAACGGGCCAGCACGCAGGTGGGCCGCGTCATCGGTCCGGTGCCACGGGCCGGCCTCGAGCCGTTCATCCACCAGCGCTACGACGACCTCTCGGTGCTCGGGGCGAAGCGATGAGCGACCGCTACACGATCATCTCCGCCGACGCCCACGCCGGCCTCCCCTGCGAGGAGTACCGGCTCTACCTCGACGCCCGCTACCTCCCGCAGTTCGACGAGTACCTCGCGGAGCGCCACGCCAACCGTGACCAGCAGCTCCAGATGAATTACGACTACATCATGGGATGGGAGACAGACAACGAGGAGGGGCTGCGCGGCGCCTGGGACATCGAGCAGCGCGACAAGGAGCTCGACGCCGACGGCGTCGCGGCCGAAGTCATGTTCGCCGACGCCGACGCCATCACCGGCATGGCCTCACCGCCCTTCGGCGCCGGCCTCTCCGCCGGGGCCATCGCCGACCCCGAGCTCGCCTTCGCCGGGGCGCGGGCGCACAACCGCTTCCTGGCCGAGATGTGCGCCCGCAGCCCGGAGCGCCACGGCGGCATCGCGCTGGTGCCCATCACCCACGGCGTCGAGCGCTCGGTGGCCGAGATCGAGTGGCTGGCCACCCAGCCGGGCATCCGCGGGATCATGGTGCCCACCATGTGGCACGACCTCGTGCCCTACAACCACCCCGACTACGACCCCGTGTGGGCCGCCTGCCAGGCAGCCGGGTTCCCCGTGCACACCCACTCGGGAGAGGCACCGCAGGACGAGTACAACGACAACATCGGGATCTACCTGGCCGAGGTGGTGTGGTGGGCCGCCCGCCCCATGTGGCACCTCCTCTTCTCCGGTGTGTTCGAGCGTTACCCCCGGCTCAAGTACGTCGTGACGGAGGCGGCCGCCTACTGGGCCGCCGACATGATGTGGAAGTGGGACCAGTACATGGGCGGGGGCCACACGACCAAGAAGATGGCGGCGCTGCTGAAGGGGAAGATCTCCAAGTTGCCGTCGGACTACTTCGGCGAGAACCTCTTCATCGGCGCGTCCACCATGTCGCGCGAGGAGATCCGTCGCCGCCACGTCCTCGGGTGTGACGTCGTGATGTGGGGGACCGACTACCCCCACCCCGAGGGGACCTGGCCCCACACGCAGGAGCGCCTCCGGAGCGACTTCGGCGGCATCCCCGTCGAGGACGCCCGCAAGCTGCTCGGCGAGACCGCGGCTCGCTGCTACGGCTTCGACCTCGATGCGCTGCGCCCCATCGCGGAGCGCATCGGACCGACGCCGGCCGAGCTCGGGCAGGACCCCGTGCTGCGCACCGACCCCGAGGAGATCCGCGCCGCCCGCTGGTGGAAGGACGAGTACCAGGTCCAGGCCCCGGGCTGAGGCCACCCCGACGTGAACGAGCAACACATGGTGTTCTGCGCCAGCGAGGACTGGCGGAGGATCGTGCAGGAGGACATCCTGCCCACGGCGCTGCACGGCGTCGCTCTCGGGAACGACGCGATCGAGATCGGGCCGGGACCCGGCTTCACGACCGACGTTCTCAGCACGATGACGGCCCATCTCACGGCGGTGGAGGTGGACGAGGGCCTGGCGGCGTCTCTGGCCGAGCGGCTGGCCGGCGGCAACGTCGACGTCGTCATCGGGGACGCGACCGCGCTGGACTACCCGCCCCGGAGCTTCACCGGCGCCGCCTCCTTCCACATGCTCCACCACATCGCGCCCGCCGAGGCGCAGGACCGGGTCTTCGCCGAGCTGGCCCGGGTCCTCGTGCCCGGAGGCGTGCTGGTGGCGGCGGACGGGACGTACAGCGAGGGCAGCGCCGTCTTCCACGACGGCGATACCTACAACCCGATCGCGCCCGAGGACCTGGCGCCGCGGCTCGCCGCGGCCGGCTTCGCCGACGTCGCGGTGCGCACGTACGACCTCGGCTGGGTCTGCATCGCCCGTAACTCGGGCTGACCGAGTTTGGATGCGCCCGTTCGGGCAACCGATCCCGGCGTAGGAGGCCCGACCCTCCGGGGGCACTGGGGACCAATGGCACTATCCGCACCCCGTTGGCGCCGGGAGAATTGCCACGGTGCCCGTGCTGTTCGCCCTGCTCGCGGCTTTCTCCAACGCCCTCAACGTGGTCATGCAGCACATCGCGAGCATCGGCGACCCGGGGCACTCCAAAGGCTGGCGCTTCGTCCGCTACCTGGTGTCCAACCCCTTGTGGCTCCTCGGGTGGGCCGCGCTCGCCGCCGCGTTCGTCTTCCAGGCCCTTGCCCTGCACAACGGGCTGATCTCGGTGGTGCAGCCGCTCCTGGTCACAGAGCTGGTCTTCGCACTGGTCCTGCGGCGGTTGTGGCTCCACCAGTCGATACGGCCGGCCACCTGGTGGGCGGCTGCGCTCACCTGCGTCTTCCTGGCCCTCTTCCTCGCCATGGCCGAGCCCAGTGGCGGCAGCGCACTGCCCACGAGCGGGGCCTGGGCGTCGGCCACGGCGGCCACGGCTGGCGCGGCGACGCTGCTGGCTCTGCTGGGGCTGCGTGGCTCGCCGGGGCGCCGGGCCGCACTGCTGGGAGCGTCGGCCTCCATGCTGTGGGCACTCGTGGCCACGTTCATCAAGGCGACCACCGACACGCTGACCCAATTCGGCGTGACGGGGATGTTCACGCACTGGCCGGTCTACGCACTGGCGGTCGCGGGTCTGGCGGCTGAGGTCTTGAACCAGTCCGCCCTGCATGTCGGCCCGCTCAGCATCTCGCAGCCGTTCATCGTCATCGTCGACCCCGTCGTGAGCATTGCGTTGAGCGTGTGGATCTTCGGGGAGACCTTTGCGGCCGATGTCGCCCGGTTGGCTGTCGGCTCGTTCGCCTTCGCCGCCATGTGCGTCGCTGTCGCCATGTTGGCGCGCACCGCCCCGGCCACCATGGACCCGGACCCGGCGCCCGCCGTCGCGGGGGCGTAGCGCTCGCTCGTTGCCCATCGTGGACTGTTTCGAACCCCGAAGCCGTCCGATCGACAGTGAGGAACCGGCTTGCCCGGTGGCCGGCTCTGGCAACGCCTGCGCCGCTACATCTCCCCGACGGGGAAGAAGTCGGGCCAGTTGGTCTGCATGGACGCCCCGTCGGCGACGATCGTGGCGCCGCAGACGTACCGCGCCGCCGGGGAGCACAGGAAGAGGACGATTGCCGCCATCTCGTCGACGGTGCCCATGCGGACGGTCGTCCCCTCGGCCACCAGCTCGTCGGTGAAGCCCGCCTCGGTGCGCCCGACGGTGGCCAGCTCGGACTCGACCATACCCGGTGTCGCGAAGACACCGGGAGCGAACGCGTTGATGGTGACCCCGCGTCGCATCAGGTAGGGCGCCAGCGTCTTGACCATGTTGACCACGCCGGCCCGGGCCGCGCCCGAATGGACGAACATCGGCGCGCCACGCTCGAGGGAGAACGTGTGCACCACGTTGAGGATGGAGCCCGATCCTGCCTCGGCCATCGGGCCCATGAAGCGGCTCGTCACGTTCCAGGTCCCGTTCAGGTTCAGGTCCACCACGGCACGCCAGCCGTTGTCGGTGATCGTGCTGGGCAGGCCGGGGAACTGCCCGCCCGCGTTGTTCACGAGCACGTCGACCCGGCCGAAGCGCCCGTAGACCTCGTCGCGGAGCGCATCGACCTGTGCCGGCTGCCGGATGTCGGTGGGCACCGCCGTGCAGCTGCCTCCCGCCGCGGCGACGGACGCCACCGCCTCGTCCAGTCGGGCCGCGGTGCGGCCGGCGATCACGGCGTGCCCGCCGAGATGGGCGAAGGCATGGGCGACCTCGCGCCCGAGCCCGGTCCCCCCGCCCGTGACGACGGCGACCTTCCCCTCGAAGATGCCCCGGGCGAGGACCGCCACCGCCGGTCCGGGCTCCCAGGTCATCGGGGGGTCACCCGGCGAAGTCCCAGCTCTCGCCCTTCTCGTAGTGGTGCAGGACGTTCTTGGCGATGAGGATGCGGTGCACCTCGTCGGGACCGTCGGCGAGCCGCAGCGTTCGGGCGCCGAGGTACATCTGGGCCAGCGGGAGGTCGTTGGTGACCCCGGCGGCGCCCCAGACCTGAATGGCGCGGTCGACCACCCGGGTGTAAGCCGCCGGGACGAAGACCTTGATGGCGCTGATCTCCGTGCGGGCCTGAGGGTCGCCCTTGTCCACCTTCTCGGCGGCGTGGATCGTCATGAGGCGGGCGGCCTGCAGGTCCATGTAGCTGTCGGCCACGAAACCCTGCATGAACTGCTTGTCCTTGAGGAGCCCGCCGTGCACCTCGCGGGTCAGCAGGCGCTCGACCATCAGGTCGAAGGCGCGCCACATCTGGCCCACCGAGTTCATGCAGTGGAAGATCCGGCCGGCGCCGAGGCGGTCCTGGGCGGCCCGGTGGCCGTCGCCGACCTGACCGAGCAGGTTGTCGAGCGGCACCCGGACCTGGTCGTAGCGCACCTCGCAGTGGTCCGACTTGGGGCTGCCCCAGATCCCGATGCCGCGCTCGATGATGACCCCCGGGTTCGAGGTGGGCACGATGATCTGGGCCATCCGCCCCGGCCCCTCGTCGTCCTTGGACTCCTTGACCCGGCACATGACGATGAAGAAGTCGGCCGCCAACCCGTTGGACGTGAACCACTTGTGCCCGTTGATCACCCACTCGTCGCCCTCGCGGATGGCCGTGGTCTGAATGGAGCGCGGGTCCGAGCCCGCGTTCTCCGGCTCGGTCATGGAGAAGCCCGACTGCATGGTCCCCTCGACGAGCGGGAGGAGCCACTTCTTCTTCTGCTCCTCCGTCCCGTACTTGACGAGGATCGTCTGGTTGCCCGAGTTCGGGGCCACCACGCCGAAGAGCGAGGCGGCCCCCACCGCGTAGGCGAGGATCTCGTTCATGTAGGCGTGGGCCATGAAGTCGATGCCCATGCCGCCGTACTCGGGTGGCAGGTGGGGCGCCCACAGGCCCTCCGCCTTCACCTTCTCCTGAATCCCGAGCCGAAGCGCCTTGGCCTCGGCGCGCTCGGCGTCGGTGACGTTGCTGCCCCGTGCGTGCCAGAGCAGCGCCTCGTTGGGCAGGATCTTCTCGTTGACGATGCGCGCCGTGCGGAGCCGGATGTCGTTGATGTCGTCGCTGAGCCCGGCGAATGGGCGTGACGTTGATGGGCATGGGTCGGTCCCCCGTGGGTCTTCGTCTGCTTCCGGCCCGAACCTTACGCAGATTCGGTGGCCCGCTTCGCCCGCGCCACCCAGCGCCCGATCAGGGCCCGCTCGTAGCGGCCCCGCCCGACGAAGCTGACCGCCCAGCGGGTCAGCGCGCCGAACCGGTTCTTGAAGCCGGTGAGGAAGGTGATGTGCACGACGAGCCAGAGCAGCCAGCCGACGAAACCCCCGACCCGCAATGGTCCGATCTTGGCCACGGCCCGGAACCGGGAGATCACGGCCAGCGTCCCCAGGTCGTGGTAGCGGAAGGGCCTGGGCGGGCTTGCCCTCCAGGCGCCGCACGATGGTGCGGGCGGCATGGGCGCCCGACTGCATGGCCACCTCGGCCACCCCCGGCAGGTCGTCGAGGGCCATCAGGTCGCCCACGACGAAGACCTCGGGATGGCCCGGGCACGGAGCAGTCGGGAGCGACCACCACCCGCCCGGCCTTGTCGGTCTCGGCCCCCGCGGCCTCGGCCAGGTGCGTCCCCAGCCCCGAGGCGCGGGTGCCGGCCGCCCAGACCTTGGTGGCGGCCGGGATCCGCTCGGTGGTGCCGTCCTTCTTCGTGATCTCCACGCCCTGGTCGTCCATGTCGGTCACCATGGCGCCGAGGTGGATCTCGACGCCCATGCGGGCGAGGTCGCGCGCCGTCAGGCGCGACAGGCGCGGCCCCATGGAGCCGACCAGCCGGTCGATGCCTTCGACGAGGACGACGCGGGTGTGGCGTGGGTCGATGCGGCGGTAGTTGCGCCGCAGGGCGCGCCGGGAGAGCTCCTTGAGCTGTCCCGCCATCTCGACCCCGGTCGGGCCCCCGCCGACGACGACGAAGGTCATGAGCCGCTGGCGCTCGTCCTCGTCCGACTCTGCCTCGGCCAGCTCGAAGGCGCCGAAGATCTGACCCCGCAGGGCGAGGGCGTCGTCGAGCGACTTCATGCCCGACGCGGCGGAGCGGAACTCGTCGTGCCCGAAGTAGGAGGTCGCGCGCGCCGCCGGCCACGATGAGGCTGTCGTAGCCGATCGTCAGCGCCGTGCCGAACTCGTCGGCGTGCACCTGGCGGGCGTCCACGTCGATGTGCTCCACCTCGGCCAGGACGACGCGCAGCGAGCGGTAGTTCCGCAGCACGTCCCGGATCGCGGGCGCGATCTGGCCCTCCGAGAGGATGCCGGTGGCCACCTGGTAGAGGAGCGGCTGGAAGAGGTGGTGGTTCGTGCGGTCGATGAGCGTCACACGGACCGGCGCGTGCTTGAGGGCGCGGGCTGCGAACAGCCCGCCGAAGCCGCAGCCGATGATCACGACGTGGTGCCGCGGGTCGGTCTCGTCGAGCCCGTTCACAGCATCCGGTCCACCACGGTCTGGACGTAGAGCGCCAAGAGGCATGGCCCGGATCTCTTCGGGCGTGAACCATCCGACGGCGTCGGTCGTCCCGTCCGACCTCGGGCCGCAGGGTGCCCTCCCACGAGTCGACCCGGTAGATCAGCCGCACGGTGTGCAGGCTCGTGCCGTCGGGGATGCGTGCGGACGTCGGAGAGGACGTCGAGGAGCGGGCCCAGGCGTGACCGTCAGCCCGGACTCCTCTTCCATCTCCCGGCGCAGCGAGTCGGGCGGGCTCTCGCCGTGCTGGACGCCGCCACCGGGGAGGAACCAGCGACCGCGCAGGGTGAGGGCCGGCGAGGCCCGCGCCAGCAGCAGGCGTCCTTCGGTCGTCGCGGGCCACCCCGTAAGCGGCGATCCGCTGGCGCTTGCTGTCCGTCGGCACGCGGGGAATGCTGGTCTGCGCCCGGGCCCCCCGCCAACTCCGCCGGAAACGTACCCTGGCCGCGGCCCTCGGCGACGACCCCGGAGGGCGGACGAAAGGGAGTGCGCACATGGACACGGCGGTCGAGCTCGAGGCCATACGGCGCCTCAAGTACGCGTACTTCCGGCACCTCGACCTCAAGCAGTTCGACGACCTCGGCGCCCTCCTGACCGAGGATGCCACCGCGTCGTACGAGGACGGCAAGACCGTGCTCGAGGGGCGGGCGGCCATCGTCGTCGTGGCTGGCGGCGGTCCTCGGCGACCCCGGCATCGTCACCGAGCACCACGGCCACCACCCCGAGATCACCTTCACCTCCGACACGATGGCCCAGGGGATCTGGTACCTGCAGGACCGCGTCATCGTGCCGGCGGCCGACATCGAGATCCGCGGCACCGCGTTCTACGACGACCGCTACAGGATGGCGGAGGAGGGGTGGCGCATCGCACACACGGGCTATACCCGTGTCTTCGAGGAACAGCGCACGCACTCGACGTTCGAGGTGCGCTCGTTCACCTCGCGCTTCGGCCAGCCCGGCTGAGCGTCCCGCTACATCGCCGCCCGGCTGGCGGGGCTGAAGGTGAAGCCGGGGTCGAAGAGCGTGGCCGGCTCGAGCGCCTTCTCAATCGCCTCGACGAAGTCGGGCTCGAGCACGACGTCGAGCGCCTTCACGTTCTCGGCGATCTGCTCGGGCCGGCTGGCGCCCGATGATGGCGCTGCTCACGTTCTGGTTCTGCAGCACCCAGGCCAGGGCAACCGCGGCCGGGCGTGTAGCCGGCCTCGCGGCACAGGGCGGCGTAGGCCTGCACGGGCTCGAGCACCTCGTCGCGCAGGAGCCAGCTCATCTCCCCGCCCTCGGGGCCGGTGGCCCGCGTGCCCTCGGCGGCGGAGTCGCGTCCCGGGCCGGTACTTGCCGGTCAGCACGCCCTGGGCCAGGGGCGACCACACGATCTGGCCCACGCCCTCCTTCTGGCACAGCGGCACGACCTCGGCCTCGATCACCCGCCAGATCAGCGAGTACTGGGGTTGGTTGGAGACGATGCGGTCGAAGCCCATCTCGTCGGCCAGGCGCAGCGCCTCCTCGATCTGCTCGGCCGTCCACTCCGAGACACCGACGTAGTGGACCTTGCCCTGGCGCACCAGGTCGTCGAACGCCCGCAGGGTCTCCTCGAGCGGGGCCTCGTAGTCGAAGCGGTGGGCCTGGAGCAGGTCGACGTGGTCGGTCTGGAGGCGCTCGAGCGAGGCGTGCAGCGACTCCATGATGTGCTTGCGCGACAGGCCGCGGTTGTTGGGGTTGGGCCCGGTCGGCCAGTACACCTTGGTGAAGATCTCGATGCGAGTCGCGCGCGCACGCCTTGAAGCGCCCGGCCGAGCACCGACTCCGCCTGCCCCAGGGCGTAGACGTCGGCCGTGTCGAAGGTGGTGATGCCCACGTCGAGCGCGGCCTTCACGCACGCCACCGCTGCCTCCTCCTCGATCTGGCTGCCGTGCGTGATCCAGTTGCCGTACGAGAGGGCGGAGACGAGCATGCCCGAGTGGCCGAGGTGGCGGTAGTCCATGCACCGGAGCGTAACCGGGTCCTCCGTACGCTCGTCGCGTGGCCGCAGAGGAGACGCTGCACGTGCGCCGGGGGCTCGACCTGCCGCTGGCGGAGATCTCCTGGCGTGCCACGACGTCGGGCGGCCCGGGCGGCCAGCACGCCAACCGCACGCTCAGCCGGGTCGAGGTGCAGTTCGACGTCGAGGGCTCCGCGACGCTCGGCCCGCGTCAGCGGGCCCGGCTGCTCGAGCGCCTCGGCCCCGTGGTGCGCGCCAGCGCATCGGACTCGCGCTCCCAGGCGCGCAACCGCCAGCTGGCACTCGAGCGGCTGGCGGCCAAGCTCGATGCGGGCGCTGCGCGACGTCGACGCCCCGGCGGGCCACCCGGCCGACCAAGGGCTCGCAGGTGCGCCGGGTGGAGCAGAAGCGCCACCGCGCCCAGACGAAGCGGACGGCGGCGCGCCCCGGGGCCCGAAGACGACTGAGACCGGGGCAGGCAGCTCAGCCGCTGAAGGCGAACGCCGACAGCGAGGCGCCCAGGCCCTGGTCGAGCTGGGCCAGCAGCCCGGGATCCTCCTCGGCCCGCGGGCCCCGCAGCGCGGTCGAGCGCGGCATAGCCCTGGGCGACCAGCGTTGCGTCCTCGGACCCCGGCGTCGGCCAGGCCGAGATCGCTCGAGTGGGGGAACGGAGAACCGACGGTCAGGACGATCTCGCCCTTCTCCTCGGGCTCGCCCTCCATGATGGAGCGCGCCGCCTCGGCCGCGGCCGGTCCCTCGATCTCCTCGCGGTTCGGCGCCTCCCATGCCCCGGTGCCCCGGGCGGACTTGATCAGTCCGGCCCCGCTCACCCGGGCCCAGCGCACGCCGCGGATCTCGTCCGTGCGCAGGTGTGGCACGTTCAGGTTGAGCACCGTCCGCACCGGGGCCGCCGCCAGCAGCGGGATGAGCGCCACGGCCAGGTCGGCCGCCGACTCCCAGGGGTCGGGCTCCGCGCCGACCCGCAGCGAGACGGCCAGCGCGCTGATGCCCAGCTGGCTGGCGGTCAGCGCTGCGCCGACCGTGCCCGAGTGCAGCACCGAGCGGCCCACGTTGACGCCGTGGTTGATGCCCGAGAGGACGAGGTCGGGCTTGGGGCCGACCGCCCCGAGTGCGCCGGCGATGACCGAGAGCGCGGGCGAGGCGTCGAGACCGTAGGCCTCGACGCCCTCGGCGCCCTCGACGACGGCGCGCTGGTAGGTGATGGTCGTCCGGTCGCGTCACCGAGCCGACGGCGGCGCCGGCGCCGCTGTAGTTCGAGCTCGGGGCGACGACGACGATCTCGTGTGGGGCTGCCGGCCCGTCGAGCCCGCGGCGGTCGGCCCAGCGCGACGAGCGCCCTGGTCAGGGCCGCCAGCCCGGGCGCGCCCACCCCGTCGTCGTTGGTGACGAGGATCCTCACGTGCGCCCACCCTACCGGTCGCCGACCGGGCGGCCGGGTCCCGTCACCAGACGTTCGTGCCCCGGTCACCCGGGCTTCACCGCGCCACCGGTTCGGCCCCTCACCCATGCCCAGGCCTTGGTCTGCTTCAATTCACTCGCAATGCCGGCCCGCACCCCCAGGATCTCCGTCGCCTCACCCACGGGCCAGCAGTGGCGCATCGGGCACGGCCGCCAGGAGGTCATCGTCTGCGAGGTCGGCGCCACCCTGCGTGCCTACTCGGTGGGCGACCATGCGGTGATCGACGGCTTCGGTCCCGACGAGTGGTCCCACTCGGGCCGGGGACAGGTGCTCGCCCCCTGGCCGAACCGGCTGGCCGACGGGCGCTACGAGTTCAACGGGGTGCGGGCCCAGGCCGCCCTCGACGAGCCGGAGCGCCGCAACGCCATCCACGGTCTGGTGCGCTGGCTGCCCTGGACGCTCCAGACCCGGCATCAGAACCAGCTCTCCCTCCGCCTGCAGCTCCACCCCCAGCCCGGCTACCCGTTCTCGGTGCTGCTCGAGCTCGAGTACCACGTGGGCCGTGACGGCCTGGACCGTCACGACCCGGGCCCAGTCGCTCGACGAGGGCCCGATCCCCTTCGGCCTCGGCTTCCACCCCTACCTCACCGCGGGGCCCGAGACGGTCGACGGGGCGATCCTGCACGTGCCGGCGCGCCACACGCTCGACCTCGACGACCGGGGGCTGCCGACCGGGGCGCTCACCCCCGTCGAGGGCACCGAACGCGACTTCACCACCTCGCGCTTCGTCGGGCCGGCCGTGCTCGACACGGCCTACACCACCTTGGTCCGCGACGCCGACGGCAAGGCCCGGGCCAACCTCGATGCGCCGGGCGGCGTCACGGGCGCCACGCTGTGGGTGGACGAGGGCTTCCCCTACCTGATGGTCTACACGGGCGACACGCTCGCCGAGTTGCAGCGCCGCCGTCGCGCCGTCGCCATCGAGCCGATGACCTGCCCTCCCAACGCGCTGCGCACGGGCAAGGACGTCATCGACCTCCAACCCGGCACCGGAATGGACGGCCCAGCTGGGGGATCGTCCCGCGGTGAGCGCGCGACGATGAGCGGCGCGCCCCTCGACGGGCACGTCGTGGCGGTGACCGGCTCGTCGAGCGGGATCGGTGCCGCCACGGCGCGCGCCTTCGCCGCCGCCGGCGCCGCCGTGCTGGTCAACTCCTCCCGCTCGGTCACCGAGGGAGAGGCCGTGGCCGCCGCGCTGCCCGACGCCCACTACCTGCAGGGCGACATCACGGACCCCGCGTCCGGTGAGCGGCTGGTGGCGACCGCCCTCGACCGGTGGGGGCGCCTCGACACGCTGGTGAACAATGCGGGGACCACCGCCGTGATCCCGCACCACGACGTCGCGGCGGCCACCGTCGACGTGTGGCGGCGCATCTTCGAGGTCAACGTCTTCGGGACCTGGGCCATGACGGTGGCGGCGCTGCCTGCCCTGAGCGAGGCGCGGGGATCGGTGGTCAACGTCGCCTCGGTGGCGGGCGTGCGTCCCGTCGGCTCCTCCATCCCCTACGCGGCGAGCAAGGCGGCCCTCAACCACATGACGGTGCTGCTGGCCAAGGTGGCCGGCCCCGAGGTCCGGGTCAACGCCGTGGCGCCTGGTCTCGTCGACACGCCCTGGACCGACGACTGGGACGTCGTGCGCGAGGCCGTGCGCCAGATGGCGCCCCTCAAGCGCTCGGGTCAGCCCGACGACGTGGCCGAGGTGATCCTGTCGCTGGCCCGCGCCGCCTACGTCACCGGGCAGGTGGTCGTCGTCGACGGCGGTCTCACCCTCGTGACCTGAGGGCGACCCCGGCGCCTCAGTCCCGCGGGCCGACCATCCAGCGCACCGCGGCGGACAGCCCCCGGGTCAGCGGTGTCACCGCCGCCGAGTCGACGAGCAGGTCGAGGGGGCCGGCGAGGGACAGCCCGAGCTCGCGACGGGCCCACGAGGGCAGGGTGCCGACGGCCGCGGCCAGCACGAGCGAGTAGACGGCGCGCTCGGTGGGCCGCCGGGCCACGCCGCGCATGAGCCAGTCGCGTGCCGCGATGGCCTGGGGCCCGGCGTAGAGGTCCGGCCGCACCCGCAGCAGGTAGCTCTCCACCTCGGCGGCCGAGCGCGGGGCCCACGTCGCGCCGAGGGCGAGTGCCACCGGCGCCACCTCCTCGTAGTAGCGGTCGCACTGCGCTGGTGTGAGGGGCCGGGGCCCGTAGCGCCGGGAGGCCGCGAGGAGGCTCGAGACCTCGGCCACGTGGATGAAGGTGACGAGCTCGGGATCGTCGGCTGAGTACGGACGTCCGTCCGGGGCCGTTCCCTTGACGCGGCGGTGCACCCGGTGCACCTGGGCGATGGCTGCCTCCGCGTCGGCCTTCGTGCCGAACGTCGTCGCGGCGACGAACGACGCCGTGCGCCGCAGCCGGCCCAGCGGGTCCTCGCGGTAGCCCGAGTGCTCGGCGACGCCGGCCATGGCGAGCGGGTGGAGCATCTGGAGGAGGAGCGCGCCCATGCCGCCGACGAGCATGGAGGGCAGGTCGGCGTGGACGAGGCGGGCCACGCCGTCGGGCGGCAGGTAGGCGTCGTCGGGATCGGTGGCCATGGGCGGCGGCTCCGCGGAGAGCCCGATCGCCCGCCGCACGGTGCGCGCCATGTCGCCCCGGGCCGGCGCCGCCAGCTCGCCCACCAGGCGCAGCGGGGCTCCGGCGACGGCGCCGCCCAGCGAGGCGGCGCGCTCGACGGGATTGAGCGAGGCCATGCGCAGAGCTTGGCACGTGGCAAAGTGCTCTCCATGCGCTTCGTCGTCCTGGGTGCCGGTGCAATCGGGGGCGCAGTCGGCGCCCGCCTCTACCAGAAGGGCTTCGACGTGACCCTGGTCGCCCGGGGCGAGCACGGCCGTGCCCTGCAGGCGGGCCTCGTCCTCGAGGCCCCCGACGAGACGGTGACCCTCCCCATCCCGGCGGTCGCCGATCCTGCCGAGGTGGCGTGGGACGAGCACGCGGCCGAGGACACCGTCGTGCTGCTGGCCGTGAAGGGGCAGCACACCGAGCATGCGCTCACGCAGCTCACGGTGGCGCCGCCGGCCACGCCCGTGGTCTGCATGCAGAACGGCGTGGAGAACGAACGCCGGATGTTGCGCCACTTCCCGAACACCTTCGCCATGTGCGTGATGTGCCCGGCCACCCAGCTGCGCCCCGGCGTCGTCCAATTGCACTCGGCCCCGGTCTCGGGGATGCTCGACCTGGGTCGCTACCCCGGCGGCATCGACGACCTGGGCCAGGGCATCGCGGACGCCATCGCCACCACGTCGTTCCAGTCCGTCGCCCGACCCGACATCATGCGCTGGAAGTACCGCAAGCTGCTCATGAACCTGGCCAACGCGGTCGAGGCGCTCTGCGGCCCCTCGGGAAGGTTCAGCGCTCTGGCCAAGGCGGCGCAGCGCGAGGGCAGCGCCACCCTTGCCGCGGCGGGCATCGACGTGGCCAGCTCGGAGGAGGACCGCGCGCGCCGCGCCGACAACCTGCAGCTGTCGCCGACCGAGTCGGGCGAGTGGCAGGGCGGGTCGAGCTGGCAGAGCCTGGCCCGGGGAGCGGGCTCCATCGAGGCCGAGTTCCTCAACGGGGAGATCGTGTTGCTGGGCCGGCTCCACGGCGTGGCGACACCGGTGAACGCGTTGTTGCAGCGGCTGGCCGTGCGCGCCGCTATGGAGGGGGCGCCGCCGGGCTCGTGGCGGGTCGAGGACCTGATCGAGCTGGCGGGGGTGCGTGATGGCGAGTGAGCGGGTGGCAGCGGCGCCGCGCAGCCTCAACGACGAGGTCCTCGACCGTACGGCGCCCTTCGGCCCGGCGGGCGGTCGGCACCTGCCGACGGGCGACCCGGTCGCCGTCGTCGGCGCGCCACACCCAAGAACACCGGGCGCACGCCCGGATGGCGCTGGGTCGGGAGCCCTGAGTCGCGTTGAGTACGGCAAATAGGTGATGAAGTCGCCTGAAGTCGGGCAGCTAATGGTTCAACGATTTGCTCTTGCCTCCAGGGTTGGAGCGTGCCCCATGCCGGCACCTTGGAACTGCCCGTAGGCACGAAGTCGCGCGCGCCATGGGGCGCCCCACGAAGCCGGCAGAAGCCGGACGGGTGCGAGCGGCGCCTTGTCCTCGGTCGCGTCTGGCTCCCAGGGGCTCGCTGTCCGCTCTGGGCAGCTCCGACGTCAGCGGCTACCAGAACGGTTCTTGCCTGCGCGAGGGCCCTTCTTCTTCCCCGATCCCGACTTCGAGCGGCCTTGCACCACCGCTGGTGATCGTGTGTGTCCGGGCGCATCCTTCTCGGTGGGCTCTGATCCCGACCTTGGACCGCCTTGTGCCGCCACGGTCGTTCGGCGAAGTCCGGGCACTTGCTCCATCGCGGGGACAAGCGGAACAGGGCGTGACGTAATGACGAGTAACCCAGCGACACCCGCCACGTCAATCGACCACCATGGGAGCCAACCGAAGTTCCATTGAGCAACGACGGTGGTCAGGATCGCAACGGCAATCGAAGCGGCGAATCGAAGCCGACTGCAGCGTGCCGCGACCACTAGACCTACGGCCAATGCCGGCCACGCGTAGTAGTCGGTCATCGTCACCTCGAAGCACAGCCGCAGGGCGAGCGTCATGGCCACGGCCCAGGCGATCATCTCGGGCCTATTCCGCCACCTTCGAGCCCACCAACCCACACCTGCAGCAAGGGCGAGCACAGCAATCCGCATCGGCCCGGCCCCGACGGCCGTTTCGGTCCCTCTTCCGCCCTGCCTCTGCGCCAGGAACGTCCACGGGGTTTGGTGATTCTCGAAGTTGTACGGAAAGGTCGCTTGCGTCACGAGTGCGTGGACCGTGTCGTGGAAGTTCGCGACCAGGGGGCCAACAGTCACCACCGCGGCGGGGACGACACCTCTGACGATCAGCCCCATTGCACGGTCTTTTCCGCCCATGACGATGAGGACAGGGAACATCATCAGGACCAAGGGTTGGAATGCAAATGCAGCGCCGAAGAGCCAGCCCGCACCGGTGAAGCGGTCATCCATGGCGAAGATCAACGCATAGATCGCCAAGGCTACGGCCACCGTATCCTCTGGATGCCCCCACAGGACCATGACGTTCCATAGAATTATCGCCTCGGCGACGACGAGTGCCACACGTCGTGACCGGGAGACCTTGAGTCGCTCGGCGAGCGCATCGCACGCAAACAGTGCGATGCATGACAACACCAGGGCGGTGGGGATGAGAGCTACTAACGCTGTCCGGGTGAAGGACGTACTCCTCTCTGCTCGAGAACACCGGGGACCCAGCTATGAGCAGGTTGGTGCTGCTGGTCGCCGTGTACACGACAGGATGAGTTAGCAGATGATGGTTGACGGCGATCCCGATGAACGAGCCCCCGAAACTGATGGCGCCAAGAGGTGCCAAGACGAACAACAGTGCTGGGTAAGCGAGGTAGCCGGCACCTGGCTGATAGATCGCTCCGAAGTGACCGTGGGCCAAGGCGGTCGCTGCGTTGTAACCCACCCCCAGGTCTGTGGGCCTGATCCACAGGGAAGGGACGTGTCGGACAACCGGTCCCCACCGGAAACAGAACCCCAGCCCGAGGACGACGTAAACAACCGAGACCACGATCGGCCATCTCCGACGTTCGACGCGCTTGACGACTCGGTCGAGACCTGAGACGTTCTGCCGCCGCGACACAGTCGAGATTCTGGCATAGCGGGTCTCTTTGTGGCGGAGCATGAAGGCGAGGGCCCGCTGGAGTTGTGAATGGACGCACACATCGTGTGAGCTTCTGTTGTATGTGGGGCGGCCATCGCGTCGCGACGGGATCGCGATCGGCGTGACCTCGTGACGGCACCCGTTGCAGTTTCAGCTTCGCTGCGGACCATACGGAAGATCGGCTGAAATCTGCCGATACCTTGCTCCCTGCCCTCGGTCGGAACCGCTCAGAAGCGACGGCCCCGAGGCCGCTGGCATGACCTCTCGGAGTCGCTGCATTGCTCGCCGGAGAATCCGCCAAGGTCGCGTTGATTGCTTGGTGAGACGCGTGCGGCGACCTCGGATGGGGGCGGGCTGCTCCCGTTGACCGGGCTGGGTCGTGATTGACAAGGTTTCCCTCAGCTACACTTAGGACCACCAGGTGCCCAGAAAAATACGGTGGCGGCCGACCGCCGGAACTGTCTAGGAAGACCGGGTCACGGACACACTCTTGTGAGCCCAGGCCGCCAAATCCTTCCTCACCGCGAGCAGTTGAATTGGATCTCCAGTTCGGCAGCGCGTGCAGTCTGCGGATGGAACCAGCTCGACGGAGTAGGCCTTTCCAAGGGTGCCCCGTCACGCGCGAGCGACATCGTCATCGACGCTGTTCCCATACGCCGGATAGGTGGGCACCGTTCTTCCGTTCCCCCGACCTCAGGCCATCTCCATCTCACCTATTGGCCCTACTCAGTCCGCGTGGAGCGCGGCGCGCACCTCGTTGCCCCGGTCGACATCGGGCGAGCCCGGGGCGTCGATGCGCAGCTCGTGCACTGTGCCCGTGAAGGGCGCCGGCGGCGTGTAGCGCGCCGAGACCGGCAGGCCGGTGTCGCGTGCAAGGCGGAGCCCGGCGCCGCCGTGTTGCAGGGCCAGGGGGAGCGTGCCCTCGAACGTGGTCTCGTCGACCCCGACGCCATCGACGAACAGGGCCATCCGGCCGGCCGCGCCGGCCGGATCGAGCTCGTAGAGGACCGCGATCTCGTGGCCGCCGGGTTGGAGGGCCGACGGCGCGGCGAGCTCGATCGCATCCCCGGCTCGGGCGAACGTGAAGTGGACGATGCCGCTCACGGCGTAGAGGGCCCAGCCGCCGAACCAGTCGCCCAGGGCGAAGATCACGCCCTGGGCGTTCCCCGGGCCGGTGTCGACGGCGGCCGTCATGCGAAAGCCGCCCCAGAGGAGGGGGAGCGCCTCGTCGGCCACCGCGCCGGCGCCGGGCCGGTAGGTGCCCGACGGCCCGGCGGGCCAAGGCGCGGGGATGAAGCCGCCGAAGCGCTCGGCCAGGGCGTCGGAGATGGGCAGGACGTTGTTCCGCGTCGCCTCGGCGGACCACAGGTCCTCCATGGCGCGGACGCGCTCGGGGTGGGCGTCCGCCAGGTCGATCGCCTCGGAGAAGTCCGCGGACAGGTCGAACAGCTCCCAGCGGTCCTGGGCGAAGTCGCGGCTGCCGACGGCGAGCTCCTCCTCGTCACGGACTCCCGTGCTGATGTGGTCCGTCGTCGCCTTCCACCCCTCGTGGTAGATGGAGCGCGAGCCCATCATCTCGAAGTACTGCGTCTGCCGGAGCTCGGCCGCGCCGGGATCCTCCAGTGCCGCCACCAGGCTGGCCCCGTCGAGCTCCTGTTGGGCTACGCCGTCCACCACCTCGGGCATCTCCAGCCCTGCCGCGGCCATGATCGTGGGCATCATGTCGATCGCGTGCGCGAATTGGGACCGCACGGCGCCCGGCCGAGCGATGCGGTCGCCCCAGTGCACGATGAGCGGCGTGCGTGTGCCGCCCAGCCACGTGTAGCGCTTCCAGAGCTTGTGCGGCGTGTTGCCGGCCCAGGCCCAGGCCCAGGAGTAGTGGTTGTAGGTGGTGACCCCGCCCCAGTCGTCGTAGTGGGCGAGGTTGTCGGCCAGCGACTCGCGGAGGTGCGAGCTGAACCGGTGTTCGTTGGCGCTGCCGATCGTGCCCCCCTCTGCGCTGGCGCCGTTGTCCGAGAACACCATGACGAGGGTGTTGTCCATCGCCCCGAGGTTCTCGAGCGACGAGAGCACCCGGCCGATCTGGGCGTCGGTGTGGGTCAGGAAGCCCGCGAAGACCTCCTGCTGGCGGGCGAGGAGCCGCCGCTCGTCCGCCGAGAGCGCGCTCCACGCCTGCACCCACTCGGGCCGCGCCGTGAGCACGGTGCCCTCGGGGACGATCCCCGAGGCGACCTGGCGGGCGAAGATCTCCTCGCGCCAGGCGTCCCAACCTTTGTCGAAGACGCCGCGATAGGGCTCGACCCACTCGGGTGCGACGTGGTGCGGCGCATGCATGGCGCCGAGCGCGAAGTACAGGAAGAACGGCTTGCCCGGCGCCGCCTGCTGTTGGTCCTGCGCCATGCGGACGGCCTGGTCGGCCAGGTCCTCACTGAGGTGGTAGCCGTCCTCGGGGCGGCGCGGCGCGTCGACGTAGTGGTTGTCGCAGACCAGGTTCGGGGCCCACTGGTTGGTGTCGCCCTGGAGGAAGCCGTAGTAGCGCTCGAACCCGAGGCCGAGGGGCCACGTCTCGAAGGGTCCGGCGGCCGTGCGGTACCCCCGGGGCGTGAGGTGCCACTTCCCGACGGCCAGCGTCGAGTAGCCGGCGTCGCGCAGCAGGCGGGGAGCGCGAGGGCGGACTTGGGCAGCCGGGCGTGGTAGCCGGGGAAGGCCAGCGGGATGTCGGCCAGGAAGCCCATGCCCACCGCGTGGTGGTTCCGTCCGGTGAAGAAGGAGGCCCTGGTGGGCGAGCAAAGGGACGTGACGTGGAAGCGGTTGAAGGGTGCGCCGCCCGCCGCGAGGGCGTCCATGTGCGGCGTCCCGATGTCGGAGCCGAAGGCGCCCAGGTGGCCGAAGCCGGTGTCGTCGAGCACGATGACGACGACGTTGGGCGCACCGGCCGGCGGCTTCGGCTCGTGGGGGAGGCGCGGCGTCGACTCGGCCACCGTGAGTCCGATCTGCTGGGGTTGGTCCATGGACCGAGGGTAGACGGTGGGCCGCCGCGAACCGTGTGGGCAGGTCTAATGTGGCAGCCGATGCAGGGCCATCTCCCCGGACCGCCCCAACCCCACTTCCCCGAGGGCCTGGCGCCCGTCATCGGCTACCTCACGACCCGAGAGCCCCTTCCTCTCGACGACCGGCCCATCGCGGAGCCGGCGTGGGCGGAGGCCGAGGAGGGCGAGCTGGACCAGTTCGCCGACGTGGGGGAGTGGGAGCCGATGCACCGGCCGTTGATCAAGGTCACGGCCGTCATCGTGTCCGCCTCGCTCGCGCTCGCCGGTCTGGGCACCGTGCTCGAGGTGCTGCTGACCGCTCACTGACGGCGCCGGCGACGCACCAGCAGCCAGGCCAGACCGCCGGCCACCACCAGGCCGACGACGATGACGGTGGTGGGGACCCAGGCGTTCGAGCCACCACCCGGTGCCGGTGCGGTGGTGGTCGTGGCGGGCGCGGTGGTCGTCGAGTGGGGCGCCGTCGTGGTCGTGGTGGTGGACGTGGTCGCGGCGGTGGACGGCGCCGAGAAGGCCACCACACGGTCCGCTGCGGGCGCCAGGAGGAGCCCGTCGCCCACCGACGGCGTCGGGAAGTGGTTGGCCGGCGCCCCGACGGTGGCCTGCCCCTGCACGGCACCGGTCGACGGATCGAGCGCGTAGAGGTCGCCGTTCTGGCCGATCGTCCAGACCCGTCCGGCCGCGACGATCGGTGGGCCGCCCCCCACGGAGGAGCGCCACAGGAGATGGACGCCGGCTGGGGAGGCCGATGCCTGCACCGCGATGGTGCCGCTCAGGCACGGGAGGTAGACGGTGGTCCCCTCCACGGCGACGCCACCGTCGATGTCGTCACCGCATCCCGATGGCAGCGATGCCTCCTGGCCGCCGACACCGCCGAGCGTCGAGCCGTTGAGCAGGTAGACGATCCGCGACTTGCCGGCCGCGACCACCTGCCCGCCGGCGAGCAGCGCGGGCGCAGTGGAGAGGTCGAGGTCGGCCGCGTTGTTGGCGGCCCACGAGGACGGGGCGAAGTACTGCCGCAGGGTCAGCGACGGTGAGAGCTCGAGCACCGAGTCGCTGTTGTCGTAGGCGTGGCTGGCGGAGGTGACCGAGCCGTTGCCGGCGGTGACCCAGACGTTCCCGCTGGCGTCGACCACCGGTGCCGCGCCACCCATCCAGATCGCGCCCTGGCTCTCGCCGGTCGCCGAGTCGACGGAGAACTCCGCCGGGGTGCCCCCGGTCTCGGGCACCGAGATCACCCAGCCGCGGTATGAACCGCAGTCGCCGTAGTTCCCGCCGTACCCGAAGACGACGCGTCCGGCGTCGAGCGTCAGGCCGGTGCGCTGCAGGAGCGCAGCAGGCGTCGAGCCGGTCGGGTCGACGTCCTGGGCCAGCTCCGCCTTGCCCGTCGTCGTGCTCAGCCCGACCAGCTCGTGCGCCGGGCTCCCGTTGACCACCTCGTCGGCGACGACGAAGAGCTCCGAACGTGCCTCGTCGATCACCGGCGTGCCGGTGATCCCGACACGGGGGGAGATGTCGCCGCAGGGGAGCGACTCCGAGGGCACGGGCGTGCCGACATGGCTCGACCATTCCACTGCGCCGTTCGTGGCCGACAGCGCGTACACGGTGTCGTTCTCGGTGGCGACGAAGATGCGGCCGCCCGAGGCCAGGGGCTCGCCGTAGAGCTGGCCGTCGAGCGTCGGCGACGCCCACGCCGGCGCCGAGAGATCGACCGTGGACGTGGCCGATGCCACCCCGCTCCCCTCCGCGTTGCCGTGGTAAACGGTCCACGACGACGTTGACGGCGAGAGGGACGGAGCCGCCGACGTCGTGGCGAGCGCAACGATGCTCGTCCCGATCGTGATCAGCGCGAGCGCCGCCCGGGAGGCGAGCCGTGTTGCGTTGGGCCGCCTGATGCGCGCGCGCGGGCCTCGGCCGCCGCGGCGTCAGCCTCCCGCGCCCGAGCGGCCGCGGCGCCGGAGTGTGGCGTCGACGGCCACGGCGACGAGGAGGACGACGGCGGTCGCGACATCTGTCCCGGCGGTCGTGATGTTGAGCAGGGCGAGCCCGTTGTTCAGGGTCGCGATCACGAGGCCGCCGAGCAGCGGGTGGATGGGCTTGCCGTAGCCCCCGAAGAGGCTGGCGCCGCCGATGACCGCGGCGGCGACGGCGTAGAGCACGTACGTGCCGCCGTCGAAACCGATCGTGATGGAGCCGAGGCGCGATGCGTAGACCACCGCCGCCAGGCCGGCGGTGAAGCTGCACAGCGCGAAGGCGATGGTCCGGATCCGAGCCACGTGGATACCGGCCCGCCGCGCCGCCTCGGGGCTGGCGCCGATGGCGTACATGTAGCGCCCGAGCCGCGTGCGGGCGAGCAGGAACGACTGGGCCATCACCACGACCAGCACGAACGGGATGACCCACGGGACCCCGCTGATGGGGGCGGCCGCGATGCCGCGGTTGCGGTTGCAGATGAAGACGAGCACGGCGCCGGCCGCGCCGACGACGCCGACGGTGGCGAGCGTGATGCTGAGTGGGGGCGCGGTGAGCCCTTGAGCCCGGCGCCGCGAGGTGCGGACGACCGTGACGATCGCGTAGAGGGCGACGAGGGCGACGAGGAGGATCCACCCCGCCGCCGGGGTCATGGTGCCGCTGACGAGGTCGTCGATCACGTTGTTGGAGACCGTGATCACGCCACCGACGGCGCCCTTGTCCGTGTCGAAGACGTAGATCAAGACCCCCTGCCACCCGAGCAGTCCGGCGAGGGTTACGACGAACGACGGGATCCTCAGCCGGGTGATGATGGTGCCCTGGAAGGCGCCGATCAAGGCGCACGCCGCCATGCCGACGATGAGCCCGGCCCACCAGACCCAGTTCTGCGGCGCAGTTATCAGCGCCATGGCGATGGACGCCCCGACGGCACCGACGAATCCGACCGAGAGGTCGATCTCGCTGAGGATCAGGGCGTACAGCTCGGCCATTCCCAGCAGAATGATGAAGGTCGACTGTACGAAGAGGTTGACGATGTTGGTCGATGTCAGGAAGGCGCTCGACTTCGCCGTGAAGAAGATGCTGATGACGAGGAGTCCGATGATGATGGGCAGCGCACCGCTCTCGCCGCCGCGGATCCGCTTCCACCACGCCCGCAGGTAGTCGGGGAGCGATTCTGCGAGGACGTCCGGCGCCAGGACGACGAGCTCGTCGGGTGCGATAGCGTTTTCGGGGGTGCCGGCCGTGTCGGTGACGGAGGTACTGCCCGAGCTCTCGTCGGGCGCCACCGGGTCGATCGTGTCGGTCATGGGCGCGTCACCCCGCGTTCGCTGTTCGGGAAGACTCGCCCGTGGTCATGTAGTCCACGATGACCTGGCGATCGAAGTCTTCGACGGGGCCGGATGCCACCATCTGGCCCAGGTACAGGATGGAGATCAGGTCGGCCACCCCGAAGACGTCGTTGAGGTTGTGGGAGATGAGGATCACGGCGGTCCCCTGGCCCGACAGGCGTTTGATGAGCTCGAGCACCATGCGCGTCTGCGCCACGCCGAGCGCGGCCGTGGGCTCGTCCATGATCACGAGCTTGGCGGCCTGCATGACCGCCTTGGCCACGGCAACGGACTGGCGCTGGCCTCCGGACAGGGACGCCACCGGTTGGCGGATGGAGCGCACCGTTGTCACGTGGAGATCGGCAAGGGTCTGGCGCGCCGCCAGCTCCATGGCGGGCTCGTCGAGCAGCCCGTGGCGCCGCGTCTCGTGCCCGAGGAACATGTTCTGCACGATGTCGAGGTTGTCGCAGAGCGCGAGGTCCTGGTAGATCGTCGTGATCCCGTGCGCCTCGGCATCGCCGGGGGAGTGGAAGTGGACGCGCCCGCCCTCCCAGTAGATCTCCCCATCGGAGGGCTCCCACAAGCCGGAGACCGTCTTGATCAGCACCGACTTCCCGGCTCCGTTGTCGCCCGCTAGGGCGGTCACCTTGCCGGGCGGGACGGTGAAGTTGACCCCGTTGAGCGCTCGGACGGCCCCGAATACCTTGCTCACACCCCGCAGTTCGAGCAGCGGTGCAGCCTCTGCCACCGTCGATACCCCCTGTCGCCGTCGAGCCCCTACCTCCGATGACCGACCCCCGTCCCTGGAGACGGGGGTCGGTCCGGAAGTACTTCTGTGGGATCGACACTACCCAGCCGGGCAGCGCGATCCAATGATGGCTACGGCGTGATGCCCGCCGCGGTGCACTCGGCCGCGTACGAGCCGGTACAGAGCTGCGAGGCGGGGACCTGGCCTTGCTTGATCACCGTGGCGTTCATGTTCTTCGTGGTCACCCAGACCGGGGTCTCGAGGACCGAGGGTACCTTCACGTTGGCGGTCGTGTCCGTGGTCTTGCCGTTCACCAATGACGATGGGGGCTTTGCCCCGGCACGCAGGTACAAGGCGAGCGCCACCGCGGCCTGCGACTCGAGGTAGATCGGCTTGTACACCGTGCCGCATTGGTAGCCGGAGAGCACGTCCTGCATTCCTGTCAGCTGGGCGTCCTGCCCCGTGGTCGGGAAGGTCTTCGGCTTGACGTGGAGCGACTGCAGGTACGTGATGACCGCGGCGGCGTTCGCGTCGTTGGGGATCAACGCCGCGTTGACGTTCGGGTGCGCCGTGTAGACGGCCTGGAACTCGGTCTCGGACGTTGGCGCGTCCCATGACCCGGCCGTGTGGGCCACGGCCACCCACTTGCCCGACTTGAACAGGGGGTTGAGTACCGAGTCGGAGCCCTGGGCGAACAGCGTGGCGTTGTTGTCCGTCACAGCGCCGTGCATGACGACGACCTGAGGCTTGCTCACGTGCCACGCCTTGACACAGCTCACGAGACCCTCACCCTGGAGCTTGCCGACCGTCACGTTGTTGAAGCTGACGTAGTAGGCGCGGCTCCCGCCGAGCACCAGCCGGTCGTAGTCGATGACCTTGACGCCGCGCGACTTGGCGTAGCTCTCGATCTGCGCACCCACGCCGGAGTCGAGTGCGTCGACCAGCAGCACAGTGGCGCCGTTCGAGATGTCGGTCTGGGCGTCGGTCAGCTGGGTGGCGTCACTCCCGAGGGCGTTCTGCACCACGTACTGGGACGAACTCAGGCCGGCCGTGGAGAGGGCCTTGCTGACGTCCGGCTGGTCGAACTCGACGTACCGCGTCGACGTGGTCGTGTCGGGGAAGATCGCCGCGACCTTCCCGTGGCCCGCTGCGGCGAGCGACTTGAACTGCTTCATGACGCTGAAGTTCGTGGTGAACGAAGTGGTCGAGATGTTGGACGGCCCGCTGGCACGTACCGAGGCCGAAGCCCCCCCGTACACAGCGCCCACCAGCATCGACGACACGGCGAGGGAGAGCCCCCCGAGCATGCCTGCCCTGCGGAATCGCACATTGTCTCCTTTGGTCTGGGCCCCCCCGGTCAAGCGGGCCCCGTGTCTGCCACCCCCAAACGGGGGTGGTGTATTGCAGTTTCGTTTCAGCTTCTTGAACCTTATAGAGGAAAAGGTCCCTTTGGGGGGCATGACCTGGGAAGAGCGGCGAGCGCCCGGGATGCTGCTCAGGCAAGCCCGGTTGCCGAAGTCCACGCCGCGGCACCGGCCAGGCCCGCGTCGTCCCCCAATGCCGCAGCCACGATCGACAGGTCCGCCGGGTGGTGTTCGGGTCGGCTGAGCACCAGTTCGCGGAGGGGGCCGAAGAACTCCTCTCGCCGTCCGAGGCCGCCCCCGATGACCACGGTGCTCGGATAGAAGGACATGACGAGGTTCGACACGCCCACCGCACAGGCCGCGATGGCACCGTGCCAGATCGCGATGGCCCCGGCGTTGCCGCCGGCCGCGGCCGCCTCGACCTCACGTGCGTCGCGAGCGCTCAGTCCGCTCTCGCCCGCGATGCGCGCCAGGCCACTGCCCGACCCCAGCTCCTCGAGCGTGCACGGCGACCCCTGCTGCCACGCACGCCAGTCGATGACGGTGTGACCGACCTCGGCCAGCGACCGCCTCCCCCGCAGCAGGCGACCGCCGCAGACGACACCGGCACCGATGCCCGTCGAGATGGTGAGGTAGGCGACGTCGGCGGTCCCCACACCGGCGCCGAACGCGGCCTCGCCGACCGCCGCGAGGTCGGCGTCGTTCGCGACGTGCGCCGGCATCCCCAGGCGTGCCGAGAGCTCGTCCCGCGACAGGAGGTGTGGCCACCCCTCGGGCAGGTGCGGAGCCCACATCAACCGCCCGTTCTCGTAGTCGACGCCACCGGGCAGGCCGACGACCGCATGTGACACCGTGCCGTGACCGCTCTCGGCGCCGACGACCTTGATCAGGTCGATCAGCGCCGCCGGCACGTCTGCGTGGTCGGGCGTGGCGGCCGCCCGGCGCAGCAGGACGTCTCCACGTGGGCCCACCAGCGCGGCGCGCATCTGGGTGCCCCCCACGTCGGCGGCCAGGACGGCATCGGTCGTCACCGGGGGTCCCTCATGCCGTCAGTCTCCCGCGGGGCGGCCCCGGCGACCATCGCTCACCAGGTCGTGACGTCGTAGGTCTCCGGGGCGCCCTTCAGGTAGGTGAGCAACTCGCTCTCGCCCAGGAGGCCCGTCTGCGAGCCCACTTCCTGCACCACGCTCATGGCGTTCACCGGGGCCCAGGCGAGGGCCGTCTCCAGCGGATGTCCCTTGACCAGTGCGGCCACGAGCGCCGAGGAGAACGCGTCACCGGCCCCGGTCCGCTCCTTCGGCGGGGAGGGATCGGGGAACGAGGGGACGCGGTAGCGCCGTGATCCATCCGACGCGTAGGCGCCCTCGGGGCCGTCCGTCACGACGACGATGCGGGGCCCGAGACGGTGCAGCGACTCGAGGATCTCGGACAGCTTGCCGTGGTCCCCGCCCCCGATCTCGACCGCTTCCTCCCGGTTGCAGATCAGCAGGTCGGCCCGTCGGTACAGGCCGCGCATGGCCGCGACCCCCTGGGCGATCTGGAACGTCCCCGGTTGGAACGCGAAGCGCACCGTCGGTTCGGCGTCGAGCCAGGCGACGAGCTGGTCGTAGTACACCGCGGCGTCGGAGCCGACCGAGCTCAGGTAGACCCAGCGGGGGACCTCGCGCGGGCTCAGATGAGCCCAGTGGTAGTCGTAGAGCTCGTGGCGGACCAGGATGGTGCGGTCCTGGCCGAACCAGAGGACGAAGTTCCGGTTGCTCGGCTGGCTGGGGTCGAAGCGCACGAGATGCGTGTCGACCCCCTCGCGCTCGAGCGCCGCCTGCATGGTGCGGCCGATGTCGTCGCTCCCGACGTGGGCGGCGATGGCGGTCGTCAGCCCGAGGCGGGAGAACCCGACCGCGGCGTTGGCGGCGTTCCCGCCCGCGTCGACCGTCAGTGCGTACTCGAAGGGGACCTTGCCGCCGAAGGGCAGGTCCATCCAGTGCCCGTGGTCGTCCCCCCAGATGCGGATGTGCGCGTCCGACAGCCGGATGAACACGTCGGTCGCGGTGTCGCCCACGCTGAGCACGTCATAGTGCGCCATGGGGATATGTGACCCCGGATCGGTCGTGCCCAACAGGGCATTTGGTCACGATACGCACCCAGCGGGCCGCCATGGGGACCAATTGCCCTACGCCGGCACCTCCTCGGGCCCGTACCCCACCTTCTTGAGGAGCCGGCGCAGGTTGGCCAGCTGCTCGGTGTCGATGTCCTTGTGGCGCGGCTCGAAGGTCTCGGTCTCGCCCTCGACCGTGACGACGAGGTGGCCTTGCTTGGTCTCCTGGACCTCGCCCACGGCGTTCAGCAACGAGACGATCAAATGCCACTCGATGTTGTGGCTCGTGGGGTGACGGAAGATCTGGGCCAGCGTCTCCCGATGATGGCCGTTGAGGTGCTCGGGGCTTGCCACGTCCGTTTCCTCCCTGTGCCGACGGCCGACATGGCCATCCTCGCACTGCCGAGAGTTTGCGCGCCCGGTGGCGGCGCCGGAAGTGCCGAAGGACCCTTCTGCGGGCGTGGGCGCGCGGAATGTCCCCGCCCGCCTGGACCTTCGGCCCTATCCAGGGCCCGCAGCGGGAAAGGAGACTGGAGGTGGGTACGTTGACCTCGAAGAGGCAACGCGTCAGAGGAGGTTCACCCATGGGCAGCGGCGACGAGTGGTCACCCGACGAGGCTCTGGGGACCGAGACCTTCCGCCAGGGCGACGTCGCCGAGGACGAGGGTGAGCGCACCAGCCGTTCCTTCCTCGAGGAGCTCGAGCAGGATCCGTCACTCGACCCCGCGCTGGTCGCCGACGAGCTCGAGCTCGAGGAGCTCGGGGCCCAACTCGACGACCCCGAATTGCTGGTCACCCTGGAGGGTGGCATCGACGATCCGGATGGCGTCGATCGCCGCCCTCCCGTCGTGCACCGCCGCGAGGGGGACGAGGGATGGGACCTGGGCGCCCCACTCGTCGCGGACGAGGACGAGGGTGAGGGTGAGGGTGACGAGCCGGCGCCGGGTTAGCTCGTCGTCGCGTTAGTCGAGGACGTCCCGGCGCAGCCTCAGTCGCCCGGCCGCCGCCGCCAGGTCGGCCCTGGCGCGCGGGTCGGCCACCTGCTCGATCAGCAGCTCGGCCTGCGCGTGCTGCGACCGCCCGAAGAGCTCGGCGCACCCGTGCTCGCTGATCACGGCCGAGTGCTGGAAGGACGTCACGGGATTGTCCAAGACGGGCACGACGGTCGAGGAGTCCGTTCTGTCGTGCCAGGCGTGCAACGCCACGATCGCGTGGCCACCCGGGGAGTGCAGCGCACCCGAGACGAAGTCGGGTTGCCCGCCGAAGCCCGAGTGGATGTGCTCGTCGACGAAGCTGGCGTTGGCCTGGGCGAAGAGGTCGACCTGCATGGCTGCGTTGATGGACAGCATGCAGGGATGGGCGGCGATGCGCGCCGGGTCGTTGACCGTCTCGGTCCTCAGCATCCGCAACTGCTCGTTGCCGTCCGCCCACTGGTACAGCTCGGGCGAGCCGATCAGGAAGGAGGTGTAGACCGGCGCCCCGGGGTCGAGCGCCCCGGCACGATCGAGGTCCATGACCCCGTCGCTGATCATCTCGGACCACACGCGCAGTCCCCGGCGGCCCGACATCATCCGGGCCGCCACGGTGGGGATGAGCCCGATCCCCAGCTGCAGGGTCGTGCCGTCAGCCGCGAAGCTGGCGACGCGCTCGCCGATCGCCGCCGCGGCCTCCTCGGAGCCGTGCCCGGCGGGGGTGGTCAGCGGCTCGTCGACTTCGAGGACGCCGTCGATCCACTCCAGGGGGACCTCGCCGGCGCCGAACGTGTAGGGCATCTGCCGGTTCGCCTGCGCCAGGACGAGGCCCCCACGGGCCCTGGCCTGGTCGATGGCGGCCGGCAGGACGTTGACCTCTATCCCGAGCGAGACCTTGCCGTCGCGGGGGAGCGACGTGTGGAGCAGCACCGCGTCCGGTCGCCGCACCGTGTCGAAGAGCCGCGGCACGAGCGAGAGCCGCATGGGGAGGTAGTCGAGCATCGGGTCGTGGCGCATGCCCGGCCCGACGAAGGGCGTCTCGCAGATGAAGTGGCGATGTCTCGAGAAGTCGTACTGCGCATTGAGCTGGAACACGCGGCAGCTCTCGCGTGCCTGGGTGAGGGCCTCGACCAACGTGAAGGGCGTGGCGGAATTGCCGGAGATGACGATCCGCGGCTCCCGCCCGCCCAGAGCACCGATCCGCGCCACCACCTCCTCGAAGGAGAGTGTCTGCATGGACTCAGTGTCACAGAGGGACACAGCCGCAAACAGGGACATTGGACCCTATCGGCTGCGCCTGTGATCAGGGACGATCGGTGCAGGTGGCGCGCGTCAGGCGCAGTTGCGGAGGTATGGGTCGTGAACGAAATCCGATGGTTCGAAGACATCCGGCTCACCGACACGGGGTCGGTGGGCGGCAAGGGGGCCAACCTCGGCGAGCTGACGGCGGGCGGCCTCCCCGTCCCCCCGGGGTTCGTCATCACGGGTGAGGCGTACCTCGACGCCATCGGCCGGGCGGGCATCCGCGAGCGGCTGGTGGCCATCCTGGCCGAGGCCCGTACCGCCTCACAGGACGACCTCGACCGGCTGGCCGCCGAGGCACGCGACCTCGTGCACGGCGTTCCGATCCCCAAGGATCTGGCCGACGGCATCTTGCAGGCGTACCGGCGGCTCGGGGTGGACACACGGGTGGCCGTGCGCTCGTCCGGCATCGGCGAGGACGCCGAGGGCACCTCTTTCGCCGGCATGAACGAGACGTTCACCAACGTCGCCGGCGAGGAGAAGCTCCTGGCCCGTGTCGTGGACTGCTGGGCCTCGTTGTGGAAGGCCCGTTCCATCTTCTACCGCGGCGACAAGGACCTGACCGCGGAGCCCTCCATCGCCGTCGTGGTGCAGGAGATGATCCCCTCGGAGCGCTCGGGCGTGATGTTCACCGTCGACCCCTCCACCGGCGAGACGGACCACATCGTGATCGAGGCCGCCTTCGGGCAGGGCGAGGTGGTCGTGAGCGGCCTGGTCGAGCCGGACACCTACGTGGTGTCGAAGGACGGGCCCCGGCTCCTCCACGCCCGGGTGGGCACGCAGTCCTTCGAGATCGTGCGCGGGCCCGACGGCGAGGACCAGCGAGTCGAGCTCGACGTCGCGGAGGGCGGCCGGCGGGTGCTCTCGCGACGAAGAGGTCGTCGAGGTGGCGCGCATCGGCCTGGCCGCCGAGGCCCACTACGGCTCGCCGCAGGACACGGAGTGGGCCATGGCGGGCGGCCGTACGTACCTGGTGCAGTCCCGGCCCGTGACGGCGGTGGGCCGCGGCGCGCCTGCGGCGACGGCCGAGCTGGGCACGTTGCTCGTGCAGGGCCTCGCGGCCTCCGCCGGCCGGGCCTCCGGTGTCGTGCGCGTGCTCCAGTCGCCCGACCAGGGCGATCGTCTGCAGGCGGGTGAGGTGCTGGTGGCGCCGATGACGAGCCCCGACTGGGTGCCCACCATGCGGCGTGCCGCTGCGATCGTGACCGACGGGGGTGGCATGACCTGCCACGCTGCCATCGTCTCGCGTGAGCTGGGCGTCCCCGCCGTCGTCGGCGCCCGCAACGCCACGACCGTGCTGCGGGACGGCGAGCTGGTCACCGTCGACGGGGCCCAGGGCACGGTGACCGAGGGCGCAGTGGCCCCGGCGGTCGCCGTCTCGACACCCGCGGCCGCGGCGCCGGCCGGGCTCGGGGGACCGGGAGCGCTGGCAACGAAGATCTACGCCAACCTGGCTTTCGCCGACCATGCCGAGGAGGTTGCCGCGTTGCCGGTCGACGGCGTCGGCCTGCTGCGCGCCGAGTTCATGGTCACCGACGCCCTCAAGGGGGTCCACCCGCGCAAGCTCCTCGAGCGGGGGGACCAGCAGACCTTCGTGGACAGCATGGCCAAGTCGCTGCTCCGCATCACCCGGGCCTTCGAGCCGCGACCCGTCGTGTACCGGAGCATCGACTTCCGCTCCAACGAGTTCTCCAACCTCGAGGGGGGCGACCAGTTCGAGCCGCACGAGGAGAACCCCATGATCGGGTACCGGGGTTGCTACCGCTACGTCCGCGAGCCCGATCTCTTCCGGCTCGAGCTCGACGTGCTCGCTCGCGTGCTGCAGGAGACGCCGAACATCGTGCTGATGATCCCCTTCGTGCGCACCGCCTGGGAGCTCGAGGCCTGCCTCGAGGTGGTCGACACCAGCCCGGTGGCCGACTCCCTCCCGGTGTGGGTGATGGCCGAGGTGCCGTCGGTCGCCTATTGGATCCCGACCTACGCCACCATGGGGATTCAGGGTGTCTCGATCGGCAGCAACGACCTGACCCAGCTGATGCTCGGGGTCGACCGCGACTCGCAGGTCTGCGCCGACGTGTTCGACGAGGCCGACCCCGCCGTGCTCGATGCGATCGGGCGCATCATCGGGGGCTGCCAGTCCTCGGGGATCACGTCGTCGCTGTGCGGCCAGGCTCCGTCCAACCGGCCTGCCTTCGCCGAGCACCTGGTCCGCCATGGCATCACCTCGATCTCGGTGAACCCCGACGCGGTCGAGGCCGTGCGCAAGACGGTGGCGGCCGCCGAGTGGCGGATGCTGCTGGAGGCCGCCGTGCCGGGCCGGCCCGAGATGTCGGGCGGCGTGGCACCCCGCCACCCCCTCCGCCACCGCCGCTAGCAGCAGGGGCACCCCCGACCCGATCGGCCGGGGACTCAGATCTCCTCGGGCACCATCTCGATCGCGCCGCAGGGGCACTCCTGCACGCACAGGGCGCAGCCCTTGCAGAAGTCGTAGGTCGAACCGGTAGCCGTGCGCCTCGTCGACCTTCATCACCGCGTTGTCGGGGCACACGCCGAAGCAATTGTCGCACTGGAAGCAGTTCCCGCACGACATGCAGCGACGCGCCTCGAAGAGGGCGGTGGACTCGTCGAGCCCGCCGACGACCTCGTCGAAGGTGGAGGTGCGGCGGGCGGCCTCGAGGCGCGGGCGGACGGCGTGCGGCGCGTCGGCGTAGTACCACGCATTGAGGTGCTCGGGCCCGGCCAGCTCGTGGCGGGCCGGCCGGCCGAGGCTGCGGCCCGCCAGCCAGGCGTCGATGGCCCGGGCGGCCCGCTTCCCGTGCCCGATGGCCTCGGTCAGGGTCCGGGAGCCCGCCACCATGTCGCCGCCGGCGAACACGCCGGGCCGTGCCGTCATCATGTCGGCCCCGACGGGGACCGCCCCGTCGCCCACCGTGATCTCGGGGATCCCGTCGAGCAGCGAGAGGTCCGCCTCCTGCCCGAGCGCCAGCACGACCGCGTCCGCCTGCAGCTCCTCGATCTCGCCCGTCGGCTGTGGGAAGCCGTCGGCGTCGAGCTCCATGCGCTCGATCGTGAGCACCTCGCCGTCCGCGCCGACGATCGTCGAGAGCCACTTGAGCCGGACGCCCTCGTCGACGGCATCTTGCACCTCGTCGACGTTGGCCGGCATGCGCTCCCGGGTGCGCCGGTAGACGACGACGGCGTCCTCGGCCCCGAGGCGGCGCGCCGTGCGGGCGGCGTCCATGGCAGTGTCGCCTCCGCCGTAGATGACGACGCGGCGCCCGAGCACCGGTGCCTCGTGGTCCTCGGTCTCGTGCAGGAGCGTCACGGCATCGAGGATGCGGGCCGAGTCGCCGGCGGGGATGTCGGCGTGCTTGCCCCGCTGGGCCCCCACGGCGAGGAACGCGGCGTCGAAGCCGCCGTCCTTCATGGCCGTGTCCAGGTCGTCGACCGTGTGGCCGCACACGATCTCCACTCCCATCGACGCGATCCGCGCGATCTCGGCCTCCACGATGTCCCGTGGCAGCCGGTAGGAGGGGATGCCGTAGCGCATCATGCCGCCGGGCAGCGGGGACGACTCGAAGATCACGACGTCATGCCCGAGCAGCCGCAGGTGGTAGGCGGCCGAGAGCCCGCCCGGCCCCGAGCCCACGACCATGACCGCGCTGCCCGTCGCCGGGCCGGCCGGCTCGGGCGACCAGCCTTCGCTCAGCGCGCGGTCGCCCAGGAAGCGCTCGATGGCGTTGATCCCGACCGCCTCGTCGACGACGGCCCGGTTGCAGGCCGTCTGGCACGGGTGGAAGCAGGCCCGCCCCATGACGGCGGGGAGCGGGTTGTCGCGCATGATCTGGCGCCAGGCCGCCTCGTAGGAGCCGTCCTCGGCCAGGTAGAGCCACTGCTGGATGTTCTCGCCGGCCGGGCACGCGTTGTTGCACGGGGGGAGCCGGTCGACGTACACGGGCCGCTCCACCCGCCACGAGCCCGTCTTGTTGGCCAGGCTCGAGCCGACCTCGAGCGTGATGGCGAACGGCTTGATCGTCACGGTGCCACCGCTTCGGGCCCGAGCAGCCCGTAGCGCGCGATGTTGCGGTCGGCCATCGCCTGGAGGGCGGCGATGATGTCCGGCCGCGCCGGGTTCCCCTCCGCGTCGAAGAGGTGCGCGTAGCGGCCCTGCAGACGCAGGTACTCCTCGACCGGGGCCGGGCGGCGGATGGTCGACGCCCGCACCACCTCCCCGTGCTCCGCCTCGAACACCGGGAACAGGCCGGTCTGCGTCGCCAGCCGGGCGACCTTGACCGTGTCGCTCGGTGCCGATCCCCAGCCCAGCGGGCACGTCACCAGGATGTGGATGTAGCGGGCGCCGTGGATCGCCATGGCCCGCGTCACCTTGTCCTCGAGGTCGTGCAGGTCGGCCACCGTCGCGGTGGCCACGTAGGGGATCCCGTGCGCCATCGCCAGCTCGGGCATGTTCTTGCCCTGCCCGAAGGCGTTCCCCGGATGGGGGCCGACCGCCTCGGTCGTCGCCGTGCGCGCTGCCGGCGGGGTCGCCCCGGACCGCTGCACGCCGGTGTTCATGTAGGCCTCGTTGTCGTAACAGATGAACAGGACGTCGTCGTTGCGCTCGAACATGCCCGAGAGGCACCCGAAGCCGATGTCCACCGTGCCGCCGTCGCCGGCCTGGCCGACCACTCTGGTCTCGGCCCGGCCCTTGACCCGCAGCGCCGCCGCGACCCCGGTGGCCACTGCCGGGGCGTTGCCGAACAGCGAGTGGAACCAGGCGAGCTGCCACGACGTCTCGGGGTAGGGCGTCGAGAACACCTCGAGGCAGCCGGTGGCGTTGACGGCCACCATCTGGCCGCCTGTGGCGCGCATGGCGGCGTCGAGGGCGTAGCGGGCGCCGAGCGCCTCGCCGCAGCCCTGGCAGGCGCGGTGCCCGGAGGTGAGGGAGTTGGCGCGGTCGGCGTCGGACTGGACGGTGCGGTCGGAGCGGCTCGCCAGCCGGTTGCCGACGGCGAAGCTCCCGACCTGGTAGAAGCGGACGGCCATCGCTCAGCCGATCCTCGAGGCGGTCACGCCGAGGTCGCGCAGCATGTTCTCCGCCGTCGGCCCGGACCGGCGATGCAGAGCCATGCGCTCGAGCTCGCGTTCGACCAGGCCCCGGTTCAGGTCGAGGAAGGTCAGACGCTCCAGCTCGTCCCCGAGCGCCGCCTCGAAGACGCCGCCGAGCGAGGTCTTGGTGATGGAGCGGCCGCCCAGTCCCGCGACCACGGTGGCGACCGAGACGGGCAACCCGCTGAGCGTCATCGCCACGTCGGTGGACAGCACCCCGCCGAAGCCCACGCTGAAAGCCTTCTCGACGACGACGACCTGCCGCGCACCCTGGAGCGCGTTCCGGACCGCGTCAATGGGGAAGGGGCGGAACGAGGTGATGCCGAGGGCGCCGATCCGGTGCCCGGCGACGCGTTGCGTGTCGATCACGTCCTTGATCGTCCCGAGCACCGAGCCCATGGCGACCACCACCACGTCGGCGTCGGCGCTGCGGTACGGGTGCACCGAGCCCCCCGAGTCGCGCCCGAAGGCCTCGGCGAACTCCGCTCCCAGCTCGCCGATGCGGCCCAGCGCCGTGAGCTGGCGTGCGTGGGCCAGGTAGCGCACCTCCTCGAACGCCTCGGGCCCCACCATGGCGCCGATGGAGTACGGGTCAGCGGGATCGAGGACCTGGCGTGGCTCGTAGGGCGGCAGGAACGCATCGACCTGCTCCTGAGTCGGGAGATCCACCCGCTCGGTGGCGTGGGTGAGGATGAAGCCGTCCATGCAGACCATGACCGGGACGGACACCTCCTCGGCCAGCCGGAAGGCCTGGATGTGCAGGTCGGCCGCCTCCTGGACCGTCTCGGCGAACAGCTGGACCCAGCCGGCGTCGCGCGCCGCCATGGCGTCGCTGTGGTCGTTCCAGATGTTGATCGGAGCGCCGACGGCGCGGTTGGCCAGTGTCATGACGATGGGGAACCCGAGCCCACTGGCGTTGTAGACGGCCTCCATCATGAACAGGAGACCCTGGCTCGCCGTGGCGGTGAAGGCCCGGGCCCCCGCGGCGGAGGCCCCGATGGCCACCGACATGGCGGCGAACTCCGATTCCACGTTGATGAACTCGCACGGCGTGAGCTCGCCCGTCTTCACCATCTCACCCAGCGCCTCGATGATGTGGGTCTGCGGAGAGATGGGATAGGCGCACACCACCTCCGGCCGGCACAGCGCCACCGTCTGCGCAACGGCCCGCGATCCTTCAATCTGCCGGAGCACGGAGCATCGCCCTTCCGTTTCGCGGTCATGACCTGGCGCGCGAGCTGGAACACCTCGGCGGCGGCCGCGACGTTGCGCTCGGCCACCGCTGGGTTGCCGCTGAACCGCTCCCGGATGGCCGAGCCGATCGCTGCGATGGTGACCTGCGCCGTCAGGGCGGCGAATCCGCCGAGCAGCGCGGCGTTGGGGAGCGGTCTGCCGATCTGGCGCAGCGCCACCTCGGTCGCCGGCACCGTGAGCAGGCGCTCGGGCCGGAAGCGGGCCGCCAGCGATGCCAGCCCGAGCTCGTCGAGGGGCCGGGAGGAGTTCACCAGGAGGTAGCCGTCCGGGCTCAGGCCGGCGAAGAGGTCGACCTGGTGGACCAGGGTCGGGTCGATGACGATCACGCAGTCCGGCGCCACCACCGGCTCGCGGGTCCGGATCTCCCGCTCGCCGAGGCGGCAGTAGGCGACGACCGGGGCACCCATCCGCTCGGAGCCGAAGCTCGGGAACGACTGCGCGTACCGACCCTCCTCGAACGCGGCCAGCGCGAGCAGGTCGGCCGCGGTCACGGCGCCCTGCCCGCCTCGGCCGTGGAAGCGCACCTCGAACACCGTTCCAGCGTGCCCGGCGCCTTGCGGGCGCAGTAGAGCCAAAGGTCCCCGGCGCCCAGGACCGGTGGTGACGAAGGTCCCTGGTGCCCCGGGTCGGGGCAGGCATGAATTGCCATGGCGACGTCCGGGCCCGGCCCGGTGCAACGGGAGGAGCAGCGAGTGATGCGCATCGAACTGACGGACGAGCAGGTCTCGGATCTGGGCAATCTCCTCCGGGGGGCGCTCGGCGACCTCAGCTCGGAGATCGCGGCGACGGACAACGCGACGTATCGCGAGGGCCTCCGGGCCCGGCGAGCCTCGCTCGAGGGCGTGTTGGTCCTGCTCGCTGCGGAGGGTGACGCCTAGCCAGCAGCTGATCGGGGACCTTTGGCACTACTGCGCACCCCCTGCCGATGGGACCATCGAATCGAGGGGAACCCGCCGTCCCCACAGAGTGGAGATGTCGACGATGGCTGTGAGAGTCGCAATCAACGGGTTCGGCCGGACAGGGCGGGCCTTCCTCCGCGCCGCCATCAAGTCGCCCCATGACGTCGAGGTCGCCGCGGTGAACGATCTCGGTGAGCCCGAGGCACTGGCCCGCTTGCTGGCTCGGGACTCCGTCCACGGGCACTTCCCGTTGCCGGTGTCCGTCGAGCACGACACGATGATGGTCGGCTCCTCGCCCGTCACCATGCTGATGGAGCCGCACCCGGCGGAACTGCCTTGGCGTGAGCTGGGCATCGACGTCGTGATCGAGAGCACAGGCCGGATGACCAGCCGGGACAAGGCGGCAGCCCACATCGCGGCCGGGGCGCGGCGGGTGATCATCTCGGCGCCGGCCAAGGATGCCGACGCTACCTTCGTCATCGGCGTGAACGAGGACACCTTCGACCCGGCGCGCGACTTCGTCGTCTCCAACGCGTCGTGCACGACGAACTGCCTGGCCGTCCTGGCCAAGGTGCTCGACGACGCCTTCGGCATGGAGCAGGGGTTCATGACGACGGTCCACGCCTACACCGACGACCAACACCTCGTCGACGCGCTGCACAAGGACCCGCGTCGCGCGCGGGGGGCTGCCATCAACATCGTGCCGACCACGACCGGCGCCGCCCGGGCGACGGGCCTCGTGCTGCCCGACGTGGCGGGACGGCTCGACGGGCTGTCGCTGCGGGTGCCGGTGCCTGACGGGTCCATCACCGACCTGGTCGCCACGCTCCGGGCCACACCGACGGTCGACGAGGTCTGTGACGCCTACCGGTCGGCTGCCGGGACGGGCCGGCTGAGCGGCCTACTCGAGTACTCGGAGGACGACCTGGTGTCGACCGACATCGTCGGCTCCTCCGCCTCGTGCATCTTCGACTCGAAGCTGACCATGGCGAACGGCAATCTGGTCAAGGTGCTGGGCTGGTACGACAACGAGACCGGCTACTCGAGCCGCCTCGTCGACCTGGCCGCCCTGGTGGGTGGCGCCGTGGAGCGCTGATCGTCGTTCTCGCCCCCCGCTCTCGCGGCGCCGTCCGTCGCGCCCACCCCGTTGCGGCGTAGGTTGGGCGCAGTGCGCGCCGGAGACGATGCGGTCATCGACCTGGAGGGTCTGGACCGTCTGATCGTACTGCTCGTCGAACGCGGCTATCGGACGATCGGACCCGTCGCCCGTGACGGCGCGATCGTGCACGGAGAGGTCGCCGGCGCCGACGATCTGCCCGCCGGCTGGCACGACATCCAGGCTCCCGGGCGGTATCGGCTCGAGCAGGAGGGCGATGCGGAGCTCTTCGGCTGGGCCGTCGGCCCCGCATCGTGGAAGTCCGAGTACTTCCGGCCCACCGAGACCGTCTGGCGGGTGTCGGTGGCTGACGGGGCTTTGTCCCTGCGGGTGCCGCCTCCGCCCGACCGGCCGGTGGCCATCGTGGGCGCGCGTCCGTGCGAGCTGGCAGCACTCGACGTGCTCGACCGGGTGCTTGCCGGGGGCGAGGTCCCGGACGACCGGTACGCGGCACGCCGTGCCGGAACGGTGATCATCGCGGTCGAGTGTGGGAAGCCGTCCGGCACCTGCTTCTGCACGTCCATGGACACCGGTCCGGACGCTCGCACGGGCTACGACCTCGCCCTGACCGAGTTGCTCGAGGGTGCGCACCGCTTCTACGTCCGGGTGGGCAGCGAGGCCGGTGCGGACCTCCTCGAGCAGTTGGATCGGGTCGCGGCGACGGACGACGACCGCGGGGCTCGCCGAGGAGTCGTGGACGGTGCCCGCGTCGGCATGGGGCGATCGCTCCAGACGGAGGGGCTGGCGGCGCTGCTGGCTCGCAACCTCGAGCACCCGCGCTGGTCAGAGGTCGCCGAGCGCTGCCTCTCCTGCGGGAATTGCACCCTGGTCTGCCCCACGTGCTTCTGCGCCGACGTCAAGGACGTGAGCGAGGTCGACGGCACGATCGAGCGCCGGCGGTCGTGGGCCTCCTGCTTCGATGTCGACCACTCCTACCTGCACGGCGGAGCCGTCCGGCCCACCACGTCCTCGCGCTACCGGCAGTGGCTCACCCACAAGCTGTCGACCTGGTGGGACCAGTTCGACACGTCCGGCTGCATCGGCTGTGGGCGCTGCATCGCCTGGTGCCCGGTCGGCATCGACATCACCGAGGAGGCGGCCGCCATCCGGGCCACCGACGGAGCGGTGGCAGAGGTGGACCTCCAATGAGCGAAGCTGCGCGCGATCTCCTCGCGGGTCACCCGTTCCTGGCAGGCTTCCCTCCCGAGGCCATAGAGCTCGTGGCCGACCAGGCAGAGCCTGTGACGTTCCGCCCCGGCGTCCTGCTCTTCCGCGAGGGGAGTCCGGCCGACGTCACGTACTTCATCACCAAGGGCTGCGTGGCGATCGAGATCCACGCGCCCAACCAGGGCCCGATCGTCCTCGAGACGCTCAGGGCGGGGCAGGTGGTCGGGTTGTCCTGGGCCGCACCTCCCTTCCGCTACCAGTTCGATGCCCGTGCTGTCGACGAGGTGGAGGCGGTCTGCCTCGACACCGCGATGTTCCGCGTGCTCGTTGGCGGAAAATCCCGTCCTCGGGTTCCTCCTACTGGATCGGCTGGCGGCGGTGATCCTCGAGCGACTCCAGGCGACCCGCATCAGGCTGCTCGACATCTACGGCAAGAGCGATGCTCGCTGAGACCGACGCACTCACATGGGCCACGGGACCGCTCGTGCCCGTGCCCTACGTGGTGGTGGGCCGGCGGGAAGAGGCCGCCGACGTGGTGACGCTGTCGCTCGAGCCGACCGAGGGAGACCTCCCAGCCTTCCGGCACGGCCAGTTCAACATGGTCACGTCCTTCGGCAGGGGAGAGGTCGCGGTGTCGATGTCCAGCGCCCCTGGCGCGCCCGGGACCGGTCGAGCACTCCATTCGCCGGGTCGGTGCGGTCACGGCCGCGCTGTGCGCGGCACCGGTCGGATCGGTGGTCGGGATCCGCGGGCCCTTCGGGACGTCGTGGGGCGTCGAGGAGGTCGAGGACGGCGCCGACGTGGTGGTCATGGCCGGTGGCATCGGTCTCGCGCCACTGCGGGGAGCGGTCAGGGCCCTCGTGGCGCGCCAGCAGTCCGGCCGGGGCCGGGTCTTCGTGCTGGCGGGAGCCCGTTCGCCGGACCAGATCCTCTTCGACGAGGACCTCAGAGCCTGGGAGCGGGCCGGGGTCCACGTGGGCATCTCGGTCGACGTCGGGGCGCCGGGATGGACGGGCCTGGTCGGCGTCGTCACTGCGCTGCTGCCCGGGGCACCGTTCGAGGCCTCCGGGTCGCGGGCGCTGCTCTGCGGGCCCGAGATCATGATGCGCTTCGGCGGCCGGGCTCTCGTCGACCGGGGTGTCGACCCCGGGCGCGTCCGGGTCTCCTTGGAGCGCAACATGCAATGCGGCATCGGCCTGTGCGGCCACTGCCAGCTCGGCCCGCTACTGCTCTGCCGAGACGGGCCCATCGTCCGCTACGGCGGGCTCGCCGACGGCCTGTTCATGGAGCGGAACCGGTGACGCCCGACGCGGCCCCCACCCTGGCGGTGTGGAAGTTCGCCTCCTGCGACGGGTGCCAGCTCAGCCTGCTCGACTGTGAGGACGAGCTGCTGGCCCTCGCCGGCGCGGTGCGGATCGCACACTTCACCGAGATGACCCGTGCCCACGTCGACGGCCCCTACGACGTCTCCCTGGTGGAGGGTTCCATCACGACCGAGGAAGACGCCGAGCGGATTCGGGCGGTACCGCGCCGCGTCCCGCCGGTTGATCACCATCGGTGCGTGTGCGACGTCTGGCGGCGTCCAGGCACTGCGGAACCTCACCGAAGAGGGTGAGTTCGTCAGCGCGGTCTACGCCCACCCCGAATACGTGTCGTCACTGTCGACGTCGACGCCCATCTCTGCCCATGTGCCGGTGGACTTCGAGCTGAACGGCTGCCCAATCGATCGACACCAGCTGCTCGAGGTCATCACGGCTTCGCTGGTCGGTCGGCGCCCGGTCATCCCGGACCACACGGTGTGCCAGCAGTGCAAGGGCCGGGGAGCGGTCTGTGTCCTCGTGGCCCACGGGACGCCGTGCCTCGGGCCGGTCACCCGGGCCGGCTGCGGCGCCCTGTGCCCGTCGGTCGGCCGCGGTTGCTACGGGTGCTTCGGGCCGGTCGGCGGCGCGAACACGAGGGCATTGGCCGACCATCTCTTGGCGCAGGGCATGGCACCCGTTGACGCATCGCGCCTCTTCTCCACCTTCTACTCGGGCAACGAGGTGTTCGGCCGCCAAGCGGTGACATTGCGCGCACGCGCAGCATCCCCTCCGCCTGAGGGCGTGCCGTGACGCCTCCCGATGAGCGCCGCCGCACGGTCTCGGTCGAGGGACTGGCCCGCGTCGAGGGCGAGGGATCGCTGCGCGTCGAGGTGCGCGACGGGCGCGTGGAGGACGTGGAGCTCCAGATCTTCGAGCCACCGCGGTTCTTCGAGGCCTTCTTGCGGGGCCGCCGTGCGACCGAGGCCCCGGACCTCACGGCCCGCATCTGCGGCATCTGCCCGGTGGCGTACCAGATGAGCGCCTGCGCGGCAGTGGAGGATGCCCTCGGGATCGCCGTCGGGCGCGGCATCTCCGACCTGCGGCGCCTCCTGTACTGCGGCGAATGGATGCAGAGCCACTCCCTGCATGTCCACATGCTCCATGCGCCTGATTTTCTCGGCTGCCAGGACGCCATAGAGATGGCACAGCAGCACCGGCCGGCCTTCGAGCGGGGCCTCGCGCTGAAGAAGATGGGCAACCGCATCATGGAGACGGTCGGCGGGCGGGCCATTCACCCCGTCAACGTGATGGTCGGGGGGTTCTACCGCGCTCCCAGCAAGGCAGAGGTGGCGGCCCTGGCCGGCCCGCTCTCGGATGCACTCGGCGCGGCACTGGCCACGGTGGACTGGGTCGCAGGGTTCGACTTCCCCGACGTGCGCGCCGACTACCGCTTCGTGGCTCTGCGTGAGCCCGGCCGCTACCCGCTCGAGTCGGGCCGCGTCGCCTCGTCCGATGGGTTGGACACAACCCCCTCCGGCTTCGCTGATCTCGTCGTCGAGGAGCACGTGGCCCGTTCGACCGCGCTGCACGCCCGCATCGAGGACCGCCTCGAGTACCTGACCGGACCGCTGGCCCGCTACGCCCTCAATTCGGCGGAGCTGCCGGACGTCGCCGCGGCGGCGGCGGCGCGGGCGGGCCTCGGTCCCACGTGCACCAACCCCTTCCAGAGCATCATCGTGCGAGCCGTCGAGATCGTGTTCGCCTGCCGCGAGGCGCTCGATCTCGTCGAGCGCTACGAACCGCCCGAACCCCCGCACATCACCGTCCCCGAAGGCGGCGGTGTCGGCACGGGCGCGACGGAGGCACCCCGGGGGCTTCTCTTCCACCGCTATGACATCGATCCGGAAGGCTGCATCACTCAGGCCCAGATCGTGCCCCCGACCTCGCAGAACCAGATCACGATCGAGGCCGACATCCGCCGGACCGTCCAGGCCTCGCTGGATCTCGACGACGACGAGCTCACCTGGCGGAGCGAGCAGGCGGTGCGCAACCACGACCCCTGCATCTCGTGCGCCACACATTTTCTCGACGTCACGGTCACCCGCACATGAGTGCGGCGGGCGCACGTCGCGTCGTCGTGGCGGCCGTGGGTTCAGAGTTCCGCGGGGACGACGGCGCCGGCCCGGCCGTGCTGGACCGCCTGGGCAATGAGCTCGGAGACGTGGAGGTGCTCGGCGCCTTGGCATCGCCGTGGCACCTGCTGGGGGCCTGGGACGGCGCGGATCTTGCCATCGTGGTCGACGCGGTCGCCGCCGGCGACGAGCCCGGGGCCGTGCATGTCGTCCAGGTGGACACGAACGTCCCGCCGCAGACGCATGGCCGGACGGCGCCGCAGACGAGCAGCCACGGAGTCGGCGTGATCGAGGCGTTGCGCATCGCCGCGGCGCTCGGGACGGCGCCGGCCCGTGTCGTGCTCGTCGGAGTCGCGGGAGAGGACTTCGGCGAGGGCCGCGGCCTCAGCCCGTCCGCGTCGCATGCCGTCGAGCGAGCGGCCCGGGTCGTGGGCGAGCTCGCCAGCCTGGCTTCCGTGAGGTCGACGTAGGGCGCGGGGCGCCGCGAACTTCGCCGCCTGCAGCGCGGGTCGACCCAGTCCACGAAGGTGAGTACGAGAGACACTGAAAGGGGCAGCGAGGAGGTGGTCATGGGTTTTCGCGATCGGACGGATGCCGGTCGTCAACTCGCCGAGGTGCTTCGCAATGCCGGCATCGGGGAGCACGACGCCGTCGTCCTGGGACTCCCACGCGGCGGCGTGCCCGTCGCATTCGAGGTCGCCCGGGCCCTCCGTCTGCCGCTCGACGTCATCGTGGTGCGAAAGCTGGGCGTACCCTTCCAGCCTGAGCTGGCAATGGGTGCGATCGGCGAGGGGGGAGTCCGGGTGGAGAACCAGGAGGTCATGCACTCCTCCGGGCTCCTTGCCGTCGACATCGAGGCGGTCGAGCGGCGCGAGCGCGTCGAGCTCGAGCGCCGCGCCCGCCAGTACAGGGGCGATCGGCCACGCATGGACCTCACCGGTCGCTGTGCCGTCATCGTCGACGACGGGATCGCCACCGGATCGACGGCCCGGGCGGCCTGTCAAGTGGCCCGGGCCCACGGTGCGGCGAGAGTCGTGCTCGCGGTGCCCGTTGCGTCACGCGCCGCGGTCGCCGCGCTCCGTGACGTGTGCGACGAGCTGTTCTGCGTCGAGGTCCCCGAGCCGTTCTATGCGGTCGGCGAGTGGTACCGGGACTTCTCCCAGACGACCGACGATCAGGTCGTCGATCTGCTGCGCCACGCCGCCGGCGAAGACGGCGGCAGACGTCGGGGCGACCCCGCGGGCGGCAACACAGCGGCCCGCGAAGAGGAGGTCGACGTCCCCTCCGGGGATGTGAGCCTGATCGGGCGCCTGACCGTCCCGCCTGTCCCGATCGGAACGGTGGTGTTCGCCCACGGGAGCGGAAGCAGCCGCCACAGTCCCCGTAATCGCTACGTGGCGGGGGTCCTGAACGAGGCTGGCTTGGCCACGCTGCTCCTCGACCTGTTGACCGTGGAGGAGGAGACGGACCGCTCCAACGTCTTCGATGTCCGCCTCCTGGCCGAGCGGCTGGGCGACGCCACGCGGTGGACGAGCGTCCAACCCGAGGTGTCGTCGACAGGGGTCGGCTTCTTCGGCGCCAGCACCGGTGCCGCCGCCGCGCTCCGGGCGGCCGCCCAGTCCGACTGCCGTGTCTCGGCCATAGTCTGCCGTGGCGGGAGGCCCGACCTGGCGGCTCCACTGCTCCCGGCGGTGACGGCGCCCACATTGCTCATCGTCGGCGGGCGCGACGAGCAGGTGCTCGCCCTGAACCGCAGCGCCCAGGCTGAGCTGCGCTGCGAGAGCCTGCTGACCATCGTGCCCGATGCCACGCACCTCTTCGAAGAACCCGGCGCTCTCGAGACCGTTGCCGGCCTGGCACGAGACTGGTTCCTGGAGAAGATGGGATCGTAAGTGTCAGCAGCACATGGCGCGCTACCCGGAGCTCAGGACGGGGATCGAACGCCTGCTCAATTGCCCTCCGAGCGGATGACACCGCGAGCGCGCGATGCAACCGTGAACCGACCTCTTCACCTCCCGTCCCGAACGGACACCGCGTAGATGCCGTCGCTTCTGCCTGACGAGTCCCAGGGCGCGATCGATCGGCTGCATCTCCATCGCTGGTCGGAGCGGGCCATCGTGGCCATCGCCATCACCGCGCTGGCGTCCGGCTTCGGGCAGTTCGGGGTCGTCGCCGCACTCGGGGACGTCTCCACCCAGCTCGGGCACGTGGGAACCGGTGCGACCATCGCCGACAAGGTGGGCCTGTCCGGAACAAGCCTCGGGATCGGCCTGGCCATCATCCGCCTGGCCTCGTTGGGCAGCCTGCCGCTGATCGGCTTTGCCGATCGTTTCGGACGGCGGCGCATGATCCTGGCGGTGACCACGGTGGGACTCGCGCTCACCGTGGTGGCTGCAACCAGCCCGGCCTACTGGTGGTTCGTGGCGATCTTCGCCTTTGGGCGCCCCCTCTTGAGCGCCACCAATGCCCTGGCCGGAGTGATGGCTTCCGAGGAGACGTCATCGCGCGACCGCGCCTCCGCCGTGGCGCTGGTCGCTGCGGGGTACGGCGTGGGCGCCGGCCTTTCTGCGATCGCCCACAGCCTTGCATCCGGGGTACTGGGCTTCCGCGGGATCTTCGCACTGGCGATCGTTCCGCTCGTCGTCGTGTTCTTGGTGCGCGGCTGGCTTGAGGAGCCCAGTAGGTTCATGGTGGCGGAGGCCGCAGTCGACCATCCGACGCCCGTACTCGGCGCGATCGGCCCTCGCTACCGGCGCCGGGTATTGCTCCTGGCCCTTATCGCCTGCGCGATCTCCGTCATCACGGGCCCGGCCAACAGCTTCGTGTTCCTGTTCGCCCAGGACGTTGTGCACCAGGCCGGTTACGTGAGCGCCCTGATGGTTGCCGCAGCCGGTGTCGCCGGGCTGGTCGGGCTGATCTGTGGGCGATGGCTGGCGGACACCGTCGGCCGCCGACCGACGAGCGCATGTGCCATGGTGGCGACCGCGTGCAGCGGTGTACTCCTGTACTCCGGGTCGCGCCCCGCACTCATGGTCGGATACGTCCTGGGCGTGCTCAGCGGGTCCGTGATGGCGCCAGCCGTGGGTTCTCTGCTCACCGAGTTGTTCCCGACCTCGGTGCGGGCGTCGGCCACCGGGTGGTGGGTCACGGCCGGCGTCATCGGCGCGGTCGGTGGCCTCGTGGCCTTCGGTGCGGTGGCCGACGTGGGGAACCGGTTCGCTGCCGCAGCTGAATTCACCTTCCTCCCCGCCGCCGGCGCAGCAGGCCTCTTCTGGCTTCTCCCCGAGACGAAGGGCCGCGAGCCCGAGTCGCTCTGGCCCGCCGAGGATGTTCAGCCGTAGGTGAAGGTCACCGCATTGGAGGTGCCGTTGGAGGTGGTGATCGTCACCTGCGCTGACGGAGAACCTGTCGACGTCGGGACCGTGACGGTGCAGGTGTTCTGTGCGGGACAGCTCGTGGAGGCCACCTGACCGTTGAACGTGGCCACGATGCGGGCGTTCGAGCTGAGGAAGTTCGAACCGGCGACCTGGACGGACTCGCCGGCAGGCCCACTCGAGGGGCTGAGCGCGGAGATCACCGGTGCGCCGCCGGGGGCCTCTGGCGGCGTTGTGCTCGTCGTCGTGCCGTTCGACGATGGGGATGTCGGGGCAGGGGACCCGCCGCCCGACGTGGACGGGTGGTGTGCCTGACGCGACCCGCCGGCGTGGCTCGGCGTCGTGACCACCGAAGACGTGGTCGCAACACGTGGGGAACCGTTGCCATTGGCGAGCGACACGGCGAGACCGATTGCGGCGGCGACGAGGAGCACCGCGACGACGGCGACAGCGGCGATGAGCCAGCGATCGGGCTGTCGGGCGCTCCCGAGGCTCGGCGTGGGAGAAGGAGCGCGAGCAGGAGACTCGGGCGGGCGCCGCTGAGGCGGGGGAGGAGGCGGCGAGGCACCGCCGGCCGCTTCCCGGGCGCGCCGCACGGCGCTCTCCATCGCGCCCAGCGCGCGCGTGCTCGGTGTGCCCTGGGGAGGTTCTGCCCCCTGCCCGTCCGTCATTCGATCCTCACCTCTAGTACTTCCCCGAACGGCGTCGCTCATGCCTTCGCCCCACTGGGTCCTGGCGGGTGTGTCCTGCCTGGCGAGGGATGCCATTTCGTGCGACTCTGAACACCGTGCCCTCCCGCCGTCAGATCGTCGTGTGCGACGGTGACGAGACCGGCCAGGAGTTGCTCGAGGAGGCACTGCGGGTTCTCGCCCCCGACGTGCTCGGCTTCGATCTCGAGTTGGTCCGGTTCGATCTGTCCCTCGAGAACCGACGTGCCACGGCCAATGCGGTGGTCCGCGAGGCCGCCGCGGCCATGCGCGAGACGGGCTTGGGGCTCAAGGCAGCCACGATCACCCCGGAGACGACCGGCGACGTCGGGAGCCCCAATCGCATCCTGCGGGAGGGCATCGGTGGATCCGTCATCGTGCGGACCGGACGGAGGATTCCTGGTGTCCCCCCGCCGGCGTCGGTGGTACACCCGATCGTCGTCGTCCGCATGGCGGTCGGCGACGCCTACGGGGCGGAGGAGCGACGGACGGGAGTTCCCGGCAGTGGAGCCGAGCAGGCCTGGCGGACCGAGCGCATCGACCGCTCGGTGTGCCGTTCCGTGGCGGAATTCTCGTTCCGCACAGCGTCCCAGTTGGGCGCGTGCGTGTACGGCGGCCCGAAGTGGACCGTGTCGACCGTCTACGAGGGGATGCTGAAGGAGGAGATGGACAGCGCCGCTGGGCGGTACTCGGACGTGCCGTATCGCCCGACACTGATCGACGCCGCCTACGCCGGCCTTCTCACCGAGTCGAGCGGGAGTCCGCTCGTCATCCCGGCTCTCAATCGCGACGGCGACTGCCTCTCGGATCTCGTGCTGGCCCTCTTCGGATCCATCGCCGGTGCAGAGTCGGTGCTGCTGGCGCTCGATGACGAGATGCATCCCGTGGTGGCCATGGCGGAAGCACCGCACGGCACGGCGCCTTCGCTGATGGGGAAGAACGTCGCCAACCCGATGGCGATGCTGCTGGCCTGTGCGGCCGTGCTGGACCACGCGGCAGAGGGCGACCCCGAGCTGGCCCGGACGTCCGCCGCCATCCGTCGAGCCACACTCGGTGCGGCGGCCGACGGGATCCGCACGTTCGACCTCGGCGGCGAGGCCTCGACGTCGGAGGTGGTCGACGAAGTCCTGGGCCGAGTGCGCCACGAGCGCTGAGCGAGCAACGGGTCAGGGGGTTTGCGACCCCATAGTTGGGGCATCACTTGAGTCTGGAAGCGCCCAACCTGGCCAGGGGGCTGGCGCCGTGAACTTGGTCCTCGGGAGCCGACTCATATCTCGACCGTGGTGACCGTCTCGACCATGGACGGCCTTCGTCCCCTGCCGCGGGCTCATCAGCGCTCGACCGCCCGCTCCAGCTCGGCCTTGCTCATCTTCGAACGCCCCTCGATGCCCTTCCTTCGGGCCTCCTGGTAGAGCTGTTGCTTTGTGCGTCCCCCAGGGCCACGGTGCGAACGGAGGCCACCGCGGCGACCCGAAGAGATGTCATTTGTCGACGTCGAGCTGGATTGCCGGGTCTCCCCGGCCCTGGCGCGTTCCTTGTTGACCGTCCTCGCTGCGATCTCCTCGGAGAGCTTCTCGGAATCGCCGCGTTCCTTCAGGCCTTCCTTGATGTGCTCGTACTGTCGCTCTCGCTTCGCGCTCCATGCCTGTTGTGGCACGGCCCACCTCCTTTCCTGTCAACTCGAAACGGGAGCCCCCGCCAATACGTTCAGCGTCTCGCGGCAGAAGGCCGGAAGGTCGCCCGGCCTTCTGCTCGTCACCAGGGCATTGGGCCCGTTCGTGCACACCACGACCTCTTCGTCCGCCCATTGGCCTCCGGCATTGCGGATGTCCGTCTGCAGGCTCGGCCACGACGTCAACGTCCGGTCCCGCACGACATCGGCCTCGACGAGCGTCCACGGTCCGTGGCAGATGACGGCGACCGTCTTCCCTGCAGCGAACATGGCGTGCACGAACTCGACGGCGGGACGATCCGTTCGTAGCCGGTCGGGGTTCGCGACACCGCCTGGAAGCACCGTGGCGTCGAACTCGTTCGGATCGAGCTCGTCTGTGGTCATGTCCACCCGGAATCGGTCGCCCTTGTCGAGGTGATGGAAAGCCTGCGCCACGCCGGGCTCGGGCGCGACCAACGCGGGCTCCCCGCCGGCGTCCTTCACGGCCTTCCACGGCTCCGTGAGCTCGACCTGCTCCATCCCCTCGTTGGCAACGAGGAACGCGACCCGCATTCCGTTCAAATTCCGAATCATTGCGGTACCTCCCGACTCCCTCGCATACCCACAGGAGGGCGCCCAAAACAGGGGGGATCTCAGTGGACCGTGTCGAGGCCGATCGACGACGTCGTGCAGGAGGAGTACTGGCCTGCGCCGCACGACCGAGGCAACAACTCTCCTCCACAGCATTTCCTCCCATGTGGATTGTTGTGACCTGCCGTCGTCACTGCCAGCTACCTCGTCCGTTTCAAGGGTGTCCTCTTCGGGTATTCAGCAGGACACAGAAGTGTGTGGCGCGCTCATCGCAAGGCGAGAGGGCCGAACAGATCGCCGTCCCTGTCTACCCGCCGCAGTACGTCTGTGGTCGTGAACCGGAGCAGCGCAGCGTTCTTCTTGATCGCGCACGTGTGCACCTCTGAGTGGGTGACCGGTGTCGAGACGGTCGGTGCGGACATCGCCCGAACCGAGTACACGCCGATGGTCGTCTTCGCCGGGTGGTTCTGGCTCCAATCGATGAGAACCCGGCGCTGTCGCAGCGACTTGCGCATGTTGGACACAATCAGGTCCGGGTGCTCGGTCTCGAGCTTGCGCGCCACCTCGTGAGCGTGGTCCCGTAGGGAGTGCCACGACGTTCTGGGTCTGGTGGGACGCGTACAGCTGGAGACCCTTGGAGCCGCTCGTCTTGGCGAAGGACTCAATGCCCTCTTTGGCGAGGTCATCGATCACCAATTCGGCGACGATGCAGCACTCCACGATCGACGTACCTTCCCCGGGATCGAGGTCGAACACCATGAAGTCCGGATTCGCTGGGAGCTTGCGATGTCGCCCGACATGCCAGAGCGGCACGTGGAATTCAATTGTTCCGAGGTTCGCAGCCCAGGCCAACGTCGGGAGATCATTGACCATCGCGTATGGGATCGCTGCGTGTCCGTCGTTCGATGGGACCGTGACCGAACAAACCCACTCGGGTGCGTGTGACGGGATGTGCTTCTCGAAGAAGAACTTGCCCTCGACCCCGTCGGGAAACCGCTTCATCGTCAACGGCCGCTCTTTGATGTGCGGGAGCATGACGTCTGCGATCCGCACGTAGTAGTCGATCAGCTGACTCTTGGTGAAGCCACACCGGGGGAACAGGACCTTGTCGAGGTTCGAGACCGACAGCTCTCGCCCCCCAACGGTGGTGCGGGTCGTCGACCGTGCAGCGCTCATGAGGTCCTCTCGGGCTTGGGGCGGGGCACCGGGATCGTCATGGCGGACCCTCCACGACGACCTCCTGCGGGGACTTGTCCGGGCGTAGGCCTCGCCAGGTCGGATGACGCAACCGGCCCGCCGTCGTCCACTCGCCGAACGCGACTTCGCCGACGAGCTCGGGACGCACGAAGCGGGCCGAGGCGGCATCCCTGCGAGGAAGCGGGGATGTGAACGGGCTCTCGCGTGACGCCAGCGGTCGGAGGTCATCGAGGAGGTCCTGGCGGTCGCCTGCGCTGAATCCCGTGCCCACCTTGCCGACGTAGCGCAACCCCTCCTCGCCGGGTATCCCCAGGAGCAGGGCTCCCAAGCTCCCCTCACGCTCGCCACGGCCACCGGTCCAACCCCCGATGACCACTTCCTGGGCCCGGAAGGACTTGACCTTGACCCAGTCCGTGCTCCGTCGACCCGGTCGATATGGCGAGTCGCGGCGTTTGGCCACGACGCCCTCGAGCCCGTTCTGCATTGCAGCATTGAGGATGTCCTGACCCGAGACGTCACGGAAGGACTCCGTCGTGATGAAGGTCTCTCCCGAGAGCCGGAGGGACTCCAGTGTCGTCCGCCGTTCCTCATAGCTCTCGGGCAGAAGGGAGTGGCCGCGCAGGTAGAGGACGTCGAAAGCCACGAATGTGACGGGATGCGCAGCGGCCCGCTGGCGCGCCTCACGTTGATTTGCCACGTGCATCCGTTGCTGCAGTTTGGAGAAACTGGGGCGGCCGTCCTCACCGAGCGCCACGATCTCGCCGTCGAGCACGCAGGTGGTCATGCCGAGAAAGTCCCCGATGTCCGCGAGCTCGGGAAACGCAACGGAGACGTCGAGTTCATTGCGGCTCTGGGCTCGCACCCTGCCGCCCTCCACGAAGAGGATTGCCCGCACGCCATCCCATTTGATCTCGAAGGCCCATGGGTCGCTGTCCTCCGGCAAGTGCCCGGGGGTTGCGAGCATGGGCTTGATCGAGGTCGGCAGGGGATCGCTGCGCGTTGAAGGACCGTGCAGATGGATCATCCAATTCCGGTCCTTCGTCTGGAACAGCACGTAACTGCCCGATGCCTTCGAGCCGTGAAGAACGAACTTGACCTCCCGATCGGTCCATTTCTCGACGTCGTAGCGGCCCTTGTCCCAGATGGTCATCCGACCGCCTCCGTACTCTCCCTGCGGAATTACTCCCTCGAAGGAGACGTACTCGAGGGGATGATCCTCCGTGTGCACCGCGAGATGGTTCTGGTCGGGCGCCTCGGGGAGGCCCTTGGGGAGGGCCCAGGAGACGAGAACACCGTCACGTTCGAGACGTAGGTCCCAGTGAAGGCTGCGCGCATGGTGCTCCTGGATCACGAACCTCGGGCGACCCTTGCGAGCCGCAGGACGCCTGCCCATCGGCTCGGGGGTGTGTCGAGGGTTCCGTTTGGTGCGGTATGCGTTGAGCGCGTCGGGCTGCTTCGTTGCCCGGGACCCCTTCGTATTCGGTGCCACAACCTCCACGGTACCCAGTACCTGGTGTTGACCCGGTCAAGAGCGGGGTATGGGGCCGTTCATCAAGGAGTTGGCATGGTGACGAAAGCCCACGGGAAGGCGAAGAGTGAACTGGAACGGACCGGCGCGGATCCCCACGTCGACGACACCGAGGGGACAGCACGTGAAGACACGTGGTTCGGCCGCGGGTCCCACGGGTGGTCCGACGCGCTGCTCCGCACGTGGGGCAAGCAACCGAGCTAGGGGCACGGCCCCCGGGTCTTCCCTCCGTGGGTGAGCGCCGTACCCGGCGCGCCAACAGGTGATGTGGTGTGAACGTCATAGAAGGGGCCATCCGGGGTGCCGACCAGGCCCAACAGCGGCGGCGACCACTGGCCTTTGCCGTGGGTGTCGTGAAGAAATTCGGTGACGACAGGGGTGGCTCACTGTCGGCGCTGTTGGCAGGAGGTCAGCGGATATGTCTACAAGCACCAGAGCGGACAGCGATCAGTCCACAAGCACCGTGGTAGAGAGCGATCGGCCGACAAGCACCATCGCAGACAGCGATCGCACGGAGCGTCGCGGGCCTCGATCGGCGAGAAATACGATCTCGGGCCCAACTTGGGCGACTCGGGATCGGCGCGGCAGGGGTCGTTGCGCTTCTCGTGTCGGCCTGGGGTGGCATCGTTGCTTACGTAGGACCTCTGTTCAACTACTCGGGCGATGGGTCGGGCGCGTGGCACTGGAACCTCGCCCACGCGGTCCTCGCTCTCGCGCCCGGTGCATTGGGCGTTCTGCTTGGGCTCTTCGTGATCGCAGAGTCGCGGGGCATCGTGGTCGGCAGGGGTCGTTTGAGCCTGGCCACGGCGGGGACGCTGCTGATGGTCTGCGGGGCATGGTTCGCAGTCGGACCGCCAGCGTGGCCCGTGCTCTCCAGCGGCGGGAGCTATTTCGTGGCGTCGACGCATCTGCGGGTGCTGGCGTACGAAGTGGGTTACAGCATCGGGACGGGCCTGATCCTGGTGATCTGCGGTGCCTTCGTAGATGGCTGGGCCTCGCGGCACCAGCCAAAGGCCACGGCTGTCACCGTCCCGTCGATGGCCGACTCGGCGTCTGGCCCGATCGAATCTGGCATCTGACGGAGAATGAGGAGATCACGAACGCAAGGGAACGCGCTCGATCTGTTCGAGAGCGAGGACCTCGAGTTGCACAGGCTCTTCGCCATGCTGCGGCTCAGGCGGGGGTTCTCGGTCGAGAAACGAGCTGAGTACGGGGATCTCGCCAAGGAGACGACCAAGCACGCGCCAACCAATCTCGATCCGGAGCGGCCGCGCTGGAGGGAGCGCCCCCCCATCATCTTGAGGCGGATCGCCGTCTACGACCACCTCAGGGACTTTCCCCGGGGAGCCGTGCGCAACCGGTAAGCGACGGGTCTCTCAACCGACGCAGAGGACAAGGGGCACGCCCAGACCGCGTCTCCGACGTACGATGCTGAGCACCATGAACCGATGGTTCTCTGCCCGGGCCCTCCTTCTCCACGTCGAATTCTGGCTCGTGGTAGCCGCATGTGGGGCTGCAACGTGGTGGCAGGCGAGCAGGGCGCTCGCAGGCAACGGACTCAGCTGGTTCTACACCTTCGAATGGCCGATCTTTGCCGGGATCGCGGTGGCGGCGTGGTGGCACCTTATCCACGAGAATCCAGAGGAGCGGGCCGCCCGGAAGCAGGAGAGAGCCGAGGACCCAGCACAACGCAAGGCCGAGTGGTAGGCGGCCGGGGTTGTCCGAGAGGGTCGCCATCAGCACCCCCGTCCGACCCGAACCACAAAATCCGACTGACTAACCTGAACGGCGTGGATCCGGGGGGAGTGCCTTCAGCCAATTGGGTGGTGGGGGTGGCGTCATGACGGTGCCCGGAGTCGCCGAGCGACGGGCTACACCGGACCGGGCCTTCAAGTGGATCACCGCCATTGCCGCCGTCTCCCTCGTCGGCTTCATCGTCTTCGTGGTGGTCCGGGGGCCCGCCCACCCTGCGAACGTCGGATCGTCTGCCCTCGAGGTTGCGCCGCCACCTGTGCTCAGGTCTGGCACGGTCGCGCCCCACTTCTCCCTGCCGCCACTGGAGGGGAGTGGAGCGGTGTCGCTCTCGGCCTTCCAGGGAATGCCGGTGATCGTCAATTTCTTCGCCTCGTGGTGCCGGGACTGCCAGGCGGAGCTAGGGGCGGTGGCTACCGTTGCCCACGCGACCGCGGGGCGGGTCGCGGTTGTCGGCGTCGACTCCAACGACACGTCCGAGACGGCCGCGCGGCGACTGCTGGGCGCCGTTCATGCGGCCTATCCCGTCGCGGTCGACGCGCATGCCACGGTGGCGACCGAGTACCTCGTCCAGGCGCTGCCGGTCACCTACTTCCTGAACGCGCACGGCCGGGTGGTTGGCGCTGCCCTGGGTCCTCAGTCGGTCGCCTCGTTGGAGCACTGGGTGGCGCGCCTCGGAGCGCAGCGGTGAATCAGCCTGCCGAGACGGACGGCCTCCAGGCCGCGGCACCCCGACCGGAGGCCCCCGGCGACGCGGCACCGAGCCCCCCGACGCCCCCGATCGACCGGGCGGCGGCCCTGGCGGAGGGGGCCCCGGGGATCCCCGCTAACTTCGTCTTCTGGTTCCTCGGGGTGGTCCTGATCCTGAGCCTCGGGGGCTTCGTCGGCGAGCACCTGTTCTCATCGGCCGGGCTGAACCCGACGCCCACGACCACACCCACGACGGCCGCTCGGCCGCTGCCGGCCACCGCCCCGAGTGCACCGGTGCCCGCGTCCTCCCGGTCGCTCGACGCTCCGCTGGCCGCCTTCATGGGCCTGACCGCACCGCCAGCGCAGCCCGCGCCAGCCTTCACGCTGACCGACCAGGCGGGCCAGCCGACGACTGTACCGTTACAGCCACGGAGCGTGGTCGTCCTCACCTTCTTCGACGCCCCCTGCAACGACATCTGCCCTGTGCTCGCGTCAGAGATCGAGCGGGCGGACGCCGATCTCGGCGCTGCAGCGGCCAATGTCGAGTTCCTGACGGTGAACACCGACCCCTCGGATCTGGCCGTCTCGGCCGAGGCACCAGCCTCGGAGGGGACTGGGCTGGGCGGGTTGGCGAACTGGCGCATGTTGACCGGGCCGCTCGGCACACTCAATGCGGTCTGGAAGGCCTACGGCGTCTCGATCTCGCTCGACACCAAGAGCGGGCAGGAGGGCCACAACGAGGTCATGGTCTTCATCGATCCCAAGGGCGTGCTGCGCTACAGGGCCATCCCCGTCGCCGACGAGAGCACGACGGGGACCTACAGCCTCCCGCCTGCATCGGTATTGCGCTGGGCTCAGGGCATTGCTGTCTATGCACAGAAGCTGGTTGACCAGTGACACAGCAGCCTCCGGTCCCGGGGAGCAGCGAAGCCCCGAAGCCGCCGTTCTGGCAGCGCCGCCGCAGGCTGACGATCGTCCTCGCCGTCCTCGTGATCGTCGTGATCACGGTGCTCACTGATCTGCCCGTCAGTACCTCGCGGGCGAGCGACATCAGCGCAGAGCGGAGCGTCGTGAGCGAGGTGAACAGCGACCTGGGGCCCTGTGCACTGGCCATCCACCAGGCGGTCGGAATCTGGAACCTCCAGGTCGCGCACAAGCTGACCGCGGCCGATCGGGCCCCGACTCCCGGTCTGCTGAGCGACGACCAGGTGGCGTGCTCGCTGGCGAGTGAAGGGATCTACGACCTCTCCGGGATCACGGTCCCGGGGACGCCCGCGGGCAAGCACCTGGGCCAGATGGTGGCCACGGCCATGTTGTGGACCACCTCCGATGCACTGGGGGCGATCGAGGACGTCCAGACCCTCATGAGCCATCCGGACAACGCCGGCGCCCTCCGCAACCTGAGCAAAGAGGGGTCCCAGCTCGCCGCCGACCGCCGTAGCGCATTGGCACAGGAACAGGCCGCCGACCGGGCTCTGGACACGCAGCTGCAGCCCGTCGACCTCCCGCCGGTGCCGACATCGGCCGCTGGCCCCCGCTGACCGGCCGGCGTGCCGCTCAAGAGGGCTGGGAGCCGCCGTTCTCGGTGAGCGGTGGGGTGCCCCGCCGCCGGTCGGCCCTGATCGAGCGCGATGAGCTCGGTGTCGGGGTCGTCCTCGGTTTTGAGCCACATGACCGCGTTCCAGAAGATCACCGGCATGAACGCGACCGCCGCCACAAACCACGACAGCGCGGAGGCGATCTGCTGGTCGGCGGCCGCCTTGAGGCCGCCCGGGACGTGGTGGAAGTTCGGGTAGAAGGCGTGATTGGACAAGCCCATGATGTAGGCGAGGACCCAGAACACCCACATCACGAGGGCGGTCAGGACGGCCCGGCGCAGATGGCCCGAGCGGGGTGCGAGGGGTGGCGAGTGGACCAGCTCGAGCCAGAGACCGACGCCGAGGACGAGGAGGGTCAGCGCCTCGAGCAGGGCGGGCCAGCCGTGTCGCGCCACCGCCTCGACTGATGGGGGCGCGTGCCACGCAACGACGGCGACCAGGTCGGCGCCGATGAAGGCGAGCGACCGCGCCAGCTCGGGGTGGCGCCGGCGGCGATCGGCCAGCCGGTCGAAGGGGCGTCCGGCGGGTCCGCCCGACCCGCGGCGGGAAAGGTGTAGGAGGCGCCAGGGGGCGCCGACCGTCACGAGGGCGGGGACGGCGATGGCGAGCAGCGAGAACTGGAGCGCGGCGGCGTAGTCGGCCCGGCGGGCCACCGTCGAGAGGGGCGGCGCGAGGGCCACCAGGAGCGCCAAGGCGGCGGTCACCAGGCTCCAGGGTCGCCACCGGCCCGCAGGCTCGTGGGGCCGCCCGGTGGCGACCCCGGCGGTCATCGCGTCGGTCGGCGCTGGAAGAAGCCCCACAGCATCACGACGAAGAGGGTGCCGAGGGGAATGGCGAAGGTCAGGGCCTGGGCTCCCACCACATCGGATGCAAGGATCACGTGCTCAGCCCTCCCGGCGCTCAGATGACGTAGAACAGTACCCAGAAGAACGTCGCCACGACGGCCACGAACCCCCAGAAGTAGTTGCAGCCGTTGAGATTGGCCCGCAGCAGGCGGGCGACCGGCAGGGTGGAGGTGGGCGCACCGCCGTCCTGCGCCATGGCGCGCCGGAGCCGGATCTCACGGGCGAGGATCGTCTCGATCCAGTAGGTGGCGGCCAGGACGACGGCGATGTTCATGGCGGCCCAGGCGATGAAGCAGGAGGCGTAGCCGCTCGATGCCGGGAAGAACGGGAGGTCGGTCAGCTGCCAGATCTGCAAGCCGACGATGAGGAGCCCGCCCAGCACGGCCGTCCAGCCCGCGACCTGCCAGTCCAGGGTCTCGTTCTCGCGGAACCGCCGCTCGCCGTACTGGACCAGCAGGGCGGCGGCCACCGTGACGGCGAAGATGGCGGCCCCGGCCGCGGTTGGCGCCGTGATGCCCCGGGGGCGCCAGAGGTTCTCGTTGTTGGCCGAGCGCAGGTAGAAGTAGGCGAAGGCCAGGGCGGCGAAGGCGAAAACCCAGATGCCGATGAGGAGGCGGCCCCCGGTCCACAGGGCACCCTCCTGGGCGCGCAACTCGAAGGCGATCTCCTCGGGGGTCTCCTGGAGCTGGCCCGTGAAGCTCTCGAACTGCTGGTTGTCGACGGGGTTCTGTGCCTCAGTCATGTCCGGCCTCACAGGATCGGGGGCCGCGGGTCGCCCTCACCCTCGACGCCGGTCCCGAGATCCTCGTGGTCCACCGAGCCCGCCGGTGCGCCCACGGCAGAAAGGACCTTGCCCAGGTCCGCCACGGGCGGCGCCCCCGGCTCGCCGTAGTGGTACGGGTCGTTGAGCACCACGGGGATGTGCTCGAAGTCGTACCAGGGCACCGGCGTGGCTGTCTGCCACTCCAGACCCAGGGAGTTCCACGGGTTGGCCGGCGCCGGGTGAGGGTTGAGGTAGATCGACCAGACGAAGTTGACGATGAAGAAGAAGAACGATGCGCCGAGGAAGTAGGCGCTGATGCTCGAGATGTCGTTGAGCGTCTGCAGGTTGGTGGCGTACTCGAAGACGCGCCGGGGCATGCCGAGGATGCCCACGAGGAACAGGGGGAAGAACGTGCAGTTGAAGAAGATGAAGAACGTCCAGAAGTGCCACTTGGACAGCTTGCGGTTGAGGGTCTTGCCCGTGATCTTGGGGAACCAGTAGTAGAAGCCGCCGAACATGGCGAAGATCAGGCCACCCATGATCGTGTAGTGGAAGTGGGCCATCACGAAGAAGCTGCCGTGAACGGTGACGTTGACCGGGACGTCGGAGAGGAACACACCCGTCACACCACCGATGAGGAAGTTGAACAGCATCGCCAGACAGAAGAGCATCGGGGTCTCGAAACGGATCTTCGCCTTCCAGAGCGTGCCGAGGGTCACGAGGAACAAGAACCCCGTCGGGATGGAGATGAGCTCCGTCGTCAGCATGAACAGCGGTCGCATGTCCGGATTGATGCCGCTCTGGAAGAGGTGGTGCTGCCAGACGAAGAAGGACAGGAGCGTGACGCCGAGCATGCCCGCCGCCGCCACCTTGTAGGCGAAGAGAGGTTTGCGGGTGAAGACGGGCATGATCTCCATGACGATCCCGAAGCCCGGCAGGGCCATGATGTAGACCTCGGGATGGCCGAAGAACCAGAAGAGGTTCTGCCATAGGAAATTGCTGCCGCCGTGCTCGTTGACGAAGAAGGCCGTCTCGGCGGTGCGGTCCAGGATGCCGAACAGCCCGGCCACGACCAGCGTCGGTGTGGCCAAGGTGAGCAGGGCGGTGGTGGCCAGGACGCCCCAGACGAAGATGGGCACGCGACCCCACGTCATGCCCGGGGCCCGGTAGTTGATGATGGTGGCGGCGAGGTTGAACCCGGCGGTGATCATCCCGATGCCGATCACCGCGAACCCGACCAGATAGGAGTCCATGCCCCCGACGGACTGGGTCTGCAGCGGTGCGTACCCGGTCCAGCCGGTCGGGAAGCCACCGAAGAAGAGCGCGCTGACGATCACCAGGTAGCCGGCCATGAAGATCCAGAAGGAGAAGGCCTCCACGCGGGGGTAGGCCATGCGGCGGGAGCCGATCATGAGGGGGACCAGCCAGTTCCCAAGGGGCCCGATGATGGCCGAGGAGGCCATCATCATCATGATGGTGCCGTGCTCGCCCACCGAGCGCGATGTAGGTCCCAGGGCCGAAGACGTGGTTGGTCGGGCTGAGCAGCTCGGTGCGGATGAGCATGGCGAGGAGCCCGCCGGTGAAGAGGAAGAGCAGGACGCCGACGGCGTACTGCCAGCCGACCACCTTGTGGTCCTCGGTCATGCGGAAGTAGCGCACCCAGGTGCGTTGAGGCGGTGCCGGTGAGAGCTCGTACCCGAGGACCTTGGCCAGCGGGTAGTTCAAGGCGCCGATGCCGGCCATCCACCCGGCCACGCCGAAGGACAGGCCGAGGACGATGGCCACGTCGTTCTGGCTGGTCTGCACCTGCTGGTACCCGCTGGCGATGACGTTGCCGAGCCAGTGGCCGATCAGGTACCCGACGACCCCGCCGGCCATGGCCCACAAGACGTTGGGCTGCAGCCAGGCCGAGCGCCGCCAGGCGGGCGGCGGCGTCGGCGGGGTGCCGACCTCCTCCTCTCCGGGGTACTCGAACTCGCTGACGGACGTGTCAATGGCCATGGCGGGATCCCCTCGTCCGGCGTGGGCGGTCGTCCCGCCCGGGAGCACTCGTGCTCACGTCACCCACCGCCCGCCGCTTGGGTCGCCCCGTACTGCTCCACGTGGGAGTAGGGGTCGACGTTGTCCGGGTAGTACCCCCCGTCGGCGCCGTTGGCGTCGGGCGTGTAGGTGAGCGCGTAGGGCGGCAGCAGCTTCGTGTTGGCCCGCAGCCGGAGCTCGGTGAGCCGGGCCCACGCCGCGAACTGCTGCTTGGTCACGACGGCCCCGTTGTTGAACATGGCGCCGTGCCAGATGCCGCACAGCTCGGCACAGCGGACCGTGAAGGAGCCGAGTTGCTGTGTCGTGGCGTAGGCGACGTTGTTGTAGTCGGGGTTGGCGTCGGCCTTGACCCCGAGCTGATAGGCCCAGAAGCTGTGGACCACGTCGAGGGACGTGACGTTGAACTGGATCGTCGTGTCGTTCGGGACCACGAGCTGGTCCGTCTCGAAGCCACCGAACGTGGGGTAGCGATACGTGAACTTCCACTGCTGGCCGATCACCTGGACGGGCAGGATCGTCTTGGAGGTGGGGGTCCAGATGGGGCTCGAGCCCTCGCCGCCCCCGGCTCCCCCGGGCTGGACGAGCTCGTAGGTGCCGAACCCGAACAGGAAGAGCACGATGACGGTGCTGGTCAGGATCCAGCCGACTTGGACCCCCAGGTGCCCCCGCGAGTAGGGGCCCACGACCGGCTCGGGCCCCCCACGCGAGGCGCGCCACATCACGATGGCGTACACGAGGTAGATCCAGACGGCCAAGAGGACGGGCAGGGCCATGACCATCAGCACGTTGAAGTCGAACTGTGCGCCCTGGGCGACGTCGGTCATGGTCCCGGGGGGGATGTGCGGCCCGGCCAGGTAGTAGTAGAGCGGGTCCAAGATCGCGCTCAGGACGACCCAGACGACGATGAGGCGCCACCAGTGGTGCGTCTGATCTTGTGGGGCGGCCGGGCCGGGCGCCGTCGGCGTGGTGGGATCGCTGCCGGCGGGCGTGGCCTGCGCGCCCGCCGGGGAGGCGGGATCGCTCATGCGACCACCTTCATGAAGCCACCCATGTAGCCGAGGGTCGACATCGGCCCCCCATTGCCGTAGAGGTACCCGCCACCGCAGGGCACGAAGCACTGCCAGCGATAGCTGCCGGTGCCTGGCGCCGTGAAGGAGAACCTGATGACGTTGTGCGGGGAGCTGGTCGTGCACGGAGCGGCGCCGCAGAGATTGGCGTTTCCGTTGTTGCCGTACAGGGGCACGTTGAGGCCGATGGAGGGCATCGAGAACGTGTGGGCGGCTCCGTTCCCGGCGTTGGCGTTGACGACCCGGAACGGCTTACCGTTCAGCGTGGCCACGTTGCCGTAGGTGCCCGTGACCCGGCCGAGCTGCTGGTTGCGCAGCGGGCTGCCCGAGTCGTACTGGTAGATGGTCACGTTGATGCGCACGTGCTGGGGCACCTGGAAGAGCGTGGTGTGGACCCACTGGCCGTCGGGCGACCGCACGAGGTAGGACACCCAGGCCGCATGGCTGCCCGAGCCGTACGTCCCGACCGTCTGCAGGGTGACGTTCACCTGTCCCGAACTGTCGGTCGAGAAGTCCACCGTCGGGGGCGTACCGAGCAGATTGACGATGAGGATGACGGCGCCGGCGGCGGCGACGGCGAACACTGCGACCGTCACTGTCACCTTCCACGCCAAACTCACAGCCAACCCCCGTGTCCGGCTCGATCAATAAAACCCCGGCGAACTCCGGAGCTGCCCCGAAAAGCTCCGACCAACTGAGGTTAAGGTTCCGCAACCGCTCCGTCAACCATTTGTTGATTTGCCGGGAAATTGTTGCTTCGGGCGCCGGCCGGCGGCGCAGATCCACGTGACCCTGTTCCTGCGACTCCAAGCTCAGCTGGGGGCGCGATCGGGGAAGGTCGAGGTGGCACGCAGCGCCTCGATGGTCGGGTCCGGTGCCCGGTAAGAAGCCGGTCGACGCTTGCAGAGACGCCCCCGGGCTGATCCATGGCCTTGCGGATCGTCACCACCAGGGCGGGGATCGCCCAGAAGTCCCCGCAGATCCAAAGGATGGCTGCGCCGATCCGCTGGTCCGCGTAGGGAGAGAGCGTGACCCCTGGCAGGTGGGCGTAGACGGAGTACCAACTGGTCGCCGAGAACAGCGAGAGCGTCATGGCCAGCACGAACATGACGACGTTGGTCGAGATGATCGCCCCCACCTGCCCGAGCGGGCTCGCCTTCATCCGGAAGGGGTACGAGGGGATGATCTGGAGCCAGAAGAGAATTCCGGTCACGAAGAAGCTCGCGTGCATCAGCCAGATGTGGACGAGCTGGTTGTCTTCGGCGGCGTCGAAAGGCCCCGGAAGGTGCCAGATGATCATCACCGCGTTGAAGGTGATCAGTGCGGTCCATGGGTTGACGACGACGCGCCCGATCGCACGGAGGGCAGGGGAGAACCTTCCAAGGAGTACGGCCCGCACGAGCCGCCGCCGCGGCCCGACCGGCAGCCCATGGAGGAGGGGGAGCCATGGGGCGCCCGCCACGATGAGGATGGGAGCGAAGAAGGCGATCAGGATGTGCTCGATCATGTGGACGAAGAAGTAGTCGTCGGCCCAATAGTCGATGGGAGACACGACCGCGATCAGGAGCAGCGCCAGCCCCCCATAGAACAGCAGCGAGCGCAGGCGGCGAGTTCGGGTCCGCTCCGGAAGGGATCGCCGGCGCAGGTTGGCGAAGGCGATTTCGTGGAGCACCACCACGGCGGCCACTACGACCAGAAAGGGGTCGAAGCTCCAATTGTTCACCAGATAGCTCACCGCGTTGTTCACCAGATAGCTCACCGCGGCCGTCCGTCTGCTGCAGTGATGAGTCTCACGGTAGCCAGACGGCACCCGCGCCGACTACCCGGACGAGCCGTAAGCGATCGGGACCTGGCTCGACTGCACCCGAACCCACGCGGTTCCCGACGGCGTCAGTGTGAAGACGCCGAGCGACCCGCCATCGACCGTGAACGCGTCGACGGGCACGCTGTCGATCGTGTCGGGGCGCGCAGGCATCGCAAGGGCGGCCGTCCGCGAAGGGGGCACAGGCAGCGTGATCCACAGACCGCGGGCGGCGATCACGACGGCGGCCCGTCGCCCCCTCGCACCTGTGAGCACGCCGATGGTGCCACCGGAGCCCACCGCGGTCGAGAGGACCGACATCCTCGAGGTCAGGGGAAGCGGGGGCGATGCCGTCCATGGCGCACCGCCTGTTTGCCAGAGTGCCACCAGTGCTCGGTGCCCTGCCCAGCTCGCCGAGACCAGCGCCGCAGTGGTCGACCCGGTCACGACGAGGCGGAGCACGTCAGTGGCCGATCCGCGCAGCGATCCACCGAGCGTCGATCCGATCGGGTGCCATGATCCCGCGGTCCGCGTGAAGATGCCGACCCGGCCGCCGTGACAATCCGTAGCAACCAGCGGCGCCGCGGTGGGCAGGATTGCCACGGCGTCGAGTGTGGTGACGCCACAGCCGGGGGAGACCCGTCTGAGTCCGGTGGCCGAGACGAGCGGCGACCAGGACGAGAGGTTCACGGGCGCAGCCAGCGCCTGGGTACCCCCGCCGCTCACGGCGATGGCTCCGCCCGGCAGACCGCCCTGATAGGCGAGGGCGTCAGGTCGCACCGCCAGGCTAGTGGGGAAGAAGACCGGGCTCCAGGAGGCGCCCCCGTCAGCGCTCTGCGACAGGGGCGAGAAGCGAAGCAGCCTGCTCGGTAGCACTCCTACCAGAATCGAGCCGCCGGAGGCCCCCGACGCGAGGCCGCCGTTGTCCGCTACTCCCGGTGGTGTGACCAGCGACCAGTGGGAGGACCCCGGCGTCGTGTGGAGGAGTTGCCAGAAGGTGTTGTCCGGGTCGGACAGGACGCCCATCGGGAGGATCACCCAGGAGCCAGTGGCCGTCGAGACCGAACTCGCAAGGGGAGGTCGGACGACCGCCGCGTCCCCCGGGGTGGGGAGCGATGCGGCAATCAGCCCGCACAGCAGCACGCACGCGGCCGTCGGCCATGCAAGCCCACGCGCGCGTGAGCGCCACCTTCCGGGAGTTCGGTACCTCACGAATTGAGGACTTGATCGATCCGGCTCAGGAGAAGGGAGGAGAATGACGATGCGAATGTCTGCGACGGCCCGGGGTCGTCGACGAGCACGTCGCGCTCGTGGCCCACAGAATCGATCACGAAGGCGAGATCGCTGTGGGCGACCATCGCCCCGGCGCCGACGGTGTTCACGAGAATCCCGTACGAATTCCAGACGCGTTGGAGTGCAGGCACGGATCCCGTCAGGTAGTACCAATTGGGGAGGCCGTTGAGAGACTCCTGGCGGTCGAAGGCGTTCGTGAACGACACCGATCGGTAGATCGGGTTGGCCACGATTGCCACGAAGACGACCTGGCGTCCCTGATCGCCAAGCCGCTGGTCGGCCTGTCGGAATTCCTGCGCGATCAGGGGGCAGTCCGACGTGCAGACTGGGTCGAGGAATGTGAGGGCGACCGTGTGTCCCCGGAGGCTGGCCAGGCTCACTGGTTCTCCGTGCTGGTCGGTCAGTGCAAACTGCGGAGCCGGGATGTCGAGGGAATTAGGGCTGCCGTCGAGGGCCTCGGTCAGGATCGGGTCGGCGTTCCGGTTGACGGCCGCCATCGCCATTGGTTCTGTTCCGACGATGACGATGGCCAGGGCGGCAATCGCAGCAACCGTGCGGGTCATATACGACAATGAGACGCGCCCCCACCAGTTCGCCGCGCCAAGTGCGTCGGCGACAGCGGAGGCCGGCACGTCCGCCGCAACCGGCAACCTCACCATGGCCACGTAGCCGGCGATGAACATGAGAGCCATGGGCAGCATGGAGTTCGGATCTGTACCGACCCCCCCGAAAAAGCCCAGGTCCTCGACCAACACCCAGTCGGCCAGGCACAGTGGCACCAGCGCGATCAATCCGATCAAGGCCAGTCGAGGTCGGCCGCTCACCAGCAAGATCCCAATAGCAGCGAGAGCGACCACGGAGAAAAGGTTGACCGCCCACCCGTGAGCGGAGACGAAGGAACCGAACGAGGCGAGCCAAGATGAAAGGAAACCCGGTTGGGACGTTCGTGACATCACCTGGACCATGCCGGTCAACGTGCCGCCGCGCCCCTGCCAGTAGCCGCGTCCCGGCCACGCTTGCAGCAAGGCCATGCCCATCAGGAACACGCCGCCGGCGGCCAGGACGAGGCGCCCGAGGCGAGCGGTGGCGTAGGCACGTTCGGGTAGCGCGATCAAAATGCCTGCGATGCAGTAGAAGAGGACAGCGCCCGGAGCGCCGAACATCCAGGTTGCCCCCGGAGCGAAGATGCCCCCGAACGCCTCTCCGAAGGTCCACACGAGGAGCCCCCAGCCAGCCGAGGCCAGCCCGCCGAGTCGCGACCACCGACCCCTCGGGGCTACCAGGAGCCACAGGCCGAGCCCGACTTGGATCCAGACTGTGGCCGCCGCTGCCTGGATCGGGTGATCGGACCAGATCGTCACCCCGCTGTTCACCAGGTGCTGGACCCAGCCTGGTGATGTGCTGGCGGCCGGCTGGATGACGCCCGAGGGGAGGCCCAGGGGCATCGCCGACTGGAGCTGCAGCAGCCCGTCGAGGATCCAGAGGCATCCGAATCCGATGCGGAGTATCCGCCGCGCTGCAGGTTCGGGCGCATGGAACCTCTGCATGGAGGGAAACGAATCCTGGCCATGTTGTCTCAGCCTGCGGTACTGGACCGTCCGCACGACGTTGAAGCCGATGGCGCAGAGTGCGCAGACCAGGCTGACGATGAGCAGCTGGTGGAAGAGGGCTGTGTGGAACGTCGAGACGATGAGGGAGTTGCCCGTCTGGAGCGAGCGACCCATACCGGGCATGGGCTAGTCCTCTCCCTCGGTCAGCCTGGAGGTCCCGATGTCGTGCACGTCACGGGAGACTATCGCCACGGTTCGGTCTGAAGATTGCGCCCGGGTCCCGCACCGATGTCCGATGGCAGGATTGCACACCGAACCACGTCCGGGAGCCGATCCGTGAAGACCGCCATGTCCGTTCAGCCAATCAGCTTGTAGATCGACTGATGGCCGTACGACAGACGCTCCCGATCCGCGAGGTCTTACGCGGGCGGCGGATCAATTGGGTCGACGTCGTCGTCGGTGCGGCGGTCATCGCCGTCATCTACACCGTGGTCCGCCTGGGTCAGTCGATGTCCGTCAACTTCACGCCTGGCCGCACGCCGGTCAAGATCTCGACGGACATCTCGAACGTTCCCTACTACGCGGCGCGGTCGTTGTTGCGGATGTTCATCGCCCTCGGTTTGTCCACCGTCTTCACGCTCGTGTACGGAACCGCGGCGGCTCGGCTGCGCCGCGCCGAGAAGGTGCTCGTCCCGATACTCGACATCCTGCAATCGATACCGATCCTCGTCTTCCTCCCTATCGCCTTGACCTTCTTCATCACGGTCTTCCCGAACAACCTTCTGGGGCTGGAGTTGGCTTCGATCTTCGTCATCTTCACTTCTCAGGCGTGGAACATGACCTTCAGCTTCTACCACTCGCTCATTGCGCAGCCCACCGAGCTCGACGAGGCCGCGCGCATGTACCGGCTCACCAAGTGGCAGCGCTTCTGGAAGCTCGATGTGCCCAGCTCAATGATCGGATTGGTCTGGAACATGATGATGTCGATGGGGGGAGGGTGGTTCTTCCTGACCGCCTCAGAAGCCGTCACCGTCTTCATCAAGGGTCAGGGCATCACGGAGAGCCTGCCTGGTATGGGGAGCTACATGGCTGCTGCCGTGGCACATGGCTCGTACACGGAGGTCACGATCGCCATCGTGGTGATGGTCGTCCTCGTCGTCGGCACCAACTTCTTCGTCTTTCGTCCACTCGTGGCCTGGTCCGACAAGTTCCGCCTCGAAAGCTCCGAATCGGTGGACAAGCCCAAGAGCGTGGTCCTCGACATCCTGCAACGCTCCTCGGTGCCGAGGCTGGCCGGCCGGCTCACCCGCCCGGTGGGACGGTCCCTCGACCGCATCACCCGCCCGTTCGGGTTGGCCGAGTACCCACTGCGCACCGACCCCCGCAAGCGTCAGGTGGGCGACGTCATCTTCTGGTCGGTCATCCTCACGGCGTCGGCTGCCGTGGCGGTCATCGGGATCATCTATCTCAATTCCCACCTCGGCTTCGGCCACTTTCCGAGCCTCATCGGCTACGGTCTGGCGACCTTCGCCCGGGTGGTCGTGTTGGTGGCCATCTCCACGCTGATCTGGGTGCCGGTGGGCGTGAAGATCGGCATGAGCCCGAAGCTGGCCCGCTTCGCCCAACCAGTGGTGCAGGTACTGGCCAGCTTCCCCGCCATTCTGCTGTTTCCCTTCGCCACGCTCATCTTCATCGACCTCGGAATACCGCTCGACTACGGGGCCATCGTGCTGATGCTGTTGGGCGCGCAGTGGTACATCCTCTTCAACGTCATCGCCGGTGCGAGCTCCATCCCCAATGATCTCCGCGAGATGATGGTGACGATGAGGTTGACCCGGGGGCAGCGCTGGCGCCAGGTCATCCTCCCCGCCATCTTTCCCGCCTACGTGACTGGGGGAATCACCGCGGCAGGCGGAGCGTGGAATGCGTCCATCGTGGCCGAGCTCGTCAGCTGGCATCATCAGACCCTCAACGCGTTCGGACTCGGCAACTACATCGCGACGGCGTCGATCCAGGGCAAGTTCACTCTTCTCGTCGCGGGTGGCATCGTGATGAGCGCCTTCGTCGTCCTCGTCAACCGACTCTTCTGGCGACGGCTCTATACCCTGGCCGAGAGCCGGTTCACCTTGTGATCACATCGACGTTGACCCGATGCATCCGGGTGGGTCAGGGTGGTCGCTGGTGACCACCGTCTCGCAGCAGAGAACCGGCCAATCGGGGGCCGATCCGACGACCATCATTGAGGTCTCGCACGTCACCAAGACGTTCGTCTCGCCCGACGGCAGTCCGTTGCCCGTGCTCGATGACATCTCGCTCGACCTGCGCGAGGGGGAGATCGTGGCGCTGCTGGGGCGGTCCGGATCAGGGAAGAGCACACTATTGCGTTGCATCGCCGGACTGATCGCACCGACCTCCGGCGAAGTCAAGTACCGGGGCCAGACGCTTAACGGTGCCAATCCCGGCGTGTCCATGGTCTTCCAGAGCTTCGCTCTCCTGCCCTGGCTGACGGTGCTGCAGAACGTCGAGCTCGGGCTGGAGGCGCTCGGGATCGAGCGGAGGGAGCGGAGGGAGCGTGCCGAGCGGGCCATCGACGCCATCGGCCTCGACGGCTTCGAGTCCGCCTACCCGAAGGAGCTGTCGGGCGGGATGCGGCAACGAGTGGGTTTCGCCCGGGCGCTGGTCGTGGAGCCGGATGCCCTCTTGATGGACGAGCCCTTCTCCGCCCTCGACGTGCTGACCGCACAGAACCTGCGGGCCGAGCTCCTCCGGCTGTGGCAAGAGAAGGACTTCCCGACGAAGTCCATGCTGATCGTGACCCACAACATCGAAGAAGCGGTGATCCTGGCCGATCGGATCTTCGTGCTCGGTGCCAATCCGGGGCGCATCCGTACGGAAATATCCTGCGGGTTCCCCCAACCCCGCAACCGCCACGATGAGAGCTTCGGAGCCCTGGTCGACCAGATCTACGGACTGATGACCGGTCGCGACACCCGTCCTCCGGCTCACATCTGGACACAGGCCGCACCGGGAGAGGGGTCCCCGGTCGACACCCCTCTGCCCCAGGCGAGCGTGGGGGGGATGGCTGGCCTCCTGGAGATCCTCGTTGCCCACGGCGGACGCGATGACCTCCCCAAACTGGCGCACGAGCTCACGTTCGAGGTGGACGATCTGTTGCCGCTCGTCGATGCCGCCCAGGTTCTGGGTCTCGCCGAGGTCGACGACGCCGACCTGCAGGTCACCGACGACGGCCGAACTTTCGTCGCCGCCGACATCCTGGAGTCGAAGCAGATCTTCGCTCGCCGTGCCCGGGAGCGGGCCCCGCTCGTGCGGGCCATCTGCAATGCGCTCGATACCACAAAGGACGGGAACCTGGGAGAAGGGTTCTTTCTCGACCTCCTGCGCCGGGGGTTCTCGGAGGAGGAGGCGCGACAGCAGCTCCGGATCGCCATCGACTGGGGCCGCTATGGCGAGCTGTTCGACTTCGACGCCAATACGGGGCAGCTGGCCCTCGATCATCCGACGGCTCGGGCCGACAGCTGAGGGGGCGACAGCGTCCTTACCGGCGGCTCGTCACCCGGCGTCCATGGTGACGAGCACCTTGCCGCAGTCCTTTGATCCCGCGAGCAAGGTCAGCGCATCGTTGAACCGCTGGAGCGGGAAGCGGTGGGTGATCAGCGCCGAGAGGTCGCGGCGGACGAGCAGGTCGATCGCGTCGGCGAAACGGGCCGGGTACTCCATCGACCCGCGGATAGTGAACTGCTTCATCAGCATGATGAGGTAGTTGGTCGGGATCGGCTCGTAGTGGATGGCCACGACGGAGAGCCGGCCTCCGACAGGGCCGTGGTCGAGCACGTCGGTGATGACTTGGGCCGATCCGGATGCTTCGATGAAGGCGGCAGTAGCGGTCGTGGGCCCGAGCAGAAAGGGCTCCGTCCCGTGCAGGCGTGCCAGTTCCTCCCAGACGTCCGCCGTCGTCGGGTTCAACGCGGCCTGCGCACCGAGTCCCAGGGCCAGCTCGAGGCGAGTGGGACTGAGGTCGATGGCCACGACCCGCTCGTGGCCGCGGTCGACGAGGGTGGCGATGGCGGCGAGGCCGATGGGCCCGCATCCGAACACGGCGACGCCTTCCCCGGGCTGGACGTCTGCCTGGTCGGCGGCGCGCATGCCGACAGCAAGTGGCTCCGCGAACGACGCCACGTCGAGCGGCAAATCGTCGGGGACATGGTGGAGCCGCGCGCGATCGGCGTCGGTCACGAGGAGGAGCGGGGTCAGTCCTCCCTCCGGTGCGCCGTTGCCGATCCGGCCCAATTCGTCGTTGCCCGGCTGCACGACGACGCGGTCGCCAGTGCGGGCGCTCGTCACGTCAGGCCCGACCCAGTCGACGACGCCCGCCATCTCGTGGCCGAGGCACATCAGCCCGTTGCCCGGACCGGCAAGGCCCCCCATCTTGATGTACGAGAGGTCGCTGCCGCAGATGCCGCAGGCTGCGACCCGGACGACGACGTCGCGGGGCCCGGGTTCGGGGTCCGGGACCTGATCGACCCGGACGTCGCCGGGCCCGTGGACGCGCACCTGGAGCACCGGGGTCAGCTCCGTCAACCCTCGTCGGGACGGAACAGGAACTCCATCGCTTCGCTCATCGCCGAGTCGACGATCTCGATACGGACTCCGAGGTCGTTGCGGTGGTAGGCGAACGAGACGGGGGCATGGTCCCCTGCGCGCCCGCAGAGCTGCATGGGGCAGCCGGAACCTGTGAGTGCGCTGCTGTCTCCGGTCAGGTTGTGGCTCCAGAATCCGATGTGGTGCAGGTTCGAGTGCTCGTTGCGGACCCAGACCGAACCGGGCAGCTCCTCGATGAGCTCGAGGCACGGCTGTTCCACCGAGTAGCACATCGCTGTAGGCAGCACGAGATCCCGACCAGAGCCATCGCGGTAATCGGTCGCGTCGAGCCGGAGGACGCGCCCCCACATGACGCCGATGAGCTCGGTGAGCTGTGCCTGTGCCGCCGCGATTTCGGGCACGACGATGCCGACGTGATAGTGCGGCGGCAGGGGTCGACCGGTCATGGGAGCAGGTAGCCGCCGTCGACGGCCAGGACGTGGCCCGTGATGTAGCAGGCGGCGGCGCTGCACAGGAACAACACCGCGCCGACGATCTCTTCGGGCCTGCCCAGGCGACCCATGGGCGTGTGGGCGAGCTCGACATCGAGGAGCTCGGTGATCTGCGCCATCGGCGCGGTCATTGGGGTGTCGATAATCCCCGGGGCCACCGCGTTGACACGTATGCCGTCGTGGACCCAATGGCGTGCAAGGTTGCGAGTGAGTGCAACGAGACCGGCCTTCGCCGACGCGTAGCCGGGGACGATCGGGACCGAGCGGAAGGCGGCCATCGATGCCATGTTGACCACACAGCCACCGCCGTCCATGGCGCTGGCGGCCAGCCGGTCCCGGCAGCCGCACGTCAGTCGCATCGGCCCGACGAGGTTCAAGGTCAGTGCCATGGCGAACGTGTCCGGCTCCCACTCGTCCCGGCCGCCCGGGAAGTTGGCGCCGGCGTTGTTCACGAGCACGTCGAGTGTGCCGAGCGAGCGGGCCAGTGCGTCGATCGAGGCCGAGTCGGTCATCTCGAGCTGGTGGTACGAGAAAGAGGTGAGGTCTGTCTCGTAGTCTCTAGGCGAGCCTCTCGTGCCTGTGATGGTGACTGAGGCCCCGGCGGACGCGAACGCGGTGGCAACTGTGTGGCCGATGCCGCTGGTGCCCCCCGTGACCAGGACGGCGGCTCCGGAGAAGTCGAATATGACGCCGTTCGTCATGTGGCCTCCAGCTGCTCGAGCGAACGTTTGAGCCAGGCGCGCTCCCAGAAGTTCGAGCTGCTGCCGAGCAGCGCACGGGTCGCGGCGGCAGCCAGGGCTCGCGCCTCGACATGGTCGGGTTCGGCCGTGAGGACGATATCGGTCAGGTGCAGCGCGGCGACCGCCTCGCCGGCCTCGAGTCGTACGCGGGCGGCAGCGGCGAGAGCACCCGAGCCGGCTGCGGCCACAACATCGGGAGCGACGGCAGCAGCCGGCACGTCATAGAGCTCGGTCGTGGAGCGGTGGTGGAACCAACCTGAGTAGTTCTCCCATATGGCGCGCACATTCCAGCAGGTCTTGCCATATCCCTCTCCGATGTCGAACTGCTCCGGCATCGTGACTTCACGCATGAGTGTGTGCACGTCGGTACCGGTGTTCATACCCTCGACGGTGCGGTCGTGCACCCACTGCATCACGTCTCGCATCGCTGCGATCTCGGCGCCGATCCGGTCGGCGCCCTCAATGGGGTCGAAGTGTCCCGTGATCAGCCGCTCGGGCCGGAGCCCGAGGACCAGCTCGAGTGAGGTGATGTACGTGAGGGCATCGCGGTAACGGTCACCGCGCATGGTGACGAGGTTGGGTACGTGCCCAAAGAGCGGCCCGAAGAGGTTGCCGGTGAACACCGTCCCCGAGTCGGGGAGCCAGATGACCAGTGCGTCGGTTGTCTCGCCGCCGGGTGTCGAGAGGAGCACGAGGTCGCGGCCGCTGAGGGTCAGCTCGAGCCGGTCGTCGAACGTGATCGTCGGCTCCGGCCGGGCCTGCGGGGTGGCCCCGGTGCCGACTTCCTTGGCGTGAGCCATCGCGGCGAGGATGGCGTCGACCCACGCAAACGCGGCGTTGCGCACACGAAACGCTTCGAGGCGCTCGTTGTCGTCCCGCCACGTCGCGAAGCTGGCGTGGGCGATGACCTCTGTTCCCTCGTCGCGCAGGCTGTCGATTCCGCCGACGTGGTCGTAGTGGCCCTGGGTCAGTACAACCGCCTCGGTCGGTCCGGGGTCAACCGAGGCGAAGGCCCGCCCGTGGAGCGGTCCCTCGAACCCCATGCCAGTGTTCACGACGATCCGGCCGTCGTCGGTCTGGAGGAGGTAGCTGTTGGAGAGGCCCGGCGACATCCAGATGCCGTCCCCGAGGTCGGCGGCGGGTGCGCCCGTCGCCGCGGCGATCGCATCCGCGCCGGGCCGCTCGCGGTGGATTCCGGGCATGGTCAGCGCACCTCCATGCGCACTTGCGGAAACGCCTCGTAGTAGAACGCGAAACGCTCGTGGAGTTCGGCCGGCTCGAGGCCGAAGTCACCCCGAATGTCATAGATCACCCGTCCTACCTTGCCTCGCGGGTTACCAGCAAGGTAGGTCGTGAGCTGGGACCGCGCCTGCTCGGTGACTTCCAGGCCCGCGATGCCGAGGATCCTGGTCGCCATGGCCAGGTCATCGGCCATGAACTCCCCGAACTCGACGTCGACTCGCCTCTGGGTGGGAATCAGGTGTGCGTCCCGGACCGCAGCGCGCAACAGGCGCTCGATGCGATCGACCCAGTAGGACGCGAGGTCGTCGGCCTCGATACCCACGCGTCGCACACGATCGCCGTACGCCAGCATCGTGAGCGCGGACTGCAACACCGCGACCGGGTCGCGCAGAGTGAAGGCGATGGTCGCGTCCGGGAACGTCTCGAGCAGCGGGCCGAGCTGTTCGAGGTGCTGCGGGGTCTTCAGGACCCAGCGATCGGGGCCGCGCAGGTAGCTGAGCACCTGGAGCTCTCTGCGCAGGAACGCGTAGTGCGCCCGGTGGTCGAGGCCAAGATAGAAATCGCGCCACATCGGCACCCTCGCGTGCCACTCGAGGGTGTACGAGCAGAGGTCGAGGTCCACCAGCTCGCAATCCTCCTCGATGCTCCACGGTGGCCGGTCGTGCATGAGTGCGACGAGGGGTGCGACCGACGCCATCGCCTGATGGGCCTCGAGGCAGCGCCGGTACCGGGGATCGAGGCCGTCACGACCAGGTCCATCCCCGATGACCGGAACGGGCTCGACCACCTCCCACCATGGCATGGAGCGGAACCGGGAGTCGGCCGCCAATAGGTTCACCAGGTGCGTGGTGCCCGATCGGGGCAGCCCGACTACGACGACCGGTGGCGCGAGCTCGACCTCGAGGGCCTCGGGGTGGCGTCGCACGAAGTCGTCGAACCGCAGCCTGGCTTTCAGCAACCCGACGAGCCGCTCGCGCACGATGTAGCGGCCGAGTCCGGACAGGCCCACGTCGGCTTCGATGGCGGCGACCTGGGCTGCCAGCCGATCGAGAAGCGACTCGTCCTCGAACGTGTACATGCCCGTCGCGCCCAGTGCCTCGGCAGTCATGTTGTCGACGTCGAGATCGACCGTCATGCCGATGGCAAATTCGTAGAGTGCCTTCTCCCCTGCATCGCGTTGCGGTGCGCGCAGATCCTCGATCCGTACTTCTCTCACGATCGCCCCCGATTCGCGAGGACGGGCGACTCGAGACTCCGCTCGAGCGATGTGCCCGACACCTGCGAATCCGAGAAATGGGACATGTAGCAGGTGGTTCTAGTACATCGTCGCCCGTCACTGCGCTCGCTGTGCGGGATGATCCGGAGCGAATCGGGGCGGGCCGAATCCCAGCGTCAGAAATTGGGTCACAGGCCAGTCCGGGAGTCTGTATTCGTCCCTAGCCGCGCTCGTTCAAATCAGTATCCGGTTGCGGCGATGATGGAGCCGTTGAGGTGGGTCCCCGACATGCCACCGTCGTTGGGAGCGTCGCCGAAGTTGAAGACGGCGCCGAGCGCCGATGAGACCCAGTAACCCGCACCGTCGGAGGTCGAGAAGATCGCCGTCGCGGGATCGAGAACGCTGAAGTTGGCCGAGGACTCTACGCCGAGGTTGGCGGCGTCGCCGTAGGGGAAGACTTCGCCGTCGCTCAGGAGGATCCAGTATCCCTTCCCGTCGGGGGTAGCCACCGCGGAGGTGACCGTGCCGCGTCCGGGAGCGCCGAAGTACGGGGCGTCGCCGAAGGTGTAGACGCTCCCTGTCTTGGTCACCACCCAGTAGCCGTTCCCGCTGGCATCGGGCATGACGGCGACCGCGGAGCCTGCACAGCCGCCGATGCCCGGACACGACCCGGCAAAGTGAGCGTCACCGAAGGCGAAGACGCCACCATCGGAAGCCACCATGAAGTACCCCCCGTCGTCGATGGAGGGCACCAAGCCGACGATGGGGGCGTTGAGGCTGTTCGGTAGGCCCGAGCCGGCCGGATGGAGCCCGAGGCCCGGGATCGAGCCGTAGAACCGAGTGTCGCCGAAGCTGAAGACTCCACCGTCGGAAGCGTCGAGCCAGTAGCCCCCACGGTCAGCCGTGGGCACGATGCCGACGACCGGGCGCTGGAGGTGCAGCGACCCGGTGGACCCATAGAACTGGGCATTCCCGAAGTTGAAGATTCCACCGTCGGAGCCCACCAACCAGTAACCGTGCGGGGTGGTCGCGCCGACGCCACCTTGGCCACCGCCGCCACCGCCACCACCACCACCGCCGCCGCCCCCACTACCGCCGCCACTAGGTGTGGTCACCGGAAGGGCCGTGGACTGGGCCGAGTGGATGTTCACAGCGTTGAAGGCATCGACCGTGTACAGATAGCTCGTCGAAGGCGAGACCGTCGGGTCGGTGTAGCTGGGCGAGGTGGTGGTGCCCAGCGCAGTGCCGTTGCGGTAGACCGTGTAGCCGGCCGCGCCGGTGGAAGGCGTCCAACTCACTGCGACCGAGCTGGCGGTGTCCGAGGTGGTGGCGAGACCAGTCGGGACGCTCGGCGCACCGACGGAAACGGCAGGCGTTGTCACCGGGAGCGCCATGGACTGGGCCGAGTGGGTGTCCGCAGCGTTGAAGGCATCGACCGTGTACTGATAGGTCGTCGAAGGTGAGACCGTCGAGTCGGTGTAGCCGGGCGACGTGGTAGTGCCCAGCAAAGTGCCGTTGCGGTAGACCGTGTAGCCCGCCGCGCCGCTCGAAGCCGTCCAACTCAGTCCGACCGAGCTGGCGGTGTCCGAGGTGGTGGCGAGACCAGTCGGGACGCTCGCCGGGACGTCAGGCGTGGTCTTGAAGGTAGCCACGACGGCATACCAGCCGGTGGCCGTGCTCAGGGTGGCCGCAGTGGCTTGCGGACCGGCAGGTGCCGAGACGATGTCCTGCTCATAGGCTGAGTCGCTCGCAGTGGCCGCCCGTGGCCAGAAGGTGACGCCCTGGCTGTTGCCCGGCGCCACCGCTCCCGGATTTCCACTGGTGAGAAGGGCGGAGTAGACAAGCTCACCAGCCGCCACCGAACCCGTCGGCCCGGCACTCACCGTCGTACCGTTCCCCTCGGCGACCGAGTACTGGTCCAGCGGGCTGCTGGCGGCAATGCCTGTGTATTCGGCGATCGAACCCTGCAGGTACGCGCCTGCTGGTGCCGTGATCGTGATAGTCAGCCCGTTGGGCGACGCCTGGGTATCCGGTCGGTACAACAGCGCGATATCGCCCGTGCCGCCGAAAGTCTCCGATGCCGGTGACCGCGTCCAGGCACCGTTCACGTCGTCCGAAACCGTCACCTGACCGGTCGCGTTGTACTCGGCCACCCACCCGACGAGCAGGTCACCGGCGTTGACTGGGCCGTCCAGCGTGACCGTCAACGACGTAACGAGGCCGCCGGTCACAAAGGAGGTGCCCTGCACGTAGCCGTTCACGACCGCCGTCGAACTCGACGGCGACGATGTGACCGGTGCCCCGGTCGGCGGATCGCCGGTGGCGGTCGCCGTGTTCGTCGTCGTCTGGATCACGTTGTTGGTCTGGCACTCGTATTCGGTCGTTGCGCCCGCGGCCAAGCTGCCCGTCACGAGCCCGCCGCAGTCGGTTTGCGCGAGCGTGTCCGTCCCGTAGATGTCGGTGAGCGGCACCGTGTCGGTGTTGGTGATGACAACGCGCCATCGGGCCATCGGCTGATTGAGCGTCGCGCTTGAAGCCCAGTCGGCTGCATTTGTGGGGTCGCACGCGGCCTGGTTGGACAGCCTGCAGATCTGCAGCAGCGCGGAGATGCCCGCCCCTGGCACAGGAGTAGAGGGATCTACCTGCGCGGTCGCGCTAGAGCTCGGTGAGGTGATGAACGGCCCAGTCGGCGGATCCCCGCTGGCCGTGATCGTCTGGGTAGCGGTCGTCGGCGGTGTGACGTTGTTGAGCTGGCATACGTAGTCGTACACGGCGCCCGCAGCCAAACTGCTGATCACAGTCCCCGCGCAGTCGGCCTCCGAAGGTGGCAGCGAACTGGTGACGTAGAGGTCGGTGAGCGGGTCGGTACCGGTGTTGGTGATCACGATCCGCCACCAAATCTCGGTGTTGTACACCGTGGTAGACGCGGCCCAGTCGGCAGCGTTGCCCGGGTCGCAAGAGGGCCCGACGGCCAATGTGCACACCTGGACGAGCGCAGAGATGCTCGCGTTCGGGTCGACGGTGTTGGATGTGATTGTCACGCTGGCGCTCGATGTGGAGGAGGTCACGGCCGGACCCGAGGGTGGGGTCCCTGTTGCGCTGGCGGTGTTCGTCGTGGGCTGGGTGACGCCGTCACTCTGACAGCTGTAGGCCGTCACGGCTCCTGGCTGGAGCGGACCCGCTGTCACGCCGCCGGCGCAGTTCGTGTTTGCATCGTTGGTCACGATGTTGGTAAGGGGGACGTTGCCGGTGTTCGTGATCGATACCCGCCAGAACACGTTCGCGCCGCTCGGTACCGGCACGGTGGAGGCCCAGTCGGCGTCGTACTCCCAATAGCACTCTGGAGCAGTGGCACACACCTGCACGCTGATGCTGAGGCTGGCCGTCGTGGTCGCAGACGCGGGGCTCGGCGACCAGGCCAGCAGTGCCGGTAGTGCCAGCAGGGGCAACAGGAGTCGGGCGATACGAGACAGGCGCAACCGCGAAGCTGCCCCAAAGGACATCGTGTTTTCCTTCCCGCCGAACGAACGTACGCAGGAAACCTATGGTTATTCCTCTCTGGGGAAAACCCTCAATAATTTGGAGATATCCCCTTGCGTTTGGGTCCGTTGGCCCTTGCATCGCTCGAGCGAATCTCCTGGTAATTGGGGGAAAGTGCCGCTGTGACAGAGGTGAACTCTTCGACGTTCGCCCAAGCATTGCTTGAGGGTTGGAGTGGGCCGTCTCGTGGCAGGTGCTGAGGAACCGAACCTTGGAGCGCCTACAGCGTCATTGTCGGCTTCACCAACTTCACGAACCACCGGATCCCTGCGCACTCCTCGATGCGCGGCAAGCCCAGCTGGTTACTCCCCGAGACAATCATTCCCAGCGGAATCCGAAGTTCCATAGGTCATCGCTCTGGAATCGGCTGCGCATGCCCCTGCCTCTCAGCTTGCAATTAAACGTTCGCCCTAGCCGCTAATGGCTTCCTTCAAGAGCAGTTCGGTGGCCTTCGCATCCACCTTTCGGATCTGATTGAGCAGCGTCTTGATGCGGCGGTCGTTGCCGATCCACTCCTGATAGAGCTGCGCTTCTCGGTCAGTCAGTCGCTTGGTCACCGTCTTGCCGTTCACCTTCGCGGTCCACTGCCAGTAGGGCCCGTGAGGAGTAGGCGGGTCAGCGTTGCATCGGCAGCCGACCGACGTGCAGTGGGTGAAACGGCGAGTCACACTGCCGGCGGCAACGATCCCGATCTCGGCGATCTGGGCCGCCAACTCTTTGTGTCGCCGGTCGTACTCGGCCAGCCGCTCCTCGACCCTCGTCCGTGCCATTGCGCTCCTTGTGTCCACGACCAGCATCCCTCATTGGTGCCATGCAGACAGTAAGCATACTGTCTGCATGGGATCCTCCGACCGGTCCATTGCCGAGGTGAGGGACTTCCGTTCGTCGCTCCACCGCTGCCTCTCGCCCTGGGGAGACGCTCTCTTCGAGCTCTGCGATGCAGTGCTGTGCTCACCGGCCCCGGTCGGATCGGTGCCCTCCCTCAGCCTCGAGCCGGAGTTCCGGCGCAGCCACGGCAGTCTCTACAAGTCCTTGGCCGAGGGAGACGTCGACGAAGTTCGGCTTCGCCAGTTGCTGGTCGAGCACCGTCCCAAAGAGTGGCCCTTGGTCTTTGCCGTCGATGCCTCGACCTGGGACCGCTGCGATGCCGAGTGCAGCCCCGAACGGGGCTTCCACTACTCGGCTTCCAAGCACTCCGCCGGCCAGCCCATCGTGGCCGGGTGGTCCTATCAGTGGATCAGCCAGCTGAACTGGGCGCCCGACAGCTGGACCGCTCCACTCGACGTCCTGCGCATCAGCCCGTCCATGGAGGCAGCGGACGCCACCATCGATCAAGTCAAGCGCCTCGTCGGCCTCCTACCAGATGACGGCGATGTCCCTCTCTTTGTCTTCGACGCCGGCTATGACGGCATCGCCCTCGGCCACGGGCTCACCGACACCCGGGCCGAGGTGCTGGTGCGCATTGCCTCGACCCGGGTCTTCCATCCCGACCCCGAGCCTCGCACCGACGGAGCACGGGGTCGTCCGCCGCGTCACGGCCCCCGCTTCATGCTTTCCAACGAGGAGACCTGGACCGCTCCCGACGTTGAACTCATCACCACCGTCCGCCGCTACGGGAAGGTCACGGTGGCGGCCTGGCACAACCTGCATCCGAGACTGCATGGCCGGGGGCGCTGGCGCGACTGTGAGGAACCGCCGATCATCAAAGGCAGTGTCATCCGGGTCGAGGTCGAACACCTACCAAAGCCGGCAGGACGGATCAAAAAGACCCTGTGGCTGTGGTGGTCTGGTGACGGCGAGCCCGACCTCGATCTGTGCTGGCGGGCCTATCTGCGTCGGTTCGACATCGAGCACACCTTCCGGTTCATGAAGGGGACATTGGGATGGACGACACCGTCGCTGCAGATGCCCGAACAGGCCGACCGGTGGAGTTGGTTGGTCCTTGCCGCCTACACACAGCTTCGTCTCGCTCGTCAGCTCGTCGACGACCTCCGACTGCCTTGGGAACGACCGTGCGACCCGAACAAACTCACCCCAGCGCGAGTCCGCAGAGGGTTTCGGCGACTGCGTGCACACCTCGGCACACCCGCCCACCCACCGAAACCCTCGACCCCGGGACCGGGGCGACCCAAAGGAACGCGAAAACCGCCCAGAAAGCGCTATCCGGCGGTCAAGAAGGCAGCTTGAACAGCGACCGGGGGTTTAATTGCAAGCTTAGACCAAAGGCGCAAAGAACCGCGTGCAACTCCTCCATGTATTCGGAGACCCCCCAACTCCTTCGAAAGCGAGCTCACCTTCTCGCCGGCCACGAGTCGCTCACGGACGGCCCGGCTGAACTCTCTGGCATATCGCTTGGGCATGGACTACCTCCTGGTAGCTCACGACCCAACTTTTACAACGCTGGCCTCGGCCTATGGGGTATAGGCCAAAGAGTGCGCCCCTCGGAGTGCGCCCTTCGGTATGTGAGTTCAGGAGATCGGCGACATCCCTGAGGTCTAGAACTGACAGACATCGGTTACACATTGGGGTCTTCTCGATCAGGAGAGGAGACCAGAAGTGACCGAGCGAGAGCTGGCCCGAGGTTACCGGCTGGCCATCTTGGTGAACTCCACAAGCACTCGGCCACTTCCTTGCACACAGCGCACGGGGGTGGGGCCGAGGTGTCAAGCATCAACCGGAACTCTGTCAAGCATCAGCCGAACCTCTGTCAAGGATCAGGCGGATCTCTTTTGTCCAGGATCACCCGGACCAATACATGAACAGAGTGCGCCCCTCGGTAGTGAGTGCGCCCCTCGGGATTTGAACCCGAAACCTGCGGATTAAGAGTCCGAGGCGGCGGAGTCTGTGGAGTGCTTGTGAGTCCATTGAACTGCGGTTATCTCTAGGCCTCGTCCATAGAATTAGGTGTATCGCTACCCAGTATCGCTGAGACACTGGGGTGGATAGTGGGGGATCCCAGCTACAGCCTTCGAACTCTGGAATCAGATCGCACCCGCGCGGTACCTGGGGTGAGCGGCTGGCGCTGAGGGTGGCTTAGGCCGGTGAGCTCGTCGGTATGTCCCGGGCCTTCGCGTACGACCTCGTCGATCGACGCGAGCTTGCCGTGGTGGGCTTCGGGGCGGCGCATCGTGGACCCCAAGACCGATGTCCGCGAGCTGATCGAGTCAGCGGCCTCGAGCGCATGATTCTTCGGCGGCCGACGCCGATGCTCTCCATCGGCAAAGCCGTGATCTATCTCGACGAGCCAGAAACCCTACGGTTCCGACGCCACTGATTGGATAAAATATACTGTCGCTCGTGGATTCGAATTCAGAGAACCTTGGTCCTATCGCCCAGCAGACCGTCGCCCTGATCGAAATGGGAATCCACGGGTCCAAACCAACCATCGAACGCGTGATGGATCCGGCCCAGGACATCTCCCCTGAGGAGCAATTTCCGCTTTCTCGTTGGGTGCGTCGGGCAACTGAATGCCATCGTCCTCCACCTGGCGAGACAGATCGACGAGCTCCGCGCCGGAATGACGGAACCGCCTGGTGGCAACTAGCCGTCGGCCTGCACGTCGCGCCTAATGTGTACTCCCACTGTCAGGGGAGTCGTTGCCCTCTACCGGAGCCATCCTGTCTCCCACACACTTAGCGTTCGCCGTGCACCCGTGCAACTGCGGAGCACAGGGCCCAGCGAACAGGAGGAGTGCAGTGGATCTCGGACTTGCTGACGCCCGTGTGCTTGTGGTGGGCGGCTCGCGGGGCATGGGCCGCGCCGCCGCCGAGACCTTTGCCCGGGAGGGTTCCCGCGTGGCCGTGCTCGCCCGGGCCAGCGAGGCACTCGAAGACACGGTCGCCACGCTGCGCTCCGGAGGGAGCCCCGAGAGTGTCCCCTTGGCGGCGGACCTCACGAGCCTGAGCGAGGTCGACTCGGCCATCGACCGCCTGGGCGAGCGGTGGGATGCCCTCGAGGTCCTCGTCAATGCGGCTGGACCGGTCGAGGTCGGGATCGGTCCCTTCGACCGGCTCGACGACGACGAGTGGCGGGACACCTTCGATATCGGGGTGCTCAGCGCGGTCCGTACGGTCCGCCGCTCCCTGCCTCTTCTGCGCCGCGGATCGTTCGCCAGGATCGTGAACGTCTCGGCTCACTCCACCAAGCGGCAGAGCCCGGACCTCGTCGCGTACACCGCAGCCAAGGCGGCCCTGAGCAGCCTGACGAAGAACTTGTCCCAATCGTTGAGTCCCGAAGGCATCCTCGTCAACACCGTCTCGCCCGGGTCCTTCCTCTCGGAGGGGATGCAGGGCTACCTCCGGTCCCTCCCCCCGGAACGCGGAGTGGACAGCACCAGCCTCACCGACGCGATGCGGGTCATCGCGGAGGACTTCGGGCATCCCGCCTATCTGGGGCGGGCCGGCAGCCCCGCCGAGATCGGGCCGGTCATCGCCTTCCTCGGCTCCCGCGTGAACAGCTATATGACCGGAGCCGATGTGAATGTCGACGGAGGTTCCGACTTCACCTGAGAACATCGCAGCGAATCTGCCGGGTGAAGGTGCACGGAGACATGGCAGTGCGAACACCCGCTCCGCGCCGTCGATTTAGAGTGCTGGTGGCAGCTCGACGAGCCCTGGGGCAACGTCAGCGCCTGCCAGCTAGAAAGGATCTCGCTTGTTCGCAGAACGGCACACACCCGGACCGACAATCGGCGTCATCGGTCTTGGCACCATCGGCGGCGGTATCGCCACCAACGTCCACGCCGCCGGGTTGCCGCTGGTTGTGTGCGACGTTCGCGCCGAGGCGACCAACCGCCACAGCGACTACGCCACGGTGGCCAAGTCGCCAACCGATCTGGCTCGGGAGTCCGACGTCGTCGTGGTGGCCGTAGTGAACGACGAGCAGGTCCGTGCCGTGCTGTCGGGCCCCGAAGGCGCGCTGGCCGCCGGCGTACCGGACACCACCGTCGTCGTCGTCAGCACGATCACGACGGCGTGCGTGGCTGCCATCGGCGCCGAAGCGATTGGGCTCGGCGTGCCGATCATCGATTGTGGTGTCAGCGGCGGGCCGTCAGCGGCGGCCTCCGGCAACCTGGTCTGCATGTGCGGCGGTGACCCGGAGGTGATCGCCGGCCTCGCTCCGCTGTTCGAGGCCATTGGCTCGCTCACCGTGACCATGGGGCCGTTCGGCACCGGGTTGGCGGCCAAGCTTGCTCGCAACGTGGTGCAGTACGGAGGGTGGCTGGCTGCCTACGAGGGGCAGGTCCTGGCTGAAGCCGCCGGTATTGAGCTCGCCAAGCTGGCTCAGGTCGTCAGAGCCAGCGACGCTCAGTCTGGTGGCCCGGCCACGCTTATGTTCCGGCGAACGGTGGCGCCCTTCACATCTGCGGACGACCAGGGCCTGGTCGGGGCCATGCAGGCCGCAGCTGGCCTCGCGCGTAAGGACTTGCAGGCGGCTCTGGCGTTGGCGGAGGAGCTGGACCTGGAGCTGCCGCTGGCGACCATGACCGAAGCGCACTGCGGCGACATCTTCGGCGTCGGCGTCCCGCCAACCGAGTGATGGCAAAGTGAGCGGTCCACGCAACGCGCTCTCGGCGAACGGCTATCGCGTCAATGGCCGTTACTCACCATTGCCGAGCAGCTCTGGGTTTCGGGGTCCTTCCGTCCGTCAGCGGGTGACGAGACCACCATCGGCATGTAGCACGGTGCCCGTCACGTAGCTCGACGCATCGGACGCGAGGAAGAGGGCTGGCCCCACCATCTCATGGGCGCTCGCCACCCGTCGCAGCAGGCAGGCACGGGCCATTCCAGCAGTGGCTGCGGGTCCGGTGGCGCGTGTCATGTCGGTGTCGACGGATCCTGGGGCGAGGGCATTGACCCGAATACCTTCAGGGGCCAGGCCCGCGGCCAACGCCTTGGTATACGAGACCATGGCGGCCTTGGCGGCGGCGTAGTGGGCGACCGTGGCAGAGAAGAGCCAGGCTCCCGCCGAAACCATGTTGATCACCGACGCATGATCCGAGACGTGCAAGTAAGGAAGGGATTCTTGGATGAGAAAGAGCGGGCCCTTTACATTGACGTCGATCGATTTGGTGACTCCCGCCTCGGTGAAGCTACCAATGGGCTCGGCAAGCGCATTCGCAGCGTTGTTGACCACGACATCGATGGCACCGAAGCGTTCCACCGTAGCTGTGACGAGGGCACGCACATCGCCCAACGAGCCCATATGGCAGGCGATGCCAGCGGCGTCGATGCCCGCCGAACGGAGCGCCTCTTCGGTTTCCGCACACGCGTCGGGCTTTCGACTCGCGACAACCACGCGAGCCCCGGCAAGCCCGAACCCTTGGGCGATGGCGCGGCCGATCCCGCGAGTACCCCCAGTGACCAGTACCACCCGCCCATCGAGACGGAAGAGCTGGCTCACGTCGAGACCTTCGGCATCATTCTCCAGACCTCCAGCATGGGTACTTTCGGCTGACTCGATCAGGCTTTCGCTGTTGCCTTTGGAGTTCATGAAAGTCCCGGACCGAACTGTGGGCGACCTGCAACCACTTCGTGGGAGACATCACGTACCACGCTCGGCGCCCAGTCCATGACTCGTTCTATGTCTTTCGTGATAGCTCGCACGGAGTCCGATCCGGATCTTGGTTGGTCGACCCGAGAATTGCATATTATATTACGTGAGTGAGTGGTTCCGCGGCGCAACTGCGGATGTGGACGCTGTGATTTCCTTCTCGCGCTCTTTCAGGAGGGACTGGAGCGTTTGATCACGCGGCATCACGACGAAGGGACAGACATGTGGGACGGCAACCTTGCGGGTGATTGATAAGTTCGACCGATGAGCAGCGTGGTGATACCGGACGGCCTCAGCACGATCACCTATGACGTTCGCGCCCATGTCGCTGAGGTGACGCTGAATCGGCCTGAAGTGCACAATGCGTTCAACGAGCGCATGCAAGACGAACTCGCTGCGCTCTGGCGCCATATTCGCCTCGACGATGCGGTAAGGGTTGTCGTATTGACGGGCGCGGGAGATCGAGCGTTTTGCACGGGCATCGATCGTGCGGATATTCCGACTGACGAAGAATTCGATCCCTTCACTTACGACGATCCCGGCAAGAAGATCGGCCCGAAGAGCCAGGGGCTGTGGAAGCCCGTCATTGCCGCGGTGAACGGCATGGCTTGTGGCGGAGGGTTTTACCTCCTCGGCGAGAGCGACATCATCGTCGCGGCGGAGAGCGCCACGTTCTTTGACCCGCACGTCAGCTTCACGATGACGGCTGTCTATGAGCCAATCCTGCTGACCAACAGGATGGCGTTCGGGGACCTGGTGCGGATGAGCCTGGTGGGGGCCGATGAGCGGATGTCGGCGCGGACCGCCCGCGAGGCGGGACTGGTGTGCGAAGTTGTCCCAACGGGGCAGCTCCTCGAGTCCAGCCGAGCACTCGCAGAGGCCATCGCCTCGCAACCGCCCACGAGCGTGCGGGCAACGCTACGGACCCTGTGGGCGGCGCGGAGCCTCTCGCCTGAGCAAGCTCTCGGCCTCGGGAATGTGTTCCTTCAGCTCGGCACGAGCGCCCGATCTCTGCGAGAAGGCCAGGAGGCCTTCACCCAACAAAAGCGAAGAGAGTGGAAATTGCGCTAACGGTCTGCGTCCCCGATGAGGGCCGCGTGCTCGTCGGCAGCGCTGCCATTCAAGGCAACTACATGAGACGCGAGCGCAGATCCTGCTTGAGTACCTTGCCCATTGCGTTCCTTGGAAGCGTGTCGACAACCTCGAGCTGCTCGGGACATTTCTGGACCGCGAGACCCTCAAGGCGGCAGTGCTCTCGGATATCGTTCAGCTCGACTCGGCATCCTTCCTGCAGCACCACAACTGCCACGACTCGCTCTCCCGTACGTGTATCTGGCAGGCCGAGCACGGACGCATCGGTGACGGCGGGATGACGATAGAGCATCTCCTCGACCTCAACGACGGAGATGTTCTCTGCGTTGCGGATGATGATGTCCTTGAGGCGGCCCGTGATGCGGACGTTTCCCGTGGAATCGACCGTGCCGAGGTCGCCGGTGTGGAACCATCCATCGGTATCGAACGAAGCCTTGTCGAGCGTCGGATCGACGTAGCCGGAGAAGCATTGGGGACCCCGGAGCTGAAGCTCGCCTTCCTGGCCCGTCGTACAGATGTCCCCCCGCGTGTCGACGGCGCGCACCGAGACACCCGACGCCGGCCGTCCAACCGACGTCGTCAGGATCTCCTCAGAGTCACTGGGTGCCGCGGACGTGGCGTTGGGGAACTCGGTGAGCCCCCAGCTGCCGACCAGGGGCACGCCGAACATCGCCCGCATGTCGCGGTGGATCTCGGTGGGAACGGGGGCACCGCCGAAAGCTCCGAACCGCAGGGCTGGAAAGAGTGCGGCATCGTCGTTCTGGCGCGCGGCGTCCAGGTACGCCCGGAAGAACGGGACGGCTGTGCCCAGCACCGTGGGCTGGAAGAGCGCCATCCGGCGGGGGGTCTCCGCGGGGTCGAAGGCCTCGAAGAGGACGAGGCGGACCCCACCGCGAATGCTTGATGCCAGGACGGACGCCCCACCGACATGCGTGATTGGCCAAGGGATTGGATAGACATCGTTCTCGTCGAATCCCATGAGTTCGAGCAAGGCGTTGGACGAGGACATGATGCTGGCGTCCGTATGGCGGGCACCCTTGGGCTCGGCGGTGGTGCCGGACGAGTAGTAGATCCACCGGGGACCGTCGATCGATGGCCATGGGGATAGCGCCGAGCTGTTCGGGTCTGCGGTCGGTAGCTTCAGACCCTGACGGGACCCTCGAGCACCCAGCTCATGCAGATCGATCTCCATCACCTCAAAACCGCCGGAACCGGCAAGCCCTCGCGCCATGGCCCCATGCGGAAAGCCTCGCCACTCCTCCGGCACGATGAACAGCTCGGTCCCGACCTGTTGGGTGATGAACGACACCTCCCGCTCACGCAGGATCGGGATCAACGGGTTCTGGACGGCGCCGATCCGGGCCAGTGCGACGAGGAGTACCACGGCTTCAATCGTCGTCGGCAACTGCCAGGAGACCACGGTGTCGGCTCTGACGCCCCGAACTGAGAGCGCAGCGGCTGTAGCTTCCGCGGCGTCGCGGAGCTGTGTTCGGGTCAACGACCGGCCGTGGTCGTCGGATACCACGCGGGCCTCTGGTTGCTCCTTGGCCGCTCGAACGACGAGCTCCCAGAACGTCGGTGGCAGCGTGGACTCCATCATCCAACTCCATCCCCGCCGAAGCTGGTGGCCCCGGGGCTTTCACGAGGATCAGCGTCGACCTCGAGATCACTTTCGAAGATGAGGTCGATACTCTCGTTGAGATGGTCGTAGAGACCGGTGATGGGGAGACGGCCAGCGGACCACGCCCGCAATTGGCTATCGAGAACGGCATCCATCGTCCGGACGATCACGCGCGCGCGTCGAGGTTCCATGCCGTCGAGCAACTCCATGTAAACGCTCGATGTCGTCTGGTCCATTCTCTCGAGGATCTCTGTGGCGAAGGGATCCGACGACAACTCAAGTGACGCGATGAGCCGGGCCAGCTGGGGCTGGTGCTGAAAAGCGCGAACCGACCGGTGAAGGGCCTCGGTGAGCTTCTCGCGTGGTGTCAGGCCTTGTGGGGGATGACGAGCAAGGCTGGACTTAAGTGTGGCTGCCCACTTCACCAGTACCTCCGCGAAGAGGTGCTCTTTCGAGGAGAAGTAGTGGTACAGCGTGCCAAGAGCAACATCGGCTTCCTCGGCCACATCCTTTATTTGGATGCGCTCATACTCGTTGCGCTCCAGCAACACGAGTCCCGCGTCGATGATGCGCTGTCGGCGTGCCAGCTGATCTTCGGTCAATATGTTCGGCGATACCGGTTCGGCCATGTCAGCCTCGCCCTAGGGGCTTCATCACGCCTGATCCCTGGCAGCGCAGCTGTACCGGGCAGTGGGAACAATCACTAGAAGTACAGTCTAACTCTGAACGGGAAATCCGCTACTGTGGTGACTCAGAAGTTATTGAAATAAAGTTCCATTACGGGAGATCGAGTACTGATCCGGCCGGTACCGAACGTGAGTACGCAGAGGCGGCCGGACCGGCGGCGGTCACACAGGTTCAAGTTCTTTTCGAGAGTTCTCAATGCGAGCAGCACCCAGGAGGATGGACGCATGATTGAGACGCGGGCGCCCGAGGTAACCAAGAGATGAGCAGGTTCCCCGGTCAACCTGACGACCTGCGATGGGATCCATTTGACGAATCGCTCAAGGACGATCCTCACCCCGTGTGGAAACGTCTCCGCGACGAAGCACCCGTCTACTACAACGACGAGTACGACTTCTGGGCACTCAGTCGCTTTGAGGACATCGATCGAGCTCACCGGGACCCACAGCGTTTCAGCTCTGCACATTCGACCGTCCTGGAGAGCATGACTGAGGAGGCCAGTACCGAGGGCATGATGATCTTCCTCGACCCGCCGGAGCACACGGCTCTGCGCCGTCTGGTGTCGAAGGCCTTCACGCCGCGTCGCGTGGCAGAGCTCGAGCATGAAATCCGAGCCCTGTGCGCTGGCCTCCTTGACGCTCAGCAGGGTCGGGACGGCTTCGACTACGTACAGGATTTCGGGGCCCGGCTTCCCGCCACGGTCATTGCCATGCTGCTCGGCGTACCAGGTTCTGACCGCGAGGATGTCCGCCACCACATCGATGGTCTTTTCCATATAGAACCCGGGGTTGGCATGGCGAACGAGCAGTCGATTCAGTCAGCGCTTTGGCTCTTTGGGTACCTCGGCCAACTGATCGAGGAACGCGGAGAGAAACCGCAGGACGACATGCTCACGGACCTGGTGCAAGCGGAGATCGTTGGCGGCGATGGCGTCCCGCGGCGCCTCACTCCCCAAGAATGCACGGAGTTCGGAATCCTTCTCGTCAGCGCCGGCACGGAGACGGTTGCCCGCCTGCTGGGGTGGGCCGGACTCATTCTGGCTGACCATCCTGAGCAGCTGGCCGCGCTGGTGCAGGATCCCTCTCTCATACCCAACGCCATTGAAGAGCTCCTCCGTTACGAGTCGCCGTCACCTGTCCAGGGTCGGTGGCTCACACAAGAGCTCGAACTTCACGGGCGGTTGGTCCCCGCTAATTCGAAGATGCTCTTGTTGACGGGCTCCGCCGGACGCGACGAACGTGCCTACCCCGAACCGGATCAGTTCGATATTCGCCGCAACTTCCGACAGCACGTTGCGTTCGGCTACGGCATCCACTTCTGTCTGGGTGCCGCACTGGCCCGCATGGAAGGCAAGATCGCACTGGAAGAAACGGTCAAGCGCTACAGGAGCTGGACCGTGGACAAGGAGCGCTCCGTCCCGCTCCACACCAGCACCGTGCGCGGCTATCAGCAACTGCCCATTCGCGTGTAGGTCGCCACGCTCACTGGGCACCAACGGTCGCCCTCAGCGAACTGATCCTTGCAGGCTTGTCCGTGGTCCCAGTCCATGGCCCCGGCTCGGCCGCGGTAATTGGATATAATATATTGCATGACTCCGGTCCCGGAAGCAGACGTCGCCAAAATCCCTTGGATCGTGGACCTGGATGCGCATGTCGTCGAGCCGCCGGACGTGTGGTCGAGCCGTCTCCCAGTTCCCTTACGCGACTCGGGGCCCCACATCGAGTACATGCCCGGGGGAGTGCCCAAACTTCAAGGGGCGTCCTACGTGGAAGCTCCCGGAACTGACGGCCCGCCGGTTGCCTGGTGGTGCTACGAAGATCACCGGGCCTCGGTCAAGCGCACCATCGCCGCGGCCGGCTTCCCGGCCGACGAAGTGGTGCTCAAGGGGGTCACCTACGACGAGATGCGTCCGGGCTGCTGGGAGCCCAAGGCGCGTCTGGAGGACATGAGCCTCAACGGAGTGCAGGCCCAGCTCTGCTTCCCGAACTACCCCAGATTCTGCGGGCAGCAGTTCCTGTGGGGCAAGGACCGGACCCTCGCTCTGCTCTGTGTCGAGGCGTACAACGACTGGATGATGGAGGAATGGTGCGGCTCGAGCGAGGGCCGACTGCTGCCGCTGTGCCTCATCCCGCTTTGGGACGTCGACCTCGCTGTGGCCGAAGTCGGGCGTAACGCGTCTCGCGGCGTTCGGGCCGTGGCCTTCAGCGAACTCCCCACCTTCCTGGGTCTCCCCAGCATCTACTCGGGTTATTGGGATCCATTGTTCCGGCAGTGCCAGGAGACAGGGACCGTTCTGTGCATGCACGTGGGCTCGGGCACCAAGACGCCGCAAACGTCCCCCGATGCACCGGACGCTGTGCCAGCCACCATCATCTTCGGGAACAGCATCGGCGGGATGTCCGATTTCATGTTCTCCGGTGTTCTGGAAAGGTTCCCGCAGCTGAAGCTGCTCTTCGCAGAATGCCAGATCGGCTGGATTCCCTACCTACTCGAGCGGGCGGATGACGTCTGGTTGACCCATCGAGGCTGGAGCAACTCGCAGCTGTACTGTCCCGAGCCACCTTCCACGTACTACTACCGACAGATCTGGAGCTGCTTCTTCAAGGATCCAGTTGGTATGGCGCTTCTTGACCGCGTCGGTCCGCGCAATGTGGTCTTCGAGACCGACTATCCCCACCAAGATGGCACCTGGCCGCACTCGGTCGAGGCGGCAGCGGAACAGTTCGGTCATCAGGCTCCCGACATCGTGAACCGCTTGGCCCGGGGGAACGCGATCGAGTTGCTTGGCCTCGCCCTCCCATTGGAGGCGCCGCGAGTGTGAACGACTAGGCGGTCGCCTTGGCCGCCATGGTGCCCAAGTCCACACCTTCTCCAGTTCGCTCGAAGCGCCCCTGATCGTACGAGCGGATCGACACGTCGTGCCCGATCGCCTCAGCTCGAAGTGCCCTGACCGTGCATCGCTCCCGGGGGCGATGGGCCAGAGGATCAAAGGAGTACCAGCGACACGCATTCTCCCAGGTGATCTTCTCCAATTCATCGTCCGGTACGTCCGTCGCGACGTGAGCCAGCTCCTCGGGGGCGTGTGGCCAGGACGAGTCGGAGTGGGGGTAATCGCACTCCCAGGCAATGTTGTCGATTCCAATGTGATGCCGAAGCTGAATCCCAATCGGATCGGAAATGAAGCAAGTCAGGAAGTGCTCTCGGAACACCTCGCTCGGCAACTTGGCGCCGAAGTCCTGCCCGGTCCACTTGCGGTGCATCTCATAGGTGCGGTCGACCCGGTCAAGAAAATAGGGAATCCATCCCGTTCCCCCTTCGGAGAGGGCAATTCGAATGTCTGGGAAGGTCTTGATCACGCGGGACCACAACAGGTCTGAGGCAGCGCTGCAGATGTTCATGGGCTGGAGGGTGATCATCACGTCAACCGGGGCATCCGGAGCAGTCAGGGCAAGCTGGCCCGATGAGCCGAGATGGATCGACAAGACAACCTGCTCGTCGCACAGGGCCGACCACAGCGGATCCCACGAGGCGTCATGGAAGCTGGGGTATTTGAGAGCGGCCGGGTTCTCGGTAAAGGTCAACGAGTGGCAGCCTTTCGCAGCCACTCGGCGTACTTCTTCCGCGCAGAGCTCAGGATCCCAGAGGATGGGCAGCGCCATTGGGATGAATCGGCCTGGATACGAACCGCACCACTGGTCGATGTGCCAGTCGTTGTAGGCGCGCAGAACGGCGAGCGCCAGTTCCTTGTCATGACAGGCGGCGAAGAGGCGGGCACTGAAGCCGGGAAAGGACGGAAAATTCATCGAGCCAAGAACTCCGCCAGCGTTCATGTCTTTGATGCGCTCATGAACGTCGAAACATCCTGGTCGCATCTCCTCGAACGCCGTCGGCTCAATGCCGTACTCCTCCCGGGGCCGGCCCGCCACGGCGTTCAAGCCGATGTTGGGAATCGTGTACCCGTTGAACACCCATACGTCGCTCCCGTCTGGCAGCCGTTCCACGCGGGGAGCTCTGTCCTGGAATTTCGCAGCCAGTCGGCCCTCGAAGAGGTTCGGTGGTTCTACCAGGTGGTCGTCCACACTGACCATGATGAGGTCATCGCTGTCCATTGTGCCCCTTCCTGATTCGGTGCTCACTCTGAGGGTTCAAAGAGGCCCTCGAACTCGAGCTTCGCGTTGCGTACTCGGCCGTAGAGAAGCCAGTCCCCTCGGAACATCCCGTGCTCATGAGGCGCGGCGGCAATGTGCGTGCGGGGCCCGCCGGTGCTGCTCGGCATGAATCGGATCTTCTCCAGCCCGTCCTTGAGTCCCGGTCCCGAAAGTGAAGGCGCGCGAAAGAGACCCTCGGCCAGCACGCGGGCAGTGTCGTAGGCCAAGACCGGGATTGCGTTGGGCCACATTGGTGGGTCCTCGTGATGTCGCTCGACATACCGCTGATGAAATCCCTCGACGCGCGGGTTGTTCGGGTCGAACTGGTCGATTCCCACCCAGCCCTCGAACTTTTCGAAACCCATCAAATAGAACATGAAGGCCGTACCCATGATCCGCGGGGGATCCCACGCCAGTTCGTCCAGTGCCTTGCGGAGCAGTCCTTGCGCCGCCAACATGCCGTATCCCATGTAGCAGAGGGCATCAGGAGATGATTGCCGTAGGTTGTCCAAGTTCTCCGTAAGATTCGCCGGCGTCTGACTGACGGTCTCGAGCGAGACAATTTTCAGGTTGTGCCTCCGGCACTCTTGTCGGAAGAAGCGAAAGTACTCTTCGCCATTGGGTGATACTTCGCTCAGTACCGCCACGCGTGTGTACCCGTTGCGAGCGAGCCAGGAGGCACACAGCGCGGCGTCACCACCGCAGTCCCCGTTGCCGAGTCGGAAGCAGTAGTCGCCGGCCAAACGCTCAGTACCAGCCCAGCTGATCAGGGGGATTTTGAGCTCGTTCGCCAGTGGGCCGGCGATGATCGCATTGTCGGAGCTGTACGCACCAGCGATGCCGATACAGCCTTGGTCGACGAGGTACTTGAACCCATCCGCAGTATTGCGAGCCGAGCCGCGCGGCAAGCCGTTCTCCGCGTGGAGCACGAACTCCACAGGGCGATCGAGCAGGCCCTCGTCGAGCGCTTCATCGAAGGCCATCCGGTGGATCTTGTTGTAGCCGCCTTCGGGGCCGTCAAGCGCGGAGCCGAGCCAGCCGATCTTGATCGGGTCTGGAGACCCTGCCCAACCGGTTCCACTGTCTGCCATTGCGGGACTCCTTACATTCGGTTGCAGGCATTCTGTGCCTCACTGGATCTGTCGTCATGACCTCTACACCGTGGGCACTACAGCACTCGGACCCTCACCAACCCCGAAACTGATCTGCCTCTTGGTCCTCGCCGGCAGACGGGTTGCCAACGACCCAAACAAATATAATGTACAATTCACCTCTACGGAGGGCCGGAGGGTGAGCAGCCTCCGGAAAGGGTTCCCTTGTCTGAGGCCTTCATCGAGCTCCTGATCGTGAGCGCATTCCGCAGCGCCGAGCCACGATCCGTTGAAACCGTTCGAGGCGAGCAGTTCTCGCGCAGGGGTGCCGGGTCATGATGGAGTCCACGGGCAGCTTGGCGGACTTGTTGACCGCACATCCATTTTCCGATGGTGAAGACCTGATCAGCACCATGGATCGGACCGTCACGGCGGGCACGGCGCGCGTCGAAGCGTCCCGATTCGGTGCTCGGCTGCGTTCGGCCGGGGTCGAGCCTGGTCAAGCCGTGGTCGTCCAGCTGCCCAATGGGCCGGAGTTCGTCTTCGCCATGTTTGGTGTCTGGCTGGCTGGCGCAGTGTTCGTCCCGGCGAACGCTCGACAGCCACAGGCAGAGCTGGACCACGTCCTCGCATCCACGGCGCCCGCCTGCGTGATCGACACGGCTGGAGTCCACCCCTCGGACGGGAGACCCGCCTCCTACGAGCCCGACACGGCGTTTGTCACCTGGACGTCGGGAACCACGGGGCAACCGAAGCCAATCCTGCAGACGCACTCTGGGTACCTGGAATTGCTTGACCGTGTCCTGGGTCCGCTGCGGGGCCGACCCGCCGATCCGGCTCGGCCACCATCGCCCAACTTGGTGCCCGTGTCCCTGGCGCTCAACGCCGGCATCTACAACGTGTTGTTCGGTCTGCGGGCAGGAGCGTCCCTGGTGCTCATGGAACGCTTCAGCACCGTGGATTTCGCCATGCTCGTCGGCCGTTTCTCCATTCGTTCCACGGTCTTGCCACCCGCCGCCATGGTGATGCTGGCCGACGACCCCGACGTGACCGAGCTGTCGCCGCTCCGCTACGTGAGGAGCATCACCGCGCCGCTGTCGCCGCTCGCGGCGCGTCGGTTCACCGAGAAGTTCGGTGTCACGGTACTCAACGGCTACGGTCAGGCCGAGATCGGAGAAGTCATCGGATGGACGGCCGCCGATGCCCGGGATCACCCCGAAAAGATCGGGGCGGTGGGACGGCCTCATCCCGGTGTCGCGATCAAGGTGGTGGGAGAGGATGGATCGGTCAATCCGACCGACACCGTCGGCGAGTTGCTGGTCAAGCCACCGCGGATGGCTTCGGGGTACGCCGACGGGGAACGGCTCGATGATCGACTGGATCCCGATGGTTACGTCCGCACCGGGGACTTCGCCCGCATTGACGAGCATGGCTTTGTCTGGATCGAAGGTCGGGTCGGCGACGTCATCATTCGCGGCGGGAACAAGGTCTTCCCGGGACAGGTCGAGGAGGTCCTGCTCCTCTCACCCGGTGTGAGCGAAGTGGCGGTGGTGGGCCTACCCGATGAACGCCTCGGTGAGGTGCCAGTGGCCTTCGTCGTCGGTGACGCGCGTGACACGGAACTGGAACGACTCTGCCGGGACCACCTGGTGGCCTACAAGATCCCTGTCGCGTTTCGGCACGTGAACGAGTTGCCGAGGAGCGAGGTGGGCAAGGTCCTACGCCGGGAACTGGTGGCAATGGGAGCAACCGGAGAACGCGGCGATGACGCGGCCGTTCGGAGTCGATAGCGAACCAAAGGCTTGCCGCGGCAGCGGCCTCAGCCGTCCCAGGCCTCGGTGCGATCGGCGCGCGAGGGCTGGCGACCGAGGCGCATAGGAGAGAGCGCCGCATCCACCAACAAAATTCGGCTCATGCGCTCCGTCGATTGAAGGTTCTGCGCTTCGAGCTCGACCAGCCCCTTGTGGCTACGCCGTGCCTTCTCGCGGTCCGCCCACTCCTGCCAGGTGGGCACAGCCCACAGCAGAAAGCACTCGCTGTCATCGATCAGCGCGGTCTCCCACGCCCCGGCCAGTGTCCAACCGAATTCACTCATGACAGGGATCGACTGACGCTGAACAAAGTCCAGGTAGTGTGCCGAGCTGCCTCTCGGCACTCGAATCTGCTCGTGTGCGTACACATCGCCCCGGATGCCCGCCGCGCAGGCCTGCTCAATGGTCGGCATCCACGGCGCCGGCACCAGCAGGCGATCCACCCCCCCCGCCCTCAGCTCGGCGGCCGCCACCCACCATGCGGCGAGCTTGGGGTCCTGCAGATCGCGATGCCCCAGCTCATGTCCGAAGGACCGGGCCAGGCCGTCGAACCCGTCCTCTTCCCAGAGGTTGACCACCTGCGGCCAGCGTCCGGTACTGCCCACGACACCCCACACGCCGTAGCAGAGCTGGTGCCGCTCATCCTGTGCCGTGGGGCTCCAATTCGCTGTCATGTGGTACATGTAGCGCCCGCGGTTGTGCCCGATGATGTCGATGTACTCGTGGATGTAGACCTTGTCGTTCACGGCGGGCCCACTGACACTCGTTGCTGCCCTTCTAGGACCGGAGTGAAGTAGGGAAGCGTGATCTCACGCGATGCCGGATGGAACTGCACGGCGAGGGGCATGTCCTCGTGCAATGCGTCCGGCTCGCAACCGATGACGGCACTCATCATCCAGACTCCTTCGTCCAGGCGGACCACGGCCGGGGCGTACGGCACGCGGAACGACGGGTTGGGCGGGCGCCAGACCACCGTCCAGCTGTAGAGGGTGCCCTGTCCCACGCTGGCAACCCACATTGGTGACGTCGCGTGGCACTGGGCGCAAACGGTGAAGGCACTCAGCCCGTGATAGCCGCATTCGGCGCACCTCTGGTAGAGCAGGCGGTGTCGGCGGCATCCTTCCCAGTAGGCCTCACTGCGGCGGCTCGGGCGTGGGGCCGGGATGGCCTCCGGTTGTGGAAGCAGGAGACTCACGGGCGCTCTCGGCCCAGGAGCAGCACATCACAGAACAAGGCGCCGGCGCCCCCGTTCGAGCAGAGGGCGACTTCGGCCCCGTCGACCTGGTTGGTGGTGCATCGGCCGCGCAGCTGCTGAACGGCCTGGATCACCCGCTGGAGCTGTTGCGCACTGATCCCGGGGTGGCTGAACGACATGGTCCCGCCATCTGTGGTGACCGGGAGTTGGGCCCCGGGTGCGATGTTGCCGTCCTCGACGAATGGTCCACCTTCGCCGAGAGGGCAAAATCCGAAGGCCTCCAGCTGTCGAATGATCTCGAACGAGAACGGATCGTAGAGTTCGGCGACGTCGACCTCAGCCGGCGTCAGCCCGGCTGTCGCGAAGGCCCGCTTGGCCGCGCTGGCGCCCACCATCCCGGCTACATCGGCGCCGGCTCGGGGTCGGAAGTCCCACACGGGTGCGACCGTGTATGCGGGTCCGAACGAGTCGCTTGCTCCGCCGAGGATCCAGACAGGTGTCTCGCATTCGGCTGCCCGCTCGGCGGTCACGAGCACAATGCCGCAGCCGCCCTCCGAGGTCATGGCGCAGTCCAGCAGGTGAAAGGGATCGGCGATCATGCGTGAGGCCAAAATGTCGGCGGGCGAGAACGGGCCCCGGTCGTGGTACACGGCATCGGGGTTTACGCGTCCATTCATACGAATGGTGGCCGCGACGGTGGCCAGCTGCTCGGGTGTCGTGCCGTACATGAGCATGTGACGCCGCGCCATCAAGGCGAATTCAGCGGCCGTGAACAGCCCGTACCCGACCACGAGCTCGTTCGTCGGCCGGGTCCAGGGTGCGGTCGAGCTCCGATCGACGTGGATTCCGGCCCCTCCTGCCGCGATTACCACGACGTCGCACTGGCCGGTGGTGATCAGGGCGGCGGCGTCAAGGAACGTCGGGATCCCCAACGAGCTCGGTCGTCGGGTGCAGGGGCCAAGGCCGAGCTCCATGACGATGTCCGCTGAGGCCGGACCGACGACGCCGTCGACTTCGTGCGGCGAAATTCCCGCATCATTGAGCGCGCCCAATGCACCGGCCAGCGCGATCGAGGTCGAGTCGTGGTCCGGAAGGTGTCGCGCCTGCACGGTGTTGTGGACACCGGCGATGGCGACACCGCGAAACGGGTGTGCGGGCACGTGGTGGGTGGGTGATCGACTTCTCGACCGTCAGGCCGTGGCTTCCACCGATTCGAACAGGGACCGCTCCCGGAAGAGCTGTGCCACCTTGTTCCCCACGTTGCGCATCATCTTGACGTACTCGGCGGATGCCTTGTCCCCGTCGCCCTGTTTCATCGCCCGGGTGATGGCGGCCAGCCCCCGACTCTCCACCTCCACCGCCTCGGGAACCTCTTCGAAGAAGTTGCCGGGCACCAGTGCGGACATCGCTCGCAGAGCCACGTTGATACGTGGCGATGCCGCACCCCTCACGATGAGACTGTGAAAAGCGATCGATAGGTCGTAGTGGTCATTCGCTGTCTTGGCTTGCGCGAACTGCGTCTGTATCGCACCGAGCTCCTGGGGAAGGTCATCGCCAGCACGCGCCAACGCACGCTTCGCGGCAAACCCGTAGATCAAACCGAACAACTCATAATGATCGTGAACGGTAGGTTCATCGAGCGCGTTGATAAAGGCGCCCCGGTGCATTTCGTTGGTGACCCATCCCTCGCGCTCGAGCACGATGAGCGCCTCGCGCACCGGTATCCGGCTCACGCCCAGGTCGTTGGCAATCGCATCCTGTGGCACCCGCATGCCGGGGCGGAGCTCACCTTCGAAGATCAGCCTCCGGATATGCGAGGCGATGTACTCGCCGCTCGGTGTGCGGACGATCTTTGCCCCACGACCTCCGTTCGATCGGCCCTTAGCAGCGGGGCGGGAACTGTCGGTGGGTGATGGCATACGTATATCTTATGCGACCTTGCAGTCCCAACCGGTGCTTTCGTAGCGGCGCCGGCGCGCCACTCTGGCGTGGCGCTGCACCGGGACAGGTCGATGCCGTGGCTGCGGAACCGACGACATGATAAAATATACAATCTGACGAGTGGGACACTTGGCCGAGGTGCTGGTGTGCAATGACAACAGGGGGGATCGACCGGGTAGGCGGCGGCGGAGAGGTGGCACGTGGCGCCGTCATGCCGCGGCCACGGACGCCTGAGCCGATGACGTTTCTCGGTCCACTCAACCACGACACGGGGAGCCTCCTGTCAGTGCCATCGGACGCCACCGCCGACGAGGTCGTCGAGGCGGTAAGAGCCTGGATTGCGTTGGCGGTGCCCCCGGCATGGGTCGAGGCAGGCCGTCGGGGTGGGCCGGCCGCAGTGCGAGAGGTCAGGAGCAGGGCAGAGTACGAAGCGTGGTACCCCGCCTTCGGTAGGTCCGGGCTGGTCGCCGCCACCTGGCCGCGCGCCTACGGCGGGCTCGACCTGTCCCCGGAGGCGGCCCGGCGGGTCGAGCAGGAGCTCGGCCCGTTCAACCTCGGGCGTCTGAACCCCCTCGGGCTCAACCTGGCCGCTCCCGCTCTGTTCGCGCACGGGACCGAGGAGCAGCGGCTTCGCTTTCTCCCTCCGATCGTCCGCAACGAGGAGGCCTGGTGCCAGCTCTTCAGCGAGCCGGGCGCCGGTTCCGACCTCGCCTCCCTGGCCACCAAGGCCGAGCGCGACGGCGATGACTGGGTCATCACCGGCCAGAAGGTGTGGACCACGTGGGCGCACGTCTCGGACTGGGCCGTGCTCCTGGCGCGCACCGACGTCGAGGTGCCCAAGCGCCAGGGGCTGACGTACTTCCTCATCAATCTTCACGAGCCGGGTGTCGAGGTGCGCCCACTCCGCCACCTCGGCGGTGAGGTCGACTTCAACGAGGTGTTTCTCAACGGGGCCCGGGTCCCCGACGCGTGCAGAGTCGGTGACGTGGGCGCCGGGTGGAAGGTCGCCAGCTCCACGCTGTCGGGGGAACGCCAGATGGTGTCGGGCGCGGGGTCGGGTGGTGTGGACCGCATCGGAGGCTCCGGTGTCGGCCATCTCATCCGGTTGGCGCAGCGCCGGAGCGCCGAATGCGGCTCGGGGGGCTGGGACGATCCCGTGCGCCGCGACGAGATCGTCCGTCTCTACTGCGAGGAGCGTGTCCGGGAGTGGACCAACCAGCGCGTGCGCAGCCGGGCCCGCGCCGGACGTCCGCCCGGCCCCGAGAGCTCGGTGGGCAAGGTCCATCAGGGTGAGCTGAACCAGCGCATCCAGCTGGCGGCCACGTCCGTTTTGGGCATGGGCGCGACCGCCTGGGCGGGGGACCTCGGTGACTACGCCGCCTCGCTGCCCTACGAGGTCCGGGGAATGCTGCGCAGCCGGGCCAACACCATCGAAGGTGGCACGACCGAGATCAACAAGAACATCCTCGGAGAGCGTGTGCTCGGCCTGCCCCGCGAGCCAGACCCGTACGCGTCGCTGCCGTGGCGGGAGGTGCCACGCAGTTGAGCCCGTACTCCACGCTCCTAGTCGAACGCGACGGACCGGTCGGATGGCTTATCTTCAATCGCCCGCAGTCGGGCAACGCCATGGATGCCGTCATGCTCGACGAGCTGGAGGCGGCCTGGCGCGAGTTGGACCAGGATCCCGCTGTCCGGGTGATCGTGAACACCGGTGCGGGCGGCATGTTCCAGACCGGCCTCGATGTCGTCCAGCTCAGCCGGGATCCCGACGCCATGCGCAAGCAGTCCGGCCGTACGCGGCGTGCCGAGCTGCGCTTGACGTCCTGGCAAAACGACGTGTGGAAGCCGGTCATCGCGGCCGTGAACGGGAAGTGCGTGGGCGGCGGCCTGCACTTCGTCGCCGATGCCGACATCGTGCTGGCGGCGTCCGACGCCAGCTTTCTCGATACCCACGTGTCGGTGGGGCAGGTGGCGGCCTACGAGCTGATCGGGCTGGCCCGGCGCATGCCCTTCGAGGCCGTGCTGCGCATGGCCCTGGTCGGACGGCACGAGCGCATGACGGCCGAACGGGCGCTGGCGCTCGGCATGATCAGCCAGGTGGTCGACCCGCCGGAGCGCCTGCGCGAGGAGGCGCAGGTGTTGGCCGAGAAGATCGCCCGCAATTCGCCCGCCGCCATGGCGGCCACGAAGCGGGCGCTGTGGGGAGCCCTCGAGCGGGGGCTGACCGACGCCTGCAGGGCCGGCGCCACGGAGCTGGTCTCCATGTGGGGCCATCCCGACCAGGTCGAGGGGCCCGCGGCCTTCGCCGAGAAGCGGGAGCCGCGCTGGGCCGCACCAACGGCCCCAGAACCCACCACCCCTGAAGGGTGAGACCGAGAATCGACGAGAGGGACTCACAACGGTGTATGAAACTCTGAGAGTCGAGCGCCACGGCCCGGTTGGCTGGTTGATCAACAATCGCCCGGAACGCCTCAATGCGATGAACAACGCCATGCGCGACGAGTTCGCCGAGGCATGGAAGGAGTTGGACGCAGATCCCGCGGTACGCGTCATCGTCCATACCGGGGAGGGCAAGGCCTTCCAGACGGGTGTCGACGTGATCGAGATCGCGTCCGACGGGATCGGGTTCGAGCGCTATCGCGAGTCGAGCGAGAAGTTCGACTTTCACTTCACGTCCTGGCACAACGGCGTCTGGAAGCCGGTCATTACGGCGGTCAACGGGATCTGCGCCGGCGGGGGATTCCATTGGATCGCCGATGCCGACATCGTGATCGCGTCGTCCGACGCCACCTTCCTCGACCCCCACGTGTCGGTGGGGCAGGTGGCGGCCTACGAGCTGATCGGGCTGGCCCGGCGCATGCCCTTCGAGGCCGTGCTGCGCATGGCCCTGGTCGGACGGCACGAGCGCATGACGGCCGAACGGGCGCTGGCGCTCGGCATGATCAGCCAGGTGGTCGACCCGCCGGAGCGCCTGCGCGAGGAGGCGCAGGTGTTGGCCGAGAAGATCGCCCGCAATTCGCCCGCCGCCATGGCGGCCACGAAGCGGGCGCTGTGGGGAGCCCTCGAGCGGGGGCTGACCGACGCCTGCAGGGCCGGCGCCACGGAGCTGGTCTCCATGTGGGGCCATCCCGACCAGGTCGAGGGGCCCGCGGCCTTCGCCGAGAAGCGGGAGCCGCGCTGGGCCACCATTGAGGGGTCCGCAGCCCCTTGAGCCGCGACTGCGCCATGGTCGAGCGCCCAGCGTGACCACCATTCCCGCGGCCGAGCTCTGGCGACGAGTCGCCCTCGTCTCGGGTCTCGACGCCACGTACGGGGCACCCTTTGGTGCCCTCGAGGTCGTACCGGTGTCCGCGGCCGTGGCTCCCCTGTTCGCGGTGGCCCACCAGAGGGTTCACGTTGCCCGCGCCGCGGCGCACCGGGGTGATGGCGTGTTCTGGCTGCCGGGGCTCGGGCACGAGCCTTGCCGCACCATCGAGGCGGACTCGGCCGAGGCGTTGGTGGCCGCCGTCCCCGCACTCTCATCCGCCCGGGAAGTGGAGGTTCGGTACACGCTGGACCCGGCGCAGCCGGTCGAGAGCTTCGTCCCGCCGCCCCTGGCGCCCGATGACAACTGGGTCGAACCCGCCGAGGAGGTGGTCGAGGCACTGGCCGCCGCCTCTCGGTTGGTTCTGCTGGCCGGTCCTGGCGTCGTGGCGAACGGCTCCGTGCCGGGCCTGCACGACCTGGCCGTGTCGGCCGGTGTCGGCGTCCTGAACACCTGGGGTGCCAAGGGGGTCTTCGATTGGCGGAGCCGGCACCACCTGGCGACGATCGGCCTGCAGGCCGAAGACTTCGTGCTGAGTGGGCTCGACCAGGCCGACCTGATCGTCGCAACGGGACTCGACCACGCCGAGGCCCCGGACCACCGCTGGCGGCTCGCCCCCGCCGTCACGGTCCCTCCCGCCGGCCTGGCCCCCCTCGCCGAGCGGTGCGATCACACTGGCCGCGTGCCGTTGACCATGCCGCCGCTGCGGGCCCTCTTGGCGGAGGTCACGCAGCGGGGATGGGCTGTGGGGAAACCGCCCCTGCCGCCGAGCCGCGCCACCATGGACTATGCGGAACAGGTGGCCGGCGGCGCGCTGGTCGCGGCCGACGCCGGCGACGCCGGCTTCTGGGTGGCGCGCACGCTCGGCACGACCCGGCTCGGGGCGGTGATCGTCCCGTCAACGTCCGCTCCGGGATTCGCCGCCGCATGTGTTGCGGTCTCGCTGCTCCGTCAGCCTGGTCGTCCGGCGTTGGCCGTGATCGACCTCGCGCAGGCCGAGGCGACGGCACTGGTCTCGGATGCGGCGGCGGCGCTGGGGATCCGTGTCCCGGTCGAGGCCTGGGACCCCGACGGCGATCGCCTCGAGGCCGATGCCCATCGGGAACGGCTGCGTCGGTTGGTCCTCGGCGGTGTCCCGGCAGGGAACGGGCTGTGCACCCTGGCCACCGACCCGCGTCAACTGTCGGAGATGATCGAGGTGGCCGGGCCGATCGTGGCCTGGACCTGAGGCAGACGTCCCACAACGGCCTCAGCCGAGGCGGAACCGGAGCTCACCCGGCCAGCTGGGCCCGCAGCTCGAACTTCATGACCTTGCCCGTGGGATTCAGCGGGAGCGCGTCCACAATGCGGACGGAACGCGGCACCTTGAAGTTGGCCATGTGGTCCCGGCACCAGGCCACGAGCTCGTCCGGGTCGACGTCCTGGCCGGGACGCGGGACGACGAAGGCGACACCGACCTCGCCCAACCGGTCATCGGGGATGCCGACGACGGCCACCTGGCCCACCTGGGGATGGCCGACCATGATGCCTTCGATCTCGGCCGGATAGGCGTTGAAGCCCCCGACGATGTACATGTCCTTCTTCCGGTCCGTGATCCGCAGGTTGCCGTCACGGCCCAGAATGCCGATGTCCCCCGTGCGGAGCCACCCGTCCTCGTCGATCGCCTCCTTGGTCGCCGCCGGGTCCTCGAAGTACTCCTTCATGACGTTGAACCCCTGGACCAGGATCTCGCCCGGGTCACCCGGGGCCACGGAATTGCCCTCGGCGTCCACGATGCGCACGTTCACTCCGGGGAGAGGTCGTCCCACGGTGGTCGCGATCACCTCGGGCGGGTCGTCGTGGCGGCACATGCTGACCGTGCCCGTCGTCTCGGTCAGGCCGTAGCCGGTCACCACGGTCTCGAAACGCAGGTCGGCGCGCATGCGGCGGATCACGTCCACGGGGACGGTGGCGGCTCCGGTCACCGAGAGGCGCAGGGAGGACAGGTCGAACGACGCGAATTCCGGATGGTTGAGGATCGACTGAAAGACGGTCGGCGGCCCGGGCAGCATGGTGATCCGCTCCGCCGCCACGCGCGCCATCACCGGCACGACGTCGAAGACGGCATGGGGGAGGATGGTGGCGCCCCGCAGGACGCAGGCAAGCACTCCGGACTTCAGCCCGGCCGTGTGGAAGAACGGATAGACGACGAGGTACCGGTCACCCCTCCGCAGGCCGACCAGTTCGGACCAGGCCAGGTAGGTGCGGACGCTGGCGCCGTGCCCCAGCACTGCGCCCTTGGGCTTGCCGGTCGTCCCCGAGGTGAAGATGATGTCGGAGGCGTCGTCCGCGGTCACGGCGGCCTGGCGGCGCGCCACCTCCAGACCGTGGGCATCGGTGGCTCGGGCGGTGAACTCGGCGAGCGTCGTGCACCCAGACCGCGGCGGTCCCTCCAGGACCACGATCTCGTCCAGGGTCTCGAGCCCGGCCACGTCGGCCAGCAACGCGACCAGGTCGGAACCGAGCAGGTCGGTCACGGCGAAGAGGAGGCGAGCGCGGGAGGTGCGCAGCACGTGGCCCGCCTCCTCGCCGCGGTACCTCGTGTTGAGTGGCACCAGCACGGCACCGACCGTGTAGACGGCGAAACTGGTGACCACCCAGGCAGTGCTGTTGGGCGCCCACAGGGCCACGCGGTCGCCGCGCTCGATCCGGCTCGCCACGAGCGCGCGCGCCACGTGGTCGACGCGTGCGGCCAGGTCCCGGAACGTGAGCCGGGTCGCTCCGTCGACCAGAGCCTCGTCGTCCCCGAAGCGGTCCGCCGCCTGTTCCAGCGCCTCGGGGATCGTCCGCGGCGGCCGATCATCCGACGCATGTTCTGCTTCGGTTTCGCTCGGCACGGTTGGAGGCCGGTCCGCTAGCCGACTACCGACGAGGACCGCAGGGTATCGATCGCCGCTTCGGTCAGCCCGAGCTCGTCGCGCAAGACATCCTGCGTGTGCTCACCGACCCAGGGGATGCGTCGGTCCCCGCCCTCGGAGCGGCCCACGATCATCGCCGGGTTGCCCGGCACGAGTACCGGTTGGTCGAGACCGTCCGTCCGATGGATGCCAACCAGCATGTGACGGGCGTTGACGTGGGCATCGTCAACGAGCTCTTCGGCGCGCACGCAGGGTCCGGCGGCGATGCCAGCCTGGCTCAGGGCTTCGCACACCTCCAGTCGGCTGCGGCCGGCAGCCCAATTCTCCATGGCCGGTCGGATGACCTCGTCGAGCTGCCGGACCCAGCCGTACGGAGTGGCGAAACGCTCGTCGGTGAGCCACTCGGGATGCCCGATGAGATGCGCGAGGCGCTCGAAGACGTGGACGCGGGCCACCTGCATGACGAACCAGCCGTCAGCGGCACGGAAGCCGTGATTGATCACCGCCCCGGAGTCGCCACCATCGACCCCCATCGACCAGTAGTTGGTGACGATGTCCGTCATGGCCATGACCGCATCGAGCATCGCGACGTCGACGTAGGCGGGTCGCCCCGTCCGGTCGCGGTCCCGCAGTGCGGCGAGGATCCCGATGGTGGTGTACAGCGCCGCCCCGATATCGCCGAGCGCCCCCACCGGCGACACCACGGGCGGATGGTCACCGGTGCGCTTCATGTCGTAGACACCCGACATTGCCTCGACGATCGGTGCGAAGGCAGGCCAGTCTCGGTACGGGCTCGGCACGGAATTGCCGAACCCCGACACAGACGCGTAGACGACTTTCGGATGGACGGCCACGATGTCGTCGTAGCCGAGTCCCATCCGATCCATCGCACCCGCCTTGAAATTCTCGGCGAAGATGTCGAAGCGTGGGGCCAAGTCGAGGACGAGCTGCCGTCCCTCGGCCTGTTTGAGGTCGACACAGATGCTTCGCTTGTTGAAGTTGTTGCGCAAGAAGGTCGCTCCGACGGAACGACCTTCGGGGTCGGACATCGCCGGCAGTGCGGCGCGACCGAGCTCGCCGGCCAGCGGCTCGATTTTGACGACGTCGGCACCGAGACGTCCCAACAATTGGGTGGCGTAGGGGAGCGCCTGCATCTGTTCGATGGCCAACACGCGGACACCTTCGAGAGGTCGTCCAGCTGCGGACACCGCACCTGACTCTGCCGCAGCGAACTCCATGTTGAATATTATATCCGAACGGTCGACGTCGTCCTCTGCGCCCGCGGCGCATCGTGGTGGGTCAGCGTCCCGTGAAGCGGGGTGCGCGCTTCTCCTTGTTCGCGTGCCCGTACTCCCGGAAGTCTTCCGAGCGGCTGGAGACTTCCATTGCCCATGCTTCGTCGGCCAGGTGGCTGTTGAGGTCAGCGGTGAGCCCGCGGTGCAGCAACAGCTTGGTGAGCCCGACTGCGACGGTCGGTGCGGTGGCCAGGCGATCGACCAGCTCCCGAGAGACGGCATCGAGGTCGTCGGCCGGCACGGCACGATGGACCAACCCCCAGGAGGCGGCATCAGCTCCCGAGACCTTCTCCCCCAACAAGAGCATCTCGCGGGCACGGGCCACACCCACGAGACGGGGGATGAGCCACGTGGCGCCACTGTCGGGTGTGAAGGCAAAGGTCGTGAAGGGAGCCCAGAGCCGGGCGTCATCCGACACCACGGCGAAGTCCGTGGCGAGCAGGATGTCGAGACCGAGACCGATGACCCAGCCGCGGGCGGTGCAGACAATCGGTGTCTGGCAGGACAGCATCGCCGGAATGAGGCGGTTCACGTGCCCGTTCATGCGCCGGTGCACCGAGCCCACGCGGGGGCGTTCGGGACCGGGTGTCCGCTCGGCGAGGTCGAAGCCGGAGCAGAAGTGCTCCCCCTCGCCTTCGAGGTGGATCACCCGCACGGACTCGTCACTGGCGGCGGCATCCATGGTGTCGGTCAGTGCGTAGACGATCGGGTCGGTGAGGCTGTTGCGGCGCTCCGGCCGGTTGAAGCGCACGCGCAGGACGGCCCCGTCGTGTTCACGGGAGATCCCGGGGGGCATGTCGGGGTACGGCTTCACTGCACTTCCTCGGCGGCGAACCGGTCGGCCAGGGCATCGAGTGCTTCTTGGCAGGTGGTGGCCCCTCCCGGTGGCAGGGGGAGCAGGGCCTCGCCGTGTTCCCGGGAGGGAAGCAGCACGGTCGCATGGCCCGGCGTCGTCTTCTCGCCCCGCTGGTTCTCTCCCCACACCTCGAGGTCCACCGCCGGACGATCCTCCTCAGCGAGGTACTTCCGGGTGACCCGCCCCCGCATCCAATGGGTGTCGCCCACATAATTGAACTTGCGGAACTGGCAGTCCAGCTTCCAGAGCCACGCGTCGTCACCCATCCAGTCGGTGCACAGGTGGATCAGCCAGGTCTCGCGCATGCGGCCGTAGTCGTAGCAGGACGGGTTCCCGGCCCGTCGGGCCCATTCGGGGTCCCAGTGCACGCGTTGTTGGACGTCGGGGATGTTCAGGTCGTCGGGCTTGAAGAAGCGGGGCATGCGCTGCAGCTGGTCGTGCCCGAGGCGGAGTGCGGCCACGCCGTACAGCCCCATGCCCATGCCGCTGTGCCAGACGATCATGTCGGTGACCCGCATGGGACCCTTGACCAAGGGTGGCAGCTCGTCCCCTTCGTGCACGTCCTCCCACCAACGTGGCTCCGCACCGCGCCGCCTCGTTCGCTCTCCCGCGACGGCCTCACCGATGGCTGCGATCTCGTCGTCGCTGTACGGGCCGATCGTGACCTCGTCGTTCTTCTTGCGTTCGGTTGCTTTCTCCCGCTCGGCCCGGATCATCAATCGGTATTGGCCCGAAAGGACCGGTCCGCCCGCCTCGGCGAACACCTCGGCCAGCCATTCGTGCACGGTGCGACCGGCGAAGTCACCGACCTTGTCGTGCACGCCCACCAGGGCGTTGCGGCGTGTCACCCGCATTCCGGGGCGCAGCGGGTTCCACCACTCCCGGAACGACCCCGAGTAGAAGGCGTGGACGCCTCCGAGCGGGTCGCCTTTCATGAGCGCCTTCGTCTCGCCCTCCAGAGCAGTGACCTCGTCCTCCCCGACGAGGGTGTCCCCGCCGACCAGATGAGGGGGCGCGATCGGACCGGACCACCGTGTTGCCGCACCGTAGGCCGGATCGCACCACAGGGGGTTGTCGTCGCCGTACGCCTCAGCGACGTGCCGAAAGGCGTCCTCGTTGGGGATCCTGTAATGAGGTGGGTTGGTGTGGGGCCGCGCGATCCCGATCCGCTGCCGGAGGCGGGCGACCCCCTCGTCGGTGATGGCGTCAGCCACGCGGAGGCCCGGACCCGACGTCGAGGGTAGATGAGCACGGGGTGGCCACGTTCGAACGTCGATGCATTGCGCCTGCCTCCTGAACCGAGGATTTCAAATATAGTATACGAACGTATCTACGCCCCGGGGCTCAGATCCGTGTGTTCCGGCTCAGGCACTTCTTCTCGCCGAGCCCTTGTGGGTGGAGGCAGCGATGGATTTTGACGACACCGAGGAGGACGCGGCGTTCCGGCGCGAGGCGTGGGCCTGGCTCAAGGATCATGCGGAGCTCAGAACGGGCGTCGATGACTGGTCCCGGAACCCCGCGCGCCGCGACTATGTCCGCCGCTGCCGCGAATGGCAGCACACCCTCTACGAAGGTGGCTGGGGTGCCATCACATGGCCGCAGGCATATGGTGGGCGTGGCGAAGGGGCGTGGCACCAGGCCATCTTCGCTCAGGAAATGGCCAAGTTCGACGTCTCGACGGGAGCGTTCGCCGTCGGGATCGGTATGGCCGGCCCGACCCTCATTGCCCACGGGTCGGAGGAACAGAAGCGTGCTCATCTCCCACCAATGCTGCGGGGCGACGCAGTCTGGTGTCAGCTCTTCTCAGAACCGGATGCCGGATCCGACCTGGCCGGGCTGACGACCCGCGCCACACGCGATGGAGAGGCGTTCGTGGTGAATGGCCAGAAGGTCTGGACATCAGGTGCGCAACACAGTGATTGGGCGATCCTGATCGCGCGCACGAACCAGCATGCGCCCAAGCATCGCGGCATCACGTACTTCCTCGTCGATATGCAAACTCCCGGAATCGAGGTCCGGCCGCTCCGCCAGATCACCGGGAGTGCGCATTTCAACGAGGTGTATCTCACCGATGTCGTGGTCCCGGCGGAGAATGTGGTGGGAGGGATCGACGACGGGTGGTCTGTGGCACATACCACCATGGGCTATGAGCGCGCCCTCATCGGCGGCATCGGCCAGAGCATCTCGGTCGCCCAGGTGCTGGACCTGGCACACCGTTGCGGCAAGAGTGCCGATCCTTTGGTGCGCCAACAGATCGCCGATTACTACAGCCGGGTGCAACTCCTTCGATTTATGAACTATCGCGTGCAGACGGCACTTTCCAAAGGTCGTATGCCAGGTCCAGAGGCATCCACCACAAAACTGTTCGTCTCCCAGCACATGAGCCTGAACGGTGAGTTGTTCATGAAATTGGTCGGCGCCGACGGGATGTTGGCCGGAGATGCCGCGGTCGACGATGGTTTCTGGGAGACAGCCTTCCTGAACCAGTGGACGTCCAGACTCGGGGGTGGCACCGACAACATCCAGCGTAACTCGCTGGCCGAACGCGTCCTCGGTCTCCCGCGAGAGCCAGGCAGCGACAAGGATCGGCCGTTCAGCGAGACGCGCCGGGCGACGGGATCCGACCCGGCGCAGGTATCGCGGAATTCATGACCGGGCGTCACCAAAGGAAGGGAACGTGATGACAGACAAGGTGCTGCTCGAGGTGAACGGCCCAGTTGCCGTGATCACGAACAACAATCCGGAAAAGCGCAACGCGTTCGATGACGACATGGATGCCCGACTGTTCGACATCTTGACCGAGTTGAAGGGCCGTCCAGAGGTACGTGCCGTCATCTGGCGCGGCGAGGGGAAGGCGTGGTCGTCCGGTCGGGATGTCTCCGTCATAGGGAACAACGCCACCCCCCTCAGTCATCACGAGCTCATGAGCCGTGGCCATCGGGGAATCCTGCAGGTGTTCGAACTCGATGCGCCGATCATCGTGGCCATCCACGGATGGGCCATCGGCGGATCCTTCCAGCGCGCCCTGTTGTGCGATATCAGGATCGCCGCCGCCGGGTCTCGCTTCATGCTGCCCGAGGTGGGCCATGGCGTCATCCCCGACACCGGTGGCATGGGGCGCCTCTACGAGATCTGCGGCAGTGGCGTGGCCAGCGACCTCGTGCTGACCGGGCGCGCCATCAGCGCCGAAGAGGCCTACGGTCACGGGATCGTCTCGCGTCTCGTGGCACCCGAGGCACTCGACGAAACCGCATGGGAGATTGCCAACAAGATCGCGGCCTCGCCGAAGGTCACGGTCAAGATGGCCCGCCGTGTCCTGCGGCACCTGAGCGAGCCCGGGATACGGTCCTCCATGGAAGACGAGCTGATCTACCAGACCTTCATCAACAAGTCATCCGACTTCGCTGAATTCCGAGCAGCGAGCGCCGAAGGGCGCGAGCCGCGCTACACCGGGAGTTGACCATGACCCGACAAAGCGGACTTCCCGAGCCGCCACCCCTCGGAACCCGGGCCCTGCCGGAAGGAACCTATGCCGGGAGCTGCGTGTTCGTCACCGGCGGCGGAACGGGGCTGGGCAAGGCCATCGCCGCCGAGTTTGCGCGTCTCGGGGCCGACGTGGTCATCGCCAGCCGGAAAGCCGAGCATCTCGACGCAGGACGGGACGCGATCGAAGCGCTGGGGACCCGTGTGCTCGCGGTGACGTGCGACATTCGCGAACCCGATCAGGTCGCAGCCGCCTTCGACGAAGCCACCGCAGCGTTTGGCCTGCCCGGCGTGCTCATCAACAACGCGGCGGCGAACTTTCCGGTTCCCGCGGAGGATATGTCCCCCAATGCCTGGCGGACCGTCGTCGACATCACCCTCAACGGCACCTTCTTCTGCTCGCGAGAGTTCGCCCGGCGTCATATCGAAGCTGGAACGGCCGGGTCCATCGTCAGCGTCGGGGCGTCGTACGCCTGGACGGGAGGCCCGGGATTCGCACACTCGGCCGCCGCGAAGGCGGGGGTGAAGAACATGGTGGAGACACTCGCCGTGGAGTGGGGGCCCTATGGGATCCAGGTGAACGGGCTGGTACCGGGGCTCTTCCCCCACGAGGACATGACGGCCGACATCAAGGGGAACCTGGACCGGACCAACGAGAAAGACGCCTGCCAGCCAGCACTGCGGGTGGGCCGACTGCAGGAGCTGGGCTGGGCCGCGACCTTCCTCGCCTCGCCTTTCGCCCGGTTCATCTCCGGGCATACTCTCGTGGTCGACGGGGCAAATTGGCAGCGCCGAACGTTGACGAATACCGCCGTGATCACAGTGCGCGACCAAATGGGCCGCGGGCCGTTCGACCCCACCCCGGCCCGGTAGAGAGCGAGGGCACGAATGAAGACTGGCAACGAAACGATCGACCGGGCGAATGGTCACTACACCATCATCACGGCGGACAGCCACGCCGGAGGCAGCCATGCTGCCTACCGGGAGTACCTCGACCCCAAGTACCTCGACGAGTTCGACGCCTGGCGAGCCAAGTACAAGAATCCCTTTAAGGATTTGGGAGACACGCGGCGGCTCCGCAATTGGGACAACGACATGCGCAACGGCCAGCAGGAGGCCGATGGTGTCGTCGGCGAGGTCATCTTCCCCAATACCATCCCTCCGTTCTTCCCCAGCTTCGTCCTTTTCGCCGCGCCCCCCAAGCCTGAAGAGTACGAGCATCGTCTCGGCGGCATCCGGGCCCACAACCGCTGGCTCGTGGACTTCTGTGGCGAGTTTCCCGAGCGCCGCGCCGGCATCGGCCAGATCTTCCTCAATGACATCGACGACGCGATTGCCGACGTCCACTGGATAAAGGAGCAGGGTCTCCGCGGCGGTATCCTCCTGCCCAACATCCCGCCGGATGTCACGTGGGTCCGACCCCTCTACGACCCCGCCTATGACCGACTCTGGGAGGTCATCGAGGACCTCGAGATGCCCATTAACGTCCACGGGGGCACGGGTGTACCGGATTACGGCGACTATCCGTTTGCGATGCTCTTCTACATCAACGAGGCAGTCTTCTACTCGCAGCGGCCCTTCGTGCAGTTCGTTCTCGGGGGCATCTTCGAGCGGTTCCCCCGGCTGAAGTTTGCGATCACGGAAACCCAGTGTTCCTGGGTGCCGAAACTGCTCAAGGATCTCGATGGCACCATCGACCGGATCCGCAAGACCGGCCAGACAGGGGAGATCCGCTACGGCGACGAGCACAAGCTCGGTCATCTGGCCAGTGAGTACTTCGCCCAGAACGTCTGGATGGGGGTGAGTCAACCCCGACCCGGCGACGTGGCCGTCCGGGCCCAGATCGGGGCGAACCGGTTCATGTGGGGCAGCGACTATCCGCACGACGAGGGGACCCACCCCTTCACCCGTGAAACGCTGCGCCAGGTGATGGCCGGGATCGGTCCGGCCGAGAAGCAGAGGCTCCTCGGGGAGAATTGCGCCAATCTCTACGACTTCGATCTGGCGAGGTTGGCGCCGCTTGCGGCGGAGCTCGGCCCCACAGTGGAAGAGCTCGAGGAGCCTCTCGACCGGCTGCCCGAGAACGCCAACGACGCGCTCCGTCGGTCAGCGCTAGATCTCGAAGCGCACACCGTCTGAGGCGACGCCAAGGGGTCCTAGTTCCCTCCCGAACCGTTGTCGCCGGAATTCGACGGCCTTTCTGGTGTCACTGCACCGCCCTCCGTGTGTTGGACGGGTCCCAGGTAGGCAGAGTGAAGCACCGATTCCACGTCGCATGCCGCCCCGGTCTGGACGATCCGTCCGTTCGCCATCACCATGGCCGAGGTGGCGACCGACAGCGCTGTGCGTGCGAATTGCTCCACCACCACGACGGTGATGCCCTCCGCCGCCAGCTGGACCACATGGTTGTAGAGCTCATCGACGACCATGGGCGCAAGCCCCATGGAGAGCTCGTCCAGCATGAGCAACCGCGGGCTCGTCGCCACCGCGCGGGCGAGCGCCAGCATCTGCTGCTCACCGCCCGACAGCGTGCCGGCCGGCTGGTCAGCGCGATCCTCCAGGCGTGGGAAGCGTTCGAACGCGCAACGCTCGACGTGCCGTCTCCCCGAACCGCTGTGCGTCATGACCCAGAGGTTCTCCCGTACGGTCAGGTTCGGGAACACGCCGCGGCCCTCGGGGATCAGGCAGAGCCCCCGGCGGGCCAACTTAGACGTCGATCCCACGCGCACCTTTTGACCGGCGAAGACAACTTCACCCGTGCTCGGCCCCATGATGCCGGCCGCGAGGGCGAGGAGGGTCGATTTTCCCGCACCGTTTGCCCCCAGGACAGCGGTCACGAGGCCCTCTTCGAACGTCGCGTCGATCCCGTGGATCACCTCGACTTCCTCGTAGGCCGCCCGCACTCCCCGGAACTCCAAGAGGGGTTCAGGCATGGCCCACAGCCGATACCGTGCCGAGATACGCGGCCTGGACGTCGGGGTCGGCCCGGACCTCCGACGGTGTGCCGGTGCAGATGATGCGGCCATAGTCGAGGACCACAACGGTGTGGCAGACGTTCATGACCAGCTCCATGTCGTGTTCGACCAGCAGAACGGCGAGCCCGTCGTTCGCCAGGTCGCGCAGAACCTCCGAGAAGCGCTCGGTTTCGTCAGGGTCCTGGCCCGCCGCCGGTTCGTCGAGGAGGAGGACCTTGGGCCTCGTGGCAAGGGCGCGCGCCAGTTCGACGATGCGACCGGTCCCCGTCGGCAAGGTGTCGGCCCGGTCATTGGCTACGGGCCTCAGACCGAGCCGGTCCAGCAGTTCCTCGCGGATCTCATGGATCGCTCTCGACCTGCCCTTCAGTACGCCCCGCTGCGCGACGGATGCGGCGACCCCGATGTTCTCGGCAACGGTCAGGGTCCCAAAGAGCTCCAGGCGCTGGAACGTGCGGCCGAGCCCGAGCCGGGCCCGGCGATAGGACGAGAGCCCGCGCAATTCCCGACCGTCGAGGCGCACGGTTCCCGCATTGGGGCGCTGCATCCCCGTCACCACGTTGAACAGGGTCGTCTTGCCGGCTCCGTTCGGCCCGATCAATCCGGTGATCGCTCCTTCAGGGGCGCCGAGCGACACCTCGAACAGCGCGGCCAAGCCCCCGAAGCGAACCGAGACCTCTTGGATTTCAAGCCCCACTGGAGCCTCCTGCTCCCGATAGGGCGGTGAGGGTGTCGGCCGAGCCGACAGGATCCTCGTCCGACGCCGCCCCGGCGAACCAGGCGTCCCTCTTTTCCTTCGACCGCCGCTCTGGAAGGCCGAATGCAGGCGGCGCGATCCTCGCCCGGTAGTCGGCGACGTAGGCCGGGACCGGGAACAGCGCGAGGTCGATCACCATGATGATGGTCATCGTCCAGTTGCCGATCGCCCCGCTCAGCCGGAGCACCCAGGCGGCCCCGACCACCGCCACGATCAGAGCTACCAGCCAGCGGCGTCGCGCCACGGACAGATAGACCGGGCGGATGCTGCCCGGGATCGTCCCATTGGGCGTGGTCCCCACGCCGATGCCGCCAAGGCCGACGAGGAGCAGCGGCAGCTGGGTGAGCGAAGGGAAGAGATTGGTGAAGAGCGGCGATCCCTGGTACACGCCGTTCAACCCCGCCGCACCGAACGAGGTGATACCAAAGACGACCATCACCAAGAGCACGGAGAGCCCGTTGAAGAACTGGAAGACGTCGGGCGCCGCGCTGCCGATCTCCATGCCGTAGATACCGCCGCCGACCCCCGCCAGGGCGGCCGAAAAGGCGAACACTCCGATGAACGTGGCCCGGCCGTTCATGCCCAACGTGGCACACGCGGCAGGACTGTCCTTCATGGCCAGCAGACGTTGCCCGAACTCCGATCGTCGCAGGGCGACGACCAGCACGACCAGGATCACGAAGGCCACCGACCCCGCGATGAACTGCGACGTCTTGGAGTCGAGCGCGAGCGAACCGATGCGGAAGGGAGCGAAGACGAGCGACCCCGAGCCGAAAGGCGCGTAGGGATGCCCGAAGAGGTTGAAGGACGGGAGCACGAACACCCAGCTGTCCATGGTGATGGCGAACGCCGCGGTGGCCAGCGCGAAGTAGATGCCCGACAGCCGCAAGGCGGGGACGGCGACGACGACGCCGACGACTGCGCACACACCGGCGGCGGCCAGGAGGGAAAGGGGGTTCCCCCCGGCTCCCAGATGTCCCACCATTGTGGCGCCGATGCCCGCGAAGGTCATCTGGCACAACGACAGGCGCCCGGCGTACCCGACGATGGGGATGATCGAGAGCCCGACGATGGCCAGGCCCCACATCCGGTTGAGGCTGAACAGGTCGGGAGTCGAGACGGTGGTGGCCAAGAAGACGGCGGCGACGATCGTGCCGGCGCAGAAGAGGCCGGTGCCGTTCCACGTGGGGCGGAAGGCCAGCTCGCGGCTCCGAAGCTGGCGGTGCCCGCGCAGGCGCGACTGGGGAAGGACCAAGAGGGCAATGAAGAGGATGATCGCAGGCACCGCGTTCTCGAACCCCTGGATGTAGGGGTTCTGGGGCAGATAAGCCACCGAGTACGCGATGGAGAGACCCAGGATGATCGCACCCACGAATGTCATCGGGATGGAGCGCAGGCGCCCGATGACCGACGCCGCGTAGGCGTTAACGATGAGCAGCGTCAGCGCGGAGGCCGACAGGGTGAGGGTGGGAGCGATGAGGATCCCCGCCAGTGCGGCCAGCATGGAGCCGATGATCCAGGCGTTGCGGGCATTGGTAATGGCACTCGACCCGTTGAGCGAGGTGAGCGTCCGGTCGTCGACACTGGCCCGCATGGTGACGCCCACCCGGGTGCGGTAGAGGAATAGACGCAGCCCGATGGCGACGACCAGGGCCAGGATCAAGACGGTCACGTCGTTGTAGGAGATCCTGATCGATCCGAGGACCAAGGTGTCGTTGTTGAAGAGGGGGGGCAGGGCCCGATAGGTCGTGGGGTTCCAGATCCATTGCGCGAGACCCAAGAACATGAGCGCGATGGCCAGGGTGACGACCAGTTTGGATGCCTCCGAGACACCGTCGAGCCGGCGCATCACCGCCGCTTCGATCGCGATGCCGATCACAGGCGCCACCACGCAGAGACAGACGAGCATGGAGACGAGCGTCGGCCAGCCCCAGCCGATGCTCATCTGCCAGTAGGTGAAGGCGCAGACCATCCCAATGGCGCCGTGCGCCCAATTGAAGATCCCAGTCGTCGTGTAGGTGAGGGTGAGGCCGCTCGCCGTTATCGCGTAGATACCCGCTGCAGCCAGACCACCGATGGTGAAGATGATGAAGTCATGCACGGCGGCCCCCCGACAGAGTGATCAGTCGCCTGCCCGGGCAAGGCTATGCAGTTTGCACCCACCCCCGCAGCCGGCCGGACCCATGCTCACAAGGAGTTCAGTTGTTGCTGCTGCCGTGCGGTCAGGTGGACGACGTTCTTGGGGTTGCAGTTCCAGATGGATTGTGTGGGCTGGGTGATCGCCTTGTCGTAGACGATCCCCTTGGAACTGAGCTTCAGGATGGCGAAGCATGGCGAGGGCTGGGGGTTCTCGTTGGAGAGCGTCAAGTGTCCAATCGGCGCCTCGATGCCTCCGGCGTCCCAGTTCGTCACGGCTGCCGCGTGGTTCAGCACGCAGGTCACGGTGAGGCTGGTGCCACAGGCCGAGGCCTCCTTCGCCCACAGGAGCCACGATTCGGCCCCCTCCTCGTCGTCGAAGTCGACGCTGTCGCCCTTGGCGTAGGTGTGCATGGTCCTGACGAGCTGCTCGGTCGACGGGTTCTGCGAGGCCAGCGCGAGAGGCCACCACGACGTCTCGACGTAGACCGGCGGCAGACTGGGGTTCGCAGCCACGGCCTGCTGCGTCTGGGGGTTGGCGAACTGGGTCCCCAGCAGGACGAAGGCGGGGTGGTAGCCGGCAGTGGTCATCGCCTGGGCGAAGGGGGTGAAGTTGGAGTTGTCGGCGGGCCATAGGGCCTGGACCCCCTTGCTCTGGTAGTCCTCGACGTAGGGCGCCCAATTCTCCACCGTGACGGGGGGCTCAAGGAAGTCAGAGACTTTCCAGCCCTGAGCCTCGGCGCCGAACTCGTCCTTGGTTTCGGGCTGGAGGACGGAGGGGGTGTCGGACCCACCCATGCCGGCCTGCTTGACCGCCTTCGGGTAGGCCTTGGCCAGTGCCCCGAACCATCCCGAGGAAATCGAGTTCGTGTTGGTGCCGCTCGGGTCGACTTGCAGGGTGGCCAGATCGGACGCGTTCGAGACGACGTAGCCGCTGATCTGTCCCAGCCCGCACGCCTCACGGATCGGGACGGACGGCTGGTCGAGCGCCATGCCGCCCCCGACCGCCATGAAGTCGCTCTGACAGGCCGCGGTTGCCTGCTGCGCGGCGTTGAACAGCGCGGCGTCACGGTTGTCGATCACGATTTTGCGCCCGTTGATGCCGCCCGCGGCGTTGCACCAATCTGCGAACGCCCTGGCCTGCTGGGGGAACTCGGCCTCGAGACCCGGATAAATGGTGTTGGCGGCGTCGTTGAACACCGCGATGTTGATGGTCTTGGAGCCCACGCCGCGCACCGAGGAGGCACCGCCGGGTCCCGGCTCGCAGATCTTGCCGACCCCGGGCCAGACGCCGCTGGACGAAGTGCTCGACGACAACGTCCGACTGGCCGACGTCGCCGCAGCAACGGTCGACGACGAGAGCGCGATGTACGTCCCGGCAACCATCAGGGTCGCCATTGCCAGCGGCAGCGCCGACCTTCGAAGCTCGGCTAGTGCTTTTGAGGACATTCTCTCACCCTCCCCGGTGCAGTTTGTGATCGGGTCATTCAATCAGCGCCCGAACCGCAGCGGGCATCGGATCGCCACGGCGCGCCGGGGTGAGACCCGAGAGAGGATGCACAAAAACCGGATGGTCGACTGGTGGTACCTCCGGGACTTGTGATCGTTGCTCCACTCATGCGGTGACGAACCCTACACGACCCACTGATATCGAATATAGTATACGAACGGTGCTCTCAGGGGAGTCGCAGGGCAACGGGTCGGGAGCGGCACCCGACGGGGCTGGATTGCCAGGAGGGACTCCGACCCGCCTATGAGCGATTTCAATCTGGCCGACCTCTGGGAGGCCGTCGCCGACTGCGTACCGAGTCGTGTTGCGCTTCGCTGTGGGGAACAGCGCAGGACCTACGCGCAACTCGAGGAGAACTCCAACCGATTGGCCCACTGGTACCTCGAGCAGGGCGTACGGACGGGAGACCACATCGGGCTCTATGTCGAGAACTGCGTGGAATTCGTCGAGGCGACGTTGGCCGCGTACAAGGTCCGAGCCGTGCCCATCAACATCAACTACCGGTACACCGCCCGGGAGCTGGAGCACCTGTTCAACGACGCCGACCTTGTCGGCGTCGTGCATCAGTGGGGCTACACCAACCGGGTGACGGAGGTGGAACCCCAGGTCCCGACGCTTCGTTGGAAACTGGCCACCGGTGCCGCGTACGACGCCGCGCTGGCCATGTCGTCGCCGGCTCGGGACTTTGGCCCTCGGTCGGGGGACGATCACTACATTCTGTACACCGGCGGCACCACCGGTCTCCCCAAAGGTGTGGTGTGGCGGCAAGAGGATGCCTTCTTCGCCTGCATGGGCGGTGGCAACCCTGCGCTTCCCGAGGTCACATCGGTCGAGGAGCTGATCGCGCGTATCGCTCCCGAGCAGTGCACCTTCCTTCTCCTCGCTCCGTTGATGCACGCGGCAGGCGGATGGGTGGTGCTGCTCCACCTCTTCAGCGGGAACAAGGTCGTATTGTGGTCGGGCTCTCTCAATCCGCGTGAGGTGTGGCGTACGATCGAACGAGAGCGGGTGACGGCCACCAGCACGGTCGGAGACGCCGTCATGCGGCCCTTGCTCGACGCCTGGGACGACTTCGATCCCAAGCCCGACATCGGAGCACTGGCCGTGGTCAGCTCGGGCGGAGCGCCTCTGTCGACGGCGTTGCGCGATCGGTTCCTCACGACCTTCCCTTCCATCCCACTCTCCGACGGGTATGGATCGTCCGAGACCGGGATTCAGGCCGGGCGCATCTTCCTGGGGCCGATGGGGGAGAAGCCGGCACCGCAGTTCACCGCCCAGCAGGCGGTGGTAATGGACGAGGAGGCCCACCGACCTGTGGTGCCAGGTTCGGGCATCGTCGGTCGCGTTGCTCGCACCGGGCGCATCCCGCTGGGCTACTACAAGGACCCCGCCAAATCGGCCGCAACTTTCGTCGAGTGGGAGGGACGGCGATGGTCTCTCACCGGGGACATGGCCACCGTCGCAGCAGATGGCACCATCACATTGCTTGGGCGGGGCAACCTGTGCATCAACACGGGAGGCGAGAAGGTGTACCCCGAGGAGGTGGAAGGCGTGCTGCGAGGGTCGCGCTCCGTCTACGACGTGGTGGTCGCCGGGGTGCCCGACGAGCGCTGGGGGGAGCGTGTGGTCGCCATCGTTCAGCCGGCGCGCGGAACGGAACCCACCGAGGGCGAGCTGATGACTCTGGTGCGAGCCTCACTGGCTGGCTACAAGGTTCCGAAGCAGGTGATCTTCGTCGATGAGGTTGTTCGGTCCCCGACGGGTAAGGCCGACTACCGCTGGGCGGCGGCGGTGGCGGCCTCAGCCTGAACCAGAAAAGAACCTCTCACCGTGGCGCAGCGCGACCTCGACCCGGTGCGTCAGAGTCCGTCCGGACGGTCACCCACCAGGCCAGACTGCCGGAACTCCGCGATCGCAGCATGCGAAAAGCCGAGCTCCTCGAGAACCGCCTCGTTGTCGCGACCGAGTGTCGGAGCCGGCGACGTGAGCCACCGAGGAACCCGCGAAAAGCGAAACGGCAACGTCGGGATCTCATGGTGACCGGTGATCGCATGCTCCTCCACCTCGAAGAGGCCACGATGGCGGAGTTGCGGGTTGGCCGCGACATCACGGGGAGGAATCACGACGGACGACGGTATGCCCGCGTCGACAAGCAACTGTGCGGATTCCGCGGCCGAGCGCTGACTCGTCCATCGCGACAGCTCACGGTCGATGTGGTCGTGGGCACGGCGTCGACCGACGGAGTGTGCCAATTCACTGCTGCTCGCCCATTGCGGGTCGCCGAGCAATGACCGCAGAGACCGCCACTGGTCTTCACTGGTAATGGCAAGCGCGACCCACTGGTCTTCGCCGGCACAGGGGTAGATCCCTTGGGGAGCGGCCTGCGGACCCCTGTTACCGTCACGACAGAGCAATTTCCCGCTCGAGCTGTACTCGACGACTTGCTCTGCTGCGGCATTGAGCACGGACTCGACCATGGCTGCTTCGACCAAGCGTCCATTGCCACCTTGGTCGCGCTCCATCAGCGCAAGCATGGTGGCAATGACCGCATGCATCCCCGCTAAGGGGTCGCAGGCCCCTCGCACCAATACCGGGGACCCGTCGGCGAACCCCGTCAACCACGCCATGCCGGTCAGGCACTCCATGGTCTGAGCGAAGCCAGTCCGATCCCTCCAGGGGCCGTCCAGTCCGAAGGCCGGCATCCGCACCATGATCAGCTGGTCGTTCAGCGAGTGGACTCGGTCCCAGTCGAAGCCGAACTGGTCCATGACCCGGGGGGTGAAGTTCTCGACCAGGACATCGGCGGTCTGCAGAAGTCGCTCGAACATCTCGGACCCCTCTGGGCGTGACAGATCGAAGGTGACGCCACGTTTTCCTGCATTGGCTGCATGGAAGATCGGACTCCACTCCCACCATCGCTCTTGTGTCGGGCGCCGCGTACTGGCGAATCGCATGTTGTCAGGTCTCGTGACCGATTCGATCTTGATGACGTCAGCTCCCAGGTTGGCCAGGGCGGCCGTTGCCACCGGACCGGCCCACCAGGCGGTGCAATCAACGACCCGAATATCGGCAAGAGGGAGCCGCCAGCTGTCGACGCCCGAACGACCTTCTGGATCGGATGCGCGACCAGTCCGAGCAGCATCTGTCCGTGGAGGCCACTCGATGGAGCCGTCATCTTGACCGAGACTTGGAGCAAGGAGGAATGGTCGCGGGGAGAGCCCCGAGATCCGATATGGAACACGGGGTTGGAGGAATCGGCCGGAGGGATTCGGGACGAAGACACGGCGGGCGACGAACTGCTCGAACTGGGTCATGGTCGAGCCGTTGAGGAGCGGACCCGCCGGAATCCGGTACAAAGCCGCCCTTTCCAGGATCTCCTCGGTGGTGTGCTGCGTGGTGTACTGGTGAACGGCGGACAGGAACTCGTCCCGCCGGCGAAATCGCTTGGCGACCTGGGGCAGGTCGGGGTCAGCCACGAGGTCGGGCCGCTCAATCATGAGCAAGAAGTCCTGGAACTGTTGGGCGCTGTTCGTGGTGACGACGCAATATCCGTCTTGCGTCGGCTCGACGGAGGGAACTTCGATCGTCCGTCCCGTGCCCACCATCTCGGGCCATCCGGCGAAGGACGCGAACACGGAGGGGTATGTGACCATGGTGACGGCCATACAGTCGAGCATCGCCACGTCGACGAGCTCCCCATGACCACTGCGAACGGCCTCACGAAACGCAGCGATGGCCCCCAACGCGGCATAAGTACCTGACGCCCACTCGCCGAGGCGGCCGCCGGCGGACAGAGGCGGTTCCTCCGGGAGACCACGCTGCCCGATGGAACCGCACGCGGCCTGCAAGGTGAACTCGGTGCTCGGGCGACCAGCCCACGGCCCGTCGCAACCGAAGGGCGTGATGGTGACGACGACCAATGACGGGTTGTCGCTCCAGAGGACACCGGTGTCGACGGGCTCGTTGTTGACCAAGATGTCTGCCGCGGCGAGCAGATCCCCAACTTGACCTTGAACGGAACGCTTGGACGTGTTGAGGTATTGGAAGAGAGCGCCCGATCCCCAGTGCCGTAACGGATCCCCTTCGGGCGGTTCAACTTTGATCACGTCCGCACCGGCATCGGCCAACAATTTGGAGCAGTAGGGGCCGGCGATTTCTGTGGTGCAGTCGACCACCCGCACGCCGTTGAGCATCAGGAGGCAGACCGTCGAGTCGCCGTCGAGAAGGGGTTCCTAGGCAGCGGACAGCGCATGAGAGACTGAATATAATATGGACGTTGCCGGCCACGCGTACCGGCAGCGTGGTGGTTCAAGGGGGCGCCGATGAAGGCAGACGACATGATCCTCATCAGCGTGGACGACCACATCGCAGAGCCAGCCGACATGTTCGACGCTCATGTGCCCGCCAAGTACCGTCACCTCGCACCCCGGGTCGAAACGGACGAGCACGGATTCCAGCAGTGGTGGTACGGCAACAAGAAGGGTCGAAACCTGGGGCTCAACGCTGTGGCCGGCAAGCCACCGGAGATGTTCAACGTCAACCCGACCAATTACAGCGAAATGCGACCCGGCTGTTACGACGTGCACGAACGAGTACGTGACATGTCGGCCGGGGGCACGCTCGCGGGTCTCAATTTCCCAATTGGACCGGCTTCTCGGGTCAGGTACTGAACGAGGGACCTGATGTGGCCGTGAACGAGGTCATGATCAAGGCGTACAACGATTGGCATGTCGACGAATGGTGCGCCAGCTATCCCGATCGGTTCATCCCGTGCGGCATTCTGCCGCTCTTCGACGTGCACAAAGCGGCAGACGAGGTCCGTAGGCTCGCCGGCAAAGGGTGCCACGCCGTCACGTTCTCGGAGAACCCGGCGGCTCTCCACATGCCATCCATCCATTCGGGCCACTGGGATCCCCTCTTCGCGGCATGCTCCGACGCGGGGACGGTCCTGTGCCTGCATGTCGGTTCGTCTTCCAAGGCAGCGGCGACTTCCGCCGACGCACCCGCCTCGGTCGCGATGGGACTCTCGTCTGTGATGTCGATCTACTCGCTCGGCGATCTGCTGTGGGCCGATTTCTGGTGGCGCTTTCCCGACCTCATGTTCTCCCTGACCGAGGGGGATATCGGGTGGATCCCGTATTTCTTGCAGCGGGCTGAGCACATTCAGCAACGTCACGCCGGCTGGACGGGGCAGAGCTTCCCCGACGGGATGGGACCGAGCGATGTGTTCCGGCAGAGAATTCTGTGCTGTTTCATCAATGACCCCGTCGGAGTGAGCCTCATTGATCAGTTCAATATCGACAATGTCTGCTGGGAATCTGATTTTCCGCATTCCGATAGCTCGTGGCCTCATGGGCCCGAGGTCAACGAAGCTCAATTCGCGTCACTTTCCGACGAGCAAATCAACAAGATCACGCATGCCAATGCCATGCGTCACTTCTCGTTCGACCCATTTGAGACCAGACCACGCGAGAGGGCGACGGTCAGCGCACTGAGAGCGGAAGCGAAGAACGTTGACACGGTGACGCGTGTGGGAAGGCCACCCGACCAGAGTGACCGTGACTACTTCAGGAGTCTTAGCCCTCGGTCGCCGGTCACAACCGAAGTGGCTCCGTCAGGCTGATCGGCCGGGAGAAGAGCTCTTCTCGGAGGAGGCTGCCCTAACTCGACCAGGTCTGCAGGCCGCGTCCCTGAGTCCCGAAGATCTGTGTTGCCATGACGTCGCCGATCCGTGATGCGTCCCAACGCTTTCCGTCATTGGATGCTGTTGCGCCCTCCACCCAGCCCCGCATCAGGTGGATCCTGTCGCCGATCACCCGGATGACCTGCCCGGTGACGTACTGCGCCTCGTCCGAGGCCAACCAGGCGACGACCGGTGAGCTCCCGGCGGGATCCAACGGGTGGAAGGAGTCCTCTGGAATCTCGTCCGGTTCGACGACGGCAGGGGCATTGGGCATGGTGCCCGTGATGCGCGTGGCTCCAGCCGGTCCAATCGCATTCACCGTCACCCCGACCCGGCTCAACTCGAGAGCCAGGGTGAGCGTGAGCCCCACCACCGCCGCCTTTGCAGTCGCGTAGTTGGTCTGACCGAAGTTGCCAACGAGCCCGGCACCTGAAGTCGTGTTGATGATACGGCCTCGGCTGTCCAGGCCGGCCTTGTCGAGCGAGCGCCAGTGACGAGCAGCGGCGCGGCTGGTCAGCCATGGACCTCTGACGTGGACACCCATGACGGCATCCCAGGCGTCTGTCGTGAGGTTCCAGATGACTCCGTCGCGCACGATTCCAGCGTTGTTGACGAGGATGTCGAACCGACCCCATTCGTTGAGCGCACGTTCGATCATTGCCTCAGCGTCGGCTTCTTCGACCACGTTGCCGTAGTCCGCGACGGCCGTCCCCCTCGCGCGACGATCAGCTCGACGGTGAGGTCCGCATCTCTGCTGGAACCTTCACCGGCTACCGAAGTTCCCAAATCGTTGACCACGACTCGCGCACCGTGGCGCGCCAGCTCCAGGGCATGACCGCGACCGATGCCATGGCCAGCCCCCGTGACGACCGCAACCTTTCCTTCAAGCATTTCGCGCATGGGTCCTAGTCCTCTGAGCGGTTGGGGATGCACGAATGGAACGGAGAACGACGAATGGAAGCGCCTGTGGCATTCCGAATATTATATACAAGAATACTTCGTCCGCAGGGTTCGGGACCCGTCCGATCGAGCCGCTCTGGCAGCTAGGAGGTTCGGCGAGTGAGAGCCCAGCCGTTCTCGGCCATCACGGTATGGAGCTCGTCCTCGCTGAATCGGTGGCGTCGGAGATCCAGCGCGAAGTTGCGCGGCTCGGCCAGTCCCTCGGCGTGTGGCCAGTCCGAACCAAACAAAATGTGTTCCGTACCGATGACATCTTTCAGCTGAGCCAGGTTGTCCTCGTAGAAGGGTGCGATCCACACGTGCTGGCGCAGTCTTTCGACAGGATCCGATTGGAATGAGGCTGGCATCTGGCTGTACGCCTTCTTCAGTTTCTTGATGAGTCCGGACACCCACCCCGCGCCGGATTCGATACTCGCCACGCGCACCCTCGGGAAGCGATCAAAGAGTCCTTGGCACAAGAATGCGGCCATCGTCTCGAACGGAGGACGGTCCGAACTGAGGACTGTGCGAAGGGGGGAATAGCGGAAGGCCTCAAAATCGCCCGAGGGCTCCCAGTCCTGCAAGTAGCGGCCGTAGCCTGCGTCCCCCGAGTGGATCCCGACGGTGACTCCGGACTCGTTGACCAGGCCCCAGAAAGGATCGAAACGGGTGTCGGCCGGGGAGATGAGACCCGTAGGCGTGTGCGCCGGCCCACCCTTGATGCAGACGATCCGGGCATCCGCGTCGAGGACCCGACGGAGCTCGGCCACCGCAGCATCGACATCGATGAGCGTGATCATCGGTGCTGCGAAGATCCGCTCTTTGTACGCATAACCCCAGTCGTCCTCGAGCCACCGGTTGAACGCCTCGAATGCGGCGACCAATGCAGGCGGGTCGTCGGAGAGCGCTTCCTCCATCCCAACCCCGAGGGTCGGGAACAGGAAACAACCGTCAAGGCCCTGGCGGTCCATGACGGACAGGCGAGCGTCGCGATCGCGGTACTCGGGTCGGATGGGCTCGAGATCCCCAAAGAGCGACCGAATGTCCTTCGCTTCAGGGTTCTTCCCGCGGAAGTACTCGTCGAGGCTTCCCGGCTTTGCGACGGGATCGAACGAAGGGTTGGGGATGAACCTGTTCACCTTTCCGCCGACGAGGAGTCGCTGCCGACCCTCGATCTCGGCCCACTGCATGGCGCGCTTGGCCATCGCCTTGGGGATATGACGGGTGTAGGCATCGGTCGCCTCGTAGTAGTGGTTGTCCGCGTCGAACGTCGTGTAGTCGACGGCCGCACCCTGAGCGGACGCAGTGTCGGTGTTGATGGTCATCATTTCACTCCTGGGTTGGGTCACGAAACACTGAAATCGGTCTGGCAGATGCCTACTCGAGGCCGAGAACCCGAAGGGCATTGCCGCGGAGGAACTTCGGCCATACCTCGTCCTTGAAACCGACGTGGACCATTTCGGTCATGATCCGTTCAAGGGAGAGCCCCATGGGGAAGTACCCGGCGTAGATGATCTTGTCGGAGCCCCGGCTGTTGGCGTAGTCGATGATGTTCTGGGGGTAATACTTGGGCGCGAAGGCACTCGTCGAATAGTGCAGGCCCGGCCACTTCAGCATCAGCTTCACGGCCAGTTCTGTCCATGGTTCGCAGCCGTGGCGCGTGACGAAGACGAGGTCGGGAAAGTCGAACATGACCTCGTCAATCAGCTCGACATGTTGGCAGGCCGCCTTCAGGCGAGGGCCTGGAATGCCGGCACAGCAGAAGATCGGGATACCAATCTCGACGCACTTTGCGTAGATCGGGTACATCTTCTTGTCATTGATCGGAACCTGGGGGAAGGTCCCCGCCGGGAAGACGCCGACAGCTCGGGTGCCGAAGGTCTCGTGTTCGCGGACGAGGCGTCGGATACCCGCCATCCCTTCGTTGGGATCGGCACTCGACGAAGGTATGAACCGATCCGGGAACCTTTGCAACGCCTGGGCACCGGTTCCGGCCGGGTCACCGACGCCGATCAAACCCTTCTCGATTCCCCAGAGGTCCATCTCCCGCAGCGTCACAGCGATCGGGTCGTCGACTTCCTGCAATGCCTTCTCGGGAACGTCCTTGAACATGTACTCGACCGGGAAGTCGAATTCTTCCTTGGACTGTGCGTCCTTGGTCTGCCGCGTGATGAAGCGATAGACCTCCTTCATGTCCCGATGAGGGAATCCCAACATGGTGTCGATTGCACCGAAGCCTTTGGGCATGACCATTCGAGAGGTGCCTCCTGACGTCCTCGGGTCCACTCAGGCCGCCGAGTAGCAATGGGTCTATACTAGAATCTGATTTCAGCCCTGTCCAGCCGTGCGGATCCGAGGCACCTGTGCTCTGCAAAGCCAATCCGCCGTGTCGGGTCGGTCGCCGCAGTAGAACAACGTTGTAGCGCGTGGGGGCTAAGGAAGGCGGCAACGCGGCCCTTTCGAGAGCCAGACGATCGACCATGTCGCGTCATCCACTCTCAGTCAGGATCTCGCTGATCTGGAGGAGGGGAGTGATGTTCGTGTAGTTCGCCACATCGGCTGACACCCGCTCTGAGCCTTCGCCTGTGATCGCCGCAGTCATGGCCTCTGCCGACTCAAAGCGAAAGTGGACAGCCGCCACATACGGCCCATCGATCCCCTTGTCGATCTCGGCGCCTTCCAGACCCCAGGTCCGAAGGGCGAGGGGAACGTGATGCTCTCGGTAGTAGTCGTGGTCGAAGACCGAATCTTCGCCCTTCGGGTACAACACGCTCATTCGTATCATCGAAGCCTCTCTTGAGTAATGGGATGTGCCCGTCGGCGATGCCGACTCTGATAGATGGTGATTAGGCCTTGGAATCGATGGGCCTCGAGGTCATGAGGTTGGTCTCAATCAGATACTCGGGAGGGCTCATGTCGATTTGTGAAGTTGCGCGGTCCCGGATTTTCGCCTGCTGCTGGGGGTTCGGAACGGTGATCCAGAACGTGTCGTTGAGGATCCCTTCGAAGCAGATGTCGGCCACTTCGGACAAGGGCGCGAACTGGACCTCCAGCCCAGCTGCCTCCATCCGGCTCAGGTAGGCACCCAGCGCGTCGCGACCTTCCCTGGGAGGGGCACCCGGCCGGTCGTATCGCTCGGGGCGGTTGGCCCCGGGCCGCCAGATCCCCGTCTTGAGCATTCCCGGTGTGAAGGTGGATGGGTAGAGCAACGATGCGCTGATCTTCGCACCGACCTCCCGCAGCTGGCCCCAGAGGCATTCAGTGATGGTGGTTACCGCAGCCTTGGTTGTTGCGTAGACCGCGCTATTAATGAGAGGGGTGAATCCGCCGTTGCTCGAAGTGGTGTTCACGACGTGGCCCTCAGTGTCCTGGGCCAGCATGGTCGGCACGAACGCGTTGATGCCGTTCACGACGCCCATCACGTTGACGTCCAGGGACCAGCGCCAGTCGTTGACGTGGTGCTCCCAGATCTGACCCTCGGTTCCCGAGCCGATCCCTGCGTTGTTGCACAGCAGATGGACTGCGCCGTACCGCTCGATCGTGGCGTCGCGTAGGCCCTCGAGCGACTCGAGCGACGTGACGTCGGTCACCATGCCGGTGACCTCGAAGCCCCGCTCTGCCAACTCCCCGGTTGTCTCCTCGACCAGGGCGGGGACGATGTCGGCCACCATGACCTTCATTCCCTCTTCGCCAAAACGCTCCACCATCGCCCGCCCGATGCCCTGACCTCCTCCGGTGACGACCGCCACCTTGCCGACCACGTCTCTCAAGATGGCCTCCCCTTGTCTGACGAGCGCCTGAACCGGCCGTCGACGCCCCTGTCCCGCATCGTCACGATGACAGACGATTGCATATCATTTGTGTTTGCACTATAACGCTGTCATAGGCACTGGGGGGTATGAGATGCAACCAGTCATTGATGATCGCTACATCGTGATCTCCTCCGACGGCCACGCCGGCGCCGAGATGCTGGACTACAGGGACTACCTCGAGCGCCGCTACCTCGACGAGTTCGACGGCTGGGCGAAGTCCTACGTGAACCCGTACGCCGACCTCCGGGGGGAGACGGCCTATCGCAACTGGGATTCCGCCACCCGTCTCCGCGAGCTCGAGGATGATGGCGTGGTCGCGGAAGTCCTGTTCCCCAACACCATTCCGCCCTTCTTCCCCTCTGGGAATCTCCTGGCACGACCCCCGACCCCGCACACCTACGAACTCCGCTGGGCCGGCCTTCGGGCGCACAATCGCTGGCTGGCCGACTTCTGTGCAGACGCCCCGGGCCGGCGTGCCGGGCTGGCCCAAGTCTTCCTCAACGACATTGACGACGCGGTCGCGGAGATCACCTGGGCGCGCGAACACGACCTGTCCGGTGGGGTCCTGCTGCCGGGCGTGCCACCCGATTCGGGTCTCCCGCCGCTCTGCGCCCCTGACTACGACCCGATCTGGGCCGCTTGCCAGGATCTCGACATGCCGGTGAACAACCATTCCGGAGCGGCCGGGCCCGAGATGGGCGAACACCTGGCCTCAATGGCCATCTTCATGGTGGAGCTGGGCTGGTTCTCCCATCGGGTCTTCTGGCACATGGCTTTTGGCGGCGCCTTCGCCCGCTATCCCCGTCTGAAATTAGTGCTCACCGAGCAGTCAACGGGATGGATTCCCGCCACACTCAGCATGCTCGACTACCAGTACAGCCGCTTCACCGATGACGGCAACGCCGAAGCGCATTTCGGCGCCGAGCTGATCAAGGAACTTCCAGATCCACCGAGTTTCTACTGGAGAAACAACTGCTACGTCGGCGCCAGCTTCCTTCGTCCGAACGAGGCACCACTCCGCTACGACATCGGTGTGGACAAGATCATGTGGGGCCAGGATTACCCGCATATCGAGGGGACGTATCCCTACACCACCGAAGCCCTGCGCCACACCTTCGCCGGCATCGACCCGGAGGAGGTGAGGCCCATGCTCGGAGGCAATGCCGCCCGCGTCTACAACTTCGATCTCGACCGGCTCGCCGCTGTCGCCGCCCGGGTCGGCCCTCGCGTTGACGAGGTGAACGTGCCGCTGGATCACGTCCCTGCTTACTCCCATTCCCTTGCCTTTGCCGGAGGAGAGGTGAAGCCGTGGTGACCGACAACTACCTGATCATTTCGTCCGACACCCATGCCGGCCTTCCCGACGCTCAGTACAAGGACTACCTCGAACCACGGTACCGAGACGCTTTCGACGAAGACCTGATTCAGCGCGCCGCGCTCCGTGCCCCCATGAACGCCCAAGTGGCAGAGCTCGAGTTCGTCAAGGACTGGTACGACGAGAACGAGGAGGGACTGCGCGGTGGATGGGATGCGGCTCGCCGCGATGCCGAGCTTGACGCAGATGGGGTGGTCGGTGAGGTCATATTCCCAGACGCCGACGCAGTATTAGGAGGAGCATCGGCCCCATTCGGCGCCGGCCTCGGTGCAAGCGGAGAGTACGATCCGACGCTGTTGATGGCCGGCGCTCGAGCCCACAACCGTTGGCTGTCCGAGCTGTGTAGCGACAGCCCGGACCGACGGTGCGGACTCGCCGTCGTGCCCATCCTTCACGATATCGACGCCGCCGTCGCGGAGATCCGGAGGGCCAAGTCCTCGGGCCTGGGCGGCGTTCTCATCCCTGCGATGTGGCGTCCGTACGCTCCCTACAACGACCCCCGTTATGAGCCCGTCTGGGCCGTGTGCGAGGAGCTCGACATGGTCGTGCATACCCACACGGGACCCGCCCCGCGGGAGGAGATCGGCGCCGACCTCGGCATCTATGCCAACGAGACCATCTTCTGGACGATGCGGCCGATGTGGTTCCTCCTCTGGTCCGGTGCGTTCGAACGCCACCCTGGCCTCAAGTTCGCAGTCACGGAAGGGGGATCGTGGTGGGCGGCCGACCTCTTGTGGAGATCCGACATCGCGTACATGAACGAGCACGCCACCAAGAAGATGGGGGATATCGCCCCAAAATTGAAGATGCTTCCGAGCGAGTACTTCGACCGCAATGTCTTCATCGGGTCGTCCAATACCCGGCGCCGCGAGATCGCACGTCGTTTCGAGATCGGCGTCGGGAACATCATGTGGGGTAACGACTTCCCTCATCCCGAGGGCACGTGGCCCCACACGCGCCAGTGGCTCCGGGACACGTTCTGGGATTGCCCAGTTGACGATACACGGCGGATCCTCGGGCTCAATGCCGCAAGGGTCTACAACTTCGACGTTGGCAAGCTGCAACCTCTCGCCGACCGTTTCGGGCCCACGCCCGAGGATCTCGGTCAAACTGGCGACGTGGAGCTGAAGAAGTGGAAGGACGTTGAAGCGGCCGGTCGACCATGGTTGTCGGGCGTCGAGGCCCTTCCCGTGACGGTCTCCGAGTAAGCAAGGCCCGTGCGTTCGTCTCGGTGCGCAGTCACGGTCGGCTCCAGCGCAATCATGCAAAGCGGAGCGCCAGAATCGCGTCAAGACGGGATGGCCAGCCTGTGAACGGGTCGTACGGCAGGAGGTAGAGCAATGGTGTCGATCCTTTCTCAGTACTGCATCAACGTCAGTGACATTGAGCGCGCCATCGAATTTTGGGAAGGCGTCATCGGTATCCCGGTGCAAAGCAGAACGGACATCCCCAACATCAAGGAGGCGGTGTTGCAGTCCCCTGCCGGTGGCAGTCGCATGCAGCTGGCCCAACACCTCGACCGCGAGGGTCCGATCGACATGGGCACCGCCTTGTGGAAGCTCTACGTGAACACCGACGATTGCGTGGCGCTGTATGACAAGGCAATCGCCGCGGGATGCGAGTCGGTATCGCCGCCGAGTCGGCTCGAACGCTGGCCTGTGACGATGGCCTATGTAAAGGACTTTGACGGCTATCTGATCGAGTTCGTGGAGTACCACGAGGGCACACCTGCCGGCGTTCCCGATCCTCGGGACTACACATAGCAATGCCGTGGGCCGCGCTGGTGAGAAGCCACCGCATCTCGGCCGCCAATGCCTCTGGTGCGATCATGGGCTCGGGACCAGACGTACGGTCGCACCGGCTCTAGGAACCGGGGTACGAAGTCGTGGCGCAGAAGGGAAAGACGGGCTCAGCTCGGCCAGCTACTGGTCCTTCCATCACGGTCGACATGGTGCTCGCGACAGCCATGAAGATGATCGAGCAAAGTGGAGTCGATGCCTTCAGCATGCGCAAGCTTGCTGCCGAGCTGGGCGTCGGAACGCCTACCGTGTACTGGCACGTCGGCAACCGAAACCAACTCTTCGACAGGTTGATCGAGGAGATCACTGATCAGTTCGGCAGGATCTCGCCCCGTGGTCGTACTCCGGCCGAGCGCATAACCTCGATTTCGAACGCTCTCCTGCGAGAGGTACGAGACCGCCCTCAACTTGTCGCCCTCTCGAAGACACAGGGCCGCGGTGAGGCCATTTTCACCAAGGCCCAGGCTGTGCTGGCCCACGAGCTGACCGCCAGCGGCCTGCACGGAGAAGAGGCCGCATTTGCCGTAGCGGCCATCCTATTCCATCTGGGGGGATTCATGGTGCTTGAAGATGCACTCTCACCCGACTACCGAGTGCGCGGCGCACAGGTGTGGGCCCAACGGGACACCGAGATCGATGAAGCGATGAGCACCGCGCTGCAACAACAGATCGATCTCGACCGGATCTTCCGCTTCACGCTCAATGCCATCCTTCAGTCCATTCTCGGGAAGTCCGAGAGCGGACGGGTCATCGACCGATGAATAGCAGAACACTCGAGACAGGCATCGCCGTCACACAACATGGACCGCTGGATCCCATGGCATCCGAGGTGGTACTGGTGCATGGTGCCATGGATCGCGCCAAGAGCTTTGGGCCCCTGGTGGAGAATCTGCCCGATCTCAGGGTCATCGAGTATGACCGCAGGGGCTATGGCGAATCCCTCCCGGCGGGCATGCCCGCGGTACTGGCGCAGCACGTGGACGACCTGCTCGACGTGATGGGCGATGAACCCACGACAGTCGTCGCGCACAGTTTTGGATGCGTCGTGGCCGTCTCGGCAGCAATTCAGCACCCCGGCCGCTTCCGGGGACTCGGCCTATGGGAGCCGCAGGTGCCCTGGATGGAATTCTGGCCCAGGTCGGTCCGCCGGGGACTGGAGGCAATGGCGGCCGAGGCCGACACGGATGCCCTCGCTGAGCGAGTGTACGCATCGATGGTCGGGGAGGAGGCGTGGCGACGCCTCCCCGAGGAACTCAAGGTGCGTCGGCGTGCCGAGGGCGTGGCTTTTCAGAGCGACGTCGTGATTGGACTCAGTCCGCCCTTTCGTTGGGAGGATCTCGCGGTTCCCACCTTGTTCGGCGTCGGCCTTGACACATGGCCCTTCGCCCGGGAGGCGGCCACCAGGCTGGCCGAGTTGCGGGGCACGGAGTTGTTCACGATCGCGGGCGCCGCGCACAACGCTCACGTGAGCCATCCCCGGCAGTTTGCGGAGTTCGTGCGACGCTGCACGACTCTGCCACCCCAAGGTTGACCTGACACGGCCGTCCGGCGTCTGACCTGGCCCAGTCCGACCAAGGACCAGTTGAAGCGATTCTTTTCGAACCGGCCGGCGCGGGCAGCGTTGTGCGGAGGGCCAACTCAGTGGCCACCTCCTGGTCCGGCAACATAGTAACTGCTATGGTGCACCTGGCCAAGAATGTGAAGGGGTGGAGTCGTATGGCTGGAGCACTCGGAGGTCTGCGCGTTCTCGACTTGTCCTGGGGCATGGCCGGCCCCATGACCACCATGTTCCTGGCCGACAACGGGGCTGAGGTCATACGGATCGAGTCGCCCCTGGGCGATCCCTTTGCGCAGCAGACGGGGTACCGGGTCTGGAATCGGGGCAAGCGCAGTGCCGGCCTCGATCTTCAAAGCGTCGAGGGAAGGCAGCAGTTCGACGCGCTCGCCCGGACGTCCGATGTCGTCGTCGACAGCTTCTCACTGGGGACGACCACGCGGCTCGGGATCGACCACGACGCCCTCAGTGCGCTCAATCCAGCGCTCATCACCTGCTCGATCACCGCCTATGGGGAGCACTCGGTGCACCGTGACCGTCCCGGGTACGACGGGCTCGTGGCAGCCCGGACGGGCCTTCTCTATGACCAGAAGGGAAGGCGGGGGACAGCCATGGAGTTCATCAACGGCCGTCCCGGGCCGTATCCCGAGTTCGACGCGCCCGAGGGTCTCGTGCGCGGCGCCGATCGAGACGGTCCGATCTTCCCGCGCACCCCATGGCCGAGCATCGGCGCGGCCTATTTCGCCACGCTGGGGATCGCGGCGGCGCTGCGGGCCCGACAGGTCAGTGGTCTGGGTCAGCGCGTGACCACGTCGCTGCTCCAGGGCGCCCTGGCTGCGTCGTGCCTGAACTGGCAGCGGGTCGAGAATCCGGATGCGCCGTTGTATTGGATGTGGCCCGTCGACTCGAGGTCGATCGAGGGGCTCTACGAGTGTGCGGACGGGAAATGGGTCCATCATTGGACGCTCCGCCCCCGCTGGGTCCTGGCCGCCGCCGAAGGCGACAAGCTCTCGGCCGTCGGGCTGGACACGTCGTACCGGGACGATCCTGATCGTGTGTCCATGGAGTCGGACGGGATGTTGGCCGGGATCTTCCTCCACCCGCAAATGGCGGAGGCGTTCAAGAAGTTCCCCGCCGACGAATGGGTCCGCGCCGCAGAGGAGGCGGGTCTCGGCATCACCACCGTCCGGCCGCCGGGCGAGGCATTGATGGACAAGTCGTTTCTTGCCGATGGCTGCGTGGTCGAGGTCGACGACCCCGAGCAGGGGCCGATTCGCCACGCGGGATCCTTGCTGGAGTTCTCAGCGACACCTGGCGCCGTCGCCGGGCCCGCACCCCGTTCGGACCAACACGCCGAGGAAGTGCTCGCCGCGTCCCTCTCTGCCGCGACACGCCCCCGCCCAGAGCTCGGGTCCGACGAGTCGCTCGCGCATCCTCTGGCCGGGATCCGGGTCCTCGACCTCGGGCTCGGGGTCGCGGGACCGTTCACCGGGCGCGTGCTCGCCGACCTGGGGGCCGATGTCATCAAGATAAACGCGCTGCACGACACCTACTGGAACGGCACGCACATGGGCCTCGGCATCAACCGTGGGAAGCGCAGCATCGCACTCAATCTCAAGGACCCGGCTGGCAGGGAGGCGCTGGACAAGCTGCTGCAGCACACTGACGTGATCACGCTGAACTGGAGGCCGGGAGCGGCCGCCCGGCAGGGCCTCGACTACGAGACCCTCCGAGAGCGTTTTCCCAGACTCGTCTACTGCAATACTCGCGGGTACGAGAAGGGTCCCAGATCCGATCTGCCGGGCACCGACCAGAATGCGGCGGCCATGACGGGGACGGAGTGGGAGGACGGGGCGTGCGGCGCCGGAAACCCTCCGCTCTGGAGCCGGTCCAACATGGGGGACACCGGCAATGCCCTGCTGGCGGCCATCGCCATCACTTCCGCCCTCTACCACCGGGACAGAACCGGCGAGGGCCAGGCGGTCAGCACCTCCATCGTCAACGCCGGGCTCCTGCATACGTCCTACGCGTGGGTCCATTCGGACGGCACGACGCCGGACTGGGGGCAGGTGGACGGCGATCAGTACGGGCTCTCTCCCTATTACCGCCTCTACCGGTGCGCCCTCGGTGAATGGATCTTCGTCGCCGCCGTTACCGCTGAGGCGCGGGCAAAGCTGCGGACGCTGCTCCCCGGCGCGCCCGCAGCAGACGATGACGAGTCGGTGGCGGAGTGGCTCGGCTCCTATTTCGAGAGCACGGCGGCGGCGGAGGCCTTCTCCGCCCTCGATGACGCGGGCGTGCCGATTGAGGTGGTTGACGAACTCTTCTGCCGAGACCTCTTCGACGATCCTGAGGCCAGGCGACTGAGCTTGGTCAGTGAGACCCGGTCGAGCAGCGTGGGCAGGTTCGAAGACCCCGGCCTGCTGGTCAACATCAGCCCCGCCGAGCCGGTCATCCAACGCGGTCCGTGCGCCTGCGGGGAGCAGACGAGAGACATCCTGAAGGAACTGGGCTACTCCGACGCCCAGGTCGAGGCCATGGTGGAGAGCCGGGCCGTCCTAGATGGAGCATCATGACCGAGGCGGACGAGGTCTCCCGCCCGGCTCCCCTCCTCAGTGACGACAACCACTTCTATTGGGACGCGGCCCGCGATGGTCGGCTCGTCACGCAGAGGTGCCTGCGGTGTGGCCGGTTGCGTCACCCTCCCCGCCCCATGTGCCCCGAGTGCCACTCTCTCGAATTCGAGATCATCGCCCTGTCGGGACACGGGGTCGTCTACAGCTACACCATCCTCCATCACCCGCAGAACCCGGCGTTCGAGTACCCGGTTCTGGCTGCCCTCATCGATCTCGACGAGGGCGTCCGCGTGCTATCGAACTTGGTCGACGTCGACCCGCACGACATCAACATCGGGATGCCCGTGACCGTCGACTTCCGGCCGACGCGTGACGATGGTGCGGTCCCCGTCTTCAAGCCCAAGGCGACAGCCGATGGATAGTCGGCTCCGGGACACGACTGCGATCGTCGGCCTCGGGCAGACGGAGTTCTCGAAGGCGGCCGGTCGTAGCGAGACACAGCTCGCCGCCGAAGCGATCGTCGCTGCGCTCGCAGACGCGGGACTCACCACGGGTGACGTCGACGGTCTGGTCAGCTACACGATCGACCCCGTGGGGGAGACCGAGCTCGTCCGGACCCTCGGCATCCCTGAGGTCCGCTTCTCCAGCCGGGTGCCCTACGGAGGCGGCGGCTCCCAGGGCGTGCTCCTGCACGCGGCTTCCGCGGTTGCGGCCGGCGTCGCCGACGTGGTGGTCGCGTACCGAGCCATCAAGGCCAGGTCGGGTAACCGCTTCGGACGAGCGGCGGTCGGGGGCAGAGGGGGGTCCGCACATGAGGGCACGACAGCCATGCAGTGGTGCACCCCTTACGGCGTTCTCACTCCGGCGTCGTGGATGTCGCTCAATTCGGTGCGCTACATGCACACGTACGGCGTGGCGAGCGAGGATTTCGGTCGTGCGGTCGTGCAGTTCAGGGAGTACGCCGCCAACAATCCGAATGCCCACTTCTACAAGAAACCCATCACGCTGGACGAGCACCAAGCCTCCCGCTGGATCGCAGAACCGTCCATCCGGCTCTTCGACTGCTGCCAGGAGACCGATGGCTCGGTAGCCCTGGTGATCACCTCCGCCGACCGTGCATCCACCTGTGACCATCCTGTGCTCATCGGGGCGGCAGCGAACGCCGGACTGTTCGAGGAGGAGATCGCCAGCAACCACTACACGAAGGACATCGCGTTCATGGAGGGCTGCGCCGCCATGGCGGAGCGCCTGTTCGAGGGGTATGGATTCACGCGCTCCGACATCGACGTCGCCATGATCTACGACGCGTTCTCCCCGATGTTCCTTATGCAGCTCGAGGCTCTCGGTTACTGCGGCCGCGGAGAGGCCAAGGACTTCATTGCTGACGGCAACCTGGGCCCTCGGGGCAGCCTTCCCTGCAACACCAACGGAGGGTTGATCGGCGAGGGCTACATCCATGGGCTGAACCTCACCGCGGAAGCCGTACGCCAGCTCCGCGGCACGTCAGCGAATCAGCTGGTCGATCCCACGACCGCGCTCATCTGCGCCGGTCGAACCGGCGTCATTCTCAGGCGATCCTGAGCGGACGTCTGGAGCGGCACCCCTCATGGCAGACGGTCACGGAGCAGATCCAGCGGGCACCCGGTTGCGGGAGCTCTTGGTACCCGGTCGGTGTGCGGTCCTCGTCCAGGAGCTCCAGGAGGGCGTGGTCGGTTCGGCTTCACCCCTCGGTGCATTGGCCGAGGTGGTGCGAGAGTCCGCCGTTGTGCCCCACGCGGCGAAGGTGGCTGCGGGCGCCCGTCGGAGCGGGGTCCCCATCATCCACTGCACCGCTGAGAACCTGCCACAGGGTCTCGGGCACAATGGGAATGCCCGGCTGTTCGCCGCGGCGCGAAAGCTGCGGATGGACAACCGGCCCGGCTCCGACTCCGTTCTACCGGTCAGCGACCTCGGCCCGTTCGATACCGATATCGTGCTGCCCCGCTTGCACGGCCTGAGCCCGCTCACCGGCTCGTCGCTGGACTCACTGCTCCGCAACAGCGGCATCGACTCCCTCGTGGTGATGGGCGTCTCGCTGAACGTGGCGATACCGAATCTTGTCTTCGACGCGGTGAACCGGTCGTATCACGTGGTCCTGGTGTCCGACGCCGTCGAGGGGGTCCCCCGGGAGTACGGGGACCAGATGCTGGAACACACCCTGTCGCTCCTCTGCACGATCGCGTCGAGCGAGGAGATCGTCGAGGCCTGGGCTGCACTCCTCGACCGGACGGGCCGCTGATGGCCGCCGACCTCGCGGCCCTGGTGGACGACCTCGTGGCCGAGTCCGCCGCCCTCGACGCCGTGCTCGAGAGGCTCCCAGCGGGGCAATGGTCCCTGGCCACCCCGTCTGCGGGCTGGAGCGTGGGCGATCAGGTCAGCCACCTGGCCTACTTCGACGGGACGACGCTGCAGTCGCTCACGGATCCCGAGCAGTTCCGCCGGGGCGCCGAGGCGCTCAAGGCCGGCGGCGACGACTTCTCGGACCGCATCGCGGCCGAGCACCGCGGCCTCCCAGCGGCGGACCTACTCGGCTGGTTCCGAGCCGCTCGGGCGGCACTGGTGGCCGCCTACCGTGCGGCCGACCCGGGGCGGCGACTGCCCTGGTACGGGCCGGACATGACGCCGGCCTCGTCGGTCACGGCGCGGCTGATGGAGACCTGGGCGCACGGTCAGGACATCGTCGACGCGTTCGGCGCCGAGCGTGTCGCGACCGGGAGGTTGCGTCATGTCGCCGACCTCGGCATCCGCGCCATCCCCTACAGCCACGCCGTCAATCGACTGGCGCCGCCCACAGAGCCGATCAGGGTCGAGCTGACCGCGCCGGACGGGGACCAATGGAGCTGGGGGTCCGACGACGCGGTCAACTGCGTCGTCGGCGACTCGTTGGACTTCTGTCTCGTCGTCACGCAGCGGAGGCACCCCCTCGACACCGGTCTGGTCGTCATCGGGCCGGTGGCGCAGCGGTGGGTCGCCATCGCGCAGGCCTTCGCCGGCCCGGCCGGGCCGGGCCGGCCCCGGGTGGCCTTCAGGGGTGGGCCAACGGATCTGGAGGCCTCGTCGGCCGCCGGTTCGCGGCACGACGTGTACCTGGAAACGAGTTCGAGCAACGGAAAGAGTGACAACGAATGAAGGAGGAGCGATGACCGTTCTGGACGCCCGTGAGGGTCCGATGAGCGATGAGCGGCTGATCTCGGCGGATAGCCATGTCGCCATCACCCACGATCAAGTCAGAGCACATCTGGCGTCGGCCTTTCACCCCGACTACGACGCGGCCGTTGCCGCCTTCACCCAGCGGATGGCGCGCGCCACCGCCGCGGCCAATCAGGCCGGCATGACGATGAAGCGGAGTGACAATGACGCACACATTGGGGCCAACGCGGTCTTCAAGCGGCCTGGCTACGGGGATCCCAGTGAGCGCCTCACGGACATGGACCTCGATGGCGTCGAGGTGGAGGTGCTGTACTCAGAGGTCAGCGCCTTCCGCTACATCCCGGACCTGAAGACTGGTGCCGGCGAGGCCACGCGTGCCTTCAATGACGCCCTGGACGAGTTCGCCTCAGCCGATCGCCAGCGACTGTGCGTGTCGTACCAGATACCGATCCATGACATCGAATTTGCCGTCTCGGAGGTTCAGCGCACTGCGGCGCGCGGGGGCAAGTCGCTGCAGCTGCCGGTCTTCCCGCCCGAGTTCGGGCTCCCCGACTACTACGACGAGCGGTACGACCGTCTCTTCTCGGCCATCGAGGAGACTGGACTCCCGGTCTGCTGCCATATCGGCCTGAACACGAGTCTGGACGACCTGAGTCGGCGGGATCCGACGCCCCAGAAGGGCGTCATGGTGGCGATGACGCCGCTGACGACGGGGGAGGCGTTCGGGATGTGGATCCTGACTGGGGTCCTGGCCCGACACCCGCGGCTCAAGCTCGTCTTCGTAGAGCCCGGATTGGCCTGGGTGGCGTGGTGGCTGCACGTCGTCGATGACATGGTGCTCCGCCAGGGGTACGAGTTCCCAAGTTTGAGCGAGCTGCCCAGCTTCTATTTTCACCAGAACGTGCACCTGACCTTCATCGAAGAGGACTTCTCGCTCGAACTCCTGCGCGACCGGATCGGCGTGCGCAACATCATGTGGTCCTCCGACTATCCGCACCCGGTGACGTCATGGCCCCGGTCACGGCAGGTGGTGGAAGAGCAATTCCACTCCATTCCGCCGGACGAACGGGAACTCATCCTCTCCGGGAACGCCAAACGGGTCTGGAATCTGCCGGATTAGGTCGAATTGGGAGACCTGGCATGATTGCCGAGCGCCGACAGGACCGATGCCGGTGACCAGAACCCGTAGACGCGTGCAGCGTTGCCGGCCACGGTCAGGTCACGCTGTTGAGCGGGAACGCCTCGAAGGTCTTCTCACCTAGTGTTGCCATCGTGACGATCAAGGCAGACCGGACCACGGCCGACCGCAGCCAGCGCCGCGAGCGGACGGTCGCAAACGGGGAGATCGATACCCGGGACCGGGTGATTAAGGCGGCCGTCGAATGCATCATCGACCTGGGCTTCTACCGAGGATCCAGTACCAACGAAATCGCTCGCAGGGCGGGGGTCACCTGGGGGGTGATTCAGTGGTACTTCGGTAACCGCGAGGGCCTCATGCTCGCAGTACTCGAAGAGGGTGCGAGTCACATGGTTGCGACCGTCGAAGCAGCGCGCATAGACGGGGCGACCGTCGGAGAGCGCATGTCTCAACTGATCGACGTGTTCTCAGCACACTATGGCCGGCCCGACTACTTGGCCAGCCTTCAAGTGATGCTGAACATGCACCACGACCCCCGAACCAGTGCCGACGTGCGCAAGACGATGCGCGAAGTTGCGGAGCAGTCCAATGCCCACGTGCGACGGCTGCTGCGGGAAGCCCTCGGGCCGGCCGCCAACAAGCCCGAACTGGCGACGACGATCTTTCTCGTGATTCGCGGCTTCGCTTTCAGCCAACAACTTCTGGACTCCATGGCCTACGACACCTTGGCGCCCAAGCAAGACCGCGGCCCCCTGCGTCGACGCCTGCTGGCTCAGATCCTCGCGCCCTACATCGAGATCGCTGCGGCAACGGATCGTTGACGCGTGACCCCGGAAGCGCCAACCACATCGTGGTCGCTCTCGACATCGCCAGGATGAGGCGCGTGGCTGGGAGACTCTCGAGCGTTGGGATCCACCGAACGGAATCACCCGTGTCTGGTAAGGACGAGGGGAGTGATGTTGTTCTTCTCGAGGACGACGACAGTGGACGAGTCACGGCATATATCCACACGCTCCACCGACTCCCGGCCGGCTTGCCAGCGCGCGAAGGCCTTGTCTCGATTCTTCGCCACCGCCGCGGCCGCATCAGCCACGAAAGGAAATTACTTTGATGTCGTACGAAATATCAATAGCGCTGACGGGGCCCTGCCGCGTCGATCCATTAAAGGCACGAGCACCATCCGGAGTTTCCGTCTGCTCCGCATCCACTGCCTTCACGATCGAGATGCAGGAGCAGGCACCAACGTGCCGGACCGAGGGTCATAGACAACGACGTTCGCCTTTCCTATGGCGTAGGGCTGATCGGGTCCGAACGAGACAGGTCCACCAGTACCGGGAAAAGTCACATTTCTGAGCTGATAGCCCGCCTTGGTGAAGCTCGCCACCGTGAGATTCTTCCCGGTGGCATCGGCGATCTTGGCAAAGATCGCCAGGTCCTGACAGGCGGCCTCCACCGCGGCATATGTCGTGTCCGAACCACTCGACGCAGCCTGAGGACTGTTCGGATTGACGGGCGGGGCAATGGCATCTGACGGGTACGCCTTGCGAACGATGGCCGCGCACTTTTGCATCGCCGGATCCGTCCACGCCTGGTAGGCGGACGACACCGGGGTCGAAGCCATCACGTTGTCCAGGTAAGGATTCCCCCCTTTGGCTGATGCTACGTAGGACGCGAGTGCCGTCACGTTCGTGGCGATCCAGGGGGGCTTGTACGTGCTCTGGTTGTCCTGAAGCGCCCGTGGCCAGGTCGCCGCACCGGTACCACCGACCCCGACCACCTCATTCACACCGGCGTCGTGGAACCGAAGGGCAATGGTCTGAGCATCCTGGTCGACCGCCGCGGTATCCGTCGCCGTCACGCCGTCCTCGGCGGACAGTACGACGTCGACATGCAATTTCTTGAGGTCCGACTGGACTACTTTCGCTTCGGATGTGTCATCGGGACCGTAGAAGAGGCCTACCTTTTTGCCCTTGAACGCCCCCCGCTTGTCGAACGCGGCCAGCTGCACAGGGTCATAGGCGGCGTCCGGCGGCGTGAGACTGAAGTCAGCAGCAGCGCTCGCCGGCAATGTGCCCGGTAACACTCCCCCTATGACCGGCGTGTCATGGGTCTGCTGATAGCAATCCGGATAGACCGGGAACAGGACGATGAAGACCTTGTCGTCTTCGGTGAGCTCCGAGCACGATGAACTGGTCGATGAAGCGACGGCCGGGTTCGCCAAAACGAAGTAAGGGATGACCTTTCGGCCGTCAACCCCTCCATGGGCGTTCATGTTGGCCGTCAGCGCACTGACGGCGTCTTGATAGTTGCCATCGTTGAGCGTGACGCCGACGGCTCGCAACGCAGCGAAATTGATGATCGATACGCCGACCCTGATGGTCGTCGAGGTCACGCCCTGGTCGGCGGGGCTCGACGCTCCGGCCTGTGTCGAACCTGAAACGAGCATGGCCCCCAGAATGACAACGACGCCCGCAATGGTCGCGAATATATTTCGAATCCGATTGGGTCGCTGCGTCAGCAGAAGTGGATCCGTTCGGTCACCGCCGCGAACGTGTACCACTACCTCGAGCGCTATGCACCCCATTATTGTGACGTCCCCTTCGCGGCTGGGAGGCTCACCACCGTGGACCTCCAACTGTCCACCGCAGAAGTCAATATAGTATACGATTCCGCGGTCTTGAGCAGGGATAATGGTTTCGGCATTGCACAGTGAACGTACCTGACTGCACTCTCCAGGTGGCGACACGGGTTCGGATCCTGTTGGGGGTGCTGAGTCAAGCTGCGTCTTGGGAATCCTTTGGGAATCAAACGCCACATACTCCACGGATCGCGCGGAACGACGTGGAATCCGTCCCTGCTCGGAGCAGCTACAACGCGACAGGACTGATCCGCCTGGACGGCCTCAAGCAGATTCCTAATCAGGGCAAGTCCGGTCTACCCCTTCCCATGCACGACGCGGCCAAGGTGTTCAGCAGCCCGTTTGTCCGACGAAGCTCGGGACTTCGAATAGTGGCGTGTCAGCACCTGGGGCCCGTGTCCCTGCCGTTGGGCCACGACGCTGACGTTGAACCGAGCGTCGAGAAGTTCCGACGACGTGAACTTGCGGAGGGCGAGGATCGAACCGTCGAAGTCGAGCTGACCATGGCCCGCTGCCCTGCCCTCTTCCCGACGCTCGGCGGCCGCCACGGCGAGGTTCGCCCAGCGCTCGCTGCGCCCCAAGGCCGTCCCGATGTCGCGAAAGGACATGCCACCAGCGGGCCGCGGCCCGGATTTGCCCCGTGACCGTGGCGGGGGAGTGGATCGACGCAGCCGTAGGGCCTCGTCTTCGAGCGCCACGACGTCTGGATGCTTGTCCTCGATTCCGAGGTAGCCCTTCAGTACCCCGACTCGCTTGGTCAGGTAATCCGGCGGCATGGGCGTCGAGCAGTCCGCCGCCAGGCTGAAGACGAATGGATCTGCAGCGAGCTCGAGGCCGGCGGCAGCAGCCCGCTCGTCCATCTCATCGCAGTGTCGTTTCAGCATGGCCGTCGTCTCAGCGTCAATATGGAACGTCCTGCTCCGACGGGTCTTGGTCCCCTTGACCTTGCCCGACGACGAAATGGCCGACGTAATCGTGATCTGGCTCTTCCTCCAGGCCACGGCCGAGCGGGTGATGCCGACGAGCTCACCCCGCCGGATCCCCGTCACCGCTCCCAGCACCAGGAGCGGAGCGATATCTGGGGTCACCTCGACCGCGGTCGATAGGAGCAGAGATAGTTCCTCGATCTCGGGAGGGGTCCGCTCCTTCGAGCGGTACGTGCTCGTCGGCAGTTGGAACTCGGCCATGGGGTTCCTGGTCGTCATGCCCCGTCGCTTGGCCCAACGAAGGAACGGGGCGTACAGTTTCTTGGCCTGATTCAGGCGAGAGGTGCTCAGGCCGGCTCGGGCATCGCACCGAACAGCCGGTCCATGGTGGCGCTTTCGATCCGTTTGACCGGCTGGGCGCCGATGGTGGGGGAGAACCATCGCTGGTGGAGGTAGCGGTAGTCGGCAATGGTCTTCTCGGCCCGACCCTTCTCAGCTGCCAGGTACTCGTCGAGAAATCGAGCCACTGCCTCGTCCACCGTGATGTCCCGGAGATCCTGGGTCTTGGGGAGCTGTGAATCGGTCATCTCGTCCACAAACTCCGCCAGGAGAGCAGCCGCGGCCGCCTTGCTCTTGGCGGGGACGGTGCGGGTGAACGATCGCGGCCGACCGTTCTCCCACCGGCTAAGGCTCACGCGGAGCTCCCACATCCCGGGCCGAACGACGCGCATTGAGCCGCCTCCCTTGCGCGCTCTTGCTTGGCTGCGCGGCTTTGCTTCTGGCGCGCCTTCTACGCGGAGGTGGTCGACGCGCACACAGGCCGGATTCGTCGCGCACGTGAGCACTCGCTGCGTCGGTGCCAGCGCGCCGTGCGCCAACTCCCAGGCCACACGATGAGCCGTCACTCCGACGTTGTCGACTTTCATCCGACCCGTTCCACGTTCGGGATTCACACTGCAGAGCCATAGGTGGTGCTCGCCTGTGCGGTCAACCAGACGCTCGAAACGCGTCGGCAGGTCTTCGACCTTTCGGCCCATGCATTTAAGGGTATCGGTTGAGTGTATCGAAAGGTGTATCTGGGGTGAATCAGCGCCCCTGTCGTATCGATACACTTAATCGATCACTCGTACCACTCTGACCTGGATGTTCTGGTGCGCCCCTCGGGATTTGAACCCGAAACCTGCGGATTAAGAGTCCGAGGCAGGGGAGTCCGTGGAGTCAGCCCAAGTCTGTGACCTGCGAGTATATCTGGTGTCGATCCAGGGATTCGGTTGATTTCCACCCAGTACCACCCAAATAGTGGGTTGGATAGTGGGGGAGGTTCTCCGTGGCAGGCCCGGGGGTTGTGACGGATCCGGTCCCACTCCGCCGGTCCAGTCTGATCTGTTATCTGGTATCATAACACCGTGGATGGAAAAGCCGAAGCAAGCGCAATCCTTCGTCAGTTGCGTCGAGACAGTGGCCTGACTCAGCGCGAGTTGGCCGCGAAGGCTGGTGTCCCCCAATCGACCATCGCCGAAGTCGAAGTTGGACAAAGAGAGCCATCACTCACTCTCCTGAGCCGGATCGCCGAGTCCGCCGGCCATTCGATCGCCGTACGGCTGGCTCCTTTGCCGCGGCACAGTGCGGTGGCCACCGCCAACACGATCAAGGATCGGCTGTATGGAGATTCGGGTGAGGGCCTCTCACTCGATGTTCGTGAGGATGGTGCGCTTCGCGCTGTCATCGATCTGAAAGACGCCCTCCGGCGATCCAGCCATGAGGAATTCGATGCCCTTACCAGCCAGGCTCCGAGCCTCGTCGGGGACACGCGTTGGGATGCTTTCCTCGCTGCGATAGTTGAAGATGAGGCTGCGCGGAAGGCGATTTCTCCACCTCGCTGGACTAATGACTCGAACAGGTTCAATCGACCCTTCTGGTATCTCTCCAAGAACCCGAGATTCCATACGTGGGAGATCGCCAACTCGCCTGGAGCGCTCATCCGTCACGGCGTGTTTGCTGCGGAAGATGAACTTGAAAGTGTCTGATCTCCACCGGGACGAAATGGAGTCGGCACTCGCCGAACTGGCAAACCAACTCAACGCTCTCAACGTCAAGGCCAAGATCTGCCTGGTTGGCGGAGCGGTCATGGTGCTTGCCTTCGATGCTCGTTTCAGCACGGGAGACATTGATGGATCGATGCATCCCACAGATGACGTTCTCGCCGTCGCCGCTGAAATCGGTGAACGACGAGGTCTCGGTGCAGAATGGCTCAACAACTCGGCTCAACAGTTCATACCGATATTCAAGGAGCCCAACTGGCGACCGATTCTCAAGTCGGGGAACGTTGAGATCGTCGCCGCCGATGAGCGATCGATGATGGCCATGAAAATGCGTGCCGGCCGTGGGTCGCGGGACCGCCTCGACATCAACTTCCTCGTCAAAAGATGTGGCATCACCAGCGTTGCCGAGGCATTGCAGCTGTATGAGGAGTTCTTTCCCGAAGACCCGCTTCCAGATCGAACTCTTCCGCTGCTCGACGAAGCCATCGCGGCGCTTGGTCCCCAGTGCCCGTGACTTCGTCGGCAGTCGAGGCTCGGCCTATGGGGCATAAGCCCTAGAGCGCGCCTGAAACCCACCAACCCTTCTGTGCCGAAGCGGGTCTACTCCAGAACGAGCCCCACGTTGTAGGGCTGTATGGCGGTCTCGCGGCGATGGTACACGTCGAAAGCGAGAGCCCGTCCCCCGAGGTCGTGGCCATCGCCTTGTTTCGTCATCCCATTGGGCCATCGCCTTCGCATTCGTGTGCTTGCTCACAGCTCGACGCCTCTTCCCGCGTCAACGTGCGCTTGTATCTCAGCGCTACCAATGGTTCGAGATTGGTTGCTCTCGACACGACTGAGAGCGGTGGCACGGTCGGCCGCGGCCAGTGCCCGCTGGCGTTGACTCGTCTGTTCGATACTGATCGTGTTGCCCAGCTTGCCAACTGGGTTCTGTCCGCTGAGGTGCCAGCGGTCCCGGTAGGCGGCGATGGTCGAGACTTCCCTTATCCAGCGTTCGCGCCGGGCCGGGGAAGCTGGCGGGGTCCCGAGACGTTGTATCCAACTCTCGCCGGACTCCACTGCTTGGTCGGCCAGTGAACGGGCTCGCCCTTCCATGGCCTGGTCACGCTCGATTAGCGCGTGCGCTAGCTCGGGGTCGCTCACGCGCTGGATCCGGGGGATGAGGCCGGCGATCAGGTTGTCGGCTTGCCGGTTCCGACCACCGGCCGCCTGGGTCCAGCGATCCACCCGGCCGTGCAGTACAGCGGCAACGTCGACAGCATCGGCCAAGGATCGGCCGGCTACCAGGCGAGGAAGAGCGGCCTCTATGTCGAGGCCACGGGCTTCGGCGTCGCGGAAGGCGGCCTGAAGCGGGCCGTATGCTGCGCTGGCCCGAACTGTCTCGAGTTCTGCGCCACTCAGTCCTGATCGGGCGAGGAGGCTATCCCAGCGTTCTTGCTGGGCCATCGTGGCCAACGTCAGGTATTCGGCGGACAGCCTTTCCATACCCTCGGCCTCCGCCGATTGGCGCTGGATCATGTCGTGGGCGGCCACGTCGGCCCCCTGGTTGCGCAAGACCCCGACCAGAACCTCCTTGACAGTTATCGGTTCGAATGCTTGGTCGTGGGAGGTCTGTGGGTCAGGGTCGTAGTGGGTGTCGACGTACAGGCAGTTGGATGCCCGACCTCTCGTGGCCATGACGTAGAGCACTTCGCGGGTGGTCGTCGTTGAGACCAGAGCGTGGGCGGTGTCGACCGTGCGGCCTTGCGCCCGATGCGCGCTCGATGCGTAGGCCAGCTCGAGATGTTCGGAGACGTAGGCGGCCGGGAGGACTACCACGCCGCCACCGTTCGCCCGTTGCACCGTCATCGTCCCATCGTGATGCGTCGCTGTGACAACCCATCGATCACCGTTGCGGACCCAGTGTTGTCCCGTGGAAAGGCGTCGGTCGTTCTGGCGACTGATCACCAGGTCGCCAACCCCCGCTGTTCCTCCCCCCGCCACCGCCAACCCGTGCTCACTCACCGCACGGGCGGCGACTCGGTCGGCCCGGGCCCGGTCGTTGAGTTCGCTCACGGTATGGAGGTCGCCCGCAAGCATCAGGCTCGTCTGACCGGACTCGGTATCGTCCTTCCAGGCCAAGTACAGGGCGTCGAGCATCTGGTCTCGGTCGCCATCGGTGATTCGCTCGTTGGCCTGGTAGGCATCAATGGCGTTGGGTGAACCCTTCCGTAGCTCGGCGCTGGCCCTCTTCTCCCAGGCGTGTTGGAAGCGGCGCACGTCGGTCAGTTCGGGGGCGAGGCCGTCACGATCGCGCACCAGGGCGGCGAACATCCCTCCGGCCTCGACGGCGCTGAGCTGACCCTGGTCGCCGAGCAAGACAACCTTTGCCCCGGTTCTCGCGGCGGCGCCCACGAGCTCGTCCAAGGCGAAGGTCCCGGCGAGGGATGCCTCGTCGACGATCACCAACTGGTCCGCTCGAAGGCGCCAACGGGCTATCTCTACCTCGGCGGCGTTGATGCGCTGGCGCAGCGGGGCTCGCGCACCCGAGACGTTGGGAAGGGATCTGAGCGCGGTACGCAATTCTCTGATCTTGCCCAACCGCTCGGCTTCGCGGCGGTGCTCGAAGAGCCACTTGGCGGTGTTCTCGGTGTCGATTCCGAGCTCGCCCGCCAGCACCTCGGCCGCAGCGGCGGAGGGCGCCAGGCCGAGCACCGATCCCACGCCGTGCTCGGACTCCCACGCTGCTCGCAGACCGGCCATCGTGGTGGACTTGCCCGTTCCCGCCGGCCCGATCAAAACGTCGAGTCGCCGTCCCGACGTGGCGATCTGCTCGATTGCCCGCACCTGGTCAGCGGAGAGGGCGTGGACATGGCGCGGCAGGTTGGCCTCGGTGACGACGGCCACCGTGCCGATGTTGACCGCCGACGCGCCTATCTGGCGTCCGGCGTCGAGCAGGCGTGCTTCGGCCTCCAAGAGGGTGGTCGTGGTGTAGACCTCGTGGCCCTTGGCCCGCAACCGGCTCGTCCCGTCGGCCCGCCGCAACCGTTCAGGTGTGGAGTGCAGTTCGGGGGCCGAGATGAGCAGGGATTGTCGGAGTGCCAGGTCGGTAGTGCGTTCGGCCACGAGGATCCGCTCTGCGGGCGACGCGAAGCGGACCCCGTGGAGCTGGCGATGAGCTTCGGCCAAAACATTGGCCCGACTGAACGTGGCCCGACGATCGGCCACCTGTTCCACGGCCACACCGGCTGCGTCGGACAGGATCCCCTCAGCCAAGTCACCGGCGCCCAGAAGCGGAAGGTCGTTGCGCTCGGCGAGTCCAGCGACCCACGAGATCGGCTCGTCGCCGATGTAGGGCTCGGCCCGTTGGCGCCAGTCCCCAGTCATCTCGGCCAGGCTGTGGTGCTCCTTGGCCGGGCGGGTCTCGAGGGTGGCCCGGCGTCGCAGCTCGAGCACCTGCGCCGTCGTTGGCTGACGGCCGTAGGCGGCGACGAACTGGCCGATCAAGACTGTCTTGCGCACGTCAATGACGGCCGAGCGCTGGGAGAATTCGGCCATCAGAGCCTCGGGCACACCGGTCACTTCGAAGCGGAGCTGCTCGGAGTGCCGGCGGGCCCGGCCGTCCCAGCCCCAGCCCAACTCCGTCGTCAACAGGTCACTGAGCACGCCCTGGTGCAGCTCGGAGAGCGCCACGACGGACTTGAACAAGCCCCGCGAGTCGAGCGTCCGCCACGTGCCATCGGAGACCGACCGGGCGCGGTTGCCCACCACCACGTGGTCGTGGAGCTGCGGATCCCCGGCCCTCGAGTCCCAGTGGGTGAAGGCCGCGGCCACGACTCCTTCAACGTCTTCTTGGATCACGCCGTTGGTGCCTGAACGCGAGTGGAACACCTCGCGCTCGGCGTAGGTGAGCACGACCTCGATGGCGCTCCGATGGCAGGCGTAGATCCGGGCCTTGGTCTCCCGGTCGGCCAACGCCCAGGCGACAGAGACCGACTTCGATGGCGAGAAGGTCAGGTCGAAGCCCGCTACGGGAGTGCGGAACGTTCCTCCCTTCGCCCGTTCCTCGGCCTCGATGCGGGCCTTCTCTTCGGCCCGTTCGCTGCCGCTGTGGGTGGCCGGGATGGCCGCGACCCGCTCCGCCACCCGCTTGGCCAGGGAGAGGTGCGTGCGGTTGGGTTGGCGGCCGAGCGCCTTACCGGTGACCGGGTCGGCGCACATCCCGAGCAGATTGAACAGGTGCTGTTCGGTCACCGCCGAACCCGGCTCGATCCCGCGGCCGTCGTCAAGGCTGCCCAGGCCGGCACCCAAGAATACGCCGGGCGGGGTCCCGGACTCGGCGTAGTAGCGGGTCAGGTTGGAGGAGTGACCTGGCGCGCCGTCTCCCACTGCGACGGACTCCATCAGGTAGCGATAGCCCGACCCCAGCGTCATCCGGCGTAGCGAGATCACGGCCTGCTCCCCTCGCCGGGACGGCCCTCGTCCCGCACCACTCAGAAGGGCGGACGACCATCATCGGCCCCCTCGGGCAAGCCCGACTGTTGGCGGACACGCGATATTCAGTGCAGGAATTATTCGCGGGTGTCGAGGTCGTTTTCGCGTCGAGCGGCGGCGTATTGTCCCCAGGTCCGCGAGGAGAGGGCCGTCCATCTGGCAGCAGAGGTGGCGGAGATCCCGAGCACGTCGGCCAGTATCGGGTGCGGGACCGTGGCGGCGAGTTGGAACAGGGCGGCGTGCTTTGAGGCTTGGGGCTTGATGCCGCGTTCGACGAGCTGTCCGCGGATGCTCTCGGTTCCGAGGTGGTTGCCGGGGATGCCCCCGGGAAAGAGCCACTGGCTGTTCCGGCTGGCGTAGGAGGCTTGGCCCCGTCGGGCCATGTGCTCTTGGATGAGGCCGCCCAGGGGTTCGGGCATCTCGACGGGCGTGCGGTCGAAGGTGACGAACACTCCCTCGGCTCTGACGTCGACCTGGGCCGCCTTCATGCGACAGATGGTGGTGAGGGGCTGTGCGAACAGGAGCATGAAGAGGCCGCCGATGCGGGTGTAGTGGCGGATCGTGGTGTCGTGGAGCAGGCGCTCGACATGTCGCCAGCGATCGGCATCCGACATCGTGACCGCAGGCGAACCGGTCGAGACGCTGTCCACCTGCAGGCCCGGGTTGAGCCCGGTCTCGCGGACCCAGTCGACGAATTGGTAGATGACGTTGGCGATTCCGGGTCGCCCGATGGCGATGTAGTGCTCGAGGTCGGCTTGGGTTGCGGTGCCGATGTCGACGTGTTGCTCATCGAGCCAGGCGAGCAGGGCGATCGTGCCCCTGATCTTGGTGCGGGCGGCCTGGATCACCCCTTTGGTCAGCTCGCCCTGGGCGGCCCGGTGGCGCACCTGACGCAGAACCCGCCAGCGGGCGAACCGCTCGACCAGGTTCGCGTGCTCAGGCGGCAACGTGACCAACACGTCGTCCAACCAACGGACCGTCCGCTCGATGCGTGCCTCGTAGTGAGGTAGGACACCGAGGGCCGCCAGCAGGTCCCGGACGTAGAGGTAGCCCCTGGTCTGTGGGAGCTTGTCGAAGGTCCCGTGGCTGATCTCGACCTCGCCACGGGCCATGGCGCCCAGGATCCGCGGACCGTCACCGGGAGCGCGGCGAAGCCAGTAGATGGCGCTCTGCGTGCGATCCGCGGCCATGAGGGCGTCGAACACCGGGACCAGCTGGGCGTGGATCTGGCCACTGCTCGGGTCACCGAGCAGCTCGGTGACGCGCTCACGCAGCGTGCAGGATCCGCACCGGGCGCCGTAGGAGTCGTCCTCGCAGCCGCACCCGGCGCAGCGAAACGTCGGCTCTTCTCCTGCGCAACCGGCGCAGACGCGCTCGCCGTCGGCGTCGACGAAGGCGAGCACCCTGACCACCGCACAGCTCGGACAAGCCGCCGGGTTCCGCTCCAGCCTGGTCCGGCAGTTGCGGCACACGTTGTGGCCCTGGACGCTGATCCCGCGCGGCTTGGCCACCTCGCAGCGCGAGCAGATGACCTGTTTCCTCAAGCGGTGCTTTTGGCTCTCGGGCGAGCGGGCTGTGCGGCTGTGGGGTTCAGCGCGCTCCGTTGGGCCGGCGGATCGTGGTGCGGACCGGGCGCAGCGAACCGATCTTCGCCCTGTCCTCGGTCCCGGTCTTGGCCCGGCGCACCTCATGCACAACGGGGGTGATCAGGTCGTTGGGTGTGCAGGCCAAGATGTCGCAGAGCGCGACCAACACGTCGGTGTTGAGGCGCTGGGGCGTCTTGGTCACCAATCGGTAGACGTGTTCGCGCGAGAGGTGGATGTCGCGCTCGGCGAGGAGGGGAACGAGCTCGCTGGTGGCGAAGATGGCTCGGTCGGCCATCACCTGGCGCAGGTTCCACTGCATGGTGAGCGTTCTCATGGCTGCTCCTTGTCCGGCCGATAGACGCGCCGCAGCGCGCTCTTTAGGGTCTGGTTCTTGAAGTCGTCGCTGACCGAGGTGTAGATGGCGGTGGTCGACGCAAACGCGTGCCCGACCTGGTCCTGGACGAAGCGCTCGGGGTAGCCGAACTCGATCAGATGGGTGACGTAGGAGTGGCGCAGGCAGTGCAGGCTGAGGTTCTCGTCGAGCCCGATCTCGGCTCTGATCCCCGCGAAGCGCTGGTCGATATGGCGCGGCGCGACACGGGTGAGCCGCTCGGTCACCCAGAGAGCGGGATGGTCCGCCGCACCGAAGAGCGGCCGGGCGTCGTCGATCCATTGGCCCAGAGCGCTCACGATCCAGTCGAACTCGGGCACTGTCACCACGGTGCGCCGGCGCGGCAGGCCGCCACGCAGCGCCTTGCCGAAGCGCACGTGGACCGATCCGTAGGGGCCCCAGGCGGGGACGTGCGGATTGGGGCGCAGGTCGGCCACGTCGAGGCGGCACAGCTCGTTGCGGCGCAGCCCGAACGCGTAGGCGCTCTTCAACATCATGGCGTCGCGCAACGCGCCGAGTGAGCCCTTCTTGCCCGCGAGAGCGATCGATTCCACCCGGTCGTCGAGGTAGTCGAAGAGCATCTGGACCTCTCCGTAGGTGAGCGGACGCCGCTGCGGCTGCCCCTCGTACTCGTTCAGATGGGCGACCGTGTTCCACTCGTGACAGACCTGGGTCGGGACCTGAGCGAAGCGGTCCCGGCACACCTTGGCCCACTCGTAGCGGGCATCGGTGAGGTAGTCGCAGAACAGGCGCAACGTCAGGTGATAGCTGCGGATCGTCGAGATCGACAACCGGTCCTTGCCGCTCGTCAACGACACCGTGAAGTCCTCGACGTCGCCGGGTCCCCAGCCCCACGGATAGGACTCGGCGAACTCGGTGAAGCGACGCACCAGCCGCTCCCGACCGGCGACCGTGTCCTCTCCGAGCATCCGGAACCGCTGCTGTCTGGACCACCCGGTCAGCATCGCCTCGAAGACGGCGAGCTCTTCGTTGAGATGTGCAACGCCCTCGACCAGAACGAGGCGCGCGGACCCCGGAGTGTCCGTCACGCGCTCCTTTTGGCTGTTGCGTTTGAAGTCACAGTGTTGTGTTTAACACAACACGCCCTCGTCGGGCATCCTGGCTTCTCTGATATCTCGACGATCGCGGCGCGAATAAAGGACCTGATCAGGTCCCTCCTGTTGCATCTGCCGCAATAATGCTCGGTTCCCCCTCGAATGCCACACGTGTGAAGCAATCTGATGGGGCCGATGGACGGCCAGACAGAACTGGTCGTATCGGCCGGGGGAGGGAACGGGGGAAAGGGCCAAGCGCGGCGTGGACGGGTGAGATGTCGTCTGTGCGGCGCGAATATTGATGGGCAGAGTTGTGGTCCTCGGCGGCGAACTGGCGGATGTGTCCGGGCGCGACCTCAGCTGGCCACGAAGCGTGCGCGGACGCGCAACAACCCCGGCGGAGCCGGGGCTGTTGCCAGGGCGGAATGAGGCGCTTTAGTTGTCGCTTTAAGTTCCCTCCCAGCTAGCCGCCAGCTTGGCTTCGAGCTCGGAAAGTCCGTAGCCGCAGGCGCCGAGGAACTTGAGGTACGACACGAGAGCCGAGGTCGGGTGCCGCCAGCCTGGGCGGACCCAGAAGCGGGCCTCGACTGATGCGACCACGGTCGCAGGGGGTTGTGGGTTGTCGACCAGGGCGGCCCGGTCTACGGCGCGTAGCTCGTAGCTTTCGGGCGCGTTGGCCACGCGCCGGGTATTGGCGTGATGGCCGACGCCGGAGCGTCGTGGGTGGTTGTCATGTTGGTGCCTTTCTCTCAGTCCGGTGCCGTGTGCCCCGGGTCGGGCCACCGGCTGTGCCGGTGACCCTGCTCGGGACGCCGATCTCAGAACGAGGTCACCTCGGCGTCTTCGGAGCGGACCGACTCGTCGGCACTGCCACGACGCTCGACACGATGCACGTCGGCCGTAGCGAAGCGCAGCGATGGGCCGATCTCGTCGGCCACGATCTCGACCTTGGATCGGTGCTCGCCCGCGTCGGTCTCCCAGCTGCGCTGCTCGATGCGTCCGGTCACCACGACGCGCATGCCCTTGGTGAGGCTGAGCGCCACGTTCTCGGCCAGGTCGCGCCAGCACACGACGTCGAAGAACGAGGTCGCCTCCTGCCACTCCTGGGTGGTCCGGTCCTGCCAGCGCCGGCTGACGGCGACGCCCAACTGGGTCGTGGCCTGACCCTCGCGGGTGTAGCGGATTTCGGGCTCCCGGGTCAGACTCCCGGTGATGGTGGTCGTGTTGCTCATGGTCTTGCTCCTTCTGCTCTTGGCTTCGTTCCTTGCGAACGACGCCGCTGCGTCGTTCGACGAACGGCCACTCCCGCCGGCAGCGAAGCGGGGTCAAGTTCCGACGAGGGGAGCCCTTGGGCCGAACAAGAAGTTCTGGCGGGTTCGCCCGCAGGGCGAACTTCAACGATCGCGAAGCCGCCAGAAGTTGTTGCGAGCCGAGCCGGGACTTGACGCCGTGGAGCGCCGGTGGTCCAGGTCCGGCAGGGGAGACGGGTGGGCCGCCGCCACGAACGCGAGCGATCAAACAAGCTCGGGTCGAATAGGGGTGATTCATGGCTGCAGCCTGGACGGTGTCCGCAAGAGTAGACACGCAACTTGAGGAGCTAGGTAATGACCATCAAAGCGAATTGCCAAGACGGAATCGGACAGCGTGCGAGAACTCACTCAGACGGACGGCAATGCCGACCGTGTCTACACCGTCGTTGCGATGACGGACGAGCGGCGAGGTTGGCGATATGCGTTTGGTCGGGAAGACTCGCGGTACGCACGAAGGGGTCGCTTGACATGAAGCACTCCTTCAGGAATGACCGCTCTGGCTGTCACGGAGTAGCCCAGAACAGGTTTCAAAGGATTCCCGTTGTGAACGTCCCACTAAATATCCGTTTTGACGTCCGCGGCGCGAGGTGGCGTCCGTGACCGCCTCCATCGGTACCGCGCAGACATCTGACGATCGGCTCGTCTACACCGTCGCCGAGGCTGGCGAACTGCTCGGGATCTCGCGGGCCTTCGCTTACGAGCTGGTGGCACGGGGTGAGCTTCCCGTGATTCGCCTCGGCCGGCGGCGTCTGGTACCTAAAGTGGCCCTTCTCACCCTGGTCAATCAGACCGGAGCCGAGGGCGGACGAACATCACAATCTGTCTGAGCCTGCGGCTTAAGAGTCCGAAGCGGGGGAGACCAAGACAGGTGACCCTCAGCTCCGCGGACCACGAGCGCCTTGGCCGCGACATCGTCAACCCCGAGGGCATCACGGCACACGAGTCGGTCTTCGAGCGTCGCGACGTGGTGCGTGCCGTGGCCGAGCGTTTGCCGGAAGGCGCCGCGCTCCCCGAAATCGAGGCGCTGGCCGACCGGGTGTTGGCCAGCGCCGAGGTGGTCGAGCTCTCCGTCCTCGGGCGCGGAGGCGAACGCCTCTGCACGACCAGGGAGCTCCTCGACGTCGAAACGCAGCTCCTGCGACGAGCCGAGGCCCACGCCGCGTCCGCCGGGCCGAGGGTGCACCACGAGCAGATCCGTGCTTCCCTGGCCGGCCGATCCTTGCTCTCCGATGAGCAGCGCTCGATGGTCGAGCGCCCGGCGAAGTCGGGCGCTGGGATCGAGGTCGTGGTCGGCAAAGCTGGGGCCGGCAAGACGACGGCACTCTCGGTGGTCCGCGAGGCCTTCGAAGGCGCGGGCTATCGCGTCGCGGGCACGGCGCTGTCGGCCCGGGCCGCCGAGGAGCTGGCCCGGAGTGCCGGCATCGAGTCGGTCACCTTGGCTCGCTTCCTGGGCGAGGTTGCGGAGCGGACCCGGGTGCTCGGGCCGCTCGACGTGCTTGTCGTCGACGAGGCCGGGATGGTCGGGACGCGAGACCTGGCCCAGGTCGTCGACCTGGCGCACGAGGGCGGCGCCAAGGTCATCCTCGTCGGCGACCCGCGCCAGTTACCCGAGATCGAGGCCGGCGGCGCCTACGGGCATCTGGCCCGACGGTTGGGCGCGATCGAGCTCAACGAGAACCGCCGCCAGAGCGAGGCCTGGGAACGCGCCGCCCTCGACCAGTTGCGGCGCGGCGAGGCCACCGATGCACTCGGCGCCTACGACGCCCATGGGCGCATTCACCTCGCGCCGACTATGGCCGAGACGCGGGTCGAGATGGTTAGGGCCTGGTCGGCGGCGCGGACTTCGGAGAACAGCAAGCTGATGCTGGCGGCGACCCGGCGAGACGTCGACGCTCTGAACGCGCTGGCCCGGGCCGAGCGCCGGGTACGCGGCGAGCTGGCCGATGACGTGCTGGTGACCGAACGCCGTTCTTTCGCCCTGGGCGACGAGGTCCTGTTCCTGCGCAACGCCCGGCGTCTCGGGGTGCTCAACGGCACCCGAGGCGTCGTCCTGGCCCGGGACGGCCGCACTTTGAGCATCGAGACCGACGCCGGTCCGCTCGTGGTACCCCAGAAGTACATCGAGGCCGGGCACCTCGACCACGGCTACGCCAGCACCATCCACAAAGCCCAGGGCGCCACCTACGACCGCACCTTCGTCCTGGCCAGCGAATCCCTGTCCAAGGAGTCGGGGTATGTCGCCATGAGCCGGGCCCGCTTTGGCTCCGAGCTCTTTGTCGCTTCGGGCCCCTTCGAGCACGGCCACGGGCCCGACGTAGCGCCCGAAGAGCCACTGGCCACGACGGCGGCGCGCCTGGCCACCACGCGGGCCAAGCACCTCGCCACCGAATACGCCCACGTCCCGGCGCCAAGGGCGCTTGACCCAACTGTTACTCAATTGCTCAGATGGCCGGTCCTGGGCAGGGAGGAAGTGCCACCGATGCCACACACGAGCGACCGCTGGGCCACTGACTTCTCCGGCCCGGCCCCTGACCCTGGGATCGCCAAGGCCCTGGGCTCACGTCCGGCCTTTGCCGACGAGCAGCCTCGCTACGACGCGCTGGCGGCCGGCATCGAGGAGTACCGCCGGCGCCACGGCGTTGGCGGGGATGAGCCCTTGGTCGATCGTCCCCGAGAAGCCCGCGCCCGGCTGGCCTTCGACTCGCTCAGCGCCCAGATCCGCGACTACGAGCGCTACCGCTGGCGCCAGCTCGAAGCGAGGGGCCCGGCCCGGCCCGGCCTCGAACCGCATGGCCTCGAGCGGCACGGCCTCGAGCAGCGCGACCTCGATCTGGGATGGAGCCGGTGAGGCGGCGCGCGAAGAAGCATCAGGACGCGGCGGCGGCTGCCCCCAAACGCGACGGGGCGCTGCCCGACGGTACTCCCGGGCGGGCCTGGTGGGGCTGCTACGTGGGCGATCGGCCTGACTTCGAACCCGTCCCCGGCGCTCTCCCTGTGTCTCCCGTCTGGGCCGGGACCGAGACGGCCACGCTGATCATCGGCCCGCCCCGTTCGGGCAAGACCTCCACGCTCATCATCCCCAGCGTCCTCGACGCCCCCGGTGCGGGGGTGTCCACCTCGACCAAGCCCGACGTGCTGATGGCCACGGCCCGCTACCGGGCCGGCGAGGGCTACGTGTACCTGTTCGACCCGACCGGAGCCCTGCCGGTGCCGGGCTGGGTGAGGAAGTTGCGCTGGTCGCCGGTGGTCGGGTCTGAGCAGTTCGACCGGGCGGTGTCGATGGCTCATGGGCTCTCCCGGGCGGCGCGGCCCGGCGGGTCGGCGAGCGAGTCGGCCCATTGGGTCGAGCGCGCCGAGGCGTTGCTCGCCCCGCTGCTCTTCGCCGCCGCCCTGAGCGGACGATCCATTGGCGACTGCTGCCAATGGGTGCTGGCCCGGGACCTGCGCGAACCGATCGCGGTCATCGCCGAGTCCGAACACGAGCTGGCCGCCTCCATCCTCTCGGGCGTCGCGGCGACCGACGAGCGGGAGCGCTCAGGGATCTTCTCGACGGCGGCCGGGCTGTTGTCGGCCTATCGCTCCGACGCCGTCCTCGAGGCCGCCGCCCATCCCACCTTTGACCCGGTTGCCTTCGCCCGGTCGTCCGACACCCTCTACATCTGCGCCCCGGCCCATCAGCAGGACCAGCTGGCCCCGCTCGTCGTGGCCCTGCTCGAGGCCATCCGCTCCGCCACGCTCGAGCGTCCGGCGTACGCCGCTCCGGTGCTCTTCGCCCTCGACGAGGTGGCCAACATCGCCCCACTTGCCTCCCTGCCCGCACTGGCCGCCGAGGGAGGCGGACAGGGTCTCGTCACCTTGGCCTGTCTCCAGGACCTTTCCCAGGCCCGGGTGCGCTGGGGGGAGGCAGCCGACGGGTTCTTGACGCTCTTCGGCGCCAAGGTGATCCTGCCCGGGGTGGCCGACTACCGGACCCTCGCCCTCATCAGCGCGCTCGGCGGCGAGGAGGAGGTCCCGAGAATCTCGGTCAGCCGCCATGTCGGGCAATACGGGATCACCCGCCCGTCAACCTCGACGTACCCGGTGCGCCAGCCGCGCTATCCCATCGACGCCATCGCTCGGGGCCGGCCCGGATACGGCCTCCTCATCTACGGCAACGAGCTCGGCGAGGTGCGCCTCCTGCCCTGGTGGAAGCACGCCTACTTCGCGTCCATGGGCGGCTTCCACGAAGCGGCCACCTGGGAAGAACTCTGCGCGCTCTACCCGCCGGCCTGACTGTTTCGTAGCTCTTCGACCAACGGCGCGAACTCCGCCGCATCGTCGCCCAGCGTCGCCTGGCAGTCGCGCCAGGTGCTGGCCAACTCGTCGGGTCCCACGCCAGCGGCCGCCCGCAGCGCACCCTCCCACAGCGCGAAGTCGAAGGGCGACGCCAGCAACCCCCGCCGAAAGGAGAACAGCGCGCACTCGAAGTCGTCCGCTTCGAGTGCAAGTGCCGCCAGGCGCCGGGCGGCGTCCCGGATGGCGCGCTCCATCTCGGAGAGTAAGAACTCCCGGGCCACCCAGCCGAAGTCGACGTCGGCAAACGGACGGCCCCGGACGAGGGTCAGGGCCGATCGCAAGGTGGCGGCCGTGTCGGCACCGGGGTCATCGGCCTCGGCCACGAGTGCCTGGAAGGTGACCCAGTCACAGCGAAACGGTCCGGAGAGCGAGTACCCAGCGCCTCGAGATGAAGGGAACAGTTCGGGGCCCAGTGAGCGCTTCAACTCGGACATGTTGTTGCGCAGAGTCTTGGGGTTCAGCTCGCCCCAGTCGTCAGAGTTTCGCCGCAGCGCGGCCCTCAACTCCTCGCCGCTCATCGGCCTGTCCTGATGCAAGGCCAGGTAGCAGGCCAGCTCGGTGAGGAGCTTGCGTTTCGGGGCGATCAGCCATCCCCGTACCTCAACCGGCCCGAGGACGTTGATCTCGAGGAGGCCGACGTCGGAGCGAGCTGGAAGCGGAGATCCGCCTACCGGAGTGTCGGTGGTGAACTCATCGGCGAACTCGTCGATCTCTTCATCGTCTTCGGGGTCGTAGTAATAGGTGCCGTAGCCGGGCCGGCTGTCGGTGTGGCTGAACGCCTCCAACGGATTGACGTCATGCTCCTCGGTTGCTCCCTCGACATCGCCGGAGGGCTGATCGGTGCGGTGCCAGGAGGTGGTCGCGGTCGCAGTTTTCTGATCGATCTCAGTCGGCGGGGGAGTCGGTTCGCCCGGGATGACCCAGATCCGGTCCCCCATGCCACGCCCCCGGCGCGCCACCACCCTTGGGCCGCGGTAGTGGTCGGGACTCACCACGCACAGAGTCTACAAATGCCGATGGCTCGATACTTTTCCTGGACGTTTATTGGGCACTCAACCGGCCCCCCGGAGCAAGCGACTCCTAGGAGTGGTCCGTGGCAGACATGGCTCAGCGGACCAGCAATCTGCAACGAATGGGTTCTCGGCAACGGCACAACCTAGGAGACTGTTGAACAAACGACATTCTCCGAGTTCAGGAGCACGGGTGCCGTGAGCTTCCGGCCTGGGGTAGATGAATCGAGGGGATGGGCCTCGGAGACGGGGTTCTTCGGGCCTCATCGGTCTCACAAATGTTCCTCGAACTCCTACATCCCGAGGATCCACTCACCGTCGTGGTCCAGACCGAGGTTGACCAACCGTCTGAGGTTGATGGCGGCGATGCGCAACGAGAGACCGAGCTGGTTTCTCTTCACACCTCGGAATCTGACTCGCCGATGGTTGTCGGCCACCAGCCATGCGATCGATCGTTCCACCATCGGACGCCATCGTCGGTAGTCCTCGGCGAAGTCGCCCTCTCGCCATGCCCGTCGGGATTCCATTAGCTCGTTGTCGTGAGGGTGCAGGTGGAGGGTGCGACCGTCTTTGGATTTGGTGCACCGATCCCGGAGTGGACATCCGCGACAGTGGATTCCGAACACGGCGGCGCGACCCGCGGTGATCGAGACCGCGTGGCCAGCGGGACAGGTTGCGGTGCGTGCCTCCTCGTCGACGACGAAGTCCTCCCGTTCGAAGCCACCGGGCACAGCCGGTGTCGTCGGCCAGGGCTTGATGGCGCGCTGGTGCTTGGCCTTGCCCAGGGCACTCAGCGTCTCAGCGGATCCATACGCACCGTCGCCTAGAACCTGGAGTCCGGGCGCCTCGCCAGCCAAGAGCTCGATGCCGGTTGACCCATCGGCGGTATTGGCCGGGGTGAGGGCGCAGGCGGTCACCAAGCCGGTTTCGGGTTCGATGGCGATGTGGGCCTTGTAGCCATCGCGATACTCCGATCGCGACTTGTGCATGTGGCGGGCCTCGGGGTCCACGGTGGAAATGACCCGGTTGGGGGCCACTTTTCGGGCGATCTTCCAGGTGCCGTCGTCAAGCTGTTCGACGTCTTGACCGGCGACGAGGGCCAGCAATCCGAGTGCGGAGGTGGCCTCGTCCTGCTCGGTCGCGTCTTCGAACTCGGCCAGGAGATGGAGGGCATCGTTGACCAGTCCATCGACGAGGGCCGCCTTGGCGACGGGGTCGTCCCAGGCGATCAAGGGCTTGCCACCTGACTCGTAGTCGTGGGCATAAACGCTCACGCCTTTGGCTCCGGGAACGACCCGGCGCACCCGGCGGATCGCCGCGATGAGCTGGGTCACGGTGTCTTGGGTGGCCACGGCGTCGTCGAGCAAGGTCGAGTCGAGGGCTCTTTTGGTCTTGCCCTTCAACACCCCAGTGGCGTCGATGACCGAACGCACCGCGTCGAAGATCCGTTCGGGGTGTTCGGACTGGCGCAGCCGGGTGCGCCAATAGGTGAGCACCGAGAAGTCGAACCCCTCTCGTCGAGCGCCAACCCACAGGCCACCTTCCAGCTGATTCGGTCTCGCAGCGCCCGAGCGGCATCACGGTCCGAGAGCCCTTCGAGGGCCTGGAGGACCATGACTGTGGCCACCACGTCGGCCGGGATCGAGGGGCGACCACGACCCGACGGGAACAGGTCCTCGAACATCTCGTCGGGGAACAGATCGTGACGGTGATCGGCCAGGAACGCCTCCACGCTTCCTTCGGGGACGAGCTGTCGACAGAGGGCTGCGGCGTCGAGCAGCTCAGGGTTGGATTCGCTGTGTCCTTGCACCCACCAATTCTCGACGATTGGCGGCCAAATCGCGAGCACCTTCGCCCGCTTTTTTCAACAGTCTCCTAGTGCCGCATCAGGCAACGTTTGCGCGCTTGACCAGCTCGCGAAGGGTTTTGTCGTGAGCGTTGCGGTTGCGCCAGATGATGTAGCGGCGGATCATCGAGTTCTGCTCCTCGTGTGAGCGGTGGTCGGTGCCATCGAGGGTGAAGTACCGCAGCGCCTGGAACTGGGCTTCGATCCGGTTCATCCAGCTGGCGTTGGTCGGCACGTAGGCCAGTTCGACGTTGTTCGCTTCTGCCCAGTCGCCCACCCGCGAATCGACCTTGGTCGAGAGATGCGGACTGAAGTTGTCCATGACGATGGCGATGCGGACGTTCGGTGGGTACAAGGTGCGCAGGTAGCGACAGAACTCGAGGAACGTCGTCCGGTCCTTCTTCAACTTGACGTGGCCGTAGATCTTGTCCTGGTTCAGGTCGTAGGCGGCCATCAGATGACGGACCCCGTTCTTGCGGGTGTAGGTGGCCCTGCGGCGCCGGCGTCGCGGTTCTTCGCACCCCTCGCCTTTGACGATTCTCGGCGCCCACTGCTTGCCCGGCCGGGGCAACAGGTTCAGCGGGCCGAACTCGTCCATGCAGATGACGACGCTGGGGTCGCCCCTCTTCGGTTTTGCCAAGCCATCGGCGATCTCGTAGAGCTCGAGCACCCGGTTCTTCTTGGCCTCGAAGTCGGGGTCCTTCGATTGCTTCCAGGTCTTGATCACTTGAAAGGAGACACCCTCCTCTCGGAGGAGCACGCGCAGACCCTCGTGGCTGATGTCGTCGACCACCCCCTCGGCGACGAGGAACTCGGCCAGCTTGGACAAGCTCCAGGTGGAAAAGGGCAGGTCGTGGTCGACCGGACGGCTGAGGGCGATCTTCTTGATCTCCCGGCGCTCGGGCAGGGTGAATTTGGGCGGCCGCCCACCCGAGTACTTGGGAGCCAACGAGTCGAACCCGTTGTCGTTGAAGTTGTGCAGGACCTCACGGACCCGGTCCGGCGAGGTGAAGGCCACCTTGGCGATCTGGGCCACGTCCATGCCCTGGGCCGAGAGCAGGACCATCTGGGCCCTGCGCCATCGCACCACAGAGCCCGAGCCCCGGCGCACGATCGAGAGGAGCTTGCGTCCCTCCTCGTTGGAGATATCCCTGACTGCCACCCGTTCTGCCATGGCACCACTTTGCGCGACCCAGAGATCAAAGTTGTGGACGCGCCCCACCAACGTTGCCGGTCACGGCACTAGTCACACAGCTCGACGTAAGGCTTGCCTGTCAGCACCCTCACCATAATCTTGGGGGGCGGAGCCCCAGAGGGGGCTGAAGAACTCCCCGGTCCGACAATCACCGGCGACGGATCCCCGGAGGCCTCCCTCACCACTCGATTGATCTCGTCGACGGTCTGCTTGAAATATGCGGCCGCATCACTGGCATCTACGGATGGCCACAGAGCGGCGCACGCTGAATCAAACGTCGCGGATTCTTTCAAGCTGAAGTAGGGCAATAGTTCGACGGCCTTATTGCTGAGTTCGAGGCGCTGAGGCACCCATCCCTCCCTTGTTTACGCGGTGTGAATTGTCGGCGTTGGGGAACGGTCGGTGCCAAGCGACATGTTCCCTCGAGGATGTGCGGTCTCTACCGCAAACTGATCAGCCCACTTGCGAGGGCGTTGTAAACCATCGCAATGCTACCGACATCCAAGTCGGTGCTAGCTCGCGCGAACTCAGCGGGGTACTCATCGGCCAGCGACGGCATGGCGGTAGGGCAACTGCGGCCGCCGTCCGGATGTGCAAGATAGCCTCTCATGGCTAACTCCCAGAATTTATGTTCGATACGCAGCGCTGGATGTACCGTGTGGAAAAGGACTGTGACGAGCAGTCTCATTCGCAAAATTCTCGGGAATGCTTAAGGGGAGGCTGGCCATGTCTGACCTTGACTTGACCCGGTTCCGTGAGGTGCTCGGCCATTTCGCGACAGGCGTCACGATCGTCACCGCGCTTGAGGACGGGGTCCCCGTCGGGTTTACCTGCCAGTCCTTTACCGCCCTCTCGCTCGACCCGCCGATGGTCATCCTGGCGCCGGCGCGCAGCTCCACGAGCTGGCCGCGCATCGCCCAGGCCGGAGCGTTCTGCGTCAACGTCCTCGAGGAGCGCCAAGAGGCGTTGTGCCGTTCCTTCGCCGTGTCGGGCGGCGACAAGTTCGAGGGAGTCGGCTGGTCACACGGGGTAACGAGCTCACCGGTGATCACGGGGTCCCTCGCAGTGGTGGAGTCCCGGCTCGGCGACATATTCGACGGCGGTGACCATGAGCTGGTGACGGGCCACGTCGTCGCCATGGACGTGGGCGAGGGCAATCCGCTCCTCTTTTACCGTTCGGGTCTCGGTCGCTTCGCCAACTGACAGCCGAATGACCACCGTTCGGGCCCAATAGAAAAGACACCGAGGCTGAGATGCGCCGTCCGAGGACCCTGGAGGACTTGCTCACCCATTGAGCCGGCACAACAGTTGCAGTCGGACTAGTGCCAATAATCAAGTCCTCTCACGTCACGTGTAGAGCTGACGCCGGCGACTGACCGGTGGCCAGATCCCCAATAGCTTCGCTCAACTGTGAAAGATTGCGTACCTCGCGCAGGACAGCGCCCGCGTCCGCGTAAGCCAGCAGTGCTGAGTCTGTCGTACCCCATCGATCCTGGGATTCCGGAACCAGTAGAGTCACCCGTCGAACTTTGTGGCACAGTCGCCTTATGACGTCGGCACCGGGGTCCGCCCCATGGCTTCGGCCATCGCCGAGGATCACGATCGTCGATCGCCGTTCGATACGGTTCGCGTGGCGGTCCTCGAAGGCCCGGAGAGCCTGTCCCCAGTTGCTGCGTCGGCCGGCAAGGCCAACAGCTGCCGCGCCGACGAGGGCGAAGGCGTCAATTTCGTGGGAGCGGTCTGCCAGGGTATCGGTGAGATCGACTACGTCGTCGACGAACACGAAGGCATGGAGGCTGGCGATCTCGTCGTGTGCTGCGCTGACGAGACCGACTGTGAACCGCGCGAACTCGGCAACCGATCCGGACACGTCGCAGACCAGCCAGAGGTCAGGCCGCTGTAGTCGACGCCGCCGCCACACCGTGTCGTGGGGAACCCCACCGGATGACAGCGAGCGGCGGATCGTTCGCCGCATGTCCAGTGTTCCTCGCCGGTCGCGCTGGGCATTGCGTAACTTGGCGGCGAGACGTCGGGCCAGAGGGCGCACAGCGGAGCGGAGTTCCTCCAGTTCCAGCGTGGAGGCACCTGCAATCTCGACCTCCTCCGGTCGGGGAGGCGGCGCCGTGTCGTCATTGGTGGCCTCGGCGCGTTGTCGCGCCAGGAGCTCTCGGCGCAGGGCGCGCAAGAATCGGTCAACCGCAGCTGTCAGCGTTGCTGGTGTGCGAGCCATACCTGTGGCCCGGCTGTGCCGAAGTGCATCGCTTGCCAGCCTGTTCGCCCCGAGATCTCGGACTGCCCGTTGGTACCGCATGTCGCCTTCTGCGGCCGCTTCTCTGGCGAGCTGCACGAGTCGTGTGTCGTCATCATCGGTTAGAGCTTGTACCAGACGATCCCGCAAGGGGACTTCACTCGACTCGCCTTTAGCTACGCCCGCTGGAAACCAGGTATCGAAGAGGATTTCGAACACGGAGCGGTCGGCGTCCCGTTTTACAAGGGTCGACGCGAGGGCCATCCGTAATTCATTGCGTCGGGACAGGTCTACGTGTGTGATCGCGGCCATAGCATCGGTCAACTCACCCACCCCCACCGGAACCGAGGTAGCCCGCAGGTCGGAGACCAACCCTTCCAACCGCCGGATGACCACCTCACCGCCGCTCATCGTTGCCGCAGGCGCTCGTTGATCCGCTCAGCCGTCTGCATCAAGTCAGGTAAGAACTCGTTTAGGAGTACATCCATGTCGACGCGCCCCGCGTGGCTGGAGACATTCAGCGCAGCGACGGTCTTGCCACTGCGATCACGTAGCGGAGCGGCGACGGACCGAACGCCCTCCTCGAGCTCCTGGTCCACCAGCGCCCACCCCTGGTCACGCACTCGCTGGAGTTCGGCAACCAGCGATTCACGATCGACAATCGTTTGTGATGTGAAGATGGGCCAAGATCCCTGAGGCAGGTGAGCGTCGAGTCGTTCGGGTGGAAGATCTGCGAGCAGGACCCTTCCCATTGAGGTCGCGTGCGCTGGGAGCCTCGACCCGAGCCCGAGCGAGATCGTCATGATTCGCTTTGTCGGCACGCGAACGACGTAGACGATCTCCGTTCCGTCCAACACTGCCGCCGAAGTAGATTCGTGCGTTCGATCAACAAGAGCCTCCATGTCGGACTGCGCGATTGCCGCGAGGTCCAGAGAGGACAGGTAGGCATAGCCGATGTCGAGCACGGTCGGGGTCAGGGAGAACCGCTTGCCATCGAAGTTCGCGTAGCCGAGTGATTCCAGTGTGAAGAGGAGACGACGCACCGTCGCCCGCGTCATCCCGGTCTCCCTGGCGACGTCCGCGAGGGTCATGGCCGGCCTGTCAGCCGAGAATGCACGGATGACGGCCAGCCCTCGAGCCAGAGACTGCACGAACTCGGTCCTCACAGTTGACAACGGCGTCTCTCCCGGTCAAGGTATGTGTGTTCGGTAAGCGTACAATAGTTCGCATAGCGAACATTCGCAAGATCGTTCGCAGTAGTGCGTGGAGGTGACCGTGTCGACCTATGTGACGAAGTTTGGCTCGCTACTCGACTACGAGAAAGGCGCCGTCGAGGCCATCGATGACGACCCTCGGCACTACGCCTTCTCGAATTTGTTCGAAGTGGCGTCCAATTCGAAGCCGTGGGAGAAGGTGGTGGTCGGCAAGAACCAGCAGTATGTGCTTGAAGCGATACGCGCCGAAGGCCGCTCGGAGTGGCGCACATGCGCCCACGACGAGTTTGCGCTCGTAATGGACGGCGTGGTCGAAATCGACCTCGTCGCCTTGGATGAGGGGCTCGCGCCTTCCGATAAGGCAGGGTCGATTGCGGTGAGTGGTGATCCCGTAGGTCGGCCGGCGGGACGCATTGTGGCCCGCCGCGGCCACATGGCACTCCTCCCCGCGAATGCGGCCTACCGGTTTCGCTCCGACAACCCAGCCTGCATCCTTCTCCAGACCATCTTCGGCGAGGACACCGTTGAGCGGTGGTCAGAGATCTGTCAAACGGTGTAAGGAGGAATCATGACTGACACAGCCATTGATGAGGTACTTGCCGGCGAACCGAACCGCCATGGCTACCGCACGTTCCGACTCGGGGAGTTCACTTTCGAACGCGATGAGTATTTCGCTTACGTGAGGTGGCCGACGGGCACCCACACGATGTCCGTCGACGCGTTTCTTCGCGCCACGCAACGGGATGTGGCGTGGAACTTCTTCTACGGCACCGTGAACTTCGACCATGTGGTTGGTACCCTGAACCACTACGGCAACGTCGACTTGTTTGCCGGTTCGTTCAACGAGGCCTATCGCAAGGCCGAACTCGACCACCTCGAGAACTTCCCTCATGAGCAGATCCTTGGGACCTTCCGTTCGATGCTCGACGACTGGACCAACGAAGGGTTCGATCCATTTGCCGCGCCGGAAGAGACGCGCACGGCGTGGGGTGACAAGTCCGGCAGCAACACCGAGGCGATCACCCGGCGACGGGTTACGGCTTCCCGAATGGTCGGTGTCCCTGGTGACGAGCCGATCCGGACTGACGAGACACACCCGGTCAATCGGATGTTCGCTGACGTCGAACAGTCCCAGCCCGAGGTCTACGCCGAGCCTGGATTCGAGGACCAGGTATGTGCCTTCAACCTCTTCGGCTACCTCTCACGCTCCGATGTCACATGGAATCCGTCGGTTGTCTCGGTGTGCAAGGACAGCCTCTACTGCCCGACGACCGAAGAGTACGTCCTGCCCATTATTCACGGGAACGACCGGGTCGAATGGTTTGTGCAACTGTCCGACCAGATCGAATGGGAAGTCGCTGACAAGGCGACTGGCAAGCTGCGGGCGCGTGTGACCATGAAAGCCGGTGATGTCGCAGCCATGCCCGCGGACATCCGCCACCAGGGATACTCGCCGAAGAGGTCGATGCTCCTCGTCTGGGAGAACGGATCAGCAGAGCTGCCCGAGCTGATCGCCACGGGCAAAGCGCCGACCTATCCCGTCGACATCTAGGCCGTTGTTGCAGACGCAGCTGTTCATCGACGGCGACTTCGTCGATGCCCTCGATGGCGCCACGATCGAGGTCATGGATCCGCATGACAACAGCGTCCTGGCCGAGGTCGCGGAGGCGAGGTCGGCCGACGTGGATCGGGCGGTCGAGGCCGCGGCCGCGGTATACCCGGCTTGGTCTCGGACGCAAGCCGCCCAGCGAGGAGTGCTTCTCCTCCGTCTCGCCGAAGCCATCGAGGCCAACGCCGCCGAACTGGCTGAACTTGAGAGCCGCGATACCGGTCACCCCATCCGGGACTCCACGATCCTGGACGTCCCGCGGACCGCGGCGACCTTCCGCTACTTCGGGGGGATGGCAGACAAGGTTCTCGGCGACGTGATCCCTGTCGAAGTGGGATTCCTCAACTACGTCGAGCGCGAGGCGCTCGGTGTAGTTGGCTCCATCGTGCCGTGGAACTTCCCGCTCATGTTTTGCAGCTGGAAACTCGGGCCAGCACTCGCAGCGGGCAACACAGTGGTGATGAAGCCGTCCGAGCTGACGCCGATGACTTCGCTGAGGCTCGCCGAGCTGATAGTTGAGGTCGGGTTCCCGCCCGGCACGGTCAACATCGTCCCGGGGTACGGCGAGACGGCTGGCCAGCGGATCGCGGAGCACCCCGGGATCGCCAAGGTCGCGTTCACCGGCTCTACCGCCGTGGGGCGCCGGATCGTCGAGGCTTCCGCTGGCAATCTCAAGCGAGTCCAACTCGAGCTGGGCGGCAAGGGCGCCAACGTGGTCTTCGCCGACGCCGACCTCACGCTCGCCTGCAACGGGAGCGCCTTCGCCATCTTCCATAACCAGGGCCAAGCCTGTATCGCTGGAAGCCGACTCATTCTCCATGAGGACATCGCGGACGAGTTCCTCGACGGCTTCCTCGGACTGGCGCGATCGATCCGACTCGGCAACCCACTCGATCACAGCGTCGAGATGGGCCCACTCACCTCCCCAATGCATCGAGACCGCGTTCTCAACTACGTGAAAGTCGCCATCGATGAGGGTGCCGAAATACTGGTCGGCGGTGCTGCCCCGACCTCGCCGGACCTCGCTCACGGCTGCTATGTCCAACCCACCGTCGTACGTGCCGACCGGCGGGCTCGCGTGTGCCGCGAGGAGGTCTTCGGACCCTTCGTGACCGTGACGACGTTCAAGAACGACGCCGAGGCAATCGAGATCGCCAACGACTCCGCTTACGGCCTGGGCGCTGGTCTGTGGACAAAAGACCTCTCCCGCGCTCATGCCATGGCCCGGGCGTTTCGCGCCGGAATGGTCTGGATCAACAGTTACAAGCGCGTTAACCCCGGCTCGCCATTCGGGGGCATCGGGCAGTCTGGATATGGACGTGAGATGGGCTTCGAGGCGATGCGTGAATACACAGAGACCAAATCCGTCTGGGTCAACGTGGACGCTGAACTTCCGGTCTGGTACCCGAGGTGATCACCTCTCTCGCCGAGGCGATAGGCGCCAACGTCCATGACGGAGATACCGTCGCACTCGAGGGTTTCACCCACCTCATCCCCTTCGCCGCCGGTCACGAGATCATCCGCCAAGGCAGACGTGACCTGGCGCTCGTGAGGATGACCCCCGACGTCCTCTACGACCAGCTCATCGGCATGGGTGTCGCCCGCAAGCTCGTCTTTTCCTGGGGCGGCAATCCCGGCGTGGGGTCCCTGCACCGGTTTCGTGACGCCGTTGAGCACGGCTGGCCCCACCATCTCGAACTCGAAGAGCACAGCCATGCAGGCATGGCCAATCGCTACGTCGCTGGCGCCAGTGGCCTGCCCTTTGCCGTCCTCCGCGGGTACTCTGGAACGGACCTGCCGGCGCACACCGAGAATGTCGCACGCATCGCCTGCCCGTTTACGGGCGAAAGTCTGACTGCGGTCGCCGCCCTGCGACCGGACGTCACGATCATCCACGCGCAGCGAGCCGATCGACAGGGCAACGTCCAGATCTGGGGGATCACAGGCGTGCAAAGAGAAGCGGTCCTTGCGGCTGCGCGTGCTGTCGTCACCGTCGAGGAAATCGTCGACCAACTCGGTCCCCTTCCAGGCGCTGTCGTACTACCGGCTTGGGTGCTCAGCGCAGTGGCCGAGGTACCCGGGGGCGCTCATCCGAGCTACGCACACGGATACTCGACACGCGACAACGCCTTCTACCAGGCATGGGAATCGATCAGTCGCGACCGAAACGGGTTCCTCTCCTGGATGCACGAGCACGTGCTCGGTGTCGCCGAGCCGCAGCTGGAAGGCACGCCGGCGTGAGTGGGACCCCGTGGACGCCTGACGAGATCATGACGATCGCAGCGGCCCGCCATCTGTCCGATGGCGAGGTCTGCTTTGTCGGGATCGGGCTGCCATCCACCGCCGCCAACGTTGCCCGCCGTACGCACGCTCCGAACCTCGTGCTCGTCTACGAGTCCGGGACGATCGGCGCCAAGCCTCGGACGCTTCCACTCTCGATCGGCGACGGTGAGTTGGCCACCACAGCAGACGCGGTCGTGTCGGTTCCCGAGATATTCAACTACTGGCTCCAGGCTGGTCGAATCGATGTCGGGTTCCTTGGGGCAGCGGAGATCGACCGCCGAGCCGACATCAACACCACGGTCATCGGCCCCTACGACCACCCCGATGTGCGGTTGCCAGGCGCCGGAGGCGCACCGGAGATCGCAGCATCCTGCGGTCGAGTCATAGTGGCGGTTCGTCAATCGGCGCGCACGTTTGTCGAGCGCGTCGCCTTTCGGACATCACTTGGCGAGCGTGTCTCGACTGTCATCACCGACTTGGGCGAGCTGCGCCGCGAGGATTCGGCGGGGGAGCTCCTTCTGGCGAGGGTGCATCCCGGGGTCGACGTGGCCGTGGTCCGTGCCGCAACGGGGTGGGACCTCGCCATAAGCGACGACCTCGAGGAAACTGAGCCTCCAACAGCCGAGGAGCTGGAGGTCCTTCGGAAACTGGAGACGACCCGAGGTCAGGCTGCATGAGGGCATTCGTGCATGACGCGCTTCCTGGTCGGGTCGTGTTCGGTGTCGACGCCGTGGTGTGGGTTGCCGCGGAGATCATTGCCTTGGGCGCCGAGCGGGTGCTGGTCATCGCCGACAGGGGGGCCAAGCCCGTGGCGGATCTGGTCGCCGATCAACTCGGCCCTCGCTTCGTTGCTCGATTTGACGAAGTACGTCAGCACGTTCCCGAAGAACTTGTGGCTACCGCACAAGAGGTCGTTGCCGGCGCCTCGCCCGACGCGATCGTGACCATCGGTGGCGGCTCTGCAACCGGGCTGGGCAAGGCAGTCGCCATCGACAGCGGGATCCCGCTCGTGGTCGTCCCCACAACCCTCGCAGGGTCGGAGATGACACCGGTGTATGGCATCACGGGCGAGCACAAGCAGACCGGACGTGACCTTCGAGCACTACCCCGCGTCGTGATCTACGACCCAGCGCTGACGCTCATGTTGCCGAATCAAGTCATCGGGCCCAGTGGGCTCAACGCTATCGCTCACTGTGTCGAGGCACTCTACGCACCCGAATCGAACCCGGTGGGTGATCTCTATGCCGTTGAAGGGGTGCGGATCTTGGCACGGGCGCTGCCCGCCATCGTCGAGGAACCTGACAATCTCGGCGCCCGAGGTGACGCGCTTTTCGGTGCGTACCTCGCCGGCAAAGCGTTTGCCATTGCCGGGTCCGCGCTGCATCACAAGCTCTGCCATGTGCTCGGTGGCACCTTCCGCCTGATCCATGGCGAGGTCAACTCGGTCATCCTCCCGCAAGTGACCGCGTTCAACGCCCCGGCTGTCCCAGACGCCATGGCGCGGATCACCGAGGCGCTCGGTGGCCCGCGCGACGCTTCCGCCGCCGCCGGATTGCTTTTCGACCTCGCGTCGACCCTCGGCGCACCGACCAGCCTTGACGCCATCGGCATGCCGGCCGACGGACTCGACCTCGCAGCAGAGCGAGCCGTCGTCGAAGTCGGAAACACCAATCCGCGTCCTGTCGACAGGGAGTCGATGCGGTCACTCCTGCAAGACGCCTTCGATGGTCGGCGCCCGTGACCCTGGCCCGACCACATAGCGGTCTCGGAGACTCCATGGCAGGTTCGTCCCGTTGAAAGAAGGCGCATGGATCGTTGACGCAGTGCGGACCCCGATCGGCCGGTACGGCGGCGCCCTCTGCGGAAGCCGACCTGACGACCTGGCGTCTACGGTGCTTGCTGCCTTGGTGGGCCGCCAACCGTCGCTCGATCCGGCGGCGATCGACGACGTGTGGTTCGGTGATGCCAATGGGGCCGGTGAGGACAATCGAAACGTCGCCCGCATGGCGATACTGCTCGCTGGACTGCCAGTCAGCGTCCCCGGCTCAACGGTGAATCGGTTGTGCGGGTCGGGGATGGAAGCGGTTTTCGAGGCCAGCAGGGCCATCGAAGTGGGCGACGCATCCATAGCAGTAGCTGGCGGCGTGGAGTCAATGAGCCGCGCGCCGTGGGTCCTGCCGAAGCCAGACGCTCCGTTCCCGCGCGGCCATGAGACCCTCCATTCGACAGTGCTCGGGTGGCGGATGGTGAACCCGCGCATGCCCGAATCGTGGACAGTCGCCCTCGGAGAGGGAGCCGAGATCCTCGCCGACCTCTACAACATCGGCCGCGAACGGCAAGACCAATTCGCCGCAGACAGCCACACCAAAGCGGCCGCGGCCTGGGACAGCGGAGCGTTCGACACCGAGGTAGTTGCTGTGGTCGGTGTGGATCTCGACCGCGACGAGTCGATCCGCAGAGACACCACGATCGAGCGCTTGGCGAAGCTCCAGCCCGCGTTCCGCCCCGAGGGCACGGTCACCGCGGGGAACTCCTCTCCGCTCAACGATGGGGCGGCAGCGATGATCTTGGCCGACGACTCGGCGGTCACTGCGATGGGGGTCGAACCCCTCGCGAGGATCGTGGCACGAGCGACGAGCGCTGTCGAACCCCGGCTCTATGGGATTGGTCCAGTCGTCGCAGCGGAACGAGCCCTCGCGCGGGCAGGTATCGCGTGGGCCGACCTTGACGTCGTTGAGCTCAACGAGGCCTTTGCCGCTCAATCACTGGCCTGCTTCGCCGAGTGGCCCGAACTCGACCCAAAGATCGTGAATCCGAATGGCGGCGCCATCGCGATCGGTCACCCGTTGGGCTGCAGTGGCGCACGGATCGTCGCTACGCTCGCCCACCATCTCCGACGGACCGGAGGTCGCTACGGGTTGGCGACCATGTGTATCGGCGTCGGCCAGGGAATCGCGTTGGTGCTGGAATCTGAAAGCGGCCGGAGGAGCGTTCCGCAGACGTAGACATGCCTTCGACGTCGTTGGGGTGCTCCGGCCAGATGTGCGATCTGGAGGTATTCGTGGTGAAGCGCAAGCTCTCGAGTATCGAAGCAAGTGTCAACGCTCTCGACGAGCGAGCCCCGTCCAGTCCGTGGAAATGGTTCGCATCTCCAGGGACAAGCATGAGTGATTCGTGGTTTTCGATTGAGCAGCTAAGATGGGTTTTACACTCTATTTTGAGGCGCTTTCGCCTAGAATTCGTGAGGTATCGTGGGTTCCGCTGGCCCGTCCATTGCGCAGGAAGATCAGCCCGAGTCGAATTTCGTTCGAGCGGTGCAGCGCGCCATGAGAATCGTGACGGCTCTGGCCGAGAATCCCTACCCTATGGGTATCGTCGAAATCGCAGAGCAGGTGCAACTCTCTCCTGCGAGCGTTCACAGGCAATTGGCGACGCTCGTCAGTGTGGGCTGGGTCGAGCAGAACTCCCGGACAACGAAATATCGCATCGGCATGGAAGCAGTCGGTGTCGGGATGATCGGGATGGCGGCCAACCCGATCATCCAAGACGGCAAGACGTATCTCGGTCATCTCGCGCGGGAGACTGGATACGACGCGGTAATGAGCATACTCGTGGGACGCCGTACTGTTCAGGTGGAGCGCGTCGCGGGAGCGTACACCAGCATCGTTGACTTTGAACCTGGTCGTTTTCAGCCTGCTCACACGATGGCGGACGGAAAGCTACTACTCGCATACCTCCCGGAGGATGAACGACAATTCATCTATGAAGGTAACGGGCTCCGTAGATACACACCAAATACGATCGTGGATCCAGCTGAGCTCGAGCAAGAGTTCGAAAAGATACGGTCCCGTGGCTATTCGGTAGATAACTACGAGAGGTTCGAGGCCGGTCGTGGCGTCGCGGTTCCGGTCTTGGATTCGAATGGAACACCGCTGGCTGCACTTCTCTGTGTCGGGACGCTCGATCCTGCGCCCGATCAAGAGCTGCAGCTAGTGCGACAAATGCTCTCTCAGGCGCGAGAGATGAGCGAGAGACTCATCGTTGCGGGCGAGATCCCCTCAACGTAGGGGTCCGACCGGCAACCGCCCGCCCATCCGTCGTCCCCACTCATCGTCCTGAGCTTGACCAGATAAGCGATATACGGAATAATATTCCACACTACGAAATATGTTTCGGGAGTCGTCTGCGGGTCACCAGGTAGACGTCCTTCGAAGATCTGCTCGATATTCGAAAGTGAAGAGGCTGCGTGGACAAGGTTTTTCCCTCGGTCGAGTCGGCGATCGCTGATGTGGAAGACGGTTGCACGGTCGCGTTTTCAGGCTTCGGAAGAGCGCACGGCTATCCGGCCGGCCTGTTGGGTGCCTTGGCCGATTCAGGAGTTAAGAATCTGACACTTGTGTGCAACTCGCTCGGGGCGGGCGACGACGCACGAATGACCCTGGTCGAAAACGGACAGGTCCGCAAACTGGTCTCCTCGTTTTCTGCACGCTCCGGTCACCCGTCCATCGCCGAAGATCTCATTCAACAAGGCCACCTCGAGCTTCAGATGGTGCCTCAGGGCATTCTGGTTGAGCGTTGTCGAGCAGCCGGCGCCGGGATAGCAGCGTTCTTTAGTCCGGTTGGTATCGGTACCCGAATCGTGGAAGGTAGAGAAATCCGAACCTTCGGTGGGTGTTCGTACGTGCTCGAAGAAGCGCTGCCAGTGGACCTTGCGCTTCTACGTGCCTGGAAGGCCGACACAGCTGGGAACGTGGTATTCCGCGGAGGGAACCAGAGCTTCAATCCCGCCTTTGCAAAGGCGGCACGTATCGCTATCGTCGAAGTGGACCAGATTGTCGAGATTGGGGAGATTGATCCCAAGGAAGTTGACCTTCCCGGGATCTTTGTTCAACGAGTGGTGCAATCACCGGTCACTGTTACGGTCGATCAGCTCGTTAAGCGTATGGGCGCGGACCGTCAAGCGGATGAGGGCAGGATCTACAACGGCAAGCGCGCGCTGACGCGAGATCAGATGGCTCAGCGGGCCTCGCGTTGTCTGCCGGCAGAGGGATACGTCAATTTGGGAATCGGAATCCCGACGCTGGTCTCCAATCATCTGCAAGGTCGAGACATTGTCCTGCACGCCGAGAACGGGATTCTTGGATATGGAGGACACGCGGAGGGCGGCCAGATCGATCCTGACGTCTACAACGCCAGCGGCCAGTTCGTTTCATTGCTTCCTGGCGCATCCGTCTTCGACAGCCTTATTTCCTTCGAAATGGCGCGATCGGGCAGGCTCACGTCGGTAGTACTTGGCGCGTATCAGGTGGATGCCGCGGGTGGATTTGCTAACTGGTCGCTGCCCGGCCAGGCAGGAGGAGGGATCGGCGGCGTGATGGATCTCGTGGCGAGATCGGATTCAAGTGTGATCATCATCATGATGGAGCACTTGAGTCATTCGAACAAACCGAAACTCGTCCGGCATTGCAGCTACCCCTTGACGGCGCCGCGTGGAGTGGACCTAGTTGTGACGGACATCGGCCTGTTCAGATGGATCGATGGCTCCTTTTGGCTTGAGGAGATTGCGCCGGGTTTCTCGATCGAAGAAGTCCTGGCGCTTACCGAGATGGATGTCGAGGTATCCCCCACGGTGGACTCGATGACTGCAAATGAATGATCGAAAGGTTTCAACTTCGACAGCGGACAAACCAAAGGAACAGGCATGAGACTTCTCTTTTGTGATGACTACAAACTCGGAGTCCTTCGAGACTCCGCGGTGATAGACGTGTCCGGGCTCGTCAGTGACATTCCCCGAGCCCACCCACAAGACGTCATCGCCAGCGTCATAGAACGATGGTCCGAATTCGCTTCACGCTTCGCGGAAGCGTCGAACTACGCCTCGGGCGTAGAGCTTGCATCGGTTCGGATTCGTCCGCCGCTACCGCGGCCGGTGAATATCGATTGTATGGCGGTCAATTACCTCGAGGATGGGACTCTTACTGAACGGCCACCAATCAATGGGTTCCAGAAATCCCCGAGCTCAATCATCGGGCATGGGGATGTCATGGAACTCCCCGACGTGCCGGCGACGATTTTCGAGGGAGAAGCCGAACTTGCCGTGATCATCGGTCGACTGGCGCGTAGTGTACCGGCATCTGAGGCCTTGGACTACGTCTTTGGATATACAAACCTGATCGATGGATCGGCGCGAGGGCTCCCACCAGAGAAGAATGCCTTCTATCAAATGAAGTCTCGGGATACCTTTTGCGCCATCGGCCCGTATCTCGTCACGGCTGACGAGGTGAACGATCCGCAGAATCTTGCGGTGCGTCTCTGGAACAACGGACAGCTGATGCAAATCTTCAACACCGACGACATGGCGTATTCGATTCCGAAATGCATTGAATTCGTCTCGTCACTGCACACCCTCGAGCCGGGCGACATCTTGGCTACAGGAACGAACCATCGGGGACTAAACCCTTTCATGGATGGCGATGCGATCGAACTGGAAGTGGGGGACCTCGGCCGATTGAAAATCACGGTCAGCGACAAGCTCAAGCGCACTTGGGCGAGGCAAACCAGGTTGGAACATTCGACTTCCGGACTGCCCGGCAGAGCGACTTCACAAGTTAGCGGCAAGTATGCGGACGTCGGGGTCTAATGGCCGCCTCGGAGCACTGAGCCTCCGCTAGAAAGTCATCAAGTGCGTGGAATCTGGTTCCATGAGGGCAGTTCGGGATGTGAGGTTCGGCCCGCCAGCTTGCCGTTCCGTCCAGACGGCATTAAGGGAAGCCTCACTGACATCAATGCTCGCGCCGTTTGGCTGACGAGATCCAGGTCTCGTACACCGCGAGACCTGGCATCGGTCGGACCGCATCTGTCGATAGTGCTGTCTGGCGACGTTCTCTACCGTTACGCATCGAAGACGCAAGCTTTGGGCCGGGGAGATTTTGCCTATTTGGATGTTACATCGGACTCACTCGAAGAGGATGGCGATGGCGATGCTTGGCGGTTGCTCGTCAGCGTCCACGATTGGAAGCCGTCGGAAATTGGACCGGGCGCTTCATTGCCGACCGTTCCACGTCATGGACGCCCTACCATGAGTTGGCTCTATGACGATGGGGGGCACAGCCGCACTGAACCGTTCAGGTGGCCGCATTCCGTCCTCGAGGTCCCTGAGGTTCGACAATGGCCCCGTCTCCAAGGCGGCTTCGTCTATCTCAAGACATATCCCAGCGACAACACCGTAGCCAGCGATCGCCATTGCTCACCACGGCGACAGCTCGCGATCACGCTGGCTGGCAATGGCGCCAACGAAACCTGCGACGGCACGTGTGTAGCGCTGGAAGCGGGTGATCTGGCGCTTATCGAGGACACTTCGGGTCACGGGCATCTCACGTTGGGACAGAGCAAGAGAGTCGTTCTCTTTCTCGCGCTCGCTCCCGGAGAGCTCGAGCTGGTTAGAGAGCGTTAGCTTTCCACATAGTTGACAGCTCTGGCGCGTAGATATGCCAAAGGAAGCTTCGTGCGAGGGTTCGCAGTTCCTTCCATCCGCACATTGAGCATGTCGTGTCGCAGGCGACTTCGGCTTCCATCCACGACGGCGAGGTAGGCGGTCCTTGCGATCTGTGGCCCTTCGAGCGTCTCAACTGTGAGTGTTTGTCCGTGGCCAGTTTCCACTCCGCAGTTTTGGCCACCAGAAGTACGCACCCCTCGCGGTGATTCCTGACTCTAGGTGAGCTTGGGGCCACCTCCCTTCTGACGAGCTTCCTTGAGGCGGAATGACTCGCCTGAGGTGGCCACCAAGACGCTGTGGTGCAAGAGCCGGTCGAGCAAGCTGACGGCGGTCGTGTGCTCGGGGAGGAAGCGACCCCAGTCCTCGAAGGGCCAGTGCGAGCCGATGCCGAGCGAGCGGCGTTCATAGGCCGCGGCGACGACGCGGAAGAACAGCTGAGCGCCGTTGTCATCCATCGGGGCGAAGCCGATCTCGTCGATCAGGATCAGGTCGGCCTTGAGGATCTGCTCGATCACCCGGCCGACGGAGTTGTCGGCCAGTCCGCGATAGAGGGTCTCGACGAGGTCGGTGGCGGTGAAGTAGCGCACCCGCTTGCCGGCGTCGACCGCATGGTGTCCGAGAGCGACGAGGAGGTGGGACTTCCCAGTTCCCGCTGGTCCCACCAGACACAGATTCTCCTTGGCGGTAATCCACTCGAGGCTGACCAAGTAGTCGAAGGTGGCTCGGGCGACCGATGACGCGTTCACATCGAACTCGTCGAGCGTCTTGGTCACCGGGAACGCCGCACTCTGCAGTCGGGCCCGGGCGTTCGATGCGTCACGCGAGGCGATCTCGGCCTCGACCAGCGTACGTAAGAACTCCTCGGGCTTCCAGCGCTGGGTCTTGGCCACCATCAGCAGTTCGGGCGCCAGACGGCGCATGGCACCGAGACGGAGTCGCCGCAGCCCGGCCTCGAGGTCCGCCGCGAGCGCAGGAGGTGTCGTGCTCATGACTCGGTCCCGATGTGTCGGCGTTCAAGTAATTCCCCACCAGATGGGTAGGGCGTTCAAGTAATTCCCCACCTCGACGTTCACGTAATTCCCCACTTCAGGGTGGGGATCCCCCCACCGGGCTCCTTGACCAACTAACCGCTTCGTTCGTCCCCCAGGCGAGCGAGGAGCACATGGCAAGGAGAACGTTTGACGTGATCGACATCGTGGAGATCCTCATCCACTGGCATGCCGGCCGACCCATCGCGGTGGTGGCGCAGAGCCTGGGGACGGACCGAAAGACCATCCGCAAGTACGTGGCACCGGCCGAGGCGTCCGGGTTGGCCCCGGGGGGTCCGCCGCTGTCTCGGGACCAGTGGGCCGCGCTGGTCCGGGACTGGTTCCCAGAGCTGACCGACCCGCGGGCCCGCAGCCGCACCCATGGGGTGATCGACGCGCACAGGGAGCGCATTGCCGAGATGCTCAAGACGAACAAGGCCACAACCGTGCACCAGCGCCTGCGTGACGAGCAGGGCCTCGACGTCGGCATCTCGAGCTTCCGGCGCTACGTCTGGCTCGAGTTCCCCGACGAGGCGCTGGAGAACAAGGTGACGGTGCTGCGCCCCGACGTCGCGGCCGGCGAAGAGGCCCAGATCGATTACGGCTACCTGGGCCGGTGGTTCGACCCGACTCTGCAGCACTGGAGGAGGGTGTGGGCCTTCGTCATGGTGCTGGCCATGAGCCGGCACATGTTCGTCCGTCCGACCTTTCGCATGGACCAGAGCGCCTGGGTGGCGGCGCACCGCGATGCGTTCGAGTACTTCGGCGGCGTGCCGCGGCGCCTGGTGCCCGACAACCTGAAGACCGGCGTCATCAAACCCGACATCTATGACCCCAAGCTCAACCACGCCTATGGAGAGCTGGCCGAGCACTACAAATGCCTGATCGATCCGGCCCGGGCAGCCAAGCCCAAAGACAAGCCTCGGGTGGAGCGGCCGATGCCCTACGTCCGCGACTCGTATTTCGCCGGCCGCGAGTGGATCGATCTCCCCCACATGCAGGCTGGAGCGCTGAGCTGGTGCACAGACGTGGCCGGCCGACGCGCTCATCGATCGCTCGAGGGTGCCTCCCCGCTGTCCATCTTCGAAGCGGTCGAGGCACCGACGCTGATCACCTTGCCGCACACGACATTCGAGCTGGCAGCATGGTCGCGTCCGAAAGTCGGACCGGACTGCTACATCAAGGTGGGCAAGGCGCTGTATTCGGTGCCCTGGCGCTTCATCGGCCGCCAGGTCGACGCCCGCGCCGGCGAACGAACCGTCGAAGTCTTCTCCGATGGCGCGGTGATCAAGACGTGGGCCCGGATCGAACGGGGACGCCAGACCGACTGGGCGGACTACCCGCCGCACAAGGTGGCCTTCTTCATGCGCACGCCCACCTGGTGCCGACGGCGAGCCGGTGAACTGGGCCCCTCGGTGCTCGAGGTGGTGCTCGGGTTGCTCGAGGACGGGGCGCTGCACCGCCTGCGTGCGGCCCAAGGCGTCATCGGTCTGGCCGAGCGCCACGGTGATGTGCGACTCGACATGGCGTGCCACCGGGCCATAGACGTCGGTGATCCTGGCTATCGCACCATCAAGGGAATCCTGGCGGCGGGCACCGAGGCGGAGGGGATCGACGTTGCGGAGGCACCGCTGGCCCCGGCCCATCTCCATGGTGCCGACACCCTGTTCGCACATCTGGGCGACGCCGAGGCCGCGGGATGACGAGAACCCATCAGCTGGAGACGACGCTCCGGGCGCTGCGGCTTTCGGGGATGCTCGAGACCTTCGAGGCCCGGCTCACCCAGGCCCGAGCGGGTGATCTCGGCCACGTCGAGTTCCTCCAGGCACTCTGCGAGGACGAGCTCTCCCGGCGTCAGGCGGCCGGCATCACGCGGCGGGTGCGTGCCGCCCGCTTCGAGCAGGTCTGCGCCATCGAGGACTACGACTTCAACTACAACCCCAAGATCCCCGCCGCCCATATCCGTGACCTGGCCACACTCCGCTTCATGGAGGCCGGCGAGTCGGTCATCCTCCACGGCCCCGTCGGTGTCGGCAAGACCATGATCGCCCAGGCGCTCGGTCACCAAGCATGCCGACGGGGCTACAGCTGCGCATTCACCAAGACGTCGCGTCTTCTGGCCGACCTGGCCGGCGGGCACGCCGATCGCAGCTGGGAGACCAGGTTGCACGCTTGGGCCAGGCCCTCGGTCCTCATCCTCGACGACTTCGCCATGCGCGAGTTCACCGTCACCCAAGCCGACGACCTCTATGAGCTGGTCACCGAGCGGATGGGAAAGAGCCTCATCATCACGGCCAACCGATCGGCCTCTGACTGGTACTCGCTCTTCCCCAATCCCGTGGTGGCCGAGTCGATCCTCGACCGGGTCGTCAACGTGGCCCATCACATCCACATGGAAGGGAAGTCCTATCGGCCCAACAAGCGGCCCGCTTTGCCGAGCAAGGAGAAGGGATCATGACCGAGCAACCCTCGAACATTTGCGCCGCACCTGGTTGTGACCACCCGCTTCCCCCTCGAAGCGGACGGGGACGACCCGCCCTCTACTGCTCGCCGGAGTGCCGACCCGCGGCACGCGGGCGCAGCGGAGTGCACGTCGTCGTCGAAGTCGACCATGAACCCACTCCCGACGAGGAACGTCCGGCCGGGCGAATCTGGCTCGTCCGCCTACGCCGCGGCGACCAAGCCGTCGTCATCGCTGCCGAGCTCGGTCGGCCTTCGGCCGACCATCTGGCGGGCCAGCTCAACGGCCTCCTCGCCACCCGTCGCAGATCGAAGGGAGCCGCCATCAACTAAATTGCATTCCGGAGTCCGGTGGGGAATTACGTGAACTTCCTGCTGGGGAATTACGGCAACGTCCACACGATGGCGTAGTCACCGAGCGAGCGGACGGCGACGGCCGGGAGGTCGACGATGAGGGCGTCACCGGGTTGGCGCGGACGCGGCACGCCGGTGCCCGCGGCGAGGATGGAGCGCACGTCGTGGGCCCGGAACCGCCCGAACTCGACGGCGCGGGAGATGGCAGCCACGAGAGCGGTCCTGCCGTGGGCCGCCTCCATGGCGCACAGCTCGACGAGGTCGGCGGCCAGTGTGGTCGACCCCCGCGCCGCCGCCGCCTTGATGAAGTCCTCGGCCGCCGGCCCGAGCGCGACGAAGGCCTTCTCCGCTGCGGTCTTGGGCCGCACCGCCCGGGCGGGCAAGGGCCGCGCTCCTCCGTAGTGGTCGTCACAGATGGCCGTCTCACCAGGGGCGACGAGTCCGTGCTCGGCGATGATCTCGCCCAAGAACACGGCCATGACCACGCCATCGGCCACCCGCAGCTCGACCGTGCGCCCGATGTGGACCGTCGGCACCGAGTAGCGGGCCGAGCCGAAGCGGACACAGCTGAGGCGGTCGACCTTGCGCAGCACCACGTGGCCGATGCGGGCCCGTAATGCGGGCAGGTCGCCCAGCAGGGGGCGCTCGATCTCGAGACGCTCGGCCGGGATCGCCGCGATCTCGCTGTGCACCTGCGCGTTCACCTCGGTGCACCACATCCCCCCCTTGGCGTTGGCTAAAGGCAGGTCGGCCACGCTGAGCTCTTCGGGGATCATGAGGTCGGACTTCACGTAGCCGACCAGGTTCTCGACCAGACCCTTGGACTCGGGATCCGCCCCGCAGCAGAAGTCAGGGCGCGTGCGGTAGTGGGTGACGAAGCGCACGTAGTCCGGCGTCGGCACCACGAGCCCGGCCACCGTGGCGCCCTTCAGACAGCCCATGCGATCGGTGAGGAGGGTCTTGGGCACCGCCCCGATGGTCTCCATGCACTCGGCCAACGCCGCCATGGTGCTCTGCGCGCCGAGGTTGTCGGCGAAGGAGACGAAGCGGAAGCGGCTCCAGGCCAGCACGGCGCAGAACACGAAGAGCGGGCCGATCTGGCCCCAGTCGAAGACCAGCACGTCGCCTGGCGCCCACACCCCGGGCCGACGGCCCCGGTGATGGTCCATGCGCCACTTCGCCTTGGCCTCGGCCACCGCTCGGCGCAGGTTGCGTGCCGAGCCGGTATAGCCGGCGGCCCGGACCACCGGGAGCAGCCGCTTGGCCGTGATCCGCCCGTCGGTGCGTTCCACCCGCTCGGCGATGATGGCGCCGACATCGTCGTAGTTGTGGGCGACCGCCTCAGAGCCTGATGGCCCCGCCTCAGCGGCCCGGGCCTTGGCCACGGCCCGCTTGACGGTCTTGTCGGTGGTGCCGCAGATGGCGGCCGCCGCTCGAAAAGAGCCCACCTCTTGGAAGGCAGCATTCATGTCCATTCGTTCCCTCGCTGATTTCATGGAGGTGTCCCTTCAGTCGGTCCGGCGGTTGGCTTGCACCGCCACCGTGACCGGCTGGGGGGACCCTCTCGTGGATGCTTCAGCGAGGGGTGCGGACTTCTCGTGGCCAAAAACGGGGACTTCTGGTGGCCATCAGTGCGGACTTTTCATGGCCATAAGTGCGGACTTTCTCGTGGCCACGGACAGTGTTACCCCGTCATTGTCCTGAACAAAGGAGGTGACCTCATGCTCGAAGCAGTACGTAAACGCTGGAAGAGACTGAACCCGATCCCAAAGTGTTTTCTCGATTGCTTCGTAGGGCGCCCATTCGGCCACCTCGGACGCGAATGGAAGCGCCTCTGACCACTCGTATGCACGCGGCATATTCAAAATCAGGTCGCCGTTCAGCCTGGTGACAAATGCGACGTTCCGGTGGATCTCCTAGCTAGCTGACCGGATCGTTCTCCCGTAGTGCATCAGCGATTCCCCATCGTCTGAAGTGCTCCATCGATCGCACATTCGTCGTATTGGCTCGCGCATAAATCGGCGCATTCGCCTCACGCTTTTCGAAGACCAAGGTCTGCACGCCGCGCAACGCAAGGTCAATCGCAAGTGCCATCAAAACCGGGCCACCACCTGCGATGGCGATCGGAGCAGACGCGTCCATGGAGCCATTCGTCACAAAACACGCCCAAAACGGAATAATATTTCAGAAATAGCTACCATGGCCAGACTCTCCTGGCAAGGCCAACGGAAAGCCAGGATGCAGCAAAAACCGGTCACAATCCGCGGTCTAGATAAGTCTCAGAACATTCCGAGCTGGTCGAGAGGCTTGACGGCAAGGGTGCGCTGCTCTACTATGCCGGAATCATATTCCGGCAGACGGAATCAGCCACGTTGGCGAGATCCGGACTGGGCATCGCAGGGGGCAGACCTGCCGGTTTCAATAAACCCAAGGGGGGTTCAGCCACAGTGAAATCCATAGACAGCCGTCCGGGCCTGAACAGGTGGAGAGCGGCCGCAGGCGCTTTGCTCGCAGTGGGACTGGGCCTGATTCCGTGTGCGATTGCTCCATCCGCCGCGAACGCGAGCGAATCGGCCGTCAGTGTCACGTCGTCGTCGATTACTAACTATGTTGCCTACACCCACGGGAACGCCACCTCCGCCAATCCCCAACTCTCGCCGGTCACGATCGGCTGGGTGAACCAGCAGGGCGGCGGTCTCGCATTTCCTAATGCGACCCTCGGAGCGCAAGCCGCGGTTAAGTACATAAACACCCGGCTTGGTGGGATTGATGGGCATCCTCTGCAGTTGGCTACCTGTTTCATCGCACAGAGCGAATCGGAAGGCACGACCTGTGGACAGCAGCTCGTCAATAATCCAGCCGTGAAGGTGATTCTCTACGGTTCACTGATTTTCGGTGACACGTCGTTCCAAGCGGTGGATCAAGGCACGAAGCCTATCCTGATTGCGAATTCAATCAGCACCGTTGATACAAACGCGAAGAATGTATACGTGTTCAATGGGAGTCCATCATCGATTTTTGGTGGAATGGCGACTTATGTGGCAAAGGTGCTCCGGGTCAAGAGCGTTTCAGTCGTCTACCCACAAGATGCGCAGAGTATCGCGGGTGCTCAAGCCTTAGGAAGTGCACTTAAAACTCTGGGCATCGTCGCGAAATCGGTCGGCTTTGACTCATCTGCGACAAACCTCACTGCACCGCTGATTGCGGCTGGAGCCGGCAGCACTGGCGCCATCATTCCGCTTGTGTCGCTGCCGCCAGACTGCGTAGCGGCAGCACAGGCCATCAGCGCGCTCAAGGTGACATCTCCAGTGATTTCCGCCGGATCCTTCTGTTTCTCTGCCCCGGTAACGGCTGGGCTGGGGGGTCAATACCCGAAATGGATTCAAGCATCGACGCAGTCGAATGTTGCCGATCCGACTCAGCCGGACGTCAAAGCCTACCTCGCGGCTTCCGCAAAGGTCGGTCTTCCAGCTTCTGTACGGAGCGACTCGAATGCGGCACTCGCATGGGGACTGGTCATGACGACCGCGCGATTCATGAACCTGGGCGGAGGAGCCAAGGCCACGTCGTCCTCGATCGAAACACAAGCTCGCACCTTCACCGGTCCAATGCTGTTAGGTGGCCCGGTGATCAAGTGCGGGAAATACAAGAGCGCTCCGGGATTGTGCGGAGCGGAAATCCGAAACTTCAAGTCGCTGGGCGGTGGCCGGTTCCTGGCGGTCAGCGGATGGCTTGAACCCACCGGGATCAAGTAGCAGCCAACCGTCCCAAGTCGGCTTCGTTCTGAGAACCGTGGACAGTTGGGAACGTCATCGTCGTCAGCAAAGCCAAGGAGAAGCAAGAGTATGACCATAGCGAGTCTCGAATTTCGCAAGCCAGAACCAGATTTGGAACCAACGGAGTTCATTCAGCGAGCTCGCGCTATGCGGGAGCAACTACGGACGGAGCAAGAGGCGACGGAGGAGCGAGGTTCATACTCCGCTGAAACACACGATCAGTTCCGCGAGGCCGGGTTCTATCGAACGCTGCTGCCACAACGTTATGGTGGCCAAGAGTTTGATGTCCCGACCTTTGTCAGGATGATCATTGAAGTCGCTCGCGGGTGCCCATCGACGGGCTGGTGTCTCAGTCTGGCGGCTGGCCATGGGCTCCAGCTTGCAGGCCTCTTCCCAGAAGAGACGCAAGCCGAGGTATTGTCGGGCGACTGCGATTTCGGAGCGCCGTTGCGAGCCATCCCTATGGGAACTGCGAAGCGAGTGAGTGGTGGTTGGCAAATCGACGGAGCCTGGGATTACTGCTCGGGCGCACCCTTCTCTACTCATGCAATGGTGTGCGTTCGCATGGAGGACGGGGGTGCGAACAGGGCTCCCACCGTTGGTTTGGCGCTCGTGCCTCGGAGTCAGTGGACGCTGCTCGACGACTGGCGGCAGCGCGCGTTCGGGATGCGGGGCAGTGGCTCCAACACTATTCGCATCGAAAACGCAGTGCTACCGGACCATTATGTAGTCGAGGGAAACATTCTCGCCACTGACTTTAGTGGTGACACAGTCGGATACAGACTCCATGGCAATCCCATGTATGCGGGTCACCCCGCTGGATACTTGCAGCTCGAGATCGGTGCGGTCCTCGTGGGATGTGCGCAGGCGGCGCTCGATGAGTACGAACGAATCGTTAAGGAGAAGAAGACAACTGGTCCTGATGCCGTACTTCGGTACACGACCCCCGACTATCAACGGTACTTCGGTTTGGCACTAGGCAAAATTGATGCTGCCGAGGACGTCTTGATTCGGTCCAGCCAAACCTATATGGAGTATTGCCAAGCAGCGACGCGCGATGGCAGCGGATTTTCGGGGGAATCACTGCTGCGGATTCATTCGAGCACTCACCATGCGTTCAATCTTGCTTGGGAGGCTGTCGAGTTGTTGTTTCGCACGTCTGGAACGAGCGAGGGCGCTCGCAATGGGAGTCGGATGCAACGTTACTACCGAGATTTCTCGACTGCTCGCACGAACATCGGTCTTCAGTACGAGCCATTTGCTACTCGGGTCGCGGCCGTTCACTTCGGTCTGGATTTGCCCCGTATCGTGTGAATCGGGGTCGAGGCAAGGTTTGGCGAAAAATAGTTCGGGTCACCAGTGCGACCAGATGATGACAACGCGATGCGATACCTGAAAAAGTCCTCCTGGAGGTGCGTCACCCGCGTCTCAGCCAGAAACTGGAGGAGCAACAGCGGCATGAATACTCAGAGCGGACCCTTGGGGACCTTGTATTCCGGAGTATTCCAGTGCCATCGGATTCCTGAGGGTCCCTAAGGTGAGTCAGATTCTACTTTTTGCGCTCCTGGGGCTCGGACCGGGCGCCCTCATTGCCAGCGTTGGCTTGGGCGTCGTCCTCAGCTATCGAGGGTCAGGCGTGATCAATCTCTCGATGGGAGCGATGGTCATGTTGGCGGGCTATTTGTTTTGGGCATTCCGAACCGGGTTTTTTGGCGTCTCTTTCGCAACAGTGCTCGCACTTCCGCTGACGCTGGTAGCTATGGCTGGAGTCGGGTGTGTCGTCGAGTTGATCGCATTTCGACGACTGCGTACGGCCTCTCCCCTGGCCAAGCTGGTGGCGTCGCTTGGTATTCTCCTCTTGGTACAGGCCGCCGTTCTCCTGATCTTTGGCACAACACCGCTGAGCAGCCCTGCCGTCCTGCCGACTTCAACGGTGATGATCTTCGGCGAGCCCGTCCCAATCGCACAATTCATATTGGCTGGAATAGTCGGAATCATCGTTCTGGTTCTCGTTGGGCTCTATCGATATACCCGGTTCGGCCTCGCGACGCGGGCGGCATCGGAAAATGAGAAGTCCGCACTGCTGGCTGGCCTGTCTCCGTCGCTCATCGCGCTGAGCAACACGGTGATCGCAACTGTGGTGGCGGGTCTGGTGGGAATCCTGGCGGCATCGGTCGTAGGTCTCAACTCGACAACCCTGCCTCTGCTCATCATCCCAGCATTGGCGGCGGCGCTATTCGCAAGGTTCACGTCGTTCCCGATCACGTATCTGGCTGGGCTATTGATCGGTATTGCTGAGTCTCTCGTGTATTACGCATCCACACAGTCGTGGTTCCCGACTTCGCAAGGTATCGCGTTGCCGGGCATCCAGCAGGTCCTCGAATTCCTGCTCATTGTCGCAGCCCTCTGGTGGCGAGGCTCAAGTCTCCCGCAAAGAGGAGAGATTGTGGAGCGGTCACTTCCGCTGGTCCCGTACCAGGACCGACTTTTGCGGCGCGTTGCTCTGCCCTCACTTGCCTGCGCAATCGCTCTAATCGTGCTTCCTTTTGATTTTCGTCAAGCCCTCATTACTGGGTTAGTAGCCATGGTGCTTTGTCTTTCCTTTGTCGTCATCACCGGTTACGTAGGTCAATTATCGGTCATGCAGCTCGCGCTCGCAGGTTTCGCTGGACTGCTGGTTTCGCATATGGGCGATGTGGGAGGAATTGGATTTCTGCCTGCAGCGATCCTTGGAATACTGGCATCGGTCGGACTTGGAATAGCGGTCGCGATTTCGGCGTTACGGGTGAGGGGCGCAACTCTTGTGGTCGTAACCTTGGCCGCGGCCGAAGCGATTGAACAATTTGTCTTTGCAAATGGCAGTTGGGGCGCGAGTCAGGCTCCAGGATCGTTACAACAGCCCGACTTGCTCGGCTTGAATCTTGGGCCCGATGCAGGTTTTCGCGGTCTGGATGGCAGACTCCCCAGTCCTATCTTTGGGTTTCTTGCACTGGTAGTTGTGGTCTTGCTGTACCTACTCGTGGCGAACCTCCGACGCGGCGACCTTGGACGCAGAATGCTCGCGGTGCGGTCGAACGAGCGTGCCGCTGCTGCGGCGGGGGTCAATGTTCCGAGGGTGAAGATCCTTGCCTTTGGGTTGGGTTCCGCCATCGCCGGAACCGCTGGCGTGATGTATACGTACGACTTCGGTACCTTCTCGACGAGCAGCTACGACGTGATGATTGGGTTTGCATTGATCGCCGGTCTTTACGTGCTTGGCATCTCTATGGCGCAAGGAGCGGTATTGGCAGGACTGGGGGCTACGGGAGCGCTCATTCCGTTCGTCCTCCAAAAGTGGGTCCTGCCGCAAGATCAAGTGGCGACGTACGTACAACTCATCGCCGCCACCGGATTGATCGTCCAGCTAAACCTCTTTCCTGAGGGTGTTCTCCCAATTATGTGGAAGCGTAAGCAGGATAAGGCCCGAAGAATGGAGCAAGATCGAGGCCCGTCCTCTCCGGGCATCTCCACCGGCAGCGTCACCCTCGATGCAACAGCGCTACAACGATCGAATTACGCGGTGAGCTCGATCTCTGATGGTGCACCCATATGACGGCCCCACCGCTTGTAGCGAGCGGCATTTCCGTCCGCTTTGGCGGAGTTCACGCGGTCCGAGACGTCAGCCTCCAGGTGGAACCCGGTCAACTGGTGGGACTCATCGGCCCAAATGGAGCAGGAAAGACCTCTTTCGTGGACGCTATAACCGGATTCGTCTCTTCGGAAGGACGTGTGGACATTGATGGGGTAGACGTCACATCAGCGCGTCCTCACATTCGTGCGAACCACGGCTTGACCCGAACTTGGCAGACCGTCGATCTGTTTAACGACCTCTCTGTCGCTGAAAATCTGGCAGTTGCGGCGATTAGGCCATCTTTTCCTAGAACACTGCGGGAGCTCGTCCGCAACGGCCGCAAGACCACGCCAACTGTCGAGCAGTTGATGGCGGATGTCGGGATCGAGGACATGGCTGATTTGATGCCCGAGGCACTCTCTGAGGGACAACGGAAACTCGTTGGCGTAGCGCGAGCTCTCGCCGGGTCACCAGTGGTCGTGTGTCTTGACGAGCCGGCGGCTGGGCTCGATACGGATGAGAGCACTCAGCTGGGACTACGGCTACAGAAGCTCGTGGGCCGGGGAACCGCAATGCTCTTGATTGACCATGATATGGGTTTTGTGTTCGGCATTTGCGACCGAATCGTCGTTCTCGAGTTCGGCGAGGTGATCGCAGAAGGATCGCCTGCGGACGTTCGACGAGATCCCCGGGTAATCGAAGCGTATTTGGGGGCAGGTTCTTCCGGTACGTCGATTGAAGAGGGACAGTGACCGCGCCGGTTTTGGAAGTGCGGGGATTGGTCGCTGGCTACGAGAACGCGGCCGTCATCAGGAACGTCTGCCTTACCATCGGCAAGGGAGAGGTTGTGGTTCTGCTCGGACCGAATGGCGCAGGAAAAACGACGACACTGCAGGCAATCTCTGGCCTCGTGCAGGTCATGTCCGGATCAGTTTGGCTCAATGCAGAAAATCTCATGGAGTATTCCCCCACCCAACGCTCTCGCAATGGGCTTGCGCACGTGCCGGAGGGACGTGGGATCTTTGGCACCTTGACGGTTGCAGAGCACTTTCGACTGGGCCACCGTGGCGAACATCTGGATGCTGAGGTGGCGTACGGCTACTTCCCGATATTGGCAAAGGTTGCTAATCGGCTCGCCGGCGTCCTCTCCGGAGGAGAGCAGCAGATGCTTGCTCTAGGTCGTGCATTAGCTCGGCAACCAACAGTCTTATTACTCGATGAACTCAGCCTCGGGCTTGCACCAATGGTGGTTGAGACTCTTCTGCCGGTGATCCGATCCTATGCAACGGAGTCTGGGTGTTCGGTCCTCCTGGTCGAACAACATATCCACTTAGCCCTCGAAGTGGCTGATCGTGGCTATCTCCTCGTCAATGGGGAAGTTCAAGTGGAGAAGACGGCCAGGGAATTGCGAAGCGACAAAGTTCTGATAGCCGCCAGCTACCTAGGCAAGTCTGAGTTCACAGCGTCCAATGGAAACGCAGAGTGATATTCCAAGGAAGAGGAGAAGAAAGCACATGAAGATTGGAATTGTCGGATCGGGAAAGATGGGCAGCTTGCTGGGCCGATTGCTTGCGAGCGCTGGTCACGACGTGACCGTGTCCAATTCGCGCGGGGCGGAGTCGATTGCTGCGCTGCCCGCGGCTCTGGGGGTGAATCTGTCGGTGGGCAGCGTTCCTGAAGCAGTCGAGGGAGCAGAGGTAGTCATTCTGGCCATCCCCTGGTCAGCGCTTTCCGCAGCGACTTCAGTCATCCAAGATTGGTCTGGTCTCATTGTCATCGACACGACCAACAACAGGAATAAACCAGGCCCTGACGGCGTCATCGACATAGGCGGCCGCATCTCCAGCGAAGTAGTGCAGGAGATGGTGCCCGGCGCTCGGGTCGTGAAGGCTTTTAATACGACACCGATTCCGATCTTGGAATCCGGGCTCGGGGTAAACGCCAATGGCAAAAACGCGGTCTACATTGCCGGTGACGACGACGACGCGAAAAGAGTGGTCGCGGAACTTATTGCCAGCATCGGAGGAGTTGCAATCGATACTGGCGACCTTGCAACTGGCGGCCGCCTGCAGGGGACGGGCGGCGCGCTGTCGGCCGTCTTCGAAATGATGACTCCGGACGAGGCAAAGGCCCGCCTGACCGACGCAATTTCGTAGTAAGTCCAATCCGAAGCTGTGAAACCAGAAAGAAGGTAGGAACGATGAAGCTTGAACTGTCAGACCACATAGAACTCAAAACCGAACCACAGACTGTTTGGGAGTTCGTTAGTGACTTCGGCGGCTTTGCATCGTGGCAGCCACATATTGCGTCGGTTGAGATGCAAGCGGACGGTAGCCGTAAAGTGAACTTCACCCGCGGAGATAGCGTTTTCGACCGCGTGACGGCTAGCGATGACGCCAATCGCAGCCTCACGTATTCAATTGTGCCGGGACAAGGGGGTCCACTGGCAAGTATGGAAGCCACCTTTGCGGTATCCGGCGGCCCGGATCGATCCAGAGTCGACTACACGATTGTGGTTGAGATTCCCGACGAAATGGAAGGCCCAGCTCGAGCGGGAATCTCAGCCGACATTGAAGGGGCCCTCCAGGGTCTCTCCGAAAAGTTTTCCGAATAGGTGGTTCTCGACGATCGGGTGGCAGCCGTGACCGGCGGCGCTGGCTACATCGGCGCTGCGATCACGAGCGAGCTCTCGGATGCCGGTTTTCAAGTCGCCGTTTTGGACCGGGAGGGTGATTTCGCGGTTGATCTCGCGGATGAGGGGAGCGTCCGCGATGTCTCACGCCGGATCCTGGAGAGGTTCGGGAGGTGTGACGTACTCGTTCACGCCGGAGTGGCATTCGACCGAATCACCCTCTCGGAGATTGATGCGACGGCTTGGAGAAAGGTGATGGCCGTCAATGTCGAAGCGCCCATTTGGTTATGCCAGGAGCTGACGCCGACAATGGCGCAACGACAGTGGGGCAGAATCGTGTTCATAGTGTCGGACACAGTGTGGAATCCACCACCAGTGCCTGACATGTTGCCCTACATCACGAGCAAGGGAGCCTTAATCGGAGCTTCACGCTCGCTGGCTCGATCCCTGGGAGCTAGCGGCATCACGGTTAATTGTGTCGCACCTGGGCTGACGCCACCTCCTGGCAGTAACGCGATGAGCCCAGAATGGGTCGAGGATGTTAGGCGTCAGCAGGCGCTATCTCGGTCGCTCGTGCCTGCCGATGTTGCCGGAGTCGTCACATTTTTAGCCAGTGATGCGGCCCAGGCGATGACGGGGCAAGTCCTCTGTCCCGATGGTGGGCTGGTTCTGCGATGAGTGCAGAATTAATCGACAATGATGGCGATCGCGAAGCGACTGAGCCCCATCTCCCTACTTCTCACGAGGGTCGACTCCCGTTCCACCATCCAAATGACCTGGAGCCTGTTGCAGAAGAGCTGTGGCAGGAGGTCGTTGCTAGTCGAGGCGCTGCAGTGGTCAATTCCGAGGGGGGTCTGTCCGGACCATTCAATGTCTGGCTTTACAAACCCGAGCTTGGATTACTTCTAACCCGTCTCGGCGGCGCATTGCGGTTCGAATCAGACCTCGATGGTCGTCTCATTGAATTAGCTATCGTTACGATCGCCGCTCGCTGGAAATCGGAATTCGAATGGTGGGCGCATTCGCGTCGCGCCCTCGAGCACGGAATACCCTCCGAAGTTCTGGACTTGATTCGCAAAGGTGATCCTGTTTCGTTTCAATCAAAAGAGGAATCCCTTGTCTATTCGGTTGCGAATGCATTGACGCGAGAAGGGTGTCTTGACGAAGTCACGTATACCACTGGTATCGAGTTGTTGGGCATTTCTGGAATGGTGGGACTGACGATTCTCTGCGGGTACTATTCCACGGTTTCCTTCACACTTAATGCCTTTAGAGTGCCACTTCCACCTGAGGCAACAGCCGTCTGGAGTGAATAGTCACGCGAAACGCCACGTTGCACGGAATGGACTTGGATTTCGAGTAGCGCGATGGGTCTACGGTGTTCGGTGTGCTCGGCGCCGCATGTCCAGACGCACTCATCCTCGGGCTGTGGGAGGCGCGGCACCTTCAAGCGGCGACCCACGTGTAATAGCCCTCCATTTGGTCGCCGGATCGTGGTCCGTAAGGACCGACGCGGCTGATTGAGAGCCCCACAACGCATCGACCCCTTTGAGGGAATGCCCCCTAATCGACTCCCGTGGGCGGCGTCCATCCACTGGTGTAAATGACCACGGGCGTAGGTTCCTTCGAAACCTGCGAAAGCAACGAAGGAGGACCTACACCCGTGACCAAGCGAGTATCGCCTACTGACACCATCCGCGCCGACATCGATCGGCTGTTCTGCGCCATCGACCGGCCACTGACCGAGATCCTCGAGGAGGTGGGACGCCTGAGCGTGCGCCTTCTCATGCAACACGCGGTGGAAGCCGAGGTGGACGCATTCTTGGAGCGCTCGCGCTACGAGCGCCGGGACGAAGACGCCCCGGACGGCTATCGGAACGGGCACCAACCCCCGGCGACCGTCAAGACCACCATGGGCCCCGTCGAGCTGCGGCGCCCGAAGCTTCGTGACACCGACGAGCGTTTCTGTTCGGCCCTCTTCGGCGCCGGCGTCACCAGGACCAACGCGCTCGAGGCCCTGGTGATCTCGGGTTGGGTGCGCGGGTTGAGCGACCGCGACATCGAAGCGGCGCTCGGCGAGGCGCTCGGCGCCGAGGCGGCCCTGTCCAAGTCGACAGTCAGCCGGATCTGCCAGGCCATCCGCGACGAGTTCGCCACCTGGAGCTCGCGGCGTCTCGACGAGGTCACCTTGGACTACGTGTTCTTGGACGCCTCGAACTTCAAGATGCACCCGAACGCTCCCGCGGAGCCGGTGCTGGCGGCCTGGGGCATCGACACAGCGGGCAAACCGGTCTTCCTCGGGCTCGGCCCTGCAGGCGCCGAGTCCACCGACGCGTGGGCCGGCTTCTTGGGCGACCTCGTCGAGCGGGGACTGCGTCCGCCGCTGCTCGGGATCTCCGATGGCGCCCCCGGGCTGATCGCCGCGCTCGAGACCACGTTTCGCCAGTCCCTGCGCCAGAGGTGTTTGATCCACCGCTGCCGCAACGTGGTGGCCAAGGTGCCCGTCGCCGCCCAAGCCGAGGTGAAGGCGGCCTTCTGGGAGATCTTCGACGACATCGAAGAAGAACCAGGTGAGCACGCGGTCAAAGAGGCCACCCGGCGCGCTCGGGGTCTTCGCCACCCGCTACGCCAAGGTGTACCCCGCCGCGGTCGCCTGCCTCGAAGACGACTTCGCCTCGCTCACTGTGCACCTGCGCTTCCCGCGTCAGCACTGGAAGCGGATCCGTCACTCGAACTTCATCGAGCGCACCTTCGGCGAGACCCGCCGGCGAGTCAAGGTCATCGGACGCTTGCCAGGCGAGGCCAGCTGCCTGTCGTTGGTGTGGGCCGTGCTCGATCGCGCCAGTCGCGGCTGGCGCGGCGTCACCCAGACATCGGAGAGCATCCGGCTATTGCAGGACCTCCGTCGTCAACTGCTCGAACCTCCGCGCAAACTCCGAACGCCAGCAGCAAAGAACGTGAAAGCTGAGGACGTCACTACCGCCGCGTAACATCACCAACCAGGAGCCTGCGACCGGGTCATTTAGACCGCTCGTGGGACGCCACCCTCCCGTGTCGACTAAAAGACTTCACCGCTCAATGGGAACCCAGCCTTGTCGACTCGGCACGACAAGACTAATCTCTGTCGTTATCGCCCCAGGCAGCGAGCACATACCAACGACCTTCCCAAGAAGGCGCGTCAGTCTCCAAAACAAGGCCCTCGAGACGGAGTGTTTTGAGTGCACGCGACACAGCGGCCTGATGAACTCTCATATCTGCGACCAAGTAGTGCGGTCTACAAGGCCCCTCCACAAGAGCACTTAAGATTCGGAACTTGAGAGTCACTGGATTCGTAGTCCGGACACGCATCTCATCGTTGGCCGTCAACGCTGAAGTAAGAGAGGTGATGCCCGTTCGAAGGGCTTCGTGCAGTGCCAGATCGATCCGGCCTGATCGTTCGAGCCGAAGTTTCAGTCGACAGAGACGCGAACGGCAGCCCACAATGACGGTGGCGGTTCCCGTAGTCGCAGCGTTGCCCACAAGGTTGCCTATGCGTTCTACCATCTCGGTGGTCAGCGCACCTGCCAGAATTGCAGATGTAGCTGACTCAAGGAGCTGATCTGCATCGCGCAAAAGAGGATCAACTGTAAGAAATCGGACGGTCATGGTTCAGGATTGATCGGTAATGGTTACCATCGAGTTAGCGGAGAACTCGTCCAGCGACCACCTCAGGGTTGTCCTCTTCCGGGTTAACCCGTGTTTCGTTGCTAAGCCAGCGCAACGATGCCTTTGACGTCGGAAACGTTTTCCTGGAGCAACGTGTCGCTTCGTTCTCAACTCAGCCAACAATTTGGATCGTTCGAACCGTATGACGCCAGGGTCGAAGGACGTCACTTACGGCGGATCTAAGGGCTTCTATCTCCCGAAGTTCAGGTAGATGATCTGCTTGTTTGTGTGCGGTGTGGCGAATATCAACCTGGATGACGTTGCTCGCGTTAAGGAGGATCTCGACACCGGTGATGATAACCCCCGTCTCATCGGGATACGAAGCACCGACTGCCAAGATCACGCGCCTACACATCTCAGGTGTCAGCATGTTGATGGCGTAGCGACAAACAAAAATCGGCAGACCGACATCAACTAGACCGATCCTGAACAAAGAACGATCCAATTCCACACGCGGCCGCATCGAGCAAAAGTGTGTTCGTGATCCTAGTCCCAGAGCGGACAGTCGAAACGGAGTAGGTACTAGAACCTGTTTCGAGCTGCAGCTGCCTAAGTCCACTCGACCGTTCCACATACTCCTGGAACAAAACCTGTAGTTTCCGTGCGAGCTTGGCTGCCGTTGTGCCATAAGTTTCGATCAGATCCACCCCGTCAGGAGAGATCGTGAACACTGCGTAGTCTGTGTAGAGGCGAGTGACGCATCCGCGACCAGTCAGCGGATAGTTGCAACTCGGTACCAGCTTTGGGTGGCCGTCCTTCGTGAACAGCGTCATGATCATATAAACTGCCTTGGCGCCAGTCGCTAGGTCCATAGCGCCCCCGACCGCAGGAATTGCGTCGGGGGAGCCAGTGTGCCAGTTCGCGAGATCTCCGCTGGCCGAAACTTGGAAGGCACCCATGACGCACACGTCGAGGTGCCCACCGCGCATGATCGCAAAGCTGTCGGCGTGGTGGAAGTAGCTCGCGCCCGGTGTTTCAGTGATCGGCGTCACGCCGGCACGTCGTCCCATTCCCAGCATGCCGTTCTCAGTGTGCAGTGTGATGCCTGCGGCCGGATCGAGATGGTCGGCTACAGCGGTTGGTTGTCCGATACCAAGGTTGACGTAACTGCCCGGCGGAATATCACGCGCTACTCGGGCTGGGATCTCGGCGCGGTCGAGCGGCCCGCGGTCGAGGTGTTCGACGACATTCATGACGTGGCGCCCACGGGACGTGCGATCGACACGATTCGATCGATGAAGATTCCAGGGGTGATGATCGCCTCCGGATCGAGCTGGCCGATCTCAACGAGCTCTTGGACCTGTACCAGGGTCATCGAAGCGGCGGCCGCCATAACCGGTCCGAAGTTGCGGGCAGTCTTACGGTAGACAAGATTTCCAGCTGCGTCGGCGCGATGAGCCTTGATTAGCGCGATGTCACCCTTGATCGGATACTCGAGCAGGTGTTCGCGACCGTCTATGACGCGGGTCTCCCGGCCGACAGCCAACGGCGTGCCGACGCCGGTTGGACAGTAGAAGGCGCCGAGGCCAGCACCGGCAGCGCGCAACCGTTCGGCCAGCGTGCCTTGAGGGACGAGTTCGAGCTCCATTCCGCGGGATCGATAGAGATTGTCGAAGACCCAGGAGTCGTCCGAACGTGGGAAGGAGCAGATTGATCCGACGCACTCGTCCAGCGCCTAGCAGCGCCGCCAATCCGGTGTCACCGTTGCCCGCATTGTTGCTGACGACCGTGAGGTCGGTCGCGCCCTGTCGTCGCAGGGCATCGATCAGCTCTACCGGTTGCCCGGCCGCACCGAATCCGCCGATGAGCACCGTCGCTCCGTCAGGGACCTCTTCCACCGCCTCGTCGGCGTCGACGAAAAGTCGTGCCTTGGTCATTTCTACGCGACGTTCTCGACCATCTGTCCGAGACCCTGGCCCACGCCGGTACAGAGCGCAGCGGGGTCCAGCCGTCGCGATCGATCCAGCGGACCCATACAGATTTATGGCTGTGAGGTCATACATTCGAACGTCGCCAAGAGGTCCATTGAGGCGTCTGAACAACGTACGGACCGCGTCGCATACGAGTGCAGTCGGCATCGGATCTCCTTCCTCGTTCCATGCGTGACCTGCTCTACCCTATGTTAGTGTGATGTGATCAGATATATCATCACTCCCGTCCGGTGACTGCTGATGACCTCCAGCCCCAGCGGCAGGCTCGTCAGGTAGGCGCCACGAAAGGTCTGGTCCGATGACAGCGAAGTCCACTGGGTTTGAGGTGATTCTGCGCGGCGATCCGAATTACGAGCAGGCGCGGCAGGGGACGTGCCGTAACCGACACCTCCCAGATCGCTATCCGGAAGTGATCGTGCAGGCGACTACGGAGCATGGGGTCGCCGCCGCGGTGCGTATGGCTGTGGCGAACGGCTGGAAGGTGGGTATCCGTTCCGGCGGACACAGTTGGTCATGCAATCACGTACGGGACGGCGGGATGCTGCTGGACGTCTCTCGCCTAAACCAGGTCGCAATCGATAAGGTTGCGATGCTCGCAACGGTCGGTCCGGGCTGCAGGAGCAATGAGTTCGATGACCTTCTAGCAGAGCAGGAGCTGTTCTTCCCCGTCGGGCATTGCGAAGGCGTCGGACTGGGCGGCTACCTCCTGCAAGGTGGCTTTGGCTGGAACTCTCGCGCTATGGGGATGGCATGCGAGAGCGTGGTTGCGATCGACTATGTAGATGGCGGCGGTAGGCTCCGGTACGCCAGTCCCGAAGAGAACGCGGACGTCTTTTGGGCGGCGCGGGGTGCTGGTCCAGGGTTCTTCGGGGTGGTCACACGGTTCCACCTGAGGCTCCACCGTCGCCCGCCGGTGATCGGTGCGCGTCTGGGGATATACCCCATCGACACGTTCGAGGAACTCCTCCGCTGGGCCCATCATGTAGGCCCGGACGTGCCGAGTTCCGTAGAGCTGATGTTCGTAGTCTCACGCCGACTCCCCAGTACGGGCGAGCCCGGCATCCTGTTGATCGTCGCTGTCTTTGCCGACAGCAAGAAGCAGGCGCTGGACAATATTTCCTTCTTGGAGACCCGGCCAGAGGCGGCGCTCCACTTCACATCATTCGAACAGATGCCGCTGCAGACGCTGACAGCAGAGACGATGTCGAACTATCCACTCGATCACTTCCATGTCGTCGACAACATGTGGACCCATGCTTCCGCCGACGAACTGCTACCCGCCCTAAATCAGCTCCTCGAAACCCTTCCGGCGGCACCTGCGCATTTCATCTGGATGAACTGGTCACCGAAGCTCGCGCGCTCCGACATGGCCTACTCTCTCGAGGACGAGACGTATATCGCGATGTACGGCCTCTGGAAGGTCCCAGACCATGAGCTGACGGTGACTAACTGGGTTCTCGATGGAATCACCGCCCTATCGCCGCTCTCCAGCGGGATTCAGCTTGCCGACGAGAACCTGGCTCGACGCAGTGCCCCCTTTATGGCGGTGGCGAATCGTGACCGACTCGAGGCCATTCGTCGAGAGCGGGACCCGGCGGGACGCTTCCACACTTACGGAGACGTACCTTGATGCGCTCTGACGTGGCAGCCGGGCCGCATAGGGCGTTGAGCGCAGAAAGCCGACCTGTCCGAAGCGCAACTTGCGCCGTCCTGTCGCCGGTGCGGACATCCCCTCCCTTGCTGTCGTTATAGGCGCTGACCTGGGCGAACCGAACCGCTGAAAACTCTCTTGCCGTTTCTTACATACTATGTAAAGATGCAGATCATGCAAAAATGCAGGCAATGTTGAGCAGCCAATCAGTGGATGGCTTGCGCTCTCGCAAGAAAGCGGAGACGCGGTGCGCAATCCAGCAAGCTGCGCTCCGACTCGCCACCGAACACGGCTATGCGGCGACAACGGCAAGCGCGATTGCAGAGGAGGCGAACGTTTCGCTGCGCACATTGTTCAACTACTTCCCGCGCCGTGATCAGGCGATCTGCGGTCCGACCATTGAATTGAACGACCCTGCGCTTGTCCGGGAGCAGCTCGCGGATGCGCCATCGGTTCTGCAGGGCGTGCTGGATGCCTTCGACACTTGTGCTCCGCCACTGGAGGGTCCCACCTGGGCCCAGCGCCGAGCCTTGATTCAGTCGACTCCAGAGCTGCTACACCTGCACCTTTCGGCGATAGATCGTTTCGAGCTCGAGCTGGCGGAGCTGGTCGAGGCAGAGTTCCGCGCGCACCCTGATCGGAGGCGCCTAGGCGCCGATGTGTCGCCAGCGGACGAGGCTCGGTTGATAGTTACGACGATCGGCGGAGTCATGCGATTCGGAATGCAGACATGGCTTTCAGAACGTGTGGATGTGAACGTTTCACGGCGGTTTGCCATAGCGCGTGTTGTCAGCCAGCTGAGCCAGATCCTCCATGGGGAGGAGCGAAATGTGGAAGCGACTGCTGGCACCAGCGCGATCGGCGTGATCCACCCAGCCAAAGTCGTGACCCAGACAACGCGAAAGGCGACGCGGTAATGCAGAGTGAAGGTACGAGAAGCCATTTCCCCGTCGCGATCTCAGGTGGTGGACCTGTAGGCATGGCCTTGGCAATCGACCTGGGGCTGCGGGGAGTCCCCGTCGTCGTCTTCGAGCGTAGGCCTGCGGGCGCACACGTTCTCGCCCGTGCCAATATGACGAACGTCCGTTCGATGGAGCACTTTCGCCGGTGGGGGATTGCAGACGCCCTCAGGGACAACGACCCCGTCAGCCCGCTAATCCAGCGGGACATCGCATTCGTGACACGGCTTGCCGGGTATGAGATCCTCAGGTTTCCCAACGCGTACGAGTGGTCTGAGCGGTTGTCCATCGCATCAGAGGTTGGTGAGTGGGCTCCTCAGGGGGCTATCGAAAAGACGCTTCACGACCGGATTGCCAGCCTGCCATTGGTCGACCTGAGGCTCGAGACCGAAGTCGAGTCAGTCCATCAGGATGACAGTGGTGTCACGATTGAAGTTCGGACGCCGATCGGGCGCGAGTCTGTCACAGCGGACTACCTCGTCGTGGCCGAGGGGAGCCGTAGCCGACTGCGCAATGAGGTTCTTAACGTGCGTATGGAGGGCAAGCCCGAGTTGGCGCGAAGCTTCCTTTGGCACGTGAAGGCCCCTGGATTGGCAGATCTCTGGAGGGCCACCCCGATGGCCTCGATGCTCATCTTCTACAACGAGGACCGAGCCTGCGACAGCCTCGTCCCGCAGTCGGGTACCGACCACTGGGCGTACTTCTGTTCACCGCTCCCGGACCACGTCAACGGTGACGACTGGGAAACCTGTCGGAAGATGCTCTTCCGCGCGATCGGTGAGGAGTTTGACGTGGAGCCACTCGACGGTGGCGAGTTCATTACGCACTCGATGCAGGCACCGCGCTTTGACTTCGGCCGGATAGCGCTCGCCGGCGACTCGGCCCACCTGGTCTCTCCAATGGGTGGCTTCGGGATGAACATAGGTATCGGGGACGCGGCGGATCTGGGCTGGAAGCTGACCGCGCTCATCGAGGGCTGGGGCGGACCGACGCTGCTTCCCAGCTACAGCATCGAGCGCGGCGAAGCGGCACGGTTCATCCTTGAGGGGTGTGAGCGCAATCAGGCCGTTGGCGCAGCGGAACTGGTGCGTAACGGTATCGAGGACGATGGTCCACACGGGGATGAAGTGCGCACTGCCGTGGCCAGAGACATCGAGATCCAGAAATCCCGGCAGTTCAAGCGAATGGGCGGCCAGCTCGGCTACCGTTACTCGTCCTCCCCCATCATCGCCCGCGACAGCACAGAGGAGCCACCGCCCTCCTTCGAGGACTACGTCCCGTCGTCGGCACCCGGCAACCGCGCGCCACACCACTGGCTTGCAGACGGGTCCTCGCTCTACGACCACCTTGGATGGGGCTTCACGCTGCTCACCCTGGGCGACGTCAGCACGGCTAAGGCCGTTAAGGCGAGCGCGGCTCGTGCCATCCCGCTCAGAGTGCTCGCCCCAGAAGAGCCGGACCGATCAGCACTCGCCGAGCTGTATAGCTGCCCCCTCACCTTGATCCGCTCCGACCATCACGTGGCCTGGCGCGGTGATCGGCTTCCGGAAGACGTCGATGGCCTGCTCGACGTCGTAACGGGATGGGCGGGTTGGCGCACACCTGTCTTGAGTACGTCCCGACCTTTCTAGACCACGAATGAACAAGGGAGAAATCACCATGCCTCAAGTGACCCGGCTCGGCCACGTCGGGCTCTTCGTGACTGACCCGGAGGTGATGCTGGACTTCTATTCAGGATTCCTCGGTATGACGATCACTGATCGCGACGAGCGCCGCATCTTCTTGAGTTCCCGCCCCGAAGAGGAGCACCACGAGCTGCTTTTGGTTAAGGACCCGGAGCGGCATACCGATCCGCAACAGCTCTCCTTCGTCGTCGACTCCCTGTCCGACCTTCGGGATTTCTACGCGCAGATCGTCGAGCGGGAATATTCCATCGACCACGTGTCCAACCACGGCAACGCCATTGGGTGCTACTTCCGGGACCCGGAAGGCAACCGTGTCGAGGTCTACTGGCACACCGACATGGATTGGCCGCAACCATTCAGCGAGCCGATCGACTTGTCACTCTCTGAAGAAGACCTTCGGGGGATACTCGCCAACATGCAGGCTGCCTAAGCCGCCCGTTCTGCGAGACCGGAGACTGCGGTGAAGGAAGGCATGATCGTCGAGGTGGTCGGATTCCCGGGTTACCACGGTGATGTGATCGAGGGCTACTACGCGTGGCCCGTGATGTCCGATTCCATGCCTGGTGTGGTGGTCCTTCACCACGCCCCAGGGCTCGACCCATGGAGCAAGGAGGTCGTGCGGAACTTTGCCTACGCTGGCTTGGCGGCGGTGGCGCCACACTTGTACCACCGTCGCGGACCGGGCGATTGGGCCGACGTCGCCGCTGCGGCACGGGCCGACGGCCTCGAGAAGGCGATGCCGAATGATCAGGTATCGGGCGACATTGCTGGAGCCGCGGCATACCTGCGCGCACAGCCGGGCGCAAACGGCAAGGTTGGCGTCATCGGGTTTTGTTCCGGAGGGCGCCAGGCGTTTCTCGCGGCCTGCGACGTGCCGTCGCTCAACGCGGCGGTGGATTGCTGGGGAGGGTCCATCCTGCCCCGACAGCCGGATCCGGCCGGTTGGCGGCCCCCTCGAAATGGCGTGATACACCGAGCTGTCGACATGTCCGTGCCCCTGCTCGGGATCTTCGGTAACGATGACTCAAATCCAGATTCCGACGACGTCGACGAGATCGAACGGATCCTCACTGAGCTCGGAAAGAATTTCGAGTTCCACAGGTATGACGGCGCCGGACACGCGTTCTTCTGCCACGACAAGCCAAGCTATCGACAGGAATCGGCCGTCGACGGCTGGTCCAAGGTGTTCGCGTTCTTCGAGAGCCACCTGCGAGAGGAGAAGGGCCATGTGCACCTGGATCACTGACAAGGTTCCGATGACGGGCAGCGCGCGGGGCGTCCCGGATTGGATCTCCGTGACCCACGCCAACGTCTCGTACGACCATCCTGCTCGTGCCCCGTTCGAACACGCGGTCCTCATCGACTTCGTAAGACCTGCGGCCGGCGTGGGTGCACGAGTCGCCGTTGAACTCAGTGCCCTCTCCGCTCGGGCACTGGTGTACGCGCTACAGGAGGCTCTCGCCAGTCCAGAGGCGGTCCGCGACATCAAGGACCAGTCTGCTGGCGCTTCTGCTCCCGAGGTTCTACGTGGCTGAATCAGAGGCCCCAGTTGCGCTCGTAACCAGCGGAGCTGGATTCATCGGCGCGGTGATCACCGCAACGCTCAAAGCGACCTCCTCGATGCCGACGCGTTGCCGGCTTGAGCTCTAGATGGTTCGGGAATCACCGTCAATTGTGTTGCGCCGGGCCTCACGCCACGTCCCGGCGACGTGATTGGACCTGAGCTCCTGGAAGCCGTGATTCGCCGCCAATCTCTGCTACGGAACTTCGTTCTTTCCGAGGTAGCACCAGCGGTGGGGTTCCTATTTCGGCCCGAAGCGCAGGCCATCTCTGGACCGGTCCTGTGTCCCCATGGAGGGTTCGTATTCCGATGACGAGACCCAGCTGAGGACAGGTCATATGGACAAGCTTGTTGCCACGCCCTCAGAGGCGGTGGCGAACATCGCTAACGGCTCGAGCATTGCAGTGGGTGGCTTCGGCTCGGCAGGAGTTCCGTGGGCGCTCGTAGATGCCCTGCACCGGCAGGGCACTCGCCATTTGCGAGTGGTCACGAACAACTGCGGCTTCAACGGAGCGGGCCTGGCGCTATTGTTACGCGACAACCGCATCGACCGAGTTATTGCCTCCTACATCGGCACGAACCAGGTGTTCGCCCGGCACTATCTCGGAGGGTCGATAGAGCTTGAGCTCACCCCGCAGGGAACGCTCGCCGAGCGGTTGCGCGCAGGAGGTGCCGGCATTGCCGCGTTCTTCACACCCACAGGCGTCGGCACCATGATCGCGGAAGGAGGTCTGCCGCTGCGGTACGGACCCGATGGCGAGGTGTTTGTGGCTTCGCAGCCCAAGGAGGTGCGGCGATTTCAGCTTGGAGAGTTTGAGCGTGACTATGTTCTTGAGGAGGGTATCGTGACCGACTACGCATTCGTCCGCGCCGCAGTCGCGGACCGTCACGGCAACGCGATATTCCACGCCGCAGCGCGCAACTTCAACCCCGACGTGGCGATGGCAGGCCGTACGACCATCCTTGAGGCAGCCCAGGTGGTGGATGTGGGTGACCTCAACGCCGATGCGATTCACCTCCCGGGCGTGTTCGTTCAGCAGGTGGTGTGCGTTGCCGAACCGGCGCCGACGTGACTTCGGGGTGGTCGCGGGAACAGATTGCTGCTCGAGCGGCGCGCGAGTTGCATGACGGTGAGTGCGTAAACCTCGGGATCGGCTTGCCGACCCTCGTCTCCGAGTTCCTTCCTGTAGATCTTGATGTCGTCGTCCACACCGAGAACGGTGTCCTAGGTGCCGGACCTGCGCCGGTGGAGGATGCCGATCCTGAACTGCTCGATGCTGGTACACAGCCGATCACGTTGAAGCCTGGGGCATCGTTCTTTAGCTCGTCGATGTCATTCGCCATGATTCGTGGAGGACACATCGACACGACAATTCTTGGGGCGATGGAGGTCTCGGCCCGTGGCGACCTGGCCAACTGGGCGGTGCCGGGGCAGCTCGTTCGCGGGATCGGCGGCGCGATGGACCTGGTGGCGGGGGCTAGACGCGTAATCGTGCTGACCGAGCACGTTGGACGCGATGGGTCTTCGAAGCTGGTCGAGGAGTGCACACTTCCGCTCACTGGTCGGGCCTGCGTCGACCTTGTGGTCACCAATCTGGCGGTGTTGGGGGTTTCTGCTGCTGGCTTCACGCTGGTTGAGCTGGCCCCAGGCGTTGGGGTCGATCAGGTCCTCAGCCAGACGGGTGCGAGGGTGGTGGTAAGTGTCGGTACAGAGCATGGGATCTCGAGTACGAGCGGCGCGTGAGCCGCCACAGGGGGTGCGCTCGACGCGATTGCTTAGGACCTGTGAGAAGGGCGGGGACGCAGAGGTCGGCTCCGGCCTCGTTCCCTACCGCGGTGCACGCAAGAGAGGACCGGTCGACGCCATTCCGACGAGGGGATCCCGGCTAGCCCGCCTGCGCGACGGCGAAGTACCGAACCCGGCGGAGTGCGGAGCTCATCTCGTACTGGCCTCTCCGGTGAAGTGCGGGGCACCCCCGCGGCCACGATCTCGTCGTGCTCGGTCTGGGGGAGGTCCTTGCTGCTGAGATGCGCTCGAGGAGTGGGATTGGGCTCTCATGGCCGAGGGAGACATGGCTCATCTTCGTGCTGACGCCGGGCTGGCTACCAGAGGTCGGCCACAATCGGGCTCGTCCCTACTCGTGCCGTCGAGCAGATCGGCCGCTCACCTGAATCTACGACGACGACTATTCGTCGCGGTTGGAACCATTCCGCTGGCCAACAGTGATGGCTCCGATCTCTTCGATTGACGAATGGGTGGTGTCGTGGGGTGCATTTGTGACGCGACGTGACTACGGCGATAGCGTCTGCTCCGCGGGGGTATGGCATAACGACCCTCGGCCGCAATTGGGAATCACCCTCAACGGATCCGCCCTGAACGAGAGTGGAGACGAACAGACCCTGCCGGCGATGTGGGTTTGTCGACGATGTGAGCGGTGGGGGCAAATTACGCGAGTTCAGGGTGACCGGTCGATGTTCGTCACCGTTGCTCCCCGGCCGCGTGGACCTACGGGCCGAGCACTGACCGGCCTCGTCGGGCGCTTAAGCGTCGACTACGCCGGCCTGGGGCGTAACAGCAGCCACACTCTTCGGTTTTTTCCCAATGGCGTCCAGGACGATTGATTCTGTATGAACGAGGTGCTGAGTCAGCGCATCAGCAGCTGTCTTCGGGTGGCCGGTCCGAAGCGCCGCAAGGAGGTCAGCGTGAGCCCTTCCACGGCGGGATGGCTCCTTCGGGTCATTGGCAATCCCCTTGAACGCGTAGCTTACGTACCGCTCCGAGGCGTGCCAGAGCATGTCCAGGACGCGCACGTCCCACGGCGTCGCTGCTGGACGGAGCATCGCTGTGTGTAGAGCATGGTGCGCCTGGTGCCGCTCGTCGCCGTCACGTGCGTGCGTATGCGCCATCTGAAGCTCGTCAAGCCTTTCGAAATCACTATCTGTGAACAATGTGCTTGCACGACCCGCGAGTTCGGGCTCGATACTCAGGCGCAGTCGATACAGATCGCGAAACTCCTGCGGGTCGAGCGGAGCAACCATTGCGCTCTTGGCTCGACGAGTGAGGACGAGGCCCTGGCTCTCGAGTCGCCGCAACGCCTCGCGGACTGGGATGAGGCTGACGCCCAGCTGCTCGGCGATCTTCCGCAGAGAGAACTCCTGCCCTGCTCCAAGGTCACCCGAGATAATTGACCGCCTGATCTCCATTGTGACCTGGTCGACCACCGAGACGACGTCAAGGGACCGCACAGAACCCGGATCACCCATCCAGTCTCCCACCGGTACCTCCCAGCTCCCGCGCAGATAGGCCAACCGCTCTTCCGAGAGCATTGTTTAACAGTCGTTCTCAGCGGAAGCGGTACACTCTAGATTATAGCACGTGATACGTTATAACATAGTGCGATGTATGACCGGGCCGCGCTCTGGTGCCGCACTGACGAGTTCAGGCGGATATCGAAATGTGGCAGCCAACGATGCTCGCGTCTTTGGCTCGGACAGGCCAAATGAAGGGATAAGCGAATGAAGCTGCTGTTCTTCAACGACTACGTGCTCGGTGTCGCAGTGGGCGATTCCGTCGTCGACGTGACCGAGGTCGTAGAGGGCCTCCGACATATGACGCCCCAGCAATTGATGACGGCGGTTATCACGCGGTGGGACGAGCTAGGTGCGCCACTACGCACCGCAGCGGAAACGGGCGCCAGGGTGCCGCTCGACAGTGTGCGAGTGCGTCCACCCCTACCATCTCCGGCAAACATCGACTGCATGGCGCGCAACTATATGGAAGACGGCACCCTGCCCGAGCGACCTCCCATCAACGCATTCCACAAGACTCCGAGTTCAATCATCGGCCCAGGGGACACTATGATTCTACCCGACATTGCCGCCACCATCTTCGAGGGTGAAGCCGAACTCGGTGTCGTGATCGGGCAGGAAGGCAAGGACATACCCGTCGAAGATGCCATGCGGTACGTTTTCGGCTTCACGAATTTGATCGACGGGTCGGCGCGGGGTATTCCACCTCGCGAGAACGCCTTCTACCAGATGAAGTCGCGCGATACGTTCTGCCCGATTGGACCTTACCTTGTGACGGCCGACGAGGTCCCCGAGCCTCAGAACCTCCCGGTTCGGCTGTGGAATAACGGCGAGCTTATGCAATCGTTCAATACGCTTGACATGGCGTACGGGATCGCCGAAAGCATTGCCTTCGTGTCATCTGTTCACACCCTCCAACCCGGCGATATCCTCGCGACCGGAACCAACCACCGCGGTCTGCATCCATTCATGGATGGGGACGTGGTGGAACTGGAAGTGGGAAATCTAGGTCGGCTCCGCATCCTTGTGCGCGACGATCTGAAGCGCACATGGAAGCGCCAGACCCGACTTGATCGAGCTTGCGCCGGCCTCGAGGGCACGGCTCCGCAGCTGACAGGGAAGTATGCCGCCGAGCGAATTGTGTCCTAAAGGTCCTTATACACTGCCGGCTTTCTCGTAACTAGCCATCACGAAGAGCGGTTCGGCACGGCGACCAGGGATCGGCAGTCCTTCCCGCCCTTGCGCAAGGGGACGTCGGTGGTGATCACGAACTGAGTCGACTTGTACGCACGGCCACCTGTTCCTTGTGGCAGCCAGCGAACAGCGGGTGCGTGGTGTTGCAGGCGCGCGCTTCGTTGCGCTGCTGCGGGGTGAGGACCTGGGCGGGACTCAGAACGCATACAAGGCGCTTGACATCGGGACTGTTATCAAATATCTTGCTATCGGATATTTCGAAGGGCTCGACCACTAGCTTGGCTTGAGTCCGAAGAGTTTTGCGTTCCAAAACTTCACTCTGGGGGTTTCTGATGGCAAATAGGTCGGTCGCGTTCGCAAAGGGGGCGCTTGGGGCCGTGCTGTCTGGGACTCTATGCCTCGGGATATCAGTCGGTAGTTCCGGCGCGACGGGCAGTTCCTCAGTGCAATGGAACCCAACGCCGGCTGGCTATGTAGCAGCAGGCGGCACGAGACTGCCAGGCTCCTACCCGACTCCGACAAAGAGCCCCGGCCAGGGCTGCAAGATCGGTTACATCTCTCCCAGCAACGTGATCCCCGGGATCCAGACAGAGATCGACGGGGTCTCCACACTCGCCCAACAATTCGGCTGCACAGTCGTGTCCGAGGATGGCCAGGGCAACCCGCAAGTTCAGGTGACGGGGATGGAGTCCCTTCTGAGCGAGGGGGTGTCAGCGATAATCCTCAACCCCCTTGTCATCGGGGCGCTTGCTGCGCCGATCCAGCAGGCGAACGCCAAGCACGTTCCGGTGATCGTCGAAGATTCGCCGGCTAGCCCAACTGCGCCCGACGTCTCAGGGACGGCGAGCGATTACCTGCAGTCCCGGGACGCCACCGCTTACGCGGCCGCCGAGGCGATCGCCAAAGCTCACCCGCGAGCGCACGTTGGACTGCTCTACCCGGCGTTCCCTGCTGGAAACCTCCAGTACCAGGTCCAGAGGTTCCAGTACTGGGCCCACAAGTTGGGGCTGCACGTTGTCGGAATGGCGGGCTCATCCGCGGACTCACCCACTGCCGACTCGCAAGCGGCCAACTCTCTCCTCGAGAAGCACAGGAGCATTCAGGCCATCATGACCTTTAACGACACCGCGGCAGAGTCGACCGCCTCGGCAGCTCGCGCCTTGGGCCTGAAAAACATCCTCGTAACGGGGATCAATGGTGAACAAGGGGTGCTGGGCCTGATCCGGCAGGGACGTGTGCTGATGACGTGGGCCTACAACAACACGACCAACGGTGAGAATTTGGGTAAGGCGGCCATTGATGCCGCGAACGGCATTCAGATCCCGGTCAAGGTGGGAGCTCCGGGAGCGATCATCGACCGGGCCAACGTGTCGTCATACAAGCCGCAAGCCTGATTCTGTGCTGTTTCTCCCGTCCTTGCCGGAGGCCGGGGCGAGGGTCGCCGCATGAGTTCGGTGAAGGAGCACTCGGACGAGCCTGTCCGACCGCAGGTAACGCCCGGAAACGCAATGGAAGTCGGGCATACGCGACCCGTTACACGACGCTTGTGGAAATCGAGTCGTCACCTCATACCGGTAATCGCTCTGCTGGTTGCGATTTTGATCGTCTTTTCGGCGACGACGCCATACTTCCTCACCTGGAGCAACCTCCAAATTCTGCTCACCAGTAACACCGCTCTCTTTGTGGTCGCGGTCGGCATGACGGCTGTGATGATTTCCGGTGCCGTCGACCTGTCGGTCGGGGCCCTCGTGGCCTTTTTCTCCATCTTCTTCGCGAAGCTGCTGGAAGTACACGTACCCGGGGGGCTGGCTCTCATCATCACGATCCTCGCTGGGGCCGTGGTTGGTGGCGTCGTTAACGGTCTTCTGATTGGCCGCTTGCGCCTATCGTTCCTTCTGGTGACCCTGGCGTCGCTCACGGCCTTTACCGGTTTCGTGAACCTCTGGTCGAATACTGAGTCCATCCCGGTCGCCTCGTCCATAACCAACAACATCGCCTTCGGCTCCATCCTAGGGATAAATACATCTATCCTCATCATGGTCGTCGTCTTCGTCGTCGCATTGTTCGTGCAGACCCGTACCTACTTCGGTCGTGACATCTACGCGGTGGGCGGCAATCGGGTGGCCGCTAGGCTGGCGGGCATCAGCAGTACGAAGACCACGGTGTCCGTATTCGCGATTTCTGGCGCGGCAGCTGCGCTCGCCGCGGTGGTGGACATTGGTCGCTCCAGTGCCGCCAGCCCCACTGTAGATAACAGCGTGCCCCTGCAAGCCATTGCATGTGTTCTGCTCGGTGGAGCTGCTATCAGCGGGGGATCGGGTGGCGTCGGCGGAACAACTCTGGGAGTGCTGTTCCTCGCGACTCTCGGAAACGGATTGAGCCTTACAACCCTCTCAAGCTATTGGCAGGGAGTCGTCACTGGAGTCATCCTCGTTGGCGCCGTCCTGCTCAACAGATTGTCGGAGGGGTCTCTTACCCAGGTCCTCAGGCGCCGCCGACGGGATGTGGCAAGTACCACCGAGAGTCCGAGTTTGTCGCCGTGACCCCGATGCAATTTCCGGATCCTGGACGGGTGCTGCTGCGGATGCGTGACATGTCGAAGCGGTTCGGAGGCGCTCACGCGCTTCGGGGTGCCCACTTGACCATCCCTGCGGCGGGAATGGTGCACGGCCTGATCGGTGAGAACGGATCAGGTAAGTCGACACTACTCGGCATTCTGTCGGGCCAGCTCCAGCAGGACGTCGGCGAGATAGTGCTTGATGGTCAGGCTGTCACACTGTCGTCACCGAACCAGGCTCTGGGCCACGGCATCGCGATGGTTTCGCAGGAAGTCGCCGACGCGCCGGACCTTACGGTGGCCGAGAACGTGCTGATGGGTCGGCGGCTCACCCGTTCGTGGCGCGGCATCGACTGGGGCGTGAGCAGAGAGAGGGCAGCATCAATTCTTGACCGACTAGGCGTTGATTTGGACGTTGACCGCTTGGCTCGCGACCTGCGCCCAGACCAGCGCCAAGTGGTGGAGATCGCCCGTGCGCTCTCGATGAACACACGCATCCTCATCCTTGACGAGCCGACAAGCTCGCTCGACAGTCACGAGACCCAGGCCCTGTTTGAAGTGATCCGTAGCCTCAAGAGCCAGGGGGTCTCGGTCGTCTTCGTCTCCCACCGGCTTGACGAACTCTTTGCCGTGTCGGACGGCATAACAGTGCTTCGCGACGGACGTACCGTGGCTGAGGGGCCGCTCAATTGCTTCAGCCCAGACTCTGTCGTCGCGGCAATGACCGGACAACGCGGCTCGCAGCGGCTGGAGTGGATCCGAGACGACAGCACAGCAGCAGCCGAGTGCCGTATCCCCCCTCTGGTCGTGGAGAGGTTGAGCTCGCCACGAGCGCTGGACCGAGTGTCGCTGTCCATGAGGTCAGGAGAGATCGTCGGGCTTGCCGGTCAACTCGGGTCAGGGAGGAGTGAACTGCTCGAATGTATTTTTGGCACGCGGGCTATTTCTTCGGGGCGCATTACAATTGACGGACGACCGCACCAGCCGTCGACGCCGCGGGCCGCCATCCGCGCGGGACTCGCGTTTGTCCCTCCGGACCGCAAGGGGCAGGGGCTGGTTCTCTCTGGAAGCATCCGCTCGAATCTGATGTCGGTAGCCACGTGCCACCGGCGACGCCTTGGCGTCCCGAACAGAAGGGCAGAGGGTAAGGCGATTACAGCGCTCGTAGAGCGCATGAGGATACGTATGAACGACCTCGACGATCCGGTGAGCACGCTCAGCGGAGGGAATCAGCAGAAGGTCGCAATCGGGAAGTGGCTCAGCCATACCCCCCAGGTCATCATGCTGGACGAACCAACCCGAGGTGTCGACGTCGCCGCCAAGGCCGAGGTGCACATGCTGCTTCGCGAAGCGGCCGCACAGGGCGCGGCCGTGTTAGTCAGCTCTAGCGAACTCTCCGAACTCCTCGGCTTATGCGACCGCGTCCTGACCATGGTGCGCGGTCGCGTTATCGAGGAAGCAGCGGTCGCCGACGCCGACGAAGAGACGCTGATCCGACACATGACCGCGGCGACGAACACTCCCGATGTTCTTCACAACGCTTCATAACCCGAAGGTCGGAGGTTCAAATCCTCCCCCCGCCACTCAAACTCACTCAACTCACAGAGCCGATTCAGAGGCTCGAAGTCGTCTGCTCTGCGCCGTCGCCGCGTTCTAACCGGGTGTTCCACCGGGGGGAATCTGGACGCGTCCGGCCTACCCCTTACCGTGCACGACGCGGCCAAGGTGTTCGGCAGCCCGCTTGTCCGACGAAGCTCGCGACTTCGAATAGTGGCGTGTCAGCACCTGGGGTCCGTGTCCCTGCCGCTGGGCCACCACGCTCACGTTGAACCCGGCGTCAAGGAGTTCTGACGACGTGAACTTGCGGAGGGCGAGGATCGAACCGTCGAAGTCGAGGTGACCATGGCCCGCCGCCCTCGCCTGTTCCCGGCGCTCGGCGGCCGCCACGGCGAGGTTCGCCCACCGTTCACTGCGCCCCAGGGCCGTTCCGATGTCGCGAAAGGACATGCCACCGGCGGGCAGCGGACCGGGTTTGCCCGGCGACCGCGGTGGGGGAGTGGATCGGCGCAGCCGCAGGGCCTCGTCCTCCAGTGCCATGATGTCTGGATGCTTGTCCTCGATTCCGAGATAACCCTTCAACACCCCAACTCGCTTTGTCAGGTGGTCGGGCGGCATAGGCGCCGAACAGTCCGCCACCAGGCTGAAGAGGAAGGGATCTGCGGCAAGCGCGAGGCCGGCGGCAGCAGCCCGCTCGTCCATCTCATCGCAGTGTCGTTTCAGCATGGCCGTCGTCTCTGCGTCGATATGGAACGTCCTACTACGGCGGGTCTTGGTCCCCTTGACCTTGCCCGACGATGTGACGGCCGACGCAATCGTGATCTGGCTCTTCCTCCAGACCATCGCCGAACGGGTGATGCCGACGAGCTCACCCCGCCGGATCCCCGTCACCGCTCCCAGCACCAGGAGCGGAGCGATATCTGGGGTTACCTCGACCGCAGTCGATAGGAGCATGGATAGTTCCTCTATCTCAGGCGGGGTCCGCTCCTTCGAACGGTACGAGCTCGTGGGCAGCTGGAACTCGGCCATGGGGTTGCGTGTCGTCATCCCCCGTCGCTTGGCCCACCGGAAGAACGGGGCATATAGGGCCTTGGCCTGGTTCAGGCGCGAGGCGCTCAGTCCGGCCCGGCGCATCCCACCGAACAGTCGGTCCATCGTGGCGCTTTCGATCCGTTTGACCGGCAGGGCGCCGATAGTGGGCGAGAACCAGCGCTGGTGGAGGTAGCGGTAGTCGGCAATGGTCTTCTCGGCCCGACCCTTCTCGGCTGTCAGATACTCATCGAGGAATCGATCCACTGCCTCATGCCACCACGCGTTGTGTGGGCGAGACCGCGCCGTGGGCCAGCTCCCACGCGACGCGGTGTGCAGTCATGTGAACGTTGCCCACCTTCATCCGTCCTGTCCCGCGCGCGGTTGACGCTGCCGAGCCAGAGGTGGTGGTCGCCCGTGCGGTCCACGAGCCGTTCAAACCGTGTGGCCAGATCTTCAATGGGCCGCCCCACGCATTAAGGGTATCGGTTAGGTGCATCGAAAGGTGCATCTGGGTTGAATCAGCGCCCGTGTCGTTGCGATGCACCTAATCCGCCGCTTGGAATGCTCTCACCTGGACTTTCAAGTGCGCCCCTCGGGATTTGAACCCGAAACCTGCGGATTAAGAGTCCGTTGCTCTGCCGTTGAGCTAGAGGCGCACCGGAGAGTGTAGGCGAGCAACCATCACGGCCAGAAAGGAGTCGACACCGGATCGATTTCTCGCCCGAAATCAGTGTCCCCCGAAATCGCCGGTCCGGGCCTTGATCCCGGACCGGCGACCCCCCCGGGGGTGTACACCTCTCGATGTGCTTCCCAGAAAACGGTGCGTCGAGAGGGTAGCACGGAGGTTCTGAGGCTGACAGAGGCGTCAGATACACTCGCTTGCCCGATCTGCCGCAGTCGGCAACCAGTCCGAAAGCGGGTATCGGATGGCAACCGGCGAAGCCGGGAAGGGAGGGCGATGGAGCTCGACTTCACGAGCGACCAGGAGGAACTGCGTGCCTCCGTCCGTTCGTTTCTCGACAATGAATGCCCGCTCGAACTGGTCCGCTCAGTTGTCGAAGGTGGTGAGGCGACCAACAAGCTGTGGGTCTCCATGGTGGCGCTCGACTGGCCTGCCCTCGCTGTTCCCGAGGAGAACGGTGGCCTCGGCCTCTCATTTGTCGAGACCGCCGTCGTGGCCGAGGAGCTGGGCCGGGCCGTTGCCCCCGGGCCGTTGCTACCGACCGTCACCCAGTTCGCCCCGATGGTCCGGGAGATCGGCACCCCCGAGCAGCGCCAGCGCTTCCTCTCGGAGGTCGCCTCCGGCGCCCTCACCGGGACCGTCGCGCTCGCCGACCATGCACGCGGGTGGTCGTTGGGCGACGTGACCATGACCGCCGAGCGCGCCGAAGGTGGCTGGGTCCTCGACGGCACCAAGCTCGGGGTGCTCGCCGGCGAGGGGATGACCGAAGTTGTCGTGGTCGCACGCGCTGGCGTCGGCGTCGGCGCGTTCGTCGTCCCCGCGGCCGAGGCCCGGCTGACGCCCGTGCGCTCGCTCGATGCCAGCCGTCCCCTCTCGACCGCCACACTCGACCGCGTGCTCGTTCCCGACGACCGCGCCCTCGGGGAGCCCGGCAGCGCCGCCTCCACGCGGGGCGTGACCCGCGCCCTGCAGGAGGCGACTGCCGCCCTTGCACTCGAGACGGTGGGTGTCTGCGACGCGCTCTTCCAGATGGTGCTGTCCTACGTGAAGGACCGCAAGCAGTTCGGCGTGCCGATCGGTTCCTTCCAGGCGATCAAGCACAAGATGACCAACATGTTCCTCGCCATAGAGCGCGCCCGCTCTCTGTGCTACTTCGCGGTCGCCGCCATCGACGAGGACACGCCGGCCCGGGGCACCGCCGTCTCCATGGCCAAGGCCGCCAGCGACGACTGCCAGCGCATGGTGTGCCGGGACTCGCTCCAGTCCTTCGGTGGCATCGGGTACACCTGGGAGCACGACGGCCACCTCCTCATCAAGCGAGCCGAGTCCGGCGGCGTGCTCCTCGGGGGCTCTGCAGAGCACTCCCTCGCTGTCGCCGCCGCGCTGGGCGCCATCTCCGGCTGAAAGGGCAGACTGTCGGGGTGCGCCCGGGCGAATGGCTGATCGCATCGCTCGACCTCGTCCCCCATCCCGAAGGCGGTTGGTACCGGCGGACGTGGCTCGCGCCGGCGGAGGACGGGGAACGGCCGGGTGGGAGCGCCATCTACTACCTCCTCTTGGAGGGCGAGGTCTCGGCGCCACACCGCATCGACGCCACGGAGCTCTGGCACTTCTACGCCGGGGATCCGCTCGAGCTCACTCTTGAGTGGCCCGACGGGCGGCGCGACCTCCTGATCATCGGGTCCGAGGTGGCGTCCAGACACGTGCCGCAGGCAGTGGTCGACCCCGGCATCTGGCAGTCGGCCCGGTCGCTTGGCCGCTATTCGCTCGTCGGCGCGACGGTGACACCGGCGTTCAGGTTCGACGGATTCGAGCTCCGGCAAGGGACCACCTGAGCCCGTGGCCGCTCGCGCGGCGCGTCTGATAGGCAGGGTGTGCTCGTCGGACGCGCACCAGGAGGCCACATGAGCGAGACCCAGGAGCAGGGACTGTCGGCCCTGCTGAACGAGACCAGGACCTTCCCGCCTCCCGAGGGCCTGGCCAAGAACGCCAACGCGCAGCCGGGCATCTACGCCGAGGCGCAGGCCGACCCGCTCGCCTTCTGGGAGACCCAGGCGAAGCGACTGACCTGGGCCGAGCCGTGGTCGCGCGTCCTCGAGTGGGATCCCCCGTTCGCCAAGTGGTTCGTCGGCGGCAAGCTCAACGTGGCCGTGAACTGTCTCGACCGCCACGTGGAGGCCGGCCTCGGCGGCCGCGTCGCCTTCCACTGGGAGGGCGAGCCCGGCGACACCCGCACCATCACGTACGCCGACCTCCTGGCCTCGGTGTGTCAGGCGGCCAACGCCCTGACGGAGCTCGGAGTGCGCGCCGGCGACAAGGTCGCCATCTATCTGCCGATGATCCCCGAGGCGGTCGTCTCCATGCTGGCCTGCGCCCGTCTCGGGGCGCCGCACACCGTGGTCTTCGGCGGCTTCTCCTCTGACGCCCTGCGGAGCCGGATCCTCGACTGCGACGCCCACTTCGTGATCACTGCAGACGGCGGTTACCGGCGCGGTGCGCCCAGTTCCCTCAAGCCCGCCGTCGACGAGGCGGTGCAGGAGTGCCCCGACGTCGAGCGGGTGCTCGTGGTGCGGCGCACCGGCCAGGACGTCGCCTGGGACGATCGTCGCGATGTCTGGTGGCATGAGGCAGTGGACCGGCAGCCGACCGATCACGAGGCCGAGGCCTTCGATGCCGAGCACCCGCTCTACATCATGTACACCAGCGGCACGACGGCGAAGCCCAAGGGCATCTTGCACACGAGCGGCGGGTACCTCACCCATGTCTCGGCGACGCACTACTTGATCTTCGACCTCAAGCCCGAGACGGATGTCTTCTGGACCGCGGCCGACATCGGCTGGGTGACCGGGCACAGCTACATCGTCTACGGGCCGCTGGCCAACGGCGCCACGTCCGTCATGTACGAGGGCACGCCCGATACGCCCACGCGCGACCGTTGGTGGCAGATCGTCGAGCGGTACAAGGTCAACATCCTCTACACCGCTCCGACGACGATCCGGACCTTCATGAAGTGGGGCGAGGACCTGCCGGCCCGTCATGACCTCTCCAGCCTGCGCCTCCTCGGGTCGGTGGGTGAGCCGATCAATCCCGAGGCGTGGATCTGGTACCGCACCCACGTCGGGGGCGAGCGCTGCCCGATCGTGGACACGTGGTGGCAGACCGAGACGGGCGGCATCCTCATCACCCCGTTGCCGGGCGTCACGGCCACCAAGCCGGGCGCCGCCATGACGCCGTTTCCGGGCGTCTCGGCCGACGTCATCGACAGCGACGGCACTTCCGTCGGCAACGGCGAGGGAGGCTACCTGGTGCTCACCGAGCCGTGGCCGGGCATGCTGCGCGGAATCTACGGGGACGACGAGCGGTACGAGGAGACGTACTGGTCGCGCTTCCCCGGTCGCTACTTCGCCGGCGACGGCGCCAAGCGCGACCAGGACGGTGACCTCTGGCTGCTCGGCCGCGTGGACGACGTCATGAACATCTCGGGGCACCGGATCTCGACCACCGAGGTCGAGCACGCTCTGGTGAGTCACCCCGCCGTGGCCGAGGCGGCCGTGGTGGGAGCCAGTGACGCCACCACGGGACAGGCCATCGTCGCCTTCGTCACCGTGAAGGGCACCGAGGTGGCCGACGGTGAGAAGGGCGAGGAGCTGGTGCGCGCACTGCGCGACCACGTGGCCCACGAGATCGGGCCGATCGCCAGGCCGCGCCAGATCATGCTCACGCCCGAGCTGCCCAAGACGCGCAGCGGGAAGATCATGCGCCGCCTCCTGCGCGACGTCGCCGACGACCGGCCCCTCGGCGACGTGACCACGCTGCTCGACCCCACCGTCGTCAACTCCATCAAGGACCACATGGGCGAGGGTGGCGACGACAAGGAGTAGGTCCGCGTCACGAGAACGGTTATGGTTTATCAGTAAATGGCGCGGACCCCGCCGGCACGCGAGCCAGGTTCCCCCGGAAGACTGCTGAACCTGCAGGAGGCCGCAGACAAGCTCGGGGTGCACTACATGACGGTCTACCGCTACGTCCGCACGGGCCGTCTTCCCGCCACCCAGATCGGCTCGCACTGGTTTGTCGACGCGCGGGACCTGCCGCGCGTGGGCGCGGGAGCAGCGGTGGCCGGACGCCCGCGCGCAGCGACGCGGCGGTCGGCGCGGCTGGCGGCGGCGCGCCGGCTCGAAGACAGGCTCGTCGCCGGAGACGAGGCGGGAGCGTGGGCGATCGTCGAGGGGCGCCTGGGCTCGGGGTCCAACCCCGACGAGATCCTGCTGGACGAAGTTGGCCTGGCCATGCGCTCGGTGGGGGAGGGGTGGGAGGCCGGCGACTACACCGTGGACGACGAGCACCGCGCTTCGGGCGTGGCGACGAGGGTGGTGGCCCGGCTCGGAGCCCGCTTCACCAAACGGGGCCCCCGCCGGCGAGGCGTCATCCTGGGGACCCCTCCGCACGAGCTGCACGGGCTCCCGACTGCCATGGCAGCGAACGTGCTGCGTGGGCACGGCTATGACGTCATCGACCTCGGTGCCGACGTCCCGCCGGACGCGTTCGGGTCCGCCGTCACCAAGACGGCGCGCCCGTTGGCCGTTGCCGTCGCCGTGACGTCGGGGAACCACGACCGGTCGGTGCGGGCGATCGTGCGGGCCGTCGAGCGTGCCAGCCCGGGTCTGCCCGTGCTCGTCGGCGGCGCGGGCATCTCAGACGAGGACCACGCTGCTCGGCTTGGGGCGGCCTGGAGTGGCGGCGACGCGCGGCGCCTCAGCGAGGTCATCGACGACCTGGACCGCTCGCCCTGAGCTCGGGCCCGGCCGCGCCAGCACGACCTGCACGTCGGAGACGTGGCGCTCCGTGAAGGCCGCTTCGCAGTCGCAACTGCAGAGGGTCCAGAACTCCGGAAGCGCTCGTCGAACCCCCGGGCGCTCGACGGCGGCGCGCTGGGAGGTCGGCCGGCACTGGCCACAGCTAGGTCGGCGGGTGCACCTCCAACACCGTCGCCGACCCCATGCCGCCGCCGGCGCAGAGCGTCCCGACCCCGATGCCGCCCCCGCGTCGGCGCAGCTCGTGGACGAGCGTCACGAGGATCCGCGCGCCCGAGGCGCCCACGGGGTGCCCGATGCCCACGGCCCCGCCGTTCACGTTGACGATGTCGTGGGGGAACCCGAGCTTGCGCGCGCAGGCCACCGCCATGGAGGCGAAGGCCTCGTTGATCTCGACCAGGTCCACGTCGGACTCGCTGAGCCCGGCCCGGTTCAAGGCGCGGGGCACGCACACCGTCGGCGCCAGACCCGTGCGGGCCGGCTCTATCCCGCACGAGTTCCACGAGCGCACCGTCGCCAGCGGCTCCATCCCGTGGGCCTCGGCGTAGGTGCGAGCGACGACGACCAGGGCCGCGCCCCCGTCGGCGATGCCCGAGGAGTTCCCGGCCGTGATGGTGCCGTCGGGCCCCGTGAGCGAAGGGAGCGCGGCGAGCTTCTCCAGCGTGGTGTCGCGGCGCGGGTGCTCGTCCACGCTCACCGTCACGCGCTCGCCCCGGCCGGCCGGCACTTCCAGCGGCACGATCTCGGTGGCGAAGCGCCCGTCGTCAGTGGCGGCGACGGCCCGGATGTTCGAGTGGTACGACCAGTGGTCCGACTCCTCGCGGGTGATGCCGCACTCGCGTGCGGTGTTCTCGCCCACCGTGATGAGCATGTTCATGTTGGGTGCCTCGGCCGAGTCGGGATGGCTCGGCGGCAGGTACCGCTCCACGCCGCCGAAGGGGAAGGGCGACCGCTCGAACATGAGCGGGCCCCGCGTCATCGACTCGACACCACCGGCGACGACCGCCTCGGCCATGCCCGAGCGGATGTTGGCGGCCGCCTCCTGCACCGCCATCATCCCGGTGGCGCACTGGCGCTGCACCGCTCCGCCGGGTGTGTCCGGGGGCAGGCCCAGTGCGTTGGCCACGTAGCGCGCCGTGCAGCCGCCACCCTGGAGCACCTCGCCGAGGATCAGGTCGTCGATGTCCCCCGCCTCGAGCCCGGCGGCCGTGATGGCCGCCGCGACGGTCTGCATGCCGATGTCCTGGAGGCTCAGCCCGGCCAGGCTCCGGCCGGAGCGGCCGATCGGCGTGCGGACGGCGGCGACGATGACGGCGTCGGTGGCATCGGTCATGTGAGCTCCTCAGGCCCGCACGAAGACGGGGATAGTGAATTCGTCGGAGATGGGCTGGTACGTCACCCGAAGCGGCATGCCGACGCGCAGCTCGTCGAACGGGCAGTCGACGACATTGGTCATCATGCGCGGCCCCTCGGCCAGGTCCACGATGGCCGCCACGTAGGGCACCCGGTCCCGGAAGGGTGGCTGGTCGTTGTTGTAGATGACCGACCAGGTGTAGAGCGTTCCCTCGCCACTCGCCTCGTACCACTCGACGTGCTCGCTCCAGCACTTTGGGCAGAACGGCCGCGGGTAGTAGGAGTAGGCGTCGCAGTCGAGGCAGTGCTTGATGAGAAGGCGCTCCTCCTTGGCCGCCTCCCAGAACTCGATGGTGTCGCCCTCGGGCGTCGGGAGGTCGAAACGGACCGTGCTCATGGCGCCTCTTCCCTAAGGTCGTGTCCCGGCGGCCCGCGCCCCCAGGCAAGCAAATTCGGTGGTCACCCCCGGGATTGACCCCCGGACGGGCATCGGCCATGCTGCAACGAACCTGACACCGGCGTCAACTTTCACGCACCGACCAGCCACTTGGGGAGATCCGCATCCGTGTTCATGGATGTCAAGTTGGTAACCCCGCGCTGACTAGGGCCGCTATAGGTCGATCAGGCGGCCAGTCCACCGCCTCGGTCTCATGCCCCGTCTTCGTTCAGTCCGGTCGCACAGGACATCCCGAACACAGGCGAACTGAACTCACCCCCGGCTGCAGTGAGGGACGCGCGTTATGGGGCGGTCTCCCGCCTTCTTAGTCGCTTTCTCCGGGAGTGATGTAACGGCAATTGCGCGCGGGCGGCGATATACAGTCAAGGCCGGAATATCTCGTGGACGGCGAACTCCTCGACGCTTGGGGTTAGAGGGCCTCTACGCGGACCGCTGTGCTGACGACGTCGACTGTTGCCCGTGAGGATATGAGATCACGCCGCGCCGGTGTCGTGCCGGTAGGCGAAGACGGCGAGTGGGATGAGCGCGGCGGTCCAGCAGGCGAGCACGATCCATCCCTCTGCCGGCCAGTCCCCGTGGAGGAGCGCGGCCGCGCCGGCATGCACGAGCCAGTAGGAGGGCAGCAGCTTGACGACGGTCAGCATCGCTCCGCTGTTGAACAAACTCCCAAACGCGCCGCCGAAGAGGGCGAAGAAGACGACGAGCCAGCCCATGACTGGCACGAGGGCGTCCGTCGCGATCAAGTGACCCAAGATGAGGCCCATCAAGACGAACGGCACCAAGCCAACAAGAAGCAGGCCGCTCATCTCTAACCACTGAGCCAGGTTGAGGCGCACCCCAAGCGTTGCGCCGGCCAGGAAGACCAAGACGAGTGCGGGCAGCACCACGAGGTAGGCGGCGAGCGTCTTCGCGAAGTAGTCGGTGCGGACCCGCAGCGGCGTGATCCGCAACTGGCGGGTCCAGCCCCGAGCGCGGTCGCGCGCAAGACGGGCACCGGGTCCGATGGCGGCGAACATCGCGCCATAGGCCGCCATCCCGGTCATGAAGTAGAGAGGGAAGGAGACGCCCGCGGCGTGGACGAATGCATGGCGGTTGCCTGAAGCGACCGAGTAGTAAACGACGAGTGGAAGCGCCAAAGAGAGCGCCCACATCAAGGGATTGCGCACGGACCGGAGGAGCTCGTAGCGCACGTGTGTGGCCGCATTCATTCAGCCACCTCCTCGGGACGAGAGTCGACCTGCTCGGCCGTCAGCTCGAGGAACGCTTCTTCGAGGCTTCCGCCGCTTGCTTCGACGTCGCGCACCTCAGGGAACGTTGCGAACAGTGCGGGGAGCGCCACGTCGGCGTCCGAGCACGAAAGCACCACCGTTTCACCGTGGCGCTCGACGTTCATCACGCCAGGCAGGGCGCGAAGCGACGAGAGGTCGACCACCGGCAGTGTCGCCCGGACCGTTCGAAACCCCGCCTTCGCCTTTATCTCTGTGGCCGGCCCATCGGCGACTATGGACCCACGGGCGATGAGCACGATCCGGTCCGCGAACGCATCGGCCTCTTCGAGGTAGTGGGTAGCAAATACGACGGTCTTTCCTTCTGCAGCAACTCCGCGCATCACCTCCCAGAACTCGTGTCGACCCTCGACGTCGATGCCAGCAGTCGGCTCGTCGAGCACCAAGAGATCGGCATTGGAGACGAGGGCCGTGGCGAAGCGCACCCGCTGCGCTTGCCCGCCGGAGAGCTTCGTCGACCAACGCTCCGCGAGGTCGCTGAGCCCGTGCGTCGAAGTACATCCTCGACATTGAGAGGCTGCGGGTAGTACGAGGCAACAAGCGTGAGCAATTCACGAACACGCAGGTGATCCGGCAGTGACCCGGTCTGGAGCATCCCCCCGACCCAGCCCGATCTGACTGCCCTAGCTGGTGGGAGGCCGCTCACGGTGACCGCTCCGGCATCGGGATATCGCAGGCCGAGGATCATGTCGATCATCGTCGTCTTGCCTGCTCCGTTCGGTCCGAGAAGTGCGACGGTCTCGCCGGGCTTGATCCGGAGATCGATCCCGCGAACCGCTTGGACCGATCCGTAGGACTTGGTCAAGCCGGTGGCCTCGATTCCGCCGGCCTTGGCGCTGGCGGTGGGGATCGCCATCGCAGCATCGGCAAACTGAGTGGCCGTATCTACATTCTGTCGATGGAACCCACCTAATCGACACAGAGTCCGCCGTGTTGCCGTTACATCTGCGAGGGGCTCAAAGGTTCCTCACGTTGTCGATTGGCACTGCCCCCGTGTGTGATGGTGGCACCCCTACCCGGCAGCGAACGGGGATAGTCCATATCAAAGGAACACATCGGACCCGAACGACTGGATCGCCTACCCGGCCGTCAGGACACAAAACTCGTTCCCCTCAGGGTCGGCCATCACGACCCAGGGCTCTGCACCGGTTTGACCGATCATCGCCCTGGTCGCTCCCAAAGCTTCTAGACGCTCGAGTTCAGCGACCTGGTCATCTGGCTTCAGGTCGAGGTGAACTCGATTCTTCACCTTCTTCAGATCGTCGCATGGGAACAGGAAGAGGCCCGGAACTGCGGAGTCTCGGCCAATGGCGTCCGGCGGCACCAGATACACCCCCTCCTCAGTGTCCGCGACGACCCTCCAGCCCAACGCGGCGGACCAGAACTGCCCGAGCCGCCGACAGTCTTCGGCATCCATCGTCACACAAGCCACCCGTAAGCTCATGAGGCATTCTCTCAAGCGCGTCCAGGGATGAAGGACTCTGCCTCCGTTGTGTACCGAAACTGCCCCACCGTCCCGGCGTTATACAGGTGATCCGTAGGTCCTGGGCTCTCTCCTATGGAAGCACAGTCACTGGGCATCGGCGACTCCTTCGATGAGGCCGTCGAAGAGCTGTTGGCGGTCGTTCTGACCGCGCTCATTGGCGTGCTTGCGTTGGCGCTTCAAGATGGTGACGAACTGAGGTCCGGTCTCGAAGAATCCGCAGCGTTCGCAGACGCTCTCGAAGGCGCAGCCGAGCAGGGCGGGCCTCGTGCAGTGACCGTTGGCCAGCAGTCGGCGATGGTCGGGGCGCGACTTCTGGGCGCCGGAGACCGCAGTCGGCGCAACGGTCGCGCTGGAGAGTCCGTAGTACTCGGCCTCGACCGCCTCGGTCACCTTGAAGTACTGCTCGGCGACGGTGCGGTCCGAGATCCGCGCATAGGTGAGGGTCATGTCCATGGAACGGTGGCCGAGCAGGGCGGCGATGGCCTCGAGGCTCATGCCCCGGTTGATGGACTGGGTGGCGAGCGTGTGGCGCAGCTGATGTGGGTGGACGTGACCGACCCCGGCCCGTTTGGCGACCGCGGCGACGTAGCGGTGCACAGTGCGCCGGTCGAAGGGCCCGCCGTCGTCGCGTTCAAGTAGATGCCCCGAGCGCGACGGACCGCGCAGGGCCTTGTAGTCGACGATGAGATCGACCAGCATCGGGAGCAGCGGCACGTGGCGGTCGTTGTGGAGCTTGCCGACGGGGATCCGGAGGCGATCGACCCCGTCGTAGCGCACCATGGCGTCGTCTTCGAGACCGCCGAGCTCACCGACACGTATGCCGGTGCGGGCCAGCAGTTCGACCATCAGGCGGCGGCGCAGGTTGGGGTCGAGCGCCAATGCGGCCATGAACTTCGACGCTGTGGGATCGTCCAAGAACTTGGGCAGTGGCTCGTCGAGGGCGGGGAAGTCGCTCGAGTAGACGAGCAGGCGGGCCGGGGCGTCGTCGTACTCCCACTCCATGATGCGCTCGAAGAAGGTCCGCATGGTGCTCAACCGGTGCCGGATCGTGATCGTGGCTAGTCGCTTGCCGTTCTTGCCCGGACGGGCCGCCAGCCAGCGCTTGAAGTCCTCGATGTGCACCCGTGCGATGCCGGAAACGGCGGCGCAGTCGGGGTCGGTGGCGGTGACCCGATGGGCGAAGAGCCGCAACGTCAGCTCGGCGTCCGCCACCGTGCTCGGACGGGCCGATACCTCGAGTTGGTCCAGGTAGGAGGCCATGGTGGCCACCATGAGCGGTGCTCTGGCGGTGAGCTCGGCCCACGTCACCTCGGGCTTCCCGCCGCCCTGGCGCCGCGGTTGGGGCTGCAGTTGGGCGAGCGCGTTCATTGGGCCACCCCCACCAGTGCCTGGGCCTCGATGGCTTCGATGGCTCGGCGGTACTCGTCGGCCAGCCAGTGCATGTCGAGGTGCAAGTAGACCCGGGTCGAGCTGATCGAGCGGTGTCCGGCCTGGGCCTGGATGGCTTCTAAGGCCATCCCCGCTTCGCGCAAGCGGGTGAAACAGGTGTGGCGCAGTTCGTGGCAGGTGCCGTGGCTGAGACCGGCCCGCTCTCGGGCGGCGGTGATGATCTGATCCAGACCCGGCACCGACAGCGGTTGGCCCCGACGCGCTCCTTTCAGCGAGACGAAGACCGCGTCCGTCGTCGCTTCCTCTGGTCGCTCGCGGTCCATGTATCGGGCGACGGTGGAAAAGAAGGTCGGCGAGAGCGGCACCAGACGTTCGTGTCCGCCCTTGCCCTCGGTGATGAACACCCGCCACTCGCCGAAACGCAGATCGGAGAGCCTCAACCCGAGCACCTCACAGCGCCGGAGCCCTCCGAGGACCATGGCCTGGGTCATGGCCCGGTCCCGATCGGTGCGCAGCGCCCCCATGAGCGACTCGACCTCGTCGGCGTCGAGGATCCGGGGCAGCCGGCGCACCCCTCGCACCAGCGGCAGACCGCGTCCGCCGCGAGAGCGGCTCTGGCGGGTGGCGATGCCCCGAGGGACCGGGTTGGCTGTCACATCGACGTCGTCGCGGGTGATCAGGTAGCCATAGAAGCTCGACACCGCGGCGAGCCGGCGCTTGATCGTCGCTGCCGAGAGCCCCGCTGAGCCATCGGCGATGCGCACTACGTTCTCCGCTCCGGGCTTGGGACGACGCTGCGCGGTGACGAAGGCCATCACGTCCTTGGGCCGAACCTCGGCCGGGTCCTTCTTGACCACCGAGAAGAAGACGTTCAGGTCGTGGGCATAGGCCCGGACCGTGTTGGGGCGGGCTCGGCCGACGACGAACTCCAAGAACTCGTCGATCAGCCGGTGGCCGATCTTGTAGACGTGTTCACCGTCCGGACGGACGTGACACTCGAATGACGGACTCCACTCCACCGCACACCTCCTGGTTGATTGCACCGAGGAGGATCCCCCGGATGCCTATCCCAGGAGGTGGATCACCTGTATAACCGGTGTTCGGGGGCATCCCGAGGGACGGGCTATCCACCCCCGATGCCCTCTCCCGGGATGCAGACAAGCTGCAGCCCACTTCGGACCCATGGCGCATGAACCGATTGCTGGATAGAAAGTGAGCCTGGTTCGGGTGTGGATACGGACACATGCAGGAAGGAGTCTCCGGGGTGCCAAAGTGGTTCTGGAATCGTGAGCTACTCGCTCGCCTCGCTGGGTGATGGGAGGGACATGTCGAACAGAGTTGCAATCGTCACGGGTGCCTCCGCAGGCATAGGCCTGAGCGTGGCTTCTCGGCTCCACGGACGAGGGTGGGTCGTCGTCGGATCGAGCCGCCGAGGCACAGGCTCGAACGGATGGACGTCCGTGGTGATGGATGTCGATGATGACCAATCCGTGACGGCTGGGGTGCAGGGAGTGGTTGTCGAGCACGGGCGCATCGATGCCGTGGTGGCCAGCGCTGGCTGGGGATTGGCCGGGGCGGTCGAGCAGACTCCCATAACAGAGGGGAAGGCTCAACTGGAGACGAACTTCTGGGGTGCCGCACGGGTCGTGCAGGCCGTGCTGCCGACGATGCGTCGCCAAGGATCTGGTCGGATCGTCCTCATCAGTTCCATCGGTGGCGTTATCGGCCTCCCATTCCAGGCGTTCTACAGCGCCAGCAAGTTCGCGCTAGAGGGCTATGGCGAGGCGTTGGCCTACGAAGTCGCACCGTTCGGCATCCAGGTGAGCCTGGTGCAACCGGGCAACGTCCGGACGGATTTCATTCAGAGCAGGCGTCAGGTCGGCGCGCCCGCAGATGACGATCCCTACGTCAATGCCGTCGCCAAGGCGATCGACGTGATGGAGCACGATGAGGCCAACGGGGTTCCACCAGACAAGGTGGCCTTCGTCGTCGAGAAAGTCCTGAACTCGGGTCGTCCTCGCCGGCGCGTCTCTGTTGGCAAGGTGGGGGAACGGGTGGGTATCCCAGCCAAGCGCCTGTTGCCGTATCGGGTGTTCGAAGGGGCGGCCAAGTCCAGCCTCGGCGTGTAGTCGAAGGACTATTCCCATGGTGCCGCAGGGTGGCACCCCATCCCGATTGGCGTACTGGGATTCTCCTGACGCGCTCAACTCATGCCCTGGCCACGCACTCCTGGCCACGCACTCCTGGCCACGCACTCCTGACGGATCAGGACGCAGTCCTGCACCGTCCAGCGAAGAACGACAGAACGATGTGGCTCGTCTTTCGCTGCCCGCCGACCCGCACGTCGAGGGGAACGCAGCCCCGTTGTCGACCATCGCTGAATCGGAAGCTCTGGGGAAAAAAACCAGGCTTGTGCAAACAGGCCCGGTACGTGACCGACACGCTCCCTTGGCGTGGCGACCACGGGTTCTGTTGCACCACGTAGGACCGGGCACCACGGGCGATCGTCATGGTCAGCGTGGCTCCCGGATCGACGACGGGAGGGAGCTTGTACCCGGTGAGTTGAGCCCCTCGGCCCGAGTTGGGTGGATTCATGGTCGCCAGGCGGCGCGCCTGAGGGAAATACCCAGGGCCGAATCCGATGTCATGTGGCCCGACGGGGGGCAGAGTGCCCGTGAACTGCGTCGCTTCCTCATAACAGGTGAGAATCTGGGGATGCGTCGGAGTGCCGACAACGGTGGAGGAACCGCTGGCATCTGAGACGCCACAGGGGCCATAGGCGAGGACGAGAACCGTGAAGGCAACCCCGCCAAGCCACCACTGGTGTCCGCGAAGTCTCGCACCCACATGACCATGATGGCCCGTCCACGATGCAACCGTGGCCCGCCCCCAGGGTGCCGATACGGGTCAGGGCATCCCACCACGACCAAGCCGAAGTGCTCGGTGTATGGTCGCCCGCCATGAGTTCCGAGCCATCCAGGGGGTGGGGCGCATGACGTCGAACCCGAGTTCGGCCATCGAGCCATCGGGGTTGCCGTGTTGATGGACGAACACCTGGCCCGCATGGCCGTCGACTTCGGTGACCGCACGGCCTTCGAGGTGGTCGACGTCGGGTCCATGACCTTCGCCGAATGGGATGGCGCCGCCAACGCCATGGCGCGGCGCCTGCTCGAGGCCGGCCTCGAGCCCGGTGGCCGCGTCGGCATCCACCTCCGGCCCGAGCTCGCACTGCGCTGGCTCGTGTCGTACTCGGCGGCGCACCGGGCTGGCGGGGTGGCGGTGCCCATGAACCCCCGCCTGGCCCCGGCCGAGGTGGCGCACGTGCTGGCCCACTCGGGCGCCACCGCGGTGGTGGCCGACGGCGACCTGGTCGGCCGCGACCTCGATGCGGCCGGCGGGCGCCTCGTCGCACTGATCGACGCCGGCGTGGAGGACGGCGCGACGGCAGCAGGCGGCTCCCGGACGGCCCTTCTCGGCTGGTCCGAGGCGACGGCGGGCGACCGGTCAGCGTTCCAGGCCCCGCGCCAGTCCGAAGACCTGGCCGACATCCTCTACACCTCGGGCACGACGGGCCGGCCCAAGGGCGTGGCGGTGCGCCACTCCAACGGGTCCATGATCGGCGCGGTGGAGCCGAACTGGACCGGCGGGGGCTGGCTGCACGCCAGCCCGCTGTTCACCTTCGCCGGCATCGCACTCGTCTACACGCCCATGAAGCTCGGCCTGCAGGTGATCTACCAGCCGCGCTTCGAGGCCGACCGCTGGCTGCGGGTCGTCGAGGAGCAGCACCCCGTCGCCGCCTTCCTCGTGCCGGCGATGGCGCACCTCCTCATCGACCACCCGCGCTTCGCCGACGCGGACCTGTCGTCGGTGCAGATGTGCTCGGTCGGCAGCGCACCGCTCGCGCCCTACGTCGTCGAGCGCCTGCAGGCCAAGATGCCCGACGCCCTGGTGTCCAACAACTACGGCATGACCGAGGCGGGCTCGGCCTACTGCATCATGCCCAAGGGCGAGGCGGTGAAGCGCCCGGGCTCCGTGGGCCAGATCGCCCCGCCGGCCATCGTGCAGATCGTCGACGAGCACGGCCAGCCGCTGCCGCCAGACGTGGTGGGGGAGGTCCGCCTCCAGATGCCGGGCCGACAGCGTGAGTACTACCAGGATCCCGAGGCGACGGCCGAGATCTGGCGGGACGGCTGGCTGATCACCGGCGATCTCGGCAAGCTCGATGCGGACGGCTACCTTTACATCGTCGGCCGCTCCAAGGACGTGATCATCCGCGGCGGCAACAATGTGCACGCCACCGATGTCGAGCATGTCCTCGTCCGGCACGAGGCGGTGAAGGAGGTGGCGGTCGTGGGCGCGCCGCACCCCGTGCTCGGCGAGGACGTGGTGGCCTTCGTCGTCCTCCACCCGGGCGCCGCGGCCGACGGCGAGGCGCTGCGTGCGTTCGGGCTGGAGCACCTGGCCGACTACAAGGTGCCCCGACAGTTCATCTTCGTCGACGCGCTGCCCCGCAACCCCACCGGCAAGGTCGTCAAACCGGAGCTGCGGGCCAGGTTGGCCGGCGCGAAGGCCTGACCGCGGCCAGCGGAGCCATCGGTCCCCGGCTCAGAAGCCGGCGCCCCCGACGAGGAGCTGCAGGGCGGCCATCTGCTCGCGATAATGGGACGGCGAATGGTGGTCGAAGCGCAGGCTGAACCCCGTCGCGCCGAGGGCGGCGTAGGAGGCCAGGAAATCGGCCGTCCCGTCCGGGTCACCGAGCGGGTCGATGGGCGGTTCGGGGGCGAGGATCAGCTGGAGCGGTCGGCCGTGCTCCTCGGCCCGGCGGTCCAGGGCGTCGCGTACCTTGGCCTCCGTCAGCAGCCGGGTGAGCTCGTCGAGCTTGAGCCCGAAGGGCATCCAGGCGTCGCCGAGCTCGACGGCGCGCCGGAGCGAGCGCCGGGTACGGCCCCCCACCCAGATCTCGAATTGCCTGGGCAGGCCCGACGGCTCGACGATGAACCCCTCGAACTCGTAGTGCGACCCGTGATACTCCGGCACCCGGTGCCCCCATGCGGCCCGGATGGCCCGGATGGCGTCGTCGGAGCGCTCACCCCGGCCGTCGAAGGCGTGCCCGAGCACCTCGAACTCGGGCTGGAGCGATCCCACGCCGACACCGACGATCACGCGCCCGCCGCTGAGGACGTCGAGCGTGCCCAGTCGCTTCACCAGCTCGAGCGGGTGGTGGTACGGCAGGACGGCCATGTGGGTGAGGAGGCCGACGCGTGACGTCGTGGCCGCGAGGAAGCCCAGGGTCGAGAAGGGGTCGAAGTAACGGCCTCCGCGCACGGTGGACGCCGCCGCGGGGATGGCGATGTGCTCGGAGCAGGCCACCCAGTCGTAGCCGAGCCGCTCCGCTTCCTGCACCACCGACACCACGTCGGCCACGCTCGCCGTGGCCTCCCACTCGGGGGGGTCGAAGCGGGGGTTCATGTGCAGCGCCGGCGTCACGATGCCGAGGGCGAGCGCCATGCCCGCAACGTATCCGTCGCGGCTGCGCCACGCCCGCCGGACCGGAATCTGCGATCGATCGCCGTCGGAGCGACGGCGTGTGACGCGCGGATGAACTCTGCCGTACGGCGCGCCAACTCGTGCGGGGGCCGGGGCGGAGCCTCGTATACTTTGGTCATCATGACGCACCAGAGTGCGACGTCAGGCCGCCTGGTCCGGTGTCACGGGGGTGGGAACTCCCTCGGTGAGTCGCGCGTCGCCATGTCCGAGGTACAAATCGGCGGGATCCCCAAGCAGATCGTTCAGGAGGTGGCCCCGACGCCATAGGGAGGACTCTCATCCAGTCCCGGTGTCGAGGAGCCGCTTCCCACAGGGGAGCGGCTCTTTTGCGTCAGGAATGACCACCACAGGCCCTGTGACGGGGCAGGACCGAAACGGAATGACCATGTACGACAGCGCCAGTTGGAAAGCGAGTACCACCATGACGACGCAGCTCTGCCGCCGCTGCGGCTTCCACCCCGAGTCACCTCGGATCGCGGGGTACTGCTCGTGGGACTGCCACGACGCCGACGACGAGGAAGAGAGCGACGAGGACGGGGATCGGGCCGCGTGACGGGTGAGCCGCGCCCACGCGCCGGTCAGGCGAGGTCGTCGGAGAAGCGCACACGCGCCAGCTGTGTCAACTGCGCCACGACGTGGCCGCGGCTGTCCCACAGGGTGCAGGTCTCGTCGACCATGCCGCCGGCCACCAGGTTCGCCGTCATGCGGATCCCGAGCCAGCCAGGCGCCGGACTCGCGCGGACATAGGCGGACATCTGCAGCGTGGGCACCCAGCCGGTCGAACCGATCCGGAAGGTGGCCGGCGGTATCGCGTCGACCGCGAAGAGCAGCGAGAGCGGATCGGGATCCCGCCCGTCCGCGAACCTGGTCCAGCCGCGCAGCTCGGCCCGGGCATCCGCGGGAGGGTCCGGGTCGGCCAGGGGCAATGTAGCCGGGTCCAGCCGGAGGTCGAGCACCTCCATGATCCCGACGTGCACGCCGCCGGGCATCCGTGGAGGGAGGCGGACACACTGCTCGGGATCAGGGGCCCGCAGCGGCTCGATGGCGTCGTAGCGAGCGGTTGCCTTGGTCGGGACGTCTCCCAGCACGAAGACGGCGTCTATCTGCTCGGTGCCCTCCTGGACGAGCACGGCCCGCACGTGCGCCGCCGAGCGCCCGTGGCGGAGCAGGGTCGTGCGCACCGTCGCCGGCCCGAGGTCGGGCGGCCGCAGGTAGGTGATGGAGGAGGACACGACCTCCCAGCCCCGACCGGCGTCGCTTCGGCCGGCGGCGAGCGCCGCCCGGCCCAGGAGCGCCAGGAGGTAGCCGCCGTTCGGCTTGTCGCCCACCGTCCATAGCTCGTGGACGGTGGTCTCGAACAGGTGGGGGTCCTTGGTGGGCACCACCTGTGTGGCCTCGTCGAAGGAGTTGAAGGAGAGGTCCTGAGATTCCCGCACGCACGGGACCCTAGCGGCGAAGATGGCGCATGACGTTCGACATGGACGCCACCTTCGGTGACGACTACCCGTACTTCTACGCAGAGTCGATCGACGATGAGCACTCGGACGCCGACGCTGCCGAGATCCTGGGGCTGCTGGATCTTCCACCCGGGTCCCGGATCCTCGACGCACCCTGCGGGCACGGTCGGATCGCCCGCCGCCTGGCCTCGGCCGGGATGCGGGTGACGGGCATCGACCTCATGGCGGACTACATCGAGCGGGCCCGTTCGGACCCCCGGCCCGCTCACGGCACGGTCGACTACCTGGTGGGAGACGTCCGCAGCCTCCCGGTCGAGGGCCCCTTCGACGCGGTGGTGTGCTGGCTGAATTCGTTCGGCTACTACGACGACGCCGACTGCCACCGCGTCCTCGAGGAGTTCCATCGCGTCCTGGGCCCCGGTGGCAAGGTGGCCATCGACACCATGCATCACGACGGCGGCGTCCGGCACTTCACGCCCACACCCGACGCCGTGGTCGTCCAGCGCGGCGACGACACGATGGTCGAGATCTCCACGTTCGACCCCGTGCGCGGCCGCATGGTGGTAGAGCGCACCGTCCATCGCGACGGAGCCGTCCGGCGCGCCTCCTACTTCGTCCGGCTCCCGACCCCGCCCGAATGGGTCGTGTGGCTCGAGGACGCCGGCTTCCACGACGTCACCTTCCGGGGTGGCGGGGGTGGTCCACTCGAGCTCGACAGCTGGGAGATGGTGGTGGTCGCCATCGCCTGAGGGACTCGTGGAACCGCCCCGGAGCGGAGCGGCGGCCCCCCTCCGGGGCGGCTGGAGCGGCCCGAGACCGTCCGGCCGCCGACCCGGTTTCGGGCGCCGGTGCAGTCGTACATAGGATCGGGCCATGAGCTCGGGGATCTCGGCTTGGGGGACCTACCTGCCCTACTGGCGCCTCCAGCGCTCGGCCATCGCCGGCGTGCTCGGGAGCGGCGGTGGCAGGGGGACCCGCTCGGTGGCCTCGCACGACGAGGACACGACGACCTTGGGGGTGGAAGCAGGGCGGCGGGCCCTCGCGGTGGGTCCCGGAGCCGGGGTGGTGCAGGACCTGTTCCTGTCCACCCCGGACCCGGGGTATCTCGACAAGACCAGCGCCACGACGGTGCACGCGGCGCTCGGGCTCGGCCGGGCCTGCGGGGCCTATGACTTCATGGGCTCGTCGCGCTCGGCGACCGCCACGCTGTTGCAGGCGCTGGCGGGTGCCTGGGGCGGCCGCACCGCCATGGCCGTCGTGTCCGACCTGCGGACCGGCCTGGCCGGCTCGGCAGAGGAGCGCGACAGCGGCGACGGGGCGGCGGCGTTCGTGTGCGCGCCGGAGGGCGCCGTCGCCGAGCTCGTGGGCCGGGGCGCCGCCAGCGACGAGTTCCTGGACCGCTGGCGCGTGCCGGGCCAGGCCGACTCGCACGTCTGGGAGGAGCGCTTCGGCGAGGAGCTCTACGTCCCGTTGGCCCGCGAGGCGTTCGCGGCGGCGCTCAAGGACGCCGGCCTGGCCGAGGGGGACGTCGACCATGCCGTCGTCACCGGACTGCACGTGCGGGCGGTCAAGACGGCCGCCTCGGGCCTGGGCGTCCGCGACGGCGTCCTGGCGCCGGACCTGACCGCGGTGGTCGGGAACCTCGGCGCGGCGCACGCCGGCGTGGCGCTGTGCGACGTGCTCGAGCGTGCCGAGCCCGGCCAGGTCATCGCCGTGCTGTCGCTGGCCGACGGCGCGGACGCCTTCGTCCTGCGCACCACCGAGGCGTTGTCCGCGGCGCAGCGGGCCCGGGCCGAGTCGGGCGTGCCGTCGGTGGCGGAACAGGTGGCCGCCGGACGCACCGACCTCTCCTATGCGACGTTCCTGACCTGGCGCGGGCAGTTGCGCCGGGAGCCGCCGCGGCGCCCGGACCCCGAGCGTCCCGGCGCCCCGACCGTGCACCGGTCCGAGGAGTGGAAGTACGCCTTCGTGGCGAGCCGCTGCCAGGTGTGCGGCTTCCGGCACATGCCCCCCACCCGGGCCTGCCTCTCCTGCCACGCCATCGACCAGATGCAGCCCGAGCGGCTGGCCGACGTGCCGGGCACCGTGGCCACCTTCACGATCGACCACCTGGCCTTCAGCCTGTCGCCACCCGTGGTGGGGGTGATCGTCGACTTCGACGGCGGCGGGCGCTACCGCTGCGAGATCACCGACGTGCGGGCCGACGAGCTGTCCATCGGCGACCGGGTCGCCATGACCTTCCGCCGCGTGTGGACGGCGCAGGGCGTGCACAATTACTTCTGGAAGGCCCGCCCGGCAGGCGGCTCGGGGCCGACCGGGGAGCGAGGAGACGAGGGCGATGGCGAGTAGCGGCATCCGCGACCAGGTGGCCATCATCGGCATGGGCTGCACACGGTTCGGCGAGTTGTGGGACAAGGGCGTCGATGACCTCCTGACCGACGCCGCCATGGAGGCGACCGCGTCGGCCGGCGTGTCGCTCCACGACATCGACGCCTTCTGGCTCGGGACGATGACGTCGGGCGTGTGCGGCGTGACGCTGTCGCGGCCGCTCAAGCTGGACTACAAGCCCGTGACCCGGGTCGAGAACTACTGCGCGACAGGGTCCGAGGCCTTCCGCAACGCGTGCTACGCCGTGGCATCGGGCGCCTACGACACCGCGATGGCCATCGGGGTGGAGAAGCTCAAGGACACCGGCTACTCGGGCCTCACCGGGATCCGTGCCGTCGGGGACGGGACCGATCCCGGGTTGTCGTCACCGGCCGCCTTCTCCTTCCTGGCCCCCTCCTACGCGCACAAGTACGGCGTCGACCGGGACCAGCTCAAGGAGGTCATGGGCCGCATCGCCTTCAAGAACCACCAGAACGGGGCGCGCAACCCGCGGGCGCAGTTCCAGAAGGAGGTCTCCATGGAGACCATCGCCAAGGCGCCGCTCGTGGCCGGCGACCTCGGCGTCTTCGACTGCAGCGGGGTGAGCGACGGCTCGGCGGCGGCGATCATCTGCCGGGCCTCCGAGGCCCACCGCTACTGCGACGACCCGCTCTACGTGAAGGCGCTCTCCTTCGTGGCCGGGCCGGCGGCCGGGCCCATCGACCCCGCCTACGACTACACCACCTTCGAGGAGGTCGTGCGCTCGGCGGCCGACGCCTACGCGCAGGCGGGCATCACCGAGCCCCGGGCGCAGCTCGCCATGGCGGAGGTGCACGACTGCTTCACGCCGACCGAGCTCGTGCTGATGGAGGACCTCGGCTTCGCCGAGCGCGGCACGGCGTGGAAGGAGGTGCTCGAGGGCACCTTCGACCGCGACGGGGACCTGCCGGTCAACCCCGACGGCGGGCTGAAGTCCTTCGGGCACCCGATCGGCGCCTCGGGCCTGCGCATGCTCTTCGAGTGCTGGTTGCAGCTGCGGGGCGAGGCGCCGCCGGAGCGCCAGATCAACACCGTCGGCCCCGGGCGGACGCTCGGGCTCACCCACAACCTGGGCGGCGCCCCCGGCGAAGGTGTCAGCTTCGTCGGCATCGTCGGCACCGAGCTCGGCTGATGGGCGCACCGGGGTCGGGCATCGAACTGTTGGACGAGAGCGACGACCAGGCCGCCCTCCGCCAGCTCGCCCGCGACGTGGCGAGTCGCGAGGTGGCGCCACGGGCGCACCAGGCCGACGAGGAGGGCGCGGTGCCGGCGGAGGTGCGCAAGGCGCTCGCCGCGGCCGACCTGCTCCGCATCACCGTGGGGGAGCGCTGGGGCGGCATGGGCCTGGGCGACGTCGAGGCCGCCATCGTGCTGGAGGAGATCGCACGGGCCGACGTGTCCTCGGCCATCTGCTGCCAGCTCACGTTCAACGGGCCGCCGCGGGGCATCGAGCATCTCGGCCCCGAGGCGATGAAGGAGCGCTGGCTCCCGGCGGCTGCGAACGGCGAGGCGATCATCAGCATCGGGATCACCGAGCCCGACGCCGGGTCCGCGGTGCAGAACATGCGCGCCGCGTTGGTGGAGGACGGGCCCGGACGCTGGCGGCTCAACGCCTACAAGAACTACTCGACCCTGGGCGACGTGGCCCAGGGCGTGCTGGTGTGGTGCCGCTGGCCGGGGGGCGAGGGGGCCAAGGGCATCGGGGCCGTGATCGTGCCGACCGACCGCGAAGGCGTGTCGGTCACCGGCCGCCACAAGGGGATGGGGATCCACGCCGCCACCGAAGCGGAGCTGGCCTTCGACGGGGTGGAGGTCACGTCAGACGACGTGCTGCTGGCGGGAGACCCGTCGAGCACGGACGCGTTCAAAGTGCTCCTGTCCCACCTGAACCACGAGCGCTGCGGCAACGCGGCCATGTGCATCGGCGCCGCCCAGGGCGCGCTCGAGCACGCCGTGCGCTACATGCACGAGCGGGTCATCGGCGGCCGGCCGCTGGCCGAGCTGCAGGGCCTGCAGTGGAAGCTGGCCGACATGGCGGTGCAGCTCGAAGGGGCGCGGCTGCTGCTGGCCCGGGCCCTACGGCTTGCCGGCCCCGGCGGGACGCCGCCACCGCTCGAGACCGCAATGGCCAAGACGGCGGCGAACCTGGCGGCCAAGTTCGTCTGCGACGAGGCCATGCAGATCCACGGTGGGTACGGCTACTCGCGCGAGTACCCGCTGGAGCGGGCCTACCGCGACATCCGCGGCCTGTGCTTCGGCGCCGGGACGGTGGAGGCGCAGCGGAACTTCATCGGGCTGCGGGTGGCGGCCGGCGGGCGGACCGGTTCGCCCGGGTGGAAGGACCCGCTCGGGTCGGCCTAGTTCTTTGGCCTGCGCGCGGCGGGAGCCCGCTGCGTAGTGTGACCCGCCATGGGCGGGGGAACCTTCGACTACATCGCGGTGAACGCGGAAGCGTGGGACAAGCGCCGCGAGGACCAGCTGCGGACGGCGCGCCGGGGTTGGTCGGCGACGGAGCCCACCTGGGGCATCTTCGCCGTCCCCGAGCACACGGCCCGCCTGCTCCCGGCCGACCTCGAGGGGAAGGACGCGCTCGAACTCGGGTGCGGGACGGCCTACGTGTCGGCCTGGCTCGCTCGCCGGGGCGCGGCGCCGATCGGGGTCGACCCCTCCGAGGGCCAGCTGGCGATCGCCCGGCAGTTTCAGGAGGAATTCGGCCTGCCCTTCCCCCTCGTGCGGGGCTCCGGGGAGCACGTCCCCCTGCGCGACGGATCGTTCGACCTCGTCATCAGCGAGTACGGGGCCGCCATCTGGGCCGATCCCTACGCGTGGATCCCCGAGGCGTCCCGGCTCCTCCGGCCGGGCGGCGAGCTGATCTTCCTCGGCAACAGCACGCTGTTGATGCTCTGCGTGCCTGACGAGGACGAGACGCCCGCTACCGCCGAGCTGCGGCGCCCGCACTTCGGCATGCACCGCTTCGAGTGGCCGGACGACCCCACCATCGAGTTCCACCTGGGCCACGGCGACTGGATCCGGCTGCTGCGCCGCAACGGCTTCGAGATCCTCGACCTCGTCGAATTCCGGGCCCCGGTCGATGCGACGTCCCCCTACGGCTTCGTGGAGGGATGGTGGGCGAACCGCTGGCCCTACGAGGAGGTCTGGCGCGCCCGGAGGTCGGCCTGAGGGGCGCCGATGCCCGCACCCCCCGGCGGGCGTAGGGTGGAGCGAGGAGCTTCCAAGGGAGGGCAATGACCTCGTCGAACGCTCTGGATGTCGCCGGGCAGCTCGATGCGCACCACCTACCCGAGACGAACGGGCGCATCCCGGTCTGTCATCGGTGCGGGGCACGCACCGACGACCTGGCGGGGTCGCACCACCTGGTGGGTGAGAGCCAGGCCGCCCGCTCGAGCGAGTGGCTCCTCGCCCAGGCACGGCTCTGGCAAATTGAGCAGGCCCGGATCGCTCGAGCCCGCTGAGTCCGCGCGGTGCCGTGGTGTGCCCGGCACCGCGGCCGGTGCCCACCTACTATGACGCCGGCGTCAGGTAGGTGACCGGGGGAGCTCGATGCGGCACAACAAGGGGAGAGGCCTCAGGCGAACGGCCGCGCTGTGCCTCACAGGAATGCTGGCGACGGGTGCGAGCGTCACGGCGACGTCGTCCGGCGCGTCCGCCTCCTCGAGGGGGACGGGGGGCAGCGTGGTGGCCGCCGTCGCCGGCGCCAAGGGGCAGCCGGGGTACCTCGTCTACTGGGACCAGAACGAGGAGGTCGACTTCCTGTCGATGCCCAAGGGCGTCGAGGGCCAGCTCCTCCACGCCTGGGACCTCAACGGGCAGGTGTGCGTGCTGCCCGGAGGCCGCTTCGTGGGTGGCTACGACCCCACGCTCCCCGAGCAGCGCAACCTCGGCGGACTGAAGCCCTACAAGCAGCCCGCCGACGGCGAGGAGCTCGACCGGCCCGACGGGTCGTTCAGCGGCCAGACCCTCTACGTGCCGGGCCCCTACAAGATGCGCGGCCAGAGCGTCGGCGGTGACTCACCGCCGAGTCCCAACGGCGTGTTCAACAACAACCAGACCTACACGGGGTGTGCGGTCGACAGCCGGCACAACGTCTTCGGCGCCGACATCGCCACGGCGCAGGGCGCGTTCCCCGCCCCGAGCAGCGGCCGCCTGGTGGAGTGGTTCGCACCGAGCTATACGACGTACTGCATCGTCTACGGCCCGACCACGGGCGGCGTCGGCCGGCACCACGTGGACGGCAGCGGGGGACTGGCCCAGCCCGGGACGATGGCCGTCGCGTCCAACGACGACCTGCTGGTCCCGAACGTCGGCACGAGCAGCGTGCTCCGCTTCGCCCATGCGTCGCTGCCGACCAGCGCCGCCCAGTGCCCGGGCGGGGTCTACCCGCGCGCCAAGGTGCAGGTGTCGACCTTCGTCAAGGGCCTGTCCTTCCCCGCCGGCATCGCCGCGGACCCGACGTGCGGTTGCTTCGCCGTCAGCAGCTACATCGGCAACCCCTCCATCGTCTGGGTGAGCGCCAGCGGCAGCCCGGAGCCGGGACGGGGCTCGGTGCCCGGCACGACGGTGGCGGAGCTCGGCAAGAGCCCGGACCAGTACAACCCGTTCGGCATGGCCTTCGCCCCCGACGGGACCCTGTACTTCGTCGACATCCACATCGCCTGCACCGGGCCCCTCACCGGCTGCGGGCCGGCCTCCTACGGCGGCCGGGTGATGCGGGTGACGTTCACGAACGGGCAGCCGTCGGCGCCGGTGACGGTGGCGGGCGGGTTCGACTTCCCGACCAGCGTGACGGTGTGCGTCCCGGCACGGATGCGCTGCCCGTACCCGACGGGGAAGATCGTGGCCCCGCTGTCGGGCCCGTCCGAGAACCCGGCACCCGCCCGCGGGCCCGCCTCCGACAAGCCCGCGACCGCCGGCTTCGGCTGACAACGGTGCGTGCGAAGGGGCCGGCGTCACGCGGCGCCGGGCGAATCCTGCTGGACGTCGCGCTCAGCACCACCGTGGTGGCCGTGCTGGGCGGATGCGGTGGCACAGCGGTGTCCTCCGCCATGCCCAGGGCCGTGCCGATGGCGGTGCCGGCCGCCGTCAGTCCGTGGGACTGGCCCAGCTACGGGCACGACGCCCAGCACACCTTCCACGGCCGGACCACCCTGACCGAGACGTCCGTCGGGACGCTCCGCCAGGCCTGGTTCTTCCCGACCGGCGACGCCGTCACGGCGACGCCGACCGTGGTCGGCGACACCGTGTACGCAGGGTCCTGGGACGACTCCTTCTACGCACTGAACCTCGAAACGGGAAGGCTGCGCTGGAAGGTCCGGCTGGCCTCGCAGGACGCCATCACCCCGTACCCCGGACAGCATCCCCGGGACGCCACGTCCGACGGTGGGCTCGTCACCTCATCCGCTTGGTTCGAGCCGGCATCGGGCAAGAGGCCTGCGCTCGTCATCTTCTCGGGGGGCTACACGCTGTATGCCCTGAGGGCCGCCACGGGCGCGGTGTTCTGGAAGCACGACTACCCTGGGGTGCCCGGCCCACCCGACCCGAACATTGACAGCACGCGAATCTTCTCGTCACCGGTGGTGGCCGACGGTCGGGTCCTCTTCGGTGTCGACGAGGACGGGCAGCCGGCCTCGGCCGGCTACGTGGCAGCGGCCAGTCTCGAGACCGGTGAACCCCTCTGGCGGTTCCAGACCGACGTGCACGCTCCGGGGAGCACGAGGGTGCTCCACGACAGTTGCGGCAGCGTGTGGTCGTCGGGCACCGTCTTGCCTGACCTGGGGCTGGTCGTCTTCGGCACAGCCGACTGCAAGTTCGGTGGTTCGGCGCCCTACGCGGACTCGGTGATGGCGCTGCACATCGCCAACGGCAGGCTGGCGTGGATGTACCACCCGCTTGGCCACGCGCCCGCCTGCGACGACGACTTCGGGGCCAGCGCCAACGCGGGCCTTTCCGTGGACGGGAGGACGACATTCCTGGGAGAGGGGAGCAAGAACGGCACCTATTACTCGCTGAACCCGCGCACGGGCCGGTTGCGCTGGTCGACGAACGTGGTCTTCGGCGGGTCATCCGGGGGTTTCATCGGGACCACCGCCTACGACGGCCACCTCGTGCTGGGGGCGACTGCACTCGGCGACTACCTCCCGACCTCACGCGGGACCTTGCCCGTGTGCGACCCCTCCGATCCTCGCGACGTTGCGCAGCAGAACCCGACCGACCACGCCTTCGACGCCGCGACGGGAGCAGTGCTCTGGCACGCCAACAACACGGCGTCCTTCTCTGCCACCACGGTGGCCAACGGGATGATGTTCTGCGGCCTCGCGCTGGCTGCCAAGGCGATCCAGGTACGCGACGTCTCGAGCGGGCGCCTGCTGGCGCAGGTCGGCCTGCCCCAGTTCAACTGGTCCGGCATCGCCACCGTGGGCGACGCCCTCGTCTTCGGCGTCGGCACGACCGCGTCCGCCAGCTCGTCGGGCATAGAGGTGCTGACACCGGGAGGCGCGCCTCCGGTGGTTCCTGCGCCAGGCTGAAGTTGGTCCCGCCCTCCGGTATCGGGAGCAGCGACGGGTCAGGCGCCCGGCCAGGTCAGCGCTGCATCGCCTTGGTCTCGACGTACTCCTCGAGGCCGTAGCGGCCACGCTCGCGCCCGATGCCCGACTGTTTGTAGCCGCCGAACGGTGCGCTCGGGTTGAACTGGCCGCCGTTGATGTCGACCTGGCCCGTGCGCATCTGCCGGGCCACCCGCTCGGCCCGGGCGGGGTCGCCGCTCCACACCGCGCCGGCGAGCCCGTAGGGCGTGCCGTTGGCGATCTCGATCGCCTCCTGCTCGGTGTCGTAGGGGATGATGGAGAGCACCGGCCCGAAGATCTCCTCCTTGGCGATCGTCATGTCCCGGGTCACCTCGGAGAAGACGGTGGGCTGCACGTAGAAGCCCTTCTCGAGCCCCTCCGGTGCCTCGGCGCCGCCGACCACCAGCTTGGCGCCCTCCTCGATCCCCTTGTTGATGTAGCTGCGCACCCGGTCGCGCTGGACCGCCGACACCAGCGGCCCGAGCAGCTTGCCCGCCTCGAAGGGGTCACCGGGGGCGAAGCCCGCCACGGCGCCCGCCGCCAGCTCCTCCACCTCTCCCAGCTTGTCGCGCGGGACCAGCATGCGGGTCAGGGCAGAGCAGGTCTGGCCCGAGTTCATGTAGCACCCGAACAACCCGGCCGGCACGGCGGCGGCGAAGTCGGCGTCGTCGAGCAGGATGTTGGCCGACTTGCCCCCCAGCTCGAGCGACACGCGCTTGATGCCCTCGGCGGCCAGTTCCATGACGCGGCGGCCGGCCCGGGTCGAGCCGGTGAAGGAGACCATGTCGACCTTGGGGTGGGCCGCGATGGCCTCGCCGACCACGGGGCCGACACCGCTGACGAGGTTGAAGACGCCCGGCGGCAGCCCGATCTCGTCGATGACCTCCGCCAGGATGAAGGCGTTGATCGGCGCCACCTCGCTCGGCTTGAGGACGACGGTGCAGCCGGCGGCCAGGGCCGGTGCGACCTTGAGCACGACCTGGTACAGCGGGAAGTTCCAGGGTGTGATGGCGCCCACGACGCCGACCGGCTCGCGCACGACGAGCGAGTTGCCGATCTCCTCCTCCCACTCGAACGTCTCAGCGGCCTTCGCTGCGTCCGCGAAGGCGCCCGCCGGCAGGCCGACCTGGATGGAGCCCGACAGGGTCATCGGCATGCCGACCTCGTGCGAGATGACCTGGGCGATCTCGTCGGTGCGGGCGGCGAGGGCCTCGCCGATCCGGGTGAGCAGCTTGCCCCGCTCCTCCCGTGAGGTGGCGGCCCAGCCCGGGAAGGCGGCCGCCGCAGCCTGGACGGCCTTGTCGACGTCCTCGGGCGTCCCTTCGGGGATGGTGGCGAAGACCTCCTCGGTGGCCGAGTCGATGACGTCGAGCGTGCCCTTCCCCGTCGAGGGTACCCAGGCCCCGTTGATGTAGATCTTGTCACGCACGTCCATGGGAAAGCCCTCCCTCGTCGTCGATGCTGTCGGACCCCACCCTACCGATGCCGCCGATGCCTGTCGCCGGTCAGGTCCGGCGCGCCGGAGACCGGCCCCGGGAAAGGGCGGGCGGACCCAGGGGGCGGGTACCTCCAGAACTCTAAATCGACGCGTTTAGAGTTCGAAATACCATGCCCCGCCGGTTCGGAGCGCTCGGCCGGCGGCCCGGTCAGCCCTTCTTGCCGAGCAGCGGGTGCTCGCCCATGCCCACGGGCTGGAGGTGCTGGCCCAGGACCTCGTGGAAGTGGTCGGCCACCTCGCGAGGAGTCCAGCCGCCCTCGCGCCACATAGTGGCGATCTGACGCGGCGTCTGGAACAGGGTGTAGGCGTACCCGGTGCGGCCGAGGACCTGCCCGTTCACGTAGCAGGCGTCCTCCGAGGCCAAGAACGCGATCAGCGGTGCGTTGAGCGCCGGGTCCTGGTCGGCCGGAGGCTCCGCCCCCGCGTAGAGGCCCTCGGTCATGCGGGTGAAGCCCGCCGGGGCCACCGCGTTGACGGTGATGCCGTACTTGCCGAGCTCGAGGGCCCACACGAACGTCATGCCCATGATGGCGGCCTTGGCGGCCCCGTAGTTGGTCTGCCCGAAGTTGCCGCGCAGCCCGGCCGAGGAGGTGATGTTGACGATGCGGCCGTAGCCGGCGTCCTTCATGAGCGGCGCCGCGTGGCGGACGGTGTTGAAGGTGCCCTTCTGGTGCACGGCGATCACGGCGTCGTAGTCGTCCTCGTCCATCTTCACGATGGTCCGGTCGCGCACGATGCCGGCGTTGTTCACGAGGATGTCGATGCTGCCGAAGGCGTCCAGGGCGGTGCCGACGATGCGGCCCGCGCCTTCGAAGTCGCTCACCGAGTCGTGGCTGGGGACGGCGCGGCCGCCCGCCGCCTCTATCTCCGTGCAGACCAGCGCCGCGGGGTCCTCGGCGGTGCCCTCCCCGCCGAGGGTCACGCCCACGTCGTTGACCACGACGCTGGCCCCCTCCGCGGCGAGGCAGAGGGCGATGTCCCGCCCGATGCCCCGACCCGCGCCCGTGACCACCGCCGACCGACCGTCGAGAAGTCCCATGGGCGAACAGTACCCCGGCGCCCGTTCCCTGACAGCCGTGTCAGGCATTGCGGGCGGGCTGTACGATCGGGGGCGACCACGGGACGACGAGGGTCGCCCATGAGCGGTGAGGAGCACCCGGGACATGGCCACCTTCATTGAGAACGCACCAGATCAGATCGTCGCGGCCGCCAAGGAGCTGCTGGAGAAGGGGCTCGTCGAAGGGACGTCGGGCAACATCTCGGCGCGGATGGAGGACGGCAACATCGCGGTCACGCCGTCGTCGCTCGACTACCGGATCATGACGGCCGAGGACATCGTCATCGTGAACCCGGCCGGCGACGTCGTCTCCGGTGAGCGTGGCCCGACATCGGAGAAGTACCTCCACCTGGCTGTCATGAACGCCTACGAGGACATCGCGGTGTGCATCCACTCCCATGCCGTGCACGCCACCATGTTCGCCGTGGCCCACCAGGACATCCCGAGCTGCATCGACGAGTTCACCGTGTACCTGGGCGGGGACATCCGCTGCACCGAGTACTGCCCGAGCGGCTCGGCCGAGCTCGGCGAGCAGACGGTCAAGGCCCTCGAGAACCGGGGTGCCGCGCTCATCGCCAACCACGGCATGGTCGCCGTCGGGACGACCATGCAGAAGACCATGCACAACACCGCGCTGGTCGAGCGCTCCGCCAAGATCATCTGGGGCGCGAAGCAGCTCGGCGGGATCTTCCCCCTTCCCGAGAAGGTCAACCAGAACTTCGCCAACGTCTATCCCTTCATGCGCTAGGGCGATGACGGACGGCACCATCCGGGCCCGCCTCGTCGAGTTGGGCCTCACGCTGCACGGCCCGCACCCGCCCCACGACCCCCTCGACGCCGTCGTGGTGCACGACGGGTTGGCGCGCACCTCCGGGCAGCTGCCGCGTATCGCCGGGGAGCTGACCTGCCTCGGGCGGCTGGGAGACACGGTCAGCGTGGAGGAGGGCCGGGAGGCCGCCGCCGTGTGCGCCCTGAACGCCCTGGCGGTGCTCGAGGTCGCCCTCGGCTCGCTCGATCGCATTGCCCGGGTGCTGACGGTGACCGGCTATGTGTCCTCGGCCCCGGACTTCCACGAGCAGCCGACCGTGGTGGACGGCGCCAGCCGGGTGCTGGCCGACGTCTTCGGCGAGGCCGGCCGCCACACGCGCTCGGCGATCGGCGTGGCTGCGCTGCCCCGCGACGGGGCCGTCGAGATAGAGGTGACGGTCGCCGTCAGCGAGTGAAGGCGTCGGTGATGACGGGGCGGGCCACCGCGGCGAGATCCCAGTACCCGCAGGTGCCCTCGTCCCGCAGCTCGGTGACGGCCCGAATGGCGGCACCGTAGGCGGCGACGGCGATGGCGCCGCCGACCGAGATCCGGCTGACCCCGAGCGCGGCCAGCTCCCCGACGCTGGGCGCGCCCGGCACCACGAGGACGCTCACCGGGAGGTCGATGGCGGACAGCAGCTGGCGCAGCTCACCCGGGTCGACGACCCGCGGCGCGAACAGGACGTCGGCACCCGCCTCCTGGTAGGCCTGCAGCCGCGCGATGGTGTCGCCCAGGTCGACCCTGCCGTGCAGGTAGTTCTCGGCGCGGGCGGTGAGCACGAAGTGCTGCGGACCCCCGTGGGCCGCCTCGGCGGCTGCCCGCACGCGCTCCGCCGCCAGCGACAGCTCGTAGATCGGGTCGTCGGGGTTGCCGGTGAAGTCCTCGACCGACCCGCCGGCCAGACCGAGTCCGGCGGCCGCGGTGATGGTGGTGGCGACGCCATCGGGCTCGTGGGCGAAGCAGTTCTCGAGGTCGGCCGAGACGGGCACGTCCACCGCCTGGGCCAGCTCGCCCGCATGGGCCAGCACCTCGTCCTTCGTCATCGCCCCGTCGAGCCGGCCCCGGGTGGCGGCGAAGCCACCGCTCGTGGTGGCCGAGCGCGTCGAAGCCGAGGGAGGCGAAGAGAACGGCCGATCCGAGGTCCCAGGCGTTGGGCATGAGGAGCGGGGTGCCCGGCACGTGCAGGGAGAGGAACCGCTCGGCGCGGCTCGTCGGCGACGTCGGAGGGGTCATGCCGGCACCGTAGCGGCGCGCGGTGACGACCCGATCAGGGGCTCAGCCGGCCGACGCTGCCGCCGGCTGGGGGAACTCCCAATACTGGAACTCGCACGTCATCGGCAGGATGTAGGTGAGATACAGCGAGTGGATCTTGACCACCTTCTGGTCGTCGACATGGAGGTCGATGAGCTCCATGCGGTCGTCCGACTTGCGGAACGCCTGGGCGCGCTCTTGGATCCCCTTCAATTCCTCGAGGGAGCCGACGGCGAACCCGTAGTGGTCCATGCGCGGGCAGCGCATCGGGTCGTCCTCCGCGATGAGAAAGATGAACTGGTCCCAGTGGACGCAGCTGAGGATGAGTCGGTGGCGATCCTGCGTCATGACCTCCATCTCCTCGAATCCGAGCACCTCGTGGAAGAACCGGCAGAGGTCGGCCCGGCTCTCCGCCCCGAGCAGGTCGGCAGGCAGCGACATGGCGACGTGGTTGAAGCGCGGGTTGCCCGAGGGGTAGTAGGGATGTGCCATCAGTCCCGCACCTCGGGGATGACCATCACCTTGCCGGCGATGCGGCCGAGTGCCAGGTCCTCGAGCGCGCCGGTGATGCCGTTGAGCGGCACGTCGTGCGGGTCGATCAGGAGGTCGGCGGGGAACCCGTCCGAGGCGAGGAGCTCGAGCGCCCGCTCGAAGCCGCCGTGGTCGTAGACGAACGACCCGGTGACGGTCAGCTCGTTGAGGATCATGCGGTTGATGTCGAACGTGGGGTGGTCGATCCCGGCGCCCACCATCACCAGGATGCCGCCGCGCCGCGAGCTGATGGAAGCCGGCCTCGATCGCCGCCCGGTGCCCCGAGCACTCCAGGACGACGTGCACGGCGCGCGACGACATCCGCTCGGGCTGCCAGGAAGGGAACACCTCGAGGTCGGCGGGGTCGACGACGGCGGTGGCACCGAGGTCGGCGGCCAGGCGGCGGCGACCCTCGTGGGGCTCGACCACGGTGATGTCGTCGATGCCCATGGCGCGCAGGGTGGCGATGCTCAAGGCGCCGATGGGACCGGCCCCGGACACCATCACGGTGTCGCCCGGCCCGACACCCGAACGGGTGATGCCGTGCAGCGCCACCGACAGCGGCTCGGCGAGCGCGGCGTGACGCGGAAGGAGCCCGTCTGGCAGCCGCAACACGCCCGCTGCCCGCGCAACGACGTACTCGGCGAAGGCGCCGTCGGTGTGGTCGGTGACCATGCTGTTGCGGTTCTCGCACTGGGACGGCTTCCCCTCGCGGCAGCGCCGGCAGGTGCCACAGCGCGGTGAGGCGCCGCCGACCACCTGCTCGCCGACTGACCAGCCCGTGACGTCGTCACCGACGGCGACGATGGTGCCGCTCCACTCGTGGCCCGCCACGGCGCCGGGCTTGAAGCCCCAGCCGTCGCGCAGCTGGTGGATGTCGGACCCGCAGATCCCGCACGCGTGCACGCGCACGACGACCTGGCCGGGCCCGGGCGCGGGACGGGCCGCTCTTCCACCGCGATGACTCCCGGCGACCGGTAGACGGCCGCCGCCATGACGTCGGGCAGCGGGCCTGCGGCCGACCCCCCCGGGGAACCTGACATGGGCGTCAAGCTATGCGCTCGCCAGCAGCCAGGCCAGGCCTCCCTCCAGGTGGCGCAGATAGGCGGGCGTCTCCCAGGCCCCCGGGAAGTGGCCCAGGGCGCTGTAGAACGTGCGGGCGGCCCCGTCCTCGACGCACCAGGCGAGCGGGAAGCCGCAGTGTGGGACCCGTCCACCGGGCGCCGAGAGGTCGACCTGGTCCTCGGCCAGGCGGAGGAGCACGCGGGCGTCGGGGCGCAGGTCGCGGAAGAGGTAGACCTCGTCGTGCCACTGCCAGCGGGTGCCGAGGTGGGCGGTGGCCGGGTGCCCGGGGTCGAGCACGTCGATGGCGAAGTCCTGTGTCCAGGGATGGCCGTCGAAGCGGGCCCCGAGCACCGAGCCGTACTCGGGCCAGGTGTGGCTGGCGTCCGTGGCCGAGTGCACGCCGAGCACGCGCAGGTCCCCCTGCTGCCACGCCTCGAGGGACTCCGCCTTCTGCTCGGGCGACCACGGTGTCTCCCCGATGGTGAAGAGGGCGAGGACGCTGGCCGACGCGAGCTGGCGGGGGGAGACGTCGCGCACGTCGGTCACCACGGTCGGGGCGAGGCCGGACAGACCGGCCAGTTCGGCGAGGCCGGTGGCCGCCTGGGCCAGGACGCCGTGGACACCGGCCGGCCCGTCGGCATAGGGGGCCACCTGCGTGACGATCAGCATGTTGTCAGGCACCCGGGGAGTGTAGGGCTGGTGCGCCGGGGCCGCCGGGTGGTCGAATGCACGGGACCCGGAAGGCTGCAGGGCCGGCGGGTCCCGGTGAGGCACGAGGAGGGACGACGTGGGTACGGCGAACGACCACAACGAGACCGTGGCGGCGCTGGCCGCGTTGGGCTCGGCGACGCTGGGCGAGTCGGGTGGGCGCGCCGCCGACCGCAGGCTGCGGCCGGCATGGCCCGGCGCCGCACTGGCCGCCCCTGCCTACCCGGTCGGCTGCACCCCGGGGGACAACCTCGCGGTCCACGTGGCCGTGACGAGGGCACCGCAGGGCAGCGTGCTCGTGGTCGACGTGGGGTGGGTGGCCGACCGCGGCTACTGGGGCGAGGTGCTCACGACGGCGGCCGAGGCGGCCGGGCTGGCGGGCCTGGTCCTCGACGGCGGCGTGCGCGACGTCGCAGCGCTCGAGGCGCACGGCTTCCCCGTGTTCTCCTCGACCGTCGCGCTCACCGGCGCGACGAAGGACAAGCCGGGGACCGTGGGGGCCCCGGTTCGGGTGGGTGGCGTGCTGGTCTCGGCGGGGGACTGGGTGGTGGCCGACGTCGACGGCGTGACCGTCGTGCCGGGCGGGGCGCTGGCGGACGTGCTGGCCGCCGGCCGGGCGCGGGAGGCGAAGGAGGCGGGGTTCTTCGAGGCACTGCGTGCGGGATCGACCACGGTGGAGCTGCTCGGGCTCGACCCCTCGCTGGTGACGGAGCGCCGACCCTACTAGCGGCTTGCCACCGCGCTCAGCTGCCGATGCCGGCGAGGATCTCCGCGAAGGTGCCCGGGGAGGTCACGGGGAGGAGATGGCCGGAGTCGACCCGGACCACGTGTGCCGGCGGCGGGAGCCGGCGCGCCATCTCGTCCTGTGTGCCGGGGGGCACCGGGCGATCGCGCTCGTTCAGCACGTAGGTGATCGGGATCCCGGTGACCCCGGTCCACGAGACCGGCTGGAAGTAGTGGTGCACCGTGTCCTCCACGCATCGGACCGGGTCGACGACATAGGCCAGCGTGTCGTCGTCGAGGGGCTCGCCGCCGTATGCGGTGCGGAAGGCCTCGGGATCGGCGGGTGGGCCGGGCAGGGTGATGGTGCGGCCGTGGCGCCCGGCGGCGGCGATCGCCATGACCAGGCCCTCGCGGTGGCGTTCCTTCATGCAGTCGATGCCGCAGCCTCCATCAGGGGGGACGAGCGCGGCGGTGAGGACGACCGCCGCGACCCGCCCGCCCAGGGCGGTCACGACGCCAGGCACGACGAGGCCCCCCGAGGAGTGCGCCACCAGAGTGAGGGGCTCCTCGGGGGCCGCGAGCTCGATGTCGGCCACGACCGAGGCGACCTCGTCGCCGACCGACAGTGTCGCAAGGTCGGCCGGACGGTCGGCGCGGCCGGGCAGGTTGACGGCGAGCGCCGGCCGACCGAGCAGCGGGAGCAGGCGATCCCAGAAGCGGGCGGTCGTCCCGCCGCCGTGCACGAGCACGACGGTCACGGTCGCGAACCGCCGGACCTCGATGCCATGACGGCGGAGGCTACCGCCGGCGCCCCCGGCTCCGGGGCAGTCCAGGTGGCACAATGCGGGCATGACCACCGACGAGCGCTTCGAGGTGCAGCGGACCATCCCGGCCGAGCCCTCCCGGATCTTCGCCCTGCTGAGCGACCCGCAGGGCCACGTCACCATCGACAGCTCCGGCATGTTGATGGACGCCACCGGCGAGCCGGCCACCAAGGTCGGCGACGAGTTCGTGGTGCACATGGACCGCGAGGCGCTCAACGACTATCCGCTGGGCCGCTACGACGTGACCGTGACGATCACGCGCTTCGAGCCCGATCGTGAGATCGCGTGGACGATCCTCGGGCAGATCCGGCCCCAGATCGGCCACGTGTACGGCTACACCCTCGAGCCGGCCGAGGGCGGCGGCACGCTCGTCACCTCCTACTACGACTGGTCGGAGATCGACCAGCAGTACAGGGACGCCAACATCTTCCCCGTCATCTCAGAGACCGCGCTGCGCGCCACGCTCGGCATCCTGGACCGGACGCTGGCCCGCTCGAGCACATGGTGAGCGCACCCGGCTGAAAAGTCGGCGTCCCTAGCAGATGCGCGGCAGCGGGTCGCCGACGAGCATGTCGACGATGCGGGTGCCGCCCATGGCGGTCCGCAGCACGACGATCCCAGGGGGCTCGGCGTGGATCTCGCCCACCCGCACTGCACCGGACCCCTGCGGGTGGGCACGCATGGCGTCGAGGGCTGCGTCCGCCTCGTCGGGCGCCACCACGGCCACCAGCTTCCCTTCGTTGGCCACGTAGAGAGGGTCGATGCCGAGGAGCTCGCAGGCGGCGGCCACCTCGGGCCGCACCGGCAGGGCCATCTCGTCCAGAACGACCGTCAGGTCAGCGTCGCGGGCCAGCTCGTTGCACACGGTCCCCACGCCGCCGCGCGTCGAATCGCGCAACCACCGCGTGTGCGGCGCGGCGTCCATCAGGTCTTCCACCATCGTGTGGAGCGGGGCCGTGTCCGAGGCGATGTCCGCCTCCAGGGCCAGGTCGCCCCGGGCCAGCATGACCGCCGTGCCGTGATCGCCCATCGTGCCCGAGAGGAGCACGACATCGCCCGCCGCCACCTCGGCCGCCGCCAGCTCCCGGCCGGCCGGGATGATGCCGACGCCGGCCGTCGTGATGTACATCCCGTCCGCCGCGCCGCGGTCGACCACCTTGGTGTCGCCCGTCACGACGGGCACGCCGGCGGCAGCGGCGGCCTCGGCCATGTCGGCCACCACCGCGCGCAGCACGTCGATGGGCAGACCCTCCTCGAGCACGAAGGCGGCGGAGATCGCCACCGGCCGCGCGCCCATCATCGCCAGGTCGTTGACGGTCCCGTGGACGGCGAGGTGGCCCGCCGAGCCACCCGGGAAACGCAAGGGCTTGACCACATAGGAGTCGGTGCTGAAGGCCAGGCGCTCCCCCGAGGGGAGGTGGAGGACCGCGGCATCCGTGAGTGGTACCGGCCGCGGCGCCCTCCTCGGGCGCGGCAGCGAAGGCGGGGAGGAACACGGCATCGAGGAGGGCGGCCGACGCCTTCCCGCCCGCCCCGTGGGCGAGCGTGACGACCTCGTCGCGCAGGCGGGGACGCCGGCGCCGGAAGGCCTCGATGCGCCCGAACACCGCCGCCTCGCGCCCGCTCGCGCCTCCGCCGGCACCGTTGCGGGCGGCCGCGTCGTGCGCCGTGTCCGTCATGCCGCCGACCTCGGGCAGCTGGCGCTGGACCGAGTCCCACAGGGCGAGCATCGAGCGCGTCCTGGGTCTCCTGAATCCGGTGGACGCTCTCCGAGCGGACGACGAGACAGTGCTGGACGGCGTCGCTCACCGCCATCCCGGATCCCTCGTAGCCGCAGAGCCCGACGGTGAGGAGGCCGCGGCGCGCCGCCTCCTCGAAGGCCCGCAGCAGGTTCGGCGAGTCGCCGCTGGTGGAGAAGCCGACGGCGATGTCGCCCGCGACGGCGTGGGCGATGAGCTGGCGCGAGAAGACGAGCTCGAAGCCGACGTCGTTGGACACAGCGGTGAGCACCGCCTGGTCCTCCACCAGGGACAGGGCCGGCAGCGGACGCCCGCCCGGGGGGTGGCGGAACAGCTCGGCCGAGCCCTGGGCGTCGGTGGCGCTGCCGCCGTTCCCGAAGGTGAACAGGCGGCCGCCGCTCGCGAAGCGCTCCGCCATGGCGGCGCCGGCGGCCTCGACCTGCGTCGGCGCAGCGCTCCAGGGTCGCAGCGCGCAGAGGCGGCGCTCTCCTCGATCTTGGTGCGTGCGGAGATCACGAGATCGGTCAGCGAGCGCGCCCGCGTCGCCCTCCTCCGCTTCGATGAAGGGGTAGAGGAAGCCCGTGGGCTCCGCGGCGCCCGTGGCCTCACCCATGGGACTCCGAGAGGCTGGTGACCGCCACACCCGGCGTGCACCAGGACGAGGTCGCCGGGGCGCAGGCCGTCGACGAGCCTTCCGTCGATCTGCTCGGTGTGCCCACCGGCGAGCACCTCGACCCGGCCCCCTGTCAGCACGAGCCGGACCTCCGCGACACGACCCTCGTCCGAGCACGTCACGCACACCTCGTCGGCGCAGTCGGGTCCGGGCGCCAGCAGCCCGGGGTGTTCGAACACGACGTGGGTCAGCTCCCAGAGCAGGTGGTAGAGGAGCACCAGGTCGCCCGAGCGTGCGGCCACCGCCGGGTCGGCGTCGTCGAGCCACACCACGTGGTCAGCCCGGGCCGCCCCGCCGCCCGGGCCCGGTCTCACCCCGGCGCCGATCCAGAGGCTGGTCAGGCCCCAGGCGTCGGCCCGTGCCACGAGGTCGCGACGCGACAGGGTCGTCGGCGGTGCTCACGACCAGGAGGATGTCGCCAGGGCGGGCGAGGAGTCGCACCGCTTCGGCAGCGCCGGCGGTATCGACGCTGACCGCCGGCAGGGCGCGCTTGCCGACGATCACGGGGTGCACGAACTCGACGGCGACGTGGCGGGCGTGGGCGGGCCATTGGGGCGCCACGCACCACATGGTGGCCCCCGCGGCGAAACGCCGGGCCAGGGACAGCGCAGCCGAGGACAGGTCCTCGGCCGGTCCGGCGCCGGTCGGCACTCGGCTGTGCATGCCCGCCACTATGCACCCGCCGGCGCCGTGGCGCGGTAGCCCGCGACGGCCGCCTGCCCGAGCGCCAGGCCGCCGTCGTTGGGGGGCACGGCCCGGTGGGTCAGGACCTCGAAGTGCCGCGCCTCGAGCTCGCGGCGCGCCAGCCCGAGCAGCAATGCGTTCTGGAAGACGCCGCCGCTCAGGGCGACGACGTCGATGCCGGTCCGCGCGTGCTCCAGCGCCGCCACGTCGCCGATGAGCCGGGCGACGGCGGCATGGAAGCCGGCCGCCATCGCGCCGGTGTCGACGCCGGCGCGATGGTCCTCCACGAGCGCCCGTAGGACGGGCGAGGGGTCGAGCTCGTCGCCGCGCAGGTCGAAGCGGTACGGCGCCGGGACGCCCCCGCCGGCGCATCCTGGGCCGCCCACTGTAGCTCCATGGCCGCCTGCGCCTCGTAGGTGGCCTCGTGGCGCACGCCGAGCAGCGAGCTGACGGCGTCGAAGAGCCGCCCCATGCTCGACGTCGTCACACACCCGGTCCCGCTTTCGAGTTGGCGCACCAGCACGGCCCGTTCTTCGGGGGGCACGGCGGCCACAGCGGGAACGTCGTGCGCCCACTCGATCCCGGCCGCCCACAGATGGGCCAGCGCCACCCGGCAGGGCCGGCGGATGGTGGCGTCGCCGCCGGGCAAGGGCACCCGCCGGAGGTGCCCGACCCGGTCGAAGCCGTCGTACCCGGCGACAAGGACCTCTCCTCCCCAGATCGTGCCGTCGGTCCCGAAGCCGGTTCCGTCGAACGCCATGCCGATGACGCGGCGGCCCGGGGCCACGCCGTGCTCGGCCATGACCGACGCGATGTGGGCGTGGTGGTGCTGCACCTCGTCCACTGGGCCGGCGGAGGACTCGTCGGCCCAGCGCCGTCGTCTGGTAGCCGGGGTGGGCGTCGGCCGACGACCTGTGCCGCCCGGATGTCGTAGAGGCACGCGAGCTGGCGGGTGGAGCGCTCGAAGGCGACCCACGTCTCGACGCTGCCCATGTCGCCGATGTGCTGGCTCATGAACGCCTCGTGACCGGCCGCGAGGCAGAACGCATTCTTCAGCTCGCCTCCGACGGCCAAGCGTGGGTGCGGCAGCGAAGGGGAGGCGGACGGGGAGGGGTGCGTAGCCCCGGGAGCGGCGCAACGGCAGTTCGCTCCCGGTTCCCGGGTCGACCTCGAGGACGGAGTCGTCGCAGGGGACGTGGATGGGCCGGTCGTGCAGGAGCCAGGCGTCGGCGATGGGCCCCAGCCGTTGCCGAGCGTCGTCGTCCTCGTAGCAGATGGGCTCGTCGGTCAGGTTGCCGCTCGTCATCACCAGCGCCGTCGGGACACGCGCCTCGGGGCCGGCGCCCGGCACCGGAGCGAACAGGAGGTGGTGCAGGGGCGTGTACGGCAGCAGCACGCCGAGCCGTGGATTCCCGGGCGCGACGAGCGCAGAGACCGGTGCCTCGCCCCGGCGTCGCGCGAGGACGATCGGCCGCTCGGCCGACGTGAGGAGGTCCTCTTCCGCCTGGTCGAGGTGGGCCAGGGCGACGGCCCCTTCGAGGTCGCGCACCATGACGGCGAACGGCTTCTCGAAGCGGCGCTTGCGTGTGCGCAGCCGCTCGACAGCGGAGTCGGATCCCGCGTCGCAGGCCAGGTGGTACCCGCCGAGACCCTTGACCGCCACGATCTCGCCGCGGGCGAGCGCCGCCTGCGCGGCGGCGAGGGCGGCATCGGAGCCCTGCACCGAACCGATCGTCGCCGTGCTCGAACCAGAGGCGTGGCCCACAGCGGGCGCAGGCGACCGGCTGCGCGTGGAAACGGCGGTCCGCCGGGTCGTGGTACTCCGAGGCGCAGGCGTCACACAGGGCGAACGCATGCATGGTCGTGTTCGGGCGGTCGTAGGGGAGGCTGACCGTGATGGTGAAACGCGGACCGCAATTGGTGCAATTGATGAACGGGTAGCGCGCCCGGCGGTCGGAGGGGTCGAAGAGCTCGTCGAGACAGTCGGCGCAGGTCGCGAGGTCCGGCGACACGAACGTCCGGACTCTGCCCTGATCGTTGCTCTCGACGATGGCGAAACCGGCCTCGCCGGTCGGTGCGAGGTGTTCGCTCTCGACCGAGGCGATGCGGGCCGGCCGGGGCGCATCGGTCACCAGGCGGGCCACGAACTCGTCGGTCGCCACGGCGTCACCCTCGACCTCGATGAACACGCCCTCGGTGTCGTTGCCGACGTGGCCCGCCAGGCCGAGCTCGGTGGCGAGCCGGTGGACGTGCGGCCGGAACCCGACCCCCTGGACCAGCCCGGTCACGCGGAGGCGGAGGCGAACCACCGCCCCCGGCGTGACGAGGCCGGTCACGCCGGGGAGCCGCCGCGCCGCCCCAGGGTCACCGCCGCTTCACGATGCATCCGCCCGAAGTTGTAGTAAGCGGCGCACGCTCCCTCCGACGACACCATGCAGGTCCCGATCGGCGTCTCGGGGGTACAGGCCGTGCCGAACACCTTGCACTCCCAGGGCTTGATGACCCCCTTGAGCACCTCGCCGCACTGGCACGCCTTGGGGTCGGCCACCCGCACGTTGGGGATCGGGTAGCGCAGCTCGGCGTCGAAGGCGGCGAACTCGGGGCGCAGCTTCAGTCCGCTCTGGGCGATGAACCCGAGGCCGCGCCACTCGAAGTGAGGCCGTAGCTCGAAGACCTCGGCCAGCACGGCCAGGGCCCGGGGGTTACCGCCCTCACGGACGACTCTCGTGTACTGGTTCTCGACCTCGCAGCGCCCCTCCCGGATCTGGCCGAGGAGCATGGCGATGGCGTGCAGTATGTCGAGTGGCTCGAATCCGGCCGTGACCAGCGGCAACCCGTACTCGGCTGGCACGAACCGGTACGGCCGCTGCCCGACCACGGTGGAGACGTGGCCCGGGCCGAGGAAGCCGTCGAGGCGCAGGTCGGGGGACTCGAGGATGGCGCGCAGCGGCGGGACGATCGTGACGTGGTTGGAGAAGACGGAGAAGTTGGTGACCTCCCGCGCCCGCGCCTCAAGGAGCGTGAGCGCCGTCGACGGGGCGGTCGTCTCGAAGCCGACCGCGAAGAAGACCACATTGCGATCGGGATTCTCCGCGGCGATCTTGAGCGCATCGAGGGGCGAGTAGACGAAGCGGATGTCCGCACCGCCCGCCTTCGCGTCCAGCAGGCTGCCCTTGCTGCCCGGCACGCGCATCATGTCGCCGAAGGACGTGAAGATGACGTCGGGCTCCATGGAGACGGCGATGGCGTCGTCGACCCGCCCCATCGGGATCACGCAGACGGGACACCCTGGGCCATGCACCAGCTCGACGTTGGCCGGCAGGACGTGCTCAATGCCGTGGCGATAGATCGTGTGCGTGTGGCCGCCGCACACCTCCATGAACTTGAACGCGCCGTCACCGGCCAGCGCCGTGATCTGGGCCACCAGCGCCCTTGCTGTCGTCGGGTCCCTGTACTCGTCGACGAACCTCATGGGTCGCTAGGCCACCGGCCGCAGGCGGGAGAGCGGCTCGGCGCCACCCAGGATGCCGGGGATGAGCTCCGCCCTCTTCTCGACGAGGGCGCGCGCGATGGACCGCACGCCGGCTCCGAGGTCGCGGACCTCCTCGGACGTGTAGATCGTGCGGCACGCGTCTTCGAACTCCGTCCAGGCGTCCGGCCCCGTACGGCTGCCCAGCGCGTAGCCGATCACGGCACCGATGATCACTCCCATCACGTACCTCCCGTCTCGCTCGAGGTCGTGGACTCACTCGAGATCTTTGATTCCCGGATTGCGTTGAGCTCGTCGTCGTAGGCCTGGCCCATGAGCTGCAGCGAGGCCAGGGCGAGCGCAGCCTCCTCCTCGTCGATCTTGGACATCGCGAAACCGACATGGATGAGCACCCAGTCGCCCGCCGAGAGCGGCTCGTCCTCGAGCAGGCCGATGTTGACGACCCTCGTGACGCCGGACACGTCGACCTTCGCCAGGTGGCCGTTGACCTCCGATATCTCCTTCAGCTGCCCCGGGATGCCCAAGCACATGGTCCGTGCCGCCTCCTAGTCGTCCTTCACCGCGCAGATGTCGATCCCGACGTCGACTTCGGGCTCGACCTTGAGCATGAGCACCTTCGGTGGCTGCATCCCGAAGTCGCGGATGTCAAAGCGGGACGAGCCGGTCAGCCGGAGGGTGCGACCGTCAACCTCCTGAATCTTCATGAGGTCCTCGTGGCGGCGTGACACGCCGCGGAACTTCACGTCCCCGCTGACCCGGTAGGACCCGTCCGAGTCGTCGCGCACCATCGTGTCCAGCACCCCCTCGATCGTCGGGAACTTCCGTGCCTCGATGCGCTTCTGCAGCTCGCGGTCCTCCATGCGGTTCCCGGACTTGAGCTTGTCGACGGACAGAGAGAGGTGCCCGCGGGGCGCCTTGGCCAGGTCGACCGTGCCGGAAGGCTCGAGCTCCAGGTCCACGAAGCCCTCGAGGCCGTTCGTGGCGGAGTGGATCGGGTGCACGTTCGAGCGCGCCTCGATCGAGACCTGGGAGCGGTCCGGGACGATGGTGTAGCGGGGCACCGCCGCTACACCTCCCGCATCTTCAGGTCGCGGGCGACGTCGGGCAGTGAGCGGATCACGAGCCCGGCGACGGCGGCCAGGAGGAGTGTTGCGGCAAATCGACGGATCAACGGTGGTTTCCCCTTTTCGGCGGGTTGAGGGATTTGGGCGAGCACTTCCGGGCACAAGTCTGCCGCGGCACCGACGACCGCCTCGACGCTGGGAGACAGACCCATGCCTTCGTCAAGCGGCGCCGTCTGGGCGCTACGTGCAGTCGGCGCAGCGCCCCAGCATGGCGAAATGGTGTGGGTCGAGCGTGAACGCAAACCGTGTGCGGGCCTCCTTCGCCAGGTCGTCGAACAAGGTGTCGGGGACTTCGATGAGCTTGCCGCACTCCTCGCACACGAAGTGGCCGTGCACCGCCGTGGCCAAGTGGTACGTCGCCGGACCGTGGCCGAAATGGGAGTGGACGACGACACCAAGGCGCTCGAGCTCGTCGAGGTTCCGGTAGATGGTGGAGAGGTGGATGTCGGGGGCCTCGGCCTGGACCTCTTCGCTGAGCTCCTCGGCCGTCCGGTGGCTTTTGGACGCGAAGAGCGCACGAAGCAGGAGCCGTCGCGAGGACGTCACGCGACCCCCGTGCTGGCGCACGAGCTCGAGGGCGTCCTCGAGCGTTGCCGCCTCGGCGGGTTCAGCCGGTTCGGTCGGGGAACGGCTCACGCCGCGATCGTACCGGGGTACGCGATTTCACCTCCGGAGTTGTCGAAAACCCTATTGCGAAGCAGTCGCAATAACCGTACACTGCCATTGAGTCGACCGGGCGGGAGGTTCGGGCAGATGGCAATGGCGTCGAATTGTGCGGGCTCCGGGGGGACGGGTCTGACACGTCGGGAGTGGTCACGTGTTGCCGGCATGGCGGCGGTTGTCGTTCTCCTCAATGTCGTCGGCTGGGCACTATTGGCCCGAGCAGTGGGCCACCACTTCCACATCTCGCAGACCAAGCTGTTCGGCCTGGGCACCGGGGTGCTGGCCTACACGCTGGGCATGCGGCACGCCTTCGACGCCGACCACATCGCCGCCATCGACAACACCACTCGCAAGCTGGTGGGCGAAGGAAAGCGCCCGCTGGGGGCCGGCTTCTTCTTTTCGCTCGGCCACTCGACCGTCGTGTTGCTGCTGGCCCTGGCTCTGAGCTTCGGGATCCGGGCCCTCAACCTTCAAGTCAGTCAGCAGTCATCGGGACTGCACTCTGTGACCAACATCGTCGGGACCTCGATCTCGGGCATGTTCCTGTACCTCATCGCGCTGGTGAACCTGTGCGTGCTCTTCTCGATCTCCCGCCTGTACCGCCAGATGCGTTCCGGGCGCTACGACCCGGTCGAGCTTGACCGCCAGCTCGACAAGCGGGGGCTCATGAACCGTCTGCTCGGTGGGTATGCCCGGCACGTCGACACCTCCTGGAAGCTGTACCCGGTGGGGTTCCTCTTCGGCCTCGGCTTCGACACCGCCACCGAGATCGCGCTACTCGTCATCGCCGGTTCGGCCGTCGTCGGTGGCCTTCCGCTCTACGCGATCCTGTCGCTGCCCCTGCTCTTCGCCGCGGGCATGTGCACCTTCGACACACTCGACGGGTTCTTCATGAACTTCGCCTACGACTGGGCGTTCGCGAACCCGGTGCGCAAGGTCTTCTACAACCTCACGATCACCGGGTTGTCGGTGGCGGTTGCCTTCTTCGTCGGCACCATCGAGATCCTGGGCCTCATCGGGCAGCAGGCCAACCTCAGCTCACCCTTCTGGGACTTCATGCGCGGCTTCAACCTCAACGCTGCCGGTTTCGTCATCGTCGGCTTGTTCGTTGCGACGTGGGTGATCGCGCTCCTGTACTGGCGCCTGGCTCGGGTCGAGGAGAGGTGGACCTCAGCGCTGGCACAAGAGCCGAGGGAAGAGGTCGCATCGGTCTGACCGACCCTTCGTCGTGCGCGTGTCGATATGCTCCAGTCGAGGTGCAAGCGATGCATGAGCTTTCCATCTGCAGCGCCATTGCCAGCACGGCGGAGAAACACGCGGAGGGACGGCCGGTGTCCCAGGTGAAGGTGAGGATCGGGCACCTCCGCCAAGTGGTGCCCGACGCGCTCCAGTTCGGCTGGGAAGTCGTCTCGAGCACCACGCAGCTGAAGGACGCCGAGCTCGTGATCGAGCAGGTGCCCGCCATCGTGGAGTGTCTCGAGTGCGGGGCGCGCACGACCCTCGACCTGCCGATCCTCGCCTGCGGGACGTGCGAGGGGTTCGATGTGAAGCTGCTCAGTGGCCAAGAACTCCTCGTCGTGTCGATCGATCTGGTGGACGCGTAGCCATGGGTCGGTTCCACATCCATCCCGACGGCACGAGCCACGAGCACGAGCACGACCTCGAACACCACGAGCGGGGCCGCGATCAGTCGATGCTCGATGTCGGGGACCACTCAGGGTATGTCGAAACGGGTCAGACCCGGGTCACGATCCTGCAGAACCTGCTGTCGGAGAACGACCGGGTCGCGGAGGAAAACGGACAGCGTCTGGCCGAAGCGGGCGTCCGTGCCGTGAACCTGATGTCGTCTCCGGGTGCGGGCAAGACGACCCTTCTGCGCAAGACGCTGGAGACGCTCGGCGGCTCGGTACGGATCGGGGTGCTGGAGGGGGACATCGCAACGAGCCTCGATGCCGACCGGCTGGACGGAGCAGGTGCGGTCGCCATCTCCCTCGTGAACACGAGTGCGGGGTTCGGCGGCGAGTGCCATCTCGATGCCGTGATGGTCCGGGCCGGCATCGAACGTCTCCCGCTGCCCGACCTCGATCTCCTGATCATCGAGAACGTCGGCAACCTGGTGTGTCCCGCCGAATTCGGGGTGGGGGAGCATGCGCGGGCGATGGTGTTCTCGGTCACCGAGGGTGAGGAGAAGCCCCTGAAGTATCCCGTCATGTTCCGGGCGGCGGATGTCGTGGTGGTCAACAAGATTGATCTGCTGCCACACCTGGACTTCGATCTGGCTGCGTTTCTCGCCAATCTCACCGCGGTGAACCCGGCGGCGCGGGTCATCATGGCCAGCGCCCGGAGCGGCGAGGGCGTGGCGGAATGGTGCGGCTGGCTCGCCCAGCATGGCCCCCTGGCGACGAGCGGCTCCGACACCGCTACGGAGAAAGCGAAGGGCTGAGGGCCACCCGGCGCAGGTCAGCGCAACGGAGGGCTGACGGTGGGGCTGGTGGTGCCGACGACCAGCGCGGCCGAAGCGGACGTGGCGGTGCCGGCTGCACTCTCGACGACGGCTCGGTAGCGGTACCACTGCTCACTCGGGTTCACCGGACCGAGGGTCACGGCTTGTGCTGTCGCTCCCGGGATGGCGCTGAACGTCTCACCGTCGTCGGTCGACACCTGCCACTGCACGGCCGGCAACGGTTTGCCGGTGGCTTGGATGGCGAAGGTCGCCATGCCTCCGGGAGGGACGGTCTGATCGGTGGGTTGCTGCACGAACTCAGGGAGCTCGTCAGGCAGCGCCGCAGCGACAGCCGGCGTCGGTCCGGCCGACAGTGACTGGATTGCAGCCATTCCCACAACGGGTCGGTTGAGCCTCAAACCTCCGGCCGATCCAAAGAACCCGGCGTCGCCGTAGTTGAAGATCCCGCCGTCGCGCCCGACCATCCAGTAGCCCTGGCCATCGGCCGTGCGAGTCATCCCGACGACAGGTGCGCTCAATGGCATACCGCCCGTGGAGCCGAAGTACCTGACGTCGCCGAAGTTGAAGATGCCGCCGTCCGAAGCCACGAGCCAGTAGCCACCTCCGTCGGGGGCCGTCGTCATCGCCACGATCGGTCTCTGGAGCGGCAATCCCCCGGTGGAGCCGTAGAAGCCGGCATCGCCGTAGGCGAAGATGCCTCCGTCGGCTGCCACGAGCCAGTAGCCGAGTCCATCGATGGCCGACGCCATCCCGACGATGGGTTTGGCGAGCGAGAGGGAACCGGTCGAGCCGTAGAAGGTGGCATCTCCGTACGCAAAGACCCCGCCGTCGGATGCCACGAGCCAGTAGCCGGCCCCGTCGGGCGTCGGTGCCATCGCCACCATTGGCGCGTTGAGATGAATGCCGCCCGTCGACCCGTAGAAGATGGCGTCGCCGAAGGCGAAGATCCCACCGTCCGACGCCAGTAGCCAATATCCCGCGTCGTCGGGAGTGGCGGCCATTCCGACGATTGGTGCGTTGAGATGCAGGCTGCCCGTGGAGCCGTAGAACTGTGCTCCGCCGTAGCTGAAGATGCCGCCGTCGCTGGCGACCTCCCAGTAGCCAGGAGTGGCAATGGGCTTGATGGGAATCACCACGACCGCCTCGCTGGACAAGAGATTGGCGTCGGTGACGGCGAAGGTGACGGAGTACTCGCCAGAGATGATCGGTGTCCCGCTCAGGGTCCCATCAGGTGCGAGACGCAGCCCGGGGGGTAATGCGCCTGCGGTGACGGCCCACGAATAGGGGGCCAAGCCGCCGCTCGCATGCAGCGAGCCCACGTACGGCAGCCCGATGGTGCCGATGGTCAGGCTCGTCGTGGTAATCGTTGGGGGGGCCGACAGAGTCTCGATCGTGCCTCCCAAACTCGTCCCCGCCCCGACGGCCTCACAATTCGCCGGGCTGGCGCACGAGACGCCGACGAGCGACCCAACCCCGGTGGGCACGGCCTGACCGGTCCAGCTCGTACCTCCATTGGCGGTGTCGAGGATGTTCGTTCCTCCGACGGCCGTGCAGTTGGTCGCACTGATGCAGCTGACCGCCGAAAGGGCGGTGGCGCCGGCCGGGATCCCCATGTCGTGCCACTGCGTGCCCCTGTCGGTGGTGGTGATCACGTGCGAACCGACGGCCAGACACGATGTGTCGCTCGAACACGAGATGCCGTCGAGGCTGGCCACGCCGGCCGGAACGGACTGGGGAGACCACGTGCTGCCGCCGTTGGTCGTGTTGAGGATCGCCGCCGCTGGACCACCAGAGGAAGAACCCACGGCTGTGCAGTCGAGTGAATCAACGCAGGAGATCGCCGTGAAATTGGACACCGTGGACGGGAAGTGCTCCAGCGACCACATGGTTCCCCCGTCGATAGTGACAATGATGCTCGGTGAACCGGATCCCGCATCGAAGTCACTCACCGCTTGACATGTTGTGGTGCTGACACACGAGACCGCGGTCAAGGTCCCGGTTCCAGGCGGAACGGCCTCGGGTGTCCAGGTCGTGCCTCCATTAGTCGTTCCGATGACGACGGGACTGCCGAAGATTCCGAACCCTACGGCGGTGCAGTCGGTTGTCGCCGGACAAGAGATGCCATTGACGCCACTCACTTCGGTCGGGATCGATTCGTCGGTCCACGCATACCCGGCATTCCGAGAGGTCAGCACCGAGTCCACGCCGACGGCGAAGCAGTCAGCGGTACTCGGGCATGAAACCGAATTCAGCGTGCTGGTGCCCGCGGGAGGGTTCTGGGCAGTCCACGACAACCCGCCCGTGATAGTTCCCATGATCGTCGATCCGGCCCCGTTGTTGCCGCTGCTTCCGACGGCAATGCAGTCCTCGGGGGCTGAGCACGAGACACCTGTCAGATCGACGGCGTTCGGCGGTGGACTCTGGAGGGACCAAGTCGATCCCGTGGTTGACGTGTAGATGACGTAGGGCGTGGACGTGAGGTTGGTTCCGACTGCGATGCAGGTGGTCTCGTTGGGGCACGCAATTGCAGTCAACTCAGAACCGTTAGGTATGGAGGTGGGAGCACTCCACGTGGAGAAGTTGACTGTGCTGAGTGAGGTGGATCCACCACCTGATGCAACTCCAACAGCTACGCATGTTGTCGATGTTGAACACGACAGCGAAGAGAGGACGTTGACACTTGGTTGATCCAAGGTCGTCCATGTACTGCCATCTTGAGTGCCAATGATCGCTGGACTCCCGTTCACCACACCTACTGCGGCGCAGGTAATCGCATTTGAGCAGGACACATCGGAAAGTGAATCAGTACCTGATGGCGGAGTCTGGGGACTCCAATTCGCTCCATTGTTTGTCTTCGCAATCTTGATGCCTTCGACAGCAGTGCACTCGTCGATCGTGAAGCACGAAATGGAGTCGGCCGGGAATGCTGCGTCCTGCAAAGTCCAGGTCGATCCGCCATCGGTGGACTTCATGATCCCCGAGCCCCCACCCGCGTAGCAGACCGAGGCGGAAGGGCAGGAGACCGTGGAGAGCGTTGTGACACCAGTTGGCGGAGCGGAATCTGTCCAGGTCGAGCCACCGTTGTTCGTCACGAGGACGGACGCCACGTTGCCACCGTCGTCGCCGACTGCGACGCAGGTCGCTGAGCTCGGCGAGCTGCCGGGAGCGCATGACACTGCCCTGACGTTTGCCAGAGGCGGGTAACTGGCGGTCGTCTGCCAGTGGGGAGTCGCCGCTGCCGCTGGCGAGGTGAGGGCCGGGATGCCGAGAACGCCGGCGAGGCCAAGCACCGTCGAGAGGGCCACGACGGTGAATCCTCGGATCATGCGCACGCCCGCCACCTCCGCCCGGGGAGAGTCCTCCCAACGACTGAATGATCGTATCCCCCCGACTGCAGGGAAGAATCCGAGGTATCACAACCCCAGTGAAACGGTTGCCGCTAAGAGCTTGGCGGCACGGGGAGCACGACGTTGGGGGGGGTTCGTCCAGCCAGGACATCGCAGACCCCCTGGCAGGCAAGGCGAGCCATTCGGGTCCTCGTAGCGATCGTCGCACTTCCGATGTGCGGAAGCAGCGTCGCTCGGGGCGCAGTCAGCAATCGGGGATTCACGGCCGGCTCGCCGTCGAACACGTCGAGCCCTGCGGCGAAGAGAGTGCCCGCTTCGAGTGCATCGGCCAACGCATCCTCGTCGAGGATCGGTCCGCGGGCCGTGTTGATGAGAACGGCCGTCGGCTTCATGACGGCCAGCTCCGCCGCGCCGACGAGATGGCGGGTGGTCTCGTTCAAGGGCACATGCAAGCTCACGATGTCCGACCGCTCCAGCAATTCCACCAGCGTCGGGACGAACCCCCTCAGGCCTGTGTCGTGTCGGGACGTGTGGATGACCTCCATGTCGAAACCCTCTGCCCGCTGCGCCACCGCTCGCCCGATGCGACCGAAGCCGACGAGTCCGAGTGTCGTGCCGTGTACATCGCGCGCGAGATGCGTGCCGAATCCCCAGCCTCCCCAGCGACCTTCTCGCAGATCCCGTTCGGCACCCGACGCCAACCGCGTGGCCGCCAGGATGAGGAGAAATGCGAGGTCCGCCGTCGTGTCATCGAGGACACCCGGGGTGTTGCACACCGTGATGCCCAGCGCGGTGGCGGCTTCCACATCAATGTTGTCGTAACCCACCGCTGCGTTTGCCACAACGCGGAGCCGCCCAGCTCTTCCCGACTCGAGGACCGTCGCGTTCATTCGATCAGTCAGGTGGCAAACGATCCCATCGAACTCAGGTGCCAGCTCTACCAGCCCGTCCGCGGTGAGCGGAGCACTCTCGTCCGGCTCTACGATCTCGTGGCCCGCTTCGAGAAGTGGGTCGGTCCCGCCCTGTGTCAGGGGGTGTGTGACGAGGACGCGCGACACCTAGTGGGTCGTGTAGTTGATGGAGCCGGCACCCTTCACGCCGATGGCAAAGCAGAAGCAGTGGATGGGAGCGTGGTCGCTGATCGGTCGCAGCGAGTGCACCTTGTCCGGCGGGATGTAGACGAGGTCGCCCTGAGAGATGGGCCGGTCCTCTCCGTCGATCGTCATGACCCCCTTCCCGGACATGACGTAATAGAACTCGTGGGTGGGATGGGAGTGCGGATCGACCAGGCCCCCGCCCGGGACCTCGAACTCGTTCACGAGCTCCAGGTAGCCCCCGTCGGTGATGTCTTTGAACTCGCGGGACTCGATCATCCACCAGACGGGAACGGTGCCGTTGTGCTCGACCACCGGTGCCTTCTCCTCAATGTTGCGGACATCCATCCTGAGGGCCTCCCAAGTTTTCCTAGACTGACTCCGGTGTCAGGTTAGGCCGCGGGCGCGGCGAGCCGCACCACAGTGTGACCCGGTTCGACATGGATGAGAGTGAGCGATGTCCACAAACGGTTCGCGAGAAGAAGCGAGGGTCGTGGTTCCCGAACGTCTGACCGAAGTTGCGTGGTCACCCTTCGGCTGGCTCCCGGTGGCGGACACCGACCCTCGGGACGGCGAGCACCGGATGACCTTCGAATGGGCCGATGCCCACGTGAACCTCATCGGGCACGCCCGGGCCGAGGTACCCGAGATCGCCGGTGGCCTGCGGTGCGAGATGCTCTACCGCCACGACACCCATACGCAGGCCTTGATGTCACTCGATGTCCCGGCGGTCATCGCGGTGGCGCCAGCGGGGGTGGAGTTCGAAGACGTGGAGGACACCCAGTCGATCCGCGTTTTCCGGATTGAGCCACTGGAGCCGCTCGTGCTGAACCGGGGCACATGGCACTGGGGACCGTTCCCGATCGATGCGGTCGAGGTGCGCCTCTACAACGTGCAGGGGTTGCACTACGCCGACGACAACCGGTGCGTGGACCTGGCGGCCAAGGGAATGGCGGTCGGGGTGGACCTCTCGTGACGGAATCGACGGATGGGGGCACAGCCCGTGGAGCTTGACGACGCCGAAGAAGCCGAGGTTGTCGCGGCCTCGGTTGCGGACCTGGTCGAGGCGATCACGGCGCAGATGGGGGAGCCCGATAGGGGCGGGAGGCCGACGTTCACCACGACGAGCCCCAACTGGTGGGTGGGTGGCCGCACCTTTGGAGGGATGGTCGTGGCGCAGGCGCTCAGTGCCGCTGTGCAGACCGTCCCACCTGAGCTCGAGGTTCACTCGCTGCACGGCTACTTCCTACGGCCGACGAGCCCCGGGGCCCGTACCACCCATGTCGTCAACGTGGTGCGTGACGGGCGCTCGTTCAGCACCCGGGAGGTCGTGAGCGCGGTTGAGGGCAGAGACACGTTCCGCATGACCTGCTCGTTCCATCTTCCCGAGGACGGCGCCGATTACCAGCTGGCGATGGGGCCCGGGATCCCTCCGCCGCGGGAGGTCGAGGGATTCGAGGCGCCGTTCCCCTTCGACATCCGAGAGCTCGGCGCCACCGAGCAGAGGAGTGACGGCACGTACCTGTCCACCAGGCGCTGCTGGTTCCGCACGCGGCAGCCCCTGCCCGACGATCCGAAGCTGCATGCGTGCCTGCTGGCCTACTTCTCCGACATGACCGGCGCCGCCTTTCGGCCCCTGAGCCTGGGCACGTGGGGGACGCACACCGACGCCAGTCTCGATCACGCCGTCTGGTTCCACCGTCCGTGGCGGGCGGATGCCTGGAGCATCTTCGACCTTCACGCGCTCGTGAACGCAGGCGGTCGGGCCACCATCCGCGCCACGATGCACGGCGAGGATGGCTTGTTGCACCTGAGCATGGCGCAGGAGCTGTTGATCCGAGCGCTCGACGAGCCCCTCGTCTTTACGGCACCGCCGTGGGCCAATCGGGAGAAAGCATCGGCAACGGACAATGGGTCTGCTTGACGGCGGGAAGGCCATCGTGACGGGAGGCGGCTCGGGGATCGGGAGGGCAACCTGCCGGCGGATGGCCGAGGAGGGCGCTCGCGTCGCCGTGTTCGACGTCGACGGGGACTCCGCAGAGACGGTGGCACGGGAGATCGACGGGACGGCCTTCTGCGTCGACGTCGGCGATCCCGACGCCTTGAGAGGAGCCGTGGATGCGGCCGCCTCCGCCCTGGGCGGCCTGACCATCATCTACAACAACGCCGGCACCTCCGCCTTCAACCGGCTGCATGCGCTCGAACCGTCCGAATGGGAGAGGGTCCTCCGGGTGAACCTGACGGGCGTGTGGGCAGGCATCCGGGCTGCAGCGCCCCACCTGCTTGCGAGCGGCGGCGGTTCCATCGTGAGCACCGCGTCGATCAGCGGGACTCGGCCCGCTGCGGGCGAAGGGCCCTACGCCGCAAGCAAGGCTGCCGTGGCGGCGCTGACTGCGTCGGCTGCCCTGGAGTATGGGCCCTCCATCAGGGTCAACGCTGTGTCGCCGGGCATGATCCGCACCGCGATGACCGCTCCGTGGTTCGAGTTCATGCCGGACCAGGTGGAGCGCTTCGAGACTGGGACGCCGGTGGGACGGATCGGCGAGCCCGAGGACGTGGCCGACGTCGTGGTCTTCTTGTGCTCGGACCTGGCCCGCTTCGTCACTGGGCAGAACATCGTGGTGGACGGGGGGCTGACCCTGCACGGTTCAGGTGTCGACGGCATCTTCGAGAGGGTGTTCCCACCGGGGCAGCCAGAGCCGGATGGGAGCTCCTGACTGCTCAGTTGGGATCGAAGAGCGCCCGGTAGACCATGGTGGTCATCGTCTCGAGGGCCACATCGTCGATCGGCTGGCCAACGAACTCGCGCAGGTAGTGGAAGCGGTCGAGCATGGCCAGCGTGGCCATCCCGGCGGCATCGGGGTCGATGATGTGGCCCGATGAGTCGGGCCCGATCTGATTGGCGAGTGCCCCCGACATCACGGTGAAGGTGTGGCGGATCACGTCGATGAGGTCGGGATCGATGGTGGCCAGGTCGGTCCAGAACCGGAACAGCGGCGCGTACTTGGTCCAGAGCTCTGAATAGGCCTGGATCCAGCCGTAGACGTCCTCCCACTGCGGAGCGCCCCCTTGCGCGGGGAGCGTGCTCAGCGCGTCGTAGAGCTTCTGCGCCTCAGAGGCGGCCTCCGCGACGAGTGCCCGCAGCAGGTCCTCCTTGTTCGAGAAGTACAGGTAGAAGGTTCCGTGCGACGTCTTGGCTATCTCCACGACGTCGTTGACCCGGGTGGCGTGGTAACCCCGCTTGTCGAATGCGACCATGGCCGCGTCGAGCAGCCTGCGCATGGTGCGCCGTCCCTGGCTCCGCAAGACGCGCTTGGCCACGGGCGCGCCGACGGCGTCAGGGTCAGCCAGGGTCTGGCCGCCTGACCCGCCTCGGCCATCGGCCGGCGTCGAGGTGACCGATGGGGAGTCGGCAACCCGGGAGAGGCCTTTCGACGGGGTCGTCTTCTTGTCTCTGGCGGAGCGGACCGAGGCCTCGGTGGCGGAAGCCGGGTCACGTTGGACTCTCGGCGATCCCATGCCTGGTGGATCGTAGTGCCGGGTGTGGTCGAAATGGCTAACCTGACACGGTGGTCAGGTTTGGTTGGGGGAGAAAATGAGGCAGGACCAGGGAGTCCGTGTCTCGTTGCCTGACGCGGTGCCGGTTCTGTGACGCCAAGCGCGTCCTCGCCGGCCAGCCCGGTTGTGACCTCTTTGGCCGACGCCGTCGCACAGAACGTGCGGCCCGGGGACACCGTGCACGTGATGATGGGGCACAGCCGCTGGACCGCGGTCGCCCGAGAGCTGGCGCGCCAAATTCTGGGACACCGATCCGGGCTTCTCCCTCGTCATGACCAGCCTGGGGGCGCTGGGGGCGCTGTTCTTCCGTGGCGGCCTCGTCCGCAAGGTGGTGACCGCCTACTCGGGGAACAGTTTCCCGACCTACACGCCCAATCCCGTCTTCCGCCAGGCCTATGAGTCGGGCGACGTCGAGGTCGAGCACTGGTCCATCCTCACGCTGACGCAGCGCCTCGAGGCCGCCGCCCGGGGGTTGCCCGCGGCGGTGACCGGGTCACTGTTCGGCTCGTCCATGGCCGAGAACGACGCGTTCAGTGTCATCGATTCTCCGTTCGGTCCGCTCGGCCTGCTCGAGCCCCTGGCACCTGACGTGGCGCTCGTGCACGCGGCAGCGGCCGATCCCGCCGGCAACCTCGTCTTCTCGGAGCCCTTGCTCGACGGCGTCTGGGGAGCCTGGGCCGCCCGGCGAGGAGTCATTGCGACGGTGGAGCGCGTCCTCGACGACATCGAGGGGCTGGGGCACCGGGTCCGGGTTCCGGGCCACCGGGTCTTGGCCGTGGTGGAAGCGCCGTACGGCGCCCACCCTGGAGGCTGTTATGCGCCCGGCCTCCCCGTCCGCAGCTACGGCGAGGACATCGCGCACTGGAGCGCCGTCGCCGACGCCGCAGCACAAGGCGAGCTCGATGACTACGCAGAGGCGTGGGTGCTCGGGCTGGCGACCCACGAGGACTACCTCTCCCGGGTGGGCTCGGATCACCTGCTCTGGCTCGAAGGCCGCTCCGATCCCATGTCGTGGAAGGCCGACGCCGACGCGAACCCGGTCGTCGACGATCCGGTCGTGACCCGTTGGGAACAGGCCGCGTCACTGGGGGCCCGGGAGGTCGAGCGCGTCGTCGCCGAGGTGGATGCGGACGCCGTGCTGGCCGGCGCAGGGGTGGCCAACCTGGCCGCCTGGGTGGCGGTGGCCCGGGCCAGGGCGGCCGGGAGCAAGGTGACCCTGACCGCCGAGCTCGGCCTCTGGGGCTACCAGCCGACGCCGGCCGACCCGTACATCTTCAACCAGCGCGTCTTCCCCGCCACGCCGTACCTGTCTGACGCCTCCGCTGTCCTCGGCATGGTGATCGGCGGCCCGGGGACGAGCACGGTCGGGTGCCTCGGCGCGGCCGAGGTCGACAGCGAGGGGTGCCTCAACTCGACCCAGTTGGCGGGCGGGCGGTTCCTGGTCGGCTCGGGGGGTGCCAACGACGTGGCGAGCCGGGCCACGGCGTGTGTGGTCGTGACACTGGCCCGGCCCGAACGGCTCCCGCGCCATGCTGCCTACGTCACCTCGCCCGGCGAGCGGGTGGCGAGTGTGGTCACCGACAAGGGCGTCCTTCGCCGCCGGGACGGGGTGCTCCGCCTCGCCGCGGTGCCGTCGGGAGACGGGACCCTCCAGGAACGGGTGCGCGCGTTCGCATCGTCGTGCGGATACGAGCCTCAGGTGGAGCGCGACGTGGAGGAGCTGCCGGCGGTGAGCCTTCAAGAGGTGCGGGCGCTGCGGGAGTTCGACCGCCACCGGCTGTTCCTGGCGTGAGTGGTGAAGATCCAGGGTGCTGGGGGTTCAGGGGTGAAGGGTGGCCGAAAGGCCCTACAAGTACAGTGACCGCCTGCGGTCGAGGATGAGTCGGCGAGAGCTGGATCGGGGGTAAGGAATGACCGGTTGGAACGATGGGGAGGCGATGAGAACGAGGCGCAAAGGCGCCGTGGGAGGAGCTGCCACGGGCGCCTGTGCGTTCCTGATCGTGGCCGCGGGAGCGGTCCTGATCGGCCCGGCGTCGAGCGCGACGGCGGCGGTGCGTCCGCTGGCCGCCACGAGCAGCGCGTGCGCGGCAGCGAACAAGTCGCCCGGCGTCACGGCGACCACGATCAGCACCGGGGCCATGTCGACCCTGACCGGGCCGATCGCTTCGAACTTCGAGTCGCTGGTGCCGGGGATCGAGGGGTACTACGACTACGTGAACGCCCACGGCGGTGTGGACGGGCGCAAGATCGAGCTGAACTACAACACCGACGACACCGGGAACCCGAGTCAGGACACGGCGCTGGAGCACACCCTGGTCGACCAGGACCATGTCTTCGCCGTCGCGGGGGTGGCCACCGCATTCTTCACGCCGACCTACTTCGTGCAGACCTGCACCCCGACGTTCGGCTACAACGTGACCGCCAACTGGAACGGGCCGCCCAACCTCTTCGCCGCCGGCGGATCGGTCCAGGACGACGCCGCGGGCGACCCGGCATGGATCTACCTGGCCAAGAAGGTCGAGACGACCCCGTCGGTGGGCGTCCTCGCTTACAACATCGCCTCCTCCAACGCGTCGTGCAACCAGGCGGTCTCCGCCTTCAAGGATGCCGGCATCAAGGTCAGCTACGTGGACACGAGCATCGGCTATGGCGCCAGCGTCATCCCCGACGCGGAGCGCATGAAGGCGGCCGGGACCAACTTCATCCTCAGCTGCATGGACGTCACGGGCAACATCAGCCTGGCCCGCGGCGTGAAGCAGTACGGGATCCAGGCGAAGCAGCTGTGGCTCAACGGCAACGACCAGAGCACGCTGAACCAGTATCAGGACCTGATGCAGGGCGTGTACTTCAACATCCAGCACGTGCCGTTCGATGCGCCGCTCAAGGACTACCCGGGGCTGGCGGCATACATCTCCGCCATGAAGAAGTACCAGCCGAAGTGGGTCTACGACGAGGTCGCGCTGCAAGGTTGGCAGTCGGCGGCCTTGCTGGTGGCCGGCCTGAAGGCGGCCGGCCCGAACCCGACCCAGCTCGGCGTCATCAACGCGATCAACAAGATGACGGCCGACACGGCCGACGGTCTCACCACCCCCACCAACTGGAGCCCCGGGGGCGGCGGCCACACCTATCCGATCACGAACAGCACCTGCAGCGCCTTCATCCAAGTGCAGGGAGACAAGTACGTCACGGTGCTCGCCAAGAAGCCACAGGTCTTCGAGTGCTTCAGGCTGTCCGGGTCGATCCTGAATGGTTCGGGCAGCAACCCGGGCTCGAGCTACAAGCACGCCGTGCTGATCAAGCCGCCCCCGGGCACACCGGTCGGTTGAGCGGCAGAGCGAGGGCGTAGCGAGACCGCCGAGGGGATTGGGGGCCGTCGGGAGTGGAGCAGTTCTTAGGTTTTGCCATTCCCGGCGTCCCCTATGGCTGTACCTACGCCATCGTCGCAGTGGCCCTGGTCCTCACCTATAGGGCCACCGGCGTCTTCAATTTCGCGTTCGCCGCGCAGGCCTATGTGGCGTCGCTGTTGTTCACGGCGCTGATCCAGAGCACGCACCTCTCGGAGTGGCTGGCCTTCGTCATTGCGGTGGTGGTGGCCTCACCGCTCCTCGGGCTGGCGTTCGACCGGCTCCTCTTCAGCCGCATCCCGAACTCCAACAACATGGCCAAGCTGGTCACCAGCATCAGCCTGCTCGTCGGCATCCCAGCCCTGATGCAGGTGTTCATCCCCCAGAACTACTACGCGCCGCCGAGCATCGTGTTCGACCCCAACACCGTCTACTTCACCCTAGCGGGCGCACCCTTCAACGGGCTCGACATGAGTGCGGTCGTCTTCACCTCGGTGGTGCTGCTCGCCATGGGCATCTTGATGCGGCTCACTCCTCTCGGGCTGCAGATGCGTGGCGCCGTCGAGAGCCGGCGACTGGTGCAGCTCGACGGGGTCAACGCAGGCGGTGTCGTCGCAGTGGCATGGGTGATCTCGAGCTTCCTGGCCGGCCTGGCCGGTGTCCTGCTGGCGCCGAACTTCGGCCAGGTGCAGGCCCAGCCGTTCCTCACCCTCATGGTGGCGGCCATCGCCGCCGCCGCCTGTGCCGCCTTCCGCTCCATGGCCATCGCCGCCCTGGCCGCAGTGATGATCGGTATCGCCACCTTCACGCTGCAGGGGTACCTCCCGACCCAGAGCTTCCTCTTCACCTCGATCCTGCCCAGCCTGCCCTTCCTCGTGCTGGTGGGGGCCCTGCTCTTCCATCCCGGGATGCGGAACCTCGAAAAGGGCACAGACCCCTTGGCGTCCGTGGACCCGCCGCTGCCGCCACTGGCCGCGGCGGTCCGGACTCCAGCGATGGGCCGCGTCATCAGGGTGCTGTGGTACGTCCTGCTGGGGGCCTTCATCGTGTCCATGCTCACCTGGATGCCCCGTGACTGGGAGAGCGTCCTCAACCAGGGCCTTGCGTTCTCGACGCTGTTCCTCTCCATCACGCTGATCACCGGAATGGGAGGCCAGCTGTCCCTGGCCCAGGCCGGCCTGGCGGGAGTGGGTGCCTTCACGGCGGCACAACTGGCCAACCACCTCGGCCTATCGATGATGGCCGGGATGCTGGTCGGTGCGGCGTTTGCGGCCGCGGTGGCGATCGTCCTGGCCGCGCTGTCCCTGCGCCTACGGGGGCTCGGCCTGGCCCTCATGACGCTGGGTGCGGCGCTGGTGTTCGACAACGTCATCCAGAGCTCGCAGACGCTCGGCGGTGGCTCCGGCGGCCTCGGCCCCCTGAACAACGTCGACTGGGGCAGCCCGTTCGGCCTGCTCAACCCTGACGGCCACGCCCTGTTCCTGGCCACCTTCGCCGTCCTGGTCGTGGTGGTCCTGGCCATCCTGATGATCCGCCGCGGTACCGTCGGCCGTTTTTTGGGCGCCATGCGAGGGAGCGAAACGGCCGCCGCCGGCATCGGGATCAACCTGACCTGGCAGCGCGTCCTGATCTTCGCCCTGTCGGGCGCGGTGGCGGGCATCGGGGGCACCCTGCTGGTGGTGCAGCAGGGTGTCGCCAACCCCCAGCAGTTCAACTACGTCTTCAGCCTCGCGTTCGTGGTCATCGTCGTGACGACGGGGGTCACGACGGTCGAGGGGGCGATCCAGGGCGCGTTCGGGTACGTCATCATCCAGAAGCTCCTCGGGTACGCGCCTCCCCAGTTCGCCAACCTGACCTTCGTGCTGTTCGCCTTCGGCGCGCTGACCTACGCCAAGCACCCCGAGGGCATCTTGGAGTTCCAGAAGCGACGCTCCATGCAGCGCTTCGAGCCCTTGTTCGAGCGCTGGTTCCCGCGGCCGGAGACCGATCCGGGCCCAGCGGGCAATCCGATGATGGCGGGCGGCCTGGGAGAGGAGGCGGTTCATGGCTGAGGAGCAGCCGCTCTTGGCGCTGCGCAGCGTCTCAAAGTCCTTCGGGGGCGTCAACGCGGTGCAGGACATCACGTTCGACGTCTGCGCCGGCGAGAGCGTGGGCCTGGTCGGGCCAAACGGTGCCGGCAAGACGACCCTCTTCAACTGCGTCTGCGGGCAGCTGAAGAACGACGGCGGGAGCATCGAGTTCGAGGGCCGCTCGCTCCGGGGCCTGCCCACGTACAAGCGGGCCCGTCTGGGCATCGGGCGCACCTACCAGCGGGCCGAGGTCTTCGCCGACATGACCGTCCGGGATCATCTCATGGTCGCCGAGCGCGCCCGGACCCGCACCGGACGGCTCTGGAAGGACCTCTGCGGCATGAGCGCTCCGACGGACAAGGAGCGCGACAGGGTCGAGCGCACCATGCATCTCGTCGGACTCAACGAACTGGCGGACACGCCCGTCTCGGCCCTGGGACTCGGCAACTGCCGGCTGGTCGAACTGGCGCGGGCGCTGGCCGGCGAGCCGAGGCTCTTGCTGGCCGACGAGCCTTCCTCCGGTCTCGACGAGCACGAGACGGCAGACCTCGCCGCAGTGCTCCGCATCATCCAGCGGGACCGGGGCACCGCCGTCCTGTTGGTGGAGCACGACCTCGGCATCGTGGCTGACGTGGTCGACCGGGCGGTCGTGATGGACGTCGGCGCCAAGATCGCCGAGGGGACCTTTGCCGAAGTGATGGACAACCCGCTGGTCCGCCATGCCTACCTCGGGCAGTCGGTGTGACCGGCGCCGGTCAGGACCTCGCCCCGGGGCCGGTGGGCGCGTCGACGCTCCGCCCCGGCACCCTCCTCGAGGTCAAGAACGTCTCGGCCTCCTACGGCCCGTACCGAGCGCTCTTCGACGTGTCGTTCAGCGTCTCCGCCGGCGGCGTGGTGGCGCTGATCGGCTCGAACGGCGCGGGCAAGTCCACGGTGGCCCGGACCATCACGGGACTGGTGACGGCGACCGACGGCTCCGTCTGCTTCGTGGGCACCGACGTCACCCGGATGCCCGCCTGGAAGATCGCCCGCTTGGGCATGGCCCACGTGGTGGAGGGCCGGGGCATCTTCTCGAGCCTCACTGTTGAGGAGAACCTGGTGCTCGTCTTCCGCCAGCGCGCCGGCCGCCGCAGCGTGGCAGCGAACCTGACGCGTGCCTACGAGGCCTTTCCCATCCTGGGAGAGCGCCGCAAGCAGGCCGCCGGAACGCTGTCGGGGGGACAGCAGCGCCTGCTGTCGCTGGCCAAGGTGCTGGTGGTTCCCCCCGAGCTCCTCGTCGCGGACGAGCTCTCCCTGGGTCTGGCCCCGGTCGTCGTAGATGCGGTGTACGAGGGTCTGGAGGCGATCAACCGGAACGGCACCGCAATGCTGGTGGTCGAGCAACAGGTGGACAGGGTGCTGAAGCTGGCCAGCAAGGCACTCGTGCTCGACCGTGGGCGGGTGGCCTATGACGGGGATCCGGCAGGAGCGGCCACGGCCATCGACCAGCTGCTGTCGCGGCGCGAGGAGGCGGGCGCTCGAGCGGCGGCCCTCGTCGAGCACGGCGAGGGTGTTCCACCGGGCGACGAACCAGGTCGCGGACACGGTGGTCGGTGATCTGCGCGATGACGGGTCCCAGAAGCAGACATCCCGTTGACCCAGGAGAGGCCGGACCCGACCGGCTGAGCCGGCATCGGTGAGCGGAGCGGCATCGGGCCCGCTCCGTCGGTTCGAGATCGCCACAGAGAGGAGCGTCCATGACTGGAACACGAGAGCCGGTGATTGTCGACGTCGTGCGCACCGCGTTCGGTAAGCGTGGCGGCGCGCTGGCCAACTGGCATCCCGCCGACCTCCTCGGGTTCGCCCTGACCTCGCTCATGGGGCGGACGGGCGTCGACCCCGAGCGTATCGACGACGTCATCGGGGGCTGCGTGAGCCAGGTGGGTGAGCAGAGCACCAACATCGCTCGCAACGGGTGGGTCTCGGCGGGGCTTCCCCAGACCGTTCCGGCCACCACCGTCGACCGCCAGTGCGGGTCGTCCCAGCAGGCCGTCCACTTCGGCGCCGCGGGGGTTGCGGCCGGCCACTACGACCTCGTGATCGTGTGCGGTGTCGAGGTGATGAGCCGGGTGCCGCTCGCATCCAACGCGCGGGGAGGTGTGGGGCCGTTCCCACCGTCCTTCATGGAGGAGGTCGACGGGCGGCTCTGGACGCAATTCCGGGTGAGCCAGGTCCTGGCCGAGCGGTACCGGATCTCGCGGGAGGAGATGGACTCCTACGCACTCGAGTCGCACCGCCGGGCCGCCGAGAGCTGGGACAACGGCCACTTCGAGCGCGAGGCCCTCGCAGTGCCGATCAAGGCGGAGGACGGGAGTCTCACGGGGGACTTTCTCCGCTCAGACGAAGGGATTCGGCGCAGTTCCACGCTGGAGGCGCTCGCCGCACTGCCCCCGGCCCAGCACTGGGAGCCCGACACGGCCCCCGACATCACCGCCGGCAACTCGTCACAGACGACGGACGGAGCAGCGGCCATGTTGATCGCCGACCGTTCGGTGGCAGAGGCACTCGGTTTGCCGATCCGTGCCCGCTTCGCGGACTTTGCCGTGGCGGCGGACGATGCCGCCATCGTGCTGTCGGCGCCCGTACCCGTGACCCACAAGCTCCTCGAACGCTCCGGGATGAAAGTCGACGAATTCGACGCAGTCGAGTGCAACGAAGCCTTTGCAGCCATTGCCCTCATGTGGCAGAAGGCCTTCTCGTACGACCTCGGTCGTCTCAACCCTCGTGGTGGTGCCATCGCGATCGGCCATCCGCTGGGGGCGAGCGGTGTACGTCTGATGGGGACGCTCTTGAACCAGCTCGAGGCGACCGGTGGCCGCTACGGGTACCAGACGATGTGCGAGGGCGGTGGTCAGGCCAACGGCACCGTCATCGAGCGGCTGGGTTGACCCCCGACCCGGTCCCGGCTTCCGCCGCCTGAGCGGCGAGCAGCGGCTGGATCTTGCGGGTGACGACGAGCCACTCCACGACGAACGTCAGCCCCGGCACGAGCCCAGCGGCGAACATCAAGAGGATCCACAGGATGTGGAGCCGCGCCTTGAGGGCAAGGAGCCCGGCGGTGATGAGGTAGACGATGTAGAGGTAGCCGTGGCCGATGCCGAAGATCGCCAGTTCGGCCTTGAAGCCCCCGATGGCGATGTGCAACCCGGTGAAGAGGAACAAGGGGATGATCAGCACGCCGACGATGTTGGCCATCACCTGGTAGCGGAACAGCGCGCCCTTCAGGCCGCGCTCGGTGATCCGCTTCACTGGGCCCGACGAACCACGACCGGGTCGCGAGTGCGCCACGTCTTGGGTCCCTTGGCCGACAGTTCCGCCAGTCGTGCGTTGTAGGCGGCCAGCTCCGGGTCCTCCTCGGCGCCGAGGTCGGGCCCGTTCGCGCCAACGGGGGTGGGCGACATCGGGCTGCCAGTGCTCTGCATCGCCTCAGACTGCTGCGCCTGTCGCCGCATTCCCTTGAGACCCACCGAGTCGTAGTCGGTGTGGATGAGCATCCACCAGAAGCACAGCGCCAGCACCCCGAAGACCGGCCACATCACCGAATAGAGAATGCTGAGCTGGTTCCCGTCCTGGGCCCGGTTCACCTGCCACCACGCTGCGATCGCGCAGCCCGGCACCAACACGAGCACCGCGGCGTGCAGCGAGACGGCTCGTCCGGAAAGCCACCGTTCACGCACGGCGGCCATGCTACCGGCCCCCGTTTGGGGGAGGATTTCACCGCTAACCTGGACCGGTGCAATCTGCAGTGACCCGCCCCGAGCCGCCGCAGACTGGCCCCGAGCGGCTGATGCTGGCGACCTGGCTCGACTACGAGCGCTCGACGTTGCTGTGGAAGTGCGAGGGGCTCGACGGCGCGGACCTGGCACGTCGGGGCGTACCGCCGTCTGGGCTCAGCCTGCTCGGTCTCGTGCGGCACATGGCCCTGGTGGAGTGGTGGTGGTTCGACCACATCTTCCGTGGGAGCTCGTCGCCCGAACCGTTCTCGACGGTGGACGACCGGGATGCGGACTTCAAGGACCTCGACCCCGAGAAGGCCGGGGCCGACATCGAGCTCTTTCACCATCAGTGCGAGCTCTCACGCTCCATCCTCGAGGCCGCCGGGAGCCTCGACGACCCGTCAGTGTCGACCGAGAAGTCGACCTTTTCGCTGCGGTGGATCATGATCCACATGATCGAGGAGTATGCCCGGCACAACGGGCACGCCGATCTTCTCCGCGAGCTTATCGACGGGGCCGTGGGGGAGTGAGTGGCAACGACATGAACGAAACCGTGACGAGTCGTGCCTGGTCCGCCGTCCGCGCCGCCGTGGCGCCCGGGCGCGACGAGATATCCCTGGAGTGAAATTCTCGTTCCGCCAGATCCTCGCCTCTGCCGCGGGCGCGGTGATCGCCGCCATCATCGCGTCCGTCTTCGGGGTCAAGGGGACGATCATCGGCGTGGCCATCGGATCGGCGGTCGCCACCCTCGGCACGGCCCTCGTGGCCCAGTCCATCGAGCGGGGACAGGAGGCCGTCAAGCAGGTCGTCGTACGGGCACCCGAGTCGTCGACGCTCCTGCGCAAGTTGGGAGCGACGGGTACCGGCGGTGATGGGGCGTCGTCGGTCGACGCCTCGTCCGCCCCGACCGAGGCCGGACCCACCGTCGGCGCGGGTGCCGAGACGGTCGAGATGGAGTCGACGGCGGCACCGGTGGGAGCGACGGAGCGTCTGGAGATCTCTGCGACGGCCGGTGCCCCGCGAACAGAGCACTTGGATGCCACCACGACGCCGATGCGGCCCGCCCGGGGTCCCTCCCGACGCTTCTCTTGGTCCGCCATCGCAGGGACGGCCGCCATCGTGTTCGTGCTCGCGCTCATGTTCATCACCGCCATCGAGCTCATCTCCGGCAAGCCGTTGGCGTCGATATTTGGCAACGCCGGTACCGGGACCTCGCTGAACAACACCCCCCCGCCCGCACCTACCACCTCGACGTCATCGACGACGTCGACCACCACGAGCACGTCTTCGACCACGACCACCTCCACGCCGGCAAACACGACGACGAGCACGACGGCGCCCGCTGTCTCCTCGACCACGACGACGTCACCCGGTGCCTCGACGACGACTACGACGGGGGTGGGTGCGACGACGACGACGCCGACGGCTACCAGCCCTTGAAGTCGGCCGGCCTGCGCTCCACGAAGCTGGCGATACCCTCCTTGGAGTCGAGTGTGTTGGTGACCAGCTCCTGCCCCATGGCCTCGTCGTGCAGAGCGGTCGCCCGGTCGACGTCGAGTGCGCGATTGGTCAGCCACTTGGCGATCCAGATCGCCTTCGTCGGCCCCTTGGCCAGTCGGCCCGCCGTCTCCTCGAGCGTGGCGCGCAACTCCGCGCGCGGCACGAGGCGGTTGACCAGCCCGATGCGGTAGGCCTCGGCTGCCGGCACGTCGTCTCCGAAGAAGAACAGCTCCTTCGCCTTCTGGATCCCCACGAGCCGGGTGAGGATCCAGGCCCCGGCTGCGTCGGGCGCGATGCCGCGGCGAATGAAGACCTCGACGAACTTCGCCTCCTCGGCCATGACCACGAGGTCGCAGGCCAGGGCGAGGTGCATCCCGCCGCCCGCCGCCGTCCCGTTGACGCCCGCGATGACCGGTTTCTCGCAGTCGAGGACGGAGGTGACGAGGCGCTGCCAGCCGTCGCGGATCATGCGGGAGCCCTCTCCGACGACACTGTCCGGTGCGTCCTCGGGCTTGGCTCGCGGGGGCAGCCGGCCGCCCCGCAGGTCCGCCCCGGTGCAGAAAGCCTTGTCGCCGGCGGCCGTGATGACCACCACCCGCACGAACAGGTCGGCCGACGCGTCGTGCACCCAGTCCGCGATCCGGTCCCGCATGAACTGCGTCATGGCGTTCCCGGCCTCGGGCCGGTTCAGGGTGATCCAGCAGATGCCGTCCTCGACCCTCCGGGTGAGGTCGTCGCCCACCGGGTCTGCGGTCGTGTCGCTCATCGGTCTCCTTGGGTCGTCCGTGGGATGGCGGCGGCCGTTCAGGCCAGCACGACGAGGGCGTCGGCCGCGACTGCGCCGTGGGGACCAGCCAGCAGGGGGTTGATGTCGACTTCGGCCACGTGGTCGGAGAGGTCGACCGCAAGGCGCTGCATCTTCATCAGCACATCCACGAGGGCGGCCCGGTCTGCCGCCGGCTGCCCCCGCACGCCGCGGAGCAGCTCGGCGCCGCGCAGCTCGTCCAACATGGCCGTGGCATCCCGTGTCGTGAACGGAGGGACGCGGAAGGTCACGTCGTGTAACACCTCGACGAAGACGCCGCCGAGGCCGAACATCACCACCGGGCCGAACAGGTCGTCACGGGCGATGCCGACGACCGTCTCGACCCCCGGCACCATCTGGGCCACCAGCACGCCGTCGACGTTCGCCTTCGGCGCGGCCTTCTTGGCCGTGGACTGCAGGCGCTTGTACGTGCGCCGGGCGTCGTCCTCGTCGCGCACACCGACCGCCACGAGGCCGAGGTCCGACTTGTGCGGGATGTCCGCCGACACGATCTTCATCACCACCGGGAAACCGGTCTTCTTCGCCGCCTTGACCGCTTCTCCGGGCGATGTGGCGATGCGCTCCTTGGGCAGTGTGATCCCGTACGCCTCGAGGAGGGCCTTCGAGTCCTGCTCCGAGAGGCTCTCGCCCACCCGACGGCGCACACCTCCGGGCGCGATCACCGGCATCGCCTTGCGCCGGGCCGACGTGGGCCGCAGCACAGGTCGGGTGAAGGCCGACTGGTAGGAGGCGGCGAAGCGGTGATGGTCGAAGTAGGCCTTGGCCGCCATCACCGCGTTGGTGAAGGTGCGGAAGGTGGGCACGGTGCTCTCGAGCAACGTCTTGGTGTAGGCCTCCTCGGTGCCGACAGGGGAGCCCCAGACGACGAAGATGGGTTTGTCGGTCGCCGCCGCCGCTTCTACGAGGTCCTCGCACAGCTTGTTGCCCATCGATGGCAGGGCGCCGGTGATGGGGCACAACAGGAGGTCGACGTTGGGATCGGCGAGCATCGTCTGAATGATCTTCGGGCCGCGCCAGTCGCGCACGGGGGCCCCACCGTTGTCCACCGGATTCGAGACGCGCAGGTACGGCGGGATCCATTCGTGCAGCCGCACCTGCGAGGCCTTGGTCAGGGAGGGGAGCTCGAGACCCGCCGCGGCGACCATATCGGCCATGTGGGCACCGGTGCCGCCCGAGATCGAGTAGACGCAGACCCGGCCTCCGGCGCCGCGGGTCAGGCGGCGGACGGCGTCTGGGGCGGGTGCCTCGGTGCGCGCCAGCGCCGCGGACACCTCGAGCAACTGGTCGAGACCGTCGACCCGCTGCACGCCGTACTGGCGGAAGACGGCGGACACCACCTCGTCGGAGCCCGTGAGGTGTCCCGTATGCGCCTTGGCCATGGACGTGCCCTCGTCGGTGCGCCCGACCTTGACGGCCACGAGCGGGACCTTGCGCCGTGCGGCCGCGTCCGCGGCGAGTTGCAGGGTCCGCCCGTTCTTGAAGCCCTCGATGTAGCAGGCCACGGCGCCCGTGGTCCCGAGGCTCGAGAAGTAGTCGATGAAGTCGGCTGACTCCATGTCCGCCTCGTTGCCCGCCGGGGCCCAGTGGGAGAGCTTGATACCGATCTCCTGTCCCTGGAACACCGGTCGTCCCTGGTGGCCGCTCTGGGTGATCAGGGCGATCGCCTTGCCGGGGAGGTCGTCGCGGAAGACCTCGAACGCATTGAGATTGGTGTTCGGCCCCAGGACGTGGAGCCCACCGCTCTTGATGATCTTCTCCATCTGCTGCTGGAGCCGCTCCCCCTTGGCTCCCACCTCGGAGAAGCCGGCCGCGAAGACGACGGCGAACTTGGCCTTCGCCGCCACCGCGTCGCGCAGGATGGGAAGTGGTTCGCCGACGAGGATCGCCACGAGGTCCAGCTGCTCGTCGATGTCGGTCAGGGTCTTGGCGCAGGGACGTCCCGCCACCTCCGCGCGGTTGGGGTTGACGAAGTGCACCGTGGCACCCCGCTCCTCTGCCCACAGCGTGATCTTCTGGGTCAGCGCCGTGTTGGGCCGTGCGTTGGTGTCCGAGGCCCCCACCACGGCCACCCTCCTCGGGCGGAAGAAGGTGTCCAGGTCGATGGAGCGGAGGGTGGTCGGGCGGCCGGTGATGTCTTTCCCGTCGCCCGTCGCCGTGGTGCCTGTTGCCATGTCCCTCCCTCGTGCCGCGCCGCCCTGCCCTCGGCGCCCGTGCCGTCGTCCCGTGCAGCCTGACAGCCGCGGCCGCCCCACGCCGGGCTCCGACGCGGTGCGGGGGCCCAGGAGAGCCCGTGGGGGCACTCAATGCATATGACGTCGGTGTCAGTGTCGATCCGGGCCACGACGCGCGTCGTCCCCGGTGGAAGGCGAATTCGGCCGAATTGTCGGGTCTTCGCCGCCACCGTTACGGTAGGTGACACACGTGTCAGTCTTCTCTCCGGATTTGGGGGATTCATGGGCATCTTGGACGGGAAAATCGCCATTGTCACGGGGTCCGGCCACGGCATCGGCCGCGGTGAGGCGCTCGAGCTGGCTGCGCAGGGCGCCAAGGTGGTCGTCAACGATCTCGGGGGGACGTCCAGCGGCGAGGGAGCGGACAAGCGCCCCGCCGACGAGGTCGTCGAGGTCATCACGTCCCGCGGCGGTGAAGCCGTGGCCAGCTACGACGACGTGTCCGACTTCGGGGGAGCCGAGAACATGATCGCCGCGGCCTACGACGGCTTCGGCGGCCTCGACATCCTGGTCAACAACGCCGGGATCATCCGGGACAAGATGATCGTGTCGATGACCGAGGACGACTTCGACTCGGTGATCCGGGTGCACCTCAAGGGTACGTTCGCCGCGACCAAGTTCGCCTGTATCCGCTGGCGCGAGCGCTCCAAGGCGGGCGAGACCGTCCGCGCCGCCGTTGTCAACACGGTTTCGTCGGCGGGGCTGCAGGGCAACGTCGGCCAGGCCAATTACGGCTCGGCCAAGGCCGGGATCGCCGCCCTCACCATCATCACCTCGCTCGAGGGTTCCCGCTTCGGGGTCCGGGCCAACGCCGTCGCCCCGGGCGGCGTCACCCGCCTCACCGGCGGCGTCCTCAAGGACGTCGAGATCAAAGAGCCCGATGAATATGGCGACGAAGAGTTCAGCCGCCTCAATCCGCAGAACTCAGCGCCCATGGTCGCCTGGCTGGCTTCCGACCAGGCCCTGCACGTCACGGGCCAGGTGTTCCGCGCTGTGGGGCGGAACATCGCCCACTACGTGCCCTGGCGGCTGGGCGGGGCCGTCGACAACCCCAAGGGCGAGGTGAAGTGGGACCCCGCCGACATCGCCGCCGAGGTCAACGCGCAGATCTTCCACTCGCGGCACCCAGGTCTGAAGATGGGCGGAGTCTGACCGGCGGAGCGCAGCAGGCCGTAACCTGACCGGCGCCGGTCCGAGGGCGAAAAGGAGAGCAGGAGAACAATGGCCAACCGCCGCGTGGCGATCGTGGGTGCATCGACGTCCGACTGCGGGCGTGTCGACGACAAGACGGCCTTCCAGTTGAATTTCCAGGGCACCACCCGCGCGCTCGCCGACGCCGGGCTTGAGAAGTCCGAGGTCGACGGCTTCATGTCCCTGACCGGGGCGCTCCCACCGGTCGAGCTGGCCGAGTACCTCGGCCTCCGGCCCAACTGGGTGGACTCCACAGGGCACGGCGGCAGCATCTGGGAGTTCATGGTCGAGCACGCCGCTGCGGCCATCGCCCAGGGGCTGGTGGAGGTCGTCGTCCTCACCTACGGGTCGACCCAGCGTGCCGACCTGAAGAAGAAGCTGCGCATGGCGAACCTCTCGTTCGGCACCCGCGGACCCGTCCAGTTCGCAGCACCGTTCGGGCACCCCGTCGGGTCGCACTACGCAATGGTGGCGCGACGCCACATGTACGAGTTCGGCACCACCATCGAACAGCTGGCCGAGGTCGCCGTCTCCGCGCGCTACAATGCCGGCCTCAACCCGGACGCCTACTACCGGGACCCCATCACGATCGACGACGTCGTGAACGCCCCGATGGTCTGGGACCCCCTCACGAAGCTGCACTGCTGCATCCGCTCCGACGGGGGTGGTGCCATCGTCCTGACCCACGAGGACCGGGCGCGCGACTGCGCCAAGGCGCCCGTGTGGGTCCTGGGCACGGGTGAGGCGGTCTCCCACACCACGATGAGCGAATGGGAGGACTTCACCGAGTCGCCCTGCGTCCGCTCGGGCCAGATGGCCTTCGACCGGGCCGGCCTGACCCCCGAGGACATGGACACGGTGCAGGTCTACGACGCCTTCACGCCCATGGTCATCTTGACTCTCGAGGGGCTCGGCTTCTGCAAGAAGGGCGAGGGCGGTCCGTTCGTCGAGGACGGCAAGCTCCGGGTCGGCGGCACGTTGCCGACCAACACCGACGGCGGCGGGCTCTCCGCCTGCCAGCCCGGCATGCGCGGCATGTTCCTGCTGATCGAGGCGGTCAAGCAGCTGCGGGGCGAGTGCGGCCTTCGCCAGGTGCCCGACGCGCGGCTGGCCTGCGTCAATGGGACGAGCGGCTGGTTCACGGCCGCGGGCACGGTGATCCTCGGGCGCGAGCGATGAGGGCCGGCCCGTAGCCTGAGTCGGTGCCCGCGCCCTACGACCTCACGCGGGACCAGCTGGCCCGGCTCCTCGAGGGTGAGCCCTCCTACCGCGCCCGCCAGGTGTGGGACGGCCTCCACACCCGCGTGCAGCGACCCGACGAGATGACCGAGCTCCCCTCGGCGCTCCGTGCCTCGCTGGAGTCGGCGCTGCCGTCGGCGCTGCGCGAGGTCTCCCGGCGCACCGCTGACGGGGGGCAGACGACGAAGTGGCTCTGGGCACTCCATGACGGGGCCCGGGTCGAGACCGTGCTGATGCACTACACCGACCGGGTCACCGTGTGCGTCTCCACCCAGGCCGGATGCGCCATGGCCTGCCAGTTCTGCGCCACGGGACAGGCCGGCTTCCGGCGGCAGCTCAGCGAGGGGGAGATCGTGGAGCAGGTGGCGGTCGCCGTACGCGATGCCAGGCCGCGTCGGCTGTCGAACGTCGTCTTCATGGGGATGGGGGAGCCGCTCGCCAACTACGACCGCGTGTGGGGCGCGGTGGTCCGGCTCAACGGCCAGATGGGACTCTCGGCGCGGCACCTCACCCTCTCGACGGTCGGCATGGTGCCCGGGATCCGCCGCCTCGCCGCAGAGATCCTGCCGGTGAACCTGGCCGTGTCCCTCCATGCCGCCAACGACGCACTGCGCGACGAGCTGGTCCCGATCAACCGGCGCTATCCGCTCGCCGACCTCGCGGAGGCCTGCGCGGGGTACGTGGCCGCCAGCGGGCGTCGTCTCTCCATCGAGTGGGCCCTGATCGACGGCGTCAACGACCGGGGCAGCGATGCCGCCGAGCTGGCCGCTTTCGCTCGCCCGCTCGGCGCCCACGTGAACCTCATCCCCCTCAACCCCACCCCCGGCTACCCGGTCGTGGGCTCCCCGGTGCACCGGGTGCGGCGGTTCCGCGACCAGCTGAGCTCGCTGGGCGTGAACGCGACGATCCGCGCCACGAGGGGAGCGGACATAGACGCCGCCTGTGGCCAACTGGCGGCGGCGGCCGGCCCGGAGGCGGCGCCCGGTGCCGTGCGATTGCTGCCGCGCGCCCGGGGTGGCTAGAACAGGCGCATGGCAACGGCAAAGCGGTCCGGCGTCGTGCGCCCGTCGTGGCTCTGGTTCCTCCTCCTCGACGGCGGCATCGTGGTCCTGTCGAAGCTGGCCCTCAGCAAGCCGGCCTACGACAAGGCGGGTGAGATGACGGGCGACGCCCTGCCACCGCGCGAGGTCCTGCAGGCGATGTTGGTCGGCACCGCGATCATTCATGCCGCCGAGGCGCTGGCCGCAGGCCGCATGGCCCGCCGACGCGGCCTACCGGCCCGGGGTTGGCGGCTGCAGACGCTCATCGTCGGGTTCCCCTCGTTGCTGGCCCTGCGGCGCAGCGCGCAGACCCGCTGACCCGGCCGCCGGGCTTCCCGCCCCGGGAGCGCCTGCACCACGCGAACCGAATCATGCCCCGATGCGTCTCTCCTGCGGCACCACTCGTCGCACACAAGGAGGTCCGGGACATGGCCGAGGAACCCGCTGCAACACCGCGAACACGGCGGTCACGTGTGACCAGGACGGTGGTGCTCGCGGTGACGCTCGGCGCGCTGCTGCTCGGGGGAGCCGGCCTGGGCCTGGCGTTCAGCGATGCCGGCGCGACCACGCCGGTCCAGGCCGCGGGCTGTGGCTCGTCGTCCCCCCGCCTCACGGTGCAGGGCACCGGACAGGCCTCGGCGACGCCGGACGTGCTCACCGCGGTGTTCAGCTTCAACACCACAGCCGGCTCCTCCAGCGCCGCGCTGGCCGCGGACAACACCCAGGTCAACCAGGCCCTGGCAGCCCTGGCCGCCGATGGGGTGGCCCGGCGCGACGTCCAGACGACCGGCCTGTCGCTGCAGGCGCAGTACGCCTACCCCAAGGGCGTGCCCATCCTCACCGGGTATCAGGTGACGAACACCGTGTCCGCCACGCTGCGGAACACGTCGACGGCGGGCGCGGCGATTGACGCCGTGGTCAACGCGTCAGGGGATGCCGCGCAGATCAACTCGCTCACCTTCTCGTTCGGTGATCCCGCCAGGGTCGAGGACGAGGCCCGGTCCGACGCCGTTCATCAGGCGGTGGCGCACGCCGCGGCGATGGCGGCCGCAGCGGGGCGCCGCCTCGGTCCGGTGTGCTCCCTGACCGACAACACCCAGCCATCGCTCCTCCCGCAGAACCGGGTCTTCGGTGCGGACTCTGCCGCGACAGCGTCGCAGGGGGCACCCGTGCCGCTGGAACCCGGCACGCAGGTCCAAACCGATCAGGTGACGATGGTCTACGCGTTGGAGCAGCGTTAGGCCGCGAGCGTCACACGTGCTCTCGACGGAGAACGGGTAGCGTGGCCCGGCTCGCCCGAGCGACAGGGGGAGGTCGAGAGCATGATCGGCGAAATATTCGGCCGGACATCTTCATCGTCTTCTTGGTGTTCGTCTTGGGCATCGTCGTCCCCATCTGGGCGATCATCGATGCCGCGTCGAGGCCGTCCGGGGCATTCACCGCTGCCGGATCGTCCAAGGCACTCTGGATCACGCTCATCGCCGTGTTCTGGCTCCTGACGGGAGTGGTCGGCCTGATCCTGGCGTGTGTGTACCTCGGATCGACCCGTCCGCGGGTCAGGGCGATCACCGGCTAGAGGTCGGGGTCGTCACAACGCACGGACCTCGGTCGGCTGACGCAGGCTGACTGGTTACTGTTCCCGCCGTGTCCGAGCCAGGATGGGGAACGCCGGGCAAGCTGAGGGTGCGACGAGTACCGCCCGGGGCGGGTACTTCGAGGAGCTCCATGTCGCCCTGGTCGTCGCGCTCATGGTGATCTGCGTCGTGCTCGGCCTCGTTGGCTGGGAGCTCCATCCCAACTCCAAAGCGTTCCGAGCCGTCCCCCAGAACCTCCGCGTGCTGGTGGCGGGGTCCGGCTCCGATGCCATCGAGACGCTGCACGGCCGCTAGGCCGGAGGTGTGGGGAGCTCAGCGGTTCTTCCAGTTGGGCGCCCGCTTCTCCGCGAAGGCGAGAGGGCCCTCGGTGGCGTCCTCACTGGAGAAGACCTCGCCGGAGATCTCCGACTCGATCTTGTAGGCCTCCGGCATGTTGGTGGCCAGGCCCCGCAGCACCGACTCCTTGGTCTTGCGGATCGCGAAGGGGCCGTTGGCGGTGATCCGGTAGGCGTAGTCGTAGGCCCGTTCCATGAGGTCGCTCGGCCGGCAGACCTCGTTGAGCAAACCCATGTCGTAGGCGCGCTGGGCCGGCACCTGGTCGGCGCAGAGCAAGAGCTCCATGGCGGCGGGGTAGGGGATCTGCCTGGGTAGGCGCACCGTGGTGCCACCGCCGGCAAAGAGCCCCCGCTTGGGCTCCATCACTCCGAAGGTCGCGGTGTCGGCGGCGACGCGGAGGTCGGTGCCCCCGAGCATCTCCATGCCGCCGGCCACGCAGGTGCCGTTCACGGCCGCGATGATGGGCTTGTACAGCTTCGTCCCCCGCAGCACCGCCTTGACCCCGTCGTCGAGTCGGTAGCCGCCGATCTCTTTGACCTCCCCCGCCTTCATCTTCTTCTGCAGCTCGGTGATCTGCGGGATGTACGTCTTGAGGTCGGCCCCGACGCAGAAGTCCCGACCGACCCCCGTCACGATGGCCACGTAGGCGTCGTCGTCCTCGGCGAAGCGCTCCCAGGCCGAGCGCAGCTGGAAGAAGTGCTCCATGTCCAGCGAGTTGCGCGCTTCGGGGCGGTTGATGGTGATGGTGACGACGTGGTCGTCACCGGTGGCGTAGTCGATCGACATGTGCTCCGGTGCTCTCTGGGGTTCCGGGGCGCTCAGTCCGCGGCGTGGCCCCGGGACAGGCCCGACGTGAAGCTCGAGATGCTGACGATGCCGTCCTCGTTGGTCGACGTGTGACCCCTCGCCCGGGAGACCAGTGAGGTGTCGACGTCGGACGCCTCGGCCCGTAATGCCTCCACCGTGCACTTCTCGCGCGGCCGCACGCTGAAGGGGTCGTACTGGAAGTGCTTCATGGCATTGAGGTGGGTGATCTTGTTGATGTCCTCGTCGGGCACGTCGGCCAGGTACTTCATGCACGCCTCCGGCGCCGTCGGCCAGGTCGAGTCGGAGTGGGGGTAGTCGCACTCCCATGTGATGTTGTCGAGGTTGAGGTAGTCACGGCTCGCAACTCCGAAGGCGTCGTCGATGAAACAGGTGATGATGCGGTCCTTGAAGACCTGGCTCGGGAGCATGTCGCCGAAGTCCTGCCCCGTCCACTTGTGGTGGTGCTGGTACACGTAGTCGATGCGCTCGAGGGCGTAGGGGATCCAGCCGATGCCGCCCTCCGAAAGTGCGAAGTGCAGGTCCTTGTACTTGCGCAATACGGGCGACCACAGGAGGTCGGCAGCCGCCTGGACCATGTTCATCGGCTGCAGGCTGATCATCACGTCGATGGGCGCGTCGGCCGAGGTGACGAGTATCTGGGACGACGAGCCCAGGTGCATGCAGATCACGGTGCCCTCGTCGGCGCAGGCCGTCCAGAAGGGGTCCCAGTGGCTCGAGTGCAAAGAGGGCCAACCGAGCTTCTCGGGGTTCTCCGAGAAGGTGACGGCGTGGCAGCCCTTCTTGGCGACCCGGCGCACCTCGGCCGCGGCGAGCTCGGGGTCCCAGATGGCCGGGATGGAGAGGGGGATGAAACGGCCGGGCTCGGCACCGCACCAGGCGTCGATGTGCCAGTCGTTGTAGGCGCGGATCATGGCGAGCGCCTCGTCCTTGTCCTCGCGGCGGGCGAAGAGCTGGCCGCAGAACTGGGGGAACGAGGGGAAGCACATGGAGCCGAGGACGCCGTTGACCGACATGTCGCGCACCCGCTCGTGGACGTCGTAGCAGCCGACCCGCATGTCGTCGAGCGACATGGGCTCGATCCCGTACTCCTCGGGCGGTCGGCCCACGACCGCGTTGAGGCCGACGTTGGGGATCTCGTTTCCGTCGTAGTACCAGTAGTCGGTGCCGTCGGGTCGACGGATCAGCTGGGGTGCCTTGTCCTGGTACTTGGCCGGGAGCAGCCCTTCGAACATCCCCCGCGGCTCGATCACATGGTCGTCCACGCTGACCAGGATCATGTCTTCCGTGCGCATTCGGTCCTCCCCTCGTGCCGTTCCCTGACACTCGTGTCACTTACCTTATGCGCCGCCGTGCTGCGGGTGCGAAGCCGGCCCGTCCTCGGCGCCCGCTGACCTCTGATGGAGGCGAGGTGGCCCCATCCCGGCCCGCGGCGTCTGGGGTGGGACTCAGAGGGTGTTCAGGCGCTCGCCACCTGCAGTTCGGGCTCGGGCGCGCACAGGCCGCGCCGGGGGAGGATGATGTCGTCGATGATGCCGTAGTCGCGGGCTTCGCCCGCGGTCATGTAGTGGTCGCGGTCGATGTCCCGTGCCACCTGCTCGACCGGTCGGCCGCTGTGGTGGGCGATGATCTCGGACATGCGGCGGGTCAGCGAGAGCACCTCACGCAGCTGGATCTCCATGTCCGACGGCACGCCGCGCGTGCCGGCGGAGCCCTGATGGATCATGATGCGAGCGTTGGGCAGGGCGAAGCGCTTCCCGGCCGCGCCGCCCGAGAGGATCATGGCGGCGGCCGACATCCCCATGCCGACGCAGATGGTCGACACGTCGGGTTCGACGTGCTGCATCACGTCGTAGATGGCCAGGCCGGCGTAGGCCACGCCCCCGGGGGAGTTGATGTAGAGGTGGATGTCCCGCTCGTTGTTCTGGGCTTCGAGGAAGAGCATCTGCGAGATGATCAGGTTGGCCACCTGGTCGTCCACCTCCTGGCCGAGGAACACGATGCGCTCGCGGAGCAGCTGCGAGTAGATGTCGAAGGCGCGGTCGCCCCGGTTCCCCTCTTCGATCACGGTTGGGACGAGCACCTGGCGCAGGGGGTCGGGGTCGGCCGTGTGCCGGGGGTGCTGCAGGGTCGGGCTCATGTCGGGAAGCTCCTCTCTACCAGGGTCCTTTCCCACCCTATATCAAATATGAGATAATCGGTCACCGTGAGCGAGCGACGGCACCCGACGGTGTTCCCCGGCTTTCGGGAGATGGCCGAGTGCCGGCTCTCGGTGTCGGGGCAGCTCAGCTCGCTGCGCCGGGAGCTGGGCTTGTCCCAGGCCGAAGTGGCGTCCCGCATGGGGACCTCGCAGTCGGCCGTGGCCCGCTTCGAGGCCGGCGACCTCGATGCCCGGCTCTCGACCGTGGAGCGCTACACCTCCGCGCTGGGGGCGCGTCTGGAATGGAGGATCGAGCATGGGTGACGGCACCGAGCACGACTGGCCCTGGCTGCCACCGGCCGGCGGCGGCGCCGGCCCCGGCGTCGGGCCCGAGCCCTTCTCCGAGGCGCTGGCCCGCCGGCTGCTCGAGCAGCGCGTCGTCGTGCTGCACGGGCCGCTCGACGACCTGTCGGTCACCCGCGTCGCCGCGGAGCTCATGACGCTCGATGCGGAGGGCGACGAGCCCGTCACGCTGCGGGTCGACTGCGGCGAGGCGAGCCTCGGCCCGGCGCTCACCCTGATGGACGTGGTCGAGCTGATGGGCGTGCCGGTGCGGGCGCTGTGCCTCGGGCAGGTGGGAGCCGGTGCCGTCGGTGTGGTGGCGGTCTGTGCCCACCGCGCTGCCCTGCCGAGCACCCGGTTCGCCCTGTGTGAGCCCACCACCCAGCTGGACGCCCACGTGCGCAACGTGGCCCAGTGGGCCGAGCTGCGGGCGGGGGAGCGACGCCGCTTCTGTGAACGGCTGGCCGGCGCGGCGGGGAAGCCGGCCGCCACGGTCGAGGAGGACGTGGAGCGGGGCCGCTTCCTGAGCGCGGCCGAGGCGGTGGAGTACGGCATCCTCGACGAGGTCAGCCGGCCCGACGCCGCCATCCGCCGCCTGCCGGGCTCGGGGCCCGAGCCGCCGCCCATCGGGTTCCGGCCGCTGCGCTGAGCCCCCGCCGGCCGGCGTGCCTACGATGCGGCCATGGCCCCGCCCGGACCCCGCATGGCACCCCTCCCGGCCGGGGAGTGGGACGAGCGCCTGATCCGGCTGCTCGAGCGCTCGCCCGGCGGGACCGAGGAGCCGATGCACATCTTCACGACCCTGGGCCGGGCCGACCCCGAGCTGTTCCGCCGCTGGCTCGGGTTCGGCGGGGCGCTCCTCTCCGGGCGCCTGCCGGGTCGGCTGCGCGAGCTGGTGATCCTGCGCACTGCCTGCCGCTTCGGCGGGCGCTACGAGTGGGCGCAGCACATCGAGCTCGGTGAGGAGCAGGGCGTCACCGCGGCAGAGCTCGCTGCCCTCGGCGACCTCGCCGGCGACCTGAATGCGCTCGGGTGGTCCCGGCTCGAGCGCGCCGCACTGCGTGCGGTCGACGAGACCGCCGACGACGGCGCAGTGTCAGACGAGACCTGGCGCGCGCTGGACGGGCAGCTGGACCAGGGCGAGTTGATCGAGCTGCTCATGCTGATCGCCCATTACCTGATGCTGACCACGGTGCTGCGCTCCCTGCGCGTCGAGTTGGAGCCCAGGGCGGAGGCGCTGGCGCTCGGCGTGCCCGGCGGCCCGGCGGCGTAGGGACGGGCGGAAGGCGCCGGCGCTCCGATGACCCCGCTCCTCGCCGGCCGGTGCATCACGGTCATCGGCGCCGGGACACAGCCCACGCGCGACCCCGACGCGCCCGTCGGCAACGGCCGGGCCATCGCCGTGCGGGCCGCCCGGGAAGGGGCCACGGTCGTCTGCGTGGACCGCGACGAGGCGGCCGCCGAGGAGACCTGGCGCATCGTCACCGAGGAGGGCGGCAAGGCGGCCGTCGTCGTGGCGGACGTGACGACCGAGGAGGGATGCCGCCTGGCGGTGTCCGAAGAGCCCGGTCTGGCACCCGACGGTCTGGTGCTCAACGTGGGCACCGGGTTCGGCATGGGTGTCGCCGGGACGTCACCCGACGAGTGGGACCGCACCTTCGCCCTCAACCTGCGCTCGCACTTCATGCTGGTGCGGCGGGCCCTCGTGACGTTGCCCGACGATGCGTCCATCGTGTTCATGGGCTCGGTTGCCGGCCTCCGGCCGGGCAGCCGCATCCCCGCCTACGACGCTTCCAAGGCGGGTCTCATCGGCCTCAGCCGCCACGTCGCCGTCGAGGGGGCCCGCCGCGGCATCCGGGCCAACGTGCTCGCGCCCGGGCTGATCGACACGCCGCTCGGCCGGGCCGCCTCGGCCGGCCGGCCGTCGCGCACGCGCACGCCGGTGCCGCTCGGTCGCCAGGGCACGGCCTGGGAGGTGGCCGCCGCCGCCGTGTTCCTGCTCTCGGACGAGGCCAGCTACATCACGGGGCAGGTGCTTGCCGTCGACGGGGGACTGACGCTGGTATGAGCGCCCATTCGGCTCGGCCGCGGTCCCGGGCGAACGTCCCCGCCGCGCTCGTCGCGCCTCGGCCGGCGGATGGCACGTTTCAACAGGGCGGTCACGAACAAGGTGGCCGTCCACGTGGCCGGCGTGCTGCCCGGCATCGGGATCGTGATCCACGTCGGCCGCCGCACCCGCTCCGTGTACCGCACTCCGGTCCTGGTCTTCGGGACCAACGACGGGTTCCGCATCGCCCTCACCTACGGTCGGGACTCGGACTGGGTGAAGAACGCATTGGCTCATGGGGCGGTGCGGCTGATCAGCCGGCGCAGGGAGTACGAGCTGACCGAGCCGGAGATCGTCATCGACGAGCACCGCCAGCACGTCCCGCTGCCGCTGCGCGGTGTCCTGCGCCTCCTGGGGGTGTCGGAGTTCCTGGACTTCCACCGCGCCGGGTAACACGGGTCGAGGCGGGCCAGCGCCGGCCGCATCGGCCCTGGTGCAACTGATCTTCACGGACGGAGGCAACCTTTTGGGCCGCTCGGAGGGTTGAGAGATGTGATGGAGGAACTCCGGCGGTCAGAGTCGTGACGGGGCGCCCGCAGCAGACTACGACCCCGCAGGAGTTCGACCACTTCGTGGCGGACTCCGTCGACGGGTTGCTCCGCGCCGCCTTCCTCATCGCCTGGGACTTTGCCGAAGCCGAGGACGTCGTGCAGGAGTGCCTGTTCCGCATCGCACGGCACTGGCCCCGCGTCCGCCGGATGGAGTATCCGACCGCCTACGCACGCAGGGTGCTCGTCAACCTGGCTCTCGACGAGGCACGGCACCGAACGCGTCACCGCGCCGAGCTCCACCGATCGTGCTCGCTCTTCGCTGGGGAGCACGAGGACGAGGCTGCGGGGCGCGCGCTCGGGTGGGTCGAGACCAGGGTGGACCTGAGTAAAGCGCTCGGGGAGCTGGCGCCGCGGCAGCGGGCGGCGCTCGTCCTCCGGTACTTCGACGACCTGTCCGAGGCGCAGGTGGCCGACGTCATGGGCTGTTCCGTGGGCACGGTCAAGAGCACGATCTCGAGGGCGCTCCAACGGCTCCGCGCCAGTGCCGATCCATCCGCGGTGCCCGTGACCACGCCGCTGATCGCAGAGACGCACACCGAGAACCCCGAAGGGAGCATCACGCGATGAAGACCGAATTCGAAACCGAGTTGCGCGAGGCGTTCGCCGCCCGCGCCGCATGTGTACCCGTGGAGGCCGCATCGCGCCTCCGGTCCATCGACTACAGACCCCGTCAGCACCGACTCCGCGCGCCCGCGGTCGGGGCCGGTGTGCTCGCCGGTGCAGCGACGGCCGGGACGGTCCTCGCCGTCGCTCTGGGTGGCACGACACCGGCCTACGCCGGCTGGAGCGCCACGCCGACTTCGGCGGCCGAGGTGTCGCCGTCCGCTGATGCCACCTGCCTGAGCCAATTGGCTTCCATGGCCTCGGGTCCAGGCCGCGCCAGCGCCGGGTCGGGGAGCTGGGAAAACGTCCTCACCGACGTTCGGGGCCCATTCACGGTCGCGCTGTTCCAGGACGACGGCTCGTATGCCGCTTGCTTCACCAGCTCCTCGTTCACCGAGGTCAACCAGATCTCCAACGGCAGCGGCTCGCACTCGGGAACGTCGTCGGGGATCATGAGTGTGCATGCGCAGGCCCGGACCGCACCCGGCCCGACAGCTGCCGCGTCGGAAACCAGCATCGAGAGCACGAGCTCGGGCTCTCTGCAGCAGGTCGTGCAGAGCCATCTGACCACGGCGACCGACGGCCCCTACACGCTGGTCGACGGCCGGACCCAGCCGGGCGTCACCGGCGTCACCCTCTTGCTCGGTGCCGGTCAGGACGTCGTGGCGACCGTCGCCGACGGGTGGTTCGTGGCCTGGTGGCCGGGAAGCAGCGGCATCGCCTCGGCCCAGGTGACCACCGCGTCGGGGACGACCACCGAGCCTCTGCTCCCATTGGCCCTCCCGACGCCGCCGCCACCGAGCGGTGGTTCTGGTTCTGCATCGTCCGGGAGCGCGTCGAACAGCGGCGACAGCGGCAACAGCGGCAACAGCGGTACCGGGCTGAGCTCCGTCTCCAACCCTTGACGGACCGTCAGGCGAGCATCTCCATCCGCAGCCCCGTCTCGTCCACCTCGCCGCCGAGCTGGATGTGGGCCCGGGACACGTAACGGCGGGCGGTCCAGGCGCCGACCATCGCATCGAGCACGTCGTCTCGTTTCGCGCCGGCCGGTGGCGCCTCGACCAGGCGGTCCAGGTCGCCGAACGCGGCCCGCAGCGCCGCCAGGCGTTCGGACCGCCCGTCGGCCGTGCGCTTGTTGCATCGCATCGGGGCGCCGGCGAGAACGGTGAAGCTGAGCTCGGGGTGCATCTCGAAGAGCTGTGACTGCATGCAGGGTGACTGCAGGCGGTCGATCTCGCGGATCTTCGGCAGGATGTTGAACAGCTGCTTCGAGATCCCCCGGCCGCAGGCGCGGCGGGAGGCGTCGCACGCCTCGCCGTAGGTCCCGGAGCCGAGCACGCTGCGCACCGGTGCCGGGAAGACGGAGCTCCGTCGCGGTCCGATCAACCGCCGCGCCTCCGCGTCGCAGGCACGCGGCTCGCGAGCCGAGAGGCCGATCGGGATGTCGATGGCGGCGGCGACCATCCGGCCGGACCCGAGGGCAGCCAGGACGGGGTCGGCGCTGGTGAGGACCGCGATGTCGAGCGCACCGGCGACGGGCCCGTCGGCCGGCACGGTGACGACGACCCAGCCGGCCCTGCAGCCGTCGAGGCCGCCGACGACCTGGTCCGTCACGCCCCTCGGGAAAGCCGGGCCAGATTGAGCTGCTCCTGCGGTGTCAGCGTCACACGTTGACCGATCAGCTCCTCGGCTTCGGCTTCCTGCAGGGCGGGCGCGCCGCCGTCGAGGAGCGCGTAGGAGCGCCCGCCCTCCGGGAGGTCACAGATGAGCAGTGCCCGCTCCGCCCCCCGTCGCGCCCGTGCAGCACCGAGTAGGCGGCCACGGTGGCGGCACCCTCGGGCGACGCGACGATGCCGACCGGCTCGTCGGCCGGGACATAGGGCGCGGCGTCGGGTGCGGCAGGCCCGGGCTCGGTGGACCAGACGCCGTACGCGTGCTTCTGCATGTGCATGCCGACCCCGCTCACGACGCCGTGGGAACCGGGGTCGTGGCGCAGCGTCTCGGCCATGGCGGCCAGCGAGTGAGTCATGTAGTTGGAACCCGGGCCGCCGTGGTACGGCAGGCCCCCCGTCTGGGTCACCGCCGCGGCCCGCTCGTCGCCGGGCCCGATGCCCAGCGCGTCCAGCGCGAAGCAGACCGAGCTGGCGAAGCAGGAGTAGAGATCGAGATGCGCGACGTCGTCGACCCCGATGCCCGCACCCGCCAACGCTGCCCGGGCCGCCGCCGCCATGGCGGGGGAGCGCCACAGCTCCGGGTGGCCGGCCACGTGCGCCGGGTCCTCGGCATAGCCCCAGCCGCGCAGGTAGACCCGCCGCTCCTCGGGGACGCCCAGCGCGTCGGCCTTGGCCGCGCTGGCCAGCACCAGGGCGGCCGCCATGTCGACGTCCATGATCGCCGTCATCAGCTTCGTGTACGGGTAGGCGACCATGCGGTTGTCAGGACTCGCCGTCACGATCTCCTCGGCGCGGCGCGCCACGGGGAACCACGCGTGCGGGCTCCGTGCGGCGACCTCGGTCATCGGCGCCATGACACGGCCCAGGGCGGCGCGGTGCTCGTCGAGGCCCAGGCCCAGATGCGCCCGCCGTGCGTTGTCGAACAGCGCGAAGGTCAGGTAGGCCTCGAACACCGAGTGGCTGATCTCTGAGGGGTCGAAGTCCATGTCCATCGGGAAGGGCCGCTTCTCCGCCGGCCGGAACGACCACTGAGGCCTCTGGCCCGCCTTCTTCAGGCGGCGGACGGTGGCCAGTGCCTCCGCGCCGGTGATCAGTGCGAGGTCGAGGCCGCCTGCGCCGATCTCCCGGGCCACCTCGGTGGCGAGCACGTGGGGGACGGACCCGCCGATGCCCGAGTAACGGCGCCGCGCCGGCGACGCGCCCAGGCGCTCGGCCAGGCGGGCGACCGCGTCGTCGTACTGCCACGACTGCGAGTAGACGACGTCGATGCTCTCCAGAGCGCCGAGGATCGCGGCCGCGTCCTTGGTGCTCGCGTCCTCGGCCGCAGCCCGGGCCGTCTGCTCCCACATCTCCAGCGGCTCGGGCGCGCCCTCGGGCGCATCAGGAGGGCGCCAGGTGTGGCGGGCGACGCCGATGATGCAGGTGGCGCGGGGGTCGGCGCTCAACGCTGTGCCTTCAACGAGACGGCGTCAGGAACGCGACTTGCCGGGCATGGCGATGGCCCGGTCGGCGATGATGTTCTTCTGGATCTCGGTCGAACCGCCGCCGATGGTCGAGTAGCGCTGGAAGGCGTAGAGGCGCGTCCACTTGCCCCGGTCGACCGAGCCGGGGCCGCCGCGGGCCAGTGCCCCGGCCGGGCCGAGCAGGTCCACGGCGAGCTCGGCCACCGTCTGCGCCATCGACGACCACGAGAGCTTGGCGAACGGGACCTCGGGCCAGTTCTTCTCGCCCTTCATGATCTTGCTCAGCGCCCGAAGGGAGAGCAGCCGCGCCAGCTCGATCTCGGTCCACACCTTGGCGATGCGGTCGCGCAGCGACGGGTCCTCGAGGGCATCGGGGTTGACCGAACGGGCCGCCTCGACGACGGCGCGCAGGTCGGCGGCGAGGATGGCGATCTGCGATGCGATGCCGACGCGCTCGTAGCCGAGCGTGCCCATGGCCACCATCCAGCCGGCGCCCTCGTCGCCGAGGCGCCACGTGGCCGGGATGCGCACGTCGGTGAAGAAGATCTCGTTGAAGAGCTCCTCGCCCGCCATGTCGCGGATCGGCCGCACGTCGATGCCGGGTGTCTTCAGGTTGAGGATGAAGGCCGTGATCCCCTCGTGCTTCTTGCCCCGCTCGATCGCCGTCGGGTCCGTCCGCAGCAGGAACAGGCCCCACGTCGCCAGGTGGGCGGACGAGATCCAGATCTTCGAGCCGTTGACGACGTACTCGTCGGTGCCCGGGTCGTAGATCGCGGTCGTGCGCAGGTTGGCCAGGTCGTTGCCGGCCATGGGCTCGCTGAAGCCTTGGCACCAGTGCTCCTCGGCCTCGAGGATGGAGGGGAGCCACTGCGCCTTCTGCTCCTCGGTGCCCCACGCGATGATCATGGGCCCGATCTGCCAGATGCCGTTCGTGTTGAACATGCCCGGCGTGCGGTACTCGGCCATCACCTCGGAGTAGAGGAGGCGCTGCATCGCGTTGATGGTCCGGCCGTTGGCGTATTCGGGCCCCCAGTGGATCGCGGCCCAGCCGCCCTCGTGCAGCTTGCGCTGCCACTTCTGCCGCCGCCGCTGGCTCGCCTCGCCCGACAGGCTTGCATCGTCCCCGAGGGACTCGGTTTCGAGGAACGGCGGCAGGTTCTCGTCCAGCCAGGCCCGGAGCTCGTCGCGGAACTTCTCGTCCTCGGGTGCCAGGGCAAAATCCACGCCGGGAAGGGTAGTCGACTGCCGTGTACTGTGACGCCGGTGTCAGGGAACGGCACGACGCCGGCGGCGTAACCGGCGGAGCGAGACGTAGGGGAGGCCGTGGACTTCACGTACGACGACGAGCAGCTCGCTCTGCAGGAGGTGGCGCGCAGCGCGCTCGAGCGCGAGTGCGGGCCGCAGCTGCTGCGCGAGCTGGCCGACGACCCGTCCGGCATCACGCCCGCGCTCTGGTCGACGCTGGTCGATCTCGGGTGGACCGGGCTCCTGGTGCCCGAGGACCAGGGGGGCACAGGCGCCGGCCTGCTCGAGACCTGCATCGTGCTCGAGCAGATGGGCCGCATCCCGTTGCCCGGTCCCTTCTTCTCCTCGGCCGTGGCGGCGACGCTGGCCGCCCGGGCGCTGGGCGCTACCGAGCTCCTCGGTGACCTGGCGTCGGGCGCCCGCCGCGGGACGGTCGCGCTCGGGGAGCAGGGCCACGGCGAGCCGCTGGCCACCGTGCGGACCAGAGCGCGCCGCAAGGGGGCCCAGTGGGTGCTCTCCGGCGAGAAGCCGCTCGTGGTCGACGGGCACACGGCGGACTGGGCCATCGTCGTGGCGCGTGGCGAGGAGGGGGTGCGCTCCTACCTGCTCGAGGCGCCCGCCGGCGAGCTCGTCCCCTCGCTCGACCCCACCCGCAAGCTCGCCCGCCTGGTCCTCGACGACACGGCGGCCGCGCCCCTGGGGCCCCCGGGCAACCAGGCGGCGCTGTGGCGCCGGGTGCAGGACGACGTGGCGGTCGCCCTGGCGGCCGAGTCCGTGGGCGCCGCCGACCGGGCGCTGGCCGAGGCGATCGCCTACACCTCAGAGCGGGTCGTCTTCGACAAGCCGGTCGCCACCTACCAGACCGTGCGCCACCGCCTGGTCGAGATGTTCCAGCAGGTCGAGATGGCCCGCGCCGGCATCCAGTTCGCCGCCTGGGCGTCGGACACCGAATCGCCCGAGCGGGGCCAGTCCGCCGCCATGGCGGCCAGCTACGCCGCCGAGGCCGGGGTGCGGGTGACGGGCGACGACATCCAGCTGCACGGCGGCGTCGGCTTCACCTGGGCCAACGACGCCCACTTCCTCTTCAAGCGGGTGAAGCAGAACGAGGTCCTCTTCGGCGGGGCGGGTGCGCAGCGCCACCGCTTGGCGGCGCTCTTCATCGAGTCGGCATGAGCAGCCTCGAGCTGCGACCGGTGCCGGCGTACCTGGCCGAGCGCTACCGGGCCGAGGGCGCCTGGGACGACCGCTCCCTCGGCCAGCTCCTCAGCGACGCACTGCTCGAGGACCCGACGCGACGCTTCCGGATCTGGTCGCCGACCCACCCGTACCTCGGGACCGTGGGCGACGTCTACGACGAGTCGCTGCGGGTGGCCGCCGGCCTGCGCGCCCTCGGGCTCGGCCCGGGCGACGTCGTCGCCTTCCAGCTGCCCAACTGGGTGGAGGCGGCGATCACCTTCTACGCCTGCGCCATGCTCGGGGTCACCCTCGTCCCCATCGTGCACTTCTACGGGCCCAAGGAGCTCGGCTTCATCCTGCGTCAGAGCCGGGCCCGGGCCCTGGTCATCGTGGCGCGCATCGGCCAGCGTGACTACCTGGCGGACCTGGGCACGGTGCGCGACGGCCTGCCTGACCTCGAGCACGTCATCGTCGTGGGCGGGACGGACGCCGACGCCGTCCTCGGCGCCGAGGACCTCTCCTTCGACGACCTGCGCGGGGCCGAGAAGATCGACGGCCCGGCGGCGGTCGACCCCGACGGGCCGGCGCTCATCGCCTACACGTCCGGGACGACGGCGGACCCCAAGGGCGTGGTGCACACGCACCGCACCCTCGGCTGTGAGGTGCGCCAGCTGTCGGGACACCAGGCGCTGCGCGACCGCCCGAACCTCGTCGGCGCGCCGGTGGGGCACGCCATCGGGATGCTGGGTGGCTTGCTGTGCCCGCTCGTGGGCGGGCGGCCCATCTACATGATCGACGGGTGGGACCCTCCGACGGTGCTCAACGCGATGGTGGAGGAGAAGATCTCGGCCGGGAGCGGCTCGACCTACTTCTTCACGAGCCTGCTGGACTGCCCGGGGTTCGGGCCCGAGCACGTCGAGCTCATGCGCTACATCGGCCTCGGTGGCTCGCCGATCCCCAATGCGGTGGCGGAGCGGGCGGACGAGCTCGGGATCTCGCTCGTGCGCTCGTACGGCTGCACCGAGCATCCCTCCGTGACGGGGTCCCAGCACACCGACCCCAAGGAGAAGCGCATCCACACCGACGGGTGCCCGCTCGAATGGGTCGAGGTGCGCACCGTCGACGAGGAGGGCCATGACGTCGAGGTCGGCCAGCCCGGGGAGATCCTCAGCCGCGGGCCCGACCGGTTCGCCGGATACACCGACCCCGCGCTGACGGCGGTCGCCGTCGACGAGGACGGGTGGTTCCGCACGGGCGACGTCGGCGTGATCGACGCCGAGGGCTACCTCACCATCACCGACCGGGTGAAGGACATCATCATCCGGGGCGGCGAGAACGTGAGTGCCGCCGAGGTGGAGCAGCTGCTGGCCCACATGCCCGGCGTGGCCGAGGTCGCCGTGGTGGCCGCGCCCGACGAGCGCCTGGGGGAGCACGGGTGTGCCTTCTTCCGTATGCAACCCGGCAACGATCCGCCCGACCTCGAGGCGGTGCGGTCACACCTCGGCGCCGCCGGCCTGGCCCGGCAGAAGTGGCCGGAAGAGCTGCGGGTGGTCGACGAGCTGCCGAGGACGGCCTCGGGCAAGGTGCAGAAGTTCGTGCTGCGCGAGCGGCTGCGGGCGGGGCAGTGAGCCCCCTGCGCCACCGGCAGCCGAAGAACCCGGCACACGGGGGTTGGGGGAGGTACGCTCCCGCTGGCATACCGAAGCAGTACAAACCGAACACGGGTGGTGATATGCGCCCACGCATCCCAAAGCAGCAGATCGACCTTCTGAAGGCGGTGCCGCTCTTCTCCGGGTGCTCCCAGGGCGAGCTCCGCGCCGTCGCCCAGCTCGGCACACAGGTGAGCGTCGCGAAAGGCGAGGTCCTGACGGAGCAGGGCTCGGCCGGGCGCGAATTCTTCCTGGTGCTCTCGGGCGTCGCCTCGTGCCGAGTGAAGAAACGCCAGATCGCCCAGTTCACGACCGGCGGCTACTTCGGCGAGCTCGCGCTCCTGCACGGGGGCATCCGGACGGCCGACGTCGTTGCGGAGACGGACATGGAGCTGCTGGTGCTCGACGCCCGCGAATTCCGCTCGATGCTGATGACCACCCCCGGCATCGGCGTCAAGATGCTGGCCCGGCTGGCCGAGCGCCTCGCCGACGCCGACGCGCACTACAGCAACTGAGCAGTCCGGTCCGCGGTCCCGGCCCGGGGGTGGCGCCTACTTCTCGGTGCAGCGCCAGCAGGGCATGACCGGGGCAGCGTACCGACCCCGACCCCTCGATCTGGGGGCCGGCCCTGGCTAGGCCGACGGCCCGAGGATGCGGGCCGCCTCCCGGGCGCGCTGGAGGGAGAGCGCGGTGAGGTCAGTGCTCTCTTCGCAGAGCACCCCCGCGGCATGCTGGACGAACACTCCGACAACCATCGCGCTGAGCAGCCGAGACACCTCGGCGGCGCCGGCGCGTTCGACCATGTCGGGCCGGTGCTTGGTGATCCATTGCTCAATCAGGTCCTGGAACGAGTTGAAGAGGTCGAGGCCCACGCCTCGAGCGGTGGACTCGCCCCGGATCGCCTCGCCGACCATGAGGCGGACGAAGTCTTCGACCTCGAACATCGACACCAGGATGTCCGCCAGGAGCCCTGCCAGGCTGGCTTCATCGGGACACTGGCCGTTGAGCTCGGGCCGGGGGGCGTGGACCGGAAGGAACCCCTGCTCCACCAGGACCGCTTCGAGGAGGTCACGCTTGGAGGGGAAGTAGTGGTACAGCGACGCCACGTTCAGGCCGGCCGCCCCGGCCAGGTCGCGCATGCTCGTCCCGTCGACGCCACGCTGGGACATCAGGGTCAGCGCGATGTTGAGGATCCGCCGCCGCGTGGCCGACCCCTCCGCCTCGCGGTCCGGCTCCGGAAAGCTCGCGCCCCTGGTGTCGTAGTCGACCGTCATGTGCATTCCCATTCTCCGCCTCTCGATTTCGGGAATTCGAAATTCCTGCCTGCTGCCCCCCTCCGTCTCTTGTTCCCCGGAACGTTGTGACGAGCCCGCTCCTTGCGGTCAGGGGTACCGAACCTCAACCGGCGTGCAGAAGTTGCCGCTCGCCGAGAACCCCGCCGGCTCTCGACGCCCCAACACTCGTTTGCTATATATGACACGGGAGTCAGGTTTCGACTCCTCGATGCACCCTAAAATAGGGGGTAAGTAGGCGAGATGCCAGGAATTGATTCGGCGGCGGATGCCGAGGCGGTGCCGTTCGACCCCTTCGAGTTGAAGGACATGGTCAGCGGCAGCATCCGTGACCCGTATCCACGGCTGCACGAGCTGTGCCGGGAGTCGCCGGTCCACACGGGGCCCTTGGACCTCGGTGAGGGTGCGGACATCGGCGACCCGACCAAGCCGCCGCCCGTGACCGTGCTCGGGTTCGACGAGGTCGTCCAGGTGCTGCGCGACAACGAGACGTACTCGAACGCCGTCTACGCCGACGTCGTGGGGATGGTCATGGGCCGCACCATCCTTCAGATGGACGAGCCCGAGCACCGGAAGGTCCGCGCCCTTGTCGCATCGAGCTTCCGCTCCAAGATGCTCGAACGCTGGGAGGAGGAGCTCGTAGCCGTCGTGGTCAACGAGCTCATCGACTCGTTCGCCGAGCGCGGCCGGTCGGACCTCGTGCGAGAGCTGACGTTCAACTTCCCGGTGCAGGTGATCGCGCGCATCCTCGGGCTGCCACGAACCGACTACCCGAGGTTCCAACGGTGGGCGCTCGAGCTCACGAGCGTCGCGGCCAACTGGGAGCGTGGCATCGCGGCGTCGGTCGCGCTGCGCGACTACTTCGTCGACGTGATGGCGGAGCGCCGTGCTGCGCCCGGCGACGACCTCATCAGCGACCTGGTGCGCGCCGAGGTCGACGGGGTGCGCCTCAGCGACGAGGAGATCTACTCCTTCTTGCGCCTGCTCCTGCCGGCCGGGGTCGAGACGACTTACCGCGCCTCGGGCAGTCTGCTGCTCGCGCTGCTCAACGACCGGACCCAGCTCGGCGCCCTTTACCGGGACCGCTCGTTGTACGCGCAGGCCTTCGAGGAGGTGCTGCGCTGGGAGCCGCCGGTGACGCTGATCCTGCGGCGGGCGACGTGTGACACGGAGCTGGCCGGCGTGCCGATCGACGAGGGTGCCGACATCGCGCTCATGATCGGCGCTGCCAACCGGGACGAGCGCAAGTACGCCGACCCGGACCGATACGACCTTTTCCGTGAGCAGCGCCAGCACGTCGGCTTCGGCTTCGGCGTGCACGTCTGCCTGGGCATGCACCTCGCCCGCATGGAGTCGCGGGTCGCCGTCAACACGCTTTTCGACCGCCTCGGTCCCATCACCCTGGACCCCGAGGTGGAGCCGCCGCACATCGAGGGGCTGGCCTTCCGCTCCCCGCTCTCGCTCCCGGTGGTGTTCGAGCCCCCATTGGCACCCGCCGCCGGAGGCTAGGTTCGAGCACATGGGCGGCAGAGCCAACCCGCTGCGCGATGCGGCGGCCATCGTGGGGATCGGGCAGACCGAGTTCGCCAAGCAGATCGATCGGCCCGAGGGCCAGCTGGCGGCCGAGGCGGTCGTGGCCGCGCTGCGCGACGCAGGCATCGCACCCTCCGAGGTCGACGGCCTCTCGTCGTTCACCATGGAATCGACCGACGAGGTCACGCTGGCCAAGACCATCGGGGCGGGGGACATCACCTACTTCTCGCAGGTGGGCTACGGCGGCGGCGCCGGCTGCGCCACCATCGGCCACGCCGCCATGGCGATCGCCACCGGGCAGGCCGACGTGGTCCTCGCGTGGCGCTCGCGCAAGCGCGGGGCCCGCGGGGCCCGGCCGTGGGCGGCGGCGCCCTCGCGGCTCCCCATTCAGGCGCAGTGGACCAGGCCGTTCGGTCTCCTGCGCCCGGTGGACGAGGTCGCCATGCTCGCCCGCCGCTACATGTACGAGTTCGGAGGCGGACGGGAGCACCTGGCCGAGGTGGCCATGGCCGTGCGGGCCCACGCCAACCGCAACCCGGCGGCACTGATGTACGACAAGCCGATGTTGCTCGACGACTACATGGGTGCTCGCTTCATCAGCGAGCCGCTCTGCCTGTTCGACAACTGCCTCGAGACCGACGGCGCGTTGGCCGCCGTCCTCGTCTCGGCGGAGCGAGCCAAGGACTGTCCGCACCCGCCGGCGCTGGTGCACGCGTTCGGGCAGGGGCTGCACCGCCAGCACGAGTCGATGGTCAACTACTACTGCGACGACCCGCTGACTGGCCCGGCCTGGGCCTGCGCGGAGAAGCTGTGGTCCCAGTCCGACATCGGCCCCGAGGAGATCGACGTGGCCCAGATCTACGACGCCTTCACACCGCTCATCCTGCTGTCGCTGGAGGGATACGGCTTCTGCAAGCGCGGCGAGGCGGCCGACTTCGTGGCCGACGGCAACCTGCGCTGGGGCACGGGGTCGCTGCCGACGAACACGTCGGGCGGCGGGCTGTCAGAGGCGTACGTGCACGGGTTCAACCTCATCACCGAGGGGGTGCGCCAGTTGCGCGGCACTTCGACCAGCCAGGTGGAAGGTGCGCAGACCTGTCTCGTCACCTCGGGTGAGGGCGTGCCCACGAGTGCCATCGTGCTGCGGGCGGCGTGATCGCGGCCATGGGGGAGCCGATGGAGCCACTGGACGTCAGGATCGACTGGGACCGCTGCATGGGGTCCGGGAACTGTGTGTTCTGGGCGCCCGACACGTTCGACCTCAGTGAGGACGGCCACGCCGTCGTCCTCGACCCGGGTGCGACGGACGAGGAGCGGCTGCGCGTCGCGGCGCAAGGGTGCCCGGTCGGCGCCATCACGCTGTGGCGTCAGGGCGCCGAGGTGAAGCTCGAAGAGGGGGCGTAGTGCCGATCGCCGTCACGGAGGAGCACGAATCCCTCCGCCGTACCGCGGAGCGCTGGCTCCAGACCCACTGCCCGCCCGCGGAGCCGCGGGCCGTCGCGGAGGCGCCGGAGCCCGCGGTCGACCCGCCGGCCGTGTGGGAGAAGATGGCCGCTCAAGGGTGGCTGGGGCTCCACCTGCCCGACGCGTCGGGCGGGGAGGGGTTCACGCTGGCCGAGGTCGCCGTGGTGCTCGAGGAGCTGGGCCGTGCGCTCTTCCCCGGCCCCGTCCTCCCCACGCTCGTCGTGTCGGCCGCCGTCTCTCGCCATGCGGACGAGGCGATGCGTGCGGCGCTGCTGCCGGGCCTGGCCGACGGCACCATCACGGCGTCGGTGGCGCTCGGCGCCGCCGGCCTCCCATCGGGTGACGGCGCGGGGCGCACCACCCTCACCGGCGTGGTGCGCCCCGTCCTCGGGCTGCCGACGGCGCGACTCGTGCTCGTGCCGCTGCACCGCGGGGACGGCGACCCGCACTGGTGCCTCCTGGACCGCGCGGCCCTTGGTGACCAGGTGTCAGTCGCGGCACTCCCGTCTCTCGACGCCACCCGGCCCCTCGGGATGCTCGAGGTCGGGGGGGAGGCGCTGGTGCCCGGCCGGCCGCTGCTCGTGCCCGACACAGAGGTGCGTGGCCTGGCGATGGTCCTGGCCGCGGCGGAGAGCGCGGGGATCGCACGCTGGTGCCTCGAGACGGCGTCGGAGTACGCCAAGGTGCGGGTCCAGTTCGGCCGCCCCATTGGCCAGTTCCAGGCGGTCAAGCACGCGCTGGCCGACATGCTCGTGTCCGTCGAGCAGTGCGCCGCGGTGGCCTGGGACGCCGCGGCGGCGTGGAGTGAGGACGGGGACGACGCCGACCGCGACCTGAGTGCTCGCATCGCGGGTGCCGTCGCGCTCCATGCAGCCGCCCACTGTGCGAAGCAGTGCATCCAGATCCTCGGCGGCATCGGCTTCACCTGGGAGCACGATGCGCACCTCTACCTCAAGCGGGCCATGGCCAACCTGCAGCTGGTCGCCGGAGGTGACGTCGGGGCGCTCGAGCACGAGGTGACCACGCTCGCTGTCGGGGGTGCGCGGCGCAACCTGGCCGCCGACCTGCCCACCGAGGCCGACGCGCTCCGCGACGAGATCCGCTCGGTGGTGGCAGACATCGCCGCGGTGGGCACCGCCGGCCGAGACCAGCGCGCCGCGCTGACCGAGGCGGGCCTGATCATGCCGCACTGGCCACGACCGTGGGGCCGTGGCGCCTCACCGCTCGAGCAGCTCGTGATCGACGAGGAGCTGGACGCAGCGGGGGTGGCTCGCCCGCACCTCGCCGTCGGCGCATGGGCGCTGCCGACGCTGATCGCGCACGGGACCTCGGAGCAGCAGGAGCGCTGGGTGCGCCCCACGCTGCTCGGGACGCTGAGCTGGTGCCAGCTGTTCAGCGAGCCCGGCGCCGGCTCCGACCTGGCCGCCCTCAGCACCAGGGCGGACCGCGTCGAGGGCGGCTGGGTGCTCAACGGGCAGAAGGTGTGGACGTCGTTGGCCCAGACCGCCGACTTCGGCATCTGCCTCGCCCGCTCCGACCCCGACGCACCCAAGCACGCCGGCATCACGTACTTCATCGTCGACATGCACGCCGAGGGTCTCGACATCCGGCCGCTGCGCGAGCTGACGGGTGCCGCCATGTTCAACGAAGTCTTCTTCAACGACGTCTTCGTCCCCGACGACGCGGTGGTGGGCACCCCCGGGGACGGCTGGCGGATCGGCCGCACCACGCTGGCCAACGAGCGCGTCTCCATGTCATCGGGCGCGTCCTTCGGCAACGGGGTGGAGTCGCTCATCCGCAGCGTGGCCCGGCGCCGCGCACGCGGCGAGGTGAGCCCGCCGAGCCTGGAGGGGCGCCTGGGCCACCTGATCGCCGAGGCACAATCGGTCGCGCTGCTCGGCCACCGTGCCACGTTGCGGACGCTCTCGGGCGTCGATCCGGGCAGCGGGTCGAGCGTGCGCAAGCTGCTCGGCGTCGAGCACGAGCAGCGGGTCCAGGAGATGGGCATGGCGCTCTACGGCGCGGAGGGCGCCGTGCGCGACGGGAAGGCGCAGCGGTGGGAGGACGGATTCCTCTCGACGCGCTGCCTCACCATCGCCGGTGGCACCAGCGAGGTGCAACGCAACGTGATCGCGGAGCGCATCCTGGGCCAGCCCCGCGACCCCGAGCCGGGCGCCTGAGCGGTTCTCACCGGTACGATGACGCGGCGATGAGCCCGGGCACCGAAGCCGAGGACCCCGACGACGCGCTCGATCTGGACGTCGAGGAGGACGTCTGGCCGTTCCCCTCGGAGAAGTTCCTCCACGAGTGGGCGCCCGGCGTGTTGCAGGCCCAGAACGCGTGGATGGCCTCCATCGACTCCCTGCGCGCCCCCGACCGCAAGACCCACGAGCTGATCCGCATGGTGTGCACCGTCGTCGCTCGCCAACCCGGCGGGGTGCAGCGCCACGCCCGGCTGGCCGCCGAGGTCGGCGCCACCTGGGACGAGATCGCCGGGTCGATCCTCCTGACCGAGCCTGCCTTCGGGATCGTCCTGGCCATCCAGGCTTTGCCAGCCGCCCGGCGCGGCTTCAAGCAGGGCGCGGCCGGCTTCGAAGAGGAGGACGACGACGACTCGCCCGCCGACTGACGCCCATGTCATAGTTGGCCGTGCGCCTCGCTCCTGACGAATCGCTGGCCGAGTTCCGGCGTGAGCTCGAGGCGTGGCTGGACGAGCACTTGCCGGCGGCCGACGTCATGGCGGACCACGCCCGGCGGTCGTCGGCCCACCTGCCGGAGTGGGCCCGCACGTTCCAGCGGGAGATGTTCGAGGCCGGCTACCTGGTGCCGGGATGGCCGCCCGAGCTCGGCGGTCGCGACGCGACGCCCCAGGAGCAGATGGTCTACTTCGAGGTCATCGCCGAGCGGATGGCGCCCCGCTCGCTCAACCCCCAGGGCCTCTCCATCTGTGCCGCTTCCATCGTCGAGTTCGGGACCGAGGACCAGAAGGCGCGCTTCGTCGTCCCGACGCTGAAGGGTGAGATCACGTGGTGCGTCGGCATGAGCGAGCCCAACGCGGGCAGCGACCTGGCCTCGTTGGCCACCAAGGCCGAGCAGCGCGACGGGCACTTCGTGGTGAACGGGCAGAAGGTGTGGACGTCGGGCGCGCACGAAGCCGACTACTGCTTGTGCTACGTGCGCACCGACCCCGACGCGCCGAAACACCGCGGCATCAGCGTGCTCATCATCGACATGCGCACGCCGGGCATCACCTGCCGCCCGCTGCCCGAGCTGACCGACCCGCGCCACGCCGACTTCAACGAGGTCTTCTTCACCGACGTCGAGGTGCCGGCGGAGAATCTGCTCGGCGAGCTCGACAACGGCTGGGTGGTGAGCCAGGGGTCGCTGCGCCACGAGCGAGCGATGCTCTGGATCATGAACGTGTCGAAGATGGAGCGGACGTTGAAGGCCCTGGTCCGACTGGCCCGGCGTCCCGACGGTCACGGCGGCACCCTGGGCGACGATCGCCGGATCGCGGCGGCGATCGGCTGCGTGGCCACCGACACGGCCGCCATGCGCTGCCTGGGCTATCGGGGCTTCGCCAAGTCCACCCGGGGCGAGATGTCACCCGAGCATCTCGTCCTCAAGCTCTTCAGCAGCGAGGCCGAGCAGCGGGCCTGTCTGTTGGCCCAGGAGGCGCTCGGGCTCGAAGGCCTCGACCTCGACGGGCCGGGGCCCAACAAGTTCACCGAGTGGGACCGGGCGAATGTCGGGCCAGAACCGGTGACATGGGGCGGGACGCGCTCCTTCTACGACGGCGCCTGGCCCGTCCAGTACCTGCGCTCCTTCGCCGGCACCATCGCCGGCGGCACTTCGGAGATCCAGCGGAACATCGTGGCCGAGCGCGTGCTCGGCCTTCCCCGGGGGTGAGGCGACCATGACGACGGCGGCCGCGCCGCCGCGGCGCCGCCAGCCCGGCACGACGCCGATCTGCACCGGGACCCCCCCGGTCGTCGTCGGCCCCTAGGCCGGGGCGCGTGCTGGCCGAGACGGCCGCCGAGGCGGCCCGTCGCTTCGGGTCGGCCCCGGCCTTCGGCACCGACGAGGGGTTGACCCTCAGCTACGCGCAGTTCGACGCCATGGCCGACGAGGCCGCGGTCGGGTTGGCCGAGCTCGGCGTGGGGGAGGGAGACGTCGTCGGGCTCCTGCTGCCCTCGGTGCCCGAGCACTTCATTGCCTACGTGGCCGCGGCGAAGCTGGGCGCAGTGACCGCCGCCGTCAATCCCAAGCTCGTGTCCGCCGAGCGCGATGCCGTCCTGCGCGCCGCCAACCCGAGCGTCGTCGTCACGACGGAGCAGCTGGCGCCTCAGGCGCGCGCCGGCAGCATCACGTCGGTGCTCGTGGAGCCCGCCACTGATCCGGCCGGCGTGCTCGAGGGCCTGCGACGCCAGGGCTCGAGCCCGGTTCCGCTGGCAGCTGACGAGGACCGCCCCGTTGCCATCGTCTTCACGTCGGGCACCACGGGGACACCGAAGGGGGCGGTGTTCTGCGGGCGCCAGATCCGCTTCATCACGCAGTGCGACGTCGGCGCGGCCTGGGGTGGCGGCGGCCACTCCATGGCGGGCTCGGCGCTCGCCCACCTCGGCCCGACGACGAAGCTCGCCGGGAACCTCAAGAAGGGGGGCACCCAACACCTGTCGCAGCGACCGTGGAGGGCGGCCGACGCGCTGCGCATGGTGGCCGAGCTGAGGATCGCAGCGCTCGGCGGCGTGCCCACGCAAATCGCGCTCATGCTGCGCGACCCGACGTTCGACAGCACCGACCTGTCGTCCGTGCGAGCCGTCGTCATGGGCGGGGGGCCGGCCACGCCCGCGCTCGTGCGCGAGGCGCGGGCGCGTATCGGCGCGCCGTTGGCCGTGCGCTACTCCTGCACGGAGGCCGGCATCGGGTGCGGCACATCGTTCAGCGACCCGGACGAGGACGCGGAAATGAGCGTGGGACGTCCCCAGCCCGGGGTACGGCTCTCGATCCTCGACGAGGAGGGTGCGCCGGTCGAGCCCGGGGCGATCGGCGAGGTCTGCCTGGGGTCACCGGCCGTGATGGAGGGCTACTGGCGCAACAGCGGGGCCAACGCCGACGCGTTCACCGAGGACGGCAGCGTCCGCACGGGCGACCTCGGCTGGGTGGACGAGCGGGGGCGGCTGCACTTGGCCGGTCGTAGCCGCGAGCGCTACGTGCGCGGCGGCTACAACGTCTACCCGATGGAGGTCGAGGGCGTGCTGGCCGACCACCCCGACGTCGCGGCCGTCGCGGTGGTGAGCCGGAACGACCCGGTGATGGGCGAGATCGGCGTCGTCGTCGTCGTGCCCCAACCGGACGCGCCGACGCCCGAACTGGCGCAACTGAGGGACTTCGCGGCCGAACGCCTCGCTCGCTACAAGCTGCCCGAGGACATGGTGGTGTTGAGCGCACTGCCGCTCACCGCCGGTGAGAAGGTGGACCGGCGGGCACTCGAGAGGCTGATCGCCACCAGCTGACCTCGCCTGGGTCGCCGACGCCCACGTCGACACGCACGACCATTGGAACAACGCGTGCACAACGAAGCAAGGTTTTGGGCGACTTCCAGCTTCATATAGTCAAAAGGTCCCATTCCTCCGAGGATGGTCCCTCCCGATACTGAGTACCTAGAAGGGGAAACTCAGAGGGGGGAAGACAGCGTGCGTCGCCATGCCCGTCGCCGTGTCGCGGCACTGTTGCTGCCGATCGGCGCCATGATCATGAGCTCCATCGCAGCCGGGCTCGCGAGTGCACCCGCTGGAGCCGCCGGGATCCTCCCCCCGGGGAACCCCGCCGCGAACATCGCGCCGGACAGCGGCGACTGGCTCTCCGCCATCAACTCCGCCGCTGCCCAGGAGGGCGTGGGACCCATGAACGTCTCGGAGTCGGCGTTGGCCTCGCTGCCGCTGCCCGAGCAGGTGTTCACCGTCGTGAACGACGAGCGCATCGACCGGGGCCTGCCACCGATCGACTACATGACCTCACAGCTGGACGCGTACGCCCAGGGCGGCGCGAACTCGGGGACGGACCCGAGCTTCCCGACCGCGGTGACCGGTGGCGCGCCCATCACCTTCGGCGGCTCCATCTGGGCCGGCGGACTCTCGTCCGTCCTCGAGGCCGACTACTACTGGATGTACGACGACGGGTGGGGCGGTTCCTCCACGACGAACACCGCGTGCAGCCTCCTGACGCTGTCTGGGTGCTGGGGTCACCGCGACATCATCCTGCACCAGTTCGCCAACTGCCCGACCGGGCCCCCGGTTCTCTCCATGGGTGCGGCCTACTCGCCGTCGGGCTACGCCGCGGGGTCCATCGCCGCCATCTTCGTGAGCTCGTGTGCCCCGCCCGCCGATGTGACGATGTCCTGGGGTCAGGTGGCGGCCGCCGTCCAGTCGTCTTCGCGCACGGTCGGCATCGCGCCGCTCAGCAACGGGACGGGGTACTGGGAGGCCGAGGCGAACGGCACGGTCGCGGCCTTCGGGTCCGCCCAGGACCACGGGTCGCTGAGCGGTCAGCTCAACTCGCCGATCGTCGGCATCGCGGCCACGCCGGACGGCGGCGGGTACTGGCTGGTGGCCGCCGACGGCGGTGTCTTCAGTTTCGGTGACGCCGGCTTCTACGGATCGACGGGCTCACTGCGGCTCAACAGGCCGATCGTCGGCTTGGCATCCACGCCCACCGGCAAGGGCTACTGGATGGTGGCCTCGGACGGCGGCATCTTCAGCTTCGGTGACGCACCCTTCTATGGTTCCATGGGCGGTACACCGATCAACCAGCCCATCGTCGGCATCGCGGCCGATGCCAGGACGGGCGGGTACTGGGAGGTGGCCTCCGACGGAGGCATCTTCAGTTACAACGCCCCGTTCTTCGGGAGCACCGGCAGCATCAAGCTCAACAAGCCGATCGTGGGTATGGAAGCGTCTCCCAACGGCCAGGGCTACCGCTTCGTCGCCTCCGACGGCGGGATCTTCACCTTCGGGCAGGCGCCCTTCGACGGCTCCACCGGCAGCATGTCCCTGGTGGCCCCGGTCGTAGGCATGGCCCCGGACAACGTGACGAACGGCTACTGGATGGCGGCCGCAGACGGTGGCATCTTCACCTTCGGCGGGGCCTCCTACCTGGGCCGACTGGTCAATTAGCCGGCCCCGTGGTCGGGGCAGCTCGCCGACAATTCCCCGGCTTTTTGCTTTACCCCTTCCCGCCCCTGGCCGATAGGTGAACGAGGTCCACCGGGGGAGACATCGTGCGTCACCGTGCCCGTCGTCGAGCCGCACCACTGCTACTGCCGTTCGTCATCCTGATGACCGGCTCCATCGCGGCCGGACTGGTGGTTGGGCCCGCGGGCGCCGCCGGGATCCTGCCGCCTGCGACCCCTCCGGCGAACATCGCGCCGAGCAGCGCCGACTGGCTCACGTCGATCGACCGGGCCCGCGCCCAGGAGGGTGTCGGGAACATGCCGGTGTTCGAGTCGCAGCTGGACACCCTGCCCCTCGCCGAGCAGGTCTTCGCAGCGGTGAACGACGAGCGCATCGACCGGGGCCTGCCCCCGGTCGACGACATGACGGCGCAGCTCGACGCGTACGCCCAAGGCGGCGCGAACTCCGGGTCGGACCCGTCGTTCCCGAGCTCGCTGACCGGCGGCGCCCCCATCACGTTCGGCGGCTCCCTGTGGGCAGGTGGTATCTCGTCAGCGCTCGAGGCCGACTACTACTGGATGTACGACGACGGCTTCAGCGGGGCGTCGACGATCAACGCGTCCTGCACGCCGGCCTCACCGTCGGGCTGCTGGTCCCATCGCGCCATCATCCTGCACCAGTTCGCCGATTGCCCGACTGGCCCGCCCGTCCTGTCGATGGGGGCGGCCTACTCGCCAACCCGCGGGGGATCCATCGCCGTCGTCCTCGTCAGTTCGTGCGCGCCGCCCAGCGACGTCACGTTGTCCTGGGGCCAAGTGGCGCTCATCGACTGGCCCTCGCGCACGATCGGCATCGCGCCGCTGGGGAACGGGAGCGGCTACTGGGTGGCCGAGGCCGATGGCACGGTCGCCGGTTTCGGGTCGGCGCATGACGAGGGCGCTCTGACGGGCGCGCTCAATTCGCCGATCGTCGGCATCGCGGCCACGCCCGACGGGGGCGGGTACTGGCTGGTGGCCGCCGACGGGGGCGTCTTCAACTACGGCGACGCCGCCTTCTACGGGTCGACGGGGTCGTTGCGCCTCGACAAGCCGATCGTCGGCATGGCCGCCACACCCGACGGCAGGGGGTACTGGCTGGTGGCCGCCGACGGCGGCATCTTCAGCTTCGGCGATGCCCCATTCTACGGTTCCATGGGCGGCGTACCCCTCGAACAGCCAATCGTCGGCGTGGCGGCGGACCCGGAGACGGGCGGCTACTGGGAGGTCGCCGCAGACGGCGGGATCTTCAGCTACCACGCGCCGTTCCTCGGGGGCACCGGGGGTCTCCATCTGAACAAGCCGATCGTCGGCATGGAGGCATCACCCAGCGGCCACGGGTACCGTCTGGTGGCCTCCGACGGTGGGATCTTCACCTACGGGCAGGCGCCGTTCGACGGCTCCACCGGGGGCCTGGCCCTGGTGGCCCCGGTGGTCGGCATGGCTGCGGACAACGTCACCAACGGATACTGGATGGCCGCCGCTGACGGTGGGATCTTCACCTTCGGCGGGGCCGCCTACCTGGGGCGCCTCGTCAGCTCGCTCGGTTAGGGCGCGATCGGGTCAGACGACGCCTCGCTCGACCAGTTCGGCGAGCTCGCCTTCGCTCAGCCCCACCAGGTCGCACCACACCTCTCCGTTGTGCTCGCCGAGTCGGGGCGCCCCCGTGGGCACCGGTGTCGGGTGTTTCGCCAACCGGGGAAAGGGCGCCTGTTGGCGCACGGGGCCGATGACCGGATCGTCGACGGAGACGAGGTCGCCCCGGGCGGTCATGTGGGGGTCGGCGAAGATGTCGGCCGCGCTGTAGGCGGTTCCGACGGGCACGTCGTGCTCGACGCAGCGAGATGTGATCTCTTCTGCCGTCAGCGCCGAGGTCCACTCGGCGACGATGCCGTTGATCTCGTCACCGCGTGACGCACGCTCGGCCAGCGTGGCGAACCTCGGGTCGGCGGCCAGGTCCGGTCGGCCCATGGCGGCGCACAGGCGCCCGAAGTTGGCGTCGGAGCCGGCGACGATGCACACGTAGAACCCGTCGGCCGTCGGGTAGTTGTCGAGCGGGGCCGAGTGCGACAGGCGGTTCCCCTCGCGCTGGCGGACGATCCCGAGCCGGTCGTAGCCGGCGAGCGTCCACTCGAGGATCCGCAGGACCGCCCCGTACAGCGGCGCGTCGATGACCTCGCCATAACCTCCGTGGCCTTCGCCACCCGAGTCCCGGCCGTAGAGCGCCGCCACCGCGGCGAAGGCGGCGAACACGCCCGTCAGGTAGTCCGACACGGTCACGCCGGGACGCACCGGCGGCCGATCGGGATCGCCTGTGAGGTGCAGCAGGCCACCGAAGGCGATGCCGAGGCGGTCCAGGCCCGGTCGTGGCGCGTAGGGGCCGCTTTGCCCGAACACGCTGATGCGCACGTACACGAGGTCGGCGGGCAGGTCGTCCGGGCCGAGGCCCCAGCGCTCCATGGTGCCGGGACGGAAGTTCTCGCACACGACGTCGGCTGTGGCCGCCAGCCGCTTGAACAGGTCCCGCCCTTCGGGGCGGCGCAGGTCGCAGGTGACGCCGCGCCGCCCGCGACCCTCGACGGCCCAGGACAGCGAGTAGTCGGGCCCGTCCTCGACGGGCACGAACGGCCCCATGGTCCGCATGAAGTCGCCTTCGCCGGGGAGCTCGACCTTGATCACGTCTGCCCCCAGCTCGCCGAGGAGGCCGGCGCAGAACGGCGCGGAGATGCGCGTACCCACGTCGACCACCCGGATACCGGCGAGCGGCCCGTCACCCGGGCCGCTCATGCGCCGGGTTCCGGGTGGCCCTTGTCCCGCTCGGCCATGACCTCCCGCATGGAACCCTTCGCTTTACGTGCCGCCAGCGCGTCGAGCGCGGTGGCCGAGTTGTGGACCCAGTGGTGCGCCATGAAGTGGTACTTGAGGGCGTCCCGCTTGCCCATCAGGGTGGCGGTCTGGTTGATCGTGTCCTTGACCGTCTGGGCCGTCACGGGCGGGACCAGGGCTATCCGGTCGGCCAGCTCGTGCGCCGCAGCAGCCAGCCCCGCCCGCGGGACCACCCGGTTGACCAGGCCGAGCCGCCACGCCTCCTGGGCGTCGATGGTGTCACCGGTCAGCAGGAACTCCTTGGCCTTGCGGATCCCGAGCTCCCAGGGCTCCACGAGGAGCTCCACGCCGGCGCCGGTCAGACGAAGCACCGGATTGGAGAAGACGGCATCGTCGGAGGCGACGATGAGGTCGCACATGGCGGCGAGCATGAGGCCGGCGGCGATGCAGCTGCCCTGCACGGCGGCGATCGTCGGCTTGCGAAAGTCATGGATGCGGAGGCAGCGGTCGAAGTACATCGTCTTCTCGTGGTGGAACTTGCCCTCCGGGGTGTCGCGCAGGGCGACCCAGGGGTCGTCCCCTTCTCCGCTGACGAGCGCCTTCAGGTCGTGACCCGAGGAGAAGTGCTTGCCCGCACCGGCGAGGATGACGACACGCACGTCGTCGTCGGCGTCGGCGCGGTCGAAGGCGGCGTCGAGCTCGTCGATCAACCGGGAGTCCTGCGCGTTGGCGACATCGGGCCGGTTCATCGTGATGGTGGCCACTGGACCATCGGTCTCGTAGCGGATCGTCTCGAACTCCTCTGCCATCTCACCCATCCTCCTGTGCCAGCCATCCTGCCGCGCCGCGCCTGCGGCACCGGTGACGCTCAACCCCTGGGGAGCCCCAGGACGCGCTCGCCCACCAGTGTCCGCTGGATCTCGTTGGTCCCGGCGAAGATGGAGGACGCCTGGTAATACAGCCACGAGCGCTGCCATGCGCCGTCGTCGGGGTTCCCGGGGGCCCCCTCCCAGAGCGGTGCGGCGGGACCAAGCACGTCGAGCGCCGTCTGGTGGAGCCGCTTGGACATCTCGCTCCAGTACAGCTTGAGCGCGCTGCCCTCCGGCCCCGGTGCCTCGCCCTTGGACAGGCGTGTGAGCGAGCGCCAGTTGTGGAGCTGGAAGAGGCGAACCTCCGTTGCGGCCTGCGCCAGCTGCTGGCGCAGGCGCCAGTCGTCGAAGCTGCCGTTGCCATGGGCCAGGCGGAGCAACTCATCGATGAGTTGCGCGTGGATCACCAGCTGGCGGGGGTTGATGCCGCGTTCGTGTGCCAGCGTCGAGCCGGCGATCGTCCATCCCTCGCCCTCGTTGCCCACCCGCTGCTCGGCCGGTACGAAGACGTCGTGCAGTTCGACCTCGTTGAACTCGGCCTCGCCGGTCGACTGCACCAACGGGTGCACCTCGACGCCGTCGGCGTGCATGTCGACGATCAGTGCCGTGATGCCCTGTTGGCGCTTCGGTGCGTCGGGGTCGGAGCGGGTGAGGCAGAGCCCCCAGTCGGCGAACTGCGCATAGGACGTCCAGACCTTGCGGCCGGTGACACGGTAACCGCCGTCGGCGGGGACGGCACGCGTCGTCAGCGACGCCAGGTCGCTCCCGGCGTCGGGCTCGCTGAAGAGCTGGCACCACAGCTCGGAGGCCGAGAGGATCCGGGGGAGGAAGCGCTCCTTCTGGGCGGCCGTCCCATGGGCCAGCAGCGTCGGCCCCACGAGGTTGATGCCGATGCGCCCGACGAGCTCGGGAGCCCGCGCCCGGGCCAGCTCCTCGATCACGACGTAGTTCTCGAGCGCGCCCAGGCCGCGGCCGCCGTACTCCTCGGGCCACGTGATGCCCACCCAGCCGTCGGCCGCCAGGTCACCCTGCCAGCTCCGCCCGAAGGCCACGGCGTCGGCCAGGTCGTCGAAGCGGGGCGGCAGCCCGACACCGTAGGGCCAGGGGAGGTGCTCCGTCAGCCAGGCCCGGAACGCGTTGCGCAGCACCTCCTGCTCAGCGGTGGCGCGTCAGATCCATCCGCGGCAGCATGGCACAGCCCGCGACGGGTGACACCTCTGTGAGGGATGACCGTAGACTGCGCCGCCGTGGACTTCGACCTCTCCGCTGATCAGCGGGCCCTGCGCGACGCGGCGGCCGTGCTGCTGGACCGGACGGCCGGGCACGACGCGCTGCGGGCCCGGGTGGGGACGGGCGCTGTCGTAGGGACGCTTCCCGGTGCGGGCGACGTGCGGTCGGACGCCGTAGCCCCTGGGCGCGGCGATGCGCCACGGGGATACGACGCCGCGGTGTGGTCGGCCATGGCCGAGCAGGGTTGGCTCGCCCTCGAGCTGCCCGAGGACGAGGAGGGTCTCGGACTCGGCATGGTGGAGGTCGCCGTGCTCTGCGAAGAGGTCGGACGGCGCCTGGTGGCGGCGCCCTTCCTCGCCTCAATCGTGGCGTTGGGGGCGCTGTCCGGGCCCGAGGCGCGGGCGGACGAGGGGACCAAGGAGTGGCGAGAGGGGTTGAGCCGGGGCGCGGCGGTCGGCTGCGTCGCCTACGCACCCGGCACGATCTCGGCGTTCGGATCCGGGGCGGACGTCCGGCTCACCGGTGCATCGGCGCCCACCGTCTACGCCCCCTCGGCGGACGTGGCGGTGGTCGCTGCCAGCGGCGCCGTCTACGCAGTTGACCTCCGCAGTGAGGGCCGGCCCGATGCGGTCCCGGCCATGGACCGCACGAGGGAGCTGGGCGTCCTGGCCTTCGACGAGACACCGGCGCGACGCCTGGGCGGCGCGGACGCAGTGGAGCTGCTCGTGGACCGTGCCGCCACGCTGGTCAGCGCGGAGATGCTCGGTGCGGCCGACCGGGTGCTGTCGATGACGGTCGACTACGCCAAGGACCGCGTCCAGTTCGGCAAGCCCATCGGCTCCTTCCAGGCCGTCAAGCACATGCTGGCGGACGCCCTGGTGGACGTCGAGGGGATGCGCTCGACGGTGTACTACGCCGCGTGGTGTGCCGCCGCCGGCGACCCGGACCGGTCCCTGTCGGCCAGCATGGCCAAGGCGTGGTGCTCGGATGCGTCGCGGCGCGTCATGGCCGCCGGTCTGCAGGTCCACGGCGGCATCGGCTTCACCTGGGAGCACGACATGCACCTGTACGTGAAGCGCGCCCAGCTCGATCAGGTCAGCTTCGGCGACGCCGCGTTCCACCGCGACCGCATCGCGTCGATGTTGCGCGACCGGTTGGACTCGGGCCAGACGATCTCCTGAGGTCCGGCGCCCTCACGAGCCGAGGCTACGGGTGGGTGTGCCGTTGATCCGGAGCAGCACCAGTGCCTCACCCTCCGCTCCGTGCGCGGCCTCGGTCCCGTTGCTCAGCCTCTGGGGCGGCACGACGACCGTCAGGCGGACGCTGACGAGGTAGCCCGATCGCACGACGGCCCTCTCGAGGACCTGACCGCGCACGGACGTCGGGTGTGGCTCGCAGGACGAGGTCGTCGTGCGCGGCACCCGGGCGGAGTACGCAGCGAGGGACTCGGTTCGTGTATAGCCGCTGCCGTTCCCCGTCCACGCTGTCGTCCCGCCGACGATCGCCGTGTACTCCCTCAGCGCGCAGGTGATGGCCGCCGGATCGAGGACGGCCAGCAGCCTGGTCGACCCGGCGGCGACCTGGTAGACGGCCATGTGCTGCGGGGGGACGTACCCGACGAGACGCACCTGCGTGAGCGCCCCGGACCCGGCGCCGGCCGAGAGCGTGCTGACGAGATCCATGGCGAACGACGTCGACCCCGTCGGGGACCCGAACGTCTCGGTCGACGCGTTCTGCACGGTCAGGGTGGCGCCGCTCGGTGCGGACGACGCGCCGAGCACGGCGAAGCCGAGGGTCGCCAGCGCGAGGACGGCAAGCAGCGCCAGAGGGATCAGGTTGCGGCGAGGCACGCGCCAAACGCTAGTTCGGGACCTCCGCGGTGCCGGGACATGCCCGACCGCATTGCCTCGGGTCCGTCCATCGTCGTTGCGGCTCAGGTTCCGGCCGCGCGGCGCCGCAACGCGGCGCGGTCGGCCTTGCCGGAGCCGAGCAATGGCAGGCCGTCGAGCCGCTCGACCTTTTCCGGCGTCTTGAACTTCGCCATGCCACGGCTGGCGAACCAGCGCCGACACGCCTCGAGGTCGAACGGCGCAGTCGCCTCGACGAAGGCCGCGACGCGTTCGCCCATGAGCGGGTCGGGGTACCCCACCGCCACCGCATGACGGATGTCGGGATGGGCCTCGAGTGCCGCCTCGACCTCGGACGCCGAGATGTTCTCGCCGCCGCGGATGATCACGTCCTTCAGCCGGCCGACGATGCGCACCCATCCTTCCGAGTCCACCGTGGCCAGGTCCCCGGTTCGGAACCAGCCACCCCGAGCGATCACGGCGCGGGTCTGCTCCGCGTTCGCATAGCCGGCGAACATCTCTGGCCCGCGGACCCAGAGCTCTCCGGCCGCGCCCGCCCCGAGCGCCGCGCCCGAGGCCGGGTCCGACACCCGGAGCTCGATCTCGCCGACGGCGCGCCCGTCCGTGTCACGGGCCTTCTCGAACGGGTCGTCGTCCGTGCTGGTGGTCACTGTCGGCGCCTCGGTGGAGCCGTAGGTGCGCTTCACCCGGCAGTCGAACGTGCGTGCCGTGTTCTCGACGAAGGCCGGCGTGACCGAGGCGCCTCCGCTCGAGACGAGGCGCACCGACGACACGTCGAAGCCCGGGCCCTCGGACAGGGCATTGGCCATCGCGATGAAGAAGGTCGGCGGCCCGGCCAGGAAGGAGATCCGCTCGCGCGCCACGAGGACGAGCGCCTGCTCGGGATCGAAGCGCCGGACCAGGACCGACCGCAATCCGGCCGCACCGGGCACCAGCACGCCGTTGAGCAGTCCGGAGATGTGGGCCATCGGGGCGGGCATCAACACGGCATCCGCCGGGCCGAGGCCGTGCACCTGCGCCATGAGCGTCGCCTTCCAGCTCAACCCGCGGTGGGTGTGGAGCACCGCCTTCGGGACCCCCGTCGAGCCGGAGGTGAACAGGACGAGTGCGACGTCGGAGAGCCGGCTGGGACCGGTGCCGGTGGCCACGGGTGCCCCCCCGAGGGAGTCGGCGAGCGCAGCAGGATCGGAGATCACGTCCGCCGCGAGCTCGACGACGAGCGCGGGGTCGATCTGCCCGAGGGCAGCCTCCACGTCTCCGGCCCCGAAGGAGTGGAGCAACGGTGCCGCCACCGCTCCGATGCGCCAGCAGGCCCGGGTGAGGACTGCCGCGGCCAGGCTGTTGGGCACCTGCCAGGCGACGGCGTTCCCTCGGCCGACGCCACGCTCGCGGAGCCCTCCGGCGACGACCGCCACCAGCGCATCCGCCTGTGACGCGGAGAGCCTCGTCCCGCCGTCGACCACTTCGCCGCCGTGGGCCGAGAGCAGCGCGTCGAGTGTCGGCACGTCCCAAGGCCCGCCGGGCCGCCGGTAGGTGCGGGCCAGGCGCGGCACCCAGGTGGGTCGCAAGCGGGCCGTCACGGCAGGGCACCCTACCCGCACCCCACTAGCGTGGCGCCGATGTCAGCACGGGAGACGGGGCCGCCGTGGACCTCGCACTGAAGCGCGAGGACGAGGAGTTCGCCGCCTCGTTCCGCGACTGGCTCGCCGAGCATTCCCACCGGCCCCCGGCCTTCGTCGACCTGGCCGACGAGGTGGCGTGGGGCCGGGAGTGGCAGGCCACCCTGGCGGCGGACCGGTGGGTGGGCGTGCACTGGCCGCGTGCGTACGGCGGGCGCAGCGCGTCGCCGGTGCAGGTCGCGCTGTACCAGAGCGAGTACGCCCGCTCGCAGGCGCCGCAGCCCGTGAACCGCGTGGGCATCAACCTGGTGGGACCGACCCTGCTGGCCCACGGCACCGAGGACCAGCGCCTGCGCTATCTGCCACCGATCCTCTCTGCGGAGGAGATCTGGTGCCAGCTCTTCAGCGAGCCAGACGCCGGCAGCGACCTCGCGTCCCTCTCGATCGCGTGCCACGCCGGTCGACGGGGGCTACGTCGTGACCGGTCGCAAGGTCTGGACGTCGTACGCCCAGTTCGCCACATGGGGTCTGTGCCTGGCCCGCACCGAGCCCGACGCCCCCCGCCCGCAGCAGGGCATCACGGCGCTGATCGTCGACATGGTCGACCCCGGGGTCGACGTGCGCCCGTTGGTGCAGATGACGGGTGATGCCGAATTCAACGAGGTCTTCCTGACCGACGTCTTCGTGCCGGCGGAGCACGTGGTGGGGACGGAGGGCCAGGGCTGGACCGTCGCCGGATCGACCCTGGCGCACGAGCGGGGGACGAACTTCCCCTTCAAGGAGCAGGTCGTCCACGAGACCTACTTGGCGCGCCTGTACGGGGAGGCGCGGGACAACGGCGCGCTCGACGATCCGCTCGTCGCCGACGCGCTGGCACGGGCCTACATCGACCTCGGCGTGCTCCGCCTGCACAACCTGCGCACGCTGACCCGCCTGGGTCGGGGCGAGGAGCCCGGTCCCGAGTCGAGCTGGATCAAGCTCATGTGGACGGCGATGACGCAGGAGCTCTCCGAGGCGGGGCTCCTCGTGACCGGCCGCGACCCGGCGTCCGCCGAGGCAGGGCCCTGGGCGCGGCAGTGGCTGTGGAGCAAGGCAGCCGGCATCGCCGGGGGGACCTCGCAGGTGCAGCGCGACATCATCGCCGGAAGGATCCTCGGCCTACCCCGCTGATCGTCGAGCTGTCGCGTGGCAGCCGCGGTGGCGGTGCCGGACGAAGAGCACGCTCACCAGGATTCCGACGACGAGGCCCACGAGCAGGGTGGCGATGTCGTGGGGCGAGTAGTGCCCAGTGAAGATCCTCCCGAGCCCGTACGCGCTGGCTGCGACCGACACCGAGAACCCGAATGACGCGAGAAGGTTCCAGAGAACGAACTGCCCGTGTTGCATCTTGGCGGTGCCCGAGACGATGGCCGGTGTGAAGAAGACCGCGAGGCGCCCCCATCGGGCGTAGGCGCGCTCGCCGCGCTCGACCATCCTCTGCCGACCGGCCTGATGCTTGCCCGGGCGCTCCAGGAGTTGGCGCCCCCAGCGGTCGCCGATGGCGTAGCCGATGAGCCCGCCGGCCTCTCCGGCGAGTGTGGACACCCCCACGACGAGCGCCAGGTCCAGCTTCCCCTGACTCGCGGCCACGCCGGCCGCGCCGAGCGCAGTCGCGCCGATGAAGGGCACACCCGCCCACGAAGCCGCAACCGCGACGAACAGGCCCACGTACTGCCACCAGGTGCCGGTGATGTCCACCGAGGCGAACATGTGCACCCTCAGCCCACCCGAGGCCGGCGCCAATCGGAGGTTGGCGGGGGTGATGTGCCTCTGTCGTTCACGTGGCGGGGGAGGGGTCCGCGGCCCCGGTCGCCGTCTCCTGCGGGGACTCGGAGCCGGCGAGGAGCGCGATCCCGACGATCGCGATCAGCAGCCCGACGATGGTGGATCCGGCATGTGACGACCCGCCCTTGGCCAGCGACTCCCCGTAGACGGAGATGCCGAGGATCACGCTCGAGAACAGGGTCACGGAGTTGCTCGACGCCATCGCCGGCGCCAGGACGCCGGTCTTGAGGGCGGATTGCTGCAGGGCGAAGCCGGTCACGGCGACTGATGATCAGCACGTAGACCGACCAGCTGCTGAGCAGCGCGAGGACACCGCTGCCGATCTGGGTCACGAATGTCTTGGTCACCGCCGCCTGCAGGCCGTAGCCGAGACCCGCCGCGGCGCCGTAGGTCAGCGCCTTGGCGGCACCCGTGAAGCGCCGGCCGACGACCGAACAGGAAGAGCACGAGCGCGCCGGTCACCAGGCACGCGGACCACCAGGCCGTGGCGCTCGGGTGCGACGTGCCGCCCTGCGGCTGTCCCGCCGAGATGAAGAAGACGATCCCGAGCAGTGTCAGCGTGGCTCCGGACAGCTCGCGCCGGCCGATGTGCTGCGCGGTGAGGACGGCCCCGAGCGGCAGGGCGATGACCAGGCTGAGCGCGGTGAGGGACTGCACCACGACGAGGGAGGCGCGATCGAGCGCCATCGCCTGCACGATCCAGCCCGAAGACTGCAGGACGGCGCCGGCCAACCAGACCGGGCGGCGCAGGATCTGGAGCAAGAAGTGCGGGTCGCCCTCCGACGCCGCGGTGCTGAGTGCGCCCTTCTGTTGGAGCACCGTACCGAGCGCGAACAACACGGCAGCGAGGATGGCGAGCGCCTCACCCATGGCGGCAAGGTTAGGCGACGCGCGATCGCGACGCGCGGTGCGAGCGTAACCTGGTGCATGCCCGGAAACGACCAGCTGCTGCGTCGTGCCGCCAGCAACCTCATCGCGGTGAAGATGGACCTGGCAGCCGCCGAGGCCGAAGGCGACACCGAGCGGGTGAGGCTCCTCCAGACGCTCCTGTCGTGCGGTGGTGACATCCTTCTCTACCGCCCGCAGCTGCAGCACTACGCGGTGTTCTTCGGAGACCTGGAGACCGCGGCGCACGTGGCCGTCATGGTCCCCGGAGTCGGTGACGGCACCAACCTGTGCGACGACTGGATCCCCGAGGCCCGCAACCTGTACGACGCGGCCGAGTCCACCGCCGTCGTCCTGTGGAAGGGCTACGACAACCCCGCCGACATCCTCTCTGCGGCAGCGGGATCGATAGAGTGCGACGAGGACCTCGTCACCGCCGCCGGAGACCTGACCGCCTTCGTGGCGTCGCTCCCGCTGCGCCCGGATCAGTCACTGACCCTCGTCGCACACAGCTTCGGGTCCATCGTGGTCGGCGCAGCGTTGGCCGATTGCGGCCTGGAATGCACCGACGTCGTCGTCGCCGGAAGCCCGGGCATGACCGTCGACGAGCTCCGCGACCTCCACATCGAGCAGTCCCACTTCTTCTCCGAGCAGGCGCCGGGCGACGCCATCGCCGAGCTCGGCGTCTTCGGGTCCGCCCCGACCTCTCCGACCTTCGGTGGCACCCGGATGAGCACCAACGCGCCCGACCATCCGACCGTGCGCGGCGCACTCGGGTTACTTCGAACCGGGGTCCGAGGCGCTCGAGAACATGGTCGACGTCGTGACCGGTGAGTACGACGAGGTTGTCCGTCACCGCTCGGCGCTGCCCGAGATCGCCGGTGGCCTGGTGGCCTGGCTGCTCCGGCTTCCCGCGGTGCCGGTCCGCATGGCGGGGCGCCACTACCGGGGCCCGGGCTTCCGCCTGGTCACGAACTGGTGCCGGCTGGTCGACCTCGGCGCGAGCGAGACCGGCAACCTCGTCGCGGAGGTGCTTGACGAGAAGGAGCGCGCCCTGCTGTGGGTCGCCCGTCGTGTCGGTGCCCTCCCTGACGAAGAGGCCCCTGCTCCCTCCTCCAACCCCGGTCCCGCCGCGGCCACCGACCCCGGCACGGGCTCGGCCACCGCCGATGGCGGCCATCGTCGTCTCCGACGAGGCCAGGGAAATCATTGCGAACCTGACAGCAGCGTCAGCAAATGAGGGCGACGGACGCTACGTTTGCCCGGTGCCCGTGTGGCTGAGTGAGCAGGAGTACACCACGCTGCGGGCGGCCTGCGCGCAGATGATCCCCTCGGACCAGGGCGCACCCGGGGCCGAGGAGGCGGGCGTCGCCGACTACATCGACGGCTACCTGGGTGCCTTCACCTTCGACCCGCCCCGGATCTGGGCCGGGGGTCCCACGTCGGGGCGCAAGGGCGGCGTCGCCGGCTTCGCCCGGTTCCACCGGCTGTCCCGGCTGGACGAGCTGGCCTGGCGCACGCGGCTCGAGGGGTCGCAGGGGATCCCCGAGCGCGAGTTCAACGGACCGGTCGTGGGGCTCCAGCAGCGCTACCGGGAGGGGCTCGCCGCGCTGGGTGAGGACTTCGCCGCGGTCGACGGGTCGGAGCAACGGCGCCGGCTACGGGCCGACGAGGCCTTCTGCGAACTGTTGTGGGAGCACTGCTGCGAGGGCATGTACGGCCCGCCGGAGTACGGGGGCAACCGCGACTGCGTCGGCTGGGAGTACATCGGCTACGAGGGTGACGTGCAGCCGCGCGGGTACAGCGACGCCGAGGTGTCCCAGCCGTGACGGCCGACGCCGTCATCATCGGGTCCGGGCCCGGCGGGGCCACCGCGGCCGAGGTGCTGACGAGGGCCGGCTGGTCGGTGGTGATCATGGAGAAGGGGCGGAACCACCTGCTCGACCCCGACGACATGACCCGGCCGGCGGGTGACTACTCGAACGACGAGATCAAGTTCATCTCGCGCTACTTCCTCGGACCCGACCCGCTGATCGAGCCGCGGGCCTTCCGCCGGTCCGCCGACGAGGGCGAGCACACGCACGTGGGCGAGGTGAACTCCATCCCGACGACGGTCGGGGGCGGCGGAACCCACGCCGACGGCAAGGTGCCGCGCTTCCGGGAAGAGGACTTCCGCCTCTTCTCCACCTACGGTCCGCAGGAGGGAGCGGCCGTCGACGACTGGCCTATCGACTACGACGAGCTCGAGCCGTTCTACGCCGAGGTGGAGCGGGCCATCGGCGTGGCAGGCCGGGAGGGTGCGAACCCCTTTGCCGCCTGGCGATCGGGCCCCTACCCCATGCCACCCGGGGCTCCCATGTACGGGGCCGTGCTGTCCTCGGCCGCCGCCGAGAAGGTCGGGCTCCATCCCTACGAGGCGCCGACGGCGGCCAACAGCATCGCCTACGACGGGCGGCCCGCCTGCAACAACTGCGGCTTCTGCGCGTTCTTCGGCTGCCCCATCCACGCCAAGGGCGACCCGGTGGCCTTGCTCACCCGGGCCATGGCCACAGGTCGGGCCGATCTCATGGCTGAGACCTACGTGAGCCGCATCGTGACACAGGGGCGCACGGCGACGGGCGTCGAGTTCATCGGTCCCGACGGCGTGACCCGCACCATGGACGCCAAGCTCGTCATCGTGGCCGGTGGCGCGATCGAGACGCCGCGCATCCTGCTCCTCTCGGGGCTCGAGCACCCGGCCCTCGGGCGCCACCTGATGTGCCACTTCCAGACGATCGTCGTCGGGCACTTCCCGCACCTGCTCCTGCACCCGCACAAGGGGCGGGCGGTCACCCATGTGCACGACGACGCCATGGTGCAGGACGAGCGCTCGCGGGAGGCGGCCCTCGGAGCGGGGCTGCCGTGGTTCCGGGGTGGCCTCGTCGAACACAGTGGCGGCGGGCTGCCGATCATGGAGGCACGCCACTCTCCGTGGGGCCGTGGCCACGCCCAGGCCATGCGTCAGTCGAACCTGCGCGAGCGCATGTGGGCCTTCATCATGCAGGGCGAGGATCTGGCCTACTCCACCAACACCGTCGACCTGAGCCCGTCGGTACGGGACGTGCGGGGCTTCCCGGTGGCGCGGGTCACCTACCAACCGGGCCGCCACGAGCTGGCGGCGTCCAAGTACCACGGGAAGATCCTCCAGTCGGTGCTCGAGGAGATGGGCGCCGAATGGGTCCTGCACACCTCGTCGCCCGGCGTCGCGTACCACGGCGTCGGGGCCACCCCGGTGCCGGAGAGCCGCCACGTGATCGGCACGGCGCGCATGGGCGACAGTCCCGACACCTCCGTGGTCGACCGCTGGGGGCGCGTGCACGCGCTCGACAACGTCGTCGTCGCCGACTCGTCGGTGTTCGTCACCTCGAGCGGCTACGGGCCGACACTCACCCTGGTCGCGCTGGCGGCGCGCGCCGCCCATCATCTGGCGGGGACGAAACCGCTCTGAGCCCCCCGACGGTCAGCCGAGGCCGCGGGTGAGCAGCATCGTGCCGGCGATCGGCCCGCCGCCGTTGGCCACCGCAGCCACCTCGGGGGCTCGCCCACCCGGCCGGACCACCTGGCGCTCGCCGCCTTCGCCGCGTAGCTGCACGCAGGCCTCGTGGATCAGGCTGAACCCGTGCAGGCGGCCACCCGAGAGCTGGCCTCCCGCCGTGTTGAGCGGCAGCACGCCGTCACGCGCGATGGCGGCACCGCCCTCAACGAAGGGACCGCTCTCACCTCGGCCGCAGAACCCGAGCGCCTCGAGCCAGACGATGGTCAAGATGGAGAAGCCGTCGTAGAGCTGCGCCGTGTCGACGTCGGCGGGCGTGAGCTCTGTGCGCTCCCACATGGAGGCGGCGGCGTCACGCGCCGCCATGGTGGTCATGTCGTCGAACTGGTCCCAGCTCGGCCGCCCCCGCAGCGCCGTGCCGAGTGCATTGATGCCCACGGCGGCGTGGTCCAGGTCGCCCGCCACGTCGCGGTGCGAGACGATCACGGCCGTCGATCCGTCACAGGGGGCATCGCAGTCGTACAGGCACAGTGGCGTCGTGATCATGCGCGCCGCCAGGTAGTCGTCCATGGTCATCGGGGCCGTGTAGACGGCCTTGGGATTCGAGCGCGGCGTTGCGGCGTCCGTTCAGCGCGATCTGGCCCATCTGCTCGCGGGTGAGGGCGAACTCGTGCATCCGGCGCTGCGCCACCATGGCGAGCCAGTTGGCGGCCGACGCCGCCCCGAAGGGGAGGGACCACTGCATGAAGCCCCCGAAGCGGGGCACGCCGCCCCCGGCTGACGGGACGCCGATGCCCTGCCGTCCCCCCGTGCCCTGAGCGGAGCCCTCGGTCACGGTCCGGTACACCAGGACGTGGCGCGCCAGTCCTGCGGCCACGGCGAGCGCGGCCGCCATCACGGCACGCATTTGCGCCGGACCCTCGCCGCCGCCGTCGTGCCAGTTGAGCGACAGGCCCATGGCGTCCTGCACCTCGGGCGTCGTCGGGCCGGCGAAGCCGGCCGTGCCGGCGCCCATGCCCGGGTAGGTGGAGATGCCGTCGATGTCGTCGCGGCCAAGCCCGGCGTCGGCGACGGCCGCCAGCGCCGCCTCAATCGTGAGGTCGAGGTCGGAGCGCCCCAGACGGCGCCCCACGGCGGACTGCCCGATGCCCGAGATGATCGCCCGTCGCTCCAGCGGCTCCTGCGGCCGCGGGGGGCTCACGACACGCCCTCGGGCGTGAAGAGGGGGAGCCACACGTCGTCGACGTGCTCGAAGACCACGCGGACGGGCATCCCGACGTACACCTCGTCGGGTTCGACGTCGACCAGGTTCGTGGTCAGGCGCACGCTGGGCTGCTCGTCGATCGACACCCAGGCGATGACGTAGGTGTCGCTGCCAGGTATCCACTGCTGGTAATTGACGGTGAAGGTCTCCACGTGGCCGTGGCCGCTGACTTCCTTCGGCGCCAGGTCGCGCGAGAGGCAGCGCGGACAGACGGGGCCCGGCGGGTGGATGAACAACCCGCAGGCGTTGCAGTGCAGCAGGCGCAGGACACCGTCGGCACCCGAAGTCCAGTAGAAGGCGACGTCCTCGCTCAGGCGCGGCAGCAGACGCATCATCGGGCCATTGGCAACCATGGCGGCATGTTGGCACACCCGGCGCGCCCGCTGCCGGTCGTCGCGCGTTCAGCGCGAGAGCACACCCTCCGATGCCAGGGCCCGTCGCGCATCGTCCACGCCCCGCACGTGCCGGGCCACGAAACCCGACGCCTGTGCCCCCGTGACATTGGCCGCGTTGTCGTCAAGGAAGAACACGCGTTCGGGTGGGACGGGCAGCCTCACCGCGACCTCCTCGAAGATCTCGCGGTCAGGCTTGACCATCCCGAGCTCGAAGGAGAGGAAGCGGAGCTCGAAGGCCTCGGTGACCGGGGTCGCCTCATGGCTGGTGTGCCACTGGACAACGTTGGTGTTCGACAGGCAGCCGACGCCGGCGGCGTCCCGCACCGCGGTGACGAGCTCCACCGCCCCGGGGTAGGGGCCGTTCGACCATGAGCCGAATTCCTCGAGGAACGCGGCCGGCTCCAGGTCGAGGCTCCAGTCGCCGACGACGCCGGCAGCGAAGTCCTCGGGTGAGCAGCGGCCGGCCTCGAAGCTGCGCACCCAGCGGCAGGCGAGCCAGCGTTCCCACAGCTCCTCGTCGGTGCCGATCCCGCTCAGCTCCCGCATCTTGCCGACGCCTCCGGGGTCCACGAGCACGCCGCCCAGGTCGAAGAGCACGAATTCGATGCCAACTGCCGCCATGGTGGCGATGCTACGGGCGGCGTCTGGGCGAGGTTTTAGGATACTCTTTTTGTGGGGCGGTCACCGCTACGCTCCCCGGGTCGGGGCCGAGGAAAGGGAGGACCGCGTGAAGCTGTCCATGACGCTGAGTTATGCCGGAGGGTTCGAGGAGTCGGCCCGCCAGGCCGCGGAGCTGGAGAAGGTCGGCATCGACGTCGTGTGGGTGGCCGAGGCGTACAGCTTCGACGCGCCGAGCTTCATGGGGTACCTGGCGGCCAAGACCGAGCGGGTGGGCATCGGCTCGGCCATCCTGCCCATCTACAGCCGCACGCCCACGCTGATCGCCATGACGGCGGCGGGTATCGACGCCATCTCGGGCGGCCGCTGCCAGCTGGGGATCGGGGCATCGGGTCCCCAGGTGATCGAGGGCTTTCACGGCGTGCCCTACGACCGCCCGATCACCCGCACCCGGGAGATCATCGAGATCTGCCGCGACGTGTGGGCCCGCGAGGCCCCGCTGGAGCACGACGGTCCGGCGTACCACATCCCGCTGCCGGCGGGGGAGGGCACGGGCCTCGGCAAGGCGCTCAAGATCATCAACCACCCGGTCCGCCCCCGCATACCCATCTGGGTCGCCGCCCTCGGCGAGAAGAACGTCGCCATGACCGCCGAGGTGGCCGACGGGTGGCTGCCGATCTTCTTCGTCCCCGACAAGGCCAAGGAGGTCTTCGGCCCCGCCCTCGCCGCCGGGTCCGCCAAACGGGACCCGTCGCTCGGCACCCTGCAGATCGCCGCCGGCGGCATCCTGGCCATCGGCGAAGAGTCCGAGGTCGGCCACATCCGCGAGCTCGGCCGGGGCGCGGCCGCCCTCTACATCGGCGGCATGGGCGCCAAGGGGAAGAACTTCTACAACGCGCTGGCCTGCCGCTACGGCTACGAGAAGGAGGCGGCGGAGATCCAGGACCTCTACCTGTCGGGCGAGAAGGAGGCGGCGGCGGCGCTCGTGCCCGCCGAGCTGCTCGAGACCACGTCGCTCTGCGGGCCCGAGTCCTACATCAAGGAGCGCGTGGCCGCTCTGGCCGAGGTGGGCGTGACGCACCTGAGCGTGACGCCGGTCGGCGCCGATGCGGTCGCCATGATCGAAAAGCTGCGAAGCTGGGTCTGACCGACAGAGGAGCAGCCATGCACGACCTGATCATCCGGGGCGGCACGATCGCCGACGGATCGGGCCGGCCCACGAGGACCGGTGACGTCGCCATCGACGGCAGTGTCATCACCGCGGTCGGAGAGGTCGAGGGCGCCGCCCGCCGTGAAGTCCCCGCCGACGGCCGGCTGGTGACGCCGGGCTGGGTCGACATCCACACCCACTACGACGGCCAGGCCACCTGGGACCCCGAGGTCTCCCCGTCCGGGTGGCACGGGGTGACCACCGTCGTCATGGGCAACTGCGGCGTCGGGTTCGCACCGGCCCGGGACTCGGACCGCGAGTGGCTGATCCAGCTCATGGAGGGCGTGGAGGACATCCCCGGCAGCGCGCTGGCCGAGGGCATGAACTGGAACTGGGAGACCTTCGGGGAGTACCTCGACGAGGTGGAGCGGACGCACCGCGTGCTCGACGTGGCGAGCCTCATCCCGCACGGCGCGCTACGGGCCTACGTCCTGGGCGAGGGCCGGGCCAACGACACCGCGAACGCAGAGGAGATCGCCGAGATGGCCGCGATCGTGCGGGAGGCCGTGCACGCCGGCGCCGTCGGTGCCTCGACCACACGCACCATCCTGCACCGGGCCAAGGACGGCGAGTTGGCCGCCGGCACCACCGCCCCCGCCGACGAGCTGGTGGCCATCGGCGAGGCGCTCGGCAAGGCGGGGCACCGCGTCTTCTCCGTGGCGAGTGACATGCGGGACCTCGACCACGAGTTCGCCTGGATGTCGGAGATCTCGGTGCGGGCCGGCGTGCCCGTCACCTATCAGGTGCTCCAGGCCGACTTCGCCCCCGACCTGTGGCGCGAGTGGATCGACCGCGGCGTTGCCGCCAACCGGCGTGGCGCGTGGCTGGTCCCCCAGGTGGCGGGCAAGCCGACGTCGTTGATGGTGGGGTTCCAGTCCACCACGCACCCCTTCGCGCATCACCGCGCCTACCAGGAGATCGCCGGCCTCCCGCTGGCCGAACGCGTGGCGCGGCTGCGCACGCCCGAAGTACGGGCGGCCATTCTCGGTGAGGAACCGCGGCCCGGTGGCTTCGTCGAGCTGCTGCGGGCCAACCTGCACAAGCTGTTCCCGCTGGGCGACCCGCCCGACTACGAGCCGCCGCCCGAGCGCAGCGTCACCGCACTCGCCGCCGCGCAAGGCCGCACCACCGACGAGGTGCTCTACGACCTGATGCTCGGCCGTGACGGCACGGAGCTCCTGTACCTGCCCCTCCTCGACTACGCGGCGTGCAACCTCGATGCGGTGCGCGAGATGCTCGTCCATCCGGCCACGGTTCTCGGGCTCGGTGACGGCGGGGCGCACTGCGGTGTGCTGTGCGACGCCAGCCTCCCCACGTTCATGCTGGCGCACTGGGCCCGCGACCGCTCCCGGGGCGAGCGGCTCTCCGTCGAGACGGTGGTTCACCTGCAGACCCGGCGTACCGCAGAGCTCTACGGCTTCCGCGACCGCGGGCTGCTGGCGCCGGGATTCCTGGCCGACGTCAACGTGATCGACCACGACGCGCTGGCGCTCGACCCGCCCGAGATGGTCTACGACCTCCCGGGCTCGGGGAAGCGGCTGATCCAGCGGGCGCGGGGCTATGTGGCGACGGTCAAGTCGGGGGTCGTGGTGCGCGAGCACGACGAGGCGACGGGCGCGCGCCCCGGCCGGCTCCTGCGCGGGCCGCAGCCGCAGCCGGTGCCGTCGGCCTGAGTTAACGCGAGGCGGCGGCCCGCAGCACGTCGGCGAACCCCCGGACCTGCAGGGCGGTGATGCGCGTCCCGTCCGTCTCGAAGACGTCGCGCACCGTGCGCTCCGTCCCCCCCAGGTGGACGTCGATGTCCACCCTCACGGTCGAGCCGTCGATCTGCAGCGGCGCCGGGTCGGGGCGGAAGTCCTCGAACACGAACGTGTGCTCGGTGTAGTACGCCAGGATGTCCTCGTACCCGCGGCGGCGGTCGCCGTCCACGTCGAAGGTCGCGTCGGGCGCGAAGACCCGCCGCAGGAGCCCGGGGTCCTGCGCGGTGACGGCAGCGAAGTAGTCGTCGATCAGGCCCGCCACCCCGTCTTGGCGCGGCGGCAACCCGTAGAGCTCCCGCGCGTTGAGGCCGAGCACACGGATCTGCGTGGCGGTGGGGCACGGGGCGATGGTCGCCCGCAGCGCGTCAACGGCGCCGGGGAAGGTGGCGTCGTGGTGCGGGTAGTCACTGCCCCACACGATGCGCTCGGGGCCGACGAACGGCGCCAGCGCCGGCAGCGTCTGTTCGTCGACCTCGAAGCTGATGGCGCACTGGCGGGCGAAGTACTCCGAGGGGCGCAGCCGCATGTCGGGGCAGAAGCCGCCGAAGGACTCGGCCTGCTCGTCCAGGCGCTCGAGCCAGAACGGGGCCCACCCGCCGCAGGACTCGAGGAAGATGCAGCGCAGGCCCGGATGGCGCTCGAGCACCCCGAACGCGATGAGCTGGGCGCAGGCCAGCATCTGCTCGAACGGGTGCGACAGGGCGTGCAGGACCAGCGGGTTGAAAGGGCGGTCCGACCCGAGCGTCGGCACGATGACCGAGCTGCCCTCGTGGATCCCGATGGGCACGTCCAGCTCCTCGGCGGCGTCCCACACGACGTCGTAGGCGCGGTCGGAGAGCGAGCGGCCGTGACACGGGTTGGGGCGGACGAAGCCCGCCCGGAAGCCGAGCTGGGTGATGGCCCGGCGCAGCTCGTGCGCGGCGGCGACCGGGTCCTGCAGGGGCAACAGGGCGGCGCCGAACAACCGGGCCGGATCCGCGGCGCAGTACGTGGACAGCCAGTCGTTGTAGTCCACGGCCAGGCCGACCGCGGCCTCGGCTTCCTCGACCACCGAGAAGTACAGCCCGAGGGTGGGGTAGAGCACGGCCTGGTCGATGCCCTCGGCGTCCATGTCGGCCAGCCGGGCCCTGGGGTCCGACCCGCCCGGGTGCGCGTCGGCCAGCGGGCGGAAGGCAGAGGGGTCGTCGAAGGTGGAGCCCGGCCGGGCCAGTGTGCCGAGCGGCACGGCCAGGATCTCGGTACCGCCGACGGTGACATGTTCGTAGCCGTGGGCATCCGCCGTGATCCCCGGGCGGTGCGCGTCGGGCAGCTCGGCCCAGGCACTCAGCGGCTCGACGACGTGCCCGTCGGCGTCGACCACCGGGCCGGCGCGGGGCGGCAGCGGGGTGATCCCGCCCGGGACGCTCACGGCGCCGGTCGGCGCCAGTCGTCGACCGGCGGCAGCGGGTGGCGGAACAGCCGGGAGGCGTTGCCGCCCGCCACGGCGCGCAACTCGTCGTCGGGCAGCATCCCCCAGGTCGCGGCGAGCACGTCCTGGGTGTCGGGCCACGAGGAGTCGGCGTGGGGGTAGTCGCTCTCCACCATGATGTGGTCGATTCCGATGACGTGGCGCTGGGCGACGGCCGACGGGTCGTCGATGGAGCAGAACCAGAAGTTGCGGCGCAGCACGTCGCTCGGGAGCAGGTCGGAGGGCCAGGCGTGGCTCTCGTTGCCCGACGCCGAGTGCGCCAGCACGTAGTCGGCCCGGTCCATCAGCATGGGCACCCAGCCGATCCCGCCCTCGGACATGGCCACCGCCAGCCTCGGGAAGCGCAGCGGCACACCGGACCACAGCCACTCGCCCGCCGCCAGCAGCGCGTTGACCGGGAACACGGTGGGCAGCAGCTCGAAGGGCGGGTCGGGCGAGGGGAGCGGGGCCCACGAGGAGGCCCCGGTGTGGAGGCACACCACGGTCTCGGTCTCCTCGCAGGCGGCGAAGAAGGGGTCCCACTCGCCGCTGAAGATCGAGGGCAGGCGGAGCTGGGCCGGGAACTCGGGGAAGCTCACCGCCTTGAAGCCGCGTGCCGCGTTGGCGCGCACCTCGGCCGTGGCGACCTCGATGTCGGCCAGCCACGGCAGCTGCAAGGGGATGATGCGGTCGGGGTGGGGACCGGCCCACTCCTCGAGGTGCCAGTCGTTGAAGGCGCGCAGGCAGGCCAGGCCGAGCGCGCCGTCGTGCGCCCGCGAGTAGACGGCGCCGCAGAACCCCGACACGAGGGACGGGAAGCAAAGCGAGGCCCAGACGCCCGCCCGGTCCATGTCCTCCACTCGGGCGCCGATGTCGAAGCAGCCGGGGCGCATCTCGTCGAAGCGGGCCGGCTCCATACTCCACTCCACGCGGGGGCGGCCGACCACGGCGTTGAGGCCCACGTTGGGGTAGCGGCTCCCCTCGAAGACCCAGGACTGCGTGCCGCGCTCGTCCTCGACCACCTGCGGTGCGCCCTCCTGCAACGACGCGGGCAGGCGGCCCTCGAACAGGTCGGGCGGCTCGATCAGATGGTCGTCGACCGAGATCACCGGGACCCGGATCGGCCTGTGCTCGGGATCGGGTAACAGCGTCGCCCGGTGCTCCACCTGATCCGTCTCGACGGCTCCCACGAGAAGGTGACACTATCGTCAGCAAAGTCGGCCGGCCCGGGGGGTGCGCATGACCACACACGTCGACGACGTCATGACCGGCGTCGGACTCCTCATCGACGGCGCGGTCGTGCCGGGCGCCGAGGGCACCTACCCGGTGACGAACCCGGCCCGACCGGCCGAAGTCGTCCTCCAGGCCCCGGCCACCTCCCCAGCGCAGCTCGACCGGGCCGTGGACGCGGCACGCCGGAGCCAGCCCACCTGGGCCGCGCTGGGGATGGAGGAGCGGACGGCGGCCGTCATCGCCGCCACGAAGGCCGCCGCGGCCGCCGTCGAGGCGGGCGACCTCGCCCGCCTGCTGACCCGTGAGCACGGCAAGATCTACTGGGAGGCCGTCTTCGACGCCGGCACCATGGCGGGGATGGCCGCCGCCTTCGCGCCGGTGGTCGCCGAGGCACTGGCGCCGCGGGTGCTCAGCGGCGGTGCCACCGCCGTGGAGTGGGTGCCGCACGGGGTCGTGGCCGCCGTCCTCCCCTTCAACTGGCCCGTCTCGGTCATGGCCAACAAGATCCTCCCCGCGCTGCTCGCGGGGAACGCCGTCGTCGTCAAGGCACCCCCGACGTGCCCGGGCACCGTGCTGCTCGTGGCCGCGGCAATGGCCGACCTGCTGCCTCCCGGCGTGCTCAACGTGGTCAACGGCCCCCACCCCGCGCTCGGCGCCGCGCTGGTGAGCCACCGCGGCGCCGACATGGTCTCCTTCACCGGGGGCACCACCACGGGACAGGCCGTGATGGGCGCGGTGGCAGCGACGACCCGTCCCATGGTGCTCGAGCTCGGTGGCAACGACGCCGCCATCCTCGCCCCCGACCTCGAGGTCAACGGGGAACTGGCGGACCGGCTCGTCGGCGCGGCCTTCGACAGCAGCGGGCAGATCTGCATGGCGATCAAGCGGCTCTACGTACAGCGCGGGCGCCTGGACGACGTCGTGGCCGCGATGCAGGAGCGTCTCTCGCACCACGTCGTGGGCGACGGCCTGGCCGACGACGTGACGATGGGCCCGGTGCACACCGCGCGCGCCCGCGACCGGGTGGAGGGCTTCATCGGCGAGGCGGACGCCGCCGGTGCGGCCGTGCTGCGACCGGCACGGGTGCGGGCCGACGACGTGGACGCCGGGGGCTACTTCGTGTCTCCGGCGCTGGTGGTCGGCCCGCCGCCCGATTCGGCGATCGTGCGCGAGGAGCAGTTCGCTCCGGCCCTGCCGGTGCTCCCGTACACCGATCTCGACGAGGCCGTCGGCGCGGCCAACGACACGCCGTTCGGGCTCTGCGCGTCCGTCTGGAGCAACGACGACGCGCTGGCCGCCGACGTGGCAGCACGGCTCGAGGCCGGCACCGTGTTCGTCAACGCGCACGGGATCTCGGCCATCGACATGCACGCGCCGATGGGTGGGTGGAAGCAATCCGGCTTCGGCCTCGAGCTGGGCACCGAGGGCATGCAGGCGTACGCACGGCAGCGGGTGACGGTGCGCCGTCCGGGTCAGGGGTCGTGGGGAGTGCCCGCATGACGGTGGCCATCCGCGGTGGGAGCGTGGTCGACGGCACCGGCGCGCCGCTGACCCGCGCCGACGTGGTGATCGAGGGCGAGCGGGTCGTCGCGATCGGGCCCGACGCCGCCCGCGCCGTGGGCAGCGAGGCCAGCGTGATCGACGCCGACGGCATGCTCGTCACCCCCGGCTTCGTCGACCTGCACACCCACTACGACGCCCAGCTCTTCTGGGACCCCAATGCGAGCCCGTCCCCGCTGCACGGCGTGACGACGGTGCTGGGCGGCAATTGCGGGTTCTCGCTGGCGCCGCTGGCGCCGGAGCACGCCGACTACATCTCCCGGATGATGGCGCGGGTCGAAGGCATGCCGCTCGCCGCACTGCGCGCCGGCCTCTCCTGGGACTGGACCTCCTTCGGGGAGTGGCTCGGCCACCTGGACGGCCGCATCGCGGTCAACGCGGGCTTCCTCGTCGGGCACTCGACGCTGCGCCGGCTGGTCATGGGCGAGCGCGCCGTCGGCGGCGCGGCGAGCGCGGCGGACCTCGAGGCCATGGAGGCGGCGCTGCACGCCGCCCTGTCTGAGGGGGCGCTCGGGTTTTCGACGTCGCAGGTGCACACGCACAACGACGGGGACGGGCAGCCGGTCCCGTCGCGCGCGGCCGACCGGGAGGAGATGGAGCGCCTGGCCGCCGCCGTGCGCGAGCACGACGGGACCACCGTCGAGCTGATCGTGCCCGGCTGCCTCAACGGCTTCAGCGAGGAGGAGATCGACTTCCTCGCCACCATGTCGCTCCTGGCGGACCGGCCGGTCAACTGGAACGTGCTCGGCGTCTCGGCCATGAACCCCGACGCCGCCTGGAACCAGCTTGCCGCCGGGACGACGGCGGCGGCGCGCGGAGCAACCGTGGTCGCGCTGACGCTACCCCACACCATGCAGCTGCGGCTCAGCTTCGAGCAGGGCGCCATCCTCGACGGGCTGCCGGGATGGCGCGAGGTGTTCGCACTCCCGCCCGAGGAGCGCATGGCGGCGTTGTCGGACCCCGGGACCCGCCGCCGGCTCGACGCCGGCGCGCAGTCCGACGAGGCCGGCATCTTGCGTCACCTCGCCGTGTGGGAGCGGCTCGTCTTCGAGGAGACGTTCGCAGCGGAGAACGTCGATGCGGAAGGGCGCACGGTCGGCGAGGTCGCCCGGGCCCGCGGGGTGGCGCCCTTCGACGCCCTGCTCGACGTGGTGGTGGCCGACCGCCTGCGCACCGGCCTGCGACCTCCCATTGGCGAGTCGGAGGAGGACTGGGTGCTGCGTGCGCAGACCTGGCAGGACGGGCGCGCCATCGTCGGCGGCTCCGATGCCGGTGCCCACCTCGACACCATGTGCGGCGCCGTCTACTCGACCTCCATGCTCGGGGACGGCGTGCGGGCCCGCGGCCTGCTCAGCTGGGAGCAGGCGGTGCGCCAGCTGACCGACATACCGGCCCGCCTCTACGGACTGCGCGACCGTGGCCGGCTCGTCCCCGGCGCCTTCGCCGACGTCGTGGTCTTCGACCCCACCGCCATCGGCCACGGTGCCGTGCGCACCCGCGACGACCTGCCGGGCGGGGCCAGCCGCCTCTACGCCGAGGCCGTGGGCATCGGGCACGTCCTGGTCAACGGCACCGAGATCGTCCGCGCCGGCGAGTTCAGCGGCGCCGTGCCGGGCCGGGTGCTGCGCTCGGGGCGCGACACCGTCACGGTCCACGCCGGGTCCGACTGGGCCGGGGCGGCCGTCTGACCGACGGCTCCCCGAGCCGGGCCGTCGCCCTCAGCGCGCCCGGGCGAGCACCTCGCTGAGCCGCACCCGGCGGCCGGTGCGCAGGATCGCCCGTCGGTACACCGAGGTGGCCACCCGGGCCACCCCGACGGTGCACACGACGGTGACGGCCGCGGACGCCATGAACTGCCACCAGGTGACGGCGGAGAGCCCGACGAGCACCGGCATGGCGAAGGGCGCTGTCGGGGGCAGGTATCCCAGCACCCTCAGGAGCGGCGACGCGTCGCCCGAGGACGCTGCGGTGATGGCGATGATGTAGCCGAAGACGATGGGAAGGCTGAGCGGGAGGGCCAGGCTCTGCACCTGGTCCTGGCGCTCGGCCATGGAGCCGGCGGCAGCGTAGACCCAGCAGTAGAAGGAGTAGCCCAACACCAGCCACACCAGCGTGCTCGCCACGACCAGCGGCGCCGAGCCGTGGAGGAGGTCGGAGCCGACGATCGAGGCCAGCACGAGGGCGAAGGCGACGATGAGCGCCGCTTGGCCGAAGGCGACCAGCCCGATTCCGAGCACCTTGCCGCTCAGGAGCTGGATGGGACGGATCGCCGCGAGCAGGACCTCGATGACCCGGCTCGACTTCTCCTCCATGACCCCCATGAGGATCCAGGTGTTGTACTGGGTGAGCATCAGGAAGATGAGGATCAGCCCGATCACCGACGTCGGGTTGATCTTCGACCTGGCGCCTCCCGGGTGGAGGCTCTGCACCGGGAGGGGCTTGGCATTGGCCAGCGCCGAGGACTGCGACGGCGTGAGGTGGGCGGCGGCCAGCGCGCTGGCCACCCCCAGTGCGTGGGCGGTGGCGGCCACGAATTGTGCCGTGGTGGAGGTGTCCGTCGAACCGATGGGCTCGTTCACGAGCAAGTCGCGGCCGTCCACGATTGCGAGGTCCAGCGTGCCGGCCTGCAGCTGATGACGGGCCGAGGTCCCGTCGGGTTCGTCCATGAAGCGGACGGTGGTGCCGACGCTCTTTGCCGCGGTGGCCACGGTCGACCGGAGGGACGCCGGGAGGGGGCCGACCACCCCGACACGCTCGGGCTGGGGTGTGGAGCGGGTCAGGGTGGGAATCACGATGGCGGCCGCGACCACGGCCAGGATCAGCAGTGTCCCCACCCGGAAGACCCGGCCGCGCACCCGCTCCCGGACCTCGCGGGCCGCCACGATCCCCGTGTCGCCGGCCCAGGGGGCGAGCCGGGTGCGGGCCGGCGAACGGGGGATCGCACCCCGGCGCCTGCGGGACCGGAGGACCAGCCGGATGGTCCCGAGGACGATCCCGACGACGACGATGACGACGAGGGTCACGCCAGGGCTTCCCGGAAGACCTCGGACAGGCGGCGGCGCGCGAACGTGAACTCGACGACCCTGCCTGTGTCCATGGCCGCCCGCAGCACGGCATCGCTGTCGACCGCGTCCCGGAGCACCAGGCGCACCTCGCCACCCGCGACCTCGGAGACGGTGACGCCGTCCAGCGTCCGCGCCCATGCCGCTTCGCGGTCGCCCTCTATCCGCACGACGAGGCGCCGCGGGCCGCTCGTCGCCAGGTCGTCCACCCGGCCGGCCACCACGAGGCGGCCGTGGTCGATGATGGTGACCGACTCGCAGAGATCCTCCACCTGGTCGAGCTGGTGGCTCGAGAACAGGACGCAGCACCCGGACCGGGCCCGCTCGACCAGGACGGCGCCGATCGCATCGATCCCACTCGGGTCGAGCCCGGCGAGCGGCTCGTCGAGGACCAACAATTCGGGTTCGTGGAGGAGGGCCGCGGCCAGCTGCACCCGTTGCTGGTTGCCGTGGGAGAGCTCCTCGACCTTGTCCCGGGCCCGATCGGCGATCCCGAGGCGCTCGAGCCACTCCTCGCCGGCGCTCCGCGCGTCGGCCGGCGCCATGCCGTGCAGCCGCCCGAGGTATTCGAGCTGGTCGCCCACCTGCATGGCCGGGTACAGGCCGCGTTCCTCGGGCATGTAGCCGAAGCGCCGCCGCTCGGCCTGGCCGACCGGCTCCCCGTCCCAGCGCACGGTTCCGCTGTCGAGGTCGGTGAGACCGAACACCGCCCGCATGGTTGTGGTCTTGCCGGCGCCGTTCGGGCCGAGGAAGCCCACCACCTGCCCGCTCGGCACGGAGAAGGTCAGGTCGTCGAGCGCGGTCAGCGAGCCGAAGCGACGACACAGCCCTTGGAGCTCGAGTCGGCCGCCCACGGAAGGACCCTAACCCCGGTGGTGTCGATCAGAGGAGCCTGGTGTCGAGCGCGATCTCCCTCGTCGCGTCGCCCTCCCTCGTCAACGAGTACGCCACCTTGCCCTCCTCCTCGGTGAAGGCGTCCTGCAGCTCGGTCCCGTAGAAGACCAGGCCCGTGCCGTTCTCCGTGGCGTAGCCGTCGGGCAGCGTCCCGTCCGCGATGAGGCGGTGGATCAGGGGTCGGCGTTGCTCCTCCGCGTCGTGATGTGGGCTGTTGGAGTAGGGGAGGAAGGCGAGCCCGTCGGTGACCGGCACCAGCGTGGGCCCGAAGGAGTCGGTCGTCCCGCCCACGTGCCAGCACAGCGAGCCCGCCGACACGCCCTTGAGCACCACCCCCGCCTCCCAGCACTCCCGCAGTGTCACGTCGAGCCCGTGCAGGCGCCAGAGCGCCAGCAGGTTGGCGGTGCTGCCGCCGCCGACCCAGATCACGTCCTGGGCCAGGAGGTGGGCGCGCACGTCGGGCACGTTGGGCATCGGGAAGAGCGTCAGGTGCGAGCTGACGAAGCCGAGCTTCGAGAAGGCGTTGTGCGCCGCCGCCAACCGGCTCGAGTCGTCACCCACCGCAGTGGCGATGATGCACAGCCGCGGGTGGTCGCCGGCGCGGGCCAGCTCGGCGGCCAGCCGGTACGACGGTCCGGGGCGCAGGTTCGAGGGGTCAGGGCCCTCGGGCTGGAACCCGATGGACGTGGCGATGATCGTCGGTTGGCGCGCCGCCACGTCAGCTCGTCAGGACCTCGGGGTTGACGACGTGCAGCGGGCGCGCCCCGGCCATGAGGCGGCACAGGTCCTCGGCGATGGTGCGGGTGTGGTTGGACTCGGTGTCGTAGGTGGCCCCGCCGATGTGCGGGGTCAGCACCACTTGGGGGAAGGTCGTGAGCGGGTGGTCGGTCGCCAGGTGCTCGCCCTCGAAGTGGTCGAGGCCCGCCGCGGCGACCTTGCCCGACGCGAGCGCGGCGACGAGCGCGTCGGTGTCGTGGATCTTCGCCCGCGCCGTGTTCAGGTAGACGACGCCATCACGCATCTTGGCGAAGGCATCCGCGTCGATCATGCCCGTCGTCTCCGCGGTGACCGGGGCGTGGATGGAGATGACGTCCGCCCGCGCCAGGAGCTCATCGAGCGAGCTGGTGGCGTCCTCGGCGTAGGGGTCGTAGGCGAGGACCTCCATGCCGAGGCCGCGCAGGCGCCACCGCAGCGCCCGTCCGACCGCCCCGAGCCCCACCAGGCCCACCGTCTTGCCCGCCAGCTCCCAGGCCCGGTAGCGCTGGTAGGGGATCTTGCCGTCGCGGTAGATCTCGCCCTCCCGCACGTCGTGGTCGGCCGGGACCACGCCGCGAGTGGCGGCGAAGAGGAGGGCGACGGCCAGCTCGGCCACCGCGTCCGCGTTCCGCCCCGGAGCCCGCAGCACCGGCACGCAGGCGGCGGTGGCGGCGGGCACGTCGACGTTGGTGGGGTCGCCCCGGCAGCTGCACACGGCGATGATGGGCTGCTCGTAGAGCTCGGCACCGCAGACGTCGCCCTCGACGATCACGATGGAGGCTCCCTCCGCGGCCACCCGTTCGGCCAGCTGGGCGGCGTTGTAGATGCGCAGCGTCGGCTGGTCCAACCACGAATCGAGCACCAGATCAGCCAACTGGTGCAGCAGGTCGAGGCCCGGGCCGCTGACGGCCGCCGTGACCAGGGCCTTGGGCCGGATGCGTGTCATGCGTGTGATCCTCTCCATGCGCGGCGGGCGTCGTCCATAATGACGTACTATGTACTGAAATGCGTGCTACCCTGGATAAACACTACTGAAGGTCGGCGTTTGGGGCAGAAATGGGGCATATCGTGTCTGAGAACGTGCATCGGCGGCGACCCTACAAGACCGGCAGCATCGAGGAACGAGGACCTGGCGTCTTTCGCCTGCGGGTCGTGGTAAAGGACCCCTCGACCCACCGACTGATCCGGCGGTCCAAGACGGTCCGTGTGCCCGAGCGCGGAGGTAAGCATCAACTCGAGGAAGAGATGGCGAAGTTCCGTGTCGAGGTCACCGAGATGGCGCTGGTCGGACCGAAGGCCACTGTTGGGCTTCTGCTCGACGAGTGGCTCGAGAACCTCGACCCCGGCCTCGCCCTGAACACCGTCGAGGTCTACACGAAGCGGGTCGACAAGCAGATCCGGCCGGCGCTCGGGACCATCCGCCTCGACCAGCTCAACACCCACCAGATCGATACCTTCTATACGAAGCTGTTGTCCGAGGGTCTCTCGGCTCGCAGCGTGAGACTCGTCCATAGCGTGCTGCGGGCTGCCCTCGAGCGGGGTGTGGACTGGAAATGGCTGACGACCAATCCCGCCGCCCGAGCCCGGCTCCCGAAGGTCGCCGCGGCCGAGAAGACGGCCCTGACCCCCGAGCAGGTGGCGGCCATCTACGAGGCAGCAGAGGAGCCGGCCGTCAAGGTGGCCATCGGGCTGGCCGCCGTCACCGGCATGAGGCGGGGCGAGGTCTGCGGCCTCAAGTGGTCCGACATCGACCCCGAGACGGGGCTGGTCACCATCGAGCGGGCCTGGGTCTCGGACGATCACGGGCAGCACCTCGGGACCACGAAATCCAAGAAGAAGCGGATCATCCCGCTCGGCCCCTTCGGCGAGCAGGTGCTGGCGACCTGGGAGCGCCACCAGCGGGCCGAGTGGGGCGAGCTTGGCGAGTGGGTGGTCAGCTACGTCAATGGTGACGTGCCGTTCAGCGCCCGCACTCTGACGGCAGACTTCGGGCGGCTGGCCAAGGGCCTGGGCATCGACGCCACGTTCCACGACCTACGGCACTTCGCGCAGACGCAGCTCGTCGCCGCGGGGATCGACCCCGTGACGGCCGCCAGGCGAGGCGGTCATACGCCCGCCGTCATGCTGGGCACCTATGCCCACGGCACCGCGGAGCAAGACGCTGCGGCGGCTGAGGTCGTCGGCGGCGTGCTGATGCGGGCGCTGGAGGCCGGCGACGCTATCTAGTGCCGTGACCGGCAACGTTGGCAGGGTGGCGCGTCCACCACTTTGACCTCAGGGTCGCGCAGAATTGACTCCTCGCGAAAGAGGAGGTCAAGTGCGCGAAGGGATACGCGTTCGAGAGATCACCAACCAAGAAGGCATGCGGCTGCTGCGAATCGTGCGGCGCTCGTCGGGGTCGGTCGTGACGTGGCGTCGGGCCCAGATGGTGCTGCTCTCGGCTCAGGGCATGGACGTGGCCCAGATCTCCAAAGTGGCCTTCACGTCACCCGACCGGGTCCGCGAGGTGCTACACAACTTCAACGACGACGGGTTCGACTCCTTGGTGCCCAGATACTCGGGAGGACGGCCACCAAAGTTCACCCTGCCCGAGCGCCGGGAGATCAAGAAGATCGCCCTGTCCCGCCCGGTCGACCACGATCTGCCCTTTTCGACCTGGAGCTTGTCCAAGCTGGCCGAGTTCTTGGTGGCTGAGGGGGTGGTCGACGACATCAGCCACGAGGGCCTGCGCCTGGTACTCCGAGAGGAGGGCGTCTCGTTTCAAGTGATCAAGACCTACAAGGTGTCCAAGGACCCTGACTTCGAGGCCAAGAAGAACCGGGTGCTCGAGCTCTACGACATCGCCGACGGGAAGGTGAAAGCGAAGAAGGGTGACCCCGAGGTGGTGATCTGCATGGACGAGTTCGGGCCGCTGAACCTGTTGCCCCGGCCGGGCAAGCAGTGGGCGCCCGTGATCGTCAAAGGGGAGGAGCCCGCCAAGGGGCCCCGTCGCCGCCGTCGTCGGGCCACCTACACCCGCACCAAGGGGGTACGTCACCTCATGGCCGCTTACGACTTGAACCAGGACAAGATCTACGGACACGTGAAGCTGAACAAGGACCGCACCACCTTCCTCGAGTTCTGCCGCTACCTGCGCAGCCTCTACCCTCCGAACGTCCGCATCGCCATCGTGATGGACAACTTCAGCCCCCACCTCTCGACCAAGAAGGACGACCCGAGTCGGGGTGTGGGCCGACGCCAACAACGTCGAGCTGGCCTATGTGCCGACCAACGCCAGCTGGATGAACCGCATCGAAGCGCAGTTCCAGGCGCTGCGCTACTTCAGTCTCGATGGCACCGACCACCGCTCACACGAAGAGCAGAACTCGATAATCCGTCGCTACATCATCTGGCGCAACCGCAACGCTCAGGACAAAACACTTCGTGAGCTGGTAAAGCGCGCAAACGTTGCTTGATGCGGCACTAGCTCAGCCCGCTCGAGTGCTCCCCGGGCACGAGCCCGGTGAAGCTCATGAAGGGCCGGGCCCGGGGAAAGCGTCTCCAGTCGAACACCTCAGCGCCCAGGCACAGCGCGCCGATGCGGGTCACGCCTCTGTAGGCGCCGAGGCGAGTCACTGGCGATCCGAAGGGTTCTTGGTCGCACCAGGGCACGAGGTCGGCTTCGACTGCCTCGAGCGAGCTGTCGCGTAGGCGCACCGTCGAGAGGTAGTGCGCGTAGGTCGACGCCAAGGCGCGGTCCTCGAAGTGGCGCGTCGCCAGCCAGCGCTCGTGGGCCTGCGTCCACGTCGAGCCGCCGCGCCAGATGACCGAGTGACGCAAGAGGAAACCTGAAAGGCGGTTGCGAGCCCTCGTCAGGTCCTGGACCATGTCGCCGCGCGTGCGGCACAGGTCGCGCACGGCCTCTTGGGCCGGGGTCGGGATGGCGACGGGGGTGAGCTGACCCGCCCGGTGCAGCCCGGCCAGGCGCTTGGCATCGCGCCGATCGGTCTTGATGCGATCGCCCGAGCCCTTCGGGACCAAGGAGGGAGCGACCACGTCGCAGCGGACCCGGAGCGAGCTGAGCAGGCGCTGGAGGTCGTAGCCGGTGGGGCCGGCCTCATAACAGGCCCACAGGCTGCTCGGCCGACCGAGGCGTTTGATCAGGCGCCGGACCGAGGTCTCGTCGTTGAAGATCTTGTCGACCTCGGCGACGTCACGATCTGGCGGCAGCACCGCCACCGAGATCGTGTCCTTTGAAACGTCCATCCCGACGTGGATAAATCCGCGATGCGCAATACTCGACACGGCCGGTTCCTCCTTCCGTATGTCGGCTCCATTCGCCGCTCAACGCGAATGATCCACGAAGATGCGGCTGTTGGGGAGCCGGCCGATCCATGCTGAATCGGGGGCAGGGTCGGCATGGGGTAACTCCGGGATTACGCTGCGCACCTTGTGAGATGGCTGCTCGCTTCCGCGATCTTCCTCTTGGCGGGCGGCAGCCCGGGTGCGAGCACGCCGAGCGTGGTGTTTGACGGGGACTCGATCATGGTCCTTGCCACTCCTGCGATACATCAACTTCTCGATCCGAGTTACGACGTTGCAGTTCTGGCCGTAATCGGTATACGGATCAACCAGGCCTTGCCAGCGCTTGAATCGGCATTGAAGTTTCATCCTTACGCCGTGGTCGAGAATCTGGGGACAAACGATGCGCTGCAGGGTGGCACCCACCCCGAATGGGTATCGAGTTGGGACAAGCTGATTCGCATCACGAGAACCACACCATGTGTTGTCTTAACAACCATCAACCCCGCCGCTGACGCCCTCAGCCACAGACCGGTCGCAACGAGAATCAACGCTGACATCAGGGCTCTCGCTGCGAGAGACCCCAAGAAGTACAAAGTGGCCGATTGGAGCCGTTTCTTGAGTCGCCACATCAGCAACCAGAGGACGTATCTCCGGGACGAGCCGATTCTGATTCACCCGACACCAGCGGGGTCCGTGGAGCTTGCGACACTCGACCAAAACGCACTTGAGAAGTGCGGGAGCCGAACCTCCTAGATCTCGCTATTCAACGTCGGATGCATCGACGCCCCGCAGCCATGTGCCCGACGACTGTGCCACCGGCGAAGTGGGGCAGGACTGAGGGCGGCCCAGGCACGTCCAGTCCTCGCTGCCCTGAGTCGGGGAGGGCTGTTTACCGAGAGCCCCCTGTTGTCCTGGAGTCGACTCGTCTGGTTGGAAGGAAGGCCATGCTGGGACACGACCCTGGCCGGAAAAGGGACCTAGGGCGTGTAGCCCACGGCGGTGGCCCAGGCCTGGTCGACGTGAAGAGTGCCCGCGGCATCGGAGGTGTCTACAGTCACAGTGGACGGTGTGCGGTTGCCGGTGGGCGACAGGATGGTGGCCGACCCGGTCCAGCCCATGAAGTTCTTGGTGGCGTAGAGCACCCTGGCCAGAGGCACCTGCTGGAAGTTGTGGGCCTTGACCGCGCTCTGCACCAGGAGGTTGACCGAGTCGAAGGTGTAGGGACTCCACAGGCCGGGTGCCGAGTGGAACGTTGCCTCGAAGGCGGACAGATAGGGGGCCGAGCCCGCGAAGTCGCCCGGGGCGGGCACGCCGAGGACCGGGCAGTTCTGGACGGCGGGGATCCCAGCGTCGGTCACGTAGCCGACCGAGGCCGAGGCGTAGTCAGACAAGCAGTTCGTGCCCAGGGCCTTGGTCATGTCGTCGGCCACCAGCGCGCCCTCGGGGTAGTACAGATCGGCATAGACCCCGGTCGGATGGCTTCCCAGGGCCTGAGTCACGGCTGCCTGGATCACGGCGGGATCGTTGGTGGCGCTGGGGATGATCGGGATGTTGGCGGATACGGTGACTCCAGCGGCCTGGAGCCCCGCCACCAACGAGGTGTCGGCCCCTTGGGTATAGGCGGTGGAGTTGTCATAGACGATGGCCACCGAGGTGTTCTTTTGCCAGGTGGTCAGGGCCTGCACGGCGATCGGCGAGATCTGGTCGTTCATGGGCTGGAGCGTGACGCCGTAGCCTTCGGTCGAGGTCGACGAGGTGAGCCGGATCGGGACCAACTTGTCCTTGATGAAGAGCGGCAAGGTCTGCAGGCCCACCCCGGAGTTGTAGGGACCGACCACCCCGTCGAGTCCGGCCCGGATGGCAGCCTTGGCTGCAGCCACGCCGACCGTGGGATCGGCCGCGTCGTCGATCGGGATGATCTGGACCTGACGTCCGAGGGCTCCACCGGCCGCGTTGATCTCCTGGGCGGCCAGCTGAGCACCCTCGAGCATGCCGATCCCGACATCGGACTGGCTCCCGGTGAGCGGTCCCTCGAGGCCGATCTTCCAGACCTTGGGCTGGGATGCCTGGACTGCGCCCTGGGCTGCCACGGCGAAAGAAGTCATGAGCAGGGCCGGACCGCCCAGGGTGAGGACGAGCTTCTTGGTGAGATGACGCATCGAGGTTCCTCTTGCGCCGATGCTATCGAGCGAGGACATGTCCCACCCATCCGGCGCCTGGGATACATCGCCGCGGGTGGCACCCATCCGGCGTTCGGAGGCACCCCTCAACGGCTCCCGCCGCCTGAGCGTTTCAGGCCCAATCGGTTATGGCAGGCGCCGCCGCCCTGTGCTGTCTGGACTTGCAGTGGGAGGTTGGCGGACGAGGTCCCGACCATTAGGGAGTAGCACCCGGGAGCGACACGCCATCCGTTCGCGGCGGCGTTCCAATAGGCAAAAGCATGGTGGCTCAGAGCCACCGTCACCCGTTTGGACTGCCCGGGGTTGAGGAATACTTTCTGATATCCCTCGAGTTGCTTAGGTGGTTCGCCTGTCGATGCCGGATCCCCGACATACACCTGAGCTACCTCTGCTCCTATTCGCTTGCCGGTATTACGCACCGTGAGAGTGAGCTGCACTCCACCCGATTCTCCTCTGACCGAAAGATCAGACAATGAAAACCTTGTATAGGAGAGGCCATAGCCAAAGGGAAAGAGAGATGCAATGTGCTTTGCGTCGTACCATCGGTATCCGACCAACAGCCCCTCAGAATACGCCTCTTGACCGTTGACCCCCGGAAATTGTGCAACGGTGTTCGTCGGAAGCTGGCTTTCCGAAGCGGGAAATGTCTCGGGTAACTTTCCAGAAGGGTCCACCGAACCGAAAAGGACCCCGGCGATCGCATTGCCGTCTTGTTGTCCGGGGTACCAGGCTTCGACGATCCCTTTGACCTGGTTGATCCAAGGCATCAGGACTGGCCCGCCGCTATCCAGAACGACGATCGTGTGAGGGTTGACACGAGCGACCGAGGCGATCAGCATGTCTTGGTCCTCATTTGAATATGCACAAACGAAAGTACAAGCCCCGGCTCGCAGGTTCAGGTTCGGCTCGTCTTGAGTCTCACCTTCTGCATCGTCGGCAAAGACAACGGCGACCGACGCGGACTTCGCGGCCGCAACCGCTGATGCGACATCGCTTCCATCGTTGTACACGACAGTGTCGTCGCGCTTGGCGGCCATTTGTCGAACGGCAGAAAGGGGAGCAACGACAGGTGCGAGCCCAAACGCGGGAACGTGGGAGCTCCCACCTCCTCCGTACACCCCTGCCGCTCCCTCCGAGCTCGCAGGTCGGCCGATAACGGCGATTGTCTTGGTGGCTTTTGTAATCGGTAGGACATTGCCGGCGTTTTTGAGCAAGACCGTGCCGTCTTCAGCCAGGGCGAGCGCTGTTTGGATGTCAGCTGGCGTACTGACATTGAGCGTCTGCAGTTGGGGCCCCTCCGCTGGGGCATGGTCGAAGAGGCCAAGGCGAAACATGGGCGTCAGGATGTCGAGGACCATCTGGTTGAGCCGGGCTACTGGAACTTGACCAGTTTCCACGGCTGCTTCTAGGGGCTCGCCGAAGAAGTTTCCAGCGGGCATCTCGATGTCGAGCCCAGCGGTGGCCGAGGGAACTGTCGAGTAGACGGCTTTGAGCCAATCGGATACGACGAACCCCTGAAAGCCCCACTGATTTCTCAGCGCCTGAGTAAGCGTCTCGGAATCCTGACAGGCATGGATGTCATTGATGAGGTTGTATGAGCACATCACACCGCCGACGTGGGCTTGGGTCACGGCAGCGTCGAAGGGCGGAAGGTAGATCTCCTCCAACGTGCGCGTACTCACATTGGCCGAACTCGTGGATTCGTTTGTCTGCTGACTATTCGCGACAAAGTGCTTCACCGTCGCGATGACCGGGTTGCTTTGTATCCCGTCAATCTCAGCCACCGCTGTCTGCCCTGCCAAGAAGGGGTCCTCTCCAAGCGATTCATAGTTACGCCCGTCCAGTGGAACCCGGTCAATGTTCACGTCGGGCGCAAGCATGACGTTGACACCCTTGCGCCAAGCTTCAGAGCCCAATTCCTGGCCGAACCTCTTCTGCAGCGGAGGATCCCACGTTGCTGCTTGAGCGATCGGAGCCGGGAATGCCGTCGTGTTCTGTTGTCCGTCGCCCACACCCGCCCCTGCATCTTGGAACACCAGCTCAGGGATACAGAGTTTCGGATTTGACGACACGTATCCTGCTGCGCCCTGCGAGTCGGTATTTGACGAGCCCCCATGCACCATCTGGAACTTGTCCGCCAGGGACATCGCGCCAAGCAGGAGATGAGCTCGAGAACTCGACGACAAGCTGGTATTCATCCAGGGACATCGCGCCGACGAGTCCCCAGATGGCGATGAAGCTGACGAGAGAGCTCGCGAGATGTTCGTGAGCACCACCGTCAAGGTCACAGCGAGTCCCGCGGCAAGAGTTACTGCCAGCCAACGAACCGAGAGCCAGCCGGACCCCTGGGATCGGCCCGGAGCTAAGCCTCCAGGTATGACGGGCTCTCTCACGAGCTGCGCACAAGCGACGCGAAAAGCCTCTGCAACGTCGCTAGGCCTGAGACATCGCGTTAGCGCCAGTGGTTCTGACGACCACGTCGCAGCCGGGGCTCAGCCTCGCAAGCTGAACAGAAGTTCCGATTGTGAGCTTCTACAACTATTACGAAATGATGGTTCACTATTGAGACGATAGTTCACCTTTGGAGTCTGCGCAGGTGACGACTAACTTTGAACCGTGTGGGCGAAGGGGAGCGAACAGGATCTCGAGAGATAGCCCGAGCGGCGGTCAAGTCTGAGCTGTCCCGAGTGGCCTTCGACCTGGCCAGCCAGAACGGGTTCGACAAGGTAACGATCAACGACCTCGCCTCGGCGGGGGGGGGTTTCGAGGAGCACGTTCCTTCGCTACTTCCGCACGAAGGAGGACGCCGTCCTCTACGCCATCGACGCTCAAATCGCCGAGCTGGTTCACGCTTTGTTGACTCGTCCAGCCGATGAGAACGACTGGACCGCACTACGGCATGCCCTCGACACCGTGATCGAGCCCTACCGCCGAGACCCAACGAGCGCGCTGGCGATGACGCGCCTGGTGCAGAATTCTCCGGCCCTCTACGCTCGGATGTTGGAAAAGCAACACTCCTGGCGGCCTGCCTTGACGGAGGCGCTCGCAGAGCGTCATGGCTCATTGCGACCAGTCCCGTTGCCCCTTGTCGTCAAGGCAACTGCCGCCCTCGTTTGTTTGAACATCGCGCTCGACCATTGGACAGCATCTAACGGCCAACTTGACCTCGTTGACCTTATGGACGAGGCGTTCGAGACACTCAGTACCGTTTAGGACAGGGGCGTCAGGTGGAGCCGATCACCAGAAGGTCGTGCTGGCGATGTCCTCGGTGCTGCGAAATAGACCACGCGTCTCCGGCTGAGCAGACGCACACACTGCCCCCGATGTGCTGCGGTATGGGGCAGGGCGTCAGAATCCCTCCACTGGCCCGCTGTTCATCTTCGGCGCGTGTTGTCGACACGCCTCGACGTACCAGCTGCGCCCCGAGCGGTCTTTCCAGACGCCTCTCCACGCCGGCTCCCCGCGGCAGTGGGACGCTTGCAGCTGGCGGGGACTGCACCATGCGGAAGCAACGGTCAGGCAGAGGACTGAAAGCGTCAATCACGTCGCCGGGCTCGGGCATACGGTCCACGGGCTCACCGTAGATCGAGGGCGATCACCTCGAGATATTCAGGTCCCCGCGACCCAGCCCAAGGCGAGTGGGGCTGAGTCGGCTCACGCCGCCTGACTAGCCCCCGTTCGCCAGTGTGAGTGACTCGTATCTTCGCTCCCAGAGGTCACACTGCGGAAGAGAGTCGACCGGTCTGAACGTGCACAACGTTCACACAACGCCGCGTTCTTCAAGGCCCCGTGCGGCGTCGAGGCCGCCCAGTCATACGCCAGATACAGCCGACACATACCCTCGCCACCGTGAACGAAGCCCTCGTCGGCTGCCTGATGACGGCCCCCGGACGCGCCCGACGAATGACTCACCCTCGAGGCTTCCTACGCCGCCCTGACTGGCACCAGCGGGCCGCTTGTCGGGGCGCGGGCACCCGTGCGTTCTTCTCTGTGGCTCCCGACAACCTCGAGCGGGCTCGGGCCACCTGCGCCGGCTGTCCCGTGCGGGACGAGTGCTACCGCTACGCCATGAGCGACCCGGACCCCATGGGCTTCTGGGCGGGGTTCACGGCAAAGGAGTGGCGGGCGCTGCGGCGATCACAGGTGGCGTAGTGCATCCATAACGCGCGCCCGGGGCAATGTTTGGGGCAGATCTTGCAGAGAACGAACAGGGACCCCGCGGCAGCTGTCCGAAATCCCGCAGGTCACAGCGTCACGCGCGGTTGGACGCGACGCCCCAACCCCACTAGACACAATGACGTGATCATGACACGTGTGTCAGATTCGTGAAGGTGCCGGCGCAGGACGTCACCGTCGGCGTCGACGTCGGGACCACGTCGGTCAAGGCGCTGGCGGTCGACGAGGAGGGGAAGGTCATCGCCCGCAGCCGGGTCCCCCACAGCGTGATGGCACCGGAGCCCGACATCCTGCGCCACGATGCCAAGCGGGCGTGGCGGGCCGGGCCGCGCAAGGCCTTCGAGCAGGTGACCCAGCGGCTCACGGGCGAGGGCCACCGGCTCGCCGGCGTCGCCGTCGCCTCCATGGTCCCCTCGCTGACCGCGGTCAGCAGCCGCGGGGTTCCCTTGCTCCCCGGTCTCCTCTACGGCGACCGCGAGGGTCGTCCGGACCCGGGTGCCGACGCGGTTCTCCCGGAGGGCACCATGCCCGACGCCGAAGGATTCCTCCGCTGGGCCGCTGCCGCCGCTCCGGACGCCCGCGGCTACTGGCCCTGCCAGGCGGTGGCGACCTATGCGTTGTCGGGGCTGCCCGCCATCGACAGCGGTGTCACCGCTGCGCTGGGCTCGCTCCATGCTCGCGGGAAGTGGAACGCCGAGCTGCTCTCGTCCCTCGGCGTCTCGGAGTCGCAGATGCCGATGGTCGTGCCGATGGGCCAGGCCGCCGGCGTGCTGTCGGGGAGCGACGCCGTGATCACTGGCGGCACCATCGACGCGCTGTGCGATCAGATCGTGGCGGGTGCGACCGAGCCCGGGGACGTGCTCGTGATCTTCGGGGCAACGCTGATCGTGTGGGCGGTGTGCGAGGAGTGGGTGGTCGCTCCCGGGTTGATCAGCTACCCGCACACGACTCGCGAGCGCTTCCTCATCGGTGGGCCGAGCAACGCCGGCGCGCTGTTCGTGGACTGGGCGCGCGGGCTCCTGCGCGGCACGCCGCGCCCCGGCCCCGAGCGTGAGAAATTGGAGCCCCGGCTGGGGGAACCGGGCCGGGTCCCCGTCTGGCTGCCCTACGTCCGGGGGGAGCGGACGCCTTTCGAGGACTACACGCTGCGCTCGAACCTCTACGGACTCGACATCGGGTCGGGGGCCGAAGCGCTCGAACGTGCGGCGTACGAGGCCAGCGGCTTCGTCGTGCGGCGCATGCTCGACCGCTCGGGTGTGAAGGCCACCCGTATCATCGCCAGCGGCGGCGGGTCCCGCGTCACGGCCTGGATGGCCGCGGTGGCCGACGCGACCAACCTCCCCGTCGATACCGTCGCCGTCCCCGAGGGGGCCGCCCTGGGCGCGGCCTACTTCGCCCGCATGGCGGCCGGGCTCGAGACGTCGCTGGACGACTCGGCGCGCTGGGCGGGGGTGGGCCGCCGGATCGAGCCCGACCCGGCCTGGGTCCGCGCGGCCGAGGTACGCTACGCGAGGTTCAGCGAGCTGGGCACGGGGGCATAGGCCAGACCGCTACCCGTTGGGCCTGAAGGCGACCTTGAGCGCGCCGCTCCGGTCCTGGCGTGCCAGCGCCTTTAGCGCAGGCCACCACTCCTCGAGCCCGAAGCGGTGGGTCAGCATCGGGGTGATGTCGAGCCGGCCCTCGTCGACGAATTGGAGATAGTGCGCGATGGCGTGCTGCCGGTGTCCCTCGAAGTCCTCCATCCCGAACGCGTTCGACCCCGCGAGGGTGATCTCCTTGAAGTAGATGGGAGTGGACTCCCATCTCTCGGGGGTGGCCACGCCGGTGTAGACCAGCCGCCCGCGCTCGGCCAGCACGCGCACCCCGACCTCGAGCGTCTCCGCCTTGGCGATGGAGTCGTAGACGACGTCGATGTGGCCGGGATGCGTGACGGGCAGGCCGTCGAGGGGGAGGTGGAGGACGGCGTCGGACCACTCCGCCAGTGCCTCGACGAGCGCCAAGCGCGGCTCGTGGGCGAAGACGGCGGATGCACCGAACCGCAGGGCCATCTCGCGCTGAGCCTCGAAGCGCGCCACGACACCGACCTCCACCTCGGGGTAGAGGGCCCGGAGGATGGCCACGCTGGTCAGGCCGAGCGCGCCGGCCCCGTAGACGAGCACGCGCCCCGTCGCCGGTGGCGGGTGGCGGACGATGGCGTGAAACGACACCGAGAAGGGGTCGGCGAGCACCGCTGCCTCGTCGGAGATGCCGTCGGGCACCGGGATCAGCATGGAGTCGTGCGCCGCCAGCTGCTCGGCCCAGGCACCCGGTGCGCCGGTGGTGACGCCGACGTGCACGCCCGGACCGAGATCACCCTTGGTGAAGCTCCAGCACAGGCTCAGGTCGCCGGCCTGGCACGGGGGGCAGGGAGGGTCGATGCCCCGTGGCCCGCAGGTCAGCCAGGGGTTGAGCACCACGCGCTGGCCGACGTCGAGGCCGCGGGCCTCGGGACCGAGGGCAGCCACCTCGGCCACGACCTCGTGGCCCGGCACGTGGGGGAGCGAGGAGAAGGCGGCCATCGGGTTGTCGATGTCGCCGGTGTTGAAGTCACCCAGCACGAGCTTGGCGTCGGAGCCGCAGATGCCAGAGAGGATGGGACGGGTGAGCACCCAGTCCGGCCGCACGAGGCGGGCGTCGTCGATCTCGTGCAGGCCGAAGGGGATCCCGGCCAGCATCGCCTCCAGCTCGTCCGCAGGTGTGGGCCGGACCTCGTCCTCGGCCGGCGGCGCGCCGAAGAGGAGGGCCTTCACGAGCCAGCCCCTTCCGTGAGGCCGCGCATACCGAGCATGAAGCCGTCGATGTCCGCCGTCTTGTACTCGATCACCGCCTTCATGTCGGGCAGGTAGTGCTCGAAGTGCTCGCTGTCGATGGCGTCGACGATGCCTCCCGCGATCTCCTCCGGCGGCACCTTCGGGCCGTCGTAGAGCGGAGCGTCGTTGTCGGGCTGGTCCCAGATCTCGGTGTCGATGGCGCCGGGCAGGATCAGCTTCACGGAGACGCCGGTCCGGTCGAGGTCGATCGCCATGGACTCGCTCCAGCCGGCCAGCGCGAACTTTGACCCGGAGTACGCCGCCTCGGTCGTGATGCCCAGCCGGCCTCCGAGGCTCGACACGTTGACGATGGTCCCCGACCCCCGGGCCAGCATCCGGGGCAGGACGGCCAGCGAGATGGCCACGGGGGAGAGGTAGTTGATACGCATTGTCCGCTCGACCTCGTCCATCGTCAGCCCCGTGACGTGCCGTCGCATCGGGACCGCCGCATTGTTGACGACGACGTCGAGGCCGCCGTAGTGGTCCCAGATCTCGAGGGCCAGGTCCGCGGCCGCGGTGGGATCGGAGAGGTCCGCCGCCCACCGCGCCGACGCGGGAGCGCGCGATCGGCAGCCGGCCAGGACCTCGTCGAGGCGGTCGGCCCGCCGGGCCACCAGGGCGACGGTATCGCCCCGGGCGGCCAGCTCGCGGGCAACGGCGGCGCCGATGCCCGAGGACGCGCCGGTCACGAGGACCGTACGGCCGTTCCCTGGACTCACGCGCGCACCTCCCCCGACCGAGCATTGCGACCCGTGCCGGGGCCCCAGGGTCGGGAGACCGGCACGCTTCGGGGTGAGCGAGGGGTCTCGAACCCCCGACCTCCAGGACCACAACCTGGCGCTCTAACCAACTGAGCTACGCCCACCGAGGGGCACAAGTGTGGCACACCGGCCCTCGGCGGACGGTACGGCCACGACCACCGGACGGGCGTGGCGCATCCGATGTGCACCCCCCCGAAGCGGGCTATGTCAGGCTGTCATGTGACGGCGTGCCCCCGTAGCTCAGCGGACAGAGCAGTGGACTTCTAATCCAATGGTCGCAGGTTCAAGTCCTGCCGGGGGCGCCATTTCCGGTGGTTGCGCCGCCCTTGGGGCGTCGCGATCGCGGGTACCGTTGCCCCGCATGGACCACCAGGACGACGGTTGGCGGCGCAGGGTCAAGGACTCCCTCAGGCCGCTGCGAGACCGCATCGTGCACGGCCTCGGCGGCACGCCGCCCGAGCGAGGCATCACCTACGACCAGCTGGTGCACCTGCTCTACCCCACGCTTCCCGACTCGCTGCGCGGTGAGGTGGACGAGGCTGCGGCGGGGGACCTGACCCAGGTCTCGACCATCCGCCGGATGCTGGGCACGATTGAACACCAGCTCGCACCCACCTCGTTCTCCGTGCAGCTGGCCCAGGGCGACGCCGTGCGCTGCACGGTCGGCCACGTCGAGCTCCTCGCCGACGCCGCCGACGCCGCGGTGACCCCGGGCCTGCGCTCCGGCGAGTACGAGTCGCATCTCACGGCGGTCTTCGAGCGCTACTGCACGCCCGGCATGACGGTCGTCGACGTCGGCGCCAACCTCGGCTACTACTCGCTGCTCGCCTCGAAGCTGGTCGGGGAGTCGGGGAGGGTCATCGCCCTCGAGCCCAACTCGGAGAACTGCCGGCTGCTGCTGTCGTCGCTGCGCCTGCACGGGACGGTGAACGTCCAGCTCGTGCCCGTCGCGGCCGACACCGCGACGGGGTGGGCGTACTACTCGACGCACGTCGGCTCCAACGGCGGCCTCATCGACGACCGGGATCTGTTGGCTCATCCGGGCGTGGTGGTCCCGACATTGCGCCTGGACGACATCGTCGATGGCCCGGTGGGGTTCTTGAAGATGGACGTGGAGGGCGCCGAGGGACGCGTCGTCAAGGGGGCGACACGGCTCATTGAGCGCGACCGGCCGGTCATCACGACGGAGCTCAAGGAAGAGATGCTGCAGCGGGTCTCGGGGACCTCGGTGGCGGAGTACCTCGGCTACTTCGAGGGTCTCGGGTATGCGCCGTCGGTCCTGGAGCGCGGCAGCGGCGCGGAGAAGCCCTACCCGTCGGTGGCAGCTCTGCTGGCCGAGTGGGCGGACACGGACGAGTTGCGCGACATCCTGCTCATCCCCGCCGGCACCTGAGGCAGCCCGCTACCGGGACGCCACCTCGTCCTTCGATCCCACCATGGCGTCGAGCAGCGTGTCGGCGTCGTCGGCGATGACGAGACCGTGGACTTGACGGGCCCGGATGAAGCCCTGGTCCACGGCGTGTCCGAGGAAGGCAAGGAGGGCGTCGAAGAAGCTGTCCACGTTCAGGATCCCGCACCGCTTGTCGTGGATGCCGAGCTGGGTCCAGGTCACCGCCTCCATGAACTCCTCACACGTCCCGAAGCCGCCGGGCAACATCACGAAGGCATCGGAGAGCTCGGACATCAGCGCCTTGCGCTCATGCATGGTGGTGACCACGTGGAGGTCGTTGAGCGCAGCGTGCGCGATCTCGTGCCCGGCCAGTGACTCGGTGATGACCCCCGTCGCCCGGCCACCGGCGGCCAGAGCGGCGTCGGCGACCTCACCCATCAGTCCCACGGAGGCGCCGCCGTAGACCAACCCGATGCCCCTCTGGGCCAGCCCGGCACCGAGCCGCCGGGCAGCCGCCGCGAAGGCGGGGTTTGCCCCTGGGCTCGATCCGCAGAAGACGCACACGGTCAGCGGGCCGCTCACGCGTCGCTGCCTTGGGGGACCGGGACGCCGACCGTGGGCACCGGCGCCGGCGCGACCCGCCTCCGTCGGGGGCGGCGCACGATCGTCTCTGCCGCGTCGCTGTCGTGGATCGTCAGGGCGAAGGCCGCCGCCACCAGCGCGAAGAGAGCCGCCGTGAAGAAGGCCAGGTGGTAGGCCGTCATGTCGGGGGCCACCTTGCCGCCGCTCGCCTCGGCCGAGCCCACCCCGATCAGGACAGTGGAGAGGATCGCCACGCCGGTCGCGCTGCCGACCTGGCGCATGGTGTTGAAGAACGTCGACGCCCGGCCCATCGACTCCGGCGTGATCATGGCGAACGACGCAGCCTGGTTCGGGACCATCACCTGCGCCATCATCCACCCCACGACGAACATCAGTGTCCGGATGTACCACAGGTTGGTGGTCACGCTGATCTGGGTGAGCGCCAACATGCACAGCGCGAGGCCGAGGAGGCCGCCGGTGACATGCCGCCGGGGCCCGACGCGTGGGTAGATGAGGCGGCTGGCGAACTGCGCGCCGAGCATCACCCCGAAGGCCTCGGGGAAGGTGGACAGGCCCGACTGCAGCGCCGACATGCCGCGGGCGTCTTGGAAATAGAGGGGAATGAGGTAGAGCATCCCCAGGAACGCCGCTGCCGCGAGGAACATGACGACGTTGGTCGAGCGGAACAATCGACCCGACAGCAGGCGCAGGTCGACCATCGGCCGGGTGGTCCGGAGCTCCACGAAGGTGAAGACGCACAGGAGCACGGTGCCAATGACACAAGTGCCGATGACCTCGGGGGACGACCACGACTTCAACGGCCCTTCCGACACCCCGTACATGAGCAGCCCGAGTCCCGCCCCGCCCAGCACGAACCCCGGGACGTCGAGCTTCCCGGCGTCGATGGCCTCCGCTCGCTCCAAGAAGAGCGCCCCGAAGATCACTGCGATGATGCCGAGGGGCAGGTTGACGAGGAACACCCAGCGCCACGAGAACTCCGTCACGAGGAAGCCCCCCAGCACGGGGCCCAGGGCAGGGGCCATCGTGGTCGGCACGGTCAGGATGCTGGCCGCGCGCACCCGCTCCGCCGGAGGGAAGACCCGGTACAGCATGGCCAGGCCGACCGGGGCCATCATGCCGCCGCCGGCACCCTGCACCACGCGGAACACGATGAGCTGGGTCATGTTCTGGGCCAAGCCGCAGAGCACGGAGCCCAACGTGAAGACGACGATGGCGCCCAGGAGCACGCGCTTGCCGCCGAAGTGGTCACCGAGCCATCCCGACGCGGGGATGAACACCGCCAGGCTGACCAGGTAGGCGATGACGACTCCGTCCACCGCCGTGGGCGCGATATGGAAGTCCCGACCGATCGTCGGGAGCGCCACGTTCACGATGGTGATGTCCATGATGTTCATGAACATGGCGGACACGAACACGGCGCCGACGATAAACTTCTGGCTCATGCGGGGTACGGCCACGTGGTTCTTCCTGTTCGCTGCAACTCCGAGAGCGGCGGCCGAGGTGGGTCGCACCGGTGGGGCCGCGCCGCCCCTTTGACCCTATCCGCGTCCAGGTCCAGGACCTGCTCCCCGCCAGGTGGGCCGGGGACCGTGGTGACGAGCACGGTGTCGACACCAGCAGACGTCGGCCACCTAACTTTGGAGACGGTGGCGAGGCACGCGGTGCCCTGAGAGAACGGGAGGGAAGGTGTCGCTGGTCGAACGATCTGTCGCCAGGCGGAAGCCCCCGGAGCCGGTCACGACCGCCGTCATGCTGGGCGTGCTTGCCATGGCGCTGATCCTCGGTCCCGCCGGCCCGGCCCGGGCTGCGATCCGACCGCTGCGGGCGGTCTCCCGGACGGTGTGGCTCTGCGAGCCGGGCCAGGTGGCCGATCCCTGTGCGTACAGCACGACGACGACCAGCGTGAGCGCCAACGGCACGACGAGTGTCTCGACGCCGGCCGCGTCGCCGACGGCCCACCGGTACGACTGCTTCTACGTGTACCCGACCGTCTCGACGGAGCCGGCCAACAACGCCGACCTCACCATCCAGCCGGCCGAGATCGGCGCCGCGGCGGCCCAAGCGTCGCAGTTCTCGCGGGTGTGCAACGTGTGGGCACCGATGTACCGCCAGGCGACGGCCGGTACCCTGAGGAGCGGTGCCGCGACGCGACCCGGCGTCATCGCCATCGCCTATGGCAGCCTGCTGTCGGCCTGGAAGGATTACCTCGCCCACGACAACGACCGCCGGCCCATCGTCTTCATCGGGCATTCGCAGGGCGCCGCCATGCTGATCAGGCTGTTGCGCTCCCAGGTCGACCCTTCGCCGAGCCTGCGGAAGCGGATGGTGTCCGCCATCATCCTCGGCGGCAACGTGCAGGTGCCCGTAGGCCGTGACGTGGGGGGGAGCTTCAAGAACATACCGACCTGCGGGTCCGTATCGCAGACGGGATGCGTCGTCGCCTACTCGAGCTTCGGCTCGCCGCCCCCGGAGAGCGCCTTCTTCGGGCGACCCGGCCAAGGTGTCAGCCTGCAGTCGGGCCAGACCACGAAGAGGGGGCAGCAGGTGGCCTGCGTCAATCCGGCGACCTTCTCCTTCCAGCCCGGTGGCCTGCAGCCCCTTTTCCTGCGCGTGACCTCCAGGGTGCGTCACGTCACGGTGACCACCCCCTGGGTGTCGTACCCGGGCCTCTACACGGCGCAGTGCCAGCAGTCCGGCGGCGCATCATGGCTGCAGGTCACCGCAACGCCGGGATCGGCTGATCCGCGCCCCACCGTGTCTGCGGCCCTGGGCCCCCTCTGGGGCTATCACCTGGCCGACATGAACCTGGCGTTGGGCAACCTGGTGGGGGACGTGGGCAGCGAGGAGGCCGCCTACCACTGACGTCGAGTCAGCGGCAGCGCCCCTGAGAAGTGTGTCCGCGACAGTCCTAGACTCCGGAGATGGTCAAAGTCGTCGCCGTCGCCAACCAGAAGGGCGGCGTGGCCAAGACGACCACCGTCCAATCGCTCGGCGTGGCGATGGCAGAGCAGGGGCACCGCGTGCTCGTCGTGGACCTGGACCCGCAGGCCTGCCTCACGTTCTCCCTCGGCTTCGATCCGGACCAGCTCGACTCGTCGCTGCACGACGTCCTCGTGCGCCGGTCCCGGCTGGCCGACGTCGTGAAGGCCGTCCCTGGGGTTAAGGGGCTGTTCCTGGTGCCGGCGACGATCGATCTGGCCGGCGCCGAGGTGCACCTGTTGAGCCGCACCGGCCGGGAACACGTCCTCGCCCGAGCGTTGGAACCCGTGCTCGGCGACTACGACGCGGTGTTGATCGACTGCCCACCATCCCTCGGGGTGCTCACGATCAACGGCCTGACTGCCGCCGAGGCGGTCCTGGTGCCGCTGCAGTGCGAGGCGCTCAGCCATCGTGGGGTGGGGCAACTGCTCGAGACGATCGAGGACGTCCGCCAGTTCGCCAACGAGAAGCTCCGCGTGCTCGGTGTGATCCCCACCATGTTCGACAGCCGCACGACCCACGCCCGCCAGGTCCTCTCCGAGGTCGAGGAGCGCTACGGCCTCCCTCTCTTCGAGCCGCCCGTGCCGAAGTCCGTGCGCTTCGCAGAAGCCCCGGGGCTCGGGCTGTCCGTCCTGCAGCATGCGCCGACCTCCGCCGGCGCCGTCGCGTACCGCACACTGTCGATGTACGTGTACGACGCAATGCAGACGGCCTGACGTGTCGGCAGCGCGGGGTGACAAGGCACCCGATCCGTTAGGAAAGCGCGCCCTGTTCTGGGTGCCCGCGGCGGAACCCGCAAGCCAAAGTGCGGGGGGAGGCTCGGGGACGACCGTGGCGCTGCCTGTCGGCAAGCGCGCGCTCTACTCGGGTGCGCGCCCTGAACCGGACAGCCTGTCCGTCACTTCGGGCAACCCGCTCGACGAACGAGGTGCCTTCACGGTCGAGTGTCAACGCTGCCGCCAGACTTCGCATGTGGGCGCGCTCGATCTGCTGATCTTCCAGTTCCCGCTGGGCTACTGGCTGCCCCGGGGCCGCTTCGACCACCGCATGACCTGTCCCTCGTGCCGCAAGCGCGCCTGGTGCAGCGTCACCCTGCGGCGGTCCTGAACGGTCTGCTCCCGGCAGACGCATCTCAGTCGGGGTAGTCGGGCTCTCCGGGATCGGCCTCCCCGTCACCGTCCCCGCCCTTGGAGCTCCCCACCGGGAGAGTGGGCAGTCGCCGGGTCAGGGCCAGGGCCAGCAGCGCGATGAGAGCCAGCACGGCCAGTGCAGCCCGGAGCCCGTTGATGCGGCTCGACGCGTTGGCGTCGACGATGGCCGCCGCGCTCGCGGGCTCGACGCCCGCCTTCTCGAGCGTTGCATTGAGGTCGGCGTCGCTGACGAAGGGGATACCCGCGGACAGCTCCACCTGGGCCCGGGACGACATCTCCTTGGGGATCGCCGGGTTGGCGGCGACCGACCCCAGGAACGTCGTGGTGAGCACCGAGATGAGGATGGCCCCCGCCAGGGCGGTGCCGATGGACGCGCCCAGATTCGTCACGGTGTTCTGGACGCCCCCCACCTCACCGCTCTGCTCGTCGGGCACGGACGACACCGTGACGGCACCCAACTGGGAGGCCAGGCTCCCGATGCCGAGCCCCATGAGCAGCAGCGGCCACGTGACGACCTCGGGACCCGCTCCGACGTCGAGCGCCATCAGCAGCACGACGATGCCGAAGAGGAGGAGGCCGAACCCGATGCGCACGACGCGCCGGGGGGACGCCTGCGGGAACAGCCTGGGCACCCCGACCGCAGCGGCCAGGAGGGTGATCGACAGAGGGAGGAGGCGCACCCCCGTCGCCACGGCCGAAAGCCCCAGGGCCACCGAGAGGAAGAGCGGGATCACGAAGAAGACGCCGGCCTGGAGCAGGAACTGGAAGAAGAAGGACGTCAACCCCGCCTGCAGCTTCGGCACCCGCAGCATGCGCGGGTCCACCAGGATCGCCCCGCCCCGCTTGCGTTGCCGGTTCTCCCACAGCACGAACAGCGCGAGGATTCCCGCACCGCCGAGGATGAGCCAGATGACGGGGGAGAGACCCAGCCACTGCGGCGCGTCGGGCTTCGGCTGCACGAACCCCCACGTGCCGGAGCGGACGATGCCGAAGACGATCGTGCCGAGGCCCGCCGCCGACAGCAGCGTGCCCACCGGGTCAAGCCGTGTCCCGGAGACGGGCGGGGAGTCGGCCATGCGCCTGCTGAGGACGAGGATGCCGAGCACGATCACGACCTCGCCCGCGAAGACCCACCGCCAGCTGGCGTAGGTCGTCAGCAGCCCGCCCACCAGCGGCCCGACCGCGACCGCTATCGCGCCGGCCGATGCCACCAGCCCGTAGGCGCGGGGCCGCTCGGAGGGACCGAAGTTGGTCGCTACCAGCGCGACCACGGCAGGCATGATGAGGCACGCCCCGAGCCCCTCCAAGAGCGACCAGCCGATGAGGAGGACGGGCAGGGATCCCGCGAGGGACGTGATCAGCGAGCCCGTCCCGTAAATGAGGCACCCGATCATGAAGGCGCGCTTGCGCCCCAGGATCTGACCGATCTTGCCGCCGGTGATCATGAACGCGGCCATGACGAGCGTGTAGAGGGTGATCGCCAACTGGATCCCGGTCACCGTCGTCCCCACGTCCTTGGCGACGGTGGCGATGGAGACGTTCATCACCGAGCTGTCCAGGGTCATCAGGAACTGCGCCGACGCCAGCGTCACCAGGACGATGCCGCCGCCCGCGCGTTGCTTCACCCCCGTGTCGGCCATCGGGGCATTCTTGCCGAGCCGGCACCCATGAGCGGACCAGCGCGCCCGCGACACATCACGAGGAGCCTGAAGGGCAGTCCACTGAATGGGGTCAAGTCCAGTTGGTCGGGATGCGGGGATTTGAACCCCGGACCTCCTGCTCCCAAAGCAGGCGCGCTAACCAAGCTGCGCTACATCCCGTTTTTTATGCGTTTTTACTGGGCTTTTTGGCTATCCGCCGGAGAGCGCCGATTTGGACAACGCTCCCTCAGCGGATAACCTTGTCTTTGGCGAGCGGGCAAACGCTCCCAAGACACGGGTTCCCCAACCCAAGGAGGTACTTCCATGAGACGAGTCACCGCAGAAAGCGTAGGCGATCTGGCCACGCTCATTCCCTCGTTCCAACGTTCGCTGCGCGCGTCGAACAAGAGCAAAAAGACCATCGACACCTACAGCGAAGCGGCGAACCAGCTCCTCGCGTTCTTGCGCGAGTCGGGGATGCCGACCGAGGTCGCCAAGATCGGCCGCGAGCACGTGGAGTCGTTCATCGAGCGGCTCGTGCAGACCAAGAGCCCGGCCACCGCGAACAACCGCTACCGCGCGCTCACGTCCCTGTTCGCCTTCCTGGTCGATTTCGGGGAGATCACCGAGAGCCCAATGGCGCGGATGAAGCCGCCGAAGGTGCCCGAGGTGCCCGTCCCGGTGCTGAGCGACGAGCAGCTGAAGAAGCTCCTCGCCACCTGCGAGCGGAGCAAGGTCCTCGAAGATCAGCGGGATTATGCCGTGTTGCGCCTGTTCCTCGACTCGGGGATGCGCCTGTCCGAGCTGACCAACCTTCAGGTCGAGGACGTAGACCTCGACGCCCGGGTGGCCTTCGTCGTCGGCAAGGGCCGACGCCCGCGGGCCTGCCCCTTCGGCGCCAAGACGGCGACGGCATTGGAGCAGTACATCCACGGGCGGGCGCGCTCGCACTGGGCGGCCGACACCGACGCTCTTTGGATCGGCAACCGTGGCGCCATGACGACGGCGGGCATCCGCTCCATCGTGGAGCGCCGTGCCACGCAGGCAGGGATCGGCCACGTGCACGCCCACTTGTTCAGGCACTACTTCAGCCACCAACACCTCGCCAACGGCGGCAACGAGACGGACTTGATGCGGCTCAACGGTTGGCGCAGCCGCGAGATGGTCGGCCGCTACGCCGCCAGCACGGCGGATCAACGCGCCCGCGACGCCTACCGCTCACCCGGTGACCGGCTGTGAGCGCGACCGTGACGGACGAGCTGCGGGCGACCGCGGTGCACGAGGCCGGTCACGTCGCCGCCTCCTACTTCCTGCACGTCCCGTTCAAGCACGTGACCATCATCGAGAGCGAGGATGCCGCCGGTCACGTGCTCCACGAGCCCATGTCCGACGCGATGCTCGAACGGATCGAGGCGGCCAGCTACAGCGGCTTGGGCGGGTTCGTTGACGCGACCACTCGCCGGTGGGTCGAGCAACGCGTGATCGTGGCACTGGCCGGTGGGCTCGCCCAACAGCAAGCCATGAGCCACAACCCGACCGAGGTCGGTTCGGGACTGGTGAAGCTGACCGACGAGGCCGCGGCCGCTTTGGCGGCGAAGCACGGCGGCGAGCCGGAAGCCTGGGTGGCCATGATCGGCGGCGGCGACATGGAGTACGCCCTGTCCCTCGTGGAGCAGCTCTCGGGCGGCAACTACGACGAGGCCGGAGAATATCTGGGCTGGCTCACCGAGCGCACCCGCACCATGCTGGCGAACCCGGACGTTTGGCTCGCCGTGGAGGCCGTTGCCGACGCGTTGGTCGAACGGCGCACGCTGTCGGCCCGGGAGGCGCGGCGGGTCATTCGCACCGCACTGGATGCCGAGTACCAGCAGGGCCTCGACGAGTTGCGCCAGCGGATCGAACCGCGACCGTGAGCACCGAGCCCGTGGAGGTGGTCATCGACTGCCCTCGGTGTGGCGTGACGATTGCGCGGATCACGCTGCTGCCCGGCGGGCGGTTGTCCGTCACGTACCGAGAGGCCGCGATGGAGGATCGCCCCGAGCACGCGAGCGGCGTGGTCCTGACCCGTCCGTGGCGCACCTCGGAGGTCCCGGCGACCGACGCCGCACGGCTCGCCTTCTGGTCGTGCGCGTGCAAGGAGGTGCGTTGCGGCGGCCGCCTCGTCCTCGACTCTGCGCGGGCCCGCCAGCTCGCCGAGAAGGCTGGCGCCCTGGGCGGGTCGATCCGCTGGCATCCTGACGCCGCCGCCGTCGAGCGATCCGAGGCCCTGCGCCCGTACACCGAGGGCAGCTACTGGAACGGGCCGCGGACGGAGCGAGGCGACGCGGCCCGCCGAATGGCGTGGGCGGAACCGTCGCCGCTGACCTCGGCCAGCATCCGCCGATTGAGGACGCCGCGGCCCGTAGGATAACGTCCACATCGACAACTAGATCGGCTGGCCGTTAGGCAGAAGCAGCCCCGGAAAGCGGCACCCGGGGCACCCGAGGAGCTTTTGCCGTGCCGCTGTTCCTGTTGTTCATCGCCCTACTGCTGGGCACCCTCACTCCGCACGAGCGGAGCCAGCGCGCTCGCCTGGCTTCGCACTCATCGTGGGCGCAGACCGAGGACCCAACGGCTCGCACCGCACCGGCCCGCCAGGCGTTCAAGGACCGCTTTGACCCCGAGGTGGACCCCGAGCACAAGCTGTCGCCCGCCGAACGGGCGCGCCGCGCTGAGCACGCCCGCAAGGCGTACTACCTCGCCCTCGCCCTGAAGTCGGCCCGGGCCCGCCGCCTTCGCAAGGCGGCAAAGTGACGAGGCGCATCACCACGCAGCGGTCAGAGGACGACCACTACAAGGTCCGCGTCGTCATCGCAGGCGCGGCCGTGCTCCACCTGGCATCGGCCACCGAGCCGAGGCTCGATGATGAGAGCGACGTTTGGCACGCCGATTGGCTGAGCGACCCCGAGAAGGGCGACACGGTGGGGTTGATCGACTGGTCCGCCGTCAGCGCCGTGACGTGGCGCTGGACCGGCGTCTCGGATTTGGAGCGCCTCAGCGAGGCCGACGCGGCCAATGGTCACGGCATCGGGGCGGAGCGCAGCTCGTGACCGCCTGCGACGAGTGCGGCGCTCACCTGACGGATCCGCTCTCGATCGCCGCCCATCGTGGGCCGACCTGCGCCCGGCGCGTGCTGATGCGTGAGAACGTCGTAGTGCAGAGGGTCAACGAGTATGAGCACGGCCGCGACGAGTCCGGTCGCCGGTTCCTCACAGTTCACCGAGCCGTCAGGATCTCCGTACCGCCCGGCGTGCTGACAGACCGCTCGCTGGGTTGTTCGCCGCCTTGCTGCGCGGCCACCGGGGACCGCATCGCGTGGTGCTCGACATCGGGACAAGAGACTGCACCTGCCTGCCGATGTGTCTATCGACCCGAGCGACGACCTCGTGCGAGGGTTGCGCATCATCTTCGACGACCGGGTGGTCGCGTGACCGGCGAGGAGCGTCGCCAGCGCGTGCTCGGGCAGCTCGACGGAGTGAAGGCGAGCGGAGGCAACCAGCACCGCGCACGCTGCCCGCTTCCGTCGCACGGCAGGGGCCACGGCGACAAGAACCCCTCGCTGAGCATCAGCCTCGGCGACGACGGCGAGACGGTGGTCATGTCCTGCCACGCTGACTGCGACCTCGACGACATCCTCGCCGCCCGCGGGCTGACGGCCGAGGACCTGCGACCCGAGCGAGTACCGACACCGGCGGGAACGTGGGAGAGGCGCCATCCGTACCACGACCGAGAAGGGCGTGTGACCGCCGTGAAGGTCCGCCGCAAGAGCGCCCGTGGCCGCTCGTGGGCATGGGTGCGCCCCGACGGCACCAAGGGCCTCGGTGGAGTCAAGCCGGGGCTCTACCGCCGCCCTCAGATCGACGCTGCGCTCCGCATCGAGCAGAACATCTGGATCGCCGAGGGCGAGCGTGATGCCGACACCCTGGCCGGGCTCGGGTTGGCCGCCACGACCGCTCCCTACGGTGCGGGACCGGGCAAGAAGTGGCACGACGAGTGGACCGAGGTGCTGCGCGGGGCGATCGTGGTCGTCGTCGCCGACCGCGATCAGGTGGGCATCAGCTTCGCCAGGGAGGTCGCCGCCAAGTTGTCCGGCGCCGGGTGCCGGGTGTCGATGTTGGTGCCGCCAGTGGCGTTCAAGGACATCACCGACATGATCGACGCCGGGCTCAGCACCGACGACCTCATGCCCTTGACCGCCGATCTCGACCTCAGCACGCCCAAGGTGACCCGCCGCTACCTCGACGACGGGCGACCGGCGTTCATCATGCTCCCGCACTACTGGTGGAGCGAGCTGGACCCGCACTGCTGCCAGATGGTGTGGGCGCTCGCCGATCAGTACAGCGCCAGGTTCAACGGGCGGAACAAGCTCGCGAAGTTGCTCGGATGGGGCCGCAACACGATCGACAGGCACCTCGGCCACCTTGAAGCTGCCGGGATCGTCGAGAAGAAGCCCGGCGACGGGCACCAAGACACCGTCCGCCTGCGCAATCCATCGCGACAGTGGACTCCCAGCGGTCCACCGGCGGACTCCCAGCGGTCCACTGTCGAAATGGACACCGGACTCCCAGCGGTCCACCCGTCTAATTCTCGTGGTCCCAATTTCATTCTTGGGTCTGGGGAAGTGGAAGGTGAAGTGGAGGGGGATGGAGAGGTGGAGGCGGCCGGAGCCGTTGCAGCGTTCGGTGCCGAGATTGAGACAACCGGCGTCGATGCTGCGAAGGGGAACACATGAGCGCCGCCAACGAGGCCGAGCCGGTGCCCGAGCACATCAGCGGCATGTTCGCCACGATCAGCGCGCTCGACCCCTGGTGTTGGCGCCTGCTCGGCCAGCTCCTCCGGAGCCACAGCGGCTTCACCGCCGAGGGCATCCCTGTCATCGACGACGGCACCAACACCGTCGCCCGCTGGCTGCGCTGGGAGCCCAAGACGGTGACCGAGCACGCCGAGCACCTGCGTGCCGCCGGGCTCATCGAGGTGGAGCGCCCGCCGTACAGCCGGGTCGTCTACTACGTCACCTGCTGGTGCCACGACTGCGAGCACGAGCGCCAGAGCGACCGGAGCTACATGGACGGCGTCGCATGGTGAGCCCGGACCTCGACGCCCGTAACGCAGGCGTTACAGCCCGGAGCACGTCGCTCGACCCGGCCGAGCCGTGCCGATGCTGCGGAGCGCCGACGTGGATGGCCGACGAAACCGGCCCCGTACACCCTTGCTGCGCCTTCTGGGTCGAGCAACTGAACCGGCGCTACTGCGTGAGCTGCAGAGCAGCTGAAGGGCTGAGACGCCAAAGCAGACGATGGAGCGTCAAGCCTGCTTTACGGCCCAGCCATGACGATGATGGAGATGTCGCCGAGCCCGCGGAGGATGATGGGTGCGAAGCGGGCTTCACGCATGATGGACCGCGCCAGCTCGAAAAAACGGCTTCGACGCCAGCGCGGAACGATGCGCGGCCCCTGCCTGTCGCGCGCCGTCGCGCGGCCGACCTCCGGCGCGCTTGCTGGGTGCTCGCGCGCCCCGGTTATTCCGCGCTGAGCCCCCTTCTCGGCAGAAATGCAGGTCAGGTGGCACAAGACGCCGCCGATGCTTCCGCAGCATCCGCGCTGATCGGTGGTGTGGCGTGAGCAAGGGACCTGCTCGCTACTACACCTGGGCTCCGTTCCAGAAGGGCAACACGGCCGCCGTCAAGTCGGGAGCGTTCTCACCGCGCAAGCTCGCCCAGGTCGCCGAGGCTCTGCGCCCGCCGCTGGCCGGGCTAGTGGAAGCCCTCCCATGGGTTGAGGACATCGACGCCGCCGAGGAAGACGATTGGCTCGTGCGTGAGGCTCTGTGGCGCTCCCTCGTCGACGAGCTAATGCGCCGCGTCGAGGGGGTCGATGGGCTTTTGGCGTACTGGCCACTGGGCTGATAGCAACGTCGCACGCCTCCGAGGCGCCGGCTCGACCTGGAGCGCACGGGCCTCAGGAACTGCTCACAGCTGCTCCTGGTCATCGCTTCGATCCAGCATCGTGTCACTTCGGCGACACTCGCGTAGTCGGACCCGTGGACCGACCAACCGTGCCAAGAGTGTGCTTCCTCCTCGCCTTGCTATCGAATGCCGACGACGCTCTGGATCGTGGTGGGGACGCCGGGGATCGAGCCAAAGAACTGGGCATCGCCGAAGCTAAAGACGCCGCCATCGAGCGAGACGATCCAGTAACCGTTGCCGTCTGGCGTTCGGGTGATCCCGGCCACGGTGGCCAGAGGAAGGGCGAGCTGAACGGTGGACGGCGGGATGAACCCCGTGACCCTGACCGGTGGCGCCTGTACCCCAACTGACGCCAGGGAACCGAAGTACCGAGCGTCACCAAAGGAGTAGACGGTGCCGTCATCAGCCACCATCGAGTAGCCGTGGCCATCGGCGGTGGCGGCAAAGCCAACGATCGGAACGGCCGCGGCGTGACCGGTGCCTACCACTGCCCGCGACCCGAGGGCGCCGGCGTGAGGGGTGCTCGGAACGATCCGGGTGCCAAGGACGCCGGGAAGCGATCCATAGAACCCGGCGTCACCGAAGGTGAAGACGCTCCCATCGGGGCCGACCAGCCAGCAGCCGTGGCCGTCTGGCGTGGGTTGGATCGAAACGACCCCCGAGTAGGCCACGAAGGCGTTGAACTGATCGGACTGGGTGAACCGCACCGATGTCGGCTGGACCCCGATTCCCGGCAAGGAGCCGTAGAACTGGGCGTCGCCGAAGCTGAAGACCCCGCCATCGGACCCCACCAGCCAGTAGCCATGCCCGTCGGGAGTGGCATCGATGCCCACGATGTTCTTCACCGCAACATGCAGACCTGGAAGAGAACCCAAGTACCGCGCGTCACCGAAGGAGAACACGCCACCATCGAGGCCGACCAGCCAGTAGCCATGCCCAGTCGGAGTAGCCGCCATTGCCACCGAAGCCAAGTACGGCGTCGTGACGCTCGCAGTGGCCGGAGGCAGTCCCGCCATTCATGAAGGGCAGCACTGCCATCGACATGAAGGCCACGAGGACCCCGACGAAGGGTCTACGAACGAATCCACCCATCTCTGCCCCTTTCCTCGGAGGCGCTTCGATCATGCGATGGTTGAGCGGGGGTTGCCTAAGGTCCAAAGGCCCTCGCCGTAACTGACTGCACCCGGTTTGGAAGATGCGGGAGGCGGATTGTCTCTGTGAGCAGAGCCGGCCGGGACGCCACCGTTCAGCAAGATCCCGAGGTCACCGACACTGACACCGACCGTCCGGCACGGGCGTTCTCGACGAGGAGGACTTCACTACCCGGCTTGGAGGTGACCCTTCCGCCCGAAACCCGGGCACAGTACCCGCTCGAGTAGTGGACCTGGGTCGGGACGAATATCGCCGTCGGGGCCTGCACGGTGTGATCCGGAACGTAGGCCAGGTGAAATGCCCCGCTCGTCGGATCGAAGGACAGCAACGTCGGCCTTCCGGCGATCGCTTGAGGATACGTGCGCGAAAGGACCGCAGCGGTCGACCGGAGTGATCCGTCCGCTGCGACGAGCCCCTCGGCGGAGCTCCCGGTGGGATCGGCATAGAACTTCCACGACCAATAGGACCAGCCGACCAGGCTCCGGTCGGCCTCTGTGGTGAGCCGATCGAGCAGTGTCGAATTCGAGGTGGCGCCGAACTCGCTGAGGAACCACGCCGGACCGCCGGGCTGCGCAGGCGTGCCGAGGTCGGTGCGGTCCTCTGAGCGCGTCGTGAGGGAACGCTGCTCTTGGGCCGCGCAGGCGGCGATGTTGGTCGGGTTCCCTGTCTTGCCGCTGCGCTGTCCGCAGTAGACGTGCACGTTGAAGACCAGGTCGGCGAATCGCATCGGCCCGACGAAGTTTGTGGAACCGCGGCTGCTGAAGATGTCGGGCTCGTAGAACACAAGAGCACCCGGATCGGCCGTTTGGATAGCCGGGATGAGGCCGACCGCCGGAACACCCGGGGCGCACGTGATCGGCGCTGCGCCGTGCGAGGGGGTACCGATGAATGACCTGCCCGTATAGAAGCATTCCAATTGACCGTCGAACTTCTCGTCCCCGGAAGTGACCAACGAGGTCGAGAACGGCTCGTTGAACGGGTCGTACCCGAGGACCCAGGGATCGCCCCGGAAGTAGGTCGCCACGGCGGCCCACACCCGGTCGTACTCGCCCTGGAGGTCACCGACCACGTCGTTGGTCCAGAAGTGGCGGTAGGCCGCTCCCGCGGCGGCGGTCCCGTAGTTCTGCGACCACCGGCCGGGCGGCTCGGTGTTCGACGCCGTGCTGGTGCACACCGCCCAGTTCGGCGCACCCTCTCCGTCGAACAGCTCGTTGTAGACGTCCTGGTGCATGTCGAGCAGCGTGTAGATGTGAAAGCGACCGAGCAGGTCGACGGTCCCTTTCAGCTTGCTGAGGTAGGCATCGAGAACCGCCTGGCTGAACTGGCCCGGAACATGGGGCGCTCCGGTCGTGCAAATGGCGGGGTCGTTCGCCGGAGCGGTCCCCGGCTCCAAGCCCTTCCAAGTCATCCCAAGCCGAACGACGTTGAACCCGAGCCTCGCCATCAGCGACGCGTCGGCGGCGCCGAGGTCCCACGGCTTGTTAGGGGCAGGGTAGAGCTCGTAGGGGGGGTGCTTGTAGACCGCGTTCACCCCATGGAAGAAGACGACTCGGCCCTTGTGGTCGTAGAGGAACGGACCACCAGGCGAGCGGATCTGGCCCTCGATGACGGCACTCGACGGGTAACGGATCGGGGACTGCAGATTCGGAAGCGACACGGGCTGGCCCCCCGTGCAGTCGCTCAGAAGCACGACCATCATGATCGAGGTGGAGATGATTGCAAGGGTGTGGCGCCATTTGCGGCCAACCCCGCTTCTCGGCCGGGCTCGCCTGACACGTGAAGCCGACAACCGAGTCCTTAAGCCGCTGTTACTCGATCCCCATGAGACTGCCCGAACGTTCGGCCAGGCCGAACGGCGGGACTCGGGGTCGCCCGGATCACTCTGCGATTCCACCGTCACCACCGAGTCGGTGAGACCTCGACGAACAACGATGGGCTGACCATTGGCCCTTGGCGTGTCTCACCCAGTGCTCACCCAACGGCCTCACAAGCAGCTCGACAAGCTCTTGAGTCAGCGAGCAACAGCGAGCGGTCATCTGTCACCACCCGAGCGACGCTGATCATGCAGCGGCGGCCTTGATCGGGTGTGGCCCAACAGAGCTCGAGGTTGCCTTCCAGCGCACGCTCGGATCGAAAAGACTGGGGTCGACATGCTGCTTGTTGCTCTCGGTGATGGAGAACAGAGAGTCGATCAGGGTGTCGCTCAGATTGTGGGGCTCGAGGCCGAGGTCGAGCAAGCGCGAGTGGACAGCGTTGTAGTAGTGCTCGGCAGCTTCCACTCGGGGGTTCTCGATGCGGGCGATACGAACGTGGCCCGGATACGTGGCACGGATCATCTCGGCCAGTTGGAGGACGGAGAACTGCTCGGTGAACTGGTTGAACACCCGGAACTCTCCCGGCATCGCAGGTTTCTCTGCCGCGATCCGGATGCATTCGACCGTGTCCCGGATGTGGAGCATCCCTCGAATCTGATGCCCACTCCCGTAGACGGTGAGCGGGTGCCCACAGACGGCCTGGACAATCAGCCGGTTGAGGACCGTGCCGAAGACGGCGTCGTAGTCGAACCTGGTTGCCAAGGCGGGGTCCAGTCTCGTCAAGTCGGTCTCTTGGCCGTACACGATCCCCTGGTTGAGATCGGTGGCCCGCACGTTCCAGGCCCGGCACGCGAATTCGATGTTGTGGCTGTCGTGAACCTTCGAGAGGTGGTAGAAGGATCCGGGCCGCTTGGGGTACAAGACGGTATCGGTCCGGCCCTTGTGGGTGACCTCGAGCCAACCCTCCTCGATGTCGATGTTCGGCGTCCCGTACTCGCCCATGCTGCCGAGCTTCACCAGATGAATGCTCGGGTCGACGTCGGCGATGGCGTAGAGCAGGTTCAGCGTGCCCACGACGTTGTTGACCTGCGTGTACACCGCGTGTGTCTGGTCGATCATGGAATAGGGGGCAGAACGCTGCTCTGCGAAGTGGACGATCGTGTCTGGTCGGACCTCGTCGATGAGGGCTGTTGTGAAAGGCGCGTCTGTGAGATCCCCGACGAATGTCGTGATTCGGCGATTCGAGATCTCCCGCCACGCCTTGACCCGTTCGTCGAGCGATGCGATGGGCACCAAGCTCGTCGCTCCCAACTCCCGGTCATAGCCACGCCGCGCAAAGTTGTCCCCGATCGCCACGTCATGGCCTGCAGCTGACAAGTGGAGGGCTGTCGGCCATCCCAAGTAGCCGTCTCCTCCCAGAACCAAAATTCTCATCGCTGCTCCAGACCAACTCTCTGCGCGCAGTTCCTACTGCCGTTGTACCCCGACGCCGACCTCTCACGTAGGGTCCAAGGTCACCGAGCGCACCGGTCAAACGTGCCGGTAGCGAGCCGAATCTGAATCTGCCCTGGGCCTGCGCTGTGTCTCAGTTAAGTCTTCAGCCAGAAGGCCTTCGAAGGTGACCAAAGCCCCTGTCAGGTGATCAAACCCGCTGCCACATTTGGACCTGACGGATGAAATGAACATTCGGGGCCCCGGAGGTCAGACATGACACTCACTACGCCTCGGCAATCTCGAGGAGAGGAAGCTTCTCTTGCGAGGACGGCTTGGACCGGTCCACGAGATGGCCCCGTCACCGGTGAGCGGCACGGCGGCATCGAAGGCTGGGCCAATGCTCTCTCGCCGCCCGGTGTTGATCTTGTCGCACTCAACACAGGCTTCGAAGGTGCCGCGTCGGAGGAGGTCTTCGCGTGGGCGTTCAGCGAGTTCTGGCCGGCAATTTCGGTCGTGTCGTCATTCCAGAACTGCGTCCTGATAGATCTCGCCATTCGCATCGACACCCGTGCCGAGATCATCTTTCTCGATACAGGCTCTCACTTTGCAGAAACGCTCACCTTCGTCGAGCAGGTCCGCCAGCTCTATGGCCTCAATCTGAGAATCATCCGACCCGGTGCAGACGCCGAGCCATGGCCGTGCGGTTCCGAACGCTGCTGCGAGCTGCGAAAAGTCGTTCCTCTGGCTAGGGCGCTCAGAGGACGCCACGCATGGGTGAGCGGCCTGAAACGGTGCGACACCCCGAATCGGGCGTCGTCACCGATCGTCGGTTGGGATTCGGCCCAAGGATTGGTCAAGATCAACCCGCTGGCTTGCTGGACGAACGACGACGTCTCCCGATACGAAGCCGATCATCGGCTCCTCCTCCACCCATTGAAGGCGCGGGGGTACCCGTCTATCGGGTGCGAGCCCACGACCCAACCGGTCACTCGATTCGAAGATCCGCGAGCCGGCCGCTGGCCCGGAACGGACAAGACGGAGTGTGGCCTTCATGTCTGAATCCTGCGTGATCCACGAGGGAGGCGCTCCCTATACCGTCGGCGTCCCCAACCGGTTCGGTCGGGCCGACGTGGCCCGCCTCGCCCGCTATGCCGCCACATCCGGAGTGGCTTTCGCAGTGAGTGAGGCCACACTTCTCGTCCTCTACGGACTCGATCTCACGACGGCCACCGTCGCCGCGCTGATCGCAAGCCTCGCTGGAACCGTCCCGTCCTACTTGTTGAGTCGCTACTGGATCTGGAGGGAGGCTGCCCGAGAGCGCGTCCTCCGTCAGGTGATCCTCTACTGGATCGTCTCGATCAGCTGCATCGCGCTCACCAGCTTGCTGACGGGTGGTCTTGCCAGCTTTGCTCCGGCGGGCCATCCTCTCCACCTACTGGTCGTGGCGATCGGCTATCCGATCGTGATGCTGACCTTCTGGCTCATCAAATTCGTCATCTATCAGCGGATCATCTTCCCGAACGCTCAATCATCACGGGACCCCGAGGATGGACGGACACCACCGCGGCAACGCGCTCCGCTGTAGAAACTCACATGGCTGCCAGCTCGTGGGTCGCCTCTGTTCGTTCACTGGCCCTTAGCGCATCACCAGGTCGGTCGTCAGCCGTTCCCGACGAGAGCGTCCAATGTGACGAACGAGTAGCCGGCCGCCTTGATGGATCCGATCACCGAGGCCAGCGCATCGGCATCCAGCGTCGATCCGTCGTTCGGGTTGGATCCAACGTGCATCAGCACGATCTCACCGGGCCGAAGGCCCGCCATGACGCGGGCAACGATGCTCGCCGCTGTGATCCCAGCGGAGCTCCCCTCCCAGCCCAGAGTGTCGACTGTCCAGCCCACCGCGACGTACCCGAGATCGTTGACCACCGTCAGGGTCCGGGCATCGCTGTCGCCGTAAGGGAAGCGGAAGAGTGGAACCGGCGACGCTCCCGTCGCCGAGGTGATGGTCGCAGCGGCATCGGCGACCTCGGCGGCGACCATGACATCGGAGAGTGTCGGCAGGTGCGGATGGTCGACGGTGTGATCTCCGACCCGGTAGCCGTCTTGGACGATCGAACGGGCCAAGTCGGGGAAGGATTTCGTGAAGGCCCCCGTCAAGAAGAAGGTCGCGCGGCGCGCCGGCGTTGCGAAGCGTCGACAAGATCGCCGGCACACCGTTGCCGTTGGCCCCAGCATCGAAGGTCAGCGCCACGACGCGCGATGCGGTCGGTATCTGCTGCCACACCTTCCCGAAGAGCGGGTTCAGGTTCTCCGGGGTCGACGGCGAGGTAGTGGTCGAAGTCGTGGCGGGGAGCGAGCTCTCCGTGCTGGAGGGCTGTGTGGTTGGGGCAACGGTCGTGGTCGTGAGGGCAACGGTCGTGTTCGTAGTCGGAGCAGTCGTCGATATCGTTGTGCTGCGGGAGGGATTGGAGCGGTGAACGGCCTTGTCACCTGATGGCGGGGTCGAACACGCATCAGCAACGATGGCAAGCGTTGCGAGCAGCACCAACTCGCTCACCACGATGCGACGCCGCAACCTGGACCGCCTAAGGGTTGTTCGACCAGACATTCGGGTCTCGGTTCACTACACCAAGGGGTTCATCACTTGAGCCGTGCGCCGGGTCAACCGAGGGACTATCTGACTTCAGGGTCGCATCCACGCTGTCCTCGAATGACAGGTAGCTCTCCTCTTCCTGGAGAGTGTGGAGACGGAGAATCGCGTGCAGGCCATAGAGCAGGCGGCGAATCTCATCGATGTCTTCGACATCGGGCTCCTCGTCGCCTATCTCGTCGAGGAGCGCGCCCAGCCGCCTGATCTGATGCAGGATCTCAATGTGGGCCCGACTCATGGGAGCCGTCGGCTCTCGGCCACCAAGGACGTGCTCGAGTACGGGATAAAGCAGCTGTTGCTCGGCCTCCTCATGTGGTGCGACCTCTTCGATGAGAAACTGGTGCACTTCGCGTGCATGCGTCATGACCTCCGCCGGCTGCATCGTCCCCATCGCATTGGCGGCTGCAAGAAGTCGATCGAGATCCGCTCGAATGGTCAGATGTTCGGATTGGAATCGTCTGGCGAGCGCGGATTCATCCTCGTCGAAGCCCATTTCGGCTTGAGGAGGACGCAGCGCCCGCAGAGCATTGAGGATGACGATGACGTCGATTCCCTCCTGCAGCAGCGCTCCCCAGACTGCGGGAAGCAGACCGATCGCCGCGAACCCCATTGCCACGAGCGACATAGCCATGCCCACAACAACGCTCTCGAGGGCAATTCGTCGACTCCGAACAGCCACTGATCGAGCCTCGCCCAATCGGTCCAAACGGTCAGCCGTCAGTACGATGTCGGCTGCTTCGGACGAGGCCGAAGCGCCCTCAGCCGCCATCGCGACACCGACGTCGGCCAGAGCCAAAGCGGGGGCATCGTTGATGCCATCCCCGACCATCATCGTCGGCGCACGGAGACGCTCGGCATTCACGACGTCCAACTTGTCCGCTGGCGACCGCTCGGCAAGCACCTCGTCCACCCCAATGACAGCACCAATGGCTTCAGCCACCTCCGGCCGGTCGCCCGTGACCATCACGATCCGATCGATGCCGCTTCGGCGAAGGGAGCGGATCGTCTTCGGGGCATCGCGGCGCACCGGGTCGTCCAACACCAACACCCCCGCGGGCTGAGCGTGCACTCCGACGAACACGGTCAGCGACCCATCGAGGCGGGCGCGCCGCCGTGCTGTCTTGGCCCAGGCCGGCGACCCCTCGACTCCGACCCACGACGCCTTGCCGAGCACGACGTCGTGGCCGCCGACGAACCCTCGAATGCCCGCCCCGGCGACCTCTTCGACCTGTTCGGGGAGCTCGAGGTCACATCTGCGCTCTTGGGCCGCCCTGAGCACCGAATGGGCGAGCACGTGCGGCGAGACCTGGTCGAGGGATGCCGCCAGGCGAAGCACCTCGTCGGGGGCCAACGTGCCCGACGGCACGATGGTCGTCAGCGACGGATGGCCCGTCGTCAAGGTTCCTGTCTTGTCGATGAGCAGTGTGGTGCACTGCGCCAGGCGCTCGAGGACGGCGCCACCCTTGACGACGACCCCCCGCCTCGCCGCGTGCGACAATCCTCCGACCAGGGCAACCGGCGCGGCGAGGATGAGAGGGCACGGCGTGGCCACGACGAGGACGGCAACGGCCCGCGCCGGGCCAGCAACGATCCAGGCACCGGCCGCCACGACCAGGCTCAAGACGAGGAACCAGATCGCGTAGCGGTCGGCCAGGCGGACGAACGGAGCCTGCGAGGACTCGGCCTCCGCGACCAGCCGAACGATTCCGGCGTACGCGCTCTCCGATGCGCGGGCCGTCACGCGCAGGTCGAACGGCGACCCGGCATTGAGCACACCGCTCCGCACAGGCTCTCCTGACTCACGAGTGACGGGCAGCGCCTCTCCCGTCAGCGCGGACTCGTCCAGCACGGCGCTCGTGAGCAGGAGGCCGTCGGTGGGTACCAGCTCCCCCGATTGCACCATGAGGCGGTCGCCCGGTGACACGCTGTCCGCCGCGACGGTACGGAGCTCCTCGCGCTCGTAGCGGTGGGCCGTGGTGGGGGCACGTTCGAGGAGCCGGCGCAGGTCCCGATTCGCCCGTCCGGCCGCCCATGCTTCAAGCGCCCGTCCGCTTGCCATCATGACGCTGATCACCGCAGCGGCGAGATACTCGCCCACGGCGAGTGCGCCGACCAAGGCCAGGAGGGCGATAAGGTCCACTCCGACGCGTCCTCGGCGGAGGCTTTCCACCATCGTCCAGAGCGTGTACGCAGCCCCGATGGCGCCGGACACGACCCAGACCGCGTTTCCCGCAGTGGCGGCACCGGCCAGGTGGAGTGTTCCGCCGACAACGAGGCAGGCACCGGTCACGTCTAGGAGGATGACGGCCACGTGCCGGCCGAGCCATGACGGCGGGTTCGACTGCGCGCTCACCACCTCAGTCATCGTGAGCCGGGCATCCCGACGTCACCAGGGCCGAACGTCCTGCCCAAGGGACCGACCAGGTCATTTGGCCCTAGGAGCATGTACGGGGGGAGGGGAAGATAGCGCAATGAGAAGCAGCCAACAGGGCGCTGCGCTGTACCGCGCCAACAGGAGGGACCGCTCATCGGAGACGAGCGTCCAGCCCCCGCGTTGATGAGTTCGCCCGAGGCGATCGTGCCTTCGGCTGCAACCTCGGCATCGGGTGAGCGGGAGACGCTGCTCGACGCGTCCGTCGGGCTCTCCGAGGAGCAGGTCCGAGAGCGTGTTCGTGCCGGCAAGGCCAACGGTGCGCAGCCGACCACCGGGCGCACGGTCGGTCAGATCCTCCGGGCCAATGTGCTCACTCGTTTCAACGCCATCTTGGGATCCTTGTTCATCGTGGCCGTGGTGGTTGGGCCTCCTCAGGATGCGCTCTTCGGCATCGTCCTCGTGGCCAACACGGCGATCGGGATCTTCCAGGAGATCCGCTCGAAGCGGGCGCTCGATCGGCTGGCCGTGCTGGCCGCTCCGAGATGCCACGTCGTCCGCTCGGGTCGCGTCTTCGACATTCCGTTCGAGGAGATCGTGTTGGACGATGTGATCCAAGTACGGCGGGGCGACCAGATCGCCGTCGACGGCCAGGTGCTGACATCGCAGGGTCTCGAAGTCGACGAGTCCCTCCTGACGGGTGAGGCAGAGGCAGTGCCGAAGTCCGCCCGCGAACCGGTGCTGTCGGGGACCTTCGCTGTCGCCGGCTCGGGGAGGATCAGGGCGACCGGGGTGGGTGAGTTGTCCTATGCACGTGGGCTCGAGGCTGAGGCCCGGAGGTTCAGGTTGATCCGCTCCGAGCTGCAGCAAGGGACCAACGAGATCCTGCGACTCGTGACCTGGGTCATGATCCCGATTGGCATCGCGCTCTTCGTCACCCAGCTCCTCCGGAGCCATCAGTCATCGGCCGACGCCCTGAGGGGATCGGTTGCCGGGGCCGCCGCCATGGTGCCCCAGGGACTCGTGCTGCTGACGTCGATGGCCTTCGCGGTGGGAGCGCTCCGGCTGGCGCGCCATCGCGTACTGGTCCAGGAGCTGGCCGCGGTGGAGGGACTGGCGCGCGTCGACGTGCTGTGCATCGACAAGACCGGGACGCTCACCGAACCAGGACTGCAACTGGCCGGCATCGAGGTCCTCTCCGACCTGCCACGACCTGACGTCGAGCAGGTCCTGGCCGCGGCCGCGGCCGCCGATCCGGCGCCCAACGCGACGATTGGCGCCCTCGCACCGCTCCAGGCAGGAGAGTCGAGGGGCTGGCGGGTCCGGTCGCTGATGCCCTTCTCGTCCTCGCGCAAGTGGAGCGCGGTGAGCTTCGTCGACCATGGATCGTGGGTTCTCGGGGCTTCCCAGGTCGTACTCCCCGAGGACGAGTCCGGCGTGGTGGCCCGAGCCAGGGAGCACGAGCGGTCCGCACGACGGGTCCTGATCCTGGCCCGCGCTCCGGCACCCGTCGAGGCAGCCGCACTGCCGCCGACTCTCGAGCCCGTGGCGCTGGTCGTCCTGGCGGAGCAGCTGAGGAAGGATGCGGCGGCAACCGTGCGTTACCTCATTGAGCAGGGGATCACGATCAAGGTGCTCTCGGGTGATGCGCCCGAAACGGTCGCTCAGGTTGCGGACCGCCTCGGCATCCCCTCGCCGGGAGCCGCGCAGGACGCCGGCCGGCTCGAGGACGAACCGGCCCTGCGCGCAGCGCTCGATGCGACCAACCTGGTCGGCCGGATCCGACCGGAGCAGAAGCTCGCCGTCGTGGACATCCTCCAGTCCCAGGGGCACGTGGTAGCGATGGTCGGGGACGGGGTCAACGACGTGCAGGCGCTCAAGCAGGCGGACCTCGGAATCGCGATGGGGTCGGGGAGCCAATCGAGCCGATCCGTTGCCCGCCTAGTGCTCCTCGACAGTGCGTTCTCCGCCGTGCCTCGGATCCTGGCGGAGGGCCGAAAGGTGGTTGCCAACATCGAGCGGGTCGCCAACCTCTTCATCACCAAGACTGTGTACGCCGCCCTCCTGGCCGCTGCCATCGTCGTTGGGGCAGAGCCCTATCCCTTCTTCCCGCGCCACCTGACCATCGTGGACACACTGACCATCGGCGTCCCCGGCTTCTTCCTCGCCTTCGAATCGGGAGCGCCGCGCGCCGTGCCAGGCTTCACCCGACGTGTGCTGCGCTTCACCATCCCAGCGGGAACCGTCACTGCCTCCGCGATCTTCGCCAGCTACCTCGTGGCGCGGGCCTGGCCTGATACCACCCTCGCCGAGGCCAGGACGGCGGCGTTGTTGGCGGTGTTCGCCATGGCAATGTGGGTCTTGGTCCTGATCGCGCGTCCGTTCAACCCGGCACGGGTCATCCTCGTGGTGTCCATGGCGGCAGCCTTCGTCGTATTGTTCAGTGTCTCGCTGTCCCGCCGGGTGTTTGCCCTCCACCTTCCCCCGACCGCGGTGATCGTCGTGACAGGAGGCATCGTCGTGGCGGCGATCGGAGCTCTGACGCTCTGGCGCCGCATCGGTGTCGACGCTCGGGGTCGCGATCCACAGATCCTGCAACCCGAAGGCAAGGAAGGCACACGTGAGTGAAGCGAATCCCGACGTGGGCGGCGGCACGGCGATCCGGCGAATCGTGGTCGGTGTCGACGGCTCAGAGCCCTCCATCCGCGCCCTGCAGTGGGCGGCCCGTCAGGCCGAGTGGTCGGGCGCCACGCTCGAGGTACTGACGGCCTGGACCTTTCCCGAACACCCCGCACCTCTGGGGCTCGAGATTCATGTCCCCTGGCCCGATGAGCTGATCGCCCAAGCCCGCGTCAAGCTCGACGAGGTGATCGGAGATGCCCTCCCGAACATCGACCCTCAGCGTGTCATCGCCCGGGTGACCAGAGGGAGTGCCGTCCGGGTGTTGCTGGACGCCGCCCGCGATGCCGAGCTTCTCGTCGTGGGCAGTCGCGGCAGAGGAGCGATGGCGGAGCTCCTCCTGGGGTCGGTGAGCGAGCATTGCGTCCGGCACGCCGGCTGCCCGGTCGTCGTGGTCCGTTAGCCGCCCCCAGGGACCGAGTGACGAACGACCCTACTCGCCTGGCTGGCTCCTCTCTAGGGTCAAATTTGGGATGAGATTCGGGATAGGTGATGATGAGCAAGCGAGCAGCGGCATTGCTTCTGGGCGCGCTGGCGTTGACGACCGCGGCGTGTGGAAGCACGACCAAGAGTGCCACGCCATCTACGACAACCGTCCTCCCTTCCACGACGACGGCGCCTCCCACGACCACCACGACCCTCCCTGCTGATGCTGGAACCTGGTCGCTCATCCCCTATGGCCCCAATCCGGTGGGCAGCCCCAGTGCCTGGACCGGAGCGGAGGTGCTCGTCCCTCGGGCCGGTTGCTGTGACGACTCCGGATCGGTCGATCTCGCCGCATACGACCCTGCTGTCAATGCCTGGCACCAACTCCCCCCGACGCCGCTCACCCCCCGATCCGGTGCAGCTGGGGCCTGGACCGGAACCGAGATGGTCGTTGCCGGGGGTCACGCGAGCCCGGACGGTCTCGCTTCGGACGCGACTCCGGTCACCGCCGGTGCCGCTTGGGTTGCGGCCACGAACACCTGGCACACCATCGCTCCCATGCCGACGACCCTGCCCGGGAATGACCCGACGGCCGTATGGACGGGGACAGAAGTGCTGGTTTGGTCGTCGGCCCCTGCCACCCCCGACACGAACGGGAGGGAGATTGTGCTCGCCTACAACCTCTCGACCAATACGTGGCGCACGTTGCCCTCGTCAGGGCTCACACCTCGGCAAGGTGCGGTCACGATCTGGACCGGTCATCAGTTGGTGGTCTGGGGTGGCCTCAACTTTGACTTCACCTATGCCTACCCCGACGGAGCCCGCCTCCACCCGCTGACCGGCACGTGGCAGCGGCTGCCCGACGCGCCTGTTCCCGCCCGGGGCTTTGCGGGGGCGGCTTGGTCGGGCCGTGACCTACTGCTGTGGGGTGGCCAGACCGGGACGAGCGTGGAGACCAGAGCTTCGGCTGGCTTCCAATCGGTGGGTCAGGGTGCGGCGTACGACCCGGAGACGAACCGGTGGCGCGCTCTGCCGCTCTCGCCACTTCGAGCCAAGTCCAGCCCGTCAGCGGTGTGGACGGGGCACTTCTTCATCGTCATCGGTGGGTCTGCCAACGGGGTCCTGCCCGCTCCGGGTCCCGGGGCCGCGGCCTACGACCCAGCAACCAACACCTGGACGACGTTGCCAGCCGCGCCCTCCTATCCACCGCCCGATCCCAATGGGCCAACGGGACCCGCCGACCAACGCGAGGGTGCTTTCGCCGTCTGGACCGGAACGGCTGTCGTACTCGTCGGCGGCGGCGACTACGTCGAGCAGGGTCCACGATCAGACGGAATACGCTGGACACCGGCCGGTTGAGGCGATTGCGAGAAGCGTCTCAGGATTCATTCCGATTGATCTGCTGGCAGGCAGAACGAGCATTACAGCCGCTACGTCATGTTGTTGAAAACCCCCCAATGGATACGGCGCCGAGCCTGTGCGCAATGCGATGAGGCGGCCGACGAAGAAGGGCTTGGCGACTGGGCGAACCCTGTGCGGTACTGATCGGGCGGTTCAACAACTCAGGGCGTGGTGTAGGTCGGCACCGACATAGCTGGAGGGAGGCCCATGGTTGTGGCATGGATGACGAGGTCGGAGTACGGCGGTACCACGTCAAGTCCGTCTACCGCGTTGAGGAGCCCCGGACCGTCGCCCGACTCACCGCGAACCCCGTACTGCCAGACAATGGCATTGGTCTTCGGATCAACCACGATGACCCGGTCATTGGCGTCGTCGGTAGCGATCACGTCGCCGTTGGGGAGCGGCAGGGCCAGCGAGGGGTGGTTGAGCGCGGAGCTGCCGGTCGGCCGGTAGCGCCAGAGGAGCCGTCCGTCGGCGTCGAAGGTCTCGATCTGACCTGGTTCGGCCCAGTCCACTGTCAGGTAGGTTCCGGGGCTCACTTCGTTGCTGTCGGACGGGTAGCTGACGCCGGGAGGGTGCCATGAGGCGTAGATCGTCCCCGCCAGGTCCATCTCGTCGACCCAGTCCCCGTTGATCTCGGTGACGAGGTAGTGCCCGTTGGCCATGGGGAAAGCGCCGTTGGGGCTCCCGAAGTGTACTGGCGGTGCGTGCTGACAGGCCTGGGTAGTGGTGCCGTAGATGCGGGCTGGCACGTGTGCGTACGGGGCGATCAACAGGAGGCGACAGTTCTTGATATCGGCGGTGAAAACGTCACCGTCAAGGAGGACCAGCGCGTCGTCGGGGTTTGAAAGCTGGTTCGGGCCGTCACCCGGCACACCAGGTGTGCCATAGCGCCACAGGATCTTGCGCGAGGCTACGTCGATCAGGGTGACCACCGAGTACCCCTCTTCGGTGGCGATGATCTGCTTCCCGTTCGGAGTGAAGAAGGCGTCGTCTGGGCTCTTGAACGAGACGCCCGGAGGGAGATCGCCAGCCTGCGGCCATGTCCAGAGAGTGCGGCCCTGGGGGTCGACCACGATCAAGCGGTTGTTGCCTTCATCGGCAATCAAGACGGGTCCGGGGAGCACGCTCGGGTCGGACCCTGGCGCCAAGTGCGCTGCACCTCTCCCGGGGCCCGAGAACAGGGACGTCGTCGTCGTTGACCTGGGCTGCAGCGCTGTCTTGGGGGCGACGGTGCGACCTGGACCGCCGCATGAGTTGATTGCCACACCCAGGGCAACCAGGGTCGTGATGACGACTGAACCGGTCACGGTGCGATGGCGCCGGACGCTTCTCGAAACCCGCGGGCGTGCCATGCGCCACCCATAATGGTGCCGCGCCAGGGCTCGGTATTGGGACTACCCGGATGGTCAGCCGAAGAGTCGCTCACCCGTGGTCGGGAAGAACGCGATTTGGCTCTGTGCCGTAGCCAACAGTTCTCCCATACGTAACCAGACCTGGGTCTTTGCACTAGCGACACCGTCGTAGCCATCGGTCACATCAGACACATGGCAGAGCCCACATAGCAGAGCCGATCGGGACGCGGCGGCACGTCGGTTCGGGGTGATACGGGTGTACGTGGCGGCGGCAGTGGATGCCACACCTGGGTCTCGAACGTGTGAAGCGGGCACCGTCGCCCCTGGGGACGAGGGTGACTCAGGGAGGTAACCCTCTGTATCAGGGTTCTCCCCGATACCCAGAGGACGGGGGGTCGTGCAAGGCTTATCGGGTGATCGAGGCCCGGGGGCTCTCAAAGCGCTTCGGCAGCGTCGTGGCGGTGGACGATCTGTCCTTCGACGTGCGTCCGGGGACCGTAACCGGCTTCCTGGGGCCCAACGGGTCGGGCAAGTCGACCACGATGCGCATGATCATGGGCCTCGACTGGCCGGCGTCGGGCTCCGTTACCGTGTTGGGCCGGCGCTACCACGATCTCCCCTGGCCGCTGCGAGAGGTGGGCGGACTGCTCGAAGCCAAGGCTATCCATCCCGGTCGCTCCGCCCGCGCCCATCTGCTCACGCTGGCCAGGAGCAATGCCATCCCTCGGGCGCGCGTCGACGAGGTGCTCGAACTGGTGGGTCTCAGTGCGGTGGCCGGCAAGCGGGTTGGCAAGTTCTCGCTCGGGATGGGCCAGCGCTTAGGGATCGCCGCCGCCCTGCTGGGCGACCCGGCAGTGCTGCTGTTTGACGAGCCCGTGAACGGTCTCGATCCCGAGGGCATCCGCTGGGTACGCACGCTGTGCAAACAGCTCGCCGGCGAGGGTCGGACCGTGTTCGTGTCCAGCCACCTCATGGCCGAGATGGCGCTCACCGCCGACCATCTGGTTGTCATCGGGAAAGGCAAGCTGATCGCCGAGACTTCGGTGGCTGACTTCGTGGCCCGAAGCTCTCGGAAGTCGGTCAAGGTGCGCACGCCGGCGCCGCACCAATTGTCAGACGCCGTGACCAATGCGGGCGGGACCGTCATCGCCGATCCCGACGGGTCCATGACCATCACCGGCCTGTCGGCACCTGAGGTGGGTGACCTGGCCGCGGCGATGAGCATTGCCCTGCACGAACTGACCCCCGTCGCCTCACTGGAGGACGCCTTCATGGAGCTGACTGACGAAGCCGTCGAATTCCGAGGTGGATCGTGACAGCCGTGCTCGGGGCTCCGGCCTCCTTCGAGACTGCGCTGCCCCCTGGCCGTGTCGGTCTGCGCCGGGCCATGGCAGCCGAGTGGACCAAGCTGTGGTCGGTCCGTTCGACGATGTGGACGCTAGTCGCGACGGTAGTGGCGGTCGTGGGTCTCTGCGCACTTGGCACCGGCACGGTGAGCCCCTCCGAGATCATCGACGATCCGACCCGCCGGAGCCTGATCGGGATCTTCCTGGGCCAGCTCATTTTCGGGGTGTTGGGCGTCCTGGTGATGAGCGCCGAGTACGGCACAGGAACGATCCGCGCCACGCTCTCGGCCGTGCCCCGCCGGCCCGTTGTCCTCACCGCCAAGGTCCTCGTGTTCGGAGCGGTGGCGGTCGTGGTGAGTGAGATCCTCGCCTTCAGCGCCTTCGCCGTCGGCCAGGCCATCTTGTCCGCCAAGCATGCGGTCGGGTCGAACGCGGCCGCCGCGCAGCGCGCCCAGCAACTCGGGGTCAACATCCCCCACAACATCCAGGCTGCCCTCTCGACCGGCTCGGCGTCCTTTGGGCAACCAGGCGTCCTGCGGGCCGTGGTCGGTGCCGGTCTCTATTTGACCGTGCTCGGGCTGCTGGCACTGGGGCTGGCCACCATCATCAGGCACACCGCCGGTGCTATCTCCGCCTTCGTCGGCGTGGTGCTAGTCCTGCCCCTCATTGTCCAGGCGTTGCCCACGTCGATCAGCAATGCCGTGGCCCGCTACCTGCCGGCCAACATTGGCCTTGTCATGTTCTCCACTGAGAGAGTGCCCGACCGCATCGGATACGCCTTCAGCCCCTGGACGGGCTTCGCCATTCTCGTGCTATACACCGTGGTGATCCTGGGGATCGGCTGCTGGGTCCTCGTGCGCCGAGACGCCTGAAGCGCTGGCCTGCCCCTGTGCAATGCGTCGAATGATACGCATCATCATGCCCCTGCGTGCTCTGAGCTAGCCGAGCGAGAATTTCTGATACCGCTCTGCTCGATGGCTATCACGTCCTGCGCCCGAGTATCCCAAGCATGGGTGGGACGTCTGGTCGGTTCCGTGACCATGACGCGGACCTCGCTGGTTTCTGCGCCGCGGTGGCGGTCTCCGCGTTCAGTTGGATGCGGCGCGAAGTCGGAGGTGGGCAATAGAGCGCCTTACTGAACGAAGACCTTCCCGTCCCTTTCGGTCACCTTGCCAGGCCGCAGCGGAATCACCTTGGTCAACAATCGGTAGCCAGAATCGAGGCCCGGGACTTTGGCGAATACACCCTGTGGACCGAGCCGTCACCAGCCCGAGATCGACACAGGCATCTCCACAGTGCCGTGGTCCGATCAGATGCCGAACACGTTCCGCAGGCTGGTGGCCGTGGCCGCCTGACCGAGCAGCGTCAGGCCCAGCATTTCCTCAGTCGCCCGCAACAGCGAGTAGTGGTCGACCGCCACGCCAGACACGGTCCCAGGCCGGACGCTCGGCGCCACCACCACATTGGCAAGCGGAGTTGGCTCATCCCAAATGATGAACAGTGCGGTGGTCCCGGAATTCCTTTCCTTCCAGCCCCGTTGAGCGACTGTGTCCTTGTGAAATCGGCGGCCCGGGCATTTGGCTCACGTAGGCCGGGATCGCCATCAAGTAAGTGTTCGTGACAGGGCGGCATAGCGGCCAGGGTCGAATGTCAATTGATCATCCGGCCGCCCCAGTGTACGGGGACACTTGGCGCCTCCATTGCGGCCCAGGACCCCAATCATGTGAAGGGACCAGCGCGGCTGAACGGCCAACGGGTCATTCGGCCCTAGTCTGCGAATTGAGCTGCTCGCACCCTCGGATGTGGAGGCTAGAGCGCCCGTCAAGAGGCGGGTCCGGTACCGAACGTAGCGGTACAGGCAGAAAGGGGACGCGAGTCGATGCGACTGAGACGCCGGCTCGAACGTCACAACCGGCAGCCGCCCACTGAGCTGGGTTCTCAGACGGCAACTTCCACCGACAGCGACCAGCCACCCGCCGTCAAGATCCGCGGGCTCGAGAAGTCCTACGCAGGCGTTCCTGCTGTGGCAGGCATCGACCTGACTATCAGCCATGGCGAGATCTTCGCCCTCCTCGGGCCGAATGGGGCAGGGAAGACCACGACAGTGGAGATCATGGAGGGGTACCGCGCTCGTGACTGTGGTGAGGTCACTGTCTTGGGCTACGACCCGGGCCACGAACGCTCGCAGCTGAAGGGTCATATCGGCATCGTGTTGCAGTCAACTGCTGTTGAGCAGTACCTGACGGTCGCCGAGACCCTCACGATGTACGCACAGATGTTTCCGCATCCCCGGCCGGTTGACGAGGTAATTGAGCTCGTCGGTCTGGCCGACAAACAGGACGCACGTGTGATTCAGCTCTCGGGCGGCCTGCAACGAAGACTCGATATGGCGATCGCGCTCACGGGTGATCCCCAGCTTCTGTTCCTCGACGAGCCAACGACTGGTTTCGACCCAGCGGCACGGCACGAAGCCTGGGACGTCATCAAGGATCTCGCCGCCCTCGGCAAGACGGTGTTCCTCACCACCCACTACATGGATGAGGCCCAATACCTGGCCGACCGGGTGGCCGTGATCGCTGAGGGCCGGATAGTCGCCGAAGGGCCGCCGTCAACGCTGGGTCATCGGGACCGGTCAACGGTCCGTGTCCGCTACCGTCTGCCTCCTGGCACCACACCCCCACCGGGTCTCGGAGCCCCGCCCGGGACGGACGGGTTCGTCGAGATTGCTGTTGAAGACGCCATATCCGATGTACACCGGCTCTTGCATTGGGCCGCCGAGGAGGGTGTCGAGCTCGAGGGCTTCGAGGTCAGGAGGCCGTCGCTCGAGGACGTGTACCTGTCGCTGACGGACCATCGGTTTGGTGAGGAGCACGATTTGGACGCCAACAGGGGATCGTCGTGACCGCAACGGCCCTGACATTCTCGCAACTCCGCTATGTGAACAAGGCCTTTTGGCGCAACCCCTCCCGCGCGTTCTTCACGTTCGCATTCCCCTTGATGTTCCTGGTGATCTTCACGTCCCTGCTCGGCAACGGCACCGTCCACATCGGCTCGGTGTCCGTCAAGGCCTCGACCTACTACGTGGCCGCTATGGCGTCGTTCGGAGTCATCACCGCCTGCTACTCCAATATCGCCATGACCATGGCGTTTCAGCGCGACACGGGCTTACTGAAGCGGATCGATGGATCACCGCTGCCCGGCAGTTCGTTCCTAGGTTCCCGAGTGATCCACGCACTGTTTGTCGCTGTGATGCTGGTCGCCATCACTGCCGCATTCGGGTGGGCATTCTACGGAGCCGAAATACCGAGAGGCGTCCTGCTCTTCCGATTCCTCGTCATGCTCGTCGTCGGGGCGACCGCGTTCTGCGCCTTGGGACTCGCAGTCACCGCTGTCATCCCGAACGCCGATGCAGCACCAGCCATCGTCAACGCCAGCATCCTCCCGCTGCTCTTCCTCTCCGGCATCTTCATCCCGTTCGGCAACGGCACGCCCCAATGGATCGTATGGATTGCCCGGATCTTCCCGGTGAGGCACTTCGCCGCCGGTATGCAGGCCGGCTTCATCGGCACACCGTTCGACTGGACTGATGTCATCGTGGTGGCTGCCTGGGGCTTGGCCGGGCTCCTGCTCGCGATCCGGTACTTCAGTTGGGAGCCTCGTTCCGGATAGCGACATTTCGGCCGGTCCACTCGGAGAGGGATCCATGTGAGCAAGCATTGCAGGGCCACATTGAGTGTCGTTGGTGTGAAAACAACGCGACCGACATCTGAGGCGCGTGTGGTGCGGGCCGGCATGGAACTGCCGCCGTCGTGCCGCAGTGCCCCACCGTGCCGGCGTTGATGTGGAACGGCATGTCAAGGTCTCCAGGCACGCTGGTTTTCACCTGCTTTGAGCGCGACGCACCAGAGGTGCGGCGCTTGACTGCCATGAGCAGACGACGGGGCCCCGGGGTCAACACGCAGCGCCCGCAGCCCGAAGGACGAGGACGAACGGTGTTGAGGCCGGGGTGGAGGCTGCTACTCGACTCCCCGCGTAGCTCGGGGTGGTGACCGAGGAAGTGCTCGACGACGCGCCGGAGCGCGGTGGATCGGAGAACCGCCACGATGATGTACGCGAGTCGGAATCGCAGGACAGCCATTCGCAGGTAGGTGCCTCTGAATCGGGGCTCCCGTGGCGCCCTCGCAAAGAGGGACGCTGGGAGTAACGCCGGCGAGGATCTGCTCTGCTGCGGCGGTGCTCCGGCGCGTCGTGGAGGACCCGGTCAGATGCGGCGCCGATCGCGCGCTGACCGAGAGAGCGGACATGTCAGTCCTCGGCCACCATCTCGGCCCACAAGAACCCGGCGAGCTCACGGGCCACGGCGGCGGCGACGATGGAGCGCACGTTCTTGTGCGCGGCGAGCTGACGGAAGCGAGAGGTGAGGCGGACCTGGGCCTCCCAGGATCGTGCGACCGTGGCCGGGGTGCAGACCTTTTGGCGTTGAGCGATTCCCGCACCGACACTCGGGCGGTGCTGGTAGCTCCAGGCGGCCTCGCAGAACTGGCCGCGCAGGTGCGCATTGCCGGCCCGGGTGATGTGGGTGCGGTGCTGGCTCAGCCCGCTCGAGTGTTCCCCGGGCACGAGCCCGGTGAAGCTCATGAAGGGCCGAGCCCGGGGGAAACGCCGCCAGTCGAAGACCTCGGCGCCCAGGCAGAGCGCGCCGATGCGGGTGACCCCTCTGTAGGCGGCGAGACGGGTGACCGCAGCTCCGAAGGGCTCGGTATCGCACCATGGGAGCAGGTCGGCTTCGACTGCCTCGAGCGAGCTGTCGCGTAGGCGCACCGTCGAGAGGTAGTGCGCGTAGGTCGACGCCAAGGCGCGGTCCTCGAAGTGGCGCGTCGCCAGCCAGCGCTCGTGGGCCTGCGTCCACGTCGAGCCGCCGCGCCAGATGACCGAGTGACGCAAGAGGAAACCTCAAAGGCGGTTGCGAGCCCTCGTCAGGTCCTGGACCATGTCGCCGCGCGTGCGGCACAGGTCGCGCACGGCCTCTTGGGCCGGGGTCGGGATGGCGACGGGGGTGAGCTGACCCGCCCGGTGCAGCCCGGCCAGGCGCTTGGCATCGCGCCGATCGGTCTTGATGCGATCGCCCGAGCCCTTCGGGACCAAGGAGGGAGCGACCACGTCGCAGCGGACCCGGAGCGAGCTGAGCAGGCGCTGGAGGTCATAGCCGGTGGGGCCGGCCTCATAACAGGCCCACAGGCTGCTCGGCCGACCGAGGCGTTTGATCAGGCGCCGGACCGAGGTCTCGTCGTTGAAGATCTTGTCGACCTCGGCGACGTCACGATCTGGCGGCAGCACCGCCACCGAGATCGTGTCCTTTGAAACGTCCATCCCGACGTGGATAAATCCGCGATGCGCAATACTCGACACGGCCGGTTCCTCCTTCCGTATGTCGGCTCCATTCGCCGCTCAACGCGAATGATCCACGAAGATGCGGCTGTTGGGGAGCCGGCCGTTCCATGCTGAATCGGGGATAGCCCGGATGCGCTTGACCGGGGGGATAGAAGTGCTTTAGGAGTTGTACGCAGATGTCCGACCGTTACGAGACTGGAGGTCGCCTGTGCCCTTTGAGAGCGTGTTGGGCTCTGAACCTCGGTGCCCATGGGATCACCCGCTCACGCACGCCGAAGGATCGGAGGGTAAGGACGAGGACGGAAACATCTACCAACGGGTACTCGAATGCGATCAGTGCTCCAGGGGCGGCCAGCCCTACACGGTTGCTATCGCTCCTTCTGGTCAGCTAATCCGAGTCATTGCCTACCGGCAGGGTCACGAGAACTGAGCGATAGACGGGAGACGGCCGTTCTCTCAGAGCGGCCACAACCCGGCGTTCAGGGGGTGCGTCCAGAAGGTTGGGCGCCATGACAACAAGGAGGTTCGTGTTGTGATGACGTAACCAATCGACAAGCTGAGGGCAGCCAGCCGGTGCGAGTCCGGTCCGGGGAGACGCCAAGGTCCCCGGTAGCGAAGCCCCCGTGCGTGGTCGAGAGGCCGGGTGCGAAGCGGGGCCGAGCAACTGACCAGTCCGCAACATCAAGTGAAGCCTGCAGCGTCGTTACGCCGGTCCGTGCTCGCACGGACGAGGAGGAGCCGAGCCCCTCCCCTATGGGCGAAGGCCACGGACGGCACCAGAGATCTTGGAGCGGGTGCCTATGAACCTCCCGGCGCAGGGGGCGCAGAATGGTCAGAAGGGTGTCCTTGGAACTGGAGAGATCCGTCTCGACGCCGGGCAAACAAGTCCCCACGAGCCGCCAGCTTGTGGTGCCCGGCAGCATCGACACCGATAACCAGCGGACCTGGGAAACGGTGAAGTGTCGAGCGGAAGTCGGAGGAGGCCGTCGTAGTGATGACGACCGGGACAACATAACCCGATCAGAGCGAAGGGCCTCTAGCCAGGTGTGCGAAGCAACCAGCGACGACCGTGGGATTGCCTGTAGGGCTATCAACCCACCCGCCTCCGGCGGTGCTGTCTAGGAACTGCAAGCGACGCTTGGGTCACCCGCCAACGCCGTTGGCAGGGCGGAATGCGGCTGACCGACTACCTGGGGGAGAGCCGTGTGCGGGAGAACCGCACGCACGGTTCGGGAAGGGGGAACTGGCGAGGTTGACGCCCAGGCGAGATGGACCACATGCACCCGACGGGAAACCGCCGGGACTGAGCCCACCCGCCGCACCGGCCACACCGAACCAGTTCCCTACTTCACCAGGGCCCTGCGGCGCGGAGGTGGAGGTCTTTTCGGTACCATCGCCTCATGGCTAGATGCACAGCGCCAGTACAGGGTCATCGCACCGCGAGCGGTGCGATGGCGTGCCCTGTGTACGGCGGTCGCAGCTATGGGTCCTACCCGTCTCGATCCTACTCGTCCTACGACGGCGCCCACCTACCCACAGCGGAGCAGCGGGGTCGACGGGGGTAGCACGCAGGGGTCCAGAAGCGCGCGGCCACGCTGGTCTCCGGGCAGTTCCTCCGTCAGCTACACGGATACGGAAGTGCGGGCGCTGAACCCCATCCGCATCACAGTCGAGAAGCGAGCAGTCCTCCCTGAGCTTCGCGACGTGTTCCTCTGCCACGCTTGGGACGATCGGCAGGGTGCCGCCAAAGACCTGCACGATCTGCTCGAAAGCGATGGCGTGTCGGTCTGGTTCAGCGAGAAAGACGTTGGCCTCGGGACACCCTTGCTCCGTGCGATCGACAAGGGGCTGGCGAAGACACGCGTCGGGATCGTGTTGGTGACCCCGGCGTTGCTCAACCGCCTCGAAAACGAGGGGATCGCTGACAAGGAACTCTCTGAACTCCTAGCGCGCGAGCAGCTCATCCCCGTTGTGCACGACACGACATTCGAGGCTCTCCGGGAAGTCAGCCCTTTACTTGCCTCGCGAGCCGGACTGAACACCGCAGAGCAACCGCTGGCAGACGTCGCCGCCAAGATCGCCGAATTGGTCCACATTTAGCACCCGTCGCGTTCCCACCCAACCAGCGGTCGGGTGCAGTCTGCCACCGTGATCGGAGAATCTTCTGGGTATCCCCAAGGTGATTCGTTAGGGGCTACCCCGTTGCGACCTCGAGCACGAACGGCAGCTCCAGACGTCGGTCCATGGGGGACTAGGCGCTTCTGCTCCGAAGCCGAATCCGGCCTGTCGACTTCTGAGGTACACCAGTTGGGTTTCGGTGCAATCACCGCTGGACGCCGCATCAATCTGATGCGGTGAGCGCTCAGCCGATGGAGAGGACGGCGATAAAATCGCGGGTCCAGCCCGACTCGCACTGATCGGCTGGGCGGTTCTGTCCAGGGATCTGGGCCACCAGCACGGCCCCCGGGGTCGCCGCGGTGTCCATTTGCACCCACTCTGGGTTGATGTCCAACTCCATCGCTCTCATTGCTCCGGCGCTGATCAACGCGGCGGCTAGGTCGGTCGGAACGGTCGACATGCTCGCGGCGTACAGCAGATTGCCGAAGGCGTCTTCTCCGAGTGCGCTCCTGGCCACGTACGCCCCACCGCCGAGCGTGGCGCCCCATGCCGAGACAGCACCGGCCTGGGGGCTCGGCTGACCCCCTTCCACCAGGGGAGGGAGGTTCTGGCGCACACTGGTCACGCTGATGCCTGGTGGCGGCACGTCCTGACCCCACACGCCCACGTAGCCCACCCCAGCGGTATCGATGACCAGGCTTGCGAGACCGTTCGCCAGAGGCGTCAAGACTTGGCCGTAGACCTCGAATCCTCCTACCCCGGAGCTCGCCTTGAACCCCCCGTTGAAGCAGGCCAAAAGCAAGGGACGCTCCGCCGCCCCGATCGCTGGACCGGAATCCGGCCCAATCACCGCCTGACCCGTCGGCGGGTCCTGGCTCCCGACGTGCAGGCTGTAGTCCACGTGGTTGTTCAGGAATCGGACGACGACGACCTGGGTTCCATCGGTCTGGGGGAACGTTCGCTCGTCGATTGCGATCCCATGTGGTCCGGTGCTCAAGGTGCTCCAGCCGGGTTCTTCAGGAGCCAACGTGGTGGTGGTCGTCGGCGGCACGGTCGTCGTTGTGGGCGGCACGGTCGTCGTCGTAGTGGAAGGGGCAGTGCCCCGGGGCACGCCGCCCGATGACCCACTCCCTGCGCCGCCGGCGACGCGTCCCGCCCTCGTGTGGGATATCGCGTTCGGGCTTCCCGAGGCACAGGCGGCCAGCAGCAACGCCAGCGAGCCGCACAAGACCGGGACGCGGATGCATCGACGAACAGCTGGGCGCCCTACGACCTTCACCGTGGCATCAAACCACGCCGATGGGCGGTGGCGTTGGCGCCCCCGCCAGTGCCGTCAGACGGTTCTCAGGCGTTCCGGTGAGACCCCACGTGGCGGCAAAGTAGGCCACCCAAGTCCCCGCCTCCTACCCCGAGAGCAGGCGAAGAGGATCCGGTAGGTCGCCGCGGGGTCCAGGTCGGCAGGGATGCTGATGCGAGCGTAGGCAAGCGTGGCAAATAACTGGCCCGTGTGGGCTTCAGGGTGACCAGACGCTTCACAACGTCCGCGTAGGAACTCGACGAGATCCTCCTCATGCACCTGGCCGGCAATGAAAGGCTGCGGAATGGAGCACGCTGACCCGTACAACGTGATCGCCAGGCTATTTGCAGATCTGGACGAGTAGCGGTCGTGGATGCCCTGACGGGAGAATCAAGAAACGAGGAGCGTCGCCACGATCGTGGTGATTGACCCCGCGGCTATGACGCCGGCTGCGATCCCGTAGAACTCCTGACGCCACTTGGTATCCGGCGCCACAACGGGAAGCGGCGTGGTTCAGGGGGCTGGGACAAGATGCCGACTCGCTCGAACCACTTGACACAATGGTGTTTTGGCGTGTCGCAAATCGGTGGTAGTCGATTAGCCAGGTGAAGGCCAGCAGAGCCTCGGCGATTCCGGCAACCAGCAACGCACACACCCGAACAGAAATTGAGTCATCCCTGCGCTCCGAGTACCTCAAGAAGGAGGCCGTCCACGGGGATTGCCGCGGCGCACAGGGCCACACGAGACCGGCTACCCGGAGTTCTGAGGGACGTACGCCGGCGGATTCCGTACAAAGAAGTCACCTTCGATCGCTCGGCACAGCGAAGTCTGCTTGCCCGAAAGCGTCCACGAGAGGACGGAAACCTTGACGCTGTCGGTCGCGCCGTAGGCAAGCTGCGGGTAGACCACGGCTCCGACCGATGCCAACGACCCCCCCGAACCCGCACCGGCACCGCTCACGCCCCGAGGGTCGCTGAACGTCACCACGTCGGACGTGAGGGTCGCCGCCTTCTGACCCGCCGGTGAGGGCGGGCAGGACTCACCGCCAGAAGAGGCGTACGAAGCAGCCGCGGAGTGTGGGAAGAACCCACAAACCACGTCGGCCCCGGGGACGTGCCCGGTGTAGTCGTCGAGCACTTGCACAACCTCCGCACCTTTGGGGATGGGCACCTCTGTGTAGTCGGGCTTGCCAGCAGGGTAGACGGCGAGGGCCTGGCCGCCGTCGACGGCCACCAGTGCGCTGCACGCCCAACCTGCGGGCCCCAAGACCGTGATCTGGCCATTGGAGTAGTAGGTCAGGCCCCGCACAGTGGTGGTGGTCGCCAGCTGGTGGGCGACGAAGGGAGTGCCGCTCGGAGGCACCCCGTACGTCGTGGTGCACGAGATGACCGGCAGCACCCCAATGCCGGGCGCGTTCGATTGCGCCGTGTGTTTGACCGTCGGTCGACTCGATGCCGTAGCGGGAAGGGCCGCCACGGCGGTGATCAGCAGGACCAGGGACAAAAGGGCGAAGGCGTGTCGCATGGGTCGAGCGTACTTAGCAGGCCTCTCGCTCGGCCGAACGGGTCGACAGACGGTGTGTGTGACACCCACCTAGAACCATCTCGGTGTGCGAGAGCCGGCCCGACCCAAGTCCCCAGCGCAGATCGTCACTACCTCAAGGGAGAGGTCGCGCCGCTGACGGCCGAGCTGGCAGGCGAGCTGCTCGGCGCCACCGCGACGAGCGCTGGTCCGCCGTCCACCGGGTTCGACCACGTCCCGAGCTGCACTTCCGGGGGTGTGGGAGCGCCGTGCACGCCAAAGTGTCGAGCCGCGCCCTGCGGTTCTTCGCCCACGACGCCGCGGAGTCGACCGCCCGCACGCTGGCGAGTCGCCCGCCCACCGCGCCTTGAAGGGCGCGCTGGCCCACGTTGGCATGCCGGGCCGGCTGGGAGGCCCGCCTCGAGGTGGCCGCAACTTCGGGCGCGTGGCGCGCTGACGTACTGGCCATCCATCCTGGATCGGGCGCCCGGGTCGCTCTCGAGGTCCAACTCGCTCCTATGACCGCTGGGGATGGACGAGCCCCGGTGTGGCGCTCGAGATGGCCGACCACGACGCGAACGTTGAGTAGATAACTCGGACCGTTGTGGTCACGTCCAACCTGCAACGGACCAGGTTAGGACAACGTTTAGAGCTTGCTAGTCCCAAAGCAGGCGCGCTGCCAAGCTGCGCCACATCCCGTGAAATGGCCTCGTCGGAATCGTACGCCTCTGATCAGGTGGTTTGCCCGTCATCAGCGACTCGTACCTGAGTTGCCTCTCAAAGCTCTGACCCCGAAATTCCTCGAGTTTCAGAGTATTCGGGAAGAGTTTCGGGGAAGCTGCCCAAGCGTACTTTGCCCTACCCCCACACCGGGGACGCTGTACGGCGCGAGTAGCCGCGGCCAAGAGCGCCGCGGGATTCGCGGCGTCCTCCACTACGTGATTTGGGTGATGGTGGGAGAAGGCGTCATCATCGCCGAAGTGCCCTCAGCACACCTACGGGTGGTCCTGTGCGTCGTGGAAGCGCTTACATCCAAGGTCGAGAGCGACACGTACGGCCAATATGACGACAAGGTAGATTCTGATTGTGACCCGCGAGCGGATGTGGCAGCTGGTCTCCACCGGCATCGGCCTGCTGGGCGGGCTGCTCGCCCGGAGGCTCATGAGGGCCGGCTATGAGGTCGTCCGCAAAGACGCAGCCGCACCTTCGCCGTTCGACCCTACCAACACCCGGTTCTCGTGGCCCGACGCGCTGCTGTGGGCGGCCGCAGCGGGCATCGGCCTCGGCATTGCCAAGGTGTTGAGCGCCCGTATCGCAGCCTTGGGCTGGGAGGCCGCCACCGGCACCGTCCCCCCGGGGGTTGTAGAGGAGCCAGCGGTCACCTGAGCTCGGCGGGGTGCTGCCACCTTGGTGTCCTCTGGGTCGATCGGCAGCTGTGACACAGAGCGATGACTGGGGCTCCGCGCTCTGATGCCCTGCGGACGCGCTTCAACCTGAATTCGACGACAAGGCTCACCAAGACGATCTCGGAGCGATCACGGCGATAGTGGCCTGTTCGTGCACCAGAGTTGTCACAGCGAGGTGACGAAGACGATGGTCGAGCAGCCACGCCTGCGCCCATCAGGGTGAAGACGACGAGGGCCACCGCGCTGCTGTCGGGGCGGCGCTCATGGTCGGCCAGGGGTGCTGCCATCTTGTTGGCGCTGCGGCGATTCACCAAGTTCGTCCCGGCCTTCTGACCGAGCCGACGTGTCGGCCGCTCGGATGCTCGAGCCACTGGACGACAGCTCAACGCCTCGGGAATTCACATGGCGTTCGTGGAGAATGGCACCCGGCTGCATGATCTCGCGTTTCGCTACGGGCTGTTCGAGACACTCGATCATGCCCGCTTCTACCCCATGCTGGAGACTGCCCGGACGGCCATCGAGGCGGGGTGAGTCGTGCGGGCTAACCTCAGCGGAGCCGCCAACAACTGGCAGCGGACGTCGGAGGTATCGGACGCCGGCGCCGCCGGCCTGACGACCCGAGCTAATAATGAGGTGAGACGTAGATGACCGCTCCCACAGACGACAGCGTCGGCCTCAACGGTACCGTCGAAGGATCAGTCGACGGATCGGAGGCCGATGGCAACACTGTGAAGGCGCTTGGCATCGCCTCGGTCGCGCTGTCCGGACTGGGATTTCTCACCCTGCTGAAACTGACCGACAGGCAAGACCGGACTCCGGCGAGGGCGCTCTTCCTGTTCTTTGCCACCACCCTCGAGTCAACGGGCGGGACGGCACTGGGCCTGGTGGCTGCAAGTCAGGCCAGCGACTCGGAGCACCCCGGCAAGGGGCTCCTTCTCGGAGCCACGGGCGCAGTGCTCGGTATCGTCACGACCCTCTTGAACTTCAACTGGATGAGGACGAGGCGCCGCCTCTAGCGCTTCTGGCCCCGCTCTCGCGACGGCGATGTAACTGGCCGCCTCGAGGTTGGACGGTAGGACGCTAAAGCGCTTCGGTGACCGTAAATCGAGTGTCGCGGCCCCTGACTCACAAGCCCGAAACGAGGCCGTCACGCAACACTGAGTGTCTCGTCCGAGAATCACTTGTTGCCCCAACCAGTCTCGGAGGTGCAAGTCGACTCGGCGAAGGACACGTCGTTCCAATCACCTTGGAACGATTGGGTGCCGCAACCGCGTCGCCTGGAAGCCCAGATTGCAAATCTCCGAAACAGCTGGGGAGACAAGGTGAACACCGTGGCGCTAGCGGCGTCATCGGACTAATTTGGTTCCTCGAGGAGCTGACTCGAAAGGTGGTCCCACGATGGCAGAAGAAACGGGCGCCCTGGGACCGATTAGCTATCTGATCGTCGAGTTCCCCGGGAACAAGATGACGGGCGAGGGGTTTGCGACTCTGCTCGACCTCGTCGACCGTGGCGTCATCCGGATCCTCGACCTCATGTTCGTGAGACGGGACTCCGATGGCTCGATGCGAGCGCTCGAGCTCCAGGACATCGACCACGACGGACAGTTCGACGTCGCCGCCTTCGCTGGCGCGTCATCGGGTCTTCTGGCCGAGAGCGATCTCTCCGAGGCGACGTCGGTGATCGAACCGGGGTCCTCAGCGGGGATCTTGATCTTCGAGAACCGTTGGGCGACACCCTTCATCCAGGCCTTGCGTCGTGGCCAGGCCGAGTTGGTGGCTGCTGGATACATCCCCCAGGACGACCTCATTGCGGCGCTCGATGCCGCCGAAAGCTGATCGAAGGAAGAAAGGACGACGACATGCCACTTCTCCGAGGTATCGCACGCACCGCAGCCATCGCCGGGACGGCCACAGCCGTGTCGAACCGTGTCTCGCGCCGGCAACAGAATCGATGGGCGCAACAAGAGGACCAGCAGTACGCGCAACAGCAACAACAGTACGCGCCTCAGCCGGCACCAGCACCCGCGCCAGACCCCATCGCGCAGCTAAAGGATCTCGCCGAGCTCAAGTCACAGGGGATCCTCACCGAGGCCGAGTTCGAGGCCCAGAAGGCGAAGATCCTGTCGTCCTGAACCTCCTGCTGTGGGACGCAGGCGCTTGCTGTCCCCAATTCTGCGGGCGGGTCCGGTCAACGGCGCATTCGCTGATGCCGGCAGCTGTCAGCTCTGGTCAGTGATCTCGCGACCTCTTGTCCCGGACGGTTCCCTTCCATCGCCAAGGCGACTGCCGGTGTGCGAGGCCCCCGGTCACGAAACACCGTCAGGCACCTGCGCCGGTTCGCGCAGTGGGTGGCGAGGGGCCGCGAAGATGGCCGAAGTCCGAGTTGTCGGTCGCCGGGCATCCTTCGAGTCAGGCCGCAGAGCGGGCGACGATGCCTACCTCGTCGTACTCGAATCGGACCGTACGGCCTGACGACCAACCTGAACCGTCCGGCTCACGAACCTGCACCGTGACGGTCGCACCCACCTCCATGACCCGTTGAAGGTCCACCACGTTGTAGGCATTCGGCGTCCGACGAGTGCGGGAGCTGATGGTCGTCCCGGCGACCACGGCCAGCGCGCATCGCTCCTTGCCGCCGTCGACGCCCAGGGTGACGATGTCAATCGAGCCGGTGTGGGTGTGGCCAGACAGAAGAACAGCCACTCGCGCCTGGTAGCACGCTTCGAGGAGGCGTTTCCGACCGCGGAGAGCAGAGAGGTTCGACGGGAGTGCGGGGTGGTGCGTGACGAGCACCCGCCACGCCCCGCTCGGAGCATGGCCCAGAGACTCTCGTACCAGATCTGCCTGTCGCGGTGAGACATGTCCGGCCTTCCAGCGCCATGCCGGCATCGAGTCGAGGCCAACGGCGACCAAACCAGGCAGGTCGATGATCGGATCCAGCGTCGGGGTGACGTACTTCTGGTATCGCCCAGTCGGAGAGATGAGGCGCCGAGGCAGGTCGAACAGAGGTACGTCGTGGTTACCCATGACGGTGAGGACGGGGCCGGGCAAACTGTCCAGAAACGCTCGGGCCTCGATGAACTGGTTCCGGCGCGCTCGCTGAGTCAGGTCGCCCGAGACGACGACCAGATCGGGGTGGTGGTCCCAGATGTCCGCTACCAGCGACCCTGCGAGCTCATCGAGTTGCGCGCCGAAGTGGATGTCCGACAAGTGGACGATGACCGGCACGGCAGTGGGGTGACGCTTCAGACCTTCGCGGCGACCGGGTCCACACCGCGGGCAATTGAGATCAGGTCCCTGCCCGAGACATCTCGGGCTCGACGGCGCTCGGCAGCAGTCAGGTTTCCCTCCGGGACCAGCAGTCGCAGACCCCGAGGATGGATCTCGAATCTCAGCGGGGTCCCAAGCTCCAGGGCCTCACCGTCGACGCCCGCGAAGGCTTTGCCCGACCGCGACCGGACCTCGAATTGCTGTGTCGTGAACTCGTGCCAGTGGCGGCTTCGACGCCGCTGCCCGATAGCGGACAGGGTGACTACTTGGGCCGCTTCCGCCCCTGTGGCCGCCGTGATGGCGACGACGCCGAGCGTCCCAGTATCCAGGCGTCGTCGCTGTGACGCGTCCAGGGTTGCCCCGAGTACGTAAGGATTGTTCGACACTTGGATCAAGAACGCGCCATCCACGTCAGTTCCGTCGGGCTCGGTGAATTGGAGGTCGAAGGGTTCTTGTGCCCTCCCGAGCATCTCGGGGAGCAGAGTTTTGGTGGTCTCCGACTTCGCGTCGCGATAGCCCGGCTGTTGGACGATCGTGGCATAGATTCCGAGCGAGACGTTGTTGACGAACAGGCGATCTCCGACTCTCGCGTAGTCGATGCGGCGCTCTATGCCGTCACGGAACGCATCGAGGCTCTTGCGCGGATCCTCCCGGTCGATCCCGAGGTCGAGTGCAAAGTGGTTGCGCGTGCCGGCCGAGACGCAGACGAACGGGAGGTCGTGTTCGATGGCGATGGAAGCCACCAACGCCTGCGAGCCATCGCCGCCCGCCATGGCGAGGCAGTCTGCCCCGCGTGCGACGGCGTCGCGAGCGAGCTGCTCGAGGTCGAGCCCATGGTCGAGCATGACCACCTCGACGCCGAAGCTCTCGGCGAGATTGACGAGCCCGAACTTCTCCACCTTGCCGCCCCCAGACCAGGGATTGCAGATGAGGACTGGACGCTGCGGTCGCACGACCCTCACCGGTCGACGGGCGTCGCGTTCGTGAAGGTCGCGGGCGATCGCCGCTCGCCCGAAGCCCACCGTGCCAGCGGCGAGCACCGCGGCGATGACCACAGCGAGCACTGGTCGGTCTCCATGAGGCTCGGCCCGGATCACGGCGATGACGACCAGGACCCCCCCCATGACCGCACCGGCAACACCGAAAGCCCTGCGTGGCGCTCGCTCGGTGATGACCCACCAGGCTCCGCTGACCACAAGGGCCACACCGATCAACCCGATGACCAAGAAGCCGACATTGCGGACGGCAAAGACAACCACGGCCACGATGAGGAGCGCCGCACACCCGAGCGAGGCCACGGCAAAGGCTCGCTCGCGCCAGCCGACCGTGTGAGGACCCTGTTCCACGCTTCAAGCCAAGCCGGAAAGACCTGGGCACACCAGGGTCCATGGTCCCTTGGGCCGGCGCGCGTGGTCGGCAGACTCGTGGACGGCCATCAATACTTGTCCGGGACCAGTCGGTACTGGTAGGAGGGCTCCTGGTAGTCACCCGAGCCTTGACGATCGGGTAGCTCGACCGTCTTGCGTTTCGGCGGCTCGTATGGGATCTGGCTCAGAAGATGGCTGATGATGTTGAGGCGACCGCGTTTCTTGTCGTCGGTGTGCGCGACGTACCACGGCGCCCACGCGGTATCGGTTGCGGCGAACATGGCGTCTCTGGCCCGTGAGTAGTCGTACCAGCGGCTGTAGGACTTCAAGTCCATGTCCGAGAGCTTCCAGATCTTGCGTGGGTCGTGGATGCGGCTCTCGAGGCGCCGTGTCTGCTCGTCGGCGCTGACCTCGAGCCAGTACTTCAACAGGAGGATCCCGGTATGCACCATGGCTTTCTCGACCAGCGGTGTGAGCTCGAGAAACCTCTGGGTTTCCTCCGGCTCGCAGAATCCCATGACTGGCTCGACGCCGGCTCGGTTGTACCAGCTGCGATCGAAGATCACCACCTCACCCGCCGCAGGGAAGTGCGCCATGTAGCGCTGGATGTACATCTGCGACTTCTCACGCTCGGTGGGGGCGGGCAGCGCGACGACACGGAAGACACGTGGGCTCACCCGCTCGGTGATCCGTTTGATCGTGCCACCCTTTCCGGCGGTGTCGCGACCCTCGAACACGAGGCAGATCTTGGCTCCGGTCGCCTTGACCCACTCCTGCACCGCCACCAGCTCGCCGTGCAGGAGCCTCATCTCTTGCTCGTACTCTTTGCGCTTCATCTTGGTCGGCCGATCGGCTTCTTCCCTGTGCTTCTCGTGCTCCTTCTTGGCCATGGTCGTTTACCTCCGATGGGTCTGGATGGGATGCAACGTGGTCATGCAGTCGAGGGGGCGCTCCCGGTCAGACCGACCGTCGGAAAGTCCTCAGGCGTGGTCTTGGTCCTTCGGCGTGCGATCCACTTGCCGCCCTCCCACAAGAGGAGCAGGGCGACGGCGGCGAGCAGTGCTAATCCCCACTGACGCGGGCTGAGCTGGGTCGTACCGAGGAGCCTCTGCATGAAGTCCGCTTGGGTGATGAGGAACGCCGCGGCGACCTCGAGCAGGGCGATGCGGTTCATTCTCGAGCTGTTGAAGGTGTCGGCGGCAAAGACGCTCTGTGTCTCACTGCGGGCCTCGAAGGCAGCGACCACCAGCATCAGCGAGAAGGCCACCAGTCCGATCGAGCGCCCCGTGGCCAGGCTGTTGAAGTGATTGACTCCGAACGCGATCATGCCCAGGTTGGCGATCGCGATGTAGAGGCCGACGAGCCCGCTGGTGATCTTCACGGGCGTGGTGAGGATCGACTCCCCGCGTGGTCGAGGCTGGCGGCCCATCAGCCCGGGCGTCTCCATGTCGAAGCCGAGCGCCACGCCGAAGGGTGCGTTGACGGCGAAGTTGATCCAGAGGATCTGGGCCGGCGTGAAGGGCTGTCCGGCGGCGAGATCGAGCAGGCTCGCACCGAGGAAGGTGAGGACGAACGCGACGAGCTCGAGCAAGACGAAGCGGATGTACTTGTTCAGGTTGTCGAAGAGCTTGCGTCCTTGTTCGACGGCGAAGACGATCGTGGCGAAGTTGTCGTCGGAGAGGATCATCCGCCCGGCGTTCTTCGCCACCTCGGTCCCGCTCCCCATGGCCACCACGTGTCCCTTCTTCTTGAGCGTCTCGGCCAGGAGCACCTTGTGCTCCGGAGCCACTCGCCCGACGACGCCGATGTGATCGATCCGCTCGAGGCGCTCCTGCTCGGGCAGGGCGGCGAAGTCGGCCCCGAGGATGGCCTCACCGGGTATGTCCAGCTGTTTCGCGATGGCAGCGCCGGTGATCACGTCGTCACCGGTCACCATCCGCACCTCGATGTGCGCCGCCTGTGCCTCGGCCACCGCGGCCTTGGACTCCTCACGGGGCGGGTCGACCATGCCGACCAGACTTGTCATCTCCAAGGCATCGACCAGGGCCAGGAGTTCGCCATCCGGGTCGAAGCTGGCTGCGTCGAGGTCACGGAAGGCGCCCGCCATCACGCGGAGGCCCGCCTCTCCCATGCGCCGGGCGTTCTGCTCGGCACCCTGGCGGAGCGTGTCGTCCCAGGGGATGCTGGTGCCGTTGGACAGGGCGGTGGCCGCGAGCGCCATCACCGCGGGCGCCGCGCCCTTGACGAAGCACCGCACGACCTCGTTTCCGGACGCGTCCTTGGCCTGGTTGAAGGTGGCCATCAGCTTGTAGGTCGGGTCGAATGGCAGGGTCGCGAGGCGGGGCAGCTGCTCGCGGGTGGGCTCGATGGACACGCCTGCCTTGTGGGCCAGCACCAGCAGAGCGCCCTCCGTCGGATCGCCCACGACCTTGCCGTCGACGAGCGTCGTGTCGCTGGCAATGACGTAGGGGAGAATCGCCGCTTCGATGCTGTCGGACTTGCCGGCCGGGTGGGTGATCTTGCCCTCCAAGCTGTACCCGCTGCCGGTTATCTCGTACCGGTCGGTCGGATCCACGACCTCGACCGCCGTCATCTGGTTCATCGTCAGCGTCCCGGTCTTGTCCGAGTTGATCGCGGAGGTGAACCCGAGCGTCTCGACCGAGGGTAGGTCCTTCACTATCGCCTTCTCCTTCGCCAGCTCGACACTGCCCAAAGAGAGCACGACCTGGACGACCATCGGCAGAGCGAGCGGGATCGCCGCGATCGCAAGCGCAATTGCCGTATCGAAGAGCATCGTCCACGACTGACCACGGCTCAGTCCGAGCGCGAACATGATGATCATCGTGAGCCCTGCGGCGGCCACGATCCACAGCGTCAGAGTGTTCATCTGCTTGGTGAGCGGTGTCTCCTCGTTGGCAGTCGCCGACAGCATGTGAGCGATCTTGCCGACCTCGGTGCTGCTTCCCGTCCCGGTGACGACCATCACGCCGCTGCCGTGCGTGACAGGGGTGTGCATGAAGGCCATGTTCGCCTGCTCGCCCGGTCCGACCTCCGCGCCCGTCAAGGTGGCGGCGTCCTTCGCCGCCGGCACGCTCTCACCCGTCAAGGCCGACTCGTCGATTTGCAGCGCACTGGACGACACGATCCGCCCATCCGCCGGCACCTCGTCACCGGCCGCGATCAGCACGACGTCGCCGACGACGAGCTCCTCGGCCCCGATCTCGGACTCTGCGCCGTCGCGGCGCACACGTGCCGTCGCCTTCATCATCGATTGGAGAGCGTTCATTGCGCTCTCCGCTTTGCCCGCCTGGCGCAGCCCGACGACGGCATTGAACAGAGAGATGACGATCAGCACGACGGCCGTGGTCCACTCCTTGATCAACAGCGACACGACGGCGGCGCCGACCAGGATGATCTGCATGTAGCTGGTGTACTCGGCCAAGAAGCGGTGTATCGCTGAGGGCGGTTGCTCCACCGGCAGCGCGTTCGGGCCGTTCCGCCGGAGTCTGTTCGCGGCGTCGTCACCGGAAAGGCCGGTGTCCACCCCCACGCCGAGCTTTGCGACGATGACCGTGGGATCAAGGGCGTACCAGCGCTCATCGGCCGGGCACCGGGCCTCTGCGGCCTCATCAACCGTTGTCATCTGCAACTCCTTCGCTCAGCCCCATGTTCTTCCGTTCTGATTTCTCTGAGTGACCTGAACGGACTCCGAGTTGTCTTACCCCGTTTTCCCCCGTCATGCAGGTCCTGCTCGGCCGTTCACTCCCCATGCTGGGGATCGACACAGGAGACTCTGGTGACGAACTGAGCAGCCTCATAGGGGCGAAGGTCCCAACCAACGTGAGACAGGGCGACGATGCCGACCGGACAGCCGCCGCGAGTGGCCTCCCCGTGGAATCTGAACGCGCGCTGTCGGTCCGCGGCCTGGGCGGCCCACCACCACGGGCCGGTCCTGTGCCGGTGAGAGACAGGCACCGCCGGTCGGACGGGACAAGTATCGCAATCGGGTTTACCCGAGGCCGACACCTTCGATGTCTGCGGACGGTGTGATGTCGGGGAGCCGGCGCATGCGGAACGAGTTTGCGAAACCCAGAAGTGAGGCCAGGGCCGGAACGAGGAGTGCGATCTGGAGGGAGAGGTTCCGAGCGTGGGCGTTGATGGCCAGGACTTCCTCCTGCACCGCCTTGGGTTCCCCGGCGATCTGGGCCTGAAGTTGCGTGTTGCTCATGATCTCGGCATCGTGCTCGAGTTCCCCTGAGATCTGCTGTTGCTGGGCCGGTGGGATCACGGGACTGGCCTGCACCTGGTGGTTGAAGCTCAGCGCCAGCGCCCAGAGCATGAGTCCACCCGCTATTGCCAGCCCGAACGAAAGCCCGAACGAGCCTGCCGCGGAGTTCACGCCGGCGGCTTCACTGACTCGCTCCTCGCTGATGGGTGCCAGCGTGAAGTTGTTCAGTTGTGAGACCAGCATGCCCAGTCCCGAACCGCAGATCACCAGAGGGATCACGAGATACCACCCGGAGTCCACTCTCGGGACCAGGGGAATGATCGCCGCCATGCCGACTGTGCTCAGGGCGAAGCCGGTCAGAACGATCTGTGCGGATCGAAATTTGCCCGCCTTTCGACCGGCCAGCATGGCCACGCCGAACATCGACAGCGACAGGGGTGCGAGCGACAACCCAGCCTGCATGGCGTTGTACTCGAGCGTCATCTGCAGGAAGAGGGGGAGGGCGATCATGGCGCCGCCCAGCGTGATCTGCTGGAGCATCTGCTGTGAGATCCCGATTCGGAAGTTCAGGTGCTTGAACAGGCCGGGGTCCAAGAGCGTGGGCTTTCCGTGGCGCTTGCACCACACCAGCCAGTAGGCGAACGCGGCGAGCGTTGCGGCGCCGATCCCCATGATCAGCCCGACGTACTGGCCGCCCTCCTGCCACACCAGGATCCCGAGGACGAGGCCACCCATGCCGACGATCGAGAGGATGGAGCCCACGACGTCGATCTGGCGCGACCCGGTGTAGGGGACGTCCTTGACGAGGTGGATCTGGGACAACACGACGACGATGATCAGCGCCTCGAGCCCGAAGCCCACCCGCCAGGACAGGTAGGTCGTGAGAAAGCCACCCAGGAGCGGACCGACGGCCGCTGCGATCGCCGCCGATGCACCGACCAGTGCATAGGCCCGCTTCTGGGCGCCCCCCGTGAAGTTGCCGTGGATGAGCGACTGCATCGCCGGCAACAGCAACGACGCACCGAGCCCACCGATGATCGCCCAGAAGATGATTATGGTGTTCAAGTTCTGGGCGAGGGTCATGGCCACCGCACCGACGGCATAACCGAGCAGGCCGATCACGTAGGCCCGTCGTCGTCCCATGAGGTCGCCCAGCTTGGAGTTCGTCAGGATGAAGGCCGCAGAGACGAGTGCCTCCAGTGCGATTGCCGACTGGACCCCGCTCGCCGTGGTGTGCAGGTCCTTGATCACAGCGGAGATGGACACGTTCATCAGCGACGTGTCGACCACCAGTACGAACATGGCCATCGCCAACAGGAGGGCCAGGCGGGGGTTTCCCTCGTCCGGCTGTGCGAGTTCGGGATCGGAAGCTGTGCTCATCGGGGCGTCATTCCTTGTCGGGCGTCCGAGGGTTGTCCCCTGTCGCGCTGGTGATCGCATCGAGCGCCTGGTCGAGGCTGGGATAGATGTGCTCTTGGTCGAGTGTGGTGTGAAGGCCGTAGCGGCGGACCAGGTCCTGCAGGCGGTCCCGCAGCTCGACGAACGCGAGATGGACACCGCTTCCATTGAGCTCCTCGTCCAGTACTTTGAGCACCTCGGCAGCGGTGACGTCGATATCCGTGATCGCCTCGCACTGCAGCACGATCCAAGCGGGATTCCGCTCGCGTACCAATCTCCGGACCTGGGATCGGAACTGACCGCTGTTGGCGAAGAAGAGCGGCGCCTCCCATCGGAACACGACGATTCCCGGTCGCTCCGTCGCCTCGGGGTATTTGGCAATGCTGTGCCATCCCCCCAATGCAGGAACGTCGCCAAGGACTTCGCCGTGCGGTCGCCAACCTCGCTGAAAGAACAGCAGGACGATCAGGACGATCGCCACGACGATCCCTTGGAGGACCCCGAGAAGCATCACGCCGGCAGTGGCCACCAGGCTGACGACCAGCGAGGACCTGCGGACCTCGGCGAAACGCCGCAAGGCTGCGAAGTCCATGAGCGAGAGGGCGGCGGTGATGACCACGGCGGCGAGGGCGGTCTGCGGCAGGTCGGCCAGGAGCCCGTTGAGGAAGAGGAGCAGAACGGCGACGAGCCCGGCACCCACCAGTCCCGTCATCTGGGTCATCGCCCCGGACTGGTCGGCCACTGCGGTGCGTGAACCGCTGACGGAGATGGCGAAGCCCTGGAAGAGCCCCGCCGCGATGTTCGAGGTCCCGATCCCGACCATCTCCTGGTCGGGGTTGACCTCGTCGCCCCGCTTGGCGGCGAAGCTCGTCGCCGTGGCGATGGTGTCGGTCAGCGACACCATGGTGATGCCGACGGCGCCGAGAAGGAGAGGACCTACGTCGGACCACTTGGTCCACGGCAGGCTCGGAGTGGGGAATCCCTGGGGAAGCGTGCCCACCGTCTTGACGCCGTGGGCAGCAAGGTCCAGAACTGCCGAAACGATCGTGACGCCGACGACGGCCACCAGGACGGCCGGCACCCGTTTGTTGAGCCGCGGCAGCACGAGCAGTACGGCCAGCACGCAGAGTCCGGTCAGCAGCGTCGTCTTGTTGGTCTGGTCGAGTCCGTCGAAGAACGCGCGTACCTCGTCGATGAAGTTGTCGGCGCTGGTGGAGAACCCGAAGAGCTTCGGCAGCTGCCCGACGATGATGGTGATGGCCAGGCCGTTGAGGTAGCCCACGCGGACCTCACTGGAGAGGAGGTCGGCCACGAATCCGAGTTTCGCAACACCCAGCCCGATCTCGATGAGTCCGACCAGTATCGCCAGCATGCCAGCGAGTTCGATTGCGCTTTTCGGGTCGCCCGTGACGATGAGTGGTGTGATCGCGACCAGGATCAGCGGGGACACCGACGAGTCGGGGCCGAGCACCAGCACCTTCGACGGTCCGAACACGGCGTAGGCCACGAGGCACGCGATCGTCGTGTAGAGACCCGTCACCGCCGGGAGCCCGGCCAGTTCCGCGTAGGCCATGCCCTGGGGGACCAGGATCGCCGCCAGGACCACTCCTGCGACTAGGTCTGGTCGAAGCCATCCGCGTTCGTAGTTCCGCAGGGTCACCAATCCTGGGGCCCAACGCTCCAACACGCCCTTCAAGGCACCACCCATTCGCCCCTCAGTGGCTTCGAGTACTTCTGGAACCGAACTGTTCGCTCTCCACGGAAGGCATCCGCCAGCTCATGTGGACCTTGTAGGTGCATCCACATATGCATCCACCTATGTATGAAGCGCGGAGCACGGCGCCACGACTGACCAAAAACGTCACCGCGAAGATAGCCAGCCATCACCCTCTTCATCCATGGTTGTCTCCCCTCATTGGGCTCGCCCTGGGTAATACGTCGTTCACTGCCCTCATTGATGGGGCACTCCGACCGATCCAGCCAGGGCCTTTCGCCCATATATGGGGACGAGCGGGCCCCACTGGACCATGTTCCGTTGGTCGAAGCCGCCTGACTGCCAAGTGCCGCGTCAGCGGGCCCATTGCAGGCGCCACGAAGGGGCCAGAAGGGGCGAAGAGCCTGGTCAACAAGAAGATGGGCCAGCTCCGATAGCACGCACGCTGCCGAGTTTCGCTCGATCCCTTTGTGTGCTCTTCCGACTGAACCGTGGCGGGCTCGAAGGCGAAGGCACCACCGTTCCGGGACTCACCCGTCCGCCAGGAGCTCCCCGTTGCCGTCGACCGCGACGTGGATGGGCGTGAGGCCCCTCGGGGCGGGCGGGCTGACCACGTCGCCCGTCGTGGGGTCGAACTCCGAGCCGTGACACGGGCATACGATGAGCCTGGCGCCCGCCGAGTACCCGACCGTGCAGCCTGCGTGCGGGCAGATCGCGTCGTAGGCGACGAACTGGCCCTGGGTGAGCTGGAGCACGAGCCCGGGGTCTCCCGTGGCCGGGTCCTTGAAGGTCGCCGCGCCGCCCACCGGCACCTGGCTGGCCAGGCCGATCCGTGTGCCACCCGATGCGGCGCCCGTCGTCGTGGTGGTGGCGCCGCCCGGTGCGGACGTCGTCGTCGTTCCGGCGCTCCCGCTCGGAGCGGTGGGTGAGAGAGCCGTCGTCCCGGCGCCTTCGGGGCTCTTGGCCCCACCGACGGCCCGCCCCAGCCCGGCCGCTGCCCCGGCGGCCACCGCGCCCACCACCGCCGACGCGGCCACAGCGCTGCCGCCGAGGACGAGGGTCCGGCGATCGACGGCATCGGGTCCCCGCCGCACGATGCTCTCGCGCTGGTCGGTGAGGAACGGGCAGCCACGGACGTCGCACGGTGCTCCATCTTGTGCCGTGCAGGCGTCCTTCTCGTAGTGGCCGCAGACCTGTTGGACCAGTTCGAACGGGACCGGGACCATGGTCGGTGGCCCGGTCTTGTTCTCGGCCGCCACCCGGCCGGCGATCACGGCGTCGAGTGACAGGACGCCGCCCGACCCCGCGAGCAGCAGGGGGAGCCAGGCGAACAGGAAGACGATGTCCGCACCGGTGTAGTACGGCGAGGAGTGGAAGCTCACGGTCAGGAAGAGCGTGAGCGAGAGCACGATCCCGCCCGCCGCCGCCACCCGGGTCCACAGCCCGAGGAGCGCGCCCAGTCCCACGGCCAGTTCCGCCAGCGCGATCAGGATGCCGATCGGCACGGCGAATTTGAGCAGGTGCCCCAGGAGCTGGTGCAAGGGGCTGATCCGGATGGACGCGATCAGCTGGGCCTGGATGCTCGACGGGCTGTTGGCGTCGAAGAAGTTCGGGTTGGCCAGCTTCTGGAGCCCGGCGAAGCAGAAGGTGAAGCCCAGGAACGCCCGCAAGGGGAGCAACGCCCAGCCCGAGAGGGCGAACGGGTGCGGCGGGGGGCGATCGAAGCGCGTGCGGCGTCGACGCCTCCCAGTCGGCGTCTGCTGGCGCTTCCCTGCCGGTGCCACGGGGCGCGTCCGCTGTGCCATCCCACCTCTTCCCGATTGGAACGTGACCCCGAGACTCGAATCATAGAGATAGCACGGGTGGGAACGGCGAATCGGTCGGCTCAGCCTGTCTGCGGATGGGTCGGGCTCGAGCCGTCGGCGGCCAGCAGGTCGAAGCCGTCCGGGATGCTCAGCATCCCCGCTGCGGTGCCGGCGACGTCGGTGATCCCGTACTGCCACACGATGGTGTCGTAGCGCGGGTCGATGGCGACGACACGGTTGCGGTAGTCGTCGTTCACCATGATCAGCCCGTTGGGCATCTGCTCGGCCAGCGACGGTTTCTTCAGTGCGGCGTCTCCGGACAGCGCGTCGTAGGTCCAGACGATGTCGCCCGACCGCCGGATGGTCAATATCCGCCCCTCAGCGGGCGGGTCGTAGTCGGCCAGCAGATAGAGATTCGTGCCGATCTGCTGGGGGTCGGACGGGTAGTTGACCGTCGGCAGGTGGAGGGTCCAGACCAGCTTGCCCGCAGGGGTGTACTCGGTGAGCCACGAGCCGTTGATCTCCGACACCAGCACGTCACCGTTGGCGAGCGGCGTGTCGCCGTTGGGATAGCCCACGCCGGTCGGCGGGTTGTGCACCGCCACGCCGTTGGTGCCGATCTGCCCCAATATCGCGCCGGCGGGGGAGAGGAACAGGATGCGGTCGTTCATGGCGTCGGCCACGGTGACGTCACCGTTCTTCAGCACGTAGGCGTCGTCGGGCTGGTTCAGGTAGCCGGGGCTGCTGCCGGGTTGCATGGGGTGGCCGTACTGCCAGAGGAGTTTGCCCGACGGGTAGCCGATCTCGACGATGGTGTGGTTGTCCTCCTGGTTGGAGATGATCCCCGTTCCCTTGTCGAAGAAGAAGGCGTCGTCGGGGAAGTAGAACCCCCCGGGCGGGGGCGGCATGGTGGCCGACGGGTACTGCCACTGCAGGTTCCGTGCCGGGTCGATCACCAGCAGCCGGTCGTTGCCCCGGTCGGCGATCAGCAGGTGCCCCTGGAAGGGCGCCCCCGCGTCGGCCCCACCGACCGGCCCGCCGTAGGTGCTCGGCCGCAGGGAGATCACGCTGTCCAACGTGCCGCTGGCGACACCGGCCTGGTCGTTCCCCGACTGCTGGGCCACCTCGCCTCCCACGATGTAGCCCACGGCGGACTTCCCGGCCCCGACGGTGGCGTAACCCCCGAACGCGACGGCCTGGGGGAGCAGGCCGGCGTCCGCGACCCGGTGGCCGTGCTCGTCGAACTCGTAGATCTGCGTCAGCGTCTGCCCGTCACCCGTCTGGCCGCCGGCCAGGTAGATGTGGCCGTCGAGCACGAAGGCAGCGGCGCCGTAGAGCGCCTGGGGCAAGGTGCCGACGACGCTGACCGTGTGGGTGGCGGGGTCGATCTCTTGAATGGCCGCCGTGGCCGTGACCGTGCCGCCCGCGCCGCTCCCCGTCTGCCCGCCGAAGGAGAAGATGTCGGGTCCGAGAGCCACGACGGCCGGGTAGCGCACGGGCACCTTGAGCGTGGCCGCGGTGCTGAAGTGGCTCCCGTCCGTCGTCGCCAGCACCGACGGCTCGTCGTTCGTGCCGTCGTAGCCCCCGACGAGGTAGACGCGGCGGCCCACCGCGGCCGCAGCGAAGTCGGAGCGGGGCTGCGGCAGCTGCGCGCCGACGCTGCCGGTGCCGGCGCCCGTGCCGAGGGACTGCACCGTTGCGAAGGTGGTGGGCGAGCCCCCACCGAACACGAACGACGCCGGGCCGATCTGGGCGCCGGCGGCGTCGTGGACGATGGCGGCCAGCGAGCCCCCGGCGGTGACCGTGCCGCTCGTGGTGTCGAGCCAGGACGTGGTGCCGAGCGACGTGCCGGCAGGCGAGAGGCCGCCGAGGATCCGCAGCTTCCCGCCGACGGCCGTGAGCGCCTCGCGCGAGATCGGAGCCCCGAGCTGCCATGGCTCTATCCCCGCCTCGAGCGAGGGCGTGCCCGAGACGACGGTGCCGACGTGAGTGGTGGCCGTGGCCGAGGCGGTCGAGGTCGTCCTGCTCGCCGCGCCCGAGGCGGTGGTCGTCGTCGCGTGCCCGGTCGGCGGCGAGGAGCCCCCCGACGACAGGACGACCGCCAACGCCGCCACCAGGAGGACCCCGAAGCCCAGCACGATGACTCGACGCTGGCGGATCTGGGCCTGGCGCCGGCGCTGGCGGCTGCGCCTGCCGCGCGGTCGGGGAGTGCTCACGGTCGTTCCGGCGTTGGCCGTCGGGCGATCGGCACCACGGCCCACGCGTCGGCGACGATGCTCCGCTCCCGGCGCCCCCCGGTCGGACTGGTTGTGGACGGCCAGTGCACGGCACCGAGACCATAACGTCGTTCAGGCATCAGAAGGCGCCATGCACGCCCCGGAAGAGGGCCCGATACGGCCTGCCTAGGCCCGCTCCACCGCCAGCACCTGCCACTCGTCGGGAACGCCCTTGAGGTTGTGCCGGCCCCGGTCGTCGAAGACGATGCCCGAGCCCACGACCAGGTCGCGCACCGTGCCGGTCACGAGCACCTCGTCCGGGCCCGCCATGGCGCTCACCCGCGACGCGATGTGCACGGCCAGGCCGCCGATGTCGTCGCCCCGCACCTCCACCTCGCCCGCGTGGAGGCCGGCCCGCAGCTCCAGATCCGCGCCCCGTGCGGCTTGCACCATCTCCGCCGCACATCGCACCGCCTGCGCAGGCGCGACGAAGCGGGCCAGGATCCCGTCGCCCGTCATCTTGACGAGCACGCCGTCGTGCCGAGTCAGCAGGCGGGCGACGTTGACGTCGAACTCGTCGAGCACGGCGCGCCACTGGCGGTCGCCCGCCGCGGCCGCCCGCACGGTCGAGTCGACGATGTCGGTGAACAGGACGGTGGCCAGCAGCCGCGTCGGCGCGTGCGCACCGCGGGCGCCGGTGACGAACTCCTCCAACTCGTCGAGGATGGAGTCGAATTCACCGGCCCACGGCACCAGGTCCGTGCCGGGGACGGTCACGTAGCGGGCACCTGCGATGTGCTCGGCCAGATAGCGGCCGTGCTCGCTGAGGTTGGCGTAGGTGTCGGTCCGGGCGACCACGAGGGTCGGGCAGCTGACGTCGGGCAGGCACCACCGGACATCGGCCGAGAACGTCACGAGGTTGAAGGCCTGAGCCGTCGCGGGGCTCGCCCCGCGACGGGCCGCCCGCCCCCACCATTCCTGGAACCCGACGCGGTGGGCCAGGCTGGGGGCGAAGACGGCGATGTCCCGGGGGACGCCACCCACGGTCAGCGGCACGTCGATGTTGGCTGCGTCGCCCACCTCGTCCTCGGGCACGCCGACGTCGTAGTCGTCCGCCTCGCCCACACGCGCCGTCCCGTTGACGATGACGAGCGACGCCACCCGCTCGGGATGGGTGGCGGCAACCCACAGGGCAGCCATGGCGCCTCCGCCCGATGCGAGAAGGACAGCCTGTCCGACGCCGGCGGTGTCCATCACGGCAAGGGCGTCCCGGCCCCAGCCCTCGATCGACGGGTCCATCCCTGCCGGCAGCGGGTCGGACAGCCCGAGGCCGCCGCAGTCGAAGCGGATCAGCCGGGAGAACTCGGCCACCCGTTCGGTGTAGCGGAGCCAGTTGGGCTCGTCGGCCGTTTCGTCGATGGAGATCATGAGGCCGCTGCCGAACTCGACCACGTCGACCGCGTCACTGATCCCCGGCCCCCAGATCTGGTAGCCGACGTGGATGCCGTCACGGAGCGCGTACTGGGTCAGAGGTGACACCATGCGGATTGCAGTCTGCCGTGCGGGACGGCCCGACCGTGCGGACGACGCCCCGACGATGCGGAGGGTGGTGCGCTCAGCGCGCGCCGCGCACCAGGCGGCCCGGCAGCTCGCCGGTCGCCTTTCCGTGCTCGAACGTCACGGTCCCGGCCTTGATGGTGGCCACGTACCCCTCGGCCTTCTGGAGCAGGCGGCGGCCGCCCGCCGGCAGGTCGGCCTGCACATAGGGGGCACCCAGCGACAGCCCCTCGTAGTCGATGAGGTTGAAGTCGGCCAGCGCCCCGGGCTCGATGGTGCCCCGGTCCGACATGCCGTAAAGGCGCGCCGTGTCGTGCGTCTGCTTCCGCACGACGTACTCGAGTGGCAGGGTCGCGCCCCGGCAGCGGTCCCGCGTCCAGTGCGTGAGCATGAAGGTGGGCATCGAAGCGTCGCAGATCGTCCCGGTGTGCGCCCCGCCGTCGGCCAGCCCGATCAGGCCCTGCGGGTGCAGCATCATGTCGCGCACGTGGTCGAGGTCGCCCAGGGCGTAATTGAGGATCGGGATGTAGAGGAGACCCTGGCCGCCGTCGCGGGCCATTTCGTCGTAGGCCACCTCCAGCGGCGAGATCCCACGTGCCGCGGCGAGCCCCGCCAGCGAGCGCTCCGGTCGGGGCTCGTAGTCGGGCGGGTCGCCGAGCACGAACGTACGGTGGTACGCCTTCTCCATCGCCTCCGCCTCGGCGGGTGACGACGGCGTCCACGCCACGACGGCGCGCCGCACCTCGGGGTCGGCGAGAGCGTGTCCCAGCTCCTCGGCCGACATCCCACGGGCGCGCAGCTCGCGGTAGGCCGGGAACTCGGCGAAGAGGCACAGCGTCGTGTGGTGGCCCGAGAGGATCCCGGTCGGTCGCCCGGCGATCTGGGGGAACAGCTGCGCCCCCTCCGCGCACGCGTCGAGCGAAGCGGCCAGCTGCCGTCGCCACAGCTCGGGATCGTCGTCCTGCTGCAACAGCACATAGCTCACCGGACGGCCTGTGGCCGCCGAGAGCCGGCGCATCCAGTCGACCTCCTTGACCGCGTCGTCGAGCAGCTCGCCCGCCGAGCCCAGCGGCGCCAGCTCGAAGACGCCGGTGCCCGCCTCGCCCAGCGCGGACCCGATCCCGAACAGCTCGTCCTCGGCCGCATTGGTGCCCGGCACCAGCTCGCCGTCGATGGCGCGGTGCCCCAGCGTGCGTGACGTCGAGAACCCCAGCGCCCCGGCCCGCAGCGCCTCGAGCACGATGCCCCGCATGGCCGCGATGTCCTGCGGGCCCGCCGGTTCGTTGCGGGCCCCCCGCTCGCCCATGACGTAGGCCCGCACAGCCCCGTGGGGGACCTGGGTGCCGACGTCGACGGTCCAACGCCGGCGCTCGAGCGCGTCGAGGTACTCGGGGAAGGTCTCCCACTCCCACTCGATCCCCTCGGCCAGCGCAGTGCCGGGGATGTCCTCCACGCCCTCCATGAGGCCGATCAGCCAATCGTGGTGATCCGGTGCCGCCGGCGCGAAGCCGACGCCGCAGTTGCCCATCACGAGCGTGGTGACGCCGTGCCACGACGACGGGGCGAGCTCGGAGTCCCACGTCACCTGGCCGTCGTAGTGCGTGTGCACGTCGACCCAGCCCGGAGTCACCAGCAGGCCGTCGGCGTCGACCATACGGGTGGCGCCGCCGGTGACCTGCCCCACCTCGGTGATGCGGCCGGCGTCCACCGCGACGTCCGCCGTGCGCGCCGCCGCGCCGGTCCCGTCGACCAGGGTCCCGCCCTTGATGATCAGGTCGTGCACGCCTGGAATCGTCTCACGCCGGCCGGCCGCGTGCCCGCCGGCCGGCGCTGGGTTCAGACCTTGGCCTTGCCCAGGATGCGGTTCATCTTGGTGCCGCAGACCGGGCAGGTGCCCTGGGCGGCGCGGCGCCCGTTGGCGAGCTCGACCTCTTGGCCGTCGAACTCACGCTTCTCCCGGCACTTCACGCAGTACCCCTCGTAGTTAGCCATGGCAACTCCTCTGGTCGGTGATGGCCCTGGACGGCTGTTGAACGTAGCGGGAGGGTTCCGAAGAATGGGGGATGGTCCCGCGGCCACCACCACCGGGCGGGGGTACTGTCGCCCCTGTGGGTGACAACGGTGCAGGTCAGGACGGTGGTTGGCCGCAACGGGGGATGGAAGCGGCGGGAGCGCTGGCCGAGAGCTGGGAGGCGCTGGCCGAGGTGTGCCGCGAGCTGTCGGCGAGCGAGTGGGGCCTGGCGACGGAGTGCCCGGGCTGGGACGTCAAGGACCAGCTCTCGCACCTCATCGGCGTCGAGCGCTCGCTGCTCGGAGAGCCGGTGCCGGAGTGGGACGGGCCGCTGGGCGCGCACGTGAAGAACGACGTCGGCGCCATCAACGAGCGCTGGATCGCCGTCCGTCGGCCCCTGCCCGGCGCCGCCGTCCTCGCCGAGTTCGTCGAGGTGACCCGCACCCGGCTGGCCCAGCTCGCGGCGCGCCGTGAGGAGGAATGGGCGGCTCCCGGCTGGAGCCCCGTGGGCGAGGCGCCCTACGCGGTGTTCATGGAGGTGCGGGCCTTCGACAGCTGGGTCCACGAGCAGGACGCCCGGCGCGCCCTCGATCGCCCGGGAGGTGCCGGCAACCGCGCCTCGGCGCTCGCGCTCGGCCGGGTGCAGGGCGCGATGCCCTTCGTGGTGGGCAAGAAGGCGGGCTGCGCCGACGGCACGGCCGTCCGCTTCGACATCTCGGGGCACGGTGACGACGCGCGCGCCTTCACCGTCGCCGTCGAGGGGGGGCGGGCCCGGGAGGCAGGCGCCGAGGTGGAGCCGACGGTGACGTTGTCGCTGTCGGGCATCGACTTCGTGCGCCTCGGTTGCGGGCGGGCCACGGCGGCACAGGTGGAGGCTGCCGGCGGGGTCGTGCTGACGGGGGACGCAGCGGTCGGACGCAGCGTCCTCGGCTCGATGAACTTCATGGTCTAGGCATGCCCGGCTCCCGTGTGCGTTCCCCGGCCGGGCGGGGAGGTCGGTCGGTCCCCGGTAGTGTGGTCGGCTCGTGATGCGCGCCACCACCGAGCCACTGGAGGGGAACCTCGTCCGCCTGAGCGTGGAGATTGACGAGCCCGAGTTCGATCGCGCCCTCGGCGACGTGGTGCGCTCGCTCGCCCAGCAGGTGCGCGTGCCCGGGTTTCGCCCCGGCAAGGTGCCGCGCAAGGTGCTCGAGGCCCGCATGGGTGGCGCCGGCGCCCTGCGTGCCGAGGCACTGCGCGAGTCGCTGCCCGACTTCTACGCCCGCGCCGTGGTCGACGCCGAGCTCGACCCGATCGCACAGCCCGAGATCGACATCACCGGTGGCGAGGACGGCGGCGCCGTCTCCTTCGACGCCGTCGTGCAGGTGCGGCCCCTCGTCGCCATCCCCGGCTACGACGGCCTGCAGGTCACCCTGCCCGGCTTGACGGTGAGCGAGGACGACGTGCAGCACCAGCTCGACCGTCTGCGCGAGAACGACGCCGAGCTCGAGGCCGTCGATCGTCCCGCCATCGACGGCGACCTGGTGACGATCGACCTGCACGGCAACGACGCGTCGGGAGCCGAAGTGGTCGGCGTCGACGACTACCTCTACGAGGTCGGCACCGGGACGATCGTCCCCGAGCTCGATGCCGAGCTGCACGGCGCCAAGGCCGGCGCGATCCTTGCCTTCGACGCACCCAACCCGAACACCCCCGACGAGAACGTCGCCTTCCGGGTGCTCGTCAAGGAGGTCAAGGTCAAGAAGCTGCCCGACGCCACCGACGAGTGGGCGGCCGAGAGCTCCGAGTTCGAGACCGTTGACGAGCTGCGGGCGGACATCGAGTCGAGGATCGGGCGCGTCAAGCTGATGCAGAGCCAGATGGCACTGCGGCAGAAGACCATCGAGGCGGTGGCCGGGCTGGTCTCCGACGAGGACGTCCCCGAGGTCCTGGTGGACGCCGAGGTCAACGAGCGGCTGCACGACCTCCAGCACCGATTGGAGGCCCAGAAGCTGGGCCTGGCCGAGTACTTCCAGGCCACGGGCACGACCCCCGACGAATTGCTGGGGGCGGTCCGGGTGGACGCGCAGGCGGCCGTAAAGGCTGACCTGGCCCTTCGCTCCCTCGTGGAGGCCGAGGAGTTGACGCTCAGTGACGACGAGCTTGATGCCGAGATACTCCTGATGGCGGATCGCATGGGGACGACCCCGGCCGAGTTGCGCCGGCAACTCGACACGGCCGGCCGGACTGGCGCGGTACGCTCGGAGCTGCGCAAGGGTAAAGCGCTGGAGTGGCTGCTCGACCACGTGGAACTCTTCGACGAGGAAGGCAACCCGATGTCACGAGATGACCTCAGGGTGGATGCCTCGAAGGAGGACGAGGTCGAACAGGAAGAGGAGAACGAGTGACGAAGCAGAATCCGGGGGACCGAATGAAGGCGTACAACTATCTGGTCCCCACGGTGATCGAGTCGTCCAATCGCGGCGAGCGCGCCTACGACCTCTACTCGCGCCTGCTGCGCGAGCGCATCATCTTCCTCGGCACCCCCGTCGATGACGCGGTGGCGAACCTGATCTGTGCACAGATGCTGTTCCTCGAGTCCGAGGAGCCCGACAAGGACATCCACCTCTACATCAACTCGCCCGGCGGTGAGATCACGGCGCTCTTCGCCATCTACGACACGCTCAAGTTCATCAAGGCCGACGTGTCCACCTTCTGCTTCGGCCAGGCCGCCTCGGCGGCGGCGGTGCTGCTGGCCGCCGGGGCCAAGGGCAAGCGTTTCGCCCTGCCCCATGCCCGCATCCTGTTGCACCAACCCTGGGGCGGCGTCGAGGGCCAGGCGAGCGACATCGAGTTGCAGGCCAAGGAGATCCTCCGCATGCGCGACCTGCTGTCGGGCATGCTTGCCGAGGACACGGGGCAGACCCAGGAGAAGGTCGCCCAGGACACCGATCGTGACTTCATCATGACGGCTGAGGAGGCGGTGACCTACGGCGTGATCGACGAAGTCATCACGGCCCGGAACGTCGCGTCGCTCGAGGCCATCGGCGCCGCATAGGACCAGCGAGCACGGGGACGGGAGAAATCGGGTGGCGAAGTTCGGTGAGGGTGGGGATCTCGTCAAGTGCAGCTTCTGCGGCAAGACGCAGAAACAGGTCAAGAAGCTCATCGCCGGGCCGGGTGTCTACATCTGTGACGAGTGCATCGACCTGTGCAACGACATCATCGCTGAGGAGCGTGACGAGTCAACCGAGCTGAGCTTCGAGGACCTGCCCAAGCCCCGCGAGATCTTCGACTTCCTCAACGACTACGTCGTCGGCCAGGAGTACGCCAAGAAGATCCTCTCCGTCGCCGTCTACAATCACTACAAGCGGGTGCAGGCCGGGCCGCCCTCCGTCGACGACGGCGTGGAGCTGTCGAAGTCGAACATCCTGTTGCTCGGGCCGACCGGGTGCGGCAAGACCCTGCTCGCCCAGACGCTGGCGCGCATGCTGAACGTCCCCTTCGCCATCGCCGACGCCACGGCGCTGACCGAGGCGGGGTACGTGGGCGAGGACGTCGAGAACATCCTGCTCAAGCTGATTCAAGCCGCCGACTACGACGTGAAGCGGGCCGAGACCGGCATCATCTACATCGACGAGATCGACAAGATCGCCCGCAAGAGCGAGAACCCGTCCATCACCCGCGACGTGTCGGGTGAGGGCGTGCAGCAGGCGCTGCTGAAGATCCTCGAGGGCACCACCGCCTCGGTGCCGCCCCAGGGTGGCCGCAAGCACCCGCATCAGGAGTTCATTCAGATCGACACGACGAACATCCTGTTCATCTGCGGCGGGGCGTTCGCCGGGCTCGACAAGCTGATCGAGGGCCGCATCGGCAAGCGCGGCATCGGCTTCCGCGCCGAGGTGCACCGCAAGGACCGGGAGGACGGCGAGATCCTGCGCCACGTGTTGCCCGAGGATCTCATCAAGTTCGGGCTCATCCCCGAGTTCATCGGCCGTCTGCCGGTGGTGAGCGCCGTCTCGCCCCTGTTCAAGGATGCGTTGGTGCAGATCCTCATCGAGCCGAAGAACGCCCTCACACGGCAGTACGAGCGGACCTTCGCGCTCGACAACGTGGAGCTCGAGTTCACGCCCGACGCGCTCGAGGCCGTGGCCGAGCAGGCGCTGCTGCGCGGCACGGGCGCCCGTGGCCTGCGTGCCATCCTCGAGGAGGTGCTGCTCGACGTGATGTACGACCTTCCCAGCCGCACCGACGTCGGGAAGTGCGTGGTGGACCGATCAGTGGTGCTGGACCGGGTGGCTCCGACCCTGGTGCCGCTCGGGGGCACGCCGGTCAAGGCGGCGCGCTCCGCCGCGCCGCGTCCTGAGCGAACCGGACCTGGCGGTGCCCCCGCCTTTCGACGGGCTCGACGACGCGTTGGCGTGGCTGGACGACCACATCGACTTCGAGTCGAGCATGCCCCGGCGGCGTGCGTTGCCGACGCTCGAGCGCATGCGAGCCCTGACAGCGCTTCTCGGCGAGCCCCAGGACTCCATCCCCTCCATCCACATCACGGGCACCAACGGCAAGGGGTCGACGTCGGCGATGGCGACGTCACTGCTCATCGCCAACGGCCTGAGCGTCGGGACGTACACAAGTCCGAACCTGCACGCGGTGGCCGAACGTCTGGCCCGGAACGGCGAGGCCATCGACGACGCCTCATTGACGGGCGTCCTGACCGAGCTGGCGCTGCTCGAGACACTGATGGACGATCGCCCCACCCGCTTCGAGCTCCTCACAGCGGCCGCCCTGTCGTGGTTCGCCACCGAAGCGGTCGACAGCATGGTGGTCGAGGTGGGGCTGGGCGGCACCTGGGACTGCACCAACGTCGTGCGCGGCGACGTCGCGGTGCTGACCAACGTCAGCTTCGACCACACCGACGTCCTGGGCCCGACCCTCGAGGGGATCGCAGCCGACAAGGCCGGCATCATCGAGCCGGGCAGCCGGGTGGTGGTCGGGCAGATGGCCCCTGATCTGGTCGACATCGTCGAGACCCGGGCCGAGGCGGTCGGGGCGGCCTCGGTGTGGGTGTCGGGCCGTGACTTCGGCTGCGAGTCCAACCTGGTCGCCGTGGGCGGGCGCCTCGTCACGCTCTGGACCCCGGGCGGTCGCTACGAGGACGTCCTGGTCCCGTTGCACGGCTCCCACCAGGGTGTCAATGCCGCCGTCGCGCTGGCGGCGGTGGAGGCGTTCTTCGGCGCTGCGCTGGCGCCCGAGGTGGTCGAAGAGGGGCTGGCCACCGTGCGCGTGCCGGGTCGGCTGGAGGTCCTCGGGCGGCGGCCGCTGCTCCTGGTCGATGGCGCGCACAATGCGGCGGGCATGGCCGCACTGGCCGACGCATTGACCGAGGAGTTCTCGGTCGATGGTGTGTCCGTTGCCGTCGTCGGGATGCTCTCGGGACGCGACCCCTCGGCCATGCTGGCGCCGCTGGCCTCTGCCGGCGTGACGGCGATCGTCGCCTGCGAGCCCGAGTCTCCCCGTGCCATGCCGGCGGCTGCGGTCGCGGAGGCCGGTCATGCGCTGGGTTTGGCCGTGCTCGAGGAGCCGGACGTCCGCAACGCGCTGCGCGTGGCGCGCGGGATGGTCGGTTCCGACGGGCTGGTGGTGGTCGCGGGGTCGCTCTACGTCGTCGGCGCGGCGCGCGCCGACGCGCTCGCGTCGGCCGCCCCTTGGGAGGACGCCGGCCGCTGACGTGGCGGACCGGCCGCGTGCCGTTGTGTAGTGTCGACCCTTCGTGGACCGCACCCTTGTCATCGTGAAGCCCGACGGCGTCGAGCGCGGACTGGCGGGCGAGATCGTCAGCCGCCTGGAGCGCAAGAAGCTGCGCCTCGTGGCGGCCGAGCTCCGGACCATCACCAAAGAGGTGGCCGAGGCCCATTACGCCGAACACCGCGCGCGCCCGTTCTTCAGCGACCTGGTGACATTCATCACCCGTTCGCCCTCCCTCATCATGGTGGTCGAGGGGCCCAAGGACACCTACGCCGTGGTTCGCCTCATGATGGGTGGCACGAACCCGGCCGAGGCGGCGCCGGGCACGATCCGCGGTGATTTGGGGATCGAGACCACCGAGAATCTCGTGCACGGGTCCGACTCGCACGAATCCGCAGCGCGCGAGATCGCGCTCTTCTTCCCCGCGCTGATGGCGCCCTAGGCAGTCTCGCGGCGCCGCGCTGCCAGGCGCGGTCGAAATCCCAGGTCAGATAGGTGTGGCACGCCGTCTGCCTTGTGGACCCCGCGCGAGTCCCGTAGCCTGGGGGCGCACCACCACGGGCGCCGGTCCCCCCGGCGCCCATCCGGAGTCCCTCGGGAGAGTTCCAACTATGGCCGAAAATCGCCTATCCCTGCTTGGCCGTGACATGGCCGTCGACCTTGGCACCGCCAACACGCTGGTGTACGTACGCGGCCGGGGCATCGTCTTGAACGAGCCCTCCGTCGTCGCGGTCGACATCAAGGACGGGCGACCCCTGGCCGTGGGGGCCGAGGCCAAGCGGATGATCGGCCGCACGCCGTCGAACATCCAGGCCATCCGCCCTCTGAAGGACGGGGTCATCGCCGACTTCGAGATCTGCGAGAAGATGCTCCGCTACTTCATCCACCGTGTGCACCAGCGCCGGTTCGCCAAGCCCCGCATGGTCATCTGCGTGCCCTCGGGCATCACAGGCGTGGAGCGCCGTGCCGTCATGGAGGCGGCGGAGTACGCCGGCGCACGGCGGGCCTACATCATCGAGGAGCCGATGGCCGCGGCCATCGGCGCCGGGCTTCCGGTCCACGAGCCCACGGGCAACATGGTGGTCGACATCGGGGGTGGCACGACCGAGGTCGCGGTGATCTCGCTCGGCGGGATCGTCACCAGCCAGTCGGTGCGCATCGGCGGCGACGAACTGGACGAGGCGATCGTCTCGTTCGTGAAGAAGGAGTTCAGCCTTGCCCTCGGCGAGCGCACGGCAGAGGAGATCAAGATCACGCTGGGGTCTGCCTATCCGCTCGAGCAGGAGCTGCACGCGGAGATCCGCGGCCGCGACCTCGTCAGCGGGCTGCCCAAGACGATCGTCGTCTCCACCGAGGAGATCCGGCGGGCCATTGAGGAGCCTGTGTCCGCCATCATCGACGCCGTCAAGGTGACTCTGGACCGGACTCCCCCCGAGCTCGCGGCCGACATCATGGAGCAGGGCATCGTGCTCACGGGCGGCGGGGCGCTGCTGCACGGCCTCGAGTCACGCCTCCAGCACGAGACCGGCATGCCGATCGTGGTGGCCCGGGACCCTCTCAACTGCGTCGCCATCGGCAGCGGCCAGTGCCTGGAAGAGTTTGAAGCGCTGAAGCGGGTGCTGATTACCACCTCCACGCGCTGACGCATCGACCGGTCTTCTCTGGGTGGCCAGGTCCCGGCGGTCGCGCCGCACGCTTACGGTCATCATCCTCGTCGTCATCTCCCTGTCCCTCATCTCACTCGACCTCAACGGGCGGACCCACAGCCTGACCTCGGGGGTGAAGTCGGCGGCCAACGACGTCTACGCGCCGTTGCGCCAGGGCATCCTCGACATCATCAGCCCCATCGGAAGCTTCTTCGCCGGCGCGTTCAACTACGGGTCGCTGCAGTCGCAGAACGCGCAACTGCAGCGGACGATCGGGCAGCTGCGGGCCGCCCAGGCCGAGCGTCCCTTCGAGGAGAACCAACTGAAGGAGCTGCTGGCGCTGCAGAACCTCCCGTTCCTCCAGTCCCTGCCCACGGTCACCGCACAGACCCAGGACCAGTACGCGTCCAACTTCACCGCCACCATCACGCTGGACAAGGGCCGTGACGACGGCGTGGACGTGGGCTTCCCCGTCGTCGGGGCGGGCGGGCTGGTGGGGCAGGTGATCCAGTCGTTCCATCACACCTCGGTCGTGCGCCTCGTCACCGACGGCCAGTCCAAGGTCGGGGTGACCTTCGCCAACCAGATCACCGGCATCGTGGACGGGCAGGGCCCCTCGAGCTCCATGACGGCCGACCTCGTCGCGCCCCATACGCCGCTGCACAAGGGGGAGAGGATGTACACGAGCGGTCTCGACGCGGCGTCGTTCCCGTCGGGCATCCCCGTGGCGACCGTGCGGTCGTTCCACACGGCCGCGGGCGCCAGCCAGGAGAGCATCCTGGTCGACCCCGCGGCCGACCTGCGCCACCTGGCCTACGTCGACGTCGTGCAGTGGGCGCCCCCGACATGACCGCCCGCTCCCTGGTCCGGGTGGCGCTGGTGATCTTCATCGTGCTGATGGTGCAGCAGACGTTGATGGTGGCCTTGCGCATCGGCGGGGTCCATCCGGACCTCCTGTGGCTGCTCCCCATCACCGCCGCGCTGCTCGACGGGCCCGAGACGGGTGCAATCGTGGGATTCTGGGCGGGGCTGGCGTTCGACCTCGTCCTGCCGACCCCGTTCGGGCTGTCCGCCCTGGTGGGGTGCCTGCTGGGCTACGTCACCGGTTCCCTGACGGCTGCCGTGGACCCCAGGGCGACGTGGCTCAAGCCGGTGGCCGCGCTCGCGGGGAGCGTCGCAGCAGACATGCTGTTCGCCGTGCTCGGTGCGATCCTCGGTCAACAGCAGATGGTGCAGGTCGACTTCTTGGCCCTGTCCCTGGTGGTGGGCGTCTCCAGCCTGGTGCTCGTGCTCCCCGTGAACCGGTTGATGCGCTGGGCCCTCGCCGGCGAGAACAACCGCCGCTCGCTCGTCCCGGCCCAGGCGGGCAGCAGGGCCTGGTGAAGCGGACACTCCGCCATCCGATCCGCGGCGACCGGCTCCACCCCAAGCCCTCGACGCGGCCGGCGCGGCGTTCCACGTGGCGCACCGACGCACGCCAGCCGCGCATGCGGCCCCGCAAGAGCGTCAACGTGGCCTCCATCGTGGGAAGCCCCGAGGAGGAGGAGTCGCGGCCGAACCTGCGCCTGCGCATCGTCGGCATCGCGGTGCTCCTTCTCTTCGGCGTCCTCGTGCTGCGTCTGTGGACGCTCCAGGTGGTCGAGGGCAAGACCTATGCCGCTGCGGTGACGCGCAACCAGGTCCGCGTCGTCAGCATCGCCGCCCCGCGGGGTGAGATCGTCGACCGCAACGGCACCGTCCTGGTGTCGAACGTCCCGCAACAGGAGATCCTGCTCTCACGCGCCGAGGCGGCGCAGAACCCCGGCATCGTCGGCATGGTGGCCGCACTCGTCGGCCAGACGCCGGCTCAGGTGACCGCCTCCATCAACAACAACCAGTACAGCCCGTACGAGCCGGTGCCGGTCGCCATCGGCGTCTCAACCGACACCGTGCAGTTCCTCCAGACGCACCAGTCCGAGTACCCCGGCGTCAGCGTGCAGACGGTCGCGCAGCGTACGTACCCCCAGGGCGGGACCACGGCCACCCATGTCATCGGCTACGTGGGCGACATCACGGCGAGCTACCTGGCTGCCCATCCCAACGCCGGCTACACCCAGGGCAGCCAGATCGGCGTGTCGGGGATCGAGGCGCAGTACGAGCCGTACCTGCGGGGGGTCGACGGGCGCCAGGCCCTCTCGGTCGACGCCAGCGGCACCGTGGTGGGCACCCTGAGCACGACGGCACCCCAGATCGGCGACACGGTCGTGCTCAACATCGACACCGGGCTGCAGCAGGCCGTCCAGAACGCCTTGGCCAACCAGATCACCATCGACCGCCACACGCCCGACGCGGCCAACGGTGGCGTCCTGCCACCGGCGCCCAACGGCGCCGTCGTCGTGATGAACCCGCAGAACGGCCAGGTGCTGGCCCTCGCCTCCTACCCCAATTACGACCTCAACGAATGGGTGGGCGGCATTTCGTCGGCCAACTTCACGGCGCTGCAGGCGTCGGGCGCGGAGAACAACAACGCCATCGAGGGCCAGTACACGCCCGGCTCGACGTTCAAGCTCGTCACGGCGACCGCCGCGCTCCAGGCCGGCCTGATCACCCCCGGCCAGTACTACGACGACACCGGCAGCTACAAGATCACAGGCTGTCCGGCGCCGGGCGTCAACAACGACACCGGGTGCACCCTGCACGACGCCCCGGGCGACAGCGGCGGCACCTACAACGTCACCGGTGCGTTGACCGTCTCGAGCGACGCGTTCTTCTACCACCTCGGTGACCTGTTCTGGCAGAACCGCTCGACGTACGGGGACACGCCGATCCAGAACCAGGCGACCGCCTACGGCGAGGGCACGATCACCGGCATCGACCTGCCCGGTGAGGCCCAGGGCAGGCTCGACAGCTACCTGACGCGGGCCAAGCTGCACGCCGAGGCCCCCAAGGCGTTCCCCTATGCGGCGTCGTGGTTCACTGGCGACAACGTCGAGATGGCGTTCGGGCAGGGCGAGACCGTGCTGACGCCCATCGAGCAGGCGGTGGCCTACTCGACCTTCGCCAACGGCGGCACCCGCTACGCCCCCCAGGTCGCCTCCGAGATCGTCGACCCGCTGACCGGCAAGGTCGTCAAGAAGATCACGCCGCAGGTAACCGGGCACGTGACGATCTCGCCGGCCAACTACTCGGCGATGCTCCAGGGGTTCGAGGGCGTCGTCTCGAACCCCAACGGCACGGCGTATGGAGCCTTTCAGGGATTCCCATCGTCGTGGAACCTCGCCGGCAAGACCGGCACGGCCTCGAACCAGCCGGGAGAGGAGCCCAACAGCTGGTTCGTCGCCTTCGGCCCGAACCCCAACCCCCAGTACGTCGTCTTGGCCGTGATCGCGCAGGGCGGCTACGGCGCCGACGCAGCCGCTCCGGTCGTGCGCAATATCTTCGACTATCTCGCGACCAACCCCGTCACCTCGGTGAAGACGCCAACCCCGTCCAAGCCGCCCAGCCAGACCGCGCCGACCGCGAACCTGCCGCTCGGGACGCCGACGACGACCACGACGCCGGCCGCCGGCGCGACCACGACCACCACGACGACCAAGCCGGGCGGCTGAGCGTCGCGGAGGAGGCCGTGGGCGTCCCGTAGGGTGGGTGGCCGATGGACACCCTCTGGCCCGAGATCGAACGCCTCCTGCCCACGGTGTCCAAGCCGGCCCGCTACATCGGCGGCGAACAGGGGTCCGTGTACCCCGAGCACGGCCCGGGGAAGGTCGCCTGGCTGCTCGTCTACCCCGACACCTACGAGATCGGCCTGCCCAACCAGGGCCTGCAGATCCTCTACGAGATCCTGAACGGGCGCCCCGACGCGCTGGCCGAGCGCACCTACGCGCCCTGGGTCGACATGGAGGCGGCGATGCGCGCTGCCGGGGTGCCCCTCTTCAGCGTGGAGCAGCACCTCCCGGCCGCCGCCTTCGACGTCGTGGCGTTCAACTTGTCGGCCGAGCTCGTCTACACCAACGTCCTCAACCTCATCGACCTGGCCCGCCTTCCCCTGCACGCCGCGGACCGGGGTGGCGGCGACGCCCTGGTGGTGGCGGGCGGGCACTGCGCGTTCAACCCCGAGCCGCTGGCCGACTTCGTCGACGCCTTCGTGCTGGGTGACGGGGAGGAGGCGGTGGGCGAGGTCAACGACGTGCTGGCCGCCTGGTTGGAGGGCGCACCGCCCGAGGAGCGTGATCGTGCGTCGCTGCTGCGCTCGTTGGCCCGGCTGGAGGGGGTCTACGTGCCCGCGCTCTACGTCCCGGCCTACGAGGGTGGTCGGCTGGTGTCGACCCTCCCCGTCGACCCCGGGGTGGCGGCGACCGTGTCCAAGCGGACCATCAGCGACCTCGCCGACTGGCCCTACCCGTCGACGCAACTGGTGCCGCTGACCGAGGTCGTCCACGACCGCCTGAACGTCGAGGTCTTCCGGGGCTGCACGCGGGGTTGCCGCTTCTGCCAGGCTGGCATGATCACCCGGCCGGTTCGTGAGCGCCCGGCCGCTCAGGTACGCGAGCTCGTGCGCAAGGGTCTCGAGCGGACCGGCTACGAGGAGGTGACGCTGACCTCCCTCTCGACCGCAGACTTCTCTGACATCGAAGGCACGGTGCGCGACATCGTCGACGACCCCGAACACGGAGGGCGGGTCTCGGTCAGCCTCCCGTCGCTGCGCGTGGACGCGTTCACGGTCGGCACGGCGGCGCAGATCCAGAAGGTGCGCCGCACCGGCCTGACCTTCGCGCCCGAAGGCGGCACGTGGCGGATGCGCACGGTCATCAACAAGCTCATCACGGAGGAGGACCTCTACGGCGCGGTCGACTCCGCCTTCAGCCAGGGCTGGCGCCGGGTCAAGCTGTACTTCCTCATCGGCCTCCCCACCGAGCGCGACGAGGACGTGCTCGGCATCGCGGAGCTGGGGGAACGATGCGTGGAGATCGGCCGGCGTCACCAGAAGTCGGTCAACGTGGTGGCCTCGGTGGGCGGCTTCGTCCCCAAGCCCCACACACCGTTCCAGTGGTTCGGGCAGGACAGCGTTCCCGAGCTGGAGCGCAAGATCGCGTTGCTGCGCGAGGCGGCCCGGCGCTCGCGGGGCCTGACCATCCGCTGGCACGACCCGGCCGCGTCGGTCGCCGAGGGCCTGGCGAGCCGGGGTGACCGGCGCATGGGCGCGGTGATCGAGCAGGTGTGGCGCGCCGGTGGCACCTTCCAAGAGTGGTCGGAGCGCTTCGACCTCTCGCTGTGGCAGTCCGCCCTGACCGCCGAGGGACTCAGCGTCGGCGAGGTGTGCCACCGGGAGCGGGGCGCCGACGAGGCGCTGCCGTGGGACCACATCTCGGCCGGCCTGCACCGGGACTTCCTCTGGGGCGACTGGCAGGACTCCCTGGCCCGGGTCGCCGTCGAGGACTGCCGCTGGACCCCCTGCTACGACTGCGGCGCCTGCACCGAGGCCGGCCTCGAGCACGTCGTGGCCTCACCGGTCCCGCCGGCGGGGGGGAGCCAGGGCACGGGCCAGGACCTGAAGGAGGGGGACCGCATCCCGGTCCGTCTGGTCAGCCGTGCCTCCTGAGGCGCAGGACCCAAGAGCCCAGCGCCGGTTGCGCCTGCGCTTCACCAAAGCCGGCAAGATCCGTTTCACGAGTCACCGGGACGTGGCCCGGATGTGGGAGCGGGCACTCCGGCGCAGCCGGCTGCCCGTGGCCTACTCGCAGGGATTCGTGCCGCACCCGCTGGTCAGCTTCGGGCTCGCCCTTCCCACCGGGTGCGAATCGCGCGGGGAGTACCTCGACGTACGGCTCGGGCCGGCGGCGGCGGGGGAGATCCCGGTGGCGGAGCTGGCCGAGGCCCTGAGCGCCCTCCTGCCCGAGGGAATCGACGCGACGGCGGCGGCGCTGGTCGGGGAAGCGGAGGGATCGCTCCAGCAGGAGGTAGCATCGTGCGATTGGGAGCTGGAGGTGCTCGGAGTGCCAGGTGAGGAGCTGCAGGAGCAGGTGGAGAAGCTGCTCGCCGCCCCGATCCTCACCGTCCGGCGGGAACGGAAGGGTCGTCAAGCCGAGGACGACATCCGCCCGGCCGTCCTGGCGCTCTCCGTGACCGGCCCCAACGGTCAACTCGAGGCGGAGTTGGCCACGCACCCGCGTGGCGTCCGTCCGGGGGACTTGGTAGCGGCCCTGGGCACCGACGCGGTGCTCGGACGGGCCTGTCGAACGCATCAATGGATCGAACGCGATGGCGCACGGTTCGAGCCGCTCCCACTGGGCGGCCCCGGGACCGGCGCGGGCGCGACACAGCACGCGAGGAGGGCTCTCCCTCATGTCCGAGACGGAAACCAGCCAGACCCCGGAGGGTCCCCCCCGGGAGGCAGCGGGCGGCACCAGCCCGCCTGACGCGGGGCGCCCGGCGCCACGCAAGCCGAAGATCGGCGACACCCGGCCGGCGCCCTCCGCAGCGCCGCCGCCCAAGCAGTCGGCGCCCGTCGTACCCCTGGTGCGGCCCGCCGACGCGCGCCCAGGAGACCCCGACCGCCGAGGCACGGCCTGCCGCCGACGGCCAGGACCCGGGCGCCAAGCGGACCCGGAGCCGGCGTCGCAGCGGCCGGGACCGGCGCTCCAAGCAGGTGGGGCGCTACCTGGTCTGCGTGCACGTGCAGCCCCACATGACCCAGATCGCGATGCTCGAGGGTCGCTCGCTGGTCGAGCACTACGTGTCCCGGGCCTCCGACGACACCAACCAGATCGACGGCAACGTCTACCGGGGGCGGGTCCAGAACGTGCTGCCGGGCATGGAGGCCGCCTTCGTCGACATCGGGATCCCCAAGAACGCCGTTCTGTACCGCGGCGACGTGCGCTACGACCGTGACGACATCGAGGGTGGGACGTCGTCGCAGCAGCCCCGGATCGAGGACGTGCTCAAGGCGGGGCAGACCATCCTGTGCCAGGTGACCAAGAACCCGATCGGCGCCAAGGGCGCCCGCCTGACCCAGGAGGTCTCCCTGCCCGGGCGCTTCGCCGTCCTGGTGCCCAACTCGAGCGCGTTCGGGATCTCCAAGCGACTCGGGGACACCGAGCGCCGGCGGTTGCGCCGCATCATCGACGAGGTGAAGCCGGCCGGCCACGGCATGATCGTGCGCACCGCCGCCGAGGGTGTCTCGGCGGACGAGCTCCAGCGGGACGTGACGACCCTGCTCGAGCAGTGGAACTCCATCGAGGCCGAAGCCAAGAAGTCGGATGCACCCGGTCTCCTCTACCGGGAGCCCGAGCTGTCGGTGCGGATCCTGCGTGAGGAGCTCAACGCGGAGTACCGCGGTGTCGTGATCGACGACCTGGCGCTCTTCGAGCAGGTGCGCGACTACGTGCGGGCGGTCAGCCCGGAGCTGTCGGACCGGGTCGAGTACTACGACCCCGAGGAGGAGGGCCTCCCGATCTTCGAGCGCTACCACGTGCACGAGCAATTGCACAAAGCGCTCGATCGCAAGGTGTGGCTCCCTTCGGGCGGCTCCCTCATCATCGAGCGGACCGAGGCGCTGACGGTCATCGACGTCAACACCGGCAAGAACGTGGGCAAGACCAACCTGGAGGAGACCGTCTACCGCAACAACCTGGAGGCGGCCGAGGAGGTGGCCCGCCAGCTGCGTCTGCGGGACATCGGGGGCATCATCGTCATCGACTTCATCGACATGGAGGTCCGGGAGAACCGGGACAAGGTGGCGGCCGCACTGCGCAACGCCCTGGCCCGGGACAAGACCCGGACCCAGGTCTTCGACATCTCGGAGCTGGGCCTGGTCGAGATGACCCGAAAGCGCGTGTCGGAGGGCCTGCTCGAGACGCTCTCCACCGAGTGCGCAGTGTGCGGCGGCCGGGGCGTGACCCTGGACGACTCCGTCCTGCGCTAGGATCTCCCCCTTATGTATGCCGTCATCAGGTCCGGAGGGAAGCAGGAGCGCGTGGCTGAGGGCCAGCGCGTCCGGGTCGAGCTCCTGGGTCAGGCGGTCGGGGCCGAGGTGTCCTTCCAACCCGTCCTCGTGGTCGACGGCACGACCGTGCTGGCCACGCCCGAGCAGCTGGCCGGCGCATCCGTGACGGCCAAGGTCGTGGGCTCTGAGCTGGGCCCCAAGATCAACGCCATGACCTACAAGTCCAAGTCGAACCAGCGCCGCCGGTGGGGCCACCGCCAGCACTACGCCACGCTGGAGATCACCGCCATCACGGCGGCCAGCTGAGTCCGAGGAGTCCGACATGTCCAAGACCAAGGGTGGCGGGTCGACCCGCAACGGCCGCGACTCGGCGGCCCAGCGCCTCGGGGTGAAGGAGTTCGACGGCACCGCGGTGACCGCCGGCTCCATCCTGGTGCGCCAGCGGGGCACAAAGTTCTACCCGGGTGCCAACGTGGGCCGTGGTGGCGACGACACGCTCTTCGCCAAGGCCGACGGCACCGTCAAGTTCGGCGAGCGCCGCGGGCGCAAGCACATCAGCATCGTCACCGACTGAGGGCCGCTCTACCCCTTTGACCCCTTTGTGGGTCCCGCTGCGATCCGGAATCCCGACAGCATCTCGGCGACGAGGGCGGGCGGCGCCATCGGACGCAGAGGCCGCCGCTCGATCTCGCCGGCGTGCATCGCCTTGCGCAGCGCACCCCGCAGCGCCACCGCGCCGTAGCGATTCTCGATGGCGCGCAGGTCCTCCCACGCCAAGACCCCCCACGACGGGGGACTGAGGAAGCCGCGGGTCCCGATGCCCGGTCAGGCGGCGCCGGGCCGCTGGTGCAGCTCGATCCCGTTGCCCCAGGGGTCGCTCGTGAAGGCCTGGTGGCGCCCCGTGGTGCCCACCGCGACGGGATCCGTCACCTCGAGCCCCCGGGTGCGCAGCTCACGAACGACCGCGTCGAGATCGTCGTAGACCAGGGCGAAGTGTTGGCCCATGCTGGGTGGTGCCGGTAGCTCGATGAGGTGCACCTGCTGCCCGTTGACGGTGTCGAGCCAGGCGCCGGCGAACCCGAAGTCCGGTCGGGTGAAGTTCTGGGTGAGGCCGAGCTTCTCGGTGTAGAACGCGATGGCGCCGGGAACGTCGGGGACGTTGAGGGCCACGTGGTCCACGCCCGTCGGTGTCACGGTGTCGCTCACGGGAGCGAGCCTAGGACGTGGCGGACGATGTCGGCCACGGCCGGTGCGGCCGAGACGCCGACGTCGGCAATCGCCGCGAGGTCGCCGGTTGCGCCGGCCGCCGTGCCCGCCGCAGGGTTGGTGACGAGGGCGAGGCCCAGCACCTCAGCGCCGGCATGCCGGGCGGCGATGGTCTCGAGCGCCATGGACATGCCCACGACGTCGGCGCCGGAGGTGCGCAGCATCCGGATCTCGGCCGGCGTCTCGAACTGCGGCCCCGACACCTGCGCGTAGACGCCGGGCCGGGGCGACACCACATCTCCCGCCGGGCCCGGGGTCGTGAGGGCGAGCTCGAGCAGCTCGGGCGAATAGGCGTCGGCCAGGTCGACGAAGGTCGCCCCGCTCAGCGGGCTACGCCCGGTCAGGTTGAGGTGGTCCCCGACCACCATGACGGAGCCCGTCGTGAGGTCCTCCCGGATCCCCCCGACCGCGGCCGTCAGGAGGACCGTGGTGCAGCCGGCGGCGATGCCCGTGCGCAGGGGGTGCACGACCTCGTCGGGGTCGATCCCCTCGTACAGGTGGCACCGGCCGCCGAAGACCAGGACCCGCTTGCGGGCGACGTCGACCGACCAGCCCTGGGCCCGGTGGCCTGCGGCGGTGTAGCGGGGGAAGAAGGGAAGCGTGTCGAGCGGCAGCGAGTCCCCGCCGGCGCCCAGGATCTCGGCTGCGCCGGTCAGGCCGCTGCCGAGCACGAGCAGGACGTCGTGCCGGTCGCTGCCGGTACGCCGGGCCAGCTCACGGGCGCTGCGGGCCGCACGTTCGGCCGCATCGTCCATGGCGGGCATCGTAGGCGGCCCTCGGCCGCCCGCCACGTACCATGGCCCCAATGTCGACTACTGCTGTTCCCGCACCGGTCTCCCTCCACCCGCTCGCGCCCCTCACGGGGGAGGAGATGAAGACGGCGCGCGAGATCGTCTTCGACAGCGGCCGAGCGAGCGTCGCGAACGAGGCTCTGCGCTTCGCCGACGTCACGCTGGGCGATCCACCCAAGGAGGTCGTGCGGGCGGTGGACCGCGGCGAGCCGGGCGCTGCGGCGCTCGTCGACCGCCAGGTCCGCCTGGTGCTCCTGCAGGGACCCGAGGCCGACGTGGTCGAGGTGGTGGTCTCGGTCACCCGGGGTGAGATCGTCCGCTGGGAGGTGGTCGAGGACGTCCGTCCACCTCTCCAGATGGAGGAGGCCTACGCGGCGCAGCTCGCGCTCGCCGAGTGTGCCGAGTGGAAGGCGGCCCTCGAACGCCGTGGCGTGGTTGACCACTCGCTGGTCCAGGTCGACCCGTGGCCCGCGGGGTCCTTCGGCCTCGAGCACGAGAAGGGCCGCCGCATCACCAAGTGCCTGGCCTACCTGCGCGACTCGCCCGACGACAACGGCTACGCGCGCCCGCTGGAGGGCCTGCTGGCCATCGTCGACATGGGGCGGGGCGAGGTCCTCGAGGTGCTCGACTACGGCACCGTCCCCGTCCCGTCCACCTCGGGCAGCTACTACCCCGAGCACAACGGGCCGATGCGGTCCGACCTCAAGCCCCTCTCCATCACCCAGCCCGAGGGACCGAGCTTCGCGGTCGAGGGCAACCTCGTGAGGTGGCAGAAGTGGTCGCTGCGGGTGGGCATGGACCCGCTCGAGGGACTGGTCCTCTCGACGATCGGCTACGAGGACGGCGGTCGCGTGCGGCCGCTGGTCTACCGCGCCGCGGTGAGCGAGATGGTGGTGCCCTACGGCCACCCCAGCCCGATGCACTCGTGGAAGAGCGCCTTCGACGCCGGCGAATGGGGCCTCGGGCGCATGGCCAACTCGTTGACCCTGGGGTGCGACTGCCTGGGCGAGATCCACTACTTCGACTACGTCTTCGCGGACGAGCGCTGCAAGCCGCACACGAAGGCGAACGCCATCTGCATGCACGAGGAGGACTACTCCATCCTCTGGAAGCACGTCGACATGGTCTCGGGCCGCACCGAGGTGCGCCGGTCTCGCCGACTGGTGATCAGCTCCATCGCCACCGTCGGCAACTACGAGTACGGGTTCTACTGGTACTTCTACCTCGACGGCACCATGCAGCTCGAGGTGAAGCTCACCGGGATCATGTCCACGATGGCCGTGGCCGGCGACGACGCCGGCGAGCACGCGCGCATGGTCGCACCGGGGCTGGCCGCGCCACTGCACCAGCACCTCTTCAATGTGCGGCTCGACGTCGAGATCGACGGGCCCGACAATGCGATCTTCGAGGTCGATGCGGTGTCCTCGCCCCCCGGGGAGGGAAACCCCGTCGGCAGCGCGTTCACGACGACCACCACGTTGCTCGAGACGGAGCTCGCGGCCCGGCGCGACGTCGACCCGTCGCGCGCACGGACGTGGCGCATCACCAACCGCAGCCGGCACAACGCTGTGGGGCAGCCCACGGCCTACAAACTGCTGCCGGGTGCCACGCCGACGTTGCTGGCCGGCCCGGAGTCGAGCATCGGGCGGCGCGCCGCCTTCGCGGCACACAACGTGTGGGTCACGCCGTTCTCGCCCGACGAGCGGAGGGCGGCGGGCGACTACCCGAACCAGCACTCCGGTGGCGCGGGCCTGCCGGCATGGACCGCCCAGGACCGGCCCGTGGTCGACACCGACATCGTGTTGTGGCACTCCTTCGGGGTCACGCACATCCCGCGCCCCGAGGACTGGCCGGTCATGCCCGTCGAGTCCACGGGCTTCTCGCTGATCCCCGTCGGGTTCTTCGACCGCAACCCGGCCCTCGACGTGCCTCCGTCCTCGGACGGGGATCACTGCCATGCCTGAGCACGACGCCCACGCGCCGCAGGAGTATCACCCGCCGGTCGAGGAGTACCTCGAGACGATGCTCGCGCTGGGTGAGGAGGGCGTCCCGGTGATCCAGGCCCGTATCGCCGAGCGCCTGGGCCGCTCCGCCCCCTCGGTGTCCGAGATGCTGGACCGGCTGACCGAGGACGGGTACGTGCACCGCGAGGGAAGGCGGCTGTCGCTCACCGACAGCGGGCGGGCCCTGGCCGAGAAGGTCGTGCGCAAGCACCGCCTGGCCGAGCGGCTGCTCGTCGACGTCATCGGGCTCGAGTGGTCCAAGGTGCACCGCGAGGCGGGGCGCTGGGAGCACGTGATCTCCGACGACGTCGAGGCCCGGCTCGTCGAGCTGCTCGGCGACCCGGCGACCTGCCCGCACGGCAACCCGATCCCGGGGTCGGGCACGCCGGTGCCCGGGGTCGCCACCCGGCCCTTGGCCGAGGTGGATGAGGGCGAGCGGGTGCGCCTCTTCCGGATCAGCGAGGAGGTCGAGCTGAACCTGGGCTCGCTGACGCTGCTGGACGAGGGCGGCTTCATCCCCGGCGTCGTGGCCCGGGTGGGCGGCCGCGACGCCGACGGCGCCGTCGAGGTGACGGTGGAGGGCGCCCCCGAGGCGATCCGGGTCTCGCACGACCTCTCGGGGCGCCTGTTCGTCGGCACACCATGACGCTGCGCCTGGTGGCCGACGCCGTCTTCACCGTCGACCCCTCGGACAGCATGCTCCTGCCGGGCGCGGTCGAGATCGACGACGGCCTCATCTCGTGGGTGGGTGACCCCTGGCAGGTCCCCGCGGCTGCGGGGACCGAGGTGCGCCAGATGGGCGGACTGCTCATGCCCGGACTCGTCAACTGCCACGGGCACTCGCCCATGACGCTGGTGCGCAGCGCGGGGGACGGCCTGCCGCTCGACCGCTGGCTGAGCGAGACCGTCTGGCCGCGCGAGGCGCTGCTCAGCGACGAGGACGTGTACTGGGGCATGGTCCTCGGTGCGGCAGAGTTGCTCTGCAACGGGACCACCACCACCTGCGAGCAGTACCGGCACCCGGACCCGGTCATCGAGGCACTGATCGACTCGGGCATCCGCGCCGTGTTCACGCCGGGGATCTTCGACGTGCCCGGGGCGGGATCAAAGAACACGTGGGAAGGCCTGCTCCACGAAGCCTGCGGGTTGTTCGAGGCCATGGACGGCAGAGAGGGCCGGCTCCACCTCGGCTTCGGGCCCCACGCCGCCTACACCGTCCCGCCCGACGGCCTGCGAACCATTGCCGCGGAGGCGCAGCGTCGCGACGCACTGCTGCAGATCCATCTCTGCGAGACCGAGGCCGAGTGCGAGCGGGTGCTCGAGAGCCACGGCATGAGCGCCCCCGCCCTCCTCGAGTCAGTAGGCGCGCTCGACGGCCGCGTGCTGGCGGCACATTCGGTGTGGCTCGACGAGGCCGATCTCGTGATCATCGCCGAGCACGACGTTGCGGTCGCGCACTGCCCCGGCTCCAACGGGAAGCTGGGTTCGGGCGTGGCCCCGCTCATGGCCCTGCTCGAGCGCGGCGTGCGGGTCGGCCTCGGGACCGACGGGCCTGCCTCCAACGACGACCTCCACCTGTGGGACGAGATGCGGCTGGCCGCCCTGTTCGCCCGCGCCACCGCGGCCGACCCGGGCGCTGTCACCTCGGCCACGGCGCTGCGGCTGGCGACCCGCGGCGGCGGGGAGGCCCTCGGCCTTCCGGTCGGCGCGCTCGAGGTGGGCCGACCCGCCGATCTGATCCGCCTGCGCACGGACGACGCACGCTTCACCCCTTCGGTCACCGATGCCGAGCTCCTGGGCCACCTCGTATGGGCGGGGGCGGGCTACCTGGTGACCGACGTGTGGGTGGGCGGGGAGCGCGTCGTCGAGGCGGGCCGGTGCACCCTGATCGACGGTGACAGGGCCCGCGCCGAGGTGGGGCAGCGCGCCCGCCGACTGATCGCCTCTTAGGCTTCCCGCCATGTCCGGATTCGTCGACCAGGCCCAGCTGCACGCGCGCGCGGGCGACGGGGGGGCCGGGGCGGTGTCGTGGCGCCGCGAGGCGCACGTGGACCGGGGCGGTCCCGACGGCGGCGACGGGGGGCACGGCGGCGACGTGTGGCTCGTGGCGTCGGTGAACGAGTCCTCGTTGCTCGGCTTCCGCGACCATCCCTTCCGGCGCGCCACCGACGGCGTCCACGGCTCGGGCTCGAAGCGTCACGGCGCCCGCGGCAAGGATCTCGCGGTGCCGGTCCCCGTGGGCACGGTGGTACGCGACAAAGAGGGCCGGGTGGTCTGCGACCTGGCGACCGAGGGTGCCCGCTTCCTGGTGGCCGGGGGCGGGCAGGGTGGGCGGGGCAACGCGCGCTTCCTGTCCAACCGGCGCCGCGCTCCCGCCTTCGCCGAACAGGGTGAGAAGGGCCAGGAGTTCTGGCTGGACATGGAGCTCAAGCTCATGGCGGACGTGGCACTCGTGGGCTTCCCCAACGCGGGGAAGTCGACGCTGATCTCGACCGTCTCCGCCGCCAAGCCGAAGATCGCCGACTACCCCTTCACGACGCTGGAGCCGCATCTCGGCGTGGTCCGCGTCGGCGGGGTGCGCGACGGCACCGAGTTCGTCATGGCCGACATCCCGGGCCTCGTCGAGGGCGCGGCGGCCGGCAAGGGCCTCGGGCACCAGTTCCTGCGTCACATCGAGCGGGCACGGGTGCTCGTGGTGCTCCTCGACCTCGCCGCGCCGCAGCTCGGCGGCGACCCGACGTCCGCCCAGCTGCGCATCCTGCTCTCCGAGCTCGGCTCCTACCGGCCCGAGCTCCTCGACCGTCCCCGCGTGGTGGTGGGCAGCAAGGCCGACGTGGCGGCCGACGGCGAAGGTGTGTGCGACATGGTGCTCTCGGCCGCCACGGGCACGGGGGTCCCCGCCCTGGTGGCGCGGTTGGCCATGCTCGTGGACGAGGCGCGCCGCGAGGCGGCGGCCGTGGCGTCGAGCGAGGTGATCGTGCACCGGCCCGCTCCCGAGGGCGTCGACGTCCAGCGCGCCGGCGAAGGCGCCTGGCTCGTCGTGGGCCGCGCCGCCGAACGGGCGGTGGCGTTCTCGGACCTCAACGACGACGGCGCACAGGCCGAGGCAGTGCGCCGGCTTCGCCGTCTCGGCGTCGATCGTGCGCTGGCCCGGGCGGGCGCGCACGAAGGGGACGAGGTGACCGTGGGCTCCATGACCTTCACCTGGGGGGCGAATTCGTGATCGCCGTGGTCAAAGTGGGGTCCTCTTCGGTCACGCCCGACACGGTGGCCCGGCTGTGCGGCGAGCTGGCCGCGGTGCGCGCGGACGGCCACACGGTGGTGGTCGTCACCTCGGGTGCCATCGCCGCCGGCTGGGCGACCCTCGGCCGCGGCGAGCAGCGGCCGTCAGACCCGGCCGTGCTGCAGGCGGTCTCGGCGGTCGGGCAGCACCGCCTGATGCGCCTCTGGCAGGACGGTCTCGAGCCCCACGGCTTGCTGGCGGGTCAGGTGCTGCTGGCGCCACTCGACTTCGTGCACCGCACGCAGTACCTGCACGCGCGGGGGACGTTGCGCCACTTGGTCGACTTGGGCGTCGTCCCTGTCGTCAACGAGAACGACGCCGTGGCCGACGAGGAGATCCGCTTCGGTGACAACGACCGCCTGGCCGCGCTCGTGGCGCACCTGGTCGGCGCCCAGCTCCTCGTGCTGCTCACCGACGCGCCTGGCCTGCTGACGGCGGACCCCCGGCGCGACACCGAGGCGTCGCTCATCGAGGAGGTGGTCCAGATCGACCACGAGCTGGAGCGCCTGGCCGGCGGGCCGGGCAGCCCGGTCGGCAGCGGCGGCATGGCGTCCAAGCTGGCCGCGGCGAAGATCGCCACCTGGTCGGGCGTGCAGACCCTGATCGCCGACGCCGGACGGCCCGGGGTGTTGGCGGCGGCGCTGGCGGGCGAGGCCGGTGTGGGGACGTTGTTCCGGGCCCGGGAGGGGCGGCTCTCGGCCCGCAAGCTGTGGATTGCCTTCGCGTCTGGGGTCCTCGGGCAGCCTGACGGTCGACGAGGGGGCACGGGCGGCGCTGACCGAGCGGGGGCGCTCCCTCCTGGCCGCGGGCGTCGTCGCCGTCAGCGGCAGCTTCCGGCCCGAGGACGCCGTCGAGATCAGGGGTCCCGACGGCGAGGTCTTCGCCAAGGGCCTGGTGCGGCTCCACGCCGAGCGGTCGGGGGAGTGGCTGGGGAAGCGCAGCCAGGTCGTCGTCCACCGGGACGACCTGGTCCTTGTAACCTGACCCGGTGACCTCGCCTGCATTGGAGCAGCTCGCGGGCCGCGTCCAGGCGGCGGCGCGGCGGGTGGCCAAGTCGCCGAGCTCGGTGCGGGACGACGCGTTGCGGCTGGCCGCGGACCTCCTCGAAGACGAGTGGGCGTCGTTGGTGGAGGCCAACCGGGCCGACCTGGAGCGGGCCGAGGCGGCGGGCATGACCGAGGCGGCCCGGGACCGGCTGCGCCTGACCGAGGAGCGGGTGCAGGGCATGGCGGGCGGCTTGCGCAAGGTGGCCGCCCTGCCCGACCCGGTCGGGGAGGTCATCGAGGGCTGGGTCCGGCCCAACGGCCTCCGCGTCACGCGGGTGCGGGTGCCGCTCGGCGTCGTCGGGGTGATCTACGAGAACCGTCCCAACGTGACGAGTGACGCCGCCGGCCTGTGCCTGAAGGCGGGGAACGCGGCGTTCCTGCGCGGCTCGTCCTCCGCCATCGACTCCAACCGGGCGGTCGTCGCGATCCTGCGCCGGGCGGTCGTCAAGGCGGGGCTGCCCGGGGACGCCGTGGCGCTGGTGGAGGACACATCGCACGAGACGGCCATCGCCTTCATGCAGCTGCGCGGGCAGATCGACTGCCTGATCCCGCGCGGCGGGCGGGCACTCATCGAGTCGCTCGTCGAGCACGCCACGGTTCCCTACGTGCTCGACGGCGACGGCAACTGTCACATCTACATCGACGGCGCCGCCGACCTCGCCATGGCCCACGAGCTGGCGGTCAACGCGAAGACGCACCGCTTCGGGGTGTGCAACGCGGTCGAGACCATCCTGGTCCACGCCGGCGTCGCGGCCGAGTTCCTGCCCCGCCTGGCGGCGTCGCTCACCGCGGCCGGCGTGGAGATCCGGGCCGACGACCGGGTCCGGGCCATCGTGCCCGACGTGGTGCCGTCCCTGGAGAGCGACTTCGCGACGGAGTTCCTGGGGCCGGTGGTGGCGATCGGGATGGTGGACGACGTGGGCGACGCCATCGAGCACATCGCCCGCTACAGCTCGGGGCACTCCGAGGCGATCGTGACCTCCGACGTCGCGGTGGCCGACCGCTTCGTGGCCGAGGTCGACGGGGCGGCAGTGCTGGTGAACGCCTCGACGAGGTTCGTCGACGGCGAGGAGCTCGGGCTCGGCGCGGAGGTGGGGATCTCCACCCAGAAGCTGCACGCCCGCGGTCCGATGGGAGTGAAGGAGCTGACGACGTTGAAGTGGGTCGTGCGCGGTGACGGGCAGGTACGCCGGTGAGCGAGGCGAGCGCGGGGTTGGGGCTGCCCGATGCGGGGCCACCCCGGTTCGAGTCCCTGGACGCGGTGCGGGGCGGCCTGGCCCAGGTGGGCTACCTGGCCGACGAGTCGATCAGCGGCGTCGTCTTCCTGGCCGACCGGCTCTCGAAGCCGGTGCTCGTCGAGGGCCCGGCCGGGACGGGCAAGACGCAGCTGGCCAAGTCGGTGGCCGACCTCACCGGTGCGCGGCTGATCCGGCTGCAGTGCTACGAGGGGCTCGACGAGTCCAAGGCGCTCTACGAATGGAACTACCGGAAGCAATTGCTGCGGATCCAGGCCGGGGAGCACGGCAAGGCCGAGGAGGAGGGCCCGAGCTGGTCCGAGCTCGAGGAGGACATCTTCTCCGAGGACTTCCTCCTGACCCGCCCGCTCCTCGAGGCCATCCGGGCCACGGAGCCGGTGGTGCTCCTCGTCGACGAGGTGGACCGCGTGGAGCTCGAGACGGAGGCTTTGCTGCTCGAGATCCTCTCCGAGTACCAGGTGTCGATCCCCGAGCTCGGCACCGTGCGGGCCTCGCAGCTGCCCATGGTGTTCCTCACCTCGAACAACACCCGTGAGCTCTCTGAGGCCCTCAAGCGGCGCTGCCTCTACCTGCACATTGACTACCCGGACCTCGACCGTGAGCGCGAGATCGTGCGGACCAAGGTGCCGGGGATCAGCGAGGAGCTGGCCGACCAGGTGGCCCGGATCGTGCGCTCGCTGCGCACCCTCGAGCTGCGCAAGGCACCGTCGGTGTCTGAGACGCTGGACTGGGCGCGCACGCTCGTGCTGCTCGGGGTGCAGACGATCGACGCTGCCGGTGCCAAAGACACGCTGCACGTCCTGCTGAAGTACCAAGCCGACATCGAGCGGGCCACCAAGGAGCTGTTGTCGGCCTCGTCGAGCTGAGGGCGGCGTGCTCGATCTCCTCTCCGGGTTCGTCACCGAGCTGCGCCGCTCCGGGCTGCCCGTCTCGCTCACCGAGCATCTCGACGCCGCCGAGGCGGTCAAGCACATCCCGCTCGAGGATCGCGAGGCGCTGAAGTACGCGCTGGCCGCCACGCTGGTGAAGTCCTCCGCGCACTGGCGGGCCTTCGAGACCGCCTTCGAGGTGTTCTTCGCCGTGCGGACCGGTGGTGCCCAGGCGGGGGCCGAGGGCGAGGAGGGCGGAGAGGATGGCACCGAGGGGGAGGGCGAGCAGGCGGGACAGGGCGCCATGCAGGGCCGGGGCCGTTCCTGGAAGGGTGGCGGGTCGGGCGAGGGGATGACGCCCGAGGAGCTCGCCGAGCTGCTCTTCAAGTCGCTGATGTCCGCCGACGCCGGGCTCATGAACGTCGTGGCCCGCAACGCGGTGGACCGCTACGCCGGCATGGAGCCGGGGCGCCCGGTCGGGGGGACCTACTACCTGTACCGCACGCTGCGGAACCTCGACCTCGACGCCGTGCTGGAGCGGCTCATGGGCCAGGCGCAGGCGGGCGCCGCCGGCGGCTCGCTCACCGAGCTGGAGGAGCGACTGGCGGCAGACGAGTTCAAGGCGCGCATCGAGAAGTTCCGCCGTGCCGTCGAGACCGAGATCCGCCGGCGCCTGGTGGAGGACCGCGGCGCCGAGGCCCTCGCCCGATCGGTGCGCAAGCCGCTGCCCGAGGACATCGACGTCATGCACGCCACCCGCGAGGAGCTGGCCACGTTGCATCGGGTGCTCCAGCCGCTGTCACGAAAGTTGGCGGTGCGGCTGGCTCGCAAGCGCCGCCACGGGCGCAAGGGCCCCCTGGACTTCCGGGCCACCATGCGGCGGTCGCTGTCCACGGGCGGCGTACCCATTGAGCCGCGCTTTCGGCACCCACGTCCGGCCAAACCGGAGATCTTCGTGATCGCCGACATCTCGGGGTCGGTGGCCAGCTTCGCTCGTTTCACCCTGCACCTGGTGTACGCCATCTCTTCGCAGTTCTCCAAGGTGCGCAGCTTCGTCTTCGTCGACGGGATCGACGAGGTGACGCGGTTCTTCGAGGGCGTGGTCGACCCGGCTGAGGCGGTGGCCCGCATCAACACCGAGGCGGACGTGATCTGGGTGGACGGCCACTCCGACTACGGGCACGCGCTGTCGGAGTTCCACCGGCGCTGGGGAGACCAGGTGACGTCGCGCTCGAGCGTCATCGTGCTCGGCGACGCGCGCAACAACTACCACGCGTCCGGGTCCTGGGTGCTCGAGGACCTCCAGGCCCGGGCCCGTCACGTCTACTGGCTGAACCCCGAGCCGCGTGACTATTGGGGATCGGGTGACTCCATCGTCGGCGAGTACGCCGCCCACTGTGACGACGTGGTCGAGTGCCGGACGCTGCGGCAGCTCGAGCACTTCGTCGGGAACCTGGCATGAGCGGAGGCGACCCCGAGCGCGACGACCGCGACCCCGCGGGCGTGCTGCGGATCTTCCCGCCGGCCGAGGGCGCGTCGCGCATCGCGCTCGTGCGCCACGGGGAGGCACAGTGCAACGTCAACCACGTGGTCGGCGGCTTGAAGGGCTGCACCGGGCTGACCGACCTGGGGCGGCGGCAGGTGGCCGTCCTGGCCGACCGGCTCTACGAGAGCGGCGAGCTGCGCGGGGCGACGGCCCTCTACTCGTCGGTGTTGCCCCGTGCCACCGAGACGGCGGAGCGTCTGCGACCTGTCGTGGGCCCGGGGCCGACGGCCCTCGGCCCGGTCATCCAGCGCTGCGACCTGTGCGAGCTGCACCCAGGCCAGTGCGACGGCATGCCCTGGGAGGAGGTCGTCGAGACCTTCGGGGTCCCCGACTGGGACCGCGACCCCAGCCTGCCCATCGCTCCGGGGGGAGAGAGCTGGTCCGAGTTCATCGTGCGGGCCTCCGACGCCGTGCGCGAGGTGGTGGGCCGCCACCCGGGCGAGCTGGTGGTGGCTGCCGTGCACGCCGGAGTGATCGAGGCCTGCATGATCAGATTCCTCGGCGTGCCACCGGAGATCTACCGGCGCGGCTGGGTGCGCATCGTGCACGCGTCCATGACGGAGTGGGAGTGGGTGCCGGCGGAGGACCGCTGGGTGCTGCTGCGCTTCAACGATTCCTGCGGGGTGCCGCGGGTCTGAGGGGCGAGGGGGCGTCGAGGAACGAGCGCGAGAGCATCTCTGGCGCACAGGCGAGCCACGCGTCCTCGATCGCCTCGCGCAGCGGCTGCTTCGCGACGGTCCGCAGGGCGACGAGGACGGCTGCGTAGCCGTCGAAGTGGGGGATGGTGAAGAAACCCTTGGCGGCGGTCGCCAGCACGGCGTCCTTGTCCGCCAGGTCGGAGGTGCGCAGGGCGAGGATCGGACCCGGCGGGGGCTCGACGTCGCCGAAGCGCTTGAGGTCGGCCTTGGAGAACGGGCGTTCCCAGGCGAATGCCTTGCCGCCGACGAACCAGGTGCGGTTGCCGAAACGCTCGCCCTCGGTCACCTCGGGGAGCGCGGAGATCATCTGCTCGACGTCGCGCGAACGCCGCCATCCCCGCACCCTACCGTTAGCGTCACAGCGCATGATCCTCCGATCGCACGCCCCTCCATGACCGGTGCACCCGGGCTCGATCCCGCCGGGTTGAGCCGGCTGCACGACCGCCTCGCGGCACCACGTCGAGCGGGGTGACGTGCCCGGGTTGGTGGCCCTTGTCGCACGCGGGGACGACGTGCACACGGAGGTGCTCGGGAGCGCGGCGCTCGACGAGCCGGCGCCGCTCCGGCACGACGCCATCTTCCGCATCGCCTCGCTGACCAAGCCCATCGCCGCTGCCGGTGCGATGGTGCTCGTGGACGACGGCGTGCTCTCGCTCGACGAACCGGTCGAGACGTTCCTGCCCGAGCTGGCCGACCGGCGTGTGCTGCGCAGGCTGGGGAGCATGCTCGACGACACGGTGCCTGCCGAGCGCTCGATCACGGTGGAGGACCTGCTGACCTTCTGGCTCGGCTTCGGCTCCATCATGGCGCCGCCGGGCTCCTACCCGATTCAAGACGCCGAGGCGGAGCTCAGTTCGATGACGCTGGGGCCGCCATGGCCGCCGCCACCCTTCGGCTCCGACGAGTGGATCAGGCGGTTCGCCACGTTGCCCCTGCTGCACCAGCCGGGTGCCGAGTGGCGCTACAACACGGGCGCGCACGTCCTGGGCGTCCTGCTGGAGCGGGCGAGCGGGCAGCCGCTCGAGGCGTTCCTGCGGGCGCGCCTGTTCGAGCCGCTCGGCATGGTGGACACGTCGTTCAGCGTCCCGATGGGGAAGCGGGCCCGCCTCACCACGGCCTGTATGCCCGGCCACGAGACCGGGGCGCTCGACGTGCTCGACCGGCCCGACACCGGGTGGTGGAGCGAGCCGCCCGCCATGGCGAACGCGGCCGGCATGCTGGTTTCGACGCTCGAGGACCTGTGGGCCTTCGTGGCACTGCTCTTGTCCGGTGGCCGGCACGAGGGCGAGCAGCTGCTGTCCCCGGGGTCGGTGGCGGAGATGACGCGTGACCACCTGACGGCCGCCCAGCGGGCCACGGCGACCCTCTTGCTCGGCGAGCACGGGTGGGGCTACGGCATGGCGGCGCCCCGGCCGCTCAGCGGCGAGCCCCCGATCCCATGGGGCTTTGGCTGGAACGGCGGCACCGGCACGGCCTGGTCGAGCGACCCCGTGCGCGGCCTCACGGGCATCCTGCTGACGAACCGGGCCATGACCTCGCCCGAGCCGCCACCGCACTTCGTGGAGTTCTGGGAGGCGGCCTACCTCGCCCGGGCGGACTGAACAGGAAAGTTCGGGCCTTCCCAACTACGCTGAGCGTTCCGCCGGAGAAGGGGACGATTATGTACAAGATTGTCGTGGTTGGAACCGACGGATCGCCCACCGCCGACAAGGCGGTGCACGCCGCCGCGGATATCGCACGGTCGTGGGGCTCCGAGCTGCACATCGTGACGGCCGTGCGACCGCCACGGCCCGGGATGGCCTCGGCGACGGGAGCGCCCTTGGTCGACACCGGAGTGGGGCAGGCCTTGGCGGACGAGGCTGCCAAGAGCGTCGGCGAAGAGGCCATCGCGAAGCACGGGGAGGGCCTGAAGGCCGAGGCGCACGCGTCGCAGGGCAACCCGGACGACGTGATCCTGAGCGCCGCGGCCGACGTCGGGGCGGACCTGATCGTGGTCGGCAGCAAGGGCATGCGGGGGCGCGCCGCTACCTCGGCAGCGTGCCCAACTCGGTCGCGCACTCGGCCCACTGCGCGGTGCTGGTCGTCAAGACCGACTGAGGGGGAGACTCCCCCCGCCCCGGTGGCGAGCGCCTGGCACGGTGGGCCGGTGAAGACGAACTACTTCGACGAGTGGATCGCGCGGAACTACGACGCGGACACGGAGATGTCCGACCCGGCCGTCGTGGGCCCGACCGTCGACTTTCTGGCTGGGTTGGCGGCTGGTGGCGACGCCCTGGAGCTCGGCGTCGGCACCGGCCGCATCGCGCTGCCGCTCAGCGAGCGTGGCATCTCGGTGCACGGGATCGACCTGTCGCCCGACATGGTGGCACAGCTGAGGGCGAAGCCGGGTGCCGAGGCCATCGGCGTGACGCTCGGTGACTTCGCGTCGACCAGGGTGGACGGGGACTACCGGCTCGCCTACCTCGTCTACAACACCATCACGAACCTGACGACCCAAGACGAGCAGGTGGCGTGCTTCTGCAACGTGGCGGCCCACCTGGAGCCGGGAGGATGCTTCGTGATTGAGGTGGGGGTACCGCAGATCCGGCGGCTCCCGCCTGGCGACACGGTGCGCGCGTTCGACGTCAGCCCGAACCATCTGGGCTTCGACGAGCTCGACGTCGCCCACCAGCTTGGGGTCTCGCACCACTACTGGCTCGCCGGAGGCCGGGCGGGAACGTTCTCCATGCCGTTCCGCTACGTCTGGCCGGCCGAGCTCGACCTGATGGCCCGCATGGCGGGGTTGCGCCTCCGTGAGCGCTGGGGAGGCTGGGGGCGCGAGCCGTTCACGAGCGACAGCCCCTCACACGTGTCGGTGTGGGAGAAGACGGGCGATCAGGGGAGCTGACAGACGAGAAGGTCCGACGCCTCGCCGAAGGCAGAGCGTCGCCAGAAGGGCAGGGACCGCTCGTTGGGATGCGCGATGACGCGTTCGAGGCCGCGGGCTGCCGCGTCGGCGAGGAGGGCCTCGACGAGCAGTGTCGCGACGCCACTGCGGCGGTGATCGGGGAGCACGAAGAGGTTCCCGAGATATCCCCAGCGGCCCGCTGGCTGCCGCGGCCGCGGCATCCGCTCCACCACGAGGAGGTTGACCATGCCGACCGGGCGCCCGCCGTCGCGAGCGATCCAGAAGGTACGCCTCCCGCGCTCCTCGTGCATCCAGGCTGAGAAGCGACCGGCGAACGCGGCGTCGTCTGTTCCCGGGTCGATCTCGGCCGTCCAGGCGCTGCGGAGCCGCGCCAGCTCGGAGAGGTCAGCCTCGGTGGCGAGTTGCGCGGTTGTCGTCATCACCATCCTCCGAGTGGGCGAGGATACAGAGTGCGCCCGGAGGAGCCTCCGACCACATGGACCCGGTCACGGCGGCCGCCGGGATACCGTTGGCCAAGCCGACAACGCGAGAGGTTCGGGGGATGCTCCTTGTACTGGTCACGGGCCTGCCGGCCACCGGCAAGTCGACGATGGCCGAGGTTGCGGCCCGGGAACTGCGGTCGGCGCTGCTCGGTCACGACTGGGCGATGAGCGGCCTGCGCCCCTACCCCGAGGTCCAGGACGCCCTCGGCGTGATGGGTCTTCGGGGTCACCGCGGCGTCGGATGGTCGATCATCTGGGCCCTGGCCCGTGCCCAGATGAGGATGGGGTCACCGGTCGTGCTGGACGGGGTGGCCCGCGACCCCGAGGTGGCGGGGACGCGCCTGGTGGCCGAGGAAGAAGGTGCCCCGAGCCTCGTGGTCATGACCCGTTGTGCCGATCCCGACGTCCATCGTGCCCGGGTGGAGGGCCGCCGGCGTCACATCCCGAACTGGTACGAACTGGAGTGGGACCACGTGCAGCGCTCGCGCGCGTCGTGGGTGGCTCCCGGGGATGTCGACCTGGTCCTCGAGGCCACGGACCCGGTCGACGCGAATGCAGACACCCTGCGGGGCGTCATCGCGTCGATGACATGACCGGCCGGGCGGGGTCGCCCTCGGGCCGATCTCGCATGCCGGTCGCTAGGACACGGCGACGGACGCAGAGACGGCGGCCGGAGCGACCTGTCGTGGCCTGAGCATCGATCCGCTGAGGATCAGCATGAAGACGATGAAGCCGATGTAGGCACCCCAACCGATCACCAGCCAGCCCTTGCCGTGGTAGCTGCTGAAGGTGACGCCGATCCAGACTGCGATCGCGTTGAAGACGGTAACGACGAGGCCGACCCACCCCAGCCAGCGCAGCGACAGCTCGCCGCGCACCATGGCCCATCCGAGAGAGCCGAGGAACACCGCCGTCATCACTGACGTCACGGAAAAGAAGATCGTGTTCAGATCACCCAGCATCCGAACGAGGGATGGGTCGCCGATCCCCCCGGGCTGGGCAACCATGAAGGCGAGCACGACCGTTGGCAATGCCGCCATGGCAGTCGTGATGGCCACCCCGATGCCGGACCCGAACACCATCGGCGCCAGTGTCTCGTCGTCACCCTCGGCTCGGACGAGCACCCGATGCAGGTAGCCGACGAACCACAAGAGCGCGGCTGCGGCGAAGAAGTCGAAGATCATGCCAGCCTGGAGGGCGACGCGGTGATCGTGGACCCAGGCCAAGGTCATCGCCGGCGTGGCGTCGACGCGCGGCTGCTGTGGGTAGATGAAGCCGGAGAGCACGGCGAGCACCACGAAGACGAGGCCACTCGCCGCACCCACACGCTCGAACGTGCGGTCATGCATTTGATTCCCCCCTTTTCCCTCAGGAAAGACGCCGTCAATATAGGACTCGGGCTGTCCGCATGGGTGGACTCAGGTGCGCCGGCGGCGGGCGACCGGCATACTGCTCCGATGGCCATCTCGACCAAGACGTTGGTTGTTTCGATCCTCGCCATCGACACCGCTGGCGCGGCCGTGGCGGTCCGGCATCGTGTGGCCGGCGAGCCGTTCGGTAGGGGTGGTTCGCTCGACGTGCGCCATCCCGTCGTCCTCGCATTGTGGGGGACCGGACTGTCGGCACCGATCGCATCCCTGGCGCTCACCCCGGTCGTGTACCACCGTCGCCCCACCCTGCTTCGGCTGATGGGCGCGCTCTTCGCCGTCGGTGCGCTCTCAGAGCCGGTGTTCTGGGGACGACGCCCGTGCCCCCGCATCGGGCGGGTGCTCCTGGTGGCGCACGTGGCCATCGGCACCGCACTGGCCTTGCGGGCGGACCGCGCCGAGCACTCCGACGACGAGCTGTCAGCGTCCAATTGAAGAAGCAGGTCGCAGGGTTGTCCCGCGAGCCGGCTCAGGCGGTCGTCGTATCCTGGGGGCGATGCGGCGGAAGCTCCCCACGCTCCTCTGCCTCGCCGGCGGAGCAACGCTCGTCATCGGGATCGCCCTCACGGTGGCGCTGGTCGTCCTCCGCGGCCGCTGCACCTCCGACGCCCTTTCATCGCAGGGGGACGTCACGTTGGCCAGCGCCTCCTGCCAGGGCTACACACCGGCCATCGATTGGAGCTACCTCCTGCTCGGCCTGGGCGCCCTGCTCTTCGTTGCGGCGGCACTGTCGGGGACGAACGTCGTGCAGAAGAGACCCGACGGCGACTGACTCCTCAGCGTCCCCTGTCGCCAGCGCCATTCGAGAGGCCACGGCAGGAATGGACGAGTGTCGAGCACTCCGGGGACATGAGCCTTCAGGCGCTGCAGCGCTGGCGTGTGGCGCGGCTCGAGCTGTCGGACGACGTCGGCACGGCGTACGCGGGGCGTTCCGTCGGGGGGAGCGGGACCGGCGTCGAGCAGATCAGGGTCACAGCTCGGTGTTCGGATGGCTGGGGGGCTCATGGAGGTCGCTCTGGAGCGAGCATGGCGGGAGCCGGCCGAGCTAGCAGGCGTAGTCCATGTCGTATTGCTGGCTGTCGTACTGCACGACCTCGAGTGGTCCGCTGGGGAGCTGCTTGCTCAGGGGGGGTGACTGCCACCGGTTGATGTCGGTGCAGGAGTTAGGGCCGCTCGCCGGCGACAGGTAGTCGGCCATCCAGTACGGCACGTCGGGCTGGTAGTTGCCGACGATGTTGTTCCACACGCCCGGGCTGGCATAGATGCCGACGTCGGGGATCCCCTCGCTCTCGTGCAGCGCGTTGAGGGCGCCCTGGACGAACTGGGCGTTCTCGGACAAGTTGCCCGACCAGTTGGCGCTGGCCGTCTCGACGTCGAGCCACCACGGAATAGTGGTGGAACCAGCGCCTGCGTTCTGTGCATCGGTGTAGGCGGAGATGCCTGCCTGGTAGCCGGCGTTGCAGGAGAGGTCGCCGTTACATCCTGGCTCAGCGGTGGTCGAGGTGCCGTAGGTCAGGTACGTGTAGAGGTTCAAGCCGCCGCCGGCCCACGCCGCCTCCTGGGCCAGGCATGGGTTCGTGTTGCCGGAAGAGCTCCCGTCCACCTGGACGATGCCGATCTGGTGATCTCCCGACGGGAAGCTCGAGCACTGGTAGACGCTGATGTCATAGCCGTACGCGCCCGACGGGTAGGTGCCGCCCACGAAGGCTCCGTTGCCCGGAGCGTCGGCCATACCCACGATGGGTCTGTTCAGCGGCGAGGGCGCCGAGCCGTAGTACTTCGCAGCGCCGAAATTGGAGACGAGGCCGGCACTGTCGGAGAACCAGTAGCCGCTCCCGTCGGGTATCGCCGTCGCCGCGACGATGGGGTGCTTCAGGGGCAGGCCGCCCAGAGAGCCGTAGAACGGTGCCGTGCCGAAGCTGAAGATGCCCCCGTCCGAGGCAACGAGGAAGTAGCCGCCACCGCCCGGGCCCGTGATCATGCCGATCACCGGCTTGTTCAGCACGAGGCTGCCGGTGCTGCCGTGGAACTGCGCGTCGCCGTAGGAGAAAATTCCCCCGTCGGAGGCGACCAGCCAGTACCCGTTGCCGCTGGGTGTCGCGGCCATCCCCACCACCGGCTTGTTGAGCCTCATGCTGCCCGTGCTGCCGTAGAAGTGGGCGTCGCCGTAGCTGAAGATCCCACCGTCGGACGCGACGAGCCAGTAGCCCTTGCCGTCCGGCGTCGGCGCCATGCCCACCACCGGCTTGTTGAGGACCATGCTCCCGGTGCTGCCGTAGAACTGTGCGTCGCCGTAGCTGAAGATCCCGCCGTCGGAGGCGACGAGCCAGTAACCCCCACCGTCAGGTGTCGCTGCCATGCCGACAATGGGCTTGTTGAGTGCGATGCTCCCCGTCGACCCGTAGAACGGCGCGCCGCCGAAGCTGAAGATGCCGCCATCGGAGGCCACCAGCCAGTAGGCGGGCACCGTCGTGGCGGCCGCAGCAGGCGGGGCGCTCGTGGTCACGGCGGCGCCCATGACGGTGAGGAGCGGCAGTGCCGTCACCAGCACTGTGAGAGCGAGGCGGCGGATCAACTTCTGAGGAATTCCGCAACGCGGAAGGCAAGGTCGAGCGACTGGCGGGCGTTCAGCCGGGGGTCGCACGTCGTCGTGTAACGAGCACCGAGGTCGCCCTCGAGGATCTCCTCGGCCCCGCCGAGGCATTCGGTGACATCGTCGCCGGTGAGCTCCACGTGCACGCCACCGGGCCAGGTGCCCTCGTCGCGGTGCACGTCGAAGAACGAGCGCAGCTCAGAGATGATGTCGTCGAAGCGGCGGGTCTTGCGCCCACCCTCGCTGGTGAAGGTGTTCCCGTGCATCGGGTCACAGGTCCACACCACGGGGTGCCCCTCGGCCTCCACGGCCCGCAGGATGGGAGGCAGCAGCTCCCCGATCCGGTCGGCGCCGAAGCGGGTGATGAGCGTGAGGCGGCCCGGCAGGCGGTCGGGGTTCAGGCGTTCGCACAGGGCGACGACCTCGTCGGGGCTGCAGCCCGGGCCGATCTTGCAGCCGACCGGGTTGCAGATGCCCGAGACGAACTCGAGGTGGGCGCCGTCGAGCTGGCGGGTCCGGTCGCCGACCCAGACCATGTGGGCCGAGCAGTCGTACCAGTCGCCCGTGAGCGAGTCCATGCGGGTGAGGCATTCCTCGTACGGCAGGATCAGCGCCTCGTGGCTCGTCCAGAAGTCGACCTCGTGCAGCCCCTCTTCCGCGCCGAGGTCGATCCCGCAGGCCGCCATGAAGCGCAGCGCGCGGTCGATCTCCGAGGCGATGTGCTCGTAGCGCTGCCCCTCCGCCGACGAGGCGACGAACTGCTGGTTCCACAGGTGCACCTGTGAGAGGTCGGCGAACCCTCCCTTGGTGAAGGCGCGTAGAAGGTTGAGCGTGGACGCCGACTGCTGGTAGGCGGCCACCAGGCGCTCGGGGTCGGGCGTGCGCGCCTCGGCGTCGAAGGCCTCGTCGTTGACCATGTGGCCGCGGAACGCCGGCAGCTCCACGTCGCCCATCTGCTCGGTCCCCGCTGTGCGCGGCTTGGCGAACTGCCCCGCGATGCGGCCCACCTTCACCACGGGCACACCCGCCGCGTAGGTGAGGGCCACCGCCATCTGGAGGATGATCTTGAGCTTGTCGCGGATGGAGTCGGCGGTGAACTCCGCGAAGGACTCGGCGCAGTCGCCCGCCTGGAGCAGGAAGGCCTCCCCGTTGGCCACCGCACCGAGCTGCGTTGTCAGGTGGCGTGCCTCGCCGGCGAAGACGAGGGGCGGCAGGGTGGACAGCCGCGCCTCGGCCTTCTTCAGTGCGTCTGCGTCAGGCCAGTCCGGCTGCTGCGCGGCGGGGTACTTCCGCCAGGACGCGGCACTCCAGGAGGAAGTCTCGGGTTGGCTCGTCACCGCACCAGGTTAACGCCGTAGGCTCGCCCCTCATGGCCGCCTTCCGGTTCGCCTTGCAGGCCTCGCAGGCAGCATCCCCCGCTGCGTGGCGCGACCTGGCGCGCAAGACGGAGGATCTGGGCTTCTCGACGCTCTACGTGCCGGACCACCTCGATGACCAGTGGGCCCCCATGGTGGCCCTCACCGTCGCCGCCGATGCGACCACGACCTTGCGCGTCGGGACGCTGGTGCTCGACAACGACTTCCGCCATCCGGTCGTCCTGGCCAAGGAGGCGGCCACCCTCGACGTCGTCTCCGGGGGCCGCTTCGAGTTCGGTATCGGCGCGGGCTGGCTCACGACCGACTACCGCCAGTCGGGGATCCCGATGGAGCCGCCATCGGTGCGGGTGGCCCGCCTCGCCGAGAGCCTCGAGATCATGCGCGCCATGTGGCGTTCCGGCAGTGCCACCTTCAGCGGCGAGCACTACCGAGTGACCGAGGCGATCGGCACGCCGGCGCCGGTCACTCCCGGCGGGCCGCCGCTCGTCATCGGCGGCGGCAGCAGGCGCATCCTCACACTGGCCGGGCAGTACGCCAACACCGTCAGCATCGTCCCGAGCCTGGCCGCCGGCCACATCGGTCTCGAGGTGGCCGGCGAGTCGGTCGTGGAGAAGTACACCGACCGGGTGCGCTGGGCCAGGGATGCTGCAGGGGAGCGCGCGGGCGATCTCGAATTCCAGTGCTGGACGGCGACGGTGCAGGTCGTTCCGAATGCCGACGAGGTCGTCGAGTCGATGGCGCCGCTGTTCAATCTCACTGCCGACCAGCTGCGCGCGGCCCCGATCGCGCTGATCGGCACGACCGGCGAGATCGCCGAGACGCTGCGCGGGCGGCGGGAGGAGCTCGGCTTCAGCAACATCGTCGTGCACGAGGCGGAGATGGACGCGCTGGCGCCGGTGATCGCCGAACTTGCCGGCTCCTGAACCCCCCGCCCGCATCGGGATCCTCGGCGGGACGTTCGACCCCCCCCACGTCGGGCACGTGGCCGCGGCGCGGGCCGCCATGGAGGTGCTCGGCCTCCATCGCCTGCTCCTGGTCGTGGCGAACGATCCCTGGCAGAAGTCGGGGCAGCGGGAGGTCTCGGCCGCCGAGGACAGGTTCGCTCTGACCGAAGCGCTGGCCCGGGAGATCCCGGGCGCCGAGGCCAGCCGGCTCGAGATCGACCGGGGCGGCCCGAGCTATTCGGTCGACACGGCCGAGGCCGTGCTCGCCGGCTCCGGGGGCCGCGCCGTCGAGCTCTACCTGGTCGTCGGCGCCGATCTGGTCCCTGAGCTGGGGTCCTGGCACCGGACGGAGGAGCTGCAACGCCTGGCCACCCTGGCCGTGGTGTCCCGCCCGGGCGATGCCGCGCCCTCAGTGGCACCCGGCTGGCGGGTCGAGCGGGTCGACGGCCCGCAAGTCGACATCTCCAGCTCGCAGGTCCGAGACCTGCTCACCTCGGGTAGGCCCGTCGACGGGCTGGTTCCCGAGGGCGTCATCCGTTGCATCCGTAGCCGCGGTATGTACGCTGTGCACTAGATGAGTGCCATGCCGGCCGGGTGGACGGAGCTGTCGGATGGTCCCCTCGTGGGTACGTCCCCCGCGCAAGCCCAGCGCCGTGCCGACCGCAGGGCCGAGCAGAAGCTGGCGCGGCGGTCCCGTCAACGCTGGGCGGTCGCCGCGTGCTCCCTCCTCGTGGCCGCCTTCGGCCTCACCGTAGGGATCCTGGACGTGCTCCATTGAGCCCAGGGTTGGACGTGCACGTCCAGCTGCCGCCGGCCGCGTCCACCGCCGCCGAGTCGGCTGACGCCAAGCTCGGCCGCGACACGGTCGTGCTCGCCATGGGAGAGCTCTTCGGCGTTGTCGACGCGTTCGTCATCACGAGCGCGCAGAACACACGCCACGTGCGCACCCTCGTCGAGGAGATCGAGCGCGGAGTCAAGGAGGCGCACGGCGCCACCCCCGTCCGCACCGAAGGCCTCCAGGACGCCACCTGGGTGCTCATGGACTACGGCGATTTCATCGTGCACGTCTTCTTGCAGGAGACCCGGGACTACTACGATCTCGAGCACCTCTGGTCGGGTGCGCCCCGCGTGCCCTGGCGGCGCGGCGTCGAGAACGCCGGCTGACCCGACCTGGTCGTCACCCGCTCAGGGTGCCCCGCTGAGGAAGTCAAGGAGGTAGACCGGCGTGCTCACCTGCGAGCCGTTGGCGATCGGGACACTGGTGCGCTGACCGTCGATTTCGAAGAGAACACCCGTGTTGACCCCGCTCGCGGTGACGATGGTCGTCACGATCTGCGCCACAGCCAACTCCGTGTTGTTGCCGGTGATCGTGCCGAAGGCCGTATTCATGTTCACGGTCACGATGTTGTTCTGCGGCGGGACCACTGAGAGCACCGCCACATCGCTCGGGATCGCCGTGGTGATGCCCTGGCTGCTCTCGGAGCTGAAGGGGCCGGCCAGCATTGCACTGATGACGGCGTCGAGCGGCGCTGGAGCCGCGACGTAACGAACGGCTGGCGTGAGCTGCGCGGCCGAGTTGAGGAAATAGACCTTGACCGGAACATACGACGACGGCTTCGGCTGGGTGGTCGTCGTCGTAGGCGGGTGGGGGTTGAGGAGCCCGAAGGGCACCTTCGAGGGCGGCATGACACTGGGCGAGCCCTGGGTCGGGATGGCGCAGCCCGTGGCAACCAGGGCGAGCGCCGACAGGATGAGTGCAGCCAGGCGACGCCTCACGCCTGGCCCTCGTCATCCATGTCGGAGTCGCGTCCATTGGCCAGAACGGGAAGCGTGAGGACGAAGCGCGCGCCGCCGTCGGGTGCGGATTCGACCCGGACGGCACCGTGCATGACCCGCATGTGTTCGGCCACCAGGGCGAGACCCAACCCGGTGCCCTTCCCGGTGCCGCGCCGCCCTGACGCCGACCCGCGGTAGAAGCGTTCGAAGATCTTGGTGCGCTCGCTCTGGTCGATGCCGGGGCCCGCGTCGTCGATCGTCACCTCCACCTGCGCATCGTGGCCCGGACCGACGCTGACCGTGGTCGCCCCGCCGCCGTAGTGGTCGGCGTTCTCCATCAGGTTGACCATGACCCGCTCGAAGCGGCGTTTGTCCACGCCCACCCGCCACGACTGCACGGCGGGTTCGACGCGGACCTCGGGGGGTGCGTAGCTGCCGTGGCGGTCCATGTGCCCGAACCCGGTCTCCACCGAGCGCTGCACCAGCTCCGAGACGCTGACCTCCTCGAGGAACACGTCGACCGAGCCGGCGTCGGCCCGTGACATCTCCAGAAGGTCCGCCACCATGCGCTGGAAACGTCGCAGGTCGTCGCTCAGGTTCTGGAGCGCCCGTTGCGAGCGGGCGGAGAGCCCGTCCCGGTCGGACTCGAGGACCTCGAGCGAGGCGGCCAGAGTGGTCAGAGGAGAGCGGAGCTCGTGGCTGACGTCGGAGTTGAACCGGGCCTCGCGCTCGATGCGCTCCTGCAGCTGGTCGACCATGGCATTGAAGGAGTTGGTCAGGCCCTCGAGGTCGGGGTCGGCTGCGTCGGCGTCGAGCCGGGTGTCGAGCTCCCCACCGGCGATGGCGCCCGCCGCACGAGACACGTCGGCCAGCGGCCGGAGGCTCCGGGTGCTTGCGAAGCGGCCCAGTGCGGTGCCGAGAAGGGTGGTGATGACACCGGCGACGAAGAGGGTCAACCCGAGCACGCGCAGCGTGTGGTCGAGGTCGGAGAGGTCGAACACCTCGAAGTAGTCGGCCTGGACGGAGGGCACAGGGACCCCGATCACGATCTCCGCTGTCCCTTCCGGGGTGCGGTAGGTCTGCGTGGCTGCCGTGCCGGCCAGCACGACCTTGCGCAGCTCGCGGGGGATGGAGGAGGCGTTGACGGACAAGGAGGACGCGTAGGTCTTGGACCGGTGGTACAGCACCGAGTGTGCATTCGTCCCGGCATCGATGTTGGAGAGGAGCAGGACGTACTGGGTGTTGCCGGCCTCCAGCGAGGTGCGGATCACGACGGCATTGGCGAAGGCCTGGTGCTGGGCTGCCGTCTCGCGCCCGGCCAGCAGGAAGTGGCGGGTCGTGAAGTAGGACAGCCCGCCCATCAGGATGGAGAGGATCAGCGCCCCGAGACCGAAGACGGCCGTGATGCGGGCGCCGATGCCCAACTTCACGTCAGGGCACCAGCTTGTAGCCCATGCCCCTCACGGTGAGTATGTGCTGGGGCACCGCGGGATCCACCTCGACCTTGGTGCGCAAGCGGCGGATGTGGACGTCGACGAGGCGCCCGTCGCCGAAGTAGTCGTAGCCCCAGACCCGGTCGAGCAGCTGCTCCCGGCTCAACACCTTGTTGGGGCTCGCCGCCAGCTCGCAGAGCAGGCGGAACTCGGTCCGGGTGCAGTGGACCTCCTCGCCGTTGAGGCGCCGCAGCACGCCCTGCTCGGGCAGCAGCTGCAGGTCGCCGAAGGTGAGCGCGCCGGGCTCTTCCTCGGCCGGGCGGGCGCGGCGGAGGAGCGCGCGGATGCGCGCCGCCAGCTCCTTGGCCACGAACGGCTTGGTCACGTAGTCGTCCGCCCCGGCCTCGAGCCCGGCCACCACGTCGTGGGTGTCGGCCCGCGCCGTCACGATGATGATCGGCACGGCGCTGCTGCGCCGCAGGGCGCGGCAGCACTCGAACCCGTCCATGCCGGGCAGCATCAGGTCGATCAGTGCGACGTCGGTCGGTGCCTCGGCGAAGAGGTCGAGGCCCTCCTCGCCGCTGGCGGCGTCCCTTACCTCGTAACCCTCGCCCTCCAGGGCGAGGCGCATGGAGGATCTGATCCGCTCGTCATCCTCGACAACCAGAATGCGCCCGCTCATCAGCCTCCAGCTCAGCTGATCCAGATCTGTGTCGGCCAAATGGAGCCCCCGATCATGCCAAATGCCTGCTGGCCCTGCGGCGTGGTCGGATTGTTGAAATTCTGCACCGTCGGGTTGCCGATGACGGCCCACACCGCCCGGTCCGTCCACAGGTAGGGGAGGTCGAGGGCCAGGCGCTTGTTCACCGTGCGGTAGGCCCCGGTGCGTACCGTGCGCGACGTGCTGGAGCGCCCGGCCAGGAGCGCGGACTCGATCGTCGGATCTGCGTTGCGGGCCATGTTGATGGACAGCGAGCCCGAGCTCACGGTGGTCGTGCTCCAGAAGATGTAGTTGAGGTCGGGGTCGACCGCCCCGAACTGGCGCCACCCCAACGCCTGGTACTTGCCGGCCAGCGCGTTGTTGATCGTCTGGTTCTGCTGCACGATGTTGGTCTTCACCTGGAAGCCCACCGCCTGCCAGGCCTGCTCGAGGTACTGCGCCGCCCTGATGGCCGCCGGCGAGTTGGTCGAGCCGTAGGAGAAGGTGATGGGCCCACCGTTGGTCTTGGCGGCCTGCTTGACCAGCTTGGCCGCCTCCGAGGGGTTGTAGGCCGGGTAGGAGGTGGTGGAGTAATAGGGGGAGCCCGGTACGAACAGGCCGGTGCTGACCGGGAGCACTCCCTCGTCGATCACCTTGACGTACTGGTTCCGGTTGATCGCCATGGCGGCGGCGCGGCGCACCGTCGCGTTGTTGAACGGCGGCGCCAGGCAATTGAGCTGGACGCAGTTCATGTCGGGCTCGCCGGCGACGTGGGTGCTGTCGTCGATGTAGGAGTAGCTGTGGTTGCCCCGGTACTGGGTGATGATCTGGGGCGTGTCGGTGATCATCAGGTCGATGGTTCCGGACTTGAGGGCTTCCGAGCGCGCCTCCTCGTCGGGGATCGGCTTGTAGGTGATCTGCGAGAGATAGGGCAGTCCCGGCCGCCAGTAGCGAGGGTTGGCGGTGGCGGTGAAGTGGTCGTTGGGGACCCACTCCTTGAACACGAAGGGGCCCGTGCCGACGGGGTGCGACGTGCCGTTGGGGTTTGAGAGCATGGAGGGCGCGGCGACGTAGGCGATCTGGCCGCCGATGCCGCCGGCCAGGTAGTAGGGGAACGGCGCCCAGGGCGACTTGAACGAGATGGTCACGGCCAGCGGGCCCGTCTGGGTGATGGACTGCAGGGTGGGGTTGATGACGACGCCGGTGAGCACCGACTTCGAGTGCGCCTCGAAGTTGGTCAGCAGTGCGGCGCCGTTGCAGGGCGTGCCGTCGTGGAACACGACGTTGGGCTTCAGGGTGATGGTCCAGCTGGTGTACGAGGAGTTCGGCACCACGGACTCGGCCAGGTAGGGCGCCCAGTTCCCGTTGGCCAGCACGATGGTCAGGGGGTCGAACACGGTGCGGGCGTACATGACGCCGACCTCGTCGAAGCGGGCTTGGGTGGGGTCGAAGCCCTGCTCCTCGGCGTCGACCCCGAAGGTCAAGGTGCCGCCCTTCTTGGGCGTGGCCTTCGTGACCCCGTTGCGGCCCGGGCCGTTGGTCACCGCGCCGGCGATCCCGTCCCAGCCCAGGCCCATTGCCGATGCCCCCGCAAAGCCCGCGGCCGCTGCCGCGCCACCGGCGAGCAGCGAGCGGCGATCGAATTTCGAGACCATCGGTCCTCCATTTCCCCGAACCCAGCGGACCCCCCGAAGGTTCGCGGGCGACGTTAGTGCCCAGGACCCACTGTGTGGGGGCGGTACCGTTGGGTGGCGTGGCTCCCGACTGGGATCTCCCGGCTTTCACCGCCTGGTTGGGCGGCCGTTCGGCGGCCACCCGCAAGGCCTACGTGAGCGACGTCGGCGCCTTCGCCGAGTGGATGTCCCGCAGCGGCGTCGAGGGCCCGAGCGGCGTCGACCGTCTCCATCTGCGCCGTTACCTGGCTTCGCTCGGGACGAGAAAGCTGGCCCGCGCCACCATCGCCCGCAAGGCGGCTGCACTGCGCTGCTACTTCTCCTGGCAGGTGCGGCAGGGTCGCCTCGGCTCGGACCCGGCCCGCTCCCTGCGCGCGCCCTCGGGCGGCGGTCGCCTGCCCCGCGTGCTCTCCGGAGGCGAGGTCACCTCGCTGCTCGACGTGGGCGCCGAGACTCCCGTCGACCGTCGTGACCTCGCGGTGCTCGAGCTCCTCTACGCGGCCGGTCTGCGTGTCTCGGAGCTGTGCGGGCTCGACCGGGGCGACATCGACCTGCGCGGCCGCACCGTGACCGTGCTCGGCAAGGGGGGCAAGCAGCGGCGGGTGCCGGTCCACGACGCCGCCACCGCCGCGCTCCGGGCGTGGTTCGAGGACGGGAGGGACCAGATGGACGGGCCGCCCGAGGCCGCCTTCGTGAACCGGCGGGGCGCGCGGCTCGGGCCACGGGACGTGCGCCGGATCCTGGACCGCCGGGCCGCCTCGCCGACCCACCCCCACGCCCTGCGCCACACCTACGCCACCCACCTCCTCGATGGTGGCGCCGATCTGCGCGTGGTCCAGGAGCTGCTCGGCCACTCCAGCCTGGCCACCACGCAGATCTACACCCATGTCAGCAAGGAGCGATTGCGCTCGGTCTACGGGCGGACCCACCCCCGAGCCTGAAGGCCGCCTGAGCGGCTAACATGGCCCGGCCCACCAACGGGGTGGGCGGCAGCACCGACCAACATCACCTGCGCGCGTTCCACGGTCACCGCCTCGGGCGGCGCTGCGGCAGGGGAGCAACCGACTGGAGGAACATCTCTATGGCCGTCGTCACCATGCGACAGCTGCTCGAAGCCGGGGTCCACTTCGGCCACCAGACACGTCGATGGAACCCGAAGATGAAGCGCTTCATCCTTGGTGAGCGAAACGGGATCTATCTCATCGACCTTCGCAAGACCCTCGGCGGCATCGAGTCCGCCTATTCCTACGTCCGGGACCTTGTAGCCGACGGCGGCACCATCCTTTTCGTGGGGACCAAGAAGCAGACGCAGGGCCCCGTGGCGGACTTCGCTCAGGCGTGCGGCATGCCGTACGTCAACCAGCGCTGGCTGGGCGGCATGCTGACGAACTTCGCCACCGTCTCGGGCCGGGTGAAGCGCATGCAGGAACTGCGGGCCATGCAGGCCGCCGGTGATTTCGACGGCATGCCCAAGCGGGAGGCACTGCAGCACACCCGCGAGCTCGAGAAGCTGACCCGCAACCTCGGTGGCATCGCCGACCTGGACCGGCTTCCCGAGCGCGGTGTTCGTGATCGACACCAAGAAGGAGCACATCGCGGTCACCGAGGCGCGCAAGCTCGGCCTCCCAGTGGTCGCGGTCGTCGACACCAACTGCGACCCCGACGTGATCGACTACGTGATCCCGGGCAACGACGACGCCATCCGCTCGGGATCCCTCATGTGCCGCGTGATCGCCGACGCCGTGGCCGAGGGCCGCTTCATCGCCGAGCACCGGCGCCAGATGGCACCCCAGGCGCCCGCCGAGGATGGTGCCCCGTCGCCCTCGCCGCGACGTCGCCCGGTGCACACGCCGCCAGAGCCGGTCGAGGTGGCTTGACCATGGCCAACTACACCGCCAAGGACGTGTCCACCCTGCGCCAGATGACCGGGGCCGGCATGCTCGACTGCAAGAACGCCCTCGAGGAGAGTGGGGGCAACATGGAGGAGGCGGCCAAACTCCTGCGCATGAAGGGCCTGGCCGGCGCGGCCAAGCGCAGCGACCGTGAGGCGTCCGAGGGAGCCGTGGCAGCGGTGCGCTCCGGTGACGCCGCCGCGGTCGTCGAACTGCGCTGCGAGACCGACTTCGTGGCCAAGGCCGACGAGTTCGTGGCGTTGGCCGACGAGCTGGCCGCGCTGGTGGCCTCCAAGGGCGAGGACGCCACCGACGAGCTGAAGGACGAGATCGACCGCCTCCGTACGACGCTCAAGGAGAACATCTCGGTCGGCCGGGTGCGCCGGCTGGTCGCGGCACCCGGCCAGGTCGTCGACACCTACCTGCACCAGCAGGCCGGCCGCGGCGTGAACGCGGTGGCGGTCGTGATCGAGGGCGGCTCCGAGGAGTTGGCCCACGAGATCGCCGTGCACATCGCCTTCACCAAGCCCGCCTACCTGAGCCGCGACGAAGTGCCCGAGGCGGACATCGCGGCGGAGCGGGCGACGGTGGAGGAGATCTCGCGCAACGAGGGCAAGCCCGAGGCGGCGCTGCCCAAGATCGTCGAGGGTCGCATGACGGGTTGGTTCAAGGAGCGCGTGTTGCTGGACCAGTCCTACGTAAAGGACGAGAAACAGACGATCGCCGGCATGCTCGGTTCGGCCCGCATCGTGTCGTTCGCGCAGGTCGTCATCGGCGCCTGAGCGCTGGGATCGTGGGAGACCCGCGCCGTATCGTCCTGAAGATGTCGGGGGAGGCCCTCGCCTCCGCCGCCTCCGACGAGACCATCGACGCCGCGACCGTCGAGCGCATGGCCAAGGAGATGGCACGCGCCATGGACGGTGGAGGGCTCGAGCTGGCCGTGGTGGTCGGCGGCGGCAACATCTGGCGGGGCACGACCGGCGAGAGCGGGGGAATGGACCGGGCGACCTCGGACACCATGGGGATGCTCGGCACGGTGATCAACGCGCTGGCGCTCCAGGACGCTCTCGAGCAGCAAAATCAGCCGACCCGGGTGCTCAGCGCGCTCAACATGGCGGAAGTGGCCGAGCCGTACATCCGGCGCCGCGCCATCCGGCACCTCGAGAAGGGCCGGATCGTGGTCTTCGCCGCCGGCATGGGCAACCCCTTCTTCACGACCGACACGCCTGCGGCGCTGCGGGCGGCTGAGATCGGGGCTGAGCTGCTGTGCAAGGGAACCCACTCGGGTGTGGACGGGGTCTACAGCGCCGACCCCAAGCTCGATCCGACGGCCACCCGGTACGACGAGATCTCCTTCATGGAGGTCATCAGCCGGGACCTCCGCGTCATGGATCTCACCGCGATCACCTTCTGCAAGGACAACAACCTGCCCGTCCGGGTTTTCGACCTCATGCCCCCCGGGAACATCCCTCGTGCGCTCAGCGGCGAGCAGATCGGTACGCTGGTCCGTTGATGGACGACGACCTCGCCGCCCTGGTCAAAGAGGACACAAGGGAGAAGATGGGCAAGGCCATCGATCACGTCCGCCACGAGATGGGCAACGTGCGCACCGGTCGAGCCTCTTCCGCGCTCCTCGAGCCGCTGCTCGTGGACTACTACGGCACCCCGACACCGCTGCGCCAGCTGGCCGGCTTCAGCGTGCCCGACGCCATGCTGCTCGTGATCTCGCCCTACGACAAAGGGTCCCTGTCGGGGATCGAGAAGGCCATCATGGCGTCCGACCTCGGCATCAACCCGACGAACGACGGCAATGTCATCCGGTTGGCCTTCCCGCCGCTGACCGAGGAGCGCCGCAAGGAGCTGGTCAAGGTGGTCCGGCACAAGGCTGAAGAGGGAAGGGTGGCCGTGCGCAACCTGCGCCGGGCGGGGCGCCACGAGCTCGAAGCTCTGCAGAAGGAAGGTGAGCTCTCTGACGACGAGCTCGAGCGCGTGGAGAAGGAGCTCGAGAAGATCACGCACGAGCAGGTCGCGTTGATCGACCAGCTGCTGGCGCACAAAGAGCAAGAGTTGCTGCAGGTCTGAGGAGCGACGAGGCATGGCAGACGGCACCGACGACGAAGACGAACTCGACGCGGGGCTCGACGGCGTCGGGGATCCCGGCACCGAGGGGGTGTACGAGGAGCCGCCCAGCTACCACTCGGGGAGGGTGCGCATCATCGGTGCCGAGCCGGCGGGTGACGCCGTACGCGAAGTGACTGGGCCCGTCGTCGAGGAACACCCCGAGCTGCCGCACTGGAACGACGCGCCGACGGGTCAGGTCCCGGCCGTGCTCGACCGCAGCACCGGCGAGGAGCTCGTCGCGCCGCCCACGTGGCGTGAGGAGGACAACGACTGGGAAGCCCAAGAGGAGATCTTCGAGCCGTCCATGCTCTCCGAGGACCTGCCCGCCGTGGGCGCGCTCCTCGGTGAACCCGAGGACGACGTCGATCGCCAGCCCTGGCACTTCGAGTCCGACGACACGCTGGTGATCCCCCCCGAGCCAGAGTCCGAGCTCGAGCCCGAGCCGGTGCGCGCGCCCGAGACGGCGTACCAAACCGAGCCGGCGTACCAGCCTGAGCCGGTGTACCAGCCCGAGCCGGCGCACCAGCCCGAGCCGGCCTCCTTCCAAGAGCCCGCGTACGAATCCGAGTACGAGCCGGCCGAGGCACCACCGCTGGCCGCGCCACCGGTGGTGCCGGCGGCCTCCGCCGCCGCGGCATCGCGGCTGAGCCCGCCCCAGCCGCCCGAGCCCAAGGCACGAGCCCCGCGCACCTCGCGGACTGGCGGGGCGGCGCGCACCGGCAACGTCAGCACGGCGGGCACCAGCGGGCGCGACATGCGGGTGGCCATCGGCGTCGGGTTGTTGTTCGGCATCGTGGGACTCGTCTGCTTCGCCTCCGGCACCGTGGCCACCATGGTCCTCGTCACGGTGGTCGTGGTGCTGGCCACCGCCGAGGCCTACGCAGCGTTCCGGCGCGCCCACTACCACCCCGCGACCCTCCTGGGCCTCGTCGCCGTCCTGTCGCTGATGGTCGAGACGTACAACAAAGGAGTGGCAGCGCTGCCGCTCGTGCTGGTCCTGCTGGTCGCCGGCTCCTTCATCTGGTACCTGGCGCGGGTCGAGCCGGCGGCTGACCCGGTGTCCGGACTCGTCTCGACCGTGTTCGTGTTCGCCTGGGTGGGCGCATTCGGCTCCTTCGCCGCACTGCTGCTCGACCCGAACCTCTTCCCGGACCGCCACGGCATCGCGTTCCTCCTCGCCGCGGTGATCGTGACCGTGACCGACGACGTCGCGTCCCTCTTGGTGGGCTCCGCCATGGGCCGGCACCAGCTGGCGCCCTCCATCAGCCCCAACAAGAGCTGGGAGGGACTGATCGGTGGCGCGGTGGCGGCCATTCTCGTCTCGGTCGTCGTGGTGCACTTCATCCACCCCTGGACCATCAGCAAGGCCGCGCTCTACGGCGTCGTCGTGGCGATCGTGGCCCCGCTCGGCGACCTCAGCCAGTCGATGATCAAGCGGCACCTCGGCATCAAGGACATGGGCCGTCTCTTGCCAGGCCACGGCGGCATCCTCGACCGCTTCGACGGTCTGCTCTTCGTCCTTCCGGCCACGTACTTCGTGGTCAAGGCGCTCCACCTCGGCTGAACTGATGCGTACCGTCAGCCTGCTGGGCTCCACGGGCTCGATCGGCACCCAGGCGCTCGACGTCATGCGCGGCGAGCCCGAGCGCTTCCGCGTGCACGCCCTGGCGGCGTACCGCTCGGCACGCCAACTCGTGGCGCAGGTCGCCGAGTTCCGGCCCAGCCTCGTCGTCATCGGCGACCCGGACCTGTACCCCGAGGTGCGCGACGGCGTGCCGGCCGGCACCGAGGTCCTGGTCGGCGACGACGGGATGGTCGAGGCCGCGCGCGGCTCGGACGTCGTGCTCAACGCCGTGGTCGGCTTCGCCGGGCTCCCCGTGACGTTGGCGGCGCTCGAGGCCGGCAAGCTCCTGGCGCTGGCCAACAAGGAATCGCTGATCGCCGGCGCGCCCGTCGTGCAGAAGGCCCGTCAAACGCCCGGTGCCGAGATCGTCCCCGTCGACTCGGAGCATTGCGCGCTGCACCAATGCCTGGCCTCGCTGCGCGGCACGACCGACGTGGCCCGGCTCCTCCTCACGGCTTCGGGCGGCCCGTTCCGGGACTGGCCGGCCGAACGACTCGGCACGGTCACGGTGGCCGACGCGCTGGCGCACCCGACCTGGTCCATGGGCCCCAAGATCACGATCGACTCGTCCACGCTGATGAACAAGGGTCTCGAGGTGATAGAGGCCCACGAGCTCTTCGGGGTCGACTATGACCGGATCGGGATCGTGGTGCACCCCCAGTCGGTCGTCCACTCCATGGTGGAGCTCCGCGACGGGTCCACGCTGGCGCAGCTGTCCGAGCCCGACATGCGGCTCCCCATCGGCTACGCCATCGGGTGGCCGGACCGCGCCGCCTCGCCCTTCGGCGCTCTGGACTGGTCGCGGACTCAGACCCTGACCTTCGAGCCGCCCGACCGCTCGGTGTTCCGCTGCATCGACCTGGCCTACGCGGCCGGCCGCGGCGGCGGCTCCGCTCCGGCCTGGCTGAGCGCAGCCAATGAGGTCGCGGTCGAAGCCTTCCTGGAGGGGAGGCTCGACTGGTCCGGCATCGCCGATGTGGTGGAAGAGACCCTGGGCGTGTGGGTCGACGACCACGCCGACGACGTCGAGGCGGTGCTGGCCGCAGACGCCGAGGCCCGGGCGAGGGCCCGGGAGATCCTGGCCCGCCGCCTGGCTGCGGGTCGCGGCCGGTAGCGTTGGAGCTGCCATGACGCTCACCGAGAAGCCATGACGCTCACCGAGAAGGAGGCCCCGGCGGCGGAACCGCCCCTCGGACCCGACCCGACGCCCGGCGGCAGCCTGGCCCGGGTCGTCCAGCTCCTGTTCGCCGTGGCCGCGATCACGGCCGTCTTCATCGCCCTCGGCTGGGGCGACCTGCTCCTCTTTATCGCCATCCTTGTGGCCATCGTCATGCTGCACGAGTTGGGCCACTTCGTGACCGCCAAGCGAGCCGGCATGAAGGTCACCGAGTACTTCGTGGGCTTCGGGCCCCGCCTCTGGTCGATGCGCCGGGGTGAGACCGAGTACGGGGTCAAGGCGATCCCGGCCGGCGGCTACGTGCGCATCACGGGCTTCACCTCGACCGAGGACGTCGCGCCCGAGGACGAGCCCCGGGCCTACCGCCAGCAGCCCTTCCACCAGCGCATCATCGTGGCCTCGGCGGGCTCGGCCATGCACTTCCTGATCGCCTTCGTCCTGGCCGTGATCCTGGTCCTCGGGTTCGGAGCGGCCACCAACAACTACACGGTGGCCTCCGTCGAACACTGGCCCGGGGTCACCACGCCCGCCGCGCTGGCCGGGCTCAAGTCGGGTGACACCATCGTGTCGATCGACGGGAAGTCGTTCGCCAATCCGACCGCCATGACGAACATCATCAAGCGCTCCGTCGGCAAGCCGCTGCAGCTCGGGGTCGAGCGCAATGGCCGGCTGATCCACCTGACGGCGACGCCGGCCGACGGCAAGGGCATCACCGTCAACGGCCAGCCCCTGAGCAACCGCGGCTACCTCGGCGTCGAGATCCGCCAAGCCACGGCATCGGTCGGGCCCCTGGCCGCGATCGGCCACTCGTTCAACACCATGTGGCAGGTGACCGATCAGGAAGTCACGGGCATCGCGCAGACCTTCTCGCCGAGCGGCCTCACGTCCGTGTTCCACCAGGTGACAAACGCCAAGGCGGCCCAGTCGGCAGTGAACAACCCCGGCTCCGCGCCTCGCCCGGTGTCCATCGTCGGCATCACCAACCTGGGCGCCCAGTCCGAGCAGGCTGGTCTCGCCGCGGTCCTGATGCTGCTCATCGCCATCAACATCGTGTTCGGGATCCTGAACATGCTGCCGATGATCCCGTTGGACGGCGGCCACGTCGCGGTCGCCGCGTACGAGTGGATCCGCACCAAGAAGGGTGAGCCCTACTACCGGGCCGACATCACCAAGCTCTTCCCCGTCGCCGCACTCTTCATCGCCTTCCTCGCCGTGTTCGTCTTCGCCGGGATCTACCTCGACATCACGCACCCGCTCCAAATCCCGCACTGACCTCGTGGAGCTCTCCTCCTCCCTGCTGTCGCCTCGCCGGCCGACCCGTCGCATCTCGCTCGGCGGTGTGCCGATCGGCGACGGCGCCCCCATCACCGTGCAGTCGATGACGACGACGAAGACGGCGGACGTCGACGGCACGCTGGCGCAGATCTATGCGCTGGCCGCCGCGGGCGCGGACATCGTGCGCTGCACCTGCAACGAGGAGGCGGCGGCCGAGGGCCTGGCGCACATCGTCCCGCGCTCGCCGGTGCCGATCGTCGCCGACATCCACTTCCACCACGAGATGGCGCTGGCGGCGCTCGAGGCCGGTGTCCAGGGGCTCCGCCTGAACCCGGGCAACCTGCGCAAGGAGGCCGAGATCAAGCAGGTGGCCTCCGAGGCGCGCGACCGCGGCGTGCCCATCCGCATCGGGGTCAACGCCGGGTCGCTGCACCCCGACCTCTACAAGAAGTACGGAGGTGCGACACCGGAGGCGCTCGTCGAGTCCGCCCGCAACGAGCTGGCGTTCTTCGAGGAGGTGGGCTTCGACGACGTCAAGATCTCCGTGAAGGCGTCGTCGGTCGCGCTGATGATCGCGGCGTACCGCCTGGCCTCGGAGACCTTCGACCACCCGCTGCACCTGGGCGTGACCGAGGCCGGACCGCCGCCCGGCGGTTTGGTGAAGGGCACGGCGGGCATCGGGACCCTCCTGGCCGAGGGGATCGGCGACACCATCCGCTACTCGCTCACCGCTGACCCCGTCGAGGAGGCCCGTGCCGGCCGCCAGCTGCTCGAGTCACTGGGCCTGCGTGAGCGCAAGGGGCTCGACCTCATCGCCTGTCCCTCGTGCGGGCGCGCCCAGGTGGACGTGATCGCCGTGGCCAAGGCGGCCCAGGAGGCGCTCGAGAAGCTGAACCTCCCCATTCAGGTGGCCGTCATGGGCTGCGTGGTCAACGGCCCCGGCGAAGCGCGGGAGGCCGACATCGGCATCGCCGCTGGCAAGCAGAAGGGCCACCTGTTCATCCGCGGCAAGATCATCCGCGTCGTCCCCGAAGAGGACATGGTCCAGGCGCTCGTCGACGAGGCGGAGCGTCTCGTGGCCGAGGGGGTCGAGGCTCGCATGGCCGCCGCGGACGCGAGCGCGGAGGCCGAGGCCGAGGCGGACCGGCGCGCGCTGCTCGAGTCGACCGGCGCCGACCCCAACCACACCTCGGAGAAGATCGAGATCATCCGTCGGCACGGCGACAACGAGGGGCCGCACTAGCCTGCCCAGCCATGACCAAGGGCGCCATCGTGTCGCGGGCGGAGGACTTCCCACGCTGGTACCAGGAGGTGATCGCCGGAGCCGAGATGGCCGACAACGGCCCGGCCCGCGGCACCATGGTCATCCGCCCGTGGGGTTACGGGATCTGGGAGCTCATGCAGGCCGAGCTCGACCGCCGCATCAAGGAGGCGGGAGCCGAGAACGCCTACTTCCCGCTCTTCATCCCCGAGTCCTTCCTCAAGCTCGAGGCGGAGCACGTCGAGGGCTTCGCGCCCGAGCTGGCAGTCGTCACCCACGGCGGCGGGAAGGAGCTCGAGGAGCGGCTGGTCGTCCGGCCCACCAGCGAGACCGTGATCAACCATTTCTTCTCCAAGTGGGTGCAGAGCCACCGCGACCTGCCGTTGCTCATCAACCAGTGGGCGAACGTGGTGCGCTGGGAGCTGCGGCCGCGGCTCTTCCTGCGCACGAGCGAGTTCCTCTGGCAGGAGGGGCACACGGCTCACGCCACCGAGGAGGACGCCCACGCGTACGCGCTGCGGATCCTGGCCGACGTCTACCGCTCGACGATGGTCGACGTGCTGTCCATTCCGGTGCTGACCGGCCACAAGACGGCGCGGGAGCGCTTCGCAGGCGCCAACCGCACCTGGACCTGCGAGGGGATGATGGGCGACGGCAAGGCGTTGCAGATGGGCACCAGCCACGAGCTCGGGCAGAACTTCTCGCGTGTCTTCGACATCACGTTCTCCAACGCGGCGGGAAGCCTCGAGCACGTGTGGCAGACCTCGTGGGGAGTCTCCACCCGACTCGTCGGCGCGCTCGTCATGGGTCACGGTGACGATTTCGGCCTCCGCCTCCCCCCGGCGCTGGCGCCCGTGCAGGTGGTGGTCCTCGTCGTCAAGGACGCGCCCGAGGTCGGAGCCGCCGCCGACGCGCTGGTCGCCGAGCTCAGGGCAGCCGGCCACCGGGTCGACCTCGACCACCGCACCGACACGAGCTTCGGGCGGCGGAGCGTCGACTGGGAGCTGAAGGGCGTGCCGGTACGGGTGGAAGTGGGGCCCCGAGACCTGGCCGAGGGCAACGTGACCGTGGTCACGCGCCATCGGCGGGAGAAGGTGAACGTCGCCCTCGGTGCGGTGAGCGACACGGTGGCGACGGTGCTGGCCGCGGCCGGCGCCGAGCTGCTGGCCGAGGCGACGGCACTCCGCGAAGCCCGGACAGCGGACGCGTCCTCCCTGGCCGAGGCGGTGGAAGCCGGGTCCGTCGGCTTTGCCCGTGTCCGCCTCGGGGCCCTCGGTCCCGACGGCGAGGATCGCCTCGCCGCGCACGCGATCAGTGTGCGTTGCCTGCAGCGGCCCGACGGGTCCCTGGCCTCCGAGGGCGACGCTGAGGAGGATCTGATCGCCGTCGTGGGCCGGTCGTACTAGTTCGGGGATTGCTATAATCTGCGGGCTGTCCATTTTTAGATCAGTACCTCGTTGAAGCGTGGGCTGCGGCCCACGCTTTCGCTTTGCGGGGGCAGGAACGACGACCGGAGGAGGTGACGGCGATGAGCAGGGACACGACCGACCTGGCGCGTGAGCTGTCGCCCATCCTCGAGGCGCGGGGCCTGGACCTGGTGGACGTGGAGCTGCACGGTGCCCAGCTCACGGTCTTCGTCGACCGTGAAGGCGGTGTCGGTCTCGATGAGCTCGGCGAGGCCACCCGGGAGGTCTCGGCCGCCCTCGACGTCATCGACCCGCTGCCGGGCCGCTACACGCTGTCGGTCTCGAGCCCCGGCCTCGAGCGGCGGCTGCGGACTCCGGCCCACTTCGCCAAGGCGGTGGGGGAGAAGGTCACGGTCCGGGTCGACGCAGGCACGTCGGACGTCCGGCGCATCACCGGCATGCTCGATGCGGCCGACGGGACGGGCTGCACCCTGGTCGGTCCCGAGGTGCCGGGCGGCGAGGTCCGGATCAGCTACGACCAGATCGAGCGCGCGCGCACGGTGTTCGAGTGGGGCCCTGAGCCCCGCGCCACGAAGCGCGAGAAGAGTGAGAGGGTGACGCGGCCATGAGCAAGACCAACTTCGAGTTCCTCGACGCGCTGGGCCAGATCGCCCGCGACAAGGGGATCTCGGTCGAGACGCTGCTCGACGCCCTGGCCAATGCCCTCGTGGCGGCATACAAGCGCCGCCCCGACGCGGCCGAGGAGGCCGTGGTCACCATCGACCCCGACTCGGGGGAGATCCGGGTCTACGGCCAGGAGCTCAACGAGGAGGGGGAGGTCATCCGGGAGTGGGACGACACCCCTGACGACTTCGGTCGCATCGCCGCGCAGACTGCGAAGCAGGTCATCCTCCAGCGGATCCGCGAAGTCGAGCGGGACATGAAGTACGAGGAGTACGCCGGACGCGAGGGTGACATCGTGACGGGGATCGTCCAGCAGACCGACAACCGCTACACCCTGCTGGACCTGGGGAAGGTCGAGGCGCTGCTGCCCCAGGCCGAACAGGTCTCCTATGAGCGCTACGAGCACGGGGCGCGCCTGAAGGCCTACATCGTCGAGGTCCGCAAGACCACGAAGGGCCCCCAGATCGTGGTGAGCCGCACCCACCCCGGCCTGATCAAGCGGCTCTTCGAGCTCGAGGTGCCCGAGATCGGCTCCGGCGTCGTCGAGATCAAGGCGGCGGCCCGCGAGCCCGGGCACCGCACCAAGATCGCCGTGTGGTCGAACGACCCCAACGTCGACCCGGTCGGTGCCTGCGTCGGAGCCCGCGGCTCGCGGGTGCGGATGGTGACCAACGAACTGCGGGGCGAGCGCGTCGACGTGGTGCCGTTCTCGGACGACCCGGTCGAGCTCATTCAGAACACGCTGGCGCCGGCCCGCGTACGCGAGGTGCGCCTCGACGAGGAGACCGGCACGGCCACCGTCATCGTGAGCGACTTTCAGCTCTCCCTCGCCATCGGCAAGGAGGGGCAGAACGCCCGCTTGGCGGCCCGCCTCACCGGGTGGCGCATCGACATCAAGAGCGAGACCCAGTTGGCCGAGGAGGAAGCCGGCTACGCCGACCAGGAATGGGCCGAGGGCGAATGGGTCGAGGACGAGAGCGGCGACCTGGTGTGGAAGCCGGCCGAGGGCGGCGAGGCCATGTCGGCCGAGGAGTGGTCGCACCAGGCGGAAGATCCGGGTGAGGCCGACGGGGCCGCCATGGCGAAAGCCGAGGCGGAGCCTGCAGTGACGGAAGAGCCCGCGGCGGAGGTCGGGGAGCCGGTGGCGGAGGCCGGGGAGCCGGTGGCGGAGGCCGGGGAGCCCGCAGTGGCGGCCGAAGTGGCGGAGGAGGCAGAGGCATAACGCCGACACGGACGTGTGTGGGCTGCCGGAGGGCCCTACCGGCCGACCAGCTGGTCCGCATCGTCCGGCTGTCGGACGGGGCGCTGTCGGTGGACCGGCACGGTCCCGGGCGGGGAGCGTGGCTGTGCCAGGGGTCGCTCGCCTGCCTCGAAGAGGCGGTGCGCCGGCACGGCTTCGAACGGGCCTTTGCGGCGTCGGTCCCCGCCGGCGACGTGCAGCAGTTGCGTGTGCACCTGGGTGAGGCGTGGGGGCGCCCCGCATCCGATGTGCGAGGATAGGGGGCTGGGTGACGCCGGGCCCCGAGAGGTACAAAGGACAAAGAGAACCACTTGCCGAAGAAGATTCGCGTCTATGAGCTGGCCAAAGAGCTAGGCCTCACCAACAAGGAAGGGCTCGAGCTGGCCCTTTCCCTGGGTATCGGGGTCAAGAGCCACTCGTCCTCCATCGAGGACGCGCAGGCCGACCGCGTCCGCCGCAAGGCCGATGCCGAGGGCCTGCGCCGCCCGGTCCAGCCCGAGGAGCCCGCCCCGGCCAAGAAGGCCGCCAAGGCGACCAAGGCCGCCACGTCGGCCTCCGAGCCCACCGCCGCGGCCGCCCCGGCTGCGGTCGCCTCCGCCCCGGCCGCCACTTCCGCCCCGCCCAGAAAGGCAGTCGCCTCCTCATCGAGCTCCGCCGCACCGACCACGACGCCGCTGAAGAAGGCCCCGGCGCGCACCGTGGCCGCTCCACCGGCAGCCCCCGCTGCGGCCACCAGCGCACCTGAGGCCGACGCGCCACCACGATCGCCGCGCCTGGTCAGCAGCAGCCGCCCGGTCCCCGCGCCGCCGGCTGCGCCTCCCGTGTCGTCGCCCGCCGCCGCTCCGCCGGCCGCTCCGCCTCACGCGCCGGCCGCACACGCACCCGACACCGCCGCACCGCCGGCAACCGATCGGCAGCGCACCGCCCGTGCGCCGCTCAGCCCCTCGGGCAAGCCCGTGCCACCACCGCCCGGGCCGCGGCCTCCGCTCGGCCCGAGCGGACGGCCCATTCCGCCCCCGCCCGGCATGGGGGGGCGCAGGCCCAACGCCGCACCGTCCTCCCCCCGACCGGGGGGCGCCTACCCGCCGCGGACCGGCGGCCGTCCCTCGGGTGCGGGCCGTCCCGCCGGTGGTTCCGGGGGCCCCCCGAGCGCCGGGGGCTTCGGGGGTCGACCATCGGGTGGCGGCTTCGGCGGGCGCTCCGGAGCCGGCGCTCCGACCGGTGCGCCGCCCCAAGGTGGGCGCGGCGGCATGCCCGGCCGGCGCCCGCCGCAGCGCAGAGCGCGCCGGCGCCGGCGCAATCTCGAGGAGCTCGAGCCGACGCAACTGACCACGTACCAGCCCTCGACGGCCCCGGTGCCCGAAGGCGAGGTCATCATCGAGCGCGGCTCGACCGCGCGCGACCTCGGTCCCAAGCTCAACCGGAGCGCAGGTGACATCGTGCGCTTCCTGCTCCTGCAGGGAGAGATGGTCATGGCGACCCAGTCGCTGACCGACGACATGATCGAGCTGTTCGCGGCCGAGATCGGGGCCGACGTGCGCCTGGTCGACCCCGGCGAGGAGCAGGAGGCGGAGCTGCTCGCCCGCTACTTCGAGGACGAGGACGAGGAGGACGAGGCCGACCAGCGGCCCCGGCCGCCCGTCGTCACGGTGATGGGCCATGTCGACCACGGCAAGACCCTCCTGCTCGACCGCATCCGCTCGACCGACGTCGTGGCGGGGGAGGCGGGCGGCATCACCCAGCACATCGGCGCCTACCAGGTGGAGTGGCAAGGCCACCGCATCACATTCATCGACACGCCGGGCCACGCCGCCTTCACGGCCATGCGGGCCCGCGGCGCGCAGGTCACGGACATCGTGATCCTGGTGGTGGCGGCCGACGACGGCGTGATGCCCCAGACGATCGAGGCCATCGACCACGCCAGGGCGGCCGAGGTCCCGATCATCGTGGCGGTCAACAAGATGGACCGACCCGACGCCGATTCAGCGCGGGTGCTCCAGCAGCTTTCCGAGCGGGGGCTGGTGCCCGAGGCCTGGGGCGGCGACACGATCGTGGTCGAGGTCTCCGCCCTGCAGGGCACCGGGATCGAGAACCTGCTCGAGCAGATCGTGCTCGTGGCCGAGGTGGAGGAGTTGACGGCGCGGGTCGAGGGCGAGGCGCGCGGCGTCGTGCTCGAGGCCAACCTGGAAGCGGGCCGGGGCCCCGTGGCCACCGTGATCGTGGAGCAGGGGACGCTGCGTGTCGGCGACCCCGTCGTGGCCGGCGCCGCCTGGGGCAAGGTGAAGGCGCTGGTGGACGACCGGGGTGACCACATCAAGGAGGCGCTGCCGTCGACGCCGGTGCAGGTGCTGGGCTTCTCGGAGCCTCCGCACGCCGGCGACGAGATGCGAGCGGCCAAGGATCTGGCGCGGGCAAGGACGCTCGGGGAGGCCCGGGCGCAGCGCTTCCGCCTGTCCGGGCACAAGCCGGTGGCGGCGGCCGCGGGCGCCAAGCTCGAGGATCTCTTCGAGCAGATCTCGCGGGGCGAGACGGCAACCCTGAACATCGTGCTGAAGGCCGACGTGCAGGGCTCGCTGGAGGCGGTGACCGAGTCGCTGAAGCGGCTGGAGCGCGACGACGTGAAGCTGAGCTTCGTCCTGCGGGGCATCGGCGGCGTCACCGAGAACGACGTCCAGCTGGCCGCCGCATCCAACGCAACGATCATCGGGTTCAACGTGCGGCCCGACAAGCGCTCGCGCGAGCTGGCCGAGTCGTCCGACGTCGAGATCCGTACGTACGAGATCATCTACAAGCTCCTCGAGGACCTCGAGGCGGCGATGCTCGGCCTTCTCTCGCCCGTCTACGAGGAGGTCGTCACCGGGGAAGCCGAGGTGCGCGAGGTGTTCCGCGTGCCGCGGGTCGGCGCCATCGCCGGCTGCTACGTGCGCGACGGGAAGATCACCCGCGGCTCCAAGGTGCGCTTCCTCCGCGAGGGCACGGTCATCTGGAAGGGAGCCATCAACTCCCTGCGGCGCTTCAAGGATGACGTGCGGGAGGTCGCGGCCGGGTTCGAGTGCGGCATCGGGCTGTCGGACTTCCAGGACCTCAAGGAGGGCGACATCATCGAGACCTACGAGGAGCGCGAGATCGCCAGGAGCTGAAGAGCTCAGAGACTGCACGAGCTGAGGAGCTGATGCGGTGAGACGGCGTACGGCGACATACCCGCGGGCCTTGCGGGTGAACCAGGTGTTGCGGCAGGTGGTGGCCGAGGAGCTCGAGCGGCTGGCCGACGCCGACGAGCTGGCCATGATCACCGTCACCTCGGTCGACACGGCAGCCGACATGCGGACTGCGGTGGTCTACCTGGCCTCCCTCGACGAGGCGACCGCGGTCGTGCTCGAGGAGCGGCGGCGCCATCTGCAGCGCATCGTGGGCACCCAGATGACGATGAAGCGCACGCCGCGCCTGTCCTTCCGCGCCGACCCGGCCATCGAGGCGGGCTCCCGGGTGGAGGAGCTGCTGCGGGGACTGCACGAGGGGGAGACCGCGGCCGACGAGCCGTGATGCGCGCACCGCACGGTACGCGTGCGATCCGGTGAGCCGGTCAGAGGGGTGAGCCGGTGAGCATCAACGGCCTGGTGGTCGTCGACAAGGAGGCGGGCTGGACGTCGCACGACGTCGTGGCCCGCTGCCGTCGCATCTTCGGGCAGCGCCGGGTCGGGCACGCCGGGACCCTCGACCCCGACGCCACCGGTGTGCTGCTGGTCGGGCTGGGCCGGGCCACCCGGCTGCTGCGCTTCCTCACGGCGCTGCCGAAGACCTACACGACCGACATCGTGCTCGGCACCACCACCTCCACCCTGGACGCCTCGGGCGAGGTGACCGGCACCCACGACATGTCCCACGTGACCCCCGAGCTGGTGGCGGCGGCGGCCGAGGCGCTGACGGGGGAGATCGAGCAGGTGCCGCCCATGGTGTCGGCGGTCAAGGTCGGTGGGCGCCGCCTGCACGACCTGGCCCGACACGGCGTCGAGGTGGAGCGCGCCGCCCGGCCCGTGACGGTGTACCGCTTCGACATCGAGCCCGATCCGGCCCGGCCCGGGGTGTACCGAGCCGAGGTGGAGTGCTCGTCGGGCACCTACGTCCGGGTCCTGGCCGACGACCTCGGGAGGGCGCTCGGCGGCGGCGCGCACCTGGCGAACCTGCGGCGCACCCGCATCGGCTCCTTCGGCGAGGCCGACGCCCGTCCGCTCGACCACGTCGACCTCGACACCGTCCTCACGCCGGCCCAGGCCATGCGCGACCTCGACCACGTCGACGTCGAGGCGCCCGTGGCCGCCTCCATCCGCACCGGGCTCCCGCTGGACCGGGTGCCGCTGGGCGCGGCCGGCGACGGGCCGTGGGCGATGCTCGACGCCAGGGGGAACCTGCTCGCCGTCTACGAGGCGACGGGCACGGACCGGATCCGGCCCGCCGTCGTGCTGGCCGAGGCGTGACGGCGGCCCGACTACCCTCGGTCGCGATGCCCGGACCAGGAACCGCCGTCACCATCGGGGCCTACGACGGGGTCCACCTCGGGCACCGCGCCCTGCTGCGTGACCTGTGCCACCGGGCGGAGGCGGCGGGACTCTCCACCGTGGTGGTGACCTTCGACCGCCACCCGGCCTACGTCGTGCGCCCGTCCTCGGCGCCCAAGCAGCTGACGAGCTTGGAGCAGAAGCTCGAGCTGCTGGCCGACTGCGGCATCGACCGCACGCTCGTCGTGCCTTTCGACGCCACCCGGGCCGAGGAGTCGGCGGAGGACTTCGTCAAGGAGGTCCTCGTCGACGAGCTGTCGGCGCGACTGGTCGTGGTGGGGGAGGACTTCCACTTCGGGCACGGCCGCCGCGGCAACGTCGAGCTGCTGCGCACGCTTGGCGCCCGGTACGGGTTCGAGGTGGTGGGCGTCGGCCTGAAGGGCGACGGCGCCGAGCCGGTCTCCTCGACGCGGATCCGGTCGCTGATCGCCGAGGGTGACGTGGAAGGGGCGGCCCGGCTGCTCGGCCGCCCGCACGAGGTGCGCGGTCCCGTCGTACGCGGAGACGGCCGGGGAGGCCCCCAACTGGGGTTCCCGACGGCGAACCTGGCGGTGCCCGACGACATCGCGCTGCCGGCCGACGCCGTCTACGCCGGCCACTACCGGCGCCCCGACGGCACACTCCATCAGGCGGCCATCTCGGTGGGGCGCCGGCCCACCTTCTACGAGCCCGGCACGGCGCCGGTGCTGGTGGAGGCGTACCTCCTGCATTTCGACGACGACCTCTACGGGGAGGCGGCCCGGGTGTCCTTCGCCCACCGGCTCCGGGCCGAGCAGCGCTTCGAGTCGATCGAGGCCCTGGTGGCCCAGATGCGGGCCGACGTGGAGGCCACCGAGCGGGTGCTCGCTTCGGCTGATCTACCCTGATCAGCGGCCAGCTGGTAGCATGTTCGCGGCCGGGGAAGGTTCCCGGCAAACTCCGACGAGCTCTTTCGAGGTTCTTTCTTCATGCCCGACACGCAGGCCACCATCGCCGAGTACCGGCTGCACGACAGTGACACCGGTTCTCCCGAGGTGCAGATCGCGCTCTTGTCGGGTCGGATCAACCACCTGACAGAGCACCTGAAGGAGCACAAAGGGGACCACCACACCCGGCGGGGCCTGATGAAGCTCATCGGCCAGCGCCGCCGGCTGCTCGACTACGTCCGCAAGAACGACGTCGAGCGCTACCGCACCATCATCGGCCGTCTCGGCATTCGACGGTAGCGGAGCACCACACATACGGGCGTCTCGAGCCCCTGGCTGCCAGTCGCCGGTCACTTCGAACAGCGAGGTGGTCGACCACTGGGAACCAGAACCGGAGATGCCCCCGACACAACGAGGAGCATCATGGCTGATGCCATTTCCGTTTCGGTCCCCATCAGTGGGACCGACCGCACCATGTCCTTTGAGGCCGGCAAGCTGGCCCAACTCGCCGACGGATCCGTCCTGGCCCGCATGGGGGACACCTTCGTCCTCGCCACGGCCACCGCCGCCCGCTCGGTGCGGGAGGGGACCGACTTCTTCCCCCTGACCGTCGACATCGAGGAGCGGACCTACGCCGCGGGCAAGATCCCCGGCTCGTTCTTCCGGCGTGAGGGCAAGAGCTCGGACCAGGCCATCCTGACCTGCCGGCTCATCGACCGCCCGCTGCGGCCCTCGTTCCCCGAGGGGTTCCGCAACGAGGTGCACATCGTGGGCACGATCGTCGGCGCCGACCAGGTCAACCCGCACGACGTGCTGGCCATCAACGCGGCCTCGGCGGCGCTGATGATCTCGGGCATCCCCTTCGACGGCCCCATCGGGGCGGTGCGGGTGGCCTACACGACGGAGGGCACCTGGATCCCGCACCCGACCTTCGAGCAGGGCGAGGAGTCCGTCTTCGAGCTCGTCGTGGCCGGCCGCGCGCTGAGCGACGACGGCGATACTGAGATCGCCATCATGATGGTCGAGGCGGGCGGGACCGAGAAGTCGTGGTCGTACTACGAGTCGGGTGCACCCAAGGTCACCGAGGAGGTGCTGGCTGAGGGACTCGAGGCGTCCAAGCAGTGGATCCGTGAGTCGATCAACCTGCAGCGTCAACTCGTCGAGGCCTTCACCGCCGCCCGCGGGCCGATCGAGACCATCGCCTTCACCACGTTCCGCGACTACGAGGACGACGTGTGGGCCCGGGTGGAGGCCGTCGGCACCGAGCTGATCGCCAAGGCCAACCTGGTCACGAGCAAGGCGGAGCGCAACGCCGCGCTGGACCAGGCCGGCGAGGAGATCAGGGCCGCCCTGGGCGACGAGTTCTCGGACCGCCCGGGCGAGGTCAAGGCGGCCATCCGCTCGCTCACCAAGAAGCAGGTGCGCAAGCGCATCGTGGAGGAGGGCGTCCGCGTCGACGGTCGGGGGACGTCGGACATCCGCCCGCTGTCTGCCGAGATCGACCTGTTCCCCACAGCTCACGGCTCCGCGCTCTTCCAGCGTGGCGAGACCCAGGTGCTCAACGTGACGACGCTGGGCATGCCCCGGATGAACCAGCTGCTCGACACGATCACCCCGGTCGAGTCCAAGCGCTACATGCACCACTACAACTTCCCGCCCTTCTCCACGGGTGAGACCGGCTTCATGCGCGGCCCGAAGCGGCGTGAGATCGGGCACGGCCTCCTGGCCGAGCGCGCGCTGTTGCCGGTCGTCCCCTCTGCGGAGGAGTTCCCCTACACCCTGCGGGTGGTCTCGGACGTCCTGGCCTCCAACGGGTCGACCTCCATGGCATCGGTGTGCGGGTCGACGCTCTCGTTGATGGCCGCCGGCGTCCCGCTGAAGGCACCCGTGGCCGGCATCGCCATGGGCCTCGTCTACGACGGCGGCACCTACGTGACGCTGACCGACATCCTGGGCTCCGAGGACGCCTTCGGCGACATGGACTTCAAGGTGGCGGGAACCGCCGACGCGGTCACCGCGTTGCAGCTCGACACGAAGATCGACGGCCTGCCGGCCGACGTGCTGGCCAAGGCGCTGCTGCAGGCCAAGGAGGCCCGGCTCACCATCCTCGCCGTCATGGAAGGCACGATCGCCGAGCCGCGGGGCCAGGTGGCCTCGAGCGCGCCGAAGATCGTGTCCATGGAGATCCCGATCGACAAGATCGGCGAGGTCATCGGCCCCAAGGGCAAGGTCATCAACACGCTGCAGCAGGAGACCGGGGCCGATATCGCAGTCGACGACGACGGTGTCGTCGGCACCGTGACCATCGGCGCCAAGGACGGCAACGCGGTGGAGGAGGCGCGGCGCCGCATCTCGCTCATCCTCGACCCGCCGACCGCCGAGGTCGGCGTCGTCTACGGGGGCAAGGTCGTCAACATCACCAAGTTCGGCGCCTTCGTGAACGTGCTGCCGGGCCGCGACGGCCTGCTCCACATCTCCAAGCTGTCATCGCTCGCCGGCGGCAAGCGCATCAACAACGTCGAGGACGTGCTCGTCCTGGGCCAGTCGGTCGAGGTCCGCGTCGACGACATCGACCCGCAGGGCAAGGTGTCGCTGTCGCTGGCCGCCGCGCCCGAGGGTGCCCCGGCGGCCCCCGGCAACGCCGCGGGGAACGGGGACGCGGGCAACGGCGACAGTGCGCCCGCTGCCTCCTCCTCCACGGCCACCCGGGCGGCGCCCTCCTTCGAGGACGCCTTCGAGGCCGAGTTGGTGGCGGACCTGGGCGACCTGGGTCCCGGAGCGGCCGAGGGCGACAGCGGACGCGGCGACCGCGGCGACCGCGGCGACCGCGGCAACGACCGTCGCTCCTCGCGCGGTCGTTCCCGCCGTCGTTGATCGAGTCGTCGGTCCTGCCGTGCGGCATCCGCCTGGTCACCGAGACCATGGCGGACGTCCGCTCGGTGGCGGTCGCGTACTGGGTCGGCACGGGATCGCGTGACGAGCCCGGCGAGCTTGCCGGGGCGTCGCACTTCTTGGAGCACCTCCTCTTCAAGGGCACCGAGGGGCGCTCCGCCGCGGCCATCGCCGAGGCGCTCGACGAGGTGGGAGGCGACTGCAATGCCTTCACCACCAAGGAGTACACGACCTTCTATGTGCGACTCCTCTCCGACCACCTGTCGCTCGGGCTCGACATCCTGAGCGACATCATGTGGGAGCCCGCCCTCCGGCCTGACGACATCGAGGCCGAGCGCACCGTCATCCTCGACGAGATCCTGATGCACGCCGACGAGCCGGCCGACCTGGCGGGTGAGCGCTGGCAATCGGCTCTCTTCCCCGACCACCCGCTCGGGCGCGACACGCTCGGGACGGCGTCGTCGGTGCGGCGCATCACCCGCGACGACATCGGCTCCTTCTTCGAGCGCCACTACCGCCCGGCCAACATGGTCGTCTCCGTCGCCGGGGACTGCCGCCACGAGGCGGTGGCGGCCGACCTGGAGCGCCGTTTCTCGGGGACGCGGGGGGGCACGCTGCCGGGCCGCACGGCGCCGGGCCCCGACGTGGTCCCCCTCGACGTCGCCCGCCGGCCGACCGAGCAGGCCCACATCGTCTACGGCATGCGCTCGGTCTCCCGCTTCGACGAGCGGCGATGGGCGTTGGCGCTGCTGAACCACGTGCTGGGCGGTGGCCTGTCGAGCCGGCTGTTCCAGAAGGTGCGCGAGCAGCGCGGCCTCGCCTACTCGGTGTGGTCCGAGCGGGCGGCCTACGACGATGCCGGCTCCCTGGCCGTCGTGGTCGGGACGGCGCCTGAGCACGTCGACGAGGTGTTGCGCATCGTCAACGGGGAGCTCGAGCTGCTGGCCACGGACGGTGTCACCGAGCGCGAGCTCGCCGTGGCCAAGGGCTACCTGCGTGCCGAGCTGCTGCTGTCGGGGGAGGACTCGGGCGCCCGCATGAGCCGGATCGGGTCGTCGCTGTTGCTGCACGGCGAGGTGCTCCCTGTCGACGAGGTCCTGGGCCGGATCGACCGGGTCGACCTCGCGCAGGTGCGCGAGGTGGCGGGCCAGCTGGCGGAGGCACCGCGCGCGCTGAGCGCGGTGGGCCCCTTCGGTGAGGAGGACTTCGAGTCCCACCTGCCCGCCATGGCCGCCCGGTAGCCTGCAGGCCATGGTCAGGGTCGGTGTGGTCGGCGCCGGCGGCCGCATGGGCCAGGAGGTCTGCCGCGCCGCGTCCGAGGCGCCGGACATGGAGCTCGTCGCCGCCGTGGACCCCGCACACGTGGGCGAGGACGCCTCCGGCAAGGTGATCGTGGGTGAGGTCCTGGCGCTGGCGGACCTCGGTGCCGAGGTGGTGGTCGACTTCACCATCGCCGAGGCGGTGCGCCACAACGTGCCGCACTACGCCCAGCTGGGCGTGCACGCCGTCATCGGGACCAGCGGACTGTCGGACGCCGACCTGGGGGCAGTGCGGGCGCGCTTCGAGGGGAGCGGCGCCAACGCGATCGTGGTGGCGAACTTCGCCATCGGGGCGGTGCTGCTGATGCACTTCTGCCGCATCGCGGCGCCCCATATGGACGGCGTGGAGGTGATCGAGCTGCACCACGACGCCAAGCGCGACGCGCCGTCGGGGACGGCGATGCACACGGCGGCGGTCATCGCCGAGGCGCGCCGCGCGGCCGGCGCCGGCCCCCTCCCGCCCGACCCGACGACCGATGTCGTCCTGGCGGGCGCCCGCGGTGCGGAGGGGCCCGGCGGCGTCCGGCTGCACTCGGTGCGCCTGCCCGGCCTGGTGGCCCACGAAGAGGTGATCTTCGGCGCGCCGGGCCAGAGCCTGAGCCTGCGCCACGACTCCTACGACCGGCGCTCCTTCATGCCGGGCGTCCTGCTGGCGGTGCGCTCCGTGTCCGACCGCCCGGGAGTGACGGTGGGCCTCGAGGCGTTGCTGGGACTGTGAACTCCGAGGTCCGGGAGCGGCTGCTCCAGGCCACCTACGACTGCGTGGCCCGTTGGGGGCTGGCCAAGACGACCGTGGAGGACGCGGCGCGCGAGGCCGGCGTGTCCCGGGCGACGGTGTACCGCTACTTCCCGGGGGGGCGTGACGAGCTGATCTCGGCCGTCGTCGGGTGGGAGTTCGCCCGCTTCTTCCTCCGGCTCTACGAGGAGGTCTCGGACGCGGAGGGGCTGGAGGAGGTCATGGAGCGCGGCCTCATGTTCGCCCATGGCGCCCTGGTCGAGCACGAGGTGCTCCAGCGGATCCTGGAGACCGAGCCGGAGATCCTCCTGCCCCGCCTCACCACCGAGGCCGACCAGACCCATACGCTGGTCGCCGCGTTCCTCGCGCCCTATCTGGAGCGCCACGGGATGTCGGAGGGCACCGAGCTCGACGTCACCGCCGACTTCCTCGCCCGCATGGTGCTCTCGTACATCGCCTCACCCGGTCGCTGGGACCTCAACGACCCCGAGCAGGTGGCGCTCCTCGTGCGCTCCGAGCTGCTGGCCGGCATCCGGTGAGCAGCTCGCTGCCCGAGCCCACGCCGCCGCCGCCGTGCTACCGCCATCCCGACAAGGCGGCGTCGGTCCTGTGCGCGCACTGCGACCAACCGATCTGCACCGACTGCATGGTGCAGGCGCCCGTCGGATGGCAGTGTCCACCGTGCACGTCGGAAGGGGCGAAGCGCTGGCGCCAGGTGCCTGCGTTCACCCACACCAGCCCCGGCCGCACCGGCGTCGTGGGCTCCACCAATCCGACGCCGATCGTCCTGACCATCATCGCGGTCAACGTGGTGGTGTTCTTCCTCGAGCGCTTCGGCACGGACACGAGCGTCGTCAACCGCTACGCCATGTGGCCGGCGGCCGTGCACGTGGAGGGCCAGTACTACCGCGTCTTCACCGCCATGTGGCTGCATGCCAACTTCTTGCACATCTTCTTCAACATGATCGCCCTCCTCATCGTCGGCCCGGCGGTGGAGGTTCTGCTGGGCAAGCTCCGATTCCTCGCCCTCTACCTGATCGCCGGCATCGGAGGCAGCGTCTGCTCCTACCTGCTCAGCCAGCCCAACGTCGCCGGCATCGGGGCGTCGGGGGCGATCATGGGCGTCCTGGGCGCCTACGTGGTGGTGGGCGCGCGCCGCCACCTGCCCGTGGCGCCCGTGGTCGGCCTGCTCGTGCTGAATTTCTTCATCGGGTTCACCGGGAACATCGACTGGCGGGCCCACCTCGGGGGCCTCGTCACGGGCGCAGTCCTCGCCTTCCTGTACGACTCTGCCGGCAGCCTGCGTGACCGGACGACCGAGCTGGCGGTCACCATCGGCGGCAGCGCGGCGGTCCTGGGCCTGCTGGCGTTGCTGATCACCGGTGTCGCCCCCGGTCACGTGAACCTCAGTTGACCCTCAATTGGTTGACAGTGAGACAAAAATCGCCATACTGTTTCATCGGTGGGCGCAGCAGCGGCACGACCTGAACCCGGGGCGCCGGGTGCACCGGAGGGGGAGCGTGACGGCGTCGTCCGCCACCTCGGGGCCGACGACCGCACCTCGACCCGGGTCCGCATCGTCGACGGGGCGCTGCGCTGCCTGGCCCGGCAGGGGATCGCCAAGACCACGGTGGACGACATCGCCCGCTCGTCGGGGCTGTCACGGGCCACCGTCTACCGGGCGTTCCCCCGGGGCAAGGAGGGCATCGTCGCCGCCGTCGTCGAGACCGAGGTGGCCCGACTGTTCTCGTCGCTGGCCGTCGCCATGGGCGAGGCGACCGACCTCGAGGACGTGCTCGTGGCGGGCATGGTCGAGTCGGCCCGCTGGCTCCGGAACCACGAGGCGCTGGGCTACCTGCTCGAGCACGAGCCCGGCGCCGTCCTGCCCCACCTCACCTTCGGCGAGCTCGACCGGGTGCTCATGGTGGCCGGTGACCTGGCCGCACCCTTCTTCGCCCGCTGGCTCGAGCCCGAGCAGGCGTCGCGGGCGGCCGAGTGGGCCGTGCGCATCGTCCTGGCCTACTGCTCCGGCCCGCCGGCGGGGACCGACCTCAGCGACGCCGACGACGCCCGCGCCCTGGTCCGCACCTTCGTGATGCCCGGCATCCTCGCCCTGCGCGTCGACGCCACAGGCGCCTCCTCCCATCCGATTTCCAACACCGCACGCAGTTCTCACAGACCACCAGCCAGACAGCTCACCAAGGGGGCAGCACGATGACCACGCTCGACGACGACCAGTCCCAGTTGAGGTCCAACATCGAATTGATCGGCCGGGAGAACATCGACGATCTCGAGGCCGTCATGAGCCTCGTCGGGCAGTACGACGTCGAGGGGTTCCACCGCGTCCCCGACAACTGCCCGGCCGAATTCACGTGGGACTACGAGAAGGGCGCCAAGCCGCAGCTCGACAGGCTCTACGAGAAGGCCAAGAAGGCGCAGTGGAACGCACAGACGGACCTGGACTGGTCCATTGAGGTCGACCAGGAGCAGGTGGTCATGGCCAACGCCGAGGCCAACCCCACCCAGATGCAGTGGGACCCTGCCGCGCTGGTCGGGACCGCTCTGGAGAAGTGGGACGACAAGCGCTTCCTGCGGTTCGGGATCGAGAACCAGAACTGGCTGCTGTCGCAGTTCATGCACGGCGAGCAGGGGGCGCTGCTCTGCACGGCCAAGATCGTCGAGACGGTGCCGTGGATCGACGCCAAGTACTACGCGGCCACCCAGGTGATGGACGAGGCCCGCCACGTCGAGGTGTTCTCCAAGTACCTGGACGAGAAGCTCTCGGGTCACTACCCGATGAACGCCCACCTCGGGCTCCTGCTCGACGACATCGTGTCCGACTCACGCTGGGACATGACCTACCTCGGGATGCAGATCATGGTCGAGGGCCTCGCGCTCGCCGCCTTCGGGTTCATCCACATGATGACGACCGAGCCGCTCCTGAAGAAGCTGCTGCGCTATGTCATGGCGGACGAGGCGCGCCACGTTGCCTTCGGCGTGCTCAGCCTGCAGGAGTACTACAAGGAGCTCAGCGCGGCCGAGCTGCGCGAGCGCCAGGAATTCGCGTTCGAGGCGGCCATCCGCATGAAGGACCGCATGGCGATGCAGGAGGTGTGGGAGCGCATGGAGGTCCCGACCTCCGACGTGATCAAGATCATGTCGATGGCACCCGAGCAGGACGACTTCCAGATCCTCCTGTTCTCCAAGATCGTCCCCAACCTGCGGAAGCTGGGTCTCCTCGACGCCGCCGATGGCTGGCTGCGCACCAAGTTCACCGAGATGGGCGCGATCGCCTTCGAGCACCTGACCGACTCCACGGAGGACGAGGACGCCTTCGCCGACGGGTCGCCCGCAGACCGCCAGGTCGCCTGAGCACGACGCATCGCTGGTAGCGTGAAGGGGCAATGAGCCCCGCACAGGACGCGCCCCGGTTCGGGCGGGTGGTCACCGCCATGGTGACGCCGTTCGACGACGCCGGAGCGCTCGACCTGCCCGCCGCGGTGGAGTTGGCCCGCTGGCTGGCCTCCCACGGCAGTGAGGGACTGGTCCTGAGCGGCTCCACCGGCGAGAGCTCGGTGCTGACCGACGACGAGAAGGTGGCGCTGTGGCGGGCGGTGGGAGAGGCGGTGACCGTCCCGGTCGTCGCCGGCACGGGTTCCAACGACACAGAGCACTCCGTCAAGATGACGGCGCTGGCCGCGCAGAGCGGGGTGGACGGCGTGCTCGTGGTCACGCCGTACTACAACCGGCCCTCGCAGGCCGGAATCCACGAGCACTTCCGGGTGGTGGCCGAGGCGGCGGGTGACCTACCCGTGATCCTCTACGACATCCCGATCCGGTCGGGGCGGCGCATCGAGACCGCCACCATGCTGCGGCTCGCCCGCGAGGTGCCGTCGATCGTGGCGCTCAAGGACGCGGCGGGCGACGCGCCGAGGACGGCGCACCTCGCGGCGCAGGCGCCCGCGGGCTTCGAGATCTACAGCGGCGACGACGCCATGACGCTGCCGCTCCTGGCGGTCGGTGCGGTCGGGGTCATCAGCGTGGCCGCGCACTGGGTCGGGCCGCAGTTCCGCCGGGTGGTCGACGCGTTCCTGGCGGGGGACCTCGCCGGCGCCATCGCCGGCAACACCGAGCTGCTCGACTCCTTCGACTTCGAGTCCACCGCGGAGTACCCCAACCCGCTCCCGACCAAGGCCGTCATGCGGGCGCTGGGCCTCCGAGTCGGCCAGTGCCGCCTGCCGATGGGGGCGTCGACCCCCGAGCTCGACGCCCAGGCGGCCAAGATCCTGGCCGCCGTCGGCCCGCCCGCAGTCACGGTCGCCCCGCTTGGCTGAGCGCCGCAAACCGAAGCCCGTTCGGATCGTCTTCCTGGGCGGACTCGGCGAGATAGGCCGGAACTGTGCCTGCATCGAGGTCGAGGGGCGCATCGTCATCCTCGATTGCGGGATCATGTTCCCCGAGCCTGACATGCCGGGCGTCGACCTCGTCCTGCCCGAGTTCACCTACCTGCACGATCGCAAGGACCGGGTGGACGGCATCGTCCTCACGCACGGCCACGAGGACCACACCGGTGGCCTGGCCTACCTGCTGCGTGACCTGCACGCACCGATCTACGGCTCGGAGCTGACCGTCGGCCTGGCGCGCAACCGCATCGACGAGGCGGGCGTGGCGGACAACACCCGCTTCATCTCGGTGGGGGACGGGGAGACGGTCCGCATCGGCGGCTGCGACGTCGAGTTCATCCCGGTGACGCACTCGGTGCCCGAGGCGATGGCCATCGCGTTCCACACGCCGCAGGGAGTGGTCCTGCACTCGGGCGACTTCAAGCTGGACCTGCAGCCGGTCGACGGGCGGCGCACCGACATGCCGCGCTTCGGGGAGCTGGCCCGGACCGAGGGCATCCGGCTCCTGCTGTCGGACTCCACCAATGCCGAGGAGCCGGGCTTCACGGAGTCGGAGTCCTCGGTGGGCGTGACGTTGCGGCGGGTCTTCGCGGCGCAGTCGGGCAAGCGCATCGTCGTGGCCTGCTTCGCCAGCCACATGCACCGGGTCCAGCAGATCATCAACGCCGCCGTGGCCAACGGCCGCCGGGTGGCCACGCTGGGTCGCTCCATGGGCAAGAACGTCGAGCTGGGCACGCGGCTGGGCATCATCAGCATCCCCGACGGGGTGCGGGTGGACATCGAGGATGTCGACGAAGTGCCGCCGGGTGAGATGTGCGTGATCTCGACCGGGTCCCAAGGCGAGCCGATGTCGGCTCTGTCGCTGATGGCGACGGGGGAGAACAAGTGGCTCCGCATCGGCGAGGACGACGTCGTGATCATCAGCGCCCACCCGATCCCGGGCAACGAATGGTCGGTGGGCCAGGTCATCGACGACCTGCACCGCCGCGGCGCGGAGGTGGTGCACTCGGGGGCAGAAGCGGTCCACGTGAGCGGGCACGCTCGCCAGGGGGAGCTGCGCATGCTGATCGACATGACCCGCCCGGAGTGCTTCGTGCCGGTGCACGGCGAGTTCCGCCACATGGTGCACCACGCCCGCCTGGCCCTCTCCATGGGCCTCGACCCGGCCAAGGTGCTCCTCTGCGAGGACGGCGACGTCATCCAGCTCGACGCCAAGGGCATCTCCCGCGACGGTCGGGTGCCGGCCGGCTACGTCTACGTGGACGGGACGGTGGGGGACATCGAACACGGCGTGCTGCGTGACCGCCAGAAGCTGGCCGAGGAGGGCGTGGTCATGGTCGTGGTCACGGTCGACCGCCAGCAGGGCACACTGAGCTGCCCGCCGGTCATCGAGACCCGGGGCTGGGTGCACGCCCCGGAGGCGGAAGCGCTCCTGGGCGAGGCCAGCGAAGTGGTCGGGGCTGCGGTGACCAAGGCCCTGCGCGACGGGGCACACGACATCGAGGCCCTGAGCCGCCACACCCGCAAGGCCCTGGGGAAGTTCGTCGGCGATCGCACGAAGCGCCGTCCGATGATCGTGCCCGTCGTGCTGATGGTCTGACCGGGCCTGCGCGCGCCAAGCTGGCCGCGAGGGACGGGGGCGCCGAACGTCTCCTCGCGCGGGGCACGGACGCCGGGTCGTCGGCGGCATCCCGTGTTACCGTGCTGCCGTGGGGCTGCAGGCAGTGGGGGCAGGATTGGGGCGGACGGGTTCGCACTCCCTCAAGATCGCTCTGGAGACCCTCTTGGGAGGGAGCTGCTACCACATGGTGGAGCTCTTCCCTCGACCTGAGCACGTTCCGCTGTGGCACGGGGCCATCCTGGGAAGCCAGCCCGAATGGGCACCCATGCTCGACGGGTTCACCGCTGCGGTCGACTGGCCAGCCGCCGCCGTGTGGAAGGAACTGCACGAGGCGTTCCCCGAGTCCGTGGTCATCCTGTCCGTGCGCTCGAGCGCTGACGCGTGGTGGAGCAGCTTCTCCCAGACCATCCTGCCGGTGATGCAGCGAGGTCCGACCCCGGAGATGGCTGACTGGTACGCGATGGCGGCGGACATGCTCGAGCGCCTCACCCCGGACTACGCGGACAGGGGCGCCTGCATCGCCGCCTATGAGGCGCACAACGATGCCGTCCGTGCTGGCGTCGCGCCGGGTCGCCTGATCGAGTGGACTCCATCGGACGGCTGGGGCCCGATCTGTGCGGGTCTCGGTCTGCCCGAGCCGGACATGCCGTTTCCCCATGTCAACACCACCGAGGAATTCCGAGCCCTGGCCGGCCTCGACCAGCCCGGCGGCGCCGACGTGGCGGCCCAAGAGCCCACCTCCTCGTAGAGCCGGCGCTCGCCCGCCGCCAGGTTGTGCCACCCGTGAGGGAAGCCGAAGCCCAGCCTCCGCTCGGGCAGCGCCATTTTGGGAGGATGTGGGTGTGCCCGACACGGGATTCGTCGTCGTCCTGAACGGGGCGCCTCGCTCGGGCAAGTCGACCATCGCCAGAGCCGTGCAGGACTCCTTCCAGGGGACCTGGATGAACCTGGGCGTGGACGCGTTCTGCGAGTGCGTCATCCCCGCCGAGCTCCGGCCGGGGATCGGTCTGCGTCCAGGCGGGGAACGTCCCGACCTCGAGGAGCACCTTCCGGTGCTGTTCGACGCCCTCTACGGCTCGGTCATCGCCCTCAGCCGACTCGGGCTGCACGTCGTCGTCGACGTCGGGCACCATGACGACTACTCCACGCCGCTCTGCATCCTGACGCGCGTCGCCGAGCAGCTCGCCGATCGCCCGGCGTACTTCATCGGCGTGCGGTGCCCGGTCGACGTCGTCATGCGCCGCCGCGATGCAGGCGGAGCCGGTCGTGAAGACCGTTACGCGCGGAGTGGGCCGGGCGGGGCCGTTCCGGACCCCGTCCTTCGCTGGCAACGGGCGGTCCACGACCCTGGGACCTACGACCTCGAGGTCGACACCTCGGTCCAATCGGCTCGGGAGTGCGCGGTGGCGATCAGGGACCGCCTGGACCAGGGACCCCCGACGGCCTTCTCGCAGCTGGCGAGACGGTCTCGACAGGGGTGACCGGAGTTCGCCTGATGGCGGACGGGCAAACTTGAGGCATGCTCCTCATCGATGCGGCGAACGTGATCGGGTCCCGTCCCGACGGTTGGTGGCGGGATCGCCCGGGAGCGTCCCGGAGGTTCCTCGAGCGGATCCGTTCCGCGGTGCACGCCGGACGGCTCCACGAACCCGTCGTCGTTGTCCTGGAGGGAAAGGCACGTGACGGCGCCGAGCCGACCGAGGACAACGGGGTCACCGTCGTGCACGCGCCCGGCAGCGGTGACGACACGCTCGTCTCGGTCGTCGGAGCCTCCGACGATGACGTGACACTGGTCACGTCGGATCGTGAATTGCGACGACGAGCGGAAGCCATGGGCGCGCACGTGGTGAGTCCGGGGTGGCTCCTCGGGCTCCTCGACGAGGGAGGCTGAGGGGTCACGCCAGGCCTCTCAGCCGAGCGACTGCCCCTCTTCTTCCAACGCCTCCTGGAGGACTCGAAGTGCCTTGGGGCCCATGCCGTGCAGCTTCTTCAGTTCCGTGACGGGCACACCGGCCAGCTGGTTCAGCCGGTTGTAGCCGGCTCCCACGAGGGCCCTCGTGGCGGGGGCCCCGATGCGCTTCGGAAAGTCCGTCTCCAGGTGGGCCATGGACGCAGGGTAGCAACGTCTCGTGCCGGCACGGGACGTGCCGGGTGCGGCCCACGGTGCCGGGTTTCGCAGCGTCAACCCGCCGGTCCCGGCCGGCGCGAGGGTCTTCCGGAAGTTCAGGTACCCGATGACCGAACTGCCTTCGTCCGCGAGGCCCACCAGGGTGTCGGGACGTGAGAGCAGGTCGGTGAAGGAATGTTCGAAGATCCGTGCCTCCGGCTCGTAGGAGACCGCGAAGTCCCTGACCAGTGGCCAGACCGCCGCGGCGTCCTCGGCACGGGTCCGGCGGACCGCTCTCTCCTCGGAGTTCATACGCGAATAGGAATAGGTGCAGGTCGGGCGAGCGGCTCTAGCTTCCGGCGCCGCCACGTACGAACGCGGACCAGGTGTCCACCCACTCCTCCCACACCGCAGTCGGGTAGTCATGGCCCATCCCGTCGATCTCCACGTAGCGGGCACCGGGTATGAGCTCGGCCGTCCGTCGCCCTCCGCTCGGATCGATGAGCGTGTCGCGACTGCCGTGGATCACGAGTGCGGGCAGGTCGACGTCGCGGAGTTGGTCGGCCCGGGATCCGTCGCGCACGACCGCCTGCATCTGCCGGGCGATTCCGGCCGGACAGAAGCAGCGGTCGAAGGCGGCCCCGGCACGGGCGCGGATGGCGTCCTCGTCGAGCCACTCGGGCTTGGATCCGTACACCCTCAAGGCGGCCACCTGATGGTCGATGTAGTCCGACCGAGAGGAGGGCGGAGGTGCCATCAGGAACGCGAGGGCTTCCGCGGAGCTGTCGCCGTACCCTGGTTCGCCGGGGCGTGACATGACCGAGGTCACGGAGAGCAGGCGATCGGGGTGGTCGATCGCGAGCCGTTGCACGATCATGCCGCCCATGGAGCATCCCATCACGTGTGCCCGCTCGACACCGACGGTGTCGAGGACTGCGATGGCGTCCTCGGCCATGTCGGCCAGCGAGTAGCCGGGTTCCTTGAGCTTGGTCGACAGGCCCACGTCGCGGTTGTCGAAGCGGACCACTCGGAACCCTTCGTCGCAGAACATCTCGCACCACTCGACGGCGTAATTGATGCACTGCGAGCCGAGGCCGTTGACCAAGAGCAGCGTCGGCCTGTTCGGGTCGCCGGACGACTCGAAGTAGATCTCGACGCTGCCGTTGCGTGCCGTGCCCATATGGCCGGGATCGTAACGGACGAGCTCGGGTGGGAGCGTCAGCGCCGTAGGAAGCGGACGAGCTCCTCGACCCGGTTGCTCACGACGGCGTCGACCCCGGCCTCGACCACCCGGGCCATGTCCACGCGGTCGTCCACCGTCCACGTCGACACCTTGAGGCCCGCCGCATGCACCTGCGCCACGCCCTCGGGCGTCACGAGGCTGAACATCGGGTTCCAGAACTCGGCCCCGAGCTCCTCCAAGAGTGGTAGCGGCGGTGCCGAGCCATCGACCCAGGTCAGGCCGATCCGTGCCTCGGCCGAGAGGCCACGGAGCATGCGCAGGGCCTCGACGTTCCCAGTCACGAAGAGGGAGCGCTCGAGGGCTCCGGCCTCCCGTACGGCGTCCACCGCTCCTGGCACCACCTCTCGCCGGGTGAAGTCGACCATGAGTGGCGCCCGCACGACCGCCAGGACCTCCCGCAGCGCCGGGATGCGCACGTCGCCGTCACCGATGGAGGCCACCTCGGCCAGGTCCAGGTCGCCGACCGACGCGTCGACGCCCCACAGCCGGCGCAGCGTCTGGTCGTGGAGCACCACGATCTCGTCGTCCCGGGTGCGGCGCAGGTCGAGCTCGACCATGTCCGCGCCCTGGGCGACCGCCGCGGTGAACGCCGGCAGCGTGTTCTCCCGCTCGCGCACGGGGTCGCCACGGTGGGCGACGGCGGTCGCGGTCACGCGGGATCGACGTGGTACGGAGTCGGACTGTGCGCGGTCGCGTGAACGTCGACAACGCTCCCATCGCCTCCGCGAGGGCCCGGTGGTGGAGTGCCGACTCGGGTGCTCCTCAGCAGCGGTCGGGCGAACACGATCGCCACGGCACACTGGAGCGCTCCTGCCAGCAGCAGCGGCAACCGCAGCCCCCCGATCGTCGCCACGCTCCCAGCCACGATCGCGCCCACCGGTGCCGCGCCCCACACGAGGCCGCGCCAGGCACTGCCCACTCGTCCCATGAGGTGGGGGGGTGTCAGCCTCTGGCGCAGCGAGATAGCGACGACGGTGATGACCGAGACGGCGACGCCGACCAGGGCAAAGGCGGGAGCGGCGACCACCCAGCTGTGCGCCGAGGCCATGATGAGGTAGCCGACGCCCGAGAGGACGGCGGCACCGATGAGCGCGCGGGCACTGCCGAAGCGCCTCACCTGACCGTCCGCCAGGGCGCTCCCCAGGAGGTTCCCGACGGCCGTCGAGGCGAGGAAGAGGCCGTACGCTCCTTCTCGCACCCCCCATTCTCTGGTGGCGAGAAGGACCAGGACACCACCCTCCATGCCCTGGAAGAGGGCCAGGGCGGCGACCATCAGGACGAGAACCCGCAGGCGGCGGTCGGCAAACAGAAGCCGTACGCCCTCCCAGACCGAATTCGAGGCCTCCGGCGGCGCCGAAACCTTCGACGGGAGCTTGACGAAGGGGATGCAGGACGAGATGAGGGCGATGGCGTCGGCCAAGAACGGCGCCGACTGGTTCACGGCGAACAGAGATGTCCCGACCACCGGACCCGCCAGGTACTCCGTGCCCGCTTCGGTACCCGTCAAGACGCCGTTGGCGCGTTCGAGGGCGTCGTTTCTGACGAGTTCGGGCACCATGGCTTGCAGCGACGAGTAATAGGTCGCCCGTGCCCCGGCGTTGATCAGCACGACGATGATCAGGAGTGCCAGCGTGATGCGGTCGGTCGCCACCAGGGCCGCGGCGGCCAGGATCGCGCCAGCGCGCAAGATGTTCGAGAGGGCCATGACAGGACCTCTCGGGAACCGGTCCGCGAACGCGCCGGCCGGTAGGGCCAGCAGCAGCCAAGGAAGGCTGTCCGCGGCTATAACGGTGGAGACGGCCAGCGGATGCGGATTCACCACGACCGCCAGAAGCGGCACGGCTCCGTAGGCGAACCCGTCACCCGAGCTTGCAAGGGTGAAACCCACCCAGAGTCGGGCGAAAGGGCGCCCGAACCGCCGCCGGTGTTGCCCCCGACTACGAATTCTCATTCGACCCTTTGCCCTGCCCCCTCACCAAGAGCGTCTCGCCCGTTCTCGATGGCACGCAATGATTGTCGCGTTGCCTCCTGGCGCGACAGACGGCGGGCGCCGCCTCCGCGATAAAGAAGTCGCTCAAGGCGGCGACCCGCCGTGTCGATACTCACATCGCAACACTCCGTACCGATGCGAACGGCACGTGCGATGAACCTGGTTTGGCTCAGCCAACTCTAGACATCTCCCACCTCCTTCGCCCTAGGTACCGGTGGGGAATGTGAGGGCTGTACACCGTGCTACCGGCGCCTTCCATTCCCCGCGCCCCATAGTCTCGCCGATGTTGCAACCTGATTGCAACCAATATTTGCGCGTTCGTTGTCTCCGACCAGGCGGAATGCCTCGATTTGGGGCGGTTCGTAACGCCCGTGTAGGCACGGAATTGGGGTGCCTCAGGGGTCCTCAGCGGCCTCGAATGATCGTTCGGGAGATTCCGCTGACCGGTGTCGGTTTCGGCGGATCTGTCGCCGGTACCTCGCGGCCAGCCTCGCGCGAAGGGGATGACGTTCTCGGCCCGTTTGGGCGGCGAATGGGGGCCTGCCCGGCCCGAGATCCGGGGTGTGCCCAGCGAGACGGCTAAGTGATCCCCGGCGAGCGCGAGAGCACCAAGTCGTCGTGCTTGGACGAATGCAGAATCGGATGCAGGGGTGCAAAGTCGAGCGTCGCGCCCTTGAGGAGCCATTCCTGGAACTCTTTCGGGGCCTTGGGCTTGGACAGGTAGTAGCCCTGAATCTGGTCGCATCCGGCGTCGGCCAGCATTGCGCACGTGACCGCGTCTTCCGCGCCCTCGGCCACCACGCTGAGGCCGAGAGAGTGCGCCATGGCGATTGAGGAGCGGACGATGATGCGGTTGCTCTTCTCGCTGGGAAGGTTGGTCACGAAGGAGCGGTCGATCTTCAATTCCTGGACCGGGAGGCGATGGAGATAGGCCAGCGACGAATAGCCGGTCCCGTAGTCGTCGATACCGATGCGGATGCCCAAGCCGGCCAGTTGGTCGAGGACCAAGGTTGCCTGGGTGAGATCGGCCATGATCTCCGTCTCGGTGACTTCGAGCGTCAGGACGTTGGGTGGGATGTTGTGCGCCTGCAGATGCCGGGCGACCCGGTCGACGAGGCTCCCGTCCGAGAATTCCCGGCCCGAGACGTTGATCGCCAGCCCGATGTCGATTCCCGCCTGACGCCAGCTCGCCAATTGGGCGCACGCTTCCGAGAGGACGAAGTCGCTGATCTGGCTGATCATTCCCATCTGCTCGGCGATACCGATGAATTCCTCCGGGGGAATCGCGCCGTGGATGGAATGGTTCCAACGGGCCAGCGCTTCCACCTGGACGATGTTGCGGGACCGGACGTCGGCGATTGGCTGGTACATCACGCTCAGCTCGGTCCCCGTCTGGAGGGCGTGCGTCAACAGGCCGCCCAGCATGAGCCAGCGACGCATGCTCTGGTCGTGTTCGACCGAGTACACCTCGACCGTGCCCCTTCGCTCCTTGGCCAGGTACATCGCGATGTCCGCCCTCTGGAGGAGCAGCGCCACGTCGTCACCGTGCTCCGGTGCCAGTGCGATGCCGGCACTGGCCGTCACGGCAAGTGTCAGCCCGTCCATCTCGATCGGGCGGGACAGCTCGGCGTTGAGCTCGTTGACGATGGCGACCGCCCTCTCGGCTTCGGTGACGTCCGCGACGACCAGGGCGAACTCGTCGCCTCCAAGCCGCGCCACGGTTGCCTGCTCGCCGACCGCACGCAGCAGGCGCTCGGATATCTCGCAGAGGAGACGGTCTCCGATCGCGTGGCCCAGCGTGTCGTTGACATCCTTGAACCGGTCAAGGTCGAGCAGGACGATGGCGACACCCCCGCTGCCGTTGAGGGCGCTCGTCGCCCGGCTGAGGAACAGCATGCGGTTTGGGAGCCCTGTCAGCATGTCGTGGGTCGCTTGGTGGGACTTGCTGTCGACCTCGAAGCGCAGCTCCTCGACGAGACGGGCACGTTCGAGGTTGGCGCTCGCGTGGGCCACCAGAGCCTCGAAGAGGCGGAGATCGTCATCGTCGAATCCGTCGAGCTCCTCGTCGCGGTCCAAGGCGACGATGGCTCCGATCGCCGTGTTCTCGTTGATGAGCGGCGCGACGATGGCGTGGACGTATCTCCCGGCGACCGGGTCGTAGCTGCTCCTGCGTTGCGGTGTGGTGGTCGTGTGAAGGGACGCCACGCCGCTTTCGATGGCCTGGGTGACGATCGATGACGTGTCGAGCGTGATCGGCTCGACCTCCGAGGGCCCATGGTCGTCCAACGAGATCCGGCGTGGGATGCCGGCCGGCTCGGCGAGCACCAGCTGGGCGCGACGTGCCCGCATGACGGTGCATACCTGGCTCAGCACCTCCAGGCTCATCGACGTGGGCTCCAGGTTCGCGGTACCGAGCGCACGACTGAAGTCGTAGAGGCGCTGGAGCGAGGCGAAGCGGAGCGAGAGGCGGGTGTAGCCCCTGTACGCCGCGATGACCAGCGCGGCGACGAGAAAGACCGGCACCGTGGCCCAGATGTTCATCCACGCCGCGTCGAACACCACGAATGCGAGGCTCACGCTCGCCGCCGTGAGCATCGCATGGACCAGGAGTTGGGGCCCCGTTCGCCGCTCGGCGGTCTGACCGAGCAGGCGCAGCATGATCAGGACCATCACGTGCATGAAGACAGCAAAGAGGCAGAGGGCGGTGACGGCGGCCACACAACCCCAGAGACTGACGGCGCTGCGTGTTCCCAGGATCTCGCGGAACACGACCGCCGACACGGCCATGCCCAGCCCACCTGCGGCCACGTTGAAGAACACCTTGTACGGGGCCTGTTTGCGCACGACGAAGAACACGAAGGCCGCCGCGCTGACACCGGCCAACACGAGGAGGGCAGGAGACAGGAACACCAGGCCGAGGAGCAACGGCACTTCCTCGAGCATGAGGAGGATTGTGTTGCCGCGATGGTGCAGCGACACGGGTGCCCAGAGCACGGCCGCCCACACCACACAGACCAGGGCGCTCATCGCCGGTTGAGGGATCAAGACCCGAATGGGGCCGGCACCGTGGAGGGGCCCGCGCAGCAGGAGCGCCGCTGTGGCCAGCGCCAGCACAGCGGAATACACGCAGATGGCGACGATGTTGAGCCAGCTCAGGCGGTTGGCGTCGTGCGCGGTGGACTCCGGGCTGGCCTCGAGGGCCACCACGGACCCGACCGCGGACCCGTCCTCAGCTGCCGTTGTTGCGTTCGCCATGGTGCACCCAGTTCGTGCGAACGAGCAGCCTGGCGCCACCGGTTAACACCATCCCGGTATCGGCAGAACCTGACAGTGGCTTGAGATGAGGTGGAAGCGGCGCGTGAAACCCTGTGAGCTGGACGTTGAACCCGGATGAGCGTGCCCGGCGCGTGACCGCCGTTGGGCCCGTCGACCCGGGTTGCGTGTGCCTGCGGATCACGTCCCGCTGGGGCCCGCGCCGGGCCCCAGCGGTCGGCCTCGCGCCCGCCTACGAGTCGGAGGCGTACACCGCGCCCGCCACGTTGGCGATGATCTGGTTCAGGGCGGGCTCAATGAGGTCGTCCACGCCGGCCTGCGTGATGTGCACGCCGTCCGAGCCCCGGGCCACGATGCCGTTCACCACGGAGGCATAGGTGCCGCCAGGGTCGAGCACCGTGTAGAGGTCGTCGACGGACACGTACGGGAACTGGGCGGCCACGTCCCAGACGATCTGGTTGTAGGCGTCCACCAGGTTGTGCGGCGTGCCGTCGTCGAAATAGGGCGACGTGGAGAGGATCACCGCCCCTCCGTCCGAGTGGGCGATCTGCACTGCCTGCTCGAGGTTGGACTCTATGTAGGCCGAGTAGGCCGCATTGGCCAGCGTGGCGTAGCCGCCGTTGAACTGGCGGTCCTGGGTCTCCCAGTACCCCGTCTGAATCACGGTGACGTCGGGGTGGAAGCGCGAGACGACCCACTGCAACTGTGACGCCCAGAGCGCGCACGCCCCCGGGCTCACATAGGGCACCTGCGGGTTGTCCCACGGGATCGTCGGCGCGCCGTCGGTGTAGCCGCAGCCGGCAGCTGCCCCGTCGTCGATGGCGTAGGGGGGGGCCGTCCCCTGGATGTAGTCGCCCTCGTAGAGGGACAGCGAGTCGCCCGAGAACGCCACGCGCAGCCCTGCTTGGTGCGCGGCCTGGGGCCCCGGGACCGCGTTGATGATCGTCACGACCGGCGGGATCGGGATCGACAGCGGTTGGGGGAACAGGGGCGGATGGAGCGGCGACTGCGCACTCCCCGAGAAGCCGGCGTCGCCGAAGTCGAAGACGCCGGCGTCCTGGCCCACCAGCCAGTACCCGTTCCCGTCTGATGTGGGCGTCATGGCCACGACGGGCTCGTTCAGGGCGATGCCGCCCGTCGAGCCCAAGAACTGCGCGTCGCCGTAGGTGAAGATGCCGCCGTCCGAGGCGACCAGCCAGTACCCGTGCCCGCTGGCCGTGGCGGCCATGCCGACCACCGGCTTGTTGAGGGCGATGCTGCCCGTCGAGCCCAAGAACCGCGCGTCGCCGAAGGAGAAGATGCCGCCGTCGGAGGCGACCAGCCAGTACCCGTGCCCGCTGGCCGTGGCGGCCATGCCGACGATCGGCTCGTTGAGCGCCATGCCGCCCATCGAGCCCATGAACCGCGCGTCGCCGAAGGTGAAGACGCCGCCGTCGGAGGCGACGAGCCAGTAGCCGCCACCATCGGGCGTCGGGGCCATCCCCACGACCGGCTCGTTCAACGCGATGCCGCCCGTCGAGCCCCAGAACGGGGCGTTCCCGAACGTGAAGATGCCGCCGTCGGAGGCGACCAGCCAGTAGCCACCTTGGGGGTCGGCAGCGCCGCCGACGATCGGCTTCTGCAGCGGCACCTCGAGCGTGTCGCCGTAGTACCCGGCGCCCCCGAACGTCATCACCCCGCCTGCGGCGTCCACGATCGCGTACGCCGAGTTGGTGGCACGATGCGAGATGGCCGCACCGGCGGCCTTCTCCCCGGGACCGGCGCCCGCCTGCGGGAGCACCGCCAGCGTGCAGGCAGCGAGAAGCGCCGCCAGGCCCAGAGCAGCACGGCGGCCCGTGCGCCACGTCCACCTTCCCGCACCCGGCATGAGGCCAAGATCATAGGGAGCAGGGGGCACCGCGCCCGCGCGGCCGGGCTTCAGAGCAGGCGCAGCTGCTGCGTGCCCTCCGACGCCCGTTCGGGCGCCGGCGTCGTGGCGCGAGAACGGTCCCGTCCCGTCACGCCGCGGCGCAGGGCCGCCGTCCGCACGATCTCCTCCACCCGCCCCCGGTCCGCGTCGCCCTGATAGGCACCCCGCCCGAAGCGCCCGCGGTGGAGGCGGACCAGGTCGGGGCGGGCACCCTCCAGCCACTCGAAGTAGTGGGCCCTGAGCGCGCCGCGCAGATGGAGCGCCACCCCGTGGATGGAGACCGCACCGGCCTCGGCGCACGCCTCGACGACGTCGTTGAGCTGGGCCTCTGAGTCCGAGAGCCCGGGCAGTACCGGGGCGACCAGCACCCCGCACGAGATCCCCATGGCGGTGAGGCGCCGCAGCGCCTCGACCCTGCGGTCCGGCGGGGGAGTTCCAGGTTCGGTCAGTGACCACACCGAGCGGTCCAGCGTCCCGATGGAGAAGCTCACCGAGACCTGGGTGCGCTCCGATGCGGCTGCCAGCAACGCCGCGTCGCGCAGGACGAGCGTCGACTTGGTCAGGATGCTGAACGGGTTCCGAGCCCCCGACAGCGACTCTACGATCCCGCGCGTCAGGTGGTACTTGCCCTCGGCGTGCTGGTAGGGGTCGGTGTTGGTGCCCATGGCGATGGAGTCGCCGCCCCATTTGGGCGAGCGAAGCTCGGCGCGCAGCCGTTCCACCGCGTTGACCTTGACCACGATCTTGCGCTCGAAATCGGTGCCGATGCCCAACCCCAGGTAGTCGTGGGTCGGCCGGGCGAAGCAGTACACGCACGCATGGCTGCAGCCTCGATACGGGTTGATCGTGTGCCGGAAGGGCATCAGGCTCTCCGGGGGCACCGTGTTGATGATGGTCCGGGCGTTGACGTGGAGGAACTCCATCCCGGCGTAGGCGCCCTTTCCGACGTGGCGTTCGGCCACCCGCTCGTCGGGGAAGAGCGTGCCGCCCTGCTCGCTCTCCGCCAGTACCCACCGGAGTGCCATCGGCGTGAGGATAGCGAACATATGTTCGTAAATCAACAGGTTGGGTGTCCACAAAAACCACCAGGTCAGGCACTAATCTCAGCTCACTGTGGTGACCAAGACCCGTGGAGGTGCCCCGACCCGCGCGCCCGCGCGCGCCGCCAAGAAGCCGGCGCCCCGCTCCAGGCAGGCCAAGCCCTCGCGGCCGCCGTTCTGGCGGGTGCAGGCCCGGGACCTGTGGGCCGTCGGGCTGATCACGCTCGGCGTCCTGTTGGCGCTGGCGCTGTGGGGCCAGCAGCTCGGCCCCGTCGGCCATGGCACCGACACGGGCCTCGCCATGTTCGCGGGCTGGGCCCGCGTCCTGCTCCCACTGGTGACGGCGGGGGCCGGCTTCGCGCTCCTGCTCGATCGTGGGGGCCGGATCGACGACGATGAGGTTGCCGAGGGTGCCGACCCCTGGCGGCTCGCCGTCGGCATCGTGCTGGGCCTGCTCGGCATCTGCGGCCTGGCCGAGGTGGCCAAGGGCGCGCCGCCGCTCTCGGCCACCCAGTCCCTGCGTGACGCCGGCGGCTACCTCGGTGCCGCCGTCGGACGTCCGCTCCACGGCGGGCTGGGCCCGGCCGGCGCCTCGGTCCTGCTGGTCGCGGTGGTGCTGGTCGCCATCCTCGTCGCGACGGGGGCCTCATTGGCTTCCGTCGGCCGCGCCCTGCGTGCGGCCGCCACGGCTGCCGGGCGCACCTCCAAGTCGCTGTGGCACGGCAAGCCCTTCATCATCGTCCCCGACGACCACGTGAGCGAGGGCGTGGCCCCGGTGCAGGTCGTCCCGGAGGACACCGCTCCGCTCGACGAGCCTCCGCCGGACGAGGACGACATCGACGACGACATCGACATCCCGCTCCCTCCGGAGCCCGCGCCGGTGCGTGGCGCGCCGGCACCGATCGTCGCCGCCACGCCGCGCGAGCGGGGCGAATGGGTGCTGCCGAGCATCACGGTGCTGCAGGCGTCGAAGAAGCTGCGCCAGGACCAGCGCCAGATCGATGCCGCGGGCGCGGAGCTGGTGCGGGCGCTCTCGGCGCACGGGGTCGAGACCCGCCTGGTCGGCAGCCGGGTGGGGCCGACCGTGACCCGCTACGAGATAGAGCTCGGTCCCGGCGTCAAGGTCGCCCGGGTCACCAGCCTCTCCAAGGACATCGCCTACGCCATGGCGTCCCCGGACGTGCGGATCCTCGCGCCCATCCCCGGCAAGTCCGCCATCGGGGTCGAGGTCCCGAACCGGACGCGCCAACTCGTCTCCCTGCGCGACATCCTCGAGTCGAAGGAGGCCACGCCGTCCGACATCACGCACCCGCTCGAGGTGGCGATGGGGCGTGACATCGCCGGGCGCGCCGTCATGGCGAACCTGGCCGAGATGCCCCACATCCTGATCTCGGGCGCGACCGGTTCGGGGAAGTCGTCGTGCATGAACTCCATCATCACGTCCATCCTCATGCGCGACACCCCGGAGCAGGTCAAGATGATCCTGGTCGACCCCAAGCGGGTCGAGCTGGGCCAGTACGACGGGCTGCCCCATCTCCTCAACCCCGTGGTCGTCGACCCCAAGAAGGCCGCCAACGCCCTCGCCTGGGCCGTCAAGGAGATGGAGCGCCGCTACGACCTGCTGGCCGAGAACGGCGTGCGCGACATCACCGGCTACAACCAGCTGGTGGAGGAGGGGCTGGTCGCCCTGCCGCCGCAGTCGGACCGCAGGTCGGTGCGCGACGTCGCCGCCCGGGCCCTCGGCGAGGACCACCCGGCCGTCGAGGAGGAGGCCGATCTCGGTGAGGAGCCCGAGCCACCCCAGACGCTGCCCTTCATCCTGGTCATCGTCGACGAGCTCAACGACCTCATGATGGTGGCCGCCCGTGACGTCGAGGACTCCATCGTCCGCATCGCCCAGATGGCGCGCGCCGTCGGCATCCACCTCGTGATCGCCACCCAACGACCCTCGGTCGACGTCATCACGGGGGTGATCAAGGCCAACATTCCGAGCCGCATGGCCTTCTCGGTGTCCTCCCTGGCCGACAGCCGGGTGATCCTCGACCAGCCCGGTGCGGAGCGGCTGATCGGGAAGGGGGACATGCTCCTGCTCACCGCCTCGTCGAACATCCCCCGCCGGCTCCAGGCTCCCTGGGTCTCGGAGGAGGAGGTGCGCGAGGTCGTCCGGCACTGGCGCGCGCAGGGGGGTCAGTCGGAGGCCATCGTCGGGATAGAGGGCATCGACGACGGGCCGGCGGGCGGGAGCGGCATGGACGACGACGACGAGCTGCTGGTCCAGGCGCGTGACCTCGTCGTGCGCTCCCAGCTCGGCTCGACCTCCATGCTGCAGCGCAAGCTGCGGGTCGGGTTCGCCCGCGCCGGCCGCCTCATGGACCTGCTGGAGCGGGCGGGTGTCGTGGGACCGAGCGAGGGCTCCAAGGCGAGGGCCGTCCTCATGACGCCCGAAGAGCTCGACGCCCTGAGCAGGAGGTGAGCCCGGAGGGCACGGCGCCCCTCATGGTGGCGCCGTTCCGGCTCGACTCGTTGCGCGAGTCGACGCCGCCCCCCCGCCCCCGCCCGGCGAGCACGGGCGTCATGCGGTGCACTCGCACCGCAGGCGTCGCTCGCGGCGGCGCATCGCGCTGCTCGTCGCGCTGCTCCTGGTCATCGCAGCAGCGGGCGCGTTCGCCGGTGTCCGGTTGCGCGCGGCGGACCCGCCTCCCGTGGTGACCTCGGTGATGCCCACGGCGATCGCGGTCCCGGCGCAGTCGGTCACGCTCCCGTGGCCGGCCACGGGAGAGGCCGCGGTCGCGATCCCCTCCATCGGCGTCGACGTGGCGTCCGGCGCGGAGCAGCCGGTGCCGGTGGCCAGTCTGACCAAGCTGATGACTGCCTACGTGATCCTCCACGATCACCCGCTGGCCCTGCACGCCGGCGGGCCCTCCATCACGGTGGTCCAGGCCGACGTCGACGACTACGACCACGACACCGTGAACGACGACTCCAATGCACAGGTGACGGTCGGCGAGCAGCTGACGGAACAGCAGGTGCTCGGCGGTCTGCTGGTGCACTCGGCGGACAACTACGCCGACCTCCTGGCCCGTTGGGATGCCGGGAGCACGACGGCGTTCGTGGCCAAGATGAATGCGGCTGCGGCACGGCTGGGCATGGTCCACTCTCACTTCGACGATGCCAGCGGCATCAGCCCGGCCTCGATGTCCACCGCGGCCGACGTGCTCAAGGTGGCCGCCCTCGACATGGCCGACCCCGCCTTCGCCTCCATCGTCCGCCTGACGTCGGTCACGCTCCCGGTGGCGGGGACGATCTCCACGTACACACCACTGATCGGCCTCCAGGGCATCATCGGCGTGAAGTCCGGCTTCACCGCGGCCGCTGGGGGCTGTGACGTGCTGGGCGTCGTGCGGACCGTGCACGGGCGTCCCGTGCTCCTGCTGGCCGCCGTGACCGGTCAGACGGGCGTCGCGGTGCTGGCCCAGGCCGGCCTGCACGGCCTGGCGCTGGTGGACGCGCTGGCACCATTGATCGGCACGACGCCGGTGCTGCACCAGGGACAGCTCGTCGCGCACGTGAGCGAGGCGGGGCGCACCGTCGAGGCCCGGGCCGCGGCGTCCGTCTCGGTGCTGACGTGGCCGGGCGTCCACGCCACCCGCGTGTTCAAGCCGGCGCACCACCTGACCGATCAGGCCCGGCGGGGTGCCAGCGTCGGCACCGCCGAGGTCACGCTCGGGCTCCAGCATGTCGCCGTCCCGGTGCGGCTGCAGCAGGACGTTCCCCGCGAGTCATTTTTGCAGCGACTCTTCTGAGTAGCCTGGCCGCGTGCGAGCCCGGGTCCCTGCTTCGTCGGCGAATCTGGGCCCCGGATTCGACACCCTGGCCGTGGCACTCGAGTGCTACGTCAGCGTGGAGGTCGAGCCGGCCCCCTCGCTGCGGGTGCAGAGCGAGGGGGAGGGGGCCGGGCTCTTCGACGACGCATCCCATCTCGCCGCCCGCGTGGCACGCGAGGTCCTCGGCCACGACCGCTTCGCGGTCACCGTGCGGTCGCAGATCCCGGTGGCCCGGGGCCTCGGCTCGTCCGCCGCCCTCGCCGCCGCCGCCGCCGCCGCGGCCGGTGCCGCGGACCCCTTTGCCGTCGCCACGGCCTACGACGGCCATGCCGAGAACGCGGCGGCCAGCGTGTTCGGCGGGCTCGTCGCCGCCACCATGGTGGAGGGCCGCCCGGTGCAGGCACCGCTGCCGCTCCACGACGGCCTGGCCTTCGTCGTCATCGTCCCGGACCGCAACCTGGCCACCCCCGAGTCGCGCCGGCTGCTGCCCGAGACCCTGACCCGCGCCGAGACGGTCTTCAACCTGGGCCGGATGGGCCTCCTGCTCGCCGGCCTGGCCGATCCGGCACACCTGATCCCCGAGGCGACCGACGACCGCATTCACCAGCCTGCCCGTACGACTCTCTTCCCCGAGGCGCCGGAGCTCCTGCACAGCCTGGTGGACGCGGGCGCACTCGCCGCCAGCTGGTCGGGGGCCGGCCCGACACTCGTCGGCGTGGTGCCGGCCGGTCGGATGAACGCGGTGCGGTCCGGGGCCGAGGCCGCCCTGGCGGCGTCCGGGGTCCCGGGTCGCGTCCTGGCGCTGCAGGTGGACCGCCGTGGCCTGGTCTACGGCGACGAGGCCGAGGTGAGGTTGTAGGGGGTCAGCTGCGGAGTGCGCCGGTCACCGTGGTGACGGCGTCCTGCAGCTGGGTGATGGCGCCGTTGACGTCGAACGTGTTGCGCACCTTGTCGTAGTTGGCCTGGGTCGGTTGCGCGTCGCCGAGGATCTCGAGACTGTTGGCGAGCGTCTGGGCGGCGTTGCGGGCGGTCGCCAAGTCGGCTTGTGGCGGCGAGAAGCCGTGCCCGACGGCCAGCAGGTTGGCGTAGGTGTGGATCTGGTTGCCCAGCGTGCGGTCGGCTGCCTCGAGGCACACCACCGGGCTCGACGCCGCCTTGCAGAGAGCCACGCTGGCCGCGTAGCCGCGCATGGCCGCGCGGACGGTGGCGTCGGCGCTCTTCAGCGACCCGTCGGCGGACCCGGACGACGTGCCCGACCCGGTGCCCGAGCCGCACGACGCCATCACCAGCGGTACCAGGGCCCACCAGGTGCGCCGAAGCGAGCGCAGGCCCGGACGTGTCACGGTCAAAATCTAGACGTCGAGGTTTCCCTAGACTTTGCGCCGTGTCCCGCACCTATTTCATCCGCACCTTCGGGTGCCAGATGAACGAGCACGACTCCGAACGGCTCGCCGGCCTCCTGGTGGCCGACGGCCTGGAGCCGGCAGCGGCCATGGAGGATGCCGATGTGGTGGTGCTCAACACCTGCTGCATCCGGGAGAACGCCGACCAGCGGCTCTACGGGACCTTGGGACGGCTCAAGGAGCTCGTCGACGCCAAGCCAGGACTGCAGATCGCCGTGGGCGGGTGCCTCGCCCAGAAGGACCGCGAGCGGATCCAGGAGAAGGTGGGGTGGGTCGACGTGGTGTTCGGCACCCACAACCTGACGAGCGCACCCGGACTGCTGCACCGGTCGCAGACCGAGGGCCCGCTCATGGAGATCCTCGACGTGCCGGCTCCCGAGTCGGGACCGGACCCGCTGCTCGGCCCTGGCGCCGTGCGCGAGCTGCCCTACGCGGCGTGGGTCAACATCCAGACCGGGTGCGACAACTCGTGTGCGTTCTGCATCGTGCCCTCGGTGCGCGGTCCGGAGGTGAGCCGGCCGCTCGACGACATCGTGGCGGAGGTGGCGTTGCTCGCCCATCGCGGCGTCACCGAGGTGACCCTGCTGGGCCAGAACGTCAATTCCTACGGGCGTGACATCACGCGGCGCCGACCCCTCTTCGCAGAGCTGCTGCGCGCCGTGGGCGCGGTGGAGGGGATCGGGCGCATCCGTTTCACCAGCCCGCACCCAAAGGACCTCCGCCCCGAGACCATCGAGGCGATGGCCGACACGCCGGAGGTCTGCGAGCAGCTTCACCTGCCGCTCCAGTCGGGGAGCGACAGGGTCTTACGCGGCATGCGGCGGGGCTACACCGCGCGCCGGTACCTCGAGCGCCTGGCCGCCGCCCGGTCCGCCATCGACGATCTGGCGGTGACGACCGACGTGATCGTCGGGTTCCCGGGTGAGACGCGGGATGACTTCGAGGACACGCTCGCGGTCTGCGCCGAGTCCTGCTTCGACTCGGCCTTCACCTTCATCTTCTCGCCCCGACCGGGGACCCGGGCCGCCACCATGGAGTCCGACTTCGTCCCGGCCGACGTGATCGCCGAGCGTTTCGAGCGGCTCAAGACGGTGGTGGACCGCTCCGCCCTGTCCCGCCACCAGGCGCGGGTCGGCCGCAGCGAGGAAGTGCTCGTCGAGGGCGTCAGCCGCCGCGACGAGACCATGCTCTCCGGTCGCACCCGCCAGGGCAAGTTGGTGCACTTTCCCGCGGGGGCTCCCGCCGGCACCCCGAAGCCCGGAGCGCTGGCCCGTGTACAGGTGACCGGGGGCCACCCGCACCATCTCTCCGGCCGTCTGGAGGAGGTGACGGCGCGGCCCCGGTATCGCGTGCGCATCCCGGTGGCGGGAGCTTGAGTACAGTCGCCCTCGTCGGCGTCACCGCCTCGGGCAAGTCGGAGGTGGCTCTGGAGTTCGCCCGGCGCAGGGGAGACTGCGACATCGTGTCGGTCGACTCCATGTGCGTCTACCGGGGCATGGACATCGGGACCTCCAAGCCGGGCCCGGAGGCCCGGGCGGCCGTGCGCCACCATCTGCTGGACCTGGTCGATCCGGACCGGGAGTTCACCGTCACCCAGTTCCAGGCCGCGGCCCGAGAGGCGCTGGCGGACGTCGCGCGGCGGGGGCGCCACGCGCTGCTGGTCGGTGGCACGGGGCTCTACCTGCGGGCCGTGGTCGACGATTTCTCCATCCCGGCCCGCTATCCCGAGATCGCCGCCGCGCTGGAGGCCGAGCTGGACGAGGGACGTGCCGACACGGCGCACCTGCATGCCCGCCTGGCCGGGCTCGACCCGGTGGGGGCGGGTCGGATGGAGCCGACCAACCGCCGGCGGGTGGTGCGTGCGCTCGAGGTCACGATCGGGGCGGGCCGGCCGTTCTCGGACTTCGGCCCGGGGCTCGAGGCCTATCCCGCCACGAGCGTCCCCCAGGTGGGCCTGTCCCTCCCGGCGGACGAGATCGACCGGCGCATCGGCGATCGCTTCGCGGCCATGGTGGCCGCGGGCCTGGTGGAGGAGGTGCGTGCCTTGGCGGCCCGCCCGGAGGGGATCTCGCGCACCGCCCGTCAGGCGCTCGGCTACCGCGAGGTGCTGGCCCACGTCGAGAACGGGGACCCGCTGGCGGACTGCCTCCAAGAGGCGGTCCGCCGTACCCGCGTGTTCGCCCGGCGCCAAGCGTCATGGTTCCGCCGCGACCCGCGCATCACCTGGGCCGGCGGCCCCGCCGAAGCGCAGGACCAGCTCGAGCGGGCCCTGGCGGTGCACGGCTGAGCGACGCCACCTGCGAGAATGGTGAGGTGCACGCCACCAAGCATGAGGGGGCGGGAAACGACTTCCTGGTCGTCCTCGATCCCGACGACACCGTCAGGCTCTCGGTCGCCCAGGTGCGCCTCCTGGCTGACCGGCGCCGCGGCGTCGGCGCCGACGGCATCATCCGGGTGGGACCCGGGCGCGACGGCTGCGATCTCTCCATGCAGCTGCACAACGCCGATGGCGGCGAGGCGGAGATGAGCGGGAACGGGATGCGCTGCCTGGCCCAGGCGGCGGTGGACGCCGGGCTCGTCTCGCCGCCGCGTTTCACCGTGGCGACGGCGGCCGGCGGCCGCACGGTCGAGTACACGCCGGGGGAGTCGCCCGGGTGGGCCAGGGCCAGCGTCGACATGGGGCCGGCCAGGCTCGGGCCCGATCAGCCCCAGGAGTTCGACGATCGCCGGGTCCGGACGGTCGACGTGGGCAACCCGCACCTCGTGCTGCTCGGCCCCGACACCGCCGGCGTCGACATCGCCGAGCTCGGGCCGAAGCTCCAGGCTGCCTTCATCGGCGGCATCAACGTGGAGTGGATCACGGTGGTCGATGACGACGAGGGCGAGCTCCTCGACTTTCGGGTCTGGGAACGAGGCGTCGGCGAGACGCTGGCCTGCGGCACGGGCAGCGTCGCCGCCGCCGCGGCGGCGAGGAGCTGGGGTGCCGTGCGCGCCGATGGCCCCGTGCGCGTGCGCAATCCCGGTGGGACGCTCGAAGTGACCCTGGGAGACGACGAGGCGGCCACCACATTCCTGGCGGGACCCGTGCGCAAGGTGGCCGACATCGACATCCACCCGGGAATGCTCTCTTGAGCGACGTGCTGCCCGGGACGCTCATCGAGCGCAGCTTCCGGGAGCGGATCATTCTCGTAGGGGTCGTGTTCCCCGGCTTGACGGCTGAGCTCGTCGACGAAGAGCTCGACGAGCTTGCGCAACTGGTGCACAGCGCCGGAGCCGACGTCGTCGGCCGCGTCGTGCAGCGGCGCGACGCTCCCGACCCGGCCACCTTCGTGGGGCGGGGGAAGGCGCAGGAGATCGCTGAGCTCAGTCGCAGCCTCGACGCGGACACCGTGGTCTTCGACGACGAGCTGACACCGGCGCAGCACCGCAACCTCGAGAAGCTCTTCGGCCGCACCGCCATCGACCGGACTGCGGTGATCCTCGACATCTTCGCCCAGAACGCCCGGAGCCCCGAGGGTAAGGCACAGGTGGAGCTCGCGCTCTTGCGCTACCGGCTGCCGCGGTTGCGGGGCCGGGGCACCTCGCTCAGCCAGCAGGCGGGCGGCATCGGGACCAGGGGGCCCGGCGAGACGCAGCTCGAGGTGGACCGCCGCCGCCTTGTCCGGCGCATGCACCGCCTCGAGGCGGACCTCCGTGACGTCGAGCGCACGCGGTCGATGCAGCGGCGCCACCGCGCCCGCGGTCGCCACCGCGAGCTCGCACTGGTGGGCTACACCAACGCGGGGAAGTCGACTCTGCTCAACCGGCTGACCGACGCCGGGGTCCCCGCGGAGGACCGCCTCTTCGTCACGCTCGACCCACGTACCCGCCAGTTGTCCCTGCCCGGTGGGGAGACGGTGCTGGTGACCGACACGGTGGGCTTCGTGCGCAAGCTCCCCCACGAGTTGGTCGAGGCGTTCCGCTCCACGCTCGATTCGGTGCGCCTTGCCGATCTGGTCGTGCATGTGGTCGACGCCACCGCGGTCAACGCGGAGGGCCAGATGGCGGCGGTCCGCGAGGTGCTGCGCGAGATCGGTGCCGCAGACGTGCCCGAGCTGGTGGTCGTGAACAAGGCGGACCGTGCGCCCGAGTCCGCCAAGGCACTCGCCCACTCGTCAGAGGGATCCGTGGTCATCTCGGCCCGCAGTGGCGAGGGGATCGACGAGCTGCTGCGCGTCCTCGGCGATCGACTGCGCGGCTCCGACCGGGTCGTCGAGCTCGTCGTGCCGTGGTCCAGGGGCGACGTGCTGGCCGCCATCCACCGCGAGGGCGAGGTGGTCGGTCAGAGCGACGGGGATGACTCGGCCACGCTGCAGGTGGTGCTGGACGACGCGGGCCGCGCCCGCTTCGCCGAGTTCGTGGCGACGCCATGACCTTCCGCCTTCCGCCCTACCCCTATGACCGGCTGACCGGTCTGGCCAAGCTGGCCGAGGCACACGAGGGCGGCATGGTCGACTGCTCCATAGGGACGCCGTGCGACCCGCCGCTGCACGCCGTCGTCGACGCCCTGGCGTCGTCCGGCACCGAGCGCGGCTACCCCGCGTCCGCGGGCAGCACGCAGCTGCGGGAGGCGGCGGCAGCCTGGCTGACCCGTCGCTTCGAGCTGGCGGACCTCTCCGTGTCGTCGGTGGCAGCCTGCGTGGGGACCAAGGAGCTGGTGGCCTCGGTGCCGCACGTGCTGCGGCTGCGCGAGCCGGAGAGGGACACTGTGCTCTACCCGGCGGTGTCGTACCCGACGTACGCCATGGGGGCGGAGCTCGCCGGGTGCCGTGCCGTCCCCGTGCCGCCCTGCCCGGGACGGCGCGGCGGGCTGGATCTCGACGCCATCGATCCCGCCGACGCCGAGCGCGCCCTGGTGCTGTGGTCGAACTCGCCGTCGAACCCGACCGGGGGCCTGGGCGATCTGGGTGCAGAGGCAGCGTGGGGACGGGCCCATGGGGTCCCGGTCTTCTCCGACGAGTGCTACGCCGAGTTCACCTGGAACGGCCCGCCGCGCTCGGTCCTCCAGCACGGTGCTGACGGGGTGGTGGCCGTGCACTCGCTCTCGAAGCGTTCGAACCTGGCCGGCGTGCGCGTCGGCTTCTATGCCGGAGACGCCGAGCTGGTCGATTTCCTGCGGGCCGTGCGCCAGCACGCCGGCCTGATGGTCCCGGGGCCGGCGCAGGCCGCCGGCGTCGCGGCCCTGGCCGACGACGACCACGTGGAGACCCAGCGGGCGCGCTACCGCGAGCGCCTGGTCTACCTGGGTGGTGTGCTGGGCGACTACGGCTGCCCGGTCATGCCCCCCGAGGGGGGCTTCTACCTCTGGGTCCCGGTGCCGGCCGGCCGCTGGCACGACGCCTGGGCCATGGCCGAGGCGCTCGCCACCGACGGCGGACTGCTGGTCAGCCCCGGCGACCTCTACGGGGAGGGCGGCGCCGGTCATGTCCGGGTGGCGCTGGTGCAGCCCATGGAACGGTTGGCGCTGGTGGGGGAGCGCCTCGGTAGGGTGAGCCATGGCTGATCTGCAGGCGAGCATCGAGGATCTGTGGGAGCGCCGTGACGGGCTCTCCCCGGCCGACACGGACGCGGCCGAGCTGGTCGAGGAGGCCATCGACCTGCTCGACACCGGCCAGGCCCGCGTGGCGGAGGTGGACCCGTCGACCGACGAGGTGGTCGTCCACGAATGGCTCAAGAAATCGATCCTCATGCTGTTCTCTCTGCGCGGCATGGAGACGATCGAGCACGGGCCCTTCGAGTACGCCGACAAGCTGCCGCTGAAGCACGGGTTCGCCGAGGCCGGGGTGCGCGCACTGCCTGGTGCGTCGGCCCGCTGGGGCTCGTTCCTCGGCCGCGGCGTGGTCCTGATGCCCTCCTACGTCAACATCGGGGCCTGGGTGGGTGCGGGTTCGATGGTGGACACCTGGGCGACGGTCGCATCCTGCGCACAGATCGGGGAGCGGGTGCACCTGGCAGGCGGCGTCGGCATCGGTGGCGTTCTCGAGCCACCCAACGCGGTGCCCGTCGTCGTCGAGGACGACGCCTTCGTCGGGAGCCGCTGCATGGTCACCGGCGGGGCGCGCATCGGCAAGGGGTCGGTGCTCGGCGCCGGCAGCTTCCTCGACCCCTCCATCCCCGTCATCGACGCCGAGACGGGCGAGGAGATCTCGCGCGGGATGGTGCCGCCGTGGTGTGTCGCCATCCGGGCCAGCCGCAGGCGCGAGTACCCGGGTGGAGAGTTCTTCGTTCCGTGCGTCCTCGTGATCAAGCGCCTGAGCAAGGGGGAGCGCCACGACAAGGCGCAGCTCAACCAGGTCCTCCGGGACCACGGCGCCAGTACCTGATCCGGTGGGGGACCTGCTCACGGCCACCAGGGACCTGATGGCCGTGCCGTCACTCAGCGGTCAGGAGGGCCCGATCGCGGACGTCGTCGAGAGGGCGCTGGGCGCCTGCCCGTGGCTCGAGGTCGAGCGCGTCGGCGACAACGTCGTGGCACGCACCTCGCTCGGCCACGACCAACGCCTGGTGCTGGCGGGCCACCTCGACACGGTGCCGCCGGTCGCCAACGAGGCACCGAGGCTCGACGGCGACACCGTGTGGGGAGTGGGTGCGTCCGACATGAAGGGCGGGCTAGCCGTCATGCTCGACCTGGCGACCACTGTGCGCGAGCCCACGGTCGACGTCACGTGGTGCTTCTACGCCCGCGAGGAGATCGGGCGCGACGAGAGCGGGCTGCTCGAGCTCTGGCAGCACCGGCCCGACCTGTTGGCGGGCGACGCCGCGGTGCTGGGGGAGCCGACGAGCGCGCTGGTCGAGGCCGGCTGTCAGGGGACCATGCGGGTGCGCATCACGCTGCGGGGCGTGCGGGCCCACACGGCGCGGCCGTTCACCGGCCGCAACGCGATCCACCGGCTGGCGCCCCTGCTCGAGCGCGTGGCCGGGTGGGGTGGACGCGAGGTCGTGCTCGACGGCTGCGACTACGTCGAGCAGCTCCAGGTGGTGGCGATCGAGGGAGGCGTCGCCGGCAACGTGGTGCCCGACGAGGCGCGCGTGGCACTCAACCATCGCTATGCGCCCGATCGGAGGCACGCCGAGGCCGAGGTCTTCCTCCATGACCTGCTCGACCCGACGCTGGAGCTCCATGCCGGCGACACGTGGGAGGTGCTCGACGCCGGGGACGGTGCTCCGCCCTCCCTCGGGCACCCGTTGCTCAAGTCGTTGGTGGAGAAGAGCGGGGCGCAGCCCAAGGCCAAGGTGGGATGGACCGACGTGGCCTCGTTCTGGGAGCACGGCGTGCCGGCGGCGAACTTCGGGCCCGGTGACCCGCTGCTGGCCCACCATCCCGACGAGCGGGTGTCAGGGGCAGAGCTCGAGCGGGCCCGGGAGGTGCTGACCGCGCTCATCGCGTGACCGTCGGCTCAGCTCACGACGATCGTGCCCGTCATGTACCGGTGGAGAGTGCAGTCTCCGGTTCGCTACGCGGCGAGCTGCGTGACGGCGCGGGTGAGCAGGTGCAAGTCGCCTTGCCCCGGCAGGCGGTCGATCCGGCGATCGATGCGCTCCAGGACCTCTTCGCCCTTCTCGCCGGCGAACAGGTACTTGACGAGAAATCCGACCTCCCGCTTCGGCATGACGCCGGAGCCCACGGGACGCCACCAGTGCGAGAGTGCGAAGCGTGTCATCCGCCGCGCCTTGACGCTGTCGCGCAGCCGGCGGGTCGCCTCCGACGCGTAGAAGTCGATGTGTCTCCCCTCCTGCTTCATGATGCGCCGCAGGAGCTCCCGCAGCGTGGGGTGGCCGGCCGTTTCGGACAGGCGGGCGTAGCCGGCCTGGGTCGTCCATTCGTTGATGGCGCCCCACGTCATGTGCAGCGCGATGAAGGCGCGGCCTGCGAAGGCGGCCGAGCCGATCGTGCTGGCGGTCGAGAGAGCTTGGCGGCGCCGGTGGCCTTGGCGCAGCGCGGCGATGCGCGGGGCCCCCGCCTGCTCGCCATGGGACTCGAGCACCTCTCCGATGGCTTCCCCGTGCCACATCTCCTCGAACACCCAGCAGGAGAGGAAGGAGGTGATCTCCGGGTCCTGGTGGGCCGGGGTCAGCAGCAGGTCGCGCAGGTAGCAGACGGTGTGGTGCTCGACGTCGTGCATGTAGCGCAGCGAGCGCAGGGCGTCAGGTTGCAGTGGCTGGTCACGGAAGTCGTCGAAGTCGATGCCTTCGAGGTCCAACCGTCCTGCCCGGGCCTTGTAGGAGTCGATGGTGGTTCGCATAACGCCTACTATTCGGGGCACAGGCCACGTCCGGATGCGCCAAATCTGCGACATCCACGCAGGGGAGCGGGCCCGAACAGGTCGTAGGTGCAGCAGATCGACGAACTCAGCGATGCCCAGCTGGTCACCTCCATCGCCCGGTACAACGAGGTGGCGCTGGCGGAGGCCTACCGGCGCCACGGCGGCGCCGTGTTCGGCCTGGCCAAGCGCGTGCTGCAGAACGCCGCGGAGGCCGAGGACGTCACCCAGGATGTCTTCCTGCGCCTCTGGAACCAGCCCGCCCGCTTCGACTCCGCCCGGGGCTCGCTGCGCTCCTTTCTCCTGGCGCAGGCGCACGGCCGTGCCGTCGACGCCGTGCGGTCCTCGAGCTCGCGACGGGCGCGTGAAGCCCGCGACGCCATGCGCACCGCAGAGGCCTCCTATGACATGCAGCACGAGGTCTGGGACCTCGCCGTGGCCGACCAGGTCGCCCACGCCATGGGAGAGCTGCCCGAAGAGGAGCGGCGGGCTATCGAGCTGGCCTACTTCGACGGCCGGACCTATCGCGAGGTGGCACAACTCCTCGACCAGCCCGAGGGCACGGTGAAGAGCCGGATCCGCAACGGCATGCGACGCATGCGCGCCGTTCTCGCCGACGCCGGGATCCGGGGGGTCGACGCGTGATGTCGCACCAAGAGGCCAGCGAGCTCCTGAGCGCGTACGCCCTTGACGCCGTCGACGGCGACGAGCTCGATGCGCTCGAGGTGCACCTGGCCACCTGCCCGCGCTGCCGGTCCGAGCTCGACGGCTTGCGCGAGGTGGCGGGCGCCATCGGCAACTCGGTGGAGCCGCTCCCCGAGGGATTGTGGTCGAGCATCGCCAGCCGGCTCCCCGAGCGTTCCGGGGACGAGGAGCCACCTCCCATGCCGCAGCTGAGCCCCGAGAGCCGGTCCCCCTTCCGGACGCCTCCCGACCGGCGGCCGCGCCGCCGGCGTGCCACCGTGGCCACACTCGGCGCACTGGCCGTCGCCGCCGCCGCCGTGGCAGTCGTGCTCGGCATCGGGCTGGTGCAAGCCGACAACAGGGTGTCCGGCCTCCAGGCCGCGGCCAGCCATCAGACCTCCGCGGTGACCGCCGCGTTGCGGACACCTGGGCACCGGCTGGTCGACCTGGACACGGCCGCGCACGGGCAGCTGGCGCAATTCGTGGTCGTACCCGACGGACGGGGCTACATGGTGTCGTCCGATCTCCCGCCACTGAGCGGCGCGCAGACGTACCAGCTGTGGGGCATCGTTGGCAGCAAGCCGGTCTCCCTCGGTCTCCTCGGCGCGGCGCCGCGCCAGGCCATTTTCACCATGGCGGGCACGAAGAGGCCGTCGCGCCTCAGCATCACAGCCGAGCCCTCCGGGGGCTCGGTCGTCCCGACCAGCCCGATCCTCGCCACGGGAACTGTCTGACCTGAGGGCAGCTGTTAGGTTCGCACCTCATGTCAGAGGAAGACGCACCCAAGAAGCGCCGCCCGATCGAGGTGGGTGCCGAGGCCGAGCCGGTGAAGCTGGGCTCCATGCTGCTGACGCTCGTGGAGCCCCACCGGGGGCACGAGGTCGCCTACAACCGCTGGTACGAGCGGGACCACTTCTACTCGGGGTGCATGGTCGGCCCGTACAACTTCGCCGGCCGGCGGTTCGTCGCCACGGCGGACCTCAAAGCCCTGCGCGACCCCGATCCGTCGGCCATCACCGGCGAGCCTGACCGGGGCTCCTACGTCGCCGTCTACTGGGTGCTCGACGGCTACTTCGACGTGTGGAACAAGTGGGCCCTGCGCCAGGTGAACGCCTTGCACGCCGCCGGCCGCATGTTCGCCGAGCGCGACCACGTGCACACGCTCCTCTACAACTACCAGTGGGAGCACCGCCGTGACCCCGACGGCGTCCCCGTCGAGGTGGCCCTCGACCATCCCTACCGCGGCTTCGTGGCCGTCTTCATCGACCGTGACCAGTCCGTGACCAACGAGGAGCTCTGGTCGTGGCTGCGCACCGAGCATCTGCCCGGGTTGCTGCCGGGCACCGACGCCGACCTGGTGGCCGCGTTCACGCCGATCGCACTCGAGGTCGATGCGCCCGGCGACGTGCCCCGCGAGGCGGCGAACGACAACCGCACCGTCCTGTTGTGGTTCTTGAACACGCCGCCCGAGGTCGCGTGGGAGCCCGTCGTCGCCGAGCACCGGCGCCGCCTGGAGGAGGCGGCCAAGGGCACCGTCGTGGCTGCTCTCCCGTTCATCCCGACGATCCCGGGCACGGACACCTACACCGACAAGCTCTGGGCCGATTAGCCAACGAGACGCCCGACGCACCACTGCGACACCGAGGCATGGCGTCGCGGCCATCAACGGTGCTCGCTATCGTTGCCCGAGAACGAAGGGGACCATGCGACCGACCGGCCGACGACCGCTGACGGCTTGGCCGGAGCTCGTTGCGCTCACGGCCGTGTTGACCATCGGGACGTGGACTCTTGGCAGCGGGGCAGGGGCGGCATCCGGCCGATCGCCCCATGTCGCAGGCCCGTCAGGCGCTCCTCCAGAGGTTCGCGGTGAGGTGAACGCATGGCCTCTTCCTGACCACGACTATCTGAACTCCAGGAACGCCGGCATCTCGCCGATCCGCACGTCGACGGTATCTCGTCTGGCGCCTGCGTGGAGCGTTCCGATGTCCGTGGGCGCAGCGACCTCTCCGATCGTCCTTGCCGGCGTCGCATACCTACAAGACCAGGCGGGAACAGTCTCTGCAATCGACGTGTCGTCGGGTCGGGTCAAATGGAGGACAAGGGCTCTCGGTTTCAGCATCGGGCCCTATGGCGTCTCGGTCGGCTGGGGAAAGCTGTTCGCATCCACGCCGACCGGGGTGGCTGCATTCAGACTGTCCGACGGAACTCCGGTCTGGAACCGTGAGATCACCACGACGCCGGGCCAGGGAGTCGACATCCAGACGCTCCCCTATGGAGGCAGGGTCTATGTGGCCAGCGTGCCCGTGGCCATCGGCAAGTACTACACGGGCGGATCTGTCGGTTACCTCGAAGCGCTCGACGCCAGCACGGGCAAGGTCGACTGGCGCTTCGATACCGTCCGCTCGAACGACTTGTGGGGCAACCCTTCCGTGAATTCAGGCGGAGGCGCCTGGTATCCGCCGGCTATCGACACACGCAGGGGGATCGTGTACTGGGGGGTGGCCAATCCGGGTCCCTTTGTGGGCACGACGACATACCCGAACGGATCGAGCCGGCCCGGCCCCAATCTCTACACGGACTCCATGGTGGCGCTCTCCGCCAGCACAGGAAAGCTCCTCTGGTATCACCAGGCCTTTTCCCATGACCTGTACGACCGCGATGAGGTGCAGGCCATGCTCGTACCTGTGGACCGCGCCGTCGACGGGTCCCGCCAGGTGGCCATCAGCGCGGGGAAGGGGGGCTACGTGCTCGGGCTCGATCCCCTCAACGGCAAACTCCTGTGGAGGACCGCGGTGGGGATCCACCGGGACGGGGACTTGCCCAGGCTCACCGGGCCAACCACAGTTCTGCCTGGGACGTTCGGGGGCGTGCTCACCCCGCCGGCATCAGCGGACGGCGTGGTCTATGCGGCCACGCTGAACGCCCCGTCGACTCTGCAGCCCGATCAGACGGCCTACTTCGGCGGGAAGATCGGCACCATGGACGGCGACATCGTGGCAATGTCCGCTCGGACGGGGAGGATGGTGTGGGATACGAGGGTCCCCGGTGATCCCACGGGTGGAGTGACGATCGTCAACAATCTCGTGTTCACGGCGACGTATCAGGGGCAGGTGCTCGCGCTGAATCGAGCCACGGGCGCGGTGGTGTGGGGCTACCGAGCGCCGGGCGTGGTGAACGGCTGGATGAGCGTCGTCGGGGACGAGATCTACGTTCCGGTGGGCTCGCCCGCGCAGCTCTTGGCGCTGAAACTCGCCCCCGCCCCATAGGGCTCTGCCTCACGACAGCGGTGACGAACACGACCAGCGGGAGCCTCCAAGATTCACCCCCGGGCCAGGATCTCCACGTGGGTGATGACGAACACCGCGTCGGGCGAGTCCGCCCAGCGACCGAACGCGGCGGCGATCGCCTCGAGCTCGTTGGCGTCGCTCAGCCCGTACTCGACCGCCTGCTCGGCGAAGCGGGAGTAGCGGACCCGGTCGGCCCACAGCCCGCCCCACCACGCCCGCGTCTCGGCGTCGGCGTACGTCCACGTGGAGCTCGAGACGGTCACGTCGCCGAACCCGGCCTCGTGCGCCAGGCCCAGCAGGCGCGGCCCGATCCGGGCGTCGTGGCCGTTGCGCTCCGTCACGGCGAGGTACAGCTCGAGCCAGCGGTCCAGCATGCGGTCCTGCGGCGCCCAGGTGAAGGTCCCGTAGTCCGAGTCGCGGGCTGCCAACATGCCGTCGGGGTGCAGCACGCGGCGCAGCTCGGTGAGGGCGGCCCCCGGGTCGCCGAGATGCTGGAGCACCTGGTGCAGGTGGATCACGTCGAAGGAGGCGTCGGGGTAGCCGAGCGCGAACAGGTCGCCGACCTCGAAGCGCACGCTCTCCAGGCCGAGCCCGGCGGCATGCTCCTGCGCCTGGGCCACGACGTCCGCCGCCGCGTCCAGACCGACCGTCTCGCCGGGGGCCACCAGCAGGGCCAGGTCGGTCGTGATGGTCCCCGGCCCGCAGCCCACGTCGAGCAGGGATTGACCAGCGCGGAGATGGGGGAGCAGGTATGCCGCCGAATTCTCGGCCGTGCGCCAGGTGTGGCTGCGCAGCACCGACTCGTGATGCCCGTGCGTGTAGGTCATGCGTACATTGTGGCGTGCCCGAATTGCCCGAGATGCAGGCGCTGGCCGAGCGCCTCGACGCGCTCCTGGCGGGGACGGTGTTCGAGCGGGCCGACCTGCTCGGCTTCTCGTCGCTCAAGACCTACGCGCCGACCCCGGACTCGCTCCAGGGACGGCGGCTCCTCTCGGTCGGGCGCCGGGCCAAGTACCTCGTGTGGGACTTCAACGACGGCAACCGGATCGTGCTGCACCTGTCGCAGGCCGGCCGCCTCGACATCGAGGAACCGCCCAAGAAGACCAAGCCCCGCGGCTCGGTGGCCCGCTTCACCTTCACCACTGCCGGTGACGATCCGGCGATCGTCGCCGTGCTTGTGCGCGAGCACGGCACGCAGCGCAAGGCCTCCTGGTGGGTGCTGCCACCCGGCGACGACGGCCCGTTGGAAGGGCTCGGGCCCGAACCGGGGAGCGAGGAGTTCGCCGCCCTCATCCGCACGAGCAATTCCAACCGGCACCTCACCACGGACCTGCGCGATCAGCACGTCGTCTCGGGCATCGGCCGCGGCTGGGGCGACGACATCCTGCACCGGGCCAAGCTGTCGCCCTTCGCGTCGTTGCGCTCGCTCACTCCCGAACAGCGCGAGGACCTGCTCGCTGCGGCGACCGACGTCCTGGACGAGGCCCTCGAGCTCGAGCGCACACGCCCCGGTGGGCTCTCGGAGGCCAAGCTCGGCGGCCGGTTCGCCGTGCACAACCGCTTCGGCCAGCGCTGCCCCACACCGGGCTGCACCGGTACCTTGGCCCGGGTCTCGTTCGAGTCCTACGAGATGTCGTACTGCCCGACCTGCCAGACAGGGGGCAAGGTGCTCGCAGACCGCCGCCTTTCACGCCTGTTGAAGTAGCGCGGCGCGCGGCGCCGCGCCTCAGTTGAGCTGGCGCACCACGGTGACGACCTTGCCGAAGATCGTCACCTCGTCGGGTCCCTCGAAGACCATGGGCTCGTACGCCGAGTTGGCGGGCGTCAGCACGACGTGGCCGTTCTTGCGGCTGAACGTCTTGACCGTCGCCTCCCCGTCTCCGATGCCGGCCACCACCACGTCGCCGTTGTCGGCCTCCGGCTGTTGGCGGACGACGACGTAGTCGCCGTCGTAGATCCCGGCCTCGATCATGGAGTCCCCGCGCACCCGCAGCATGAAGGACGGCCCGTTGCCGGTGAACTGGGCGGGCATGGGGAGGAGCTCCTCCACGTTCTCCGAGGCCATGACGCCGGTGCCGGCCGCGACGTCGCCGACGAGCGGCACGTTGTGCACGGCGGACACGCTGAGCCGTGAGGTCGTGTCGGGGTCGAAGTGGACCTGGATGGCCCGGGGCTTGCTCGGGTCCCGCGACAGGTAGCCCTCGCGCTGGAGCACGGCGAGGTGGTTGTGCACTGTGGCCGACGAGGCCAATCCGACGGCTTCGCCGATCTCGCGCACCGAGGGGGGATACCCCCGCTCGCGCTGGCAGTCGGCGATGAAGTTGAGGATCTGCAGCCGCTTCCCGCTCAGGACCTCGGCCATCGGCGTCTCCTTGTTCTCATGTCGTGGTCACCCAGCCGTTCCGCCGGGCCCCTCCCGGGGGCGAACATCCGTTCGTGACGGACCAAGATAGCCAAGTCATGAGGCCAAAGCAAACATCTGTTCGTGTGCGAGCTAGCCGGCGGCGGCCTCCCGGTGAACGCCCAGTTCGGCCAGGAGCCGATCACGCAGCGCATCGAAAGCCGCTCCGCCGGTCCGGCGCGGCCGCGGCAGACCCACCGCGACGTCGAGCGAGATCCGTCCCTCGTGGAGCACCAGCACCCGGTCGGCCAGCAGGACCGCCTCCTCGACGTCGTGGGTGACGAGCAGCACGCCCGGCCGGTGCCGTGCGCACCGGTCGGCCACGAGGTGCTGTCACACCCGATCCGTAGGGTGGCGCCATGTACGAACAGCTGTTCGACGACGAGGTTGACAGCGAACGTGTGTTCGTGTTCCAATGGGCTGACAAGCGAACAGGTGTTCGAACAGGGAGACGCCATGACGGTCGCATTTGAGCTCGAGTTCGAGGCGTGCCGCCCCCGGCCGTACGCCTTGCCGGACCAGCCGGCGCGGACCGCGCCTTCCCCCCGGGTGCGCCGCCGCCGGGTGGTCCTGGCCACCGTGGTCGTTGGCCTGCTCGTCCTGCTGGCGCTGCCCGTCCGGTCTCTCGGCGGGAGCACGCTGGCCCAGGCCGCCCCGGCGCAGGGTCAGGTGTACATCGTGAAGGCCGGCGACACGCTGTCGTCCATCGCCATGCAGGCCGACCCCTCCAACGCCGCCTCGCTGACCGACCGGCTGGCCCGAGAGGTCGGCTCGAACGTGGTCGTGCCAGGGGAGCACGTCTTCATTCCCTGACTATCGTCGGCGGTGTGCGTTGTCCGTGGTGCGGTGTCGATGACGACCGCGTCGTGGACTCACGGCAGGCCGAGGAGGGCGGGGCCATCCGCCGCCGACGCGAGTGCCTGGGTTGCGGGCGCCGGTTCACGACGTTCGAGCGGGTCGAAGAGGTCCCGATGTGGGTCGTGAAGCGCAGCGGCCTGCGTGAGCCCTTCGACCGGGCCAAGGTGGTCGAGGGCGTCCGGTCCGCCTGCAAGAACCGGCCGGTGACCGACGTCCAGATGGAGGAGCTGGCGCAGGGCGTGGAGGACGCCCTCCGGGCCGAGACCAGTGAGCCGACGAGCCAGCAGGTCGGAGTCGCCGTCCTCGAGCGGCTGCAGGGCCTCGACGACGTGGCGTATCTCCGATTCGCCAGCGTCTACAAGGGATTCGAGGAGGCGGGCGACTTCCAGCGCGAGGCCGGCCTGCTGACCAAGACGACGGAGCCCAAGCGGAAGTGATGGACGAGACGCCCGGTGTCGTCCTGGCCGTCTACGCCCATCCGGACGATGCCGACGTCGGATGCGGTGGGACCCTGGCCCGGTGGTCCACGGCGGGCAGCGCGGTCCACCTGGTCGTGTGCACAGACGGGGGGAAGGGGACGAGAGATCCCGGCGTGGTGCCGGCGCAACTGGCCGCCGAACGCGCCGCCGAGCTGGAGGCCTCCTCTGCGCTGATCGGACTGTCGAGCGTCGACAACCTCGGCTTCCCCGACGGCGAGCTCGCCGATTCCGAGGCGTTCAGGTGCACCCTGGTGGCGCGGGTGCGGGCGCTGCGGCCCGACGTGGTGTGCGGGCACGACCCCACGGCGGTGTTCTTCGGTCAGGACTACTTCAACCATCGTGACCACCGCATTGCCGGCGCTGCGCTGCTCGACGCCGTCGCGCCGGCCTCGGCGCTCCCGCACTACTTCCCCGACGCCGGACCCGCCCACCAGGTGTCCACCGTGCTGCTCTCGGGGACGCTCGAGCCCGACGAGTGGGTCGACGTCACCGACACGATCGAGGCCAAGGCGGCGGCCGTGGAGTGTCACCGGACCCAGTTCGCCGGTCAGAGCGGGTGGGCCGGCGAGGCGGTGCGCCGTCGCGCCGCCGAGGAGGGTCGGAGGGCCGGCGTCGGCTACGCCGAGGGTTTCCGCCGGTTGACCCTCGGTGCCTGAGCAGTCTCCCGTCCCCACCATCCTCCACGTCGACATGGACGCCTTCTTCGCGTCGGTCGAGGTCCTCGACGACCCCTCCCTGGCCGGCAAGCCCGTGATCGTGGGCGGGGCCGGTGCGCGGGGCGTGGTCGCCTCGTGCACCTACGAGGCCCGCGCCTACGGCGTGCACTCGGCGATGCCGTCCGTGCGGGCCCGACAGCTCTGCCCCGAGGCCATCTTCCTGTCGGGGCGCCACAGCCGCTACGCCGAGGTCAGCGGCCAGTTGCACAAGATCCTGCAGGACGTCACGCCGGTGGTGGAGCCGATCGGCCTCGACGAGGCCTTCATGGACGTGGCGGGCGCGCTCCGGCTGCTCGGGGCGCCCGACCAGATCGCCCGGGGCCTGCGCCGCCGCGTGCACGGCGAGCTCGGCCTCGACTGCGCGGTCGGCATCGGGCGCTCCAAGATGATCGCCAAACTCGCCTCGCGGGCGGCCAAGCCTTCAGCCAGCCGAGCCGGGCTCACGCCGGGACCGGGGGTCTACCTGGTCTCACCGGAGGTGGAGCTCGAGTTCCTGCACGCCCACGACGTCGAGGCACTGTGGGGCGTGGGACCGGCCACGGCGAAGCGCCTGCACGACCTCGGCGTGCGGACGGTCGGCGACCTGGCCGCGCTCCCGGTCGACACCGTGGTGCGCCGGCTCGGGAAGGCGAGCGGCGCCCACCTCGCCGCGCTCGCCCGCGGCGAGGACCCCGACCCGGTCAACCCGAACCGGCCCAACAAGTCGATCGGCCACGAGGAGACCTTCAGCCAGGACCTGGTGGACCCGCACGAACTGGAGCGTCACGTGCTGCGCATGGCCGAGTCGGTGGCCACCATGCTGCGCGGCGCGTCGACGGCGGCCCGCACCGTCACGGTGAAGGTCAAGTTCAAGGACCTCTCGTTGCAGACCCGCTCCCACACCCTCGGGCGCCCGATCGCGACCGGGGGCGCCATCGGGCAGGTGGCTGCGGCGCTGCTGGCCGGCATCGACCCGGGCGAGGGCATCCGCCTCCTCGGGGTCAGCGCCTCGGGTCTGGGCGTCGGCGGGGCGGACCAGCTGTCCTTCGACCTCGGGGACGGGCTCGACGTGGAGAACCAGAGCGCCACGGCGCGCGAGCAGTCCTGGCACGACGTGACGGCCGCGGTCGATGCCATCCGCACCCGCTTCGGCCGCGCCGCTGTCGGCTCGGCCGGCATGGTCACCGAGGAGGGGGTGCAGGTGCCGGCCCGGCGCGATGCGCCGTGGGGGCCGGACGAGTAGCGGGCCAGCCAGCGGATCCAGTAACAATCCATTTGCGTTCAGCCGTTGTCATCGGTTCCGCAGCGTTGCCCTTGACCCGCACCAGCAGTCTCACCGTTCACCATGGTTCACTAATATTTAGGATCTTGTAGTCACGCCGTAGTCACGTCGGATGGGCTGAGTAGGGTCGCTCGGGTGACCGGCACCCGCCGCCGCCCCCATGCCCGGCGATGTTTCACCCTGGCTTCCTCTGCTAGCCAAGTCGCTGTTGGAGGTTGGTGTATTCCAACCAGTTACGGCGACGCACTGCCGCCGGGTCTGCGCGAATCCGGGTGGTTGCGAGGAGCCGAAGTTCTAGGAGCGTGGGTCAGAACCCGCCAGTGACGCCCAAGGACTGATCGACCCTTTCCCGGGGTGGGAGGCGACCGTCGATTCGCGATTCTCCTGCGGTTTTGGGAGAATTTGCCCATGGCGAACGATCGGGTCGGCGACAAGCTCTTCGAGGTGGAAGGGCAGCCGGTCGGGCGCCCCGAGAAGGTCCCGGCCGGGGTGAATAAGCGCTTCCGCCACTACGACCAGTCCCAGTCCTTCCTCCTCCCACCCTCCCTCGAAGACTGGCTACCCGAGAACCACGAGGCCCGGTTCATCTCTGAGGTGGTCGAGGACATGTTGGACCTCTCGGTCATCTACGACTCCTACACCGAGGCGGTGGGTGCGCCGCCCTATGACCCGACGATGATGTGCAAGCTGCTGCTCTTCGCCTACTCGACCGGGGTCACCAGTTCGCGGGAGATGGAGCGGCGCTGCCATGTCGACGTGGCCTTCCGCTGGCTGAGTGCCAACACGGCTCCGGACTACCGCTCCATCTCTCGGTTCCGGCGTCGCCACCTGGGCGCCATCGATGCCCTCTTCGTCCAGGTGCTCGCCCTGTGCGCACAAGCGGGACTGGTGCGCCTTGGCCGCGTCGCCCTCGATGGCACCAAGCTGCGGGCCTCGGCGAGTAAGCACAAGGCCATGAGCCATGACCGGATGGGACCGCGGATCGTTGAGCTCGAGGCCCAGGTGGCGGCCATGCTGGCCGAGGCCGAGGCCACCGACGCGGCCGAAGACGAAGCGTTCGGTGAGGACCGCCGCGGTGACGAGCTCCCGCCCGAGTTGGCCACCAAGGAGGGTCGCCTGGCCAAGCTGCGCGCGGCCAAGGAGGCCATAGAAGCCGAGGCGAGGGACAAGGCCGCCACAAAAGCCCAGCACAAGGCCACAGGGCACGGCGCCTCCGAGCACGAGGCCCGGGCCGCCGGTGACGACGCGGCAGCGAGAGCCAAGCCCGATGGGCGGGCCCAGCGCAACTTCACCGACCCCGAGTCACGGATGATGAAGACGACCGACGGATTCCACTACGCCTTCAACGCCCAGGCCGTGGTCGACGAGGAGGCCCAGGTGGTCCTGGCCCACTCGGTGTCCAACCAGGCCGCCGACGCCCCGCACCTCATCGAGATGATCGAGGCCACCGAAGTCAACCTCGGCGCCGCGGACATCGACGAGAACCCCGACACGCTCATCGCCGACGCCGGCTACTTCTCAGAGGCGAACGTGAACGATGCCACCGACGCCGGCGTCGACGTGTTGATCGCCACCGGGCGCATCAGACATGACGATCGGGTGTCGCCCGCACCGAGGGGTCCTATCCCAAGAGACGCCACGGTGAAGGAGAAGATGGCACGCCGGCTGCGCACCAAGGCGGGACGGGCCGACTACGCCAGACGCAAGGCCATCGTCGAGCCGGTCTTCGGACAAATGAAGGTCCGACAACGCGCCGGGTTCCTCCGTCTACGCGGCCTTGAGGGTGCACAAGGTGAGTGGGCCCTGCACGTGCTCTGCCACAACTTGAGAAAGTTGGCCCAGGCGGGCGCATAGGGAGGGATCCACCGACGTCGGATGCAGCCGTCACTCATCCGCCAGAGGCCACCGGGACCCATTTGTGATGCCGAAGCCGGCCCGTGAGCGACCGGACCTCAGATCTCAGGCGTCAGACCGATCCCGTTGGCCGATTCCGACTCACGCTCCTAGGCCTTCTTCTGGCCACAGTCCTGCGCTGCCTCTCGACCTAATCGAGCGCGGCGCCGTCGGATCCGGTTGCAGTCGCTCATGTGTCCATTGAACGTAAGGGTGGTCCGAAGCGGCCGAATATTCACAAAGAGTTGAGTCCCAGCCAGTGGTGTACGAGCGGGTGAGCTGAAGCAGCATCCCCCAGACGCGACGATCACCGCGTCAACCTCAAGAAGCAGTTTCCACACAACCACTTGAGGAGGATCACGGTGAACGTCCCCACCACTATCGACGCGTCGGCCTGGCTGGGCAAGTACCTCGAAGGCGCCGACGGCGACACGAATCTGGCCAGGGCCATGCTGGCCGCCTTCGCCGAGGCCCTGATGTCGGCCGAGGCCTCGATGCAGTGCAACGCCGGCTATGGCGAGCGCACCGCCGAGCGCGAGAACTCGCGCAACGGGTATCGGCTTCGGCCCTGGGACACGAGGGTCGGCTCGATCGAGCTGGCGGTGCCCAAGCTGCGCCGGGGCGTCTACAGCCCCGAGTTCTTGCTCCAACCTCGCCGGCGGGCCGAACAGGCCCTGGTGTCGGTGGTCTGTGCGGCCTACGTGGAAGGAGTGTCCACGCGCCGGGTCGACGACCTGGTCAAGGCCATGGGCATCGACGGGATCTCCAAGTCCGAGGTCTCCCGCATGGCCAAAGAGCTCGACAAGGTGGTCACCGAGTTCAAGGAGCGCCCCCTCGACCAGGGCCCCTACCGCTACCTGTGGATCGACGCGCTGACCCAGCGGGTCCGCGAAGGGGGCCGCGTGGTGAACGTCTCGGCCGTCATCGCCACCGCCGTGGGCGCCGAGGGCCGGCGCGAGATCGTCGGCCTCGACATCGCGACGACCGAGGACACGGCTGCGTGGACGGCGTTCTTGCGCGCCCTGGTGGCCCGGGGCCTCAGTGGCGTTGAGCTGGTCATCTCCGACGCCCACGGCGGCATCAAGGCCGCCATCTCCCAGGTCTTCTCCGACGCCTCCTGGCAGCGGTGCCGCACCCATTTCATGGCCAACCTGGCCTCGCGGTGCGCCAAGGGCAACTGGCCCATGATCGCCACCTTGGTGCGCTCGATCTTCGAGCAGCCCGACCGCGACACCACCTGGAGCCAGTTGGCCGACGTCACCGACAAGCTGACCCAGGCGGGCTTCTGTGACGTCGTCACCCACCTGCTCGACGCGGCCGACGACATCTTGGCCTTCAGTGCCTTCCCCACCGAGCACTGGCGACAGATCCGCTCCAACAACCCCCAGGAGCGACTCAACAAGGAGATCCGCCGGCGCACCGACGTCGTTGGCATCTTCCCCAACCGCGGGGCCGTCATCCGGCTCGTCGGCGCGCTGCTCGCCGAACAGACCGACGAGTGGGCCATCACGCGTCGTTACATGAGCGCCGAGTCCCTCAAGGGCCCGCGCACCCTCGTCGCGTCCTCCGAGGACCCGAGGCCGGCCATCGATGCCACTCGAAAGGAGGTCGCCGCGAACAGCGCCATATAGAATCAGCGATCAGAGAAGAGGTTGACGCGAGGACCATCGGACCTCACGACCTCGTACACCACTCGTTGGGACTTAACCTTCACAAAGAGGCCCGCCGACCTGGTTGGAATTCTGGCAATATTCAAGAATTCGCCTTGGTTTCCCCTCCGCGATCCCGTTGACGCGGCCTCCACCGAGGCGGTATCGGAACCCTCCTGGCGCTCTGAACATTGGCTCTGATCGTGCGCGCCAGCGGGTGGGACTGAAGACGGAAGGTTTTGGTCTTCGCGTTTCCAGGAAGGATGGCTGCTTCCCGATCGTTGCTGCTACGAGCGTCTCAGGTCGTCGGAACGGGGTGCCACCGTACGGAACATATGGAGCGCGTCCCAGTTAAGAAATTGCAGAACATTAGGGGATACCTCGGGCGGATCGGGATGTTGGGAGAAGTTCCGTGGCCGCAGTCACAGTGATCCGAGGAGATGTGCCCCCGAGATCTTCGATCCAAACACGGAATGGCCACTGGCTCACTCGGCCCGGAGGACGAGAGCCGTGGGCGTCCGGGCCGCCATCTGTCCCGGGATGGCGGCCACCAAGTTGGCCAAGACGAGTGCCCCGAGCGCCACAAAGATGACCTCCAATACCGGCACCGTGGGCAGCGGGACGGCATAGACGTCTCTGGCGAACAAGTCCCAGAGCCATCGCCCGAGGGCGATCCCGACCGGCACGCCCACGATGATCCCGACAATGGCTGCTACCGACGCCTGCCAGGCAACCGCGGCGGCGAGCTGGCGCCGGGTAAAGCCGAACGTCTTCAAGAGCGCCAGGTCCCGCCGCCGTCGTCGGACCGACGCGGCCAGGGTGAGGCCGAGCGCCACGATTGCACCGGCTGCGAGACCCGCTGCCAGAACGCCGGGGGTGGAACCGGTCGTCTGATAGTTCACGATCTCGGCCGGCCGTTGCACCGAGAGCAGGGCGTACGTGTCACCCGCACCGTTGGGATCGACCGCCATGACCTTGCCCCTGCCTCGACGATGCGCCGGAGTGAAGATTGGCCCACGGAGGGCGTCACACCGTTTTTGAGCCGCACGACGTCCATCGCCGGACCGTCTTGATTGCGATCGGGCTGGGCGAGGGCCCGCTTGAATGCCGCTGGCTCGAGGCCGGTCGGGAGAAGAGCTCCGGTCCCCATCGAGGTATGAAGATGACCACTCACGCCGATCGCTGGCATGGTGGCCGCGCCGACGATCAGGAGCGGGGTCGGGGCGATGTAGACCGGCGCATCCCTCGGGGCGCCGTAGCTCACCGATACGGTGTCGCCGACCTTCTTGTGGAGTGCGGCGAGGGTCGCCGAACCGAGGACCACCTGATTGTTCTCGTCCACCGCGTGGCCCGAGAGGATGGGCGGACCCAGGGCGGCGTGCGCCTGGGTCAACAGGGCGGGAACGGTCAGGCCGTCAATCTGCACATTGCCGAAGGTGTATCCGGTCCATGCGGCCACGTCTGGGTCGCGGCTCAAGAGCTTGCCGACCACCGGGGGAACGTTGTCAGTCGCCGGGGAGTTGATGGCGTAGCTCCAATTCCACCCGTAGAGGGTTGGATGCGAATTTAGGGTAGCGAGGCTGCTCCCGAAGGTCAGCGTCGCCACCACAACCGTCACCGCCAACACGGCGCCCAGGAGCGCCGAGCGAACGGGTACTGCGGTGCGGCCGGAGCCGCGCTCGAAGGAGAAGCGCAGTCCGGCAATGGCCGACTCGGGGAGCCCGGACCTCGTGGCGACCTCGACCAGGCCAGATCTCCGTCCGGACTCCGATGCTTCGTCGTGGCGTCGAGTGACTCTGCGATAGGCGAGAACGAGGGTAAGACCGCCGAGACCGAGGACCAGCACCGCGAACCCCGAGAAGAGCACCGTCCAGTCGAAGGCGACACCCGGAGACGGATCGACCGAGCTGGCGGGACCGATGGGCGTCAACGGCGAGAGCGCCACGGCGACACCCACGGCCACGAGAGCTCCCAGGAACACCGCGCAGATCGGTCCGAGCGTCGGGTCGGCTGCCATCGTCGGCCTGTCTGCTCCGAGAGATCGCAGCACCTCGAGATCCCCACGATTCGCCCACAACTGTCGGCTGATGGCCTGACCGCCGATCAACAACACAGCAAGAGCGGCGATGACTCCGAATACTCCGAGGGCGATCGCCTCGGGCCTGGTCGCACGCTCAACCTGGCCCTCGACTACCGAGGTGAGGTGGAAGCTATAGGTGGATCCGGGGGGCAGAGCATCAACGATCTCCCGTTCGACGGCGGGCACAGCGCGATCGCTGTCAAGACGTAACCCATAGGTCGGGTACGTCGCAGCCGCACTCAGCTTCTTGGTGAGCGCCGGGGTCATCAACACATCGGTGGGGAAGCGATCGACGTCGTCATCGACGACCTGGCTCGAGAAGACGACGAGACCGACGAGCTTTGCCGAGAAGCGCATCCACGGCTTCCCAGTCAAGGGTTGAACGACGGTGTGTCCGCCTGCTCCACCGAGTAGGCGCCGAACGTGACGGTCTGACCGAGATGCCAGCCCGACAGCTGGGCGGCTTCGGCCGTCGCCACCATTTCGTTGGTGCTCGCCGGATCCGCCATCTGGCCCTGAGTGACGACTACTCGATCCTGGCTGAAGTACATTCCGCCATTACTGCCGACCTCCGTGACATCGTCGTCGTTGAGGGCCGACGGGAGAGCCTTCCCGTTCGCTCCGAGCGGGATGACGAGGAGAGAGGGGGCATCCGCGACATGCCCGACATGGGGAAGCTGTGCAAGCTTCCCGCTCAAGGTGGTGATACCGAACTGATCAGAGATTCCGGAGCTCTGAAACTGGAGGTCGGAGGTCCTCGTGGCCGCCAGATAGGCACCGAACGTGGACTGGGTCCGCCGCGCCCCGGCGATCGAGACCATGGCCACGCCGCCCACTAGCCCGATCAGGAGGACAATGGAGAGGTAGCCGATCCAGCGCTGGTGAATGGTGGCTCTGAAGTGATACCACGAGACTCGTATAGCTTGAGCGCTCACCGCCGGGCGTTCGTGGGTCGCCGCATTCCAACCTCCGCGTCCTTTCCGCGCCATCAATCCCTCCGGCACAATTCTTGACCCGGCAGGACCCTGAATTGGAGGTGGTCACCACTGCGGAGCCGACCTCGTGGTAGCACCACCCCTCCGGCGACCCTCATGGCCGTACCAGGCAACTCCGACGAGACGATTTGGACGAACCTCGGAGACGCTGAATCAGGTGCTCGCGACCGTCGCGTCGGGATCGCTACCGCAGAGTACGTGAACGTGACGCTTGGAGGGACCTGCCCCCGAATGTTCATCGCCGAGGGTGGCCCAGGGTGGCCCAGTACGTCGGCCTGGAGACGCTTCTGAGCCCCTCCGGCACGGGTGTCGGGGGCACCCCCTGCCGGGAGCGGGTTCGTTGGCAGGATTCGGGCTCCGCGGATCTGCGCGGCGCCTTGGGTTCGCCAGACCTCACGGCTTAGCATGACCCTGCTTCCCTACATCGGGGAAAGTTGGTCAGCGATGTTCAAGCTGCTCACAGTCGACCTCATCGAGGATTCTTCACCGAGTGGTGCCGGTCACGCTGACACGCCGGTGATGCTAACCAACGCGATCTGCCAACGCGTCGAACACGGGAGCCACCCGTCGTTACTGAAGGTCTGTCGGCCTTTCGAACGTCGGCCACACGTCGAGCAGCCGGCCGTTGCGCACCGCGTGAAGCGAGCCGAAGTAGTCCACGCCCTCACCGCTTTGATTCGGCCACAGCAGCACATAGTCGTTGATCGATAGTGCCCCGTTCGGTGCAACGATGGCAGCGCGGCCACCTGCACGCACGTTGTCCACAACGCCGGGTGGATATATGAACGCTGGCTGGGTGCCGCTGCTGTCGGGCCAGGCCGACCCGAGCAGGTACCACGCGTGAGCGGTGATCGGGGGTTGCGGGATCTGGGTGATGAGCTCTGACGGATAGGGGCCGATGTCCTTGAGCACCGGGGAACACTGCGTAGCCGCACGGATGAGCCCTTGGTTGTCGAACGTCTGGAGGTAGCCGGCATACATGTACGCGGATCCCGGGCTGATCTCGTTGATTTCTGGCTTGCCCACCCAGTTTTGGTAATTGGAGCTGGCTGGGCCATTGCGGATGAGCGTCTTGGGGTTGTAGAGGTCGGCCCCCTCTTCCTCTAATTGCGCGAGGTACCTTCTGTAAAAGTCGCTTGCCGTGTTAGCGACGGAAAGGCGGTAGTTCTGATCGCCGGTCAGCGTCGCCCAGCCGTCGTAGCAGAGTGTCGCTCTGAGGCGCAGGCGGCGCTTGGCACGACGCAGTAACTTGATGGCCTCCGAGATCTCCGGCTCGAAAACAAACCCGCCGCGGCCCTCGCCGGAGTCGAACTCCAAGGCGATGTTGAGTGGTAGCTCGCGGGGAGTGGTGCGTGCGAGGCCCGCGAGATCCTCGATGTTCTCGAGCGAGCTGGCAAGAATTGTGAGGGTGTAGCTGCGCTGGCCGCTCGGCGGCTGGGAACCCAGAAACCAGCGCAGCTCTCCGCCAGTCGATGGGTAGCCCATCATCAGATCCGTGCCTGCTGGCGCAGTCGTCATGATTTGATCGACTTGGCGCAAGCGGAATACCAAGCCACGAGGCTTGGGCAGTTGGCGCATGATGTAAGCGCAGAGTTGCGGGCACTGGAACGCCTTGAGTGCTGGCCGGACATTCCAATTCTGACGATCGGCGAAGTTCTGAATCACGCTAGCGTTGCGATCGACGGCTGCCAGATCGACGAACATCAGCGGTTGCCCCTCCCCGTATCGACGAGCCAACCCTGCAAGTGCCGACATGCCCGTCGGCTTGCCGCCCTGGCCGAGAAGTCGAGCGGACCCTGTGAAGGCCGTCGGCTCGTAGGCGGGGGCAGCGACGCCGTCGGCGCGCGCTCCGGGTCCGACCGCGGCAAACGTACTCACCGCGCCAGCCCCCGCCAACAGCTGGCGTCGGCTCAGGTGCGTCGTGGCTGAATGGGCCTCCTCATTCATTGCGCTAGTCCCCGGACCCGCACGGCGCAGCCGTCAAGCGCGCGCTTTGCCGGCCTTCGGAGCTCCGGCGGCGGCTTTGCTGGCCTTCGGAGCCCCGTTGACCGCTGCTCGTCTCGGCCTTGAGGTCCCTGCCTCCGAACCCAGAGCGCCGTGACTCGCCTTTACGATCTTCTCCGCAAGCTGGGTCGAGGCGCCGACAAGCTGCTCTGTCATCTTGAATGCCGAATCGATGCGGGCCGTTGTCTGCACCCGCGTCGGGAAATGCCCCATTTACGGTGTCAAGGAACTTCCGTACCGATTCAAGTGCGTTGTTCCCGGTATCACGAAACGACTCGATGATCCGATCAACGCTGCCCGACCCAGTCTCTGTGCTGGTCATAGGGTCCTCCCATCTCTTGGGGCCCTGATTCGCTATATGGCTATGCAGTCATGGCAGAGCCAATTACGCTGCTGCCGACGATCGATGGTCACCAGTAGATTCGTGGCGACGCGATTCCGCATATTCCAGCAGCGCCAGACCGGCAGGCCGACCGAAGATTCCGCCCAGCGCATCGAATCCGAATGTGGCCTCCCGCCCGGCGCAAGCGAACTCGTCTCTGATATCGGCGTCGTCTCGATCGGGTGAGACCAACCCATCAGTGCCAAGGTATTCAATCATCACCCACCTCCTCTCGGGGGGTGATTTCCCCATTGTCGGCTTAGCCCCACAACGACAAATCGCATAGGGTCGAATTGCCCTTTGCCACCGGGAAGAAGATTGGCGGTGGTCATCGGGGAGCGGGAACCTGGCAGGGCAGCCGAAAGGATGGCCGCCTGCAAGTCCGCCGTCGGCTGGATGCTCTCGGCACGGCTTCGGACGAAGAACTCGTCATCGACGTCCTCCGGAGAGAACGCGTGAAGAGCGAACCGCGGATCGTGTGAAGATCCGCACCCTTCGGTGAATTGCGCAAGATGTAGGCCCACAGACCGCCCTCGGCGACGATCGGACAGAAGGCGTGGACCCGGGGGCCTCCATCCGCTCGAACGGTGGCAGGTATCCCATTGGCGGTCCGTACTGGTAGAGCAGCGCCCTGCCCTTGCTCGCCAACTGAGGAGAAGCAGCCTCGAACTCGGCCCAAGTCGCCAATCCGCGTTCCTTTCCGTCGAGGTGATCCGACATCGAGCGTAGCGATCCCTCAGGCCAAGGCCCCTGAACCGGCCAGCGAACGGGGACATCTCGTGTTATCCGAGGTTGCTCATCCGCACCTGTTGAGTTGACGCGGGCCGAGTCTGAGGCGTTCCGCGCCGCCGTCAGCGTGGAGATTCTCCGTGTGGAGGATCCGGTCCGGCCTCTGTTCGCGACCGCAGCTCCATTTCCTACAGACAGCCGCCGACACTTTGAGAGCCGATTCGTACAGCGCCGCCGTACGCTTCATCCATGACAGACCTACGAGCAGTTGCAGCGGAAGCGGCCGAGGCCGACCAACGAGTTGAGCCGATCATGATCCACCATCCCGAAGGAGGTGAACTGCACACGCTCGCCTTCGCCGTTCACGCCCTGGCGACATGCGTCGTCACGCTGGCCGATGAGATCGAGAGGCTGAAGCTCAAGAGGCAGAGCTGAGTTGACCATCGCCGCCGGACGACCCCGGCGGTCGTTCTGCGTCCGTCCTCACCCCGACCCGGCGAAGTGGACAGTGCCAAAGAACATGCAGACGGATGTTCGGGGACAGTCCGACCAGTAACCTGCCGGTTCTCTGACGCAGGGGTCTCCGCCATGGGCGGAGACCCCCTTCCCCCGGACCCGAGGCCGTTCCCAGAGGCTCGACGAGAGCCACGGGTATAGCGTTTTTTCCGCGGCCGAAATGGTGTCCGCAACAGGAAGGGAGTGCGATGTACACACGTTTGATTACCTGGACAAATGCCACCAATATCGATGGTGGAATCGATTACTTGCGTGGCACAGCGCTCCCGCTCATTCACCAGCAAAAGGGCTACCGGGGCCTGAGCGCAACTGTTGACCGATCGACGGGGAGGTTGCACATCCTTTCGATCTGGGAGAGCGAAGCGGACCGCGACGCAAGTGACGGCGCAATGAGCAAAGCGCGCGACGAAGCCACTGAAATCATCGGAGGGACTATGCAAGTTGAGAGGCTTGAAGAACTGGCGTCCGAGGTCGTGAAACCACCCGTGGCAGGGTCAGCACTCATGGTTTCGCCGTTCAGCATGGACCCGGCGACGATTGATGAGAATCTCAGCTTCTTCAAGAACGAAATCGTGCCTCAAATCAAGGCTGCTCCCGGTTTCTGCTCCCTGCGCAACATGGTCAATCGCGACACGGGTGAAGGATACGTAGGAACTGTCTGGGCCGACAGGGCTGCCTTGGACAAGCAAGCCGAAGGAGCCGCTGTTGCGCGGCGCAAGGCTGCGAGCGCGCGCGGGATTACCTTCGGTGAAATCCGCCATCTGGAGTTCGTTCTGGTCGACTCTCCGTAGACGTCCGGGCGGAGATATCAGCTGTGCAGGCGGATGCGCGTTGTGGGACGCCCGGTGGCTCACCCGATTCGTCTGCGAACCGTGGGAGCGGAGTCGAACGTTCGTCCCATCCCTGGGTAGCCCCGATGTGCCGCAGGGTGGCACCCCATCCCGACGGACTGGGGCTCGCCCAACCGGGTTGGGACCTTCGCCTCTTGGCCTTTCGTGGGTGCGAGCCGAAGGTGGGTGATAGCAGCAATCAGAAGTCGGAGGCACGAGATGGTGGAGAATGCATATGAATCAGTCGTACGACGGGCGTACCAGGATTTTGAGTCGAGCGACCTGGACCTATTAGGGACTGTCATGGCACAGGACGTCGTGTGGCATGAGCCAGGACGAAGCAGCCTCTCCGGTGACTACAAGGGCCCGGAGGCCGTGCTTGGCTTCCTCAGGCGCCTGAAGGAACAGAGCGGTGGGACATTCAACATTGAGATCCTGGAAGTAGTGAGTCAACCGGAGCGGGCCGTGGTCTTCCAAAGGGAGACGGCAAAAAGGGAGGGCAACGTCCTGGACGTTATTGCAGCGGTCGACTTCGAGATCCATCACTCAAAGATCACCGAGGTGACCGTCTACCAGGCCGATACCTATCCCTGATAATTCGTCCGGCCTCTGAACACACGGTGCGCGCGTCCACGTAAAAAGCCCTCCCGCCTGGAAGAATGTTTGTCGCTGAACACACATTCCAACCAGAACCGGAGGGCTCCTTGAAAGTGCACGCTAGTCGCTCGGTCCGTCGCGCCAAAGTGATACCCGACGGCAAGAACCTCGTGTCCCATGCCGGTGCCGCCCTCTTGGCCGAACTGGCCGATCGCGCCGGGTTGACCGAGGCCATGTCGGTGGCCATGGCCGAGTGCGGAATCAACTGGCACACCCACGATCCCGGTGTCGTGCTCACGCACTTGGCCGTCGCCATCGCGGACGGTGCGGACTGCCTGGCCGACATCGCCGCGCTCAAAGAACAAGAAGAGCTCTTCGGCCCGGTGGCCTCGGTGGCGACTGCTTGGCGGGCCGTGCACGCGACGGCCTCGGTCGAGCTACGAGCCATCCCCCTCGCCCTGGCCGCCGCCCGTCAGCGCGTCTGGACCGCCGAGCCTCCAGTCGGCCCGATGATCTGGGACTTCGACTCGACCCTGCTCAACGTGCACTCGGAGAAGGAGGATGCCGCCCCCACCTACAAGCACGGCTTCGGGTTCAACCCCTTGGGCGTGTGGTGCGACAACACCAAGGAGCCCTTGGCCGCCATGCTGCGGCCGGGAAACGCCGCCCCCAACGACACCGACGACCACCTTGAACTGCTCGAACAGACCGTCCGTGCCGTGCCCGCTGAGTATGCCCTCGGCCATGAAGAGGGCGACGACCCCGCACTGGTGGTCCACCCCATCTTGGTCCGGGCCGACTCGGCCGGGGCCACCCACCGCTTCGTCGCCTCCCTCTCAGAGGCCAACTTCGACTACTCGATTGGCTTCCCCATCAGCGGTTCTGTGCGTGACGCCCTACTCTTGGCCCAAGAACAGGACTGGGTGCGCGCCCGTGAGCTCGAAGGGGAGATCCGAGCGGGCGCCGAGGTCATCGAGCTGAGCGATCTCTACGAGGTGGCCGGCTGGCCCGCCGACATGCGGGTGATCTGTCGGCGCGAGCGTCCCCATCCGGGCGCCCAGCTCTCCCTCTTCGACACGCACGCCGGGTGGCGCCACACCTGCTTCATCACCAACACGGAGGGACCCGACATCGCGGCGCTCGAGCTGCGCCACCGCGGCCACGCCCGCGTCGAGGACCGCGGGCGCGCCTGGAAGGCCTGCGGCCTTTCCAACCTGCCCTTCGAGGGCTTCTGCGCCAACGAGGCCTGGGTAGCGGTCAGCCTGATCGCCGGCGCACTGTTGGCCTGGAGCCAAATGACGTGTTTCGACGGCGCACTGGCCAAGGCCGAACCCAAGACCATGCGCTACCGCGTCCTCCATGTCGCCGCGGTTCTCGCTCACCGCGGGCGGGACCTCATCGTCCATCTCGACGAGAGCTGGCCTTGGGCCAGCGAACTGGCCACCGCCTTCACGCGTCTACGCGCCGCGTTCCCATAGCGCGACGGGTCCAGACGTCCGACCCCGAAGCGATCCCGCAGGGCGTGACACGACGAGACTGAACGAGGACCCCTAACCCCTCACGCCCATTGTGCGCTCACGGGGCCGTCAACAACTCTCCACCGCGAATTGACCAAGTCGGAGCGGTCGCGCCAGAGGTCGGACGAATGATCGAGGCTATCAGTTCGATGAGTTCTGGGGAGACTGATCGCCCTAAATCGAATACTGCCGTTCTACCGGCTGAGGCACCTCCGGACAGACCAGCGAGCTTGCAAAGGGCGAATGAACAGGGCCGCAATGAGGTCGGCGGGGTTGGGGCATGTTGTTGCGCAATATTCCCCGAACGCGGGTCCAGAAGTCTGCGTCAGACGCGGTTGCGTCGTCTGCCGTTCTTCAACAAGCTGAGCACGACTCGCACCACACTGAGACTCGCCAGCGCGATCAAGGTCGCATCGAATGCTGGGACCCACCGGACCTGGTCACCCTTTACGACGTAGACCCCCACGGGCAGGACCAGGCCGCCGAACCCGCCACCTGTGCCGGTTGGCGGCTGGCTATCGGGTGGGGCGCCCTTCGCCGATTCCGCTGTCTCGATAGCTTGGGTGTGTGCGGTGCCCGGTGGCTTGATCGGCCCTTCACCGCCTCCGCCCCCACCCGCCACGAGTGCTACGGGAATGATAAGAAGCCCTTCGCGCTCATAGGCTGCACCGAAGGAACGTCGCACCGATAGGTTCTCAGCCATTCTGTCCAGCAGCTCTCGGGTATTCACGGCTCGGCCTTCCTTTCCTTCCTGCCCGGTTGGGCGACTGTGTAGTTGTGAGTCTGCCCGCCTCGGGCATTTGGCTCACGGAGGCCGACCGTAGACCCGGCCTGCGTTAGCGTCACCCCCGTTGTGACCCTGCCAGGGCGAGCCGGGCCGAAGTCTGGTGAGCGATGATGCCGGACGCGTCCGATGACGCTCCGCTCCCGCTTCGAGGACTGCCCGGTACCCGCCTGGCCCGAGCCCGGGAACCGAATCACATTGCCCCCGGAGGTTGGTCTGGCGCGCTCCTTCCCGACGATATGGGCGCTCCCGGTGCCCGTCCAAGGGGCAGGTCTGGTGAGCGCTCTGGGTGTCAGCTCGGCGAGCGGCGAAGGGTACCGCGACGTAGGTCAGCCAGGTCAGTCGGACGTTGTGTCGTCGGAGGATGTCTTGTCGGAGGATGTCTTGTCGCCATGGAGCCAACGGTGAATGGGACGACGGGGTCGTTGCTTGTCGCCGTATATCAAGCGGTGAATGGGGCGACGAGGTTGACGTCCACCTTTTGAAGGCTCGGCCGGGTTGCTCATGGCCATCCCTCCTTGCAGCGTTACTGAACTCCGGGATTAGTATCCCCCAAGCCTATCGTCAGCCCGCCACCAACTTCTGTGCTAGGGGCGAAAGTCCCAGGGGGATAAGGGCCTGGCAGCCATATGGAGGAAGCCAGGTCAACCCACCCGAAAATGCCGTGATGCCGATTCGGGAAACGTGTCGGCCAACTAGCCCCGAAGTGCTGTGCCGTACGGTGGCACCCACATCCGCTGCATGCCGCTCGGCGAAGCGGCTGGCCATTAGGTTTCGACGTGGGCGGCCAGGAATCGACGGATCTCGTCAGTTAGCTCCTCGTCCTCAGGTGCACCGAAGAACCCGCCGTGAGGCATGGCCTCGAATACGTGTAGTTGGGCATCGACCCCGCCTGCACGAAGCTTTCGGTGCATCCGAACGGTATTGGACAAGAACAAGTCTCGGGTTCCAGCTTGCAGAAAGGTCGGCGGGAACGGGGCGGTCAGGTCACCGAACAGTGGAGATAGGTAGGGGTGTCGCAGATCGTGGTCACCGGCATACAGGGCGATGGAGTCGGCCAGGCTCTCGGTCAGCACGTTGTCGATACCCAGATTTGTTTGGAAGGAGTCGCCGGACTCGGTCAGGTCGGCTTCGGGTGTGAGCAGGATGAGTGCCACCGGGAGAGGCAGTCCTTCGTCGCGCGCACGCAACATCAGAGCGGCGGCCAGGTTGCCACCTGCCGAACCCCCGCCCACCACGATCTGTTCGGGTGCCCGAACATCGAGCAGACCGCGGAAGACGGCAAGGACGTCATCAAGTGCGGCTGGATAGGGATGGTCGGGGGGCATCCGATAATCGACGGACCACGTCTGCATCTGCACCTGAGCCGCCATCCTTCGTGCCATCACTTCGCACGCCTCGCCGCTGCCCATCACCAGTGAACCGCCGTGGATGTCCAAGTAGATCGGCTGCGTGTCACCCTCGTCCACACCCTCTGGGGTGACCACGAATACGGGTACTCCTCCGACCGATCTGGATTGAACGGACGAGCGGAGGTGTTCGACCTGTGCACCCATGAAAGCGACGAGCAACTCGTCAGTCTCTTTGATCAGGGCCCGCCATCCGGCGATGTCCCTTGGGACGAGGCGTTCAGCACCGCCACCGAACATGTCCATGCCGAGGAATTGCTGGGCTTGCTCGCTGACAGATGTTGGCACCGGGATGAACCGGATGACTTCACGCCCGGCGGTACCGCGCCCTTCGCCATCCGGCATCATTCATTGCTCCCTTCGAAAATGAACTTTTCCGCCACGGTACTGGGAGAGAGACCATCGGGCGGCGACGGGCCTCCACGCTTCACGCTCGTCACGGAGTCCCACCGACCCGGCAGCGAGGATTGAGACGGCCGCTGAGTGATCCACCACTTCGGTGAACGGGTTGGTCAGCGTGTGGGTGGGTGCCCAGGCCAGGTCTGACTCCAATAAACCGGCTGACGTCCTTTGGGACTGTCTTTCGTTCGATCCGTCGGCCTGGCCCGGTCACCCACTCGACACCCATCGGTCGGACGGGGTGACCTCATAGGAGCCTGCCTCACACAGGCCCGTCGCTGTCTTGTCCGTCGTCCCGCAGGTGCGGTGTCACCCCAACCCAATCCAACGAAGGGATGACAGTGACCAATTTGGCACGAAGCATCACCGGCGGCGTCGATACACACCTCGACGTCCATGTACCTGCGGCTTTGGACGAACGAGGGGCCCTCCTCGGCGTCCGAGAGCTTCGCCACGACCCAGAGCGGCTACAAGAAGCTGCTGGGGTGGCTCTCCGACTTCGGCCCCGTCGAGCTGGTCGGTGTCGAAGGGACGGGTTCCTATGGAGCCGGGCTCACCCGTCACCTCCAAGCCGAGCGGATTCGCGTCGTCGAAGTGGACCGGCCTAATCGCCAACGCCGGCGACTCAAGGGCAAGTCCGATCCCCAAGACGCCATCTCGGCCGCCCGTGCCGCCCTTTCGGGCGACGCCTCCGGTGAAGCCAAGACGAGGGACGGAAACGTCGAATCCATGCGGGTATTGCCTGTCGCGAGGGCCTCGGCGCGCAAGGGACGAACCCAGGCGCTCAACCAGATGCGCAACCTGGTCTCGACCGCCCCCGAGCCCATCAGAGCCGAGCTCCGGGGCCTCAACGTCTTCCACCTCCTCGAGCGGGCGTCCGCCTATCGACCCGGCACCAAGCGCGACGTCATCTCGCTCACCAAGTTCACCCTTCGGATGCTGGCCCGCCGTGCCATCACCCTCGAAGAGGAGATCTCCGAGATCGACGCCATCCTCAAACCCTTGGTCAAAGAGACCGCGCCTGAGCTCGTCTCCACACTCGGCATCGGGACCGACGCCGCCTCGGCGCTCCTCGTCACTGCCGGCGACAATCCCGAACGGCTGCGCAGCGAGGCGGCCTTCGCCCATCTCTGCGGCGCCTCACCACTTGACGCAAGCAGCGGCAAGAACCAACGACACCGGCTCAACCGCAGCGGCGATCGCCAAGCCAACTCCGCCCTCTGGCACATCGTGATCACGCGCATGGTCTACGACCATCGAACCACCGAGTACATCAATCGACGAAGGGCGGAGGGCCTGACCAAGAAGGAGGCCGTTCGATGCCTCAAGCGCTACGTCGCCCGCGAGGTCTACGGCCTCTTACCTCACGACAAATTGGGACTTGACAGCCCATAGGAGCATCGAAGGGGGGCACCCTCAACGGCACCAATGAGGCAGTCTCGCCTGCACTCTTTTGGGCAGCGCTTTATGTCGTCGTCGTAGCAGCGGATTGGCTCCCTGATGCCTTGCCACAGAGGACGTAGGGATGTACGGCCAACTGCTCTCCGGCGCCGAGCGGCCCGATCACAGATGCGACCGCTCGCCACCCGTTAGCCCCCGCTGGGAACGAGGATCGCAGGGTGACATTCTTGCTCCCGAAGCCTGTTGCAGAGACCTGAGCGCCGCCTCCGAGTGAGATCACACCTGGCGGGCACGACGCCGTTGCAACCACGATCGTCCCGACCGGTGGGTTGGCGGCAGAGAGCACAGTCGCGCCGGACACGACGGTGCTCGCGACGATCGTGCCGCTCGCTCCGGCGGGCCCAGGAACGCCCTGCGCCCCAGCCGGACCCGTGAGCCCTGTGGCTCCCTTTGGTCCGGCCGGTCCCGGCGATCCGGTTGCTCCTTGTGGTCCTTTGGCTCCCGTGGGACCCGACACCCCTTGTGGGCCTTCCGCACCAGTGGCGCCTTGGAGTCCCGTCGGCCCCTGCGGACCGGCCACGGCACCAGGTGTCGACGTCAGCGCGATCACTCCGACCGCTAGTGCAGCGAGCGCCAACGCGATCGCGGCGATCAACGCCCAGAGGATCGTCCGGTTCGAGATACCGAGCTCGCTTTTCGACGCGTCGATCTGACTCATTTGCTGCGTGTCGCCAAAGTCCACAAGGTTCGGCCGCATGTTCTCCGTCTGTGCCACCTTCGTTGCCCTCCCCTCCCGCCAAGATGACAGTTACGTTACGCACTTTTCGATTCTGAAAGCGCCAAGGGCTCAGTCAGAGAGGACCTGGATTCCCCAGCATCTGACCTGTGAACGACCGCAGAGCGCATATGAGCCAAGCCGCGGAGCGAATCAACACCCGCCGCGGGTTTGGGCGGGCTGCGCTCCGAAGTGCCGTACCTGCCCCATGTTTCTGATGGGTCAGAGTTCCAGATTGGTCTTGCATCTAGTGGTGTCGGACACGGTTCCCGCACTACCCAGGTTGCTTTGAGGTGCTTCAGCTAACAATGCAACCCAGGAAATCAATTCCGCTGTGTGAGGCGGCGGAACGTCGAAAGGAGACCACCATGGCGTTCGTTCAGATCATCGAGTGCCGATCAAGAGAATTCGACAAGATCCAGCGGCTCGAAGATGAGTGGCGAGCGGCGACGGAGGGCAAGCGCACACTTCGGCGCTCCATCGTCGCCCGAGACCGCACAGACCCAGACCGACACCTGATCCTCGCGTTTTTCGACTCTTATGAGGCCGCCATGGAGAACTCGAATCTGCCGGAGACATCCGAATTCAGTGAGAAGCAGGCGGCACTCCTCGACGGGCCGATGACGTTCCAGGACCTTGACGTGATCGAGGACCGCGCGTAGGACCGGAACGCATTCCCCGGCTCGTCATCATTGGATAGCAGTCCGACGACACTCGGCGAGTCCAGCGTTTGGCATTTGTTTCGTCATCCGCCAAGTGCCGCGGGCAGCCGGGGAGGGCAACCGGGAAATTGGAGGAGTGCGCCATGGCAAACATCGCCCAGCTGCATCGAAGGGCTCTCGACGAGACCCGCTCCGTCGTGGCCAACATTGATCGTGCCCAATGGGCCGACGCGACTCCCTGTGACGGCTGGGACGTCCAAGCCCTCCTGAATCACCTGGTGTCGGGCAACCTGTGGGCGGCCGAGCTTGGCTCGGGCCACACCATCGAGGAGGTCGGTGACCGCCTCGATGGTGACGTGCTCGGGAAGGACGCCTTGGCTGCATATGACGGTTCGGCCAAGGCGGCATCGGCTGCCTTCGAGGCACCCGGGGCGCTCGACGCGCCCTGCGCTGTCTCCTACGGGCCGGTCCCGGGCTCCGTGTACGCCGGCCACCGCTTCATTGATGTCCTGATTCACGGATGGGACCTGGCAACCGCCACCGGCCAGGATGCCACCCTCGATCCCGAACTGGTGGACGCCGCCTACAGGCTCCTCCAGGATCAGGCCGACATGGTACGAGCCAGTGGGATGTTCGGCGAGGACATTCTCGTGCCCGCCGGTGTGGGACCGCAGACGCAACTCCTCGCGTTCATCGGTCGCAAAGGCTGAGGAACACCGCGGGCGACTTCGCAGCGTGGGCGGCGACGGCGGGTCGTAGATCCGAGGTGGGCGCGGGGACTGTTTCCGTTGTGCCGAACAGTCCCACGATCCTGATGCGATGAAGGGGCGGGGCCTCCGCGGCACCTAAACGCTAGGCCATTCGTGGAGTCTGCAATGGCGAGGTTGTCGGCCGAAGATGAGCGAGATATCGCGCCCCGGTCCGGCCAACATTTTCGCTACTTGTCTGGACCTTGCGGACGTCGTTCATGAGTTGGCCGAGTGGCCTCGACTCTTGACGCCGACGTTCTCGTTCGGGGTGACTCCTCGCCTAGAAGCAGGGATCGGCTAGTTCAAGTATCCGACGGAGCGCGTGCTCCCATGGAGCTCGCGAGCACCCGACCCGGCCGTCGTAGGAGACAGCTTCAATCAACCGGGACGGATTGCCCTCTCGGACGACTTCGAGCACGTCCTGAGCATTGCCGCCCTCCTTCACGAGAACAATCCCGCGTTGACCTGAGGTCAGCTCATACTGATGTTGGTCGGCTTCATCAGCTGCCAGCCAGTCGTCGCCGCGCACCATGACGATCATTACCTCGCCGAGCACGGCTATGAGCGTATGTGGCCAAGGTGTCCATTCGGTGAACGCCTTCAGTGGCTACGCGGAGCCAAGCGAGCTCACCGGAAGACCGGCCTGGCTGCGCGGGTCGGGGGCGGTCTTCGAGACCGATTCCAGATCCGGTGTGAGCACGCAGGCGATCTGGCGCACCCCGATCGGGGGCCTGACAGCTTCAGAGCATCCCGGAATGTTCGGCCCGATTGGGGATCACAGACGGCCCGCATGGTAGTCACGTGAACACGTCCCCCCTTGGGAGTGACGCCTTGTTGAAGTTGGACGACCCACCTGTCGTCGTCCTGTGCAGGCTCGACGCCTTCTTCTGAGCACCTATAGAAGGAGGCCGTGTCATGGTACAAGGCACAATGAAATGGACGAGTCCCACCAGGGAGTTCGGTCTGCTTACACCAGACGACGGGAGCCGCGACATCTTCGTGCGGTTTGCGTCCGCCATCGAATCCACGTGCACCTCGGATGGGCGGGGAGGATTTGCCATCGAGGATGTAGTGGCACCGGCACCGCCGCGCCACAGGGTGGCGTCGAGTGTGGAAGTCCGCACGAGACTTGAGGGGGGGCAGTGGGCAGGTGGTTACGAGATCGCTCAAGTTGTCGAGTTGGGTTACCGAATACGGCGTCCGGGATCGCTGGACACGCTTCCGGACGTCTTTGTGGCGGCCGATGTGCGACGAGCAAGCAAATAGTCCTGGCTGACCGTGGTAGCGCAACCTGCCTTCACCGTCTCGGCGTTCGGAGACACCCTCATCCCATTCAGACCTTCCCGGACGCGACATATAGGGATGAAGGCGTACACTCGCAACCAGAGGTGCTGAACCGGAAGTAGGGCCGCCCGTGAAGAGACTGGTGAAGTTGTCGTGGCGGGCTCGGGGTCGTGCTGGTGGTACTTGTACCGCCGAAGTTGACCACCCGATTCGCGGTTATCGAATCGACCCAAAGTACCGGTCCAATCCTCTCGCTCCATCCGGTAGCCAGGGATCACCCCCAACAGTGTCAGGGATTTCCTTCGACGGGGACGCCTATTGGGTCCGGCTCTCAGCTGCCCAGGGCTGGCCGCGTTCGATTCGGGTAACCCAAAGTGATGTGGACGGTGCGAGAGAGACTCGCGCTGATGACATCGCGTAGGAAAGGTGTCGCCTGTCGCTCGTCTTCGTCGTCTTCACCCCAAGAACGGCAGCATCGTGGACGTGCCTCACCGACCGCGAACTGGGATACCTTGCGGTTCGTCTTCAACCGTCACGGATAGATCCAAAAGTCAACTCCGATACTGGAGAGCACATTCTCAAGCCGACCGCGCTCGATAGCGGGTTGCTCAAAGCGGCTTGGTTCGGTTTCGATGCCACAGGCACGACAGAGGCGGATCAGTGATCGGTCGTAGCTGATCTGATCGGCGAGAGTCCCAGGAACTGTTACCTCGGCTCTTTCCGTCGTGATCGCCAGGCGGGCCATGAGAGCGGTTTGAATCAACACCGCTATGTCGCTTTCTTGGTCTCCGTCGAGAAGAGCCCTCGACACAAGATCCGCGTACATGGCCATACACCGAGTGTCAGCGTTCTGCCAAGGCATAAACAGGGACCTCCGACACCAATGCCGCGATTTGGGTCCTTGTGACTTATTGCTCGATCGCCCTCCGACCTGGACCTCTGGGCGATGATCTCGGCGTTCCGGCATCTCTGCACTGTCGTCGGGCGACTTCGGGGAGCCGCATTGACCGCCCCACTAGTGATGGCATGCCGAAGGGTGAGACCCACTCCCGGCGTACGCGGGCTCCCCTTTCTTTGCCCCTTAGAACAGTGGTCGCGTCATCGCAAGCGACCTTCCGACGATCGCGGGATTCGTTAGGTGGTCAGAGTGCACACAGCGACTGGTTCGTCGAAGCCTTTGAGCGATCGGCGACCGGCCGGTTCGCAGGCGACATCGGTGAGGAATGTGGCGGTCGCGGTGTCGATGAGTACCTCGCCGGGGACGGCTTGGTCGGTGAGCCTGGCGGCGAGATTGACGATCGGGCCGTAGTAGTCGCCCCGCAAGGTCAGAACCTCGCCGTAACACAACCCGCCGCGAGGCTGGACAGTGGTGGCAAACTCGGCGATGAGGGCGAGCGCAATACGTGCCGCTTCCTGAGCGCCCAATGCGGTGAACATGACTTCATCGCCGATGTGCTTGATCACCCTGCCACCGAACGCCGAAGCGATGTCGAACGCCCGCGCTTCGAAGCGTGTGACCAGTGCGACGAGATCCTTGGGGGAGAGTTGTCGCGCTAAGGGTGTGAAGCCGACAAGATCAACGAAGCCGATGGCGAGGCGAGCCATCGACCGCTCGCTCACGTCTTGTTGTGTGTGTCGCTGCCGTTGGATCGCTTCGAGGAGATGGTGGATGAATAGCGTCCCTAGACTCGGACCCAGCTCCTGGGCGACCTCGCCGATCCTCGTCTCCGCACGTACCCAGTCGATGAGATCGACCTCATTTGCTTCGAGATGAGCTTCCACATCTTGAACAAAGGTGCTTACTGCAGCCTCTGCGATGCGGGAGACCGACAGGCCGATCACGCGCAACAGATTCTCGCCCGCACCTCGACTGAGGTTCTCGTCGCTCACTGCCCCTCCCGCACCTCCACCAACGCCCCGCAACACCGACAGGAGCGTGAGATCGTTCCCGCCCAGCGCGGGACCGGATTGGTCGAGCGCAATACCGAACAGCCGGTAGATCTCCAGAAGCTCCTCCGTCGATGCGCCGGTCCTTGCCGCCACCTCGTCGACCGACAAAGTGAAGTCACGGCTCAAGACGAGATCAACAGCCAATGCTGGGAGTCGTCGGGCGACTGCCGCTTGTTCGATCTGCGTATCGGTGGCACCAAGGCCACGCAATAGGTCGACGATCTCGGGATCCACCTTTGACAGCTGCATGACGACAGGCTGCCACGTCACCTGGGCCAACCAAGGGCCAAGACGGATGTCCGCCCGGATGGTCCTGCCCTCGCACCCTCTAGCCCGAAAGTGCCGGTCGGCGGCAGTTAGCCGACTGCAAGCGCCGTCCTCTCTATAGCGCTCCCAGTCCCGGCAGCGAACGGAGATACCCGGTCAATGGCGCGGGTGCGCCCTTAGTTGGTCTGCCCCCGCCCCCACCTTGTCTTCTGATCAGAGTTCAATCTCGACCCATGTCGATGTCTGCCAGCTAGCCGTTGGGCCGCCTTCGGTGCCGGATTCCATCATCACCGCCAGGCCTTCCGGATCGGCAAGGAACTTGTCCAGAACGCGTCACCCCACCAACGGATCCAGTACCCGTGGGGGTGGGTGTCGGCCAGGCGGGCCGGCTCAGCGCCGTCGGGTCCGATGTGGACGAGGGCCGTCGCCAGGTCGGGCCCCTCGCGCCGCACGGGGGAGGGGGGCGTGGGCAGGCCGGGCGTCTCGAAGGGCGACTCGCAGTAGAGGTGGTGCACCGGTCGGTCCTGCCCGAGCGAACGGACCTCGTCGGCCAGGGTGCGCTGCTGCGCCGCGTCGAGGTAGGCCGCGACCCAGGAGTGGAACACGACGAGTGGGCCGTCGCCGGGGATGGTGGCGGCGATACGCGGCAGGTCGGTCACCATGTCCCCCTGTTCGAGCCGCGGCGGGCGCGCCGAGGCGCGCACGTTGGCCAACGCCGCGCGCAGGCGTCCGAAGCGCGGGAGGTTGTCGGGCCACTGGCAAGCCAGCAGCCACCGGGCGGCGTCGTCGGAGAAGGGGTCGAGCGGAGAGAGGTCGAGGCCGACGCGCTCCGCCACGGCGGGCAGCCGGAGCTCGGGCAGGCCCTCGAGGTCGTCGCGGGCAGTGCACTCCAGCGCGACCGCGGCGGCGGGGGCGCCCGCACGGATGGCCTGGTCGCCTTCGGCCGCCCGGTAGGTGTAGGCGTAGTCGTCGAAGAGCAGGTTGAGGCCGGCCGAAGTGCCGAGGTCGAGCAGGGACAGCGGCTCCTCCCAGCCGTGGTGCGCCGCGATGTGGCACAGGCCTGGCAGCAGCGCGGTGCAGCGCCCGACCTCGTTGGTCTGGGTCGTGCGGGTGGCGATCAACGCCTCCAGCTCGGTGCGGTGCTCACCGCAGAAGTCGGCGAAGGACGCAGCCGCGTCACCCGACGGGTCGTAGGGGGTGCCGAGCACGTCGGCCACGGTGTCGTAGTGGGCGGCGAGCGGGTGCTCGACGCCGGAGAGGAGCAGGAAGTGCACGGCCGCCAGCAGCAAGAGCGGCCGGCGCTGGGGGAGTGGTGCTCCGTCGAGGAGGGAGAGCACCTCGTCGTCTTCGGCCGCGGCCCGGCAGATGACCGGGTAGGTGGCGCCGCCGTCCCGCTCGACCACCGCAGCGAAGCCCCGGAAGTGGTCGGCCAGCGGCTGTTCGACGAGCATGGGGTCAGAAGCTGGCGGGGAGCAGCGGGCTGACCGCCCCGAAGAAGAACCAGAGCAGGACCAGCATCCCGGCCACACCCACTCCGTAAATGACCCAGCGCCGGCTGCGGAAGCGGTAGGCGGCATAGAGAATGCCGGCGCCGACCGCCACGGTGACGAACCCCCAGAACAGTGCGTCGGTCAGCTGGACGTCGGAATTCCCGGCCAGGTTCTCGCTCTTCGGGTCGGCGTGGAGCTGCGCGGGCGGCAGGCCCGAGTTCGGGAAGAGCTGGGAGTGAGCCAGCTTGCCCTGGACGACCAGGCGCGACGAGGCGCTGAAGCGCGGATTGCAGGTGGTGAGCGTGAGCTGGTCGGCGAAGACGTTCTGGATGACGCTGGTGTCGCTCGGCGACACGACGAAGGATTTGGTCGTGTCGTAGACGAAGATGCCCTGCAGGGTGGTGAGCACGATCGGATCGCCGACCTTCACGGAGTCGAGGTTGTAGAAGGGGTGGCCGTAGGTCGTCCGGTGCCCGGCAACGGCGGCGTTGCCGCTCTGCCCGGGCAGCGGCGTCCCGGTGTAGTGACCCGGGCCCTTGCGCAGGTCGGGAGTGTTCGTGCCTTCGACGACCACCTGGTTGACGCCGATCCTGGGGATCCAGATGTAGCCGATGGGGTCGCCCTCGGGCGGCGCGTTCGTGCGGGGCGCGGCCATCGGCGGGCCGGTGGGAAGCTTGTTCAGCGCAGCCTCCTCGGCCAGGGCGTGGCGGATGGCCTCGCTGTTGGTCTGCTGCTGGAGCTGGGTGCGCAGCCCGGCCTGGGTGCGCGACTCTTGAATGGAGGTGCCCCAGATCTGGTACGCCGTAAAGAGGAGCAACACGACACCGGCCCCGATGAGGACCCGCCCGCAGATGTCGAGAACCCACCGGATTGGGGACATCGAAGGGAGAGACTAGGGCGGCGGGGCACCCAGCCCGGTTCGCCCGGGCCTAGTCGTGGACTGTGACCAGGGTCCCGAGCGGCGTGAGCGGGAACACGACCTGCGCGTTGGAGATCGGCATCTCGACGCACCCGTCGCTCTGGGGGAAGCCGTAGGACCCACGGACGAAGCCGTGCAGGGCGTCCCCACCGTGGAAGTAGCTCACCCACGGGATACCGGGGTCCGAGTAGCGGGAGCCGTCAGGGTTGGTGCCGGTCATCGTGGTCACCGTGTAGCGGGCGTAGACGGGCCACGTGCCGTTCTCGGTCGGCGCTCCCGCAACCCCGGTGTTGACGGGGGTCGTGTAGACGGCGACCCCGTTCTTGTAGACGGTCGCCGACTCGGGCAGCGACTGGCTCACCGTCACGTAGTCCCACGGGAGGGCGTCGCCATGGCCGTTCCACACGTCGGCGAGGAGGTCGGTCCACACCTGCGGGCCGGCGATGCCGTCGGTCTTCAGGCCGTTCTGGGACTCGAAGTTCATCACGGCACCCTGCGTGATGACGTTGTTGGTGCCGGGCGTCCACAGCGTCAAGAGCGCGAGGGGCTGGTCGGGCCAGCGCCAGGTGAACGACCCCACCTGGTCGTTGCCCTCCTGCGTCGGCGACGTCAGCGGCGAGGCGGGCGTGAAGGTGAGGGGGAGATAGCCCAGTTCGGCGAGCAGCTGCTGGAGGCGCAGGATGGAGCCGGGCGCCACGGTGAACTGCGATGTGACGTTCTGGGCGAGGTGCTGGCCCTCGGAGCTGACTGCGCCGGCGGCCCCGCCCGGGACGGTGATCGTCTCGGTGGCACCGGGTACGAGCGGACCGGTGGCCTGGAACTGGAGCAGGGACGGGGACAGCGCGGCCCAGGAGCCCGCCACGGCCGGGGTGAGGGTCGGCATGGGACTGCCGGGGGCCAGGTCCGTTGAGAACTGCACCGAGATGGTGGATCCGGCGGCGACGTTCGTCCCGGTCGGGGTCACGGAGGTCACGGTGAGCGGGGTCGGAGGGGCGGTGGGGGTGGCCGCCGCCTGGTTGGCGCGGTCGTTCTGAATGGCGACGAAGCTGCCGCCGGCGGCCACGAGGACGGCCAGGCACACGGTGAGGATCACCCACAGGCGTGGGCCCTTCCGACTCCGTACGTGGTCCCCAGACATTGCAGAGGGGATTGTACTGGAGTCTAGCAGGGCCTAGAGACCGATTTCGGACCGAATTGCGTCGACGATGTCTGAAAGTCGGCCCTGATCGGTCACTTTCGATCCGTCGGGCTCGCGGACGTAGAACGCGTCGACCACGATTTCGCCCAGCGTCGAGACCCGGGCCGAGACCACGTCGAGATTCGACTCGAAGAGGGCCCGCGTGATGCGGTGGAGCAGCCCGATCTCGTCGGGGGCCCGCACCTCCATGACCGTGGCGGTGTCTGACGCCTCGTTGTCGACGCTCACGTCGCTGCGCGGGAGGTGGGCGGCGGAGCTCCGACGGCGGGGGTAGATCCGCTCACGCTCGGAGAGGCGCTCGCCGATCGACATACGGTCGGAGAGGACGGCATCGAGGTCCTCCCGCAACTTTGCGGTGTCGGGCCAGGTGCCGCGGGCGACCTCGACGGTGAACACCTCAACCGCCACCCCGTCCTCCCCGCTCACGTTGGCTGCCCGGACGTCCATGCCGTTCAGGGCGAGCGCCCCCGCCACCGAGGAGAACAGGCCCCGACGGTCCGGTGCCGCCACGATCACCTGCGGCGGTTGCAGCAAGACCGACGGGACTCCGGACTGGCCCACTTCCTCGATGAGGTCCTGGTGGGCCGCCAGGATGGGGTCCGGGCCAGCCGGGGCGGTCTCACCCTGGAGCACACGATCGGTGCGTGCGACGAGCTCGGCGACCAGCCCCGCCTTCCAGGGCCCCCAGGCCGAGGGACCGGTGGCCCGGCTGTCCGCCTCGGTCAGCGCGGCGAGCAGGTGCAGGGTCAGGCGGTCGCCGGCGGCGCGGGCGACGCGGGCGATGGTGGTCGGGTCGTCCAGGTCGCGCCGTGTTGCGGCGTCGGGGAGCAACAGGTGGTGGCGCACCAGGTCCACCAGGACCTCGACATCGGCCGAGGTGAAGCCCATACGCGTCGCGATGCGTTCGACGACCTCGATGCCGATGGCGGTGTGGTCGCCGGGGAAACCCTTGCCGATGTCGTGCAGCAGCGTGCCGACCAGGAGAAGGTCCGGCCGTTCGACCGTGTCGGTCAGCTCGGCCGCCAGCGCGGCCGCCTCGAGGAGATGCCGGTCGACCGTGTAGGTGTGGTAGGCGTTGCGCTGCGGCTTGTTGCGGACGGCGGACCACTCGGGGATCAGTCGCACCAGCAGGCCGTGCTGGTCCAGGGACTCGATCTTGTCGACGGCGGGGCGGCCGAGGCCGAGCAACGCGACGAGCGCCTCCCGGGTCTCCGGCGTCCACGGGTCACCGGGCAGGGGCATGCGGTCGGCCAGCCGGTGCAGCGAGCCCTTGGCGATGGGCCGGTCCTGTGCCGCCGCGGTGGCGGCAAGGCGCAGGGGCAGCGACGCGTCGTTGGAGACCGGCGCCAGGGGCGTCAGAGCGATCTCGCCGTCGACCTCGACCATGTCGGGGCCGAGGTCGGCCGGTGCGCGCCGCGGGCGAGCGTCGGGTGTGCCGCGGCCGAAGCGGCGTCTCGGTGGCGGGGTGGGATCCCAGAGGCGCCGCCGCCGCCACACGTCGTCGCTCACCCAGGCAATCTGGCGGCCCGCCGTCGAGACGGCGAGCATGAGCTCGTCGGCATCGGGGAAGCCGAGCGCCGCGGCCACGTGATCCTGGTCCTGCAGCAGGAGTTTGTCGTGCTCGCGCTGGGCCATGCGGTGCAGCTCGACCCTCACGGTGGTGAGCAGCGCCGCCGCCTCGTCGAGCGAGGCCAGGTCTGCATAGTCGGCCAGCAGCGGCGCGTAGGCGGAGATAGCTCGTAGCACGCTTACGTCGCGCAGGCCGCCGTGGCTCTCCTTGAGGTCGGGCTCGAGCAGGAAGGCGACGTCGCCCGCGGTCGTGCGGCGCTCGGCCATCTGTACCTCGAGCACCGGCAGGTACTTGGTGCCGAGCCGTTCCCGCCACGCTGCGCGCGACTTCTCCAGGAGGGGTTCGGTCACCCTGGGCTCGCCCCAGACGAGGCGGCCGTCGAGGAGACCGAGCGCGACCCGGGCGTCCTCGGCCGCCGCGCTGAGCACCTCGGCGGGCCGGCGCACCGAGTGGTCGAGGTGCACGCCCTCGTCCCACACCGGGTACCAGATGCCGTCGGCCACGGCCCTGATGTCCCGGCGCCCGTCGTGGACGAGCACCACATCGAGGTCGCTGAAGGGGCACAGTGACCGCCGCCCGTACCCGCCCACGGCGACCAGGGCCAGGTGCCGCTTGTTGTCGCCGGCCGCACGTTCGGCCAGTTCCGAGAGCCAGGCGTCGGCCTCGTCGGCGTAGCGCCGGCAGAACTCCACTCCCATCAGGCCGGGCTCAGCCAGGAGCCGGCGGCGCCGTTCCCGCAGCGACGCTTCAGCGGCCATGGGCGGAACGTAGCATTGGGCTCGTGACCAAAGACGTAAGCAGCTCGGAGGGCAAGAAGCCCGTGACCTTCTCGCACGCCGTCGCCATGACGGCGGTGGGCGTGGTCGGGGTGATCGTCGCCTTCTGGATCCTCGCCAGCCTGGCCGGCATCATTCTCTTCTTCGTGAAGATCGCGGTCATCGTCGCCCTGATCGCAGGGGTGTTCTGGCTGGTGTCCCGCTTGAGGCATTAGGCCCCGCTGGGCCCATCGAGGGCGAGGCGACGCCGGCCGTTAGGCTGGCCGCCCGTTCGTGTTGGTGCGCGGCGGCGTGGCCGAGTGGTTTAGGCAGGGGCCTGCAAAGCCCCGTACGGCGGTTCGATTCCGCCCGCCGCCTCTGTGTGAAGGCGCAGGTAGGCGATGGTGTACGCCTCTGTTGCCGTTTCGACGCTGTCGCTCCATGGCACAGGGATGGCACAGCTCAATTCGGATGACGGCGTACGGGAGCGGACTTCGGCGCACGTCGGGCCGCGTCGATCACGTCGTCGAGGTAGTCGGCGATGGCCTGGTTCCGTTCCGCCGTGGTGTGTTGGTGGCGCAGCGCCGCCACATACGACGAGTGGCCGATGGTCGCCATGAGCTCGCGCAGCGTCACGTTGGGATTGCGGGCGATGACGGTCGCCGCGTGGTGACGAAGATCGTGGGGGCGCATGCCCTCGAGGCCGAGTGCGGCACACGCGTCCCTCCAGGCGTACGACAGATCAGCGCGGCGGAGCGGGAGCCCGCTGGGACGGGTGAAGACCCATGCATCGACGGCGTCACCCACGTGGTAGCTCACCGGTGCGCAGGCCGCCGAATCCGCCGAGGAGGACCAGGCAGCGGAGCCTCGGGTCGATCGCGTCGGCCAACGCCAACACGGTCGTGGTGTCGAGCAGCGGGCGCTCCCGGGCCCGCTCGATGCCGGCACCTCGGATCGAGCACGGATTGCGGTTGATGAGCTCGTCGCTGACCGCAGTATTCATGATGGCCCGGAGCACGCGGTAGGCCTTGGCGGCTTGGTCCGGGGATCGGGCGTTGAGATCGGTCTGCCATTGGCGGATGCGCTCGGTGGTGATCTGCCAGAGCTTCATGGCGCCGAAGGCCGGGCCGAGGTGCCGCCGGAGGAGCGCCCGGTAGCCCTGGCGGGTGGCCGGACTGAGCGGTCGGCCCTTGACCAGTCGGTGCTCGATCCAGCTCTCGGCGTAGTCGGCGAACAGGCGCTCACCGGCGGTCGGATTCGTGACGAGGCCGGCCAGCTCTTCCCCTTCGACCTTCCGCCGGTAGCCCTTCGCGGCATCGTGGGTGCGGAAGGTCTTCGACCACTGTTTCCCGTTGGCCCAGAAGCGCACGTCGTAGCGCGGGCCCTCGGGCGTCTCCCTGGTTCGAATGGTGGCCATCGACTCGCTCCTCGGCTGTACGGGGCTTTTGTGTCAACCGAGAACGGTCGACTCCCGGGGTGGGATGTCCGCAGGAATCCGGAGACCCTCGTCGGACGCTGCCCGCAGCCGCTGCACGTACTCGAACACGGCGGAGGCAGGGATCCGTCGGCACGCACCGATGCGGACGGACTCGAGCTGGCCTGTCCGCATCAACTCGAAGACTTTGGTGCGGCCGACGCCGATGAGCTCGGCCACCTCCTCTGCGCGCAACAGGAGCTTGTCCATCACGCCTCCCTCCCCTTTGTGTGTGTGCCCACCCCTTGACCGACAGACGTCGTGGCCTTCACCGGTAGCTCCCTTCCGTTCGCCGTTGCTGGACTCGATGGGCGAAGGTCACGCGCCGAATGGCCTCGTCGTTGCGCAGCTGGGTGGCCAGGGCGTCGACCGTGTCGTCGATGTCGTTCGTCCCCGACACGACGGCGAAGCTGACCAGATAGCCCACCAGGGCCGGCACGAGTCGGCGCAGCGTCTGGGCCCGCTTGTGACCTCGGATGAACCGCAGCTCGGTCGCCCCGTGGACGAGGGAGGCCGACTGCACGGCCCGCCAGCCCTCGTCGAGGGCCACCGCGAGCGGTTCGAGTCCGCCGTCGGGAGGCGCAGGGTCAGCCAGTCGGAGCTGCAGTAGCGCCAGAGCGAGGGCACGGCGGCCACCACGTCGTCGGGGCGGGAGAGCTCGAGGTCGCTCAGCGCGGCCCGGTCGATCTCGAACTCGATGCGCCAGACCCGTTCGCCGACGAGGTGGCGCTCGGCCCACACCGCCTCCCACCAGTCGGTGCCCTTGGCCTCCATCTCGGCCGTCTTGTCGTAGATGCGCGCACAGATGTGCTGGGTACGTCTCGAGCCGAAGGCGAAGCCGGTGCAGACCCGGTCCGTCTGGTACATCGTGCATGCGTTGGCCCGGCACACGAAGCCCGGCCGGTCCTCGGCGCAGAGCTCCAAGTGGTCGAGGTCGCAGAACAGGTCGATCCGGGCCACGGAGAAAGCGAGGTTCTCGACGAGAGGACCGAGCAATTCCTCGAAGTGCGTGACCGTGCCTCCGGGCCCGCGCGCCTGGAGGAACTCGGCTCGGGGTCGGATGCGCAGAGCGGGGATCCGGCGGCTCGAGGTGAAACCGATGCGCCCCGACTCGTGGTCGAGGCAGTAGCGATACTTGCCCCAGCCGTGCGGCGCCAGGCCGAAGGTGAGGGGACCGAGCTCGAAGGGCAATGCCATCGACACCCGGTCGGCCCAGAGCCGGTGTTCTTCGAGACGGGCCAAGAACCCCTTGGACAGGTAGCCGTGCCCCGAGAGGTAGAGGGCGTCGACGCCCGAGGCCAGCTCCACAGGACGGCTCCCGGGGCTGCGTGGTCGGTCATACGCAGATTTGCGACTGAAGGGTCAGAGGACGGAGCGGGCGAAGGCACGTCGATTCCTCAGTCCGCCGCCGGTTGGGCGAAGGGGTGCAGGACCTTGTCGATCTCGTCGTTCCAGGCCCGCTCGAGGTCGAGGGTGATCCAGCGGAATCGGTGCTCGTCGGGATGGGCGCCGAAGCGGGCCCGGAAGCGGCGGATCTTGCGGTAGATGGTGGCCCGGTGCCAGCCCCCCGACTCGAGGGAGGCGAACCCGCCGGCGCGGTGCCAGGCCACCCAGAAGCCGATGAGCTCGGCGTCTTCGACGACGGCACAGGCCAGGGAGTCACGGGCCAGGGCGGGGAACTCCTGGGGCGAGGAGTAGGTGGCCTCGACGGACAGCTCGGCCCGGACGTCGTCGGGCACCGAGGTCCAAAAGGCGCTGCGGCGGTAGCGGGCGATCCCCTTGCCCTCGGGGCTGTCGCTCGGGTCGGAACGGAAGTCGGGAGGCTCGGTCATGAGGGTCGCAAGTATGCGACTCAGGTGTGACGCTGTCAAGCCCCATTCTCGGATCGGCAGTGGAATGGCATCCTGAGCTGCGGTGTCGCCCCGTTGGCGGCCGATGGTCTCCTTGGTGAGCAGTATTTTGCGGGTGCTGTGTTACAGGGCCCGGCACCCGGTTACAGGGCCCGCACCCGCCTCAGCGGGCGAACCCACTGCGCACACAGGCCGGGCTCGGGGAGCCCGGCCAACGCCATTGTGGGTTTCCATCTCGTTCTCGACGCAGCCGTCAAGGGTTCGCTGCGCCGGCCGCCGCCCTTGATGTGTGCTGCTGCTCGTACCCGCTCCCGGTCGATGCCTGAATGAGATCGAGAGATCGCCGACAGAAGGGTCTACGGAATCAACGGAGCGATGTCCAAGGCCGCAGGGACGTGTTTACTTCACTTCCAGCCCGCCTCGCTTTCGGCCGGCGGCTTCGCCGCCGCCTCGGCGGGCGGGAGGGTTTCTCGGCCTCAGCACGCCGTGGAAGCCTTGGGAATCGCACGTCGCGTGAGGCAGACGCCACGACGTTGATCGCCCACGTAACCGGCTCTTCGCGTTCAACTGGGGGACTGTTGTGCCTGGAGACTCTTGAGCCGCCCGAACTTCAGCAGGCTCTGGCGTCCGTCGCGCTTGCGATAGTTGCATGCGCACATACCGGCACAACTGGGCGTGTGGACAAGGGCCCCAAGGCGCACGAGACCCTCACGCGAACAGGCCCCCGGTCAGAGCCGGGAGCCTGTCGCTCGTCAAGTGTGCCTCGGGCCTAGCTGAGCGTGAAGGTCCCGATCTTGAAGGGTGCGGGTGCCAGCTCGAAGAACCCGCTCTTGGTGCCGTTAGTGAATCCCGCCAGGGCCAGGTTCTTGCCCAGGGCGGCGATGACGGTGGTTCCCCTCACTGTGGTGACCCACCCGATCCCGGTCACCGTGCCCTGGGTGTAGGTGCCGACGCCCGTGGCGTTCACGCAGAACAGGCCGCTGAAGGTCCCCTTGGCGTAGGTGGCACTGAGGGTGTGGGCGGTGAGCCCGGCGGCACACGGCGAGAGCGGCGTCACATAGAAGACGCCTCCCCCCGCCCCACCCTGGGGCACCGCCACCGTTTGGGTGGCGCTGTTGGTGGTGCTCCCGCAGGCCGAAAGCTGGTAGTTCATCGGCGCGGTGGCCGTCATGGTGTAGGTGCCCGCCTCAACCGTGCTCGGCCCCAGCGGGTTGGGCGTGGCCGAGACGCTCTGTGGCCCCGTGGCCCCGAGCGTTCCCCCGCTCTCCTCGGTGGTGGTCGGCGTGGCGCCCGAGCACAGGTAGATGTGCCCCGAGAGGGTCCCGGTGGGGAGGACCTCGACCGCGCCGATGGTGCAGTTGAAGCCCGGGTCGCTAGCCACCCCGCGCTGATCGGTCCGTGGGCAGACCGTGACCGTGGAAGGGGCCGTGCCGAGAGTGGTTCCCGACGGGATGGCCCCGATGGCCGGGCTGCCCGCACCCGGCAGCTGGGTCAGGGTGGGACCGCCGTTGTCGGCGAGAGGGCCAAGGTCGGGACTGACATTCACCTTGTCGGTGGATGCGTTCAAGCCGCAGGCGGTGCCCGTGGCGTCGTCGGTCAGGTTGTAGCCGTCGCTCGTGACGCTACCGCCGCCGACGAAGCAGTTCGGGCCGAGAGATAAGGTGTCGGTGTTGGCAGCCACGATGGTCGCGTCGAGCGTGGTTGAGCCAGCGTTGTTGACCAGCCCGCCGCCGTCACCGGCGGTATTGCCCGACACGGTCGAGGAGTTGAGTGTCATCGTGCTGACGTTGAAGATGCCGCCGCCGACGCCGCCGCCATTGGCGGTGTTGCCCGACACGGTCGAGGAGTTGAGCGTCAGCGTGCCACCTTGGTTGTAGATGCCGCCGCCGAAGTGACCGAGGTCGGTGTTGCCCGAAACGGTCGAGGAGTTGAGCGTCAGCGTGCCACCGCTGGTGCGGATGCCTCCACCGCCCTGGGCGGCGAGACCGGCGGTATTGCCCGACACGGTCGAGGAGTTGAGCGTCAGCGTGCCGTCGTTGGAGATGCCGCCGCCGCCGAAGCCCGCACCGACGCTGTTTCCCGACACGGTCGAGGAGTTGAGCGTTAGCGTGCCGCCACTCGCGTTGAAGATGCCGCCGGCGCCTTCGTTGTTCGACACGGTCGAAGAGTTGACTGTCAGCGTGCCGTCGTTGGAGATCCCCTGGGCGCTGAGGGCGGAGGACTTGCCGTTCTCGGTGAGGCCCGAGATGGTCACCGTTCCGCTACCGACGCCGAACACCGTCCCGGCCTGGTTGCCGTTCACCGTAGTGGTCGAGGCCCCGGCTCCGGCGATGGTCAGCGAGTTGAGGGTCGAGGCGTCGATGGTGTCGTTCTCGGTGTAGGTGCCGAGAGCGACGTTGATGGTCACGTCGTCACCGGTCTTGGTTTCCGCGGTAGTGATCGCCGTCTGGATGGAACCACAGGCGGTCGCCAGCGTCGTGCAGTCGCCAGTTCCTCCGACTGCGACATAGAGCGGGACGGCGGTGGGAGCCGCAGACGCGGACTGCGACCCGGCGATCACCGAAGCGACGGCGACGCCCCCGAACACCAGCGACCCGGGCACCAACGCCCGTAGACCCCTGGCTCGAAAAGCCCACGTGCGCCCGCGCTTGCTCTGATCCGTCTGCGCCCTGCTCATAATGCACCTGCCCTTCGCTGTGGGTCGATTTCGCTTCGGGCTCGCCGCCTCCCGGGCATTCAGATGTGATGTCGCCAAACCCTGGGTGTCTGGGCACGACGGGCTGCCTGAAGGGAAGGGTAAGACATCTCGACGGCTGGCGCATCGAGCGATCGCCCTATGGGTCATGGGGCTGTGGTCGCGGCCTCGGCGTCACCCACCGTTCACGCCCTGGTCACACAACGAGCATCGACCGAGCGCAGGGAAGCGCCGATACCCAGTGAGTGTGCTTCCATAGGAGTCAGCCCGGGACGAACGGATCACATGTATAACGCCGGGACGGTGGGACATTGCATGACAGACTTGGACTTGAGCGGAGGAGTAAGCCCATGCCTAGGCAATGGTGGCCCACCGTAGAGTCGGCTGGTGCGGTGATAGACAACCAAGGGGTCTGGCCTGCACCCGCTCCACAATCCAATGGCAGGTTTACGCCGCTGGACGTTGATAGGCATCACAAGCTTGCAATCGTTGTCGGGTATGGCCCGACTCGTCTAAAAGGCGAACTGGCACTTGGCGTCGATGAGTTCCACGAATCGAAGAAAGGTCAGTGGAGCCACCTCGGCGGAGCGGCGTCCGGGACTCCGTTGGAACAACGTCAACGACTTCAAGAGCGAAGCCAAGAGCTGCAGCCCCGCCTGGGTGGTAGCTCCGGAGAATTCTTGCTGGAGGAGAGGCCCCGGTATTCGTACATGGTCTTCCTGTGTGGTCCAGACGTGGCCACCGTTCGGGTCCATCGGAGTCACCGGATCAGAACAGCCGATGTGAGATTGGGGCCTGGCTGGCTCGCAGTTCTGTGGACTCCGGACGACCTAGCCACAGTGAATGCCTTTACTGCCGATGGGACGCAGACCTTCACTTGGACGTCGCCACCATTGGCTGCTTGATTCCCATTCCGGACACATGGCCGGGGTGCCCCAAAACGCCGGGACTGCGACAGGGTTCGCCAGGCTTCGAGCCACCACAAAGAGACCAAGTCTTAGTGATCAGCCAGTTCTGCGTTGATGGCCTTTGACAGCTGCTCGATGTTGATGACTTGCGTCGTATCCACCTCAATCACCCTGCCCAGTCCGACAGGCTGATCGAACTCCGCGAGAAGTGCTGAGTCCAGGATCGGAGTCACGTGAGCCGGATGGTGCGCCGACTGGGCAGCCCGCCGCTCATAGCGCTCTCTAGCGAGCTCTGGCGGACACGAACAATGCACTTCGACCAACTTGGCGCAAAGGCCCGACAACTTGGCCCTCTCGTAATCGCTGTGTGGACGAAAATTGGCTTCAAGTATTACCCGCCGACTCTGTGACGCAAGTGTCCAAACGACCTCCATTGCGGCTGCACCTAGTCGCCGAGACCATTCGAGATCCCCACCAGGCGGATCGAACACGTCCCAGGGGGTCTCCTTGATGAAGTCCTTTGCGATCAGGTTCATCTGGAGCGACTCCGCCAGTCTTCCAGCAAGAGTGGTCTTTCCGGACCCTGGGGCGCCCGAGACGAAAACGACCTCACGATCCATGGCTGGAGTCTATGAATTTGCTCCCCTCGATATCCGGTAGGGAGTGTCCCAGTCCTCGCTGCCGGGACCGGGTGCCGCCCTCCGCACCATGGTGGCAGGCGATCAATGGTGGCCGGGCATCGCTGTCGCAGGCAATGTCGGGCTGTGGGACTCGTGGCTTGTAAACCGACCGATCGGTATGTTTTACTGTAGGTGATGCCAACGAGCACAACCGGGGCCCGTCAAGAGCGCGCCGAGCGAACGCGTTCGCTCATCATCGACACCGCAGCCCGGGCGTTTGCCGAGAGCGGCTTCGACGGCGTCTCCCTCAACGATCTCATTCTGGCCAGTGGGATGAGCAAAGGCGCGTTCTACTTCCACTTCTCGAACAAGGAGGAAGTCGCCCTCGCCGCCTTCCGGGCCAAGCAGCAGGAGCTGATCGCCCGGCTGCTAGCAGATGCGGAACCGGGTGCATCAGCGAGCGACGAGCTGCGTCGAGCCTTGCGACTCCGAGCGCGGCTGATCTCCGACGACCCCACCATGCACTGTGTCGTCCGCCTGGGAGCCGACCTGAGCGTCCGCTCCGGCCCTGGCTCGGAGTACGCGTCGTTCCAGGCGCTCGGAGAGCAATCCATCGCCGACCTGATCGAGCGTGGGGTTCGCTCTGGGGAGTTCGCGGCGGGTCTCGGTGCCCTTTCCACGGCTCGGGCGATCTTTGCTTGGATCGTCGGAATCGACTCACTGTCGCTCCTGGACACCGGCGGCAAGGACCTCGAGGAGCGAACCGAGGAGGTCCTGGCCCTGATGATGCCGATGCTCGCCGCCCGACATCCCACCGATCCGGCGAAGAAGACCCGCTCCGCTGCAAGTCGAAACAGGACAGGGAGCGCCAGGAACACGAGAGCGAGGTAACGATGAACACGAGGACTGATCTCACCGTCGGGGGCGACAAGCTGCCGCCGCTCATCCCCAGAACGATGAACAGGCTGACGGCACCCAAGAGTGCGCCCGCAGCAATGTTGCGGATCCACCGATGGATCTATCGCCGAAGTGATGGCCGGGTCGGTCCCGGCATGATCGGGGCGTGGACCCTCCTCTTGCGCACCGTCGGTCGCAGAACCGGCCAGCCCCGGTTGACGGCTCTGGTATTCGCGCGGGACGGGGAAACGATCATTGTGGCCGCCTCGAACGACGGAAGGGATAACGCACCGGCCTGGTTCCACAACTTGTGCGCCAGGCCGGAAGTCGAAGTCCAGGTGGGTCGCAGGCGGTTCCCTGGAAGCGCCACGGTCATCGACTCGACGCATGCCGACTATCCACGGCTCTGGGAACTCATGAACGGGACCAACAACAGGCGGTATGACGTGTACCAAGCGAAAACTTCTCGGCCGATCCCTCTGGTAGCAATCGTTGCAAACCCGAGGCAACCGACCCCATAGCCATCCGCAACTGCAGCCGATGCGGATCAGGTCCGAGGGTGTGTCCCACTTCGCTGGGGTGCCACCCGGCGGCACCCTGGGGATACCCATCGACAGGATGATCCGGTATGCGGCAACCGACGGGCCAGTAGTGGGCGGCCGAAGGGTGTCGGATCTTTTTGAGTATTCCTTGCCTATACCCGACAAACTATCGATCTTGGATCGGCCAAGCGGCGACTTGCCGACCCCCAATGAGATTGAGATTGGAGGATTGAGATGCCGACCTTGGAGCCAGTGGACGAGACCTATTTCGAACGCGCGCCTCAACGATTCGTCCACACGTGGTCAATAGCTCGACCAGCCGAGAAGGTATGGGCCGAACTGGTCGCCGAACAACCATTGCACTGGCTCCGAGGACTGCGACTCCGGTGGACGTCCTCACCTCCCTTCGGGGTGGGGACGACCCGCCAAGGCAAGATGATGATGGGTGGGATGACGACCATTGATGAGTACTTCTTCATTTGGGAAGAAGGTCGGCGCTACGCCTTCTACGTCACCCACACGAATGCTCCGATCTTCAAGTCGTTCGCCGAGGACTACGTCGTAGAACCCGACGGCGCCGACCGTTGCCGATTCACCTGGCACATCGCGGCGACGCCAAGCGCGCTCGGCCGGCTAGCCGCGCCAATGAACAAACGGCTGGCTAACCGCAGCTTCAGCGACACCAGCCGCTACTTCAACGCCTGACTGGCGACAGCAACCTGTACCTACCCGGTTGCAATCTACCGATACCGGCGGGCGCTAAATGCCCCACTAATCAGTATGGAACGGCCGGCTCCTCCGGCATCCGCATTTACGTGGATCATTCACCTGTCGGTGAAAGGAGCCGACATACGGAAGGAAGGAGCCAGCCGTGTCCAGTATTGCGCACCGAGGATTTGTCCACCTGGGGATGGACGTGTCGAAGGACTCGATCGCCGTGGCGGTGCTGTCGCCCGATCGTGACACCGCCGAGTTCGACAAGATCTTCCACGACACCGATTCGGTCCGACGACTGGTCAAACGCCTCGGGAAGCCCAAGGGGATCTGGGCCTGCTATGAAGCGGGCCCGACCGGTTATGACCTCCAACGCTTGCTCACCTCGATGGGGGTGCGCTGCGACGTGGTGGCCCCCTCCTTGATCCCGAAGGGCTCGGGCGATCGAGTGAAGACCGACCGCAGAGATGCACGACGACTGGCGGGGTTGCACCGGGCCGGTGAGCTCACCCCGGTCGCCATCCCCACGCCGGCCGAAGAGGGAGTGCGCGATCTCTGTCGCACGCGCAGTGACATGGTCCAAGATCTCACCCGGGCCCGCAACCGGCTGAGCGGATTCCTGCTCCGTCACAGTGTCGTGTGGCGAGGAGGGTCGAAGTGGACCGAACGCCATCGACGCTGGCTTGCCACGTTGTCCTTCGACGATCCGGCCATCGCAACCACCTTCTCCCATTACCTGGCCACGGTGAAGCTGCGGGACACCGCGCTCGAGTCTGTGGAGGCCGATCTGGTGCCCTGGTGCACCAAGGACCCCTTCGGCGAACAGGTGCCACGCTTGGCCGCCTACCGGGGCGTGACCACAATCGGTGCGCTGTGTCTGGCTGCCGAGGTGTTCGACTGGCGTCGGTTCCCCAAGGCACGACCTTTCATGAGCTTCACCGGTCTCGTGCCCGGGGAGAACTCGACGGGTCTCACCCAGCGGCGTGGCTCGATCACCCGGGCCGGCAATGCCCACCTGCGGGGCCAGCTCTGTGAAGCGGCCTGGGCCTACCAGCACAGCCCAAACGTCGGGGCCGGCATCAGAGAGCGCCAAGTAGGTGTGCCGCCCGAGACCGTTGCCCGCTCGTGGGCCGCGCAGATCCGACTGTCCAAGCGGTTCCGCCAACTCGCTGCCCACAAGAACGTGCGCTCGGTCGTGGCCGCAGCCATAGCCCGCGAGCTCGCGGGGTTCCTCTGGGCCGAGATGGTGGCCGAGGTCTGACACCGTGATCTTCCCGTCGCTCAGCGCGCGATCGGCGCCGCGTCTGAGCGAGCCCTCCACGACGCGCCGGAGCACCGCCGCAGCAGATCTGATCCTCGCCGGCGTTACGCCCACCATCGCACTTTGTGGCGATGTCACGGGCGCCCCTATTCAGAGGCAACTACCTGCGAATGGCTTTACTGCGATTTCGACTCGCGTACATCATCGTGGCGGTTCTCCGATCCACTGCGCTCCGGCGCGTCGTCGATGGCTCGCTCGACCACCACCGCCATCGGCACGGGGAGACGAGTAGCAGCCTCCTCCCCGGTGTCAACACCGTTCGTCCTCACCCTTCGGGCTCCGGGCGCTCCGTGTTGACACCGGGGCCCCACCGACTGCTCAAGAGCGATCAAGCGCCGCGCCACTGGTGCGTCGCGGTCAAAAGCCAGTCCGCCGGACCTTCGCGCGGGAGGTTGACATGCCGTTCCACATCAACGCCGGGTAGGTGGGTCACTTCGGACAATCGAAGTGGCAGACTTCGTTGGTGTTCGATGCAAGTTCGGTTGAGGGATTCGGTGCATACAAGCGCGATTTGCTTTTGGGTGCGTTTACTTTCGTCAACGGTGTGTATGAGGCGTGGTGGCGGGCCAACACCTTGTTTCCCGAGCGGGCTCTTTCAGAGCGGCTGGCGATGGCAGAGCAGGCGATTCGAGAGCTTGTCGCCGAGGGCCTCATCGTCTTGATTCGAGATGAGAATGAGCCCCAGGGCAGTGAAATCCCTCATTCGGACACAGAGGAAGTACTCAAACGATTCGATACGTGGGAAGTCGCATACGAGGGAATCAAGGTGCACTTCACCATCACGAGCGCCGGAGAGAGGTCCCTCAGAGAGGGCGGAAGTTTGGAAGGAAAATCGGCAGGGTGACCCCGTACGCCGGGTCGGGGTGAGGACGGACGCAGAACGACCGCCGGGGCGGACGGTGGCGATGGCTAACTCAGCTCGGCCCCTTGAGCTTCAGCCTCTCGACCTCATCGGCCAGCGTGACGACGCACGTTGCCAGGGCGTGAACGGCGAAGGCAAGCGTGTGCAGCTCACCTCCCTCGGGATGGCGGATCATGATCGGCTCAACTCGTTGGTCGGCCTCGGCCGCTTCCGCTGCAACTGCTCGTAGGTCTGTCATGGGTGAAGCGTACGGCGGCGCTGTACGAATCGGCTCTAACAGTGTCGCCGGCGGAGGGTAAGTCGAGACGCAGAACATTCGGTCGAACTGCCCCCGCTCGCTGCCGGCTATGGGAGCGTCTCCATCATGGCGATCACCGCATCGCGCGGATAGCCCTGTGAGCGAGCGAAAACCAAGAGCTCTTTGATCTTTGCCTGGACCGCACCCTGTTGAGGAGTGCCGGTGACCGTGATGCCGCGGCCCCTCCCGAACTCGACAAGACCTTCGTCTCTCAGGATGTGCATGGCGCGCAACACGGTGTTCTTGTTGACGCCCAATACTGCCGCGATGTCCTGAACGAGCGGAAGCCGCTCGCCTGGGACGGCTTCCCCTTCGGCAATCGCTCGACGGATTTCCGCCGCCACCTGGTCGTGCAACAAGACCGGGTCGTTGCGGTCTACGTTGACAGATAGCATAGTACTAGTCATAGTAGTTCTATGTCCGGCCCTTGCCAAGCACCAAGATGACCATCGCCCCACCTCGGTCGGACCTCGTAGACGTCGTCGAGTTCCGAGCGCTCTTCGAAGAGGCGCGTCAGCGCCGGCGCCGGCGCCGACTCATGGCCGGAGCCACCATCGCGCTCGTCGTCGCGCTTGTCGCCGGGCTCTGTGTGCTCGTCGCGTCAGGATCTGCGCGTGGCCGAGGACCTACCACCTCGCCTCTGGGACCACATCGATTCGGAACCTTTGCCCATCCGACCGGTGCCGTTCTCGTCTTCGCCGATGGACTCTCGCTGGACCTCGACCACCGCACTGCGGTCGTGCGCACCATCGCCGGCCAGCGCGCCGGAGATCAACGGTGGGACATCGTCCGGGCCGGCCACTCGGTCGTGGTGGGGTGGGGCCAGGTATGGGCGAGCGCAATCGCCGGAGGCGCACCACGAATGCTCGGACCGGTGGTCACCTTCGTCCCTGCCGCTGAAGAGGGAGCGGTGTGGCTTGTGAACTACCCCGGCGGCAGGATCGGAGAAGGCACGCCGACCTTGAGCGAAGTGACGACAACGGGGCATGTGATTCAAAGCCAGCTCGGACCCCCACCTCTCAGCGGAGTGCCGATTGTTGGCATACCTGGAGGGTTGGCCTTTGAGACCAGTACCGGCATTGCCTTTTGGAATGCCAAGCGCCGCGCTTTCATTCGCCAGATCGGAAGCAGGGCGGGCTTCATTGGCAACGCGGCCCATGGACAGGTGGCCTGGTGCGAAGGCCTGTGCACGTCCTTGCACGTCACTGCGGTGGTTGGATCTGACAAACAGATCCCATCCCCACAATCGGGGCAGGTGTTCGAGCCAGACTCCGTTCGCCTGAGCCCGGATGGCCGCTATGTCGCAGCCATCACCACCCGCGAAGGGCTCGGCACCGCAAATCAGCTCGGCTCGCTCAACGTGATCGATACAAGAACAGGTCACGTAGATGTGGTCCGGGACCCTGTCTCGGTGTGGTCCACGATGACCTGGACGGCCGACAGCAGCACCGTGTTCTTTGCATCAGACAACTCGGCTGGCATGACGGTGGGCAGGTTCCGGGTGGGGACGCGGAATGCAGGTACTGCCGAGATCCCGATCCAGAATGCCGAGCAGTTCGTGATTGTGAATCGCTCGGCGGCGAAGGCAATCCTGAGCGGAGTCGCTCATAAGCCGGCAAGCGCTTGCTTGCCGATGGTGACGAGCTCCGTCCCGTCTCCGGGTTGTACCTTCGGCTATTGACCGCGAACAGGGTGAACCCGTACGCCGGTCTCGTGGCATGGCTGGCAGTAACGTCCACATGGTGACGGAGGCGTTCTCCTTCTTTGGCGACCATCATTCCGGCTGGATCAGGGGGCCGTGTCGATGTGCTCTGCACCGTCTGTATGTGATTTCGGGTCTCATTCTGCTGGCCGCCTTCGTCACCTGCTGTGGGTCGGACCCTGCCGGAGCCGCTCGCCCGACGATCCCGGTTGTGCCATGCACGGACTCCATCGGCGTGACCTAGCACCCCGCTATCTCCGGCTACCGACTCGTACTTGGAAGAATCTCGGTCCCTCCGGATTACAACCCCCAGGTCGTACCCGTCAGTGGCCACGGAGAATGGAAGTACTGGCGCAAGGCGGGTGTCGCGGTGCAAAGGGGCAACATCACGGTGACCGTGCGCGTACCGCCGGGATGGCGATCGCGCGCTGCGATCACCTGGGGCGGTCTTCCAATCGTGAGCACACTCCGGTTCAGCGGCTGTGGACTCAGCACGTCAGCAGGTGCATGGAATGCCTATGCCGGCGGCTTCTACCTCCGAGCCTCTCGCGCGTGCGTACCACTGACGTTTTCCTCGCGGGGTCGCGAGAACACACTGTGGTTCGGACTCGGCAAGCACTGTTCGGTAACCCCACAGAGGGACTAACGAGGCTGACGCAGTTGAACACCACGGAGCGGGGAGGGGGTGCCCCCGTACGGCTATGGGAGCCATGCACGGGCCGGTTCCGGCTATTCGCGCCCTTCAATAACGACAAATCCGTGTGGGACGGGTCTGCTGTGCGCCTGGGTGACCGCCTTTCAAACTGCGACTTGCCAACGGCGTTACGCGTCACGAGACGGGAAGGGCGATAGTCGTGGCGTCAGCCGGAAGTTCATCGGGAAGCAGGTCGTGCGAGAGGTCCAAAACTGTCGGCCCGATGCGGTCGGCGATCGGCTGAAGCTGCGCCAGGTCGAAGCGGTATGCCCGGGACGCGTTCAAGCCGAGCATGAGGCCGACCTCATCGGGCTCGACGTCGTGGAAGACGTGACGGAGCACGGACCGGGTGTGCGGGAAGGTTCCTTCCGCGTGCGGGTAGTCGGATCCCCACATGAGCCGATCTATCCCGGTGGCATGCCGTGTCTTGCTGTCTCTCCGGCTGAGGAAGCTGGCCCCGATGTAGCACTGGCGCGCCCAATATTCGCTGGGTCGCAGCTTCATGCTGTCACGGATCACTCCACCAAAGAGACCTTCGACCGCACCCGGTCTGGCGTTGACAATGCGGTCGTACATGAAGTCCAGTTCGGCGAGGGTGCCTGGCACCCACGAGTTACCTGTCTCGGTCATCACGAACGTGAGCTCAGGGTGTCGTTCGAATACGCCGCTGAAGATCAGCCGCACGAGCGGCCTCTGGCAGTACCAGCCAAACTCGAGGAACATCATCACAAGCGACGTGTCGATGTCGCCGTAAGTCGTCGGGCCGCCACCTCCGCCGTGGCTGTTGACCACGACCCCTAGATCCTCGCAGACAGTCCAAAGCGGCTCGTACGCAGGGGAGTGCAGCTGCGGGGTCGTCTCGTCGACCGGGGGATTCGGGAGCATAATTCCGCCGAAAAGGCCTGGCTGCTCGGCAGCCCAGCGAACTTCCTCGACCGCCCTCTCGACGTCGTCGAGGAAGATCTGGGCGATCCCGGCCCGACGACCAGGGCACTGGGAGCAGAAGTCGGCCAGCCACCGGTTGTGGGCGCGGATACCGGCCCAGCGGAACCGTAACTCCTCGGCGTCTCTCGGCGCGGGCGGATTGAAGATTATGCCCGATGGGTAGAAGGGCGGAATCGTGTTGGGAAACAGAACCTCCGCCACGACGCCATCGCTCTCGACGTCCTTCTGGCGTAGCGCATCATCGAAGTTGCGCTGGTACTCGAGCGATTCGGTATCCCGCAGATCGGCGAAAGGATTCGAGTATTCCTTCCGCCAAGCGTCGAAGTCGTCACGGAACCCATGATCGAGATATTGGCGATATATATCCATGGAGGCTCCGGCGTGCCCATCGGCCGAGATCACGACGTAGTGGTCAGAACTCTCCATGACCTCTCCTGCCTCCCTCGACTGAAGTGAGTCGATCGAACCCGGTGAACACCTGCAATCCTACGCTTGTCGAGAATCTTCTGTATCTTCGTCCGCAAGCAGGGTCCGCTGCCACCAAAACGATTCTCAGTAGGGAAGGATTGCCAGAGGATGACCCCGCTCGTCCGCAAAGCGACTCGCACCGACATCAACCTTGCTGGAGACGTGCTGGCGGCGGCCATGGCGGCCGATCCGGTCGCGTGCTGGATCCTCGGCAAGGACACGGACGTGGAGCAGCGGCTACGCCTAGTGTTCCGCGGCCTGATCCGCGTGGCCACGCGCGCTTCCGACCATGAGGTCCACCTGACCGACGACGGGTGGACCGTCGGGTTGTGGCACGGCGTCGGCAGATGGGATTTATCGCCGTTCGACTTGATTCGTGTCTTCCCCTCGTCCTTGCGCTCCGGTTTCTTGAACAGGCGTGGCCTGCAGTTGACCAACGCCATGCACAAGGCCCACCCCCGCGAACCGCACCATTACCTCGAGGTACTGGGGACGAGGCCGGATCGGCAAGGCCACGGCGGTGGGTCGGCGGTCATGACGGCGATGGCTGAGCGGTGTGACCGCGACGGGGTGGCCGCCTACCTCGAGAACTCGAACCCGCGAAATGAGCCCTTTTACGGGCGGCACGGTTTCGAGCTGATGCCAGCATTTAATCTACCCGCAGGCTGCCCGCCCCTGGCTCCGATGTGGCGCGAGCCGCACTGAGCTGCGAGCGTCAAACGCCAGCGCGGCCTCCGGAGGCGGAACACCAGCTTTGGTCTTGTGTTCGAACAAGTGGACTGCCCCCTACCGCCTGGGGCGCCTCCCAGCGGCGTCCTTTTCGATTTGCAGACCCGCCGGGCGCACTCCTGCGAGTGCCCTACAGCGGGACCTTATAGAGCGCAGGGCAATCACATCTGAGTGACGCAGGAACTCGTCGGTCAGTCGGACCCGTCGACCACCGCTGGGTACATCGCGTATGCGCACGTCGACGCCGCTGCCGCGGTCCGGGCATTGTCAATCGGGCCGCCAGGGCGTAGCGTCAGCCGTGACAACGAAGAGCCCCCGGTGGCTGTCGGACGCCGTGCCGGCACCTGACAGGATGTAAGCCGACGTGGGCGATGGTAGGCGGTTCCCCGAAGCGGGAACGCTTGTGCGCCCTGCCGACCCTCCTGACGGTGCCAGAAGGAGGAATGATGGCAACAACCGAGACGCCTAGGCAGTCGGGCTGGCAGTGCGGCCTGAACGAGCTGGAGGCCATGTCGCCAGATGAGCTGCTTATCGAGTTCGTGAGGACACAGGACCGAGTCGAGGAGGCCGTCCAAGAGATGGGAGTTCTGATCCGTCTGATGGCGGGAAGGCTGCGTGAAGACGCGTCGGCGTGATCCTCGCTGTCGGGTGAACGGCCTCGCCTCGCCTACCCGGCCGGGGCGTGCCCGCTGACGGTCCGGTATCCTTCGCTTCGGGAGTGCCGTGAGCACGCCGCCTGTTTGCAGGTGTAGCACGGGCCTCGATTCGTTTCGCGAAAATCGGGGTGACCCAGAACGCCGGCTTTGTGTGGGACCAATCAGCCTCCGCGAGACCTTGTGGATCGGATCCGCCGAAAACAATGCGGGGCGCTACGTGGATGCTGACACGCCGGTGAAAGCAGCGTCCAGGTCGGCGTAGTGTCTAAGCAACATCGAGGAGAGGAGCTTGTCATGGCCGAGAGCGTGTACAAGGTCATAGAACTCGTGGGTACGAGCGGGGAATCCTGGGAGAAGGCCGCCAGCGCGGCGGTGGCCAAGGCCAGCGCGTCGTTGCGTGACCTTCGAATCGCCGAGGTGGCTGAACTCGACCTCCAGCTCGAGGATGGGAAGGTCAAGGCGTATCGAGCCAGGGTGAAGGTTTCTTTCAAGTACGAGGGTGGCGACTGAACTCCGACAACGTTCCCGACAACTGAGCGTCGGAATGTTCGTGACCTTGTGTTGGAGGATGCGGGAGCAATAGCGAGGCGCGTGCCGACTTGGACTGAAGCTCACCTACGGGTGCCCCCGATTCAACGCCGGGAAGGGGTGCCTCCTTGCGGGGATACACTCCCCTGGGTGACGTCTCAGTGGCAATAGGGTCCTTGGACTCTGAACCTCATAGTTGAAGCCCCGTACGCTTTGACCATGCCGAGGCGAATCCTCGAGGAACTTTCATGGGACGAGTGCTTCACGTTGCTCAGACAACAGGTCATCGGTCGGCTCGTCTATCAAGACGAACTGGGACTAGCCGCAGTCCCGGTCAACTATGCCGTCGCTGGAAATACCATTGTCTTCCGCTCTGAGGCAGGTTCGAAAGTGCGCGGCCTGCAAGAACGGGATATCGCCTTTCAAGTTGATCACATAGATACGGTCAGCCACTCAGGATGGAGCGTTCTGATTCGTGGTACCGCTGAAGAAGTCGACTTCGAGCGCCTGTCAGAACTGATAGGACAGATCGACGGCGCCCCGCCGCAACCCTGGAAGAAGGGGATTCACAACATATGGGTCGTGATCACTCGGAAGGTGGTGAGCGGACGGCGCTTGGCAGACTTCGCTGAAGATTTTTGGCTCTTCTGAGGTGATGCAGCTTCCTCACCCTGGCCTCAACAGGTGGCCCTGGGAAGAAGTAGTTTGCCGCAGCCAGCCAATCTCTTATCAAGACTCGACTGGGTGAGCCCCAGTTCGCCGGTGTGGGACATTCCGGTTGCTCGACTCCTGGCGGACCTCATTTGACTTCCTATGTCAGCGAAAGGAACGGGATAAGTGTCTTGAGGAACCATTCACTGATGATCATGACCGGGGTCTGTTCGGTGTCAATTCGATAGGTCCGGGCTAGGAGGTAATCGCCGAACTTCACATCGCTGTTCGGTCGAAGGACCCCAAATTGCCCGCCGACACCTTGACGGGTGACAGCGATCCCCATTTCGTCGAGTATCCGACCGATCGGGTCGGTGCTGGTCTCAAGCCGGTTACAGAAACCTGTCGGTAGGCGACCAACGGCAATGATGCTTTCCGCGTAGACGTATGAACAGCCGGATGTTCGACCCCGCAGAGTGGCCGCTCGGTGAAGCAGTGGCTCACCCTCTTCAACTCGTAAACCGTTCGCGCTGTGGGCTTCGACTATGTGGTGGTGATGGGTATGGGCCTCGATTGTCTCGCCGACAAGCTGCTCCAAGAAGTCCGTTACGGTGCCGCTTGTCCTGTCCAGAGCAGCCCTTAGACCCAATCGATTCGACACCAGCACCATTGAATCGCAACTCGGCCACCGGTTCACCGACGTGACTGAGCCGAGGGCCACGCCGCCCTGAGGGGGTAGCCCCGAACGCCGGTTCAGAGGCGTTCTAGACGCCGGTCAAGAGCCTTACGACTCCGGTGGTGTCGGAGAGATCGTGGAGCACGGCGTTGGCTCCGATGCCCTCCAGCGAATCGGCTGTATAGCGACCTGTCCCAACGAGCAGACACCGGACACCGGCAGATCGGGCGCAATCAAGGTCTCGCGGCGTGTCACCGATCACCCAAACTTGATCGGGATCAGCGCGCCACCCAGTCTGCTCCGCTACCCGCGCCATTGCGCGAGGCACCAAGAGCCTGCGATCGTGATCGTCACTGCCGTATGCGCCCACACTGAGGTTGAGCCATTTGTCTAGACCGAAGGCCGCCACTTTAACGACGGCGTTGGGGTAAACGTTCCCGGTTACAAGGGTGGACAATACGGACGGCCGGGCGGCAAGTTCGGCCAGGATTGTGGCAGCACCCGGACAGGCCTTTCCCTCGGCCGCGAGGCGACCCGTGGCGGCGACAGCGGCCAGCTCCCTCTCGATATGACCCAGCACCGCCTCGACCAGCTCGGGCGTCTCATCGATGCCCATGTCCGACAAGTACTCGCGCACGATTTGCGGATCGGTCTTGCCGCTCATCCTCGGGCGGACCTCAGGCCGAACGCCGAGCACACGTTCCAACGCGACGTCGAACACGCCTGCACCTAGCCCGCCGGTCTTGACTAATGTCCCGTCGACATCCCAGAGCAGGACCCGGCGGATCATTGGGCAACCGTACCGGTAGCCACCAGTGGGGAGGAGCGACCCCTGCCCCCGTACGCGGGTAGGGGCACCGCAAGGCGTGCAGACTCGTCTGCCAGCGTGATGGGTCCTTAGTGCTTCGTCACGGTGATAGGAACGGGTGGGGTGAGGTATCTGGGCGGTACGCCCGTTTCGTCCATGACCTGAGCGATCACTTGGTACTTGCCCGGCCGCAGGGATGCTGCGCTCCCGTCGCATCGACTCGTGCCACCGAGGATGTCCACCTGGTAGCTCTGCCCATGGGCGATCCGTGTGCTGTACCCCGTTCCGGCGACCCCACCCGTGTAGCCAGCCACGATTTGCTTGGTGCCACTGCGCACTACCTCGACGAGCAACGGCTGCCCTGTGTCCATGAGAAAGGGCGTAGCGCTTCGGTTGGTGATGGTGAGATGGCCACCGAAGTGGCCGCCCGGCTCGACCTTCGTAGAGTCAAGGTGCAACGAGAGATCCAGGCCGCGCGGTGGTTGTGTGGATCTGAGAAATGGCCAGCAGTCCCAGGTCGGCTTGGTGGGATCGGGGCCAATGAAGACCTTGACCGCAGGTCCGAAACGAGTACGGATCTGAGCGGCCAAGGCTTCGCTACCAGGCTTCAAGACGACGAGGTACCCCCACGTGCAGGTGATCGAGGAGAGGAAATGGCTCCCGGCAGCTGCCAAGAGTGGCACCACACTCGGCGGATTGGTTGATTCTGGCAGCGGAGCTTGAGGTTTCTCAGCAGCGCAAGCCACTTGGGAATAGCGAGGATCGAAGGGGTATCTCTGCACCTGTGCTGCTCCGGCGGCTGTTGGCCGCTCGACTCCGATCGCCCACAAGGAAGAAATCAGTAGGGTTCCGAAGGCGAACGCCGCTGTACTTCTGTTCCAAACCCTGGATCGCATACCCATCCTCGCGACTCAACACTGTACGACCGCAGAAAGGATCGCTTGGTTCAGTTGACCGTCCCCGATTCAGCATGGAACGGCCGGCTCCCCAACAGCCGCATCTTCGTGGATCATTCGCGTTGAGCGGCGAATGGAGCCGACATACGGAAGGAGGAACCGGCCGTGTCGAGTATTGCGCATCGCGGATTTATCCACGTCGGGATGGACGTTTCAAAGGACACGATCTCGGTGGCGGTGCTGCCGCCAGATCGTGACGTCGCCGAGGTCGACAAGATCTTCAACGACGAGACCTCGGTCCGGCGCCTGATCAAACGCCTCGGTCGGCCGAGCAGCCTGTGGGCCTGTTATGAGGCCGGCCCCACCGGCTATGACCTCCAGCGCCTGCTCAGCTCGCTCCGGGTCCGCTGCGACGTGGTCGCTCCCTCCTTGGTCCCGAAGGGCTCGGGCGATCGCATCAAGACCGATCGGCGCGATGCCAAGCGCCTGGCCGGGCTGCACCGGGCGGGTCAGCTCACCCCCGTCGCCATCCCGACCCCGGCCCAAGAGGCCGTGCGCGACCTGTGCCGCACGCGCGGCGACATGGTCCAGGACCTGACGAGGGCTCGCAACCGCCTTTCAGGTTTCCTCTTGCGTCACTCGGTCATCTGGCGCGGCGGCTCGACGTGGACGCAGGCCCACGAGCGCTGGCTGGCGACGCGCCACTTCGAGGACCGCGCCTTGGCGTCGACCTACGCGCACTACCTCTCGACGGTGCGCCTACGCGACAGCTCGCTCGAGGCAGTCGAAGCCGACCTGCTCCCATGGTGCGATACCGAGCCCTTCGGAGCTGCGGTCACCCGTCTCGCCGCCTACAGAGGGGTCACCCGCATCGGCGCGCTCTGCCTGGGCGCCGAGGTCTTCGACTGGCGGCGTTTCCCCCGGGCTCGGCCCTTCATGAGCTTCACCGGGCTCGTGCCCGGGGAACACTCGAGCGGGCTGAGCCAGCACCGCACCCACATCACCCGGGCCGGCAATGCGCACCTGCGCGGCCAGCTCTGCGAGGCCGCCTGGAGCTACCAGCACCGCCCGAGTGTCGGTGCGGGAATCGCTCAACGCCAAAAGGTCTGCACCCCGGCCACGGTCGCACGATCCTGGGAGGCCCAGGTCCGCCTCACCTCTCGCTTCCGTCAGCCCGCCGCGCACAAGAACGTGCGCTCCATCGTCGCCGCCGCCGTGGCCCGTGAGCTCGCCGGGTTCTTGTGGGCCGAGATGGTGGCCGAGGACTGACATGTCCGCTCTCTCGGTCAGCGCGCGATCGGCGCCGCATCTGACCGAGTCCTCCACGACGCGCCGGAGCACCGCCGCAGCAGAGCAGATCCTCGCCGGCGTTACTCCCAGCGTCCCTCTTTGCGAGGGCGCCACGGGAGCCCCGATTCAGAGGCACCTACCTGCGAATGGCTGTCCTGCGATTCCGACTCGCGTACGTCATCGTGGCGGTTCTCCGATCCACCGCGCTCCGGCGCGTCGTCGAGCACTTCCTCGGTCACCACCCCGAGCTACGCGGGGAGTCGAGTAGCAGCCTCCACCCCGGCCTCAACACCGTTCGTCCTCGTCCTTCGGGCTGCGGGCGCTGCGTGTTGACCCCGGGGCCCCGTCGTCTGCTCATGGCAGTCAAGCGCCGCACCTCTGGTGCGTCGCGCTCAAAGCAGGTGAAAACCAGCGTGCCTGGAGACCTTGACATGCCGTTCCACATCATCGCCGGGTCGGTGGCCTTATGCGACCATTGAGTGTGCCCAAATCCGGCTCGACATACGAGGAGCTGATCGCTACCAGGGGCCTCCGGCGGCTGAGGTTGCGGGCTCGGGGGTGGGCGTACCGGAGTCGAGTGCTCTGTGGTTTGGGTCGCCACCAGACAACAGTCCGTACCGCCGAGTACGCGTTGCGCAGAATCGGAGAACCGGAGGATCATCAACCTCTGAACGAGTACAACCACTGCCGATGTGGACGGCGGAGGGCCCCTCTCAAGTGACCCCGTACGCGGGACGGTGAGACAGCTCGGGCTTTTCGGAGTCTCAGGCCCAACGGGAAGGATGGGTGACGGTCAGGGGTTGTACAGCTGTGACCTCCGCATCGTCACCGGTGACCGTATTCTGGCGGCCAGGCTGCCCTTACTGCTGGCGGCTCCGCTTCAAGCTGAGGCGGGCTGGCGTGCGCGTGGACGAGGTGAACATCTGGGAGGACCCGGCCGGGGCAGCCTTCGTTCGGTGGATCACGGGTGGCGATGAAACGGTTCCGACTGTCCGGATCGGGACGCAGTCACTCGTAAACCCATCACCGCGTCGGCTCCTCGGGATGATCCGTGAGATCCACGGCTAAACGAATGAATCGCCCCGGCACCATGGGACGGCTATGGCTCGGCCCGACTTCTAGGGCTTTGAGCTGAGCCAAATTGCGATTCCTCCAGCAATAAGCAGGACACCTGTGACCAAAAGGCCGAGATAGATGTACCGGTAACCCTTCCATCGAGCCTCAGCCTGGAGACGCATCTTCATGTTGAACTGAGTCCAAGCTCTTCGGCCTGCCCAAAGGTCGGGAGTGTTGCCGGCGGTCTCCCCGATCTTCTTTCGTTCCCACGTGGTCAGCAGGAACAGCGGGATCCCTACGAGGCATAAGACTCCCAACACGATCAGTTGGTACGCCAGCGAATGTCCTACGGCCAGCACTCGGCGACTTTACCGCTGCGAAAGAACTCGGGAGGCTGCCCACTTCGGCACTGTGACTCTCTCTATTCGGAGGCCCTGTCGCTCAATCCTTCCGAACGGTGAGCGTCACATTGCTCCCCACGGGCAGTTGTGAGCCAGGGGCGGGCGACTGAGACACCACGGTCCATCCGCCCTTCCCGCCAAGCTGGGCAGCCCCTAGCTTTTGGAGCGTTTCATTCAACCCAGCACGGCACAGCACAACGCCCGCCTGGAAGATGTTGTTGTTGGTTCCGGGCTGTGATGTCGTGACGGCATTTGGGACGACAGTGAGCTTTGCGGTTGGCCAGGTTGTCGTTGGAGGAGGAGAACATTCCTGGGTGGCTTCTGGTTGTGCCTGACCGCCCCATGTGCCAAACAGCGCCACCAACCCCAGGGCGAGGAAGGCAAGGGTGCATAGAACCCGGCTAGGTAGCGAAGGCGCCCCACCTAACCATTGTGACTCAGCGGACAAGGGACGGCCAGGTATGCGACCGCCCCAGTACGCCAGGACGGTGGCGGTTATTCGCGGTTTCGTCCGCTCAGAATTCGGCATTAACGTGCACCGCCCCATGTCTGTGGTCAGCGCCCAACCGTGATTAGCGAGCGCCCAGTGGACTGACCGACAAGACTGCTGGCCAATGAGCCACCCGCCTGAAACTCAGTACGTGCTCCTAGGGGAGGACCGCATCGCCTACCAGGTCTTCGGCGATGGCGACGTAGACGTGGTGTGGTTTGCGGGTTCGAGCGACTGCATCGATCTTCGATGGGACTGGCCACCCTATGTCGAGTTTCTCGATTGGCTCGGCGCCAGAGCCCGGGTCATCACATTCGACGGACGAGGACACGGTGCGTCCGATCCTCCATCAGGAGAGGACCTTCCTCCCTGGGAGCGATGGGCAGACGACGCGCAAACCGTGTTGGACGAGGTCGGATCGGAAGCGGCGGTGCTCGTCGGGTTTTCCGATTCCGGGCCGGCTGCGATTCTCTATGCGGGAACACACCCATCACGCACGTCGGGGTTGGTTCTGATCAATACCGAAGCCGGTTTTGTAGCGACACCTGACGACCCAGGCGCGATGTCGGAAAAGGACGTGACCGCGTTGACAGAGTCCATCGTCAGCGCCTGGGGTACGGCGAGCCTGGGTGCGTACCTATTTCCCGACCTCGTGAAGCAAGATCCATCCTTCGGTCCCTGGTTCGCCAAGTCCCAGCGATTGGCGATGACACCCACCATGGCGCTTCGGGAGTTCTCCCACATCCCAGACGTGCGCGACACGCTGTCATCGGTGCGAGTACCAACCCTTGTGCTTCATCGCGAGGGGTTCGAGGCGATACCGCTCGAACGTGGGCTCTACATCGCCGAGCACATTGCGGGTGCGCGCTTCGTCCGCCTACCAGGTAGAGACGGGTGGCCATTCGGCGAGCCTGGTGGGGACGAGGTGCTGCGTCAGATTGACGGTTTCCTGAGTGGCCTCACCTCCGCTGCCGTTTCCGACCGGGCGCTCGCAGCCATCTTGTTCACGGACATCGTTGGTTCGACAGAACAGGCCTCGGCGCTCGGCGACCTCGCGTGGCGGAATCTCTTGGAGACCCACGATGCCCTGGCCAGAACCCTTGTTGGCCAACACCAGGGACGAATCGTGAAGACGACCGGCGATGGAATCTTGGCGACCTTCGACGGTCCTGGACGAGCCATCCGCTGCGCAAAGGCCTTAGCCTTGATCATTCGTGCGGCCCCTGGCGCCGCGGCGGCTCCAGCTCCGGGGATCGACTCTTGGCATGGGGACCGGTGCTGTGACCGCACGGGGACGTGAAGGATCCCAGTCGCCCGTTCGGTCTTGTGATGTCACGCCCTGCGGGATCGCTTCGGGGTCGGGCGCCGGGACCCGCCTCGCTATGGGAAGGCGGCGCGTAGACGCGTAAAGGCGGCGGCCAGCTCACTCGCCCAGGGCCAGGACTCGTCGAGATGCATGACGAGGTCCCGACCGCGGTGAGCGAGCACGGCGGCGACGTGCAGGACCCGGTAGCGCATGGTCTTGGGTTCAGCCTTGGCCAGTGCGCCGTCGAAACAGGTCATCTGGCTCCAGGCCAAGAGTGCGCCAGCGATCAAGGACACCGCCACCCAGGCCTGATTGGCGCAGAAGCCGTCGAAGGGCAGGTTGGCCAGCCCGCAGGCTTTCCAACAGCGCACCCGGTCCTCGACGCGGGCATGTCCTCGGTGACGCAGCTCGAGGGCGGCGATGTCGTCGCCTGCAGTGTTGGTGATGAAGCAGGTGTGGCGCCACCCGGCGTGCGTGTCAAAGAGGGAGAGCTGGGCGCCCGGGTGCGGGCGCTCACGGCGACAGATCACCCGCATGTCGGCGGGCCAGCCCTTGACCTCGTAGAGCTCGCTCAGCTCGATGACCTCGGCGCCCTCTCGGATCCCCCCGTCGAGTTCTCCCGCCCGCACCCAGTCCTCCTCTTGGGCCAACAACAAGGCGTCACGCACAGAACCGCTGATGGGGAAGCCGATCGAGTAGTCGAAGTTGGCCTCTGAGAGGGAGGCGACGAAGCGGTGGGTGGCCCCGGCCGAGTCGGCCCGGACCAAGATGGGGTGCATCACCAGTGCGGGGTCGTCGCCCTCTTCATGGCCGAGCGCGTACTCAGGTGGCACGGCACGGACCGTCTGTTCGAGCAGTTCGAGGTGGTCGTCGGTGTCGTTGGGGGCGGCGTTGCCCGGGCGCAGCATGGCGGCCAGGGGCTCGCCGGTCGTGTCGCACCACACCGCCAAGGGGTTGAACCCGAAGCCGTGCTTGTAGGTGGGCGCGCCGTCCTCCTTCTCCGAATGCACGTTGAGCAGCGTCGAGTCGAAGTCCCAGATGATCGGGCCGACCGGTGGCTCCGCCGCCCAGACGCGCGCACGAGCGGCGGCCAAGGCCACTGCGATGGCGCGGAGCTCGAAGACGGCCCGAAGAGATCCTCTTGTTCCTTGAGGGCGGCGATGTCGGCCAAGCAGTCCGCCCCGTCCGCGATGGCGACGCCGAGATGCGTGAGCACGACGCCCGGATCATGGGTGTGCCAAGAGATCCCGCAGTCCTCCATGGCCACCGACATCGCCTCGGTCAACCCGGCGCGATCAGCCAGTTCGGCCAAGAGGGCGGCACCGGCGTGGGACACGAGGTTCTTGCCGTCGGGTATCACTTTGGCGCGACGGACCGAGCGACTAGCGTGCACTTTCAAGGAGCCCTCCGGTTCTGGTTGGAATGTGTGTTCAGCGACAAACATTCTTCCAGGCGGGAGGGCTTTTTACGTGGACGCGCCCACCGCGTGTTCAGGGGCCGCGCGAATTATCGAGGTTAGAGGCCGCGCGAATAGGCGCCAGGCCGCGACGCTGTCAAGCATTTCTGCCTGAGAGCGCCTGACCATCCACCGGTCGTTGTGGTGGCCCCGAGATGATCGGGGTGCTTACCCAACACCAACGACGACGGGAGGTACCCCACCATCATGCGCGCGCTCGAGCCCGAAGTGTTCGATACCGTCTTTGCCGCCATAGAACCCCTGCTCCCGGTGCATGCCGAGACCCATCCGCTCGGCTGTCATCGCCCACGAGCTTTTGACCGGGACTGTTTCGAGGTGATGCTCGTCCGCCTGGCAACCGGGTGCTCGTGGGAGGACGCCGAGCGCCTCTGCGGGTGCAAGGTCTCTGACACCACGGCCCGGGCGCGTCGAGATGAGTGGATTGAGGCCGGGGTCTTCGCGGCCATCGTCGCCGAGGCAATCCACGCCTACGACAAGATCATCGGCCTGGACCTCTCCGAGGTGGCCGTCGACGGGAGCCTGCACAAAAGCCCTGTTGGAGGGGAGGGAACGGGCAAGAACCCGACCGACCGAGCCAAGCTCGGATGGAAGTGGTCGATCCTGACCGATCGAAACGGCATCCCCATCGGATGGGCGATCGACGGGGCCAACCGCAACGACTCGATCCTGCTCAAGCCCACGCTCGACGACGCGGCACTGCGGGGGCTGCTCGGTGACATCGAGACGATCTGGCTCGACCGGGGCTACGACTCCGACCTCACGCGCCAGCGACTGCTCCAGCGCATGATCGACGACGCCGTCATCGCCAAGAAGCGCAAGAAGGGCGCGGCCAAGGCGAAGAACTCCCAACCCATGGGACTGCGTTGGCCGGTCGAACGCACCAACTCGTGGCTCTCGAATTTCGGGCAGCTCCGACGCAATACGGACCGCAAGGGAATCCATCGTCTCGCTCAGCTCGCCCTGGCGATCGTCTTCTTGCTCACCGCAAAGCTCATCGACTGGCGAAACCGTTGGTCACCAGGGTGTGTCCCTATCCGCTGAGCCTCTTAGGCGATGCTCTCAGACCCCTCGACCTGGAAATCCGAGCTGGCCTTCACACCGGAGAGGTTGAGATCCGGGAAGCAGACATCGCTGGGACTCGGGGTCCACATCGCAGCGCGCGTACTTGCTTCGGCCTTACCTGGTGAGGTGTGGGTTTCGGCTGCGGTCCCGATGCTCGTAGCCGGATCAGGGTTCGAGTTCGATGACCGGGGCGAACACGACCTCAAAGGCGTCCCGGGGCCATGGCGGCTCTACTCGGTGAGGGGCTGACCGACCGGAATCGCTCAGCCGTGTATCGAGGTGGACCGGGCTCGGGTGCCGTTATCGAGCGTCTCTTGGCCCATGAGGGGGTATCACAGACCATCAGCGGGCTACGTCAATCCTCGCTGCCGGTTCGGTGGGGCACTTGTTCGGCACCTTCAGCATCGGGTGCTTGCTTTCGCGAGCGGAGCACGCGCAGTCTCTGCCGGTGCGGCCTAAGGACCATCAAAATCCGGTCCCCACTCACGCGTAGGGCCGGGTATCGGTCGGACACCTACCTAGAAGCATTCGGGCTGGGTCGAAGTGACCGCCTACTTCAGACCGTCTCCGACCGCTGGCTCGAGGGCATCGTGGAGAGTCCGTGCGTCGCCCTGCCTATGGACGTTCGATCTGAAGAGGTGTGTGGCGACCCAAGACGTCGAAGTCGTTGTCGCAGTGGAGCAGGGTCGAAGAAGTTCGAATGGCAACAGCAGCGATGAGGCAGTCGATGAGCTTTCTCACAGTTTCCCCATGCCGGCGACACGAGCGGTATAGCGCGGCTGCGTCTTCGTAGTCGGTGGCTTCGGTGGGCAGCAAAGAGGCGCGGGCGAGCAGTCCTCGAAGGTCGTTGAGGTGTTGCTCGTCTCGTGCGCCGGCGAGCACCGCCATTCGGATGGGATGGCACGTGGCGATCTCGTCGTCCAAGAGTGCGTCGACGCGGTCGCAGACAGGGCTACCCGTATCACGGAGGAACTCGACCCACGCAGAGGTGTCGATGATGATCACGGGGTGCGTGCAGAGCGCATCTCCTCGAGGTCACCTTCCCAACCGGATCCGCGAAGCCGGCGGGCCTTCTCGAGGCTCAGCGGCTCTCCTGCCAGAGTCCGCAAAGCGAAGTTCACGGCCTCTCGTTTGGTGGCCAGGCGGTACCGCTGCATGACGACGTCGCAGGCCTCCTCGTCGATGTCGATGTTGGTGCGACTCATACACCTATAATACACCAACATTGGAGAGGAGTGCTTCGCGGGGGGCGATGCCGGCCCGGATATCCGTCTCCACAGTCCACCCTCTATGGCACAGGGATGGCACAAGCGCCCTGAATCGTGCTGAACCGCTCCGCACTGGCATGTACTCTGACCAGGACTATTGTCCTGATGCGAACGCCGACGAACCCCGTTTTTGTAACTGCAAAGCCCCGTACGGCGGTTCGATTCCGCCCGCCGCCTCTTTCTGTCTGTCCAGGTGGGAGGTGCGGATCACGATTTCACCGTGTTCCAACCCCCGCCAGATACCGCGGATATACCCCGGCTCATCACGAACTGATGTGGTCCAGGGCGGACTCCTGCGCACTCTGGGCCAAACCGGTCACGTCATCGAGATAGCCGGCGATCGCCTTGCCGCGCTCCGCGGTGGCGTGCTGATCGCGCGGGGCCGCAACGGGCCAGAGTTCCATGCCGTGCTGGGCAAGCAGGGCTCGGATCTCGGAATCGGCGACATCTTCCGCATCGAAGGGCGCCGGCGCCTCGAGAGCATCCCACTCGATCCGGCGTTTCGAATGCGCGTCGACGCCCAGCTGCGCCTGGTCGACGTCTTCGCGAGGAGGTCGACGCCGTCGACGCCGAGTTACGCCGGCGTCTCAAGGGCCACCAGGGCTATCACGCCATGCAGGCAATCCCTGGCGTCGGACCCGTGCTCGCGGCGACCATGGTGGCCGAGATCGGCGACGTGTCGCGATTCGCGACCTCGCGTCACCTGTGCTCGTGGGCCGGCACCCCGAAGGTGCGAGATTCCGACACCACCTCCAAGAAGGGGCGGATCACCAAGCAGGGATCCCCCACACGTGAGCAGGATCCAGGGAACCGATCAAGGGCCCAGCGCTGTACTCTCTATGCCTTAGCCGGAGGGACCACATGGGCGATCGAATCGACGAGCTCAGCGACGCTCGATCGGCTTACGACCACCGGGATTGGCGTGGGGCGTTCGACCTGCTGACGGCGGCCGACAGGCGCTCGCCGCTCGCGCCGGAAGATGTAGAACTGCTGGCAGAGGCGGCACGGTGGGCACGTGAGTACGGCGCCATGATCGACGCCCTGGAGCAGGCCGAGGCTCGCTACGAACGCGTCGGCAAACGAGGCCTCGCGGCGGGAGTCGCATTGTCGCTGTGCCGTGAACACTTCGTCCGCAACAGCCTTTCTGAGGCCGGCGGCTGGCTGGGTCGTGCCTCGCGCCTGCTCGAGGACGAGCCCGAATGCTCTGCCCACGGCTACCTGCAGTGGGCCCTCGGCCGAGCCGCCTGGGCCGACGAAGATTCACTGTCCGCCCTCGACCACGCCCGCGAGGCGAGCGCGATCGGTCGTCGGCTGGGTGACATCGATCTAGAAGCCTTCGGTTTGCACGACGAGGGGCATGTGTTGATCGCATGGGGCGACGTCGACGCGGGTCGTGCCTTGGTCGATGAGGCTGCTGCCATGAGCGGTGCCGCCAGCAACCCGTACACCACCGGAATGGTCTATTGCGGAGCGATCTGGGCCTACCGCAACATGGCCGACTGGCGACGTGCCGGCGAGTGGACCGACGCGTCGCTGCGATGGTGCGAGCGAGAATCGTTGAGTGGCTTTCCCGGTCTCTGTCGGTTCCATCGTGCTGAGGTCCGCCGTCTTCGCGGGGAGCTTGACAACGCCGAGCGAGACGCGCTCGATGCCATCGAAGAGTTGTTGCCAGCCAACCTGATCGCGACCGGATGGGCCTTGACCGAGCTCGGTGAGATCCGGCGGAGAAGGGGCGATCAATCAGGGGCCCGAGACGCCTTTCGACGTGCCCAGGAGCTGGGCGGACTGCCCCAGCCGGGACTGGCGCTGTTGCTGTTGGACGAAGGCAAGCATGACGCTGCTCTAGCCAGCATTACCGACGCGTTGGCCCAGATGGTGGGCGTCCACCAAGAGGACCGCGGCTCGGTTCTACCCGCAGCGGTGACGATCGCATTGGCAGCCGGTCGGGTCGACCGAGCTCGTGATGCTTTGGCCGAGCTGGAGTCATGGGGGAAGTTGTTCCACACCACTGCCGCCCTCGCCTCTGTCGCCGAAGCGCGCGGCCAGGTCCAATTGGCCGATGGCGACGCAGATTCCGCCATCACCTCGCTGCGAGAGGCATGCCGCCTGTGGTGCGAGGTCGACGCGCCATTCGAGGCGGCTCGTGCTCGGCTTATCATCGCCGGAGCGCTACGAGTCGGTGGCCATGAGTCCAACGCCACGGGGGAGCTCGAGGCGGCGCTCAGCGCGTTCGAACGTCTCGGCGCGGTCAGAGAGGCAGAGCGGGTTCGCTCGATGCTCCACGCGGCCCGGCGGAGCCGGGCTACCTGCAGCCTGATGTTCACCGACATTGTCGACTCGACCAGGCTCGTCGAGGTCCTGGGTGATGACGCGTGGGGAAACCTACTGGACTGGCACGACCGTACCCTGCGTCAGTGTTTTCATGCGCACAACGGTCGGGAGATCAACCATGAAGGAGATGGGTTCTTCGTATCGTTCACCGATTCCCTTGACGCCGTCGAGTGCGCCATTGCGATCCAGCGCACCCTGGCCGATCACCGTCGTGAGCATGGCTTCGCTCCGCAGGTGCGCATTGGTGTCCACGCCACCGAAGCCGTCGACCTTGGCGATGACTACTTGGGCAAGGGAGTCCACGAAGCTGCCCGTGTCGGTGCCGCCGCCGGCACTGGAGAGATCCTTGTGACCGCGGCCGTCATCGATTCGGTCACCGACCACTTCCACGTTCGTAACCGCCGTGAACTCGATCTGAAGGGGCTCTCCGTCGCCCTCGACGTCGCAAGCGTCGAGTGGCAATAGTCACGTCCGACCGCCGTCCGGCTACGCCGTTGCCATTCGCCGGTTGGGAGCCGTCATTGGATCGGACTGAGTTGCGCGAGATGTGATGAGATGCCGATACCGCGCGGGTTCTGGGTGAATCCCTTAGCGCAGCCTCGCTCGCTGCGCTCCGCTCGGCCGCAACCTAACTCCCGCGTGCGTCACGACAGCTGAGGATCATCGCCTCGTCTGGGCCCGTGTGTGCCAGGCGCCGCCCGTCACCGGAACCAGCCGGTGCCGGGCCGGCAAAGCCGGCCCTGTGCGCGTGCCACGTTCGCGGGCACATCCCGGCCCGTTGAGTAGGACCGCGGCGGCGGGTCCAGACTTGATGCGCCAAATCACGCCACGGATTCTCAAGGGGAGGTCGCCATGGGTGCGTTCGAGGAGCTCCACCAAAAGCGGATCACCGGCTCTCTGGCCATGTACGACCGGATGATCTTCAAAGGTCATCTCACCGCCTTGTTCAAACAGGACGGCGCGCGTTGCTACCTGTGGTCCCAAGGGGTGGCGCTCAAGGACTTCACGCCCTACGCCAAGGCCACCACCGCCCAGATCGCCGACCACTGCCGGGCCCTGGTCACCTCGGCCGGGCGTCCGGTCATCTCCTTTGACCACGTGCGGACCCGGGGCCGCACCCAGCACAAAGACGACCTGGCGAAGTCGATCGCCGAACGCGACGGAGTGCGCGAGGGCATCGTGTGCCTCATCTCGGCCGTCGAGCCCTGCATGAGCTTTCAGGTGCGAAAGCGCCAGAGCACCGGTCGCCTCGAGATCTTCCGGCGCGAGCGGGCCTGCCTGCACCACTACCTCTACCTCATCGACCCCGAGTTCGGCTTTATGCACATCCGCATCCAGGGCTGGCTCCCCTACGAGGTCCAGATCTACATCAACGGGCGCGAGTGGCTGGCCCGGGCCCTCGACAAGGCCGGTGTCGGCTACGTCCGCTACGAGAACTCGCTCGTGGCCATCGACGACTTGGAGGTCGCGTCCCGCCTGTGCGAACACTTCGCCCACCGGGCCTGGCCCCGCCTGCTCAACGCCTTGGCCAAGATGGTCAACCCGCTCATGGGTCGCATCAACGCCGCCGGCTACGGCGGCTACTACTGGGTGCTCGACCAGGCCGAGATCGCCACCGACGTCATGTTCAAGAACCGCCCCGCGCTGCTCGGAGTCTGGCCCGACCTCGTCCGCCACGCCGCCCTCAACTTGTCCTCCGAAGACGTGCTCGGCTTTCTCGGCCGAAAGCTCCATCCCTCCTTGGCCGCCCAGGTGGTGACCGACGCCAAGCGCCGACCCCAGGGTTGGCGCGTGCGCCACCGCATGGCCGGCAACTGGGTCAAGGTCTACGACAAGGCCTCGGTTCTCCGGGTCGAGACCACCATCAACAATCCACGCGAGTTCCGGTGTCTGCGGGTCAAAGAGACCGAAGACGGCCGGCGCGAGCGGCGGTGGTGTGAGATGAGAAAGGGGCGTCGGCGATCTCCTTGCTCCGCTCGGCCGTGGCGTGCTGGTAGCGGAGGGCGGCGACGTTGAGGGTACGGTGATGTTGTACTTAGCGATATCGACGGTTAGGCCGGAGGGGACATGACACCGCGAATTGCCATCATCGGCGGCGGGAGCGCCCACTGGACGCCCCGCCTGCTCTTGGACTTCGTCAACACACCATCGCTCGCCGAGAGTCAAGTCGCATTGATGGACACCGCGCCCGAGAGCCTGCCGCCGGTGCAACAGTTGGCCGACCACATCGCAGTGCTTGGGTCGAGTGGTCTGCGGACGACTGCCACGACGGATCTCGAGGCTGCGCTCGACGGCGCGCAATTTGTGATCACCGGGCTTTCTGTGGGTGGTTTCGACGCGATGCGCCACGACCTGGAGATACCCGACCGCTACGGCCTGCCCCAACCCGTGGGAGACAGCGTGGGTCCCGGAGGCATATCGCGCGCTTTGCGGAGCGTGCCTGTGACCGTTGGCATCGCCCGGGCCATGGAGCGCCGCTGCCCCGACGCCCTGCTGGTAAACGTCAGCAACCCCCTCACCGCGCTGTGCCGCGCCGTGACCCGTGAAACGACGGTGTCGACGGTCGGATTGTGCAACGAGCTTGTGGGTCTGACCTGGGCGATGAGCCTGCTCTTCGATGTTGGGATGCACGAGGTCGACCCTGTGGTCGGCGGCGTCAACCATCTCCCGCTGGTCACCGCCCTGAGCATTGGCGGTTCCGACGGCTTCACGATGCTGCGGTCGATAATGGACCAGCCCGTCTCGGCTCTCGACGACCCGATCTGGATGGAGCCTCCTGTCGGTAGCCACTGGCGCAAGGTGTCGACAGGGGAAAAATGGACGAAGGGCGACGTCGTGGCCAACAACCGGCTGAAGCTCGAGCTCTTTCGACGGTTCGGAGTCCTCCCGGGATCCTCAGACACACACGTCGCCGAGTTCTTTCCCTGGTTCGTCACAGAAGCCAGTGGCTTCGGTGACGATTGGTGCGTCCACCACTACGGCATCGATGGCCATCGGGCAGACAAGGAGACGGACGAGGCTGACCTGGCCGCACTCCTTGCATCGCAAGAGCTTCCGCGATGGGGCTCGGGGGAACTCGTCGCCCCCCTGCTCCATGCGATCGTCTCCGGCGATGAGCGACACCTCCCGGTGAACATCCCGAATACCGGCCAGGTCGTCGGCCTGGATCACGGGCCCGTGCTCGAGTGCGTGGGTGTGGCGAATGCATCAGGAGTCACACCGCGTGATCGTGTCCAGGTGGAATCCGTCCTCGGCGAGTGCTTGCGACGGATCGTGTACTCGCAGGAGCTGACGGTCGAAGCTGCCCTCACAGGCGACCGGACTCTTGTGCTCGAGGCCATGCTCACCGACCAGATGGCCGGTCGACTGCCGTACGAGCACATTGTTGCTCTCACCGACGAGTTGCTGGCGGCAACCGCTCCGTGGCTGGACCAGTTCGCAAACTGACCCACGGGCGACCGAGCTTGAAGAACCAGTCGTTGACTTCGATCCACCGGCCCTCAAACCAGTTAGAGGCGCCGTCACTTCGGATTCAGATTGATGAGAGTAATTGTCAAGACCCGTGTAGCTGATCAGAGTGTTCGGGCCTCCCATGCGGGCTGCTGGGGCTCGTCGTTGTACACGATGATGTCGGCGTGATCGGTCGGGCGGACTGTGTCGAAGTAGAACTGTTGGGAGGGTCTGTAACGCTTGCGGTGGCGCCGCTCGACTTCGGTGGCGGATCCGAACAGCGCCAGGTCTCGCGTCCGGGCGCGATCGAGTGCCACCTCGAACGCGGCGGACACGAAGATGCGCAGGTCCCACCGGTCAATCAGCTCGGGGCGCAGGAGGAACACGCCGTCGAAGAGCAGCACGGCATCGGCGGGTGCCGTCGTGACCGGCTGGGACGGTGTGGTTTCCGTGGGGCGGTCGTAGACTTCCCGTTGGAACCTTCGGTCTCCGCCGGGGCCCAGAGGATCGAGCAGGACCCGGTGCAGCGCGTCGAAGTCGAAGCTGTCGTAATAGCAGCCTTCGGCAGAGTATTCGCCGCGCTGATAGCGCTGTGACCGGGGGAGAAGAAAGCCCTCGATCGACCGCGCGGATGACTTCACGGTCCTGCGCTCGCAGGACGACGGCGAGCTCGTCGCCCAGCGTTGTCTTACCGGCGGCGGGCGGTCCGTCGATGGCGACCCTCGTCGGGCAGGCGATCGTGACGGATCCGACCGCCTCGGCCAGACGACTGAGCAGCTCGTCGCGGGTGCCGTTGTCCATACCCTGCTGCCCTCCCTGCGTCGTGAATGTCGCGTCAAGCCCACCCTATGACGGTCTCGGCGTGTCAGGCTGCGGCTACGTCCTGGCGTTCGACGAGGACGCCGCGGGAAGCGGGCTCCGGCACGGACGAGCGCGATTAGTAGCTGTCCAACTTCGGACGGCGAATGCGTAGTCGATTGTCGGAGAGAGGAACGCTGAATCGACCGTCAGGTGACGCAGTGAGAAGCAGGTCTTGAAGGTCCCGGACGAAGTGATCCAGCTGATCTCCGAAGAGGTGCGGCGCCGTCGACGAGGTGGAGAGGACCCACGCCACGATGTCGTCGACGGACCGCTCGAGGACCCGATCGTCGGGCACCACAACGATTTCTTCAGGCGCAAATCCGGCGGCCTGAAACACCTGATCCTCCTTGTCGGGCGAGGTGTTGCGAAATCCTTGACCAGCCCGGCGGTCAGAACCGAGCCAACGGACTCGTAGCTCGTCGATGGCTGCCTCGGGCACCGGCGGCATGGGCCCACTCGGCGGGTCCTGGCCCGGTGGGTTCGCGTGCCAGAGGTCGACCTGCACGACGGCTCCGCGGGGCTCGAGGATGCCCCGAACAGCCGCGGCCACAAGGAGACGGTCCATCCAATGGAATGATTGGCCAAAGCTGATGACTCGGAACGTGCCGAGGGATGCCGGGAGCTCTTCGGCCCGCATCTGGACCCAGGTGGCCTTGGTGTTCTCCTCGGCGGCAGCCCGCTCGGCCTCCTCCACCATGCCGGGATCCGGATCGAGGCCGATGACGCTCTCGAAGAGGGGGGCAAAGAACAGGGCGACGGTGCCAGGTCCGCAGCCGACGTCGAGGAGGCGCCCATGGCCGTCGAGATCGAGGTGCTCAGCCAGGGCTTTGATCAGACCAGGGGCATACGGTTTGCGACCCTGGCGGTAGTAGGCGGCGGCACCCTCGAAGACGGTCTCGTCCCAGGTCCAGTCCTGCCACCGGTATCGGACCGGCTCTTCCGCCGTCATCTGCTCAGTGTGGCAGACCCGACTTGGTACGCCATGAGTCTCTGACTGTCTCGAAGCTGGCAACGGACTCCTTGGTCGCAACGATCTCCGATCCGACCGTGATGCCACATCAGCCACGTATGCATTCCGACCTGCGGTGATGTGTTGGCCTGCAGCGCTACAGACCTGGCCAGAGCTCCTGCAAAGCCCCGTACGGCGGTTCGATTCCGCCCGCCGCCGCAATGTCTTTGGGCAGGTGGATGCCTTCTCTGCACTGCGGGCGGCACTGATCACCTCGTCGAGGAAGTCCGCGACGGGGCGTCACCGAGGCGGAGCACCCGAGCGTGGCCTCGTAGTCGGCTCCACCGGTCTCAAAGCGCTCACGTCGAGTCCCAGGCCGTGGGGCCTACGCTCAAGCCATGAGCGCGCTCCTCCCGGCGACCACCCGCCAACGCAACCGGGCCCTCGAGGTTCTGTTGAGCCCCGGCCTCGATCCCATCGTCGACATGGTCGGCTGGTCCTGGGCCGAGGGAGCCTACGAAGTCGCGTCGAGGGACGGAGCCGTGCAGTTCCGCCGCGACGCCGGCGTCGATGGCGGCTTCCGGATCGAGTCGGTCACGAGTCAGAACCCGCTCGCCGTGCAGGACCAAACGCGCTTCGTCGGACTTGAGGCCGAGCGGGCTTTGCCGCATCCCGGTCGCAAACAGAACAGCTACCCCAACGCGTTCGAGCAGTTCGCCCAGCTTTTCGACCATCCGTCGGCGCCCGACCTCTGCGTGATCCACAGTGCGTCGCACAACTGGGCCGACCAGGGCGGACACCTCGGGGAGCATGGATCGCTGGGCGTCGTACAGGCGAGGGCACCCTTCATCGTCGCCGGCGCAGGGGTGCCCAGGCTCGGGATGGCCGATATCGGATGCCGACTGATCGACGTGGCGCCGACGATGCTGCGGCTGCTCGCGGCCGATCTTGACCCCGGCCTTCCGCTGCTCTCGCACCAAGACGGGTCGGTGATCGACGCCCTCGTCGATGGCCCGGGCGCGGCTCGGCATCTGATCGGGCTCCTCTGGGACGGGACCAACTCCAACGTGCTCTACGACCTCGCCAGTCGGGGCGAAGCCCCGAACGTGGCGCGCTTGATCGGCGAGGGGACGGCGTGTCGGTTCGGGGCGCTGGCGTCGCTCCCGACCGTGACCCTGGCCAACCACACCACGATCCTCACCGGCAGCCACCCAGGCCACCACGGGATCCTCCACAACGCCTGGGTCGACCGGCGTACCGGTGCGCAGGTGATCACCAACTCGCCGGCGACGTGGGCGACCTCCATGCAGTGGCTGCACCCTGGGGTGCGGACCATGCACCACGCGGCCAAGCGCGTGCGACCCGGGACCACCGCCTCAATCAACGAGCCCTGCGACGCCGGGGCCGACTACTCGACGTTCGACCTCGTGCGCAACGGTGAACGTCCGCTGCCCGCCCCCGGACCCGACGAGCTACCCGATGCGACCACACGGTTCGTCAGGCCAAGCAAGGACTACCGGTGGGCGTCGCGCGCGGACCACACCGCTGTCGAACAGTTCCACCGCGTCTGGGCCGATGCCGACGCCAACCCGCCCGTCTTCACCTGGGTCAACTTCACGCTGACCGACTCGGCGTTCCACGAGGGCGGCCCCTACTCGGAGATGGCGGCGAGCGCCGTGCGCGACAGCGACGCCCGGCTGGGCCGGATCCTGGAGGTGGTGGAGCGGGCCGGGGTGTGGGAGGACAGTGCCTTCTTCCTCGTCGCCGACCATGGAATGGAGGAGTCCGATCCGGCCGTTCGAGGGGACTGGGACGAGGCGCTCGCGGAGGCAGAGGTGGCTGTGCGCGACGAGGGGTACGGCTTCTTGTACCTGAGCGGTTCGTAAGCCGTCGCGCCGAGCGCTGCCCTGGGGACACTCTTTCGGCTGCTCCGCCTCGCGAGGCTCGATCGCCAACGACGCAGCTCGGGATGCTGAAGGGGTCGAGCAATCAATCGCTGAGCCGCAACCAAGAAGTTGAGCGCCCCAGTGTGCCGGGCTGGGGTGCCACCCTGCGGCACTTTCGAGCTAGAGGCATGGGGTCTAGCGTCGAAGCTCATGACGAAGGATGGGGCGGTTCTAACGGCAGTTGGCCTGGGGTTCGTGTTGGCTAGTTGTACAAGCGGGCCAAGCGCAACGGTCAGCGGGCCCAGCGCGAAAGAGATTGCGGCTTGCGCATCAATCGTCAAGGTCAAGCTTCCGCCTGTGAAGCAGGGCATGGGTCTTGCGATCGCATTACCGACGAAACAGGCGGAGAACCTGATTGAGTCTGGCAATCCAACGTTGGCCGAGACCGGGCGCATTTTCACCCAGCCCGAAATTCGCTTCACCCCGCGTGGAGACCGCAATGTCTATGTGAACGCTTTCCTCAGAGCTCAGGCCGAGTGCCGGAAGCTCGGGGTGGGATAGGACTTGACTTCCCCAGTCCGCCGGGACGGCGGGGCATGTGGATGACATCCGAGTCGAAGGACTCAGGTTTCGGGTCATGATGCCCCAATGCCGCTAGATGACGAAGAGCGGGCCTCTCACCGAGATCTGGTACGCAGGGGCTACGACGTGATCTCGCACTCCTATCGAGGTGAGAACGAGACCACGCGCGTTTCGGGGACCGAGGGTTCAGCCGAGCACCGGGCATGGGTCGAGGACCTTGGTGCACCACTCCGGCCCGGGGCGAGGGTTCTCGATCTCGGATGCGCTGCGGGAATACCCGCCACCAAGCTCCTGGCTGACTCTGGCTTCGGGGTGGTCGGAATCGACTTTTCAGAAGTGCAGATTGCACGTGGCCGGACGCTCGTTCCTGATGCGACGTTTGTCTGTGCAGACATGGTCTTGTGGGAGAGCATCCCTCGTCGTCCGACGCAGTGGTGAGCTTTTACGCCCTCATCCATCTGCCCCTCGAAGACCAGCGGCCCCTTTTCTCTCGGATCGCTCGCTGGCTTCGACCGAATGGGTACTTGCTGGCGATTGTCGGGCACGAGGAATGGACGGGGACAGAGGATTACATGGGTGCCCCGAGACCACACCGACGCCGCCACCTATCTCGCCTGGTTTGCCAAGGTCGGGCTACTCCCGCAGTGACATCGCTTCATTCCAGAGGGAAGTTCGGTCACACGCTGGTGCTCGCCCAACGCCGGTAACAGTGCGGTCGCAGTCTGCCCCCGAACACCGAGACGGTGGAACGGTTCGCAACACCGGGGGATCCGCGCTCCTTCTGTCACACTGATCGGGTGAGGGATGACCCGATGGGTGGGGCCCTGACTCGTTATGCAGCGCGAGTTCACGAGCTCTTCGGAGACGAGCATCACGTGGCCTCACCTCTTTGTGCGTGGCTGTTGCTTGGGCTCTGCGCCCCTTTGGCTTCCGGACCTGAGCGCTCGGAACTGGTTGACGCTCTGGGTCTCGATCCGGGGATCGCCGCTAGCCGCGCTGTGGAGCTCATCGACCATCCTCATCAAGTGGTCGGATCTGGGGTCGCGGTGTGGAACAGACCGCAGTTCGATACCAAACAACTTGCAGCGTGGAGGAAAAGTCTTCCTCGAGCGACAGAGACCGGTGATATCCCATCGCAGGCAAGACTCGATGACTGGGCTGCAGAACGGACGCTGGGGCTGATCCGCCGCTTCCCCCTGGACGTGAGTGCAGACGACGTGATTCTCTTGGCGAGCGCTCTTGCCACCAAGGTTTCGTGGGACGTGCCTTACGGCCTGGTGCCTGCTGCCGCACTCGGATCTTCGAGCCGGTGGGCGACCTCTCTCGAGCACGTCCTTGCCTCCCCACTTCGCCATCCGCGCCACGATCAGTTCGTCACCGAGACGAAGCAGGCCGGTATCGTTCTTGTCCACAAGGTGCGAGCTCGAGGCGGCCTATGGGTCATGTCAGTCGCCGCAGCTTCCGAAGTGCCGGCGAGAGATGTCTTTCGCGTCGCCTACGAGCTCGCGTGCGCTGAAACGGTCGAACCAGGAAGTGTCCAACGTATCTCGCTCTTCGATCTCCCTGCGGGCGACGGACCAATGTGGATGATCCAAGAGGACGAGGCGGAGACGGCCTCTCCCGATGGACGCGAGGAATACTGTCGTGCGCTCCTTCCGGCATGGTCGGCGAACTCTCAGATGGATCTGACACCCGATGGTCTGGGGTTCCCCTCGGCGGCACGTGTGCTGTCTGAAGCGATGGGCTACCGGGACTTGCCATTCAGAGCTGCTCAGTCCGCCGTGGCCGCCTACTCCAGGGTCGGCTTCGAGGCAGCCGCCATTACAGGCTTCGCCGTGGCTATGAGCCGTCCGCACACGGTGCAAGGGATGCGCCGGACTGCGGATCTCCGGTTCGGTCATCCATTCGCGGTCGTCGCCGTCACCGTGGACGATGACATGAAGGCCTCCGTTCGGAATGGCCAGCACGGGCCATGGCACGGCATGCCGGTGTTCTCCGCCTGGGTTACGGAGGCCTCAGAGGCAGACGTTTTGTAGTAGTGACGTGCCCGTCTCGCACGGTGAGTTCAGTACGCGGGCACCGAGGCGCGACAGTGATGACTTGATCCGGTCGCCATCTCGATTCGGATTGGACAAGTCGCACCCCCCTTGGCCTGTAGCCTGAGCCCGCCCGTCCGTGACAGGAAGGAGGTTGGCCGATTGCCTGCGTGCTCCCGCTGCCTGGTTGAGGTGCCCTTGGGGACTGCGCTTTGCCCCAAGTGCGGCGCTGCCATCAGGCCGCCTGTCATGCCGCGACCGACGCCTAAGCGCGTCGGGAAGTCGCGACAACGGCTGAACGCCCTGAACCACAGAGATCGGGTCGTCGGACCCGCCACCTTGGTCCTCCTGGTCTCGTTTTGGCTGCCTTGGTACAGCATCGGTCCTTTCTCCGCTGATGGACTCAGCGTCCACGGTTGGCTGTTCATCGCGGTGCTGGACTCGATTGTGCTGGTGCTCTACGTCCTGATCACCGCGTTCGGCGTCGGCGACCTCGCGGAGCAGGGCCGCATGTCCAAAGATCAGCTCCTGACCCTCATCACCGGGGTCAATGTTGCTCTCGTGGTGCTGGGCTTCCTGCTCAAGCCGGCCGGATTCGGCTGGTCGTGGGGCGCCTTTGTCGCTCTGGCCGCCGCCGCCGTGGCTTTTCTGCCCTTTGGCTTTCCCCTCATCCAGGCCCAGCGCCGACGCTGAATCCGCCTCGCGAAACGCCGGCTTTGTGTCATCGTGGCGACGTTCGGAGCGTGAGTGAGGCTCCTTGGGACACCACGGTGATCGCGACCGCGGCGACTCGAGCGCAGGGCCCTGATGCCACCCTGATGCCGCACGCCGGCGGACCAGGCCGGATCGCCCGGACACGTAGGTGCTCTGAGCTGGACTTGTGGATTGCGCCGAACCGTGACGAACCTTGCTCTCGTTCCTGCAAGGCGGCGTACGGCGGTTCGTTTCGCCCGCCGCCTCAAGGTGTCGGGGAGGTGAAGGTCCAGTCTGTGCCGACTATGGATTCGCGGGCTCCTCTGCGCCGAAGGCGGCGCGGGATCACGCCAAGGTACGTGCCGGACTCCAGCGGGTACCCGGGCCGTTTTCACCGGTCCCAGTTGGCCGGTTCGGTGGTCAGCGCCCGAAGCAAATGCCACCCTCGTGACCACACCAACCCCTAGGCTCTGGCCATGGGGCAGGGCGATGTACCGACGTCGAGGGGTGGCCCGTTCCGGCGGCGCCGGGAGAAACGTCAGCTGGAGGAGTTGGCCGAGGCCTCCGCTCGTGGAGCGACACCGAGAGCATCCTCGGCTCACGTCCGAGTTCTCGACGATCAGGGTGACGCGAGGTGCGAGGATCTCGAGAGATGCGAACCCGACTCACCCGCTGAGGTACCTCCGCAAGTTCGTGCCGGTGGCTTTCATGTGCGAGCCGTGCCGATTGACCAGCCCGTCGGCGAATGAGCGAGCTCTCACCACCACCTGGTCGATGGACTCACGCCTCGGACCGTCGGGTCGGTTGAAGACCGACGCAGGATCAGGCCGCTCTGGGGGGCGGTGACCCAAGGCGTACACATGCCTCGAGCCTCCGCCCCAATCTCAGGATGCTGACTGGGCTGTGGGATGAAATAGTGCCGATCGGATGGAACGACACAACGCCCGGACAAACTTTGGAACCGATGTATCAGCTCGCCGTGAGGCCGTTGTCGACGGTGTAGATGGCGCCGGTGACCGACCGCGCGTCGTCTGACACAAGGAACGAAAACGAGCGCGGCGATCTCCTCCGGTTCGGCCAGGCCGCGGTGCCCGGCCATCCGGCGAGCGAGCTCGGGGTCCATGTCGTCGGGGAAGACGGTCGTCGCCGCGATGTTGGTGTTCGTGCCCGCCGGGGCGATGGCGTTGACCCGCAAGGGCGTCTTCAAGTACTCGACCGCCAGGGCCCGGGTGAGCTGGACGATGCCCCCCTTGCTCATGCAGTACACCGCCGAGTACGGGACACCCATGAGCCCGGCGTTCGAAGCGATGTTGACGATGCTGCCGCCCGTCTCCAGGAGGTGGGGGATGGCCGCCTGGGCGAGAAAGAAGCAGGCATCGAGGTTCACGGCCATCACTCCGCGGTACTGCTCGCGGGTGACCTTGGTGGTGTGCTCGGCGAGGTAGATGCCTGCGATATTGCCGAGGACGTCCAGCCGCCCGAACTCTTCGATGCAGGCGCCAACCGCGCTGACGCAGGCATCGGGATCGGCGAGGTCGGCCTGTCGGGCCACGACGCTCCCTGACGCCAAGCCTCTCGTCTCGTTGAGCCGCTCGCCGTCGACATCAACGGCGAGCACCGCCAAGCCTTCGCCGGCGAGCCGCAGTGTGACCGCACGGCCGATGCCCGATCCGGCCCCCGACACGAGCGCCACCTTGGCCTCGAACCTGCTGAGCATGCCTCCGCCTCTCTCAGCGCGACCACGCGTCGGGACGGTTGACGAACCACACGTTGTCCTCAACCAGCCGTTCGCTCTTCCAACCCTCAGAGGTGCGCACGAGCTCGTGGTTGTAGTAGCCCCCGCAGAAGCTGTAGTCGGTCATACCTGGCAGCAGCATCGGGTTGTAGAACATGGCCCGGACCCTGTCGCCGTCGAGGTCGATCTCAAGGTTCGAAATCAAGTGCTGGGTCCACGGCACCGTGCCCAAGCCCGCTTCGAGCCACGCGATGACCTCGTCGCGTGAGGCAACCGGACCCTGGACCGAGCTGTAGTCGAGCTCTGCCTCGGGGGTGAAGACGGACTTCAGGCGCTCCCAGTCCCGAGCGTCCACACTGTTGGCATAGCGCGTCAGCAACTCCGTGATCTCGATCTTGTCGCTCACCGCCTGCAGGTCCACGCGTCCTCCCCATCGGCTCCGATCCGGGCGGCGGGAGCATATCTCCGCCACGTGCGAGCCCCGCGCCGGATCTGGTACCGGCCAGGATGGCTCGGCTTTCTCGTCGGGCGTCCGCTCCGGCGCGACGTCAGTGTGCGATGACGTCGAGCACGACCGGCGGGAGCATCGCCCCGCCCGTGGTGCTCAGGTCGACGCGCAGGGAGTACGACCCCGCGGCGGCTCCGGTCACGGAGAGCGTCTGGACGAACCGGAGGGGCCGCCCGCAGGCAGCCGTGTCGCCGGGACCCGGCGCGGTTGGGGCAAGAGTCATCGTTCCCGAGGACGGCGAGACCGCCAGGCCGCTCGGAGCCGACATGGCCTGCCAGCGGACCGATGTCGCCCGACCCCCTGCCAGCGCCGCACCGATCTGGACGGCCGTAGGTTGCCCGATCGCGACGGTCGTCGCGCCGCTCGGCACCGAGAACCCGACGACGGGGAGGTGACCGGCACCGAACGACGGAGGGCTGGCGGCGGGCGACGATGCCCACGTCGGGTCGATCGAGCTGGACAGGGTGTAGGTCAGCGTTCCTCCCGTCCGGATCACTGACGCGGGGAGCCAGGGCATGTTCCACCTGCCGGCCGCGTTGCGGGGCGCGGACGAGGTGGGGCACCCCCCTGGCTCCGGTGAGGGGCGGGTCACGCCGGAGACGGTCAGGGCGTGGACGTAGGGCCGTGAGGCCGCCGCACCCGGGGCATGCTCGACGAGGCGGTGGCCGTCCGGCAGGGCGATGGTCACCGACGGAAAGAGGGGGGAGGCCAGGGCGAGGTTCGCTGAGCCCGGGGTCACCGGGAACAGGCCTAGGGCCGCCCACACATACCAGGACGAGAGAGCACCCAGGTCGTCGTTGCCCGGCTCGTCGACCGGTGCATCCGCGTACTCGGTGTTGACGATGGCGCGCACGGTTCGTTGGGTGTCTTCGGGCGACCCGAAGTAGTCGAACTCCCACGGTGCCCATTCGCCGGGCTCGTTGCCCGACCATTCGTAAGGGGCGTCCCGGCTCGCGTTGAGCGAGCTCATGAACGTCTCGAGCTTGCTGGTGGCTGCGCCATCGCCGCCCGTGAGGGCGGCCAGTGCGGCCAGGTCCTGCGGCACGTTCCACGTGTACTGCACCGCATTGCCCTCCTCGAAGCCCGTCTGCCCGCCTGGCTCGAGCTGGGAGGCCTCGAAGGCCTGGCCGGGAGGGAAACTGCCGTCACTGCCGCGGGCCTGGATGTAGCCGGTGGAGGGATTGAACAGGTATTCCCAGTTGGCCGAGCGCTGCATCATCGTGGAGGCCAGGGAGGGATCGTGCTGCGCGGTGGCGAGCTGGGCGATGGCGAAGTCGTCGAGGGCGTACTCGAGCGTGACGGACCCACCGATGGAGTAGTCGATGGAGGTGAGGTCGAGTGACCCCGCGTTGACGTAGTGCTGGGACAGGTACTGGCTGAGATACTGGCGCTCGATCTCGAGCCCGTGGCCGGTCTCGTTCTGTGTCGCTCCCTTGACCATGTACCGGAGCGCGGCGCGGACATCGAAGTTGCGGACACCCATCGCGTAGGCGTCGGCGATGATGGGATCGGACGAGTCGCCGTTGATCTGGGACTCGTCCCCTCCGACGATGGCCCATTTCGGCAGCCAACCCCCTTGTTCGGCATCATCGACGAGCGACTGCACCATGTCTCCGACGTCACGCGGTGCGAGGAGGGACTCGAGCTGCGTCTCGCTGCGGTAGATGTCCCACTCGGAGAAGTTGGCGTACTCGTCCCGTCCGTGGTCAGTGTGCACTTTCCCGTCGCTGCCGGGGTAGCTGCCGTTGACGTCCGACACGACGTTGGGGAAGAGGAGGGAGTGGTACAGCGCCGTGTAGAAGGTGTGCTGCTGGGCCGTCGTGCCACCTCTCACGGCGATACGCCCGAGAAGGGCGTCCCAGCGCTCCCGTGCCTCCGTGCCCACCCGCTGGACCGACCACCCGGGGTCCTCGGCCCGGAGGTTCCGTGCCGCGTCGCTCGTGCTGACGAACGAGATCCCGACCTTCATGAGGACCTGCCGTCGGGTCGTAGTGCCGAACGTGACGTAGGCGCCGCACGAGGGTCCCGTGCAGGCCGTGCTCCCAGCGGAGGTACCGGAACTGTCCCAGGTGCCGCTCGAGGAGAAGGGCCGGTCGAAGCGGCCCACGAAATGCAGCGTGTAACTGGTCCCCGTCTGACAGAACTGTCCACTCGTCACCTGCCCCTCGACCTCGTCGTGGCCCACGGCGTCGACGCGTGCCGCCGTGACGGGGTTGACGCTGCCGGCGACCTTGAAGAGCACGTTGGACGTCGCGCCGGAGGGGAAGTCGAAGCTCGAGATGCCGCTGCGCGTGGTGACGGCCAGCGAGACGGCGATGGGGGCCGGCCCGAGCTCGACCTGATAGCGACCGGGTGTGGCGTGCTCCTGGGAGTGCGAGAACGTCGCGACGGTCGTCTCGGGGGCGGTGCCGATCGCACCGACGGTGGGGAGGATCGGGACGTCCTGGTAGGAGGGGCAGCCGGTGCCGCTGAGATGCGTGAGGCTGAAGCCGTCGATGTGGCTGTCGGCGTAGGCGTACCCGCCGCCGGCCTGGATGGCATCAGGGCTGGTGTCGGGGCTCCACTGCATCATCCCGAAGGGGACGTCGGCCCCGGGGAACTCGCCCACGGTTCCGGGACTGACCGGTCCCGTGCCCGTGCCGTCGAGGGGCTGCACCTGGGTCGCCGGGTCGCTGGTCGTCGCCGTAGTGCGGGGTTGCGCCGCGCCGGACTGGGTGACTGGTCGGCCAAGCGGGACGGACGTGACGAGTGCACCGAGCAGCGCCAGGGCGGCCGCCACCGGGACCAGGCGCCGCGACCCGGGCCGGGAGCGGCCGAACATGGAAAAGGACCGTAGTGGCCGAGTCGACGTCGGGGGGATATCTACCCGGGACCCCTCCCATGCGTGCATCCGCGGTTCTGTCACACCCTGCTGCCATGCTCGGTGCCATGGCCAGGTGGACCTCCGGTGAAGTGCTCGCCTTCGACTTCGAGACCACCGGGATCGACCGCTTCAACGACGTGCCGGTCTCCTACGCCCTGGTGCGTGTGGTGGACGGCGTCGTGGTGACGAGCTGGTCCGGTCTCATCGATCCGGGCCGCGAGATCCCGGCCGGGGCAACCGAGGTCCACGGCATCACGACACAGCGGGCGCGCGAGGAGGGCATGCCGCTGTGCCGGGCGATCGAGTTGGTGACCGATGCGGTGGTATCCGCCAGCGAGCGGGAGGTGCCGTTGGCGGGCATGAAGCTCGACTACGACCTCACCATTCTCGACACACAGGCCAGGCGGTTCAGTGGCCGCGGCATCATCGAACGCGGCTGGTGCGGGCCCGTGCTCGATGCCGTCGTCATCGACCGCCACCTCGACTCGGACCGCGAGGGGCGGCGGACACTCGGCGACCTGTGTTGCCTCTACGGCATCGAGATAGGGAACGCACACGATGCGTGGTCAGACGCGATGGCTTCTGCCGAAGTGCTCTTCGCTCTGGCGGCGCGCTACGAGGCTCTCTCGGAGTGCGATCTCGCCCAACTCCACGAGAACCAGGCCCGTTGGCACCGCGAGTGGGCGGAGAGTTACGACGGATGGCGGATCTCGCAGGGCAAGATCCCCATCGATCCGCGTGACTACGAGTGGCCCGTCGTACCCGCGGCCGTGCCGCCTGCGGCCTGACGGATCAGACCTTCAGCAGATCCCAGACCATGTCGACCCCTTCGTCCTCGGCGAGGACGACCTTGGCGGGGTGCTTCTTGTCGATGTGCCCGACGAGGCCGTTGTAGACCGAGTAGCCCACCAGTTCCTGGAGGCGGCGGGGGAAGGTCTTGACGAGTGCCGGCGGCACACCGAGCTGCTGGTTCTCCTGCTGGCGGATGTAGCCGGCGCAGTAGTTCATGGCGATGCCGACCCGACGCTGGTCGGTGCGGTTGGCGCCCCCGCCGTGCCAGAGGCTCCCCACCCAGACCAGGACGCTCCCCTTGGGCATCTCGGCCGGGATCGTCTCGTAGAGCTCGAGTGGGTTGGGAGGCTCGTCACGCAGATGGCTGCCGGGGACGACGCGGGTCGCACCGTTCTCCTCGGTGAAATCGGTGATCGCCCACATGGTGTTGCAGATGATCGGAATGTGGGGCCGGGTGAGCGGGATCAACTGGTCGTCGGCATGCACCGGCTGGGCCTGCTCGTCGGGACCGATCGCGATGGAGGAGAGCGACGAGATCAACAGCCCGGGGTCGAGGACGCCCTCGACGACGGGGAGAACGTTGGGGTGTACCGGGATCTTCTGGAACGTGGTCCCGTGGACCAGCAGGTTGTACACCCGTGTCGTGTGCACCCCTTCAAAGAGGTTGGTGGCCGGGACAGTGCCGAGATCGTGCTCCAGTGCGAGCAGTGCTTCGTCGATCTCGCCGACCAGCTCGGGCTCGATGGCGTCGGGCAGGACGGTGTAGCCGTCCACAGCGATGCGCCGGAGGTGCTCCTCCAGGTCCGGAAGGGGGCTCGTGGCCGTCGTCTGTGTCACGGTCGCAATTGTACGGACATGTGCCGGGGCCGTCGTTCTCGGCCCCTGACCTGCGGGGGGTGGAAATCGCACGGTGGTAGGGTCTGGGTCGACGGGCCGTTGGCGCAGTTGGTAGCGCACTTGCATGACGCGCAAGGGGCCACAGGTTCGAGTCCTGTACGGCCCACTGATTCTGAGCAGGTGAAACAAGCGAAATCCCCTCATTCGCTGAACATGGGATTCCGGTCGGTGGGGTTCTGTGGGGTGTGATGGGTCCCGCCATTCACCGTCCGAGCGGTTGATCTCTGAACTAATTCAGATATCATGAGAAGCCATGAAGACGCTCCCGGTGCCCTACAGCAACTTCCTTCGGGGACCCAACGACGTCCTGCCCGCGCTCGAGGAGGGAGACGTGGTCCTCGAGCGCCGAGACGACGAGAATCTCGTGCTGACAACGCTCCGCCGGTTCTCGGCCCGGGAGGCGGGGACCGCGCTGGCCACCCACCTGGTGGCCGACATCGCCCGTGACAACCCCGGGATCTTGGAGGGCTACCTCGAGCGTGAGCTCGCGTGGCTGCACTGGCTGCCCGACGATGATCGGGCGTTGGCGGTCAAGGAGATCTTCCAAGAGATGCTCGCTGGTGCCGAGACCGGCCTGTTCGCCCCCTTCTCCCAGACCCTGGTCGAGTGGCGCGACACGGCGATGATCTGGAGCGACCCCGAGCTGGCCCGCCGGCTGTCCTCGGCCCACTCCGGCGACGGCCCGGAGATCAAGCAGCCCTCTCGCGCCAAGTAGCGAACCTCAAAAGTGCCGACCAAGCGCGGCGACGAGATCGCGCGCCCGAGGCCCTGGACCGTTCGGGCAGTCGACCTGGCGGCAGGAAAAGGCTGGGATCACCTGGTCGACCAGTTCCCCGACGCGGCCGACCACGCGTGGGTCGCCATCACGAGCGATCCCTACCGACGAGAGGAACGGCAGCATCCCCTCAGAGGCAGCTTGGCGTGGGCGACCGTCGGCGGCAAGCGGTTCGAGCAGTGGGAGTTCGAGGTGACCAGCGGAGCAAGGCTCCGCTATGCGGTCGACCCGACGACGCGCACCTTGTGGATCACCCATGCCGGGGTCGGACATCCAAAGGACACTGACAAGCCCCGGAGGAAGAAGCGAGGGTAGATCTCGAACTTGAGCTCACCCACTTCAGCTTCGATGGATGTCAGCGGCGCAATCGCCGAAACGCTGCGCATGTGAGCGCCCAAGGACCCCCAGAGGATCTGTGGGCTTGACCGGGTTCGACGGACAGGTTGGTTGTGTTGATCATGCCGCCTGACGGTCGGCGTTGTGGTGGATGAGTGCTTCGTATTTGGCAGCGGCTACGCCCGCCAAGCTCGCTGCAGCGGCGGCCCCGCCTATGAGCAGGGGGCGCCGATCGAATTTTGAGACCACGGATCCTCCATTTCGCCGAAGCGAGCTAAACCGCCCCGAGGTTTCTCGTGGGTTAGTGCCACACCCCCCTTGGGGGAGCGGTGCGGATTTCATTGCTGCCAAGTGGGAGACATCTGGCTTGCCGGGCATCGGGCGCCGAGCCGCAGGGCGCGCGAGTGCCACGGTGTGATCACCGACACAAGACCCAGACAGGTTGTCCTTAGAGCTCACAAGACCAACTCGTGCTCCAGTCCCCAAGGAGTGCGCGTAGCGTTGGGCGTAGCCAGGTCATGTTGGACTCGCAGCGTCGTCTGGGTTGCCGTAGAGGACGCGCCCCCAGATCGCTGCGAGTGTCCGCACGAGCTGCTCTGGATCGACCGAGGGACTGGCGAAGCTCACGTATTCATAGCGCTCGTTCATCCAGATGAGCGCTTCGGCGGTGCGGCGAGCGTCGAGGCCGCCAGCATGGCCACGCTCCTGTTCGCGCCGGATACGGTGCTCGGCGGCGTCCACGAACTGGGTCACCGCGCCGTGGTACGCCTCTTTGAGCCGCTCATCGCTCGTAGCCAAGTCAGCGACGGAGCGAAGGAGAGGTGCGTGGCGCGCGTACGCGGCGAGACCTACCCGCAACGTTCCTTCAATGTCGGTCGAGTCTTCGTCGAGCCAAGCGCTGACGCCTGCTCGCAAGTCTTCGACTGCACTGGCGAGGAGGGCCAAGAGCACGGACTCTCGATCATCGAAGTAGCGGTAGAACGCCGTGCGCCCAGCTCCGGTATCGGCCATGAGCTCGTCGACTCCGATCGTCGCGAACGAGCGCTGTGCAAGGAGTGCCTCGGCCGTCCTCAAGATCGCGGCCCGGACCTCGGCCCGACCAGCGCTCGCCTGAGCCCTGCGCCGCATGCCTTGGACTGTCATGACCTGCATATTGACAGGGTGACAGAGTGTCTGTCAATATGTCACAAATGCGCACAATCCAGCAGGACCAGTCATGAAGCGGGTGGTCGTCGTCGGCGCGGCCGGCGACATGTTGTCAGTCACCGTCGAGTCCCTCCGCCGTTTCGATGACTTCGATCTCATCTGCGTCGACCGTGACGAGGAGCACCTCAGCGCGCTCGCTTCGCGCGTGGAGCGCTACGGGAAGATCACGGTGGCTACGGTGGATTTGTTCGATGTCAACGAGCTGAGCACGCTTATTGCCAAGGCCGATCTCGTCATCAATGGCGCCGGACCGTTCTACGAAACCGCGGCTCCGGTCATGGGTGCCTGTGTGGCCGCCGGCGTCGACTACCTCGACATCGGAGACGACATCGAAGCGGTTCGAGAAGCGATCGAGCTCGATCCGGCCGCCCGGGCCGCCGGAGTCAACCTGCTGATCGGCTGCGGTGCATCGCCTGGCATCACCAACGTCTTGGCCCGAGAGCTCATCGACGAGGTCGACGTCGCCGAGCAGGTGCACGTCGGATGGTGTGTCGGCGACGAGGGCCCACAGGAGCTGGGTCGCGCCGTCCTTGACCACGCCGTCCATATGGTGACGGGAACAACACCGACGTGGGAGAACGGCCTGGCTGGTCAGCACGTGACGTGGACACGGAGCCGGGAGTTCGACTTCGGAACGCCCCTCGGCATGACCCCCGCCTTCGAGTGCCCGCATCCCGAGGTGGTCACCCTCCCGTGGCACCACCCCGAGCTCCAAGAGGCGCGGTGTTACGGTGCTCTGCGTCCAGCAGCTTCCAACGCGGTGTTGCACGGCATTGGCCAGGCCGTTGACAAAGGCAAGCTGACCAAAGATCAAGCGATCAAATTCCTCGGCGAGGTGCTGGCCGACGGTAACGGCTCGCTGGCTGGCTGGCGAGCCGCCTTGGGCGGCCTCCGCGGGGCTCGCCGAAACCATGAGCTGACTCGTCGTGAAATTCTCAGGTTCCTCGGTAACGGCCTGCGCAAGCGCCACGAGCCCTTCGTTGGCGGCATCTCCTGCGAGCTCATCGGTACGAAGGAGGGCCAACGCGTCGTCGTCTCACGGTCTACGCGCACCTCTGGCGCCGGGACAGCGTTCTCGTCCATGGCCACAGTGACCGGCACCGCCGCGGCGGCGTTCGCGCACCTCGCTCTTGAGGCCCGCTTGGGCGGCGGAACGCACGCACCGGAGGACTGGGTCGAACCGGCGGCGTTCCACAAGGCGATGCACGCCCGCGGAATCGACGCCGACTACCTCGGCCCAGTTTCCGTGCAGCCAGTCGAGTAGGCATCATCGGCTACAACGACTTCCTGACCCGTCCGCGCCGGACAGCAGATCGCATTCCGGGTTCCGCAATTGCCCGAAACCAAACCAAGAAATGGAGAACGCAAATGATCGGTTCGCAGAAGCGGTTGGAGAAACAGGACTCCCTTCCGTTTCCCCCGACACCAATGGCCGGCAAGGTCAGCCTCTCCATGCAGGAGTCGGTCTACGAGCGGCGGATCGAGCCGCGTCGGCTCCCCGACGACGCCCCCAACATCTTGATCGTGCTCATGGACGACGCGGGGCCGGGGCAGCCGTCGACCTTTGGCGGTGAGATCAACACGCCGACCCTCGATCGCGTGCTTGGCGGAGGAATCGGCTACAACCGGTTCCACACCACCGCGCTGTGCTCGCCGACCCGCGCGTCGCTGCTCACGGGGCGCAACCATCACCGGGTCTGCACCGGTGTCATCGAAGAGTTCGCCAACGACTGGGACGGCTTCTCGGGGCGAATCCCGACGAGCACAGCGCTGGTGGCCGAGGTGCTGAAGGACTACGGGTATTCGACAGGGGCGTGGGGCAAGTGGCACAACACGCCGACCATGGAGGCCGGCCTGACGGGTCCCTTCGAGAACTGGCCCACGAACCGGGGCTTCGAATACTTCTACGGGTTCATGGCCGCCAAGACCTCACAGTTCGAGCCCAATCTCGTGCGCAACACGACGTTCGTCCTGCCGACCAAGACGCCCGAGGAGGGTTACCACCTCAACGAGGACCTGGCCGACGACGCCATCGGTTGGCTGCACAAGCACAAGGCGATGGCGCCCGACCGGCCGTTCTTCATGTATTGGGCCAGCGGTGCCATCCACTCCCCCTTCCACGCCCCCAAGGAGTACATCGACAAGTACCGGGGCAAGTTCGACGACGGCTGGGACGCCTACCGCGAGCGGGTGTTCGAGCGGGCCAAGGAGAAGGGTTGGATCCCCCCCGAGACCCAACTCACCCCGCGTCACGAGCAGATGCCGGGCTGGGACAGCATCCCCGAGAGCGAGCGGCCTTTCCAGAGCCGGCTCATGGAGGTGTGCGCCGCCTACGGTGAACACGCGGACGTCCAGGCGGGGCGCATCATCGACGAGATCGACGCCCTCGGCTACGGCGACAACACCTTGATCTTCTACATCTGGGGCGACAACGGCACCTCGGCCCAGGGCCAAGCCGGCACGATCAGCGAGCTGGTGGCGCACAACGGCATCTTCACCACCATCGAACAACAGCTCGAGGCGCTCGAGGAGCTGGGCGGCCTCGACGTCCTCGGCGGACCCAAGGGCGACCCCGCCTACCACGCCGGCTGGGCCTGGGCGGGCAGCACGCCCTACAAGGGCACGATGATCCTGGCCGGCTACTTCGGCGGCACACGCAACCCGTTGGCGGTGCGCTGGCCGGCCCAGATCACGCCCGACGCCACGCCGCGTCCGCAGTTCCACCACTGCAACGACGTCGTCCCGACGATCTACGAGATCCTCGGTATCACGGCGCCTTGGGTGGTCAACGGCGTCGCCCAGGAATCACTCGACGGCGTGAGCTTCGCCTACACCTTCGACGACCCGGCGGCCGAGGGGCGACTCAAGACCCAGTACTTCGAGATCCTCGGGGCCCGCGGCATTTACCACGAGGGCTGGATGGCGTCGACCTTTGGCCCACGCGTCCCGTGGGTCCGGGGACTGCCGCCGGGCATTTTCGAGTGGACACCCGACAAGGACACCTGGGAGCTCTACAACCTCGAAGAGGACTGGAGCCAGGCCAACGACCTCGCCTCGGAGATGCCGGACAAAGTGGAGCGGCTCAAAGAGCTCTTCTTGATCGAAGCGGCGAAGAACAATGTCCTCCCCATCGGCGGAGGGCTCTGGATCCCGCTGTTCCATCCCGAGCTGCGCCCTTCACCGCCCTATAAGGAATGGACCTTCTTCGGCGACACCGTGCGGGTGCCCGAGTTCTCCGCCCCGGCATTGGGCACCAGACCCAACGTCGTCACCATCGAGGCCGTCATGCCTGCCGATGCCAACGGCGTGCTCTACAAGTTGGGCGGGTTCTCCGGCGGCCTCACCTGCTTCGTCGAGGACGGCATCCTCTGTTACGAGTACAACCTCTTCGAGATCCAGCGGACGAAGATCCGGGCCCAGGAGAAGTTGCCGACGGGCAAGGTCCAGCTCGAAATCGAGACGAATCACCCCGAGCCGATGCCTCGCGGTCCGTTGAACGTGACGCTGAAGGTGGACGGCCAGGTGGTTGCCGAAGGTACGGTGCCCATCACCACGCCCATCGCCTTCACCGCGAACGAGTGCCTCGACTTCGGCATCGCGCTCGGCTCGCCGGTGTCGCTCGACTACTACGACAAGGCACCGTTCAAGTTCAACGGCACGATCGAGCGATCGTACGTCAGGTACGCGTAGCAGCCACCTTCGCCGGCCGCTTGTGGCCAACATCAGCGTGCCCGAGGATCAGTAAGGGGGCTCCCAGCGGAGCGATCGGTGAGTAGCGCTGCGTCGCCGGGCTGTTGTGCCGGGACGAGGCCTCGCGCCCAGGACTCGGCTACAGCAGCGAGCTTGTCGTATTACTCGTCATCGGAGTCGGAGATGAGGACCAGTTCATTGGCGTTGCGCTCCGGGCGGCAGTGCCGGCCGACCTCGGACAGGAACGTGTCGGGGTCGATGATCTCCTCGGGGGTGAAGACGCCCGGTCGATCCAAGCGCCCGGCCGCCAGTTCGGCGAGCCCGCAAGCGAGCGGCACGCCGGTCGCACCGCCCATACCGGCCTCTGGCATCGCGACGACCGTCGCGGCCTGGCGAAGCGCACGGCCGTCGCGGACCCCGTTCGCGACAGCGAACATCGAGGGCAGGCGCACAAGCTGGGGGTCGCCGGCGATCTCTTTGCCCGGGGACTCGATCGACGTCATCTGCGCAGCGGCGTCTTCGACGCTGAGAGCCCCTTCGTCGATCTGGCGAGCGAGTCGCCGCAGAACGTCGATGACGACCGAGGAGCCAACCATCACGTTCACGCTGGAAGCGACCGGTTGACTGCGAGGCAGCGTGACCGCTTCGGGATGCCCGACGGTCCACGCACGGCCGACGCCGATCCCCGGATAGTCCACGCTGAGCTCGTCGAGGGGTTTGACGTCGACGGGGTCGCCGTCTCGAAAGACACGGATTGTGCCCGAGCACTGATGAAGCCAGTGGACCAGGGCCGCGCTCGTGCGGTCTTCTTGAGCGTCGGAGAGGACACGATCGCTGTAGCCGAAGCTCCACCCGGTGACGATCCGCTCGACGTTGTCGAAGCCCTCCATCGCCTTGAGGGCCAGCAGGTTCGAGACGCCCGGGCTTGCCCCGAGCCCGACCACGGCGGTGACGCCGGCGTCTCGAGCTTCGGGCGACAACTCGAGCATGTCCAGTGTCGGTTCCCAGTCGTCGTTGATATCGAGATAGCAAGCTCCACCCCTGATCGCCGCCCGAAGAATCGGCACGCCAAAGCGGTAGAAGGGGCCGACCGTGTTCAAGACGACGTCGCACCCGGCGATCGCGGCGTCAAGCGATGCGTCATCGGTGGCGTCGACCGCGACGGCGTGAGCCTTGGGCGAAACCGACGCCGCGAACGCCTTAGCCCGCTCGCAGTCAACGTCGGCGACGACGATCTCGTCGACGAAGTCGTAGTCGGCCGCGGTGCGGACGGCGTACCGTCCCATGCCACCGCAGCCCCCGAGTGCTGCAACCTTCATAGTGTCTCTTCCTTCGTGGAGCTCATCGAGCTGGTGTGCACAAATCCGACATCCGGGGGCCGCCCGGGACCGGGCGAGGGACCCGCAGGTCCATGGCGGCGGCGGCACCGAGTGCGCACAGGGCTCGGCGGTTCGACCAGCCACCTCGCACGGGGACTTGCGTCACCCCCCGAGCTCCTCGATCGGAAAGGGATCCGGATCGACGAAGCGACGCAAGACGTTCGTGGTGAGCCGTGCGACGTCGTTGTCGTAGTCGTTGGTCGCCAAGCTGGCCGCCCAGGCGATGCTCCCGGCCGAGAAGACGGCACCGCCTTTGGGTCCTTCGAAGAACACGACGTCGGAACGCACCTCCGAGCCCCGGTCGGGGACACCGGTGGCGACGAATTCCTCCTTGGTTCTCAGCATGTCCTCACCGAGGCCGTCCGAGGACGCCAACACGACGGCGTGTAAGGGAGAACCGAGCTTTTGGTCATAACGGTCGATCTCCTGGCCGGCAGCGCCCCCTCCGACCGTCCCGTGATCGCCGAAGCAGCCCGACCCCTCGATGCCCTCGACCGCAAAAGAGACCCGGGGATCGTCCCACCCGCGATTTCGGCGGTAGTAGCCCGAGTCGCCAAAGCCCTGTGCCGCGAAGCCGATGCCCGTCAAGAGATTGGGTGGGCGTCCGAGTCGCCGCCAGAGTCCGCCCAGCTCACCAGTGGCTTCGTGCACGTACTCACCGGGCTCGGAGATCCAGTATCGCGTCCCGTCTTCGGCCCGACGGACCTCGACCGACGCCGGATAGGCCGGGTGAAACGCAGCTCTCCAATAGAACCCGTTCCCGCCCAGATAGAGCAGACGCCCGCCGCCGGCCAGGTAGGACTCGAGGGCGTCGAGCATCGGCGTCGTCCAGTACTCGGGGTGGGTCCCCGTGACGAGCACCCGGTAGCGGCCCAGGAGGTCCACGCCGCGCAGGTGCAGGGCGTCATCGGTCAGCACGTCGAAGGGGACCTCCGTCTCTTCCAGCCATGCCGTCACGTTGGTGTCGGCCGTGAATCCCCAGAGTCCACACTTCGGTTTGAGGTTGAGGACGGGCCGCAGGTGCGAGCTGAAGATCACCCCGCTGCCGTCGTGGTGATGGGCGTAGGTTCCCGGTCCGCATTCGGGATGCTCGCGCAAGAAGCGCTCGTTGGGCATCTCGGCCGGGCTGTCGTTGCCGAAGATGTGGTCGGTCGTGGCGGTGAGCCGGATGTTGGCGTAGGCGCGATAGGTGACCGTCGGAGCCAGGTACGCCACCGGAGCCGGGGTGGCGTCCTCCGCCGGCAGGACGAAGAACGGCATGTAGTCCTCGCTCGAAGCGGTGCGCACCCGCAGGGCGTACACGCCGCTCGCCAGAGCGTCTGTCACGACGAGCTCGCAAGACGGCGTCCAGCTGGCGTCGGCGAGATCGTCCTCGTGGAAGTGGATCGCTCCGTAGTGGGATCGGTCCTGACGCCAGTCGTGCACCTGACCGTTCCAGCTCACGCCGGGGACCGCTCGAGTCGGCAGCTGTCGGGTGTAGCCATCCAGCCCGTGCCCACCGGTGTCGGAGATCTTGTCCGTGCCGATGTCGGACCCGAAGTCCCACTGCGCCTCGTACGGGAGGCCCACCCCTGAGCTCAGTCGGCAATCGTCGAGACGGCCGTTGTAAAGGTTCCCGGGCCTGGCACTGCCAACGTCCTCGGCGCCAAAGAGAAGCGGCCCCTCCGAGGACACCGAGGCGGTGAACACGCCTGCCGCTTCGGAAGGCGACATGGTCAGTCGCTCGGCGGGCGACAACGGGTGCGGTGTCGCCACGAGCACGCCCCGCCGGCTCGCCGCATCGTAGGTCACCTCCAGGTGCGTCCAGCGACCAGCGGCGAGCGGCCGCTCGGTTCGCAACACCGCCGGGCGCCGTCGCTCGCCCCCTCCGAACTCGGCGACCGCGTGGCCGTCGCCGTCGAGTGCGAGGGCGAACCCGCTTCCCTGTTCCCACGTCGAGAGCAGGGTCTGTCGGCGACCGCTGTTCGGTCGCGTCGGCCACGCCCAGACCCCCAGCGCGACCGAGTCCAGGGATCGCAGAAACGGATGCGGCTCCACCACCGCGTACGAGCCGGACACGATCGTCTGGGCCTCACCCTGGTAGCGGCCGTTGATCGGATGGGAGACCTCAATTTCCTGGAACCCAGCACCGTCGGGCGAGATGTCACCGCACACGATCCGCACGAGCTGGGCGTCGAATGACTCAGCGGCGAGGGATGAGACCATGAACCTGACCGTGTCCCCCGGCGCCACGGACAACGGATCGCAATACCCCACGATGAGTTTGGGCAAGACTCTTCCCCTCAACTCTTCGGGTGTCGGTCGTAGTCGACCGTCACGCTCGGGCTCGTCGGGTGTGATTGGCACGTCAAGACGCAGCCGGAGCGGAGTTCGGCGCTACTGAGCGCGAAGTCGTGGTCCATTTCGACGCTCCCGGCGACCAGGCTCGCCTTGCAGGTGCCGCAGGCACCACCCATGCACGCGTAGGGCGGGTTGGCGCCCGCCAAGAGCGCAGCCTCGAGGATGCTGTCGCCGGGAGCGACGTCGAAGGTCCGTTCGCAATCGGAGATGCGCACGGTGACGGTCGCTCGGGGGTACTGCTCGTCTCTGGCGCCGTTTCGGTCGGAGCCGTGGAACAACTCGACGTGGATGCGGTCGGGATCGACGAGATGCTCGAGCAGGGTGTCGCGAGCTGTCGTCACGAGCTCGATCGGGCCACAGAGGAACCAGTCATCGATCGTCTCGGGCACAATGGTGCTCCCGAACCAACGGGCCAGCTTGTCCCGGTCGATGTGTCCGCTCAGCGCGGGCGGGTGGTCCGGGTCGCGCGAATACACGTAGAACACCTCGAGGCGCTTCCCGTACTGTCCGGCGAGGCGCTCGAGCGCGTCCGCGAACATCGTCGTCTCGGCGCTGCGGTTGCCGTAGATCAATGTGAAAATCGACGTGGGCTCGACCGCCAGGGCCGTTTGGAGCATGGACAGGATCGGCGTGATCCCGCTTCCGGCGGCAATCGCCACGTAGCGTCTCTCGGCGGCCCTATCGTCAGCGGCGCTGTCGAGGGTGCTGCCGAAGCTTCCGGTCGGCGTCATCACGTCGAGGCTGGCGCCCGCCTTCAATCCCTTGACGGCGAACGTCGAGAACGCCCCACCGTCGATGTGCCTGACGCCGATCGCCAGTTCCGCCCGTTCGCCCTCGGTCGCCGGCGTACAGATCGAGTAGTTACGCCGGACCGAGGTTCCACCGATGTCGGTGCGCACCGTGACGTGCTGGCCCGCTTGGAAACGGAACGCGGCGCGGAGCTCTGGGGGGACATCGAAGCTGATGACGACACTGTCGGCGGTGAGCGCTTCGACGCTGCGTACCCGAAGCCGGTGAAACTCCGGATGCGACGAGGTTCTCTTCGGCGATCGCACCGGCACGAGGCGCAACAGAGCCCGGTTGAGCTCGTTCCATTCGCGGAACTCGTCGGAAGTGAGTTGGCGTCCGAACACGGTGGCGATGGCGACCTCGCGATCGAGGTAGGCCTCCTGGTTTCGCCTCCAGGTCGCGCTATAGCGGTGGAAGGGGATCGACGGGTGCAGGTGGTGCACCAGGTGGTAGTTCTGCGAGAGCGTCAGCGGCGTGAAGAGCCACTCCATCCCCACCCGAACCCGCGTGGCGCGATAGCGGTTGGCCCGCTGGGTGCTGGTGAGCCCGTGGTGCGGCAGCCAGTCGAACCACCACGCCAAGACAAAGAGCGCGATGCGCTCGGGGATCAGGTAGACGAGGACGAGAAGCCAGAACGTGCCGGTCAAGGCCGTCGTGACGATGAGGCCGACGGTGAAGACCATGAACAGCGAGGTCTCGACGACTTCGCTGCGCGGGCGACCTTTTCGATGGCGGGTGTAGAAGGCCACGTAGGGACGGTCCATGAACAGCCAACGCAGCGGCGTCTGCCACCCACTCGCGGAGCTCGCGAAGCTGTCGGGGTCGTGTGCAGGGTCGTTGGTCCAGCGGTGGTGTTCGAGGTGGATGAACGACCACGCCGGAAACGCCATGGCCGGCGACACGAACACCATCGCCGCCCGACCGAGCGTTGCGTTCACCCAACCGATCGTGCTGAGGGAGCGGTGTGCGGCGTCGTGGAGCACCGTGAACATGACGAAGATGGCGAGGGCGTTCGCGGCAACGGTCAGCGCCCCCGGGAGTCGATGCTCGATCGCCGCCCAGCTCGAGAAGGCGAAGACCGCGAGAGCCGCCAAGAAGAGGGAGACCGTGGGCCACGAGATCCTCGGCACCGACCCGCCCGGATCGGGGAGTCCTCGGGTCGTGGCTGTGCCGACGCGTGGGGGAGCCTGCACGGAGACGGACATCAGCGGCTTCGCGCTGGGCGGGTGCCCGCATATGTCATGTCGCCGACCAGCTCATCGTTGGGTCGCATCCTCCTGCTCGGAGCGCTAGGGCCCGCCCCTATTCGCCCTAGAACTGTAACCGGACTCATGTTATAGTTATGGCGTGTTCGGGTCAAGGCCGCCCTCGACGGCGGCGTGTCAGGATCGCCGTCGATGACCACTGCGGCACCCCAGCGCCGTCAACCGGTCCAAGAACGCAGCCGCCAGACGGTGGCGCGAATCCTCGACGCGGCGGACGCATTGATCGACGAGGGGGGCGTCGAAGCGGTGACCACCCGAGCGGTGGCGGACCAGGCCGGCGTCACCTATCCGTCGCTCTACCGCTTCTTCGCCGATCGGGACGAGATCCTCGACCAGCTGGTGACGCACCACCTGGCCGCGCTCGACGCCCGGGCTGTTGCCGCGGAGCGCACGTGGCAGATCACGTCGGCGCGTGACGTCATCGGCCGGGAGCTGGACCTGCACGTCGCTTATTTCAAAGAGCACCCCAGCGCTGCTCGGCTCTGGCTCAGCGGGAGAAGTTCGCCGGCGGTCGTGACGCAAGTCCGCCAGCGCGCCCAGGTGCTCGCAGAACGTCTGCGCCAAGCGCTGGTCGCCGCCAACCTCGCCCCTTCCGACACCGACCCTCGCGTGCTACTAATGGTCGTCGAGCTCGGGGATCGCATCTTGGACCTGGCCTTCCGGGACCGATCCGATCCGGATCCCATGATCATCGAACTCGGTCGCACCGCACTCAACGCCTACGCCCGCGACGCACTGGACGTGTCGGACGAGTGAACGGCGGGTGTCGGACGAGTGAACGCTCGGTTCACAGCAATTCCAAGCTCAATTTCACTCGTCACGCCCGGGTGCCGGTACCGCGATGTCCCGTTAGCGTGGCGACGTGAGCGACGTGCCGGTGGCATTTTCGACCAGGGCTCGTCCTGTGCAGAGGCCTATCCCGATGCCCGACCCCAGGCCTCCGACTGCTCCACAGGAATTCCACATCCTGGCCAAGCCGACCGGACCGATCTGCAATCTCGATTGCGAGTACTGCTTCTTCTTGTCCAAGGAGTCGCTCTATCCCGGCGATCGCTTCCGGATGTCCGATGAGCTGCTGGCCACCTACGTGCGCCAGCTCTTCGAGTCCCACGCCTCGGCTCCTGAGGTCACGGTCGCGTGGCAGGGCGGCGAGCCCACACTCATGGGGACGGAGTTCTTTCGCCGGGCGATCGAGCTGACCGAGCAGTACCGCCCGCCCGGCCAGCAAGTCCAGCACACCATTCAGACCAACGGCACCCTGCTGACCGATGCCTGGTGCGAGCTGCTCGCCGAGCATCGCTTCCTGGTCGGCATCAGCATCGACGGCCCGCCCGAGCTCCACGACCGCTACCGGGTCGACAAGCGGGGCAACCCCTCGTCCGAGCGGGTGCTGGGGGGCCTCGAGCTCCTCGCCAAGCACGACGTGGAGTTCAACGTCTTGTGCACGGTGAACGCGGCGAACCAGGACCATCCCCTGGAGGTCTACCGCTACTTCAGAGACGACCTCGGCGCCCGGTTCATCCAGTTCATCCCCATCGTCGAGCGCGACAACGACACGGGATTCCAGGAGGGCGACCGGGTCACCGCACGCTCCGTCGACCCCGGAGCGTGGGGCAGGTTCCTCGTCACCGTGTTCGACGAGTGGCTGCGCCACGACGTGGGCACCGTGTTCATCTCTCATTTCGACGCCGCGCTGGCCTCGTGGGTGGGGGTGCCCCCCGCGCTCTGCGTCTTCGCCGAGACGTGCGGCAACGCGGTGGCGCTCGAGCACAACGGCGACCTGTACTCCTGTGATCATTTCGTAGAGCCCGGCTATCTCCTCGGGAACATCTTCGAGACCCACATGGTCGAGCTCTTGGCCTCGCCCCAACAACGCTCCTTCGGCGAGGCCAAGCGCGACACCCTGCCCCGGTACTGCCGAGACTGCACCGTGCGCTTCGCCTGCAATGGAGAGTGTCCCAAGAACCGCTTCATACGCACGCCCGACGGCGAGCCCGGACTCAACTACCTGTGCGCCGGCTACAAGGAGTTCTTCGGGCACATCGACGGGGCCATGCGGCTCATGGCCGATCTGCTGCGCCAGGGCCGCTACGCCGACGAGGTCATGGCCATCCTGGCCCAGGCCGGGCGCAACGACCCGTGCCCGTGCCAGAGCGGCCGCAAGGCCAAGGCCTGTCACCAACAGATCTGACGCTGCAAAGAGCACCGTCCAAACCAAGAGAGGAAGCACCTGATGACCGGTTCACAGAAGAGGTTGGAGAAGCAGGAATCCCTTCCGTTCCCTCCGACGCCGATGGCCGGCAAGGTCAGCCTCTCGATGCAGGAGTCGGTCTACGAGCCGCGCGTGACGCCGCGTCGGCTGCCCGAGGATGCTCCGAACATCCTCATTATCCTGATGGACGACGCGGGTCCGGGCCAGCCGACCACGTTTGGCGGCGAGATCAACACCCCGACCCTCGAGCGCATCCTCGGCGAGGGGATCGGCTACAACCGGTTTCATACGACCGCCCTGTGCTCGCCGACCCGGGCGTCGCTCCTCACTGGGCGTAATCATCACCGCGTCTGCACCGGCATCATCACCGAGTTCGCGAACGACTGGGACGCCTTCAGCGGGCGGATTCCCAAGAGCAGCGCACTCGTGGCAGAAGTGCTCAAGGATTACGGCTACGCCACGGCTGCGTGGGGCAAGTGGCACAACACACCGGCCATCGAAGCGGGGCCCACGGGCCCGTTCGAGAACTGGCCGACGAATCTCGGCTTCGAGTCCTTCTACGGATTCCTGGCCGGGGAGTCGTCGCAGTTCGAGCCGAACCTGGTGCGCAACACGACGTTCGTATCGCCGCCCAAGACCCCCGAAGAGGGCTACCACCTGAACGAAGATCTGGCCGACGACGCCATCAACTGGTTGCACAAGCACCAAGCCATGGCCCCGGACCGGCCCTTCTTCATGTACTGGGCCAGCGGCGCGATCCATGGACCCCACCACGCGCCCAAGGAGTACATCGACAAGTACCGGGGCAAGTTCGACGACGGCTGGGACGCCTACCGAGAGAAGGTGTTCGAGCGGGCGAAGGAGAAGGGCTGGATCCCCGCCGACACGCAGCTGACTCCACGGCACGAACAAATGGCGTCCTGGGAGAGCGTGCCGGAGAGCGAGCGGCCGTTCCAGAGCCGCCTGATGGAGGTGTGCGCCGCCTACGGCGAACACGCCGATGTTCAGGCGGGGCGCATCGTCGACGAGATCGAAGCGCTCGGGTACGGCGACAACACACTGATCTTCTACCTCTGGGGCGACAACGGCACCTCGGCGCAAGGCCAGGAAGGCACGATCAGCGAGCTGGTGGCGCACAACGGCATCGTCACCACCATCGAGCAACAGATCGAGGCGCTCGATGAGCTTGGCGGCCTTGACGTCCTAGGCGGGCCCAAGACCGATTCCATTTACCACTCTGGATGGGCCTGGGCCGGCAGCACCCCTTACAAGGGCACGATGATCCTGGCCGGGTACTTCGGCGGCACTCGCAACCCGATGGCGATCCGGTGGCCGGCCAAGATCAAGCCCGATCCCACCCCGCGCCCGCAGTTTCACCACACCAACGACGTGGTCCCGACGATCTATGAGATCCTCGGCATCACACCTCCACGCGTGGTGAACGGCATCCCCCAGGACTCCCTCGATGGCGTGAGCTTCGCCTACAGCTTCGATGACCCGAGCGCCGAGGGCCGATTGGAGACGCAATATTTCGAGATCCTGGGCTGTCGCGGCATCTACCACAAGGGCTGGATGGCCTCGGCGTTTGGACCAAGAGTCCCCTGGGTCCGGGGCGTGCCCCCCGGCATCTTCGAATGGACTCCTGACAAGGACACCTGGGAGCTGTACAACCTCGAAGAAGATTGGAGCCAGGCCAACGACCTCGCGGCGGAGAATCCGGAACTGCTCGACCACTTGAAGGAGCTCTTCCTCATCGAGGCCGCGAAGAACAATGCGTTGCCGATCGGCGGAGCGCTCTACATCCCGCTGTTTCGTCCGGACCTGCGTCCGGCGCCGCCCTATACGGAATGGACCTTCTTCGGCGACACCGTCCGCGTGCCGGAGTTCTCCGCCCCGCGCTCGGCACCAAACCCAACGTCGTCACCATCGAGGCGGAGATCCCCGCCGACGCCAATGGTGTGCTCTACAAGTTGGGCGGGTTCTCCGGCGGCGTCACCTGCTTCGTCGAGGACGGCATCTTGTGTTACGAGTACAACCTCTTCGAAATCCAGCGGACGAAGATCCGTTCACAAGAGAAGTTGCCGACGGGCAAGGTGGAGCTCGAGATCGAGACGAATCATCCCGAGCCGATGCCGCGGGGTCCCTTGAACGTGACGCTGAAGGTGAACGGCACGCTCGTCGCCGAAGGCACCGTTCCGGTGACCTGTCCGATCGCCTTTACCGCCAACGAGTGTCTCGATTTCGGCATGGCGCTCGGATCTCCGGTGTCGCTCGACTACTACGACAAGGCGCCGTTCAAGTTCAACGGCACCATCGAGCGGGCCTACGTCAGGTACGCGTAAGGAGGCGCTCGAACGGGTACCTGTCCTTTGCGGGTCGCTCACTAGATCGAAGAACCTCCTTCGTGGACCTTCGTTGGCAACTGGTCCAGCCAAGAGCGGAGGCCGATGCGGCGGTTGTAGTAACCGGTGGTCAGAGCGCACCGAGTTCCTTCGGTCTCGACGTCGGTGTCTGAATGTACCGACGTCGAAGACTCAAAAGAGCCATGGTCCCTAGCGGACGTGTCGGCGCATGGCTCCAGCACGTCCGTGCGACACTCGGGCAATGCAACACCTGGCTCGGGCGATCTAATCGATCACCTCTGAGAGCCAGCAAGGAGCGTCACGATGGGAAAGCGGGGACCCGAGTCCGGGCGGCCCGTAGTGCGGCGCCTGCAAAATGGTGAACCACCCCCGGATTGCGATGTGTCGATGACGGTGGGAGCGTGTGCCGTCTGAGTCCACGGCCGTCTTCGCGAGGAGCAGCTCGGTGGAGCTGCGTTCGGAGAAGGGATGAGGGATGACGGAGGCGTCGATGGCCCCGGCGGCAACGGCGACATCTGCGAAGAAAGGCTGGCTAGCGCTGGTGGCCCTGGCCACCGCTCAGTTCGTCATGGTGCTCGACCAGTCGGTGATGAACGTCTCGATCAGCGCGCTGGTCAAGGATTTCAATACCACCGTGACGACGATTCAGGCGGTGATCACCCTCTACTGCCTGGTGATGGCCATGCTCATCATGACGGGGGCAAAGATCGGCGACATCATCGGGCGCCGCCGGGCCTTCGTGATCGGATTGATCATCTACGCGTGCGGCTCGGCCTTGACGGCGCTGTCGCGGTCGGTGGTCGCCCTGGCCCTCGGCTGGTCGATTCTCGAGGGGATCGGAGCTTCTCTCGTCCTCCCCGCGCTTGCCGCCCTGATCGCTGGCAACTTCGAAGGACCGCGGCGCAAGATCGCCTACGCCGTCATCGGCGGCGTTGCCGGAGCTGGAATCGCGGTCGGGCCCATCTTGGGAGGGTGGGCGACGACGAACGTCACCTGGCGCATCGTCTTCGTCGGCGAGGTTGTGCTCGTCGCCTTCATCTTGATCATGACCCCGAAGGTCGGGGATGCGGAGCGCCCGGGCCCCGCCCCGAAGCTCGACTATGTCGGCTCGGTGCTCTCGGCCGCCGGCCTCGGGCTCTTCGTCTTCGGAGTCCTCAAATCGAGCAGCTGGGGCTGGCTCAAGCCCAAGAACGCACCGTTCACGATCTTCGGCTTCTCACCCACGCTCTACGTCATGGCCGCCGGCGCCGCGCTCATCTGGGCCTTCGTCGCCTGGCAGCGCCATTGTGAGGCGCGACGGAGAGACCCTCTCGTCCACCTCTCACTCGCTCGCGTGCCGACCGTGCGGGCGGGGCTCATCGGGCTCTTCAGCCAGAACCTGATCCTGATGGGTGTCTTCTTTGTCATCCCGCTCTACCTCCAACTCGTGCTCGGTCTCAGCGCCCTCGAGACTGGCATCAAGATGTTGCCGGTCTCGGTCGCCATGTTCGCGACGTCGGCGATCGGCTCGCGGTTGTCCACCCGGTTTGCGGTCCGCTCGATCGTGCGGGCCGGCCTGATCGTCACGCTCGCTGGGACCCTCATCTTGCTGGCGACGATCCAGCCCACGCTCTCGAGCGCCGGGTTCGCCATCGGCATGGCCGTGCTCGGGATAGGAATGGGCTTGATGGTCTCCCAGCTGGGCAACGTCGTGCAGTCATCGGTCGAGGAGTCTGGACGCAGCGAGGCGGGAGGGCTCCAGTACACGGGTCAGCAGCTCGGTTCGTCGTTGGGGCTTGCCCTCATCGGAGCGATCGTGCTCATGGGATTGGCCAGTACGTTCATCTCCAACATCGAAAAGGATCCCAGGATCAGTTCGGAGGTGGCGGCCCAGGTAAGTGTGGCCTCGGGCACCAACACCAACTTCGTCTCGGCCGACTCGGTCCACCATGCGGCCACAGAGGCAGGCCTCGATGACGCATCGGCATCGGCACTGGTGGAGGACTACGAAGCCGCCCAGCTTCTCTCGCTCAAGGCCGGTCTCCTGGCCGCTGGACTACTCGCTCTGATCGCTCTCGGCTTCACTAAGGAACTGCCCCACGATCAACCGCCACCCAAGAAGAAGACGCAGCCAGAGCCCGCTGCATCGTGATGGAAGGCACGGCTGACGCACTACTCGTAGAGGTCGTCGCTGCGAAGCGCATAGCCCAACAGAAAGACCCAGGTCACAGAAGCGAGGTAGCGAACCACCCGAGATGTGTCCCCTCATGGGGTTCAAGTTGTGGTGCGCGAACGATGTGGGCTGCGGCCGCCCGACGGATCTCAGGGGGGCCGAGGTCACTCACCCGAGGAGCATTCGCTCCTGGCCTGTCGTGACGTCGATAACCGAGCGGATCTTGTGACGGTACGTCTGGGCCAGCATCCGAATGTCGCGATGACCGAGCATGTCTGAGACGTCCTGGAGCGGTGTGCCGTTGGCGACGAGCAGCGAGGCCGCCGAATGTCGGAGTTCGTTGGGGGAGAGGTGCCCCACGTTTGCCTTCTTCGCATAGGTGGCCACGGTGCGCCGCAGGTTCGAGGCGTCGATGGGTCGCCCGACGCCGTTGGTGAAGACCAGTCCATGGTCCTCCCACACCACCGAGGACAGGCGCGCCTTGCGCTGGGTGAGACGGTGGGCCTGCAGTAGTCCGACGAGGTCTGCGGGCAGGCGCAGCATCCGATAACTGTCGACCTTGGGGGCCCCGATGACAGAGGTGCCGTCAGGGAGGCGTTTGAGGGCCTGGCGCACCGTGAGGACACCCTCGTCGAGGTCCACCGCGTCCCAGGACAGTCCGGTGACCTCCCCGGGACGCAGCCCCATGGTCAACGCCAGGAGCACCAGGGCTTCGTCCTCGGTGCCCCGGACGGCGTCGACGAACCGGTTGGCTTCCTCGATGGTGAGGGAGCGCCGCGGAGTGATGCCCGTCGCCCCGGCGGGCAGGTGGGCCAGCCGGGCGACGTTGCGCGCCACCAGGCCCCGACGCTCGGCTTCGTGGAGGGCCGCGCCGAGGACCATCTTGATCCGGTTCAGCGATGACTTCGACAGCGGCTTCTCCCGCCCGCCGCGGCCCTTGGTGGCCGCTACGCCGCGTCCGGGGTTGGCCAGATCCTTGAGGAGTGCTTCGAATTCGAGGACGTCGAGTTCACGCAGCCGGCGGCCGCGCAGCGGCGTGAGCTGTTTGATGGCCCAGGCGCAGTTGGCACAGGTGCTGGGGTTCTTTTCTGCGTCAATCATCCCCTGGTACCAGTCCAACCACTCCCCGAGGCGCATGTTGGTCCCGAGGGGGAGTCCGGCCGAGCTCTCGGCGCGCAGCTCATCGAGCTTGGCGACCACTTCGCTCCGAGTCCATGCAGAGACCCGGCGGCGCTTGGTGCCGAGCCGGAGCTCGCCGCGCCAGCGTCCGTCGCACTGTTGATAGATCGAGCCCTCGCCGTAGCCGAGCTTGCGTGACCTCGCCATGCGATCCTCCTCACAAATTGGGGCACTCTGTGGGGCACTTCGAGACCACAATGGGCCCCACGCTGTCACCCACCGAACACGGAAGTCCTGGTCAGTGGGGGTCTGTGAGGTGTGGTGGGTGTCCCCGGCCCAGATGACGCGCAAGGGGTCAGAGGTTCGAGTCCTCTACGGCCCACCAGTTCAGAGGCGGTTTTTCGAGCAGTTGAGACCCGACAAACCCGGTTACTGAGTAACCCACTGGGTTAAGTCCCAACGAGTGGTGTACGAGGTCGTGAGGTCCGATGGTCCTCGCGTCAACCTCTTCTCTGATCGCTGATTCTATATGGCGCTGTTCGCGGCGACCTCCTTTCGAGTGGCATCGATGGCCGGCCTCGGGTCCTCGGAGGACGCGACGAGGGTGCGCGGGCCCTTGAGGGACTCGGCGCTCATGTAACGACGCGTGATGGCCCACTCGTCGGTCTGTTCGGCGAGCAGCGCGCCGACGAGCCGGATGACGGCCCCGCGGTTGGGGAAGATGCCAACGACGTCGGTGCGCCGGCGGATCTCCTTGTTGAGTCGCTCCTGGGGGTTGTTGGAGCGGATCTGTCGCCAGTGCTCGGTGGGGAAGGCACTGAAGGCCAAGATGTCGTCGGCCGCGTCGAGCAGGTAGGTGACGACGTCACAGAAGCCCGCCTGGGTCAGCTTGTCGGTGACGTCGGCCAACTGGCTCCAGGTGGTGTCGCGGTCGGGCTGCTCGAAGATCGAGCGCACCAAGGTGGCGATCATGGGCCAGTTGCCCTTGGCGCACCGCGAGGCCAGGTTGGCCATGAAATGGGTGCGGCACCGCTGCCAGGAGGCGTCGGAGAAGACCTGGGAGATGGCGGCCTTGATGCCGCCGTGGGCGTCGGAGATGACCAGCTCAACGCCACTGAGGCCCCGGGCCACCAGGGCGCGCAAGAACGCCGTCCACGCAGCCGTGTCCTCGGTCGTCGCGATGTCGAGGCCGACGATCTCGCGCCGGCCCTCGGCGCCCACGGCGGTGGCGATGACGGCCGAGACGTTCACCACGCGGCCCCCTTCGCGGACCCGCTGGGTCAGCGCGTCGATCCACAGGTAGCGGTAGGGGCCCTGGTCGAGGGGGCGCTCCTTGAACTCGGTGACCACCTTGTCGAGCTCTTTGGCCATGCGGGAGACCTCGGACTTGGAGATCCCGTCGATGCCCATGGCCTTGACCAGGTCGTCGACCCGGCGCGTGGACACTCCTTCCACGTAGGCCGCACAGACCACCGACACCAGGGCCTGTTCGGCCCGCCGGCGAGGTTGGAGCAAGAACTCGGGGCTGTAGACGCCCCGGCGCAGCTTGGGCACCGCCAGCTCGATCGAGCCGACCCTCGTGTCCCAGGGCCGAAGCCGATACCCGTTGCGCGAGTTCTCGCGCTCGGCGGTGCGCTCGCCATAGCCGGCGTTGCACTGCATCGAGGCCTCGGCCGACATCAGGGCCTCGGCGAAGGCGGCCAGCATGGCCCTGGCCAGATTCGTGTCGCCGTCGGCGCCTTCGAGGTACTTGCCCAGCCAGGCCGACGCGTCGATAGTGGTGGGGACGTTCACCGTGATCCTCCTCAAGTGGTTGTGTGGAAACTGCTTCTTGAGGTTGACGCGGTGATCGTCGCGTCTGGGGGATGCTGCTTCAGCTCACCCGCTCGTACACCACTGGCTGGGACTCAACTACCCACTGAGTAACGATATGTGCGCTGAGTAACAGGCGCCACTCACTGAGTAACGATCTACCATGCGACGACGACACTGCCCCATAGCGAATCAGGCACCTTGGGGCACTCCTCACCTGCTCGTCAAAAGGCCCCGACACTGGATGGGCGGGATGCCTCCTCGTTCACGCGGTATCCGGCAATATGCGCTGGTGCCGGATGAGGGCTTCACGGAGTTTCGATCTGCAAGGGATATCCCACGCAGGATTTCTGTCGGACGACGCGTCGTGGTCACTGGCATAGCCGGATCGGGCAAGAGCACCTTCTCGCGAGCGCTCTCGGCCAAGACCGGCCTTCCCGTCATCCATCTTGACGTCTACTTCTGGAAATCGGATTGGGTGGAGCCGTCTGAGGACGAGTGGCGTGAGAAGCAGCGGGGCCTGCTCACCAGCGACGAGTGGATCGTCGACGGCAACTACCACGCCACACTCGACCTTCGGCTTGAGCGCGCAGACACGGTCCTGTTCCTCGACACGCCATGGTGGGTCTGTGTACGGCGAGCGTTCGTTCGCGGTATCCGCAAGCGTCCGGTTGGCTTCCAGCTGCCCAACGGCTGCGATGAGTCGGCTTTGCGACGGATGCGCGAAGAATGGTCGCTGGTCTGGCGAATCTGGCGAGTCCGCCGATCTGAGCGCGAACTAGAACTCAGAACCTTGTCGCGGCACCGGGACCATGTGGCGCTGTACGTTCTCCGCTCCAAGCGCGCGGCCCGTGACTTCTTCGGTGCATAAGTGCCGTTATCGATCGATCTGAAAGGTGCCCCCGACCGCCTGGTTATACAGGTGATCCACCTCCTGGGATAGGCATCCGGGGGATCCTCCTCGGTGCAATCAACCAGGAGGTGTGCGGTGGAGTGGAGTCCGTCATTCGAGTGTCACGTCCGTCCGGACGGTGAACACGTCTACAAGATCGGCCACCGGCTGATCGACGAGTTCTTGGAGTTCGTCGTCGGCCGAGCCCGCCCCAACACGGTCCGGGCCTATGCCCACGACCTGAACGTCTTCTTCTCGGTGGTCAAGAAGGACCCGGCCGAGGTTCGGCCCAAGGACGTGATGGCCTTCGTCACCGCGCAGCGTCGTCCCAAGCCCGGAGCGGAGAACGTAGTGCGCATCGCCGATGGCTCAGCGGGGCTCTCGGCAGCGACGATCAAGCGCCGGCTCGCCGCGGTGTCGAGCTTCTATGGCTACCTGATCACCCGCGACGACGTCGATGTGACAGCCAACCCGGTCCCTCGGGGCATCGCCACCCGCCAGAGCCGCTCTCGCGGCGGACGCGGTCTGCCGCTGGTGCGAGGGGTGCGCCGGCTGCCCCGGATCCTCGACGCCGACGAGGTCGAGTCGCTCATGGGGGCGCTGCGCACCGATCGGGACCGGGCCATGACCCAGGCCATGGTCCTCGGAGGGCTCCGGCGCTGTGAGGTGCTCGGGTTGAGGCTCTCCGATCTGCGTTTCGGCGAGTGGCGGGTGTTCATCACCGAGGGCAAGGGCGGACACGAACGTCTGGTGCCGCTCTCGCCGACCTTCTTTTCCACCGTCGCCCGATACATGGACCGCGAGCGACCAGAGGAAGCGACGACGGACGCGGTCTTCGTCTCGCTGAAAGGAGCGCGTCGGGGCCAACCGCTGTCGGTGCCGGGTCTGGATCAGATCATCACCGCCGCCCGAGAGCGGGCCGGTCTCAGCCACGGCACCTGCCACGAACTGCGCCACACCTGTTTCACCCGCTTGCGCGAAGCGGGGATGGCCTTAGAAGCCATCCAGGCCCAGGCCGGACACCGCTCGATCAGCTCGACCCGGGTCTACTTGCACCTCGACATGCACTGGCTGGCCGACGAGTACCGCCGAGCCATCGAAGCCATCGAGGCCCAGGCACTGGTGGGGGTGGCCCAATGAACGCGCTCGCCCAACTGCAGCCCCAACCGCGGCGCCAGGGCGGCGGGAAGCCCGAGGTGACGTGGGCCGAGCTCACCGCCAGAGCACCGCTCATGGTGGCCACCATGGCCTCCTACCTGGACCAACTCGAGGTATCGGCCCGTCCGAGCACGGTGGCGGACGCCGAGCTGACGTTGCGGCTCTTCGCCCATCGGGTCACCGCCACCGACCCCGACTGCGCCGCCGTTTCCGGCATCGCACGGGTGCACATCGAGGACTTCAAGCGCTGGCTGGCGGCCCGTCCGGGCAAGAACGGCAAGCGACTAGCCACGATCACGATCCGGCACCGGTTGAGCACCATGCGGACCTTCTTCGAGCGCATCATGGAGTGGGAGTACGACGACGCCCCGGCCCGCCTGCTCGTCTACTCGAGCGACTTCCCCGCCCTCGACGAGCCACTGCCCAAGTTCTTGGACGATCCCACAGCGTCGAAGTTCATGGCCGCATTGGCGCTCGACCCCAACCTGCGCCGCCGCCTGATGGTCGAACTGCTGGCCCGCACCGGCATACGTGTCGGTGAGCTCGGCGGTCTCGAAGACGACGCCATGGTGCGCTACGACGGGGTCGATCGCCTCCGGATCCCCGTCGGCAAGCTCCACAACGACCGCCACGTGCCGCTGCTCCCGATGCTGGTCGATCTCATCGTCGACTACAAGGCCCTGCGCGGTCCGTCGCGCTCGGGGCATCTACTTGAACGCGACGACGGCGGGCCCTTCGACCGGCGCACTGTGCACCGCTACGTCGCCGCGGTCGCCAAACGGGCCGGGGTCGGTCACGTCCACCCACATCAGCTGCGCCACACGCTCGCCACCCAGTCCATCAACCGGGGCATGAGCCTCGAGGCCATCGCCGCCCTGCTCGGCCACCGTTCCATGGACATGACCCTCACCTATGCGCGGATCTCGGACCGCACCGTCGCCGAGCAGTACTTCAAGGTGACCGAGGCGGTCGAGGCCGAGTACTACGGACTCTCCAGCGCGACCGTTGCGCCGACTGCGGTCTCCGGCGCCCAGAAGTCGCGCCCCGACCATCGCCGACTGCTGGCCAACGGTCACTGCACGAGGCCCGCCCTGCTCGGCTGCGCCTTCGAGAGCGTCTGCGAACGCTGCGGATTCTTCGAGACCGGACCTCAGTTCGTCACCATCTTGAAGCGCCAACGCAAGCACGCCAATGAGCGCGGTCAGAACGACCGCCAACAGCTCTTCGACGGCCTCATCGAAGGAGTCGCCGATGCCCAGTGACTGTGCTTCCATAGGAGAGAGCCCAGGACCTACGGATCACCTGTATAACGCCTGGGACGGGGTGCCACCATGCGGCACTTCGGTGGGAGCGCTCGGGCCCCGAGGTCCACCGATAACGCCTCGGCGTACTGGTCCACAGGCGGATGCTTGGCCGCTCCTCAGTTCCGTGCCATGCCAACGACCGGGGCGTTCAACGTTGCCCCCAACTGACTGCCGAAGTAGGGAGTGCTGCAAGCTGCGACGAACCAGATGGTTCCGTTGGGTGAAACGAGCCAGTAGCCATTCGGGGCATCAGAGGTCAGTCCGACGACCCCCGTGAAGGGGATGACCAAATGAGCGGTTGCTAGGTCGGCCACACTGAAGCAGAACGGGGCGTTGAAATCGAAGACTCCTCCATCCGAAGCGACCAACCAATAGCCGCCCGTCGTCTCGTCAAGCGTGATGCCGACAATGGGCTTGTTGAGCGACTGGCCACCCATCGACCCATAGAAGACAGCGTCGCCGTAGGCGAACACTCCTCCATCGGATGCAACAAGCCAGTAGCCCCCTCCATCGGAAGTGGAAGCCATCCCGACGATCGGTTCGTTCAATGACCTCCCGACGGTGCCACCGAAATAGCCGGCGTCGCCGAACTGATAGGTGCCGCCGTCGGAATTCACGAGCCAATAGCCCTTCCCGTCGGGAGTCGCGGCCATTCCGACGATAGGGACGTTCAGCGGCATACCGCTAGTAGAACCCAGAAACGGCGCATCTCCGAAAGCGAAGACTCCGCCGTCCGAAGCGAAGAGCCAGTAGCCCTTTCCGTCGGGAGTCGCCACAATGCCCACGATGGGCTTACTCAGTGGCTTTCCGCCCATCGACCCATAGAATTGGGCGTTACCGAACGAGAACACCCCGCCATCAGAGGCAGCCTGCCAATAGCCCGTAGCTGAAGCGGACCCCGTCGTCTGTGCGGATGCCGAAGGTGTAGTGGTCGCGACTCCAAAACCGACGAACGCCCCAATGCTCATTACGAGGCCAATTCGGGCGATGCCCATTCGACCCATCGCTGAATCCTCCAATCCACGAGGCAGCCAATAGTGCCACCGGCAATTCCACGGCGCTCAGTGCTCTGCGCTATCGGACTCGATACGAGCTCGGCGCCGGGAGCAGGGCGGTAGCGATTGCTCCCGTGGCGTTCAGATGCAACAGTTTCAGGCGCACCCACAACGACGCTGCGCCCTTGCGCAAGAGACTTGGGCTCAAACCGGAATCTTCGGGTCAAGATCTTCATCGGCTGGCCGCCGACCAGTGAACTCCACCATCCGATGTTCGGTAAAGAGCGTCATTGTGAATGGCCCAGCCGTGTTGGGCATCCGTAAAGGTCAGTTGCTCTACACCACCCGATGCCGGCAGGCCTTGAGGCATCCAGGTCCTTCCCCCATCGGTTGAGGCAATTGGCGGGCCTTGATCGAATGCGATGAGGAGACGATCCGGTGCCACGGAGGTCAGCAGTGTGACGATGCCCGATGTTGGCAACGTTCCGACGCCTGGCGCCGGGCTGGGACTAGTTGTTGCGACCAAAACCCACGTACTCCCGTCATCGACCGAATGGTAGAGCTCCTTTGTCTGGGAATCGTTCGGTGTCGCTGCGCTGCAGAGTGCCCAGACGTCGTGCGCATTCAAGGCCGTCAGGTGTTGCAATTGATCGCACAGAGGTGGAAGTGGATGGCTCTCCCACGAGAGCCCACCATCCGCGGTGGTATAGAGCGTTCCGTCGGTTGACTGGGCGGCCAGGAAAGCATCTTTGGGAGAAGTACGGAGAAGCTGCAGGTACGGGTACTCAAGCTTCGGTGCTCCATTCTCAACCTTCCACGGTCCCCCGCCCGCAGGAGTAGAGAAGAGCTTCGAGATGCATCCGAAGACGCCCGGTGGGCACGGTCGACTCAGGGCCCAAGTCTCGTTGCCCACGATGGAGAGATCCATCACGAGCCCTCCAGGACCATCAGCCTCGAAGGTCTTGCCTCCGTCATGGGTGACGAAGGTCTTGGAGCCGTAGATCCACCCGTCCTTGCCGTTGGTGGCGAAATTGATGAACGGGTACGAAGCACGGCTATCCGGATAGGTCACGTGGAGTGTCTGACCCACGGGTTTCCAGGTCCGGCCGGCGTCGTTTGTTCGTACAATCGCTAACGAGCACACCGTGTTGGTGGTCGGAGACAACACGCAGTGTTGCTCCATCCCGAGGCCATGCGTCGAGTCGGCGAAGTACACGTCGGTCAGCCCGTCAGAAGGTGCGGCCAGGTCAACCACTCGAGCCGCTGGTGAGATCCTCAGATAGCGCATGGCGTTGGCGGAGTTCTGATCCGGCACCACAATGGCCACGGTGACTAATGTCGCAACCAACCCGACAAGGAGGACCACCGCCGCCGACACGCGAGCGCGCTTGCGACGCGCAATTCGCGCTCTCACATTTGCCCGGCCCTCTTGTGTATCAGGACTGTATGAAAGGCTGGCCCGATCGAGAAGCCGAGCGATGTCGTGGTCAGGCATTGTCAATCTCCGAGATAGTGCGGTCATTGGGAAGAAGGGTCCGAAGGCGATCGTGTGCCGAATGGATCGTCGCCTTCACGGTTCCTTCTCGACAGCTCATGGCCTTGGCTATGTCTCTTACGGAGAGATCGGCGTAGTAACGAAGCACGATTGCCAAACGTTGCCGAGGCGCCAACTGACCGAGTGCAGTGACCACCGTCAGCCGGGATGCGACGTTTTCAGTCGGCTGCAGAGCTTCTGTGGCCCACACCGAGGTCCTGAGGGAGCGATCACGGCGGCGCTGATTTCGTCTCGCCTGGCGAACGGCAACGACAAAGACCCAGGTTGCCGGTCGCTCAAGGCGTGATAGCGCACTCCATTTCTGGAAGGCCCGGGCGAAGGCTTCTTGGGCAGCGTCTTCTGGTTCGCAGTCCTCCCCGAGACCAAGCCACAGCGCTCGACAAATTCCAGGGTACTGGGCCTCGAAGAACTGCTCAAAGGAATGGTCCGGCGTGGGCGCCATCATCTCACTACATATAGAGGCCCGACCGGCCCAAAACGTTTAGAGGCTCAGCGGATAGGGACACACCCTGGTGACCAACGGTTTCGCCAGTCGATGAGCTTTGCGGTGAGCAAGAAGACGATCGCCAGGGCGAGCTGAGCGAGACGATGGATTCCCTTGCGGTCCGTATTGCGTCGGAGCTGCCCGAAATTCGAGAGCCACGAGTTGGTGCGTTCGACCGGCCAACGCAGTCCCATGGGTTGGGAGTTCTTCGCCTTGGCCGCGCCCTTCTTGCGCTTCTTGGCGATGACGGCGTCGTCGATCATGCGCTGGAGCAGTCGCTGGCGCGTGAGGTCGGAGTCGTAGCCCCGGTCGAGCCAGATCGTCTCGATGTCACCGAGCAGCCCCCGCAGTGCCGCGTCGTCGAGCGTGGGCTTGAGCAGGATCGAGTCGTTGCGGTTGGCCCCGTCGATCGCCCATCCGATGGGGATGCCGTTTCGATCGGTCAGGATCGACCACTTCCATCCGAGCTTGGCTCGGTCGGTCGGGTTCTTGCCCGTTCCCTCCCCTCCAACAGGGCTTTTGTGCAGGCTCCCGTCGACGGCCACCTCGGAGAGGTCCAGGCCGATGATCTTGTCGTAGGCGTGGATTGCCTCGGCGACGATGGCCGCGAAGACCCCGGCCTCAATCCACTCATCTCGACGCGCCCGGGCCGTGGTGTCAGAGACCTTGCACCCGCAGAGGCGCTCGGCGTCCTCCCACGAGCACCCGGTTGCCAGGCGGACGAGCATCACCTCGAAACAGTCCCGGTCAAAAGCTCGTGGGCGATGACAGCCGAGCGGATGGGTCTCGGCATGCACCGGGAGCAGGGGTTCTATGGCGGCAAAGACGGTATCGAACACTTCGGGCTCGAGCGCGCGCATGATGGTGGGGTACCTCCCGTCGTCGTTGGTGTTGGGTAAGCACCCCGATCATCTCGGGGCCACCACAACGACCGGTGGATGGTCAGGCGCTCTCAGGCAGAAATGCTTGACAGCGTCGCGGCCTGGCGCCTATTCGCGCGGCCTCTTAGCTTGCGATTAAACCCCCACCACTTGCTCAAGCGGCCTTCTTGACCGCCGGAAAGCGCTTTCTGGGCGGTTTTCGTGTTCCTTTCGGACGTCCCGGCCCGGGCCTTGTCGATTTCGGTGGACTGGCTGGGGTGCCGATCGCTGCACGAAGTCGTCGAAACCCCCTCCGCACCCGCGTCGGCGTGAGCTTGGCTGGACCAAGTGACCGCTCCCATGGCAGACGCAGGTCATCGACCAGGCCGCGAGCGAGTCGCAGTTGGCTCAAGGCTCCGACGATGAGCCAACTCCAGCGGTCGGCCTGCTCGGGCGTGCACAGTGATGGCGTGGTCCAGCCAAGGGTGTTCTTGATGAAGCGGAAGGTGTGCTCGATGTCGAAACGCCGCAGATAGGCGCGCCAGCACCGCTCGAGATCGGGCTCGCCGGGTCCTGTCCAAAACAGCCACAGTGTTTTCTTCGTCCCAGAGGCGGGCTTGGGCAAGTGTTCGACCTCGACGCGGATGACGGTGCCGCGCACGATGGGCGGTGCGCCGCCGTAGTCGCGCCAGCGGCCGCGACCGCTCACTCGAGGATGCAGACCGTGCCAGGCCTTCACCGTGACGGTGCCATAGCGGGCGTCAGAGGCAACGAGGCTCGCCGATGGCCGCGTCCAGGTCCTCGGATCCGAGCACTTGAACCGCGGGCCGTGCCGCGGGGGACGCCCGCCGGTTCCCTTTGGTCGGTTGGGGCGAAGAGGGGGATCGGCATAAAAGACGCGGTCGTCGCGGATGCGAGTGAGACATTCGCAGCGCTCCTCGGCCAGATCGTGACCGAGGGCGATCGGGTTGTAGCCGGCGTCGAAGACGAACAGCGGGACTTCCCCGCTTGCTGGGAGGAGTCCAACGAGGCGACGGACCTGCTCGGCGGTCATGTTGCTCTGGTCGTGCTGTGGCGCGATGCGCTCCATGTCAAGAGGTGCCGTCCACGAGTCAAAGGCCCAGTCCAGCTGGCAGATCCACTGATAGTTCCATCCGGCCACGATGGGTTGGCCCGCTGAGTGTTTCGACGCCGAGTAGTAAAAGCCCCGCTCGGGGCTGCATTCGGCGTCACAACGGTCCCAGGTCGAGGCGTCGACGGCGAAGACGAGAGGCCAGGTCGCTGGGCGGTGTGCCACGAGAAGTTCTCGAAGGCGATCCTCGTCGATCCGGCCCCGCTCGAGCGCCTTGTAGAGGCTGCCGTGCGAGCGGCGGAACTCGGGCTCGAGGCTGAGGGCGGGCACTGATCCGACAACCCCGGGGGTGCACAAGAGGGCATCGGCCAGCTCGAAGAGGGCGTCGCCCCAGCGCCAACAGCAGCGGTGCAGACCCTCTCGGAACTCGACCAACCGGCGCAGCGCGCCGGCGCCCGACCCCTGTCGTGCCATACCCGATAGTATGTCTACTATCGGGCACAGAAGTTGGGATACTCAAGGTGGAGGCAGCGATGGCAACAAAGGCGACGACCCGACTCGAGACCTATGAACGGCGCTATCGCGAACTGGCCCGCCAGCTGGCCGACATCGGCTACATCGCGTCAGGGAGCGTGGCTCCTCGATACAACCGATGCGGGAAGGAGAGTTGTGGCTGTCACGGCGACCCGCCACGACTCCATGGCCCCTATTTCCAGTGGACGGCCAAGGTGGGCGGCAAGACAGTCAATCGGAGGCTCACCCCCAGCGAGGCCGCTCTCTACAGTGAATGGATCGGCAATGATCGACAGGTACGCGCCATCATCGCCGAGATGCGCGAAGTGGCGGCGAAGGCCCAGCGACTCATGCTCGAAGAGTCCGCGAGCAAGGCTGGCTGAGGTTTAATCGCAAGCTTAGCTTGCGATTAAACCCCCACCACTTGCTCAAGCGGCCTTCTTGACCGCCGGATAGCGCTTTCTGGGCGGTTTGCGGGTTCCTTTGGGGCGCCCTGGACCGGGCGTGATTGATTTCGGTGGACTGGCCGGGAGTCCCGAGAGATGCACGAAGTCGCCGAAACCCCCGACGCACCCGCGCCGGAGTCAGCTGGCCCGGGTCACTCGGTCGTTCCCAGGGCAGACGAAGATCATCGACGAGACCACGGGCAAGGCGTAGTTGTGTGTAGGCGGCGGCGACCAACCAGCTCCAGCGGTCGGCCTGCTCGGGTGTGCACAATGACGGCGTTGTCCAAGCGAGCGTGGACTTCATGAACCGGAAGCCATGTTCAATGTCAAAACGGCGTAGGTAGGCCCGCACCGATCGAGATCAGGTTCGACGGGGCCTGACCAGAACAGCCAGAGCGTCTTCTTCGAGCGCGTCGTCGGCTTGGGCAGGTGCTCGACGTCGACGCGGATCACGCTGCCGCGCACGATCGGCGGCATTTCGTAATCCGTCCAGTGCCCGCGACGAAGGAGCTTGGGATGCACTCCGTGCCAGGCCTGGACTCTGACGGTGCCATAGCGCGCGTCCGATGCGACCAGGCAGTCGTCGGGGTTGCCCCAGGTTCTGCGATCAGCGCACTCGAAGCGCTTCCCATGTCGCGGCGGGCGCCCAATGGTGTGGACCGGCCCGTTGGGGCGAGCAGGCGGATCGGCGTAAAAGACCCGGTCGTCTCTGATGCGGGTGAGCATCTCGGCACGCACGTCCGACAGGTCGTGGCCGAGGGCGATGGGGTCATAGCCGGCGTCGAAGACGAAGAGCGGGATCTCCCCCTCACCTCCGAGGAGCCCAACGAGGCGTCGGAGCTGGGCGACAGTCGCGCTCGTCGCGTCGACAAAGGGCGTGACCCGCATCACGTCAAGAGGCGCCGTCCACGAGTCGGGGGCCCAGCTCAGCTGGCTGATCCACTGGAAACTCCAGCCCGCCACGATGGGTTGTCCGGCCGAGTGCTTCGATGCCGAGTAGTAGAAGCCCCGCTCAGGGCTGCACTCGGCGTCGCAGCGGTCCCACGTCGAGGCGTCAACGGCGAAGACGAGGGGCCAGTGCTCGGGCCGGCGTGCCACCAAGAGCTCCCGCAGGCGATCGGCGTCGATCTCCCCCTTGGCCAGTGCCTTGTAGAGGCTGCCATGGGAGCGGCGGAAGACCGGCTCCAAGGAGAGCGCTGGCACAGACGAGATCGGCCCGGGGGCGCACAACGCGGCGTCGCAGAGCTCGAAGAGGGCGTCGCCCCAGCCGCGCAAGGTGGCGTAGAGCTCTGCTCGAAAGCTCCGCAGCCCGCCCAGTCCTCCCTGGTCGTCGGCCGGTGTTGTCATGCCAGACAGTATGTCTACTGTCTGGCCTCGAAGCTGGGATACTGGACGAAGGAGGAGACCTCAAGGTGGCCAGAGCGACACCCGCCGAGAAACTGGCGGAATACGAGCAGCGCTACCGCGACCTCGCGGCACAGCTCGCAGAGATCGGCCTGATCTCTTCGGGGAGCATCACGCGCCGCTACACCGTGTGCGGAACGCCGGGCTGTCGGTGCCATGGCGATCCACCTCAGCGTCATGGTCCCTACTACCAGTGGACCGCCAAGGAGAACGGCAAGACGGTGACCAGGCGACTGAGTGCGTCCGAAGCAAAGCTCTACAGCGAGTGGATCGCCAATGACCGTCGGATGCACCGCCTCATCACCCAGATGCGTCAGGTGGCTGCCAAGGCAGGCGAGCTCAAGATCAAGCAGGCGGCTGCCACATAGGGCCGAGGTTTAATTGCAAGCTTAGTCGAGCCCCACTTCTCACCTGCTCGCGATTACTCGCGCACCTGGTTGAGGTCGGATCAATGACGGCGGAAGAATCGCTGGGAAGACGCCCCATTGGGGCAGTCGCGTAGCGAAGTGGCAATGTGGAGTTCCTTGATCAGGTCCTTCGCAATCAGTGGCAGACACATTTCCTGCGCCATTCTCTATGCCGGCGTTGTCTTTCCCCTTCCAGGAGGACCCGAGACGACTACGTAGAGCGGTTGAGGAGGAGTCACCTGTCCATATTGTCGGACGTTGACCTGTCTGCATCCCGGTGTTCAGTCGTCTGGGCTCCCCAGAAGTGGCCCCCGGTGCCGATTCGCTACCCTCGCTCAATGGCAAAAGTGCTTGTGACAGGGATGTCGGGGACTGGAAAGTCTTCAGCGCTGCGACTGCTCAGCGCACGGGGGCACCGAACCGTTGATACCGACACAGATGAATGGAGCTACTGGGTCGATCTGCCTGATGGTTCACCGGACTGGATCTGGCGGGAGCAGGCCATTGGCGAACTGCTCCGAAGTCACAGCACTGGGAGTCTCTTCGTCGCCGGGTGCAAGACGAACCAAGGAAGGTTCTATGCGGAGTTCGACCACGTCGCCTTGCTCAGTGCGCCGGTCGATCTGCTCTTTGCCAGGATCGCAGAACGCGCTGACAACCCGTATGGGAAGACGGCAGCGGAACGAGTGATGATCCGTCACTACGTCGCAGAAGTGGAGCCTCTGCTGCGTGCCTCGGCCACAATCGAGATTGATGCTTCGGCACCGCTCGAAGACGTTGTCAGTCAGCTTGAAGAACTCGGGTGAGGCGGGTTTCACGCACCCCATGGTGTGCGAGTGCACCCCAAGCCGGCGTATTGGGGGTGCGTCCAGGAGATTGGGCGCCATGACAACAAGGAGGTTGTGATGACGTAACCAATCGACAAGCTGAGGGCAGCCAGCCGGTGCGAGTCCGGTCCGGGGAGACGCCAAGGTCCCCGGTAGTGAAGCCCCCGTGCGTGGTCGAGAGGCCGGGTGCGAAGCGGGGCCGAACAACTGACCAGTCCGCAACATCAAGTGAAGCCTGCAGCGTCGTTACGCCGGTCCGTGTTCGCACGGACGAGGAGGAGCCGAGCCCCTTCCCTATGGGCGAAGGCCATGGACGGCACCAGAGAACTTGGAGCGGGTGCTTACGAACCTCCCGGCGCAGGGGGCGTGGAATGGTCAGAAGGGTGTCCTTGGAACTGGAGAGATCCTCCTCGGCTCCGGATCTGCGGTCCGGGAAGCAGCCCTGTCTATAACCGGTGACGGGAAGTGCCAGGGAGCCGAGAGGAAGTCGGAGGGGGCCGTAGTAGCGATGACGGCCGGGACAACACAACCCGGTCCGAGCGAAGGGCCCCTGCTTCACCTGTGCATGGCGAAGATGGAGAGGAACCCTGATGAGTGCCGAACACTCGGCTAGATCCGTCAGCCACGCCGAAGGCGTGGACCCGGTCCGAGCCCTTCAACGTGTGCTCTATCGCAGCGCCAAGCAGAACCCCACCAGACGCTTCCACGCCCTCTACGACAAGGTCGCCCGCAGCGACGTCTTGTGGCGGGCCTGGGTCGAGGTGGCGAAGAACCAGGGTGCTCCCGGCATTGACGGCGTGACGATTGCGTCGATCAGTGACGGTGGCACCAACGGGGTCAAGGTGTTCCTCCACGGCCTCGCCGTTCAGCTTCAGGCAAAGACGTATCGTCCGAAGCCTCTGCGGCGGGTCCACATCCCGAAATCGGGCAAGCCGGGTGAAACCCGGCCGCTCGGGATCCCCACGGTGGCCGACCGGGTGGTCATGTCGGCGGCCAAGATCGTCCTCGAACCAGTCTTCGAGGCCGATTTCTCCCCGCAGAGCTATGGGTTCCGACCCAAGCGCTCCGCTCACCAGGCGCTCGAAGAGATCCGGGTGACGGCCAATCGGGGAGCGAACTGGGTGCTCGACGCTGACATCAAGGCGTGCTTCGACGAGATCGACCACGAGGCCCTCATGGCTCAGGTCGAGCGCCGGGTTCTCGACCGGCAGATGTTGAAGCTGCTGCGGAGTTGGCTCAGAGCTGGGGTGTTCGAGGGCGGGTTGGTCTCTGACACAGAGTCAGGGACACCGCAGGGTTCACCGATCTCCCCGTTGCTGGCCAACATCGCTCTGCACGTCATTGATATGGCGTGGGCGAAAGCGGCCCCCCTGGGGACGCTGGTCCGCTACGCCGACGATCTCGTCGTCCTCACCACCAGCCGGAGCCGGGCCGAAGAAGCCCAGCGCCGGATCGAGGCGGTACTGGTTGGCCTCGGGCTGCGCCTGCACCCCGACAAGACCCGCATCGTCTACATCGGTGATGGCACCGACGGGTTCGACTTCTTGGGCTTCACGCATCGGAAGACCCCGTCGAAGTTCGGGGATCGCCGCTACCTGTCGAAGTGGCCGTCACCACGGGCCATGGCCTCTATCCGGGCCAAGATCCGTGACCACACCGACCGCCGCTTCGCAGGCCGGGACCTGCACAATGTTGTCGCTGACCTCACTCCCATTCTGCGGGGCTGGGGGGCGTACTTCCGATACGGAAACTCGAACCGCAAGTTCGCCGCCATCGACAGCTACGTGCACTTCCGGATGTCCAAGCTGGCCAGCGTCAAGTACGCCACCAGAGGCCGTCTTCGAGTCAGCCGGTTCAACCATGCCTGGCTGTCCGATCTCGGCGTCTTTCGACTCACCGGAACCATCCGGAGATGGGGTTCTGCGCATGCCTGACGATGAAGGGTGTCGGGAAGCCGTGTGCGGGAGAACCGCATGCACGGTTTGATAGGGGGCCGCTGGGGAGGTTGACGTCCAGGCGAGATGGAACACATGCACCCAACGGAAAACCGACGGGACTGAGCCCATCCGCCGCACCGGCCACACCGAACCAGCGGCCTACCTCACCGGTCTCCATGGTCCTCAGCGAACCATTCCGAAGCACCCCGCGTCCTGGCATCATTGTTCCCCATGGACGAGGAATGGATCGAGTTCGTCACCGAGTGCCAAGCAGCGCTGGGCGAGCTGGTAGAAGGACGACCGGACCCCTTCAAGGCGCTGTGGTCACATGCCGACGACGTTGTGATCATGGGCGCGTTCGGTGGTTATGAGCGGGGGTGGGAGGAGGTGGGTGCCCGGCTCGATTGGGCATCGAAGGGCATAGCAGCAACAGATCGCAGCGTGGAAAACGTTGTGACAGTAGTCAATGATGACCTGGCTTACACCGTTGATCTTGAGCACATGACGCGGCACATCGGGGACCACCCGCAGCCAAGAACGCTGCGCTGCACCCAGGCCTACCGACGGGAGGCAGGTGAGTGGAAAGTCGTGCTGCGCCACGCTGACGAACTGCCACATAAGGATGACCAGCAAGGACGCCGTTCAACCAGGGAAGCCACCTAGTAAGGCGAGCAGGTGGGATCTTCGCGGTCATCGGCAGACGGGTCCCACTCGTGCCCCGCACGAGGACACCCCGGGTGTCCCACAGTCCCGGTGAACGGGGAGACCTCGGTTTCCCCCTGAAGTGGTCGCATCTCTCAACTTACGACGGGGTGTGACGCGCGAGATCCTTGGTCATCCTCGGTTGCTTCGGTGAATCGCTCGGCGAGCAGCTCAAGAGAGCTGTGCAGCTGAGCGAAGCGTCGCGGCCCCAAGATCTCGGCGATCCGCATCTCGGCCGCCCCCGCCTCGGCGTAGATTGTCTGCTCGAGCCGCCGCCCCTTGGAAGTGAGTCGGATCACGCGGGCTCTTCCGTCGGCCGGATCGGGCACGCGCCCGAGGTACCCGTGCCGTTCGAGGTGCCCGAGCAGGTCGTTGACCGACTGTTTCGTGATCCCCGCCAGGTCCGCAAGCTGGCTTGGACGTAGTCCGTCGAGGCCTGGATAGCGCCAGAGCGCGACATGTGCGGCGCTCAGATCGTCGTACCCCGCCGCAACGACGCCCGCATACATCTGATCGCGGACCCACTGCCAGACGACGCGCAACATGGCGCCGACGTAGCGGTTGCGCTGTCCGATGGTGACGTCGGCCCGGAAATCGCTTGACATGATCGTAAGGTTACCATACGATTTTATCGTAAGGTTCCCTGACTACCTGATCCGCGACAGGTTTATGACTAGGAGGTGTTCGGTATGACCACAGCAGTCGTTGATTCCCCCAAGAGCGAGCAGGCGCAGGCCTGGTGGTTCCTCGACACCTTGGTCGTCGAACATCGCTGCGCGCCGGGGATGGACACAGTCGTGCTCGAGATGACCTTGCCGGTCGGCGCTGCGCCCCCGCTGCACGTCCACGACGACCTCGACGACACCTGGTACATCCTCGATGGCGAGATGGTCGTGCGCTGTGGTGACGACGAACTCGTCGTCGGAGCCGGTCACTGGGTCTCCATGCCCCGGGGTGTGCCGCACACGTTCCGGGTGGTCGGTGACCGAGAGGCACGGATCCTGCTGGTGCACGACAACACCAGCTTTCGGGACCTCATTCGCGATCTGGGCGCTCCGGCCACGGCGCTCGTCGTTCCCAGTCAACCGGCGTTCCCGCCGATGGACGAGCTGGCACGAGTCGCCTCCTCACACGACCTCAGGCCGATCGGGCCCCCCATGAGCATCGAAGACAGCGACCGCGTCTTGGCAGTTGCGCGCTGAGTGGCTGCTGCAGAGCGAAGGAGCCATCGTGCACGTACAGGCTCTCGGCCACGTCGTGCTCAAGGTCAGGGACCTGCACCGGTCCGAGGACTTCTACTCGGGCCTGTTGGGAATGAAAATCATCTTGCGGATTACGGACGCGCGATATGACGTTCTTCACCCTCGGGACCCCGGGGACCCATCACGACTTCGCCCTCATGGAGCTCGGTCCGGCTGCCTCTAAGCCGGAGCATGAAGCCACAGGGCTCGCTCACGTGGCATTCAAGGTCGGCAATTCAGCCGAGACGCTCAGTCTCGTGCGGAAGGTGCTCCATGCCTCGGGAACGCCCGTCCTCTACGAGACGGAGCGGACCTTTACGAAAAGCGTGCACGTCCTCGATCCGGACGGGAACGAGATCGAGCTGTACGTCGACACCTAAATGGGGCGTCGTCCCGGCAATGTACTGGGGCAGCCCTGAGTCCCCGCTGTCGGTGGGGTATTCCGACATACTGAAGCCCGTGATCCGGCTGCTGGCGACCGATCTGGACGGCACGTTCTGGGGTCCGGACTTTGTGCCGCCCCCGGAGCACGTAGCTGCCGTCGATGAGCTGACACGTCAAGATGTAACCGTTCTGGCCGCAACGTCGAGGCGTCCGGGAGTGACAAAACAGCGCCTTGGCGACCATGGGCTGGCGCTGCCTGCAGTTCTCATCGACGGCGCCGTTGGGATCGACTTTCGCACGGGCGAGCGGTTCCATGAGGCCGTCTTCGGAGCCGAGGCTGCTCGTGAGACGCTGGCAGCCTTTCAGGCGCACGGCCTGGACCCATGTCTGTACGTGGACGATCCCGAGATCGACATCGCCGTGTCTACAAGTCCCTCGACTTGCGCACAACACCTCGAGCGTCTGGGTCGAATGGCTGGAACCCGCGACCTCGCCGAAACAGCCACGATGATGGCGGTCTACGCCTTCTCCGTACTGGGCCTCGACCGCGAGGTTCTCGCGCCATTGGCCCGTGAGTTGGCTGATGCATATGGAACCATGGTCGTGCTCTATCCCGAACCGGACTACGGCAGGTTCGGACTTATCGTGAATCCTCAAGGAGTCTCCAAGTGGTCCGGAATCGAGGCCTACTGCACCCTCTACGGCATCGAACCCGACGAAGTCGCAGCAGTCGGTGATGGACTCAACGACTTGGAGATGCTGCGCCAGGCGGGGGTCCGCATCGGCATTCGTGGCGGGTGCGAGGAGATCGTTGAAATGGCCGATTTCTTGATTGAGCCTCCCGAGCGAGGAGGGTGGCACAAGCTTGTTGATATCCTTGAAGGCCTGCGATAGGTGTTCCCGCTCCCGGCGTACGGGGGCTTGGCCCCCAACGACTGGACGCGGCGAAGGATTACGTCATCTTCGTTCGTTGACCTATGGGTGGTGCCTAACGCCTCGGTCCCGATGCGATGAAGGGGCGGGGCCTCCGCCCCTCGTGAGGTCCGAGCATGCTCGGTCTTGCAAAAGAAAACCTCGAAAGAGGAGGAGGCCCCTATGGGACAGTACGTCGGAATCGACCTGCATCGACGCAGCACCACCATCGTCCGGATGGCAGAAGACGGCGAGGTGCTCGGCACCGAACGCTTCGTCAGCCAGCCCTTCGAACTCGCCCAGGCCATGGCCGCCGCCGGGCCTGAGCCCGAGGTGGTCCTCGGGCGAAGGACAGTCCGGAACCGATCGCTTGAACCTGTCAAACCGTCTTAGACGGGTATCCCATACCGCCGTTTCGCCAGCCGCGATGCCTCTGCCTCTTACAACGGCACGGCACCCATCGAACTGTCCTCGGGTGGCTGCGTCGTGCACCGACTCTCACGGCGAGGAAACCGACAGCTCAACGACGCCGTCCATATGGCGGCCATCTGCCAGATCCGCCAGAGCGGTTCGGAAGGCCGGGCCTACTTCGAGCGCAAGGTGGCTGAAGGCAAGACCAAGAAGGAAACGGTCCGCTCCCTCAAGCGCCAGGTGAGCAACGTCTACCGACAGCTCGTCCTCGACGCCCGCTAAGGGGTCCGGGAGGACACCCAGGGACGACTCACTGCCTGCGTGACCGGCTCTGCACCCTGCGCGACCGGCTCTTCGGCGAAGTCACTCCCGAACCCATAGAAACCCTACGCCGTTGTGTCGTCCCATGACCGTTCGATTCGTCGCGCCCGGCATTGCTGGAACTAGGGGTCTTGACTCAAAGAGGATTCGGACTGGGGCAGGTCTGCCGGAGCTTTTTTTCAACCGCGAAGCCCCCCCGCCCGCGCCCCCTCCCCTCCGTTTCCCGGGTGGCGCCGGGCCGCCGCAGCGGCGCTCTTGCCCCCGTTTGGGCGGCCGCGCTCCTCTCTCCCCACTCCGAAGGCGCAGGTCAAGGCGTTGCAACAGTGACCAGTCGGACCTCGGACCACCCGCTCGTCAACTGAATGGCTGAAGAACGATACGGGTGGTTGGCGGGCGGAAGACTCCGTACCGTGTCTTCTTCGAGGACAATGACCAGATGGGGTCGGAGTGGTAGGACTTCGTCGACAAGGAGCCAGTCGACGACCCTGGACACGATGTGATGCGGATCATGCGCTTCAGGAAAAGATCGCAGAGATCTGACCTAGAACCGAAATTCCAATGCGAGAGGCTGGCGGAGATCCCCGTCGGCAGAGATCAGCGGCCCGGAGAAGAGCGGTTTTGTGACGTTCAGCTCACCCGCTACGGGAAGGTTGGGGAGGTCGTTCGCAACATCTGGTTCTCAGTGACGGACAAGACTCAGGACGAACCCGTCCCGCTGAGACTTTCGACTCCTTGGGATCGGCACATTCACACCAGCAACCGGAACCTCCGGAGCCTGTACCCGGATCGGGCGAGGCCTTCGCGACGGACTGCCTGGCGGGCGGGAACGCTGACGGCCGTCGTTGCCCTGACCGTCGTGGTCGCCCCCGTGAGCGGGCTCGCCGCGCCACCGAAGCGCGCAGCTGGCACGCTCAACCCGCCCCCCGCTCCCTCATACGCCGTGGGCAAGCTGGTGCGGCCCTACAACGTTCCCATGACCGACCCCACCGTGATGGTCGGGAGCCACATCGACTATCTCTACACCGGTGCCGGCGGGTATGACCCCCCCAACATCTCGGTGTGGGCCTTCACCGACCTCGAGCACCTCAGCGCCGGGGTGGACGCAATGCCCGCGCTGCCGCCCTGGACCACGGGCTGGACGTCGGCCCCCGATGTCCGTCACGTCGACGGGCGATACGTGATGTGGTTCTCGTCCCCCGATGTCGACGACATCCTCGCGACCGGGCTTCCAGCCAAGTGCATCGGGGTGGGAGTATCGACCTCGCCCTTCGGCCCCTTCATCGTCGCCCGGCAACCGGTCATCTGTGACCCGACGGGATCCATCGACCCCAGGACCTTCGTGGCCCCCGACGGCCAGCTCTGGCTCGACTGGAAGGCCGACGTCAATGCCGCCTGGGGACCGGCACAGGACCCCGATCTCCCTCAGAATCAGCCGACGGTGCTGTGGGCCCAGCGGCTCGCGCCCGACGGCATGACCCTGGAGGGATCACCAGATGAGCTGCTCGCCGCCACCAGGACCTGGGAGCACAAGCTCATCGAGGCACCCGAAATGGTCCACCAAAACGGCCGCTTCTACCTGTTCTTCTCGGCCAACCCCTCCTACCAGGACGGTGACGGCATCGGCGTGGCGGTGTGCCGGGGGCCGGCCGGTCCGTGCGAAGAGCCCTACGCCGGGCCCATCTTGGGCTCGAGCCCGCTCGGCCTGGGTCCAGGCGAGGAGTCGCTCTTCACCCAAGGCGGAGTCACCTGGATGCTCTTCTCTCCGAGCGGCACCACGTTCTACCGCCAGCTCGCGTTGGCACGGATCGCATTTGGGCCCCACGGCCCCTATGTGTCCGCCTTCGACGGCGCCATCCCCGGCCCTGCCGCGCAGCGAGGGCACCTTATGTCTTCGAGCTCCCCATGACCCGATCAGGCGGCCCGCGACGATGGACCACGCTCTTGTCCAGCCGGATGAAGCGTTCGTGGGCCGCCGTGTCGGTCGTGCTCGGCGGCACCGCAGTGGCCGCTGTGGCAACGCTCGCCGCGACGTCCGGCTCCACTCCTCCCAAGGCCTCGGGTGGCTCGAGCCGTGTCGCCATCTCGGCACCCTCGCGCCTTCTGCGACCGGCACTCGCTTCACCGCGGCCGAGAGGACGGCGGGCGCGCCCGGCCGCACAGCCCGCGCCGACCACCACGACGGTGCCAACGACGTCCGGCCAGGTCGCGCTGGCCGGCTGCCCCGTGCCCCCGCCCCCGCCGCTCCCGCCCTCACCGCCGCCGTGGCACCCAGCGGTCCTCGTGACGTCTCTGCCGCCGGTGAAGGCGCCGGCGCCGTGGACCTCACACGTCGCGGCGATCACCGGGAAGGGCATGTGGATCTGGGAGTGGGACAGCACCGACGGTGGCGACGCCGACGGGATCGTGCACCAGGCCGTGTCGGCGGGGCTGCACCAGCTGTGGGTCCGAGTGGGTGACTCGATGAACGGCTTCTATGGCGCCGAGGAGCTCGACTCTCTCGTGCCCGTGGCCCATGCCCACGGCCTTGCCGTGATCGCGTGGGGTTTCCCGTACCTGTGGGACCCAGTCGGTGACGCCCAGTGGACCGCGCAGATCCTCGACTGGCGCGCCCCCGACGGCCAGCAGGTCGACGGCTACAGCGCCGACATCGAAGAGGCGACCGAGGGTGTCATGCTGAGCGCGCAGCGGGCGTCCGTATACCTCGAGCTTGTCCGGCAAGCCGCCGGCAGTCGGCTGGTCGTGGCCACCGTCTATCCTCCGACCGAGGCCAACTGGGACGGTGGCTACCCCTACCAGGCGATGGCGCCGTATGTCGATGCCTTCGCCCCGATGGTCTACTGGGAGTGCACCGATCCCGGCACCGACGCCTCGCTCGATGTCGCTCGCCTCTCGACGCTCCGACCCGTGCACGTCATCGGGCAGGCCTTCAACTTCGCTGGCGTCGGCGGCCGGACCGTCTCACCGAGCGGAGCAGAGATGACCGAGTTCTTGAGCGCCGGCCGGCGGGCGGGCGCGCTCGGTGCGTCGTTCTGGGTGTGGCAGGACGCCACGCCGGAGGAGTGGGCCGCCGTGTCCGGCTTCCCCTGGAGCTCGGTTGGGATCCGGCCGATGCCGCCACGGGTGAGCCCAAAGAGACCCCAACCCTGATCGCTGGTCCAGGACTGCGGCTGATCCGATTATCTCTGGCCTGCGCTGGGCAAAGGTGTCCAGAACGGCGCCCAGGATGACGTAGCGGGCGACGCCTTGGCCGCCCCGTTCTGCAACCAGGTCCTCTACGAATCGGGCACGCGCAACGATTCCCGCCCGAAACCAACGGGTGCCGACCGGGTCCATGTCCGGGCGGCTGCGCCAACCGTCCTCAGGTGCAGCCAGCTGCGGACCGATCGCGTCGTCAAGCACATGAGGCGGCTGATCGACCTGAACGTGCGTGGCACGCCAGAGGGCGACCCGCATCGTGCCGGTGGCCGCGGTCTGTTCGTCTGCCATGGGCAATCCGGTCTGCTTGTGGTGCGTTCTTGACGCCCACGGTCGCGACCAACCGGAACCGTCGGAAGTGCCCCTGTGCCCCCGGGACGGGGTCGGTTCGCGTAAAGACCCTCTAGAACTAACCGGTACGTCACACTCCGCTCAGCCTTTGTTCAGATGGTCCACTTAGGCTCGCACCTAGCGATCCGAGCTGGCGCAATCCCCCCCACACCCCGGTGGCGACAGCCGAATCGTAAGGGTTCAGGCGGCCCTGCGAAGGACGGCCCCGCTTCGGCGGGGTCGTTTCGCGTGTACGCCCGGCAGCCGCGTCGGCAAGGAGGTGAGAATCCTTTCTGAGCTTTGGCCGTTGAAGTTCAGTAGCTGATGCCCAGGGCGTCTCGGCGACGAGGGGTCTGAAGGGGGCGGAGGCGAAGCCACAGGTTCGAACGAGCAGTGAACCGCTAGAAGGCCTTCTGTGAGTGGCGACCTCCCGCGCTAAAGGGAAGCCGATCATCAGGGCATGTCGATGAACGGTCGTTGTGATGACCTGGACTCCGGGGGGTGGTTGCGGCGGACCGTGGCGAAAATGTCGACGAGGTGATCCGGGGAGACCTCGTAGGGTCCTGTGATGTCCCCACAGACGACGCCTGACCTCTAGCGAGGTGGTCGGAGGTCCATGAAGGCCCGATCGGCGGACCGATGGGGGTCGGGTAGGCGATGCCATAACCGAAAGGGAAAAGCAGACCGATGCTCTCCGAGGAGTCAGACGGTTCGTAGTAGTGCTCAAGGCGGGGTAATGCCCGCTGACCCGCTCCACGGCGTGAGTGGGCGGCCTGCTGATCCGAGAGGACCGGTGGTGCCGGCGAAGGGACCGACCGAGACCAAGCCGCAAAGCGAGCACCACGAACACCCGGCTCAGCAGCGGGACCAGCACAACGGTGCTGGCGGCCTGCCCGGGAATCACGGGGCGAGGGGAGCGGCTGAGAGAAGGGAGGGCTGGCCCGTGGGCCAGCTGTTGGAGGCGATCGCAGCACCGGCCAACCTTGTGAGCGCCTGGAGGAACGTCCGGGCGAACCGAGGGGCAGCCGGGATCGATGGGCAGAGCATCGCCAGCTTCGAAGCCGATCACGAGCACCAACTCGAGACGCTTCGTCGGCGGCTGCTCTCCGCCGAGCGATACGTCCCGCCGCCCGTGCGGCGAGTCGAGATCCCAAAGCCTGACGGGCGCATGCGTCCGTTGGGCATACCGACAGTTGCCGATCGGGTGGTCCAACAGGCCACCCGTCAGGTGATCGAGCCGCTGTTCGAAGCCAAGTTCCTGCCCTGCAGCTTCGGCTACCGGCCAGGCAAGAGTGCCCAGGCAGCGGTGCATTGGGTTCGTCAGGCGAATCTGCGTGGTGACCGGTGGGTCGCCGAGTTCGACATCGAGGGTTTCTTCGATCACCTGCATCACCCCCGCCTGCTGCGGGAGGTGGCCAAGGAGGTCGACGACCCCGAGGTGATCGGGCTCATCCGCAGGTGGCTCAAAGCCGGAGTTCTGACCGACGAGGGACACGTTCCGTCGCTGGCTGGGACGCCCCAAGGAGGGGTGATCTCACCCCTCCTGGCCAACATCTACCTCCACCGCCTTGATGTCGAAGTGCGACGGGCCGGCTTCCGGCTCATTCGCTACGCCGACGACTTCGTGATTCTCACGGACCGCCGGATCGAGGCGCAGGCTGCTGATGTCCTTGTTCGCCAGCTACTGGCCGACATGGGACTCCACGTTGCCGAGTCCAAGTCCGGCGTGAAGAAGATGACCGAAGGATTCGAGTTTCTTGGGTTCATTGTTCTCGGGAGGTATCTGCGACCGAGACCGAAATCCCTGAGCGCGTTCAAAGAAAGGGTGAGGTCTCTCACCCGTCGGAAGGCGCCCGTGTCGATACCCCAGATGATCAAGGATCTGAACCCTCTCCTTCGGGGATGGGCCAACTACTTCGCCATCGGCGACGTCCTTGAGCTCTTTTCAGACCTTGACGGCTGGATACGTACGCGGCTCCGCTCCAAAGCACGCGGCTCGAAGGCCCGCTACATCTCAACCCTGAAAATGCCGAATCATCTGCTCCGCAGTCTCGGTCTGGTCAGTTTGGAAGAGATTGCTCGGGCCAGGCGACTCTCGCCCGCATAGGGCGCAGTCTTGGGTGAGCCGGATGCGGTCCCGCACGTCCGGTTCTGATGGGGGGCCCTTGGCCGAGAGGCCAAGGGCCTACCCGCTCAGCCCACGGAATGACACGCTTTGAGCAGGCCGTATACAGAACGCCGCCCAGAAAGAGGAGCCACGAACGCAGAACTGGGCGAAAGTGCAGCGCCGAGCGGAGCAGTCGCGAATGCCTCGTGCTCACTGGACTGGGCCGACAGACTGACCTCGGGCTTGCAGACCGACCCATGAGCCTCCCCGATCCACCGAGCGGCGCTTCAATCAGCTGACCAGCGCGTCAATGCGGAGGTGGACCGAGCAAACCGAGGTGATCGAGCGCCACGTAGCCGGCCCAAGCATCCGTGAGCTGGCCCGACCGAAGATGTCGATGGAATTCGGGGAGTGGCTGAGTGAGCGTCTCGCAGAACTCTTCCGAAGGGTCCAGGGATGGCTCAGAGATCTGCCGGCATTCCGTTGCAACTGCTGCCCATTTGCGCCGGGTGATCGTCGCACCTTGCCAAGTGTGTCCGACGATCACAACCTCTCCGACGTAGCCTGTCTCTTCCTGAAGTTCTCGCCTCGCCGCCTCCACAGGTGTTTCGTCTCTGCTCACATGCCCGCCAGGAAGCTCGTCGAGGAAGCAGTCGGGTCCCGGACGGTATTGGCGAGCAAGGACCACGTCTTGCGAGTCGGTCAGAGCCACGATGGCGACTGCGTCCGGAGCAACGAGCAGATCCCAATCGACTTCAGCGCCATTGGGCATGCGATAGATGTTGGTGACAACGTTCATCCATCGACCTGGGCCCGGTCGCCGGGTGACCAACTCCCACGGCTTCACACCGCCCTCCGACGACATGGTCGTGATACTCCCAGAGATTGGCGCTCGAGTGCCAGCGTCCCGATCTGCTCGACAAGGGTGCAACGACCGGCGAGTGACAACACAACGTCTCGTGGGCCACGTAGTTTGCTCTCCGTGCGGCGCGCCAGGCTCAAGGTCACCGCGCTGAGCTGCCTCCTCGCAACCGCGGTCTTGGCTTTGGCCGTGGCGCACGGCCGCTCCCCGTACGCATTCGAGCACGCCGTTCTCCAGTGGCTGGGGCCTCCGTCTACCTTGCGAGACTGGGCCAATCTCGCCAAGCTCCTCGCTGCCCCATGTATCGGCGCCGTCCTCGTCGTCTCAATTGCCCTCGGCTTGGTCAGACGAGCCTTCATCCGTCTCGTTGTCTACGCGGTGTTCGCCGCTGCGGCGCTGCTCGTCAGCGAACACGTTGCCAAGCCGCTGGTCCAGCGGACCTACTTTGGCGATCTCACCTTCCCCTCCGGGCACGTCACCGCGGTCAGCGCGACTGCGCTTGCCATGTGGCTGGCGCTGTACCCGCTGCTCGGGAAGCGGGCACGCATCATCACGCTCGTGCTCGGCGTCGCCTGGAGCCTGCTCATGTCGCTGGCCGTCGTCGGGGCGCACTGGCACACGCCGCTGGACGCAGTCGGGTCCATCCTGCTCTCCGTCGGCATCGTCACTGCAGGCGCCGCTGTCTTCGAGCCGGTTGGGACTCGAGGGCTCTTCATGGGCGCAGGGCGCGCTCGGATTGGGGAACGGGGAGACGGGTAGCAGTCCGGTGTCGCACCGACCTTTCGCGGATGGGCGCCCAGACCGCCAGGAGCGGAGACATGATGTGGCATGGAGATCCGGAGAGCCCTCCCAGGCGAGGCAGGATCTCTCGCTGCGCTGTGGCTCCGGTCGCGTGCGGCCTCGGCTCCCTCGATTCCTCCGACCATCCACACCGATGAGGAGGTACGCCTGTGGTTTGAGGAGGAAGTGCTCCCGACATGTGAGGTCTGGGTCGCTGGCGGCTCTCACGGCGCGATGGCCCTGATGGTGCTCGACCATGAGTGGATCGATCAGCTCTATGTCGATCCAGCGGCGACGCGAATGGGCATCGGAGGGGCACTGCTCGACCATGCCATGCGGCAGCGTCCGGACGGACTCAAGCTGTGGACCTTTCAGGGCAATCTCGACGCTCGGCGCTTCTATGAAAAGCACGGCTTCGTCGCCATTGCCACGACGACAGGCGACAACGAGGAGCACGCGCCCGACGTGTGCTACGAGTGGCAACCCTCCTTGACCGTCACGCCCGGTTAGGCCCCCGCCGAGCCACCTGCACCACCGCGCCGACACGAGGCGGTCACCACGCCCATCGCCAGTAGATCCCAATCAGCAGGCCGATGCCGAAGAGGGCCAGCATCAGCAGGATGAGGTCGATTGGCGACAGCACCCGGTTCACACGCGTTCAGTGTACGGCCCATCTACTGTGAGCTGGCGATCCCGACGATCGGCGCGTTCAGCGGTACGCCCCCCATGGAGCCGTCGAACTCAGCGTCACCGAAGGCAAAGATCCCACCGTCGGACGCAACCATCCTGTATCCGGCACCGTCCGGCGTTGCGGCCATTCCCCTGATCGGCTTGTTCAACGCGTGGTTCCCCATGGAGCCGAGAAGCGGTGCGTCACCATCGGCCAAGAGGCCTCCGTCGGATGCGACCGCCCAGTAGCCCCCACCGCCGTTGGTCGACGCCATCCCGACGATGGGTGCGGCCAGTTCAACGTTCCCGGTAGAGCGCAGGAAGGGGGCATGGAAGGCGAAGATTCCGCCGTCACTCGCCACTTCCCAGTAGCCGCCAGTTGTCGGATCGGCCGCAAGTCCCACGATGGGCTTGTTGAGGGGCCTGCCTCCCATCGACCCGTAGAAGTGCGCGTCGCCGAATGCGAACACCCCGCCGTCCTTGGCCACCAACCAATAGCCTTCACCGTCGGGCGTCGAGGCGATGCCCACGATCGGCTGATTGAGCCGGCCACCCCCCATCGACCCGTAGAAGTGAGCGTCGCCGAATGCGAACACCCCACCGTCTCTGGATACGAGCCAATAGCCCCGACCGTCCTGGGTCGAGGCAATACCGACGATCGGAGCGTTCAAGGGTGTCCCGCCCATCGATCCGTAGAAGTGCGCCGTTCCGAACGAGAAGATGCCGCCGTCGGAACCCACTTCCCAATAGCCCTGAGTGGCCTGGTTGGCAATGGTGAGGGACCGTGCGGACGATACAGAACTCTGAAAGTTCCCGTCGCCTGGGTAGTTCGCGGTCAGCGCGTAATTGCCGGGAGGCAGTTGGGTGCCGCTGAGTGCCGGACAGCTCCCCGCCGCCGTGTTCGGACCCTCCGGTTGGAGGGCGATCGTACAGACGGTGGTGCCCCCGTCTTGCACCGTGACGGAACCGGTCGGGGAGCCGGTTGTCCCCGAGGTCACGGTGGCAGAGATGATGACCGAGCCCTCGTCGCCATAGGAGGTGGACGAGGGCGAGATGCTCAGCGAGGCCGAGCTCGTCGCCGGGTAGATCGCGAGGGGGACGGTCGTCGACGCCGGGACGAAGTTGGCATCACCGGGATAGCTCAGCGTGACGCTGTAAGGCGTGGTGGAGGCCGGGAGGGCGGTGGCTGAGCCGATGTAGCAGGGATTCGCGCCCCCGTTGTCGGCCCGACACGAGCCGGGCGCGACCAGGTTCACGCCGTTTGCAGTGATGGAGACCGAACCGGTGGGGTTGCCGTTGTTGTTGCCGCCCACGCCCACGATGAAGAAGTTGCCGTTCTCCGCGCCGTACAGGGCATAGCCCGGAACGGGGAAGACCTGCATCTGCGTTGTCACCTGTTCGACCGTGAGGTCCTGGGGCGCAGACGAAGACCCGATGTAGTTGTCGTCGCCTCCGTACACCGCGGTCAGCACATAGGGTCCAGCGCCCAACTGCGTGTCGTTGATGTAGCAGTTCCCACTCGACTGACCTCCGCCCCCTCCGAAGACGCCTGTCGAGCAGAGGTAGGTGCCCGGTCCGGGCGCGCCCGGCGCGGCGTCGTACACCGTGACGTTCCCGGTGGGGGATTGGTTGGCGCCGGGCAGGCCCGAGACCGTCAGGTCGAAGGAGAGCTGGGACTCGTTCCCGTAGGTGATCGACGTTCCGGGGGAGGGGGAGGTGATCGTAGTCGTCGTGTCAGCCTGAACGACCGTCTGGGGCAGGGATCCGGTATTCGGGAGATAGGTCGCGTCACCGTGGAAGATCGCCGTAATGGTGTGGTCGCCGATTGAGAGGTAGCTGTTGGGCTCGACACAGGTCGACGTGTACGTTCCTGGCGCGATGCTCAGCAGCGCTTGGGAGTTGCAGTTGACGATGTCATTCCCGTTGTCTTGGAACTCGATCGTGTCGCCGAGGTCGAGGCTGCCCAAGTCGGAGGTGGTCAAGGTGGCGGTATAGCTCACGTCCTGGCCAAAGAAGGATGGGGTGGACGACGACGCCATGGAGATCGAGACCAGATTGGGCAACGCGGATGCCGGAGAGGCCCAGCCAAGCGCCGCCAAAGGTGCACAGAGGCCACCGACGAGCGCCAGCCAGGTGCATCGTCGCTTTCGTCCACCCGACATTCGCATTCCCTCGCTGAGCTGCGGCCACCTGAAGGCCGTCTGCCGATCGTCCAGATATGCCAGGCATGCCCCGGGCTTCAGTGGATCGACGCCACTCAGAGCCGGACGGTCGAGCATGATTGAGAAATGACATAGGCATTGTCGGCCTGATCGCCTCGTTTGTTGAGCAAAAGATGCTCAAACGTTGTCGAACCAGTGGGTGTCGAAATCGCCAGCTGCCGCAGTTCTGGATCATCCTGCCGGTATCGGACCAGATCAACAGCTTCACGCCGTGGGTGGGTCACCGCTCCGGACCCGCGACGAGCGTTGTTCTCTGCGCGGCGGCGTGTGGTCAGAGCTTCGAGTCCTCGACGACGCGCACTTCATCTCCCGGGATGCGTCGCGACTTCAGGAATGCGACGACAGCGGAGCGTGGGCCGGGCTCTGCGCGTGCATCCGGCCGCCCGCCAAGAGCACGGCACCCACCACCACTGCGGCAAAGCTGGCCACCCGGGCAACCCCGGCCAACCCCGGAGGGATCGGCTCGTGGAAGACGACGATCCCACCCACGATCGGGATGAGATTGTTGACCAACGTGGAGGAGCCGGCGGTCTCGAGGACCCGGCCGCGCTGGAAGGCCCCCTGCAGCGTCACGAAAGCCAGTGCCGTGCACACGGCCAGGATGGGGATGAAGAGGAGGCCGACGCCGTCCACGGCGCCCTTGGTCGCCAGGTCGCCCACACCGAAGAGGAGTCCGGCGGCGCACCCCAGGAGCGCCCCGGGATGCGTCTTGCGGGCCAGGAGCCCGAGCAACCCGGCGAGGGCCGCCCCCACGGCGATCACCACGATCAGGGTCATCATGTGTGCCGGAGCGGTCGGCGTGATGGCGGAGGTCAGCGTCAGCCCGAGCAGGACGAGGCCGCCCACGGCGATGTAGGTGCCGATCCACTCCTGCCGCGTGAGGGGCGTACCGAGCCGGTGGGCCAGGATGGCGAGGATCCCCACGCCGCCGGCGGACACCGACTGCACCAAGGACAGCGGAGCGAGCGCGAGGGCCGCGATGTAGAGACCCCAGCCGATCCACCCGGCTCCGTAGCCGAGCATCCACTGGCGGTTCCTCACGAGGTGCCGGGCGGAACTGAAGGGATGCCTGACGGAAAGGGTCAGCATGGTGTTCGCCGCCCCGTGCTGGACGAAGAACCCCACGTTGAGGGCGAGGGCCGCCAGGAGAGCCAGCACGAGGCCGGCGGCCAGCTTCATCGCGCCGCGGGCGTCATGGGCGTCGCATGACGACGTATCTGGCGACGACGAGTTTACCGATGAGGGTGTAGCCCGTGGTCTTGGCGTGGATGTTGCCCTGGGAGCAAAACCAGGTCAGGGAGCAGACGGTGGCCACCGGGACCGGGATCGTCCCGTAGGGTCTGAGGCGGACCGTCCGGGTCAGAGGGAGGTAGGCGCCCGTCGCAGCCGTGACGTCCACGAGCCTTCCGCCGACGGATGAATACGCCTTGGCCAGTGCGGGGTTGATCAGCGCCTTGAACGCGACCACCGAGAGCTTCGCCAGTGAGAGCCGCGAGGCGGTCGGCGGTTGTGACGGGTAGACGTAGGCCCCGAGGATCACGTCGGGGTAGGTGAGACCGATGAGCGGGACCCGTGGTCCCGCGCTGGCGCGCAGCGCCGCGGCCAAGGCGGTGACGTTCTTGGTGATGCCCGTGACAGCGGTCCCGACGCAGCTGATGGGATTCGCTTGTGCCGCGCACGCTGTGACGTCGTTGCCTCCGATGGATACCGTGATCAGGCCGATGTGCCCGCGGTGGGCGGCGAGGAACGCCTCGGCCGCCGCCGCCTGGGTCGTGGTTGGGTACAGCACGGCACCGGTGGTGTGCGGCAGGGGATCCGGGCAACCGACCGTGGCTACCAGGGAGGTGGTCGTCGCCCCGCCGCATCCGAAATTGACCAGCTTCAGGCGGGTCTTGTCGGCGACGTAGACGGTGTAGCCGGGCGTCGCTCCCAACCCAGGCTGGTACCCAACGGAGTACGAATCGCCCAATGACACGTAGTAGGTCGGGGATTTCGAGGCCGCGGCCAGGGCCGTCATCGAAGGGCTGAGGATCCCCAGTGCGGCGCAGCCGAACGCCAAGAGCGCGCCGCCCGCCCTCGATCTCACTGTCCTGTGGCGCACCCTTGACTCCCTCTTCGGTGGGCCTTGCGTCACATACTCGCACGGCCCCAGGGGCGTGGGGCATCTCCTCCCGTGTCGCCGCGACCCCGGCTGCGTCGGGTCGCCGTGCCGGGCTCAGCTCTCCATGCCGAACCAGCGCCGGCGCCTGCTCGCGCCGAACTCGACCTTGTTCGCCACCATGGCCTCAGATGCCTCGGTGTACGAGCCGAACGGCTTGGGTCCGGACAGGAAATTGGCGTCGAACCGCGCCAACTTGGAGCCGCCGAATTCGATGTAGCAGATCGCCAGCCCTCGGTAGGGCTCCGGTGGGGTCCCACCCCGGACCTGATGGATCAGCACGTCGGCCAGCGTGCGGGCCTCGCCCTCGGCGATGGCCCCCACCCGGGCACCGGTGCGCTCGTCACGTCGCCGATCGCGTAGACGTTCTCGAATCTCGTGGCGAACGTGTTGTGATCGACGGCGACCCACCCGTCCTCCGCCAGCGCTGACTCCTCGACCACCTGAGGAGCGCGGTGCACGGGAATTCCCAGGAAGAGGTCGTACGAAGCCGTTCGCTCGTCCGCCAGGGTGGAGAGCTTGGCCGACGGGTCCATGGAGATGACCTTCGACTCGGGCCACCAGCCGATGTCGCGCGCGGCGAGTGCGTCGGGGATGCCGGCGGAGGCCTCGGGGGAGATGGGAATCGGTGTCGACATCGGGCTGATCACCTTGATGCTGCTGACCGAGCGGCGACCTCGGTGCTCAAGATAGTCGTGCAGCATCAGGGCGGTCTCGAACGGTGCGGCCGGGCACTTGAAGAAGTTCCCGAGCACGCCGATGATGACATCGCCTCCCTCGAACTCGGGCAGCACGGCGCCGACACGCTCTGCGCCGGCCTCCGAGTAGTACTCCGTGCCCTCCTCGACCATCCCCGGTGTCGCGGCGGGATCGAGGTCCGCCCCCAGGGCGATCACGAGGATGTCGGGGTCGTACTGCGCCTGGTCGGTCGTCACGCGGCGATGCTCCGGATCGATGCTGACGGCTCGCTCCTGCACGAACCGGACACTCGGCTTGCTCAACCTTGTGTAGGGGAGACGGACCGTGGCAGGGTCGACCCTTCCGAACAGGACGTCGAGCTTGGAGTAACCGAACACGAACGCGTCGCTACGGTCGACGATCGTCACCTCGACGTCGTCTGGGACTTCCTCTGACAACCGCGTGGCGAGCTCCAAACCGGCGAAGCCGGCACCAAGGATCAGGACGCTGCTCTTCATCGGATCTCCGTTCCGCGGAGAGCCGCCCGAAGCGATCCTCCGTCTCCTCGCTCGTGTCGTCGGGCTCAACGTATCCCCAATGAGGCGCTCGGCGCCCTGACTTCGTTGTCCCGCCGCGGCTTGGCTGACCCCGGGGTTGTCTGAATGATTCAGTCCACGCGGAAAGCCTCAGTCCGCACAGAATGCGTTCTGCCGCCGGCTATCCGCCGTCGCCGCCGTCGCCTGCGCCGTGGTGCGGGCCGTGGTGCACCGCTGCTGGTTGGGGCGGGACAGTGGTGGTCGTGGAGGTGGTGGTGGTCGTCGTCGTCGGAACCGCTGCCCCGGTCGGTTGCAGGGTGTTGACGACGTCCTGGTACTGAGCCGGCGTGATGCCACCGCCGGCCAGGAGCACCTGGGCGAGCGAGAGGGCGTTCCCCGCCGCCGCCGCGCGTGCCGTCCCCGGGTGCTGGGAGGCCGTCGCGCCCAGGGCGCCCGCAAGTGCCCGGTCGCCCGGCGGGCCTGCGCCGGCGAGCGAGGCGGCGAGTGCCCTGATGGCCTTGGCCTCCGGGTCCGTGTGCGTCACGAGGTGTGAGGTCGCTGCGGCAGTCGGTCCCGTGGGCTGGTTGCCGCCCGTCAACAGCAGGAAGAGGGTCGCCATCAGGGCCGCCGCCGTGGCGGCGGCGGCCCATACCACTCGCCGCCGGCGTACGCGGGTGGGGGACGGAACCGGTCGGTGAGGACGAGGCCCTTCGGGCGGTCTCGTCGGGCCGCGAACGGTCGCCGGTTCAGCGACTGGCAGTGGCAGGGTCACGGCCGGCCGGGGTGCCATGGGCTGCGTCGTGGCCAGCGGTGCCGCGACGGCCGTCGGACGGGGAGGGCGCAGGGCCTGCAGCATCTCCACCGCTGACCCGAACCGCTCGTTCGGCTCGGTCGCCAGCGCTCGACGGGCGATGTCGCGGAGCGTGGGAGGTAGCTCCTCCGTCGGGATGGCACCGGGAGCGGATCGCCGTCCCGTGAGTGCCTCCACCATGACGGCGCCGACCGAGTAGAGATCGGACTGTGCCGTCGCCGGGTGGCCCGATCTCCGTTCGGGCGCGAGATAGCCGGGCGTGCCCAGGACGACCCCGGTCAACGTCATGTCCTCGGTCATCCCCTCCGCCCCGGTCCGGATGTCGACGCTCTTGGCAATCCCGAAGTCGGTGATCTTTGTGTGGCCGTCCTCCTGCAGGAGGATGTTGTTGGGTTTGACGTCGCGATGCAGGACGCCGAACTTGTGGGCGGCCGCCAGTGCGGAGAGCGCTTCGGTGATGACGAGCATGACTCTCGACGTCGCCAGCGGCCCGCGGGCGATCTCGTCGCGCAGCGTGGTCCCCGGCAGTCGTTCCATGACGAGGTAGGACAGCGCGTCGTCCTCGCCGTAGTCCAGGACTGCCACGATGTTGGGATGGATGAGCCGCGCCGCGAGGCGGGCCTCCTGCTGGAACCGCTTGCGCATGCCGGGCAGGGCCTCGGTCGCCGGGCGGAGGATCTTCACGGCGACCGGTCGCTCCAGGCGATCGTCGAAGGCGTCGAAGACGCGGGCCATGCCGCCTTCGCCGAGCAGGCCACAGATGCGGTAGCGGCTCCCGACGGTCCCTGTCGCAGACTGCAACTCCACCCGTGTTGTGTACCCCTGGCCCGGAGCCGGTAGTCGTGGTGCAGGCCTGGGTGCTGCGGATCGTCGTGCCGCCGCGGCTCGGCGGCGCGCCGGCATTCGCAAGAGCACCCCATGGGGGTTGCGAGAGAGCCGGGGGCCGCGGTGTCCCGTCAGCCCGCGAGGGCCGCCATCTCGCCCATGAGGGTCAACGCGTCGCTGGGCACCTCGGCGCCGAAGTCGCGGTAGAGGGCGTGGACGTTGGCCACGAGCCGTTCCGGCTCACCCCACCCCGAATAGGGGCCGAGCTCGATGTCTCGCGCCGCTTCCATGGGTGTCATGCCACCGTCGAAGCGGACCCGCGCCTCGCGGGTGAGGAACTCGAAGTACACCTTCAGGTCCGCGACCGCACCAGGCGTCGCCAGGGGGCCGTGCCCGGGCACGACCACCATCGGTTCCAGGGCGAGGATGCGGTCGCACGCCGCGACCCAGTTGGCCACCGGACCCGCCCACACGATGGGGTGGCCACCATGGAAGAGGATGTCCCCGGTGAAGACGATGCCGTCGGTCGGGAGGTGCACGATGGCGTCGCCTGCGGTGTGGGCCGGGCCCACCTCCACCAGTGACACCCGCCGGTCGCCGAGACGCAGGTCGAGCCGACCTTCGAATGTGCGCGACGGCAGCGTGAGTGGCACGTCGTCGAAGTCGAACGGGGCAAAGATGCGCGCCAGGAACTCACCCGCCTGACCGAGCGACGGTGCCGGCGCGCATCATGGCGGCCATGATGGACGGCGGGAGCTGGCCCATTTCCTCGGCGCAGCGGACGGTCGAGAGGATCTCCGAGCCGGCCACCAGCGCGTTGCCGTAACAGTGGTCGCCGTTGGCGTGCGTGTTGACCACCGTGCCGATGTGCTGGGCGGCCGGCGTGACCCGGCGCATCGCGGCGAGCATCTCGGCGGTGAGGCGCAGGTCGAAGAGCGTGTCGACGAGCAGGGACGTGCCACCACCCGTCACGAGGCCGGCATTCGACCAGCCCCAGCCGCCGTCGGGCTGCAAGTAGGCCCAGACCCCGTCGGCCACCTCGTGCAGGCCCTTCTCGTATGACGTCTGCACGGGCGTCAGCGTATGAGGTCGTCAGCGGCGACGCGTTCCATTGTGAAGACTTGATGAACTCGCCCTCTCAGCTGCGCAGATGCAAGAGGCGTGTGATATGTACCTGACGAATCTCGTTGGCCCGGGCATGCACGAGGTGGCAGCTCGACGAGATCTCAGAGGGAGACGTCACCATGAAAGAACGCAGCCCAGCCGAGGTCGTCCGGCTCGTCAAGGACGAGGGGATCGAGGTGGTGGACCTCCGGTTCTGTGATCTCCCCGGACTGATGCAGCACTTCTCTCTCCCCGCACACACGCTGACGGAGGAGATGTTCACCGAAGGAAATGGCTTCGACGGCTCGTCCATCCGCGGCTTCCAGCAGATCCACGAGTCCGACATGATCCTGCTGCCCGATCCCTCGACGGCGGTCGTGGACCCCTTCCGCCAGCACAAGACGCTCAACCTGAACTGCTTCGTGCACGACCCGCTCACGCTCGAGCCCTACAGCCGGGACCCGCGCTACGTCGCCAAGAAGGCGGAGGAGTACGTCAAGACGACCGGGGTGGCCGACACCTCATACTTCGGGCCCGAGGCGGAGTTCTTCGTCTTCGACGACGTGCGCTTCTCGCAGGACCAGCACTCCGCCTTCTACCAAGTCGACTCGATCGAGGGCATCTGGAACTCCGGGCGTGAGGAAGGCCCGAACCTCGGCTACAAGCCGCGCTACAAGGAGGGCTACTTCCCAGTCCCACCGATGGACCACTTCCAGGACTTGCGCTCGGAGATGATCCTGACGATGGAGAAGGTCGGGATCGAGATCGAGGTGCAGCACCACGAGGTCGGCACCGCCGGCCAGGCCGAGATCGACATGCGTTTCGACACGCTTTTGCGGATGGCCGACAAGCTGATGCTCTACAAGTACGTGGTCAAGAGCGTCGCCGACGCGGCGGGCCTCACGGCGACCTTCATGCCGAAGCCGCTCTACGACGACAACGGGTCGGGCATGCATGTCCATTCGTCGCTGTGGAACGGCAGCGAGCCCCTGTTCCACCAGGAGGGCACCTACGCCGGGCTGTCGGACATCGGCCGCTGGTACATCGGGGGCATCATCAAGCACGCCCGGTCGGTGCTCGCCTTCGCTGCGCCCACGACGAACTCGTACAAGCGTCTCGTCCCAGGGTTCGAGGCGCCGGTCAACCTCGTCTACTCCCAGCGGAACCGCTCGGCGGCCTGCCGCATCCCCGTCTACTCGCCCAGCCCCAAGGCGAAGCGGGTCGAGTTCCGCTGCCCCGACCCCGCCTGCAACCCGTACCTCGCCTTCTCGGCCATCCTGATGGCGGGGCTCGACGGGGTGGCCAATCACATCGAACCGCCGCCGCCGGTCGACGAGGACCTCTTCGACATGCCGGCCGACCAGCTGGCCAAGATCGGCCAGGTGCCTTCGTCCCTCGAGGAGGCGATGGACGCGCTCGAGGCCGACCAGGACTACCTCTTGGCGGGCGGTGTCTTCACCCCCGACCTGATCGAAACCTGGGTCGACTACAAGCGCACCCGCGAGGTCGACGCCGTGCGGCTCCGGCCGCACCCATGGGAGTTCATGCTCTACTACGACATCTAGGAGGTCGCGCTGAGCGGACGGTTTGGTGCCGGCCTTGCCCGGCTCAGTACACCCAGACGGTCGTCCCGATCGGGTCGATGTTGTTGGCCCAGATCCAGTCGATCGCTTCGTTGCTGACCCGGACGCAGCCGTGGGAGACCGGGGTGGGGGGTACGGACGAGTCACCGTGGATGGCATAGCCGCCGGTGAAGAACCTCGGCCGCCACAGGGCACCGAGCGAATCGACGTCGAGCCCGTCGATCACCCGGTACGTGTGGAACAGCCCGGTCGGGGTGATGGCGACCGAGGTGACACCTTCCGAGGTGTAGGTGTAGCCGCCGCCGGTGGAGGTGTTCAGTATCCACTGCAGGTGGCCGTTGTTCACGACCATGACGAGGTCGTTGGCCAGATTGACCTCAATCACATAGCCCGAGGTGCTGCGCGGCTGGGGGACCACCCCCGCCTCGAGCGCGGCCCACGTCGACGGCCCGACCACCCCGTCGCGTGGGAGGTTGGCCGCCTTCTGGAGCGCCCACACGGCCTGCTCGGTGCTGTCGTCGAAGGAACCGCCCGTGGTGTCGACCCAATAACCGAGCGCGTACAGCTGCTGCTGCAGCATGGCGACCGCGGGGCCACTCGCACCCGGATTGAGGGTGGGGGGCAGCGGTGGGGGAGAGGTCGGCAGGAGCCAGTACCCGTTCCCGTCGGGCGTGGCGGCGATGGCTCGGATGGGGTTGGCGTTCGGCTGCCCGCCCATGGAGCCGAGGAAGGGGGCGCCGAAGTTGAAGACACCGCCGTCGGCTGCGGTCATCCAGTAGCCACCAGTGCCGGCCGCCATGCCGACGATCTTGGCGTTCAGCGGCGTGCCGCCCATGGAGCCCAGGAACGGTGCCGTCCCGTAGCTGAAGATGCCGCCGTCGGCGGCGGCGAGCCAGTAGCCGGTCCCGCCCGGGGCGGCCGCCATCCCCACGACGGGCTGGTTGAGGTGGATGGAGCCGGTCGAACCGTAGAAGACGGCGTCGCCGTAGGCGAAGATGCCGCCGTCGGAGGCGACGAGCCAGTAGCCGCCCCCGTCGGGTGTCGCCGCCATGCCCACGATCGGCTTGTTGAGCGGCAGGCTGCCGGCCGAGCCGTGGAAGACCGCGTCGCCGTAGGAGAAGACCCCGCCGTCGGAGGCGACGAGCCAGTAGCCGCCCCCGTCGGGTGTCGCCGCCATACCCACGATCGGCTTGTTGAGCGGCAGGCTGCCGGCCGAGCCGTGGAAGACCGCGTCGCCGTAGGAGAAGATGCCGCCGTCGGAGGCGACGATCCAGTAGCCGTTGCCGGTCGACGTCGCCGCCATTCCGACGGCGGGGGCGTTCAGCGTCAGCCCGCCGGCAGGGCCGAAGTTCCCGGCGCTCCCGAAGTTGACCGGCTCGGCCGGGTTGTCGGGATACGCCGCCGACGCCGTGCCCGGGGCCACGACGAGGAGGCCGGGGAGGAGCACCGTGAGCCCCACGAGCACCGAGAGCAGGTGGCGGTGGCGACGGCGCTCTCGCTGGACGTGCTCCCCGCCGGTGGTGGCGGGTCCTCGTGACGCAGTGTGGTCGGCCGGCATCTGTGCTCCTTAGGGTCGGCTCCGGGCGTGTGCCAAGACGTCGGGGTTCACCACGTTGATCGGGGTGCCGCCTGCGTAGGCATCGACCTGGTCGAAGATGTCGCTGAACTGTACATCCCACTCCTCCCGGGTCACATACCCGATGTGGGGCGTGCAGACCACGTTGTCCATGCTCAGCAGCGGGTCCGCCCGATCGAGGAGCGGCTCGGTCTCGTAGACGTCGAGGGCGGCCCTGCCCGGGCGGCCGGCCCGCAGTGCGGCGACCAGAGCCTCCGGCTCGATGAGCCCGGCCCGGCTGGTGTTCACGAGGAGCGAGTCGGGGCCCATGGTCGCCAGATCGGGCGCCGTCACGATCCCCCTGGTGGCGGGCACGAGCCGCAGGTGCAGCGAGAGCACGTCGCTGCCCGAGAAGAGCTCGGCGCGGTCCCGTGCCGGGGTGACGCCGTCCGCTCGGGCCCGCTCGAGCGACTCGGGACGGGACCATCCCGAACGCCCGGCCGTATGTGGCGACGACGGCGCCGATGCGGCCGTAGCCGTAGATCCCCAGGGTCTTTCCCCGCAGTGTCTGCCCCACGCCGGCCTGCCAGAGCCCGGCGCGCAAGGACGCCACCTGCTGGGGGCAGCTGGCGCACGGCCGCGAGCACCAGCACCCAGGTGAGCTCGGCGGCGGCATAGGACGGGGTGCCGGCGTGCTGGTCGGAGCTCACGACGATGCCGAGGGACGTGCAGGCGTCGACGTCGATGTGGGGGTACACGCTGCGCTGGCTGATCAGGCGCAGCCGCGGCAGCCGTTCGAGGAGTGCGGCGCGCACCTCCGTGCGCTCGCGGATCAGGACCAGGGCCTCGGTCGCTCGGAGTCGGTGCGCCAGCACGTCGGTCTCCTCGACGTGATCGGTGAAGACCGTCACGTCGTGGCCGGCCAGCTTCTCGAAGCACGGGAGGGTGCGGAGCGTGTCGAACCAGTCATCGAGGATGGTGACCCGCATCGACCCTTCCTCCTCCACGTTTGTGTCTGCGACTGAGTCCCTGTCCGTGTCGCCGCCCTCAGTCGGGGCGCTCCCAACGGACGACGTCGTCGAGCTCTCCGCTCTCGACGTCGTAGATGAGGCCGGCGATCATCCGCAGCCGAGAGAGGTACGGCGTGCGGGCCAGCAGGTCCACGTCCTCGCGCAGAGCGGCCGCATGGTCGTCGATGGGGAAGAAACCGAGATCGGCCCCGGTCATGTCGCGCAGCTCCTGGTCGGTCACGCCCGCCAGGCCGCACTTGGTGTGCTGCATCACCACGGCGGTGTCCACCCCGAGCACGCCGCTCGACAGGGCCAGGCTGCGCAGCACGTCGGCCGTGACCCGGCCGCCGGCGTTGCGGATCACGTGGGCCTCCCCGAGATGGAGCCCGAGCACGGCAAAGACGTCGATACGGGCGTCCATGCAGGTGACGACCGCGAGGTGGCGCCCGGGGCGCGGGTCGGCGACGTTGGCCCGCGCGGCGGCGTAGCCCTGGTTGGCGGTGAGGAGGTCCGAGATCTGGGTCATTGGGTCGATGGGCCGCACGAAACGTAACAGCACCGGCGGGTGCCGGACCGAGTCAGGCGCGGTCGCAGAAGTCCTCGCCGTGGTGCTGGTCGAGCGCAGGGACCACCCGGTGGCCGTCGGGCAGAGGCAGGCGGATCGGGAACGGGGGAAAGGGGGCGCTGTCCAGCATCCCCGCCCGGTCCAGCACCGGTGCCACGGGCACGCCGGCCGCGGCGAGGCGCGTGACGAGCTCGTCGCGCCCCAGGCCGGCGACCGCGGCGCGGACGGCCTGCTGCAGCTCGGCGGCTCGGCGGCTCCGTTCCTCGAAGTCCAGGTCCGCGAGCTCGCCCAGACCCAGCTCGTCGCACAGCGCGGACCAGAAGTGCTGCTCGTTGACGACGCCCAGGGCGACCTGGCCGGCGTCGGCGGTGGCGAAGAGCCCGTAGCCGGGCGTCCCATCGGCCGGCGCCGGTGCTCGCGCCCCCGTCGCGGGAACTGTCCCGGTGTCGGCCCCCGTTCGCCCCGTCCATGTCGCCATCACATCGGTCATGGAGACGTCGAGGTAGGTCCCCTCCTTGCTGGCGCCGCGGCCGATGACCGCCGCACAGATCCCGAACGCCGCAGCGAGTCCGGCGGCCAGGTCGGCGGTCGGCAGCGTGGGCAGCGTCGCCGCGCCCCCCGCCGGCGTGAGCGCACCGGCCCACGCCTGATAGTTGACGTCGTGTCCCGGGAGCGTCGCGCGCTCTCCCTCCTGGCCGTAGCCCGAGATGGAGCAGTAGACCAGGGCCGGGTTGCCGGCCCGCACGGTTGCCTCGTCCAGGCCGAGCCGCGCCATCACCCCGGGCCGGAAGCCCTCGACCAGCACGTCGGCCTGCTCGGCCAGCGCGAGCCCGCGGGCACGCCCGGCATCGTCCTTCAGGTCGAGGACGACGCTGCGCTTGCCGGCGTTGATGGACGCGAAGAGGCCTTCGTAGCGGCGCATCGGATCGCCCCCCGGCGGCTCCACCTTCAGGACGTCGGCCCCGAGAGCAACCAGCAGCGATGTCGCGTAGGGCCCGGGGCGCCAGATGCTGAGGTCCAGCACCCGCAGGCCGGAGAGAAAGGCTGTGGCCGCTGCCATCGGCCGCAGAGTCTTGCACCGCTGGGCGGGTACCCTCATCGAATGCTGGGTTTCTTCTCGTTCACAGAGATCACCGATCCCTCCGCCCACGAGGCCTACAACGCCTGGCACCAGCTCGACCACCTGCCCGAGCAGTTCACTGTGGACGGCATCACGTTCGGCCAGCGTTGGGTCCGCTCACCGCGGTGCCGGGCGGCCGAGGCGGCCACCGGGCCGCTGCTCGACCCCTTCCACTACATGACGCTCTACCTCATGCGCGACGAGGGCTGCCTGCCGCCCTTCTTCGCCCTGGCGGAGCGCCTGCGCGACGAGGACCGCTTCTTTAAACCCCGGCGGGCGCTGCTCTCGGGGCCCTTCGAGGTCGTCGGCCGGTGGGCCGATCCCCGGGTCGCGGTGTCCGCCGAGGCCGTTCCCTTCCGCCCGTCCGAAGGCGTCTACGCCGTGGTGGGGCCGCGCGTGGACGGCGGGGCGCTGGTCGGCCAGCCCGGCGTTGCGGGGGCCTGGCAATTTGCCGACCGGGAGGGCGGGCGCGCCGTCACGCTCGCCTTCGTCGACGGCGACCTGTGGCAGGCGGCTTCTGCCCTCCGTCCCTCCGGCACGGCGGGCGCCGACCCACCGGTCGAATGGGCCGGTCCCTTGGAGCGTGTTGATGCCTTTCGCTGGGACTGGTTCGCTACGCTGACGCCCCAATGACCAGTGGCAAGCAGTCGAAGGCCCAGCGTAGGACCGAGAACCAGCGCCGCGCCGCCGAGAAGCGGGCGGCCGAGCTGCGCCGCCAGCGCATGCGCATCGGCATCCGCGTGGTCGGCGTCCTGGCGGTGGTCGCGATCGCTGTCGTGATCATCACCCAAGTCAGCGGCGGAGGCTCCGGCACCGTGCCGCCACAATTCAAGGACCCCCACGTCCCACTCCAGGCCATCCCTGCCTCCATGTCGTCGACCTGGGTACAGCCGCCGGCCGGCTCGCCGGGGCCCGAGGGCATACCCGTCCCGAAGGGCCCGAAGCTGGCCACCCTCCTCAACGCGGCGACCGGGCAGAACGTCGGTGCCGTGCAGTGCCAGGCCGGTGAGCAGACCGTTGTCCATGTCCACACTCACCTCACCATCTTCGTGAACGGCCAGGCGAGGGTGATCCCGTACGGTATCGGCGTTCCCGGCTTCCAGGCCGTCGAGACGGCGCAGGGCCCGTTCGTCGAGACCGGGAGTTGCTTCTACTGGCTCCACGTGCACGCCTACGACGGGATCGTCCACGTCGAGTCGCCCAGCACGTCGCAGAGCTTCACCCTCGGTGAATTCTTCGACCTGTGGGGCATCCCGCTGAGCAGCACCCAGGTCGGGCCCGCCACGGGCAAAGTCACGGTGTTCTTCACGTCGCCGGGCAAGAAGACGGGCATCTACACGGGCGACCCGCGCAACCTCCCTCTCGGCGACCACTACGAGATCCAACTCGACGTGGGCACGCCGATCGTGGCGCCGGTCCAGATCACCAACTGGGCCAACCTGTAACTCCCCGTGGCGAGCGACGCACCATGATCTACGCCTACCCCACGTTCCACCGCGCCATCGACTCTGCGTTGTGGTCGCCGCCGAGCAGTGCGGCGAAGATGGCGGGCGCCTGATGCGGCAGCAGTGAGAGGTGACCCTCGCCCGGGACCACGGTCACCGTCGCATGGGGGATGTGCGTCTTGAGGAAGGCGCGGTAGCCCGGCGGGCCGGTGCGGTCGTCTGATCCCTCCCAGATCTGCACCGGGACCTTGATCTCCTCGAGGGAGAAGCCCCAGGGGTCGCCGAAGATCCGGTAGTCCTGCACACAGCCCTTCGTCCCCTGGCGCACTGCCTCGCGCACGAAGGCCAGGGCGAGGTCGGGCGGACCCCATTCGGTGAGGATCGTGCGGTCGGCGGGCGGGAACGAGCGCATGGCGGCGCGCATGAGACGGGCATTGCTGGTGCTGACGATGCTGGTGTTGATGACGGCGGAGGCCAACCAAGGGGCTCGCTGTGCGAGGAGCAGGAGGGTCCGGTCCTCCATCGTGAGCCCGCGGGTCGTGCCGTAGAGGTCGAGGGGTACCGAGCTCGAGAGCAGCGCGGCCGCTGTCACGCGGCCGTGCATCCTGGCGGCGCAGACAGCGGCGTACGGGCCACCCGCCGACCAGCCCATCACAGCGAAGCGGCCGATGCCGAGGGCGTCGGTGAGCCGCTCGACGTCGCCTGGCCAGTCGGTCAGCCGGCGCCCCGGCTGGTAGGTGGAGAGCCCGATGCCGGGACGGTCGGGGGAGATGAGCCGCACGCCCTTGGCCACGGCGGCCTCGTGGGCGGGGGCGGCGTCGAGGCGGGAGCTCAGCCCGCCGTGGAAGCTCAGCACGGGGAAGCCCGCCGGGTCCCCGTACTCCTCGTAGGCCAGCTCCCTGCCGTCGGGCAGGGTCACGGAAGCCGTCACGCTCGCGCCGTCCCCTTCGTGCCTGTCGGGCTGGCGGCAGCGCCAGGGTCCGGGTGCCGGATCCGCCGTGAGTGAGCAGGTGCCCGCACGAAAGCACGCTATAGGGTGCGGGCATGAGTGCGAACGTCGACGACGTGGTTGACCGTCTGCTGGCCGACCTCCCACCTGCGAGCACACCGGCACAGCAGTTCTTTGGGGAGCAGTTCGACCGCGGCCTGGCCTGGGTGCACTTCCCGCCGGGCAGTGGTGGCCTCGGGCTGACGCCCAAGGACCACCAGCGGGCCCAGTCACGTCTGCACGACGGGGGCGCCCCGGCGGCCGGGGTGCGAAACCCCATCGGCTACGGCATGTGCGCGCCGACGATCGTCACCCACGGGACACCCGAGCAGAAGGAGCGCTACCTGCGGCCGCTCTTCACCAACGAGGAGATCTGGTGCCAGCTGTTCAGTGAACCGGGGGCAGGATCGGACGTCGCCGGCCTGTCGACCCGGGCCGAGCGCGACGGCGACGAGTGGGTGCTCAACGGGCAGAAGGTCTGGACGACTCTGGCCCACATCTCCTCCTTCGGGCTGATCGTGGCGCGCACGAACCCGGACGTGCCCAAGCACCGCGGGATGACGGCGTTCCTGGTCGACATGAGAGCACCGGGCGTCGAGGTGCGGCCCTTGTTCCAGATCACAGGCGAGGCGGAGTTCAACGAGGTCTTCTTCACCGATGTGCGCATGCCCGACAGCGCGCGCATCGGCGACGAGGGTGAGGGATGGCACGTGGCCGTCACGACCCTCATGAACGAGCGGGTCTCCATCGGGGGAGCGGTCACCCGGCGCGGGGGCGGACCGATCGCCGAGGTCATACGGATCTGGAAGGAGCGTTGGCAGGGGGACACCTCGCCCCACGCGCTCGCCCTGCGCGATCGGGTGGTCGCCAGCTACATCCGCGGCGAGGCGTACTCCATGACCAACATGCGGGCTGCCCAGACCCGCAAGGCGGGCACGCCGGGCCCCGAAGGCTCGGTCGCCAAGCTCGCCTTCGCCGAGGAGAACAAGCGTGTGTACGACCTCTGCATGGACCTGTTGGGCAACGACGCGATGCTGTTCCCGGCGGGGTACCCGATGGTGCGGCCTGACCTGGTCGGCATGGGTTCGCCCGACGTGCACAAGTTGTTCCTGCGGGTGCGGGCCAACTCCATCGAGGGCGGCACCTCCGAGGTGATGCGCAACATCCTGGGGGAGCGGGTGCTCGGCCTCCCGGGCGACGTCCGCACCGACAAGGAACTGGCCTGGAAGGACGTCCCGCGCAGCTGAGCGCACTCGTGCTGTGACGGCGCCCGACATCCCCGCCGAGAAGCGCGTCGCCGCGCACGCCGCGGCGGCACTGGTCGAGGACGGGATGGTGGTGGGACTGGGGACGGGCTCGACGGTGGCCGAGCTGGTCCCAGCGCTGGGCCGGCGCCACCCGTCCATCACGTGTGTCGCCACCTCGCCGGCGACGGCGGAGCTCGCGCTCGTCCACGGCCTCGACGTGCGGCCCTTCTCCGACATCGCCCGTCTCGACCTGGCCATCGACGGGGCCGACCAGGTGGACCCCCTCGGCTGGATGGTGAAGGGCGGGGGTGGGGCGCACACCCGCGAGCGGATCGTGGCCGCGGCGGCCGACCGCTTCGTCGTGATCGTGTCGTCGGACAAGCCGGTCGAGCGCCTGCACCCCCCCGTCCCGCTCGAGCTGCTGGCCTTCGGGTTGGCCGCCACGCTGCACGCGCTACCCGGCGCGGCGCGGCGCGGCGCGCCTCCCACACCCGACGGCGGCATCCTCGCCGATTACCACGGCGACGTCGTCGACCCGGCACTGCTGGCCGAGTGGCTCGACGCGGTCCCCGGCGTGATCTCCCACGGCCTGTTCCCGCCCTCCATGGTCACGACCATCCTCGTGGCCCGGGGCGACGAGGTGGAGGCGCGTCAGATGGGCTGAGCCGTCGGGTCGGGAACCGCGCCTCGCAGCTCGAGGATCGTCGTGTGGTCGGTGGAGACGTCCTCGGGGAACGTCGTCACGCCACCGCCCGGAACGTCACGGGCAGCGCGGTCGGTGAGCGGAACACGTCGCCCCGGATGTGAGGGTCGGTGACGCCGGGGTCGAGGGCCAAGTCCGGCAGGCGGTCGAGGACACGGTTGAGGAGTGCCCGCGTCTCGAGGCGGGCGAGATGCATGCCCAGGCACATGTGCGGGCCATGGGCGAACGCGATGTGGGGGACGGCGCGGCGGAAGATGTCGAACGTCTCGGGGTCGTCCCAGCGCGTCTCGTCGTGGTTGGCCGAGCCGATGTGCGGCGTGATGCTCTCCCCCGCGGGGATGGAGACGCCGCCGATCTCCACCTCGCACGTGGTGGTGCGGTTGATGGTGAGCAACGGAGGCTCGCAGCGCAGCCCCTCCTCTATGGCCTGGGGCAGGAGGGAGCGGTCGGTCCGCACCGCGGCGAGCTGCTCGGGGTGGGTGAGCAGCAGGTAGAGCAGGTTGCCGGAGGAGCGGTAGGTGGTCTCGGCTCCCGCCGGCAGGAGGAGGCGCAGGAACGAGTAGATGGCCTCGTCGGTCAGCTTCTCACCGTCGACCTCGGCCAGGACGAGGTCGCTGATGACGTCCTCGGCCGGCCGGGCCCGCCGGTCCGCCACCACCTGGGCGAAGTACTCGCGCAGGGCCTCGGAGGCGGACAGCCCCCGGTCGATGTCGGCCACCAACCCGATGAGCTCGACCGACCAGCGTTGGAACTGCGGGAAGTCCTCCTCGGGCAGGCCGAGCAGGCGTGAGATGACGCGCACCGGGAATTCGAAGGTGAGCTGGCGCACCAGGTCCGCCTGCCCGTCGGCGGCGAAGCGGTCGATCAGCTCGTCGATGATGGGGCCGATGAACTCGGGCTCCCACCGGGCCAGCGCCTTCTCCCTGAACGCGTTGGCGACGAGGTTGCGGTGGGTGCGGTGCTCGGGGTCGTCCATGCCGAGGATCATGTGGCCCATGACCATGCCGATGGTGACGTCGTAGCCGGTGGAGGTGAAGGTCTTGGCGTCCCGCAGGATCCGCGAGCAGTCCTCGTAGCGGTAGGCGATCCATCCCGGCTCGACCTCGATGCCCTCGGGGAGGGCGTCGGGCGAGATGGTCATGCCCTTGGTGACCGGTGTGTCGCGGCGCTTGGCCGCCAGGTCCGGATAGGGGTCCCGCGTGGTGCCCGCGACCACGTCGTCGAAGGCGGTGAACGGGTCGTGCTCCTGGGCGTCGGACATGGCCATGACGGCTCCCTCCCCACTGGGTGGCGTTCTGTGACGTCGGCGTCAGGTTATGGGCCGCAGCGGCGCAGTGCACCTCGAGCCGGGAGCGGGGGCGGGTTGCGGCGGTTCGGGCGGACGGGGACGCAGGGCGATGCGGGGGACGCAGGGCGACGCAGGGCCAGGCGACCTAGGCTCCCGCCTCAATGAAGACCCTCCGCACACCCGACAGCCGCTTCATCGACCTGCCCGGATACGTCTTCGAGCCCCACTACGCCGAGATCGCGGACTCCGAGGGCGGCACCTTGCGGGTCCACTACCTGCGCGAGGGGGACCCGGCGGCATCGGTCGTGCTCCTCATGCACGGCGAGCCGTCCTGGTCGTACCTCTACCGCAAGATGATCCCCGTCCTGACCGCGGCCGGCCTGCAGATCGTGGCGCCCGACCTGGTGGGTTTCGGGCGCTCGGACAAGCCCACGGAGCGCAGCGACTACACGTTCGCCCGCCACGTCGGATGGATGCGCGAGCTCCTCTTCGACCGGCTGGACCTGCGTGACGTCACCCTGGTGTGCCAGGACTGGGGCGGGCTCATCGGCCTGCGCCTGGTCGGTGAGCACCCGGACCGCTTTGCCCGGGTGGTGGCGGCCAACACGTTCCTGCCCACCGGCGACACCAACCCCGGCGACGCCTTCTTCGCCTGGCAGCGCTTCTCCCAGGAGGTCGAGCAGTTCCCAACCGGCGGCATCGTGCGAGGTGGGTGCGTCAAGCCGGTCTCCCCCGATGTGGAGGCGGCCTACGACGCTCCCTTCCCCGACGAGTCGTACAAGGCGGGGGCGCGGGCCTTCCCCATGTTGGTGCCGTCGCGGCCCGACGACCCCGCCCACGACGCCAACGTCGCTGCATGGGTGGGCCTGGCCGCCTTCGACCGGCCCTTCCTGTGCGCCTTCAGCGACGGTGACCCCATCACGAAGGGCGCGGACCGCAACCTCAAGGAGAAGATCGCCGGGGCAGAGGGGCAGCCCCACACCACGATCGTTGGTGGTGGGCACTTCCTCCAGGAGGACTGCGGGGAGGAGCTGGCCAAGGTGGTCGTCTCCTTCGTCGCCGCGACCCCGTGACCCGCGAGTACCGGGTCGTCGTCGTGGGTGCCGGCTTTTCCGGCATCGGGATGGCCGCTCGGTTGCACACCATGGGCATCGAAGACTTCGTCGTCCTCGACCGCGGCAACGACCTTGGTGGCACCTGGCGCGACAACTCCTACCCGGGCGCCGCCTGCGACGTCCCGTCGAACCTCTACTCGTACTCCTTCGCCCTGAACCCGGACTGGACCCGGTCGTTCCCCTCCCAGTCCGAGATCTGGGACTACATGCGCGACTGCGTCGACCGCTTCGAGGTCGGGGGGCACCTCCGCTTCGGGCAGTCGGTCGACGAGGCTCGCTGGGACGACGAGGCCGAGCGCTGGGTCGTGCGGACCACGGCGGGCGAGGAGTACCGCGCCCCGTGCTCGTGTGGGCCACGGGCCCGCTGAGCGAGCCCTCCATCCCGGACTTCCCCGGCCTGGACGGCTTCCGCGGGAAGGTCTTCCATTCGGCTCGCTGGGAGCACGGCTTCGATCTGACCGGAAAGACGGTCTGCGTGGTCGGCACCGGAGCGTCGGCGATCCAGTTCGTGCCCCAGATCGCCCCCGTCGTCGAGCATCTCTACCTGCACCAGCGGACGCCGCCGTGGATCGTCCCCCGGCGTGACCGCCGGGTCCCGCGGTTGCGCAAGCTGGTCTACCGCAAGGTGCCTGCCACCCAGCGACTGTCGCGGTTGCGGATCTACGGCCTCTTCGAGTCGTTGCTGTCCCTCTTCGTGGGTCAGGGCTCGCGGCGAAAGGCCGCCGTGAAGAAGGCGTGCCTCGACCACCTCGCCAGGCAGGTGCCGGACGAGGCCCTGCGCGCCAAGCTCACACCGCACTACGAGCCGGGCTGCAAGCGCCTGCTGCTCTCCGACGACTACTATCCGTCGCTCACCCGACCCAACGTCGAGGTGGTGGAGTCAGCCGTCGCCTCGTTCACCGCCCACGAGGTCGTGGGCCAGGACGGCATCGCCCGCCCGGTCGACGTGGTGATCCTGGGCACCGGGTTCGAGGCCGCCGAGCCTCCCTACGCGGCGCACATCGTGGGGCGGGAGGGTGCCCGGCTCTCGGAGGTCTGGAAGGCGCACAGCACCCAGGCCTACGTCGGCTCCGCCGTGGCCGGCTTCCCGAATCTGTTCCTCATGATCGGGCCGAACTCGACGCTGGCCCACAACTCCATGATCTACATGATCGAGTCGCACATCAACTACATCGCCAGCGCCCTGGCCTTCATGAAGCGACCAGGCGTGCACGTGGTCGAGGTGAAACCCGGCGTGCAGCGGCGCTACAACGAACGCCTGCAGGCCCGGCTCGAGCACTCGGTGTGGCTGGAGGGCGGTTGCGGCAGTTGGTACCTGGACCACCAGGGCCGCAACACCACGCTGTGGCCGGACCACACGTGGAAGTTCCGCCGGCTGACCCGGCGCTTTCACCCGGGCGAGTACACCGTCCACGCGTAGGCTCGTAGGGCAAGAGTCCCCAGCACGGCGGCGAAGAGCGCCAGCGCCCCGACCTCGGGTAACACCGCCACCAGCCCGGCGTGGTGGTAGATCAGCTTCACGAAGGCATCCATGGCCCACGCCTGCGGCACCACGTGGCCCACGGCGCGCACGACGGGTCCCACGACGTCGAGCGGGTACATGCAGCCGCCCAGCATGCCGCCCACGATGCCGAGCACCACGGCCAGCGATATCGCCTGCTCCTCGGTGCGCGAGCGCATGCTCACGAGCGCGGCGGCGCCGGAATAGGCGAGCGACAGGGTGGCGAGCACCAAGAACACCCCGGCCGGGTCGCCCCAGTGCACACCGAAGATCAGGCGGCCGACGAGGAGCAGGCCCGCCGACTGCGCGACGGCGACGCACAAGCTGGTCGCCACCAGTGCCGCCACCACCGTCGGCCGCCGGACCGGGGCCGCCGCCAGGCGGCGCATGACCCCGAGGCGACGCGACTCGACCACGCCCGACGCGAGCAGCAGCACGGTGATGCCGAGGAACAGAACGAGGTCGGCCGGCGCCACGTAGGAGAACGGGCTGAGCGCGGCCGGCAGGTCGGTGTGGGCCAGCGTGACATCGGTCACACGCGTACGGGTGCCTTCCGCTGTGATGAGGTCGAGCAGGGCGACCACGTCGGTGCGCGCCTGCACCGCGCTCGTCGATGCGGACTCGCTCACGAAGTCGACCCGCACCGTCCCCGGCGCGGCCGGCAGCGAGACCAGCCCGGCCACGACCCGTCCCCGCAGGATGTCGTCGCTCAGTTGCGCCCGGTCGGGCTCGAGCCGCACCTTGAGGTCGCCGGTGTGCGCCACGAGCTGGAGCAGTCGCGCTGAGGGGTGCACGAGGCCGACCGGCTCCTTGGGGCTCCCGGCCAGGAGGCCCGTGACGAGGATGAAGAGGACCGGGAAGACCGTGGCCACGAAGAGGTAGCGCCGGTCGCCGGTGGCCCGGCGCAGGTTGACCCGCACGATGGGGATCACGGCGTCAGCATCCGGCGCACACGGGACAGGGCCAGGCCGACCGTGACGAGGGCGATCAGGCACAGCACGAGGAACGGGCCCACGACCGACGAGGCCGGGTCACCGAGCAGCGCCAGGCGGCCGAACCCGACCAGCGCCCAGCCGTTCGGCGTGCCGAGGCTGAGCACCTGGAGCGCCTCGGGCAGCGCTCCGGGCGGGAGCAAGTTGCCCCCGAGGAGCGCCAGCACGAGGCCAACCACCAGCGAGGCGGCGAACGCCTCCTGCGGGGAGCGGGCGAACGAGGTCACGAAGGCGCCCAGCCCGCACGTCGCCGCGGTGGCGCCGACGCACATCATGAGCACGCCGAGCGGGTCGCCCCAGCGCGCGCCGAACACGGCCACCGTCACGCCCCAGACGATCAGGATGGAGGTGAGCCCCGTGAGGGCGATGGCGAGCAGCTTGCCCCACACGATGGCGCTCGCCCTTATGGGAGCCGCCGCCAGACGGGCCAGCGTGCCCATAGCCCGCTCCATCATCAGCGAGCGCATGCCGAGGCCGCTGCCGATGAAGAGGAAGACCACGGCGATCGACGGTGCGAAGTAGTCGAGCACGGCCTTGCCGCCGTTGCCGAGCGTGCTGGCGGACACGGAGATGGCAGCGACATCGCTGGCCGCCCCGTGCTGCAGGCGGCCGGCGTACAGCCGGCTGGCCAGCCCGGCCGCCACTGCCTCGGCCACCTCCTGCCCGATCAGCGCGTCGGCGCGGTCGACCACGTCGAAGCCGGGCGAGGGGGTGCCGCCGGGCGCGACCATCGGGATGAGCAGGTCCGAGAGGCTCGTGCGGGCCGGCGAGACCACGACGCCCGCGGCCAACGTCCCGTCCGCCACCCGGCGCCTGAGGTCGGCCGCGCTCGGGACGAGGCGGACCACGACGTTGTCGGGGAGCTGGCTGGCGTGCACGGCGGCGCGCACGAGTGCCGGCGGCGCGCCGGAGACGCCGATCGGCAGCGTGCCCGTGGTGGCGTTGCCGGCGAAGGCGAACCCGAGGACGGCGGCGATGGCGAGCGGCGCCACCAGGCAGGTGATCACCGCCGAGCGATCACGGACCCGCCGGCGCAGCTCGTTGACGGTGATGGCGCCGATCAGCCGCTGCGCCCCTCGACGTCGCGCCCTGACCGCACGGGGCCAAACTAGCTTTGGCCGCGGTGATCGCGCTGGAGCCCGTGGGCGTCGTACTGGGAGGCCGTACCGACACGGTCGACGACGACTGGGGCGGCGTGGAGGCGGTCATCCGTCTCGACGGCGAGCGCTTCGGCATCGACGCCGTGGCGGGACTCGCCGAGTTCTCCCATCTCGTGGTCGTGTTCCAGTTCCACCTGGTCGACCAGTCCGAGGTGCAGACCGGGTCGCGGCGGCCGCGGGGCAACCCGGACTGGCCCGAGGTCGGGATGTTCGCCCAGCGGGCCAAGATGCGCCCCAACCGCCTCGGGGTCTCCACCTGCGTGCTGGTGCGGGTGAGCGGGCTCGACCTGCACGTGCGCGGGCTCGATGCCGTCGACGGCACGCCCGTCTTCGACGTCAAGCCGTACGTGCGCGAGTTCGAGCCCGACGACGCCGACGTCCGTCAGCCGGCCTGGGTCAGCGAGCTGATGCAGGGGTACTACTGAGGGGGCGATGCCGGGGCAGCCTGATGAACCGGGGCGTGTTCCACATCAGGTCACTGCGGTGGCACCTGCCAGTCGGTCAGGCCGTTGCTCCGCGCCATGCCGATGCGGGCATGGCCCCAGCCGCCGAAGTGCGTCAGTTCGGTGCTGCCGGCGTAGGTGAGGTAGTCCTCACCCTGCGGCCCGACGCAGAGGAAGGCCGAGTTGGCGTGCTCGAAGGTGACGCTCGAGACCCCGGTGCCCGTGTTGAAGGACTGGGTCGGTACCATCAGCTGCCGGCCGTCGTCCCAGTGGAGCCAGGTCGACGGTACGGACGGATCTCCCTGGCCCAGGGTGAAGATGAAGGGCTGGTCGAGGGTGTTCGACGTCGCCACGAGCCGCCATGCACCGCCTGCGGTCACGAACTCGTAGTTCTCGACGGTGTCGTTGTAGACCTCGATGTCGGGCTCGCCGACGAGGCGGAACGTTCCCCCAAGGGTGGGAGCCCAGGCGATCTCGAAGTGCTGTTCCGTCGTTCCGGCCTTGAACCCCAGGATCACGCCGTTGCCGGTGAACGCCAGGGCTCCGTCGATCATCCGGGGCGCCAGTCCGTGCCCGAGGGGGTGGGCACGGGACCACGAGCTCAACGAGGCACCGCCGCTTGTGCGGTACTCCAGACCGGACGGAGTCTGATAGGTGACGATGAACGTGCCCGAAGGAGATCGGACGATGTCGGGTGACGCAGCATTTTGGGCGATGACCCGTGGCGACGTCCAACGCCGCAGGTCCGGGCTTGATGAGATCGCGACGCTGAAGCGGACATGGGGACCCGAGCGGGTCTCCATCATGTCGCTGTAGAGCATGTGCCAGGCGCCACCGGACCACTGCAGCGCTTGGTCCTTCACACCGATCGCCGGGAACGAAAGGATCGGGTTGCGCAGGGCGGTCCATTCGATGGCGTGCGGCGGTGGCCCGACGATGCAATCGTGGTCCTGTCCGGGCGGAACGGTGACGGCCGCTCCGCTCCCATCGGCGGGTGTGATCAAGGTCACCAGCACCGCGCCGGCGACCACGAGCATCCGCACGCGGAGCACCCTACCGGGGCGCTTCAGCAGGGAGCTCTCTCGATGAACACGAGAGCGATCAGTCGACTCCTCCGCCCGTCACCGGAGACGTACCCACCGCCGCACTATCGTCGGCTGGCGTGCAGATCGGGGACGTCACGATCGAAGGCGTGTCGGACGGCAGCCTCTCGGCGCCCCCGACGCTCATGTTCAACAAGACCGATCAGGACTGGCTCCAGCACTCGCAGTTCCTGGACGAGGACGGCATGCTGCCCATCGACATGGGTGGCTTCCTCGTGCGGACGGGGGACCGGGTGGTGCTGGTCGACACCGGGATCGGTCCCCGCTCCGACCCGGTGCGGACCGGACGGTTCATGGAGAGCCTGTCCGGCCTGGGTGTCCGGCCGGACGAGGTCACCGACGTGGTGCTCACGCACCTCCACTTCGACCACCTCGGGTGGGCCAGCGACGGGGAGCGTCGTGTGTTCGGCAACGCCACCTACCGGTGCCACGAGGCGGACTGGGAGTTCTTCATGGGCGCCACGCCCTACGACGACAGCCTCGCCGTCTCGTTGATGGGTGGCCGGACGTCGTCGGAGCTGCTCCCCCCGATCGCCGACCGCCTCGAGACGTGGAGCGGCGACGGGACCGTCCTCCCGGGTGTGGACGTGCGCGGGGCTCCCGGCCACACGCCGGGCAGCACGGTCGTCGTGATCTCGTCGGGGACCGATCGCGCCATGCTCCTGGGTGACGTCGTCCATTGTCCGGCCGAGCTGCTCAGCGACGACTGGGAGATGATCGGCGACGTCGACAAGCAGCTGGCCCAGCGCTCACGCGAGGCCGTGGCCCGGGAGCTCGAGGGCTCGGACATCCCGGCGGCAGCGACCCACTTCCCGGGGCTCCAGTTCGGCCGCCTCCTCGCGGCCGACGGCCGTCGCCACTGGACGTTCGGGTGAGCATGGCGGGCCCTCGAGGTGAGCCGCCCGCCCGCCGACACATGCCCGCAGCCCCGCGCAGGAGCCAGAAGCCGCTCGGTGCCCTCGGGCGGTTCCGGGTGACCGGGTCGCGGCGCGTGACGAGGGGGCGGGACTGATCGCCGTCATCCAGCGCGTTGCCATCGGCCTTTGCGCGCTCGTCGTGCTCGCCGCGGCATGGCCACCGCCGTCTGCCTCCGCCTCCCTCTCCGTTGCCTCTCTTCCGTTCCCGGGCCACGGCTCCATCGGGGAGGCGTACGTCGTGGGTGCCCCGGCCGGCGCCCGGCTGACGCTGCTCGACGCGGCCGGCGTCACCGTCGGGTCCGGCGTGGTCGACCGCCTCGGCAGTCTCATCGTGCGCAACCTCACGCCGGGGACCGGGTTCCACTTCGAAGAGGGCACGGGAGCGAGCACCCGCCGCACCGCTCCCTTCACGGTGCTCTCGACGCGGTCGACCCCGAGCCCGTCCTTCTACTCCTCCCAGCATCTCCACGCCGGGCTCAACTACGTGCGGATGCGCGACGGGGTCCTGCTGGCAGCCACCGTGCGCCTCCCGCCGGGCAAGACCCTGGCCGACGGCCCGTTCCCGACGGTGATCGAGTACTCCGGCTACGCAGTGGCTGGCCCGCACAGCCTGATCAGCGCCTTGGAGGGTGGCGGCGGAACGAAGGACCCCCTCCTCCCCGACACCTCGACCGTGGTCGGCTCGGTCATCGCCCCACTCCTCGGCTTCGCGACCGTGAGCCTCCAGATGCGGGGAACCGGCTGCTCGGGCGGGGCCTTCGACCTGTTCGGCCTGCCGTCGGACTACGACGGCTACGACGCGGTGCAGACGGTCGGGGCGCAACCATGGGTCCTGCACCACAAGGTCGGCATGGTCGGGATCTCCTACTCGGGCTTCTCACAGCTCGTGGTGGCGGGCACGGACCCCCCGGACCTGGCCGCCATCACGCCGCTCAGCCCGACCGACGACCTGTACTCCACCGGGTATCCCGGTGGGATGTACAACGCCGGGTTCGCCGCCAGCTGGGTGGCGCAGCGCGTCTCGGACGCGCAGCCTGCACCGGGGGGCGGCCAGCCGTGGGCGGCGGCCGAGATCGCCACGGGGGACACGACCTGTCTGGCCAACCAGCGCCTGCACGCACAGGCTCAGAGCCTCGCATCGCTCGTGAGCCCCGACCTGGCCCGGACACCGGCACTGTTCGACCAGCGTTCGCCCCGGGTGTGGGCCTCGCACATCACGGTGCCGGTGTTCTTGGTGGGTGCGCTCGAAGACGAAGAAGTGGGACCGCAGTGGCCCGCCCTCATCACCGCCCTCGAGCGCGACAAGCACGTCTACGTCACCATCATCAACGGGACCCACACCGACTCTCTCGGTCCCGACACGATCTCGCGCTGGCTGGAGTTCCTCGATCTCTACGTCGCGGGACGCGTGCCCAGCCTTTCCCCGACGCTCACGGCGGTCGCACCGACCCTGTACGCGAACCTGACGAGCGGGGCGAAGTCCGTGGCGCCCCCCGCCGTGCGCTTCACGAACGAGCCCTCGGTCGCCGCGGCGCGAGCCGCCTTCTCGCAGCAGGATCCGCGTGTGCGGGTGCTCTTCGACAACGGCGGCGGCGGCCTGGGCCCCGGGGCCCTGCAGCCCACCTACGAGTCGGGGTTCTCGTCGTGGCCGCCCGCGGGCACGATCACGAGGTTCGCCCTCGGTGTCGGCGGCACCCTCACCACGCGGCCCCCGCCCACTCCGTCCACCGTCGCCTTCCGGCCCGACCCCGCCGTCCGCCCGTCCGACGACCTGCCCTCCTCGGCCAACGCGTGGGCCGCCCAGCCGCCCTACGACTGGACGCCCGTCCCGGCTGCGAACGGGGTCGCGTTCGAGACCCCCGTCTTCTCCAAGGCGACGACGATCGTCGGACCGGCCAGCCTCAATCTCTCCCTGAAGTCGACAGCGCCCGTCACCGATCTGCAGGTGACCGTGACCGAGGTCCGTCCCGGCGACGCGCAGGAGGAGTACGTCACGTCGGGCTTCCTGCGCAGCAGTGACCGGGCCCTGTCGCGCACATCGACCCCGCTCGATCCCGTCCCGACCTACCTGGCGTCGGATCGCCGCGATCTTCCACCTGGGCGCTTCACGCTCGTCCGCATACCGGTGGACCCCATCGCCCACACGTTCCGTCTCGGCACCCGGCTGCGCATCGTGATCTCCGCGCCGGGTGGGGATCGCCCGTCGTGGATCTTCGACACGCCGCCGACGCACGACTCCGTCCTCGATACGGTGGTGCTCGGCGGCAGCGGGGGATCGGCACTGGTGGTCAACGAGGTGTCGGGGGTCGTGCCGACCGCCGCGCTACCTGCCTGCGGTGCCCTGCGGGGCGAGCCGTGCCGGGCCTACGCCCGCCTCGGCAACCAGCCCTGACTCAGCCGAAGCTGGGCCGCTGGTCCCGGGTGCGCTTGAGCTCGAAGAAGCCTTCGGTCCCGGTGCAGAGCAACACGCCGTCCCAGAGCCGCCCTGCCGCCTCGCCCTTGGGGGCCGGGGTGACCACCGGGCCGAAGATCGCCTTCCCGTTGAAGTGGATGATGGGCGTGCCCACGTCGTTGCCTACGGGCTCCATGCCCGCGTGGTGCGACGCGGCCAGTGCGTCGTCGTGCTCGGTCGACGTCGCCGCCTCGGCCAACGACGGCGGGAGCCCCACCTCGGCCAACGCCTCGGCCAGCACCGCCTCGATCTCGCCCTCCTCGCGCCCACGCCGCTCGATGTGCAGGCGCGTGCCCAGCGCCGTGTAGAGCGGGAGCAGGATGTCGGGGCCCTTCAGCTGCTCGGCCGCGATGCAGACCCGCACCGGCCCCAGCGCCCGCGTCATGCGCTCCTTGTACTCGGCCGAGAGCTCCTGGCGGCCCTGGTTGAGGATGGCCAGCGACATGACGTGCCAGCCGGCGCGCACGTCGCGCACCTGTTCGACCTCGAGCATCCAACGCGAGGTGATCCAGGCCCACGGGCACAGGGGGTCGAACCAGAAGTCGGCGGTGTCGGTCATGGGATGCCGTCGTCGACGCGCAGGACGGCGCCTGTCGTGTACGACGAGGCGTCGGTGGCGAAGTACAGGGCGGCGCCCACGATCTCCTCCGACTCGCCCGCCCGCTGCAGCGCGTGGGACCGCATGCCCCATTCGACGGTGGAGGGGTCCCAGGCCTTCGAGATGTCGGTCAGGAACGGCCCGGCCATGATGCAGTTGACCCGCACCGTGGGGCCGAACGCCTTGGCGAAGCCCTCGGTCAGCGTGTTCAGCCCCGCCTTGGCGGCGTCGTAGGGGAGCATGTGCGGGGCGGGGCGGAGGGAGCCGGTGCTCGAGACGTTGATGATGGATCCACCATACGGGCCGGCCGCCATCCTCGTGCCGACGAGGGCGGTCAGTCGGAAGGGGCCCTTGAGGTTGACGCCGAGCACCTTGTCCCACAGCTCCTCGCTCACCGCGGTCAGATCGGGGTACAGCGGTGACATCCCGGCGTTGTTCACCAGCACGTCCACCCGACCGAAGGCGTCGTAGGACTGCTCGACCAGGTCGTCGAGCTCGTCCCAGTGCCCCACGTGGCACGCGACGGGAAGGGCACGCCGGCCCGACGTCTCGATCTCGGCGGCGACGGCCCGGCAGTTCTCCATCTTGCGGCTGGCGATCACCACGTCTGCGCCCGCCGCGGCGAAGGCGAGCGCCATGGCCCGCCCGAGCCCCCGGCTGCCACCCGTCACCAGGGCGACCTTTCCGGCCAGCGGGCCGCCGCTCCCGCCGCCCTCACCCGCCCCGCCCCCGGTCGACCCCATGCGCCGCAAGCTACTGCGAGCGCAGGAGCTCCGCGACGGCGTGGGTCACCGCTTTGGCCATCGGGATGTGCAGGCATTCGTTGGGCCCGTGCGCGTTCGAATGGGGTCCGAGCACCCCGGTGGCCACGAACGGCGTGCCGGGGAACCCCTTCTGCAGGTCGGGCAGGAAGGGGATGGAGCCGCCCTCTCCGACCGAGCCGTAGTCGCGCCCGAAGCGCTCCTTCGAGACGGCCGACAGCGTGGCGGCCACGCCGGGCCCGAGCGGCGGGGCGATCCACCCCTGCGCCGCCGCCTCCATGTCGATGGTGACGTGCGCCCCCTCGTCGGTGCGGATGGCCGAGATCAGTGCGTCGGTCGCCGCTTCCGCGTCGACGTCGGGGGGCAGCCGCAGCGAGAGCTTGAGCGTCGTCGACGGCCGCAACACGTTGCCGCCGTCGTGCGGCTTGGGCAGCCCGTCGGCGCCCGTGACCTCCAGCGCGGCTCCCCAGGTGCGGGCGACCAGGCGGTCGACGGGGTCGGGCGTGAGCAGGTGCAGGCCCTCGACGACGGGTGCCGCGCTCGCGGGGAACTCCACCGCAAGCGCCTCGATGTTGGCCCGGTGCGCGGGAGGGATCCCCGCCCCCACCAATTCCGGCAGGAGGATGCGGCCGGTCGCCTCGTCCTCGATCCCCGACAGGATGCGGCGCAGGATGCGGAACGACGACGGGACCACGCCACCGCCCTGGCCGCTGTGGATGCCTTCGGTCAGCACCTCGACCCGCACCGTGGCGACGAGGTTCCCCCGCAGCGACGTCGTGAGCCACAGCCGGTCGAAGCTCAACCCGCCCGAGTCCAGGCAGATCACGAGCCGCGGCGTCCCGATGCGCTCCTTCAGGTTCTCGAGGTGCGCCGCGAGGTCCGGGCTGCCGCTCTCCTCGCTCGCCTCGATGAGGACGAGGACGCGGCCACCTCCGCCGCCCGCCGCCAGCAGGCCCGTCACGGCGGCGAACGTCGAGTAGCCGTCGTCCGCAGTGCCCCTGCCGTAGAGGAGGTCGCCCTCGCGCACGGGCTCGTAGGGACCGAGCCCGCTGCGCCACTCGCCGAGCGGCGGTTGCTTGTCCATGTGCCCGTACACGACGATCGGTTCGCCCGGGCCGCCGTTGTCGACCAGCAAGACCGGGGTCCGTCCGGGGAGCTCGACGATCTCGGTCTGCAGCGCGGCGTCCTGGTCGCGCACCCACGCCTGCAGGAGCCGGGCCGCCTCCGCGATGGCGCCCCGCTCCGCCCATTCCTCGTCGTAGGCGGGGGAGAGGCAGGGAATGCGCGTGTACTCGCTGAGGGTGGGGAGAACGCGCTGCTCCCAGGCGGTGTCGATCGAGGCGGCGTCGATGGTGCCGGTCATCGGCGGGTCACGACGCGGTGCTCTCGGACCCAGTGCTCTCGGACCCGGTGCCCGGGGACTCGGTGATCTCGGCCAGGCGCTCGAGCGTCTTGGACATGGACGCGGCAGTCTGATCGCAGACTCTCTTGTTCTTGAGGAAGAAGGCCTGCTTGTCCTGGGAGATGTCCCAGGACTCGGTCACCTTGGTGCCCCCGTCGACGTCCTCGAGCTCGTAGCGCCAGATGCGGCCGCCGATGAAGCGGCCCAGGGGGCCGGCGAGCGCCGTTTGCCACGCGATGCGGCGGTCCGGCTCGAACTCGATCACGGTGTTGCTCATGGAGTACGGCACGCCCAACTTCATCGACATGCCGAAGGTGGACCCCATCGAGAGGCGCTGCGGCACGGCGCCCTTGGGCTTGACCAGGGCGCCCGACCCGTCGATCTCGGGGTGGCGCGAGACGTCCGCCACCACGTCGAAGATGGATGCGGCCGGGGCCTTGATGACCCTGTCCACGCTGACGCTGGTTCCTGTCATGCTGCGAGCTCCAATCATCTTGTCCCGATCGGAGCCGAGACTAGATGGCGTGTGCCACCAGGTCGCCCAGCTGCACCCACTCGAGCGTGGCGGCGTGCGTCGACGCCAGCACGACCGGGGGTGCGACGCCCGCCTCGAAGGCCTCCTGCCAGCGCGGGGCGCACAGGCACCACTGGTCACCGGGCCGCAGCCCGTCGAAGCCGAACTCGGGATGCGGGGTGGACAGGTCGTTGCCGACCGAGGCCGAGAACTCCAGGAATTCGGACGTCACCCGGGTGCAGACGGTGTGGACGCCCACGTCCTCGGCGCCGGTGTTGCAGCACCCGTCGCGGTAGAAGCCGGTCAGCGGGTCGTAGTTGCAGGGCTCGAGCTCGTCGCCCAGGACGTTCTGTGCCATGGCCCATTTCACCACGGCGGAGCGGATCGTCGGACTCGAGCGCCTACCAGCTTCCGAGCGGGGTGCCCCCGTAGCGGTCGACCCAGGCGAAGGACGCCACCGGCGCTCGCTTCAGCTTTCGGGGTGCATGGACCGGTCGGCCGAGCACGACCAGGGCCGCCACCGCAACGGAGTCGGGGATGTCGAACAGCGCGCGCACCTCGTCCTCGCGGCGCACCGCCACGCTGGTGATGACCCCGCCGAGTCCCTCGGCGCGGGCGGCCAGCAGGAGGCTCCACACGAAGGGGTAGATGGAGGCGCCGCCGACCAGCGTGTAACGGGGGAGGTCGCGGTCGACGGCAGCGAGCGCGCTGAGGTCGGCCAGGACGAGCAGGAGCGCCGGCGCCGTGTCGAGGGTCTCCGCGAAGCCGGGCGTTGCCGCCCCCGCCTCGGCGAATTGCGCAGCGTTGGCAAGGGCGGCCTCTTCGGCGTCGCGGTCGGTCACGGGGGCCCAGGGCACCAGGCCGGCCGACGCCAGGGCCAGGTACTCGTACCAGCCGGCGAGGTAGATGTCGCGCAGCGCGGTGCGGGCCTCCGGGTCCCTCACGACGATGACACGCCAGCCCTGCCGGTTGCCGCCGCTCGGGGCGAAGCGCGCCGTGTCGAGCAGGCGTTCGAGCACCTCGTCGCCGACCGGCTCGGGGTGGAACCGGCGTGCCGCGCCGGTGCTGCGCAGCGTGTCGACGAGGTCGAGGTCCACGAGTGGCGCAGCGTAGCGGCCGGCGGGTAAGTCTGGGGTGGTGCCACCAGCCCGGCGCTCCAACCCGTTCGAGAACCTGGAGAGGCTGCGGGGACTCTCCTCCTGGCCGCTGGTTGTCGCGCCGATGGCGGGCGGCCCCTCGACGGTCGACCTCGTCGCGGCGGTGGCCGCGGCGGGGGCACTGGGGTTCCTGGCCGGTGGCTACAAGAAGGCGGAGGACATGGCGGCCGAAATGGAGGCGGTCCGTGCCGCAGGCGTCGCGGCCTTCGGCATCAATGTGTTCGTGCCGGGACGGCCGGCGGCGGACCCCGGCCGGGTGTCCACCTACGTGGCGTCTCTGGGCCCCGAGGCGGCCGCTCTGGGTGTGGGCCCTGGACGGCCCTCATGGGACGGCGACGACTACGAGCGCAAGCTCGAGGCGCTGCTCGCCCGGCCCCCGGCCGTCGTGAGCTTCACCTTCGGCCTTCCCGACATCGGCGTGGTGCGGGCGCTGCAGTCCGTGGGGTCGATGGTGGTGCTCACCGTGACCACGCCCGAGGAGGCGGCGCGCGCGCTCCGCACGGGCCCCGATGCCCTCTGCCTGCAGGGCGCGGAGGCGGGTGCTCACCGGGGCAGCCTCGCCAACGACGACCGCCCGGACCAGGACCGGCCGACCCACGCGCTGCTGGCCGCGGTCGGCCGTCGGACCACGGTGCCCCTCATCGCGGCGGGCGGGGTGGGTGGCGCGGGGGACGTGGCCGGACTGCTGGCCCGGGGCGCGGCCCTCGTGCAGGCCGGCACCGCCTTCTTGCGCTGCCCCGAGAGTGGCGCCCCCCAACCCCACAAGGACGCGCTCGCGGATCCCGCGTTCAGTGAGACCACAATCACCCGGGCCTTCAGCGGGCGCCGGGCCCGGGCGCTCGTGAACGCCATGGTGCGCGCTCACTCCGACGCCCCGCCGGCCTACCCGGAGATCAACAACGCCACGCGCCCACTGCGCGCGGCGGCGGCCAGGGCGGGTGATGCCGAGCACATGAGCCTCTACGCAGGAACGGCGTTCCGCCGCGCCGAGGCCCGGGACGCGGGTGAGGTGGTCGAACGGTTGGTGTCAGGATTGCGCCGGTGAGCAGCCGGCGCGAGACCATGACCATCGAGTTCACGCCGCCCGATGTCGCGGGCGTGGCGGACGCCCTGGCCAAGCTGCGCCACGCCGGCGCCGGCTGGATGAACCTCCTCCCCGGCATCGACGAGGACAACGTCGACCTCGACCCGCCGGCGGGGCTCTTCGCCTTCTTCGGGAACCGCGCCCCTCCCGTATCGATGGCGACCGTGATGCCCGCCAAGCTCGACCACCGCAACCGGGAGGGGATGACCGTCGGCCTCATGCACCCCACAGGCGCCAAGGCCCTGGCCCGCCTGGCCGAGGTCGGTATCACGCTGCCTGTCGGGTGGGTGCTGCGCCAGGACCATGTCCGCCGGGGCCTGGTGGCGAGGACGCCGCCCGACGCCGACGAGGCGGCGGTGGTCGAGTGGTGCGTCCGGGCCGGCACCGCGTTGTGCCGGGCCGAGATGACGGGCCGTTGGCGCGCCGTCGTCTACCTCCCGTAGGCGTGGCAGCGACGCGCCGATCGTGTGTTTCGGGAGGGCGCGCCGAACTTCCCCCTCGTACGGTGAGTGGCGACGGCTCTCCTCGATGGAACCCGCACGAGCAGATCCGACCGGGAGCATCTACCCTACGGTGGTTCCCGATGAAACTGGAGTGTCACCCATGTACAAGGTCATTGTCGTAGGTACAGATGGTTCGGATCGGGCGGGTATCGCCGTAAAGGAAGCCATGGCGCTGGCCAAGGTGGCCGGGGCCGAACTGCACGCCGTCAACTCGGTCCACCCGGCCGTCGCAGTCGGATTCACCGACTCGCGAGCGGGGCAGGACCAGGTGAACAGCATGCGTGAGGACGTCGAGAAGATCACGGCGCTGCTGCTCGCCGATGCCGAGGCTGAGGGAATCTCCCTCAAGGTCCACAATCCCGGGGGTGACCCCGCGGAGGCGCTTCTGGAGACGGCCGCGAAACTCTCTGCAGACCTCGTCGTCGTCGGCAACAAAGGCATGAGCGGCATGAAGCGCTTCGTCAAGGGCAGCGTCCCCAACACGGTTGCGCACAATTGCCATTGCGACGTCCTGATCGTCGAGACCGACATCCTTCCTGACGACACCTGACGACACCTGTCCTGGCGCAGTGTGGCACTCGTCAGCACCCATTACCGCTGATCTGCGGTCCTGTTACCTTCTGTAGGTGGCCACGGGGTCGCAGCGCGACGTCGCAGCACTGCGGGAAGGGCTGGCGCGCTGGGTGGCAGCCCACCCCGAGCTCGTGCCCGATCGCCATTGGGCCGGCGGTGAGGAGGCTGGAGGCGACAACGAGCGACGACCACCGCACATCGAGTCCGTGGAGCACGCCGGGGGAGGCATGGCCAACGAGACCGTGCTCGTGCACCTGGGTCCGTCACAGCCCGGGATCGTCGTGCGGCTCCCCCCGCTTGAGCCCACCTTCCCCGATTACGAGCTGGGCCCCCAGGCGCTGGTCCAGAACGTGGTGGCTGCGGCCGGGGTGCCGGCGCCGGCGCCGGCCGTCGTGGTGCACGATCCGTCTTGGGTCGGCGCGCCCTTCCTCGTGATGCCGATGGTGACCGGTGACATCGCGGGGCCGGCGCCCGTGTTCGACCCCTACATCATGGAGTCCGGCGCCCATGTGCAGCGGCACATGCACGACGGCCTGTTCGACACATTGGTTGCGATCCACGCCGTGCCGTGGGAGGCGTCGGGCCTGGGCGCCGTCCTGCCCGGGCTGTCGGCGCACGACGCCCTGGCGCGCTGGTCGGCCTACGTGGAGTGGTCGTCGCAGGGGGACCCGCTGCCCGCGCTGGCCACGGCGCTGGAGTGGTGCGGCGACCGCCTGCCGGCCGAGCGCGCCAGGGTGTTGCTGTGGGGTGACGTCCGGCTGGGCAACCTCGTCTTCGACGCGGGGCGTTGCGTGACCGCCGTGCTCGACTGGGACCTGGCCTCCATCGGGCCTCCGGAGATGGATCTCGGGTGGCATTTCGGGCTGGAGTTCATGATGGCGTCGCTCTTCGGCCGCTCGGTGCCGGGATTCCCCGGCCGTGCGGAGGCGCTGGCGCGTTATGAGAAGGGGAGCGGCCACACCGTGCGAGAGGACGAACTGCACTGGCACGAGGTCTTCGCCCTCGTGCGCGCGCTGGCCATCAACGACCGCCACCAGCGCATCACGGGCGACCCGCGTCGCCGGGACAACCCGATGGGCGCGGTCCTGCTGAAGCGCTTGGAGAAGGCTGCGTAGGGTCGCCGCGGTCGGCTCCTCGGGTCGGCTGCCGCCGTGCCGATGAGGTCGGAAGGGCGCGGCGGGCCTCCCCGAAGTCGGTCATCGACGCGGTGCCCGTTGTGGGGCGGCGTCAGGGCAGGGGATCGAGGAGCGAGAAGCCCATGACCCCTGCCTTCGACACCTCGTAGCACAGCGTATCGTAGGGCTCGACGAGGCCGAAGGTGACCTCGCCGTCGCAGGTGATGCGGCAGTGGTGCTGGTCCTGACCGGCCAGGCGGCTGCGCACCGCGGGGTCGTTCACATCGAAGGTCTGGCCCTGCACGACGACCTCGTCGCCCTGCGCGACGGCCATGCCATGCCACAAGTCGCCGTCGGGCGTACCGCCATTGGGCCCGCCGTACATGCCGCAGCGAAGGAATGCGATCTGGTTGCCGAGGCGCTCGAACGTCATCGTCTTGACGGCGCCGTCGGCGAAGACGAGGTCGACCTCGCCGCCCTGGAGCAGATGCGTGTCGGGCTCGAAGCGCATGCGGTGCACCCGTCTGGCAAGGGTGCCGCTCCGTCTACGCGAGGCACCGATGTTGTAGAGCACGTGGTCGCCCCAGATGCCGAAGTCCTCGAACTCGACCCACTCCCCGCTGTGCGGGTGTTGCATGCCCATGTAGTGCCCGGGACCGCCGACGCCGTCACGGGTGCCCCAGTGGTGGTCACGCGTGCCGAGGTGCGTCGCGGGGGAGAGGGCGAAGTGCTCGCCGCCGGTGGTCACCCATCCCTCCTGGCGGCCGAAGCCGTCGTACCCCGCCACCGGGCTCACGGCGCGGCCGCCCACGATGATGCCGGCGCCGAGCTGGCGGAAGACGGGTCGTTTCGTGTCGAGCCAGCTGATGTCGTAGCCGACGCCGTGCTCGGTTGCGTCGGGGTCGAGCCGCAGCCGCCACCGGCGGAAGGGCTCGACCATCTCGAAGCTGAAGGGGCCGAGCGACATGTCCATGCGGTCGGTACGGAGCTTCTGGTGCGCGCGGACCGTGGTGTGGCGGCCGAGCACGTTGACGATGGCGAACGCCTCCGCCGTGCCGAGATTCGGGTAGAAGGCGAGGCCGATGACGACGAGGAGCTCGCCCACCTTGTCCTGGCAGGTGAACCACACGCGCTCGTAGGCCTGCGCGTCGGGCGTCCACATGACGCGGACGGGATAGGGCGCGTTGTGGATCAGGAACTCATCGAGCCCGCTGAGCGGGGCGTGCTCCTCGGACGCGGGGTAGGGGGATGCGCCGGCCTTCGCGTCCCTGTGATCGGTGGTCATCGCGTGGGTGCTGCCGGGAGCGGCGTGTCGTGGTCGATGGGCGGCAAGCCGGTGAGGGCGGGAGGACGGCGGGGCTCGGTGAAAAGGGCGTCGTGGGTCCGCACCGCGTGCACAGTACGCTCGGATCGTGGTCGGGGACCAACGCATCGACCCGCGGGACGCGTCCTTCTTCGCGCGGGAGGACTACTACGACGTCCTGGCACGCTTGCGCGCCGAGGACCCCGTGCACGAATGCGCACCGGGGTTCTGGGCCGTCACCCGTTACGAGGACATCCGGGATCTCAGCCGCGACCCGCAGCGCTTCTGCTCGGGTCGGGGGGCGCTGGTGAACGACCCGCTCCGCTCCGGCGACTCGACGATGTCGGCGCCCTCCATCCTCCACATGGACCCGCCCGAGCACGCCGACTTCCGCGGACTGGTGAACCGGCGCTTCACGCCCCGGGCGCTGGCGGGCCTGGGTGAATCGATCCGCAAGAGCGCCGCCGGCCTGCTCGATGCCGTCGAGCCCGGCGAGGAGATCGACTTCGTGGCGGAGCTGGCTGCGCCGTTCCCGCTCGCCGTGATCGCCGAGCTGCTCGGGATCGACGAGGCGGATCGGGGGGACTTCCGCCGTTGGTCCGACGCGGCGATCGAATCGCCCGACCTGCCGCCCGAGGAGACGGCGGCGGCGCTCGGCGAGCTCTCGGGGTTCATCGTCGACCACATCCGCACCAAGCGCGACAGGCCAGGGGAGGACCTGGTGTCGCTGCTGGTGCACAGCGAGGTCGGCGGGTCGCCGCTCAGCAGGGAGCAGCTGTTCATGTTCCTCCTGACCCTGCTCGTGGCCGGGAACGAGACGACGCGCACGCTTTTGTCGGGCACGGTCCTCGTGCTGCACGAGCACCCGGACCAGCGCGCCGCGTTGGCCGCAGATGCGGACCTGGTCCCCGGCGCCGTCGAGGAGTGCCTGCGCTGGGTCACGCCCGTGCATGCCTTCTGCCGCACCGCCACCCAGGACGTCGTGGTGGCCGGGACCCCGGTCAGCGAGGGTGACTACCTGTGCATGCTGTACGCATCGGGCAATCGCGACGAGCGGGTCTTCGGCGTCGACGCCGACCGCTTCGACGTGCGCCGGCCGACGAACCCGATGCATGTGGCGTTCGGCTTCGGGGAACACGTGTGCCTGGGAGCGAGCCTGGCCCGCCTGGAGGAGCGGATCTTCGTGGAGGAGCTGCTGGCGCGGTTCCCCGACTACGCAGTGACGGGCTCGCCCGAGCGGGTGCTCTCGACCACGGTGGCGGGCATCCGGTTTCTTCCGGTGATGCTGGCGCCGGCAGTCGCGCCTGCATCCTGATCCTGGCCGACGCCTCCGCCAGCTCCTCGGAGGACCGCCAGGCGCACCTCGCCCAGGAGGGCTTCCACCGCAGCGGGATCGGCGCTCAGCCGCAGCCGGCCCCCGACCCGTTCCGAGCGGACGAGCCCGCTCTGACGCAGCACCTTGACGTGCATGCTGACGGTGGGCTGGGCCAGTCGGAAGATCGTGGCGAGCTCGCCCACCGTGCTCGGCGCGGTGGCCAGGGAGTGGAGCAGCGCCAAGCGGGTCGGCTCCGCCACGGCCTTGAGGCGCCGGGCGACCGACTCGGTGCGTGCACGCGCCACGACGTCGCCCTGGCCCACGCCGGTTCCGATCATGACGAGACCGGGGAACTCGAGGTACATGCTCGTGCCGAAGAACAGGCAGGGCACGAAGAGAAGATCCTCTTGCCCCGACTCCACGCCCGAGACGATGGTGGGCAGGCGATCCCGGAGGATGTCACACCCCACCGGTATAAGTGCTTCTAGTGATCGACCACGTTCGTACTGCGCGACAACATGACGTCCGGCCTCCTCGATGACGGGCAATGCCTGCTGCCACATGTCGTCCACCGGCGCCCAGACCTCCTGCAAGAGGTCCAGGTACGAACGCAGGAGCTCGGGAGACTCCCGCAGCTGGCGGAACCGGTCGAGGTATATCTCGCGCTCTTCAGGGCTCTCGGAGGGCATGTCCAGGTCGAGGGGCACGGTGGCCACCGCCGTCTCGATCGCCTGCCAAAGGGAGCCGGGGTCGGTCTCGGCCAGGGCCCCGGCGTGGTGGGCCAGGACCTGCATCTCGGTGAAGCAGGTCTCCTCCGAGCCCTCGCCCCAGAAGCCGCGGACGCAATCCGCGAGGTCCTCGCGGCCGTTGAACATTTCAGCCAGCTGCGGGTACCGGGCTTGCATCGACGGTCGGGCAGCCACGGAGAGGAGCCACGAGAGGTCGCACGCCAGGGAGGGAGACGCCGTCACCGTCGTGGGGCGCTGCGGCGTCGCTTGCTCGGTGAACATAGGCATACGGCTATATTAGGATATTCTTGATTTGTTGTCAACCATTCGTTAAGCTGTAGGCACGCTTGGAGGGGGCGAAGACCAAAACGAAGAGACGAAACGTCCAGCGAGGTAGAGGGATGATGATCCAGGCGAAGGCAGTGCACTCCCAGGCGGACGCACACCGCCAGGAGCTGATGAGGGGGTCAGGGGGCGCTCGTCGCCGCGTGGACGAGAGCACCGATCCCGGGGCGGCACAGCGCTCGACCTCCGGACCCCCGGTGGCCGGAGGTCGAGCAGTGCGCCGAGCGGTGGCGCCGCGCGTCGGCGCCTGGCTCATCCACTTCGGGACCAGGCTCGGGGGGGCAACGGTCCGCACGTCCTGAGCCTCCGCCGCCGGCTCAGGCCGCCGAGTGTTCGGGCCGGGCCCGCCCGATGGACAAGAGTTGGAGCATGCCGGGGCAACGCAACGTGCTGTTCATCACGCTCGACCAATGGCGGGGCGACTGTCTCTCTGCGCTGGGCCATCCGGTGGTCGAGACGCCGACGCTCGACGCGTTGGCCGCCCGAGGCGTGCTCTTCACGAATCACTGGGCGAACGCCGCGCCGTGCGGGCCGTCGCGCGCCTGCCTCTACACGGGCACGTACCAGCACCAGAACCGGGCGATCCTCAACGGCACCCCCCTCGATGCCCGCTTCACCAACGTTGCCCTGCTGGCGAGGGAGTCCGGCTACGACCCCGTCCTCTTCGGCTACACCGACACCTCGGTCGATCCCCGTGCGGTGGCGCCGGGCGACCCGAGGCTGTCCAGCTACGAGGGCATCCTGCCGGGCTTCCGAGCCCTCGTCGAGGACCCCTGGGAGCAGGGCAGCCCGGCGTGGGGTCGCTGGCTCACGGCCCATGGCGTCGACGTCCCGGCCAACCCGCACGACCTGTACGACCCGATTGACGGATTCCCCGGCGCCGAGGAGCACGGGTCGACCTGGGCGCCGGCGCGCTTCCCGGTAGAGCTCTCGCAGACGACGTTCCTGCGCGAGGAGCTCGTCAACTGGCTGGAGCGCAATGGCGACACGCCGTTCTTCGTCCACGCCTCCTTCATCCGGCCCCACCCACCGCGACGCAACCCCATCGGCTACCACGACCTGTACCCGGCCGAGGCGGTCGGACGGTTCGTCGGCTGCCCGACTCCCGAGCAGGAGGCGGCCATCCACCCGCTCGGGGCGATGGCCATGGGTGTGCGAGGGGTGGGCGCGCCGCGCCACGAGCGGGAGCGCCGACAGGTCCGCGCCACTTACTACGGCGCCCAACGCGAGGTGGACGACGGCCTGGCCCCTCTCCTCGAGTACCTGCAGCAGAGCGAGCTGGCCGACTCGACCCTCGTCATCGTCACCAGCGACCACGGTGAGATGGGCGGTGACCACTGGCTGCTCGAGAAGCTGGGATTCTGGGACGAGAGCTATCACGTGCCCCTCATCGTCGTCGACCCGAGGCCGGAGGCGGACGGGAGCCGCGGGCGCAAGGTCGTCGCGGTGACCGAGTCGGTCGACGTGCTGCCCACGATCTGCGAGTTCATCGGCGCCGAGGTGCCCCTGCAGGCCGACGGCTGGTCGCTCGCCCCGTTCGTGCGCGGCGAACCGGCGCCCGAGCACTGGCGCGACACCGCGCACTACGAGTGGAGCTTCGCCGACCCGGTCAACTTGGTGGCCGAGACGATGTTCGGCATCCCCATGAGCCATTGCTCGCTGGCGGTGGCACGGGGGCCCCGTCACAAGTACGTCCAGTTCGCCACGGCCGCCGACGTGCTGCCGCCGCTGCTCTTCGACCTGGCCGCCGACCCCGAGCAGACCCACAACCTGCTGGCCGAGGGCGGCCCCGAGGTGAGTGCCGCGGCCTGGGAGGCGACCCAGGAGCTGCTGCAATGGCAGATGCGCACGGCGGAGCGCACGCTGAGCGGCAGCTTCCTCCACGGGGAGCGCGGGCTGGTGGAGACCCGCGACACGTGGCGGTGACGCCGGTCCCGGCGCCCAGAGGGTGTGGAATGCTGACGCCTTCCCGACACGAGGAGGCTGGACGCGTTGGCGGACATGCAGGGGAAGACGGTCGTCGTCACGGGCGCCAATTCCGGTATCGGATTCGAGACGGCCACTGCGCTCGCCGGCATGGGGGCCCGCGTGGTGGTGACAGCCCGCAATGCCGACAAGGGTCGTGCCGCGGTGGCGGCGGTCGCGCAGCGGCTCGGCGGTGAGGCCCAGGTCCAGCTCGTCGTCTTCGATCTGGCCGACCTCTCGTCGGTTCGACGGGGCGCCGCCGAGATCCTCGAGCAGGCACCGAGGCTCGACGTGCTCGTCAACAACGCCGGCCTGGTGCTCTCGGAGCGCTCCGAGACCGTAGACGGATTCGAGGCGACCTTCGCCACCAACCACCTGGGTCCCTTCCTGCTCACCAACCTCCTGCTCGACCGCATCAGGGCGTCGTCGCCCGCGCGCATCGTGAACGTGGCGTCGACGGCCCACAGCGCGGCTCGCAAGGGCATCCTCTTCGACGACCTCCAGTCCGAGAAGAGGTACGCCACGATGCGCGTCTACGGCCAGTCCAAGCTGGCCAACATCCTCTTCACCCAGGAGCTGGCGCGCCGCCTCGAGGGAACCGGGGTGACGGCGAACTCGCTGCATCCGGGGACCGTGCGCACCGGCTACGGGGCCGACGGCGACGCCCGGGGCCTCCTCGCCTTCGGGATCAAGATCAGCTCGCCGTTCTTCCTGTCCCCGGCCGAGGGCGCGCGCACGTCGGTCTACCTCGCGTCGGACACCGCGGTGGCGGGGGTCAGCGGGGAGTACTTCGTCAAGTGCAAGGCGAGGCAGCCCAAGCCGTGGGCGCGCGATCAGGAGGCGGCGCGGCGCCTGTGGCAGGTCAGCGAAGAGCTGGTGGGCCTCAGGCCGGCGGGGGCTTGAGCGATGCGGGTGCTCGTCACCGGGGCGGCGAGGGCCATCGGCCGGGCCACGGTCGAGGTGCTGGCCGAACGGGGACACGAAGTCGTGGCGACGGCACGGGACGTGGGCGCCCTGGGGGGGTTGCGGGCTGCAGTGGTCCTGCCGCTCGATGTGAGTGACCCCGAGTCGGTCCGTGCCGCTGTGGCCGAGGCGGGCGAGCTCGACGCGGTGGTCAACAACGCCGGGTTGACTGGCCACGGTCCGCTCGAGACGTACCCTCCCGACGCCTTCGCCCGGGTCCTCGACGTCAACACCATCGGCCCGCTGCGGATGGCGCAGGCCGTGGCGCCTTCGTGGCGCGAGCGCGGGAGCGGGGTGCTGGTGAACATCAGCTCGGTCCAGGGCAAGATCGGCACGCCCCTCGAAGGTGCCTACGCCGCGTCGAAGCACGCCCTCGAGGCGCTGTCCGAGTCGTTGTACTTCGAGCTCGGGCACTTCGGGATCCGCGTCGTCATCATCGAGCCGGGGTACATCGCACCGGGGATGAAGCACGAGGCGGACTATCCGGGGCCGGCGGTCTACGGGGACCTCCATGCGCAATGGAGCGGGACGGTCGCCACGCTGACCGGCCCCGGGGGGAGACCGGGCCCCGAGGTGGTGGGCAGCGCGGTGGCCGACGCCCTCGAGGACCCGGCGACGCCGCTGCGGGTCGAGATCGGCAAGGACGCCGCCATGGTGCTCGGTCTCCGGAGGACGCTCGACGACGCCACATTCGAAGCCACCATGCGCCAGGCGCTGGGCCTCACCTGGTGAGACGGGAGGGACCGTGGAGAAGTTGATGTACCTGGTCTGGCTCGATCCGGCCAGCACGCGGGCCGAGGTGGCCGAGGCCGTGCTCGGCCCGGTGGCCGGGGGGCTCCTCTCGCTCGACCCGCTGCGCCTGAGCATCGACGTGTGGGATCCCGACAGCCACATCCCGGCCCCGGTACCGACGCCCGAGGGCGAGACGCCGCTGCATGCGCTCGTGTCCCTCTGGATCGACGCCGTCGACTACCGGGAGCCCTTCGAGAAGGTGCTCGCCGCCTCAGCCGAACGGCTGGCCGGCTACGAGGTGGTCGAGTCGTTGTACCGCGACTACGGGGGGAACCAGTGGTCGGCGCCGCGGTCGTGGCCCGACGGGCGGCGGTCGCCGGGTGTGCTCACGGTCGCCCTCCTGCAGCAACACCCGGCGCAGACCTTCGACGAGTGGACGACGAGATGGCACACCCGGATCTCACCCATCACCGAGGCGATCCAGCCACGCTGCCGTTACGTCCGCAACGCCGTCTTCCGGGCGGTCACCGACGGGGCCCCACCGATACGGGGCATCGTGGAGGAGGCGTGGCCCTCCCTGGAGCACGTGACGGATCCCATGTTGTTCTACTGCGCCGACGGCGACACCGAGCGCATGAACGCCCACGTGTCGCAGATGATCGAGGAGATCAACGCCTTCGTCGACCTCAGCACCCTGCGGAGTGTCACCATGAGTGAATGGATCCTGAAGTCGTGACGCCCGCGTGGAGCCGGGAAGAGCTGGAGCGGGCCCACCGGCACTACATGGAGACGGCCGCCCGGTGTGCGGCCAGTGGGGAGTGGCGCGACTGGGCGGACCTCTTCACCGACGATGCGGTGTATCTCGAGCACACGTTCGGCACCTTCCAGGGGCCCGACGAGATCTACTCGTGGATCGCGCCCCTCATGGCCGAGTGGCCCAACCGGGCGATGACGTCGTTCCCGCACTCGTGGTGCGTGTGCGACGAGGAGCGCGGCTGGTGGATATGCCGGATTGAGAACCGGATGCAGGATCCCGGTGACGGGTCGGTGCACCAAGCGCACAACATCACAGTGCTCCATTACGCGGGGGACATGAAATTCTCGTACGAGGAGGACGCCTACAACCCGGCGAGCTTCGGCCCGATGATCGAGGCCTGGACGGAGGCGTTCGCCGCCAACGGCGGCACCCCGGGCTGATGCCGTACCACCCGATGGCGGACGGCGAGGTGCGCGCGTTCCTCGCCGCGCTGCCCGCTCGGACCGGGAAGCTGGCGACGGTGCGCGCCGACGGTCGGCCCCACGTCGCGCCGGTGTGGTACGTCGTCCACGACGACGACGACGGGTCCCTCGTCTTCACCACGGGTGAGTCGACGGTGAAGGGTCGGAACCTGCGCCGGGATCCCAGGGCGGCGCTGTGCGTAGACGACGACCGGCCACCGTTCAGTTTCGTGGTGGTCGAGGGTGTGGCCGAGATCGACGACGACCCCGCCGAGCTGCGCCGCTGGGCCACCGTGCTCGGCGGCCGCTACATGGGCGCCGAGCGGGCCGAGGAGTACGGGGCGCGTAACGGCGTCCCCGGCGAGCTCGTGGTGCGCCTGCGTCCGACGCGGGTCACCTCGGCCCGCGACCTGGCTGACTGACGGCGGCGTCCGCCGGGGACAGGGGCGGCTCGGTTCAGCCGCCGCTGGCGCCCGCTCCGGCGCCGGCCAGTACGCCGCCCCCGAGCTTGGGGCCGCGTTGCGTCCCCTCGTCGTCCTTCGACCCTCTTGTGAGCCGCGGCAGGCCCGCCCGGCCCTTCGAGCTCGAGGCGAACTGCGCCAGGGGCGTGATCGTCACCGCCAAGAGCAGGGTGACGAGCAGCAGGTCCTGCAAGAAGAAGGTGTGGATCACGCTCATGTAGATGTTGTGGATCGACGTCACGCCGGCGAAGGCCCAGAACGTGCTGATCACGATCAGCGCCGTGCGGAGACGCCCGACCGCTGCCGGCGCCAGCACGACGACGCCCCATGTCACGTACCAGGACCAGACGATGGGTCCGAGCAGGGCCAGGACCAGGAGCGTGAGGCCGAGGCACCGGACGACGCCCTCGCGGGGCGACCGCATCAGTTGCCGGTACCCGACGTAGCCGGCGATGAGCAGTCCCAGCACACTGAAGACCGGGCGCGCGTGCATGGTCGAGATGGGGACCTGCACCAGGTGGCTGAAGATCGAGACGCCCCGCGCCACGACGTTGACCGGTGTGACGCCGGTGAAGGCCGCGTCGGCGGTGGTGGTCGTGCGCACCCAACCCCAGCCCGTTCCCGAGATGAGCGCCATCACCTCCATCGTCGCGAGCCCGATCGCTCCGGCGGCGGCGGTGTGGGCGATGCGGCGGCGGGTGGACGCGCCAGTGCCGGCCCAGACCCACCCGAGGAAGAGAACGCCCAGCACGGCGGGGGACTTCACACCCGCCGCGAGCGCGCACACGATGACACCGGGAACGGTGCCGAAACGTTTGGCCACGGCCAGCCCGGCCACCAAGAGCCCGACCATCAGGGCGTCGTTGTGTTCGCCCCCGACCAATGCGAGCAGGACGAGAGGTGACCCAGCCCCGATCAGGACGGCGTGGGCCGGGTCGTGCTTGAGCGACCGAGCCAGCGTCGGGGTCGCGGCGACCATCAGCGCGATACCCGCGACCTCCAGGAGGCGCAGCAGGACGAGGTCGACCAGGATCTGGTGCCCCGAGCCCTGGTCGACGGCTCCGTCGACCATCAGGAAGGTCGGGCCGTACGGCGACTCGGCCCCTGACCACGTCGAGTCGGCGAGGGTGTTGAACGGTGTCACCCCAAGCACGTTGGGCCCGTAGGAGTACGGGTTGATGTGGTGGCTGACCATCTCGCCCTGCGCGGCGTACGTGTAGACGTCCCGGCTGAACAACGGCGGCGCCAGCAGCAGCGGCACCGCCCAGATCGCCACGACGAGCACGACGCGCTTGACCGGGAATCCCTGGTTGCGCTTCAGGTGGCCGAGGAAGCCGATCCAGACGCGGGTCAGGAGGATGAGCCCGCCGAACACGAGCGCCAATGAGACGACGGGGGGCAGTGTGTCGCCCGCGCCGAACGACCCGAACAGTCCGCCCGGCATGCCGAAGAACCATGCGCCGGGGAGGTGGGTCTCGAACGACTGGCCGCCGAGGACGGCGCCAACGACGATTGCGGTCGTGCCGACGAACCCGAGGACCGCCGTGCGCGCGAGACCAAGACGAACCTCCGGTTGCGGCGGCGCGTGGAATGCCGCGGTCTCGAGTGGAGCGTCGGTGTCGGGGAGAGCGCTCGGGATCACGAGCTCCATCGGGGATTCCTTACCTGAACTCTCGTGGCGGGCCGCCGCGGGAGCAAGTATCTTCATCAAACTGCAGTGATTCTGTCACAGTTGCAGGCGGATTTGGGGACCCGAGACCTTCCCTAACGGGATTCTCAGGAAAATCCCAGCTTAGAAGGGGAAACTCCATCCGTCACGTATGTGAAATCCGGCTGTCACGTAAACGGAAGGTGTCAGGTGCGAGTACTGGTCCTCGGGGGCGATGGGTATCTGGGTTGGCCGACGGCGCTGCATCTTTCCAGGGCAGGCTACGACGTGGGAGTGGCGGACAACTTCGCCCGCAGGGGCTACGACCTCGAAATGGGGGTCGACTCCCTCGTCCCGATCGCGTCGCTGCACCGGAGGGTGGACTGCTGGGAGGAGGTCTCGGGGAAACATTTCGACGTCTTCATCGGCGACCTGACCGAGGAGGAGTTCGTCTACGACATGGTGGGCAGCTTCCGGCCGGACGCCGTCGTCCACTTCGCAGAGCAGCGCAGCGCCCCGTACTCAATGGTCGACCGCAAGCATGCCGTCTACACACAGGTCAACAACGTCGTGGGCACGCTGAACCTGCTCTATGCCATCGCGGACGTGGACCCGTCGATCCACCTCGTCAAGTTGGGGACGATGGGGGAGTACGGCACCCCCAACATCGATATCGAAGAGGGCTACATCGAGATCACCCACCGGGGCCGGACCGACGTCCTGCCCTTCCCGAAGCAGCCCGGGAGCTTCTACCATCTGTCCAAGGTCCACGACAGCCACAACATCGCGTTCTGCTGCCGGACCTGGGGCCTCCGCTCGACCGACCTCAACCAGGGAGTCGTCTACGGGCAGTCGACCCCCGAGACCACGCTGCACGCCGACCTGGCGACCCGCTTCGACTACGACGCCGTCTTCGGCACCGTGCTGAACCGCTTCGTGATCCAGGCGGCGGCCGGAGAGCCCCTCACCGTCTACGGGAAGGGCGGGCAGACGCGGGGATTCCTCGACATCCGTGACACGCTGGCCTGCGTCGAGCTGGCGATCCGGAACCCTGCCAAGGCCGGCGAGTTCCGTGTCTTCAACCAGTTCACCGAGTCCTTCTCGGTCGGCCAGCTGGCGCAGAAGGTCTCGGACGCGGCCGGCGGGGCCAAGATCATCCACCTGGACGACCCGCGGGTCGAGTTGGAGGAGCATTACTACCGGGCGGCCCACACCAAGCTGCTCGACCTGGGACTGCTGCCCTTCCTGCTCGGTGACGAGTTGCTGGCCGATCTCCTCTCCATCGCCCGCACCCATATCGGCCGCCTCGAGCGGTCGGCCCTCGAGCCACACGTGCAATGGCGCTCCACGTCGAGCAACATCACCCGCACCGCCAGGTCGCAGCCGGAGGAGTCCCCTTCGGAGCGCCCCCTCTAGCCTCCCGCTCGAGGCTCCTCCCAGGGTGAAGGGCTAGCTTTCGTCGATTGCGCACGCTCGAGCCGGCCGCTCCACCGAGGAAGCAGCTCGGCACCCCCGGAAGGCACCCCTCGCCAGTGAACCGAGTACGAGCACACTTCGGACCTCTGTGGCCCTACGCGGTGCTGGTCGCCATTCCGACCGCTGCCTTCGTGCTCCCCGATCTCTTCGGTGGTCACCTGCTCCTCACGGGCGACAACCTGCAGCAGAATTATCCGCTGCGTGTCCTGGTTGGCTCCATGATGCGCCACGGGCAGCTGCCCTTCTGGAACCAGTACATCTTCAGCGGCACACCGTTGATGGCCGACTTCAACGCCGGCGCGTTCCACCCCCTGACGGGACTGTTCATCGTCTTGCCGGACCGAGCTGCCTGGATCGCGACCGAGGTCGTCCTCTTCTCGGGGATCGCGATCGGGATGGACATCTTTCTGCGGGCACTGGCCCTCTCGACCGCGGCGTGCTTCATCGGTGCCGCGACGTTCGCCTTCGCTGGGCCCGTGCTGAACCAGGTGAACCACGTGGACATGAGCGAGGGGTTCCTGGCCATCCCCTGGATGCTGCTGGCCGTCCTGCACATCGTGCGCGACGGGCGCTGGCGCTGGTCCATCGTGCTGGGGATCGCCTTCGCGACGGTGATCCTCGGTGGCGCACCCGAGGCGATGCTCGACGAGGCGTGGCTCGTCATCGCCTATGCCGTCATGTCGGCCGGTCTCGACCGGGAGCGGTGGTGGAGGGTGTTGTCGAGGTGTGCCGTGGGAGCGGCGCTCGCGTTGTCGTTGGCTGCCATCCAATGGCTTCCTGGGCTCGACGCTATCCGGAACTCGCAGCGGGGCAGCGGTGTGGTCGCTGCGGCTGGGAGCTACCCCGGGCCGTTCAGCATCCTCGCCCTCGTCCCCTACCTCGACGGCGGCTACGGGCACCTCGGCGAGGCGTCGTTCTTCAGCCAATACAACCTGCCAGAGGTCGGCATCTATCTCGGCGTGTTGCCCCTCATCGCCCTCGTGACGCTGTGGCACCCGCGCTGGCCGAGCCGGCTTGCGGCGCGGGACCGATTGACGTGGTACGCCGTCGGGCTCTTCGGGTACCTCCTCGCCCTCGGGTCCTACACGCCCCTCGAGCACCTGTTCAACAGTGTGCCGCTCTACGGCAGTCAGCGGCTCCAGAGCCGGAACATGATCACAGTGGCGACCGCCGTCTGCGTGCTCTTCGCCGGATGGATCGACCGGACCGATACACCGAGGGTCAAGAGCCGGCTGACCCGCTACGACCGGGCCATGGCTCTGGTGCCCTTTGCCCTCGTGGCAGCGTTGTGTGTCTGGGCCCTCTTCGCGACGGGGTCCCTCGTCCACGTCTTCGCAGGGGTGTCGGTCAAGCCCGCCATCAGCGCGACCGTGCGCAAGGCAACCGTCATCGCGCTCGCCTTTTGTGCCGGCGCAGCGGCGATCGTATGGATCCGCCCGGTGCTCCGCAACGTTTCCTGGGCTCGGTTGGTCGCTGTCTTCGTGGCGCTCGACCTCGGAGTGATGGCGCTCACGAGCCAGCTGACCCAGATTCCCCCGAACGACCTCGTGGCAGGGACCACGGCCGTGCAGCAGCTGATGGCCTCCCACCTGCCGCCGGGGGGGCGGATGGTCAATTACGACCCCCAGACCTATGGGAGCTTCGCCGGGAGCCCCCAGGGCGTCCCCGACCTCAACATCATCTCCGGGCTGCCCTCGGTCTCCGGCTACGCATCAATCGTGAACGAACACTACGAGTCGGTGACCCACACCCACGAGCAGGACGATCTGGACATCGGGCAGCTGGCGTCGGGAACGCTCGACCGGCTCGATCTCCGAGAAGTCGTGACCGTGCCCGAGTACTTCCTCGTACCGCTCCAGTCCGCGCCGCGCTCCATCAGCGACGTCCGAGGGATGTCCGAGCACTTCGGCGCCGACCCCGTGCTGGCGTGGGGGTACGGTGCCGATTTCAACGAGACCGCCTACCCCTTCTCACCGGGACCGCGACCGCCGTTGCACACTGGTCGGACATCCTCGTGGTTCTTCGGGGAGTCGCTCGTAGCCGATTCGGCCACCCTCCTGCTCAGCCATGCCGCGGGTCTTCCCGGCACCGTCGTCCGCTTCGGTGCGTTGTCGGCGGACGGGTCGACGCGCTGGGGGAATCCCGTGCCCGTGCCACCCGGGGCGAGCCGAGTCACCGGGCAACTCCCGCGGGGGAGCGCAGTCGGCCTCTCGGTGCAGGTGGTGGGTGGGAGTCCCCTCCCGTCCCAGCGCATGGTCGTGACCGTCGCCGGCAAGCCCTACGCGCTCGAGGGCTCGCTCTCGTCTGCGCTCGTGCCGGGCCCGTGGCGACTCGCCGGTTTCTCCGAGGGGTACGCGGTCTTCACGTTGCAAAAGGCGCCGGAGCCCATCACCGCCGTGACCAGCGCAGGACGCCAACTCCCGATCGAGGTCCTGTCGAGTTCGACCAAGTCCGAGCAGATCCGCGTCGTCGCGCCGACGTCGGCCATGGTGACCCGCTCCGTCGCCTGGGATCCGGGGTGGACGGCCTCCGTCTCCGTCAACGGGGGGCCGGCCCGGAACGTTCCCGTCTCCTCGTTCGACCTCGTGCAGCAGATCCGGATCCCCCCGGGGCACGACCTGGTGACGTTCCACTACCGGCCACCGCACCTCCTGCTGTCGAGCATCCTGAGCCTGGGCGCGACGGGTGTCCTCATCGTGCTGCTCGTCTGGTGGCTCGTGACGCTGCGGGTGCGCCGGCGGCAGTCGGCGGCTTCGGTGGATGCACGCGACGCTCTCGACCCGATTGCGACGGACGTGCCAGAGCAAGTGGGGTGAAGGGCGCGGGCCCTCCCGTCAGACGCGGTGGCGGCAGACCCGTCGTCAGCAGTACGGGTGGGAGAGGGTGAGCAGGAACTCGCCGTCCTCGGCGCCCCACATCTCCTCGACCACGAACCCCGCCTCCGAGAGCTCGCGCTCGACGCGCTCGGGGGTGAACTTGGCGCTGATCTCGGTGAGCAGGTCCTCACCCTCGTCGAAGTGGACGACCATGTCGGCGCCGGCGAGGGAGACCTCGGCGGCCTCCCGGGCACGGAGCCGCATCTCTATCCACTGCTCGTCCTCGTTCCATACCGCCACGTGGCGGAAGTTGTCGGGGTCGAAGTCACCGCCCAACCGCTCGTTGAGCACCTGCAGCACGTTGCGGTTGAAGTCCGCCGTCACGCCTGCTGCATCGTCGTACGCCGCCACGAGCCGCTTGGGGTCCTTGACGAGATCCGTGCCGAGCAGGAGTGAGTCATTGCTCGACATCGTGCAGTTCAGGTCGAAGAGGAAGCGGGCGCGCTGGGCCGGGTTCAGGTTGCCGATCGTCCCGCCCAGGAAGGCCACCATGCGCCTGCCCTCCGTCGGGATCTCTGCGAGATGCTGGTGGAAGTCGCCGATGACCAGGTGGATGTTGAGGTCGTCGTACTCCTCGGACAGCGTGGTGGCGGCGCTGCGGAGGAACTCGTCGCTCACGTCGAAGGGCACGTACCTCGACAGCAGGCCCGTGTCCTGGAGCGCGGTGAGGAGCAGGCGGGTCTTGTCGCACGCCCCTGCGCCCAGCTCCACGAGCGTGTCCGCCTTGGACAGCTCGGCCATGGAGGAGGCGTACTCCTCGAGCAGCGCCCGCTCCGCCCTGGTGGGGTAGTACTCGGGGAGCTGGGTGATCTCCTCGAACAAGCGGCTGCCGCGCTCGTCGTAGAACCACACGGGAGGGATCGACTTCGCACGGCCCCGCAGCCCCTCCAGGGCGTCGACCCGCATCTGGCTCCGCACCTCGTCGGCAGAGAGGTGCACGTCGATCGTGTAGGCCATGACTCAGGGGTCCCGGGCGAGCCGCACGCCGCCGAACGACCAGCGGGCACCGGGGGGGAAGAAGTTGCGATAGGTGGCGCGGACGTGCCCGCGCGGCGTGGCACAGCATCCGCCCCGGAGCACGTACTGGCTCACCATGAACTTGCCGTTGTACTCGCCCACGGCACCGGGCGCAGCGCGGAACCCCGGATAGGGGGAGTACGCGCTCGACGTCCATTCCCAGGTGTCCCCGAAGATCGCGTTGGTCGATACAGCGGGCCGGGGATGGGGCGCCCCCTCCCCGAGGAAGTCGTCGTCCAGGAAGTTGTCGCCGCCGCCGTGTGCCGTGGCGATCGTCTCCCATTCGGACTCTGTGGGCAGCCGCATGCCGGTCCAGTGGGCGAACGCATCCGCCTCGTAGTAGCTCACATGGCAGACCGGCTCGTCGGGGTCGACCGGACGCAGGCCCGACAGGGTGAACTGCAGCCAACGATCGGGGTCGTCGGGGTCCCTCGACCAGTACAGAGGGGCCTCCCACTGCTGGGTGTTCACCACAGCCCAGCCGTCGGAGAGCCAGAACTCTGGCCGGCTGTAGCCCTCGTCCTCCATGAAGGAGAGCCACTCCCCGCAGGTCACCGGCCGGTCTGCGAGCCCGAACGGGGTCAGCTGCACCGAGTGCACCGGGAACTCGTTGTCGAACCCGAACCCCTCGCCCCGATGGCCCACCTCGACGGGGCCGCCACTGTGCTCCAACCAGTTCGCCTTGGGCGGATGGGTGCTCGAGGGGGTGGGCGACCCCGCCAAGTACGCCGGGTGGAGAGGGTTGCGCGACAGGACGTGCTTGATGTCCATCAGCAGGAGCTCCTGATGCTGTTGCTCATGATGGAGGCCCAGGATGATCAGCTCCGCCAGAGCGGGTTGAGCAGGATCCCGGAGCAGCGGCTCCATGGCGGCGTCGACATGGGCGCGGTAGCGCGCGATCTCCTCGACGCCGGGCCGAGAGAGATTGCCGCGCTCGGGCCGTGGATGCCGGGCACCGACGGCCTCGTAATACGAATTGAAGATGTACACGTACGCGTCGTCGAAGACTTGGTATCGACTGTCGTACTCACCGAGGAGAAACGTCTCGAAGAACCATGTGACGTGGGCGCGGTGCCATTTCGTCGGGCTGACGTCGGGCATCGTCTGGACCGTCTGGTCCTCCGCACTGAGCACGGACGCCAGCCGTTCGGTGGTGGCCCGCACCCGGGCGTACTCCTCAAGGAGATCGGACGGCGCTGCTCGACCGCTCTTCTCCATCACGTTCGTCCCTTCGCCACCCCACTCGGAGCGGTTGCGCACACTGGCTGCCGGTTGCGGATCACGTTACCCAGATGTGCCCCCGATCAGGCGCGTTTCGCGCACTTTTCACCCAAAGGAGCGAAGACCTGGTGATTCTGGCTGTCCGTACGCGCCCCCGGCCCTCTCGCCGGAGGGAAGGCCGATCAGGCCAGCACCTTGTGTCGGAAATTGCGCAGGCCGAGCACCAGGAAGATGACGCTGAAGGCCACGATCGCGGGATAGATGACGTAGAGGTGCATGTGGGCGGCGTCGGTGAACGCGGCCCGCATTCCGTCGTTGATGTAGATGAGGGGGTTGACGAGCACCAGGATCTGCAGCCAGTGGATGGGGCCGACCTCGACCGGCGCGAGCCGCGTCCACTGGTAATAGGTGCCGCCCAGGAAGGTGATGGGCAGCACGATGAACCCGAACATCAGGCCGAGGTTGCGCGGCTCGAACGAGGTCCCCAGCAACAGGCCGAGGGACGCCATGCAGATGCACGAGAGGGGGACCAGGGTCACGATGAGCAACCAGTGCAGGCTGATGTGCGCCTCGACGCCGGCTGCGTGCACCACGGAGGCGATGGGGAGGACGATCGCCGCCGAGATCAAACCCTGTGCACCCCCGGAGATCACCTTGGAGATCGCCACGAGCCAGATGGGGCAGGGTGCCTGCACCCGGTCCTCGATCTCGCGGGTGAAGCCGAATTCCTGTGCCAGCGGCATTGCCACGGCCTGGATCCCCTGGAACATGATCGACAGCCCGACCACCCCCGGCACCAGCACCGTGGCGAACGCCGACTCCGCGCCGGGGATCCCGCTGGCGGCGCCGATCCCTTGGCCGATCTTGGGGAACACGTAGAGGAACACGAAGCACAGCAGGAAAGGCTGCACCAGAGTGCGCACTGTGAACTCGACCTTGTGCTTCCACAGGACGACGAGATCGCGCAGGATCAATGCATGCAGCGAGGTCCAGCTCGCTGCGGTCGCCGAACGCGTCGGCGCCAGGTCCACATGGTGCGTGCCAGGTGGACCGAAGGTGGTGGCGGCGGGGACGGCTGGCGTCGTGGTGGTGGACATCAGTCGCGCAACTCCTTCCCGGTCAAACCGATGAAGACCGTTTCGAGAGTGGGCTCGGCGACCGACAGGTCGGCCAACGAGAACCCGGCCGACTCGGCGGCCTCGACGATGCGCGGGACCAGCCGTTCAGAGCCGCGGATCTGCAGCTCGACGCCGTCAGGGATCTGGCGGGTCCGCGTGAGGTCGTCGAGCCGCTCGCTGAAGGCGTCGGCCAGCTTCTGCGTATCCCCGGCGGCCTTCACGGTCACGATGGTGTCGGCGCCCACGCTTCGCTTGAGCTCGGTCGGGGTATCGAGGGCCAGGATCCTGCCGTGGTCCATGATGGCAACGCGGTCGCAGAGCTTGTCCGCCTCCTCCATGTAGTGCGTCGTGAGGAGGATGGTCTGGCCCTCTGCATTGAGGCCGCCGAGCAGGTCCCACAGGGCCAGACGGCCCTGTGGGTCGAGTCCGGCGGTGGGCTCGTCGAGGAAGAGCACGGCGGGACGATGGAAGATCGCCCGGGCCACCATCAGCCGCTGGGCCATGCCGCCCGAGAGGGCGTACACGGACGCCTTGGCGAACCGACTCAGTTGGAACCGCTCGAGCAGCTCGTCGGCCGTCTGCCTGCACTCCTTCGGGCCCATGCCGAACAGGCGGCCGTGGAAGTACAGGTTCTCCCATGGAGTGAGCTGACGGTCCAGCGTGTTCTGCTGGGACACGACGCCGATGAGTTGTTTCACCAGCGTCGGGTGCTGCACGACATCGATGCCTCCGACCAGGGCATGCCCTTCGGTCGGGATGACCCTCGTCGTGAGCACGCCCACGGTGGTGGTCTTCCCGGCCCCGTTCGGCCCGAGGAGGCCGAAGACCTCTCCGGCTCCCACGCGGAGGCTCAACTGGTCGACGGCGCGGAAATCAGTGCCCTGGTAGGTCTTGGTGAGGCCCACCGTCTCGATGATCGGCGCAGTGGGCTCACCGGAGGCGCCTTCGCGCTGGGTTGCCGCGGTCGTCGTGGTCATAGATCCCATGTGCACAGTACCGGTCGCCTCGAGTGATGGTCCGTCTCGGCTCAGTCCTCGGCGAGGATCTGGTACAGCTCCTTGCGGGCCTTCTGGATCACGGCGATGCCCCGCTCGATCTGGGACTTCTCGCCGGCACCGGCCAACTGCTTGGCGGCACCCATGAGCTGACCCACGCCCTGGCGCAGCGAGAGGACTTCGTCGTCGGTCTCGCCGGTCGCCTGCCAGGGGAGCGTTGCCTTCTTGGCCTCCGCCCTGCCGGCGTCGGTGAGCGCGTACGTGCGGCTCCCATCGACGTCGGACGACTGCACCAGGCCCTCGTCTTCGAGCATCTGGAGGTGCGGGTAGACGGACCCGGGGCTCGGACGCCAGAGTCCGCCGCTCATCTCCTCGAGCCGTCGCATCACTTCGTAGCCGTGGGCCGGCTCGTCGCGCAGGGCGACCAGGATGGCCGTCCGGATCGCGCCCCGGGGCATTCGCCGCCCGCCGCCCCAGCCGCGGCCAAATCCGCCGCGCTCTCCGCCCCAGCCGCCGCGCTCACCCCAGCGGCCACGGCCCCGCATCCCGCCGCGGCCGGCGAAGAAGTGGTCGTGGGGGTGGTCGTGATCGTGCGGGCGGTCACGGTCGTGCTCGTGGACCGTGTCGTGCTGGTGTTCTTGTTCTTGTGCCATTGGTGCCTCCTTGTCCTCTGCGACCCCTTGCGCAGGGGTGCTCTGGTCTCTGCCTTGTAGAACACTAATAATATATCATTATATTTCGTATAAGTCACATATCTTCTCCGCTGAGGGACTAAAAGGCGCATGACCAGGGACGACGACGTCGCATACTGGGAGAAGCGGTTCGGTTTCCCGAGGAGGCGCCGTGGGTCTGTTCAGCAAGAAGCGGATGGTGACCCCCGAGCGGGCGCTGCCCGGGCGGGAGGCGGCGATGCCGGTCGGCGGGGACCACCTGGTGCTCGCCACGAAGCTGACGCCGCCGTTCCCCGACGATCTCGAGCAGGCGGTCTTCGGGATGGGGTGCTTCTGGGGCGCGGAGAGGGTGTTCTGGTCCCTGCCCGGCGTCTTCACCACTGCGGTGGGATACGCCGGCGGCCTGACGCCCAACCCGACCTACCGTGAGGTCCGCAGTGGCCGCACCGGCCATGCCGAAGTGGTCCTCGTCGTCTTCGATCCCTCAGTGACCAGCTACGAGCGGTTCGTCGCCGCGTTCTTCGAGGGCCATGACCCGACGCAGAGGATGCGACAGGGCAACGACGTGGGGACGCAGTACCGCTCCGCCATCTACACGACTTCGCCGGAACAGTCCGCCACGGCGCACCGGGTGGCCGAACGCTTCAGCGGGCAGCTCCGCGAAGCCGGCTACCGCGCCATCACGACGGAGATTGCCCCGAGCGGGGACTTCTACTACGCCGAGAGCTACCACCAGCAGTACCTCGAGGCCAACCCCGGTGGTTACTGCGGCCTGGGTGGCACGGGCGTCTCGTGCCCCGTTGGCCTGGCCGGGACGGGGTGAGCACCGGCGATCCGCCGGCGCCCGCGCTCAGTCCCCGTGCGCGCTCGGCGCACGCAAGGCCGACAGGCGGTCGAGGACCGCCTCGGCCTCGGTGACGAAGCGGCGCACCAACTCGGCGGCCGGCACCAGTTCGGAGATCGCGCCAACACCCTGCCCGGCGGGGTAGCACTCCTTGTCGACGTCCACGCCATCGGTGTACGAGTCGCCGCCGAGGTGCATGGTCCCGTTCCCGTAGGAGACGCCCAGTTGCTCGGGGAATTTCTTGAGCTCGTCCGGATGGGCGTCGTAGTAGTCCGTGTAGGTGTTCCGCACGACGCGCATCGTCTTGCCGGAGTAGGCGCGGCTGACGGTCGTCTCGTCCTCCCGGCTGGCGATCAGCCTCTCCTTGTAGCCGAGCACACCGCGCGCCTCGGGGGTCGCGATGAAGCGGGTGCCGACCCAGATCCCGTCGGCCCCGAGCGCCAGGGCCGCTGCCAGGCCGCGGCCGTCGAAGATGCCTCCCGCCGCGACCACCGGCACATGGTGGCCGACCGCGTCGACGACCTGGGGGACGAGAGGGAGGGACGCCACCTGGCCGGTGTGGCCTCCCGCCTCCGTGCCCTGCGCCACGACGAGGTCGCATCCGGCGTCGACGGCGCGCACCGCGTGCTCGACCTTCCCGCACATGCTCACGACGACCACGTCGTTGCGATGGCACAGGTCGACCACCTCGGTCGGGACGCCGAGCCCGGCCACGAAGGCCGACGCGCCACCCTCGATGATCATCTTGACCTGATCGGTCAGGCCGCCCGGCATGGCCGTCAGGAGGTCGACGCCGAACGGCTTGTCGGTGGCTTGCCGCACCGCCGCGATCTCTTCCGCCATCTTCTCGTCGCCCATGGTGGAGGCGCCGAGGCATCCGAAGCCCCCCGCTGCCGAGACGGCCGCGGCCAGCTGGGAGTACGACACACCCCCCATCCCGGCCAGCATGACGGGGTGCTCGATCCCGAGCAGCTCAGTGAGGCGAGTGCGCATGAGTCTGGGTCTTCCTTCGTCTCGATCGTGTGCCCGCCGGCGTGCGACGGGCCGCTTGCTGCCGCGGGGACCGTAGCGCGGGTGACGCTGGTCCTGGATGCCGTGGGCGGTGACCGCCGTGGTCGGTCCGGCGGAAAGGGGCGGCGGCCTGCCCATGGTTGCATTGGGAGGAGGACGTTCCTACTCTGAGCGGATCGTGGCAGGCGTCGGGGAGGTGGGTGTGAGCGTCGTCGCAGCGCCCCCCGTGGTCGAGAAGATCACCAAGCGTCGACTCTGGCTGATCCTCGGTGCCCTGCTGCTCGGCATGCTGCTGGCCGCGCTCGACCAGACCATCGTGTCGACGGCGCTGCCCACCATCGTGGGGGACCTGCACGGGGGGTCGCACCTGGCCTGGGTGGTCACCGCCTACCTGCTGGCCTCGACCGTGTCGACGCCGCTGTGGGGGAAGCTGGGCGACCAGTACGGGCGGAAGACCTTCTTCCAGGCCGCGATCGTGATCTTCGTCGTGGGTTCCGCGCTGGCGGGGTTCAGCCACACCATGACCGAGCTCATCGCCTTCCGCGCGCTGCAGGGCCTGGGCGGTGGCGGGCTGATGGTCGGCGCCCAGACGATCATCGGCGACGTGGTCTCGCCGCGCGACCGGGGCCGCTACATGGGGCTCTTCGGCGCCATGTTCGCGGTGGCCACGGTCATCGGGCCGCTGATCGGCGGGCTGTGCGTGACCTACCTGTCGTGGCGCTGGGTCTTCTACATCAACCTCCCGCTCGGGATCCTGGCCCTGTTCGTGACCGGCGCCGTGCTGCCGGGCCATCTGCGCCGCGTGGGCCACGCCATCGATTATGCGGGGACGCTGCTGCTCGCCGGCTCGGCGACGTCGCTCATCCTCTTCGCCAGCCTGGGAGGGATCTCGTGGGCCTGGGGCTCGGTCCCGAGCATTGCGTGCGCCGTTGTGGGCGTCATTCTGGCGGTGGCGTTCGTCTTCGCCGAGCGGGCCGCTTCGGAGCCCGTGATCCCGCTGTCGCTCTTCCGGGTGCGTGTCTTCACGGCTGCCAGCGCGATCGGCTTCGTGATGGGGTTCGCGATGTTCGGAGCGCTCACCTTCCTGCCGCTGTTCTTGCAGAACGTCAAGGGCGTCAGCCCGACGGTATCGGGCCTGCGCATCCTGCCGCTCATGCTCGGGATGCTCGGTGCCTCCGTCATCTCGGGCCGGCTGGTCACACGCTGGGGCCGGTATCGCATCTTCCCGATCCTGGGCACCGCGTTGATGACCCTGGGCGCATACCTGCTGTCGCTCATCGACGCTGCGACGAACGGGTGGGTGCTGGCCGGCTACATGTTCGTCTTCGGTGTCGGTATGGGCCTGATCATGCAGGTGCTCGTGGTCGCGGTACAGAACGCGGTGTCCTACAAGGATCTCGGAGTGGCAACGAGCAGCGCGACGTTCTTCCGGATGGTCGGAGGGTCCTTCGGCACGGCGGTGTTCGGCGCGATCTACACGATCGTCTTCACTCACACGATCGCGCCGACGCTGGCCAAGGTCCCCGCGTCGGTGATCAAGAACTTCAACCCGCAGACGATCAACCCGGCGATCCTGGACAAGCTCAAGTCGACCGCGGAGGGCCTGCTGTTCTACGGCAAGTACATCGACGCCGTCACCCATGCGGTGCAGGTCGTGTTCTTCGTCGCGGTGCCGATCTCCTTCTTCGCCTTCCTGCTGAGCTTCCTCCTTCCGGAGGTCGAGCTGCGCAAGACGGTGGAGACGGTCGACCTGGGCGAGGTGCAAGGGGCGCCGCAGCACCGCTCGTCGCTCCAGGAGATCCAGCTGGCGCTGGAACGGGTGTCGGCCCGGGAGAACCGGCCCGAGCTCTACCGCACGCTGGCGCAGCGGGCGGGGATCGACCTGCCGCCCCGGTCGGTCTGGCTGCTGTACCGGCTGTCCGAACGGCCCGCCTGCACCGTCACCGAGGTGGCCGATCGCTTGAAGGTCGACCCGGAGGTGATCCAGCCCGGCGTGGACGGGTTGGTCTCCGCCGGCATGATCGAGGAGCGGCGCCAGGGTGCGCAGGGCGACCTCCACCTGACGAGCGCGGGGTCGACCGCACTCGAGAAGCTGACCGAGGCCCGGCGGAACGGGCTGACCGAGCTGCTCGAGGGATGGAACCCCGAGGAGCACCCCGAGATCATCGAGATGGTGAAGGAGCTCGCCCACGCCCTGCTGGCCGACGACGAGCGGATGGTGGCCGACGCCATGCCGGAGCCGGCGGGGGTCGGTGCCGGGGCTGGGTCGGGACCTGCGTCCGGGTCCGGGTCGGGGGTTGCCGGGTAGCGCCCGAGGTGCTCTTGGGTCAGGGCGTGGCGCCTGAGGAGTCCGAGGTGAGGTGTTCGCGGACGGCAGCGAGCGCGCTCGCCGGTGCCCCGATGGCGTCGAGACCGATCAGCGCTGCGCCGAGCACCGGCGGAGCCTCGAGGCGGACGAGCACGGCTCGAGGCGCCACGTCGTGGACGCCCACCGCGACGCGCTCGTGGAAGGCGACGTCACTGGTGTCGAACACGCCGCCGCCGAGCACGACCTCGACGGGTTCGTCCTGGAGGTCGAGCCGTACGACAGCCCCGCGGACGAATGCCACGACTTCGTCTGCCAGCGTGTTGGCCGCCTGTCGGGCGAGCGGGTCGCCGTCGGCGGCCGCGTCGAGGAGCACGCGCGCCAACTCGAAGAGCCGGGCGTAGGGGATGGCGCCCGTGTAGATGCCGCTGAGCACCGCCTCCGCGTCGGGTTGCCCGAGGTGCGCCGGCACCCGCTCCCTGAGCGAGGTGGGACTACCGCGGCCGTCTCCGGCCCGCAGCGCCAACCCGAGGGCACGGACCCCGAGCCACGCCCCGCCCGGCGCGAAGTCACCCGAGAGCTCGGCGAGAGCAGGGAACCGGACGGTCCTCCCGTCGGGCCCCACGGCTGCGCAGTTGACGCCGGTGCCGCAGACGACGCCGATACCCCACGAGGACGTCGTGCCCGCTCTGGAGACGGCGAACGTGTCGTTGCGCAGGATCACCTGCTCGGTCCATCCCTCCACAGCGATCGCAGGTGCGAGCTTCTCCTCGTCGACCGGGAGGTCGATGCCGGCCAGGCAGTACACGCCCGTCGGGCAGACCGGGAGCGCGCCACCGTCTCGGTGCGCCGCATCGGTCACCGCAGCCACGGCCTCGTGCAGGGCCGTGCGCGTGCCCTCCAGGCCGACGAGCTGGTGGTTGCTCGGACCTACCCGGGCCCGGCCCAGGACGGCACCGTCACCGGACACGAGGACGACATCAGTCTTCGTGCTGCCGCCGTCGAACGCGAGCACGGCGGGCTCGGCAGCCGAGGGGGCGGGCACGCACGGATGTTACGTTGCGCTGCGTGGGGACAAAGGTGGCCGTCGTCGGTGGGGGGAGCACCTACACCCCCGAGCTCGTCGACGGGCTGTGCGATCTGGATGACCGGATGGTCGTCGACGACCTCGTCCTGCTCGACCCGAGCGATGTTCGCCGCGACGTCGTCGGTGGTCTGTCCGAGCGCATCCTGCGGGCGCGCGGATGGGGTGGGACCTTCTCGACGACAGCCGACCCCCACGCCGCGTTGGAGGGCGCCGACTTCGTCGTCGTGCAGTTGCGCATCGGCGGCCAGGCGGCCCGCCACGTCGACGAGACCCTCCCCGTCGGCTACGGGTGCCTCGGCCAGGAGACGGTCGGTGCAGGTGGGTTCGCCAAGGCGCTGCGCACGGTGCCGGTCGTCCTGGGGCTGGCGGAGGAGATGGCGGCCCGGGCCAACCCGGGCGCGTGGTTGGTCGACTTCACCAACCCGGTGGGCATCGTGACGCAGGCGCTGCTCGACGAGGGCCACCGGGCCGTGGGACTGTGCAACGTCGCCATCTGGGCCCAGCGACGCCTCGGCCACTATCTCGGTGTCGATCCCGACGAGGTGGCGATCGAGCACGTCGGGCTCAACCACCTGACGTGGATCCGCTCCGCCCGCACCGGCAGCGGTACCGGTGTCGATCCCGAGGGCGCCGGGGGAGACGGCCCGGGTGGACCTGATCGCCTCGACGATCTCTTCGAGCGTTTCGGCCCGGAGCTCGAGCTCGAGAGCGGCGTGCCCATCGACGTGCTCCGCATGCAGCATGCCCTGCCCTCGTACTACGTGCACTACTACTACCAACACGACGCCGAGGTGGCGCAGCAGGCGGCACCGGGCCATCGCTCACGGGCCGACGTCGTGGCGGAGCTCGAGACGAAGCTGCTCGAGGAGTACCGGGATCCCGCCCTCGTGACGAAGCCGGCCGCACTGTCGTACCGGGGCGGTGCCTTCTACTCGCTGGCCGCGGTGCGCCTCATGACATCGCTGCACGACGGGAAGGGCGACATCCAGGTCGTCGACATGCGCAACGACGGGGCGGTGCCCGGGCTCCCCGACGATGCGGTCGTCGAGACGACCGCCGTGGTGGACGCGGACGGTGCCCATCCGTTGCCCCAACGGCCCCTGCCGCCCGACATGCTCGGCCTCGTCCAGCACGCCAAGGCATACGAGCGTCTGGCCGTCCGCGCCGCCTGCTCGGGGAGCCGGGAGGACGTGGTGCGCGCATTGTTGGCCAACCCTCTGGTCGCTCAGTACCCGCTGGCGGCTGAGTTGGCCAACGAGCTCTTGGCGGCGAACAAAGACCATCTGCCTCGCTTCTTCCCGTCGTGAGCTGGGAGGGGCGCACCGGGAAGTGGGGCTAGTGTTCTCACGGTTCATCGGTGTGCCGGGAAGACTGGTCGGCGACGAGTGACAGCTTTCCCAATGACCAACGCCACCATCTCCTCCTCGACCCGCTCCCCGCGTTCCGACGGGCGTCGGCACGCGATCCGTCATCTGCTCGGTTCGACCGCGCCGTCGTGACCGACATCGACGAGATCGTCACGCCGCAGCCGGCGCGCGTCGGCAAGGACCGACGTCAGCTGCCGAGCTGGCACTGGGAGGAGCTGCGGACGACGTTGTGGGTCGTCCCGGCCATCCTCATCGTGGTGTCCGTCCTTCTGTTCCTCGTGACCTTCGAGATCGACCTGGCGGTGTTCCACGGTCACATCCACCTACCGACCTGGATCCGGACAGGGGACGCGAACGCCGAACGCCAGGTGCTCATCGCCATTGCCGCCGCCGTCATCACCGTGGTCGGAGTCGTGTTCTCCATCACGATCCTTGCGTTGACGCTGGCGTCGCAACAGTTCGGGCCACGCATGATGAGGAACTTCGTGCGCGACGTCGGCAACCAGGTCACGCTCGGCGTGTTCGTCGGGACGTTCGTGTACTCGGTCCTGGCACTCGTCTCCATCAACAGCGCCAGCCCGCATTTCGTCCCGTACCTCTCGACCTCGGTGGCCGAGGCCCTGTTGATGGTCGACCTCGTGGTCTTGATCTACTTCATCCACCACATCGCGAAGTCGATCCAGCTCCCCGAGGTCATCGCCGGGATCGCCGACGATCTGATGAAGTCGATCGACGCGGAATTCCCCGACAAGGTCGGGAACGGGGCCGATGCCGAGCCGGTGTCGCAGAAGCACGGAGGGAAGTCGGTGCCCGAATTGCTCACCCTCATCGATGAGCGCGGGGCGGAAGTCCCTTCGCAGGTGAGCGGCTACATCCAGTACGTGGGCTACTCCCAGCTCATCGGCATCGCGACCCGGACCGACTCGGTGATCCGGCTGGAGCACCGGCCCGGCCACTATCTCGCCACCGGCCGCGCGCTGGCGATGGTCTGGCCGCGGGGAGCGGCGCCCGAGGTCGCCCGCGCCCTCTCAAAGGCCCACGTGACCGGGCCGCACCGCACGCTGGTGCAAGACCCCGTGTTCGCCATCGACCAGCTCGTCGAGATCGCCATCCGTGCCCTCTCGGCTGCGGTCAACGACACCTTCACCGCGCTCACGTGCATCGACTGGCTCTCGGCCGGCCTCGGTCGGGTGTCGGGCCGGGTGCTCGACGAGGGCGTGTACCGGGACGGGGAGGGCTACGTGCGCCTGATCGAGTCGGACCCGTCCTACGCCCGCATGGTCAATCGCGCCTTCGACAAGATCCGCCAGTCGGGCGCCCGGAATCCGGCCGTCCTGATCCGGCTGATCGACTCGCTGGGGTCGATCATGCTCGACACCACCTCGCCGGAGCAGCGGGTCGTGCTCCGTCGCCAGGCCGACATGGTGCTGCGGCTGTCGGAGGAAACGGTCACCGAACCGAACGACCTCGAGGAGATCCGGTTCCGCCACCGCCGCCTGCCCGGTGAGGACGCCTTCGGGGAGAAGCCGCACACCTGGTCGAAGATGGACCTGCGCTGACGCTTCGAGGTGCGCCGACTGCGGGAGTCAGGGATCTTGGTGGTCCTGGGACCTCTTCCAGCGATCAGCCCAGTGCTGCAGCGGTGTGATGGCGTCACCCAGCTGGCACCCGAGCGAGGTCAGGGCGTACGTGCCGTCGTCATCCTGTTCGACGAGGCCAGCGGTGCGCAGGTCGGCCAGCCGCTCGTAGAGCACGCTCGAGGACATGTCGTCGCAGCGTGCTCGCAGCGCCCGGGCTCCGAGGTTGCCGTCACGCAGCTCCCAGAGGATGCGCAGCGTCCAGCGCCGGCCGAGGAGGTCGAGCGCCGCCATGAGCGGCCGCCCCGAGGTCGACCCGCGGACGGGCCGGCCGGGGAGGGGGGAGGTGGGGGGCGGTGTCATCGGGGCGGGGCCACGTGGCTCTCGGTGGCGGGGAAGCGGTTCTGAATCCGAAACACCTCAGCTAGGGTAATGGACCGAGTGTTTCGAATTCAGAAATCCTGGAGGTGACGGCCATGGACTCGCAACAAACAGCGCTCCTCTCACCGCTCGAACCGCCTTTCGAGCCGGCGGTCGGGGAACAGCTGCGCTCGATGATGCCGCCCGGGGTTCCCCCGATCGCGCTCTTCCGGACCTTCGTCCGGAATCCGCCGATGGCGACAGCGATGCAGCCGTGGGGACGGCACGAGCTCGGGCGGTCCTTCACGCTCGGGCTGCGCGAACGCGAGATCGTGATCGACCGCACCTGTGCCCGCTGCGGCTGCGAGTACGAGTGGGGCGTGCACGTCGCGTTCTTCGCCGCCCGTGCGGATCTCGACGCGGCGCAGGTGACGTCGCTGACCCACGGCAGACCCGCCGACCCGTGTTGGGTGGAGGAGCGTGAGCGCCAGCTGATCCGGCTCGTGGACGAGCTGCACGACTCGTCCGACGTCAGCGAGGCCTTGTGGCAGGAACTGCGGAGTCATTACGACGAGGCCGCGTTGCTGGATCTGCTCCTCCTGTGCGGCTGGTATCACGCGATCAGCTTCACGGCCCGGGCCGCCCGCGTGCCGCTCGAGGCCGGCGCACCAACCTTCGACTCGGTGCGCTGAACTGACGCGATCCCCGGTGCGGGTGCCTGAGCGGTCTCAGCCGGCGTTGTCGGTGGGAGACGTCGTGGTCGAGGCTGGGGTCGTCGTCGTCGTGGTGGTGGTGGCGCCCGACCCGCTCCCACTGCCCGTCGACGAGGAACCCGATCCGGCGGTCGTCGTCGTGGTCGTCGCAGCCCCCGAGCTCGGGGCCGTGGTCGTGGTGGTGGCGGTCGCCGGCGGCGCGACGAACGGCACCGTTTCGCCGTGCATGGTGGCCAGACTCGCCGCCGGGGTGACGGACAGGTTGGTGCAGCCGCGCGCCGCGTTCCAGCTCTGGACGGCGTCCGCCGCGGGCGCACCGGTCAGCGGTTGGGGCAGCCCGGACAGGATCGTGGCGGGCCGGAACACGACATTCGTGATGTGGCGGCCCTCGGCTGTGACGATCAGGGACCCGCTGTCGGTCTCCGGTGGCGCGTCGTCGTAGAAGGCAAAGTTCCCGAGTCCGTAGTCGACGTACGCGCTGCCGAGGTAGCCGCCCCCGAGCAGCACATGGGCGTCTGCGCCGATCACGAGGTCGGCCCCGGCCTTCACGAGCTGCTGGGCGAGAGGCTCCTGTTGCGGGTTGGGGCAGGCCTGCGTCTCGGTGCCCCAGTGCACGTAGACGATCACGGTGTCGGCGGTCCGGCGCACCTGCTGCACTTCCCGCACGAGCTCCGTGGGGTCGATGGCCGAGGCGACACCGGGCTGCGAGCTGCCGGCGGTCCAGGTGCTGACAAGGTTGTCCGCGATGACCTGGGTCGCCGCGATGATCGCGATGCGCTGTCCGTTGATCGTGATGCGGTATGGGGTGAACGCTCCGGTCGCGTTGTTGCCGATCCCGATGATCGGGTAGCCGGCCTGGTGTGCGATGGTCAGGTTCTGCGACAGTCCCTGTGGCCCGCAGTCGAGGCCGTGGTCGTTGGCCTCGGTGACGAGCGAGATCTTGGCGCTCTTGAGGGCCGTGATCGCCGTGGCCGGCGCGTCGAAGATGTAGGGCTTCGACTGAGGCTCCGGGCAGACGCTGTTGTTGGTGACCGCAGTCTCCAGGTTCACCATGCTCAGCTCGGAACCCGCGAAGAGCTGCGGGATCGTGTCACCGAGAGCGGTCGAGGGGTCCTTGGCGAGGTTCGTCCCGACGGCGCCCGCAAAGTGCACGTCGCCGCCGAAGCCCATGGTCACGGAGTGCCCGCTGCCCTTCCAGTCGGGATTCAGCGGCGAGTGCTTCGGGAAGTGCTCGGCGGCGACCGTGGCGTGCTGGGTCGTCGAGGTCGAGGTCGAGGTCGAGGTCGGCGCCTTGCCCGAGCCTCCCGAGAAGAAGGCGAGGTAGATCAGGATCAGGAGGAGGAGGGCACCCCCGACCGCGAACTGACGCCGCCGCCGCATGACCCTTCGTGAGACCACGGGGGCACTATGTCACACGTTTCGGTGGGAGCCCCGGGCGGGAGGGTCCCTGACCAGCAACTTCGCGCGCCTGGCGCGACTATCGGCTAGGCCGCCCAGAGCGATTCCCAATGGGCCGCCAGGGACGCGACGAGGCCCGTGCACCCTGCGGCGATCATGTCGCGGCACTCGTCGAACACCACGTCGTCCCCGTAGAAGGGGTCGGGCACGTCTGCGGCGGCGCCGGCGGCGGGATCGAAGGCACGCAGGAGCGCCAGGCGGCCCGGGTCGGCACCGAGGCCCCGCAGCGTCTGCTGGTGGCGGCGGTCGAGCGCCACCATGAGGTCGATCCGTCCCAGCTGCGAGGGCATGAACTGGCGGGCGACGTGCCGGTGGTCCGGGTAGCCGGCCCGGACCAGAGTGGCCGATGCGAGGTCGTGCATCGGTTCACCCTCGTGCCAGGGGCCGGTGCCGGCACTGCGCACCTCGAGGTGGTTGCTGAGCGTTGTGCCGTCGCCGAGATCGGTGGACGCCGCCAGCGAGCGGGTGATGACCTCGGCCATGGGGGAGCGGCAGATGTTCCCGGTGCAGACGAAGACGATGCGGTAGGGACGGTTCCCGATCGGGTCCGGGGGGACAACGAGATTGGGCATGGAGGCGCTCACACCTCCGCGTATTCGTCGCGCAGCGACTTCTTCACGATCTTCCCGGTTCCCGCCCGTGGCCAGTCCGCGCGGATCTCGAGCTGTTCAGGGATCTTCTGGGTCATGAGGCCCGCGTCGCGGCAGAAGGTGACGATGTCGGAGAGCTTGAGCCCGTCCGCGCCCTCGGCGAGCTGCACCACGGCGCACACGCGCTCACCCCGTTCCGGGTCGGGCAGCCCGATCACCGCCACCTCGATGACCTTGGGGTGGGTGTAGAGCAGGTCCTCGATCTCCTTGGCGCTGATGTTCTCGCCCTTGCGGACGATGACGTCCTTCAGGCGGCCGGTCAGCGTCAGGTGACCGTCGGCCCTGAGCCGGCCCAGGTCGCCGGTCCGGAAGAACCCGTCCTCGTCGAAGGCTTCCTCGGTGAGCGAGGGATCGGTGTAGCCGTGGAACACCATGGGGCCCCTGACCCGCACCTCCCCCTCCTCGTCGGGCCCGGCCACGCGGCCGTCGAGGGTGACGATGCGGACCTCTGCGCCCTCCACGGGCTTGCCGTCGGTGTTGGCCAGTTGCTCGTCGGTGTCGTGCGGCGAGCCGTTGGAGATCATCGGCACCTCGGTCATGCCGTAGCCGTGGACGACGCCGCGCCCGCCGATCTCGTCGCGCACCTCGAAGTGGATCTCGGGCGGCTTCGCCGCACCTCCGCCGGACATGAGCCGCAGCGCGGGGAGGATGGGGTCGTCGGGCGTCTTGCGTTGCTCGGCGAGGTAGGCGACGTAGAAGGCAGTGCTGCCGCCCACCATCGTGGCGCCGTACTTGCGGAAAATGGGCAGCACGTCGGGCGCCGAGAAGGCCTCGACCAGGATGGCCGGGAAACCGAAGGAGAGCATGGTCACCAGGTAGTCGGGCCCCGCGATGTGAGCGAAGGGGAACGCGATGGAGCCGACGTCGTCGGGCCCCATATCGAGGGCGCGCGCCAGTCCCCAGCCGCCGGCGATCAACGTCTGGTCGGTGTGTTGCACGCCTTTCGGATCGGCGGTGGAACCCGACGTGTAGTAGATCCAGCGGACCGGGGCAGCGTCCGGTGTGGTCCCCGGTGGCGGTGGGGGCAGCACGGCGGGGTCGGCTTCCGGAAGAATCTCCTCGAGGTTGAGGATGGCCGGATGGGTGGGGGCGTCGGCCAGGGCGCGCTCGGCGATGGCGGTGAAGTCGGTGTCCCGCCAGGTGCCGGGGATGACGAAGAGAGAGGCGCCGGTCTGGCGGAGCGCGAAGCCCACCTCACGCTCGCGATAGAGGTGGATGATCGGGTTCTGGACCGCGCCGAGGCGGGACAACGCAATGGAGAGGACGACCGTGTCGATGCGGGTGGGGAGCTGCCATGACACGACCGAGCCGGTGGTCACGCCCATGCCGTGCAGGCCGCCAGCCACCCGTTCGGCCCGGTCACGGAACTGGCCGAAGGTCACTGTCTCGCCGTCGGCCGCGATGAGCATGGGGTGATCGGGCGACGCCTGGGCCCGGCGGTCGACGAGCTCCCACATGGTGCGGGCGTCGGTGAGTATCTCGCTCGTGCTCATGACTCTCCTTTCGGGAACACTCTCATAGCAGGTGGTGGCGGGTGCAGTGCTCGGCGTGACGGGAGGCGGATGTGTGCGCACGCAGGTTGGGGGGCGATGGGTGGCGCCAGGGTGCCGCGCCGAGGGCGGCCAGCGGGCAGAATGGCCTCGTGGCGAAGCGTCCCGTGCACAGCGACCCTCTCGAGCACGATGGCGACGGCGGCAAGCCCGTCGACCGCCGGCACCAGGCCACCCTGGTCGGGGTCGCAGTGGCGGTCGTCTTGCTGGCCTGGTTCGTACTGGCCAACCTGAAGCGGGTAAGGATCGACTTCTGGGTCTTCCACCGCGACGCGCCGCTGATACTGGTGATCGTCATCTCGGGCCTGCTCGGCGCCCTGATCACCGCCCTGATCATGCGCCGCAAGCCCACGGAGTAGCCCCGGCACCGTGTGCCGGCGGGCGGTGCCCGGCCTCGGTCCGGGGTGCCGGCGGTCGGGTCCTTGGCTTCCGGGAGTGGGTGGCCAGCCTGAGCTGGGCCCGAAGGCCCCGTGACAACTTCGCCACCGCGTCCGGGTGGCGCCGATCCGGTTCTAAGCTGCGGGGTGGTGGAGACCGCCTCACGGGCAGGAACGAACGGGGACATCCTCATTGTCCGCGCCGTCCGGGCGTGCCAACATGGGGCGCAGATGGATGTGGAGATCCCAGGGGGCAGGTTGTAGTGCCGCTTTCCGACCACGAACAGCGAATTCTGGCCGAGCTCGAGGAGTCATTGGTCCGCCAGGACCCCGAGTTCGCCGAGCGGGTCAGGTCGGAGACCGTCTACCGGCACGCGGGCCGCTACTGCAAGTGGGCCGCCGTGACCTTCGTGCTCGGCGTGGTCATCCTCGTCGCCTTCTACAGCAAGTCGGTCATCGCAGGCTTCGTCGGCGTCATCATCATGTTCGCTTCGGCCGTCTGGTTCGAGCGGAACCTCCGTCGCATGGGCCGGGCCGGCTGGCACGACTTCACGCGGGCGAAGGATGGCGAGCAGGCGAAGTCGGCGGGTGCGTCAAACGGTATCGAGGGCGCGGTGAGCGATGCCCGCGACTGGTTCCGGTCGCGCTTCCACCGGCGCGAGGACTGAGCATCCCACCGCGTTGCACGCGGCCCCGCTGAGCCGCGGCAGCCCGACCACGAGGATGACGAGGTAGTCCCGGTCCTGTGGCAGACCTCGCACTGGCCGTCGACATCGGCGGCACCAAGATGGCAGCTGGGCTCGTTGCGTTGGACGGTTCCCTGGTCGAACGGGCGATGCAGCCGACCCGGACGTGGTCGGGCCCTGAGGGCGATGGTGGAGGCGACGGCAACGGGGCGGGGGATCGAGAGGGTGGCGCCGACGCCGCCGACTTGCTGTGGGGTGACCTGGCGGACTTGGTGAAGCGGGTCACCGCCGCCGCCGCCGGCGGAGACCGGGTCATTGTGTGCGGGGCGGGGTGTGGCGGCCCGATGAGCCCGGGGGGCGACGAGGTGTCGCCGTTGAACATCGAGGCGTGGCGGTCGTTTCCCCTGCGCGCCCGCCTCTCCGAGCTGACCGGACTGCCGACCTTCGTGGACAACGACGCCAAGGCGCTCGCGCTCGGTGAAGGTTGGGTCGGAGCGGCCGCGGGGTGCCCCGACTACATCGCGATGGTGGTGTCGACCGGCGTGGGCGGCGGCATCGTGCTCGATGGCCGATTGCTCGGCGGACGACTCGGCAACGCGGGCCACGTGGGCCATGTCATCGTCGAGCCCGCCGGGAGGGTGTGCCACTGCGGCGCCCGTGGGTGCCTGGAGGCGGAGGCGTCCGGGACGGCGCTGGCCGCCATCACTGGTCAGCCGGCGCGACTCGCGCCTGCCGTCGTGGTGGTGCGCGCCGGGACGCTCGTGGGCCGGGCCATCGCGTCGGTGGCCAACCTCCTCGACCTGCCGCTCGCCGTGGTGAGCGGATCGGTGGCGCTGGGGTTCGGTGCCCCTTTCTTCGCAGCGGCCCAAGCCGAGATGGATCGTCTGTGCCGGCTCGAATTCGCGCGTGGTGCCCGAGTGGTGCCCGGCGGGTTGGGCGACCGCGGGCCCCTGATCGGGGCCGCCCGGGTTGGCTTGTTCGGGTTGGGTGTGACGTCGTGAGCGGCGTGGCGAATGCGGATGCATGGGGGACGGGATCGGGCTCGGGCTCGGGCTCTCGAGCCCGGTGGGGGAGGGATGCCGTCGTCGTGGCGCGGGCCGTGCTGCCCCACCCCTCCTTGTGGTGGGCCTCTGCCGGCGCGCTGCGGCGGTTGGCGCGGCGAGGGTGGTGGCACCGCGCTCCTTTCGTGCCGCTGCCCGGGGAGGCGTACTGGCGGTTCAGGGTCGTCACGGCCTATGGCGGGGACGGGGAGACCGAGGTGCTGACCCCGTCCGACGTCGTGGCTTACCTCCGGTGGTGTCAGAGGTCACGTCCCCGCCGCGGATAGCCTCTCTGGGGTATGGAGCGGGTGCTCCTCCTCAACGCGACCTATGAGCCGCTGGCCCTCGTCTCCGATCGTCGTGCCGTCGTTCTCATGATTGCGGGCCGTGCCGAGGCGGTTGCCGTCCGTGACGACTGCAAGGTCTTCCACTCCGCGAGGCTCGAGATCGAGGTGCCTTCGATCGTGCGCCTCTCACACATGGTGCGCATCCCGAGGTGGGCGCGCACGCCGCCCGTCACGCGGCGGTCCGTCCTGCGTCGGGACGGAGGCCTGTGCGTCTACTGCTCCCAGCCGGCTGACACCATCGACCACGTGATCCCGCGCAGCCGCGGGGGCACGCACGACTGGTTCAACGTCGTCGCCGCCTGCAAGCGGGACAATCTCGTCAAGGCTGATCAATTGCTCTCCGAGTTGGGTTGGACGCTCCGGGTCAAGCCCGCTCCTCCCGACGGGCACCTGTGGCGGCTGCGCCACCTCTCTGACGTGGACCCGCTGTGGGAGCCGTATCTGGCGGCAGCCTCCTGAGGTTGTCCTCGTCACAGCAACTCTTCGACGTCGAGCAGTTCCGATCCGAGCCACGACGGGTGGCGCTGGCGCGTGAGATCACGGGCCCGACCCTGGTGCTCGGCAGCACGCAGCCCACGGACCTGGTGGACGCCCTCGCGATGCGACAGCGCGGTGTGGAGCTGGCCCGCCGGCGCGGCGGGGGAGGAGCGGTGTACCTCGAGCCGGCCCGCCAGCTCTGGCTGGACGCTTGGATCCCGAGGGACGACCCACTGTGGGTCGCCGACGTCTCCTTCGCCGCTGAGTGGGTGGGTGCATGGTGGGTGGATGTCCTGGCCCGTCGGGGACAGCAGGGTTTCGACGTGCACCGCGGCCGCTCCGTACCCGGGGAATTCGGCGAGATGGTGTGTTTCGCTGGTCGTGGGCCCGGCGAGGTGTTCCATACGGCGAGGAAGGTGGTCGGTCTCTCCCAGTGGCGAGCGCGGCGAGGGCGCGCTGTTCTCCTCGTGTGCCTACCTGCAGTGGGATCCACGTCCATTGCTGGAGCTCCTGTACGTGGACGAGCATGCTCAGGAGGAGCTCGGCCGGGGCGTGATGCAGACAGCAGTCGGCCTGGGCGAGCTCGAGCCGGCGGTCGCTGACCTGGGCGGCGTGCGAGACGATCTGCTCGGATCGTTCCGGTCTTGGGGTGGCGCCGGGTAGCGGCGCACCCCACACCACCCCACTGCCGCACCCACTCCACGCTTCACCGGTGCTCCGATTGGGCCTCCTCTCCCTCTCCTCCTCTCCCTCCCGTCTCCCTCCCGTCCCCTCCGTCAGGGCACCGTGCCCGCTCGCTGAACTCCGATCGCGAGCCCCGAGGTCTCGCCTTCCCCGCATTCGCTCCCGGTCGGGGTCGGGTGAGAACGGTCCCAAGACCGACCTATCGGGAGCAGCAGTTCGATCCGGGCGGAGCCGGCGCCGGCCGCTTTGAGGGCGGTCGAGGGGTGAGCGGCTCCCAGCGCGGCTGGATGCGCGAGTCGAAGCGATTCCGGCGCGGAGACCTGGAGGCAGGGGAGCGGCGGGGTTGCGTTTGGGTTGCCTGGGGTGTGTGATGGTTGTGTAGTGGAGGGAAATGGCGTAAAGTGGTTCGAAATGGTGTAACCGGGCGTCAAAGGACGCAAACCAGGGAGCGTCGTGGGAGATACGGCTGGTGGCAGGCTTCGTCGGGAGGTACGAGCACTCGCTCGACACGAAGGGCAGGGTGATCCTGCCCGCGAAGTTCCGCGGCCAATTCGAACGGGGCGGCTACCTCACCCAGAACTCGGAGGGATGCCTCGCACTCTGGACGCCCGGGGAGTTCGAGCGGCAGATGGCGGCGATGCAGGAGCGGGCCGACGCCGGGCGCTCCGATCGGAACCGGGCGCGTATCTGGGCTTCGAACTCGGCCGAGGTGGAGATCGATCGCCAGGGTCGGATGCCGATTCCGGCGCACCTACGGTCCTTCGCCGGGCTGGATTCCGAAGTGCTCGTCCACGGCGCCATCGACCGGGTGGAGTTGTGGAACCCGGCGGCCTGGGCCGAGCGGGTGCTGCCCGAGGAGAGCTGGCTCCTCGAGGACGACGGGGCGTAGCGAAAGATCGACGGGAACCGGCAAGACAGGCAGCAGGGACACCGAGAGAAAGGACAAGCAAAGGGACGGCGACAGAGAACACAGACGGAACGCACGAAGGCACAAAGACACCCCAGCGAACGCACTGGACCATGTGCAGCCCCTCGACCGGCACGCGGGAAGGCCACTCCACCCGCTTCCGCGCTGGTCGTACGGATCTCCACCTCCCTCTCGACCCACCGGCCGGGGGGCTGCAGATGGCCCACTCGTTCGATCACCTTCCTGTGCTGCGCGACGAAGTGGTGTCGCTCTTCGCTTCCGTGCCCCCGGGCCCTCTCGTCGACGCGACCGTCGGCGGGGGCGGTCACGCGGCAGCAATCCTGGAGGCGTATCCAGCACTGCGCGTCGTCGGCATGGACCGCGACCCCGTCGCTCTCGAGGCCGCGCGGGAGCGGTTGGCTCCGTTCGGGGACCGGGTCACTCTGATCCGGTCCCCGTTCTCGGCGTTGCAGGACGTGGTGTCATCACCCGACCCCGGTTCCGACCCCGGTTGCGGCGCCGGTTTCGGTCGCGGGCTCGGGCTCGGGCCGCTCTCGGGCGTCCTGCTCGACCTCGGCGTCAGCTCGCCGCAGCTCGATCGGGCCGAGCGGGGTTTCTCCTACCGCTCGGACGGGCCGCTCGACATGAGGATGGACCCGAGCGCCGGCGTCACGGCCGCGGAGCTTGTCAACGGACTTCCGCAGGACGCGCTGGAGGCGCTCTTCCGCGAGAATGGAGAGGGGCGGCTGTCGGGGCGCATCGCCCGGGCCATCGTCGCGGCCCGGCCACTGACCTCGACGGTGGAACTGGCCGACGTCGTGGCGTCGGCGGTGCCGGCGGCGGTGCGCCGGAAGGGCCACCCGGCCCGTCGGGTGTTCCAGGCCCTGCGTATCGAGGTCAACGACGAGCTGGGCCAGCTGCGCTCCGCGCTTCCGGCCGCCCTGTCGCACCTGGCCGTCGGCGGCGTGTGCGCCGTCATCAGCTACCACAGCGGTGAGGACCGCCTCACCAAGCAGACCTTCGCCGATGCCGAGTCCGGCGGCTGTGTCTGCCCGCCGGGCCTTCCCTGCGTGTGTGGTGCGGTCTCCCGCCACCGTCTCGTCTTCCGCGGCGCACGCAAGCCGTCGCCGTCGGAGATCGCTGCGAACCCTCGAGCGGAGAGCGCCCGGTTGCGCGCCATCGTGCGAACGGAAGAAGACTGATGGCACCTCCCTCCGCGGCGAGCGCAGCGCCGGCACGCCGGCATGTCGGTGGAGCGAGCCCGTCTCGTCGCGGGGGACGTGGCGCCGGTACGGCTGCACCTTCCCCCGAGACCCGTCGCCCGCCGCTGCGAGTCATCCCGGGTCGGCTGCGACCGGGAACGACGCGTGGGCGTCGGCCCGCCGGTGCAGGTGCCACGCGGACGGTCGCCGGGCGCGGGCGCCTGCTACACATCGTGTCCGTCTGCCTGGTGGTGGCCGCGCTCCTGGCAGTGGTGGCGGCCCAGGCAATGCTCGCCAACGGTCAGGTGAGGCTGTCCTCGCTGCAGCACGAGCTCTCCCTCGAGCAGGGCGCGCACCGTCAGGCCGAGCTGGCGGTCTCGGAGCTCGAGACGCCCTCACGCATCGTCGCCACGGCGACGGGGCTGGGCATGGTCCGGCCGGCCAACGTGGTCGAGCTGCCTTACGTCTCGTTGGTGGTTCCCCTTCCGACTCCGAAGCTGACACCCGCACCTCCTGCTCCTGCCCCTGCCCGGGCCCCGGCACCCTCGGCTCCCACCTCGCAGAGCACCGGCACCGCAGGGACGACCGCAGCTTCGACGACGACCGCAACGTCCACCCCATGAGCGCCACGACGCGACCTGGGATTCGCGCGTCGCGCGCCGGAGCGGGGACCTCGAGCCGTTCGAGCAGCGGGAGTCGTACGCCGCGTGCGACGGGGACGACGAGTAGGACGCGTACGACGCGTACGACACGGTCGGCTCAGACCCGGACCACGCAGCAGCGAACGACCGCGCCTGCCCGTTCGCCCCGCCCGGCCAAGCGGGCCGCCAAGCCGGCGAAGCCCGCACGACGCCACCCGCTTCGCGCCGCCCCCGCACGACGCACCGCGGCGACCTCGAGCGCCGCCACCCGCCCCCGTCCCAACTCGCGCACCCAAACGCACCGGCCGACCGCCAAGGTGGCCCGCCTGCCGCTGTCGCGCTCTCGGGGATCGTGGGCCAGCGTCAGCTTCCAGCGCCGGGTCCGGCTGGTGCGGCTCGCCCTCGTCGTCGCCCTCCTGCTCCTGGTGGCCCGCCTCGTCGACGTCCAGGTCCTCCACGCCGGTGCCTACGCCGCCGCCGCCCGGGGGGAGTCCTCCATCTCCGTCTCGTTGCCTTCCGTCCGCGGCGGGATCTACGCCCGTGACGGGTCGCCTCTGGCGATGTCGGTGCCGACCGAGGACGTCGTGGCCGACGACTTCCAGGTGGCCCACCCGGTCCGGACCGCCCTCGCGCTGGCGCCGTTGCTGCACGTGCCCGCCACGACCCTCGCCACCCAGCTGCACCAGCACTCGGGCTACGTCGTCCTGGCCCACCAGCTTCCTCAGTCGATGGGCCAGAAGATCGCCGCTGACGCCATCCCCGGGATCACCCTCCTGGCCGACTCCAAGCGGCTGGTGCCCAACGGGAACCTGGCGGCACCCGTGATCGGGTTCACAAACGGGGCGGGCCAGGGTGCGGCCGGCCTGGAGTACGGCGCCAACCACCTGCTGGCGGGCACGGCCGGCAACGAGACGATCATGGAGTCGCCCTCCGGGGTGGCGCTGCCGCAGTCGCCGGTGACGAACCTGGCGCCCACCGTTCCGGGCACCGGCCTCGAGCTGACCCTCGACACCCAGCTCCAGTACGAGTCCGAGCAGGCACTGGCCAAGGCGATCGAGACCTCGAACGCCGTCAGCGGCACCGCCGTCGTGATGGACGTCAAGACCGGGCAGATCCTCTCCATGGCCAATCTCGCGGCCACTCACCCGGGCCCGGTGGGGGCCCCGTCGGCCAGCACGACCACGTCAGCGCCCGGAGGCGTCATCCCCATCGGACCCCATGACGCCGTGGACGAGGCACCGAACAACCTGGCCGTCACCCAGCTCTACGAGCCCGGCTCCGTCTTCAAGCTCGTCACCTTCTCGGCCGCGCTGCAATACGGCCTGATCAATCCGAACACCGTCTTCTCCGTTCCCGACCAGATCAAGCTCGACGGCTCGACCTTCCACGACGCCGAGCCGCACCCGACCGAGCAGCTCACGTCGACGCAGATCCTGGCCCAGTCCTCGAACATCGGCACCTCGGAGATCGCCCAGGGAGTCGGCGAGCAGCGCCTGCTCACCCAGGTCAATGCGCTTGGCTTCGGCCAGCCGACCGGCATGAACTTCCCCGGCGAGTCGCCCGGCCTCCTCGCCACCGCGGCGAATTGGGAGCCGACCGACTACGTGTCCCTGCCCATCGGCCAGGTGGACGCCGTCAGCGCCCTGCAGGTGCTCGATGCCTACAACACCGTGGCCAACGGAGGCGTCTACGTGGCGCCGAAGCTCGTGCAGGCGACGGTCAGCCCTTCCGGTGCCCTCACCAAGACCGCGCCGTCCGCCACCCACACGGCCATCTCGCCCTCCGTCGACTCCGAGTTGACCTCCATGCTCGAGCAGGTCGTGAACGTCGGCACCGGAACCAGCGCCGCCGTCCCCGGCTACACGGTGGCCGGCAAGACGGGGACGGCCCAGATCCCCACCGCCGGCCACGACTCCTACGTGCAGGGCGCCTACATGGCGTCCTTCGTCGGGTTCGCGCCGGCCGTCAACCCGACCCTGTCCATGATCGTCGTCCTCAACCGGCCGACACCGATCTTCGGTGGGACCGTGGCCGCACCCGTGTTCTCCCAGATCATGAGCTACGCCCTGCACCGCTACGACATCCCCACCACCCCCGGCGCGGACACGACCCCCGGCTCGACCCCCGCCTCGACGACCAGCCAGGCCCAGGACATCACGTGACTCGCGCTCACACGCCCGTTGCGCACGTGACGCAGGGGTGTCCGAGGCATGCAACGCTGTCGGGTCGACCATGCGAACCGTCCCCATGAACCTCCTCTTCGACGACATCGAGGTGATCGAGTCGGTAGGGGACCCGTCGGCCATCGAAGTCGGAGGCATCTCCCACGACAGCCGGAGGGTCGTGCCGGGGGACCTGTTCTGCTGCGTCCCCGGCCAGATGAGCGACGGGCATGTCCACGCCGCCGAGGCGGTGGAGCGGGGCGCCGTCAGCCTCCTGTGCGAGCACTTCATCCCCGAGCTCCTCGACCGTGACGTCGTGCAGACACGGGTTGCGCCGGGGACGATGCGCCCGGTCATGGCGCGGTTGGCCGCCGCGTTCTACGGGTACCCGGCACGTGACCTCTTGATGATCGGGGTGACCGGCACCAACGGCAAGACCACCGTGACCCAGATCCTCGGCGACCTCCTCGGCGCCACGGGACGCCCCACCAACGTGATGGGAACGCTCTCGGGAGCCCGGACGACGCCCGAAGCCACCGAGGTCCAGCGCGTGCTGGCCGGCGTGCGTGACCGGCAGAAGTCCGACGGCGCGCGACACGCGGTCGCCATGGAGGTCTCGAGCCACGCACTGGTCCAGTCGCGCGTCGAAGGCATCCACTTCGACGTGGCCGTCTTCACCAACCTCAGCCACGACCACCTCGACTACCACGGCACGATGGAGAACTACTTCGAGGCCAAGGCGAGGCTCTTCACGTCACGGCATGCACTGTGCGGGGTCGTCCACGCCGACGATGTGTGGGGCCAGCGCCTCCTCGAGCGCTCGCGCATCCCGACCGTCGCCGTGCACCACAGCGATGCGACCGACGTCGTGCTGCGCCCGGGGCACACCGAGTTCACCTGGCGCGGGCAGCGGATCACCACGCAGTTGACCGGTGCGATCAACGTCGACAACACACTGCTCGCCGCGGAGGCGGCGCTGGCCCTCGGCGAGCGCAACCTCGGACCCACGGAGATCGCCCAGGCCCTGGCCACTGTCGCCCCCGTCCACGGGAGGCTCCAGGTGATCGCGGCGCCGACCACGGAGGGCCAGGGCCCGCCCTTCACCGTGCTGGTCGACTACGCCCACACCCCGGCCGGCCTGGAGGTGGTGCTGCGCGAGGCGCGGACCTTCGTCCCCGGCGGCCGCCTGCTCACCGTCTTCGGCTGCGGGGGCAACCGGGACCGGTCCAAGCGCCCCCTCATGGGCGGCGTCGTCGAGCGTCTCAGCGACCTGGCGTTCGTGACGTCGGACAACCCGCGCCACGAGGACCCACTCGTGATCATCGAGGAGGTGCTGGGTGGGATCCGCGGCGGCAGCGACAACCCGCGGGTCGTCGTGGAGCCGGACCGCCGCCTGGCCATCCGCAAGGCCCTCGATGCCGCGGGCCCGGGGGACGTCGTCGTCCTCGCGGGGAAGGGCCACGAGACGTACCAGGACATCGCGGGCGAGCGGCGCCCCTTCGACGATGCGGTCGAGGCGCGCCAGGCGCTGTCTGCCCGATATGCCAAGGACCCGGCGAGGGAGCGGAGCGTGACGGCCACCTCCACCTCCACCTCCACTGTCACCCCCGGCAGCGCGCACCCGGGGGCCTGACGCGAACGTGCTCGGACTGCTCGTCTCGGGAAGCGTCGCGCTATGGGCCGCGATCCTCTCGACCCCCTTCCTCATCCGCTACTTCCGCAGCCGCGAAATCGGCCAGCACATCAGGGAGGACGGCCCCGCGACCCACAGCGTCAAGGCGGGCACGCCGACCATGGGCGGCATCGCGATCGTCGGGTCGGTCGTGTTCGGTTACGCCATAGGGCACATCGGGACCGAGGTCCGCTTCTCCCGGACGGGCTACCTCGCCATCGGCGCCGTGGTGGCCTTCGGGCTCATCGGGTACTTCGACGACTACATGAAGGTGCACCACAAGCGGAGCCTGGGGCTCAACAAGCGCGGCAAGTCGGCGGCGCAGTTGGTGTGCGCCATCGTCTTCGCCGAACTGGCGGTGCACTGGGCCCATGCGTCGACGGCGCTCTCGTTCACCCGCGCCGACGTCATCGGGATCAACCTCGGGCAGGTCGGGTGGGTGATCTTCGCCGTCCTCGTCATGGTGGGCTCGTCCAACGCAGTGAACATCACCGACGGTGTGGACGGCCTGGCCGCCGGGGCCGGGACGTTCTGCTTCGCCGTGCTGTCGATCATGGGGTACTGGATCTTCCGCCACGTTGCCATCTACCAGGTGCTCCCCGCATCGGCGATCGACCTCTCCCTGGTCTCGGTGGCGCTGGCCGGGGCGTGCATCGGGTTCCTGTGGTGGAACGCCGCACCGGCCAAGATCATCATGGGCGACACCGGGTCGCTCGCCATCGGCGCCGGCCTGGCGGCGTTGTGCCTGTTGCTCAACCTCGACTTGCTGCTGCTGATCATCGGGGGCCTCTTCGTCATGGAGACCCTGTCGGTGATCCTCCAGATCATCAGCTTCCGCGTGTTCCACCGGCGCATCTTCCGCATGGCGCCGATCCATCACCACTTCGAGCTCCGGGGTTGGCCCGAGACCACGGTGATCGTGCGCTTCTGGATCCTCGGCGGTCTCTTCTGCGCGCTGGGCCTCGGCATCTTCTACGGCGACTTTCTCACGGTGGCGAAGTTCACATGACGCCTCGCCATCTCGGGCCGACCCTCCGCCACTTCGGCCGCCCGGTGCGGGAGACTGGTGCGGTGCATCGGGTGTCGGACCGTGCAGAGAGGCGCGTCCGCGCCCGGGGCGAGCGGCGGCGATGACGTCCGCGACCACGCTCAGGGGAGGGCGCCGCCCCGCTCGCCCGTCCCCGGCCCGGAGCTCGGCACCGGCCGGGCTGCGCATCGGCGCCCACCAGCTGTCGATCTCGACCCTCCTGCTGATCGACGTCGCGCTGCTCTGCGTGATCGGGCTCGTGATGGTCGGCACCGCGTCGTCGGTGGTCTCCATCGCGACCTACGGCACCCCGTGGGCCATCCTGATCCGCGAAGGCATGTGGATGGCCATCGGCGCCGTCGCCCTCGGCGTCGCGCTCCGGGTCGACTACCGGAACCTGCGGCGCTTCAGCCCCCTTCTGATGCTCGTGACCATCGGCCTCCTCTTCGTCGTGCTCGTCCCGGGCCTCGGCGTGCACGCGATGGGGTCGAGCCGCTGGGTCGGCTTCGGTCAATTCCGCCTGCAGCCCTCCGAGCTCATGAAGCTGGCGCTGACCCTGTTCGCAGCGGACTTCATCTCACGCCGCCTCGACGAGGACGCGACGGACCGGCGCATCATCGGGCCGCTGGTCCTGCTGACCGGCTTCGCCTGTGTGCTGATCCTGGCCCAGCCCGACATGGGGACGGCGATGGTCCTCGGTTTCATCGCGCTGGCACTGCTGTTCGTCTCCGGCGTGCGGCTGGGGCCGGTCATGAAGGTGATGGCCGCCCTGGCCGGCCTGGCCCTGATCGTGGCGGTGGCCTCGCCCTACCGCCGGGCCCGGTTGCTCTCGTTCATGGACCCCTCCGCCCACAGTTCGGGGTCGGGGTACCAGGTCATGCAGTCGCTGATCGGCCTCGGGTCCGGCCACCTCTACGGCGCCGGCCTCGGCGGCGGGCAGGCGCAGTGGGGCTTCCTGCCCAACGCGCACACCGACTTCATCTTCTCGGTCATCGGCGAGGAGCTCGGCATCGCGGGTGCCGTCCTCGTGCTGGCGCTCCTCGGTGGGTTCCTCTGGTTGGGCATCCGCGTGGCGATGCAGTCGGTGGACCGCTTCGGCGCACTGCTGGCGCTCGGGCTCGTCGCCTGGGTGGGGGCGGAGACCCTCATCAACGTGGGGGCCGTGGTCGGAGTGCTCCCCGTCACCGGTATCCCGCTGCCGTTCATCTCCTTCGGTGGCTCGTCGCTCGTGATCACGATGGCGGCGGCCGGAGTGCTCATCAACGTCGCCCGGCAGGGCGAGGCCGGCAGCACCCTTCGCCTCGCCCGCGGCGGGCACCGTGGCCAACGCGTCGACGCGGGGCACCGCAGCGCCGCCACGCGATCGACCCGCCCGGCCGCCGGCACAGCCCGAGGTCGGTGAGAGCCCGGCGCGGCACGGTGATCGCGGGCGGCGGGACGGGCGGTCACATCGTCCCCTCGCTGCAGATCGCCCGTGCCCTCGTCGACCGCGGGCATGCGGTGGACACGATCGAGCTGTACGGCTCGCGCCGCGGGCAGGAGGCCACCACGTGGCCGTCGCTGGAGTTCCCCTACACGCTCCTCCCCGGTCGCGGTCTCCGGCGCAGCCTGCGGCCCATCGCGTGGTGGGCCAACGCCTGCGCCGTCGTGGGCACCGGCTGGGCCTGTGCCCGTGCCCTGGGTTCGTTCGTGGCCCGGCGACCGCGCGTCGTCGTGATCGTGGGCGGGTACGCCAGCTTCCCGGCCGGCCTGGCGGCGCTCTTGACCAGGGTCCCCCTCGTCTCGGTCAACACCGACGCCGTGCCGGGAGCGGTCAACGGCCTGTTGGGCCGCTTCGCGGCGGCCAACGCCGTGGCCTTCGCGGGGACCGGCCTGCCGCGGGCGCACGTGACCGGCACACCGGTCCGCCCCGAGCTGGCCTCGCTGGACCGGACGCCCGATGGCCGGGCGCACGGCCGGGCGGCCCTCGGCCTCCCCCCGCAGCGCCAGACGGTCGCCGCCGTGGGCGGCTCGCTCGGCGCGCTGCGCATCAACCGGGCGGTGTCGCAGCTGGCGGGGGCCTGGGCCGACTGCGGGGGACGCACCCTCTATCACGTCACCGGTCGGCGCGACTACGAGGCGTTCGCGCCGGATCCGTCGCCTGCACCCGACGACGGCGCCGCCGGGGGGGAGGAGGGCGGGGACACGGTCGGGGGCCTCCACTACCGCGTCGTCCCCTTCGAGGACCGCATGCCCGACCTCTACGCGGCGGCCGACGTGTGCGTGACCCGGGCCGGTGCCATGACGGTCGCCGAGCTGCTGGTGTCGGGCGTCCCGGCGATCCTCGTGCCGCTGCCCGGCGCCCCCCGGGACCACCAGACGCACAATGCCGAGGCGCTCGTCGGCCTGGGTGCGGCCGTGCACCTCCCGGACCCCGAGTGCACCGGGCAGCGGCTGGCCGAGGAGCTCGATGCCCTTCTCGCCGATCCGGAGCGCCTGCGCGCCATGAGCGAAGCCGCCCGCGGGTACGCCCACCCTGACGCGGCCGCGCGCGTCGCAGCGCTGGTCGACGCCCATGCCCGCTGACGCCGGCAGCCCCGGGGCACTCGATCTCGTCGTCCCCCGACGCATCCACATCGTCGGCATCGGCGGTGCGGGCATGAGCGCCATCGCCCTGGTGCTGCTGGCGATGGGTCACACCGTCTCCGGATCGGATCTCAAGGACTCCCCGGTGGCGGAGCGCCTGCGCTCCCACGGCATCACCGTCGCCGTGGGGCACCGGCCCGAGAACGTGGCCGGCGCCGACGCGGTGACGTACTCGCCGGCGGTGCCGCCCGAGAACCCCGAGTTGGTCCGTGCTCGCGAAGGCGGGATCCGGGTCGTCCCTCGCTCAGAGATGCTCGCCGCCATCTGCGCCACCCGCAGCTGCCTCGCTGTCGCCGGGACGCACGGGAAGACGACGACGGCCTCCATGCTGTCGCTGGTCCTGGTGGAGGCGGGGCTCCGGCCGTCCTTCGTCATCGGCGCCGACGTCAACGAGATCGGCACCAACGCGGTGTGGGACTCCGGCGAGTGGCTGGTGGTCGAGGCCGACGAGAGCTACGGGACGTTCCAGGCCATCCGCCCCGACCTGGCCGTGCTCACCAACGTCGAGTCCGACCACCTCGACTACTACGGCACGTTCGAGGTCCTGCGCGCCGCATTCTCCTCGTTCCTGGCGAGCGCCAGCCGGGGCGCGGTCGTGAGCGCGGACGATCCGGAGGCGGCGGCCATCGGCCGGGAGCACGGGGCGATCACCGTGGGGTCCGACGCGGGATCGACGTACACCGTCGACGACATCGACCTGCAGCGCACCTCGGTGTCGTTCCGCCTGCGCGGGCCCGAAGGAGACCTGGGCACGCTGCGGATCGGCGTTCCCGGCCTGCACAATGCCCGCAACGCGGCGCTGGCCGCGGTGGCCGCCCTCCAGGCCGGCGCGCCCTTCGAGGCGGCACAGGCGGCGCTCGCCCGCTTCGCCGGCGTCACGCGGCGCTTCGAGTTCCGGGGCGAGGCGAACGGCGTCACGTTCGTGGACGACTACGCCCACCTCCCGACCGAGGTGAGCGCCGCACTGGCCACGGCGAGGACCGGGGGCTGGTCCCGCGTCGTCGCCGTGTTCCAACCACACCGCTTCTCGCGGACGGCGGCCCTGGCGGCGCAGTTCGGGACGGCGTTCGCCGACGCCGACGTGCTGGTCGTCACCGAGGTCTACAGCGCGGGCGAGCGGCCGGTGCCCGGGGTGTCGGGCCGGCTCGTGGCGGACGCCGTCCGGGCGCAGGACCCGCGACTGCCGGTGACCTACGCGCCGGCCTGGGAGGAGCTGCGCCGGGCGGTCGGCGCGGCGCTCCGGCCGGGCGACCTCTGCCTCACCCTGGGCGCCGGCGACCTGACCACGCTGCCCGACGACCTGCTCGACGCGCCGCAGTGGTGACGCCGGCTCCCGAACTGGGCGCGCTGGCCGCCGCACTGGGGGAGCGGGCGGCGCTCTCGAAGCCGCTCGGACCCGTGACCACCTACGGCGTCGGCGGTCCGGCCGCGCTCTACGTTGAGGTCGAGACCGCCGCCGATCTCGACGAGGTACGCGCCGCGCTGGGTCACGCGCTGTCGGGCGGGGAGGGGCAGATCCCGATCTTCGTGATCGGGCGCGGGTCGAACCTCTTGGTGTCCGATGCCGGCTTCGAGGGGATCGTGGTGCACCTCGGGAGCGGCTTCGCCGGACTGGCGCTGCCCGCTCCGGGTGCCGCCGGCGAAGTCCGTGCCGGTGCCGCGCTGGCGCTCCCGGTCCTGGCTCGGCGGGCGGCGGATGCCGGATGGTCGGGCCTGTCGTGGGCGGTGGGCGTGCCCGGGTCCGTCGGCGGAGCGGTGCGCATGAACGCAGGAGGCCACGGCTCGGACATGGCCTCGTGCCTCGTGCGCTATCGCTGGGTCGATCTCCTCACCGACGCCGGAGGGACCGACGAGGTGGCTCGCCTGTCCTACGGCTACCGGACGTCGTCGCTGACGCCGACGCAGCTCGTGGTGGAGGCAACCATCAGGGTCACGCCGGGATCGGTGGAAGCCGAACAGGAGGCGGTGGCCGCCATCGTGAGATGGCGGCGTGAGCATCAGCCGGGCGGTTCCAATGCCGGCTCCGTCTTCACGAACCCCGAGGATGACTCGGCGGGGCGGCTGATCGAGTCGGCCGGGCTGAAGGGCATGCGGCTGGGCACGGCCCAGGTGTCGGAGAAGCACGCCAACTTCATCCAGGCGGACAAGGGCGGGAGCGCCGACGATGTGTACGCGCTGATGGAGCACGTGCGCCGCGTGGTCGCCGAGCGCCGCGGGGTGACACTGCGCACCGAGGTCCGCCTCCTTGGTTTCGGCGAAGGGAAGACTGGGGCAGTGCAGTCGACCGACGACCGGCCGGTGAGTGGCGGCGGCGGCGCGCCGACCGGAGGGCAGCAGTGACCGGGGTCGCCACGAAGGAGCCGCGGGTGCTCCGGCGCCCGGGTTGGACCCGGAGCCGGGGCAAGGGCGCTCGCCACGGAGTCACCACTGGAGGCGGGGGCAGGATCGACCCTCGCATCTCGGCCCGGCGGGCCGCCGTCATGCGGGAACAGGGTCGCCGCCGTCTGCGCGTCGTGACCATCGGGCTCGTCGGGACGGGTGTCATCGTGGGCGCCTGGTTCCTCCTGCACTCGCCGCTCTTCTCGGCCCGCTCGGTGACGGTGACCGGGGCCGTGCACGAGTCCGCCGCGCAGGTCGTGGCTCAGGCCGGGCTGGCGAGCCACCCACCGCTGTTCGATGTCAACCCGGGAGCGGCGGCAGCGGCGATCGAGCGGATGCCATGGGTGCAGTCCGCCACGGTGCGCGTCTCGTGGCCCGACGGGGTGCACATCGCGGTGACAGAGGAGATCCCGCGCTTCGTGGTCAGCGAGCCCGGCGGCCACTGGGTCACCCTGAGTGCGGACGGGCGCGTGCTGAGCGTGTCGTCGGCCCGCGCCCCCGGGCTGCTGCTGCTCTCGGTGCCCCAGCTGCCGGGGGCCGCCGGGACGACGCTCTCGGCCCGGGACGAGCCGGGCCTCCGCGTCGCGTCGACCCTGCCCGCGTCGTTCGCCGGGCAGGTGACGGCGGTCACGGTGGAGCCGGCGGGCTGGGTGCAGCTGAGCCTGACCACTCCGGTCGTGGTCGACATCGGCGCGCCCTCCGAGCTCACGGACAAGTACGAGGACGTCTCGTCGATACTGGCGGGTGCGACCCTGCACAACGGGGATGTGATCGATGTCAGCGTCCCGGACGCGCCAACGGTGACGCCGGGGTGACGCAGGATGCTTGACCAGCCTGAACACCCCTCCTATGGTGGGGCCACGTTGCCGTACTGTGAACATCAACCTTCCCCAAAGGTTCAGGGATGGCTGCCCGGGCTCAGGTCCCTGGTGACGGCGGGCGGGGCGTATCATCGAGCAACCGGTCGGCGATCGACCCGAAGACGAGGGAGTTCATGACGACCGTGCCTTCCCAGGGCAACTACCTGGCAGTGATCAAGGTGGTCGGGGTCGGAGGCGGGGGTGTCAACGCCGTCAACCGGATGATCGACTCGGGCCTCCGCAACGTCGAGTTCATCGCGGCCAACACCGATGCCCAGGCTCTCCTGATGAGCGACGCCGACCTCAAGCTCGACATCGGGCGCCAGCTGACCAGGGGCCTCGGTGCCGGGAGCGACCCCGAGGTGGGGCGACTGGCGGCCGAGGAGCACCGCCCCGAGATCGAGGAGGCGCTCCAAGGCGCCGACATGGTCTTCATCACCGCCGGCAAGGGCGGTGGCACCGGGACCGGCGCCGCTCCCGTCGTGGCGGAGATCGCCAAGGGGCTCGGCGCGCTGACGATCGGCGTCGTGACCCGCCCGTTCACCTTCGAGGGCCGGCGGCGTGCCATGCAGGCCGAGAAGGGGATCCAGATCCTGAAGGAGAAGGTCGACACGCTGATCGTCATCCCCAACGACCGCCTCCTCACCGTGTCCAACGACAAGACGAGCATGGTCAACGCGTTCAAGATGGCCGACGAGGTCCTCCTGCAGGGCGTGCGTGGCATCACCGACCTCATCACGGTGCCCGGGCTCATCAACACCGACTTCGCGGACGTGAAGATGGTCATGACGAACGCCGGCACTGCCATCATGGGCATCGGCTCGTCCATCGGCGAGGGCCGGGCGGCGAACGCGGCCCGTGCGGCCATCACGTCGCCACTGCTCGAGGCATCGATCGAGGGTGCCCGCGGCCTGGTCCTCAACATCGCCGGCGGCTCTGACCTCGGGCTCTTCGAGGTCAACGAGGCGGCGGAGATCATCCACGCGGTCGCGCACCCGGATGCCAACATCATCTTCGGCGCCGTGATCGACGACAACATGGGCGACGAGGTCCGGGTGACGGTGATCGCGGCGGGGTTCGAGCGGTGGGAGGACAGCCCGCCCGGGACATCCAAGTCCGCGGACCTGGCGTCCTCGATCTTCTCCACGCCCGAGCCCGTCGACATCTTCGCCGACGCCACAGGTTCCGAGGACGAGCTCGACCTGGGTGACGACGATTTCGACGTCCCCTCCTTCCTCCGCTAGCGACGAGGTCGCACGGAGGCTGACGGCCGTCCGGACGCGCATCGAGCGCGCCGGGGGCGATCCCGGCCGGGTGCGCGTCGTCGGGGTCACGAAGGGCTTCGGGCCCGACACGGTGCGTGCCGCGTACGACGCAGGGTTGCGCGACCTGGGTGAGAACTACGCCGCCGAGCTCGTGGCGAAGGCCGCCGGGACGGCGGTGGGTCAGGCGGAAGATCCGGTCGTGTGGCACTTCCTCGGCACCGTGCAGCGCAACAAGGTGCCGCTGCTGGCGCCGATCGTCGGCCTGTGGCAGAGCGTCGCCCGGGTTGCCGAGGGCGAGCGGATCGCCCGCCTGGCAGCCGGGGCCGGGGTCCTGGTGCAGGTCGAGACGACCGGGCTGCCGGGCCGCAACGGCTGTGCACCGTCGGAGGTGGCCGAACTGGTGGCTCGGCTGGCCGATCTGGGGCTCGACGTGAGAGGCCTCATGACGGTGGCGGCGCCGGGTCCTCTCGCCGCGAAGGCGGCCTTCGAGTCGGTGGGGCGGCTGGCCGACCAACTTGGCCTAGAGGAGCGGTCCATGGGCATGAGCGACGACCTCGAGGCGGCGGTCGCGGCGGGCACGACCATGGTGCGTGTGGGCCGTGCCCTCTTCGGGGAGCGCCCGGCGCCCGGCGCAGCCTGAGGTGGAGCATGAGGTGGAACCTCGGGTGGAGGCCGACGTCAGGCTCACGGGGAGCCTGATACCAGCGGTTCCGCCGAGAGCCCTGCGTACGGACCTGCCAGGGCTGCCGAGCAGGCACTACGCTGTGTCTCGACAGGAGAAGGTATGTCACCCTCGTTCATGAAGAAGACCATGGTGTATCTCGGCCTGCTCGACGACGAGTACGACGAGTACGACGACCTGGAGGACCGGGCACCACGTGGGTTCTCGGCCGCGACGAGAGTCGAGCCACGAGCCCAGGAGTACGAGCAGCCCGAGGAATACAGCGGTGGCATGAGCAGGGTGCGCACGATCCCTCGTGAGTCGGCCGTTCCCAGCCAGCCCAGGCCGGCTCCGAGCAACGTCGCCCCGCGCCCGCAGGCGGTGCGTGCCATGCCCGTCGACCCCTCCATCAGCCCGGCCTCCGCTGTGTCCTCCTCGGGCCGGGTCCACGTGGTGGCGCCTTCGAGGTTCGGCGACGCCAAGGAGATCGCGGACCGCCTGAAGGACAACCGCCCGGTGATCGTGAACCTCCAGATGGCCGACCGCGACCTGCAGCGGCGGATGATCGACTTCTGCAGCGGGGTCACGTACGCCCTCAGCGGAGAGATGGAGAAGGTGGCCGACCAGGTGTTCCTGCTGGCCCCGACGAACGTGAAGGTCTCCGACGAGGAGCGGCAGCGCCTCGTGGAGCGCGGCTTCGGCCGCGACTAGACCCACTACCCTTCCTGATCGGTGAGCATCTTTCGCCTTCTCGCGTGGCTAATCGAGGCCTACATCTGGCTGGTCATGTTCCCCTACGCGATCCTGAGCTGGTTCCGGATCCAGCCAGGAACAACGCTGGCCCGGATTCAGTACTTCCTCTATCGAGCGACTGAGCCGGTCCTTCGCCCGGTGCGGCGGATCATCCGCCCGATGGGGGGGCTCGACTTCTCCTTCTTGGTGGTGATCCTGGTCGCACAATTCGTTTTGATTCCGGTGCTCCTCGCCTGATTGCTGGTACTGGAACCGCAGGAAGGGATGATTAGAATCGACCTCCATGGATAATTCGCAAGCCTCCGCATCGATTCTCGACACGCTGCGCACGGTCGAGTTCCGCCTCGGCCTGAAGGGGTACAACGTCGACGAGGTCGATGAGTACCTGGACAAGGCGGCCCAGGAGGCGGAAGGGCTCCAGGAGCACGTCCGGCAGCTGAACGAGCGACTGCGCCAGGCGAGCGAGCGGATCGCCCAGCTCGAGCGCGACAAGCGGGCCGCCCCCGTGGCGGCGGAGGGCGCAGAGGGCACTGCGGCGGCCTCGGCAGAGGCGGCGGCGCTGTCCGACGAGACCCTGCAGCGCACGCTGCTGCTGGCGCAGAAGTTCGTCGACCAGACCAAGCGCGAGAGCGAGGCCGAGGCGGCCGCGGTCGTCGCGCAGGCCGAGGAGACGGCGCGGGCGGCCATCGTCGCGGCGGAAGCCACGGCGGCGCAGCTGCAGGCGGAGACGCACCAGAAGCTGCGCGAAGAGGTGACGCGGCTGGAGGCCACCCGTACAGAGCTGGCGACCGACGTGGAGAGCATGGCTCGACACCTCGAGTCGGAGCGCAACCGGCTGCGCGGCGCGCTCTCCGAGATCCTCAAGTGGGTGGACGAGAACGTGCAGCCGGCCAATTCGCTCATGGGCGTGAAGCCCAAGTCGGCTCCGGCGCCGGGGCCTGAGGGCGATGCGCGGCCCGATGCCGATGACGGAGCGCCGACGTTGAACCTCCAGAGCGCCTCGGACGCGGCCGTTTCGGGGGCACCCCGCCCCGTCTGACATCCCTGCTCGGCGGGTGGTGGCGGTGTTGCCCCCGCCTCGGCCGTCCGGGTATCGTCACCCCCTCCCTGGACGAGGTCGTCGTCGGGGAAACCGGCCACCTCCGGTGGTCCGAAGGAGGGAACGATGACCCCAGCGAGCAAGGGCGCCCAGGTCAAGAGGGTGTCTGCATCGCGGTCGGCCTCCACCGCCTCGTCAAGGGCCGGGAACAAAAGCTCCGCCGCCAAGGTTGCTGCAACAGCTACGAAGCGTCCCGCTCTCACGAAAAAGAAGGCAGTGCCCGTTGTGAAAAAGGCAGCCACGGCGACCAAGAAGGTCGCATCCCCCGTCAAGAAGCCGGCGTCGTCCGGCTCCAAGAAGGCGGTCGCGGCGACCGCGAAGAAGGCCTCACCGGCGAAGAAGTCCACCGCGGCGCCTCGGAAGCCCGCCCCGGCGGCGAAGAAGGCCGCGCCGGCGAAGAAGGGACCGGCCAGGGCGACTGCCGCGGCGAAGAAGACACCCGGAAAGGTGGCCGAAAAGGCGCCGGCCAAGAAGGCGGCGTCCACGTCGGCGGCCGCGGCAGCGCCGGCGCGCACGACCTTCACTCCGAAGCCGAAGCCCCCGGCGCCCGTTCGGCCGAAGACCGGCCCCTACGCCAAGGACGTCAAGTTCCTGGAGGAGGTACGCGAGCTCCTGGTGGCCGACCGTGCCATCTACCAGGAGCAGGCGACCTCGCTCCGTGCCGAGGCGGACTCCCTCGCCCTCGAGCGCGAGCCGGGCGACGTGCAGTTCGACGAGGAGTCGGGAGAGGGCGGCACGGTGACAGTCGACCGCGAGCGGAACCTCGCTCTCTCGGGTCAGGCGACACTGGCGGTCGAGGAGATCGACGACGCCCTGAGCCGGGTCAACGACAAGACCTACGGGTACTGCGAGCGGTGCTTCCAACCGATCCCCAAGCCGCGCCTGCGGGCGCTGCCCTACGCCCGTCTCTGCGTGGCTTGCAAGAGCGGGGGACTGTCGCGGCGCTGACCCGACCGCGGGTGCTGGCCTTTGCCATCGCCGCAGTCGTGGTGGTGGCGGATCGGGTGACCACCACGCTCGCCATTGACCACCTCCATGATGTCCGGCACCTGTGGGGCCCGGTTGGGCTGGCCCTGACCTTCAACTCGGGCTTCGCGTTCAGCATCTTCAGCGGCCGGGCCCTGGTGGTGACGATCCTCTTGTGCATCGGGCTTTTTGTGCTCGCCATCGTCGTGGCCCAGGTCAAGACGGTGCCATTGGCCGTCGGCTCCGGGTTGGTGCTCGGTGGGGCGATCGGGAACCTGAGCGAGCGGATCGTCGGCGGGCACGGTGGCCGGGTGCCGGACTTCATCACGCTCGACTACTGGCCGACCTTCAACGTGGCCGATGCGTGCGTGACCGTGGGAGTGATCATGGTGGTCGCCTCGCTGCTGTTCGGTGGCCACCCCGAGGTGGAGCGGCGGAGCGCGGGGTGAGCGGCCGTCGCGGGTCGGGGTCTGGGTCCCGGTCTGGGTCTGGTGGGTCCGGGACCGGGTCCCGTGGCGGGGGAGTGTCTCCCCAGCCGGACCCCCTCCCGGTGGGAGAGACGATCACGACGGATGTCCCGGCGCTGCTGGCAGGGGTGCGGGTGGACCGTGGCGTCGCCATGGTGGCCAACGTCTCGCGCGGGACGGCGGCCGAGCTGATCGAGGCCGGGCGCGTGCTCGTCGACGGTGTGGCCGTGTCGGTCGGGCGGGTCGCATTGCGCGAGGGATCGACGATCACCGTGCTCCTGCCGGAACCGGGTGACGCGGGGGTGGCGGCAGAGCCAGGCGTGCTGTTCGAGGTCGTGTACGCGGACCCCCTGGTCGCGGTGGTCGACAAGCCGGCGGGGCTCGTGGTGCATCCGGGGGCAGGGCATGACCAAGGGACGCTCGTGGGGGGCTTGCTGTCCCGCTTCCCCGACCTCTCAGAGCTGGTGTCGGCGGGGGTGTGCGCTCCTGACCGGCCCGGGATCGTGCATCGGCTCGACAAGGGGACCTCGGGGCTCCTCGTCGTGGCCCGGACGGCCGACGCGTACCACCAGCTGGTGGACCAGCTCGCGACGCGAACCATGGTGCGGCGCTATCTGGCGCTCGTGGTCGGCACCGTCGGGGAGGAGCGGGGTGAGATCGAGGCGCCGATCGGTCGGTCGGCCCGGACCCCCACCAAAATGGCGGTGACGGCAGCAGGGAAGCCGGCCCGGACCGGCTACACCGTCGTCGAGCGCCGGGACGGGGAAACGCCGACGACGCTGCTCGAGCTCTCCCTCCAGAGCGGGAGGACCCATCAGATCCGGGTCCACATGGCCGCCATCGGGCATCCCGTGGTGGGGGACGCCCGCTACGGGGCCGCGGACGAGCGCCTCGGCGCGGGACGGTTCTTCCTGCACGCCTTCAATTTGGCGTTCACGCACCCGGGCACGGGTGCCCGGGTGGGGTTCGACTCCCCGCTGCCCGACGACCTCAGGGCGTACCTCAGCTGACCCAGCGTCCCTGGCGTCGCCGCAGTGAGCCGAGGCGTCCGCGGCGTGTGACCGTGGTCAGGCGGCCTGGTGGACGCCGAGCACGTCGGCGTCGAAGGACAGCGCGGCGAGCGCCTCCTCCTCTGCCCGGCGGACCCGGCGGACCCCGACGCCCAGTCGCTCCGCCGTCGACTGGAGCGACGCGGGGGAGTCCCCGTCGAAGCCGAAGCGCAGCCGGAGCACGTCGCGCTGGAGGCCGGGCAGCCGCTCGACCGCATCGCGGACCCGGTCGTAGACCATGGTCTGCTCGACCTCTCCCACGAAGTCCGAATCGTCGGGCGCCACGAGCTCGCCCAAGGTGGTGGACGACTCCAGCGCTGCCGGCTGGTCGAGCGACGCGGTCACGCGCGCCACGTCCTCGAGCGATTCCCGCTCGTCCGCGGTCATGCCCGTCGCCTCGTCCAGCTCTTTCTCGGTCGGAGCGCGGCCCAGCGTGCTGGAAAGCTCGGACTTGGTCAACTCGAGGCGCTGGATCTGCTCGCCGACCTCGAGGGGGATCCGGATGGTGCGGCCGTGCTGCTGCACGGCCCGCTGGAGCGCCTGGCGGATCCACCAGGTGGCGTACGTGGAGAAGCGGAAGCCACGCTCCCAGTCGAACTTGTCCACGGCACGCATGAGGCCGAACGTGCCCTCCTGCACGAGATCGGCCATGTCCACGCCGCGGTCCTGGTACCGCCGGGCCCAGTGCACCACCAGCCGGAGGTTGGCGGCGACCATCTGCTTGCGCGCGGCATCGTCACCGGCCACGACGCGCTTGGCCAATTCGACCTGCTGCTCATGGTCGGGCATTGGGAACCTGTCGAGGTCCTTCAACATCAACCCCAACGTGTCCGACGTGCTCACCGCGCTCTTCATCATCGCTCCAGACGCTTTTCGCTCACTCTCAGTCGTACGTACCCGGACCAACCCGGGATGAACCTGACGGGTACAACCCGGATCGGGTCCGGATCATTCCATGGGGGTGTTCGGCCGAGTTGCGCCCGTCCTCGGGCCCGTGGTGGTCTACGGCCCATGGCCGGCCGGATGGTGCTCCTGAGGCATGGCGCCACCGAGTGGTCGCTCAAGGGTCAACACACCGGTCGCACCGATATTCCCCTCGTTGACGAAGGCCGCGAGCAGGCCAAAATGGCAGGTCAGATCCTGCGCGAGCATGGATTCACGTCGTTCTCGCTGGTCCTCACCAGCCCGCTGCGTCGCGCCGCCGAGACATGTGCGCTGGCCGGGTTCGAGGGGAACGCGAGGCGGATCTCATGGAGTGGGACTACGGCGCGTACGAGGGGTTGACGGCCGCCCAGATCCGTGAGCGACATCCGGGCTGGACCCTGTGGGACGAAGGGGTGCCGGGAGGTGAGCGGGTGTCGGACGTCGGCCGCCGGGCCGACCGGGTGATCGAGCGGGCCCGGCGCACCGACGGGGACACCCTGTGCGTCGCGCACGGGCACCTGCTCCGTGTCCTGGGCGCCCGCTGGCTCCACCTGCCACCGGTGGCCGGTCGGCTCCACCTCTTGCGACCCGCCGGGATCTGCGTGCTGGGCTGGGAGCTCGACTTCCCGGCGATCGAGGTCTGGAACCGGAGCGCCGCACCCTGACGGGACACGACGGGCCAGGAAGCGGGACAGGAAGCGGGACAGGACGGGAAAGGGGCGGGACTTGGCGGTGTGGTCTGGGGGAGCGAGATCTGGCCGGGTCCTGGCCGGTGGCGGCGGGGCCGGAGCTCAGACGGGCGCCGCCACGTTGCCCTGGGCCCGGTCGACCATGTCGGCCAGGCTGTAGGACTGCAGGTGGGTGCGGATGGTCTCGCCGACGTCGGCCCAGACGGCCAACAGGACGCACTGCCCCTCGTGGTCGCACGCGCCGTTGGCGTGGGGCTCACCGAAGTCGCCGGCGGCGATCGGCCCGTCGACGGCAGACACGATCTGGGCCAGGGAGATCTCCTCGGGTGGGCGGGCCAGGACGTAGCCGCCCCCGACGCCCCGCTTGGATCGGACGAGACCGGCGCCCTTGAGGGCAAGGAGGATCTGCTCGAGATAGGGCTGGGGCAGCCCGGTGCGCTCGGCGATGTCTCGAACCGAGGTCGGAGTCTCGGCGCCGTGGAGGGCCAGCGAGAGGAGCGCCCTGCTGGCGTAGTCACCCCGTGTCGAAACTCTCACAGGAACGGATGCTACCGGCCCCCACGTGGGTGGAGGGGGTGTGTGGGTCGTAGGGTGTCCCTCCGTGAACGACGGAGGGACTGCCCAGGCGACCCTGTCGGACCTCCAGGGTGAGGTGGCAGCGACCGAAGGACGTCTTTCCGTGCCCCAGCCGCTCCTGCCGGACTGGGACGGGCCCTGCCTGCATCGGGTGGTGCCGACCCTGCTCGCCGAGCTGGCGCACCCGGGCGATGCGGCACTGCCGTCGTGGTTCCCGGCACCGGTGGCCGAGGCGAGCCAGATCGTCCTCCTGGTCGTCGACGGCCTGGGTGCGGAACAGCTGGGGGAGCGCAGCGGGCTGGCACCCGTGCTGGCGGGCGGCACCGGGGGATCGATCACGTCGGTCGCGCCGAGCACCACGGCCTGTGCACTGACCACGCTCGTGACGGGCAAGGTGCCGGCCGAGCACGGCGTGGTGGGATACCGCGTGGCCGTCGACGGCGAGGTCATGAACGTCCTGCAGTGGTCGCTGCGGGGTGCCGACGCCCGCATGCGCGTCCCCGCCCCGGTGTTCCAGCCGTTCCCGTCCTTCCCCGGCGCGAAGGGGCCAGTGCCGGTGGTCACCCGCCAGGACTACGGGCCGACGGGTTTCACCGCCGCTCACCTCGGCCACGTGGAGCTCCACCGTTGGCACACCCCGGCCGGGCTCGTGACAGCGGTGCGTGAACTGGTGGCCGGCGGCAGCCCCTTCGTGTACGCCTACTACGAGGGCATCGACAAGGTTGCCCACGCCGAGGGGCTGGGCCAGTACTACGACGACGAGCTGCGCGCGGCCGACCGCCTCGTCGGCGATGTGCTCGACGTGCTGCCTCCGGAGGCCGCCCTCGTCGTCACCGCCGATCACGGCCAGGTGGAAGTCGGAGGCTCCGTCGAGGTGCTCGGTCCGGAGATCATGGAGGGCGTCAGCCTGATCAGTGGCGAAGGGCGGTTCCGCTGGCTGCACGTGCGCCCCGGCGCTGTCGCCGACGTCACCGAGACGGCGACCGCTCTGCACGGCGAGGTGGCGTGGGTCCGGACCAAGGAGCAGATCATCGACGAGGGGTGGCTCGGCGGCGTGCCCTCGGCGACGGTCGCGGGGCGCCTCGGTGACGTCGTCCTCGTGCCGTTCGCTCCGACCGCCTTCCTCGACCCGGCCGACACGGGTGAGCTCCGCCTCAAGGCCCGCCACGGGTCGCTGACTCCTGCCGAGATGCTGATCCCCCTGCTCGCCTGGCGCATCTCGTGAGGGGCTCCGGCGGGTGGCAACATTGAGCCGTGACCGGGGACGAGTCGCCGCGCGGGGAAATGATGGATCCGTTCGAGGGGCCGACGGGTAGGAAGGAAGCATGACTGACGCGACGAACGATGGAACCGCCAACGAGGTCCCCGCGGACGGGTCGGGAGCAATCGCCCCCGACGAGGTACTGGCGGCCGCAGAGCGCGACGGCGACACCGAGGGCCGCACCGAGTCGGTCAACGAGCCGGCCAAGGTGCTCCGCATCGGATCGATGGTGAAGACGCTGCTCGACGAGGTGCGGGCCGCGCCCCTCGACGAGAAGAGCCGGGTGCGGCTGCGCGAGATCTACGAACAGTCGATCCATGACCTGTCCGAAGGGTTGTCGCCGGACCTGGTGGCCGAGCTCGAGCGGATGGCGCCGCCCTTCGACGTCGAGGCGCCGAGCGAGGCCGAGTTGCGCATCGCGCAGGCTCAGCTGGTCGGGTGGTTGGAGGGGCTGTTCCACGGGATCCAGGCGACGCTCATGTCGCAGCAGATGGCGGCGCGGGCCCAGCTCGAGGAGATGCGGCAGCGTGGCCTGCCGACGGCCGGCGAGACCGGACGGACCGGGGCGTACCTGTGACCTCGACCCCAGCGGCCGGATCCATCCCGACCGAGGAGGCGTGACGCCCGACCCCGGCGACCCGGCCCGAGTCGAGACTGGGGCCGGCGTCCCCCCGCCCTTCCCGGGCAGCGCGCCACCGCCCCCGGTGGCCCCACCCGCGTTCCCGACCCAGGCCCCGGACGGATACCCGACGACGGGCTGGCCCGGCACGGCCGGGGGCGTGCCCTACGCTTCGTGGGGCATCAGGGTGGGGGGTTACCTCATCGACGCCGTGATCTTCCTCGTGGTGCTCGCGATCTTCGCCATCCTGTTCCGCCACACCCATGCCCTCGACGTGCACTTCATGGCCCGGCGGGGGGCCCGCCGGCGAAGCTTCTCGTCCCTGCCGTTCCTGTTCACCGGCCTCTGCTACATCGCGTACGGCACGTTGCTCTGCGGCTCGGCGCGGGGCCAGACGGTGGGCATGATGGCGGTCGGGGTGCGGGCGGTGCGCGACGAGACCTTGGGCGTACTCGGCTACGGGAGGGCGCTGGCGCGAGCCGTGTTCGAGGGAGTGCTGCGCCTGATCAACCTGCTCTTCTTCCTCCTCGGCCTGGTCTGGATCCTCGACATGCTCTTCCCCTTGTGGGACAAGAAGCGCCAGACGCTGCATGACAAGGTGGCCGGTTCGGTGGTCCTCCGGGTCCGTCCGGCGGGCTAGATTGCTGAGCCCGGAGGGAATCACACCGGTGTAAGTTTGACTTGGCGAAAGGAGGGCCGGTGTCGGAGCGGTCGTTTACGCATCTGCACACCCACACCGAGTTCTCCATGCTGGATGGGGCCGCCCGGGTGGGGGATCTCGTCGCCGCGGCCGTGGCCGACGGCCAGCCCGCGCTCGGCATCACGGACCACGGGAACATGTACGGGGTGCTCGATTTCTACAAGGCATGCCGTGACCAGGGCGTCGTCCCGATCATCGGTACCGAGTCCTACATGGCGGGAGAGTCGCGGCACGAGCGCCCGGTGCGCCGGGGCCGGGTCGACGACACCGGTGGTGACGTCGACGGCGGCCAGAAGCTCTATTACCACCTGACCCTTCTGGCCGAGACCGTCGAGGGCTACCGCAACCTGATGCAGCTGTCCTCGGCCGCCTACCTCGAGGGCTACTACTACAAACCCCGGGTCGACTGGGAGCTGCTCGAGCGCCACCACGCGGGCCTCATCGCGACCACGGGCTGCCTGGGCGGAGTGGTCCTCCAGGCGTTGCTGTCCGGCGACGAGGCGGAGGCCGAGCGGCGAGCCGCTCGGCTGCAGGACATATTCGGGCGGGACAACCTCTTCGTCGAGCTGCAGGACCACGGGATCGCCGACCAGCACCGGACGAATCCCCAGCTGATTCAGATCGCCCGCCGCCTGAACGCCCCGCTGCTCGCCACCAACGACAGCCACTACACCCACCGCGAGGACGCCGTCGCCCACGACGCGCTGCTGTGCGTGCAGACCGGTGCCCTGCTCTCCGACACCAACCGATTCAAGTTCGAGGGCACCGAGCACTACCTCAAGACGGCGGCCGAGATGCGCCACCTCTTCCGGGAGGTCCCCGAGGCGTGCGACAACACGCTGCTGATCGCGGAGCGGGCCGACGTCCAGATCGAGCTCGGGAAGCCGAGCCTGCCGGAGTTCCCGGTGCCGGACCTGTTCACGGGCGACACCTACGAGGAGCGGGCGCTCGCCTACCTGCGCGACCTGACGATGGAAGGTGCGCGGCAGCGCTACGGGTCGCCGCTCCCACCCGAGGTGGTCGAACGGCTCGACTACGAGCTCGGTGTCATCGGCAACATGGGATTCGCCGCGTACTTCCTCGTCGTGTGGGACCTCATCCGCTTCGCCCGCGAGTCCGGTATCCGGGTCGGCCCGGGCCGGGGGTCAGCGGCCGGGTGCTGCGTCGCCTACTGCCTGCGCATCGTGGACCTCGACCCGATCCGCTACGACCTCCTCTTCGAGCGCTTCCTGAACCCCGGCCGCAAGCAGATGCCCGATATCGACATGGACTTCGACGAGCGCTATCGGGCCGACGTGATGCGCTATGCGGCCGAGAAGTACGGCAGCGACCGGGTGGCCCAGGTGATCACCTTCTCGACGATCAAGGCCAGGGCCGCAGTGCGCGACGCCGCCCGGGTGCTGGGCAAGCCCTACATCGTGGGGGACAAGATCGCCAAGGCCATGCCGCCGCTCGTCATGGGCCGCGACACGCCGCTGGCGCCCTGCCTGACCAAGACGGAGGGCCACGAGGACGGCTTCGCCGCCGCGGCGGAGCTGCGCACGATGTACGAGACCGACCCCGACGCCAAGGAGGTCATCGACGTCGCCCTGGGCCTCGAGGGCCTGCGGCGCCAGGACGGCATCCACGCGGCGGCCGTCGTCATCTCGCGCGACCCGCTGACCGACTACCTGCCGATCCAGCGCAAGCCCGACGCCGGGGGCGACCCCGAGGACGCGCCGATCGTCACCCAGTACGAAATGCACGGGGTCGAGGACCTCGGGCTGCTCAAGATGGACTTCCTCGGCCTGCGGAACCTCTCGGTGATCGAGCGCGCGCTCGACCTGATTGAGGCCGCCACGGGGGAGCGACCCGACATCGACAGCGTCGACCTCGACGACCAGCCCACCCTCGAGATGCTGCGGCGGGCCGAGTCCGTGGGCGTGTTCCAGCTCGAGGGTGGCGCGATGCGCCAGACCCTGCGCGCCCTCGCACCGACGAGCTTCGACGACGTGGCCGCGCTCGTGGCCCTGTACCGGCCGGGCCCGATGGCGGCCAACATGCACCGCGACTACCCCGAGCTGAAGAACGGCCGCAAGGAGCTCACCTACCTGCACCCGGACATCGAGCCCATCCTGAAGGACACCTACGGGCTCATGCTCTACCAGGAGTCGGTGATGCGGGTGGCGCAGAAGTTCGCCGGCTACACCCTCGAGGAGGCCGACAACCTCCGCAAGGCCTGCGGCAAGAAGATCCGGGCGATGATCGCCGCCGAGCGCCAGAAGTTCATCGCGGGGTGCGTGACGCAGGGGTACGGGGAGGAGCTGGGGACCCAGCTCTTCGACATCATCGAGCCCTTCGCCGACTACGCGTTCAACAAGTCCCACTCCTACGGCTACGGCCTCGTGGCGTACCAGACCGCCTGGCTCAAGGCGCACTACCCGGTCGAGTACATGGCGGCGCTGCTCACCTCGGTCAAGGACAACAAGGACAAGACCGCGGTGTACCTCGCCGAGTGCCGCTCCATGGGGATCGACGTGATAGTCCCCGACGTGAACCGCTCGGTGGCCGAGTTCGCGCCCGACCGCAGCGAGGACGCTGACCAGGCGCGGCCGGCCATCGTCTTCGGGCTCGCCGCCGTGCGCAACGTGGGCGAGAGCCTGGTGGAACGGATCGTCGCCGAGCGTGCCGCACAGGGGCCCTTCGTCGACATCTTCGACTTCTGCCAGCGGGTGGACTCCGTCGTGCTGAACAAGCGCACCATGGAGTCCCTGGTGAAAGCGGGTGCCTTCGACTCGCTGGGCCACCCCCGCCAGGGGCTGTGCCTCGTGCTCGAGAACGTGGTCGACCGGACCCTCGAGCGGCGCAGGGAGCGCGATCTCGGCATCACGACGCTGTTCGCCGCCTTCGAGGAGGAGCAGGCGGACCCGGGGTGGGGCGGGGCCAAGGTGGCCATCCCGGACGCCGAGTTCGACAAGGCACAGCGGCTGGCCTTCGAGAAGGAGATGCTCGGCCTCTACGTGAGCGACCACCCCCTGCTGGGTTACGAAGCCGCCCTGGCCCGGCACACCGACAGCACCCTGTCCGACATGCGTGAGGACGACGCCTTGACGCCGGGGGACCGGTCGCCCGTGCGGACGGTGGGTGGGGTGGTGACCGACCTGCGCCGGTCCTACACGAAGAAGGGCGACCTGATGGCCCGGTTCGTGCTCGAGGACCTCCAGGCCGCCATGGAGGTCTTCGTGTTCCCGAAGACGATGGCCGAGTACGGCGCCCTGATCGAGAACGACGCCATCGTCGTGGTCAGGGGCCGGCTCGACACCCGGGAGGACGAGCCGAAGATCGTGTGCATGGAGGTCTCGCGCCCGGTCCTCGAGCGCGGACAGGAGGACCTCCACATCACGCTCCCCCTCGGGGTGCTCACCGATGCCAAGGTCGACGGCCTCAAGGAGGTCCTGAGTGGCCACCCAGGCCAGTCGCCGGTGCTGCTGCACGTGGGGGCCAAGGTCCTCCGCCTTCCTCCCGAGTTCAACGTCGACTGCCGCAACGGGGTTGTCGGGGAGCTCAAGCGCCTGCTCGGTCAGACTGCCGTCCTGTCCTGAAGAAAGTGACGGCCCCGTCATAATTGGGCGCTGACCTGGGTCGACGGGGGCTGGGGGGTGCCGCTCCCCAGCCCTGACACCAGGTGCCGGTTAGGAACGCACCGAGCGCAGCCGGTAGACTCACTGCATGCCGATCGTAGTGAGCACCAAGGATTGCACTGCGCTCAGCGACGCTGAGCTCGTCGAAATGGCGGATCTCTGTGCGGACCGACCCCCCGGTTTCGACATCGGCTTCCTCTCCAAGGAGCGGGAGGCGTGGGTGCTCATCACCCAGGCCCGAGAGGGGAACAAGCTCCGGGGCTACTCGTTCTGCACCCTGGAGCGCATCGGGGGCACGCCCTCGCTGCTGGTCGGGCTCGCCCTGGTCGATCGCACCTCGCGGGCCGAGGCGGCGCTGAAGGGGATCATGGCCGACCAGTACCGCCGTGCCCTGCTCGCCTTCCCCGACGAGGACGTCCTCCTCGGCACCCGCTTGCTGTCGCCCGAGGGGTTCCGCGCCTTTGCGGGCCTCCAGGACGTCGTGCCCTTCCCCGAGCACAAGTCCTCAGGTGAGGAGCGAGCCTGGGCCCGCCGCCTCTCGAAGCGCTTCGGGTGCGAGAGCAAACTCGACGACCGCACCTTCGTCCTGCAGGGCGACGGGTGCGTCGCCGGTGGGTTGGACTTCTTCGCCCCCAAGGTGAAGATCCCGGCGGGTGTGGAGACGCACTTCACCACCTTCGACGCCGACAAGGGGGACCGGCTGGTCGCCTTCGGCTGGGCGATGGCGGAGGACCTGGCGGGGGGCAAGCTCGGCCGCTGAGCGGGCCGGGCTCGGCCCTGAGGGTTCCATCCACGCATCCCGGCTGACACCCGGGGCAGCGTGGCCGGTCCTGCCGGGCTCCCGATCGATCAGCCCCGCGGCAGCACCGCCGCGCACACCTTGTAGCAATGGCCGTCGCGAGGGGGGCTGACGGTCACCAGGAGGTACTGCGGCTCGAATCCCAGGGCGGTGGACAGGCTCTTCCCGCTGAGACGCTCGCGACGCGCCGCGTCGAGGGCGCGGGCGGCGTTGCGATCCTCGACGGGCAGCCACACGTCGTCGCGGTCCCAGCCGAAGCGGACCCACGTCGTGCCGTCGGCCTGACGCCGGATCAGCTGGGGCCGTCGGGTGGGCTCGATGAGCGCCACCGACGGCCGGAAGCCGCGGAACTCCCAGTAGGGCGCCGAGGGCCCGGGGAAGCCGAGCAGCGGCCCGTCGGGGCTGGCCACGAGGCGGCGCAAGAGCTTGCGCAGGTGGCGCCCCCGGAGCGTGCCGACGTGGCGGGGGAGGTCGGCCACCGTGGTCGCCTCGGGCTGCGCCAGATCGTCGCGCTCGGGATCGTCGGCCAGCGTCACCTCCACCACGTCGAAGGTGCCGATGTCGGGCTCGTGCCCCTCCGGCCAGGGCACCCGGACACGCATGACCGTCCGCGTCGCGAGGTCCACGACGGTCGTGTCCTCCCGCGTGGAGGACAGGACCAGCAGGTGCAGCGTCGAGCCGCCGGCCGTGGGCACCCGCTCCTTGCGGCGGGCCGAGCGCCGCAGGAAGCGCGCCGGGTCGGTCGAGGTCTTGGAGGAGCCGGCGCCGGCACGGGTGCTCGTCCTCGTCCCGCCCGCGCCTGCCGCGGTGGCCTCGGCTCGGTCCACCCGCTCCTCGGCCAGGTCGCTCCCGCTCCCGGCCGCATGCCCGTCTCCGTTCACATTCACCACGTCGCTCTCGTCGTCGCTTCCGTTCCTGATCTCGTTGCCATCCCCGGCTTCGGGAAAGACGACGTTCTCACTCATGCGACGAGCGCCTCCAATTGGCCGGCCAGCGTCTCGACGTCCGCGGCCGGCGTCCGGCACGAACGGGCCTGGCAGACATAGGCCAGTCCCGGCTCGGACGGGCGCCCCTCGAACAGCGGCCCGTCGTCGGGCTGACCCCAGGCCACGACGGCCGCCGGGAGCCAATGGCGGCGGACCTCGGCCAGCAGGTCCGGCCGATCTCCCGTGACGACGATCTCGTGGCGGCCGCTCCACATGGGCAACGCCGCCACGAGGTCGGCGAGTGCTGCGGGGTGCCGCTCGAGGAGCGGCCGGGCGAGCATGATCGTACGGTCCACCGCCTCCTCGATCCTCACGTCGTCGGCCAACGCGTTGGCGCGCAGCAGCGCCGTGACGGCGATGGAGTTGGCCGCAGGGACGGCGCCGTCGAAGAACTCCTTGGGGCGCACCACGAGTGCCTCGGCGTCGCTGCCCGTCGTGTAGAACCCGCCCGACGCGGCGTCCCAGAACAGGTCAAGCAGCTGGCTCGCCACGCCGAGCGCCCGTTCCCGCCAGGCGGAGGTGCCCGTCCACTCCGACAGGCGGAGGTAGGCCTCGACCAGCCAGGCGTAATCGGCCGCCACGGCCAGGTGCCGGGCGCGCCCGCCCTGCCAGCTGCGCATCAGCCGCCCACCCGCGTACATGGACTTCCAGAGGAATTCGCAGATCTCCTCGGCGCGTCGGCCGTAGTGCGACATGCCCGTGGCCGACGCGACCTCGGCCAGGGTGGCCGCCGTCATCGCATTCCACTCCGTCAGCACCTTCTCGTCGCGGGCGGGCTGGACTCTCTCGGCCCGGGCGGCCGCGAGGAGGGCACGTGCCTCCTCGATCTGGGGCGGTCGCTCGAGCGGGGCGCCGACCGGGCGTACCGGGATGGAGCGACCCTCCCAGTTGCCGTGCTCGGTGATCCCGTACCACGTGGCGGTCGGTCCGACCAGCGCCGCGGGAAGGATCTGGCGCAATTCGTCGAGGGTGAAGGTGGCGTGCCCACCCTCGATGCCCCCGGCGTCGGCGTCGAAGGAGGAGTAGAGCGCGCCCTCGGGTGTCGACAGGTCCCGCAGGACGAAATCCAACGTCTCGGTGACGACCCCGAGATACTCCGCCTGGCCCGTGGCCTGCCACGCATGCAGATAGGCCCGGCTCAGGAGGGCCTGGTCCGTGAGCATCTTCTCGAAGTGCGGCACGAGCCACTGCGCGTCGGTCGAGTAGCGGCAGAAGCCGCCGACGAGGTGGTCGTAGATGCCCCCGGCCGCCATGGCATCGAGCGTCCGTAGCGCCATCTGCCGGGCGTGCCCGGCGTCAGGGGCGCCGCGACCGGCCTGGCGCAGGCACAGCTCGACGAGCGTCGGCCGGGGGAACTTCGGCGCCGGCCCGAAGCCGCCCCACTCGGGGTCGAAACCCGCGCCGAGCCCCGCAACGAGCCGGCCCAGCAGCGCGCCGGCGTCCAGAGCGCCCGCCTCGGTCCGCCCCGGCACCAACGGTGCGACACCATCGACGTCGCCGTCACGACCATCACCGACCGGACCATCGGGCCCCTCCTCCGCCTCACCCTCGCCCAAGCTCTCCGCCAGCCGGAGCTCCCGGCGCACGGCGCCGACGAGCGCGTCGGCCTGCGCCAGCACCTGCTCGCGCTCGCCGGCCCACGCCTCACCCAGCGCCCGCACGACGCGACGGAACGACGGCATGCCGTGGCGCTCGACCGGAGGGAAGTACGTCCCGGCGTAGAAGGGACGACCGTCGGGCGTGCAGAAGACGGACATGGGCCACCCACCCGAGCCCGTCAGCGCCTGGGTTGCCGTCATGTAGACGGTGTCGAGGTCGGGCCGCTCCTCCCGGTCGACCTTGACCGAGATGAACCAGCGGGCCAGGTCAGCCGCCGTCGTCGGGTCCTCGAAGCTCTCGTGTGCCATCACGTGGCACCAGTGGCACGAGGCGTAGCCGATGGAGAGGAAAATCGGCTTGTCCTCCTCACGGGCCCGGCGCAGTGCCTCGTCCCCCCAGGGATACCACTCGACGGGATTCTCGGCGTGCTGGCGCAGATAGGGGCTCGTCTCGTCGGCCAGGTGGTTCACGGGAGCGATGCTAGGGCGCCCCGGCTCCGGTGACGCTCGGTGGCCACCGGCTCGGCGACGCAGGCCGCTGCACCCGTGCAAGGCTCGGGCAATGGAGCTCGAACTCGGGGGAAAGACTGCGCTCATCACGGGTGGCAGCCGTGGCATCGGCCTGGGCATCGCCTCGAGGTTCGTCGAGGCCGGAGCGAACGTCATGATCACGTCCAGGACGGCCGAGGACCTGGACGAGGCGGCCAAGGGGCTCGTGGCGGCCGGTGCGCCCGAGGAACGGATGGCCTGGACCGCCGCCCACGTCGGCCGGCCCGAGGACGCTCGTTCGTGCGTCGCGGCCACAGTGGCTCGATTCGGGAGCCTCGACATCCTCGTCAACAACGCGGGCACGAACCCGTATTTCGGCCCCATGATCGACATCGACGTCGCCCGGGCCCAGAAGACGTTCGAAGTGAACCAGCTCTCGGTGCTGGTCTGGACGGGCGAGGCCGTGCGGGCGGGGCTGCGCGGCTCGGTGATCAACGTCGCCTCGGTCGGAGGCCTGGGCGTCGAGCCGAACATCGGGTGGTACAACGTGACCAAGGCGGCCGTCCTCCATATCACGCGCCAACTCTCGTTCGAGCTGGCACCGGAGGTGCGGGTCAACGCACTCGCACCGGGGCTGGTCAAGACGAAGCTCGCCGCAGCGCTGTGGGAGGGCCCCGGCGAGGACCGCATCGCCGCCCACATCCCGATGCGGCGACTCGGCGTGCCCGACGACATCGCGACGGCAGCGCTGTTCCTGGCCTCCGACGCCTCGTCGTGGGTGACCGGGCAGACCTTCGTGATCGACGGCGGGACGACCACCCAGCCCTCCGGCGGAGTGGGCTGACGCCGGCACGGAGAGGCCGGGCGCGGCGAGCAGGGCCATGTCACACACGCAGGCCCTGATCCGTCTGGTGGGGTAACGGACAAGAGAGACGGACGGACGAAAGGTGGCACACAATGGCCCATGTCCCGTTGCACGATGAGCCCCACGGCGTGATCCCCGGGCTGGCCCGCCGGTACACCAAGCGCCGCTTCGGGCAGATGGTCGAGCCCACCGCCGCGGCATCGCACCACTCCGGTGTGCTGGTCGCCATGGGTAGCCTGGAGACGGCGGTCCAACTGGGGTGGAGAAAGCTCGATCCGACCTTGCGCTGGCTCGCCATCCAGACGGCCGCCACGAAGATCGGCTGCTCGTGGTGCATCGACTACGGCTACTTCGAGGGGATGAACGAGGGGATCGACCCCGCCAAGGTGCGGGCCGCGGGCCACTGGCGCACCAGCGAGCTCTTCGACGACCGCGAGCGGGTCGTCCTCGAGTACGCGGAGGTGGCGACCGGCTGTCCGGCCGAGGTCTCCGACGAGCTCGCCGCCCGGGTCCGGGCCCACCTCTCTGATGCGGAGTTCGTCGAGCTGGCCGCCTGGGTCGCGCTCGAGAACCTCAGGTCCCGTTTCAACGCGGGACTCGGCCTGCGCAGCCAGGGCTTCTCCGACGACTGCGAGATCCCGATGCGCGACGCCGCCACCGACGGGAGCGATGGCGTGAGCCACGATGCGGACGCCGTTGCCTGACGCCGAGGCCGACGCGACCGCGTTCGAGGAGTGGCGCCCACTCCTGTTCGGGATCGCGTACCGCATGCTCGGCAGCGCTGCTGACGCGGAGGACGTGGTGCAGGACGCGAGCCTGCGCTGGCTGCAGCGGCGCGACGGGCCCGTCGAGTCGGTGCGCTCCTACCTCGTCACCATCGTCACCCGCCTGTGCCTCGACCAGCTCGGCTCGGCCCGCTCCAAGCGCGTCTCCTACGCCGGACCGTGGCTGCCCGAGCCGGTGGCGGACGACGAGCCGTGGGCCGCCGAGCGGGCGGACTCTCTGTCGCTCGCGTTCCTCGTGCTCCTCGAGGAGCTCACGCCGCTCGAGCGGGCCACCTACCTCCTCCACGACATCTTCGGCTACTCGTTCGAGGAGGTGGCCGGCTCGCTCAGCCGTACGCCCGCGGCGTGCCGGCAGCTCGGCGCCCGCGCCCGCCGGCACGTCGACGAGCGGCGGCAGCGCTTCGACGCCGACCTGCGGCACGGTCGTGAGCTCACGGACCGCTTCCTGGCGGCGTGCGCCACCGGCGATCTGTCGGGCCTGCTCAGCATGCTCTCGGACGACGTCGTCGTCTGGACCGACGGTGGAGGCAAGGTGCGCGCCGCGATGCGGCCCGTGGTGGGACCGCAACGCAGCTCCCGCTTCTTGATGAACGTCGCCAAGAAGGTCCAGGGCGTCCCGCAAGCGGCGGTCCTCAACGGCCAGCCGGCCAGCGTCTTCGTCGAGGGCGGTGCGGTCGTGACCGCACTCGTGCTCGACATCTTGGACGGGACGATCGTCGGGGTGAGGGTGGTGTCGAACCCGGACAAGCTCGCCCGGTTGAGCGCCCACCTGCTCGGAACCACTGCGCCTCCGGCCGCCCCGACGCGTCCCGGCGACGCCTCGGACTAGGACCGGAACGTCTCGAGCTCCCTGCGTCGCACCTTGCCGGCGGCTGTGCGGGGGAGGTCGTCGACGATCACCAACTCCTTGGGGGCGGCCCAGGGCGCGATGGTCTCAGCCACAATCTGCCGCAGCTCCTCGAGGCTGGGTGTATCGTCGCTCGGCACGACCCAGGCCACGACACGCTCACCCCATTCGGGGTCGTTGCGCTTCCACACGGCGACTTCGGCCACGCCGGGGTGGGCGATGAGGACCCGCTCGACGAGGTCGGGCCAGACCTTCTCCGCTCCTGTCGTGATGACGTCGTCGATCCGGCCCGACACCACGAGCATGCCGTCAGGATCGAGATGCCCGGCGTCCCCGGTGGCGAACCAGGTCGTGGTGCCGTCGGGCCCGGCCACCCGCCCATCGCCGTCCTCGCGGTAGCGGCGGAAGAGCATGGGTGCCCGGATCAGGATCTCCCCGGCCGCGCCCTGGTCGGGTCCGCCCGTGTCGGACGCGGGCAGCGGCCGCACCGCGATCTCGACGCGCTCGAGCGGCGTCCCGTCGTAGACGACGCCCGAGCCCGTCTCCGTCATGCCGTAGGTGGACACGACGTTCGGCGGCAGCATGTCGGGCGCCTTGCTCCCCCCCAGGAGGACACAGGTGAAGACGGAGGGATCGATCCTCCCCAGTGCGGTCGCGACCAGCGCGACATGGCTGACCCGGCCTGACCGGCCCGCCGCTTCGACGGCGTCGGCCTCGAATCCGGGCATCACCACGAGCGGTGTCTCCGTGATGATCGAGCGGGTCACGACCGAGAGTCCTCCGATGTGCGCCAGGGGCAGGCAGGCGAGCCACGCATGCAGCGCGGGATCGACCCCGAGCCGGGTCGAGGTGGCCCAGGCCGACGCGGCCACGGCGTCGTGCGTGAGCACGACCCCCTTGGGGTGGCCCGACGTGCCCGATGTCGCCACGACGAGCGCGTCACCATCCTCCACCCCCATCCCGTCCCGGAGCGCGTGCTGTTCCCCGTCAGATCCGACGATCCGAGTGGGGCGCAGCGCGTCGAGCATTGCTTTGCGGGCGTCGAGCGGGAGCCGGGAGTCGAGAGGGGCTGCGGCGTCGCCGGTGTCCCAGATGGCTCTGAGCGCGTCGACAAATCCCATACCACCAGGGAGGTCGAGTGCGACGAGTTCAGGCACCGGCCAGTAGCGTAGGGCGCCGTGCAGACCGTGGTCACCGGAGAACCTCATGATCCCCTCGACGACCTCCGCGCCCTCCCCGCCCCGGCGTGGGAGGAGCGCGGAGCCTTCAAGGACATCCGCTACGAGGCGGCCGAGGGCATCGCGAAGCTGACGATCTGCCGTCCGGAGCGCCGGAACGCCTTCCGACCCCAGACGCTCTTCGAGTTGACCGAGGCCTTCACCATGGCCCGGGACGATCCCGACGTCGGCGTGATCATCCTCTGCGGGGAGGGCCCGGACGCCTTTTGCTCGGGTGGGGACCAGAGGATCCGGGGTGACGACGGCTATATCGGTGACGATGCCGTCGCCGAGCGGGGCATCGGGCGACTGAACGTGCTCGACCTGCAGATCCTTATGCGCCGCATCCCCAAGCCCGTCGTCGCCATGGTGGCCGGCTATGCGATCGGCGGCGGCCACATCCTGCATCTGGTCTGCGACCTCTCCATCGCGGCCGACAACGCCCGCTTCGGCCAGACGGGGCCGAAGGTCGGGAGCTTCGACGGCGGCTACGGGTCCTCCATCCTCGCCCGCACGATCGGGCTCAAGCGGGCGAAGGAAGTGTGGTTCCTGTGCCGACAGTACGGGGCGCAACAGGCGCTCGACTGGGGGCTGGTGAACGCCGTGGTCCCCCTGGACGACCTCGAGCGCGAGACCATGGCCTGGTGCCGTCAGATGCTCACGCTCTCGCCGATCGCGTTGCGGATGATCAAGGCGGGCATGAATGCGGCCGACGACGGTCTGGCCGGGGTGCAGCAGCTGGCCGGCGACGCCACCATGCTCTTCTACATGACCGAGGAGGGTCAGGAGGGTAGGAACGCCTTCGTGGAGCACCGCGCCCCGGACTTCTCCCGGTTCCCTCGCCGCCCGTGAGCCCACCGCTCAAGCTGTGGGTGGCCGGTGCGCGCCCCCGGACCCTTCCGGCTGCGATCGTGCCCGTCGCCGTCGGGACCGCCGCTGGATACCTCTCCAGCGGTCGCTTCGTGATCACCACGCCGCAGATCACCAGCGCCTGTCACGCCACCGTCTGCACCAACTTCGACCGACAGCTGTCCTGGCTCAACGCGCTGTTGGCCCTCGTGGTGGCCCTGGGAATCCAGGTCGGCACGAACTACGTCAACGACTATGCAGACGGGGTGCGTGGGACCGACGAGCACCGGGTCGGACCGGTGCGCCTCGTGGCGGGCCGGCTCGCCACCGTGCGCGAGGTCAAGGTCGCCGCGCTGCTCTCCTTCGGCGTGGCGGGCCTGGCCGGTCTGGCCCTGGCGGCCAGGGTCACCTGGTGGTTCATCCCCCTGGGCCTACTCTGTGGGCTCGCCGGCTGGGCGTACACCGGTGGTCCAAAGCCTTACGGGTACCTCGGGTTCGGGGAGCTCTTCGTCTTCGTGTTCTTCGGCCTCGTGGCGACTGCGGGATCGGCCTATGTGCAGCACGCACCGTTCGTCGTCTCGCTCGGTGGCCACCTGTTCTCCTACAACTACGACTGGGGGTTCGTCGTGTGGGCCGGGGTGCCCGTGGGGCTGCTGGCGGCGGCTCTGCTCGAAGCGAACAACCTGCGCGACATCGAGACGGACACGGAATCCGGCAAGAAGACGCTGGCCGTGCGGCTGGGGCGCCGCCGGGCTGGCCTGTTCTACTGCTTCACGCTCATGTGCGTGGCGCTCTCCATCGGTGTGCTGCACAACTACCGGTCCTGGGCGCTGCTCGCACTGGCGGCGACGCCGCTGGCCATCTACCCGCTGCGTCTGGCGCTGAGCGACCGGAGCGGCAGGGCGCTGCTGCCCATGCTCGGGGCGACAGCCCGCCTCCAGATCGTCGCCGGGGTGCTCCTGACGATCGGGTTGCTCATATGAGTGTCGGCTCCACAGCATCGAGCCAGTGATCCACGATCCGCCAGGTCTGATCCGGTTGGGCGAGGTGCACCGCATGACCGCCACCAGGGACGAGGGAGGCAACGCCACGTGGCGCAAGCCGGGCCATTCTCAGCGCATGCGACGCGAAGCGGGTGTCGTCCGCTCCGGCCATCGCGAGAACCGGGCAGGCAATTGTCGAGAGGCGGTCCCAGAGCGGCTCCTGGGTGCCGGTCCCGCACAACCGCAGGCTCGAGGCCAGGCCGGCCGCGCTGTTCCGGCGGCGCTCGGAGCGGTCATCGGCGTTCAGGGAGGACAAGCGATCGAACATCGGGCCGTTCAGCCATTGGTCGAGGAATCGATCGACGTCGCCCGAGGCCTCGAGCTCGTCGGCCCGTGCGTCGTCGGAGAGGCGGCGATGCTCCCGTTGGCCCGCATCCTCAATGCCCCCGGTGGCGCCGATGAGGACCACCCGGCTCACGGCCAGGTCCGTCCCCGTCGCCACGTGGAGGGCCACGCGCCCCCCATCGAGTAGCCCAACAAGGCGGAGGGCTCGTCGCCCACGGCGGCTCGCACGGATTCCATCACGAGTTCGGCGGTCCCCGGCAGGTCAGCGCGCACCGCGTCGGAGCCGCCGTGGCCCGGCAGGTCCACCGCAACCAGCGTGCGCGACGCACTCAGGTGCTCGCCGAAGCGGCCGAAGAGCCGACCCGTCTGGGTGAAGCCGTGGAGCACCACCATCGGCGGGCCCGAGCCGCGCACCTCGACATGGAGTGGCACGCCGGGTGAGCGTACAGGGCACCTTCAGCGCGACCCTGGTTGACGAGTGGGCGCGACTCGGGGTGACCGACGCGGTGATCTGCCCGGGCTCACGATCGACCCCTCTCGCGTTGGCTCTGGCAGGGCGCCTTCGGACCCACGTCCGGCTCGATGAGCGCAGCGCGGCCTTCTTCGCCTTGGGATTGGCGATGGCCACGGGAAAGCCGACGATCATCTGCGTGACGAGCGGCACGGCGGCGGTGGAGCTGCATCCCGCCGTCGTGGAGGCGCACCACGCCCGGATTCCGTTGATCGTGTGCACGGCGGATCGACCTCCAGAGTTGCACGACACCGGGGCACCTCAGACCATCGACCAAGACGGCCTGTACGCTTCGGCCGTGCGGTGGTCGGCCGCACCCGGCGTCCCTTCGGCGGGTCAGGAGGGGACCTGGAGGCCGCTGGCCGTCCGGGCCTTCAGCGAGTCGATCCAGGGCACGACGGGCCCAGGCCCGGTTCACCTCAACCTCGCCTTTCGCGAGCCCTTGATCGGGATGGCTGACGAGCTGCCACCCGGCCCGGGGCCGAAGGTCGTCGTCGGCGACGATCAGGCGAGTAGCGTGATCGGGGAGCCACTCCGGGGCCGCGGGATCATCGTGGCCGGCGGACTGACGCCCGAGCCGCCCCAACCCGACCGGGTGCTCGCGCTCGCCGAGAGGCTCGGGTGGCCCGTCATGGCCGACCCACGGTCAGAATGCCGGATGGTCGGCACGATCGCGGCCGCTGACTCCATCGTCCGCACGCATCCGCCCCTCGCCGAGACGATCGTGGTGATCGGCGCGCCGTGGCTCTCACGGGCGCTCGGTGAGTACATCACCGATGCCGCCGCCGCCGGAGCCAGGATCGTCGTCGTCGATCCCTGGAGGCAGTGGGCGGATCCCCTTCGAGTCGCGACGGAGTTCCACTTCTGCCTGGCCGACCCCTGGCTCAATGCAGCCCTGGAGAATGCATCGCCCTGCGACCCCGAATGGCTGGGGTCGTGGCAGCTCTGGGAGGAGCGGGCGCAGGCCGCCATCGCCGGAGCGCTCGGGGGCGATCTCGGTGAGCCGCAGGTGGCCCGGGCCGTGCATCGCTGTGCGGCGGAGTCCGAAGCCGCTCTCGTCGTGTCGGCGTCCATGCCCATACGAGACCTGGAGTGGTTCGCTCCCGCTTTGACGAGACCACCTCGTGTGCTCGCCAATCGAGGTGTCAACGGGATCGACGGGGTCGTCTCGACGGCGCTGGGTGTCGCGTCCTCCGCAGACGCAGGCTGCCGCACCGTGGCACTGCTGGGCGACCTGGCGTTCCTTCATGATGTTTCGGGCCTCGTCAACATGCCCGACGTCCCGTGCACCTTCGTGGTGGTGGACAACGGTGGGGGAGGGATCTTCTCGTTCCTTCCCCAGGCGGGGGAGATCGAGCCGGAGCTGTTCGAGCGGCTCTTCGGCACGCCACCTACCAGCGACGTGACCGCGGTCGCGCGGGGGTTCGGGCTACCCGTCCACGAAGTCCTGTCACGTTCGGAGCTCGAGCCCGCCCTTGCGGCGGCCTCCGCCTCGTCCGCGCCCGCGGTCGTACGAGTGAAGGTGCCGGGGCGGTCGCAGAACGTCGCCCTGCACGAGGCGATCAACGAGGCGGTCCGTCTCGCGCTGACGTGAAGGTCGGCGACGGCGTCGACGTGGAACGCCGTCCCGTGGGGCTCCGGAAGGTCAGTTCGACGTTGGCGTCGCCCGACATCTTCCACCCCATCTCGTGGACACAGCGGTGATGCTGATCGCAGAGCTCGACGAGGTTGCGTAGATCAGTCGGGCCGCCGTCGATCCAGTGGCGGACGTGGTGCACATCGGTGAACTCCGTGTGGGTGCAGCCGGGGAATCGACAGCCCTTGTCCCGGCGCCGGATCTCCAGCCGCTGCGCACCCGTGGGATCTCGCCGTGTCCTTCCCAGGTTGAGGCTCTGCCCTCCAGGTCCGTCGGCCGAGACGAGCACCTTGGCGTCGCAGGCGAGCCGGCGGGCGACCTCCCGGGACAGCGGGCCGAGCACGTCGAGCTCGGCCCCACCATCACCCCCCGCCAGGAAGCCCATGTCGGCATGGACCACGACAGTGGGACGACTGCGGTGCCCACCTCCGGCCCGGGGCTTGGCTGGCCCGGTCGATGTGGTGTCGCCGGCGCCCCCATCGGCGTCGTTCTTGCAGACGGCGACGAGGGCATCGGCCATGCGCTGGTCGAACGGGGTGTGGTCGCCGAGGCGACGGCGTGCCCGTGCGATGAGGGAGCTCTTCACGACGGTGTACTGGTCCTCCGGGAGCACGCCCGTGAAGCTCCGGCGCCGATCGTCGAAACGGAGAAAGCGGCGGGCGTAGATGCCGGTCGCCTGCTCGTCGGACTGGTTGCGGGCCGCGATCGCCAGCTCCCGGACCTGCTTGGCCGACCAGTGCGTCGCCTGCTCGGCCAGCTTGGCGTCGGTCTCGGGTTTGGCCACCTCGACGAGGGGCTTGACCTGGTCGAAGGAGAGCTTCCCCTTCGACAAGGCATCCGAGATCTTCGGAAGTTGATGGAGCCTCGCCGCGGCGGTCACCCATTCGCGCGCGGTCGTCGCCGTGACGCCACAGCGCTGCACGAGCCACGCCACCATGGACGTCGCGCCGTCGACCCGCCAGGCCTTGCGCCGGTCGAGTTCGACGACTGCGGCGAGCAGCTGGCTCTGGTGGGCAGAGATCGCCCGTTGATGCTGCGCCACGCTCGCCACGAGGCTCTCGGTCCGGCGGGACACGGTGTCGGGCCGGGGGTCGTCGCGGAGGGTGGAGAGCGCCATGCGAAGCATGAACGGTCGCCCCAGACGCCCCCGGCGCGACAACCGCGCTCCAGCCGGCTAGGCCTCTACCGCCGCCGTGGTCATCGGTAGCGATCGGCTGGGACCCACTCTCCGTGACTGCGCAGGGGCAGGCGTTCGGGAAGGCGGATGATCGCCTCGGGGCCGCGGCGTCCCATGGTCGATGCGTCCAGGACGTAGAGGGAGCTCGTCCCGGTGTTCACGTCGTCGACCACGGTGAGCAGCCAGCCCTCCTCATCGCTGCGTCCGTCCTCAGCCCGGACGAACACCGGCTCACTGGCCCTGCGCCATGGACCGGGATTCCAGGCGACGACTTCGTCCCTGTCGAGGTCGAACTTCAAGAGGCCCTCCGGAAACACGCCGACAGCCGAGTCATCCCAGGTCATCTCGACGCTGTAGCCATACCGGAAAGCCACACCCTCACACGCCGCGTCGATGCGTGGGTACTCGACGTGGCGATCATCGAGCTGCATCCGTTCCACTCGATCGCCCACGATCCGCAAGCGCTCCATCACGGCCAGGCCGCCACCGATCGTCGACAAGCCGATCCCTCCGGGACCGACGACCGAAGCCGACAAGTCGACCGGCTGGCCGACCTCAGGTGCCGGATACCGGCACACGTAGAGCACGATGGCGCCGTCATCGCCGCCGCCGCCGTCGACCTCCGCCGCCCCGAGCACGTGCGTGACCAAGCAGGGATCGAGACGGAACCACCGGACCCCAACCCCCATCCCAACCCCGACCTCGACGCCACCGCCGTCGCCACCGCCGTCGCCACCGCCGTCGCCACCGCGCCGGACGATCCCCATCCAAGCCTCCGCACCCGGCACCCAACCGAACGGCACTGCGCTCTCCGAGGCGTCGGCCAGCCTGGTCGTCGGCGACTCGATGAAGACGACGTGATTCGTCGTCACGCCGATGTCGTGTTGCCACGTCGCCCGTTCGATCTCCACCGACTGTGCACTGCGCAGCCCGCCGCCCGCCTCCCATTCACCGATCCGCAGCCAGATCCCCTCCTCAAGACCAGCCGCATCGGTCCCGTCGGCCTCGACCCGAGGGCGGTCCAGGCCGTCGTCGACCGCGAACAGCACCCGACTGCCGTCCGACGCCACTCGATGCACGTGCGACGCAACCGGGACCGTCAGGCCCCCGACGAACTGCTGGGGCTCGAGGAAGCGGGAGTACTGCGAGGGGATCCCTGCTTCGGGGAGGGCCAGCACCGAGCCGGCGTGCCAGAGCACACCAGCGTCGGCGTCGGACTCGCGCCGCAGGTAGGACACGGCCCTGCCATCGCGGAGCTCCAGCGCATGGATGGCCCCGCGGGGCTCCCTCACCTGGCCGCCCTCCTCTCTTTCGACTCCACTGGCGGCGACACCCCCAGGCCCACCGCCAGCGCCACCGCCAGCGCCAGCTCCAACCCCCACCTGCCCCGGCCCAACCCGGAACAGCATCCCCTGCAGGTCAGGAGGCAACACACCCTCCATCGGCAGCGCCAGCCCCTGTGAGACCCCGATCACCATGCGGCCGATCAACCTACCTGCGTATGGCAAAGTCGGGTGATGCCCACGCTGTCTGAGGACCTCGCCTTCCGCGGCCTGATCCACCAGATGACCGACACCGAGCTCCCGAAGCGGCTCGATCAACCCGGCCTCACGGTCTACGCGGGGTTCGACCCGTCGGCGGACAGTCTCCACGTGGGCAACCTCCTCCAGCTGTGCACACTGCGGAGGTTCCAGGACGCCGGTCACCGACCGATCTCCCTTGCCGGCGGCGGCACCGGCATGATCGGCGACCCAGGCGGCAAGGAGGACGAGCGCCAGCTCCTCGACCTGCAGATGCTCGAGGGCCACCTCGAGCGCATCCGGCCCCAGCTCGGTCAATTCCTGGACCTGCAGGGCGGGGGCGGGAACGGCCGTGCCCTCCTGCTGAACAACGCCGACTGGCTGGGCGGCATGTCGGTCCTCGAGTTCCTCCGCGATGTCGGCAAGCACTTCACCGTGAACCAGATGGTCGCAAAGGAGTCGGTGAAGACACGCTTCGAGCGGCCGGACCAGGGGATCTCCTACACCGAGTTCAGCTACATGCTGCTCCAGGCCTATGACTTCCTGCGCCTGCACATCGACCACGGCTGCGACCTCCAGATCGGCGGCAGCGACCAGTGGGGCAACATCACCATGGGCGTCGAGCTCGTCCGCAAGGTCTGTGGGGACGAGGTGTGGGGCCTCACCACCCCCCTCATCCTCAAGCCCGACGGCACCAAGTACGGCAAGAGCGAGACCGGCACCGTCTGGCTCGATCCCGCCAGGACGAGTCCTTTCGCCATGTACCAGTTCTTCGTCAACACGCCGGACGAACAGGTCGGCCAGCTCCTCCGCTACCTCACGTTCCTCGACCACGAGGGGATCGAGGCCCTCGATGCGGAGACCGCCGAGCACCCCCAGCCCCGCGCCGCCCAACGAGCGCTTGCCCGCTCAGTCGTCGCCCTCGTGCACGGCGAGTCGGAGGTCGACAAGTGCGAGGAGGCCTCCGCAGCTCTCTTTGGCGAGGAGATCGCCGGCCTCGGCGAGGAGATGCTGCTCGCTGTCACCGGGGACGCTCCGAGCACCGACGTCGCGCGGACGGAGCTCCTCGAGGGCATCACCCTCGCCGACATCTTCGAGCGCACTGGCCTGGTCAAGTCGAAGGCGGAGGCGAGGCGCACCATCGAGCAGGGGGGCGCCTACGTCAACAACGTGCGCCAGGCCGACGCCGCCCGCACGCTTGGTCCCGAGGACCTCCTGCACGACCGCTACGTCGTGCTGCGCAAGGGCCGTCGGGACGTCCACATCGTCCGGGCCGTATGAGGCGCCGGTCCCGGGCCGCCTCCGTCGTCCTCGTCCTCATGCTCGGTTCAGCCCTCACGCTCACCTCTTGTGCCGGGGCCGATCAGCGGGGCTCGCCAGCTCATCGGATGTCGGTGTGGGTGAGCGGGACTGACTTCGGCAGCTCCATCGGCACGCTGATCGCCGACAACGCCCGGGTGCCCAAGGACGTCGCCAACGGGACGGGCGCCGTCCACGCCGCCTGCAGCACCCTCCTCAACGACGCGCGAGATGGCCTACGCGGAGCTGCCGTCGCCCGACCCTGACGTCAACCAGCTCCTCAACAGCGCCTACACACTCGAGCAGGCAGCCGCCAACGACTGCTACAACGCGGGCACCACGAACACGAAGCTGTTGACAAAGGCCGAGCACGAGGGGATCAAGGCCGAGGCGCTCTACAACGAGACACTGCAGCGGATCCGGCAGATCGACGGCAAAACGGTCCCGACGACGACGACCACCGACAACTCGACGGGCGGCATCTTCGGGTGAGCGCCGCATGCGCCCCCGACTCCGCCAACGCCGGCGCCGCCAACACCCCCGACGAGGACCTCGACCGTCACCGGCGCCGGGTGCTGTGGGCACTCCCGACCGGCCTGTACCTGGTGGGCAGCCGCGTCGACGCCGAGGTGAACCTCATGACCGCCAACCTCGTCGTCCAGGTGTGCATCGACCCCAAGCTCGTCGCGGTCGCGCTCGAGCGCGACTCGGTGACGACCCGGCTCGTGCTGGCTGGAGGATCCTTCTCGATCTCGTTGCTCGACCGAGCCGACCGCGACGTGGTGCGGCGCTTCGTGAGACCGGTCAGCGAGGTCGAACGGGCCGCCGACGGGGTCGTCCTCGCCATGTCGGGCCACCCCGTCTCGGAGGTCGGACCCGATCGGCTGCCCGTGCTGGCAGGCGCGGTGGGCTACCTCGCCTGCACCGTGAGGAGCGCGGAGGAGCTCGGGAGCCACCTGCTGTGCATCGGGGAGGTCACCGAGGTCGGGGGGGAGCCGTCGGAGGTGCTGCGCATGGAGGACACGCGCATGCACTACGGCGGCTAGTTCGCGCCCTGCGATCAGTCGGCGCCACGCTGGTCCGGCGGCCGCAGGTCGATGCGCAGGGTGAGGATCCCGTCGACCAGATCGGCCTGGGCATCGCCGATCATGGCGAAGTCCGTGTAGTCCCGCTGGGCCTGCTCGCGGAAACGCTGCCGCTCGGCGCCCTCGATCGGCGGCATGCCGCGGTTGCGCACAGCCTCGGCCCGCTCCCGGAAGCGGACCACCATCTCTTGGGGGTCGAACTCGGGCACGGCGGTCAGCGTAGAGGTTTAATGGTCTGACGATGAGCAAGGCGAAGGACAAGGAAACGGAGGGCAACCAGGTCGCCCCCGCCGCGGACCCCGGCCACGGCCCACCCCTGCTGCAGGCACCCCTCACCGCGGCGTCCATCGCCGGCCGGGTCCGCCGGGCGCTCGATGCAGCCGATCTCGACGAGTTCGCCGCTCTCCTCAGCCCCGACGTGCAGTGGGGGGCGCCGGGCGACCCCACACCGCCGTGCCGCAACCGCAACCATGTGCTCCGGTGGTACGCCAAGGGCAGGGCCAAGGGGCGCCGCGCCACGGTCACCGAGGTCGAGGTGCAGGGCAACGCGCTGCTGGTGGGTGTGACGTTGGAGGACGGCGAGGAGCGCTGGCAGGTGATGCGGGTGGGACCCCAGAGCGTGAACGACATCCGGGGTTACGAGGACCGGTCCAGCGCCGCCGATGGTTTGAGCTGCTGACCTGGGCCAGGGCGGGCTGACCGCCCGCAACCACTACACTGGTACGGCGGCCGAGATGGCCCGTACGGTCTGACTGTGGGGCGGGACGCCTTCGGTGCGGACCAGGTGTGACAAGGAGTTCTCGTGAAAAAGGGACGCCATCGGCGCTTCGAGGAAGCGCGCAGCCTGAAGCGGTCGTCGACCGAGTCCACGGGACGGTGCGTCGAATGCGGAGCTGAGCCCGACGACGTCCACGCGTCCTGGTGCCTCGCGGAGGAGGACCAGTACGACCGCATCCTCGGATCGATCCCGGCGCCCTCGTACTCGGACGACGACCCGCTCAAGGACTGACCCGCTCACCCCCAGGAGCTCAGGCCCCAGCCGCGGCATCGGCCGAACCGGTGCGGCTCCGCACAGCCGGGTGGGGGAGCGCCACACCCTGACTCCGCAGGCTCTCGCGCTCTTGGACGAGGGCGACGAAGCGCTCGTAGACCTTCTTCCCCACCATCGTGGTGAGCTCGGCCTCCATCTCCTTGTAGACGGGCTTGGAGCCCACGAAGGCGTCGGGGGCCTCGGTGCACCACCAGTGGAACTCGCGGCCGCCCTTGCCCCAGTGGCGGCGGTCCCACTGGCGGATGACCGAGGTCACGTGGCCCTCGTCGTCGTCGACCTGGTCCTCCCGACGCAGGGGGAGCTGCCAGCACACCTCGGGCTTGAGGGTCATCGGGTTCACGCCCCGTCGGACTGCGGCGATGTGGAAGGCGCAGCCCGCCCCGGCGGGGAAGTCCGGGCGGTTGAGGAAGATGCAGGCGTCCTTGTGCAGCTGCGTCACCGTCTCGCCGTGCTTGTTCGTGTGGATCAGCTTCTTCTTGGTCCCGTGGTTCTGCCACTCCTCGGCAGTGAGCGTGGCGGCCACCTTCTCCACGTGCCGGGCGTCCTTCTTGTCGACCAGGTGCGCCCCGTAGCTGCAGCAGCCCTGCACCAGCTCGGGCGCGGGCCCCGTGAGCACGCCCTGGCACCCGTTGCCGAAGATGCAGGTCCAGTTACTGGTCAAGAACGTGACGTCGAACACCCACGTCCGCTCCTCGTCCTCGTCCTCGAAGCTGAGCCACTCGTGCGTGTCCGTCGGTGTGCGCGCCACGGCCAGGCACGTTACACGTGCGGACCGCGCACTCTCACCGGCACGCGCTCAGCGGCGACAGAGGCCAGCCCGCCCCGCCTTCCCAACCGACCCGGACCCGGGGCGGGCCTTCGGACTCCACCAACAAGAGCCCGAGCCCGACCCGAGTCCAGTCGAGTCAGGTCGACGACATCCCCACGATGGGCTGGTTCAGCCGGATGGAGCCGGTCGACCCGAAGAACGACGCGCTCCCGTAGCTGAAGATGCCGCCGTCGGACGCCACGAGCCAGTACCCGTTGCCGTCGGGGCCGGACGCCATGCCGACAACCGGCTTGTTCAGGCGGATGGAGCCGGCGGAGCCGAAGAAGTGGGAGCTCCCGTAGCTGAAGATGCCGCCGTCGGCCGCCACCAGCCAGTACCCGTTGCCACCGGGGCCGGCCGCCATGCCCACGACCGGCGAGTTCAGGACCATCGAGCCGGTCGAGCCGTGGAAGAGGGCGTCGCCGTAGCTGAAGATGCCGCCGTCGGAGGCCACCAGCCAGTAGCCGCCCCCGTCCGGGGTGGCGGCCATGCCCACGATGGGCTTGTTCAGGTGCAGGCTGCCGGCGGAGCCGTGGAAGACGGCGTCGCCGAAGCTGAAGATGCCGCCGTCGGAGGCCACCAGCCAGTAGCCGCCCCCGTCGGCCGTCGACGCCATGCCCACGATCGGCTCGTTGAGGTGCCGGCCGCCCATGGAGCCGAAGAACTTCGCATCCCCGTAGTTGAAGATGCCGCCGTCGGAGGCCGCCAGCCAATAGCCGTGGGTGCTCGGCGTGGTCGCCATGCCCACGACGGGCGCGTTGAGGTGCAGACTGCCCGTGCTGCCGAAGAAGGTGGCGTTGCCGTAGTCGAAGATGCCGCCGTCAGCGGCGACGAAGCGGTAGCCACTGGTCGGCGTCGTCGCCTTGTTGACCGTCAGCAGCGCGGTGCTGCAGTTGCTGGCCGCCCTGGCGTTGTTGGTGTCACCCGAGTAGAACGCCGCGAAGTAATAGGTGCCCGCGGTGCTGAACGTCACCGACGCCGAGTTCGGCACGCCGCCGTTGTTCACCGTGACCGAGCCGACATCGGTGCCGGCGCTCCCCGTGGTGTCCGCGGTGCAGGCCGCCTGAGTGGCGTAGTAGCGGTAGTCCACGGTGCCGCCGGCATTGCTCGTCACGTTGTGCAAGGTCGCTGTGTCCTGGGTGGACCCGCCCACGGTGATCACGGCCGGCGACAAGGAGGTGGTGATCGACGACAGTCCTCCCACTTCGACCGACCCGATGGTGCACGATCCGTTGGTGCCCGCCCCGCGGGAGTCGCCGCGCTGGTCGGTGCTCACCCCGGTGCCGCTGCAGGTCGCAGAGGGGATCGCCCCGACGGCCGGGCTGTCGGTCGCCGGCTTCTCGGTCTGGGTCGGCCCACCGTTGTTCGCGAGCGAGCCGAGCTGCGGGTTCTGACCGATGATGTCGGTCCCTGCCGGCGTGCCGCAATTCGTGTTGTCGATGAGGTTGTATCCCCCCGAAGTGAACGTTCCGCTCCCGGCGAGGAGGCAGTTCGTCGCGGCGCCTCCGGAGGCGCCGTTGGCGACGATGCTTTCGGCCAGGGTCAGCTTCGAGGTGTCGCCGCTTGCGGTCTGAATGTTCCCCGCGCCGGCTGGGTTGGTGGCCGTGTTACCCGAAATGGTGTCGAACTCGAAGGCCGTTGGGACCGTGGGCGCCACCTCGGTGCAGCCCACGCCGTAGTACCCGCCTCCGATGGGCGCGGTGTTCGTCGTGACTGTGTCATTGGTCAGCGTGATTGAGTCGCAGGTCGGTGGAGGCCCAGGAGGGGCAAATGCCTCGATCCCGCCACCGTCGGTACCGGCGCTGTTGCCGCTGATGGTCGACGAAGTGATGTTCAGCGACTGCACGGCCCCCGCGTTGTCGGAGAACCCACCGCCACCCGCCACGGTCGCGTGGTTCCCGGACACCGTCTCGTTTGTGAAGTTGGCCATCTCCCCAGTTCGCATCGGGAAGCTTCCCGGCGGAAGGGCGACGCCGCCACCTCCGTAGGCGCTGTTGCCGGAGATGCTTCCTCCGCTGAAGATGGCCGAGCTCGGGTTGCCGTTGTTCAACAGGAAGACTCCTCCGCCCAGCCCACTGGCCGAGCTGGTGTTGGCCGAGTTGTTGTTGATGGAGCCCCCCGAGAAGGTCGTGCTGTCCCCCGCCCCGTCGTTCTGCACGTAGATGCCGCCCCCCTGGGTGCTCGAGGTGTTCAAGTTCACGGACACGTTGGTGAAGGTGACAGTGCCGTCGCCGTCGTTCTGGTCGTAGATGCCGCCGCCCTCTGCGGACGCAGTGTTGCTGTTCGCCGAGCCCCCCGTCATGGTGACGGTGCCCCCACCCGCAGGAGTACCGTTGTCGTTCGACACGTACAACCCACCGCCGGCGTCGCCGGCCGTGTTGTTGTCGGCGGTGACGTTGGTCAAGGTCACCGGGTTGCTGCAGGTTGCTGGGCAATGGTTCCCCACGTACAGTCCGCCGCCATCCGTGGACCCGTTGTTGTTGCTGACGTCCGCGTTGCTGACGCTGGCCGAGTCCCCTGGGGTGACATCCTCGATGTCGATCCCACCGCCCTCGCTCTCGCTCGCGGTTGTGACGTTATTGTCCACCGAGCCACCCGAGATGACGTTGGCCCCGTCCTCCATTGTCACCCCGCCGCCGCCGCCGGTCGTGGCCGTGTTGCCGGTGATCGTGTCGTTGGTCAACGTCGCGGAGACGTCTTGGAGGTAGACCCCGCCACCGGAGTTCGCCGTATTGCCCGTGACGGTCGAGTTCGACAGGTTCAAGGTCCCGGCGTTGAGGATCCCCCCGCCGCCGGGCCCCCCTGGATTGATGAAGCCACCTTCGGCCGTTATGCCCGAGATGTCGGCGGTTGTAGTTGCGCCCACGTGAATCACGCGGTTGGGGCTGGTCGTCGAAGCGCCCACCAATTGGATGATGGCGAGCGTCGAGCCGGCACCATTGATGGTGATGGTGTGTCCGGAGTTGAGGAGCAGCTCTCCGTTCGCATTGCTGAGCGAATAGGTATGCGTTGTGCTCGGATTGTTGGCGACCTTGTTCGCGTCGGGGAGGGTGATGACCGCATCGCCGCCCGAGGCGTTCGCGGCATTGATCGCTTGGCGCAGCGAGCAGTCACCGCCTGCCGTGGCGCAGGCGCCTACCCCCGTTCCGTCGCTGGCGTCGGTGACCGTGTAAGCCGTGGCGGCGCCCGCCGGCGCTGCTCCCAGAACCACGGCACCGAGGCCGGCCCCCACGGTGGCTCCCACCAGCACCAGCCCCGTGATGAAACGCCCGAACTTTGCCATACGATTTTTCTCCTTGCTTCGGTCGGGCCCTGCCACGGGCCGGCTCGTCGAAACCGCCTGCTGCGGGGGGACGTTAGCGCGCGTCGGGGAGTGGTTCTCAAGTGGCGCGATCTGGTCTGACTCAACGGGTGTGACTCTCTCGACCCAGCAAAGTACCCGGGAAGGCCGGGATGGACACTGTCCCGCCGGCCTCAGACCCGTGCCTCGCCGGCAGGCCGTACCCCGTAGACTTCCCCCATGGCCACGACGACCGAAGACATGCCGGCAATCTCCCCAGTGGTGACGCTCACGCCCGAGGCGTACAAGGTGGTGCGGGAGGCCATCGAGCAGGAGCCCGAGCCCGCCAACCTGGCTCTGTGGCTGGAGGTGCGCGGGGTGCAGGCCGGGTCCTTCGTCTACGACCTCTATTTCCAGGCCACCTCCGACGCCGACGAGGGCGACGCGCGTCAACCTCAAGGAGAGATCGAGGTCATCATCCCGGCCGCGAGCATGGAGAACCTGCGGGGAGCCCGTCTCGAGTGGTCGGAGGAGGGCGGCGGCGGACTCGTCCTCGTGAACCCGAACTCGCCGACCCCCGAGGAGGCGTCGCCGGGCGTCCCGCCCGAGGTCCTCGCCGCCGGTATCACGGGCCCGCTCGCCCAGCGCGTCGTCGCCGTGCTCGAGCAGGCGGTCAACCCGTCGATCGCCAGCCACGGCGGCCGCGCCGACCTGGTGGCGCTGAACGAAGAGGACGGCACGGCCTACCTGCGGCTGTCGGGGGGCTGCCAGGGGTGCGCGATGTCGCAGATGACCCTGCGCCAGGGCATCGAGACGACGCTGCTCGAAGAGGTGCCCGAGCTCACTCGGATCCTCGACGTGACCGATCACGGCAGCGGGGAGAACCCCTTCTACGCCTGATCGAGGCTCGGGGTGACGCAGGCCCCCAGCTCAGGTGCGCCATCGGCCTTCCGGTAGCGTTGCAACGTGCTGCGCTTCCTCACCGCCGGCGAGTCCCATGGCCGTGCCCTCGTCGTCATCGTCGAGGGGATGCCGGCCGGGCTGCCCGTCGAGGCATCCGACGTCGCCGGTGAGCTGGCCCGGCGCAGACTGGGCTATGGCCGAGGACCGCGCATGCGCTTCGAGGTCGACGAGATCACGCTGCTCGGCGGGATCCGCCATGGCCGCACGCTGGGCTCGCCCGTCGCCATAGAGATCGCCAACACGGAATGGCCGAAGTGGACGGAGGAGATGTCCCCGGAGCCGGGTGCGCCCTCGAAGGTCCTGACCCAGCCCCGGCCGGGCCACGCCGACCTGCCCGGGATGCTCAAGTACGGCTTCGACGACGCCCGCGACGTGCTCGAGCGGGCCTCCGCCCGTGAGACCGCGGCCCGGGTCGCGGCCGGCACCCTGGCCAAGCTGCTGTTGACCCAGCTCGGCGTGTCGATCGTCAGCCACGTCGTCACGCTCGGGGATGCCGCGACCACGCCCGAGAGCCCGCGCCCGGGACCCAGCGACCTCGACAAGGTGGACGAGAGCGCCGTGCGGTGCTTCGACCCCGTGGCCGAGGAGGCCATGATCGCCGTGGTGAAGGCGGCGGCCAAGGAGGGCGACTCGCTGGGGGGCGTGGCCGAGGTGCTCGCGTACGGCGTGCCCGTCGGCCTCGGGAGCCACGTGCAGTGGGACCGCAAGCTCGATGCCAACCTGGCCCAGGCGCTGATGTCGATCCAGGCCGTCAAGGCGGTCGAGATCGGCGAGGGCTGGGACAACGCGGCCCGCCGGGGCTCCGAGGCGCACGACGCCATCGCCTACGACCCCGAGGAGGGCTACGTCCGGCCGACCGATCGCGCCGGCGGGATCGAGGGCGGCATCTCCAACGGAGCCCTCCTCGTGGCCAGGGTGGCCATGAAGCCGCTCGCCACGCTGAACCGGCCCGTCCTCCAGACCGTGGACGTCGTCACGAAGGAGTCGACCGTCAGCTTCCGTGAGCGCACCGACGTGACCGCCGTGCCCGCCATGGGTGTCGTCGCCGAGTCGATGACCGCACTCGTCCTGGCCTCGGAGGCGTTGCGCAAGTTCGGTGGGGACTCGCTGGCCGAGGTCGTGCGCAACCGCGACGGGTTCGTCGCCTCGCTCGGCACCACGCCGTCGGCCGCGATGGGCGGCCAGACCAGCTCGGATCCCGGCAGCGCAGCCGGATGACGCCCCGCATCCTGCTCGTCGGGATGATGGGTGCGGGCAAGACGACCACGGGACAGCTCGTCGCCCACCGCCTGGGCTGGGGCTACCGGGACTCCGATGCCGACGTCGAGTCGGTGACCGGCCTCACGGTGCCCGAGCTCTTCGCCCGCAACGGCGAGGCCGCCTTCCGGGCCGCGGAGGCGGACGTGCTGGCCGCCGCCTGCGCAGACGCCGCCCCGTCGGTCGTCTCCGTCGCCGGTGGCGCCGTGCTGAGCCCCGACAACCGCCGGCTCATCGCGGCGAGCGGGACCGTGGTCTGGCTCAGGGCACGGCCCGAGACCCTGGCCGCCCGAGTGGGCGACGGCGCGGGCCGGCCGTTGCTGGGCGACGACCCGGCCCGGGCCATGGTGCGTCTCAACGCGGTGCGCGCCCCCCTCTACGCCGAGGTGGCGGACCTCGTGATCGACGTCGACGATCTGCCGGCCGAGGAGGTCGCCCGGCGCATCCTCGCCGAAGCGCCTCCCGCCGCCGCGGTCGACGGCAGCACCGCCGGGAGCTCGGCCACGTCGGCGGCGGGGCCGACCAGGGCCGAGTAGGCACAGCACGTGCGCGCCCTCTCCGTCGACCTCGCCGAGCGCTCCTACCCGGTCCTGATCGGCCCGGGCGCCCGCCACGAAGTGGGGCGCTTCCTGCCGCCCAGCGCAAAGTCGGCCGTGATCGTCACGCAGGAAGCGATCAGGACGGCGGGCTGGGTGCACAACCTGGACGCCGGCGTCCCCAGCGAGCTCTGCATCATCCCCGACGGGGAGGACGCCAAGACGCTCGCCACGGTGGAGGACCTGGTGCGCCGGTTCGCCCGGGCGGGCCTCTCGAGGGCGGATGCCGTCATCGCCGTCGGCGGTGGCATCGTGACCGACGTGGCCGGCTTCGCCGCGGCGACCTACCACCGGGGGACGGCCTACGTGAACGTCGCCACCTCGCTGCTGGGCCAAGTGGACGCCGCCATCGGCGGCAAGACCGGGGTCAACTTGCCTGAGGGCAAGAACCTCGTTGGCGCGTTCTGGCAACCCAACGCCGTGCTGTGCGACACCGAGACCCTCTCGTCGCTCCCGCCGCGCGAGTGGGCCTGCGGCCGCGGCGAGATCGCCAAGTACGCCTTCCTGGGCGAGGCGCCCGAGGCCGACCAGCCCATCGAAGAGCAGGTGGCGCGCTGTGTGGGCATCAAGGCGGCCGTCGTGGCCGAGGACGAGCGGGAGGGCGGGCGCCGCATGATCCTCAACTACGGGCACACCCTCGCCCACGCGCTGGAGGGTGCCGCCTTGGCCGATCACCACGAGTGGGACCTGCGCCACGGGGAGGCGGTGGCGATCGGGCTGTTGTTCGCCGCCCTCCTGGCGCAGCGGCTCGGGCGCATCGACGACACGCGCGTGAACGACCACCGCAAGGTGATCGGGAGCTTCGACCTCCCCGCCGACCTCCCGCCCGGTGCCGACGCCGAGGAGCTGGTCACGTTCATGGCCCGGGACAAGAAGGCGCAGCAGGACCTGACGTTCGTGCTCGACGGCCCCGACGGTGTCGAAGCGGTCCACGGCGTCGCCGCCGACGACGTGGTCGCTACCCTGGCCCACATGGGTGCCCGCTCGTGAGCCTCGTCCTGCTCCTCTCGGGTCCCAACCTCAACCTGCTCGGCGAGCGGGAGCCCGCGGTCTACGGGACCGACACGCTGGCCGACCACGTCACGCGGGCCGAGTCCGCCGCCGGGCGGCACGGGCTCGAGCTCGAGCACCTGCAGTCGAACCACGAGGGCGATCTGATTCAGGCGGTCCACCAGGCGCGGGGGAGGGCGGACGCGCTGGTCATCAACGCGGGCGCGCTGAGCCACACGTCGTGGTCGCTCCACGACGCCGTCGCCGCCTTCGAAGGCCCCGTCGTCGAGCTGCACATCTCCAACCCGGCTGCGCGCGAGCCCTTCCGCCACACCTCGGTGCTCGCCCCAGTCGCGTCGGGCGTCATCGCAGGCTTCGGCGGCCTCGGTTACGAGCTCGCCATCGATGCCGTCGCCGCACTCCTGAAGGGAGCCTGAGCCGTCCATGAGCACGACCCGAGCGAACCCCTATGTCCCCGCGGCCACACCGCTGCCGCCCATCACGGTGACCGGGCGACTCGACCGCCTTCGTGCTGCGTTCGACGAGCACGGGATCGACGCGCTGGTGGTGACGACCCTGGCCAACGTGCGCTACCTGACCGGCTTCTCCGGCTCGGCGGGCGTCCTCACCGTCACCCGGGACACCGCCGTGCTCACCACCGACGGGCGCTACCGCACCCAGTCGGCCGAGCAGATCGCGAAGGCGGGTGCGGCGCCGCAGGTCGACATCACGATCGGCCCCGTGGCCGAGCAGCGCAAGGCGGCCCAGGCCGCACTCGGCGCCGCCGCGATCGGCCACATCGGGCTCGAGGCCGACCACGTCAGCTGGAGCGCACAGCGCACCTGGGCCGACCTTCTCCAGGCCGACCGGCTCGTCGCGACCTCCAATGCCGTCGAGTCGCTGCGGGAACGGAAGGACGCCGCCGAGATCGCCCGCATGGAACGCGCCGCGGCGATCGCCGACGCCGCCCTGTTCGAGGTGCTCCCGCTCATGAGCCAGGGCGTCACCGAGGAGTACTTCGCCCTCGAGCTCGACACCGCCATGCGCAGGGGAGGGGCGGAGAGCACGGCCTTCGACACGATCGTCGCCGCCGGCGAGAACTCCGCCAAGCCCCACCACCACCCGGGCGCCCGGCGCATCGACGAGGGTGACCCGGTCGTGGTCGACTTCGGGGCGACCTTCGAGGGCTACCGCTCCGACATGACCCGGACGTTCTGCGTCGGCGCCGACCCCGAGGGCGAACTGGCCCGCATCTTCGCCGTCGTCGGCACGTCACAGGCCGCCGGCGCGGCGGCCGTACGCCCCGGGATCAGCGCCAAGGAGATCGACGACGTCTGCCGGCAGATCATCGCGGAGGCGGGCTGGGCCGAGCGTTTCGAGCACGGCACGGGCCACGGCGTCGGCCTCGACATCCACGAGGCGCCCACGGTCAGCCAGCTGGGCACTGCTATCCTCGCCCCCGGCTTCGTCGTCACCGTCGAGCCCGGTGTCTACCTCCCCGGGCACGGTGGGGTCCGTGTCGAGGACACCCTGGTCGTGACCGAGGACGGCGCCCGCCCCCTGACCCGCTTCACAAAGGACATCCATGGCAGTCTCGACCAATGACCTGAAGAACGGCATGAGCCTGGACCTCCCCGAGGGCCTGTTCAGCGTCGTCGAGTTCCAGCACGTCAAGCCGGGCAAGGGTGGCGCCTTCGTGCGCACGAAGCTCAAGAACGTCCGTAGCGGCGCCGTGATCGAGCGCACCTACCGGGCCGACGAAAAGCTCGAGCAGGCGATCATCGACAAGCGCGACATGCAGTTCCTCTACCGCGACGGCGTGGACTTCGTGTTCATGGACACCACGAGCTACGAGCAGATGACCGCCACGCCCGGGTCGCTCGGTGACGCGCCGAACTACCTGAAGGAAGGCGACGAGGCCAACCTGCAGATGTACGACGGCGAGATCGTGGGCGTCGACCTCCCGGCCGCCGTGGAGCTGACCGTGACCGAGACCGAGCCCGGCATCCAGGGTGACCGCGTCTCGGGCGCCCGCAAGCCGGCCACCCTGCAGACCGGGCTCGTGGTCCAAGTGCCGCTCTTCGTGAACACGGGGGACGTGATCAAGGTCGACACCCGCTCCGGCGAGTACCTGACCCGGGCCTGACGGCCCGGCCGCCTCGACCTGCTGCGCCTGACCCCGGCCGAGGCCAGGACCGACCCGACATGACCGACACCGCGCCGCGACACCAGCAGCGCGAGCGGGCGCTCGCCCTGCTCTACGAGGCGGAGCTCAAGGGCGAGGGCCCGATGCAGGTCGTGGACGCCCTGCCGGTGCCCCCCGACCCCTACGTCCGCACGTTGGTGGCACGCGCCGTGGCGACGAGGGAAGAGGCCGACCGCCGCATCGCTGCCGCCTCGGTGGGATGGCCGCTCGACCGCATGGCGGTCATCGACCGGATCGTGCTGCGGCTGGCCGTGGCCGAGCTGCTCGACCCCGACGGCCCGCCGCTGGCCGTCGTCATCGACGAGGCCGTGGAGCTGGTGAAGGAGTACTCGACCGACGAGTCCGGCGGGTTCGTCAACGGGATCCTGTCCACCATCGCCCGCGATCTCGCGCCACCTTCGAGCTGACCCTCCCGGCTCGTCCCCCGCTCCGGCGCGCTAGGGTTGTCCTCTGACCGTGAAGTGAGTCCCGTGAGGCTCACACGGCAGGAGGAGCAGTGGCCGAACGCGAGCGCAGTCATACGCGGCCCCTCGGGGGCGTGTTCGTGGCCCACTCCCTGGTCCTGAGCGCCGCCGACGTCCAGCGCGCCCTGACCCGCATGTCGCACGAGGTCGTCGAGCGCAACGGCGGAGTCGAAGACGTCGTCCTGGTCGGGCTCCAGACGGGTGGCGTCCCCCTCGCCACCCGGATGGCAGAGACGCTCCGCCAGATAGAGGGGACCCACACGATCGACCTCGGCAGCCTCGACGTGGCCTTCTACCGCGACGACATCGGCCTGCGCCCGGTCCTGCCCGAGGCCGTGACCGACATCCCGGTCGACCTGGCCGGACGGGTGGTGGTCCTGGTCGACGACGTCCTCTTCACCGGTCGCACCATCCGGGCCGCCCTCAACGCCCTGAACGACTTCGGCCGGGCCCGTTCGGTCCAGCTCGCAGTCATGGTCGACCGAGGCCACCGCGAGCTCCCCATCCGTCCGGACTACGTCGGCAAGAACCTCCCGACGCGCCGCGAGGAGATGGTCGACGTCGGCGACGACGGCGTGTGGATCGGCACCCTGGAGGACAAGTGAGCGGCCCGCGCCACCTCCTCTCCGTCGCCGACCTCGGGGGGGCGGACGGCATCGCCGAGGTGCTGCGCGTCGCCGAGGCCTTCGCCGAGGTGGAGCGTCGCTCGGTGCCCAAGGTCCCCACGCTGCGGGGCAAGGTGGTGGCGACGCTCTTCTTCGAGGAATCGACCCGCACCCGGCTCTCCTTCGAGACGGCGGCGAAACGACTCTCGGCGGACGTGCTCTCGCTCGCCGTCGCCACCTCCTCGGTCAAGAAGGGTGAGAGCCTGCGCGACACGGTGGAGACCGTCGAGGCCATGGGCATCGACGCCGTCATCATCCGTCACTCGTCGGCGGGAGCGCCGCACCTGGTGGCGCGCTGGGTCGAGCGCGCGCACGTGGTGAACGCGGGCGACGGCTGGCACGAGCACCCGACGCAGGCCCTGCTGGATTGCTTCACGGTGCGCCAGGTCCTGGCCGAGCGCAAGGGTGTCGCGCCCGAGGAGCTCGGCATCGGGTGCTTCGAGGGGCTCCGGGTGCTCATCGTGGGCGATGTCCGTCACAGCCGCGTGGCCCGGTCCGAGGTGCTGGCCTACACCGCCCTCGGGGCCCAGGTGACGCTGGCCGCACCCGGCAGCCTGCTGCCTCCCTCGCTCGAGGGATGGCCGGTGGAGGCGGTGACCGATCTCGATGACGTCCTGGGGGACGCCGATGTCGTCTCCCTCCTGCGCCTGCAGTCCGAGCGGGGAAGCGGCTCGTTCGTGCCCAGCCTGCGCGAGTACACCGCTCGGTGGGGGCTGACGGCCGATCGGGCCCGGCGCCTGGCCGAGCACGCGATCGTCACCCACCCCGGGCCCATGGTGCGCGGGGTGGAGATCGCCTCGGACGTGGCGGACCTGCCGCGCACGGTGGTCACCCAGCAGGTCGCCAACGGCGTGGCGGTGCGGATGGCGATCCTGTTCCTGCTGCTCGGGGGCGAGCTGCCGGGCGCCTCGGAGGTGCCGGCCGTTGCCTGAGGCATCGCTCGTCATCCGGGGCGGCACCGTCGTCGGGCCCGAGGGCCTGCAGCGCCTCGACGTCGCCGTGCGCGGTGGGACCGTGGTCGGCCTGGCCGAGTCGGTCGACCCGCCGCGCGGCGCGGTCGTGCTCGACGCCGGCGGTTGCCTCGTCGGTCCGGGCCTGGTCGACCTGCACACGCACCTGCGCCAACCGGGGCGCGAGGAGGCCGAGACGATCGAGACGGGTGCCCGGGCCGCCGCGCTGGGGGGTTACACGGCCGTTGTCGCCATGCCGAACACCGAGCCGGCGATCGATTCTGCGGGCGTCGCCGGCGAGGTGCTCGCACTCGGCGCCGGCTGCGCGGCCGAGGTCGCCGTCGCCGGCGCCATCACGCTGGCGCGGGCCGGCACCGCGCTCGCCCCGATGGGCGAGCTGGCCGCGCTGGGGGTGGTGCTCTTCACCGACGACGGTGCCGGGGTCCAGGACGGCGCGCTCATGCGGCGCGCCCTCGACTACGCCAAGGGCCTCGGCGTCACCCTCGCCGAGCACTGCGAGGATGCCTGCCTGGCCGCCGGCGGCGCCATGCACGAGGGGTGCTGGTCGAGCCGGCTCGGCATCCCGGGCATGCCCGCCGCCGCGGAAGAGGCCATGGTCGCCCGCGACATCACGCTCGCCCGGCTGACCGGCGCGCCGGTCCACTTCCTCCACCTCTCGACCGCCGGTTCGGTCGACCTGGTGCGCCGGGCCAAGGTGGAGGGGCTGCCGGTGACCGCCGAGGCGGCGCCGCACCACATGCTCCTGACTCATGCGGCCGTGGAGGGGTACGACCCCGTCTTCAGGGTGAACCCGCCGTTGCGCACCGACGACGACGTCGTCGCCGTCGTCGCAGGCTTGTGCGACGGCACCATCGACGCCGTTGCGACCGACCACGCCCCCCACGCCCCCGAGGTCAAGGACGTGCCCTTCGACCAGGCCCCGCCGGGCATGCTCGGACTGCAGACAGCGCTGCCCATCGCTTGGTCGGTGCTGTCGCCGCAGCTGGGCCCCGAGCGCGTGTTCGCGCTGATGAGCACGCAACCGGCGGCCATCGCGAAGCTGTCGGCCACGGATCCCCGGGTGGGCGGGCACAGTGCACAGGGCGGCCCGGTGGAGGTGGGCGCGGCGGCGAACCTCTGCGTCTTCGACCCGCGGGCGCGCACGGTGGTGGACCCGGGCCGGCTGGCCAGCCGGAGCCGCAACACGCCGTACGCGGGCCGGACGTTCGACGGAGCGGTGCGCCACACCGTGTTACGGGGCGAGGCCGTCGTGATCGACGCAGTGGCGCAACGGTGAGCGCCGGCACGGCCCGCGGGGCCGAGCGCGCCGAGGCGCTGGTGGTGACGGCGGACGGTGCCGTGTTCTCGGGGGAGGCGGCCGGCGCGGCGGTGCCGGTCGCGACGGGCGAGCTCGTGTTCAACACGGCGATGAGCGGGTACCAGGAGGTCATCACTGACCCGTCCTACGCGGGCCAGGTGATCTCCTTCACGAGCACCCATATCGGCAACTACGGCACCAACGCCGCCGACGACGAGGCCGCGCTGCCGCGCTGCCGGGGTGTCATCGTGTGCGACCTGGCCGCCGAGCCGTCCAACTGGCGGGCCACCGAGGGCCTCGAGCCGTTCCTGCGCCGTCATGGCGTGCCCGCGATGACCGGTGTCGACACCCGTCGCCTGGCCCGGCACGTCCGGGAGGCCGGCGCGGTGCCCTGCGCGTTCGGCACGGCACCCGAGGCGGAGCTGCGCGCCACCGCCGCGGCCGCCGTCGGCACCGACGGCCTGGACCTCGTGTCGGGTGTCACGACGGCCGAGGCCAGCGTGCACCCGGGCACCGCGGATGGCGTTGGCACGGGCCTGCGCATCGTGGCCTACGACTTCGGGGTGAAGACCACGATGGTCAGCCTCCTCACCACCCTGGGCACCGTGACCGTCGTGCCCGCCGGCACGACGGCCGACGAGGTGCTCGCGCTCGAGCCCGACGGCGTCTTCCTCTCCAACGGGCCGGGCGACCCGGCCGCCCTCCCGGGCCCGACCGCCGCCGTGGCCGACCTGGTGGGGCGCGTGCCCATCTTCGGGATCTGCCTCGGTCACCAGATCCTGGCCGCCGCGCTCGGGGGCACCACCTACAAGCTGCCCTTCGGGCACCACGGTGCCAACCATCCCGTGCAGCGGCTCGAGACCGGGGCGGTGGAGATCACCAGCCAGAACCACAACTATGCCGTGGCCGCCGGTACGGTCCCCGGCGCCGAGACGACCCATGTCAACCTCAATGACGGAGTGATCGAGGGGTTGCGCTCCCTCACCGCACAGGCGTTCTCCGTGCAGTACCACCCCGAGGCCGCACCCGGCCCGCACGACGCCCGCTATCTCTTCGGCGCCTTCCGCGACCTGATGCTCGCCCGACCCGCCCGCGCCGGGGCGGGCTGAGCGGCCGGGACGGAGGACGCCGACGTGCCGCGCCGCGACGACCTGCGGTCGATCCTCGTCATCGGGTCCGGCCCGATCGTGATCGGCCAGGCCTGTGAGTTCGACTACTCGGGCACCCAGGCCTGCCGGGTCCTGGCCGAGGAGGGGTACCGGGTGATCCTGGCCAACTCCAACCCGGCCACGATCATGACGGACCCCGGGACGGCCGATCGCACCTACGTCGAGCCACTCGATCCCGAGGTGCTCGAAGCCATCATCGAGAAGGAACGGCCCGACGCGCTCCTGCCCACGCTCGGTGGGCAGACGGCCCTCAACCTGACCATGCAGCTGGTGGAGATGGGCGTGCTCGAGCGCTACGGGGTCGAGGTCATCGGCGCCCGACCCGAGGCGATCGAGACGGCAGAGGACAGGGACCGCTTCAAGGCGGCCATGCAGGACATCGGCCTCGAGGTGCCGCGCTCGGGCTTCGCCCACTCGCTGGAGGAGGCCGAGAAGATAGCGGCGGACATCGGCTTCCCGATCATGGTGCGGCCCAGCTTCATCCTCGGCGGCAAGGGGACGGGCATCGCCGAGGACGACGAGCAATTCACCCGGCTGGCCTCGGAGGGACTGGCCGCCAGCCCGGTCGGCCAGATCCTCGTGGAGCAGTCGATCGCCGGCTGGAAGGAATTCGAGCTCGAGGTGATGCGCGACGGTGCGGACAACTGCGTCGTGGTGTGCTCCATCGAGAACTTCGACCCCATGGGCGTCCACACCGGCGACTCCATCACCGTGGCGCCGGCGCAGACATTGACGGATGTGGAGTACCAGGCCATGCGCGACGACGCTTTCGCCTGCCTCCGCCGGGTCGGCGTCGAGACCGGTGGCTCCAACGTCCAGTTCGCCGTGGACCCGGCGACCGGCCGCCGGGTCATCATCGAGATGAACCCGAGGGTCTCCCGTTCCTCTGCGCTCGCCTCCAAGGCGACGGGGTTCCCGATCGCGAAGATCGCCGCCCGCCTCGCCGTGGGGTACCTGCTCAACGAGATCCCGAACGACATCACCAAGGCGACGCCGGCCTCCTTCGAGCCCACCATCGACTACGTGGTGACCAAGGTGCCGCGGTGGGCCTTCGAGAAGCTGCCCGGCGCCGACGGGCGCCTCGGCACACGCATGCAGTCAGTGGGCGAGGTGATGGCGATCGGGCGCACCTTCTGCGAGTCGCTCCAGAAGGCGTTGCGCTCGCTGGAGCAGGGCAGGGCGGGCCTCAACGCCGACCCCGCCGAGTCCGGCCTCGACGCTCTGCCCGTCGCAGAGCTCCTGGAGCGGATCGCGGTGGCCACGCCGGAGCGTGTCTACGAGCTCGAGTCGGCGCTGCGCCGTGGCGCCAGCGTCGACGAGGTGGTCGCCTCGACCGGCATCGATCCATGGTTCGTGCGCCAGCTCGGGCGCATCGCGGCCGAGCGTGTCCGGATTGAGGCCGCCCCGGAGCTCGGCCGGGCGGACTTCCGCCGTGCCAAGCGGCTGGGGTTCTCCGATGCCCAACTGGGGTACCTGCGCGGCGCGAACGAGGCGGACATACGGGCGGTGCGGCTGGCGCACGGCGTGCGGGCGACCTTCAAGACGGTCGACACCTGTGCCGCGGAGTTCGAGGCGTTCACGCCGTACCACTACGCCACCTACGAGGAGGAGGACGAAGTCCGGCCCTCCGAGCGCGAGCGCGTGATCATCCTGGGCTCGGGCCCGAACCGTATCGGGCAGGGGATCGAGTTCGACTACTGCTGCGTGCACGCATCGATGTCGCTGCGGGACGCCGGCTACGAGACGGTCATGGTCAACTGCAACCCCGAGACCGTGTCGACGGACTACGACACCTCGGATCGCCTCTACTTCGAACCGCTGACCGACGAGGACGTGGCCAACGTGCTCGACGCCGAGCAGGCGGCGGGCGGCGCGGTGGTGGGCGTCATCGTCTCGCTCGGCGGTCAGACGCCGCTGAAGCTGGCCGGCTCGCTGCCACCGGAGCTCGTGCTCGGGACGAGCCCGGCCTCCATCGACCTGGCCGAGGACAGGGAGCGCTGGAACGCGCTGTGCCACGAGCTGTCCATTCCTCAGCCTCCGGGCGGGACGGCGACCGCCACCGCCGAGGCGTTGGCGGTCGCGGGGCGGATCGGCTACCCCGTGCTGCTGCGCCCGAGCTACGTGCTGGGCGGCCGCGCCATGGAGATCGTGTACGACGACGACGGGGTGCGGCGCGTGATGCAGGCCATGACCACCGGCGTGCTGGCGCGAGAGGGCGGGGTGACCTCCGAACGGCCCGTCCTGGTCGACCGCTTCCTGGAGGACGCGGTCGAGGTCGACGTGGACGCGGTGCGCGACGGCGCCGGCGAGATCCTCATCGCCGGAGTGATGGAGCACGTCGAGGAGGCGGGCGTGCACTCGGGCGACTCGGCCTGCGCTCTCCCGCCGCAGTCGCTGCGCGAGGACGTCGTCCGCATGCTCGAGCGCCACACCCGCGCACTGGCGGAGTCGCTCGCCGTCTGCGGCCTCATCAACGTGCAGTTCGCGGTGAAGGACGGGCAGGTCTACGTGCTGGAGGCGAACCCCCGGGCGAGCCGGACCGTGCCCTTCGTCGCCAAGGCCACCGGCGTGCCCCTGGCCATGGTGGCGGCCCGTGTCATGGTCGGGCAGACGCTCGCTGCGTTGCGCCAGGAGGGCCTGCTGCCTGCAGATGTGATCGGCCGGGTGCCCGTGCTCGACCACGTGAGCGTGAAGGAGGCCGTGCTCCCGTTCGACCGCTTTCCCGGTGTCGACACGTTGCTCGGCCCCGAGATGCGCTCGACCGGTGAGGTGATGGGTGTCGACATCACCTTCGGCCTGGCCTTCGCCAAGAGCCAGATGGCTGCCGGCACCAGGCTGCCCGACTCGGGCACGGTGTTCCTCTCCCTGGCCGACCGGGACAAGCCCGCCGGTCTCGAGGTGGCCCGGGCCTTCAGCGACCTCGGGTTCTCCATCGCCGCGACCCTGGGAACGGCGGGGTACCTGCGCTCTGCCGGCGTCGTGGTCGACACCCTCGTGGCCAAGGTGGGGGAGGAGGGCGTGGCCTCCGACGCCGTCGAGCTCATCGCACAGGGCAAGGTCCAGCTCGTCGTGAACACGCCGCGCGGCCTCGGGCCGCGTGCGGACGGCCAGCACATCCGCATGGCGTCGGTGGCCTACAAGGTGCCGTGCTTGACCACCCTGGCCGCCGCAAGGGCGGCCGCGGCGGGCATGGCCGACACGCGGGACCACCCACTGCAGGTGCGCCCGCTCCAGGACCTGCATCCGGTCCCGGGCCCGAGGCCGCGATGAGCGGCCCCGCACGACCGGCTCGTTCGGGGAGGCTCGTCACGTGGGTGGGCGGCGTCGAGCTCGACAACCCGGTCATGACGGCCTCGGGGACGTCCGGCCACGGCACCGAACTGGAGGAGTACGGCGCGCTGGCTGACCTCGGTGCGATCGTCGTCAAGTCGCTGTCGGTCGAGCGGTGGCCCGGCAACCCTGCGCCTCGGGTGCACGAGGTCGGCACCGGGATGCTCAACAGCGTGGGGCTGCAAGGCCCGGGACTCGCAGCCTGGCTGGACCACGACCTCCCGGCACTCAGCGCGTCGGGCGCGCGCGTCGTCGTCAGCATCTGGGGCCGCACGGTGGACGACTACGCCCGGGCGGCGGAGCTGGTGGCGGGTGCCGCGACATCGGACGCGGGCGCCTGCATCGCAGCGCTCGAGGTCAACGTGAGCTGCCCCAACGTCGAGGATCGCTCTCGCATGTTCGCCCACTCGGCGGAGGCGACGTCCAGGGTCATGGCCGCAACGGCGTGCGGCCTGCCCCGCTGGGCCAAGCTGAGCCCGAACGTGCCCGACCTGGTCGAGATCGCGGCCGGCGCTCTCGAGGGCGGCGCCGACGGGCTGACGCTGGTGAACACGCTGCTGGGCCTCGCTCTCGACGTCGAATCCGGTCGCCCCGTTCTCGGCGCCGGTGGTGGCGGGCTCTCCGGGAGCGCGGTGCACCCGGTCGCCGTGCGCGCCGTGTGGGAGTGCCGGGGGGCCTTCCCCGACGTGCCCATCGTCGGCGTCGGCGGGGTCACGACCGGCCGCGACGCCGTGGAGCTGCTGCTCGCCGGTGCCGACGCCGTCCAGGTCGGCACCGCGACCTTTCGGGATCCCCGGGCGCCCTGGAAGGTGCTCCGGCAGCTGGCGCGCTGGTGCGAGGCCCATCGCACGACCGTGGACGGCATCAGGACGCAGGCTCGTCGCCGAGCGTACGACACCGCCTCCGGGCTGCCGTCACAGGACTCGTCTGATCCACCTGATGCGCCCGTACCATTGCTCAACGAAGGAGGTCGCAATGGCTGACAGCTTCGGAGACCGTGTCGCCGCGGCAGTGGGCGCGACGGGGCCGCTGTGCGCCGGGATCGATCCGTCGGCTGCGCTCCTCACCGATTGGGGCCTGAGTGACGACGCCAAGGGCCTGCGCACCTTCTGTCACACGTGTGTCGAGGCCTTCGCCGGGGCCGTGGCGGTGATAAAGCCACAGGTGGCCTTCTTCGAGCGGCACGGCTCCGCGGGGATGGCCGAGCTGGAGAGCCTCATCGCCGAGGCCTCCGCCGCCGGACTGATCGTGATCGCCGACGCCAAGCGGGGCGACATCGACTCGACGGCCGAGGCGTACGCCGATGCGTGGCTCGGTGACGCCAGCCCGCTCGCCGCTGACGCCGTGACCGCCCACCCCTACCTGGGCCTCGGCGCACTGGCACCTCTGGTCCGGCGGGCCGCCGCCAGCGGGCGGGGCGTGCTCGTCGTTGCCCGCAGTTCCAACCCCGAGGGTCGTGGGTTGCAGCAGGCGGTGACCGCGGACGGGACCGGCGTGGAGGACATGTTGCTCGCAGAGATCGCGGCGCTGAACGGCTCGCCAGATGTCCCGATGGGAACCGTGGGGGCGGTGATCGGTGCCACGCTGCAGCCGACAAGCTTCGCGTTATCCCAGCTCGGAGGCGTAATTCTGGCTCCGGGACTGGGCGCCCAGGGCGCCGGCCCGGCCGACGTGGCCGAGCGCTTTGCCGGGTGCCCGCCCGGGTGCGTGCTGCCCAGCAGCTCTCGCGGGCTGCTCAGCAGCGGACCGGATCCGGACGACCTGCGGCGTCACGCCCAGTCACTGGCACGCGAATTGGCGGCGCTGATGGGCTGAGTAGGGAAAATAGGTGACCGTCCCTGGCCGAGGCGCTATGGTCTCGCCATGCCGCAACCTCCCGCACTCACGCCCGAGCAGCGCGCCGCTGCACTTGAAAAGGCTGCCAAGGTTCGCCGCGAGCGGGCCGAGGTCAAGGACAAGTTGAAGATGGGGACCAAGACTCTGTCGGAGCTCCTCACCGAGGCCGACTCCAACGAGACCATCGGCAAGATGAAGGTGGTCTCGGTGCTCGAGTCCTTGCCCGGCCTGGGCAAGGTCAAGGCACGGCGCCTGATGGAGACCGTCGGCATCAGCGACAGCCGACGGCTGCAGGGGCTCGGTGCCAAGCAGCGCGAGGCGCTGCTCAAAGAGACTGCGCGCTGAACCTCACATCCGCGAGCCACGGATCTTCGTGCTCATCGGCCCCGGGGGGGCCGGCAAGGGCACGCTGGCGGCCGAGCTCGTTGCACAAGACCCCACCATCTGGCTGAGCCGGAGCTGGACCACCAGAGCGGCACGCCCCGGCGAGCGCGAGCGGGGTGCCTACGTCTTCGTCGACCGCGAGAGCTTCGAGCAAGCCATCGACCAGGGCGGGTTCTTCGAGTGGGCCGAGTTCCTCGACTACCTGATGGGCACGCCCATCCCCAGCCCGCCCTCCGGAGCCGACGTGCTCCTCGAGATCGACGTGCAGGGGGCCGAGCAGGTGCTGGCCCAGCGGCCCGATGCGACCGTGATCATGCTGCTGCCGCCGTCACCGGAGGTGCAGGCAGAGCGGCTCGCCGCCCGGGGTGACGACGAGCAGCACATCCGCCGGCGCGTCGAGCTCGGGCGCTCGGAGGTGGAGCGGGGAGCCAAAATCGCAGCTCACACGGTGGTCAACGACGACCTGCCGCAGGCCCTGGCCGAGTTGAGGGCTATAGTTGAACGGACTCGTACGGCTGCCCCCTGCGCCGCGAACCCGGAGGAATCCTGATGGCCCAAGGCCGCCACACGCTCATGGACCCACCCATCGAGGAACTGCTGGACAAGGTGGACTCGAAGTTCACCCTCGTCGCGCTCGGCTCAGCCCGCGCCCGGCAGGTGAACTCGTACTACAACAGCCTCGGCGAGGGGCTGGGCAAGGTCGTGCCGCCCCAGGTGGCGTCGGTCTCGGGCAAGCCCGTGTCGATCGCCTTCGAGGAGATCGCGGCGGGCAAAGCCACCTTCACGCGCCCTGACCCCGAGGAGGAGGCCGCCCTGGCCGCGGCCATCGCGGACGCAGCAGAGGCGGGGCTGCTCGCCGAGGGTGAGGCACGTGAGGCCGCCGAGGTGATCGAAGTGCTCGACGTCGGGGACGAGGACCCGACCGCGAGCTAGGCGCCGGGCGGAGAGGCGCGGCGATCGGCGCCGATGGCCGGACATCCGAGAAATGAAGATCCGTCGATGCCCGCAAGACAGACGCCGCCGCGACCGCGCGTGCTCCTGGGTGTCTGCGGGGGGATCGCGGCCTACAAAGCCGTCGAGGTGTGCCGTCGCCTCGTCGACGCCGGCGTGCACGTCACACCCGTGCTGACCGACGACGCCACCCGGTTCGTGGGTGCCGTCACCTTCTCGGCGCTGGCCTCGGAGCCGGTGCAGCGGTCCCTCTGGGACGAGTCCTCGCCGATCCCCCATACGAGGCTCGGCCAGAGCGCGGACCTCATCGTGGTGGTGCCGGCGACCGCCCACACCATCGCCCGCTACGCCGCGGGGCTCTCGGACGATCTCCTCGGCGCGACGCTGCTGGCGACCCGGGCACCCGTCATCGTGTGCCCGGCCATGCACACCGAGATGTGGGAGCACGCGTCGGTGCGCGACAACCTCGCGACGCTCGAGCGCCGTGGCGTCGAGATCGTCCCGCCCGAGAGCGGGAGGCTCGCAGGCGGCGACTCGGGAGAGGGCAGGCTGGCCGACCCGGGCGTCATCGTCGAGCGAGTGCTGGAACGATTGGGCCGGACCACGCGGCGTGACCTGCTCGGTGCCAGGGTGGTGGTCAGCGCCGGGGGCACACGTGAGCCCCTCGACCCCGTTCGCTTCATCACGAACCGCTCCTCGGGGAAGCAAGGTCATGCGATCGCCGTCGCGGCAGCCCGGCGTGGCGCCGCCGTGACGCTCGTGACCTCGTCACCCCTGCCGCTTCCGCCGGACAGCGCGGCTGTGGTCACGCGGATCGATGTGGAGACCGCGGCCGAAATGGAGCATGCCGTCGGGGTGGCGGCGGAGGGAGCGGACGTGGTCGTCATGGCTGCTGCGGTCGCCGACTTCCGGCCCAAGCGGTCCGCCGGCACCAAGCTCTCGAAGGAAGAGGGTGTCCCCGAGCTGGTCCTCGAGCCGACGCCCGACATCCTGGCGGGACTGGCCGCCCGCCGTGCGCCCGGGCAGGTGCTCGTGGGCTTCGCCGCTGAGACCCACGACGCGGTCGAGCGGGGCAGGCGCAAGCTCGAGCGCAAGGGAGTCGACCTGCTCGTCGTGAACGATGTGAGCGCGCCGGATGCGGGGTTCGACCACGACACCAACGCAGTCGTGATCCTCGGAGCAGACGCGAGCACCACCGAAATCCCACTGACCTCCAAGGATGCAGTGGCAAATGCCGTATTGGATAGGGTGATCGCCCACCACAACGAGAAGCGGAGCACCACGTGAAAACCACCTTCACCTCGGAATCGGTCACCGAGGGGCACCCGGACAAGATGGCGGACCAGATCTCGGACGCGGTCCTCGACGCCATCCTCGAGGGCGACCCCTCGAGCCGCGTTGCCTGCGAGACGCTGCTGACCACCGGGCTCGTCGTGGTCGCGGGTGAAGTGACGACATCCACCTATGTCGACATCCCCTCCCTCGTGCGCGAGACGGTGTGCGACATCGGCTACGACAACGACACCTATGGCTTCAACGGGAGAACGTGCGGCGTGCTGGTGTCGCTCGACGCGCAGTCACCCGACATCGCACAGGGGGTCGACGCCGCGTTCGAGCTGCGGAGCGGCAAGGGCGGCGAAGACGTGCTGAACGCCCAAGGCGCCGGTGACCAGGGGATGATGTTCGGCTACGCCTGCGACGAGACGCCGGACCTCATGCCCCTGCCCATCTGGCTGGCCCATCGTCTGTCCGAGCGCCTGGCCCAGGTGCGCCGGGCCGCCGCCGTGCCGTACCTGCGGCCCGACGGCAAGACCCAGGTCTCGGTCGTCTACGAGGCCGGACGGCCTGTGCGCATCGACACCGTGCTGATCTCCACCCAGCACGCGAACGGGATCGACCTCGAGGAGCAGCTGCGGCCCGACCTCATCGACCACGTGATCAACCCGCTGCTGCCGACGGACCTCGACACCGAGGGCCTGCGCATCTTCGTGAACCCGACGGGTATCTTCGAGCTCGGCGGCCCGCACGCGGACACCGGGCTCACGGGCCGCAAGATCATCGTCGACACCTACGGCGGCATGGCGCGCCACGGCGGTGGCGCGTTCTCGGGCAAGGATCCCTCCAAGGTCGACCGCTCCGCCGCCTACGCCGCGCGCTGGGTGGCCAAGCACGTCGTGGCGGCGGGGGCGGCCAGGCGGTGCGAGGTGCAGGTGGCGTACGCGATCGGCGTCGCACATCCCGTGTCCCTGCTGGTCGAGACGTTCGGCACCGAGAAGATCGATCCCGAGAAGATCTCCGACGTCGTGCGCGAGTTGTTCGACCTGCGCCCGGCCGCGATCACGCGCGACCTCGACCTGCGTCGGCCCATCTACAAGAAGACGGCGGCCTACGGCCACTTCGGCCGGTCGGAGAAGGAGTTCACGTGGGAGGCCACCCCACGGGTGGACGACCTGCGGGCCGCGCTCGGGCTCTGACCGTCGGGCCGCTCCCCTGAAGGGGAGCCGTCGTGGTGTGCTCGTGACGTCATCACGAGCCACGCCGCCGTGACCGCTCCGACTCGTACGGTCCGCGTGCGGACAGAGGTCGCCGCTCTGGACAAGACGTTCGACTATGCCGTGCCGGCGCGCTGGACCGAAGACGTGCGTGTGGGGACCCGCGTACGTGTACCGCTCCACGGGCGCAGCGTGCGGGGCTGGGTGGTCGAGGCGGACGTGGCGACACCCGAGGGCATCGACCTCCTGCCGCTCAGGTCGTGGCTCGGCTGGGGACCATCTCCCGATGTGGTCGAGCTGGCCGAGTGGGCCTCGTGGCGATGGGCCGGCCCCGCGTCGTTCTTCTTGCACGCGGCGTCCCCGTCGGTCGTCGTACGGGCGTTGCCGCACCCTCCGCCCCTCCCGGCCGCGCTCGTGAGGGGCGCACGTGACGGCGCCGCGGGCGACGAGTGGGACGGTGCCCTCGCCCGACCGGGCCCGACCGTGGTGCGGCTCCCGCCGACCACCGACCTGATCGACCTGGTGCTCTCGGTCGTGGGGGACCCGGGCGTCCGCGTCCGGGGAGGCAGCCTCGTCGTGCTGGTGCCGTCCACGGGGTGGGCGGAACGCCTCAGCGCCCGGCTGGTACGTCGAGGCTGCCCGGCCACGACCGCGTGGGACGAGGCACGGGCCGGTTGGCCCGTTGTCGTCGGGAGCCGTGCCGGCGCCTGGGCGCCCGTGCCGAGCCTCGCCGGGGCGGTCGTGCTGGACGCGCACGACGCGTCATTCCGTGAGGAGAGCGCGCCGACCTATAGCGCGGTCGACGTGCTGCTCGAGCGGGCCCGCCGGCAGGCGGTCCCGTGCGTCCTGGCCTCACCGGTCCCACCCGTCACGCTGGCCGCACTCGACGCGATCAGGACGGTGGCGCTCCCGGCACCCCAGGAACGTGCCGGTTGGCCGACGCTCGAGCGCGTGGACCGTCGGGGCGCGGACCCGCGCACCGGGATGTTCTCCGAGGAGTTCGTCCGCCTCGCCCGGGCGGTGCTCGGAGATCCCGCTGCCGCGGGGACGAGGGGGCCGCTCGTGTGCGTGTACAACCGCACCGGCGGCGCCCGGCTCCTGGCGTGCAGCCACTGCGGCGAGCTTGCGCGCTGCACACGCTGCGGCGCCGCGGCAAGCCGGCCCCGCGACGAGGAGGTGCTGCGATGCCCGCGCTGCGGCGAGACGAGGCCGGTCGTGTGCGCCGCCTGTGGCCGGCTGCGCATGAAGACGCTCCGGGCCGGCGTGAGCCGACTGCGCGAGGAGCTCGAGGCGTTGCTCGGCACCGCCGTCGGCGAGGTGGCCGGTCCTCGTGGGGGAGGTGCGGAGCCCGTGTTGCCGGCCACACCTGTGTTGGTTGGCACCGAGGCGGTGCTGCACCGCGTGCGTCATGCCGCCGCGGTTGCCTTCCTCGACATCGACCTCCACCTGCTCGCACCGCGGTTGTCGGCGACGGAGGACACGTTGGCGCTCTTGGTGCGGGGGGCGAGACTGGTCGGCGCCAGGGGCACCGCCGGGCCGTGGGCGCGCGTGCAGGTCCAGACCCGGGTCCCCGACCACCCTGTCCTGCTGGCGGTGTCGAAGGGCGAGCCGGCAACCGTGCTGACAGAGGAGGTCGCGATCCGCCGATCCTCCGAGCTGCCGCCTTTCGCCGCCCTGGCGCTCGTGTCGGGCACCCTGGCGCCGGGCTACGCCGACGCCCTTGTGGGTGACCCGGCGAGGTCCGCCTCCGTGTCGGTGTCCCCCCTTGGCGACGGCCGCTTCCTGGTGCGGGCCGGCGCCCACGGCCCGCTCTGCGACCTCTTGGCCCGGGTGCCCCGGCCGCCGGGGCGGGGTCTGCGCGTCGAGGTGGATCCCGTCGCTCTCTGAGACGCCCCCGGACCCGGACCCCGAGGAGCCGCCGGTAGCATGGTGCGATGCCCGGCCTCACCATCCGCCAATACGGCGACCCCGTGCTGAAGGAACGCGCCCGTGACGTCGAGGACATCGACGGCGCGGTGGCGGGCCTCGTCGACTCCATGATCGAGACCATGTACGCCGCGCCCGGCACGGGCCTGGCGGCCAACCAGGTGGGGGTGCAGCGCCGCATCTTCGTCTACGACGTCGGGGACGGTGCCCGCACGATCATCAACCCCCGCATCATCGAGCGCGAGGGGGAGTGGGTCTACGACGAGGGCTGCCTCTCGGTGCCCGGGCTCAGCTGGGAGATCGTGCGTCCCAATGCGGTCCACCTCGTCGGTCTCGACCTCGACGGGAACGAGGTCTCTCTCGAGGCCACGGAGCTCGAGGGGCGTGTGTTCCAGCACGAGCTCGACCACCTGGACGGCATCCTGCTGGTCGAGCGCCTGAACGAGGATCAACGCAAAGAGGCGCTCAAGATATTGCGTCGTCGCACGTTGGACCTCTCCGCGTCGGACCCCGACGGCCTCTCGAGCATCTTCTCCCGCTGAGCTCGGTGCCGGCGTCCCGCCGACACCGCTGAAGGGCATCGACGTCACCGGACCAGCGTGCGACGCTTGGGTGGTGTGGAGTCAGATGCGACGGCTGCCGGCCGTCGGTATGGTCGCTGCCGGTGTGGCGCTGACCGCCTGCGCGTCGGCCCAGCCGGAAGCGGCGCCCTCTGCGCCCGGTTCTGAGGCCTCGTCGGCTCCAGCGGGCTGCGTGGCGTCCGATCTGTCGGTCCACGGGGGCCGCCAGGGTGGCGGGTTCGTCGGAGTGGCGCACGGCATGGTCGTCGTGACCAACACGACCACTGCGGCATGCGTCCTGGCGGGCTATCCCACGGTCGCGCTGCTCAACCAGAACGGCACCGCGCTCGACATCCAACGACAGCCAGCACCCGCAACACCAAAGAATTCGATCGTCTTGGCGGCCGGCCAGTCGGCCGGTATGAGCTTCGAGTGGGCGAACTGGTGCTCCGGCGCTCCCGGGCCTCTCCGGATCAGCATCGCGCCCTATCGGGCGACGGGGAGCGTCGTGGGCCCCTTCGACGGCCCTCCAGGCTACGACTTCGTGCCGGGATGCCAAGACTCCTCGCAGCCCTCGGCGATCGAGGCGCTCTCGCCCTACGCACCGTTCACGCAGGGCGGCTGACCGCTCGCCGCTGTCCTACGGTGGACGGATGGCCCGCCTGGCGTATCTCGGCACCCCCGACCTGGCAGTGCCGCCCCTGCGTGCGCTGGCTGGCGCCGGCCACGACATCGCCGTCTGCGTGACCCGGCCGGACCGCCGGCGCGGCCGGGGCACCGACCCGACCCCGAGCCCGGTCAAGGAGGCGGCCACCGATCTCGGCATCGCAGTGACGCACGACATGGACGACGTGGCCACCGCCGGTGTGGAGCTGGCGGTCGTGGTGGCCTACGGCCGCATCATCCCCGCCCGGCTGCTCGAACGAGTGCCCATGGTGAACCTGCACTTCTCGCTGCTTCCTCGGTGGCGTGGCGCGGCTCCTGTCGAGCGGGCGATCCTCGCCGGCGACCACGAGACGGGCGTGTGCCTGATGAAGGTGGAGGAGGGTCTCGACACCGGTCCCGTCTATGCGGTCCGCACCGTGCCCCTCGACGATGACGTGACGCTGGCCGCGCTCCGGGAGCGGTTGGTCGCCATCGGCAGCGACATGCTCGTCGACACCCTGGCCACGGGGCTGTCCGGGTTGCCCGATCCCGTGCCCCAGCACGGCGAGGTGAGCATCGCCGACAAGATCTCCAAGGAGGACCTCCACCTCGACTGGGCACAACCGGCCGTGCAGCTGACACGCGTCGTCCGCCTCGGCAGGGCCTGGACCACCTTCCGGGGCAAGCGGTTGACGGTGCTCGAGGCAGAGGTGCACGAGGCGTCCGGTGGCGGCACAGCGCCGGCCCCCGGCGCGTTGGACGGGCCGGCGGTCGCGACGGGCGAGGGCACCCTCGTGCTGCGTCGGGTGCAGCCGGAGAGCCGTTCGCCCATGTCAGCCGACGAGTGGCTGCGTGGCGTGCGACCCGAGAACGGCGAGCGTGTCGGGACGGACTAGACATGAGACCGGTGACTGTGACTCCGATTGACGGGTGGAGCCCCGACCAGTACGAGCGATTCAGGTCGGAGCGCCAGCAGCCCTTCGACGACCTCCTGATGCTCTGTCACCCCGTCCCCGGAGGGCGGGTCGTCGACCTCGGCTGCGGCACCGGCGACCTGACCAAGGTCCTGCACGAGGAGATGGAGGCCAAGGGGACGGTCGGCATCGACTCGTCGCCGGCGATGCTGGCCCGGGCCCAGTCTGACTTCGGTGACGTGCCGGGCCTCTCCTTCGCACAGGGCGACATCGCGGTGTGGCTCGACGAGGAGCTCGATCTCGTGTTCGCCAACGCGTCGCTCCAGTGGATCGACGACCACCTCAACCTCCTTGCTCGCATGCGCACCGCATTGCGCGCGGATGGGCAGCTTGCATTCCAGGTGCCCGCCAACTTCCGCCATCCTTCGCACCTGCTCGCGCATGAGGTGGCCAACGAGTCGCCGTTCATCGACGCGCTCTACGGGGATGTCCCTGAGGACCGGGGACGCTTCGTCCTTTCGCCCGAGCTGTACGCCGACCTTCTCTACGAACTTGGTGCGAAGGACCAGGTGGTGCGCATGGAGGTCTACGGCCACGAGCTCGAGTCAACGGGCGAGGTGGTGGAGTGGGTGATGGGCACCCTGTTGACGCCCTATCGCAAGCGGCTGAGCGCGGAGTTGTTCGACGAGTTCGTCGAGCGCTACCGGGAGCGGCTGATCGAGGAGCTCGGGGAGCGTGAGCCGTACTTCTACGGGTTCCGGCGCATCCTCTGCTGGGCACGCTTCAGCTGAACGGCGCCGACGGACCATGCAGGGACGGCCGTCAATCCAGGGTCGCGACCCCGGTCGCTTCGGTGATGTCCGCATCGCTCCCTCCGTGCTGTCGGCGGACTTCGGGATGCTCGCCGAGCAGGTGGGGGAGGTGGCGCCGTCCGCCGACTGGCTGCACGTCGATGTCATGGACGGGCACTTCGTCCCCAATGTGACGATCGGGCCGCCGGTGGTGGCGTCCCTGCGCCGTCACACTCCGCTGTTCTTCGACTGTCATCTCATGATGACCGAGCCGGGCCGGTACCTCCAGGACTTCGCCGATGCCGGCGCCGACGGCTGCACCGTGCACGTGGAGGTGGGCGGCACCGACCAGCTGATCGCGCAGATGCGCCGGCTCGGCCTGCGAGCCGGGCTGGCCCTGAACCCGGACACGCCGTTCGAGGTGGTGCGGCCGTATCTGGCCGACGTCGATCTCGTGCTGTGCATGACGGTGTTCCCGGGGTTCGGGGGGCAGAGCTTCATTGCCGAGGTCATGCCGAAGGTGCAGCAGGTGCGCGCCGAGGTCGACGCCGAGGCCCTGGCGCTCGACATCGAGGTGGACGGCGGGATCGACACGACGACGGCACCTTTGGCCGCCGCCGCCGGTGCCAACGTCTTCGTCGCGGGGAGCGCGATCTTCGGACACGAGCGACCCTGGGAGGCCGCCGACGCCATCCTGCAGTCGGTCCGCGCCGGCTCCGAGTGACCAGCCTCCCCGCATGAAGCCCGCCCGGGCATGACCCGTCGCGAGGACCGGGCCGTCGTGGTCGGCGGTGGCATCGTCGGGACCTGGCACGCGCTCGAGCTCGTGGCGGCCGGCTTCTCCGTTGACCACCTCGAGGCAGACCCCGCCCCCACGGGCGCGTCGGTGCGGAACTTCGGGCTGATCTGGGTGAGCGGCAGGCGCTCGGGCGAGGAGCTCGAGGTGGCCCTGCGGGCCCGCCGTCGCTGGGAGGAGGTGGGTGCCGAGGTGCCCGGCATCGGGTTCCGCGCCATGGGCTCGTTGACCGTCGCCGGCGACGGCGCCGCGCGCAAGGTCATGCAGGCCTTCGCGCGCCAGCCCGACGCCACCGCTCGTGGCATCTCGTTCCTCGAGCCCGACGAAGTGCACGCCTGCAACCCGGCGGTCGGGGGCGACATCGAGGGGGCATTGCACTGCGCACGCGATGCCGTCGTCGAGCCGCGACTGGCCCTGGGCGCACTGCGCGCCCACCTCGACGCGGAGGCGGGCCCGGACCGCTACCGGTTCCACCCGGGTCGCCGCGTCGTCGCGACCGATGCCAAGGCCGTCGTCGACTCGACCGGAAGGCGATGGGAGGGGGACCCCGTGATCGTCGCCACGGGTGCCGCCTACGACCACCTGCCCGGCACAGGGGAGTTGGCCGAACGGCTGCGGCGCGTGCGTCTGCAGATGCTCGAGACGGCGCCCTTCGCCCCGAAGCTCACGACGTCACTGGCCGACGCCGACACGCTGCGTTACTACCCCGCCTACGAGGCGGCACCGCTCTCGCTGCTCGGGCCGCAGAGCACCCTGGCGGCGGACCACCACCTGCAGCTGCTGCTGGTCCAGCGACCCGACGGAGGGCTCACCATCGGCGACACCCATGCCTACGAGGAACCGTTCGATTTCGCTCTCTGCGAGGACCCCACCGAGGAGCTGGTCGCCCGGGCCCGGAGGATCCTCGGAGCAGACGTTCCCCCGGTCCGACGCCGCTGGGAGGGTGTGTACGCCCAGTGCAGCGATGGCGGGGTCTGCCTGCGCGAGCAGATCCGGCCTGGGGTCTGGGTCGTCACCGGGCCCGGCGGGCGCGGCATGACCTGTGCCCCGGCGATCGCCGCGGACACGCTGTCGGCCGCCGGAGTTGCAGCGTGATCGGGCCGTTCGCCCTGGCCTGCCTCGACATGGCCGGCACGACCGTGCGCGACGACGGAGCCGTCGAGGCCGCCTTCACCAGCGCGCTCGGGGAAGTCGGGATCACTGCGGGCACACCTCGCTACGACGAGGCCCAGGAGGTCGTCCGCGCCACCATGGGATGGTCGAAGGCGGACGTCTTCGCCACACTCCTGGTGCCGGCCGACGCGGAGCGGGCGACGGCCGCGTTCGCGACCGCCTACGAGGCGATGGTCGTCGCCGGTGACGTGGCCGAGATCCCCGGTGCCCTCGGGGTGTTGCGCGGCCTGCGTGCTCGGGGCGTCCTGGTCTGCCTCACCACGGGCTTCGCCCCGTCGACGCTGGAGGCACTGCTCGACGCACTGGGCTGGCAGGGCGAGATCGACCTGGCCCTCTCGCCGGCGGACGTCGGGCGGGGCCGCCCCGAGCCCGACATGATCCTGGGCGCCATGGCCCGCCTCGGGGTCGACGACCCACGGGCGGTTGCAGTGGTCGGCGACACCGTGAGCGATCTCGAGGCCGGTACCCGCGCCGGGGCGGGAGCGGTCGTCGGCGTCCTGAGCGGGGCCCACGACGAGGCCACGCTCACCGCCGCCCCGCACACGGCGCTCATCGCCGACGTGACGGGCCTCGTCGGGGTACTCGAGAGTGCCTGACCAAGCTTCAGACGCCTCGCTGACCTGGGGGTCTCGACAGAAAATGAAACGTGTTCTATAATTGAGCCGTGAGGGCCGGGACCCGGACGAGGACGTGACCATGGACGATGTGGAGCTGATGCGCCGGGCGATGGCGCAGGCGGCAGCGGTCCGTTCCAGCACCGCCCCGAACCCGTGGGTGGGGTGTGTCCTGGTGCCCGTCGCACCCGATCCCGACCCGGGCGCCGACAACGTCGCGCCGTCGGTCTTCGAGGGTGCCACGGCCCCGCCGGGCGGCCCCCACGCCGAGCTCGCGGCCCTGGCGGCGGCAGGAGATGCGGCCAGGGGCGCCACGCTCTACGTGACCCTGGAGCCCTGCGCGCACCATGGGCGGACACCGCCGTGCACCGGGGCCATCATCGAGGCGGGGGTGGCACGGGTCGTGATCGGCGTCGAGGATCCCGACCCGCTGGTGGCGGGGCGGGGTATCGCCGCGCTGCGCGAGGCGGGGCTGGAGGTCACCGTTGGTGTCGCGGCCGACGAGGTTGCCGAGCAGCTCGCGCCCTATCTCAAGCACCGCACGACCGGGCAGCCGTGGGTCGTCCTGAAGCTGGCAGCGAGCCTCGACGCCCGTACGGCCGCCCCCGACGGGACCAGCCGCTGGATCACCGGGGAGGCGGCCCGCCGCGACGTCCATCTCCTGCGGGCACGCTCCGACGCCGTGCTGGTCGGGGCGGGCACCGTGCGGACCGATGACCCGGAGCTCACGGTCCGTCTCGACGACGGGCTCGACCACCCCCAGCCCCTGCGTGTCGTCCTGGGCCGGGCGCCCGCCGATGCCCGGGTCCAGCCCGCACTTGAGCTCTCGGGCGATCTCGACGGCGTGCTGGCCGAGCTCGGCCAGCGCGGGGTGATCCAGCTCCTGGTCGAGGGTGGGGCCTCCGTGGCGCACGATTTCCACTGCGCCGGTCTCGTCGATCGCTATGTCCTGTACCTGGCGCCGGTGTTCTTCGGGGGCGACGACGGACGCCCGATTTTCGCCGGGCCCGGGGCTGGCACAATTGGGGACGTGTGGAAGGGCAGGCTGGTGTCGGTCGAGAGACTTGGAGAGGATCTTCGCGTGGAGGTCGCAGCCTGATGGGGTTCTCGACCGTGCAAGAAGCCATCGATGCCATCGGCCGGCTCGGCATGGCCGTCGTCGTCGACGACGAGGACCGCGAGAACGAGGGCGACCTCGTGATGGCGGCCGAGGCCGCCACGCCGGAGAACATCGCGTTCTTCCTGGCCCACACCTCGGGCGTCATCTGCGTGCCCCTGTTGCCCGAGCGGGCGGACCTGCTCGACCTGCCCCTCATGGTCACGGCGAACACCGAGGCGCAACGGACGGCCTTCACGGTGAGCGTCGACTACCGGCACGGCACGACCACCGGGATCTCCGCCTCGGACCGGGCGTCCACGATCGCGGCGCTCATCGACCCCAGCACGCGCCCGAACGACCTCAACCGGCCCGGCCACATCTTCCCGCTGCGCTACCGGGCCGGTGGCGTGCTCAAGCGGGCGGGCCACACCGAGGCCACCGTCGACCTGAGCCGCGCCGCGGGGCTCTCGCCGGCCGGCGTGCTGTGCGAGATCGTGACCGAGGACAAGTCTGAGATGGCCCGACTGCCGGACCTCGAGCGCTTCGCCAAGAAGCACGACCTCCCCTTCATCTCCATCGCCGACCTGATCCGCTACCGGCGCCAGAACGAGAAGCTGGTGCGACTGGTCTCCGAAGCGCGCATCCCGGCACAGGACCGAGAGTTCCGGGCCTTCGTCTACGAGTCGGTGCTCGACAACGAGCAGCACCTGGCTCTCGTCATGGGCGACGTGGCCGGGAGGGAGGACGTCCTCGTCCGCGTCCACTCGGAGTGCCTGACCGGCGACGTGTTCGGCTCGTTGCGCTGCGACTGCGGGCCCCAGCTGCAGGCCGCGCTCGGCTTGATCGAGGAGGAGGGGCGGGGCGTCCTCATCTACCTGCGTGGCCACGAGGGGCGGGGCATCGGCCTCGGCCACAAGATCCGGGCCTACCAGCTCCAAGAAGAAGGGCACGACACCGTCGACGCCAACCTGCAGCAGGGCCTGCCGGTGGACAGCCGCGAGTACGGCATCGGCGCCCAGATGCTGGTCGACCTGGGCGTGACCACCATGCGCCTCATGACGAACAACCCGATCAAGTACGGCGGACTGGAGGGCTTCGGACTCGACATCACCGAGCGGGTCCCGTTGCAGACCTCGGCCAATCCCGAGAACATCGCGTACCTGCGTACCAAGCGGGAGCGCATGGGTCACCTGCTGCACGGCCTCGACGACGTCCTGTGACGGCCCACTCCGCCTGATGGCCGGCTCCGACCTGATGGCGCTGCCCGAGGGCGCGCTCGAGGACGTGGCCTCCCGCGTGGGCAGCAGCCTCCGCGGCGAGCACACCGGCACGGGCCTGCGGTTCGGGATCGCCTGCGCCCTCTTCAACGGCGGCGTGACACTGCGACTCCTCAACGGCGCCCTCGAGGCGTTGGCCGAGGCCGGCACCGACCGCCGCGACATCACCGTGGCCTGGGCCCCGGGGGCATTCGAGGTGCCCCTCGTCGCCCGCGCCTTCGCGACCGCCGGCAAGGTCGACGCCGTCCTGTGCTTGGGGGCCGTCATCCGGGGCGCCACGGGCCACTACGACTTCGTGGCGGGGGAGTGCGCGTCCGGCATCCAGCAGGTGCAGCTGACCACCGGCATGCCGGTCGTCTTCGGCGTCTTGACCACCGACACGCTCGAGCAGGCGTTGGAGCGCTCGGAGCCCGACGAGTCCAACAAGGGCCGCGAGGCCGCCTTCACGGGGATCGAGATGGTGCGGCTGCTGCGGAGCGGCCCCTTCTCGTAACAGAGCACGCACGCGACGTCGTTCGCGCGTCACCGCGGTCGGCGCACGCTCGTCGTATCCGCAAGTCCATCGTGAGGGTGGCCTCGTGGCCCCGGCCGGCTCGCTCACGCCGCCATCCCGGGGAGCGAGCTCGAGATCTTCGACGACGCGGGTCATTTCCCGCACCACACGGACCCGGCGCGGTTCATCCAGGTCTTGCAGGAGTTCGTGGGGCGGACCACACCGGCCCAGTTCGACCGGGACGACTGGCGGGTCCGGCTCATGCGGGGGACACACGTCGCGACGGCTCGGCCGGGAGAGGCGCCGGAGTCCCCTGACGCCTCGGGTGCGGGGGGAACGACCTCGACGTCACCGGAGCTCACGCTCGTCCAGCCGCCGACGACCGCGGCGTCGGGTATGGGGTGATCAGCCGGCCAGCTGCGGACGCGGTGGCCGCGCCAATCGGAACAGCATCGTGATCGGCCGACCTGGACTCGAACGACGAGTCAGACGGCGACGGTCACGTGGACCCAGTCATCGTGGGCTGCTTGATCCACGACGAAGGCGCTACAGCTGGGACACACGATTCCCTCGGACCGGATGGCTGCCGTCGGCGTCACTGCTCTGAGCGTTGCCGGCTGGACGCCCGGACGAGATCCGTGGTGGCCGTATCGCCGTTGATGACGGGTGGCCACGCCAAGCGGGACCAGCGCCGCGAGAAGCGCCACCACCATCAGTGGAATGCAAACAAGTAACCAAGTCATGACTTGCCTCACCTGCATCTCCACGGGACCCGGTCTTGCGATCCCAGTGTGTGCTGCGCACTGGGATCGCAGTCGCGTTGCGGACAGGTGGTACCGGGGAGGGGTGGCCCTCCCATCGGGGCATCCTGATCCGGCGAGCTCCTACCCGCGCGCCGAGCAGCAGCGACCGCCTAGTACAGGATCAGCTGGGTGCAGCGATACGAGGCCATCAGCCGCTCCGTGGTCTCGTTCGTCACCCGGGCGTCCCACACCTGCGTGGTGCGCCCGGTGTGCAGCGGGGCGGCGGTCGCCATCACCAGTTCGCCCTCCTTCGCGCTGGCGATGAAGTTGGCCGAGCAGTCGACCGTGGTGAAGCCCTTGGCGCCCTCGGGCCAGTGGTGGTTCACCCCGAAGGCACACAGGGCGTCGGCCAGGGTGATGACCACGGGCGCCCACAGGTACCCGGTGCCGGCGATGAGGTCGTGCGTGACGGTGAGCCGGGCGACCGGGTCCTCGTCGTCGCCGGCGTGGGGTATCTCGATCCCGAGCAGGTTCAAGAAATTGAAGACGTCGTAGGGAGGGGGCACGTCCACAGCTTGCCGCAGACACGGCTACCACCGCCGGTCTGCGAAGATCTACGCCCATGCTCCGCCTCGTCCTGCCCAAGGGCTCGCTCGAACGCGCCACCATGCAGCTGTTCGAGGACGCCGACCTCGCCGTCAACCGCGCCTCGGACGTCGCGTACCGGGCCAGCATCGAGGACCCCCGCATCAGTGAGGTGCGCATCCTGCGGCCCCAGGAGATCCCGGTCTACGTGGCCGACGGGCTCTTCGACCTCGGCATCACCGGGCGCGACTGCATCGAGGAGCGGGGGAGCGAGGTGGTCTCCCTGGGCGCGCTCGCCTACTCCAAGGCCACCGCGAACCCCGCCAGGGTCGTGCTGGCCGTGGGCGCCGAGTCACCGGCACATTCGCTGGCCGAGCTGGCGGCCGCCGTGGTCGGCCGGCCGGGACGCCTGCGCGTGAGCACCGAGTACCCCGAGCTGACCCGCAAGGCGCTCGCCGCCCACGGCATCGAGGCCGACATCTCGCTCTCCTACGGCGCGACAGAGGCCAAGGTCCCCGACATCGCGGACGCCGTCGTCGACATGACCGAGACCGGCAGCGCGCTGCGTGCCGCCGGTCTGCGGGTGATCGAGACGCTCCTCGTGTCGCACACCGAGCTCATCGCCAACCCGGCGGCGGCGGCCGACCCCGAGAAGCGTCACGCCATGGAGCAGGTCCTCACGCTCCTGCAGGGCACGCTCGAGGCTCGCGGCAAGGTCCTCGTGAAGCTCAACGTCTCGGCCGAGAACCTCGATGCGGTGCTCGCCGTCCTCCCCTCCATGCGCGCCCCGACCATCTCCGAGCTGTCCGGTGGCGGTGCGTTCGCACTCGAGACGGTCGTGGCCAAGCCGGACATCAACATCCTCATCCCCGCGCTGCGCGACCACGGTGCAAGTGACATCTTGGAGCTCCCCCTGTCCAAGATCGTCCACTGACGTGGCCGGCCCCGTGCCCACCGCCGGGCCCCGTCACGGGCGCGTGGCCTCCTTCGACCCGGTGCGCGGCCTCGGGACGGTGGCCGACGACGCCGGCACGGGGTACGGCTTCCACGCCACGGCCATCGCAGACGGCAGCCGCCGCATCGAGGTGGGCACCGACGTGGTGTTCGTGGTGGCACCGGGCCATCGCGGTGTCTACGAGGCGCGGTCGTTGGTGACGGTGTCCGCTCCCTCGGGAGCCTCCGCGCCTTCGTCCTCCCACCGGCGTCCGGCGTAGCGCCGGGCGAACACCTCGAGGGCCGCCTCGACGCCGGCCCGGTCCCCGGTGGCGAGCAGGTCGAGCAGCAGCCCACGCGTCACCGCCAGGCCGAGGCGGGCGTGGACCCGAGTGACGTCGGCCGGCACGCCGAGCGCGGCAGCGACGGCCACGTTCGCCTCCAGCCAGCCCTCGAGGTCGTCCCTCAGCAGGGGCAGCGTGGACGCGTCGCCCTGGAGGGCGCGGCCGTAGAGCGCGAAGAACAGCCGCTCGAAGTCGGCCAGCGCGGGATCGGCGAGATGGGCCCACATCCGGCGCACCAGCTCGTCGGTCTCGCCGCCCGCGTCCGCGCCGATGGCCGCGAACTCGGCCCGTGTCCTCGCCTCGACCGCTCGCACGACCTCGAGCAGCAGGCCGTCCTTGGAGCCGAAGTGGTACAGGAGCATCCGGTGGCTCGAGCCGACCGCCTCGGCGATGCGGCGGAGGCTCTGGTCGGCCAGCCCGTCCGCGGTGAAGTGCTCGATCACGGCGTCGAGCAGCCGCTCCTTGGCCGAGCCTTGTCCTGGCATGTACCATATGGTACATTCGCGAAAGGACGGCAACGGAGGCGGGGGCATGAGGCAGACCGCGATGGCCCAGCAGGTGATCGACCGGACGGCGACGACCACGGCGGACCCGTTCGCGGTGTACGCGCTCCTGGCGGACGGCTCGACCTGGCCGCACTGGTCGCCCCTGGGCTCCTTCCAGCTGATCGAGCCGGGGGACGGCACACCGGAGGGTCTCGGGGCGGTCCGGCTCTTCACCACCGGGCGCATCAAGAGCCGCGAGCGCGTGGTCGAGCGCACGCCCGGCGCGGCCTTCTCCTACGTGCTCGAGGCGGGCATGCCGCTGCGCGACTACCGGGCGGACGTGACCCTCACGCCCACCGACGCCGGCACGTCCATCCGCTGGCGCTCGACCTTCCACGCCAAGGTTCCCGGGACGGGCTGGATCTACCGGCGCCAGCTGGGCAATTTCATCGGCCGGGTCGTCGAGGGGCTGGCCGATGCGGCCGCCCGGGCCCGGCTCAGCGAGCGGGGCTGAGCCGCTCCGGCACGGGCCGTCTCAGGCCTGGCCGCCGTCGGCGGCGTGGTCGGCGCCCGGCTGCTCGCTGCCTTCGAGGCGCACGAAGGCCAGGCGGAGCTGGGAGAGGGACTCGTGGAGGGCGGGCTCCGCCTCGCCCAGGCGCCCGCGCAGGCCCTCGAGCAGGGAGCCCAGGCCGTCGATCGCCAGGCGGGCCTGGAAGAGGAGGGGCGGCGACTGCGAGAGGTAGATGGCGGCCAGCTCGAAGAGCCCGTAGCAGTGGTTGGCCACCACGACCTCGGCGGGCGTGGTGGCCAGCTGGGCCCGCATCGCGTCGACCGCAGCCTGCGCCTCCGCCTCCGAGACGTCGGGTGACGGTTCCGTGACGTCGGTGTCGCCCGCGGTGACGGAAGGCGGCGGGGCGGCGTCGTCGCCCCCTTCGTTGGGGAAATGCTCGCCCGACGGTGTCCAGAGGCTGCTCATCCTGGTACTGTATGCATCTTGACTACTTGGAAGCGGGGCCCCCACTGAGGGGTCTCCACCTGGCCACCGCCCAGCAGCTGCGGGGAGCATCGTGCGCCAGGTCGATCGCCCTTCGGGCGCGGGCCTGGCCCGCTGGTCGGCCTCGCCTCCACCAATTGGCTTGCGGAAGGACCGCGGCCCGAGTGAGAGGTGTGATGACGCATCGTCGCTGAAACCACAACAGAGCACCGGATCAATGACCGAATCCGTGCCCGTGAAGTCCGGCTCGTGGACCCCGACGGTGTGCAACTAGGCATCAAGCCGTTGCCCGAGGCCCTGGCGATCGCCAAGGAGCTCGACCTCGATCTCGTGGAAGTGGCCCCCATGGCCAATCCGCCCGTCTGCCGGATCATGGACTTCGGGAAGTTCAAGTTCGACGAGGCCCAGCGGGCCAAGGAGAGCCGCCGCAAGGCGGTCCACGTCGGGATCAAGGAGATGAAGTACCGGCCGAAGATCGGGCCCGGTGACTTCGACACCAAGACCCGGCAGGTGGCCAAGTTCTTGAACGAGGGGCACAAGGTCAAGATCACGATCATGTTCCGAGGTCGCGAGGTGTACCACCCCGAGCACGGCAAGCGGATCCTGGACCGCATCGCCGAGCAGATGGAGGGCATCGCCAAGGTGGAGGCCGAGCCCAAGCTCGACAACCGCAACATGATCATGGTGCTCGCCCCCGACAAGCGGGCCCGCCAGGCCGCCCAGTCGAGGGCCTCGAACCAGGAGCGTGCCGACAGGAAGGCCGGCGCCACCGCCAAGGCGGCCGGCGGGACACAGAGCCCGACGGGCTCTGCGCCGTCCGAGGTGAACGGGACTGCTCCGCCGGTCGAAGAAGTCAGCGAAGTCGCCGCATCAGCCGAAGAGGGATGACGCAATGCCGAAGATGAAGACGGACCGCGGCGCCGCCAAGCGGATCAAGGTGACCGGCACTGGCCGGTTGCGCCGACGCAAGGCGTTCCGCTCCCACCTGCTGGAGAACAAGTCGAGCGAGCGCAAGCGCCGGCTCGGGCGCGAGACCGAGATCGCCAAGGCGGACGAGCGGGCGACCCGGCGCATGCTCGGCCTCTGAGCGCCGCCCCCCCGCAGCGGCGCGGCGGCGCACACACCCACGAGACACACGAGACTTCGAAGAGAGGAGCACCCCCATGGCCAGAGTGAAGCGGTCCGTCCACGGCCGCAAGCACCACCGCGCCGTCCTGGAGCAGGCGAAGGGGTACTACGGCAACAAGAGCCGGTCCTACCGGGCCGCCAACGAGCAGCTCATGCACTCGATGCAGTACGCGTTCCGCGACCGCCGGGCCCGCAAGGGTGACTTCCGCAAGCTGTGGATCCAGCGCATCAACGCCGGGGCCCGACAGCACGGGATGAGCTACAGCCGGCTCATCAACGGCCTGCACCTGGCCGGTGTCGAAGTCGACCGCAAGGTCCTGGCCGATCTCGCCGTCAGCGACCCCGAGGCGTTCGGCGCGCTGGTGGCGACGGCGCAGGACGCGCTGTCGAACGCGCCCGTGGCGGAGGTCGCTTCCTGACCCAGCGGCTGGCGTTCACGCACCGGCGGGTCCGCCGGTTGCGCGGCCTGCTGCAGAAGCGCTCGTCTCGCTGGGCCGAGCGTGCCTTCGTGGCCGAGGGTGCCGAGCTGATCCGTTGCGCGCTCGACGCCGGCGCGCCCGTCGAGTCGCTCTACGTCTCGATCGAGGGCGATCACGACCGGGCCACCCAGGACGTCTGCCGCCGCGCCACCGCGGCCGGCGCCCGGGTGTTCCCCCTGGGGGCCGGGGTGCTCGAGCGGGTGGCCGACACGGTCACACCACAGCCGGTCCTGGCGGTCCTCCCCATGCTCGAGGAGCCGCCGGCGGAGGCGGAGGTGTGGCGAGCCCGTCCCGGATCGCTCCTCGTGGTCCTCGTCGACGTGCGGGACCCCGGCAACGCCGGCACGGTGCTGCGGGCGGCCGACGCCTCGGGCTCGACGGCGGTCGTCTTCGCCGGCGACTCCGTCGACCCCTATAACCCCAAGACCGTGCGGGCCTCGGCCGGGTCGCTCTTCCACGTCCCCCTCGCCGTGCGGGACGACCCGGGCGCGCTGGCCACCGAGCTGTCGGCCGCCGGCTTCCGCACGTGGGCGACGGTCGTGCGCGACGGCGAGGACTATGCCGGGCTCGACTGGTCCGTGCCCGCGGCCCTCTTCCTGGGCAACGAGTCGGCCGGGCTCGACCCGGCCCTGTGCGGCGTGCTCGAGGGCGCGCTCGTCATTCCCATGGCCGGGCGGGCCGAGTCGCTCAACGTCGGCGTGGCCTGCGCCGTCGTCTGCTTCGAGGCGTTCCGCCAGCGCCGGGGCGGTGGCGCCGGGGCGCGTAGCATCGCGGGCGGCGACAAGGCTCGACATGGTGACTGACAACGTGGATCTCGATATCGAGGGCATCGCCGGCGACGGCGAGCGGGCCATCGCGGGCGCGCACTCCACCGAGGTCCTCGCGCAGGTCGAGACCGAATTCCTCGGCAAGCGCTCGGCACTCACCCGGGCGCACCGCACGCTGGGAGCCCTCGATCCCGAGGCGCGCCGGAAGGCCGGGCGCCGGCTGAACGAGGTCCGGGCCCGCCTGGAGTCCCAGCTGGCCGAGCGCCGGGCCGAGCTCGCCGAGGCCGAACGCGCCGCGGCGTTGCGGGCGGACCGCCTCGACCTGACCGAGGTGATCCCGGTCCAGGTGCGCTCCGCGCCGTCCCGGGGGCACCTGCACCTCGTGACCCAGGCCCGGGACGAGCTCGAGGACGTCTTCGTCGGCATGGGCTTCCGCGTCGCCGAGGGTCCCGAGGCCGAGTCGGACTGGTACAACTTCGAGGCGCTGAACATCCCTCCGGCCCACCCGGCCCGCGGGATGTACGACACCATGTACCTCGACCTCGGCGAGCCCGAGACCGTGCTGCTGCGCACCCACACGTCCCCGGTCCAGATCCATCTCATGGAGGAGGCCTGCCGGAACGACTCGCTGCCGATCCACGCCGTCATGCCGGGCAAGTGCTACCGCCTCGACACACCCGACGCCCGCCACCTGCCGGTGTTCAACCAGATCGAGGGGCTGGTCGTCGACCGCGACATCACCTTCGGTGACCTCGCCGGCACGATCCAGGCCTTCACCGAGGCCTATTTCGGCGAGGGCATGCAGTCGCGCCTGCGGCCGGCGTACTTCCCCTTCACCGAGCCCTCGGCCGAGTACGAGATCACCTGCACCCTCTGCCTGGGCGAGGGCTGTCGCACGTGCTCGCACACGGGCTGGATCGAGCTGGGCGGCTGTGGCATGGTCGACCCGGCGGTCTTCACCGCGGTCGGGATCGACCCCGACGTCTGGTCGGGCTTCGCCTTCGGCTTCGGCATCGACCGGCTGGCCCAGATGCGCCATGCCGTCCCCGACATGCGGTCCTTCCTGGAGAACGACATCCGCTTCCTCTCGCAGTTCTGACCATTCCCGACCCATCCCCGACGACAGAGCCCACCCAAGAGAAAGATCCCGTCGACCACCGTGCGCGCCCCGCTGAGCTGGCTCCGTGACTTCGCCCCGTTCCCCGACGACGTCGGGGCACTGCGCGACGCGCTCGACGACCTCGGTCTGGTCGTCGAGGGGATCGAGCACGTGGGGGAGGGGCTGGGCGACGTGGTGGTCAGCCGGGTGCTCGGGATCAACCCCATCGAGGGGGCGGACAAGATCCGCCGGGTCGTTGTCGACGCCGGGGGCGAGCCGCTCGACATCGTGTGCGGAGCGCACAACTTCGCCGTGGGGGACCGGGTGCCCCTCGCCCCCGTGGGAACGTTGCTGCCGGACGCAGAAGAGCCGATCGCCCGGGTCAAGATGCGCGGCGTGTGGTCGAACGGGATGCTGTGCTCGGGGCGCGAGCTGGGGCTCTCCGACGACGGCGCCGCCCTGTTGATCCTGGGCGACGAGGCGCCGGGCGAACCGGGCACGCCCCTGCTGGAGGCGCTGGGGCTCGAGCCCGACACCGTCTTCGACGTCACGGTCGAGGGCAACCGCCCCGACGCGTGGTCAATGGCGGGGATCGCCCGCGACCTCGCGGCGCGCCTCGAGCTCCCGTTCGACGCGCCGGAGCCACCCGACCCGCCGCCGAGCGGGCGACCGGTCGAGGCGACGGCGACGGCGACGGTGGCGTCGCCCGAGCTATGCCCCCGGCTCACCGCCACGGTGCTCGACGACGTCGTGGTCGGGCCGTCGCCGCGCTGGATCGCCCGGCGCCTCCTCCTGGCCGGGATGCGCCCGATCAACAACGTCGTGGACGCGTCGAACTACGTCATGCTCGAGCTGGGGCAGCCCACGCACCCCTACGACCTGGCGCTGCTGCCGGGGCGCGGGCTGAGTGTGCGGAGGGCGCGCGCAGGGCGAGACGCTGGTGACGCTCGACGGGGTGGTGCGCACGCTCGGGGTACGGGGACGGAGCCTCGGCGACACCGGCGAGGACTGCCTGATCTGCGACGCGGAGGGCACGCCGGTGGGTATCGGAGGGATCATGGGCGGTGCCACCTCGGAGATCTCCGACTCCACCACCGAGGTGCTGCTCGAGGCGGCGTACTTCACGCCGATGGCGATCGCCCGCACCTCCAAGCGCCTGGGCCTGCGCACCGAGGCGTCGGCGCGCTTCGAGCGCGGCGTCGACCCGTGGGGGATCGAGCCGGCGGTGCGCCGCTTCTGCCGGCTCCTGGCCGAGAGCGTGCCCGGCCTCCGCGTGGCCGACGGCATGCTGGACGCCCGCGGAGAGGTGCCCGAGCCCTTCGTGGTGTCGGTGCCCATCGCCCGTGTGCACAGCCAGATCGGCGTCGCGCTCGGACGCGAGGAGATCGCCCGCCTGATCGAGCCCATCGGGTTCACCGTGCTCGAGTACGGCGGCGGTGACGCCCTCGGCGCCGGCGAGGGCGGTGACGCGGCCGACCGGGTGAGCGTGATCGTGCCGACGAACCGGCCCGACGTGCGCGCCGAGCCCTACGGGGTGGACGACGTGATCGAGGAGATCGCGCGGATGTTCGGGTACGGCGACATCCCGCGCCGGGTCCCCACGTGGCCCCAGCCCGGCCGGCTGACCCCGCTGCAGCGCTCCCGGCGCGTCGTCAAGGACATCCTGTGCGGCGTGGGCGCGTCCGAGGGGTGGACCGACACCTTCGTGTCCGCCCAGGCGCATGCCGACGTCGGCCTCACCGGCCCCGCGGTGCGGGTGGCCAACCCCCTCGACGACGAGCAGCCGTTCCTGCGGCGGTCGCTGATGCCCGGCCTGCTTGGGGCGCTGGCCTACAACGCCAGCCGTCGCCAGCCCGAGGTGCGCCTGTTCGAAGTCGGCGTCGTCTTCTCCCACCCCGACGGGGGCGCGCCACGGGTGGTCGAGCGCGCCGGCGCCGGCGGAACCGAGACGGCGCTGCTGCCCGGTGAGCGCGAGCTGGTGTCGGCCGTCTTCGCCCGGGACAGCGACGACGCCCGTGACGCCGTGGCGTCATGGCACGTGGTCGCCGACGCGCTCCACCTCGACGGCGTGCGGCTGGTCGCGCCCGGTGGGGAGCTGGGGTCGCTCCCGGGGCTGCACCCGACCCGCTCGGCCCATCTCGTCGCCCACGGCGGCAGCATCGGGCCGGTCGTCCTCGGCTCCGTCGGTGAGATCGACCCCGGTGTCGCCACCACCTTCGGGCTCACCCGGCTCTCGGGCAGCGGCACGTCGGCCCGGCGGGTGGGCTGGCTGGAGCTCGATCTCGGCTTGCTGCTCGACGAGGCGCAGGTGCCGCGTCGCGTCACGACCGGCGGTGCCGTGAGCCGCTTCCCGTCGTCGGACATCGACCTCGCGTTGGTGGTGGAGGACCGCCACCCGGCCGACGTCGTGGCCGAGGGCCTCCGCTCGGCCGCCGGCGAGCTGCTCGAGTCGGTCAGCCTGTTCGACGTCTACCGGGGGGCGGGCATCCCCGCGGGCTCCCGCAGCCTGGCCTACCGCCTGCGCTTCTGCGCGCCCGATCGGACGCTCACCGACGAGGAGGTCGGCGCCCTGCGCGCCCGCTGCATCGAGGCCGTCGAGAGGGAATTCGGGGCCGTCCTGCGCTGAGCGGCGGCAGCCGGCCGTCCCCGTGGCAAGGTGAGCGGGTGGAGGTGTGGCAGCTCGACCCCGCGGACGAAGAGGGCCTGGCGGCATGGCACGCCGTGCTGCACGCGGTCGAGCGCGACACCTGGCCCGACCGGACCGGCTTCAACCTGCGCGAGGTCCGGGCCTTCGCCAACCACCATGGCCACTACCGCCGCTTCGTCCAGTTCGCGGCGGGGGAGGTCGGGGGGCCCGTGATCGGGGTCGGCGTGCTGGAGCTCCCGCTGCGCGACAACCTGCACAGCGCGGAGGTCACCGTGGGCGTGCACCCGGAGCGGCGCCGGAGGGGAGCGGGTCGCGCCATCGTGGAACGGATGGAGGCCATCGCGGCGGCGGAGGGGCGGCGCTCGCTCAACTCCATCGTCGACGTCCCCGTGGCGTCGGCCGGGAGGCATCCCGGTGAGGCGTTCGCCCGACGCCTCGGCTTCGTGGCCACCATGCCTGGCAACAGCCGCTACCTCGCCGTCCCACTCGGTGCCGACCTGGTGCACGAGCTGCGCCACGTCGTCGCTACGGCGCGCGACGCCGCCGAGTACCGGGTCTTCACCTTCACCGCACCCTGGCCCGAGGACTACCTCGAGGACCAGTGCGAGCTGGCGCGCCGCATGTCGACCGACGAGCCGGCGGGCGACGGCGAGAGGGAGGAAGAGGTGTGGGACGCAGAGCGCGTCCACGAGGGCGACGAACTGCTGGCGGCGCGCGGCGTCTGGAAGCTGACCGCGGTCGCCCAGCACGTGGGGTCGGGACGGCTGGTGGCCTTCAGCGAGCTCCTGCTGTCGCCCGATGCGCCGAAGGAGGCCTGGCAGATGGCCACCCTGGTGCACCCCGACCATCGCGGCCACCGCCTGGGCCTGGCCGCGAAGCTGGCCAACGTGGAGGCCCTGGCCGCTGCCGCTCCGCCGGTGCGGCGCATCGTGACCTCCAACGCGGCGGAGAACACGGCGATGATCGCCGTCAACGACATGATGGGCTTCGAGATCGCCGGCGCGGGCTGGTTCTGGCAGAAGGACGTGCGGGCCGCCTGAGGCTCCACCCCCGCTGCCCGCCCGGCCCAATCGCATGATTATGCAGGTATATGTATACTGATGCGATGAAGGCCGGGATCGTCGGGGCGTCGGGGTACACCGGGGCCGAGCTCCTGCGGCTCCTGGCGGGGCACCCCGCCCTCGAGGTCGCCGTGGTGACGGCGCACTCGCACGCGGGCGAGGTGGTGGGCCGGCACACCCCCTCGCTGGCGGGGGCGTACCCGGGCCTGGTCTACGAGGACAGCGACCCGGCCCGCCTCGACGGCCTCGACGTCGTGTTCTGCGCCCTGCCGCACGGTGAGTCGCAGCGGATCGTCCCCGAGCTGCGGGGCCACGTCGGCCTGGTCGTCGACCTCGCCGCGGACTTCCGGCTCAAGGACGCGTCGCTCTACCCGCGCTGGTACGGGGGGGAGCACGCCGCCCCCGGGCTCCTGGAAGAGGCCGCCTACGGGCTCCCCGAGCTGTACCGCGACGGGCTGGCCGGGGCCACCCTCGTGGCCGCGGCGGGCTGCTACCCGACCGCGGCTGGGCTGGCACTCGCCCCACTCGTGCGGGCCGGGCTGGTGGACCAGACCGGGATCATCGTCGACGCCGCCTCGGGCGTCTCCGGCGCGGGGCGCGGCCTCAAGGAGTCGCTGCACTTCGGGACGGTGGACGAGGACTTCGTCGCCTACGCACTGCTGACCCACCGCCACACGCCCGAGATGGAGCAGATCCTGGGGTCCGAGCTGCTGTTCACCCCGCACCTCGCCCCCATGGTGCGCGGCATCCTGGCCACCTGTTACGGCCGGCCCGCCGCCGGCCGGTCGCTCTCGACGGCGACGGCCATGGACGCCCTGCGCGAGGCCTACGACGACGAGCCGTTCGTGGTCGTCACGGACGACCCACCCTCCACCAAGGCGACGGCGGGCTCCAACACGGCGCACGTCACCGCACGCGTGGACCCGCGCACGGGTTGGGTGATCACGCTGTGCGCCCTCGACAACCTGGTCAAGGGGGCGTCCGGACAGGCGATCCAGTGCGCCAACGCGGCGCTCGGGCTGCCCGAGACGACGGGGCTGCCCCTGGCGGGGATGTACCCGTGAGCGTCACCGCGCCCCGGGGCTTCGTGGCCACGGGTGGCCCGGCCGGCATCAAGGCCGGAGGCGCGCCCGATGTGGCCGTGGTGGCCACCGCGGACGGCCGCGCGGTGCCGGCGGCCGGGGTCTTCACCTCCAACCTGGCGGCGGCGGCACCGGTCCAGGTGAGCCGGGCCCACCTCGCCGCCACCGGAGGGGCCGCCGCGGGCGTGATCCTCACCTCGGGCAACGCCAACGCCGCCACGGGCGCACCCGGGCGCGCCGCCGCCGAGCGACTGTGCGTGGCGGTGGCCGGCGAGATCGGGTCCATCGCCGACGAGATCCTGGTGTGCCAGACGGGCCTCATCGGCATCCCGTTCCCCATCGACCACGTCCTCCCGCAGCTCGAGCCGATCGTCATGGCACGCGGTGGCACGGAGCACGATGCCGCCCTGGCGGCCGGGGCCATCATGACGACCGACACCGTGCCCAAGGAGGTCGTCGTGGCCGGCGACGGGTTCACGGTGGGCGGCATGGCCAAAGGTGCCGCCATGCTGGCGCCGAACATGGCCACCATGCTCGCTCTGTGCACGACGGACGCCGCGGTCGATGCGGCCACACTGCACGAGGCGCTCGCCGAGGCGGTCGCGGCGTCGTTCAACACGATCACGGTCGACGGTTCCACGTCGACCAACGACACCGTGCTCGTGCTGGCGAGCGGCCTCGGCGCGAGCCCGTCGCCGGCCGCGCTCAGGGCGGCGCTCACCGAGGCCTGCCGCTCGCTCGCGGCACAGATGGTCGACGACGCCGAGGGGGCGACCAAGGTGTCCCACGTGCGCGTGCGGGGCGCGCAGAGCGACGAGGCCGCGCACCTGGCGGCGCGCAAGGTGGCGGACTCCATGCTGGTCCAGTGCTCGCTCAACGGGGCCGACCCGTACTGGGGCCGCATCGTCTCCGAGCTGGGCTCGGCCGGGACGCCCTTCGACATCGACCGGGTGTCGGTGGCCTACGGCGGCACCGTGGTGTGCGCCGCCGGGGTCGCCGTCCCGCACGACGAAGCCGCGGTGGCCGCCCACATGGCGGGCCGGTCCATCGAGATCGACTGCCACCTGGGCCTGGGGACGGGCGAGGCGGCGGTCCTCGGGACGGACCTGGGCTACGGCTACATCGACGAGAACAGGACGACCTCGTGACGGCGCCCGGCGCGGTGCCGGTGCCGCCCAAGATCACGCGGGCGCAGAAGGCGGCGGCGGCCAGGACCGCCTCGGTGCTGGTGGAGGCGTTGCCCTACATCAGGCGCTTCTGGGGCAAGGTCGTCGTGGTCAAGTACGGCGGCAACGCGCTGCACGCGTCGAGCTCGGCGGACGGGGACGGCGTCGGGGAAGGCGGCGACGGCCTGAGCGGGGACGCCGCCGACGCGCTCGCCTCCTTCGCGCAGGACGTCGTCCTGATGCAGGCGGTCGGCATGCTGCCCGTCGTCGTGCACGGAGGAGGGCCGCAGATCGGCGAGCTGATGGCCCGCCTCGGCAAGGAGTCGGAGTTCCGCAACGGCCTGCGCGTCACCGATGCGGACACGCTCGACATCGCGCGCATGGTCCTCGTCGGGAAGGTGAACCGTGACATCGTGTCCGCCATCAACGTGCACGGGCCGCTGGCCGTCGGCATGTCGGGTGAGGACGCCAACCTCATCACGGCCGCGCCGAGCCACGCCGACCTGGGGTTCGTCGGCAACGTGTCGCTGGTCGACCCCACCATGCTCGAGCGCCTGGTGGCGGAGGGGTTGATCCCCGTGGTGGCGACGATCGCGTCGGACGAGAAGGGTCAGGCGTACAACATCAACGCCGACACCGTGGCCGGCGCGTTGGCCGAGGCGCTGCGGGCGGAGAAGCTGATCTACCTGACCGACATCGAGGGGCTGCGCGTGGTGGCGGACGACCCCACGACGGTCATCCACCAGGCCTCCACCGAGGTGATCGACGAGATCCTGCGCAGCGGGGGAGTCCAGGGCGGCATGATCCCCAAGGTCGAGGCCTGCGCCCGTGCCGTGCGGGCCGGCGTCAGCCGGGCCCACATCCTCGACGGGCGCGTGCCCCACGCGCTGCTGCTCGAACTGTTCACCGACTCGGGGGTGGGGACCATGGTGCTGCAGTGACCGCTCCCACGTCCCTGCCCGGGCGCGAGGCGCTGATGCGCACCTATGCCGACCCGCCGGCCACCTTCGTCCGCGGCGAGGGCACCGTGCTCTACGACGCCGACGGCAAGGGGTATCTGGACTTCATCACCGGCCTCGCCGTCGTGTCGCTCGGCCACGCCCACCCGGCCGTGGCCGAGGCGGTCGCCGAGCAGGCCCGGACCCTGTGCCACGTCTCGAACCTGTACGGGAACACGCTTGCACCCGAGGTGGCGCGCACCATCGACCGCCTCATCAACGGTGGGACCGGGAGGGCCGGCGGGCAGGTCTTCTTCGCCAACTCCGGCGCGGAGGCGAACGAGTGTGCCCTGAAGCTCGCCCGGCGCTGGGCAGGCGGGGGCCGCCACGTCGTCATCAGTGCCGACAATTCCTTCCACGGCCGGACGCTGGCCACGCTGACGGCCACCGGCCAGCCCGAGAAGCAGGCACCCTTCCTCCCGCTCCCCGAGGGCTTCGTGCACGTCCCCTATGACGACGTCCGCCGCGCTCGACCAGGCGCTCGACCCCGAGTCGGTCGCGGCCGTCCTCCTCGAGCCGCTCCAGGGTGAGGGCGGGGTCATGGTGCCGAGCTCGGACTATCTCGGGGCGGTGCGGTCGCTGTGCACCGAACGCAACGCCCTCCTGATGCTCGACGAGGTCCAGACCGGCCTCGGCCGCACCGGCCACTGGTTCGCGTTCCAGGCCCAGGGGCTCGAGCCCGACGTGGTCACGATGGCCAAGGCGCTCGGCAACGGGATGCCCGTGGGTGCCTGCTGGGCTCGGGCCGAGGTGGCGGCCGCCTTCGGCCCAGGCGACCACGGCTCGACGTTCGGGGGACAGCCGCTGGCCCTGGCCGCCGTGCAGGCCACGCTCGCCGTGATGGAGGCCGAGGACGTGTGCGGCCGGGCCCGCACGGCCGGCGCGCGCCTGGCCGAAGGGCTGGGGCGTCTGCCGGGCGTGGTCTCGGTGCGCGGCGCGGGCCTGCTCCTGGCGGCGCAGCTGGGGGCACCGGTGGCCAAGGAGGCGTCCGCGCTGGCGCTCGAGCGCGGACTGCTCGTCAACGCGGTCCGGCCCGACGCCATCCGCGTCGCACCGCCGCTCCTCGTGCACGCCGAGGAGCTCGACGGCGCGCTCGGGATCCTCGGCGACGTCCTGACCGAGATCGTCGCGGGCGCCGGCGACTGAGGAGCGGAGCCCGACCCATGCCCAACCTTTTCGACATCGACGATCTCGACCCCGATTCGTGGGACCGGCTGCTCTCGTTGGCTCTGGACGACCCGCCACGGCCGTGGCTGCGTGGCCAGGGTGTCGCGCTTCTCTTCGAGAAGCCCTCGGCGCGGACGCGCAGCTCCTCCGAGATGGCGGTGGTCGACCTGGGCGGGCACCCGGTCTACATCCAGGGCGCCGAGGTCGGCCTCGACGTGCGCGAGACCGCCGAGGACGTCGCCCGGACGCTGGCCTGTTACCACCGCGTGCTGTGCGCCCGGGTCTTCGACCACGGCCTCCTCGTGCGCATGGCCGCCGCGCTGGCACGCAGCGGGTTCGACACCCCGGTCGTGAACCTGCTCTCCGACGCCGCCCATCCCTGCCAGGCGATCGCCGACGTGCTCACACTGCGTGAGACGGTCGGCGTGTTGCACGGCCGCACCCTGACCTACGTCGGGGACGCCAACAACATGGCCCGCTCCCTGGCCAAGGCGGGACTCCTCGAGGGCATGGAGGTCCGGATCGCGTCGCCCAGGGGGTACACCTTCGGGGCCGGCGAGCTGGCGGCGCTGCAGGCGTTCGCCGACCGCGCCGGGCGGGGCGGGACGATCCAGCTCTCCGACGACCCACGGCAGGCTGCCAAGGGTGCGGTGGCGCTCTACACCGACGTGTGGACGAGCATGGGCCAGGAAGAGGAGCGGGCGGCCCGCCTGGAGGCCTTCGCGGGGTACTGCGTCGACGACGAGCTGGTCGACCTGGCTGCGGACGTTGCCGTCGTGTTGCACTGCCTGCCGGCGCACCGGGGGGAGGAGATCACCGACGCGGTGCTCGAGGGCCCGCGCTCGGTGGTGTGGCGCCAGGCCGCCCATCGCCGGACGGCCATGCGGGGGATCCTGGCCTGGGCCTCCGGAGGCCAGCCATGAGCGCGCACGCCGCGGGGCGCCTGACCAAGAACCAGCGCCAGCACCGCATCGCCAAATTGCTCGAGTCCCAGCCGGTCACGAGCCAGGCGCAGCTGGTGGCGCTGCTCGGGGACCAGGGGATCGAGGCCACCCAGACCACGATCTCGCGCGACCTCGAGGATCTGGGGGCGGTCAAGGTGCGCCTCCCGGGCGGTGAGACGGCCTACGCACTGCCGGAGCTCCCGGTGCACCAGATCGCCCCCGAGGACCATCTGCGGCGCGTCCTCGGCGAGTGGGTGGTCGAGGTGGCCCACTCGGGGAACCTGGTGGTGCTCCGCACGCCGCCGGGCTCGGCGCACGTCGTCGGATCGGCCCTCGACCGGAGCGGCCTCGAAGGGGTCGTCGGTACCGTGGCGGGTGACGACACGGTGCTCGTCGTGGTCGACGAGCAGCTCGGCGGTGGCGTCATGGGGGAGCGGCTGCGGGACGTCGCCGGCATTGCCGTCACCAACAAGATCACCTTGAATGGGAAGGAAGAGGGTTGAACATGCCTGACCGGGTGGTACTGGCTTACAGCGGTGGACTCGACACGTCGGTCGCCGTCCGCTGGCTCATCGAGCACGAGGGCGTCGAGGTCGTCGCAGTGGCGGTCAACGTCGGCCAGGCCGCGGACCGTGGCGGCGAGGATTGGGACGCCATCCGGGCCCGGGCGCTGGCCGCCGGAGCGATCGAGGCGGTCGTCATCGACGCGCGCCACGAGATGGCCGAGCAGTTCTGCGTGCCGGCGCTGCAGGCCAACGCCCGCTACGAGGGCAAGTACCCCCTCGTCTCCGCGCTGTCCCGGCCTGTGATCGTGCGCCACCTCGTGGCCGAGGCGCGTCGGCACGGCGCAACGGCGGTGGGGCACGGCTGCACCGGCAAGGGGAACGACCAGGTGCGCTTCGAGGTGGGCGTGCGGGCCCTGGCCCCCGACCTCGGCATCTACGCACCCGCCCGCGTCTGGGGACTCACCCGCGAGGACTGCGTGGAGCTGGCCGCCAAGTGGGAGATCCCCATCACGGTGACCAAAGAGAAGCTGTACTCCATCGACGACAACCTGTGGGGCAAGGCGATCGAGTGTGGCGCGATCGAGGACCCGTGGGCGCCGGCGCCCGACGACGTGTACACGCTGACCCGCGTCACCGAGACCGAGCCCGTCGAGGTCGTCGTGGGCTTCGAGGCGGGGGTCCCCATCAGCCTCGACGGCGCGGCCCTCTCGCCCTACGACCTGATCAGCCGCCTCGGGGTGGTGGCGGGCAGTCGTGGCTGCGGGCGGCTCGACATGGTCGAGAACCGCAGAGTCGGCATCAAGAGCCGGGAGGTCTACGAGTGCCCGGCCGCACTGTCGCTGATCCTGGCCCACGCCGATCTCGAGGACCTCACGCTCGAGCGTGACCTCCACCACGAGAAGGCGCGCCTCGAGCCGCGTTGGTCCGAGCTCGTCTACGACGGGCTGTGGTACTCGCCGCTCAAGGAGGCGCTGCAGGCGTTCGTCACGGAGAGCCAGCGACACGTGACCGGGGAGGTGCGCCTGCGCTTTGCCGCACCCGGCACCTGCACCGTCGTGGGACGGCGCAGCCCCGTCGCGCTCTACGACCACGGGCTGGCGACCTACGACGCGTCCGACACCTTCCGGCACGCCGACGCAGAGGGCTTCGTGCGGTTGTGGGGTCTCGGTGTCGCGACCTGGTCGGCCCGCCAGGGCCCCGGTGCGCAGGATGCAGGAGCGGACAGGGGCGGAACATGACGCTGTGGGAGGGACGCATCTCGACCGGCATGGCGGACGCCGTCGCTGAGTTCACCGTCAGCCTGCCTTTCGACCGGGTGCTGGCCGCCGACGACCTCGCGGGGTCACGCGCCCACGTGAAGGGCCTCGGCAAGGCGGGGATACTGACCGACAGCGAGGTCGTCTCGCTCGTGGACGCGCTCGACATCGTCGAGGAGGAGTTCACGACGGGCGTGTTCGCGTTCGGCCCGGGGGACGAGGACGTCCATACCGCCATCGAGCGGTGGGTCACCGAGCTGGTGGGTGACGTCGGCGCCAAGCTGCACACGGGACGGAGCCGCAACGACCAGGTCGCCACCGCGCTGCGGCTGTGGTGCCGCCGCTCGCTCGTGGCCGTGGCCACCGAAGTGATGGCACTGCAGGACACGCTGGCCCAACGCGCCCGCGAGGCGGCCGACGCGTACCTGCCGGGATACACCCACATGCAGCGGGCGCAGCCCGTGCTGCTGGCGCACCATCTGCTGGCGCACGGCTGGGCGCTCGCCCGCGACGTCGACCGACTCCTCACCACCGTCGACCGGCTCAACACCTCGCCACTCGGTGCGGGGGCGCTGGCCGGCTCCTCGCTGCCGCTCGATCCCGACTACGTCGCCGCGGAGCTCGGGTTCCACGGCCGCTTCGAGAACTCCCTCGATGCGGTGTCCGATCGTGACTTCGTCGCCGAGGCCCTCTTCGATCTGGCCCTGCTCGGCGTCCACCTGTCCCGGATGGGGGAGGAGATCGTGCTGTGGTCGACCGAGGAGTTCGGCTTCTGCACGCTCGACGACGCCTACGCCACGGGGAGCTCGATGCTCCCGCAGAAGAAGAACCCCGACGTGGCGGAGCTGGCGCGCGGCAAGGCGGGACGTCTGATCGGGCACCTCACCGCGGTGCTGGTGACGCTCAAGGGCCTACCGCTCGCCTACAACCGCGACCTGCAGGAGGACAAGGAGCCGCTCTTCGACTCGGTGGTGCAGGTCTCGCGCGCCCTGATCGCGCTGCGGGGCGTCTACGAGACCGCGACGTGGAACGAGGACCGGATGCAGACGGCGGCCGACGGGCCGGCCGCCGCCGCGATCGACCTGGCCGAGATGCTCGTCGAGCAGGGCATGCCCTTCCGCCAGGCCCACGCCCTGGTCGGCGGGCTCGTCCGCGAGTCGCTCGAGCGTCATGTGCCGCTGGTCGAGCTGGTGGCGGCGCACCCGGACCTCGGTGAGGCGGCCACCGAACTGCTCGAGCCCGGTGTGGCGGTGACGCGCCGGCGCACCCCGGGAGGGGCCGGTCCGGGGCCGGTCGGCGAGCAGGCCGAGCGGTTCGTCCGCCGCCGCGAGGTCGACCGCACCCGGCTGGCGCAGTGGCGCCCGCCAGGGGCGACGCCGTAGCGCTGGACCCCCGGCCTCGGGGCGGGGCGGGGGGCCGACGGTTGGGGGGTCGTCCGGGCGGGCGACGGTGGCAGTTCGGTGGCGTACCCCCGTGTCGCGTAACCCGCAGGTGAACGCAAGATAAAGATTCGCCAGAACGCTTGTGTTGGGATCCCTGATGCGCGCACCCTGTAACCCGGAGCCCGACGAGGCGGCGAGCCCTCTCCGGCGACCGAGTGCAGACCCCGACCCCGACCCCCGACGTGGAGAGGCGCACATGGAGCGAATGACCGGCATCGACCCGATGTTCATCTACTCCGACACCCCGGAGACGCCGATGGAGATCGCCTATGCCTGCGTCTTCGACCCCTCGAGCGCCACCGGCGGTTACAGCTTCGAGCGCGTCACCGCGGTGCTCGCCGACAGGATGCCGACGCTGGCGCCCTTCCGGCGCCGGCTCCTGCCCGTCCCGCTGGGACTGGACCATCCCCGCTGGGTCGACGATCCGGACTTCGACCTCGGCAACCATCTGCACCGGGCGGCGGTGCCCGAACCCGGCGGTGAGGTCGAGTTCACCAAGATGGTGGCCGAGGTCATGGGCCGCCCGCTCCAGCCCGAGCAGCCGCCGTGGGAGATGCACGTCATTGAGGGCCTGGCCGGGGGCATGGTCGGGCTGATCGCCAAGGTGCACCACTCCGTGATCGACGGGGTGGCCGGCGCGCAGCTGCTGGCGCAGCTCCTGGACTTCACGCCCGAAGGCCGCGCCGTCACCGAGCCGTGCCCGCCCTGGCTCCCGCCACACCTGCCCTCGGGTGCGCGGCTGGTGACCGATGCGCTACCGAGCGTCATCAAGAGCCCGATGCGGGCGCTGCGCGCGGCGCGAGAGATCGGCCGCACCGCGGTGCGCCTCGCCCGCTGCGCGTTCGACGACGACACCGGTCCGGTCTCCATCCCGATCGGCGCACCCTCCATCTTCGAGTCGCCGGTCGGTGCCCGCCGGGCGGTCTCCTTCGCCGTGCTCGACATGGCAGAGGTCCGCTCGCTCAAGGACCGTTACGAGTCCACGATCAACGACGTGGTGCTGGCCGTGTGCTCGGGCGCGCTGCGCACCCACCTGTCCGTGCACGATCAGGACCCGGACAACCCTCTCGTCGCGGTGGTCCCGGTGTCGGTGCGCAGCGACGGTGAGGCGGACGCGACGGGGAACCAGCTCTCCGCCATGTTCGTCCCGCTGGCCAACGACCGACTGACGCCGCTGGAGCGGCTGCGGACGGTGACCGCCTCGAGCGCCTCGTGCAAGGTGCAGGAGCGCGCCGTTGGCTATGGCCCGATGGCGACGCTCGTGGCCGAGGCCATCCCGCCCGCACTGGCCAAGCCGGTGATCCAGCTCGGCGTGCGCTCGGGCGTCCTGCGCAGGCTGCGCGCCGGCAACCTCATGATCTCGAACGTGCCCGGCCCGGGGTTCCCGCTCTACTTCGCCGGCATGGAGCTGCAGGCAGTGCACCCGCTCGGACCGGTGGTCGACGGGGTGGCACTCAACATCACGGTGCAGAGCTACCGCGAGTCGCTGTTCGTCGGGATCAACGCGTGCGCCATGGCCGTCCCGGACCTTCCCGGGCTGGCGCGGGCCATGGTGGACGAGCTGCGCCTGCTCAGCCGGATGGCGGCGGGGGCGGGGGAGCGGCGGAGTTCCTCGGCGCCGCGCCGTCGAGCGACGGCGGCGGCGCACACGCCGGCAGCCTGAGCCTGCACGGGGTGGGCGTCGCGGGCTGAGCCGGGTGGCGCCGGTCGCGCCGGGTGCGCCAGGGTGGCCCGGTGCAACGCTCGGACCTGGAGGGCGGCCCGGTCGCAGTCGCGCCGCTGCTGCTCAACAAGATCCTCGCCCGCGGGGACCGGGCAGGGCGCATCGTCGAGGTGGAGGCGTACCACGGGGCCAACGACGCCGCCTCTCACGCCTACCGGGGGCTGACCCCGCGCACGGCGGTGATGTTCGGCCCGCCCGGGTTCCTCTACGTCTACTTCACCTATGGGATGCACTGGTGCGCCAACGTGGTGTGCGGACCGCAGGGAGAGGCGGCGGCGGTGCTGATCCGCGCCCTGGCCCCGACGGCCGGCCTCGACGCCATGCGGGAGGCCCGGCCCGCCGCCCGGCACGACCGCGACCTGGCCAACGGTCCGGCCAAGCTGTGCCAGGCGCTCGGGATCACCGGGGCGGACAACGCCACCGACCTCATGGCCCACGGTCGCGGAGCGGACGCCGTCCGGCTGCTGGACGACGGGACGCCGCCCCCCCGGCGTCCGGGCCGGGGGACGCGGATCGGCATCAAGGAGGCCACGGAGAAGCGGTGGCGCTTCTGGGTCCCCGGACACCCCGGCGTGTCGAGGCGGTGAGGCGCCCGGTTGGAACCGGCCGGGTGAAATGGCCTCCGGCCTGGTGTTCTTAGCTAGGGAGCACGCGCCACAGGGGGTGTCACCGGCCTGTCACAATGCTGCAACAACCACAGTGCATCATGCTGTCATCGCATGACGTGACAGAGGGACATGCGGTAGATCGAGGAGATCAACAGGCGGCGCACGCCTCCGGTGGTCTGGTTTGGCGACCAGGGAGGGGCGGAAAGCCAGTTGGGCTTCGAGCACCGGGTGGCATGCGGAGGGCCGGGCGGCTCACCGCTTGCCACCGACCGGTGTCGCGGGCCCGCCGGCAGGTCTTGGGAACCGGCTCGTTCCGGGCGGGGATCCGGGTGCTCGGCGGGCATCCGCGGGCTCGGGCGGTTGTCCCGCTACGATCGGATCGAGGCCGGTCCGGGGCCAACGCCCGGCGGATTCGGCCCGCGCAAACGCGTTGACGGTCCGACGCGCGTCTGCTAGGGTGACACACCCGTCGGAACGGCCTCCCCTGGCCCTCCGACAGCCGAAGGAGACTCTCCGGCGAAGCAATTCGTCCGGAACAGTCCTTCGGGCCACCCGGCACCAACACCGGCAGGATAGGTGTGTGCCCGGTCGCTCCTTGAAAACGGAATAGTGAGAGCCAAAAGCCAGTGCGGGCAATCCATTCGGACTCAAACGGATGGGTTGTACGTCAATTAAGCATTACGCAGGCCTCGAACCCTCTGGGTGAGGGGTCTGTGGTTACCAATGGTTCGAGTCAAATCATGGTGACTCTCTGATTCTTGGCCGGCTGAGCCCCCTCCGGGGAGCCCGA
>OY970336.1:2812500-5555368 GCA_963717455.1 uncultured Acidimicrobiaceae bacterium
GGCGACCGATAGCGAACTAGTACCGTGAGGGAAAGGTGAAAAGTACCCCGGGAGGGGAGTGAAATAGTACCTGAAACCGTTGGCTTACAAACAGTCAAAGCGTCGTTGCTCCACCGTTGCCATGATCCCTTCGGGTGAGATTGGTGACACATGGTGGATGTCAGCCGTGATGGCGTGCCTTTTGAAGAATGAGCCAGCGAGTTACGGTGTGTGGCGAGGTTAACCAGCGATGGGTAGCCGAAGCGAAAGCGAGTCTGAATAGGGCGTTGAGTCGCATGCTGTAGACCCGAAGCCGAGTGAGCTTGCCATGGGCAGGCTGAAGCGAAGGTAAGACTTCGTGGAGGGCCGAACCCACCTAGGTTGAAAACTGGGGGGATGACCTGTGGCAAGGGGTGAAAGGCCAATCAAACTCGGTGATAGCTGGTTCTCCCCGAAATGCATTTAGGTGCAGCGTCGGGTGTTCAGCATCGGAGGTAGAGCACTGGATGGGCTAGGGGGCCTACAAGCTTACTGACCCCAACTAAACTCCGAATGCCGATGCTCTAGAACCCGGCAGTGAGACCACGAGGGATGAGCTTCGTTGGTCGAAAGGGAAACAGCCCAGACCGCCGGCTAAGGCCCCAAATTCTTGACTAAGTGGAAAACGATGTGGGAACGCAAAGACAGCCAGGAGGTTGGCTCAGAAGCAGCCATCCTTAAAAGAGTGCGTAATAGCTCACTGGTCGAGTGGTCCTGCGCGGATAATGTAACGGGGCTCAAGTCAAGAGCCGAAGCCGCGGATTTCCGTCGATAGACGGGAGTGGTAGGGGAGCGTCGATCTCGCAGAGAAGCGGTGGTGTGAACCGTCGTGGAGCGTGGTCGAGTGCGAATGCTGGTATGAGTAGCGAGAGAGGAGTGAGAAACTCCTCCGCCGTAAGCCCAAGGGTTCCTGGGGAAGGCTAATCCTCCCAGGGTAAGTCGGGAGCTAAGGCGAGGCCGAGAGGCGTAGTCGATGCACAACTGGTTGATATTCCAGTACTACCGTGTCCGCGCCCATTCCAAGCCAGGGGTACTAAGGGGATGACCTTCGGGTCGAGCCGACAAACCCTGGGGAGGACAGCAAAGGAGCGACGCAGGAAGATAGGTGAGCCCAGGCGTTGGTTGTCCTGGGGTAAGCGTGTAGGGAGGGACCCAGGTAAATCCGGGTCCTGTGAATCCTGAGACGCGATGCCGAGCCGTTCCAGGCGAAGTCACTGATTCTATGCTGCCTAGAAAAACTTCTAGCGAGCTGACACGGTACCCGTACCCCAAACCAACACAGGTGGGCGGGTAGAGAATACCAAGGCGATCGGGAGAACTGTGGTTAAGGAACTCGGCAAAATTCCTCCGTAACTTCGGGAGAAGGAGGGCCCCGATAGGGTGATGGACCTCGCGTCCTGATGCCTGAGGGGGCCGCAGAGAATTGGGGAAAGCGACTGTTTACTAAAAACACAGGAGCGTGCGAAGTCGTAAGACGATGTATACGCTCTGACGCCTGCCCGGTGCCGGAAGGTTACGGGGAAGGGTTAGTCTTCGGACGAAGCTCTGAACCTAAGCCCCGGTAAACGGCGGCCGTAACTATAACGGTCCTAAGGTTGAATGACCCATAGAGTGCAAATGGGTGCTGCCCCCCGTATCGGTGACGATGCGGTGAGTAGTCGGCCATATGCTGGAAACTCCGAGTATCCGACGGTACTCATCCATGTCACAACTGGTTCTTAAGGTTGCTGATGTGGGTAGTGAAAATCCGTTCGGTGCGGACAATCAGCAGGAAAGACTCTGGCACTGCGGATGGATTGCCGGTTTCGTCGATGGGGAAGGCTGTTTCAGTTGCCCATCTTCCGAAATCGGAAGACGGCGCTTCGCTGGCAGGTGCAGCCCACCTTCGTGGTGGTCCAGTCAGCGTCGAGTCGTGATGTGTTGGAAGACCTTGCACGCTTCTTCGGATGCGGCAAGGTGCATGTGAATCGCAGACACGACAATCACCGGGAAGACATGTACCGGTATTGCGTGGGCAGGTTCGCAGATCTGCGGGACGTGATCGTCCCGTTCTTCCAAGAGCACCAGCTACGAACGTCGAAGCAAGACAACTTCGAGAAGTTCAAGCTGGTGCTTCGTCTCATGGAGGAGCGCAAGCACCTCACAGTCGATGGCTTGTTGGAAATAGCCAAGATTGCGGAGACGATGAATCATCGAAAGCCATCCGAAGTCCTGAGAATCCTCAGAGACCAAACGCCGACCACCTCATAGGTCATATAGGTAGTCCCTGTGAGATGAAGATATGGTCCGGTCCCCACGGCGACGTGGGGAGATCGGCGGAAACGACCGATCCGCCAGTCACTCCAATGCTTATTGAGGTGATTGGTTGTAACAGAACAAGCGAAATTCCTTGTCGGGTAAGTTCCGACCTGCACGAATGGCGTAACGACTTTCCTACTGTCTCAACCACAGACCCGGCGAAATTGAAGTACGAGTAAAGATGCTCGTTAGCTGCATCAGGACGGAAAGACCCCGTGGACCTTTACTACAGCTTGATGTTGAGTTTTGGTACTATTTGTGTAGGATAGGTGGGAGACTTTGAAGCATTGGCGCCAGCCAGTGTGGAGTCAACCTTGAAATACCACCCTTTTAGTGCCGGGACTCTAACCTCGGTCCGTGATCCGGATCAGGAACAGCGTCAGGTGGGTAGTTTGACTGGGGCGGTCGCCTCCTAAAATGTAACGGAGGCGCCCAAAGGTTCCCTCAGGCTGGTTGGCAATCAGCTGTCGAGTGCAATGGCAAAAGGGAGCTTGACTGCGAGACCTACAAGTCGAGCAGGTGCGAAAGCAGGGCATAGTGATCCAGCGGTTGCTTATGGAAGCGCCGTTGCTCAACGGATAAAAGGTACCCCGGGGATAACAGGCTCATCTTCCCCAAGAGTCCATATCGACGGGAAGGTTTGGCACCTCGATGTCGGCTCGTCGCATCCTGGGGCTGAAGCCGGTCCCAAGGGTTGGGCTGTTCGCCCATTAAAGCGGTACGCGAGCTGGGTTTAGAACGTAGAACACACTGCGTCCCCAGGAAGCAATTCCTGGGTGCTCACTGGCTCATATCGGTGAAACCCTGAATGAAACAACCGAACGTTATGTTCAGGGCAATACCGAGGGAAGGCCAACACAATGGATGTGTCTACAGCGTCCTACATTGCAGGATTCCTGGACGGGGACGGAAGCATTCACTTCCAACTCGTCAAGCAGAAGGAGTACCGGTTCGGGTTCTACATCCGGGCCACCGTCTCGCTCTCGCAGTCGACCTCAGCCCGACCGGGTCTCGAACAGATCCAGTCACTGCTCGGAGGGGTTGGCTACATCCGAGATAGAGGCACCGGCATGAGTGATCTCGTTATCACCAGCCGGCCACTTCTCCTTCGCATCCTTCAGGAAGTCGAGCCCTACGTGATCTTCAAGCAAGCCCACGTGAGGCGAGCGCTTGCGATTCTTCCTCAGCTGGATCGAGTGAGGGACCCGCAAGTGTTCCTGCATCTGGCACGCCAAGTAGATGCATTTGCAACCCTAAACTATTCGAAAACGAAGCGGATTTCCGCCGCAGATGTCGAGCAACATCTGCGTAGCAAGGGCGTGTTGTGCCCCCGTAACGACTTCTTCGCCAGCAACAGCGAAGAGATGGCTTCTCAAGATCGAGACCTCGATCCGCAGACCCCTGTGGAAGCCATAACACGCCAGCCCCTAGAAATAGGGTGAAGGTATAGTCTGTGCCCGTAGTAATACGGGATCAACATGCGTGAGACAGTTCGGTCCCTATCCGATGCAGCCGTAGGAGATTTGAGAAAGGCTGTCCCTAGTACGAGAGGACCGGGACGGACGTAGCTCTCGTGTGCCAGTTGTCCTGCCAAGGGCACGGCTGGTTTGCGACCTACGGGTGGGATAAGCGCTGAAAGCATCTAAGTGCGAAGCCCGTTTCGAGATGAAATCTCCCACAGGGTTAACCTGGTAAGGCCCGTGGCTAGACGACCACGTTGATAGGCCGGAGGTGTAAGTGCAGCAATGCATTCAGCCGACCGGTACTAATCGGCCGAGGGCTTGGAGGCATCTTCGTGCTCGTGCTCGCTTTGGAACGCTCAGGGCTGCGATGACGCAGCCACAGGTGCGCTCCCTTCCCACGCAGGGTTGGTGAGCCGCCGAGCGCACGGTTTCCGGTGGCCATAGCGGCGGGGAAACACCCGTTCCCATTCCGAACACGGCAGTTAAGCCCGCCCGCGCCGATGGTACTTGGGGGGAGGCCCCCTGGGAGAGTAGGTCGCCGCCGGGATTCCTCATGACGAGATCCCCTCGGAGCTTCGGCTCGAGGGGATCTCGTCGTTTCGGGCCCGGGGCCGGTCCGATGCAGGCCAGAGGCGGCCTGCGATACTGCCGCCAATGGTGCACCCGGTCCCGAGCCGACCCGGTCCCCCGCCGAGACGTGGCGAAGGCAGCGGATGATGCAACGCCGGCTCCGGCTCCTGCCCATGGCCCCGCGGGACATCGACGAAGAGCACAGGGTCTCGACACCTCTCGAGCTCCTGTTCGACCTCTGCTTCGTCGTGGCGGTCTCCCAGGCCGCCGGGCAGCTCCACGTCGCGCTCGCGGGCAGCCACTACCAGACCGCCATCTCGGGCTATCTCGCGGTCTTCTTCGGGATCTGGTGGGCCTGGGTGAACTTCACCTGGTTCGCGTCGGCCTACGACATCGACGACCTGCTCTACCGCCTGCTCACCTTCGTCCAGATCGTGGGCGTGCTCATCCTCGCCGCCGGCGTCGACAGTGCGTTCGACCAAGGCAACTACGCCACCATCACCGTGGGCTATCTCGTCATGCGCACCGCCCTGGTGGCGCAGTGGCTGCGGGCCGCCTCGGGCGACCCCGCCGGGAGGGCGGCGGCCCTGCGCTACGCGGCGGGCATCTCCGTCCTCCAGGTCGGTTGGGTGGCGCGACTGTTCCTCCCGCACGAGGCCGGGCGCATCGCCTTCTACCTGCTGGCCATCCTCGAGATGCTCCTGCCGGCCTGGGCCGAGCGGGCCGGGGACGGGAGGGGCACGCCATGGCACGCCGGCCACGTCGCAGAGCGCTTCGGGCTCTTCACTCTCATCGTGCTCGGCGAGTGCGTCGCGGCGGCGACGGTGGCCATCCACACGGCGAGCTCGTCGAGCGGCGTGTCGGTGAGGCTGGTGGCCGTGGCGGCCGGCGCCGTCCTGCTCGTGTTCTCCATCTGGTGGTGGTACTTCGAGCACCCTTCCGAGGAGGGCCTGCGCATGTCCCGGCGGACCTCGTTCATCTGGGGCTACGGCCATTACCTGGTCCTCGGCTCGGTGGGCGCCCTCGGTGCGGGCCTCCAGCTGGCGGCGGCGAGCTCGCAGGGCGGTGCGGGGAGGGCGTCGGCGACCACCGCCGGCCTGGCGGTCGCGGTGCCGGTGGCCGTGTATCTCGTGGTCACGTGTGTCCTGCAGGGGCGTCTCGGCCCCCAGCCGCGCGGGCGGGTGGGCATCGTGTGCGCCGCCTCCGCGCTGGTGGTGCTCGTCGGTGGTCTCGCCAGCGGGCTGGGGGTCAGCACGGCCACGCTCCTCATGGGTCTGGTCGTGACCGCCCTCGTGACATTCGACGGGCTGTGGAGCCGGCGGGACACGACGGCCTCCTGCTGATGCGCCGGCCACGCCCGGGGACAGAGGGGGCGGCCACGTAGAATCGACCGATGCCTCCGAACTCCCCCCGGCCGAACAGGCGCGCCCAGCCGGCGCGTCCTGCCCGGCCGGCACGTGCGGGGCCCTCGGGTGGGTCCGGAGCGCGTTCGGGCGGCACCGCTGGCGCGGGGCGGGGGAGTGGGACGAAGGGCCGCGGCGCGGCCGGCAACAGGCAGGGACGGCCGGCGACCGGATCGAGCGGGGGGGCAGACCGGCGAGGCCGAGCGCCGGGAGGCCGAACGTCTGGAGGCCAGGGCGCCGGGCGGCCGGCCTCGGGCAGCGGCGGATCGAGCAGAGGTGCGGGTCCATCCCGGACCGCTACGGGGCAGCCGGGGCGTGCCCGCACCGGCGCACCCCGCACCGGCGCATCCCGCAGCGGCGCACCCCGACGCAGCGCAGCACCCCGGACGGGAGAGGGGGCCGGCGCCCGACCGACGCGCCGCACGGGCAGGACGTCGGCCTCGGCACCCCGGCCCTCGTCTTCCTCGTCGAGGGCCGGTGCTGATCAGCGCGGGGGCCCACCACGGCGGAGCACGACCCGCACACCAACCGGTGAGGCCGGCCGGGCACGGGCGTACCCCCACTCCCGTGACGACGAGCCGCCGCTGCCGAGCCAGGCCAAGAAGTGGGGCAACGTGGCTCGCCGCGGCGCGCGGGAGGTCACCAGGCGCGACAGCGGCGTCGGCACGGCGGCGCCTGGATCCCCACCCGGGTCGAGCGGGGTCGCTCGCTTCACCGACGACCGGGAGCGCCACAGGAGCGCACCGCCACCGAGTCGTCCGTCGGCGTGGGTTCGAGCCGACGGTGCCCGTGACGAGTGGGAGGACACGGGCCCCGTTCGCAGCCGGGGCCAGGGGCGCAAGGCCAGGCCCGCCCAGGCCGGTCCGACCGGCCGCGGCCCGCGCGCGGGGTCCGGGGGGGCGGAACCAGGGCGCGCGCCCGGCACCAGGAGGACCGCCGGCGAGGCCATCGCCGCCCTGTCGACGCGGCACACGCTCCCACCCGAGACCGCATCCGACATCCGCAACGCGGCGGACGCGGCGACCGTGCAGCACCGCGAACGACTGGTCGAGGGAGCCGAGTCCGCCTATGGGGCCTACGAGCGGGGGCGCTTCCAAGATGCGTTGCGGGCGATCAAGCCCGTCGCCGACGAGGCGCCGGGCGTGGCCGCCGTGCGCGAGCTGGCCGGCCTGGCCGCCTATCGGAGCGGCCGCTGGCGTGAGGCGACCCGCCACCTCAACGCCTACGGCGCGCTGAGCGACTCGACCGAGCACCTGCCGGTGCTGATGGACTGCCAGCGGGCGCTGCACAAGCCCAAGAAGGTGGCCGAGCTGTGGGGCGAGCTCCGCCAGAGCTCACCCGACCCCGACGTCCTGGCCGAGGGGAGGATCGTGGCCGCGGCGTCGCTGGCCGACTCGGGCGACCTCAACGGCGCCATCGCGATGCTGGCGACCGCCGGTGCGTCGAAGGCGCTGCGGAACCCGTCGGACCGCCATCTCCGGCAGTGGTACCTGCTGGCGGACCTCTACGAGCGGGCCGGCGACCACCCGCGGGCGCGCGAGTACTTCGAGCGGGTCCTCAGGGCCGACCCCGAGGCCTACGACGTGGCCGAGCGGCTCCGCGGCCTGGGGCCCGAGCTCCGGCCGCGCCCCAAGGCCAAGCCCAGGCCCAAGGCCAAGTCCGAGTCGAAGTACATCCCCAAGTCCAAGCGGCCCTAGCCGTCTCGGCCCGGCTCACCCAGCCGGAGCCGTGGTGGTGGTCGCCGCCGGCGCCGGCACCGTGGTCGTCGTCGGGGACGTGGTCGTCGTCGGGGCCGGAGCCGTGGTCGTGGTCGTCGTGGGCGGCGGCGCGGTGCCGAAGTTCGGGCCGACGACGGTCACGAGCGTGCCGATCGGCGTGAGGGGCCAGACGAGCGCGGCGTCGGCGTAGGTCATCTCGACGCAGCCGTTGCTCTGGGGGGAGCCGTACGAGGCGCGGACGAAGCCGTGCAGCGCGTCGCCACCGTTGAAATAGCTCGCGTACGGGACGTTGGGGTCGTCGTAGGTCGACCCGTCGGGGTTGGTGCCCTTCATCTCCGAGTACCGCACGTGCTCGAAGACGGCGTAGGTGCCGTCGGTCGTGTCGGCGCCCGGCGCACCCGTGTTGACGGGAATGCCCACGTATTGCGCCGCGCCGTTGTTCCACAGGGTCAGGTTCTGCGGGAGCGTCTTGTTGACGAGGACGTAGACGTAGGGGGTGGCGTCGGGCTTGTCGTTGATGGTGTCGTTGATCAGCGCCGTCCACACTGCGGGCCCGGCGATCCCGTCGACCCCGAGGCCGTTCTGCGTCTCGAACGCCTCGACCGCAGCCTTGGTGATCATGTTCTCCGTGCCCTGGGTCCACTGCGAGGTGAGCTCGGTGGGCAGGCCGGGCCAGCGCCAGGAGAACGTCCCGGTCTGGTCCTGGGCCAGGTCGGCCCGGTCCGGCGCCGGGCCGGTCGCGGTGAAGCCGACCGGGAGGTAGTTGAGGCCCGCCAGCAGTTGCTGGAGGCGCAGGGTGTCGCCGGCGGCGACGTCGAACGTCACCGTGTGCGAGGCGGCCAAGGTCGCCCCGTCGGCGGCGTGCACCCCGGCGGAGCCGCCGGGGATGGTCAGCACTTCGTGGGTGGAGGGGATGAGGGGGGAGTCGAGGGCGTACGACAGCGTGGTGGGGCTCGTCTGGACCCACTGCCCGCCGATGTCGGGCGTCAGCTGAAGGACCGCCCTGCGCAGCGAGACCGGGGCCGAGAACGTGACCGAGATCGTCGTGTTGGGTGCCACGTTCTGCGCGCCGGGTGCCGGGGTCGTCGTCTCGAGCACCAAGCTCGCCGCCGACCGGCTCGAGCTCGAACTGGACTGGGAGCTCCTCGAACCGCTCGGGGAACCGGGGTGGGTGGGCGGGGACGAGCCGGTCGCAAAGTACAAAGCGGCAGCCACGATCACGGCAGCGCCAACCAGCAGCACCCACGGCCGCAGGAGCAACGGCCGGCCCGCCCTGGATTCGAGAACGTTCATGGCCTCCGCTCGCTCAAGACGTCGCCAGCTCGCAATCCGACGACGCACAGCGTACGGGCGAGCTGGCTGCAAAATGCGTCAGGCGTGAAAATGCGTTCAGGCGTGGCCCAATGTCGATACCAGTCATGCGATTGCAACAACCGCCACTCCACCGGCTCCATTCCACACACCGACGACGGCCTGAGCTCGAAGACCCCCGGTGACCCTCCGGTAGGCTGGGGGCATGAGCACGAGCCTCGATCTCCACAAGCTGCTCGGCGACGACGCGGACGCCCTGCTCGCCTACACGGCCAAGGCCTTCCCCTCGGACAACCTGGTCCTTCCGGGACCCGACTACCTCAGCCGCGTCTTCACCGACAGCGACCGCACCCCGACCGTGCTGCGCAATCTCGGCACGCTGTTCAACCACGGACGCCTCGGCGGCACTGGATACATCTCCATCCTCCCGGTGGACCAGGGAATCGAGCACTCCGCCGCGGCGAGCTTCGCGAAGAACCCCGCCTATTTCGACCCGCTGAACCTGTTGGAGCTGGCGCTCGCCGGCGAGTGCAGCGCCGTGGCGACGACGCTGGGCACGCTGGGCCTCGCTTCACGAAAGTACGTGCATCGCATCCCCTTCATCGTCAAGCTCAACCACAACGCGTTCCTGCACGTCCCCGACACGTACGACCAGATCATGTTCGGCTCGGTGCAACAGGCGTCCGACCTCGGCGCCGTCGGGGTGGGCGCCACGATCTACTTCGGCTCCGACGACATGGACCGCGAGCTGCAGGAGGTCGCCGCCGCCTTCGCGGAGGCGCACCGGCTCGGGATGTTCACCGTGCTGTGGTGCTACCTGCGCAACCCGGCCTTCAAGAAGGACGGCGTCAACTACGAGGTCTCGTCCGACCTGACCGGCCAGGCCAACCACATCGGCGTCACGATCGAGGCAGACATCATCAAGCAGAAGCAGCCCGAGAACAACGGCGGCTACACGGCCATCGGCTTCGGCCGGACCGACCCGCTCGTGTACGACGAGCTGACGACGGACAACCCGATCGACCTCACCCGCTGGCAGGTCGTCAACTGCTACGCGGGCCGCATCGGCCTGATCAACTCCGGCGGTGAGTCGAAGGGCGAGAGCGATCTGGCCCAGGCCATCCGCACGGCCGTCATCAACAAGCGCGCCGGGGGCATGGGCCTCATCGTGGGCCGCAAGGCCTTCCAGCGCCCGATGGCCGAGGGCGCGGCGCTGATCCACGCCATCCAGGACGTCTACCTGAGCGACGAGGTCACCATCGCATAGCGCGTCCCTGGTGGGGCCGCCTCGCCGGGTCTTCCGGGCGCCCTCCCGAGGCCGCACCCGGGCGGCGCCACCGATCTGATCAGGGGAGGCAGGGAGACCCCGTGCCCCGGGGGTAGGATTGCACCGAACGAGCAATTCGGACGGAGAGTGCCGCGCGCCGTGCGAGCGCAGGTGCGAGAAGGCCCGCAGCCGTGAGCCAGGACTTCTCCTGTGTCCATGAGATGAGACGAGGCAGCCCGTGGCATCGGGAACGCATCACGTAACGGAGCAGTTGGACCAGGTCATCGTGCGCTTCGCCGGTGACTCGGGTGACGGCATGCAGCTGACGGGGGACCGCTTCACGACGAGCAGCGCCCTGCTCGGCAACGACCTGTCGACCTTCCCGGACTTCCCGGCCGAGATCCGGGCGCCCGCCGGCACCCTCAACGGTGTGTCGGCCTTCCAGGTCCACATCTCGGACCACGACATCCTGACGCCGGGCGACTCGCCCAACGTGCTGGTCGCCATGAACCCGGCCGCGCTCAGGGCCAACATCGACCTCATGGCCAAGGGGACCGTCCTGCTGGTCAACAGCGACTCCTTCGAGGAGCGCAACCTGGCCAAGGCGGGCTACGCCAGCAACCCCCTCACCGACGGCTCGCTGAGCGCCTACACCGTCTACGAGGTCCCGATGACCTCCATCACCCAGGAGGTCTGCAAGGAGGCGGGGGTGAAGCCCCGCGACGCCGAGCGCTCCAAGAACTTCTTCGCGCTGGGCCTGGTGAGTTGGCTCTACACCCGGCCGGTCGAGCCCACCGTCAACTGGATCGCGGAGCGCTTCGCCTCCAAGCCGCAGGTGTCGGAGGCCAACACCCGCGCCTTCCGGGCGGGGTACGACTTCGGCGAGACGGCCGAGCTGTTCGAGTCCAACTACGAGGTCCGGCCCGCGACCTTCGAGAAGGGCGAGTACGTCCAGGTGACCGGGAACCAGGCGCTCGCCTGGGGCCTCATCACGGCCTCCAGGCTGGCCGGGCTGCCGCTCTTCCTCGGCAGCTATCCCATCACCCCGGCCTCGGACATCCTGCACGAGCTCAGCCGGCGCAAGGAGTTCGGGATCCGCACCTTCCAAGCGGAGGACGAGATCGCCGGCATCGGAGCCGCTCTCGGGGCCGCCTTCGGGGGCGCCCTCGGGGTCACCACGACCAGCGGCCCGGGCCTCGACCTCAAGTCCGAGACGATCGGCCTGGCCATCAACCTCGAGCTGCCGCTCGTCATCGTCGACGTGCAGCGCGGCGGGCCGTCCACCGGGCTGCCCACCAAGACCGAGCAGGCCGACCTGCTGCACGCCCTCTACGGCCGCCACGGCGAGGCACCACTGCCCATCGTGGCGCCGAAGACGCCGAGCGACTGCTTCGCGGCGGCGATCGAGGCGACCCGGCTGGCCGTGAAGTATCGGACGCCGGTGATCCTGCTCTCGGACGGGTACCTGGCCAACGGTGCCGAGCCGTGGCGCCTGCCCGACCTCGACACGTTCGCACCCATCGATCCGTGTTTCGCCTCCGAGCCGAACGTGGTGGACGACGACGGCAACCCCGCGTTCTGGCCCTACGTCCGCGACCCCGAGACGCTGGCTCGGCCCTGGGCCCCCCCGGGACTGCCCGGCCTCGAGCACCGCATCGGCGGCCTCGAGAAGGCGGACGGGAGTGGCAACGTGTCCTACGAGGGCGTCAACCACGAGCGCATGGTCCACCTGCGCCGGGACAAGATCGCCGGCATCGCCGCCGACATCCCGCTGGCGGAGGTGAACGACGAGACGGGCGACGCGCAACTGCTCCTCGTCAGCTGGGGCTCGACGTACGCCGCCGTGGCAGCCGGGGTGAAGCGGGTCCGGGCCCGCGGCATGAAGGCAGCCCACGTCCACCTGCGGCACCTCAACCCGCTGCCGGCCAACCTGGGGGAGGTGCTCAGCCACTACACGCAGGTCCTCGTGCCCGAGATCAACCTCGGCCAGTTGAGCCGCATCCTGCGGGCCGAGTACCTGGTCGACGCCCAGACCATGTCGAAGATCCAGGGCGTGCCGTTCCGTGTCGGCGAGATCGAGGCAGCCATCACCGCGCTGCTCGGAGGGAAGTCATGAGCGAGTCCAACGGCGCCACCGCCACCGCAGTGCCCGTCACCACCCGCAAGGACTGGACCAGCGACCAGGAGGTCCGCTGGTGCCCCGGCTGCGGCGACTACTCCATCCTGGCCGCCGTCCAGATGCTCATGCCCGAGCTCGGGGTGCGCCGCGAGAACACGGTCGTCCTCTCGGGCATCGGCTGCGCCGCCCGGTTCCCGTACTACATGAACACGTACGGCATGCACTCCATCCACGGCCGTGCCCCCGCCATCGCGACGGGGCTCGCCACGACGCGGCCCGATCTCGACGTCTGGGTGATCTCGGGCGACGGCGACGCGCTGTCCATCGGCGGAAACCACCTGATCCACGCCCTGCGCCGCAACGTGCGCTTGAACATCCTGATGTTCAACAACCAGATCTACGGGTTGACCAAGGGGCAGTACTCCCCGACCTCGGAGGTGGCCAAGGTCACCAAGTCGACGCCCTTCGGATCGGTCGACACGCCGTTCAACCCGGTGTCCCTCGCGCTAGGAGCCGAGGCGACGTTCGTGGCGAGGACGCACGACATGGACCGGGCCCACATGCAGGAGACCTTCCGCCGGGCCCACCAGCACGACGGCGCCGCCTTCGTCGAGGTCCTGCAGAACTGCAACGTGTTCAACGATGGGGCCTTCGAGAAGATCACCGGCCGCGACGTCCGCGCCAGCATGCTCATCCCGCTCCAACACGGCAAGCCGATCGTGTTCGGCGCCGAGGGGCAGGAGCGCGGCGTCGTGCAGCGGGCCGACGGCAGCCTCGAGATCGTCTCTGTCGCCGACGTCGGGCTCGACGCCCTCCTCGTGCACGACGAGGCGCGCCACGACCCGGGCCTGGCCTTCGCGCTCTCCCGCCTGGCCCACGGTCCCTACGAGCCGACGCCCATCGGGGTGTTCCGCGCCGTCGAGCGCCCTGAGTACGGGACCCAGATGTCCGAGCAGATCACCGACGCGCAGGGCAAGCGGGGGCTGGGCGACGTGGCGGCGCTCTTGCGGTCCGGCTCCAGCTGGACGGTGGACTAGGAGGCTCGGGCCTCCACCTCGGCCTTGATCCGTTCGAGCGTCGTGCGCATCCCCTTGCGGTTGACCTTGCCGCGGGACCACCCCCAGAGCGCCCAGTAGATCCGCAGGCCGAGGGTGGGGGTCAGGGTGAAGGACTCGGTGACGTCGGCCCCGTCGCCGGCCGGCGTGATCTCGTAGCCCCACACGGCGAGCGGCTTCTCGGTCGACACCGTGCCGAAGGCGAAGGTCCGCCCGGGCTCGCACTCCGTGACCGTGCAGGAGACCCAGTAGATCGGTCCGATCCCGTTGCGCTTCACGTGGCCCCGGAACCTGGCCCCGACGGCCGGCCCGTTGGCGCCGTCGAGCCACTCGGCCTCGAAGGTCTCAGGGCTGTAGCTCCCGATGCGCGTCACGTCGCTGACCAGCTCCCAGATGCGCTGTGGCGGCGCGTCCACGTGGACGGTCACTGCCTCGTGCATGGCCGGCATGTCAGGAGACGTCCAAGGACCGGAAGACCATCCCGGTGCGTGGCTTGGGGCTGAAGAAGGTGGTCTTGGGGGGCATGCGCCGGCGCTCGTTGGCCCACTCCTCAATCTGTTTGACCGTCACCGGCCGGAGCAGGAAGGCCGCCTGGCCCTCGCCGTGCTGGAGCGCCTCCATCGCCTCGTCGACGCTGTGGCGGTGCATGACCTCGTGCGGGGGCAGGCGCTCGAGCACTCCCGCGATGAGGTTGGAGTCGAGGTCGTTGCCCGGCTGCTCGTGCACCTCGGCGTGGGGGAGGAGGAGGTAGGCCCGGCCGCCGCTGACCAGGGCCAGCGAGCTCGAGTCGGCCAGCGCGCCGAGGGTCCGGGCGTCGGCCGCACCGGCACGCACGACGTCGAACCACTCGGAGAGCGCCCCGACGAGGTCGAAGTCCTCCGGCAGCCCGCTGACGGTGCGGTGGATGGCGCCCACGGTGAGCTGGTCCTCGGACAGCTCGACCACGAGGGCCATCACGAGGTCGTAGGGCCCGGGGCGGCCGCCGTTGGCCGCGCGGCACTCGGCTTGATAAATGCGGGCAGTCTCATAGCGATGGTGCCCGTCGGCCAGGACGACGGGTGCTCCGGCGACCGCCGTCCTGACGGCTTCGATGGCGTCGGGATCGCTGAGGACCCAGAGCTGGTGGCGGACGCCTTCGTCGTCATAGGCGTCGGCCACCGGTTCGTCGTCGGTGGGGTCGAACGTCGCGGTGACACCTGCCGCCATGGACAGGCCCCAGATCGGTGACAGGTTGGCCCGGGTGGCGCGCAGCAGGTCCAGCCGGTCGCTCTTCGGCTTGGGCAACGTCTGCTCGTGGGGGAGGATGTCGCTCTCCTGGCCCGGCTCGGCCAGCCCGAGCGCCCCGATCACGCCGGTGGTGGCATGACCCGCGGTGTCGGTCATCCGGTACGGGTAGAGGCTGGTCTCGGGCTCGGTGCCGACGACCCCCTCCGCCTGCCAGCGGGCGAAGAGGTCGGTCGCCACGGCATAGCGGTCGCGTCCACCCGAGAGGTCGGCCTCGGGAAGTTCGACGAGCACCGCGTTGGCCTGGTGACGGGAGGCGAGATGCACCCGCTCGGCCGAGGAGATGACGTCGTAGGGAGGGGCCATGACCTGGGCGATGGGCGCGATCGCGGGCCGGTAGCGCAGCCCGCGGAACGGTTCGAAGCGAGGCATCGTGCCCACTCTGGCACACCCCGGACTGGGCCGTCGCGGGGCACTCCCTAAACTCGGTACGTGGACGACGACGGGCTGGACCGGATCCTCACGGCGCCCAACGTCATCACTCTCGGGCGGCTGCTGTGCATCCCGATCTTCTTGTGGTTGCTCTTCGGGTTGCACCGTCAGACGGCAGCGGCGGTGCTGCTTGCCGTGCTCGGCGCGACGGACTGGGTCGACGGCTACGTGGCTCGCCGCTACGGCCAGGTGTCCACGTTCGGCAAGGTGCTCGACCCGACAGCCGACCGCCTGCTGGTGGGAACGGCCGTGATCTCCATCATGGTCTACGGCGCCGTTCCGCTCTGGTTCGGCATCGCCACCATCGCTCGTGAGGTCCTGGTCTCCGTGATGGTGGTGCTGCTGGCCTGGCTGGGCGCGGCCCGCATCGACGTGTTGTGGGTGGGCAAGGCGGGCACATTCGGCCTGATGTTCGCGTACCCGACCTTCCTCCTCGGCGACGGCACGGCGACGTGGCAGGAGCCCATCAGGGCGATCGCGTGGGTGACCGGGCTGATCGGCCTCGCCCTCGCCTGGTGGGCCGCAGGGAGCTACATCGGACCGGCGCGCCGTGCCCTGCAGGAGGGCCGGGCGGCCCGGAGGAGCGCGGTGTGAAGGCCGTCATCATGGCCGGCGGCGAGGGCACCCGCCTGCGCCCGCAGACCTCGAACCTGCCCAAGCCGATGCTGCCACTGGTGGGGCGGCCGATGATGGAGCACGTCGTGTCGCTCCTGCGGCGTCACGGGATCACCGACATCGTCGTGACGGTGGCCTTCCTGCCCAACGCCATCCGCAGCTACTTCGGGGACGGGAGTGAGCTCGGGGTGCGCATGGCGTACGCCACCGAGGAGTCACCGCTCGGCACGGCGGGATCGGTGCGCAACGCGCGTGAGCAGTTGACCGAGCGCTTCCTCGTGATCTCGGGCGACGTGCTCACCGACATCGACCTCACGTCGGTCATCGCGTTCCACGAGAAGAACGAGGCGCTGGCGACGATCGCGCTGTGCGCGGTGGAGAACCCGCTCGAGTTCGGCATCGTGATCACGCGCGAGGACGGCACGATCGAGCGCTTCCTCGAGAAGCCCGGCTGGGGCCAGGTGTTCAGCGACACGATCAACACCGGCATCTACGTGTTGGAGCCCGAGATCTTCGGTCTCATCCCCGAAGGGCGCGCCGTGGACTTCTCGAGCGAGGTGTTCCCGGCCGCTCTCGAGGCCGGGGATCCTCTCTATGGGTATGTGGCCGACGGGTACTGGGAGGACGTCGGCACCACGGCCGCCTATCTCAAGGCCCACGAGGACATCCTCGACGGCAAGGTCCAGGTCGACGTGGCCGGCTTCGAGCTGCGCCCGGGCGTGTGGGTGGGCAAGGGCTCCTCCATCGACCCGAGCGTCCGGATCGACGCGCCGTCGTTCATCGGGGAGAACTGCACCATCGACGCGGACGCCGTGCTCGGCGCCTACACCACGATCGGTGCCAACACCCAGGTGGCGGAGCGGGCCGAGCTGCAACGCTCGGTGATCGGGGAGAACTCGTACCTCGGGCCGGCGGTCCGGGTCGAGGGGGCGGTGCTCGGGCGCTCGTGCGACCTGCGGGCGGGGGCGCGTGTCGAGCCCGGGGCGGTCGTCGGGGAGGGGGCCCTCATCGGGGCCCACGCCGAGGTGCGCAGCGACGTCAAGGTCTACCCCGGCAAGGTCGTGGAGGCGGGCGCCCAGGTCAACGCCTCAATCGTCTGGGAGTCAGGAGGGGCACGCAGCCTGTTCGGGCCCGGTGGGGTGCAGGGGATCGCCAACGTCGACATCAGCCCCGAGTTGGCCGTCCGGTTGGCCAAGGCGTGGGCATCGGGCTTCGAGAAGGGCTCGTACATCACCGCCTCGCGTGACACGAGCCGGGTGGCCCGCGTGCTCAAGCGCGCCCTCATGGTCGGGTGCAACTCCGTGGGGGTCAACGTCACCGACCTCGAGCTGGCGACCGTGCCGGTCACGCGCCACCACGTGCGGCGGCGTGGCAACCGGGCCGGCCTCACCGTGCACCTCAGCCCCGACGACCCCCAGCAGGTCGTGATCGGCTTCTTCGACGACCGCGGCATCGACCTGTCCGAGAGCGACCGGCGGCGCGTGGAGCGCATGTACCACCGCGAAGAGTTCCGGCGGGTCACGGCGGGGGAGATGGGCGACATCGACTTCTCACCTCGCACCATCGAGCTCTACACGGCCGATGTCGTGGAGGCCCTCGATCTGCGGCGTGACGTCGGACGCGAGATCAAGCTCGTGCTCGACCTGTCGTACGGCGCGGCGAGCTTCGTGATGCCCAATCTTCTCTCGAAGGTGCGCGCCGACGTGCTGAGCATCAACCCGTACGCGCAGACGCCGGGCATGATCTCGGTCGACCGCATCCTGAGCGAGGCGCGGGTCGCCGACGCGGTGCGCGGCTCGGGTGCCGACCTCGGTGCGGTGATCGACGCGGGCGGCGAACGGCTCACGCTCATCGACGGCACCGGGAGGGTGCTGACCGACGACGAGGCGGTGATGGTCTTCATCGAGCTGTCGACCATCGCGGGCGACGCGGACCGGGTGGCGTTGCCGGTGACCGCGAGCGACAGGATGCTGCGCCTGTGCGAGGAGCGCGCGGGTCGCGGTCACGCTGACACCCCTCTCACCCTCCGGGCTGCTCGAGGTGGCGGCGTCGGGTGGCGTCTCGTTCGCGTCGGACCGGCAGGGAGGCTATGTGTTCCCTGCGTTCCTGCCCGCCTTCGATGCCGCGGCGGCCCTGGCCCGCCTGGTGTCCCTGCTGGGCCAGAGCTCGACGTCCATCGCAGGGATCGTCGACGCGACCCCGCCCATGCCGATCCTGCACGAGGAGGTCCCGACGCCCCTCGAGCACAAGGGCCTGATCATGCGGACCCTGATGGAGCAGCTCACGGAGCTGGGCGCCGACCTGGTCCTGGTGGACGGGATCAAGGTGCTGTCGGACCGCGGATGGGTCCTCGTCGTCCCCGATCCCGAGGATCCGGTCACCCACGTCTGGGCCGAGGGAACGGACCTGGCGGGGTCGGAGGCGATGGCGTCGGAGTACGTCGAGCGCGTCACCGAGATGCTGGCGTAGACCGGAGCGGCAAGCTGCGGGTCGGTGCGGCCGTCCGGTATGGTCGCTGCCCATGAACATTCCCGAGGATCTGCGTTACTCCCCCGAACACGAGTGGGTGCGCGTCGAAGGGACCCGGGTGCGCGTCGGGATCACCGACTACGCGCAGGACGCGCTGGGCGACATCGTGTTCGTCGACCTGCCGGCGGTCGGGAGCGAGGTCGAGGCCGGCGGACAGCTGGGCGAGCTCGAGTCCACGAAGTCGGTGTCGGAGATCTACGCTCCCGTCGCCGGCACCGTGACCGCCGTGAACGACGCGCTCACCGGAGCGCCGGAACGGATCAACGAGGATCCCTACGGAGAGGGCTGGATCTGTGAGATCGAGCTCGCGGCAGGCGCGGATCCGGGCATCCTCCTCGACGCGGCCGCCTACGGTGACCTGACGTCCGACTAGCAGGCGTTCGGGGCCCAGATGACAGCAGGGGAAGCGGGCCGTGCTGTGGGGTACCGTGGTCGCCGTGTTCTGTCACAACTGTGGGCATCGGAACCCCGAGGGAGTCAACTTCTGCTCCTCGTGCGGTCATGCGCTGCTCGCGGACGGCGATGACGCGACCATCACCCTCCACCCCACCGACGAGGCCGAGACGTCGGAGGAGCACCCCGATGTCACCCTCGTCGAGGTCCCGCACGGCGCCGGGGTTCTCGTGGTCACCCGTGGCCCCAACGTCGGGGCTCGCTACCTGCTCGGGGAGAAGGTCGTCCGGGCGGGCCGTCATCCCGAGAGTGACATCTTTCTCGATGACATCACCGTGTCGCGCCGCCACGTGGAGATCACGCCCAGTGACGGTGGTGCCTACTCGCTGCGGGACGTGGGTTCGTTGAACGGGACGTACGTGAACAGGGAGCGCATCGACGACGTCCAGCTCTCTCCGGGCGACGAGGTGCAGATCGGCAAGTTCAAGCTCGTCTACCTGGTGGCTGGCAACGAGTGAGCAGCCGTACGTACCTCTCCATCGGTGACGTCCTGACCCTGCTGCGGGAGGAATTCCCCGACGTGACCATCTCGAAGATCCGGTTCCTGGAGAGCCAGGGGCTGGTGAACCCGGAGCGTTCGCCCTCGGGCTACCGCAAGTTCTTCGACCACGACGTGGAGCGCCTGCGCTGGGTGTTGCGCCAGCAACGAGAGCATTTCCTGCCCCTCAAGGTGATCCGGGACCGGCTGGCTGACGGGGAGCTCGACGATGCCGAGTCCGAGGGTCCGAACGGCAAGCCGGCCCGGGTGGCGGCACCGCCGGCTGCTGCGGCCGAGCAGCAACCGACCAGGGCGGACGAGGAGGCCATGGCCCGTATCCTGGCTGACGCCTCGCGTCGCACCGCCCGGATGCCCGAGGCGGCGCAGGCCCGACACGGGCTGCAGGTGGTCGGCCAAGGGGACGAACCCGGGCCAGCAAAGGTGGCGGCAGAGCCTGAGCCGGCGCGCGTGGCGGCCGCGGCTGTTCCCGAGCGCGGATCCCGTGACGCGTCCGCGGGAGCGACCACCGCCGGGCCGGCTGTGGCGCAGGAGAGCGCTCAGCGAGCGTCGTCGGGCGGGTCCGGGCCCGGCAACGGCACCGCCGGTGCCCGCCGCCCGAACGCCGCGGCGGGGGCCCCTGCGCCGACCGCCGCCGGTGAGCCCGGGACACCCAAGAGCACCGCACCTGCGGGCGGCGGCCCGGTCGGGCGCGCCCCGAAGCCGATCACCACCAGCGTCGTCACCGGTGCCAGCCTGACGATCGACGAGCTGTGCGCGGCGAGCGGCCTTCCGCCCGAACAGGTGGCGGGACTCGAGGGATTCGGGCTGATCGAGCCGGTGATGGTGGCCGGCATGCCGACCTACGACGAGGATGCGCTCACCGTCGCCAACCTGGCGGCGGCATTCGGGGCCTTCGGGATCGAGCCGCGCCACCTGCGGCTCTACCGCAACGCCGTCGACCGTGAGATGGGGCTGATAGAGCAGGTCGTGATCCCGCTCCTGCGCCAGCGGAACCCCGAATCCCGCCAGCGGGCCCTGGAGGGAGCCGAACAGCTGGCGACACTGGGCCAATCGATGCGAGCCACGTTGCTGCGGCTGGCACTCCGGCGACATTTGGGGGGGTGACGCAAGGCCGGGATCCGGCGCTACATTTCTCTCATGGTCCGTGTGCTACTCCGAGCGGTCAGGGTGGACCTGCAGTCCAACACGCCGGTGCTCCTGCTCCAGGAGACCGAGGGGGAGGGGCGCACGCTGCCGATCTTCATCGGGAGCCCCGAGGCGACGGCGATCGCCTACGCCCTCCAGGGCGTGACGATGCCCCGGCCTCTCACGCACGACCTGATGAAGGACATGCTCGGCGCCCTGGACATCAGCGTGGAGCGCGTCATCATCACCGAGCTGCGGGCCTCGACCTACTACGCCGAGATGCACCTCGTGCGCGGTGACGAGCGGACGATCGTCTCGAGCCGCCCGTCGGACGCCGTGGCGGTGGCCGTGCGCACCGAGACGCCCCTCTTCGTCTCTGACGAGTTGATGGAGTCGGAGGGGATCATCCTCGCCCTCGATGGCGACGACGAGGAGGAGGACACACCGGACGAGCTGGTGGGGCAGTTCCGCCAGTTCCTCGACTCTGTGCGCCCGGAGGACTTCGAGGGGTGACGCCACCGCGCTGGGCGCTCGCCCTCCTGGCGGGCGCCTCGGTCGTCTTCGCCGCGTGCAGTAGCACCCCCAGCGCGCCGAAGCACACCACCACCACGCACAAGGCGGCACCGACGACCACGACCACGGCGGCCACCACCACGACGGCGTCCACCACTACCACCACCACAACGAGCGCGGTCTCGACCGCCTGCAACCACATCACGGCGACGCCCGGCCCGTCCCAAGGAGCGGCCGGGACCATCACCGGGGTGATCACGGTCACCAACACGGGACCGTCGACGTGCACCTCCGACGGCTATCCCAAGGTGGCACTGTTCTCGGGGAGCGGAGCACCCCTCACCGTGACGATCGTGAACGGGCTGTCCGTCACCCTGTCACCGCCGGCCAATGCGGCTCCGTCGTCAGTCGCCGTGGCGCCCTCGTCCACCGCGCAGTTCTCCTATCAGTACTCCGACGTGCCGGTCGGCACCGAGACGAGCTGTCCGTCGTCCGAGATGGCCACCGTCACGATGCCCGGGGCCACGTCCCCCTCGCCGACCTTCGCGTTCGCCGCCTCACCCTGCAACAACGGCACCATCCGGGTGTCGCCCGTGTACGCATCGTCCTGACGTCGTGCAGCGCCCGGCAGCCCGACCGCCGGGCTCGGCCGTTCAGCGCCCCGGCGCGACCAGGATCCGCCCGCGCACCGCGGCGTCGAGCACGCTGTCGAGCGCCGCCGTCAGCCCGGCCAGGCCGATCTCCTCGTTCACCATCTCCTCGCAGTGTTCGAGCGGGAACGCCCCGGCCATGTCCGCCCAGAGATCCCGGCGCTCCTCTATCGGTGTGGCCACGGTGTCGATCCCCAGCAGCGCCACACCGCGGATGATGAACGGGTACACGGTGGTGGCGAGGTCGTTCCCGCCGGTGAGGCCACTTGCGGCGACGGCGCCGCCGTAGCGGACGGTGCGGAGCGCTTCGGCCAGCGCCACGCCGCCGACGCAGTCGACCACGCCCGCCCAGAGCTGCGGCCCCAAGGTCCGGCCGTCGTCCTCGGTGAACTGCCGTCCGACCACCTGCGTGGCCCCCAGGCCCTTGAGGTAGTCGTGCTCCGCCGTCTTGCCCGAAGACGCCACGACCTCGAAGCCCGCCTTGGACAAGAGCGCCAAGGCAGCGCTGCCGACACCACCGGACGCTCCCGTCACCAGGATCGGCCCGTCCTCGGGGGACGTGCCGTGCTGCACGAGGCGCCGCAGCGACAGCAGGGCGGTGAAGCCGGCCAGCCCGATGATGGCGGCGTTGCGGCAGCTCAGCGCCTCGGGCAGCGGGACGACCCAGTCGGCCGGGACACGGGCGTAGGCGGCGAAACCGCCGTGGCGGGCAACCCCGAGGTCGTACCCCTGCACGAGGACCCGCTGGCCAACGGCGAAGTCGGAGCTCGTGCTCTCCTCGACGCAACCGGTCAGCTCCACCCCCGGGACGAGCGGAAAACCCCGGGCGACGCGGTTGCCCGGCCTCGTCACCATGGCGTCTTTGTAGTTGATCGCCGACCACTCGACGCGCACGAGCACGTCGCCCGCCGGCAGGTCGGAGTCGGCGAGCTCGACGACGGCGGGCCGGATGACGGCGCCCGCCTTGGACAGGAGGTAGGCCGGGAAACGCACCGGTTCACTGTAGGGCGGGCCCTCGCCGTCTTCGTGCACGGGCGTGTGCGCGGGGTACGTTCGGACCGTGGTCACGACTGCAGGCTATGGGCGCTGGGCCTCGCCGCTCGCGCCGGCCGACGTCGCACGGGCCAAGGTCTCGCTCTCCGAGCTCTGTTCCGACGGCAGCGCCCTCTACTGGCTCGAGTCACGTCCCGCCGAGTCCGGTCGCGTCGTGTTGGTGCGGGCCGGGGCGGACGGACCGGCGGACCATTCGCCGGCGGAGATCAGCATCCGCAGCCGGGTCCACGAGTACGGCGGCGGTGCCATGTGCCTCGTGCCCCGGCGATCCTCCGGTGCGTTCGCCTTCGTCGAGCAGACCGGGCAGCGGGTGTGGTTCTGCGACGGCCCCGCCGCCGCGGGCTCGTCACCGCGCGCCGTCGCACGCCCCCTCACCCACGCACCCCCCGCGGGCGAGGTCCACAACCACGGCGGGCTCGGCGCCACGCCGGACGGGGACTGGGTCCTGGCCGTCCGGGAGGTCCACCGCCCCGACGCGCACCGCCCCGTTCGGAGCCTGGTGGCCCTGTCGACCCGCGGTGCCGAGCCGAGCGAGTCCACGCTGCTCGAGGGCCACGACTTCTTCGGGGCGCCGCGCGTGGCCCCGGACGGCAGGCGCCTGGCCGTCGTCGTGTGGGACCACCCCGACATGCCGTGGGACGGTTCGACGGTCGTGGTCCTTCCCCTCGCCCGGACGACGGACGCGGCCGGCGGGGCCGACACGCTGCACGCGGTCGGCGCGCCGTGGCCGGTCGCGGGTGGTCCCGAGGAGGCGGTGGGCCAGCCGTCCTGGCGGCGCGACGGAACCCTGCGTTTCGTGTCCGACCGGCGCGGGTGGTGGCAGCCCTACGTGCACGCCGGATGGCCCGAGGCCGATGCCGAGGCGCAGCCCCTCACCGACAGGGCCGCCGAGTTCCATGGGCCCGACTGGGTCCTCGGGCAGGTGACGATGGCGGACCTCGCCGACGGCACGCTCGCGGCCCGGATGACGGCCTCGGGGTGCGACTCGGTGATCCGACTGGCGGCCGGCGCCGGACCCGACGAGAAGAACACCGCCCTCGCCCAGCCGTGCGTGTCGGTCTCGGCACTCTGCGCGCACGGGGACGGCTTCGCGCTCATCGGCAGCACGCCGGACGCCCCGGCGAACGTGTGGGTGTGGACGCCGGCGGCGCCGGCGCGGCCACTGCGACCGCCGACCGGCCGCGACCCCGGTCCCGGTGACGCCGCCCCGGGGGAGCCGTTCTCGTTGACGGGCCGTTCGGGCCGCACCGTGCACGGGACGCTGTACCGGCCGCCGTCGGCGGGAGCGGGTGGGACGGCCGGCTCGAAGCCCCCGCTGGTCACGTGGTGCCACGGGGGCCCGACGTCGTCCTGCCAGCCCGGGTTCGACCTGACCCGCCAGTTCTTCACCAGCCGTGGCTTCGCCGTCGCCTGTGTGGACTACGCAGGCAGCTCGGGGTACGGACGGTCGTATCGATGCTCGCTCTGGGGCCAATGGGGTGTGGCCGACGCGGAGGATTGCCTCGATGCGGCGCTGCACCTGGCAGCGCAGGGCGACATCGACCCGCAGCGCATGGCGGTGCGGGGCGGCAGCGCCGGTGGCATGACGGCGCTGAACGCGTTGGCGGCGGGGGAGGGGTTCGGGGCCTGCGTCTCGTTCTACGGGGTGACCGACCTGCTGGGCCTCGTCGCCACCACGCATGACTTCGAGGCGCACTCCACCGACCGGCTGATCGGCCCGTTGCCCGCGTCGCGCCCTCTCTATGTGGAGCGCTCGCCGGTGACGCGGGCGGGCTCCATGGCGGGATCGGTGCTCCTGTTGCAGGGGACGGAGGACGCGGTGGTGCCCCCGTCCCAGGCCGAGCGGATGCGAGATGCCCTCGAGGCCGCGGGCACCCACTGTGACCTGCGGTTCTTCGAGGGGGAGGGGCATGGATTCCGCCGTGCGGACACGCTGATCGCCTGCCTGGCGGCCGAGCTGGCGTTCTACCTCGAAGAGCTCCGCCTCTAGGGATCGCACCTCTAGATGGTTAATTCCAAGGGGTCAGCCGTGATCGAACGCGACGAGAGATCGCAGCGGTCGTTGGTCCATGTTCGAGTTGTGCCAGATGGCCGCCGTGAGGGCGAGGAGGCGCTGGAGGACGCGGGTGACGACCCCACCTGGGGTTCTGCCCCCGTGACGTTCGAGATCGAGCTGGGTCTTGAGGGTGGCGTTGACCGATTCGATGAGCTGGCGCAAGGGCTTGAGCAATGGGCTGGTCGTGCGGCCCCGATCGTTTTTGTGGGCGGGTCGGACGAGGGTGACGCCGCGTTGAGCCAAGAAGGACTCGAATTCGGCCGACCGGTAGCCCTTGTCGGCGAGGACGCGCTGTCCGGGACGCAACAACGTGGGCTCGGCCTCGAAGAGATCCCTCGCCACCTCGCGCTCGTCGATTTTGGGGTTGGCCAGCGCGAAGGTGATCGGCAGGCCGGCTGGCGTGCACACGAGGTGCAGGCGCAGTCCCCAGAACCAGCGCGAGTGGCTGGCGCAGTAGCCATAGGAGGCCCACCCGGCCAGGTCGCTGCGCAAAGCGGTCGGGCGCGACCGTCCGCACTCGACCGGCGTCGAATCGATGACCCAGGTGTCGTCGTCGAAGTGCTCGGTGTTGCGCGCCAAGAGCCGGATGACGGCCCTGAGCTGGCCCTGGGCCTTGCGCAGTCGCTTGTTATAGCCCGACTGGTGCGGGATGTAGGGGAACCAGGCCTTCAGATGCACCACGGCGTGACGCAAGAACCTCGTCTCGGACGTGAAGCCCAAGAGGGCCTGGAGCACGGCGAGCGTCAAGAGCTCGGCGTCGCTGATCCTGGGCGCGAGCCCGACCCTCGGGCGCCGTTGGCGCAGTTCGGGACGCATCCGAAGCGCGTCGTCGATCGTCACGTACAGTGCGGTGACAAAGGTGTCCAGGTCGGCGTCCATTTGACCTCCATGGTCGAGTTGGGAATACGCAACGCCGATCATGGACGCCTTTGTCGCGTCCGACGCGGACCCTCGTTCAGCGAGGATCCCTTGGAATCATCCGTCTAGGTCTCCCCGGGTGCGATGCAGAGCGCCTCTTGTGTGCGAGGCTTTCGAGACACGCCATGTCGACCAATTCCGTGAGCACCATCCCGAGTTGGACCGGCGCCGCCGCCGGCCACTGGCGGCGGGTCCTCGACCGGGTGAAGCACCTATCGCCTGAGGTGGGGGACGCGCTGTTGTACGGCGTCAGCGCACTGTTCGCCCTCGGCACCATCTACACCTCGTCCAATGCGCTCTACGAGGTGTGGGGGCGCATGGCGCTGTCGCCCTTCGTCTTCGGCGCGCTTGCGTCGGCCGTGCTGGCGTGGATGCTGCGGCGAGCCCGTCGGCGGCGGCCGGGCGGAGGGCTGACCCAGGTCCAGCACCGGCGCGCCTGGCTGGCTCGGATCGCCGTGGCCGTGTGCGTGTTCGCCGGTGCGCTCGCCATTCCGCTCGGGCTCGAGATCCTGTGGCGGTTCGACGGCGTCACCGGGTCCCACCAGCAGCCCGAGGTCGTGGCCGTGGAGGTCGGGGGGCAGGATCTCGTCCGCGGCCAGGATCCCTATCACCCCCTCGTCAAGCTGCACCACCCGGTCAAGTACCACGCACCCGGCCAGCCGGACTACGCGGGCTTCCTGCCCTACCTCCCCGTGATGGCCGTGCTGGGCATCCCGAGTGACATCTGGCCCAACGACGGGTTGAGCGACGCCCGCATCTTCTTCTGTGTGACCACGCTCGCCGTCGCCGCGGTGGCCCTCTCTCTCTGCCGGGCGGACGGGCGCCGCAAGATCAGAGCCATGCAGGCGCTCGTCATCTTGCCGCTGGCGTCGCTGCCGCTGGCCACCGGCGGCGACGACATCCCGGTCGTCGCGGTGCTGCTGCTGGCCATGGTGCTGGCCCAGCGGAGGAGACCGTTCGCCTCGGGGGTGGTGTTCGGGATCGCCTCCGCGATGAAGTTCACGGCCTGGCCCCTGGCCGCGTTGGCGCTCTTCGCCGCCCGCGGTCGCAACGGGGAGCGCCGGCCACTCTCCATGCTCGCCGGCATGGTGGTCGTCGCGGTGCCGACGATCTTCCCCTTCGCCCTGCGGGGGCCGTTCGCCCTGATCGACGACGTGGTGCTGTTCCCACTCGGCCTCAGTGCCATCCCCTCCACAGCCGCCAGCGCCCTCCCCGGGCACGTCTTGGTCACCGCGTTCCCGTCGCTGAGCCGGGCGCTGCCCGCCTCGGTCGGCATCGTGCTCTCGGTGCTGCTGGCCCGGCACCTGTACCGGCACACGCCGCGCACGGTGTCGGAGGTCTGCAACATCGCGGGCGTGGTGATGGCGGCGCTCATCCTGCTGGCGCCGAACCCGCGTGTGGGCTACCTGCTCTACCCGATCAACTTCTTCGTGTGGGCCTACCTGCTGGCTGAGCCGGCCGACCGGTCCGAGCTGCTCCCCGACGACGCCGTGGCAGCCCCCGGCGGGAGCGTCGCGGCCGCGAGAAGTTGACGCACGCCGGCAGGGATCAGTGCGCCGCCGCGCCCGAGATCTGACCACTCACGGCGCATCATCACTTTCCTGCAGCAGCCGGATGGTGAAGTTGGTCTGACCACGGGGCGGACCGCCCGGACGGAACGCCGTCGGCGAGATCACCGCACCCATCTCCCAGTAGTAGCCGTCCGCGCCGGCCAGTTTGCCCAGGATCTCGAGGGAGCCGGGATGGTTGGCCGCCGGTCCCCGGTCGAAGACCTGCCAGCCTTGCAGCCGCATGTCCGCCGCAAAGAACGCCAGCAGGGCAGCCTGTGAGTCGTCGGAACGGAAGACGACCTGGGAGTCGAATTGACCCGCCTGGCCGGAGTTGTCCTGGTGCGCGACGCGGACCGAGCCGACCGGCACGAAGACGGCGTTGAGGATGTTGGTCGGCGGTTCACCGGAGCTGACGATGGGCGTGAGCGCCGCCGCTGCGGGCTCGGCCTGCAGCGTGATGCCGGGTACCCGGCTCGGGCCGCCGCCGTGGCGGACCGGGGCGGGGGACTGGGACGAGAGGATGCCGATGGTCACGAACACCACGAGGATGAGCACGGCCAGGCCGAGGACGACCATCGCCGGCCGCATGGAGATGCCACCGGGCGTCGGGGGCCGGCGGGGCTCGGGCGCGTCGGCCCCCTCGGGGAGGAGCTCACTGTCGGTGTGGTGCAGCGTCATGCTCGGCCAAGCCTACGACGGGGTGGACCACCCGAAATGGTCGAGGGGCCCGTGCCCCGAGCCGAGGCGCCAGGCCGCGGCCCCGGCCAGGGCGCGCGCCACGAAGGCCTTGGCCTCCTCGATCGCAGACGGCACCGACGCCCCGCGGGCCAGGTTGGCGGCCACCGCGGCCGAGAGCGAGCACCCCGTGCCGTGGTCGTTGCCGGTGGGCACCCGCGTCCCTCGCAGCACCGACTCCCCGTCGGGGCCCACCACGACGTCGTCGGCGGACTCGGTGAGGTGGCCCCCCTTGACCACCACGTAGCGGGCGCCCCTCTCGCGGATCCGCCGAGCCACCGCCAGCCGGGCCTCGACGGTGCCGAGCGCCTCCGCTGTCGTCTCGCCCAGCACGGCTGCCTCGCGCAAGTTGGGGGTGGCCACCAACGCATGGGGGAGGAGCAGCCGCACGTAGGCGTCGACGCCCTCCGGTTCCAAGAGCCGGTGCCCGCTGGACGACACGAGGACCGGATCGACGACGAGCCGCGGCAGCAGGCCCTCCGCCGCCATGGCGGCGACCTCCCGGACGATCGCCGCTGTGGCCAACATGCCGGTCTTCACGGCGCGCACGACGAAGTCGTCGAGCACGGTCTCGACCTGCCGGCGCACGAACGCGGGCTCCATCGCCACGACCCCGCGCACCTCGGTGGTGTTCTGTGCCGTCACCGCGGTGAGGGCGCACGTGCCATGCACGCGATGTGCCGCGAAGGTCTTCAGGTCTGCCTGCACGCCCGCACCGCCGCCGGAGTCGGACCCGGCGATGCTGAGCGCCGTGGGTGGTGTCGTGTCCGGCACCGAGCCACCATAGGCGGGCCCCGGGGTATCTTCGTCCGGTGGCACCGAAGGGCGCGAGAGAGACGATGCGGGGCGGTCTGACCATTGCCGGCCAGGTCCTGGCGTCGCGGCTCCTGCTCGGCACCGGGGGTATGACCAGCCTCGACGCCCTGCGGGCCGCGCTCACCGAGTCGGGGACCTCCATGGCGACGGTCGCCGTGCGGCGGGTCGAGGTGTCGGGGCGCGGCTCGCTGACGTCGCTCCTCGACGAACTCGGCGTGCGTGTGCTGCCCAACACGGCGGGGTGCGCCACGGCGTCGGAGGCGGTGCTCACCGCCAAGCTCGCGCGCGAGGCGTTCGGCACGGACTGGGTCAAGCTCGAGGTCGTCGGTGACGACCGCACCCTCCTGCCCGACGCCGTCGAGCTCCTGGCCGCCGCCGAGCAGCTGGCCGAAGACGGCTTCGTCGTCCTTCCCTACACGACCGACGATCCCGTCCTGGCCCTCCGCCTCCAGCAGGTCGGCTGCGCCGCCGTCATGCCGCTCGGATCGCCCATCGGCAGCGGTCTGGGCATCCGCAACCCCCACAACATCGCGCTGCTCCGTGAAGCCGTCGAGGTGCCGGTCATCCTCGATGCCGGCATCGGCACGGCGTCGGACGCCGCGCTCGGCGATGGAGCTCGGCTGCGACGCCGTGCTGGTGGCCACCGCAGTCAACCGCGCCCACGACCCGGTGGCGATGGCACGGGCGATGCGCCTCGCGGTCGAAGCCGGGTGGCAGGCGCGCCAAGCCGGCCGCATCCCGGTCCGGTTCCACGCGGAGCCGTCGAGCCCGCTCGAAGGCAGGGCCGATCTGGTGCCCGGAGGGTCGGCGACACCCGACTGACCTGGACGCCATCTTGACGCCGTTCTGAGGCTACCCTAAAGTTAGGGCAACCTAATATTCGGATGGTCCAGGTCGGAGAGGTGTCACGGCTCGATGCGAGGAAGGCGTGGGCGGCCGGGGGGGCGGGCAGCCCGGCGCGCCCTCGGTGCCGCCGTAGCAGCCACCCTCGGTGCACTGGCGCTCGCGGGGTGCGCCCAGGGCACGGGGTCGGGCGGGGCGGCGGGCGCGCTGACGCTCTACAGCGGGCAGCACGTGCAGACGACGCAGGCCCTGGTGGCGGCGTTCGAGCGTGAGAGCGGGATCTCGGTCAGCCTGCGCTCGGACGACGAGGACGTGCTGGCCGACCAGATCGTGACCGAGGGTGCCCATTCGCCGGCCGACGTGTTCTACACGGAGAACTCCCCCCCGCTGCAGTACCTCTCGTCGAAGGGGCTGCTCGCTCCCGTCGATGCGTCGACGCTGGCCAACACGCCGGGGCGGTTCAACGCCCCCGACGGCAATTGGGTGGGTGTCTCCGCCCGCGTCAGCGTGATGGTCTACAACACGTCCCAGCTCACGCCCGCCCAGCTCCCGAGGTCGGCCATGGAGCTGGCGGATCCGAAGTGGGCGGGCCGCATCGGCATCGCCGGGGGCGAGACCGACTTCCAGCCCATCGTCACGAGCATCGTGCGGGCACACGGCGATGCTGAGGCGCTGCGTTGGCTGGAGGCGGTCAAGGCGAACGCCGGGGGTCACGATTACGCCAGCAACGAGGCACTCACCGGCGCCGTCAACAGCGGCCAGGTCGCCCTCGGAGTGATCAACGAGTACTACTGGTACCGCGAACGGGCCCAGGTCGGCCCGGGTGGACTGCACTCTGCCATCGCGTACTTCGCCCCGCACGACGTCGGCTACGTCGTGGACGTCTCCGGCGCGGGCATCCTCAGGTCCTCGAGCCACCAGCGGGAGGCCCAGCGCTTCCTCGCATTTCTCACCTCCGTCCAGGGCCAGGAGATCATCGCCCACAGCGACAGCTTCGAGTACCCCATCGCATCCGGCGTCACGACCGCGCAACACGAGACCCCGTTCGACCAGCTCGAGCCGAACGGGATCACGATCGCCGACCTGGGCACGGGCGCCGAAGCGATCAGGCTCTTGCAGGAGGCGCAGCTGCTGTGAGTGCTCGGGCGGAGACCCTTGTGCGGCGGCACGGGCCGCGCCGCCTTCCGCCCCTGCTGACGGCCGCCGCCGTCCTCGTCTCGGCCGTCGTGCTCGTCCCGCTCGTCTTCCTGGTGGTCCAGGCGGTCCAGGTGGGCTGGTCCCAGCTGCACCACCTGCTCTTCCGGCATCTGACCGCCATGCTGGTGTGGAACACCGTGTGGCTCGTCGTGGTGGTCACGGTCCTCTGCGCCGCCGTGGGGACGCTGGCCGCCTGGTTCGTGGAGCGCACCGACCTCCCGTGCCGCCGCTTTCTCGCGATCGCGTTCGTGATCCCGCTCGGCATCCCCGACTTCGTGGTGAGCTTCGGCTGGCGCGCCGTCTTCCCCTCCATCGGTGGGTTCTGGGCCGCCGTGCTGGTGATGACCCTGGCGGTCTACCCGCTGGTGTTCCTGCCCGTGGCCGCCAGCCTGCGGGCCGCCGATCCGGCACAAGAGGAGGTGGCGCGCTGTCTCGGACTGGGCCGCCTGCGCACCTTCTGGACCGTCACGGTCGGCCAGGCCCGCCTGGCCATCTTCGGCGGGGCCATCCTGGTGGGCCTGGTGGTGCTGGCCGAGTTCGGCGCGTTCGAGATCCTGGGCTACCAGACGCTGACGACGGAGATCTACAACGAGTTCCAGGTGGGCTTCAACGAGCCTGCCGCCTGCGCGCTCTCACTGATCCTCGTCCTCCTCGGGGCCCTGCTCCTGGTGAGCGAGGACTCGGTGCGCGGTCACGGCCGGACATCCCGGGTGGGCGCCGGCGCGGCGCGTCCGAACCGACCGGTGTCGCTGGGGCGGGCGACCCCCGCCGTGCTGGCCGGCGCCGTGCTGCTGGTCGTGCTGGCGCTGGGCGTGCCCGTCGGCGCCATCGTCTACCTGATCGTCGAGGGCGGGAACAGCACCTTGCCGCCGGCGTCGCTCCTGATCGCCACCACCAACACCTTCGCCTACGCGGCAGCGGCCGGCCTGGTGGCAACCCTGGCCGCGCTCCCGATCGCCCTGCTGTCGGTCCGCTTCCCCCGGCGCCGCGTGATCGCTCTCCAGCGGAGCAACATGCTCGTGTTGGCCGTTCCGGGCCTGGTGGTCGCCCTCAGCTTCACGTACGTGACCGAGCATTTCCTCCAGGGCCGCTTCTACCAGACCAGCCCGCTGCTGGTGCTCGCGTACGCCATCATGTTCTTCCCGCTCGCCGTCGTCTCGGTGCGCGCCGCCGTGGCCCGCTCGCCGGTCGGGCTCGAGGAGGTGGGGCGCTCGCTCGGTGTGCGTCGACGGTCCGTGCTGTGGCGGGTCACCCTGCCCCTGATCGGGCCCGGCCTCGGGGCCGCCTTCGCCCTCGTCTTCTTGGAGACGGCGACGGAGCTCACGGCGACCCTCGTGCTGCATCCCACCAACGTCGAGACCCTGGCCACTCAATTCTGGGCCTACCAGTCGAACCTCTCCTACAGCCAGGCCGCGCCGTACGCCGGTGTCATGGTCCTGATCGCCGCAGTGCCCGGCTACATCCTGGGCCGGTGGTTCGACCGCCAGCCCGAGCGGGCGAGTGCCATACCTCCGGCCGCCACGGCGTTGCCGGCGTTCGAGCTCGAGGGGACGGCGGCATGAAGGACCTGCGGATCAGAGGGGTTGCGAAGTCGTTCGGCCCGCAGCGCGTGCTGCGCGGCGTGGACCTCGACGTGCCGCACGGATCGTTCACGGCGATCCTCGGCGCCTCCGGCAGCGGCAAGACGACCCTGCTGCGCATCGTGGCCGGCTTCGAGCGCCCCGACGAGGGTGAGGTCAGCCTGGGGGAGGAGATGGTCGACGACGCGGCCGGCCTCTTCGTGCCCTCGGAGCGCCGGCGCATCGGCTACGTGCCCCAGGAGGGCGCGCTGTTCCCGCACCTGAGCGTCGGGCGCAATGTCGGCTTCGGTCTGGCGCGCGGCGCGGGTCGGGCGGCACGGGTCGACGAGCTGCTCGATCTCGTCGGGCTGTCCGGCTATCGCCGGCGCTACCCGCACCAGCTCTCGGGGGGCCAGCAGCAGCGGGTGGCCCTGGCCCGTGCCCTTGCGATCGAGCCCGAGGTGGTGCTGCTCGACGAGCCCTTCTCATCCCTCGACGCCGCACTGCGTGCCTCGGTCCGTGCCGACGTGCTGGGCGTGCTGCGCCTGTCCGGCACCACATCCATCCTGGTCACCCACGACCAGGACGAGGCGCTCTCCATGGCCGACCAGGTGGCGGTCCTCCGAGACGGTGTGATCGCCCAGCTCGACACGCCGGCGGGGCTGTACGGGCACCCGGGGGACGCCGAGCTGGCGCGGTTCCTGGGCGAGTCGAACGTGCTGGAGGGGGAGGTGCACGACGGGGTCGCCACCACCGGGCTCGGGCGCCTTCTTGTCGCAGCGTGGTCCGGTCCGGCCGGCGGGGGTTCCGCCCGGGTGATGGTGCGACCCGAGCAGATCGTGCTGGGTGAGGCGGCCGCCGGTGCGTTCGAGGGGACGGTGGCCAGCTACGAGTACTTCGGCCACGACGCCGTCGTCCGGGTGCTGCCGGGGCCCGAGGATCTGCCGGAGCTCGTCGTCAGGGTCTCCGGCGGCACGCCGCTCGAGCCGGGGCACCGGGTGGGCCTCACCGTTCGCGGCGCCGTCGTGGCGTGGCCGTTGGAGCCGGTCGAGGCGGCGGAAACCTCCGAATGACGTCCTCGTAACTACTGCCGTGTCGTCCGGGGTGCACTAGAGTGACGGCCAGGGTGGACGCACAGGGAGGTGTGATGGCCGAGGATTCCGCAACCCAGGTCGGAGGGTTTCACGGGCCGCAGGTGTGCGGTCTGGTGGGGATCACCTACCGGCAACTCGACTACTGGGCCCGCACCGGCCTGCTGCAGCCCTCGGTGGCCTCGGCGAAGGGGAGCGGTTCCCGGCGCATCTACTCGTATTCCGACGTCCTCGAGCTCAAGGTCATCAAGCAGCTGCTCGACGCGGGCGTGTCGCTCCAGTCAGCCCGGCGGGCCGTCGAATGCCTCCGCGAGGACCTGGGGAGGGACCTGGCATCCGCCAATCTCGTACTGACCGGGACGAGCTCGGTGCTCGCTCGCTCGAACGGTGAAGTCGTCGACCTGCTGGCCGGCGGGCAGGGCGTGTTCAACATCGTGCCGCTGGCCGGTGTGGTCGAGGAGCTGCACGCAGACATCGTCCGGCTCGAGACGCGGGTCCCGGATGCTCCGGCCAAAGGCCGTCCCGCACGAGTGCACGGCGCAGCGGGCCGCGGGGGAGTGAGCGCGACGGACCCGGCGCGCACTGGGCGCACTCGCCATCCGGCTTGTGTGCCTGCCGGTCAGGTCCGGTTCGCCCATCCCTCCGAGCGCCTCTTCGCCACGCTCCTCGACTTGTCGGGTGAGCGCTGGGAGTACGAGCCCGTGGAGTTCCCACTCGAGTGGGACGCGCACGGCTCGCCCGTGTCCGGCTTCCGCCCCGACTTCTTCCTGCCGCGCCGCGGGGTCTTCATAGAGCTCACGACGGCGGACCAGCGCCTCGTCACCCGGAAGAACCGCAAGGTGCGTCGCATGCGCGAGCTGTACCCAGAGGTCCCGATCTGCATCGTGTACCAGCGGGACTTCACCTCGCTGCTGGCCTCGCACGGCCTGCTGCCCGCCGTCGCCGGCGCCGCGTAGTCTGGCTCGGTGAACGCCGGCGACCGCGGGGACGGCACGCCGCCCCGGGTCTCACCCCTGCACGACGCGCATGTGGCGCTCGGAGCGAGAATGGTGCCCTTCGGCGGCTGGGAGATGCCGCTCGCGTACCCGACTGGCACCGTGGCGGAGCACCGGGCGTGTCGCCAGTCGGCGGTGGCGTTCGACGTCAGCCATCTGGGGACCGTGCGGGTCGTCGGCCGCGACGCCTTCGCGCACCTGCAGCGATCGCTGAGCAACGACCTGCGGCGGGTCCACCCCGGTCGGGCCCAGTACACCCACCTGCTCGACAACGACGGCTTCGTCGTCGACGACATCATCGTGTGGTGGGTCGACGAGGAGCGCTTCGACGTCATGCCCAACGCATCCAACACGACCGACGTGGTCGAGGCCATCGGCGGGCGCGACGTGACCGAGGAGCGGGCCGTGATCGCCGTGCAGGGACCCGAGGCGCGCCAGCGCCTGGCCGCAGTCTCAGCGGAGGCGGCCTCCGTGCACCGGTTCAACGTCGAGCGCTTCGGCTGGGGAGGGGCCACCTGCCTCGTCGCCGGCACCGGCTACACGGGCGAGGAGGGCGTGGAGTGTGCCGTGCCCGCCGAGGTCGCGGCGGACTTCTGGGACGCCGTGCTGGCCCAGGGCATCACGCCCGCCGGCCTGGGAGCGCGAGACACATTGCGCCTCGAGGCCGGTCTGCCGTTGCACGGCCACGAACTGGGTCCGGGCATCACTCCGCTGCAGGCCGGCCTCGGCTGGGTGGTGGGCTGGGACAAGGGGGAGTTCACCGGGCGCGCCGCGCTCGAAGAAGAGCGCGCCAATGGTCCGGCGCGCCGCCTGCGGGGTTTTGTGGCCGACGGCCGACAGCCCCTGAGGGACGGCTCCGAGGTATGCCGCGGCACAGACCGGGTCGGGATCCTGACCAGCGGCAACTTCTCACCCATGCGCGAACGGGGCATCGGGTTGGGCTTTGTCGACGCCGACGCGCGACTGCTCGACGGCGACGAGGTGACCGTGGTCCAGCGCGGTCGCGAGCTGCCTGCCCGCCTGGTCCGGCCGCCTCTGTGGCCGATCCGCGAGGAGACCGAATAGCGCTCGCGACGGCCCAGAGGATGCCGGTTCTCGGGACCCGGTGCCGTATAGTGGGCCGCACAACTGAATACGCCGTTTGAACCGGAGCGCCAGAGTCCCTGTGGCACGCAGTCGAGGGGACGCCGGAGGAGCAACTCTCCCCGAGAAACTCTCAGGCCGACATACCGCTCCGGCGAGGCAACTCTGGAAAGCGGATGCGTTGCTTGCGTCCGCACCGAAGGTGGAAGTCGCCACGTGCGGCGAGACTCTCAGGTCCGATGACAGAGCGGGGAGGACGTCCAACGAGCGCCGCGTGACACGCGGAGCATGTGAGGAGACCTCCATGAGTGCACAGCGTCCAACGGCCGAGTCCGACGCACCCGGGCACCACGACGAATTCGTCCGCCGGCATGTCGGGACGTCGGACGACGAGCAGTCGGCGATGCTCAAGTCCCTCGGCTACGAGACCCTGGACGCGCTGATCGATGCCGCCGTCCCCGACCGCGTGCGGAGCCTCGAGGAGCTCCGGTTGCCACCGGCGGCCTCCGAGCGCGAGGTGCTGGACGAGCTGCACGGGCTCGCCTCGAGCAACGTGATCGCCGAGCCCATGATCGGCCTGGGCTACTACGGCACGATCACGCCGGGCGTGATCAAGCGGAACGTGCTCGAGAGCCCGGCTTGGTACACCGCGTACACCCCGTACCAGCCCGAGATCAGCCAGGGTCGCCTCGAGGCGCTCTTGAACTTCCAGACCATGGTCTCGGATCTGACCGGCCTCGACACGGCGAACGCATCGCTCCTCGACGAGGGGACCGCGGTGGCCGAGGCCGTGACGCTCATGCGCCGCCGGGCCACCGTCGACGCGCACCGCGTCATGGTGGACGCGGACTGCCTCCCCCAGACCATCGCGATACTGGAGACGCGCCTCGAGCCGCTCGGGATCGAGGTCGACGTGGTCGACCTCGGGTCAGGGCTCCCCGAGGGCGAATTCTTCGGCGTGGTCCAGCAGTATCCGGGATGCTCGGGTGCCGTCCGTGACTTCGCCACCCTCACCGAGGAAGCGCACCGTCGGGGCGCCATGGTGAGCGTGGCGACGGACCTGTTGGCCCTGACGTTGCTGACGCCCCCGGGCCACTGGGGGGCCGACGTGGTCGTGGGCTCGTCGCAGCGCTTCGGCGTCCCGCTCTGGTACGGCGGCCCCCACGCCGCCTTCATGGCGGTCAAGGCCGGCCTCGAGCGCGACCTGCCGGGCCGGCTCGTCGGGTTGTCGGTCGACGCCGAGGACCGCCCCGCCTACCGCCTGGCGCTGCAGACACGTGAGCAGCACATCCGCCGCGAGAAGGCCACTTCGAACATCTGCACGGCGCAGGTGTTGCTGGCCGTGGTCGCCTCCATGTACGCGGTGTACCACGGGCCGGAGGGCCTGCGCGACATCGCGCGGGGGGTCCACGGACGGACGGTCGAGGCGGCCGCGGGGCTGCAGCAGGGCGGCTACGAGCTCGAGCACGAGGAATTCTTCGACACCGTCGTCGTACGCGCGCCCGGACGCGCCGCGGCGATCGTCGAGTCCGCGCGCGCCGAGGGCGTGCTCCTCCGCCTCGTCGACGACGACCGCGTCGGCCTCTCGTGCGGCGAGACGACCACGCCGGCCCACGTGGCGGCGGTCCTGCGCGCCTTCGGGGTGGAGGGAGGCGGGGGAGGGGGCCCGACCTCGGCCCTGCCCGAGGCGCTCGTGCGGAGGGGGCCCATCCTGAGCCACCCCGTGTTCTCCGAGCACCACTCCGAGACGGCCATGTTGCGCTACCTGCGTCAGTTGTCGGACCGGGACTTCGTCCTCGACCGCGGCATGATCCCCCTGGGCTCGTGCACCATGAAGCTCAACGCGACCACGGAGATGGAGCCGGTGGGGCTGCCGGGTTTCGCCGACATCCACCCCTTCGCCCCGCCGGACAGCACGCCCGGCTATCTGTCGCTCATCGACGACCTCGAGCGGTGGCTCGCGGAGCTCACCGGCTACGCCAAGGTCTCGGTCCAGCCCAACGCCGGGAGCCAGGGCGAGTTGGCCGGCCTGCTCGCCATCCGGGCCTACCACCGGTCACGCGGTGCCGTCGAGCGCGACGTGTGCCTGATCCCGTCGAGCGCCCACGGGACGAACGCCGCGTCCGCCGTGATGGCCGGCATGCGCGTGGTGGTGGTCTCCGCGCTGAGCGACGGCACGGTCGACCTGGAGGACCTCCGCGCCAAGTGTGAGGAGCACGGCGACCGCCTGGCGGCGATCATGGTCACCTACCCGTCGACGCACGGCGTCTACGAGGAGCACATCGGCGACATGTGCGCCCTGGTCCACCAGTACGGCGGCCAGGTCTACATCGACGGGGCCAACCTGAACGCCCTCTTGGGACTGGCGCAACCCGGGCAGTTCGGCGGCGACGTCTCCCACCTCAACCTGCACAAGACCTTCTGCATCCCCCACGGCGGCGGCGGGCCGGGCGTGGGACCGGTGGCGGTGGCCGAGCACCTCGTGCCCTTCCTCCCCTCCCATCCGATGCACCCGCGCCCCGAGCAGCGCGAGGGCGTCGGCCCGGTGAGCGCGGCACCGTTCGGCAGTGCGGGGATCCTGGCGATCAGCTGGGCCTACGTGCGCCTCCTCTCCGGCGCCGGCCTGACCCATGCCACCAAGTCGGCGGTGCTCGCCGCCAACTACGTGGCCGCCCGGCTGGCCCAGTCGTACCCGATCCTCTACACCGGCAAGAACGACCTCGTCGCGCACGAGTGCATCGTGGACCTGCGGACCCTGACCAAGGCCACGGGGGTCACCGTCGACGATGTGGCGAAGCGGCTGATCGACTACGGGTTCCACGCGCCCACGGTGAGCTTCCCGGTGGCCGGCACGCTCATGGTGGAGCCGACCGAGAGCGAGAACCTGGCCGAGCTGGACCGGTTCTGCGGGGCGATGATCGCCATCCGGGCCGAGATCGACGACGTGGTGGCGGGGCGCTGGGCGGTCGAGGACAGCCCGCTGCGCGGTGCGCCGCACACGGCGGCCGCCCTCGTCTCGGAGTGGGAGCGGCCCTACGACCGCCAGGCTGGGGTGTTCCCCATGGGCTACCTCGCGACCAAGTACTGGCCCCCGGTGGCGAGGATCGACCAGGCGTACGGGGACCGGCACCTGGTCTGCACCTGCCCACCCCCGGAGGCCTTCGCCTCCTGAGGGAGGCGGCTCATCAGACCCACGCCATGAGGCCGATGCCGACGGCCGCCGCGGCCAGGCAGACGAAGAGCCCGCCCAGCGTGAAGACGACGGCCTCGCCGCGGTGTCCCGTATGCAGCAGGTGGATCGTCTCCCAGCTTGCCGTGGACCACGTGGTGTAGCCGCCGCACAACCCGGCCCCGACCACGGCCAGCACGTGGGGACCGAGGCCGTGATAGAGCGCGAGCCCCGTGAACACGCCGAGCACCAGGGATCCCGTGGCGTTGACCACCAGGGTCCCCACCGGCAGCGGGTCGGAGCGCCGCAGGCCGAGGTGATGGATGAGCAGCGCCCGCAGGACGGCACCCGCGCCGCCGGCCAGCGCGACGAGGAGAGCGAGGCCGAGGGTGGGGGAGGGGCTCACAGGCTGGTCGTCCTGCGGGCCAGCGCGTGGCCCGCCACGACCAGAGTGAGCCCTCCGGCGACGGTGGCGGCGAGGTAGGCGAGGCAGGTGACCACATCCCCGTGCTTGGCGAGCAGTGTCGCGTCGACGGCCAGGGTGGAGTAGGTGGTCCATCCGCCCAGGAACCCGACCATGAGCAGCGGCCGCGCGACGGGGAGCCGGGGTGCGAGGTGCTCGGTGAGCGCGACCAGGAGCCCGATGGCGAACGAGCCGCTCAGGTTGACGAGCAGCGTGACCCAGGGGAAGGCGCCGGCGGCGGTGGGGTGGTGCGCCGCCAGCAGGTAGCGGGCCAGGGTGCCGAGCGCGCCGCCGACGAAGACGGCCGCCAGCGTGGTCGCCGACAGCCCCAGAAGGGGAAGGACGGGTTCGTCGAGGAGGTCCGCGTCCCCGCCCGCATCGAGCTGCTCGTGCTCGAGCGCGAAGCGGTCACGTCCCTGTGCTCCTGGGTGCACCTCGTCCATGGCCCGGCCCTCCTGTGCGGACTGTCAGGAGCCATCAGCCATGTCGTGGCGGCGGTTCGGGGTCGTGCCCCCCGGCGGGATCCATCGCCGGTCGGAGTCGCTGCGGCCCACCATCGTAGAGCGACGTCCGGCCGGTCTCGACGAGGGGCCGGGAATCAGTCGAGGCGCGGCCCCGGTGCATGGCGGAACCGGAAGGGCTCGCTCTCCCGGCCGGCCACGACGTACCAGCACTCTCCCGTGGCGTCGGAGTCCAAGATGCGCTGGAAGGCGGCGACGACGTCGGCCACCTCGATGATCGGGAACCCCATGTCGAGCAGGGTCTGCTCCGATCCCTTGATGATGTTCGTGTAGGCGAAGGACGGGCACAGGGCGTGGACCCGGATGCCGTCGGGCTCGTAGACCTGGCCCAGGGAACGCGCCAGCCCGACGACGGCATGCTTGTTGGCCGCGTAGATCGGGTCGAACGGCACCGCCACGAGGCCTGCCATCGACGCGGTCGCCACGATGGTCCCGCCGCCGCTGGCCTTGATGGCCGGCCTGGCGGCGGCGATGCCGTAGACGACGCCATCGAGGTTGATGGCCATGGAGCGCCGGTAGGCCTCCGCGTCGAAATCGTCGCCCATGCCACACCACGAGGTCACGCCGGCGTTGAGGTGCGCGATGTGGAGCGCGCCGAACGCCTCCATGGCGGCCGCCACCGCTGCGGTTGAGGCCGCAGCGTCGGTCACGTCGGTGCGGACGAAGCGGCCCCCGAGCTCCTCGGCGAGCGCGCCCCCTCGGGCCACGTCGATGTCGGCGATGACGACGTGGGCGCCGCCGCCCGCCAGGTGCCGGGCCACACCCTCTCCGATGCCGTTGCTGCCGCCGGTGATGAGTGCGACCTTGCCGTCCACGTCCATTGCCATGGGCCTCGATCGTAGGGGACCCTGGGTGGCTCAGCTCCCGAGCGGGGCGGGCAGGGGCTCCGCGTGCAGCACGCTCAGATGTTGGATCGGACGCGTCATGGCCACGTAGAGCAGTCGCAGGCCCCGGCTGTCGCCGCCGGCGATCGCGGCAGGCTCGACGACGACGACCGCGTCGAACTCGAGGCCCTTGGCCGTCGGTGCCGGGACGATCGTGATGGGGCGCGTCATCCCATCACGATCGAGAATCCCGATCCCGGCGTGACGGCGGCTCAAACGAGCCAGTGACGGCACCAGCTCGTCGGGCGCGATGACCGCGACGAGCGCATGGTCCCCGGCGAGGGTCCGGGCTTCGGTCAGCGCGGCCGCGGCCAGCTCCTCGGGTGGCACGGCGCGCACGGCCGGCTCGGTGCGGCCGGTGCGGATGGAAGAGGTGGGGCCCACACCCGGTGCCGCGACCGGCAGGAGGCGGGACGCGTAGTCGAGCACCCGTCCCGGGGCGCGGTAGCCGAGCGTCAGCTCGTCGTGGTGCAGCGGCGCCGTCTCGGGCAGGTGGGCGCGGACCTCGGTCCAGTCCGAATAGGTCCACGGTCCCGTGGCCTGCGCGAGGTCGCCCAGCACGGTGATGGACCCCGAGGGGGCGCGGCGGGCGACCATGCGGAACTGCATGGGCGTGAGGTCCTGGGCCTCGTCGACGACGATGTGGCCGTAGGTGCGGGTCCGCCCGCCGATCCGGAAGGCCGCCTCGTCGAGCAGGGCGAGGTCGTCGGTGCTCCATGCCGTGGAGGCCACGGTGGCGTCGCGCGCCCGGAGCAGCAGCTGCCGCTCGTCCCCCGTGAGGAGTCCCTCCGAGAAGCGTTCCAGCTGCGCGCGGGAGGAGAGCAGCTCGCGGACGAGCGCGGTGGGGGAGACGGACGGCCAGAGCGTGTCGAGGAGCGCGGAGAACTCCTCCGTCGCGGTCAGCTCGCCCTCGAACCAGGCTTCGTCGGCACCCAGCCGGGCGGAGGAGCGGAAGGCGCGGCGAGCCTCGCTCACGAGGCGGGACCGCAGCGCGAGCCGACCGGACTTGTAGGGGGCGGGACGGGAGGCGATGGAGGCCACGAGCTCGTTGACCTGTGCGGCGGGCAGCGTCGCCCGTGCGAAGCGCACCCGCAGGCTGACATCGTCACCGAGCGGGCGGCGCCGACCTTCGAGCGCCCGCCGCAGGAGCTCACCCATACGGGCGTCGCCCTTGACCCGCCGCACGTCCATGGGCTCCTCGACGCGCACCTTCGCCTTGGGCGCGATGTCGGCGACGGTGGTCTGGACGACGGCCTCCTCGCCGAGCGAGGGGAGGACCTGGGCGATGTAGCGCAGGAAGGCCCGGCTCGGGCCGAGCACGAGGACGCCGTCCCGGCTGAGCGCCGGATGGTTGTAGAGGAGGAAGGCGGCGCGGTGGAGGCCGACGGCCGTCTTGCCCGTGCCCGGGCCTCCCTGGACGGTGAGCAACTGGTCGAGCGGGGCACGGATGATCTCGTCCTGCTCGGCCTGGATGGTGGCGACGATGTCGAGCATCTCGCCGGTGCGGGCTCGTTCGAGCTCGGCCAGGAGCGCGTCGCCACCACGCAGCCGAGTGGTGCCGGCGTCCTCCTCCCCGCCGCCGAACAGGTCGTCGGCCACGGCGACGACCGAGCGGCGGTCGACCATGATCTGGCGGCGTCGGGCGAGCCCCAGCGCATCCTTGGCGCTGGCCCGGTAGAAGGGGACCGCCACGGGGGCCCGCCAGTCCACGACGACGGGATCGGACCGGACGTCCTCGACGTGGCGGCGGCCGATGTGCCAGGTCGGGCCCTCGTCCTCGTCGATCCGCCCGAAGAGGAGGGGCCGGGGGCTGTCCGCCAGGAGGTTGACCCGCCGCGAGAGGGCCGCCACGTAATCGAGGTCGGGGTTCCCCGCCGCGATCAGATCCCGAAGCAGACCCTCGGCGCGTCGACGCATGGCCGAGAGCGACTCCAGGGCGTGCTCGAGGTAGGCCTGCTCGGACTGCAGCTCGGCATCGGGGAGGGGCGAAGTCCCGCTCACCGGCACCGGACCCACACAAAAACACTCGCAATCGCGAGCGCGCAAAAATCCCCGGACATTCCGGGGATAGTACTCGTATTTCCGGGCCTCTACAAGCCCTCTAGCTGGGATTTCCCCTTCTCATCCGTCCGGACTTTGAACCTTTAACCAAGGGGACTTATCGCCTGTCACTTTACTCAATAGCGGGGGGCGAATCAAGCCCTTTCCGGTGTGCATCCTGCGAGCACACCGGAGCACCCCACACGGCGCCGCTCTGTCGACTCGTCGTGGGCAACGTCCTGTACACGAGGAGCCCGGCGACACGCAGTACCTGCCGTCGGCGGACCCGGCCAACGACGTTGGCTGGGGTAGGGCCGACCTCCAGGGCCCGACCCCTGGTTGCCTATTCAACTTAACATAATGACCCTTATCGGCGGACTGGGGGAGCAAAGGCCCTGATCAGGTTGGGGTGCTCCAACCGCCCCGTCAGGGCTCTGAGCGGTACATCCGGGCGACGAAGGCGACGTCGTCGTCCCGGTAGGCGGCGTCGGCGGCCGCGTCGTACAGGTCACGCAGCACGGGACCGATCCAGAGCCTCGTCGTGCCCGTGGCGTCGACGAGCTCTGTGGCGAGCCGGGCGTCCTTCGCCCCGAGCTCGGTGGTCCACCAGGTCGGCCCGGATCCCGCCAAGATGGTCCGGAAGCGGTTCTTGATCCCGGGGGCGACCATGGGCGAGTCGGCCAGGAGGTCCGTGAGCTCCTCGTCGCCGAGGCCGCCGGCACGCCCGACGGTGAATGCCTCGGCCAGGGTGGCGATGTCGGACAGCAAGAGCAGGTTGACGGCGAGCTTGGCGCTCGATGCCATGTCGGGCCGCGGGTAGCACTTCACGTGCTCGGACAGGGTGTCGAGCATCGTCCGGATGCCCTCGACGGTCTCCCGGTCTCCCCCCGCCAGGTAGGTGGCCTCCCCGGCACGCACGGCTGGCGGGGCGCCGAGGATCGGGAGGGCGACGAAGCGGGCGAAGGACTCACCGAGCTCGGCACTCAGCCAGGGTGAGCTCGTCGAGCAGTCGACGTACGTCCGATCGCCGACGACGGAGTGGATCCCGCCCTCGCCGAGAGCGACCTGTCGTACGGCGTCGTCGTTGGCGAGGCTGGTGATGGCGACCTCGGCCGACGTCACTGCGTCCCGGGGGGTATCCGCCCCGGTCGCTCCCTTCTCGAGGAGCTGATCGGCCCTTCCCTCCGAGCGGTTCCAGATGGTGACGTGGTGGCCGCCCTGCAGGAGACGTTCTGAGATGGCCTGGCCCATCTTGCCGAGGCCCAATACGGCGATCTTCATGGTGCAGCTCCTTCACCGCCCGTTCCCGCCGTCGTGGGGGACATACCCACTCAGACCGGGAAAGAACCGCCAACCTCCGGTGCTCGCGTGGCGCCCGCCGCCCACGCTCAGGTGGAGTCCTCCCCCACCGCTTCACGCGCCCGCCGGAGCATGGAGGCCTGTTCGGACCGCGAGGTGACCCTGAACCGCACGAAGTCGTCGCCGGCGAGACGGACGTCGGCGAACATTCCCGCCGGGTCCTCGTGGAAGTGCAGGAAGGCCCGTGAGCGCCGGTAGAAGACGCCCGGCGTGCGCTCGACGAGGCCGTTGACGCTGCGGAGCCTCTCCAGCAGGTCGCTGATCCGCTCCAGACCGGCGGGCGTCGCATGCCGCACGACCGTGACAGTAGGCGTGTGGTGTGCGCCATCAGGCTTCGTCCGGCCCGAAGCCACACCGGCGCCGGGAGACCGGGGGGTTCGTGAGGGGTGCACGAATGTCCCCCGGCGCCAGGTGAGCTTTACGACACAGCTTGCACCTCCCCCATTTGCACACGGCCTGAGCCCGCTGTGCCCTCCCTGAGAGAGCGACAAGCGCAGCCTAAAAACGCTCTGACCAGGGTTGTTGTGCACGTTTTCCACAAAACACCAAGCGGGCTCACAGCTGGGTGTCGGCTCACTGTGAAATGGCTCGGCTCAACTGAGGGCATGGTGAGAGCGGAGATGACCGCGGAGAACCCGGTCGACATCACGCAGGAGCTGGCCCTGAGCGACGAGGGCGAGCTCCCGCCGGGGACGACCTCGTTCTGGCGGAGGCACCGGGCGGCGATCGTCGCGCTGGCGGTCGTCGTCCTCGCCGGCGCGGGCGGCCTCGCCTACTGGTTGACCTCGGGCTCGTCCACCCCGACCGGTCTCGTGGTCACGACGGAGACCGTCGCCGTGCGCACCGGCACCATCCAGCAGACCGTCGCGAGCTCGGGCACGATCGAGCCGGCCAGTCAGGCCAACCTCAATTTCGGCGTGTCGGGCACCGTGACCGCAGTGAACGTCAAGGCCGGCCAGACCGTGACCGCAGGCCAGGTGCTGGCCACCGTCGACACGACGGCACTCCTGGAGGACCTCAACGCGGCCCAGGCCCAGCTCGCTTCGGCCGAAGCACGGCTGGCCTCCGACCAAGCCTCGAGTGCCAGCACGACCCAGCTCGACTCCGACCAGGCGGCCGTGACCTCGGCCGAGTCATCGCTGTCGAACGCCCAGACCGCCCTGAACGACGCCTCCCTCACCTCGACCATTCCGGGGACCGTCGCTTCGGTGAACCTCAACGTCGGTCAGCAGGTGACCGGCACCGGCTCGGGTGGCGGCAGCGGCACCGGCGGAAGCGGCGGGACCGGGAGCAGCGGGACCGGCACCGGGACCGGGTCGTCGACGGCACAGATCGTCGTCGTCGGTACCGATTCCTACATCGTCAACACGACGGTGGACGACACCCAGATCGGTCAGGTCGCCGACGGAGACCAGGCCGACATCGTCCCGACCGGATCGACGACGACGGACTACGGCACCGTCGCCTCCATCAGCCTGATCGGCAGCCAGAGTTCCAACGTGACCACCTTCCCGGTGGTGATCGACGTCACGGGCGATCCGTCGGGCCTCTACGCCGGGTCGACCGCCGATGTGAGCATCATCGTCAAGCAGCTCAACAACGTCACCGAGGTGCCGACCGCGGCCATCTCCTACAACTCGAACGGCCAGGCGACGGTCACCCAGGTCGTCCACGGCAGCCATGTCGTGAAGCCGGTGACGGTGGGTGCGGCCGAGAGCGGGGAGACCCAGATCACCAGCGGCGTCACCTCCGGGGACAAGGTCCTGGAGCAGGTGGTGTCGTTCAAGGCCGGCTCGGGAGGCACGGGTGGCGGGCTCTTCGGTGGCACGGGCGGCCGCTTCGGCGGGCTCGGCGGCGCCGGCCGTTTCGGGGGCGGGGGCTTCCCGGCCGGTGGGTTCACCGGCGGTGGCGGTGGCATCGTGTCCAACAGCGGCGGTGGCGGATGACCGCACCAGCGCGCGTCACTCCCCCGCCGGGGACGTCGGACGGCGTGGTGATCGAGCTGGAGCGGGTGACGAAGGTCTACCGGACCGGCTCCATCGCCGTGGCGGCGCTGCGCGGGATCAGCCTGACCATCGCACCGGGCGAGTACGTCGCCGTGATCGGGCCCTCGGGATCGGGCAAGTCGACCCTCATGCACATCCTGGGCTGCCTCGATACGCCCACGTCGGGCGCCTACCACCTCGCCGGCGAGAACGTCAGCATCATGAGCGAGGCCGCCCTGGCCGAGGTGCGCAACCGGCGCATCGGCTTCGTCTTCCAGCAGTTCAACCTGCTCGCTTCGATGTCGGCCTGGCAGAACGTGGAGCTGCCCCTGGTCTACGCCGGGGTGGCGCGCACGGAGCGCAAGGAACGGGCCATGGACGCACTGGCACGGGTGGGTCTGGCCGGACGGGTGAACCACCGCCCTGGTGAGCTCTCGGGCGGGCAGCAGCAGCGTGTCGCCGTCGCACGGGCGCTGGTCACCGAGCCCGACCTGATCCTGGCCGACGAGCCGACCGGGAACCTCGACTCGGTCTCGGCCGCCGAGGTGCTGCGCCTCATGGACGAGCTCCACCAGGCGGGCCGCACCCTGGTGCTCATCACGCACGACGCCGAGGTGGCGTCCGCGTCGGGCCGGGTGCTCGGCATCCGGGACGGGCTTCTCACGGAGAACGACGACCGGTACATGGAGAGCATCCGGTGAGCTGGCTCGAGACGTTCCGGACCGGCGTCAACGGTGTGCGCAGCCACCGCCTGCGGTCTGCGCTGACGGTGCTCGGCATCCTGATCGGCATCGCCGCGGTCATCCTGACCGTCGGATTGGGCGAGGGCGCCCAGGGCCAGGTCACCTCCGAGATCACTGCGCTCGGCTCCAACGTGCTCACCGTCTCCCCGGGGAGTTCGACCTCGAGCACGGGCATCCGCGAGGCGCTCGGCACGGCGTCGACCCTCACCACGTCCGACGTCACCGCGCTCTCCAACCCGATCGTCGCGCCCGACATCAAGGCTGTCGCCCCCATCACCTCTTCGTCGGAGACCCTCACCGCCGGCTCCAGCACGTGGACCACCTCGGTGCAGGGTTCGACGCCCACGTGGCTCACCGTCAGGGGCCGCAGCCTGGCCCAGGGCCGCTTCGTCGACAACCAGGACGTGGCCGACCACACCGCCGTCACCGTCCTCGGTGCCACGACGGCGTCGGAGCTCTTCCGGGGCCTCGACCCGGTGGGCCAGACCGTCGACGTGAACGGGGTCCCGCTGACGGTGGTGGGCGTGCTCACCTCCACCGGATCGTCGTCGTCTTCGTCGAGCACGACCGACCCCGACGACGTGGCCGTCATCCCGATCTCGACGGGCGCCGAGCGGATCTTCGGAGGGACGGCGCGGAACTCGGTCAGCTCCATCGCCGTGCAGGCCCGCTCCGCGGGGGACCTCACCGCCGCCTACCAGGAGGCGGACCATCTCCTCCTGCAGCTCCATGGGATCACGACCCCGGCGAACGCCGACTTCACCATCACCTCGGAGCAGTCACTGATCTCGACCGCCACCTCGGTCGACCGGACGCTCACGATCCTGCTGGGCGGCGTCGCCGGCATCTCGTTGCTCGTGGGTGGCATCGGCGTCATGAACATCATGCTGGTCTCGGTCACCGAGCGCATCCGCGAGATTGGGCTCCGCAAGGCCCTGGGGGCGACGCCACGAGTGATCCGGCGCCAGTTCCTCGTCGAGGCATCCGTGCTTGGCCTGATCGGCGGCGCGCTGGGCGCGCTCCTCGGGGTCATCGGGGCGACCTTCCTGCCCGGCGTCGTCGGCGATCCGATCACCATCAGCCCCACGGCCATGGCCGGAGCACTTGTCGTCGCCCTGGCCATCGGGATCGCCTTCGGCGTGTACCCGGCCAGCCGTGCCGCCCATCTCGCCCCCATCGACGCTCTACGAAATGAATGACCACGGAACCAAGAGAGGGACACTCCACATGCAGACACTGACCAGCCGAAGCACGAGTCGCCGGCGCTGGGCGCAATTCCTCGGCACCGGCGCGACCGCGCTGGTGGCAGCCACGGCGATCGGTTCGGCCGCCGGAGCCGCAACGACGTCTCCGAACGCCCCCGGCGTCGCGACGGGCAGCGTGGCGGCACTCCAGGCATCGAGCATGGAGGTGCAGAACCCTACGACCGGCCAGACCACCGTGAGCTGGACCACCTCGACGCAATTCTCGAAGACGGTGTCCGAGTCGGTCGGCGCGCTGGCGGCCGGGGACTGCGTCACCGTGACCGGTACCCCGTCGAAGTCGTCCAAGACCACGATCGCCGCCCGCAGCATCACGGTCCGCGGCCCCTCGTCGACGGGGTCCTGCTCCGTCGGGCCGGGGAGCAGCGGGACGTCGGCCGGCGGTGCCTTCGCCGGTCCCGGCGGCTTCAACTTCCGCAGGGGAGGGCCGGGCAGCACCAGCGGCACGCGGCCCAGCTTCCCCGCAGGTTCGGCCCATCGGTTCGCCGGCCTCGCCTCCATCGCGATCGCATCGGGCAAGGTCACCGGTGTCAGCGGCTCGACGGTCTCCGTGTCGGGCTCCGACATCACCCCGGGGAGCTTCCGCACCAAGGCCAGCAGTTCCAAGAGCTCCAAGAGCTCGAAGACCTCCAAGCCCGCCGCTCCGAAGACCGAGAACCTCAAGATCACGACCTCGGGATCCACGACCCTGTCCTCGACGCAGTCGGCAGCCGCAACCGACCTGGCCGTCGGTGACTGCGTGACCGCCTTGGGGCCGGCCGCCACCAACGGCGCGGTGACGGCGACCACGGTCCGTATCACCTCGACCGGTGGCGCAACCTGCACCGCTGGCTTCGGCGGTGGCGGCTTCTTCCGCGGCGGCGGCGGGGGCGCTCCCGGCGGCGGCAGTGCCTAGTTCTGCCCGCTCCGGTTGGGGCCGTTCCGGGCACCGACGCGCCGTCGTCGTCGGTGCGATCGTGCTGATCGTCGTGCTGGGCGGCGGAGCCGCCGCCTGGGCGGCCGCCAGCAGCGGCAACTCGGGATATCGGATGGCGACCGTCACCCGGACCGACGTCGGGCAGAGCATGACCGTCGTCGGCACGGTGCAGCCGGTCAACGACGCCTCGGCCTCCTTCCAGGTGGCCGGCCAGGTGGCCACGCTCAGCGCGACGGTCGGCCAAGAGGTCACCGCCGGACAGTCATTGGGGGCCCTCGACACGACCTCGCTGAGCGAGTCGGTCTCCTCGGCGCAGTCGACCCTCAACGCAGACGAGGCGAAGCTGGCGCAGGACGAGAGCAGTCAGACCGCCTCCACGACCAGCGCGCCCACCGCGTCGTCGACGCCGACCACCACCACGACCACGACGTCGCCGTCCAAGGGCGGGTCCTCGGCCGGGACGCCGAGCACCATCGCCCAGGATCAGAACACCTTGACGCAGGACGAGGCCAAGACCGGCGCCGACCAGCAGCAAGAGGCAGCCGACCTGGCCCAGGCGCAGCAGGCCTGTGGCACAGGGAGCACCACGACGACGTCGTCGACGACCACCACCACGACGAACCCCGCCAACTGCGCGGCCGCCCTCGCCCAGGTCTCCAAGGACCAGCAACTGGTGTCGGCCGATCAGGCCACCGTGGCCAAGGACGAGGCCGCGCTGTCGCAGGCGCTCGACCAGGGGACGTCGAGCACGGCCGGCTCCCCCACCCAGGCGCCCAGGGCCCTGCCGACGACGCCCAGCAGCTCCACCGGCAACTCCGGCGGCGGGACGGGGACAGGCACCGGCAGCGGCTCCGGTGGCGCGGGCGGCACCGGTGCCTCGGCTTCGTCGGACACGCCACAGCAGATCGCGGCGGACCAGGCCGCCATCGACACGGCACAGGCCGAGTTGACGGTCGCCGAGCAATCCTTGGCCGAGGCGAACCTCACCAGCCCCATCAACGGGACGATCGTCTCGGTGGGGATCAACGTGGGCGACAGCGTGAGCGCCAACTCGAGCACCGACGTGATCGTCATCATCGGCACGCAATCGTTCGAGGTGGCCGGCACCCTCTCCAGTTCCCAGGTGCCCTCCGTCAAGGTCGGCGACTCCGCCGGGGTCCAGGTCGACGGCGTCGATGGCACCATCGACGGCACGCTGTCCCAGGTTGGCCCCGTCCAGTCGGGGACCTCGGGCTACACGTACCCGGTCGTGGTCGCGCTGCCGTCGTCGGCGACCGGGCTGTTCACGGGCTCCACCGCGAACGTGGTCATCGCCACGGGAGCGGTCGCCAACGTGGTGGCGGTGCCCACGTCGGCCGTGCAGAGCCTGGGATCCCGCTCCTACGTGGAGGTGCTCTCGAGCGGCGTGTCGACCCGGAAGCTGATCAAGGTCGGCATGGTCGGTGACACCTACACCCAGGTCCTCTCGGGCCTGACTCCCGGGCAGAACGTCGTGCTCGCCGACTACGCCCTGCCGGTCCCCTCCTCCAACACGAGCACCTTCGGTGGATTCGGAGGCTTCGGCGGCGGCGGCTTCGGCGGCGGCGGCTTCGGCGGCGGGGCCCGCTTCCAAAGGATCGTCGCCGGGGCCGGGACGGCGGGCGCCTTCGGCGGCTGAGCGCAGGCCGACCGAGGAACCGCCATTGGCGGTGCCCGCTGGTACCGTGCGCGAGAGACCACGACCGGCTCGGGTGTGCGCCGGGCGGCCCGAGTGCCCGAAGGGAGGTGGGTAAGGAGGTGGCGATCACCCCCCACGACCCCTCCCTCCTGGTCGACCTGGAGCGCTATCGCGTCCTCAGTCCCGAGTCGGAGTCGTACCGGGCCTGCGTCGAGGAGGCCCGTCGCCAGCTCGCGGCGAACGGCGCGGCCGAGATACCCGGCTTCGTCTCCCCCGTCGGCGTCGCCGCGCTCGTGCGCGACGCCGACACCCTCGCCGAGCGTGCCCACCGCTCGGGAGGGCAGGGCACCGCATACCTCGAGTTCCCCGACTTCTCCCTGCCGCCCGAGCACCCGCGGCTGCACTTCGCCGACTACGCGGTGCGCGCCGTCGCCTACGACATCACCCCGCTCGATTCGCCGCTGCGCCTCCTCTACGAGTGGGACCCGCTCAAGGACCTGATCGCCCAGGTGCTCGAGCGCGGGCCGATCTTCCGCTACGCGGACCCCTTCGGCGCGCTCAACCTGGCCGTGATGGGCGCGGGCGACCAGCTGCAGTGGCATTTCGACCAGACCGACTTCGTCGTGTCGCTCGCCATCCAGTCGGCCGAGGCGGGCGGGGACTTCGAGGTGGTGCCGCGCATCAGGAACCAGCACGACGAGTGCTACCCCGAGGTCGCTGCGGTGCTCGCGGCCGACCGCTCGAGGGTCGAGACACTGCCCATGACCCCGGGAACCCTTCTCATCTTCGAGGGTCGCCACTCGCTGCACCGGGTCAGCCCCATCGCCGGGAGCCGTTGGCGCCACGTCGGCCTCCTCGCCTTCGACACCAAGCCCGGCACCATGGGCAGCGACCTCCTGCGGGCGGACCGCTACGGGCGCACGGAGCCGTTCGCCGTGCCGCCTGCGGCTTGGCCGGTCCCCGCGTGAGCACCGAGTTCGGCGAGTCCTTCGTCGGCGAGGGTGCCGAGGCGGCCCACGTGAACACCGTCCTGGGTTCCGCCGGCGGCCCCGTCGAGACGGCGTGGGTCACCGCGCTCGCCACACCACGCGAGGGTCACGTCACTTTCGTGGCGACGGTCACCCCGGGCACCGCGGTCCGCCCCTTCACCCTCTTCGTCAACAAGGCCACCATCGAGGGTGAGCGCCATGCCCGGCTCACGTGGGGCGCGGCCCACGCCGGGATCGCGGCCGGCGTGATGGAGGCCGTCGCCGAGGACACGATCGCCCAGGCGGAGGTGCCCGCACTGCTGCTCATCGCTGCGGTGTGGGTGAACCCCGAGGCGGCCGACGAGCAGGTGGTCTTCGAGAACAACAAGAGGGCGACGCTGGAGGCGTTGCGCGCCGGGCGTGCGGGCCGCCCGTCCGTGGCCGACGCCCTGGCCGCCCGCGACGCCGTGCACAACGCGTACTTCGGCCCCTGAGCACTACGGTGGGCCCGTGCCGCGGATCCGCCTCGATCAGATCAACCTCGTCGTCCACGACGTGGCCGCCTGCCGGGCGTTCTACACCCGGCTCGGGCTCGACTTCGGAAACCGGCATGACCCGGTCTGGGACGACCATCACGTGTCGGCTCTGCCCGGAGAGGCCGCGTCGATCGACGTGGACCTCGACAGCGTCTCGTTCGCGGACAAGTGGAACCGAGGCTGGCCCGGGGGTGGGGGTGTGGTCCTCGGGTTCAAGGTCGAGTCCCGCCAAGCGGTCGACGATCTCGTGGCCGCGCTCGCGGCCGAGGACGTCCCGGTCCAGCAGGACCCTTTTGACGCCTTCTGGGGAGCCCGCTACGCGGTCCTGAGCGACCCGGACGGGAACGGCGTCGGCATCATGAGCCCGATCGAGGACGCCCACCGCAGCGAGCCACCGAACCCGCAGTGAACCCCCGGCCCGACGAGGTGATCGACGTGGTGATCGAGATCCCCACGGGCAGCCGCAACAAGTACGAGTACGACCACGAGCAGCACGTCATCCGGCTGGACCGCCGACTCTTCACCGCCACCACCTACCCGGCGGACTACGGCTTCGTGCCCGACACCCTGGCCGGTGACGGGGACCCGCTCGACGCACTGGTGCTGGTCGCCGACCCCACCTTCCCGGGCTGCGTGGTCCGGGTGCGCGTCCTCGGCATGTTCTCCATGCGCGACGAGAAGGGTGTCGACGCCAAGCTGATCTGCGTGCTCGAGCACGACCCGCAGTGGGACGGCGCCTCCGACATCACCGACGTGCCGGAGCACCTGCGCAACGAGATCGCCCACTTCTTCAGCATCTACAAGGACCTCGAGCCGGAGAAGTCGACCGAGGTCGAGGGGTTCGGCGACCGCGACCGGGCCGTGGCCGAGCTGGAGGCATGCCAGGAGGCCTATCGCGACCACGCGGGGGAACATTGAGGAGGGAGCACATCCATGCCGTTTCCACGTGAGGAGGTCCGGGCGACCGTGGACCGTTACCACGAGCTGCGCCGAAGGATCGACGACGGGCTCGAACCGGATGCCTTCGGCGCCCTGGCCGACTTCTACACCGAGGACGCGGTCTACATCGACGGTGCCTGGGGCCGCCTCGAGGGGCGCGAGGCCATCGCGCACTGGCTGGTCGACTCCATGCTCGGCATGGAGGACTGGAAGTTCCCCATTGAGTTCACGGCGATCGAGGGGAACGACGTCGTGGTCAAGTGGACCCAGATCATGCCCCGCCTCAGGCCGGACGGGACGCCATACCGCCAGTCGGGCTACTCGCGCCTGATCTATGCCGGCAACGGGAAGTTCTCCTACGAGGAGGACACCTACAACATGGCCCACGTGCTCGAGGACATCGAGGCCAGTGGATGGCAGCCGAGCGGGGGGTCGATGAACCTCCCACCGGCGCACCCGGACCGGAACTTCGACGTCCCGCCGGGAGCGCGGGTGGGTTAGGGCGTCCCCCCGGTACTCCCGGAGTTGCCGAAGCCGGGGAACCCTCCCCCACCGAAGGGGTTGGTGGTGCTGCCCGACCCCGACGACTGCTGCTGCTGGGCCTCCGCCTGGGTCCCGAGGGTGGCGTTGGTCGTCCGCTTGCTGTCGCCGACGTAGTAGGTGATGGTCACCGTCTCCCCCGGCTTGGAGGCCTGGATCACCTTCTGGAGGTCTTCGGCCGACGTGATCGCTGTGCCGGCGATGTTCACGATGACGTCGCCCTGGACCAGGCCGGCCTTGGCGGCCGGGGACGCGGGGACCACGGTCAGGATCACGGCGCCCGACGTCGGCGTGAAGCCGTACTGCTGGCGGAGCGCCGGCGTGAGGGTGGTGATGTCGACGCCGAGGTAGCCGCCGCCGTTCCCGGACTGGCCGCCCTTCTGCAGCCCGGGAAGGAGGGACTCCACCTGGGCGATGGGGATGGCGAAGCCGATGTTCTGCGACGACGTGCCGTCGCTCGAGGTCCCCGCCACCGCCGTGTTCATGGCGATCACCTGTCCCGAGGTGTCGATCAGGGGCCCGCCCGAGTTGCCCGCGTTGATGGCGGCGTCGGTCTGGATGAGGTTCTGCAGGGTCTCGGTCTGCGTACCCACCCCTCCGGCCGTCACCGAGCGCCCGAGGGCCGAGACGATGCCCTGGGTGACGGTGGGAGTGCCGGCCGACAGCCCGAGTGCGTTGCCGATGGCCACCACCGCGTCGCCGACCACGGCCTTGGACGAGTTGCCGAAGGTGACCGTGGGCAGGTTCGACACGTTGTCGATCTTGAGCAGCGCCACGTCCCTGGTCTGGTCGTAGCCGATCAGGGTGGTGGGCAGCGCCTTCGTCTGCCCGTACTCGGTGACCGTGATGGAGCCGGTCTTGCCGCCCTGGGTGTAGAGCTCGATCACGTGGTTGTTCGTGATCACCTCCCCGTCCGAGGTGATGATCATGCCGGTCCCCTCGTCCTCGTTCCCGCCGGACTTGACGTCGATCGACACCACGGCATGGATGACCCGGTCGACGAGCTGGGGGATCGTGACGCTGCCGCTGAGCACGGCGGCGCCGGGCGCCGCATTGCTCTCGTGGATGGTGACGTTGCCGTTGCCGTTGGAGGTCTTGTCGTTGGCGATGGCGGTCACGCCGGCGCCGATGCCCCCTCCGATGACCGCCGCCACGACGGCCACCGGGAGCCAGGCACGCCACCTGCCGGGCGCCCCCCCCGTCGAGCCTCCCGGAGGTGCCGGTGGGCCACCCGCCGCGCTGGGGTCGGGAGGGGGGTACGAGAACGGGATCGCGGGGGGCGCAACGGGGGGCGTCGGCTGGGTGTCGCCACCCGTCGGCGGCGTCCAGGCCGGCGGCGGGTAGGACGAGGGCGCCGGTGGCGGCGGGTTCTCAGGGGTCAGGGGCTCCGAGAGGGCGCTCGTGTCGCTGGCGTCCTCGGGCATGGACGGGCTGCCAGACGGCGTCTCGGAGGACGGAGCGGGCTGAGCGATCGACCCGGGCGTGCCGGCAGCGGGGTCGCCTCCTGGTTGCTCGGTGTCCTCACTCATGTGGATCCTCCTGAAGGGACATGGGCCCGTCGCACCGCATGACGGTGGGTCGATACCCGCCCCGGCGGCTCCCGCACTCCTGCGGACGTCCGGCCCATGTTATGGGATGCCGATCCGGGCCCGGCATCGGGACTCGGTGCCGGGCGAGGTAGCGTGTCCGCCGCATGTCACGCCGGATCGACATCGAGCTGACGAGCCAGACGGATGACGGGTCGTGGACCTGGCGCGCCGCCGGTGCGCGCCAGCCCAAGGGCACCGTCGATGCCGCCCTGGTGCCGGCCGGCGAGGCCGTGGGTGCCGTGCTGCGGGCCGACGTCGAGGTCGGCCTCGAGGGCATCGAGATCCTGACGCTCACCGCGGCGAAGCCCACCCGCTCCCCGGAGAAGACCGAGGGGCGGATCGAGGTGAAGGGCACACCGAAGCGGGCGCCGGACGTGTCGGTGATCCTTGCGCCCGGCTCGGGAAAGCGGCGTTCGGACGACCGCGGCGACCGCGGCGAGCGCCGCGGTGGTCGTCGCGGTCCCGCGTCCGATTCAGAGCGCGGCGAGCGCGGTGACCGAGGCGACCGCGGTGACCGGCCCCGCGGCGGCGGCCCGCGCCGCCCCGGAGGACGCCGACCGGCTGACGGTGACGGGCGCCCCACGCGCGGCGAGCGCCCTGTCGCACCGACGTCGACGGTGCACCGCAACGCCATGTTGGCGACGCTGCGCCCCGAGCAGATCCCCGTGGCCGAACAGCTCCTGCGCGGTGGCTTGCAGGCCGTGCGCCAGGCCATCGACACCCAGAACACCGCGGCCAAGTCCAGCGGCAAGCCCCCGGTCGCCGCGGACGCCGTGCTGTCCATGGCCGACGACCTGCTGCCCACCGTGCGGCTCGCCGACTGGAAGGACCGCGCGTCGGTGGCGCAGACCGCCGGGAAGGACTACCGCCTCCGTGAGCTCCGAGCCGTCGTGGCGGCCTCGCGCACCGTCAACCTCGACGAGGAGGGGCGCTCCATGGCCAAGGCACTCCAGGAGTCCCTGGACCAGCGCACCACCGCCCTGCGCGAGGAGTGGCTCGCCCGCATCACGAATGCGCTCAACGACGGGCGCGTGCTCCAGGCCGTCGAGGCCTCCATCCGCCCCCCCGAGCCCGGGACCCGCTGCCCGGCCGAGTTGGCCGTCAGGCTCGCCTCCGCCGCCGGGGAGGCCATGACGGCCGAGCTGGCGCCCGAGGAGTGGATGCGGCTGCTCGACGCCGTGGTGGCGTCTCCGGTGCGTCGCACGGTCAAGCCGGCGGGCATCCCCGACGACGAGGTGGCCAAGCAGGCGGCACGCCATGCCGCCGGGTCGGTCCCTGCTCTGGCCAAGCTGCTCGGGCTACGGGTCCCTCCTCCGCCGCCCCGGCGGGTCAACACGGAGCACCGCTTCAGCCCAACCGGCGGCTGAGGGTCAGCAGACGAGCGGTGAACCCTGCCGCCTCCAGGCGCTGCTTGGTCGAGCGGTCGCCGGGGAGCGCCAGGGCGTCGACGTCCGTGCAGCCCCACGCCGTGCACCACTCGACGGCGGCTTCCGTCAGCGCCGTGCCCACTCCGACGCCGCGGGCTCCGGTCTCGACGTAGCAGCACTCGATCATGCCGCTGCGGCGGCCGGCGGCCGGAGGGGCCACCGTCACCGCCAGGAGCCCGACCACGGCGCTCTCGTACTCCCCCACCAACAGGTGGGCCGCCCCTCCGGCGCGGGTCCAGCGCTCGAGCAGCGTCACCGGCGTCGCATCCCCCACCAAGGCGGCCCCACCGCGCATGGAGGAGGCGCTGACGAGCGCCTGGGAGAGCAGGCGCGTGCAGGTCTGGCGGTCCGCCGCACCGGCCGGCCGGGCGAGCTCCACCGCGGCTAGTACGGCGGCGGCGTCGGCCGCTCGCCGAGAAGCTGGTCGGCCCGGTTCAAGATGGTGCGCCGATTGCGGGTGGACGCCTCGTAGCGCTGGACGGCTCGCAGCTCGTCTGGACCGAGGCTTTCGAGCCGACGGACGACCTGCGATGCGCTGAGCGTGTCGTAGTCGGCCAGGGCGCCCCCCACGATCGCCTCGGCGGCCGAGTCCGGCGCCGGTCGCGCCGGTGGCCCTGCCGTCGGCGCCACCGCCCCGCCGTCAGCCGTCGGGGCGTCGTCGGTGCCGTTGCCGAGCATCTCGTCGAGCCGGCCGGACACCTCCCGCTGGCCCTTGCGGACGACGAAGCGCCCGACGACGCGGGCGTTGCCCAGCTCGAGCTCGACGCGCCGCCGGCCCTTGGCGATCAGTTCCGGAAGATCCTCGGCGACCGTCACCGCGACGCCGACGGGTGCGAAGACGCAGAGATCGAGGGTTCGGCGCAACGGGCTCTTGGAGGCCTGCTCGCCGTCGGGGACCGGCTCCTCAGACACAGTCCCGACAGAGCATGTTCTTCTTGTCGGCGAGCTGGCTCGGGTGCTTGACGAGGAAGCACGAGCGGCAGACGAACTCGTCGGGCTGCTTGGGCAGCACCCGCTCGTTGCCCTCGGTCTTGTCCTCCTGATCGGTCGCCTCTTCGTCCTCGGGCTCGTCTTCGACGACCAGGCGCTCCTTGAGGATCACGTCGAGGCTCGCCTCGACGTCCTCGTCGTCGGGCTCCTCCTCCTCTTCCTCCTCGTCCCCTTCGCCGGACTTCTCGACGACGGCGGCGGGCGACGCCGTCAGGATCTCGTCGACGTCCGCCTCCTCCTCGTCCTCGTCGAGGATCTCGTCGACGTCGTCGGCGTCCTCCGCGAGGGCGTCGACCTCGATGTCCTCGAGCGCGTCCTCGTCCTCGATGTCAACCTCGAGGTCGTCCTCCTCGATCGTCGCTTCGTCGTCGACGTCGGGGGTCTCAACCTCCAGATCTTCGGCCTTAGCCTTCTTCTTGGTCGCCATTGTGCCGCGGGAGCATAGACGGTTGGAGAGACCGTTCAATCGCCGTGAACGGCGACCCGGTCAGGCTGCGGGAGGTGGGGTCGGTGGGCCTCGGCGGGTGGGCCCGGGGGTCTTTGGCGCCATATCGCAGGACCTGGTAGCCAGGCCGGCAACACGTTCTCTACTCGACCCCCAGGGCCTACCACCGCCTCTCACAGCACATCCCCCCCTTACTGCATCAGCGCTTTGTCCATCTGAAGCATCCTTAGGGGCGTCGGGGACTGCGCCGTACATTAGGCAAGTCGGGGGTGGGCTCGTCAAGAAGGGTGAAGCGGCCGCCACCAGGGAGAACGACGGTAGTTCCTGGTCAATGAGTTGCAGATTTTTCCGAGCGCCGACGCTCGGCCCGGCGCTCGGATTCGAGGCGCTCGAGGTCGGTCGACCCATGGTCGACGAAGGACATCGCTTCGGCGAGTGCCCGGTGGCCGGCGACCTCTGCGATGGCCCGGTGCATCTGCTGCGCCACCCTGCGGTAGGCGGGGTGTCCCTGGGTTCCCGAACGCAACTCGACGAGGTGCATCGCCTCGCGCGCGTTGAGCTGCATCACGTAGCGGATGCGATGCGCCAGCGCGACGGCGTAGGTGGCCTGTTCCGGGAACTCGGGTAGCAGGGAGCGGTACAGGTCCTCGGCGCGACTGAGGGCCTCGTCGTAGCGCTCCGCCAGGCCGGCCTCGGCCACGAGCCCGGGCATGTCGTAGCCCAACGACACGCCGAGGCGCTGCCACTCGATGGTGAGCATGCGATGCCGCTGCAGGTCGCGGAAGGCGCCGTAGTCGGTGACGAGCTCGAAGCGGTAGTCGGTCCGCTCGAAGGCGCGACCCGGGCGATGGCGGCGGTTGCGCCGGTCGCCGACGTACGCCCGCAGCAACGCGACGCGATCATCGTGACCGAGGAGCCTGACCCGTCGGGCTGCCTCGCGCTCGGAGCAGCCGAGATGCGAGAAACAGGCTGCCACCAGGACCTTCTCCTCACCCTCCGGGTCGAAGTCGAGCAGCGCGACCTCCGCCTCTTCGACGTCGGCCGCCGGTCCGGATCCGCCGGGACTCAGGTCGGGCCACAGTCGCGCCACGACCTGCGCCGTCTGCTGGCGCGTGGCGGACAGATAGGTCGACCACTCACCGCCGCGCTCCTTGACGTCGACGCGCTGCAAGAAGGAGGGGATCACCTTGCGGAGTTCGACCAGCATCATGTCGGCGTACTGACGCGCCTCGGGCAGCGGATGCGCGCGCATGCGCAGCAGCAACTGCTCGTAGGACTGGCCCGTCCCGTACAAGCCGATGTTGGAGAGTGAGGCGGCGGGAAGCATGCCGCGCAGTGCATCGAGGGACTTGGCGCGCGTCGCCTGGCGGTACACGAAGTCGCTGTCGCCGGCCCCCTGGGGAAACCGCTCGGCCACCCATGCCTGCATGCGCGGGAGCAGTGCGCCGTAGGTGTCGAAGACGCGGTCCATCTCGCCGACGAATCGGGCGCCGTGCGGGGAGTCGAGCAACTCCGGGGGCCGGAAATAGCGGTACTGCCCGTTGTCGAGCCGTTGGTTGTACGCGATGTAGCGCGTCGACTGCTCGAGGTAGGACATGAGGCGTCCCCATTCGAGGATCTTCGAGAGCACATTGGACGACTGCTCGCAGGCAAGGTGGACACCGCCGAGCTGCGCGACCGAGTCGTCGCCGTACTCGACGAAGACGCGCTCGTAGAGTTGCTCGGCACGCGCCAGGCCGACTGTCGCGTCCACCGTGGCATCGCCGGAGACGTCGAGGTCCCCCACGAACTCCTCGAGGAAGAGCCGCCGCAGGCTCTTGGGCGAGCGGGAGTACCGAGCGAAGAGCGCGCCCTTGACCACCTCGGGCAGGTTGACCAGGGCAAATACCGGCTGGTCCAAGTTGGTCACGTAGCGGCGGAGGATCGCCTCCTCGTCCGCGGTGAAGCGCTCTTCTGAGTAAGGGAACATGCACGGCCCACGATAGAACGAGGGTGACGCGACGGTGGCGGATGGGGTCAGGACCCCAACAGGCCCCCCGCGACGACGCCCCTGAGCAGCTGATCGACCGCCTCCCGGGCGGCGCCCGCCACGCCCGTGTCGACGGCCGTGTGCGAGACCTGCTGGGCCAGGTCGGCCACCGACTTCATGGTGCGCACGAAATCACCGGGCGCCAGATCGCCCACGTCGCGCCCAGCGACCTCGAGGGCAGTCGAGAAGGAGGCCCCCCGGGCCCACGACGCCACCGCGGTCGCGAGGCCGGCCGCGGGCTGACGGGTTCGAGGAACGAGATGCGCCTCCTCCACGGCCCGGATCCTCTCGGCCATGATGCTGATCGCATCGCAACGCCAGGCGAGCTCGGCTGTGCGCTTGTCACCCAGGCGGTCCTGGATGTGACCGCGTCGCTTCCCCCGCCTCTGCGCCTGGTGGCCCGGCAGGCGCCGGGCCCGGCGCGGCTCGAAGACGACCGCCGACAGGACCCCGGCCAGCACCGCCGGCTCGGCCCCGGCCAGCACCTCGCTCGCCAGGGCCTCCGCGATCAGGAGGTCGGCCTCGTGGTAGATGCGGGACAGCTGGCGGCCCGAAGGGGTCAGCGACCAGCCGTCGAGGTACCCCATCTGTTCGAGCGCCGCGACGCGATGGCTGAGCTGCCGTGACAGCAGGTCCGGCTGGCGGGCCTGCCACTGGGCGAACGATCGGTGCAGGACCGCGTTGGCGGTGCTGCGGTCGAACCGGGACACGAGGTTGACGGCCAGGTTGTAGGTCGGGCGGAACGCCGAGCGCAGGTCAGGTGGCGGCGCCGACGCAACGCGGGCGGCTTCGGCGAAGGTGATCTCGTTCGACCACTCGACGACGGCATGGCCCTCTTCGTCGAGGCCCCGGCGACCGGCGCGGCCGGTCAGCTGGAGGTACTCCCCCGACGTGAGGGTCGCCCGCCCGGCTCCGCCGTACTTGGTGAAGCGCTCGATCACCACGGAGCGAGCCGGCATGTTGATGCCGAGCGAGAGCGTCTCGGTGGCGAAGACGACCTTCAAGAGCCCGGCCGCGAAACACTCCTCCACCGTCTCGCGGAAGACGGGCACCAACCCGGCGTGATGCGCGGCGATGCCACGCTCGAGCCCTTCGAGCCACTCGTCGTACCCGAGGACGCGCAGGTCGTCGTCGCCGAGTGGCTCGGTCCGGCGCTCCGCGACCTGCCGTATGGCCGAACGCTCGTGTGCATCGGTCAACCGGACCCCGTCGCGCATGACCTGGCGCACCGCATCGTCACACGCCGCACGACTGAAGATGAAGACGATGGCCGGCAGCATCTCTCGCTGGTCCAACTCGTTGACGACCTCGGTCCGGTGCGGGGCCCGGTAGGGCAGGCGCGGGCCCCTGCCCCTCGGCTGCCAGTGCACCGAGCGTCCCTGCACGGCCCGGCGCACCGCCTGGTCGATCCGCAGGCCCTCGGCACCGGGCCGCCCGTTGTCCTGCAGGAGTGGGAGCAGGAGGGTCTCCTCGTCCTCGCGCCGGTGGACGGCGAAGTGGTGGCGCAGGACGATGGGCCGCTGCCGCTCGACGATCACCGTCGTGTCGCCCCGCACCGAGTGCAGCCAGCCGCCCAGCTCGTCGGCGTTGTTGACCGTGGCGGAGAGGCACACGAAGCGGATCTCGGGTGGCGAGAGCACGAGCACCTCTTCCCAGACCCCGCCCCGGTAGCGGTCCTGAATGAAGTGGACCTCGTCGAGCACCACCGTGTGGAGCCCCTCGAGGAGATCGGATCCGGCCAGGAGCATGTTCCGCAGGACCTCGGTCGTCATCACCACGACCGGCGCCCGGGGGCGCAGCGTCGTGTCACCGGTCAGGAGCCCGACGTGCTCCTCGCCGTAGGCGGCCACCAGCTCGCCGTACTTCTGGTTGGAGAGGGCCTTGAGGGGGGTCGTGTAGAACGCCTTGCCACGGGCGCAGAGCGCACGGTGGAGCGCGTAGGCCGCGACCAGCGTCTTGCCCGAACCGGTCGGGGCGGAGACGAGGACGGAATGGCCCGCGTCGAGGGCCCGGAACGCCTCGTGCTGGAAGTCGTCGAGGGCGAAGGGCAGATCGGCCTCGAACGCCGCCGCTCCGGCCGTCTCGGGGACGGGCCACGAGTGCGGCGTCAACGGCCGAGCAGCTTCCCGATGCCGATGGAGATGAAGTAGAAGGCCACGAGCGGGATGGCGAGAGCGAACATGGAGAACGGGTCGGAGCTCGGGGTGAACACCGCCGCGATCACCACGATGATGATGACCGCCCATCGCCACGAACGCAGCAGGCGTGCGGGTGTGACGACGTGCGCGAGCTCGAGAGACACCAGGACGACGGGGAATTCGAAGGTCAGGCCGAAGATCGTCATCATCAGCAGGATCAATCCGAGGTACGGGATGGGGTCGTAGATCGCCTGCAGGTTTGGTCCACCGACCGACTTCAGCCAACCGAGGGCGTGCGGCAAGGTGATGTAGGCGGTTGCTGCGCCGAGCAGGAAGAGCACGAACGCGCTGAGCACGAAGGGGATGGCGTAGCGGCGCTCGGACGCCTTGAGCCCGGGTGTCACGAAACGCCAGATCTGGAAGAGGATGACCGGGGACGCCAGCACGAGGCCGCCGAAGAGGGCGATCTTGACCCGCAGCGAGAGGCCGTCGAGCGGGGAGGTCACGAACAGGTTGCAGGTGCCGTTCGAGGCGATGATGAGGGACCCGTTCCCCCGGGTGGTGTGGTGCACCGTCGAGGCGTCGACGTTGCACAGCGGGCGGAGGAGGAAGTGCAGGATCGGCTCGTAGGCGAAGACCGCGACCAGTGCGGCGGCGGTGAAGGCGATCACACAGATGATCACCCGCCGCCGGAGCTCGCCCAGGTGCTCCCCGAGCGTCATGTTGTCCGGGGACGGGCGGTTCTTGCGTTTGGCCGTGAAGGGAAGGGTCACCATGGGCGGGCCGTTCAGTTGAGCGTCGGGTCGCCGGGCACGATGACCTCGGTCGGACCCGTCGAGGGCGGCCTGCGATCCTCCCGGATCGGCGTCGGGCCGCCCTGCGGCTCGGGCGGGGTGTCGGCCGCCACCGGGCCGTTGACGGCGGCGTCCGGCGGCGTCGGCGGCTGGAAGGTCCCATCAGCCGCCTCCCCGGTCTCCCCCGCCTCCGCCTCGTCCTTGTCCGAGGACATCGTCGAGAGGTGGTTGAGCAGTGCCGATGGCGAACGGGCCAGACGGGCAATCTCCGAGGTCGGGGGCAGGTCGGGCATGGAGCTGCGCACCTCGGTCTCCATCCGGTGCCGGAACTCGTTGAAGGATCGCCAGGCGCCGCCGACCTGGCGGGCGACTTGGGGGAGACGGTCAGGCCCCAGGAGAATGATGGCGATCACGGCGATCACCAGCAGTTTGCCCGGGTCGAGGTTGAACATGTGCTCTCACTCTACGGTGCCGCTAGAGCGACTGGATGAGCCGTTCCACCCGCTCATCGTGCGATTTGAAAGGATCCTTGAGCAGCACGGTACGTTGGGCCTGGTCGTTCAGCTTGAGGTGCACCCAGTCCACAGTGAAGTCACGCCGGCGCTCCTTGGCCCGCTTCACGAACGCGCCCCGCAGCCTGGCCCGCGTCGTCTCCGGCGGCTTGGTCATGGCCTCGGTGATGGCTTCGTCGGTGCAGGTCCGCTCCATCTCGTCGCGTTGTTGCAACTTGTAGAAGAGCCCGCGGCTCCGATCGACGTCGTGGTACATGAGGTCGATCATCGCCACCTTGGGGTGCGAGAGCGAGACGTCGTGACGCGCTCGCATGTGCTCGACCAGACGGTGTTTGGCCACCCAGTCGCACTCGCGCCAGAGGGACGTCGGGTCGGCCTCCAACCCCTTCAGGCAGTGCTCCCACATGTCCAGGGCCCGGTCCTCTTCCGGCGAGAGGCCGCGCCGGTCCCGGAATTTCAGCGCGCGCTCGAGGTACTCGACCTGGATGTCCAGCGCGCGCATCTCGCGCCCGTTGGCCAGGCGCACCCGGCGTTGGCAGGTGATGTCGTGGCTGATCTCCCGGATGGCGCGGATCGGATTCTCCAGCGTGAGGTCGCGCAGGACCGTCGAGGAGTCCTCGAGCATGGCGAGGAGGATCGACGTCGTGCCGACCTTCAGGAAGGTGGCGTACTCGCTCATGTTGGAGTCGCCGACGATGACGTGGAGGCGGCGGAACCGCTCGGCGTCCGCATGGGGCTCGTCCCGCGTGTTGATGATGGGGCGGCTCCGGGTGGTGGCCGAGGACACGCCTTCCCAGATGTGCTCCGCGCGTTGGCTCAGGCAGAAGACGGCGCCGCGCGCCGTCTGCAGGACCTTGCCCGCTCCGGCGTAGATCTGGCGCGACACCAGGAACGGGATCAGCACCTCGGTGTAACGGTTGAACTCGTCGTTGCGCTCGGTCAGGTAGTTCTCGTGGCACCCGTAGGAGTTGCCGACGGAGTCCGTGTTGTTCTTGAAGAGGTAGACCTCGCCGCGGATCCCCTCCTCGCGCAGGCGGGCCTGCGCCCCGGTCACCAGCTGGGCGAGGATCCACTCCCCCGCCTTGTCGTGCACCACGACGTCGCTGATCTTGTCGCACTCGGGGGTGGCGTACTCGGGGTGGCTGCCGACGTCCAGGTAGAGGCGCGCCCCGTTCTCGAGGAAGACGTTCGACGAGCGGCCCCATGAGACGACACGGCGGAACAGATAGCGAGCCACCTCGTCGGGGCTCAGGCGCCGCTGTCCGCGCAGGGTGAAGGTCACCCCGTACTCGTTCTCGACTCCGAAGATGCGCCGTTCCACCAGGCCAACCGTACAGCGGCCTATGCCAGCAGTTGTGCCAGCTCCTCTTCCTCCACCCGCCGGAAGGTGCGGCGCCCGTTTCCCCGGCTCAGGGTGGCAACCTCGAGCTCACCCGCGGTCAGGGTGCGGTCCGGGCCGGCCAGCGCCTGGGTGGCCGCCTTGATCGCCGCCGCCATGTCCCAGTCGGGCCGCCAGGCGGCAGCCACCCGCTCCGCGATGGTCTCCGCGTCGCCGCCGAGCACGGCAAAGCGGTCCTCGTCGGTGATCGTGCCCTCGTAGGCGATGTGGTACAGCTGGTTCGGGCGTTCGCCGTTCCCCAACTCCGCCACGAGGATCTCCACCTCGAGCGGCTTCATCTCGTGGGTGAAGACGTTGCCCAGGTACTGGGCGTAGAGATTGGCCAGTGATCGTGCGTCCACGTCCTCGCGGCTGTACGCGTACCCCTTGGTGTCGGCATGCCGGACGCCGGCGACCCGGAGCTGGTCGTACTCGTTGTACTTGCCGACCCCGCCGAACGCGATGCGGTCGTAGATCTCACTGATCTTGTGCAGCGATCGCGACGGGTTCTCGGCCACGATTGCAATGCCGGTGTCGTACGTCGTGGCCACCAGTGAGCGTCCTCGGGCGATGCCCTTCTGCGCATACTCGGCGCGGTCCTTCATGACCTGCTCCGGCGCGACGTAGTACGGCAAGCTCATTGGCGACGCTCCGCCTGCTTGCGGGCGATCAGCGCAGTGAAGCGCTCTGCGACCTCTTCCTCGGGCACCTCTTGGTAGCCCTGCGCGTCCACCACGGCGATGAGCGGGTAGATGCCGCGGACCGGGTCCGGACCGCCGGTGGCGGAGTCCTCGTCGGCGGCTTCGTAGAGGGACTGGATCGCCAGATCCACCGCCTCGTCCCGGCTCAGCCCCTCACGCCAGCCGAGCTTGATGGTGTTGCGCGCGTCCCGGCCACCCGAGCCGGTGGCCTGGAAGTCGGTGTCCTCGTAGTGGCCGCCCGTGACGTCGTAGTTGAAGATCCGCCCATCGCTGCGCGCCGTGTCGTACCCGGCGAAGAGGGGGACCACGGCGAGGCCCTGCATGGCCAGCGGGAGGTGCTGGCGGACCATCTGGGCCAGCTGGTTGGCCTTGCCCTCGAGCGACAGGACGGATCCCTCGACCTTCTCGTAGTGCTCGAGCTGGACCTGGAAGAGACGCACCATCTCGACCGCCATGCCCGCCGTGCCGGCGATGGCCACCGCCGAGTAGCGGTCGGCCGGGAAGACCTTCTCCATGGCGTGGTGGGCGATGATGTTGCCCGACGTGGCGCGACGGTCGCCCGCCATCACGATCCCGTCGGCGAAGCGGAGCGCAACCACCGTCGTGCCGTGGGGCACCTGGACCGCAGCACCCGCCTCGACGCGCGCCGCCGGCCCGGGCCGGCCCGCGGTCATGCGCAACAAGCCGACGAAGTCCGGGCCCGGATCAGTCTCCGGGGGGAAGAGGGGAAGCGCCACCGGGTGTTACTGCCCACCCTTTTGCACGTAGTTGCGCACGAACTCCTCGGCGTTGTCCTCGAGGACCTCGTCGATCTCGTCGAGGAGATCGTCGAGCTCGGCCTTGATCTTCTCGCCGCGCTCTGAGGTCGCCGGGGTGGCCTCGTCGACCTCGGTCTCGGTCTCAGTCGTTCGGGTGCCCGAGCCCTTCCGTTTCTGTTCTTGCTCTGCCATCGTCCGTTCCCGTCCTGTTCTCGACGTGTGCGCCTAGGAATTCAGCCGGTTGAGCAGGTCCGCCGGTCCTGTGCTCTGCGCCAGGAGTGCGCCCGTGTGTTCGGCTGTCCCCTTCAGGGGGTCCATCATAGGGACGCGTCGCAACGGGTCCGCTCCAATGTCGAACACGAGAGAATCCCAGTTAGCGGTGACCACGGCGTCGGGCCACCGGGCCAGGCACTTGCCCCGGAACCAGGCTCTGGTGCCCGTGGGCGGCTCGGTGACCGCCACCGCCACCTGCGCCGGCTCGACCAGCGTGCGCATGCCGAGGCGACGGAACACGGACTTGTCGAGCCGCAGGTCGTGGTACTGCAATGCCAGTGCGAGGACCCGGGGGTCCTTCCATCCGCACGAGTGACGTTCCTGGTAGGCGAGCAGCAGCTCCCGCTTGGCGACCCAGTCCAGCGTGTCGGCCAGGGTGGCGGGGTCGGACTCGAGCGCGCCGAGCACCGCTTCCCAGTGCTCCATCACGAGCGCCCCCACGCTGCCGTCGTCACCCAGGGCGCTCAGCCCGAACTCCTCGGCGTACTTGCGGGCCGAGCCGAACAGCTCCCATTGGAGCTCGAGCGCCGTCGCAGTCGACCCGTCGGTCAGGGCGAGGGGCCGGGTCAGGCTGAGGTCGGCCGAGACCTGGTGCAGCGCCCGGACGGGATCGGAAAGGGACAGCTCCCGGGTGGGACCTGCGTCGTCCTCGACCATGGCGAGCACGATGGCGGTGGTGCCCACCTTCAAGAACGTGGCGATCTCCGAGAGGTTGGCATCGCCGACGATGACGTGCAGCCGCCGGAAGCGTTTCGGGTCCGCATGGGGCTCGTCGCGTGTGTTGACGATCGGGCGCTTCAGCGTGGTCTCGAGGCCGACGATCTCCTCGAAGAACTCGGCCCGCTGCGATATCTGGTACTCGACCGTCTCGGAGTCCAGCGCCCCCGTCTCCGTCCCCACCTTGCCCGACCCGGTGAAAAGCGTGCGGGACACGAAGTGCGGCACGACGCCCTCGATCACCTTGGCGAAGGGCACCGCCCGGTCCATCATGTAGTTCTCATGGCAGCCGTAGGAATTGCCCTTGCCGTCTGAGTTGTTCTTGTAGACGACCGGTGGCGGATGATCGGGTATGCGCAGGGCTGCCGCAACCATGGCTCGGCGCAGCACCTCCTCGCCGGCCTTGTCGTAGACGAGGCACTCCAGCGGGGTCAGGCACTCGGGGCTCGAGTACTCGGGATGGGCGTGATCGACGTAGAAACGGGCACCGTTGGTCAACACGGTGTTGGCGAGGTGCGTCTCGACCATCGGGGCGAGCGAGCCTTCTCGGGCGAAGCCGCGGGCGTCGTTCCCCGGCGTCTCGTCTTCGAAGTCCCAGCCGATCTGCTGCTCGGCATCGGCGGCATACGCGTTGACGAGGACCGAGGATGCGGCGATCGGGTTCTGCTCGGGCCCCGGCGTCTGGATGCCGTACTCCGTCTCGATGCCGCAGACCTTCGTGGTGGCCACGGTGCGACCCTAACTTCTAGAGGTACTGACCGGTACCGACCCGCTCGATCGAACGTCCCCCGTGGACCTCGCGGTCCTCGGTGAGCAGCGTGCGGACATAGACGATGCGCTCACCCTTCTTGCCGGAGATCCGCGCCCAGTCGTCGGGGTTGGTCGTGTTGGGCAGGTCCTCGTTCTCCTTGTACTCCTGCCGGATCGACTCGAACATGTCAGTGGTGCGGATCCCGCCCGGCTCGCCGGCGATGACCCGCTTGATGGCCAGCTTCTTGGCCCGGCGGACGATGTTCTCGATCATCGCCCCGGACGCGAAGTCGCGGTAGTAGAGGATCTCCTTGTCGCCGTTCTGGTACGTGACCTCGAGGAAGCGGTTCTCGTCGTCCTCCCGGTACATCTCGGTCACCGTCTGCTCGATCATCGCCTGCACCGCCTTGTTGGCGTCGCCACCACCGAGGCGGCCGACCTCGTCGGGGTCGAGCGGGAGGGCGGGGGTGAGATAGCGGCTGAAGATCTGTCCGGCCGCCTCCTCGTTGGGCCGCTCGATCTTGATCTTCACGTCGAGGCGCCCGGGGCGAAGGATGGCCGGGTCGATGAGGTCCTCCCGGTTCGAGGCGCCGATGACGATGACATCGCGCAGTGACTCGACGCCGTCGATCTCCGCGAGGAGCTGGGGCACGATCGTCGACTCCATGTCAGAGCTGATGCCCGTGCCGCGCGTACGGAAGAGGGACTCCATCTCGTCGAAGAAGACGATGACCGGCATCCCCTCGTCGGCCTTCTCACGGGCACGCTGGAAGACCTGCCGGATCTGGCGTTCGGTCTCGCCGACGTACTTGTTCAGGAGCTCCGGTCCCTTGATGTTGAGGAAGAAGCTACGGACGTTGTCGTTGCCCGTCTTCTCGGCCACCTTCTTGGCCAGGGAGTTGGCGACCGCCTTGGCGATGAGCGTCTTGCCACACCCCGGCGGGCCGTAGAGGAGGATCCCCTTCGGGGCGGGCAGGGAGTACTCGGCGAAGAGCTCGCGGTGCATGTAGGGCAGCTCGACCGCGTCGGTGATGGCCTCGATCTGTGTGTCGAGCCCGCCGACGTCGGCGTAGGTGATGTCGGGCACCTCCTCGAGGACGAGCTCCTCGCTCTCGAGCTTGGGCAGCTTCTCGATGAGGAGCTGCGTGCGCACGTCCATCAGGAGCGAGTCGCCGGCCCGCAGCCGGGTGCCCATCATGTCCTCGGAGAGCTCCGCCACCCGCTCCTCGTCGGCCCGGGCGTAGATGACGCAGCGCCGCCTGTCCTCGAGCTGCTCCTTCAGCGTGACGACCTCGCCGGAGAACTCGCCGTCGCGGACGAGCACGACGTTGAGGCTCTCGTTCAGCACGACCTCGTTGCCCTTGCGGATCTGTCCCGGGTCGATGTCGGGGTGCAGGCTCACCCGCATCTTGCGGCCGCTCGAGAAAACGTCGACCGTGCCGTCGTCGTTGACGCCGAGGAACGTGCCGTAGGCCGCCGGGGGCTGGGTGAGCTTCTCGACCTCTTCGCGCAGCGCGGCCAACTGTTCCTTGGCCTGCTGCAGCGTGAAGGTCAGCTTCTCGTTCTGCGAGGTGGCCTGGGCCAGCTGGCCCTTCGACTCGAGCAGCCGTTCCTCGAGGGCCTGCACCCGGCCGGGGCTCTCCTGCAAGCGCCGACGAAGCGCGTGGATCTCATCCTCGGCGTCTGCCAGCTCGGCGCGCAGCGCCTCGGCCTGGGCAGCGGCTTCGTCGGGAGTCGCGGTCACTGCATGTCACCCTAGCCCTCGCTTCGGCGGGATTTGCCAGCAACTTGAGTGCATCCTCCATGCGCGGGTCGGGCACCCCCGCCCGGGTACGATGGACAGGCCCGCGATGCCAGATTGACGGCCCGCGGGGCGCCTCACTACGGTCCTCACCTGGACCGTCGGGCGGTTTCGACAACGGAGAGAGCAGGTACATGAAGGTCTGGATCGACCAGGATCTGTGCACGGGCGACGGGCTCTGCGAGGAGATCGCGCCGGCCGTGTTCACCCTGCTCGACGACGGCCTGGCCTACGTGAAGGAAGAAGGCGACGTCAAGAGCGACCCCGGCGGCTCTGCCGGGATGGCCGCGGTCCCCTCGGACCTGGAGGACGCGGTGGTCGAGGCCTCGGAGGAATGCCCCGGCGAGTGCATCTTCATCGAGCGCGACTGACCGGCCGCGTCACGCCTCGAGCGCACCGCCCAGCAGCGCCCGCAGCTCGTCGTCGGAGATCCCTGCGGCATCACTCGGGCGGATCCTGATCGTCCCCTTGCCGCTGGACAGCGTGGGGTGGCGCGCGACGAACCCCCCGTCCCGGTCTCCGCGCCAGCCGTAGACGGACACACCGTGCTTCCACGCGCCGAGGTTGAGCCGGCGGCGGCCCACGCGGTAGGCGGGCATGCCGTAGGACAGCGACACCTCCGCCTCGGGGTGTGCCGCGAGGACGATCCCGTGCAGTCGGTCGAACAGAGGGCGCTGCTCGGGCGCGATCGCGTCGATGTAGCCCCGGACGCCTTCGTCCACGGTCACGAACCGAGACGCCGGGCCGTGGTGAGGAAGCCGGTGTGGCCGACCATGCGGTGATCGGGACGGACCGACCGCGCCTCGACATGCCAGGTGCGCCGCATGATCTCCTGGGTCTCGGCGAGACCGAAGGGTGCGCCGCCGTCGTCGAGCGCCTGCCGCAAGAGCGCCGTCTGGTTGATGGTCGGCAGGTAGGCGAGGAGGATCCCGCCCGGGCGGAGCGCCGCCGCCGCCGCCGTGACCACCTTGTGCGGCTCGGGCATGTCGAGCAGGATCCGGTCGAGGCCGGACTCGTCGATGCCGTCGGTGACATCGCGGATCTCGATGCGGTACGACGCGTCGGGCCCGACGGCTGCGGCCACGTTGGCGCGGGCGCGGGCGGCGAAGTCCTCGCGCAGTTCGTAGCCCACGACCGACGCCCCGGCGCGCAACACCGTCATGGAGAGCGCCCCCGATCCGACACCGGCCTCGAGGACGCGCTGCCCCGGCGCGATGTCCGCCGCGATGAGGATGGCGCCGAGGTCCTTGGGATAGATGACCTGGGCCCCCCTGGGCATCTTGAGCACGATGTCCGCCAGCGTGGGCCGTAACGCGAGGAAGCTGCGCCCGGTCGAGCCGGTGATGGTGCAGCCCTCCGTCGCCCCGATGAGGTCGTCGTGTGCCAGGACGCCTGCATGGGTGTGGAACGTCGCCCCCGCCACGAGCGTCACGAGGTAGCGGCGGTCCTTGGGATCGATGAGGAGCACCCGCTCCCCCGCCGCGAGCGGGCCGGGCACGGGCGTCAGGATTCGACGGCGGGCGCGGCGTTGCGGTCGCGCACCGTGATGAGCACCTGCTCGCCCGGGGAGACCGTGAGGGTCGACACGACGCTGGTCCGATCGTTCAGGACCCGGCGCAGGAAGAAGGTGGCGCCGGCCAGGAAGAACCAATACCAATTCCCGGCCAGGCCGCGACGCACGCCGGCGCGCAGGAAGCGCCGCAGGAGCACGTCCATGTCAGAGCCGCCGGATCTCGACGACGGCCGACTTGGCGCGGCCACGGCGCTTGCCGGCGAGGAAGGCGAGCGTGATGACGACGATGCCGATGGCGCCCGCGATGGCGAGCGCGCGCGGCGCCGCGGCGCGTGCCTCAGCCTCGCCCTCGCCCATCACCTGCGCGTAGGCGGCCTGCAGGTCCTCGCGGGTGATGAGGCGCCCGTTGCCGCCCGCCCTGGTCGTCGTGCCTGGCATCAGCTCGCTCCCTCCTGGAGTCCAGTGTCCCTCGCCTCGCGCCGGGCCACCACCTCGGGCAGCTTCTGCTGGCCCGGCCCGGCAGTGATGCGCCAGGCGGCCACGCCGATCACGGCGATCCCGAGGATGACCACCGCGGCGTAGGGCACCCACGACCAGTCACCGGTGAGGGCCGAGCCCGTCTCGGTCTGCAGCAGCCGCAGCGCCCCGAGGAGGATCAACAAGATGCCGAAGGCCAGGCAGAACGAGCCGGCGATCCCCATGGAGAGGAACCGGCCGAGGCCCTTGAGCGGCTCGACGGTCTCCTGCTTGATGTAGTCGACCGTGAGCTGGAACGCGTCATCGCCTGCGTGGCGCAGCCCGTGGGTGCCGTTGTCTGATCGTGGTGGCATGTGACCAACAATCCTGGTCGGTGAGGCGGCGGTGTGCAAACACCGGCAGGCTGCAGCGTCAGTCGCGGTCCTTGAACAAGTAGGTGGACGACGTCCGGGCCACGAGGCGCTCGTGCTCGGATCCAGGCTCCCGGGCGAGGACGCTGGCTTCCACGAAGGCGACGCGGCGACCGCCCGAGACGACCTCGGCGGTGCACCTGAGGTCGGTGCCGGGCGGGACGGCGGCCAAGAAGCTGATCTTGAGCTCCGCGTTGGAGGCGAAGACCGGGCGCCCCTCCACGAAGGACACGGCCGCCGCCCCCATGGCCGAGTCGGCGAAGGCGGCCAGGAAGCCCCCTTGCATGATCCCGGCCGGATTGGCGAAGCGCTCGTCGGCCCTCATGCGCCAGGTGCAGCGCCCCGGCGTGGCCTTGTCGACGCAGTTCATGCCCAGGGTCAGGTCGCTGTTTGGGGGCACCTGCATGCGGGAAGCCATGACCCTGAAGAGTACGTGACGGCCCTCCCGACGGGCCGGAACGGAGCGTTAGGGTTGACCATGACGTTGCACACCTCCCCACCCGTCGTCCAGGACCCCAGGCTGGTCGAGCTCGGCATCAACGTCATCCGCGGCCTGGCCATGGACGCGCCGGAGGCGGCCAAGTCGGGCCACTCGGGCACCGCCATGGCCCTCGCCCCCCTGGCCCACGTCCTCTGGACGCGGGCCATGCACTACGACCCGCGCGACCCGGAGTGGCCGGACCGCGACCGCTTCGTGCTCTCGAACGGCCACGCCTGCATCCTGCAGTACGCCATGCTGCACCTCACCGGGTACGACCTGTCGCTGGAGGACCTGCGCCAGTTCCGCCAGTGGGGAAGCCGCACGCCGGGCCACCCCGAGTACCGCCACACGGCCGGCATCGAGATCACCACCGGCCCGCTCGGCCAGGGCTTCGCCAACGCCGTAGGGATGGCGATCACCGAACGCTGGCTGCGGACCACCTTCGGCCACGAGGTGTGCGACCACCGGACCTTCGTGGTGGCGGGCGACGGTTGCTTCATGGAGGGGATCTCGCACGAGGCGGCCTCCTTGGCCGGGCATCTCGGGCTGGGGCGGCTGCTCGCCTTCTACGACGACAACCACATCACGATCGACGGACCGACCGAGCTGGCCTACGACGACAATGTGCCCGAGCGCTTCGAGGCCTACGGCTGGCGGGTGCACAACCTCGGTGAGATGGCCAACGACGTCGACGGTCTCGAAGCCGCCGTCCGCGAGGCCCTCGAGCAGCCCGCCGACGGGCCCGACGCGCAGCCCACCCTCCTCGTGCTGCGAAGCCACATCGGCTGGCCGTCGCCCCACCTCACCGACACGGCGGCGGCGCACGGGGATCCCTTCGGGGAGGAGGAGATCAGGGAGACGAAGAAGATCCTGGGCCTCCCGCCGGACGAGACGTTCTGGGTCCCCGACGAGGTGCGCGACTTCTACGGCAGCGCCGTCGCGCGGGGGGCGCAGGAGCGGGCCGCCTGGGCCGAGCGCTTTGCCGGCTGGAAGGGGGACCGGGCGACCTGGGACGCCGCGCAGGCCGGCCACGGCCTCCCGGGGTGGGCCGACGACCTGCCCGCTTTCGAGGCCGGCACCCAGCTGGCCACCCGGCACGCCGTCAACCAGTGCATCGACGCCACGGCGGCGCGCCTGCCCGGCCTGCTGGCCGGCTCGGCGGACCTCACGGGCAACAACGGCGTGAAGGTCAAGGGCGCCGCGATACAGGCACGCCAGTCGCCGGGAGGGATCCAGGTCCACTACGGGATCCGCGAGCACGGCATGGGCTCGGTGATGAACGGCATGGCCGCACATGGCGGTGTGCTCCCGCTGGGGGGCACCTTCTTCGTCTTCTCCGACTACATGCGGCCGGCGGTCCGGCTTGCCGCGCTGAGCGGGTTGCACGTGATCTACTCGTGGACGCACGACTCCATCGGGCTGGGTCAGGACGGCCCGACGCATCAGCCGGTGGAGCACCTGGCCTCCCTGCGGGCCATGCCGGGCCTCAGCATCGTGCGGCCGGCCGACGCCAACGAGACCGCGCAGGCCTGGCGGATCGCCGTGGAGGCAGACGGGCCGGTCGGCCTCGTGCTCACCCGCCAGAACATCCCCGTGCTGGCCGAGACCGCCGGCCGGGCGGCCGAGGGCGTGCCGCGGGGCGCCTATGTCCTCGTCGACAGCGACGGGCCGCCCGAGGTCGTCCTCGTCGGCACCGGGAGCGAGGTCCAGCACTGCCTGGCCGCCGCCACCACGCTGGGCGACTCTGGTGTGCGGGTGCGGGTGGTGTCGTTCCCGTCCTGGGACCGCTTCGAGCAGCAGGACGAGGACTACCGGGCCGGCGTCTTCCCGCCCGGGGTGCCCGTCCTGAGCATCGAGGCCGGCTCGACGCTCGGCTGGGAGCGCTACGCCGACGACGCCATCGGCCTCGACCACTTCGGTGCCTCCGCCCCGGCCGCGGTCGTCATGGAGAAGTTCGGGTTCACGGCGGAGCACGTGGTGCAGCGGGCCCGGGCGCTGCTCGCCCGCCCGGACGCTGACGTGGGCCACAGGCCTTCCTGAACGACGACGAAAGGGGCCTCTCCCGATGACCAGACTGCGGGACCTCTACGACATCGCGGGCCAGAGCCCGTGGCTGGACAACCTGCGCCGGGACTGGATCGAGGACGGGCAGCTGGCCGAGTTGCTCGTGCTCGGTGTCCGCGGCATCACGTCGAACCCGACCATCTTCGCCAAGGCCATGAGCGAGCAGTCGACCTACGACGACCAATTCCGTGCCCTCATGAAGGACCACAGCGTGGAGGCCGCGTACTGGGAGATGGCCACGACCGACATCACGAGCGCCCTCGGTCTGCTGCGTCCCATCTACGACGAGAGCGACGGTGAGGACGGCTTCGTCTCCCTCGAGGTGTCGCCCGCACTGGCCCACGACACGGACGGGACCGTGCGCGACGCCCGCCGGTTCCACGAGGCCATCGCGCTGCCGAACCTGTTCGTGAAGGTGCCGGCCACCCGCGAGGGCATCCCGGCGATCGAGACCATGATCGGCGAGGGCCGGAGCATCAACGTGACGCTGATCTTCGGGCTCGACCGCTACGACGAGGTCATGGAGGCCTACCTGCGCGGGCTCGAAGCGCTCGTGGCGGCGGGCCGCGCCGCCGAGCTGCCCCACGTGGCCAGCGTGGCCTCCTTCTTCGTCAGCCGGGTCGACACCGAGGTCGACCGGCGCCTGGAGGCCATGGCGGGGGGCGACGGGGGCGACCCCGCCATCCTCGGCCTGCGGGGCACGGCCGCGGTGGCCCAGGCCCAGACCGCCTACCAGCACTTCCACCGCACCTTCGCCGGCGAACGCTGGGAGGCGCTGCGGGCCAGGGGCGCCCGCGTGCAGCGGCCGCTGTGGGCCTCCACCTCGACCAAGAACCCGGGCTACCCCGACCTGCTCTACGTCGACAACCTCATCGGGCCGGCCACGGTCAACACCATGCCCGAGAGCACCCTGCGGGCCTTCGAGGACCACGGGACGCTGAAGCGGACCGTCGACGCCGACCCCGACGCTGCCCAAACCGCGCTGGACCGCCTGCGCGAGGCCGGGATCGACATGCGAGACGTCGAGCAGACGCTCGAGGACGAAGGCGTGCACTCGTTCGCCAAGTCCTTCGACGAGGTGCTGCAGTTGCTGACCGACAAAGCCGCTACCTTCTGATCCGGCACCGCAACCGAGAGGAGTGCGCATGAGGATCGGCATGATCGGCCTCGGCAAGATGGGCGCCAACATGACCGAGCGCCTGCTCAAGGGCGGGCACGAGGTCGTGGCGTACGACCTCAGCGCACCGGCGCTCGAGGCCGCCGCGCAGAAGGGCGCCGAGACAGCGACCACGCTCGCCGAGCTGGCGGAGAAGCTCACGCCGCCCCGGGCCGCCTGGGTCATGGTCCCGGCCGGCGCGGCGACCGACAAGACCGTCGAGGAGCTCGCCGGGCTCTTCAGCGCAGGCGACGTCATCATCGACGGCGGCAACTCGAACTACAAGGAGTGGATGAACCTCGTCTCCTCGCTGTCGTCGTCGGGCGTGGGCTTCGTGGACGCCGGCACCTCGGGCGGTGTGTGGGGCCTGACGGAGGGCTACTGCCTCATGGTCGGCGGCACCAAGGAGGCGGTGGCCGTCGTGGAGCCCGCGCTGCTGACGCTGGCGCCCGAGGGCGGCTACGCGCACGTGGGGCCGGTCGGGGCGGGGCATTTCGTCAAGATGGTGCACAACGGGATCGAGTACGGGCTCATGCAGGCCTACGCCGAGGGCTTCGAGATCATGGGTGCGGCCGACGAGTTCGACCTCGACCTGCACGAGATCGCCTCCATCTGGCGCTACGGGTCGGTGGTGCGCAGCTGGCTGCTCGAGCTGGCGGAGCGGGCGCTGCGCCCCGGCGCGGGGTTCGACGAGATCAAGGGGGTGGTCGTCGACTCGGGCGAGGGCCGCTGGACGGCGCAGGAGGCCATCGACCGCGGCGTTGCGGCGCCCGTGATCTCCACCTCGTTGTTCACCCGCTTCGCGTCGCAGCACCAGGACTCGCTGCAGCTCAAGATGTTGGCCGCGCTGCGCAACCAGTTCGGCGGCCACGCGGTGACGCTGGAGACGGGCGAGCAGGGCCTGGAGATGGAAACCCCGGCTCCCTAGCCCCGTGCTGACCCCCGTCGACGATGTCCCACGCGCCTTCAGCGGCGTGGTCGTGGAGGCGTTCGCACAGCGTCCCGGGCCCCGCTTCGCCCTCGTGCTCTCGGGCGGCCCGACGGCGCGCGCCTGCTACGAGGTCCTGGCCACGGCCGAGGGCATCGACTGGAGCGTGGTGGACGTCTACGTCGGCGACGAGCGTCTCGTGCCACCCGACGACGAGGACTCCAACGCGCGGCTCGTCAAGGAGGCGCTGCTCGACCCCGTCGGCCCGGTGGGCTCGTTCTGGCCCATGCCGACGGAGGGCCCGGTCGAGGAGTGCGTCGCCGCCTACCAGCGCGTGATCTCCGACCTGGTGACCGGACCGGGTATCGACCTCATCCATCTCGGGATGGGTCCCGACGGGCACACGGCGTCGCTGTTCCCGGGCGACCCGAGCCTCGACGCCGACCCCGGCCTGCTGGTCGCGGCGACCCAGGACCCCAACGGGCGCAACCCCCACGCCCGCCTCACCCTGACGCTGCCGGCCATCAACTCGGCCCGGATCGCGGTCTTCACGGTGGCCGGGGAGACCAAGGCGGCCGCCGTGGCCGCACTGCTGCACGGCGAGGACCTGCCGGCGGCCCGCGTCCACGCCGGGCGCACGATCTGGCTGGTGGACGGTCCGGCGCGCGGCGACGCCCCCTAGATTGGCCCCGATGCTCTCCGACGCCGATCTCCTCCACCTGCCGTTGGCCGACCTGACCGCACTCGCCCGGGCCGTGCGCGACGGTGCGCACGGGCGCCGCGTCACCTTCTCACCCAAGGTGTTCATCCCGCTCACCATGCTGTGCCGCGACCGCTGCGGCTACTGCACGTTCGCCAAGGCGCCGGCCCGCGTCACGTCGCCGTACCTGATGCCCGACGAGGTGCTCGCCATCGCCCGCGCCGGCCGGGACGCCGGCTGCCACGAGGCCCTCTTCACCCTGGGCGAGCGGCCCGAGCTGCGCTACCCGGTCGCACGCGACTGGCTCGACGCGCACGGCCACGCGTCCACGGTCGACTACCTCGCCGAGATGTGCCGGCTCGTCGTGGAGCAGACCGGGCTGCTCCCCCACGCCAACGCCGGCGCCCTCTTCCCCGACGAACTGGGCCGGCTGCGCGCGGTGTCGGCCAGCCAGGGGATGATGCTCGAGTCGCTGGCCGAAGGCCTGGCCGCCCACCGTGGCGCGCCCGACAAGGACCCGGCGCGGCGCCTCGCCACCCTCGAGGCGGCCGGCGGGCTCGCCATCCCCTTCACGACGGGGATCCTGGTCGGCATCGGCGACGACCGGGCCGGCCAGCTGGCGGCGCTCCGGGCCATCGCCGCCTCCCACGGCCGCCACGGCCACGTCCAGGAGGTCATCGTCCAGAACTTCCTGCCCAAGCCGGGCACGGCCATGGCCCGCGCCGAGCCCTGCCCGACCGAGGACCTCCAGTGGGCCATCGCGGCGGCGCGCCTGGTGCTCCCGCCCGAGATCCACGTGCAGGCGCCCCCCAACCTGTCCGACGAGCTGGGCCCACTCCTCGACGCCGGCATCGACGACTGGGGCGGGGTGTCCCCGCTCACGGCGGACCACGTGAACCCCGAGCGGGCCTGGCCCGCGCTCGACGTGCTCCGGGAGGCCACCGAGGCGGCCGGCCACGTCCTGGCGCCGCGGCTCACCGTCTACCCCTCCTACGCCCACGACCCGGGCCGCTGGCTCGACCCGGCACTTCGCTTCCCCGTCCTCGACGCCTCCGACGCCGAGGGGCTCGCCCGCGACGCCTCCTGGTGCTCGGGCGGCGAGGCGCCCCCGCCGGCGCTGCTCGACCGCACGGCTCCGGCATGCCGGGGCCGGGGCGGCGCCGTGGCGGAGGTCCTGGCCGGCGTGGCGCTGGGCCAGGAGGTGGGGACGGCGGAGATCGTGACCCTCTTCGGTGCCCGGGGCCCCGAGGTGCAGACGGTGGCCGAGGTCGCCGACGACCTGCGCCGCACGACAGTCGGCGACGCCGTCACCTTCGTGCGGAACCGCAACATCAACTACACCAACGTCTGCACCTTCAAATGCCGCTTCTGCGCCTTCTCCAAGGGTCCGCTCTCACTGAACCTGCGCGGCGCCCCGTACCTCCTCGAGCTGGACGAGGTCACGCGCCGCGTGGCCGAGGCCGAGGCCGAGGGCGCCACCGAGGTGTGCCTGCAGGGCGGCATCCACCCCGACTTCGACGGCGACTACTACCTCCACGTGCTCGGGGCGGTCCGCGCCGGATCGGAGCGCATCCACATCCACGGCTTCACGGCGCTGGAGGTGACCGAGGGGGCGCGGCGCTCCGGGGTGCCGCTGGCCGAGTACCTCACCCGCCTCAAGGAGGCCGGCCTCAAGACCCTGCCGGGCACGGCCGCGGAGATCCTCGACGACGACGTCCGCGCCCTCATCTGCCCCGACAAGATCAACAGCGAGGAGTGGCTCGAGGCGCACCGCACCGCCCACGCGGTGGGCCTGCGCTCGAACATCACGATCATGTTCGGCTCGGTGGAGCAGCCGGTCAGCTGGGCCCGCCACATCGTGCGCACCCGCGACCTGCAGCGCGAGACGGGCGGATTCACCGAGTTCGTGCCGCTGCCCTTCGTGCACATGGCGACGCCGATCTACCTGCAGCGCAAGGCTCGGCGGGGGCCGACCTTCCGCGAGGCGCTGCTGATGCACGCGGTGGCACGCATCGCGTACGCCGGCGACATCGACAACATCCAGGTCAGCTGGGTGAAGATGGGCGCCGAGGGGCGCGCCAGCTGCTCCGGGCGGGGGCAAACGACCTGGGCGGGACGCTGATGGACGAGAACATCTCGCGGGCCGCCGGGGCGCAGCACGGGCAGCGCATGGGCGTCGAGGACCTCGAGGCCATCGTGGCACCCCTGGGACGCCCGCTGGTGCAGCGCTCGACGCTCTACGCGCTGGCCGGCACGTCGTCGCGCGCGTGAGCGACGACATCGAGGAGGCGGCGCGCCGGAGCGCGTTCAACGCGCTCTTCGAGAACCACTCGCTCTCGCCGGCCCAGGCGAGGGAGCTCGACGCGATGGTCGGCACGTTGGGCGACCTCGCGCGCGAAGGCACGGCGGTGGGCGACCTCAAGATCGCCAACGCGGCGCTGGGCGAGATGGCCGAGGCCTACCGCGTCTTCCGCCCGTACCGGCACATCCGCAAGGTGACCATGTTCGGCTCGGCGCGCACGAAACCGGAGGACCCCGTGTACGTGCTCGCACGCAACCTGGCCGCCCGGCTGGCGGCGGCCGACTGGATGGTCGTCACCGGTGCGGGCCCGGGCATCATGGCCGCCGGGCTGGAGGGGGCGGGGCGTGACCACGCGTTCGGCGTGAACATCCGGCTCCCGAACGAGGAGGAGGCCAACGCCTTCATCGCGCAGGACCCGAAACTGGTCGAGATGCGCTACTTCTTCACCCGCAAGCTCATGCTGATAAAGGAGTCCCACGCCTACGCAATCCTGCCCGGTGGCTTCGGCACCCAGGACGAGGCCTTCGAGCTCCTCACCCTGCTGCAGACGGGCAAGGCCGAGCCGGCGCCGGTGGTCATGATCGAGACGCCCGGAGGCACCTACTGGCACGCGTGGCTCCGCTTCATTCAGGACGAGGCGATCGCGGCGGGCTGGATCTCGCCCGAGGACCGCTCCCTCTTCAAGGTCACCAACACGATGGAAGAGGCCAGCACGGAGATCCTCGGCTTCTACCGCAACTACCACTCCTGCCGCTGGGTCGGCGACCTCCTGGTGCTGCGCGTCCAGGTCGAGCCGAGCAAGGCCGAGCTCGCCGACCTGAACACGCGCTTCGCCGACATCGTCGTCCGGGGCAGCATTCGTCCCGCCGGCCCCTTCCCCCCGAGCGCGACGACCATCCCGAGCTCCCCCGGCTGGCCCTGCGCTTCGACCGCTGGCACTACGCGCGGCTGCGCCAGCTCATCGACGCCATCAACGAGTGCACGGGCTGAGCACGGCGGTGCGGTGGCCGGGGGCGGTGCTCTCGCTCGTGACGTTGCTCTCTCTCACGATGGCCGCGCCGGCTGCGCCCACCACCACTCCCCCACCCGACTCGGTGGTGCCGTTCGGCAGCACCGAGGTGGGGGCCAACGCGGTGAGCAGTCCGAACGCCCCCGTGGTGGGGATGGCGGCCACGCCCGACGGCGGCGGCTATTGGCTCGTCGGCGCCGACGGTGGCATCTTCAGCTACGGCAACGCGGCGTTCTTCGGTTCGGTCGGCTCGCTCCGCCTCAACGCGCCCATCGTGGGCATGGCGTCCACGCCCGACGGCGGGGGCTACTGGCTGGTGGCCCGCGACGGCGGGGTCTTCGACTACGGCGACGCCGGCTTCTTCGGGTCGGCCGGCTCGCTTCCGCTCAACGCGCCCATCGTCGGCATGGCGGCGACCCACGACGGCGGGGGCTACTGGCTCGTGGCCGCCGACGGTGGCATCTTCAGCTATGGCGACGCGCGGTTCTGGGGGTCCACCGGCGCCATGGCGTTGAACGCGCCCGTGGTCGGCATGGCGTCCACCCCCGACGGCGGCGGCTACTGGCTCGTCGCCGCCGACGGCGGCATCTTCGCCTACGGCGACGCCGGCTTCTCCGGGTCGGCCGGCTCGGTCCCCCTCGCCGCGCCCATCGTGGGCATGGCCCCCGGCCCCGGTGGCAACGGCTACTGGCTGGTGGCCCGGGACGGCGGCGTCTTCGGCTACGGCGACGCGCCCTACCGGGGCTCCCTCGGTGGCACGGCGTTGCCCGCACCGGTGGTCGGGATGGCGGCGGCGCCCGGCGGGGGCGGCTACTGGCTCGCCCTGGGGTCGCCCGCACCACTGGCCGGCAAGGTCGTCGGCATCGACCCGGGCCACAACGGGCTGAACGACAGCGCGCCCGGGTTCATCGACCAGACGGTCTTCAACGGCACGGGCTACGAGACGTGCGACACGACGGGCACGGCGACTGACGGCGGCTACCCGGAGGCGCAGTACAACTTCAACGTGGCCACCTACCTGAAGGCCGACCTCGAGGCGGAGGGAGCCACCGTCGTGCTGACCCGGCCCGACAACGACGGCGTCGGCCCGTGCGTGACGACACGGGCCGCCATCATCAACGACGCCCACGCGGACGTGGCGCTCGACATCCACGCCGACGGCGGGCCGCCCGGCGGGCGCGGCTTCACGGTGCTCGAGCCGGTGGCCGACGGGCCGAACAACCGCGTCGTCGCCAGTTCGGCGGCCTTCGCCGGCCTGCTGCGCGACGCCTTCGCAGCCGGCACGCCGATGCCGGTCAGCACCTACGACGGCGTCGACGGCCTGCAGCCCCGCAGCGACCTCGCCGGCCTGAACCTGACCACGGTGCCCAAGGTGCTGATCGAATGCGGCAACATGCGCAACGCGACGGACGCTGCGTTCCTCGTCACCCCTGCCTTCCAGCAGGCGGCGGCGGCCGCCATGGCCCAGGCCGTCACCGAGTTCCTGGCCGGCCGCCCGGCCTGATCCCCGGTGGGTCACGCCGGGCGGCCGAGCGGCGCCCGGACCACGGTGGAGTAGACGTGGCCGGCCGGCGAGGGCTCGGAGGCCACCAGGTCGACGGCCGCGACCTCGAAGCGGGCGTCGAAGGGGATCCCGGCCAGCTCGGCCTGGGCGGCGGTGCCCAGCCTGCCCTTCGCCCGCGCCAGCGTCAGATGGCCGTTGAAGGGCGGTTCGCCCTGTGGCGGCTCCGCGACGAGGGGACGCGTGGCGGCACCGACCGCGGCGGCGAGGTCGTCGAGCCCGGCCGCGGGCAGCTGGAGGACGCGCACCCCGGTGAACCACCCGGTCGCCGGCCCGAGCCGGCACTCGACGGGGCCCGGGAAGCCGACGGCGGCGGCCGTCAGGGCCTCTGCGACCGCGCCCAGCGCGTCGTCGGCCACCTCGCCGAGAAAGCGCAGCGTGACGTGCCAGCGGGTGCGCCCGACCAGGCGCAGGTTCTTGGACCGTCCGAGATCCAGGGCGGCCAGGCGCTCGCGGGTCGCGTCGTCGGGCCACGCTGCCACGAAGGCGCGCATGGTGGGAGGGCGCTCAGGCCGCGCCGTCGTCGAGGTGCTCCCGACCCGCGACACTGCCCTCGTTCAGTGCGGCGATGGACTTCTCGAGCGCCCGGCGCGCCTTCAGGATGCGGCGCTCCATGGCGAGGGCCTCACCCGTCTCCGCCGAGTCGGGGTCGCCCGAGGTGGCGCGCCGCAGCGCGTCGATCGCCATGTCGGTCAGCTCCTCGACCATCCCCTCGAGCCGCTCGGCCATCTTCTCCATGGCCTCGCTCGGGCCGCTCACTTGGGCAACGGTGTGCTCTGGACCTCGTAGGCGCCGTCGGCGTGGGCGGCACGCATGACCTTCTTGTCGAATTTGCCGACGCTCGTCTTGGGGACCTCCGTGATGAAGGTCCACTGCTCGGGCAGCCACCAGCGCGGCACACGGTCGCTCAGGAACGCCACCAGGTCGGCCGGTGCCGGGGAGCGGCCCGGTTTGGGAACGACGGCCACGAGCGGGCGCTCGGACCATTTGGGGTCGGGGACGGAGATCACGGCCGCCTCGAAGACGTCCGGATGGGCCATGACGGCGTTCTCGAGCTCGACCGAGGAGATCCACTCCCCGCCCGACTTGATGACGTCCTTGGTGCGGTCCGAGATCGTCATGTAACCCTGGCCGTCGAGGGTCCCGACGTCGCCCGTGCACAACCAGCCGTCGTGGAACCTCGCCGGGTCCTCGTCCTTGTAGTACGAGCCGGTGATCCACGGGCCGCGGATCTCGAATTCCCCGATTGACATGCCGTCGTTGGCGAGCACCGTCCCGTCCTCGGCCACCACGCGCACCTCGACGCCGCCGACGATCCGGCCCGCCTTCACCTTGTAGTACATGTCGTCGTGGCCGTCGTGCTTGCGGGCCGGCGGCAGCCCGAAGGCGGCCAGCGGGCTGGTCTCGGTCATGCCCCAGCCCTGGATGATGGAGGCGCCGAAGCGCTTCTCGAACGCCTCGATCAGCGACTGCGGGACCGCCGCGCCGCCGGCCGTGATGCCGCGGACGGTCGAGAAGTCGATCGGCGTGTCGAGGGCGAGCAGCCCGTTCCAGATGGTCGGTACGCCGCACATGAGCGTCGGGTGGTGCTCGTTGATGACCGCGGCCAGATGTTCCCCCATGAGGAACATCTGCGGCATGATCATGTCGGTGCCGGCCATCCAGGCGCCGTAGGGGGTACCCCAGGCGTTGGCGTGGAACATGGGCACGATGATCAGGATGCGGTCGGTCTCCATCATCCCGACCGACGACGCCGACTGCTCGGCCATCGTGTGCAACCAGGTGGAGCGGTGCGAGTACACGACTCCCTTCGGGTTGCCCGTGGTGCCGCTCGTGTAGCACATGGCGGCGGCGGATCGTTCGTCGAGCACGGGCCACTCGAAGCCCGGCGCCTCGGCCGCCAGCAGCCGCTCGTAGGACAGGGTCTCGCCGAGGGGCGAGGCGTCGCCCTCCCCCGCCACGATGATCGTCTCGACAGTCTTCAACTCGTCCTTGACCGCCGCCAGCAGCGGGATCAACGAGGCGTCCACGATGATGAAGCGGTCCTCGGCGTGGTTGATGACATAGGCCAGCTGCTCGGCCGGGAGACGGATGTTGAGCGTGTGCAAGACCGCCCCCATGGAGGGGATGGCGAGATAGGCCTCCAGGTGGCCCTGGTTGTTCCAGCAGAACGTGCCGACCCGGTCCCCCGGCTGGACCCCGAGGCGGGTGAGTGCCGCGGCCAGCTTCTCCACCCGAGTTGTCACCTCGGCGAAGGTGGCCGAACGGTGGCCGCCCGCCTCGACGGTGATGACGGTGCTGTCGCCGTGCACCTGCTGCCCGTGACGCAGGATGTCACTGATCAGGAGCGGGGCGTCCTGCATGGTGCTTTTCATGGCCCAAGTATGACGAGCGCGCCATTGCTCTGCCCAGTGGCGGACCGGCCCGACCGTTCGGTGTCATGGAACCGGCCCGGCCGTTCGGTGTCATGGAACCGGCCCGACCGTTCGGTGTCATGGAACCGGCCCGGCCGTTCGGTGTCATGGAACCGGCCCGGCCGTTCGGTGTCATGGAACCGGCCCGGGGCCCAGCAGCGCATGGCGCGGGTTCGCCGCGATGAGGGGTGTCGTCGCGGCCGGGCTCGCCGTCGCGCTGGCGGTCGCGCTCGTGGGCACGGCCGTGGCGGCCTCGGCGCTCTCGCTGCTCGGGGTGGGTGGGGGGTCCGCACCGTCGGCCCCGGCCGGCGCCGGCGGCCCGATCCCGCCGGGGATGCTGGTCCTGTACCAGGACGCCGCAGCCACGTGCCCCGGGCTGCCCTGGACGGTCCTGGCGGCGATCGGCACCGTCGAGTCCGACAACGGCCAGTCGACCCTCGCCGGGGTCCACAGCGGGGCCAACCCGGCGGGCGCGGAGGGCCCGATGCAGTTCGAGCCGGCCACCTTCGCCGCCTACGACCAGCCGGTGCCGCCGAGCGGCGCGGACCCGCCCAGCCCCTACGACCCCACCGACGCCGTCTACGCGGCAGCCCGCCTCCTGTGCGCCAACGGCGCCTCGGGCGGGGCCGACATCGCGGCGGCCGTCTACGCCTACAACCACGCTGCGTCCTACGTGGCCCAGGTGCTCGCGCTGGCGCAGTCCCTCGCGGGTGCGGGGCCCGCCGCCGCCGCGGGGACACCGGTCACGGGGGCGGGCGCGGTGGCGCTGGCATGGGCGCTCTCGCAGATCGGCACGCCGTACGTCTGGGGCGGCGAGAGCCCGGGCGTGGGCTTCGACTGCTCCGGGCTGGTCCAGGCCGCCTACCGGGTGGCGGGTGTCGCGCTGCCGCGGGTGGCCCAGGACCAGTACGACGACACGCCGAAGCTGGCGTCCGGCCAACCTCTCGCGCCCGGGGACCTCGTCTTCTTCGGCGCCGGGCCGGGCGCCATCGACCACGTCGGCCTCTACGCCGGTGTCGTCGGCGGCGCAGCCGTCATGGTCGACGCGCCGCACACGGGGGCCGACGTGCGCGCCGAGGCCTTCCCCGCCAAGGTGGGCGCGCCGTTCGGCGGACTCGTCTTCGTCGGTGCGACCCGGCCCTGAGGGAGCGCTCCGCATCTGCGACAATCAGGCGTGGCCACGTTGGCGTCTCCCGCCGCCAATCTGGGCGATCCCGCCCGGTCGGACCCCGACCGAACCGCGGTCGCTTCCGCCAGCTCGGCCCCGGCGCCCTCGCTGCGTCGGCCGCTGGTCTTGGGGCTGGTGGCCACCGTGGTCATCGTCTGCGGCGCCCTCGCGGCGGGCCGGATGTTCGTCTCCACGCTGCCCGGCGCCTGGTTCTTCGGTCCCACCACCAGCGCCGCCGATTCGGCGGCGGCGGCCCGACCACCCGTGCTGGCGCTGATCGGGGTCTACGGCGGCATCATCCTGCTGGCCCGGGCCTGGCTGGACCTCCTGCGGGTGAGCCGTTCGCATCCCGGGATGCCGGTGCGCCGGGTGGTCCGCGTGATCGGCGCGTGGGCCGTGCCCCTGGCCCTCGCCCCGCCCCTCTTCAGCCGCGACGCCTACAGCTACGCCGGCCAGGGCGAGATGGTGGCCCACGGCATCAGCCCGTACCTCTACGGCACGGGCGTCCTCGGGGTCACGCCGTTCAGCGTCCTGCCGGGCCCGTTCTGGGCCAACACGCCGTCGCCCTACGGGCCGGCGTTCCTCTGGCTCGACGGGCTCGTCACCGACCTCTCCCACCACCAGGTCCTGACCGACCTCGTGCTGCTGCGTCTGCTCGCCGTGGCCGGCCTGGCCATGGGCCTGTGGGCCATCCCGGTGCTGGCCCGCGCCGCCGGGCGGGACGCCGCCCCGGCCGTGGTACTGGCCCTGGGGTCCCCCCTCGTGCTGACCACCCTGGTCGGGGGGGCGCACAACGACGCCCTCATGCTGGGTCTCCTCCTGGCGGGTCTGGCGGTGGCCCGGCGCCACGGCACGATGCCCGGGATCGTGCTCTGCGCCCTGGCCGCCAGCGTCAAGGCGCCGGCCATCCTCGCCGTGGTGTTCCTGGGTTGGAACTGGCCGGGCCCGGCGGCCCGGCTCACCAGGCGGATCGGCCACGCCGCGGCCGGCTGCGCCATCGGGTTGGCCACGCTCGGCGCCGTGTCGTGGACCACAGGCCTCGGGTGGGGTTGGGTCCGCACTGCGGCGGCCCCGACCAAGGTCATCACCGGCATCACGCCCGTCGACTCGGCGTCGCGGCTGTTGACCGACGTGGCGCATCTGGTCGGCTTCGACGTCGGGCCATCGGAGGTCCGCACGGTGGCGGTCGTCGTGGCCCTCACGGCGGTGGTGACGCTCGGTGGCTGGCTCCTGTGGCGCTCGCCCGAGCTCGGCGTCGAGCGCTCGCTCGGGCTGGTGCTCCTGGCGCTGGTGCTGCTGGGTCCGATCCTGTGGCCCTGGTACCTCACCTGGGCATTGGCCGTCCTGGCTCCGACCGCGGGCCGCTGGACCCGCCGGGCGGTGATCGCCCTGGCCATCGGCGGGGCACTGGTCGGCGCGAGCGCCGTCGTCAAGGCAGCCGCCGCCTTCGCAGCCGCCGGCGTGGCGGGCGAGCTGCTGGTGCTCGTCGCCCTGGTGGCGCTCGTCGTGGCCCCGCTCAGCCGGCAGGAGGGCCGGCGCCCGGCCGAACGGCCGGCAGCCCTCCGGCGCTGAGCCACCCCGCCCGGTGAGGACCGACCCGGTAACGTCTCCGGGACTATCGGCTCTGGGGACTGGTCGTGGGGTGGGTGAAAGGACGAGCACCGTGGGAACGCCCGCCGCCGTGAACCGAAGCGCCACGGGCACCGCCGTCGGCTCCATGAATCTGTGGACCGGCCTCGGGACCCTCGGGTCGGTCGGCGTCGCGGTGCTCGGCACGAGCATCGGCGCAATCCCCCGGCCCGGCCCGGACCGCTTTTGGTTCCACGTGGCCGGCGGCGGCAACACGTCGGCACACTTGGGCTTCTACGTCTCGGTGGCCCTCCTGGTCGGCGCGTGGTTGGGGGTCGGCCTCGAGGCCCGGCAGGGCCGCCTCTCCGTTCTCCGCTGTTGGGTGCTCCTGGCTCTGTGGGGCCTGCCGCTCTTCTTCGGTCCCCCGGTCTTCAGCCGCGACCTCTACAGCTACATCGCCCAGGGGCTCCTCGCCCACCACGGCCTCAACCCGTACCACGTTGCGCCGTCGGCGCTCGGCAGCGGACCGCTGCTGGCCTCGATCGCCAGCGTGTGGCGGCACACCGCCTCGCCCTACGGACCCCTCTTCGTGATGGTGAGCCGGGCAGCGGTCAGCGTCTCGGGCGGGTCGTTGGTGGCCCAGATCCTCGTCTTTCGGGCGGCCGAGCTCCTCGGGGTGGCCGCCGTCATGGTGTCCCTGCCCCGCCTCTCACGACGGCTGGGCACCGACCCCGGCCTCGCCCTGTGGCTCGGAGCGCTGAGCCCACTCGCCCTCTTCAGCTTCATCGCATCGGGCCACAACGACGCCCTGATGGTCGGGCTGCTGGTCGCCGGGGTGACCCTGGCCACCGAGGGCCGGCTGGCCGCCGGGGTGGCCCTCTGTGCCCTGGCTGCGCTCATCAAGCTGCCCGCCGCAGTGGCGATCGTGTTCCTGGCGGTCGTGCAGCTCCAGGCGGCCTCCGGTGCCGGGCGATGGCGCGTGGTGCTCAAGGCGGTGCTGGTCCCCTGCGTGGTGGTGGTGGGTGGGACCCTGGTAGCCGGCTACGGCTGGACGTGGCTCGGCCCGACCGCGCTGCACGTCCCGACCGAGCTGCGGGTGCTGGCCACCCCGGCGGTGTCTCTGGGCGTCTTCTTCCACGCCATTGCCCACGGCGTCGGGATCCCGGTCTCGCAGAGTGTCGTGGTGTCGGCCACGCAACTCGTCTGCGGCCTCCTGGTGGTGGCCGGCACGCTGTGGCTCGTCTGGAACGCCCATCGGCTGGACGTGGTACGGGCCATCGGTCTGGCCCTCGTCCTCATCGTGGTCGGGAGCCCCACGCTGTGGCCGTGGTACCTCACCTGGGGGGTCACGGTGCTGGCCGCCACGACCGCCCAGCGGTCGAGGGTGCTGGCCGCGGTGGCCGGCCTGGCCATGCTGGTGGTGGGGGCCGGGGGCTCCCCGATGCTGAACGGACTGGCCTATGTCGTCACGGCGCCACTCCTCCTGGCCGGGTGCGCATGGCTCTTGTGGGACCGGCACTGGCAGACGGTGGTGATGGGGCATGACGCCTGAGGCCCCGGCCGAGGACGGCGCCACGGACGTGATGGGTGTCGAGGGCCACCCGGCGCCTGATGCCGTCGGCACGCTGACGGCTCGGGACCCGGACCCGCCGGCGCCACCAGAGGGCTGGTTCCGGCGGGTCCGGCGCTGGTTCCTGTTCTGGCCGGTCGTCGCCTACCTGGCCGCCCGGGCCTTCACGATGGCCGCCCTCCTGGTCGCCGACCTGGCCGACCACCGGAGCCTGGCCGGCCAGCTGGCCCGCTGGGACGGGACCTGGTTCCTGCGCGCCGCCGAGCAGGGGTGGCCACGCCACCTGCCGATGGCCCACGGCCACGTGACCGCCAACACCACCGCCTTCTTCCCTGTGTTCCCGATCGCCATCCGGTGGCTGTCCTCGGCCACCACGCTGTCGCCGCTCGCGGTCGGTGTGACCGTCAGCGCCGTCACCGGCCTGACGGCCGTCGTGGCGGTCGGCTTGCTGGTCCGGCGGTTCACCGGGAGCGTGCCGGCCACGCGGGCGACGCTGCTGTTCGCCGTGTTCCCCGGCACGTTCGCCTTCAGCCTGGTCTACTCCGAGGGCATCGTGGTCACCTGCATCGCCCTCGGCCTGCTGGCCCTGCTGGAGCGCCGGTGGTGGCGGGCCGGCCTCCTGGGCCTGCTGGCCACCGCCACCGCGCCCATCGCCCTCGCCTTCGTCCTCAGCTGCGCCTGGTGCGCCGGTCGGGCCGCCTGGCGCGACCGGCGCGTGCGCCCGCTGGTGGCCCCCGTCCTGGCGCCCCTGGGTTTCCTCGCCTACATGGGCTGGCTCTGGCGCCACACCGGCGCGCTCGACGCCTGGCGCCTGACCGAGCGGGGCGGGTGGCACAGCTCGCCCTCCCTCGCCTACCCGTTCCGCGTCGTCGTCACGTTCGCCCGGAACCCTCTCGGCCCGACCCTGACGGGCCAGATCCTGGTGGCCGGCACCGTGGTCGCGGTCATCGGCGCCGTGCTGGCCATCCGGCAGCGGCAACCGGCCCCGGTCCTCATCTACGGCCTGGCTGCGGCCGTGCTGGCCGCCACCGCCGCACCGGTCGGCCTGCGTCCCCGCTTCCTCATGTTGGCGTTCCCACTCGTGGTGGCCTACGGGACGCGCCTGCGCGGGCGCGTGTACACCGGGGCGCTGCTGGTCTCCGCCGCCTTGCTGGTGGCCATGAGCTGGCTCGAGTTCGCCTCGTGGGCCGTGTTCCCTTGACGGGCAACTCCCGCCCATCGCTCACCCTCACCGTCGAGCCGACCGACCAGCCGCACGGCGGCCCCGACACCCTCGTCCAACGGGGCGGGTGGACCCTGGCCTGGTTCGCCGTCCTCACGGCCGGGCTTGGCTTCTGGAGCGCCTGGACGTCGTGGCCCGGAGCCGCCGTCATGGCTCCGCTCCTGGTTGTGACGGGGGTCGCCGGTATGGCCGCGACCTGGCTCGTGGCCGACCCCAGAGCGGGGGTGCTGCCGTGGGCCGGCCTCGGCGCCGCCGTCCTGGCCGTCGGCCTCCCCGAGGCCGTGGCCATCCACGTGCGCCGCTACTACACGACCGACTCGGCCGCCTTCAACCAGCTGGCCACCCGGGCCCTCCTGCACGGGAAGGACCCCTACGAGACGTCGATGGCCTCGGCGGCCAGCCTGCTCAACCCGCCGTCGCACTACTGGACCTACCTGGTCGACGGCAGCCACATCACCCAGGTCTCCTACCCGGCGGGCTCCTTCCTGCTCGAGGCCCCGGCGATGGCGCTCGGCTTCCACCACGAGCTCGCCGACTGGACGGACCTGGTCGCCTGGCTGGCCACCGGCATCCTCCTCTTCGTCCTGCTGCCGGTCGGCCTGCGCTGGCTGGCGGCCCTCGTGCTCATGGCCCCGGCCTTCGTCGGCGCGTTCTCGGGGGGCGGCACCGATGCCCTGTTCCTCCCGTTCCTGGTGGTGGCCGTCTGGCGCTGGGACCGCTTCGGTGCCGGCAGGGGCGCCGGGACGGCAAGCTGGATCGGACCGCTTGCCCTCGGTGTGGCCTGCTCGGTCAAGCAGACCCCCTGGTTCTGCCTGCCCCTCCTGGTGATCGGCCTGGGCCTCGAGGCGAGGCGACGGGGCGAGGCGCCGTGGCGGGTGCCCGCCCGCTATCTGGTCGAGGTGGTCGGGGTCTTCGCCGCCTGCAACCTGCCGTTCGTGATCTGGGGACCCCGGGCCTGGGCCGACGGCCTCCTCCTCCCGTTCACCAAGCCCCTGGTGGCCGACGGCCAGGGCCTGGTGACCCTGGGCATCCACGGGCTGACCGGCGGCGTCGTGCTGCCGCTCCTGTCGGTGGCCGCCGCGCTCGCCTACGTCGCGCTCGTGGCCGCCTTCGCCGTCTGGTATCCGGCCATGAAGGTCGTCTGGCTCTTCGTCCTCCCGGTCGTGCTCCTCGTGCCCGGCCGCAGCTTCTCCAGTTACCTGATCGATTTCTTCCCCGCCGCCCTCGTGGCCGCCGTGAGCGTGGCCGGCGTGCCACGGGCAGCCCGGCTGGACGCGGGCACCCCGACCCGGCGATGGGTGGCCCGCTCGGCCGTGGGCGTGCCGGCCCTCGCCTCGGCGGCGGTCTGCACCCTGGCCCTGACCTCGGCGCCACTCGACCTGTCGGTCGTCGCCGTCCGCACCTCCCAGGCCACGCTGCGCCTCGATGCGGTGACCGTCACCGTGCACAACCTGACCGGGCACCGCGTGACCCCGCACTTCTTGGTGGCCATCGACAGCGGGCACCCGTCGGGCTTCTGGACCCCGGTGAGCCCGGGGGGCCAGCTGGCGCTCGGGGCCGGGGCGACGGCCACCGTCACCCTTCGCCCCAACGAATTCACCTGGTCGCCCGCACACGGCGCCCACTGGCTGGTCGAGGCCTACACCAGCTCGCCCGACGCCCTCAGCACCTCGGCGCTGCAGGTCTGGTCGCTCGGGCACCAGCAGTGAGCCGCGCCCCCAGCTGATCTCCAGGTAGGGGGGCTAGGTTCCGCCGCCTGCGCCGCTTGCTGAGGACCGACGACGGGCGTGTGGCGGCGGTGCTGCTGCTCGTGCCCCTGCTGGCGTTCGCCGTGCCGGCGCTGTTCGGCGCCCCGGCCCTGTCCGGCGACAACCTGATCCAGAACTTCCCCCTGCGCGCCTTTTCCGGGGAGCTCCTCCGCCAGGGCCACCTGCCCTTTTGGAACCCGTTCATCTGGAGCGGGAGCCCCCTCCTCGGTGGCATGAACGCCGGGTCCTTCTTTCCCCTCACCTTCCTGTTCGTGGTGCTCCCACCCATCGGCGCCTGGGTGCTCAACATGACGGCCGTCTACTGGGTGGCCGGCCTCGGCACCTACTGGCTGCTCCGCCAGTACGGGATGCGGCCGCTGGCCGGGTTCCTCGGGGCGGCCGTCTACGCCTACGGCGGGGCGATGGTCGGCCAGATGGTGCACCTCGGCATCATCCAGGGGATGGCCCTGATGCCGGTCATCGTCCTGGCCATGCTCAAGATCAGCTGGGCGGTCTTGGGCGTCGGCCCCGCCACCCGCTCCCGGTCCACCCGGGACGGCCCCGTGGCACCGGGCGCCGACCCGGTCGGCTCGGGCGTGCCACCGTCGCCCTGGCCATGGGTGGTCGGCCTGGCCGTGCTGGTCGGCCTCGTCATGCTCACCGGCGAGCCGCGCAGCATCGCCGAGACCGAGATCGTGGGAGCGGTGCTGGCCCTGTGGCTGACCCTCCGCGGCTACGGCGAGGCCGCCGTGGGCTGGGGGCGGCGGGCCCGGTTCCTCGGGGCGACCGTCCTGGCCGGCGCCTGGGGCGTGGCGATCGGCGCGGCCCAGCTCGTGCCGGGCTACGACTTCATCAACCTGTCGCAGCGGGCCAACGAGCCGTACTCGTTCTTCGCCAGCGGGTCCCTGCACACGCAGTGGACCGTCCTGCTGCTCGTGCCCGACCTGTTCGGGGGCAGCGGGACCCTGCACCAGCCGGTGTACTTCAACGGGTACAACCTGCCGGAGGTCACCGGCTACGTCGGTCTCCTGCCCCTGGTGGCCTGCGCCGCGCTCCTGACCCGCACCTTCGGCCGCAACCGTGACCGGGCCTCGGCCGACTGGGCTCCCTGGCTCTTCCTCGCCCTCCTCGGTCTCCTGCTGGCGTGGGGGGAGTACACCCCGCTCGGAGGGCTGTTCGGGCACATCTGGATCTTCGGCCGCACCCGCCTGCAGAGCCGCAGCCTGGGGATCGTGGACCTCGCCCTGGCCGTGTTGTTCGCCTTCTGGGCCGACCGCGGCCTGGGGCACCGCCACGAGTGGCTGGGGACCGCCGGCTGGCGGCGCTGGGTCTCTGCCGCCCCGCCGATCGCCGCCGCGGTCGTCTGTGTCGTCGCCATCAGTTTCCAACGCCAGCTCGAGTCAGCCTTCGGAGCATTCGGCTCGGGGGCGGGCATGACGCCGTGGTTCGTCGCCCAGCTGGTGGTGGCGCTGGCCGCCGTCGCCCTGGTGCTCGGCTGGCGCCACCTCGGCGCGGGCCGGGCCCGCTGGGTGCTGAGCGCCGTGGTCGTCGTGGACCTGGCTCTGTTCGGGCTCTCGTCGGCCACCGGATTTGCCTCTGCCACCCCCGACGTCGTCGAGCCCAGCAAGGCCACGGCCGTGAGGGTGCTCGGCAGCGAGGGCCGTTTCGCCATCTACTACCCGGCCTCCGACTACGTCGAGCTCGGGGCCATCGGGCAGCCCGACCTGAACGTGTTCACCACCCTCCCGAGCGTCCAGGGCTACGGCTCCATCGTCGACAACACCTACGGCGGGGCCACCGGATCCCACTACATCGACACGCTCGACCCCTGCGCCCTGGCCCGCGGGGTCTTCACGCCGCTCCGCCTTCACACCCTGCTCTCCGGTCCAGGCCAGCTGGCCCCCGAGGTCCCGAGGTCGGGGGTGCTGCCGAGCGCGCCCGCCCCCTGCCCCGGGGCTCCGGCACCCGGCACGGCGACCGAGCGGACGTGGTACTTGGGCCAGGTCCTCACGCTCACCGGGGCCACGCTGGCCACCCCGGGGCGCAGCGCCTCGAGGGCGCTGGCCGGGTCGAGGGTGGGTGTGCTCAGGGCGGGAGGCGCCGTCGACTTCCCCGCCCTGAGCATCCGGGCCGCGGGCGACCGCGCCACCGTGGCCTTCCGCTCGCCGGAGGACGCCGTGGGCCTGGTCGTCCGGGGGAACCCCCGGGCGGTGGCGGACACCTCCGAGGTCACCACCGCGGGCGGCCCCCGCTACGCCCTGGACGGCAGCATCCAGGACGCGCTCGGCCAGCCCGGATGGGCGTTCACCGGCACGTGGGCGGGGAACGCCCGCTTCGAGCGGGCGTCGGTCCGCCCTCCGGTCTGGCTCGAGCGCGGACCGGCCGGCGCCACCGCCACCCAGATCGGCATCGCCGACGACGGCACGGAGGTCGACCGGGTGACGACGTCGGCCCCGGCGCTGCTGGTGCGCAGCGAGTCGAACCTCCCGGGGTGGCACGCCACGGCGGCGCCGACCGCCGGCGGGGCCACCCGCCCGCTCCCGATCCGTGCGGTCGGGCTGATCCAGGGGGTGCGCCTGCCGGCCGGCTCCTGGACCGTGACCTTCACGTACCGGGCGCCGGGCATCGACCTCGGGCTGGCCGGCTCGGCCGCCGGCATCGGCGCCGTGCTCATGGTGGTCGGCGTCCGGGCCGTCCGGCGGCGCCGGGTCCGGCGCACGGCGGGCTGAGAGGTCGGGACGCCGTCGCCGACGAAGGTCTCCCACCCCGCGGCCAGAACCTCTGTCAACACGCTGTCGTCCCCTGCATCCCGCTTTCTATCGCTTCACGATGTTATCGTCATACGATGCGTTTACGCGATGCCGACTATGAGGACCTGTTGACATTGCGCACCGGGCTCCGGCGCCTCCTCCGCTGGAGCGAGCAGCACGCCGAGGCCGCAGGATTGACCCCGGCGCAGCACCAACTGTTGCTCGCCATCAGGGGGCACCGCGACCGACGCGGCCCCACCGTGGGCGAAGTCGCCGACTACCTCCTCCTGCGCCACCACAGCGCCGTCGGCCTGGCCGACCGGGCCGATGCGGCGGGCTTGGTGCAGCGGGCGCGCGACCCGGAGGACCACCGGATCGTCCGCCTGCAGCTCACGGCCGCCGGCACCAAGCGGCTCGACGCACTGTCGGCACAGCATCTCGAGGAGTTGGAGCGGCTCGCTCTCAGGCTCCCGAGCGCGTGGCGGGGCCTCATGCCGCGCCAGCCCTTGCACGGCCTCGACAGCCGCGTGTGAGGCAGTTGCCCTAGGCGGGCCTGCCGCGCCAGGTCCGGTAGCGGCGCACCAGTGACGCCGTCGACGAGTCCTGCGCCGAGAGATCGGGGGCCGACGGCGTGGTCAGGATCGGCGCCAGCTCCTTCGCCATCACCTTCCCGAGCTCGACGCCCCACTGGTCGAAGGAGTCGATGCCCCACACGGTGCCCTCGACGAACACGGTGTGCTCGTAGAGGGCGACCAGCTGCCCCAGGGTCGACGGGGTCAGCTTCGGGGCCAGGATGGTGGAGCTGGGCCGGTTCCCGGGCATCACCTTGTGCGGCACCAGCTCGGGGGGCGTGCCCTCGGCCGTGATCTCCGCGGCCGTCTTGCCGAAGGCGAGCGCCTTGCTCTGCGCCAGGCAGTTGGCCACGAGGAGGTCGTGCTGCTCCCCCGTCTCGTGGGTGCTCTCCGCGAAGGCGATGAAATCGGCCGGGACCAGCTTCGTGCCCTGGTGGAGCAGCTGGTAGAACGCGTGCTGCCCGTTGGTACCCGGCTCGCCCCAGAAGATCTCGCCGGTCTGCTCCGTCACCGGCGAGCCGTCCAGCCGGACCGACTTGCCGTTGGACTCCATCGTCAGCTGCTGCAGGTAGGCCGGGAAGCGGGCCAGCCGGTGGCTGTAGGGCAGCACGGCGTGGGTCTGCGCGCCGAAGAAGTTGTCGTACCAGACGTTGAGCATGCCCTGGATCACCGGGAGGTTCTGGGCCAGGGGCGCGGTCCGGAAGTGCTCGTCCACCGAGTGGAACCCGAAGAGCATCTCGCCGAAGGCCTGGCGCCCGATCGCCACCATCAGCGAGAACCCGATGGCGGAGTCATAGGAGTAGCGGCCGCCGACCCAGTCCCAGAACTCGAGCATGTTGGCGGGATCGATCCCGAACTCGGCCACCGCCTTGGCGTTGGTGGACACCGCGACGAAGTGCTTGGCCACGGCCTCCGGCCCCGCCGCGGCGCCCAGCCCCCGCAGCAGCCAGTCCCGCGCCGCCGCCGCATTGGTGAGGGTCTCGAGCGTCGTGAAGGTCTTCGAGCTGACCACGAACAGGGTCGCGGCGGGGTCCAGGTCGTGCGTGGCGGCGTAGAGGTCGACCGGGTCGACGTTCGACACGAACCGGCTCACGAGCCCCGGCTGCGCGTCGTCGGCCAGCGCGGTCGTCGCCATGGCGGGCCCGAGGTCCGAGCCCCCGATGCCGATGTTGACCACTGCCGCAATTCGCTTGCCCGTCTCGCCGGTCCAGGACCCGTTGCGGATGCGCTCCGAGAGCTCGCCCATCCTCGCCAGCACCGCATGCACCTCGCCCACCACCTCCAGCCCGTCGACAACGAGCTCGGTGCCGGGCGGCATGCGAAGGGCCACGTGCAGCACGGCGCGGTCCTCGGTCGTGTTGATGTGCTCACCGGCGAACATCGCATCACGGCGCTCCTCGACGCGCGCGGCGCGGGCGACGTTCATGAGCAGGCGCAGGGTCTCGTCGGTGACCCGGTGCTTGGAGTAGTCGAGGATCAGGTCGGCCGCCTCGGCCGTGAAGCGGGTCGCCCGCTCGGGGTCCTCGGCGAACAGCTCGCGCAGGTGGCGCCCCGAGATCGTCTCGTAGTGCGCCGCGAGGGCATTCCACTCCGGTGTCGCGGTCGCGTCCATGCCCGGCAATCTACGGGCCGACGCGTCGCACCGCGCCCGGGCCGCTCAGCGCAGGGCGAGCTGGCCGGGGACCAGCGGCGCCGGCAGTGACGTGGTGCCCATGAGCCAACGGTCGACCGCCGCCGCGCAGGAACGCCCCTCCGCGATGGCCCAGACGATCAGGCTCTGGCCCCGCGTCTGGTCCCCGCACACGAACACGCCCTCGGCGTTGGTCGCCCACTCCCGGTCGGCCACGACCGTGCCCCGGGGCCCGACCTCAATCCCGAGCTCGTCCACCGCGTTGCGGCGTTCCGTGCCGACGAAGCCCATGGCGAGCAGCACCAGCTCGCACTCGAGCTCGAACTCCGTGCCCGGCACCTCCTCGAAGACGGGCCGGCCGTCATCGGTGCGCATCTCGACCGTGTGGCCGCGCAGGGCGCGCACCGCCCCCGTCCCGTCGTCGACGAATTCGGTGGTGGTCACCGAGAAGAGCCGCTCCCCGCCCTCCTCGTGCGCCGGGGAGGTGCGCAGGATCAGCGGCCAGAGGGGCCACGGGTTTTCGGCCAGCCGGTCGCTCGGGGGCTCCGCCATGATCTCGAGCTGGTGCACCGACGCCGCACCCTGGCGGTGCGTGGTGCCCAGGCAGTCCGCACCGGTGTCACCGCCGCCGATGATGACGACGCGCTTCCCCTTGGCACTGATGGGCGGCGACGCCAGGGCGCCCTCCCGGACGAGGTTCGACGGCTTCAGGTACTCGAGGGCCAGGTGGACGCCCGACAGCCCGCGTCCGGGCACCGGCAGGTCGCGGGGCAGCGTCGCACCGCCCGCCAGCACCACCGCGTCGAACTCGGCTCGCACCTCCGTCGCCGGACGGACGCGGACGTCGGGGGCGCACGCGCTCCCCACCCCGCGCTCCTCGCCCGGCTCGGCCGGCCCCTGCGCCCCGCCGGCTGTCCCGCCGACCGAGGTCGCGCACACGAAGGTCACGCCCTCGGCCTCCATCTGGGCCAGGCGCCGGTCCAGCACCGACTTCTCCATCTTGAACTCGGGTATGCCGTAGCGCAGCAGGCCGCCGGGCTTCTCCGCCCGCTCGAACACGGTCACCGAGTGCCCGGCCCGCGCCAGCTGCTGGGCCGCCGCCAGGCCGGCCGGGCCCGAGCCCACGACGGCCACCGACTTGCCCGTGCGCGCCGTGGGCAGCTGCGGGGTGACCCACCCCTCGTCCCAGGCCCGCTCGACGATCTCGTACTCGATCCGCTCGATGGTGACCGGGTCGTCGTTGATCCCGAGCACGCACGCCGCCTCGCACGGGGCGGGGCAGAGCCGGCCCGTGAACTCGGGGAAGTTGTTCGTGGCGTGCAGGCGCTCCATCGCTTCGGGCCAGTCGTCCCGGTAGATGAGGTCGTTCCACTCAGGGATCAGGTTGCCGAGCGGGCAGCCATCGTGACAGAAGGGGATGCCGCAGTCCATGCAGCGGGCGCCCTGCTCCTTGGTGGCCTCCTCGCCGAAGGGCTCGTAGACCTCTTTCCAGTCGCGCAGGCGGACGGAGACGGGGCGGCGGCGGGGCAGCCGGCGCCCGTGCTCCATGAAGCCGGTCGGCTTACCCATGTGCGGCCTCCATCACGGCCTCGTCCACCGAGCGCCCCTCGGCCTCGGCCTGACGCGTCGCCTCGATGATCCGGCGGTAGTCGCTCGGCATCACCTTGACGAACTCGAGGACCTCGGTGCCCCAGCTCTCGAGTAGCCGGGACGCCACGGCGGACTCGGTCTCGACCCGGTGGTGCTCGACGAGCGAGCGGACGAGGAAACTGTCGGAGGGGTCGAGCGGCTCCACCTCGACCATCTCGAGGTTGACCCGCTGCCCGAAGGTGCGGCCCGGGTCGTACACATAGGCGATCCCGCCCGACATGCCGGCCGCGAAGTTGCGCCCCGTCGGCCCGAGGACCAGGACGACACCCCCCGTCATGTACTCGCAGCCGTGGTCGCCGACGCCCTCCACCACCGCGGTCGCCCCGGAGTTGCGCACGCAGAAGCGCTCCCCCACCTGGCCACGGATGAACACCTCGCCGGCCGTGGCGCCGTAGAGGATGACGTTGCCGGCGATGATCTGCTCCTCGGCGGCGAAGGGCGATCCTTCCGGCGGCCGCACCACCAGCCGCCCACCCGAGAGCCCCTTGCCGAAGTAGTCGTTGGCGTCGCCGTAGAGGCGCATGGTGACGCCCCTGGGCACGAAGGCGCCGAAGCTCTGGCCGGCCGAGCCGGTGAAGGTCAGCGAGATGGTGTCATCGGGCAGCCCGGCCGCGCCGTAACGCCGGCTGATCTCCGAGCCGAGCAGCGTCCCGACCGTACGGTCGACGTTGGTGATGCGCAGCTTCATCGACACCGGCGTGGCGTCGGCCAGCGCGGGTGCGCACTCGTCGAGGAAGGCATGGTCCAGCGCCTTCTCCAGGCCGTGGTCCTGCAGCCGTGTCTGGCGGCGCCCGACGGTGTCGGGCACGTCGGGCTGGGCCAGCACCGTCGACAGGTCCAGGCCCGCCGCCTTCCAATGTGTCACCGCCGACTCGGTGTCGAGCAGGTCCACCCGGCCGACGGCCTCGTCCAGCGAACGCAACCCCAGCGAGGCCAGCAGCTCGCGCACCTCCTCGGCGACGTACTCGAAGAAGGTCTCGACGAACTCCGGCTTGCCGCCGTACTTGGCCCGCAGCGCCGGGTTCTGGGTGGCGATGCCGACCGGGCACGTGTCGAGGTGGCAGACGCGCATCATGATGCAGCCCGACACCACGAGCGGCGCCGTCGCGAACCCGTACTCCTCCGCACCGAGCAGCGCGCCGATGACCACGTCGCGGCCCGTCTTCAGCTGGCCGTCGACCTGCACCACGATCCGGTCCCGCAGGCCGTTGACGAGCAGCGTCTGCTGGGTCTCGGCGAGGCCGATCTCCCAGGGGATGCCGGCGTGCTTGAGCGAGGTGAGCGGCGCCGCACCGGTGCCCCCGTCGTGCCCCGAGATGAGCACGACGTCGGAGTGGGCCTTGGCCACCCCCGCCGCCACCGTGCCGACGCCGACCTCGGCCACGAGCTTGACGTGCACGCGGGCCCTGGGGTTGGACGACTTGAGGTCGTGGATCAGCTGGGCGATGTCCTCGATGGAGTAGATGTCGTGGTGCGGCGGCGGCGAGATCAGCCCGACCCCCGGCGTCGAGTTCCGGGTCCGGGCGATCCAGGGGTAGATCTTGATGCCCGCCAGCTGGCCGCCCTCCCCCGGCTTGGCGCCCTGGGAGATCTTGATCTGCAAGTCGTCCGCATTGACCAGGTACTCACCCGTCACCCCGAAGCGCCCCGACGCCACCTGCTTGATGGCGCTGCGCCGCAGGTCCCCGTTCTCGTCGGGCGTGAAGCGGTCGGCGTCCTCGCCGCCCTCGCCGGTGTTGGAGCGGCCGCCGATCCGGTTCATGGCGATGGCCAGCGTCTCGTGCGCCTCGGCCGAGATGGACCCATAGGACATGGCGCCGGTGGAGAAGCGGGCCATGATGGCGGAGATCGGCTCGACTTCCTCGATCGGGATGGGGCCGCCCGGCGCCGGCTTCAGGCGCAGCAGGCCGCGCAGCGTCCCCAGCTTCTCGGCCTGGTCGTCGACGGCGGTCGTGTACTCCTTGAAGATGTCGTAGCGCTTCGCCCTCGTGGCGTGCTGAAGCTTGAACACGGTCTTCGGGTTGAAGAGGTGGAACTCCCCCTCGCGGCGCCACTGGTACTCCCCACCGACCTCGAGCTCGCGGTGGGCCCGCTCGGTCGGCCGCGGCTCGTGGGCGTGGCGGTGGCGCGTGGCCACCTCGGCGGCGAGCACGGACAGCCCGACGCCCCCGATGCGGCTCGCCGTGCCCGTGAAGCACTCGTCGATCAGCGCACCGTCGAGGCCGATGGCCTCGAAGACCTGGGCGCCGGTGTAGGAGGCCACCGTCGAGATACCCATCTTCGACATCACCTTGAGCACGCCCTTGCAGGCCGCCTTCATGTAGTTGCGTCGCGCCTGGCGCGGGGACACACCCTCGAGGAGGCCCTCGGAGATCATGTCGTCGATGGTGTCCAGGGCGAGATACGGGTTCACCGCCGCCGCGCCGTAGCCGATGAGGAGCGCCATGTGGTGCACTTCGCGGGCGTCGCCGGTCTCGACCACCAGGCCGACCTTGGTCCGTGCCTTCTCGCGCACCAAGTGATGGTGGACGGCCGCCGTCAGCAGCAGCGAGGGGATGGGCGCCCAGTCGACCGTCGAGTTGCGGTCCGACAGCACGATGATGTTGGCGCCCTCCGCGATGGCGGCGGAGACCTTTCGCCGCACCTCGTCGAGGGCGCGCCGCAGTGCGTCCCCGCCGGCGGACGTCGGCGCACCCGCCTGCCCCGCCTCGCGTATGTCGAAGAGCCCGTCGATGGCGAAGGCCTTGAAGCCGGGCGTCTCCCCGTGCTCGTTGACGTACATGAGCTTGGCCAGGTCGTCGCGGTCGATGACCGGCAGCGGCAGCAGGATCTGCCGGCACGAGCCCTGGCACGCCTCGAGCAGGTTGGCCTCGGGCCCGATGGTGGCCGAGAGCGAGGTCACCAGCTCCTCGCGGATGGCGTCGAGCGGCGGGTTGGTCACCTGGGCGAAGAGCTGGGTGAAGTAGTCGTAGAGCAGGCGCGAGCGGTCGGAGAGGACCGCGATGGAGGTGTCCGATCCCATGGAGCCGACCGGCTCGGCGCCGGCACGGGCCATGGGGGCGAGGATGACCCGTAGCTCCTCGGTGGTGTAGCCGAACAGCCGCTGCTGGGTGACGACGCTCCCGTGCTGGGGCGTGAGCATCGTCCGGGCCGGCAGCTCGTCCAGCCGGACCTGGTCGGTGGCCAGCCACGCCGCATAGGGGTGCTCGGCCGCCAGCTCGGCCTTGATCTCCTCGTCCTCGACCAGCCGGCCCTTGGCCGTGTCCACGAGGAACATGCGGCCCGGTTGGAGACGCCCCTTTCGCACGACGCGCTCGGGGGCGATGTCGAGCACGCCCACCTCGCTGGCGAGCACCACCAGCCCGTCGTCGGTGACCCAGTAGCGTGCCGGCCGGAGCCCGTTGCGGTCGAGCACGGCGCCGACGAGGGTGCCGTCGGTGAAGCACACCGCCGCCGGGCCGTCCCACGGCTCCATCAGCGACGCGTGATAGCGGTAGAAGGCGCGCCGATCGCCGTCCATCGTGGTGTGGTTCTCCCACGCCTCGGGGATCATCATCAGGACCGAGTGCGGCAGCGAGCGGCCGCCGAGGTGGAGCAGCTCGAGCACCTCGTCGAAGCTGGCGGAGTCGCTCGCCCCGGGCGTGCAGATCGGGTAGATGCGCGACAGGTCGCCGTCGATGAGCGCCGTCTCGAGCAGCGCCTCGCGGGCCCGCATCCAGTTGCGGTTGCCGGCCAACGTGTTGATCTCGCCGTTGTGGGCCATGTAGCGGTAGGGGTGGGCCAGCGGCCAGCTCGGGAACGTGTTGGTCGAGAAGCGCGAGTGCACGAGGGCCAGGCCCGACTCGAACGACGGGTCGCGCAGGTCCGGGAAGAACTGGCGCAGCTGCTCGGAGGTCAGCATGCCCTTGTAGACGATGGTCCGGGCCGACAGCGAAGGGAAGTAGAGGCCGTCGACGGCGTGCTCCGCCCGCTTGCGCAGGACGAAGGCGCGCCGTTCCAGGGCCATGGTGTCGAGGCCGGGGGCGGCCGGCGCCAGGAACACCTGTTGGATGAGCGGCATGGCGCCGAGCGCGGTCTTGCCCAGCCCCTCGGGCTCCGTCGGCACGGTGCGCCACCCCAGCACGGACAGGCCCTCCTCGGCGGCCGTCTGCTCCACGACGGTGCGGGCCTTCAGTGCGTCGTCGGTGTCGGTGGGCAGGAAGGCCAGCCCCACCGCGTAGCCCCCGGCGTCGGGCAGTGAGAACCCCGCCTCCTCGGCCGCCGTGGTCAGGAACCGGTGCGGGACCTGGACCAGGATGCCGGCACCGTCGCCCGTCTCGACCTCCGCCCCGGATGCGCCGCGGTGGGCCAGGCGCTCGAGGACCGTGAGGCCGCGGTCGACGATGTCGTGGTCGGGCCGGCCGTGCAGATCGGCCACCATGCCGACACCGCAGGCGTCATGTTCGTATGCCGGGTCGTAGAGGCCAGTGGCCATCGGCGTCCTTCCGATGTCGGAGAAGTTGCTCGGCTACCGGGACGACGTTGGCCCGAAGGTGGAGGAAACAGGATACACGACGGCCCTCGTAGGCTGAGCATGGTGCCGTCGTGCGTGCACATCGTAGGTGGTGGGGTCATCGGCCTTGCCTGTGCGTGGGAATTGTCACGCAACGGTCATGAAGTGACGGTCGTTGCACCCTCGCCGGGTCGGGACGGCGCGTCCTGGGTGGCGGCCGGCATGCTCGCCCCCGTCACCGAGGCGCAGTTCGGCGAGTCGGCGTTGACCGAGCTGCTCCTCGCGGGCGCACGCCTGTGGCCCGACTTCGCGGCCGCGCTCGAGGAGGCGGCCGAAGAGTCGATCGGGTACGACACGACCGGCACCGTCACGGTCGCGCTCGATGCCTCCGACCGCGCCAGCCTCGACGACCTGCTCGCCTACCAGCACTCGCTCGGGCTCGAGGCACTGCGCCGCAGCGCGAGCGAGTGCCGCGCGCTCGTGCCCGCGCTCAGCCCCACCCTGCGGGGCGGGATCGAGGTGCCGGGCGACCACCAGGTGGACAACCGCGCCCTCCTCTCCGCGCTGGGCGCGGCCTGCCGGCACGGCGGCGTCGCGTTCATGCAGAGCGCGGTGACCGCCGTCGGTGCGGGGCCCGAGCTCGTCCTGGCGGACGGCCGCCGCCTCCACCCGGACCGCGTCGTCCTGGCGGCCGGGACCGGCCTGCCCTCCATCGGCGGCCTCGAGGGGGCCGGCCTACCCGAAGTGCGGCCCGTGAAGGGGCACATCCTCCGCGTGCGCGCCCCGCGCGGTCCGCACGCCGGCGCCGCTCCCCTGTTGCCGCGCACGGTGCGCGGCCTCGTGCGCGGGCACTCCGTGTACCTCGTGCCGCGACGCGACGGTTCGGTCGTCGTCGGCGCCACCGTCGAGGAACGCGGGGACGACACGGCCGTGCTGGCCGGTGCCGTGCACGAGCTGCTCTGCGACGCCCGGGCCATCGTCCCCGGCCTCGACGAGCTCGAGCTCAGCGAGGTGGCGGCGGGGTTGCGCCCGGCCACGCCCGACAACACGCCGCGCATCGGTTGGACCGCCCTCGAGGGCGTCGTGGTGGCCGTCGGCCACTTCCGCAACGGCATCCTCCTCGCACCGCTCACGGCGGCGGCCGTCGTGGACCTGCTCGGCGAGCGCCCGGTGGCGCCCCTGATACGGGCCCTGGCACCGGCGTGACGATGCTCACCCTCAGCGTGAACGGCGTGCCGGTGCAGGTGGCGTCCGGCACCACGATCGCGGAGGTGGTGGCGAGCCTGACCGAGCAGGACGACGCGAAGGGGGTCGCCGTCGCCGTCGACCGCTGTGTGATCCCGCGCTCGGAATGGGCGACGACGGCGGCCCGGGCCGGCTCCCTGGTCGAGGTGGTGGGCGCGGCAGCCGGCGGCTGATCGTTGTCTGGCGCCGGCGCGGGTGCCAGAATCGTCCGATGCCCGTGACTCCTTGCCCCGGTCGGACCGCGTTCGTGCTCGCCGGCGGGGGCACCAAGGGCTCGTTCGAGGTCGGCGCGCTGCAGTACCTCGTCGGGGTGGAGCAGATCGCGCCCGACATCATCACCGCCACCTCGGCCGGTGCCATCGCGGCCACCGTGCTCGCCCAGGCCCGCACGCTCGACGAGTTCGCACGACGCGTCGACGAGATCGAGGGCGACGTGCTGGCCTGGACCCAGACCGAGCACGTCTTCGGCCGGCAGGCCTGGCTGGGCGCCCTCGACGGGACCGAGCTGGGCCGCGAGATCCACCGCGAGATCACCGAGGGCACCCGCCCGCCCTTCCCGCTCAGCCCCGCCAGCGTCCTGGCCGGCAGCGAAGCGATCCCACCGGCCGCGGGATCCGGGCGTCACGAGCGGCGCCGGGCACGGCGGGCTCGCCGGCGCCGCCAGCGCCACGTCGTGCGCCTCGTCGCGGGCGCCTCCTTCCGCCTCCCGCGGGTGCGCCGCCAGCTCCGCGCGAGCGGCAGCTCCGTCCTCAACCTCGAGCCGCTGGCCGACGCGCTGCGCCACGGCACCGGCGCCGGTGTGAGCCCCATCGACCCGGCCCTGGTCCGCCAGCCGGGACTCCAGCTCCGCCTGGCCGTGACCGCGTTGCGCGCCGGCGTCCTGCGCTTCGTGACCGAGGACGGGACCATCGTCGAGTCCGACGCCCGCACCCCGGCGCCCGGCGCCGCCGCCGGCCCGGTCGACCTGATCGACGGCGCCATCGCCTCGGCCAGCGTGCCCATGGTCTTCCCACCCCGCCCGATGGCAGACGACGACTACGTGGACGGCGGGGTCATCGACATCATCCCGGTCGGGGCCGCGGCCGGGCTGGGGGCGACGCGGATCATCGCCGTCGTGGCCGTGCCGCTCACACTGGCGCGCGACGACCGCGACTACTCGGCTGCGCCGGCCGGCTACATCGGCCTGCGGTCACTGGGCATGATCGGCGTGGCGGAGCGGCAGCTCTCGAACCTCGCGGTGCGGCTCCCCGAGGGTTCCACGCTGACCACGATCGACCCGCTGGTCGACGTGGTCGGCCTGTTCGAGGTGGAGCCCGGCCTGCTCCGCATCAACAAGGACTACGGCTGGCTGCGTGCCGCCGACGTGCTGGCCGAGGGCGACGCCGGCATCCTGACTGACATCGCCGAGGGCACCCACGCCATCGCGGAGGCCCGCCGTGAGGCATGGCGCCTCGAGGAGTCGCTCTGGAGCGGCTCGCCGGCGGGTGACGGCGCCGGCACCCTCGCCCTGGTGCGAGAGCAGAAGGAGAAGGTCCGCGCGCTCGCCGAACGACGCAAGCAGCTCGGCTTCCCGGTGCCCGACGGGTGCGAGACCTGGTGGACCGACTATGAGGCTCACACCGCGGCCCGACCGGGCGGCCTGCCTCCGAGCCCGTCGGGAGCCTTCGCCGGCTGACCGCCACCTGCGGTGCCGCCACGGGTGGGTCGTCAGATGGTCGGGCCTCCGAGCCAGCCCCGGCGCCGGAACAACGCGACCAGGAAGACGACGGCCGCCAGTTCGATCCCGATCCCGAGCACGTAGAAGCTCCACGTGGGCGCCAACCACACCCTGACCAGGTAGGCGAAGTTCTGCCCGAAGAAGCCGGTGAGGAAGCTGAGCGGAAGGAAGATGGTGGCGATGATGGTCAACTGTTTCATCACGACGTTGAGGCGGTTCGACACGGTGGAGAGGTGCGTGTCCATCACGCTGGTCAGCAGGTCGCGGTAGCTGTCGACCAGGTCGGCCAGCCGGATCAGGTGGTCGTAGAGGTCCCGGAAGTACCGGATGGCCTCCTCGGTCATGCCGGGCATGTCGGTGACCCCGGCGTTGATGCTGGCCATCATGTCCCGCTGCGGCGTGATGACCTTGCGCATCTCCATCAGGGTGCGCTTCATGTCGAAGAGCTGGCCGAGCTGAGCCTCGGTCGGGGCCTTGAGGATGTCGTCCTCGAGCGCGTCGATCCGGTCGTCGAAGTCGGAGAGGAACGGGAAGAAGCTGTCCACCAGGGCGCTCACCGCCAGGTACACGATGACGATCTGTGGCGTGGCCGCCTGGCTGGAGTGATGGCGCCCGAGACGCTCGCGCACCTGGGCGATGGCGGGGCACTCGCCCCGGTGCACGGTCACGACGTAGCGATCGGTCCAGAAGAAGTGGATCTCGGCCTGGGTCGAGCCGTCCGGGCCAGCGCCGCGGGCCACGAGGTACATGAAGGTGTCGTAGTCGTCCATCCGGGGCCGCTGCGAGAAGCGTTCGGCCGCCTGCACGGCGAGCGGGTGGAAGCCGAAGTGGACGCTCAGGAGCTCCGACACGGTGCCGTCGACCGCCGCGTCGTCGAGATCGAGCCAGAAGAAGCCTGTACCGGCGAGCGCGGCGAGGACGTCCTCCGACGTCGCCACTTGTTCCTTTCCGTCCTGGTACAGCGTGCCCTGCACCGCATCAGTCTCACCGCGACCCGCTCCCGCCTGGTGGATGTCGGCCCCGGCTCGGACGGACGCCGACGCCGGCGTCCCTGCTCAGCCGAAGCGGGCCGGGTCCAGCTCGTCGGGGAGCGCTGCCTCGCCCGCCGGGAGCCCCGTCCCCGTCATGGCGTGCGCCAGCACGCGTGCGGAGTAGGGGCCCTGCAGCAGGCCGTTGGCCCCGTGCCCCGTGGCCACCCACGCGTTGCCCCACCCCGGCAACCGGCCCACCAGCGCGCGGTCGTCGGCCGAGGTCGGCCGCAGCCCGACCCGTGTCTCGAGGTAGGTCGCCGTATTCAGCCCCGGCGCCACGAGCAGGCACTCACGCAGCAGCTCGTGCAGGCCGGCGGCGGTGACGCTGACCGAGAACCCCGCCCCGGGCTCGAAGGTGCCCCCGCAGGCCACTCGCCCCGCGGGCCAGGGAACGAGATAGTGGGTGAGCAGCGGTTGCACGATGGGCCAGCTGCCGGTCTCCGCCTCGACGCCGAGATGCACGATCTGCCCCTTCGTCGGTCCCACCGGGAGGTCGCGTCCGAGCCATTCGCCAGCGGCGGCCGTCCACGCCCCGCCGGCGACCGCCAACGCGCCGCAGTCGACGTTGCGGTGCCCTTCGACGCAGACCGCGTCGACGTGGCGCCCCCCGGATGCCCCGGCGACAACGCCGTGCACGGCACCCTCGACGAAGGCGACGCCCCGCGCGATCGCGGCCTGGCGCAGCGCGTCTGCCATGCCGCGCCCGTCGACGCGCGCCGAGCCGGGTGCGTGCAGGACGCGGTGCACGGGACCCAGTGGCGGGAAGAGATCAGCCGCGAGGGCGGGTGGGATCTCGGACACCTCGCCGGGGGAACGGCGCAGGGCCAACTCGGCGAAGGGGGCGAACCAGCCGTTCTCATGCGGGCGCAGCCCGACGGAGAGGATCCCGCAGGCGGCGTACCCGGCGCCCTCGACGTCAGCCCCATCGGCGGCGAGCCGCGCCAACAATGCCGGGTAGTGCGCACCGGCCTGGCGCAGGAAGGGCCACAGCGCGGGGTCGGTCTCCGTGCTGGTGGCCGGTGAGAGGATCCCCGCCCCGGCGTCGGTGGCCCGCCCCGGGTGGGCCGCGTCGACCACGGTGACGCTGGCGCCGAGGCACGCCAGCTCGTAGGCCAGCGAGAGGCCCACGAGACCGGCGCCGACGACGGCAACGTCACAGCGCTCCGGGTTCACGGCCACCGAGTCCACCAGTCCCCGGGCCGCCGTGCCAGTGCTGGGGCACTATGGGAGGCGTGCACATCGTGCGGACGCCCGACGAGCGCTTCACGGACCTCCGGGGATTTCCGTTCGCGCCGCGCTACGCCCCACTGCCCGACGGCGTGCGCATGCACTATGTCGACGAGGGGCCCGTCGGCGCCGACACGGTCCTGTTGCTGCACGGACAGCCGACGTGGTGCTATCTCTACCGGACCGTCGTGGCGCGGCTCGTCGAGCATGGGCTGCGCGCCGTGGCTCCCGACCTCGTCGGGTTCGGGCGCTCGGACAAGCCGCTGGCGAGGACCGCGCACACGGTGCAGGCGCATGCCGACTGGGTGGCGCGGTTCGCCGACACCGTCGGCCTCACCGACGTCACGCTCGTGGTCCAGGACTGGGGCGGCCCGTTCGGGCTGTCTCTCCTGGACTCCCGGCCCGGACTGGTCCGCCGCGTGCTCGCCGCCAACACCGTGCTGCACACCGCGGACCCCGACCTGGCGGGCCGGTTGGCCTGGCCGTGCCACGACGCAGGCGACGGGACGGTGGTCGTGGCGCAGACGCTGCTCGACTACCAGCGGCTCACCCAGGAGCTCACACCGTTCCAGCCCAGCCTGTTCGTGCAGGGTGCCACCGAGTCGGACGTGCCCGAGCCGGTGCTGGCGGCCTACGACGCGCCGTTCCCCGACGAGGCCTACTGCGCCGGGCCGCGCCAGCTGCCGCTCCTGATGGGCCTCACGCCCTCCAGCGCGTGCGCACGCATGAACCGGCGCATCCTGGAGGCGCTTGCCAGGTTCGAGGGCCCCCTCCTCACCGCGTTCTCCGATGGCGATCCGGCGACCCGCGGCTGGGCCGAGGTGCTCCAGGAGCGCGCGCCGGGTGCCACCGGCAGCAAACACGTCACCATCGGGGGCGCCGGGCACTTCCTCCAGGAGGACCGCGGGGCGGACCTCGCCGACATCGTCGCCCGGTTCGTGGGGGACGCCCCTCCCGCCTGACTAGGAGGCGGGCGGAGGCTCCTCGGGGGCCGGCGTCAGCGCCTCGGGCTCGGGTGCGCCCGTGCCGACCTGCGCCTTGAGCGCAGCCAGCTCCTGGTCGACCTGGGCGTCCTTGCCGACCTGGTCGAGCTCCTTCTGGATGTCGTCGGTGCCTCCCCCGACGTCTTCGAGGACGCCGGACTCGAGCAGCTCGTCGAGAGCTCCCGAGCGGGCCTGCATCGTGGCGATCTTGTCCTGGGCCCGCTGCAGGCTCGCTCCCGAGTCGTTGAACGACTTGGAGATCCCGGCCGCGCTCTCGTCGACCGTGGAGATCGCCTTCGCGGCCGTGTACTGCGCCTTGAGCGTCTCCTTCTGCGTGCGGAAGTCGTTCACCCGCTTCTGCAAGGCATCGAGGGTCTTGGTGAGCTTCTGCTCCTCTTCGTCCAGCTGCTGGCGCTGCGGCTCCATCTCGTCGATCTGCTGCTGGGCCGCTGCCTTACGGGAGAGCGCCTCCTTCGCCAGGTCCTCCCGGTTCGCGGCCAGGGCCTGCTTGGCCTGGTCCTGGAGGTGGTCGATGGTGTGCTGGAACTGCTCCTCTTGCAGCTCGAGCCGCTTCTTGGACGCTGCGAGGTCGACGAGAGCCCGGCGCACCTGCGTGATCTGCTCGAGCATCTTCTCGTAGGAGAGGTCGAGCATCTCGTCGGGCTTCTCGGCTGCGTCGAGCGCCTTGTTCGTCTTGGCCTGCACGATGTCGTGCGCCCGCTGGAAGATGCCCATGTGTCCCTCCCTGAGGGGTCGATCTGACGACCCCACCATAGATTCCAACCAGGGTCCGTGCGGCGGCGGGGGTCCGCTCCCGGAGGAGAGCAATTCTCCCACGACGGCACTCTTGCCATCGGCAGATCCGCCGCAGTGTCACCGAATGGAGCGAGCGGAGGGGGCGAGACGGGATCAGGAGCCGGAGGCGGCGATGATCGGCCCGTTGAGGTGTGTGCCCGACATGTCTCCGTCGTTCGGCGCGTCGCCGAAATTGGAAACCTTGCCCAGCGCGGTCACGACCCAGTAACCGCCGCCGTCGGAGGTGTCGAAGATGGCTGACGCCGGGTCGAGGCCGCCGGCAGAACCGGGCGGAAGGCCCCCCATGCCGGTCGCATCGCCGAAGGGGAACACCTGCCCGGCACCATCGAGGATCCAGTAGCCGTGGCCGTTGGACGTCGCCACCGCGGAGGTGATGGCCGAGCTCTGGGGACCGGGCGCGCCGTAGTTGGTGGCGTCGCCGAAGGTGTAGACCGCGCCGGTGCTCGTGACCACCCAGTACCCGTTCCCGGTGGCGTCGGGCACGACGGCCACAGCCGCCCCGCTGCAGCCGCCGATGCCCGGGCAGGAGCCCTCGAATCTCGCGTCGCCGAAGGCGAAGACGCCCCCGTCGGAGGCGACCATGAAGTAACCGTTGCCATCGGTGGAGGGCACCATCCCGACGATCGGTGCGTTCAGGCTGTTGGGCAGGCCCGAGCCGGCGGGATGCAAGCCGCTACCGGGGATCGACCCGTGGAAGCCCGCATCGCCGAAGGCGAAGATCCCTCCGTCTGAGGCGACGAGCCAGTAGCCGCCCCGGTCGGTGGTGGGGGTGATGCCGACGACGGGGCGTTGCAGGTGCAGCGAGCCGGTGGACCCGTGGAACTGGGACGACCCGAAGTTGAAGATGCCACCGTCGGATCCCACCAGCCAGTAGCCGTGCGATGGCGGTGGCGGCGGAGGGGGCGGCGTTGGCGGTGCGTTGACGGTCAGCGTGAAGACCTGGGTGGCGGTCGGGGCGACGCCGTTCGATGCGTTCAGGCACACCGTGTAGATGCCGCCGTCACCGGCTTGGGGCGTTCCCGCCAGGGTGGCGGTGGTGCCGCCGGCGTACCGGAGCGTGATGCTGGCCGGGAGCGTGGACGGCGTGCAGCCGCTGAAGGCGGCGTCGGTCAGGGAGCTGGCGTCGGGTGTCCCGGTCGTCGTGATGTCGAACGCGCCTGCGGCGCCGGCCGAGAACGTGGTCTGGTCGCCGCTGGTGAAGGCGGGTGCCGCCGGGGTGCGGCTCCCCGTGTAGGTGTACTGGTCGGCAGCGGAGGTGCTGCTGGTGCCGGCGGGTGTCGTCACGGTGATGTCCACCGTGCCCGGGCTGATGGAAGGCGGGATGGTGGTGATGATCAGGTTCGAGTTGTAGCTGATGGAGCCGATGCTGGCGACGGTCCCGAAGTCCACGATCGGCGTCACGCTCCCGTCCGCGAAGTTCGAGCCGTGGATCGTCACGCTGCCCGAGGGGATCTGAGAACCCGACGTCGGCGAGACCGACGTGATGGTGGGGGCGCCGTTCGGCGCGTAGGTGAACTCGTCGACCGCCGGGGAGGCGGTCGAGCTGGACGAGCCGCCCGCCGTGGCCACGGTGACGACCACCTGGTCGCTGGCGCTGCCGGCCGGGTCGGCGGGCGCGTCCGCGGTCAGCTCGCCGTCCCAGTTCACGTGCACGTTGGTGGCGGGCACTCCCCCGAAGTACACCGTGGGCACGGGCGACGCAGGGAAGTAGTTCCCCTCGATCGTCACCGGCGTACCGGCTCCGGTGTTCGGCGACGAGGCCGGGAGGACCTGCACGACGTCGGGAGGGGTCGTCGTGGACGGCGTCGGCAGGGAGCCGGGCGTGATGGAGTCGACCAGGGTGTCGGCAGGATTCACCTGGGTGGCGAAGATCTCGGCGTACTGGCCCGCCGACGTGCTCCCGTCGCCCAGCATCGCGGTGTGGCCCGCTGTGATGGTCCAGTTCCCGAGGATGTTGTCGCGGTGGCCCCAACACGCGCTGTCGCCGGGCGAGGTGCAGTCGAGGTTTGTACCGCCGTAGCCGTCGTCGTACATCCAGGCGAAGTCGGCCCCCAGCGGCGTGTAGTCCTGGGCGAAGATGGACCCGCCGGGGCCTTGGAAGCCCGAGGGCAGGGCGGGATCGCCGTGCGCCAGCGCGCCGGCCAGCGCGGCGGCGTTCAGCATGGCATCGAGCCCGGAGTACTCCGACAGCCCCCGGTCGCCGCGCTCCTCGTCGGTGAGGACGAGCTGCTGCACGGCGACCGGATCCGTGGCGTAGCCGCTCGGCAACACAAGAGGTCCGAGACCCTCTTGTGAGCGCGCGTAGTTGATGTTGTGCAGGACGGAGTTGATGCAGCCCGCACTGGTGTCGTCCACCGGCAAGACCGAACATGCAGGCATGACCTGCGGGGGAACGCTGACCGACGGGTTCAACGGCGGGAGGATCCCGGACGCCCCGGCGGGCGCGGGCGCGGCGGTGACGACGACCACCGAGGCTCCGATCCCGGCCGCCAGGGCGACCGCGGTGCGCGCCAGCGTCGAACGGGCGCGCGTTCCGAGTTGGTGCCGTCTCACGCTTCCGTTCGCCCCCCTCGTGCGTAGGAATCGACCAGCCCGGGCAACGTAACATTTCCGGCTTTCGGGTCAGAGGGGTTGTGGGTCGATTTGTCGGCTGGTTGACGCTCAGCATCTGCGCTACATGCCGTCGTCGGTAGGCCCCCGCCTCCGGACCTCCCCGTCTCCCTGTGGCCCTCAGGTATCCCCGTAGGCAGCGCAAGGCGGGGCGTCAGAACAGCTTGGATCGGGCCGAAGCGCGGAGCGTCACGCGCGATTGGCAGCGCCCCACTGTGGCGCCGGGTGAGATCGCACGCGATGGCGACGAAACCTGGCGGGCGTTTGTGGTCGGCGGGACCCCGCCCGACAGGAACGTCGACCCCCCTCACCGCCGGATCCCGTTGAAGCGGCACGTCATCGCGTGTCGTGAGGTGGCTCAATCGGGCGCACGGTGTCCGAGCGGAGCCAAATGTTGTCAGAACATTGTGCGGTTCGGTCCGGTCGGCTCCATCCCGGGTACGGCCGCGTCGTCACCACAGAGGCGGGGGTGATGGGGACAACTGGTCGAGTGCGGCGCGTCACCATCGTCAGCCTCACTCTTCATCCCGAGGAGGGAGCCGAGGGGTGACGATGAAAGTGCTGCGCGTGCTGGGCTACGACGTACCCATCCGTCACCACATTGGTGAGAAAGTCAAACTGCTCGTAGACGGGTGAGAAGCCGCCGGTTCGGCAGAATCGGCACAGGACCGGCCGTCACGGTTGTGACCTCGCCGGCAGCCGTTCTTTCTACCGTCGAAGGTGGATCGCCAATGCCGAACCGTCCCATACGAACCAACGGAACGAGTTGAGCGGACTGCGGTCATCTCGGACCCACCGCGTCGCCGACTTCCACGACCAGGCGTGCACGATGACCGGGTCAAGCATCGAATGAGCAATCCCATAGAAGCTCGGTCCTGCCGAGCCGGAGCAGAGAGCGAACTGCCGTCGTCCGATGGACGATCAGTGGATTCCAGGGACTTCGTAAGTTCCATCGGTCAACTCCTCCGAGGCCCTCTGCATCGGTCTCGACGGCTCATTCGCTGGCTTCGGCGCCAAGTGCGAGGACGGGCTGGGATGAGGAACGTGCAAGGCCGGTGCATGAGTCCTTTCAGGATCGTCCGCCCCGGTGGGCCCGGGAATCACTCCAAATTGTCAAGTAAGGCGACGCGCGGCACGATGCGGCTTCGCTACCAGTTGGCTGACTTCTTGTCGCAATGTGGTCGTGCTGGAGTGCCTGGAAGCCCCCTTGCCCCAGATCACCTGGATTGGGTGACGCCACGGGGCCCAGGCGTTTGCCGCCCCACTCTGCGGGGTCGTCCCCGCTGGGTCCCCAGCGCAGCTTCAGGTGGGGCCCAGGCCTGGCCCAGTTCGCACACATAGGTTCCGCCTCAGCGACACGGCCGGCGCCTCCACAAATCTCTCGACGCCATCGGGGCGAGGCGCCGGGCGTGTCGTGTATCAGCGAATGCCGTACCGCTCCCCCATGCCGGCACCATCGGCAATACCCCACAAGAGGGGGTTGTCAGTCGCTCAAAGACTCACGAGCCCCCCGGATGGCGTAGTACAGGAGGACATATCCGGCGAGTGGATCAGCCCACCACCACCCAGCCACGGCATTGAGCACGAGGCCGCACAGAACCGCCGTCGCCAAGATGCCGTCGATCATGGTGATCCGCCCCTCAGCTCGAAGCACTGGATTCTGCAATGCCGCACCGGTCCTTGCTTTTCCGAATGCGAGTCCGAACATGACGGCTGCGGTGACGCCGGTCCAGACGATGCCAAGAGGGCTGTGGTGCGGATGGAAGCTCATGATGAGGACGATCGTGCTCTGGATGCCCAGGTAGACGGCCAGACAGACGAATGCAAACCCGATCAGACGCATCGCCCGGCGCTGACGTTCTTGGTTCACGTCCGCCAGTTCCCAGAGAACGACAGTGGATGCGCCAATCTCAATCAGGCTGTCGAGGCCGAATCCCGCAAGGGCAACGGACCGGGCTTGCACGGTGGCGAACGCCAGCACGAACACACCCACGATGTTCCATCCGAGCGTGGCCGCTTCCAACCTGCGACCTCGACTGAGAAGCCGAGTATGAGCGGGAATCTCCGCCACGGAGTCAGTTTCTCAGAGAGCGCCGGAGTTGACCGAGTGTCCCCATACGCCATCGGTAGTGGCTTGTCGGAAATAGTGTGGCGTATGCCCAATCTTGAAGTAGACCGCCCGTGATCACAGCCAAGCCAGGATCGGAGTCGATCGAGAAGGAGCCTAGAGGGCGCTCGTCGGCCCGAGCTGGCGCGACCACGGTTGTATTTCCTACGATCTGTTCGCCTCCGATTCGGTGCCTGGCACATTTGTCACCATCGAGAAGTTGCAGTCACAGGAAGACATCGACGCGCACATGGCTTCCTCTCACCTGGCTGACGTCATCACGGCTGCCGGGGATCCTTCGATGGTTTCCCCGCATCCACTCCCTCCGCCCGCTGGAGCCGTAACGGCCAAGGGGCGCAATAGCGGGCGCCCATTGCCGAAATGTTGTGCAGTGTGTAGTCCGGTCGGCTCTACCCGGTCGCGATATCGGGGAACAAGATACGAACCGCCACGTGACCGCTCCGCCAATAGGCGGTCAGGCGGGGGTGGCCGATTCAGCCCTTGTCTTCCGCTGGGGCTGAGTCGCGTCGTGATCCTGGCCCGGTCTACGGATACCCGACCGCGGTTGGGGATGAGCAACTGAGGCCCGAGGTGACCTGGAGCGGGAGCGCAGGCACCTATGGTCACTCTGACCTGCAGGACAGGACGGTGCTCTAACGAATGACCGTCGTGGCCAAAGTGGGTACCGGTGAGCTCGGTGTGCACGAAAGCGGCAGCTCCAACCCAAGAGAAGCCACGTCGATCGTCATATCGGTGTCCCCGGGGGACAGGCTGATGGTTCCAGTCTGCGCGGCCGTCCAGGGACCGACGCTCGCCGGAGTATTCGGGACGGTGATGGTGGCAGGCTGGCCCTGGACGAGTGCCACGGGCCCGAAGTCAATGGGCGCAGTGGCCTCATTCACCACCGAGGGCGTGGCGTTCGTCGCGTCGAAGTCAAGCGTGGTGATCTGCCCGCTCAGGGAGCTGACACCCAAGGAAAGTGCCAGGTTGACGAAGCTCGCCGGGATCACCACTTGGCTTCGCACTGCATGGAGGCTCAGGGGCCTTCCGGCATGCACCGAGCCCGGGGCTTGAGCAAAGGTGTGCACCGTGAGCGGAACCGTGATCACCCCCAGAACGTCGCACGCAATTGTGTAGGAGACGACTGGCGGCGTCGTGCTCGGTGGACCGAGGGTGTTCGTCGTTTGCGCCGCTGCCGTCGGCACCCCCAGAGCCCCAATGCCGAGAAGCACCGAGCTCATAATCCCGACGACCGCACTCACCTTCAGCCTGGTGGCACGTCGACGAAGGTGCGATCCTTTGAATGAAACGCCGCCGCGCCGGGTCCGAGAGCTTCTGACTGTCTGCCTCAGACGAATCCACTGTGAGCCCACCGGGCTGGTCACCACGTTCGAGAAGACGGTCTTCAAACGGGTGGACCATGTCTTGTCCGAGCGACACGATCGTCAGCGTGATCGCATACGCCACCCGTGGTAGGGGCCAGTTCGACGAGTGTACGGTTGGGCTCGACCAACCGGCGTTTCGAGCGCGCGGTCGGGCGGCGCCTGAGAAGTGGGAGAACACCTTGGTGCGCTCGGTGTGTCCCACACTCGGCGACGGTGGACACTTGGGCACCTTGTGGGCATTAGCCCTCAGCTACGAGCGGGGTCATCCGGTTCCAAACGGAGTCAGGCAGAAGTTCCGCCGCGGACGGTCCCCCCCACTCCGAGTCCCAATCTGTCACCCAATCATCGAGACCCGTGATCTGAAGAACTCGGTGGACCATCGGCTGAGGGCGAGCGAGGACCAGAATTCCCCCGTCCATGATCACTTTGCGTCGTGCTCGGTGGATCGCACCGATTCCCGAGGAGTCCATGAAACCCAGTTGGGATAGATCGAGGACAACCAATGAACCGGGGGGCCCGACCAGCAGCTCGTCGAGCCCCTGACACGTCGCCATGTCGAGTTCGCCGCTAAGTACAAAGACTCGACCGCACTTGATTTCGCGAGATGTAACGCTAAATGAGCCCTCCATTACCACTTGCCTCCCCTGTGCTTTCAGCCAATGAAGAAAGTGCCCGCCCTCTCGTTCCTAGAGGGGGGGCGAACACATCTAGAGAAAACGGCTACTTGTATGTCTGCCTGTGTGACTCTCCTTCTGTTCCCAATGCGCAGGATCGTGGTCGCCGAACCAATGCGTTCTGTGCGGCGAAGCGCACTCCCGGCTATCCACGATGGCTGCTTTCGGCAATATACGCCCCGATTTGGGCGCCCAACAATGGGGGCATGTGACACCTAGCCCTGATAATTCGTCCGGCCTCTGAACACACGGTGCGCGCGTCCACGTAAAAAGCCCTCCCGCCTGGAAGAATGTTTGTCGCTGAACACACATTCCAACCAGAACCGGAGGGCTCCTTGAAAGTGCACGCTAGTCGCTCGGTCCGTCGCGCCAAAGTGATACCCGACGGCAAGAACCTCGTGTCCCATGCCGGTGCCGCCCTCTTGGCCGAACTGGCCGATCGCGCCGGGTTGACCGAGGCCATGTCGGAGGCCATGTCCGAGTGCGGGATCAACTGGCACACCCACGATCCCGGTGTCGTGCTCACACACCTGGCCGTCGCCATCGCGGATGGCGCGGACTGCCTGGCCGACATCGCCGCGCTCAAAGAACAAGAAGATCTCTTCGGTCCGGTGGCTTCTGTGGCCACGGCCTGGCGGGCCGTGTACGCGACGGCTTCGGTCGAGCTGCGGGCCATCCCGGTGGCCCTGGCGGAGGCCCGTGCGCGCGTCTGGGCGGCCGAGCCACCGCAGGGCCCGATGATCTGGGACTTCGACTCGACCCTGCTCGACGTGCATTCGGAGAAGGAGGACGCCGCGCCCACCTACAAGCACGGCTTCGGGTTCAACCCCTTGGGCGTGTGGTGCGACAACACCAAGGAGCCCTTGGCCGCCATGCTGCGGCCGGGAAACGCCGCCCCCAACGACACCGACGACCACCTTGAACTGCTCGAACAGACGGTCCGTGCCGTGCCCGCTGAGTATGCCCTCGGCCACGAAGAGGGCGACGACCCCGCACTGGTGGTCCACCCCATCTTGGTCCGGGCCGACTCGGCCGGGGCCACCCACCGCTTCGTCGCCTCCCTCTCAGAGGCCAACTTCGACTACTCGATTGGCTTCCCCATCAGCGGTTCTGTGCGTGACGCCCTACTCTTGGCCCAAGAAGAGGACTGGGTGCGCGCCCGTGAGCTCGAAGGGGAGATCCGAGCGGGCGCCGAGGTCATCGAGCTGAGCGATCTCTACGAGGTGGCCGGCTGGCCCGCCGACATGCGGGTGATCTGTCGGCGCGAGCGTCCCCATCCGGGCGCCCAGCTCTCCCTCTTCGACACGCACGCCGGGTGGCGCCACACCTGCTTCATCACCAACACGGAGGGACCCGACATCGCGGCGCTCGAGCTGCGCCACCGCGGCCACGCCCGCGTCGAGGACCGCGTGCGCGCCTGGAAGGCCTGCGGCCTTTCCAACCTGCCCTTCGAGGGCTTCTGCGCCAACGAGGCCTGGGTAGCGGTCAGCCTGATCGCCGGCGCACTGTTGGCCTGGAGCCAAATGACGTGTTTCGACGGCGCACTGGCCAAGGCCGAACCCAAGACCATGCGCTACCGCGTCCTCCATGTCGCCGCGGTTCTCGCTCACCGCGGGCGGGACCTCATCGTCCATCTCGACGAGAGCTGGCCTTGGGCCAGCGAACTGGCCACCGCCTTCACGCGTCTACGCGCCGCGTTCCCATAGCGCGACGGGTCCAGACGTCCGACCCCGAAGCGATCCCGCAGGGCGTGACACGACGAGACTGAACGAGGACCCCTAACCCCTCACGCCCATTGTGCGCTCACGGGGCCGTCAACAACTCTCCACCGCGAATTGACCAAGTCGGAGCGGTCGCGCCAGAGGTCGGACGAATGATCGAGGCTAGGCTTCACCTGGGCAAACGGATCTCAGGTGCACCGGCGAGACTGCCCGACGGCCCTTTGGGCCCTTGCTGCCTCTCACGCTTTGCGCCAGCCCGGCCTGCGGTCGCCCCGTTCGCCGAGAGCAACAAGGCGGGGGTGGCGGCCCCGCTTCGGCGGGGTAGTTTCGCGTAGCCGTCACTCCGTTCACTGAGACGCGCTGACACTGCCATAGGTTCGTAACGCGCCCTCGCAGCTTGGGCACAGGCGAGCCTCGTACGCTCAAGTGCAGCGAACCGACCGCGCCCTCTTCCCCGTACCCCCCGGTGGGCGCCGTCGAATCGTAAGGGACATGCCTGCCCTGCGAACGCGGCCCCGCCTTGATCGGCGGGGTCGTTTCGCGTGCGGCATGGCGTCGCCCGCTGGGAGCAGACCCCAGCTCATAGCTATCCGCGTTATCCCGGTTCGTCGGGCTGCCATGGGGACCTCTTGACTCCCAGTGCGGTTTACACCGTGGCGCCCTGTGGCGTCTCATGGCGTTGAGGCTGCTCACGCCACCTTCCGCCCGGCGCCGACTCCCCCATCGTGGCATCCTGTGGCGTCTGTGGATCTGGGGTGCCAGCTCCACGGGGCTGGCCCCGGGCCTCCTCGAGCTCCGTCAACGTCCGGGCCTGGAGGGGCGTTGGGTCCTCTTCGACCTCCTCGGCCATCGGCGTCTGAGGGTACGGCCCACGGTGACATGCGGGTGGAGCCGGAGTGGACTACGTCCCGACAACAACACCGCAGCCGTGACGTTTGGCTCTGTCCTCATCGACCGAGATCGGCCAACTTGGCTTTGTGCTGCTCTCGGACCTGGCGGACACGATCTTCGACGCCCTGAACGACGCTCTCCCCAACAACGACCTTCACTTGGTCTGGCACGTCGACGTGTTCGAAGGTTGGGCCAGCATGCCCTTCGTCACCGTCTGTTCCGGAATGAGCCGCAGCGAGGCTGGCGCCGCGCTCGCCGAGAAGATTCTTGCGGTCGTCGCCGGGGTCATGGATGGGCGCCGCCACGATGTCCGGATCATCTGGACCTGCCGACCTGAATCCAACCCGAGCCAGGGGCGCTAGGTGGATTCTGAAATGGACGACCAGCGAGGAAGCAACGTCTGGGATCGCATCCCTACTTACCTGAAGTTGATCGCTGGAGCACTCATTGCCGCGAGTGCTCTTCTTGGTGCATATGCGTTGGAAGTCCATGATGGAAAATTCGCGATTCCCAGTTCAGCCGCGGTAGACAGCAGAAGAGCCCCGACCACGGCCTCTCTTCCGCCAACCACGACGCCTCTGGTCCCAAGGACGATCACGTTGGCCCCAAAGACGGCGACAACCTCGCCTCCACCGCCGCCTCGGACATCAGGGAGTGGTCCGCAAACGTCTGAGCATTATACGCCGAACGACAACTTCTCCGGCTCTACATATTTGCCAGGTGCTGACGGGTTCAACCTCGCTGATGTGTCGAGCAATAGCGCGACTACAGCGTTACCGGCAGGTGTGAAGGGACTTGAATACATCGGCTCTTGTGCTGGAGTAACGACGAGTTTTCAGACAACCATTGCGAGTTTCATTGGGGATGCCAAAGTGTTCGGCTTCTACCTTATGGATGAGCCACAATTGAGTTCGTGTCCACCTGCCAATCTAAAGGCGGAATCTGACTGGATTCATAGCAACGATCCTGGAACGAAGACATTCATCGTGGTGGAAAATGGAACTAAGAACCCGGCGATGGCGAGTTATGTGAACACTTACAACCCTGCAAACACGGATGTTGACTTGTTTGGCCTTGTGTCATATCCGTGCCTAAAGGCAGTAAGCCGCTGCGCGTACTCATGGATTCCCTCAACAGTGGCGGCGGCTGAAAAGGCTGGAATACCACTTGCTGACATCGTTCCTGTTTACCAGGCGTTCGGCGCGTACGACGCGTACAACGATGATGAATGGGTTCTTCCAACGGCAAAACAAGAATCTAAGATTCTGTCAATGTGGGGTTCGTCTGTTCCAACCCCAGTATTTGATTACGCGTATGCTTGGGGTGTACAACTCGGAGATCACGCGTTAAGCGGGAGTCCTTCCCTTCAGTCGATATTTCGGGCTCATAACGGATAGATGAAATGGCGCCAAGGCAAGTCCTTGCTGTTGAAGCCAAGGAAGCGCCAGCCTGCTAGCCATACCCGTCCTATGGATTCGTCTGCCTGCTGAGATCGTTGACATCCCGGCGATTCGGTTCCCTGGTGAAGCGGGGATCGGTGCGTAGGCAAGATCGGTTGCGCTTGAGGGCGCAGGCCCACTGGGACTCTCGTCAGTGGGTAGGCCGGCCGACTTGCATCGTACCTGGTACTGAACGAACATTCAGTTATAAAGGATGATCACGAGAGCAGCACGGCCGCCTACATGGCGCTCTTCCGTGCGGTCGAATCGGCCCGACCTGACGAGGGCCGCCTGTTCAGCGATCCCTTGGCCACCTCCCTACTCCCGACCTCACTCAGGCTCGTAGCGAACGTCGCCCATTTTCCGGTGATCGGTCGCGCCGTATCGGCGATCCTCGACCTGGGCTGGCCCCGCACCCGCAGTTCCGGAGTCGTCCGCACTCGCCTGATCGACACGATGGTCCAAGAGGCACTCGCCAATGGGGCGACGCAACTGGTGCTCCTCGGTGCCGGTTACGACAGCCGGGCCTACAGGCTGCCCCTGGCGCACGATGTCACCGTCTTCGAGGTCGACCACCCCTCCACTCAACGCGCCAAGCGGGCGAGACTCGACGTGTCAGGCACATCGACAGACCACGTTCGCTACGTGGGTGTCGACTTTGAGTTCGATAACGTCGCCGGTCGGCTGGCCGACTCCGGATTCGACGAGCATCTTCGCTCAATCGTGGTGTGGGAGGGCGTGATCTCCTACCTCAGCGAGTCGGCCGTTGACGACAACTTCGAGCTTCTCTCGGGGATCTGCACCCCGGGCAGTCGCTTGATCTTCACCTACGTCGACGGCCGCGCCCTCGACGGTTCCATCGACTTCGAGGAAGCGAGACGGTGGAAGGGCTGGGTCCGGCTCAACGGCGAACCGTTCGTCTTCGGCTTCCATCCTGACCGCCTGGAAATCTACCTCGACGAACGCGGCTTCCGCCTCGACTCGGATAGAACGACTGCCGAAGTGGCCCGCGGCTATAGGAAAGAGCTCGGACGCGTCGAGCAGGGTTCTGATCTCTACCGGGTGGCCGAAGCCACGAGGACGGATCAATGCCCAGGGTGACCGACGCCCATCGCGAATCGCGGCGGCGCCAAATCCTCGATGCCTCCATTGAGTGCTTTGCTCGTGAGGGCTTCCATCGCACATCGATGGTGCAGATCATCGCTGAGGCGGGAGTGAGCGCAGGAACGATCTACCTCTACTTCACCAGCAAAGAGGAGATCGTCGAGGCGATCGCCGAGGAGCGCCATGCCCCTGGAGTCCGCCTTGGCATCCACGGCGCTTGCCAATCCGGACACTCGTCGAGCGCTCCACGACCTGGCCGCCGGCTACCTCGATTGGCTGTCCGATCCCCTCGAGCAGAAGCGTCGGCGCGTGAGCGTTCAGGTGTGGGCCGAAGCCTTGCGCAACGAACGGGTGGCCTTCATCGTTCGAGATGGGGTCGGGCAGCGCCACCAGATCGCCGACTTCGTGCGGGAACGCCAAGACCGTGGGGAACTCATCGCCGATGTCGACGCTGATGCGCTCTCCCGGGCCATGCTCTCGCTCATCCTTGGGTTTGTCCTCCAGCAGGCATGGGACCCCACCGTGGATGTCGACGGCTACCGCATGGTGCTCGACGCGATGATCGATCGCTTTCTCCTGGCCGGTCAGGGCACGACTTCATCGGACCGGCGCCGTCAGCCGAACGTCCCGGCTCAGAGGCGGAAACAAGCCATCTGAGGATAGGGATCGGCCTCCATTGGGTATCCGGATCGGGCAGTTACATGGGTGATCCGCTGGGCCTGGGCGGGAAAAATTCGCGAGCGGTAGATACAGAACCCGGCGAGCTCACGGGCGACCGCCGCGGCAACGATGGAGCGCGTCGACCGACTAATACCGGGTCACGAGCTAACCTCGATCATTCGTCCGACCTCTGGCGCGACCGCTCCGACTTGGTCAATTCGCGGTGGAGAGTTGTTGACGGCCCCGTGAGCGCACAATGGGCGTGAGGGGTTAGCCTCGATCATTCGTCCGACCTCTGGTGGGACAACCCCGACTTGGTCAATCGTGGCGGAGAGACGCTCTCCGCTCTATGAGTGAATCACGGGGCGTGAAGCGTCAAGGTCGCTCGCCTGGTCTTTTGGTGTCACGCCCTGCGGGATCGCTGCGGGGTCGGGCGCCGGGACCCGTCCCGTTATAGGAACGCGGCGCGTAGACGCGTGAAGGCGGTTGCGAGTTCGCTGGCCCAGGGCCAGCTCTCGTCGAGGTGCACGACCAGATTGCGTCCCCGGTGGGCGAGGACGGCGGCGACATGGAGGACCCGGTAGCGCATCGTCTTGGGCTCGGCCTTGGCCAGGGCGCCGTCGAAACAGGTCAGCTGGCTCCAGGCCAGCAGGGCACCGGCGAGCAAGGACACCGCGACCCAGGCCTCGTTGGCGCAGAAGCCCTCGAAGGGCAGGTTGGCCAGACCGCAGGCCTTCCAGACGCGCACCCGATCCTCGACGCGGGCATGTCCCCGGTGGCGCAGCTCGAGCGTGGCGATGTCGTCACCCACCGTGTTGGTGACGAAGCAGGTGTGGCGCCAGCCCGCATGCGTGTCGAAGAGGGAGAGCTGGGCGCCTGGGTGCGGGCGCTCGCGCCGGCAGATCACGCGCATATCCGACGGCCAGCCCTCGACCTCGTAGAGCTCGCTCAGCTCGATGACCTCAGCGCCCGGCCGGATCGCTCCGTCGAGCTCACGGGCGCGCACCCAGTCCTCCTCTTGGGCCAACAGGAGGGCGTCACGTACAGAACCGCTGATGGGAAAGCCGATCGAGTAGTCGAAGTTGGCCTCCGAAAGGGAGGCGACGAAGCGGTGGGTGGCCCCCGCCGAGTCGGCCCGGACCAAGATGGGGTGGACCACCAAGGAGGGGTCGTCGCCCTCTTCGTGGCCGAGGGCGTATTCAGCGGGCACGGCTCGGACGACCTGCTCGAGGAGTTCGAGGTGGTCGTCGGTGTCGTTGGGTGCGGCGTTGCCCGGTCGCAACATGGCGGCCAAGGGCTCGTTGGTGTTATCGCACCACACGGCGAGCGGATTGAACCCGAAGCCGTGCTTGTAGGTGGGGGCGGCATCCTCCTTCTCCGAGTGCACGTTGAGCAGGGTCGAGTCGAAGTCCCAGATCATCGGGCCGACTGGAGGCTCGGCGGTCCAGACGCGCTGACGGGCGGCGGCCAGGGCGAGGGGGATGGCTCGTAGCTCGACCGAGGCCGTCGCGTGCACGGCCCGCCAAGCAGTCGCCACCGAGGCCACCGGGCCGAAGAGCTCTTCTTGTTCTTTGAGCGCGGCGATGTCGGCCAGGCAGTCCGCACCGTCCGCGATGGCGACGGCCAAGTGCGTGAGCACGACACCGGGATCGTGGGTGTGCCAGTTGATTCCGCACTCGGCCATGGCCACCGACATGGCCTCGGTCAACCCGGCGCGATCGGCCAGTTCGGCCAAAAGGGCGGCACCGGCATGCGACACGAGGTTCTTGCCGTCGGGTATCACTTGGGCGCGCCGGACCGAGCGACTACGGTGCACTTTCAAGGAGCCCTCCGGGTCTGGTTGGGGTGTCTGCTTGGTAACAAACATCCTCCCAGGTGCGGAGGGCTTTTACGCGGACACGCGCACGGCACGTTCAGAGGCCGGACGAATTATCAGGGCTAAGAGCGGCTCAGGGCAGCCGCGTAGTCTCGATGCAAGCCGTATGCAGCGCTCAGTGGCAATGCCTGGATGGTCGTGGGACCCCGTGCAGGGTATGTGAGAATCTTGCGTTATTGATCGACTGGCGTTCCATGTGGTTGTCGTTCCCGCATCCCGATCCGCATGGTCATCTGGCCTTACGCTCAAGTGCGGTCGGTAACGCTGCAGGCGCGGCGGGACTTTTCCATAACCCTTGTCGGCGACAACCTGCTCGATGTATTCGAGTCCGAGCATGGCGGGCGCCAGCGTTCGGACGTACAGCTCCAATGCACCGAAGAACTCAGGCGCTGCCGTCCAGGGCGCAACTTCGGTGATGATGGGGCGCAGGTCGTCAGCTTTGGCGCCGATGATGGCCGGCGAGTAGACGCCGCCTTTGACGGCGATGGTGTTGCCGGATTCGACCGGCGCGGGGACTATGGGGTGAGGATTTGGCATGCGTCAACCTCTTGATTCGGTCTCAAATGCGGGCCGTTAAGGCGCAGGTCAGGTGGGGTGTGCCACCAACTTGTCACCGGGTTAATCGTGTTTTGCGGCCTGTGCGGGGATTTTCCCTAAAGATGCGTCCTCGAGACCCCCATGACGATGATCCGGGGTACCGGCGCCTACTGAGCCGGTTCGCGTCGTCCCTTCAGGCCGTTCGCCAACGACACCACAAGAGCAGATCCGATGGCGCAGCGGTTGATTCGGAACGCTTCTTCTCAGGCCAGTCGGACACGACCCATCGCTCGGGGGTAATCTCCTACACTGTCCACCACTCCATGGGCGACGTAGTTCAAATCCTCACTGCCGGGTAGGTGGGACGCCTACAACAGCGGGCTACCGAGGGCCTTCCTTTCCGATGGCCATGGTTTCTTCGGAAACGGCTACCTGCTTCCTCGTCTCTAACGGCTCATCAGCGGCCTCTGAAGGGGCTTGTGCGGGAAGGGCGGGCGGGCTACACATGACATGGCCGATTTTGAGCTACACATGAGCCTCGTGCCGGCGTGACATGGAATAACCGATTTCGGGCCTGACTCGGAATCGGTCGTCCGACCCTCCCGCAGAGCCGTTCTACTCGCGCCGCCACCAGCCTTTCCGACGCTATTCGGTGCGAGGCGATGTCAGTAGCCTCAGATGATCGAAGTCGGCTTCTGCTGGCGTACGCGATAGGACGGGTCACCATTCACGGAAGTTGGGCCTGGCAACCTTGGTCGGGATCGGATTGCTGGCGGTCGTCGCACTCCAGCAGGAACCGCACCAACTCCGGAAGCGATGCCATAGACGCCCCGTCGCTTACATGTGGGGAACCGACCCTGTTAACCGCAGCGGGCCGGATAACTGCACGGTAATCCCTGCGAGTCAACGGTCACGGCTACTTCCTGTCAATCTTCACGAATGGCGGCCAGGAATAGCCGCGGGCGCCGTCCGAGGCAGCCGCGCTCGCAGTCGTCCGGCGGCATCGCGCCGGTCGTCGATTAGGCCCGTTCGCATCCCCACGGTCCAGGCCCCCATCGTGGCCGTGATCCGAGCGGGCTAGCGTCGGCCGCGATGGCGCTGTTCCCCGATCGCTCTCTGGGCTTGGCTCCGGCCTCGGTCCGCGACTACCGCGAACTGGCCCGGCGGCGGCTCCCCCGCCAGCTGTTCGACTACATCGATGGCGGCGCCTACGAGGAGTCGACGCTGCGGGCCAACGTCGACGACCTCGCCGCCATCCACCTGCGCCAGCGCGTGCTGCGGGACGTGTCCGAGCTGCAGCTGGCCACCACCGTGCTGGGCCAGTCCCTGGCAATGCCTCTCGTGCTCGGGCCGGTCGGTCTGGCCGGCATGTACGCCACGCGCGCCGAGGTGCAGGCGGCCCAGGCTGCCGAACAGATGGGCATCGCCTTTTGCGAGTCGACCGTGTCCATCTGCAGCATCGAGGAGGTCGACCAGGCCACCACCGCGCCGTTCTGGTTCCAGCTCTACGTCATGCGCGACCGGGCCTACGCCGAGGACCTGATGTCCCGCGCGTCCAGCGTCGGTTGTCCCGTGCTGGTGCTCACCGTCGACCTCGCGGTCGTGGGCGCCCGCTATCGGGAGGTGCGCAACGGCATGGCGGGACCCCAGCGGTTGCCGGGCCGGATCGTGCAGGCCCTCGACTTCGGCCTGCACCCGCGCTGGGCGCGCGACGTGGCCGTCCGGGGCCGACCCCACACCTTCGGCAACCTCGAGAAGGCGGTACCCGGGGCGACCAGCCCGGACGCGTTCAAGGAGTGGGTGGACCACCAGTTCGACCCCTCGGTCACGTGGGACGACCTCGACTGGGTACGCCGCACGTGGCCGGGTCGGCTCGTGCTCAAGGGCATCCTCGACCCGGAGGACGCGCTGCGGGCCGCCGACGCCGGTGTCGACGGGATCGTGGTCTCCAACCACGGCGGACGCCAGCTCGACGGCACTCCGTCCACGATCGCCGCCCTGCCAGCCGTCGTCGACGCGGCGGGCGACTCCCTCGAGGTGCTGGTCGACGGGGGCATCCGCAGCGGCCTCGACGTGGTCAAGGCGCTGGCGCTCGGCGCCCGGGCCTGCCTGGTGGGCCGGGCCTGGGCCTGGTCGGTGGCCGCCGGCGGGCGCCAGGCAGTGGTCGACGTGCTGCGCACCATGAGAGGTGAGCTGAAGGTGGCCCTGTCGCTGACCGGGGCCGGCGATGTCCACGCCCTCGACCCGAGCGCCCTGCTCGACGGAGACGGCCGGCCACTCGGCGCCTGACGACCGAACGGGGAGCGGGACGGGCGTTCGCTCGACGACGACTCACTCGTGGACAGAACCCCTGCTCGGCACAGGTCATTCGCTTGGACGCACACGACGCCGACGGTCGAACGCTATGGAAGTCATGGATGGGAACCCTGTTCCCGCCGGTCTGGGAATCCACGGCCCAGCGGTCACGCTCGATGTCGCCGAGCGGATCCCTGCAGCTAGGGAAGTCCCCTGAGCACGTGCTCGACGTTCGATGTCACGCTGACCGACACGCACATCTACAGCGAATGTGCCCGAATCTGGAACCCAATCCGTACCGACGCCTCCGTCGCCAGGCAGGTCGGGCTGGACAGTGTGATTCTCCACGGAACCGCACTATTGGCGAAGGCGGTGACCCAAACTGTCGCAGCGGATAGGCATCGAACCTCCCGATGTACACCGCATCGTCTGTCGCTTCGCGTCCCCCGCCCGACCGGGAAATGCACTGTCGGTTCGCTTCGGTAAACTACACGCGACCGGGGACCGGAATCGGCGTCGTGTTCGACGTAACCGACAGCCACGGACGCAGTCCTGCGCGACGGGCGGTTCGGGGTACACCGGTTGCTCCCAGAGTGAGCCGTGCTCACCAAGCCGCCAAAATAGCGGACGGTGTTCACCCCGTCTGCCGACTGTGTTGACCGAGACGGCTTCGTTCGACTTGACAGGTCCTCGATTCCGAATCCACGCATGCTGCGAATGCCAGTGCTCCAGCTCACACCAGCGCTCTGCCCGGCCCCGAGGTGTCGGGGGGTGGCAGTTCGCGACGGGCAAGCACCCGAACGTCGACGACGCGCCCGAAGCCGGTCGTATGGGATAGTCACACACCGGAAGTTGCTCTTGACAGCGGTCTAGCCGGGGCGGTCGCCCGTAGTCGGACTATGGCGAATATCGGACGCTTGAGGGGGGTAGACGTTGTCGGTCGGTTGTATGGGGATAGCGGTCGGGATCGTCGCTCGTCGAGAGGCGAAGGTTCCTGAGTGATGCGTGACCGGTTCGCTGTAACCATACGACGCGAAGCAGCACCAAAGATCAGCGGGGACCACCGAGGGCTACTTCACCCCGACACCCAAGTCAGATCTGAACGCACAGGCCGTGACACACACGAACCAACAACGGCTCCTCAACTCGAGGGCCGGACCTGCCGAAAAGACGAAGCGGCCCCGGTCCGATAAGTCCGGGCCGGGGTCGTCTCGCTGGCTGGCCACGCTGCCGGGGAAAGGCGGTGTCACCCTGACAGGTCGCCAGTCCAATGGACACGCTGTTATAGGGGGCTTGGCGAACCCCGGCGTGCCACTGCCCATCTTGGCAGTTGCGAAGCGACCGCGCCACTGGGACGAGTGGGCTGCTGCTCGATCCGGGCGGTGCGAAACGTCAACCGCCCCAGCCAGCGTCCTCTAACCGATAGGGGGCATTTTCGGCACGTCACGATTCGATGGTTACCCGGAGTTCGGCGATCCGACGGACAGGGCGCCATCACCTCGACGGGGGCCAATGCGGTCACGCTGTGTGGGGCCAAGCTTTCCGGAGGGCCGACCATTACCGGGACCACGGGGCAGGTCAACATCGGGGGGGCAGCCTGGGCCAACAAGGGCATCACCACCTCCGGATCGGTGAGCATCACCCACAACACCGGTGGGGTCACCTTCTCGAACAACACGGTGAAGGGCTCGGTGACCATCACCAACAACTCGGGGGGCTTCACCTACGCCAGCAACACGCTCACTGGGATCGCGACCTTGAGCAACAACACCTGAGGGTCCACAGCGGCGCCTCAACGAGGGTCGCCGAACGTGCTCAGGGGTTAGAGGGGTATCCCCAAGGTGCAGCCGCAAGGTGGCACCTTGTCCCGGCGTTACGCCACCCCATGAGCAGACTACTTTCCTGTGTCAGACGAGCTTCAGATAGCCGTGTCGTCTTGTTCGACCTAACCGATCTTCGCATCGGGAAACCGCTCGTGGATCTTTTTGACTGCCCGCTGCGCCGCTGCGTATACGGCCCCGCCCACAAGGCCCGCGTCGGAGTTCCCCTTGAGGTAGAAGACAACATGGTCGATCTGTCTCTTGCCGCCGACCCGTTGCGGCACGGGGCGGCTCTCCCACATGACTTCGAGGCCCTCCTCTTGGAAGATCCGAGCGAACATGCTGGCTTGACTCGCCGGGATGTCCATCCTCACTTTCGTCATGTTGACGCCGCCGTCATCGCGCCTCACGCCACCCGTCAGCGGTGGATCTCCTGCCCCCCCGCCGGTGAGCCCGTCCCACCTGTCAGGACGGTGACCCGCCCCTTAGGGAATGCTGATCACGCTTTCCGGCCTGAAATAGAGCCGATCGGGCCGAACAGGCACAACGTGGTGACAACACTTGGCTCGGCGTTAGGGCGCTGCAGCGCAGCGGGCCGCGAAGGCCGCCGGGCTACCGACGATCGGGGTCCAAGTCCTTCGGTCATCGCGGGGCCCGTGGCCCGTGGCCCGTGCTGATCGTGCCGGGGTGCATGCTTCGCGTCCGTCAGCTGGGTCGGGTTTGTCCCACGGTTGTCACGAACAGAGCCGTCCGGCTCTACATCAGCCCGGTGTGCAAGCGCATCATCTGATGCGGGGGCCGCTTGGGGCAACACAGAGCCGGCTCTCGGCGCCCGTCACGCGTTGCAGGACAGTCGTCGCCTTGATCAGCCAATGCTCTGCGGTTCGTTCTCTCTCCATGACGAACCCGATATTGGTTAGAGAGCGCGATCCGCCATAGAGCCGTTCGGACTATGGGCCGCACAACCGCGCCACATATGTGTCGCGGCCCGGCACCTCAACCCGCGCTGCATCGGGTTGAGGGTTGTCGGGCCGTTGTGTCGGTTCAGTCCGGTCGGCACTACTTCGGCCCGGACCCCGCTGTCAGCATCGTGCCAGAGGGGAGGTGATTTCAGGGGACCACACCGGTTTGGTTCACCGTCCCTCTCCCCTCCCTCGGTATCTCCTGTGCTCGCATTCGCGCTCCCGGACCAACTGTTGACAAGGCGTTGTGCCGGTATGGTTCGGTCGGCTCTATGTGGGCCTGGGCCGCCCTGTCAGCATCCTGACCCGAGGGGCGGTGATCCAGGGAGCAACCGTTGGGTTCGCCGCCCCTCACGTTCGATCTACGCAACCCATCGGCGCCGCATCCCACGCCGCTCGGCGTCCGTCGTCCCGCCCGAGCGAGCCGTCAGGTCACCGTCGACCAGGGCAACCTCGAGGCACTCGGCACGCACCTGCACTCACATTGCGCCCGCATGGTGTATCGGGGCGGATGACGGCGCGGCCTCGACGCCGCATCGGGCCTTCAAGAACGCGGCGTTGTGGGAACGTTGTGCACGTTCAGTCCGGTCGGCCCTCTTCCGCATGGTGATCGCCGGGAGCGAAGATGAGAGTCGCTCACACTGGCGGCGGGCGGGGGATAGTGAGGCGGTTGGGCCGACTCAGCCCTACCCGACTGGGCTGGGTCGCGTGGGCCGAATTCTCTCGGGTGATCCCTCCTCGATCTACGTTGGTCCTGTGGACCGAATGCCCGAGTCTGGCGACCTGATCACAGCTTTCAGTCACCAGCCGGGGCATTGCTTCCGGATGATCTACAGCCACCAGCTGCAAGCCGACCCTTGCCGCCAGCCACCGGCATGGAAGGGTGTGTGGCGAGACCACTCGGGTAACAGTTGGTACATAGAGGCATGCCGAGATCACGCGCCGAAGGTGACCAACAGGGGCGTCGGAGGGTTTCTAACGCCCTGCCTCAGTACAAATCAGCAGTCACATAGGGGCTACAGAGAACTTGTCACAATGTCACGAGTTTCGGGGACCAAGAAGATCTAGCCGATTCCCACCACTGGATTGTTCAGCTTCAGACCTCCTGCTGAACCCGCGAACTGAGCATTGCCGAAGGTGAAGATTCCGCCATCCGCCGCTGCCAGCAGATAACCGTTGTTGTCCGGAGTGATTTGACCTCCGACCTCAGGCTGGTTCAGGTGAACGCCGCCCATCGAACCGAAGAACCCGGCATCCCCATACGTAAACACGCCCCCGTCGGCGGCGAACAGGTCGTAGCCACCCCCTGTGGAAGTGGTCGCCCCGCCTACGATGGCGGCGTTCAAGGGGCTTCCCCCATGTGAGCCGTGGAACGTGGCGTCGCCGAAAGTGAATACGCCCCCGTCGGAGGCGAATAGATCGTAGCCACCCCCGCTCGGGGAGGCAGACATCCCGACGATGGACTTGTTGAGGTGGATGCTTCCAGTCGAGCCGTGAAACACGGCGTCACCAAAACTGAAGACCCCTCCGTCTGCCGCCACCAGCCAATAGCCCCGGCCGTCGGGCGTTGGAGCCATTCCGACGATGGGTTGGTTGAGGTGCATCCCACCCGTCGAGCCGTAGAAGTTCGACGTTCCGAAGTTGAAGATGCCGCCGTCGGAGGCCACCAGCCAGTACCCAGGTCCGACAGGGTTTGAAGCAATGCCCACGACCGGCTGATTGAGGCGGGTGCCTCCCATCGATCCGTAGAAGCCGAAGGCGCCGTAGGTGAAGACACCACCGTCTGAGGCCGCCAGGCGATAACCGCCGAGGTTGGCGCCCAGCTGAGCCGCCGGATCGGGGTCGGAGACCCTGACGACCTGGCCGCTGATGCCCGGGGCGGGCCCGCTGGCCGGAATGACTCCGAAGTTAGACGCGTACACCGAGCCGTCCCTCGCCACGGTGATGCCGAGCGGGAACTCGAGGCCGGCGCTGGCCAGCGTGGTCCGGCTGCCGTCCGCGTTGATCCTGATGATCGCTCCCGGCGCCGGCAGCCCGGGGCCTGAGGTCGCAGGGTCGAGGATGCCGGCCGTGTCAATTTCCATGACCAGCAGCCGACCGGCCTGGTCGAAGGCAATGCTCCCGATCATGGTGAGGCCACTGGCGTAGACCGTGGGCGTCCCACCTGGGGCGATGCGGTACACGTTGACGTCCCCGACGTCATTGCCGGTGCCCGGGCCGCCTACCCCGCCCAGCTCACCGACGTAGAGCGCCCCGTCCGGCCCGACGGCCAAGGAGGTGGGGACCGGCTGGGCCATCACCGGCCCACCAGACGTCGGCTCGGAGATGAGGGGGAGGACGGCCAGCGTGGAGATCTGCCCCGCCGAGTTGACGAACAGCACGTCGTTGGCGGCGGCATCGGCGACGGCGAACCCGCCGTTGTAGGCCACCACACCGTAGGGATCGCTGTCGATAGCGGGCTCACCCGGACCACCGGCGCCGGCCCCCTGGTCAGGATTGTTGGCCGCCTCGTAGGGGCCGAAGCTGGCAACCGACGTGGCCGTACCGCCACTGAGCGGTGCGCTGACCAGGTCCCCGAGGAGGGCACCCGCCGGGCCGTAGGTTTGCTGGCCCGTTGTCGGATCGATGTTCTGGTTCTGGATGACGGCGTAGATCTTGCCGTTCACCACTTGCAAATCGGCCACGCCAGCGCTGGCTGATCCGCCCGGAGGACTCCCGACCGAAGGCAGCCCCGTGACCACGTGGCTCACCGAACCTTGTGGCGTGATGCGGTCGATGGTGCCTGAGTTGTTGGCGCAAGCCGGCTCGGTTCCCATTACGCAGCCGGCGCCGATCACACCGTCCCCGGCCTCGGCCACATAGATGTTCCCATCTGGCCCGATGGTCAACTTGTGGGGTTGATTGAGGCCAGACGCCACGACCTGGAGCCCGGGCGTCCTGGGAGCGAGGGCATGAGCGGAGCTTCCGGAGCCTGCTCCCGTCCATTGATGGCCTGAGAAGAGCCCTGGTTCTTGGGCTCCGGAGCCGGCGGACGCCGCACTGGCCCCGCTCGATCCGATCAATACCGCCGCAATGACCGCCGTTGCGCACGCACCAACCCGCCGGGCTCGAAAGGTACTGGACATATGTTCCCCACTTCCGCAGCAAATTTGATGGTCTGTGGTTTTACGTACTAACAGACCCATTGATGGCCGTAAAGCGACATGGACCAGAGGTGAACGCTGTTGCACATCTAGTCGAGATCCGGTCGCTGCCACCCGATCGGGTGATCTTGAGGGCCGTGCCGAATGGGCACACAGCTGTTGCGCCTACGTCAGGATGTCGGGGTGTGCCAGAGCGGCCCCCTGGTGGACTGCGAGTCCTGCTCCGCCGGCCTCGGACTTGGGTAGCCCGGTACGCCGGACTTGGGTGCCACCCTTCGGCAACGAGCACGAGTGGGGCATCTCTGGAGTCCTGGCCGTCGGTACCTGGGAGCATCCCCAGGGCCGGCCGGGTGAGGACGTCGAGGGTGGGGATCTCCGGTGGGTCTGGCTGTATCAGCCATTCGAAGGTCGGCCGGTTCCCGTTGAAGGGTACGGCGGACTTGTGACGCCTGGACGATGCCAGAGAGGCCGTGGCGCACGCTGGCTCGCGGCGTTTCATCTCACTCATGTCCGGGTACCTCGCGGGAGGAGGATCCAATCGAGGCTGTCTGCGGCATGAAGCAATTCTCCGACAGCGAGAGCTTCCATGGAATGGGGGTTGACATGATCACATTCAAAGGACCGCACCTACGTCCACGTGCCACCAGGCTGAAGGTTGGTGCGGCCGTCGCGATCGTGAGCACGATGCTTCTCGGCTTTGGGGCTCTGGGAGTGCCGACGGCAACGGCGCTCGGTCCACCGAGCACGGTGCCGCCGGTCGTCCCCTACACAATTGAGTGCAATGTCCTCGGGGTGATCACGGTTCCGCTCACGGTGAGCACGTTTGCGCAGGCTCCGGGATCGGTGCATGCCGGGAGGCCTCTGAACCTCCATGCGGTGCGAAGCAAAGTGGAGATTCCGGCGAGCTTCGTCGACCTGGCACTTTCCCTGGGAGTCAGCTCCTTGAGCGGGCAGTTCAGCGCTCTGGACTTCGACGCGACGAACGCCACGCCCTCGGTGGTCAATGAGGCGGCTACGCCAATTGACTTTGGGCCCGTAGCACTCGTCCAGGGCCAGCCTGCCACCATCACCGTCCCGAGAACACCGGCGACCGTCGGTCCCTGGACGGCCGCGAATACTGGGACTATCAGCCTGTCCCCCGGTGAAACCGATTTGACCTTCGACATTGTTTCTCTTGGTCTGGAGCTGCCGCTCGCGTGCACGCCAAGCTCACCGGTACCGACCTTGGCCACGACGGTCATTCGTTAGAGCACAAGGGGGCGCTGGTCCATCCAGTAGATGACGGACCTTCTGCGGTGCAGGTCGATGCCCACGTGCTCTTGTGCCATCGGGCCTCCCTTGTCGTGAGGGTTTGGTGTGATAACCCCAGTCTTCGATCTGAGAGACAGGAGCCGTCACGAGTAGCTCCGCGCCATCTCGGCGCGCTCAAGGCTGGCCTCCATCGCGTCTAGCTGGGCGTGGACTTGAGGTGATTCGAGGGCGATATCTGTCATTGGTGTTAATCCTCCGTTCTGATTCTGCACGACGAGATCGGGCTCGGCGGGATCAAGGCGTCGGCACTCATACCCAAGATGGTGACCGACTGGCGCGAGGCTCTCGAGAACACCACGACGAACAGTGGACGAGCCGGACTGTGCCCGCGGTCGATCTCGGCGTCAGTCGGTGTGCTCAAGGCGGCGTACAAGTGGGGAACACTGAACGGGCTCATTCCCCGAGACCCCATCGCCGCGGTGGGCCGTGGCCAGAGGGGCGGGGCGGTCAAGCCAGAGAAAGCGTGGACCGGCACCGAGACAAAGAGGTTCCTCGCGTTCACCGCCGATGACCGACTGCATGCCATCTGGCAGCTGGCCTTGTGGGCGGACTGCGGCGGGGCGAACTGTGCGGACTCAAGTGGGAGGACATCGACCTCGACAAGGGCACGGTGCGGATCGTACGGACTCGCGTAACCGTGAAAGGGCAGCCGGTCGTTCAAGGCCGAAAGCCAAGCAGAGCAAGCGGACGCTGAACCTCTCCCCCGTCGTGCTGCACCTGAAGGCACTCCAGAAGATCCAGAAGGAGGACCGGCTCAATGTGGGCGGTGTGCTCGCTGACGATGGCGCCTATGCCGACGACGGCTATCTCGTTGCCGACGAGCTGAGCCGCCCCTGCCACCCCGAGACCCTCTCAGGCTGGTTCGAGGGCGCTGTGGCGAGGTGCGGAGGACTGCGGCGCATCTCGCTGCATGGGTGCCGTCACACCTGCGCCACGAACATGCTCGCGTCGGGCCAGCCGGATCACGTCGTCTCCCGGTTCCTCGGTCACTCCAATGTGCAGATCACGCTTGACACCTACGCCCACGTTCTGCCGGGTTAGGACGAGCAAGCCGTCGTCGCGCTGGTCGCCGAGTACTCCTGAGGAACCTAACGCTCGTTTGGTGACAAAGCGGTGACAAATGAGCCTGTCACCGGATGTCACCAGAAAGCCTCCCCCACTGATCAGCACTTTGGTCGGGCTGCCGGGATTTGAACCCGGGACCTCTTGACCCCCAGGTATAGGCCACCTACCGATGTACAAGGCCCTGTTCGGTGCTTGGGAATCCTACCGCTGTGGCGAGTTAAGCGCGGAGTATGGCCCTCTCGAGAGAGCGCTCCTTCCCCGGGCCCGAGCCTCGAGGAGTTCGGGAGCTACGACGCTCATCGAATTCGACGTGGCAGGTCGCGAAACCCCGAGAATCCGTGAAGAAGGGACGACAGCCCTGTAGCCCGAGCCTGTACGGCTCTCTGTGCCTCGAGACCTCCGGGTGCGCGGCAACGACACCACCGAGGGCCTCAACGGCCGAGAGCGGTTGAGATCAGCCGGTGATCCGTCGACGATCTCAGGCGGCGCCGCCCGCTTCCTGAGGAGTAGCCGCCGAACCGGTGGACTAGGAGCGTGAGTCGGAATCGGCCAACGGGATCGGTCTGACGCCTGAGATCTGAGGTCCGGTCGCTCACGGGCCGGCTTCGGCATCACAAATGGGTCCCGGTGGCCTCTGGCGGATGAGTGACGGCTGCATCCGACGTCGGTGGATCCCTCCCTATGCGCCCGCCTGGGCCAACTTTCTCAAGTTGTGGCAGAGCACGTGCAGGGCCCACTCACCTTGTGCACCCTCAAGGCCGCGTAGACGGAGGAACCCGGCGCGTTGTCGGACCTTCATTTGTCCGAAGACCGGCTCGACGATGGCCTTGCGTCTGGCGTAGTCGGCCCGTCCCGCCTTGGTGCGCAGCCGGCGTGCCATCTTCTCCTTCACCGTGGCGTCTCTTGGGATAGGACCCCTCGGTGCGGGCGACACCCGATCGTCATGTCTGATGCGCCCGGTGGCGATCAACACGTCGACGCCGGCGTCGGTGGCATCGTTCACGTTCGCCTCTGAGAAGTAGCCGGCGTCGGCGATGAGCGTGTCGGGGTTCTCGTCGATGTCCGCGGCGCCGAGGTTGACTTCGGTGGCCTCGATCATCTCGATGAGGTGCGGGGCGTCGGCGGCCTGGTTGGACACCGAGTGGGCCAGGACCACCTGGGCCTCCTCGTCGACCACGGCCTGGGCGTTGAAGGCGTAGTGGAATCCGTCGGTCGTCTTCATCATCCGTGACTCGGGGTCGGTGAAGTTGCGCTGGGCCCGCCCATCGGGCTTGGCTCTCGCTGCCGCGTCGTCACCGGCGGCCCGGGCCTCGTGCTCGGAGGCGCCGTGCCCTGTGGCCTTGTGCTGGGCTTTTGTGGCGGCCTTGTCCCTCGCCTCGGCTTCTATGGCCTCCTTGGCCGCGCGCAGCTTGGCCAGGCGACCCTCCTTGGTGGCCAACTCGGGCGGGAGCTCGTCACCGCGGCGGTCCTCACCGAACGCTTCGTCTTCGGCCGCGTCGGTGGCCTCGGCCTCGGCCAGCATGGCCGCCACCTGGGCCTCGAGCTCAACGATCCGCGGTCCCATCCGGTCATGGCTCATGGCCTTGTGCTTACTCGCCGAGGCCCGCAGCTTGGTGCCATCGAGGGCGACGCGGCCAAGGCGCACCAGTCCCGCTTGTGCGCACAGGGCGAGCACCTGGACGAAGAGGGCATCGATGGCGCCCAGGTGGCGACGCCGGAACCGAGAGATGGAGCGGTAGTCCGGAGCCGTGTTGGCACTCAGCCAGCGGAAGGCCACGTCGACATGGCAGCGCCGCTCCATCTCCCGCGAACTGGTGACCCCGGTCGAGTAGGCGAAGAGCAGCAGCTTGCACATCATCGTCGGGTCATAGGGCGGCGCACCCACCGCCTCGGTGTAGGAGTCGTAGATGACCGAGAGGTCCAACATGTCCTCGACCACCTCAGAGATGAACCGGGCCTCGTGGTTCTCGGGTAGCCAGTCTTCGAGGGAGGGTGGGAGGAGGAAGGACTGGGACTGGTCGTAGTGGCGGAAGCGCTTATTCACCCCGGCCGGGACCTTCTCGGGGCGCCCGACCGGCTGCCCTTCCACCTCGAAGAGCTTGTCGCCGACCCGATCGTTCGCCATGGGCAAATTCTCCCAAAACCGCAGGAGAATCGCGAATCGACGGTCGCCTCCCACCCCGGGAAAGGGTCGATCAGTCCTTGGGCGTCACTGGCGGGTTCTGACCCACGCTCCTAGGCAGCACCGCCTCGCCGACGCTCGCAGCGTCCACGCTGAGCGTCTCGGTCATCGTCCGCACCTAGTCTTCGGCCGGGCCGTAATGAATGCTTCTTGGATTGGTGGCGAACTACCTCGCGGAGACTCGCAGGATCGGTTATCGAAGCGTGAAGGTCAAGTGGGTGACGCCGCTCGGTGACGAGACCGCCTCGATGTCGTAGCGCTCCTCTACCCCCCCGACGCCGTCCCACAGGCGAACGCCGCGGCCGAGCAGGATCGGCACTTGCACTACATGGAGCGTGTCAATGAGGTCGGCGGCGAGGAAATCGCGGACGACCGTCGGGCCACCGCCGATGCGCACGTCGAGGTCCCCGGCTGCCTCTCGGGCGAGGTCGAGCGCTTCCTGCGGGCTGGCGTCGACGAAGTGAAACACGGTGCCGCCCTCCATCTCGATCGACGGGCGCTGGTGATGAGTGAGCACGAACACCGGCGTGTGAAACGGCGGGTTCGGGCCCCACCAGCCGCGCCACTCGTCGTCAGTGCCCACATCGGTCCACGGGCCGGTCTGCACACCAAACTTGCCTCGGCCCATGATCTCGGCACCGATGCCGGGGCCATGGCGCTCGGCAAACGAGTGGTCGACACCCGAGGTGCCACCGGGCTCGCCGACCATCGAGCGCCAGAATCGGGTGGCGAACATCCACTCGTGCAGGCGGTTCCCGGCGTGACCGAACGGGGCCTCGAACGTGATGCCGGCGCCGGTCCCGAACCCGTCTAGGGAGATCGAGAAGTTGTGAACACGGACCTGGGACATGACGGCCTCCTGACAGTCGATTCCCAAACTCGCAGGTTCGCACGAGATCGTCTACTTGGACGATCGCGCGCCCACCGCCGCTCTGGGAGGACCATTCCGCCGGGCGAAGCCTGCCTATACCTGAAGTGCCGCAGGGTGGCACCCAGAGCCGGCGACTGGGGCACCTTGTATCGGTATCCCGGTCGCTCTGCTAGGCAGCCTGAGCTCGCGCTCAAGCTCATGGCCACAAAGGCCGATTCCTTTACCCCGTGGGAGACCCCATGACGGGTGCGCCGCGGTCAGGAGGCGACTTTCCGGAAGGTGAGGTCGGCGATTCCGGGGTACAGCTGGCAGTCGGAATGACGGCCTGTGTTTGGAATCACTATCTTCGCCGCTGGACGGGTGGTTTTGCCGTCGCTGAGGTGCTTGCCAGTGGCTACCGCCTGCGTCGCCTGTCGGACGGCTACGTCTTTAGCCATGTTTTCAGCACTGACGAAGTGATGGAGGAGCGACGCAAGGTCCAGGAGCCTGGTATCCACGGGATCCACGTCGACCGTCGTATGGCCGACTCCGGGGAGTGATGCCAGTTTTCCGCTAGGAGTCTGAGCAGGACCCGGCGAGGGTGTCCGCCTCTGTAGTGGCCCAGGGTTCTCCACGAACGCTGGCTTGTAACCTGCCTGCTACCTCGTGAAGAGATGACGATGACGCCCCCAACCTGATGCGATGAAGGGGCAGGGCCTCCGCCCTCGTGAGATCCGAGCATGCTCGGTCTTGCAAAAGAAAACCTCGAAAGAGGAGGAGGCCCCCTATGGGACAGTACGTCGGAATCGACTTGCATCGTCGCAGCACCACCATCGTCCAGATGGCAGAAGACGGCGAGGTGCTCGGCACCGAACGCTTCGTCAGCCAGCCATTCGAACTCGCCCAGGCCATGGCCGCCGCCGGGCGCGAGTCCGACGAGGTGGTCCGCCGCGGAGCGATCACCAAGCAAGGCTCACCGCTCGTGCGCTGGGCGGCCATCGAGGCGGTGGGCAACGACCGGGCCAAGGGCAACGAGAAGCTACGCGCCGACGACAAGCGCATCGCCGATCACGCCGGCAAGTACAAGGCCCGCGTCGCCGTCGCCCGAAAGCTCTTGACCCTCGTCTTCTATGCCCTGCGCGACGGGGAGGTCCGATGCCTCCAGACCGCCGCCTGAGTCTCGGCCACGGACCGACGCGTGCTCGACGAACGCCGTGGCCCACCAACCCTGGTGTGGCCGTTGTTTCTGATTGAGCCCGTCGGAACGTGGCCGAATCCCATCATGTGCGGAGATCGACGAAATGAATGGCTGGCTGCCCACGGGAGCGTGACAGAACCCTCGAGCAGTGATGGGAACTCGCAGCACCACATAGGCGTCCTCGAAGAGGATGCGCCACTCGCCGCCGGCGTCAACGCCAAGCCTTCGGCGGGCATCGCCCGACGTTGACCCCGGTGCCTCGTCGGCGCGCGTCTTCGCGTAGGACGCCGATGGATGGATCAGGAACGAACGTTCAGGCGGGAGGGCCTTGATTCGGCCCCGCCCCTTCATCTACGGGGGCACCTTTAGGACCTTCTCCCCTATGGCGAACGCCAGAACCGCTTCAAGATCGCAGGGTTCGGGGAAACGGAGGGTCGATGGTCTCGAGATTCGATCGCCGCACACTGTTGGCCGGTGGCGCTGCCGCAGCAGCGGGCTTTGCGGGGGCATCTGCGCTCGGCATGGGCTGGGACGGGATCGCCGGAGCGACGACGAACGGCCCTGGACGCAACGGGGTCACCAAGGCCACGCCGAAGAAGGGCGGCTCGCTGATCTTCGGGGTCGATGCCGAGGAGCAGGGCTTCGACCCCACCCAAGCCCAATTCGACGAGGTGGGCGTCATGTACGCCCGCACCGTGTTCGACCCCCTCACCATCATCTTGACCAATGGTAACTGGGCCCCCTATCTGGCCGAGTCGGTCGTGCCGAACTCGTCGTACACGTCGTGGACCGTCACCCTACGCCCGAACCTCGTCTTCCACGACGGGACCCCGTGCAACGGCGCCGCCCTGCTGACCAACTTCGAGGCCCAATCAAAGTCGCTGTTGACCGGCGTGATCATCAACCCGACGCTGGTGTCGATCACCCAGACCGGACCGCTGGCGGTGACCGTCACGTTCAAGTCACCCTGGGTGCCCTTCCCTTACTACCTGGCCGGCGGCATCGGTGGCCAGATCGCCTATGTCGTGGCGCCGTCTATGCTCGCCAGCAAGACCGGCACCTCCCACCCGGTGGGCACCGGGCCCTTCGTGTTCAAGGAGTGGATCCCCAACGACCACTTCACTGCCACCGCCAACCCGCACTACTGGCGCAAGGGCATGCCCTACCTCTCGCAAATCACGTACAAGCCGATCCCCGACGAGAGCGCCAGGTCCGAGGCGCTGCAGTCCGGCACCATCGACCTGATGGTGACCGACGCGACGCAGATCATCACCCAGTACCGGGGCAACCGCAGCTACTCCTACATCGACGACAGGACCCACGTGGCCGGCGAGCCCGACATGAGCTGCGTCCAGCTCAATTGCCTGGCACCGCCGTTCAACAATGCCAACGTGCGCCGGGCCGCCGCCATGGCCATCAACCGCCGTCAGTACGCCCAGGTCATCGACTATGGCGTGCTCCCGGTGAGCACCGGCCTCTTCGTGCCTGGCTCCCCCTATTACTCCGCCACGTCCTACCCGGCCTACAACCCCTCGCGGGCGGCCACGCTGGTCAAGCAGGTCGAGAAGTCGACCGGCCACCCGATCTCCTTCACGTTGGGCAACACGAACGGGCCTGTCAGCGTGCGTCAGCAGGCGTACCTCCAGCAGGCGTGGCAGTCCGTGGGATTCCAGGTCAAGACCCCCATCATCGAGCAGAACGCCTACATCAACAACGCGCTGGCCGGCGAGTATCAGGCGCTGGTTTGGCGCCAGTTCGGGGCGGTCGACCCCGACCTCAACTACATCTTCTGGAGCACGACCACCGTCAGTTCGGGGTCACTGTCCATCAACATGGCCCGCAATGCGGATCCGACGATCGAGAAGGCGCTCCTGGCGGGGCGGTCCAACACCCAGCCGAGCGTCCGCGCGGCCGCCTACAAGACGGTCAACAAGCGCCTTGCCCTCGACCTCCCCTACCTGTGGCTGGATCGTAAGGTGTGGGCCGTCATCGGCAGCCCCACTGTGCAGAACTTCAACAACCCGACCACGCCGCAGGGCCAGCCCGCGTTCGGGATGATCGGTGGCTCCATCTGGCCCACCCAGATCTGGATCAGCTGAGCCTGAGGCTCGTGAGCGGACGCATCCCCCACTTCTTGTCGGTCCGCGGTGTCCTTTGTCCGTCTGCGCTGGAGCGACTCAGTCCAGACAGGCGGGATCATTTCTTCAGCGGACTCCCGAGCTTCTCCAGTGCCGGGGAGTTCAGTCGGCCAGCGACACCTTTACCCGCGCCGGTAGACCGCTGCGCCGACGAGCCCGCGCTCGACTACCCGCTCGCCGCCAAGTCCGACCTCGAGGAGGTGGCCGCCCGCCACGGCGCCGCCATGCGGACGATGGTCGGGGACGTGCGGAGCCGCTCGGACATGCGTGCCGCGGTGGACGAGGCGATCCGGCACTTCGGGGGGTGCAGGCTGTCACCGCCGTGGCCGGCGTCATAGGCGGCGGCCCACCCCTGTGGGAGGTGGACGAAGCGCAGTGGGACGTCCTCTTCGATGTCAACGTCAACGGGGTGCGCAACCTGGCCGCGGCGGCCGTGCCGGCGTTGCTTCAGGCACCCGAGCCCCGTCGCGGGCGTTTCGTGGCGGTGGCATCGGCCGCGGGGCTGCTCGGTCTGTCCCGCCTCAGCGGCTACAGCGCGTCGAAGCACGCGGTGATCGGGCTCGTGCGGTCGCTGGCCGCTGACCTGGCCGGCACCGGCATCACCGCCAACGCGGTGAGCCCGGGCTCCACACGCGTGCCGATGCTCGATGCGTCGGCCGCCGTCTACGGCCTGGCGTCCGCCGAGGAGTTCGCCGTGCACTAGCTGGTGGAGCGCCTGCTCGAGCCGGCCGAGCCCGCGGCCCTCATCGCCTGGTTGTGCGGCCCGGACTCCGGTGGCGTGACCGGGGCCGGCCTGCTGCCCATCCTTGAACAATGCCGAGTCCGCCCGGAATGCGAGCGCCGATGAAGGCAGGGCGCTCCTCGACGCGCTCGTGACGGACTGGGCATCCGCCGTGGCGTCGCGCTGCTGCCCGTCGACGGCGGCATGACGACCTCGTAAGGACTCCAGACAGAGGAGGTTCGCCATGACCCAGTGCACACATCTGGACCAGATCGCCGACGTGGAGCCGCAGACCCCTCAGGGCTGTGGCGCCTGCCTCGCCACCGGGGGCACCTGGGTCCATCTGCGGCTGTGCCTGACGTGCGGTGAGGTGAACTGCTGCGACTCGTCGCCCAACCGCCACGCAACGGCGCACTTCCACCAGGCGGGCCACCCGCTCGTCCAGTCCTTCCAGCCCGGCGAGGACTGGATCTGGTGCTACGTCGACGAGCTGGCCATGGAGCCGGGCTAGCTGCTCTGCCCGTAGGTCGTGGCGCGCCGCGCGGTGCGCGTCGACCCGACATCGTGCACGGCGCGCCCGAGGTCGGTCACCAGCGCGGCCACGGTGGCCGCGCTGCCCGCGTGCACGGTCGCGTGCAGCGAGTCGGGCCGGTTCTGCCGGTCGAGGTACCAGCCTTCGGCAGCGAGCCGCTCGCCCACGGCGAAGATGTCGAGCGCGTCCGGGTCGCGTGCCGCCGAAGGCCAGCACCGTGGCCGGAGGGTCGCCGCGTACCGCGAGCGCGTCGACGGACTCGATGCCGGCTCTCAGCTCGAGCGCCGCGTCGTGGGCGGTGCGGGTCAGCTCGAGATAGCCGGCACGCCCGATGTGCATCAGGGCGGCCCAGGCGGCGGCGATCGGCCCCGCCGGCCGCGTGCCCGCCATGGCGGTCGAGGCGTAGAAGCCGCCGAGCCAGTCGGTGGTGACGAAAAGCTGCTTGCGGGCCAGTTCGTGCGTCCGGTAGAGGATCACCGAGACCCCCTTGGAGGCGTAGCCGTACTTGTGCACGTCGGCCGACATGGAGGTCACGCCGGGGACCCGGAAGTCGAACGGCTCGTGCAGGCGGCCGAGGTCGTGCAGGAAGGGGAGGAGGAACCCGCCCATGCAGGCGTCGACGTGGCAGAGGATGCCCCGGTCATGTGCGACCGACGCGATGTCGGCGATGGGGTCGATCACCCCGTGGGGGTAGGTCGGCGCCGAGCCCACGACCATGATGGTGTCGTCCGTGCAGGCGTCGTCCAGCGCGCTCGCACTGACGCGGAAGCCGTCGTCGACGGGCACTCGGATCAGGTCGACGTCGAAGTAGTCGGCCGCTTTGGTGAAGGCCGCATGCGCGCTCTCACCCGCCACGACGCTAGGCCGTGCCATGCCGCGCTCGCGCCCGACGTCGCGCGCCGTCTTGACCGCCTGCAGCAGGCTCTCGGTGCCGCCTGATGTGAGGTACCCCTCGACGGCGCCGCCCGACGCAGGATCGTCGGCGCCGAGCAGCGTGGCCGTGTTGCACACGATGTCGTGCTGCATGGTGCCGACGCTGGGGAAGGCCAGCACGTTCAGGCCGTTCTCGGCGCTGTAGAGCGCGAGCGCGTCGGCCAGCAGCTCGTGCACGTCGTCGCCGGCGTAGTAGACGAGGCTGAACACGCGGCCGCCCCGCCAGTCCTGGTCGTCCTGCTTCATGGCCAGCAGCCGCTGCATGACCTCGCCGCGGGAGAGGCCGTGCTCGGGCATCGGCGTATGGGGGAACGTGTCCACGGCGCGTTCTTAGCAAACTGGGCCCGCACCCGTGTGCGGCGCAGGGCCACCCGGTAGCTTGGCCGCCGTGCCAGGGGGTTCGGGTTAGGTTGACTCGGCTCGGCGCAGCGCCAGCCTTACCAACTCGCCATGGAAGTTGACGCCCCTGGGGTCGATCTCCGTCGGCATTCGGCGTGATACTTGAGGGCGAGAGGCGAGCACGGGCCGCGAGCGGAAAGGTGAACGGACCCACGACCGGCGCTCAGACCCGAACCGACAGGGTCAAGGCGCTCACAGGTGATGGGGAACGAGGGGGCAAAAGTAGAGCGCAGTCTCTTGAGGGCGGGCTGCCCGACCTAACCATTCGCGTGGGGTATGTACATCAATGTCGGTTCAATGACTTCCACAATGTCGTTGAAGTCATCCACGGCTCCCGTCAAAGCCAACCTACCGGGCGATGTCGTTTCCTGTTCGACGGCAGCGTCAAGCTCCCTTAGCCGATTGGCGAGTTTCGCTAGTCCAGCCTTGACTGCGTGTTCCTGGACATCGGTGAGAGTCATTGCCATTTGCCTAGGTTACTCCTCGTCTGATGGGCGAGCGCGGGCCGCGGTACTGATGACGAACCCGCGAGTCGACGCTCAAGCCCATCGCGACGATCTGAGCGGCCTCTGAAGCGCTTGTGCGGGAAGACCCCGGTGGGGCTACACATGACATGGCCGGTTTGGGGCTACACATGAGGCCGCGGCCGCGCGACATGGAATGCTCCATTTCGAGCCTCACTAGGAATCAATCGACCGGCGTTGCCTGTAGTGCCGCCGTGGTTCGGGGTTCGAGTCCCTCAGCGCCCACGCGTCGCAGACGAGAAGGCAAGGGGACCACGCGGGAACGGGACGAAACCCCCGCGCGGCGGAGCGGCGGGGCGGCCGAGCCCACCGGGACGGTGGCCGGCGGGGCGGGGGCGTGGCCGGCGGCGGGGTTTTGGCGGGTCGGAGAAACCTGTGCGGGGGTGCCCCCTACCGCACCATGGGGATACCCCGACTCAGGCGACGGAGGTCGCACCCGGAGGGTTCTGCGGCGGGTGGCAAGCCGTCACTATTCGTTGCCGATGGTTGCCGACCCTGTCCCGGACGTCCACGACTCCCTTCCGAGGCATCACGTGGTGATCGCCGGAACGGGACGAGCAGGCACCAGCTTCCTCGTGCGCTTCTTGAACCTGTGTGGTCTCGACACTGGCACCTCCACCGATTCCTTCGATGAAAGGGCCAAGGCTGGACTAGAGCACAATCTGCTCGATGAACATGCGCCGTACGTCGTAAAGGACCCATGGTTGTTCGCCTACTGCGAACGCGTTGATCTTGGCGCCGTGAATGTTGATGCCCTTCTGGTGCCGGTCCGCGAGTTGATGGCGGCCGCCTCGAGCCGCCTACTGCAGGAACGCGTTGCCATGGCCGAGGGGCCATGGCCCGATTGGCCGCCGAGCGATGTGCATGGGATGGTCACCGGCGGTGTGGTCTACTCCCTAGATCCGGTCGATCAAGCTCGTATCCTGGCCGTTGGCTTTCACCGACTGATTCACTGGGCAACGGTGGGACGAATTCCTTTGATTCTGCTGGAGTTTCCACGGATCGTCAACGACGGCGAGTACTTGATTGAAACGCTCTGGCCCTGGTTGAGCAATCATTGCGACCGGGAAACGGCACAAGGCGCGTTTGCCGCCGTCGCGGATCCACAACTAGTTCGGCTTGAGACACTTCAGCAGGCTGACACCTCTCAAGAAGTCTCCTTGGACACCTCAACATTGGACCGCGAGGCGATGAGGATCGTGCTGCAGGAGCACAAGGCGCTCCTCACCAACGCCAACGATCAGCTTGCTCAAACAAGAGAAGTCCTGGTCGAAATTCAAGCCCGCCTGGTTGAGACCGAGGGCAGCCTCATCGAGACCCAGGGTCGCCTGGCCGAAACCGAGGGTTCGCTCGCGGATCGCGATGAAGTCATTCGCGAATATCAAATGCAGCTTGATGCAGTGATTAGGGAGCTCAATGCGTTGCAGGCCTCGCTGAGTTGGCGCATGACGTGGCCAATCCGAAGGCTTAGGGCCAGGTATTCAACAAACGAAATGCCACGCTAGTCAGGATCTGCCCCCGAGCCTGGCGTGGTCAATGTCCTGTTCATGGCTCCCGATCGGTATCCAGGCCCGGCCGTCGCGGCGCTGGTCCGAATCGCTCCGGTGTCCCAGTCGCCGGGTAGGTGGGACGGTTCGGCCCTCTGAGGACGCCCGGCCTGCTTGGCTATTTGTGTGGCCTATGCCCGCTTTGGTGACGACTGCGATGTGTATGTCTTCTCCACCGGAGGAGAGTTGCTTTGCATGGATTGCGCCCTCGGGCCGGACCTAAAGGAAAAGACCACCGCCGCCATGACTTCCCACCTCCGCAACCACTTGAAGGTTGGGCACAAGGTGCCGGATGACGTATTTGCGGGCCTAGCCCATGACCAGGCAGAAAACGACGCTGAGTTTTCGGACCCCGACTGACCGATCTCGCGCCAAGCATGCCCCCGTACACCGGGTAGTGCGACCCAAAAGAAACTTCTTAGAAACATCTTACGATTGAGGATTATGTTCGCTTGACGGGAGAGACAGATTCGTCGTTTTTGTCTGGAGGGATCGCGATGACGGTGGAGCACACAGAAGAGCTACGGCCGAATCTGGTGGAGCTTGGCGACACGCAACAGATCAGCCAGGTCGGCGGAGCAACGAGCGAACAAGCTACGAGCGAACATGGCATTTCCACCCGGGTGCACCTGTGGGCACTGATAGCGGCGATCGCGTTGGCGCTCGGTGCACTAGGAGTGAGCGTGATCGCGCTGACTTCGTCACCCAACGAAGTGGCCGGTCCGCAGGGATCGACGGGCGCTCAGGGCGTCTCTGGTGCCCAGGGTGTTCAAGGGGTGCCCGGTCCCCAAGGACCCCAAGGATCCCAAGGCGCAACCGGATCGCCGGGACCGGCTGGACCGCAGGGAGCTACTGGGCTCACGGGGAAGCCAGGTGCTCCTGGGCCCGCTGGCCCGGTCGGAGCGAGCGGTACGATCGTCACGAGCACCGTTACGTCCGGGGCGACCGTTCTCTCAGCGGCCGATCCGCCGGTCGGAACGACCGTGATCGCAACGGCGTCGTGCCCGCAGGGTGAGATTTCGCTCGGGGGCGGTGCTCAGGTCTCAGCACCGGGTCTCGACAGCAGAAATGTCGTCCTGCGATCGTCGTTCCCCACGGGGACCAACGGGTGGCGAGCGGTCGGATCAGTGATCGGGCCGCTCGGCGCCGGAGAGCAAATGGCCGTGCATCCCTACGTCCTCTGCGGCAAGGCGTGAGACAGCCAATCCGCCGCTCCCGCGACTTCGGTTGGTGGGGCGAGCCTCGTCCGGCGTCATGCAGCGATCCCGACCCTTGTCCATCCTGCCCCAGTTCATTGATACTTCTCTGAGGGTCCACCGCTTGATTGCTGGTCCTAAATAGCTTCGGGAGTGCTGGCGGGTCCGGTCTGACTTTGACATCCCACCTGGGCGGCGCTCGTCATACGCCCGAAGCAAACCCAAGACGCGATTGAGGTCTTCGAGTGCGGCCGTGTAGTCCACGCTCCTGTGACCTCCGTTGACAAACGGTTGACATCTGGCCCCGAAGAGCCTTGCTCGACCAGAGTTTCCCCTGGTCAGTCAGTCGGGCTGCCGGGATTTGAACCCGGGACCTCTTGACCCCCAGTCAAGCGCGCTAACCAAGCTGCGCCACAGCCCGTTCCAGGTAGAGCCCCCGAAACGAGTTCGAGGACCTCACCCGAAATGGTCATTTGCCAACGCCTTGGGTACAAGGCTTCCCAAGCGACCCAGCGGAAGAGGATACTCACTCTCCCGGGCTCAGTGATTCGGCACGCGACTGCCCTCGCTGCAGGCGGAACTCCCGCCGCTCCGCCTCCGTGGGTTCCGCCCCAACGTGCTTGGAGCTCCGGTCGGCCAGGGCCGTCTCGAGGCACTCCTGGCGCACCGCGCGGCCCTCGCGGATCCCTGCTGTGTTCGCTCCCCGTTGGATCACGACCGCATCGATACCCACGCTCCTCCAGGCGGCCCGCTGGTGCCGCTCTGGACGGTGCGGGAAGTCCTGGTCGGCCTCGCAGAACGCCACCGGCGCGCCCGTCGCGTCTCCCGTCGCTCGCCGCTGACCGGACTCTCCCTTTGCCGCCACGCTAAAGGCGTCCCGGGTTTAGCCCGATGCCGAGAAGTGGTCACAGACGACGGGGCGCACATGAAAGAGGCGAGATGACGCAAACGGATCGTGGGAGTGAGCTGGCCGCGAGCATCGCTGACCTCGTCGTCGATGCTCGGCCCGCAGCCGCGGCCGATTGGCAAGCTGATCTCGTTGCGGAGCTGGATTCAATGCGGAACGCGCCTCTTTTCGACCTGTCTCATGGCGATCCGCCGGGACAGCCGGATGTCTGGGACGCGGGGCTGGCGGTCGCACTGATCGTTATTCCGTGGTTCCTGATCGGTTGTTTGATCTGGGTGTGGGCGTAATGGGGCACCCGCGAGCTCGACCCCTCGTCCCCGCAGAGACTTGGCTCGCTCCGCCACCCGCCACCCGAAGCCTCCGCTCCGTCTCCGTGGGTCCTGCCCCACGGCCCTCACGAGGAGTCATTGCCCCCCCCCCGCTTGGGACTAGGACATGTGCTCGAATGTGCTCATGGCACTCGATATCGCAGCTGACCCCCGCCTAGACCCTCGCCTCCGCGCCATCCTCGAAGTAATCCCTGAGGTCGCCCTCACGGACGTGGAGAACCGAGAGGAACTCCTCGCGGAGGCGAACACCCCCGAAGCTGCCGCCGGGCGGGAGGCCTTCCGCATCTTCCAGGACCTGTGCGACGAGGCCGCACCCTCCGAAGGGCTCGAGGTGACCAGCGCGCAATTTGTGTCCCAGCCCGATGGCAACGCAGTCAATCTCCAGATCATCCGACCCGAATCCGATCTGCCGTTGGCTTGCGTGTATTACATCCATGGCGGCGGCATGGCCACGATGTCGTGCTTCGACGGGATGTACCGGGGCTGGGGGAAGCACATCGCCGCCAACGGGGTCACCGTCGTCATGGTCGACTTCCGCAACTGCATCGTCGCCTCGTCGGCCCCCGAGGTGGAACCCTTCCCGGCGGGGCTCAACGACTGCGTGTCGGGTCTCCACTGGATCGTCGCTCACGCGGACGATTTGAGGATCGATCCCTCAAGGATTGTCGTCGCAGGCGAGAGCGGAGGTGGCAATCTCACGCTGGCCACGGGGCTCAAGCTCAAGTGCGATGGTGACCTCGGGCTGATCAAGGGACTCTACGCACTGTGTCCCTACATCGCCGGGCAGTGGCCGATCCCGGAGTGCCCCTCGTCACTCGAGAACGAGGGCATCCTGCTGCGGCTCCATAACAACCGAGGCCGTATCGGCTACGGCATCGATGCCTTCAACGAGCGGAACCCGCTGGCCTGGCCCTCGTTCGCCAGCGTGGACGACGTCACCGGGTTCCCCCCGACCGTGATCAACGTCAACGAATGCGACCCTCTGCGCGACGAGGGGATCAACTTCTACCGGCTGCTGCTCTCAGCCGGCGTCGAGGCCCGCTGTCGCCAGATGATGGGGACGATGCACGGGACCGAGATCTTCGCCATCGCATGCCCTGACATCAGCCGCGACACTGCCCGGGACATCGCCGGCTTCACCCGCGAATAAGCGGTCTTCCTGCCGGTGTGTCACCGGCCATTGGGGCTACGCTCCCCCGCCGTGTCGTCCACCTCTCAGCATCTGCATCTCGCGGCGCGGCTGCGCGTACTGCCAACCCTCGTCGCCTGTGGCGCGCTCCTGGCCCTGCTGGCCTCGTCTCCGGCCGGTGCAAGGTCCGCCCCCGGCATCGCGCGTGCGGCCCTCGCACCTGGGAAGATCAACCACATCCTCGTGATCGAGCTCGAGAACGAGGGCTACGCAGCCACCTTCGGGCCCGGCTCCCCAGCCACCTACTTGAACGGCACCCTGCGCCCGAAAGGTGAGCTGCTCGAGAACTACTACGCAACCGGCCACGCGAGCCTCGACAACTACATCGCGCAGGTCTCCGGCCAGGCGCCGACGGCCGACACACAGGCGGACTGCGCGGACAACGGCTTCGCCTTTGCCGACGTGACCCCCGGGACGCCCGACGCCGACCAGGTCCTCAACCCGGGGCAGGTGGACGGCCAGGGGTGCGTGTACCCCGCCGCCGTGCCGACCATCGCGTCTCAGCTCGACGCGAAGATTCCGCCGAACAAGACGACGCACGTCGCCGCCTGGAGGGCCTACGAGCAGGACATGGGCAACATGCCGACCCGCGACGGTGGCACGGTGGATCCCAGCGGTGGCACCGACTGCGCGCACCCGGCCATCGGTGCCACCGATACGGCCGAGGTGGCCACACCGGCCGACCAGTACACCTCCCGTCACAACCCGTTCGTCTGGTTCCACTCGGTGATCGACAACACCGCCGAGTGCAATGCCAACGTCGTACCGCTCGGGACCCTGGGCACCAATGGCACCCCGGCACCATCGGGCCATCTGGCGCAGGACCTGCGGAGCGAGCGCACCACGCCTCGCTTCGGCTTCATCACGCCCAACCTCTGCAATGACGGCCACGACGGGACGTGCGCCGGCCCGAACAGCACGGGCGGCCACGTCGGCGGCCTGACCGGAGCCGACCAGTTCCTGCGCTCCTGGATGCCCCTGATCCTTGGCTCGCCCGTCTACCGGCATGGGGACATGCTCGTGGTCGTGACCTTCGACGAGGCCGACCTCGGCGGCGCCACCGCCGGCGCCGCATGCTGCAACGAACCTTCGGGACCCAATACCCACGCTCCCGGCAACGCCGGGGCCTCGACGGACAGTGCAGCTCCTGGCGGCGGCCAGATCGGCGCCCTGCTGCTCAGCGCCAAGTACGTGACGCCCGGCTCCACGGACACCACGGGCTCGTACAACCACTACTCGGCGTTGCGCAGCTACGAGGACATCCTCGGCTTGACCACCGGTGGCGTCGACGGGGAAGGACACATCGGCTACGCGGCGGCCAAAGGGCTCGTCCCGTTCGGCACCGACGTGTTCCCAGCCAAACTCAGTGCGAGGGCTAAGAAGTAACCGAGCGGGGGTTCAGCCGACCCGTCGCATCGTGGTCCGGTGCCGCTTGGCGTTGGCCACATACTCAGCGGCGGAGAGCCGGTTCATGCGGACGTCCGATCTGCCCTCGATGATCTTCGCCGGCACGCCGAGCGCAAGCGCGCCGGGTGGCACGACCATGTTGTTGGGCACGACGGCATTGGCGCCGACCGTGGCGCCGTGACCGATGCGGGCCCAGTGCAGCACCACGCTGCCGGAGCCGGCAAGCGATTCGTCCTCGAGCACGCAGCCCTCGAGGTGGGTGAGATGTCCGACCACACACCCGTCGCCGATGATGGTGGGAAAGCCTGGACCGGCGTGGATGACGGTGCCGTCCTGAATTGAGGAACCCGACCCGACAGTGATGTTGCCGAAGTCGCCTCGCAGGACCGCGTGAGGCCACACGCTCGATTCGGCGCCGATCACGACGTTGCCTATGAGGACGGCGTCGGGATGAACGAAGGCGTCAGCGTCGATCCTCGGTGCGACACCGTCGAGCTCGTAGATGGGCATGGCGGGTGACGCTACACGTGGGCGGCGATCCAGGTCACGCCCTGGTAGCCCCGGTAACCGAGATAGATCACGCTGGCGACGAGCATCATCTTGAAGTACCACGGGACCGGCTGACGCTCCTGCTCGGCCAGGATCGTGCCACAGGTCGGGCACTCACCCTCCTCGCCCAGATCCTCGTCCTCGACGAGTGCGTCACACTCCTCGCACCAGGCCATCAGGTGCAGCCGTTCCTCACTTGCCGCCGATCCTCACGCGCAACTTCATCGGCGTCGCCCCGAATTCGAACTTCTCGCGCAGGCCGCGTTCGATGTAGCGGAGATATGTCGGGGGCAGGCGGCCGTTCGTGAAGAGGGTAAACGTCGGAGGATCGATTGCTCCCTGCACGATGTAGCGGATCCGGGCTCGAGGGGCTGGCTGTCGGGCCTGCAGTTCTTGCACGGCGCGGTTGAGGGTGCCGGTCGGAACCCGCTGGTGATACGCCTCGACGGAGTCGCGGAGCGCAGGGAGGATCCGATGCACCCCCTTGCCCGAGAGCGCCGACATCTTGAGCACGGGTGCAGACCCCAAGAACGCGAGCCGGTCTCCGACGCCGGCCAAGACGTCGTCGCGCTCTTCGGTCGGTACCTGGTCCCACTTGTTGAGGGCGACGATGGCGGGGCAGCCCGAGACACCGATGCGCTCGGCCAGCCGCTGATCCTGGTGCGACGCCCCGATGGTGGCGTCGATCACCAGGATGGCGACGTCAGCCCGTTCCAAGGCACGCAGGGCCCGGAGCGTCGAGTGCTGCTCGGTGCCACGGTCGGTCTTGGACGGGCGACGGAGGCCGGCGGTGTCGATGAAGCACACGGGGCCGTCTGGTGTCTCCACCACCGTGTCGATCGCGTCACGCGTCGTGCCCGGCTTATCGTGCACGATGGAGCGCTCCTCGCCCAGGAGCCGGTTGAACAGAGTCGACTTCCCGACGTTGGGACGGCCGATGATGGCGACCCGCGGCGTGGCCGGCTGGCCGCCCCCGGGCACTGGAGCGGAGTTCGAGCGGAGCCGTTCCTCCTCGTCTTCTGCAGACCCCGGCAGGGGCAGCAAGCTGACGACCTCATCGAGAAGATCGCCCGTCCCTCGTCCGTGCACCGCGCTGATCGGGAAGGGATCACCGAGGCCGAGCGAGACGAACTCCCAAGTCGGTGCCTCCCGGTTGGCGTCGTCGACTTTGTTGACAACCAGACGCACCGGTGGCCCGGCGCGTCGGATCACCTTGGCCGCCGCCAGGTCCTCCTCCGTGACACCGGTCGTGACGTCGACCACCATGAGCACGACGTCCGCCGCGGCCAGCGCGCGTTCGGCCTGTTCGCTCACCTTGGCGTCCAGAGCGTCGCCGCCCGCCAACCACCCGCCGGTATCCATGATGGAGAAGGGGACTCCCGACCACTCCGCAGTGAGTACCTTGCGGTCGCGGGTCACGCCCTGTTCCTCCTCGACCACCGTGGCGCGGGTGCCGACGATGCGGTTCACCAGTGACGACTTTCCGACGTTGGGTCGACCGGCGACCACCACCATGGGCAGGTTCATGCCGAGCATGCCGGTCGGAATGTCGTGCCGTCGAGCGCGACGCGCAGCGAGCGACCGTCGGCCGGCACCACCTCGACCGGCCGGGGTAGGTCGGCCAGCGTGAGCCCGTCGAGGAAGCGGCCTTCGTTCAGGCAGGCGTCGGGCAGCAGGCAACGTGACCCCCCGCGGACATCCGCCAGCGCCGTGGCCACGTCCTCACCCGTGAGCAGGCCCGCCACGCCGATATTGCCTCCGAAGAAGTCATTCGGCACCACCTGCACCTCGATGTCCCCGCGGGGGTGGGAATCCACCAGGGGACCGAGCACGCGGGCCCCGTAGGTACCGGTCAGCACGGTCACCGGCCGAGCGTCACTCCCCACCGGCTCGGTCGGCAGGCGCGGCGCGCGGTAACCCTCAGCCGGTGCGGCGTCGACGGAGGCGAAGAATCCGTGGCGCGCGCCCCCGCGCCTCCCGTCGTGGGCCGCGCGAAAGACTCGGCGAACGTACGAGCCATGCCGATGCCGTTCTCGTGCTGCGGGAACCCCTCGTAGTGCCGGGCCGGCGGAAGGTCACGTCCCGCCAGGAGGTAGTACTCGTCCGCGGCAAAGACCATGCGATGCCCGAGCACCCGGCGGAACAGTCGCTGCCACTCGTGGACGGTGTCGAGGACGCGCACCGCCTCCGCTTCGGTGTGTGGGCGCATCTCGGGTTCGTTGGAGTACCGGCTGAGACCGAGCGGCACGGCGCCAACGCTCGCCAGCGATGGATACAGGTCGAGGATCCCGGCCAGCGTGTCCTCCAACGCAGCACCGTCGTTCACGCCTGGGCAGACGACGACCTGGCCGTGCACCTCGATGCCGCCGTCGAGGAGCACCTGCAACCAGCGCAGGCTGGTGGCACCCTTCGGGTTGCGCAGCATGTGGGCCCGGAGCTCGGGATCAGTGGTGTGAATGGACACGAAGAGTGGACCGAGTCGTTCGGTGAGGATGCGCTCCGCATCGAGCTCCGTGAATCGGGTGAGCGTGGTGAAGTTCCCGTAGAGAAACGACAGCCGGTAGTCGTCGTCCTTGAGGTAGAGGCTGCGACGCATCCCCTTGGGCAGCTGGTAGATGAAGCAGAACGCGCAGTGGTTGTCGCAGGTACGGACGCGGTCGAACACCGCCGAGGCCACCTCGACACCGAAAGGCTCGCCCTCGGCCTTGTCCACGCGCACGAGCCGCGGCAGCGGCGCACCGGCCCGTCGAACGAGGACGCTGAGGTCGGCCGCGTCGGTGAGGCGTTGGAAATCGATGACGTCGCGCGGCTCCTGCCCGTCGATGCTCAAGAGCTCGTCGCCCATGGCCAGTCCGGCCCGGGCTGCCGGCGACGCCGCGGTGACCGAAGTCACCGTGGGAGCTGACATGGACACCAGGTTACTGCCGGTAACCTGGACTTTGTGCCCGGAGTCGATCGAGTGATGCTGGCCGAGCCACGGGGGTTCTGTGCCGGTGTCGAGAAGGCGATCAAGGCTCTGGCCTGGATGGTCCGGGTCTTCGAGCCGCCGGTGTACTGCTACCACGAGATCGTGCACAACCGGCACGTGGTCGAGCGGTTCCGAGAGCAGGGCGTCGTTTTCGTCGACGACGTGGCCGGTGTGCCGCCCGGGGCGCCCCTCATGCTCAGTGCCCATGGCTCGGCCCCCGAGGTCGTCGAGGCGGCCCGGGCCCGGGGCGGGGTCGTCGTCGACGCCGTCTGCCCGCTGGTCACGAAGGTGCACCACGAGCTCAAGGTGCGGAGCCGAAAGGGCTACACGGTCCTCTACGTCGGGCACGCCGGGCACGAGGAGGCGGTCGGAACCATGGCGGTCGCGCCCGAGTCGGTTCGCCTCCTTGAGAGGGAAGAGGACCTCGAAGCGCTCGAGAACCTGGCGACCGACGGCACGCCGGTCGCCCTGCTGGCCCAGACCACGCTCAGCCACGACGAGTGGCGTGGCCTCATGGAGGCGGCGCGTCGCCTCTTCCCCGACCTGTGGATGCCCAATCGGAGCGACCTGTGCTTCGCCACCACGAACCGCCAGGCCGCCCTGAAGGCCATCGCCTCCGAATCGGACGCCGTGGTCGTGATCGGATCCGCCAACTCCTCGAACACGGTGGCACTCGAGAAGGTCGCCACGGCGGGTGGTTGCCCACGGGTCCTGCGGGTCAACGAGGCTGAAGAGCTGCCCGCCGACCTCAGCGGCACGGTGGGTGTGACCGCCGGAGCTTCAGCGCCCGAGGCCCTGGTCGATGAGGTCATCGCTCGCCTGGCCCCGAGGGACGGGGTCACCGAGGTCACCGTGACGACGGAGGACGAGTACTTCCCACCCCCTCCCGAGCTCAGAGAGCTCTTGCGCACCGTGGGCTCCACGCTGGGGCTTCTCGCCGGCCGCCCGGCTCCCGGGCGAACCGATCCCGCCGCAGAGGACCGCGTCATATCCGCGGCCGACGTGCTCGACCTGCTGGCCTCGTGAGTGCGCCAGGCGCGATGATTGTGGCATGACGTTCACCCGCATGGACCAGTCGACGGCGGAGCAGTGGCAGCACATCATCGTCGAGTCGATTGAGCATCAGCCCCGAGTTGCCGACCGCGTGCTCGCCATGCTGGCGTCGCTCGAGGACATCACGGACGGCTTCGAGGTGGACCAGTTGGTGCACTCGCTGCAGACGGCGACCCGAGCCGAGGAAGCCGGGGCCTCCGACGAGGTCGTCGTGGCCTCGCTGTGCCACGACATCGGCAAGGCCGTCTCCGTCATGAACCACCCTCGCATCGCGGCCGAGATCCTCCGCTCCTATGTGAGCGACGATACGTACCACATGATCTGGGCCCACCAGGACTTCCAGGGGAAGCACTACTACGAGTATCTCGGACAGGATCCCAACGCTCGGGACCAGTACGTCGGCGCACCTTGGTACGGGTTGGCCGAGCAATTCGCCGACGAATGGGACCAGACGAGCTTCGACCCCGACTACCCCACCAAGCCGCTCTCGCATTTCGAGCCACTGGTTCGCCAGGTCTTCGCCACGCCACGGGCATTTTGAACGCCCTCGGCGGCGCGACCTCGAGCGCCAGCATCCATACCGAGCCGGACCGGGCGCGCCGCGTCATCGAGGCGTCGCGACGCGAATTCGACCAGCGTCATCCCGACGTCAAGCTTTCCCCCGCAGTCGGCCTGATCTGCGCGTACGAGGAGGAAGCCAACATCGGCGCGGTGCTGGCGGCCATGCCGACTCACGCGTGTGGCCTCGCCTTGACCACGCTGGTGGTGGTCGACGGCGGAAGTGACCAGACCGATCAGGTCGCCAAAGATTCCGGTGCGGTGACCTTCGTGCTGAGCGAGAACCTCGGGCACGGCTATGCCCTGCGCGTCGGGTACGCCCTGTGCATAGAGCTGGGAGCCGATTACGTCGTCACACTCGACGCCGACGGGCAGAACGACCCGGCGGAGATCCCGGTCATGCTGCAGCCCCTGGTGGACGACGAAGCGGACTTCGTCGTCGCCTCACGGGTCCTCGGGCGAGACACCACCACCGACCGCTTCCGCAAGGCGGGCGTGCGTGTCTTCTCGTGGCTGATGAGTGCCATGGGCCGCACCAAGCTGACCGACACCTCCAACGGCTACCGGGCGCTCCGCGTCAGCATGCTCGACGACGTGGCGCACCGCCTGGTCCAGCCCCAGTACCAGACGGCGGAGCTGCTCATCATCGCGATGAAGCGCGGCTGGCGCGTCACCGAGCGCCCCACCGTCTGGCTGCCCCGGGCGTCCGGGACGACCAAGAAGGGCAAGAACTGGCTCTTCGGTGTCCGCTACGGACGGGTCGTGCTCGAGACGTGGTGGAAGGTGCGCAAAGAGCCGCGGCACTCCTAGGCCGCACCGTCGCCGGCGATGGCGACCGCTCGCGGGGGTCCCCGCCCGGGTCCGCGCTCAAGTCAGCCCCGACAAGGACGACAATGGTGAGGAGGTACCATCCCCGTCACGATTGCGAGGCTCTCATGAGGAAGCGATCCCACCGTGGCACCCCGGCGTCACCGGAGGGCGGAACCGTCCGGACCCACTCCGTCCACGTCCTGAGGGACGAGGACGACCTCCGGCAGGCCCTCAAACGAGCGGCCGAGTACGACCAGCGGACGGCCGACATGCTGCTGTCACGTTCGGCCCACTATCGGGCCCTGCTGTCCGAGCCCGAGCTCCCGGCGACCGAGTAGGCGCCGGAGCGGCTCAATAGCGTCCCGTCCTGGACTTGGCCTCGTCGTAGGCGGCCTGGAGCTCCGGGACGAGCCTCTCCGTCGCCGCATGCACGGCGGAGCGCGACACGCGCCCACCTCCCGTGCGGGGTGGTGCCGGCATGGCGGGGCCGATCACCACCTGAATGGTGTGGGGCTTGGGGATGGCACTGCCCTTGGGCATGGCCAGGTCGCTCCCCCCGATGCCGATGGGCACGATGGGCGCACCCGTGCGCGCCGAGAGGAAGGCCGCCCCCTCCATGAGGTCCTCGATCACCGGGCCCTCCCGCCTGGTCCCCTCGGGGAACAAGACGAGCACCTGGCCCTTCCGCAGCACCTCCTCCGCGCGCTGCAGGGCCTGGCGGTCGGCCGACTCGCGGTGCACCGGGAACGCCCCGACGGAAAGCAGAAGCCTGCCCAGCCACTTGTTCTTCCACATCTCGTCCTTGGTCATGAAGAAGAGCTTGCGCTCGGTGCAGAAGGCGGCGAACCCGAAGTCCGCAAAGGACCGGTGCACCGGAGCCAGGATCACGGGGCCCTGCTCTGGCACGTGCTCCTTGCCGACCACGTTGGGGCGGAACCAGGACCACAGCGCGGTGACGAAGATGGCGCGCTCGGTCCGGTAGAGCGGGGTTCGCCTGGGGTCCACCTCGAAAGCCTGATGACGGCCCGGTGCCTCCGGCCCCCCGGTCGCGTCCCCGGCCTCGGGCGCCGGGTCCGGTGTGCTCACAGCCACGACAGCACCTCCTCGACCACATCCTGCACGCTGCGGCCCGTCGTATCGAGACGGTGGGCGTCTTCGGCCTCGCGCAGCGGCGACGCGTCGCGGGTCGAGTCGATCCGGTCCCGTCGGGCCACACCTTCGGGCGCCTCGTCGTTGCGGCGCCGAGCCCGCTCCTCGGGTGATGCGGTGAGGTAGACCTTCACCTGGGCCTGCGGGAACACCACAGATCCGATGTCCCGGCCCTCGACCACTCCCCCTCCGTGGGCGTCCGCCCAGGCCCGCTGGCGCTGGACCAGATGGCGCCGGACCTCCGGGTTGGCGGCCACGACGGAGACGGCGCGGCCGACCTCGGGCGAGCGGATCACGGCCGTGACGTCGAGCCCGTCGATCGTGACCCGCTTCCCGACCTCGATGGTCGAGCCGGCGGCCAGTGCCGCCACGGCGGCGCTGTCGTCGGGTGCCGTACCGCGCTGGAGGGCGAGGGCGGCCACGGCCCGGTACATGGCCCCGGTGTCGAGGCGGTCGACCCCGAGCCGATCCGCCACGGCGGTCGACACGGTGGACTTCCCGGCCCCAGCCGGACCGTCGATGGCCACGAGGAGGGGGCGGGGCACGCCGTCGCCCCCGTCGGCCACCCGCTCCAGGTCGTCGGCGAAGCCGGGGTAGCTGGTCTCGACCGCGTCGAACCCGGTGATCAGGCTGCGCTGGCCGGGCCACGCCGCCAGGGCGGCCACGGCCGCCGCCATGGCCATCCGGTGGTCACCCCGACTGTCGAAGCGGGCACCCCGCAACGAGCCGCCGACGCCGGTGATGGACAGCGTGTCGCCGTCGATCGTGGCCGTGGCGCCGAAGGCCTCCACCATCTCCGCCACCGCCGCCAACCGGTCGACCTCCTTCACGCGTAATTCCCCCACGTCGGCGAACACGGTGGTCCCCTCGGCGGCGGCGGCCGCCACGGCCAAGACCGGGACCTCGTCGAGGGAGGGGATCTCACTGGCGGGGACCTCGGTGGCACGCAGCGGGCCCGATCGTGCCCTGATGGTCGCCGTCCCGGGGCCGTCGGGCTCGACCGTGACGTCGGCGCCCATGCGCCGGAGCACCGAGACGTAGCCGAGACGTGCCGGTCCGTTGTACACCCCCGCCACGGCGACATCGCTGCGCGGTACGACGCACCCCGCCACGACGAAGAACGCCGACGCCGAGGGGTCTCCGGGCACCGTCCGCTCGACTGGCTTCAGGCTGGAGGCACGGACGCGCACGACGCGACCCTCGCCCGACTGCTCGACGGTGATGTCGGCCCCCGCCTCGGCCAGCATCTCCTCGGTGTGGGTGCGGGTCGTCACCGGCTCACGCACCACGGTGGTGCCGCTCGCCGACAGCCCGGCCAGGAGGATGGCCGACTTCACCTGGGCGCTGGCCACCTTGGCGGTCCAGTCGATGCCGCGCAACGCGCCGCCACGCACTCGTAGGGGGGGCAGGCAGCGCACGCCGCGACCCTGCACCTGCGCCCCCATCAGCGTCAGCGGTTCGGCCACGCGATCCATGGGACGGGCGGAGAGCGACTCGTCACCGACCAACTCCGTCTCCCAGTCGAGCCCCGCGACCAGCCCGGCCAAGAGCCGCAGGGAGGTCCCGGAGTTGCCGCAGTCGAGGGCTCCGTCCGCTGCGTGCAGCCGACCACGGCCGCCGTGCAGCACGACGGTCCCGTCAGGCTCGCGCTCCACGGACACGCCCATCGCCTCGACGGCCGCCAACGACGCCGCGACGTCGGCGCCGTCCGACAACCCGTGGATGACCGATGTCCCCTCGGCCAGCGCACCGAGGAGCACGGAGCGGTGGGAGATCGACTTCTCGCCGGGCGTGCGCACCGTGCCGCGGCACGGCACCCCGCCGTGCACGACGAGGATCCGTGGGGCGCTCACGACAGATGCTCGGCCCGGCACCTGTAGCCGCGCCTCTCGATGGCCGTGGTCAGCTGGTCGGCGTCCGCGCCGTCGATGACCAGGATGAGCACGCCGCGCGGGCCCTCGGCCGAGTGTGCGATCTCGATGTCGTAGATGCCGATGCCGGCGTCCGCGGCGAGTGACGTGATCTCGGCCAGCACGCCTGCCCGGTCGGGGACGGGGATCCGCAGCTCGGCCAGGTGATCGGGCCGAACGACCCGGGCAGGAAGGTTGCGCCGGGCCGCGCTGGCCTTCTGGAGCACGCCGAGCAGCGCGTCCCGGTCCCGGGTGGCGACGCGGTCCCGCATGGCGGTCAGGTCGCTCACCAGCGCGTCGAGCGCCTCCACGATCGGGCGCGCGTTCTCGGCGCAGATGTCCGGCCAGATGCCAGGATGACCGGCGGCGACGCGTGTCATGTCGCGGAACCCGCCGGCGGCCAGACGCAGGAGGGCAGCGTCCTGCTCGGCTCCGGTACTGGCCGCGTTCATGAGCGTGGCCGCGACGAGGTGTGGCACGTGCGACACCATCGCCACCAACCGGTCGTGGTCCGAGGGGGAGAGCACGAGCACATCGGCGCCCAGGCTCATCACCACGCCCTTGAGCCTGTCGAAGGCCCCGAGGTCCGTCGCCGCCGTCGGGGTCAGCACCCAGACGGCTCCTTCGAAGAGGTCGGGGTCGGCACCGTGCAGTCCGATCTGCTCGGAGCCCGCCATGGGGTGCCCCCCGATGAAGCGCGGATGGTCCGCCTCCTCCACGATCGCCGTCTTGACCCCGCTCACGTCGGTCACCACCAGATCGGGGCGGCGTCCCTCCTCGCCCAGGATGCGGCGGGCGATCCCGGCCACGGCGGTGGCCGGGGTGGCGACGAAGACGACATCGGCGCCGGGGTCGTCGCCCGCCGCGTCGATCACCTCGCGCTCGAGTGCCTCGCGCAGGCGGCTGTCGTCGGCATCGAGTCCGGACACGTACCAGCCCCGCCGCCGCAGCCCGAGGGCGATCGACCCACCGATCAGCCCGGTTCCGACGACGAGCGCCCGCCGGCGCGGCCCGCCCTCAGTCGGGGAGGTCATCGCGGAGCCCTTGGGCGCCGTGGAGGTAGACGTGATGGATCTCGTCGCGGGACTTGGTGGTGTGCACGTGGAGGAGCACCCTGATGCATAGGGGCATGGAGCCAGGCACCGCGATCTCCGCCGCGCAGAGCAGCGGCACGGCGCCGAACCCGATCTCGCGGATGGCCGTGGCCGGGAAGGTGCTCGTCACGTCTGCCGTCGCGGTGAAGATCGCGCTGACGATGTCGTCCTCGACCAGCTCGTTGCGGGCCATGATCTCGAGGATCAGCTCCTGGGAGCGTTCCGTGACCTGGGCCACGGTGTCGGCATCGACCGTCGTCGCCCCGCGCAGACCCCTGACCGTGAGAGCGGGTGCCATGGCGGGTCACTCTACCGGTCCGCTTCGCTGCCCCCGCTGGTGGGGGCCTCGTGGCGCCGGCCCTGTCGCTCCCGAATGGCCGGACCGGCCGAGGCGGCCAGCGAGCGGACCTCCTCGGCGCGCAGGGCCCGCCAGTGCCCAGGAGGCAGATTCGTGTCGCGCACGGGGCCGATACGGGTGCGCACGAGGCGCCGCACCGGATGGCCGACCGCATCGCACATCCGGCGCACCTGGCGGTTACGGCCCTCGTGGATGACGAGGCGCAACACGCCCGGCGCGAGCACGCCCACCTCGGCCGGCGCCGTCGGCCCGTCGTCGAGCTCCACCCCCCGGCGCAGGGTGCGCAGGGCGCCGGGTGCGGGCGTGCCCCCGGCCACCTCGGCCACGTACTCCTTGGCCACCCCGTGCGAGGGATGCGTCAGCAGCTGTGAGAGCGCTCCGTCGTTGGTCAGGATCAGGAGCCCTTCGGTATGGCGGTCGAGCCGGCCGACCGGGAACACGCGGGGCTCCGCGGGCACCAGCGAGACGACCGTGGGGCGCCCCTGGGGGTCGTCCGCCGTGGTGATCACGCCGTCCGGCTTGTTCAGGAGGTAATAGACGTGATCCGGTGCGACCGGCACGAGCGCCCCGTCGAGCTCGACCCGGGCCGTCGCCGGATCGATCCGGCGCCCGAGCGTGGCCACCTCGCCGTCGACGCTGACCCGCCCCGCCGAGATCAGGTCCTCGCAGGCACGCCTCGATCCGATCCCCGCGCGCGCCAGCACCTTTTGGAGACGCTCACCCTCCGCTGCCTCAGGCGTCGTCGGAGGCCGCCTCGACGCCGAGCCCCAGCGCCGTCTGCAGGTCGCGCTCGAACTCGCTGGCGAGCTCGGGTCCGGGCAGGAAGTCCTCCACCGCGGGGAGCTGGTCGAGTGAGTCGAGCCCGAGGCGCTCGAGGAAGAGGTCGGTCGTGCCGAACAGCGCCGGCTGGCCCGGTCCCTCGGCGTGGCCCACGACTGCGATGTAGCCCCGCTGCTCCAGCAGCCGGGTGACGCCGTCGACGTTCACGCCCCGCAGAGCGGAGATCTGGCCCCGGGACACGGGTTGGCGGTACGCGACGATGGCCAGGGTCTCGAGGGCGGCGGTGGACAGCCGGTGCGAGACCTCCCGGTTGGCGAACCGCTCCACGTAGGGCGCCAGGTCGGGATGGGTCTGGAGGCGGGCGCCACCGGCGATACGGGCCAGCACGAAGCCCCGCTGCTCGCGCTCGTACGACTGTGCCAGCTCGTCGAGCGCCTCTTCCACCCGTTCGACGGGCTCCTCCAACAGCTCGGCCAGCAGCGGGGGCGGCAGGGGCTCCACCGCCACCAGGAGGATGGCCTCGATCGTGCGGTTCAGCTCGGCGTGCTCCACAGGACTCAACCCCTCACCCTTCGTAGTCGTCGATCTGATAGCCCGCCAGCTCGGCGAGCCCGCGGCCGCTGGCCACCCCGGCCAGCTCGTCGTCGGCCAGCCACGAGATGCGCAGGTCGCCGAAGGTCTCGCCCTGCCCGAGCGACACCCGACCCATCTTGCACAGCTCGAGGAGCGCCAGGAAGCGCACGATCACCTCGATGCGGGTCCGGCACTCGTGCACCAGCGCACGGAAGGAGCCGACCCGGGTCGATTCGGGCAAGGCGATCAGTTCGGCCACCGCTTCGGACACCGAGACCGTGTCCACGGTCACGTGCGAGAGGTCGACCCGGGGAACGGGTCGTTCGGCCGATCCGTGCAGGTAGGCCTGGGCCACGTCCTCCGGGGTGATCCCGGCCAGCAGGTCCGGGGCGTGGACGACGAAGTCGTCGTCGAGTCCCACCTCGCGGGGCACCGACCGCGAAGCCTGCTCCGCCAGGGCGACGAAGACATCGGCGGCGGCGGCATAGGCCCGACACTCGAGCAACCGGGCCAGCAGGAGATCCCGCTCCTCCCACCCCACCAGGTCCTCGTCGTCCTCGACCGCCTCACGTCCGGGCAGCAGCTTCTGCGACTTGAGCTCGATCAGGATGGCCGCGACCAGCAGGAACTCCGAGAGCTGGTTGAAGTCGATCAGGTCGCGATCCTCGGAGAGGACGCGGACGAAGCCGTCGACCACCGGCAACAGCGGGATGTCGAGGAGGTCGACCTCGTGGGACGACACCAGGTGGAGCAACAGGTCGACGGGACCCTCGAAGGCTGGAGTGGAGACCGCGTAGGCCACCCATTGACGTTACCGAACCAGCCGGGCCCGCCCGCGCACCCCGGATCCGCCCCGCCGGCTGGAGCGCCGCTGCGCCCTACCATGGCGCCCCATGAACAGGGTCCTCTCCGGCATCGCGCCCTCGGGCAATTTCACCCTGGGGAACTTCCTCGGGGCCCTGCGGCATTGGGTGTCCTTCCAGGACGGCAACGACGCGTTCTATTGCGTCGTCGACCTCCACGCGCTCACCTCGGACATCGACCCGGCGGCGATCCGGGCCAACACGCTCGATGCCGCCCTCAACCTGCTCGCCGTCGGGCTCGACCCGGACCGCTGCACCCTCTTCATCCAGAGCCAGGTACCCGAGCACACCCGGCTGACCTGGCTCCTCGAGTGCAGCGCCACGATGGGCGAGCTCCGGCGCATGACCCAGTTCAAGGACAAGGGCAAGGGCCAGGAGGCCGTCCGGGTCGGGCTCTTCACCTACCCGGTCCTGATGGCGGCCGACATCCTCCTCTACGACGCCACCGCGGTGCCGGTGGGCGACGACCAGCGCCAGCACCTGGAGCTGGCGCGCGAGGTCGCGGTCCGGTTCAACAATCGCTACGGGGAGACCTTCACCGTCCCGGAGGTCGCCATCGCGGGCACGGGGCGCGGGTCATGGACCTGCAGCACCCCGAACGCAAGATGTCGAAGTCGGTCGAGTCACCCCTGGGCACCATCGCACTCCTCGACTCGGACGAGGAGATCACGAGGAAGGTACGCAAGGCCGTCACGGACACGGACGGCGAGATGCGCTACGACCGCGCCGCAAAACCGGGCCTGGCCAACCTCCTCGACCTGTTGGCCGCCGCCACGGGGCGCAGCCCGGTCGAGGTGGCCGGGGGCTACGAACGCTACGGCGACCTCAAGAACGACGTGGCGGCGGCGCTGTGCGAGCTGCTGCGGCCGGTGCGCGAGCGGCGGACGGAGCTCGAGAACGACCTCCCCTACGTCTACGAGGTGCTGGCGCGCGGTGCCGCACGCGCCCACGAGGTGGCAGGGTCCACGTACGCCCGGGCGGCCGACGCGATGGGGCTGCTGCCGGCTACGCCAGGCTGATGCCGAGCACGCCGGTCCACCAGCTGAAGAGCCGGTCGAACAGCCACGTGATGGGGCCGTGGGGGTACAGGAAGAAATTCAGAAGCACGAGCCCCATCAGGATCGGCATGGTGTACTGCCGGTAGCGCAGATAGGTGGGCCAGTAACGCGCCGGCAGCAGCCGCTCGAAGAGGACGGAGCCGTCGAGGGGCGGAATGGGAATCAAGTTGAAGATACAGAGCCACACGTTGACCAGGCCGGCGTAGAAGACGATCTCGGCACCAGTCGAGAACGTCCCGACGGCCGGGAGCCCGGGCCGGATCACCTTGATGAACACGACCGCGAAGATGGCGGCGAGGACGGCGTTCACGGCGGGCCCGGCCAGCGCGACCAGCACACCCTGGTTGCGCGGACTGCGTAGTCGTGCCGTGTTGACGGGAACGGGCTTGGCCCATCCGAAGACGCCCGCCGACGCGAGGGAGAGGAGGGCGGGGACGATCAGCGTCCCCACGGGATCGACATGCACCACAGGGTTCAAGGTGAGCCGGCCCGCGCGCTTGGCCGTGTCGTCTCCGAACGCGTTGGCCACCCAACCGTGTGACACCTCGTGCAAGATGATGGAGGGCACGATCACACAAAAGACGATGATCTCCGACTTCGTGATGTTGTGGTGCGCGACGAGCGCCACCAGCAGGATGGCGCCGGCCAGGATCCACAGGGCGCGTTTCGTTCGCTGGTCCATCGGTCGCCTCCCCGAGGAGGCCCCGGGCGGCCGCACCTAGTGCTTGGCGGCGTCGGCGATGCAGAGGCGGGCTGCGGGCATCGCCTCGAGGCGGGCCGCGCCGATGGGCTTCCCGCACACTTCGCAGATCCCGTAGGTGCCGTCCCGGAGGCGCCCGATGGCGGCCTCGACCTCCTCGAGGGCCTCGCGGAGCTCGGACGCCAACCGCTCGGCCTCGCCCCGCTCCGCCGTCACCTGGCTCGAGTCGGCGAAGTTGGAGTCGTAGTTGAGGCCACTCCCCTGGTCCGCGAAGCCGAGCTCCTTCAGCTGGGCCTGGAGCCCGGCCTGCTCGTCACGCAGCAGCGCAGCAAAATCGATGTCGGCGGTCTCCGCCGTGGGGGCCTCGTTCGGCATGGGCTCATGCTACGCGGTCCCTCCCCCCCTTTGTTCCCGCTCGCGGGTGGGCCCCCTCGTAGGCCCGGCGGAGGTGCTCGGGTGACACCTTGGTGTAGCGCTGGGTGGTGGCGATGGAGGCATGCCCCAGCAGCTCCTGGACGACCCGCACGTCCGCCCCCCGGCCCAGCATGTGGGTGGCGCAGGAGTGCCGCAGGACGTGCGGGCTGACCTTGTCCTCCAGGCCGACCCGGGCGGCGTACTTCTTGACCACCCCGAACACCCCCACCCGGGACAGGCGCCCACCACGGGCATTGAGGAAGACCGCCTCGGCATCGCTGCGGCGGCGCCACCGCTCTGGTTCGAGGAGGGGGCGGCCCCGGCCCGAGAGCCAGTCGGCCAGCGCGGCGCGGGCCAGGCCGCCGAGGGGGACGACCCGTTCCTTGTCGCCCTTGCCGAGGACCCGGACGAGCGGCAGGTCAGTGGCCTCGAGCGCTCCGGCCACGTCCCCCAGGTTCAACCCGGCGACCTCACTCACCCGGGCCCCCGTGCCGTAGAGCACCTCGAGGAGCGCACGGTCGCGCAGGACGACGGGGCCGGTGCCGACGACCGAGCCGAGGAGCCGCTCTGTCTCCTCCTCGCTCAGTGCCTTGGGCAGGAGGTCGGTGACCGAGATCGTCGGCAGGTCCAGGGTGGGGTCGTCACCGCGCAGCCCCTCCTCCACGAGGAAGTGATGGAAGCCGCGGATGCTCGAGTGCGCCCGTGCCACCGATGCGGCGCCGTGCGTCTGGCGCAGTGCAGCGAGGTGCGCCGCCACGTCGGCGGAGGATGCTGCGTCGATGGCGGGCCCGCCGCCCGCCTCCAGGTCCTCCTGATAGGACGTCAGGTCCCGCCGGTAGGCCTCCAGGGTCCGGGGCGACCTCCCGCGCTCGACCTCGAGCCAGGACAAGAACTCCTCGGCACCGCGCGACAGTGCCGCCGTCACGGCAACCGGCCCGTCTCGGCCAGTCGCTGGCGGGCCATGGAGAGACCGAGCACCGTCGTCTCGTCCTTCAAGGAGCCGTCCGCCACCAGGTCCTCCAGATCGGCCAGGCGCACCGTCTCCACCGTCATGTGTCGCTCCTCGATCCCATCGGGACGGCTCTCGCACGGCGAGAGCTCGGTGGCCAGGAAGATGGTGGTCTGCTGGTCGCTCACGCCGGGCGTGTTCCAGGTCCCGATCAGCAGTTCCCAGCGCGCCGCCTCCAGCCCGGCCTCCTCAGCCAGCTCTCGCCGTGCGGTCGCCTCGAGCGACTCGTCCGCCTTGTCCCGGATCCCGGCCGGGATCTCGAGCACCATGGCGTCGACCGCCGCCCGGTACTGGCGCACGAGCGTCACGCTGCCATCGTGGTGCACGGGGACGACCGTCACCGCGCCGGGGTGGCGGACCACGAAGCGGTCGAAGGGATTGCCGTCGGGATCAAGCAGGTGCAAACGGTCGACCCGGATGAGCCACGCCTGGAGGAGCACCTCCTCCGAGACACGGCGGAAACCCGGCACGCTCCTAGGTGACGGCGTCGAGATCGAGCAGGTGTGGCTCGCGTCCTTCGGCTCGCTCCAGCGCCGCAGCGACCAGCTCGCGGAACAGCGGGTGGGGTCGGTCGGGTCGGCTCTTGAACTCGGGGTGGGCCTGTGTGGCGACCCAGTACGGATGGTCCTCGAGCTCCACGAACTCCACCAGACGCCCGTCGGGCGAGCTCCCCGAGCACACCAGGCCGACGGCCTCGAGCTTCGACTTGTAGCGGTTGTTGAACTCGAAGCGGTGCCGGTGCCGCTCGGTGACCGCCAGCGTGCCGTACGCCCCGGCCACCTTTGACTCGGGCAGCAGGACCGCCTGGTACGAGCCCAGCCGCATGGTGCCGCCCTTCTCGGTGACCTCCGTCTGGTCGGGCATCAGGTCGATGACCATGTGGGGCGAGAGACTGTCGAACTCCCGCGAGTTCGCCCGCTCTAGCCCCGCCCTATCGCGGGCCACCGCGATCACCATGACGTGCAGGCCGAGGCACAGGCCGAGGCAGGGGATGTCGTTGTCGCGGCTGTAGCCCGCGGCGGCGATCATGCCCTCGATCCCACGCTCACCGAAGCCGCCGGGGATGACGATCGCGTCGAGCCCACGCAGCCGGTCCGTGCCGAGGAGGCCGGGGACGAGCTCCGCGTCGATCCAGTCCAGCTTGATCTCGGCGCCATGGTGGAAGCCTGCGTGCCGCAGCGCCTCGACGACGGACATGTAGGCGTCCGGCATGTTGACGTACTTGCCGACGATCCCCACCTTGACCCGACGTGCCAGCGACTCGACTCGCCCGACGAGCGACTCCCATTCGGAGATGTCGATCTGGTGGGACGCCTCCTCGATCCCGAGCGTCCGGCAGACGTACGTGTCGAGCCCCTGCTCGTGGAGCACGAGTGGGATCTCGTAGATGCTGGGCGCGTCCACGGCGGAGATGACCGCATCGATGGGGACGTCGCACTGCAGGGAGATCTTGCGCTTCAAGCTCTCGGAGATCGGCTTGTCGCTGCGGCACACGATGACGTCGGGTTGGATACCCCGGCTCCGCAGCTCGGTCACGGAGTGTTGTGTCGGCTTCGTCTTCTGCTCCCCCGACACCAGGTACGGCACGAGAGTGAGGTGGACGTAGCACACGTTGTCGCGGCCGATGTCCCGCCGGAATTGCCGGATGGCTTCGATGAAGGGCACGATCTCGATGTCGCCGACGGTGCCCCCGATCTCGACGATGACGACGTCCACGTCCTCGTCGGCCAGGCGGCGGATGCGGTCCTTGATCTCGTCGGTCACGTGCGGGATCACCTGCACGGTGCGGCCCAAGAAGTCGCCGCGGCGCTCCTTCTCGATCACGGACCGGTAGATGCCGCCGGTGGTCGTGTTCGAGCGCTTGGACAGGTTCTCGTCGATGAACCGCTCGTAGTGCCCGAGGTCGAGGTCGGTCTCGCCCCCGTCCTCGGTGACGAACACCTCGCCGTGCTCACCCGGGTTCATGGTGCCGGGGTCGACGTTGATGTAGGGGTCGAGCTTGCACATGGTCACCCGCAGCCCACGGCATTTGAGAAGCCGGCCGAGCGAGGAGGCGGTGAGACCCTTCCCGAGCGAGCTCGAGACACCGCCTGTGACGAAGATGAACTTGCTCACGCCGCCTTGGGCACGCGGAGCATCGGGTCGCGTGATCGGTGCACCCGGCCACGATAATCGAACGGCGCCTTCGTCGTCGCGGACCCGGGTCCGGCGCCGCCGAGCCGCCGGTCCTGAACTGCCAGAGAGCAGTTCAGGACCGCGAGCTCCCCGCCCCGAGGAGCTCGCGAGCGTGCGCACGGGCCACCTCGCTGCCGGGATGCCCCGACAGCATCCGCGACAACTCGGTGACGCGGTCCTCACTTTCCACCGCGGTTGCCGTGGTCACGGTGCGGCCCCGTGACTCCTGCTTGACCACGCTGATCTGCGCGTCAGCGCGCGAGGCGACCTGAGCCAGGTGCGTCACCACCAGCACCTGACGATCCCCCGCCACCTCGTGAAGGGCCTCCCCGAGGGCGAGGGCCGCGGCACCGCCGACGCCTGCGTCGACCTCGTCGAAGACCATCACCTGTGGGCCGCCCAGCCCGACCAGCCGGATGGCCAGCATGGCGCGCGCCAGCTCACCGCCCGACGCCGCTCGGGCCAACGACTGCACCGGCTCGCCGACGTTGGGCCCGAGCATCAGCTCGATCGGCTCGCCTGTCCCGTCGGGAGCCACCCGCACCTCCAGGCGGGCACCTGCCATCGCCAACCCCGCCAGGCGCTCGCCGACCAGCCGGCCGAACTCCCCGGCGGAGCGGGCGCGCACCGAACGCACCACCGCCTCCGCCGCTGCCAGCTCGCCCCGCCGCAATGCGTGCTCGGCCTGCAGCCGGGCGGCCTCGCCCTCGGCGTCCTCCAGGGCCGCCAGCCGCTCCTCCGCCGTGCGGCCGTACGCCATCACGGCCGCCAGGTCCTGGCCGTATTTGCGCCGCAACTCCGCCAGCAGCCGCCGCCGCTCCTGCACGTCCCCCAGACGCCGCGGGTCGTCCTCCCACCCTTCGAGCTCGTCGCGCAGCGACCGAGCCACGTCCGAGAGCTCGATGGCGGCCGCGGCCAGGCGTTCGCGATAGGGGTCAAGCGCCTCGCGGCCGGCGAGCTCCCCGGCGGCGCGGCCCAGCCGGTCGAGCACGCCGCCCTCGTTCGTGCCCGGGTCCACCAGCTCCACCGCCGCGTTGGCCGCCTCTCGGTACGCCCCGGCATCGGCCAGACGGTCCTCCTCGAGGCGGAGCGCCGTCTCCTCTTCGGGGTCCACGAGCTGGGCCGCCACGATCTCGGCCGCCTGGTACCGCAGGACGTCGGCTTCGCGCGCTCGCTGTTGGTCGTCGCCGCCCAGGCCGGCCAGCGCATCGTCGAGCGCGCGCAAATGGCTGCGCAGGGCGCGCACGCGGCTGAGATCCGTGCCTGCGAAGGCATCGAGCACGTTCCGCTGGGCGCTGGCCGCGATCAGGGCACGATGTTCGTGCTGCCCATGGATCTCGACCAGCTCGGACGCCGTCTCGCCCAGCGAGCGGAGAGGCGCCATGCGACCGTCGACCCAGGCTCGCGACCTCCCGTCGGCGGGCACCGAGCGGGCCAGCACCACCTCGCGTGCCTCTTCGCTCTCCCCGAGGACGAAGCGGGCCTCGACGAGCGCCTCGGTCGCACCGGCGCGCACCATGCCCGGATTGGCCCGGCCTCCGAGCACCAGCTGGAGGGCCTCGACCACGAGCGTCTTGCCGGCCCCCGTCTCGCCGGTGAGGGCGGTCATGCCGGGGCCGAACTCGAGGGTCAGGTCCTCGATGACCCCCAGGTCGCGGACGTGCAGATCGGTCAGCACGGCGGCCTCACTGGTCCCGGTGGGCCAAGAGCCGGAAGCGCAGGATGGTGCCGAAGGTGTGCGGCTCGTTGCGGACGACTCGCACCGGCCTCACCGCCACGGTGCAGGTGACCGTGGCGCCCGGCTTCAGGCGCCCGACGTCCTGGCCGTCGATCACGAGCGCCCCGGTGCGGTCCGGGACGACTTCCACCTTGACCTCCTGTGTGTCGTCGAGTACGAGGCTGCGGTCGAGGGAGAAGTGCGGCGCTACCGGCGTGACGACCATGGCGCGCAGGGTCGGCGCCAGGATCGGGCCGCCGGCCGAGAGGTTGTAGGCGGTGGAGCCGGTGGGCGTGGCGATGATGAGCCCGTCCGCCGAGTAGGTCAGAGCCTCCTCCCCGTCGACCGTCGTCGCCAGGCGGACGGTGTGGCCGAAGTCGATCTTCTCGATCACCACCTCGTTCAGGGCGAGCAGGGACGAGACGTCATCGCCAATCGAACGGTCCGAGATGCACACCTCGAGCGCGCAGCGCGCCTCGATGGCGGCCGTCCCGTCGAGCACCTTGGTGAGGGCGCCGCGCACCTGCTCGGGCACGAGATCGGGCAGGTAGCCGAGGCGCCCGAAATTGACGCCGAGAACGGGCACGTCCTCCGCCGCCGCCAGGCGAACCACGCGCAAGAAGGTGCCGTCGCCACCCATGCTGACGGCGACGATGCTCCCGGCCAGGTTCACCGCACCGAGGTCCAGCTCGACACCGGCCTCGCTGACCCGGTCCGGGCCACTGAAGCGCAGGATCCGTGCCACGTGCCCCCGCTCGTGCAGCCAGGCGGCCGTCTCGGTGGCCAGCGCCTGCGCGTCGGGGCGGTCCGGATGGACCAGGAAGGTGACCGTCGCCATCGGGCGAGCGCGGCTCAGCCGGCCGGGTCGGCCATGGTCAGGTGTCCCTCCGCCTCCGACACGGCGGCGGAAAGCAGGGCGGCGGCCTCGTCCGCATCACGGCCCGGCGCGCCCTTGCGGGCGTGCAGCAGGAATTCGACGTTACCGGCGGCGCCGGTCAGTGGGGAGGCCATCGCCCCCATGATGCCGGTTTTCGCGTCATGGAGGGCGGACACCACGCCCTCGAGCGCGCCGAGCCAGACGGCCGGGTCGCGCACCACGCCCTTGCCCCGCGACACCGCGACGCGGCCGGCCTCGAACTGGGGCTTGACCAGGAAGACCAGGTCAGCGCCCAGTGCCGACACCGGCCCGGCGAGGGCGGGCACGACGCTGCGGAGGGAGATGAACGAGAGGTCCGTCACGACCAGCGGGCACGGCTCGTAGGCCGGATCCGCGGTGCACAGCTCGGCCGCCGTCAGGGTTCGGGCGTTCGTGTGCTCCAGGACGGTCACGCGGGGGTCGGCCCGCAGGACGGGGTGGAGCTGGCCGTGGCCGACGTCGACGGCATACACGTGGGTGGCTCCGCGTTGGAGCAGGCAGTCGGTGAAGCCGCCTGTGGAGGCTCCCGCATCGAGGGCACGGCGGCCCGTGACCGGGACGGCGAACCGAGCAAGCGCGGCGTCGAGCTTCTGGCCGCCACGGCTGACGAACGGCGACGGCGGCCCGAGAACGACCACCGGCTCGTCGGGCGCGACCAATCGGGCCGGCTTGTCGGCGGGGGCGCCCGCAACGAGGATGATGCCGGCGGCGATCGCCGCCTGCGCCTCGTGCCGGCTGGGGAAGAGGCCCCGTCGCACGAGCTCGGTGTCGAGCCGGCGGCGGGCGCCGGTGCTCAGCTGGCGGCCTTCTTGACCGACTTGGCGGTCGAGGTCGACTTCTTGTCGGAGGTCTTCTTGGCCGACTCCTTGTGCCCTGCCGAATTCTTGGCCGGTGCCTTCTGGGTGGCGGTCTTGCGCTGGTGGCGACGCGACGGTGCCACCTTCGTTGCGGCCGCCCGCGCCCGCGTGGCGGTCTTGCCCACCTCGCTCCGCACGCCCTCTGCCGTCTTGCCGGCCTGCTTCGTGACCTTGCCGGCCTGTTGGGTGACGTCCTTGGTGACCTTGCCGGCCTTCTTGGTGACGTCCTTGGTGACCTTGCCGGCCTGCTTTGTGACGTCCTTGGTGGCGCTGCGGCCGGCCTCAGCCGACTTCTTCAGGATCTCGGCCACCTGGTTGGCGATGGCCTCGAGCGACTTCCCATCGATCTTGCCCAGCTGGGTGGCCACCTCGTGGCGCACCACCTCGAGGATCTGCTCGCTGGTCTTGCGACTCCGGTCCACCAAGTTGTCCACCCACTCCTGTGCCTGGCTGCGCTGGATGTCTCCGGCGTTCACCAATTCTCGCACGATCTCCTCGGCCCGGCCGCGGCTGACCTGCCCGAGGACGGTCCCCGCGTCGAGGTACTTGCGTATGCGCTCATTGCTAGCCATGCAACAACAGTATCTCAATTGCTAGCTGAGAGCAAGCACTTTTCACTCCTCCCCCAGAGTCCGGCGGACGAGGGTGGCCAGATCCGGTGCGACGACCGCGGCGTCGGCGTCGCTCGGCACCTCTCCCTCCCGGGTCACCCCCGAGAGCACCAGGGCGAAAGGGATGTCGAGCTGGGCCGCCAGGGCACCGTCGGTGGCCGGGCGGTCCCCCACCATGACCCTGAGCTCGCCGGGAGTCACCCGGGCGGTGATGGCGTCCACGGTGGGCCGATGGGGCTTGCCCGCCACCTCGGGGGTCGCCTCGGCGGCCGTGGACACCGCCGCCAACAGTGACCCGGCGCCGGGCAGGAGCCCCTGGGGCGTGGGGTACGTCGGGTCGTCGTTGGTCCCGACGAGGCGTGCGCCGTCCCGGACGGTCGCGGCAGCCCGGGCCACCCCGTCGAAGGTGAAACCCCGCGTCCACCCGACCACGACCGCGTCTGCGGGCGCCTCGGCAACGACGGCGACGCCACGGCCGGCCAGGGCCTCGACAACGCCGTCGTCACCGAGCACGAGGGCCGAGGAGCCCGGGGCGAGCAGCCCGGCCGCCACGTCGGCCGAGCTGAGGAGGTCGGCGTCCTCCGTGGTGATGCCGCAGTGGCCCAGGCGCTTGTGCAGCTCGGCCCGGGTGGGTGCGGAGTTGTTGGTCGCGAACAGCACCCGGACCCCTGCGCTGCGCAAGCGGGCCACGGCTTCGTCGGCGCCCGGGATGGGCCGGCCCAGGAGCCAGATCACACCATCGAGGTCGATGACCCAGGTCCCCCAGGGCGGCGGTGGCCACATCGGCGCCGAGGCTAACCGCCCTCCCTAGACTGAGCCGCCGTGGCGGACCTGCTCGTCGAGGATGGAGAGCTCGTGCTCCACCTGCACGCGATGGAGAAGGCCGAAGGGTTCCACGGCGACATCCGCGTCCCGCTCTCGTCCGTGACGGCTGTCCGCGTGGTGGAGGACCCCTGGCCCGAGCTGCGCGGCATCCGGGCCCCTGGCACCGGGCTCCCCGAGGTGATCGCGGTCGGGACCCGCCGCGGCGGCTTCGGCAAGGATTTCGCCGCGGTGCACGGCAAGGGCCCGGCGGTCGTGGTCGAACTGCGGGGGGCTGAGTACGGTCGCCTGGTCGTCACCACGGACGATGCAGCCGCCGTGGCGTCTTCCCTCCTGGGCGCCGCCGCCGGGCTGCGCTGACCGCAACCAGCCACCGCTGGCCCGGCCCGTGAGCAAAGATGGCGTCGTGGCCGAGCCTCAAGACGTGGAGGTGCCGCTGCACTCCGTCGAACGGCTCGGCCGCCTCATCGGCCCGGCGCGGTTCGTGGCGCTGCAGGAGGCAGCCGTGACAGCGATGCAGTCGCTGGGTCGGGCACGGGTGTGGAACATCAGCTCCACCGCGCACGGGGGCGGCGTGGCCGAGATGCTCAAACTCCTCTGCGGCTACGCCGAGGACGTCGGGGTCGACGCACCATGGGTGGTGATCGACGCCGACGCCGAGTTCTTCGCCATCACGAAGCGCCTGCACAACCGGCTCCACGGCGTGCCCGGCGACGCCGGGCACCTGGGACCGCGCGAGGCCGAGCACTACACGGCCGTTCTCCGGGCCAACGTGGAGGCTCTCGACGGCAGGATCCACCGCGACGACGTCGTCTTCCTGCACGACCCCCAGACGGCCGGCATGGCCCAGCATCTCATTTCCTACGGCGTGCGCGCCGCCTGGCGCTGCCACATCGGATCGGACCACGCCAACTCCTTCACCGAGGAGGCATGGGACTTCCTGCAGCCCCACCTGACCGAGTGCCGGACCTTCGTCTTCTCCCACGCGGCCTTCGTGCCGCCCCGGCTGGCCGGCGCCGACGTCTGGATCATCCAGCCCTCCATCGACCCGCTGGCCGCCAAGAACCGACCGATGCGTCGGGAGCGGGTCCTGGCGCTCCTGGCACAGATCGGCTTGCTCGAGGGTGACCCGGGCGGCGGGCCGCCGGTGGTCCTGGGTGGCGCCGCGCCGTTCCCTCCCGGCGACCCCCTGGTCGTGCAGGTGTCGCGCTGGGACCACCTGAAGGACATGGAGGGCGTCCTGCGCGGCTTCGCCGACCACCTGGCCGGCCGGACCGATGCCCGGCTCGCCCTCATCGGGCCGGCCGTCGACGGCGTCACCGACGACCCCGAGGGTGCACGGGTCCTCGCCGAGTGCGTCGCCGCCTGGGAGTCGCTCCCCCGGCGACAACGCGACTCCATCCGCCTCGTCGCACTGCCCATGGACGACCCGCTGGCCAACGCGGTCATGGTCAACGCGGCCCAGCGCCACGCCAGTGTGGTGGTACAGAAGAGCCTGCAGGAAGGCTTCGGGCTCACCGTGACCGAGGCCATGTGGAAGTCCCGCCCCGTCGTGGCCTCCGCGGTGGGCGGCATCGTCGGCCAGATCCCCCCGGGCACCGGCATCCTCCTCGAGGATCCCCGCGACCTCGACGCGTTCGGCGAGACGCTGGCCGGCGTGCTGGCAGACCCCACCGGGATGGCGGCCATGGGCCGCCGGGCCCGGCGCCACGTGCGCTCGCACTTCTTGAGCGACCGCCACCTCGTCGATTACGCGGCGCTGCTGGTGCACATGACCGCAGGCTCTTAGGCCGGCGCCACCGCCTGGGCGATGACCCGCCCCGTGGTCTCGTCGGGGTGGATGCGGACCAACGCGTGGCGCGGGCCGCCGGCCCACGGCGTCAACCCCAGTCCGGCCAGGGCGAGCACCTCGTCCGGGTCGTCGACCCGGCGCGCCGACCCGGTCACCAGGACGCTCCAGCCCTCGCCCATGGACTCGTCGACGCGGTCGATCTGGAAGCTGACCGTGCCGTGTGCCTCGAGCCGTGCCGCGTGTTCCACGGTCGTGCTGACGACCACGTCACCCTCGCTCACGGCGAAGTTCAGCGGGTGGGCGACCGGGCCCCGGTCCGTGACCAGGACCACGCGCCCGACCCCCCCGGCCCGCAGGTGCGCGGCGCACTGCTGCGCCGTGAGCTCGCTCAGCTCGGGATGCCGGCCGGCGCGGCCTCGTCCGGGCGGCCGGTCCACCCTCGCCCCGTAGAGCTCTTCGGGCGTGCACTCGAGCGCGAGGGCCAGCAGGAGCATGGTGCCGGTGCTGAGGCGCACCCCCGGGCTCTGCTCGAAGTAGCGCAGGTAGCCGGGATCGATGCCCACCGCCGACGCCACCTCCTCGATGCTCTTGCCGAGGTCGGCGCGACGGCGCGCCACCCGTCGGGCCAGGTCCCCGGTCTGGAGGGGGGCGTCGGATGTGCTCACCGCCGTATTCTCATCCGAGCCGGAGGCCCGATTCCAGCTGCGTTCAGGACTCGTCCCACATCGGACGGAAGGACAGGGAGCGCGCGATGTCACGCTGGGCCACGAGGCCGACAACCCGGTCACCATCGAGGACGGGCAGGCGGGCCCGGTGGTGGCGGCACATGATCGACACGGCCTCGTCGACGGGCGCGTCGACATCGAGCCCCAGCACGTCGTCCGCCTCGGCCAGCTCGGACAGGAGGACCTGACGCGGATCGCGGCCCTTGGCGATCACCTTGGCCACGATGTCACGGCTGCTGACAGTCCCGGCCAGACTCCCGTCGGAGAGACAGATCGGCACGGACTCCTCGTCACGGGCGGCGAGGAAGCACGCCGCGTCGGCCACCGATTCCGTGGTCCTGAGGACCTCGATGTCCCTCCGCATGACGTCCCGGACGGTCCTCATGGCGGCCTCCAGCCTGCGGGCGCGCTCTCACCCGCGGTGGCCGCCCTACCCCGGGGACGGCCATCTCAAACCGACGGCACGCCAAAGGGGCCGTTCCACCCGCAGGCGTGGTCGCGTCACGACCCGGGGGCACCCGCTTGCCCCGCCGGACTGACGAACATATGTTCGTAGCATGATGGAGCGCCAGTACGAGCTGGAGTCGCTGCGGCGCTCGCTGGCGATGCTCCGGCCCGGCGCCCCCGCCCTGGACCGCGAGGAGGCCATGCGGCTGGTGCGCGAGCTCCAAGAGCTGGAGAGCCAGCTGCGCACGTTGCGAGAGGGACTGCAGCGCCTGCTCGCCGCAGCAGGGTGACGGTCGCGCTCAACAGAGGGCGATGAGGTTCGTCGGGTCGGCCAGGATCTCGCCGACCGCCGTCAGGTAGCGGGACGCGGCCTGGCCGTCGACGAGCCGGTGATCGAAGGCGAGGCTGAGGGTCACCACATCGCGCAGTGCCACCTCTCCCTCGAACTCCCAGGGTCGCCGCTGCAGCGCGCCCACGGCGAGGATGGCGGCCTCACCTGGGTTGAGGATCGGCACGCCCGCGTCCACGCCGAAGACGCCGACGTTGGTCAGGGTGATGGTGCCGCCGCTGAGCTCGGCCGGCGTGCAGCGCGCGTCGCGGGCCCGGGCCGTCAGGTCGGCCAGTGCCCCGGTCAGTTCCCGCAGTGTCATGTCCTGCGCGTCCTTGACGTTCGGCACGACGAGGCCCAGCGGGCCCGCCACGGCGACGCCGAGGTGCACGTAGTGCTTCGTGACCACCTCGGCCGACGCCTCGTCCCACGACGAGTTCAGCGCCGGGGCACCCCGCAAGGCGAGCACCATGGCCCGGGCCACGATGGCGAGTGGCGTGACGCGTACCCCCTCGAAGTGCCGGTTGGCCCGCAGGCGCTCGACGAGCTGTGTGGTCGCCGTCGCGTCGAGCGTCAGGAACACGCACGCCTGCGGCGCCGTCGCCACGCTCCGGGCCATGGCCTCGGCCATGTGCTTCTGGACGCCGCGCACGGGTGCCCGCGTCTCGCGCCCCTCCCCCGCCCGACCGTCGGCGGGCACGATGCCGGCCATGTGCGCCGCGAGGTCCTCCCGCGTGATGAGGCCGTCCGGGCCGTGGCCGGTCACATCCGCCAGGTCGACGCCGCGCTGACGCGCCATGAAGCGCACCGGTGGCGCCGCCAGCGGGCGCGATCCCGCCGGCCGCCGCGTCCGGGGCTCTCGGTCCGGTCGCCGGTGCCCGTTCCGGCGGCGTCGGCTCGGGGGCGCCGCCGAGGGGCCGTACCCCACCAGCGTGGGGACCCTCTCCGGCGTGCCCTCGCCCTGCCCGGAGGTGTCGATGGCGATGATGGGGGCACCGACGCCGACCGTGTCCCCCTCCCCGGCCAGGACCTCGACCACGGTCCCGGCGTAGGGGCTGGGCAGCTCCACGACCGCCTTCTCGGACTCGACGTCGACGAGGACCTGGTTCAGGGCCACCTCGTCACCGGCGGCCACGTGCCAGGCCACGATCTCGGCCTCGGTCAGACCTTCGCCGAGGTCGGGCAGCAGGAATTGCCGGACGCCGCTCACGCCTGCAGGCACCGGTCCACCTCGTGGAGGATGCGGTCGGCGTCAGGGAGGAAGTGCCGCTCCATCCGCGACGGCGGGTACGGCGTCGCGAAGCCGCCGACCCGGCGCACGGGCGATTCCAGGTGGTAGAAGCAGCGCTCGGACACGCGGGCCGCGATCTCCGCCCCGAGCCCGCAGAAGACGGACGCCTCGTGGGCCACCACCAGCCGGCCCGTCTTACGGACCGAGGCCGCGATCGTGTCGAAGTCGATCGGCGAGAGCGACCGCAGGTCGATCACCTCGATGGAGGTCCCCTCCGCCTCGCCGATACGGGCCGCATCGAGCGCGGTGGCCACCATGGGACCGTAGGCCGCCACCGTCGCATCGCTCCCCGTGACGACGACCCGGGCCCGGTGCAGCGGCATCTCCGTCGCCGGCCCGCCGTCGTCGACCTCACCCTTCTCCCAGTACCGCCGCTTCGGCTCGAAGAACACGACCGGGTCGTCCGACGCGATGGCCTGCTGGATCATGTGGTGCCCGTCGCCCGGGCTGCTCGGCGTCACGACGCGCAGCCCGGCCGTGTGGGCGAAGTAGGCCTCCGGCGACTCCGAGTGGTGCTCGACGGCGCCGATCCCCCCGCCGTAGGGCACCCGGATGGTCATCGGCATGGCCACCCGGCCTTCGTTGCGGTAGCGCATCTTCGCCACCTGCGACACGATCTGGTCGAAGGCTGGATACACGAACCCGTCGAACTGGATCTCGCACACCGGCCGGTAGCCCCGCATGGCCAACCCGACGGCGGTGCCGATCACGCCCGACTCGGCCAGCGGGGTGTCGATGACGCGGCGCTCGCCGAAGTCCCGCTGCAGGCCCTCGGTGACCCGGAAGACGCCGCCGAGCTTGCCGATGTCCTCCCCCATCAGCACGACCTTGGGGTCGCGCTCCATCGCCTGGCGCAGCCCGGCGTTGAGCGCCTTGCCCAACGACATGGTCGCCATCACGCGTCCGGGTCCAACGTGGTCAGGTAGGCGGCGTAGGCGGCCCGTTCCTCCTCGAGCAGGGGATGGGGGCCGGCGTAGACATGCTCGAACAGCGCCTCCGGAGCCGGGTCGGCGAGCGCCAGGCAGCCGCGCCGCAATGCCGCTGCGGCCTCCTCGGCGGCGGCGCCCACCGCGGCGTCGAAGCCGTCGTCGGCCAGGCCCTCGGCGAGGAGCAGGGCGCGCAGCCGCAGCAGCGGGTCCTTCGCCCGCCACTCGTCCTCCTCGGCGTGCGACCGGTAGCGGCTGGGGTCGTCGGACGTCGTGTGGGGGCCCAGGCGGTAGGTCACGGCCTCGATGAGCGTCGGCCCCTGACCCGCATAGGCCCGGGCCAGGGCGAGGCGGGTGGCGGCGAGGACGGCGAGCACGTCGTTGCCGTCCACCTGGATACCGGGGATGCCGTAGCCCTCGCCGCGGTGGGCGATGGAGCCGTGCGACTGCAGCCGGACGGGCTCCGAGATGGCCCACTGGTTGTTCTGGCAGACGAAGACGACCGGCACCATGTAGCTGGCGGCGAAGCCGAAGGCCTCGGCGACGTCACCCTCGCTCGAGGCGCCGTCCCCGAAGTAGGCGACGGCGGCCGACGGAGCGCCGTCGAGGACGACGCCCAACGCGTAGCCGGTGGCGTGGAGCGCCTGCGCGCCGACGATGATCGCCGGCGTGGCGATCCCGAAGGCGGCGGGATCCCAGCCCGAGTGCGCCGTGCCGCGCCAGAGCCGCAGCATCGACACGGGGTCGACGCCGCGGCAGTAGGCGACGCCGTGCTCGCGGTAGCTGGGGAACACGAAGTCGTCATGCTGCAGCGCACGGGCGGAGCCCACCTGGGCCGCCTCCTGGCCGAGCAACGGGGCCCACAACCCCAGCTCGCCCTGGCGCTGCAGCGCCATGGCCTCGGCGTCGATGCGTCGGACCACCGCCATGTCCAGGTAGAGATCGCGCAGCTGCTCGGCGCCCACGTCGGCCACGAGCTCGCGATACGGGCACCCCACGGTTCGCTGGCCGTCCACGGAGATCAGCTGGACCAGGCCGTCGAACCCCATCCACTCGGGGATCCTCCCCTCTGGAACCCGGACCTGCGCGATGGCCATATGGACTCCCTTCCCGAGCGGGGCTCGATGAGGAGCATCACACCATGATCCGGCGTTCGGGAGCGGGAAAACGAATCAGATCACGCTATTGACACGGATGTCATGCGCCGTGACGGCATTGTGCGCACGAAATCGCCAATCGGTGTGGCACTGACCAGGCCGGACGGCCGGGTCGACGCACAAAGGCTCAGGAGGCCTTCCGGCGGGGTGCCGCCTTGGCGCGGGCGGGCTGCTTGGCCGCCTTCTTCGCCGCCTTCTTGGCCGCCGGTGCCGCACGCCGCGCCGGCGTGCGCTTGGCGGCCGGCTTGGAAGAAGCGCCCTTGTTCCCGGGCTTGGCCGCAGCGGCGATGCTGGCGTTGAGCGCCTCCATCAGGTCGACCACCTTGGCCGGGGCCTCTGGCTCCTCCTGGATCACGATCTCGTGGCCGCTGCGCTTCTCCTCGATCAGCGCCTCGACCTTCTCGCGGTGCGTGTCGTGGTAGCGCTCCGGGTCCCAGTCGCTCTCCATGGACTCGATCAGCAGCTGCGCCATGGACAGCTCCCGTTCGGTCACGTCCTCCGTCTCCGGCACGGAGAACTCGCGGCCGGGCGCGCGCACCTCGTCGGAGAAGTACATCGTGTGCAGCGCCAGCGCATCGTCCTCGGGCCGGATGGCGACCAGGTACTCTTTGTTCCGCATCACGAGGGTCGCGATGCCGATCCGGCCGGCTTCTGCCATCGCCTGGCGGAGCAGCGCGTACGCCTTGTCGGCCCCGGCACCCTCGGGGGCCAGGTAGTAGCTGGAGCGGAAGTAGACCGGGTCGATGTCGGCCAGCCCGACGAAGTCCGAGATCTCGATCTGACGCGACTTCTTCGGCTCGGCCTGCTCGAGCTCCTCGTCGCTGAGGATGACGTACTCTCCGCCACCGAGGTCGAACCCGCGCACGATGCGGTCCTGCGAGACCTCCGTGCCGGTCCTCTCGTTCACCTTCTTGTAGCGGATCCGGTCCGACGTCCCCTCCTCGAACTGGTTGAAGTGGATGCTCTTGTCGGACGTGGCCGGGTAGAGGCCGACGGGGATGTTGACCAGGCCGAAGCTGAGGGCCCCCTTCCAGATCGTGCGCGGCACGCCGAACAAATTACCAGCCCACAGCCGGTCCACCACCTTGTTACAGCTATTCGGCACACTGACTGCATGGTCACTTCCGATCGCCGGGGCTTCGGTGCCGCCCTCCTGGGTGGGCTGGCGGAGCTGGGCCCCGTGGACCCCTTCAGCGGCGACCTGTCCCTTGAGCTGGGTATTTCCGTGTGGCTGCGCAGGAGCGGGACCTCCCTCATGGAGGCACGGGGCAGTCTGATGGAGGTCCGCCGGCTCATCATCGAGGCCTGCGGGCTCGACCGAGCCACCGAGCCGGTGCCGCTGGTCGGCCGCTCCCCGAGGTCGGACCTGGTCAACCTGGTCGCCTACCTGGGCGACCTCCTCCGGCGGGCGTCGTCCGAAGCCGGCTGCACCGTCCGGTCGGTCGTCGACCAGGTCGTGGCGGAGCTGCCGGAGCAGGAGGACGAGGCGCTCGGCGCCTGAGCTAGAAGCCGAAGGCGGCGATGATCTCGCCGTTCAGGCCGGCCGCCGACATGCCTCCGAGGTAGGGCGCAGAACCGTACCCGAAGACATCACCCCGGGCAGCGGCGACCCAGTAGCCAAAACCGTCCGCCGTGCGGAAGATGGCCGTGGCGGGATTGAACGAATTCACGTACCCGATCGGGCCGCCCAAGGCGGTGGCGGCTCCGAACGCAGCCACCGCGCCGTTGGCGTAGAGCAGCCAGTAGCCGTTCCCGTTCGGGGTGGCGACGGCGTCGACCACGGACACGGCCACGGGCGGCCCAGACCCATAGAAGGGTGCGTCGCCAAAGGCGTACACGCCGCCATTGGCGGTCACGACCCAGTAGCCATTCCCCGAGTGGTCCGGTATCACGGTGACCGCGGGACCCGAGCAGCCGCCGATGCCGGGACACGAACCCTCGAACCGGGCGTCGCCGAAGCTGAACACCCCGCCGTCCGAGGCGACCATGAAGTAGCCGCGACCCGTCAGGGTGGGCACCATGCCGACGATGGGCGCGTTCAGGCTGTTCGGCAGCCCCGAGCCGGCGGGGTGCAGCCCAATGCCGGGAATGGAGCCGTAGAACGACGAGTCGCCGAAGCTGAAGATGCCCCCGTCGGAGGCGACGAGCCAGTAGCCGTTCCGGGTGGAGGTCGGCGTGATCCCCACCACCGGACGCTGCAGATGGATGCTCCCCGTCGAGCCGAAGAACGCGGCCGTGCCGAACGAGAAGATGCCCCCGTCGGAGCCCACCAGCCAGTAGCCGTGGGAGGCCGCCTTCACCGTGAAGGTCTGCGGGTTCCCCGTCGCGCCGAAGTGGTTCGGGCCCTGCGCCACGCTGGGGGTCAGCGAGCAGGTGCCGAATCCCACGAAGGTGACCGTGATCCCGTTCGGGTCGACGCTGCAGACCGTGCTGGTGTTGGACGCGACCGACATCGTGCCGTCGCCTGTCGTTGCCAATCTCACCGTGAAGCCCGCGAACTCGTTGGCGGGCGACGGGATGTTGGAGATGACCGGGGTCGTCGCATTCGCCCGGCCGATGTTGAAGGTCTGCGCTGCACCGGAGGCGGCCGTGTAATTCAACCCTGCCGCTACCTGGGCGTTCAGGGAACAGGTGCCCACGCCGACGTAGCCGACTATGAGGCCAGCGGCGGTGCACACCGCGGGTGTGCTCGAGGTGACCGACAAGACCCCGTCGCCGTTGGCAGTAAAGACGCCGGCCGTGAAGTTCCCGCCGAACGTTCCGCCACTGGGCAGGTTCGTAATGGTCGGTGCGGTCGGGTTGGCCTTGCCCACATTGGCCGCGGCTGAGCCCGAACTGCCGCTGTAGTTACCGTCGGTGTCGGTGAATGTAGCCGTGGCGCTGTAGGCGATGCTCGCCTGGGCGAGGGCAATCGAGCACGTAGCCACCCCTGCGGTGAGCGCCGTGCTCGAGCTGCACGTGACTCCGGTCCAGGTGACCGCACCCGCCGGGGTGCCCCCGGGGCCGGCAACGGTGGCGGTGAAGATGAGGGTGCCCCCCGTCACGACCAGGCCCGAGTTGTCCGTGACCGTTGTTGCCGAGGAAGCCGCTGCCGGGGAGACAGGGCCAGCGCTACCAGAAGAGTTGAGGTAGTTGCCGTCGGCGTCCGTGAAGCTCGCCGTCGCGTTGTAGGCGGTGCCGGCCTGGGCGTTGCTGATTGAGCAGGTGGCCACCCCCGCGGTGAGCGCCGTGCTCGAGCTGCACGTGACCCCGGTCCAGGTGACCGCACCCGCCGGGGTGCCCGCCAGGCTTGTGATAGTGGCGGTGAAGATGAGGGTGCCGCCCGTCGAGACCGTGGCCCCGTTATCAGTGACCGTGGTGGTCGAGGGGGCCGCGCTCACGGTGGCGGTGTCGGAGTTGGAACTGCCGCTGAAGTTGCTATCACCGCCATACGTAGCCGTCGCTGAGTAGGTGCCCACGACGGCGTTGCTGATTGAGCAGGTGGCCACCCCCGCGGTGAGCGCCGTGCTCGAGCTGCACGTGACTCCGGTCCAGGTGACCGCACCCGTCGGGGTCCCGCCGGAGCCCGACACCGTGGCAGTGAAGACGAGGGTGCCCCCGAACACCACTGGTGCGTTGTCGCTCACCGCCGTCGTGGAGATGCTTGCTGCTCCCACCGGTACAGCAAGAAGACCGAGCGAAATTACGCACGAGGCGGCCGCGATGAAGGCGATGAGCCAGTTCCTCATCCTCATCGCTCTCCTCTCGTTGGTCCGTCTGCGCACCATCCCCACCCATTCCGAGGAAGGGAAATGTCTGTCGAAGTCGAATCTGCGCGGTCGTCTCAGGTGGACCGCCTGCGCCAAGTATGTAGAAGGTCTGTCGAATCGCCGTCGCACTCTCGCCCAGGAAGGAGCCAACAATCCCAGGTGACGGGCCCGACGATATCGGGATCGGGTCCTACCTGCTGGCACAATTGTGCCTGAGGTGGGCAGGCACCGCCGAGGCGGGCGCCGGCACCCGACCCATGAGGCCATGACCTGCTGGCTTGCCCTGTTCGACCGAGGCCCAGAGCAGCGTTGACGAAGCCTCAGAAAGCCCGTAGTGGGTTCACAGCGAGTCGCCGACACCCCTGGGGCGCGAGACCTCAGCCACTGGTCCCCAGTCGTAGGCCTCAGGGGACCCCGGCTTAGCATGCGTGGGTGCCTCAGTCTCTCCCCGGAACGCATGGAGTCGTCTCTACCGATGTCTTCGACGAGGTCGTCGTTGACTCACTCCAATCGGTCGCCCTGGCCCCGCAGCGACTCGATGCGCATGTGCAGCTTTGCCAGAGCGTGACGGTCAGTGACGCATACTCAGGTGCGTTTCGGTGACCACCGTCGATCAACCCCTCGGGGGTAGCCCTCCGGTATTCACCGGTCCCAGAAGCCTGCCTCGCTGGATCACCGGCTGGGGACCGGCGGTGGTCTCCCTCGCGGCCGCATTGAGCTACGGACTCTTCGTGGCGTTCGGCACCTATGAGGTCGACCTCGGTGTCTACCTTCGCCTCGGCGGCCGGTACATCTTCACGCCTCACCTGTACTCATTGGCCGTGCCGAACACCGAGCTCCTCTTCACCTACCCACCTTTTGCCGCCCTGCTCTTCGCGCCGTGGCAGAGGGCGTTCAGCACCGTCCACTCCGTCCAAACCGTATGGACCATCGGCAACCTCGCCGCGCTCATCGCTCTCCTCGTCTTGTCACTTCGGATCATGAAGCCCGAGATGGATCGGAAGGCTGCGTTGCGCCTCGGCCTCCTGTTGAGCCTTCCTGCCTTGCTCCTCAACCCCGTGGTCATCACCGTCGACTTCGGCCAGGTGAACCTCGTTGTGACGCTTCTCGTGATGTGGGACCTGCTCAGTCAGCGGCGGATCGGATCGTGGCAGGCACCTCTCGGCGTGGCTACCGGGTTGGCAGCCGCCGTCAAGCTGACTCCGATCCTCTTCGTTCCATACCTGATCCTCACGCGTCGCACCCGCGGCGCAGTCACCTGCGTCGTGACCTTCGTGGTGTGCGAGCTGGTGACCTTCCTGCTCTCCCCGACTTCGTCCAGGGCCTATTGGACACACGCTCTGTTCAAACCGGGACGCGCCGGCAACTTGTCCTACGTCGGCGACCAGAACCTGATTGCCGCCGTCGAGCGACTTCACCACGGACTGGTGACCAACCTCGCCCTGCTGCCAGTGCTGGCCGCAGTCGCAGCCGGAGGACTGTGGCTGGCCGCCCTGGCACACCGTCGATCATCCCCAATGTTGGGCCTGCTGATCTGCGCCGCGACGGGCCTCCTCGTCTCCCCCATCTCCTGGGTCCATCACATGGTGTGGGTGATACCAGCGATCTTGTGGCTGGGACTCGCCAAGGACAGACCCCGTTTCGGAGTGCCACTGGCGATCGGGACCGCCGTCCTGTTCTGGATCGCGCCCATCTGGTGGGTGCCGTATGTGAGCGCTTCGGATCTGCACCTCAACGCATGGCAGCTCGTCGCCGGGAATTCCTTCTTCTTCGCGGTGGTGCTGTTCGTGTTGGGTGCGGCGGTTCTCCTCATGCGGCGGAGGTCCATTCGGCAAAGTGGTGGTGGTCAACCCTTGTCTGGCGGAGGCTGAACTCCCACGAGTTCGGTCTCGGGAGGTGGGACTCCTCGCCTCTGAGGCCACTCTGTGCACTCGGAGCGACTCGCGCGAACGGCCGCATCTTCTTTGAACACGGCATCGAACCACCGCGCCGTGGAGGTGCGTGCCGTCATCAGCTCCCCCAGTCGGGTCGCTGCAGCCGCGACGGACTGGTGCCGATTCGGAGGTGCACCGTCGAGCAACTCGTTCCAGAAGACTGACCAGCCACCAGCGATGGCATCGCTGCGTGCCACCGTCATCAGCAGCCGGGCCAGAGTGGCAACGGCCCGAGGCCGCCCGACCAGCCACGACTGTGCGGCCGCAGTGATCCGATGGTACGGCAGATGGTCGGCTGCCAAGGCGACCCGATAGCGCTGGGCGGCTCGCCCGGGATCGCCGAGCAAGGCTTCGGCCGCAGAGCGGCCGCTGCCCATCGCCTGGGAGATCCCCTCGCCTTGTACCGGGTTCACGAGGCCGGCAGCGTCGCCGACGAGGAGCACCCGCCCGGCGGCAGGCGTCGTACCGATGACGCCCATCTTGAGCCAACCACCGAGGCGCCGCGAGTCGCCTGAGGTCGGCGCGCCGGCCAGGAGCCCGACGTCCCGTAGGTGTTCCAAGAAGTGCGGAAGGAGCCGCTGGACCTTCGCGCCCACCTTCCGGTCCCCCACGGTGCCGAGACCGAGGCCGACGTTGGAGTTTCCGCTCGGCCCGGGAAAGACCCATCCATAGCCCGGAAAGGCCCGCCAGGGCGACGGTTCCCAGAAGACGATGGCCGGGACGTCCACGACTTCGGAAACGTACGTCCGCAGGGCGAAACCCCACAAGACGCGCTTCGCATCGACCATCCCAGCGTCAGCTGCCACCCGGCTGGTGGCGCCGTCCGCTCCGATCAAGAAGTCAGCGCGGAGATCGTGGCCGGTACTCAGTCGGTACCCGTCGATCCGCCCCTCTCTTTCCAGCGGCTCGACGGCTCGCCCACGCACCGGGTCGGCACCCGCAGCAATCGCTTCGTCGTGCAGCATCGAGTCGAAGACCGTCCGCGTGACTGCGGTGCCGTAGCCGGGGTAGGTGAGCCCTTCGCCGCACGGCAGCTGCGCCCGGCGACCCGTCGGGCCGACGACACAGATCTCGCCGACGTCGCGTCCCTTCGGCCCGGGTAGTGCGAGGTCGGTCAGTACCTGGAGGCCGCGAGGACCGACGATGTCCCCGCACGCCTTGTGCACGCGGGAACACCGCCTTGTCGACCAGGGCCACCCGGGCCCCGGAGCGAGCCAAAACGAGGGCTGCGGTACTGCCTGCCGGACCACCACCCACAATGATGACGTCATAGCGTGACGACCCCACACGTCCCTCTTTCGCAGCCGGGATCTACAGTGAGATCTTCTCATCAGAGGAGGAGCCATGCTGCAGTTTGTCGCCGGCGACCGCAACCGGTTCGCCCAGCAGCTGTTCACGCCTCTCCCCCAACGATACGACCGGCTCGCCGAGGTCCTCTCCATGGGCCAGAACGGTCGATGGCGACGGGCCATGATCGACCACATCGCTCCTGCGGCGCCGAACCTGATCCTCGATGTTGCGTCCGGAACCGCCGGTGTCGCATTGCAACTCGCCGAGCGAACACCCGGCGATGTGATCGGCGTGGACCTGACAATGGAGATGCTGGCCCAGGGCGGTCGCAACGTCGACGCCGCCGGACAGAGCGCACGTGTTCAGTTGGTCGCGGGCCGCGGCGAACAACTCCCGTTCCCGGACCGGACCTTCGACGCTCTGACCTTCACGTACCTTCTGCGCTACGTCGACGATCCTGCGGCGACGCTCCGCGAGCTCGCCCGGGTCGTGAAACCGGGAGCAACGGTCGCCAGCCTCGAGTTCTTCCTGCCGCCGAATCGCTTCTGGCGCATGATGTGGTGGTTGTACACCCGGCTCGTCCTGCCCGTCGGTGGTTTGATCACCGGTGGGCGTGAATGGCTCCGAGTGGGGCGATTCCTCGGCCCCAACATCTCGGATCACTACCGGAAGTATCCGTTGTCGTGGACCGAGCAGGTGTGGCGCCAGGCGGGCTTCGAGAACGTGGGAGCACGCGTCATGAGCCTCGGTGGCGGTCTCGTCATGTGGGGCACCCGCAGCGATGAGTGACCAGCCGGCGGCACGCCCTGAACCAGCCGGAAGCGAAATCGCCCCTTCTGCGTCCGGCTCCCAGGATGGCACCGGGAGCCGTCCCGCCTTCTACGCGGCCCGTCCCGGCGGATGGCGGGACTGGTGGACCCTCCTCCACCCTCCCTACACGGCGTGGCACCTGTCTTACGTGGTGATCGGCGCCTGCCTGGCGCCTCAGGTCAGTGTGTCGAGGTTGGTCGGCGCCCTTCTTGCGTTCCTGTGCGCGGTCGGGTTGGCGGCCCACGCACTCGACGAGCTGCACGGGCGCCCGCTGGGCACCAGGATTCCGACCGGCGTGCTGGTCGGTGTGACGGTCGTGGGCCTCGCCGGCGCGGTCGGTCTGGGGATCGCCGGACTGACCCGAGTGGGTTGGGTGCTGATCCCCTTCCTGGTCCTCGGCCCCCTCCTGGTACTGGCGTACAACTTGGAGCTGTTCGGGGGGTTCGTCCACACTGACGCGGGATTCGCTCTCGCCTGGGGTTCCTTTCCGGTGCTGGTGGCCTACGTGGCCCAAACCGGCCGCTTGGCCGTCGCCCCGCTGTTGGCCGCCGCGGGAGCGTTCGCCCTGTCGGCGGCGCAACGCCGGCTCAGCACGCCGGCCCGCCTCATCAGGCGCCGCATCGCCACCATCGAGGGCTGCATGACGCTCCGTGACGGGGAGGTCATTCCGATCGACCAGCAGAGCCTGCTTGCACCTCTGGAGGGAGCGCTCCACATGATGTCGTGGGCAGTCGTCCTCCTGGCGGCTGCACTCGCCGTGTCCCGCTTGAGCTAACCGGCGGAGCCGAGCCTCCTCCGGAATCCGGCGACCGTGATCTGAACCACTCTATGGCGAGGGATTCCACACCCAGAACAGGGGCCATCAGGGGATTCGGCCAGTCTCCCTGCCCCACCGTCCCGTCAATGTACGGGGGCATCAGGGAGGCTCCGAGAGATCGGGAAGCGACTACAGGACTAATCGCTCCGCGTGGGACGAAGCAGATCAAAATGCTTCTTGGCGATGTGTCTCGCTTTGTGCTCTGACGAGTATGGTCCCCGCAGCCGCCTTGCGGCTTCGGGCTGATCCTGAATGCGACCGCCACGATCACCACATTGCTCGCAGATCACTTCCCACTCGCGCTCATCTTCAGCGGTGAACTCCCATTTCCCGTCGGACTGCTGCTTCCAACCACCACGACGGGGTCGGGCGTAGGGATAGTGACCCGTGTCGGGCGGCGACTCGTCTGGGTGCTCTTTCGGCCTCTGAAGCCACCAGTCCGGTAAAAAGACATTCAGGCCTTCTGTCCCTCCGCCGACTACCAATGGAATCACCCCCCAGCCAGAGCCTGGCTGAAGCCTAAGTCCTTGGAATAACGAATGGCGGCTGCAAGACCGGGTCGCCCAAAAGTGATGCCGATCGGAGGCAGGGGGCTGACTGCAGTCCGCTCTTGCGCCTTAGCCCACGGCTGGATGTCCACCAGACGCCATTCCTCAGAGTCAGGTATCGGCCGCCTCGATGAGTCTCCTGCGGAAGCCAGTGACGGTGCTCTCGACAACGCGATCATGACCCCACTGCAGGACGGGGTGTGCCATGCGACTGGCCATCCGCATCGGGCGCTGCATCATCTCGACCGTCCACGACACCTCGACGTTCGAGCCGACACCGTGGGGTCGCAGCACAAGGCGCGCCTCCCCCTCCAGGTCGCCGTGGATGAGGGCGTCCATACGGTTGGGCCGCTCGCACTCCGTGAGGTCGACCTGAATGCGCATCCGGTACGGCAACGGTGGGGCGACGACACCGTGGAGGACAGCTCCGCTGGCCAACGAATCCCCCTCCAGGCGGAATTCCTCCAGCCAGGGCCACCAACCCTCGAATTGATCGACCTCCTCGATGGCGTCCCACAGATCACCCGGGGGGACAGGGAATTCATAGTCTCGTCGGTACCGGATGACTGGCCGACGTGGCATGTCAAGAGACGATACGGCCCTCAACGACCCTCGTGAAGCGCCGAGCGGGGTTGCCTGATGCTGTCATCGCTCGCCAGGACGTCGAGGCGCACGCCGCGGCGAGACCCGCACGATGGCCGCGAGATTGGCCAGCACCGGCACCCCGAGGGCGACGACGACCACCAGTTCCGCCGGGAGGGAAGGGTGCGGGAAGGGTGGCGACCGACGCGCACAACACGATCGACGTCAGCTCCACTCAAAGAGCTTGCGGAACCGGGACTTGCCGCCGGGAGAGCGGGATGCCGGCTCTTGCAGCGCCTCGGCCCTGTGAGTTCTCAACCACGTCGTGAGCTCGTCAGCGTCTTTGAACACGATGTCCTCGTCTGTCTCCATCACGTAGAGGTGGATCGAACCGCCCTCGACCGTGACCGAGAATTCGATCTTGCCCCCGAAGACGAAGCACCACAGTGGTGAGGCACCGGGCGTCGACCGTGGCTCGAGGCGCCAACCCGGCCGGCCTCCGAGCAGATCGGCCATGTCGTTCCGGGACGGTCCTACGCGATCGGTCATGCTCGGCTCCAAATCTTGTGCTGGTGGGCGGGCGGCGTGGGCTTGAGAACCGGCGCGCTGGAACAGCTCACTTTGTCAGAAGGTCGTGCACCTTCAAACACACCGCATGACCGTTGCACGGGATGGGGACGCTGAACTGGGGCAATCGCTATCCCCTGCCGGGACCGTGGGTGCGCGTCAACCCACCGTCGGCATTGTGGCAAGTCCGGCTGCCAGGCGTTCGTCGGTGACGTCCTCGTCGACCATCCGGCCGTTCAGGTAGTCGTCGTAGGCCGCAAGGTCGAAGTGGCCGTGCCCGCACAACGCGGTGAGGATCACAGTCTCCTCCCCCGTCTCCTTGGCCCGGATGGCTTCGCGTACGGCGCGGCGGCGGCGTGCGTCGGCTCGGGTGCGGGCACGATGCCCTCGTTGCGAGCGAACTCGATGCCAGCGGCGAAACACTCCATTTGCGGCACGGCGATCGCCTCGATCAGGCCGAGCTCGTAGACGTGGCTCAGCAATGGCGACATCCCGTGGTATCGGAGCCCCCCAGCATGGATGGGATCAGGCACGAAGTCGTGACCCAGGGTGTGCATCTTGATCAAGGGCGTCATGCCGGCCGAGTCACCGAAGTCGTAGGCGTACACACCCCGGGTGAGCGACGGACACGAGGCCGGCTCGACCGCCCGGATCGTAGGCGACATCTTCCCGGCCAGCTTCTCGCGCAGGAACGGGAAGGACAGTCCCGCGAAGTTCGAGCCACCTCCGGTGCACCCAACGATGACGTCGGGCGTTTTCTCGCCTGCCTTCGCCAGCTGCAGCAGGGCCTCCTCCCCGATGATGGTCTGGTGCAGCAGCACATGATTGAGCACGCTCCCCAACGAGTACCGGATCTCGGGGTCCTGGGCCGCCACCTCGACCGCCTCTGAGATGGCGATGCCGAGCGAGCCTGTGTGATGTGGGTTCTCCGCCAGATACTTGCGGCCCGACTCGGTCAGGTCCGACGGGGAGCGGTGGACCGTGGCGCCGAACGTCTCCATCATCAGGCGTCGATAGGGCTTCTGGTCGTAGCTCGCCCCCACCTGCCACACCTCGCACTCGAGGCCGAACAGCGCACACGCAAAGGCCAGCGCAGAGCCCCACTGGCCAGCCCCGGTCTCCGTGGTCAACTTCCGGACACCAGCCTTTGCGTTGTAGTAAGCCTGGGGTACCGCCGTGTTGGGCTTGTGGCTCCCGGCCGGGCTGACCCCCTCGTACTTGTAATAGATGCGAGCCGGGGTATCGAGGGCCCGCTCCAGGCGGTGGGCCCGGAAGAGTGGGCTCGGCCGCCACTGGCGGTAGACGTCGAGGACGGCCCCCGGTATCTCGATGTACCGGTCCATCGAGACTTCTTGAAGGATGAGATCCATGGGGAACAGCGGGGCGAAGTCGTCGGGGCCCGCCGGCTCGAGGGTGCCAGGATGAAGGGCCGGCGGCGGTGGGCTCGGCAGGTCGGGCACGAGGTTGTACCAGGTCGTCGGCATCTCCGACTCCTTGAGCACGAACTTGTGTTGGCGAACCGACTCATCCATGGCGCCGTCCTCCCCTGCCGGTGGCTGCACCCAAGCTACCCAGCACCCGTCTGTGCCGCACATGAGCCCCGACGCCGGCGTGGTGGGGTCACCCGGCGGTGCGCGCGTCCCCGAGTCGGAGATCAGGGGCGCCGTGGCGGGCTGGTGGCCCCGGGGCGACCTCTGCCGGCGGGCATTGCGTGACACACTGTCAGGCGCTCAGGGGGGTTCGGAGCATATGGGGGTGGCGATTCCAACCTGTGCTTCGGCATGGGTTGGATCGCGGCATGATGCTCAACCTCCCCCTCATTTGTCCGGACGTTGTTCGGTTCGGTTCAATCGGCTCTATTTCGACCGGGGCCGCGTCGTCAGGATCGACACTGAGGGGCGGTGACCCGGTCGGGGACAATGATGTCGCTGTCACCGCCCCTCGTTCTCAATCGAGCACCTGCAGAACCAGGCGGCGAAGCCCTTCCACAACCTCTCGGTGGAATTGGGCCCGAGCACACAGGCCAGCCATGCGTTCTGAGTGAGCTCCTGATCAGCGTCGTAGGTGACCGCGCTCAGGTACTACCAGTCGTCAAGCGCGCGGGACTGGAAGTCGATGATCCTGACGAGGTCCCCGAGGCGGCCAAGAATCGCCTCGGTATCGGCGGAGGGCTCGGCGATCGCCCGCTGCGCGGTGAGTGCCACTTCGGCGCACGTGTTCAGCATCAGGGTGACGCGCCCCGCGAGCTCCGGATCCGGGCAGGGATTGGCTGTCATCCACGCGGCCGCATCCCTCGTGGCCGCCCCCAACTCGTCCGCCGCCGCCAAGATCCTGACTTCGCTCGCCTTCAGCGACACTGAGAAGCGGCGCTCAGCGGCCGTCACGGGGTGCAGGGCGGTTGACGCCCTGATGAGCCAGTGCTGTGCGGTTCCTTCCACATTCATGCCTAAGCGATTCTTGCGAGATCGTCCGCTCTCCCACAGAGCCATTCGGACTATGGATCGCACAACGTCGCCACATATTCATCCCCACCTGACACCTCAGCTCAAGCAGCAACGGTCGGGATTTTGTCGCGTCGTTGTGCCGTTTTCAGTTCCATCGGCTCTGTTGTGGCAGCGGAGGCGCTGTCAGCATCCTGACTGAGGGGCGGTGTTCTCTAGGAGCGTCACCGCCCCTCGCCATTCTTCGAGACTCCTACGCCACCCGCGCCCGGCGGAACCACCGGCGCCCGCCCTCCGTCCTGCCGCCCCCAGTCGAACCAGGCGGGCTTCTGCCTGACTCGGCTGACGTCCAACTGATCGTGGGCGGCTGCCCCACCTGGCAGATCGTGGTGTCCGCATAGCCGGTCTCCGGGGCGGGCGGCCCAACTCCCCTTGACCTACCGTGGGGTGATGCATGGGGAATGGGGGTTGCTGTGATGGCGGAGAACCTGGTGATTCTCTTCTCCGACGTTGTCGGTTCGACAGAGCTCTCCCACCTGCAATCCCCCGAAGAAGCCGACCAGTTGCGGCGGCGACATTTCGCGATTCTGCGCCAGGCGTTGACCGAGGCCGGCGGCACTGAGGTGAAGAACCTGGGCGACGGCCTGATGGTGGTCTTCGGCTCGGCGTCGGCTGCCCTGGGATGCGCCGTCACCATGCAGCAGGCCGTGGAATACGAGAATCGCGATGCTCGACACCCGCCGGTCGGGCTGCGGATCGGCCTCAGCGGCGGGGAGGTCGTCCCTGAGGACGATGACTATTGGGGCGACCCGGTCGTCGAGGCCGCGCGGTTGTGCGCTCTTTGCGAGGGGGGACAGATCCTTTCCGCCGACATCGTTCGGCTGACGGCTGGACGCCGCAGCCGCCATCGGTACAGGAACCTCGGAGCAAGGACCCTGAAGGGCCTGCCCGACCCGGTCGAATGTGTCGAGGTGCTCTGGGACCCCTTGGGCGGAGGAGGCCCTGGCACGACCATCCCCCTCCCCGCTCGCCTGCCCGTCCGCCCCGGTTCCGGTGTGATCGGCCGGGAGATCGAACTGTCGATCATCGGCGACGCCGTGAAGGCGATCGCCGGCGGCGAGGCGCACAGGGCACTCCTCATCTCAGGCGAAGCCGGTCAGGGTAAGACCACGTTGGTGGCCGAGGCATCGCGTGCCGCCTTCGACGGAGGATCCTGCGTCCTGTTCGGACATTGTGAGCAGGACCTGGCGACCCCATATCAGCTCTTTGTCGAGGCGCTTGGGCACTTCGTCGCGCACGCCCCCGAGGAGCAGCTCCTGACGCACGTCGCCACTCACGGCTCCGAACTGGCTCGGCTGTTGCCGGCCCTTGCCAGTCGGATACCGGATCTGCCCCCGTCGAAGGCCACCGACACGGATTCCGAGAGATACCTGCTCTACGCCGCGGTCAACGGGCTCCTGACAATGGTGTCTCAGCACCAACCAGTCTTGCTCGTCCTGGACGACCTGCAATGGGCCGACAAGGGAAGCCTGCTGCTGTTCCGGCACATCATGGCGACCGATCAGCCGATGCGACTGCTCATCGTCGGGACCTATCGGGACAGTGAACTGTCACAGACCCATCCACTGCTCGACACGCTGGCCGCCCTACGCCGACAAGATCGGGTTTCTCGCATCGAGCTTGACGGGCTGGACGATTCCGGTGTCGTGGCCTTTATGGAGGCCATCGCGGGCTACACCCTCGATGACGCAGCAATCGCCCTCGCCCATGCGGTGTACCGCGATACCGACGGTAATCCGTTCTTCGTGAGCGAACTGCTGCGACACTTGTCAGAGACGGGGTTCATCTACCAGGACGCAACGGGTCGTTGGGTGACCGATCATTCCCTCGAGCAGATGACGCTCCCTAGCAGCGTCCGAGAAGTGATCGGGGCCCGCGTCGGGCGGTTCGGGCCCGAGGCCGGGCGGGTGCTGTCGTTGGCGGCTGTCATCGGCCGGGACTTCGACCTCGAACTTCTGTCAAGGGCGACGGAGAGGTCGGAGGACGACCTCCTCGATATCCTCGATGCCGCATCCCACGCCGCCCTGGTGCGTGAGATCGCTGACGCCCAGGGGCGATTCGTCTTCGTCCATGCCCTGATACAGCACACGCTCTACGAGGACCTCGGTCCAACCCGTCGGGCCAGGGCGCACCGACGAGTTGCAGAAGCACTCGAGGACATCTGTGGGGACCGTCCTGGCCCGCGGGTGGGTGAACTGGCGCGACACTGGCTCGGGGCTGACCAACCGATCGATCTGGTGAAGGCTCTGGACTATTCACGCCAGGCGGGTGACGCGGCCCTCGACGCCTTAGCACCGGCGGACGCCGTGCGTCACTATGCGAATGCCCTCGAACTCTGTCGCACAGTGCCCGGTACCGATCCCGTGCTGGCCGTCGACCTGGCCACCGGATTGGGCACGGCGCAGCGACAGATCGGTGACCCTGATTATCGTGACACCCTCCTCAGTGCTGCCCGCCATGCGGCCACCCTGGGTGATACGGACCGTCTTGTCAGAGCTGCCCTCGCCAACGACCGCGGCTTCTACAGCGCTGTCGGTGCGATCGATGCCGACAAGGTCGAGATCCTCGAGGCGGCGGCTGAAACGCTCTCTACCGAGTGTGCTGAACGGGCTCTCGTGTTGGCCACGTTGTGCTCAGAACTGGCTCACGGCAGCACGCTCGAGCGGCGCCAGGTTCTGGCCGACGAGGCCATCGCCATCGCTCAATCCCTCGACGACGACACCGTTCTCGTCCGCGTGCTCAACCACATACAGATAGCGCTCCAGGTGCCATCCCTCCTGGCGACATCGCTGATTCGGACTGCCCATGCCTTGGAGCTCGCCGAGCGTGTCGGTGACCCGGTTCAGCTCTTCTGGGCAGCTCAATGGCGCGCCGAGTCGGCTGCTCGCGCCGGGGATATCGACGAGATGCTCCGCTGCATTGCAATCCACGGTTCCATGGCCCAGCAGCTGAATCAACCAATCTTCACTTGGGGTCATGCCTTCCTGAGCGCGGTGCCGGCACAGATCGCCGGCGATACCGAAGAGGCAGAGGCACTGGCCAACGAAGCGCTACGAATCGGCCAGGAGTCAGGCCAGCCCGACGCCGAAACAATCTTCGGCGCACAGTTCATCGTTGTCAGTGGGCAACGCGGGACGATGAATGACTTGGCTCCGCTCATCGAACAGATGGCGGCCGAGGCCCCTGATATTTCGCGGTGGCTGTTCGGTTCGTTGCTTGCAAAGGCGTACGTCGAGGGAGATCGATTCGGGGATGCCCTGCATCTCTTGGAGCAATTTGCCAATGCCAACTTCGATCTCCCACAGGATCAGATCTGGCTGACCGGCATGGTCGACTTCGCCGACGCCGCCATCGAATGTGGAGATCCACGTTTTGCAGGACCACTCTTCGACCGACTGGCGCCCTGGGCCGACCAACTGCCCGCCACTGGAGGTTCGGCCTTGGCGCCGGTGAGCTACTACCTTGGCGGTCTCGCCACCGTCCTCGGACGCTACGACGACGCGGAGACATACTTCGCCCAATCGTCTGCGTTCTGCGCTCGCGCTGACGCCAAATTCTTTGCAGCCCGAACCGATCTCGCGTTGGGTAAGTTACTGGCGAGACGGCGGACGCCGGAAGACGCACCGAAGGCGCGGGCCGTCCTCATGAGAGCCTACGGAACGGCAACAGACCTCGGTTACGGTGGCGTTGCACGACGCGCTGCCCAGGTGCTCGACACCTTGGATTGAGACCAGGGCCGGGTCAGCTTCTGTCGCTCAAGAGGCGGACCCTCGATGCTCGACGTGCCCGGCCATCAACCCTCCGGACCCGTCGACGATCGCCAACTGGTGGCCCGACTGCGCCAATTCAATGCCACGCGCGGTCGAAGAAGAAGGAGAAGAGCAACGCTGACGCGTCAACCGATGTCGTGTCGTGCCCGAACTGCTTCTCCATTGACGGGACGGGCTTCCCCGGCCATCCGTGCCCCCCACCTTCGATGATGTAGAGCACCGTCGCAGCCTTGCACCCCGTCCAGGTCCTGCGCTGGACGTCGAACGCGATGCGGACCTGGAGCGGTTTCGGGTTGCACCCGTTGTTCCTCGCCCAGAGCTTCATGGACGCGTCGATCCCGAGCGGCGCCGGCATGTCGGGAGGTATCACGCCGTGCCAGGCGTAGAGCTTGGCGATCGTGGTCGCGTTGAGTCCGCCGCCCGTGTAGGGAAGCACGGGGTCGGCCGTGCCGTGGAACGCGAGGATCGGTTCCGGCCGGCCCTTGCAAGGGGCAAGGTATTCCTCGCCTTCGACCGGGGCGATGGCGGCGAGGCGACGGGAGAGACGGCAGCCCAGCAGCGAGGACAACTGGGCGCCATTCGAGATGCCCGTCGAGAACACCCTAGACGTATCGATACACAGCGTCGCTTCGAGATGCGTCATCAGTTCCGAGATGAAACTGACGTCGTAGTTCGGCGTCGACGGGGAGGCGTCCCAGAACGGCACTGGCACGGTGAGCCCGGAGGGAGCGACGCCAATGAAATGGTACTTCTCCTGGTATGTCGTGAAGCCGACTTCGGAGGGCATGAACTGATAGCTGACTGAGAGCGGGTGCAGCCCGAAGACGAGGGCATAGGGGGTCCTCCCGGTGTAGGAGGCGGGAATGGTCAACTCATAGGTGCGGGTCAAACCTCCCGAGACGATCGTCTGCGCCACATTGCTCGCCGGCGTCGGATGACGGTTCGTACAGCCCTGCGAGGGCGTGGCGGGCGAGTCCGAGCTGGCGCTCGAGCCCTGGGCCGGGGCCGCCGACCCGCTGGCGCCGCCCAATGCGGTTGATGCCAGCACCACCGCAGAGGCGCTCAGGATTGCCAGGACCCGACGCCGCAACGACCGATGCCCCCGTCCCTATCCGCCGGCCGTCACGGAGCGGACGTCACGGAGCCGCCCCGCTCGTTCTGGACGCGTCCGGCCGCGCTCACCGCAAAGCTGATGACGCCACCCTGGCCGGATCCGCTGAACAGCGTGAACCCGTAGCCCCACAGCACCCTGCCGCCCACGATCGAGGCGCCACCGCCGACCTTGCCGGGCGCACGGTAAGACCACAGTGTCTTGCCGTTGGAGACGTCGAGCGCCGTCATCGTGCCCTTGTCAGTGCCGACAAAGGCAACCCCTGTCACGGCGCTGATGGGCCCGAAGACGTTGCCCGCGAAGTGACGGGTCCATTTCACGTGACCCGTCGCAGGGTTCAGCGCGTCAACCACCGAGGTGTTCGTGGTGGCATTGGAAGCCGGGTCCCCGATGTTCGACGAGGCGATGATCTGGTCGCCGACCACGGCTGCCGAGGCGAGGGCACCACCGAACGTGCTGCCGGGAGCGAGATGCGCTTCCCACACAAGACGGCCGTTCTTGCGGTTCAAGGCGTAGTACGTGCCGTTCTTGCTCCCGACCCCGACGAGGGCCCGTCCGTGCGAGACCCAGAGGTTCGGGGAGGCACCGATGTCGGCGTCCTTCCCCGAGAAATCGGCCGTGCTGAAGACGTCGGGGTGGTTGAACTGACGCGACCACGCCAGACTGCCCGTCTTGTAATGGATGGCCAGGAGTGAGTCCGCCAGCGGTCCGCTCGGGGCGTTCAGGTTCTGCCCCGTACCGACGTAGAGGAGCCCGAGCCTGGTGTCGACTGCCGGTGTGGACCAGATTCCCTCTCCGGCCCCGCTCGTGGCGTTGTTCGGTGTCGTGTAGAAATTCCAGACCAACTTGCCGGTCGACGCGTTGAAGGCTCCGATGGAGCCTCTGAAGCTGAAGGGCGCCTTTCCGACGACCTCCTCGAACTGGGCGGTCCCTTGGAACACGAGATCTCCGACAACCACTGGTGACGCATTGATCTGCGAATACGGATTGGCGTTGGTGACCGCCTGCCAGCGGATGCCGCCAGTGCTGCGGTCGAGCGCGTACAGGGTCTTCCCGATCCCGACGAGAACGAGCGGTCCGTCGATGGCAGGTGACCCAACGACGGCTCCACCGGGGAGCGGCGTCGTCCACAGCGGATGGCCGGAGCTCGCGTTCACCGCGTGGACCTGTCCTTTCCAGTCCCCGAAGTAGGCCGTGCCGCCGGCCACCACCGGGGTCCCCGTGACGCCGATCAACCCGGACTGGGTCCACGAAGGGACGAGGCTGGGGACCGACGAGGCGTCGATCTCGGTCTCGGTCCTGTTCCATCGGGTACCGGAGAGGTCGTGCCCGTACATCGACCATGAGCTCGCGTTACGGGCTCGGTTGGACGACGCAGCACCAGTCGATGCGTCTGACACACCATACGAGGCAAGGGCGGCTGTCACGCCGACGACCACGAGGAGCCGTCGCGCCGTGTACCCGAAGGCGTGTCGACCGAACCGTGTCGCCAGCCCTCCCATCGCCGCAAGGTAGCAGCTTCGTGCTGCTCGGGACCGAGGGTGTCGCCCGTCACCGTGAGCTGGACCGGACCACCGATGCTGAGCTCCTAACGGAGGCCTGCTGCTACCAGTTGTCGAGGGTCTGCGAGTAGATGTCGATGATCGCGAGCAGGCCTTCGAGGCGGTCGATTACTCCAGCTGTGTCAGCGGACGGGTCGGACACGACCCATTGCGCGGTGAGTGCGACTTCGGAGCAAGTGCTCAGCATCCAGGCGACGCGCGTCCGGAGCACCAAATCTGGGCAGGCGTTCGCCACGAACCAGGCCTTGGCATCCCGGGTGGCCGCCGCCAGCGCGTCCGCCGCCGCCAGCATGGTGACTTCGTTCACCCGCAGCGCGGCTGAGAGCTGATTCTTGGCGCACGTCACGGGGTAGAGGGCAACCGTCGCCTTGATGCGCCATTGCGGCACCGTCAATTCTGTATTCACCATAATTGAGTTAGGTATTGCTCGAGTTGCCATCCAAACCCCACCAACTGTCGACGATGTGGCCGTCGGCCCTACAGTGATTCTGGCGAGCAAGTTCGATCCTCCATAGAGCCGTTCGAACCCTGGGCCGCACAACGTCTGCACAACAAGCGCCCTGGGGCCAGACCAGCTCGGCGACCTTCGCCGCCAGCTCGTGCCAAGAGGGACGAACAGTTCCCACATCGCCCCCTACACCTTCTCGCAGGGGCCCCCCAAAAAGCGGCTCTCCCCCGCTTCCGTCATCCCAGCGCCAGATTGATCCCCTGTATTAGGGTGCCCCATTGCAATCGCTCGTAGTCGGTCAGGTCGGAGGCGGCGTGGATCCGGCTCCAACGAAGGAAACCCTTCGCAAGGCGGTACTTCGAGAAATCAGCACCGATCTCTGCAGCGAAGATGCTTCTGATTTCTCGCGTCGGTTGGTTTGCAGCCGCCTCCGACACGTCCCAGCCCCATTCGGACTTCCCAACCTCCACCAGCGTGTCCCTCAGAAGGTCTTCGATCTCGGGTTCAGCAACCAGGCCGGCGTAGGCATCTTTCGTCCGGAGAATCCCCTTCTGGCCCAGCATCCGTACCAGAATTTCCTGGTTGGCCGCGTTGTCGCCTGCAGCGTCCGAGTCGAGAAGGGCGGCAACCTTGAGGTGGTGCGTATGCAGGATTGTGGCGAAGTAGACGACCTTGCCGGCACTGCTCGCTGGCAATAGCGCGATCTCGTGGTTCAGTTCAGTCAATCCGGCATCGCGGAACAACTCCGACACCGCCTCGACATACCAGTAGTCGGTGAGGCCCTCCAGGACCAGATTGCGTTGCTGAGAAAAGAGACTCTGGGCGATGTCGTAGCCGAGTGCCTCTTGCAATGGCAACAGAGATGCGGGGTCGTCTGCGATGACATCCGAATGCACAATCGTTCCGACAGTCCTGTCGACCATCTCGACTACTCGAACAATGTCTAGTTCATCCGGTCCGACGAGGAATGGAGAGTGCGTAGTGAACAGAAGTTGATTGCTTTCGGCGAGCTTCGAGAGAGTCCGGCGAAATTCCCGCTGTTTGAGGCCATGAAGGCTGAGTCCAGGCTCGTCGAGCAACAGAATGGCATTCGCGTGGGTTCCCGCCGCTTGCGCAAAGAAGACAATGAAGAAGGAAACGAGCCACTGGAACCCCTCAGATCTTTGGTCGAGCTCCACGTTCACGCCAAGAGAATCCTCTACGACTACCTTGAGGTATTGCTGATCGGCCACAATGCGTACGGTGTAGTCAGAATCGGTCACTGCACCATCGGCCGCCTGGATGTCCGAGGGTTGCCAGACTTCGCTGATCTTGTCGGTCAACTCGATCGATGCCGCGTTCAACCGATACGAACGGTCGTCGAGTTGGTCCTTGAGTCGTTGCAATCCCTCCGTGTCATTGACACCGGGCTCTGACACATTCCCCAGATTGGACAATTCGCGGGCTGAAAACCCCAGAAGCTGAAGCAAGCATGAATTGCCGAAGTTGTACGCGTCCGCTGGGTCCACGGCACCGGCGTCCAACGTGTCCGCGAAATGCTTCAAATGAATGGACGGCCTGACCCGGGTGTACGTGGAGTAATACACCATCGTAGGTTGCCGATCGCGCAGCAACTCCAGGATCTCATCGCGGGCGAGCACCATGGCAACGAGTTCTCGCAGCGCGGCCAATCGGTGCGCCTCGGTGTCGTCTGATCCGTCGACGTGAGCCGCAGTGGCATCAAGCCATTCCTCGAGATCTGTTGCCTGTGCGACAGAAATGAACGAGCGATCGGAAACGCCGCTGAGAATGGAGTTGAGGGATTCGCTCGGTTTTGGAGGAGCGGCTCCCTTGGCCGGTGCTGCGACCCGCGCATCTGCATGCGCGGCGAGACGCCGGAATTCATCCTTGTGCTGCCCGACCGTCGGTCGTTCTGGCTCATTGAGCAAATTGTGGTGGGACTGGTTGTCCAGAGTCTTCGAGCACCAATACCGACAACCCTCGAAATGTGGAGACACTTCACGAAGGGCTGTCCGATCTGCGTCATCGAGTTCGTACTCGGCCTCCACCACGACGACATCCTTGGGGTCCAGGGTGCCTCTTTGAATGTTCTGGAGCTCAGACCGTGGAAAGTCACGCAATGGCACCAGGGGCTTGACCAGAGGACCGGGTCGAAGGTGCTCCAAAGCTCGCATGAGCGCCGTCTTGCCCGCCTCGTTGGCGCCGACCAGGATCGTCTTGCCCGGTTCGACCGCAAACCAACCGGTGTCCTTGATGCTCCGGTAGTTCTGAACTCTCGCCCTCGCGAGCCTCATCACATCTCCCGACACTCTGTTTCTCAGTTCGATGAGGCTATCCGGTCGGATTCACAACGTTTTCAAGCCCCGTGCGTACGGCTCTCGTCGTTCACCTCGGCTGACGCGGTCTCACCATGAACGGTCCGATCCCCTGCCGCCCGAGGTCATGTCCAGTGTTGTGCAGACGTTGTGACGACTCAGTCCAGTTGGCTCTGTTGTGGCGGCGCACAGGCGCCTTCGATCCATTCCCCGAGATCGTGGCCGGCCCGCTGGGCGCGACGCCCGGGCACATCGAGAGGCTTTGGCTGCGGGCTCTGGCCGACCGGCACCTCGTAGTCGGCCAACGGACCCGATGGAGCTGTCCGCTCAGGGGTCCGGGATGGGAGTGTTGTCGGGATCCCACGTGGGTCAGCTGTCGTAGAAGCCCAGTGGATGGAGCCCGACGAGCGTCCTCTCCCGCCGTGTCCGGGCACGGGCCAGCGCTTCCTCAGAGACCTGGTTCGCCACGGACGTCGGTCGCATTCGCTGGGCAAGATCGCGACGCCCGTAGTGGCACTGGACGAACATCCGTCCAGGATCCCCGAGTCGAGGGGGCAACCGTCTGTGCCATATGTCCGAGACGAAGAGGGCAACGTCACCTGCCTCGGCCACGATCGGCACGGCGGCACGGCCCTCCCACTGCAGATTCTCGTCGGCGAGCCGCTCCAAGGGGGGTGCTTGTCCAGACATGTGGCTTCCAGGGATCACCCCTGTCGGCCCGGCTTCGGTCGGGCAGTCCCAGAGATAGAGGTGAGCCGCAATGGCGAAGACCGGGTACGGGATCCGTGGATCCCAAGGAACGCTCGGGTCACGAGGGACGTGGGGTCCGCTGTCGATGTGCCAGAAGCGTCCGAGATGTCTGTTGTCGCCAGATTCTTGTCGCCACGCCGTATTGGCGATCACGTGGCAGTCCTCTCCGAGGAGGGGCTCAACGATCTCGAGGATCCGGGGGTTGCCGATAGCCCGCTGGACAAGGCTGCTCCGATTGAGCATCTCGTGACGAAATGGGGCGGACTGCTCGGGCGCATCTCCTCGCTCGTCCGGTGGATATTCCTCGAAGACCCGCTCAACGTCGGCGCGGAGCGCCGCGAGCTCATCTCCCTCGAAGATGCTATCGAGAACGACGTATCCCTCTGATTGCAGGCTCTCCGCCGCTACCGGTGCCGTGCCCGAGCGGAGCGAGAGATATCCGGAAGATCGAGTGAGCATGTACCGATTCTGCCGCCAGAGGGGCGACGACGTCGCCCCTCTTGGCTGCGGGCCTGCACCAGTGCTCAAGCGGGCACCTCGGAGGCGGCATCCTGGACAGCGGTCCAACCCGCCGGGCGGACGGCGGATTCTCCAGCTCGCAACTGGCGTCGGAGCGGGGCTTGAACCCCAGCGCCCTTGCGGGCACCAGCCCCTCAAGTCGGATTTAGCCCTGGTGAGCGGCGTGAGATTTCACGTGACCCTGCTCAGGAGCGTCACCATGCGACACGGGCCGACACGGTTTCCCATGTCGCTATTCAACGCTTATTCAACAGGCGTCCGAACAGGAAGTTGCCTCCACCCGCCCCTCAATGAATGCCACAACTTCGGATACTGCGATCGAAGTGGGGTTATCCTTCCGAGGGACACTAGCGATGAACAGCACCTGCGAAGTCCATGCAGTGTGAACAGGACAATGATGATGAAGAGATAGATCCTGACCGTGCGCTCAAGTCACTTGATGTCCGCGATTCCGACGTACCGGTCGCTGTTTCCACGTGTTAATCGAAATGACCAGAACCCGATGCTATGCAGCTACCGACGAAGCTGAGTGAACGAACGCTTCGATTCGTTCAAGGCGTTCTTCCATTGTCAGTGGTAACGCTCTTGAACGAAATAGCTGAGCGATCATGGCGGTCAGTGCGCCGATGAACCCAATGCCCACCAGCATCGGAAATACGGCTACGCCTTGCCCATCGGCATTGTGGTGAAACGATCGTTCGTTACCGAGACAGTCGTGACCGTCGTGATGGCCCACCGCAACCCTGTGGCCGAAGTCGTGGAATGTTCGCACCCTTGACGTTTCGCTCCGCAATCGTGACCAGGACCGAGCGAGAAACAGAAACGCCAGGCGCAGCGGCAGATCAGAACGATGAGAGTGAAATGCGATTGTGAGTGAGGAATGGATTTCGCTCTACGCACGACTTCAGCAGAACGCCACGCCGAGACTCGCAGCAGACGCAGACAGTCGCAGGGGTCGGAAGAAGGGAACGAACAAGTGAATTTGGACGGAGTTCCAGCACAAGTGCTTCTTGGAGGGAAGAGATTTCGATTATGTGAGCCAGCGAAAATATTGAGGCCGATGTATTCAAGGCGAACGAAGGCCCGAACCGTGTAGTACAATCAGCGCAAACGTGTCCGCCATGGCGCCGTGGATCGGGGTCATTAGGGGAATGATGAGCAGGCAGCCACGAGATCTGTGATGGACGAGCATCGGGATATCCACCGCTGCGGCAAAGCGGTGATACTACCTGTGGAGCAGGGTTGTCTGTGGTTGACCCGTCGCCATGTGAGGAAGTTACTCCGGTTGAAGGCTTTTGCTACGTCAGGGTGGAACCGGTTGAGCGCATTTCGCCTTCTAGCTCGTTCAGTTGGTCTTGGATCTGAGCGGCGAACTGATGGGAGTCTACCTCGGGCGATGGAGATGGCGAGTGTCAAGCGCAGTTTGAACCCATCCGTGCAAGGTCGCACCATAGTGGACACAGGTGACCTTTTGGCGGTTGGATACAGAGAGCGCCAACTCGCCGTCTGACACTTCTGCGCTGACAAGCTTCGCAAAAGGCATTCGATCGTCTTCTTGCCGCCAACGAAAAGAACACGCTTGGTTGCGTGATAACCAACTTTCCTTGGTCAACTGCCTGTGGGGTGCAGATCTCCTTGAACGAAGTGCCCTTTGTTGGCTCCAACCCGATATCGAACAGACCTACCGCCCACTGACCCGACTGGGATAGAAAAGCCTGAGATCGCCCGGCGTAGTGTCCCGCCCCTCGCCGGTCTTCCACCAGGCTTGTATTTCCGACGGTCGCAAAAACCCCCTCACCTGACTTCAGCATGATGTCTGAACTCGGTGACCCCTGCCTGGTGGTCGCAGCGTGGAGTACGGCTGTCAACTCGTCGTGCTCCGACTGCCACGCCTCCGTCTGAGATTTGAACTGCTCCTCCGCCTTCTTCGCCTTGTGCTTCTCAAACATTTGAACCCCCTTGTCGGTCTCACTCTGATCGGGTTGTGGTCTTCTTAATGTCGGGCGCCGCCGGTTATTAGTTGAGAAAGATACGATGGGCCTTCGTTGTGGCAACTGGAATCTACGGTGGACCCAGCTATAGGTCGCACCCTTCTGGCGCTTACCGGTCGAAGGAGGGAATACTCAATAGGTGACGGTGGAGGCGATTGCTCGGGCGGATACCACTTTCCATCCGATGCCAACCACCACCCTTCGCCTCCGGTGGTGTTGCTCACTGAGAAAATCTACCTCCAAGCCCTTGCCCTGAACGGGTTCCTCCAACCGGGCTTGGGTTCGGGTGTTATTCGGAAACCTTCAACCCTCGTGCGGCTATAACTGCCAGCTCGAGCCTTGTCCGACGCTGCGATCACGGCGTCTCGGTTACGACTCTCCAATGCCGTTTCAAGCGCCGAACAGGTATCGGCCAGAAAGATGTGAACCTCGGTATCTTCTTCCTCGTTACTGTCGTCGGCCAGTTCTGCGAGATGCAGGAAACCGAAACGCGCCGCCCGCAGCTGTTCGCAAAGTGCCAGTGATGTCTCTTCGTCCGGCTCAGCGTCTTGACTCATAGCGTCATAGGCGTTCTCCAACCCGCTGAGACTCTCTTTCCAAACCGTCATGTAAGTCCGTGGGCGACCCCATATGGCTAGTTCCGTTTCCGTTGGCAGATTGGGAAGTGCAAAGGGTTGATCGGGAATCCCTACTTCAGCGATCTTGTTTAGCAAGAGGTTGCTCCACATCCATCCGTAGCCCGTGAGCGGTGGAAGTGAATCGAACCAAGCTTGCCGATCACTCGGCTGCTCCGTTGTCCCTAATGCCTCCGACGCGGCCACGTATATGCCTATGTAGAAGCACTGGGCAGGCGATCCTTCGGGCGAAGATCGGGCCGTCGTTAGTGCTGTGTCGTTGATGGTTTCAGCGTAGGAATGTGCCTTGTATCGCTTTCGCAATCCCATGACGTTCTCTCTCGTCCGATCCGACACGCTGACTTACACACTGGCCCGGCTCGGCAGATTTCACCACAATCGGCGACTGGAAGGCGCAATATCATGCAGTACGGTTACCGACACGGTTAGCCAGTCAATATCTCGGGAGAGAGCGTCATGCCCGATTCGTGGCCGTTAGAAGTGGTTGAGGATGGCAGCACGGTCATTGCCATTTGGGCGAAGCCCGACCCCGACCATCCAACCCTGGCAGTCATCGGCGTCCAGACCGACCCCGATACGGAACCCTGGGAACGTAGCCACTGTGGGCTGTTGAGCAACGCCCGAGAAACGGCGAGGCGTCTCGGCCTGTATGCCGAGGAAACGGTGGACGCCGACTCGGGCGTCGTTCGGTGGACAACGACCGACTAGTTGGTAACGATGAAGTGCGCCGCAATGATCGTCGTCAAGTGTGCCGTGATTGCGTTCTTCATAGCGCCGGTCAGGGCAGTCGGGGGTAGGGGGTAGGAGCCGGTTGTGGCGTCGGTGGGAACGGAGAGTTCCCGCCAGGGTAACCAAGAGGGGCTGTGGTTGTAGTCGTGCAAGTCTGCAAAACGGGGGTATCTGCACACGGCAGAGTTGGCTTGGGCTGCACCACTGGCGGAACAGTCGGCGGAACAGTTGTCTGAACGGTCGGCGGGGTGGTTGTCGAATCGTGGGTGCCAGGCACAGACGTACACGCTGCACCCAGTAGGGCCACTACTGCGAGGGTGCCCAGGGTTTTGCAAACGGGCCAGCGTGTCATCTCGTTCTCTACACCTTAGGGAACCGTGACAGCTTCCGTCCAAGAGCACTCCGAGTTCACGTCGATGCTGAAGGTGCTGCGGAGCAGTGTTATCCGGCTTCAAAGACTCTTTGCCGACTGCGGCACCTGCCGGAGTCCCATCTGTAATGACCTTCGTTGATGATGGGGGGTCAGTTACCCTGCGCCTTATGTCCACAGTCAAGTTTGCACCGGACGCTGCCGATTACTTCGTCCCAAGTGGCTCATGGCGATATATCTGATGTGCGCTGGCTAGAACGGAAAACTGTCTATCCTTCTCAGGTCAGCCACAGCTACTGGAAGACTTGGATTGGACCATCAGGAGGCACCTCAGGTGACTAGTAAAAGCAGAGTCCTAGGCGGCCTTGTCTGCTGCGTTGCGCTCCTCGGAGCGTTCACGCTGGGGGCGCTGCCAGCCGCAGCGTCCACCCAGTCCAACTACATCAAGGCGCTTCACCGGGCCGCACCCAGTACGAAGGCGTTCTCAAACAAGAAGCTGGTTGCGCTGGCAAAGGGAGATCTGTTCTAGCTTGGGTTTTGCACCCATTTCAGATGTCGCCGGGATTCTGGACGAGCCGTCTAACACATTTCACTTTCCCAAGGCGCAGGTGCCGAAGATTCTGACAGTGGCCGTGGACTATTACTGCCCCAAGGACAAGAAGGACCTGGCATCGCTCAAGAAGCTGACGACGACACAGATAGCGGCTCCGAAGACGACGCAGACAACGGCGGGTCCGAAGACGACGCAGACAACGGCGGCTCCCACGACTACGGTCCCTGCCCTGACGCAACAGCAGCAGAGCGCAGTGGCGTCAGCCAAGCAGTATCTGAGTTCTGAGCCGGGGTTTTCGCAGGCAGGTCTTATTGCCCAACTGGATTCACCGGATGGCGGTCAGTACACGGTCAACGATGCGACTGTCGCTGTTGACAGCCTCACGGTGAACTGGAACGCCCAGGCGGTCCTGGCGGCTAAGAGCTACCTTCAGACTCAGCCCTTTTCATGCAGTGCCCTGATCCAACAACTGGACTCACCGGATGGCGGTCAGTTCACGGTCTCCCAGGCTACTTATGCAGCCACGCAGGCAGGAGATTGCAGCGGCGGTGTCCCGAGCGGCAACTCAGGCAACTCCGGTAACACCGGCAACACGTAAATAGAAACAGCAAGATCCGTCGCAGACCTTGGTAATGGGTCTGAGGCGGCTCTTTTGCATTTATCGGGCCTTTAACTGGGCGACTACTGGCCGTTCGGAGTGAAGTGAGTTATCCCTCTGGCAGAGCACTCAGTAAAGAACGGCACCTGCCGGAGTCCCATCCGTAATCAGGAGTCTTAATGATGGGGGGTCAGTTAGCCTGCGCCTTATGCCCACCGTCAAGTTTGCGCCGGACGCCGCCGATTACTTCGTCGAAGTCCTCACGATCCTGTGCAGGGACACTGTCGCTGTCACGATTCATCCCCAATCCGGCAAAGTCTCAGATTCGCCGATGCGTCCCTGACGCTCACTAATCCTCGGGTACGTGCCGAGAGCAAGATCATGGCGGTCTGCAAATGAGGCGGCGGCGAAACATGCGTTGGATCACGGGTAAGGTCTGGACGGCCCCGCTAGGAGGGATGATCGTGAAGAAGAACATCAAGATGATCATCGGGGGGGTGGCTGTATCTGCCGCCGTTTTGTTGCCCATGAGTACCGCTATCTCAGTCTCAACGGCCTCAGCCACCTCACTGTCACCACGAATGGTGCCGATCAACTGCCAGTTTGGTGATGCACGTTCCACCTACGATGCCTCGGTACAGCCGGGTGTCATCGTGCCAAATACGTCCGGTTTCCCATATTCGCCTACGACCTATACAGCTTATGGCTTCAATGCTCAGACTCAAGAAGCACAGATCATCGGCAACTTCAACGAGATCGGCACGACTGACCACCTTGTGTCTGCATGGGAGAACAGCACCGGCTGTGGCTTGAACGAGGACGGCACGGTGATTGCACCGAACGACGATTCTCGTAACGCCTGGGTTGCGGATTCCGTCGGCCATGTGTTTGGTGAGTCTGATCTGTCCGGACCGCCAGCCAACAACTTCGGTGACGCTTCTGGCCTACCTCTCAATAAGCCCGTTGTTGGTATGACGCCCACGTCCGACGGACAGGGCTATTGGCTCGTCGCCAGTGATGGCGGCATCTTCAACTATGGCGATGCAGGGTTCTTTGGCTCTGCCGGGTCTATTCACTTGAACCAGCCCATAGTTGGTATGTCGGTGAGTCCAGGCGGTCAGGGCTACACCTTGGTGGCCAGCGACGGCGGTGTGTTCAACTACGGCGACAGCCAGTTCTACGGATCGCTGCCTGGTGTGCTCAAGCCGGGTCAGGTCCTCAACTCGCCCATCGAAGGTATCGTCAATACACCTGATGGTGGCGGCTATTGGATGGTGGCGGCTGATGGTGGCATCTTCACCTTTGGTAATGCACCGTTCCTTGGGTCGCTGGGTAGCGAGCACCTTGCCTCGCCTATAGCTGGGATGTTCGCTAACGGCACCGGCTACACGCTGGTGGCACAGGACGGCACGCTGTATCCGTTCGCATGACCACCGGCTAACTGAAATACAGACATAGCAAGAGCCGTCGCAGATCCTTGTACGGATCTAAGACGGCTCTTCGCTTTGGGGTCTCAGTTGCAGGTGAGGGATTTCACGTCGCTGCTTGTGCCTGAGGCCGCCCGCCCCTGCTCACTGTCTTCGCTCGGCCTCGCAGAGTGGGCAGTGGCGTTAATCGATTACGAAGATGCCTACCCCATTGCGGCACCTGGCGGAGTCCCATCACGAAATCAGCTTCGATGATGATGGGGGGGTCCGTGGGTTGCCAACACGAAGTGGTGACCTATGGGTGCTGAACGAGAGATGGACCTACTGGACAGCGGCAGTCAAGCGACGGCCATCTTCTCCGACGACAGGAGTGCCGACCTAACACTCATGGCCTGCCAAGGACCACCCCTCTTGGTCGCTCGGCCCTCGGCGTTGAGTGCATTGGCGACCTTGAGGTAGCCGAGACCCTCACCACGAAGCTCCCTCATCCGGTCCAAGGTCTCCTGTTCGACGAAGTTCTCCTGTAGGTATCCGTCGATGGCGTTCCAGCCGAATGGGGCGTGATTCCATGCCCGCCCCTGCGCTCTCAGTTCAGATAGGGCCTCTGTCGTGCGCTCGGCGATTAGTGCTCGCTCCAGCTCGTTGAACACGGCACCGATCTGAGCCATGGCTCTGCCATGGGGAGTGGCGAGGTCGATCTGCTGTGCGATGGCCACCAGGCCCACCTTGCCCGACCGAAATCGCTTGAGGAGAGCGATCTGCTCAGCAGCATCACGTCCGAGGCGATCCATCCGGACAACGACAACGGCATCGGCACTGGGTCGCCGGGACTCCAGCAAATGGGCGACCCGACGGCCACCGGGGCGCTCGGCCAGGAGCTTCGTACCGCTGACTCCCTCGTCCCGGATCATTTCGACCAACTCAGCGCCCTGAGCCACGCACCAGGCTCTGATCCGGCTCTCCTGGGCGTCCAGTGACATGCCCTCAGAAGCCTGTTCGACGGTGCTCACTCGGCAGTAGCCGATGACCCTGAAGGTCCTGGTGGAAGGCGGATTCATTCCCTCTAGTATAAAGGCTCGGTCCAGCGTTTATAGCAGATCGATCCCAAAGTTATCCACAAGGCTGGATTTCTCACCCAAGACCGTCTCCAGGGCGACCAGAGCACCTTCCCAGCGGCGGCGTTGTAGCTCGTTGAGATCGGCCTCTGGGTCGGTCAGAAGCGCTCGGATGGATCCCGCCAGGTGTCCGATCTCGGTGCGGTTCAGCGGTCGGCCCACCAGGCCATCTTGGCCGACAGCTGGGTCGAACCAACGTCAAACGAGAGGCTCAACCCCTACAGGACTTGTGCCGATGTTGTCTCCGGTGGGCGGAACCCCCATAGGAAGGCAGCAATGAGCGATACATTAGATGTTGGCGGAGCCAGTAGCCCACACGTCGATGACACAGCCGAAGTGCGGTCACTCTCACCTGAAACAGGAGGCCTACAGCGTCAGTTTCCCGTTCGGCTCGTCGTCGAAATCTCGGTAGCCGTCGTGGTCGTTGCTGTCCTCATTTTCTTTGGCGTGACGCTCAGCTCCCAATCCAGCAAGATTGACGCACAGGCGAATGACATCGCCGCTCTCAAGCATCAAGTCAATGCTGATTCAACTGCGCTGGCCGCCAACTCACGTAGCTCTGCGAAGAGTCTCCAATCTCAGTTGAGCAGCCTGAAGTCTGTGCTAAATACGACAAATGTCACTGCCGCCTCCACTGGGTCTTCTCTCTCGGGATTGAAGACGACTGTTACGCAGATGCAGGGACAGTTGGCAAACATCTGCAGCTCAACAGCAGTCTCCAATGAGGTCTCTACGATCAACGGAGAGGAGACCGGGAGCGGCTCTGGATACAACCAGTACTACGGCGATCTTCTTGGTGTGCTGGCTGCCGTCTGCCAATCAAGTTCAAGTTCGGGCTAACGGAACCCCCGACCCCCCGTACTCTGCCCATCCTTCCATCCGCTCCTCGTTCAGGACGGGCATCAAGAGCGCCCCTTCAGCTTCTGAAGGCCACGCACCAGTTCCGAAGCGTCGACTCCTAGTGCTAAGGCGAGGCGAGCAATGTTCTCCAGCGATGGATTTCGGTCGCCCGATTCCAGACTGCCGATATACGTTCGGTTGATCCCAGCCTTGAGGCTCAGCGCCTCCTGAGACAGCCCCATTTTGAGCCGACGGCTCCTAATGCGATCCCCGAACTCCCGCTGGCGGGGAGTCGACCCCTTGCCCGTTCCGGCCACCCGGACATCTGAGATGACTTCCTAGTTGGGGTCGACCGGATCGGGGTAACATTTACCATCTCAAGAGTCGGTGTTTCCTGGCGATATTCTTCGGTAGGCGGTTGGCGAGGAGAACACGATGCCCGAGACTGAGGTCGGCTCAGAACGCCATCGGTTTTGTCCGAGTTGCGGAACTGAGGCAGTCGGGGCTGGTTCGTTTTGTAGTGAGTGCGGTGGATCACTCATCAAGACGGGTGCCCAACCCTCGGATGCAGCGACAGCAGGCCATCAGGCTGAAGCGACTGCTATGCATCAAGCGTTCCCGCCACCACCTGGAGTCCGTGGCTTGGGACTGACCTCAACGCTCGGTTCTTATGGCCCTGCGCAGACCACGACTGCCCCGCCCCTTTGTCCCCGATGTGGGCAACTTTGGCAGGGCACCCATACCTGCGGACGTTGTGGGCAAGTTTGGGGTTGTCCGGTAGGGATTCAGATTTCATCACCTGGTAGACGACTGGCCGCAAGCTTGCTGGACGGCTTATTCATCATCCTTACGCTGGGGATCGGCTGGGCCATTTGGTCCTTGTTCATCTTTGGACGGGGGCAAAGTCCAGGCAAACAAGTGCTGGGGATGAGAGTCGTTCGCCTTGAACGTCAAACCAGTTCGACATGGTGGTGGACATTCTTTCGGACCGTAGTTGAATATGGCGTGGTGTTAATCCTTTCGGCGGTTTTCTTCCCGCTGGGGATCGTTGCTTGTCTGTGGCTCTTGTGGGACAAGGACAATCAAGAACCTTGGGACAAGATCTGCGGGACAGTTGTCGTTGACGATCCGTCCTGGCTCACCATACCAGCCCGATGACCGAAAGCCGGTGCCGGAAGCTGGCCAGCGCAGTTCGTCGATTGAAAAAGGGATCAGATGACTGACAACAAGATTGGATCCGAACGACACCGGTTTTGTCCGAGTTGCGGAACTGAGGCAGTCGGGGCTGGTTCTTTTTGCGGTCAGTGCGGTGGTCCACTCATCAAGCTGTCTGCTGATTCCGTCACCCCAAAGGTCGATGCGGTTGCCGAAGCCGATGGTGCGTCGCCGTCAGTCAATCCAACATGGGATTCCCTCGCTTGGGACAAGAGAATCCTGAGCGAACTTACCGTGGCTTTAGCCGACAGCGGAATACCGCACAGCTGGGATGGGTCCGTCCTGTCGACCACGCCCGAGTATGAAGCCAAGGTTGATGCGCTCTTGGATGAACTCTCTGGCCTTTCGCCAGTGCCGCAACTGGACAAATCAATGTCTGACGAGTCCACCAACCCAGAGCAACCAACGTCGAACGCTGCGGGGACCAAGAAGACAGCGAACAACGATCTGACCGGACCGTTCCGCTCGTCATCACCGCCACCGCCTCCGCAACCCAGCACAGTCGCCGTAGCGCCAACGCAACCACCCGCAGCGGCAGGGTCAGTTCCGCCACCGTTACAGACGCCACTCATTTCGCCTTCGGGGAAGAAGCCACTTCGCAGACAGCCAGTGTTCTGGATTGCGCTTGGAGTTGTCCTGCTCGTGATCATCGCAGGCATCTCGGCGGCGTTGTCCGGCTCGCACAGCCAGTCGTACACCAACGGATACAACCACGCCGCGTGGCTCAACAGCATGAGCCCGAGCAACCAAAACTTTTCGCTGCCAGAGACCTCTGCAGAGAGCTTGTGCGCTACCTACATTCAGCAAGGTGCCATGACGGGCGCACACGGTGGCGGGCCGGGGCAGAATGTAGCTGACTGGAAGCAAGGCTGTGTCGATGCATATACGGCGAACGCAACGACTCCGCTCGGCGGCGGTAACTTCGCCAACTGGGGCGGCGGTACCTCGGGCAACACTGGTACCGGTAACTCGGGCAACTCGGGGAACAGCGGAAACAGTTAAGGGCGGGCGATCCATGAACAATGCGGATGGGTGCGAAAGCCGGGCTGCACCCATCGATGTGCTGGAGGAGGGCAGATGAAGAAGGCCAACTTCAGCGCCATTGTGGTACTGGGTGCCATGCTGCTCGCAGCGTGCTCTAGCTCACCGTCAGCATCAAACTCGGACAACGTATCAGTACCAAGTCTGCATGCCGACCCTAGCTCGGCGTCCTATCAAGATGGCTACGCCGAGGGACAGCGCCTCGTCAACAACGGTCTGGTCTCCGCCCGAAGCTTTCACTCCAGCGACATCTACCAGGCCCCGGCCATTGTTTGCGAGAAGTACCGGCAGACGAGCAGTGGCAATCTCAGCCAGTGGCTGCTTGGGTGTGTAGCCGCCGTCCGCATGTCCGGCAACACCGGATCAGGATACACGGGCAACACGGGCAACACGGCGACCACGACAACGCCAACCACTACCACGACGACCGTGCCATTGACATCGGCTCAGCAGGCCTTTGCCAATGCCGTGACCAGTCAGTTGCCGCTCTACGTAAGCAGTACGAATCCACCTCTAACACCGAGCGCCATTGCAAATGTGGGTTCGGAGATCTGTACGGCATTCTCTATCGGAGCTTCACGAAATACTGACTCGTTCGTATACCAAGCAATGCTCCCGGAACTAGCGAATGGAGCGATAGAAGGACCGAACGGTGGTGTCGCCGTGCCGCCGATTTCCGGCGGTGGTACGGACACGCTGATCAATCTTGCGATCCAAAATATGTGCCCACAATATTCTGACGGGATTCCATCCGGTTGATTATCGTCTGCAATCCGGCTGATCCCACGATGTGAATACCACTTGCTTCCGCTTGTGCCATGGCTTCTTGAGAGTTAGAGGCGATTGACCAACTCGTCATCCCGCCGAACTTCATACCCTCGCTGGGTTAGCACTCTGACAAGTTCTGTCGGCAACGCCGACGGGAGCAGGGATGCGGCTCGCAGCCGACGTGGTCTGTTGCGACACGTCACGCCCATTTCCGATTGAGCGGCTTGTAGATTGGCCCATTCCGTTCAGAGATCGGAACTCTGAGTTCGGCGACGACTTGAGGATCAGCTCCGTGCGCAACGCTATGGGACCTGGCGGAAACGGCTGCCTCGTCGATGGACCCACTCCCTTGGTCGATCCACGTGCATGCAAGACAAGCACCATGGGCAACGTAGGGCAGCCAGAGAACTATCGGCGGGTGAACGACTAAATCGCTGGGTTCGTCGGCATTTGCTCCCCACTGGATGCGAGCACGTTCCCGAGCATCCCAGTAGGCACGGGCGAGATTCATGTACGTCGTCAGATATTTGTAGTGTGCCCATTGATTACGGGGACGCTGTGCTCCCGGACAAATAGCTCGGAAGTAGTCGGCGTAGGGAACATTGCCTGGCTCTACTGGCGGCTGTGGGTTGTAGGTGTTTTCGTAATGGGGTGGACCGCTGCGGTCGTTTGCCATTACCGGGCCTCAGAACAGCGAGAGTTGGTCAGGATCCACGCTCGGCCTCGGTGCCCTGTAGCCGTGCGCCAGGTCCTCTAATACCAGCGTCAGTTTGTCCGCTTCACGCACGCTGAGAGGGCGGAATGAGAGGCCATTAGGACCGGGTTGAAGCCAGTCCGGGGGGATGTGTTGCAGCACCCCGAGGTCGTGCAGAGCCAGGTGTAGGCGGCGGGCCAAGTAATACGCCGTCGTCTTGGTTGAGTCCTGGGGAGTGATCGGTGTAACTACTGCATTGCTCGGCTGCAACTCGCTCTGATTGCGTGACGAGACCAAAGAAGGCGTTTCGGGTCCAGGCAGGGTGCTCATTCAAGTCTCCAATCGATCCTGGCTTTGCCACCGATTGCCCGAAGGAAGGTTGGCTGGAGGTCAACGGGCCAGGCCCCTCGCTCCATCTTGATTAGGACCATCCAGTGTACCGGGAGCCGAGTTTGATCATTACGGGGTCATTGCGTTGAACTGGGGAGTACAGAGAGAAGCAGCTGGAGGTAGGCGCTGTGGGACGGGCAGAAAGCCGTTTGATGAAACAAGCTCGGAAGATCCTGGGCGATTCCACACTTCCCGGTGAGGAAATCATCGGCAGGGATCTTCTGGTCAGAGAGAGACAAGCGGACTCATTCCTAGTTGGGTTCTGGGAAAGGACCGGCTCATCGACGCAATCTTGACTAACCGACGGATAGTACTGCTCGCCAATCGCACAAAGGACAAACTGGCTGACATCCCACTGACCTCCATTGTCTATGCATCAGGAGGCACACCCTTTAGTCCGCTCCTGGAGATCACCGTGACTGGTGGCCCCCACTGGCTCTTTTCCTTCCCAATGAGCAAGGGCGAGTTCGGAACACAGGTCAAACGGAGCTTGCTGTGTCTCCCGGAGATGTCATTCCGAGGTGAGTTCAAAGGCGGGTCGTTCAGTGCCATTTACCATCCTTGGCGGTACGATCAAATGGCTTGGTGGGAATGGACAGCAGATTATGAGCCAGTCACGGATGCAGAAATGGACCAGGTACTGAACCTGATCCGGCAGTTCGGCGCAAAGGTGACGGAAGGTGCGCTGGCTATGCCTGCCAATGAAGAGGTCGGCGGTGCCTTTGAGGAAAGGGACTGGACACCGGCAATCCGGGGTCTGCTCAATCAAACCGGGGAAGTTCCCCAGCACATGTGGTGGGCACCGGGGGATCAGGTCAGTAGTACAAACACGCAAGCCACAGTATGGACACTTACTGAGGACAATCTCTACAACTGTCTGTTTGAGTCGATGCGGCCAGGAATGGACCTTCCCCGGTGTCCCACCGTGCTCAGAATCCCTCTTGCGTCTCTGGCGGATTGGGAGGTGCGAGATCCCGAACCCAACGGTGCAATCCTCGTACGCATACTCATACTGAGCGATGAACAGCGCCAATGCGGCTCCCTCAAGGAGGCGATGAGTGAGTTGCCCGGTGATACAAGAATCGGTTTGGTCGGGTTAAGGGCCACCCCACGTCAAACTGAGTTCTTGGATGCGTTGAGCTTCGGAATCCAGAGGGCAGGGGCATTTGAACCGGGTACACACTCGTACCACCCCCTTCGCAAGCAAAGCCCACCCGCCTAGCCAGCGACAGCACCCACCAGTAATCGGGAGGTGCCCCCCAACGCTGCCGGGCCGGTGGGGCATCAGCCATGGCGGAACGCTACGGCGCTGCTGCAACTGTGGCGGGCAACCCGGCGATGAGACAGTCCGTAACAACGTGGTACGAAGATTGAGGGATGAAACTTGACCGCCGTCCTGGAATGTTCTTCGACGTGACCCTGCAGGCGGCGTTTCGGCGAGCTGAGGCGTCAGCCGATCAGGCCCAGGGTCTACTGGACGCTGGTTTCCCTGAACCGGCCTACGTCTGGGCCTTCCGCTCGGTGGAGATCTTCGTGAAAGAGGTCATGTTGTTGCCCCTCTTCCTTGAAGAGATTCCGGAAGGCGATTTTGACGAGGTTTGGGCTGAGGCGAGGCGCAGGATCGAAGATACGTTCAAGAGCGGTAGGTGGGACAACGCCCTGAAGACAGGTGAATGAGGTTTACGGACCGCTTGATCCGATGGTCACAGATGACGGCAGGGACGTTTGGCAAGTGTGGAGGTCCGTGGCTTTGCCTCGTCGTGGCAACATTGTTCACGGCAGGCCGCTGGCGGTGGAGGTGACCGCAGACGAGGCTGCCGAGCTGCTGCGGTGGTCAAGCCAGATGAGAGGTCAGCTGTCCATGCGCCTTGTGGTTGCCCGGAAGCATCCCGTCAGTGACCTCGTGATTGCGGCATTTGAAGAGGCACAGGCTCAGTTCAAGGCGGAGTCTGCCCTCCCGGCGAAGGGACCGAGAACGTTCCTAACTAACGCAACGAGTAACGACACCTCAAGGTGGATTCCTTGTGGGGGGGAGTCCAAGTGAGGTCCTGCATGAGTTTCGTAGGTGCCAGGTAGAGCGCCCTGCAAGACATCTGGTATGTCGGCTCGGCGGGGCACATTGCTGACTCCTTGGTGCCGTTCAGGATCAGAACCCGCTCTCCAACTCCACGCCATGGAGCTTGATTACGTTGCCTTGGTGATTAGGCCCGGTTTGGCGAAGATGGACGTATGCCACATCGAAACGGAATCCGAGTGATGACTGCGCAAGGCGAAGTCCGACTACTCCCCATCGTTTACATCGCAACCTCATTACGTCGCACCAGAGGAACTGTGCTGTATTGGGAGAGGATCAAGCTGTTGCCGCCTACACCCTTCGTAATGAACCCAGATCGGCATAGGGCCAAGCGTCGCCTATGGCCCGAGGATTACGTGCGGGAACTGGCTCGGATTATGGACCGGCACTACCCCGGTGGCCGATTAGAACGAGAATCCTGGCGAGGATTCCAAGAGCAGGTGTACGACCTTTACAACGACCTTGTAATGCCTTTGCTCGGCGGTTATCCACCGGTTGAGATCGAACTGGACTCGGGACAGGGGCCTGGCCGGACACAAGGTGAGGAAACCGTATCCTCTACTACCAGTACCTAAACTCCAGGTCATTCACGTCTGACTTTGGACATTTGATAACCAGGTGCAGCGAAGATCCGGCCCTCAAACCGCATTTTTCTGCATGACCCTCTGAAACTCTATCCACTACTACCTTGACCTCAAGCCAGTGTTGGGTCCCTAATCATTAGTCCGTGTAATGCGTAATCCGGCGCTCTAATCGGGACTCAGGGAATCAGACGCCGTGTAATCGGGAGTCGCATACGTGGGTCCCGTGATGCCGAGCCGTAATCAGGCCTGCAGCAACTGCGCTGTAATCCGACGGCATAATCGGGGGCGGCGTAATGGCTGACCCTGTAATGGCCGAGCCTGTGCTGTAGTGGACGAGACCCTGTGATTTGTTCTGACGGCTTCAATGGCTCCCCGGGCTACCCCGGGACCTGCTTTCTACTCAAGACGCTGAGACGTAATCACAGGCCGTCTGGTGATGCCTTGGCTCATCACGGCGGCGCATTCGTGATTGCTTGGAGGCGATGATCTCAGCCCGTGAACGAGTCAAGGTGCATCCCGCCGCCCCTTCTCGCCAGAATCCTGAGGAGGAATGGATTAGTCGGCGTCGCTCCGGTGATCCGTTGAGATCCAAAAATCTCTGTGCCATGTAATCGTTGCCAACCAGAGATTTCATCAAGTAACCGAAGTAATCGACCGCAGCGGGGTAACGGACTGGACCGATCCGCCAGTGATGTCCCACGCCAGCCTGCCGCACTGCATCATCGAAGACATCCGAGGGGACCCTGCGTTCATAACCAGCGGCATGAAAGTAGCCGTGGACGTGACATCCCGTTTGGTCAGGATTCTCCTCGGTTGCCCAGCAGACCCTGAACGAGGCGATGTCCTGTCTGACGTGATGGGTGAACGTACCCACCCTCTTGTTGATTACCGATGAGGACTCACCCACCTGGGTCAGGCAGAACCACCAAGGGGGCTGAGCCAGCATGATGGCCCCTGCGATCCTTTGGCCGTTGATTACGACGCACACAGGGCAAGAGTTCTTGCAGCACCGGTAAATCCGCTCTTTACCGTCCCAGTCTCGCCACGTGTGGGGCCGGTAATCGATCTCACCGGTTAGGTAATCGATTACCTGTCTACCCTTGGGATTAGGGCACTGCCGCAACTCAACATTGAAGAGGCTGGGTCTTTCATCTGCATAGCCAACCCGTTGTAAAGGGAAGCCATCTGTAATCTGTACATCCCATCTCTTTCTTTCATAAACAGGAGAGGGATAAGAAACAAGAGCAGACGTTGAACCTCGGAGCGTTCTATCTGATCCCCTAATAGGAGCTGTATCCGCAAAACTCTTTGGTCGCTCGCCAAGCGATGTGCCGATGCCAACGGTTGCTGGCATCCCCGCTCACCGCTTTGCCTGAACCCGATGCCGGTCGATGTAATCTTCGATTGCACTCGGCTCAATGCGCACCAGACGACCGACCTTCACGGAGGCGAGCTGGCGAGTCTCCACCAGCTTCCTCACAAACCTGGGCGTACAGGCAAGCCGCTCTGCAGCCACTTCGTAATCGATGAGCCTCGGCTCGCTCATGGCGCCAACTCGGACAGTTCTCGCAGCACTTCCCCATATCGGATCGCAGCGGAGCCTTGGGGCGTGCGACGTCCCTCCTCCCATCTGGCGATCGTGCTCGGATCGACCTCAACGCTCCGAGCTACCTCGGCACGGGAAATCTGTGCCTGCTCCCGAATGACCTTCGCCTGGCCGCTGCTTGCCAGCTCTCGGACTCGGACGATCTCCACGGCCCTTGAAACCCGTTCCATGAGAGTCAAGACTATGTCAATGGCCATGCCATGGCCACGTCATGGCCTTGCCAACATTGTCCAACTCTGTCTATGCTGTCGGTATGCCCCGCAAGCGGACGCCCCCCTCATCCGACAATGAGCCCGAGTACTACGCCAAGCGGGCGTCCCCCTCATCCGGCAATCGACCTGAGTACCACGCCACCGGACGCCCCGATACGACGTTCGTTCCCTTGGCTGATGGCACGCTGTTTCCAGAATCCGTAGACCTCAACGTGGTCGTCAAGGACGATGATTCGACGACGGTGGTCAGAGTGTCGCTTGGGGTGAGTGCGGGGCGCCCGATTACCACTGAGGTCGCCATACATCTGTTGGACGAGCACCTCAACGTCGTCGGGCTAACTCCGACGACGTTGCACCATCTCAACTTCGGCAAGATCTTTGACGCCGCCGTCGAACAGGCGGGATTTATGGGCATTGGGTTTAAGAATCCCGTACGGGACAAAGATGCGTTGCTGAACGCAGCCCATCAAGCCAAGGCATTGGCGAGAAAGCGACAGCCATTCTCGGACGACCTCCTCGCTCAGATAGCGACGATCGTGAAGAGGAACCCTTACGACCCGAGAAAGGAGGTGGCAGCGACTCTTCATATGTCCGACAGAACGGCGAGCAGATGGATAGCCGAGGTAAGACGCCGTGGCCTCCTGGATGAGACGGACGGTGAACGTGAGTGACATAACTCGTAATCGGAGACGCAAGGGGCGTCGGACCTTTGGAAACGTCTGGCAGTTGCCGTCAGGGCGCTACCGGGCGTCGTACCTCGCCCCTGACGGCAAGCGCCGGGCTGGCGAGACGACATTCGCAACGGTTGCGGATGCAGACGCCTGGCTGTCCACCGTTTCCACTGACATCGTCAAGGGGAACTGGCGGCCACCGGAGCCGAGCCGTGAAACCCTGGGTGATTACGCCAAGCGATGGCTGGTGCTCGGTGTGGGGCGCAACGGCAAGCTCGCTCTCCCCCACGACGAAGGAGCTGTACGACCTGCTGTGGACCCGCTGGATCGACCCGACATTTGGGGGTGTTGCGCTCGGTGACATTTCCGTCGAAATGGTGCGGACGTGGCTCGCCGAAACCAGGGCAGAGCACCCAACGAGCACGCAGCCAGCTAAGGCGTACCGTCTGCTGCGGACCATCCTCAACGTGGCGGTTGACGACGAAAAGATCCCCGCCAATCCGTGCCGGATCAAAGGTGCTGGAAAGGAGAGCGCACCCGAGAGGCCGGTGGCCATGCCTGAACAAGTACTTGTCATCGCTAACGCCATCGACAACCAGTACCGAGCCATGGTCATTTTGGCCGCCTGGTGCTCACTTCGGTTTGGGGAGTTGGCTGGGCTGCGACGGTCCCGAGTCGATCTACTCCACCGGAAGATTCACGTCGTCGAACAGCTGGTGGAACTGGCGGGAGGCAAGACGGTCTTCAAGTCGCCCAAGGCGGATAGCGACCGGACTGTCGATGTCCCCGCCGAACTCGTCCCCATCATTGAGGACCACTTGGCCCAATACGTTGGTCCGGAGGCTGACGCCTTGTTGTTCACCAGTCCAGAGAGCCACCCTCTGCGCCGGACGAAGTTCCGGCCTAGGTGGGCCGATGCATGCGAGAAGGCCGGTGTGACCGGTCTGCATTTCCACGACCTGCGTGGCTCCGGTGCGACGTGGGCTGCTGTAGCTGGCGCCACACTCCCTGAGCTGATGCACAGGCTAGGACACCGCACTCATACTGCGGCGCTGCGCTATCAGCACGCCACTGCCGAACGTCACCGGGAGGTCGCCGACCGCCTCGGTGCACTGCTGCGGGTGGATGAGGACGTCACGAACGAACCTGGTGCCGATGTGATCGAAATCTCACCTCGTTAAATCTCGCTATTCAACGTAGATTCAACGGTCGTCTTCGGCCCGCCGCAGCGCCGTACGAAGCAGTGGGCATTTGGCCTGATCAAATGGGGTGTCGGAGCGGGGACTTGAACCCCCACGCCCTTGCGGGCACCAGCCCCTCAAGTCAGTCTTCGCCAATGGTAGGGCCGGGAGATATCGCGTTCTACCTGTTCAGAGCGTCGTCACGGGGCAGCTGCCGACGCACTTCCCCATCTCACGAATCAACCCGGATTCGACGTGGGCCGACACCGCCCCTCCCCCGCCGCCCAGAAGTAGCCTCCTCGGGATGGCCAGGCCGAAAATGCTCAAGAAGGTTCGTCGCCCTGGAATGAAGAAGTTGACCGACCGAAGCAGATGCCAGCGGTAGCAGTGTGGGGGGGCTGGCATACTGCCGCACCTCGTCGCCAGGGAGGTCCTGGATCGTGATGCCGCGTCCACGCCGTCTGAAGGTGGCGTCGGGCTCGGTTGGAATGCTCGACTTCTCCAACAGACCCCGAATGTGCCGCACGGTGGTGGCATGTAGGGGGGGCACACTCCACGGCGAAGAGGACACGTGAAAGTCAGACCGTACTACCGAGATGGGGTCTGGCGGCCCAGCGTGGCACTGGTAGTCGCAGTGCTTGCGGTTGCTGGCGTGCTGGTATGGGCTTTCGCTACGTCCGACACGGCGCCACCGACGCTTTTTGTCCAGCGAGCCAACGCCACCACGACAGTGCCCACCACGATGACGAGTGGTACCACGACCACGGCGAAGGTACTGGTCACGACTGGGCTCCCGTCACCCGATACGTCATCGCGAAAGCCAACCGCATCGTTGCCCGGGAGCGCGCTTCTGGCCACCCTGAGCAGACCGTCGGTGGCCACGTCACCAGCGAGCGCCCCGCCACGGCTCACCACGATCCTGAGTACGACAACCACACGTCCGCCAACGACCACGACACGTCCGCCAACGACCACGACGGGTCCGCCGACGACCACGACGAGTCCGCCGACGACCACGACGAGTCCGCCGACGACCACGACGACAGTTCCTCGAACGACGACCACGACAACTCCGCCCAGCACGACGACAACCATTCCGGTTACGACGACCACGGCTCCCACCACGACGACCACAGTCCCGACCACCACCACTACATGAACGGAGTTCGGAGGCCCTGTCGAAGGTGGAATGGCCTTGGCTAGGCATCGACGACCCGGACAAGCGCGTCGACGACCTCGTGTGTCACCCGTTCGAACAACTTGGCCGGGGCGCTTCGAGATGTTGGAAACGTGAAACCGCGACGTGCCGCCGGTGGTGGCCGTGTGCGCTCGTAGTGATCGGCATGCGTGCGTCTTTGATTACGGCAGGCCGAACGTCTCACCGGCGCCACCCCGAGCCGATGCACCACCTAGGGCGCCGCACCCCCACAGCGGCATTGCGCAACCAGCCCGCCACCGCCGAGTGTCACCGAGATGTCGCGGATCGCCTCGGACCAAGTGTTGTCTGGGCGTTGTGGCCGTTCAGTCCGGTCGGCTCTACTTCGGCCCGGAGCCCGCTGTCAGCATCGTGACAGAGGGGCGGTGATTTCAGGGGACCACACCGTTGGTTTCACCGCCCCTCTCCACGCCTTCAGTCCCTACGCCACTTCCCCGCCGAAGATGGTTCTCATCTCGGCCGTCAGCCGGGACTCCAGGGCATTCCGATCCCAATCGGCAGTTCCCCGCACCCGTACCGCATCGCCCGCGCCGCCTGCTGACACTCTGGGCAATCGAGCACCCAACATTCGTCCCGCCGTCTCATCGTGGGGTGGTGGGACTCCCGCATTCGGACCGTCCATCGTGCGACTGCCGTTTCAAGTGGGAGCTTCGCCACCAAGACGGTGTTCTTCATCGTCGAACACGTTCTCGACCGTGGGGTTTGGCCGTACCCTTCCGTACGCGATCGTCGTAGCGAACGACCGTTGCCCGCCAACGTCGTAGGACGGCACCCCTACTCGCAGAACTCCCCGCGCCGCCTTGAGCCAATCGGACGCATGGTTGGCAATCGCCTCTCTCTCCTGATGGGCAACACCCGTGCCGAAGTACCTTGTTCCGCATGGTTGATGATGACCCCAGGGTGATCATGCGCCGGTCCACCGTCGTCCGAGTCGGCATCGCAGTCGCCGCCCTCGCTGCCCTCGGCATCGGACTCGCCATCGGGTTGGCCGTTCAGTCCCCTTCACCGCCGGCCAGGTCGGCCACCGGAACGACGACGACCACGACGGCACACGTCTCGACCACGACGACCACGATCCCCCCGACGACCACGACGACGGTGGCACCGACGACCACAACGACACAGTTGCCCGGTGGCGTCGTTGCATCGTGCCCCGGTGGAACAAACACACCGATTCGCCCCACACTGATCTACATCGGGTGTGCCCTCAATACGACGGTCACCGTTATTACATGGTCGTCATGGGGTGTGAGTGGCGCATGGGGCATCGGCACCCTCCACGAAAACAACTGCCAACCGGATTGCGCGGATGGGACATTCACAAGCGTCCCAGCGTCCGTCATCCTATCCAACCCGGCGGGTGGATTCTTTCAAACGGTCACGGTCACCCCCACAAGTGGCGACTTGTCGGCGGTGTCCGCCGACCAACCGGGTACGGGGTGGGGGTCGGGTTGAATCGCAACCGTGGCTCGGTCGCTGGGGATCCTCGACGAGCGATGCCACAGAGATCGCACTGCATCGATCGTCCTTGACCTACCCCCTCGTGCGACAACACGCCCCACGCGGGGACGAGGACCTTGCCACGATCGCGAGCGGAGCCCTCTGAATTCGCCTCGGAGACCAAATTGGAACGGGCGTTCACGAGATGCCCCGGCCCTGCGGCACAGATGGGTGGACGTGCTGACTGCGGTGAGCGTCGCGGCCCTAGCGTTGAGGTCATGGACGGCAACGCCAGCGGGAGACACAAAGGTCCTGCGCACGCCCGAAAGCGGGCACTGACTCGGGAAAGCGAGGAGCGCCTCGCCGAAATGGGCAGACAGCTCCCTCCGCCGAGCGAAGACGAACTCGAGATCGTTGCCGGGCTGCGCGCCTCGCGGCGGCGCCGGCGTCTCCTTACGTGGGGCACTGCGCTCATCGTCGCGGCGCTCTTCGCTGGTGCCATCGCTCAGTGGGTCCGACCGCTCCCCCACGCCACCTTCCAGACGCGAGAAGTCCGTCTCCCGGGGAAGGCACCCTCCTTCGCGTGGCCGAGCAGCGGAGAGGCAGCGGCGACGGTCGTGGGTGTTGGAACGGTGGGCCAGCTACGTGGGTCCCAGTCCGTCCCGGTCGCCGGTCTGGCCGAGCTCCTCGCGGCCTACGTGGTCTTGTCAGATCACCGCTTGGCGCCGGGGGACGATGGCCCGGCGATCCCCGTCACCGCCGACGCGCTCGCGGCGTATCAGGCCGGGCAGGCGAGGCAGGAGCCCGAGGTCTCGGTCGCAGCTGGAGAGTCACTCACCGAGCTCCAAGCCCTCGAAGGGCTGTTGGTCGATTCGGGAGCCGACATGGCGACGGTCCTCGCCGACTGGGACGCGGGAAGCGTCGGCGCGTTCGTGACCAAGATGAATGCCGCAGCGAGCAGGCTCGGCCTCGCATCGACACACATCACCGATCCGAGTGGCGTGGACCCGGCCACGACGAGCACGGCAGAGGACCTCGTTCGCCTGGGCGAGGCGTCGCTGTCCATCCCGATCCTCCGACAGCTCGTCTCGCTGGCCCAGGCGAGCGTGCCAATGACCACCGTCGTCTACAACCCCAATTTCGATCTGGGGCACGACGGGATCATCGGCATCAAGACGGGGTCCGACTCGAGTGCACAGGGCTGCTATCTCTTCGCGGCGAAGCAGAACATCGGCGGGAAGGACGTCACGGTCATCGGTGCCGTCCTGGGTCAGCCGGGCGGGGCGCTCGGCCCGAACACTGCCGCAGTCGATGCGGGCGACGCGCTGGTGAGGAGTGTCTTCGTTGCCTTGCATAGCTTCACCATCTTCGCTCCCGGCCAGACGGTCGCCGAGGTCGATGCAGCCTGGGGTTCGATGGCACCCGTGACCGTGGCTCGGCCGGTCGACGTGATCGGGTGGCCCGGTCTCGTTGCCACCTTGGAAGTTCGACACCGCCCTTTGGATGGCCCCTTACCGAGCGGGTCCACGGTCGGGATGTTGCGAGCGGGAGTGGGACGCATTTCAGCACAGGTGGAGCTACGTACGGCGAGTGCGCTCTCGGGCCCCGGGGTGTGGTGGCGTCTGACGCGTTGAGCAGGGTCACAGGACAGCGCTCTGGTCGGATGAGGGACCTTGTTGAACCGAGCAGAGGTGTCATGCGGTCTCACTCAAGCGAAGGCTGCGTATTGTCCTGCGACGTGAGGCGACGCCACGCGCCTCTCCACGCGGCATCGGATCATGGATTCGGCGTTCAAGATGACCGAGCAGCTTGTCGGCACGTCGACCCAGCTTGCGGAGAAGATCGTAAAGGCGAGTCCGGACGCTCGGGAGAGGAGCGTTCTGAGGCGAAGCGGGCTCCGGCGCAGAAGGCTGCGAAGCGGGGCTGAGGCGCAGAACGTTGGTGTCGGAGGACCGATTGACCCCCTGAGGACACGGGTGCGCTCAGGGGCGGCCTAGAGCAGGGCTTTCACGCGAGCAGCAAGACCGAAGCACCGTCCTCACCATTGAAGCCTTGGCCGCCCCGCCCGGCAGTTCGTGCCCAAAATTGGGTCGAACAATCCCCAAGTCGCCGACCTTCGACACCGACGAGACCAGTTTGGGGACCTTCGGCACTAGCCGGAAGCCTGACGCGGCGTACGATCGCTCTGGGTGTTTGGGGGTATCAGATGCAACGGCTCAGCGGTGCGGATGCCAGTTTCGTCTACGGCGAAACACCGAATTGGCACATGCACTTGGGGACACTGGCTGTACTCGATCCTTCGACCGCCCCAGGCGGCTTCGATGTGAATCGATTGCGCGCGCTGGTCGAGGCCAGGGCAGGCCTCCTCGGTCCGTTCTTGCGTCGCTTGGTTGAGGTTCCCTTTGGCCTTGACCGCCCCGCCTGGGTGGACGACGTGCACCTCGATCTCGACCGCCAGATCCGCCCCGTCGGCGTCCCAGCACCGGGTGGTCCCCGTGAGCTCGCTGCGTTGGTCGGCGATCTGTTGGCCTACAAGCTCGAACGGGGTCGCCCCCTGTGGGAGATCTGGTTCATCGAGGGCCTCGAAGATGGCCGCGCCGCTCTGCTCACGAAGATGCACCACAGCCTGGCGGACGGAGTTCGCGGCGCCCGCCTGTACGAGGTGTTTTACGACCTCGACCCCGGCGCCCCCCTGGACCGACCCGATACACCCCTGCTGCAGGGCGAGCGAATCCCGCCTGGATGCGAGATGGCGGTGCGGGCGGTGCCCAGGCTGATGGGCACCCCGTTGCGGGCCGCCCGTACGTCCGTCCACCTGAGTCGCTCGGCTCTGAGGATGCTGCGGCTTCGCGCTTCTCCGGAATGGCTGGCGGTCACGTTGCCCTTCCAGGCGCCGCGTACGTCGCTCAACCGGTCCATCACCTCACATCGCGGGTTCGCCTACTGCTCGGTCCCTCTCTCCGGGGTGAAGGCGATCAAGAACGCCTTGTCGGTGACGGTGAACGACGTGGTGCTGGGCATCTGCACCGGCGCGTTACGTCGTTATCTGGCCGATCGCGGCGAGCTACCCGGCCAGCCGCTGGTCGCCCAGATACCTGTCGCGGTGCACGTCAACGACGGGGGCGATGCTTCCGGGGGCGCGTGGGGAAACGCCACTGCCGTGATGGGCGCAGCCCTGCCCACGCAACTCGATGATCCGGTCGAGCGGCTTCGGGCGATCCATGCCTCGACGCAGAGCGCAAAGGTGATGCAGCACGCGCTTGGCGATGACCTCATCCTCGACCTGGCAGATATCGCCCCACCCGGACTCCTCGCCGCTGGAGTCCGGGCTTACAGCCGACTCCGTCTCGCCGACCATCACCCGCCGATCTTCAACCTGATCGTCTCCAACGTCCAAGGCCCGCCGCTCCCGCTGTACATCGGTGGGGCGCGGCTCGTGGCCAACTACCCGATTGGCCCCTTGCTCGATGGTGGCGGGCTGAACATCACCGTGCTCAGCTATCTCGACCACATCGACTTCGGCTTCGTCGTATGCCCCGAGATCGTGGAAGACCCTTGGAAGCTTGCCGACGCGACGTCAGCGGCGTTCACTGAGCTCGAGAAGGCGGCGGGTTGACGAGCCCACGGGGCCGATGTGTGGAAGATATGTCCATCAGGGGCGTTTGAGCGCCCGTGGCCGACGAGAGTCGTTGAACTTCTGACCGGCTTTCGTATCCAGTGTGCCATGTGTGCCGCAATGGGGTTAGTGCTCGCGCGAGTCACCACTTACGTAGCCGCGAATGGCTGCAGGGGCGCCGTCGGGGACGACCGTGCACGTCGGCAACACTGGCGATATGGGTGTGTACGGGTCGTTCATCGCTGGCCTCGGGTCGACTTCACCGCGGTTGGGCCACATCGCCATGGCACGTTCGGCTTGTGCAGTGATGGTCAATGCGGGATTGACGCCGATGTTGGCGGTCACGGCCGACCCATCGACCACGTGCAGTCCCAAATACCCATAGACGCGGTGATAAGCATCGATGACACCCGTCTCGGGGCCGTCACCAATGGTGCAGCCACCCAGGAAGTGGGCGGTCATCGGGACATCGATGATCTCGCCGATGCTGCCGAACGGATGGCCGCCGATGTTCTTCGCCAATCGGCGCATGGTCTCGTTCGCGACGGGGATCCAGGTCGGGTTCGGCAGGCCATGGCCCTGGCGGGACGTCAGTCGGTAACGACCGAACCGGCGCGGCTTCGGACTGACGGTCAGAGAGTTGTCGTTGGTCTGCATGACGAGGCCGATGATGGAGAGCTCCGACCAGTGATTGAGACCGAGCACCAGGGACGCCAGGTGGCCGGGGTGCCGTAAGACCTGACCGATCCAGCGGAGCCATCGGGGGACGCGTCCACCGCCGTCGGTCATGACCGTCGCGAGGAGGCCCATGGCGTTGGAGCCCTTGCCGTAACGAACCGGTTCGATGTGAGTCCGCTCGTCGGGGTGGATCGACGACGTGATCGCCACACCTCTGGTGAAGTCGGGCTTGTTCTTGTTCCGCGGGCTGGTCATGGCGCCGCAAAGGGCCTCAGAGTTGGTGCGGGACAGGACGCCGAGCCGGTCAGAGATCCTCGGTAGGACCCCGTCGGCCCGCAGGCGGTGCAGGAGCTGCTGGGTGCCCCAGGTCCCGGCGGCGAAGACGACCTGCTCGGCGGTGATGGTTGCCCGGGTGTGTCCGGCCATCCAAGAGTCGCTGCTCTTGGTACTGACGTCGTAGCCACCGTCTGCGCGCGGGCGCACCTTCTCGACAGTGGTGAGAGGGAGGACCTTCGCGCCGGCTTGCTCGGCCAGGTACAGGTAGTTCTTGACGAGGGTGTTCTTGGCGTTGTTCCGGCAACCGGTCATGCACTCGCCGCACTCGATGCAGCCGCGTCGGACCGGCCCGGCGCCACCGAAGAAGGGGTCCGCAACCTCCTGGCCTGGCTCCTTGCGCCCGTCAAGGCCGAAGAACACGCCGACGGGGGCCATGCCGAAAGAGTCGCCGACGCCCATCTCCTCAGCGATGGCGCGCAGGGCGACATCTGACGGCGTGATCGTCGGATTTTTGACGACCCCGAGCATGCGCTTGGCGAGGTCGTAGAACGGAGCGAGCTCGCTGCGCCAGTCGGCGATGTGTGCCCACTGTGGGTCGCGGTAGAACGCGTCGGATTTTGGCTCGTAGAGCGTGTTGGCGTAGACGAGCGAGCCTCCGCCGACACCGGCCCCCGCCAGGACAATGACGTCCTTCAGGAGGTGGATGCGTTGGATGCCGAAGCACTTCAGCATCGGTGCCCACAAGAACCGCCGCACGTCCCATGAGGTCTCGGCGAATTCGTCGTCTGCGAAGCGCCGGCCTGCCTCGACGACGCAGACGCGGTAGCCCTTCTCGGTCAATCGCAGCGCAGTGACCGATCCCCCGAAGCCCGAACCGACGACGAGGACATCGAAGTCCATGTGCCCTGCTCGCTCGGTGGGGGCATTCAAGGTCTCAGTCTCGAGTATCGGTGCTCCCGCTGCGAGCCCCACTGTTGGACGGACCGAACTCACCGTTCACACTTGCTCTCTGGTTCACGACTCCGAATCGCAACGTGGAAGATCGAGTGAATTTGCAGTGCAAAGTAAGTAACTTCAATGACAATAGTAGCGAAGCCTACAACAGAAGGGTCATTCCGACGTTGGTCGGTTACGACCGTAGACCTCATGACTTGACACCCACTCATCGGCTGCGATCGCCGAAGCGAGTGACAGCTCACCGCAGAGGACGGTTGCTGCCACAATTTCGGCAAACGCCTGCACACGCCCTTGGCCATAGCAGCCGAGTACCTCGAGACATTCGCGCTGCGTTGGTAGGCCGGTCCCGCCGCCAATGGTGGCGACCACGAGAGAAGGGATCGTGACCGAAATGTAGTAACTCCCGTCGGGGCGCAGCTCGCTAAAGCTGAAGCCAGCCGAGGACTCGGCCACATTAGCGACGTCCTGGCCGCAGGCGACGAAGATGGCTGCGATTCCATTCGCGTAGTGGGCACCGTTGCTGATCGAACCGGCGAGCAGACTGCCCATGTTCGAAAACTGGCGCAACCGATAGAGGTCCACGGCGCTCGTGTGCATCACCTCTTCGAGCAGCGCAGCTGGCAGCGTCGCCTCGGCCACCACCCGCTTGCCGCGGGTATGGAGGCTATTCAAGCTCGAATGCTTCTTGTCCGTATCCAGATTGGCGGCGAGCGCGAAGTCGGTGAGCCCGCGGGGTTGCTGATTGATCATCCACTTACACACCTCATGGACTGACTTCGTCACCATATTCTGGCCGGCGGCGTCGCCAGTAGTGAAATTGAAGCGGAGCCATCGCATCGGGCCCAGCGCGTATTGCTCGATGTCGCGAAGACTTCCAAACCGAGACGATTCGTCGGCCTTGGTCTTGATGATGGCGAAGCTCTCATCAACCCATTGGCCGAAGTCGCGAGCAGCTCGGGCGTCTTCGAATACGAACACCGGTGCCCGCTGCATGGCGTCGTCAATGACCGTAGCCGTGACGCCACCCGCCGCGCGAGTGAGACGCATCCCCCGGCCGTAGCTGGCGACCAGTGTGCCCTCGGTTGTTGCCAGAGGCACGAAATACTCCCCGGATGCGTGCTCGCCATGGATGAGGAGCGGACCGGCGAAACCCAGTGGCACCTGTGCCACGCCGCTGAAGCCCTCCATGTTCCCGGGAAGGACACTCGGATCGAATGAGAAGGCGGCGACGTGGTCAAGCCGTGCGCCCGTCTCCGCACTCACCACCCTGCGGCGCGCCGCAGCGGCATCGTGCGTGTAGTCATCACGGTCGTCACGTGGAAGCTGGCGCACTGTCCCCTTCCCTGCGCCGCCACGAGGAATCGCTTCGATTTCGACAACCCATGCCCTCACCCCATCGAAATCCGACAGTTTGCCCCACCACCATATGTGTCAGGCCTGCGGTCTGCGTTCTTACAACCAGCTGGTCCCAACGCGGAGGCTGCCCATATACCGCCAGTCGGACCTCGTTGCTTCTGAGAACATTTCGTGTCTCTGCCCGACGATCACGTCCTGTTTCGGGTTCGGCACCGTTGGTATTGACGCTGATCGCGTGAGCTTTGGCCGCCTGTGCGCACCACAGCATGGTCCTAACCCGACGGCTCGCTCAGGATGGAGGATTCACGGGATGAAGTGCTGAGATGGAAGCAAAGCCTTCCACGAAGGCCTGCACATCGGTGGACGGTTTGGTGGCGGTGCTGAAGCAGTTCACGGTGGAGATCGTGTAGCCGGAAAGCGATGTGGCGACAACCACTTTCACCGGTCCGCGAATGCGTCCTGTGGCGCATGTGGGCACGTTGATGCTGCCATTCGTGCTGCTGGCTGTCTTCTTGGTGGCGGTGAGAAGGACCTTGCGGTGCGATTGCACCCAGGCCACCAGATACTTGGCACCTTGAGAGAAGTTGGGCGATTGGCCGTTGTCGATGCCTTGGCTGACGGCGAGGGCGGGGATGCCACGGGCCAGAGCGGTCTGCGCCGCACCCACGGTCCCGGAGAGAGTGGCCAACGGGCCGATATTCTGGCCATAATTGATTCCCGAAACGACCAGATCGGGGCGCTGCGAGATGCCATGGTCGTCGATGGCCCAGATGATGGTGTCTGAAGGATATCCAGCGACCGCCTTGGCCGGATACCCGCTCGCCGTCGTCGCATTGGTCACCGTCAATGTCCCCGCTGTTACCTTCGCACCTGTCCCACTCTGATTGGTAAGGGGTGCCACGACAGTGACCTTGGTGTTGGGGAGCGCGGTCAGTGCTTTCGCCGCCGCATTGATCCCCGGCGCCCCCACGCCGTCGTCGTTGGTGATCAAGATCTGCAGGGGTTCGGTCTTCTTTGACGAAGCCTCAGCAATACCCGAGACAACACCGCACAAGGTCAGACCCGCCATCGCCCCAAGAAGGGCCATTGCGATTGCGCGACGGTCTTTTCCAGATTGCAACTTCCGTCCCCTTGCTCTCCTCGGTACGCAACGGCTCTCGAATTGAGTGCCGGAGGACCATACGCGACGAATGCCCGACACGCGTGGTGTCGACCAAATGGGCAGCGTAGACCACCCCGCGGCCCGCGGCCCGCGGGCCGATTGCCGTATTGCGCCCCGAACGCGAAGAAACCCCCCGACCCAAGAGAGCCCGGGAGGTTTGCTTCGTCGGGACCGCACGGTAAGCGACCCCGAGGGGGATCACGCCAGGGTTGGGGTGTGGCGTATTCCGGAGCCGACCCTAAGCCGGTGGCGTAGGGGTAGTGCCACGCCCTGTTTTGGGTGCCACAAAGTGGGCGGTGGCCCGACCCCAAACCCGTTCCGCTTCGGGGTTGGGTCGCGGCCGAGCCGGGTATAAGACCCTTCCCACGGATCGGTCACCTACCGGGCAAAAGCGTCAGTCACGTTCTCACCCGAACCGGTTGACCGATCCGTGAGGTCGAGGAACCTAGCCCCCAGCTTTTCTTACGCCATGGAGCACGGGTGTTCCTGCCCGGACGCGCCTTCAATCCGTTGGCGGGAGCCCGCCCGGAAGTCGCGTGGGGCCGAGTTGTGTGTCGGAGGGGGACGTTCACAAAACCCGACTGGAGGCTCAATCCGTGGCTACGCCCCTCACCGGCGACTGTGTGGGGCCGCCCCTGTGCGGGAAGAACGTGCCGAAGGCCTCTACTTCGCCGCCTTGTGCTTGTGAAGAGAATGGGAGTAGCCACACATTGGCGAATCAGGGCCCAAGAGATGGGAGGACCCTATGACCAGCACAAAGACCGGCTCCGGCAGCGCTGATCGGATCATCGAGTCATTTCGTGATACCGGGAACACTGCGCTTGAATCGGTGCGGAAGTTCCTTGACACCGTAAATGGTGCTTTTCCCGACGTGGGTGCAGACAACGGTCCCCGCCAGCGGATAATCGATTCGGCGTTCAAGATGACCGAGCAGCTTGTCGGCACGTCGACCCAGCTTGCGGAGAAGATCGTAAAGGCGAGTCAGAACGCTCGGGGAGAGGAGCGTTCTGAGGCGAAGCGGGCTCCGGCGAAGAAGGCTGCGAAGCGGGGCTGAAGTCGCGGTGTCGGTGGACCGAATCGCACGTTTCGTACACCGGCGACGCTCAAGGGGACGGCTGAGGCCGTAGGCGAACACGGGCACGAACGTCGCCGGAAGACTTTCGGGGGTCCGCTGGGTTCGGGGAAATGGAGGACCGATGGTCTCGAGATTCGATCGCCGCACACTGTTGGCCGGTGGCGCTGCCGCAGCAGCGGGCTTTGCGGGGGCATCGGCGCTCGGCATGGGCTGGGACGGGATCGCCGGGGCGACGACGAACGGCCCTGGACGCAACGGGGTCACCAAGGCCACGCCGAAGAAGGGCGGCTCGCTGGTCTTCGGGGTCGATGCCGAGGAGCAGGGCTTCGACCCCACCCAGGCCCAATTCGACGAGGTGGGCGTCATGTACGCCCGCACCGTGTTCGACCCCCTCACCATCATCTTGACCAATGGTAACTGGGCCCCCTATCTGGCCCAGTCGGTCGTGCCGAACTCGTCGTACACGTCGTGGACCGTCACCCTACGCCCGAACCTCGTCTTCCACGACGGGACCCCGTGCAACGGCGCCGCCCTGCTGACCAACTTCGAGGCCCAATCAAAGTCGCTGTTGACCGGCGTCATCATCAACCCCACCTTGGAGTCGATCACCCAGACCGGGCCACTGGCCGTGACCATCTCGTTCACGAAGCCGTGGGCGCCGTTCCCGTATTACCTGGCCGGGGGCATCGGCGGCCAGATCGCGTACGTAGTCGCGCCGTCCATGCTCAGAAACCCCAACGGCACCTCCCACCCGGTGGGCACCGGGCCCTTCGTGTTCAAGGAGTGGATCCCCAACGACCACTTCACTGCCACCGCCAACCCTCATTACTGGCGGCCGGGGCTCCCGTATCTCTCGCAGATCACGTACAAGCCGATCCCCGACGAGAGCGCGAGGTCCGAGGCGCTGCAGTCCGGCACCATCGACCTGTTGGTGACCGACACGACGCAGATCATCACCCAGTACCGGGGCAACCGCAGCTACTCCTACATCGACGACAGGACCCACGTGGCCGGCGAGCCCGACATGAGCTGCGTCCAGCTCAATTGCCTGGCACCGCCGTTCAACAATCCCAACGTGCGCCGGGCTGCCGCCATGGCCATCAACCGCCGTCAGTACGCCCAGGTCATCGACGAGGGCGTGCTCCCGGTGAGCACCGGCCTCTTCGTGCCTGGCTCCCCCTATTACTCCGCCACGTCCTACCCGGCCTACAACCCCTCGCGGGCGGCCACGCTGGTCAAGCAGGTCGAGAAGTCGACCGGCCACCCGATCTCCTTCACGTTGGGCAACACGAACGGGCCTGTCAGCGTGCGTCAGCAGGCGTACCTCCAGCAGGCGTGGCAGTCCGTGGGATTCCAGGTCAAGACCCCCATCATCGAGCAGAACGCCTTCATCAACAACGCGCTGGCCGGCGAGTATCAGGCGCTGAATTGGCGCCAGTTCGGGGCGGTCGACCCCGACCTCAACTACATCTTCTGGAGCACGACCACCGTCAGTTCGGGGTCACTGTCCATCAACATGGCCCGCAATGCGGATCCGACGATCGAGAAGGCGCTCCTGGCGGGGCGGTCCAACACCCAGCCGAGCGTCCGCGCGGCCGCCTACAAGACGGTCAACAAGCGCCTTGCCCTCGACCTCCCCTACCTGTGGCTGGACCGTGCGGTCTGGGCCGTCATCGGCAGCCCCACTGTGCAGAACTTCAACAACCCGACCACGCCGCAGGGCCAGCCCGCGTTCGGGATGATCGGTGGCTCCATCTGGCCCACCCAGATCTGGATCAGCTGAGCCTGAGGCTCGTGAGCGGACGCATCCCCCACTTCTTGTCGGTCCGCGGTGTCCTTTGTCCGTCTGCCCTGGAGCGACTCAGTCCAGACAGGCGGGATCATTTCTTCAGCGGACTCCCGAGCTTCTCCAGTGCCGGGGGCTTCAGACGGCCAGCGACACCTTTACCCGCGCCGCGGGCTGTCTGCTCCTAGCCGAGCTGCCTACGGGTGACACTCGACGTCATCCCGATACCTTGTGCTCCGGCTCGCCGACTTGCACGAAGCGCCCACCTTGGAGCACCCATCGCATGTCCTCGCTCACGTTCGGGCAACAAATGGCTGCCGCACCCGTCACGCCTCGGGAAGGGAGCACCACAGCGTCCTCTGACATCGAGAATCCGGTGGCGTACCAAAACACTTGTGCCAGGGGCGCGGGCGGGGCGAGGAGCGTCTGGAGCAGTTGAGGCTCGCTGGACCCCGGCTTCACGGTGAACGCGTAGAGCGAACTCGGTGTCGGTGTGCCGGCGTCACACTTGACCAAGACGAGCGCTACAGGAGTGCCCTGCGCTGACTGGATGTAGGACACCTGCTGCACGTCGACAGTGAAGCCGTACGCGGATCCCGGGTTGCATCCGATGTTCCCCGGGAACGTGACCTTCGAGAAGTTGAGTCCCGGGTAGTCGACGTGCCTCCACACCACGTCTTGGAATGCGGTGCCAGATGTCACCTCGATGGCGGTGCTCAACGTTGGAGCTTGTTGACGCGAGAGCGACAGGCTCAACGGCACGGCAACCGCGCAGATGACGAGTGCCGCCAGTGATACCCGCAGTGCCGTCGTGCGCCGGCGCAGGTGGGTCCCCCGCCGCACGGTCCGCTCGAGGAGCTCGGCCATGTGCTCTCCCGAGATCTCGTCGAACATCTCCTCGTGTCGCGTCATGGCGACTCCTCCTTCGATAGCTGTTCGCGCAGACGCAGGATGGCTCGGTGCAGATGGGTCTTGACCGTTCCAGCACTCATGCCCAGAACATGCGCGACTTCTGCTTCTGGCAGGTCGACGATGTAGCGCAGCACGACAACCTCCTGTTGCCTCCTGGTAAGCGAGCGGATGGCGCTGACTACGTCGTCCCTCTCGACGATGTCCACCGGAGCGTCCCGGGCGACGATGGCGGGGAGAAATGCCTTCTTGCGGCGCACGTCATCGAGCGCAGCGTTGGTGGCCACTCTGACCACCCAGCCCTCCGGACTCTCCATTTTGGAAACGCGTCCCCAGCGGGCGAATGCCCGAGCGAAGGCCTCGACGGCCAGGTCCTCAGCGAGATCGGGACCGGTGATCCGGGCTGTGGCGGCTCGAACTTTGGCAAACGCCGACGTGAAGAAGCCCTCGAAGCTCAGCGCGCCCGCCGATCCATGCTCCTTGACCTCAGGCTCGCTCATCACCACACTCACTAGACGGTTGGCGGCCACAATCGGTTGACAGTCTCGACGGGAATACTCGCCAAGTGTCGGCGCCAGTCGTGGACCACGGTGGAGCCGGGCGCCGCTCTGGATACCTGCTGTGCTGTTGAGCCTCTCTTCGGGTTCGGCCCGTCGGGCCTCACCCCGCCGCCGAGTGCGTGGCCGCCCCCACGTCGGCTCAACCGCCCAAGAGGTCTCGGCGCCGGAACACGGTCAGGGACACGCCGGCTGCCACGAAGCCCGCAGCGGCCATGACGACGGCGTCGGACGTGCGGAAGGTCTGCACCGGCACGAGCCCCAGGTGTACGAAGGGCGTCGCGTCGACAAGCCAACGGGGCAGGCCGAGCAGCGCGCCGACGATGTACCAGAGGAACGACGTCGTGACGAGCACGTAGGAGATCGCCGCGCTGGCCCGGGGCACCAGGGCGTAGGCCAGTCCCGCAATCCCGAGGAACAGAACCGCGACGGGCAGGCAGTTGGCCCCGGCCTCGAGCATGCGAGGGAGCGAGATGTGCACGCCCTGCGACGCTGCTCCCGCCCAGGTGAGGAAGCCGGCCAGGAAGGACAGCCCCGCGGCGCCGAGCACGGCGATGAAATAGCGCCCGGCCAGCCAGCGGGTGCGGCCCACCGGATGGGCCAGCAGCGTCTCGAGCTGCTGGTCGGACTCGGCGGTCCGGGCGGCGGCAACCTGCCCGCACACGAAGAGGCACACGGCCAGGATGAAGACGATGAAGACGAAGGACAGATAGCCGATCGGCGTGAAGATCGAGCCCGTTCCGAGCTTGGCCACTTCCTTTTGGAGGTTCTCTGAGATGCCGGCCGCCGAGATGCTGGTTGCGATCATGCCGAAGATCGCGGCGAACACCGAGACGCCGAGCAGCCACGCGGCTAGGGTGCCGCGCTCGGTGCGTAGCGCCTGTGCGCTCGGTGACCCGAGGAGGTAGAGACGCGGCGGCGCGGTGTCGCGCTCGGCGAGCATGCCGGCACCGACGTCGCGGGTGGCGCCGATGCGCTCGGCCGCCCACAACAGTGCCACGGTGGCGGCGGCGAACAGCAGGAGCGCCACGGCGTGGGTCCCGGTGAAGGGGCGGAGCTCCTCCGCCCATCCAAGTGGAGTGGCCCAACGCAGCCACGCACCGCTGCCCCACGTGTCGGCCACGACCCGGAAGAGCCAGAAGACCATGACGGCGCCGATGGACAGGGAGAGAGCACCTCGCCGCGTCGGCGCGAGCTGGCACATGACGGCGCCGATCCCCACGAACGGGGGGATCACCGCCACGATGGCGAGGGCCAGGTAGGCGGAGCCGGCGACCGGAAGACGCCCGATGACGAACCCGAGGAACGACGCCAGCCAGAGGAGCGCGATCCCGGCGCCGATGGCGGCCATGGCGGACCGGAACGCCGTGCGGCGCGACACCGCCCCGGCCAGGACGAGCTCGGTGCGCCCGGCCTCCTCCTCGGCGCGCAACGCGCGGACGGCCGCGAGCACGCCGAAGATGGCGGCCGCGAGCGCGAGCGTGCCGCCGACACGCCAGGCCGCGTAGCCACCCACGGTCATGACGTCGTAGGGGTAGCCGTAGAAGAGGCGGATGGCGTCGTTCCCGGCGAAGCTGTGCGCGAAGGCGATCCGATCGGCCAGGGTCGGGTAGGTCGTGCGGTAGCCCGCCGGCTGCAGCCATGAGTAGATCGCGAAGACGTAGGCGAACACGATGGTGCGGACGCGGGCATCCTGGAAGGTGCGCTTGAAAAGCGCGGTGCGGGCCGATCTGGCTCGGGTGGGCGCCACCGCGGGCGTGCGCAGCCCGGTCTTGGTGCTAGCCACCGTGATGCCCGTTCGTGCCGTCGTAGTGGTGGAGGAAGATCTCCTCGAGCGAGGGCTCCCGGCTGGTGAGGGTGGCGATGGGGTACCGGGCCAGGGCCGTGACGAGCGGGCGCACCGGGCCGTAGACCTCGAAGCGGAGGGCGTTGGTACCGATCCGCTCGGCGTGGACTCCGGGCAGGTCGGGCGGCGCCGGCGCGGGGCCTTCGAAGGTGACCTCGACCGTGAGCGCGCTCAGGTGGCGGAGCTGCTGGAGGGTCCCCTCCTCGACGAGACGGCCCTGGCGCAGGATCCCGACCCGGTCGCACAGCGCCTCGACCTCGCTCAGGATGTGCGATGACAAGAAGACGGTCTGACCTCGCTGCTTGGCTTCCTGCACGCACTCGCGGAAGACCATCTCCATGAGGGGGTCGAGCCCGGACGTCGGCTCGTCCAACAGCAGGAGATCGGCCCGCGTGGCCAGGGCGGCGACGAGTTGGACCTTCTGGCGGTTGCCCTTGGACAGGGCACGGATCTTCTTGGAGGTATCGAGCTGGAAGCGGTCCACGAGCTCGCTCCGATACGCGGTGTGGGATCCCCCGTGCACCGAAGCCAGGAACTCGAACGTCTCCGCCGCCGTCAGCGACGGCCACAGGAACGGCTCACCGGCCACGTAGGCCACGCGCCGGTGCGCGGTGACGGGGTCGGCCCAGGCGTCGAGGCCGAAGAGGCGGGCCGACCCGGCCGTGGGCCGGTGGAGCCCGAGGAGCAGCCGGATGGTGGTCGTCTTCCCGGCTCCGTTGGGCCCGAGGTAGCCGTACACCTCGCCGGGCGCCACCGCGAGGTCGAGGTCGCTCAGCGCGAGCGTCGATCCGTAGCGTTTGGTGAGGCCCGTGGTGCGGATCGCGGGTGTTGCCGTGTCGCGCTCGGTCATCGTGTCGATCCGGCTTTCGAATCGATGTTGCGTCGGGATTCGGCCTGCTGCAGCTGGTCGAGGGCAGCGTGCGCCTGCGCGGCCAGCTCGGAGTCCAAGAACACCTGCGCGTAGAAGTCGACCTTGGCCCGGGTTAGGCGGAGGTGGCCCTCGCGCTCGAGGGTGTCGGACCCAAGCGCGTGGGACAGCTGGCGACGGAAGGCGAGCACGCCGAGTTCGTGGGCCACCAGCAGGGCGGCGGAGGCCCGGGTGTCATGTACGGCGTCGCCGTGGTGCTCGGACAGCCAGACTTCGCTGAGGTCGACCATCTCCTCGAACATCGCGTCCGCCGCCGGGGAGCCGTCCACCATCGAACGGGCGAAGTACTGCAGGAGGAGGAGCATCGCTGGGTGGGCATCGGACAGGAAGGCGTGGCCGACACCCGTCCTGTCGTCGCCCTCCTCGAGGAGGACGCGCTCTTTGATCCGCATCATCTGGTCCAGCGCATAGGCGTCGCACGCCGCGCGCAGGTCCTCCTTAGACCCGAAGTGGTGCCGGACCAGGCCCCCCGACACGCCGGCATCGGCGGCGATGTCACGGATCGTGGTCCCGTCGACGCCATGTTCCGCGAAGAGGCGAAGGGCGGCGTCGCGGATGCGGGCTCGCGCCGTCAGATCCTCCTGGTCGAATCCCGTCAGCGAGCCGAGTGCCATGGCGCATCCTTTCGAGCCTGGCCGGGACCTCCTGTACCAGCATGTGGGCTGCTGATCAGCATTGTCAGGAAGCTTTACGCCTGTATAGGGGCAAAGGTCCCGTTCAACGGGGCGAGGGATCTTCTGAAGCTTGCTCGAGTCTTGCTCGGTCTACGAGCGGCCCGATCTGGGGAGTGTCACGGTGGCGGAGTCAGTGTGGCGAGCTGTAGCGGATCGGTCTTTTTGGGGCGACCACCTATTGACAGTCGACCGTGCCACAGCGCGGTCGCTTCGCAAAGGCCGGGTCATAAAATGAAGGGGCGCCTACGTCAGTCACGATGACAACGGGTGCAGCGGCCCCTCCTCCACCCAATCGAGGGGCCGCTTCGTGTAGTGCCCGCCGTAGCCTCGCCCCCAGGGACCTGATGCCCAACCGGGCCGAATCAACCGCAATCACACTCTGACCATTTGTTCGTGCGTTGTGCGATTCAGCCCGGTTGGCTCTATTTTGCTCTCCAAGCAAATCGTGAATATCGGGGTGGGGGCGGAGGCTTGAGGTATGTGTACGCCCGGGTCGCCGCCCCCCACTACCGCCTGAAGCGACGTAAGTCTACGGTCGCTCCCCGTCGGACCGCATGCCTGAACACGGCGACCTGGTCGAACCTTTCAGCCCTCTGCAGGATCGGTGCTTGCCTATGGAGCAGTGCCGCCAGCTGCAGGCCACCCATTGCCGCGGAGAGCCCGCATGGAGGGGCGTCTGGAAGGACCGGGCAGGGCGCAGCTGGTATTTCGAGGGATTCTGTAAGCGGACGAACCGCCCGCCCGAGGGACTACCCAAGAAGCCCTAGTTCGCCGACGATCTCAAGATGGATGTCATAGATGTCCTCTGCTACCTCTGCGATCCTTTCGTCAGACAGCACGGAGAAGCTGGTGTCGTAAGTTCCGTCCTGCGTAACCCTCTCAGCGAGATCCTCCATTCGTCTTATGAGCGCGGCGGACGCTTGTGCCTCGGGGGGACCGCCGCCCACCGTGTGGGCAAGCCGAACCGAGGACACGTAGGCATCGCGCACACGCTGGCGCAACGTACCGTCTGAGGTCGCCATGAGATGCACGGCGACACCGTACTTTTCCTTCATGTAGTACAGATCGGCCATTGGTAGGTCAGTGTACGGCACGCCACAACTTGTGAGGCTCCGCCTTGATCCTGACCGTGGATCTCGTCATCCCGATCTGGAACGTCGGGCATCCGTAAAGATTACGGCGACGGTATCACGCGTCCGTGTGTCAGCCAGCTTATTGAAGTTCTCGACTGACCCGGAGTGAGGGGTCGGTCCTTTGCGTCACCGGGCCTGGCAATGCTGGCATTGCCCGCGGAACACGGACGCATTGTTCCGACAGGCCTAGGCACCAGCCAGCGTGCACATATTCGCTACTTGTCCGGATCCTTACCAAACAGGACTTCTTTCGGCCAGTCCTGGCTTGTGACCAGACGACGAGGGCGGTAGATGACCGTGAAGCAATCCTCGCGAACGGGAGCCCTGGCCGCGGCAAAGCCATACTTGTCGGCCAACTTGCGCACCGTGCCGTTGTCGGGATCGGCGATCAACTCCGTCGTGGCGCGGACCTCAAGAGTGCGGAGAGGGTGGCTGAAGTCAATGATCAACAAGGCGCAGTTGGGATCGCGGCGCAGATCCTTGTATTGCTGAAGATCGGAGTAGGTTGAGCCCTTCAACTGCCCATCGCTGTCTATGAAGTACCAGACGGCTGTCGACCGTGGGCGCCCTTCTGCGTCAATGGTCGTCAGCGTTGCGGTTAGGGTTTTGCGCAGAAGGTCTCGGTGGCTCTCAGGTACGTCATTGAGAATGTCGGACACGACCCCGCGATCCCCTCTGACTAGTGGTGATGCTTGACGGGGCGCAGGGTCCGGGGAAACACCGCGTGCGTGGTCTCGCTCCGTGCCTCGATTAGAAGACGACGAGCAGTGCGCCGCGACGATATCGACGAGCTCATCCGAAGTGGCCCGTCACGTAACTCTGCGTCTCCTGCTCCCGAGGGCGCTCGAAGAACCGTTCGGTCGGTCCGTACTCGACAAGGCGACCGCCGTTCAAGAACATGGTGTGATCCGACAGGCGGTGGGCCTGGCCCAGGTTGTGGGTCACGATGATGATGGTGTAGCCGGGGGTCAAGCCACGGAGGAGGTGCTCGATGCTCTCGGTGATAACGGGATCAAGAGAGGACGTCGGCTCGTCGAGCAGGAGCACCTCCGACCCGACGGCAAGTGCACGGGCCAGGCACAACAACTGCTGCTGGCCCCCAGAGAGCCGGAACGGCGAGTCGTCCAGACGGTTCTTCACCGCCTCCCACAGGCCGACCTGACTGAGCCGCTCTTCGGCAATCACGTTCAGCTGCTTGCCCTTGGCCAGCTGGTGGGCCTTCACGCCCGACACCACGTTGTCGAGTATCGACATCGGGAACGGATTGGGCCGCTGGAACATCATCCCGACTTGACGGCGCAGAACGAGCAGGTCCCGGTGGCTGGCCCAGATGCTCTCGCCGTCGAGGGTGACGTCACCGTCGTGGCTAAAGCCCGCGATCTTGTCGTTCATCCGGTTGAGGGTGCGCAAAAACACCGACTTGCCGGTGCCGGTCGGGCCGATAATGGCGGTGATCGTCCCACGGGCAATGTCGATCTCGACGTCCGACAAGATGGTCTTTGCCCCAATGCGAAGCGTCAGGTCCTTCGCGCACACGACGTTGGCCGGACGCCCTCGATCGGGGTCCAGCTCGGCCAAACCAGAGTCGAGGTCCCTTCTGGCATCCCTCGACGAGCCCACTCGCTCTGGGTGAGCCTTGAGTGTTCTCGGGTGGTCCAAGGTGGTCCACCTCCATGGACGTCGAGTCCTAGTTAGTGGCGACGTGATCTGCAACTTCTAACCACTATGGGCTCTCGTCAGCGAACAACTGGAGGCGAAAGGTCTCAACGATGGAGAGTTCATCTGGAGTTCGCGAAACATTCAGATTGCGTATAGACGCAGGGCCTCCGCAGTATCCCCTCAGGCAGGTTGAACCGATTCCGAAGGAACCGAACAAGCCAGCCTTGCGGAGTTACAACAGCTAGCGACCGAGAGGAATTGTCTGGGTCCGTCTCACGGATGACAAGGTTTGCTTCGACGAGCGATGAGACTGCACTGCTGATCCTCTGTTGTGTTGAAGCCGAACTGCTCCCACTCGTTGGCACGACAAACTCCACCAGACCCGGGGGAGCAAATCGAAGAACTGCCAGATTCGCCTCTGTATCCGCCCCGCATCGCCCGCCGTGGGCTTGATCGGCTGGAGGGGGCGCGGGCGGGGCTTTCGACGCTTCCCCTATCAGATGAGCAGAGCGCTAGTCCTCGTCCGCCACATGGTCGGCAGTGGGGCGTCCCGTACGGCACGGGTAGATCGGTGGACGATCTCAGCGACACGGTGGCCGGAGCGTCATCGAAAAGGTGCCCCGCAGTTCATGGCGTCGAGGCTAGTGGCGCTGCCGATAAATACATCGGTGTAATTTGAGGGCTGAACCTGCCCTCATCGGGTGCGGTGAGGAGGTCGGTTGGCCGATGTCTCGTCGTTCGCCCTTCGAAGTTCGGCTCTCGCCAGATGACCGCGCCGTGCTCGAGGAACGGGCGTCGTCGCGGACGGCCGCGCACGCCGAGGTGGTGCGGGCTCGCATCGTGCTGGCGGCGGCCGACGGTGCGCGGAACGTGGACATCGCCCAGCGCGTCGGGGTGTGTGTCGATGTGGCGTCGAAGTGGCGCAAGCGCTTCTGGCAGGAGGGGCTCGCTGGCCTGAGGGACCGCCCTCGCTCTGGACGGCCACGGCGCTTCGGTGCTGCCGTGGTGGCCGGGATCAAGGCCTTGGCCTGCGAGCCACCCGAGCGACGTGATGTTCCCCTGTCGCGGTGGAGCTCGCACGAGCTGGCCACCCAGGCGAGGCGCGAAGGGCTCGTCGAGTCGATTTCGTCCTCGACGGTGCGCCGCTGGCTGCATGCTGCCGCGATCAAGCCGTGGCGCTTCCGGTCATGGATCTTCCCGCGGGACCCCGACTTCGCTACCAAAGCGGCGCGCGTCCTCGACCTATACCAGCGCGTCGTCGACGGCGTCGCGCTCGGCCCCGACGACTACGTGATCTCGGCCGACGAGAAGTCCCAGCTCCAAGCGCTCAGGCGCTGCCACCCCGATCTCGGTCCTGGCCCAGGGCGCCTCCGGCGGGTCGAGTTCGAATACGAGCGGGGCGGCACGCTCGCCTACATGGGCGCCTACGACGTCCATGCGGCCCGCCTCTTCGGCACGGTGGCCGAGAAGACCGGGATCGTGCCGTTCATGGAGCTGGCCGAGCGCGTCATGACCCTCGAGCCCTACGCGAGCGCGCGGCGCGTCTACTGGGTGGTCGACAACGGGTCCTCGCACCGTGGGCAGCGTTCGGTCGAGCGCATGGCAGCGGCGTGGCCCAACGCGCAGCTCGTCCACCTGCCCGTCCATGCCTCGTGGCTGAACCAGATCGAGGTCGTCTTCTCGGTCATCCAGCGCAAGGTGATCAAGCCCGCCGACTTCGCTGACCTCGCCGCCCTGGCCGATCGCCTCTGCCGCTTCGAGCAGCGCTACAACGCGACGGCGCGCCCGTTCGACTGGCGCTTCACGAGCCGTGATCTCGCCGCCATGCTCGAACGCATCGACGCCCATCGGCCCGAAGCCGAGCTCCCCCTCGCCGCCTGAGGGCACGCGCGGGCCAAGATGGACCGGTGAAGGGGCCTCCCGCATCGACCAAAGCCAGCCTGACCCAGCGCCTCAACGCTCGTGCCCGGGACCGATGGCCGGACCTCTCCGCTGTCGAGGTCCGCTTCCGGGCCAACTTCGCCTATGTTGACGGACGCCAGGCCGACGGAACCGTCCTCAAACTCTGCCGGCTGCGTTACGGCGGATCGGCCCACCACTGGGGCTTCGCCCTCTACCGGGCCAGCCACGATGACTACGAGGATGCCGTCCTCCCCAACGGCATGCTCGCTGGCAGCGCCGAAGAAGCCCTTGATTGTGCCTGCGGCCTCTACCTCAACGACCCGTCAGCATGGCTCCCGGATACACCGACGAACTAACGCGCGGCAGCACTAGGTCCGAGGCTGTCTGCGGCGCTCTAACCGGATGATGCCCGGCAGCTTCCGGAGGGTCAGCTTCCGTGGCATGGCCTTCGCAGCCCGTCTCCGTGCCGTGCGGGCGATAACTCGATGTCGTCTCAAACGCATCGAGGCCCAAGTTGACTGGCGACTTCTCTTGCTCGGTGCAGCTACCAACTCAACTTCTTCAAGCGATCATCCCACTCATGGGCGGGCGATTCTTATAGAATTCATACATCAGTCTCATCATTTCCTAATACCTGCCCGGTTTTCTTGAACAGGGCCGTTGGTACAAGGGTCACCGGGCGCCTAAAGGCGAGGCATAAACCCGTCGAAACCAATGCCGGGAGCCCCGGAGGAGATGACTAATGACGACATCCAAGGAAACCACGGAGCGTCCCTCGGGCGACTGCAGCTCGCTCGAGCCTCGCTGGGATGCACCGAGCTCCAACCGCATTGATGATGCGATGGTCGAGCTGCACTGGGAGATCAGCATTGAACACTGGGTCCCAGATGACCGGAGTCGACTCAATCGCGTTCGTTGGTTCGTATGGGACTTGGTGGGCATTGGCAACCCACCATCCAGAGCGGAACGGGCTACAGCTGAAGAAGTTACGATAGTGACGGCTGACTCTGTGCCGAACCTGCGGGAGTTGCCGAACCGCCGGCTCGCAAAGGTCGTTAGCCGCAAACTTCAACCGATGGGATGACCCGAACACCTGATACGGTTTACATTCTCGATCAATCTTCGCGCCACACCGTGGCAGGATCGACAGCACGGGAGTCGAGAATTGGCCGTGAGCGCCCGGTAGCGGTTGTTCGCCGTCAACCCGCTTATGGTCTGGCAGCAGCCGCTTCGAGGCGGGCTCGAAGCGCCACCTCCTTTTGGCCGCCTGCTGACCATGCCCGGGCGGCAGGAGTGCTCCCTCCGTGACCTGTTCAGCGGCGGCGGAGCACCACCCGGTCGAGCTGGAGCCGCACTTGTGTCAGCTCCTCCTCTTCGGTTCCTCTTCGGTGGGCGTTTGGATCAACGCACGCACAACGTTCAGTCCTGGCGCGGTCGGCTGCGTTTACGATTGCGCCGCCAAGCTCGACGGACCGGGGACGATGCCAGTCAGGGCCGAGGCCCACGAAGCCCGCGGCGCTCGGGGGGTGGGGCAGCTCCCCTGACGACGCAGTGCCATCAGTCCCCCGGTCCGGCGGGCGGCTGCGATGCCAAACCAACGCACGAGTGTGGTACCGAAACCCGTCCCACCGCCAGCGTCCCGCCAGCGGTGCCGGTGCAGCCAGTGCGGACCCACCCACCTGGTCGCACCGACACCGTGGCGTTCTGCGGACTGGCGATGGGCCGGTATCGGCACCATCGCAGATGGCCTCAACCGCGACCGCATCCCCTCCCCCAGCGGCCACGACCCGGCGGCAACCGTCACCGGGCGTCAGCGAACGGCGCCTGGGGCAAGAGCGCCGTGCGAGCGATCCTAGGAAACCCGTCGTGCACGGGCCGCCAGGTCTGGAACCGCCAGCGGCGCGACGAGGAGCTGCTCGATGTTGACGACGTGGCGGCGGGCTATCAGAGCCGCATGAAGTGGAACGACCGCAGCGAGTGGGTGTGGTCGGCGGAGGAGACACACGAAGCCATCGCCTCCGCTGAGACGTTCGCCGCGGCATCGGCGGAGCGAGCGGCCGGGAACGACCGCTGGGCCGTCACGAAGCCCGAGGCACCGCAACGCGTCCTGCCTGTCATCGCTCGTTCACTGTGGCATCTGTGGTCGCCGCATGAGCGGCGCCTGGAACCATGGCGAGGCGTACTACCGCTGCCGCTTCCCCACCGAGTACGCAGGGGCGACCGGCCAACACCCGAGCACGGTCTACCTGCGCGAGTCCGACGTGACCCCGGCTCTCGACGACTGGCTCCTCTCCGTGTTCGACCAAAGGACCTCGACGAGGCCGTCGCTGCCCTGTCGCGGCCCAGGCTCCCGACGACGGCGCAACCGCCCCGAGTCGGAGGCTGCCCTCCGGGCGTTGGGGACTGCGACACCCGCCTGGCGAAGTGCCGCTCTGGACGGAGGTCGGAGCCGACCCCGCCGTGGTCGCCGGGTGGATCAAGGAGATGGAGGCCGACCGTGTCGGAGCGCAGCGGGAGCCGGCCTCGTCCGCCGCAACCGCTCGGCCCCTCACAGAGGCCGAGATTCGGGCATTGGTGACCTCCCAGCGCAAGGTGCTGCGTTCGCCGCCCAAGCCGACTCCCGAGCAGCGTACGGCCATCTACGCGGAGACGATCGCCCGCCCGGCCATTTGGCCGGGCGGTTTACCTGTTCAAACCCCTCTGAAAGGTCTTCCTCATGCCGGAGGGCAGCTCGTCTCCGACCCGGTGCGCGAGTCGGAGATCTGGTATACGAACTGCGCCGAGGAGGACGCGGGCACGGTGACCTTCGGCGGCACCGCGTTGGCCCGGCGGCGACAGCGTGATCGACAGCCCGTTGACCAGCACGGGCAAGTTCGCTGACCTCGGCGTCGAGAGCTCGCTGAGTGGAGCATCGAGCAGGGACTCCACTCGGGCGCAGGTCGGGGTGATATGCAGCGTGAAGCGCGGGTGCTGCAGGCGCCAGCGCTTGATCTCGACTTACTAGACCAAGAAACACTGGCCGCAAACCGCCCCACTGGCGCCGTCCCCGGTGTGCATGGCCTGCCCCCAGCGTGGCGCATCCATATGTGTGGGCCGGAGCAACACTTGACGCCTGGCTAGGGCCCCAAGTCGATGTGGGGCTTCAGGGATGGGGTGGTCGATTACTCTTGGCTCCGTCGCATGGCAGCCTTTTGCCGTCTGCCGGAACAGAGGTATTACTGTGCCGCGACCAAAGAGGTCATCTTGGAGTCCGTGCGACAGGGAGCATGATGGATCGAAGGGGAAGGTCGCTCGTTGCTGCGATCGTGGTTTCACTCGGCATACTCGCCGTTCCGGCGGCCCATGCGGCTGCAGTGTCGCCGTCACTGACCTGGTTCAGCACGGGACCAATCGATGACTCACCGCCGCTGGGCCCCGACACCCACATGCAGTCGGTGACTTGTCCATTGACCAGCCTCTGTGTGGCCGTCGACGCGGGCGGCAACGTCTTGACGTCGACGAATCCGACAGGTGGCGCCGCATCTTGGCAGCGGTCACTCGTCGACCCCGGAAGTTGGTTGGCGGCGGTCTCGTGCCCGACCACGTCACTCTGTGTCGCCGGAGACGGGGGCGGCAACCTGATCGTCTCCAACAACCCGACCGGCGGTGCGGGGGCGTGGTCGAAGATGAGCGTGAGTCCGGGCGTCGTGGTTGACGCGGTGTCGTGCCCGACCACCGCGTTCTGCGTCGCGGTCGATCAGGCGGGCAACATCATCACCTCCACCGACCCCATGGGTGGGATTGGTTCGTGGTCGGTGCGGAGCGTGGACGCACCGGACGAGATCATTTCGGTGTCCTGTCCGAGCGTAACCTTTTGTGCCGCGGTGGACAGCCTCGGACGAATCCTGCTCTCCACCGATCCCACAGGGAGCGGCTCTGCGTGGAACCCCATCGCGCCGGCTGCAACGGGATACCGCATCCTGTCCGTGTCATGTGCTTCGACGTCGTTCTGCGCGGCTGGCGACAACAAGGGTGACATCTTCACGTCGGTCAACCCCCTGGGGGGCGTCAACGTGTGGATCTCCGGCCACGTGGACTCGGGCAACTGGGTTGGGGCGATCTCATGTCCGACGGCCGCCCTGTGCGCCGCCGGAGACTCGTGGGGCGACGAGATCGCTTCCACCGATCCCATCGGTGGGCCGTCAGCGTGGAAGGTGGGCGCAGTGAACGTGACCGGAGCCACCAACTGGACCGGCGGGATGTCTTGTACCACGTCAGGGATCTGTGCCATGGTCAACCAGGCGGGTAACATCATCACCTCGACCGATGCCGCCGGTGGCGCTTCAGCGTGGACCAAGGCAGCGGTGGACGACTTCAATCAGATCGACACGGTGGACTGTCCCAGTACGCAGCTGTGCGTGGCCGGCGACTCGGGGGGCAACTTGTTCCATTCCACCCACCCGACCGGTGGAAGATCCGCGTGGTCCCGAGCGACGGTCGATTCCGGAACGTGGATCAACAAAATCTCCTGCCCGTCGGTGTCGCTGTGCGTGGCCGGCGATGGTGCAGGGGGCATCTTGACCTCGACCGACCCGGCCGGCGGGGCGTCCACCTGGACCCGAACGCTCGTCGACGGCACAGCGACCGTGTGGGGCATCTCCTGTCCGTCGGTGTCACTCTGCGTGGCCAGCGACGGGTCCGGAGGCATCCTGACCTCGACCGATCCCACCGGGGGGGCCAGCGCATGGACGCGGATCGACGCGGATGGCACGACCCTCATCTGGGCCGTGTCGTGCCCGGCGGTTTCGCTGTGCGTGGCGGGTGACGAGGCGGGAGGTCTGCTCAGTTCGACCAACCCCACAGGCGGTGCAGCGGCGTGGCAGAGAGCGGTGGTGGGGCAGGGCGGCATCGGCGTGGTCTCGTGTGGCAGCGTCGACGTCTGCGTGGCGGGAGACGGGACGGGCCAGCTGCTCACCTCGGCCGACCCGACAGGTGGACTGGGGACATGGAGCGTGACGGGTTCCGATCCGGGTCATTGGATGGCCGGACTCACCTGCACCGGCGGTTCGTTCTGTGTGGCCACCGATAGCGGAGGCAACGTCTTGACCACCGGCGATCCCGCCACGCCCACTCCGCAGTGGACAAGCACGAACGTCGACGGAGACTCGGTGATGTGGGACGTGTCGTGCCCCACCACCTCGCTTTGTGTCGCAGGGGATCAAACCGGGTCCATCATGACGACGTCAGCTGTCCCCACGGTCTCGGCCGTGAGCCCGAACTCCGGACCCACCTCGGGAGGTACCGCGATCACCATCACCGGGACCGGCTTCGTCAGCGGCGCTGTCGTGAAGATCGGCCAGGGCAACGGCACCGGATCGGGGGCCATTGCCGCCACCAACGTCACCGTTGTATCTCCGACCAAGATCACGGCCGTCACCGGCGGGGGGGCCAAGGCCGGTACTTGGACCTTGTTCGTCACCACGACGGGGGGCACCAGTGCGGGTAACTCCGGAGCCAACTTCGCCTACAACGTCCCCACGGTCTCTGCCGTAAGCCCGAACTCGGGCCCGACCTCGGGGGGCACTGCCATCACCATCACCGGGACCGGCTTCGTCAGCGGCGCTGTCGTGAAGATCGGCCAGGGCAACGGCACCGGATCGGGGGCCATCGCCGCCACCAACGTCACGGTTGTATCTCCGACCAAGATCACGGCCGTCACCGGCGGGGGGGCCAAGGCCGGTACTTGGACCTTGTTCGTCATCGCCTCTGGGGGCACCAGTGCGGCTAACTCCGGTGCCTACTTCACCTATCACTGAGAGCGAAAACGGGACTTCTACAACTAAGCTCGGCCCCACGGCTCGCTTGGGGCCAGACGCCCTACGATCGCGTACGGCAGAAGACGACCCAGCGCTCAGCGATGTATTCAGTTGAACAACGTGTCAGAGGGGGGACCTTAACCATGAGCACACCAGCCTGGGAGACCTGCTGGGCCGCCCGACCGCCTCGTCTCTCCCGCCAATCTGGTACTGGCACATCCCAGGGCGGGGACTCAAACCCTAAGTGCTGGCGACGCTAAAGAGCTTCCATTGTTTCAGGAATGCCCTTCCGCGTGTGCTTCCCTCGACCATGGAATTGGATTCCAGAGCCAATCGCGAGGTCCCTCACCGTAGAGGAGACGAGGATCTCCCCGGGGACTCTGCCAGCCCTCCAATACGTGCGCCGATGTGAACGGCGATCCCGACCAGATCATTGTCGCGCACCTCAAACTCCCCGCTCTTTCCGTTCCGTGGTGGTGGTCATTCCGCGGATTGCGGTAGAAGATCGGGTTGGAAAGCGGTACCCGGTCGACGGGACCGTGCAACTCGTTCCATAGCGCCGTGCGCGCTTGAGCTACCTATTCGCGAGCTATGCGCGCAGCCTCCACGGCCGTTTGAATTCGTGTCCGGCACGGGCGGAGGCAACACGACGGACGCAGGGTTCTCATCGAGGAACTGATCAACGGTGTACGGAACTGTCCCGACCATCTCCAAGAGACGATCTCCCTCCAAGTGACGATCTCCGGCGCTCTTCCGCTCAACGCCATGTTGAAAGAGGTTGGGCTGAAGGAGTCGTCTACTACTGGTGTCGGCGGGGAGACATGAACACAGACAGCGCCCGTGTTGACCGCGCCAGTCGTGGCTCCGTGCTGGCACGAAGGCGAAAGAGCATGTCGTAGATGCAAAACTGACAGCGTTCATAAAGGCTTGAGAAGACTGACGGGCTCTCGGCGGAGCAGTAGCGCGATGCGAGCGCGATCCGTCGCCGGCCGGACGAGGACGTCCGGAGCCCGAGCAGCGTCTGGGCCGTTGGGGCGAAGATCACCATCCGTCCCGGGCATGGCTCAATCACCGTCGGCGGCGACGTCATGTCCTCAGGCCACAGCTCGAGCTCACCACCGTCACCGGGTTGCCACAACCGCAGCGTGCCAAGATTGCCCCGGGTGAAGCAAGACCCATCATGGGGCGGCGCCCAGGTTCGCCTCGCCCTCGGTTCGAACCCGGTAAGGCAATACGAAGAAGCTGATCAGACTCCACATTGGACAGACCCTTCTTCCGGAATAAGTATCGCCGAAGCCGGCAGCCGACAGGTTCGCGCGTCAGGTCACCGGAGCGGAAGTGCGGAACACCAGGGCAACTGTCCCAAACGACCAGGGCAACTTTTCCAAGAGTCGTGCTCGCCGGGCTCGAAGTAGTCCCGCGGGTCAGCAGGCGTGGACGAAGGCGAGGTGCAGACCATGGGCAGGATCCGGGTGCCAGGAGGCGGCTTGAGCCTCGTGCTCCTTATCGGGACGGCGGTGGCCGGTCCGCAGATCCTTGATCCGGGGGCGGTCGTCGCTGCCGTCGCGTCGCCACACGCTGTCACGGTGAGCCCGAGCCCCACACCGGCGTTCGTCCCTCCGGGCTGTGGAACCGGGACACCGGCCTACAACTACGCAGGGAGCGGTGACGCCGCCGATCCCCAGGTCGTCTACTCGGCCGGCACCTACTACGCGTTCACGACCGGCAACGCCCTCGGGAACCACATTGCGGCGCTGGTCTCGTCGTCGCCCAATTCGGGCTACGGGCCCTACACGCAGTCCACGCACACCTGCTACGGCTCAACGGCTCTGCCGAACCCTTCGCCCTGGGAACAAGCGAACACCCAAACGTCGCCCGGCGTGTTCCAGTACGCCGGGCACTGGGTGATGTTCTACGACGCGGCCCAGGCGGGGCACGGGTCCGACACCGGGTTCGACTGCCTCACCGTCGCGACCGCCGCCTCCATCTCTCCCACCAGTGTGGTGTTCAACGACGTCTCCAACAGCCCCATCGAATGTCAATCCATGGGCTCCATCGACCCCGAGCCCTTCGTCGACCCCAGCACCGGTGACGCTTATCTCGTGTGGAAGCAGAACGACGGGGGTTCGTCTGCGCCGGCCTACATCTGGGCCCAGCAGTTGAACCCGAGCGGCACCGGGTTCGCCGCCGGTTCGAGCGCCAGCCTCCTGCTCACGAACAACACCGTCAGCTATCCCTGGGAGACGACGGTGGAGAACCCCTCCATGAAGGCGGCCGGGGGCGGCTTCTATCTCGCGTTCTCCGCGGGCGTGTACACGAGTACCGGCTACGCCGCGGCGATCACCACCTGCAGCGGGCCTCTCGGCCCCTGCGGCCCGCAGAGCCAGATCCTGACCTCGTACGGGTCGGTCCTCGGTCCAGGTGGTGGATCGCTCTTCTCTGACGCCCACGGGAACTGGTGGCTCGACTACGCGGCCTGGCAGGGTGGCTCGCCCGGCTGCACCAGCTACGGGTGTGGCGCGGCCCGGCAGCTCTTCGTGGCGCCGATCACCCTGCCCAGCGCCCCAGGTCCCGTCGTCGGGATGGCCCCGTCGGCCGATAGCGGCGGCTACTGGCTGGTGGCCAACGATGGGGGCATCTTCAGTTACGGGGACGCAGCGTTCCACGGCTCGGCCGGCTCGCTCCCGCTCAACAAGCCTGTCGTGGGTATGGCCGCCACCCATGACGGCGGCGGTTACTGGCTCGTTGCCAGCGACGGTGGGATCTTCAGTTACGGGAACGCAGCGTTCCACGGCTCGGCCGGCTCGCTCCCGCTCAACAAGCCGGTCGTGGGGATGGCCGCCACCCATGACGGCGGCGGGTACTGGCTCGTTGCCAGCGACGGTGGGATCTTCTCCTACGGCGACGCGTCGTTCCACGGGTCGGCCGGCTCGCTGACCCTCAACAAGCCAGTCGTCGGGATGGCCGCGACGGCGGACGGTGGTGGCTACTGGCTGGTGGCCAGCGACGGTGGGATCTTCGCATACGGCGACGCGTCGTTCCACGGCTCGGCCGGCTCGCTGAGCCTCAACAAGCCAGTCGTCGGGATGGCGGCGACGGCGGACGGTGGTGGCTACTGGCTGGTGGCCTCCGACGGTGGCATCTTCAGCTACGGCAACGCGTCGTTCCACGGGTCGGCCGGCTCGCTGACCCTCAACAAGCCAGTCGTCGGGATGGCGTCCACCCACGACGGTGGTGGCTACTGGCTGGTGGCAAGCGACGGCGGGATCTTCACCTACGGCGACGCGTCGTTCTACGGCTCGGCGGCCTCGCTCACCCTGAACTAGCCCGTCGCCGGGACGTCGGCTGCCTCAACCAGAACTCAGGCTAACCAGGCCATCGCGCCAGCCAAGCCGGAGCTCGTCAGCGGTGCCACCGTGGTGATCGGCCAGGGCAACCGCGCCGGGGAGGGAGCCATCGCTGCCACCAGCGTCACGGTGGTGTCTGGACCAAGATCACCGCCGTGACCGGCGGGGGGCCAACTCCGGTACGTGGAACCTGTACGTCATCACCTCGGGGGCACCAGTGTGGCTAACGCCGCTGACGACTTCACGTGCTCCCCGTCCCCGTCCCGGCGTCTGGGCCGTGAGCCCCCACTCGGGCCCGGTGACCGGAGCCACTCGATCTCTGCACGGTGCATGGGTCGACCCACCCACAGGGCCAATATCGACGGACCTTCGACCCACGACATGCCCAGGCGGCAGTAGGAAATGGCCTTTCGCCCCTATTGGCCGAGCGTTCCCGGTTGCAACATTGTCATTGGTCGTTCTTTCAACGACTCTCAGCGCGCCGGAGGCATCGAGCAGGCGGGCGCAGCTGTCACCTGTGCGACGAGGACCAAATGCCCTGGAGATACGACAGGAGGGCAGTCCCATGAAGCCATCTTTCCGTGCCATGCGTTTCAGGTCCGTTCTCTTCGAGAGAACTCCTCAGCGGCGACTGCGACGCATCACCGTAGGCCTGGCAGGCACGACAATCCGGCGCCATGTCGCCCGAGCGCTTTCTGTCACCCTCCTTACCGGCGCCCTGACAGCTCTCGGCGCTGGAGTAGTCGCAGGACAGAGCGCAGCGGACTCGGTCGTTCCCACGGTCTCTGCCGTTAGTCCGCACTCGGGCCCGGTGAGCGGAGGCACGGCCATTACCATCACCGGGACCGGCTTCGTGAGCGGCGCCACCGTGGAGATCGGCCAGGGCAGTGGTCCAGGGCCAGCGGCCATCGCCGCCACCAACGTCATGGTGGTGTCTCCGACCGAGATCACTGCCGTCACGGGCGGAGGGGCCAAAGCCGGTACGTGGAGCTTGTATGTCATCACCTCGGGGGGCACCAGTGTCGCTAGCTCTGGTGACATTTTCTCTTACAAAAACCCCGTCCCCACCGTCTTGGCCTTGAGCAATCGGAACTCGGGCCCGACCTCAGGGGGCACCTTCCTCATCATCCTCGGGACCGGCTTCGTGAGCGGCGCCAAGGTGGTCATAGGCCAGGGCCAAGGAGCGGGAACGGGAGCCATCGCCGCCACCAACGTCGTGGTGGTGTCTCCGACCGAGATCACTGCCGTCACGGGCGGAGGGGCCAAAGCCGGTACGTCGAGCTTGTATGTCATCACGTCTGGGGGCACCAGTGCAGCCAACCTCGGTGCCTGGTTCACGTACATGGCTGTTCCAACCGTCTCGGACCTGAGCCCGAACTCCGGCCCGACGGCTGGGGGCACCGCCGTCACGATTACGGGAACCGGCTTCGTCAAGGGTTTCGTCGCCACCGTGGAGATCGGTCAGGGCAAAGGCGCCGGAACGGGAGCCATCCCCGCTACCAACGTCAAAATTGTGTCTCCGACCGAGATCACTGCCGTTACGGGCGGAGGGGCCAAAGCCGGGACCTGGAGCCTGTATGTCATCACCGACGGGGGCACCAGTGCGGCTAACGCTGGTGACAACTTCACCTATGACTGAGGCCGGTCGGTTCTTGCCATTCTCAGGCTGTCCGATGAACACCGCTGCTTTTCGGTAGGTCCGACCCTCGGTTCAACGAACTCGTCAATTCCGCCGTTCTCCACATCTCCGATCGATCAGCCCTCTGGACGGTCACCGGACACACGAGCTATCTCATCCTCATCGGCTTGACAATCGAAGTCACCTTGTTCTTCCTCATGGCAGGCGTCGTGTTCGTCAAGTTCCTCCCACCGGATCGCACGATGCGCATTGCGGGAACCCCGAACCGATGGGTGTACGTCGTGGGGTTCTCGTGTATGTCGGTGGCAGTTGAGATCCTCCTGCACGCCACCGGCTACCTCCACTGGGAGTACTGGTTCTGGAACGTCCCCTTCATCCCGCTCATCGTGATCTTCGGTTACATGACGTTCTATGGGGTGGCTGCATGGGTGTTCGACATGGGCCAGAACCACCGACGGCAGGTCGCCATTGTTGGAACGATTGCCGGGATCGATGCCGTTCTCGCCCTGGGCTTCGGGCTTGCCGGTTGGCTCTAGCCCAAGAAAGTACCGGTGACCTGCAGTGTCGGAGGACCGATTGATCCTCTGAGTACACCGGCCATGCTCAAGGGCCGGGTACAGCTCAGGGCGACCTAGTTGTTCTAAACGGCGGGTCGCCGAGACCCTGACCCGGTCGGGGTCCGCGAGGTTCTGAGTGGGGACGAAGCCCTGCGGGAGATCGGCGAGCATCACGCCGCCAATGTTCTCTCATGCCCCCTGGAAACAGACACCGCCCGGGGCGCCGAGGCAGCTGATGGACACGCGCCAAAAGCGCTGGCGCCTGATCTCCACGCCTGAAGGCGAGCCGATGGCGAACATGTCTCCGCGAGGGGCCCAGCGGGAAGTGCGAATGGTGTAATTCAGGACCGACTCGTCCATCAGACCGGTTCGGACATCACTTCGATGGCCTGACATGTAAGGGCTTGGGTCGGACTATTCGTGACAGAGCCAGTCGTTGTGAACGATTGGGTCTGGCCAGGACTCACCGAGTTCACCTGTACGTCCGCCGTACCTTGAGCAGAGGGGTCACCCAGGATTGCGATCGTGATGTCGTAGTCATTTGCGGTGGATCCTGTGTTCGTTACGGTTCCGCTTATGGCGATGTCAGTGCCAGCGGCGCCGGCACTGGTTGAGGGGTTGGTCGAATCGTTGGCGCACTGTGTGAACGTCACCAGAGCACTGGGATCGAGCGTCGATCCACTGCCGGAATTGCCGGAATTGCCGGAATTGCCGGTGATATCGGGTGCGACCGTCGGTGGCGCGGTCGTCGGCGGTGCAGTCGTGGGTGGCGCAGTCGTCGGCGGCGCAGCCGTGGGTGGTGCAGTCGTGGGTGGTGCAGTCGTGGGTGGTGCAGTCGTGGGTGGTGCAGTCGTGGGTGGTGCAGTCCGATGAAGGCTCGCCCGGTCAGAGGACAAGTGGTTGCTCGTCCCGTTTCCGATCGTTGCGAGCAGAATGGCCGTGGCAACGATTGCAATGAGGCACGCCGGGAATCCGACAAACACCACCCTATGCCGCGAACGCGGCGAAGATCCCGGGGTTGATTGCAATTCTGAATCCTGCGCAGGAGGATCGTCTGTAGCCGCAACAGTGGAGGCCACGTCCCTTTCCAGAGCGGCGTGGCGCGGGGCTCCGGAAGGTGCGATTTCGGGCAGATGCCATGCGCCGTTTTGGTCTTGCCACCAACCAGGAGGTATCGAAGGGTTCGCAAGCGCTGGAGACGACGCCATGTCCGGTGCCGGAGCGGCGTGGCGCGGGGCTCCGGAACGTGCGACCTCGGGCAGATGCCATTCGCCGTTCTGGTCTTGCCACCAGCCTGGTCCCTGAGAAGTGTTGCGCATGTCCCTTCTGCCCGGAGAATGGACGTTCGGACTGGAACGTCCCGTCAATCAGTATCTGATCGATACCACGCAAAACCCCCTTGTCTCAACGGCGTTTCCATGGTGTTGACGCCGGCGGCGACCTGTGTGCGGTGGGGAGGGGCTTCAGGAAGTCGGACGCTAAAGGTCACGCTAGGCGCCGGGCCCTGGCGGAGACCAGCTCTCGGGCAGATCGTCCTTAGGACGTCTGCATTCGTGAGCTGGGCATTCACTGACCTCCCATCCGTCTCGCACAGGCTCAAATAGTGGCGCGTCGTCAGGCTTGGCCCCTCGGCTGCGCCCGCGGCGATGTTCGATGGGCCGGCATGCCCGACCCCCTTTCCCCAGCATGAACACCGCCGCCAGCCCGTGAAAGATGCAATCCGCCGGGTGCGCGACCGGGACGGTCGAGGACCAGCTGGCCCCGACCGCGTTCTCGGTCCCCGAGCCGGACGCGGTCTGGTGCACGGTCTGCGGGATCGAGCTCTTCTGCGATGGCGCGGACGCGGCCGTCTTCCACGGCCTCCCCTCGGTGCAATACGAGCGCAGCTCAGCGCTGTCGAGGGGTACTGCACGCCGGGGATGACGGTGTTCGACGTGGACGCCAACCTCGGCCACCACTCGCTGCTGGCCGCTCGGCTGGTCCGGGGGTCGGGCGCGTCGTGGCCCGGAAGCGGACTTCCGAGAGTGCCGTCCGAGAGTGCCGTTTGCTCTTTCGTCCGTGCGGGCGTCGACACCGTCGAGGTCGTCCTCGTGGCAGCCGACGTGGATACTGGTTTGGGCCTACTACTCCTCGTGCGCTACTCCCACGCACGTCGACTTGAACTCCGGCCTCCTCGACGATCGCGCCCAGACGGCCCATCGCGGCGTGGTGGTGCCGACGTTAGCCCTCGGCCAGATCGTCACGTACTTCGTGGGCCTCATCGAGGAGGCGTGGCGGGGGACGGAGGGCCGCGGGGTCAAAGGCGCGCAGAGGCTGATCGCGGATGACCGGCCCGGCCAGCTCTCACGTTGTCCGGGTTCTCGTGGAGCGCGCGCCGCGTCGGCGGATCACCACGATTCCTATCCCTGCGACCAGGACCAGTGCTCCTGCGAAGATGAGCAATTGTGCTGTCGAGGACGAGCCCTGGGACGCCACTACGGCCTTGTGTGAGGTGGGGATAGGCTCGGGCGTCAAACGACCTTCGAACCCGGCCACCGTCCGGTCGGGAGCCAGGATCCAACGCTGCTGGGTGACGACAACCCCTGGCCAAAGGCTCTGGGGCGGCATCGACACCCACGCGGAGGTGCCGTCCGACGCGGTAATTGATGGTCATCGAGCCGAGGGTGCCCAGGTACTTGTAGTCCACATCGACCTGATACACGGGCAGAGTGGACGGGGGATCCTCGAACGGCGGGGTGCCGAACACCGACTCGGGCAGCCAGGCCTGCACGAAGGCGGTGGCTTGACTGCTGTCGAGCGTACGCCCGGACTCGGGACCATTGCCGCCGATGCTGGCGTCGAGGATCTCGAGCCCGGGGGCGAGCTGGCTCAGCGAGGGCTGGCCGCCGGTCTGGCTGGTCGTCGGGCTGCTCGTGGGGTGCGTCTGGGCGCCTGCCGGCGCCACCACCCACGCCGGCCCGAGGAGGCCGAGCGCACAAAGGACGAGGCCGGCGAGACTCAAACGGGCAGGTGATCGCAGCGGTCGCATGGGCTCGTGAAACTACTCACTAGGACCCGACGGAGTCGAGCACCCCATCGGCGACGTTCACGCGGTCAAACCCGACGCAGCGCCAGAGGGGGCAAGCCGGCAGGAAGAGCGTCGGATATCGGTGAGACCGCTTGACGTTGTGACCATATGCCACTAGACCGCTCGTGTTCGGAGCCACCGGACTTGGTGGGCAGGATTACGGGAGGGCATGAAGATGCGTGGGTCGAGATTTACGCTGCTCGCATCGGGTGCGGTAATGGCGCTCGCAGTACCAGTAACGGCGCTCGGACTGGGGTCCGGTTCCGCTGGCGCCGCCATAACCAACGCGTGCAGCTTCGGGCAGTACCCGAACGCACCGGGGGGTCAGAGCCAACTCCAGGTGAACTGCACGTTCACCAATGCGGGCTCGTCATCGAACGAGACCGTCGAGGACTTCCCCCAAGCGGTCTGGCACGACGGTGCCGCCTGGCACGTCACCGACGGTGTGACCACCAGCGGAAGCGCGACGGTCACGTCCGCCTCGGCGCACTTCAACGCCGCCACCGACATCAACCACACGGTCTCGGGACCGGACACGATCTTTGGTCTCATTCCGATCCCGGCTGACACGTTCATCATCGCCGTGAACAGTCCCACCTCGGTCACGTTGAACCACAACGCGACCGCCTCGAAGACGGGCATCACGCTGACCATAAACAACTCGAGCACCCGTTCCGTGACCGATGGCGTGATCCAGTACGGGAACAAAACCATCACCTCGGCCACGGCCAACTTCACCTCCGCCGACGTGGGCCGGATCGTGACCGGCACCTACATTCCGAACTACGACACGATCGCCTCGGTGACCAACACCACCACGGCCGTGCTCACCCACGCGGCGACGGCGAACCAGACGGCTCAGGCCCTGACCATCGGGGCGGACGAGCAGACCTCGTCCACCCGTGAGGTGACGGACGCCCAGCTGACCAGCGGCAGCACCACGCTGACGTCGGCCAGCGCCAACTTTCAGGCCTCCGACGTGCAGCTCCCGGTGACCGGCTGTGGCATCCCGACGGGGGATTACGTCGCCTCGGTGACGAACGCGACGACGGCGGTGCTCCACGCTGCGGCCACCGTCACTCGGCCCTTCGCCGTCAGCGACGGCGCGACCACCAGTGGCTCCACCACGGTGACCTCGGCCTCGGCCGGCTTCAGCACCGCCTGTGACGCCAACAAGGCGATCACCGGGGCCGGTATCCCGGCCGGGGCCTACATCAAGACGGTGACCAACGCGACGACGGTCACGATTTCGGCGAAGGCCACCGCGACCGCCACGGGCGTGAGCCTCACCGAGTCGCCCGGCGCAACCGAGGTGATCGGGGTGCCGTCGGCAACGGCGCCGGCCAACGCTGACTCGGTGTCCACCATCGGGACGACGCTGACGCTCAACCCGACGCTCGTCAAGGGCGCCGCACCCTGTTCCGCCGGGGACCCCTCGGGCGAGACCATCGAGGGTGCCTGGTACAACCCGGGCGACTACCAGGCCAACACGCTGGCGCTCTCGCCAGCCGATCTCCCGAGCGACACGATCGGAGAGATCCTCTACCCGACGTCGGTCGTCTCCTTCGCCGGCTACGTCGTCAACGAGGGCGCCGGCACCACGGGTGAGCTGGACACCGCTGCGCACACCGACATCATCCTGCCGTTCGTGCCCACCGGCCTGGCGCTGTGCGCAACCCCGGCACTGGGCATCGGCTCGTCGTTCTCGTACAACGGGTCGACGATCGCCCAGCAGAAGGTGCCGACGGGCGTCGGTACCCCGGGCACGGCCGACGTGCGTGGTATCGAGAATCTGGGCAGCGGCGTCTCCACGACGACCGGCACCGCGTACCTGATAAACGGGAAGGGTTCGTCGCCGTACAGCGGCCCCTGCACCACCAATTTCCCAGCTGCCGTCACTGACGTTCCTTGCAGCTGAGAATTAGGGCTGATGCGCTGATCCTCCCCGCGTAATTCTCGGGGCAGGGTCGGGACATAGGGCGAAGACGGCCGGGGGAGCGGGCATCGAGCCCGCTCCCCCGGCCGTGTTCCCACGGGAGGAGCCGCACCCCGACTCCGCTCATTGAGTCGGGGTTCCGGAGTTTGGCGAGCTGTTCGCAGCTGCTACTGCGCAGCGTCGGCTCGGTGCGCAGCGTCACGCACCCAGCGCTCTCCGGACTCGGCGATGGTCTGCTCGACCATCCGCACTACCGGCTCCTTCATTTCAGGGTACCGTCTCGAGGACGGATGCTTCTTGGCTTCCATGATTCCAACTTTCCCAAGGTTTTGGAGCCTCCAGGAAACCCAGGGCAGGAAACCCAGGGCGGTTCAGTGTTTGCCCCTCTCCCCAGAAGGGTATCTTTCCGTGCAATATCGCTAGGTGGTCGCAAGTTAAAGACCGCGAATACGCCAAGGGGGAACGTCTTGGTACTCGCCCGATTCATCCGAGTTTTGCTGATCGCGTCCGCAATCACGTTGTCATGCGGCGCAGCCCTCGTAAATACGTCGGCCTCGGGTGGTGCTTCGACGATACCGTCCGCCACAACACCGTCCGCCACAACGCTGGCGTCTCAGTCGGCGAGCACCCTTCCCAAGTGCACCTTTAACGGAAAGTCTCTCCCGTTGGTGACGGGAGTGTCCGCCGGCAGCAAAATCGCTGTTGCCTGCACGGGCCTGCCGCCGCTACACCCCTACATGTTGGTCGGCACGAGCCTCGTCCTCGCGATCGATCCCGCGGCCGCGCCCCTGCTGTCGGGTCAGGTGACTTCGTTACCTGGACTAATGGCGCTCCTGAGGGCGCTGAAGGAGATCGATCTGCCCTCGGCCACCACTCCGATCTCAGGCCTCTCAGGGAACCTAAGCGTCAATTGGACGGTACCGAGCTTCCAAGCGCTCGATCCGAATGCCTCCTGCCCCCCAACGCAGCAAGAGTTCAACTCGGGACTGCTCGGTTGCGCCTTGGCCATGATTGACCTCACCAGCTTCAAGCCCGTGGGAGCTGGTAGCGCGTTGTTCGAATATGCAGGGTTCCCCGTCTTCCCTCCCAGGCCGACGTTGGCCCTGTCTGCCTCAAAGGCCGCTCCTAATCAGACGGTGTCAGTCGGGGACGCGAGCGGGGCAACTACCTACTGGTGGTTGTCCACGCTGAGCACTCTTCAATCGGCGCTCGGAACCGGCACGGGGTCACCGCCGAAGGTGACAGTCACCCTTGTGGAGCAGGGCAAGTCCGTCCCGACCACGTCAAATGCTCACGTGGCGCTGGCAACCTACAACGGGAGGGTCTTCACCCCGCCGGTCCTTTCGGGAGACTTCACGGTCCCAACAACCGTGACCGGTGCGGTGACGGTTAACGTTCGGCTAACTGCGCCACTCGATGGGATACCCCTAACCAATGCCGCCTCGGCTCCCCTCGTCGTTAACAAGTGACCTGGAACGCCGGGTCGGTGAGACAGTTCGGCACCCTGGGGATAGGCCATCGATGTGAAGCCAAGCGGAGTAGGCGTTGAATACTGACGAAGCTGCACCAACAAGGCAGTACGGGAGCGTCAGGAGAAACCGGGACACGGACCCAGCTGAGGATCGGCGACACTCCCATCGGGCATCAATGTGTTGCAAAAGATCGTACCGCTCATTACGGCGTGATCGAGCCGAGCGCCGACGAGGGAGCTCTTGCTGAGGTTGGCACCGCTGAGGTCGGCACCTGTGAGATTGGCGCCAGTGAGCACTGAACCTGAGAGGTTCGCGCCGCGCAGACTTGCACCGGTGAGGTCCACCCCAATAAGTGCGGTGCCCGCTGCATGCACCCCTGCCAGGTCGGTACCTTTGAGGTCGGCGTCGGTCAGTGTCGTGAGCACGAGGTCGGTTCTGTCGAGGAAAGTCGACGTGAGATCGGCATTCGCCAGGGAAGCGCCTGCCAAGTTCGCCCCCGAGAGATCGGCCTGCTGGATCTTGGCGGAACTCAGGTCGGCCCAAGCGAGGTCGGCATGCTGCAGCTGCGCACCGACGAGCGTCGCATTCGAGAGATACGAACCCTGAAGGAATGCTCGCTCGAGATCCACTCGCGCACACGACGCGTAGGGCTCGATCGTGCAGGCGCCTACCCGCGTGCCCGAAGGAAGGAACTCGCGTCCGAGCCGATAGGTCTGCACCGCGATCGCGTAGGGGTTGTTGTCGGGCAGGGAAATCGGCTGGGAACCCGGCGGAGGGACCGGAGTAGCTGCCGGGCAAGTGCCCCGGCGAGGATCTCGAACCCTTCCATCGGGCATGACCGTGTTGCAGTAGTGAACTCCCGCAAGTTGGGCGCCGGTTAGCCGCGCGCCGGCCAAGTCCGAGTTACCGAGATTTGCACCGCGCAGATCTGCCCCCGAAAAGTTCGCCCTATTGAAGATCGACGCAGCCAGATTCGCACCTCGTAGGCGTGCGCCCGATAGATCAGCCCCGGTGAACGCATCCAATCGCAGGTCGGCCCCAACCATGCGGGCATCGGACAGGTTGCTGTCGGAGAAATCTGTGAAGACAAGCTGGGCGTCGGTCGCGTTGACACGGCGCATATCGGTGAAACCGCCCGCACTGCCGATGACATGCGCATGAGCCAGATCAGCGTTGCTTAGAGTCGCGTACGAGAAGTCGCCCACAGACAGGTGTGCTCCGGAGAGGTCCGCTCCGGAGAGCTGGGCGTAGGGCAAAGACGCGCCGCCCAGCTGTCGGCTCGCCAGCTGGGCGTGGGGACAATTTGCTCGTGGAAGGAGCGTGCAGCCCGCGACCGTCTTCCCGTATGTGCTCCCCCCCGACGCCTGCTGGGCAGCGATGAACACGTAGTAGGGATTGGTGAGGCCTACGGTGATCGAGCCAGCGGCCGAAGCAGAGCTGATTGCGAGAGTGCCCGTCGAAGTACTGAACAACGCAACCGAAAAGAGGAAGTGGCGAATGTTGGAACCCTACAACCGAGTCGCTGGTCCTGGTGGTATCGAACCCGATAGGTCAATCGTTCGGCGGCGATGAGGCGGCTCCCCCAGAGTCGGCGACGGTCCAAGGTCGGACGAGGTCCGCTGGCTCGTGCAGCAGGTCAAGGCGGGCCTCATCGGCCTGGCGAAAGCCCCACCGGTTCAGAAGGCGGCCATGTACCGGACCCTCGGCCTCAAGCTGACCTACCACCCCGAGACCGACACGCTGGACATTGAGGCCCGTCCAGATGCGTATACCAGGGGTCGTCTCGGAGTGGGACACTTACCTTGAGCACACCCGCTTGGGAGACCACCTGGGCGGCCTGAAAACCAGGTGTAATACCCCTGCGCGGGCCGGACCGAACCTGCCGCAGTTAGGCGTGGTTCAGGTGGGAACGGCCTGAAGCGCCGTCTGGTCCTCCAACTTGCATCGCCATCTTGTCTTGATCACGCCCGTGGAGCGAATGCCCTCAGCTCAGATACCGCCGAAGCGGCCGATCTTCCGCTCCGCCTCGTTCTTGTCCTGGTCTTCGAGTTCGACCTCACCGGTCCCGTCACCACAAATGTCTCGAATTCGACGTATGAACGCTTCGCCGGATCCATCTCGGCCACCCAACGTCACCGCAGTCGCCGCGAACGACATTTCTATTGGTGGAGGGCTCAAGGCGGAAAATGTGCAGGGTTTTCGTAACGACCGAGGATGGGGCGCCAGCGTCGCAGCGCTGGATACGAACTCACATACCACCAAGTGTTTGACGTTGCACGCCCCCTAACCTTGATCATTCGTGCGGCCCCTGGCGCCGCGGCGGCTCCAGCTCCGGGGATCGACTCTTGGCATGGGGACCGGTGCTGTGACCGCACGGGGACGTGAAGGATCCCAGTCGCCCGTTCGGTCTTGTGATGTCACGCCCTGCGGGATCGCTTCGGGGTCGGGCGCCGGGACCCGCCTCGCTATGGGAAGGCGGCGCGTAGACGCGTAAAGGCGGCGGCCAGCTCACTCGCCCAGGGCCAGGACTCGTCGAGATGCATGACGAGGTCCCGACCGCGGTGAGCGAGCACGGCGGCGACGTGCAGGACCCGGTAGCGCATGGTCTTGGGTTCAGCCTTGGCCAGTGCGCCGTCGAAACAGGTCATCTGGCTCCAGGCCAAGAGTGCGCCAGCGATCAAGGACACCGCCACCCAGGCCTGATTGGCGCAGAAGCCGTCGAAGGGCAGGTTGGCCAGCCCGCAGGCTTTCCAACAGCGCACCCGGTCCTCGACGCGGGCATGTCCTCGGTGACGCAGCTCGAGGGCGGCGATGTCGTCGCCTGCAGTGTTGGTGATGAAGCAGGTGTGGCGCCACCCGGCGTGCGTGTCAAAGAGGGAGAGCTGGGCGCCCGGGTGCGGGCGCTCACGGCGACAGATCACCCGCATGTCGGCGGGCCAGCCCTTGACCTCGTAGAGCTCGCTCAGCTCGATGACCTCGGCGCCCTCTCGGATCCCCCCGTCGAGTTCTCCCGCCCGCACCCAGTCCTCCTCTTGGGCCAACAACAAGGCGTCACGCACAGAACCGCTGATGGGGAAGCCGATCGAGTAGTCGAAGTTGGCCTCTGAGAGGGAGGCGACGAAGCGGTGGGTGGCCCCGGCCGAGTCGGCCCGGACCAAGATGGGGTGCATCACCAGTGCGGGGTCGTCGCCCTCTTCATGGCCGAGCGCGTACTCAGGTGGCACGGCACGGACCGTCTGTTCGAGCAGTTCGAGGTGGTCGTCGGTGTCGTTGGGGGCGGCGTTGCCCGGGCGCAGCATGGCGGCCAGGGGCTCGCCGGTCGTGTCGCACCACACCGCCAAGGGGTTGAACCCGAAGCCGTGCTTGTAGGTGGGCGCGCCGTCCTCCTTCTCCGAATGCACGTTGAGCAGCGTCGAGTCGAAGTCCCAGATGATCGGGCCGACCGGTGGCTCCGCCGCCCAGACGCGCGCACGAGCGGCGGCCAAGGCCACTGCGATGGCGCGGAGCTCGAAGACGGCCCGAAGAGATCCTCTTGTTCCTTGAGGGCGGCGATGTCGGCCAAGCAGTCCGCCCCGTCCGCGATGGCGACGCCGAGATGCGTGAGCACGACGCCCGGATCATGGGTGTGCCAAGAGATCCCGCAGTCCTCCATGGCCACCGACATCGCCTCGGTCAACCCGGCGCGATCAGCCAGTTCGGCCAAGAGGGCGGCACCGGCGTGGGACACGAGGTTCTTGCCGTCGGGTATCACTTTGGCGCGACGGACCGATCGACTACGGTGCACTTTCAAGGAGCCCTCCGGTTCTGGTTCGAATGTGTGTTGAGCGACAAACATTCTTCCAGGCGGGAGGGCTTTTTACGTGGACGCGCCCACCGCGTGTTCAGGGGCCGCGCGAATTATCGAGGCTAGGAAGTGAAGGTCAACTAGAGGTTGATGCCCTGTTACCACGAAGATACTGGGGCAGGCTACCCCCATTGGCGTCCCGTGCTCACCCGGCAAAACTCACCTCAGGCGCCGCGCGTCCCAGTCAGAAATGATAGCCAATAAGCAACCAACCAGAGTTGCGCCAAGGGGACGCCGCAGACGGCGACGCACAAGGAGTCCGGCCATGAGATCCACTGGGGCGAATCTGCGAAAGCGTGCGGGATACAGGGGTAGACGGATTGGGGCGATACTCGTGCACGCCCGAGACGCCGCACGACCTCTGAGGGTGACGGGGTCGGTAGTGGTTGCTTCTGTCGCGATTACGGTCGCCATGCTTCCTCTGGCGACCCCCGCGTCGGCGCAGGGAACCTGGACAGTGACGCTGGGCGTGCCAAGCAGCGCCACCACGACAGGTTTCGTCGCGAACGGGACCGTCACACCAGATGGGGAGGCCGGATTTGCCCAGATTGTCTACGAACCGTCCGGGACCCCGATCACTTCGAGCAGCCCGACCGCGGGACTTGTCATTTTCGATGCGGGAGTGTCAACACCGCAAGCCGTGTCTATTGCGGTCGATCAGCTCACGCCGAACACCTCGTACACGTACGAGTTACAGGCAACGGAGGACGACAACGACGCCATCTTCGACAGCGCTCCGGGCACTTTCTCCACTACGGCGTCGCCCACGGGCGCGGGCACTCCCATCAACCCTCCCAATAACCCCTCAGCGAACGGGATTTTCGGCCAATGCTCTGGCGATCCGGCCTGCGTGAACGACATGAACGGCGTCCGCGCCGCTCAGGAGCAACTACCCGCCCTGGCACTTCCGACCAATTGGTCGACGCTCACCGGTCCCGAGCAGATGTTCGTCTGGACCAATCTCGAGCGTACGAGCCGAGCCGAAGTGGCGATCGCCAATCTTGTCAACTCCTACAACGCCGCTGTCCAGACGGGCCTTACCGACGACGCGGATCCGAGCCTGAGTGGTCTTCCGGGTAACTCTGGGTCGATCTGGGCCGGCTCCTATGAGACCGTGCTCGGCGCCATATACGGCTGGATGTACGACGACGGCCCGGGCGGGGAAAACGGAGACTGCACGGGGACTGATATGTCGGGCTGCTGGGGCCACCGTGACAATATCCTCGCCGACGCAAATACGTTCGGCAACCCCACGGAGATGGACGCAGGTGTCGGTACCGATAGCGGCGGGAATGCCGACTACGACGCCATCTTCGTCGTTAACCCCAACGCGCCGGCTCCAGCCAACATCGTCTTCACGTGGGCTCAGGAGCAACCGTTCCTCGTAGGAACCACCTTCGCCCCCAGCATCTCGAGCGTGACGCTCAGTGGCACGCCCGCCGCCCCGACGGTCACCGTCACCGGTTCGAACTTCGGGTCCGCGGCACCCGTTGCCACCCCTGAGACGTGCCAGGCCGGCGACACCGGCAATGAATACGGCATCGGCGGTCTCGAATTCCAAGATCTGACCGAGGGCTGGGGGGCCGGCGAATCAGGCGACTGCATCGGGTTACTCCTGACCTCATGGAGCAGTACGAAGATTGTCTTCACCTTCGGAGACGAGTACGCCAACTACGGGCCGATCAACTCTGGGGACCAAATCGAAGTGACTGTCCAGGGCGCCACCGACACTGTCCCTGCGTCCTTCACCGCAGCGGTCCCCACGGTCTCTGCAGTTAGTCCCCGTTCGGGCCCAACGACCGGCGGCACGCTCGTCACAGTCACCGGCACGAATTTCACAGGGGCCACCACGGTGTTGTTCGGCACCGTCGCCGGCACGAACCTCAAGGTGGTCTCTGCGACCCAGATCACCGTCGATTCCCCGGCCGAGTCAGCAGGCCTCCGCAACGTCGTCGTCGAGACACCTGGAGGCAAGAGCGCGACCAGCTCGGCCGACTGGTTCACCGACGTCGCGCCCCCGACCGTGACGAAGGTCTCGCCCCGTTCGGGCCCAACGACCGGCGGCACGCTCGTCACAGTCACCGGCACGAATTTCACAGGGGCCACCACGGTGTTGTTCGGCACCGTCGCCGGCACGAACCTCAAGGTGGTCTCTGCGACCCAGATCACCGTCGATTCCCCGGCCGAGTCAGCAGGCCTCCGCAACGTCGTCGTCGAGACACCTGGAGGCAAGAGCGCGACCAGCTCGGCCGACTGGTTCACCGACGTCGCGCCCCCGACCGTGACGAAGGTCTCGCCCCGTTCGGGCCCAACGACCGGCGGCACGCTCGTCACAGTCACCGGCACGAATTTCACAGGGGCCACCACGGTGTTGTTCGGCACCGTCGCCGGCACGAACCTCAAGGTGGTCTCTGCGACCCAGATCACCGTCGATTCCCCGGCCGAGTCAGCAGGCCTCCGCAACGTCGTCGTCGAGACACCTGGAGGCAAGAGCGCGACCAGCTCGGCCGACTGGTTCACCGTCTCATGACGAGGAGCGGCCAAGGCAGGAAGGGCCGCAACGTCGCCCGCGACCCGCGCTGCTCGATCGCGGTCTCGATTCTAAATGCTGACGTCGTCGCCGAAGGTGAAGCACAGCGGGAGACTGACCCGGCCACGCTCACGCGCCTTGCCAGGGCTTGGGCGGACCAGGGGTGGCCCGCCGAACTCGATGAGACCCGGACAGGTATCACCGCCCCGTTCAACGCGCCGTCACAGGGACCACCCCCGTGGTACGTCTATCGCATCAAGCCACATTCGGTGACCGTGACATTGGGCTCTGAGCCGGGCGGGCTGACTCGCTTCAGGTTCTAACCTCAGCTCAGCGAGATGCCTTTGCCGGCATCGCCAATTGATGAGTCTCGCGATTCGGCACTCCGATTGTCCTGCAGATCTTTCGGCCCAGACTAGAGCGCACCAGATAACGTCCTGCTCCCGGCGGTATGGGGGCACCCTCATCGGTCCGCATCACTGGCACGTATGCGCTCGCAGCCAGTGAGAGGACTAGCGGCCCAACGAGCTGAGGTCAGGCACCATGAAGTGCAAGCTGGTCTACGTACGAAGCGAGGCGGATGTGCTGGGAACCCTAGCTCGTGGCGCCTATCTGTTGGCCTATCTTGATGATCTCGCGAGGTTGAGAGGAACGCTATGGAGATCGGGGTTCATCTCCCGCTCATGGACTTCGGGGACCATCCGTACGCCCTCGATCATCTCATCGCGTATACCACCTTGCGGCGGCGCTTCTCATTGCATGGAGCAGGCTGGCGTTTGCAATCGGACGCCTAGAACGAGACATTCGCCAATACCAATCTCAGTGCAATCACTTGGACTGATGGCTCACACCAGGCGGACGGGGACACCCTCTGGGGAAGCGGATCACCGTATAACCGGTCAACTCGGACACGTCAGTCGTCAGAGGCGGACCACCGTTCATATGAGGGGGGCCACTGGCCCCTATGCGCGTAGTTCGCAATCAGCACGCGGTCAATGTGGAGCTGAAAGAGCTGTTCCTCATCTGCGCCGACTGTGGCAGGCACTGCGGCCGCGATGATCGCTGCTTTCAGATCACCCGGCGGCTCTATGGGCTCTGCGTGGCCCCGAACAAAGAACTCGTCGTCAACGTCCGTCGGGGAGAAGGCGTGCAGCGCAAAACGGGGATCGCGCCGAAGATCGCCACCCTTCGGTGAATGACGCAAGATGTAGGCCCACAGACCACCCTCGGCGACGATCGCACAGAAGGGGTGGACCCGGGGTCCCCCATCCGCTCGAACGGTGGCGAGGTATCCCAGTGGCGCCCCGTACTGGTAGAGCAGCGCCTTGCCCTTGCTCGCCAGCTCAGGAGCAGCAGCTTCGAACTCGGCCCAGGTCGCCAATCCGCGCTCCCTTCCGTCGAGCGATCCGACATCGAGCGTAGCCAGCCCTCAGGACAGGGCCCGGAACCGGCGTTGATGTGGAACGGCCTGTCAACCTCCCGCGCGAAGGTCCTTCTGACTGCCTTTTCGACGCGACGCACCTCGACCGACTCGAGCGCGGTGTCCCGCAGCTTCACGGTGGCCAGGTAGTGCGAGTAGGTCGTTGCGAGGGCCGGATCGTCGAAGGACAACGTGGCCAGCCAGCGTCGATGGCGTTCGGTCCACGGCGATCCTCCTCGCCACACGACACTGTGACGAAGGAGGAACCCGCTCAGCCGGTTGCGGGCCCGGGTGAGGTCCTGGACCATGTCACCGCGCGTGCGACAGAGGTCGCGCACGCCCTCTTGGGCCGGCGTCGGGATGGCGATCGGGGTGAGCTCACCGGCCCGGTGCAGACCTGCCAGGCGCCGGGCATCCCTGCGGTCGGTCTTGACCCGGTCGCCCGAGCCCTTGGGGATGAGGGAGGGAGCCACCACATCATCGGGAGGGCGGGTGTCGCATCTTCCAGGCGAACTGAGGCACCCTGGGAAGCGCTCGCGTAGCGTTGTCTCAGTGGGACCGGGGATGTGGGCATCCCACCGAAGCTATTGAGCCTATGGTGCGGTGAACTAGATAGTTCCCAATGATTCCGCTCCGATCGGAACCACCTTTGGGGAGTTGAGATTGTCGCTGACACCGGCCTAGACGGCGCCGGCAAGTAAACCCAGGGACTCGACGTGAGGGGCTCAGAATCGCGCCGTTCTCGGGCCGCTTGCTAACACCGAGCTAACCCGCCCACTCCGGCACTTTCGGGGCAGGGGCCAGTTGCTGATTGCATACGGCTACTAGCCGCTCGCGGCAATGCCAAAGACCGGCTGAATCGGGGGATTGTGGTTCGCCATCGAACCCAGGAACGGAGCGCCGCCAAAGGCGAAGACACCGCCATCCTGAGCCACGGTCCAGTAGCCGGGTCCGTCCGCGTTGCCGGCGATGCCGATCATGAGCGCGTTGAGGGGTTTGCCACCCATGGAACCTGAGAACTGGGCATCCCCGTAGGCGAACACACCACCGTCGTAAGAGACGAGCCAGTACCCATGACCATCGGCGGTGCGGGCGATCCCGTCCACTGGAGCGATCACCTGGTGCGTTCCCATGGATCCGTAGAAGGCAGCGTCCCCGTAGGCGAACACGCCTCCATCGATTCCCACTAGCCAGTAGCCGCCGCCGTCCGGGGTCGAGGCGATACCCGAGAAATGGTCGATGGCACTCCCAAACGGCGGCCACGTCCCGCCGCGGTGCTGGATGGAGGAGCCGTCGCCCAACCAGGTGGCATCGCCGAAGGGCACGACGGTGCCGCTTTGCCCATACAGAATCCATCCGCCGCGACCAGATGGGGTGGAGGCCACAGCCGTGGCACCGCCACTCCCGCTCGGCACGGACACGTCGGCGGCGTCACCGAAGCCGTAGAGGTTGGAGACGGACGGGTTGTAGGCGGGATAGTTGTCCACGACCCAGTAGCCGTTCTCGTCCCCCGTCTGGCCGAACCCCCAGCACTGCAGTGTGCAGCGTTGAGTCGCCGACCCCAGGAACGGGGCACCACCGAAGGCGAAAACGCCGCCGTCGCGAGACTCTAGCCAATAGCCGGGGTTCCGAGTCGCAGCGGCAGCCGAAGACGCACCCGTGGGCGCGAGAAGTGCCGTCGCCCCGACAAGGCCCAGGATCACTGCGAACCTAGAGAGTCGCACCACCGAGACCTCCCTCGTCTCTTCGTCGCGGGCCTAGTGATCCACAGCCCTGTATGGAAGCTTTCATGGCTAGACGGTCAGGTCCTAGGGTCCAAAGTCAACAACCGCGATGATGCCCCTGGGAGCCCCGTGCCGTGGAGCCCGGATCATCGGCTACCACTTGTCCCCTATCGCCGCCCAGGGCGTGGCTGATCGGCACTTCGGTGACGCATGCGGGGGGTGCCTGGACAGTGTTATGCATAGCACTGTCTTGTTAGGAGCGGTCTGGCCGCTCGACATGACCCGATATCAACGAACGACAGGAGAAGAGGCCGATGGCAGTGTTCAATGGCGTGTTCCCGATCCTTCCCGGTAAAGAACAAGGAGGAAGGGACTTCGCGGCCGCATGCATGGGGGAGCGCCGCAAGGGGTTCGATGCTCAGGCGGCTAGGTCAGGACTTACCCGGGAGACTTGGGCTCTGCAGGAGACTCCGATGGGGAGCTTCATGTTGGTGTGGTTCGAGGCTCCCGACATCGAGAAGGCGTTCACGGAACTCGCAACCTCCGGCGAGGAGTTCTCCATCTGGTTTCGTGACCAAGTCAAGGATGTGACTGGCGTCGACCTGGGCGCTCCACCCGAAAGCCCGCCCCCCGACGTACTGGTCGACTGGACCCCCTGAAGAACGGCCTCCCTCCAGAAGGGACATCATTAGCAGCGAGGGATTCTCCGGAGCAGGAGGCCCTTCGCCGTACGTCCCTTCGGCTGGGCCTTGTGATCGCCAGAGAGTCAGGCAAGGGCGTCCCCTATTCAGTATGGAACGGCCGGCTCCCGGCATCCGCATTTACGTGGATCATTCACTTGTGCGGTGAACGGAGCCGACATACGGAAGGAAGGAGCCAGCCGTGTCCAGTATTGCCCACCGAGGATTCGTCCACTTGGGGATGGACGTGTCGAAGGACTCGATCGCGGTGGCGGTGCTCTCGCCCGATCGCGACACCGCCGAGGTCGACAGATCTTCCACGACACTGACTCGGTCCGACGCCTGGTCAAACGGCTGGGCAAGCCCAAGGGCATCTGGGCCTGCTACGAAGCGGGCCCGACCGGTTATGACCTCCAACGCCTCCTCACCTCGATGGGGTGCGCTGTGATATGCCCGAGCGCGGATTGAATCGTGCTCAGCGCGATCAGCGCGCGATGATCGCCGCCGCCGAAAAACACGCCACGACAATAATGGCCTCTGAGCTGGTGTCGGAGGGGGGACGTTACCTTGAGCACACCAGCATGGGAGACCAGCTGGGCAGCCTGACCACCTCTCCCCCGCTCCTGCCCTCGTCGCTGTGGACGAATCAGTGACAGCAAAGAAGGCAGTAGGGCCGAGGGGCCGGAAGTCGAACACAGGGAGGGCAACCCCAACAGGGAGCCCGACCGACCGGCTTTGGGAATTGGAACTGGCGGGCCGGGGGTCAAGAGCCAGACAGCGAGATAGGGCGACCGCACGAGCAGTGGTCCGACCTGCCGCCATCTGGGCAGCTGCTATCTGTCAACTCGACCGAGCGCAAGATCGACGATCTCGTCAGGCGACATAGAGCATCCCTCGTCGTAGTAACGCTCGAACTCACCCTTCATGCGCCCTCGCAGTAGTGCCATGTCGCGTTCGCGATCCAATTCGTCCCTGCCCCAGGCACCGCCGGGAAGCTCATCCAAGAGCGCATCGGCCCCGCCGTGGAGGGTTGCCGCCAGGGCGTCGTCCCCGGCGGTTGACGCGCAGCGCGCCAGACCCAACACACCTTCGGCAGCACCATAGGCGTCTCCGGTCAACCAGTAGTCTCGGACCGACTTCCGGAGATTCAATCCAGCGCCGAGAAGGTTCCCCTCCGCAAGCATTACGAATCCAAGCTCACCGATGATGGTGGGGACGTGCCGTGGAGACATCGTTCGTGCCAGGGCCAGTGCAGACCCCAATTGCTGGCGGGCCTCGGTCAAGCGGTCTTCAGACACAAGGAATGCCCCATAGCACCCTCGCAAGAACATTTCGATGAACGCGTCGTGCGACTTCTCAACGACCCGGAGTCCCTCTAGGTAGAGCGGATCGACTGCATCCGTGGCGTCCCATGGCGTCGCCTGGGCGAGGAACAAGAGGGTCTCGCCAAGGAGAACCTGGTCCCCGAGCTCACGGGCCAGCGCGAGGGCTTGGGTACCGTGCCCTCGGCCCTCGGCCGCCGTACCCCGAAAAACATTGTCAAAACAAAGGAGCCCGAGCGCCTCGGCCTCGAGAGCGCTGTCACCGGTCTGACGCGCTGCGTCGACCGCGTCCATCGCGCACTGGATACCCCGATCGATATCCGCGAACCTAAGGATGTGTGACAGACACAAGAGCGCAGCCACGCGCCCGGGTCCATCATCGTCGACATCCTCGAGGAGCGCCCGGTCAAGGATCTTGATGGTGTCGGCTGTGTGCAGGAAGCACCACCAGTACCGCCTTGCCACCCCGAAGAAGCGGCGCGCCCGGACAACGTCACCGACGCCGAGAAAGTGCTCTGCCGCCGATTGCAGGTTCGGATACTCCTTCTCCAATCGGACAAGCCAATCTGCCTGCAGCGGACCGGTCAGGTGTGGAGCTGCTTCTTCCACGTAGCCCAGGTAGTAGGCGGCGTGGGCAGCCCGCAGTCGCTCAGCTTCGGAATCGCCGGCCTCCGCCACGCGCTCGACCCCGTATTGGCGCAGTGTCTCGAGCATCACGTAGCGGAGGGTGCGGCCTGAGGGCTCGGCCTGCACCAGGCTCTTTTCGACGAGTGAGGCCAGTAGATCGACGACACTCGTGCACTCCACGTCGTCAAGCGCACCGACGGCCTCGGCAGCCTCGAGCTCGAAACCGCCGATGAACACCGAGAGCCGTCGCAGCAGGATCTGCTCGCGCTCGCTGAGCAGGTCGTAGGACCAATCCACCAGTGCCCGAAGAGTCTGCTGGCGGGGTAGGGCGACCCGGCTGCCCCCCGTGAGCAGGTCGAAGCGATGTTCGAGGCGTTCATGGAGCTGGTGCGGTGACATTGATCGCAGTCGTGCTGTGGCCAGCTCGATGGCCAGCGGCATCCCGTCGAGGCGCCGGCAGATGGATGCGATCAGCGGCATATCGTCGTCTTGAAGTGTGAATCCGGGAACTTGCGTTCGAGCCCGGTGAACGAACAGGGCCATCGCTTCTGAACTGCTGAGGTCGAGATCTTCGACGTCCTCAGCAGGAAGCGACAGCGGCGGAACGCGATAGATCACCTCCCCATCAATGTGCAGCGGTTCTCGGCTGGTCGCGAGTACATGGATCTTCGGACAGTGCAGGACGATCCTCTGGGCCAGTGCGGCGCAGGCATCGAGCACGTGCTCGCAGTTGTCGAGGAGCACGAGGCGGTGCTGGCCGGCGAGGACGTCCACCAGCGTGTCCAGCGTGTCTTGGCCGGGGCGTTCGGTTATGCCCAGCTCGTTCGCCACGGCCGTGGGCACGCCATCGGGATCCGTGACACTCGCCAACTCGATCAGCCACACGCCGTCCCCGGTTCCGTCAATCAGATCTGCGGCCACCTGCACCGCCAACCGGGTCTTGCCGGCCCCACCGACGCCGGTGAGCGTGACGAGGCGGTTGTCGGAGGCGAGCTTTCGCACCTCGATCATCTCGGTATCCCTGCCCACGAAGCTCGAGACGAACTCTGGCAGGTTGTTTAAGAGTGCCGGATTGTCGAGCGAGCGCAACGGCGGGAACTCCGTTGGCAGTCCGTCGACTTCGAGCTGGTACACGACCTCGGGGCGATTGAGGTCCTTCAAGCGATGGGTTCCCATCTCGCGCAGACACTGGCCAGAGGGAAGGTTGTCGCTCACGACGTCAGCCGTTGACCGCGAGACCAACACCTGGCCGCCATGGCCGATCGCGCTGAGACGGGCCACTCTGTTGACGGCGGGGCCGAAGTAGTCGCCGTCGCGCTCCTCACACTCACCGGTGTGGAGACCCATACGGACCCGCACCGTGGCACCGTCGGGCCAAGGCTCTGCGATGAGCGAGCGCTGGGCGGCCTGGGCAGCGCCTATGGCGTCCTTGGCAGTGGGGAACGCGGCGCAGAAGGCGTCACCGACGGTCTTGAACACGTAGCCATCTGAGCCTTCGATGGCCGTCCGCATCAGATCGTCGTGGCGCCGCAGGGCTTCGGACATTGCCTCGGGATGCTCTTCCCACAGTCGGGTCGATCCCTCGATATCGGTCATGAGGAGTGTGAGGGTCCCCGAAGGCGGTGCCGGAGCGTTCGTCGCCGCGACCGCCATGGTGTCCGAGGCGGAGATGTCGGGGTCCTGGTTCAAGATCGCCAGATCGAGGTCTTGAAGCTCTGAACCAGGGTCGATGCCTAGCTCCTCAGCGAAGAGCTCTCGCGCCTCTCGGTAGGTGGCGAGGGCGTCGGCCTGGCGCCCCGAGCGGTAGAGGGCGAGCATGAGCTGGCGCCGCGGACCTTCGCGCAGGGGGTCGGCTTGGACGAGTGCCTCGAGCTCCCCAACGACGTCTGCGTGGCGCCCTAGGGCCAGGTCGGCCTCGATGCGCCGCTCGAGCGCCAGAGATCGGAGTTCGTCTAAGCGAAACTTCTCCCCCCGGAGGAGGTCCGAGGAGACGTCGGCCAGGGCCGGGCCTCGGCATAAGGTCAGTGCCTTCCCCAGACGCTTCGAGACCTCTGCCGGGTCGCCGGTCGCGGCACACACCAGCTGCTCGAACTCTTCGAGGTCGACGTCACCTGGCCCCGTATGAACCACGTAGCCCTGAGGGGCCCGGGTGATCACATCTCCGGCACCGGCTCCGGCCAGCTTCTTGCGCAGCTTCGAGACGTGGACCTGCAGGGCGTTGGCGGCGGTGGCCGGTGGGTCGTCCCCCCATAGGGCGTCGACCAGGCGGTCGGTGGAGACCACCTGGTTGGCCCCGAGCACCAGGGTGGCGAGCAGGACCCGTTCACGGCCGCCGGCGAGCGCCACGACCTGCCCGTCGCCCCCGATCACCTCGAGTGGGCCCAAGAGCCGATAGCGCATCCATAACTCCCGTCAGTCGGGCTCGGTGCGTGCTCGCCCGAAGATAGCTCTCTCACCAGGACATCTTAACTGTGTAGAGCTCTGACCTGGGGTTTCAGCGCTACGTCAGGAGGGTTTCAGGGGCTCCCCGCATCCTCGCAACAGCACCGACACAGGGTCGGTGATTGGCCAAGGAGGAACCAAGTGTCTCGTTCGTTTCAGTGGGGTGGTTGCTCCTTAGGTCGGCCCTGGGGACTGGAGTCGAACACCGCGACTTCGGGGTCACAACACGTACGCGTGGCACGGCACGTGCACCAATCCGAGCCGCGTCCACGGCGCCGCCGTCGGCTCACGCGCCTCCTGATCGGCGCCGGGTCCGGCCTTCTCGCCCTCATCCTCCTGGCCGCGGGCTGGATCGGCCTCAGCCTCTACCGCATCGACCACGCCGTGCACCACGTCGCGGTGCCGGCCTCCCTGCTGGCCAAGGGCAAGAACGACCTGCTGGCCATCGTCAAGGGCCCGAACCACAGCGAGCAGATCTTCGTCTTCCATGCCACCGGCGGGCACACCCACGTCCTCAAGATCCCCAACGGCCTGGGGCTGCCGCTGCGAGGTGGCGGCTCGGTGCCGATCGAGACGCTGAGCCTGCACGCGCCGAGCACCATCATCGCCGGGCTCGACCGCCTCGGCATCCCCGTCAGCCACTACGTCGGCGTCGACCTGCACATGGTCAGCCCGAATTCGAGCCTCGGCCAGCTGGCCACGGGGAAGCTCTCGGTCACCTCCCTCATCTCGGACCCCACGGGCACCACCTCGCTGCTCGAACAGGTGGCGTCGCACATCTATCTCGGACCCGGGACCCCGGTGTCCGCCGTCCTCTCCCTCATGAACGTGCCCACCGCCAACCCCGTCAACGTCCCGACCAACAAGGACGGGCACGGCACGGTCGTCCTCGCCCTGGGCTTCTCGAGCATCCTGCGCGGCTTCCTGTAGTGGCGAGCGGGCGGGGCGGGAACCGGCGCTGGCGGGCGGACGCGACCATCTACTTCCGGGGTTTCGCCGGTAGCTGCTTAACCGCCACTTCCCTTCCGACGAGCGCGGGCCGACCTCAGTGCGAGACCGGTGAAGTACGCCTTCCTCGTGTGCTCAGCTCGACGCAGACGCTCCCCTCCTGGCAACACTCGGTCGGGATCAACTTCATCTTCGAATCGCGCCATGAATCTGTCTCGACCGGCGCGGGTCAACTCTCGAGAGTCGTACTTGGAGTGCAAGATGTGGGCTGCTATTCGGGTCTGCTGAGAGCGCTCAGATGGTGTACTGGTCATGGCTAGGAGATTTCCGGCCAGCGAGCCTGCACGCCAGACGAATGCGGTTGGGCGACCGATCTGGCGTCCGGAACACAGGATCTGGGCCGGATTGTCCTCGCAGGTCACGTACGTACCAGTCCTCGAAGGCGCTCCGCACGTCCGGAGACGTGTGCTCAGGTGAATTCCGAGGGGGGACTTTAACCTTGAGCACACCAGCCTGGGAGACCTGTTGGGCCGCCTGACCGCCTCTCTCCCGCCGCCAATCCGGTACTGGCACTTCCAGAGCGGGTACCAAGCCTTCGGCGCTGGCGCGTTGGTCGTGGTCGGTCGCCGTTGGACCCGTTGGACCGAGTTGCGCTGTCAACGGCTGTCAATCGAGGTCGAGGACGAGCACAAGTGAGCGCGCCGTGTGCCGGGCCCGGACCGGACAGGGCAACCCCAGGTTGGCGAGCTCAGAGACCTGCCCCGAGAGAATCAGCGCCTGACGAAGATCGTGGCCGACCAGCCCGGCGCAGGAAGTCCTTGAGCATCAGCGGGACCTCGGGGCGTCAGGGGCCATCAGCCAGTGGAGTCAGCCTCGTTCATGCTGACGAGGGTACGTATGGGCTGTAACGGGCCCGACGGACCTGGGGACCCAACCCATGGCGCAAGTCCTCGAAGGTGGGTAAGAATCGCCGGGCGACCCTGCCTCATCGCCAATGGGTGGGGTGGCCGGCTTCAGCCCTGTATCTAACGCCCGGGGCTGAACCGCGCCCGAGAGCCTGGGCGGTCTACCGTCAGACCCATTGACCTGATGCCCGAGCCCGGCGACCTCATTACGGCATTCAGCCCGCATCCGGGGCGGTGCTTCCGGATGATCTACAGCCACCAGCCGCAGGCCGACCATGGTCGCCAGCCGCCGGCGTGGAAGGGCCGATGGCGGGACGTCAAAAGGGCGCACCTGGTGCTTGCAGGCTTGTCGGCAGCATGCGCCGAAGATGATGAGCGGAGCGTCGGAGGGCTTCTTCTACGCGCCCGTGGCTTTCGTCCAGTCGACAGTGAGGACGGGGTCATTCCCACACTCACCCCCGTCATCGCGACTGACTTACTTAGCTTAGGCATACCTGTAGCTATGCCCGCATACGAGACGGGTCATGCTATTGCGGCAACGAATGCACTCCCACCGCCGAACGCGTGGAACGGCCTGGACGGGGAGTACGGGCCGTTCCTTCCATGCCGGGACATTGGCGAACCCCGGGCGGGATTGGAACGTGCCCAGCATTGCGGTGCGTAGTCCGTCCGCCTCGCTACCTGCCGTGACCCATTTGGGAGTATCACATGCATCAGGTCTGGGAATAGGTTCGCTGCAAGCTGAGGTCGGAACCGGCCGAGGCTAAGTAGCCAGGACCGTGTGCCAGCGCGGTCGGCGGGTGGCTGATTCGACCTCATCCTTTGGGGTCGAATCGCGACCCCAAAGGGGACTACCGGCATTGCGGGAGTGTCGGGTTTGCGATGAGATGTCACTGCCACTACTAAACGCCAATAGGTCGAGGGGTGAGGTGGCGGTTCAGCCCTGTGATCTCCTGGGGCTGGGCCGCGCGCTGGCTCAGCCAGTCCGCGTGTTAACGACTCGGGTCTGGTATTCCCAATTCGCTGCGTCCAACGCGAATCGAAGCCGGCGAGTGATCGCGTTCCTCGAGGCCGGGTCGACTATGACGCGGATGGAGCTTCCAAAGACCTCCGGCCTTCTCATAGTGGGCGATCCAGATTTGTTCACCATGTGCCAGGGGGCCAGCTCGAACAAGCTCGTCCAGCGCCAGTCAGGTTCGTAGTTCAGACGGAAGGCAAGCGTCACTCGATCCGGCGTTGGCACGCCCTCGACCTCTTCGGCAACGATTGCGATCGGGATCCAATCGGCCACGAAGCAACGCTACGCCAGGGGGGTGACCCATTTCATCTGCCGCCGTCCAGGCCCACTGCCTGCTCAGACAGGCTTCCCGCCCGTCTGACGATTGTGACTCCGCGCCATAACTGTTCGGATCGGCTGGGCCGATACCTCCGAAACGCTGACCCGCGCAGTGTCCCGACCCTGGCCGACGGAGCGACCCGAATCTTCATCGCCGTCCCTTTCCCGATAAGTCCTCATGACCTGGCCGGTCACCATCAAGGGATGAAATGCTGGCGGGCGGCCGCTGGGTGTGGTCGCCGACGTTTTCTTGCCGCCGCGAGCGCGCGATAAGTCTGGTGCGGGACCGTGGGGACCACCAAGTGTCGCTACGAGCACGAACCGGAGATTCCGCTTTACACCGTGGTCCTCTCCCGGTGGCCTCCGACTATCAGGAGGTGAGCGATGAAGCAGATCAGGGACAAGGTGGGCGGCCTCGACGTCCACCGCGACAATGTGGTCGCCTGCACAAGGGTGACGATGCCCGACGGCGATATCGAGGTCGCCAAAGAACGGTTCCCCACCACCCAGGCGGGGCTGGCCGAGCTGACTGCGTTCTTGATGGACGCTGGGGCCAAAACGGTGGCGATGGAGGCGACGGGGATCTATTGGCGGGCGGTCTACTACGCCCTCGAGGGGCTCTTCGAGGAGTTGTGGCTCTGTAACGCCGCCCACGTCAAGAACGTCCCCGGACGCAAGACCGACCTCTCCGACGCCGAGTGGCTGGCCGACGTCGCCGCGCACGGGATGGTGCGGCCCTCCTTCGTGCCCCCGCCCGAGATCCGAGAGCTCCGCGAGCTGACCCGCTACAGGAAGACCCAGGTCGACGCCCGGGCCAAGGAGATCCAGCGCCTCGAGAAGACCCTGCAGGACGCCGGGGTGAAGCTCACCTCGGTGGCGTCGACGGTGTGGTCGGCGTCGTCGCGGGCGATGATCGAAGCGATGATCGCCGGCGAGCGCGACTCGGTGGTCTTGGCCGGCATGGCCAAGGGGGTCATGCGCAACAAGATCGATCGGCTCGAAGTCGCCCTCGAGGGGAACTTCGGCGCTCACCACGCGCTGCTCTGTCGCCAGATCATCGACCACCTCGACTTCTTGGACGCCTCCATCGCCACGCTCAGCGCCGAGATCTGTGCCCGGCTCGTCCCTTTTGAGCCCCAGGTCGCCCTGCTCACCTCCATCACGGGCATCTCGGCGACCACGGCGCAGATCATCGTCGCCGAGACCGGGGCCGACATGAATCGCTTCCCGACGGCGGGGCACCTGTGCGCCTGGGCGGGCGTGGCGCCGGCCAGCTACGAGTCGGCCGGCAAGAAGCGCCCGGTCGGCACCCGCAAGGGTGCACCGTGGCTGCGGCGCACCTTGATCGAGGCCGCACGGAGCGCAGCGCGGACCAAAGGCAGTTACTACTCGGCGCTCTATTCCCGCATCGCCCGGCGCCGAGGCCCGAACAAGGCGGCAGTCGCCGTCGCGCACTCCATGCTCGAGACCGCCTGGCATCTGCTCAGCACCGGAGCCCTCTACCAAGACCCTGGTGCCGACTACTTCGAGCGCCGTCACGATCCGGCCGTCGAGGCAAAGCGGCTCCAGCACCGGATCGAGGCACTCGGATTCGCCGTCACCATTACCGAGAAGGCCGCGTAGCCACACCCGTCCACAACTCCACCTCGTCACGCACCGACCGGTGCCTGGTGACGCGCGCCCACGATCCGCGACGGCTTCGGCATTTCACCGGAGAGAAACACCAAGTCATGGTTCCCCGGCAGGCACGAGCCCCTCATCACTCCAGAACAATTCGCCGCCGCCCACCGGGGCCGGGCCCGGGGCACCGACATGCTCTCGGGTCGGGTCCGATGCGGGCTCTGCCTCCGACCGATGGCCTTGGATCAGAACGGCCAGGGGCACAAGCTCTACCGCTGCCACCACCGGGGCCAGGGCTGCGCCCAGCCCCGCCGGAGCAATCACGGGCTCCTTCGTGCCGCCGTCCTCGGCCTGGAGCTCATCGACGACGACGCTCGCCGATCCCGGCACGTGGTCGACGATCTGCAGACGCAACGTCGCAAGCTGCTGCGGCTCTACTACGACGACAAGATCGGAGCCGACCGGTTCGCCGAGGAGGAGGCCCGCCTGTCCGTCGCCATCCGTGAGGCACAGCGTGAGAGCGAGTTGGCTCGAGTCGAGTCGGCACGTTCAGACAAAGTCGAGCGTCACTTCGACGACGTGGCCGCCGTGCTGGCGACACTCGACGTCAAACGAACATGGGAAGCGGCGACAGAGGTCGAGCGCCTCGTGCTCATCGACGAGTTTTTGGAGGAGATCACGGTGTTACCGGATTACCTCGACGTGAAAGTGCACGGAGCGCCCGCACTGCACGTCCTCTACCAGGAGGTTGGGCTGAAGAACTCGGAGTTTGATCGTGTCGGAGGGGCGAATCGCACGTTTCGTACATCGGCCCGGCTCAGGGGGAAGGTCCTGGTCAAGGCAGCTTGAAACGCCAGCCCCCGGCGAGTCGCCCAGTCAGAACGGCGTCTCGCCATGCCCATAGAGATACGCATCAGATCCAGGCGGACTGGCTCCGGCCTTGTGCGACAGATCTGCGAAGTTAAGCGCGACTCAGCGACGTCAGAGGCTCGGGTTGGTGGAGGTCACCCTGTCCTACCGCTTTCGTGTTCGGGAAGGAGCAGAACTGGACTTGCTTGGGACCTCTGCCCCTAGGCGATGGATGTTCCGCGGCGCATGTTTACAGCACGATACTGCGAGGAGTCTGGGGTCCGAGATGAAAGCGACCACGAGTTTCGGACGGGGAGCACGCCGAGCGGGTCGGCATCTGCGATTAGTAGGCGCATCGGTGTTGATGGGCTCTTTGAGTCTCGCGACAGTGGGAGCTCTGTCGATAGCTGAACCTCAGGCCAGTGCGGCCACGCCTCCGCTCACCTGGGAGCAGCTATCTCCGGCCACCAGTCCACCCGTCCGCGACGGGGCCTCCATGGCCTATGACTCGGGCACCGGGCAGCTCGTGCTCTTCGGCGGCTACAACAACGGCGTGTTACTCAACGACACCTGGACCTGGAGCGGCACCACCTGGACCCAGCAGTCCCCGGCCACCAGCCCCCCAGCCCGAGCCTGGGCCACCATGGCCTACGACGCGGGCACCGGGCAACTGGTGCTCTTCGGCGGCTCCAACGGCAGCGGGGATAACGACACCTGGACCTGGAACGGCACCACTTGGACCCAGCAGTCCCCGGCCACCAGCCCGTCCGGTCGCTACGGCGCCTCCATGGCCTATGACTCGGGCACCGGCCAGTTGGTGCTCTTCGGCGGCACCGTGACTGAGCCCACCGGTGACAACGACACCTGGACCTGGAACGGCACCACCTGGACCCAGCTATCTCCGGCCACCAGCCCACCGGAGCGCTACGGCGCCTCCATGTCCTACGACACGGCGACCGGGCAGCTTGTGCTCTTTGGCGGCTATACCAGCAGCGCCAATTTGCTCAACGACACCTGGACCTGGAACGGCACGACTTGGACCCAGCAGTCCCCGGCCACCAGCCCTTCCGGTCGCTATTACGCGTCAATGGACTATGACTCGGTTGCCGGCCAGCTGGTGCTCTTCGGCGCCACCAACGGGACCAACGACACCTGGACCTGGAGCGGCACGACTTGGACCCAGCAGTCCCCGGCCACCAGCCCGCCTGCGCGCAACCAACCGTCAATGGCCTATGACTCGGGCACCGGGCAACTGGTGCTCTTCGGCGGCCTCGGCTGCTGCACCGCCTTCCTCAACGACACCTGGGCGTATCTGCCCGTGACGGCCATTCCCACCGTCTCGGCGGTAAGACCCAACTCCGGCCCGCTGACCGGGGGCACCGCCATCACCATCACCGGGACCGGCTTCCCCAGTGGCGCCACCGTGGTTATAGGCCAGGGCAGCGGCGCCGGAACCGGAGCCATCGCTGCCACCAACGTCGTGGTGGTGTCTTCGACTGAGATCACCGCTGTGACGGGCGGGGGGGCAAAAGCCGGCACTTGGAGTCTGTTCGTCATCACCTCGGGGGGCACCAGTACCGCGAACTCCGGTGACAACTTCACTTACAACCCCGTCCCCACGGTCGTGGCCGTGGACAGCGGCTTCGGCCCGACGGCAGGGGGCACCGCCATCCTCATCACCGGGACCGGCTTCGTGAGCGGCGCCAGAGTGGTCATAGGTCAGGGCCAAGGGGCGGGAACGGGAGCCATCGCCGCTACCAACGTCAAGGTAGTGTCTCCGACTCAGATCACTGCCATCACGGGCGGAGGGGCCAAGGCCGGTACCTGGACTTTGTATGTCATCACCTCGGGGGGCATCAGTGCGCCCTACATCGGTGCCGACTTCACCTACTTGCCCGTCCCAACCGTTTCGGCCGTGAGTCCGAACTCCGGTCCAACGGCTGGCGGTACTGCCATCACCATCACGGGGACCGGCTTCACCAAGGGCTTCATCGCCACCGTGAAGATCGGTCAGGGCAATGGCGCCGGAACCGGAGCCATCGCCGCTACCAACGTCAAGATAGTAACTCCGACTCAGATCACTGCCGTCACGGGCGGCGGGGCCAAGGCCGGTACGTGGAGCCTGTTCGTCATCACCTCGGGGGGCACCAGTGCTGCCAACACCGGGGATAACTTCACCTATCACTGAGACAGGCGCCAGCCTTCACATTCCTTCTGCATGAGGTAGGGCGAGACGAGCGCTCTCGGAAGTCGTCGCCGTGCTGGCCACGGCTGACCCCAAGCTCAAGACCGAGGTGTACGAAGAGCTCGGTGTGCGCGTGACCTACGACCCGACCCGGAACGTCGCGAAGCTTGAATCACGCCCAGCGACTCCGTGGGCCAGGGTACGTGTCGGAGGGGCGATTGACCCCGTGGGTATACCGGCGATGATCGAGGGGAAGGTCCTGCTCAAGGCGGCTTGAGACGGCAGACCGGCGAGTCGCCCAGTCACAACGGCGTCTCGCCATGCCCATAGAGATACGCATCAGATCCAGGCAGACTGGCCCGGCCTTGCGACAGATCTGCGAAGTTAGGCGCGGCTCAGCGACGTCAGAGGCTCGGGTTGGTGGAGGTCACCCTGTCCTACCGCTTTCATGTTCGGGAAGGAGCAGAACTGGACTTGCTTGGGACCTCCGCCCCTAGGCGATGCATGTTCCGCGGCGCATGTTTACAGCAGGGAGTCGGAGGTCCTAGGCAAGAGTGACTACGCGTTTCGGACGAGGGGCACGCCGAGCGGGACGGCATCTGCGATTAGTAGCTGCATCGGTGTTGATGGCCTCTTTGAGTCTCGCGATAGTGGGAGCTCTATCGGTAGCCGAACCTCAGGCCAGTGCGGCCATGCCTCCGCCCACCTGGGAGCAGCTGTCCCCGGCGACTTCCCCTACTGCCCGCCAAAGTGCCTCCATGGCCTATGACTCGGCGACCGGGCAGCTCGTGCTCTTCGGCGGCTACAACGCCAGCGTCCTCAACGACACCTGGACCTGGAACGGCACGACCTGGACCAAGCAGTCCCCGGCGACTTCCCCTCCGGCCCGCCAAGGTGCCTCCATGGCCTATGACTCGGGGACCGGGCAGCTCGTGCTCTTCGGCGGCTACAACGCCAGCGTCCTCAACGACACTTGGACCTGGAACGGCACGACCTGGACCAAGCAGTCCCCGGCCACCAGCGCTTCGGCTCGCTGGCAATCCTCGATGGCCTATGACTCGGCGACCGGGCAGCTCGTGCTCTTCGGCGGCTACGGCGGCAGCAGCGTCCTCAACGACACCTGGACCTGGAACGGCACCACCTGGACCCAGCAGTCCCCGGCGACTTCTCCTCACGCTCGCCAAGGTGCCTCCATGGCCTATGACACGTCGACTGGGCAGCTCGTGCTCTTCGGCGGCTTCTTCCAATTCGACGACACCTGGACCTGGAACGGCACGACCTGGACTCAGCTGCACCCGGCGACATTCCCTTCCGACCGAGAGCAATCCTCCATTGCCTACGACTCGGCGACCGGGCGGCTCGTGCTCTTCGGCGGCTGGAACAGCGACGGCGTCGTCCTCAGCGACACCTGGACTTGGAACGGCACGACCTGGACCCAGCAGTCCCCGACCACCAGCCCTCCCGCGCGCGCCTTCGCCCCTATGGACTATGACATGTCGACCGGGCAGCTCGTGCTCTTCGGCGGCAAAGGCGCCGGCGGCTATCTCAACGACACCTTCGTGTATCTGCCCGTGACACCCATTCCCACGGTCTCAGCCGTGAGCCCGAGGTCGGGCCCGGTGAGCGGGGGGGCTGCCATCACCATCACCGGGACGGGTTTTGTCAGTGGCGCCACCGTGGTGATCGGCCAGGGCAACGGTGCGGGGACTGGGGCCATCGCCGCCACCAACGTCACAGTGGTGTCGTGGACCACGATCACCGCCGTCACGGGCGGTGGCGCCAAGGCCGGGACGTGGAGTCTGTTCATCAGCACCCCGGGAGGCACCAGTGCAGGCAACTCGGGTGCCAACTTCACATACAGCCTGGCCCCCACGGTGTCGGCTGTGAGCCCCAACTCCGGCCCGACCTCGGGAGGTACTGCCATCGCCATCACCGGGACCGGCTTCGTCAGCGGCGCCACCGTGGTGATCGGTCAGGGCAGTGGCGCCGGGACCGGAGCCATACCTGCCGCCAACATCGTAGTGGTGTCTTCGACTGAGATCACCGCCGTCACGGGCGGAGGGGCCAAGGCCGGGACGTGGAGCCTCTTCGTCATCACCACGGGAGGCACCAGTGCGGGCAACACCGGGGATAACTTCACCTATCACTGATGCCGAAATCACCAAGTGCTTCTGGGCCGGGTCAGCCGCGATCGGATTTCTCGGCTCGCCTTTGGTTGTAGATACGTAGCTGCAGCCTCGACGTGGCTTGGGACCTCTGCCCCTATGCGATGGATGTTCCTTCCGGGCCATGCAGGCGGTCGAGGCGGTCGGCAGTGCGGCGGCGCCCGACGAAGAGGCTCGAATGCTTGCCCAGGGCCACCACCGCCAGCTGGGCAACGGCCGCTGTGCCCGGCCCGCTCAACTCGACTGCTCCTACCAGACGATCTCGAGGGCTGCGGGTTCTTCGAGACCGGGCCCGAGTTCCTCTCAATCCTGCGCCGCCAAGAGGACAACGCGACGGACCAAGCCGACTTCGAGAGAGCTCACGTCTTCAAAGAGTTGATCGAGGGCATGACGACGGACAATCCCCTCGGAGGCAACATTTCGTCCGCACTCCCGGTCCAGACCAACAACGATCGGGCCTGAGATCGAGCCACAGCGCCCCATTTTCGGGCGTCGCCGTACTGGACGGCGAACTCCATCCATGGTTCCATGATCGGAGCCGAAGCCTGAAGGATCACCCGTGTAACGGCACCATGGGGCTACCCGCCGACTCGACGGCCGCCGCCGGCATTATGGGCACCCCGGTCGAGGGGTTCCACCAAACGTCGAGTGCCTTCCAGTATTTCGTCAGGCTCGCAATCGGCCAATCTTGCGGCGGGCTGCCTCAGCCCCAGGGTCGGCGAAGGTTGCCATCTCCAGGGCCTCGCATGTTGCGTCCAGATTCATTTCGTTAAACAGCGTGGCAATCCACTCCCACTCGTCCAGACGCGGGACGATGGCGTCCTCCTTGACGTAGATGGTCGACCATGTAGTCGGGAATAGGTTCCCTGTTGCACCGTTCACACACCAAGCGCCGACTCGGCGCGGGCAACAACTGTCTCTTATCCGCTGACCGCAACCCCAGTCGGATAGTACTGGCCACTGACGATGGTGGTGGGGTTGTCGCCGTTGAGATCGGCCTCGTCGATCGTGCCGTCGTTGGTGAACGGGTTGCCCGAGTTCACCCAGTAGATATGGCCATTGGTGCTGTCGACCGCAACAGCAACCGGAGAGTTTTGACCATTGACGATGGTGGTGGGGTTGTCGCCGTTGAGATCGGCCTCGCTGATCGTGCCGTCGCCGTCGTTGGCCCAGTAGATGTGGCCGCCGATACTGTCGACTGCCATCCCGTTCGGATTGTTCTGGCCACTGACGATGGTGGTGGTGTTGTCGCCGTTGAGACCGGCCTCGTGGATCGTGCCGTCGCCGAGGTTGGGCCAGTAGATGTGGCCATTAGTGCTGTCGACAGCTATCCCGTACGGCTCGTTCTGGCCACTGACGATGGTGGTGGGGTTGTCGCCGTTGACGTCGGCCTCGCTGATCGTGCCGTCGCCGTCGTTGGCCCAGTAGATGTGGCCCGCGGTGCCAGAGAGAGCGGTCGAGGCAGTCGCGGCGGGCTTTTGGCCGGTGGCACTCAGAGTCGCTGTGAAGCTGCCACCGCTGGTGGGAGAGAACACCACCGTGACCGTGCACGACTTACGCGGCCCCAGGCTGGTCGCGCTGCAGGTGTCGTTGGTGATGGTGAAGGCGCTCGACCCCGACAGCGTCAGTCTGAGAGCGGCGCTGGCCGAACCGCCAGAGTTCTGGAGTGTGAACAGCTGGGAAGACGTCTGGCCCACAATGACAGACCCGAAGGGAAAGCTGGACGGCGTGAACGTCAACGCCGGGCCCGGTTTGGGGGCCGCGCCAGCCGGGGACGTTCCGGCGGCGACCGCAGTTGCCATGATAACGGCGGCGGCGACAACCATCGCTCCTCTCTGCCAAACTCGCATCGAGATGGTCCTCTCTCTTACGAAGAGTCGTTGATCGATCCGATAAGCAGTCTGCACTCAGAAAGTACATCTAGAAATTGATGGCGTCGAGCGATTACTGGAGCACTTGCCTGTGCGGAGATTCCGCTGGTTGAACGGGCAAAGTGAAAGGGAACCATGGGAGCCCGCTACCACCGGGCTGGGGTGACGCTCTGCCGTGCTTCGGGGTTGCTATTAGCCGAGAGAGGACGAGACAAGTTCGACGAGATCAACCTTCGGCAAGGGGCTCGTCGAACAATAGGATCTCTTCCTCGTCGGGAGGTTGAAGGATCGTTGCCCACTCCTCAAAGTGAGCCCATGTCATAGGTGCTGCCGTCCACTCGCCCGCCGCAGTGCGACGTTCAGCTCGCTCTATCAACTCCGCTAAGGGCGCATCGAGGTAATGCAGCTCGACTCCCACCCCCAAAGCTCGCGCCCTGAGTCGTTCTCATCCCGCTCGACTCGCGCCCAGTGGCCCCACTCCAAGATCACGCTGTGGCCCTGGGCGAGGAGCTCTTGGGTAAGTGCCCAGAGCTGATGTTCGAGACGCACGCGAAATCTTTCATCCCACACATCGGCGCCCATTGCAGTCGCCCACCCGTCCTTGTCCAACCGGATGGCGGGGATTTTTGGTGCGAGCATACGAGCGAGTGTCGACTTGCCCGAGGCTGGAAGCCCGCAGATTAGGACAAGCCGTGCCGATGACTTCGTCATGCGCGACTTCTAACATGGGTCGCCCCTGCTTGGACACGGCGGCCCTGCCCGCGTTCGCCAACATGGGACCTACCGGCGGGGCGGGGGGTGGCGGCGCGTTGGGGTCGGGTGCGTCGCCAATCCTGATCCAGGACGTACCGGCGCACTGACGACAGGGCGGTAGCGGTCGCCTCTCCAATGCGTCAGGCGGGGTGGGACCACCCACGGCGAACAAACCTTCAGGCGCTCTGGCCGCGGCCATGTTTGCGGCGCGGATAATACGACAGGGGCACCGCCCCATGAAGAAGATGAAGCAACTCCCGTCGTCGGATATGCATCACCTGATGCTGGTGTTCGTCGACGCGGTCACAGAACGGGCAGTCGTCATTCTCGAAATCGACGGATCTTTGCGAGTCGGCGTGCTTCATTAGGCGTAAGGACCTAGAAGACTCGAACCGGGCATGTGGAAATTTGGATCGACGGCGTCCACAGGCCCGGGGATTTTCTCTGGAGCTTCGCCACCGGAATGGTGGTCGCGATCGCAGCGAACTCCCCATTGAGAGAAGCAGACGAAGCTGACAATCAGAGCGGCCGCTATCGACCCAGAAACGCTCAATAGGGCTACTGCCCAGGCACTCAACCCGCTCTTGAAATCGCCCGACACAGTTCTAAGATCGACATTTCTCTCACATCCCTTAATCTCCGCCTGTTGAGGGCCAGCACGAACGAAGGGGGTTGCTCGGGGATTGAGACTCGAACCCTCAACCTAGCGGGGTTAGCTGCAGCTACCGGCTTGCCGACGCGGGGATCGAGGTTCGGTTCTTGGAGCAACCGAGGCAGGCTGACCGATTCGGCGGCATCTCGATCGATTCGGAACTTCATGTAGGTGAACATGGCGTCGTCACTTTCGAGCGAGAGGAAGGGGCGCCGCCTCGAAGTATGGCCCACCCGCCCCGGATGCGGGCCACCGTCGTGCGGTCAGCCATTGGATCAGCGCCTCGTTCACGGTGGCGAGGGTCTGGCTCATCTAGTACACCGGCACTCCTGAGGGGCCGATTACAGCTCAGGTCGACGACATCCCCACGATGGGCTGGTTCAGCCGGATGGAGCCGGTCGAGCCGTGGAAGACGGCGTCGCCGTAGCTGAAGATGCCGCCGTCGGAAGCCACGAGCCAGTAGCCGTTGCCGTCGGAGGTGGCCGCCATGCCCACGACGGGCCGGTTCAGGCGGATGGAGCCAGCAGAGCCGAAGAAGTGGGAGCTCCCGTAGCTGAAGATGCCGCCGTCGGCCGCCACCAGCCAGTACCCGTTGCCACCGGGGCCGGCCGCCATGCCCACGACCGGCGAGTTCAGGACCATCGAGCCGGTCGAGCCGTGGAAGAGGGCGTCGCCGTAGCTGAAGATGCCGCCGTCGGAGGCCACCAGCCAGTAGCCGCCCCCGTCCGGGGTGGCGGCCATGCCCACGATGGGCTTGTTCAGGTGCAGGCTGCCGGCGGAGCCGTGGAAGACGGCGTCGCCGAAGCTGAAGATGCCGCCGTCGGAGGCCACCAGCCAGTAGCCGCCCCCGTCGGCCGTCGACGCCATGCCCACGATCGGCTCGTTGAGGTGCCGGCCGCCCATGGAGCCGAAGAACTTCGCATCCCCGTAGTTGAAGATGCCGCCGTCGGAGGCCGCCAGCCAATAGCCGTGGGTGCTCGGCGTGGTCGCCATGCCCACGACGGGCGCGTTGAGGTGCAGACTGCCCGTGCTGCCGAAGAAGGTGGCGTTGCCGTAGTCGAAGATGCCGCCGTCAGCGGCGACGAAGCGGTAGCCGTTGGGGCTGCTCACCTCGACCGACCCGATGGTGCACGAGCCGTTGGTGCCTGCCCCGCGGGCGTCGCCGCGCTGGTCGGTGCTCACCCCGGTCGCGCTACATGCCGCAGAGGGGATCGCCCCGACGGCCGGGCTGGCGGCCGCTGGCTCCTCGGTCTGGGTCGGCCCACCGTTGTTCGCGAGCGAGCCGAGCAGCGGGTTCTTGCCGATGATGTCGGTCGCCACCGGCGCGCCGCAGTTCGTGTTGTCGACGAGGTTGTAACCCCCCGAAGTGAACGTTCCGCTCCCGGCGACGGCACAGTTCGTCGCGGCACCGCCGGAGGCAGAGCCGTTGGCCACGATGCTGTCGGCCAAGGTCAGCGCCGAGCCGTCAATGGTCTCAATGTTCCCCGCCCCGGCAGTGTTGGAGGCTGTGTTGCCGGAGACGGTGTCGAACTTGAAGGCCGTCGTCACCGTCGGTGACGTGCAGCCCGCGCCGTAGTACCCGCCCCCGTTCACCGCGGTGTTCCCCGTGATGGTGTCATTGGTCAGCGTTATTGCGCTGCAGGAGGTTGGAGGGGCGAAGGCCTCGATCCCGCCACCGTCGCTCGTGGCCAGGGTACCGGCGCTGTTGCCGCTGATGGTCGACGAAGCGATGGTCAGCGGCTGAACTGTTCCCGCGTCGTCGAAGAACCCACCACCCGCCTCGGTCACGTTGTTCCCGGACACGGTCTCGTTGGTGAAAGTGGCCAGGTCCCCCGTACGCCTGGGGAAGCTTCCCGCCGCAAGCTCGACGCCGCCACCTTCGTAGGCCCGGTTGCCGGAGATGGTTCCTCCGTTGAAGCTGGCCGTGCTCGGGGTGCCGTTGTTCAACAGGTAGACCCCTCCACCCTGCCCGGTGGTGGCAGTGGTGTTGGTCGAGTTGTTGTCGATGGAGCCCCCCGAGAACGTCGTGCTGTCCCCCGACCCATCATCCTGCACATAGATGCCGCCCGCGTTGATGGACGAGGTATTCGAATTCACGGACACGCCGGTGAAGTGGACAGAGCCGCCGTGGCCGTTGTTCTCGTCGTAGATGCCACCCCCGTTCTCAACCGCGGAGTTGCCGTCCGCCGAGCCCCCGGTCATGGTGACGGTGCCCCCACCAGCACCGCCGTTCGACACGTACAGCCCGCCGCCGGAGTCGGCGGCGGTGTTGTTGTCGGCGGTGACGTTGGTCAACGTCACCTGGTTGTTGCTGGTTGCCGATTGATTCCCCACGTACAGTCCGCCGCCATCTTCCGACGCTGTGTTACTGCTGACGTCGACGTTGCTGAGGCTCGCCGAGTCCCCTGGGTTGAGATCCTGGATGTCGATCCCACCGCCGGCTCCCTTAATCAGCGCGGTGCTGTGGTTGCCGTCCACCGAGCCACCCGAGATGACGTTCGTCCCGTCCTCCATGGTGACCCCACCGCCGGAGCCAGCAGAGTTGCCCGTGATCGTGTCGGTGGTCAGGGTGGCGGAGGCGCCGACGAGGTAGACGCCGCCACCGGAGGTCGCTTGATTACCGCTGACCGTCGAATCCGTCAGGTTCATGATCCCGTCGTTGAGGATCCCCCCGCCACCGGGCCCGGTACCGGTGATGACGCCACCCTCGGCCGTGATGCCCGAGATGTCGGTGGTCGTGCCTGAGCCCACCTGAAGGACGCGGTTGGGGCTGAGCGTCGTCGCGCCCACCAGATCGATGATGGCGAGCGACTGGCCGGCGCCGGTGATGGTCACGGTGTGGCCGCTGTCGTTGAGCACCAGTGAGCCGTTCGCATTGAGAAGCGTGTACGTGTGGGTCGAGCTCGGGCTGTTGGGGACCGAAATTGGCATCGGGCAGCGTGATCGTGGTGTCCCCGCCCACGGCGGCCTCGACGGCGGCACGCAACGTGCAGTCACCCTCGGTCGCCAGGAGGCAGTTGGCGGGAACGTTGGTCACATCGCCGGCGTCGTTCACCGTGATGAGTGTGAGGGCGCCCGCCGGTGCTCCTCCGAGGACGACTGCGCCGAGACCGGCCCCCACGGTGGCTCCCACCAGCACCAGCCCCGTGATGAAACGCCCGAACTTCGCCATCCGATGTTCCTCCTCGCTTCGGTCGGCCTTGCCGGGGATCAGCTCGTCGAAACCGCCGGCTGCGGGGAGGGACGTTAGCGCGCTGAGGGAGTGGTTCCCAAGTGACGCCTACCGGTTTGACCGCCAACGGGGTGTGACCTCGCGACCCGGCAAGGTACCTGGGATGGCGGGGACGGTCACTGTCCCGTCGGCTCCAGCGATCGTGAGGTCGGAACTCGAAACTTGGCTCAGGTCACCTTCATCCGTGACTTCAGATCGAGTCTGTTGGGTCTTTGGGCGGGTGCCCGGTAGGCCCAGGCGCACTTGGTCAAGGAGGTCGAGGCCGACCGCCTCCATGCCGAGCGCGAGCTCGTCTGGACTACGCAAACCGCTCAGCCGCTTGAGCTCAGCTCTCAGAGGCCGAGATTCGGGCGCTGGTGACCTCACAGCGCAAGGTGCTGCGGACCTTGGCCAAGGCGACGCCCGAGCAACGTGCAGCAATCTAAAGCCAGACCATGGGCCTGCGGATCAGCTACAACCCCGAGCAGGCCTCGATCGAGGTCGAGGCTCGGCCCGCGTGTGCTCCGGTGCGTGTCGGAGGGCCGGATTTCGCGAATTCCGACAGACGGATCCGGCCCATGGACCTGGGGCGATAGGTCGGCCGGAGGCCGGCAGGGTGCGGTTACTGTTAACACAGCACCCTCAAACAGCATCAATTTTTCTAACGCGCGCTTGCCACGGTTGCATTGCGCCTCGAACGAAGAGGACATTTCGGGGCCGGTTGGTTACCGCTAGCCCATGGGCGCACGTAACAACCGCGTGTCCGTGGGGTCGCCCGGCACTGGGCCGACCAAAGCCGGCCCAGTGCCAGGGGTCATCCCATTAGGGAAGGGGAATGTTTCCCTCAGGGAAGCATTTGCTCAGCTCGGAGCGGCGGGCGCCCCGGCTAGCAGGAAGTGCTGTTCAGACCACCGACGCAGGTGTTGGCGGTGCTGAACAGGCCGGAGATGCCCCCGCCCAGTGCCGCGACGGCCACCACGGCCACGACGGCGATCAGGCCCACGAGCAGCGCGTACTCCACCATCGAGGCGCCGCGCTCGCTGCGTGCCCGTTCGAACAGTGTCCCGTGTGCGGTACTGACTGCGACCAACGCATTCATGAACATTCCCAACATCTGAGCCCCCTCTTGTCGCTCAGGCCTCCCCATAGGATGACCTGCCCTCTTCAAGCATCGGCCAATTGATGGCTGCGGTCATATAGGACTTTCAGACCTAATGGTGAGCGAAGCGGGTTGTCGCGCACAATGCCCTGACAACATCGCGGTTGCTCATCCCGAACACACCTGAGACGAAGTCTGCCCTGTACACCGGGAGTGCGGCTGATAACGGCGACGCGGGCTGGGTCTCCCCCGGTCTACGTCGAGCCCCGTGAGCGGTATGCCCGAGCCGGTGGCTTGATCGTCGCCCGCAGACGGCTCGCTGGTCCCGGATGGTCTACTCAACACAGCTGCAATCCACGCACTTCTATGAGTCGTTGGCCGCCGGAGGGCGTTTGGACCGACGCCAGGGAAGAGGATGTACGCAGAAGGCTGCACGGCCTTAGTGCGCCGCAAACTCCGTAAGCGCCGCGAGTTGCTCGGCCGTACCGACGCTGATCAGGACGTCGCCCGCCTCGATTACATCCTCGGGCGATGGATTGGTGACAAAGATGCCATCGGGTCTGCGGATGGCCAGCACTAGGGCCCCGGTACGGTCGCGCAGCTGCGCCGAGCGCAGGGTGCTACCTGACAGCGGCGATGCGGCCGAAACGGCCTGCTCCTCCAACCGGAATTCCAACGTGCCGTCGTGCATCACGACGTCCACGAAGTCGACCACAAGTGGTTGGGTGACAAATGACGCCATGCGGTCACCACCAAGCTGCTGAGGGTTCACTACCCGGTCGGCTCCCGCGCGCAACAGCTTCGGCTCCGAGGACTCGTTGCGTGCCCGGGCGATGATCTGCAGATCGGGTCGCATCGACCTTCCGGCTACCGTTACGTAGAGGTTGTCTGCGTCGGTGTCGATGGCAGCGACCAGCGTGGCCGCTCGTTCGATGCCAGCCTGGCGAAGGGTGTCGTCGTCGGTCACGTCACCGTGTACGGACGCATAGGGCACAACGGCAAGCCGTTCGAGGTCATGGTCGATCACCACGACCTGCCGACCGGCGCTCACCAGGAACCGGGCCACCTCACGCCCGACCCGTCCCCAACCGCAGACGATCACATGCCCTGACATTTGGGCGATGTCGCGTTCCATTTTGCGCCTCCTCACGAGGTCTCGCATGTGGCCCTCGATGAGCACCTCCAAAACGGCGGAGAACGTATACAGCGCCGTACCGACGCCTATCAAAATCAAGACGATGGTAAAGGTCTTGCTACCTGCTCCCAACGGGCGCGAGGAAGTGAACCCCACTGTCGTGACGGTCGTGACGGTCTGGTAAATGGAATCGAGAAGGTCGAATCCGAGCAGCAGGTATCCCGTGGTGCCGGCCACAAGCACGATCGCCAGGGCTATGAGGCCGATCCGGACCCTCCGAAATGGGTCATGCATCGGGTTCATCATGCCTGAAACGACGTGCATGACCGGTACTCCGGAAGTGCTGCGGCCGTCCTCCTGGCGTCGCCATCGCCGCGTCGCCGGCGTGCACGCTGCTCTCTCCGGCTCGTTGATGGCCGTGACCTCTGACCAGGCCGGAGCACCGGCGGTACGCTGGTGAGCGGAGAGCCGGGAAGCCTGGTCGGCACATCGAAGGTTCGCGCTGAGGAGCTGACATGTGTCACCTGGGTCCGTGCACCCAACCGATCCATTTCGTCATAGCGGGCTCGGGCGCGCCCTTCAGAACAGGACCTGAGCAGCAATGAACGTGGGGCTCTCCCTCACAGCTTTCCTCATTGGGGCAGTCGTGAGCCTGGGCACGAGTTGGGTTCTCGTCTCGCGACTCGAGCGAGTCGGCGAACGAGTCGGGCTCTCTGAAGCCCTGCTCGGCATGCTGGCCGCTTTGGCGGCCGATACGCCCGAGATCACCGCCGCCGTCACCGCGTTGGTGCACCATCAAGCAACGGTCGGCGCCGGGGTCGTCCTGGGTTCGAATGTCTTCAATCTGGCGGCGTTGCTGGGTCTGGGAGCCGTCGTGGAGGGTCGTATCAGACTTCATCGAAAGGTCGTGGTGTTCAGCGGGGCGGTTGCCATGCTGGTCGGCGCAGCCTGTCTCCTGAGTGTGGGGGGCCAGCTATCGGCGGGAGCGGGCCTGGCCGTCGTCCTTGCCGTCCTGGTCCCCTATGTCGCCCTCTTGGGCGCGCACGAAAGAATCCTCGGACGGCTCGGCCTGCCGACCAGATGGACGGCGTGGGTCACGGCTGCCATCGTCGAAGAGGAGATCGAGCTCGAAGAGGCCATCCACCCTCGACGAGGCACTGGCATCGACGCGGTTGTGGCCGTTGGAGCGCTCGTGGTCGTCATTCTGGCCAGCGTGGCCATGGAAAGGGGGGCCTCCTCGCTCGGAGTGCACTTCGCCATCCCCGAGATCGTCATCGGCGGCCTCGTCCTCGCCGCCGTGACCAGCCTTCCCAACGCGGTCTCGGCTGTCTACCTGGCCCGGCGGGGCCGTGGTGCGGCCACGCTGAGTGTCGCGCTCAACTCAAACTCGCTCAACGTGACCGCCGGCCTCTTGATCCCCGCCACGGTGATCGGCTTGGCCAAGCCGTCGGGCTCAGGAATGCTGGTAGCTGGCTGGTACGTGGGGCTGACCGCGATGACCTTGACGCTCGCCTACGTCGGGCACGGACTGCGCCGCGCCTCGGGCGGGTTGATCATCGGGGCCTACGCCCTCTTCGTGGTCCTTCTCGTGGCCACCAGCTAGAGACATTGGGTGCTCGGAGAGCGATTGAAGCGGGCAACTCCTTAGACACGAGAGCCAGAAAAGGGTCGCAACGATGCGCCCACCTGATCAGCGATCGCCACGGCCACGACTCGTCGTTCATGCGAGACGGGGTACCCAGCCGTGGGCGTCAGGACGAAACGGCCCAGTGGGCGGCCCTGACTTTGCACTAGCAACTCAATCTCCGGGCCGGGCAGGCCCACGCGATGGACGCCCCAGACCCTGCCTCCGAGGAAGACCCGCCCGTCATGCTCGAGCCGCATCATGGGGCGGTCGCTCGACCCGGACTCGTAGCGGCACGCTTCCAGGTGCAGCAGGGTGACGAGTTGGTTCCGCACCTGTTCAACCACGTCTCGGGGTGAAGCACCCGATGTGGCGAGTTCCGAGAAGTCGTGAATGAGACCGACGAAGTCCGCCTCCTCGGCCGCCGTCGCATGGTAGTGACGGTTGCGGGCAGCGAGCTCGGTCACGATGATCCCCACCACGAAAAGACATATGGCGGTCTCAATGTCGGGCCGGTGGGTGATGGCGAGCCTCTCGTAAGGGCGGGTGAGGAAGTAGTCGAACCAGATGGTGGCAGAGACCGTGGCCACGAACCCAGAAATCCGGTTGCCCAAAGCCGCTACCGCCACGATGATCGCGACGAGAATCAGCGCCGCCGCCGTCGCCGCGAAACTCGAGCGCAAGGGGACGAGGATCACTGCCACCGCGAGTGGCAAAACGACAGCAGCGACGAGAGCTATCTGGTCTCGGTGATGTCGGATCCTCTCCATGGCCACCTCACTTCGGTCTGCTCTCCCCAGTTTTCCACGACCTAACGCCGTCCGCCCCAGTGCCCGATCACCGATTCCATGACGCCGGCACCCCACGTGCAGGCGACGGCGACCATCGACACGGCGCAAGTGAAGACGAACTGCGACATGGTGCCCCAGATACCGTCAGGGAGGGCTAACAGCAAGGCAAGTCCGACAGCCAATGCTCCGGCCTGGGCAGTCGCTACCTGCCGAGCGCTGAAGAGCGCGCAGCAAGGACCGACCATGAGCAAGGCGATGAGGATGACACGGGGACCGAGGAGCGCGTCGGCAACAGTAATGACCAACATCATCGCGACGCTCAACCTCCAAGCGTACTTCGAGGCCCAACCCCACACCCCCCTTGATCCAACTGTGCCACCTTCGGGCAGCTGAGCACTCTCGGCACCGAAAGTGTCTCCGTCACGCCCCTCATTAGACGACGACATGCAGACCTCGGTGTCGGCGGCACGCAGGACACGGCCGGCCCCTACGAGTACTCACGAACCCATGACGCTACTTCGGTGTTAGCCAAGGGACTTACTTGACACCCAAAGAGTTCCAGGATGCTCCGGTTCGAGCCGTAGAAGCGTGGGCCGAGGGCGAACCGCCCATATACAGTCATTGTATGCCTACAATGACTGTATGCCACCCATGAGCAGCCGACGCGCGAGCGTTTCGGCAACGCACCCCGCTGAACTCGCCGATGCTGTCCTCACCGCCAGCCGGGTCCTGGTCGCCGTCGCCGCCCGCTCCCTGGCCGAGCACGAGTCCGAGGTTTCCCTGCCCCAGTACCGGGCCCTCGTCGTCCTCGCCTCCCGCGGCCCCCAACGCCCAGTCGACCTCGCCCAGGCCCTCGGTGTCGATCCCTCGACGGCCACGCGCATGTGCGACCGCCTGGCCCGCAAGAAGCTCATCGCCCGTCGCCGCGACGTCACCGATCGCCGAGTCGTCATGCTGAGCCTGAGCGCTTCGGGTCGCCGGCTGGTCGAGCGAGTCACGCAGCGTCGACGCCGCGAGATCGAACAGATCCTCGACGCGGTGGATCCCACCGAGCAGGCCAACTTGGTGCGCGCCTTCGCGGTATTCGGCGATGCGGCTGGAGAGGCGCCCGAGAGCGACTGGCAACGCAGCTGGGAACTCTGATGACCACGCTGGAGGCTCGCTTCCGTCCGTTGCGCGCCCGCGCTGCGCACGGAGTTGCCACGGCGTCCTACCTGCGCAAGTGGGTTGTCCTCGGCGGTGCCATCGGTGCCATCGCCGGCCTCGGAGCAGTCGCGTTCTTCGAGGCGCTCAAGGCGGCCACCTACCTCTTCCTTCACCTCCTCGCCGCCTTCGACCCTCCCCACACCGTGGCCGAAGGGGCGGGTCTCGGCTCCTCCGGCTTCAGCCGCCCCTGGGCGCTACCACTCGTCGTCGGACTGGGCGGGCTGTTGTCCGGGCTCCTCGTCTACCGCCTGGCCCCCGAAGCCGAGGGGCACGGCACCGATGCTGCCATCCATGCGGTGCACGACAACCCGCGCGGCATCCGGATCCGCACCGTACTCGTCAAGCTCGTCGCTTCGGCTCTCACCATCGGCTCGGGCGGCTCAGGGGGGCGCGAAGGCCCGACCGCGCAGATCAGCGCCGGCTTCGGGTCCCTGCTTGCCCGAATGCTGAACCTCTCTCCGGCCGACGGCCGCATCGCCGTCTCGGTGGGCATCGGATCGGGGATCGGAGCCATCTTCAAGGCACCCCTCGGTGGGGCGGTGCTCGCAGCCGAGATCGTCTACCGCGACGATATCGAGGTCGAGGCGCTGCTCCCTGCCATCGTCGCCTCGGTCATCTCCTACGCAGTGTTCGGCGCCTTCGAGGGCTACACGCCGATCTTCGGCTACGTGCACGCCCCAGGACTGAGCCACCCGCTCGAGTTGGCCTGGTTCGCTCTCATCGGTATCTGCTGCGGCTTCGTCGGGCTCCTCTACGCCCGGGGCTTCTACGGCCTCGGCGATCTCTTCGGGCGACTCCCCACGACGCGCTATGTGAAGCCGGCCATCGGGGGGCTGCTGGTGGGCACGATGGCCCTCGGCATCCCCCAGGTGCTCGGTACCGGCTACGGCTGGGTCCAGATCGCCCTCGGGCGCACGAGCTTGCTGCACATGTCGCTGGCGATCGTTCTGCTCCTGCCCTTTGCCAGGATCGTGGCCACCGGGTTCTCCATCGGTTCCGGCGGCTCGGGTGGCATCTTCGGGCCGGGACTCGTGATCGGAGGGTTCGTCGGCGCTGGGCTTTGGCGCCTGCTCGAACCCATCGCACCGGTGCCCCATGACCCTGCCAGCTTCGTGATTGTCGGGATGATGGCCTGCTTCGGGAGCATCTCGCGTGCGCCGATCGCGGTGATGTTGATGGTGGCCGAGATGACCGGGTCTCTCCAGGTCCTTGCTCCGGCCATGCTGGCGGTCGGGCTGGCGACCTTGATCGTCCGTCACAGCGACGCCACCATCTACCGCAGCCAGCTGCGCACCCGCCGCGATTCACCGGCCCACCGACTCCAGGCGGGGCTCCCGTTGCTCGCCAGCGTCACCGTGTCCGAGGTCATGGCACCGCTGCGTGTCGTCCTCCGTACTGACGAGCCGGTCGACGAGGCCATGAGCCGGCTCGCCGACAGGCGCCTTCCCGGCGCCCCCGTCGTCGACGGTGCCGGCGTCTACCTCGGCATCGTGACGGTCCACTCGCTCGAGTCGTCCCCATCGGAAGACTCCGGAGCGCTGGTCGGCCGACTCGTCGATGTCACAGCTGCGAGCGTCCAACAAGGCGCCTCCGTCGATGTCGCCCTCGAGGCGCTCGGCACCACTCCCGAGACCTGGGTGACCGTCACCGACTCTTCCGACCACGCGGTCGGGATCTTCACCACAAGCAAGGTGATCTCCGGATACCGCAAGGCGTTGGAGTCCAGTACGCAGCGCCTGTCCAAGCTGGCCGGCAATGCCGTCCCGGTCGAGGCCCGTGTCGGCGCCAGCGCCGAGGCGGCTGGCCGGGCCATTCGCGATGCCGCCCTGCCTCCGGGAACCATCGTGGTCACCATCGAGCGCGACGGCGGCCTTCTCTTCGCCAACGGCGACACCTTGCTCGAGCCCGGGGACCTTGTGAGCGCGCTGGCCCATCCCGACGCGCTCGACGCAGTACTGCGAGTCCTCGAGGGTGACGAACGTGCCGAGGCTGCCACATGACCTGTGCCATCGAGACGATCGGGTTGACCAAAATGTTCGGTGCCATCAGGGGCATCGAAGCGCTCGACCTCTGCGTCGAGCCCGGTGAGATCTTCGGCTTCCTGGGCCCCAATGGGGCTGGCAAGACCACGACCATCCGGGCCCTCCTCGACTTGCAACGGCCCACAGCAGGCACCGCACTCGTCCTCGGTCTCGACGCCCATCGCGACGGCGTCGCCATCCACTCTCGTGTCGGCTACCTCCCGGGCGACCTGGCCCTGTTCTCTCGCATGACCGCAGGCGACCACTTCGCCTGGTTTGCCCGGGCGCGAGGCCTCGCGAAGTCCGGATCCGCCGACGCACTGGCCAAACGCTTCGACCTACCCCTCGATCGGCGGGTGAATGAGCTCTCGAAGGGCAACCGGCAGAAAGTGGGCATCGTGCTCGCTTTCATGCACGAGCCCGAACTGCTGATCCTCGATGAGCCGACCTCGGGGCTCGACCCCCTGATGAAAGACGAGTTCGAGCATCTCTTGCGTGAGACCACGGCGACCGGGCGCACTGTGTTCCTCTCCTCGCACGAGCTCGACGAGGTCCAGCGGGTGGCCGATCGGGTGGGGATCATCAAGGACGGAAGACTCGTCCGCACCGACACCGTCGACGGCCTGCGTCGCGACGTCCCCACGACGATCGAGCTGCGATTCCGTGACCCCGTGGACCCAGCTATCTTCCGCGTCGAGGGGGTGCGGGTCCTTGAGGCGTCCGGCGCCCACGTCATCTTGGAGGTCACTGGCGCCATTGGTCCGGTGCTGCGCATCGCCGCCGAGCTCGACCCCGTCGGCCTGGTATCGCGCCAGGCGGACCTCGACGAGCTCTTCTTGGGCTTCTACCGCGACAACAACGAGGCCCTGGATGCGGACTGACGTCGCGCGCCTCGACCTCGTCGGACGCCGGCGTGCGATGCTCGGCTATAGCCTCGGCGCCGCGCTCTACGCCTTCGTCATCGTGGCCCTCTATCCCTCGTTTGAGCACTCGACGGGCCTGGACAACCTCACCAAGAACTCCCCCACGATCGCCGCCCTCCTCGGCGCCGTCGGCTCGATCACCTCGCCGGCGGGCTGGCTGAGCGTGAACCTCTACGCCAACTTCTTCCCGCTGCTGGTCCTCCTCGCCACCATCGGTTACGGCGCATCGTCGCTGGCGGGACAAGACGAGGAGGGGACACTCGCGACGGTGGTGACCTTGCCGATTCGACGTCGCCGGATCACGGTCGAGAAGGCGGTGGCGATGGGTGCTCAAGCGACGGCCATCGTCGTGGTGACCACGGCGGTCCTTGCGCTCGGGCACTTCTTCGACATCACCGTGAGCGCGGCCCACCTGTGGGGCTCATCGCTCGGGGTGCTACTCCTCGGCATCGACCTGGGCCTGGTCGCCCTCGCCGTGGGCGCAGCAACCGGGCGTCGTGGAACGGCGCTCGGCGTGGCGTCTGGCCTGGCCGCCGCCTCCTACCTCATCAGCTCACTGGCACCCGTGGTGGGGTGGGTGCGCCCGGCACGCTTTGTCTCGCTCTTCTACTGGTCGGTCGGCAACAACCAGCTCACTTCGGGCCTGAGCCTCGGAGACGCCGCCGTGCTGGTCTGCTGCGCCCTTGCCCTGGCGGGTTTGGCCGCTCTGAGCTTCGATCGCCTCGATCTGCATTGAGGTGTGATCCATCCACCAACGTCAAATTGAGGTTCCGCTACCTTGTCGACGAAGAGTTATAGGACCAAGATCGTTCACGAACGCGGAGCCGATGAACGCTTCTGACACGAAGTCAACCGTCGGCCTACCTGCGGGTCTGAGCATCGGCATCGGCGGCATGATCGGTGCCGGGATCTTCTCCATCCTCGGCGTCGCGGCGAATCTCTCTGGCTCTGCGCTGCCGCTCTCGTTCGCGATCGGAGGGGTGGCGGCCGGACTGGCGGCCTACAGCTACGTTGCCCTGGGCAAGACGTTTCCAACCGTGGGGGGCTCCGTCACGTTCCTCGTCCGGGGGTACGGCGAAGGCGTGCTCTCAGGCTCGCCGAGCCTGTTCCAATACTTCAGCTACATCATCACCATCGCGCTCTACGCCACGGGATTCGCGGCATATGCCCGAACGTTCATCCCTCTCCCGTCCAAGGTCTGGGCTGTCGGCATCGTCCTCGTGTTCATGGTGATCAACTTCCTCGGCAGCCGCAGCATGGGACGAACAGAGTCCGTGATCGTCTTCGTCAAGGTCGCCATTCTGGTCATCTTCATCGTGGCAGCCTTCATTGCGCTTCCGGGAGATGGAATGGCTCGTCTGTCTCCATCCACGTGGCCGAGTCCACTGGCGATCTTCACCGGAGCGGCGGTGTTGTTCGTCGGCTACGAGGGCTTCGGCTTGATCACGAATGCGGCAGCCAACATGGCCAAGCCCAGGCGCGAGTTGCCACGCGCCATTTACGGCAGTGTGGGCATCGTGATCGCCATCTACTTGCTGGTCGCCATGGGTGTGGTGACCAATGTCCCCCTCGATGTTCTCAAGGGGCTGGGAGACTCTGCCTTGGCCGTCGCCGCCAAGCCCTCCCTGGGCGAAGCGGGGTTCAAGCTGGTTGCCATCGCCGCCTTGCTTTCGACGGCATCCGCGGTGAATGCCACGCTGTTCGGCTCCACGAACGTGGCGTATCAGATCGCCAAGAACGGTGACCTTCCCCCAGCATTCAGTCGCAAGCTCTGGGGGCGCGACGTCGAAGGGCTGTTCATCACGACGGGCTTGGTTCTCGTCTTCGTCGTTCTCTTTCCGTTGAGCTCGGTGGCTTCCATGGGGAGCGCAGGGTTTCTCCTGGTCTATGCGGCGGTGAGCATCGGACACATGAGGATTCGGAGCCAGACCGGCGCCAAGGCGTGGCCCGTCGTGGCATCGGTGGTCGTGTGCGTCTCCCTCTTGGTCATCCTCCTTGACCACATGGTGTCATCAGCACCGAGCTCGGTCATCGCGCTGGCGGTGACCTTGGCGTTGAGCTTCTTTGTCGAGGTCGTGTACCGGCGCATGACCGGGCGGACGTTCAAGAATGTTCTCTCGCAGTCCAGTCCGTTCGCCGACACCGGACCTTGACGGTGGTCGGATTCGGACCGACAGTGCGCCTCGTGCTCGAACTCATGGCATCGTCGGGCTCTGATCGATGAGCGCCTCCCGCTTGGCCTCGACCGCCAAGACGGCAGACCTGCGATGGTCGAAGACCAGGTTGCAAGAGGGGTCAAGTCGCTGTCTGTGAGCACGTCGAGAAGCGGGAGCGGGCGGCAGTCAGCGACACGGGGCCAACGTCGGTGAGCGGCAAGGTAGAGCCGGGTCATCACACTGGGCATGTCGGGTAGGGCGAGCGATACGACGGCGAGGCGGCCGGTCGGGCGCAGAACTCGACGGCATTCCTGTAAGACGATGGGGATGTCCTGCGTGGCCATGAGCTCGAGCGTGAAGCTCATGGTGACGGCGTCCATGCTCTGGTCACCGAGTGGGAGGTATCGGCATCGCCCTGGGCGAGCGCGGGCCTGAGGACGGGGTTGAGGCGAGTGAGGCGTCGGCGGGTGACCCGGATCATTCCCATGGACGGGTCGACGCCGATGACCGAGCCAGCGACGCCCACCTGCCGGGCCAGCGTGAGGAGCGTGTGGCCGGTACCGAAGTTGATCTCGACGACGTGCTCGCCCGGTCTGGCATCGAGGAGCCGGAGGCACGCGGCACGAGCTCGGCGCTCGAATGGGGCTTCGACGAAGTCGTACCAAGGCGACAGATGGTCGTAGGTGGATCGGGCGTCCGCGGTGGAGCGCCGCACCGGTTCCACTCGTGCCGCCCAGGCGCCGGGTCCCGACTGGCCGGTCATATCGGACCGATAAGGCTCGGGACAGCGGCCGACGGGCCAGGGTGCCGACCCAGCCATCCGTAGGCGGCGAGCTTGACCCGGTCCTCGACGAGGAACCACAACAACGCGTAGACCCATACGAGCACTGCCCAGCGCCATGGAAGTGGGGCTACGAGCGTGCCAGAGACGGCGATCGCCGTGGCGAGGGCCTGGGTGCCCACGACCGCGCCGAGGAGCAGGCGGGAGGGCGCAGGTGGGGTCCAGAACGGACCGCGGGTGCGGGTGACGAAGATCGTCAGGTGACCTGACACCGAGAACTTCAGGTAGATGAGTGTTTGGATCACGTTGTGGCTGAGCCCGAACACGCCGTCGGCCACACCAAAGAGCAGGAAGGTCTCGAGCACTCCCATGAGGCCGATGGAAGTGGCCACGCTGAGGACGGTCCGCATGTCCCACCTGACCGGCTGCTCGGAGCCGCGGACGTGGTCGTAGGCGATGGTGAGGATCGCGGCGTCGTTGAGGATGGCCAGCAGCACGATCATGGTGGCAGTGACCGGGAAGAAGTTCACCGCGATGACGGCGAGGACGACAACCAAGAGGACACGGATGGTCTCTGCGATGCGGTAGATGGCGTAGCTGGTCATGCGGGCGAAGATCTCCCGGGCCAGCCGGATGGCGTCGACGATCACCGAGAGGCCGGGCGCAAGGAGCACGACGTCGGCGGCCGCTCGGGCCGCGTCGGTGGCACCGGCCACCGCGATCCCCGCGTCAGCCTGCTTCAAGGCGGGAGCGTCGTTCACACCGTCGCCGGTCATCCCCACGATGTGTCCGCGCTCTTGGAGCAGGCGCACGATGCGGTACTTGTGCTCGGGGAACACCTGGGCGAACCCGTGCGCCTGCTCGATGCGCTCGGCCAGGTGGTCGTCGCTCTCACCGTCGACCACGAGGTCGCTGGCGGGCAGGATATGGTCGCCGAGCCCGACCTCTCGGGCGATCTCGGCGCCGATGGCGGCCTGGTCGCCGGTGATCATCTTGACGTGCACGCCGAGGCCCTGGGCGGCGGCGATGGTGGCGGCCGAGTCCTCCCGGGGCGGGTCGGCCAGGGGGATCACCCCGAGCAGGTGCCACCTGTCCTCGGGGCCGGTGCGGGCGACGCCCAGGGACCGGAAGCCCCGACGTGCGAACTCCTCGGCCTGTGCGTCGGCGCTGGTTGCAGCCGAATCCCCGTCGCACAGTGCGGTGACGACCTGCGGCGCGCCCTTGGTCACCCGCCACCGAGCTCCCTCGGCGTCGTGGACCCGCGCCTCGGTACGCTTGGCCACCGGATCGAAGGGCGTGAACGAGTCGACGGTCACCCCGGTGGCCGGCGGATGGTCATCCATGGCAGAGAGCACAGCCAGGTCGATCGGGTCACGGTCTTCGGCCCGCGAGGCGAGGGCGGCCGCAGCGAGGAGCTCGGCCACGTCGACACCGGGTACGCACCACGGATCGCCGACGGCCAGCCGGTTCTGGGTCAGGGTGCCGGTCTTGTCCGAGCACAGCACGTCGATGCCCCCGAGCTCCTCGACGGCCGGGAGATGGGTGACGACGGTCTGGCGGTGGGCCAGCTGGCGGGCCCCGACGGCCATCGTCACCGACAGCACCGCCGGCATCGCCACCGGGATCGAGGCGATGGTGACGACCAGCGCGAACTCAAGGGTCTGGAGCCAGGGGTTGCCGCGGGCGATCGACACCACCAAGGTCACGCTTACCAGCACCACGGCGATGACGATGAGGTAGTTGCCGATCCGCAACACGGCGCGCTGGAAATGGCTCACCGTGCCGGCGGTGCTGACAAGTGCGGTGGTGCGGCCGAAGAAGCTCGCCGCGCCGGTGGCGTAGACCTGGGCGTCGGCCTCGCCGCGGGTGATGATTGCTCCCGAGTACAGCACCTCGCCTCGTCGGCGAGTGACGGGGTGATTCTCCGGTCAGCGCCGACTGGTCGACGGTGACCTCTGCGCTATCGAGTAGACGGGCGTCGGCGGGGACGACATCGCCGAGGCGGACCCGAACCACGTCGCCGGGTACGAGGTCGCCAACCGGCACCTGCACCCACGCATGATCCCTGAGCACCCGCGCCGCGGTGGCAAGGCGTTGTTTGAGCGCAGCCACTGCGTTCGCCGCCTGGTGTTCCTCAGCGAAGGCAACGACGCCGTTCATGGCCAGGAGGACCCCGATGATCACCGCATCGGTCCAGTGCCCTGCCAACAGGGACAGCGCCAACGCGGCCTCGATCATCCAGGAAATCGGTGCCCAGAAGTAGCCGGCGAACTCCAGCAACGGGTGTCGGCGTTTCTCCGCGATCTCGTTGGGACCGTAGCGAGCGAGGCGATCTGCAGCCTGGGCCGATGACAGCCCCTCTCGAGTGGCGCCCAACTCGCGCTCGAGCGCTTCAAGGGGCATCGAGGACAGGTTCGGCGATGACGCCTCGGTCAATTCGTGCCTCCCATATGGCCCACTACACCCATTGTTGAGTATGGCCCGGAGCGGACACCCAAGGAATCGCGCCACCTGGGGCGATCCTCACGGCGATCGGGGTTTTGCCCGGGACGTCCGCAAGAGCAAGGACGCGCTGGAGGTGCGACCTGTGATGATCTCGCTTTGGATTCGTTTCTGTGGCCCTCAGGAGGCGGCCTCCGGCGAGGCCGACAACGGCGGAGGGCTTGGCCTTGGGGGCAGCGCCGCTGTTCCATGACACTGGAGAAAGCACATCGGCAGACGTGACATCTCCCATCGTGGCACGCTGAGGTCGTGAGGGCACTCATCATCGGAGCGGGAATGGCCGGCCTTACGCTGGCTGCCCGACTGTGCCAGCAGGGCCGGACACCGGACATCGTGGAGAGGGCCACATCGGCCGAAGGTGGCTACGCCATCTGTGGGGAGCTGCGTGCTCAACGGGTTGGGCACGTTCGAACAGCTGATGGAGCTCTCCCTCCCCCTCGAGCGCTACGAAATGGCGAGCGGTTCAGGTCAGGTGCTCCAGTCCTTCGACATCTCCATCCTCGTCGGCGACATCGGGCCGCTGCTGATGATCAACCGCGCGGATTTGGTATGCCTGCTCGAGTCGAGTTGTGCCGACGCAGATATGCGGAGGGGAGTCACCGTCACCTCGCTCGTCCAGCACCCCGATGAGGTACAGGTCGGTTTCAATGACGGGACAACGGAGCGATTCGACGTCGTCGTCGCCTGCGACGGCATCGAGTCATCGACCCGTGACCAGGTCTTCGGCGCGGCCAAGGGGTACGACTCGGGCTGGATCCTTTGGACCTGGTGGGCTGATGCGAATCGCTTCGATCCCACCATCACCCGAGAGTGGTGGGGAGCGGGCTGCTTCTTCGGGGCCTATCCGGCACCGGGCCAGGTGATGTGTGCTGCAGGGGGTCCGAGAGATGCCCTGTTAGGAGAGGACGTGCCGTCGGTGCTGAGCTATCACATGGCCGACCTGATCGGCCAGGTCCCAGTCGTGGGTACCGCCATTGGCGACTTGGACGATGCCTATTCGTGGGCCATGCGTGACGTCCGTTCCGAGCGCTGGGTCGACCGGCGAGTCGTGCTCTGCGGAGACGCTGCCGTCGGATTCATGCCCACGGCAGGAGTTGGTGCCTCAAACGCCATGCGGGCGGCGGCAGGGCTCGCCGACGAACTGTCACGTGCCAACGGTGCGTCGGTCCCATTGGCTCTCGAGCTGTACGAAAAGCGGTGCCGAAGTGTGATCGAACGAAGTCAGACCGACTCACGACGTCAGGCTCGTGTGATGTTCGTTAGACGACCACGCCTTGCGTGGGCCCGAGACCAGCTGGCTCGTCGCATTCCCGCCAAGAGGGCCCTGAGCGAGATTATCGACAGCGCACATCAGCCGTTTTGATCCAAAGGTGGCCACGCCGTTGAACCTGTCAGTGAGACAACATGGGACGGTCCCAAACCCGCGGATGACGCATGACCACCTAGCCGTTGTCGGCAAGGTCACCGAATCACGGTCAGTCGAAGGGGTCGGATTTGACCCGTTCAGGACCTGCCGCAGAAGCGCATCAGTCCCGATCTGGGGCAGGTGGGCCCCGCTGCCGGCGGGCGAGCAGAGGTCAGCCGAATACAGTCCAAGGTCATGCCGCTCGATGCCGCAGGGTCTCGCCGCTTCTACGATCGCTTCGGTCGGTTACAGGACACGCAGCGCTTCTATGAGGACCCTGCCGTCCACCGGCTCGTCGAACGAGCGGACTTCGAGCGAAGCGAGTCCGTGTTCGAGCTTGGCTGCGGGACCGGGCGCATGGCCTCCAACCTGCTGATCTCGACACTTTCCCCGTCAGCCAAGTATTTCGGGGTTGACGTCAGCCCAGTCATGGTCGGGCTCGCCAAGACCCGCCTGGCGCCGTGGTCACAGCGAGCGAAAGTCCAGCTCCTTGAGCCTCCGGCCGTGGAACTGCCCGGAGACGACGGAGCCTTCGACCATTTCCTGGCGACCTACGTCTTCGATCTCCTCGGCCCCGAGGACGGGCATGCACTCATCACCGAGGCGGGACGTCTCCTTGTTCCGGGCGGCCTGCTTGCACTGGTCTCGCTGACCCACGGGACAACAGCAATGAACCGGATCGTCGCATCTGGCTGGAGTGCGATCGCCACTCGCTGGCCTGCTCTGGTCGGTGGCTGCCGACCGATTGAGCTAAGCGATCTCGTGACGGGACCGGAGTGGCAACTCGACTACGTCGAGGTGGTCATCTGCTACGGCATCCCATCCGAGGTCGTCGTTGCCCATCGTGAACACATCACGGAGAGCTGAGGCCACGACGTGGCCACCGTGCCGGCGACTGTTTGGGGGGCACCTGCCGACGTGACTCACCTCGACCGCCGAAGCGGCAATCCGAATCGGATCAGGTTGCCATCGGGGTCCGTGTGCGAGACCTTCCCGCTTGCCATAGTCGAAGTTATCGGGACCGATGATCACGAGACCAGCCCTGCGCCACTCGTCAGCGAGCTGATCAGCATCTTCGTAGTGGATGTACAGCGATTCGGTCTCCGGCGTCTCACCCTCGTCCCGGAACCATCCGCAATGCCGCTGACAGGGCATTGCTGGGTCTGGAGGTCCAGAACGTGGAGTGATGATCGCTCAGCCCTTCTTAGTCGTCATCTACATGACCGCTGAATCGAAGTATCAGCAAGCCCAGGAGCAGGAAGACGACGACGCCAACTCCAACTCCCAGGGAAATCAGAGTGTTATAGAAGGCACGTTGCGAAAGGGGAGCGCTGATCGTCAAGTGGGCTGACGAACTGAGGATGTCCCGGACTCCGGCCAATATGCCAATGATGAGAAACGGCCGCACCGGGAACACAGACGACCTCAGATGGCCGAAGACCGTGTGGGCGATATCGAGGATGATGATGACGACCAGGATCCCGTCGATTGCGGTCACAACGGCCTCGGGGAACGCCTTTCCGTAGCGGAGGAAACTAATCACGGTTCGCACGAGGACGAGGCTGGCCACCAGCAGCAGGCTGGCCACGATTACATATTCAACGCCGATGATGATCCACCTCACCAGCGAATCCGCTCTGAAGGTGTGCTTTGCCGGATTGGCTGGAGCGTCAGCCACAAATCGGGACGATAGCCGCAGATTGCTCGCTGGGAGTCTCCGATTGTCAAACACATGGACAGCGTCGATTGACTCACCAACGCGGCCGGAGTCAGCCGAGAACGGTGTCCCAATCCGCGCGTAGAAGTTGTCCCACCGTCCCGATGGGTACTGGGATAACCCCCGAGAGCAGGATGATTCGATGCACGTAGGCTCGCCCGAACGATTGGCTCTGTGTGGAAGATCGGTACGTTTGGTGGCATGCCGACCGGTGACTCATGCCCTTGTCTCGAAGGAGCACATCGATAGGACGTCTAACCGGCGGTGAAGGGGCGGAGCCTGAGGTGGCACACTTGGTGGGTGGCTCAACGCAAGCACGATCCGAAGGTCCTCGCTGGCCTCATTGTCGTGCATGTCGTCGTGGCGGCGTTCAGTTGGAGAGACATCCGACACCGAGATCCCAGCCAGATTCGTGGCCCGAAGTGGGTGTGGCGCTTTGATCCGGTCCCTTCTTGAGGAATCCTGATCACCGCGGACTTGTCGGCGAATCCATTGCCGTAAAAGGTATCGAGATAGATCGTCCCGTCGGGCCCGATTGCGATGCCGTTCGGTGAAAACCCGGTGATCCCGAGGTAGGATCAGCGGTTTCTGCGCGCTTCGGCTCGGACAACGCAGCCCGCGCAGCGATAACCGCGTCGCGGGCGTTCATGCCGTTGAGCGCGAGGTTCAGTCCAACCTCTCTTTCGTCGCCGGGGAGCTTTTGGAGCTCGTCCTAGCCGGCGTTGATCTCCTGCCGGCGTCGCGCATCACCCGGATGACCCCAGGTGCCCGTCACACCCTGTTCCTGCGCCTCTCTTGCTCATGGGCCCTGGCGAGGTCCCAGAAGGTGTGGTGGAAGGTGTGGCGTTGGCTCATCGGCGCCAGGCTACTGGCGGGTCCGTTGGCCAACGGGAGAGCGAACGTATCGAGGACAACGAAGACGACGAGCTGTGCGAAAACAGCGATCCCGAGGCACTGCTCAGCTGTGCGAGGCCTTCCCGCAGAGGACGTATGGGCGAACGGTCATCTGTTCCCCGGTACCTAGCGGAGCGATTACCGATCCCACGGCCCGCCATCCATTAGTGCTCGTGGGGTACGAGGACCGCAGCGCGACGCTCTTGCTCGAAAGACCCGGCGCAGAGACCTGTGCACCGCCCCCGAGCGCGAGCTGACCCTGAGGACAATTCGCCGTGGCGGTGACGCTCGTACCCACGGGCGGATCCAGGGGGGAGAGCACCGGCGTTCCCGGTATCGTCGTGCTCGCGACGACCGTGCCGCTCGCCTCAGTCGCTCCAGTTGCTCCGGTCGCACCGACCGGGCCCCGGGCACCGGTGGCTCCCGCGGGACCCTGTAGGCCCGTGAGCCCGGTTGCACCCTTCGCTCCAGCCGGGCCCGCTGCTCCAGCAGGCCCTTGTGGCCCAGGCACACCCTGGACTCCTTGAGGCCCTGTCGAGCCTTGGAGCCCCGTTGGCCCTTGAGGACCAGCGACGGCGTCGGGCGACGACACGTACGAAAGGATCCCCATGCCGAGGGCGCCAGCTGCCAGCACAACTGCGATCGCTATCCCACCGAGGATCAGCCAGTCCACCTTTGACTGCTTGGCTGCAGCGACTCGTTCGTCGGTTGGTGGCCCGATCTCGCGAATCTGCTGAGTGTCTCCAAGACCAACGAGTGTCGGCTGCTGATCGTCGGCGTGTGCCACCTTCATGGCGCTCCCTCCCGTTCCTTCTCTGGACGAGCAGCTCGGCTCGTCATCTCGTGATCAGACCCGATCCGCTCAAGACCGGAGGCATCGCAGAAGGGCGATCATCGAGGAACTACCCCCGTCGTTAAGACGGTCGTAAGAAAGAAGGAGAAATGTGAACCGTCTGATCAGCGCGGGGATCGGACGAAGACGTCGATCGCAATGGCGCAATCAGGACTCGCCTTCGCGGACCTCACGCGCGATCCGGGCCGCAAGCTGGCGAGAGAAGCCGTAGAGGCGGCCAAGGTCGCCGATCGTCATTCCTTCGGAGAGCCCAAGGGCGAAGACCGCTTGGCGGACCCGGTGGCGTGCCCGCTCGAGTTCGTCGAGTTGGCGTGCGACGTCGGACCAGGGCATGGCCATGTCGGAGAATGCGTCGGTGACGGGCACCTTCTTGGCAACTCGGGTTCGTAGCGTCCCGTAGGTCGAGCCGGCTTCGGCCAACACCCGTTGCGTGCGCTCCATCGTCTTTTCGAGATCAGCCAGTGCCGACTGCAACGCCCGGCGCTCGGTGCTCATCGCGACGGCAGCCTACGGCGATCGCTGAGACGAATCTGAGCTCAACCTCGTCGTGGACCGGGCCGACAACCATGACAACACCTGTTGTCATGGAGAAGGGGTCCCGGCTGCTGTGTTCGGGCGAATGAAGGGATTGGGGACGCGATGGCGTGGTGGCGGGATCGGATCGCAACCAGCACCGAGTTGCGCCTCGGGCTGCGTACGGCTCACGCCGATGGCGGGTTCACCCTTCTCGAACTGCTCATCGTGATGGCGGTCCTAGGCATTCTGGCGGGGATCGTCGTCTTTAGCCTCCAAGGGGTTGGGAGCTCTGCCGCGGTGGCAGCCTGCCAGTCGGACTTTGCAACGACGACCGAGGCGGTCACCGCTTACCAGGCCCAAATGGGCGGCTACCCAGGGGGCACCGGGTCGGCCACCGTCACGGACTCGGACCTGGGCATTGCGCCAGGGTTCACTTCCGGAGCAGCACCGAGCGGAGTCAATGCCGCCCGCGCCGGCGGCGAACTCTTGGTCTCTGGTGCGACGGCACCAAACCTCGGTGGCACCGACAGCGACGGACCTTGGCTTAAAGAGGCCCCACAGAACCCGGGGAAGTACACCATCTGGGTCGCCAACGATGGAAGCGGCATCGTCCAGGTGCTCGACGCGGCCGGCCAGGTCCCTGCTGGCGCCACGCACACCGCGAAGGACTGCAGCGCCGTGTCGGCTGGAGGCGTTGCCACAACCACAACGACAGCGGCGCCGACAACAACGAGTACCACTCCTCCGACTACAACAACCAGCACCGAGCCCCCAACGACTACAACGACGACGAGCGCTCCAACCACGACCACAACCACGGCGCCTCACAACCAGGCGCCCGCATTCACCAGCGACGACGCGACGACGTTCCGTCACGGCGTCTTCGGTTCCTTCATCGTGACCGCGTCAGGCTCGCCTCAGCCCTCGCTGAAGGTTTCGGGATCTCTGCCCTCTGGAGTCAGCTTCAATCGCACCAGCGGTGTGCTGAGCGGCACCCCAAAGAAGTCGGGCACCTACCGGCTGACCTTCACGGCGAGCAATGGGACACGGCCGAATGCGACGCAGTCGTTCACCCTGATCGTCGATTGACGAACGACGTCAAGTTCCTCCGCACACAGACGATGGTCCACTCAACTTCAGTCCGACGGCTGCTTGAACGAGATACCGCCACACCGGGGCGTACTCCGATCCGCCGTCAGGATGTGCCATATCGTTGGCGGTGAAGGTGGTTGTCACTCAGGTCACCGGGCTGAACGCGACCATCGGGATCTCGCGCATCATCTCGACGCGGCCTGCATCCGTTCCGTCGTACGACACGCCCATCATCGAGTAGAGCTTGGCCGCTGTCTTTGGATGGGCCCGTTCGTAGGCGCCCATGACCTTCGCGGCCTCTGCGGCATCGAGGAACCGTACGCTTGCCCCGTGCCGTCGGGATCCGACCCACACCGCCACGAGCCCACCGGCTTGCAGATTGCGATACCAGTCGGCGTCGGGCCCAGTCCCCGAAGTGCACACCCATTCCTTCGACAAGTGCCCCGTCACCTCGACGACGGTGAAATGGCGCGCGCCGCTCCTGCGTCCGAGATGTTCGATCATCACGAAGCGATACCCGAAGACGATGCCGAGGTGTGCGCGGTAGAGGTAGGTGGGGGCCTTGAGCATCCGCTTCAGCCACCCGGTCGGTTTGTGGGAGAAGTCGATCAATGGCATTGCGCGATCCCACCCACGATAGGTGGGCGGACACGATGGACTCAAGGGCCGTGTCGAGCTGGCTTTTCATGGAGATGGCCGGGGCACCCGCGTCGGCGATGCTGCCGACTGTTGCCTTGGGCTCAGAGGACTCGGCGAGGGCAGCCAGCGAGATGGTCCCCTCGAAGCGGCCGGCGGCGTCGATGACGGGCGCGCCCGGCACGTCAGCGGCGGTGCAGAGTTCACGAGCCTCCGGGGCGCGCACCGAGCTGCTGGGATGCGGCGGACCGCCCAGCGCATCCTCATTCGGCTGCGCGCTCATAGGTCCCAGCCCGTGCTCCAGTCCTGCTCGGGCACCTCGCCCGCGGTCTGGCTCAAGTGCCCAAGCGCGGCCACGACGCCGGCACGCGAGTCTTCGGGAATTGATCCCACAAGCCGCTCGATCTCTTGACGGCGCCGAGCCGTGACGGTGTCGACCAGTCGGCGCCCTCCGGGTGAGAGGGCGATACGGACCTGGCGTCGATCGCGCCGATCGGTCCGACGGGTGACGAGGCCCTTCTTCACCAACCGCTCACACATCCTCGATGCGGTGGGGGGCGTGACCGAGACCGCATCGGCCAGCGCCGCCACACCCTGCGGGCCCCGCGAGGCCAGCACCACCAGTGAGCGGTGCTGGGTGAGCGTGACCTCTTCTCCCACGTCGGCGAGCGAACGGGCGGCGATGGCAACGAGGACCCGGCTGGCGTTGAGGACTGCATCGACCAGCTGCTCCTCGGCCTGCGCGGTGATGGGATTTTGTTGCATATGGCAGCTATTGTGCACGCTATGGGATTGCGCCGCAAGCTTGCGCTCCTGGTTGCTGGCGTGTTTGTCGCCTCAGGAGCTGCTCTGAGCATCGGGCTGTCGTCGATCGATGCCGGATCAGTGGGCCCCCCACCCGCCTCCATTGGCGACCAGATGGACCGAGCCGTTCCGGCATCGCTCCTCAACGCCCCCTTCACCGATCAGAACGGTCAGCCCGTCACGTTGCGCCAGTTCGCCGGCAAAGCGATCTTCTTGGTCCCGTTCCTCACCTCGTGCCAGGAGGAGTGCCCGGTGACGACCGGGGCGCTGCTCGCTCTCGAGCGCGAGCTCTCTGCGCAACACCTGACCTCGAAGACAGCCATCGTCGAAGTGACGGTTGATCCAGGTCGCGACACCCCCGAACGCATGGCGGCCTACGCCAAGCTCACCGGGGTCACCTGGCCTCTGCTCACCGCATCACCAGCCACGCTCGCCGAGCTGTGGCACTTCTTCGGGATCTACTACCAGGTGGTCCCAGAAGGCTCGCCGCCCGGCATCGACTGGCAGACCGGAAAGCCCTATACCTACGACGTCAATCACTCCGACGGGTTCATTTTGCTCAACCCGGCCCTTCGTGAGCGGTTCGTCGCGGCGGGGATGGTGCGCAGTGCGACCGTGCCGACTTCGCTTCGGCGCCTTCTCGATGCCCAGGGTGTCTACGACTTGAAGCACCCAGGTGGCGGAAGCTGGACGGTCGACCAGGCCTTCAACGCCATCGATTGGGTGCTCGAGTAGTCGAGCGGAGATGGCCTGTGGATGGGCGTGCTGCTCCGGTGCTCGATGGCGGCCATCCGCGCCGCGTCCGGTCACCCATGTGCGTCTTGGAGATCGTCGAGGGACAACTCCGCGGTGACGTTGCCTCCACATTGCGTGCAGTTGTGCGTGTGGCGCCAAGAGCGGATCAGCTTCGTATGTTCTGGATTGAGCAGGACCGTGAAGCTCTCGGAGCTTTCGTCGAACTCAAGTCCGTAGAAGGCGCGCCATTGAGTCGCAACGGGGTGGCCGTCGACTTCTACACCCTTGAGTATCCGACGAAAGCGCATGGCCTCTGCATCGAACAGCCAGGTTGCGTGGCACGACTCAAAAATCATGGGATCCATTCCTCAATTCTTGCGCTGAAACATAAAGCAGACGTGAGATTCACGTTCACATTCCGTGACGATTTGCGGAGCTTTTGGCTGCATCATCTGACCAAATACGTGACGAGAGTTCTGGTTGTGGTTCCGCCGATCCGCCGACGTCCCCTGTCCGGCGGAAGAAGCGATCACGATCAACCGCTACGCACACCTGATCGGCGGTTGCCGCATGGCGGAGGATGAGACGCAAGGCGTAGTAGATGGCGACCTTCGGTCGTTCGCCATCCCCAACCTCTTCGTCGTGGACGGAGGCGTCTGCCCGACCCAGGGCAGCGCGAATCCGGCGCTCACGATCATGGCACTGGCTGCCCGGGCAGCCGATTACCTGGGGGATCCAACGGCTATGCAGTAGGGGCCATCCCGTGCTCCTCAGGATTTCCACCCTGCAGAACCGAACGGCCACAACGCCCCTGCCGGCCGACCTTCGGCGATGTAGGCCCAGATCGTTCCCAGTGAGCCCATGGGCGCAATCAGGTCCGAACATCGACCCGCGATTGCAGGCAACAAGCCCCTGGCCAGGAGGTACTAGGCGGAAATACCGACAAATCGGCGCGAGACCGGCTGATTAGCGCCAAGGCCGCTGGAGAGATCTCGCACTTCCTAAACAGCCCGGTATCTGCTGCGCCACCGGATGAGCTGACCCATTTGAATGAGGTCTTCTGCCCAGCGCTCCACCCATCGCTCCAGGGCCCGTCCTTGAACGAACATCGAGCCGTGTTGCTCGTTGAATCGATCGGTCAGCGTCTTGAGACTCAGAGCTTCACCGGTCGACATGCACTCCACAACACCTTCGTCGGACTTTGGGACCTCGTCCCTATAGGTCCTGAAGCTTCATTGGGCCGGGCGGCCGGTAGTTCGGGTGCCTCTTCGCGTACCGGAACTGGACCAGGCGATCAGTGGGGCGCGGCTCGCCGGGCCTGACCACGGCGACGGCGGGCTCACCCCTTGGGATGTGTCCCCTGCGGTCGATCGGGGCACTGAGAAGCCTGCCCTCTGGCACCTGCAGCCGCAGTGTGCCGGACCCCTGCGACGCTAGGTGGTGGGCGACGAGGGCCAACGAGATCACGCGGTCGTCGTGTCCCTGTCCCGTCGCGTCGATTCTGTACACGCCCGGCGCGTTCTCCCGCAGCACCACCGAGGACAATTCCGAGATCAGCTCGTCATCATCAGGCAAGTCGAGAAGACGATCCCGCAGCAGCCGGTAGAGCGTGACGGCGAGACGCCCGACCGAGGCGGAGCTGAACGTGAACTCCTCGACCGAGATGCCGCGTGCACGCAGGCGCTGCATACGGTGCACGCTCTGCCAGGGGTCGAACACCATCCGACCGGGGTACTGGCGGATGGTCTCCCTGCAGTAGTCCTCGACGACACCGAGGTCGACCGGGCGATCCTTCGTGCCTTGCCACACCTCCTGGTGGTCGACGACCACGACCACGGCATCGTCGCGGCGTTCACGGTGGGCGATGGTCAAGCACGTCTTGTCGTTGACCAGGCCGACGTCGAGACCCAGCGTGCAGCGCACGCCACGCTGGGGTGTGAGCCGGCCGGTGTGACCGACGCACGCACGGACCTGCTCGGGCGTGGTCAGGCGGTCCTCGCCGGCGACCCACCTGTTCTCATGGAGCCGGGCGTAGGCCGAGGCCGTCAAGAGGCTCCGCTGCTCGGCCAGCACCTCGGGACTGATCCACGGCAGCGGGCCGGGCGTCTCTAGGACCTGCCACTGCGCAGAGGTGCGGGCGTGCTCGAGCACGGTGGCCGACTAGTGGTCGGGCGCACCGGCAGAGGTGACCACGACGAGCTTGGAGCCTTCGATCTTTGGCATAGCGCTCACGACGGCAGACCACAGGCCTTTGGCGTTGGCAGAGTCGGGCCAAACCGACAGCTCGTCGGCGATCACCAGGTAGGGCCTCAGGCCGTAGCTCGATGCCTCGTCGGCTGGTAGTACGGCGACGGACGAGGTCGGCTCGCCATCGGTCAGGAACACGACCCGGCGGGCCTCGACCTTGATGAGCTTCCGCAGGGCTCGGGCTCCACGCAGGAAGGAGCGCACGCTGTCCAAGACGATGCCAGCCTGCTCGGCGTCGGCAGCAACGACGAAGGACGTGGCTCCCAGAGGTGCGGTCGTCATGTGCAGGGCCACGCAGAGGGCGGCAGCATCGGTGGACTTTCGGCCGCCCCTGGGCCTGGTGACGAACGTGAACGGCGGGCCCTTGAGGTCGAGGACGGCGGCGGCGTCACGGCGTTGAAAGTCAGTGGCCGTCTCACCCCATCGTCCGCGCTCGACCGGCAGCGAGGCGAGCAACTCCATCGGGTCGGTCAACGCCTCCGTGAGCCTATCTGCCCGCTGTTGGCACCCTGGGGGTCTTCGGAGCGTTCGCGGAGCTCAGAGCCGCGCAGAAGGGCCGCACGTCCTTGAGCGAGCAGGGCGTCGAGTGAGGCGTCGACCTGATCGGAGGGTTCAGGGTGTCGGCGCACCACCTCGGACAGCTTCTCGAGGATGCGGGCGTGCGAAGCCGGGTTGATGCCGAGCACGTTGCGGCACCGGTCGGCGCGGGCGGCGAACCGCGCCAAGGTCCGCACCGCTGGTCGCTCCTCCCGGCTCTCGTCGAGATGGCCGACGCTATCGAGGTAGTCGCGGATGGACTGCTCGTCGACTACTGCCCTGGCGTAGGCGGCGCGCTCATCGGGGAAGATCGCCGTCCACGGGTACTTAGCCGCGACCGCTGCGGCGATCTCATCCACCTCGATGCACACCAGCTCGCCCCGACGAGACGACCACACCCCGTGCCTGAGCGGGCTGAGAATCAACTGGTTGACCTTTCCGAGCTCGAGTCGGTTGAAGAGTTACTTAAACCCAGTCCAGTCCAGTCCAGTGACGTTGAGCGGACTCGAACCGCCCACTTCTACGTTGCGAACGTCTGGCTCTCAGTGTATGACCAGGCCCTTTCCGACGACTCTCCTGGTAGCAGGATCGCGATCCCCTCAGGTCCCCTCACGATCCCTCCACTTCCCGCACGGTAAAGACACGTAAAGAAACGCCCGAATGCGCCGCTAATGGCGTCTTTCTTGTCAACGACGATCACGTTCATCGGCGAGCAACGGGCCATCAGCGACCCTGAAGCGGCAGTGCTTGTTGCCGGCAGACGACGGAACGTCAACGTTCTCTCCGCCAGCAGCCAGTCGACGACCTGTCGGGCCGTCTCCTAGTAGGCGGCGGACAGCGCGTCGTCGCCGAGCTCGGCCAGGATGTGGCAGGTCTGGCGGAGGATCTTGCGGGCCTCGGACAGCGCCGCGCGCTTGCCGTTGCAGCGGTTCTAACGTGGGCGGTGTAGCGGTGGCCGGGGACCAGGCGTGGGTCTTCGGCCTGTCGAAGGGCTCGGTGCAGCATCGTGCGCCGGGGAATCTGAACCGGCCTGCCTGGCCTGGCGGCTGCACCGCTCGCCGTCGGCCTGCCCATCCCCGGAATGACAAAGCCCGGCCCGCTTCAGGACGAATCTCATAGATGCGACCTCGTCGGGCTCAAGAGCATCGACGAGGTCGGCGGGGCTGCTGCGATTCGGCAATGCGGTATACCATTCCACCGGGTGACGCTCCGCTCGCCACCGACCACTATCAACAGGCTTCTCTAACTCAGCCCGCAGCCAGAGCCCTCAAGATCGGGCCGGCGGCCCAGCCGGGTATGCAGACGGCGGACCTGGGCCGCGACCCAGAGATGGAGCGGGCGAGGGAAGCCCTGGGGGTGACAATGGCCATTCGGACTCCCGATCAGCGCTTGCGGGTGTTCGTGAGTTCCACGCTTGGTGAGCTGGCCACGGAACGGAAGGCTGTCTCGCGCGCTATTTCCGCGTTGCGGCTGACGCCGGTGTTGTTCGAGCTGGGGGCCCGGCCGCAACCGCCACGCGATCTGTACCGCGCATACCTGGCTCAGAGCGACGTTTTCGTCGGGCTGTACTGGCAGAGCTACGGCCAGATCGTCCCCGGCATGCAGGTTTCGGGCCTGGAAGAGGAGTTCGAGCTGTCGGAGGCGCTGCCTCGCTTGCTGTATGTCAAGGTGCCGGCGCCCGGCCGGGAGCCGCGCGTGGCCGACTTGATGGCGCGGATCAGGCAGGAGGCTTCCTACCGGACGTTCCGGACGCCCGCGGAGCTGGGCCGGCTGGTGCGCGACGACTTGGCGGTGCTGCTGAGCGAGCGGTTCGCCGCCGCTCCTAGGCCGCCGCCCGTCACGGCGCCGCCGCGGACGAGTTCCTGGGCCGCTCGCCGCGCTGCCGGTGAGCACGACGTCGCTGGTGGGGCGGGAGCAGGCCATCGGTGAGGTAGTCGCGCTGGTCGGGCACGATCAGGCGCGGCTGGTGACCCTGACCGGGCCGGGTGGGGTCGGCAAGACCCGGCTGGCGCTGGCCACGGGCGAACGGCTGCAGGACCGCTACGGTGCGGGCACCGTGTTCGTGCCGCTGGCGGCCGTGACCCAGCCCGAGCTGGTCCTGGCCGGGATCGGCCGCGCAGTCGGGGCTGATCTGGCGGGGGCGAGCTCGCCGGTGGAGGCCCTGGCCGAGCAGCTGGGTGACGGGCGGTGGCTGCTCATCCTGGACAACCTGGAGCAGGTCGTTCAGGCTGCCCGCGACCTGGGCGAGCTGCTCGACCGGTGCCCTGGCGTGGACATCCTGGCCACCAGCCGGACTGTCCTAGGTCTGCGGGCCGAGCGGGAGTATCCGGTGCCTCCGCTCCCGCTGGCGGTCTACTCCGCCGGCACGCCGGTCGGGGAGCTCGCGTCGTCGCCGGCCGTGGCGTTGTTCGTCGACCGGGCCCGGGCCGTGCGGCCCGACTTCGCCCTGACCAAGGGCAACGCCGAGGCGGTGGCGGAGATCTGCCGTCGCCTGGAGGGCCTGCCGCTGGCCATCGAGCTGGCGGCCGCCCGCACCCGGCTACTCGACCCCGAGGGGCTGCTGCGCCGGCTGGAAGCATCGCTGGACGCGCTGGGAACGGGCGCAGTGGACATGCCCGATCGCCAGCGCACCTTGCGGGCCACGGTCGAGTGGAGCACGGCCCTGCTCGATGACGCGGAGCGGTTCCTGCTCGAGACCACGGCCATCTTCGTCGACGGCTGGACCACTGAGGCCGCGGCCCGGGTGTCGGGCCTGGGCGAGGACCGGACGCTGGACCTGACCGAGGCGCTGGCCCGGCACAGCCTGATCCAGCTCGACAGCCCCGGCCGCCGGCTCCGCCCGCGGATGCTGGAAACGGTCCGCGAATTCATCGCCGAGCGGCTGGCTGCCCGACCGGACTCAGCCGAGATCGGGCGCCGTCACGCCGGCTACTACCGCGCGCTGGCCGGGCAGGCGGACCGGCCGCTGCGCGGCCTCGGGCAGAACGAATGGCAGGAGCTCCTGCAGGCCGAGACAGGCAACCTAGCCGCCGCCGTGCGCTGGTACCTGGCCCACGACCCCGCACCGCTACCCCACATGTTCCGGGCCCTGTACCCCTGGTGGTCCCTGCGGGACCATCAGGCCGAGACCCGGCCCTGGGTCGATCAGCTCCTGCCCGCCGCCGGCTCGCTGGACCCTCAGGCCCGTGCCGAGCTGCTGTGGACCGCGACCGTGCTGGCCGGTGACATGGGCGACGACCCGGCGGCGCTGGTGGCCCGACAAGGCCTGCGCCCGCTGTTGGAGCAGATTCGGGATCCCTTCTTGCGCGCGCTGTCCCACCTGGCCATGGCGTGGACCTCGCCGATCGCCGGCGACTTTGCCGGCGCTCAGCGGGAGGCATTGGCGAGCCTGGAACAACTCCGCGCCCAGGACGAGCCCTTCTGGACGGCCCTGGCCGCGTTCACCGCCGGCTCGATAGAGACAACGGCGGGCCGCTACGACGATGCCCTGCGCCACCTGTCCGAGGCGCGCGCCCTCGCGGAACAGTTCGACGGCACCTGGCTCACCGCGGGCTCCCGGGTGCAGCTGGGCATCTTGAACGTCGTCCGGGGCCGGCTGGACGAAGCTAAGGCGCTGCTGGACGAGGCGCTGAGCCTGAGCCTGGCATCCCGCAGCACCCCGTTCGTGGCCTTGACCCTCGCCGCCTACGCCCGGCTGGAGTTTGCTGAAGGCGACCCGGAGCGGGCGGCGCGGCTGGAAGGCGCAGCCGAGGGCCTGCGCAAGCGAGTCGGCCAGCAGGCGTGGCCGATGCTACGGCAGGGGGAGGCCGAGCTGGTGACTCAGATTCGCCAGACGCTGGACGCGCAGCACTTCAATGAGGCCTTCTCTGCCGGTACCCAGCTCAGCCAGCCTGAGGCGGTAGCTGCCGTCCGCGACCGGAACGGCAGAGGAACCGGCGCTCAAGCGTCCTAGACCAAATGCGGTAAGTAGTCGGCCGGCGGTGTGATGATGCGGATCACCCCGGTTAGCCCGATGCGCAAAACTCCGACGCTTCGGCAGGGGCCGCTGCCGCCCCGTACGGGACCGGCAGACACAGGCGTTGGCCGAACCGGGCAGCGTGGTTATGAAAGGCCCGGAAAAAGCCAGTGACTAACCAAGTGACTGCGCGACAAGGCTGCATCCCGCACAGCCGGCTACGGCCATCGGCCGACTTGTCCTCAACTGCGGATCTCCGAGCATGTCGTGACCATTCCATACGGAATAGTCGGGAGTGGCATGCAAGAGGTCAGTGGTTCGAGAAGTTAGGGGTTGAGTTCAGGCCCGTGGGGGTACATCCCAAGATGTCTGACCATCATCTGACCGTCGTTCTGGGCACCTGCAGTTGCGCTGAGCCGCACGGATTGGCCGCCGATGGTGGCCGGCTTATACAGAAATGGGGTTGCTCATAGACATCCATGCAGTTGACGTCGTCCTCTTCTTGCACATCGCGGCCGCGGTCTTCGCGTTCGGTGTCGCCGGTTTGCTGCTGGCCGCGCTGGCGCAGATGCGCAGGGCGCAGTCGGTAGCAGTACTGCGTTCGTGGCAGCGCTTGGCGCACCGGATCGAGCCGTGGTTCCCGATCATCGTCCTCGTGTTCCTCGGGCTCGGCGGGTGGCTGATCGCCTCGTCGCACAACGAGTTCAGCTGGAGCGACGGTTGGGTGATCACTTCCGTGGCCGCGCTCGTGATGATGCTGGCGTACGGCGGGGCCACCTTGGCACCCAATGGCAAGAGGCTGCACGCGATGATCGAGGACACCCCGGAGGGCTTCGTGCCCGATCAGGTTCACGCCGCGGTGATGAACCCCGCTGGTCTGGGCAGGCTCGTGGGGCGAGATGGGCCTGGGCCGGCATCTTGTTCCTCATGCCGACCAAGCCGTCCGGAGCCGCGTCTGTCGTCATCGTGGCCGTCGTTGGGTTGCTCGCCGTGGCCATCGGATTGCGTCCCTCCCGCACTGCATCACGCCAGCCGAGCCTGACAGGTGCTGACCCGGGGACATTCGGCACGAAAGTCTGAGTTAGGGCGAATTTTCCGGCGCGGGCCGCTCGGGACAAGGTCGGATTCTGAAGTAACGGGACCATGTTGGAACCGCTTGCGGAGGAGCGGCGCCACGCCGAACAAGCAGAACAAATGGGCCGTTTTAGGTTTGGAAGCGGTGCCACAATGGGTCGGCTGACATTCCGGTGAACGATCACTATCGGGGGCCATGGTCTGTACTCGTGACTGAGAGTCTTCAGCGCGACTTCGTCGACCCGATCGGGCCACACGATCCCCTCCCGAATCAGCTCCATGTCGGTGACACGGAGGCTGTGCGCCTCCTCGGGGAGGATCCTTCGGTGGGCCCGCTTGCCCAGCTGATGGATTGGGCGCGGCTGGTCCCTCAGGAGGGCATCGAGATCGTTCACATCCGTGATTGGCACGATGCAGGTGATCCGGCCCAGCGCGATCACCTGAGCACCTTCGGGCAGCACTGCTTGCAGGGCACAAGGGGCGCTCGCCTGGTCTTGGATCTAGACGAAATCGCGGCGGAGCGTCCGAACCAGCACGTGGTCGACTCCCTGACTCTCAACGACTTCGAAGGAACCGATCTCGAGCAGCTCATGATGCCCTGGGTGGCGCGCGGGAGTGGAGAGCTCAGGGTCGGGGTGATCGGCGTGTGGACGGAGGCGAAGGTCAGCTTCCTGCTCTATGAGCTCAAGACACGCTTTGGAATCGACCGGCTGGCCACCTGCAGCGCGCTCACGGCCAGCGCGTCGCGCGCTCAGCACTTCAATGCCCTCTCTCAACTCGAACGCCTCTTGGGCGTTGAATGCTTCGAGTCGGTCGCCGAATTTGCCGACTGGCTCCGCCCCGGAGCCCGGCTTACGCTCCCCGCCCCTCGTGGGGGCGTGGAACCCCACATTAAGATCTCAAGCGGCGACGTCACGAAGGCGGACCGCGCCATCATCGGTCATCTGTTCCGCGAGAGCAGCTCGGTGACGCTGGAGCTCCTCGGTGGGGGATTCTCCGGCGCGGCAGTATTCCGAACCACGAGCACCGACGCGCTGGGTCAGAACCAAGCGCCCGCGGTCGTCAAGATCGGGCCCAATCGTGCCATCGCCCAGGAGCGGGTCGCCTTCGAACAGGTGGAGGAGGTCCTCGGTAACAGCGCCCCACGTGTCCGCGGGTTCGTCGACCTCGGAGATCGAGCCGGCCTCAAGTACTCCTACGCCGCCATGGGAAGAGTCGGGGTGCGCACGCTGAAGGAGCTCTTCGAGGACCGTGAACCGGTCGAGGTGCTCGAGAGCGTGATCACGATGGCATTCGATGAGGTCCTCGGACCGCTGTATGCAGCGGCACGCTACGAACGGCTGCCCATCCTTTCTGCCTACGAGTTCTCTCCACGCTGGGCATCGAACGTCCGCCGGAACGTGGCCGCGCTGGTGTCGGACGTTGACGCCGATGTCCTCGAGCTCGGGGGCGATATCGAGGTCCCGAACATCTGTCGCTTCTACGATGAGTTCCTGGCGAGCGAGCGCCTTCCCGATGGCGACCATCACTACGTGTCATTCGTTCACGGGGACCTGAACGCGGCGAACATCCTGATGGACGCCCGCGGCAACGTGTGGGTGATCGATTTCTTCCACACCGGCCAAGGCCATGTACTCAAGGACGTGGCCAAGCTCGAGAACGACCTTCTCTACATCCTGACCCCAGTGGACCACGACGGTCTCCACCAGGCGATCACGCTCACCCGGGCACTCCTCGAGGTCGGCGATCTCCAGACTCCGTTGCAAGAGTATCTCCCTGGCTTGAACGCTCCCCAATTCGTCCGGGCGTGGAGGCTCGTGCGTCTCCTCCGCGAGATCGGTGGCCGGTTGTGTCGCGAAGACCACCACCCTTTACAGCTCGAGGTGGCACTCCTGCGCTACGCCGTGCACACGCTCGGGTTCGACGAGTGTTCCACCGCTCAGAAGCACTGGGCGCTGGCCGCCGCGGGCCTTCTTTGCGACCGCGTGAGGGAGACCATGTTGGCCGAGCGCGGCGCTGCGAGTCGACTGGTTCAGCACCGATCCCGATGGGCGCGGCTCAGTCGGCATCACGATCTGCCCGGGACGGCGCGATCGACGTAGGGACCTCGATGCCGACTTGGCCGTTCTTGTGGACGGAGGGGTGACGAGGCTGCTCTCCCTGCTCCCGGACACCGAGCTCGAGTGGGCGGGTGTTGGCAACCTCCCCGCACGAGCCCGAGCGGTGGGCATTGACTGCCGGCAGTTCCCCGTCACGGACCAGGGCATTCCGAGTCTGGAGGACGCACGAGAGCTCGTCCGTTGGTGCCGGGAGGGCCTCGCCGCCGGCGGTCGGGTGGTGATCAGCTGTCTGGATGGGCTAGGACGCAGCGGGACGATCGCCGCGTGCTACCTCGTCGAGCACGGTCAATCCGCGCGCCAGGCCATCTCAGCCGTGCGTCGAACCCGTGGCCCTCGGGCCGTCGAGACCAGATCCCAGGAGGCGTTCGTCGCGGCTTACGCCGCCACGACGCATGGCTGACCCGCGGAGTCGGCCGTGCTGCTCGCACCCCAGCACTTTGCCAACCGGTCCGAGAACCGAGGCAGCCAAGAATCGCACGGAGCTCAACTTCCACCGGGCCCGATGCACTGCATTCTTGCCGACCAGCAGGCGGTGGATGTAAAGCTGGAGCCTTCCGAGCGCACCGGGTGCTGGCAAGCGATTGGGGCGTCGGCGACGCCAGGACAGACACGGAACTCGACGCGGTAGCTACGGTCCGACCAGTCGGGGAACCGGAGAACGAGATCTCAAACATAACGGGGTGAAAATGACATCGTTGATCCGAACACCCGATCAGCGGCTCCGCGTCTTCGTGAGCTCGACGCTGCAGGAACTCGCGGACGAGCGCGCTACCACCAAGGAGGCGATCGAGACAATCCGACTCACGCCGGTGATGTTCGAAACGAGTGCTCGCCCTCACCCGCCACGCGACCTCTATCGCGCGTACCTCGCGCAAAAGCGACGTCTTCATCGGTATCTACTGGCAGCGCTATGGGTGGATCGCGCCGAAAGGTTGGCCATGAACCTCGACTACAGCAACTTCAAGAGCGAAGTTGCTCGTCGTCACGGTTCCGACAGGGCCGAAATCTACGGCCATGTCTGGCCGGACTGCTGAGCCATTCAGCATGGGTGAGCGATCAACACCACTTACGAGTTTCGGGACGGCTTGATATGACCAATCAGACAAGCGGGACGGCCCCGCCGGATAGGTCTGACGAATACCGAGCGCGGGACCTCTTTGCGGAAGGAGAGTGGCCGTCCTCACCCGACCTCCGCTTCGGCGGGGTCATCTTCAACGGCAAGGGCGAAGTTCTCCTTCGAGAGCCCAAGGGCTACTTCGGCGGCTACCACTGGACATTCCCGAAGGGTTCACCGGACGGAGGCGAAGCGCCCGTCGATACCGCCCTACGCGAGACACTGGAAGAGACGGGTCACCGCCCTATCGTGATCGGCCACGTCCCAGGGGTGTTCAAAACCAAAGGAGGTTCATGGAATTGCTTCTTCCTGATGCTTGACGCCGGTGACGAGAGGGATGTGGGGGCAATGAACGGCGAAACCAGTGACCTGCGATGGGTCACGCAGGCCGTTGCGATCGACCTCATTGGGGAAACGACGCTGGCCAGCGGCAAGGCTCGGGATCTCGAGATACTGGACGCCGCCTACAGGGCGCTCGCAGCTATTGGAGCCGGTCATGAAGTGCAACTTGCTCCTCGTGAAGTCCAGCCATGAGGCGGATCCCGGGTTCGTCTTCGCTTGCTTCCATCTCGCCGCCTCATGACCTTACGGGGAGCTTCCACCTTCAGCCCGGTTGAACTGGACTTTCTTTGGTGGAGGTGAAGGGACTCGAACCGCCGACTTCTACGATGATTGCGGTAGGGGCCGCCCTTTCGGGCGGCCCCCCGCACAGATCCCAGCGTGCACTCCTGCACTGGGCTCCTGCCTCAGGTCCGAGCGTCGAAGCGCACGTTCGGGAAGGGATGCTGCACACGGGCCGGGGGTATCCACCGCTGGACGTAGAAGCTCATCCGCTTCCAGTTCACCCGGGTGCGCTGGCTGCGGCCCCGGAGAGCCTTGAACCAGTGCCGGATCACCTGAGTGCGAAATGCCGCCACGGCGTCAGTGTTGCCAGGCACGGCGTAGTAGGCGAGATGGCCTCGCACCACTGAACCGAGCCATTCCCCTTGTTCGGGAACGGGTAATGCCGGCGTTGCTTGATCTGGTCTTTGACCTCGGCAAGCTTCGCCCGCATCCGCTTCGAGATTGTCTTTCGCTTCAGCCAGAACCGCCCATTCTTGGTCTTCCCGCAGTAGTGCGTGAACCCCAAGAAATCGAAGGTCTCGGGCTTCCCGTCGCACCGGGCGGCACGGTTCCGGGCGGCGTTGCGCCCGAACTCGATGAGCCTGGTCTTGTCGGGATGCAGCTCCAGACCGAACTTCGTGAACCTTTCACGGAGGTCGGCGAGGAACCGCTCGGCGTCGGACTTGTGCTCGAACCCGGCCACAAAGTCGTCAGCCAACCTCACGATGACAACGTCACCATGGGCGTGCCGTTTCCTCCATTGCCGGACCCATCGGTCGAGGACGTAATGGAGGTAGATGTTGGCGAGCAACGGTGAGACTGATGCCCCCTGGGGGGCACCGGCTCGCTCGCCATCCACTCCTCGTCTTCGATCACCCCTGCGTTCAACCACTTTCGGATGAGCCGCAGGACCCGCTTGTCCCCTATGCGGTGCTCGAGGAACCGTGTCAGCCAATCGTGACCGAGATTGGTGAAGAACTCCTTGACGTCGGCGTCGAGCACCCAGTTCACCTTCTTCCGCTCGATCCCGACAGTGAGGGCGTCGAGCGCATCGTGCGGTCGGCGCCCCGGTCGGAACCCGTAGGAGAAGCCCAGGAAGTCCACCTCGCAGATGGCGTTGAGCACCTCGACGACGGCCCGCTGGAGGATCTTGTTCTCGAGCGTGGCGATGCCGAGTGGCAGGAGCCGCCCGTCCGCCTTCTCGATGTACGCCCTCCGAGACGGACTGGCCCGGTAGGCCCCCCTTGACTGTGTCGAGCAGTCCTTGGAGGTTCTCTTCCAGGTTCTGCCCATAGGAGTCCCACGTCACCCCGTCGATCCCCGGTGCAGCCAAGGGGCGGATCGCCCAGTAGGCCGCCCCGAGGCGATCGAGGTCGACGTGGTGCAGCAAGGCGGTGAACCGTGCATCCTTGTCCTTGCGAGCTGCTTCGCGCACACGGTCCAACCCGCTTGACACGTCGGGCCCGGCACTGCGTCCAGGACGTGGTAGGTCCTCCGTGTTCCCCTCGGCCAGCCCCCTTTCCTCCACCGCCTCCGCTGCCGGTCGCCCGGTGTTGTTCGGCGGCTTCGCAGGGAATACGGGGCTGTCAGACTTCCCACGCTCGTACATCTCAGGATTACGGCCTTGGCCTTGCCCGAGCGGCCCGGCGGGCGATCAACCCGAGGGGCGAGTGTGGGATCTCCCGGTTCTCGCGCATGGAGACTCTGTACATGCACAGGTTCTTCGACCGGGCGGGGTCCGACGGCAACTTGCGATGGCGCTGCCGTCGATGTGGCCTTCCGCTTCTTTCGACAGCGTCTGCACCCCGAATGCACCTATTTCCCGGCTCAATAGCCCAGCCTGCACGTACCCCTGTCAACGCTTCGCCGCCGTCCTTACGGACGTCGACGCACGACTCGAGGCCATCGTGGGTCGCTACCCCTTCAACGTGGAGCGTTCTCATCTCCTTCTCCATGCCGATTTATCCCGGCGCTCCGAAAGTACGGTTCTCAGCGTTTTGACCAGGCCCTTTCCGAGGAGTTTCCAGGTAGCGGCGGCGTTACGATCCCCTCAGGTTCCCTCACGATCCCTCTCCTTTCCTCTCGATAAAAACACGTAAAGACACGCTCGGACAGAGCCCGTGGAGCATGTCCATCCACCGCTGCTCATGTCCGATCAGCAGATTCTCGCAACGCGGAGCGAATGGCGCGGGTTCCCTTTTGACGACGATCACGTTCCTCGGCCAGCAAGCCGACATCACCGGCCCCTGCAGTGGCGGTGCTTGATGCCGGGCCAGACGACGGAACGCCGATGTTTCAATCCGCCCGGGGAGCGCTGGACCGCTCTTGTTGCTTGCAACTGTGCCCTGCCGGGGAAGGGCCCGTGTAACAGCCCGATTGGGGCACCGTAGCGACGACGCGACAGTGGCGCACTCGGGCGTAGGTGTCCAGACCGCTTGACACCACACTCTGATACTGCGCGTGTTGGTGGCGCCCACGGCCGACGGCAGCGACCGTAGGAGGGATGTCTAGGCGCGCGCCGACGGAATCGCCGGTTTCCCGGCCGGCATCGTCTGCTCGCCGGGACCGTCGAGATCGAGACGGGCGAGCTGCGTGCGGGAGCTGATATTAAGCTTCCTGAACACGTTGCGCAGGTGGAAGTCGATCGTGCGCGGGCTGAGGAACAACTGGGCTGCCACCTCTCGGTTGCTGAGGCCCTGGGCCACGAGGTGCACGATCTGGAGTTCCTGTGCGGTGAGTTCGTCCTGCGTGCTTGGGTCACGTCGCCGGGCCACTTGCCCGCTCGCGCGCAGCTCCATCCGTGCGCGCTCCGCCCACAGCCTCGCTCCCAGTCCCTCGAAGCCGTTGAGAGCCGCTCGCAGGGGCTCACGCGCCTCAACTCGACGGTGGGCACGCCGGAGCAGCTCACCGAGGGCGAGTTCGGTTCGGGAACGCTCGAACGGACGGGTGGCCTTGGCGTGCGCGTCCAGTGAGGCACGGAAAAGGCGTTCGCATTCCCGCTCGTCATCGCAGAGCAGGCCTCGGCAGTGCAAGGCCACTGCGCGTGCCCAGGCAGCCCCGCCGTTTTCCGCCCATGGTTCGAAATAGGCAAGCCAGTCACGGGCTGCTTCCCGCTCGCCGGCGTGGACCGCCGCTTCGGCTCGATCGAGCATGGCCCACAACCCGATGCCCCTGTTAGAGATGGCTCGGGCGTGCGGGAGCGCCTCTTCGGTTCGGCCGAGTCCTAGCTCGAGCACAGTCAGCGCCCAGTGCGCTGACTGTGTGGCCAGGACGAAACGCCGCGCGGACGAGAGCTCGAGACTCTCCCCCGCCAGGGACCGGCACTCGTCCTCGTCCCCGCGGTGGGCTGCGATGAGAGCGAGCAGGACGAGCTGGTAAGCGACGAGGTCGTGCTGGCCAATCTCTCGTGCGATCCGGAGGCCTTCGCTCAGGTTCGCCGAGGCCGAGGCCCAGCTGCCTTCCCACAGCTCGGCGTAGCCCACTCGGGGAAGGATCTGCGTGAGGATGACAAGCAGGCCGGCAGTGCGGGCCCGAACTATCGCCTCGTGGTTGATGCGGTAAAAGGCCCGATCGTCCCCAAGGTAGAGCGCGGCCCGTCCGGCGAACAGGAGCGCCACGGGCTCCTCGGTCGTAGAGCCGTCATCAAGCTGCTCCGCCAAGCTCAAGGCCAGTCGAAGCGCCGGAGCGGCAGCGGCGAAGTCGCCCTCGAAGTGGGCGCCGAGCCCGGTCAGAAGGGAAACAAGCATGCGGCCGATCGGGGTATCCACGGCCAGGCCTTGAGCCAGCTGGGCGATTGCAACTGCCGCCTCACCGTCATCTGCGTAGGTCGCAGCGACGCTCGCAAGGAAGAGCAGGCGCAGCGCACGCTGGCCATCGAGCGGCGCGACCTCAGCCGCGCCACGAAGGAGAAGCTGACAGGCGTCGGCGGGGATGCCGTCGTTCATCTCGATCAAACCGAGATAGCGGTCGATGTCGGCGCGCTGAATTGGCTCCGAAGCGAGCGGCTGGGCTTGCGTGAGCAATATCGCCGCCCGCTCGACTCGGCCCCCTAACCACGCGTTCTCCGCCGCCGCGATCACTCGATGCACCCGCTGGCGGTCGTTCGATGTCAGCGCGGCAGCCCGCTCGAAGGCCAATGAGGCGGCGGCGAAGCCACTCCGCGTCCGCGCCCGCTGTGCAGCCTGTTCAAGTTCCTTCGCGACCGCGGGGTTGGGTCCGACGGTTGCGGCGGCGTGGTGCCACGCCCGGCGATCGGCTTCCGACTCGCCGTTGAGCACGCTCGCCAGCGCCCGGTGGGCGATGTGGCGCCGCGAGAGCGGAGCGCTGTGGTAGACGGCTGAGCGCACCAGCGGGTTATGGAACTCGAGCTGGTCCCCCCGTACCCTGGCGAGCCCCTCCCGCTCGGCGGCATCGAGCGCTTGGGAGGCGGCTCCCAGTTGCGCCGCCGCGCTGAGGACGGTGGCGAGCTCGCCGCTGTCCTCGGCAGCGGCAACAAGCAGCAGCGTCTGGGTGTCCTCGGGCAGCTGGTGCACTCGCGCCAAGAAGGCACGCTGAATGCGTTCGCCTACCGGTAGCGGCGCGAGCATCGGCTCGGAGCCTGCGAGTTGCGCTTCACTCAGCACCTCGGGGAGCTCGAGCAAGGCAAGGGGATTACCGCCGGTTGCCGCGACGAGACGCTGACGTGCCTCAGGCGACAGTGCGACGTTCGCCCGACGGCCGATCAGCGCCGCCGCCGCCTGCGGGTCGAGCCCGCCGAGCGCGAGTTCTGGCAACCCCGGTGCCTCGAAGTGATGACCCTCGGGATCACGGACGGCGAAGAGCATGGCGATTCCCTCCGCCTCAAGCCGACGGCTGACGAACACGAGGGCGTCGGACGAAGCAGGGTCGAGCCAGCGGGCGTCATCGATCAGACAGAGAAGCGGCCGGTCCTCGGCCGCCTCGGCCAGCAGGCTCAAGACGGCGAGCGAGATCAAGAAGCGGTCGTGGCCTTCTCGCACCTCGAGCCCGAGCGCTCCCCGCAGCGCGCCCCCTGGGGCTCGGGGAGGCTCTCCAGGTGCCCAAGGATAGGACGGACGATCTGGTGCAACGCGGCGAAAGGGACGTGTGCCTCCGATTCAATCCCGCTGCCGATGAGGACCCGCATGTCGGACGCTCGCTCTCGTGTGTCCTCGAGGAGGGCGGACTTGCCGACACCCGCCTCGCCGCGGATGACGAGTACACCGCTTCGCGACTCGCGAGCGTCCTCGAGAAGCGCGCCGAGCCGAGCGCGCTCCGCTTTCCTGCCGTAGAGCATCCCCTTGCGATGGTACCCGCCGTCGCCGGGAGCCAAACCGGCGAAATCGCCGGTGCGAATGCCTAGGACGGGCGGCCATCTTGACGGTGATCCCTGTACCCGACGAAAAGGACACCGAGATGACCACACCCGAGACCACCGCGAACAGATCCCTCCGCACCCGTGAACACGCCAACATCCCGCCGAGTGAGCGCCGCGATCATTGAGCAACCCCGGTGAGCACCGCCGGATCCGGCGTCGACACCCACGAGATGGTTCTGATCCACCGTGTCATCCGGCGCGAGGTCGGTCAGCTACCCCGACTGTTCCGCTCCGCGGCCAAGACCCTGCGCGATCCAAGATCATCGGCAAGCACGACCGAGAGATGTTGGACTTCCTGCACACGCACCACACCGGCGAGGACTTGCTGCTCTTTCCCCTGCTCCGCGAGCGAAGTGTGCTCGACCCGGAGCTGATGGACCGAATGGATGCCCAACACGCTCAAGTCAACGACGCCGTCGTGGCCATCAACGCGGAGCTGCCGACGTGGACGACGAGCGCGGACGCCGCCGCCGGCGAGCGGATGGCGGCCTGCATCGACACGACGATGCCGACACTGATCGGTCACCTCGATGAGGAGCAGCAGAAACTGCTCCCGGTCGTCTCGGTCACGCTCACAAAGAGTGAATGGGACGCGCTCGGCAAGCACAGCATCAGCGCGACCCCGGTCACGCGGCGCCTGCTGACCCTCGGATACATCACCGAGGAGACCGATGACGCGGAGCGGCAGAAGTTCATGCAGGTCCTGCCAGCCCCGGTTCGTCTGGCCTACAAGCTGATCGGCCACCGCCAGTTCACCCGCGAGACCACCGCGATCCGCGGCTGACCCATCTCGCGACCCGACACCAACGCTGCCAGTGCATCAACGGCCCCCGCAACCGCCTACCCATCCTCAACGTGCCAACCGACAAGGAGATTCAGATGACATTGTTGCATCCGGGCGAGAAGTTCCCCAACCTCGCCGTCACCCCAATTGACGGGGCCGCCCTGGAGCTGCCCGACGTACGGCGACTGCGGCGTGATTATCGCCCTGTCGGCTTGGGAAGGAAACTCATGACCTCGGAACAGGAGCCCGGTCTCCAATGAGTGCGCTTTCCGAACCCCAGACGTCCCCTCTTTACACCCCCCGCGCGAAGAACCTCGCCCTGCTCCTGCTCGCGACGACGCAGTTCGTGATCGTGATCGACGCCTCGATCGTCAACGTGGCGCTGCCATCAATCGGGCGGGCGCTGAACGTCTCGCGCACGGACCTCTCGTGGGTCGTGAACGCATACGTGCTGACCTTCGGCGGTTTCTTACTTCTGGGCGGCCGGATGGCCGACCTGCTCGGGCGCCGGCGCATGTTCATAGTTGGGCTCGTGCTCTTCACGCTCGCCTCGCTCGCGGGCGGACTGGCGCAATCGGAGGCATGGCTGATCGTCGCCCGCGCCGCGCAGGGCCTCGGAGCAGCGATCGTTTCGCCGGCCGCCCTCTCGATCATCACCACCACTTTCGCCGAGGGTGCTGAGCGTAACCGCGCGCTCGGCATCTGGGGCGCCGTGGCTGGCGCTGGGGGCGCTGCCGGGGTGTTGCTCGGCGGCATCCTCACCAGTGGACTGAGCTGGCGATGGGTCTTCTTCGTCAACGTCCCGATCGGCCTCGCGGCGGCAGCGCTCGCGCCCCGGACGCTGGTCGAGAGCCGCGCCGACGATGGCACCCACTCGTTCGACGTGCCGGGTGCGGTCACCGTCACCGCGGGCCTGTCGCTGCTCGTCTACGCGATCGTCAACGCCGTTAACGTGGGTTGGAGATCGTCGGAGACGCTGCTGCTGATCGCCGGTGCGGTCGTCCTGCTGGTCGCCTTCCTGCTGATCGAGTCCCGGCAGCGCCAGCCGCTGATGCCGTTCTCGATCTTCCGCCTGCGGACCCTACGGGGCGCGGACATCGTCGGCCTGCTGCTCGGCATGTCGCTGTTCTCGATGTTCTTCTTCATCTCCCTGTACCTCCAGGAAGTCCTGCACTACTCGCCGATCAAGACGGGAATCGCGTTCCTGCCGCTGGCGGTCGGAATCATCATCTCGGCCGGGCTCGCGTCTCAGGTGGTCACGCGGATCGGGTTCAGGCCGACGCTGATCGCCGGGCTGCTGCTCGTCGCCGGCGGCCTGCTCTGGTTCACGCGAGTCCCCGCAACGGGAGGCTCATACGTCGCTGACGTCCTCGGCCCGTCGCTGCTGTCGGCCGCGGGGTTCGGGCTCGCCTTCGTGTCCGTGACGATCGCCGCAGTCGCGGGGACCAGGCCGCATGAGGCGGGGCTGGCATCGGGTCTGATCAACACCGCGCAGCAAATCGGCGGCGCGCTCGGACTGGCGATCCTCGCGTCGATCGCCAACAGCCGCACCCAGAGCCTCTTCCACTCTGGAGTCCACAACGCCTCGGTTGCCCTGACCAAGGGGTTCGACCAGGCGTTCTTGGTGGGCGCCGGCTTCGCCGTCGCCGGTGCGATCCTGGCCTTCGTGCTGATCTCCTCACGGGACAGCCGCGGGCACTTGTTGGCCGCCCGCAGCGGCGACCCCACTCCTGCGGCTGCCGTCGGCGGCGACCCCACTCCTGCGGCTGCTGTCGGCTAATTCACCGCGCCTCGTCCTCCAAGCGGGCTACCAACGCCACAGCCACGCTCGCCGCGGCGGACCCTCACCCCCATCGGGTCCAAAACACTCTCCCCGCTCGAACCAGAGCTTGGCACTCGGGAGCTGACGAAATACCTCGCTCCTGACAGGGACGAGTGGTCCGAACAATTCAGCGGCGCGTTCGACGACCCGACAACCCGCCTCGTTTCGCTATGGCCGGCGCGCCCACCGCGACTACGCGAGATGTCTTTCAGGCCTCGCTCGCTTCCCTCCGAGGAGCGCGCCGACGCGAGCGCGCTCCGCTTCCCTGCCGTAGAGCATCCGCTGTAATGGTACCCGCCGTCGCCGGGAACCAAACCGGCGAAATCGCCGGTGCGAATGCCAACGACGGGCAGCCATCCTCGACCCAGTGCCCGTGTTTCAACAAGTGAAGGTCTTGAACAGCCAGATCTGAGGCAAACGATGACCTCGCTCGACAACAAAGATTACGCCGGACTGCCCGTAGGTGAGCGCTCCGACCGCCAGGAGCCCAATCGACGGGTTCCGGCCATGTCCAATGGCGGTCCCGGAGGCGACCCGTCGTTAGCACCGGCCGCGCCCGTCGTACACCGCTGGCGGGCCTTCGTCCTACTGGCCGTGGCGTATTTCATGACAATCGTGGACCTAACCATCGTCAACGTCGCCCTGCCCACGATCGGTCGCAAGCTCCAGTTCCCAGAGTCAGACCTTCAATGGGTGGTGACCGCCTACCAATGGGTGGTGACCGCCTACGGGCTCACCTTTGGGGGGTTCCTGTTGCTCGGGGGTCGAGCCGCTGACCTGCTCGGACGACGGCGGTTGTTCATGATCGGCATGGTCACCTTCACAGCAGCATCCTTGGCCTGCTCGCTGGCCACCACTGACACGTTCCTGATCGTCATGCGCGGGTTCCAGGGACTGGGGGCCGCCATATTGCTCCCCGCGGCTCTGTCGATCGTGATGAACATGTTTGAAGAGCGTTCTGAACGCAACAAAGCCCTCGGCGCCTGGGGTGCCCTTGCGGCCACCGGTGCAACGGGCTCGCTCGGCGACGTGGGCGAGAACCGGAGGTATCCAATGGCTAGATATCAGGGAGAAGAGTCATGAAGGCGATGAGCAAAAACGAGAAGACAACGGTCCAGGCCGCGTCGGCCAGCCGGATGAATATGCGCCGCGAGGCCCGGTTCCAGCTCGTGGGCCTGTCGGCACAGTTCCTGCTCGGGATGGCGGTCAACCTGATCGGGCAGCCGTCGGAGACCACCGGGGCTGCTCACGCCGTCAGCACCGTGCTGCTCGGGCTGCACGTCGCGGTCGCGATCGGCCTGGTCGCTGGGGCCGTCATGGTCATCCGGGCCGCCCGCGGCGGCGGGGACCGGGCGCGTCAGCTCGCACGCTCTAGCGCCGTCCTGATCGGCCTCACTGTCATCGCCGGGGTGATGACAGTGATCACCAAGAACAACTGGTGGTCCTACACCATGGCAGCCGGCTTCATCGCCTCCCTACTGCTGTACGTGAGCCTGCTGGTGTGGGCGCAGAGCCTGGTGCCGCCGCCAGAGCAACCGAACTGATCCAGGTCCGCTCCCCGCGGTGGGCATCGCGCACCTGCCCGGCCTCGCCCATAGCGGGCCCGCAGAGCTGACCGCTAATGAGTGCGATCTATCAAAGCTCGCTGTCAGGGCCGTCCGGCCCCGGGCGCGGGGGCCGGGAAGGCGAAGACCTGGCCGCTGGGCGGCCCGGGCTGGGATTCGCCGTAGTGTTCGCCGACGACGAACAGGCGCGGGTCGTCCCCCGGGCTGAGCGCGCAGGCGAAGGCGCCCCGGTCCAGGCTGACGATGTTCAGGACCTCGCCGCCTTCACGCACCCGGACGCAGCGCCGGCTGCCGACGTCGGCGTACCAGATTCCCTCCGGCAGCGGAACGGTAACGGTCTTAGCGACCAGTGTCATAGGCAACGCGTCGCATACGGCGTCGTTTACCTACGGCACATCACCCCCTCCACCATCTCCGCCTCCACCATCCCCTCCATCACCGCACGGCTATTGGCTCGTTGGGTCTGACGGTGGGATCTTCACCTTCGGATCGGGGCAGTTCTACGGCTCGACCGGAAACCTCCGACTGCTGCGCCCCGTAGTGGGCATCGTGCCCACCAAAGACCAGCCGGTCAGCGAGGCCGAGATTCGGGCGCTGGTGAAGTCACAGCGGAGGGTCCTACAGGGCCTCGCACGGGCCACCCCCGAGCAGCGAGCGGCCATCTACGGTGAGCTGACCGGGTGCGGATCACGTACGACCCCGCCGAGCCTGGATGGGTCACCGTCGAGGCCAGCCCCGCGTGTGTTAATGCGGCTCATCGGATCCTGGCGGGGTCCGCGCCCCTGACCAGGATCACCTCGAGCGCGACGAAGGTGCTTCAAGCTTGAGGTGTGACCCAACAACCAAGAAGCACCTTCGTTCTTCGCGACCATAGCGAGATACTCGAAGCCCTTGTCGGGCTCAAAGACGTGGTGGTCCTGCACTACGAGCGACGCGGACCCGATGTCGAGCTGGCCATCGAACAGCTGATCAGGAGTCCAGTGCGCTGCCCATCGTGTGCCGCGGAGGCCGCGGTCAAGGAACGTCCGGTGGTGCATTACGTCGACTTGCCCGTCTATGGGACGCCCATGTCACTGGCCTGGAAGAAGCACCGGATGCGCTGTGTGAACGAGCACTGCCCGAAGAAGACCTGGATGCTCAGCGACCACCGCATTGCGGCAAAGAAGTGCCTGCTGACCACCAGGGCTGCCAAATGGGCGACGCGCCAGGTCGGAGACGGTCGCACGGTCAAAGAGGTTGCCGCCGAGTTGGCCTGTGACTGGCACACGGTCAACGAGGCCACGATCACCTATGGCCAAGCCCTGCTCGAGGCCGATCGCAAGCGCTTGAACCAGACGACGGCTATCGGTCTCGACGAGACCTCCTTCGTGCGCTTGGCCGGGAACCGGACCGACTACGCCACCACCGTGGCCGATGTAGAGCACCACCAGATCATCGACATCCTCCCCAGCCGCAACTACGTCGACGTGGCCGCCTGGCTGGACAAACAGCCCAACTCCTGGAAGGAGCGCATCGAATACGGAGCTCTCGACATGTCGGCAACCTATGCCGCCGTCTACAGCGTGCTCTTGCCCAAAGCGGCCCAGGTGGTCGACCCCTTCCACGTGATCAGCCTGGCGAATCGATCCCTCGACGCCATCCGCCGGCGCGTCCAGATCGAACAACTCGGCCACCGGGGTCGCAGAGACGATCCCCTCCATCGAGCCCGACGCCTGCTGCTTATGGGCGAGGAGAAATTGAGCGATGAGGCGACTGAGCGCCTGAGCTCCCTCCTCGAACTCGGCGACCCCGGCGCCGAGGTGGCCATTGCCTACCGTGTGAAGGAGCGTTTACGCGACTTCTATCGGACCGGCGATCCCGACGATGCCAAGGCGATGCTCGCCGAGCTGCAGGCGCACTGCACGAAGAAGGCGATGCCGCCCGAAGCCAGCGTCTCGGGCGCACCATCAAGCACTGCTCCGACAAGATCGCCAACTACCACCTGGCCCGGGTCTCCAACGGCCCCACCGAAGCGCTCAACAACCTGATCAAACGGATCAAGCGCATCGGCTTCGGATTCCGCAACTTCGAGAACTACCGGATCCGAGCGCTGCTCTACGCCGGCAAGCCGAACTGGCGAGTCCTAGGCTCGATCGTCGTCCGCTGAGCAGGCAGACCCCGCCAGGATCCGATGGTCCGTTAATGCGCGTGTCGGAGGGGGGACTCTAACCATGAGCACACCAGCCTGGGAGACCAGCTGGGCCACCTGACCGCCTCTCCCCCGTCTCCAATCCGGTGCTGGCACATCCACGGCGGGTACTCAAGCCTTAGGCGCTGGCGACGCTAAAGAGCTTCCATTGTTCCGGAATGCCCTTCAGCGTGTGCTTCCCTCGATCCCGAAATTGGATTCCAGAGCCAATCACGAGGTCCTTCACCGTATTGGAGACGAGGACTTCCCCGGGCTCTGCCAGCCCTCCGATACGTGCGCCGATGTGAACGGCGATTCCGGTCAGATCATTGTCGCGGACCTCACATTCGCCGCTGTGGAGCCCGCAGCGGACCTCGATCCCGATCCGATGAGCCTCTTCGGTGATGGCTCTCGCACAGCGCACGGCCCGGCCCGGCCCGTCGAAGGCGGCCAGAAATCCGTCACCGACGGTCTTGATCTCGCGGCCGCAAAAGCGCTCAATTTCCTCTCGTGTCAGCCGATCGTGTCGATCCAGAAGGTCTCGCCAGGCATGGTCCCCAAGGGCCGAGGCGCGCTCTGTCGAGCCGACGATGTCAGTGAAGAGCACGGTTGCCAGAATGCGGTCGATCTCATATTCACCCCGCGTGCCGGTGAGAAATTGCTCGACAAGATCCACGGCTTCGTCTTCGTCACCGGGGCGAGCGCTCAAGTGGTAGTCACCTGGGAGCTCGACGAAGGAGGCATTGGCGATGTGCTCCGCGAGGTAACGACCGGCCTCGACGGACACGACGTAATCGCCCCTTCGGTGTATCACGAGTGTTGGGGCACTGATGGTGGGGAGCACCCGCCGGATGTCGACCTGGAGATTCATCTCCAGGAGCTGGCGGGCCGCCCCGGGGCTGGCGGCGAAGCGCTCGAAGCGACCCGTCTCCTCCTGAGCGCGTTCGTCGTCTGAAACCCCCTGGATGAAATACGGCAAGACGGTTCCCGTCCCCCAGTTCTGCTCGGCGAAGTCGAGCTGGGGGGTGACCTCTTCCTCGCTCCAACCCCAAGGCCAATCGGGCCCCGCGGCGAACCGTGGTCCCGTACCTCGCAGCACCAACGCGGAAGCTCGCTCGGGATAGAGGGCGGCAAACACCATGCACATCGGGCCACCCTCCGAAACACCGATGAGAGCCGCCCGTTCGCTCTCGACCGCGTCCATCACTGCTCGGATGTCATCCATCCGTTCTTCGAGAGTCGACCAGCCTCCGACCCGGTCAGAAAGTCCGGTACCCCGTTTGTCGAAGACGATCACACGGCAGAACTGGGACAATCGGCGAAAGATGTTGGCCCAGTATGGCATTTCCCAGTTCATCTCCACATGGGAAATGAAGCCTGGCGCATACACCAGGTCGAAAGGTCCGTCCCCAAACACCTGATAAGCGATGTGGAGATTCCCGCTCATGGCGTAGCGGGTCACGGGCCGGCTCACGACACCAGTGTGGCCCAGGTGCAGCCCGTAGTGCGTCGGACGTCCGGGTGTGCATGATTAGGTCTGGCTGCAGCAGTTCGCTGCTGGCTAACCGCAGCCTGGAACTGCGGGCTCCCGGGCGAGGGCCTCCCAATTCGGTGAGGGGGGCGGACCGTTCGGGATCGGTCGCTGGCGCCATCACGGGGCAGTTCCGGGGCCGGATCGGCGAGAATCCACGCCGGCTTACGCCGCCACTTCGCGCCGCTTTCAACCCGCAGCCGGGGCGGTGCTTCAGGATGGTCCAGTCCGTACACCTTCAGCCGAGCCACTGCCACGAGGAGCCGGCGCGGACGGAGGGCTGGTTCTCGCCAAAGGGCGACCGATGGTTCTGGGTGTGGACCTGTCCCGACGACCTTGCGTGACAAACGAGGTTGCGGCAGTTCGGCCGGCTCCGAACCTGACGACCATTCGCCAAGGCACGTGAACCCGAGGAGGCGTAGCGTCGTGAACATCCGTGCACGGCGGATCACGCAAGCGAGGAACAATCAAGAACCGAGGTAGAGACATGACGGTGCTTTCCGTAACGACATTGACGATAAAGCCTGACCGCTATGAGGAGTTCGTGGCGTCGACCAAGAAGACCAAGTCGCTCCTGGAGAAGCACGGAGCCAAGAACGTTCGGCTGATTGTGGGTATGAGCGGACAGTCATCGGGAAGTTTCGTGCTCACTCACGAAGCGGACGATTTCACCGACGCCGGTCGCATAACGGACAAGTTCCTCGCAGATCCGGAAGGGCTGGCGGTGACGATGGAATCGGGCACCGCAGAGGGCACGGTGGTCAGCTGGCAGCCGTCGACATGGGTGGAGATTCCGCTCTGATCCAAGAGAAGGGTCATCGAGCGGGTCAACCGGGTTCACCCACGCTTTGACCGGGTGCCCCGGTCCACGGGAATTGAGCGTGACAAGGTCCGCGTTCCGGTTCGGCAGAGCTGCTTCGCGTCTCATTGTCCCAGCGGGCCCCCTGCCTAGCCTCGACGCCGACGCCAAGCTGTTGCCGCCCGGGTCTCCCCGAGTGGAAGGCCGCGATGCGATCCGAACGTTCGCCGACGGGATGTTTGCCGCGGGTTGTCGATCTCTCGACCTCACGACCGCGGACGTCGTCGAGGCGGGCGATTGTGCGATAGAGGTTGGGAGCTTTGTGATGGACGATCGAGCCGCCCGGTGCTGACCCGATCGGGAAGTTGGGAAGTACGTTGCGATCTACAGACGCCGGGTCCGACGGATCGTTGAAGCTGAATGTCGTCACCTTCAACAACGACACGCCTGAGTCCTAAGCCAAGGCCTCGAAGGTAGGAACGACGCGTCAAGAACCGTTTCGCACGGGGACGAATATCTGAACCTGCCAAGAGGAGTGCCATGCAGCGGAGAGACCAAAGGCTCAGCGCTGCCGCCATTTGCGATCGATCAAGGGGATGGCTAGCCATTTCGGTCCTGTAATAGCTCTGCCTCTCCCGCGAGGGCAGAGCCGTTCGACCTGCGTTCACCTGGTGTCGGAGGGGGGACTTGAACTCCGACAGCGTTCGCGTTGTACACCCTGTTCGTTCCTGTCACCTGCTCCTACTCCCCCATTATTTCCGTCTGGTGCAGGTCATTCCGTGGGGTGCGGTAGAGATCGGGGTAGAAGCCAGCGCTATCAGCGACAATTGGGTTACGACGTTAGAGCCAGTCCCCCGCTGCTTGACCGCTCCCCTCTACTCGAAGGGTCCGGCTGGATCGGGCATTCAAGGGTCGACAGGAATCATGAACATTCAAGGGGTCGCCGCTCCGAGACACGCTAGAAACGCTCCAGATACCAGTGAAGATCAGGTGGTGGTTTCCCCCAAGGATCAACGTTCATAAATTCTGGGGTGATCTCAGCGGCCTCTGAAGGACTTATGCGGCAAGACCCGGACGGGGCTGCACATGACATGGCCGGTTTCGAGCTACACATGAGGTCGCGGCTACATGCGAATGCTCCAACTCGAGCCTCCTTAGGACTCGGTCAGCCAGCGTTCCCGGTAGTGCCGCTCCCATGGTTCGAGGTTCGAGTCCCTCAGCGCCCACGCGTCGCAGACGGGAGAGAGGAGCACGGCCGGCCAAACGAGGGCAAAAGGGCCGCGCAGCAACCGAGACGCACGGCGCCGGCGCCACCCGGGAAACGGAGGGGAGGGGGCGCGGGGCGGTGGGGCATTTGCAAATACGCGGGGCCCTCTGACCCTCCCAACGGGTCCGGAGGCCGGCAAGGAACTCCGCAAAGTGAGCGTGCGCGATCATCTTGAAAGGAGCTTTTCCTTCCGAATCAGTCATCAGCTCCGAAGTTGTCAACGGTGTTGAAATATCAACGCCAGCCCTAGCTCCGATCATTCACAAGATGACCTGACGTCGCCCGAGATCCATTGACGTGAGGGGTTGAAGTGCCGGCGGCGTGATTGTGGGGTCGCGCGGGCGCGGTGTCGTCGCATTGGGGTCAGTTGCGGTGGTCATTTCGGACCGGCAGGGTCATTTGGGACGCGCTCGTCCACCATGGGTGCCGACTGGCGGGAATCGGTGACGTTCAGACGATGAGGTCGAGTCTTCGATAGGCACCGAGCAGCGCGTCGGCACTGGGCCATCCACTCAGGATGCGCACGACGTGGCGTCGTCCCGAGCGCACGAGCCGACCTGGGGCGTGAAAGAGCCCCCAGCGCAACGCCTTGGGCTGTGCCTTGGCCCAGGGGCCGTACACCGGCCGAGTGACCCGTCGAGAGGCGGAACTACCCCTATTTCGGTCCTAGTCACGGCCTGGCTGCCCGCGGAGAGTCGGCCAGCATGGCGCTTCCCGATGCTGGCATATGGGGAAACTGGCGTGGGAGTGCGGTGAGATTCTCCCGCCCCGTGTGCCGGTGGGCTCCTCTAGAGTCCCGCCCCAGCAAGACAAAGCAGGTCGGCGAAGGGGAGATGGACATGGTCAGGGCACGTATTGCAGCCGCGATCGGCACGGCGATACTGGTGGCCATCGTCGGCGCCACCGTCGCTGCAGCCACGACCGTCCCGGCCTATTCCGGAAACCCGACCGGCGTGACCCTGGGCATGCTTGGCGATTCGATCACGAACCAGTCGCGCGTACAGCTCCACCAGGCCCTCGACCTGACCTATCGGAGCTCGATCGCTGCCTACGGTGGCGCCACCATCGCTAGCATGACCGCCGACGGAACGATCGCCGCCATGGCGGCCAAGAACCCGGCCGTCATAGTTTTCGACCTGGGAACCAACGATCTCGTACAGGTCGTGGTCAACCCGACCACATATCCCCTGACCGCGTTCGAGGCGGACTACGCGGCCATGCGAGCCAAGTTCAAGGGATGTGTGGTCGTGACCACGATCAACACTCACCGCATTTATGGAGGGGCTTTGGTGACCGTTCCCAACGGAATCGCCATCTACAACAACGAGGGTCGCCAGTTCAACGGCTGGCTGAAGGCACACTACGCCCGGGTGGCCGACTGGGATGCCCGCACCACGAGCTGGTGGAACGCTGGAACCTGGTCGACCTACATGCAGTCAGACGGGGTCCACCCGACTGCGTTGGGCCAGGCGCAAGTGGCCCTCATCGTCCGATCTCTGCTGTCCGAGCCGCGTGGTGACCACCACGACCACCACGACCACCTCGACCGGTGCGAGCGCCTACGACACGGCAACGGTCACCGGTAGCGGCCGCTTCACCCCGACGGGCACCGTGACCTACTCTTTCTTCACCAATGGATCCTGCTCCGGGTCTCCGAGCACGATCTAGAGTGTGACCTTGAACAGTGGCGCGGTCCCGAACTCGAGCACCGTGGGCCCCTTGCCATATTACCGGGCGATGTCGTTTCGGTTTCGACGGCAGCGTCAAGCTCCAGCCGATTGGCGAGTTTCACTAGTCCAGCCTTGACTGCGTGTTCCTGGACATCGGTGAGAGTTGAACCTGCCTGGGTTTGACGGAGGCTCGTTGGTTTGGTTTCTCATGCCACGTCGGGCTGAGATCTTTGACGGTAGTCGCCTCGAACTCGGCCCGGCGTCAGATCACCGAGCTCTGAGTGGAGTCGCTCCTCGTTGAACCACGAGACCCCAGTCACAGCTGGCGATCTCAGGGGGGTTGCAGCCGCCGGCTCCCTGTGACACCCTTAATTGGAGACGGTGTATGCCCGGATTCCGGGGGTAGTCACAGGCATTCGATGATTGACCACCGGAAGGTGGCGGATGCGACTGCAACCACTGAAATTCCGGTTAGCAGGCACGAGTTTGCTCACCGTCGCCCTAATGGGCTCACTGGTCTCCGTACCCCTGGTAGTTACAGTCGGAATCGCTACTGAGAGTCCTGCTTCAGCGGCGTGCAAGAGCACGGTGCTCTTGCCGGGTACTAGTTGGCTGAATGGAAATGGCGTCGACGTCTATAGCAACTACCCGAATCAAGGCGTCAGCAATGCTGGAGTTGCGTGTGGTACCGAGAACTACGTAAACGGGGTCTTGAGCGGTTATCAATGGGAATGTGTGGAACTTGTCAATCGCCTCTATCTGACGAATGGTTGGATTAAGTCCAACTGGTACGGCAATGGCGGCGGTTCGATGGGGATGTACAACTACGTTCCGAGCAATCTGACCAAGGAGCCACAAGGCTCGATCAGTTTCGTAGCACCTGGCGACGCAGTGATGTTCAACGTTTCGGGAAGCACAGAAGGTCACGTCGCTATCGTGAACTCCGTCTCCGGGGGATCAGTTCAGTTTGTTAATCAAAACTTCGGCACCGATGCGAGCCCTCAAGTTTACACGAACGGGACTCTTTCCGGCGGAAACCTAAGCATTTCAGTTTCTGGGATGTCAGTCATTGGTGTCGTTCACGCACCTACATCGAGTTTCGCACCATCGATAACGAATGTGTCGCCAAGTCTGGCTCCGGTGGGCACACCTATCACCATCACCGGTACCAACCTTTCGGGCGCAACCAATGTGACATTCAATGGTGCAGCTGCATCCATCGGGACCGACTCGGCAACTCAGATCACGACATCGGTCCCTACCGCTGGAACCACGGGAAACCTGTCCATCACGACTCCCGGCGGGACCGCTTCGAGACCATTTACGGTTGTCCAGCCACCTTCGTGGGCGTTGATTGGTGCCGACGGCAACGAAGAAGTGTACGAGATCGACTCGGCGGGCAACCTCTGGCAGCAGTGGTACACATCTGGTGTTGGTTGGTCGGGATGGGGAGAGGACCTGGGCGCACCTACCGGTTCGACCCTCGTCGGCAAGCCAGCGGTGTGGGTGTCTCCGCTCACAGGCAACGAGGAGGTGTTTGCGAGGGACAGCGGGGGCCACTATTGGCAAAAATTCTGGAGCGGTTCCTGGTCAGGATGGCTCAGTCTTGGCTCGCCAACCAGTCCCCTTGTATCTGATCCCGTAGTCCTCAAAGGTGCCGATGGCAACGAAGAGGTGTACGGCATCGACTCGGCGGGCAATCTCTGGCAGCAGTGGTGGACACCACCGGGCGGACCGTGGTCGGGATGGGGAGAGAACCTGGGCGCACCTACCGGTTCGGCCCTCGTCGGCAAGCCAGCGGTGTGGGTGTCTCCGCTCACAGGCAACGAGGAGGTGTTTGCGAGGGACAGCGAGGGCCAATATTGGCAAAAATTCTGGAACGGCAGTTGGTCGAGCTGGACGTCTCTTGGCTCGCCAACCAGTCCCCTTGTATCTGATCCCGTAGTCCTCAAAGGTGCCGATGGCAACGAAGAGGTCTACGGCATCGACTCGGCGGGCAATCTCTGGCAGCAGTGGTGGACACCACCGGGCGGACCGTGGTCGGGATGGGGAGAGAACCTGGGCGCACCTACCGGTTCGACCCTCGTCGGCAAGCCAGCGGTGTGGGTGTCTCCGCTCACAGGCAACGAGGAGGTGTTTGCGAGGGACAGCGGGGGCCACTATTGGCAAAAATTCTGGAACGGCAGTTGGTCGAGTTGGACGTCTCTTGGCTCGCCAACCAGTCCCCTTGTATCTGATCCCGTAGTCCTCAAAGGTGCCGATGGCAACGAAGAGGTGTACGGCATCGACTCGGCGGGCAACCTCTGGCAGCAGTGGTGGACACCACCGGGCGGACCGTGGTCGGGATGGGGAGAGAACCTGGGCACCCCAAGCGTTCCACCGGCCCCAACTATTACGTCGGTCTCGCCAAAGAGCGGCACGACCGCTGGTGGCACCAACGTCACGATCACCGGCACCGGATTCACTAGCACCACAAAGGTGGCCTTTGGCACCGTCGCTGCTGCAACCTACAACGTCGTGTCCGCCACCAAAATCACGGCCGTCTCACCGGCAGAACCCGCCGCCCTGAGGAACATCTTCGTCACTAATCCAGGGGGGACGAGCACAGCGGTGACGGCCGACCAGTTCAACTTTGTCACGCCACCAACCGTGACGTCGGTCTCGCCAAAGAGCGGCACGACCGCTGGTGGCACCAAAGTCACGATCACTGGTACCGGGTTCAAAGGCGCTACCAAGGTCGCTTTCGGTACCGTGTCCGCCACGAGCTTCACGGTGGTATCCGCCACCCAGATCACGGCCGTCTCACCGGCAGAACCCGCCGCCCTGAGGAACATCTTCGTCACTAATCCAGGGGGGACGAGCACAGCGGTGACGGCCGACCAGTTCAACTTTGTCACGCCACCAACCGTGACGTCGGTCTCGCCAAAGAGCGGCACGACCGCTGGTGGCACCAAAGTCACGATCACTGGTACCGGGTTCAAAGGCGCTACCAAGGTCGCTTTCGGTACCGTGTCCGCCACGAGCTTCACGGTGGTATCCGCCACCCAGATCACGGCCGTCTCACCGGCAGAACCCGCCGGACTGAGGAACATCTTCGTCACTAATCCAGGGGGGACGAGCACAGCGGTGACGGCCGATCAGTTCAACGTCCAATAGTCCTGAGATAGTTCGAGAGGTTCGCACCTCCTCTTCCCTGGAATCAGCAATCGGGATGGTGGATGGCTGAATTGCGTCCCAGTGGCCGGTTGGCTTATCCAAGCCGACCCCTTCTATTCACGCACGATCATGTGTTCGAGGCGACGCACGGACAGAAGGTGAGTGCTGTGGCTTGGACGGGTGATGTGCTTGGCATTGCCACTCTGGGCCCTAATCCAGTTCGGCGAGGAGTTGCCCGCGATTTTTGAATCTCCACCCTCGATCACTGAAATTGAACCGCGGCGTGGATCGTCGGCGAGGCGTGCGGGGACAGTCAGCCACGATGGCCATTTCGACTGGGGCGGCCAGTGCCGAGGGTCACGAAGGGTGAACTACACCGTCTGAGCGGTGTTCCTAGCCGAAGGCCGTGAATCTCGATCGTCGGCAGCCCGGCGGCCTTCGCGGCCCGCTGCGCTGCAGCGCCTTGACACCGAGCCAAGTGTTGTCACCACGTTGTGCCTGTTCGGCCCTATCGGCTCTATTTCAGGCCGAATAGCGTTGTCAGCCTTTCCCTAAAGGGCGGTGACCGTCCTGACAAGTGGGCGCGGGCTCACCGGCGACGGACCGCAGGAGATCCACCAATGGCTGGTGGCGTGAGGCGCGATGACGGCGGCGTCAACATGACCAAAGTGAGGATGGACATCCCGGAGAGTCGAGCCAGCATGTTCGCTCGGATCTTCCAAGAGGAGGGCCTCGAAGTCATGTGGGAGAGCCGCCCCATGGCGAAACGGGTGGGCGGCGAGAGACAGATCGACCAGATTGTCTTCTACCTCAAGGGGAACTCCGACGCGGGCATTGGGGGCGGCGCCGCATACGCAGCAGCGCAGGGGGCAGTCAAGAAGATCCACGAGCGGTTCCCCGCGGAGAAGATCGGTGAGGTCGAGCAAGACGACACGGCCATCTGAAGCTCGTGTGTCCCAGGAAGTGGCCTGCTCATGGGGGGCGTAACGCCGGGACAGGCAGGCCCCGGACCACGCGTAGGGGCCTGCCTTGGCCCGCCTTCGGCTTGCGGCTGCGCTTCTTCGACGTGACCCCGTAGGCTTTCTGAGTTAAGAACGGGAGGGAACACTGTGACTGGCCCCCATGAGCAGCCTGACGACGACGTTCTTTTTGAACTGGGCAAGTTGACGTGGACTGCGATCAACTTCGAGGACGTCGTCTACTTCGTCTGCCAGTGCATCGAGCCAACCAACGGCTACCGCGACACGGCGACGGGCACGCGCATCAAGCAGGCGCGCGAGGCGCTTCAAGTCCAACCGGACGAGACGCTGCGGGCCAGGGCGGACGCGTGGTTAGAGGCCGCTTCAGAGGCCCTTGCTGAACGCCATGCGGTGCTTCACAGCGAGCCGGTGAGCTTCGTGCCGTTGGCAGCGGATCTCACGCCGGTGGACTTGGATCGGTTGTTGGCGCACTTCCCTCGTGATAGGTCACGTGGGCCTGTGCATACGCCGCTCACGGTGTTGGGACTCCGAGCCATCCGGTGGCGTCTTGAAGCTGCTCGCGGCGGATGGGAGGAGCTTGCCACCGAGTTGTACACCAAGAAGGTCTGGTGAGCCGCTCTGAGCCGCGCTCAACTGGCACTGTTTCGGTCGCGCCCCACCTGGTCAGATAGGCTTTTAAATAGCACTACACGTCGAATTCCTGGGGGTCAAGAGGTCCAGTTCAAATCCGGCAGCCCGACCACAACGCTGCTGGTAGCAGACCTGTGTGCCGTTGAGTTGGGTCCTCAGAGGGCCCGCTGTCAACGGTTTGTCAACGGAGGTCCCGTCAACGGCCATGGATTGGGAAGCGACATCCAGGCAGCTGTACCTCGGCGACGAGCTCGACCGATGGCTCGCGCTCGGGAGGTTGCTGTCGGGCCGTTCCGCGTGGCATTTCGAGACACGCCCATCAATGTGGTGCTTCGGACTCGCAGGGGAAGGTCGACTCGTGACCACCGTCGAAGGTTCCGGATTCCATCTGTACGACGCCGATCAAGATGGCGATCACTCATTCGCCACAATCGACGGCCTGGTCGCGTGGCTCGATATCCACGAAGCAGAGCACGAGGGGCTCAGTCCCCTCGGAAGAGAGATGTTGGGTGACCTGCTACCGGGCCAGATCGAGGAGTGGGGGCGAGAGACGCCCGACTTCTAGCCGAGTGGCGCCGCGCTGAGCAGCCTGGTCGTCGACACTAAAGCTAGAAAGGGGCAGGAAGGCGATGACTGGTCTTAGTGGCTGTGGCCCGGAACTGTCCCCGTTCGCCAATGACAGGGTGCCACCATGCGGCACAACGGGGCTACCCCTACCCGAGCAGTATCCGGCAGTTGCACACCCCCCCCCCCCGATGCTCGCGATAGATAGCATCTTGCTCTCATCGCCCCGGCAACGTGCCCGCCAGATCCGTCGATATGTCGCGGATGACGACCGACCGAAGACGTGAGCCCCGAAGCGCGTCATTCTGCATCCGCACCCACTCGGAAAGATGAAGGTGGCGGACCTCCTCGGCCTCCGAGGGCGATCTCCTCTCGGGCTCGTAGATGGGACAGGCGCCGGAGCCCAGATCGTCGTAGATTTCGTTGGGTAGCGGGAACTGGATGGAACCGGCCACCTCGAACTGGTACCCCCGGATCAGCTCCGTCGTGGAGGCCATCCCGCCGATGAAGTGGTTCTTCTCGAGGCAGAACACCCGCATACCGCCCCGGGCCATCACCGCCGCTGCCGTGAGCCCGTTGTGCCCGGCCCCGATGACCACCGCGTCGAAATCGCTCACGGCGGGAGCGTACTCGGCTGACCCGCGTGGCGGCCGTCTCGGCTCGGGCTTTGAGCATCTTGTACCCGACCTTCGGGCTCTTCGCCCAGTGGCGCACGAGGCATACGAAACGGCGCTGGACGCCATCGCCGCCGGCTTCCCTACTCGGCGCCGACCGGGAGCCGATTCCACCTGAGCACGGGCGGTCGTGTTCTCGAAGTCGGGCAACCCGACCGATTCCTGACCTGGCATCGGGCGCGCTCGCCTGGCACGCTCTGCGCATGGAGGCGGCACCCGTGAGCAGCCGGATTCTGGTCGGAGTGGACGGCTCGGCAGGGTCGCGTCGGGCGCTGCGTTGGGCTGTCGCGGAGGCGGAGGCTCGCGGGGCGATTGTCGATGCGCTGTTCGTGTGGGAGAGCCCCTATGCCTACGGCGAGGCGCTCTACATGCCGGCTGACGAGAAGACGGTCGCCGACGCGGCACTGCAGCGTCTCACCGAGGCCGTGAGTGAGATCGCCTCCGACTACCCCGATGTCGAAGTCCACCCCGTCGCGCTTCGGGGAGACGCGGCGCAGATCCTCTGTGCGTGGTCGGGCGAAGCGCAGCTCCTTGTCCTCGGAGCCCGCGGACACGGAGGGTTCGCGGGCCTTCTCCTCGGCTCGGTGAGCGCCAAGTGCGCACAACACAGCAGCTGTCCGGTGGTGATCGTTCCGAAGGACTGGCTGGAGAGCGCGGCGACCCCCGGTCCTTGACCGAGGCGCCTGCGAGACCTACTCGACGTCGACGTCAGCTGCCGCGTAGACGCCGAGCGGGTCGCGAGTCGACACGATGCCGACGAGGCGGCCGTCCTCCTCGACCAGGACGTGGCGGACGTAGTGCTCCATCATGTCGGCAGCGACCTCGACAACCGTTGCCGAGACGTCGCACCAGATGAGAGCTCGGGGTCTTGCGAGAGGACTTCGCGAGGGTCGCAAGGCTAGTGCTGCCGCGCGTTAGTTCGTCGGTGTATCCGGGAGCCATGCTGACGGGTCGTTGAGGTAGAGGCCGCAGGCACAATCAAGGGCTTCTTCGGCGCTGCCAGCGAGCATGCCGTTGGGGAGGACGGCATCCTCGTAGTCATCGTGGCTGGCCCGGTAGAGGGCGAAGCCCCAGTGGTGGGCCGATCCGCCGTAACGCAGCCGGCAGAGTTTGAGGACGGTTCCGTCGGCCTGGCGTCCGTCAACATAGGCGAAGTTGGCCCGGAAGCGGACCTCGACAGCGGAGAGGTCCGGCCATCGGTCCCGGGCACGAGCGTTGAGGCGCTGGGTCAGGCTGGCTTTGGTCGATGCGGGAGGCCCCTTCACCGGTCCATCTTGGCCCACGCGTGCCCTCAGGCGGCGAGGGGGAGCTCGGCTTCGGGCCGATGGGCGTCGATGCGTTCGAGCATGGCGGCGAGATCACGGCTCGTGAAGCGCCAGTCGAACGGGCGCGCCGTCGCGTTGTAGCGCTGCTCGAAGCGGCAGAGGCGATCGGCCAGGGCGGCGAGGTCAGCGAAGTCGGCGGGCTTGATCACCTTGCGCTGGATGACCGAGAAGACGACCTCGATCTGGTTCAGCCACGAGGCATGGACGGGCAGGTGGACGAGCTGCGCGTTGGGCCACGCCGCTGCCATGCGCTCGACCGAACGCTGCCCACGGTGCGAGGACCCGTTGTCGACCACCCAGTAGACGCGCCGCGCGCTCGCGTAGGGCTCGAGGGTCATGACGCGCTCGGCCAGCTCCATGAACGGCACGATCCCGGTCTTCTCGGCCACCGTGCCGAAGAGGCGGGCCGCATGGACGTCGTAGGCGCCCATGTAGGCGAGCGTGCCGCCCCGCTCGTATTCGAACTCGACCCGCCGGAGGCGCCCTGGGCCAGGACCGAGATCGGGGTGGCAGCGCCTGAGCGCTTGGAGCTGGGACTTCTCGTCGGCCGAGATCACGTAGTCGTCGGGGCCGAGCGCGACGCCGTCGACGACGCGCTGGTATAGGTCGAGGACGCGCGCCGCTTTGGTAGCGAAGTCGGGGTCCCGCGGGAAGATCCATGACCGGAAGCGCCACGGCTTGATCGCGGCAGCATGCAGCCAGCGGCGCACCGTCGAGGACGAAATCGACTCGACGAGCCCTTCGCGCCTCGCCTGGGTGGCCAGCTCGTGCGAGCTCCACCGCGACAGGGGAACATCACGTCGCTCGGGTGGCTCGCAGGCCAAGGCCTTGATCCCGGCCACCACGGCAGCACCGAAGCGCCGTGGCCGTCCAGAGCGAGGGCGGTCCCTCAGGCCAGCGAGCCCCTCCTGCCAGAAGCGCTTGCGCCACTTCGACGCCACATCGACACACACCCCGACGCGCTGGGCGATGTCCACGTTCCGCGCACCGTCGGCCGCCGCCAGCACGATGCGAGCCCGCACCACCTCGGCGTGCGCGGCCGTCCGCGACGACGCCCGTTCCTCGAGCACGGCGCGGTCATCTGGCGAGAGCCGAACTTCGAAGGGCGAACGACGAGACATCGGCCAACCGACCTCCTCACCGCACCCGATGAGGGCAGGTTCAGCCCTCGAAATTACACCGATGTATTTATCGGCAGCGCCACTAGCCACCGTTCCTGGGCCAGCTCTGCTCGCCTTCCCTCGGGGTCTACTCCAAGTGACCTTCGCCTCTTGCCTCGGTACGACGCACGTCGGAACCTGGGAGAAAGACTATCGACGATGCGATGAGCCGGAGTCGGACGACTCGGGCGGAAGAGGTGATCGTCATGCTCGAGACGTCGGGACGCATCATTGATCCGATTCCGCCAGACACGAATCTGCTCGAACCGGTGGTACAGCGCGCGGAGAAGGAGCCGGGCCGGGTCATGGCGGCCTATCGGGACGGCGACCACTTCGTCGACGTCACCGCGGGTGAGTTTTACGAGCGCTGCCGTGCCATAGCGAAGGGCATCGTCGCCAGTGGGCTCGAGCCAGGCGGTCGAGTCGCCCTCATGTCGCGGACGAGGCTGGAGTGGCTGCTGCTCGACTACGCCATCCTCGCCAGTGGCGGCGTGACCGTTCCGATCTACGAGACGTCGTCGGGTGAGCAGATGCAGTGGATCGTCAGTGACAGCGATGCCGAGATACTCGTCGTCGAGACGCCGGCGATGCGAGAGTCGTACGAGGGAGCGGGGAGCCCGGTGGAAGGACGTCCCGAGATCCTCGTGGTTGACGACGGGGCTTTGGACGAACTTGCCCGCCGCGGCGTAGCCGTGGCCGACTCCACCCTCGACGAGCGCATCCACTCCCTCGGGGCCACCAACATTGCCACGATCATCTACACATCCGGTACGACCGGCCGGCCCAAGGGCTGCGTCCTCACCCAAGGGAACCTCTGCGTCAACGTACGGCAGACCCTCGACGCGATCGGGCCGATGCTCCAACCCGACGAGGTCGGCCTCCTGTTCCTGCCGCTCGCCCACGTGCTCACCAAGATCATCGCCCTTGTCGGCGTGGAATGGGGGACCAAGGGCGTTTTCGCCACCGACATGGGTGCGCTCCTCGAAGAGTTCGCCATGGTGCAGCCCACGATGATCGCAGCCGTGCCCCGAATCTTCGAGAAGGTGTTCAACGGTGCCCAGCAGGGAGCACACGCCGAGGGCCACGGGGCGAACTTCGACAAGGCCGCCGATGTCGCTGTGCATTGGTCGCGGCACCACGGAGACCATGTTCCGCATCTGCTCACCTCGGCGGAGCATGCGCTGTTCGATCGGATGGTCTACAGGAAGGTGAAGGCAGCATTCGGTGGCCGGCTTCGGTTCGCCTTCAGTGGTGGAGGCCCGCTAGGCGAGCGGCTCACGCACTTCTTCAACGGTGTGGGCATCAAGGTGTTCGAGGGTTATGGGCTCACCGAGACCAGCCCGACCCTGACGGTCAACCGTCTCGGCGCATGGAAACCGGGCACCGTGGGGCAGGCGCTGACGGGCACGAGCATCCGAATCGCCCCTGACGGCGAGATCCTTGCCAAGGGACCGCAGGTCTTCCAGGGATACTGGCGCAACGAGCAAGCCACGTCGGAGACCTTCGATACGGACGGATGGTTCAGGACTGGCGACATCGGTGACCTCGACGACGACGGCTACCTGCGCATCACCGGACGGAAGAAGGAGTTGATCGTGACCGCTGCTGGGAAGAACGTGGCGCCGGCACCGCTCGAGGATCGCATTCGCGCGCACCCATTGATCAGTCAGGCGGTGGTGGTCGGCGACGCCCGTCCGTTCGTTGCGGCGCTGATCACGATCGACGGGGAAGCGTTTGCGACCTGGGCCGCCCAGGGCGCCCTGGGCGAGACAGCGGTCTCGCAAGCGAAGGATCATCCGGCATTGTTGGCAGAGGTCCAGGCAGCGATCGACAATGCCAACCAGTCGGTGTCAAGAGCGGAGTCGATCCGCAAGTTCGTCGTCCTGCCCCATGACCTTACGATCGTAAACGGCGAACTGACCCCGACGCTCAAGGTGCGGCGCTCCGTCGTGGAGAAAGCTTACGGTCCTGTGATCGATGACCTCTATGGAAACTGAGCGGACAGGGGCATCTGCCTCGGCCGTGCAGAGCGCGTGATGTCCGAGTCATTTCCGAGCTCCACGCCTCGGTCGATGAGTTCTGTCCACGAGCTGGCCGACCATACCCGGGTGCTCGTTCGGCCGCTTCTGCACAGCGACCGGCATCAGTTGGCGATCGGGTACGAACGCCTGTCGACCGAAGCGCGGCGCCTTCGGTTCTTCACCGCGCCTTCACGGCTCTCGGACGCCGATTTAGAGTACCTCACCAATCTCGATTATCACGATCATTTCGCGTGGGCGGCGTTCGCGATCGACGAACCCGGCCAGCCGGGCATTGGCGTCGCCCGCTACGTCCGAGACCCCACTCGTCCCAACCACGCCGAGGTAGCGGTGACGGTGCTCGACGAGTTCCAGCACCGGGGTCTGGGCACCCTCCTTCTCGAGATGCTCGCCGGCCATGCCCGCCGCCACGGGATCACTACCTTCGTCAGTCACATCCTCTGGGACAACCGGGAGTTTCTCGAGACGCTGGCCGAGGCAGGTGCCCGCATCGAACCGGAGGAGCCAGGAGTCGCACGGGTATCCGTAGAGATCCCGGCACCCGAGAGCCCGACCCTTGTCAGCCTGGTCCGGGCCGCCCTACGGGCTTTCGGGCGAGCAACCCGGGAGATCCTGGAGTCAGGGTCCGAGCCGAAGGCCGAGGGCGACGAGGCCCGGCTCGAGTAGCCCGCCTTGCAATCCGCGCCCTCGTTGATTTTGCTCGGAGAGCCTCCTAATGCTGAGCTGATGGCAACATAAGAGATATTCGGCGTGCGGGCGGGAGCGGAGCTTGGCGTCTTCTGTGAAACGCTGAATCGGCGTTCTGCATCGCCGGGTAGCTGATCGCGATCGTAAGCGGCGCGGCGAAGGCGTCGTGACGAGGGGAGCGCATATGTGCCGTTACCGGACGGGTTCCGGCCTGCCCCTCGCTGCCGGGCAACATACCCGCAGCGAGCGGCGAGACCGATGTCGGGTAGCCGCGAGCGACGTCGCTCGCCTCGCTTCTCGCACTCTCGACAGAGCGAGGCGACGAACGAAGCGCTCTGGGGGGACTTTCGGCCCTACCTGAACCCACGGTAGGAGGCTTTGATGGAGATAGGTTTGCGAGATGGAAGAGGGAGCCGAAAGGCTGAGAGGCTGACAGAGTCAGCGACCCCAAATCACCTGATCCGGACAATACCGGCGAAGGGAGACCATCTCGTGGGCCTTCATCCGCGTCCGTGACGAACGACTCCAGGTCACCCCTATTGCCGTCCGTGGCATCCGCCCGACGTTTCCTGATCATGCAGACCCGGGGGTGGTTGATGGGCGGACCGAGGGTGCCCCAGAACGTTATGCGGCACAGACCCAGCCCACTCGGTATCCGGCAGCTGCGACCGGACATGGCCTAAGAGGTCAAGCCGCTCGATAGCGACCATCCCGCTTGAAGTCGGTACTCACGCTGGAAGGCGATCAGGAACACCCTTCTGCTGCCGGACCTGGCGGCTGCCATGAAGCGCTCAACAAACAGCTATTCGATCCCTCGGGAGTCGCGAAAGCGAAGGCATCTAATGGCTGATCGTCGCTCACGGACGGTATGACCCAAATGTGGCACCAAACCCTACCCACGCGTTATCCGCCTCCATGGTCTTGGAGAACGGCTCCGTTCGGATCGCCACCAGGGGTGGTTTGACTCAGTGGCCGACCAGAAAACGCCGTAGATCACCAACCCTCCGATCAGACCAGCAACGCCCAGAAGCACCATGGAACCGGCATTCTCCATGAACTCGTCGATGGAGTAGTCCGGGAAGGGCAGGATGGTCGCGATGCGGCGGGAAAAGGGAGGCCGATGACAACGGCGTCGGAGACGGTACGAGTCCCTGCCCGCCACAGCCTGGGCAACGCCCTGTGGAAGCGGCAGCTGTACCGCTACCCCGACACGCTGCCGCGGATCGGGTACCTGTCGATCGTCGTGTTGACGACGATCATGCTCTACTACCTCTACTACGTGGAGGGCACAGTCACCCCGCTGATGCTGCCCTACTACCACATGTCGTTCCAGTACTTCTTGTACCTGCTCGTCGTCTCGAATGCGATCGGCGCCTTCAGCGCGTTCATCGGCGGGCTCTCCGACAAGATCGGCCGGGCCAATCTCACCATCTTCGGAACGTTCATCGTCGCTTGCATACAGCTCTTCGCGATCCCCCAGATCACGGACAAGTTCAACTTCTCGGTCTGCTACTGCATCATCGGCTTCGTCGAGGGCGTGATCCTCGTCTCGACGCCGGCGCTGATGCGCGACTTCTCGCCGCAGATGGGGCGCGGCGCCGCCATGGGCTTCTGGGCGCTCGGCCCGACGATGGGCGCCCTGTGCGCGAGCTTGGTGGCCACCCACACCCTGAGCCATCTCACGCCCTGGCAGGACCAGTTCATCATCTCCGGGCTGGTCTGCCTGGGCGTGGCGGTGATCGCCTTCTTCTTCCTGCGCGAACTGTCCCCGCAGCTCCGGGACCAGCTCATGGTCACCGAGCGCGAGCGGGCCCTGGTCGAGGCACGAGCGAAGGGCATCGACGTCGAGAGGGCGATCGAGCACCCGATCCGCTCCATGATGAAGATCGACCTGGTCTCGTCCTCCATCGCCATCTCGGTCTTCCTGCTCTTCTACTACGCCTCGGTCAGTGTCCTAACCATCTACTGGGTGGTGACGTTCAACCGCTCCATCCCCGACGCCAACGGGATCAACGTCTGGTCCGCCGCGTTTCTATCGGCCGGGCTCGTCGTGGCCGGGGTGCTGTCGGACTGGGCCAGGGTGCGCAAGCCCTTCATGCTCTTCGGCGCCGTCTGTGCCATGGTGATGATGGCCGTCCTCATCCGTCAGACGGGCCATCCGCACACCAGCTACTACGCCAACGTGGTCGTGATCGTGCTGCTCGCCGTCTCCAGCTCGATTGCATACGCGCCGTGGATGGCGAACTACACCGAGCAGGTCGAGTCGCACAACCCCGCGCTGACGGCGTCGGGCCTGGCCGTGTGGGGCTGGATCCTGCGGATCACGGTCGCCCTGTCGTTCCTCGTCCTGCCCTACGTCGTCACGACGTCGACCGTGCTCGTCGACAACCAGACCGCGGCTACCGCGCTGCAGGCCATCGAGGCGGCCCAGCCCTACGCGCCTTCGACATCGCCCGCCGCCTGCGCGCCGAAGCCGGCGCCGGCGACGGTCATCACGGGGCTGCGAGCGACCGACCAGGCAGGCCCGCAGACGCTCGCGACGATCCTCGAGCGGTGCAACACGACCCACAACCTGCTCGAGGCCCTCGGTGCCGCCGGCGGATTGTCCAACCCGCAGGTCCAGGGCCTGCTCGCCTACAACCCGCTCGCCACGGCCATTGAGCAGGGTAAGCCCGTGACCCAGGCGCAGATCCACTCGGTGGCCCTCAAGTCCCAGGACCTGGCCAACCTGCTCGTGGCGGAGCAGAAGCTGGTGCCGGCCCAGAAGACATCGCCGAACGAGTGGAAGAGATGGTGGACCGTCTGCCTCATCGGCATGCTGGTCTTTGCCATCCTTGTGTTCACCATGCGGGGGCGCTGGAGCCCGCGGGCGGCGCGGCGCGACCTCGCCGAGCACGAGCGCATGGTCACCGAGGAACTGGCGAAGATGGCCCCCGAAAACCCCGCCCCGGTGCCGTAGCCGGCCCAGCCGACCGCACTTGCCAGTTCGTAACGGGTTACCAGTCCATTAGCGAGTCGAATGGATCTTGGGGCAGCGAGGTGTCGTTCCCGATCCCGTCAAATGACTTCTGCGGTGCTGACTGCGACAACGAGGGCTACGTCAGTGTGTCGTGTTCCAGCACGACGTCTTGCGGAGTGGCAGGCGATTATTTCACGTCGGTTGGTGAACTGCCTATCGTCTCGGAAACACTTTCCCAGTCGGACACGGTCGCCTTCAACTCCGACGGCGGCGCTGCGGTTTCTTCGATCAGCGGCCCCGACGGCAGCTCGATCACCCTTCCCTCTGACACCTATCCCGGTTACACCTTCGAGGGCTGGTTCACCCAAGCGAGCGGCGGCACCGAAGTCGGAGGGGCCGGATCGTCTTACACCATCCCCTCGGGTGGAATCACCCTCTACGCCCAGTGGACATCGTTGTGTACAGCGGGACTCCACCCCCACGTCCTGAACGCCCGCTACGCCAGGGGGAACTTCACCGGCCTGTTCTGCGTCAACGTCAAAGGGTTCGGGACCTACACCCAGGAATCAGTGTCTGGGTCCGGTTCGGTCACCACCATGGGGAGAACCACCGTCATTGGTGCCTTGGGCAAGAACCTGGCCCTTTTTGGATCGACGAACGGCACCAAGAGCGCGTTCGTCGAACTGGCTCCGGCACCAGTCAAACTGGGGACGTTCACATTGAGCTAGGTGCGCGGGTCTTCGTCTGCGACCAGAATGTCCGCTCCCTGCGAGCCTCAACACCTTGCACGCACACATCCGGTGCGGCTGAAGCCCAAGCGTTGTCGGAAAGTTGTCTCGGCTCAGTCCGGTCGGCTCTATCTCGGCACGGACCGCGCTGTCAGCATCCAGATTGAGGGGCGGTGAGTCGAGGGGAGATGGGGTCAGCGAACATTGCCGACCAAGGTAGGAGAGCTATGCAGATCGAACCAGGCGGCGATCAACACATTGACTACTGCATAGTCTGCACGGAACAGCGCCCATTCACCGGCAAGACGGTTCGGCTGGCAGATGGAAGGCAGGCAGCCACAGGTGCATGTCTCGTATGTGGGGAATTGATAATCCAACTCCTCCCCGAGCCATCGGACTGAAGGGGTCGCCGTCGTCCTCGTGCGAGCACGGGGTTGCTTTGGTCGTCGCCCCTCGAATCAGGGTAGCAATAACGTCACCGAAATCGAACCCTCCAATGGCGCGGTACTTGCCACCATTGGCGTCGGTACTACGCTATACGCCGTTACTTCTGATGGCCGCGATATTTGGGTGGCAGACAGCGGCAGCAATCAGGTAACCGAGATCAGTGAGTCAAAGGGTTCAGTTGTTGGCACCTACTCAGTGGGATCAAGACCCCTAGGCATTGCATTTGATGGCCACCATATCTGGGTCACGGTTCAAGGCGACGGCGGCACGGTGAGGGAGAGGGCCGACCCTGGCGGGAGTGTTTTGGCGACCTACCCTACAGGAGGTCTACCGAGCGGGATCGCTTACGACGGCAAATACATGTGGATTGCCAGCGGCTCAGAAGGCGCAGTGAGTGTTCTCTCAGACGCGTCGGGGGCTCTCATCGGTGTGGTTCGGGCCTTTAACACCTCCCTCGTCCGTTGCGTTCGACGGTTCCAATATCTGGGTGGCGGATTCGTGGCTCGGTATGGCACCAAGCTCTAGGCGCCAGTAACTCGACGACCATCCCCCCGTTCGCCGGACACCTCGAATAGGAGGTAGTCATGCCAACGGTGACAGAGAAGAAACCCGAGCCGGCCGATTCGGCCAGGCGCCGGGGTAGGTACCCAAAGGAGTTTCGTCGAGACGCGGCGGCCTTGGTCATCGACCAGCACCGCACGATCGCGGACGTGGCCCGTGAGCTCGACGTCGTCGAGCAGACGCTGGGCAACTGGGTGCGCCAGGAGCGCATTGACCGGGGGGAACGCGAGGGGACGACGACAGAGGTCCGCGAGGAGAACGCGAGGCTGCGCCGGGAGGTGAAGCGCCTGACCATGGAGCGCGACCTGCTCAAACGAAGTGTGGCCTTCTGGGTGAAGGAGCTGGACCGCTGAGCCGCTACCGGTTCGTCTCCACCATGAAGGCCGAAGGGTTCCCCATCGACGCGGCGTGCGAGGCGGCTGAGGTCTCGACGTCGGCCTACTACGACTGGGCGGCGCGCTCGGGCCCGACCGACGCCGAGTAGGACGAGGCGCTGCTCGTCAACGAGATGCTCGAGATCCACCACGGCCTCGACGACACCTACGGGTCTCCGCGCATGACCGACGAGCTGGCTCGACGGGGGTTCTGCGACAACCACAAGCGCATCGAGCGCCTGATGGCCCTCTACGGCCTCTTCGCCAAGGACGGCCGGCGCCGAAAGGTCCGCACCACCATCCCCGACGTCAGCGCCCCGCCGCTCCCGGACCTGGTCAAGCGGGACTTCAGCGTCGGCGCGCCCGGCGAGCGCACCTGTGGAGACATCACCTACATCCCGACTCAGGAGGGCTGGCTCTACCTGGCCGACGTGCTCGATCTCGGATCTCGCCGTGTTGTCAGCTTCGCCATGGCCGAGCACATGCGCACCGAACTGGTGGCGGGGGCCCTCGACATGGCCGTCGCCGCTCGCGGTGGTGAGGTCACCGGCATGATCTTCCACCACGACCGCGGGACCCAGTACATGTCGAGGGACTTCCGCGAGCTCTGCGACAGGTACCAAGTGGCCCAATCGGTCGGACGCATCGGCTCGAGCCAGGACAACGCGGTGGCTGAATCGTTCTGGGCCAGCCTCAAACGAGAGCTCGTCAGTCGCTGTCGCTTCGCGTCGAGAGCAGAGGCTCGCCGGGCCATCATCGCTTGGATCAACCATTACAACGCGGTGCGCCTGCACTCCTCCCTTGGAAACGTCCCGCCCATCGAGTGGGAACTGCGACAGCACGCTGCCCTGCAGACCAGAACGTCAGAAGCGGCATGAAACCGTCCTCTCAGATCCCCTCAGAAGCTCTCAAATCGACCGCGTCGCACCAACCCCCGGCAGATCGCCGTCATCAACACGTACCATCAACCCAACAACCACCTGTCCGGCTAACGGGGGGAAGGCCACGAGGAGTCCCTCGCCGCTTTTTCCGGAAAGCCATGGCCATCCCAAACTAGCGGCACCGGACCCATAGACTCGCCGGCCCCGGCCGACCTGTAAGTCAGGCATGAGGCGTCATCTTTGCAAGCACACATGACGCCTTGGGATTCTGGTGGCACTTCCCCCAAGGATGAACTTTCATAAATTTCTGGAGCGATCTGTGCGGGCCTCAGAAGCGCTTCTGCGGGAAGGCCCGGGCGGGGTACACATGACATGGCCGGTTTGGAGCTACACATGAGCCTCCCGCCGTCAGACATGGAACGGTCGATTTCGAGGCGGACAAGGAGCTGGTCATCGACCCTCCCTGTGAGTGCCGTTTACCCACGCCCCGAACCGATGCGTTTGGGGGCACCCGCTTGTTACAACCAGGGTCGTGCCCGTGCACCAATCTTGATCCGGCACCCGGAGCCAGTTGCTCGGAAGATCGCTTATCCCTCGACGAGGATCACCATCGTCTCGGGCAGAACCCCATCGTGCTTCATGGCCTCGGCGGCAGCCTCTGATTGCATTGCGGAAGCGAATGCGTCCATGTCCGGAACGTCCATGAGGACCGCCACCTTCGTCGGGTCGTCGGGGCTCACGAACGTCCTGATGTTGGTGACGCCGAGCGGGCCGAAAAGCTCTTCGCGCTTGGGCGAACTCAGCCAGTGATCCTTGTCCTTCGAGATGTCGTGGTGCCCGATTATGGTCGGCATGGTGTCCTCTCTCTATGGTCAACAGAGAGGGTAGTTCATCGTTTGGTGCACAAAGAGCTGACCACCGATCCCATGAAAATCGGACACTGCGATTGATCCCGTTGGTCGGATAACCGTCCGGCGAGAGCACACCGAGAGGCGGCACCACCTGGGTGCCGAAGTGTCCCGCCGACCCGTACGGGGGGTGCGTCCAGAAGGTTGGGCGCCCACAACAAGGAGGTTCGTGTTGTGGTGACGTAACCAATCGACAAGCTGAGGGCAGCCAGCCGGTGTGAGTCCGGTCCGGGGAGACGCCAAGGTCCCCGGTAGCAGAGCCCCCGTGCGTGGTCGAGAGGCCGGGTGCGAAGCGGGGCCGAGCAACTGACCAGTCCGCAACATCAAGTGAAGCCTGCAGCGTCGTTACGCCGGTCCGTGTTCAAACGGACGAGGAGGAGCCGAGCCCCTCCCCTATGGGCGAAGGCCACGGACGGCACCAGAGATCTTGGAGCGGGTGCCTATGAACCTCCCGGCGCAGGGGGCGCAGAATGGTCAGAAGGGTGTCCTTGGAACTGGAGAGATCCGTCTCGACGCCGGGCAAACAAGTCCCCACGAGCCGCCAGCTTGTGGTGCCCGGCAGCATCGACACCGATAACCAGCGGGCCTGGGAAACGGTGAAGTGTCGAGCGGAAGTCGGAGGAGGCCGTCGTAGTGATGACGACCGGGACAACATAACCCGATCAGAGCGAAGGGCCTCTAGCCAGGTGTGCGAAGCAACCAGCGACGACCGTGGGATTGCCTGTAGGGCTATCAACCCACCCGCCTCCGGCGGTGCTGTCTAGGAACTGCAAGCGACGCTTGGGTCACCCGCCAACGCCGTTGGCAGGGCGGAATGCGGCTGACCGACTACCTGGGGGAGAGCCGTGTGCGGGAGAACCGCACGCACGGTTCGGGAAGGGGGAACTGGCGAGGTTGACGCCCAGGCGAGATGGACCACATGCACCCGACGGGAAACCGCCGGGACTGAGCCCACCCGCCGCACCGGCCACACCGAACCAGTTCCCTACTTCACCAGCGCCGTCTCAGCGGCGAGGATCGAACGACAGGAGTGTGGCGGCGGCATAGGTAGGCGGCGTCTTCCCGTCGGGTTGTGGCATCACCATCAAATGGAGCAGGCCGCCGAACGAGTTGGTGGTGTAGTGCGTCGCCGCGCCGCAGGATGGATCGTTGCAGAGCGCAACCGGGTGTACCTTACCCCTGTCCTGCCAGACGAAGGCGATCCCTTCTTGCTCACCCACAATTGTGCGGGAGATCTCAAGTCGACGCGTGCCATTCGACGTGTCGATGGACCAGACCTGGTGAACGTTGCCGATCGTGCCCGCCAGGTAGAGGCGACCCTGGTAGAACTCGCCGCCGTCAACGCCGGACGCGGGGACTGCGTTCTTCAGGGTCCTTATGGGCTTGATCGGGGCATGGGTCGGCCATGAGTGGAAAGTTGAGATGTCGGCCATGTCGTAGGCCACGAGGTTGTTGCCAGAGGAGGTCCAAAGCAGCTTGCCATTTGGAGAGACGGCGGCCCACATGGCCTTCTTGATAGTGGCCGGGTCCAGCTTCACTTCGTACTCCCAGGCCAGCGTGGACGGATTCGCGACTCCGATCGCTCCCGTGTTTGCGCAGTTCGTGCCGTTGTAACACTCCATGGGGAGAAGCACCCCGGTGCCTTTGGAGTAGGCGATGGCCCCGATGTGGTTGTACTTGTCGCGGGCGGCGACGGCGGCGGGAATGTACGGCGTGGTGCCGGCGATCTGGGAGAACGAGCTGTCGGTCTTGAACAGCCCGTTGTCGATACCGTCGAAGAAGAAGTTCCCGTTCTCGTCCTCGGTCATCCCCTGGTAGTAGAAGATCCGGAGGGACGTGGTCGAAACGAGGTTCCAGCGGCCCGGATCCTTCTGCACGGGCGCCCCACCTGAGGCCGACGCGAGGGGCCAGATGGCCCCGAGAATGGTCACGATTATCGCCGCCGCCAACAACCGCAACCGGATCCGATTTTGCTGTTGCATCCACGAGAACTCCCTCATACTGATCCCTCTACGACGTGTCTAGATGCCATTCGAGAGCATTCTTACCGTCAACCTCAGCCGACGCATCGCAGCACTTCGGTCGTAGCTACGATCGCCCCACAACCCTCGACGGTCGAGAGCTATAGGCGCAACCTCGCCACTCATATCATTCCTGACCTTGGCAACCTGAAGTTACAGGAGGGCCTCACCGCTGCTCACCTGAACTGGCTCTACCGCAAGCTGGAGAGGAATGGACTGTCACCGAGGACCGTCCGCTATATCCATACCATCATTAGCCGCGCCCTTCGTGACGCCAAGAAGCAGAGGCTGGTGAAGGTCAACGTCGCCCACGAAGCCGATCCGCCAACGGCAAAGATGGCGAAGGAAGCAGCGCCAGAGATGCGGATCTGGCGAGCGGAGGAGCTGAACCGCTTCCTGGAGTTCACCAAGGGCGACCGTTACGAACCCGCCTGGGTATTTCTGGCGACGACGGGCATGCGCCGCGGCGAGGCGTTGGGCCTTCGCTGGACCGACCTGAACCTCGACAGCACACCGGCCACAGCGACTATTCGCCGGGCGGCAATCGCCATCAGCCACCGCCGGGAGGAGAAGGGCAAGACCAAGACGGGCAGGACTCGGCTGATCGAACTGGACGCGCGGACCGTGGACACTCTGAAGTCGTGGAAAGCGCGTCAGGGCGAGGAGCGGCTGTTGGTCGGAGAGGGCTACAAGAACGAGCTGAAGCTCATCTTCACGTTGCCTGATGGGAGCGGCTATCACCCCGAGCGCTTCTCACGGGAATTTCGAGCGGAAGCAGGCTACTTACAATCGGCAGCACCCCGATACTCCCCTACCAAGACTGCGCCTGCATGATCTCCGGCACACCTGGGCGACCCTGGCCTTGGCGGCGGGCATTCACCCGAAGATCGTTTCCGAGCGGCTCGGTCAGTCCACCATCGCCATCACGCTCGACCTGTACTCGCACGTCTTGCCGGGAATGCAGTCAGAGGCCGCCGAGCAGGTATCCGCCATGATCTTCGGGAGTTGGTAGCAAGTGAGCAAGAAAACGGAGGCAGCGTGGGCCAAGATCCGTGACGGACAATCGCTTGTCGGCTATCTACAAGAGAACACCAGAGGGACACTCGGCCTCTATGCGCAACGACTCAGCGAGGGTGTTCCCGACGAGGAGCTAGGCAAGATCGCTTATCAAGGCGCAGTCGCCTTCCGGGCGCTCTCGCAAGCCTGCGCATTGGCGGCGAGGGGCAGCGAGGAACTCGTAGAAATGGACCCATTCCACATGAACCGGCGCCAGGCGTACTTCATGGGTCAGGCAGCCGGCCAACGGCACTATTTCGGCTACTTCGCCGAGCTGAGCACCGCCTTCTCCGACCTGGCTCGCTTTCACGGTGCGCCAAAGGGCGGCAACCTTGAGCGCGACGCCAAGGAGTTCTCCGACAGGGTGCTCGAGGCCAACCGCAGAAATGCTCAGTTGAACAGGGAGTGAGGTGGTGTCGGAGGGGGGACTTTAACCTTGAGCACACCAGCCTGGGAGACCAGCTGGGCGGTCGCCGCCTAGTACCCCAGCTGCTCAGCGAGCCGATGGCTCGAACTGCGGGTACCAGTCGCCTTCGCTGTTCAGTGGTTACTCCGCGGGCCACCCTGTTGGGCATGATCTCTCCATGATGGAAGCGTCGGAATTGGCAGTGCCGTGTGGACGGCGCACCAGTGGACACCTGGCATCCTCGAAGAGGATGCTGTACGCAGGACCGGGGAGCATCGGAGGGGTGGTGGTCACGGAACATGGAGCAGTTGGGCGGCCTGGACGCAACGTTCCTGTCATGCGAAACGCCGACGATGCATATGCACGTCTGCGGACTGCTCATCCTGGACACCGCAACCGTGGGCCCCGGGGATCCGTTTGATCGCATCACCGCCATGCTCGAGGCGCGCTTGCCCGGAATCGCCCCGATGCGCCACCGCCTGTCTACGGTGCCCCTGAACCTGGGACGGCCGTACTGGACTGACGATCCCGACCTCCGCGTCGACCGCCACCTGCGCCGCATCGTGCTCGACCCGCCGGGCGACGACCGCCAGCTGGCCGAATTGGCCGGCGAGTTCTGCAGCACCCAGCTCCGGCGGGACCGCCCACTGTGGGAGATGCTGCTGGTGGAGGGACTGCCCGACAAGCGCGTCGCGCTCTTGGTGAAGATGCACCACGCCACCATCGACGGGATCACCGGGACCAACCTGCTGGGCCAGCTCTTCGACCTCTCTCCCGAGGGACTGCCGGGCGAACCCAAGGACGCGGCGGCACCCCTCGGGCCGCCGAATCCCTTCGAACTGCTAGGCCGCACTTTCCTCGATCGGGTGCGCGCCCCGGCCGATGTCGTCAAGCTGGTTCCCGAGACCATCGGGCGGATCGGGGGCGCGGTCTGGCGGGCCGCTCGCGGCGGCGGCTCTGAACGGATCGCCGTGCCGTTCACCGCGCCTCGCACGTCCTTCAACGCGTCGGTCTCGGGCCGGCGCTCCGTGGCCTTCGTCGACGTGTCCCTGGAAGAGGTGAAGGCCGTCAAGCAGGCAGTCGGCGCCACCGTCAACGACGTGCTCACCGCCCTGGTCAGTAGCGCGCTGCGGCGGTACCTAACAGAGCTGGGCGAGCTGCCCGACCGCCCCCTGATCGCTGTCGAGCCGGTCTCGGTGCACGGCCAGGCCGGCGCCCAGCACGGGACCACCCAGATATCGGTGATGTTCACCACCTTGCCCACCGACGTCGCCGACCCGCTCGAGCGCCTCCGCTCCAGCGTCGCGGCCGACACCCAGGCCAAGGAGTTCCACGAGCAGCTCGGCGCCGACACGCTGCTGCAGTGGACCGAGCACCTCTGGCTCAACGTCTTCTCGCTGGGGGCGCACCTCTACTCCCGTTTCCACGGGGCTGACCACCATCCCGTCGTGCACAATCTGATCCTTTCCAACGTGCCCGGACCGCCAATCCCCCTCTACCTCGCGGGCGCGCGCGTGGTCGGCATCTACCCCCTCGGCCCGGTCATGGACGGTGCCGGCCTGAACGTAACCGTGCTCTCGCAGGAGGACCGCGTGGGGTTCGGAATCATGGCCTGCTCGGCCCTGGTCCCTGACGCCTGGCGCATCGCCGACGCCATCCCCGATGCACTGCACGAGATGGCGAAGGCTGTGGCGAGCGCCGACAGCACCTGAAGACGATCGATCCGCCTCAGGCGGCCTGAGTGAAGGTGGCCGTCATGGCCTCGACCACGAGCTCCTTGACCGCCTTCGACCAGAAGAAGCCCACGTGTCCGCCCGGGTACGCGGCGAGCGACGGGCGGTCCCAGTGGAGCCAGAGCCGCCTGGCCTGGCCGAAGGTGGACATCCGGTCGCCCAGACCGGCGTAGATGTATCGGCCATCCTTGGGGACGGCGCAGGCCACTGCGAGAGGCGACACGACGCGGTGCACGTCGTCAGCCTGGTCCCCGAGCACCCCGAACTGCCGTGCCCGCTCGGCGATGGCCGGAGGGCTGTGTCGACGGAATAGGTCGGGCAGGTCGACCACCGGCACACCGGCGATGACGCACCGAAGCTCGGGGTCGAGGGAGGCGGCGAGGGAGGCCACCAGGCCGCCCAGCGACTGGCCCATCACCCCCACCCGCTCGGCACCCTCGGCGACCCTCAGCCAGGCGATCAGGCGCCGCACGTCCCAGGTCGCCTGGGCCATGCCGTGCATGCTGTCGACCATGTCGATGGTCATGAGATCCTCGCCCCGGACTCGTCCTGAGGCCCTCGGGCCGTGCAGTGGCAGCACGACCACCGCCACGTGTACGCCCATCCGGTGCAGCTGGGTCGCGCGAAATGAGCGCAGGTCGATCGAGGCGTGCTGCCCCATGCCGAACCCGTGGAGGCAGACCATCCAGGACCCGTGGTCCCGGCCCGGGGCCCTCGATACCCAGACGTGCGCCGTCCGGTTGGCCTGGTGCTCGAGCCACCGCGCCCGGCCGGGCTCCTCGGGATGCGGCTCCCACCCGCTCGAGAAGGTGGTGTGCTCGTAGCCCAGCCCGTGGGCGGCCTCGTGGACCGCCCGTACGTCGTCGGGCGGCGGGGGGTCGCGGTGGTAGGCCGCGGGGTCGTCGATCCACCCCCGGACCGCGAAGACCTCGCGGGCGATGGCCAGGTCGGCGGCGGCCGGGACGTAGTCCTCTTCTCTTGGCAGAAGGTCCGGGTGTCGAAGGGCGGCGATTAGGACCTCGTCGAGGTATGCCTGGGCGGCCAGCAACGGCGTCGGTCGCACCTTGACGATGCTGTCGTCGTCGGCGATCCCGGCTGTGCGCCGGTGGCTGCGGACGAGGAAGTCCACCACCCGCGGACCGGCACGCAGGACACCGGCGATGCGAGGGTCACGGATCGCCCGCGCTACCCCGGCGATGAACCCGGTGAAGACGGGAACCTGGCGCTGATCCCTCCTCGGCCCGGTCACGAAACCTGACATAACCGTCAGCTTACGGCCAGAACCCGGTTGCCCGTTGGCCTTTCGGAGGCGGTCTTTCTGGTGTCCCGGCCGACGGGACTTGGCGCCAAGAGCGATGCCCTGGTGGCACGGTCCACGCCGCGCACATGCCGGCCAGTGCCGCGGCGGATCTGACCTGCAGGAATTAGGTGACACTGACAACCGCGCTCCGCGTCGTTAGAGGATGTTGAAAGGCGGGACGACCCGCGGCCCGCAGGGCGCGCAGTACCCCACACGCTCCGTTCGGCTGGTCTATGGCGGCGTCTACTGGAGGATTCCGGGTGAAGTCTTGGCAAGGCTTTGTTCCCAAGCGATGCATCCGACAGGGCGTCTTGCCCGAGCACTGCCTCCGGAGTCGCAAAAGGGCAATTCGACCCTATGCGATCCGGCGGTGACGGGTTAGCTCAGCACTAGGGCAGGACGGCAAAGGAGGTGCGTGATGCATGAAGATCTGGGCGTTGTCGAGTTGACCCCAGCTCATGATGACGCCGACGACATCTGGTCGGAGCTTCTTTGTGCTGGCCGGGAGGTCCTAATCGGATTGTCCAACGTGTGGGCCGCGGACGCCTTCTTCGATCTCCGCAGTGGGCGAGTCGTGGAGGTGATGCCGCAGCGTTGCGACGGCGGTGGGCCAATCACGGTGTTGAGTTACCTCGACCACATCGACTTGGGCTTCGTCGTGTGCCCGGAGAGCGCGGAGGAACGGTGGCACCTTATCGATGCGAAATCCTCAGCATTCGCCGAACTCGGGAAGGCGGCGATGCGAACCGCGTCACCGCCAAAGAGGGCGAGCAACGCAACCGCGAAGGGATCGACCGATGGCGCTGGTTCCTGACGAGTTGCGCAAGGTGGCGGAGCGTTTTCCCAGTCGCGTCGCGTCGCTCGTCGACGGTGGCGGTTCGATGACCTTCGCAGAATGGGAACGGCGATCGAACGCGGTCGGCCGGAGCCTGGTCGAATTGGGTGTGGTGACGGGCGAGCGGGTGGCTCTCCTGGTCACGAACCAAGACGCGCTCGTATTTCAGATCGCCTACTTCGCCACACAGAAAGCCGGAGGGGTCGCGGCCCCGATCAACCCTCGTCTGGCCCGGCGCGAAATCGGTCACATCCTTGAGAACGCGCGGCCTCGTGTGCTCATCGCCGCCGGCGATCAACTGGCCCGCGCGCTCGATCTCACGGCCGGCCTCGCCGATCCACCCGTGGTGGTTAGTCCCGAGGTCGATGCCCCCCATGCATGGGGGGCCTTGGAAGAGAACGACGACGACGCGTTCCAAGTGCCGGTGACCTCCTCGGACCTCGCCGACATCGTGTACACCTCGGGCACCACCGGGCTGCCCAAAGGGGTGGCATCGACCCACGACAACGTGCTGCACATCGCCGTCACACCCTCTGAACGCGAGGACGCGCTCCTCCACGCCGCACCGCTGGCGACCGCCCTCGGCACCTACGGGGCCATGATCGCCAGTCTTCGCCTGGGGTTTACCAACATCTGCCTCCCTTCCTTCGTCACCGCCCGGTTCGCCCAGTTGATCGACAGCCACCGACCGGGCTGGCTCATGGTGGTGCCTGCGCAGGTGCTGCTGCTTCGCGAAGCCGGAGTGCTCGAAGGTCTCGACACCTCGTCGGTGTGGATGGTGGTCTTCAGCACAGCCCCGATGCCGCCCGAGGCGACTAGATGGCTCGCCGCCACGTTTCCCCGGGCGATGCTCGTCAACGCCTACGGCCTCACCGAGGCCGGGGATGCTGCGTGCCTTCTGCCGCCCGGCGAGGCAGAACAACGCCCGGGCTCGGTGGGCAAACCGATCGAGAGGGCCGGCGTTCGGGTGATCGACAATCACGGGAAGCGCCTCGATGCCAACCACGTGGGCGAACTGTTGATCCGGATCGGAGGCGGTCGGCGCTTCTACTTCGGCGAACCCGAAAGTTCCGCCGAGACGTGGCAGGACGGCTGGGTGCACACCGGGGACTTGGGTTACCTCGACGACGACGGATTCGTCTACGTCGTGGATCGCAAGAAGGACATGATCATCCGAGGTGGCTACAACATCTACTCGATCGAGGTGGAGAACGCCCTCTACGAGCACCCGGCGATTATGGAAGCCGCCGTGTTGGGCGTCCCCCACCAGATCCTCGGCCAGGACATCCTGGCCGTGGTGCGACTTGCTGAGGGGGCATCACTCGGCATTGACGCCCTCCATGTCTTTCTCGCGGACCGTCTGGCTGACTACAAGCACCCGAACCTGATGGTGGTCAACCAGGACCCACTGCCGCGCACGTCGCTCGACAAGGTAGACAAACTCGCCCTGCGCGCCGAGCTGAAGCTCGACCCCCCAGACGCCAAGCGCACTGGCTCCCAGGGCCCTTCTTGAGGGGAATGAAGTGCCAATTGTCCACGGGCGCGCTCGGTGGCGCATCGTCGTCGCTACGGCAGTTGTCATCGTGCTCGGCGCCGCCGGTTTCGTGGTGGTCCCATACGTGTTTCGCGAACATCCTGGCCCCAAATCCCTCCACGCCGCCGTGAAGGCGTTTCAGGGGAAGGAATCCACCCCCAACAGCAGCGGGACCCTAAGGAATGACCTTCCTGCCGAGGGCGTCTACCCCCTCAATGGCCAGGGAACCGAGCGGATCTCGTTTCCGCCCAATTCACAGCGTGACGGAACGGTGATGCCCGTAACGATCACGTACCTGGCCGATGGCTGTTGGCGGTGGCACATCGACTACAACGTCGCCCACTGGGAGGAATACGACTTCTGCCCCAGTGACGGCCGGCTGCTTCTAGCCGGAAACCGCGACTCCCAGTCGTGGGACTTCGGCGACATCAAGGTCAACGATCTGGGGCGGTTCACGTGTCCGCCAGTCAGCGTGGTACTCCCCCAAAGCCCCAAGCCCGGGCAGACGCAGAGGTACTCATGTGCGGGCACCAACACTGCCGTGTCCGGGAGGAGCATCGCTGCGACCATCGTTCGCATCGTCGGGTTGGTCACGTTGCGGATCGGGGGCACCGTCGTCCCCACCATCCATGAGCTCCAGCAGGTGACGCTCACGGGTGGACAGAGGGGCAGAGTCAGAGAGGACTGGTGGTTCACGGTCCGTTCCGGCCTCCCCGTGCGGGTGGAGCGGCAAATCACTCTGTTGAGCAACTCGCCGGTCGGCACCATCACCTACAACGAAGTTGGGTCCTGGCAGATGACCTCTATGCGGCCCCAAACTTGAACGCGCCGAACGTCCGTAATAGGTGAAGTAGGGGACGAACCGAAGCTGGGCAAAGGACATCGGTTCGGTCGCAAACGGGTGTCCCGCTTGATGCGCACCGCTGGCCTCCAGGGCATCTGCCATCGCAGGAAGGGCCCGCTGCCCGCGACGTCTTCTCGAGACGGGTCGTCGGGTGGTCCATCGTCGATTTGTTGGGGAGAGAGGGGTCATGACCGTGGAACGAGGGCAAAAGGGCCGCGCTCAGCGGACGCGGCGGGTCCGTGGGCGTCGGCAGGGCTGACCTTCTACCCTATTGTCGGACGGTTTCGGTGCCGACACTCACCAATGGCGAACCGGTCGGCCGGCACCCGAAGCCGCAGCACAAGGAGGATAGGGGTTGGGGGTTCTTCCGGATGGTCCGCTGTCGTTGTGGCTTGACCAGTACGGCGAGTACAGGGCCGAACCCGCGGTCGAGGGGGAGGTGGACGTCGATGTGGCGGTGATCGGTGGGGGCCTAACTGGGCTGGCCACAACCGTCCACCTGAAGCGCCAGGACCCGTCGGTGCGAGTGGCGGTGCTCGAAGCCAAGACCGTCGGCTACGGGGCGAGCGGCCGCAACGGGTCGTTCGCCATGACGGTGATCGGCCTCGGGTTCGGCACGACAGCGCTGCTGCGGGGCAAGGACTTCTTGCGCCGGGCCCACGCCTACATGGAGCGCTGCGTGGACGAACTGGAGCACTTCATCGACGAGGACCAGCTCGACTGCGCCAAGATCCGCCCAGGCTTCCTCCGGGTGGCGACGGCACCGAGCTACGTCAAGCGGCTGCAGAAGCAGGTCGAGTTGATGAGGTCTCTCGGCTTCGACGGGATCGACTGGATCGACGCCGCCGCCACCCGGAAGATGGTCGACTCCGAGCGCTACCTGGGCGCGATGTGGGAACCGCGCCTCTTGCTCATCGACCCGGCGCGGTTCGTGCGAGAGGAGAAGCGTCGGGCGATCGAGCTCGGGGCCCGGGTTTTCGAGCACAGCCCGGTCCTCGCTATCGGCGCCCCCGCCGTGTACGGGGGCAGCGGGGACGGCTACCGGCTCGTAACCGCGGACGGGGTGGTGAGCGCGGCGAAGCTCGTCTTCGCCACCAATGCTTATTCGCACCTTTTCGGCGAGCTGGCGAACAAGCAGGCCCCCGCCTTCACATACATGATCGCCACCGAGCCGCTCACCGACGCGCAATTGGGGCCGATCGGTTGGAACGGTCACGAGGGCATCGAGGACGCCCGCAACCTCATCCACTACTACCGACTGACCCCGGACAGGCGCATCGTCCTGGGCGGGGGGCCGGTGGGACTCACTGCCCACAACAGCCTCGACGCCGACACCGACGAGAGGGCGTGGCGCCATCTCGAGGAGCACCTCTGGTGGCTGTGGCCCCATCTCGAAGGGGTGCGTGTCACGCACCGATGGGGCGGCCCCTTCTCAGTGACCGTCGATCTCACCCCGGCGATCGGGTTCGTGGGCGACCACCGCACCGCCGTCTACGGCCTCGGCTGCATCGGCCACGGTGTGGCCATGAGCTACCTGAACGGCAAGGTGCTCACCGAGTTGCTGTTGGGTGGGGGCGACGGCTTGGCCGGCGACTGCCCGTTCGTCAACCGTCGGGTCATTCCTTGGCCGCCTGACCCCTTCGCCAGTGCCATCAAGCACATGTTGCGGGGGTACCTGGCCGCCGAGGACACCTTCTACGAGGCGGTGCTGCCCAGGCTGCGGCCGTCGCACAAGGGCGCCCGATGACCCACGGCCTCCAGGTCGGTTCGCACGAAATGCGTAGTCTCATCCCCTCCGTCTGTGGGCCAGGCACAGGAACGATGACCCGACGCACTTGATCTGGACAAAGGCAGCGGACGAGATCATCGAGAAGGTCCGCAGGGGACGGGCTCCACCAGGTCAAATCCGCGACGGGTCGCAAAGTCGCACATGGACCTCCACCTGCACGTTCCTAGTCTGCCTGGGGGATCGGCGATCCGGCGAGATGATCAACCACGGTTGTTATCGTTTCGACAATGGTGGTGGACCCTAGCGGACAGTATTCAACCCCCCTTCAAAGGGGTAAATGGGAAACCGGAACGGTGCCCAATGGACTGATTTGGTCAATCCGTCGGTTCGGGCTGCCATCGCGAAGCTCTATGACCGAGTCTTCGGGTGCGTCCCGTGACGGTATAGCTCGCAGGTCCCGTGTCATGGGTCCGGTCGTGTTCCCCCGAGGAGTTCGGGGCACTCAGGGACGGCGCAGAGCGGGAACCGTCGATATGGAGCCAGCCGCTGGGACATCACGTGGAGGCCGACGAACCCGTAGTCGGGACGGTCGAAGGCCTCGGGACAGTGACTCCGAATAGCCCCAATGAGGTAACTGGCGACGAGCTCCTCGACCTCCTCGGGTGGAAGCCGGCGCTGGACGCTGAGAACTTGTGACAGAAGGCGCGCCCACCTGTCCGACGCGACAAGATGACTCCCATGACGACGATTTACTACGAGGACGACGCCGACCTGGGAACCTTGAGCGCGGAGACCGTGGCGGTGGTGGGCTACGGAAACCAGGGCCGCTCGTGGGCACTCAATCTCCGCGACAGCGGTTGCCAGCCGGTGGTTTGTCTGCGCAGGGACGCGACACGCGAGCAGGCCATCGACGATGGATTTGACACCCATGAGATCGCCGAGGCCGACGAGGCCGATGTCGTCTGCATCCTTGTGCCCGATGATGTCGTCCCCCTGTTGAGCCTCCGGCCGAATCCTGCTTCCTGCGTTATCGTGGCAAGCGGGTACACGTTGGCCTTCGGCCGTCTGGTGCCACCGGGCGATGCGGGCCTGGTGGCGCCTCGCATGCTCGGCCCGGAGGTGCGCCGGTGCTATGAGGAGGGCGTCGGCTTTATCACTGCCATTGGAGTACACCGCGACATCTCTGGTCACGCCCTACGGCGCGTCCTAGCTGTGGCTCGGGCTATCGGGGGATTGAAGCAGGGCGGCATCGAGCTGACCGCCATGCAGGAAGCGGTCCTCGATCTTGGCGTCGAGCAGGTGCTGGCGCCAGCGCTGACGGCTGTCAACGCTGCGTTCGTCCAGACGATGCTCGAGCGTGGCATCCCGCTTGAAGCGGTCATCACCGAGCTGGTGTTATCCGGTGAGGTGGAGCGCACATATCGGCTGCTGCGCGAGGTCGGGTACGCGGTGCAGTCGGAATTCCACTCTCCCACAAGCCAGTACGGCCAGCTCACCCGCCGCGGCCGCTACGACCATTTCGACTTCCTCACCACCATGCGCGCGCTCGTCGAGGACATCGAAAGCGGCCGGTTCGCCGACGAGTGGGACGCCGAGCGTGACTCGGGCTACTCGACCTTGACCAAGCTGAAGGAGCAGCACACAGGGCCGGCCGTGCGGGAGTTCGAGGCCGACCTCCGGCGGCGGCTCGGGCCGGGCGCGCTCGCCCGTTAGTGGGGCCACGGCTCGAACACATCACCGACTCGGTGCGTCGCGGAGAGACTGTCAGCTAATGACAACCCGGCGCGGAAGACGGTTCTCGAGTCGGGGTTGAGGGTTGGAGTACACCTTGTTCAGATAATCCTCCGGTGAAATGCCGAAGCCGTCGCGGATCGTGGGCGCGCGTCACCAGGCACCGGTCGGTGCGTGACGAGGTGGAGTTGTGGACGGGTGTGGCTACGCGGCCTTCTCGGTAATGGTGACGGCGAATCCGAGTGCCTCGATCCGGTGCTGGAGCCGCTTTGCCTCGACGGCCGGATCGTGACGGCGCTCGAAGTAGTCGGCACCAGGGTCTTGGTAGAGGGCTCCGGTGCTGAGCAGATGCCAGGCGGTCTCGAGCATGGAGTGCGCGACGGCGACTGCCGCCTTGTTCGGGCCTCGGCGCCGGGCGATGCGGGAATAGAGCGCCGAGTAGTAACTGCCTTTGGTCCGCGCTGCGCTCCGTGCGGCCTCGATCAAGGTGCGCCGCAGCCACGGTGCACCCTTGCGGGTGCCGACCGGGCGCTTCTTGCCGGCCGACTCGTAGCTGGCCGGCGCCACGCCCGCCCAGGCGCACAGGTGCCCCGCCGTCGGGAAGCGATTCATGTCGGCCCCGGTCTCGGCGACGATGATCTGCGCCGTGGTCGCCGAGATGCCCGTGATGGAGGTGAGCAGGGCGACCTGGGGCTCAAAAGGGACGAGCCGGGCACAGATCTCGGCGCTGAGCGTGGCGATGGAGGCGTCCAAGAAGTCGAGGTGGTCGATGATCTGGCGACAGAGCAGCGCGTGGTGAGCGCCGAAGTTCCCCTCGAGGGCGACTTCGAGCCGATCGATCTTGTTGCGCATGACCCCCTTGGCCATGCCGGCCAAGACCACCGAGTCGCGCTCGCCGGCGATCATCGCTTCGATCATCGCCCGCGACGACGCCGACCACACCGTCGACGCCACCGAGGTGAGCTTCACCCCGGCGTCCTGCAGGGTCTTCTCGAGGCGCTGGATCTCCTTGGCCCGGGCGTCGACCTGGGTCTTCCTGTAGCGGGTCAGCTCGCGGAGCTCTCGGATCTCGGGCGGGGGCACGAAGGAGGGCCGCACCATCCCGTGCGCGGCGACGTCGGCCAGCCACTCGGCGTCGGAGAGGTCGGTCTTGCGTCCGGGGACGTTCTTGACGTGGGCGGCGTTACAGAGCCACAACTCCTCGAAGAGCCCCTCGAGGGCGTAGTAGACCGCCCGCCAATAGATCCCCGTCGCCTCCATCGCCACCGTTTTGGCCCCAGCGTCCATCAAGAACGCAGTCAGCTCGGCCAGCCCCGCCTGGGTGGTGGGGAACCGTTCTTTGGCGACCTCGATATCGCCGTCGGGCATCGTCACCCTTGTGCAGGCGACCACATTGTCGCGGTGGACGTCGAGGCCGCCCACCTTGTCCCTGATCTGCTTCATCGCTCACCTCCTGATAGTCGGAGGCCACCGGGAGAGGACCACGGTGTAAAGCGGAATCTCCGGTTCGTGCTCGTAGCGACACTTGGTGGTCCCCACGGTCCCGCACCAGACTTATCGCGCGGCTCGCGGCGGCAAGAAAACGTCGGCGACCACACCCAGCGGCCGCCCGCCAGCATTTCATCCCTTGATGGTGACCGGCCAGGTCATGAGGACTTATCGGAAGGGCGGATCAATGAGGCCTCGATGCCCCTCGTTGCAACGTTGTGGCTGCTCAAGGGCATTGTTTCATGTCCGATCGCCGGTGACCTTGAGGGCCTTACTCCAACCACTGGGCCTCCTTGTTCACCGAGGCGTCTACGGGACTCCGTTGCGGGCCCTTTGGATTTCCGGTGCCTACGGAGCCACCCGCCCGGTGGTTTCTTGTCTGCTGCCGGAGACCGGCACGGAACCCACTGCCCTGTAGCTGGCTTGATTTCACGGGGCCGCCCTAAGCGATCACAGCGGACTCCAGCGACCGCGGACGCTTAGGGTGGCGCCGTGGGTCACCAGACCGCCGACAGCGGTCTTCGCCTCGGGGCCGACATCGGTGGGACATTCACCGACGTCGTCGCAGTGACGGCCGCTGGAGGGATAGTCATGGCCAAGGTTCCCTCGACCCCCCAGGACCAGTCGCTGGGCGTGACCGCCGGCTGGCGGGCCAGCGGGATTTCGGCGGAGAGCGTCGCGGTGTTCGCTCACGGCACGACCGTGGCCACCAACGCGCTGCTGGAGCGGCGGGGCGGGAGAACGGCGCTGATCACGACCGAGGGCTTCCGCGACATCCTGGAGATAGGCCGCCAGAACCGGGCGTCTCTCTACGACCTCACCCGCCACCGCCCCCCGCCGCTGGTCCCGCGGGGCCTGCGGTTCACGGTGCGCGAGCGAACGGGTCCCGAGGGGATCGTCACTCCTCTCGACGAGGCGACCGTGGCGAAGGCCGTGGAAGCTGTGGCAGCCGCCGGCGGCGTCGAGGCGGTGGCGGTGTGCCTCCTGTTCGGCTTCTTGCATCCCGAGCACGAGCGACGGGTCGGCGCGGCGCTGCGATCGCGGCTGCCCGAAGTGGCGGTTTCGCTGTCGTGCGAGGTGCTGCCCGAGTTCCGCGAGTACGAGCGGATGTCCACCACGGTCGCCGACGCCTACCTGCGGCCCCGCCTCAGCAGCTACCTGCAGCGGTTGGCGGCCCGGGCTGGGGACGCCGGCCTGCCCACGCCGCTGATCATGCAGTCCTCGGGAGGTGTCGCCGACATCACCGTCGCCGCGGCACATCCGGCCCGCTTCGTGCTATCCGGGCCGGCGGGCGGGGTGGTGGGCGCGTCCTATGTGGCCGGACTGTCCGGCTACCAGGATGTGCTGACATTCGACATGGGCGGGACGAGCACAGACGTGGCTCCCGTCGTGGGGGGCGCGGTGCAGACGACGACCGAGTCGGTCGTGGCTGGCGTCCCATTGCGGCTGCCCATGGTTGACGTGCACACGGTCAGCGCGGGCGGCGGGTCGGTGGCGTGGGTGGACGAGGGCGGAGTACCGCGGGTCGGTCCCCGCTCGGCCGGCGCCGAGCCAGGCCCGGCCGCCTACGGGATGGGCGGCAAGGAGCCCACCGTCACCGACGCCAACCTGGTGCTCGGCGCCCTAGCCGACGGCGCCCGTCTCGGCGGTGGGCTGGTGCTGCGGCGTGAGCTGGCCGAACGGGCGCTCGCCCCGCTGGCTAGCCGGATCGGCCTGACCGTCCCGGAGGCGGCACTAGGCGTGATCCGGGTGGCGGACACCGCAATGGTGCAGGCTCTGCGGGTCATCAGCGTCGAGCGCGGCCTGGATCCCCGGAGCTTCTCGCTGGTCGCGTTCGGGGGCGCCGGCGGGCTGCACGCCTGCGCCCTGGCTGAAATGCTGGGCTGTCGGACCGTTCTCGTGCCTCGTGCCGCTGGTGTGCTGTCAGCCCTGGGCCTGGCCATCTCGGAGGTCCGCCGCGACTATGTGAGACCGTTCCTCGGCGCGGCCCGAGACGATCTGGAGCGGGCCTTCGCGGAGCTCGAAGCCCGAGCCTGCGCCGAGCTGGACTCGCCCTCGACGGAGCGCCGGGCGGATCTTCGCTACGCCGGGCAGTCATTCGAGCTGACCATGTCGGGCGCGACCGGCGACGAACTGGTCGGCGCCTTCCACGCCGAGCACGAGCGGCGCTACGGGCACCGCATCGACGACGAGCCGGTGGAGCTGGTCAATCTCCGCCTGGTTGCATCCGTCGCCGGAGCCACACCGCGCCTCGCCGAGCCGGAGCCGGCCGGGGACGCCTCGGTCGGCCGGCGCAGCCTTCTGCTTGAGGACGGGGAGGTGGACGCCGCCGTCCTCGACCGGGGCGCGATGGGCCGCGGCTCGAAGGTGGAAGGCCCAGCGGTAGTGGAGTTCCCCGAGGCGACCTGTCTGGTGCGCCCCGGCTGGACCGGTGCGGTGGATGACGTAGGCACCCTGATCCTGGAACGGGCGATATGAGCCTCGACCCGGTGACGCTTTCCGTGCTGGCGGCGAGTCTGGCCGGCGTCGCCGAGGAGATGGGAACGGTGCTGGTGCGCAGCGCCTACTCGTCGAACATCAAGGAGCGTCGCGACTGCTCGGCCGCGCTCTTCGACGCCGAAGGGCGAATGGTGGCGCAGGCGGAGCACATACCCGTGCATCTCGGGGCCATGCCCGAATCGGTCGCCGCCGCGATAGCCCGCGATCCCCGGCCCGGCGACGTATGGGTCCTCAATGACCCATACGCCGGCGGCACCCACCTGCCCGACATTACGCTCGTCAGCCCCGTCGAGACCGGCGGCCGAATCATCGCATACGGGGTCACCCGGGCCCACCACTCCGACTTGGGTGGGATGTCCCCCGGATCCATGCCCTCGGCCTCGCGTGACCTGTGGCAGGAAGGCCTGATCATCCCTCCGGTCCGGCTCACCGCAGACATCCTGGACATGATCTGCGCCAACTCGCGCACGCCCCGCCTGCGCCGGGGCGACTTCCGGGCCCAGATGTCGGCAAACCGTATCGCTCAGCAACGCCTGTCGGAAATGGCCGACCGCCACGGGCTGGACACCCTTCTCGCCGGCTTCGAGGAGGTCCGGGGCTATGCCGAGCGGCGCACCCGCGACGCCCTGCGAGCCCTGCCGGACGGCACCTACCGGGCTTCGAGCGAGATCGAGGGCGACGGCCTCAGCGACCGCGACATCCCTCTAAAGGTGTCGGTCACCATCGAAGGCGATACCGTACGAATCGACTTCTCCGGTACGGCCTGGGCGGTCGAGGGCAACGTGAACTGCCCCCTCTCAGTGACCAGGTCCGCTTGCTACTTCGCCCTGCGCGTCCTGCTACCAGAAGACATTCCGGCAAACGCCGGCACCTACGCGCCGCTCACGATCGCCGCCCCGGAAGGCTCGGTCGTAAACGCCCGGCCGCCCCACGCCGTCGTCGCCGGCAACGTCGAGACCAGCCAGCGGGTGGCCGACACGGTGCTCGCCGCCCTCGCTTCCGTCGCCGACGTCCCCGCCGGCGGCCAAGGTACGATGAACAACGTGATCATCGGCGGCCAGGGCTGGACCTACTACGAAACGGTCGGTGGCGGTCAGGGCGCTTCGAGCCGCGGTGATGGCCCCTCCGGCATCCACGTCGGCATGACCAACACCCTCAACACCCCCATCGAAGCGCTCGAACTCGAATACCCCATGCGAGTCGAGCACTACGAACTGGCGGCCAACTCGGGCGGCGACGGCCGCCACCGGGGCGGCGATGGCATCGTGCGGTCGGTGAGGGTCCTCGAGGACGCCACGCTCAGCCTGCTCACAGACAGGAGACGCCATCAGCCAACCGGGCTCGCCGGCGGCGGTCCAGGCAGCCGGGGGCGCAACCTCATCGGACATCGGGAAGTCCCGGCCAAGACCACCCTACGGCTCGCCGCCGGAGAAGTGGTCACCGTGATCACCCCGGGCGGCGGTGGCTGGGGGCCACCGGCGCGAAACAGTGGCAAGCAGCAGACGTGAGCGCTCCTTGCATCCGAACTTGGCCCCGCTGGCCGTCCTCATCGGCAACTGGTCCGGTCGGGCCACGGCGAGTACCCCACCATCGACCCCTTCGACCTCGTTGGTGGCACTTCCGAGTAGTCACCGCTCCGAGTACACGGTCTGTCCAACCGCGCCGCCAACGAGATGGTGACGTCGACCGACGCGCCGGGGTTCTGGGCGGGCTCCTGGGTGTCCCGGTTGTTGGTGACCGGCGGCTTGGAAACCTCCGCAAGAGCTCGTCTACTCGAGGCTTGTGGGTGGGACTCACCACGAAGCCGATCTCAACAACGCCATGTTCGACCTGGGCTTCCAGATCGGCCTCGTCGGCATCGTCCACGACGCCGCTAAACCCCACGATCCGAAAGCGATGGCAGTGCGCGGGGTCGCCAACAAGGCCATCTACACCGCCTGCTACCTGCCCCGTGCGCTTGCTGCCGTTGTGGCGCCCATGGTCCGGGCCGGGAGGCTCTGCCAACGCCGCTGTCATCGAGACGGTGTCTCGGGGAGGGACGCGCGTTGGCCTGAAGGTCGTTGCCACGCTGGGTCGCGACATGGTGGTGAAGTCAGTCAGTTGCTAGCCGCCGGGCCCGGGAGGGAGCTGACAGCTCGTGAACCGGGTGCATGTCGGGACTCCGAACGGATCGCGGTACACGGCGGGCGTCTATGCCCGGTCGCCTGATCGCGCCGCGCCCTGGCGTCGGAGGGGGCGACTTTAACCTTGACCACACCAGCATGGGAGACCAGCTGGGCAGCCTGACCGCCTCTCCCCCGCCGACGTTCCGTATTCACCAGTCGGAAGGCTTCTGACCGTCGCCGTCTACCGCCCAGGTGATTTCCGTTCAAGAATTTCAGCTCATCTAGCCCGGACCTTTCAGTATCCCCGGTGGTGAAGTCCATTCTGTTGTTCGACGTGCCATGAGGTCGTCTTCGAGACCATGGTTGATGTGGGCGCGGTCAGTGAGACGGCCGGTCGAGGCGCGCAGTCTCGCTGGAGGTCACACGCCCGATCGATGGGCGTGTTCGATCAACTCAGCGTCCTGCACAGCGCGGAACCACCAAATGTGCGCAGGCGCTGGACCAGTTCGGCAGTCGGGTGAAGGCCACCACGAGGTCGTCGGCCCAGGGCCAACCCTCCGCGATGCGCAAGGTGGTGCGTCGCGCCGAGCGCACCAGCACGCCGGCGGTGTGCAAGAGGGTGTAGCGCAGTCGCTTGGGCTCGGCCCGGGCCAGCTCGCCTTCGAGGCAGAGTGCCTTCATCCAGACCAAGAGGTCGCCGGCGATGAGGACCAGAGCCAGCCAGGCCGCGTTGATGGCGAAGCTGGCTGAGGGCAGGTTGGTCAGTCCGGTGTCCTTGGCGTCGCAGATCCGACGCTCACAGCGTCCCCGGCCCCGATAGAGCGCGTCGAGGAAGCAGACGTCGTCTTCTCGGTGGTCGGTGATGAAGACCTGGTAGCGATAGCCCCCGACATCGCTGAAGGTGAGTTGGGCTCCGGGGTGGGGCAGCTCACGCCGGGTAATCATCCGGGTGCCCTCCCCCCAGCGTGACAAATCCACCAGGTCGGTGATCTCGGCCACCTCTCCGGACTCGCGCTCTTCAGCACCATCGGCCGAGATGGCTCTTTTCCAGCGGTGTTTGGGCACATTGGTCACGACAGCCGCCAGCTCGGCACTGAGCCTGTGGCGGACGACGAAGCGGACATTTCGCTCCGCGCAGGCCTCGGTGAAGCGGTGCGAGCAGCCCGCGGCGTCGGTCCGGGCGATCACCTCGCAGGTGGCTGGATCGATCGGCAGCTGGGCCAAAGCCTCGTCGAGCACGATGACGTGGTCGTCTGCATTACCCGGCGCCGCGTTGCCCGGGCGCAGGCGTGCAGCCAGTGGTTCACCGGTGGCATCGAGGAAGGCCATGAGCGGCTGGAACCCGAAGCCGTGCTTGTAGTTGGGGCTGCCCCCTCCTTCTCCGAATGCGCACCAACGAGCGTGGCGTCGAGATCGATCACGTAGAAACCTGGGTCAAGACCGGCTGCCCAGGCCTCGGCCCGAGCCTTTGCTCGCGCCGAAGCGATGCGTTCGAAGGCGGCGGCGTCAATGGCCTCGAGGGTCCGCCAGGTCGTCGGCACCGAAGCCACATCGCCGAAGAGGGCCGGCTGGTCGGCCAGCACCCGCAGGTCGCTGATGGCGGTCGCCCCGTCGGCGATGGCCACGGCCAGATCGACGAGCACCTGGCCCCGGTCATGGCCTCGTCGGCGCTTCTTGGTCGGCGCCATCGCCTCTGAGAGTCCTTGGCGCAACCCAAGCTCATCGGCCAGTTCGCACAGGACAGCCGAGCACCCGCGTGAGCGGCGACTCCCTTGCCCCCGGTGGTCACCACAATGTTGGGTCGGCCCGCGTTACGCTGCATCTCGGAAGTGCCCTCCTGGTTTGGTTCCTGTTGGCTTCGCAATCAACAGTTTCCCTTGCCACGAGGGCTTTTCCGCGTCAATACGGCAAGAACGTAGGACTTTTTAGTGAAAGGTCCGGGCTAGGGCTTCCTGTCCGCGAGTTGAGGTTGCACATCCACCCCTTTGAGGGGTCCGGCGATGGAGACTCTGTGGTTCCTTCCAAAGAGCCAAGAAGCCCATCACCGTGACCCGAGCAGAGATCATCTACCAGCGGCGCATCGCCGTGTTGGACCACGCCGCCCGAGTGGGCAATGTCGCCGAGGCCTGCCGGGTCTTCGGCATCTCGCGGACCCGCTACTACGAGTGGAAGAACGTCGCCGACCGCTACGGGCTGGCCGCCCTCATGCCCAAGGAGCGCCGAGCCCCCCAGATACCCGAGGCCACACCCACCCACGTCGTCGAGGCGCTGTTGACCTTGGCCGTCCTCGAGCCGACGATCGGCTGTCGCCAATACGCCGATCGACTCGGTGACCAGGGATTCTCCATCGCCAAGTCCACGGTGCAAAAAACACCTGGTCACCCACGGGCTCGGGAAGCGATCCCAGCGCTTGGCCCGGGTGGCCGCCATCGCGGCAGCCACGACGGGCCTTCTCACCGAGGCGGCGAGAGACGACGAGCCCTTCGGGTTCTGCCTGGCCAGCGGTGGCCCGGGCGATCTCGTGTGCCTCGACAGCTTCTACGTCGGCAAGCCCAAGGGCGTCGGCAAGGTGTACTACCAACTCACCGCCATCTACGTGTTCACCCGCTGGACCCTCGTGGCCATCGTGCTCGGGCCACCCAAGGGCGCGATGACCGCCCGTTTCATCGACCAGGTGCTGCGGGTCTATCGGCGCCACGGGGTGCGCGTCCGGGCCATTCTCAGCGACAACGGTCCCGAGTACATCGCCAGCGCCTTCATCGGCGCCCTGGCAGCCAAGACCATCACCCACCACCGCATCCCACCCCGCTCGCCGAACCACAACGCCGTGGTCGAGCGCTTCCACGGCACCATCCTCCAAGAGTGCTGGCGCCCTGCCTTCCATCGCCGTCACTTCACCTCGATCCGCCAGCTCCAGGCCGAAGCCTGATGCGTGGCTCGTCACCTAGAACCGCCGCCGGCGCAACCACGGCGACTACATGGCCGGGCGCACCCCTCAAGAGATCCTCGTCAACCACAAGCGAAACCAGGCAGCATGACAACCATCAACCGCAGAGTCCATCTGTCACCTCAACTCCCGGTCCGGAAGATCTAGGGCGATACCAATCATCATTCCTACGCCTGTCTCAGCCTGCAGGCTGCTGTAGGAGCTCCTAGAGTGATGATTCTCTATTCCTCAAATCTGTGGAATCGGATAAACCCGCAGTTTTTGCATGCAAATGCCATTGCGAAGAGGACGGCACTTTCAAGCCCGAGTTCATCTGGGCTGTCGCTCAGCAGCTCATCCGGGACGCTATCGGTAACAGTGTCCGAGGGAACATATTGAAGGTGTACAAGGGCTAAGTAGATAGACCTAGCCTCGATCATTCGTCCGACCTCTGGCGCGACCGCTCCGACTTGGTCAATTCGCGGTGGAGAGTTGTTGACGGCCCCGTGAGCGCACAATGGGCGTGAGGGGTTAGGGGTCCTCGTTCAGTCTCGTCGTGTCACGCCCTGCGGGATCGCTTCGGGGTCGGACGTCTGGACCCGTCGCGCTATGGGAACGCGGCGCGTAGACGCGTGAAGGCGGTGGCCAGTTCGCTGGCCCAAGGCCAGCTCTCGTCGAGATGGACGATGAGGTCCCGCCCGCGGTGAGCGAGAACCGCGGCGACATGGAGGACGCGGTAGCGCATGGTCTTGGGTTCGGCCTTGGCCAGTGCGCCGTCGAAACACGTCATTTGGCTCCAGGCCAACAGTGCGCCGGCGATCAGGCTGACCGCTACCCAGGCCTCGTTGGCGCAGAAGCCCTCGAAGGGCAGGTTGGAAAGGCCGCAGGCCTTCCAGGCGCGCACGCGGTCCTCGACGCGGGCGTGGCCGCGGTGGCGCAGCTCGAGCGCCGCGATGTCGGGTCCCTCCGTGTTGGTGATGAAGCAGGTGTGGCGCCACCCGGCGTGCGTGTCGAAGAGGGAGAGCTGGGCGCCCGGATGGGGACGCTCGCGCCGACAGATCACCCGCATGTCGGCGGGCCAGCCGGCCACCTCGTAGAGATCGCTCAGCTCGATGACCTCGGCGCCCGCTCGGATCTCCCCTTCGAGCTCACGGGCGCGCACCCAGTCCTCTTCTTGGGCCAAGAGTAGGGCGTCACGCACAGAACCGCTGATGGGGAAGCCAATCGAGTAGTCGAAGTTGGCCTCTGAGAGGGAGGCGACGAAGCGGTGGGTGGCCCCGGCCGAGTCGGCCCGGACCAAGATGGGGTGGACCACCAGTGCGGGGTCGTCGCCCTCTTCGTGGCCGAGGGCATACTCAGCGGGCACGGCACGGACCGTCTGTTCGAGCAGTTCAAGGTGGTCGTCGGTGTCGTTGGGGGCGGCGTTTCCCGGCCGCAGCATGGCGGCCAAGGGCTCCTTGGTGTTGTCGCACCACACGCCCAAGGGGTTGAACCCGAAGCCGTGCTTGTAGGTGGGCGCGGCGTCCTCCTTCTCCGAATGCACGTCGAGCAGGGTCGAGTCGAAGTCCCAGATCATCGGGCCCTGCGGTGGCTCGGCCGCCCAGACGCGCGCACGGGCCTCCGCCAGGGCCACCGGGATGGCCCGCAGCTCGACCGAAGCCGTCGCGTACACGGCCCGCCAGGCCGTGGCCACAGAAGCCACCGGACCGAAGAGATCTTCTTGTTCTTTGAGCGCGGCGATGTCGGCCAGGCAGTCCGCGCCATCCGCGATGGCGACGGCCAGGTGTGTGAGCACGACACCGGGATCGTGGGTGTGCCAGTTGATCCCGCACTCGGACATGGCCTCCGACATGGCCTCGGTCAACCCGGCGCGATCGGCCAGTTCGGCCAAGAGGGCGGCACCGGCATGGGACACGAGGTTCTTGCCGTCGGGTATCACTTTGGCGCGACGGACCGAGCGACTAGCGTGCACTTTCAAGGAGCCCTCCGGTTCTGGTTGGAATGTGTGTTCAGCGACAAACATTCTTCCAGGCGGGAGGGCTTTTTACGTGGACGCGCGCACCGTGTGTTCAGAGGCCGGACGAATTATCAGGGCTAGCCATTCCTCTTCTGTGTTGCCACAAAATGGACAATTGCGGCTTATGACCCTGTAGTCGGCCTCCCGCAGCGCTCGCTCAAGCGTCTGTGCATTTATCGCCACCGCGCCTCCAAACTCGACAGTCGGGGTGTCTACTCCCCAAACAGCGGTACTGCCGCAGATTGCGGAGCAGCGTAGGACGGGCATGTGCGACGAAAGGGGAAAGCGGTTGATCCCCTCGTGGCACAGCCCCTCAGCAGTAGGTGATGTAGTCGGGGGACCACATGACGGCGGCCACGGCGTCATCTATGGCGTCGTCGCTGTCGTCGCCTCGGGGGATGGCGCCGGCGCCGCTGGCACAGAGCTCACGGGCGACCGCCACCGCGATGCGGTGCGAGATCGGACGCAGGTCGCCCAACGCGGGGTACAGGGCACCCTGTTCGAGGCGGTGGTCGGGGACGAGGGCGGCCAGCGTGCGCGCCGCCACCAAGAAGACCTCGTCGGGGATCCGACGGGCCCGGGCAGCGAGAGCGCCGAGTCCGACGCCGGGGAAGATGAACATGTTGTTGGCCTGGCCGACCACGTGGAGGCGCCCGTCGCGCTCGACCGGTGCGAAGGGGCTACCCGTCGCCACGAGCGCCCGGCCCCCGGTCCAGTCAAAGACGTCACCCGGGGTGGCTTCGCAGCTGGACGTCGGGTTCGAGAGCGGGAAGACGATGGGTGCCGCGGCGGCCGCTGCCATCGTGCGCAGAGCCGTCTCGGTGAAGGCGCCGGCCACGCCGCTCGTGCCGAGCAAGATGGTGGGTGCCACCTTGCTCACGACATCGTCAAGGCCGAAGTACGTCCCGGACCGGGGCGCGCCACTACCAGGAGGCACAAAGCCGTAATGGCAGAGGCCCTCGGCGCTCATGGCGAAGCGCAACTTGTCGGGGTCGACGTGGGTGCGGCCAGTAAAGACCAGGCCGCCCGAATCGAGCATCACGATGGAGTGGTCTAGCGCCCCGGCTCGGGCACCTTCAGCAACCATGGCGGCGTGGACGAGTCGTGCAATCCCCTGGCTGGCTGCCCCCGCCCCCAAGAAGACGAGGCGTTGGGAACTGAACCGCTCGCCCCGGAGCCGCAGCGCGGTGAGGATGCCGGCCACGACGACCGCCGCGGTCCCTTGGATGTCGTCGTTGAAGCTCGGGAGGCGCTCGCGGTAGAGGTCCAAGAGGCGCAGGGCATTGTGCTGCTTGAAATCCTCCCATTGCAAGAGTGCGTCGGGGAAGGCTTCTTTCACCGCGGTGACAAAGGCCTCGATGAAGGCGTCATAGGCCGGGCCCCGCAAGCGAAGGGACCGGTAGCCGAGGTAGAGCGGGTCATTCAAGAGTCCTTGGTTGTCGGTCCCGCAGTCGAGGGAGACCGCCAGGGTCTGCCGGGGGTGGATGCCCGCCCCGGCGGTGTAGAGGGCGAGCTTGCCGATGGGGATCCCCATACCACCCGCCCCCTGGTCGCCCAGCCCGAGGATCCGCTCGTTGTCGGTGGCCACGATGAGCCGGACCCCCGGAGTGGCCGCGTTGGCGAGCAACTCGGGGATCCGGTCGATGTCGTCGGGGGTGATCCAGCAGCCTCGGGTGCGCCGCACTACGTGGCTGAACTCCCGGCAGGCATGGCCGACCGTCGGGGTATAGATGATGGGTGCGAGCTCTTCGAGGTGGTCGACGAGCAGGCGGTAGAAGAGGGTCTCGTTGCGGTCCTGCAAGGAGGTGAGGCCGATGTAGCGCTCCACGTCATCGGTCTTGCGCCGCAGGTGTTCGAGTTCGAGGCCAACCTGCTCGTCCATGGTGAGCACCCGCGAGGGCAAAAGCCCCGAGATCCCGAGGGCAGAGCGCTCGACCTGGGAAAAGGCGGAGTCCTTATTGAGACCGGGATGGGCGAGGAGAGCCTTGCCGCGGGGAATCTCCGGAAGCGCAAAGGCACCGGCGGTCGGGGGACCGGCTTGCCCAGCGGAGTCGGGGGGAGGAAGGGACAGGGAGTTCGCCATAGTTGGCCACCTCTAGTGTGCCCGTTCCTTGGGTGTGCCCGGTCCAGGAGGCCGCACCGCCCCCGAACCGTGGGTCACGCTGGCGACTCAGCTGCGGTACTACGGTGCTCAGGGGGCTCGGAGCTAATGGGAGTGGCGATTCCAACCTTTGCTTCGGCATGGGTTGGGTCGCGGCTGCTACCGCTATCAGATGTCCAGCGTCTGCAACTGGAAGTCGATAATCGCCAGGAGGTCTCCGAGGCAGCCGATGGCAGCGTCGAGGTCGGCGTAGGGGCCGGCGATCGCCCGCTGCGCGGTGAGTGCGACCTCGGTGCATGTATTCATCATCAGTGCGACGCGCCCTCCGAGCTCCAAGTCCGGGCAGAGGTTCCCCACCATCCATGCCGTCGCTTCCCGGGTGGCCGCCTCAAGCTCGTCGGCCGCCGCCAACATGGCGATTTCGTTCAGCCGCATCGACCCTGAGAACCGACTCTGGGCGCCCGCCACGCGTTGCAGGACGGTTGTCGCCTTGATCAGCCAATGCTCTTCGGTTCGTTCCATTTTCATGATGAAACCGATTGTTGCCAGAGAGCGCGATCCTCCATAGAACTTTCGGACCATGGGCCGCACAACCGCGCCACATATCCATCGCGGCCGGCACGTCAGCCCGCGGCAAGGGTCGAGTGTTGTCGGGTCATTTTGCCGGTTCAGTCCGGTCGGCTCTATGTCGGCGTTGACCGCGCTGTCAGCATCGTGAATGAGGGGCGGTTACGGCTGCAACAATGCGGCTCCAGTCGTCGCTGCCCCTCGCCATCCATCGAGGCTCCGTCCGGCGCAGCTCTCGCCGCTCGAGCTCCGTGGTCCCGCCTATCGCCCGAGTCCGTACGCCGGGGCATACGGGTCTCCGCCGAGACGACTAGCAACTCGGTCGATCTCGGTTACGAGCGCCATCCCCTTCGAGAGCTCGCCAGGGCCGAGGAGGTCCGTGGAAGCGTGCAGCTGTGCGGTTGCCAGCTTGTGGTTCCAAAGAGCCATGAGCACAATCTGGCGCTCCCGTGGTGTGAGGTCATCTGCCCTGGAACCAAGTCTCGCCTCACTTCCACGGCCCCCGGGGGCCGATCAGTTTTGAGCCCCCTACGCCACCCGCGTCCGGCGGATCTCCCGCCGCTCCTTCTCTGTGAACCCGGCCCAGAGGTCCTCGAGGTCCGGGCGAACTGCCTAACCACCACTTCGGCCACGGCCCCTCAGTGCTACTCGATGTGCGGCGCCTGCTCGGCCACGAGTTTTCGGACGTACGCCCGAGCGGCGGCCACCGCATCCTCAAACTGTTTCCGCGACTCGTCTGGTGGAACCCTCATGGTGAACGACTGGTCGGCGAGTTCGCCGAACCTGGCCTCCACCTCGATGGATGTTTGCCACTCGTCTTCGGCGGAGCCTCGCCTAATGGTCACTTCCCTGATCTTGAACATGCTGCCCAAGCTATGCCACCCGCTGCCGACGCATCTCCCGCCGCTCGGCATCCGTCGTCCCGCCCCAGAGGCCCTCGAGGTCGGGTTCAGCCAGCGCCAACTCGAGGTATTCCAGACGCACCGGACAGTCCCCACACAGCACCCTGGTGGCCTCGTAGTCGGCCTCCTTGGGGCCTCGGACGTAGTCGGCCGGGCCTACGCCCCTTCAGGCGGCGCGCTGGTGCCAGTCGGAGCGCCGCAGGAAGTCCTAGAGCGTGAGCGACAAAGAGGTCCGGATCCTCGACGAGCGACACCGACTCATCCGAGCGCTCACCCTCGACCCCGCCAGGAGCTACCAGCCCCAGGAATGAACCCGGGTGTCCACGATGTCTCGACACATTGTCTCCAATGTCTTGACACATCACACGGTGTCGGAGGACCGATTTGACCCCCTGAGCACACCGGCTCTGTTCAAGGGGAGGGTGCACCTCAGGACAGCCGCCTAGAGGTGCGGGACCCGAGCCATCCCTTGGTCAGACGCCCCCGTCGTGAACACGGTCACGGTGCGGGCCATCCCCTGTCCTAAGCAGTGATCGCGATTCGGGATGCCCATATAGCGCCCGGAGCACGGGCTCCGGGCCTCCTTGAGAAGTTCTACAAGGCTCTGTCCAGGTCAACGGATCCAGGACTCGCAGCCCTTTGCTAGGACTTGCTCAGCGATCGCTGCAAGCCATACCACACGTAGACGCCCTGCCGGTGTTCGGGCGCGCGTCCGAGCACCCAAGAGACGAGATGCCGAGCGGTTGTTTCATTTCGACCCGGTCCCATGATGAAGGTCTGGACATCCCAGCTGCGCCATTGTGCTCGCAGGGCGTAGCGGAGCGACGCCGTCTCCCGCACCCCCGCGCCACTTTCGATTGCCGCGAGTGTCTTTGTGGTGAGCGTCGGCGTACCCCATTGCGACCGGCTCCCCGGCTCGGGGACCAGCGCGTACGCGCCGGGCATCTTGAATCGCATATCCGCCGAGGCCTGCCACAGTGTTGAGTCAGGATTCGGCGGCGCCGTCTGTGCCGTCGTCGGCGGGTAGACCACGGCAACCGAGTTTGCGGGAACAGAGTTGACGGCGGATGAAGTGAAGAAGCTCGGCGTATCGACCGTCGCCACGGTATAGGGAAGATTGGGGATGAGGGGAAGCATTATTCCGATACCCGTTCCGACCGCGGCGACCGGGCCGATCCATCCCTGGGACCATCCGGGCCAGTTGCGTAGCCGGTCCATCGTTACTCCGAGCACCAATGTGGCGAACAACGCGACGAAGAGTGCGAACCGGGCCATGACCGCGCCCTGGAGGAGTGGGAGGTGTTGAAAGATGACTCCCGGTAAGTTCTGCCACCCCACGTAGTGGTTGCCAACGAGTACCGGTGATCCCAGCGACAGGAGATATGCACTGAGTGCTGCAAAGAAGCCGACGACCAGCACCTTGGAACGACGGCAAACCACCGTGGCGCCCACGAGCAAGAGGACCAACGGCAATCCAAGGTACGACCCGTTCTCAAACAGGTTGTTCGCGAAGTGGTTGGAAATGGCCGTCGCTGAGGCGGGTGCGATCAATTGATTGGACGTCGGGAGGATCGCACTCAAGAGATCGGCCTGGAATTGCCCCGGGGGCACAGCGAGCGTGTAGTGCCCTGGTCCTCGCTGTGAATAGATGACCGGGTAGGTGAGGAACATAACTGCCAGTCCCAAGGCGATTCCCAGAGCTGGGAGAGCGCCAATGAGGTGAGATCGGACCTTCCCGCGGTTGAACAGCGAGACGAAGATGAGCACCACGAAGGACATGATCGCTGTCGTGGCGAGCACTTCACTGGAAATGAAGTACTGCGCGATCACAACGACGCCAAGGATGAGCCCCAAGATCCGAGGGGAATGGCGCTGACGGACGAGTATCTCGTCCAGGAGGATGAAGATGATCGGGACAAGGGCCACGAACATCGTGTGGATATGGGCGCGACCCTCGGCGACCACGTATGGCGAGAAGCCGTACAGCAAGCCGCCGAAGAACGCCGCCGGTCGCCAACTCGTCCAGTGCCGAACGAAGCAATACCCGCTTACGCAGCAGGTAAGAAAGCCAAGTGAGATGAGAAAGTTGACTCCGGCGACAGGTCCCCAGATCGCCGTTATGGGGCTGGCAATGATGGCCAACAAGGGAATAGCGACGTTCGCCGCGTAATTCGCTCCATAGGGAGCGTTGACCCAAGCGCTGTAAAGCGGGTTCACCCCGTGCGTGAGAGCGAACGGCGTCCATGCGACGTACCAGACATTCAACTTCGGATCCTGGAACGGCTGCTGCAGCGTCCGTGTGGCACCCATTGTCCAGGCATTCCCGTTTGCCAGCACGGCCAGGGCCGCGTAGGTAGCCATGGCAAGGGAGGTCGCGAATAGTCCGCGCCGTCGCTGCCGACGCACTTTCTCGCCGCCGGCCTCGCTGGCCTCGAGGGCCGAGGGCGCACGAACGCTGGGTCGGGGATCCGCCTTCGTCAAAGTCACTGACCTTGGTATCGGAGGCGGCCGAGAAGTCCTTGACGATCTCCCTGTTGTGCATCCGCTGCGGTGACCCAGTCAATCAGGTTCCTGACGAGCACAATGACATCAGACGATCGCCTCAATTGGGGTTGAGCAGTCAGCCTCGTTCTCACCCCGAACGCAAGGTTCATCGAAAATGCCCTGACTCTGAGCCGACGTGGAGATGACTTGGATCACGATCCCGACTCGAGGATCCCGAGAACTCACACGTTGGATCGGCTTTGGTGTCGAATGTTCGTCCGGCACATCGGGACCCCGATGTCGGCCCGACCCCCAACCGAGAAACGGAGGGGGGCGCGGAGCGGGGCGGCGCAAACAAAGACTCTTTACCCCTGCCCATACCGGCGCTTAGGGATATCTACTGTCAGCCGGAGTCCGGCGTGGTCGCCGGAATCCGCTGGCACCCAAAGCAGGCGGTCTCTCAGCAAGTGGCTTGCAACCTGGTCGTTTTGGTGCCCGCCGGCGTGCGTGCGTTGATCCGTGAACCTTGGTGCAGCCTCACCCGCCCGGCAGTCGAGCCCAACATAACCGGCTCTTCGGATTTCAGCGGGGCGTGACGGTGGCCAGCAGGTCCCAGTTGGGCTTGCCGGCGTAGAGCAGTGAGCGGATCCGGTAGTTCCGGAAGGATGTGAACCCGAAGGCGGCGCGCTTGACCCGCTTGATGAGGTTGTTGACCGCCTCGGTCGGTCCGTTCGAGACGTGGGCGCGGTGCCAGGCGGCGATCTGATGCTTCCAGCGGATGAGGGTGCGGCCGAGGGAACGGGCCTCGATCGGGTAGTCCTTGTCCTGGAGGTCGTGGCCGAGCTGGGTCACCCACTCGAGGGCGAGGTCGGCATCGGCGTGCGCGTAGAGCTCGCGCACCGCTTCTTTCGCCTCCCAGCAGGTGGCCACGTCGCCGTGGGGATCGCCGGCACGAAGGAGGCCGATCAGCCTCTCGTGACCGTTGTCGTCGAGGCGCTCCTTGGCCTTGGTCAACAGGCGCCGGCATCGATAGAGCGGATCGGACTTGCGGCCCCGGTGTCCGAGCGTCTCGTTCTGCACCCGGCGTCGGCACTCGTCGAGCTTGGTGTTGGCGAGTTTGGTGACGTGGAAGGGGTCGGCGACCAAGGTGGCGCCGGGCACCATGATCTCGAAGACGCGTCGATAGGGGCCGGACAGGTCAAGGGTGCCGAACTCGATGCGCTCACGGAACACGCTCGTCTGCTCGGCCAACCAGGCCATGGGCTCGGCACTCCCACGACCAGGGACGACGTCGAGGAGCTGGCCGGCGCGGACGTCGACGATCTGGGTGGAGAAGTGCTGGCGGTGGTAGGGACCGGTCCTCACCATCAGCACCTCGTCGAGCCCGAGGGCGCTGACCTCGCCGATGCGCCCCTCGTCGGCGTCGAGCAGGGCCTCCCCGTAGGCCACGACGGTGTCGTTCACGGTGTGCCAGTCACAGCCGAGCTCGCCCGCCACCTCGTTGACGCTGCGGGCATGACGGCCGACCTGGATGGTCGCCCAGCGGGCCGCCCGGGACGTGAGCACCCGGCGGGGCCCGGCGATGCGATCGTCCTCCTCGGTCCACGAACCCATCGCACAGTCCCCATCGGGACACATCCATCGGCGCTTGTGCCACACCAGCCGTGTCGGGCGCCCGAACACCGCGAGGTCGACCAGCTCGACGCGGGAGCGGTCCTTGACCCGGGCGAGCACCCCGCACCTCGGACACCCCACGAGCGAGGGCTTCGTCTCGAGGTGGATCCTCGCCTGGTCGCCAGCGCCGTCCTCTGCGCCAAGGAATGCGATCGCCCGAAGTCCGATCATCCACTCCAGCGCGCGCGTAGGGTCAGTCACCACGGGGGTCCTCCATCTGCGGTCGTCGAACAACCTCAGACTGGTGGACCCCCGCTACACGGTCGCGGATCCACCTGCTGCACCTGCACCCCGCTCATTTCCGAAGAGCCACATAACCGCCAAGGACGCCATGAGCCCCGGCCACCACAGCGCGATGTTGTGCACGGCGTCGTGGTTTCCGAGCACGATTGTGGCAACGAGCGCCGCACTGCAGACACCCAGGTGCAAAACACCGCGCCGTGCCGAGAGAACGAGGCAAACAGCAGCGACTGGCCACATGTAGTACCAGTTGAGCTCCGTTTCGAAGAGCACCCGCAAGAAGAAGGGCGATCGCCGTCATCGTGAGCACTGTGGGCAGGTCGTGCCGGCGACGACAGACGGCGATGGCGAGGCAGGCTGACAGCAACAGTGCGACCAATCGTGTCGGCCCACCTCCGTCCGTACCGGGACCGATGACGGGGGCGAGGTAGGTCAGCGGCGTGAACGATACGAAGTGAGGAAGGAACGGCTGCTTCACGAGCACGAAACGGGTGAGGCCGGGTTGGCTGATCAGCGGGGGACGAGCATCAGCAGGCTCGGCAGTAGAAGTCGCCACGAGACCTTCGCGAATGACCGCCAGCTCAAACAGGCGAGCACTGGCGCCACGCCCAGTATGGCGAGCGGTTGGAACGCGATGCCGAGACCCAAGAGCCACGCCGCCCGCCGCCCGCCGGTGTCCGGACGTCGTTCGACCGCCAGCGCGGCCCACAGCACCATCGCCACGGCAACGCAGTCCTCGGGATGTCCCCAGATCCCGGCGACGTTGGCGACCCCGAGCGCGCCCACCAGCGCCAGCGCGAGCCGGGAGCGATCCGTGAGGCTCCACGACCGGGCAACGGCATCGATCGCGAATAGCGCGGGCGACGCGATCAGGAGGACCGCCGGCCCCAGCAGGAGCCAGAGGCCAAGCGGGTGACCGCCGGGAAAGTGGGTGGCGAGGCCAACCGCCTGGGCGAAGAGCAGGATCGGGGCCAGCACGAGCTCGAAAGCCGGAGGCGACGTGAGCGCGCCCGGGGAAGCGTAGATGTGAGCGAACTGACCGTGGGCCAGAGCCCACGAGCTCCCGCCCAAACCCCAGAGGTCCCCTGGCGTGATGAGCTCGAAGTGCCCCCCATGCAATCCGTGGCCCAGAACGCTGTAGGCCATGACAGGGATGAACATGGCGATGGTCGCCACGATCGGCGCTGGTCGTTCCACGACCCACGCTCTCGCCGCCGCGACCGCCCGTCCTTTGTCAAGCTCAGCCCATTGTCGCTTGCGCACCATTCCCCCAATGGCCATTGCGTTCACGAAACGCTGTCGATGAGCGAAGAGTATGACCGGGGAGAAGTCACCAATCCATGAGTCATTCGGACCACCAATCCCGGTTGGATCATACGCAAGGTTCGTGGATCGACTCCGTGTTCACGAAGTAGGGCGGTCGCGCAGCTCGTCTCCAGGGCGCTCCAATCCGCCGGGTTGGGGTGACACTCCGGCACGTATGAGCTAGGCCTGCACCGTCACTTCGACGCCACGACCGTGCCGATGATCAGGCTGTAGAGGCCGTGCCGTGTCACGGTGCGAAACCCGGCGGACTTTAAGAGGGCCTCTGCCCGGTGCTTTGTCCGTGCCCGGTCCCGGCGAGCGACAAGCAAGGTGGGAAGGAGCAACGGAGAGAACAGGTCGGTTAGGACCAAATGACCGCTTGATGCGAGGACCCGAGCACACTCGCCGAGTCCCGCACCCTGGTCCTCCCAGTGGTCGAACGACGTAGAACTGACCACCAGGTCGAACGACTCGTCGGGAAATGGCAGCTTCTCCGCAACTCCCTCTGAAAAACTGAGTCGGGGGTCGTTTGCCATCGATTTTGCGGCGGCGACCATCCCAACAGTGGCATCGATTCCAAACAACTTTTCCGCTTCAGGTATCCGGGTGGCGAGCAGCCGCAAGAGGTAGCCGGTTCCGCAGCCGACATCGAGCACGCGCCGTGGTGCGTCGCCCGAGCTGAGAGCGAGATCTGCTGTGCGGGCCGCAATGTCGTGATGCATCCGACCGCGCCACCCATCTTCATAAGTCTCGGCCCGATCGTGAAACGCCTGGACATCGCGATCGTGAGGCACTTTCCGATTATGCCAGTCGTCCAATAACTCTCTCCGCCCACCTAGTGAAGTAGACCCGCTCCAAGTTCTCTGGTGCCGTCCATGGCCTTCGCCCATAGGGGAAGGGCTCGGCTCCTCCTCGTCCGTGCGAGCACGGACCGGCGTAACGACGCTGCAGGCTTCACTTGATGTTGCGGACTGGTCAGTTGCTCGGCCCCGCTTCGCACCCGGCCTCTCGACCACGCACGGGGGCTTCGCTACCGGGGACCTTGGCGTCTCCCCGGACCGGACTCGCACCGGCTGGCTGCCCTCAGCTTGTCGATTGGTTACGTCATCACAACACGAACCTCCTTGTTGTCATGGCGCCCAACCTTCTGGACGCACTCCCAGTTCGCCGGGATGCGGCGAGCCGGTCATGGGCTTCACCCGTGACATCAGCCCCCGATCGCCTTGCGATGAATGTCGGCTAACTCCTCTTGGGATGGCCACGTCTGTTGCCAAGGAGGTGCGTGACCATCGTTGCCGTACCGGGGCACAAGGTGGACGTGGTAGTGAAATACCTCTTGCCAAGCGGCAGCCCCATTGGACTGAGTCACGTTCAGACCGAGAGGTTGCAGTCTCTCTCGGAGTTGGGCGGCCACGCGATGAACGGATCGCATGACGGCAGCCGCATCGTCCTCTGTCAGCGACCATAAGTCAGGCGCATGTCGTCTCGGTACCACCAACGTGTGTCCGGGTGTTATCTGTCCGATGTCGAGAAAGGCCAAAGTGACCTCGTCCTCGTGCACGCGCCATGACGGCGTCGCTCCCTCCACGATGGAACAAAAGATGCAATCCATCCCGCCATGCTTCCCTATGGCGTCGCCTTCTGCATATGGGATTCCGGGCCCTTTGCCACCGCACCGGGGACGCCATCAGACTGGTGAAGTAGGGAACTGGTTCGGTGTGGCCGGTGCGGCGGGTGGGCTCAGTCCCGGCGGTTTCCCGTCGGGTGCATGTGGCCCATCTCGCCTGGGCGTCAACCTCGCCAGTTCCCCCTTCCCGAACCGTGCGTGCGGTTCTCCCGCACACGGCTCTCCCCCAGGTAGTCGGTCAGCCGCATTCCGCCCTGCCAACGGCGTTGGCGGGTGACCCAAGCGTCGCTTGCAGTTCCTAGACAGCACCGCCGGAGGCGGGTGGGTTGATAGCCCTACAGGCAATCCCACGGTCGTCGCTGGTTGCTTCGCACACCTGGCTAGAGGCCCTTCGCTCTGATCGGGTTATGTTGTCCCGGTCGTCATCACTACGACGGCCTCCTCCGACTTCCGCTCGACACTTCACCGTTTCCCAGGCCCGCTGGTTATCGGTGTCGATGCTGCCGGGCACCACAAGCTGGCGGCTCGTGGGGACTTGTTTGCCCGGCGTCGAGACGGATCTCTCCAGTTCCAAGGACACCCTTCTGACCATTCTGCGCCCCCTGCGCCGGGAGGTTCATAGGCACCCGCTCCAAGATCTCTGGTGCCGTCCGTGGCCTTCGCCCATAGGGGAGGGGCTCGGCTCCTCCTCGTCCGTTTGAACACGGACCGGCGTAACGACGCTGCAGGCTTCACTTGATGTTGCGGACTGGTCAGTTGCTCGGCCCCGCTTCGCACCCGGCCTCTCGACCACGCACGGGGGCTCTGCTACCGGGGACCTTGGCGTCTCCCCGGACCGGACTCACACCGGCTGGCTGCCCTCAGCTTGTCGATTGGTTACGTCATCACAACACGAACCTCCTTGTTGTCATGGCGCCCAACCTTCTGGACGCACCCCCCGTACGCCGTTCATGAAGGGGCGGGGCCGTGTCAAGAGCCTGGTCCGAGAAATGTGTTCCTGATCCACCCATCGGCGTCCTACGCGAAGACGCGCGCCGACGAGGCACCGGGGTCAACGTCGGGCGATGCCCGCCGAAGGCTTGGCGTTGACGCCGGCGGCGAGTGGCGCATCCTCTTCGAGGACGCCTATGTGGTGCTGCGAGTTCCCATCACTGCTCGAGGGTTCTGTCACGCTCCCGTGGGCAGCCAGCCATTCATTTCGTCGATCTCCGCACATGATGGGATTCGGCCACGTTCCGACGGGCTCAATCAGAAACAACGGCCACACCAGGGTTGGTGGGCCACGGCGTTCGTCGAGCACGCGTCGGTCCGTGGCCGAGACTCAGGCGGCGGTCTGGAGGCATCGGACCTCCCCGTCGCGCAGGGCATAGAAGACGAGGGTCAAGAGCTTTCGGGCGACGGCGACGCGGGCCTTGTACTTGCCGGCGTGCTCGGCGATGCGCTTGTCGTCGGTGCGTAGCTTCTCGTTGCCCTTGGCCCGGTCGTTGCCGACGGCCTCGATGGCCGCCCAGCGGACCAGCGGTGAGCCCTGCTTGGTGATCTCACCGCGGCGGACGACCTCGTCGGACTCGCGGTGCTTGGGGGTGAGCCCGGCCCAACTGCAGAGCTTCTTGGCTGAATCGAAGCGGGTGATGTCACCGATCTCGGCCACGAAGATGGCGGCGATGACCTTGCCCACCCCGGGCAGGGTCATGACGGCCCGATAGCCGGGGTCGGCCCTGAGCTGGGCGTGGATGTGCGCGTCGAGCTCCGCGATGGCCGCCTCGTAGACGTCGAGCAGGTTGCGCAGCGAGTCGAGGCGCATGGCGTAGGCCTCGGGGAGTTCGAGACGGTCGAGTTGGGCCTGACCGGTCGGTCCCCACAGCTCGCCGACGACGGGCAGGATCCCGTTCTTGGCCATGACCCCGTGGATCTGGGCCTTGGCGCTGGTCCGGTGCCGGATGAGCGAATAGCGATAACGCACCAGCTCGCGCAGCTCTCGGACCTCTGGCGGGGCGATCCAGCCCTCGGCCAGGCGCCCGAGGGCCAACATGGCGGCCAGGTCCTGGGCGTCGCGCACGTCGTTCTTGACGCGTCGGTTCCCCCAGTTGTTGCCGAGCGCATGGGCGAGGTGCACTTGGGCGCCGAGGCCTTGGAGAACATCGGCAGCCCAGTACCAGCCATAGGTGAATTCGAGGACCACCTCGGGCTCGGGCCCGGCGGCAGCCATGGCCTGGGCGAGCTCGAAGGGCTGGCTCACGATGCGCTCCGTGCCGAGCACCTCGCCGTCTTCTGCCATCCGGACGATGGTGGTGCTACGACGATGCAGGTCGATTCCGACGTACTGTCCCATAGGGGCCTCCTCCTCTTTTCGAGGTGTTCTTTTGCAAGACCGAGCATGCTCGGATCTCACAAGGGGCGGAGGCCCCGCCCCTTTATCGCATCAGGAGTGGGGCTCCAACATATGGGACGAAATCCAAGCCCGATTGTAGAGAGTGAAGAATCCCTTTAGGGTTCCAAGGCAACAGCTAGAGGAGGCTGAAGCCGACCAAGAAGGGAGGTCAAGATGACCGGCGGAGTAGCTCCACGTTTGCGACTCTTTCTTGCTGCAGGGCTCTTGTTGCCTCTGTTGGCCCTACTGGCCTGGACGCCGACTCCTGCGTCCGCGGCCATCGACTCCATTTCTGCGGTCGTGCAAGTGTGCACCTTGCCTTTCGGACCCTCCTGCGACCCGACCCAACCGATCAACGGGGCCGACTGGGCCTCGTCCGCTACGGTGAACGGCTCTGAAGTGTGGTGGCGGGTCGTGGTCAAGAACACCGGTACCGACCCGCTCACCAACATCAAGGTGACCAGTTCGCTGCCATCTTCGACGTCCGACTGCGAGGGGCCGGTGCCCGTGTCCACGACGGGCACCTTGGCCGCGGGTGCGTCATATGGGTACGGGTGCGTGACCACCAATGTCACACTGCCGGCGACCGTCATGCAGACGGTCCAGGCCTTCGGGGATCCGCCGTCCGGGCCGACCGTCGCCTCGACGAGTTCTACCGCGACCGCAAACGTTCAACCCCTGCATGGCTATTGGCTGGTCGCCTCTGACGGCGGCATCTTCAGCTACGGCGTACCGTTCTTGGGCTCGACGGGCGGCATGGCGCTGAACAAGCCCATCGTCGGCATGGCGGTGATGCCAGGGGGCGGCGGCTACTACCTGGTGGCCTCCGACGGCGGCATCTTCAACTACGGGGATGCGAAGTTCTTCGGCTCCATGGGCGGAAAGCCCCTCAACGAGCCCATCGTCGGCATGGCGGTCACCGGTGACGGCGGAGGATACTGGCTGGTGGCCTCCGACGGGGGGATCTTCTCCTTCGGCGACGCCCAGTTCTACGGCTCGACCGGCTCGCTGACCCTGAACAAGCCCATCGTCGGCATTGCAACCACCCCCAACGGCTTGGGCTACTACCTCGTGGCTTCTGACGGAGGGATCTTCAACTACGGCAACGCCGCCTTCGAGGGCTCGGCGGGCTCCTTGGTCCTCAACAAGCCGGTGGTGGGCATGTCGGTCCCGGTCAGCGGCGGCTACTACCTGGTGGCCTCCGACGGCGGGATCTTCTCGTACCCGTCCTCCTTGCCCTTCTACGGCTCAACGGGCTCGATCGCCCTCAACAAGCCGGTGGTCGGAATGGCCGCCGTGGCCGGTGGCTACTACTTCGTGGCCGCCGACGGCGGCATCTTCGCCTACCCGAGCACGCTGCCGTTCTTGGGCTCGCACGGGGGCCAGCCCCTCAACGCCCCCATCGTGGGCATGGGCGCCTACTAGATGTGAGCATAGGAAGTTCTCGGCGCTTCTCCTAGTAGAGGCCGAGGACCGCGAGGTGCCCAGATAGAAGGGTTGCAGGCGGGCGACGAGGGTGCCCAAGGAAGGCCGGGTCACGGACTCGCCTTCTCGGGCCCGACGGCCTAATGCTTGCTTCCGAAGCGGTCCAAAGGCTTCCGTCAGACGAGCCGCCCGCCGATCGAGCAGTTCGACGGGATCCGGGTCCAAAGGGTGCCCCATAACGCGCGAGCGACACCACGCCTGAGGCTGCCACCGTTCGTCGTCGAACGGTGGGTCAGTCCGGCACAACGGGATACCGTGAACTGTGGATCTTCAGAGCTTTTGGTCGCTGAGACTGCCGAATTGCGGACCTGGTTGAGGGGCAACCACTCCAAGTCTCACGGCGTGTGGCTCGTCCTAGCCAAGAAGGGCACGACGCATCCGACAACGCTCTCCTACGACGAGGCACTCGACGAGGCGATCTGCTTTGGTTGGATCGATGGGCAACTCGGGCGTCGTGACAACGCAACGTTCCGGCGACGATTCACACCCCGAAACGCTCGGAGCCCTTGGTCTCAGCGGAACGTCGCCATCGCCGAGAGGTTGAGCGCCTCCGGCCGAATGCATCGGTCAGGGGAAGACGAGGTTCGGCAGGCCAAAGCGGATGGTCGGTGGAATACTGCCTACGCTGGACAAGCGATCGTGGAGGTTCCAGAGGATTTGTTGGACGCCCTAATTGCTAATCCTCGTGTTCAGGCAAGGTTTCAGACGCTCACAAGTGCGAATCGGTACTCCATCCTCTATCGGATCGGAAGCGCAAAGAAGCTGGAGACCCGAGCCCGGCGTATCGAGCAGTTTGTGGAGATGCTGGCCCGAGGCGAGACCATCCACCCGCAAGGTCCACGATCACCTCGTTAGTTGGTCGGTGTAAGCGAATAGGTGTCCCATTTCGCCTGTTCGAGGCGCAGCAGGCCCTTTGCCTGCCTACGCTCGCCGACCCAAAAAGTAAAGGAACTCGGTCTGCAGGTCCGCACCCACTGGTGGTTCCAATTTGGGCCCAAAGACGTTGGGCAGGCGGATCATGGAGTCCATCGGCTTGAGAGCCTCATAGGCCCGGCGGACGGAGTCCTCGTCGAGACGCTCGTCCGCACCGATCGTTCGTGCCAGGTCCCAGGTGTGGACGAGCACGTCCATGGTCACGAATTGGCCGATGATCTGACCCGCAGGCATCTTGCCCGTCGGCCCGTCCATCTCCTTGGCCGCCTCCTCCGGATCTCCGGTGATCTCGCCGATCGCACGAGAGGCGTTCTCCCAGGCCTGCTTCGGGTCCTCGTCAACCCCCAGGGGTTCCGACTCCCCACCCCTGACACTGGCGATCACGCCGCGATGATTCTCGACCACGTGCGCCAGCAGATCACGTGCTGTCCACTGCTCGCAGGGAGATTGAGCCCCCCACTGGTCAGGGGCCAGCGCCTTCACCGCGGCGCCGAAGCCGCTCGACACCACCCGATAACTATCTTGGACGTCGGTCATCCCAAGACCATATGTCGCCTCTTGACCGCGCTGAAAGTGCCGAGTCCGAGCGGGGTCGAGGGTAGCCCCGTCCGCCGGGAGGGTGAGCGCCTCAGCTTCCAGAGGAACGGAGCGGGTATCCCGTCCCCGATACTGAAAGACGGGCACAACTCGTCCATCGGGCAGTTTCTGGACTCTGTTGCACGCAACGTAGACGTACTTCGATCCGTCTTCCATCTCGACGAGAAGCTCGGCAGTGTCGGGTTCGACACGATGCCCTCTCCCGTCCAAGGGGCCACCAGCGAGTGAAATCGCCAGGCTGGCGTCGGGTTATCACCGCCGGGACTCGGGTACTGACCGAGGAGTGCTCCATGCCCGTTTAGCGTGCTCTTCAGAGGGGCCCGGGTTCCTTGGGGGAGACTTGGAGCGATGACCGAGAAGGGAGAGCCATGAAGACACCGCCGATCGTCTCGCGGGAGGAGTGGATTGCCGCAAGAGAGAAGCTCCTGCCCAGGGAGAAGGAATTGAGCCGCGCCCGCGACGCACTCGCGGCTGAACGCCGGCGGATGCCCTGGATGGCCGTTGACATGGAGTACTGGTTCGACGGCCCCGCCGGACGGGTGAGCCTCACAGATCTCTTCGAGGGACGCCGCCAGTTGATCGTTTACCGCGCCTTCTACGGACCTGAAGTGACCACGTACGCGGAGGGCGGGTCATACCCCGAGCGGGCGTGCGTCGGCTGCTCCCTCGGCGCCGACCAGGTCGCGCACCCTGGCCACCTGCACGCCAGGAACACATCGCTTGCGTGGGCTTCGCGCGCGCCTCAGGCCGACATCCAGAGCTTGAAGGCGCGTCACGGATGGGAGCGCATTCCCTGGTACACGATCACCGACGACTTCGACAAGGACTTCGACGTCGACGAGTGGCATGGTACCAACGCGTTCATCCGTGAGGATGACCGGATCTTCCGCACCTACTTCATCAACGTTCGAGGCGACGAGCAGATGGGTGGGACCTGGAACTACCTCGACATCACGGCGCTTGGTCGTCAGGAAGAGTGGGAGGATTCGCCCGAGGGGTACCCGCAGACTGCGCCATACCAATGGTGGAACTACCACGACGCGTACAAGGCCTGATCATAGGACTAGCCCCTATTCAGTATGGAACGGCCGGCTCCTCCGGCATCCGCATTTACGTGGATCATTCACTTGTGCGGTGAACGGAGCCGACATACGGAAAGAGGGAGCCAGCCGTGTCCAGTATTGCCCACCGAGGTTTCGTCCACTTGGGGATGGACGTGTCGAAGGACTCGATCGCGGTGGCGGTGCTCTCGCCCGATCGCGACACCGCAGAGGTCGACAAGATCTTCCACGACACTGACTCGGTCCGACGCCTGGTCAAACGGCTGGGCAAGCCCAAGGGCATCTGGGCCTGCTACGAAGCGGGCCCGACCGGTTATGACCTCCAACGCCTTCTCACCTCGATGGGGGTGCGCTGAGATGTGGTGGCTCCTTCCCTCATCCCCAAGGGCTCGGGCGACCGGGTCAAGACCGACCGCAGGGATGCCCGGCGCCTGGCGGGTCTGCACGGGCCGGTGAGCTCACCCCGATCGCCATCCCGACGCCGGCCCAAGAGGGCGTGCGCGACCTCTGTCGCACGCGCGGTGACATGGTCCAGGACCTCACGCGGGCCCGCAACCGGCTGAGCGGGTTCCTCCTTCGTCACAGTGTCGTGTGGCGAGGAGGATCGCCGTGGACCGAACGCCATCGACGCTGGCTGGCCACGTTGTCCTTCGACGATCCGGCCCTCGCAACGACCTACTCGCACTACCTGGCCACCGTGAAGCTGCGGGACACCGCGCTCGAGTCGGCCGAAGCCGATCTGGTGCCGTGGTGCACAACGGGTCCCTTCGGTGACCAAGTGCCACGCTTGGCCGCCTAGCGGGGCGTGACCAGAATCGGTGCGCTGTGTCTGGCTGCCGAGGTGTTCGACTGGCGTCGCTTCCCGAGGGCGAGACCGTTCATGAGCTTCACCGGCCTCGTGCCCGGGGAGAACTCGACGGGTCTCACCCAGCGTCGGGGCTCGATCACCCGGGCCGGCAATGCCCACCTGCGGGGCCAGCTCTGTGAGGCGGCCTGGGCCCACCAGCACAGCCCCAACGTGGGCGCCGGCATCAGAGAGCGCCAACAAGGCGTGCCGCCCGAGACCGTGGCGCGCTCGTGGGCCGCACAGGTCCGACTGTCCAAGCGGTTCCGCCAGCTCGCCGCTCACAAGAACGTGCGCTCGGTGGTGGCCGCCGCCATCGCCCGGGAGCTCGCCGGGTTCCTCTGGGCCGAGATGGTGGCCGAGGTCTGACACCGTGACATTTTCGTCGCTCAGCGCGCGATCGGCGCCGCGTCTGAGCGAACCCTCCACGACGCGCCGGAGCACCGCCGCAGCAGATCCGATCCTCGCCGGCGTTACGCCCAACGTCCTTCTTTGCGAGGGCGTCACGGGCGCCCCTATTCCGAGGCAACCACCTGCGAATGGCTCTACTGCGATTCCGACTCGCGTACATCATCGTGGCGGTTCTCCGATCCACTGCGCTCCTGCGCGTCGTCGATGGCTCGCTCGACCACCGCCGCCATCCGCACGGGAAGACGAGTAGCAGCCTCCACCCCGACGTCAACACCGTTCGTCCTCACCCTTCGGGCTCCGGGCGCTCCGTGTTGACGTCGGGGCCCCACCGACTGCTCAGGAACAATCAGGCGCCGCACCTCTGGTGCGTCGCGTCCAAAACGCTGTCAGAAGGACCTTCGCGCTGGAGGTTGACAGGCCGTTCCACATCAACGCCGGATCGGCGGCGCTCCTTGTTCACCGATCTCTGGCTTACGAGAGTCCGAGTCGATCGGCCACGCTCGGACCGACGATCGTCACGTCGTATTCAGCGTTGAGCCGTTCCATGCCCTCGTGGTCGCCCTTCGCAGCGAGCTGGTCGATCTGACTTATGTAGCGATCGAAGCCGACACCCGGTGTCAATAGGTTGACCGCCCGGCAGGCACTCTGGTCAGCGTGTGCGTTCGTGAGGCTGTGCGGGACGCCGGGCGGGGCCGTCGCGAAGTCTCCCGGCCCGAGCTCGACAACGTCGTCCCCTAGCTGGACCGTGAGCAAACCGTCCAAAACGAAGAAAGAGTCTTCGAACGTGGTATGGAAGTGCAACGGCGGGCCGGCCCCGTACGCGAGGCCCTCAATTACCAGGAAGTCAAAGCGTCCCTCGTTGTCGCGCCCATTCGCTTTCCAAGTCCAGCCTGGCGCGTCCCGCAATACATACCCTTCCACGGTCTTGCCTTTCACAGTTGTGAACGTCCTGGTGGCACATAGTAGGGGAAACCATCTGACGACTCACTGCCCCCGAACGCATCGGGATGTGGCACTCCCCGATGAGCGACCGCGAGCGGACGTGTGGGCTTGTCCCGACTTTGGTACGGACTGACGGGACTACGTGAGTTGGGGCGAGGCTCCAACCCCCAGGTCACGATGGGCCTCAAAACGCTTAAATCCTTTTCGGACCGTTGTACGTATATATCGCGATGGGGGAACCGAGAGGAGGCATTGCCATGTCCAAGATCCGACGCAGCCTTGGTGTGGGTGCTGCAACGGTCGTAGCCACCCTCGTGCCGGTTGGTCTTGCCGGGGCGGCCCAGTCACCGACGACCGGTCAGCCCGGGACGACGGCCGGATTCAACTGCGCCACCAGCACGGCGCCTGTCGAGCCAGGGCACGCAGCGAGCGCTCCCGGTTCTGCTTTCAACGAGACAACCCCAGGACACGCCGGGACGGTCTACGCGGGTAATGGACCGGGCTCAGTACAACACGCCGGGAGCACGGCGGCGGTGTCACAGTATGACGCGGCCTGTCGTCAATTGAGCTCGCACTGACTCCCCCTCGTCCCGGAGCATGCGGGCGGCGCGACCAACCTCTGGCACCGCCCGCAGTTCGGCATCAGTTGGCCGGTCTTGGAGTCACCCCCTGGACCGGGGAGCGTAGTGACATTGGGCTGAACGGGCCGCGCTTCGATTCCCTGCTCGAGGCCCAGGTCCTCCTCGGACCTCGGTCAGCGAACGTGTGCGAGGCTCCCTTTGCAGGCCGGGCATGAAGCGTCGGTCGCCATCCCCTCCCCCTCCGGTCACGATCCGGTGCGCAACCGCCACCGGGCGTCGGCGAACGGGGCATGGGGCAAGAGCGCCGTGCGAGCCATCGTGCAGAACCCGAAGTACACCGGCAAGTCAGTGTGGAACCGCCAGCGGCGCAACGAGACCTTGCTGAACGTCGACGACGTCGCCGCAGGCTACGAGAGCCGCATGCGCTGGAACGACCGCAGCGAATGGGTGTGGTCCTCCGAGCAGACGCATGAGCCAATCATCAGTCCCGAAACCTTCGCCGCTGCAGCAGCGCAGAGAGCGACCGGACACGACCGCTGGGCTGTTACGAAGCCCCGTCGTAAGCGGACGTACCCTCTCAGCAGTCTCGTCGAATGCGGCATATGCGGGCGCCGCATGTCGGGCCAGTTCAACCACGGCGAGCCGTACTACCGCTGCCGCTACCCCTCGGAGTACGCCGGGGCGACGGGCAAGCACCCGAGCACCGTCTACCTGCGCGAGGCCGACCTGCTGCCGGGTCTCGACGCCTGGCTGCTCTCCGTGTTCGACCCGAAGAACCTCGACGGCGCTGTCGCCGCACTGGCAGCGGCGCAGGAGCCGGACGACGGAGCGCTCGCTCGGGCCGAGGCTGCCCGCCGGGCAGTCAAGGACTGCGATACCCGGTTGGCGAAGTACCGCTCGGCGCTTGAGGCCGGTGCTGACGCGGCCGTCGTCGCCTCGTGGATCAAGGAGGTCGAGGCTGACCGGCTGCATGCCGAGCGGGAGCTGGCCTCGACGGCCTCTGTCGCTCAGCCCCTCTCAGAGGCCGAGATTCGGGCGCTGGTGACCTCGCAGCGCAAGGTGCTGCGGTCCCTGGCCAAGGCAACGCCCGAGCAACGTGCGCAGATCTACAGCCAGACGATGGGGCTGCGGATCACCTACAACCCCGACGAGCCGGAATGGGCCAGCGTCGAGGCGAGACCCGCGTGTGTTAATGGATGTGTCGGAGGACCGATTGACCCCCTGAGCACACCGGCTCTGTTCAAGGGGAAGGTGCAGCTCAGGGCAGCCACCTAGTTGATCCTCGCGATAATAACACTGATGTGGTTTCATGGAGGGATGCGACTTCCTCCACTCAAACTTCGTCGGGGTGACCGGGCCGAACTCGAAGCGCGTGTGCGCTCCAACACCATTGAAGCTCGGGCGGCCAAGCGGGCGCGCATGATTCTGCTGATGGCCGACGGCGAGTCCAATCGGGCGATCGGTGAGGTGGTCGATCTGCACTACAACCAGGTAGGGATGTGGCGGGCCCGCTATGAGGAATACGGGCTGGCCGGGTTAGAAGACGAGGAGCGTCCGGGCCGCCCGGTGATCTATGACCACGACGACGTGTTGCTCTTGGTCAAGTTGGTCACCGAGGACCCTCCGGCAGGATCGACCCGCTGGACGATGGAGAGTCTCGCGACGGCCATGGCCGAGCACGGCGTGCACATCTCGGCTTCGCAGGCCTGGCGGATCTGTAAGGCCCTCGACCTCAAGCCCTGGCAGGTCGAGTCGTGGATGACCAGCCATGACCCGGACTTTTGGGCCAAGGCCGCAGATGTCTGCGGCCTGTACCTCAATCCGCCGCAAAATGCCGTGGTCTGGTCGGTCGACGAGAAGTCGGGCATGCAGGCCAAGTCACGGATCAACCCGACCAAACCGGCGATTCCGGGCAAGCGGACCAGGCGGGAGTTCGAGTACAAGCGCCATGGCACCGCCGTGCTCTTCGCCGCGTTGAGCGTCCATGAGGGCACAATGGCCGGATGGGTCACCAACTCGACTCGGAGCGACAACTTCGTCACCTTCTTGGGCGACCTGGTCACCCAGACCCCGCCGCACCTCGATCTCCATTGCATCGCCGACAACTTCGCCGCCCACAAGACGGCCAAGGTCACCGAATTCTTAGAGGCCAATCCCCGGGTCCACATCCATCACACACCCACCCATGCCAGCTGGCTCAACCAGGTCGAGCTCTTCTTCTCGATACTCGAACGTCGGCTGCTACGCCGTGGTGAATTCGACTCACTCGACGACCTGGCCGACAAGGTCATCGCCTTCATCAACGACTACAACCGCCGGGCAACACCGTTCCGCTGGACCTATGACGGCAAGCCCCTCCGAGTCGCGTAAGTCACAATGATTTACGCGCGAGACCACTAGAACTGCCAGACGGGTTCGCCCCTGGTCAGAGGCTCTTTTTCGTGAACGGCTTCGCGGTCCCGGCCGTCCCTGTCTGTAAGCAGTCTCTCAGGACGATGAAGATTTGGCCGGTTGGCGGAGGTATCTTGTGGGTGCCGAGAACGTCATCCGGATGGACTCAGCTGGACTTTCGTCGGCGTGAGAACAGCGACGAAGCTAGGCCATGGCGCTGTCCTTCCTTTACCTGGCATTCGTCCGAATGCTCCAATGGCTCCGGCTCGCGCGCGGTAACGGCGACGAATTGGCGATCGAAGTCGTCATGCTCCGTCACGAGGTGGCGGTGCTCCGCCGCCAAGTGGCCCGTCCGACGTTGCGGCCCATCGACCGGGCGCTGCTCGCCGGGCTGAGCCGACTCCTTGGTCGCCGCCGCCTGGGGCGGTTCTTTGTCCAACCCGAAACCCTGCTCCGCTGGCATCGGGATCTGGTGCGTCGTCGCTGGACCTATCCCCACCGTTCAGGACGACCGAGTGTTCCCTCTGGCACCGTCGAGATTGTCCTGCGACTGGCAAGGGAGAACCCCACCTGGGGATATCGAAGGATCCACGGCGAACTGGCCACGATCGGCGTCGGGCTTGCCCCATCGAGTGTTTGGTCCATCCTGCGGCGTCACGGCATCGAGCCCACCCCAAGGCGGACCGGGCCCACATGGGCCGAGTTCCTCCGAAGCCAGGCCTGCTCCATGCTGGCCTGCGACTTCTTCACCGTCGACACGGTGCTGCTTCGCCGCCTCTACGTGCTCTTCTTCATCGAGGTGGACACCCGACGGGTGTACGTGAGCGGAGTCGCCGCCAGCCCTGTCGAAGCGTGGGTGGTCCAGCAGGCCCGAAATCTGACCATGGTGCTGGCCAAGCGGACGCTTCCCGTCAGGTTCGTGGTTCGGGACCGAGACGCCAAGTTCACCTCGAGTTTCGACGAAATCTTCCGGTCTGAACACATCCGGATCATCCGCACTCCAATCCGGGCACCACGGGCCAATGCGTTTGCCGAACGATTCGTCGGCACTGTTCGTCGTGAGTGTCTCGACCACATGCTGATCCTTGGCCGCCGTCATCTGGAACACGTCCTAGCCGACTATGCCACCCACTACAACGAGCACCGGCCTCATCGGTCGCTGAGTCAACTGGCGCCGCTTTCGATGTCCCCTGTGTCAGCGTCAACGCCTCCTGATCCAAGACAGCTGCGAAGAACCGACAAGCTCGGTGGTCTCATCCATGAGTACAAACTGGCTGCGTAAGACACTCGGATGACATTCTCGGCACTCACAGGTTGCCCTTGTCAACACCCTCGTGATGGCAACCGTCGAACGGCGAGGGGCTGTCTGGCTGCTCCGCCGTGTCGGTGCCACAACTCGCCAGCTGCTGTCGATGACGATCTGGGAGACCCTGATCATCGCCATTTCCGGCGTCGTGCTCGGTGCGGCGGCGGGCGCTGCGTCTGCCATCGTCGTCTCGAAGTCGCTGGCCGATACGTGGATGCCCTACCTGACGTAGAAACCGCTGGTCGCGATCGGCGCCATCGCGGTCGGCCTGACCTTTGTGGCGATCTTGGTACCGACCATGTGGTTGCTCAGCACCCCAATCCGGGAGGAATGAGCACCTTGGGCGAACTAGGCAGTACTGAGAGCGGCGCTCCGGGTCGACGCGGCTTGGTGGCCAGATACTGCCGTGCCAAACGGACCGTTATTGGAGTCTGCGGTTGTGCGGTGACACCCCCAGTGGAGGGACCTTAGTCCCTACCCGCTGTATGGCTCGTGATTCACAGTGAATGCAAGAAAACCGGGGCGCGGTCGCCAGCGCCGCGGTGTCAGCGAAAGGAGACCCTGTGTCGCTCACGACCGCTCCCCCGCCCGCTCCGCCGGCGCCCCCTGGTCAACCCCTCACTCCCCGCAGCGAGGCAAAGGCCCATGCCCTGGGCCTGACCTCCGCCACCGGCCTGGTCATCGGCAGCATCGTCGGGACTGGCGTATTCACCATGCCGGCCGTGATCGCCGGCGCCGGCACCATGGGCATCATCGTGCTCGGCGTCATCGCCGTGGGCGCCATGCTCTTAGCCGTCCTCTTCGGGCAGCTGACCAAGCGGGTGCCCAACAGCGACGGCGGCCTGTATGCCTACTCACGGCACGAGTTCGGCGACTTCGCCGGCTACCTGGTGGGCTGGTGCTACTGGGTGCAGTCGTGGGCCGGCAACGCGGCGATCGTCTCGTCCTGGGTCTTCTACGTCGACGCCCTGTTCGGATGGGGCCACAACACGGGCATGGAGAACTGGTGTATCGCCATGTTCGGCCTGTGGGTGCCGGCCGTCATCAACCTCATCGGCGTCCGCCAGATGGCGTGGTTCCAGAACGTCACCGTCGTCCTCAAGTTCTTACCCCTCCTCTTCATCGCCGTGGTCGGGTGGTTCTACGTGACGTCGTCGAACTTCGGCCCCTTCAACGCCACGGGCGGCAGCCTCTACAGCGGTATCGGCATCGCGGCGGGCGTGGCACTCTTCTCGTTCATTGGGGTGGAGGCGGCAGCGATCACGGCGAAGCGGGTCAGGGACCCGCGGCGCAACGTCATGCGCGCCTCGGTGATCGGCACGGCGGCCTGTGCCCTCCTCTACGTGCTGGTGACGGCGGTCGTGATGGGGCTGGTGTCGCACCACACCCTGGTTGGCACCGGATCCCCCTTCGTCAACGCCTTTGACACCATGTTCCCCCACAATGCCTGGGCCGGGAAGTTCATCGCTGCGGTGGCGGTGGTGTCGGGCATCGGGGCCCTCAACGGCTGGACCCTCATCGTCACCGAGACGTCACGGGCCATCGCCCAGGACGACATGTTCCCGCGGCCCTTCGCATGGTCCGACCGCAAGGGGACGGCGTGGTTTGGCATCCTCGTCGGGACCGCCCTCCCATCGATCCTCATGCTGTGGGCCTACAACACCAAGACGGGGCTGACCGTCTTCACGTACCTGGTGGACCTCACCGTGGTCACCGTGGCCATCCCGTACTTCATGTCGGCCATCGCCCAGCTCACCTTCTTGGTCTCACGGCGCCGACGGGTCGTCGGCTGGGCGCTGGCCCGCGACCTCATGGTCGCCGGCATCAGCGTGCTCTTCTCCATGTGGGTGACCTTCGCCTCGGGTTACCAGGTCGTCTACCAGGCCCTGGTGGTGATCCTCGCCGGGCTGATCCTCTACGCCTTCCTCAACGCCCGGCGCGAGCGCCTCGGTGAGGCAGCCGAACCGACGGACCTGCCCCCGGAGGCGGCCGAGGTCGAAGTGGCTGGGTCGGCCTGAACGGCCGACGATACGAACGGAGGAGTGCCATGAGATTCCATGTCGACTCGGAGATCGGCCCCCTGCACCAGGCCATCGTCCACCGCCCAGGGCTCGAGCTCTCCCGGCTGACGCCGGAGAACATCGGCGAGCTGCTCTTCGATGACGTGATGTGGGCCAAGAAGGCCAAGGAGGAGCACGACGCCTTCGCGGAGGCCCTGCGGGACAAGGGCGTGCAGGTGCACTACTACGGGCAGTTGCTCGGCGAGACGCTCGAGCTGCCCGAGGGTCGGGACTTCGTCCTCGACCGGCTCTGCACTCCCGAGATCCTGGGCCCCTCTCTGGTCGGACCGGTGCGCAACCTCTTCGAAGACCTCGACGGCGCCGCACTGGCCGAATTCTTGGTGGGCGGGATCCTGAAGGCCGACCTGCGCCCGCTGCGGGCCCATAGCCTCAAGTGGGACATGCTCAACGCGGACGACTTCGTCCTGACCCCACTTCCCAACCACCTCTTCCAGCGGGACAACTCCTGCTGGATCTACGGCGGGGTGTCCATGAATCCCATGGCCAAGCCGGCCCGCCAGCGCGAGACCCTGCACACCCGGGCCATCTACCGCTTCCACCCGCTCTTCGCCGGGGCCGACTTCGTCACTTACTACGGCGACGAGGACCGCACCTACCAGCCGGCCACCATCGAGGGTGGTGACGTCCACGTCATCGGCCATGACGCAGTACTGATCGGCATGGGCGAGCGGACGACGCCGATGGCCATCGAGATGCTTGCCCGTGCTCTCTTCGACTCCGGGCAGGCGACCAGTGTCGTGGCCATCGAGCTGCCCCACAGCCACGCCTTCATGCACCTCGACACCGTCATGTCGATGGTCGATGCCGACACCTTCGTCCTCTACCCCTACTTCGACCGACACCTGCGCAGCTGGACCATCACAGAGGGAGATGATCCAGGCCGGCTCACCATCACCCGCAACCACAGCCTCTGGGACACGCTGGCGGAGATCCTCGAGGTCGACGCGATCACGGTACTCACCACCGACGAGGACATCCGGGCCGCCGAGCGCGAGCAATGGGACGACGGCACGAACTATCTCGCGGTGGCCCCGGGCGTGGTCCTCGGCTACGAGCGCAACGTGCCCACGAACACCATGCTGCGCAAGCACGGGGTCGAGGTGATCTCCATCGCAGGGAGCGAGCTCGGCCGCGGCCGGGGCGGGCCCCGTTGCATGACCTGCCCGATCGAGCGCGCTGCGGCGTAGAGGGAGGTTCCGAGATGTCTGTCGACCTTCGTGGCCGAAGCCTGCTGAAGGAGGTGGACTTCACCAACCAGGAGTTCACCTACCTGGTCGACCTGGCGGCGCAGCTGCGCCAGGAGAAACGCTCGGGCACAGAGGCACTACGCCTGGCGGGGCGGAACATCGCCCTCATCTTCGAGAAGACCTCCACGCGCACCCGCGCGGCCTTCGAGGTCGGCGCGCACGACCAGGGAGCCCACGTCACCTACCTCGGACCCGAAGACTCCCAGCTCGGGCACAAGGAGTCAATGAAGGACACCGCCCGCGTGCTAGGGCGCATGTTCGACGGCATCGAGTACCGGGGCTTCGCTCAGGAGAAGGTCGAGACCCTCGCCCGCTACGCCGGGGTGCCGGTCTGGAACGGGCTCACCGACCAGTGGCATCCGACCCAGATGCTGGCCGACGTGCTCACCATGCGGGACCACTCGTCTGACCCGTTCGACGAGCTGGCCTTCTGCTACCTCGGAGATGCGCGCAACAACACGGCGAACTCGCTGCTCGTCACGGGCGCACTCCTCGGAGCCGACGTCCGCCTGGCAGCGCCCGAAGCGCTCTGGCCCTCGGCCGAGGTCCGGGACACGGCGGAGCGACTCGCCGCCGGCTCGGGCGCTCGCGTCATGGTCACCGACGACCTCCACAAGGCCGTCTTGGCCGCAGACTTCCTCTACACCGACGTCTGGCTGTCCATGGGCGAGCCCGCAGAGGAGTGGGGCGAGCGCATCGACGAGCTCCTCGCCTACCAGGTGAACACCGATGTACTGGCGGCGACCGGCAACCCCGCGGTCAAGTTCATGCACTGCCTCCCTGCCTTGCACAACAGAGAGACCGAGGTCGGGGAGCAGATCTTCGAAAAGTACGGGCTCAGCGCCCTAGAGGTGACCGAGGAGGTGTTCGAGTCGCCCGCCTCGATCGTCTTCGACCAGGCCGAGAACCGCTTGCACACCATCAAGGCAGCCATGGTCGCCACCCTGGTCGGCTGAGATGCGGATCGTCGTCGCCCTCGGCGGCAACGCCATGCTCGAGCGGGGCGAGAGCCCCGACGCCGAAGTCCAGCAGCGTCACGTGGAGACGGCGGTCGCGGCGTTGGTGCCTCTGGCGCGTAACCATGAGCTCGTCGTCACCCACGGTAATGGACCGCAAGTTGGTGTTCTGGCGATCGAGAGCGCCGGCGATGCGGCGCTGTCTCGCCCCTACCCTTTTGACGTCCTCGGCGCAGAGACCCAAGGCATGATCGGCTACTGGCTGCTCCAAGCGCTCGAGAATGCGCTCCCCGGCCGACAGGTGGCGAGCATCGTGTGCCAGACGGTGGTCGACGCGGACGACCTAGCTTTCGCCGATCCGACCAAGTTCGTCGGCCCCTCCTTTGCAGAGGACCAAGCCCGCCGGCTGGCGGCCGAGCGGTCGTGGGAGGTCCGACAGGACGGCGAGTTCTGGCGCCGGGTCGTCGCCTCGCCCGAACCGAAGGAGTTGGTCGAGTTGGCGGTCATCACCGACCTGCTCAAGGATGGCGTCCTGGTGATCTGCTCGGGAGGAGGCGGCATACCAGTGGTCAGAACCGGCGGCGTCGTGCATGGAATCGAGGCCGTCATCGACAAGGACCTGACAGCGGCACTGCTCGCCCGTTCCGTCCGTGCCGACGCGCTGCTGCTCTTGACCGATGTCGACGCGGTCGAGGCGGGATACGGGACGCCGGAAGCGACCCCCATTCGCCAGGCCACGGTCGCCGAGTTGAGGGCGATGGCTTTTCCGGCAGGCTCGATGGGTCCGAAGGTAGAAGCCGTCTGCCGGTTCGTCGAAGCCAGCGGGGGGATCGCGGCCATCGGACACCTCGCCGACGCGGTGGCCGTACTCGATGGCAGGGCGGGAACCAGGGTCGTGGCCGGTTCACATCGGACGGACGGAAGGTCCCGCCAGAACGTCGGAGCGCACACCAATTCCCCACCCGAGTCGACTGTGGTGGACCTTGATCACTGACGAGTTCTTCGATCTGCGATACCCCAGAACCCACCCGGTAGCGACGCTTTCAGGGTGGTCCTACGTCGTTGCGGTGGTCTCTAGGAACTCGCGCACTAGTGCTGCCGCGCGTTAGTTCGTCGGTGTATCCGGGAGCCATGCTGACGGGTCGTTGAGGTAGAGGCCGCAGGCACAATCAAGGGCTTCTTCGGCGCTGCCAGCGAGCATGCCGTTGGGGAGGACGGCATCCTCGTAGTCATCGTGGCTGGCCCGGTAGAGGGCGAAGCCCCAGTGGTGGGCCGATCCGCCGTAACGCAGCCGGCAGAGTTTGAGGACGGTTCCGTCGGCCTGGCGTCCGTCAACATAGGCGAAGTTGGCCCGGAAGCGGACCTCGACAGCGGAGAGGTCCGGCCATCGGTCCCGGGCACGAGCGTTGAGGCGCTGGGTCAGGCTGGCTTTGGTCGATGCGGGAGGCCCCTTCACCGGTCCATCTTGGCCCACGCGTGCCCTCAGGCGGCGAGGGGGAGCTCGGCTTCGGGCCGATGGGCGTCGATGCGTTCGAGCATGGCGGCGAGATCACGGCTCGTGAAGCGCCAGTCGAACGGGCGCGCCGTCGCGTTGTAGCGCTGCTCGAAGCGGCAGAGGCGATCGGCCAGGGCGGCGAGGTCAGCGAAGTCGGCGGGCTTGATCACCTTGCGCTGGATGACCGAGAAGACGACCTCGATCTGGTTCAGCCACGAGGCATGGACGGGCAGGTGGACGAGCTGCGCGTTGGGCCACGCCGCTGCCATGCGCTCGACCGAACGCTGCCCACGGTGCGAGGACCCGTTGTCGACCACCCAGTAGACGCGCCGCGCGCTCGCGTAGGGCTCGAGGGTCATGACGCGCTCGGCCAGCTCCATGAACGGCACGATCCCGGTCTTCTCGGCCACCGTGCCGAAGAGGCGGGCCGCATGGACGTCGTAGGCGCCCATGTAGGCGAGCGTGCCGCCCCGCTCGTATTCGAACTCGACCCGCCGGAGGCGCCCTGGGCCAGGACCGAGATCGGGGTGGCAGCGCCTGAGCGCTTGGAGCTGGGACTTCTCGTCGGCCGAGATCACGTAGTCGTCGGGGCCGAGCGCGACGCCGTCGACGACGCGCTGGTATAGGTCGAGGACGCGCGCCGCTTTGGTAGCGAAGTCGGGGTCCCGCGGGAAGATCCATGACCGGAAGCGCCACGGCTTGATCGCGGCAGCATGCAGCCAGCGGCGCACCGTCGAGGACGAAATCGACTCGACGAGCCCTTCGCGCCTCGCCTGGGTGGCCAGCTCGTGCGAGCTCCACCGCGACAGGGGAACATCACGTCGCTCGGGTGGCTCGCAGGCCAAGGCCTTGATCCCGGCCACCACGGCAGCACCGAAGCGCCGTGGCCGTCCAGAGCGAGGGCGGTCCCTCAGGCCAGCGAGCCCCTCCTGCCAGAAGCGCTTGCGCCACTTCGACGCCACATCGACACACACCCCGACGCGCTGGGCGATGTCCACGTTCCGCGCACCGTCGGCCGCCGCCAGCACGATGCGAGCCCGCACCACCTCGGCGTGCGCGGCCGTCCGCGACGACGCCCGTTCCTCGAGCACGGCGCGGTCATCTGGCGAGAGCCGAACTTCGAAGGGCGAACGACGAGACATCGGCCAACCGACCTCCTCACCGCACCCGATGAGGGCAGGTTCAGCCCTCAAATTACACCGATGTATTTATCGGCAGCGCCACTAGCTTGAAGAATGGTTCCGGCCGTGTGGGTGCCGAAATTGTCATCCGACCCTCTGGCGAGGGAGGATGCGTATCGAGACCTCTTCTTTCCCACCGCCGTAGACCGTTGTTCATCTGGTACGACCAAGAGTGGGATCGTGCGTCTGCGCTGCTAGGACGACCCCGCTCACCGCCAAGATCAAGTTGGCACACTCAGTGGGTGCCGAAAACCTGTGGGTGCCGAAAAGCTCATCCAGCTGTGAGCGGACTCGAACCGCCGACTTCTACGTTGCGAACGTACGGTTCTCAGCCTTTTGACCAGGCCCTTTCCGAGGACCTTCCTGGTGGCGGCGTTTCGATCCCCTCAGGTTCCCTCACGATCCCTCCCCTTCCCTTCCGATAAGTCCTCATGACCTGGCCGGTCACCATCAAGGGATGAAATGCTGGCGGGCGGCCGCTGGGTGTGGTCGCCGACGTTTTCTTGCCGCCGCGAGCGCGCGATAAGTCTGGTGCGGGACCGTGGGGACCACCAAGTGTCGCTACGAGCACGAACCGGAGATTCCGCTTTACACCGTGGTCCTCTCCCGGTGGCCTCCGACTATCAGGAGGTGAGCGATGAAGCAGATCAGGGACAAGGTGGGCGGCCTCGACGTCCACCGCGACAATGTGGTCGCCTGCACAAGGGTGACGATGCCCGACGGCGATATCGAGGTCGCCAAAGAACGGTTCCCCACCACCCAGGCGGGGCTGGCCGAGCTGACTGCGTTCTTGATGGACGCTGGGGCCAAAACGGTGGCGATGGAGGCGACGGGGATCTATTGGCGGGCGGTCTACTACGCCCTCGAGGGGCTCTTCGAGGAGTTGTGGCTCTGTAACGCCGCCCACGTCAAGAACGTCCCCGGACGCAAGACCGACCTCTCCGACGCCGAGTGGCTGGCCGACGTCGCCGCGCACGGGATGGTGCGGCCCTCCTTCGTGCCCCCGCCCGAGATCCGAGAGCTCCGCGAGCTGACCCGCTACAGGAAGACCCAGGTCGACGCCCGGGCCAAGGAGATCCAGCGCCTCGAGAAGACCCTGCAGGACGCCGGGGTGAAGCTCACCTCGGTGGCGTCGACGGTGTGGTCGGCGTCGTCGCGGGCGATGATCGAAGCGATGATCGCCGGCGAGCGCGACTCGGTGGTCTTGGCCGGCATGGCCAAGGGGGTCATGCGCAACAAGATCGATCGGCTCGAAGTCGCCCTCGAGGGGAACTTCGGCGCTCACCACGCGCTGCTCTGTCGCCAGATCATCGACCACCTCGACTTCTTGGACGCCTCCATCGCCACGCTCAGCGCCGAGATCTGTGCCCGGCTCGTCCCTTTTGAGCCCCAGGTCGCCCTGCTCACCTCCATCACGGGCATCTCGGCGACCACGGCGCAGATCATCGTCGCCGAGACCGGGGCCGACATGAATCGCTTCCCGACGGCGGGGCACCTGTGCGCCTGGGCGGGCGTGGCGCCGGCCAGCTACGAGTCGGCCGGCAAGAAGCGCCCGGTCGGCACCCGCAAGGGTGCACCGTGGCTGCGGCGCACCTTGATCGAGGCCGCACGGAGCGCAGCGCGGACCAAAGGCAGTTACTACTCGGCGCTCTATTCCCGCATCGCCCGGCGCCGAGGCCCGAACAAGGCGGCAGTCGCCGTCGCGCACTCCATGCTCGAGACCGCCTGGCATCTGCTCAGCACCGGAGCCCTCTACCAAGACCCTGGTGCCGACTACTTCGAGCGCCGTCACGATCCGGCCGTCGAGGCAAAGCGGCTCCAGCACCGGATCGAGGCACTCGGATTCGCCGTCACCATTACCGAGAAGGCCGCGTAGCCACACCCGTCCACAACTCCACCTCGTCACGCACCGACCGGTGCCTGGTGACGCGCGCCCACGATCCGCGACGGCTTCGGCATTTCACCGGAGGTCACGTAAGGTCACGCCCGAACAGGCTCGAGGCGTGTCCGCGGATCGGTACTCACATCCGATCGGCAGGCTCTCGCAATGCGCAGCGAATGGCGCTCGTTCCCTGTTGACGACGATCACGTTCCTTGGCGAGCAAAGGGACATCACCCACCCTGATGCGGTGGTGTTTCCCGGCAAGACAGACGAGGAACGCCAATGTTCTGTCCGGCGGGCAGCCAGTCGACGATCTTTCGGGTCACACGCCCAACGGGTCAGCCGTGCCCGCCGACTGACTTCATGGTCAGGCGTACGACGATCACCTGCCCCCAGTTGGCCACATCCTCTCTATGACGAGGACCTGGCAGGCCCCGATTTGCGGTACGCAGTGGGCCAGGGACTCGAGTGCCAGGCCGAGGTGCGATAGTCCCGGAATCGGACCCGGGGCGAGGAGGCTTCCACGCAAGCTGGCCGGACCGCAGGAGCGCCCGAGTGCCAGGAGCTCGTCTCGGTCGAAGAAGTGCGCGCGTCCGTCGAGCCCATCGCTGCTTCGAGCTTCGCCCCGAGCAGCTGGGCGAGGTCGTCGGCAAAGGCCGGCGGGCGGGTGCGACTGACCACGAGGCGGGCGGGAGGATCGGTCGGTTCGCGGAGTAGGACCGGGTCCGTGCACCTCAATGCTCTGCCCGCAAGCGCTCCACGGCGCTATTCCGGCCCTTTGGGACCCAGTCTCAGGCCGCGGGACGTTCGGCCCTACCCGGTTGGGAGAATCTGCCCCAACGTTTCAAGGAGGCGGCCCTGGCGAGGCGGTCTGACGGATTGGAGATGACATGGCTATGGTTCGTCCACATACGGTCGCCGAGACCCACGACGTCATGGGTCGCCCTCGACATCGGTTGTTTGGCGTCTTCGATGACCCGGCAGTCGGGCGTGGTGCGATCGACAAGCTCGGCGCCGACTTCCATGCCAGCGAAGACGACATCTGGGTCCTCTATGGCGAGGAGGGTCTCCAAAAGCTCGACGTCTCGGGCGGGACGGAGGGTCTCAGGGGAAGAATCGTCCGCATCGTGGAGCTTGCCATGAGCAGCGACATCGGATACCTCCGGACGTTGGAGGGTGCCCTCGAATCCGGGGGCATGGTGGTCTCGATTCCGGTCGCCAACGCCGGCGCCGCAGAGACCCTGGCAGACCTTCTCAGTGCGAACTCCGGTCACTCGTTCGCCTACTTCTCCAACTGGGAGTTCCAGCCGGTCCGAGGGGGCCTCCCGTAGCCCCGGGCCGACCATCATCGTGTCGCCGCACGGGTGCGATGAGGACCTTGGCGGGTGGTTTGGTTCCAGTGCCACCCCATTTGGAGCGTCGCTCCTGTGGTCTTGGACAAGTCCGCTCCGCTGAGCGGGCGTGCGGACCCATCGCCCTCGGAGCATCGGAGGGCTGTGGCCCGTCTTCTGACGCCTACGACTCCGGCGCAGACCCTCGCATCTGCTCGAGCTCGGCTTGCACCGCCGCCAGCTCCTCTTCCAAGTAGTTGTGCTAATCGTCATCGAGCAGATAGCCGGCACTTAGATCCTTGATTCCTACGCTGCGCCGGTCGAGGATCGAAGCCAGCAGGCAGACTCTGATCGAGTTTGCCGAACACGCCACTGAGACGGCTCACCCACTGCTCGATGCCCGCCCCCAGATGTGGAGTGCCAAGGGTGACCACGTCAGCGTCACTTGACGGCTTCCGGCCCTCCGCTGCGGGATGCGAAACATCGGCGCTACCGTTTCTGGCGTGGCCGTGCTCGCCGCGCTCTCAATCGCCCCAGCCGGTGGCCCCACCGTCAGCGAGGACGGCTCCGTCGGACCGACGGTGGCCGAGGTGGTCGACATCATCCGCGACTCCGGACTGCCGTACGAGACCAACGCCATGTTCACCAACGTCGAAGGTTCCCTCGACGAGGTCCTGGACCTGGTCAGACGCTGCACCGAGCACGTCGCCGCAGGGGCCACCCCGACGCCCTCCACCACAAGGTCGCCACTGTGCAGCGCCTGATCGATGGCACCGGGCCGGGCACGCCAACGAGCTGATCCTCCCGTCGCATGCCGGCCCTGGTCGAGAACTTCGGACCGGGCCCGCGCGCGTGGCTGGTCGAGCGCCCTGCCACCAAACCGTCGGAGCGCATCGGATCATTCGAATCTCGCCCAGGCTCAGCCCGACCGACTGTGCCGATCGGATGAACCGGGGCCCGCGCAAAACGTTCTCGTCGTCGTGCCGGTAGCCGGAGGTCGTCCGCTCGGGCGTGGCAGCAGAGACGATCGAGCCGGCTGCCGGACCGGCCGGGCCGCGACGTTCAGCAGTGGGCAGGCGTGGCGCCCTTCCGGCGCCGGGGGCCACTATGGCGGCATGGATGCCACCGCGCTCCCGACGGGAAAGCTGCCCGTCGAACTCCTCACGCGTCTGCTCGGGGATCCCGACGCGTTGCCCGCCGAGGTGCTCGTCGGCCCGGCGGTGGGAGAGGACGCTTGCGCCCTGGCGCTTCCCGGCGGCGTGCTCGTGGCCGCCTCCGATCCCATCACCCTGACCGACCGCGCCGCCGGCCGCCACGCGGTCGTCGTCAACGCCAACGACGTCGCCGTCACCGGGGTGCGGCCACGTTGGTTCCTGGCCGCGGTTCTCCTGCCCCCGGGGACAGACGAAAAGGAGGTGGAGGCGCTGTTCTCCGAGATCCGCGCCGCACTCGGCGAGGTCGGGGCCGCCCTGGTGGGCGGCCACAGCGAGGTCACCGCCGCGGTCACCCGGCCGGTCGTCGTCGGCCAGATGCTCGGCCTCGCCGAGAACGGGCACTTCCTCCCGACCGCTCGGACGCGCCCTGGGGACGTGGTCCTGCAGGTCGGTCCCGTCCCGGTCGAGGGCGCGGCGGTCCTCGCCACCGAGGCCGGGGGCCGCCTGGCCGGCGTGGACCCCGCCGTGGTGGGGGCCGCCGAGGCGGCGACGGAGCGTCCGGGCATCTCGGTCGTCGACGCCGCGCTATCCGCCACGTCTCTCGGGGCGAGGGCGCTGCACGACCCCGCTCTGGGCGCCGATCCGTGGGCGACGCTGGCCTCCGGCGCGCTCCTCGCCGCCTTCGATCCGGCCGACGCCCGAGCCGCCACCGAGGCGCTGCGCGCCCAGGGCTGGGCCGTGGCCACCGTTGCCACGGCCGAGCCCGGCCGCGGCGTGGTGGACACCGAGGACCGGCCGATCCCCTGGCCGGGGCGCGACGAGGTGAACCGCCTCCTCGAGCGTTGACCGCGGTGGTCGAGCCTCGGGGGAGCCGCCGCCGGGGCGGCTGTTGGGGCGATTAGCAACCCAGGCCCATCTCATCCCCCGAAACTCACTGGGCGCGACTGGTTGAGGGATCCACCTCTTCCGGCACGGTGGCAGGGTGACTCACCGCTTCGTCCTGTGGGGCATCGACGGGACCCTGGTCACCACCGGTGTGGTGGGACGCCGAGCCCTCGAAGGCGGAGCTGCCGATGCGGCCGGCCTCGACACCGTTCCCGAGATTTCCATGGGCGGCAAGACCGATCCCCAGATTGTCGCCGAGATTCTGGCTACGGCCGACGTGGAAGCCAACGCCTTCGTGAAGGTCGACACCTTCGGCTTCGCCGGCTTCTTCGATTTCGTCGTCGGGGCCTACGGGAGCGACCACTCCGATCGCGACTGTCTCGTCCCCGTGACTCTCGAGCGCGTCGCCCGGCTACGAAACGAGCGCTACTTGCCCCGGGAGGTTTGGATCATCGGTGACACCGCCAACGACTGGCGTTGTGCTCGGGCAAGAGGTGTCCACTGCCTGCTGGTCGCCACGGGCAGGGAGGGCCTTGGTCCTCTCGGTGGCCTCAACCCTGACTACCTGTTTCCGGATCTCTCCGACACAGAGGCAGTCCTCGCCGCCCTTCTCGGGACCTGACTCAAGCTTCGGATAGGAACTTGGGAAAGGAAGCTGGGGGCGTAGTGAGAGCCATATCCAATCGAAGCGCCACCGACGTTGCCGTTCTGTCGGCATCAAGCCTGGTGACGTGCGAGCGCCGCACCGTCGATCTGCGCTCCATACACGGAGTCCCAGTTCTCGGCTTCCACACGCAGATGAGACAATCGGTGTGTTGAACATTGCTTTCAGCGGCGAGCGAACACGACGCCTTATGTCGATCACTGCCATGTCCAACTCCAAGCCGACGACAAGCTGTGGCGGCTTGCCGGACACAGGGCCTGTGCGCGAGTGACGCGGGGAGCGAATCGGCGGTTGGCGCGGCGTGACCGCCGAGGTCGCTGCGAGCGAACAAGCGGGTGCAACATTAATTGACGCAATGGTCGGGGAGCTCGCGCGACATCTCGGGAACAGAACCACGATCGGGCAATCGCGGATAAGAAGGGGGGCATGGAAAAAGCCGCCCCAATACCATTGCCCCCGACTTTGACAGCCGCGCTCGTGTGAACGAGGAATCCACGATGCACGAACAGGCACCCGCGCCAACGTCGCTCGGAATCGATGAAGCGGTGAGCGAGGCCGCTTCGACGGAATCGGACGTCACCGAGGTGATGGAGACCGCAGGTCGCTTCCGCGTCTACCTCGGCGCTGCGCCCGGGGTTGGGAAGACCTTCGCGATGTTAAGCGAGGGCCAGCGGCGGCGTGAGGACGGAATCGACGTCGTGGTCGGCTACGCCGAGTGTCACGGCCGGCCACCCACTGAAGCGCTGCTCCATGGGCTTGAGATCGTCCCGTACCGCGAGGTTGCCCATCGAGGCATGCGCTTTCTGGAGATGGATCTCGACGCAGTCCTGTTGCGAAAGCCGCGGCTCGCCCTTGTCGATGAGCTCGCGCACACGATCGTGCCCGGCACGGGGAAATACAAGAAGCGCTGGCAGGAGGTGCTCGAGCTTCTTGAGGCGGGGATCAACGTCATCACGACGGTCAACATCCAGCACCTCGAGAGCATTGCGGATGCAGTTGAACAGCTGACGGGGGCGCCGGTGCACGAACGGGTGCCGGATTCGGTGGTGCGCAGAGCCGACCAGATAGAGCTGGTCGACTCTTCTCCTGAGGAGCTCCGCCAACGACTGCTCGACGGCAAAATCTACTCACCTCAGATGGTTCCACAGGCTCTCAACCACTTCTTCCGATCTGAGAACCTCATCGCGCTTCGTGAGCTCGCCTTCCGGTTCCTCGCCGACGAGCCGGAAGAGGAGCTGCTCGAGTTCCTGAGCCGTCAGAAGAGCGGAGCAGCCTGGGAGCCAAGCGAGCGCATCATGGTGGCGGTGACGGACGCGCCTGGTACCGAAGCGGTGTTGCGTCGTGCCGCGCGCATCGCCGCCAGACTCCAGGGCGAGCTCCATGTTGTCCATGTCGTGAGCGGCAATGGCGCGGCCCGCTCCGACCATGACTCCCTCGAGGCCTTGCGTCTTGTGGCCACTGAGGTCGGGGCGCGCTGGGTCGAGTTACGCGGCGACGACGTTGCTCAGACGATCATAGAATTCGCGCGCGACGCGCGCATTACCCAGGTCGTGCTCGGTTCCCGTCAGCGCAGCCGATGGTGGAAAATGCTGCGCGGTGGATCAACTGCCCAGAGAGTCCAGCGGATGGCCGTCGCCTCCGGGATCGACGTGCACATCATCGTGAGACGCGAGGTACCACCAGAAGTGAGCGGGATCGCGACAGGGGGCGACGGTGTCAGATAGCGGCTGAGCAAAGGAGGACCGACGTCGTTGTCTCAAAGGATCTTCACGAGGTCGCGGTGGAAGATCCCGAGACCAGACCAGGCTCGGGCACGACTGGTGCCGTCGATGCGGGTGCGGTTCACACCAGGACCCCGTCACGTTCGTAGGGCGACACGCACGTGACGAGTCCGTGTTGGGGCTGCTCGAAGGACTTCAGGCAACCGGAGGAACCACCACCACCGGGCAGCGGCTGTGCTGCGTGCACTTAGTGCTCACCGACCCGAGCAGGAGTCCCGCAAAGTCCCCGTGGCCCCTGGAGCCGACGACCAGGAGCTCTGCCTCGCCCGACCAGGTGCAGAGCACCTGGGCCGGATCTCCCTCGAGGACGACCGGATGGATGTCCACTTGCGGGTCGGGGCCGGCAACCTCGGCGACGGTCTGTGCCAAGCGCTCCCGAGCGTCGCCTATCAGTTTCTTCTCGTGCACGGGAACATAGAGCCCATCGACGTAGGCATTGGGGCTCGGCCACACGAAGATCGCATCGAGGGTCGCTCCCCGTGCTGTCGCCTCATCGATGGCCCAACGAAGCGCCCGCCGCGAGCCCTCGGAGCCGTCCACGCCTACCAGGATTCGACCGGCCACAGTGTGTACCTCCCAGAGCCGAGTCTGCCAGCCGCGCCAAAGCACATTTCGCACGACCCTCGACGGGGGTCGGGGGCCCGATGCCAGATAGCGCCGTGGCCCCTGGTCGTCTCCGGGCCGCCGGCGTGTGCATGGGCCTCTTCGGCGCAGGGGGTTCCTCAGTGTCCACACCCGCGCTGGCGCCCCGACCGACCGGGCAAACGCTGCGCCGCCCCACCGCAGACCCCGATCCGTAGCCCTGGAGGATACGGATCACACTCCACGAGAGCTTCCGGCCCTCGGCCTACCGGGTCGGCTCGCTCATTCGCCGCCAGCGCCTCCCCGAGCGCCTCACCCAGCGGCGTAGCGGATCAGCCATTCGTCGGCCGGGGAGCCGTCGAGCGCGACGAGTACGACCTTTCGCTCAGGGCGCTCGGCGATGTGGTGGGCGGCCCCGGTAGGTCGCGGCCGGCTCGGGGACGGTTTCGTCGAGCCGGAGCTCGGCGAGCTCTCCGAGAGCAGCGGGGTTCGCGTACTGGAAGTAGTTCGACAACGCGGCGTCGGCGCGCTCTTTCGGAGAGACGTGGCCGTGCGCGAGCCGGCGACGAAGCGCCGCCGGCTCGAGACTGACGAGGATGACCTCCCCGGATCGCACGAACGCATCGGGGACCGGCTCGGCCCGAGGCGCGCCGGTGATCCTCGAGGCGAGCCGACCGAGCGACTCAAGGTTCGCGACGTTGAGCGTCGTATAGACGTCGATGCCATGTTCGAGCAGCTCCTCAACGTCCTGCCAGCGCTTCGCGTGGCGCTCGCCGGAGAGGTTTGCGTGGGCGAGCTCATCGACGAGCGCGAGCTTCGGGCGACGACCGATGACGCCCTCCACGTCGAGCTCCTCAAAGCTCGTGCCGCGGTAGGTGACGCATCGGGTCGGGATGAGTTCGAGCTCGCCGAGCTGGCCGGCGGTCGCCGTCCGCCCGTGACGCTCCCAGTAGGCGACAATGGAGTCGATCTCGGCGCGCCGCGTCGCGTGGGCGTCGCGGAGCATCGCGTACGTCTTGCCCGTGCCCGGGGCGATGCCGAGGTACGTGCACAGCTCGCCCCGGGGTCGTAGTCGGCTCGATGGCCCGCCGATGTGTTCGAAGTTCAGTATCTCTGGCCAGTGTCGCTAGCGTCTCCGAGCGACGAGCTGAGCGCCGGGGACGAGAGTCTTGTTGCTCGGACTCGTGCTCGACCACGGGGCGAGCTGCACTCATCGTGCGCCTCGTAGACGCACGCCTTCGATGCGATCGTCCAAGATAATCTCCATGGGCAAGGGCTACTCCCTTTCTGTGCGCGATCACGACCTGCGGGAGGCTAGGGGGGATACGGAATGATCCATCGCTGTGTCGATCCACGCTCAGCGGGAACTCGCTCCCCCACTTGGGACGACGGTGCGGTGCTCACTTCGCTCTCTGGCTTCGATGCAGACCAGCCAATGGCCAACACGTCGTGCGCCAACGGGTGTTCAGGTCATGAGTTGGGGGTCTTCTCGGGGCGCTTCGCCGCTGTCGTGGTGGGCTTGGCTGCGGATCGCCGAGGCTTGATCGCCAGTCGCTCCGCCTCCTCCTTGACCGACGCCACCGACGCCTCGACGGTCCTCTCCCACTTGTCGGCTACCTTGTCCGCCCACCACTCGCCGACGGCCCACAAGTCTGCGCCCATCTCGCCCGCGTAGGTGAAAGCGGTCCCTCCGTGGCTTGGCTGTAGGTCGAACATCTCGGTGACGTAGGGAACGGGTCCACGAACGAGACGGAAGCTGATGCTGTGCGGGCGCGCGAAGCGGACGGTTTCCACGGTCACGGCCGTCGGCCCGCGTCCCATATCGGTGAAGTGCTCGGCCAAGACCATGTCGGTCCCCCGTTCGAGGACCTTGAGCTTGCTCTCCATGGCGTGCGGAGTCTGGCTCAGGTATGGGGCGGCGATGACATCGAAGACGGTCTCGGGGTCGGCGGCGATCTGCGCCTCGATGGGACCGAGGGGACGGACGCGTCTCCCGATGCCTGTGTCCAAGGTAACAGCCCCACGCACAACCAGCGTGTACGTCTCGGCCAACACTGCACCAACCGCGACAGAGCCGAGCAGGACGTGTCTAGCATTCACGATCGCATACTCTCAGGACTGGGGCACCGCCGCTCAGCACTCTCGGTCTGCCTACCTTATGGATCGCCGCGCTCGCCAAGGCGTGGCGCCCCGGGAGCTTCGCCGTCGCTGTCTTGGGCTGTGCCCCGACGGTCGAGCGCGGCAGCGGCGATTCTCTCCAGGCAGGCCTCCAGGGGCAGCACCGCCGTGTCGAAGACCAGGTCGTAGAGCGTGGGGTCTTGGGGGTCGCGCCCGTAGAGCCTTTGAAGGTAGGTGGATCGGATCCGGTCGATGTACCGCAGCCGGTCCCATGCCTCGGCTTCACTCACTCCCTCCTCTCGCACGACTCGCTCGACTCGAGCTGCGGGCGGACCGTCCAGACGAACGTGGAGCGTGTCGGGGCTAGAAGCGAGGACCACCGCTCCAGCACGCCCGAGGACCACTCCGCCCGGGCCGGAAGCAAACTCCCACAGCAACGTTTCGGTGGCCTTTCGGACGGCGTCATCATCGACGGCGAGGGGGCTTTCGAGGCCGACTACCCCGAAGTATCCCGGATCGCCGTTGAGGTTGAGGAAGGAACGGGCGAGCGCCCCTTGTGCTCTCTCGTCGTGGGCCACCACGGCGTCGAGGGGGACTCCCAAGCGATGCGAAACCTGGAGTGGGACCGCTCGGTCGAGAAAGGGCAGTCCGAGGCGCTCGGCCAGGGCGGGGCCCAACCAGCTCCCGCCAGCCCCGTAAGAACCTGAGATCGTCACGACCCGAACCGGACCGAGTCGATTCGGTTGGGCCACGCCAGCGTTCGTGGCCGCGACGAATGCGGGCGCAGCAAGGGGGGCGGGGGTGACCGCCTCGGTCGGGCGGGTCGTGGGGACTTCTCCGGGCGCCGGGCGGACGACCGGTTTCGGCCCCCGCAACCAGGAAGCCCCTGCGGCGACCAACATCGCGACAATGGCGAAGTCGAAGGCCGCGTGCAGCCCGTTGGTGAAGGGCACTGCGATCAGGTTTGAGAAGAAGCTGTGGCCGGTCAGGGTGGCCGCGTGGGACGCGGGCAGCGTCTTGAGGGTGGGACCGAGCAGGGTCTCGATGGGGTTGTAGCCCAAGAACGCGCCGAACACCGTGGATGTGGGTGGCAGGCCGGCCACCCTGACAGCGGCTGACTTCGGTACCCCCTGAGCGACGAGGCCGTGGTAGAGCGCGCTGGGCAGTTCGGCGGCGAGACCCACGATGATCAACGTGAAGAAGATGCCGATCGAGAGCACCATGGCCGCGTTCTGCGAGGTCGAGACCATGCCCGCCCCCTGGCCCCGCTCGGCGGGCGGAAGGGCGTTCATGATCCCGGCCCGATTGGGCGAGGAGAACATGCCCATGCCCACGCCGTTCAGCAGCAACAACAGGGCGAAGTCGGTGTAGGAGAAGTTGATCGGCAGTCGCTCCAGCAGCGCGAAGCTCAGCGCCGCCAGCAGCATGCCGGCGGTGGCGAAGGGCCTGGCCCCGAAGCGGTCCGACAGGTACCCCGATACGGGGCCGGCGACCAGAAAGCCAAACGTGAGCGGCAACATGAAAATGCCAGCCCACAGCGGTGTGGACGCAAAGCTGTAGCCGTGGCGGGGCAGCCAAATCCCCTGGAGCCAGATGACCAGAATGAACATGAGGCCGCCCCGTCCGAGGGAGGCCAGGAAGCTGGCCAGGATCCCTGCCGCGAAGGCCCGGATGCGAAAGAGCGAGATCCGGAACATCGGGGCCTCGACTTTGGTCTCGATCCACACGAAGAGCACGAGCGTGGCGACTCCACCGATCAAGGCGGCGAGCACCAAGGGGTTCGTCCAGCCCATGGGGTGACCGCCGTAGGGCTCGATGCCATAGACGATCCCCACCAGCACCGAGACCAGGCCGACGGCGAACGTCACGTTGCCGACCCAGTCGATCTTGGCCGGGGTGCGGATGCCCTTCTCCTTCAAATTCACGTACGCCCAGATGGTGCCGACCACCCCGACCGGCACCGAGACCAAGAACACCAAGCGCCAGTCGATGGGTCCGAGGATGCCGCCCAGCACCAGCCCGATGAACGACCCGGCTATGCCGGCCACCGCGTTCGTGCCCAGGGCCAAACCCCGTTGGTCCTCGGGGAAGGCGTCCGTCAAGATCGCCGTCGAGTTGGCCATGATGAACGCGCCCCCCACGCCCTGAAATAGCCGCATGACAATCATGTACGTGGCGCCGGCCTGCCCGTGCAGCCAGGTGACTGACAGCAGCACCGAGAACAGCGTGAAGATCGCGAAGCCGAGGTTGTACATCCGCACCCGTCCAAAGATGTCCCCGAGGCGCCCGAAACTCACGACCAACACGGCGGTGATCAGCATGTAGCCCATCAAGAGCCACAAGAAGTAGCTGGTGTTCCCCGGCGTGAGCGGGTTGAGGCCGATGCCTCGGAAGATGTCGGGCAGGGCGATCAACACGATCGAGGCGTCGATCGAGGCCATGAGCACACCCAAGGTGGTGTTCGACAGCGTCGACCACTTGCCCCGATATCGATCCGCTGTCGAGGCGTCTGCTAAGGGGGCAGAGGACCCGGCTGCCAATGTCAGTGAGGACGGATGGGTCTGGCCAGGATGATCGAGTGACGGTCCTCCGGCTTGGTCGCTCACCGACGACAGCCTGTCGGCTCCAAGCGGACGCCCCTCGCACAGTCAAACCCTGCCTGGACGTGCCGCTCTGGCGGCCACGCACTCGCAGACTCCTTGCTCTGCCCGCCCTCGACTCTTCCAGCCCATGTAGGCGGCGTCAGCCACAAGGTCCTTGGGCGCTTCCTCGCCCGGCCGGCAGTCGTCGCCGAAATGCTCCTCGGGGCGCTCCTCGGCCGCCCTACCGTCCAGAGGCGGTGCGCCATCGGAGGCCGCGACCGATCGGTCGCCTTTGGTTCGCGTCCCGCGCCTCGGCGCCCGCCTCGGGGTCCTTCTCGTCGCTGGCACCGGATGTGGGAGGCGGGCAGCGATGACAAGCATGGCTCCATGATGGCGTGACCCGGCCTCGGTGTGTCCTGCGCTGGGCTCTCCTATGAGATCGCCCGGTGCACGAGGACCGGGCAGTGTGCGTTCGTGGCGCAGTACTCGCTGACCGAGCCGATCAACATCCCGACGAACTCCCCGTGGCCCCGGCTCCCCACGACGAGGAGGTCCGCGCCCTTCGAGGCTTCGACGAGGATCGGCGCCGGATGCCCATTGACCACACGGGGGTCGATGCCGAGACCCGGATGCTCGGCCCGCACCACCTCAAGGGCGGACTCGAGGGCGTGCCGGACATCCTCCTCAGGATCGAAGTCGCTGGGAAACGCCACGGCCCAGCCATAGCTCGACGGCCATTCCCAGGTCATGATGATTTCCAGGCTGCTCCCCGTCAGATCGGCCTGGCGGGCGGCCCACGCCAGGGCGTCGAGCGAGGACGGGGACCCGTCGATGCCGACGACGATCCTGCCCGTGCCGGTCGCCCGCTCGGGTGTCATTGCTCTTTCCTCCTCCTCCATACGATCACGGCGGTTCGACTCGCCGCGATGAAACGAGCCCTGGTTCTCTGGCTAATGGACCCCGAGGCTCCCCAGGACTTTGGACCCTGGTCGCTGGGCGCTCGGATGGCCCATATTGGCTGAAAGACGGCTGCGAGGAGGTGCATGGCACCGCAACGAGTTCGGAAAGGTGGCGACCAAGGCCCGAGGGACGCAACCGTTGTCCCGATGTCCTCTGAGAGAGAGGATGTCTATGTCCTCCCCGTCGCGCACGTCCGGCTTCCCGCCGTTGCGGTGAATGCCGGTTTTTGGAGCGCGCTGGCTGGCGCGGCGGCATTCGGTGTGGTGGACCCACCGTTGGCCCTACTGATAGGCGGTGCTGTAGTGGTGGCCAGGCACCGTGCTCGTGCTTGAACCTGATTGCCACAGAGATCTGACGACGTGAAATGCACACCAAGATTTCACCGTCTTATTCCCCAAATATCGCTGGAGGTCCGCGTCATCTCGCGCCATGCACCGTAGCCTTGGGATTGTCACGTAGTCCCGAGTACTCGGAGGGTGGGCAATGGAAGCACTGCTTCAATGGATCGCACTCGAGGTGCTCGCCATCCTGGCCCAGCTGGCACTCGTCCGGCTGGTGTCCTGGCTTCGCACCCGTTTTGCTGAACCCGCCAGAGTCGGGCCCGGCGGCTAACACCTTGCGGGCACGCCGCCGCTCTTGCAGGCGCGGTGTGGCCCCCAGGTGAAGATACCCAACCCACTCGACGCCTTTAGCAGCCTGCTCGAGCGGGTCGAACCCTCAGGCCGGCGGCGTCGGCACGTATGGGTTGGCGCGGAGCGTGCCCACATCGAGGTGAAGGGGGTGCACCGGGCCGACGGCGAGAAGCTGGCCCGCCATATGGAGAGGGACCTCGAAACGCTCTCTGCCGTGCACTGGGCCCAGGTCAATGCGGTGCTCGGAAACCTCGTGGTCGCCTTCGACCCCGAAGACCTCGAGGTCGACGACATCGTCGACCTCGTCGAAGGACTTGAGGATGCCCACGGGCTCAGTGCGGAACGCTTCCCAGCGGACCGGGCTGAGCATCCCGGGGACATCGAGCCGCTCCGTCGCAATCTGCTTGCTGCAGGTTCAGATGTGCTCGGGATCGGTATGAGCGCGTTCGGGCGGCTCTTGAATGCGACTCCCGTCCCGACGGAAGTGGCGTCGATCGTGTCCTTCGTTGAGCATCAGCCGCGGGTGCGCAAAGTACTCGAGGACCGTATTGGCTATGCGGCCACCGACCTCGGGCTCGGCCTGTCGAGTGCCTTCGTCCAGGCCCTCACGCAGGGGCCGGTGGGGCTCCTCGTCTCCCTCGGACACCGAGCCAGTGCGGCGTGGGAAGTCGCGGGCCGTCGGCAGCTGTGGGAGCAACGAGAACCCGAGCTCGCCGGACAGTGCCAAGTTGTGCCGTTGGCCGCCCTCGAGGACGAGCCGCGTCCGGTGCCTCTCCCGCAGGGACCGGTCGAGGTGTACGCAGACCGGGCAGCGCTTGGCTCCGTCGTGGGCTTCGGCGCCGGACTGGCGGCCACCCGGAGCCCACGACGGGCCGCCAACGTGCTGCTCGCCGGCATCCCTCGCCCATCGTCGATGGGCCGGGAGGTCTTCGCCGCGCACCTGGGTCGGGCGCTCTCCGATCGTGATGTCCTGGTCTTGGACCGCGCCGTGCTGCGACGGCTGGACCGTATCGATGCCATCGTGTTTGATGCCGCGGTGCTCCGCGGGACCGGGAGGACCATCGGCGACGTCGAGCCGCTCGGTGACTGGACCCTTGACGGACTGCGGGGCCTGGCCGAGGAGACCCTGAGGATGGAGGAGGCGGACCACGTCCCGGACGTCAGGGGATGGCGGCTGGTCGAGGTCAAGAACGCGCCGGCGTTGCCGCGTGGAACCATCCGCAAGGCTCACCGACTCGCCGCCGAAGGGTCGGTCCGGATCGCCGTTAGCAATGAAGGGGTAGCAGGCGTGGTCTGCGTGGTTCCGGAGCTGCACCCGCTCGCGGCGTCGCTGATCGCGAGCGCCCGTTCCGGGGGGTTCACGGTAGTGGTCGCCGGCGAGACGGATGCCATCGGGGCGCGCCTTGGTGCGGACCGCGTCGTGCCGGGAGGGAGCAATCTGTCTACCTCGATTCGCGCCCTTCAGAACGAGGGGCACGCGGTCCTGTTGATCTCCGGGTCCGAGCATAAGGCACTGCGCGCCTCGGACTGCGGTGTGGGTCTGCCAGGAGGCGACCACCCGGCGTGGGGGGCCCACGTGCTCGCTCGCCGGGGGCTCGAGGACGCTTGGTTCATGCTTGAGGCGACGAGAGTGGCACAGCGGGTCAGTCGTCGGAGCGTGCTGTTCTCCATGGCTGGCTCGAGTATCGGCGGAGTGTGGGCCCTTCTCGGGCCCGCGGCTGGGGCCGGCCGACGTGTTGCCCTGCCGGTGAGCGTGTCAGCGTTGGCCGCAGAGGCTGCAGGGCTGGGCGCCGCGCTCAGTCTCCGGCCATTGCACGCGCCGGTGCCACAGAGGCCCACGCCTTGGCACAGCATGCCCGTGCAGGAGGTCCTCGAGGCTTTCGCCTCCTCGGGACAGGGTCTCTCCAACGCGGACGCAGCGGCACGGCTCCTACCCCCACCCGTCTCGACCTCGCGTCCATACCAGGTCGCGTCGGCCCTTGTCGGTGAATTCGCCAATCCGCTGACACCGGTGTTGGGCCTCGGTGCGGGATTAGCAGCTGTGGCAGGTTCCGTTTCCGACGCGGCCTTGGTGGGGAGCACTCTGGTGGCGAACGGCCTCTTGGGAGCAGTCCAGCGCGTTCGAACCGAGTGGTCGCTCGAGCGGCTCTTCGAGCGAACGGAGACGCGAGTGAGCGTCCGCCGGGGAGATCAGATCCTTCAGATCTCCCGCGAAGAGCTGGTTGATGGCGATCTGGTCGAGATGGTTGCCGGCGAGGTGGTGCCCGCCGACTGCCGGATCCTCACAGCGTCCGGCTGCGAGGTAGATGAGTCACTGCTCACTGGTGAGTCGCTCCCCGTTGGAAAGTCCGTGGAGCCAGTCACCGGCAAAACGTTGGCAGAGCGAAGCTGCATGCTCTATGAGGGCACCACCATCGTCGCCGGTCAAGTCAGCGCGGTGGTGGTGGCGTCGGGATCGCGTACGGAGGTGGGCACGGCACTGAGCGGTGTCGGCAGACCGCCGCCGAGCGGTGTCGAAGGACGCCTCGCCGAGATCACTCGAGTGGTCATCCCAATCACGGTCGCGGCAGGTGCGATCGTGACGGGCATAGGTATCCTGCGTGGCCGCCCGTTGAACGACGTGGTCAGTACCGGCGTCAGTTTGAGCGTGGCGGCGGTACCAGAGGGTCTTCCGCTGCTGGCAAGTATGGCCCAGCTGAGCGCAGCACAGCGCCTTTCGACCCGGAGCGCACTGGTGCGCAATCCACGCACGATCGAGGCAATGGGCAGAGTGGACGTCCTCTGCTTCGACAAGACGGGCACACTCACTACCGGGCGTATCGGGGTGCAGCTGGTCTCCGACGGCGTCGAGGAGCACGCGGTCACGGAGCTGAACCCAGCGCTTCGATCCGTGCTCGCGGCAGCCGTAAGGGCAAGCCCGGAGTTCGGCGATGACGGTGAGGCACTACCGCATTCCACGGATCAGGCCGTCGTGGAGGCGGCCGAGCGCTCTGGGGTGACGGCGGCCTATGGGATGGGAGAGTGGCACTCCATGGGTGAGCTCGCGTTCGAACCGACGCGACGGTTCCACGCGGTGGTCGGTGCCGGCGAGTCCGGCACCGTGGTGGTGGTCAAGGGTGCGCCAGAGTCCATCCTGCCGAGATGCGAGGAATGGCAGTCGCCCACCGGCCGGGTGTTGCTGACGACCCGGAACCGTGCTCAGCTCAATGCAGCTGCGGAGCGGATGGCGGGCCAGGGATTGCGTGTCTTGGCGGTGGCCGAGCGAAAGGGCTCGAACCGGGCGGAAATTGACAGCGAGCGTGTCTCGGGCATGTGCCTCCTGGGCTTTCTCGGCCTGGCCGATCAGGTGCGGTCCACAGCCACCGCGGCCGTGAGCAACTTGAGGAAAGCGGGCGTTGACATCGTCATGATTACGGGTGATCATCCGAGTACAGCCCGGGCGATCGCGTCGGATCTCTCGATTCTGAACGAGCACCGCGTGGTGACCGGCGCAGAGATCGACGCGGTGGACGATGCCGCGTTGCCCGACTTCGTGCGAGATGTCGTCGTGTTCGCTCGAGTCACACCGGCCCACAAGGTCCGGATCGTGAAGGCCCTGCAGGCAGGGGGCAGGGTGGTCGCGATGACGGGCGACGGTGCGAACGATGCTGCCGCCATCCGTCTTGCCAATACGGGGATTGCCCTGGGCCGGCATGGTGCCCCGGCGGCACGGGCGGCAGCTGACCTCGTTGTCCTCGATGATCGTCTCGAGACGATCATCGACGTGATCGTCGAGGGGCGGTCGATGTGGGCATCGGTCCGAGACGCACTGGCCATCCTCCTGGGTGGGAACCTCGGAGAGGTTGGTTTCATCGTCGGTGGCACGGTTCTGACCGGGGCGTCCCCGCTCAATGCACGCCAACTGCTACTGGTCAACGCGTTGACCGATCTGCTCCCTGCAATGGCAATAGCGCTGCGGTCCCCGGTCCATCGGGCTCCGGAGTCCCTGCTGCACGAGGGCCCCGACGCTTCACTCGGCGCGCCATTGCTCCAGCAGATTGTGATGCGGGCTGGAGTCACCGCTGGCGGTGCGGGCGCCGCATGGCTCCTGGCTCGCACCTCCGGAACCAGGTCGAGGGCGAGCACAGTCGCCCTTGCCGCTCTGGTGGGGACGCAACTGGGGCAGACCGCCGTGGTGGGCGGCTGGAGTCCGGTGGTACTCCTGGCCACCGCTGTGTCGAGCGCAGCTCTGGTGGGTGTAATCCAAACCCCTGGCGTGAGTCACTTCTTCGGGTGCCGGCCCCTTGGCCCTGCCGGCTGGAGCATCGCTATCGGCGCAAGCGCAGCGGCCACTGGTGCCTCGATCGTCGTCCCATGGGTAGTTCGGCGCACCAGTGCTGTCTTCTGCGACCAGGTCGAGGTGATGACGTTCCATCCTTGAGCTGAGACCCTGGGGGATGAGTCACGGCGGCAGGGAGCTTTTTGCCATCGTGCTCCCAGTCCACCGGGAGACCATGTCACCACCGGGAGACCACAATAGGCCCGTAAAGACACGTAAAGACACGCCGGCCCTTACGGGGGAGGCAGCGGGCAGGTTATTGACCAGCACCGAGGAGCGGGCGGCGACCACCGCTGTACTCCAGCTGTCGAGGTGCGAAAAGAGGTCCGCCGATCCGGATGCGCCTACCCGTCGATCCGGGCAGGTCAGCGAGCACCGGCTCGGCCGGCAATGCGCACCCAGATGCTCGGAGCCGAACACCCTCCGGTCATCAGGTCAGCCAAAGGTAGCTCTTTGCTCACGTCAGGATTGGCTCGGCACGACGACGGCTCGCCCTTTGAGCCGCCCTGCCTCCAGGGCCATGTAGGCATCCATCGCGGTGTCCAAGTTGAAGGTGGTGACTTCGGGACGTACCAGTCCTCGAGCACCCAAGTCGAGGACCTCGACCAGTTCGGGGCGGCTACCCCAGTAGGTGGTCTGGATCGAGACTTCGTAGGGCACTGAGAAGAACGACACTGGAAGCGTGCCCCCGGCGATGCCGACGATGGTGAGATCGCCGAGCATGCGCGTCGCGGCCGCCCCGAGGGCCAAAGTGGCTTCTGAGCCGACGAAGTCCAAGACCACGTCCGCCCCCCGGCCCCCGGTGGTGGCACGGATCTCGTCCGCGAGATCAGGGTCGGGCGCAATCGTCATGTCGGCACCGCAGGTAGTGGCCAGGGCGAGAGCTTCGTCTCGGGTGTCCACCGCGATCACCCGCGCCGCGGTGGTCGCCTTGATGATCTCGATGGCCAAATGCCCGAGACCTCCGACCCCTATGACGACGGCCGTCGTTCCGGGCGCAAGCTTGTGCCAGCTGCGGCGCACCGCGTGATACGGGGTGAGCCCGGCGTCGGTGAGGGGGGCCGCTGAAACGGGATCGAGACCCTCGGGGAGCGGGACGAGAAGGCGAGCCGAGGGCACGAGCATGAACTCGGCCATCCCCCCATCCAAACCGAGGCCCCCACCTCCCATGGGCACCGGAGCTGCCGTCGGGTTCTCGCAGTAGTTCTCGATCCCGAGCCGGCAACGTGCGCAACTTCCACAACCCCAAGACCCGTACACGGCGACGGGTTGGCCCACCTCCAGGTCGGTGACGTCCGAGCCCAGCGCATGGACCCAGCCGGCGTTCTCGTGTCCGAGCGTGAACGGGGGGCCCCAGGGCAGTAACCCCCCTTCGAATTCACGCATGAGGTGCAGGTCCGAGTGACACGCACCCGCACCCCCGACTCGAACAACCACCTGGCCTGGGCCAGGGACGGGGTCGTCTACCTCCATCAGAACCGGGTCGGATTTCCACTCCATGAGTCGCAGCGCTCTCATCAGCTTGGCCTCCTCCCAGCCCCTCCATCATCGTCGAATTGTCGTGCACGCTGAAACAGCGCTGGAAATCCTGCCGTTAGCCCGGCTCGCCACTCCCCAAGGATTCCGCCGCCGTGTTCACGCTCATACTGGACGGCACCCGCAGCGGCTACAGCTAGCCGGAATCGCTCACGGGTATCGGATTCCCACGATCGCGTGACCAAGACCATTTCGTCGGGATGCGGGGCTCCAGGGCAGAGCTGCGACAAGACACTGAAGAAGCGCTCTGGGTCGATTCGCTCTGGAGTGCAGATCCCTGGCTCGTCCAGCTCACCTTCGGTGAGCGTCTTCAGGGTTGCTGCTAGAGGCGTGCCGGTGACTGCCCCCATCGTCATGCCCGGGAAGCGACTGAGCGTGGCGCCAACCTGTACGCTCTCCCCATCCCGTTGACCTTGCGCGAAGCCGAACAGTGGCCGAAAACTTGCCTGGCCCAAAGAGCCGTGACGGTTCCGGAGCTGGGGCACCCGGCACGTTCCCCTGAGTGGACCTTTGGCCCTCCCGCCCTGGCCCGATTTGTGGCCAGACTTGAGGTGAGGGCCGATCAGGTCAGGCTGCCGCCGTCAGCCGAGTCGTAAGGAGGCGTTCGCGTGCAAGCTGCTGTCGGAGACAAGATCGTCGTCAGGGGCCACCACACGGGGCAGCCCGTCCGCGAGGCGGTCATCCTCATTGTCGAGGGTGAGAACGGAGGCCCTCCCTACCGCGTGCGGTGGAGCGATGACGGACACGAAGGATTCTTCTTCCCAGGATCCGATGCCGTCGTCGAGCACCACCCAGCCGAGGGGTCATGACCCACATGACCTTTGCAGGGGCAACCCAATTTCGGGCCTGCACGCCCGAGGACCACCCCGCTCGGTGATCACGCCGGGGCCAGGCTCACCGGAACACACGGCCCCAGGCCGGCGACACTGTTTGGGGGCTCCCTGTGCGACGAGAACGTGCCGAAGGCCTCTACTTCGCCGCCTTGTGCTTCTGAAGAGAATGGGAGTAGCCACACATTGGCGAATCAGGGCCCAAGAGATGGGAGGACCCTATGACCAGCACAAAGACCGGCTCCGGCAGCGCTGATCGGATCATCGAGTCATTTCGTGATACCGGGAACACTGCGCTTGAATCGGTGCGGAAGTTCCTTGACACCGTAAATGGTGCTTTTCCCGACGTGGGTGCAGACAACGGTCCCCGCCAGCGGATAATCGATTCGGCGTTCAAGATGACCGAGCAGCTTGTCGGCACGTCGACCCAGCTTGCGGAGAAGATCGTAAAGGCGAGTCAGGACGCTCGGGGAGAGCGGCGTTCGCAGGCGAAGCGGGCTCCGGCGAAGAAGGCTGCGAAGCGGGCTCCGGCGAAGAAGGCTGCGAAGCGGGCTCCGGCGAAGAAGGCTGCGAAGCGGGCCGGGTAAATGGGCCAAAAGTTCGAAGGCGACAACCTTTACCACACAGCCGGCGACGCTCCTGTCAATTGTCAACCCTTCTTTGGGACGCGGGAGTGAAAACAGCGGACAGAACATTGATGAGTCACTCAAGGTGCGGACAAGCTCTTATGGGGTTACGCGTCCCAAGGACCATTGAGCATCTCGGGTCCCGGTTCAGCCCAGCCGACGCCGACCTCCACTATGACGTGCTCGATCGCGAGGCGCGCGGTGCAAACGTGCCAGCCTGTTTGACGTGCCGTTGCTGTTTGACGTGCCGTTGCGGGAAGCCATTGCCCAGTATGGCCGACCTCGTTCGAGCGGCGAGCCTCTCCACGTAACCTCCTTCTTCCTACCCATAATCGAAGTTTGAGATCGGCCATCCCTCGGTCAGCTCCTTCCTCCGCGAGGTGTAGGGATTGTGAATCACGATCCACTCGTCATGATGATGCTCCTCAGCGATATCCGATGGTGGTAGACGCTGACCACTCGAGGAGCTCCTCAGCGAAAACCCGGCGGCCTCTACCTAGATTCCTGCTCCGAGCGGAATAGCCAGGCGTGTCGTATCTACGCCAGGTCTGGCTCTCCGCACGCACGAAGGATAAAGCCGCGAGTCTCGCGCTCGAGCTGCATCGCGCCTAGCCAACCGGACTCGACCGGATGAATCGGGTCCCCGATGACGACAGTCACCGAGCCGCGGCGAAGGAACTTATGCCCCGGGCGCAGCATCGATCGTGTTCCACGGATGGCCACCGGGAGGATCGGGCAATTGGCCTCTGCAGCTGCGACAAACGCCCCGAGGTGGAACGGGCGCAGCCCGGGCGCTCGGGCCAGGCCACCTTCGGGGAAGAACACCAGCGAGTTGGTCTCGGCCAAATGGCCGAGACGGGCTGTGTCCGCGACGCCTTGGCCCGCGTCGTAGCGCTCGACGAACTCGGTGCCAATCCGCCGCAGTAGAAAACCGGCGACATGTTGGCGACCCATGACCTCGCCGGCGACGAACGCAACGCTGAGGGGCAACCATGCAGCCATGACGAGGGAATCGAGCCAACTGGCATGATTCGCGGCAACCACGAAGGTTGTGTCGGTCGGCGCGGGGATCGCACCTTGGATATGCAGTTGGGTTCCCGAGAGCCTGAGAAGGGCGCGGGTGGCGAATCGGACCACCCCGCGGCGCAGGGCACGTCCCGGCACGATTGCCACAAGCACGAGTGTCGGCAGCCCTATTGCGACGAACAGGAGCCAGACGTACGCGGCATAGACGAGGGCGGACAGTGTTCGACGACGCCGCCGGAACCCTGGCCGCACACCGCGCCAACTGAAGCGGACCACCTGCCACCATACGGACCGCGGATGCACACCGATGGCGCCCTTGGTGTACAGGTCGGCGCACGCCGCCCGCCGGATCTTGCCGCTCGAAGTCTTGAGGACGGTTCCCTTGGGGGCCAGGACCACTTCGTCGGGCGGAGTCCCGAGGAGATCGACGGTAGTGCCCGCGATCTGGGCGCGAAGCTCCTCTCGCACCGACTCAGCCGTCTCGGTGGTCTCGGCGATCACGACCAACCTCTCGGTCCCCGTTTCGGCTTCCTGAACGGCGAACGCGGCCACAGAGCCCTTGCGGACGCCGGGCAGCTGTCCAACGGATGTCTCGAGATCCTCGGGGTGGAGGTTTCGTCCTGCCCGAATGATGAGGTCCTTCGAGCGGCCAGTGATGAACACATCCCCGCCGGCCACATAGCCGAGGTCTCCGGTCCTGAGCCACCCGTTGTGAATGAGGGCGGCTGTGGCCTTGGAGTTTCGCTGGTAACCGGCCGTCGCCGATGGCCCACGAAACTCGATCTGACCCTCGGTGCGGTCCGGCAATTCCCGACCGGAGTCGTCGACGACTCGGATCTCGTAACCAGGTAGGGGTTGGCCGGACGCCACGATGCGGAGGGTGTCGAAGCCTTCTAGGAGGGCCGGAACAGCCTGCCCGTCCTTGCGCAAGCGCTCGGCATCGACAGCGTCGATGAGCAGCCCGCGGCCGGGAGGGGGGAACGCCAGACCGACGGCGGCCTCTGCCAGTCCGTAGACGGGGGCGAGTGCTTCGGGGCGGAGTCCGCAACCGGCAAACCGCTGAGCGAACCGCTCCATGGTGTGTGCAACAACGGGCTCAGCACCGTTCAACGCCATCCGCAGTGTGGACAGATCCAATGTCTGTAGCTCGGTGTCTGTGACCTTTCGCAGGCACAGCTCATACGCGAAGTTCGGTGCCGCGGTGAGCGTGCCACGGTAGGCATCGATCGCGGCGAGCCAGCGCGCTGGGCGGGCCAGGAATGCCAGGGGGGACATGATGACGACCGGCATGCCGAGGCACATGCTTCCGAGCCAAGCGCCGATCAGCCCCATGTCATGGTACAGCGGAAGCCAGCTCACAAACACGTCGCTTTGCGTGACCTCGGCCGCCTGACCCATGGCGCGGACATTTGCCAGCACGTTGGCGTGAGAGAGAACGACGCCCTTAGGGTCGCCGGTCGAGCCCGACGTGTACTGAATGAGTGCGGTGTCGTCAGGTCTGACCCGGGGCATCGATTCGTGACCACCGGAGCGGGCCAGGTCGGTCGGGGTGCTGACTTGCCGCATGGTCTCGACGGAGGACCGCAGGAGCCGTGCCACTGCTCGTCCTTCGGGCACCGTCAAGAGCATGGTCGCCCTCGCGTTGGAGAGAATCTGCGCGTGCCGGCGCAGGTGCTCCTCAATTTGTGAAGGCCGCCCAGGCGGGTAGATGGGAACCGGTACCCCACCCGCGAGCAGTATGCCGAGAAATGCCTCGAAGTAATCGCGGCCCGTCGGCAGCATGAGCGCCACGGACTCCCCGGGGACGAGATCGGCCGCCATGAGACCCCGTGCCACCGCGTCTCCGCCGCGCTTGAGGTCAGCGTATGTGAGCGCATCGTGAGGGCCATCCTCCTCGAGGAGGTGAATGTGGACTTGGTCCGGATGACTGTCGCAGTGCCAATCAAGGACATCGAGGAGCGTCCCGGCTCCCGCGGGCATCGTTTCGGTCGGGGTCTGGGAACGGTCGTACCTCGGTAGTGGCGCGGGCGTCTTCTTCGCTGCGCCGACACCGCTCACCGCGCGGAGGATGTCCTCCGGTGTCTCGGCCGTGCTGAGGAGACTTGAGGGGAGGCTGGCCCCGAACGCGTTCTCCAGGCGGACCAGGAGCTCGCCCATGGCGAGGCTGTCAAGACCCAAATCGCGGTCAAGGTGGCTGTGCAGCGATGCCCGGGGAAGGGTGCGACGCGGGTGGAGCTCGGCAGCGAGCTCATCGACGATCCGCAGCAGCGTCGTATGTGCGTCTTCGAGTCGCTCGGTATCCACGTCAAGACTCATGCACCGATGCTGGGAAGCCGCCTGACGACGCCGCTCTCCGCGTCGTCGACGATCCGGCAGATCTGGTCCCCGTCGAGGCTCTCCGCGGCCATCAGGGCCGTAGCCAGCGCGTCGAGCGCCTCGTGGTGCTCGCTGAGCACCTGCCGTGCCCGCTGTCCCTGCTCGTCGAGGATCCGCGAGACCTCCTCGTCGATGATGCGGGCCGTCTCGTCGGAGTAGTCACGGGTGTGAATCAGGTCCTCGCCCAGGAACACCGGCCCCCGTGGCCCCCAGGCCATCTTGCCGATCACGTCGGACATCCCCCACTCGCGCACCATGCGCCCGGCCAGGTCCGTCGCGGCGGTGAGGTCGTCCTGGGCACCGGTCGAGGGCACGCCGAAGACCAGCTCCTCGGCGGCCCGCCCGCCCAGGCGCACCGCCAGGGCGTCGTCGAGGTACGGACGCTGCTGGAGTTGGCGCTCTTCGTCGGGCAGCTGCTGGGTGGCACCAAGCGCCATCCCGGTCGGGAGGATCGTCACCTTGTGGACGGGGTCCGCATTCGGCAGCAGGTGCGCCACCAGCGCGTGGCCCGACTCGTGGTACGCCACGATCCGCTTCTCCTCGGGGCTGAGCACGAGCGATGTGCGCTTGAGGCCGAGCAGCACGCGGTCGAGTGCCGCCTCCAAGTCGGGCTTCTCGACCTGAGCGCTGCCCCGCCGCACGGCGATCAGGGCCGCCTCGTTCACCAGGTTCTCCAGGTCGGCCCCGCTCATGCCCGGCGTCCCCTTGGCGATCGTCTCGAGGTCGGCGTCGTCGGCCATCCGCTTGCCCTTGCAGTGCACCTTCAGGATGGCCACGCGCTCGTCCAAGGTGGGCAGGGGCACCACGATCTGGCGGTCGAAGCGCCCGGCTCGGAGCAGCGCCGGATCGAGGACGTCGGGGCGGTTGGTGGCAGCCATGACGATGATGCCCTCCGCCGGCTCGAAGCCATCCATCTCCGAGAGGATCTGGTTCAGTGTCTGCTCGCGCTCGTCGTGGCCACCCCCCAGGCCGGTGCCGCGCTTGCGGCCGATGGCGTCGATCTCGTCGATGAAGATGATGGAGGGCTTGTCCTGGCGGGCCGTCTGGAAGAGGTCCCGGACCCGCGCCGCGCCGACCCCGACGAACATCTCCATGAACTCCGAGCCGGTGATGGAGATGAACGGCACCTCCGCCTCACCCGCGATCGCCCGGGCCACCAGAGTCTTGCCGGTGCCGGGCGGCCCGACGAGGAGCACGCCCTTGGGGATGCGCGCCCCGATCCCCTCGAAGCGCTCGGGCTTCTTCAGGAACTCCACCAGCTCGGTGATCTCCTGCTTCACGCCGTCGTAGCCGGCGATGTCCGCGAAGATCGTCGAGGGCCGCTCGGTGACGTGGACCTTGGCCCCGCTCTTCCCCCAGCTGGTGAGGCCCGCCATCTGCGCCCGGCTTCGCCTCGATATCCAGATCCAGAACACAGCGAAGAGCCCGATCAGGATCCCCCACGTGATGATGGTGGGCCAGATACTCGAGGCGGTGGAGACGTAGTTCCTCTGGACGTGGTGCTGGTTCAAGAGCGCGATGTCGGCGCCGGGCATCCCTCCGGGCGGGCCTTGTGCGGTGAAGGACTTGCCGTCTTTGAAGGTACCGTCGATCACGCCGCTGCTCTGGTTGATCTGAACGCTCTTAACGGAGTTCGCCAAGACCTTCGACAGCATGGTCGAGTAGGAGATCGACTCCGGCGAGGAGCTTGTCGTCGAGTGCGAGCTCATCAGCAGGGCGATGAACATCAGGAGGGCGCCGACCCAGAGGGCGATGAGGATCGCCCGTGACCGGTTCGAGCGACCTGGCTGCTGGGGTGAGCCGCCCTGGCCCGGAGTGTTCCAGCGCGACTGCTGCTCGGGTGGCAGGGTGCTCATGTCGCCTCGCTGACGACCGGGGCCGCCGGACACGGCGCTTCCCTTGGCCTTGGTGTAGTCCCGAGAGCCGGGGCTGCCACCAGGCGTCCCGTTCCGGGGACCCAGCAGCAATTGCAGTGCAGACTTGACACCCACATCTCGATCTTTGAGCACAGCCGCCCGGTGTACCAGGGACTTCTGTCACTCCCGTCGGAGGCCGGACTTCCCGGCGCAGGGTCGAAGGTCCCTGTTTCGTGTGCCCTCCGACGTCCCGCGAGAGTGTTCGCCACCAGGGATAGGGGGCTCCAAGCCCGGCCCAGCGGTCCAATGTGACCTCGGACCCTGGGCAGGTCCTCGCCTCGGCGTCAGGGTCGGACCATGACTCGACCCCAGGCGCCGTCGAGCCTCCGAGAGCGTCGTTCCACCGGCAGGACAAGGCGCACCGCTCTAGCTCCTGCGACGGTGGTGCTGGGAACGTTGCTGTTGTCCTCGTGCGCCAGCTCGTCGAGCACCTCGCGCACCGCTCCGCAGACCAGCCACCCTCCTCGGACGACGACCTCAAGCACGTCGGTCTCCACTGCGCCAGCGACGACCACGCCGGCGACCAGTTCGACGACCACCACCACGACCACACCTGCCAACCTCGGGCCGGGGGCAAGCGGGCCGGCCGTCCTAGCCCTGCAGCAGCACTTGAGCTCGCTCGGCTATTGGCTCGGCACACCCGATGGCACGTTCGGCGACACCACCGAGCAGGCGGTCTACGCGCTCCAGAAGGCTGCGGCAATCACCCGGGACGGCATCGTCGGGCCGGTGACAGAGCACGCGCTGGCCGAAGGAATCGTCCCGCATCCTCGCAGCACTTCCGGGACGGTGATCGAGGTCGATCTGGAGGATGACCTTCTGATGTTCGTCCAGAACGGCCATCTCTCCTACACCCTCAACACCTCCACGGGCGGCGGTTACGTCTATACCGAGGACGGCGTGACGGCCGTCGCCGACACTCCGGTGGGACTGTTCCACGTCTACCGCCAGGTCTTCGGCATGGTGGTGGACTCGCTCGGGCAGCTGTGGTTGCCGAAGTTCTTCGATGAGGGATTCGCGATTCATGGCGACACCGACGTGCCGCCGTACCCGGTCTCCCACGGATGTGTCAGGGTGAGCAACGAGGCGATCGAATGGATATGGGCGGACAACCTCGCGCCGATTGGCACTTCTGTCTGGGTCTACTGATTGAACGTGCCCGATTGCGGGTCTTACCCGCAGCAAGGAGATGGCTGTGGAGCTGAGCGCATATCCCATTGAGAAGCCAGAGGGTGAGCCGGCACGGCCCTCGAGATCAACTCGTTTCCCGACCGCCTCGACCTGAACGACGAGCTGGCGCTCGCCCAGGATCTCGGGGGCGGCGAAATTCCACGGCACGATGTCGCTTCAAGACGTACCGTCCGGCGGCACGGTCCTCATCTGGACGGCGCCCATCGCCGAATAGCCACTCGTTACCGAGCGGGCCTCCGATAGCGATGCCGCCCGGCACCAACTAACAAGGCATACCACCCGAGTATTGGCACTTCCACAGGCAGAGCGCCTCTCGGAGGTACCGCCAACCAAGCCGTTCGACGGATCGGTCGTCGCGGTCGCCCGCGAGGCCGACGCATTCGTGTTGAACGTGTTAAAGCAAGACTGCGAAGTCGGATGGAAGTACCGACAGGAGGTGGCCCATCGTCCCCTCTCCGAGCTCGTCCCAGCACACGGCTGTCACTGCACGTACCGCGTCCTCGGCCGCGCTGGTGCCCTTCAAACCGGCATCTTCCTCCACCCGGTCCAGGAACTCGGTGACCGACATCTTCACCGGCGTGCGCCGGATCCCACCCCTCGTAGTAGATGCCCCGGAGGAGCAGCGGCAGCTGGGCAGCGACGTGTGCCGCGACGTCCGGCTCGAGGCGGTCGCGCAGCGCGTGCAGCGTCGCCCGCAACACCTGGTAGGCCCGGTGGGGATCGTCGAGATCGGCGCGTTCGCTGACCTGGTGGATCCATTCATACGTCTTGGCCACCGTCTTTTCGATGACTTCCAGATGGTGCTCCATGTGTCCAACTGTCCATCTCGGCCTGCGATTGCGCCAGGGGCGAAGGTCACTTGCCCGTTCTGCGCCCTCACGGGTCCCTCGTTGGTGTGGCCGCCGCTACGGCGGCCGCCAGAGCGCTGCCCCCCAGACCGCTCACCCGGGCGTGATCAGGCCATAGTGGCCATCGTAGCGCCGGTACACCACGTTGCCCCGCCCCGTGGCGTCGACGAAGAACACGTGACGCTCCTCGCCGGCGTCGAGACGCTCGATGGCTTCGGCGAGGCGAAGATGGGGGACCGCCGAGACCGAGAGGGTGATGGCGGCGGCGGTCGGTCCCGGATCGACGTCCGAGCGGGTCGTCCGCGTCATCCGGTAGGAGCCGTCTTCGGCGCGCTCCATGACCGAGTCCATTCCGCTGGCGAGATCGCAGAACAGGTAGAAGTCGTGGTCGAGCTGCTCCATGTCGAAGACCGCCTCGTCGGGCGTGAGCTCGCCGACGGCGAACGTCTTGTGACGGACCAGCTGGCGTTCTTCCACCGGGCGCTCGAAGTAGCCCCTCCGGGCCGTCGGAACGTCGCCGTGGCGCCACTCCCCGGGCCGGGCGAGTCCGTCGGAACGATGGAGGAACTCACGGCGCCTGGCACGGTGCTCGAGCCGGTCGTGCAGACGGCGCACCAGCGCGTCGATCGCCTCGGGCACCGTGCGCGACACGACCTGGCCGCGCACGAGGTCGCCGTTGACGTCGAGGACCGCCTGCGCCACCACCGGGCGGGGTCGTGCCGGATCCGGCTCCCACGAGAGCTTGACCCTGGCGAACAGCACCGGCTCGCGGAGCTGCTGTATCACCTTTCGCACGGCAGCCGCGGCCTGCACCGCCTCATCGTGATCGACCTGTCCCTTCGTGAAGACGGCCACCTCGGGCGCGCCCGCCTCCTCGGCCCGCGCGGCAAGGACCAACGTGGGCGCGGGCGGTTCCGACACCCACTGCTCGGTGATCTCCCCGTGGGCGATTCGGCAGCGCAAGACCAGTCCGGGCTCGGGCCCCTGTCCCTCCCACGTCACCACCGTCTCACCCGCATCGCCGTGTATCCGCGCGTGACGCCCGGATGCCAGCAGCGGGCTCGCCTCCAGCCACCCCTGCAGCGCGGCGCGACCGGAAAAGGACAGTTCGCCCACGTGGAGCGTTGCGGACGGCGCGTACAGCGCGAGGGCGCTGTCCGCGTCCCCGGCGGCCAGGCAGCTCGCCCAGGCGCGGCCCACCTCGAGCGGATGGGTCCCCGCTCTGTGCAGCCCTGGGTGTACGCGCGCCGGTGCCGCCGGGCTCTTCGCTTCGGACTGCCGGGCGCCGACGAGCGTCCCGAAATTGTGTTGGCGGCGCGACACGCGGGTGCCCGTCCGCAGGCGGACGTCGACAGCCCAGTCGGTACCTCCGAACCGGTGCACGTCGAAGTGCACGTGCGCCCCGGCATGGCGCGCCGCGGGTTCGACCGCGTGCGCCTGGGCCGGGAACCGGTGGCCGCCCCGCGCGACCTCTGCCTCGCCGGTCTTCGCGTCGAACAATGTGATCACTCCGTCAGGCATGGCATGCTCCTCACGTCATCGGCTGCGGGGCGAGGCGCGTGAAAGCGCCGATGTGCCCGGCGTCACCGAGATCCCCGCGCTCGCAGAACTCCAGGGCGACGTGGCGGACGAACGCATCGCTCACGGCCGCGTCGACGACGTTGTCGACGGGCATCGCCGCGGACCCACAGACCGGGCAGGGACCGTCACCTGCAGTCAGCGCCCGGCAATTGCCGCACCGTGCTCCCGGTGCGGTGAAGCCGTCCTCCACGACAAGGGTCTCGACCTGCCCGGTGGCCAGGGCTTCGAGGGTGAGCGCGAGTCCGCGCACCGCAGCCTCGCCCTCGGAGGCACGGTCGCGCAGCGACTCGGCCATGTCGTGCTGCCGACGCCGCCAGGCACGGCGCACCACATCCTCCCCGGCGGACGCCAGGTCGTCGACCGGGGTACGCGGCGGCAGCGCGACCTGCCCGGCGACGAGCGCCAGGACGGACTTCGGAAGGAAGGACTCGAGCTGCGCGATGACGTCGGGCGTCCCGCCGAGCACAACGTGGGAGGCCGGGCGTCGTCCGAGTTCGTCGGTCACCGCGTGGGCGACGCGGCGGAGGTGTTGGCGGGCGTGTTCCTCGTGGCGGTGCTCGAAGCTGCCGAGCTCGACGTCGGTGTCCACCTGCCGCTCCATTTCATCCGTCGGCGCCTCGAGTTCCTCGGGCTCGCCGGACCCGAGGCGGAGGAGCCGTGACGACTGGTGATCGGCCACGACGAGGAGGGCCGGCGATCGGGACGCCAGGAGCATGATCAGCTGGGCGACGTCGGGAGTGGGGCCGATGGCGACCTGGTCCCGGACGGCCTCGGGGAGGACGAACGCCTCGAAGAGCCCCTGGCCCGAGGCGGAGAACACGGCGACACCCCGCGTGGTCGAGCGGTCGAAGCCTTGCGCCGACCAGTCCGCGATGCGCGTCAGGTCCGCCGCGAGCGTCGTGGCCGTCCGCCGGCCGCGGACCTTGGTCATCTGCCGAGCGCTCCGGATCAGGCCCTCGAGATTCGACTCGTAGTCCGACGGCCGTGGGTGGCGCCGCCCGTCCACGTCCAGGTACAAGCTGACCACCGCGGGGTCGCCTTCGCGAGTGGCCAGGGAGCGTACTGTTGCCTCATCGATCACGTCTCCATCGTGCGACACGGACAACCGCTGCGATAGGGACTTCGGTCCTGAGGCGCGCCAACCGGGGAGTAGTACTGAAAGGCTTATCGAGGCACCTTGCCCGGACGCGCGAAATGGCCCACGGGATGGTCTTCCTTCGCCAGCATTACCTGGATCAAGTTCAGGGGTCGCTGATCGCTCAGCCTCTCAGCCTCTCGGCTCCCTCTCCCATCTCGTGGACACTCACCATTGAACGCCCTACGCGCGGGACGCGCCAGGGCCGAAAGTCCCTCGAACGTCCAACGCAGCGTGATCGGCGCAGCGGCGCCGCCGGTCGCGGGGTTGCGCCGTCACCGGGTCCGCCCCTTGGCCAGGAACCGGCGGACGCGGGCCAAGGGCCACGTGTTGACCACCTGGTCGGGCCGGACCCAGCCCCGCTGCGCCGTGGCGAACCCGTAGCGCAGCTGGTCGAGGTGGCGCGTGGCGTGCGCGTCGCTCGACTCGGCGAACTTCACGCCCTTCTCGCCCGCCAGGCGAGCGAGCTCGTCGTCGAGGTCGAGCCGGTCGGGGAACGAATTGATTTCCAGCGCCGTCCCAGCTCGAGCGGCGGCACCGAACACCGCCTCCGCGTCGAAGTCGACCGGTGGGCGATGCCCGATGCTGCGCGCGGTGGGGTGCCCGATGATGTTGACCGCGGGGTGCTCGATGGCCCGGATGAGACGGGCCGTCATGGCGTCCCGGCTCAGCGTGAACGCCGAATGGACCGAGGCGACCAGCACGTCGAAGCCGTCGAGGAAGTCGTCGTCCCAGTCCAGCGAGCCGTCGGGCTGGATGTTCAGCTCCGAGCCGTGCAGCAGTGCCATGGTGCCTCCCTTCTCGAGCTTGCGCAGGGCGGCCCTCTGGGCGAGCGCCTTCTCGGCCGTCATGCGCTGCATGGCGAGCAGGGGGGCATGGTCGGTCACCGCCAGGTAGGCGTAGCGGTGACGGCGGGCGGCGGCCACCATGTCCTCCAGCGAGGCCATGCCCTCGGTGAGGTCGGTGTGCGTGTGCAGGTCGCCTCGGATGTGACGGAGCTCGACCAAGCGCGGCAGCGATCCCTCCAAGGCGGCCTCGATCTCGCCTCTGTCCTCGCGCAGTGTGGGGGGCACGAACGCCATCCCGAGCGCCCCGTAGACCTGCTCCTCGGTGCGCGACGCCAGCACACGGCCGTCCTCCAGACGCTCGAGCGCGTACTCGCTCAGCTTGAGCCCGGCGCGCTGTGCGATCCGGCGCAGGTGGATGCTGTGCGCCTTCGATCCCGTGAAGTAGAGCAGCGCCGCACCCCACGCCTCCGGCCGCACAACGCGCAAGTCGACGTGCACCCCGGTCGTCGTGCCGACCGCCTTCGTCGGTCCGTGCGCCGGCACGTCCGCGAAATGCGGGAGCCGGCCGAACGCCTCGGTCACGGCGGGGGGGTCCGACGATGCCGCCAGGAGATCGATGTCTCCGATCGTCTCGCACATGCGCCGCAGCGATCCGGCGCACGTCGTGCACCGCGGGGAACGCCCGCAGAGCGCCGACCAGCTCCTCGGCCAGCTCGAGAGCAACTCCCAGCTGCATCCGGCCCCCGGCCTCCTCATGCTGGCGGATGGCCTGCACGAGGTGGGCCTCACTCGTCTCCCCCCAGCCGCGAAGCGAGCGCAAACGCTCGTGGGTGAGCGCCTCGAGCAGCTCCGCCACGGAGGAGACGCCAAGTTCCTCGTAGACCTGGTGGGCGCGCTTGGGACCGAGGCCGGGCACCGAGAGCAGGGTGCGCACGCCCGCCCGCACCCGGGCGCGGAGCTCGTCGAGCTCCTCGAGGTGCCCGGTGTCCCGCAGCTCGATGATCCGGGCAGCAATGTGGTCCCCCACCGACGGGATGGATCGGAGCCCCTTGTCATCGAGCTCGTCGACCTCGAGGGGATAGAGCGCCACTGCGCGGGTCGCCTTCTCGAAGACGCGCACCCGGTACTGGTCGGCCCCGGTGATGGCCAGGAGGTCGGCCATCTCCCCCAGCGAGCTGGCTACGCGGTCGTTCGAGCGAGGCACACCGCGTCCAATCGTTCAGGACTCATTCAGCCGCGGCTGATCGTCACCTTCTCCGAGCTGGCGCTCCTGCTGGCGGGCCAGGGGACCCGGACCTCGAGGATCCCGTCCTTGTACTGCGCGGTCACGGACTTGCCGTCGACACCCTGAGGCAGGGTGAGGTCCCGTTGGAAAGAGCCGTACCTGAACTCGGAGCGGTAGGACTTGTCCTTCTTCTCCTCCTCGCGCTCGCTCCGGGTCGCGCCGATGTGGAGGATGCCATCCGACACGGACACGTCGATGTCCTTCTCGGGATCGACACCGGGGAGCTCCGCGCGCACCACGAGGGTCTCGTCTTCGTGGATCTCCTCCACTCGAATGAAGCCCTGGTCGGTAAGGTCCATGTCGAACAGACGCTTCCAACGTTCCGGTAGATCGATGGCGAATGGTTCCCATTTGGTGAGCGCCATAGCGGTTACCTCCCTATTGCTTTCTTTATCGTGACGTCACATATCGGATAGTGTGTTCCCCTTCAAAGGACGTCGGGAGACTGCGGCGCGACGCCCTCCCTCGCCGCACCGTCTGACTCCTGCCCTATCGAAGGGCTGGTGGTGAGCGCTGCGTAGCGCCGGGAACGGCTCCGGAGGGTGTCCGCGGATCGCCCGATACGACATCGCCATCTGCGTCATATGGCCCATGAGCCATTCGTCATCCGGGATCTCTCCGCGGAGCCAGGCGTGGACCGATTCGGCGAGAACTCCGTCGGTACCCGTGACTGCGCCATCGTCGTGAACATAGAACGCTCATCGGCCGATGGGCAGGGTCCAAAGTCCCGAACGGTCGATCGCACTGTCGCCGGGTCCCAGCCATGGTTGGACACCGTTGACCGAGGACCATGGCCCCTAGCCGACCATCGAGGTGGGAGCGTGACGACGGATCCGTGCCCTGGCCGCGCGTCCTCGACGAGACCTTCGAGGCGCGGATCCTCGACTGGGATGGCACGTACCGGATCGGGAGGCCGGTGCGGGCGAGGTCCGGAGACGAGTCGAGGCGCTGTGCGCCGCCGAGGTGCGTGTCTTCGTCGTCAGCGGGACCCATGTGGGAAACGTGCCCAACCCGGCTCGGCAACGCCGGGGCGACCACGGCCGCTTGTAGCGTGGCGCCCGGCGGTGAAGCGGCCGGTGCCGCAGTCGACGTCGAGGACCCGCTTGCCATCGAGGGGGCCGATGGCGCGGCGCAAGGCGGCGCACTCCACCCTGAAGGCGTGGCGCCCCCAGGCGGTGTCGTTGCGCACCACAATGTCCTCGCGCATGTTGCCCGACGTGACCTGGGGCGCTTTCCGCCGATAGCGGACGCCGGCCACACGGGTGCGGGAGTGACTCGCTGGCCTTTGGCCGCGACCTGCTTCAGATGGCACCCACGCCGACCGGGTGCACATGGCCAGCCTGGTCGCGCCGTGGGCGCTCCAGAGCCAGCACCCCTCGGAAGGTGCTCGAGATCGGCGCCGGAGCGCCTGCCACCCTTCGGACCGCTACCGAACCTGCAAGGAGCCCGGGCCAGTCCCCCGTTCGTGGGTCTGGATGTCCCTCCGCACCTGCTCGGTCAACGTCGCCAGTGCGGCGCTCACCTCGATCGTCGGGGCCACCGGGTCGACGAGCTCGCGCGCTGCAGGCGGCAGCAGGGACAAATCGTGACGACAACGTTCCTGCTGCGTCCCGAGTGGTTCCGGCGATCGCCGTCGGCGGCCATGCTCCATGACCTGCTCCAGCAGGGCTGAGGTTCCGGGTGGGGGCACTTCGTCGCGCAGGCCGAGGACGTCCCGTAACCCGGGACCACGGAAGACCTGTTTCGCGCCGGGGTAGGTGGCCTTGCCGGTCGACAACTTGGCCACGGGCCTGCCGTCGTAGGTGACGAGCTTGTAGGCGGAGTCGAGGTACGGCGCATCGGCCGAGACGCCCATGCGAGTGCCGACACCGGCAGCGTCGACGGGGGCACCGTCGGCAACCAACCGGGCGAGGCGGTGCTCGTCGAGGCTCCCCGACACCACGATCTTCACTGCCGGGAGGCCGCCCTCGTCCAGGAGCCGCCGGGCCTCGAAGGCGAGCGACGACAAGTCGCCGCTGTCGAGCCGGATACCGGCACGATCCTCCAAGTGGCACTCCCGGATCACCTCGATGGCATTGCGCACACCGTGCAGCGTGTCGTACGTGTCGACCAGGAACGTCGTGCGCTTGGGATGGTCGGCGGCGAAGGCGCGGAACGCGTCGGTCTCGTCGGTGAACGCCTCGACGTAGGAGTGCGCCATGGTGCCAGAAGGAACGAGTCCGTAACGGCGGGCAGCCTCGACGTTGCTGGTTGCGCTGAACCCGACCATGGCCGACGTCCGCGCTGCGGCCAATGCCGCCTCGAGCCCCTGGGTGCTGCGCATCCCGAAGTCGACGAGCTCGAAGCGGCCCTGCGCGGCGATGATGCACCGGGCCGCCTTCGATGCCACGGCGGTGTTGAAGCTGATCTTGTTGAGCAAGACCGTCTCGATGAGCTGAGCCTCGGGCAAGGGAGCGGTGACCTCGAGGAGCGGCTCGTCGGCAAAGACGACGCTCCCCTCGGGAACAGCCCAGACCTCACCGGTGAAGCGCAACGAAGCGAAGGCCGCGAGCTCGTCGCCGCCGAATCCCTGCGACGCCAGATACGACAGCTCCTCGTCATCGAAGTGGAACTCCTCGAGGAACCCGAGGACGTCCTCGAGCCCGGCAGCGACCAGGAAGCCACGCTCCGGCGGCAAGCGCCTGACGAAGAGGCTGAAAGTGGCCGGGGCGGTCATGGCGCGGCGTAGGTAGCTCGAGGCCATGGTGAGTTCGTAGAGGTCGAGCAGAAGGGCGCTGCCCATGGAGCCATGGTGGCCGACCCCGGCGAAACGGGCAACAATCCGCTCCGTGTTACGGACCATCGGGGTCGATGGAGAATCGGACAGTGACTCCGCGGCCTTCTCCTTCAAGACCGGAACCGCGCTTCTGGTCGTGGATCTCCAGAACGATTTCGCCGATCCTCGGGGCAGCCTCTATATCGAGGGCGCGAGCGAGCTGATCGCCCCAGCGAACGCCTACGTGCGACTCGCGAAGCAGGCGGGGGCGATGATCGGCTACACCCAGGACTGGCACCCCGCGCATACCCCTCATTTCGCGCAGGACGGGGGCATCTGGCCCGTGCACTGCGTCGCCGACAGCTGGGGAGCACAGTTCGTACCGAACCTGATCGTGGACGGGGACGTCTTCCGGAAGGGAACGGGCGGGGAGGACGGCTATTCGGGATTCTCGGTGCGCGATGTGGGCACCGGCGAGACGAGATCGACGGATCTGGGGGCCGCGCTCTCACGGGCTGGAATTCGTCTGATCACCATCTGCGGGGTCGCCACGGACTACTGCGTCAAAGAGTCCGCACTCGATGCGATCGAACTCGGATATGAGGTGGTCGTGCTCACCGATGCCATCCGCGCAGTCGATCGGCATCCGGGAGATGGCGATCGAGCACTGCAGGTGATGCGACGAGCAGGGATCTGGTGCGTCTGACGCACAGGTTGCGACGTGACCGTGCGTCCGACCGACTGAATTTTCCACCGCGAGAGGGTCGCGGCGTTTCATAGTGGTAGGTCCCCAGACCGCGGAAATCGCCGGCGTTCGGTCACAACTCGATCGGGACCGCTACCAGCCATCATGAATCATGTTCACGGGATTGACCTGGTTTCGGTACTCAGAGTTCGCCGTCGACGTAGTCGAGACTTTCGTCGGTGTCGTCAAGGTGTCGCTGATCCGCTGTCCAATCACGACGGGTTCGAACGAACAATGACAACAGAACCTGTCATTCTCGACCTGAAGGGTCCATTTACTTGAGCAGCCGAAGATGAGTATCGGTCGTTCTCGGCGATCGGACCAATATGCGGCGAATCCAGACGTGGATTTAGGGGCGCAACCCGAGCTTGACCACCGCTTCGGCCGTGGCATGGAGCCCCGCGTGGTGATCGTTTGCGTGCTTTCGGAGGATCTTGAACGCATCGTCGATCGAGACGTGCCGACTGGCTACGATGATTCCCTTCGCCTGCTCAATCACGATCCGGCTGTCCAGCGCCTCTTGAAGCTGCTCGGCTAGGCGCCGTTGCTGATCGAGTTTCGAAGCACCCAGCAGGTATCCGGCGGCAAGGTCGGCAAAGACCCGACTCACGTCGAGCTCTTCGTGGAGCCACTCGTGGCGTCCGGATTCGTAGAGGGTGAGGGCACCAAGGGGTTCATCACCACCACGGATCGGCAGAGAGGCGATGGCGTTGATCCCGCTTGGCTCGGCCCGAGCGACGTACTCAGGCCATGTGCCGGTGTGTGCCGCCAAGTTCTCGATGATGATGTACTTCCCTGATCGGGCGGCGTCGACACACGGCCCTACCTGCAGCTCCTCCTGGATCTGCTCCAAGTAGGCCAAGTCCTCGTTGTGAGCGGTGACGAAAGTCAGCCGACCCGCCTGGAGGAGAGAGACACCGCATCCGCGCAGACCGAGCAGGTGGGTGACCCGTTCGGCCAGGTCGTGCAAGACGTCCGCGATCGGCGAGCCTGCGGCCAGCAGCTGCGCGAACGCAGCCAGGCTGTCGAGCAGGCCGATTATCCGACGACCCTCCCCGGCGTCTTGGGCCACAGATCTAGCCTCCCCGATTCGCCCTCCAGCTCGCGTCGAGGTTTACCACTTTTGTGGTCCGGGAACTTCGTGCGAGCGCCGCTCAGGCCCCGATGGTCCTTCGGACCTGGTCGGCACGCTCCAGAATCATCTCATGGCGGACCTCACCGGCTGCGAGCCCGAGAGTCGTCTGGAGGGCTCGCCCGACCGCGTCGTTGAGCTCGTCGACGAGTTCGACCAGCTCTGGGCTACCTGAGAACGGAGGCAGGGACGACGGTGCCAAGGCGGAACCTTCCATGTGGAACAAGAAGGCCTGGCGGAGCTGCGCGATCCCATGGTCGAGGTCGTTAATCGAGGCGAGGACCGGTCTGCGGTCCATTGCTGACAACTGGGCGGCGACCCCTGCCAGGGCATAGGTCAGTTTGGACATCTTGCGTGTCAGATCGTGGAACCAGTCAAGGCGGTGCTCGTGGTAGCCGAGGAGTGGCGTATTCGGGGAATCCCCCTTAGAGGCTCAGCGGATAGGGACACACCCTGGTGACCAACGGTTTCGCCAGTCGATGAGCTTTGCGGTGAGCAAGAAGACGATCGCCAGGGCGAGCTGAGCGAGACGATGGATTCCCTTGCGGTCCGTATTGCGTCGGAGCTGCCCGAAATTCGAGAGCCACGAGTTGGTGCGTTCGACCGGCCAACGCAGTCCCATGGGTTGGGAGTTCTTCGCCTTGGCCGCGCCCTTCTTGCGCTTCTTGGCGATGACGGCGTCGTCGATCATGCGCTGGAGCAGTCGCTGGCGCGTGAGGTCGGAGTCGTAGCCCCGGTCGAGCCAGATCGTCTCGATGTCACCGAGCAGCCCCCGCAGTGCCGCGTCGTCGAGCGTGGGCTTGAGCAGGATCGAGTCGTTGCGGTTGGCCCCGTCGATCGCCCATCCGATGGGGATGCCGTTTCGATCGGTCAGGATCGACCACTTCCATCCGAGCTTGGCTCGGTCGGTCGGGTTCTTGCCCGTTCCCTCCCCTCCAACAGGGCTTTTGTGCAGGCTCCCGTCGACGGCCACCTCGGAGAGGTCCAGGCCGATGATCTTGTCGTAGGCGTGGATTGCCTCGGCGACGATGGCCGCGAAGACCCCGGCCTCAATCCACTCATCTCGACGCGCCCGGGCCGTGGTGTCAGAGACCTTGCACCCGCAGAGGCGCTCGGCGTCCTCCCACGAGCACCCGGTTGCCAGGCGGACGAGCATCACCTCGAAACAGTCCCGGTCAAAAGCTCGTGGGCGATGACAGCCGAGCGGATGGGTCTCGGCATGCACCGGGAGCAGGGGTTCTATGGCGGCAAAGACGGTATCGAACACTTCGGGCTCGAGCGCGCGCATGATGGTGGGGTACCTCCCGTCGTCGTTGGTGTTGGGTAAGCACCCCGATCATCTCGGGGCCACCACAACGACCGGTGGATGGTCAGGCGCTCTCAGGCAGAAATGCTTGACAGCGTCGCGGCCTGGCGCCTATTCGCGCGGCCTCTTAGCTTGCGATTAAACCTCAGCCAGCCTTGCTCGCGGACTCTTCGAGCATGAGTCGCTGGGCCTTCGCCGCCACTTCGCGCATCTCGGCGATGATGGCGCGTACCTGTCGATCATTGCCGATCCATTCACTGTAGAGAGCGGCCTCGCTGGGGGTGAGCCTCCGATTGACTGTCTTGCCGCCCACCTTGGCCGTCCACTGGAAATAGGGGCCATGGAGTCGTGGCGGGTCGCCGTGACAGCCACAACTCTCCTTCCCGCATCGGTTGTATCGAGGAGCCACGCTCCCTGACGCGATGTAGCCGATGTCGGCCAGCTGGCGGGCCAGTTCGCGATAGCGCCGTTCATAGGTCTCGAGTCGGGTCGTCGCCTTTGTTGCCATCGCTGCCTCCACCTTGAGTATCCCAACTTCTGTGCCCGATAGTAGACATACTATCGGGTATGGCACGACAGGGGTCGGGCGCCGGCGCGCTGCGCCGGTTGGTCGAGTTCCGAGAGGGTCTGCACCGCTGCTGTTGGCGCTGGGGCGACGCCCTCTTCGAGCTGGCCGATGCCCTCTTGTGCACCCCCGGGGTTGTCGGATCAGTGCCCGCCCTCAGCCTCGAGCCCGAGTTCCGCCGCTCGCACGGCAGCCTCTACAAGGCGCTCGAGCGGGGCCGGATCGACGAGGATCGCCTTCGAGAACTTCTCGTGGCACACCGCCCAGCGACCTGGCCTCTCGTCTTCGCCGTCGACGCCTCGACCTGGGACCGTTGTGACGCCGAATGCAGCCCCGAGCGGGGCTTTTACTACTCGGCGTCGAAACACTCAGCGGGCCAACCCATCGTGGCCGGATGGAACTATCAGTGGATCTGCCAGCTGGACTGGGCCTTTGACTCGTGGACGGCACCTCTTGACATGGAGCGCATCGCGCCACAGCACGACCAGAGCAACATGACCGCCGAGCAGGTCCGTCGCCTCGTTGGACTCCTCCCAGCAAGCGGGGAAGTCCCGCTGTTCGTCTTCGACGCCGGCTACAACCCGATCGCCCTCGGTCACGATCTGGCCGAGGAGCGCTGCGAATGTCTCACTCGCATCCGCGACGACCGCGTCTTTTATGCCGATCCCCCTCTTCGCCCCAACCGACCAAAGGGAACCGGCGGGCGTCCCCCGCGGCACGGCCCGCGGTTCAAGTGCTCGGATCCGAGGACCTGGACGCGGCCATCGGCGAGCCTCGTTGCCTCTGACGCCCGCTATGGCACCGTCACGGTGAAGGCCTGGCACGGTCTGCATCCTCGAGTGAGCGGTCGCGGCCGCTGGCGCGACTACGGCGGCGCACCGCCCATCGTGCGCGGCACCGTCATCCGCGTCGAGGTCGAACACTTGCCCAAGCCCGCCTCTGGGACGAAGAAAACACTGTGGCTGTTTTGGACAGGACCCGGCGAGCCCGATCTCGAGCGGTGCTGGCGCGCCTATCTGCGGCGTTTCGACATCGAGCACACCTTCCGCTTCATCAAGAACACCCTTGGCTGGACCACGCCATCACTGTGCACGCCCGAGCAGGCCGACCGCTGGAGTTGGCTCATCGTCGGAGCCTTGAGCCAACTGCGACTCGCTCGCGGCCTGGTCGATGACCTGCGTCTGCCATGGGAGCGGTCACTTGGTCCAGCCAAGCTCACGCCGACGCGGGTGCGGAGGGGGTTTCGACGACTTCGTGCAGCGATCGGCACCCCAGCCAGTCCACCGAAATCGACAAGGCCCGGGCCGGGACGTCCGAAAGGAACACGAAAACCGCCCAGAAAGCGCTTTCCGGCGGTCAAGAAGGCCGCTTGAGCAAGTGGTGGGGGTTTAATCGCAAGCTTAGGAGACATCGGCGGGTCCTTTCGTTCCGTCAACTTTTCGCTGACGCATCACCAGGACCGGGCGATGCAACATCGGAGACAACCAGGCCTAGGCAGCCCCTCGATGAGGTGAAGCTACGTCGTTGCGTGGGACCTAGCAAACACCCACCACAGACTCTGCCTAACTGCCTCATACCCCTCGTCACCCGAGGCTGCCCGTCGGACGTGCGATCGGGGCTACGCGTCGTCCAGAAACGTGCGGGCCCGGCGGTAGTGACCGCCCAAAGGCCCAGGTGCTGGCGGACATGGCCACCGGCTATCTGGTCACCGCCTCACAACTCCAGCAGGAGCGCCGGCTCAACGAGCAACTGCAGCGCGCCCTCGAATCACGGGACGTCATCGAACAGGCCAAGGGCATCCTCGCTGCCCAGAGTTCCATCTCGCTCAACCGGGCATTCGAACGCATCAGGACCCACGCCCGGAGCCACAACGTGTCAGTACGCGCCGTCGCCGACGCCGTCGAAAACCTCGGCTTACGTCCGTAGGTCGGCCCGAGGCAGCTCGTCCAGGTCACGCCACGAGAGGGAGACTTGGCTCGGTCATGGCCGCAGCTGCCGGGTTGACGAAATGCGATGCGCTGATAGCATCATCTCCGCTAGTCCGTCCCTGCCCTGACCCCGGCAGGCAGACCCGCCCCAGATCCGGGCGGTACGCCCGATGGCGTCCGTGTGGAGGGGCCATGACAGCAAAAGACTCTGAGCATCCCGTCGACGCTCTGGGTGGCCGTGACTACGCTGCCCGCGACCATCAACTGCCTCGAGGGGCTCAGCGACGCCAGTGCCGAGGCGTTGCGATGACCTCTCGGACTCCCTCTGAGACGCCCAACCACGTTCGCCGGCTCCTGACATTCGTGGCTCGCCCGTCATGCACATCGTGACGGCCACCGACGAGGCTCTGGCCGAGGTCATCGAAGCCTGGCTTCACCTGGAGCTCCCAGGTGACGAGGACGTTGCCACCCAGATGGCCCACTTGGCGATGTCATTTCGATCCGGTGGGGCGACCATTGACGACACGTGTGACTGGACGAGGATTCTCGTGAGGAGCTGGCCCCCGTATCGCACCCGGAGCGTGCGCCGGCATCTCAGAATGGTCACACCTTCGGGGACGAGTTAGCGATGCGACATCTGCTCCAGAACTGGGATCGACGTAACAACCGTCTCTGCCGCGAGGGTATGGCCGATTGCGAGGCCTTTCTGCGTGGGCGACTGGCCGAGCGGCTCGAGGCTCGAGGTGTCGGGGTGCCCACGTGGGCCTGGACGAACCTCCTGGCCCACGGACGGGATCAGGACCTGAGAGACGATCGCCCACCTCCGTGGACCGCACACCGTGCGGTCAACGACAGGTGGCACAGAGCGCGCTCGTACCTCGCCACAGAAGTGCTGACTCTAGCTCGCGCTCACGGACCGCTGGTCGTCCTGCAAGAGCGCATCCTGCGTCCGCTGGAACTCGATCTCGCGGTGAGCGAAGGCACAGCTGCAAGGAGCCCGAACGAATTGGTCGCCCATGTCTGCTCGATTCTCGATGCGCACCGTGCCCTCGAGCGCCGGACGTCCCGCCACGGCGCACGCGACCAGGGATAGGAGATTCCACATGCGACTCCGGCGAGCCGACGGTCCGCCCTCCGAAGTGATCAGCCTCAAGCGGTCTTCCGTGCATGTCTTACGCACAGAAGAAGAGCTCCGGGAGGCTGTCGAGCGGGCATCCGAGTTCGACCAGCGGGCAGCCGACACCCTGCACACTCGCTCCCAGCACTATCGGACACTGATCGCAACCCCGCTCCACCAGGCGGACCCAGTTCTGGAAGCCGACTGATTCCGTCATGACCGTCCTCGTCGGGACCACGGCCTCCACCCCTGCTGCTGCAGTTGGTGCCACCGCCGTGAACCTCGTCCCCAAGGCCCATGACCGAGACCGGAGCCCCCTGCGTGTGGGCATCATCGCCCCCCCGTGGTTACCTGTCCCCCCCGTTGCCTACGGTGGCACCGAGAACGTCATCGACATCCTCGCCCGGGGGCTCGCTGCCACCGGCGTCGATGTCGTGCTCGTCACGACCGGCGATGCCACCTGCCCGGTGACGCGCCGCTGGGTGTTCCCTCGTGCGCTGGGAGTCGGCAACGGGGGTGTCGCCGAAGAGGCGTGCCACGTCATCGGTGCCTACGCACTGCTGCGTGACGTTGACATCGTGCATGACAACTCAATGGTGGGCCCGCTGTATGCGCCGAGCGTTCCGAGTCCTCCCGTCGTCACGACGAATCACGGACCGTTCAACGAGGTACTCACGCCGGTCTATCGGGCCATCTCCCAACGAACGCCGGTGATCGCGATCTCTCATCACCAGGCATCCGAAGCTCTTGGCATCTCCATCGCAGCGGTCATCCACCACGGCATCGACGTCGAACGGATACCGTTCGGCTCCGGCACGGGCAGCTACGCGGCGGTTCTCGGTCGTATGCACCCGAACAAGGGAATCGAGGAGGCGATCACGGCGGCACGATCCGCAGGAATGCCCCTGCGGATCGCCGCTAAAATGACCGAGTTCGCCGAACGCGAGTACTTCAGCGCCCGGGTGGCACCACATCTGGGCGGCGACATCGAGTTCGTCGGCGAGCTGGGTCGGAGCGACAAGTACGACTTTCTCAAGGATGCCGTCTGCCTTCTCAATCCAATCCGGTGGGCCGAGCCTTTTGGCATGGTCATGATCGAGGCCATGGCGTGCGGCACTCCGGTCGTCACCAACAATCGCGGATCGGCCTCCGAGATCGTCGATCACGGTGAGACCGGCTTTCTTTGCGATGACGAATCCTCGCTTGTCGCGGCCCTTCACAAGGTCACATCGCTTAACCGATCGCTTTGCCGGGTGGCGGTTGAGCAACGATTCTCGTCTCGTCGGATGGCAGCAGACCACATCGCGCTGTACCGCCGTCTTATCACGGACGCGGCGTCTACCCTGGACTCCGATCAGCTCAGGTCCGCCAACCCGAGAGGCCCTCGGCTTGAGGGAGCACAGCACAGCCGTCGCTCCGTGAAGTCGTCGGGATCGGTCTCCCCGTGACTTGAACGTCATTCACCAGTTGCCGACCGTGCCGTTGGCGCCAGAGCCAGCGCCCAAGTGACGAAACCCGGATACTGGGTATCTGGCCATGGACCGGAGCTCGTGGCTTATGAAGCGACATCGTCATGGTGGTGGCAACTCGCGCTCCCGCCGAAGAGTTGGACTTGGCCGGAGCTGCCGGTTTCTGACCTGACTAAGTCCTCTCGCGCCTCGGGAGCGGTCCTGATGGTCTGACGTCGGACGAAGCGGTGGACCGGTTTCGTCGGTTCGGACCCAACGCACTTGGCACACATCGGGTTCTTGCCACGTCCGTCCTCTTCCGTCAACTCCGCAACCCGACCCTGATCCTTCTGCTCGACGCGGCACTGGTGTCCGGGGCTGACCGGAGGGAGTCATCGGTCCGGCCAGTCGATGACGAGTCGCCCCCCTCGGGTGTCGACGGAGGTGCCGAGATCGGCGCAGGCGCGCCGGAACCGCGCCATGATCCACGCGGTCTCGTCGCGGTTTGCGAGGCGTGTGAAGCAGTAGTTCAAGGCGAGCGGGACGGCCTCGACCCGGATCGGCCGACAGTCCCTGAAAGTGACGAGGAAGAGGAGACCCAAGTCGTTGCGCAGGTGACGGTTGGTGGCGTAGTCGTCGATGAAATCTCCGAGGTCGTAGAGCACCCCGTCGGTAACGCCGTGAAAGATGTGGGCGGAGTGCCCCGCAATCAGGGTAGCGCCCGAACCTCGGAGCTCGGCGGCCGCGCGACGCACGTGAGGTACGGGTTCGGCGACCATGTTCGGCCCCCAGTGTGGGGACACCACCACGACGTCAGTACGGAGGTCGTGGACGGTTTCCTTGAGCCAGGAGGGGACCGACCGGCGGAGGTCGACATAGGCGACCCCGGGGTTCTCGTCGCCAGCTGCATATTCGCTCGGGTGGTCCGTGACACCGATCAGACCGACGCGGACGCCCCCCTTCTCAAGGATCGCCGGAGCTTGGGCCGCAGTTTCTGTGGCTCCCGCACCCACGCAGGCGATTCCGGCGTCGCTCAGGTGGCCGATGGTGTCGAGCAGGGCCGTGGCACCGAAGTCCAGGGCGTGATTGTTGGCGAGCGTGACGCAGTCCACTCCGAGGCGGGTGAGCGCTTCTATCGCGATGAGAGGAGCTCGGAAGAAGAACGGCTTGCGAGGGTCGGGCCACCGCTCACCGCGCTCGGAGATGGCGCACTCCAGGTTGAGGAGGAACAGGTCGGCCTCGTGGGCCACGGCGACCACCTCGTCAGCGAACAATTGCGGGGGCGGGACATGCGCCAACCGCTCCGCCACGCCGCGGCCCAGCATCGTGTCGCCGGCCAGCCCCAGCGTCAACGTGCCGGCCGGCATATCAAGGCCTCGTAAGCCGGTAACTTCGCACCAGCCCCGGTCCTGCGGAAGCCGGCCGCCCGTTCCTTCCGGTGTTTCGCGTTAGGAGGCCATGCCCACAACCGGCTTGTTGAGGACGATGCTCCCAGTCGAGCCGACGAACGGGGCGCCGCCGTAGTCGAAGTTGCCGCCGTCCTAGGCCATCAAGTCGAGCCGTGGAACCTGGCATCCCGGTAGCTAACACGCCGCTGTCGGAGACCACCAGCCAGTTTATCCGGACCTGGGCGCCTGGTTGGGTCGGATGAGGCGGTGATGGTTAACCACTACAGCCTCGTCCACCAGCGCTCTCGGCTTGAATCCCACTGCACCTGGTCACGGTCGCGCTTAATGCAACAGTGCCATGTTGTGGCTACCCCTCACAGCGCTGAGTCGCCCAGGCGGAGCCGTACCCCGAAGAACCCGACGTCACCAAGCTCGCGCTCCCATCCGCCAACGATCCTGGCACGGCAACTCGCCTCGCCTAAGCGTTCGATCGCGGTAGCAATCGCCTGGCGATGGCCAGCCGCGTCAGGACGCGAAAGACCCGACGGTCCGTTCGTCGATCGTCACAGCGATGGCTTCGGGATCGCCGGGGTTGCCCGGCTCGGGGACGAGCCGGGCAACCATATCCATCCGCACGCCTCCATAGTGACGTCGACCGCCTGTGAGCTCAAGAAGAACGTCCTGGTAGGCGGCGTCACCCACGACGCGGACCTCGGTGGTGCCCGAAAGGGTCACCGTGGTCGTCGGCTGTAGAGCAGGAGGGTTCGCCGCTTCGTCGTGTGTCGGTGTCGGCCGTTCCCGCCGCCGCGCCCGCACCCGAAGCAGTAGAAGCGGCAGCCCTCGGCGTCGATATGGAGCGAGGGGTGGTGGTCGGCATGGAAGGGGCACAGGTAGTTGTGGTCGCCGGCACGAACCTCAACGCCGACCAGCGCCCACAATGCCGCGAACTCAGCTCGCTCACCTTTCGTGCGCGCTGGCACCTCATGTGGCCTTGTGCTGGCTGCCGCGGTGGCGGGGGACGGATCCAGGGCCATGGCCTGGAGCCACCGGGGCAAATCGGCCAGAGAAACGTCGCTGGGTGCGCACCCCGACTCCCAGGCATAGACGCGACCGGAGACGTGTCCACTGGGCGGGCTGACCACGAGCCCGCCGTCGCCCTTGATGTCGAGTCCGGGAGCGATCGAACGAGATGGGACACTCACACCGGGATGGCGGAAATAGAAGTGCTGACCGCCTCCCCCCGTGAGCGATTCGACGGTGCCTGGCAGGGCTCCGTGGACGTCCTCGAGAGCGGCGAGCCGGTCTCCCCCACCCTTGCGGGGATCGACATCGAGCACCACCAGCCCGGAGACTGCTCCGGTGACGATACCCACATTGGCGTCGGGCCACCGTCGCCACCATCGCTGGATCTGGTCGATTCCAACGGCGACAAGCATGCGCCTCTTCCAGGGGCCGTGCGTGTGCTTGCCTGGTGCCGGGCACGTAGGATCGCCGCACGAGCAGCACCCCGCCGTGGCGGTATGCATCGGGACGAAAGGCCACCCACGTGCCACCGCGTCAAAAGCTGCTCGAGCCCGTGGTGTCCGTGCCTGGCTCGTTCCGGGCCGCACGGCTACGTTGCCGTGCCGGCACGGCGAACGTCCTCCACCAGAGCTGCAAGCCGGTCGTAGTGAGAGCCCTTCCAGTAGATCCGGTCGCATCGCTGGCACCTGCAGAAGTCGTCGAAGTCCCGCCTCGTGCGCGCCGGCAGGCGGTGTTCTACGTCCTCCTTCGCCACCGGTTCGACGACGCCATTGCACTCGAGGCACCGACCGAAGGGGGAGATTGCCCTAAAGAGGTCGAACCGTCGCAGGACCTCGATGGTCTGGCGACGACGGTCGGACTCCCGCACGAGATAGCCGTGAGCGACCTCGGCACGCTTCAAAAGACTCCGATCCCTAGTGAGGAGAATCCGTTGCTCCGCTACCGAGAGTGCCGCCAGCTCCTCGTCAGTGATGTCGTTTCGCCAGACGCAGTCGAACCCGAGGAGCCGCAAGATTCGGGCCAGCCGTCCGAGATGGACGTCGAGGACGAACCGAGGATCTCGAAGCGACGGCGGATCCAGCCGCACCAGCGGCCACACAGCCAACGCCTCGGACACCGGGTAGACGCTCACCTGATCGCCGCCATGCAGTTGGTACGCGAAGTCCACCGACTCGCCGTTCACCACGATCGCGGCGATCTCGGTGTGCGGCACACCGAGCGACTCGGCCAGATCCTTGACGGTCGTACCCGCGGCCACCTCGGCCGCGATGGGTCGGCCACGCCTTCCCCTTGGCAGGAGGTCGTTCAACCCGGCGACGCACCGGACTTCGACATGGAGAGGCATCCGCACCGAGCCTACGGTGTGACCACCGCCCGCTCGACCGGCTCGCCGAGGAACGCCTCGGCAGCGCACTTGATCTTCTGGAGCAGGAACGCGGAGAGATGCTCGGGGGTGAAGCCCCGGTCGCGCAGGCGGATCTCGAGGCGTGGGCCATCGTGCGCTTGAAGGCGGTGGCGGTCCCCTCGGCATTGGCGGCGGCCTGACGTCGTGCCGGCTCTCCCGGAGCACTTGGGCGTCGGCCGTGACCGCCATGTAGATCGGGAGAGCTTTGGCCCGAGGCTCACACCCTCGGCGCTCGGGATGGCAAACGGCCGTCCGCCGCGCAACACGGCAGCGGCTGAGTTCGATGTTCCGAGGTCGATCCCGATGACGGCTGTGGCGAGGGCGGGTTAGCGTTTGGTGACCGGGATCCGCGTCACCTCGGGGTCGGCCTTGGCGGGCAGCAGCATGCGGACCTCAAGCACTCCGTTGTCGTAGGTGGCCTTGAGCTCCGATCCCTGCGCACCCTCGGGCAGTGCCAGATCCCGCTCGAGTCGGTGCCGGTGTATTAGCTCGTGACGAAGGTAGAGCCGTCCCTCGGGCTCCGCCTCCTCGTGGCGCTCGACGGCGATGTGGAGGACGCCCTCGGAGGCGGTCACCTCGACGTCCTTGTCGGGGTCGATGCCAGGCACCTCGGCCCGCACGACCAGGGCTCCGTCCTCCCGGTACTCGTCCACGCACAGCACGCCGAGGAACCCTTGACCCCAGCCGAACATGGGCCAAGCCAGAACGTCCGGCCGGCGGTCCACGAAATTGTCCAGGGTGTCAAAGGCATCGAGGGGGCTCGAGACCCGTCGTTCTATCAGCGTCATGGCGCGCTCCTTTCGCCGCTTCTGCCCGAAGTATGCGGCACCCCCCGGAACCCTGCTAGGGCCGAACGGCCCGCGGTCCGGTCCGCTCTCCCTCAATCTCGCGTTGGTCTGTCGGGCCGGGCAGAACGTCAGCGATGTATGGCCGGGCGGGGTGCCGAAGGGCCTTTGTCCCCTTCCGCGGGCCGGAGAGCCGGAAGACCATGACCGATGGAACGCGACGAGAGGTCGACATGGCACGGATGAGTCCGGACACCGGGACCTGAGGAGCCACATGCTCCGGGCGAACGACGAGGTGGCCGCTGCGCTGGGAGAGCTCGCCGAGCTCATGGCCATCGCCGGCGAGGATTCTTTCCGCATCCGCGCCTACGAGAAGGCTGCCCGGGCCGTGGCTGAGCACGCCCTCGACGTGGACACGCTCGACGAGCACGCTCTCACCGCCATTCCTGGAGTGGGGTCGCATATCGCGGCGAAGATCACCGAGCTGCGCAGGACCGGGCGCATGAGCGAGCTCGACGACCTGCGGGCCCAGGTGCCGGCCGGTCTGCGCGCCTTGCTTGACGTACCCGGTCTCGGGCCCAAGCGGGCCCGGCAGGTCTACGACGAGCTCGGGATCGCGTCACTGCCCGAGCTCCTCGACGCGCTCCACCAGGAGCGACTGCGCGGGCTGCGCGGCTGGGGTGCCACCAGCGAGGAGAACCTGCGCCGGGCCATCGCCGAGACCCAGCAGGCCGGCGCCCGCATGCAGCTCGGCGTGGCCTTCGAGGTCGCCCAGGAGATGGTGCACGAGCTTGGCACGCTTCCCGCCGTCGCCCAGGCCGCCTATGCCGGCTCGCTTCGGCGCATGTGCGAGACGATCGGGGACATCGACCTGCTCGTGGCCTCGACCAACCCGGAGTCGGTGATGGACGGGTTCGCCGCTCTGCCGCTCATCGCCGAGGTGCGGGCAAGCGGACGCACCAAGGCCGTGGCGGTCACGACCAAGGGCGTGCACGTCGACCTGCGGGTGGTGGCGCCAGAGGTGTGGGGGGCAGCGCTCCTCTACTTCACGGGGTCCAAGGCCCACAACATCCACCTCCGGCGGATCGCGCAGCGGCGCGGTCTCAAGCTCTCCGAGTACGGATTGATCTCTGACGAAAACGCCAGCGTTGTCGCTTCCACCACCGAGGAGGAGATCTACGCAGCCTTGGACATGGCCTGGGTCCCACCGACACTGCGCGAAGACCATGGCGAGATCGAAGTCGCTGCCGAAGGCGCCCTGCCACGACTGATCGAGCTGAAGGACCTCCACGGGGATCTGCACACCCACACCACGCTGACGGATGGCCTGGCGAGCCTCGAAGAGATGGTGCAGGCTGCGAAGGCACGCGGGTACCGCTACCTCGGGGTGACCGATCACGCTCCCCTGCTGTACATGGAGCGGATGACGAAGGAGAAGATGCTCACCCAACGAGAAGAGCTCCGAGCGCTGGAGACGCGGCACCGGCGCCTGGCACTGCTGCATGGCTCGGAGCTCAACATCCAACCGGACGGATCGCTCGACTGGGACGACGAGACCCTGGGCGGCTTCGACCTGCTCGTGGCGTCGGTCCACTCGCACTTCTCGATGGGCCCCGAGGAGATGACCACCCGCCTGATCCGGGCCATCGAGCACCCGGCCGTGAACGTGATCGGGCACCCCACCGCCCGCAGCATCGGGCATCGGCCGCCCATCGAGTTCGACGCGCGGGCCGTCTTCCAGGCAGCCGCGCGGGCCGGCACGGCCCTCGAGATCAACTCGTTCCCCGACCGCCTCGACCTGAACGACGAACTGGCGCGCGTGGCCCAGGATCTCGGGGTGGTCTTCTCTATCGCCACCGACGCCCACTCGGTCAGGCACCTCGACAACATCCGCTATGGCGTCGCCACCGCCCAGCGCGGGTGGATCTCACCGGATCGCGTGATCAATACCTGGTCCTTACCGAAGCTCCACGCCTTTCTCTCGAAGGGCCGACGGCTGCGGTCCCATCGACGGGCCGCAGCGAAGTCGGGCCCCCGGGAACCCGGGTGATCGTCCGCCATGTCGGTATGTTGACGTTGGCCTCTGGGGCCGATCCCCGGTGGGGAAGGATGCTGGACCGGAAACCGAGCGACCGCCCCGAGGACGGCCTCTGGCCGCTGCCACGCGCGCGGCAAAACGATGGCCCTCGGCGATGGACACGCCGGTCGGGGCAAACCGCGGTGGAAAGGGTCGACCCTCAGTGGGTTGCAAGACCCTCAAAAGAAAACGCCCGTCCCTCAATAACAAGGGAATCGGGCGTTCTACTTCAGTTATAGCTGGGTGTGGTCCTCCGAGCAGACGCATGAGCCAATCATCAGTCCCGAAACCTTCGCCGCTGCAGCAGCGCAGAGAGCGACCGGACACGACCGCTGGGCTGTTACGAAGCCCCGTCGTAAGCGGACGTACCCTCTCAGCAGTCTCGTCGAATGCGGCATATGCGGGCGCCGCATGTCGGGCCAGTTCAACCACGGCGAGCCGTACTACCGCTGCCGCTACCCCTCGGAGTACGCCGGGGCGACGGGCAAGCACCCGAGCACCGTCTACCTGCGCGAGGCCGACCTGCTGCCGGGTCTCGACGCCTGGCTGCTCTCCGTGTTCGACCCGAAGAACCTCGACGGCGCTGTCGCCGCACTGGCAGCGGCGCAGGAGCCGGACGACGGAGCGCTCGCTCGGGCCGAGGCTGCCCGCCGGGCAGTCAAGGACTGCGATACCCGGTTGGCGAAGTACCGCTCGGCGCTTGAGGCCGGTGCTGACGCGGCCGTCGTCGCCTCGTGGATCAAGGAGGTCGAGGCTGACCGGCTGCATGCCGAGCGGGAGCTGGCCTCGACGGCCTCTGTCGCTCAGCCCCTCTCAGAGGCCGAGATTCGGGCGCTGGTGACCTCGCAGCGCAAGGTGCTGCGGTCCCTGGCCAAGGCAACGCCCGAGCAACGTGCGCAGATCTACAGCCAGACGATGGGGCTGCGGATCACCTACAACCCCGACGAGCCGGAATGGGCCAGCGTCGAGGCGAGACCCGCGTGTGTTAATGGATGTGTCGGAGGGGGGATCCGAATCAATACCGTGGGCCTATTTGACGCCTCCCCGACCTGGGGATCGTCCCACGTCGGAGCGAGAATCTTTGGCAATCCGGTGCGCGAGGTTAGAACCACCGAGCTTTGGCTACCGGCTGCCTAACGGGTGGGCGCAGGTGCACGCCACGGACCGGAATCCGTCCCCCTCGCGAAGCTGAGCAGGCGGGACATTGAAACCGATAATCCTCGATCCCTGGCCCGGCAATGAAGTGGAACACCTGGGGTATGTTGACAGATGGCAACAGCATGTTGTAATGTGTCAACATTCCAGACCGACCTAGGCATCCCAAGAAGGACGTCGAGGATTCACTCGAGTTCGCCGAGAGCCACGCGTGGACTGTTGAGGCTCCACGTCCCGGTCATCCATGGGGTAAGGCCACTTGCGGACGCGAAGGGCATGACTGTCTGGTGTGGATCTGGTCGACGCCAAGAAATGAGGGCAATCACGCCCGACAGATTCGAAAGGCGGTCTATCGATGCACGGAGAAGGAGGGCGACAATGACTGAGTACGAATTCACACTCGTGATCGAAGGCGATCTTGAGGACGAAAGGGCCGCTCGCGCCCTCTTCGAGGTTGGCTGCGATGATGCGACCTTCGGAGTCGTTGACGGAGTTGGCTACGGAGATTTCGCTCGTGAGGGTTCATTGTTTGCTGAGGCTGTGCTGGGGGCCATCTCTCAGGTAGAAATGGTTGATGCTCTGCGGGTGTTGCGAGTCGAACCCGACAACATTGTGACCATGTCCGACATCGCCGAAAGATTGGATCGAACACGAGAGAGCGTCAGGCTTCTTGTCGCTGGCCGAAGAGGTCCTGGCGGGTTTCCGTCTCCAATCTCCCATGCGATGGAGCGAGGCCGTCTGTGGCGCTGGTCAGATGTCGCTGCCTGGCTTGGCCAGCTCGAGCCGGAAGAGATTGAAGCTGCTCGGTTTGTCTCGGCGATTAATGCCGCACTGGAACTACGCAAGCAGCTGAGTGCAATGCAGGATGATTTGGCCGTAAAGCAGTTGCGTATGCTGATTGACTGATTGATTCCGACATTTCCAGGTAGCCGCCGAACCGGCGCATGGGGGCAGGTGCTTACGCAGAATCGGTTGATTGCGGGTGAACGCCTTTCGGCACGTAATCGAAGAAGCGGTAGGTCATCCCCCCAGCCGTCCATTCGGCTCGAAGCCTTGTTCGACGCTCCACCTTGCGGAGGGCACTCAAGAGGTCACGATTGAGTTCACGGGGATCCCTCCCTTGAAACCATCCGTCCACTTCGAAACCGTCGGGCGTCTCGTTTACAGAGCCAACGACCAGCCGCCGGAGCACCGGTTCGATCAGTGCAGGAGAATCCGAGCTCACCGAGGCAATGACGTGGAAATCAGAGGTATCCACCCTCCATAGTGTGGACCATCGGACGCCTGGCTCCCAACTGAACGGCGTTAGGAACTCACCCAATGCCCGCCCAGTATCGGCACCTATCGGATGGCCCGTTTGATCATTCGGATCAGCCGGATTCCTGGTTCTGTCGCCGTTCAAGGGCGATGATCGCAAACTGACGCTCGGTGCAGGACTGATACGCATCCAACAGCGGGTTGTGCGCCAGGAGCCGACGCCAGCCCTCGTCGCGTTCGGAGCCAATGAGCTCACGGGCAACGACGGGCCCGGTGCCGGCGCGCGTCTGCATCTCGGCCTTGGGGTTCGCTCGGAGATTGAGGTACCAGGCAGGAGATGCGTCCAATCCGCTGTTCTGGGATGCGACCAGGAAGCGAACTCCCTCGTCGAGATAGACGATCGGTACAGTCCTCGTCTGCCCGCTGCGTCGCCCTGTCGTGGTCAGCAGCCCGACGGGGAGCCCGAGCAGTCGTCCGCCCACGCGTCCCCCCGTCAGACGGAAGACGAAACGATTGGCCTTGCAGAAGGCGCGGGTGCCTCGGGGAGAGCGCACCGCCATGCGATGTCCGCGGCGGAAATAGTCCCGCTGCTTTTGCGTCAGACCTTCGAGAACGTCTGCGTCAGGGTCGAGCATCGTCCCTCCTGAGGCTGGTCCTGCTCTCTTGTTCGAATGTCAGACCTTCGAGGAGATCGGCGGCGCGCTTCGCCGGGTTGGTGTCCCCGATCTGTGCCTTCAACGCCAGGGTCCTGTCCCGGAATCTCGACTCGTGCAAGACCTGCTCGACGGCGTTGCCAACCGCCTTAGGCGTGGGGCGATTCGTGCGCATGTTCATGCCCACGCCCGACCAGGCAACGTGGGCGGTCACTTCCTTTTTGTCCTCGGTCGTACCGGCTACCACCATGGGAACGCCGTGGGCGACAGCCAGTTGCACGGATCCGAACCCGCCGTTCGAGACCATGACATCGACGTGGGGCAGCAGGGCGGCGTAGGGGACGAACTGCTCCACGACCGCGTTCGCAGGCGGGTCCCCGAGCACGGCGGGATCGGCCCCGCCCGTCGTGGCGACGACGAAGACGTCGCGGTCGGCCAGTCCTTCGAGGCTGGGGCCGAGCAGATCGGCCGGGTCGGTGGCGATCGTTCCCTGGGTGACAAGGACCACGCGCTTCGAATCGAGGAGTCTGGGCCACCAGCTCGGAGGATCAAACTCGGCCGGCACCGGTGGTTGAAGGGCGCCGACGAAATGGACGAAGGGAGGTAGATCGGACCGCGGATACTCGAACCCGGCGGGGCACAGTTGGATGTGCAGGTGCCGGGAATGAAAGAAGCCGCACTCGAGGTTCCGTTTCGGAGTGGGGGGAAGTCCGAGCTCGTGACGAACCCCTTGCGCTGCCTTGAACACTGGGGCCAGAACCGTGGCCCGGCCGACCGCATCGAGCGCCCTGTTGCGCAGATGGCCCACCACACCGGTCCGTGGCGCCAACCCCATGCCGTAGGGCGCGGCGTCTCTGCTCGGGAAGGTGAGGCAGGTATCGCCGAGTGTCGCGCTGGGCGGTCCGCCCATTTCGTGGAACCACCCGCCGCCATAGAAGATGGTGTGCGAGACGAACACGTCAGCCGGCTCCTCCACGAGCAGCGCCTTCAGCGCCAGGAGGTGCTCGCCGAGTGGTCGCACGAAGATCTCGGTCAGGTCGAACTGGGCTTGCTTCACGCCTTTGAGCTCGGCCCGACCCGGGAAGGCGGCGTTGAGGTTGGCGTAGTCCCAGTCGAGCGTCTCTGGCATTGCACAGAACTGCGCCCCGGATCTGGCGACGGTCTCGGCGAAGCGGCGTCCCGTGTACCAGCGCACCTGATGGCCACGGCCGGTGAGCTCCTCCACCACGGCTGCGGCCGGACCCACGTGCCCGGGGCTCGCGTAGGTGGCAACCAGGAAACGGGACACCGACCCTCCAATTTTTTGGGAAGATGCTTCTTCTACTGATTAGAGTATGGATACGATAGCCTTCGTGTCAAGGGCGAAGTACCACTCCGAGCGAAGGCAGGAGCAAGCCGAGGCGACCCGCCAGGCCATCCTCGACGCGGCTCGGACCCTGTTCATAGAGCGCGGGTATGCCGGCACCACCGTCGCCGACATCGCGGCGTCGGCGCGCGTTGCGGTACCTACCGTCTATGTGAGCGTGGGCACGAAGTCGGCCATCCTCAGCGAGCTGAGAAAGATGATCCCCGTGCATGCCGGCGTGCCCCAAGACATGCCGGCCGCGTTCGAGCTCGCAAGTGACCCCCGCCAGGCGATTGCCGGTCTCGTAGCGGGAGTGAGACGACTGCTTGACACCTCGGGAGAGCTGATGTTCGCGATTGAATCGGCCGCACCGTTCGAACCGGTTGCCGCCGAGGCGTGGGAGGAGGGATTGGTCCTTCATCGTGCGGCATGCAGTCTCGTCGTCGACAGGGTCCAGGCGCTCGGTTCGCTCAAGGAGTCGATGCTCGAGTCCCAGGCGGGCGACGTCCTAAGCCTCTTGTCCCTCCCAGCAACTTGGCGCACCCTCCGCCACGACTACGGCTGGACCTACGACGAAGTCGAGACCTGGATTGTCGATACGGCATTGACCTTGATCACCGCCCGATGATGCCGGATACCGCATGGGGGCGGGTGTCCGCGACGACCCAACTCCAGCAGAAGCGTCTATGACGACAGCTGTCACGCCTCAGCGTCGACGCGCAACTCCCGGAGCGCTTCGGCGGCGCCGAGGCTCTCGAGTTCGGGTTCTGGGCCGGCCAAAAGGTCATCGAGAAAGGCATGGAAGGCTGCGGGCGAGCAGTCCTCGTCGGGGTTTGTGACCACCACCGCTGAACCGGGCGGCAGGTCGTTGGGTCGGTTCGCCATGGCCCCATCGTACCGTCCGCTACTGCCGCTGCACTCCCCACGGTTCGCTGGGCTGTCGAATCGGGGCTGCCGGCGCCAACGGCAGTCGAACCACCGTTGTCTCCTTCGTCGACGCCCGGTCTTGCCTCTAATGCCACACGTGTGAAGCAATCTGATGGTGGTGCTGATGGACTGTTTGGTGATGGTGAGGTGCGGGAGGTTCGGGAGCCGATGCTCTGTGAAGGGGTGTAGCGAGTGTTGGGGCCGGTCGGGACGTGGCGTGGGCGTCGCCGGGGCTCGGTCGGTCTGCGCCTGATCGCAATTCGGCCTCGTTCGTTGCGAACGACCCCTGCGTCGTTCGCATAACCGACGACGACCACCGGCACCGAGCGGTGTCCAGTCCCGGCGAGGCGAGCCCCCTGGGCCGAGCGAGAAGTTCTGGCGGTTCGCCCGACGGGCGATCGTGGACGAACACGAGGCCGCCAGAACTTGTTGCGAGCCGAGCCGGCGACTTGACGCCGTGGAGCGCCGGTGGTTCTTGGCATGACTCAACTGGAGCCCTTCATCGCTCTGGGCCGATAGTGGCCGCTCGCCGGCCGGGCAAGGAGAAAGCCGACATCGGTCCAGGGAGGTTGAGCGTTGGCTGCCACGCAGGATTGGTCATTCGTTCTCGGTGTCACGGCGCATGGAACGCACTCCATGCCGTCACCCTCCTCGCGCGCAGGGCGGAGATATCCTCCGAAGTCATGCTGCAGCTCTACCGGGTGGCTCCCGTGAGCGACGAGGAGAAGATCGTCTTCGAGGCGAAAGACCCGCCGTCCCTCACCGCCGATCTGGCGGCCGCCCTGGCCCAGCTTGTTCGTGGAGCTCTGGCTCGACGGGCCGAACGTCGCGAGAAGGCTGCATGACGTCCTCGGAGCCGCTCATCCCACTCACGGCCTATTGCCGGACTTCCACCGACGACCAGCAGAACCCCGAGGAGAGCTTGCGCTGGCAGCTCTCCCGCGCCAGTGCCCTGATCGTCGGGCGGGCCCAGATCGTGTCGGTCACCCACGACACCGATGTCTCTCGGTCCGTTCCCTGGCCCCGGCGTCCCGAAGCGGCCCGACTCATCGCGCAACTCCCCAACTCGTCTCGGGGCTGGACTGGAATCGTCGTCGGCGAGCCGCAGCGAGCCTTCGGGTCAGCGGGCCAGGTGCAGAACATCCTGCCGCAGCTCGCACACTGGGGCGTCCAGCTCTGGGTGCCCGAAGTCGGCGGTCCCGTCGATCCCGAGTCCGAAGCGCACGATCTCCTCATGTCGTTGTTCGGCGGCCTGAGCAAGGCGGAGCGCAACCGTCTCCGGGTACGGGTGCGGACCTCCATGAAGGCCATGGCGCCCGAAGGTCGCTACCTCGGCGGACGACCGCCGTACGGCTACCGGCTCGTGCGTACCGGCGTGCCGCACCCCAACCCCGAGAAGGCCCGCCAGGGCATCCAACTGACCAATCTGGCCGTGGATCCTGAGACCTCCAAGGTGGTGCAGCAGATCTTCGCCTGGCGGGTCGAGGGCGTCGGCTTCCGGACCATCGCCGCTCGCCTGAGCGAGCAAGGGTTCCCCTGCCCCTCCGCAGCCGACCGGGAGCGAAACCCGCACCGTCTCGGCCGGGCATGGTCCCTCGGCGCGGTCCGAGCCATCGTCATGAACCCGAAGTACAAGGGGCAGGGCATTTACGGGCGCTACCGCAAGGTCGAACGCCTCTACGACGTGAACGACCCCGCCGCCGGCAACGTCACCCGGATGTCCCCGGCGCCGGCCTCCGAGGTGGTCGAGACGGAGGGCACCGTGCCCGCAATCGTGAGCGAGTCGGTCTGGCGTCAAGCGCAGACAGACCGGGCCCCGGCGAGGCCTGGGCCACGCCCTGATCGGCCCCAACACACCCGCTACGCCCTGCGCGGCCTCCTGACCTGTGCCCGCTGTGGGCGCAGGATGCAAGGCCACACCGTCAAGCGCCGAGGCAGCTCGGAACGGGTCGGCTACCAGTGCACCTACCGGAACGACTACCCAGGCGACGACGGTCATCCGAAGACCCTCTTCGTAGCCGAGAACCGGATCCTGCCCGCGGTCGACGAGTGGCTGGCGGACCTGTCCTCACCCGAACGCCTCGATGAAACGGTGGCGGCCATTCTCGATGCCGACAACCATCAATCCAGCGAGCCCGCCGAACTTCGCCTGGCGCGCCGCCAGGCCCACGAAGCGCGAAAGAAGCTCGACCAGTACCTCGCCGCGCTGGACGCCGGCCTGGACCCGGTTCTCGTCACCGAGCGCACCCGCGCCGTCCAGGTTGAGCTCACTGCAGCCACTGCCGTCATCGACAGCTACAAGGGCTCTGAACCCCATCTGTTGACCGGACGAGAGGTGCACGAGCTCCTCGAAGGTGTCGGCGGCCTGACCGCCCTCTTAGCCCACTCAGACACCGCAGAACGGCAGCGCGTGTACCGCGCTGCGGGCGTGCATCTTCGCTATCAACGAAGTGAAGAAGGCGAGCGGATCACGGCAGCCCTGCGCGTGGGGTTGTTTCGTGTCGGAGGATCGACTGACAACTTAATTCCACGCCCAGTAGTGATGGAAAGTGGCTGGTCAGAGCTTCGTCAGGCGGTGTAAGCGACTTCCGGTTCTGGCCTCTCGTGGGACCTGTAGCCAGCGAAGCGAGCATTCCGATGCGCACCGAGGACCCGGCGCGCTAGAGCGGGGGCTCAGCGTTCAGCTCCTTCGGTGGTCATCGATGCGTACGCTAAGGGGCATGAGCACGCCCGACGGAGCCTATGAATGGGATCTCACCGTTCCTGGTGATGACGCCGAGCTGGTGGCTGAGTTCCGCCGCCACGGCGTCCAGCCGGGCCAGAGGATCCACGTGGCGATTGTGCCGGACAGTGGCGGGCCGGAGCCGAGCGAGACGCTGCCGTCGTTCTTCGATAGCTTCGAAGGACCAGCTGACCTGGCGGAACGATCAGGTGAGATTCTTCGGGCGGAGTTCCCACAGCCTCGATGATCTTGGTGGACACCGGCCCATTGGTGGCCGCCGCCAACCGCACCGACACACACCACGCGGCATCCATCGCCGCGCTTTCTGTCGCCACCCGACCTCGATACGTGCCCGGACTGGTCATCGCCGAGGTGTGCTATCTGCTGGCCCGTGACGCTGGCAAGAACGTCGAAGCCGACTTCCTGCGCTCGTTCGCAACCGGGTACCTGACCGTCGCTGATCTCACCGTTGCCGACTTGGATCGCTGCGCCGACCTGGTCGAGGAGTACGCCGACCTGCCCTTGGGCGCCCGATGCATGCCTCGTCGCGCTGGCCGAGCGCCTCGGGATCGTCGAGATAGCGACGTTGGACCGCCGGCATTTCGCCGTCGTCCGCCCTCGCCACGTCGAGGCGTTCACTCTCGTTCCGTGACCACCGGCAATGGGAACCAGATCCGGGACAACTGAGTCATAGTGACCGATGATGAAGTGGTCACGTGATCTCCTGGCGGTACTGTCGCTGGCCTTGGTGGCGGGGTCAGCCGATCTGAGTTCTCCGATCGCCAGTGCGGCCACTGGTGCTCAGGAGTCAGCAACCGGCCTCCAACTCGATCGAGTTCTGCATGCATGGGCTCACTTTCCCGCCCATGCGTCGCCTCGCCCTCTCGTCTTGCTCCAAGGGTCCGTGTTGGACCCTGAGTTCGGGTTTCCAGACGACAACAGCAAGCTCGCTTTCGGCAATGGCCAGATCACCCCTCCGACGAGCTGGCCTGCGTCACCCGAGTCCGCGATGGGGTATTCGATCATCGCGCCGGCGGCGGCATTCAAAACGTTGACGAACCCAACCAGTGTCTTGGGCTCTCCTCCCCCACTGAGCACTACGAACGTGCAGTTCGGCTCGGGGAGCTTCCTCACTGATCGAGGATGGCGAGTTCTGCCCGCATGGGAATTCTCTCTCGCCGGCGTCCAGAACCCGGCCAAGGTTCTCGCCGTTGCGCCAGCCGAGATCTACTCAACGCCGGTCACACACGCCGGGTACTCGTCGTCGGAGATCTCCGTGATTGTCGGCAAGGGAGGCCGGCGGATCACTGCCAACTTCGTCGGCGCCGCCGGTGGGAGCGGGCCGTGCACTGCGACCTACTCGCTGTCGGTCAAGGAATCGAGCCATGCCGTAGCGATCGCCGTGATCTCTCATCCCTACGAAGGAGCCGGCGCGGAAGTGGCGTGTGCCTCAGTCGGATACCCGCGGCATGCGGCAGCAGAGCTGAAGGCTCCGCTTGACGGCCGGGTCGTCGTCGATGCCAAGACGGAAGACGCTGCTTCAGCCACCCCCGCTCGATAAGACCCAAACCGGCAGCGTCGAACTGGGGCATCCCTGCTGGCGCACAGGGAACGCCCAATCGACCGAGCGTCAGTCAGTCCGACACAGGGACCGTCGAGAAGTGGCTTGTCTTTCGCTAATGGCTGATTCGCACGGTCAGGGCGTGGCTCGGCCCTGTGGGCTCGTGGAACGCATTTACGGTCGAATTGCCAACGGCGATGCACACGTGCGGGCCGGGACAACTCACGGATACGAGAGCGTCATCGACCTCTGGAGGAGTCCGGAGGGACGGCGCTAGATCCCATTGGCCCTTGGCTTCGAACTCGACGAGCGTCCCCCCGCGGAACTCGCCGGGGGCCGGTGTCCCGGAGTACGAGCCGACGGCCACGCAGGACCGTTTCTTGCCGCAGGCCACGGCCTCCAATGTGTTCGAGGATGCCGAGCTGTTAGGAGATGCGACGCTTCGCCAGGTCGAGCCATGGAGCGTGGCGATGTAGGTGCCCGCAGCGTTGGCGGTGCCGACAGTGCCGACTCCGACGCAGGGCGCACCGAGGCCGCAGGTGACCCCGTTGATCAGATGAGGAAGGGTAGTCAGTGGGGTCCAGGTCTGGCCCTGATTCACGAAACTCCGCCCTCCTCCGACGGCAACGCAGAAGCTCGGCACGCACGACACGGAGTTGGGCATGAACGGATCGAAGGAATTCGTCGGGACGACGATGGGCCCCATGGCCGACGATTCGGGGGTGGGCACGAGCGGTGCGAAGGACGCAACTTTCCAACCTGCGGACGTTTCGTTCCCGACCAGCCCCTCAACGGGCATGACCTCTCGCGGGTAACCGCTTCCGGCATCCCATCCGACGGCGGTACACCTTTTCGCGGAGAGGCAAGAAACCGCCTGAAGGACGTTCGCGTTGACCGGAAAATAGGGAGGACTCGGCGACGGAGTCACGGACCACGTCGCACCGTGCAGCTGCTCGATGAGCGGAGATGAGTTCACCTGGTCGCTGTTCACCTGCTGTCCGACCGCGACACATGCTGTTCTCGAGACGCAGTCGACTCCGTTGAGTTCGGCTTTGGCCGGGGCAGGTGCGGCCATCCTCGACCATCTCTGACCGTTGAAGCGCAAGATGACGGGCCTTCCGGCCGGCGCGTCCACCGCAGAGCGCAGAGCACCAACCGCGATACAAAACTTGGGATCGACACAGCTCACCGATGACAGCTCAACGTTCTGTTTATCCCCATGGGACAGAGGCAGAGCGTGGACCTCCACCTCTGAGGATGCAGAGGGCTCGGCGCCTGTGGCACCGGGTGTTCCAATCGGAGAGGCCACGCATGCGGCCAATGCGGCTGCGCCGCTCAGTCCGGCGGCCATCCAATGGCGGCGGTATGCCCCATGCTTCGACAGCCTCGAACCCAGCACCGCCGTCACGACGAGATGCTAGGCACGGACACGAACGCGTCGCCGTTCCGGGCGTTGATTCGGGGTCATCCTGGCATCACCGACAAGGATCCGGGCGGGACACAGATCCGGCCTGAAGAAATCTGGAACCCGGGACCTCGCGAACGGGGTTTACATAGGTACCGGTGGTAGTGCGATCCAAACGGGGTTCCATGGATTTGCTGGGTACGAGAAGGGCGAGGCGCGAGTTCGAAGCCTTCGTCTCGAGGAGCACAGGTCCGCTGTTTCGCTCGGGGTACCTGATGACCGCGGATGCGGCCGAAACCGAGGACCTGCTCCAGGAGACCTTTCTCAGAGTTGCGCGCCGCTGGCATCGGGTGCGCTCGATGGACCAGCCCCTCGCCTACGCCCGTCGGATCCTGGTCAACCTCGTCCTCGACGGTGCCCGAGCCCGAGCCCGGCGCGGCGAGGAGCTCGGCACTTCAGAGGAGGTCACAGAGGTTGTCGACCAGGGGTCGGTCCGCGTGCTCAGCGGCATCGATGACCAAGCGGCGTTCAAGTGGGCCTTGGCCGCCCTGCCGCCCCGACAACGCGCCGTCCTCGTCTTGCGCTACTGGGACGATCTTCCGGAGGCAGAAGTAGCGGGCGTGCTCGAGTGCCCGATCGGCACCGTGAAGAGCAGTGCCGCCCGAGGCGTGGCGGAGCTCCGTCGGATGCTCGGACGCCGAGAAGACACCCATCCGGCACGTGCGCGCGCCGACATCCGGGAGAACCACTCATGCTGAACCCTCAACTCGAACGAGAGCTCCGAGAGGAGTTCGCCCACGCGGGCCGAAGCATCGATGTCCCAGACGGCCTGGCCGAGCGGCTGGTGGCGCACCGAGGTCCGCGCCGGCCCAGGCGGCGTTTGCTCGTGAGCGCGGGCGGCCTGGCTCTGCTCCTCGTCGTCGCTCTGCTCGTCGGACTCCTGGTCGTCGGAAACGGTCCGATCCTGAGTTCGGGGAACGCCTTGCAGCGGCATCTGAAGCTGCGCCTCGTCGACGATGAAGTCGCCCTGGTGAGTAACGCCTCGTTGGCGACGGCGGCCACGATCTCGGCCGTCTCCTGCTCTTCGGCCAATGACTGCATTGCCGTCGGCGCGGCGACGACCAGATCGCCCTCCGGGTTCGCCGCGACGACCGCCGATGGTGGGACGAGCTGGGACGAACAGCCTCTGCCGACAGATGTCACCAGCCTTGCCGCGCTCTCCTGCTCGAGCGCCCAAAAGTGCGTGGCGGTCGGCAGCGACACCAGCGGCGGCGCGCTTTTGGGCACGTCCGACGGGGGTCAGAGCTGGAGCCTCCTTGCGCTACCGGGCGGCGTGACCTCACTCACATCCGTCTCGTGTGGAGCCGATCGGTGTTGGGCCGTCGGCTCGGGGAACAGCGGAGCGATGCTGGTGAGCGGCCGGGCGGACGCGTCATGGGCGTCCGTCTCGATTCCCAACGACGTGACTTCCCTCTCGGCGGTCGGCTGCACCGCTGGCGCGGGTTCACCGACCTGTATGGCGGTCGGATCCGGTGACTCCGGACCGGTCGTGCTCGTAAGCATCTCGGGGGCTCCATGGGCCGCGTCGGCTGCGCCCCCGGGCGCGCGCGACCTGGCCTCGGCGGCTTGCACCAACTCGTCTGCTCCGGTCTGCACCACCCTCGTCCAGGAGGGCAACTACTGGGTCGAAGCAAGCCGCTTCGTGGGGGTGGCGGGACAAGCGGGCGACTGGCGCGTGCCACAACTGCTCGGCGGCGGGACGGTGGCCACGGGCACGGTGTTAGGGGGTGTGTCGACGTGTATTTCGGTTGGCGGACCGTCGTGCACGCCGTCGAATGCGGATCTGGTCGACACGGTGACCTCGGTGATCGCGGACATCGGAGGGCAGCCCAGCACCCCCGGGTCGTTGAACGACTCGCTGACGTCTGGCTACATTGCATCCCAACCGTCCTTCTCGCAGCCCGCCCCGTCCTCGTCGCCGCAACCACTCTCACCCGTGTGGTACCTAGGCATCTCACCGAACGGGCTGAGCGCGAACGAGGTGCTCGCTCCGGCACAACGCCTGTCCTAGACACATTCGGCCCATTCGTTCGCGACTGTGCAATTCAACTCGGTCCGTTCCGGCAGGACACGACTCTCGCCGGGCGTCCTCAGCTTGCTTAGCTGAGAACTCCAACCGCCCTTCAGAAGCGGCTGGCGTTTCGCTGCTCTTGGGGTGACGGGCCGGCCTTCAGCTTGTTGTCTCGCTGTGCAACGCCGGTCGAGAACTCAGTTGGGGATCATCTGGAAACTCGTCCCAGACGAGTTGCTCGTCCCCTTCAGTTGGAACGCGCTTGGTCGAACCGACGGGCTGTATCGGAGGAGCTCGACACCCGAGAAGTAATCGTCGGGCCAACCGTGCTCGCTGACGAGCACACCGTTTCGGTCGATGCACATCGTGACCGGTGAGCCCAGAAACTTGGCCGCTACCTTCAAGCAGTCGAGATCCCCGAAGTGCGAGCTGTGCGAGGGAAACGTCGAGACGTGCTCGACTTCGTTCCCGGGCTGCCGTGCCTCCAGAAACAGCCAACCTTGAGATCGAATGTCAAGGGGGATGAACGGTTCCACCGAGAGCGCATAGCCAATGCTCCCGTGATAGGTGCCAGGTCCGCTACACGACCACGCCGGAATCCCGAATGCGCGCCAGCAATCCCACGACGAGAGGCCTCGCTGAACCCATTGTGAAGAGAAGCCGCTCTGAGCCTCGAAGACATACGACCACGTTCCAGAACCAGGATTGAGGCTAGGAGGCGGTTTTCGTTGCGCCACTTCGACAATCCCAGTGCGCGTACCTGTGATCTGATACCAAGCAGTGAACGACCGCATCGCTCCTTTGTCAGCCCGTTGGACGAAACGTGCGATGGGCGTTGGCAATGGAGTGCTGCCTCGCGGAGGCGTGGTGGTGCCACGTTCAGCAAGCAACAGTCCGACTCCAACACAGAGCATCACGATCGCCGCGATCGATCCGCGCCGCCGGCGACGCCGTTGCCTCGCCTCTTTGAAGAGGACCTCGACGGCGGGAGATATCGGGTCGAGGACGCGATGGTTCCGATCGGTCAGCGTCACGCGGGGGCTTCCAATCGGTCCGGCATAGACCTACTATGACTAGGACCATGCTGACTGTCAACATCGACCGGGATGAGCCCATCGCCCTTCACGACCAGGTGGCTGCCGAGATCCGCCGGGCCATCGCCGAGGGCGAGGCCGTTCCGGGCGACCGGCTCCCCTTGGCCAAGGACATCGCCGCCGTCCTCGGGGTCAACAAGAACACCGTCTTGCGTGCCATGCACATCCTTCGTGACGAGGGGCTCCTCGAGTTCACCCGAGGCCGGGGCATCACCGTCTTGGGCACACCTCAACGAGGCGCTGTTCTGAATCGTGCTCACGAGCTCGTGGACTTCGCCAGGCGTCACGGTTACCGGCGTGAGGATGTGATCGAGATGATCGCGGGGCTGCCTTGATTCTTTCGCACGAAGGTCAGCGAGGTGGTCGGCTTGGCCCTCCTTGACCGTCCTCCGCTCCATGAACCCGCCGACGCAGAAGCCCTCTTCAAAGAGGCACGTCGGCGCCGTCGTCGTCGGCGCCTCGTCGCAGGGGCCATCTTCATCGCACTCGCGGCTGGTTTGGCACTCGGGCTCTCCATGGCGCAGGGCAACGGGAACGGTGGCGGCCGCAGCGTCTCTCACCCCGGGCATGGACGAAGCCCAAGCAACCTCACCACTGGGCCGGGCACTCCAGCCGGCTCTTCGCTCTCGGCAGCGCTCCCGAAGGGCTACCGGTTCAGCCAGCTCCTGACGGAGAAGGGCCACCTCTATCTCGCCGGTGAGGTCGCCAGCGTGAGCAATCGCAGCAGTAGGTCGACGCCGTGCGCGCTCGCCCCGGTCAGCCCGAAGACGCTCCGGATCGGCAGAGCTGTACACGGGAATTGTGACAATCCCGCCATGACTGGCCGACTCGTCGCCCCAGTCAATTCGGTGACTGAGAGCTACAGCAGCGCGCAGATATCGATTGCCGTACTCAATCCGCGGACCGGCTCGTACAGCACGGGGGCACCCGTCATGACCTATTCGCCCAGTTCGACGGCTTCGCCCGTCTACGCCTACAGCGGGAACTGGGTTTGGCTCTACGACGTCGCAACGACAGCCGGCTCGCAGCTGCTCCAGATCAACGCCCGGACAGGCGCTGTCGTCGAGACGATCGCGGCCCCGCAGCTCTTCGATCCTCTGATGGCGGCGAACGACGACGGACTCTGGCTGGCCAACTCGTTCAAGGGAAGCCCTGCCCCCTACGTCCTCTACCACGCGATTCCGGGAGATTCACAGCTGACAGGGGTCGTGCCGGGACCGAATCTTCACGCGTACTGGCTCAACGCCAGTGGCAACCATGTCTGGCTGGGTTCCGGGTTCCTCCCGACGGCGCAGACGTTGTGGCGCTTTGACGGAACGGATGCCACGATCGGGTTGGACACTCCGATCACAGGGTTTCAGCCATTTGGCCAAGTCGTTGGCGACGAATCCGCCGGCCTGTGGACGGTAGTTGCAGATCCACCATTGGGGACGAGCGCCACTGGGCAGTCACGGGGGAAACCACTGGCTGTCATTCGGATCAATGCCAGCACCGGGAGCCAACAGGTGATGGCGCGGGGTCCCGCGGTGCCTGCCCTCGAAGAAGAGGTTGGACTTAGCGCGGGGGAATCGATCCTCTACCACGGGTCGTTCTTCGTGCTTCAGCCATCTACGCAGTTGTCGGAGGGGTTTACGCGTTTGGTCCGAGTCACGCCGTAGAGGTCCGGAGGTCTGGCTCAGGGGAGGCCCTCCTGTGGCCACTGCCGACTCCCAGGGGTCGGTCGAGGCGCTCACTCAGCTTGCACAGCTGAGGACTCAGACCCAATCTTTCCAATTGCCCCCCCGTTTCCGAGACAGTCGAGGCGCCCACACCCCGTGGTGGGAGACAGCCCGAAGTTGCAACGTTGGTCCACGATGTCGGGTTATCCGTGCGGACCAGCTATGGAGAGTCGCTGGTTCCTCGTTGGCGTTCAGCTTTGTAATCGAAGTAGCGCGAGATTTCTCCGACGAACTTGGTCTTGTGAAACCGCCATCCGGGATTCACGTCGAAGACGTTGATGAACAGGTCCCCTGTAAATGCCGGCCCGATTCCCTCGAACACGAGCGCGAGGATGACGTCGTAGCTTTGTGCAACGAGACGATTGAACGCCTCTAGGGTTGCCGAACTCTCGAACCCGCTGTACTCGCCACGCTCAGCCCTCCGAAGTTGTTCGTCCAACTGCCTCTTCGATGGGTGCGTATAGCCACTCAGGTTCCCGAAAGCACTATGTGCTGTCGCTTTCAACAACTTGGGCTCAGCGAGCATTCGAATGACAAGATCATCTACAGGGTCAACAGATGACCTCGGTACCTTGGTTGATTCGTTTAGGAACGCCAGCCGGTCCTCGAGCGGCGCGCTTTCGGCGAACCGTTGGTCGACGAAAACATGCTTGACGACAGCCTCCAGGAGGTATCGCAACTCACGCCGACCAACGTTGAAGACGCCTTGGCGGGCAAGGGCGAAAATGGCAATTGAGGATTCCAGGACGTCGTCTACGAAACGGTGAAGCAACCAATTGTTCGACTCGGGGTGTCGGGTGAAGGCAATCGCCGCGGAACGGATCGCCAGGATGAAGTCCTGCGTGAGTCGGTCGAGGGTCATCTGCTGGGCGACGTATTGCTCGTCCTCGGCAGTCGACTGCCATTCGATCATTCGCTGTTCGAGCGCTTCGCTAAGAGCCCGAAACGGATCGTCCGAGGCTGGCATTCCGTCGGTCACGACGCTGAGTCTCTCAAACGCGTCGATTCCGGCGCTCCGAGTAGGACCAGTGAGAGGTGGCGTCATGCGTGGCCTGTAGCGCCGTTCGGAGCGGGTTAGCAAACGGTTAGCAGCCGACCCGAATTCAACTCACAGTTCGACTCCCTGCTGAATCCCGACGCGGGGATCCAACTCGGGATTCATTTGGTGGTCCCTTGTGTCCATGGTGATCGCTTTCGCCCGCTCCCCTGCCGCCAGCGCTCTCTTGCGCTGGGCCGTCTGTTCCAGGTTTTCTCGATCCGGAGCCGCGCCGAGCGGGCGCTGACCCTCGATGTGCCAGCGGTCCCGGTAGGCCGCGACGGTCGACACTTCTCGCAACCAGCGCTCCCGCTGGGCTGATCCCCTCGGCGGAACTCCGAGCGGCCGCACCCAGGTGTGTCGGGCCGCGATCGCCTCTTCAGCCAACGACCGAGCCCGTTGTTCCATGGCTTGGTCCCTCTCGGCCAGGGCCCGGGCCATGTCCGGGTCCCTCACACCCTGGGCTCTCGGGATGAGCCCGGCAATCAGCTGTCCGGTGTGCCGGCGCCTGCCCCCGGCCGCGTGGGACCAGCGGTCGACCCGACTATGGAGAACGGACGCGACATCGGTGGCATCGGCCAGGGACTTGGCCGCGACAAGCTGTGGCAGGGCCGCTTCAACGTCGAGACCGCGAGCTTCCGCGTCGCGTAATCCCGCGAACAGCGGACCCCGGGCCGCGCTGGCTGTCACGGTGGCGAGGTCGTCATCGGAGAGTCCAGAACGGATGAGGAGGGCATCCCAGCGCTCGGCTTGCGCCTCGGTGGCCAAGGTCAGGTACTCAGCGGAGAGCCGCTCCATGCCGTCAGCCTCGTGCTGCTCGCGACGGATCATGTCGTGGGCGGCCACCTCGGCACCTTCATTGCGAAGCACACCGACGAGGATGCCTCTCGCCGTCATTGGCTCCAACGTTTCGTCGTGGGAGGTCTGAGGGTCGGGGTCGTAGCTGGTGTCCACATAGAGGCGGTTGGCTTCCTTCCCTCGGGTGGCCGAGACGTAGAGGACCTCTCGGGTGGTCGTCGGAGACACCATGGCATGCGCCGTGTCGACCGTCCTACCCTGCGCTCGATGTGCGGTCGAGGCATAGGCGAGTTCCACGTGCTCGCGCACGTAGTCAGCCGGCACATGGACCTTCCCGAGGCCATTACGTCGTTGCAGGGTCAGCGAGCCGTCGGCATGTGAGGCGGTCACGCTCCATTGATCACCGTTGCGCACCCAGTGCTTCCCGGTGCTCAGGCGTCGATTGTTCTGGCGGGTCACCACCTGGTCACCGATGCCCGCCGTCGCACCTCCCGACAGGGTCACCCCCTCCCCCGAGACGCTTCGGGCGGCGATCCGATCAGCCTGGGCGCGGGAGTTGAGCTCGCCGACGGTAGCGAGATCCGCGGCGATCATCAGACTGGTCTTGCCCTCCTCGACGTCCTGCTTCCACGCCCCGTAGAGGGCCTCGAGCATCTCATCTCGGCTCCCTCCAACCACCCGGCCATGGGACGCATAGGCGTCGATGGCGTCAGGGGACCCAGCTCGCAGTTCGACACTTGCCGTCTTCTCCCATGGGTGCACGAACCGGCGTGCATCGGTCAGCTCTGCCGCCAGGCCGCCCCGATCGCGTACCAGGGCGGAGAACATCCCGCCGGCGTCGATGGCGCTCAGTTGGGCCTGGTCCCCCACCAGGAGCACCTTGGCCCGGGCCTCTCGGGCTGCGGCCACCAGCTCGTCGAGGGCGAAGGTCCCGACCAAGCTGGCTTCGTCCACGATCACCAACTGGCCCGCTCGAAGCTTCCATGTTGCCGCTTCGTCTTCGACCCTGACCTGCTGAACGTGCAGAGCGGACCGACGTCGCGACGTTGCGGGAGAGCGCAGCGCGGCGCGCAGGTCGGCGATCTTTGCCAGTCGCTCGGCTTGCTGACGGTGTTCATGGAGCCACTTGGCGGTGTTCTCGGTGTCGATCCCCAGCTGTTCGGCCAGCACCTCGGCCGCTGCGGCCGAGGGGGCCAGACCGAGGATGGAGTCCGCGCCATGCTCGGCTTCCCAGGCGGCCCGCAATCCGGCCATCGCCGTCGACTTGCCGGTGCCGGCCGGTCCGACCAATACGTCGAGCCTGCGCCCGGAGGTGACGACCTGCTCCAGCGCGAGCGCCTGATCGATGGACAGGGGATGGTTCTGGCCCGCCAGGGCGGCGGATGTGACGGCGGCAACCGTGCCCGTTGCGACGGACGGACCATCCATTTGTCGCCCGGCCTCGAGCAGGCGGCCTTCGGCTTCCAAGAGGACGGCGGTGGTGTAGATCTCGTGACCCTTGGCCCGGAATCGGCTGGTCCCATCGGCCCCGCGCAAACGCTCCGGGGTGAAGTGCAACTCAGGTGCCGAGATGAGCAACGACTGCCCTGTGGCCAGGTCGGCGGTGCGCTCGGCCACGGCAATCCGATCGTCGGGAGAGGCGAAGCGGACACCGTGGAACTGACGGTGGACTTCAGCCAGGACGTTGGCCCGGGAGAAGGTGGCCCGACGCTCAGAGACCTTGCGGACCGCGACGGATGCCGCGTCGTGGAGGATCTCGTCGGCCAGGTCGCCGGCTCGGAGCAGCGGCAGGTCGTTGCGGTCGGAGAGGCCAGCCACCCAAGAGTCCAGCTCCGGTCCGACGTAGTGCTCGGCCCGCTCGCACCACGCCTCGGTCATCACGCCGAGGGGGCGGTGCTCTTTGAGCGGCCGGGTCTCAAGTGTGGCTTGCTGGCGCAGTTTGATGATCTCCACCGTGGTGGGCTGACGCCCATGGGCGGCGACGAAGGCGGGAATCAGCACCTCCTTGCGCTCCTCGATGGCGGCGGAGCGTTGCGAGAACTCGGCCATAAGTGTCTCGGGTACCCCGGTGACCTCCCAACGGACCTCGTCGGAATGACGCCGTGACCTTTCGTCCCAGTCCCACCCCAACTCCTGGGTCAACAGGTCGGCCAGCACGCCCTGGTGCAGCTCTCCGAGCATGACCACGCTCTTGAACAGACCCCGCGAGTCGAGTGTGCGCCACACCCCGTCAGAGTCTGAGCGGGCCCGGTTGGCCACCACCACATGGTCATGGAGCTGGGGGTCGCCGGCCCTCGAATCGAAGTGGGTGAACGCGGTGGCCACCACGCCCTCGACGTCCTCTTGCACCACGCCGTTCCGGCCAGAACGCGAGTGGAAGACGACGCGCTCGGCGTAGGTGAGCACGACCTCGATGGCCCGGCGGTGGCAGGCATAGATCGCCGCCTTGGTGTCGGCGTCGGCCAAGGCCCAGGCCGTCGAGATCGACTTCGAAGGAGAGAAGGTGAGGTCGAAGCCGGTCACCGGCGTCCGGTTCGTCGCGGTGAGTGCTCGAGCCTCGGCTTCGTTTCGGGCGGCCGGCTCGACGCGCCCGGCGACATCGACGGGAGAACCGATGGTTCCGATTCGTTCCGCCCTACGCGTGGCCAATGAGGCCCGCGAGCGGATCGGTGGGCGCCCCAGTGGCTCGCCGCTGATCGGATCGGCACACATCCCGAGGAGATTGAACAGATGTTGCTCTCTGACCTCTGAGCCGATTTCAACGCCTCGGCCGCCGTCGAGGGCAGCCAGGCCGGCACCCAGAAAGACCCCGGGCGGCGTGCCGGATGCGGCGTAGTACTCGGCCAGACTCATCGCCTGGTGGCGCACCCCATCGCCGGCCGCCACCGACTCCATCAGGTAGCGATAGCCCGACCCCAACGTCATCCTGCGGATTGAAAGCACGGTGCATCCCACTGGCGGGACGCCGGTCGTCCCACCGTTCCTCAGCCGATCTCCGACCACGATCGGCCCCTGGATGCCATTCGTGTGCCGCGAAGTGATGCGGGAATGATGGAGTTGAGTCGATGGTGCTTGTCCTTGACGGTGTGGCGCGGGACGCGGTGATGTCGTGCGTGCTCGCCGTGGGATTGAGGTGGGTAGTGGCCTGCGGTTGTGTGGGTGGCGCTCGGCCGGGCTGATTCGTCCGAGAGAGTCGGATGCGCCCGTCCCGCACCCTGGGGTTGCCAACCCGCTGGTCTGGCGACGTGCGAACGTGCGCTCCTATCTACGCAGCGTGTGGAGAATCCGACCGACGACCGTCCCCGTACCGGGTCCCGTCACGTTCTCGCCGGCGGCGCCCGTACCGACGGCTTGTACTCCGAGAGCGGGGACCGAATAGATGACGATGCCAGCGGCATTGCTGCTCCCACACGGCCCAACCTCGATACGTAAACCATGCACTCTGATTGGTGGACACGATGACATGTAGTTGTCCCCCGCTGGGAGTGGCGAGAGGCTCACGGAGTTTGCGTATCCAAAAGGGGTAGGGCACTGCGACGGCGATTTTGGACTGCCCAGATTGAGCGTGCCGGACGCCGACCGAACCGGACAGCTGTTGTTGTGCTGTACGACCCAGTCCCTCGGAACAGAGATTCTTGCTCTCCCGAACGTGTAGGTCTTCCAGCCCCGAGGAACCGAAACGGGATGGCCGGCCCTCACGGTGGCCGAGGCGGTCGCCGAAGACACTGCTCCAAGCACGCTGGAAGCGAACACAAAGGGCACCACCGTCGCTCCGATTCGCCTTACGTTCATCAAGCCACCCTTTCGCGCTCTGGGGGTGTTCCCGACATTCCCCCATCAGCGAGTATGACCAACGAGGAGGCACAATGGTTCAACCGTGTTCGCACGACACGGCACGGGACTGTGACGAAATCTCGCCGAGGCACTGATTCTCGAAAGGATTTTGCCCAACCCGGACACTTCTTGAATGTGGATGAACCGGGGGTAGGCACCCGTGCCTGAGTCGAAGGATCAGGAGGCGCGCCAGAACCGGTTTCGATCTCTTTACGAGTCCCACTACTCAGAAATGTGGGCCTTTGCTGTCCGTCGTTTGCCTTCGGTACTTGATGTCCCAGATGTGGTCGCAGACGTCTTCACCGTTGCCTGGCGCAGGCTGGACAGTGTGCCGGAGCCCCCGGAGGATCGCCTCTGGCTCTATGGGGTAGCACACCGGACATTGGCCAACCAACGAAGATCCGCTTCTCGCCGGAACCAGCTCATGAGGCGACTCCAGGCACAACCTCAAGTGCCGGCCGCCGAGCAGTCGGGGTCGGCAAGGGGCGACCTTGTGACGTTGTCCATCGAACAGCTGCGAGGAGGCGAGCGCGACGCCGTGCGGCTCGTGATGTGGGAAGGGCTCACTCACGCGGAAGCCGCGTCCGTCCTCGGCTGTTCCGCCAACGCCATAGCAATCCGGATCCACCGGGCAAAAGAACATCTGCGAGAAGCCCTCGCCTCGCATGGCACGGAGAGCAGCATCTCGACCAGAGATCCTGCGAGAAGGACAAGGAGTTGATCATGGATCTCGATACGCTCATCCGGGAAGCCGATCCCAGTCGAGCTTTCCCGGCCGCTGACGTACGGTCGCTGGAAGCCGAGCACACGTTTGATCTGATTGTCGGGACACCTCCCTTGGGACGTGTCCCGGTCGCAACCGATTGGCGAAAGAGGAAACTGATCGTCATTGCGGCGTCCCTGTGCGCGGCGCTGGCAGTGCTCGGCGTTGTGGTATTCAGCACGAAGTCGTCGCTGACACCTTCGGCGGCCGCCACGGTGCTCAACGAGGCAGCGGCCCGTGCCACCCTGGCACCGATCAGAACGCCGGGTCCGGGTCAGTACTTCTACCAAGAATCATTGAGCCTCCAGAACTGCACATTTCTCTCTGGGGTGGAAGGCAGTGCCTCGGGCGAGTTCGTCTACCTCACGCCCATGATCACGCAGACCTGGACCGCCGCTGACGGTTCGGGCGTCGAACGCCGAACTCCGCAGGGGCCTGGGCACTTTCAAACGCACGAAGAAGCGACCCGATTCGCGGCCAACGGCCAGTCGAACCCGTGCGTACAGATCGACCAGACCACACCGATACCCCGGTCGACCCCTCAGCAACCGGGGGTCAGCGATCTTCCAAGCGACGCCCAGACGCTCAAGTCTTTGATCGCCGCGGGCCGAGTAGACGACGTGGGTCAGGTGGCGTCGAGTGCCACCAGCTGTCCGTCGAGAAACGGAAATGCTCCCCAGGTGTACGTCAGCGGTGAGGTCTGCAGCGTGGCCGCGCAGTTCGACATCGTGAACAACCTTCTTGTCTTGCCGGAGGGTCCCGTCAAGCTCGGAGCGGTCCTTTATCAAGTTGTGGCCGAGCTCCCTGGGATCAAGATCATCGGGTCACAAACCGACGGCCTCGGCCGGACCGGAACCGCTATCGAAGACCCAAGCAGCGGAGACGTTCTGGTCCTCGATCCAACGACGGGCGCCCTCTTGGAGACAGAGACACTCGTAACGCAAACGACTCCGATGGCAGGGGCAAGTGCGGGGCTCCCGATCGGAACGGTCTTGAACTCAACCACCTACGGGCCCAGTGGAGTCGTTCATAGCGAGGGTGCGACCACCGAGGAATCAAGGTAGGTACCCACGAACGCCATCAGACCCTCACGATGAAGCTCGACCTTCGAGCTGACCCAAGCGGGAGCGCCTCGTTCGTTGCGAACGACGCCCCTGCGTCGTCCGCATAACCGACGACTACCACCGGCGGCGAGCGGGGTCCAGTCCCGGCGAGGGAAGCCCCGGGCCGAGCAACAAGTTCTGGCGGGTTCGCCCGCAGGGCGAACCTGAACGATCGGGAGACCGCCCGAAGTTGTTGCGAGCCGAGCCGGCGACTTGACGCCGTGGAGCGCCGGTGGTCCTCACCCTTCAACTTCCCAGGACGACGCTGCGGAGAAGGGGCCGGGGCTGGAGATGGCTGCCCGTCGACCCACTCCAGGAGCGCTGAAAGCGCGCCGAAGGAGGTTCGACATTGGCCATCACGACAGCTGGACCGGTCGCAGGGACGTCCGCCCCCGAGCGTGCTCCCGGGCTTCTTGGACGGCCGAGGCGAGCGGGATCCCGATGTCCCCATTTACTCACGACCCGACAGGGCTCGCCCACCAACGAGACGATGGACTGACGTGGAAGCAGCTCCCGACACGGAGACGAGCAATTCCCCCCCGCGGAAACCACCCCGCGGTACCGTTGCGGCGCGTGCGTCGTCTGCCCAGGTACACCGCAAGCCGGTCGACTTCGTGGCTGACTGCGCACCAGTGATGACCCCGAGTGTGGCTGGCGTCCTGGCCCGCATCGTGCGGACCCTGCGCGACCACCAGAAACGTGAGGCAGCATGATCCGGTTCGCCCTCAGCGCCCGCACCTCGACCGACGACTTGCAGGACCCGGCCGACAGCCTGCGCTGGCAGACAGACACGGCGGCCCGCCTGGTCGCCCCCCACGGTGAGATCGTCACCACCTATCACGACATCGACAAGAGCCGCAGCCTGCCGTGGGAGCGCCGCCCCGAGGCCTCCCGCATCCTGCGCGACCTCAAAAACCCGAACCGCGGTTGGGACGCCTTGGTCATCGCCGAGCCGCAGCGCGCCTTCTCGGGTACCCAGTTCGAGGGGATCCTCTTCCAGTTCGCGCACTACGGCGTGGGGCTGTGGGTGCCCGAGCTGGGCGGCGCCGTCGACATCAACAACGACGGGCACTACATGGCGCTGTCGAACTACGGCACGATGAGCCGGGCCGAGCGCAACCGGACCCGCCTACGCGTCGCCAACGCCGTACGGGCCCACGCCCAGGCCGGGCGCTGGCTCGGTGGCCGGCCGCCCTACGGCTACCGGATCGCCGACCGGGGCCCCCACTCCAACCCGTCCAAGGCGGCATCGGGTGCCCGACTCCACCAGCTCGAGCCCGACCCCGCGGCCGCGCCGGTCGTGCGCCGCGTCTTCGCCATGTACCTCGCCGGCGCCGGCTACAAGCAGATTGCCACCGTGCTGACCAACGAGGGCGTACCCTGCCCGTCAGCCCACGACCGGACCCGCAACCCGCACCGCCCCGGCCATGCTTGGGCCATGTCGGCCGTGCGGAGCATCCTGGCCAATCCCCGGTACCTCGGCTACCACGTCTCCGGGCGCACCAAGAAGACCGATGTGCTGCTCGACCCCGATGCGCCGATGCTCGGCCACGTCACCAGACAGGAGTGGCAGGATCGGGGCCAGTGGGTCACGGCCACGGTGCAGACCTACGAGGCCATCGTGGACGAGGCGACCTGGCACCGGGTCCAGGCGCTCCTCGCCGCCAACACCCGCACGAACGCCGTCACGCCGGCCCGTCGCCGGACCCATGCGGGGGTGCGCCGTGCTACACCGTCCCGGTACCCGCTGGCCGGCATGGTGGTCTGCGACTGCTGCGGGAAGACGCTCCAGGGCAATCTGGTCCGAGGACACGCCTTCTACCGCTGCAAGCAGAGCCGCGACTACCCGGTGCCGGTCGACGGCCACCCCCAGAGCCTGGCCGTGCGCGAGGACCGGCTGCTCCCCCACGTGGACGCCTGGCTGTGCGGCCTGTTCGCACCGGAGCACATCGAGGCCACCGCGGTCCAGGTGGTCGAAGCTGACGCCGAGGGACACCGCGAAGACCCGGCCGTCGTCCGGGCCCGGGCCACGCTCGTCGAGTGCGAACGCAAACAGGCCAAGCATCTCGACGGTCTGGAGGCGGGCGTCCCCGCCGAGGTGATCGCATCTCGAATCGCGGCCACCCAACGGGAGAAGGCAGCAGCCGAAGCGGTGCTGGCGACAGCCGCTCCGCCACTGGAGCCCCTCACAGTCGCCGAGGTGGTCCAAACGCTGTCCGCTCTGCACAACCTGCCCGAGCTTCTCGAAACGATCGAACAGGCCGACCGGGCGGCGCTGTACCAGGCGCTCGGGCTGACCGTCATGTACCGCCGTATCGGCACGACCGAACAGGTCAAGCTCACCTCGACGTTGCGAAGCGTGGACCTGGAGCGTGTCGGCGGAAAGACCCGCTCCGGAAAGTCCCAGGTCCCAGGCCTGCAGGGCGTGGACCTGGAGCGTGTCGGAGGGGGGACTTGAACCCCCACGACCTTGCGGTCACCAGCCCCTCAAGCTGGCGCGTCTGCCTATTCCGCCACTCCGACGGGCTTACAAATGGAAAGCAGCGTCCGGAGATCGTAGCGCGTGGGCATCTCCCCACTTCGGGCGGCGGGACGGCCAGGCGGACGGGTCCGACCCGGCCTACTGCCCCGGCAGGGAGGGAGTGGTGTTGCTGGTCGACTCCGGCGTCCGGACGGCCCACAGCTGGGCGAACCAGAGGAGGGCGTCGCTGCGCGGTGTCGGTGTCACCCCGCCGATCGTCCGGCTCCACGCCAGCGCGGTCGGCTCCGCGAACAGCGGGAGTGAGACCATCTCGTCCCACAGCTGGGTGTCCGCCTGGGCGTAGTAGCCGGCGGCGGTGTTGGGGTTGAGCTGCTGGGAGGCCGTCTGGACCAGCTTGTCGAACTGGCTGTTCGAAAAGTTCGTCCAGTCTTGCGATCCGTTCTTGCCCGGCGGCCCGAGCAACGTCGTGTACCACGAGAGCGTCTGGCTCAGGTACGGGGTGAACGTCACCGGCACGAGCGCCAGGTCGGCGAACTCGGCCGCCAGTATCTGCCCGGCCGCCCGCGTGCTGGTGACCGGGTACAGCGTGGTGTCCAAGCCGGCCGCCACCAGCTCGGAGTGGATCACCGGCGCCGCCGCCGCGGCCCAGGGGTCGCTCTCGTCGACCACCATGCGCAGGACGAACGGCGCTCCGAACGCCGAGTGGTAGTAGGGGTCGCCCGGCGAGCGGACCAATCCGGTGGCCTGAATGAGCGCGGCAGCCTGGTCGGGAACCGGCGTCGCCGGGAAGTTCACGCTCCCGCCGGCACCGATCGACGTCGTCGTGGTCGACGAGGTCGAGGCCGGGATCGTCGTCGTCACGGAAGTGGGCGCGGCGGGCTTGTAATTCTGTTGGCCCTGCACATAGACGTGGCTGTCCGCCACCTGCATCCCCGGCACCGCCCAGCTGGCCTGCTGGTTCACGAGGTCCTGGCGGTTGATCAGGAGCGCGATGGCCACCCGGAGGTCCGGCGACAGCTGCGCGTCGAGCGAGCTCGCCATGTCCAGCTGGAGCAGCGTGGCCGACGTGTCGACCTCGCTCTGGGCGTTCGGCAGTCCCGTCATCTGGGTCAGGAACGCCTGGGTCACGGTGGAGGGCGCAGCCACCTGCACGTAGCCCGAGGCCATCCAGTCCGCCAGCTCCGACGTGGAGGACGCGATGTGAATCGTGATCGACCTGGCGTTGGCTGGTGTCCCCCACCACTTGGGGTTCTGCACCAGGGTGATCGTTTGGGGCGTCACCGCGCCGAGTTTGAACGGCCCGCCCGACAAGTCGATGGACGGGACCACGGTGGTGCAGCTCGGATTCCACCCCACCTTCTCCATGACGTGGGCCGGCACCAGGTTGGCGAACAGCATCTGCCAGTCGGCGAAGGTGGTCTTGAATTTCACCGTGACCGTGTGGCCCCCGTCCGAGCCCATGACCGACGCGATGTCGCGGTAGCCGGCAATGCTCGCCACGTCGGGTGAGGAGACCACGGGGTCGCCGCGTTGCTCCTCCCATGCGTACTTGAAGTCCTCGGCCGTGATCGGCACCCCGTCGGACCACACCGCCTTGGGGTTCAGCGTGTAGACGATCGTCTCCGGCTTCGTGTTGACGAGCTCGGAGGAGACGATCAGGTCCGTGTTGACCGGCATGCCGGAGCTGTTCACGTAGTCCGGCACGAATGGGCTGGGCAACACCGCGGCCAGCACCGTCTGGGTGCCAGGCGTGTCGCCCCCCGGCGTGTTGGGGTTGCACCCCGTCGGGCTCTGCGTCATGCCGAACGAGATCGCCCCGTTGGCGACGCCGACGTAGGTGACGGTGGTGCCGCCTCCGCTGTCGCTGTTCCCGCAGGCCGACGCCAACAGGGCCAGCAGTGTGCTCGTCCCGACCAGCCACCGCCAGCGCCGGGGGCGTCGGCCCCGGCCCGTCACTGCAGCCGGAGATCCAGCGTGATCGTCGCGAAGGCGAAGATGATGGCCACCGTGACCGTGATGCGGTCGAGGTTCCGCTCCACCACCGTCGAGCCCTGGGCGGCCGCCCCGACGCTGCCGCCGAACATGTCCGACAGCCCGCCCCCCTTCCCGCTGTGCATCAAGATGAGGAAGATCAGCCCGAGCGCCGAGAGCACCTCGATGACCACGTACACCCAGGTGACTGCGGACAAGGTTGCCAACACGGAGGAGCCTCCAACTCGAACTCGCGGGCCGAATATCGCCCTGATCGGCCTAGGAACGGTAGCAGGCGGCGGTGGCCCGAATGATGTCGGTGAAGCTGGCCGCCTCCAGGCTGGCCCCGCCGACCAGCAGGCCGTCCACGTCGGGCTCGGCCATGAAGTCGCCCGCGTTCTCGGCCTTCACCGACCCCCCGTACTGGATCCGCACGCCGGTTGCCGCCTCCTCGCCCCCGACCTTGGCCACCAGGGAGCGGATGAAGACGCAGGCGTCCTCGGCGTCCACGGCGGTGGCGGCCTTCCCCGTGCCGATGGCCCAGATCGGCTCGTAGGCGACCACCAGGCCCGCCACCACCTCGGCGGCGAGGCCCGTCAGCGCGGCCAGGACCTGCTCCTCGAGGACGCCCTCGGTCTGCCCCCGTTCCCGCTGCTCCTCGCTCTCCCCCACGCAGACCAGCGGCGTCATCCCGTTGCGGAGCACCGCCCGCAGCGTCGACGCCACCGTGGCGTCGTCCATGCCGAAGAGCCGGCGCCGCTCCGAGTGCCCGACGATCACGTAGGCGGTGGAGAGGCGGGCCAGCATGCGCGGGCTCACCTCACCGGTGCGCGGCCCGGCGTCCTCGTCGGAGCAGTGCTGGGCGCCGAGGGCGAGCGGGATGTGCTCCTTCTCCACGAGCGTCTGCACCGTGCGCAGGTCGGTGAAGGGCGGATGGACGGACACGTCGACCCGGGCCACGTCCTCGGGCTTGAGCCGGAGGCCGAGGTCGCGCACCGTGTGCAGCGCCTCGATGTGGTCGTGGTGCATCTTCCAGTTCCCGCTGACCAGCGGGCGACGCGCCGTCACCCCCGGGGCGCGTTGGGGGCCTGGCGCAGGGCGTCGATGCCCGGGAGGTGGCCCTCCAACTCGATGAAGGACAGCGACGCTCCCCCGCCGGTCGAGAGGTAGCCGATCTTGTCGGAGAGCCCCAACTCGTCCAACGCGCTGGCGCTGTCGCCGCCGCCGACCACGGAGAAGCCGGGACAGTGGGCGACCGCCTCGGCCACGATCCGGGTGCCCTCCGCGAAGCGGTGGTCCTCGAAGGCGCCCAGCGGGCCGTTCCACAGCACCGTCCCCGCGGCCGAAACCTCCTCCGCGAAGGCGGCCGCCGTGTCGGGGCCGATGTCCAACCCGGTCCAGCCGTCGGGCAGGTCGCCCTCAATGACCTTGACGCTCCCCCGCGGCCCGTGCCCCCCCGAGGGCGGCCCGAACGTCCCGCCGGGCTCCAGGGCCCGCGTATCGGTCGGCAGCAGGATGCGCACCCCCGAGTCGAGCAGCGCCCGGCAGTCGGCGAGGTGGGCCTCGTCGAACAGGGAGCTCCCCACGTGGTGCCCCTGGGCGGCCAGGAAGGTGAACGCCATGCCGCCGCCGACCACCAGCGTGTCCACCTTGGTGGCCAGGACCTTGAGCACCTCGAGCTTGTCGGCCACCTTGGCGCCCCCTACGACGGCCACGAACGGCCGTGCCGGGTGCTCCATGATCCCACCGAGGACCTCCACCTCCTTGGCGAAGCGCAGCCCCGCCGCGCTGGGCAGGAAATGCGGCGGCCCCACGATGGAGGCGTGGGCGCGGTGGGCGGCCCCGAAGGCCTCGTCGACGTAGGCGTCGAAGCCCTCGATGAGCCGCTGCACGAAGACGGGGTCGTCGGCCTTCTCGCCCGGGTCGAAGCGCAGGTTCTCCATCAGCCCCACACCCGGGCACAGCACCTCCAATCGCTCCCGCACCGGATCCATCTCCCAGCGCGGGTCCGGTGCCCCGGCCGGCCGGCCGAGATGCGAGCACGCCACCACGTCCGCTCCGTCGTCCAGCAGCCGCCGCAGCGTCGGCAGGGCGGCGGTGATGCGGAAGTCGTCGGCCACGGTGGCCCGGCCGCGCACCCCGATGTGGAGGGGGACGTTGAAGTCGACCCGGACCAGCACGCGCTTCCCGTCGAGGTCGGGGAGGTCCTCGAGGAGCGGGATGCCGCGCAGCGGGTCCATCGGGGTCAGCCGCCTACCAAGAGGACGAGGTCGACGAGGCGGTTGGAGTAGCCCCACTCGTTGTCGTACCAACCGTTGACCTTGACCAGCGACAGCTCGTCGGTGATCGGCATCACCATGGTGAGCCCGGCGTCGAAGGTGCACGATGCAGGCGAGCCGACGATGTCGCTCGAGACGATCGGGTCCTCCGTGTAGTCCAGCACCCGGTCCAGCGGCGGCTTGGCCGCCGCCTCGGCGAACGCGCCGTTGACCTCGGCCACCGACGGGTTGCCCTTGACGACGGCCGTGAAGTCGGTGATGGAGCCGACCGGCAAGGGCACCCGCAGCGAGAGCCCGTCCAGGCGGCCCTTCATCGATTCCAGCACGAGGCTGGTGGCCTTGGCCGCCCCGGTCGTAGTCGGCACGATGTTGACGGCGGCCCCACGGGCCCGGCGCGGGTCCTTGTGCGTCAGGTCGAGCAGGTTCTGGTCGTTGGTGTAGGCGTGCACCGTCGTCATCAGCCCGCTGACGATCTCGAAGCCGTCGTCGATCACCTTGACCATCGGGACGAAGCAGTTCGTGGTGCACGAGGCGTTCGACACGACGACATGAGTGGCCGGATCGAACTCGTCGTCGTTGACGCCGATCACGAACGTGGCGTCGGCGTCGCCCGAGGGGCCCGAGATGATGACCCGCTTCACCGAGCCGCCGAGGTGCCCCGCCGCGTCAGCCCGGGTGGTGAAGCGCCCGGTGGACTCGATCACGACGTCGGCGCCGAGCTTGTCCCAGGGCAGCTGCTCGGGCTCGCGCTCCTCGAGCACCCGGATGTGCCGGTCGCCGACCAGCAGGTCGTTGCCCTCGACGTCCACCGGCACCGGCAGACGTCCCTGGGTCGAGTCGTAGCGGAGAAGGTGGGCCAGGGCCTCAGGGGAGGTCAGGTCGTTCACACCCACGACCTCCACGTCGGCGCCGCCGGCCAGGATCGCCCGCAGGAAATTGCGGCCGATGCGCCCGAAGCCATTGATACCGACCCGTACCGTCATCTCGTCCCTTCCTCTCGGGTTGACCGGACTATGCCAGCAGACCTGACAGCGCCTGCGCCAGTTTGGCCGGGCTGTGGACCAGGGCGTTCTCTCCGGTCAGGGGAACGTCGTGCACCGGCACAGCCGTGGCGCCGATGCTCATGCCCTGGATGCTGTCACACACCACGACGTCCACCGTGACATCGTGCCTGGCCAGGGCCGTGACATGGGCCGCCACGTCGTAGCCCTCGGTCTCGGGGACCTGGGGACGGAGGTTGCAGACGTACACGACCTGGGCCTTCGAGGAGGCCACCGCCTCGGCGATGCCGCCTACCGCCACGGCGGCCAGCACGCTGGTGAACAACGACCCTGGCCCGATCACGATCTGGTCCGCCTCCGCGATCCGCTCGACGGCCAATGGCGGCGGCTGCGCGTCCCCCGGCACCAGCGAGACCGTCCGGATGTCGCCGGTGCCCATGACCGCCACCTGCCCCGCCACGGTGCCGTGGCCCGACTCGGCCTTGAGCACGACCCGCTCGGAGGTGGCCGGCAGCACGTCGCCGTGCGCGCCGAGCAGCTGGGCCGCCTCGCGCACGCCGAGGACGAGGTCGCCCGTGGCGTCGACGAGACCGGTCAGGATCAGGTTCCCCAACGCGTGGCCGGCCAGCTCCCCCTCGTCGAAGCGGCGCTCGAAGGCCATCGCCAGCGCCGAGTCCTCGTCCGCCAGCGCCACCAGGCACTTGCGCATGTCGCCCAGGGCGACGACGTTCAGCAGCTCGCGCAGCCGCCCGCTGCTGCCGCCGTCGTCCGCCACCGACACGATGCCCGTCACCGTGCCCGCGTAGCGCCGCAGCGCCCGCAGCGTGACGGCCGTGCCATGCCCCCCGCCGATCGCCACCACCGATGGCCGTGTGCCGCTCACCGCTCGATGTCCCGGTGGAAGACGGACACCACCTGGCCGTGCTCGCTCAGCCGCTCCGCCAGGGCGACGGCCAAGGTCGGTGAGCGGTGCCGGCCGCCCGTGCAGCCCATCGCGATCGTGAGATACGACTTCCCCTCCCGCACGAACGCCGGCAGGATGCTCGTCAGGAGCTCGTCCACCTTCTCGAGGAAGCCGACTGACTCCGGCTGACCGAGCACGTAGTCCCGCACCGGCTCGTCGAGCCCGCTCAAGGGCCGGAGCTCCTCCACCCAGAACGGGTTGGGCAGGAAGCGGCAGTCGAAGACCAGGTCGACGTCGAGGGGGATGCCGTGCTTGTAGCCGAACGAGATCACCGACGTCTGCATGTGCGGCGCCTCGTCGTCGCCGAACGCCTCCAGGATCCGCGCCCGCAGCTGGTTCGAATTGAGCTCCCCGGTGTCGACGAGGAGGTCGGCGCGCTCGCGCACGGGCTCCAGCAGCTTGCGCTCGTCGGTGATGGACTCCTCGACGCCCCGAGCGGCCAGTGGATGCCGGCGCCGGGTGCCCTCGTAGCGGCGCACGAGCACGTCGTCGGGCGCATCGAGGAAGACCACGCGCACCCGCGTGCGGGTGGCCCTCAGCTCGTCGAGCACGCGGGCCAGGTCGTCGAAGTACTCCGGCCCGGTGGTGCTGCCACCCCGGCCGATGACCAGGGCGACCCGCTCGATCCCCGAGCCGGGCCGGTCCACCATCTCGACCATCTTGGTGATCAGCTCCGCGGGGAGGTTGTCGATGACGAACCAGCCCACGTCCTCGAGCGCCGCCGCGGCCGTCGACCGACCGGCCCCGGACATGCCGGTCACCACCACGAATTCGCTCATCGCTCCCTAGCTTTGCGCACGCTGTCGTACACCTCGACCGCAACGGCATCGGGAAGCCAGGAAAGACCCCGGAGTTGTTCGAGTGTTGCTGCCCGCACGGCGTTCACGCCGCCCAGCTCCTTGACCAGGCGGGCCTTGCGGGCCGGCCCCAGTCCCGGGATGTCGTCGAGGATGCTGCGCGTCATCCGCTTGGCCCGCCGCTCCCGGTGGAACGTGATCGCGAAGCGGTGCGCCTCGTCGCGGAGGCGCTGCAGCAGGTAGAGGGCGTCCGAGCCGCGGCGCAGGTGCACGGGGTCGGGCGAGCCGGGGCGGTAGACCTCCTCGAACTGCTTGGCCAATGCGGCCAGCTCGATCTCACCGTCGAGCCCCAGCTCCCGCACGACCCGCTCGGCCACACCGAGCTGTCCCTTGCCGCCGTCGACCAGCAGCAGGTTGGGCCGGTAGGCGAAGCGGCGCGGCCGCCTGTCCGCCGGCGCCTCGGGTCTCTCCTTGAGCGCGCCGAGGCGGCGCGTGAGCACCTCCTCCATGGCCGCGTAGTCGTCGTTGCCGGGCACGGACTTGACCTTGAAGCGCCGGTAGTCCGATCGCTTGGGCAACCCGTCCTCGAACACGACCATGGAGCCCACGTAGTCGGTCCCCTGCAGGTGGCTCATGTCGTAGCACTCGATCCGCAACGGGGCCTCGCGCAGCCCCAGCGCGCTCTGCAGCTCGGTCAGCGCCTTCGAGCGCGCGTTGTGGTCGGTCGCGCGCCGCAGCCGGTGGCGGGCCAGGTCCTCGCCCGCCGATCGGGTCACCGTCTCCTGCAGCGCCCGCTTGGCCCCGCGGAGGGGGACGGCGATCTCCACCGGACCGCCCCGAACGCCGCGCAGCCAGCTCTCCAGGAGCTTGCGGTCGGCGGGCTCCTCGGGGAGCAGCACCCGCCGGGGCACCTCGGTCCCCTCCGCCCCGTACACCTGCGAGACGACCAGCGCCATGAACTCGGGCCCCGAGAGGTCCTCGACCTTCTCGGCCACGAAGCCCCGGTGGCCGACCACGCGGCCCCGGCGCACCCGGAAGATCTGCACTGACGCCTCGAGTGGGTCGTCGGCCAGGCCGACCACGTCGAAGTCCTCCGCCCGGTCCGAGACCATCTGCTGCGTCTCGGCCGCCTTGTGCACGGCCGCGATCCGGTCGCGCAGCCGTGCCGCCCGCTCGAACTGCAGCTCGTCGGACGCGGTCAGCATGGCCTCCTCCAGGCTGGCCAGCACGGGCTCGGTGTCGCCGGAGAGGAAACGCATGAGGTCGACCACGTAGCCGTCGTAGGCCTCGTGGTCGACGGCCCCGACGCACGGCCCCGAGCAGCGCTCGATGTCGTAGAGCAGGCAGGGCCGTCCGAGCCGCTGGTGCCGCGTGAACTTGGTGTCCGAGCACGTGCGCACCGGGAAGCTCCGCACCAGCAGGTCGAGCGTGGAGCGGATGGCCCCGGCATTGCCGTACGGGCCGAAGTAGCGGACGCCCTTGCGCTTGCGCCCCCGCACGACCGCCGGGCGGGGCCATTCCTCGTTGAGGGTGACGGCCAGCCAGGGGTAGCTCTTGTCGTCCTTGAGCCGCACGTTGTACCGGGGCAGGTGGGCCTGAATGAGCGAGTGCTCGAGGATCAGGGCGTCGACCTCGCCGTCCACCACCACCCACTCGACATGGTCGGCCTGCGCCACCATCTGCGCCGTGCGGGGCGGGAGCTTGGCGGAGTCCTGCCAGTAGCTGGGCAGGCGGTGGCGCAGGGACTTGGCCTTCCCCACGTAGAGGACGCGGCCCTCGGCGTCGTAGAACTGGTAGGAGCCCGGGGCGTCCGGAATGGAGCCGGTGGGGGGCCGATACTGCATCACACCCACTCTCGCGCAGCCCCCGGTGGCCGGCGGTACACTGGGCGTGCCGGCCTGGTATCCGGCGTACAACCTCGCATCGAGGCCGACATACCCGCGGATGGGCGACCAGGCTGTCCCCGCCGGCCAGATCGATGCTCTCCCTCAAAGGGGGCAGACCACATGCTCAGGCTGCAAACGCCGCTTCCGGAGCGGTACACGGCCGCGGACGGGGACGAGCTGGACGCCATGATCGGTGCCGCCAAGGCGGCGCTCGGGCCCCGGCTCTTCATCCTCGGCCACCACTACCAGCGCGACGAGGTGATGCGCTGGGCCGACGCCAGGGGTGACTCGTTCGGCCTCTCCCGGCAGGCGGCCGACCAGTCCGACGCCGAGTTCATCGTGTTCTGCGGCGTCCACTTCATGGCGGAGTCGGCCGACGTCCTGACCGGCGACCACCAGAAGGTGGTGCTCCCCGACCTCAACGCCGGCTGTTCCATGGCCGACATGGCGGACATCGACCAGGTCGAAGAGGCCTGGGACGAGCTGGCCCGGGTCATCGACGTGCACACCCTGATACCGGTCACCTACATGAACTCGGCCGCCTCCCTCAAGGCCTTCGTGGGGCGCCACGGCGGTGCCGTGTGCACCTCGTCCAACGCCCGGGCCGTGCTCACCTGGGCCCTCGAGCGGGGCGAGCGCGTCCTCTTCTTCCCGGACCAGCACCTCGGCCGCAACACCGGCTTCCAGCTCGGCTACGGCGCCGACGACATGCGGGTCTGGAACCCGCGGCAGGCGCTGGGCGGCCTGTCCGACCGCGAGGTGAAGGAGTCCACCCTGCTGCTGTGGAAGGGGCACTGCTCGGTCCACCAGCGCTTCCGGCCCGAGCACGTCGAGGCCTTCCGCGCCGAGCACCCCGACGGCATCGTGATGGTGCACCCCGAGTGCGCCCACGACGTCGTCGAGATGGGCGACATCACCGGCTCGACCGACGCCATCATCCGCGCCGTGGCGGCCGCTCCTGCCGGCTCGGTCATCGGCGTGGCCACCGAGATCCACCTCGTCAAGCGGCTCGACGACGAGTCACCCGACAAGACGGTCGTCTGCCTCGATCCGCTGGTGTGCCCGTGCTCGACGATGTCGCGCATCGACCCGGAGCACCTGGCCTGGGTGCTCGAGGGCCTCGTCGAGGGCGAGGTGCGGAACCGGATCGTCGTCGACGCCGAGACGGCCGAGTGGGCCCGGGTCGCGCTCGAGCGGATGCTCGCCATCACCTAGCCGGCGTTTGCGTCCCATCGGGCCGAGACGGCGCCCGGGCGAGCCGAACGGCAGGATCCACTCCACGCGCCGATAGGGTCCGACGAGAGCGCCCGATCCCAGGAGGCCATCCGGTGAGCGACTACCCCGGCACCCTCGTGCCCGTCAACCACGTCGAGCCGGTGCCGCGTCGTGTGCGTGCCGTCCTGGGTGGCGAGACCGTCGTCGACACGACCCGTGCCCTCTACGTGTGGGAGTGGTCCAACTACCCGCAGTACTACATCCCCACGACGGATGTCGTCGAGGGTGTCCTGGTCGACGAGGGCGTGAGCCAGCACGGCCCGCGGGGCGACACCGCGCTGCACGGCCTCCGCGTCGGCGACGTCCACCGCCGGCACGCCGCCAAGGTGTTGGGCGCGTCGACGGTGGAGGGCCTCGACCACACCGTGCGGTTCGAGTGGTCCGCCCTCGACGCCTGGTTCGAGGAAGACGAGCGGGTCTTCGTCCATCCGCGCGATCCCTACACCCGAGTGGACGCGTTGCGCTCGACCCGTTCGGTGCGCGTGGAGCTCGACGGCGCCGTCCTGGCGGAGTCGTCGTCGCCGGTCCTGGTGTTCGAGACCGGGCTCCCCACGCGGTACTACCTGAACCGCCTGGACGTGGACGACGCCCATCTGGTCCCGTCGGACACCGTCACCGAGTGCCCCTACAAGGGCACGACGAGCGGCTACTGGACGGCACACATCGGCGATGCCACCCACCCCGACATCGCCTGGACCTACGACTTCCCCACCCGCGAGCTGCTGCCCATCGCCGGGCTGATCGCCTTCTACAACGAGAAGGTCGACATCTTCGTCGACGGACGCAAGCTCGAGCGGCCGCGGACGCACTTCGTCCGCTCGGGCCACGAGCCCGGAGCGGGACCCGACACCTAGCTCCAGCTGACCAACGTCACAAAGACGTCGTTCATCGTGAACGAGAGTCCCGCTGACCTCCTGTTGGCGGCGCGCCACGGGTGCCTCGCCCGCCAGGCCGAAGATGGCCAGCAGCAGCGCTCGCTGGCGGTCGTCGAAGGACGCCTCCAGTTCGTTGAGCTTCGCGGCCAGGTCCTCAATGTCTCGAACGGTGAGCGTCACGTCGTCCATGACTCGGCCCTCCACACTCATCCCCCGCCGTGTCAGACGACGTCCCCGCCGCACGGTTACACCCAGCCCGGCTGAACGGCCGGGCGCCCCGCAACGGCGTGCGCGTGCTCGGCGGGCCTACTTCGCCCGGCCCAGCACCGGCTTGAGCACCTCGCCCGTGTAGCTGCCCGCCGTCTTGGCCACCTGTTCGGGCGTGCCCTCGGCGATCACCGTGCCGCCCTTGTTGCCTCCCTCGGGCCCGAGGTCGATGATCCAGTCCGCCGTCTTGACCACGTCGAGGTTGTGCTCGATCACGACCACGGTGTTCCCCTGCTCGACCAGGCGGCCCAGGACGTCGAGCAGCTTGCCGCGTGTCGTCGAAGTGCAGGCCGGTCGTGGGCTCGTCGAGGATGTAGAACGTGTGCCCGGTCGGGCGCCGGCTCAGCTCGCTGGCCAGCTTCACCCGCTGCGCCTCGCCGCCCGAGAGCGTCGGCGCCGGCTGGCCCAGACGCACATAGCCCAGCCCGACGTCCACCAGGGTCTGCATGTGGCGGGCGATGGGGGGTTGGCGCTCGAAGAAGCTGAGCGCCTCCTCGCACGACATGTCCAGCACGTCGGCGATGGTCTTGCCCCGGAAGGTGATCTCCAGCGTGTCGCGGTTGTAGCGGGCCCCGTGGCAGATCTCGCACGGCACGTAGACGTCGGGGAGGAAGTGCATCTCGATCTTGATCGTCCCGTCGCCCGCGCACGCCTCGCACCGGCCGCCGCGCACGTTGAACGAGAAGCGCCCGGGTTGGTAGCCCCGCACCTTGGCCTCCGCCGTCTGCGCGAAGAGCTTGCGGATGTGGTCGAAGACGCCGGTGTACGTGGCCGGGTTCGACCGCGGCGTCCGGCCGATCGGCGCCTGGTCCACGTCCACCACCTTGTCGAGATGGGGTATGCCCTCGACCTTGCGGTGGCGGCCCGGGAGCGCCTTGGCCCGGTGCAACTGCTGGGCCAGCGACCGCAGCAGGATGTCGTTGACCAGGGTCGACTTGCCCGAGCCCGACACGCCGGTCACGGCGATCAGGCAACCGAGCGGGAACGAGACGTCGATGTCGCGCAGGTTGTGCTCGCGGGCGCCCCGCACCGTCACGACCTCGCCTGTGCCCGGACGCCGTCGCGCCGGCACCGGGATGGACTTCTTCCCCGAGAGGTACTGGCCCGTGATGGACGCCTTGTTGGAGAGCAATCCCCCACGACCGGTGACCGGGCCGGCGTGCACCACGTTGCCGCCGTGCTCGCCGGCACCGGGGCCGATGTCGACCACGTAGTCGGCCGTCCGGATCGTCTCCTCGTCGTGCTCGACCACGATGACCGTGTTGCCCAGGTTCCGCAGCCGCTCCAGCGTCCCGATCAGGCGCTGGTTGTCGCGCTGGTGCAGGCCGATGGAGGGCTCGTCGAGCACGTAGAGGACGCCCACCAGGCCACTGCCGATCTGGCTGGCCAATCGGATCCGCTGCGCCTCGCCACCGGACAGGGTGCCGGCCGAGCGGGCCAACGAGAGGTAGTCCAGGCCCACGTCGAGCAGGAACTGCATGCGCTCGCGCACTTCCTTGAAGACCCGGTCCGCGATCATGTGCTCGCGCTCGGTGAGCTCGAGCCCCGACATGGCCTCGACGGCCGCCTCGATGGAGAGGCTGCACAGCTCGTAGATGTTGCGCCCCCCGACGGTCACGGCCAGCGACTCGGGCTTGAGGCGCGCGCCGTTGCACTCGGGGCAGTCGACCTCCCGCATGTACTGCTCGATCTGCTCGCGCGACCAGTCGGACTCCGACTCGCCGTGACGTCGTTGCAGCCACGGGATGATCCCCTCGTAGTGGGCCTCGTAGGAGCGGGTGCGGTTGAACCGGTTCTTGTAGGTGACGTGGACCGCCTTGCTGCCCGTCCCGTAGAGGATCAGCTTCTTGTCCTTCGCCTTGAGCGACTTCCACGGCGCGTCGAACGAGAACCCGCCGAAGTCGGCCACGCCCTGCTGCAGGCCCGTGAAGTACTCGCTGCGGGCCCCGGCCCAGGGCGCGAGCGCACCCTCGGCCAAGGACAGCGAGTCGTCGGGCACGACCAGCTCGGGGTCGACCTCGAACCTCGTGCCCAGGCCGAGGCAGGCCGGGCAGGCGCCGTAGGGCGAGTTGAAGGAGAAGCTGCGCGGCGCCGGCTCCTCGAAGCTGATGCCGCAGTGGGTGCACGCGAGGTGCTGGGAGAACGTGATGGCCTCCTCGTTGTCCTCGTCCCCGCTCCCGTTCATGACGAGCACCTCGGCCGTGCCCCCGGTGAGCTCCAGGGCCGTCTCGATCGACTCGGTCAGGCGCTGGCGGACGTTGTCGCGGCGGATGAGCCGGTCCACGACGACCTCGATCGTGTGCATCTCGTAGCGGGCCAGGCTGACCTCGGACCGCTCGGCCAGCTCGAGGGGCACGCCGTCGACCCTGACCCGGGCGAAGCCCTGCTTGGCCAGGTCGTCGAGCAGGGAGCTGTACTCCCCCTTGCGCCCCCGCACCACCGGGGCCATGACCTGGAACCGGGTGCCCTGGGGGAGCTCGAGGACCCGGTCCACGATCTGCTGGGGGGTCTGGCGGGCGACGGGCCGGCCGCAGGTCGGGCAATGGGAGTGGCCGATGCGGGCGTAGAGGAGCCGCAGGTAGTCGTAGACCTCGGTGATCGTCCCGACGGTCGAGCGCGGGTTGCGGGAGGCCGACTTCTGGTCGATGGAGATGGCCGGGGAGAGCCCCTCTATGAAGTCGACGTCCGGCTTGTCCATCTGGCCCAGGAACTGGCGGGCGTAGGCCGAGAGCGACTCGACGTAGCGGCGCTGGCCTTCGGCGTAGATGGTGTCGAAGGCCAGGGAGGACTTCCCGGACCCCGACAGGCCGGTGAAGACGATCAGCGTGTCCCGGGGCAGGTCAAGGGACACATCGCGCAGATTGTGTTCGCGAGCCCCGCGAACGACCAGACGGTCGGCCATCCGTGGAGGATACCGGCGCGGTGTATCAGCTCCGGCGGGCCCCGGTCCGGCCGCCGCGTCGGTGCAGGCCGGACCGGTGCGGCGGCCTCAGCCGGCCATGCCCACCACCGGCTTGTTCAGCACCAGGCTGCCGGCGGAGCCGTAGAAGGGGGCGTCGCCGTAATTGAAGATGCCGCCGTCCGAAGCGACGAGCCAGTAGCCAAGGCCACTCGGCGAGCCCGTCATGCCCACCACCGGCTTGTTGAGCGCCAGACTGCCGGTGGAGCCGAAGAAGCCGGCGTCGCCGTAGCCGAAGATGCCCCCGTCCGAGGCCACCAGCCAGTAGCCGAGGCCGGTCGGCGTGGCGGCCATGCCCACGATCGGCTTGTTCAGCGCCATGCTGCCGGTCGAGCCGTAGAAGGCGGCGTCCCCGTAGCCGAAGATGCCCCCGTCGGAGGCGACCAGCCAGTAACCCTTGCCGTCCGGCGTCGCAGCCATACCGACGATCGGCCTGTTGAGCGGCTGGCCGCCGCGGGAGCCGAAGAAGCCGGCGTCGCCGTAGCCGAAGATGCCCCCGTCGGAGGCGACCAGCCAGTAGCCCTTGCCGTCCGGCGTCGCAGCCATACCGACGATCGGCCTGTTGAGCGGCTTGCCGCCGCGGGAGCCGAAGAAGCCGGCGTCGCCGTAGTCGAAGATCCCTCCGTCGGACGCGACCAGCCAGTAGCCCTGCCCGTCGGCCGTCGGGGCCAATCCGACCACCGGCGCGTTGAGGTGGAGCGAGCCGGTCGAACCCTGGAACTGCGCGTTGCCGTAGGTGAAGACTCCCCCGTCGGTGGCGACCAGCCAGTACCCCTGGACGCCCGTGAAGAGATCGAGGAAGCCCTGCGTGTGCCCGGCGGGGTCCGGGTACCACCCGCCGACGGTGCACGCCACCGGCGAGGAGCAGGCCACGGTCCGAGCGAAGGAGACGTCGGTCGCGCTCGACGTGGCGTTGGCCGGCAGCGGGGCCACCATGGCGTGCCAGCTCCCGCCGCTCAGGCTCACGACGTATCCGGTGGCCTCGTTCGCCGCGTTCTCGTAGAAGCCGACCGTCGCGCAGAAGGATGGCGTCGGGCACGAGACCGACTCGAGGACGGCGTCCTGGCCGGACTCGGGCGCCGCGTCGGCCGGCTGTGGCGCCTGCGTCGCGGTCCACGTCCCGGCGGCGTACGTGTCGATCAGTCCCCAGGGTCGGTCGCTGCCGTCGCGGTAGTCCCCGATCGCGTCACAAGCCGTCGTCGACGGGCACGAGACGCCGTACAACAACGCATTCTGGCTCGACCCGGTGCCGGCGTCGGAGGGCTCGGGCGCCTGGCTGGCCGTCCACGTCGACCCGCTGGAGGTGTCGACGAGAGCGGCGTACCCGAGCGTGTCCCTGTACTCGCCGACGGTGACGCAGAAGACCGGAGACGGGCAGGCCACGTCGAAGAGCTGCGAGTAGGGGTTCGACCCCGTGAACGCGTCCGCCGGGACGGGCGCCTCCCCCATGGTCCACGTCCCGTCGGACAGCGTGGCGATCAGGCCGCCCTCCCCGCCACCGCTGAGGTTGTAGAAGCCGGAGGCGACGCATGTGGTGCGTAGGCCGCAGGCAACGTTGCCCAGGTAGGCGTAGGGGGAGCTGGTGGTGAGGTTCGGCGGCTCCGGGGGTGCCTGCGAGCTCCAGGTGCTTCCGAGCAGGGTGTCGATCATGGCCAGCCGGGCGCCGCTCGAGTTCGTGTACTGGCCGACGGCGAAGCAGGTCGTCGTCGAGGTGCAGGTGACGGAGGTCAACAGCGCGGCCGAGCTGGCGGCGGCGTCCGAGGGCTGTGGCGCCTGCATCGCCGTCCAGCCCGTCCCGTTGTAGGTCTCCACCACGGGGTCGGAACCCCCGCTGGCATCGAGATACTCGCCGACCGCGACGCAGAAGGTCGCGTTCGGGCAGGACACGGCATGGCAGGGATTGGCGATGCCGCAGGTCGGTGACCCCAGCCACAGCCCCTGGCCTGATCCGGATCCGGCGTTGGAGGGCTGCGGGGCCTCCGTGACGCCCCAGGTCCCGCCGTTCTCCACCTCGATCAGCCCCCACGGTCGGCCCGTCGTGTCGTCGTACCAACCGACCGTGGCGCAGGTGGTCGCCGAGGGACACGACGACGAGGAGGTGTAGACGTGCGGGTCGGTGCTGCCACTGCCGGCGTCGGCCGGGAGCGGCGCCTCCTGGGTCGTCCATCCCTGCGCCGGGGGCGTGACCGCCCCGGCGGGTCCTGCGGCGACGAGTACCGCGCCCAACCCGCCCACCAGGGCCACGACCGCGCCGAGTGACGCCAACAGCCCGCCCCGGCACACTCCGGTCGACGGGCGCCCGGAACCGAGACGGCCGGCGGGCCTTGTTCGACGAGTACGCATGCGTCCTCCTGGGGTGATCCGCCCGGGCCGTCTGACCGATGGATGACGCTGGAGATCGCTCGCGGTTACACCGTCGCTCTCAGCGGGCCATCGCCCCCACCGGCCGGCTGGAGGATGTTCCCGGTCGACCCGGTCGTTCTGCGGAGGGGTTCACTCCTCGAACGTCACGTCCTCGTCGCCCCAGTAGGCCTCCACGGCGGAGATCAGGCCGTCGTCGGTCACGGTGAAGATCTCGACCCCCCGGATGTGCATGATGGAGCCGCCGGCGAGTGTCAAGGTGATGTGAAAGGTGGTGGCCGCCTTGTCGGCGACGGGGTGGACCTCGGTGACGTCGAACCGCATGGTCTCGCAGCCGTCGAAGGACCGCCGGATGAAGGCGCGGATGGCAGCGCGGCCGACGTTGGGTGCTGTCGGGTACGGGTCCACCTGCACCGCGTCGGGGGTGAAGAGGGCGGCGTAGGCGTCGGCGTCCTTGGAGCTGACGGTGGACGCATAGCGCTCCATGACCTCGCGCAGCAGGGCGGTGGTGGGCATCACGGCACGTTATCCCCGCCGCCGGCCGACCACGGCGTGGTGCCGTCCCTACACTGCTGTGTCGTGCCGGCCGAACGCGCCACCCCTCGCCTCACCATGATCGGGAACGCGCACATCGACCCGATGTGGATCTGGGACTGGGACGAGGGCATGCACGAGGTGCTCCAGACGTTCCGGGCCGCCGTCGAGCGCCTGGACGAGGACCCCGACCTGCGCTTCACTGCCAGCTCCGCGAGCTATTACCGCTGGGTGATGGAAACCTCCCCGGGCCTGTTCGCGCGCATCGGTGACCTCGTGCGCGACGGACGCTGGCTGATCACGGGTGGTCAGTGGGTCGAGCCGGACTGCAACCTGCCGTCCGGCGAGTCGGTCTGCCGGCAGTTCCTCTACGGCCAGCGCTTCCTGGCCGAGCATCTCGGTGTCACGGCGACGGTCGGGTACAACGTCGACTCCTTCGGGCACTCGGGCACGCTGCCCCAGCTGCTGGCGGCATCGGGCCTCGGCTCCTACGTGTTCATGCGACCGGGCCCCGACGAGAAGCCGATCGCCTCGCCCGCCTTCCGTTGGCGCGGCACCGACGGCACCGACGTCGCCGCCTACCGCATCCCCTACGACTACTCCACCAGGGACCCCGAGGACGAGGTGATCCGGGAGCGGGCGGGCGGGCTCCTGGGGCGGAGCGCCGAGCTGGGGGTCCCCCTCATGGCCTTCTTCGGTGTGGGCGACCACGGCGGCGGACCCACCCGCCTCGCCCTGCGGACGATCCACGCCCTGGCGGACGAGCACGGCGGGGCGGTGGCGTTCGGTGACCCCGCGAGCTACTTCCGTGCGCTCGAACACGCGCCGGGCGGAACGAGCGAGCTGCCCACGGTCAGCGGCGAGCTCCAGTGGCACGCCGTCGGGTGCTACTCGGCTCGGGCCGACCTCAAGCTCGCCAACGGGCGGGCGGAGGACGCGCTGGGCGGGGCCGAGATCCTGAACGAGATCTGCCGGCTGCTCACCGGCGACGCACCCGATGTCCGCCGCGAGCTGTCGGAGGCCTGGCAGGGTGTCCTCTTCGCGCAGTTCCACGATGGCATCGGCGGCACGTGCACGGACCGTGCCACCGAGGCCGTCCATGCGCTCCTGGTCTCTGGAGCGGCCCGGGCCGAGCGGGTGGCGACCCAGGCCGTGCACCGCCTCGCGGAGCACGTCGACACCTGGGTCGAGGGCGCCGAGACGGCAGAGGGCATCGAGAGCGCGATTGGGGGCCTGCCGGTGCCCATGATCGTCTTCAATCCCCACTCGTGGCCGGCGACGGGTGCCGTCTCGCTCCCACATCCCATCGCCGTCGCCACGGATGCGGGCGGGCGACAGGTCCGCGTGCAGCAGATCCCCTCGGGCGAGGTGACCTACAGCCCGACCCGCAGCCTCCTCCGGGTCACCGCGCCTGCCCTCGGCTACCGCAGGTACTGGCTCCATGTCACCGACCCGGCCGGGGGCAACCGGGAGCCGGTGGCGGAACCGGCGACCGCCACGGAGGACGGCGTCCTGGCCAACGGGCTCGTCCGAGCGGAGGTCGACATGGAGACGGGCCGACTGGTCCAGATGGCGGCGGGCGCGCTCGGCCTGCCGGGCGGGGCGGAGGTCCTGGCCGGCGCGGTGCACCCGGTGCTCGTCGTCGATGCCAGTGACACGTGGTCCCATGGCGTCGACCGCTATGCGGGTGACGAGGAGGAGGGCCACCTTGTCTCGGCGAGGGTGGTCGAGGCGGGTCCGGTCCGCGCCACGGCGCGCAGCGTCTGGTCGTTCGGCGGCGGGCGGACCACGGTGGCCCAGGAGGTGTCCCTCTACGAGGGTGAGACCTCCGTGGAGGTACGTCTCGACGTCGACTGGCACGAGGCTCATCGCGTGCTCAAGCTCGTCGTCCCCGTCGCGCTCGGGACACCCGCGAGCGTGGCCGGCGCCGCCTACGGATCCGTCGAACGGCCGTGCTCCGGCCACGAGGAGCCGATGGTCCACTGGGTGGACCTCGCCGACGCCTCGGCGGGATGGGGCCTCGCCTGCGCCATCGAGGGGGCCGGCGGCTACGACGCGCTGGGGTCGACGCTGCGCGTCACCGTCTTGCGCAGCCCACGGGTCGCCGATCACGGGCTCGGCTGGGGCGAGGAGGACCGGGCCGGCTACCCGTTCACGGACCAGGGGCGTCACCGGCGGCGGTACCGCCTCGTCCCTCACCTCGGCCCGGCCCGTGCCGCGCAGCTCCCGCAGCGTGCGGCCGAGCACCGGACCGAGCTGCCGGTGGTGCTCGACACCTGGCACAGGGGCCGGCTCGGGCCCGAGGGCTCGGCGGCGCACGTCGAGGGTGGCGGCACCATCATGCCGGTCCTCAAGCGCGCCGAGGACGATGGCGGCACCGTGGCCCGCCTCTGGGAGGTCGCCGGCCGGCGCGAGCGCGTCCGCCTCTCCCTCGGCTCGAGCGAGTCGGGGCCCGTCCCCGTCTGGGCGGGCGAGCTCCGGCCCCACGAGGTGCGCACGATCTTCATCCCCGACAACGACCCGGCCGGGTCCCGGACGGTGGGCATCCCCGAGCTCGACGTGCAGCACCCGGCCCGGTCCGACTTCACCGGTCTCCTCGCCCGCCATCCGGACCTCTCCGGCGTGGTGCCCCAGGTGACGGCGGCGCTCACGCTGCTGACCCGCACCGTCGACGCCGGCGGCACCATCTACGTGGGAGGGAACGGCGGCAGCGCGGCGGACGCGGAGCACATCGTGGGCGAGCTCATGAAGGGCATGGAGCACCGGCGCCCCCTCGGCGACCGCGAGCGGGTCCGTCTGCGGGAGCTCGTCCCCGAATCCATGGCCGACGAGGCCGACTACCTGGCCGACCGCCTGGAGGGCGCCATGCGGGCCGTCTGCCTGACGAGCCAGTCGGGCCTTCTGTCGGCCATCGCCAACGACACCGCCGGCGACATGGGCATGGCCCAGCAACTGCACGGGTACGCCCGCCCCGGCGACCTCTTCTGGGCCCTCTCGACGTCCGGACGGTCGCGCAACGTCGTGCTGGCGGCGTTGGCTGCCCGGGCCGCAGGGGTCGGCGTCCTGGCCTTCACCGGTGAGCGGGGCGACCGCCTCGGCGGCCTGGCCGACGTCTGGGTCCCCGTCCCCGACACCGACGTCGCGTCCGTGCAGGAGCTGCACCAGCCTCTCTACCACGCCCTGTGCGCCGCCCTGGAGGAGCACTACTGGCCAAGGGTCGATGGACCCGGCAGCGGGACGTTCGGCCCTATGCCGGAGGACCCCCCGCTGTAACGATTCCTTCGCGTGGGACCCGACCCGGCACTGCAGGAGGTGGAGCCCGCCGGCGCCCCGATCCTCGCTGTGCCCCGCGTCGAAGCCTCCTCGGTCGAGCTGGAGCAGGTGTCCAAGGCCTTCGGGGACGTCACCGCGCTCCACGAGGTCACTCTCGACGCACGGCCCGGAGAGTTCCTGGTGCTGCTGGGCCCTTCGGGCTGTGGCAAGTCGACCGTCCTGCGGCTCATCGCCGGGCTCGAGGCGCCGACCGCGGGCACCATCCGGATCGGCGGTGCCGCGATGAACCGTGTCGTCACCAAGGATCGCGACGTCGCCATGGTCTTCCAGAGCTATGCCCTCTACCCCCACCTGAGCGTGCGCAAGAACATCGAGTTCCCCCTGCGCTCGCGCGGGGTGCGACGTGACGAGATCAACGACATCGTCCCCCGGGTGGCCGAGAGTCTCCAGCTCACCCCGTACCTCGGCCGCAAGCCGGCGGCGCTCTCCGGTGGCCAGCGCCAGCGCGTCGCCCTGGCCCGGGCGCTGGTGCGCCGACCAAGGGTCTTCCTGATGGACGAGCCCTTGTCCAACCTCGACGCGCAACTTCGCGTCGAGATGCGGGCCGAGCTCGTCGATCTGCACCGCCAACTCGGCATCACCATCCTCTACGTCACCCATGACCAGATTGAGGCGATGACGATGGGTGAGCGGATCGCGGTGCTCAAGGACGGGGTCCTCCAGCAGCTGGACACGCCCGAGTCGGTCCGGGACACCCCGGCCAACGCGTTCGTGGCCAGCTTCGTCGGCAGCCCGCCCATGAACATCCTCTCTGGGAACCTGAGCGAATCCGAGGGACTGCTGTGCGTGGAGACGGTCGCCGGGCGCGTCGCCCTGCCTGCGCCCGATGCCGCCCTCGTCCGCCGCCTCTCGCTCGAGTCCGTCCTCCTCGGTGTGCGACCGGAGGACCTGTCCATCGATCGCGACGGCGAGCTGGCGGCCACGGTCAGCCTCGTCGAGTCGATGGGCCGCCTCCAGCACGTGACCTGCCGGCTGGTGGACGGACGTCTCATCAGCGTCCAGGGTGCCGAGCACGTGGCCCTCAGCGTGGGCGAGGAGGTCGCACTGTCCGTGTGCGGCCCCCTGCATCTCTTCGACCCCGTGACCCAGCTGCGGCTCTCGTGAGCCCCCCACGCCCGTTTCATTAGGGACCTAATCCCCTGTCGGGTCCGGGGCCGCTCCCGGAAGATGAACCCGTGGCCAATCCCTTCCGACGCAGGCGGCGCGCCTCTTCCATCGTCACGTTCCTCGCAGCGGCGAGCGCTGGACTGGGCTCACTGCTCGTCGGGAGCGGCGCCGGCGGCGCGAGCCCGTCGGTGACCCTCACCGTCGCGTACTGGAGCGGGTTCAATCCGGCCGGGGTCAACATCATGCCCGCTTGGATCGACGCGGCAGCCAAGGAACTGCAGAAGACGTACCCGAACGTGAAGGTCGTGGGAGACGAGATCACGACCAGCTCGGAGTCCGAGTACTACTCCAAGGTGGATCTCACCGAGCGCAGCGCGCGGACGGTGCCCGATGTCGTCTTCGAGGACTCCTTCCTGATCGGGTCCGATGCCAGTGCCGGATTCCTCCGTCCGCTGCCGCAGCTGACGACATGGTCCGGTTGGAAGTCCTACTACCCCGCCATGAAGAGCATCGCGTCGTACAACGGCAAGGTGTACGGGGCGATGAACAGCACGGACGTCCAGCTGATCTACTACAGCCACAAGCTCTTCAAGCAGGCGGGGCTGCCGGCGACCTGGCAGCCGCACAGCTGGGCCCAGGTGCTCTCGGCTGCCCGCGCGATCAGTCGCAGCGACAAGGGCGCCATCCCGCTGTGGATCTACACGGGGCAAGCCGTTGGCGAGGCCTCCGCCTTCCGTGGGTTCGAAGTGTTCCTCAACGGCACCAGTGATCGCCTCTACGACTACACCTCCCACAAGTGGGAGATCTCTGGTCCCGGGTTCAACGCCACCTGGCACCTGTTGTCGCAGATGCAGCCGCTCGAGGAGCCCGAGTCGATGTGGTCGAACCCCAACGCGGACGCCACGGTCGCCCTCACGCTGATGCCCCACCAGCAGGTCGGCATCGTCTTCGACGGAAGTTGGGTCGCCACCGCCTATGTGCCGGGAGGACTGGCACCGTGGCCGGGCTTCTCCGGCGCCTACGGCGAGTCGGCCCTGCCGACCCAGACGGGGGCCCCGCCCGTGTACACGAACCAGTCGGGCGGGTGGGCGCTCTCGGTGCCCCAACTGGCACCTCACCCCAGCCTGTCGCAGGCGTTCATAGAGGCGGCGTCGTCCGCTCCGCTCCTCGCCTCCTTCGACCCGGCCTCGGGCAATCTGCCGCCCCGGGCGGACGTCCTGACGCAGCCGTCCTGGCAGGCGTCGGTGAAGGTCAACCCGGTGTCCAAGTTCGCGTCGGCCCAGCTCCCCTATACGACGTTCCGCCCCAACCTCCCCGCCTACGTCAAGGTGTCCAACGTGATCCAGCAGCTCACCGAGGCGATCTCCACGCGTTCTATGACCCCGAGCCAGGCGGCAGCGAGCTACGCCAGCCAGGTGACCCAGATCGTCGGCTCCGGCAACGTGGAGCGAATGAAGAAATGAGCCAGGTCGTCGACCTGAAACCCGGACCGCCCGAGGAGGCGCCGGGTCCAACTGGAGGTCGCCGCGCCAAGAACGTCACCGTCGAGACGCCGCTGCGCCGCCGCGTGACGGGCCTCACGATGGTCGCCCCGATGCTCGTCGTCGTCCTCGTCTTCATGGGATGGCCGGCCATCTGGACGTTCGTCCTGTCCTTCACGAACATGACGGTCACCGGCCCGACCGCCACGCACTACCAGTTCGTCGGTCTCGCCAACTACCGACAGCTCTTCTCCAACGGCAGCGGGCTGGCCGAGTCAATTGGCAAGAGCATCTACTACCTCGTCGTCTCGGGGTATCTCGGGCAGGCCGTCCTCGGGTTCCTGCTGGCCTATTTCCTGTCACGGTCGGCCTACGCCATCCGCGCCACGGTCGGCGCCATCGTCATCGTCGCATGGCTCGTCCCCGAGATCGTCACGTCCTACATGTGGTTCGTCCTCCTGAGCGACGGCGGCGTCATGCAACAGGGTTACCACCTGTTCGGCTTGAACTACCAGAGCTGGCTGTTCACCAACCCGATGCTCGCCGTCAGCCTGGCCAACGCCTGGCGCGGCGCCGCCTTCTCGTTCCTCCTCTTCTCCGCCGCACTCGACGGCATACCCACCGATCTGACCGATGCCGCCGAGGTGGACGGGGCCGGCGGCTGGCGACGCCTGACTCGGCTCACCATCCCGCTCCTCTCTTCCGCCATCGTCGTGGACCTGGTGATCATCACCCTGGCGACGCTCAACGACTTCTCGCTCATCTACGCCATGACCGGTGGCGGGCCCGGAAACGCGTCCAACGTCCTCTCGGTCTTCATGTACCGCCAGGCGTTCTCCAATTACGAGCTCGCGTACGGGACGGCCATCGCAGTCGTGCTCCTCGTGATCGGGGCCATCCTGGCCGGGGTCTACATCCGTCTCCTGCGGCGCCAGGGCTCACTGGCCGAGATGCGGTAGGTGGCGGTGGCGTCGCGGAACGATCGAGCCGGGGTGCTCGTCCCCTCGATCGCCGTGTCGGTCGTGGGTCTCATCTTCCTCGTGCCGTTCGTCTGGCTGGTGGTCACGGCGTTCAAGACCCACGGCAATCTGACGATCGGTGGCGGAGGACCGATCACGCTGAAGAACTTCCAGAGCGTGCTGCACGGAAGCTTCCTCTCCGCATTGGGAAACTCCATGTACCTGGCGGTGGGCACGACCGTGATCACGACCGTCGTCGGCATCGTCGCCGCCTACCCCCTCTCTCGCTACCGCTCACGGGTTCAGATCTGGTTCGTCTACACGCTGGCTTTCATGGCGTCCCTTCCGATCATCGCCCTCATGATCCCCACCTACGACTTCTACGTGTCGGCGAACTTCATCAACTCGAAGTTCTGGACCGTGTGGTTCCTCACCGCCACGTCGCTCCCCTTTGCCACATGGGTCGGTCGGTCCTTCATCGATGCCGTCCCGTTGGAGCTCGAGGAGTCGGCCTGGATCGACGGCAACTCGCGCTTCGGCTCGCTTCGGCGCATCGTCCTCCCCCTCGTCCTCCCCGGGCTGTGCGTCATCGCCGTGTACACCTTCGTCAACGCGTGGGGGAACTTCTTCGTGCCGCTGATCCTCCTCCAGGGCAACAACGAGCCCGCTTCCGTGACCATCTATGGCTATTTCAGCCAGTACGGGGTCAACTACGGCCAGGTCGCCGCCTTCGCACTCCTCTACTCGCTGCCCCCGGTGTTGCTCTACCTCGCGGTCACCAAGTGGGTCGGTGCCGGCTTCTCCCTCGGCGGCGCGATCAAGGGCTGACGGGGAATCAGCCGGGGACCGAGGCGCGCAGCTCGGCGATCTCGTCCCGCAGGAGCGCCGCCTCCTCGTAGCGCAGGTCGGCGGCGGCCGCCTTCATCTCCGCCTCCAGCTGACCCATGAGCTCCATCGCGGCCGCCGGCGTCGATGCATCGCCCTCGGCGAGGAGCGCCGGGCGCCGGTTGCCCCGCACCGCGGCGTTCTTGCGCACCTCGGCCCGGCTGCGACCCGCCTTGGCCACCCCCCCGCTGGTCCCCCGCAGACGCTCGAGGATGTCGGTCACCGACTTGCGGATCGTCTGGGGATCGATCCCGTGCTCGCGGTTGTAGGCGATCTGCACCTCGCGGCGGCGTTGGGTCACCGAGACGGCCTCCCGCATGGAGTCGGTCACCGTGTCCGCGTAGAGCACGACCAGGCCGTCCACGTTGCGGGCCGCCCGGCCCATGGTCTGGATCAGCGAGGACGCCGAGCGGAGGAACCCCTCCTTGTCGGCATCGAGGATGGCGACGAGCGCCACCTCTGGCAGGTCGAGCCCCTCCCGCAGCAGATTGATGCCGACCAGGACGTCGATGGAGCCGAGGCGCAGCTCACGCAGGATCTCGATGCGGGTGATGGTGTCGATGTCCGAATGCAGGTACTGCACCCGGATCCCGGCATCGGCGAGGTAGTCCGTCAGGTCCTCGGCCATCTTCTTGGTGAGCGTGGTCACCAGGACGCGCCCCCGCGCCGACCGTCTTCTGGATGCGGGCGATCAAGTCGTCCACCTGCCCCTTGGTCGGCATGATCGTGACCTCGGGGTCGACCAGCCCGGTGGGGCGGATCACCTGCTCGACGACCTGGTCCGAGTGCGCGAGCTCGAAAGGGCCCGGCGTCGCCGACACGAACACGCACTGCGGCACCCGCTCGACGAACTCCTCGAAGCGCAACGGCCGGTTGTCCTTCGCCGAGGGCAGCCGGAAGCCGTGCTCGACGAGCACGTCCTTGCGGGACCGGTCACCGGCGTGCTGCCCGTGCAGCTGCGGCACGGCCACGTGGCTCTCGTCGATCACGCACAGGTAGTCCTTGGGAAAGAAGTCCAGCAGGGTGTACGGCGTCTCACCCGGCGCCCGGCCATCGAGATGGCGGCTGTAGTTCTCCACCCCTGAGCAGACCCCCGTCTCGGCCAGCATCTCGAGGTCGTGCTCGGTGCGGACCCGCAGCCGCTGTGCCTCGAGCAGCTTGCCGTCCCGCTCGAACTCCTGGAGCCGTTCCCGCAGCTCGACCTCGATCGTCCCGACGGCGCGCTGGATGATGTCGTCGCCCGTCACGTAGTGCGTGGCCGCGTACACCGCCACGTCCTCCATCTCCTCGCCCATCTCGCCGGTGAGCACGTCGAAGGGGACGATCCGCTCGAGGGTGTCGCCGAACATCTCGACCCGCAGCGCCTGCTCCTCGTAGGCGGGGTGGATCTCCACGGTGTCGCCGCGGGCGCGGAAGGTGCCGCGCACCAGGTTGACGTCGTTGCGGGCGTACTGGAGGTCGACCAGGCGCCGCAGGATGTCCCGCTGGTCGAGCTGGTCACCCACCTTCAAACCGAGGATGCGATCCCGGTACTCCTCGGGCGAGCCCAACCCGTAGATGCAGGAGACCGACGCGACCACGATCACATCGCGCCGCATCAGCAGGGAGGACGTCGTCGCGTGCCGCAGGCGGTCGATCTCGTCGTTGATGGACGAGTCCTTCTCGATGTAGGTGTCGGTCGTGGGGAGGTACGCCTCGGGCTGGTAATAGTCGTAGTACGAGACGAAGAACTCGACCCGGTTCTTCGGGAAGAGCTCCCGCAGCTCGGAGGACAGCTGGGCGGCCAGCGACTTGTTGGGCTCGATGATGAGCGTCGGCCGCTGCACCTGCTCGATCATCCAGGCGATGGTCGCCGTCTTCCCCGAGCCGGTGATCCCCTGCAGGGTCTGGTAGGGGTCACCCCGCCGGATCCCGTTGGCCAGGGCGGCGATCGCCCCCGGCTGGTCGCCCGAAGGCTTGAACGGGGAGATCACCTCGAAGGCGGGCATGGCCCTCCGAGGCTACCCGGGGCCTGTGACCGCTCAGGCGTGCGCCCGTCGCTCCGCGGCAGCGGCCACCAGCCAGTCCCACAGCTTGGCCACCTCGCCTTCGAGGGCGGCCCAGTCACCCGAATTGTCCAGCACGTAGTCGGCTTCCTCGACCCTCTCCTCCCGGGACATCTGGGACCGGATCCGTGCCTCGGCGTCCGCCCGGTCGAAGCCGCGCTGGGACAGCAGGCGCTCGAGCGCGATGTCGGTCGGACAGTCCACCACCACCACCTCGTGCAGCCGTACGGTGTCCCGGTGGGCGGCCGTCAGCAGCGGGATGGCCAGGACCACGATGGCGTCGGTGCCGGCGAGGGCGTCGCGCGCCTCGATCATGGCGAGGCCGATCGCCGGGTGGGTGATGGCGTTGAGCGCCAACCGGGACTCGTCGTCGGCGAAGGCGACCGCCGCCAGCGCCGGGCGGTCGATCGTACCGTCGGCCGCCAGGATCCCGGGTCCGAAGCGGTCGATGAGCGGCTGGTACGCGGGCCCCCCGGGCTCGACCACCTGGCGTGCAACCTGGTCCGCGTCGATGAGCACGGCACCGCGCGCGACCAGAAGGTCGGCCACCGCCGACTTGCCCGAGCCGATGCCGCCGGTGAGGCCGACGGCGAGCATCAGCCGGCCCTCTCCCGGCGCGGCGCTCGGGCGATGGCGAACAGCACGAGCGTCGTGTCGTCGGGATCGTCGGTCACGAACCAGTCGTCGGCGGTGATTCCGGTCACTCCCCCGGTGTCCTCCCGAGCCACGAGCCTGTACGCCAAAGGCAGCAGCCTCGTGTACGCCCACACGTACCACTCATGCGGCAAGCGATGCCGGAGGTCGAAGACGTCGAGCCTGAGCAGTCTGTTCGCCTTCACCCGTCGGGCCTCGATGTCCGCCTTGACGTGGGGTGCGGCGTCGACCCCCCCGAGCCAGACCTCGCCGAAGTGGCGCTCGAGCATGGCCCGCAGCGCGTCGCGGTCGAACAGGTGGAGGTGGAACGGGTTCTCGAAGTCCGCCGGCCGGTTCGGGGTCAACACGCAGGCGAAGCCGTCGTCCTTGAGCACGCGTGCCAGCTCCGACACGTGCGGCTCGGGGTCGGTGAAGTGTTCGATCAGGTGAGACGAGCACGCGGCATCGAAGCTCGACGGCCTGAACGCCAGGCCGAGCGCGTCCATCTGGGCCACCCGCAGGCCCTCGGGTCCGTAACGCGACGCTGCGGTCGCCACCGCGTCGGAGGAGTAGTCGACGCCGACGACCTCACGCCCGGCCCCGAGAAACCGCGCCGACTCGAATCCCTGGCCACACCCCACGTCGAGGATGCGACCCTCACCGATCCGGTCGAGGACGGCCCGGTACCCCGCTTCGTGCAAAGCCAGCAGGGAGTCGGGCGTCACCCCCTGTTGCGGCCGCTCGCCCGTCAGGCGGCTCTTGGTGCTGGTGGCCACGGGCGCTCCAATCACGGTGACACGCCGGGGTGGCGCTGCCTGCTTACACTACCCGGCGACCTTTCGGCCCCCTCTTCATGACCACGTCCCCCACCCTCACCGCCCCCCGGGGGCGGCACGCCGCCAGACGGAGTGCGGGCGTGGGCGGTGGCCGCTGGTGGTGGATCGGGGGGGCCGTCGCGCTGGCCGGCATGGCCTACGGCCCCCTGCTGGCGGTGCGGCCCGGGGTCGTCACCCCCGACACCAAGACCTACCTCTACCTCGACCCGACCCGCTTCCTGAGCCAGGCGGCGTTCATGTGGAACCCGACGGTGGGCCTCGGCACGGTCACCCATGAGTACATCGGCTACCTGCTCCCGATGGGCCCATTCTTCGCGGTCTTCCACGTCCTCGGCGTACCTGTCTGGGTGGCCCAGCGCCTCTGGCTCGGGTCCATTCTCTTCGCCGCCGGACTCGGTGTGCTCTACCTCTCGCGCATCATGGGTCTGCGCGGCCCCGGGCCGGTCGCCGCCGCACTCGCCTACATGCTCTCTCCGTACTTCCTCCAGTACTCCGGGCGCATCTCGGTCATCCTCTTGCCCTGGTCCGGGATCCCCTTCATGCTGGGCCTGACCATCGTGGCGCTCCGTCGCAGTGGCTGGCGCGAGCCTGCCCTGTTCGCGGCCGTCGTGGCGACGGTGAGCGGCATCAACGCCAGTTCGATCATCTACGTCGGCGTGGCGCCGGTCCTGTGGCTCTTCTACGCGGTGGTCGTGCTGCGCGAGTCGACGTGGCGCCATGCGCTGGCCACCGGACTGCGCATCTCGATCCTCACGCTCGGTGCATGCCTCTGGTGGATGGCGGGTCTACAGGTGGAGGCGGCGTACGGCGTCAACGTCCTCAAATTCACCGAGACCGTCCCCTCCACGTCGGCGACGTCCAATCCGGCCGACATCATTCGCGGTCTCGGCTACTGGTACTTCTACGGCACCGACCACCTCGGTCCGTGGACGAATGCCGCCATCCGTTTCACCCAGGACATCTCACAGCTCGCAACGTCCTACGCCGTACCGGTGGTCGCCCTGGTGGCGGCGGCCTTCGTGCGCTGGCGCGAGCGCGCCTACTTCATGATCCTCCTCTTCGTGGGCCTCGTGCTCTCCGTGGGCCCGTTCCCGTTCTCCAACCCCACCGTGATCGGGGGCGAGCTCAAGTCCTTCATGACCAACTCCACCGCGGGCCTCGCGCTGCGCTCGACCGACCGGGCGACACCGCTGGTGCTGCTTGCGCTCGCCATGCTCCTGGGTAGCGGGCTCACCGCGTTGTGGTCCCGCGTGTTCGTCGTGGGTCTCACGGCGTCCATCCTCGTGGCGGGTCTGGTGGTAGCCAACATCCCCTCGCTCTTCCTCGGCGACACCATCGCCAACAACTTCACCCAACCCGCCACGCTGCCCTCGTACCAGGTGGCTGCCATCAACCACCTCAACGCGACGCACCCCGGCACGAGGGTCTTCGCCATCCCCGGCAACGACTTCGCCGCCTACCGCTGGGGTGACACAGTGGACTCGCCCCAGCCCGCCCTGCTCACGCGCGACTTCGTCACACGGGAGCAGCAGATCATGGGATCGATCGCCACGGCCGACACGCTCTACGCGACGGACGGGCCGCTGCAGGACGGGACCGCCAACCCGAACGCACTGGCGCCCATGGCGCGGCTGATGGGCGCCGGGGACCTCATGGTCGAGTACGACCAGCAGTACGAGCGCTACGGGGTGCCGCAGCCGCAGCTCCTGGCCCTCCAGCTGCTCCAGGCACCGCTCGGACTGACCGATCCCGTCGCGTTCGGCACGCCCCGGCCCAACATCTCCGTGGACTCGACGCTGAACGAGCAGGACCTCTCGGTTCCGGGCAACCCCGGCTGGCCGTCTCCGATCGTGACCTACAGCGTGACCAACCCGCGCCCGATGCTGCGCGGTGAATCCGACGCGGGAGCCGTGGTGATGGAGGGTGACGCGACGGGGCTCAACAACCTCGCCGGGCTCGGGCTCTTGAACACGACCAGCGCGATCTACTACGCCGGCACCCTCGCCGACCAGCCGGCGCGCCTGCGTGATCTCTCGTCACAGGGCGCCCAGTTGGTGCTCACGGACACCAACCGCAAGCAAGCCTTCCGCTGGGACACGCTGACCGCGAACGCGGGCTACACCGAGACACCGGGAGAGAACCCCGCCAAGACCGACCTCAGCGACAGCCCGATGGAGCTGTTCCCGGGCGCCACCATCTCCAGCAAGTCGTACGCCTCCTACGTGGGCGCGGTGAACGTCACCGCCAGCAGCTACGGGAACTCGGTGTCCTACACGCCGGAGGACCAGGCCTACAGCGCCATTGACGACAACTTCGACACGGCCTGGATCACCGGCACCTTCGTTCCCAACCCAGCGGGTCAGTGGTGGCAGGCGCAATTCGCCAACCCGGTCACGACCGATCACATCACCCTCGTCCAACCCCAGCGCGGCGACCGCTCCCGCTGGGTGTCCGCCGTCACCGTCTCCTTCGACGGCAAGGACCCCGTCCGTTACGACCTCACCAGCACGTCCCACGTCACCGCGGGCCAGACGCTCACCTTCCCCACCCGCACCTTCCACACCCTGCGCGTGACCATCGACGGCACCACGAACGACACCGCCCCGCCCCTGACCGCCTCCGCCGTGGGCTTCGCCGAGGTCGAGATCCCCGGCCAGCAGGTGCACCGGGTCATTCAGATGCCCACCCAGATGCTCTCCGCGCTCGGGGCTTCCTCGGCCGCCAACCGCCTGACGGTGGTGATGACCCGCCAGCGCACCTCGCAATTCCCGCCCCGGACGGACCCCGAGACCACGATCTCGCGTCAGTTCACCCTCCCCACCCCCCGCACGTTCACCCTGTCGGGGAGCGCCAGCTTGTCCGCCCTGATCCCCGACGACGAGATCGATCGGCTGGTCGGCCGCACCCCCACGGCGGCGACGGGTGTCCAGGACGCGTACTCATCGGGTCGGCTGCCCGGATCCCTGGGGGCGACCGCCTCGGCCACCGTCGACGGTGACGCCACGACGGCCTGGCAGCCCGGTCTCGGATCGGACGCCCAGGTCGGATCCACGCTCACCTACGACCTGACGAAGCCTCAGGCACTGAGCGGGCTGGCCATGCAGGTCATCGCCGACGGCCGCCACTCCGTGCCCACCGCCATCACGATCACCTCCGGGAGCCAGGTCCGCAAGGTCGCGCTCCCCGCCATCGCGGACGGCACGGTCCCCGGCGCCGTGACCACCGTGCCGGTCTCGTTCCCGGCGCTGACGGGCTCGCACTTCGTGGTCACGTTCACCGCCGTCCGTCCCGAGTACGCGGCGAACTACTACTCCGCCGGGCCGTTGGCCCTCCCGCTGGGCATCGCAGCGATCGGGTTCCCCAACGTGCGGTCGGCCCCGACACCGGCGGACCTCCCAGGCACCTGCGTGTCGAACCTGCTCGCCATCGACGGCCGGCCCATCGACGTGGCCGTCGTCGGGTCGGCACAACGTGCCCTCCAGAACAGTGAGGAACAGCTCGTGCCCTGCGGGCCCGACGCGAAGGGGATCACGCTCGGTGCGGGCCCGCACGTGGTGCAGACCGCGCCGGGTCACAACCCGCCCTGCGCGAGCACCCCGACCACCTGCACGGGCTGGAACATCGACCAGATCGCCCTCGACTCGGCGGCGGGCGGCGGCGGCGGGCCCGCCGTCTTCCCCACGGCGGCCGGGACCCCACAGCTGGCGGCGACCCAGCCGGGGCCCGCCCCCACCGTCAACGCGACGTCGTCACACATCGACACACACGGCGGCGACGTGACCGGGGCCACGCAATCCTTCGAGCTCGTGCTCGGCCAGAGCCTCAACAAGGGCTGGCAGGCGGTGGCCCAGCCCGGGCCCGGTGCCGCGCCGGGCTCGCGGGCAGTGGACCTCGGGACGCCCCAGCTGGTCGACGGCTTCGCCAACGGATGGCACGTCAGCGCCTCGGACCTGCACCAGCTCGGCGGTCCGGGGTTCACCGTCGAGCTGACCTGGACCCCCCAGCGCGAGGTCTGGGCCGCGCTGGCGGTCTCCGCCGCCACGCTACTCCTGTGCCTGGTCCTCGGCTTCCTCCCCCTACGCGCCCGGCGCCGGGTGCGGGCCTGGCTGCCCCGCCGGCTGCGGGGGCCGGCGGGTCCCGACGCGCCGGAGCGGCCCGCCGTGCCCTTCGACGCCCCCGCCCTGACCATGCCCTCCTCGCCACCCCCGAAGGACCAGCGGCCCCGAGGCTGGCTGCGCTTCCCGCGGGCGCTGCTCATCGGCGCGCTCACGGGCGGGGTGGCCGCACTGGTGGTCCCGCCGCGGGCCGCTCTCGTGGTGGCCGGCATCGTCGCGCTCGGGCTCTTGGTCCCCTGGGCCCGTGCGGCCGCGACCGTGGGCGCCGTGGCATTCGTCGTGGCCGGCTGCATCAACGTCGTGCAGGGGCAGAACGTGCACCACTACCTGCCGGGCTCCAACTGGGCCGGCTCGTTCGTCAATGCCGGCAACCTGATCTGGCTCGGCGTCGTCCTCCTGCTGGCCGATGCCGTGATCTCCGGCCTCGGGCTGCGTGTCCGCAAACCGCTGGGTCGCCGCGCCCTGCGGGCCGGGACGGTGCCCGAGCGCTCCGGCGAGGCTCTGCTCGACCACCCGCCGATCGTGGGGATCGACGGCTGACCGCTAGCGCGTGGCCTCTTCCGCCAGCGCCTCGAGGGCGCGGCGCGCGGTGGCGTCCCAGGTGAACCAGCGGGCCCGGGTCAGCGCGCCCTTCGAGAGCCGGCTGCGCAACACGTCGTCGCCCAGGACACGGCGGAGGGCCGTCCCGAGCTGACCCACGTCGTCGACCAGGATACCGGACTCACCATTGAGCACCGCATCGGCGTGACCCGCGATCGCGGTGGCCACGGCGGGCGTGCCGCACGCCGCCGCCTCGGTCAGGGTCATGCCCCATCCCTCGCGCTGCGAGCTGCTGGCCACGACCCAGGCCTGGCGGTACCACGACACGAGCCCCCTGTCGTCCACGCGCCCTGGCATGCTGATCCACTCCGCGGCGCCCAGCTCGTCGCGCAGCGCCTCGAGGGCGGGGCGCTCGTACCCCTCACCGATCACCACCGCCCGCAGCTCAGGCTGGTCACGCTTCGCGTCGGCCAGCGCCCGCAACAGAGCGTCGAATCGCTTGACCGGCACGAGGCGCCCCACCGCGACCACGAGGGGCGTGGGCGAACGCCGGCCACCCGGCGAGTAGCGGGCGTCCACACCGGGAGGCGCGACCGTGACACGGTCCGCGTCGAGACCGAGCATCTCGACGATCTCGGTGCGGGAAGACTCCGACAGCGTGATGATCCGACTCGAGCGATAGAACCGCGGGGCGATCCGCCGCTCCATTGTGTCGCCCAGGCGGGCCAGCGTTGGCGGCAGGACCATGCCCCACATCTCGGCGTGGACATGGTGCAGGAAGACGAGGCGCGGGCCCCGATACCACAGCGGAGACAAGAAGGGCATGCCGTTCCAGATCTCGACGAGTGCGTCGCCAGGACGGTGTCCCATGCGGATACCTTCCCAGGCCGCACCCGGGAAGACCGCGTAGCGCCCAGCACGGCGGAGCACGCGGTATCCGTCGCGCGTCAGGGCCTCCGGCGCGCCAGGGACCGCCGAGGTGCGGAACGTGATGTCGAGGCCCGCTGCAGCCCACAGCGACGCGATCTTGTGGGCGTGCAGCTCCGACCCCCCCGCCTCGGGGTCGTCGAGGTCCCGCCACGCGACGAAGTGGATCCGCCGTATCCCGGCCTCGGCTGCGACGGACGCCAAAACCTCGCGGTCCGGAAGCACATCGTGGCCGTGGCGGCCCGAGGGCGCGGCAAAGACCGGCCCCACGTCGTCACCCATCCGGGTCACGTTAGCCGTGCCGGCTGCCCCCCCACTCGGACCCTGTGCACCGCCGCGAACCCGATCAGGATCACGATCAGCACCGCAGCCTGGGTAGCCAGGTCGACCAGCGCCGTCGCCCGAGGAGCACCGTGCACCTCGAGCACCGCCGCTGTCAGCGCCGCCGCTCCCGCCACGAGCACGGCCGCCACCCAACGCCGGCCCACTGCGAGCAGGTACATGGTGAGGACCACCGAGACGCTCAACATGATCATGGCCAGCACCAGCGGAGCCAGTGCGTCGGCGGCCGCAGTGTACGCGTGGTGGAACACCACCTGCAGCAAGGCCTCGGGCGCCACCACCGCGACCCCCAGCAGGAGCACAGAGGGCACGGCCAACAGGACGAGCACGACGGCCAGTTGCCGCAGGGCGTGACCACCCTGCCGCCAGCGAATGGCCGCCTCTGGGAGGAGGTACCCGCCGAGCACGACGGCACCGAAGACGATGGCCTTGCTGGTGACCGACACGGCCGCGTACGCGCCGCTGTGCGCCGGGTTGTCGCGTCCGACCACCAGCACGTCGACGTTCTGCAGCACCGCCACCATGGACAACGAGATCGACGCCACCGCGAGGTCCAGCGCCACAGTCCGCCGAACCGAGGTCCCTTGGGTCAGCACGGGGTCGGGCCGCACCGCGGCCACCCAACCCGCGGCCGTCCACAGATGCGCGCCTTGTCCACCGGACCACTCCCGCACTGCGGCCCAGCGCGCGTGCCCGGCCGCCACGACTTCGCCGACCAGCACGCCCACTGCCGCACCCGAAGGCCCGAACCCCGCAAGCACGAGCACGAGCACTGCGACCAGGCGCACGCCGATCTCGACCACGAGGTTGGCCGCCAGCGGCCGGTAGGCACGGTGCGCCTGGAGGAGACCGCGGTCGAGCGAGAGGAGCACGAAGAAGGCGGCCGCAGTGAGGATCGCCGCGATCCCGATGCCGCTCTGCTGGTTCAGCAGCACGGCCACCCCGTGCCGGCTGGCGAACACGAGGATCGCCCACGCCAGGACGAGCAGGGTGCCCTGCCGGTGCACCCGGCCGGCCCAGCGGCGTACCAGGTGGCCGCTCCCATCTTCGTGCCACAAGGTGACCCGCCGCACAACGGCGACGACCACGGCCGACCCGGGCATGGAGAGGATCAGGTAGAGGCCCGTCAGCTGGTTGAGGACCCCGTAGCTGTGGGGCGAGAGGAGGCGCGCCAGCGCGACGGTGAGGACGACACTGGCCCCGTTGGCGAGGACGCCGGCAACCGCCAGCGGCCCCGCTTGGAGCAGCCCCGCCCGCATCGACTCGACGCCCGGACGCGCTTCAGCGTCGAGCAGCAGCTCCGCGCCGAGATTGGGGCCGACGGCGTTGGGCGCGAGCGACATCGCCGCCGGGACGGACTCGACGACGACCTCCGCCGGCGGCCCAGTCGGCTCGGGGCCGGTCACCCCCCGGACCCTGCAGCCGTCTCGTTCTCCATGCCGACGTGGTCGATCTCGGGCAGAATCTCGCGCTGCAACAGGTGCCCGCCGGCCGCGCTGATGTGGACGCCGTCGGGCCAGCGCACGTCCACCCCGTCGAGAGACGCGGTGTAGACGCCGTCCCGGCTGAGCATCCGATTGAGGTCGATCACAGTGACCTCTCCCGGATCGGTCTGCGCCACCTGACGCACCAGTGCGTTGTAGGCCTGCGCCCGCGCCGGCGTGTTCTCCGGCCAGGGCATGCCGTCGGGCTGCCGGTTCCTCGGGTCGAGATAGGGCATGGTGAACAGCACCACTCTGGCACCAATCGAATGGAAGATGGCAACCGCTGACTCGAGGTCTGCGCTGAGGTGCTGGTCCCAGGCAGGCTCGCCGATGTGGACCCATTGCCCGTCCAGCAGGTGGTCGGCCACCTCCCACCGGCCCAGCCCGAGGGCGACCACCTGGGGCCGTTCCTCGGCCACCAAGAAGGGCCACAGGCCGCGCCACAGGCCGCAACCCTGCGTTGCGGGTCCGGCGCGGCCCGAGATGAACACCTGCAGTTGCGGGTCGAGGTCACAGCCCAACGATCCGTGATCGGAGATGGCGACGCCGTACTGGGCCTGAGATCGCTCCGACAGCCCCATGCCCAGTGTCAGGGCGATGGAGTCGCCCAGGATGAGGAGTCGGACGGGGTTCCGACCAAAGGCCCCGGAGCGCTGCAACGCGGCATGCTCCGACGCGCTCGAGGCCCGGCGGCAGCGGGATCGCCACCCGCTCGGACCCCGAGGCATCCGCTCGCGCCGTCGGGGCCGCCCCCGAAGACAGCGGCGCGAGGGCGAGCACACCGAGTGCGGCCGCCATGATGCAGGCCAATCCGTGCCCGCCTCGCCCTCCCCTTCGCGTCACGTCCGCTCACGCCCTTCTCGAAGCCGCCCCGCCGGGCTGCCCAGGCGGCCCGCGAACGGCCGTTCGCCGCGCGCTTCCGACTCTTCGGAGTCGGCCGGTCTGGGCCGCCCCTTGAGCGTTCCGCCCGCCTCACCCGCGACTCAGGGCCCCCCGTACGACGCAATCCGGCACCCGCATGGTGGCAACCGCCAGACCCGAGCGACCCGCGGCCCGCGGCACACACGATTCGAGCGTGCCGGCCTTCAGGCGGAGCGGGGCCCGGAGCCCGAGCTCGACGTCGTCCCAGACCCACGCCCCGGCCTGGACACGGGGCAGCCGCCCCAGAGCGGCCGTCATGAACGCCGCGGCGTATGTAGGGTCGCGACCCTGCTGGTGGCGAGGGGCCGACACGTTGACGGCGATCACCACGGTGGTGACCTGCCAGACGGCAAGCGCGTGGCGCACGGCGGAGAACTGCGCCGAGGACCCCGTCGGCAACGGCTTCCCCACGCCGAACGCCAGCAGACTCAGCACTCTGAAACCCGGCGCCGCCGATCCGGCCCGGCTCGCCACCCCCTGGGGCCCCCCGCCGCCCGCCTGGCCGTAGTGCATGCGGTTGACCGCCTGCCACGACATCGCCGACTGGATCCCCGAGAACGGTGCCGGATACGAGAGCAGCACGCGTCCAGGGGGCAGGGTCGGCGCCACCTCGGAGTACCAGCGAGGCAGGATCACCGGCCCCATGGTGAAGGGGAGGCGCGGCGCGAACGTCAGCGTGATGGGAACCAGCGCGACACACGCAGCGGCGAACACGGCCCCGACGCCCCGCCAGCCCGGCGCCAACTGGTGCAGGTGGTCGAGGATGACCGCCAGCATGATTGCGGCAGCCAGGAACCCGATGGCCATGAAACGCTGCTCGATGATGTTCTCGATCAGCGGGACCTTGCTGAAGATCCATGCCGGCTCCCACTGGCCGTGCCGCTCGCCCAACGAGAAGACGGCACACAGCGCGAGCACGAAGCCGAAGAACCACAACCGCCGGTCGCGATGGAAGGCCAGTGTGCCCGCCACAATGACGGCGAGCAGGCCCCAGCCGAGATACGCCGCCGACGCCAGCGGCGCTCCGTCGTACCCCCCGAGGGCCGAGAACACGTTGTGGGGGTCCGGGTAGCCAGCGAACACGAAGCTCGAGGGGATGAAGCCGCCGATCACCCCCACGTTGGGCCACACCAGGCCGGAGAGGTGCGCGGGCCCCTCGAGCGCGAACCACACCGGCCAGGCCAGCAGCACGCCGCCGACCGCCAGGCCGATGGCAACCCCCTTGGCGGCATGGGGTGCCATCCGCCGCACCGTGTCCCGGTCCGAAACCAGGGCGGCGGCCACCAAGGCAAGGATCGAGAACGCGACGACCAGGGCGGTGATGGCCAGCAGCTCGGAGGAGAGGAAGAACTGTGCGAACAGGAGTACCCCGAGGAGGACGCCCGACCAGATGGCGCTGTGGTGCTGGCGGAGCACGATCTCGTCGAGGACGGCGAGGATGAGCGGCAGCAGCATCAGCGCGGCCGTCATGAGGTGGGCGAACTCCAGGCTGGTCAGCACGAAGGGCGAGAAGCCGTAGAGCAGCCCGCCGATGAAGGCTGCCGGCGTCCACGGAGCCCAGCGTCGGATGACCAGGAACGCGAAGAACGCCGTCAGGGCGGGCGTCAGGGTCGAGGCGACGTTGAGCGAGGCGACCGGGCCCCAGATCCACGTGACCGGGACGAGCGGCAGGCTCAGGCCCATGACCGAGGTCTGTGCCAGGAGGTTGATCCCCGTCGGGTGGAAGAGCGCCGTCGAGTAGAAGGGATTCTCCCCGTGCGCCAGGGCGGTGGCCGGCCATTGGAAGAACCACAGGAACAGCGCCGGGTCACCACAGCCGCACAGCGTGTGGGTCGACGCGCCTTGGGCCCAGGCGTGCACCCATAACACGAATCCCACGAGGAGATACGCAGCTCCGGCCGCGGCGAGGGTCATCCATGGTCGCCATCGCAGCGCCCGGGCGGGCGCGTGATTAGCCAGGGTCGCGGGTGCCCGCCGTGGCGGCCGTGCGCCGCGGCAGCACTGGAGCGTCTCGTCCCGTCGAGCCCGCCTCGTGGTACTCCTCTTCGACGTTGACCGACCAGATGTCGTGGGAGGCGCCGTACATGTTCTCGACCGTCAGCATGGCGGTGTACATGGAGTGGTCCTGGTTGTTGTACTTGTGCATGCCGTTGCGCCCGACGGGGTGGACGTTGGGGGCGTTCTCCTCGAGCCAGGACCGGATGGTCGCCACGTTGTCCTTGTAGGCGAAGTCGTAGTAGGGGTACGCCTTGGGGACGCGCACGACGTAGCCCCGCTCGACATCGCCCTCGGCGGCCAGGCCGAGCCTGATGAGCTCCTTGGTCCCGAGCGCGATCAGCTCGTCGTCGGGCGTGTTCCACATGTCGTCGCCCTCGAAGACGAAGTACTCGAGGCCGAGGCACGTGCGCCCGTCCTTGACCAGGTAGGGCGACCACGAGCCGTAGTTCTGGATCCGCCCCACCTCGACGTCGGTGGCGTGGATGTAGATCCAGTTGTCGGGGAAACTGCGGGACTCGGGCACGATGAGGGCGACGGTGAGGTAGTCCCGATAGTGCAGGTCGTTGGCCGCCGCGACCACCTCTGGCGGCGGGGCGGGCGTGATGGTGTGCACCAGCTCGCGCAACGGCATGGTCGAGACCACGTGGGAGGCGTCGATCTTGTCTTCTCGGTCCCCCTGGGTGTAGGTGACCGAGGTGGCGCGCCCGCCCTCGACGTGCACCCGGGCGAGGCGCGCCCCGAGCTCGACGGCCCCGCCGGCGGCCTGGACCTTCTCCGCGCAGACCTCCCACATCATCCCGGGCCCGTACTTGGGGTACTGGAACTCCTCGATCAGCGTGGTGATCTCGGTCTGGCCGCGCTTGGGCAAGATGGCGTTGATGACGGCCTTGCGCAGGTCGAGGTTCTTGACGCGTTGGGCCGCCCAGTCGGCGGGCATGTCGGCCACGGGCACGCCCCAGACCTTCTCGGTGTAGGTCTTGAAGAAGGTGCGATAGAGCCGCCAGCCGAAGCGCGCCACCAACCAGTTCTCGTAGTTGGACTCGTCCTTGGGGGGCCGCATGCGGGCCCAGATGTAGGAGAAGCCGCACAAGACGGCCTCCCACAGCCCCAGATTGCGCAAGGCGTTCATCGCCTTGAGGGGGTAGTCGTAGAACTTGCCCTCGTAGTAGATGCGGCTCATACGCGGCCGCAGCATGAAGTCGCCCTCGGGCAGGATCTCGTGCCACAGAGCCTCGACCTCGGGCACCTTGGTGAAGAAGCGGTGGCCGCCGAGGTCGAAGCGCCAGCCGTCGCGCAGAACGGTGCGGCTGATGCCGCCCACCACCTCGTCGGCCTCGAGGACGACGGGGTGCTCCCCCCGTTTGGTCAACAGGTAGGCGGCGGTCAGCCCTCCGGGGCCCGCGCCGGCGATGACGACAGGAGCTTCGGCGGGGGTGACCACGAGCAAGGCAGGTTAGTGGACCCCCCGTGCCTGCCCGTGGAGGGCGGCGGCCCCTCACGGGAGTTGGAGAGGGCCCCGGGGGCGGTCAGGGGACCGAGATGTTGACGAAGGCCAGCAGGGCGTAGCCGGCCAGCCCGGCCGCCAGCAAGGCCAGGACGGACCGCTCGAGCTGCGACTCCGTCAGGACGAGGGCGGCGGCGATGGACAGCGGGAAGGCGCTGAGGGCGTAGCGCTCGAACGAGTCGAGGTTGGACCCGGCCACGGCGGTGGCCAGGACGCCGGCGGCGAAGAGCGTGTAGGGAGCGGGCAGCCGCCGCCAGCAGACGACGAGCAGCGCCAGGGCCAGGAGCACCCACGGCACGTGGAGGGCCGTCCCGACGTGATGGTGCAGGACCCCGCTGGCGTCGTGGTAGAGCGTGGCGAAGGGATCGGAGAGCCCGCCGTGGTGCGAGCTCTGGAGCTGGACCCGCAGCGGCGCCCACCAGTCCCCCACCGCGTGCTTGGACCAGGCCAGGAAGCCGAGGACGCCGACGAACGGAGCCGCGACCGCGCCGAGGCCGCCGGCCCGCTCCCCCCGCCCCAGCCGCGGCCACCAGCGCACCAGCTCGGCCCCGACGGCCAGGACGAGGAGCACACCGATGGGCCGGGTCAGCGCCGCCGCGAAGGCGAGCAGGCCGGCCACGGCGAAGTGCGGTCGGGCTGCGGCGGAGGTCGCCGGCGGCCGCAGGGCGAGGAAGCACCCGAGGGCGAACACGAGCAGGACCGACTCGGCGTAGCCCATCACCAGGACGAACCCCGCCGGGAGGAGGCTCAGGATCCACACCGAGCGGCGGGCGACGACGGCCGAGCCGGTCTCGCGCCGCACCAGGAGGTAGAGCATGACCGTGGCGGCGAGCGCCGCCGCGTTGGCGAGGAGGACGAGCGCGGGCCCGTCGCCCAGCCCGGGTACCCAGGCCAGGGCGTGGGTGAGCAGCGGGACCGCGGGGAAGAACCGCAGGGACTGGTGGCCGAGGGGCCCGTACCCCTGGCGGGCGATGGTCTCGTACCAGCCGGCGTCCCAGCCCAGCAGGCCCTCGTGCACCCGGGCCGCCACGCCGGGCGTGGAGGGATGGGTGCGGTCGACGATGAAGTGGGCCAGCCCGAGGGCACCGGCGACCACCACCCGGGCCACGACGAAGGGGAGCAGCGCCTCCCGGAGCGACTCGGGCAGGCGACCCCAGACGCGCCGCACGCTCTCCCACGCGGTCCGCCCGGCCCCGGCCCCGGCCCCGGCCCCGGCGCCGGGCGCGGTGCCCGTCCCCGCCTGCGCTGTCGGCTCGGTCACCTGGGCCACCCGGTCAGGATCCCGAGGTCGAGAACTCAGTGAGGGTCATCGGCTCGTAGTAGAGGGCCTCGTGGCCCGTGACGACGTTGCGCCCCCCGCCGCCGTTCTTGGTGGCCGAGGCCAGGAGATCGGATGCGATCGTCTCGCACTTGGTCTCGTACGTCTGGTACATCGGATACCAGACCAGCCAGATGTGACGGGTCGGCCCGGCCTTCTGGAAGACGGCGTCGGCGAACGCCGTGGGGTCCGCCGCCCCGACGGTGTCGGCGTAGTCGACCCAGTCGACGATCTGCGGCCCGGTGCGGCGGGGAAACGTGATCATGTCGTACTGCGACGGGTCCCGGAGCTGCCGGTACACCGCTGGCCCGAGCTGGTCGGGGCAGAAGGCGATCACGTCCCCCGGCTTGGCCTGCGCGTTGATGGCCGCGGCCACCGCATTCGCCTGGGTGCGCTGCGTGGTCACGTTCTGCGCCGACGACACGAGCCCGGCGGCGACGGCGAGCGCGACCACGATCACCCGCGCCGCCGGATTCAGCAGCGTCGTCGTCCCCAGGGCGACCAGCAGCAGGAAGGGCAGGAAGACCACTGCGGCATAGCGGGAGGAGAACGCGCTGGAGGTGAGGATGCCGCCGGCGATGGCGGCGAACAGGGTCCCCAGCACCACGAAGCCGATGCCACGGGCGCGGGGACGGGTCCGGAGATCGAGCTCGATGATGCGGCCACTGCGGCCCACGCCGAACACGGCAAGCGCCAGCATGCAGAAGTAGATGACCGCCAGCAGCCGGCCCTGGTTGGTCGCCGTCATGAGCGTCGAGCCCTGGTTGTCCGTGAAACCGGTCAGGGCGTTGATCACGGCCGAGAAGTTCGGGGGTGCGGCCCACGGGGTGCCCGTGTGCTGCGTCTGGTAGAGGAACGTCGGCAGCCAAGGCACGAACAGCAGGCAGCCTGCGCCCACCGCGATCAGTGCGGCCCAGGGCGCCGCCTCGGGCTGCCCGCGACGGCGGGTGCGCACGATCGACGCCACGAGCCAGATGCCCACCATGCCGACGAGATAGATGGACCAGTACTGGGCGTAGAGGAGCGCGGCGGTCACGATGGCCACCGCGACCAGGTTGGCCGGACGCGGCGCCGTCACCGCCCGTTGCAAGGCCAGGAAGCCGCAGCCGGTCAGCAGGATCACGAGCGCGTACATGCGGGACTCGGTGGCGTAGTACACGGCGAAGGGCGCGCTGGCCAGGAGCACGAGCATCGTCCACGCCAGGGCCCGGCCACCCAGGCGCCTTCCGCAGAGCCAGGCGACCGGGAGCGTCACAACGGCGAACACGCCGGAGAGGGAGCGCACGGCGACGTTGGACTGCCCGAACAGGGAGATCCAGAAGTGCAGGAGGTAGTAGTAGAGGGGCGGGGCACCGTCGTGCTTCAGGGCGTTCGGGATCTCGTGCAGCGGGAGGCGGGCGATGTCGACCGTCAACGCCTCGTCCAGCCACAGGCCCGACCGGGTCCAGAAGCGCAGGAGCAACCCGGCGGCCACCACCAGCCCCACCCCCACCGCGACGAGCGTGCGCGTGCGACCGCTGAGAGCGGGAACCTCCTCGGGCATGGGGCGCATGGTAGGACAACGGGCTCGCGGTCTAGGATCATCCGCCGCCGGTGGGGGCCGGCGGGAACCGCAGAGCACTCGGACAGGTGGAAGGGGGAAACAGGAGTCGTGGCCCGCTACATCGCCAAGAGGCTGGTGCTCCTCCTCATCATCATCATCTTCGTGTCGGTCGCCGTGTTCTTCCTGGTCCACCTGCTTCCGGGGAACCCCACGGACACCATCCTCGGGCCCAACGCGACGCCCCAGAACGTCGCCACGGTCGACCACCAGCTGGGCCTCGACAAGCCGCTGTGGCAGCAGTACTTCATCTGGATGGGCCATGTCTTCCAGGGCAACCTGGGCCAGTCCTACACGACGCACCAGTCGACGACGAGCATCATCAGCCAGTCCTTCCCCATCGACCTCGAGCTCATCATCCTCTCCCAGATCATCGCGTTCGTCATCGCCCTCCCGATGGCGATGCACTCGGCGCGTCGCCCCAACAAGCTCTTCGACCGGGCGTCGAACAGCGGGACGTTCGCGATGCTCGCCCTGCCGCCGTTCGTGATCGCACCCGTCCTGGTGCTCATCTTCGCGGTCCACTGGCACATCTTCCCGGGCCCGGCCTCGTACGTGCCCCTGACCCAGAACTTCTGGTCGAACATCCACACGATGTTGCTGCCCTCCATCGTGCTCGCCCTGGGCGGCATCGTGGTGTACTTCCGGCTGCTCCGCAACGACCTCATCTCGACGCTGCAGGAGGACTTCATCACGATGGCCCGCTCCAAGGGCCTCTCGGACCGGCGCATCATGTGGCGGCACGCGTTGCGCCCGTCGTCCATCTCGCTGCTGGCCTCGGCGGGGGTCACCATCGGCAGCCTCATCGCCGGGACCTTCATCGTCGAGCTGCTGCTGCAGATGCCGGGACTCGGCTACCAGCTCATCTCGAGCGTCAACCAGGACGACTACACGGTCGTGCAGGGCATCACGTTGTTCGTCGCCATCGCCATCGTGCTGATCAACTTCATCTTCGACTTCCTCTTCACCATCGTCGATCCGAGGATTGCCCGTGAGTAGCGTCGGCCTGACCCACCCCACCAACGAGGCGTTCGCCGACATCAAGGAGGAGATCGCCGCCGAGGAGGCCGCCGACCCCACCAAGAAGCGGCTCGGCCCGCTCTTCTGGGTCTGTGCCGGCTGGATCGTCCTCGTCGCCGTCATGGCCACCATCGCGAACCTGTTGCCCCTGCCCAACCCCAACCTCGGGAACTACAACAGCGTGCAGAACGGTGGACCCGGGTGGGGCCACATCCTCGGCACCGACGACCTCTACCGTGACATCTTCAGCCGCCTGGTCTACGGGGCACGGGTCTCGCTCGTCGTGGGCTTCGGCGGCGCCCTCATCGGGTTGGTCCTCGGCGGCGTCCCCGCCATGATCTCGGCCTACCGGCGCGGGCGTATCGACACCGCCTTGAACACAGGCTCCTACGTGGTGCTCGCCTTCCCCGCCATCGTGGCCGTCATCGCCATCGTGTCGTTCTGGGGCAAGTCCATGTTCAAGATCACCCTGATCATCGGGCTGTTCGCAGCGCCCCTGATCTTCCGGGTGGTGCGCGCCTCCACGCTGTCGTACGCCACCCGCGACTTCGTCCTCGCCGCCAAGGCGCTCGGTGCCAGCGACACGCGCATCTTGACCCGCGAGATCCTGCCCAACATCATGCCGACGATCGTGTCGTTCGGCCTGATCGCCGTCGCCACCATCATCGTCCTCGAGGGATCACTGGCCTTCTTGGGCCTGTCGGTGCCGCCCCCGACGCCGAGCTGGGGCAACATGCTCAACGAAGGGTCCACCCTGCTGACCGGCGCCAAGGGGCAGACGAACCCGTGGCTCGTCATCTTCCCGGCCAGTGCCATGTTCTTGCTGCTGATCAGCCTCAACGTGGTGGCGGACCAGCTGCGCGCCTACTTCGACGTCACCGAGATCAAGCTGTGAGCGCCACCCTGCTCGAGGTCGAGGACCTGCACGTCTCGTTCGCCACGACCAGAGGCTCGGTAGAGGCCGTCCAGGGCGTGTCGCTCACCCTGGCCCAGGGCAAGACGCTCGGCATCGTGGGCGAGTCCGGCTCGGGGAAGACCGTGCTGTCGCGGGCCATCATGGGGCTGCTGCCGCAATCCTCGAGCAGGCAGACCGGATCGGTCCGCTACAACGGCACCGAGATCCTCAACGCACCCAACGACGAGCTGCGCAAGCTCTGGAGCACGCACATAGCGATGGTCTTCCAGGACCCGATGACGTCGCTCAACCCGGTCCAGCGCATCGGCAACCAGATCACCGAGCCGCTCAAGATCCATCTCAAACTGTCCAAGAGCGAGGCCAAGGAGACGGCGCTCTCCCTCCTGATGCAGGTGGGCATCCCGTCGCCGGTGGAGCGCTACGAGGCCTACCCGGCCCAGCTCTCCGGCGGCATGCGCCAGCGCGTCATGATCGCCATCGCGCTCGCCTGTGCCCCCCGCCTCCTCATGGCCGACGAGCCCACGACCGGGCTCGACGTCACGGTGCAGGCGCAGATCCTGGACCTCCTGGGCCAGCTCCAGCACGACCGCGAGATGGCGATGGTCCTGGTGACCCACGACCTCGGCGTCGTCGCCACCCGCACGGACGAGATCATCGTCATGTACGCGGGCAACGTCGTGGAGCGCGCCCCCACCAACGTCCTCTTCAAGAGCATGGCCATGCCCTACACCGAGGCGCTCCTCAAGTCGACGCCGCGCATCGCCAACCCGAGCCATACACGGCTGATCGCCATCGACGGCAGAACGCCCGACCTTCTCCGCCCGCCCGCCGGCTGCCCGTTCTCGCCCCGCTGCCCCTATGCCCAGGACAAGTGCCACCGGGAGAAGCCACCGCTCGTCGAGGCCGCGCCGGGGCACAGCTACGCCTGCTGGTTCCCGCTGACCTCGGCGCTGCCCGCGACGGTGACGGTATGACGGACACCGTCACCGATGCCGCGGCGGTCGCCACCGACCCGCTCCTCTCCGTCGAGGACCTCCACGTCTCCTTCCACAAGGGCAGCACGACGGTCCAGGCGGTGGCGGGCATCACCTTCTCCATGCGGCAGGGCGAGACGCTCGGCCTCGTGGGGGAGTCCGGGTGCGGGAAGTCGACCACCGGGCGGGCCATCGTGCAGGTGGATCGGGCCACCTCGGGCAAGATCCGCTTCGGGGACACCGAGCTGACCGCGCTCAGCCGCAGCGACCTGCGCACGCTGCGCACCCAGGTCCAGATGATCTTCCAGGACCCCATCTCGTCGCTGAACCCGCGGCGGCGGGTGTGCGACATCGTGGCGGAGCCCCTGACCATCTGGAAGATCGGGAGCAAGGAGGAGCGCCGCCAGACCGCCAACGAGATGCTCGAGACGGTCGGCATCGACCCCTACCTCAACGGGGGCCGGCGGCCCCGCGAGTTCTCGGGTGGGCAGTGCCAGCGCATCAGCATCGCCCGTGCGCTGGTGCTCAAGCCGAAGCTGCTGGTCTGCGACGAGATCGTCTCCGCCCTGGACGTGTCGGTGCAGGCCCAGATCCTCAACCTGCTGGAGGACCTGAAGCAGGAGTACAACCTGACCGTCCTCTTCATCGCGCACGACCTCGCCGTGGTCAAGAACGTCAGCGACCGCGTGGCCGTGATGTACCTCGGCCGCCTGTGCGAGATCGCACCGTCGGACATCCTCTACGAGGCGCCGGCCCACCACTACACGGCGGCGTTGCTGGCCTCGGCGGTGGAGCCGGACCCCGAAGCCCCCCGGGCGTCGGTGCCCCTGGTGGGCGAGCCACCCAGCCCGATCAACCCGCCGTCGGGCTGCCGCTTCCGGACACGCTGCCCGCGGGCGGAGGCCCGCTGCGCCGAGGAGGTCCCCGAGATGCGGGACCTCGCCCCCGGCCACCAGGTGGCCTGCCACTTCCCGATCGGCAGTTGAGCATCCGCCCGAGACGGGCCGCCGCCCACCCCAGCCTGCGTCTGGCCATGACGCTGGTCGCCCTCGCCGGCGCGGCGGGCGCCCTCGTCCTCGCCGTGCCCACCACGAGCGGCGCCGACACCCCAGTCCTCCCCAACTCGGTCCGGGCCTTCGGTGCGTCCTCGCTCGGCGACCTCTCGGCCGCCACGCCGAACCGGCCCCTGGTCGCCATGGCCGGCACCGCCGACGGCGGGGGGTACTGGCTGGTGGCCTCCGACGGCGGGGTGTTCGCCTACGGGGATGCCGCCTTCCACGGGTCGACCGGCGGCCTGACGCTGGCCCAGCCCGTCGTCGGGATGGCCGCGGACCCTGCCACGGGCGGGTACTGGCTCGTGGCGTCGGACGGCGGGGTCTTCGCCTTCGACGCACCGTTCGAGGGCTCCGAGGGCGGCCAGCCCCTCAACCAACCGGTCGTCGGCATGGCGGCGGCGCCCGACGGTGGGGGCTACTGGCTCGTCGCACGCGACGGCGGGATCTTCAGCTTCGGCGACGCCGCCTTCCACGGCTCCGAGGGTGGCCAGCCGTTGAACGCGCCCGTGGTCGGCATGGCGGCGACACCCGACGGCGACGGGTACTGGCTCGTGGCGTCCGACGGCGGGATCTTCAGCTTCGGCACCGCCGCCTTCCACGGCTCCGAGGGTGGCCAACCGTTGCACGCGCCCGTGGTCGGCATGGCGGCCACGGGGGACGGTGGCGGGTACTGGCTCGTGGCGTCCGACGGCGGCGTCTTCGACTTCGGTGACGCGCCCTTCGACGGCTCGGCGCTCAGCGGCCCGGCGGCCCCGGCGGTCGGCATCGCCGCCGCCGGCACCGCGGCGGGAGCGGGCTACCGGGTGGCCTACGGCAGACTGCCGTCGCCCTTCGGCCCGGCGGTGGCGGGATACCTGGCGCAGCGGGCCGACAACGTCTCGGTGGCCATCTACGACGCCACCACCGGCGTGACCTGGGACCTGAATGCGGGCCAGGCCCAGGTCACCGCGAGCATCGTCAAGGTCGACGTCATGGCGGACGCGCTGGCCGCCGACCAGCGCTCGGGTGGCATCCCGCCGCAGGAGGCCGCACTGATGCCACCGATGATCGAGGTGAGCGACAACAACGCCGCCACCTCCATGTGGGGCATCATCGGCGGCGCCCCCGGCCTCACGGCCTTCGACCGCGTGCTCGGGCTGCAGTCGACCACGCCGTACTCGGGCCCGATCACGCCCACCAACCTCGGATGGGCGTACACGACCACGAGCGCCGACGACATGGTGAAGGTCGTGCGCACCTTCGCCTTCCCCAACGCGATCCTGTCCGACCCCTCCCGCGCCTACGGGCTCTCGCTCATGCACAACGTGGAGCCCACGCAGGTCTGGGGTGTCCCGGCCGGGTCGCCCCCGGGCAGCGTCGCCGTGAAGACCGGCTTCATCACGCCGGGCCCGGGCGACGCACAGGTCAACAGCATCGGCTACGTCGCCGGCGCCGGGCGGAACTACGTGTTCGCCATCCTCACCGACGGCAACCCGAGCGAGGGGTACGGCGTGGAGACGATCAACACGCTGGCGGACCTGGTCTTCGACGCACTCGGCCCGAGCTGAATGACCGGGTCCCGGGCGCCGGCGGCCCGGCCCCTGGTCGCCCTCGCCGCCTCGCCCCAGTACCCCGACCTGCTGGAGGAAGGGCCGCTCCTGCGCGGCGCGTTGGAGAGGGTGGGTGTCGACGCCCTGACCGCGGTCTGGAGCGACCCGGCGGTGGGCTGGTCCGGCTTCGATCTGGTCGTGGCCAACGGGGCCTGGGACAACATCCACCATGCCGCGGCGTTCCTCGCCTGGGTGGACCGTGTCGCCGCTGGCGGGGTGCCGGTGGTCAACTCCCCCGCCACGCTGCGCTGGAACCTCGACAAGCGCTACCTGTGTGACCTGGAGGCGGCAGGCGTCCCGACGGTGCCGACGCAGTGGGCCGAACCCGGCGGGGGCCCGCTCGACCCGTCCGCCCTGGCGCTGCCCCCCGGCGAGATCGTGGTCAAGCCGTCGGTCTCGGGCGGCGGCTACCGGACGGCTCGCTACGAGCCCCACGAGCACGAGGTGGCCCGGGCCCACGTCGCCGAGCTCGTCGGCTCGGGCCGGACGGCCATGATCCAGCCCTACCAGGACGCCGTCGACCTCGCCGGCGAGGCCGGCCTCGTCTTCCTCGGCGGCAGCTTCAGCCACGCCATCCACAAGGGCCCGATGATCCGCCGGGGCACCGGGGCCGTCGACAGCCTGATCGCCAACCAGGTGGTCACCGGAGCCACCGCCACGTCGGCCCAGCTGGCGCTGGGCCGCCGGGCCCTGGCGGCCGCCGAGGAGCTGCTCGGCCCGACCGCCTACGCGCGGGTCGACATCGTCGAACGGTCGGACGGCGAGGCGGCGCTGCTCGAGCTCGAGCTGCTCGACCCCGTGCTCTTCTTCGTCGAGGTTCCCGAGGCGGCCGATGCCTTCGCCCGGGTCCTGCGAGCGAGGATCAGCCGACCGTCGTGATCCCCGCCGTGTTGATCAGGAAGCCCTTGCCGCCCGTCACCGTGCAGGTGATACCCGTCGTGGCGGACACGCAGCGGAACGGACCGACACCCGTCTCCGTCCCGTAGGCCAACGTGGGGGTGCCCACGCCCGGATTGCTCAGGCACTGCTCCCCCATGCACTGCGTCAAGGTCCCGTCCACGGTCATGTTCACCGAACGCGGCGGCTGGAAGGTGAGGCACAGGGCGCCCTCGTTCGTCGGGCTGAAATCGACCTCGCAACTGATGTTCCCCGAGGGCGAGAGGAACTCGCCACCGGTCGCCGTCTGCATCGCCACGAACGGCGTCGGGACCCCCGGCACCGTCGTCGTGGTGGGCGAGCTCGTCGTGGTCGACGCCGGGGTGGAGGCTGTGGTCGTACTGGTGCTCGTACTCGTACTCGTCGAGGCCATCCCAGGGCCCGAGCTGCACGCCGCCAGCAGCAGCGTGGCGCCCAGCGCGACCGCGCCGCACACGAGGCGCATCGGGGCCCGCGCGCGCACGGCCTCCCCCCGAGCGTGCGGGACCAGGTTCGTCAGCCGGCGGCCGGTGTGTCGCCGGCCGCTGCGGCAGGGGCCGCCTCCGCCGGTGCTGCCGCGGACGCCTCGGTCGGACCCGGCTGGGCAGGCTCTGTGGCCTGGCCCTCGGCCCCCGCCTCGGGCTGGTGCACCTGGGTCCCGATCTCCTCCGCGAAGTCGGCCCAGGCCGCCTGCGCCTCGGTCTCGGGAGTGAACTCGCCCTCGGCGTAGTCGAAGCCGATGTAGTTGCCCTCTTCGTCGTAGGCGTGCTCGCCGAAAGCCTCGCGGTACTCCTCGGAGACCTCGCCACCCTCGGCCGCCTGCTTGATCGACAACGAGATGCGGCGCCGCTGCAGGTCGATGTCGATGATCTTGACCCAGAGCTCCTCACCCGGGGTGACGACCTGCTCGGGCAGGTCGACGTGGTGCACGGCCATCTCCGAGATGTGCACCAGTCCCTCGATGCCGTCTCCCACCTGCACGAAGGCGCCGAAGGGGACGAGCTTGGTGATGCGGCCGTAGACGAGCTGCCCGACGGCGTGCGAGTCGGCGAACTCCTGCCAGGGGTCCGACTGCGTGGCCTTGAGCGAGAGGCTGATGCGCTCCTTGTCGAGGTCCACGTCGAGCACCTCGACCTCGATCTCGTCGCCCACCGACACGACGGACGACGGGTGGTCGACGTGCTTCCAGCTGAGCTCGGACACGTGGACCAGGCCGTCCATGCCGCCCAGGTCCACGAAGGCGCCGAAGTTGACGACCGAGGAGACCACGCCCTTGCGGCGCTCCCCCGGCTTGAGGTTCTGCAGGAAGTCGCCCCGCTGCTCCTTCTGGGCCTCTTCCAGCCAGGCCCGCCGCGAGAGGACGACGTTGTTGCGGTTGCGGTCGAGCTCGATGATCTTCGCCTCGATCACCTTGCCCACGTACGGCTGCAGCTCGCGGACGCGGCGCAGCTCGACCAGCGAGGCGGGCAGGAAGCCGCGCAGCCCGATGTCGACGATGAGGCCACCCTTGACCACCTCGATGACGGGGCCCGAGACCATCTCGCCGTTGTTCTTCTTCTCCTCGATCGTGGTCCAGGCCCGCTCGTACTGGGCCCGCTTCTTGGAGAGGACCAGCCGTCCCTCCTTGTCCTCCTTCTGGAGGACAAGGGCCTCGACGTGGTCACCCAGCGAGACGATCTCGGTGGGGTCGACGTCGTTGCGGATGGAGAGCTCGCGGGCGGGGATGACGCCCTCGGACTTGAAACCGATGTCGAGCAGCACCTCGTCGCGGTCGATCTTGACGACCGTCCCCTCGATCACGTCGCCATCATCGAACTCGACGATGGAGTCGCCCATCGCCTTTTCGAGATCGGCGTCCGCCAGGTCGTCGTCGACGATGGTGCGGGGGGTGTAGTTCCCCTCGGTGTCGAAGCTGCCCATCGCTTCGGGTGACAGGAGGGGGGTGGATGGTGCGTCAGCCATTGTGAAGCTCCTTGCGGCAGGTGCGACTTGCGCCCGCAGGACCGCGCCGGGGTCGGTTCTCGTCGGATGAGGGATGCGCCGCCGCCGGTGCCGGCGGGCAAGGGGACACAGCGTACCAGCTGCTCATCGGGGGTCTCCCCCGCCCGGTCCCGCCCGCCACGTACCCCGGCCCCCGGCCCAACCGCTCCGACCGCCCCCCCAGTCCCGGGCCGTCATCCCTTCGCGGCGGCCCAGCTCGGTCCCGTCGCCACCGAGATGGTGAGGGGGACCTTGAGGTCCGCCGCCCCGGTGAGGGCGGACTCGGTGAGGCGGCGCACCTCGTCCTCCTCCCCCGGCGACACTTCGACGATCACCTCGTCGTGCACCTGGAGCACGAGGCGGCTCGACAGCTTCTTCGCCTCGAGGTCGCGGTCGAGCCGGACCAGCGCCAGCTTGAAGATGTCGGCCGCCAACCCCTGGATCCCGGCGTTCATCGCCTGGCGCTCGGCGGCCTGCCGCAGCCGGTAGTTCGACGCGTGCAGGTCGGGCAGAGGACGCACCCGCCCGAACTGGGTCCGGGTGGCGCCGCGGATCTTGGCATCGGCAACCGTGTGGTCCATGTACTGCTTGACCAGTGGGAACGCCCCGAAGTAGCTCTCCATGATGGCGGCCGCCTCCTCCACGGGGACGCCGAGGCGTTGGCTCAGGCCGTAGGCCTCCATGCCGTAGGCGAGGCCGTACGACACCATCTTGGAGAACTCGCGCTGGGTGTGCGTCACCTCCTCGAGGCTGATCCCGTAGACGGCGGCGGCCACGGTCCGGTGCACGTCCGAGCCGCTCGTGAGCGCGTCGATCAGGCCCGGGTCCTCGGAGAGGTGCGCGATGCAGCGCAGCTCGACCTGGTCGTAGTCGGCCACCAGGAAGGTGCTGCCCTCGGCCGGCACGAAGGCGCGTCGGAACTGCTTGCCCAGCTCGGTCCGCACGGGGATGTTGTGCAGGTTGGGGCGGTCCGAGGAGATGCGCCCGGTACGGGCCACCGTCTGGCCGAACGACGCGTGGATGCGGCCGTCGGCCTGCACCTCGGCGAGGAGGCTCTCGCCGTAGGTCGAGCGCAGCTTCTCGACCTCGCGGTAGGACAGCAGCGCCTCGATGATCGGGTGGGCGCCGCGCAGGTTCTCGAGCGTCTGGGCGTCGGTGGAGAAGCCGGTCTTCGTCTTCTTGCCCGGTGTGAGCCCCAGCTCGTCGTAGAGCACCGTCCGCAGCTGCGGCGTGGAGTTCACGTTGAACTCGTGGCCGGCGCACTCCTGCACCTCGGCCTGGAGCGTGGTCGCCGAGGCCTTGAGGGAGTCGGCGATCGCCTGCAGCTCGGCCCGGTCGATGCCGATGCCGGCCACCTCCATCTTCGCCAGCACCCGCACGAGCGGCGTCTCGATGTCGTCGTGCAACATGACCATGTCCTCGGAGGCGAGGCGCCGGCGAAAACCCCGGGCCATGCCGACCACGTCGCCCGCCTCGCCGGCCGCCTGCCGGGCGATGTCGACGGCCTCGGTGCCCGGCTCCACGATGTCGAGGGTGAGCTGGCCCGTCTGCTCGCGGAGCTGCGCCAGCTCGTACTCACCCGTCGAGGCGTCGAGCAGGTACGCCGCCACCGCCGTGTCCATCCGGAGCCCCGTGAGGTCGATGCCGAGCGGGAGCAGCGAGCGCATGGCCTCCTTGACCTCGTGGCCGAGCACGGGCCGGGCCAGCACCGTGTTGAGCTTCTTGACCACCGGTGGCGCACCGAGGAGGTCGCCCGGCACCATGACCCCGAGGCCGGCCTCCTCGCCCTCGGTCGCCACCAGGACCAGCTCCACCAGCTCGCTGCGCCCGGGCATGCCGTTCCAGCGGGCGGCCAGGGCCAGCTCGCCGCGGCCCAGCTCGTCGAGGGACTTGACGACCTCCGCCGCCGTCGTGGGCAGCGCCACGTCGCGCAGCTCGAGGGCGGGCTCGGCGGGTCCCGCCGGTACGGCCCCGTCACCGGCCGGGGCGGCGGCCACACCCGATGTGCCCCCCTTCGCCGACGGACCGCCACTGCCCGGCGCGGGCTCCCCCAGCGCGCCGGCATCGAGCAGCTCCTCCATGCGCTGCCAGACCGTCTTCATCTCGTAGCGGTCGAAGGTGGCCTCGGCGGTGGCGCGGTCCCAGCCGCCCAGGTCGATGTGGGCCACGTCCACCTCGAGCGGCACGTCGCGCACCAGCGGGATGATGCGCGCGTTGGCGCGGGCCAGCTCCTCGTTGGCGGTCAGGTTCTCGCGCAGCTTCGGCGTCATCTCGCCCAGGTGCGAGAAGATGCCGTCGAGGTCGCCGTAGGTCGTGAGGAGCTTGGCGGCGGTCTTCTCCCCCACCCCGGGCACGCCGGGCAGGTTGTCCGAGGGGTCCCCGCGCAACGCGGCGAGCAGCACGTACTGCGTCGGGGGCACACCCGTGCGCCCGACGATGCCGGCCTCGTCGTAGAGCGCGTAGTCGCTCACGCCCCGCTTGTTGTAGAGCACCCGGATGTGGGGGTCGCGGACGAGCTGGAAGCTGTCGCGGTCGCCGGTCACGATGACGACCTCGCAATTCCGCTCGGCGGCCTCGGTGGCCAGGGTGGCGATGACGTCGTCCGCCTCGAAGCCCTCTGCCTCGACGACGGGGATCGCCAGGGCGCCCATGACCTCTCGGATCATGCCGAACTGCGGCGGCAGCAGGTGCGGGGTCTCGGCGCGGCCCGCCTTGTAGTCCGCGTTCATCTCGTCGCGGAAGGTCTCTCCCGGGTGGTCGAAGGCCACCGCCAGGGCCGACGGCTTCTGCTCACGGATGAGGTACACGAGCATGGACGTGAACCCGTGCACCGCGTTGGTGACGAGGCCGGTCGACGTGGCCAGCGTGTCGGGCAGCGCGAAGTAGGCGCGGAAGGCGAGCGACATGCCATCGAGCAGCAGCAGGGGGCCGGGTCGCTCCTGGCGTGTCGCCATGGGCCGACTCTACGGGGTGAGTGTGCCGTCCACGACCTGCTGCGCGACGTCACGCATGCGCGCCCGCGTCTGCATGGCCGTGCGCTGGATGAAGCTGAACGCCTCCGTCTCGGGCATCTCGTCCCGGTCCATCAGGATCTGCTTCGCCTCGTCGACGAGCCGGCGCGTGGCGATCTTGTCCTCGGCCCCGTCACCGGGGTGCTCGGCCTCGATCGCCCGGTCCTGGCGGGCCTTGGCCAGGACGTCGGCGATGGCCGGCAGCAGCTCGCGGGGCTGGAACGGCTTGACGAGGTAGGCCGACACCCCCGAGTCCCTGGCCTCCTCGATGAGGTCGCGCTGGCTGAAGGCCGTCAGGAGCAGCACCACGGCCTGGTGGCGCGAGGTGATCTCGCGGGCGGCGCGCAGGCCGTCCATCCCCGGCATCTTGACGTCGAGGATGGCCAGGTCGGGCTGGTGCTCCTCGACCAGCCGCACCGCTTCGTCCCCGCGGCCCGTCTCCCCGACCACGTCGTAGCCGGCCGACAGGAGGATCTCCTTGAGGTCGAGGCGCACGATGGCCTCGTCCTCGGCGATCACCACCCGGGCGGGACTCGTCCCGCCCTCTCCGGTGTCCGTCACCGCGGCTCCTCCCACCACCGTCACTGCTTGCCCGAGGCCACGTGGGCCAGGAGCTCGTCCTGCCTGCGCTCGAGGTCGACCACCGACTTCACCAGCGCCTCGCGGGCCTTTCCCATGGCGTCGGCATGGCGCGCCGCCTCGTTGTGCTCGTGGGTGGCCAGCGGGGTCTCCGAGACCAGGGCGCGCACGCGGGCCTCGTCGGCCTCCTCCTGGACGACCGCCAGCTGCTCGTCGAGCACGGCGAGCTCCTCTCGCGCCCGCACGAGGCGGGCGTGGACGTCCCTGATCCGCCGTTCCAGCAGGACTCGATGCATGGAGCGTCAAGTGTACGTGGCGGGGAACCAGCGACGCTGGGCATCGAGCCGGTCCAGGATCGCCTCGTCGGGCCGGTTCCCCACGCCCGCCGAGCCGGGAACCCGCACCCACCCGCGCCGGACCGGGGGGTAGCCACACGGGTCCATGGCAAGGTAGTCGGCGGGGTCGCCGAGGTCGCTGACCAGGCCCGTCGCGACTTCGCTGAGCCGGGCGGCCAGGGCCAGGTTGGCGGCACGGCCGAGTCCCGCTTCGAAGAAGCCGCCGACGAAGACGGGGACGCCGGCGGCGGCGCACGCCGCGTGCGCGGCCCAGGTGGCGCGCGCGCCACCGAGGCGGGCGGGCTTCAGGCAGGCCATCGCGCACGCCCCGTTGCGGAGGGCGTCGAGGACACGGCGGGGCGTGGACAGTGACTCGTCGAGGCAGATGGGGACGGGCAGGACGCGCGCCAGCCGGGCATGGGCCACGAGGTCCGCCGGGGGAAGCGGCTGCTCGACGCAGAGCACGTCGAAGTCGGCCAGGTGGCTCAGGGTCTCGATGTCCTCGTCGGTGCCGCGGAACGACCCGTTCGCGTCGACCTGGAGCACGAGGCCAGGGTGGTCCTCCCGCACGGCGCGCACCGGCGCCAGCTCCCACCCGGGCTCGACCTTGAGGCGGACGCGGGCCGTGCCGGCGGCCACGGTGGCGGCGACCTCGGCCCGCAGCGTGCCGAGCTCGCGGTCGGCCGGTATGCCGACGACGGCGCCCACCGGCATGGCCCGGAAGCCCGGCCCGGTCCCGAGCGCCTCGGCCATGGAGCGGCCCTCGGCGCGCAGCTCGGCGTCCCAGACCGCCATCTCGAAGGCGGCGGCGAGCATCCGGTCGACCGGGGCGCTGGCGAAGAGCTGGGGCACCTCGGCCCCGGTGGGCAGGTGCCCTCCCCGGGCCCGGGAGGCGCCGCACAGGCGGGCCACCCCGCGCTCCGCGGCGGCCCGCTCCACCTCATTCAGCGGGGGATCGACCGAGGTGCCCCGGGCCAGCGCGGCGCACTCGCCCCACCCCTCGCCCTCCTCGCCCACCACGCGCACGAAGAGCAGCGGTCGCATGCGGTGCACGCCGTCGGCGGTGCCGATCTCGGTGCGGAACGGGATGTCGACCCGGACCAGCTCGACGCCGACGAGCTTCATGGTGCGGGGGCCCTCACCCCCTTACCGTAGATCGCAGCTTGTACGATCGAGCGTTCCCGCCCGGATGGCGGAATGGCAGACGCGGCGGCCTCAAAAGCCGCTGTCCGAAAGGGCGTGCGGGTTCGAGTCCCGCTCCGGGCACGCGGGTGGGCCGCTTGGCGATCAGCAGTGGCTGTTCCACCGCAGCGATCTCCCCCGGCTGCGGGAGCATGATGCAGTTGTACCGGCTTGCGTAGGAGTGGCGGATCGGGCTCAGGAGGACAGATGGACAGTGACGAGGTTGCCGCCATCGAGCGGCTGATCGCCAAGGACGAGATCATCGATCTCGTTCATCGCTATTCATACTGTGTCGATCACAGGCTCTACGACGAGGTTGTCGAACTCTTCATCGAGGACTGCGTGGTCGACTACGGACCGGGTATTCCGCCCGTGCGATCCAGGGCAAGTCTCCGGCGCATGTTCGGACATCCCGATGGTGGCTTTGCCGCAACGAGCCACCACAATGCGAACGTCCTGGTGACGTTCGAGGACCTCGATCATGCATCCGTGCGGACATCGGTCTACGCCTGGCACCAGCGGACCGACGGGGTTACCCCTCGCCTGTGGGGCTATTACCACGACTCGATGGTTCGCCTGCTCGAGGGATGGCGTATTGCTGAGCGACAGCTTCGGACCCTCGGGACAGAGGATTGGAATATGGAGATGCATTCGGCTCTCAAGGGTGAAGCTCCGTAGTCGGCAATCTCATAAGGAAAGCGGTCCTCGACCCGAACCGTCCCGCTGCGGGCACGACCGATGCGCCAGTTCTCGCAGGTCACAGCGACCACACGCCGAACCGGGAGCACCGAAGCCGGCCGTGTCATCACCGCTGGTCCAACGTGCTTCGACGCACATGCGGGGCCGCGACGCCCGAACGACAGCGAGATCGGCGTGCATGGCTCCACCCACGTCACCGCGTGCCATCGACCCGACACTGGTTGCTAGATGAGAAAGTTGCTATGACATCAGGGGCTTCCGGGGGGAGTGACGGACGGGCCCGGACATGGACGACCAGCGAGGAAGTGGCGTGTTGGATCGCATCCCCACGTACGTGAAATGGATCGCCGGCGCACTCATTGCCGCGACGGGTGCTCTTGGTGTCTACGCCTTGGCATTCGACAACGGGAACGCCGCGGCCCCCAAACCAGCGGTGGCAGCAAAAGCCTCGACCACAACCTCTCCTCCCCCGACCACGACGACTCTGGCCCCGACGACGACCACAGTGGCCCCGACGACGACCACTGCGCCTCCGCCGAGGACCGTTCTGGCCCCGAGGACGGGGACAACCACGCCTCCCCCGCCACCGCCGCCGCCGGCAGCGACTGGTCCGCACACGCCCGAGCACTACACGGCGAACGTCAACTTTTCCGGCTCCACATATTTGCCGGGCGCCGACGGGTTCAACCTCGCGGACGTGTCGAGCAACAGCGCGACCGCAGCCTTGCCGGCGGGCGTGAAGGGACTTGAATACATCGGCTCGTGTGACGGGGCCACGGCCAGCTTCCAGAGCACCATTGCGAGCTTCGTCGGCGATCCCAAGGTCTTCGGCTTCTACCTCATGGACGAGCCCAACCCGTCCTCGTGCAGCGCGGCGAACCTGAAGGCCGAGTCCGACTGGATCCACGCGAACGATCCCGGCACCTACACGTTCATCATCGAGCTGGACCTGTCGAGCTCCAACCACCCGACCTATCAGGGTGGCTACAACCCCGCCAACAGCGACATCGACCTCTACGGGCTCGACCCGTACCCGTGCCGCTCGGAGAACCCCGCCTCGGCGCCGTGTGCCTACTCCTGGTTGGGCCTGGCGGTGACCGCAGCGGAGGCCGAAGGTATCCCGCTCGCGGACATCGTTCCCGTGTACCAGGCCTTCGGCGGGGGCGCCTGGGTCGATGACGGCGGGGGCTCCTACCAGCTCCCGACCGCCGCTGAAGAGTCCGCGATCCTCTCGACGTGGGGCTCGCTCGTCCCAACCCCGGTCTTTGACTACGCGTATTCCTGGGGCGCGCAGAACGGTGACCAGCCGATGAGCGCCAGTCCCTCTGTCCAGTCGGTCTTTGTGGCTCGGAACGGATAGATGAAGACAGCTCCGAGGCAGCCGCCATCACATACCGCTCAGGGGCGTGTGCGCCACGGTGCAGGCACGCCCCAGAACGCAACGCCGCTGCGGCATCGAGCGCAGCTGGACACCGGCGGACCGCACGGACTGGTCCAGAGGCCGATGACGGGAGCTGGGGGCCCGTTCCCGGGCACCGGGTGACCTGGCGGCTGCACCGCAGGTGGGTGGCTCCAGGGCGGCGTCGCGAACCCCAAGATCACCCTCCCGCCGCACCCGGACTCTCACATTTCACACAACGGGCTCACCCAGCCGGCCGGATGCGCCGATACGTCCGTCACAGCGAGTGTTCGGAACGTGCAAGTCTTATGTGGGGCCTGGGCGGGGCCGTCTCTCCGGGCAATCCCGAACACACGACGACTGCTGGTTGCCGGAGGCACCCACTCCCCCACGAGAGCTCATGACACGCACTGCCCGAATCGTTGGACTCACTCTGGCCCTGGCGACGGCCGGCCTGTGCGGGTGCGCGCTCACGGGGACGGACGGCACGGGCGCAGCGGCCCAAACAGTTGGCGACACTCCCCTGCCGCCAGGCTGGGAGCTCTGCGTCCTCCAGGGGGTCAGCGCGCCGGTGACAGCGGAGAACGTCACCGATCTCGATAAATGGCAGGCTGCCGAGGGCGGATCGACCAACAACACGGCGGCGTACAACCCCTTCAACACGAGGCGCATGACCGACGCGAGCGGGGCTCCGATCCCCGGGGTGGTGTCGGCGAACGGGTTCCCCGCCTTCGCCACCTGGCAGGCCGGCTGCACGGCGACGGTGACCACGTTGTTCCAGCCGAACATGTGGCCCATCACCTCCGCGCTCCGGGCCGGGACCGTCGCGCCGGCTGGAGCGTTCCTGGCTGTGGTCGACCAGAGCGCCTGGTGCGCACCGTCGGCGGACGGAGTGCCGTGCTACGCGAACGCCGTGCTCGGTGTCGCCGGCACTCTCCCCGACGTGGTGTCCCGTTCGTCGGCGCTCGACGTCTACGGGAACGTGAAGTCGGACCTGCACGACTACCAGCAGGCCGTCGCCGCCGTGGTCGCCGACCAGGGCGTGATGGCGACGCGGGGCCAGCAGCTGGCGGCGGTGGAGTCCCAGGTGTCGGCTGCGCAGACCCAGTCCGACGCCGCGTCCCGTGCCCTCCGCCAATTTGCGATCGCCGAGTACGTGAGCAGCGGCCTGTACTCGAGCGCCTCTCTCGCGAATCTCGGCCAGGCGGTCAACCCGCACAGCCAGCCCGATGCGGACGGTGTGGTCGCCCGGCAGTACCTGAACATCACGGCGGCCGACTTGATCGGGCGCGAGAAGGTTGCCGCCGCGGCCGTCACCACCTTGCGCTCGCGACGGGCCGACGCCGCCAGGGCGGTGTCCCAAGCCGCGTTCGTGTTGACGTCCGACAATGACGCCGAGCGCCGCTCTCTGGCCAAGATGGTGGCGGACGTGGCGACCATGCAGACCGCCGGGGCCTGCACCACGGTGGCCATCACGGCGCCCACCCCCACCGGTGCGGCACCGACGGGGCCTGCGACGACGACGACGACCACGGTGCCCTCGACCACGACGACAGTCCCCGCGGCCACACCCACGACCGCGCCCACGGTCCCCACGACCCTCCCGCCGACGACCACCACGACGACGGTCCCCGGGACGACGGGCACCACGATCCCGTTGATCGTGGTGCCGACGACGACGGTGCCGTCGACCACGCTGCCCCCGAGCACCACCACGACGACGACGGTCCCCGGGACGACGACCACCTCGACCACCTCGACCACCTCGACCACCGTGCCGGCGACGCCATCGACAGCGAGCCCACTGAACGCGAACCCCGCCGGCGTCGCGGCGCTGCAGGGCTGCGTGGCGTCGCTCGCCCCCACCGCCGGCCCCTGACCCCGTCGAGGGTGGCCCGGGCGACGCCGCCCGAGACGGTCGGCGCACGCCGCCGGTGACAGGGATGGATCAGAAACCGCTGGCGGCGATGATGGCGCCGTTGAGCCGGGTGCCGGCCATCCCTCCGTCGTTGGGGGCATCGCCGTAGGGATCCACCGTCCCGTTGGCGCTGACGACCCAGTAGCCGGCACCGTCGGAGGTGGTGAAGACCGCGGTGGCCGGATTGAGGCCGCCGAACTGCCCCCCGGGACTGCCGTAATTGAGGGCGTCGCCGTAGCCGTACACGGTTCCGTTGGCGACGAGGACCCAATAGCCCTTTCCGTCCGGTGTGCGCACGGCCGAGGTGACGGGCGACCCCACGCCGCCGGGGCTTCCGAGGAATGGGGCATCACCGAAGGTGTAGACGTTCCCGGTGCTGGTGAAGAGCCAGTACCCGTTCCCCGTCGAGTCGGGGATCACCGACACCGCAGGTCCAGAGCAGCCGCCGATGCCGGGGCACGAGCCGGCGAAGCTCGCACCCGGTCCGAAGGCGAAGACTCCCCCGTCAGACGCCACCACGAAGTACCCCTGCCCATCGGCGGCGGGCACCATGCCGACGATGGGCGCGTTGAGGCTGTTGGGCAGGCCCGATCCGGCCGGGTGCAGCCCGAGGCCGGGGATGGAGCCGTAGAAGCCGGCGTCTCCGAAGGCGAAGGTCCCGCCGTCCGACGCGACCAGCCAGTAGCCCCCGCGGTCCTTCGTCGGCGTGATGCCGACCACGGGTCGCTGGAGCCTGAGACTGCCGGTGGACCCGTAGAAGAGGGCATTTCCGAACGTGAAGATGCCTCCGTCCGAACCGACCAGCCAGTAGCCGTGCTGGGGCGCCGGCGCCGGCGGTGGCGGGGGCGGCGTCGGCGCGCCCGTCACGGTGAAGTCCCCCGAAGAGCTGGTCGGGACGACGGTGTAGTCAGCGGCGTTGGAGCCCGAGAGCGACGCCCCCTGGCACGAGCCCGCCACCAGCGTGTACGTGCCGTTGGGCAACGTGCCGCTGATCGGTGTGGCCGGGGTGACCTCGCTGCAGGTCAAGCCGCTCGTGTCGACTGCGACCCCCGGCGGCGGGTTGACCGCGCCGGCGAAGCTCGGCGATCCGCCGTCGGCCTGGCTGCCGGTGACGGCGACGGTGATCGGGATCGGGTCGACCGCCACCGATCCTGCGACGTAGGCGATGGTGTAGTTGGAGTCCACCGCCCCGCTACAGGAGGACGGGTAGGTCGGAGGCGAGACCGGGCTCGAGCTGGTGGCCGTGGTCGAGCACGGGGGCTGCGCGCTCAGAGACGTGGCGCTGTCGCCGTTCTTGAAGCCCGAGTACAGGGCCGTCACGGCGGGGACGGATCCGCCGTAGGTCATGCTCGGGCTCGAAGCCATGATCGTGAGCGGGGCCGGATGGACCGTCACCAAGCCGGTGGCGTAGCTGATGGCGTAGTCGGGATCAACGGCGCCACTGCATGAAGACATGTAGGGGGACCCGGACACCGGGCTCGAGCTGGTCGCGGTCGTCGTGCAGCTCGGCTGGGTCGTGAGCGACGCGGGTGTGTCAGCGTTGACGAACCCGAAGTATCCGGCCACCACATTCGGCACCGGGCCCCCGTAGGTCATGGAGACGTTCGAAGCGGTGATCGTCAGCGGGGCCTTGGTGACCGCCACGGTGCCCGCGACGTAGCTGATGGTGTAATTCGGGTCGGCGGCACCGGTGCACGACGAGCTGTACCCCGCGACCGGGCTCGAGCTGGTGGCCGTTGTCGTGCAGACGGGTGGTGCGGAGAGCGAGGCCGCGGTGTCGCCGTTCTGGAATCCCGTGTAGCCCGGCGTGATGGTCGGCACCGTGCCGCCGTACGTCATCGAGCCGTTCGAGGCGGTGATGGTCAGTGGCGCGGGAGTGACCGTGAAGTCGTTCGAGGCACTGGTGTACACGATGGAGTAGTCCGCGGCATTGGCACCCGAGAGGGTCGCCCCGCTGCACGACAGGGCCACCAGCGTGTAGGTCGCAACCGTCAGGGTCGGGCTGATGGGAGTGGACGTGCCCACCGTGGTACAGGTGAACCCGGTGGTGTTGAGGCTGACGTCGTAGGGCGGACCCCCGGAACCGGCATAGTTCGCCGACGCGGCGAAAGTCGGCGACCCTCCGTAGGTCTGGGAGCCCGAGACCACCACGTTCAAGGGGATGTCCGTGAACCCGGAGGCCAGCTGCGACGCGACGGGCGTCCCGAGGCCGGTTGCCATGTCGTAACCGGCCATGGCCGGGAATTGGCCGCTGTTGGTCGCGTTGTAGTCGTTGTTGCCCGACGTGACGTCATTGAGGTAGGTGCCGGGTGACTTCTGCGCCAGCATGTACAGGGCCGGGTTCAGCGCGCCATAGCCGGTGGTGTTGCCGTTGGCCGAGGCGACGACGGCGAGGACGGCGGCCCACAGCGGCGCGGCGCCGCTGGTCCCGCCGAGCGCAACCCAGCCGCCGGCGTAGTTGTAGTTGTCGTAGACGATGTAGCCGGTGCTCGGGTCGGCATCGGCCGACACGTCGGGAACCTCGCGGCAGTTACCGCTCGAGTCGGCGCACGGAGTGCCGCTGCTGCCGCTCACCGTGCCGAGCGGCTGTTGGTACGCCGGCATGGGGAAGCTCTGCGAGATCCCGCCGCCGCCGGCGCCCTCCGAGTAGTCCAGCTGATCGTTCCACACCTTTTCGGTTGGCGCGGGGCCCGGGTTGGTGAGCGACGTGCCACCGACGGCCGTGACGTAGGGCTGGCTCGCGGGGTCAGAGACAGCGAGATTCAGGTTCTGGACGAGGTCGCCCCCGATGGTGTCGGTGACCCAGGCATACCCCAGGGTGCCGTCGCTCACCAATTGGCCCATGTTGTCCGAGCCGTTCTGCAGTCCGACCGTCGAAGAGATCGACTGGGTGGTCGTGTTGATCGTGGCCATGACGTCCCCGGGGAAGCTCAAGCCTTTGAGCACCGCGAGGACTTCGTGGTTGTCCGGCGCCATGCCGATGGACTGGACCAGACCCGTCCCGTTGCCGGGTTGGCTGGTGGGAATCGTCTTGAGCACTGCATGGGTGGTCAAGCTGACGACCGTGACCCCCCCTCCGACACCCGCGTTGGCGACGTAGAGGTCGCCAGCGATGCCGGCGACGACCAGGGCGACTGGAGTGTTCCCGACGGAAACGGAGCTCGGCGTCGCTGCGCAACCCGTGGTCGTCGTTGCGTTGCAGGTCGTGGCGCTGAAGTACTCGACCCTGCTGTTGTTCTGGTCCGCGACATAGACGAAACCGTTGGCAGTGTCGACGGCGAGTGCGCTCGGGACAGAGAGCGGCGCGAGGGAGACCGTCGCCACCCACGTGGTGGCCGAAGCCGACACGCTGTACACCGCGACGGTTCCGTTCCCGTTCCCCACATAGAGCGTCGATCCGTTGGCGGCGAGCGCCGCCGGAGCGTTGAGGTGGCCGCCCGACGGGACCTGCGTGGGCGAGCGACAGCCACTCGTGTTCGTCTGTTTGCAGGTGCTGGTCGAGAACACGGTGAGACTGCTGCTGCCGGCGTTGGCCACGAAGACCTTCCCGACCGAAGGATCGAGCGCAACGGCATCGGGACCGGACCCGGTCGACACCGTGCTCGCCTGTACGGCGTTGCGCGCGTTGGCGCCTCCTTCGCCGTCCACGCTGACCGTGCCGTCGGACTTGTTGGCGATGTAGAGCGTGCCGGTCGACGTGTCCACGGCCTGGGCCACCGGATCGGAGCCCGACGTGGCCTTGATCGCGCTGTTGACATTGCAGCCCTGCGACCCCTGGTCCCCGGAGGCCACGAAGATCGACTGCCCTTCGGTGGCGGCTGCCTGGAAGAGAGTGTTCTCCGAGGCCTGGTACGACGGTGGGATGTACGCCTCGCAGCCGTTGGTCCAGCTCGCACTCACGATCTTCGCCGAGTCGTCGCTGACGATCCGGCTGAAGACGTTGTAGAGGCCGTCCGGGGGGCCGCCCTCGTAGACCTCGATGTTCGCCTCGGGCGCCAGGGAGAGCACGTTCTCGATGTCGAGCTCCGACTCCACGGTGGCGGGCCCAGGGGCGCCACCCCCGTCCATGTCGATCTGGCTGATCTGTCCGCTACCGGGCGTGATCCCGTAACAGGCGGCAAACGCGGAAATGTCACTCGGGCTGTACCCGGCTCCGGACATCTCCAGGAGGGCCACCGTGGCCCCGGCCCCGTAGTGGTTCGCCGTGTAGAGCGGGTCGAACGAGTACGCCTGCGCCAACTGGACCGCGTCGAGGGCGCCGTAGCCCTCGAGGTCACCGACGGCCGAGGAGCACGAGGGCTGCGGCGTGGGCTGTCCGGGGGCGAGCGCCGGCGTCGCAGCGACGGAAGGGCCCTGCGGGTTGACGAGGGTCGCCTGCGGGAGGGTCGTGGAGGGCTGGGGCGGGCTGAGCGTGTTCAGTCCGAGGATTCCTTGGATCTGCGGCGCCACCGAGACCGGCACCTCCGGGGCCGACGTGTTGTCGTAGCCGGTCTTTCCCGACGCCAGGCGGTAGCGTGCGATCGGGGTCGAGAACGCGGATTGGATCTGGGCCACTGTGCCCGAGACGGGCACGGAGAGCCCGGTCGGCGTCGGTGTCCCGACCGTGAGCCCCTCGTTGCGGAGTACGGACGTCACCTGGGCGATGGTGCTCTGCGTCGCTCCGAACCGCTGTGCGAACTGCGCTGGCGTCAGGAAATGGCGGTACTCGGGTGAGCGTGGATCGGAGACGGCCTGCACCTCGGTCGTCGAGCGCGGCGGGATCGCGCGGATGCAGTGCGACCACGAGCGGCAAGGTCGTGCCCGACGGCGCCGGCCCGACCAACGTCGCCCCGGGAGGAACGAGGCCTTGGTGACCGGGCAACGGCTGGCGACCGGGCGCCGCGGCGGGTGCGCTCGCGGTCGCGGCCATGCTGGGAGCCACCGTGGCGGCCATGGCGAGCGACGCGCCGAGGAGCGCGCACGCAATGCGAGACACCCAGCGTCCGCCCGCTCGTTGGAGCTTTCTCTGCCCGTCGCCCACAGATCCCCCCTGGGGGACAGGATACTGCCCCGTACCGGGGCCCCTCGCTGCACCGCGCCCAGCCGGGGCGTCCGGCTCCACACGTCCAGCGGCGAGGGATCGGGCGGCCACAACGGGGTCACAACCGGCCTCGCCCACCCATCCGTCCACCGCGCCTCCAGGGGCCCTCCGGTCGTACCGCACGTCGTACTCGGTTTCCGGTCGGTAACCAGCGACGCGTCGCCGAAGCGCACCGATTCGCACCGGAGGTGCGATTCCATCGACACACACGGGCGCGGACTTGAGCCGGAGCCGTGTCGGCATGCACACTGTGAGTTCCTCCACCCGCCGTCGATCGGAGCCGTCGGACACGTGTTGGTCTTCACCTTCCCCGGACAGGGATCGCAACGTGCCGGAATGGGTGAGCCATGGGTCGACCACCCGTCGTGGGAGGTGGTCGAGGAGGCCTCGGCAGCTGCGGAGCGCGACCTGACGCGCCTTCTCCTGCACGCCCCGATTGAGGAGCTGACGCAGACCGAGAACGCGCAGCTGGCCACGACCGTGCTCAGCCTCGTGGTGCTCGACGCGGTGGAGCGGATCGGCCTCACGCCGGCCGCCTGCGCCGGCCACAGCCTCGGCGAGTACACCGCTCTGGTGGCCAGCGGCGCCCTCGGCTTCGAGGACGGGATCCACCTGGTGGTCGCCCGGGGCGAGGCCATGGCCCGCGCCGGCGAGGAGGCTCCCGGGACGATGGCCGCGCTCCTCGGCATCGCGGACGACGACGCCGAGGCGGCCTGCATGCGCGCCGAGGGCGACGTCTGGGTGGCCAACTACAACGCGCCCGGCCAGGTCGTCATCGCGGGCACGCCCGAGGCCGTCGCCCTGGCCGGCGAGATGGCCAAGGGGCTCGGGGCGAAACGCGTCATGCCCATCCCGGTGTCGGGCGCGTTCCACACGCCCCTGATGCAGGGCGCCCGCGCCGACCTGCGCAAGGCGTTGGCCGAGGTGACCTTCATGACCCCCGAGGTCCGCGTGGTGGCCAACGTGGACGCGCACGTGCACGACGACCCGGCCGAATGGCCCGGGCTGCTCTCGGCCCAGCTCTGCAGCCCCGTCCGCTGGCGCCAGACCCTCGAGACCTTCGCCGGCCTCGGGCTCACGTCCCTCGTCGAGCTGGGCCCGGGCGGCGTGCTCAGCGGGTTGGCCAAGCGCAGCCTGCCCGAGATCCAGTCCCTGGCCGTCTCGAAGCCCGAGGACCTCGACACGCTGATGGACCAGATCGGCGCGGCCGGAACCTGGCGCGCCGAGCCCGCCCTGCACCAGGGCGAGCACCTCTACATGTCCGAACGGGTCGTCGTCAGCCCCTCGAGCGGCATCTTCAACCCGGAGTCCTCCCTGCGTGCCCCGGGGACGGGGCTGCTGCCCGGGACGGGCGACGACGCAAGCGCCGGCGAGCCGCCCTCCGACGTCGAGGTCGGCGACCTCGTGGGACGGGTCGGGGTCTCCGAGGTGCGCACGCCCTTCGCGGGCCAGGTCATCCGCTGGCTGGCCGCCGACGGCGAGCGGGTGCAAGAGGGACAGCCCCTCGTCTGGCTCCGGGTGCCCGACTCCCGCTGATGGCCGTCGTTCTGGTCACCGGGGGCACGCGCGGCATCGGCGCGGCGTGCGTGGCGTGGTTCCTGGCCAACGGCGACCGGGTCGCGACCACGTTCCGCTCGGACGACGCCCCTCCCCCGCCCGAAGGCTCGGACCCCGAGCGCTACCTGGCCGTTCGCTGCGACGTCCGGAGCTCCGACGAGGTCGGGGCGGCCTTCGCGGCGATCGAGGAGCGGTGGGGCCCGGTGGAGGTGCTCGTCGCCAACGCCGGCATCACCATGGACTCGCTGCTCCTGCGGATGAGCGACCAGGCCTTCCTGGACGTCATCGACGCCAACCTGACCGGCTCCTTCCGGGTCGCCAAGCGGGCCGTGGCCAAGATGCTGCGCCTCCACGCCGGGCGCATCATCTTCGTGTCGTCGGTGGGCGCCTTCGTGGGGCTCCCGGGGCAGGCCAACTACGCCGCCTCGAAGGCGGGCCTGGTCGGCATGGCCCGGGCCATCGCCCGGGAGGTGGGCAGCCGCCAGATCACGGTGAACGTGGTCGCCCCGGGCCTCATCGACACCGACATGACCGCCGCCCTGGGCGACGACCGGGTCGCCGCTGATGACCGCGCCAGGTGCCGCTGGGACGAGCCGGCAGTGCCCAGGACGTGGCGGCCGTGGTCGGCTTCTTGGCCTCCGATGCCGCCGCCTACGTGACCGGGGCCGTGGTGCCGGTCGACGGTGGGCTGGGCATGGGCCTGTAGCGTGCTGGGGAACCGACAGACAAGGAGCTGAAAGTGGACAGCGACGCAGCGTTCGAGAAGTTTCGCGAGTGCGCCGTCGAGGTACTGCAGGTGCCGGCCGAGAAGATCACCAAGGAGGCCAAGTTCGCCGACGACCTCGACGCCGACAGCCTCGACCTCGTCGAGCTGGTCATGGCGCTCGAGGAGGCGTTCGACATCACGGTCGAGGAGACCGAGCTCGAGGACATCACCACGGTCGGCCAGGCGTTCGACCTGATCTCGTCCAAGCTCTGATGCAGATCGGGATCGGCGCCGAGGGCCCGATCCGGGGGCGGCGGGTCGCCGTCACCGGCCTCGGGGCGGTCACCTGCTGCGGGGTCGGCGTGGACGCCCTCTGGGAGGGCCTGCTCCACCCCGCGGTGATCGGCGGCGCCGTGCGGGGCTACGAGCCCCAGCGACTTCTTCGGCCCGAAGGAGGTGCGCCAGCTCGACCGCTTCGCCCAGCTCTCCATGGTCTCGGCCGACATGGCCGTCGAGGCGGCCGGTGACCTCGCCGTCGACCCCGCCAAGGCGGGCGTCGTGTTCGCCACCGGCGTGGGCGGCTTCGAGACCCTGGCCGACCAGGTCGGCGTCTTCAACGCGAAGGGCGCCGACCGCGTCTCGCCTCGGCTGGTGCCCATGATGATGGCCAACGCCGGCGCAGCCGGGATCTCCATGCGGCTCGGCTGGCGCGGCCCGTCCGAGGTGATCTGCACGGCGTGCGCCGCCGGCACGCACGCCATCGCGGCCGCGGCCCGCCTCGTCGCGACCGGCCGCTGCGACGTGGCCATCGGCGGCGGGTCCGAGGCCAGCATGCACCCGTCGCGCGATGGCCGCGTTCGCCAACATGACGGCGCTGTCGACCTCGGGGCACTCGCGCCCCTTCGACGCCCGGCGCGACGGGTTCGTCATGACGGAGGGAGCGGCCGCGCTCGTCCTCGAGGACTGGGACCGCGCCGTGGCACGGGGCGCCACCATCTACGCCGAGATGGCAGGGGCGGCGAGCACCGCCGACGCGCACCACATCACCGCCCCCTCGCCCGACGGCTCGGGCGCGGTGGCCTGCATGGAACTGGCCCTGGCCGACGCCGACATCGCGCCCTCCGACGTCGGGCACATCAACGCCCACGGCACCTCGACACCGCTGAACGACCTGGCCGAGGCCCGGGCGATCACCAAGGTCTTCGGCGAGCCGGGGCCGCTGGTCACGTCGACCAAGGGGGTGACCGGCCACGGGCTGGCTGCGGCGGGCGCGATCGAGGCCGTGGCCGGCGTGCTGACGCATCCACCACGCCCCATCCCGCCGACCGCCGGCTACGAGGAGCCCGACCCCGAGATCACGATCCGGGTCGTGCACGGTGAGCCCGCGACCTGGGAGCCGGCCGCCGTCCTCTCCAATTCCTTCGGCTTCGGCGGGCACAACGGCTGCCTGGTCCTGCTGCCTCCTGGCTGACCTCAGCCGGTAAGGTCGCACCTCCGCTGCCGCCCGGCAGCGACTCGTGAGGTCCGTCCATGGGAAGGCTGCAGACCTGGGGCGCCGCGGCGCGGCGCTCGCCCCTGTTCTGGGCGGTGTCCACCGTGGTGGTCCTGGCCCTGATCGCCGGGGGCGTCGTGCTGGCCACCCGCAGCACCCCGCCCCCCGCGCCGTCGCCCGCCACGTCCACGCGCGCGGTCTCCCTCGGTGACTCGGTGCCCTACGGCCACGGGCTCGCACAACCCCTACCTGACGCCGCAGGTGGGCCTGCCCGTCGACGCCGTGTCGCAGGGCCCCTCCATGTCGGCCTATCCCACCCTGCTCGCCGGGGACCTCGGTCTGACCATGACCGTGCGCCCCACCAACTGCCGGCTCACCGGTGACCAGCTCTCCATCAGCGGGGCCGTCGCCGACGGGTCGGACAACACCGCGCGCGACGGCCAGTGCCCGGACCCGCCCCAGCAGGCCCGCAACCTGAGCGACGAGGTCGCAGCGGCGGACCTGGTCCAGCATCCCGGCCCGGCTCGTCCTTCTCCAGGACGGGGCCGACGACATCGACTTCGCCCGCTGCCTGGAGTACCAGCTGGCCCAGGCCCTCGGGACGAACCTCGGCATCGGGACGCGCTGCGTGGCCAACGGAGCGGTGACGCCCACTCTGGCCTCCGTCCTCGCCAACGTCCGCACGAGCCTGGCCCAGGCGATCGAGACGATGGCGCCCCACGCCGGCACCATCGCCGTGCTGGACTACTACCAACCCATTCCGCGACCCGCCCAGATCGCCGACGACACGTTCGCCTCGAACCTGCACACCAACCTCGTCTGCACCGGGCTCAAGGCAAACGCCGACTCCACGTATGCCGCCGCGCAGGTCGTGCTGGGTGCGCTGAACAAGGCGATCGCCGGTGCCGTGGCCGACGCGCGCGCCCACCACGTCAGCAACGTCACCATGGTCGACGTCTCGGCGGCCGTGGACGGCCACGGGGTCTGCACCGCTGACCCGTGGATCTTCTCGGGCGAGCCGGTGCCCGACGCCACCCTGGCGGCGGACGCCGCCGACGTCCTCGCGGCAAAGGCGTGCACCGGCACCGACGCCCTCCATCCGTCGTCCGCCTGCGCGTCGCTCGTCACGAGGACCGCTCGGGCCGAGAAGAGCCTGCAGGGCTACGTGTGGCGCGCCGCGCACCCGACCGCGGCCGGGCAGCGCGCCATCGCTGCCGTCGCGGCGCGACAGCTGCGCGGCCGGGTCTAGTCGATCGCCTCCCGCAGCGACCCGACGAACGCGGCGGCGCCGTCGGGGCCCTCGCCCTCGAGCAGTCGGCGCACCAGCGCCGAGCCGACGACCACCCCGTCGGCGACCTCGCACACCTCGGCGGCCTGGGCGGGTGTCGAGACGCCGACTCCGACGCACACCGGCATGTCCGTGCAGCTCCGGATGCGCTCGACGACCTTCGCCACATCGGTGCCGACGTCGCCACGCTCGCCGGTCACGCCCATGCGCGCCACTGCGTAGACGAAGCCACTCGCCCGCGCGCAGATGCGCTCCACCCGGTCGGGCGGGCTCGACGGGGCCACCAGCAGCACGGTGTCGATGCCCGCCGCGTCCGCCTCGGTGGCCCAGGGGGCGATCTCCTCAATGGGCAGGTCCACGATGATGGCCCCGCTCACGCCGGCGGCCGCCAGGGAGCGGGCCATGCGCTTGTGCCCGGCCCGGAACACGATGTTGTAGTAGGTCATCACGGCCACCGGCACCGGCGCCTCCGCACGGGCGATGCCGTCGAGCACCTCCTGGGGCACGGTGCCCCGGGTGCAGGGCGCGCAGCCCGGCCTCCTGGATCACGGGGCCGTCCATCATCGGGTCCGAGAAGGGGATCCCGACCTCGACGGCGTCGGCACCGGCCGCCACGACCGCCGCCAGGGTCTGGCCCCAGTCCTCGGACATCCCGCCCATGAGGTACGGGATCAGCAGCTTGCGGCCGCGCTCCCGGCCGGCGCGGAGCTCCTTCTCCAGGTCAGGCACGGTGCTCGCGACCGAAGATCTCGCGCACCTGCGCCACGTCCTTGTCGCCCCGCCCCGACAGCGTGATCAGGACCGTCGAGCCGGCCGGCAGCGCGTCCGTGCCGGCGCTGCGCGCCACCCAGGCCACGGCGTGCGCCGACTCGAGCGCGGGGATGATGCCCTCGGTGTGGCTGAGCAGCGGAAGGCCTCGAGCACCTCGGCATCGCCGGCCGTCGAGTACTCGGCTCGCCCGACGGCCGCCAGGTGCGCGTGCTCGGGACCCAGCCCGGGGTAGTCCAGCCCGGCCGAGATCGACTCCGCCTCTTGGATCTGGCCCACCTCGTCCTGGAGCAGGCGAGAGTGCATGCCGTGGAGCACACCCGGGATGCCGTTGGTGATGGCGGCGCCGCCGGCCGCCTCCACGCCGACGAGCCGCGCCTGCGTGTCGACGAAGCCGGCGAACGTCCCCGCCGCATTCGACCCGCCCCCGATGCAGGCGACGACCACGTCGGGGTCGGCGCCCGCGAGCAGGCTCGCGACACTGCGCACGCGCCTCGTCCCCGACGACACGCTGGAACTGACGCACCATGTAGGGGAACGGGTGTGGACCCATCACGGACCCGAGGCAGTAGTGCGTCGTCTCCACGGTCGCCACCCACTCCCGCATTGCCTCGTTGACGGCGTCCTTCAGCGTGCGGCTGCCCGAGGTGACGGTACGGACCTCGGCGCCGAGCAACTCCATGCGGAAGACGTTGAGCTCCTGGCGCTTCGTGTCGACCTCGCCCATGAACACCGTGCACTCGAGGCCGAAGAGGGCGGCGGCCGTCGCCGAGGCCACACCGTGCTGCCCCGCGCCCGTCTCGGCGATCATGCGTGACTTGCCCATCCGCTTGGTGAGCAGCGCCTGGCCCACGACGTTGTTCAGCTTGTGCGAGCCGGTGTGGGCGAGGTCCTCACGCTTGAGCAGCACCCGCACCCCCAGCTGCTCCGACAGACGCGCACATTCGGTCACCGGCGTCGGACGGCCGCCGTAGTGGTGCAGCAACCCGTCGAGCTCCGACCGGAAGGCCGGGTCCGCCCACGCGTCGTCGAACCACTTCTCCAGCTCCAGGCAGGCCGGCATCAGCGACTCGGGGACGAAGCGGCCGCCGAACTCGCCGAAGCGGCCGTCGGGGCCGGGCCGCCGCATCAGGCTGTCGCCGCTCATCCGTCCCTCCAGTCGTAGGGCTCCTCGACCGCGGCGTCGACCACGACGTCCCGGGCAGACGCCTCGGCGTTGGCCCGCCGTGCGGTGACGATGAAGTCGCGCACGAGCAGCGGGATCCTTGCGCCCGGGCGCGGACTCGACGCCGGTGGAGACGTCCACTCCGTGGGGCCGCAGGTTCGCCACCGCCTGGCCGACGTTGTCGGGCCGCAGGCCGCCCGAGACGATCAGGCGGTGGTGGTCCGCCACCCCCTCGGCCAGCCGCCAGTCGAAGACCTCGCCCGACCCCGGGTTGTCGCCGTCGACCAGGAGGTAGTCCGCGCCGAACTCCTCGAAGCGGCCGATGGCGCGCTCGCCGGCACGGAAGGCCTTGATCACCGTGTGCACGCGGGCGCGGACCCACTGCGTCTCTTCGGCCGTCTCGTGGCCGTGCAGCTGCGCTGCGCCGAGCCCCGCCACGCGGACCGCCTCCACGATGCGCTGCGGTGCCTCGTCGCGGAACACGCCGACGGTCAACACGTGTTCGGGCAATCGCTTGGCGATGTCGCCGGCGAGCTGCACGGAGACCTGTCGCGGCGAGGGGGCGAAGATGAAGCCCACCGCAGACGCCCCGAGGCTGACGGCGAGGCAGCGCGTCGGCCTCCGAGGTGATGCCGCAGATCTTGACGAAGAGCTCTTCGGTCATCGCGTCCCGACGGGATGACCGACCAGCGCACGGAGCTGCGCCACCCTGTCACCGGACCGGACCAGCGTCTCGCCGACCAGGATGGCGTCGTAGCCGGCGTCGGCCAGGCGGCGGGCGTCGGTCGGCGTCGCGGATGCCCGACTCGGCGACCGCCGATCACCCCGGGTGGGATGCGCGCCGCCAGAGCGCAGGCGCGCCCGTGATCGACCTCGAAGGTGCGCAGGTCCCGCTGGTTGACCCCGACGAGCCGCGCACCGGCGGCCAGGGCGCGTTCGAGCTCCTCGTCGTCGTGCACCTCGACGAGCGCAGCAAGACCCAGCTCCGCCGCCAGGGCGGCGCTCCGTCGCAGCTCGTCGTCGTCGAGGGCGGCGACGATCAGGAGCACGGCGTCGGCGCCCATGAGGCGCGCGTCGGCGACGTCGGCCTCGTGCACCGTGAAGTCCTTGCGCAGCACGGGAAGGCCCGAGGCCTGGCGGGCCGACGCCAGGTCGCCCGCCGAACCACCGAAGAAGTCGGCATCGGTCAGCACCGACAGGCAGGCGGCACCCCCGGCGACGTACTCCTTGGCCACCAGATCGGGCTGCAGCCCGGGGTCGAGGTCGCCCTTGGACGGCGAGCGGCGCTTGATCTCGGCGATGCAGGTCAGCCCGTCGCCCTTCAGCGCCCCGGCGAAGGCGCGGGGCGGAGGCGTGGCGGCGGCCCGTTCGACCAGATCAGCGAGCTGGCGGCGGTCAGCAGCGGCGTGGGCCCGGTGGGAGGCGAGGATGTCCGCCAGAGAGGTGGGCATGACGCCCCAGCGTAGCGGCGCGCTCTTTCCGCGACGGCCCATCCCCTGCTCAGGGGCATGGGCGACTCAGTCGCGGATGCGGCTCAGGATCTTGTCGCGGCGCTGGCGCGCCTCACGCGGCAGCTCGCTGCTGGGTGCCGCCGCAGCCTCGTTCGATGCCGCAGCCTGGCGCAGCATCTCGGCGATGCCCGAGTAGATGACCTCGATCGTGAAGTCGTCGACCTCGATGGCGGCCATCTCGGTGCCGTCCGCCGCGACTTGGATGACCTTGACCATCAGTCCGCCGAGACCCGTGACCGGATCTCGTCGCCAAGGCGTTCGATGGCAATGCACCCGCCGTCTCGGAAGATCCAGCCGGCTTCGCGCCACGGTTTCAGGTCGGGCAGCGACTCCACGCTCCCTGCCCTGTCCATCTGCCTCGAGTCCTCGCTGCTCCGCATGAGGAGAATTTGCGCTTCCGTTGTCTCAGATTCGGTGACGTCCGGTTGCAGTTACGGTGCGCCCGCCCCCCACCGGGTCACTCCGTGTCGTACCCCTGCCCAGCCGCCCTCCAAACCCCGCGATCGCTCCGGGGGCTCAGCGGGCGAACAGGTGCCACCCGGCCCACATCCACACCAGGACCAGGAGCACCCGCAGCAACGGCCCGGTCGCCAGCCGTTCCACGACCACCGCGGGGCGGGCGGGGATCTCCCGCGACGATCGGGACCAGGCCCACAGCCCGAGCGCAGCGGCCCCGAAGAGGGCCCACACCGCGTACGACACGGAGCTCATGCCGGGTCGGCGGGCTCGCTCGAGGGCACGCGGCCCCTCCCGCGACTCCCCAGGCGCACGATGCACAGCCCCAGCCAGAGCCAGCCGAAGAACACCAGCGCCTTCACGAGGTACGGGCGATCGAGCGCGTCGGCCATGGAACTGAGCGTCGGGTGCTGGCCCCGGCTGCCCCGGGCGAAGTACTCGGCCAGCTCCCAGGCCACCGCGGCGCCGAGCAGCACCATCCACGCCCGGTAGGGATGGCGCGCCACGGCCCCCGACGCCGCCGGGCGCGGTCGGGGCCGCAGGGGCCAGCGGGCCACGACGAGCACCGCCAGCAGGGCGATCGGGAGGGCCGTCAGCAGATCGGCCGGCCCGGTGAACGGACGGGTCGGCGCCGCCGCCAGTGCGAAGGCCGCGCCGCCAGCAACCAGTACGGCAGTGCGCCAGCCGCCAGGGCGCTCCGGCACGGCCACCGTCGGGACGACCCCTCAGCTGTCCCCGGCCACACCGCCCAGCGGCAGCAGCTCGGCCCGCGCCGGCCACGAGGCTCCCAGGCCGTCGCCCGAGCGCACCCTCACCGGCCCGGGGGCCTCCACGGTGCGGTGCAGGTACCCGAGCGCCACCCAGGCTCCCAGCTCGACGCTCCAGGCGGCCGACGTGACGGTACCGACGACCTTGTCGTCGGCCGCGCCGTCGCCCGCGGGCGCCTCGCCGCCGTGCAGCGTCATGCCCCGGGCCAGCGCCGCGATCGCAGCGCCGGCGCCGTCTGGGCCGGGTGGGTCACCGGGCGCCACGATGCCGACCAGGCGCCTCGCCACGTTGGAGCCCCTGGCGTCGATCCGCGCCACGAGCTCCTGCCCCGTGTAGCAGCCCTTGGTGAAGCTCACGGTCCGCTCGACGAGCCCGGCTTCGGCCGCGATGGTCTTGCCCGTCAACTCCGTGCCCATGGCGGGGATCCCCGAGACGATGCGGCACGCCTCGACCGCCTCGGGCCCACAGGGCACGACACCGGCAGGCAGGCCCGCTTCCTCCGGGCCGAGCACCACGTCCTCGGGGCCCAGCAGGTCCGTCCCCTGCCAGCCGTTCCACTCGAAGGGCAGGGCCAGCACCCCCCGTTCGGCCAGCACGGCCAGCAGTCCCGCCGCGGCCTCCCCCACCGCCGCACCGCGCAGCGACAGGCAGTGCCATGCCAGCGGCTCCATCTCCACCTTGGAGCGCAGCACGAACCGGCGGAGCCGGGCCAGCACCGCGCCGCCGTAGCCGCCGTCGACGTCGAGCACGAAGCCCTGGGCGTCGGTCCGGGTGACCCGCAGCAGGGCGGACAGCTTGCCGTCGGGCTCGAGCAGGAGCGAGTCCGACGACTCGCCCACCGCCAGCGCGCTCACGTCCTGGCTCACCTGTCCCTGGAGGTACGCCTCGGCCTCGGGCCCACGCACCGCCAGGACGTCGCGGGCCGGGCGGAACGCACCCGCCCCCTGGCGCAGGGCGGCCGTCTCGGCCGCGAGCCCGCTCACGCGCCCGTCGACGGTCGCCGCGCCGCGCCCATGCGCCGCGCCGCCGTCACGGCGACCAGGAGCGCCCCCGCCTTGTGCGCGCACTCGTCGTCCTCGCTCTGCGGGTCGCTGTCGGCCACGATCCCCGCGCCCGCCTGCACGCTGGCCCGGCCGTCGGGCGTCACGACCATGGTCCGGATGGCGATGGCGGTGTCGACGTTGCCGGAGAAGTCGATGTAGCCGACGACGCCCCCGTAGACACCCCGCTTGGTGGGCTCGAGCTCGTCGATGATCTCCATCGCCCGCACCTTGGGGGCACCCGACAGGGTGCCGGCCGGCAGCGTCGCCCGCAGGACGTCGATCGGCCCCTTGCCCTCGGCCAGCTCTCCCGACACCTGCGACGTGATGTGCATGATGTGGCTGTAGCGCTCGATCGTCATGAGCTCGTCGACCTTCTCGGTGCCGAAGCGCACCACCCGCCCCACGTCGTTGCGGGCCAGGTCGACCAGCATGATGTGCTCGGCCAGCTCCTTGGGGTCCTCCGCCAGCTCCCCCTCGAGCAGCCGGTCGTGCTGCTCGTTCTCCCCCCGCGGCCGGGACCCCGCGATCGGGCGCGACGTCACCGTGCCGTCGCGCAGGCGCACCATGGGCTCGGGCGACGCGCCCACGACGGTCACCTCGGGGAAGCGCAGGAAGTAGAGGTAGGGGCTCGGGTTCAGCAGCCGCAGGGCGCGGTACACGTCGAACGGGTCGGCCTCGAGCGCGAGGTCGTAGCGCTGCGACAGGACGACCTGGAAGATGTCGCCGGCGCGGATGTACTCCTTCGCCACCTGAATGGCCGCCTTGTACTCCTCCGAGGTCATGGTCCGCGTCGCCTCGGCCCGCTCCAGACCGGGCGGGGGCGCGGGCACCAGCTCGCCCGACACCGGCCCGGCCCGTCCGCAGTCCGCTGCCAGTTCCCGCAGGCGCCTGCAGGCGGCGTCATAGGCCCGGGCCACCGCCTCGGTGTCGACGACACCGTCCGGGGCGTCGGGCACCACGACGTTGTCGACGAGCACGATGCGCTGGCGCCAGTGGTCGAAGGCGCAGAACTGCCCGATGACCACCAGCGCGGCATCGGGATGGCCCAGGTCGTCGTGCGGCGGGTCAGGCAGCCGCTCCACCTCGCGCACCACGTCGTAGCCGAGATACCCCACCAGGCCGCCGTGCAGGGGCGGGAGACCGGCCAGCACCGGCGATTGGAAACGCGCCACCAGGCTCTCGACCGCGGCCAGGATCCCGTCGTCGGACGGCGCGAGGTCCAGCCGACCGGTCGTCTCGACCGTCCGCCCCGCGCCGTCAGCGTGGCGAGCGGCCGGCGCCCGACGAACGAGTAGCGGCCCCAGCGCTCGCCGCCCTCGACGGACTCGAAGAGGAACCCGTCGCCCTCCCCCACCACGTTGGCGAAGCAGGCCACGGGCGTGAGCGTGTCGGCCACCACCTCGCACCAGACGGGCACGATGGCGTGCTCCTTGGCCAGCGCGGCGAACTCGGCTGCGTCGGGCCGGAAGACGAGCGCGCCCGGGCCCGCGCCGCCCGCGGGCGTCACGGCGCCGGCACCCCCGGGCCCGTGCCGATGGTGCGGTGGAAGCAGGTGCGCTCCCCGGTGTGGCACGCACCGCGGCCGTGCTGGTCCACCAGCACGACGAGCGCGTCGCCATCGCAGTCCACGCGCACCTCGCGGACGTACTGGCGGTCACCGGACGTCTCGCCCTTCTGCCAGTACTCCCGGCGGCTGCGGCTGTAGAACCACGAGCGCCCCGAGGCCAGCGTGCGCCGCAGGGCCTCGGCGTCCATGTAGGCCAGGGTCAGCACGGTCCCGTCGGTGGCGTCCTGCACGATCGCCGGCACGAGACCGTCGGCGTCCTTGGCGAAGTCCACGGCGCGCGACCAGGTCCTCGTCGACCGTCAGCGCCACGCCCGCGGGAACGGCGGAGGCCGCGGTGGCCCCGGCCCCGGTGTCGCTCAAAGGTAGAGCCCCGTGCCGCCGTCGTTGCGGGGGGAGGCGATGGCGTGGATGTCGCGCTCACGCAGGATCACGTACTCCTCGCCGTGCACCTCGACCTCGAAGCGGTCCTCGGGGTTGAACAGCACGGTGTCGCCGACCTTGACCGACCGCACGTGCGGCCCGACCGCCACCGTCTCGGCCCAGGTCAGGCGCCGGGTGATCTGGGCGGTGGCCGGGATCAGGATGCCGGCGCGGGAGCGCCGCTCTCCGTCGGACGGCGAGATCTGGACCATGACGCGGTCGAAGAGCACCGAGATCGGCTGCTTGTCCTCGGCCGAGCCGGCCTTGGCCTTCCCGGTCCCGTTCTTCGTCGTCGACGTGGCCACCATGGCACGGTACCGCACGAGGGCGCCCTTCCAGGTCAGGGACGTCAGACGGGGCGGACCACGACCCCCCGCGCCGCCATGTAGGCCTTCGCCTCGCCGATGGTGAACTCGCGGCGGTGGAAGATCGACGCGGCCAGCACCGCGTCGGCCCCGCCGTCGAGGGCGCCGTCGACCAGGTCCTGCAGCCGGCCCACGCCACCGGACGCCACCACCGGGATCTCCACGGCGTCGACCACGGCCCGGGTCAGCGCCAGGTCGAAGCCGTCCCTCGTCCCGTCGCGGTCCATGGAGGTGAGGAGGATCTCGCCGGCCCCGTTGGCGGCGCACTCGGCCGCCCAGGCCACGACGTCGAGGCCCGTCGGCGTGCGGCCACCGTGCGTGTACACCTCCCACCCGTCCCCGGCCGCCCGGGCGCGGGCGTCGATGGCGACCACGGCGCACTGGCCCCCGAACTCGTCCGCGATGTCCGCGACGAGCCTCGGCCGCTCCACGGCGGCCGTGTTCACCGCGACCTTGTCGGCGCCGGCCCGCAGGAGGCGGCGTGCGTCCTCCGCCACCCGGACCCCGCCCCCCACCGTGAGGGGGATGAAGACCTGCTCGGCCGTGCGGGCCACCACCGAGACCATCGTGTCGCGCCCGTCGGAGGACGCCGTGATGTCGAGGAACGTCACCTCGTCGGCGCCCTCGGCGTCGTAGCGCGCCGCGAGCTCGACCGGGTCGCCCTCGTCGGTGAGGTCGACGAAGCGCACGCCCTTGACGACGCGGCCCTCGGTGACGTCCAGGCAGGGGATCAGTCGGATGCTGCGCACGCGGCCAATGCCTCCTCCACGCTGAAGCGGCGTTCCGCCAGCGCCTTGCCCGACGATGGCGCCGGCCAGCCGGCGCCCGCCCGCCTGCAGGTGCGCCAGCCGGTACAGGTCCTGGGTGGCGCCGACTCCCCCCGACGCCACGAGCGGCAACCCGGTGCGCAGGAGCAAGGCGCCCAGGCTCTCGACGGCGGGGCCCTCCAGGGTGCCGTCCCGGGCCACCTCGGTCACCACGACGGCGCCGAACTGCTCCCCGGCCCACAGCGTCGAGGAGGTCCGTCACCGAGCGGCCCGACCCGGCCAGCCAGCCCTGCGCCTGCGCCTCGGCCACCCCGTCGCGCCCCACCCGGTAGTCGAGCCCGACGGCGACGCGCCCGGGCCAGCGCCGCGCGCAGCGGGCCGCCAGCGCGGGATCCTCCAGGGCGGCGGTGCCGAGCACGATGCGGGCGACGCCGGCGCCCTCGAGGAGCTCCTCGGCCGCCTCCTCCGTTCGGATGCCCCCGCCCGCCTGCACCGAGACTGACGACGCCGTCGCCAGGCGGACGATCTCTCGGAGTGCCGTGCGCTCGTGGGCCACCCCGGTCCGCGCCGCGTCCAGGTCGACCACGTGGATCCAGCGGGCGCCGCCCTCGATGTAGCGCGTCGCCAGCGCCGCGGGGTCACCGTAGCCCTGCTGGCGGTCGAAGTCGCCCTGGGTCAACCGGACGGCCTCACCCTGGCGCAGGTCGATGGCGGGCAGCAGGTCCATCAGGCCGCTGCCGCGACGTCCACGAAATTGGCGAGGAGCGCCAGGCCGGCCGCACCCGACTTCTCGGGGTGGAACTGCGCCCCCCACAGGGCGCCCCGGGTGACCAGCGCCGCCACGGGACCGCCGTAGTCGCACACCGCGACCGTCTCGTCGCCCACCGGCGGGGCGAAGGAGTGCACGAAGTACACCCACGGGTGCGGCCCGAGCCCGCGCAGCGGCGCCGGCTCGCCCTCCCCGCGCACGTCCAGGGTGTTCCACTGCATCTGCGGGTGCTTCACGCCCGCCGGCAGCGGCCCGACGGTGCCGGGGAAGACGCCCAGGCCCGGCGCGCCCGGGCTCTCCACCGAGTCCTCGTAGAGGAGCTGGAAACCGACGCACACGCCGAAGAAGGGCACGCCCGCGGCGAGGGCCGCCCGAGCCGGCTCCTCGAGCCCGCTGTCGCGCAGTGCCCGCGCGCAGGCACCGAACGCACCGACGCCGGGCAGCACGACGGCATCTGCCGCCTCCACCGACGCGGCATCGGTCACGAGGCGTGCGGCCGCGCCCGACGTGCTGCAGCGCCTTCTCGGCCGAGCGGAGATTGCCGATCCCGTAGTCGAGGACGGCGATCCGCGGCCCTGCCGTCACAGGCTGCCCTTGGTCGAGGGGACGCCACCCCCCTCGATGCGCACCGCATCGCGCAAGCAGCGGGCCACTCCCTTGAAGCTGGCCTCCAACACGTGGTGTGTGTTCTTCCCCTCGAGCCGCCTGATGTGCAGGGTCAGGCTGGCGGCGGTGGCGAAGGCGCGCCAGAACTCCTCGGCCAGCTGGGGGTCGAAGGGTGGCATGCCCAGACCCGCCGTGTCGGGAGCGAACTCGAGCCCGTAGGCCAGGTACGGCCGCCCCGACAGGTCCAGCGCGACCTCAACGAGCGCCTCGTCGAGCGGCAGCAGCACGGAGGCGAAGCGGCGGATGCCCGCCTTGTCACCGAGCGCCTCGGCCAGGCATGCCCCGAGGACGATGCCGACGTCCTCCACCGTGTGGTGCGCGTCGACGTGGAGGTCGCCCGTGGCGTGGACCTCGAGGTCGAAGGAGGCGTGCCGCCCCAGCTGCTCGATCATGTGGTCGAAGAACGGGAGCCCGGTGGAGACGCCGGTGCGGCCGGAGCCGTCGATGACGAGCGTGGCGTCGATGCTGGTCTCCTTGGTGGCGCGCTCCTTGCTGGCGCGGCGGGGGGCGGTGGTCACAGGCTCTCCTTCAGTGCGTGGAGAAAGCGGTCGTTCTCCTCGGCGGTCCCGATCGTGACGCGCAGGCAACCCCGCAGGCCGTCCCAGCTCGCGCAGTTGCGGATCAGGACGGACTGGGCCAGGAGCGAGCGCCAGACCGCGTCGGCGTCCCGGTCGCGGGGGCGGAAGAGGATGAAGTTGGCGTCGGAGGGCCAGCTGTCCACCGGCAGGTCATGCAGCGCGGCGGCGACGCGGCCGCGCTCCTCCGCGATGCGCGCCACCCGGGACTCCATCTCGGGCACGTGGCGCAGGGCGAGCAGGCCGGCCAGCTGGGTCTGCGCCGAAAGGTGGTACGGGAGCACCACCGCCTCGCACGCGGTCACCACTGCCGGATCGGCCACCAGGTAGCCCAGGCGCGCGCCGGCCATGGCCCAGGTCTTGGAGAACGTGCGGGTGACGACGAGCCCGGGGTGCGCCGGACCGCGCAACCCGAGCGCCGAGGACGGGGAGAACTGCCCGTAGGCCTCGTCCACGATCACGAGCCCCGGTGCCGCAGCGCAGACGACGGCGACCGTCGCCGGCGGCTCGGCGCGCCCGGTCGGGTTGTTCGGCGAGCAGAGGAACGTGATGTCGGGCCGCTGCGCGGCGAGCATGGCCTCGGCGTGGTGGGGATCGATCTGGAAGTCGTCGTCGCGCGACCCCTCGACCACCTCGGTGCCGGTGATGCGCGAGATGTGCGAGTGCAGCGCGTAGGTGGGCTCGAACACCAGGGCGCGGCGGCCGGGCCCCCCGAAGGCGAGCATGAGGCACTGGAGGACCTCGTTGGACCCGTTGGCGCAGAAGACCTCGTCGAGCGATACGCCGTGCAGCTCGGCCACGGCCTGCCGGAGCTCGGTGGCCGGGCGGTCGGGGTAGCGGTTGAAGAAGACCTCCGCCAAGGCGGCGAGCAGCTCCTCGCGCCACGCGTCGGGTGGTGCGAAGGGTGACTCGTTGGTGTTGAGGCGCACCTCGGCCTTGACCTGGGGCGAGTGGTAGCCCTCGGCCAGGTCGAGGTCCGGGCGCACCGGCGGCACGGCGCTCATGGCACCGCTCGCTCGTCCAGCGCGGCCAGCCGGCGCCGCACCGAGTCCGCATGGGCCGGCAGCCCCTCCGCCTCGGCCAGCGTGATCACGTGCGGGCCCAGGGTGCGCAACGCCTCGGGCGTCACCCGGACGGTGTGCAGGTGCTTGCGGAAGTCGTCCGCCCGCAGCGCAGAGGCGAAGCGCGCCGTCCTGTTGGTGGGCAGGACGTGGTTGGGCCCGGCGATGTAGTCACCCATGCTGGCCGGCGACCAGTCGCCGATGAACACGGCACCGGCGTTCTGCACGCGCGCCACCATGGCCATGCCCTCGTCCTCGGGCACCATCAGCTCCAGGTGCTCGGGGGCGATCGTGTTCGCCACCGCCAGCGCGTCCTCCGGCCCGTCGACCAGGCACGTGATCCCCGACGCGGCGAGCGTCGCCTCGAGGTCGGCCCGCCGGCTCGATCCGGCCACGATCCGGTCCACCTCGTCGGCGACCGCCTGGGCGAGGGCCCCGTCCCAGCAGACCAGCCAGGCCAGGCCGTCGGGCCCGTGCTCGGCCTGCACGACGAGGTCGACGGCGACGAACGCCGGCGGCGCGTCGGGCCCGGCGACCACCACGATCTCGGACGGGCCGGCGAAGGCGGACGCCACGCCCACGACACCGGACACCTGTCGCTTGGCCTCGGCCACGTACGCGTTGCCCGGCCCCGCGACGACGTCGACCCCGGGCACGCTCTCGGTCCCGTACGCCAGCGCCGCGATCGCCTGCGCACCGCCGATCCGGTAGACCTCGTCGACGCCCGCGATCGACGCGGCGCACAAGGTGGCCGGGTCGATGTTGCCGTCGGACGCGGGCGGCACGCACAGGGCGATGCCCCCGACCCCGGCCACGCGCGCCGGCGCGGCGCACATGAGCACGGTCGACGGATAGCGGGCCCGGCCACCCGGCGCGTAGATCCCGGCGCGGGCGACCGCCCGCGTCTCGTGCCCGACCGTGATGCCGCCGTCGCTCAGGTCGGCCGGTGGCGCACCCTCGTGCGCGTGGTAGGCCAGGATGCGGGCGAAGGCCACCTCGAGGGCCGCCACCAGGTCCGGGTCGGCGGTGGCGCGGGCCCGCTCGATGGCCTGGCGGGGCACCCGCAGGCCGTCGGACACGTCCACCTTGTCCAGCTCCGCGGTGCACCGGATCACTGCCCGGTCACCCTCGGCACGCACCTGCCCGAGGATCCCCGCCACGACTTCGTGGACGTCGGCACCCGGCGCCGACGGGCGCGGCAGGACGGCGGCGAACGGCGGCTGCGTGCCGCGCAGGTCCAGGACACGGAGGGGCATGAGGACTCAAGGCTACCGGCGGGCCCCGCGGGGCCCTTTCCACACGTGGTCCGCCATCGGCCATCATCGCGGGATGTCATCTGCCGCCGAGATCTCGTCGCTCTCCTCCACCCTGGCCGAGCTCCACCAGCGCGTCACCGCAATGGCGGAGGGGGCACTGGCGAGCGGCGACGAGGACATGGCGCAGGAGCTCATCGCCGTCGAGCGCTCGCTCGGGGGGGCGGTGCGCCGCCTGCGGCGCTTCTCCCAGGGTCCGGGGCGCTGAGCCGCCCCCAGCTGTTGCGTCGGACGACTTCCTCAGCGGGTGCCCCGCGAAAGGGCGCTCACACCGCGTAGAGGACGAGCTCGTGGCCCAGCTGGGCTGCCGCCGTGCGCAGAACGGGCTGGCGTTGCGTGACGACGGCGCAATTACGGCGCTCGGCCAGCTCGACCACTGTCACGACGCTGAGGTCCGACGTGTCGCAACGGGCCGCGATCTCACCGGAGCGGCGGGCCGCCTCACCGCTGAAGGGCTCGACCTCCGTCCCCGCCAGCAGCTCGCCGATCCGGTCGTGGCGCGCCTCGGTCCGGTACCCCTCGGCCACCGCGACGGCGGGGATCACCGGCACGATGCCGTTGGAGAGCGCGGCGCGGTGCAGCGCCCACATCATGCGGTCACCCCGCGCGGCCGCGTGCAGCGCACCGAGGCCGTAGACCAGACCCTCGCGGCGGTTCGCGCTCACCGCCGCCGGACGCGCGACGCGACGCCGGACACACCCGAGCGCAGCCGGGCGAGCAGGGCCTCGCCGGCGGCCAATTCCTCGGCGCTCAACGAGCCGGTCTCGCCTTCCCAGGCCGCCACGCCGCGCAGGCCCTGGCGCACCCGAAGCTGCTTCTCCGCCGCCGACGACAGCCACGCGCTGAACGACACGCCGTCCTGCTTCGCCGCCTCTTCGACCGACGACGCCACCTCGTCGTCGAGCGACACCGAGCGCTTGGTGACCATGGTCCGATGGTAGCACCCCAAGTAATACCACCGTGCGAGGCTGGCCCTGACCAGGACCGGAAACACCAATGCCGGCCCGAAGGCCGGCATTGGGCGAGTCGGCCAGGAGGCGGATCCCAGTCTCGACTCTTTTGGAACCAGGTGGCGGGAACCGGTTCCGGGGCCAATGGTAGCCCCTGGGTTTTGGGATTTCATCTGGGGAAACCCGAATTGCCTAAAAAGGGGCCGAAAGTCCCATCACACGCCGGTTATCGTACCGACGGGGCAGAAATCGGCCAAGAGGCATGGGCGCAACGTGGCTTTCGAGCGACACACGTGTCCCGCCCGTGCAGGATCACCCGCAGGCTGAACGCCCCCCGCTCGGAGGGCGGGACCATGGCGTTGAGCTCGTGCTCCACCTTCACCGCGTCGCGCTGCTCGGCCGGCGACAACCCGTCGAGCAACCCCAGCCGCTGCGTCACGCGCAGGACGTGGGTGTCGACAGGGAGGCCGGGCAACCCGAACGCGACGCTGCGCACGACGTTGGCGGTCTTGCGGCCGACGCCCGGGAGCGTCACGAGGTCCTCGAGCGCAGGCGGCACCTCGCCGCCGTAGCGCTCCGCCACCGCGGCTGGCCATGCCGATCAGGCTCTGGGTCTTGGATCGGAAGAACCCGGTGGAGCGGATGATCTCCTCGACCTCCTCGGGGTTCGCCGCCGCCAGCGCCGCCGGGTCCCCGAAGCGCCGCGAAGAGCTCCGGGGTGACCATGTTGACCCGGGCGTCCGTGCACTGGGCCGACAGGATGGTGGCGACCAGCAACTGGAACGGATCCTTGTGGTCCAGCGCGCACAGCTCGGTCACGGTGCCCGGGTAGCGCTCCGCGAGGCGCTCGACGGCGAGGCGCGCCCGACCCTTGGGTGTCCTGGGCTTCGCCACCGGCTCACGCTATCGGGTTACGTTGGCCGCGTGGACGTGCGGCTCTCCGTTGTCGACCTCGGCGACCTGAGCGACGGGGACAGGGCTGCACTCGCCGCGCTGCTCACCCGGGCCGACGCGGCCGATGGCCATCCCGCACTCCCCGAGCCGCAGCTGCGTGACCTGACGACGGCTGGACCCCGAGCGGGCCGCGGAGCGCATCGTCCTCGCCCGCACCGAGGGCGGGGTCGCCGGGTGCGCGTTGCTCTCGCCGGCCAAGGACGGCTCCACCGTCGTGCACGTGGTCGTCGATCCCGATGCCCGCGGCACCGGCTCGGACGACGTCGTGCCCGCCCTCATCGGGCGCGCCATGGCCGAGGCCCCCCCGAGCGGCCCGGTCCATCTCTGGGCCATGCAGGCCGGACCGGAGGACGACGACCGCGCCCGCGCGCACGGATTCGCGCCCGAGCGCGACGTCCTGCAGATGCGCGTGCCGCTCCCCCTGGCGGCCGACGTCGAGCGCGCCACCCGGCCGCTGGTCACCCGTCCCTTCGTGCCCGGCCGCGACGACGGCGCGTGGCTCGAGACCAACAACCGGGCCTTCGCCGGGCACCCCGAGCAGGGCGGCTGGACCGTCGAGGACCTCCGCGAGCGCATGGCCGCCGACTGGGTCGAGCTCGAGGGGTTCCTGGTCGCCGACGACCCGGACGGGCCGGGGCTCATCGGGTCGTGCTGGACCAAGGTCCACCGCGACCGCTCCCCCGTGCTGGGCGAGATCTACGTGATCGCCGTCGACCCGCGCCACCACGGCCAGGGCTGGGGGCGATCCCTCACCGTGGCCGGGCTCGAGTCGCTGTGCGCGGCGCGGCGTCGCCGTGGGGATGCTCTATACCGACGCCACCAACGAGGCGGCGATCTCGCTCTACCGGTCGCTCGGGTTCACGATCGACCACGTCGACCGGTCCTACCGGCGCGACCCGCCCGCCGACGCCTGACCCCGACGCGACGCTCCGAATCAGCTGCTGCCGGCGCCGATGGCGCGGCCCACCCCGAAGGTGACCGCGGCGGCGACCGCGGTCACGGCGAGCTGGCGCAGCGCCGGAGGACAGGACGGGGCGCTCGGTGAACCGGGCCAGCACCGCCCCGACGGCGAGGGAGGCCACCGCCCCCAGCACCACCGACAGCACGATGGCCAACGTCCCCGAGGTGAACAGCCACGGCGCCAGCGGGATGAACGCGCCGACCGCGAAGGTGACGAAGGAGGCGAGGGCGGCCTGCCAGGGGTGCCCGAGGTTCTGCGTGCTGATCCCGAGCTCCTCCCGGGCGTGGGTCTCGAGGGCGAGCTCGGGGTCCTGCATCACCTCGTTCACCATGTCGGTGGCGACCGCCGGGTCGATGCCGCGCTGCACGTACATGCTCCGGAGCTCGGCGGCCTCACCCTCTGGACTGCGACGGAGCGACCGGCGCTCCACCTCGAGCTCGCGCTCCATCAGCTCGCGCTGCGCGGTCATGGACACGTACTCGCCGGCCGCCATGGAGAAGGAGCCGGCGATCAGCCCGGCCACCCCCGCCAGGCGCACGAACGACCCTCCGGGGTTTGCCCCGGCCACCCCCAGGACCAGGGACACGTTGGTCACGAGGCCGTCGCTGATGCCGAAGACGGCCGCACGGGCCCCACCACCTCGGACGTCGCGGTGTTGGTGGACCGGCTCGGCGTCGTGCTCGTGCGCGTGGGTCACCGGCGTCAGCGTAGTGAGGTGCCCACGGGCGGGTAGCGTCCCTCTGCGGAACAAACCCTGACCAGCGAGGAGCGCAAGCATGACCACCACCGTCGACGGCGTCGACGCCTTCCACGAGCTCGTCGGCGAGGACCTCGGCCACTCCGAGTGGCAGACGATCACCCAGGAGCGGGTGAACCTCTTCGCCGACGCCACTGACGACCACCAGTGGATCCACGTCGACCCCGAGCGCGCCAAGGAGGGACCGTTCGGCGTCGCCATCGCCCACGGCTACCTCACGCTCTCGCTCGCCCCGGTCCTGCTGAACAGAGTGATCGGCGTCAAGAACATGAAGTTCGGCGTCAACTACGGCTGCAACAAGGTCCGCTTTCCCTCACCGGTGCCCGTCGGCGCCGACCTGCGCATGGGCGTCACGGTGGCCGGTGTCGACGACGTCGAGGGTGGCGTGCAGGTGACCTACGACCTCGTCATGGAGGTCAAGGACGCGCCCAAACCGGCCTGCGTCGCCCAAGTGGTCTACCGCTACTACCGCTGACACCCGCCGGCACCACCGTGCGACGACGCCGGAACGGTGCAGCCGATCCCGGGTCGCCGCCGCTGCCCACGGGTGACGAGAAGACGGCGCACGTGCGCGCGATGTTCGACACCATCGCGCCGCGCTACGACCTCATGAACCGCCTCATGACCTTCGGGCTCGACCAGGCGTGGCGGCGCGGTGCCGTGGCCTCACTCGCCCTCCCCGAGGGCTCCCTCGTCCTCGACCTGGCCTGCGGGACCGGCGACCTCTCGCGCCTCGGGCTCCGCCGCGGCTACCGCGTGGTCGGCGCCGACCTGAGCGCGGGCATGCTGTCGGCCAACGGCGCCTCGACCCCGCTGGTCGAGGCGGACGGCAGCCGCCTCCCCTTCGCCGAGGGTGCCTTCGACGGCCTCGTCTGCGGCTACGCGCTGCGCAACTTCACCGACCTGGCCGCCACCTTGGGCGAGTGCGCCCGCGTGCTCCGCGCCGGCGGGCGGCTGGCGGTGCTCGAGGTCGACGCCCCCACCTCGCGCCTGTGGCGCGCCGGCTACGACGTCTGGTTCAACAAGGCGGTGCCCGCGCTGGGCGGCGCCCTCTCGGACCGCGAGGCCTACCGCTACCTGCCCCGGTCCGTGGCCTACCTCCCGCCGGCGGCCGACCTGCGCCGGGTGCTGCTCGCCGCCGGGTTCTCGGCCGTCGGGATCCGACCGCTGGCGGGCGGCCTGAGCCAACTCGTGGTGGCCACCCGCGCCGGCGCCCCGTGAGCGCTGCGCTCCACCGCGCGGACCGTGCCCCTCGAGTACGGGCCCGACGCGCTGCAGTTCGACGGCAGCCCGACGGTGCTCTTCGACCGCCCCGGACTCACCCTGGTCGGCTGGGGCACGGCGCAGCTGGTCGATGCCTCCGAGGCCGCCTCCGCACTGGCGGCGATCCCCTGCGACGACCCCGTCGGCCGCCCCGGCTCCGGCGTCGTGGCGCTGGGCGCGCTCCCCTTCGACGACGCCATGGCCGGTCAGCTCGTCATCCCCCGTTTCTCCATGGGGATCGAGCGCGACGTCGACGGCGTCACCCGGCGCTGGGCCACCGCCGTCGGGCCGGCGGACATGACGCTCCCCGGGACCGCCGAGCTCTTCGACGCCGTGATCTGGCAGTACGGCACGTCCCCCGAGGTCAGCGCCGATCCCGGCGTCACCCGCCTCACCACGCCCATGGGCTCGGGCGCCTACGGCCATCTGGTCGCCGAGGCGGTGGCGGTGCTGCGCGCGCCCGGAGCCACACTGCGCAAGGTGGTGCTGTCCCGGCCGATCAGCGTGGAGCTGGACGGGACGCTCCCCCTCTCGGCCGTGTTGCGCCGGCTCCGGGCGGGGGAACCCAACTGCACCGTGTTCTGCATGCCCGTGCCCGACGGTGCCTTCTTCGGCGCCAGCCCCGAGTTGCTGGTGGCCCGCCACGGCGGGCGCGTATCGTGCCATCCCCTGGCCGGCACCGTGCGGCGCGGCGACACCGCACGGGCCGACGCCGATGCCCAGCGCGGCTTGGCCCGGTCGGACAAGAGCCGCGAGGAGCACCGCTACGTGGTCGACGAGATCGCGGCGACCCTCGCCCCGTACTGCGCGGACCTCACGGTGCCCGACGAGCCGTCCATGGTCGCCTTCCGCTCCGTCGCCCACCTCGGCACGCGGATCGAAGGCCGGCTGGCCCGGCGGACCGGGGTGCTCGAGCTCCTCGGGCGCCTCCATCCCACCCCGGCCGTCGGGGGCACCCCCCGGGCCGACGCGCTCGCGTTCATCGCACGCGGCGAGGCCGGCACGCGGGGCTACTGGGCCGGGCCGGTGGGATGGGTCGACGCCGGCGGGGACGGCGAGTGGATGATCGGCATCCGCAGCGCACGGCTCCACGACGACGGCGCCGCGGTCACGCTGCGCGCCGGCTCGGGCGTCGTGGCCGGCTCGGACCCCGATGCCGAGAGCGCGGAGACGAACGTGAAGCTGGCGACGGTCCTCGACGCCGTGGTCCCCGGCGCCTCAGTGCAGCTGCGGTGAGCGGACCGGCCTGGGCTCGGCGACCGCCGCGGCGACACGGGTCGCCGCCAGCGGGATCTTGACCACCAGGGTGGCCCCCGTGCCCTCGGTGGGCAGCACCGCGGCCGACCCGTGGAGCGCCTCCGCGATGGCCCGGACGATGGCCAGTCCGAGCCCGGTGCCCGTGGCCGAGCGGGACGGGTCGCTCTGGTAGAAGCGGTCGAAGACGCGGGCGGTCTCGGCGCGTGGGATGCCCGGCCCGTTGTCGGACACCTGGATGTACCCCATCGTGGCGGCCACGCCCGTCGACACGCTCACCTCGGTGCCCGGGGGCGTATGGGCCAGCGCGTTGCGCACCAGGTTGTGCGCCACCTGGGCCAGGCGCTCGCCGTCACCGAGCACGACGACGGGGGGCCCCGGCTCGAGGGCCAGGTGATGGCCGTGGGCCACCGCGTTGGAGTCGCCCACGGCGTCGGCGCAGATGCGCTGCAGGTCGACCGGTTCCGCCCGCAGCGGCCGGCCCCGGTCGAGCTCGGCGAGCAGGAGGAGGTCCTCGACCAGGCCACCCATCCGGGTGGCCTCCTCCTCTATCCGCTTGAGCGCCTTGCGGCGCCCGGCCTCGTCGGCGAACCCGCCGCGCCCCAGGAGCTCGGCGTAGCCCCGGATGGACGTCAACGGGGTGCGCAGCTCGTGCGACGCGTCGGCGACGAACTGGCGCAGGCGCTCCTCGGAGGCCGACTTCTCGGCGAAGGCGCCCTCGATCTGGGCCAGCATCTCGTTGAGGGCCACGCCGAGGCGCCCCACCTCGGTCTCGGGACGCTGCTCGGGCACACGGCGGGCCAGGTCGCCCGACGCGATGGCGTCGGCGGTGCCCGCCATCTCGCGCAGTGGCCGCAGGCCGCGGCGCACCACGATCATGACCAGCACGCCCATCGCCAGGAGCACGGCCAGGCTGGCGAGCACCTCCACCTTGCGCAGTGAGTTCAGCGTGTCGTTGGTCGGGTTGAGCGAGATGGCGGTCACGAGCCTCCCCTGGGGGACGGTGACGGCGACGGCGCGGTACTCGCCGTCGGGGTCGCCCGTGCTGCCGAGGACCACCGCGTCGGCGTCGGGGACGAACGTGCCGGCGTAGCGGCCGACTCGGACATGCTGGTAGATGTCGGGGACCTGCTGCGTCGGGATGCTCTTGGTCAGGATGGGCGCGGGGTCAGGCCGGGTCGTCGACCCCGACGGGCGGCGCAGGATCACCTGGCCGGTGCGGTCGAGGAGCACGAGGTACACGTCGGAGGAGACCCGCCGCGAGAACTCGGGCTCGGTGACCGGCACGCTCCGGGCGGCGGCGTAGGTGAGGAAGTTGAAGCCGAGCGCCTCGTTCTGGGCCAGCGTGTTGTCGGCCTGGCCGTAGAGGTAGGAGCGGACCGAGGCGTACGTGACCACGTCCGCCGCCACCAGCCCGACCAGCAGCAGCAGGGCCACGACAGCCACCAGCCTCTTCTGGAGGCTCATCCTTCTCTGGGCAGGCGCAGCGTGTAGCCGACGCGCCGTATCGTGTGGATGAGCGGCGGCTCGGTGACGTCGATCTTCTTGCGCAGGTAGCTGATGTAGGTCTCGACGATGTTGGGGTCGCCGCGGAAGTCGAACCCCCAGACGTTGTCGAGCAGCTCGGACTTGGAGATCACGCGGCGGGCGTTCTCCAGCAGGTAGCGCAGGAGGTTGAACTCGGTCGCCGTCAGGTCGATCGCCTGCTCGTCACGCCACACCTCGTGGGTGTCGACGTTCATCACGACGTCGGCGAACTGGATGACGGCGACGTCGCCGGCCGCCACCTCGCCGGCCCGGCGCAGGATCGCCCCGACGCGTGCCATGAGCTCCTCGATGCTGAAGGGCTTCGTCACGTAGTCGTCGCCCATGCTGAGGCCCTCGACCTTGTCCTGGGTCGTGTCCCGCGCGGTCAGGAACACGACGGGCATCTGCTCGCCCTGGTTGCGCAGGCGACGACATACCTCGTTGCCGTCGAAGTCGGGCAACATCACGTCGAGCATCACGAGGTGGGGACGGAACGTGCGCACCTGATCGAGCGCCTCCGCCCCGGTGGACGCCACGCCGACCTGGTAGCCCTCGAAGGACAGCGCGGCCGAGAGCAACTCGGCGATGTTCGGCTCGTCGTCGACGACGAGGATGCGCGGCGCGGGTGCCTCGATCGTCACGTCAGCGCACCCTCGGTGCGTGCGGGGTCATGGGAAGCGGACGGGGTCCTCGGCGGCGGTGTAGGTGGGGGGCTCGGCCCCGTGGTCGTCCCTCACCCCGTTCTCGACCCGCGGGCCCGCGTCGCCCCCTGCCTGCCACCGACCGATCCCCCGGACCGCGCCCCGCAGCAGCCGGCCCAGGCCCCACCAGGTCACGAGCGCCAGCGCCTCGACCACGATGAACGAGGACATCTTGGACTCGCCGGCCTCGCGGTCGACGAAGCTGATCGGCACCTCGGTGACGGCGGCGCCGTGCTGCTTGGCCCGGTACGTCATCTCGATCTGGAAGCCGTAGCCCTCGGCCCGGACCCGGTCGAGGTCGAGCCGGCGCAGGATGGAGGCCGAGTAGGCCCGGTAGCCCGCCGTCGCGTCCGCCACGCCGAGCCCGAGCACCGCCGACGCGTAGAGGTTGCCGCTCCGCGAGAGCAGGTGGCGGTGCCAGGCCCAGTTCGGGATGGAACCGCCCTCCACGTAGCGCGAGCCGATGGAGACGTCGAAGCCCTCCTGGAGCGGCGCCACCAGCGAGGGCAGCGCCGCCGGGTCGTGCGAGAAGTCGGCGTCGATCTCGACGAAGGCGTCGTAGCCCCGCTCGAGGCCCCAGGCGAAGCCCGCCCGGTAGGCGCTCCCGAGGCCCGACTTGGCGGAGCGGGCCAGCAGGTGCACGTCGGGCAGCTCGGCCCCCACCTTCTGCACCAGCTCGGCCGTCCCGTCGGGGCTGCCGTCGTCGACGACGAGGACGCCGGCCTGCGGTAGGCACTCGCGGATCCTTCGCAGCATCCGTTCGATGTTGTCCGACTCGTTATAGGTCGGGATGACCACCAGCGGTCGCATGGGGGCATTCTAGGGGGGCGACGCCGCCCCGGCCCGGCGCCGGTCGGAGCGGCGGCCGGCCCTGCTTCCGCCTGTGGCCAGGGCCTTCGTCGACGCAGGCGCCAGTGACCCTGTGCGAGGGCGGTGGCCCCGGCCCCGGCCCCGATCGGCCCGAGCCCGCTCAGATGTCCGTCGGCTCTGCCGCGGTGAGCGGCCCGTGCAGCTCGGACTCGCCCACCACCGCGTCGGGGCCCTTGCGCAGCTCGCGCACGATGACCTGGATCGCACCGCCGAAGGGGATCCCCACCAGGGCCCCGACGAAGGTCCCGAGCCCGCCGGCGATCCGACCCCCGAGCGTGGCGCCGACCAGCACCGCCAGGAGCACCCAGAACGGGTTCAGCTGGACCGTCCTGCTCATGATGATCGGGTTGAGGACGTGGTTCTCGACCTGCTGGTAGACGAGGAACACGATCAGCATGACGATCCCCGCCGGGACGGAGTGGATCGCCGCGATGACCACGACGGGCACCCCGGCCAGCAGGCCCCCCACCAGCGGCAGCAGGTCGACCAGGGCGACGAAGACCCCCAGGAGCAGCGCGAAGGGGACGCCGAGGATGGTCAGCGTGATCGCCACGATCACCCCGGCGATCACCGACGTCAGGAAGTTCCCCAGCATGTAGCCCGTCACGGAGCGGATCGACTGATCGACCACCCGGCGCAGGCGGTCCGCCGTGGTCGGCCGGAACAGGCTGAGGAATCCGGACCACATGCGGGGGGCCTCGAGCATGGTGAAGAAGGTGAGGATGGCGATGGTGACGATGGAGACGAGCGTCGACACCGCCGCGGCACCGACGGAGAAGGCGGTGGCGGGCTTGAGCACCTTGGTGATCTGCGAGGTGATCTTCGTCGAGCCTTCGGAGAGGTACTTCTGCAGGTGCAGGCGGAAGACGAGGCGGCCCAGCGGGCCGTGGCCCTTCTTGGCCTCGCGGACCAGCGTGGGGACCTGTTGGCCGAAGTGCACGGCGGCGGTCACGAGCGGCTCGGTGAACAGGTAGACCAGGCCGATGAGCGCAATGAGGCCGACGAGGAAGACGGCGAGCGTCGCCCCGCCGTTGGTCATCCCCCGCCGACGGAGAAAGCGCGTCGCCGGGGTCAACAGGAGCGTGATGAAGAACGCGATCACGGCATAGACGACGATGGTGCGCAGCGTCCAGAGGCCCACGATGAGGGCGACGTTGAGGTCGAGCAGCCCGATGGCGACCGCCACCGAGACCACGATGGTGCCGAGCGGGATCCCGCGGCGGCCGGCGCTGCCCGAGAGCTTCGACCGCCAGGTGTCGGGGGGCACAGCCGCCATGCGACCAGCTTGGCAGCTCTGACCTCCCAAAAGGCGGTTGGTCGGGCTACGGACGTGCAAGCATGAATGCGATGGACCAGGTCGAGCAGGGGGAGCCCGAGCAGCAACCCCCACCGCCACCGAGGGCCCGGCGGCGGTGGCTGCCCCGCAACGTGAAGATCACGCTGATGGTCCTCTTCCTGTTCTTCGTGGGCGAGTACATCCTCCTTCCCGAGCTGGCCAGCGCCCGCAGGGAGTTCCACCAGCTGAGCCACCTCAACTTCCTCTGGCTGATCCTCGGCGCGCTCCTCGAGGTGGGGGCGCTCGCCGCCTACGCCGAGCTGACCCACACGGTCCTCTCGCCGGGTGCGCCCGACCGCTTCCGCATCTTCCGCATCAACATGTGGGCGCTGGCCGTCAGCCACGTCCTCCCCGGTGGCACCGTGCCCGGCACGGCCGCCAGCTACCGGCTGCTGACCGACTCCGGGGTGTCGGGCAGCACGGCCGCCTTCGGGCTCGCCACCCAGGGCATCGGCTCGGCGGTCGTGTTGAACCTGATCTTCTGGCTGTCGCTGCTGATCTCGATCCCGCTGCAGGGCTACAACCCGCTCTACGGCTTCGCCGCCATCCTCGGCGTGCTCCTGCTCGCCATCTTCGGCACCGTGGTCTTCCTCCTCACCCGGGGCGAGAAGCAGGCCGCCGTCTTCATCCAGAGAGTGGCCAACCGCCTGCCCTTCGTGAAGGCGGAGACCGTCACCTCGTTGGTCCAGAAGGTGGCGGACCGCATGAAGATCCTGCTCGACGAGCTCTGAGCTGCTCACCCGGGCCGGCATCTGGGCGGCCGCCAACTGGCTGCTCGATGCCGCCTCGCTGTGGGTCTTCCTCCTCGCCTTCGGGGCACACATCTCACCCATCGACGTGCTCGTGGCCTACGGGCTCGCCAACATCCTCGCCGTCATCCCGGTGACACCCAGCGGCCTCGGTGTGATCGAGCTGACGATCGTCGCCGTGCTGAAGGGCTTCGGCGTCCCGGGGGGCGTCGCCGCGGCGGGCGTCCTCAGCTGGCGCCTGGTCAACTTCTGGCTGCCGATCCCCTTCGGCGGGGCGGCCTACCTGTCGCTGCGCCTCGGGCGTCCGAGAGCGCCGGCGGCGGCCAAGGCGATCCCCTCCTGACCCCATTCGCATGATCCTGTTCGCATGATCCTGTTCGCATGATCCTGTTCGCATGATGCGGTCCGGACGGCCCTCGGTGGCCGCGCGCTGGGAAGCGGCGCAGCGGGCCCGGCTCGGACGCACGCGGCCCTCGACCCCCGGTGCCGACCTCGAGGCAGAGCGCCGCCTCTACCGCGACGTGCGCGGGACACTGGCGGTGCCGCTCGGCGATCCGACCGGGGTCGTGGCGCGGACCCGGGTCGTCGACGCCGAGGTGGCTCGGGCCATCGGCCGCGGCACGACGCAGGTCGTGCTGCTCGGTGCCGGCTACGACGGCCGGGCCCTGCGCTTCGGGGGCGGCCCGGTCCGCTGGTTCGAGGTGGACCGGCCGGCGACCCAGGCGGACAAGCGGCGCCGGCTGGACGCGCTCGGCATCGGGCCCTCCGCCGTCGCCTACGTGGCCCTCGACCTCGGGACGGGGGATCTCGGCGCTGCGCTCGACGCCGCCGGGCACGATCGGGACGCACCGTCGCTCTTCGTGTGCGACGGCCTGCTCGCCTCCCTGACCCTCGAGGCGAGCGCCTCCCTCTGCGAGACGCTGCGCGCCCGGGCGCCCGAAGCGAGCGTGCTGGTGGCCGACTTCTTCGTGGCTCCCGAGCCGGGCCCACCCGCCCGGGCGCTGCGCACGACGACGAGCACGCTGCTCGGGGTGAGGCGCAACGAGTTCCGTCCCGGTGACCCCGAGAAGCTCATGGTCGTCACCGGCTGGCGCGTGGCCCACTCGGAGTCCTCCGCGGAGAGCAGGCTGGACCGAGGCTCGCACACGCGCATCCTCGTCGGCGAGCCGGGCCCGGCGCGCTGAGCGTCAACTGCCGGCGCCCGAGGGCGCCATCGTCCTCCGGCGGATGAGCGGGCGGGCGAGAGGGGCGCGCCACACGCGGACGCCGGCGCCCACCACCAGCACGATGAACGCCAACCCGTACGCATCGGAGAGCGGGATGAACCACCCCCGCCCCGCGAAGGTCACGTCGGGCCCGTGGGGCACCCACCAGGTGGGGGCGGCCCAGAAGAGAACGGCGACGGCCAGGGCGTACCACTCGCCGTAACGGGGGCGATCCTCGGCCAGCGCGAGCCAGGCCACCAGGAGTATCACCCAGATGAAGTGGTGCGACCAGGACACCGGGCTGGCCAGTGACTCGGTGGCCTCCACGACGAGGAGGCCCAGCACGGGCGACGAGCGGCGGTACGCCGCCGCGGCCACGGCCAGGCCGACGCAGGCGACCGTCACCACGATCAGGAAGGTGGTCGGAGTGGTGAGGGTGCGCCCCAGCATCCGCTCGAGTGCGCCGAGCACGCCCTGGTTCCCGATCCAGCTGAGCATGCCGGCCCGCTGCGGGTCCCGGATGTAGTGCGTCCAGTAGGCCCACGAGGTGGAGGCGTTCACCGCGGCCGCCAGGAGCGCGGCGGCACCGAAGGACGCGAGGGCCCGCGTGCCGGCTCGTCCCTGCTTCGTCAGGAACAGGTACGGGATGAGGATGGCGGGCGTCACCTTGATGGCCGCCGCCAGCCCGACCAGGATGCCCCGCGGCAACGGCAGGTCCAGTGTCATGTCCGCCACCACCAGGAGGGCGAGGATGATGTTGACCTGGCCGAGCAGGAAGGTCTGGCGCACGGGGTCGAAGAGCACGACCGGCAGCACGAGCGCCAGCGCCCACCACAGGATCGTCCGCCGGTCCAAGGCCTTGCAGACGGCCCGCAGACTGACGGCGATCAACGCGAAGACGGCGGCGAGGTTGAGCAACGAGAAGGACACCTCGCACACCCGCAGCGGGAAGTGCGCGAACGGCGCGAACAACAAGGCGGAGAAGGGTGGATAGGTGAAGCCGAGACCATCCTTCGGGAGCGTCACGGTGAAGAGGTCGTTCGCCGGAGCGTGGGCGCCACCGAGCAGGTAGGTGCTGAGGTCGATCTGCTGGTGCACGACGGCGAGGACGGTCGCCCCCACCACGGCCACCGCGGCCGACAGGGCCGGCCAGCCCCAGCCCCGGGGCGACGCGATGGCGCGCATCCGTAGCGCCAATGCATCACTCGCCATGACGCTGGATGGTACCGGCGGCAGGGGTCGACGGTGCGGCTTTGGGCGCAGGGCGTGCCTACGCCGGCGGCTGGCCTCGTCGCCCTCGGCGACGAGGAGGTCCGATTCGAGGCGGCGGCGGGCCCGCTCCCGCGCCAGCTCCTTCAGGCGCTCCTGGGAGCTCACCCCGTGACGGTTCGGCACCCGGCGCCAGCGCCGGTCCGGGCCGAGCTCCCATGCGTTCGTCTCGTCGGCGAACACGAGGTCCAGCACCTCGAACAGGCGGGCCTGCAACTCCGGGTCGTGCACCGGGACGACGACCTCAATCCGGCGGTCGAGGTTGCGCCCCATGAGGTCCGCGGAGCCGATGTAGATCTTCAGGGGCAGGCCGGGGCCGGCCGCCGGGTCGGCGGGGGCGCCGCCGAAGCGGTAGATCCTCGAATGCTCGAGGAAGCTGCCGACGATGGAGCGGACCCTGATGCGCTCCGACAGCTCGGGGATGCCGGGGCGCAGCCGGCACAGGCCGCGCACGGCGAGGTCGATCTGCACGCCGGCGCCGGAGGCCCGGTAGAGCGCGTCGATCATGGTGGCGTCGGTCAGGCCGTTGAGCTTCATGACGATGCGGCCGGCCGGGCCCGCGTCCGCCTGCTCCTCGATCATCGCCATGATCCGCTTGCGCACCGTGACCGGCGACACGAGGATCTGGCGGTAGTCGGCGTGGCGCGAGAAGCCGGTCAGGTAGTTGAACAGCTCGCCGACGTCGGCGCCGATGTCGGGATCGGAGGTGAGCAGCCCGATGTCCTCGTAGATGCGCGCCGTCTTCGAGTTGTAGTTGCCGGTGCCCACGTGGCAGTAGGGCCGGACGCCGTCGTCCTCACGCCGGAGCACCAGTGCGGTCTTCGAGTGCGTCTTGAGCCCGACGATGCCGTAGACGACGTGGACACCGGCCTCTTCGAGCGCGCGGGCCCATCCGATGTTGGCCTCCTCGTCGAAGCGCGCCTTCAGCTCGACGATGGCGGCGACCTGCTTGCCGTTCTCCGCCGCCTGGATGAGCGAGTTGACGATCGGGCTGTCGCCGCCGGTGCGGTACAGCGTCTGCTTGATCCCGAGCACGGCCGGGTCCTCCGCCGCCTGCGCGACGAAGGCCTCGACCGAGGTGGCGAACGAGTCGTAGGGGTGGTGCACGAGCACGTCGCGCTCGCGCAGGAGCGCGAAGAACTCGGACGGATCGTGCGCCGCCGTGGCGAGGCGGGGCGGCGTCATGGGCGTCCACGTCTCGCCGTGCAGGTCGGGCCGGTCCAGGGCGTAGACGCCCCACAGCCCGCTCAGGTCGAGGGGGGCGCTCACCCGAAAGACGCCGTCGGGACCCACCTCGAGCTCGGTGGCGAGCAGGTCCGCCAGGTCCTGGCCCATGTCGGCCTCGACCTCGAGGCGGAGCGCCTTGCCGAAGCGGCGCCGGCGCAGCTCCATCTCGATCGCGACGAGGAGGTCGTCCGCCTCGTCCTCCTCGAGGGCGAGGTCGGCGTTGCGGGTGACCCGGAAGGCGTGGTGGTGCCCGATGATCATCCCGGGGAACAGCGACCCGAGGTGGGCCGCGATCACCCGCTCGAGCGGCACGAAGCGCTCGCCGTCGGGCATGACGACGAAGCGCGGCAGCGTCGGCGGGACCTTGACCCGCGCGATGCGGCGCTCGTCCGAGGCCGGATCCTGCACCTCGACCACCAGGTTGAGCGACAGGTTCGAGATGTAGGGGAAGGGGTGCCCGGGGTCGACGGCCAGGGGCGTGAGGACCGGGTAGATCTGGCGCTGGAAGACCTCGACGAGGTGAGCCCGGTCGTCGTCATCGAGGGAGGACCAGCTCGAGAGGCGGATGCCCGCCTGGGCGAAGGCCGGCACGATGAGGTCCAAGAAGATGTGGTCCTGGCGCCGCACCAGCTCCTCGACCCGGGCGCGGATCATCGTCAGCTGCTCCCCCGGTCGGAGCCCGTCGACCGAGCGCGTGCGGACCCCGGCGGCGACCTGGTCCTCCAGCGCGGCGACGCGGATTTGGTAGAACTCGTCGGTCAGCTCGGAGAAGATGGCGAGGAACTTGGCCCGCTCCAGCAACGGAACGCCGTCGTCCTCGGCCAGGTCGAGCAGGCGCGCCCCGAAGTCGAGCCGTGACTGCTCCCGGTTGGTGAAGCGCTGGAACCCGAACGCCTCGATCTGCTGGTAGGTGGGCGGGGTGGGGTGCTCGATCTCGCCGGGTCCGGCGCCCGCCTCGCCGGACGGCCCCTGGTGGGCTGCTACTGCCGTGTCTGCCTGGGCCTCCGCTGACGGTTCGGGCTGTCCTGGGGGTTGGTGCTGCGGCTGGGTCTGGGTCATGTGAGCGGAGGTGACGCCGGGCGCGGGAACCCGGCTGTCCCCCTCGATCCTACCCCCCACCACTACGATTCGCCCGTGCCGCCACGGATCCGTCGCACGCCCTTCCCGCGCTACGAGTGGGGCCCAAAACCCAAGCGGCGCACCGAATTCGGGCTGCTGCTGTACGGCTCGGGGTTGGTCATCGCGCTCTACGTCATCGCCGAGCTGGGGGCCAAGTCGAAGATCCCGGCCGACTTCGGGCCGTTCCTCGGCGTCGTGCTCGGGCTGGCGCTGCTGGCCCACATGGCCAACCGCTGGCTCGTCCCCGACGCCAATGCGGTCATCCTGCCGCTGGCGGCGCTGCTCAACGGGATCGGCTACGTCGTCATCGCGCGCTGGAACCCGGCGCACGCGCGCGAGCAGGCCGCCTGGGCCGCATTCGGCGTCGTGCTCTACGTCGTGACGCTGCTGGTGGTCCAGTACTCGCGGGACCTCGAACGCTACCGCTACCTGTTGCTCCTCCTGGCGGGCATCCTCCTGGTGGCACCGCTGTTCTTCAGCCCCATCAACGGCGCACGGCTCTGGATCCACTTCGGCGGCCTGGAGTTCCAGCCGATCGAGTTCTCGAAGCTCCTGTTGTGCATCTTCTTCGCCTCCTACTTCGCGGAGAACAAGGAGATGCTGTCCATCCCGACGGCCCGCCTGGGGAACCGGCTCATCCTCGACCCGCGCCCGCTGATCCCCCTCCTCGTGGCCTGGGGCGCCGCCATGGCGGTGATCGGCCTCGAGGGCGACATCGGCTTCGCAGCCCTGCTGTTCACCCTCTTCATCGCCATGCTGTGGATCACGACCGGCCGCTTCGGCTACCTGCTCCTCGGCGCGCTGCTCTTCGCCGCCGGGGCGTACATCTCGGCGCGCTACTTCGGCCAGGTGCACACCCGGGTCGCCGAATGGCTGAACCCGTGGGCGACGACGACCAACATCAACCAGGGAGGTGCCCAACTCCGGCTGGGCGAGTTCGGGTTCGGCACGGGCGGCGTCGGGGGCACCGGGCTCGGGTACGACATCCAGGCGGGCAACATCCCGTATCTCACGACCGACATGATCTTCGCCGCCATCGGCACCGAGATGGGGCTCGTGGGAGCGGTGGCGATCGTGGTCGCCTTCATCCTCCTCATCGGCTCCGGCTTCCGCATCGCCCAGGCGGCCCGCTCCGACTTCTCGCGGCTCTTGGCCACCGGCCTGACCCTGATCATCGGCTTCCAGGCGTTCTTCATCATGGCGGGTGTCGTGCGGCTGCTCCCCTTCACGGGGATCACGCTCCCCTTCGTGGCCTACGGCGGCTCGTCGCTGCTGGCCAACTACGTGCTCATCGCGCTGCTGCTGCGCATCTCCGACGAGGGCGCCAAGACACAGGCGGCGATGCTCGCCGCGGGCTCGGCCGGGACCCCCGGCGAACGCCCGATGGTCCCCGCGGGCTGAGTCCGGGCCTCCGGGTCGGCGTGGGCGGCTGCGGCGAGGCGGAGCGGCTAACCCTTGTTCATACCGATGTTCTCCACTTCCGTGAAGAGCGCGCCCTGGGCCGCGCCCGAGCCGGACATGCCGCCGCCGCGGCCGCGCAGGACGAAGGCGATGGCCACCGCCAGGACGGCGCCGGCGAGGGGGCCGGCGACGTAGACCCAGTAGCCGGTGAAGGTCGTCGAGACCAGGTCGGGACCGAAGGTGCGGGCCGGGTTCATCGATGCGCCCGAGATGGGGCTGCCCCACAGGCCCGCCAGCGCGATGTAGCCGCCGACCCCGAAGGCGCCGATGATGCCGACGTTCTGCGCCCCCGACGCGGTGCCCAGGATGACGCTGACGAGGCCCATGGTCAGGATCAGCTCCATCCAGAAGCCCGCCATGTTCGAGTACCCGTGCGCCACGTAGTTGGAGCCGTAGGAGGCCGACACGTTGATGACCGCACGGAGGAAGAGCGCCGCCAGCGTGGCGCCGAGGAGCTGGGCCACGATGTACCCGGGGACGCGTCGCCAGGGGAAGTCCTGGCGCAGGGCGAAGGCGACGGACACCGCCGGGTTGAGGTGCGCGCCGGAGATCTTGCCCATGAAGAGGATGATCGCCATCACCATCAAGGCCGGCGCGACCACTGCGGCGGTGCGACTGATCTGGCCGGGGAACGCGTGGCCCATCATGCCGCCACCGGCGGCCACCAGCACCAGGAAGAAGGTCCCGAGCACCTCGGAGAAGATGCGACGCCACTCCTGGCGGGGATCCTGAAAGTCCGAGATGCGATCGAGGATGCCCTGCTCGTAGTGCGCCAACGGTCCGAGCACGCTCTGGACCGCCGGCGCTGGGGGTGCCGGTGGGCCGGCAGGACTGGTCATCGCGAGTCGTTCCCCTTCCCCTCGCCCCCTCTTCTCGGTTTCGCCTCGAGACCGGGGTACGGACGTTTCCCCGAGTCTCGGGCAACCCGTACCGGCGCGTCCTAGGGCCGAAAGTCACTCAAAAACCGGCGAAGTCACGGCTCCCCAAGGGGCGAACGCCCCTGGTGCCACCGCCCGTGTTCCCGGAAGATCGAGAGTCGGGACACCCTGACCAGAGGAGCGCGCCACCATGCCAGCCGACTTCAGCGACCGGACGGACTTCGAGAACGCCGACCGGGGCTTCATCGCCAGCATCGAGCCCATGACCATCAGTGACGCGCGTGGGCGCCAGATCTGGGACATGGACGGCTGGGCCTTCCTCGATGGCACCTGCCCCGAGACCGCCAACGCGAGCTTGTGGCGCCAAGGTCAGCTGAACTGTCGCCACGGCCTCTACGAGGTCACCGAGGGCATCTACCAGGTGCGCGGCTTCGACCTCTCGAACATGACGCTCGTCGAGAGCGACCACGGCGTCATCGTCATCGACCCCCTCGTCTGCCAGGAGACGGCGGCGGCGGCGCTGGCCCTCTACCGCGCCCACCGGGGCGACAGGGCGGTGACGGCGGTCATCTACACCCACGCCCACATCGACCACTTCGGGGGCGTGCTCGGCGTCGTCGACCGGGACACCGATGTGCCAATCCTCGCTCCCGAGCACTTCTTGGAGCATGCGGTCTCCGAGAACGTCTACGCGGGGACGGCGATGCTGCGCCGGGGCTACTACTACGGCGGCGTGACGCTGCCCAAGACCGCCAAGGGCACGTTGGGCATGGGGCTCGGGCCGGCCGTCTCGACCGGCTCCGTGGGGCTCATCGCCCCCACCCTCGACATCACGAGCACCGGCCAGGAGGAGGTGCTCGACGGCGTCCGCATCGTGTTCCAGTCCACGCCCGGGACCGAGTGCCCGGCGGAGATGAACTTCTACTTCCCGGACCACCGAGCCCTGTGCCTGGCCGAGAACGCCACCCACAACCTGCACAACCTCCTCACGCTGCGGGGCGCCCAGGTGCGCGACCCGCGCATCTGGTCTCGTTACCTCGCCGAGGCCATGGCGCTCTTCGCCCGCCGGTCCGACGTGGCCTTCGCCTCGCACCACTGGCCGACCTGGGGCGCCGACAACATCATCACCTACCTGGCCGAGCAGCGGGACCTCTACGCGTACCTGCACGACCAGACGCTGCGCCTCATGAACCAGGGGTACATCGGCAGCGAGATCGCGGAGATGATCGAGATGCCGCCGGGGCTCGACGCGGCCTGGCACACCCACGGCTACTACGGGTCGGTCAACCACAACGTCAAGGCCGTCTACCAGCGCTACCTCGGATGGTACGACGGCAATCCCGCGCACCTGTGGCAGCACCCGCCCGTCGCGGCGGCCGAGCGGTACGTGCAGGTGATCGGCGGGGTGGACGCGACGGTGGCCAAGGCGATCTCCTTCCTCGAGAAGGGAGACCTGCGCTTCGCCGCCGAGCTGGCGAGCCACGCCGTCTTCGCCGCCCCCGACAGCGAGACGGCCCGCCAGGTGCTCCACACGGCGCTGACCGAGCTCGGCTACGGGTCGGAGTGCGCCACGTGGCGCAACTGCTTCCTGATCGGCGCCCAGGAGCTGTTCCACGAGATCGAGCACACCGAGGTCAGCTCGGCCGGGATGGCGCCCGCCCTCACCGTCACCCAGCTCTTCGACGCCATCGCCATCCGGATCAACGGGCCCAAGGCGTGGAACGAGCACCTGCGCGTCAACTGGACGGTCACGGGGGACGAGGCCGGCGGCCCAGGCTCAGGGTCAGGGTCAGGGCACTACAGGATGGAGCTGAGCAACGGTGCCCTCATCCACTTCCCCACGACCGTGCGCGAGGAGGCGGACCTGACCGTGAGGTTGACCAAGGCCCAGCTGATCGGCCTGCTCCTCCAGGGGCAGACGGACGGGGTCGAGATGTCGGGCGATCCGGGCGTCCTGGCGACCCTGGTCGGCCTCCTCGACACCCCGGACCCCGACTTCGCCGTGGTCACCCCGTAGGGGCCCCCGGCGCCGGACGTCAGGTCTCCACGGGAGTCGAGCCGCCGGCCACCTCGTAGGACCACAACTCCGACGCCACGGACACGGGCCCACCGTGGGGCGAGGGGCGGTCGGCGCCGGCGTGGCCGTGGGCGAAGGCCGGCGAGGAGACCCATTGCCGGAACGAGTCCTCGTCACGCCAGCGGGTGACGACGAGCCACTGGCGGCGGTCGTCGGTGGGCCGCAGCAGCTCGAAGCCCTCGAAGCCCTCCTGGTCGTCCACGGCGCCGGCCCGGGCGGCGAAGCGACGCGCGAGCTCGTCGCCGGCGTCGGCAGGCACCGTGATGGCGTTGATCTTGATGACGGTCGGTCTCTTACCAGCGGTCATGGCACCTCACCAGGAATCTCGTCTGTGACCGATCTTGCCAGGTCCGGCCCTGCTCTCGCCTCCACCGCTGAAGGTCGACCGCACCACCCTCTAACCCCGAATGCCGTGCATGGGTGCCCTTCGGCACCATGGTGCTACCCGGAGGCCCGAAGAAGCGCACGTTTTGGGCTACCCCAGGGGGAGACGCCCGCGGACTCTCCACCACGAGTTGGCAGACGCCTCCGTGAGTTCTCGCCCTTGAAGAAGCGGCGTGCGGAGCGCGGTGCTTGCAACGGTTGAGCTCGCCTGGAACGGCCCGATCCGGACACCTTCGCTCGAAGTCGTGCATGTCGCTGGGGCTCAGCTGTCGGGCGTGACCGCATCCAATCGGCGCCGAACCTCCGACGTGTTCACGCCGAGAGCGCCCAGCAGCACCGCCGCAGGATCTGGTGGTTGGAGCGTGAGGATCTGGGCCAGCACCTGCTGGGCCGTGACCTGTGTCTTCCGGCGATTGGGCTTGACCGCTCCCTCAAGCACTTTCTTTGCCGCGGGCGTCATGCGGAGGCGGTCTTCTTGCGCGACGTCTCTGATCCTCGGCTTCTTCGGCACGGCGCGCATCGGCAGTGGGGGCGCGTCGGTGCCGGACCCCATGCCCAGGGCAGCCAGGGCTTCGTGATCAAGCGAGTCAAGGGCCTGGCGAGCTTGCTGCAGGCTCACGCCCAACACGACTTCGATCGAGGCATCCTCCAACAAGGCGAGCAAGATGTGATCGGTGCCAGTTCGGCGATCACCTCGGCGACGAGCCTCCTCACTGGCCCGCAAATAGATGGCCCAGACGTGAAGCACCTCTGGCACAACGGATTCGGTGGTCATGATGACTCCTTGTTGTATTTCGTGTGCACGGATTGGCGGGTGACGCCCAAAGCGTCTCCGATCTGCTGCCACGACCAGCCCTTTTCCCGGGCCGACGCGACGTGGTTCGCTTCGACCCTCTCAGCCAGGCGATGGAGCGCCAACGAGGCGCGAAGCCCAATGGCCGGGTCATCCGACGAGAGATTCACGCTGAGTTCTTCGATGTCCATGCCTGTCAATATAGACTGACATCCGTGCTGTGTCAACCTAAACTGACACGGCAGATCGCACACCGGAGTGCCCCAGATCGCCTTCATCGCATCAGGATGGTGGGACAGTTTCGTAACTCCAGGATCCGTTGGCAGGTAGGCCCTCCACTCGACCTCATGGTCAGGATGACGGCCGAGCGAACCGCAGCAAGACCTTCTCCCGGGTGTAGTAGTCCAACCACACGAGGAGATCCCTCTGATGGTGGTGCCCGAGTCGATGCGCCGAAACCGGGACGAAACCCAGCTTCAAGTTGGCCACCGATACGAAGAAGCCCGTGTCCTCGAAGACACGCGTGACTTCGTCGAGGTCGTAGAGCCGCGGAAGGCCGAGCTCGACTGCGTTCTCCGCGTACCACGCCGACATCAACGGACTCCCCGCATGGACGCCGATGACCGCGAAGTACGACCCGCCTGGCTTCAAGGCGCCAAAGAGACCGGCCGCATGGGCGGAGAGGTCCTCCACCAAGTAGAGGACCTCGTGGCTGAAGGCCACATCGAAGTCGCCCCAATCTCTTGGCACTGTGTCGGCAACCTCGAACCTGAGCGGCCTGTCTCCGGCGAGACGGCGGGCATCTCTTATGGCACCCGAGGCTGGGTCGTACCCATGGCCCTCGGCGATGCCCGCGGCATCGACGAGGAGGCGCAGGAAGCCCCCTCGGTTGCAGCCGGCGTCGAGCACCCGCCTCCCCGCCAGGTCGGTGTCGATGGTGTCGAGCATCGCCTTCCAAATGAAGCCGTGCTCGTCTTGCATGGCCTCGTCCTCAGCGGCGCCACGCCAGTATGAGGGACTCATGGAGGCACCCTACGTCGCCTGTGGGCTCGGCTAACTCTATGGACGGAGGTCGAGGCCGGCCGACGCGAGGGTGTCCCGAACGCCCCGCACCGGTCAGGCGATAGGCATCCGGTTCGTGCCTGATTGCTCAGCGCTCCATCGCATTCCTATTGATGACGGTCAAGGCCCGATCTGAACAGATCTTCCGCCGGTTGCGCCGCGGCGGTGCGGTGCCGAGTCAGGGCGCCTCAATGGGGGCGAGGTCGCCGAGGTCCTCGAGCAACCGCTCGTCGACCAGGATCGGCGCCGGCACGGGCATGCGCAGGGCGAGCACGATCCCGTCCGAGGGGCGGCAGTCGACTCGCTCGCGCCCGCCCGGCGTCATCAGGTCGAGCTCGGCCAGGAGTGTCCCCTCCTCGCGGCCCACGAGGCGCACCGCGATCACGTCGATGCGGGCCCGCTGGAGCACCTGCATGAACAGCTCGTGCGTCATCGGCCGGCGACCCTCCATCCGGCGCAGCGCCTGCGCGATCGCGGTCCCCTCGGGGAGGCCGACCGGGAAGACGAGCTCGCGCATCGGGGGCTCCGACTCCACCAGCGTGACGGCGGGGAACTGCGAGGGCAGGTCGAGCGACACGTCCTCGACGTCCATGACCCGGAACGTGGCGTAGACCGGGGACGGCGACTCGGCAGAGGGGGCCTCCGGCACCGGGGCCGTCCCGCCAGCCACCTCTGCGTCCGCCTCGAGCTGCGGTCCCACGTCGGTCACCTGAATTTCCGGCGTGCGCCCACACTGAGGGCCAGGCCCACAGCACCGAAGAACACCAGCACGGCCGTCCCGCCGTAGCTGACGAAGGGCAGCGGGATCCCGGTGATCGGCATGATGCCCATCGTCATCCCCGCGTTCTGGAACACGCTGAAGGCGATGAAGGCGAACAGCCCCGCGCAGATCAGGCGGCCGAAGATGTCCCGGGCGACCACGGCGGCGTGCAAGACCCGCCATGCGATGACGCCGAGCAGCGACAGCAGCCCGACCGACCCGACGAAGCCGAGTTGCTCGGCCACCGCCGTAAAGATGAAGTCGGTCTGCTGCTCGGGCACGTAGCCGAGGTTCGTCTGCACCCCATGGCCGATCCCCGAGCCGAACAGCCCCCCCGATCCGATCGCGATCTTCGCCTGTTGCGTGTTGTAGATGGTCGAGCTGCACGTAGGGGTTGTTGCTGTGCGCGTTCGGGTTCAAGAAAGTGGTGAGCCGGGCGATCTGGTAGTGGTGCAGGAAGCCACCCTCAATGGCGACAAGCGCCACCAGCACCGTGGCGACGAGGAGCATGACGAGGATCCGGATCGGCAGGCCCGCCACCGCCAGCAAGACCAGCAGGACGATCACCATGATGATGGCGGTACCGAGGTCCGGCTGGAGGAGCACCAGCACGATCGGGATCCCCGCCATGATCAGCAGGCGGAAGACGTCACGCCAGGCCAGCCCGTCCGCGTCGCGCGCGTGCACAGTACGACGCCACCGCCAGGATCAGCGCCAGGACGGAGAACTCCGATGGCTGCAACTGCAGGGGGCCGATGCTGAACCAGCGCGCCGCCCCCTGAGCGCTGCTGCCCACGACGAACACGCCCATCAGGGCGAGGACGGTCAACCAGTAGATGACCGTGGCCACCGGCTCGAGGCGGCGGTAGTCGAACAGCGCCACCACGACCATCGTGATGAATCCCAGGACGACGAAGAGCCCCTGCTTCTTGAGGAAGGTCTTGGGGTCGTCCCCCTGCGCCAGGAGCGAGCCTCGAGTGGCGGTGTAGACCATGACCACGCCGATGGTGGCCACCATCAGCGTGGCCAGGACCAGGATCCAGTCGAACGGGGGCACGTTGCGCCGGGCGTCAACGTGTGTTCGGGCGAGTGTGGTCATAACGCGGATTCGGGGACAGAATACCGGCCGTGACCTCAGCCCCCCTGGCGGCACCCCATGCCCTGGTGGGCACGGTACACACGGTCGGCACCGTCGGCACCGTCGGTGCACTCGGCACAGCCAGCCCGCCAACCAGGTCGACCAGGGCGGGGGCTGGCTCTACCACCTGCTGACCAAGCTGGGCGTGAGCCCGGACACCGCCTCGACGGTCACCGATCTCATCATCCGCCCGCTCAGCATCCTCTTCGTCGTCCTCGTCGCGCTCGATCGTCGCTCGCTACGGCGCCAAGGTGATCCGCCGCATCCTCGAGCGGATCGCCAACCAGGCCGCCGCCCGGTCGGGCTCGCAGCGGGCCGGGGCGCGCGTCACCACCATGTCGGGCGTCATGGCGAACATCTGGCGGTTCTTCGACTTCGTCGTGGCGGGCGCCATCGTCCTCGGCATGCTCGGCATCAACCTGACCCCGCTCCTCGCCAGCGCGACCATCATCGGCGCCACGCTCGGCTTCGGGGCCCAGCAGATCGTGCGCGACTACTTCTCGGGCATCCTCATGACCATGGAGGACCAGTACAACGTCGGCGACTCGGTGATCGTCGGGGGCGTCAGCGGTGTCGATCGAGGACGTCACGATGCGCCTGACCCGTTTCCGCGGCGTGGACGGCACCATGTACGTGATTCCCAACGGTGACATCCGTCTGATCGGCAACCTCTCACGCGGGTGGGCCCGGGGCGTCGTCGACCTCATACTCCCCGGCGTCGCCGCCGCCGATCTCGAGACGGTGCGGCACGTGATCGAGGAGGCGGCGCGCCGCGTGGCCCAGCGACCCGAGTTCGCCGCGCACTGCACCGAGCCCCCGAACCTCGTCGGGCTGTTCGCCGCGGACTCGTCGACCATCACCATGCGAATCACTCTTCTCACGATCCCATCGCAGCGCGATGCATTGACCCGCGCCCTGCGCGAGGAGGCGGTCACGGCACTGGCGCGGGCACACCTCTGGCCGGCCGAGGTCGCACCGCCGATCGCGCCGGCCTCTCCCCCGCACTGACGACCCCTCGCCGGGTCAGACCTCGCTCGGACTGGCTGCCTCGGCGGCGTGCCACATGGCCTCCACCGGAGGCTCCTCACCGGTCCAGAGCACGAGCTGGGCCGCCGCCTGGTGCACGAGCATCCCGAGGCCGTCGAGGACGGCCGCACCACCCGCGGCCGCCACCTCGAGCCAGCGAGTCGGGCGGGGGGCATAGACCAGATCCGCCGCCACCTGGCCCGATGCGAGCAGCTCCGGCGGGACCAGCCACTCCCCCGGCCCGCCGGCGGCGGCAACGCCCCGGCCCGCCATCCCGACCGGGGTCGCGTTCACCACCAGGTCCGCCGCGACGACGGCCTCGGCGATCGATCCGTCGGTGAGCGCGACGACCGAGCCCACCCGGCCTGCCAGCTCGGCCGCCTCGAAGGCCCGCTCAGGGGTCCGGTTCACCACCGCGACCTCGGCGGCCCCGGCCTGGGCCAGAGCCAGCACGACGGCCCGGGCCGCGCCACCGGCGCCCACGACGACGCAGCGGCGGCCGTCCGGGTCGAAGTCGACGCCACGGCGGAGCGAGGCGATGAACCCCTCCCCGTCGGTGTTGGTCCCGACCAGCGAGCCGTCCCGGTTGTGGACGCAGTTCACGGCGCCCAGCCGGCGCGCGACCTCGCTGCACTCGTCGACGCCGGCCGCGACATCCGCCTTGTGCGGCATGGTGACCGACAGCCCGCGGATGTCCACTCGGCGCATCGCACTCGAGCGCCGCCGCCGCTCCGCCGGGGGGCACCTCGAAGGCGAAGGAGCGCCACTGGGGGTCGAGCCCGAGTGCCGCGAACGCGGTGGTGTGCAGGAGCGGTGACAAGGAGTGGGCGACCGGGCTCCCGATGACGCCGACGATCGTGGTGCCGGGGCCGACGTCCTGGCGGACGCCGTCCATCGTCACCGGCACCGGGGCCTCACGGGAGCCCACGCGTCTGGGCGAGCTTCTCGTTGGCCAGCTGCCCGGCGTAGGTGTCGGAGAACGCCATCGTCCCGTCCTTCTTGACGAGCACGAAATACAGCCAGTCGCCCGGCGGGGGATGCAGGGTGGCCGACAGTGCGGTGGTCGACGGCATGCAGATGGGAGTGGGCGGCAGGCCGTTGTTCAAGTACGTGTTGTAGGGAGACTGGATCTTCAGGTCCTGTGACGTCACCATGCCGCCGTCCTGGCCCAGCGCGTACAGGATGGTCGAGTCCATCTGCAGGGGCATGTCCCGGGCGAGGCGGTTGTAGATCACCCGGGCCACGTCCGGCATGTTGACGGCGATGTACCCCTCCTTCTCGACGACGGATGCCGCCGTGATCGCCTGGTAGGGAGTCAGGCCGAGCGCCGACGCCGACGCCGTGCTCAACCCCGCGGCTTCGGCATCGTGGTCGAAGCGCTGCACCATGTCCCGCACGATCGTGCCGTCGGCCTCGCCCGGGAGGACGAGGTACGACCCGGTCCCGAGCATCCCCTCGAGGTTGTTGGAGCCGGGCGGAGAGAAGACCGAGTGGACGGCTCCACTGTTGGCCGCCGCCGCGAACCCTCCCTGGGCGTGGCCCGGGATGCCGTCCACCTGCGCCGCCACCTCGGCGAGCGTGAACCCGGGGCGGACGTCGACCGGGTAGATGTTGGGACCGCCGGCCAGGATGGCCCGCACCTCGGCGAACGTCTGGTTCTCGTGCAGGGCGTAGCTCCCGGGTAAGACGGTGGGCGTGCCGTGGAAGACGTCCGAGATCCGGAAGGCCAGCGAGCTGGCGATGACATGCTGCTGGCTCAACGCGCTCGATGACGGCGTTGAACGACTCGCCCTCCCGGACCGTGACGACCACCTGGGGCCCCTGCGGGCCGAGTGCGTGCGACTCGAGCTCGTACCAGAGGGTGAAGGCGAGCAGCAGCACCAGCAGGGCACCCCCGACGGCAGCGACGATCCGGCGCCGGCGCCGGACGCGGGCCGAATGTTCGGCCCGTCGCTGGGCGCGGGTCTGCTCCCCGCCCTCGGGCGCCTCGGCCGACCCGGTCGGCTCGGTCGGCCCGGCCCCGTGCTCCTCCCCCGCCGCGGGCGCGGGGGCTCCGGCTGCGGCCACGGCAGCTCCTCGCCGTCGACGTCCTCGGGCCCGCTCACGTGGTGTCCAGCCAGGCCTGCAGGAGCACCATCGCCGCCGCACTGTCGATGACCTTGCGCGCCTTCTTGCCGGTCCGGCCGGCCGCCCGCAGGGATCGCTCGGCCTCCACGGTGGTGAAGCGCTCGTCGGCCGTCTCGACCGACACACCGAGCGGTTCGAGCAGCTCGCGGAGCGCCGCCGCCTCTTCCAATGCCGCGCGGGCGGCGGGGCCCGCCTCGCCGGAGAGGCTCAGCGGAAGGCCCGACGACGACGGTGCCCGCCTCCACCTCGCGCACCGCCTCGACGACGGCCGTGCGGTCGCGCCCCGGATCGCCGCTGCGCTCGATCGTCCCCCAGGGGCTGGCGATGGTCCGACCGCTGTCGCTGAACGCCACGCCGATGCGCCGGGCGCCGAGGTCGATGGCGGCCACGCGGCCCGAGCCGGGCGCTGCGCCGCGCCCCGGGGTCACTCACGTGGACAGGAGTCGCTGCGCCTCGGCCAAGGCCGCCTCGATCTGCGAGGGGTCCTTCCCGCCCGCAAACGCCACCTCGGCCGAGCCTCCGCCCCCGCCGCCCACCATCGCTCCCAGCGTGCGTACGAGCTGCGTGGCGTCGGGCGACCCGCCGGTCGCCGCCGCGATCGCCACCTTCGTCCCGTCGGGCGATCCGCCGAGCACGACCGCCCGCACTCCGTCGTGGCGCAGGACCGCCTGGGCCAGTGTGCGCAATGCTTCGGGCTCCACGTTGTCCCGCCGGGCCACGACCACCCCGCTGTCGGACGACGCCTGCTCGGCCAGCGTCCGGGCCTCCGCCTCGCTGGCCTGCTGGCGCAGCCGCGTCAGCTCCTTCTCGGCGTCGCGCTGGCGCTCCACGACGCGACCGATTGCGGCCAGCAACTCGTCGGGCTCGGTCCGCAGCAGCTCGGCGGCGGACTGCACCAGGCGCTCCCGCCCGAGGGCGCGTTCGAGCGACGCCCGGCCGGTGACGGCGAAGATGCGGCGCGTGTTGGATCCGATGGATCCCTCGGAGAGCGAGCGTGATCGGCCCGATCTGCCCCAGCGAGTCGACGTGCGTGCCACCGCAGAACTCGAGCGACGTCGGGCCCGCCTGCACGACGCGCACCGACGCGCCGTACTTGTCGCCGAAGAACGCGATGGCGCCCATCTTCTCGGCCTCGTCGCGCGAGGTCTCCGTCGTCTCCACACCGACGTCGGTCAGCACGGCGTCGTTGGCCCTGGCGAACACCTCGTCCAGCTCCTCGCGACTCGGCTGGGCATGATGCGAGAAGTCGAAGCGCAGGTAGTCGGGCGCCACCAGCGATCCCTGCTGACGGACGTGGTCGCCCAGCACCGACCGCAGCGCGGCGTGCAGCAGGTGCGTCGCGGTGTGGTTGCGCCGGATCGCCTCCCGGCGCTCCGCGTCGATCGGTGGCGAGCGCGTCCTGTCCCGCTCGCACCTCACCGCTGAGACGCGCCTTGTGCGCCACCAAGCCCGGGCACCGCGAGAACGGTGTCGAAGACGTCGGCGATGCCGGTCTCGGTCACGATGGTGCCGGTGTCGCCGATCTGGCCGCCGCTCTCGGCGTAGAAGGGCGTGCGGTCGAGGAAGATCTCGACCAGGCCGGCCTCGCCGCTCTTCGGACTCGGCCGCCGAGCACGGCGACGACTTGCGCCGGCACCTCGTAGTGCTGCTGGCCCCGGCCGACGAACGGCGTCGGCCCCTCGCGCCTCGAGCAGCTCCCGGTACACCGCCTCGTCACCCGCCCGCGACGCCTTGGCCGCCGACCGGGCCCGCTCGCGCTGCTCGGCCATGGCGGCGTCGAAGCCGGCGCGGTCCACCTCCACCCCCGCGTCGCGGGCCAGCTCCTCGGTCAGCTCGACCGGAAAGCCGTGCGTGTCGTGCAGGGTGAAGGCCACGTCGCCATCCGAGCACCTTCGCCCCGGTGGCCAACGCCTCCTCCAGGCGGCTCAACCCGGCGCGCAGGGTGCGGTCGAATCCGGCCTCCTCGCGCGCCACGACGTTGACGATGAGGTCGTGCTGCTGCCACGAGCTCGGGATAGGCGTCGCCCAGCACCTCGGTGGCCGCCTGCACCAGCGTGGGGCCGATGGGCTTGTCGACCCCGAGGCGCCGCGCCGCCATGACGGCGCGCCGCACGACGCGGCGCAGCACGTAGCCCCGGCCCTCGTTGGCGGGCAGGACGCCGTCGGCGACGAGCATGGACATGGCGCGCCCGTGATCGGCCAGCACGCGCAGCGCGACGTCGGTTGCGCGGGTCGGTGCCGTACGCCGTCCCCAGGACGGAGGCCGCCGCGTCGATGATCGGCAGGAACAGGTCGGTGTCGAAGATGGAATCGTGACCCTGGAGGACGGGCAGGATCCGCTCGAGGCCGGCGCCGGTGTCGATGTTCTTGCGCGGCAACTCGGTGAGCACACCCTCGCGCGTCGCGGTTGAACTGCATGAAGACGAGGTTCCAGATCTCGACGAAGCGCTGGTCGCCGCCGTGCTTGGGACCGCCGTCGTGCCCGTACGCCTCCCCCTTGTCGAAGAAGATCTCCGAATCGGGACCGCAGGGCCCCGTGTCGCCCATGGCCCAGAAGTTGTCCTCGTCGCCCATGCGCTGGATCCGCTCGGGCCGCACGCCGACCTTGTCGATCCAGAGCTGCTCGGCCTCGTCGTCGCTCTCGTGCACGGTGACCCAGAGGCGGTCGCCGTCGAGGCCGAAGACCTCGGTGAGGAGCTCCCAGGCCATCGGGATGGCGTCCTCCTTGAAGTAGTCCCCGAAGCTGAAGTTGCCCAGCATCTCGAAGAAGGTGCAGTGGTACGTGTCGGTGCCGATGATCTCGATGTCGGGGGTGCGGAAGACACTTCTGAATGGAGGTGGCCCGGGGCCACGGCGCCGGCTCCTCGCCCACGAAGTACGGCTTGAAGGGCACCATGCCGGCGATCGTGAAGAGCACCGAGGGGTCGTGCGGGATGAGGCTGGCTGAGGGGACGACCGCGTGGCCCCGATCGGCGAAGTAGCGCGTGAACGCCGCCCTCAGTCCGTTGGCGTCCATCGCTCCAGCTTACCGGGGGCAAAAACGGCGTCGGGGCCGGGAGGGGGCCCGGAAACAGGGGCCGAGGCCCGGCTCAGGCCGACGACATCCCCACGATCGGCCGGTTCAGCCGGATGCAGCCGGTCGACCCGAAGAAGGGCGCGTCGCCGTAGCTGAAGATGCCGCCGTCGGCCGCCACCAGCCAGTAGCCGCCCCCGTCGACGGAGGGGGCCATGCCGACAACCGGCTCGTTCAGGTGGATGGAGCCGGCGGAGCCGAAGAAGCCGGCGCTCCCGTAGTCGAAGATCCCGCCGTCGGCCGCCACCAGCCAGTAGCCGTTGCCGCCCGGGCCGGCCGCCATGCCCACGACCGGCGAATTCAGGGCCATCGAGCCGGTCGAGCCGTGGAAGAGGGCGTCGCCGTAGCTGAAGATGCCGCCGTCGGACGCCACCAGCCAGTAGCCGCGCCCGTCCGGGCGTGGCGGCCATGCCCACGATGGGCTTGTTCAGGCGCATGCTGCCCGCGGAGCCGAGGAACGGCGCGTCGCCGAAGTTGAAGATGCCGCCGTCGGACGCGACCAGCCAGTAGCCGCCCCCGTCGGCGGTCGACGCCATGCCCACGATGGGCTTGTTGAGGTGCCGTCCGCCCATGGAGCCGAAGAACCTCGCATCCCCGTAATTGAAGATGCCACCGTCGGCGGCCACCATCCAGTAGCCGTTGGTGCTCGGCGTGACCGCCATGCCCACGACGGGCGCGTTGAGGTGCAGGCTGCCCGTGCTGCCCCAGAAGGTCGCGTCGCCGTAGTCGAAGATGCCGCCGTCGGAGGCGACGAAGCGGTAGCCCTGGCCGCAGTTGAGGTCGCCGCCGAAGCCGTAGTGGTCGGCCTGTGAGGTGGCCGAGACACCCTGCGAGTTGCCCACGGTGACATCGACGCAGAGCGGGTCCTCGGGGTTGGGCGGGATGACCGTGATGGAGGTCTCGGACTGCGAGACGATCTGGCCGGTGCCGACGGAGCCGAACGTGACCGAGGAGGCGTTGGCGAAGCCGCCGCCGGAGACCGTGATGGCGCCGCCGCCGCCGATCGGGCCCGTGCTGGGGCTCACCGAGGCCACCGAGGGGCACCCGTCGGCTCCCTGCAGGGCGATGGACAGGTTCTGGTCGACCGGTGTGCCGAGGCCGCTGGCGGCGTCGTAGCCGGGACCGGCCGTGAAGTCGCCCGGGTTCGAACGCGTGAAGTCGTTGTTCCCCGTGACGATGTCGGTGTAGTCGGAGCCGGTGTCGGCCGCGTACAGCGCCGGCCCGACCCGGCCCAGCCGGTTGAAGCAGCCCTGGTTGGTGTCGGCGAAGAGCCCGGCGTTGGTCGGCGCGGCCACGCTGGTGCCGCCGAAGCCGGCCCACGATCCACCGAAGTAGGCGGCCACCGACCCCTGGGACGGGTCCGAGGGGTAGGAGATGTCGGGCACCGACCGGCAGCCCACGCCGGCGCCGCTGCCGCACGGATCGGTGCTCCCTCCGGGGAATGCCGCGGGCAGTGGTTGGCCGGGGTTCCGGGTCCACACCTCGGAGTACCCACCACCGCCGGCGCCCGGGGAACCCCCGCAGATGGACTGGCAGTTCCACACGACCTGGGACGAGGCGGACGCGCTGACCAGGGACGTCCCGCCGGCGCTGACCACGGTGGGTTGCGACCCCGGGTCGTCGACGCCGAGCTGCAGGGACCCGTTGACCGGGTTGCAGTCCTCCGAGCCCGAGTCGCCCGAAGCGGCGATCATGGTCTGGCCCTGCAGCGCCATGCGCGAGAAGATCGTGTTCTCGGTCTCGATGGTCGCGCCGGTGGTCAAGGCCTCGCAGTTGCCCCAGCTCGTCGTCACGACCTGGGCCGTGTCGTCGCTGGCGATGCGGTTGAACATGTCGAGGGCGGCGGCATCGTTGTTGTTCGGCGCCTCGTAGACGACGAGGGAGGCGGCCGGCGCGTTGAAGGACGCCAGCTCGGTGTCGAGTGCGGCCTCGCCCTCTCCTTCCGGCGGCCCTCCCGGGCCGTCGTCGACCAGCACGTTGCGGATGGGGCTGGACAGCCCGTAGCAGGACTCGAACGCCGCGAAGTCGCTCCCGAGGTACTGCTCGAACTCCACGATGGCGATCGTCTGGCCGACCCCGACACGGCCTTGGCCGAACATCTGGTCCAGCCCGAAGATGGAGGCCATCTGCGTGGAGGTGTAGGTCCCGTCGAAGGCGGTGGCCTCCGCCGCCGGGCAGGCCTGGGGCGTGGAGGCGCGGGCGAGGTCGTGATCCTGGCTCGGGGCGCCGGACCCCGAGTTGGCGGAGCTTGGCGCACCTGCGTTGGTCGGGGGCGGGGTCGTGGGCGTGGCACCGGAGCTCGGCGACCCCGGCCCCGGCTTGGGCCGCAACATGGCGTGCTCCCGGAACAGGCCGTCCAGGCCGACCACCCCGGTCACGACGCCGGCGAGGGAGGCCGGGACCTGCGGTGCCGACGTGTTGACGACCGCCCGAGCCTCGTTCGGGGCTTGCACCGATTCGAGCGGTGTGCCGAACGCAGCCGACACCGCGGCGGCGGTGCCGCTCACCGGCAGCAGGATGCTCCCCGGGTCCGGTGTCCCCACGGTCAGCCCCTCGGCGCGCAGCGTCGAGGACACCTGCGCGACCTCGGTCGCGGACGGGCCGAACGCCGCGGCGTACTGCGCCGGGGTGAGGTAGTGCCGGTACTCGGGCGAGCCGGGTGTCGAGACGGCCGCCACCGCCTGCGCCAGGCCCGCGGGGTCCTGCCCGGCGAGGGCCACGTCGAGGTCGAGGACCTGGTCGGGCGGCGCCGACCCCAGGTGCGCGGCATCGGCGGGGACGGTGGGCACCGCCTGGGGCAGCGCGACCTTGGCCCCGAGGGCGGCGCCGGCGACGGCGGGCGCCATGCCCCCGGCGCTCAGCGTCACGGCGCCCAGAGCCGCCACCGCCACCGCCACCAGCAGCGCGACCCTGCGATGTCCGCGGTTCACGAATCGGCCCTCCCTGTCCCTGTCTGGACCCGACCCGCCACGAGAGCCTTCGCCTTCCGCACCGTGGGGCGACGGCTCGTAGTACACCCGACCCTCGAGCGCGTCAGGACGATACTGCTGGGGAACCACCCCGGAGGGATCGTCGTGGGGGTACACGTAGCCCTCGCCGTGCCCGAGCGTGGACGCGCCCTTGTAGTGGGCGTCGCGCAGGTGCGCCGGGACCTCCTGGCTGACGCTGGCGCGCACGTCGGCCTGGGCCCGGCCGAGCGCCACGACCACCGCGTTCGACTTCGGCGCCCGGGCCAGGTAGATCACCGCCTCGGCCAGGTTCAACGCCGCCTCGGGCAGTCCCACGTACTCGACGGCCCGGGCGGCCGCCTCGGCCACGAGCAACGCCTGTGGGTCGGCCAGCCCGATGTCCTCGCTGGCCAGGATGACCATGCGGCGGGCCAGGAAGCGAGGGTCCTCCCCCGCCTCGATCATGCGGGCCATCCAGTAGAGGCCGGCGTCGGGGTCCGAGCCGCGCACGCTCTTGATGAGCGCGCTGATCTGGTCGTAGTGCTCGTCGGCACCCTGGTGGAACAGGCGGCCGTCCCGGGCCCGGGACATGTCGCCCATCGTGAGCACGACGGGCGCGTCCGGGTCGGTGGCACCGGCCCGGGCCAGCGCGACGGCGACCTCCACGGTGGTGAGCGCGGCGCGGGCGTCGCCCTCGCACGCCGCCACGACCGCGTCGATCGCATCCGCCTCCGCGTCGGCCCCCTCGAGGTCGAGGCCGCGCCGGACGAGCAGGCGCAGGCTGTCCGGCGACAAGGGGTGCAGCCGCCACAGTGAGGCCCGGCTCAACAGGGGCGGGTTCACCTCGAAGAAGGGGTTCTCGGTGGTGGCGCCGATGAGCACCACCAGCCCGTCCTCGACGGCGGGGAGGAGCACGTCCTGCTGGGACTTGGAGAAGCGGTGCACCTCGTCGATGAAGAGCATGGTGCCCTGGCCGTGCTCGCCCAGGCGGCGCTCGGCCTCGGCCAGGGCCTCCCGCACGTCCTTCACGCCGGCGGCCGTGGCCGAGAGCGTGGTGAGGTGCTTCGACGTCGTGTCGGCCAGCAGGCGGGCCAGCGTCGTCTTCCCCGTGCCGGCGGGGCCCCACAGGATCGCGGAGCCGACCCGGTCGGACTCGGCCAGCACCCGCAGCGGGGCACCGGGGGCGACGAGGTGCTCCTGGCCGACGACCTCGTCGAGCGTGCGGGGGCGCAGGCGGGCGGCCAGCGGCGCCTGGCGCCTGAGCCGGCGGTCGGCCGCGTCGGCGAAGAGGCTCACGGGCCGGCCGCTCCCCGCCTAGCTCGGTGAGGGGTTGGCTGCCTCGCCGGGCTGGCCCGACGAGCCCGGAGGCGGCACGACGACGCGAATCCCGAGCTCGGCCAGGGCGGCGGGCGGCAGCGGCGTCGGCGCACCGGTCAGGAGGTCGGCGCCGGACTGGGTCTTGGGGTAGGCGATGACCTCGCGGATGTTCTCCTCCCCCGCCAGGATGGCGGCCAGGCGGTCGATGCCGAACGCGAACCCGGCGTGCGGCGGCGCCCCGTAGCGGAACGCGCCCAGCAGGAACCCGAAGCGGGCCTCGGCCTCCGCGGGCGCGATCCCCAGGGCCGAGAACACCTGCGACTGGATGTCCCCGCGATGGATACGCACACTCCCCGATCCGAGCTCCCACCCGTTGAGCACGAGGTCGTAGGCCTGGGAGCGCACCGACAGCGGGTCGGTCGAGCAGCTTCGGCAGGTCCTCCGCATACGGCATGGTGAACGGGTGGTGGGCCGGCTGCGGATTGCCGTCGGCGCCGATGCCCTCGAACATGGGGAAGTCGACGACCCAGACGTATCGATGGGGGCCCTGGCCGACCGGGGGCGACCCGATGGCGCTGCGCAGCGTGCCGAGCACCGTGCACGCGGTCTTGTACTCGTCGGAGACGGCCAGGATGAGGTCCCCCGCTGCCGCCTGCGTCTGTGCCAGGACGCGCACCACTTCGTGCTCCGAGAGGTGCCGTACGAGCGGGCCGTCCAGCGCGGTCGCCTCACCGTCGACCACCCGGAACCAGGCCAGGCCCGCGGCGCCCGCCCTCTTGGCCTGCTCGGTGAGCTCGTCGAGCCGGGAGCGGGGGAAGAGCGGCGCCCTCGGGCACCACCAGCGCCTTGACCGTCGGGGAGGAGAAGGCCTTCACCTGGGTCCCCTCGAAGACCTCGGTCAGGTCGACCAGCTCCATCGCCGAAGCGCAGGTCGGGCTTGTCGGTGCCGTAGCGGTCGAGTGCGTCGGCCCACGTCATGCGCTCGATGGGCGGGGGCCGCTCCCCCGTCGCCGCCTCGGCCGCATCGAGCACGGCCTCGGAGACGAAGGCCATGACGTCGTCCTGGCTGGCGAAGGAGCACTCCATGTCGAGCTGGCTGAACTCGAACTGGCGGTCGGCGCGCAGGTCCTCGTCGCGCAGGCAACGGGCGATCTGGAAGTAGCGGTCGAAGCCGCCCACCATGAGGAGCTGCTTGGCCAGCTGCGGGCTCTGCGGCAGCGCGTAGAAGGAGCCGTGGTGCAGGCGCGCCGGGACGGAGAACTCCCGCGATCCCTCCGGTGTCGGCGCCCACAGCAGCGGCGTCTCGATCTCGGCGAAGCCCTGGCGCTCCATGGCCGCCCGGATGGCCGCGTTGACCCGGGAGCGCAGCCGCAGGTTGCGCTGCATGCGCGGCCGGCGCAGGTCGACGTAGCGGTAGCGCAGGCGCACGGGCTCGTCGGCCTCGGCCCGGTCGTCGACGGAGAACGGTGGCGGCTCGGCCTCGTTGAGGACCTCGACGGTGCAGTCGCCGATCTCGATCTCCCCGGTGCCGATGCCCGGGTTCACGGTGCCCTCGGGCCGCTCCCGGACGGTGCCGGTCACGGCGACCACCCACTCGTGGCGCACGTCGGTGGCGTGGTCGATGACGCACTGCACGATGCCCGAGTGGTCGCGCAGGTCGACGAAGGCGAGGTGCTCCCCGTGCTCGCGCCGCCGGGCCACCCAGCCGCACAGCCGTACCTTCGTGCCCACGTCGGCCCGCCGCAGGACGCCGCACAGGTGCGTGCGCATGGCGGTGGGGCGGTTCGCGCCGCGCTCCTCGCCGGCGTGATCGTCGTCCGTGGGGGTCATGGCGTGTCGGTCTCGGAGCGGGGTTGGAGGTGGGGATGGAGGTGCCGGTCGACGTCGTTGTCCGATCCCTCGGCGAACGCCGCGTTGGCGAGAAAGCTCTTGAGCTCGTCCACAATGGCAGGCCGGGGCACCGTGCGCTGCTCGTCGTCGCTGCGCAGGGGCCGCAGCCCGACCGTCCCCTCGGCGACCTCCTGGGGCCCGACCACCAGCGCCACCAGGGCCCCCGAGCGGTCGGCCGACTTGATCTGGGACTTCATGGAGCGGTCGCCGAACGCCCGGTCGGCCCGCAGGCCGGCCCGGCGCAGCTCGGCCGTCAGCGCCAGGGCGGCCTCCCCTCCTGCCGTGTCGATGACGTAGGCGTGCAAGCGGCCGCGCCGCCACGGCGGCCACGGTGGAGAAGACGCCCTCGGCGTCGCAGGCCATGCAGCACCCGCTCGACGCCGATGCCGAACCCGATGCCCGGTGTCGGGTCGCCGCCGAGCAGCTCGACCAGGCCGTCGTAGCGGCCGCCGCCGCCGATGCCGTTCTGCGCCGCGTCGAGCGCGTCGGCGGCGAACTCGAACGTGGTGCGGGTGTAGTAGTCGAAGCCGCGCACGAGGCGGTGGTCGATCGTGTACTCGACGCCGAGGGAATCGAGGCCGGCGCGCACCCGGGCGAAGTGGGCGGCGCAGGGGTCGCAGAGGTGGTCCAGGAAGCGTGGCGCGTCGGCGGTGGCCGCCCGGCACTCAGGGCGTCTTGCAGTCGAGCACCCGCAGCGGGTTCTCCAGGTGGCGGGCCCGGTGCGCGGCGCACAGCTGGTCGGCGCGGTCGGCCAGGAACGCACCGAGGAGCGCCACGTAGCCGGGCTTGCAGACGCCGTCGCCCATGGAGTGCAGCTTGAGCGTGACCTCGCGCAGGCCGAGCCCGGCGAAGAAGTCGTGGGCCAGCGAGACGACCTCGACGTCGAGGTCGGCGTCGGCGGGGCCGAGCGCCTCCACGCCCAGCTGGTGGTGCTGGCGGTAGCGGCCGTGCTGGGGGTTCTCGTGGCGGAACGACGGCGCCACGTACCAGGCCTTCCAGGGCGGCACCGGGTGGTGCTGGACGAAGGCGCGGGCGATCGGCGCCGTCCCCTCGGGCCGCAGCGCCATCAGCTGGCCGTCGCGGTCCTCGAAGACGTACATCTCCTTGCCGACGACCTCGCTCTCCTCGCCGATGCCGCGCAGGAAGACGCCGGCATGCTCGATCATGGGCGTGAGCGTCAGGCCGTAGCCGGCGCCCTCGACGAGCACGGCGAAGCGGCGCAGCGCGTCCTCCCAGCGGGCGGACTCGGGCCACAGCACGTCGTGCATGCCCTTGGGCGTGCGGGGCGGGGCCGGGGCCGGGGCCGGGGCCGTCTCGGGCGCGCGACGACATCCTCGGTCACTCGGCGCTCCCCATGGTCAGGCTTTCTTGCCAGGAAGCTGACGATAGGCGTCGAAGACCCCGTCGAGGTGCTTCAGCGCGCTGATCAGTGAGTGCAGGTGGGTCGGGTCGGCCAGCTCGACGTCGAAGGCCATCCGGCTGACCCGGTCCGGCGTCGTGGCGGTACGGGCGGCGACGATGTTGAGGTGGTGCTCGGAGACGACCCGTGACACGTCGGCCAGGAGGCGGGCGCGGTCGAAGGCCTGGACCTCGATCGTGGCCACGAACACCCCGTCGTTGCCCCGGTCCCACTCGACCTCGATCAGGCGCTCCCGGGAGCGGTCGGCCAATGCCGTTGCGTTGGCGCAGTCGGCCCGGTGCACCGAGACGCCGCGGCCCTGGGTGACGAAGCCGACGATCTGGTCGCCGGGCACCGGCGTGCAGCAGCGCGCCAGGTGGATCATGACGTCGTCGAGCCCCTCGACGTAGACCCCCGTGCCGGTGCGGCGCCCCTGGCGGGGCCGGCTCGCCCCGGGGACGGCGATCGTCGGGAGCTGCTCGTCGGCCGTCCCCCCGCCCCGCAACGCCTTGGTCAGGCGCTGCACGATGGACTGGGCGGAGACCTGGTTCTCGCCGATCGACGCGTAGAGCGCATCGAGGTCGGCGAGGTTCATCGACTCGGCCACCTCTTGGAGCGCGGAGGAGCCCAGGAGCTTGTGCAGGGGCAGGCCGTCCCGCCGCAGCGCGCGTGCCCAGCTCCTCGCGGCCGTTCTCTATCGCGTCCTCCCGCCGTTCACGGGAGAACCACTGTCGGATCTTGCTGCGGGCGCGGGTGGAGGCGATGATCTGGAGCCAGTCCCGAGACGGACCGGCGGTGGGCGACTTGGACGTGAAGATCTCCACGGTGTCGGCGGACGTCAGCTGCGTCTCGAGCGGCACGAGCCGGCCGTTCACCCGGGCGCCGATGCAGCGGTGCCCGACCTCGGTGTGGATGGCGTAGGCGAAGTCGACCGGCGTCGAGCGGGCCGGGAGCGCGATGACCTTGCCCTTGGGCGTGAAGACGTAGACCTCGTCCTGCTCGAGGTCGAGCTTGAGGGCCTCGAGGAACTCGATCGGGTCGTCCGTCTGGCGGTCCACGTCGGCGATGCGCTGGAGCCACGCCATCTCCGAGGAATGGTCCTCCTTGGACTTGTAGCCCCAGTGCGCCGCGATGCCGTACTCGGCCCGGTGGTGCATCTCGAAGGTGCGGATCTGCACCTCGACCGGCTTGCCGTCGAGCCCGATGACCGTCGTGTGCAGCGACTGGTACATGTTGAACTTGGGCGTGTTGATGTAGTCCTTGAAGCGCCCGTGCACCGGGGCCCAGATGGCGTGGATGGCGCCGAGCGCCGCCCAGCAGTCCTTCTCGGAGTCGACGACGACGCGGATGGCGACCAGGTCGTTGATGTCGTCGAACTCCTTGCCCCGCACCACCATCTTCTCGTAGATCGACCACAGGTGCTTCGGGCGGCCGGTGACGTCGGCGGCGATGCCCATCTCGTCGAGGCGCTGGCGCACATGGACGAGGACCCGCTCGAGGTACTCCTCGCGCTGGGGCGCCCGGGCCGCCACCATCTGCTCGATCTCGGCATAGCGCTTGGGGTGCAGCGTGGCGAAGGCGAGGTCCTCGAGCTGCCACCGCACCTGTTGCACGCCGAGGCGGTGGGCCAACGGCGCGTAGACGTCGAAGGTCTCCTGGGCCGTGCGGCGCTGCTTCCACTCCGGCATCACGGCCAGCGTGCGCATGTTGTGCAGCCGGTCGGCCAGCTTGATCAGCAGGACCCGCCAGTCGTCCGCCATGGCGACGAGCATCTTGCGGATGGTGGCGGCCTGCTGGGCCTCCTTCGAGTTGAACTGGAGGCGGTCGAGCTTGGTCACGCCGTCGACGACCCGCGCCACCCCCTCGCCGAACGTCTGCTCGATCGTCTCGAGCGTCAGCCCCGTGTCCTCCACCGCGTCGTGCAGGAGCGCGGCCGCCACGGTCTGGGCGTCGAGGCCCAGCTCGGCCACGATCGTCGCCACCGCCACCGGGTGCGTGATGTAGGGCTCGCCGGAGCGCCGGAACTGGCCCTCGTGGGCGGTGAGCGCGATCCGCCCCGCCTCGACGATGAGCGTCGTGTCCTCCTCCGGTCGGTGCAGGGAGAACTCGGTCTGCAGCGGCACCAAGAGGTCGCGGAGCGCCCGCTCCTGAGCCTGCTCGGCCTCGAGCTCTGGGGCGTCCGTGGAAGTCACCCGGGTGAGGGCCACCATCCATCTAGGCTACCCGTCTGGGCTCGCACCGGGAACGTCACGCGCCGCCCCGCCACGCCGCCTCAGCCGTTCAGCGCCGGCGCTTCTTGCCCCTGCTCTGGCGCGGCCGCGGGCCCTGCGGCTGACCCTGCTTCTGCCCGCCCGACGACGACGACGACCCGTCGCCCGCTCGTTCCATCTCCGCCGCGCCCGTGCCGCCTCCGCTGCCGTTGCCGCTGCCCGCGCCGCTCCCCGAGCCCGGCCGGATCGGCCCGCTGCGCTTGGTGCTGCCGGACTTCTGCGCGGCAGGGCCACCCCTGCCCCGGGACACCTGACCGGACGGCGGCCACGCTCATCTGGGTGCTCATGGTGGCCGCGTCGAGGGCGGAGTACGACCCCTCCGACTCGCCCCGCTTGCTGCAGGCGCTTGGCGATGGCGACCCAGCGCTCCTCGCGCTCCTTCATCATGGACAAGACCGGTGCGGCGATGAAGATCGACGAGTAGGCACCCGAGAGCAGGCCGACGAAGAGGGCCAGGCCGTAGGACTGCAGCGTCGTCGCGCCCAGGAACTGGGCGCCGATGACCAGGATCGCCAGCACGGGGATGATGGCCACCATCGACGTGTTGATCGACCGGGCCAGGGTCTGGTTCATGGACAGGTTGATCAGCTGCGGGTAGGTCAGGCGCCCGCTGCTGCCGATGCCTCTCGTGTTGTCGCGCACGCGGTCGAACACCACCACCGTGTCGTAGAGGGAGTACCCGAGGATGGTCAGGATGGCGACGACGGTGTCCGGCGTGACCTGGAAGCCGAAGATGGAATAGATGCCGATGGCAATCAGCACGTCGTGGATCATGGCGATGAAAGCGGCCAGGGCCATCTTCGGCTCGAAGCGGATGCTGATGTAGATCGCCACCACGATGAAGAAGATGATCAGGGCCTCGATCGCCTTGTTGGTGATGGAGGAGCCCCAGGTCGGGCCGACGGTGGTGATGCTGATCTTGTCGGTGACCGTTTTGGGGATGGCACCGGCCGGGAGCGTGGTCGTCGTCGCGGGCGCCGAGGTCGTCGTCGCGCCCGCCGCGCCCGCCTTGGCCGTGGTCGTGGTCGTGGGCTTGGCCGTCGTCGTGGTCGTCGGCGGCGCCGGGGGGGCATGGGCGGCGGTCAGCGCCGAGCAATGCCTTCTGCACGTTCTTGCTCACGGCGTCCTGTTGGGCCTGCGAGAGCTTGTTGATGTCGGACTGGACGTTGAGCGTCTGCTTGCTCCCCGTGCCCAGCAACTCCACGGTCGGGTCGATCAGACCGGTGCCCTTCATGGCGTCGACGGCCTCGGTCTGGCGTCACGCCGGGCGCGGCGATGGTCCACTCCGTCCCGCCCTTGAACTCGATGCCCAGGTTCAGCCCGCCGCGCAGGATGATCGAGACGATCCCGAGCCACGATGATCGGCCGTCGAGATGCTGAACCAGATCCTCCGCTTGCCCACGAAGTCGAAGCGGGTCTCGCCGCGGTAGAGGCGGGCGATGGGGCCGTGACCCCGCCGGGGCTTGGCCAGCAGGGCCGCGGGCCGCGTCGTCGAGGCTGACGAGCTCCTCCTCGTCGAGGCCCTCGGTGTCGACGCTCTCCTCGAGCTGCTCGACGTCCTCTTCGCTCACGTCGTCGAGGGAGCTGCCGTCGCCGTCGTTCCGGCGGCCGTCGCCGTCGTTCCGGCGGCCGTCGCCGTCGCGGTCGCTCACGAGCCGCCTCCCGCGCCGGCCCCGACCGGCAGGCTCTGGGCCTGCGGTCCGGCCCCGAGCCCGGTGGCGATGCTGAACGCGCCCGTTCCCTGCAGGCGTGGGCTCTGGCCGAGGAGGATGACGAGCGGCCGGGTGTAGAACCAGGTGACCGCCATGTCCATGATCGTCGAGAGCCCGAGGAAGAAGGCGAAGCCCTTCACGTTCCCGACCGCGACGAAGTACAGGACGATGGCGGCGAGCAGTGACACGAAGTCGGCCGCCCACACCGTCCTCCACGCGCTCTTGAAGCCGCGGTCGACCGACGTGCGGATGGAGCGGCCCGATCTGGCCTCGTCTTTCAGTCGCTCGAAGTAGACGATGTAGGAGTCCACGGTGATGCCGATGGAGACGATCAGTCCGGTGATGCCGGCGAGGTCGAAGCTGGGGGCGACCGAGGTGTGCCCGAGCGCCGAGATGATCGCCCACAGCATCATCGCGGTCAGCACGAGTCCCGAGATCACCACCAGGCCCAGGGCCCGGTAGTAGAACAGCACGTAGAGCAGCACGAGGATGAGGCCGGCGATCCCCGCACCGAGCCCGGCCACCAGCGCCGAGTGGCCGAGGGTGGCCGACACGGTCTCGGAGGTGGCGGCCTTCAGCGTGACGGGCAGCGCACCGAAGTTCATCGCCTGCGCCAGGTTCTGGGCGTCGGCCTGGGTCAGGCTGCCGGAGATCTCGCCCCTGCCCTGGAAGGACGTGAAGCCGGTCTGGGTGGGCTGGATGATCGGGGCCGAGTACACCTCGCCGTCGAGCTCGATGCCGAGCAGCTGGTGGAAGTTCTCCTGGGCCACCTTGTCCCACAACGCCGATCCGGCGGAACCGGCCAGCGTGTAATCGACCACCCAGGCGCCGGTCTGGTTCTGGGTCGCCGTCGCATTGGCGATGGAGCGCCCCGTCATCTGGGCCGGTCCGAGCACGCACCGAACCACGGCGCTGCCGTCGCACGCGCCCCCGATCCCTGGTAGGAGCACCGTGCTGGTGGCGTAACCGGGCTTCTCCACGCTCGTCGACGGGTAGGCGGCGTACTGCGTGTCGGGCGGCACGTTGTTCGACGAGTACCCCTGGGGCGAGTTGTTCGGGGTGACGTTGAGGTTGGCCGCCGTCAGCTGGGACGACGGGGTACAGGTGGGCAACGTCTCGATGCCCCTCGGCAGGACCTTGTTCTTGTCCGCCTTCGGGGCCGCCTCCGGGTAGGCGAAGCAGAGCACCGGCCGGAAGTACATGCGCGCCGTCTGCCCGATCTGATTGAGGACCTGCTGGGCGTTGGTCACGCCGGGAATGGAGACCGAGATCTGGTTCTTGCCGGTGGTCTGCACCTGCGCACCGGACACACCCAGGCCGTTGACCCGGAGGTTCAAGATGTTCACCGTCTCGTTGAGATCGGCCTGGCTGACGTTGTGACCCTCGGCCGTGTAGACGACCGCGACACCTCCGGCGAGGTCGAGTCCCAGTCGCGGCGACCATTTCGCGGCGAACACGGCGGCGAAGGAACCCAACGAGATCGCCACGACCACCAGGACGCTGATCAGGAGGTTGCGTCGCTGTCGTCGCTGGGCCCGGCCCCCCGACTTGGGGCTCACGCCTCTTCTGCCTCCTCGCCGTGCTCTCCCTTGCTGGGAGCACCATCACCCTTGCCCGAAGCACCGTCACCACCGACGTCGTCGATGTCGTCCGGTTCACCGGCGCGCTGGACGTCGTGCACGTCGTCCTCGACCGGTGCGTCGTCGATGCGCACGTCCTGAATCGGCTCGATCTTCCGGGCGATGGCCTGGCGGACGAAGACGATCCTGGTCGGTTGGGGGCCGTCGAGGTTCCCGTCGTCCCCCAACGCGCCGGTCAGGAGCGTGTAGCGGTCGCCGTGAATCTCGAGGACAGTGCCGATGACGCCGCCGACGGTCTGCACCTCGTCCCCCACCTCGATGTCGGAGCCCTTCGCCTGCCGCGCCGCTTGAGCCTTTCGCTGCTGGGGCCGGATGAAGAAGAAGTACCCGAGGACCCCGATCGCCACGAGGGGAAGCAGGGTGATCAGCGGGTTGCTCGATTTTGAGGAGGTGGCGGCGACCACGAGGTGGAGCAGCGCCGGGGTTGGTGTCATTGGGATCCTTGGACCTGAAACGGTTGCGAAGTGCCACCCTAGTGCCTGGGTTCCTGCTCACTTGGGCACTACCGGGCTGGTTCGGCAGTCCCGCGCCCGCAGCTGTCGGGGAGGCCCGGCTGAGCCGGCATCCGACTCCCTGCTCGTGGCGCCGGCGAGCCGTGCCGCGCGCCCTCGCCCCAGGTGGCGGTGTCGTGAGGCGCCCGGCAGTGGTCGTCGGTGCCTGCAGAGGGGGCGCCGACGGCACTCGGGGAAAGAGCCGACATGCCGCGCCCGCAGGTGTCGCGTCGACGACGGGCGGACCGAGCGCCACTCGCCTCCCGGCGGGGATAACGGCGCAGTACCGCCAGTACGACGGCGTATGGAAGAGCGCAACCGAACTGCAACCCAAAACGGCCCCGGTTGCGACAGGTGGTGTGCAAAGTACCCCGCATCAGTAGAGCAGCCTCACGGTGATGGTCGTTCGGAGGGGGGCGACCGAGTGAGAGTCCGATGAAGGGGAACGGATTCTCGAATGGGGGAGCACCGGGGGGAAGGAGCAGCGAAGAGGTGCGCCGGCCTTGTGCCGCCGTCGGTCGGGGCAATCCGTGGGGAGCCGACGACCCGGGCCGGCGCACCTTTCGCTCCCTGCACCGCTCGCCTCGTTCGATCTGATCTCCTGGCCGGGTCTGCGCCTCTTCGGCGTGCCTCTATCCGGCCTGGTGAGGCGGCTGCGGAGGGCGCCCGTGGGGCCCTGAGGACGGTGCAAAGGGGGCATCGGCCGGTCCGAGGGCCCGGATTTGTCGAACTGAGAGCCAATTCCGGCGCTGATCAGGACGTTCGCAATTCGACCAGGTTTCCTCCTAAACCGCTGGATCGTCTGTTTCCCCAGTACAGTTGCGGGCTAATGCGAGATGGTCATATCTCCGTGTTGGTCATCGAGGACGAGGCGGACATCCGCCAGCTCCTCAAGACCCTGCTCGAGCGGGAGGGCTTCGCCGTGTCGGAGGCCACCGAGGGCCGGGACGGGGTGCGCCAATTCCACCAGAACCACCCCGACATCGTGATCCTCGACGTCGGCCTCCCTGACCTGGACGGATGGCAGGTACTCGAGCGGATCCGGGACATGAGCGACGTACCGGTCCTGATGTTGACCGCCCTCGGAACGGAACGGGACAAGGTCCGTGGGCTCAATGCGGGCGCCGACGACTACCTGACCAAGCCGTTCAGCCGGGTCGAGCTCCTGGCTCGGCTCCAGGCGATCAGCCGCCGTCAGGTGTCGAGCAAGGATCCGGTCACCGCCTTCGACGACGGGACCCTCCATGTCGACTTTGCCCACCAGGAAGTCACGATCGACGGCGACCCGGTCGTCCTGACACCGACCGAGTACCGCCTGCTCGCGACCCTGGCCCGTCACCAGGGCCAGGTCCTCTCGTCTGACCAGCTGATTGAGCTGGCCTGGGACGACCCCAGCGGGTTGGCCCCGTCAAGGGTCAAGTACGCCGTGCTGCGGCTGCGGCGCAAGCTGGGCTGGGACGAAGGGGACGACACGCCGATTGAGACGGTGCGAGGCTTCGGCTACCGCTACCGCTCTCGTCACCGGTGACCAAGTCACCTCAGACCCGAACCGACTCCCTGGGGCGTCGCGACCGGCAGATGCCCGGAAATGCCCTGCCTATCGGCTTCTCCGGCTCCATGCGGGTGCGCCTGCCCATCTTCGCACTGGTTGCCATCGGCACTGTGCTGATCGCAGTCGTCCCCTTCCCCCACGATGCACGTCGCGAGATCGCCATCGCCGGCGTCATCTTCTTTGCGCTCGTCGCCGCCGCCTTCCTGCTGCCGTGGGAGCGCCTGCCCGACTGGGCGTGGCTGATCGTCCCGATCGGCTACATCGCGGTCATCGCCATCATCCGAGACGCCCAGGGCGGCAGCCACTCCGGATTGGTGGCGGTCTTCCTGCTGCCCATCGTGTGGTTGTCGCTCTACGGCAGGCGCCTGCACCTGCTCGTCGGCCTGTTCTGCCTCGACCTCGCCCTGCTGGTGCCCGTTCTCCTCGTTGGCGCGCCCAAGTACCCCACCATCGAGTGGCGGCAGGTGGCCGTGATGGCCACCGTGACGACCCTGATCGCGTCGACCGTCTACACCATGGTCTCGCGGGACAGGGCCTTCCTGAGCGACCTGGCCCAGCAGTCCCGGATCGCACGGCGCAACGCCCGGGAGGCGGACTACGCCCGCGATCGCCTCGAGACCCTGCTTCGTGCGGCCACCGGGAGCGCCATCATGGGCGTGGATCCCGCCGGGACCGTCACCTTCTTCTCCGCCGGCGCGGAGCAGATGCTCGGGTACCGGGCGGCCGAGGTGGTGGGCATCCGCTCCATCGCGGACTTCATCGACCCGGCCCAGATCGACGAGCGGCGCCAGACCATCGACTCCATGCGGACGGCGTTGGAGCCCATCGACGCCGAGACCGCGGCGGAGGTGCCCTGGACGGCCACTCGCAAGGACGGCCAACAGCGCCGTTGCGTAGTGCGGGTGCGGGCGCTCCCCGTGCCGACGCCCGACATGACGCTGGGCGAGGACGACGGCGAGGCGCCCGAGGGCCCCGAGCGTGCGGCCGCCGAGGCCGACGCCGACTTCGAGTTCGACGACGCGCTGGCACCGGCCACCGGCGGCTACGTCGTGGTCGCCATCGACGTGACCGAGCGGGAGGAGCTGGCGGCGGACCGCGAGCGGCTCTTCGCGATCCAAAAGGAGGTCACGCAGTCGCTCATCGAGCAGAACAACCGCCTGCGCGAGCTGACCCAGATGAAGGACGACGTGGTGGCAACGGTGTCACACGAGCTGCGGACCCCGATCACCTCCATCCGGGGCTTCGTCGAACTGCTGCTCGATGCCTCGACGGACCTCACCGAGAGCCAGATGCGCATGCTCCAGACGATCGAGCGCAACGCGGAGCAGCTCCAACGGGTGGCCGAGGATCTGCTGGCCGACCCGGGCGCCGGACGGGGGCTGCGGGTCGCCTTCACCGAGCTGGACCTCTACCGTCTCACCGAGGATGCGGTGCACGCCATCCAGACCTCCGCCACCGTGGCCGGGGTCAAACTCAGCCTCGAACCCGGCTGCGAGGTGCCGGTCTTTGGCGACCCGACCCGCCTGCACCAGCTCCTGGGCAACATCTTGTCGAACGCGATCAAGTTCTCACCGCGGGGGGGCCGGGTCAAGGTGATCGTCGACAACTTTGACTCCTACGCCAGAGTGCAGGTGCTCGACGAGGGTCCCGGTATCCCCGTGGGCGAGCGGGACCAGCTGTTCGAGCGCTTCTACCGCCTCGCCTCCTCGACCGAGATGGGTGTGCCCGGGACGGGCCTCGGCCTGGCCATCGCCAAGTCGGTCGCCGAGGCCCACGAGGGCTTCGTCGACATCTCGGACACGCCGGGCTGGTCGACCACGTTCAGGGTGCACCTGCCGCTGCGCGCCTCGGTCGCCTCCAGCCAATCGGCCTAGGAGCGTGAGTCGGAATCGGCCAACGGGATCGGTCTGACGCCTGAGATCTGAGGTCCGGTCGCTCACGGGCCGGCTTCGGCATCACAAATGGGTCCCGGTGGCCTCTGGCGGATGAGTGACGGCTGCATCCGACGTCGGTGGATCCCTCCCTATGCGCCCGCCTGGGCCAACTTTCTCAAGTTGTGGCAGAGCACGTGCAGGGCCCACTCACCTTGTGCACCCTCAAGGCCGCGTAGACGGAGGAACCCGGCGCGTTGTCGGACCTTCATTTGTCCGAAGACCGGCTCGACGATGGCCTTGCGTCTGGCGTAGTCGGCCCGTCCCGCCTTGGTGCGCAGCCGGCGTGCCATCTTCTCCTTCACCGTGGCGTCTCTTGGGATAGGACCCCTCGGTGCGGGCGACACCCGATCGTCATGTCTGATGCGCCCGGTGGCGATCAACACGTCGACGCCGGCGTCGGTGGCATCGTTCACGTTCGCCTCTGAGAAGTAGCCGGCGTCGGCGATGAGCGTGTCGGGGTTCTCGTCGATGTCCGCGGCGCCGAGGTTGACTTCGGTGGCCTCGATCATCTCGATGAGGTGCGGGGCGTCGGCGGCCTGGTTGGACACCGAGTGGGCCAGGACCACCTGGGCCTCCTCGTCGACCACGGCCTGGGCGTTGAAGGCGTAGTGGAATCCGTCGGTCGTCTTCATCATCCGTGACTCGGGGTCGGTGAAGTTGCGCTGGGCCCGCCCATCGGGCTTGGCTCTCGCTGCCGCGTCGTCACCGGCGGCCCGGGCCTCGTGCTCGGAGGCGCCGTGCCCTGTGGCCTTGTGCTGGGCTTTTGTGGCGGCCTTGTCCCTCGCCTCGGCTTCTATGGCCTCCTTGGCCGCGCGCAGCTTGGCCAGGCGACCCTCCTTGGTGGCCAACTCGGGCGGGAGCTCGTCACCGCGGCGGTCCTCACCGAACGCTTCGTCTTCGGCCGCGTCGGTGGCCTCGGCCTCGGCCAGCATGGCCGCCACCTGGGCCTCGAGCTCAACGATCCGCGGTCCCATCCGGTCATGGCTCATGGCCTTGTGCTTACTCGCCGAGGCCCGCAGCTTGGTGCCATCGAGGGCGACGCGGCCAAGGCGCACCAGTCCCGCTTGTGCGCACAGGGCGAGCACCTGGACGAAGAGGGCATCGATGGCGCCCAGGTGGCGACGCCGGAACCGAGAGATGGAGCGGTAGTCCGGAGCCGTGTTGGCACTCAGCCAGCGGAAGGCCACGTCGACATGGCAGCGCCGCTCCATCTCCCGCGAACTGGTGACCCCGGTCGAGTAGGCGAAGAGCAGCAGCTTGCACATCATCGTCGGGTCATAGGGCGGCGCACCCACCGCCTCGGTGTAGGAGTCGTAGATGACCGAGAGGTCCAACATGTCCTCGACCACCTCAGAGATGAACCGGGCCTCGTGGTTCTCGGGTAGCCAGTCTTCGAGGGAGGGTGGGAGGAGGAAGGACTGGGACTGGTCGTAGTGGCGGAAGCGCTTATTCACCCCGGCCGGGACCTTCTCGGGGCGCCCGACCGGCTGCCCTTCCACCTCGAAGAGCTTGTCGCCGACCCGATCGTTCGCCATGGGCAAATTCTCCCAAAACCGCAGGAGAATCGCGAATCGACGGTCGCCTCCCACCCCGGGAAAGGGTCGATCAGTCCTTGGGCGTCACTGGCGGGTTCTGACCCACGCTCCTAGCGCCCGGGGCGGCGGACCCCGCCGGCCCGCCGCCCCACCGCGGTGCACTCCCGTCGCTGCGTCTATGCAGCCAGGAACCCGCCCGACTGGTGCGCCCACAGGCGCCCGTAGACGCCGGTCCGGCCGGCCGAGAGCAGTTCGGAGTGCGTGCCCTGCTCGACGACGCGGCCCTGGTCGAGAACCACGATCCGGTCGAGCCGGGCGATCGTCGCCAGCCGGTGCGCCACCACGAGCGCCGTGGTGCCCTCCATCAGGTGCCACAGGGCCTCCTGCACCAGTGACTCGGACTCCGAGTCGAGCGCGGACGTGGCCTCGTCCAGGACCAGGACGCGCGCGCCCTTGGCCATCGCCTGGGCGATGGCGACCCGCTGGCGCTGACCACCCGAGAGCTTCAGCCCGCGCTCGCCGACGACGGTCGCGTAGCCGTCGGGCAGCCGCTCCACGAACTCGTCCACGTAGGCGGCGCGCCCGACGGCGCGCACAAGGTCCATGTCGACCCCGTCCCGGGACTCCAGTCCGTAGCAGATGTTCTCGGCGATGGTCCGGTGCAGCATCTGCGGGTCCTGGGGGACGTAGGCGATGTGGCGCCGCAACGACTGCTGCGTGACCCGTGCGATGTCCTGCCGGTCGATCGCGATGACGCCGTCGTCGCGATCGGCGAAGCGGAGCATGAGCTTCGTCAGCGTGGTCTTGCCCGAGCCCGAGGGGCCGACGAGCCCGACGTGCTCCCCCGCCTCGATACGCAGGTCCAACCCCTCGAAGAGGGGCGCGCCGGATCGATACGAGAACCAGAGGTTCTCGAACTCGACGAGTCCGCGCGGCACCACGAGCTCGGGCGCGGCCGGGACGTCGACGATGTCGGGCTTCGTGGCGGCGATGCCGGCGAACTTGGCACACCGGCCGATGGCGCGCGACATCAGGCGGATGAACTCGAATGACTCCTCCAAGCTCGTCCCGACGAAGGTGGCGTAGAACAGGATGAGGTAGACCACACCTGCCGCGGCCACGTGATGCAGCGCCAGCACGACCCCGACGGCGACCGCCGCCCAGTTGAAGAAGGCCATGGCGGACTCCATTTGCAGGCGCGTCGCGGTGAACACCCGCCGCGCCCGGAAATCGGCGCTCAGCGAGTCGCCCACGAGCGTCCCCGACGTTGTCCTTCTCCCGCCCCTCGGCGGCCTGGGACCGTACCGTGGTCAGGTTGGCGATGGTGTCGGCGATGACCCCGGTCGCCCGCGAGTGCGCGTCGGAGAACTCCTTCTCCGCGGCGACGACCCGGCCCATGCGGTGATGCAGCACGGCGGCGAACACCGCCACCAGGGCCGCCATGACGAGGGCAACCGGCCAGGCGACGATCCCGAGGACCACGATGGCGCCGAGCGTCGTGACGCTGATGCGCAGGATGCCCCAGACCATGGCGTCGATCAGCTCGACGAAGGCCCAGGTCGATGTCTCGAGCGTGGCGATGACCTCGCCCGAAGGACGGTCCGTGTGCCATCCGTTGCTGAGCCCGATCAGATGGTCGTACCCGTTGGTGATGGCGCGGCCGAAGGAGCGCAGTGTGGCGCCCCAGTTGAGCCAGCCACCGATCCGGCCGAAGGCCGTCGCGGCGGCCAGCACCACCGCGTACGCGATGATCAGCGGCCCGTAGCTGCGCCACAGGTCCTGGTGTGCGCCCCGTGTCGGCGATCCGCCCCAACAAGGAGGCGAAGATCAACGGGGCCGCGACGGCGTTGGCCAGCGTGCCGAGCACGATGGCGGTGCAGCTGCCCGCGAACGCGGCGCGGTCCGGCTGCATCTGGCGCCAGCAGTACGCCAGCGTCTCTTTGTTCGAGGCGTTCGGGAAGAGGGTGCGTTCACCCATGGGAATCTCCAGGTGGGAGGGTCGAATCGGATCGGAAGGGGGGCGCACCGGTGGTGCGCTGCGGAGCAGGCCGCGCGCGCGGCAGGAAGGGCGCTCAGGCCGGGTGGGGGTCGCGGGAGCGGCGTCAGTGGCCGGCGAGACCGAGGCCCGAGGACGGGCCCGACCATGCGGGACCTCCCCGGCTGCACCGGAGACCGGCAGCAGGACCCCGATGGCGCGCGCGGTCGAGCTGCGGACGTGTCGTCAAACCTGCCATCTGGTCACCTCGCTTCCGTCTCGTCGTGCAACCCCACAACGGTAGCGCACCGCAAAAGGCGGCACGCACGACTCCGCGCAAGGTCGTGCCGCCGGGGTCGTCAGAAGAGCGGCGGCGTGTTCGGACCCGGCGCTCGGCGGACCGTCGTGCCCGAGGTGGGCCCAGGCGCGCTGGGTCGCCACCCGGCCCCGCGCCGTGCGCTGGATCAGGCCGCTCTGCACCAGGTACGGCTCGTACGCGTCCTCGATCGTGTCGGGCTCCTCGCCGACGCACTGCGAAAGGGTCGTCAGGCCCACCGGCTGGCCCCCGAAGCGGGTGCACAGCGTGGCCAGGATGGCCCGGTCGACCTTGTCGAGACCCAGCTCGTCGACCCCGAAGAGCTCGAGCCCCTCACTGGCGGTCGCGCCGTCGATGAAGCCCTCGCCGCGCACCTCGGCGAAGTCCCGCACGCGCCGCAGGAGCCGGTTGGCCACCCGCGGCGTACCACGGGAGCGCTCCGAGATGCGTATCGCGCCTTCGCTGTCGATGCGCACCTTGAGGATCCGGGCCGAGCGCTCGACGATGGACCGCAGATCGGCGGGATCGTAGAGATCGAGCCGGCCGACGAAGCCGAAGCGGTCGCGCAGCGGCCCCGAGACCAGGCCCGTGCGCGTCGTCGCGCCGACGAGCGTGAACTTGGGCAGCTCCAGGCGGATCGAGCGCGCCGTCGGGCCCCTTGCCGATGAGGATGTCGAGTCGGCCGTCCTCCATCGCCGAGTAGAGCATCTCTTCGACCGAGCGGTGCAGCCGGTGGATCTCGTCGATGAAGAGCACGTCGCCGTCCTGCAGGTCGGTGAGCAGTGCGGCGAGGTCGCCGGCCCGGGTGAGGACGGGCCCGGCGGTGATGCGCAGGCCGGCTCCCATCTCGGCGGCGACGATGCCCGCCAGGGAGGTCTTGCCCAACCCCGGCGGTCCGGCGAAGAGGATGTGGTCCACCGCCTGGCGCCGCTGACGGGCCGCCTGCAGCACGATGCTCAGGTGTTCGACGAGCTGGGCCTGACCGACGAACTCCTCGAGCGAGCGGGGCCGCAGCCCGACCTCCTCGAGCTCCTCGTCGTGGTCGGAGGGGGCCGGATCGACGACCCGGTGCTCGCCGTCGAAGGCGTCGTCGTCCGCGAGGTCCTCGCCGTCCTCGCCGTCCTCGCCGGCCGCGCCGTCCTCGCCGGCCGCCACGGCCAGGACCTCGCGGCGCGCTCTCGGGCTCACCGGCTGGCCAGCTCGCGCAGCGCGAGGCGGAGCATCTCTTCCACGCCGACATCGTCGCGTAGGCCGTCGAGCGCACCGCGGATCTCATCGGGTGCGTACCCGAGCTCGCTGAGGGCGGCCCGGGCCTCCGCACGCGAGGTGCGGGTGCCCCGCAGCGCCGGATCGCTGCCGGCGAGGGGAGCGCCGGTGTGGTCGAGCGAGAGGTCGGGCAGGTCGAGCCTGCTCTTCAGCTCGATCAGGAGTCGAGCCGCCGTCTTGCGGCCGACGCCGGGCACCGTGCACAGCGTCTCGATGTCGTCCTCGAGCACCGCGGTCGACAGCGCGGCCGGCGAGAGGATCGCCATGATGGCCAGTGCCAACGCGGGGCCGACCCCGTGCGAGCCCAGCAGGACCTCGAAGCACCGGCGCTCGTCGTCGTGGACGAAGCCGTAGAGGACGATGGCGTCCTCGCGGACGTGGGTGTGCACGAACAGGTTCGCCTCGGTTCCCGCGCCGGCCGCGACCAGCGTGGCTGCCGTCGCCGGCGTCACCGTCACCCGGTAGCCGACACCGGCCACGTCGACGATGACCTCGCACTCGCCCGTCCGCAGCACCACGGGCCCTCGCAACAGTCCGATCATGTCTCGCTTCCCTTTCGTACGAGCGGTTCCTTCGCTCCCATGGCGGCCGCGACGGCGCGCCGCAAGGGGACGGTGGTCAGGTGGCAGACGGCCAACGCCAGCGCGTCCGCCACGTCGGGCGGGCCGTCGATGGCCCGGAGCCCGAGCACCTGGGCGACCATGCGCTGCACCTGGTCCTTGGTGGCGGCCCCGTAGCCGACGAGGCCCTGCTTGACTTCGTTGGACGTGTACTGGACGACCTCGCAGCCGGCGGCGGCGGCCGCCAGGAGGGCCAGGCCGCTCGCCTGGCCGACCGACATGGCCGTCTTCGCGTTGACCTGGAAGAAGACGCGCTCGACGACGACCACGTCCGGCCGCAGCTCCGCGAGTAGCGCCGCCCAGCTCCGTGTGCAGGATCAGCAGCCGCTCGGCGAGCGGGCCGGCCGGTTCGGTCTCGACCACCCCGGCCGCGTGGGCCCGCAGCGTGCTCTCGCCCTCGTCGCGGCCCACCATGCCGTAACCGCAGCGGGAGAGCCCGGGGTCGATCCCCAATGCGAACATGCGTTCGTAGGATAGCCGGGGCTGATGCCGAGGGGGCGGACCGGATCGGGCCGGCCGCCCGGAAGCGAGGTCAGCCCTCGAAGGTGGCGAGCACCTCGTCGGCGATGTCCGCGTTGGAGTGGACGGCCTGGACGTCGTCGTGGTCGTCGATCGCCTCGAGCAGGCGCAGGACCTTCTTGGCGTCGGACTCGTCGGGCACCGGGACGAGGGTCGTGGGCTCGAGGGAGAGGTCGACGGACTGGGGCGTGATGCCGGCGTCCTCGAGCGCCCGGCGCACGGACTCGAGGTCGGCCGGAGCGCTGGTGACGACCCAGGCGGCCCCATTGCTCGACATGTCCTCGGCGCCGCCCTCCATGGCGATCTCCATGACCTTGTCCTCGTCGTTGTCGAGACCGACGGTCACGATGCCCGTGCGCTCGAACTGCCAGCCCACGGCGCCCGGCTCGGCCATGTTGCCGCCGTTGCGGCTGAAGAGGTTGCGCATCTCGGCGCCGGTGCGATTGCGGTTGTCCGACAGGGTCTCGACCATGATGGCCACGCCACCGGGCCCGTAGCCCTCGTAGTTGATGGCCTCATAACGGACCCCCTCGAGCTCGCCGGTCCCCCGCTTGATCGCCTTCTCGATCGTGTCGAGCGGCACGCTGGCCGCCCGTGCCTTCTGGTACGCCGTTCTCAGCGTGGCGTTGGAGTCGAGGTCCCCTCCCCCGTCGCGCGCCGCGACCTCGACCAGGCGGATGCACTTGGCGAAGACCTTGGCGCGGGCCTTGTCCTGGGCCCCCTTGCGGTACTTGGTGGTCGCCCACTTGGAGTGTCCCGACATGGCGCACCGATTGTATCGGTGCAGGCCCGGGCGAGGTCAGGGCTGGGACAGCACGAGCCGCACGCTGACCTTGTTCGCGACGATCAGGCGGTACGTGCCCCGGGGCACCAGGTGGACGACCCGGGCGGGTCGCCCGCCGCCCTGGGTCTGATCCCAGCTCCCCCCGGCGGACAGCATCTGATGGCCCCGGAGCCGTGGCCCGAGGAGCGCGGGGCAGCTGATCGCCTCGGGCGGTGGGTACACGGCGACGCCCCGGGTGTTGACGATTCGCAGCGGGAGCGGGCCGCACGGGCCGAAGATCCCGGGTTCGTCGCCGGCCCGTGCGATGGGGCCGTGGTCCGGGCCACAGGTCCGCCCGCTGCGGTTTCGGACCGTGACCCGGTACGGGACGATCTCTCCGGGGCGGAACGGCTTCGTGGGCACGGTGACGGTGACCACGACGCTGCGGGCGGGACAGGTGCCGTAGGCGACCGTCCCCGAGCGGGTGATCGTGGCGCTCGGGGCGACCGAGGCCGCAGCAGGCCCGCCGAGGGCCACGAGCATCAGGACGGCGGCGAACCGCATGGGAGGAGACTCTCAGCTCGGGGGCCGGGTCGCCGCCTGGAGGACCGCCTCGACGTCGCCCGCGACCTGCTCGAAGCCCGCGGCGTTCGCCCCGGTCTGCATGGTCGCCATCAACAGCGAGATCACGATGACGACCATGCCGCTGGCGGTCGGTGCCGGGTCGATGTCCTGGCGCACGTCACCCCGCATCTGCTGATCGCGGATCAGCTCCGTCACGGTCTTGCGCAGCTCCTGGAGGGCCGGGATGTGCAGGAGCCGCATCGTGAACTCCGGCTCGAGCCCCCGCAGGATGCGCCCGGCAAGTTGGTGCTCACCGACGTGTGCGATGAGGGCGCGCATCATGAGGCGAGCCCACTGGTCGGGCTCCTCGTCGAGCACGACGAGCGACACCGCGTCGTCGATCAAGCCCGCCACGTCCTGGTCGACGGCGGCGACGAAGAGCGCCTCCTTGTTGGCGAAGTAGGGGTACGAGGCGGTGGTGGAGAACCCCGCGTCCCGGCACACGTCGGCGACCGAGGTGCGCCGGTAGCCCTCGCGGGCGAAGCGGACCACGGCCGCGGCGAGGAGGGTCTGGCGGGTGCGGTCGCCCTTGGTCGCGTTGGGTTCCATCGGGTCAGGACGCCGCAGCCGGTGCGACGTCGCGCCCGTGGCGGTCGACGCCGCAGGCGCGCTGCCACCCCTTGGGGATCCGGCCTCCCTTGAAGACGCCGGCGTCGAGCAGCGGGGTGAGGAGCGGGCGCAGGGCCCGGTGGCGCACGGCCGTGCGGCCGGCCGAGCGGTTGACGGCGCGCCACGTCTGCCAGGTGGGAAGGCCGACCGCGCCGTAGACGCCGGGGTGCACGATGGTGTCGAACATCGCTGATGGCGATGCGTGAGCCGAGGTGGCGCACGAGGAAGCGCTCGACGGGGCCGGCGGCGGCCCACTGCTCGGGGAAGATCATGCGAGCGAAGGCGAGGTGGCGGGCCTCCTCCTGCCGGTGGTACTTCGACACCGCCGTGATCAACGGGTCGGTGTCGGGGTGCTCACTGGCGAGCTTCTGCAACAGGTCGGGAACCTCCTCGCCGCTCAGGACGAGCAGGCAGAACAGCGACGGCATGGCGGTGAGCAACGGCAGGAGCACGTGCTGGGCGATGCGCGCCACCGGGCCGTCGATCGGGTTCTTCGCCTGCGGCTCGACCTGGGTGAGCAGGCGCACGAAGAGTCGGGAATGACGCGTCTCCTCCCCCATCTCGTGCAGCAGGTAGCTCACCCGGGGGTCGGTGAGGTCGGGCCGGGAGAGGATGTCGAAGCTGAATCCCGCCATCAGGACCGACTCGAAGCGGACGCCGGTCTCGACGATCGATGCGAATTCCTCCCTGGCGAGGGTGCGCTTCTGCTCGTCGGTCAGCGCGTCGAAGAGGTCGGGGACGTTCGCGAGCGAGATCAGCTCGTCGGGCAGGACCTGCCCGTCGCCGATCTCGCCGGGGACGTCGACGTCGGGCTCCACGATGCGCTTCAGTGAGGCGGTCGACAGGCGCTCGATGCGCTGCTCGGTGCGGGTGTCGGTGCCCGCCGGGCGAGGGTTCGTCGTCGTCGTCTTCGTCTGTGTGTCCATGGTTGGGGCGATACCCGCATTCTTCATGTCTTAAGCATTTACATCAATCGCTGATTTCCAGTGGTCTGGGCGGGGGGGATGTCGGGGGATGGCGGGGGGGATGGCGGGGATGGAGGCGGGGGGGATGGCGGGGATGGAGGCGGGGGTGGATCGGCATTGGCTGTTCCACCCCCGTGCACGGCACGTACGCTCCAGGGCCATGACTCCCCTGTCTCGCCCTCGCTCCCGCTCCCGCTCCCGCTCCCGACGGCTGGTGGTGCTCGGGGGTGCCCTCGCCGCCGGCGCCGTGGCCGGGGCCGCCTATCGGCGTCAGGCCGGACGAGGCACGTCCGGCTCCGCATTGCTCGAAGACGAACCGCGCTCGCTCGGATGGGGCGCCGACTTCACCCGGCCTGACCACCGGACGGTGCGGACTCCGGACGGGGCCGTGCTCGCGGTGTGGGACGTCGCCGGGCGACGGTCCTGACGCACCCGTCGTGGTGCTCCCCCACTGCTGGGGCTGCAGCCACGAGATCTGGCTCCCCGTCGCCCGCCGCCTGCGCGACCACGGGCACCGGGTCGTGCTCTACGACCAGCGGGGCCACGGCGCGAGCACGCGGGGCACGGCGCCGTTGGCGATCGAGACACTGGCGCACGACCTGGCCCACGTCCTCGAGGCCCAGGAGGTGAGCGACGCCGTCCTGGCCGGGCACTCCATGGGCGGCATGACCATCATGTCCCTGGCGACGTACCGGCCCGAGGTCATGAAGGAGCGCGCCCGGGCCGCCGTGCTGGTCGCCACGTCGGCCCACGACCCCCGGGTCCAGTCGTTCCCGCCGGCCGCCCGCTTCGCGTCCGCGTTCATCGCCTCCCCGATCGTGACCAGGAGCATGCGGTCGTCCAACGGCCATCGATTCGTCCGCGGCGCCTTCGGGGTGGATCCCGTGCACTCACACGTGCTGCTCACCCGCGACCTCTTCGCCGGCTGCGACCCGTCGGTACGCGGCGGGTGGCTCGCCGCCATGACCGAGATGAACCTGCTCGAGGGCATCTCCGGCATCGAGGTCCCGACCACGGTGATGGTCGGGACACGGGACACCCTGACCGTGCCGGCCCGGGCCGAGGTCATCGCGTCGACCATTCCGGGGGCGCGGCTGGTCACCCTCGAGGATCGAGGGCACATGCTGCCGCTGGAGGACCCCGACACCGTGGCCCACGAGATCGTGCGGGCCACCCAGGGCTAGCTGTACTCGGCCAAGGCGTTGGTGACTGCTTGACCTAAAAGCGAAGACCTCCAGGAACGTCGTGTTTGCGGATCAGGCGCCGATCATTTCCGCGGCGGCCTGCGCCAGGTCGGTGAGGGCGAGGAAACGAACACTCGCCCCTGCGGGCTGACGAAGCGGACCTCGCCCTGCGCGTCGCCGTCCAGCTTCCACCCCAGCTCGTGCACCCGGCTGTGATGCCCCACGCAGAGGGTCAGCAAGTTCGACATGGTCGTCGGACCCTCCTTGGACGCCCAGACGACGTGATGGACGTCGGTCACGTTGCGGCAGCCGCACCCCGGGAAGCGGCACCCGTTGTCGCGACGCCGGATCTCTATGCGCTGGGCGTCGGTGGGGTCCCGCTGCAGCGGCTTCTGACGAAGGCAGCCGCCGTCGGGGGCCTCGAACGAGAGCGTCATGTCCGCGTTGCACGCCAGGCGGCGCGCGACCTCGGCGGAGATGGGACCGACACCCTGCAACGAGGCGTGGCCGTACCCGTCGCCGTAGAGCAGGCGCTCGAGGTCGGTGTGGACGATCATCGTGCACCTGTTCCGGCCGTCGCGGCGGACGGTGCCGTCACCGCGCTCGACGCAGAGTTCGAACAACACGTCCGCACAGCGGCTCTCGAAGCGCACGTAGTCGGGATCGGCGGCGCTCGGGTGGTCGTGCCGGCGGGCCCGCCCGACCACCGCCGCCTTGACCAGCGCGTACGCATCCTTGGTCAGCTGCGCCCACAGGAGGCAGCGCTCGTCGTCGAAGCGCACGAAACGACGCCGGAACTGGGCGGCCGACTCAGAGTCCGTCGTCCCGTGCACCTCGGCCGCCAGCTCACGGGCCTGCCTGGGCGTCCACTGCTCGGAGGCCTGCGCCAGCTCGGCATCCGTCTCGGGCGTGGCGACGGCGGCGAGCGGAGCGAACACATCGAACGTCAGGCGGCCCTCGGCGAGGGCGTCGGACAGCGCGGGGAGCTGTTCCACCTTCGCGGCCGCCTCGACCAGCTTGCGCGCCCGGGAACGGCTCACGTGGCAGTGGGCCACCAGCCAGTCGGGCATGGAGAGCGAGCCGTCGCCGCGCCAGGCCTCCGCGCCGGCGAATTCGGCGATCTCGCGGAGCATGGCGCCCTCGTGCTCGGAGATCCCCGCTGGTGCCCGGCGATGCTCTCCGCCAGCTCCGCGGCGCGGGGGTCGCCGCCGTAGTCCCGGCACAGGGGCCGGCCGGAGCGGCTCGGGCGGGTGCGGGTGCGGGTGCGGGTGGACGTGGGCCCGCCGGACGGGCCGGGGGCAGGACCAGAGGCGGCGGTTCCCATACATGCGGGAACGGTCGCGGGGCGGGCTAGGGGAAGACGACGGTCTTGTTGCCGTTGAGCAGCACCCGGTCCTCGAGGTGCCAGCGCAGGCCGCGGGCGAGGACGGTGCGCTCCACGTCCCGGCCCACCCGCTGCAGCTCCTCCACGGAGTCGGCGTGGTCGATGCGCCGGGTGTCCTGCTCGATGATCGGGCCCTCGTCGAGCTCGGCGGTCACGTAGTGGCAGGTGGCGCCGATCAGCTTCACGCCCCGCTCGAAGGCCTGGTGGTAGGGGCGGGCACCGGCGAACGACGGCAGGAACGAGTGGTGGATGTTGATGATGCGCCCGGGACGGGCGGCGCAGAAGGAAGGGGGCAGGATCTGCATGTATCGAGCGAGGACGATCACGTCGGCCCGCTCGTGCTCGAGCACGCGCTCGATCTCCTCGAATGCGGCGGCCTTGGCGCCCGGCTCGGGCCCGACCGGCACGCACCGGAAGCTGACGCCGTGCCATTCGACCAGCCCGCGGAGGTCCTCGTGGTTCGAGACCACGCACGGGATGTCGCACTCGAGCTCTTCGGCGCGCCACCGGTAGAGAAGGTCGGCGACGCAGTGGTCCTCCCGGCTGGCGAAGAGCACGACCCGTTTGCGCTCGTCGGTGTCGCTCAGGTGCCACTGCATCGAGAACTCCGCTGCGACGGGCTCGAACGCGGCCGACAGCTCCGACGGTCCGAACCCGGCCGGGAGGCTGTCGGCGACGATCTCGATCCGCAGGAAGAAGCGGCCGGTCTGCAGGTCACCGTGCTGGGCGGCCTCGAGGACCGACCCGCCGTGGCCGGCGATCAGCCCCGTGACGGCGGCGACGATGCCGACGCGGTCGGGGCAGGTGACGGTCAGGACGTAGCGGCGCATGCGCTGCGGTGCGGCCGTCGCTACCCGAGCAGGACGCCGCCGGGGCCCGCCTCGGACACACAGCACATCTGCGCGAAGAGCCGGTGCACCCGCCGGTCGGGCGTCAGCTCGGGGTGGAACGACGAGCCGAGCACCGGCCCCTGGCGCACCAGGACGGGGATGCCGTCCAGCGTGGCGAGCACCTCCACCTCCTCCCCCACCGACACCACCAGCGGCGCCCGGATGAAGACGGCGGGCAACGGCGGCCCCTCACCGGAGCCGAAGCGCACCTCGCTCTCGAAGGACTGCACCTGGCGCCCGTAGCCGTTGCGGCGCACCACCGCATCGAGCACGCCGAAGGTGCGCTGGTCGGGACGCCCGTCGAGCACCTCCCGGGCCACGAGGACGAGGCCGGCGCAGGTCCCCAGGATCGGCAGCCCCGGCTCGTCGCCCGGGGCGAGCCCGACGGCGAGCCGCTCGGCGAGCGCCTCGAACAACCCGGTCGACTCCAGCAGCATCGACAGCGTCGTCGACTCCCCGCCCGGCAGCACCAGGCCGTCGAGGCCCACGAGATCGGCCGGGCGCTTGACCAGGCGAGCCGAGCTCCCCACGTCGGCCAGGGCGACGAGATGCTCGCGCACGTCCCCCTGCAGGTCGAGCACCCCGATCAACGGGCCCGACCCCAGCCCCGGCTCAGGCGCCGAGCCCGCTACCACCCCCGGTCGGCGAGATGCTCGCCGTACTGCGACTCGTCCAGCCCGCGCATGGCCTCACCGAGGCCGCGTGAGACCTTCGCCACGTGCTCGGCGTCCTCGAAGTGCGCCGTCGCCTCCACGACGGCCGACGCCATGCGGGCGGGGTCGGACGACTTGAAGATGCCCGAGCCGACGAACACGGCCTCGGCACCGAGCTGCATCACGAGCGCCGCATCGGCCGGCGTCGCGATGCCGCCGGCACAGAACAGCGGCACCGGGAGCTTCCCGGCCGCGTGGATCTCCTGCACCAGCCCGACCGGCGCCGACAGCTCCTTCGCCCAGCCGTAGAGCTCGGCCGGGTCGGCCTGGGTGATGGAGCGGATGGCCCCGAGGATGGCGCGCAGGTGGCGCACGGCCTCGACGATGTTCCCGGTCCCGGCCTCGCCCTTGGAACGGATCATCGCCGCGCCCTCCGAGATCCGGCGCAGCGCCTCGCCCAGGTTCGTCGCACCGCAGACGAACGGCACGGTGAAGGGCCACTTGTCGATGTGGTACGCCTCGTCGGCCGGTGTCAGCACCTCCGACTCGTCGACGAAGTCGACGCCGAGGGACTGCAGCACCTGCGCCTCGGCGAAGTGCCCGATGCGGGCCTTGGCCATGACCGGGATCGTGACGGCCTCGATGATCTGCTCGATCAGCAACGGGTCGCTCATCCGCGCCACGCCACCGTCCCGGCGGATGTCGGCCGGCACCCGCTCGAGCGCCATGACCGAGACGGCACCGGCATCCTCGGCGATCTTGGCCTGCTCGGCGTTGACGACGTCCATGACGACGCCGCCCCGCAGCATGTCCGCCAACCCCCGCTTGACGGTGAAGGTCCCGGTTGTCATGTATCCAGTCTACGAGGGTGGGCCGCCCCGTCTCACCACTCGCTCAGTGCGGCGGCCCTCACCGACGTGGCGTCCATCTCGCCCGGCTCCAGGGGGTCGCCACGGTGCCCCACGAAGGGGTCGATCCAGGCCCAGCGCGTGGGCCCGAAGCGGGACGGGGAGGCGAAGAAGCTGCCCTCGGCCGGGGGCGGGGCGTCCATCATGATGCGGAGCGCCTCGAGCAGGCCGCGGGGGTAGCGCACGGCCGAGGCGCCGATGACGTCGGCTCGATACTCCCTGTCCCGCCCCACGCAGCGCCGCAGCATCGCGTCACCACCGAAGAGGGTTGCGATCGTGACCCCGACGCACGAGACACCGTTGTCGCCCCGCTTCACGTGCGCCAGCTCGTGGGCGATGACGCCCTCGAGCTGGATCGGGTCCAACCGGCGCAGGAGGCCGGTCGTGACGACGATGTCCGAGCGCCGGGCGTCGCGGCCGAGCGCGCACGCGTTGGGGACGTCGTCGACCATGACGTTGAGCGCCGGCATGCCGAGGCCGAACGTGGCGCACAGGCCTTCGGTGACGTTGTAGAGCCGCGGGTCGTCGTGCTCGTCGACGGGGACGGCGCCGATCCGCCGCAGCGCCACCGCCGGCGCGAGCCTCCACACCGCGAACATGACCGCCGCGCCGGCCACGACGAACGCCGCGATGCCGGCGATCGGCGAGACGGCGGCCCAGAGCAGCGCGCCGAAGAGGAGGGCGGGGATGAGCGCCGTCCAGGCGCAGAGCACGATCGCACGGCGACGGTTGGCCGCGACCTCGCCCGGGTAGACCTCGGGCGCGCCGAGGCTGGGCTGCACCTCGAGCGGCGCGAGCGGCGGGGGTGGCGCCAGTGCCACGGCGGCGCGGGGCGGGCTCCCGCCGGAGCGCTGCCGCGACCGGTTGGCGCCGCCGCCCTTCCCCGAGCGCTGTCCCCCGCCGCCGCCTTGACCCTTCTTCTGCGCGCTGGCGTTGGCGTTGCCGCCACCGCTTCCGCCGCCCGATCGGCTCCGGTTGCGGCTCCGGTTTCGATTGCGGTTCCGGTCGGGGCTGCCGCCGCCACCGCCGCCGGCGCTCCCGGCACCTCCGACGCCGGCACCCCCGCCACTCGGGCCTCCCGCGCCCCGGGCGGGCGTTCCCGACGTGTCGCTCTGATCGGCCATGGGCCTGCCAGCCTACGGCACCATCGGTGGCCCGACCGGCCGTCTCAGCCCCGGCGCCGCGCCCCACGGGCCGCGATGGCCCGGGTGTACACGTCGACGTAGCGCTCGGCCAGGGTGTCCATCGACCACGCCCGGGCGTACTCGGTCGCCTCCTTGCGCGCCTCGGGTGCCGAGCGCCCGCTCCCCTCGACGGCGTCGGCCACGGCGACGCCGAGCGCACGGGCCAGGGTCGGCGCGTCACCGGGCGCCACCAGCTCGGCGTGCCCCCCCGCCGCCAGCCGGTAGCCCTCGATGTCCGAGGCGACCACCGCGCAGCCGGCGGCCATGCCCTCGAGGAGCACCATCCCGAAGGACTCGCCGTGCAGCGACGGCGCGCACAGGACGTCGGCGCCGGCCAGGCGTGCCGCCACCTCGTCGTCGCTCAGCAGGCCGAGCCAGCGCACCCGATCCGACTCGGGGTACCGGCGCCGTTGCACCTCGCTCCCGGGCCCGTCGCCCGCCACCCAGAGGACCGCCGGCCGGTCCATCAGGGCGAACGCATCGAGGAGGACGTTCAGGCCCTTGCGCGCCTCGTGGCGCCCGAGGAAGAGCACGACCGGGCGCCCCTGCTCGTCGTGCCGCGGCACCGCCGACTCGAAGCGCGCCATGTCGACCCCGTTGAAGAGCACCTCGAAGTCGCCGCCCCCGGACCGCAGGCCCGTCTGACGGGCCGCCTCCGACACCGCCACCCGGATCTGCATCCGGCGGCCCACCAGCTCGGCGAGCGGCTTGAGCAGGGGCACCCAGCGGCTCACGCCGGCCCGGTGGTACGTCCCGACCATCGGGAGCGGGGCGGTGAGCACCAGGCCGTAGGCGGCCATCGGCGCCAGGGGCTCGTGCACGTGCACCACGTCGAAGCCACCCGTGCGCACGAACCGCTCCACCCGCGCCGACGCGGTCGGCCACAGCGCCACCGGGGCGACCGACCCGTTGGAGTGCAGGGCGGTGGGCCGCCCGATCACGTAGTGCTCGCCCGCACCCTCGGGGACCGGCACGCCGGCGTCGGCGGGCCCGAGCACCGTCACGTCGTGCCCCAAAACACGCAGCGAGTGCGAGAGGCCCATCACCTGCCCCTGCACGCCGCCCGGGCGCGTCAGGGAGTACGGCGAGAGCATGGCGATCTTCATCGGGGATCGCTCGGCCAGTTCGGCTGGAAGATGTGCCATTGCTCGGGGCGGGCACGGATGTCGTGTTCGAACACCCGCGCCAGGTCCTGGGTCACGCGGGCGACGTCGTCGCGCAGGGAGCCGCTGCGGGTGGTGTCGATCGGCGCGTGCACGACGCCAGTGTGCCAATTCCCCGGGCCCGAGTAGACGACGACGGGCACGAGCGGCGCACCGGTGCGCAAGGCGAGGGTCGCCGCCCCGCCGGGGAGCGTCGTGCGCTCCCCGAAGAACTCGACCTGCACCCCGTTGCCCGCCAGGTCGCGATCGCTCACGAGCCCGGCCACCTTCCCCTCCTTGAGCGCCCGCAGCAGTGCCGCGCTCGACCCCTCGCCCATCGGGACCGCGGTGAGCCCCATGGCCTCGCGCTGTGCCACGAACCACTCGAAGAGCTGCTCGGGCTCGAGGCGCTCCACCACCGCCGACATGGGCATGCCCTCGAGCGCGAGCCAGTAGCCGCCCCACTCCCAGCTGCCCACGTGGGGCAGTGCCATGACGATGCCGCGGCCGAGGGCGAAGGCCGCCCGCAGATGGTCCTCGCCCGATTCGAGCCGGAAGCGGGCGCGCACGCCCGACTCCCTCTCGTACGGCAGGCGGGCGCCGTCGGCCCAGTAGCTCGCGTAGGAATCGAAGGTGCGCCGGCTCCAGCGCCGCACGAGCGCGGGGTCGGGCTCGACGCCGTCGACGCACTCGCTGCCGAGCACCCGCCGCATGTGGCGCTCGTTCATGGCGAGGGCGCTGCCCCTGCGCAGCGCCATGACACGGGCGACCCCGCGGGCCACACCCTGCGCGAGGGGTTCGGGCATGTGCCCCATGGCTGCGCCGAGGCCCCGGTAGGTGAGGTAGCGGCTCGTGTCGTGCCAGCCCCCCAGGGTCCCGCCCTCCCCGGCCTCTTTCACCCCGAGCTCGGCAACCGGAGCGTGCGCCGGCTCAGGCTGCGGGCGGGGTGCGGCGGCCGTTGCCGCGGCGTGCGCCCGGGGTCCCGTCGGCGTGGCCCCGGTCGGCCCGGCGGCGCTCGCGCAGCGTCCGCCCCGAGCGGCTGCTCAGCGCCTCCTGGCGGCGGGCCCGCCAGCGCCCGACGGGCGCCCCGGAGGTCCTGGTCCGGGCGAGGTCCCGGCGCGGCACGCCGTCGCCCTGGCGACCTTCGCGCCAGGTGCGCCAGCGCGAGTCCACCCGACCCTCCCGCCACGCCTCGATGCGGCGGGCGATCACCCGGTCTCGGCCCGACGCCGCGTTCCAGACCTTCACGAAGCGCGCCACGGCGGTGAACGTGATGAGGGCGAAGAGGAGCCAGAGCACGGGGACGAAGATCACGGTGCTGAGGAACGCAACGCCGAGCAGGAACATCCGCTCGCCCCGCTCCATGAGGCCGCCCTTGGCCTGGAGCCCGAGCGACTCTGCCTTCGCCCTCTCGTAGGAGACGAGCGCGGTCACGGCCAGGATGGCCATGGGCAGCAGCGCGAGGTGGCCCTCCCCACGGTTGACGAGGTACCAGGCGCACCCGAGCATGAGGACGGCGTCGGCGACGCGGTCGGTGACCGAATCGAAGAAGGCGCCGCGCACCGAGGCCGTGCCCGCCGCCTTGGCGACGGGGCCGTCGAGGAGGTCGTGCATGCCCGTCACGATGAGGAAGATGATGGCGAGGTGGAGGTGGCCGGTGGCCACGAGGACCGCCGTGGCGGTGGCCGAGAGCAGCCCGGTGGCCGTGAGCACGTCGGCGGTGATGCCGTGGCGGTGCAGTGTCTCGCCGACCGGGCCGGTGGTCCGGTCGACGGCAGTTCGCCAGCGGCCGTCGAACATGAAGCTCCTCGTCGTGCGCCGCCCCGGAAAGGGGGGCGCTGGTTGCAAGAGTTTACCATCGAACCCACGAATCCAGGGGGTGCGGGGGCCCCCGGTTCGCCCTCCGGGGCGGACCGCCGCCCGCCCGCCACGGTCGGATCCCGTGCAGAATCCCTGGTCGAAGCCCTCCGGGCCGTCGACCGGCCCCACAGACGGCGCCGCCGGGCCCGTACTCCTCCACGCGTGACTCGACGCCGTGGTGCGGCGACACGTAGGGCCACCCGTCCCTGACCCGTGTGGCGGCCCGTTGTGACGGCATTGTGCGCCCGTTGTGGCGGCGTTGTGCGCTGCGGGCGGGCGCCGGCGCGCGTGCCGGGCCGGACATGGCCTCCGATAGCCTCGCCCGTCGAGATGCCACGCTGTGCAGCGGACGCCCGGCCTCATCCCACCCGCGCGCAGGGCAGGCCGACGACGTGACCGTGCCGGCGCCGCGGGAAGGGAGGGCCCGGGGGCCCGAACCCGACATCACGGTGCTCCCCGACGCCACCCTCGACGTCTCCATCGTCGTGCCGTACTACAACCCCGGGGAGCGGCTGCGCACGACGGTCGCGCACATGGTGCGCGTGCTCGATGCGTCCGGCATGACCTTCGAGATCATCACCGTGTCCGACGGCTCGACCGACGGCAGCCCCTTCACCCTCGAGGGCTTCCCCGACAACGTGGTGCGGCGCGTCTCGTTCGACACGAACGTCGGCAAGGGCCACGCGCTCAGGGCGGGACTGGCGATGGGGCGGGGCCGGTATCTCGGCTTCATCGACGCCGACGGCGACATCTCCCCGGAGTTCCTCGCCCCCTTCGTCTCCGTGATGCGCTCCGAGGAGCCCGACATCATCATCGGGAGCAAGCGGCACCCCGGCTCCTCGGTGCACTACCCGCCCCTGCGGCGGCTCTACTCCTGGGGCTACCAGCACCTCATCCACCTCCTCTTCCGCCTGAACGTCAAGGACACCCAGGTGGGGATCAAGATGGTGGACCGCACGGTCATCGCCGACGTCCTGCCCCTGCTGCGTGAGAGCCGCTTCGCGCTCGACCTCGAGCTCCTCGTCGTGGCCCGGCGCCTCGGCTACACCCACATCGTGGAGGCGCCGGTGGCGATTCAGGAGCGCTTCGGCAGCACCATCTCGCTCAAGGCGGTGTGGCTGCTCCTGGTCGACACGCTGGGCCTCTTCGTCCGGTTCTCCATCCGCCACGAGTACGACGCCGCGATCGCGGCCCGGACGGCGGGCCCCGACGCCGGTGGCGGCGGCGACGGGCCCGGCGCCGCGACCAGGTGCTGAACCGGACCGGCCCGAGCAGGCCGCCAGGAGCGGTCGTACACTCCATGTCGAGAGCCAGCTCAGAACCGGCAGTACGGACGGAGGGACCAGGTGCCACACGACCCGACCGCAATTCGTAACGTCGCCCTCGTGGGGCACCACGGTGCCGGCAAGACCACCCTGGCCGAGGCGCTGCTCGCCGCCACGGGGTCGATCGCCCGACGGGGGTCCGTGGAGAAGGGCACCACCGTCATGGACTTCGAGCCCGAGGAGGTGGCGCGCCAGCTGTCCATCTCGACGAGCATGGCCCCCTTCACGGTCAACGGGGTCAAGGTGAACCTGCTCGACACCCCCGGCTACGCCGACTTCGCCGGCGAGATGATCACCGCCCTGGCCAACGTCGACCTGGCCGTCGTGGTGGTCAGCGCCACCGACGGCGTCCAGGCCCAGACCGAGGACGCCTGGCGCGCCGCCGCCCGCCTCGGCGTGCCCCGCGTGATCGTCATCAACAAGCTCGACCGGGAGCGGGCGGACTTCGACCGCGCGCTGGCCGAGATCAGGGCGACCTTCGGCGCCGGCGTGGCCCCCGTCGAGCTCCCCATCGGGCACGAGGCCGACTTCCACGGCGTCATCGACCTGCTCGACGACACGGCGACGCACTACGACACCCCGGCCGCGGGGGCGCCCGTCGACGGCACCGTCCCGCCGTCCGGCCACGAGGGCCCCATCCCCGACGACCTCGTCCACGAGGAGCACACCGTCCACGAGCAGCTCGTGGAGGGGATCGTGGTGGGCGACGACGACCTCATGGAGCGCTACCTCAACGGCGAGACGCTCGACTACGCCGAGCTCGAGAAGAGCCTGGCGGGCGGCGTCGCCTCGGCGAGCGTCTTCCCGGTGCTGTGCTGCTCTGCCGCGAGCGGGGTCGGGGTCGACCGGCTCGCCCGCCTGATCGAGGAGCTGTGCCCCAGCCCCGCCTCGCGCCCGCCGGCGCTCGCCACGGCGGGGACCGAGACCGTCGAGATCGCGACCGACCCCGCGGGCCAGACCGTCCTCACGGTGACCAAGACCTACAACGACAGCCACACCGGCAAGATGTCGCTGTGCAAGGTCGTCTCGGGCACGCTGCAGCCCGACGCCGTCCTCGTCAACCCGCGCACCAGGGAAGAGGAGCGGCTGCACGCGCTCCAGTGCATCGCGGGGCACGCCACCGCCCCCGCCACGAGCGTCCCCGCGGGTGACTTCGTGGCGGTGCCCCGGCTGAACGGGACGCGCACCGGTGACACCCTGGCGCCCAAGGGCCAGCCCGTCGTCGTGCCGCCGCCCACGTTGCCGGCGCCCGCGCTGCAGGTCGCGGTGAAGCCGGCGACGAGGGCGGACGACGACAAGCTGATGTCGGGCCTGCAGCGGCTGTGCGACGAGGACCCGTCGCTCACCGTGACCCGCGACGACGAGACGCACCAGACCATCCTCGGCGTGAGCGGGGAGGTGCACCTGTCCGTGACCCTCGAGCGCCTCGAGCGCAAGTGCAACGTGCACGTCGAGCGCGAGGAGCTGCGCATCCCCTACCGCGAGACCATCACGCGGCCGGCCCAGGCCGAGGGCAAGCACAAGAAGCAGTCCGGCGGCCACGGCCAGTTCGGCGTCTGCCACCTGCGCCTCGAGCCGCTCCCCCGTGGCGAGGGCTTCGCGTTCCGCGACGAGGTGGTCGGGGGTGCGATCCCCCGCCAGTACATCCCCGCCGTCGAGAAGGGCGTGCTCGAGTCGTTCACCGGCGGGGGCATGTACGGCTATCCGGTCGTCGACATCGCGGTGACGGTCGACGACGGGAAGGCGCACTCGGTCGACTCCAACGAGGTCAGCTTCAAGATGGCGGCGGCGCTCGCGATCAAGGCGGCCATGGCCGAGGCGGGGCCGATCATCCTCGAGCCGATCTCGCGCCTGGAGGTCACGGTCCCGGCCGAGTGCCAGGGTGACGTGCTGGGTGACCTCCACTCGCGCCGGGCCCGCATCATCGGGACCGACACCGCAGCCGACGAGGGCTACCAGACCGTGACCGCCACCGCACCCACGGCGGAGCTCACCCGCTACGCCGTCGACCTGCGTGCGCTGACCGGCGGGCGCGGCTCCTTCACCGTGGCCTACGACCACTACGACGCGGTGCCCGAGCACCTGATGGCGTCGATCCCCAAGCTCGAGAGCTGACCCGGGGGATCGAAACCCGGCTTGGTGACCATCCCCCCGGCCACGCACCGCTCCGATCGGCGTACTGGGCTACCACGAACGTCGACTTCCAGAGGCTGCAATGAGACCTTGCCCTGAGCGGGTAGGCCCCTGGCCTCTCGGCCAAGGGCCCCCCATCAGAACCGGACGTGCGGGACCGCATCCGGCTCACCCAAGACTGCGCCCTATGCGGGCGAGAGTCGCCTGGCCCGAGCAATCTCTTCCAAACTGACCAGACCGAGACTGCGGAGCAGATGATTCGGCATTTTCAGGGTTGAGATGTAGCGGGCCTTCGAGCCGCGTGCTTTGGAGCGGAGCCGCGTACGTATCCAGCCGTCAAGGTCTGAAAAGAGCTCAAGGACGTCGCCGATGGCGAAGTAGTTGGCCCATCCCCGAAGGAGAGGGTTCAGATCCTTGATCATCTGGGGTATCGACACGGGCGCCTTCCGACGGGTGAGAGACCTCACCCTTTCTTTGAACGCGCTCAGGGATTTCGGTCTCGGTCGCAGATACCTCCCGAGAACAATGAACCCAAGAAACTCGAATCCTTCGGTCATCTTCTTCACGCCGGACTTGGACTCGGCAACGTGGAGTCCCATGTCGGCCAGTAGCTGGCGAACAAGGACATCAGCAGCCTGCGCCTCGATCCGGCGGTCCGTGAGAATCACGAAGTCGTCGGCGTAGCGAATGAGCCGGAAGCCGGCCCGTCGCACTTCGACATCAAGGCGGTGGAGGTAGATGTTGGCCAGGAGGGGTGAGATCACCCCTCCTTGGGGCGTCCCAGCCAGCGACGGAACGTGTCCCTCGTCGGTCAGAACTCCGGCTTTGAGCCACCTGCGGATGAGCCCGATCACCTCGGGGTCGTCGACCTCCTTGGCCACCTCCCGCAGCAGGCGGGGGTGATGCAGGTGATCGAAGAAACCCTCGATGTCGAACTCGGCGACCCACCGGTCACCACGCAGATTCGCCTGACGAACCCAATGCACCGCTGCCTGGGCACTCTTGCCTGGCCGGTAGCCGAAGCTGCAGGGCAGGAACTTGGCTTCGAACAGCGGCTCGATCACCTGACGGGTGGCCTGTTGGACCACCCGATCGGCAACTGTCGGTATGCCCAACGGACGCATGCGCCCGTCAGGCTTTGGGATCTCGACTCGCCGCACGGGCGGCGGGACGTATCGCTCGGCGGAGAGCAGCCGCCGACGAAGCGTCTCGAGTTGGTGCTCGTGATCGGCTTCGAAGCTGGCGATGCTCTGCCCATCGATCCCGGCTGCCCCTCGGTTCGCCCGGACGTTCCTCCAGGCGCTCACAAGGTTGGCCGGTGCTGCGATCGCCTCCAACAGCTGGCCCACGGGCCAGCCCTCCCTTCTCTCAGCCGCTCCCCTCGCCCCGTGATTCCCGGGCAGGCCGCCAGCACCGTTGTGCTGGTCCCGCTGCTGAGCCGGGTGTTCGTGGTGCTCGCTTTGCGGCTTGGTCTCGGTCGGTCCCTTCGCCGGCACCACCGGTCCTCTCGGATCAGCAGGCCGCCCACTCACGCCGTGGAGCGGGTCAGCGGGCATTACCCCGCCTTGAGCACTACTACGAACCGTCTGACTCCTCGGAGAGCATCGGTCTGCTTTTCCCTTTCGGTTATGGCATCGCCTACCCGACCCCCATCGGTCCGCCGATCGGGCCTTCATGGACCTCCGACCACCTCGCTAGAGGTCAGGCGTCGTCTGTGGGGACATCACAGGACCCTACGAGGTCTCCCCGGATCACCTCGTCGACATTTTCGCCACGGTCCGCCGCAACCACCCCCCGGAGTCCAGGTCATCACAACGACCGTTCATCGACATGCCCTGATGATCGGCTTCCCTTTAGCGCGGGAGGTCGCCACTCACAGAAGGCCTTCTAGCGGTTCACTGCTCGTTCGAACCTGTGGCTTCGCCTCCGCCCCCTTCAGACCCCTCGTCGCCGAGACGCCCTGGGCATCAGCTACTGAACTTCAACGGCCAAAGCTCAGAAAGGATTCTCACCTCCTTGCCGACGCGGCTGCCGGGCGTACGCGCGCAGAAGGGGCCCGAAGGCCCCTTCGCACGTCTGCCTCTCCTTGACTGCCTCCCAGAATACCAGTCGGCGTCATTGCCTCGACGACCGTTCTCCGGGTGCGCCCTGGGACTGGATGTCTGGCTCTCCTTGACTACGAGGGTGCACCGGGTTCGATTCCCGGCCGGGGCGCCCTACCCGAGGGTCGGGCTGCTGATGGCCAGTCACCGTCGCAAAGGCAGCCCGACACTCCGGGGTTCGAATGGCCCGCCTAATAACTCAGAAGAGGTGCTGGAAGCGCACCGGGATCTTGGTCAGGATCAGCGTGCCCAGGAGCTTGTTCGCCGGCGTCGTCACCACGACCACGGCCAGCGTGCCGGTCGGGCGACCCAGGGGCTTCGACACCATCGTCGCGTTGAACTTCCCGGTGTAGCCGACCACGCACACGGCCTGGCCCTTGGGCACCTCGTCGGCCAGGCGCCCGTAGAGGCGGGGCGCCACGCCGTGGAGCCCCGACAGCGTGAACTTCCTGACCCCGGCCAGATGCCCATGGTCGCCCACAGCCTCGGAGGCGGTCGGGAGCGCGAGGTAGCACGACTCGGCCGACGTGCCCTGACCGCTGCGGGCCCCCGAGCAGGCCGCCAGCAGCGACGCCGCGACGACGAGCCCGGCCACCCCTGCGCCGCAGCGCCGTGCGAGCCCGCGCCCGGCACTCGCGCTCATTCGGCCAGCTCCACATTCGGCACCGGACCCACAACCGCAGGCGCGTAGGCCACCGGCCCGGCCTCCACCTCGCTCGTCATGGCCTGGCGCGGCCAGCGCCCGCGCCGCACCTGGAGGGCGAGCTGGCCGATGAGGGCCCAGCCGATCACCAGGATCAGCCAGAAGCTGATGACGCGGTAGAGCAGCACCGCGTAGGCGGTGCTCGCCTCCGCACCGCCGAAGGCGACGAGGGCCACGGTGATGGAGCCTTCGACGACGCCGAGCCCTCCGGGCGTGATCGGCAGCGTCGCCGCCAGCTGCCCGGCGCCGTACGCCAGGAGGAGCCCCTTCCAGGGGATCGGCGCGTCGATCGCCACGAACATCATGGCGAAGCAGGCGCAGTCGAGCAGCCAGTTGAGCGTCCCCCAGAAGACGATCCAGCCGATCTGCGTCCAGCTGAGCCGGACGGCGGTCATCCAGGCCATGATCCGCTCGATCTGCGCCGTCGTGTCCCCCCGGGGCCGGTGCGTCACCGCGACCGAGAGGCGGAGCGCGCCGGCCACGACCGCGTGCAGGGGCCGCTCGTAGACGAAGAGGGAGCCGATGCCGACCATGATCACGAACGTCCCGATGAGCACCGGCACCAGGTCGAGCGAGGCGCCCTCGTTGGCCGCGAGGCCTAGGCCGAAGATGGCCACCAGCGACAGGCTCACCGACGCCGCGACCAGCGTGCCGGCCAGGGCCCAGACGGCGAGCGTGTTGTCGGCCCCGAAGCGCCGGAACCAGCGGAAGCCGTAGACCGACGCGACGGCGTTCCCGACGGGCAGAGAATTGGTGATCGCCTGCGACGCGAACGACAATTTGAACAGCGGCCCCGCCGGGGGCCGCAGGTGCCCCGCCTTGAGCAGCTCGTACTGCATGGCGGTGAAGGCTGCGTACGAACCGATCTCGGCCACGACCGCCGGCGCCACCCACCACCAGTCGAACGTCCGCCAGATGGTCGAGAAGCCCGAGAGCTCGGTCCGCTTCGACGAGAGCACCCAGACCGCGAGCGCCACCAGGCCGAAGCCGACGGCGACCCGGACCACGGGCCAGGCCCGGCGCACGACGTGCCGCAGCCGCCGCCCGCCCGCCCCGGCCGTCACGCTCGCCCCCGCCGCGCCCGGGCGCGTTCCCACGGTGGCAGCACTGGCGCCAGTGCCGGGGCCGGTCGGGTCCGGCGATCCGCTACCCGGGCCAGGCGTCGGTGAGCCTCTTCCACGACAGCAGCAGCGTCTCGGGCATGACCCGGGTCTCGGCCACCGACGTCATGAAATTCGTGTCCCCGGACCAGCGCGGCAGCACGTGCAGGTGGACGTGCGCCGGCAGTCCCGCGCCCGCCGCCCGTCCCAGGTTGGCGCCCATGTTCAGCCCGTCGGGCTCGTAGGCGGCCTCTATGGCGCCCGCCGCCCGCTGCGTCGCCGACCACAGCTCGGCGGACTCGCCCGCCGTGAGCCCGGACAGCGGCCCCACGTGGCGCAGGGGCAGCACGAGCACGTGCCCGCTGGCGTAGGGGTACGCGTTCAGGACGACGAAGGTCAGCTCGCCCCGCCACACCACCAGGTTGTCCTCGGAGGGCGGACCGCTCGCCGCCAGCCGGCAGAACACGCAGCTGGCCTCGTCATGCTGCCGGCCCGAGCGCTCGTGCGCCGTTGCCTCCACGATGTAGTCGTTCCGCCACCCCGCCCACAGGTGCTCCAGCTTCACGACGCCACCCCGTGCGTCATCCCGGCGCCCGGTCCTCGGGCAGTCCCTTGCGTTCGACCTCGGCGCTGACCTCGGCCAGGAAGTCGACGAGCGGGACCCCGTGCTCGGGCTTGGTGTCCCAGCCCCGCCGGTTCACGCCCACGGTGCCGGCCGCGACGTCCTGGTCGCCCACCACGAGCACGTAGGGGATCTTGGCCAGCTTGGCCTTGCGGATGAGCGCACCCATCTTCTCGCCGCTGCCGTCCACCGTGGCCCGGAGTCCGGCCGCGCCGCACGCGTCGGCCACCGACCGCGCATAGTCGGCGTGGGCGTCGGTCACCGGGATCACCCGCACCTGCTCGGGGCTCAGCCAGGTGGGCAGCGCGCCGGCGTAGTGCTCGATCAGCACGGCCAAGAAGCGCTCCACCGACCCGAACAGCGCCCGGTGGATCATGATCGGCCGGTGCCGCGCGTTGTCGGCGCCGACGTACTCGAGGCCGAAGCGCCGGGGCAGCTGGAAGTCGAGCTGCACCGTCGACAACTGCCAGGTCCGGCCGATGGCGTCGCGCGCCTGCACCGAGATCTTGGGGCCGTAGAAGGCACCGCCCCCTTCGTCCATCACGAGCTCGAGGCCCATCTCGAGCGCGGTCGTGCGCAGCGCCTCGGTGGCCGCCTCCCACTCCTCGTCGGAACCCACCCCCTTGCCGGGTGGCTTGGTCGACAGCTCGAGGTAGAAGTCGCTGAGCCCGTAGTCGCGCAGGAGGTCGAGCACGAAGCGCAGCGTCCGTACGAGCTCGGCGTCCATCTGCTCGCGCGTGCAGAAGATGTGCGCGTCGTCCTGGGTCATGCCCCGCACCCGGGTCAGCCCCTGCAGGACGCCCGACAGCTCGTAGCGGTAGACGGCCCCGAACTCGAAGAGCCGCATCGGCAGCTCGCGGTAGGAGCGCTGGTGGCTCCGGTACACGAGGATGTGGAAGGGGCAGTTCATCGGCTTGAGGTAGTACTGCGCCCCCCCGTCGAGCTCCATGGGCGGGAACATGCCCTCGGCGAACCAGTCGAGGTGGCCGGACTCCTCGAAGAGCGCGCTCTTGGTGATGTGGGGCGAGGTCACGAAGTCGTAGCCCGCCTCGACGTGGCGCTGGCGCGAGTGGTCCTCCATCAGCCGGCGGATGGTGCCGCCCTTGGGGTGGAACACGGCGAGGCCCGAGCCGATCTCCTCGGGGAAGCTGTACAGGTCGAGCTCCGCCCCCAACTTGCGGTGGTCGCGCCGTTCGGCCTCCTCGAGCTGGTGGAGATGGGCGGCCAGCGCCTTCTCGGACTCCCAGGCCGTCCCGTAGATGCGCTGCAGCTGCTCGCGCTTCTCGTCGCCGCGCCAGTAGGCGCCGGCGACCCGCATCAACTTGAAGTGGCCCAGGCGCCCCGTCGAGGGCACGTGCGGCCCCCGGCACAGGTCGATGAAGGCGTCGGTGTTGCGGTAGGTGCTCACCATCGTCCCCGCCGCGTCGACCTCGTCGGCCCCCGAGCCCACCGCCCGGATGATCTCCTGCTTGAAGGGCTGGTCGGCGAAGATCTCGAGGCCCTCCGCGAGGTCGTGCTCGTGGCGGACGAAGGGTTGGTCCTCGCCAATGATCTCCCGCATCTCGGCCTCGATCCGCGCCAGGTCGTCGTCGCTGAAGTGGGCGCCGTCGGGCAGCTCGAAGTCGTAGTAGAAGCCGTTCTCGATCACCGGCCCGATGGCGTACTTGGCGCCGGGCCACAGCCGGCGCACCGCCTGGGCCATGACGTGCGCGGTCGAGTGCCGCAGGACCTCGCGCCCGGCGTCGGAGTCGGCCGTGACGATGGACACCTTCGCCCCGTCGGGCAGCACCGTCTTGAGGTCCACCTCCTGGCCGTCCACCATGGCGACCACGGCCGCCTTGGCCAGGCGGGACCCGATGGACCGGGCGAGCTCGGCCGCCGTGGTGCCCTCGGCCAGCTCCCGGGTCGAGCCATCGGGAAGACCAACCGAGATGACGCCTGGCATCGTGCACCCTTTCCTGCTCAGCCGGCGGATCGCTCCTGGTCCGGACGCTGGTTCACCAGGGTACTGGACCCGCCCCACGAGCAGTGCTCCGTAGGGCCCCTGCGCTCTCCTGGTGACATGGGAGCAGTGGAGCAAACGGACGGAAAGCGGCTACTGATCACGAATGCCTCACCTGCATCCACCGTGACCAACCGTCGGGGAGTGCTCGTCACGGCCAGCTCGCGGTCCGCCGGTTCGGACGTCGTGGCCCCCCTCGTCGCCGCACGGCGGTCTCCGCCGTCGCGTTCCTGATCGTCACGTTCGGACGAGGGACGGTCGTGCCTGACGTCGGGCGGGACCATGTGGGAACGTTGGGGCATGGACGACGTGTTGTTCGTCTGCACGGCCAACCTCTGCCGCTCGCCGTCGGCCGCATTGCTGTTACGCCAGCAGCTCCGTGACGCGGGTGGGGCCGAGGTCACGGTGCACTCGGCGGGCACGGTGGGGGCGGATGTCGGCCCTCCGCGTCCCCTGGTGGAGGAGGGCCGCGCCTTCGGCATCGACCTGGCCGCCCACGTGCCCCTCACGGTCGACCCCGCCATGATTCAAGCGGCGGATCTCGTCGTGGGCCTGACCCGCGAACATGTGCGCGAGACGGTGGTCGCGGTCCCGTCCTCGTTCCCGAGGACCTTCACCCTGCGGGAGATCATTCGTCGTGGGAGCCACACGGGGGCCCGTGGCGCTGCCGACGATCTCGGCGCCTGGCTAGCCCGGCTCCATGACGGGAGGCTCCGTGTCGACCTGATGGGTGACTCGCCCGACGACGACGTCATGGATCCGATGGGTGGGACCCCCGACGACTACCGCCGGATGCTCACCGACGTGGCGGCGCTCACCCGGACCCTGCGCAACCTGGCTTGGCCCATCGCGACCCTGCCTGTTGCCGGGTGCGGGGGCGCAACCACCGATTCCAACGGGCGCTCGAGGCGCTGATCGCACTCTGCGATCTGCTGGGCCATGGCCTGCGACTCGGGCAGTGCATCCCTGCGGGCATGCCGCAATGCATCGACGAGTGGGACGATAAGGACCTCGCCAGCCTGACAGGGCATAGGAGGGCGGCAGCCACGAAAGCCTGACGAAGCCCGCTTCGCGTCTGCAACAATGTGGACAGGCACGCGGGGATTTCGCCAAGGCCCCCGCAGCGTGCCCAGTGGACTGGCCCACCCGCCAGGGTTAACCGCCTTTCCCCGGCAGCGTGGTCCAGCCAACGAGACGACCCCGGCCCGGCTTATCGGTCCGGGGCCGCTTCGTCTTTTCGGCAGGTCCGGCCATCGAGTTGAGGGTCCGTTGGGTGTCACGGGACTGGGCGTTCGGATCTGATGTGCAGTGTCGGGGGACGGCCCCGGGTCCAGCAGCACGGCGGACGCCACCCCCTCGACCACCACGGCTCCATCGCGTCCGATGTACGCCGCGGCAGCAACTCCCTACGTGCCGGCGTCGACCACCAACCCCAGCTCCGCCAGCTTGCGCACCGTGAGCCGCACGTCCTCGGCGATGACGCAAGCGTCATCGCCCCCGTGCACAGCGGCCAGCTCGCCCACGATCTCGTCCAGGGTCGTCGCGCCGTCGCAGCGCTCCCAGACCGCCGCCGCGCTCGAGTTGAGCATGATCAGCAGCTGGCCGGCCTGGTCGTAGAGGGCCACGTTGTCGTCGAGCTCCACCCCCCCGCCGGCGCTGTCCCGGCGCACCGGCCGCGAGCACCCGTAGGGCCACTCAGGGCTCACGGCCGGCGCCTCCCCGCGCCGCCGGCGCCTCCATCAACCCCAGCACGAGGCGGCAGGCCGCGTCGAGATCCGACACCGTGAGGGAGAAGCACCGGCACTGCACCGCGAGCCGGCCAAGGGCCCGGGTCCCGGCGGATCCGTGGGGGATGAGGTTGACGGCGTTGACCGCCAGGGCGAGGAAGGCCTGGGTGGCCGAGAGCGGGGTCAGCGCGGTCTCGGCGGTGGCGTCGTAGCGGGGCACCACGACGAAGCCGGCCTCACAGGGTCCCCCCACCCGGCGCCCCGTGCCCTCGCCGACCGCCAGTTGCCACTCTTCGCCCTCCCAGGGATCGTGCCCTGGCCCGCGGCAGACGTCGGGGCCCATGTCGGAGAGCACCACGAAGCTCCCGGACTTCACGGTGATCGGCTTGGGGTAGGGCAACAGCGTCCCGCTCGCCATGTCCAGCGCGGCCAGCTCGTCGGTGAGATACCCCAGCCCGGCGCGCACCAGCCCCGCCACGAGCGTCGACTTGCCCGACCCCGAGGCACCGGGGATCAGCACGCCGGTGCCGCCGGACTCGACCCCACCGGCGTGCAACAACAGATGACAGCCACTGGCCTCCGCGGCGGCGCGGTTCACGTCCCACACGACCCATCCCAGCGCGTCGCCGGGGTGCTGGCCCCGCGCCAGCTCGCTGTCGTCGCACGTCACGTCGACGGCGCCGAGAGCCGCGTCCGAGGCCGTCAGCGAGTACCAGTGCTCGACCGGTGCCGCATCGCAGGGGTCGCGCAGCCCGGCCAGCGCGGCGTCGGCCAGGCAGCCGAGCCGCTCGTCATCGGCGCGCACCGCGAAGCGGTACGACAGAGCGCTCAGGTTGTGGGTGCGATGCGCCCACCCGTGCTCGTACTCCATCGGTGCTCCCCGCCTTGTTGCTCTGTCATGCAGTCGGCCGCTCCTCCTGCGTCCGGCTGGCCCAGTGATGCATCGCCCATCCCCCGGCGATCAGCGCCGCGCCGACCACGGCGTCGCGCTCGATGTTGAGTCCGCTGTAGGCCAGTTGACCCGACGTTTGGGTGGCGGCCGCCGTGGTCACCCCGCTCGTGGGACCCGACGGTTGGACGGTAGAGGCTGCCGTGGTCGCCTCGCTCGTGGGACTCGACGGTGGGGTGGCGGCCGGCGAGGTCACCCCGCTCGTGCCGCCCGGGCTGCCTCCGCTCTCAGTCGTGCCGCCCGACCCGGGCGGGGCTGGGGGGGTCACCGGCCCCGACGGGGTGGCACCGGCGGCGGGCTTCGCCGTGAGGATCTCAGGCACCACCCAGGCGGCCGCGCCGGCCGTGGCGACCGCGGACATGCGCCCGATGGCCTGGCGCCTCGAGATCGGCGTCCGGCCCGAGCGGGGGCCACCAACCGGAGATGCCGCCGCATCCCGGTGTGTGTCGTCAAAGTGCATGTCGACCGCCGTTCCTGACTCGCCAATTCGAGAAAACCCTACTACCGAAGTCCCCCTGCGGCCCGTTCCGCCCCGGCCGGCTCGCCGGGGCCTCTCCGCGGGGCGGCATGATTAGCGTATGCGCGACGACGCAGTGCCGGCGACCACCGTCACCGAGCAGACGGCGACCCTCTTGTGGGAAGCCTGCCGCCGGGATCCCGATCCGGCCTCCCTGCGGCGTGCCCTCGCCGGAGGGGCCAACATCGGCTGGGCGGTATCCGCCGCCTCGGAGCAACGCATCAGCCCGCTACTGTGGCGGGCGCTGGGCACGTCGGGCTCGCTCGACGTTCTCGGGGCCGACCGGGCGGCGCTCGGCGGCGTGAGCGACGCCCTCAAGATGGAGGCACTGCTCCTGTTGCCTCGCGCCGTCGCCCTGGCGGTGCGGCCGCTCACCGACGCCGGGCTGGAGCCGGTCGTGTTCAAGGGTCCCGCGGTGGCTGCCCGCTACCCCGAGCCGGGCTTGCGGCCCATGGACGACATCGACCTGTTGCTGCCCCAGGCCGACCATCGGCGCGCCCTCGACGCTTTGGGCCGCGCCGGGTGGCAGGTCGCCCGCGCCGGGGGTGGCGACCAATACGACACGTTGCTGACCCACTGCGAGGTGCCCTCGCTCTTCCTGGAACTGCACTACGGGCTGGAGCACCCGTCGCATCGTGTGACGGCGCTCCAACCCGACGCGCTGTGGGCGCGTCGTCAGCCGCTCGATTGCGTGGGCACACCGGCCTTTGGGTTGCCGCCGGCCGAGGAGCTCGTCGTGCTGGCCGCCCACGCCGGGAAGCCTTACCACAGTTTCGTGCGGCAGGTGTGGATCGCCGACCTAGCGATGATCGTCGGCGCTGCCGCCAGCGACGGTACTGCCATCGACTGGGACCGTGTACGCGCCGTGGCAGGGGCGGCACGGTGCATGACGGTCGTCGGCATCGCCCTGGCGATGGCCCGCCGCTCCGGCCTCGACGCGCCCGCCGGGTTGTTCCCGCTGCCGACCGGGGGCTGGCGTGGCGACGCCGTGGGCCGGCTGCTCTCGGTCACCTGGCCGTTGACCCATCTCGAGCTGCCCCGCACTCAGCTCGGCTACACGTTGACAGACGCCCGGTCCCAGCGCGCCAAGTTTCTCTTCGTGCTCCTCACCTCGCGCCACGGGCTCCGCCCCCGGGTGCGCCATCTGGCGTACCTGCGGCGGGCGCTCGCCCGCCCGCGTCCCCGCGCGTAGGCCGCTCTGCTCGGGGTCCCGGTACCCGCTCAGGGACCCGGGAAGTCCGCGCACAGGGTGTCGAGCACCGACGCGTCGCCGCTGAAGGGCGGCGTATGTTCCGGGACGAGCCTGCCGTAGACGAGCCGGCAGAAGGCCTCGGCGGGCAGCACCAGATCGGGGTCCGGGCCGCCCTCGCCGGCGACGAGCTCGACGCTGTCCGACGACAGCCGGACGGTGAAGTCCCGTGCCGGATCTGTCGTGCGGATGCCGGCCGTGCGTACCTCGCTGATCGGACGCGCCGAGAAGCGGGCGATGAGCTCGAGGTGGTCGACACCACCGCCGCCGCGTCGTGGGGAAGATGGGCGCCGTCGTCGAAGACGACCTCAATGTCCCAGGTGTGGAACGCGTGCTCGTTGAGCCGCATGGCCGCGAACTGGTCGAACCCCAGGGCCAGAGGACCCATCGGGAAGGTCGGCGCGGGCGCGGTCCTGCGCGCTCACCGCCTCGAGTGCCTCGAGCACGGCCTCGTCGGCGACCAGCGCGTCGTCGGCCTTGGCGCGAGCCGACTTCGCGTTCCATTCTTCCCACACTGACGGGGCGAAATCGTCCGGAGTCGTGCGGCCGGCGAGCACGTCTTCCAACCGGCGGCGCATGATGACGGCCCCCGAGCCCAGATGCGAGAGCGTGCCCGCGATCGACCAGTCACGACAGTAGGACCGTGCCTCGAGCTGGGCGTCGTCGAGCCCACGGCAGAGCTGGTGCAGGCGCCCGACCGAGCCGCGCAGCGGGGCGAGTGGGCTGTCCATGGGTGGTTCCTCAGCTCCGTGTGGGGCAACTGGGAATCGATGGGCATGACGCTGATCAAGTTCAACTCGTTGCCGACAACCTCGTGATGGCCGAGTGCGGAATGGACGACGGATCCGATCTACACACTCTCGAACGATGACACGAACGAGTTTCCGGATCGCTTCGGCTTTGCCGTGAACAGCTCCGCGAGTTTGGTGGTTGGTGTGACGATGCTCTTCAGCACCAGCACCGACATGGGATCACTTCAGGAATATCACACGTCGAACGGCGATCTCGTCCAGACGCTCAATTCTCCCTTCCCTGGCTCGGGTGTGGATGAAAGCTACTTCGATCCAGGGCCCAGTCGTGGCCAAGAACGGTTGGTTCTGGCTCGCGGACGACTGGTACACGCGCATCATTGACATCTGTCTCGCGGGTGCGTGCACATGACCATGAGTCGAAATGAAGCGGGGTGACCCGGCTATACCGTCAATCCTCTTTCCCGACTGCTTGAGAAGACAGCAATCACCCCCCAGACCTTCGAAGAATTCGAGAGCCGTCGATGGCCAGCCCTTAAACGTTTTGCTTGGTCATGAGAGTGCTGCTTGCGCTGCTGACATCCCTCGTCGCACCCACTTCTTGAGCTTTGATGCCGCGGCCAAGCCCTCAGCGGCAACGATCACGAACCCCGACATCTGTCGTCCTCGCACCTCCACCAGCGTCTTCGGTTGCGCGGCGCAGGCCCATGAACACTCAGGCGGCATCTGTCAGCAGATCGGAATAGATGGCTGCTACCGTGCCCGCCTACTCATCCGTGTGCACCTGGCTTCAGTCCAGATGCAGCGAGACCTGCTGTCTCAGCGTGCTGGCGAAGCGTTCTTCGGAAAACCGGGACGCATGTTCTCGGATCTCGTCGCTGTTCAACGGATTCTCGCTTAGTTTGTCGATCGCACCCGAAACGGACGAGACGTCGAGGTTCTCAAAGAAGTAACCGGACGTGCCCTCCGAGACGGTCTCCAAGTATCCCCCTTTCCTCAGCGCGATCGTTGGTTTTCCGAAGCTTGCGGCCTCCAGTGGAGTGAGCCCGTAGTCTTCGAACGCAGGGGCGATCAACGCGCGAGCGTGTCCATAGAGCCAGCGAAGCTCGCTATCACTGACGTTGCCGAGAAGGTCGATGTTGGGCGTGGCCGATTGTTGCAGCGTCTTCCCGAGAGGTCCGGTCCCGACGACAACCAGTTCAAGGTCGGGGCGTTCCGCGAACACACCGAAAATTCGATCGAGGTTCTTGTACGGGAGGAGGCGTGAAACCACGAGGAAGTACCCGTCCTTTGCCAGGGTGCGCGGCTTCTCCCACGGGCCATCGACGTCGCACAGGAGAGGCGGAGGGATGACGAGCGGCTGTATCCCATAGAGCGACGAGATCTCGTCCGAGACCGCTGAGGAGTTCGTGTAGTACGCGTTCGCGCTGGCCGCCGCCCTGCGATCCCATCGCCGAAGAATCGGCGCAACGGCACGAACTGAATTTTGGAAAACGAACCAGGTGGGGATCATCCCGTCCAGAGAGGTTGCAGGGTGCCGCCCCTCATTCCGGGCGTCCTGACTCTTGCGAAAGTAATCGGCCCTCTTGTAGAGCCAGCGGGCCGGGCTGTGACAGTAGACGAGCTTCGTCCCCGTGGTGTGGATCCCGTGAGCCCAACCACTCGAGCTGCACAACACGATCTTCTCGTCGACCTTGATCTGGGAGAAGGCATGGGCCAGAAGGGGCATTGCGAGCCGATGCTGCCGCCTCGACAATTGTGAACGATTCAAGTAGGACGGCCGTACGTCGACGTCGCGAAATTCCGGAAACGTGAGATCGGGCTCGTACAGAGAGGTGTAGATTGGTGCGGCGGGGAACGCGCGGTGCATCGCTAGCACCACTCTCTCCGCTCCGCCCCTCTGGGTCAGGTAGTCGTGAACGATCGCTACTTCGCCCGGTTGATCGATGGCACTGTTGCCGACATCGGCCGACGTAACACTCTGTTTCACCTGTCTAGCAACTTCATGTGACAGCCGTCTTTTCACGTGAGATGTGCGCATTGGGCGAGGAATCTGTGCAAACAGTTGGCAATGGATTCAGTCAAAAGCTCCCCGCAATTTCTAATTCTCAGTGCCGACAACGGAACGCCGACTTTCCGCAACTGAAACAACAGACTCCGCACCCTGTAGTTTGGAGCGCAGAGTCGCGCCAATCAAGTGATCTTCTAGTGAATGCAGCCCGACGGCCGGCCGGCGCACTCAGGGACGAGCAGAGAAGACGCAATATCCCTGCTGGGCCACTCCCCCGACGGCGGCCCTCCCTAGCACGCTGCCCCCAACGATCTCGTTCGCCACGGCGATCCGCCATGCGGTCGTGAACGGCCATCTCAAACTCAGTTTCGTCCCAAAGCCCCAGTTGTGATCCCATGGGTTTTCAACTCGAGCTCTCAGCACCGGGCTGCACGTGAGAGAGGCGTCGACTGTCAGCCCGGACCTCGCGATGACCACCCGAGTACAACCGGAGCCTGACCAACTGAATGCCCGATGCCGTCTTGAATTTGGGAGTGGCCCGGTCCATTCGGTAATCTGAACAGCGGGCCTCGACAGGACCGGAGAGCGATCTGAAGACTGTGGAACCTCGGACAGGGGATAACAGCGGCACGGAAGGGCGCGTGCTCTCTCCTGAGGAAGTGGCCTCGACAGGACCGGAGAGCGATCAGGAGATTGTGAGCCCCGGGACAGAGGATGACCGTGGGACGCCAGGGCGCGTGCTCTCTCCTGAGGAAGTGGCGAGGGAGTTCCTTCGAGAGGGTGCAGACGTCGATCGACAGGAGCGAAGAGAGAAGGGTCGACGCCGCCGCTTCAGGATCCTAGCCGGCTTCGCCACGGCCGCCGGTGTTGTTGTTATGTTGGCGTTCCTGGTTTTGCTGGCCGTTCTCGCTCTCCTCCCCAGCCACCCGCCGTCTCCTCCACGACCAGCCACTGTCCCATTGCCGCCGCCCACGTCGGTTAAAGTTGACGTGGTCAACGCCTACCCCTCGGGCCAGCTGCTGGCCATCGCGACCGTCAAAAATCTTCAGCGCATTGGATTCGTCATCGGTGGCGTAAGCAATTCAATCGCTGGAGTCGGGCCATCGGAGATCTTCTACGGCCCGAGCGGACTACGAGCAGCCGAGACCTTGGCGCAATGGCTTACCGGTTCCGTACAGAAGGTCTCCAGCACCCAGCTCTCCGGCAACAACCTGGAGCTCTGGATTGCCAATCCGCTGCTCGGAGTCAAAGGGAATACGACGACCACGACGACAGCTCTCAGCCCTGCTCACCCGCATCTCCGAGCCCCTTAGCCGAAGGATCGGACCAACCCACGGCAGCTCAACCGGTAAAATGGGTTCTCCATAGCGACCCAACGATCACGTTTTGGTCGCCTATGCGCCACTCACGAGATGGTCGCCGGGCGGCGCAGAACCCTGGCCCCGCAAAGGGAGCGACTCGAGCAGCCCCTCCGCCTTATTGAACAATGCACTCCACGATAAGTCGGCTACACTCTTGGCGGCGTTGTCCGCCCAGCGCATCCGCACGTCCGAGTCAATCGCCTGATTCAAAAGACCAGCAAGTTCCTCTGAAGATCTCGGGTCGTCTAGTAACAGACCATTGTACGTATCCACAATACGATCGCCGGCACCCGGAACTTTCGTAGTGATCACCGGGAGCCCGCTTGCAAGTGCCTCAATGATCGCAAGGGCGAAGGCCTCATACTGCGTGGGCAAGACAAAGAGGTCAGCTGCCGCATGCATCCGACCCATATCCGATCGGCTTCCCGCATATCTGACGCGGTCAGCGACACCTAATTCCGCTAAGTGTCTCTTGCGCGCAGGCGACAATGGCTTCCGACCTACAAGCAAGACCTGCAGTCGTTGATCACTTAGGCGGGCCTGCGCCTCTACGAGAACATCAAAACCCTTACGTGCAAGCTCGTTTGCGGCAATAAGGGCCACGACGTCTCTGTTACCGTAGCCAAACTCCGCACGAGCCTCCATCCGCATTGTCTGACGCCGCTCCGGCGAGAACTCATCAGGCGAAAACCCGTTGTGAATCGTAGTCATAATTTCGCGGGGTACGCCGTAGAGGCGATGCACATCCTCGCCTACTGCGTCTGCGACATTGATAACCGCCATCGGCTGGCTTCGAGCGAAGTAGTGCCATTCCATTCCCAGTAGGATCTGATGGCGTGGGTCGATGTAACGCAACCCTGGGACCCGCAGAACCCCAGTGCCCCCGCTAAATTGCAAACTCTTTCGCAACCACGCGCGATGTACCGAGTTGACCCAGAGTACGTCCGCCTTCACGTCTCCTACTCCGAACGAAATGACATGGTCATGTGTCGTTCCTTCTAGCGACAAGCGAGCCGCTCGTGCGAACTTCAATGGCCCGAGCATCCTCGAACCGTCTAATGCAATCGGAATCTGCTGGACCTTCTCAAGCCCCTCAGCTTCGATGTCATGGGCATACACGGATACCGAATGACGGGTAGAGAGATGTCTTGCCATCTCCCACACCGAGCGCTCAACACCGCCTCGGCGGTGGCATCCGCTAAAGACCAAGGCGATATCCATTACTGCGTCAGTAGGCCTCTCATCTCAGGACAATCCGATTCACCTGATTCCCGGCGACCTATGACCGCGGCCTGAGCCATTCCCATGCCCACGATGAGCCATGGAAGCGACGCGTCGCCCGCCGTCCAAAAGATGTCCACCATGCCATGCACCAGTCGGTCCGCGACACAAGCCAGGCCTGCCACCGCAAGCGGATTTCGGTAGCGGAGCATGACGGCTATCGCACCTACGTTGAAAATGATGAACCCGGCGGCGAGCACGATGCCGCCTTCGGCAAGGGCCTCTACGACGGCGTTGGTGGGCGCCACAAGCCACGGGTTCACCTCCTGATATGCAGGGTCCGTGTAGTAATAGATACCGACACCGTCGAGCCGCGACGTTCGCCAGAGCGCGATGGTCGCACCCTCGGTTTCGTTGCGCACCGCCACCGAATTCGTGTGCTGCGTCGCCGCCTTGTCCGCGATCTGGCTCGAGACCAAGTAGCCCGCATAGGTCAGGAAAGCAGCGGCTAGGAGCGCTGCGATCATAAAGCTTCGCTTTCGGTAATCGGAGTGCGTTCGAAAGAACCAGACGAAGATGCCGACGACCAGGGCCAGCATCGCGGCACGGGAATGGGAGCCGACCAGACCGCCACCCATCGCCGCGATAGCGGCATACCGCACGTCGGGCTTCAGTTCCAGCTCCCTCGATGCGGCGAGGGTAACGATTATGGAGAGTCCGAACATGGAACCCACATAGTTCTTGTTCAGTCCCAGCGGTAGTGACGCGGAGGACCCGAAGCCGTGAGCTGCCCCATAGATGAAGAGGATCACCCCCACGACCGCGGCGACACCCACCAGGAGACGCAGCACGATTCGCGTTCGTCCCGAGAGATAGATCCATGCCCCCACGCTCAAAGGGCCTACAACGAGCAACGTTCGGTGTCCGGCTTCGATCAGGCTACGGCTGGACGGATGGATTACGACTATTGCGAGCATGGCCACGAAATAGACGCCGAACCACCGACGGATACTTGTTACTCCAGGAGGGGTCCCGAGCCTGGCCAGTGCGGGGAAGCTGAGAATTGTGGCTGTCAGCAGAACCACATCGGGGAGCGCAATGCCGCGCCCGATGGACAACCGGCTCACGTTAAAGGATGCGGGCGCCACCAGGAGCGCAATGGAGATCGGCGATCTCGAGACTAAGGCGAGCACCGCGCCAAAGCCGATGAACGCAGCCGCGAGCTTGGGTTCTCGAACGGCCAGATACCCGGAAAGCAGACCAAAGACGGCGCACACCAACGAACCACCGAGTATGAAGGTCCAGTGACTCTTGAATCGGGTGAGCATCGTCAATGAACTTTGAACGGGCCGGCCGGCCGATAACTGCAGCTACTCTATACTTGTTCTGATGGCACTGCCGGTGCCAACGCCCGACCCTCTCCCGAACTTTGACGTGCACATCCCTTGGTCGTCTCCAATCTTCTTGTGCAAACAGGAGGCTGCGGCGTCACTCGCTGAACAGACTCCGAATCACCAGCCTTGTGTTCGTCAATCTGCTTCCCGGCAGAAATGACACCCGGGTCGATTTCCGGCTCGCCCGAGCCTGTCGGCCGAACGGAAGGTTCGCTCCCGTGGCCGCCCATGGTCGTCATCGTCGCCTACGGGTGCGAGGACCAGCTCGCAGCCTCCCTCCATGCACTCGGACCGGGCCTACCCGTCGTCGTCGTCGACAACGGCGGTTCCGACCGGGCACAACGCATCTCCCAATCCTCCGGAGCGACGTATGTGCGACCTCACACCAACATCGGCTTCGCCGCCGCCGTGAATGTGGCGCTGCGAGGATACAGAGAACCTGGCAGCGACGTCCTGCTGCTCAACCCGGACGCGCGTTTGCGGGTCACGGACCTGACGAAGATGCGCGACGAACTTTACAGGTCGAGTGATCTAGCCGCCATCGGGCCCAGGCTGGTCAATCCAGATGGAAGCGAGCAGAAGGAGTTATGGCCAATTCCATCACCGTGGTCCGCTCTGTCCGGACTAATCGGCGCCGCTGAACTTTTCAGCCGCCGGCGGTTTGTGAGCGGCGCAGTGCTTCTGCTGCGGGGCAGGGCGATCGACTCGGTCGGAACCTTCGACGAGAGGTTCTTTCTCTATGCCGAGGAAGCGGATTGGCAATTACGCGCTCTGAGAGCTGGCTGGAGAGTCGGTCTAGCTCCGGACGCCATCGCCGTGCATCTGAGTGGCGGCACGAGCGCAGACCCCGTCCGCCGTGAACTCCTCTTCGATGCCTCGGCCGAACGGTTCTCCCGCAAGTGGTACGGAACCTTCGGGTGGCAACTGTTCCGTACGGCGTCCATATTGGCAGCTTTGCGCCGATTAGTCATGGCCCGAGACATCGAAACGAAGTTGACTCAACGCAGAACCATCGCCCACTACTGGAGGGGTCCTGTCCGGTGTGCGGAGGATCTTGAGGGGGTCAGTTGAGGATCGCCCACGTAGTGCGCTCCGACTCCTTCGCAGGCGTGGAGAGATACGTCTGCATGGTAGCGCCCCGTCTTGCCGCCCGCGGATGCGACGTGACGGTGATCGGTGGCGACCCCGCACACATGGCACTCAGTTCCGACGTCGTCGGCTGGCGACCCGCATCAACAACCTGGCAGGTCGCGCGCGAACTCAAGCGGCTCGGCCGGCTCGACATCGTTCACGCCCACATGACCGCTGCCGAGATCGCAGCCGTGATCACCAAGCCACTGCACCACGCGCGCCTCGTGACCACCCTCCACTTCGCGACTCCACGTGGTTCAGGAGCCCGCAGGGTCCTCCTGATGCCTCTCGGTTGGTTGATGGACGAGCAAATTGCCATCAGTGAGTTCGTCGCTGCAACGGTCCATTCAAACCGCGTCCTACTTAACGGGGTTGAAACCACCGAACCGGGGCCGTCCACGAGGGATCGCCGGGTGCTGGTGATGCAGCGTCTGGAGAAGGAGAAACACACGGATGTCGTACTTCGCGCGTGGTCGATGAGCGGGCTCCGCAACTGCGGCTGGACACTTGTAATCGCCGGGCGAGGAAAGCAAACTTCCCAGCTCAAACAGCTGGCGATCGACTTGAATCTCTCTAGATCCGTCGAGTGGGCGGGTTTCATCGATGATCCGACGCAGTTGCTCGCACACTCCTCCTTGCTCCTTGCTCCCGCTCCTGCGGAGCCGTTTGGTCTGACCGTGGTCGAGGCGATGGCGCGTGCAACACCGGTTATCGCCGCCAATGGCGGGGCACATCCTGAAACGGTTGGAACCGATGGGTGGCTATTTCCTCCAGGTGATGCCGTCGCTTGCGCTCGTCTGCTCGATTCCATCCGACATCGGGATCTCGAGCCTTACGGTGCGCATCTTCGATCACGGCAACTCGAACTGTTCGACATCGAAGCCCACACTGATCGATTGTTGGAGGTGTATCTCGACTTAGCAAGCTCTACCCGTTGAAGTGGGCAGCGCGGGCTCTGATCCGGGGTGGTGACGGGCGGTTCGGCTAGCGGACCTCGGCCCGGCGACAAACACGACTGACATTTCGCCTTGGTCCGTATCGATTCGGTTCGCGCTGCCATCTCGCCCGGAGCATCTTGGACTCGAAACCACCAAGTCGGGCAGTCCCAATATCTTCTCAGCCAGACCGATACCGTCGTCCATTACAAGTGGCCTCCTCCAAGTACGACGGCTTCACGATTCCAAGATTTCGCGCCAAGCTGACCATCCCGAATCATGACCCTGATCCTCGTGACGATGTAGCTACGGTCGCATTGCTTGATCTGGCGACAAGTATGAGGTCCGCGTTGTCCGCGCAGTCGCCAACACCGACGCTGACACATTCCAGCAAGTTCAAGATCGACTCTTGGAGGCGACCCGTACCGCTGTGACGAACCTTACGGAGTGGATCTGGGTCCGTAAGGGGCAAGTATGAAATGCTCCGAATGGGGAGTACCCAAAGCAGATCTCGCCAGTATGTCTTTCAACATCGACGATTCGACGGGCGGGTCCGATATCGGACCCAAACCGGCTAATTTCCGCGTCGTATCTTCATCGACTCCTCTCAGCAATAGCGACTTGGGAGAGATCGGTCAACTCTGTGTTGAGGATGGCAGACCGAGCCTGGCAGAATTGCTACTGGTGGAAGGTCGTCACTACCTTTGGAGGTCCGAACGTCTTGCCCCTGATCGTGCCGTCCTGATGGCGGCGATCGCTTGTGAGGTCGCGATTAGATGGTGCCTGGGCGTAGCAGCTAGCTGGCCTTTGACTCCCCGAATACTCCCTCCATGACGGAACTCTGAGCACCGTATGAATCCTCTCGGACAGATCGCCAACTGATATGCGCCCACTTGGCAAGCGCCAAGTGGGCTTTCGTCGGGAATGTCTGTCTTCACTGAGTCGCCAGGCCACCGCAAAGCCCGTCCAGTGCCCCCACGGGCGTTATCGTCCCCTTGGGAAACGAACATTCGTGTCGACGTCCGATTGGGGCCAGTAATCTGCGCTACGACCGGCATACTGGAGCAGGGCAGCACTGTCGTCGGCGACCCGGGATACCGTCCACGCAACGCTCTCCTGCCTCCAAGGGGATGTGGTGGGAATCGGCCGGGTGATGTGGTCGGTGAAAAGCGTCTTGAGGGGTTGCGGAATGAACCGCTTGGCCCGTTCGTACCCAGGCAGGGTGCGCACCGCGTCGACGACACCGAGACGCTGGCGTTTGCACTCCGACGAGTTGCGATCCTCATCATCCTCCATCTCAATATCAACCATGGGGTCGACGCCGAGAAACGAGAGGCATGCCCGAAGCTCGGTCTTCTCGTCCGCAATGAACTCTTCGAAAAAGCCGATTCTGATCTGATCATCAGCGAAGTAGCGTCGGTACTCGGATATCTGCTTCCAGTACAACGTCGGCTCGATCAACAGCTCCGTCTTGTTGTACAAGGCGTACTCGAAACCGAGGAATCCGTTTACGTCCGTGCCGTCGCCGGACATGCTTACTGCTGCCGAGAGCGCCTGGCGCCAGCCAGACTCGATTCGCCGGAGCGGATGGCGGACCATGTATATGATCCGGGCGTCCGGATTGAACTCATGAATGCGTTGAGCGGTCCCGGGGTAGTTGCCGCACATGGAGTACGAGGTGCTGCCGTCTCCCCGCGCTGGCAGGTGGGCGACGTCTTCAAAGATGCTCCGATACCACTGCGCCTTCTCCTTCATGGCGTCAGGAGATTGGAAGTAGAAGGGCTCTTTGAACGGAATCGCTACCGAAGGATGCCGCTGCAGAAGGTTGCACAACCTGGTCGTCCCCGCCTTCTGGGCCCCGATGACGAAGAAGTTCGACCCGCAGGAGACAGTGGGACCATCGTTTAATCGGCGGCGCTTTGGGTTACCGGCCATCATATAATCCGTCCAAGTCGCCCAACCCAAATCTGCCGTTAAGCGCTTTCCGGAAGTTTGACCAATCCGACCGCCGGGTTGAGATCGTCCAGCAGAGAAGATGCCGGCGATGGCTTGCTGATCCGCAGGTGACCGCGATATCTCAGTGGCGCTCGAAGCCGACACCGTCGGTACAGTGTCGTTACCATCGCCCCCGACAAGAGTGGGGTCGCGTCCGGTCGAGCGATTCGACTTCTCGAGTGCTGCCAGCGGTCACCCGTATGCTCTTGAACCTCGACCCGCACCATCGCGCGCCCACGGCTCTAGTTTACCGCCGGAGCTCCGCTCGATCCACCGGGTAAGGGCTTCCAGGGGCTCGGCCCGATTCGACTTTCGTACGAAATGGAGGCACTCGCTCCCGCTCAACGTCAAACCCGACACCACTAACCCCGGCCATTCACGAGAAGTCTGAGGGTGGGGTCTTCGCCATTTCGAGGGTTGTCTGAGCTTCAGCCCGGGTGATTTCGCCCGTCGCTGAGTCCAACCCGCCGCCATTTGACGGTGCTAAAGGGTCAAAGTTGACCAGAGAGGGACTTCGGGGCGCGCGTCGCCAAGGTCAGGTGTCGCTTGCGGGAAGTGAGTTCGTTCAGCGCAGCAGTGCGATGCGTCGGTATGCACCGAGCAGCGCCTCGGTGCCGGGCCAGCCGTCGATGATGCGCACGACGCGCTCGTCGGGAGCGGTGAAGAAGGCGACCCGGCGCGTGCAAGAGGCCCCAGCGCAGCGCTTTGGGTCGGGCACCCTGCCAGGGCCCCTCGAGACAGAGCAGCTGGAACCAGCGCACCAGATCGGCTGCCATGGCGACGGTCATCATCCAGTTGGCGTTGGCCTCAAAGCTGGCGAAGGGGAAGCGCAAGAGGCCCGAGTCCTTCAGGCGCTGAATGTGTTGTTCGACATGGGCGTGGGACCGCATGGTGGCGTCGAGGGCGACGGGGTCACCGTCTTGGTCGGTGTAGAAGCCCCAGTAGCGATAGTCGAGGGCGGGGAACAGGCTGCGCTGGGCGCCGGGGTGCAGCGGCTCACGCCGGATGATGCAGCGGGTGCCCTCGGGGAGCTTGGGCGTCGAGATGAGCGACGTCACCTCGCACACGGCCGCGCCCTCTCGTGGCGTGCCGTCTTGAGCGATGGCTGGCTCCCAGACGTCCTCGAGGCCGACGACCTCGAAGATGGCCCTGCTGAGCTGGGCGTTCGAGCGCACGGTGACGAAGAAGCCGATGTTGCGCTCCCGACAGGCGCCAAGAAAGCCCTCGGTGCACCCCGCCGAGTCGGCCCGCACGACAACCGCTCGCCCGACCAGGGTCGCATCGTCGCCGACATGGTGGCCTGCCGCGATCTCCTCGGGCAGCTGCACGACGGCGGCGTCGAGGACTCTGACATGGTCGGCCACGGTGTTGGCCCCGGCGTTGCCTGCTCGCAAGAGCGAAGAGAGTGCTTCACCGGTGGCATCGGCGAAGCAGAAGATCGGGTGGAACCCGTAGCCACCCTTGAAGGTGGGGGCAGCGGCCACCTTGTGCTCGGAGTGGATCTCGACCAAGGAGGCGTCGATGTCCAAGAGCACCGGGGCACTGCCGATGGTGGCGCCACTGCGGCGCCACACCTCGTGGCGCACCTCGGCCAGCCCCAATGCGATCGAGCTCCTGGTCTCGGGCGTGATCTCGTGGAAGCTGCGAAACACCGTGGTGTCAGAGGGCACCGATCCGAAGAGATCCTCTTGGAGCCGCAGGTGCTCGATGTCCGCACAGCTCTCCCCTCCACCGGCGAGCATCAACGACGTGTGCACCAGCACCTTGCCCCGGTCATGGAGGGGGAGGCGTTCGCCGGCTGGAGGTATGCGCGACGAGAGCGCATCACCGAGCCTCATCCGGTCGGCAAAAGCCCCAAGAGCGTGCAATCCGACATGGGCCACCACACCCGCGCCACCGGGTTCCACAACGACGCGACGCGTGCCGGTACCGTTCACCTTGGAAGTGCCCTCCTGGTCGGGATCTCTGTTGCGTAGACAACAACAGTTTCCCCTACATGGAGGGCTTTTCCGCGGACGCGGCCAGGTCAGCTCACGCGGCTCGGTGAATAGCCAGGGCTAACCCTGGAGCACTCGTCGAATTGACTCAGAGAGTTGCAAATCCAATAGGTTGATTGGTTTCCTTTTCAAGGAACCGAAGTGGTTCGTAGGCCCAGCTCGGGTTCGCCTGCCGACCGTCTCGGCTACACCGACCTGTCAGTTGTCTACGCGCAATCCGAGGGTTCAGGGATTACCGGAGTCGCAGTCAGATGCAACTCTTGGGCAAAACCTTCGGCCTACCTTTGCCCACGGTCCCAGAGCCCCGTCGGCATCGCAATTCGGACGCGAACGGAAGCGACGCAAGTACAAAAGGCCAAGCAGGGGTTGTCGACGAGCTGTCAATACGATTGATGCCTTTTGTCAGGCGCTATCCAAGTAACATCGGTCCCGGCTTGTGGCAACCGGCGCAGCCCCATGAAATGATCGCGCCGTGGCGTTGACGGCAGAGCGGGTGGTTCAGCTCTTCAGTCTCCGCGACAAGCCGAGCCCCGGCATGCCCGGCACGGTGCGCGTCGAGACCGCGGCGACAACTTGAAGGCTTGGGACGCCGTGAAGTCGCCGAGCAGATGGTTGGTGGAAAACGCGCCGCGCGTACTCGGCATTGTGGCTTGGTTGATGGCAGCAGTGATTGCCGTCTCCCAAGCGCACCGGGCTGCCGCCACCCCTGCCGCAGGACTTGACCTTCATGTCTACATTGTCGCCGGTCAGGCCTTGCGCTCCGGGCAGCCGCTCTACCAGCTCCACCCCGCGGCGGCGTCCCTTCGATTCGTGTATCCGCCAACAGCCGCGTTGCTGGGAATGGCGGCCTCATATTTCAGATTACATCAGGTGATGACGACGTACGCCTACTTTGAAGTCGCGGCAATCTGCGTCACCGTGTTTCTCTTTCGTCGGTGCCTTCGTCCGACCCGGTGGCAACTCGTGGGGAGCGCCATCGTCGCAGCCCTACTCCTCAAGGGTGACATCGCGGTCGCAGACCTGTGGTTGGGAAACTTCAGTTTCCTCCTCGTTCTCCCCTGTGCCTACGTGATCTTGCGCTGGGGCCGGGCACGTTGGGTGTCAGGTGGGGTGGCTCTTGCCTTAACCCTGCTCATCAAGCCACTGCTACTCCCACTAGTTCTGATCCCCCTGCTGTATCGAAAATGGAAGTCCGTTGCCATAGCTGCCGCGGTTGCATGCGCTGGCGTTCTCCTGATGCTTCCATTCGTCGGTGATCCAGATGCGATACCCGGCACACTCACCAAACTGAGCGAGAGGAGTAACCTGACTGGAAGGGTTGAGGTTTATAACTGCTCATTGTCCGCGCTCGGCAATGTGCACCACCTGAACTCGATCTTAATCCTGCTCGCCAGGCTTGCCATCATCGGCTTGGCGATCGCTGTGATCGCCATGATCGCGTGTCGTCAGCCCCGTGTTTCGCTTGAAGTGGTGGGTCCGTTGAGCGGAGTGATTCTGGCAGGAGTCTTCCTCGCCGGCTCGTTGAGCGAAGGCCACTATCTCTTCATCTTGATTCCCGGAGCCATGACCGCTGTGGCAGTCAGAAGTTACGTGGCCCGACTGGTTCTCTTGGGCGCACTGTTGACGGCCGCGTATGCGTCGGTCTACTTCCATGGCGTCGGTGACAGTCCGGTGGCGCTTCAGGCAAGATGTGTCCTGACCGAGCTTCTTGTCTTCGGCGGATGTGCGTGGGCGTTGGTTGCCGGTCTGCGAGGTAATGCCGACGATGGCGAAAGAAACCTCATACCGGCGAAGGGCGTCGCTCTCGATACGGAAGCGCCATCCACCGCGTGATGCCCATGCCGAACCGAACTTGTGAAAAAAGGCGACGCGCCGACCGACCATTTGGAGGCGACTGGACGCGACGCCCTTACAACTTGCCGTCAACTACTGCTGATGACTGTCAATACTCTTGAGGCGTCTAGCAGGGGCTATACAAGTTCTTCCTGGTCCTGGTATTCCTCGGGAACTTCTCCGCAGGTTTCGGGTTCAAATCCCGAGGGGCGCACTGGTTCGCTGTTCAGAGTCGGTCTTCTGGAGCCTTTCACCTTCTCTTGAACCGGCTCGGACGCGACTGGACGCGTGCGGGCTCCTGATCCCTCACCGCACCCCGGAGGATGGTCAGATCCCTGACCGGATTGTGAAGATGTTCGAAAATGTCGAATGCATAATGACATCGAAGGGCTCCCAGGTATCAGTCGGGATCTGATCAATGAACCCCTCGAAGACGTCCAGCCCTAATTCGTAGCGGGCAAACTTCGAGAACTTCGGAGTGACCTCCACCCCTTTCACGGTCCAACCACGATCGCGTGCTGCTTTAGTACCCATCCCCGCCGCGCAGCCGATCTCGAGCACCCGGCCCGGGTATCCGAGCTGACGGGTGAATTTGTCGGCGAACATCCTCGGTGCCGGCAATGGCTTTCGGGTTGAGATCCAGGCGAACGTAGTTCTCGACCTCCCAGTCGTTGGCTTCGGTGGCCGAGGAGTAGAACGAGTCAATCTCCTCTTTTGAGACGATGCCTACCGACGCGTTCTAGCAGCCTCTTGAGCGGAACCTGGGCAAGCCCCGCGTCTGAGCGGACCGCCCTGAATAGACTCCGCCCGCCATGGGCGACCGTGGGACGATACTGATAGGCCTGCTGCTACAGCACTGGCACAAAGTCGTAATCCCAACTGGACGCGAGCAAACTTCAGATATGGTTGCGCGCATGGTGGCCCATCGCTTGCCTGAGCCGATCAATCGTCCTGTCCGGACGACTGCAAACCTCCTAGTGCCTGCGCGTCGAAACCGCCAAGTAGACGAAAGGCGTCGCGAAATCCTTGCTGCTTCGTTGGGTAGGCGGGTCTTGAGCGGTCCTTTTGCGGGTATGGAACTGAGTCCCGAGACCTCAAATCTGCCCTACATCCTCGGCTCCTATGAAGAAGAGTTACACAGCGTTATCGAGGAGATGATCGACCGATCTCCAACGCTCATAGTCGACATCGGTTCCGCTGCGGGTTATTACGCCATCGGCTTCGCGCGACGATTGCCCAAAGCGACCGTGTACGCGATTGACTCGGATGCCCTGGCACGCCAGCTGTGTGAGGAGAGTGCTGAGCGTAACAGTGTGGTCGCTAACGTGCGCGTGCATGACGCGGTTGGGCTTGGTGAGCTCAATTACATCCTCTCGGAGGATGCAGCGGTCCTATGCGACTGCGAAGGTTGCGAACTCGAATTGCTGAATCCGAAGGTGGCAACCCGACTTCGGACGGCATTTATCGTGGTCGAACTTCATGACTTCGTTGACATTTCGATCTCATCGACGATCGTCGAGAGATTTGGCCTGACACACAAAATCGAGATCATTGATGTAGAGTCTCGCAATCCCCGCAACTACCCAATGGTCTCGGTTGCTGATTTCGAATGGGCGGTCAATGAATACCGACCAATCAAGCCACACCCGATGCAATGGGCGGTCTGCAGGCCGCACACACTTCCGGCGTAATTTTGGTTCGTCTTCGGCGTGGGACAAGCTGGCGACCGACAAGCGACGAGAGCGTCAAGGCGACGGCGCCGGTGACCGACGCGGCCGAGGACCTGCGCGTCCAGATGGAGATCGCCCGCCTTATCGCCGAGGAGACCGCCCACGTCGACGCGGAGCTTGCCAAAGCGCTTGAGGCCAACAATCTGATGGTCCGCGGCAACACGGTCGTTCCGCGACCCCAGAACCTCGACGCGCCCAAGGCGAACATCACACGACGGCGAACATCACACGACGGCGAACATCACACGACGGCGAACATCACACGACGGCGAACATCACACGGCGGCGAACGTCGGGAGTCCGCAGCCGATCCACATCACTTTGCCGCCAAGGGCCATCCCCACATCAATGCAGGGTGGGTGTGGCTGTCCGTCCCTCGGTCCGTGGCGCAGGGTCGGCGGCCCAGGCGCATGTGGGATGAGTGTTGCCGTCACAATACGACAAGTCACCGGCGGAGGGTCTAGGCGGTTACGAACTTGATCCGATGCCTCTTGGCCTCGCCCGCTCCCGGACCCGACCCAGAGGGCGGGGACGTGCAGTACGCCCGTGACCTCATGGCCGATCCACCCGCAGGTGTTGAGTACGTCACCTATCCCGAGGCGATGGCGTCGGGTGAGGTCGTCGAGTCACCGACGCTGCGGAGGGGCAAGCCGATGCCGCGCACCATCGGTGCACTGCGCTTGGCCGCGATCCGTGCCGCACTCCACGGCGTCCGGCGGGCGGGAATGCTCCTGCCCGATCCCCTCCACTGGTGGGACATCGTGGGTGAGTTCGACGTGATCCACGACCACTGTTTCCCGCTGAGGCTCTCGGGCCGAGTGCCGCCAGTGGTGGTGACTGACAGCGCCGGCACGTTCTGGTATTGGACGGCGGCGGTCGGTCGGAGCGAGGAGAGCGTGTGGAGGCTGCTACGACGGGAACGGCAGGTAGCGCAGGCGTTTCACTATATTCATCCCACCGTCACGCCCGATGCCGCGGCACAGGCGCTGTACTTCGTTGACGAGGGTCGCGAGCTCGCCGCTCATCTTGGGATCGACAGCTCGACGATCCAGGTGGCGCCGGCGGGAGTGCCCCCTGCGTCCTACTCCGCCCCGTTGGCGTTGGATCCCCCGACACTCCTCTTCGTGGCCCGCGCCTTCGAGATCAAGGGCGGTCCGGACGCCCTCACCGTGCTCGGTGAGGTGCAGCGCGAATTCCCGAGCTGCCGGCTGCTCGTGGCTGGCTCGTCCCTCCCTGATCCGGGCATCGGGGGGGTGACATGGCTCGGTCCGTTGTCCCGCCAGGAGCTCTACGCGGACGTTTACCCGATCGCGGACGTCTTCCTCTACCCGACGAGGTTCGACTGCGCCCCGCTCGTCGTGGTCGAGGCCCTGGCCCATGGAGTCCCAGTGGTGGCGCCTCGGTCCTTCGGCATTCCCACCCTCGTGCGTGACGGGTCCACGGGCTTGCTCGTGAGCCCGGGCAGGACCGACCTGTTGGTGGAGGCGGTAACCGCCCTGTTCCGAGATCCCGGTCGTCTCCGTGCCCTGGGAGCGGCCGCCGCCGACGATTTCGAGAGCAGGCTGTCGGCACCCGTCCGTAATCGCGCACTGATGGCCGCCTACGAGGCCGCCATGGGCAGCCGAGACTGACCGGGGCGGGTGGAGGCGGTCGAGGTTGCAGACGACAGCGAGCCGCCGTCACCCACAACCACGACTCATTCGGACGCGAAATGGACAACTAATGAAGAGTCAGAGGCTCACTGTGGATCGCCCAACCGGCCCCCGCCAGTCAGGACCCGCCATGCGCCGAGGGAGCCGCCTGGACCATCTGCACACTACGGGTCGATAACTCTGCCATCTAAAGCCGCCCGGTCCTTTCGTCTGCCAGCATTAGTAGACCCTGTCGATCTGCTGTGGGGGTTGACCTGGTTATCAACAATCCCAGAGGTGTTTCCCGTAATCGCCGTCTAAGGAGCGACGGCGGCGAGCGCCGCTTTCGCTCGGTCCCGCTTCCCGCAACCCTGCCTCGCCGCCATGGCGAGTAGAGCTCGTCGTCGGGGTTCGCCGTCCCACACGCCACTCATCAGTTCTACGAGCCGCAGGTGAAGCTGAGCTTTACCCGGGACCATTCGGCGGTCTTCCGTTCGGCTGGGGTCAGGTCTGCGACTTCAAGGGCGGCCGTCATCACGGCGATCTGGGTGCGGATGTTCAGCTATACCGAGTCGCTGAGGCTCCCGGACACGATGTTGTAGAGGACGAGGGGGTCTGGGGCGAGGCCGACATGGGATCCTGTGAGGATCAACTTGACCCAGAGAGGCCAGTCGGCATCGTAGGAGGGGTCCTCAGTGATGCCGCCGACCTCTCGCCAGCGTTCCCGGCGGACAGCGGCATGACTGAAGATGAAGTTGCTTTCAAGGATCGCCATACGCTGGTCCGGGCCGGGCCAGGGGTGGTCGGGGCCGTAACGAGGGCAGATCTCGCGGCCGTCCAGCATGATCGTGGCGTTGCTCGTCACGATGTCAAGTGTCGGGTCGTCGTCTATGACCCGGGCGAGTGCCGATAGTCGGCCGGGGAGCCACTCGTCATCAGCGTCGAGGGTGACCACGTAGTCCCCCGTAGCCGCCGCGACTCCTGTGTTCTTGGCGGCGGCCTCACCGCCATTGCGCGCACGGCAGATATACCGGATGCGGTCCCCGTATCGTTTTGCGATTTTGGGTTGGTCGTCGGGTGAACAGTCGTCTACGACGATGACCTCGTGGGCGAGGAGGGTCTGTGAGAGGGCGCTCTCGATCGCGACGGCGAGCGTGCCCGCTGCCCTGTAAGCAGGAATGACGATCGAGAACCGCATCGAGCAGTGATGCTAAGCGGTTGTCGCTGGCTCAACTCAGCGCCCAGGAGTTCGAGTTGCCCGTCGCCGAGCCGGCCAGGCCAGGGAGGCAGAGGACCTGGCGGCGGTGCCAGCGGGGAACCGGGAGAAGGTCCGGGCGATGATCGCCAGGAGCGGGCGGCGCGCCGTGGCTGACGTACTTGTGCGGCTGGGGGGCTGAAACATATCCGTCGATTGGACCACCGGGACCGTCCACTTGTATGCGCGTAACCATTTGTGATGGCCCCGCGCGCACGGAGAGTTTGAACCACCACCACACCGGCGCCTGCGACGGCCCGGCCGAAGGCATGCTGATCCACAATTGCGGCGGATGCCTGGCCGTCTTTGTGTGGAGATGCGAACCAGATACCCTCCGTCATCAGGTCCTGTTCACCGCCTCATTCCAACTGTTCAACGCGCGCTGCCACCATGGTGTCTGTCCGTCGCAAGGGTTGGCGGCTCACGACTATCGGACGCGGTTCCGAACTGCTAAAACTGCGGCGACTCGCCCATGATCTCGACCTTGAGAACTCGACGGACTGGCAGGGATTCGTCCATAACCCATCCTGTCCCAGGCAGGAACATTCCTCGCCCGAGCTTTCGCCGAACCCTTTGGGTTGACGCTGGTCGAAGCAATGTCCCTGGCAACTCCCGTGGTCGCGGCGGATGGTGGTGCACATTGTGAAGCTCTCGGACCTGATGGCGGGATCCGGTAGACGACGTTGCCTCGTGCTTGAGTCTTGTATGACACCGAATGTCAGGACGTAACCGCGATTGGAGTGAATGCTTGGATCGCGACAACAAGAGGATTCCGAGGTCGATAACCCCGCGAATGATATTGACGCAGATCTAGAGAGAGCTAATCATGCGATGACACGTCGTCCCGCCATTTTTCCCAGCGCCTTCCATCCACACGTCGGCGGTGTGGAGGAGCTCACGCGTCAGCTTGCTCTTGAGCAGACCCGTCGCGGCATGCATCCACTGATAGTAGCGAATCAATGGCCTCGGAGTTTACCGCGCGCTGAATCCGTGGACGACCTGACAGTTCGACGTCTTCCGTTTCGGGTTCCGGGGTTCCATGTGCGGCATCTTCTCGGTTGGGCAGCCTGGGCAGCACAAACGCACCGGCAAACGGCACGGACCCTCAAGGAATGGGGAGCTGACGTGGTGCATATTCAGTGCGTAAGCAGCAACGCCCCATTTGCGGGCCGAGCAAGCCGCGAGCTCAGCCTCCCCCTGGTTGTTTCCACGCAAGGGGAGTTATCAATGGACGCAAACCGACTGTTCGAACGCTCCGCGGTTGCCCGATCAATTCTGCGACGAGCGTTGGCGAATGCAGACGTGATTACGGGGTGCTCGCAGTACGTTCTTAGCGAAGTTGACCGGTTTTCAAATGGCCAATACACCGGAAAAATGAGAGTGATCCATAACGGGATCGATTTGATCGAGTGTGCTCAAGCCGTCCCAGAACCACGACCTCGTCCTTACGTTCTTGGGTTAGGTCGACTTGTACCTCAAAAAGGTTATGATTTGCTTGTCCTAGCGTTTCAGCTGCTGGCATCAGACTTTCCGAACCACGAGTTGCTAATTGCCGGTGACGGTCCAGAATCTGGACAGTTGCACGAACTTGTTGTGTCCCTTGGGCTCGAGTCCCGCGTGAAATTCGTCGGGAAAGTTGACCATCGCACGGCTTTGAATCTCATGGCCGGTGCCGCCGCATTTGTGCTCTGTTCTCCACACGAGCCACAGGGAATTGTGATTCTTGAGGCCATGGCGGTTGGCTGTCCCGTTGTGGCCAGCTCCGGCGGAGGTGTGCCGGAGATCGTTGATGACTCTAACGGTCTCCTCTTCCCGGTTGGCGATTGCCGGGAACTGGCGCTCAAACTGCGCGAGGTACTGAACGACGATACGGCGGCAGCTGAACTCAGTCTTGCTGGCCGTGCAACCGCCGCTCGCTTCTCCTGGAAGACTCTCGCTAGCCAATATCAAGTGGCCTACCAAGACGCCAGCGCTTGACGGGCGATACCGGTTTCGAGCTGTGGGCCGGCCGACGCGAGTGATCCGAACCTCGCCGTCCTCCTTCAGTACCTCCAAGATCTCCGGCTGGCGAGGAACTGTCAGCGGACACGCCCATTGACCCCGCTGTCGAACACTGCTCGATAGATGCTCAGATGCGCCTTTGCAGCCTGCTCCCAGGAGAAATGAGCGGCCCGTGCGAGGCCATCAACCTTCAATCGATCCACCAGCAGCTCGTCCCTCAAGACAGCCAGAAGCCCCTCCGCGATTCCTTCACCATCCGGCTGAACAAGAACAGCTGAGTCGCCACACACCTCTGGGAGAGCCCCGCACCTTGCGGCAACAACGGGCGTCCCACACATCATTCCCTCGAGCGCGGGAAGTCCGAAACCCTCGTATGTGGATGGAACTACCACAGCAGCGGCGCGCCGCATCAAGGATGCTATCCCGGGACCGGGGAGCGAACCGATTATGCGCACTGCGGGGATCGCCTGAAATGCCTCTTCCCTACGCTCATCTTTAGGGCCAGCGAGAACGAGATCGACATCGGGGCATTCGGCCGCTACTTGTGCCCAAGCCGCAGCCAGAGCCGGCAAGTTCTTTCGCTTGGAAGCACCAGCTGCGTGGACTACGAACCGAGGTCTGATCCCGAAGTCCTTCAACTCGGCATTGGTAGCGGGGACCGCCTCTTGGTAGTCGCCCGACACACCATACGGGACAACATGGATGCGGTTGGCATCGACTCCGAGCAGTTCGAGTACTTCGTCGGCCGCGAATCGGCTGGGGGTGATTATCGCCGAAGCTCTCCTCGCACCGGCCTTCGCGCTGGTGGGAATCCTTCCCTCGTCGTCAAATCGCAGCGGGGGAAGATCGTGCACGGTCACTACCTCCGGACCCTCGCTCGGAGGGAGACGTAAGTCGAACCGGTGAACAAGTCCCTTGGTGCGATACGCCGTCCAACCAATCGCACGCGCAACAGGGAGCGACGACCGTCCAGCCAGGCGCGCGGGGTACCGCCTTACGCCCGAAGCCTTAGATCGGAGGGGCGCGAGCTGAAGCAGGCGAAACCTCCACTCTGGACCTCCCGCCGCTACCAAAGCTTTCTGGATCTCGCCTTCATATCGCTGCTGGCCCATCGGAGAGTCGGTGGATACGACGGCCCATGTCACAGTGCTCATCCGTGGGCACGGCCCCTGTCTTGAGCTAAGACCGCGTCGTAGCTCTGCCTCACCCCGTGATTCACAGCTCTGACCCCGTGGCGCTCCTCAAAGAGCGCCCCGACTGCCTCGGCTGGAACGCGTCGATTTGCGATCAGGCTGAAACCGATCATCTCAGGCAAGACTCCGTAATCACTTCCAACGGTTACGATTCCGTAGAATAATGACTCTTCGACGATCGGCCTGCGGTGTCCCATCCCAGGCTGTGAGCTAGGCGAATACATCGAACGCCGGCATGATTTCGCCGAAAGACCCCGTCGCGACACCTTCCCGATCCAATCAATCGAAGCGCTTCAAGAGACCTCATAGGTAGCCTCGGCTCAGAGTCAACTAACACCGGTCTCGAATTCGGACTGGAGCTGCGAATTGCCTCCCATGCATTGAAGGGGGGCCTCATCCCTTTTGGATCGAAGTCAGCCGCAACGCGAAACCGACCACGGGCCCAAACCGTCCGGGCTTCGGACTCCGGCTTACTCCGCATGGGATGACATCGATTAGATCCCCTCTCATTTTTTTTGCTCTGAGATGTATCAGTTCTTCAAGTGTTGGCTAAAGCACACCGAGCCATCCGCCACCGTTTGATGCCAACGAGGTGCGGCCGACGAGCGAATTGAACGCCATGCATCGATCAAGTGGCACAGCAAACTTCGTTCTCCCCGGCGTCCAAAGACGTCCGCCGCGGTGGTGGTTAGGCTGTGCGACACCGTTGGCGAAGAGCGCAGGTAGCACAGCACCTCGAAGGGAAACACTATTCTGTATGCGTGGTCATGTGCCAAGTCGCATCTCGAAGACTTGATGTCGAAGTAGCGGAACGGCTCCCGAGACAGAAGCTCGCGGGACCGAAGAGCATTGATGGCACGCTCAGGGCTGATCATCGCAAGACCGGCCGGCAATCCTCGTTTCAGCGCTCCATTCAAAGAGTTGCGTCGTCCAAGTTTCGCGAGCGAACCATCTGCCAGCGCCTGAGCGTACGTCTCGAAAACTACCTTCGGAGGGGTCGACTCCAGGAGCTTCTCGGTATAGGTGACGTCGCAACCCGGCGGATCCAGTTCGGCGAACGGGCTCAGCAGCAGGACCCTCAGCTCTGTCAGCGCCACGCGGAGAAACCTATCGGCGTGCGCCCCTCCCAACGGGCTCATGCGGCTGTTGGGCTACTCGCTACCCAATCCGTGGAGGAATGCCGGTCGTGCGTGTCGCCGTCCTGCTGAAACCAACTGAGGTACCGGGCGGGCACGTAGTGCAGTTCCACAACACCGTAAGGGAACTGCGCAAATTGGGTGTTGATGTTGACACCCCCGCAGAGGAAGCTTTCACCCCGGAAGATTATGACGTGGTTCACGTGTTTTGGGCCGACCGGTCGACCTTGCGCCGGGTGAGACAGGCGAGAAAGCCACTTGTGGTCTCCACAATCTACCAATCCAAAGATTACCTCTACGGGCTTGACGGTATCGTTCGTGGGGTTCCTCGGCTTCGGCGAAAAATCTCAGCATCCATCGGTGCCATTAAGCATGGCATGCGCGACGAGATTTTGGACGAGGCTGAAAAATTCTGATGCCTCTTACTGAAAGGCGCTTCCTCTTTGAGGCAGCCGATCTCCTCCTACCTAACTCATACAACGAGGGTCGTCGAGTCGTCGATGAGCTCGGCGTTTCTACGCCATGGGTCGTAGTCAGAAATGGGTTTGATCAGACCGTATTCCATCCGCCCGCGGAGAACGAGTCCAGAAGTGGAGTCCTCCTGGTCGCCCGTCTGGAGCCAAGAAAGAACCAGATAGGTCTGATCCATGCACTTCGGGGTGCCGGAATCCATCTCACAATAACGGGCTATTCACATCCCCATCATCCGAAATACCTCAAGAAATGCCTCAAGGAAGGGGGTGACAATGTCACGTACGTCGATGCGCGAGATTCCCAGGAGATCGCTCGTCTGTATCAGAAAGCTAAGGTGCATGCCCTCCCAAGCTGGTTCGAGACTACAGGACTGGCTTCACTTGAAGCGGCGGCCTGCGGTTGCGCGATCGTAACCACGCGGCGGGGTGATGCCGAGGAATACTTTGGGTCACATGCCCATTACTGCGATCCGTCCGACGAACGGTCGATTCGTGAGGCGGTCGAGGCTGCCTACGATAAAGGCGCCGATCAAGAAACCCAGCGCTATGTCGCATCGCGGTATACGTGGAATCACGTTGCCGAGCAGACGCTTGCAGCCTACAAAAGCCTGCTCGCCGTGCGACAGCCCTAAGACGTGCCCAGGACCCCGCTGGGAAAATAGGCTGTGACCGCGCCAGCCGAGAGACAGCGAATTCCAAGGCCGTCCGCGGGGATTCCTGTGGCTTGTGACGCCGCTGACCTCGGCCTGCCCGACTCTGTCATGGTCTGCGAATCTCTGGCTCGGGACACTAGAAGATCAGGGTCAGTCACGACGACTTCAAGGGCACCTGTGGCGCCCCGAGGATTCACAAGGAGCTTTGGGTAGCGCGAGGGCATGCGGGACGCGCCGACGTGACCAGGCTCATGCGCCAGACGGACCGGAGGGCAGCTGCAAAAGGCGCTGGCCGACACAATTTCGCTGACCCCCATTGCCGACTTGGTCCTCGACCTGATCCAGCGCTACTTCGGCCCGCCTACACGCCACGGCCGGCTACCTAAAGACCTTCGCGTAATACCGAGCGGATCGGACTCATAGCTCGAAGCCGGCGTGTCGGAAGAGGCCAGGCAGAGTTCGGGTCTCGCTCCCGATGCGACAGAGTCCGATGTCCACCTTCTCTCGGGCCTCGTCGATGGTGTCGGCGCAGCGGTTGGCGACTCTCGACCCTTGAGGTTCCTCCATACCTGCTCGACACGGTTGAGATTGTAGGCAAGGCTGGGCAGCCGTTCGACCACGAGCCAGTGGCGCTGGGTGGCGAGGTCGTTGCTCATGGCCCGGCTGCGATGTGAGGGGAGGCCGTCCCAGATGAGCGTGACCTCCTCTTGTCGAGCAGATCGTGGAGCTCTGTGAGGAACTCGACCAGCCGTTCGTTGTTGCAGGAGCCGGGGCTCATATCGAAGACGAGGGTCGCCTCCGAGCCATCGGGACGCGGACACAGTGCGGCGGACATCGAGAGGCGCTTCCAGTGGCTCATGCGGTTCCGCAGCACCGGCGCCTCGCCTCGTGGCGCCCAGGTGACCTCACCGAGGGGAAGAGACTGAACCCTCTCTCGTCTTGGAAGACAATCCACGACGTCCCGGCGTCTTGCGGTTCTTGTCCAGAGCCAGCGCTCGTTGACCCACGCCTCGAAGGCGACCTCGTCGCGCTCGGTGGTCTGGCCGGGCGCCGTCGGCTCCATCCCATGAGCCGCAGCACCTGCCAGACGTGCCCAGGGTGATAGCGCACGCCGGTCTCGTCCTCGATCGCCTCGGCCACCCGGGCGAGGTTCCACGGATCCGTCGAATAGCGGTTGGCCCTCGCTCCCCGGCGCAGGGCCTTGTCCACCTTGTCCAGGTCCGCCTCGCTTAGCTTGGGCAGCCGTCCAGACCGACCGGCGCTCTTGAGGGCCGCTCCCCCGGCCGTCCACTTCTCGTGCCAGTCAGAGACCGTCTGATGAGCCGCGTCCAATTTCCCCGGCGATGTCGGCCTGGGACAGCCCTCCCAGCTCTCCCTTTGAGGGCCACTCCCCAGCCGCCCTGTCAAGGTCGGCAGGTCCAACCGAAGCCCTGGTCCCGCACGCTGGACCCACCGTCGACCGCTCGGAAGCCGACGGTCAGTGCGTGCGGAAGGGGTGGCCACCAGATCCCAGGTCAGCGATTGGAGGTGCCACTCCCGGCTGAGATGGTTAGACACGGTGCCAGGCAGCGAAACGGCCCAGGGCCGACGGCATTGGTGGCCCTGGGGCTTGGCGGCTGACACCCATCCGGAAGCACTGGAGGAGCGGCGGGAAGATATTAAGTTGAAGAACATTCGTGCGTTGAAGGTTCCCCAGGAGACTTATGTCCTCGCGCTGAGGCTCGCCTCCTGACCCGCGCGAGCGTGCCCCTCGACCGAATGTCCGACAGCCAGCCAGCGATGGCCTTGTACCGCCCGGGCCGTCTCCACTGTGACTGAAGACGCCACTCCGAGCGACGAGGAGGACTCGGCCGACAACGGCTCCGAGTCGCCCGTCGCACCGGCGGGGGACAACGGCCCGGAACTGGCGGAGGAATCCGCCAACGCCAGCGGTCGCCAGCTCGCCCGCAACGTGGGATTCTCCTACGCGAGCTACTTCATCGGGCTCGCTTTCTCGCTCGTTCTGACGCGCGTGCTCCTCCACCATCTGGGAACGGCCCAGTACGGACTGTGGATCGTGCTCCAGGCCCTGATCGGGTATCTTGGCCTGCTCGACGCGGGGGTGTCGACCGCTGCCGTGCAGCGGGTCGCGAGGCTCATGGCCAAGAATGACCGGGAGGGTGTGGCCGTGGTGATCCGTACGGGGTGGGTCTTCTTCGCCGCCTCGGGTCTCGTTGCAATCGTCGTCACCGTCGTGGTGGCGCCCTTCCTCTCATCCATCCTGCACCTCGGGGACATCAGCCCGACAGTGGCCGCCGCCACCCTCGTCGTGCTCGGCCTGATGACCGCGGTCAGCTTCCTTCGATCGGTGCCAACTGCCGTGCTGTTCGGTTCCGGACGGGCCGATCGCACGATCCAGATCGGCATGGTCGCCCTTTTCGTCACTCAACTGGGGCAAATCGCAGTGGTTCTGGTCGGTGGCGGGCTGGTCGGACTCGCACTCGTCTCAACGGTCGGCGCGGCGGTGGGCCTCGTCCTGACAGTCCTGTCCGTCGGCCGAGCTACTGGGTCCTCCGTCCGCCACGGGCACTTCGACCGCGCTGTCCTCGGCGACTTGCTCCGATTCGGCGGCCTCCAGACCGTCGTCGCCCTGGCGGGTGTGGTCTCCTATCAACTCGACGCACTCATCATCGGGTTAATCCTTCCCGTCGCTCAGGTGGCGCCGTATAACGTGGCTCTGAGCACTGCCAACTTCAACCGGGCGATTTCCGCGCAGGGTACGGCATACCTCCTGCCCTCATACGCCCACTTCGAGGCAATGGGCGACCGGGATCGCCAGGCCCGCTACTTTCTGCGGTCCGTGCTCACCGGTATGGCTCTCTCGGCGCCGATCCTCGTGGCTCTGGCCGCCTTCGGGGACCCCCTACTGACACTGTGGCTAGGCACCGTGCCCCCGCGGAGCTACGAGATCATGGTTGTCCTCGGATTCGTGACCGTGCTGCAACTGCCCGGTCACCAGTCCTTCCTCTTCCTCACCGGCGTAGGACGCAATCGTACGCTCGCGCCGTTGGCCGTCATCGGAGCCCTCGCCAACTTGGCGGGCAGCATCGCGGCCACGTTCTGGCTCGGACCTGTCGGCCCGGCGATCGGGTCCCTCCCGGTCGTGGTCGTACTCGAGTTCTTCGTGCTGCCCGTTGTGGTCTGCCGCCACCTGCGCATGCCAGCACGGCGCTATTTCCGCCAGGCGATCGCGCCCCTCGTCCCGGTCGTCGCTGTAGCCGCGGCCGCTGCGTTGGTCCTGGTACATTCCCTTCCCCATGCTCACGGCCTCCGTGCCGTGATCGGGGCGGGCGTTATAGTGGCCGTATCCTGGATCGTCGCAGCCGCCGTGGTCTCCAGACTCGAGCCGGATATTCGAGCCTCAGTCTGGCGGAGGCTACGCTGGTTCAGCCAGTGAACGCGAGCATGACGGACATTGTGCCTGTGACTGCCGCACGAACCAAAGGAACCGTCCTGATGTACGGGGCCGTCACGCTGGCCGCAGAGCCTGGGCGACGATGCACCCTGAGCCGAATCGCAGTGCCCAGTCCCAGGCGGTGCCGCCCACTCAGCGTTGCCCCGAGGGCGACGCGCCCGTCGTTTCGCTCTGAGCTTCATCCCGGCGTTGGACAGGAGGAGGTCGGCGGCCTCGAAGACGGACGCGGCTAGCTCATCTCGAAGGAACTCGATTGATGTACCCGTGAGCGCGGCCCTGCCCTTGAGAGCATTGCCTCCGAAACGGGCCGCACGGACGCGCGAGCCAGGGTTCGTGGGTCATTCGCCGCACAGAACCTCGAGCCCATAGGTCTGGTTCCAGCAGGAATGGGAAGAGCACCACAGGTCGGACTGAAGGGTCAAGCCGTGAACGTAGTCTCTCGCATCCGGGCCTGGTCGGCGTCGAACGAGGTCAGTGAATCGACACCTGCACTATCAGAACGCGCTGGAACTCAGTTAGCTTTTCGATCTGCACGACATGCGCGCCTTAAACGCGGAGCCCTCGGCATCCACAGCAGCACGCATCTCCGCGATCCCAAGCCATCATGTCCGCCTACGACGCTCAAGACGAGAGTCGGGGCTCGACACGGTTGCACGATACCGGCGGGCCGGCGGGCACACTTATCGGTGCCGGTCGCCCGCCCTGGCAGTCGAGCTGGCAGATCCCTTGAAGGGGCAAGGCTTCGCTGGTAACCATTGGCGGCTAAATTTCTCATGTCTAATGAACTCCTTGGGAAGAAGCTCTCCACCGGCCCGCCCCCCATGTAACGGCATACGGGGCGGTCTTGACTGGTGGTTGATTCTGGGCGATTAGCCTCGGACGAATGCCCAGAGTGAGTGTGGTTACGCCCTGTTACAACGGCTCCCGATACCTCGGCGATTGCGTGGCCAGCGTCAAGAGCCAGACGCTCATGGACTGGGAAATGGTAATCGTTGACGACGGAAGCACCGATGACACCCCCGACGTGGCCGACAGGCTCGCCGCGAGCGACGATCGGGTGCGGGTGATCCACCAGGCGAACCGTGGTGCTGCGGCCGCCCGGAACGTTGGAGCGGCGGCGTCGTCCGCCCCCTACCTTCTGTTCCTCGACTCGGACGACGTGCTCGCCCCGGCGATGCTCGAACGGACCGTCAGCTACTTGGACGCCCACCCAGACGTTGCGATTGTCCACACGGGCCACTCGTATATTGGGCCTTGCGGAGAGAATGAGGGTGTCGAGTCGGGCGGTTGGCCGTGGGCCAGATACGCCCCGACCCGCTGGTGGGCTAAGCCGCTCCCGCAGAGCGAGCCAGAGACAACGTTCGCCGCGCTGTTCCTAGTGGCCGTGTTCCTGACCAGCCTGGCCCTGGTGCGGCGCTCCAACTTCGAGCAGACGTCCGGCTGGGATGAGGACTTCGGGCAAGGTTGCGAGGACACCGATTTGTGGTTGGCAATCGCGCTGACCGGCCGAATCCATCTGCTGCCCGAGCCACTGGTCTTCTACCGCCGACACCCGGAACAGTGGACAACCAGTCCAGGCGCGTTCGAGCGGCAGTTCAGGAAACTGCACGATAAGTGGGCCGACCTCGACTTGTCGGCGGAAGATGCCCGAGTGGTGGCTGAGGCGAGATGGTTCCGCGAGCACCGGTTCATTCCCGAGCGCAAGATGAAAGACGCTGTCCGGCTAGCCCGCCAGGGAATGGTTCTCAGGGCGAGTCGAGCGGCGCTCGGCGCGGCGCGCGCCTACCGGCCGCAGAAGCCGCCACGTTCGACGCTGCCTTCGACAGAACCCACGAGCATCACGCGGAGGGCGTGAGGGCATCCAAGGCAAGCGATCGGCGCCGCTTTCCGCTAGGAGCGTGAGTCGGAATCGGCCAACGGGATCGGTCTGACGCCTGAGATCTGAGGTCCGGTCGCTCACGGGCCGGCTTCGGCATCACAAATGGGTCCCGGTGGCCTCTGGCGGATGAGTGACGGCTGCATCCGACGTCGGTGGATCCCTCCCTATGCGCCCGCCTGGGCCAACTTTCTCAAGTTGTGGCAGAGCACGTGCAGGGCCCACTCACCTTGTGCACCCTCAAGGCCGCGTAGACGGAGGAACCCGGCGCGTTGTCGGACCTTCATTTGTCCGAAGACCGGCTCGACGATGGCCTTGCGTCTGGCGTAGTCGGCCCGTCCCGCCTTGGTGCGCAGCCGGCGTGCCATCTTCTCCTTCACCGTGGCGTCTCTTGGGATAGGACCCCTCGGTGCGGGCGACACCCGATCGTCATGTCTGATGCGCCCGGTGGCGATCAACACGTCGACGCCGGCGTCGGTGGCATCGTTCACGTTCGCCTCTGAGAAGTAGCCGGCGTCGGCGATGAGCGTGTCGGGGTTCTCGTCGATGTCCGCGGCGCCGAGGTTGACTTCGGTGGCCTCGATCATCTCGATGAGGTGCGGGGCGTCGGCGGCCTGGTTGGACACCGAGTGGGCCAGGACCACCTGGGCCTCCTCGTCGACCACGGCCTGGGCGTTGAAGGCGTAGTGGAATCCGTCGGTCGTCTTCATCATCCGTGACTCGGGGTCGGTGAAGTTGCGCTGGGCCCGCCCATCGGGCTTGGCTCTCGCTGCCGCGTCGTCACCGGCGGCCCGGGCCTCGTGCTCGGAGGCGCCGTGCCCTGTGGCCTTGTGCTGGGCTTTTGTGGCGGCCTTGTCCCTCGCCTCGGCTTCTATGGCCTCCTTGGCCGCGCGCAGCTTGGCCAGGCGACCCTCCTTGGTGGCCAACTCGGGCGGGAGCTCGTCACCGCGGCGGTCCTCACCGAACGCTTCGTCTTCGGCCGCGTCGGTGGCCTCGGCCTCGGCCAGCATGGCCGCCACCTGGGCCTCGAGCTCAACGATCCGCGGTCCCATCCGGTCATGGCTCATGGCCTTGTGCTTACTCGCCGAGGCCCGCAGCTTGGTGCCATCGAGGGCGACGCGGCCAAGGCGCACCAGTCCCGCTTGTGCGCACAGGGCGAGCACCTGGACGAAGAGGGCATCGATGGCGCCCAGGTGGCGACGCCGGAACCGAGAGATGGAGCGGTAGTCCGGAGCCGTGTTGGCACTCAGCCAGCGGAAGGCCACGTCGACATGGCAGCGCCGCTCCATCTCCCGCGAACTGGTGACCCCGGTCGAGTAGGCGAAGAGCAGCAGCTTGCACATCATCGTCGGGTCATAGGGCGGCGCACCCACCGCCTCGGTGTAGGAGTCGTAGATGACCGAGAGGTCCAACATGTCCTCGACCACCTCAGAGATGAACCGGGCCTCGTGGTTCTCGGGTAGCCAGTCTTCGAGGGAGGGTGGGAGGAGGAAGGACTGGGACTGGTCGTAGTGGCGGAAGCGCTTATTCACCCCGGCCGGGACCTTCTCGGGGCGCCCGACCGGCTGCCCTTCCACCTCGAAGAGCTTGTCGCCGACCCGATCGTTCGCCATGGGCAAATTCTCCCAAAACCGCAGGAGAATCGCGAATCGACGGTCGCCTCCCACCCCGGGAAAGGGTCGATCAGTCCTTGGGCGTCACTGGCGGGTTCTGACCCACGCTCCTAGGTCGGCGACGAGACACGACGTCTTCGTGACGCTGTCGCCGTTGGCGGCAGGCCGGATGGCCGAGGGCATGGGCGATGATGGTCTTGACCACCTCGACGGGGTCGGGAGGATGACCGATTCCTGAACCTCGACGAGGCGCGGGGTGGGCGAAATCGCGGATCCGCGCGGCGCGACCTGGGGTTGTAGGCGAAGGTAAGGATACAGTGTTCCTCGCTGTCTGCGAGGAGCTGGGGGATTAACGAACTAAAGAGCCGAGGCCTGTTCGTGATTGTCGAAAGCCGACCTCGGCCCCGAGTTCATCGGGGTAACTGCATTGCGAGCCAGAGTGGGTACACGGCTCACTCGGTGGCGTCCCACGCGAAGATCCTCCCTTTGCCATGTCGCGCACCTCAAACAGGTAGAAACCCCATGAGCCTCTCGGAGCAACGCGCTAGCCCCGGCACACAGTGACTACAGGTGATCCCGTATTTCGCAACTTCACAATGAGAGAATGCCCGAGGCGACGAGTCCGAAACCTGGGCGATTTCAGGCTCAGTCGTCGACGGATCTTCGGCAACGGCAGGCGTCCGACGTTGTAGGTCTCGGACTCAAGGGTGAGACCGGTGCGTTCGCACATTCGGACAATCTGCTGAAGGCTCACCGGGCAGATGTGACCATTGACCCGATAACTGTAGTCGTCGAATTCTTCATGCCAACCTCTTAGCACCAGCTCAAGCTTTGACGCGATGCTAAGAACGTTAGGTTAGGAGTCGTGATTATTGCGAACCCGTTCGGCCGAAGGCAGCGAGCGATCTCCCGGATGAGACGCAGGGGTTCCTCCAGGTGCTCGATGACCTCGATCGCCACGATTCCGCCACAGCTTGCAGAGCTAATAGGAAGCCCGTCTCCGAGGTTTGCCTGAACGAAAGGAGCCGTGGAATGTACGTAGTCGTCGGGGTCAATGTCGATGGCGATAGTTCGGTAACTGTGCGACTCCAGCACGTAGGTAAAGTTTCCCCTCCCAGCTCCGATGTCCAGCACCAGCGACCCGTCGGGCTCGTCCAGGAGGTTGGCGACTACAAGGTGGGTATTCACACCGGCAGCTCCAGTCGGGTCGATCAGTTCCTCCGCCATGAATGCCATCCACGCATTATCCACGATCCGATGAGAGCGAGACCTGACCACGCCGGAGTCTGGGAGCCAGCATCACTACCCCTCCACCAAAGGGGCAGCAAGTCTCCCCCTCCGTACGGAGCGGGGTGAAAATCTTGAGTTGCATGTCTTCCCGCTCATAGGTCGAAGTATGCTGACTAGTCTGGGCCATAGACGAGGTGTTGCGTCGTCGCGGTGGCAACGCTCGACGTTTGCGCGCGGACCGCATGGCGAGCGTCGTCGACCCGCGCTTGGGCATCCTTCAGGCCAGCTTCGTCCCCCGTGGCCAAGCACTACCGCTGCAGGGTCGTGGCCTGCCCTCCGAGGCGGGGTGGGCTTGATCCGGTTTGACGGACAGGTTGGTTGTGTTGATTATGCCGCCTGAAGGTCGGCGTTGTGGTGGACAGCTTCGTATTGGGCGGGGCTGAGGTAGCCGAGCGTCGAGTGCAGCCGACGGGTGTTGTACCAGCCCTCGATGTACTCGAAGAGAGCGCGTCGAAGTCCAGTCCTCGTCGGCCATGCGCGCGTGTCGATGAGCTCGCGCTTGATGGTGGCGAAGAACAACTCGGCGACCGCGTTGTCCCAACATTCACCCTTGCGACCGACCGAGAGGACGACGCCGTTGGCCCGGGCCAATTCGGCGAAGTCACCGCTCGTATATTGACCGCCCCTGTCCGAATGAAAAATGACGCCCTCTTCGGGTGCACGGTTGGCGAACGCCATGGCGAGGGCGTCTTCGACGAGTTCGGTGCGCATGTGATCGGCCAATGCCCAGCCGACCACCCGGCGAGACGCCTGATCGATGACGGTGGCCAGGTAGGCCCAGCCCTCCCACGTCGAGACGTAGGTGTTATGTGCAGCTCTCCATAACACGTATTCGGCTCAGTTCCCGGTTATGTGCAGTCGCTCAGCTGCAACGGAACCCTTGGCCTGGATGAGGGCGATTGATGTCAGCCTGAGGGCGACCAGGAGCTGCACATAACGGCAGGCTCCTTGCCGGTCCGGCCATCGGGTCGGAGGACAAGGAGGAGCTGATGTCGGTCGACTCATCTTGGACGAGGGAAGAGGCGCTTGCCGCCTTCGATGACCATCTGCGGCGAGCACGCGGTGTCTGTGCGGGCACCCGCGCCAACTACACCCGGTGGGTCCGGGCGTTCTTGGTGGAGCGCTTCCCTGACGGGCACGTACTGGTCGAGGAGCTCGGCGCTCGAGACGTCGTCGGGTTCATCAGCGCGGCATCGTGTCGCTATCAGCCAAAGACTTTGGAGTTGGTGGCGACGTCGTTGCGTTCTTTCTTCCGGTTCCTTCGCACCCAGGGCCTGGGTGCGAGTGGCCTTGAGGACGCCGTGCCGATGGTGCCGCACCGACGGAGCGGTCTTGTCCGACATCTGGACTCGCAGGCCTTCGGCGAGCTCATCGCCTCGTTGGACGCCTCATCGGCCCGCGACCTGCGTGACCGGGCGATCATCTTGTGCATGGCCCGCTTGGGCCTCCGGGTCAGCGAGGTCTGCCGGCTCGAGCTCGACGACATCGACTGGCGCCAGGGAGTGGTCTCGGTGCGCACTCGCAAGACTGGCCATGGCGCGCGCCTTCCTATCCCTGTCGAGGTGGGGCACGCGCTGGCCGAGTACCTCGAGCATGGCCGGCCCGACAGCACGGTGCGCGAAGTGTTCGTGCTGCTTCGCCTGCGCCGAGGTGCTCCGATCAGCGCGAGCATCGTGGGGCGAGCGGTGCAAAGGGCGCTCGAGCGGGCCGGGATCGACGCGCCCACCCGCGGCGGGAACCTGCTGCGCCACTCGATGGCCACCGAGCTGCAGGCCCGAGGCGTCCGCTTGGTCGAGATCGCCGGTTTGCTCGGACACACCGAGCTCGCCACCACTCGGATCTACGCAGCTGTCGATGTCGATGCCCTTCGTGAGGTGGCGCTGCCGTGGCCGGGGAGGGCGTCATGACCGGGGTCATTGGCGACGTCATCGAGAGCTACATAGAGATGCGTCGTGGTCTGGGCTATCGCTCGGTGACCCAAGAGCGCTCATTGCGCGAGTTCGCTCGATACCTCAACGGACATGAGGGGCCGATCCCCTTGGAGACGACGCTTGAGTGGATTACCTCGACGTCGTCGACCAACCCCCGCAATCCAGCGCAGCGGCTGGGCAGGGTGCGGGACCTGCTGCGTCACCTCCATGCGATGGACGGCACCACCGATGTGCCCGCCCCCGGGCTGCTCGGCCCGACGGGCCATCGCACCCCGCCCCACGTCTACTCCGACGCCGAGATCGCCGCCCTGCTGGCCGAGGCAGCTCGGCTGGATCCCCCCGGCGGGCTGCGGCCCCGCTGTTACGTCACCTTGTTCGGGTTGTTGGCCTGCACCGGGTTGCGCATCAGCGAAGCCCTTGCCCTCTCGTGTGCAGACGTTGTCGGCGTTCAAGTAATTCCCCACCAGATGGGTAGGGCGTTCAAGTAATTCCCCACCTCGACGTTCACGTAATTCCCCACTTCAGGGTGGGGATCCCCCCACCGGGCTCCTTGACCAACTAACCGCTTCGTTCGTCCCCCAGGCGAGCGAGGAGCACATGGCAAGGAGAACGTTTGACGTGATCGACATCGTGGAGATCCTCATCCACTGGCATGCCGGCCGACCCATCGCGGTGGTGGCGCAGAGCCTGGGGACGGACCGAAAGACCATCCGCAAGTACGTGGCACCGGCCGAGGCGTCCGGGTTGGCCCCGGGGGGTCCGCCGCTGTCTCGGGACCAGTGGGCCGCGCTGGTCCGGGACTGGTTCCCAGAGCTGACCGACCCGCGGGCCCGCAGCCGCACCCATGGGGTGATCGACGCGCACAGGGAGCGCATTGCCGAGATGCTCAAGACGAACAAGGCCACAACCGTGCACCAGCGCCTGCGTGACGAGCAGGGCCTCGACGTCGGCATCTCGAGCTTCCGGCGCTACGTCTGGCTCGAGTTCCCCGACGAGGCGCTGGAGAACAAGGTGACGGTGCTGCGCCCCGACGTCGCGGCCGGCGAAGAGGCCCAGATCGATTACGGCTACCTGGGCCGGTGGTTCGACCCGACTCTGCAGCACTGGAGGAGGGTGTGGGCCTTCGTCATGGTGCTGGCCATGAGCCGGCACATGTTCGTCCGTCCGACCTTTCGCATGGACCAGAGCGCCTGGGTGGCGGCGCACCGCGATGCGTTCGAGTACTTCGGCGGCGTGCCGCGGCGCCTGGTGCCCGACAACCTGAAGACCGGCGTCATCAAACCCGACATCTATGACCCCAAGCTCAACCACGCCTATGGAGAGCTGGCCGAGCACTACAAATGCCTGATCGATCCGGCCCGGGCAGCCAAGCCCAAAGACAAGCCTCGGGTGGAGCGGCCGATGCCCTACGTCCGCGACTCGTATTTCGCCGGCCGCGAGTGGATCGATCTCCCCCACATGCAGGCTGGAGCGCTGAGCTGGTGCACAGACGTGGCCGGCCGACGCGCTCATCGATCGCTCGAGGGTGCCTCCCCGCTGTCCATCTTCGAAGCGGTCGAGGCACCGACGCTGATCACCTTGCCGCACACGACATTCGAGCTGGCAGCATGGTCGCGTCCGAAAGTCGGACCGGACTGCTACATCAAGGTGGGCAAGGCGCTGTATTCGGTGCCCTGGCGCTTCATCGGCCGCCAGGTCGACGCCCGCGCCGGCGAACGAACCGTCGAAGTCTTCTCCGATGGCGCGGTGATCAAGACGTGGGCCCGGATCGAACGGGGACGCCAGACCGACTGGGCGGACTACCCGCCGCACAAGGTGGCCTTCTTCATGCGCACGCCCACCTGGTGCCGACGGCGAGCCGGTGAACTGGGCCCCTCGGTGCTCGAGGTGGTGCTCGGGTTGCTCGAGGACGGGGCGCTGCACCGCCTGCGTGCGGCCCAAGGCGTCATCGGTCTGGCCGAGCGCCACGGTGATGTGCGACTCGACATGGCGTGCCACCGGGCCATAGACGTCGGTGATCCTGGCTATCGCACCATCAAGGGAATCCTGGCGGCGGGCACCGAGGCGGAGGGGATCGACGTTGCGGAGGCACCGCTGGCCCCGGCCCATCTCCATGGTGCCGACACCCTGTTCGCACATCTGGGCGACGCCGAGGCCGCGGGATGACGAGAACCCATCAGCTGGAGACGACGCTCCGGGCGCTGCGGCTTTCGGGGATGCTCGAGACCTTCGAGGCCCGGCTCACCCAGGCCCGAGCGGGTGATCTCGGCCACGTCGAGTTCCTCCAGGCACTTTGCGAGGACGAGCTCTCCCGGCGTCAGGCGGCCGGCATCACGCGGCGGGTGCGTGCCGCCCGCTTCGAGCAGGTCTGCGCCATCGAGGACTACGACTTCAACTACAACCCCAAGATCCCCGCCGCCCATATCCGTGACCTGGCCACACTCCGCTTCATGGAGGCCGGCGAGTCGGTCATCCTCCACGGCCCCGTCGGTGTCGGCAAGACCATGATCGCCCAGGCGCTCGGTCACCAAGCATGCCGACGGGGCTACAGCTGCGCATTCACCAAGACGTCGCGTCTTCTGGCCGACCTGGCCGGCGGGCACGCCGATCGCAGCTGGGAGACCAGGTTGCACGCTTGGGCCAGGCCCTCGGTCCTCATCCTCGACGACTTCGCCATGCGCGAGTTCACCGTCACCCAAGCCGACGACCTCTATGAGCTGGTCACCGAGCGGATGGGAAAGAGCCTCATCATCACGGCCAACCGATCGGCCTCTGACTGGTACTCGCTCTTCCCCAATCCCGTGGTGGCCGAGTCGATCCTCGACCGGGTCGTCAACGTGGCCCATCACATCCACATGGAAGGGAAGTCCTATCGGCCCAACAAGCGGCCCGCTTTGCCGAGCAAGGAGAAGGGATCATGACCGAGCAACCCTCGAACATTTGCGCCGCACCTGGTTGTGACCACCCGCTTCCCCCTCGAAGCGGACGGGGACGACCCGCCCTCTACTGCTCGCCGGAGTGCCGACCCGCGGCACGCGGGCGCAGCGGAGTGCACGTCGTCGTCGAAGTCGACCATGAACCCACTCCCGACGAGGAACGTCCGGCCGGGCGAATCTGGCTCGTCCGCCTACGCCGCGGCGACCAAGCCGTCGTCATCGCTGCCAAGCTCGGTCGGCCTTCGGCCGACCATCTGGCGGGCCAGCTCAACGGCCTCCTCGCCACCCGTCGCAGATCGAAGGGAGCCGCCATCAACTAAAATGCATTCCGGAGTCCGGTGGGGAATTACGTGAACTTCCTGCTGGGGAATTACGGCAACGTCCACAGACGTGGACCTCGACGGCGCGCTGATCACGGTCCGAGCGGGCAAACGTGGCCTGACCAGGCTGGTTCCCCTGCACCCGAGCGCAGTGGCGGCCCTGGCCGACTACGTCGTCGAGCGCAAAGGTCGCTATGGCACCCCGGGCCCAGCCGACGCCTTCTTCCGCACCGAGGCCAGCGAGCGGATCAGCTACAGCGTCGCCCATCACGCCTTTCGCGTGGTGCGCCGCCGGCTGGGTTGGACCGCCGATGGCCGGACCCGTGCCCCCCGGGTGCACGATCTGCGCCATCGCATGGTGGTGCGCCGCATCGAGGCCTGGCACGCCCAAGGCGTCGACGTGGACGCCAAGATCCCCGTGCTGGCCACCTACGTGGGCCACGTCGAGGTGCGTGACGTCTACTGGTATCTCTCCGCCGTGCCCGAGCTGATGGACATCGTGGGCCAGCGCTTCGAGGCGTTCGCCGCCCAGCCTCCGGCGGGTGCGTCATGAGGGCGCCTGCGATCGGGTTCGACCAGCTGGTCCAGGACTTCTTCGTGCGTCGCCTGATCGACCAACGTGGGGCGAGCGCCAGGACGGTGGAGAGCTATCGAGACGCTTTCGAACTTCTCTTCGGCTACGTGGAGGAGCACTTCGGCAAGCCACCCAGTGCGCTGACGCTCGCCGATCTCGATGCGCCGGTGATTTTGGACTTCCTTGAGCACCTCGAGTGTGTCCGGCACAACAGCGCCCGCACTCGCAACGCTCGCCTGGCGGCGATCCACTCCTTCATGCGATATGTCGCGGTGCGCGATCCGGCGTCCCTGCCGATCACGACACGGGTGCTGGCCATCCCGGCCAAGCGCTTCGACCGGCCGGTGCTCGGCTATCTCACGAAGGAGCAGATCACCGCCATCTTGGCCGCGCCCGATCGGAGCACGTGGAGTGGGCGACGCGACGCCATATTGTTGGCTGTGGCCTACAACACCGGTGCCCGGGTCTCGGAGTTGAGCGCCCTCCGAGTCCGAGACGTGCTGCTCGAAAGCCGGAGCGCCCTCCAACTCCACGGCAAGGGCCGCAAGCAGCGAGTCATCCCGCTGTGGGCCAGCACCGCCAGAGAACTGCGCGCCTGGTTGAACGACACGCAACGGGCATCGGAGTCTCCGGTCTTCCCGAATCGCAGCGGGACGCCGATGTCCCGGTCGGGAGTGCGCGACCGGCTCAACCGTGCCGTGGCGACGGCTCAGCAAACCTGTCCGACGCTGCGCGGTCAACGGGTCTCACCGCACACGATTCGGCACTCGACGGCGGTTCACCTCTTGGAGGCGGGCACGGATCTGGCTGTGATCGCGCTCTGGCTCGGACACTCCAGCCCGGCCGTCACGCACCAATACCTCGAAGCCGACCTCGCCACCAAGGAGGCCACGCTCAACCGCCTGAACGACCTGAACCCAGGACCGGCCCGGTTCCGGCCCCGTGACCAGCTTCTCGCCTTCCTCGAGGGCCTGTGATTATGTGCTGTCTTTCCTCTCGCAAACCTCCGTGAGCACGGTGCGGAACCGCTGCGACTGCACATAACCGGGAACTGAGCCGAATAGGTGATGTCGCCGACGTAGCGGCGGCCAATCTCTTCGTACGGGCCGAAATGGCGCTGAATGAGATCGCGGGCCGACTCGGCGTCGGGGTCAGCCACCGTGGTCTTGCGCCAACGCTTCTTGCACCGTCCCTCGAGGCCGGCCGCTCGCATGAGCCTGGTCACCTTGCGCTTCCCGACCGCTACGTGGCGATGCAGAAGCTCCTTGTGGATCCGCGGGGCGCCATAAGTGCCGCCCGACTCTTTGTGGATGGCGCGGATCTGCTCGAGTAGCTCGGCGTCGCTGACCTCTCTTTGCGACGGGACGCCGTTGCGGCGCTCGTAGTAGGCGGACTTGGAGACCTCGAGCAGCCCACACGCCTTGGCGACGCTGTGGCCTGCGACTTTTTCCGCCTCGATGAATGGGTACAGCTTCATCGGGTCTCCTTCGCGAAAAAAGCTGTCGCTCGCTTGAGCACTTCGACGTCCTCGCGCAAGGAGCGATTCTCCCGGCGCAAGCGACTGAGCTCGGCCCGCTCCTCGGTGGTCAGTCCCGGGCGTTCGCCCTGGTCGATCTCCGCTTGTTTCACCCAGCTGCGCACGTTGGTCTCGGTCAGATCGAAGTCCCTGGCCACCTGGCCGATGCTGCGATCGCCGCGTCGACACAGCTCGACGATCTCAGCCTTGAACTCCGGAGTGAACGAGCGGCGCGGACGCTGCTTCCTCTTCTCCATGGTCTCCATTTTGATGGACATCCTCTCTGGGGCTGTGCCCCTGATGGTGGATGTCCGTCAGACCGGTGGAAGCCCAGGACAACCGCAAGGGCTCGGTGGAGAAGTCGACCACTTCGCCACGCAGCGCTTCTGGCGAGCCATGAGCGACCTGCACCAAACACCGGGCGATCTGCACCCCTCGCAGGCCCACATGACAAGAGGAGGTGCCAACACTTAGCGTCATCATAAGAAGACCAAAAGCCGGGTGCTCAACTCGCGGATTTCGGTGTGCAACTTTGGCGGACTTCGGTGAGCGCCATCAGCGATGCCCCGACTGGTCGAGACTTGCGAAAGTGCATGAGCGCTACGACGTCTTCAATAGGCGCTACCCTTGGTTGCGAGGGAAACCGGCCGACGCGAGATTGAAATCAAGACGTCGAGCGTCGATTTCACAGTAACAGCGCGGCGGCTGTCGGGATCCTGCAGCCGTTGGCGGTGCAGCCGGCAAGAAATCCCCCGCTGGAGACGGGCTAAGGGTATCTGCGAACGGCCTGAACCTAGGCCGCGGCGGCTCCGGCGACCTTCCCTTGCACGGCGCCCACCGGGCTGCCGAGGTCGGGGCTGGCAAAGCTGTATACATCGCCAGCGGAGGAGACCATCCAATAGCCGGCACCGGGCGCCAGCACCAAGGCATCAATGGGTGCAGGGAGTCGCATGCCGGCGGTCGATCCGTAGAAGGTGGCGTCTCCGAAGGAGAATACGCCGCCGTCTGAGGCGACGAGCCAGTAGCCCTTGCCGTCGGGGGTGGCGGCCATGCCGACGATCGGCTCGTTGAGGTGGATGCCGCCGGTCGACCCGTAGAAGGCGGCGTCTCCGAAGGAGAATACACCGCCGTCTGAAGCGACGAGCCAGTAGCCCTTGCCGTCGGGGGTGGCGGCCATGCCGACGATCGGCTCGTTGAGGTGGATGCCGCCGGTCGACCCGTAGAAGGCGGCGTCTCCGAAGGAGAATACACCGCCGTCTGAGGCGACGAGCCAGTAGCCCTTGCCGTCGGGGGTGGCGGCCATGCCGACGATCGGCTCGTTCAGGTGGATGCCGCCGGTCGATCCCTGGAAGGTGGAGTCTCCGAAGGAGAATATTCCGCCGTCTGAGGCGACGAGCCAGTAGCCCTTGCCGTCGGGGGTGGCGGCCATGCCGACGATCGGCTCGTTGAGGTGGATGCCGGCCAGCGACCCGTAGGAGCGGGCGTCCCCGAACGCAAAGACGTCTCCGTTGCTGGTGGTCAACCAGTAGCCGACTGGCGTGGAGGTGGCTCCCGTGCCGGAACTTGGTCGCGGGACGGTCGTTGGAGGAGTGGTCGTCGTAGAAGTCGGTACGGAAGGGGCGGCCGGCGGAGTTGGAGGGTCGAGTGCCGGTATGCCGAGTGACTGAAGGCTGAGTCCCTCGGCCAGGGCTGGGCCGCCGGTGCCGGCATAGACCTCGACGGCATGGAGGAAGGCGACCGCCGGTGAGGTGGAGGACCACCACGGTGGTATAGCGCCTCCGTAGTAGCCACCGAAGTTGACTGTTTCCACGGTGATCTTGACAGCAGTCGCCTCGACGGGGCTGAAATCGACTTCCTCGATGTGGTTCTGGAACTGGCCGGTGACGGCGGCGACCTGCCGCCACGCGCCCGTCGGCGAGTCCACTGAGACCGTGTAGTCGCGTAAACCGGGAGCGACGCTACCGACTGACTGCGTGTCGACGAGGACTCGGTCGATGCTGCTCGGGGAAGTGAGGTGGACGGTGATGCTCGGACTCGTGTCCCCGGGAGCCGAGGTCCACCCCTGCCCGTAACTGGTGTTCATAGTCGGATCGGTTAGTGCGGTGGCCGGGTTGCCAGTGGAGGCAGTAGCGGTTGCGCCGGCCGAGGCGAGAGCCAGATTAGTGCCGTACGGGTCGGCCGGTGCCAAGGAGACTGAGTCGCCGGGAGCGTAGGAGATGTAGGTGACGGCGCCCGAGATTGGGAAGTAATACACGGTGCCGGGCTGCAGTGTGACGGAGGTGGTGTTGCCGTACTCATCCGTGAAGGTGACCGGCACGGCGCCAGTCGCTGGGGACGTAACCGTCAGCGCTGAAGCAACCGAGAGCCCGTCCGACCAAACGGCTGCGGTGTCGCTGCCCACGGCCGGATTCGACCCGAACAGAGCCTCGTGAGTGGCCGGGATGCTGGTCGAAGGCATCGACATGTAGGTCTTGCCGGCTAGTTGGGCGGCCGCAGTCATCGTCGCAAGGGCTGCCGGCTTTACGTAGTCGTCATTGGAAGATGAGGTCTGGATCAGTGAGAAACTGACACCATCGTTGCCCCACGAGCCCTCGTCGAAGAAGTAGTTCCAGACCGGGATGTGGAGAGCTTTCTGCCAGATCATGGCTCGAGCAACCTGGTCGGCCTGGGCGAGGAAGTTGTAGTCCCCGTCGCTCCACCAACCAACCTCGCTAATCCAAAGTGGCTTGGTGCCTATGACTGCCTCGATTGCTTGCAGCTGGGCGGGGATGCCGTCCTCCTCCCAGGAGTCATTGTTGCCGGGGTAAGGGTGCACGGCGGCGACGTTGAGCCATTGAAGGCCGCCGGCGGCGACTAGGCCCTGCCACCAGGAGAGCACCGTGCCGAGAGTCGAGCCGCCGATGACCGTGGCGGAAGGGTTAGCGGCTTTGACCCCCAGAAAGAACGGTTTGAGGACGCTGCTCACGTAGTCCGCTGGATTGGACCATCCGGTGTTGTTGGGTTCGTTCCATGGCTCCCAGGCCGTCACCGGCGCGCAGGCAGTGCAGCCGACCGGAACGGTGCTGTAGTGCTCTGCGAGGGCCTGTATGTCGGCCTGCCACCATCCTCCGTTGACCAGGGCCGACGAGATTGGGTCACCTCCGGTGACCTGGACCCAATAAGTGACACCGTCTTGAGCGGCGAGATAGGCGGCCTGGTAGTAACTTGTAGGCGCGTCGGTGAAGTCCATAGCGGTTGGCCCGCAGCTGGCGGTGGTGGGAGACGTGGCAGAGCAGTTCGGCAAAAACGTAGACCAGTCGATGCTCTGGCCCCTGAAACCGTTCAAGCCAAGCTGGGCGTTGAGCGCCACCCCTCTGGGGTCGGTGGGGCCGCCGGCCCCGAACCCCGATGGCAGGGCGCCCAGATCGAGCCGGTCGGCGGGGGCGCCAACAGTGTACGGCATGCAGGTCGCTCCGACTTCGGTTGGGGGGTCAGTACCGGTGGCGTAAAGAGCGGCCTCGACTTCGTAGGGCCCGGCTACTTGATCGGCGGCTGGAACCGTCAGGGGGATGTCCGCCAGCGCGGACGCGGTGGCGGGCAGCGCAACGGTGATTGCCGCTGGGGGCGAGCCTGTGGCGATCGCCTCGGCGTTCCAGATTGAGTACTGGAGCTCGTAGTGGGATGCCACCTCTGCCCACCACGGGTCGAGGTTGGCGGTGATAGTGACTGGGCTGCCGGCCTGGAAATAGTTGCCCTGCTCGGGGGTCGACACCCCGGCACCCCAGCCAAGCGTTTTACTAGGGGACTGCGGGTCGGTTAGGTACTGCTCAACAACGCTGATGGGAAGGACCGAGATCGTGGCCTGGGCCGAATTGAAAGGAGGGCCGACGCTGAAGTACAGGTTGTCACCCTCCACAGCCAGATTTCCGTCGACACCCGACTTGCTCAGTGCGCCTCCCAAGTCCGTAGATCCAAGGAGAATGCCGGCTTGAGAGGTGACCGTGATATGGGACAGGCCGTCTGCCGAGTAGATGTTACCGTCCGGACCTTGAGCTGACTGGCCCTCGTAGAAGAAGCTGGCTGGACCGCCCGAATATTTCCCGGCAAATTCGAGATCCGACGATCCGAATTCGGACAGCATTGTCTCCGCGTTGCCGGTCCAGGTCTGCACATGGCCAGTCCCGTCGGAGACGATAAGGTTGCCGGTCGCAGAACTCGTTGTGTAGGCGCTTCCTGGTAGCCACAGTCGAACGGTTCCGCCGGCTTCCCCAGCCGAGGTGTAGAGGTAGCTCTGCTGTATATCGTCCACCGTGCTCACGGCCAGATTGAACGATGACTCCGTGGTCATGATCGGGAAGATGTTGGTCGGCAGATTCGGCGGGCGTACGACCCAGAGCTCAGCTCCGGTGGGCGCGAAGGCGGCTACGATGTCAGCGTAGTAGGACGAAATGTAAATGGTTCCGCTGGCGTCGACCACCGGCGCCGATATTCCATTGCCGGAAATGGCAGCACCTGTGAAGATGTTGGTTGTCAAGCTTGGAGGAAGTGTGAACTGATCCAGCAGTGAGCCGCCGATCGAATAAACCTCAACGCCATTGCCGTTGACTACGTAAAGACGACTGCTAGTCGCCGAGAAACTCCACACACCCCCCGGTGGAGAGACGACTGTCGTCGGTGACTCTGACGGGGTGGACTGAGGGCCTTCCGCTTGCGACGGCACGGGATCCTGACAACTCGCTGTGCTAGCAGTGGACGCGGGCGGGCTCACGCTCCCATCGATGGACTGAGCCGCCAGTGCTCGAGATTGGAGCGAGCTAGGGAGTGCGACCGACGAGATAAGCGTGAAGCTGATTGCGGCAAGCATCGCTGCCCGGCGCAGACGACGCGGCCGTTCATGATTCACACATGCCCCACGCTGATCCCGCACGCAAAGAATTGTCGGGATTTGCGCATCAACACTTGAGCGAGCGACGATGGAGAACCTGACGAATCGAGCCTGTCGTCGTATCCGAAATTGTCTGAATATCCGAAAATGTCTGCACTTCCTCGGCTTTCGGGTCCATGAACGGGGGCGTCGGGCCGGAGCCGCTGGCTCGGTCGGGCGAGTGCTACGCGGCGGGACTTTCGGGACAGCGGGCCTAGCCGGGGACAGGACTCAGGTCCGGCCTGGCGGGCGACCAACTCGGTGCCACCGGACCCCCCTAAGCTTCGGCTTTCCGCGTCTCAAGAGTGGAGTAGCTGCCCGCCCACGGTTTCGCGACGTTTCGCACCGCCCGTTTCTTGCGGACAGCATGAGGCGCTTACGTCGGCGGTTGTCCAACGGTGCCGGGCTCGACAATCAACCGCAGGCTCGAAGCTCTTCTCCGATGCGCCAGACGCCGAGCTGCTTGTCTTCGCGGTTGACATCTGGGTCCGCCAGCAACCGAACCGGGGCCGGGAGGTTGAACGGCGGCAGCGTGGGGTTGAGGAAACGGTGGTGGCCCAGCGCGACGTCTTCGTTGACCACGACGTTGGCATGGGTGCTAGCCAGCATCCATGTTACGCCCGAGCTGCGGATATTGGCGATGGCGCGCTTGACACTCGCGTTGGGAAGATGCAGGAACAGATCCCGGACCATGATCGCGTCGAAGCCAGCTGGGATGGTATCGCTGATGAGGTCGAGGTGTATAAATCTTCGTACTGGTCCACCAAAGCGGATTTGGAGGTCGGTAACCATCTCATTCACGATGTCCGCGCCCGTGTAGTCGATGCCATGAAGGTCGACCTGTTGCATCCACGTGAAGTCCCCGCAAGGGGCGTCGAGCAAAGAACGGATGCTGAGTTCTTGTAGCAGGCTGGGCAGAGCTTGACGCAGCTTGGCGGATCCTGCCAGGCTCGACCCGGAACCGCTCACCGACTCGGGATCTCCCCAGATGTTGTCCCGGTAGAAGCCCGTGAATAGTTGCTCGCGCGCTTTACTCGATACGCGGTACTTCATTCCCGTGTAGATCGGGTACACGGAAGTACGTCGGAGTTGTTTGCGCAATCTGGCGGCCCTTGTAATCAGCGCATGTTACCCGATCATGATTCGCCGATGTACGGCCCGGTTGATTCAGGCGCCTACAGGCAAGGTCGTTTCGGTCCTTCCGCAGGATGGTGGCAGAGCCCCACCGCGAGATTCTCGCAAAGAACCTGAGCATCTGGTCAAACCTGATCCGCCGCGCCGAACCGAACTTGAGCCAAAAAGCCGAAACGGTTGAGTAAACGCCCCGGCAGAAACATCCCCACCCCTTCCGGATGAAGTCCTCTTGCACCAGAAGTACCGTCTGCACAACGCGGGTTGGGTCGATACCTTTGCCACACTGAGGCCCCCCGGTCCTTCGTCTGCCAGCACGTCGGCGCATTCTGACCGGGCCGGCCCTTCAAGAACAAGCAGAGTGGCTACAGGCGTTGAGAACACGGCATCAGTTTGCCGTGGAGAGGCACAACTACCCCTATCAGCCGTGCCTGCGGCAGGTAGCCCATTGGGACGGACATGCGCCCGCCGCCGACCGAGCGTTCCAACAACGCGGTGACGGCGAAGCCGAGCGCCTGGACCATGTCGTCGTGCTTGTCCTTGTCGTGATCCACTCGGACCACCCTGGTTTTGGCCCTCGGGCTCTGTTCATCGCGGCCGCGGTCGACCGGAAGCTCGCTGGCTATAAGGCGTTCAACGGCTCGTCGCGCAATGGCAGCCGGTCATTGATCCTGAAGACCGGCAACGGCAAGTCGCCGCGTTCTATCGATCGGTAAACGGAGGACCGGTTCGCGCCGAGCAGGATGGCAGGCTCCTCTACTGATAGGCGGCCCGGGAGGTGTCGCCCGTTTGGTGCTTACCATTAGGAACGTTCCCGATAAGCACGACGGCCACGGCGGGGATGCCCACAATGGCCACGGCTCCCCTGTCGATGTACATGTGACCCGAGCGGGTGGCGCCAGCCCAAACGATGGCCGGGAGTGGTGCACGTGGCGGCAGAGATGAGGGGCGCCACAGGCTGCGCGCCCACGGTACTCTCGGCCTCGCTTATGTCAAGGCTGCCCATGCCGCTCGGTGTCACTTCCACTACGTGTCCAGTAGACTTTGAGCCAATCGTCGCCCCGAAATCAACCCAGAGGATGATTTTGAATGGATGGATCACTCAAAAGGGCCCAGCGCCACTGGGACGTTTGGGGGAAAAAGGATCCGCTTTTCGCCGTCCTGTCACTGGACGACAAGCGGCGCGGGCAGTGGGATCCGGACGAGTTTTTTGAGACTGGTCGATCGGAGATCCGAGAGCTGTTGGAGAGGATCGGCGCGTTGCCGGTCGGACTTTCGCGCCGCGTTGCGCTGGACTTCGGCTGCGGCGTGGGACGTCTGACCCAAGCGTTGAGCGAGTACTACGACCTCACCATCGGGGTGGACATCGCGCCCTCCATGATCGAGTTGGCCAATAGCTATAACAAGCAGGGCGACAGGTGCCGGTACGACCTCAACAAGACATCTGACCTTCGCCGGTATCGAGACGGAATGTGCGATCTCATCTATTCGAATATTGTCCTCCAGCATGTGCCTTCGCGGTTAAGTCGGCAATATGTGGCGGAGTTCGTCCGGATCTTGTCTCCTGGCGGTGTTGCGGTCTTCCACTGCCCAAGCCAGCCCGAGCCGGGAAACGTCACGACAAAGTCCCAGGCGCGGCGGGTGGTGAAGGAGGGAGTCCGGTTCGCCGCCAACACATCGGCGAGAGCGCTCCGCCGCCCGATTCCGTACCCGAAGATGCTCATGTCCGGGATCCCCCGTGACGACGTCTACCGTATCGTCGGTGAGGCCGGCGGCGACGTGCTGGTGGCACAACTCACGTCATGGGGAGCCCCCGGATGGATCGCCTACACCTACTACGTGACCAAAGCCGGTTTGATGGCCGGTTGACCATCCACCGGGCGCGGAACAGGGGCTCCGAGAATCGGGAGGTTGTCACGCCAACTAAGTCCGGGAGGAGCCCCTGGTTGAAGGTGCCCTACGCGCATGTGCGAGCTGTTGGTGGGCTTGCCCGAGGGGGTTGTGCTCGGCGTGGATGACATGGCTGACGGCCCGTTCGTGGTGCACTTCGATGCTCGCCACCTGGGACGTGTCGCGCAGCCTCGAGACGAAGGCTTCGAGGTTCTCGGCCAGCGCGAGGTATGTCTCACGGTCGAGAAGTCGCGCATCGAGCGACGCCAACGCGCCGCTCAAGCTCGTCGCCTTCGCTCAGAGCGGGACGCACGATGTTCGGGGTTAGATGTCCCTTCTGAGTTTGAAGCGCACTGCGTGGCATTCGATCGAAGGCTGAAGGCAACACAATCTTCTGTGGTCATGTCGGTTCCCTCTGATCTCGAATCACTCGCGCGGGCACACCCCCCACAACCGTGCCAGCCGATACATCCTTCGTAACCACGGAGTTTGCGCCCACAATCGCTCCCGGCCCGATATGCACGCCTCTCGTGATCGTTGCTTTGCATCCGATCCACACGTCGTCTCCGATGACTACTGATGCGACTAGCGGCTCCTGCTCGCGCATCGGCAGGGCGGTGTCTTGAAATCCGTGGTCGTGATCGCGTATCGATACCATTTCTGCGATGAGGCAGTCACAACCGATGGTCACCTTGTCTCTCACTCCAATTGTGACATGGTGCCCAAACACCGTACCCGACCCGACTACGAGTGAGCCGCGGCACTCAAGCGTGGCATCTTGGTCGATTACGACTTTCGACCCGACTCGCACGCTACCGGCGCCCAGTATCAGAAGCTTCATCCCGGAGCGAATGTCGCAACCCGCTCCGAATCTTGCCTTCGGATGTTGGACGCGGACGAGCGCCAGACGCAGCCGGCGACGTAGAGACCACAGCACACGACGCGTTATCCCCGTGTCAGCCATCAGCGTTGGGTCTCGTAACAGCGTTGGGTCTCGTAACTGCAGCCACAAACTGAACCGCTCGGTCGTTCCAGTCCGGCACTTCCCGTTCAAAGCGCTCGCGCCGCTCGACAGCCAACCTCACAGCATCTGCAAAATCATCCGTCTTCACGAAGAGCCCAGGAGCCGCCAAATTTTGGAATCCACTCGTGGGCGTGGCTACCACCGGTCGAACCGTCGCGAGGTACTCATATGCCTTAATGGCGTCTAGGCTGAGCGTGAACTGACTCACTACGTGAGGGCTAATCAGAACATCGAAAGCGGTTAACCATGAGGGCACCTCACTTGCGGGCACGCTGCCATGCAGGGTGATGTTGGGGTTCGATAGGAGTCGATCCCGCGAGGCCGCGCTAAGGCTGTCCGGTCCCACCAAATGGACTCGCCCGATTGGCAACGCCTCTGCCGTCTTCAACACTTGCGCCACGTCGAGCCGCTCGTCGTGAAGGGTTCCGACGTACCCCACATGAGGACCGTTCCCCCCCAGATTGAGAGGGCGAGCCCGGCGGATGGACGCCACGTCCACGGCGTTCTTGACGACCACCGCGTCGAGTCCATAACGCTGATTCCACCTCCGCCAAAGTTCGTCGCTGCACACGACCGTACGAGCTCGAACGGCGAGAAGATTCTCCGCCTTGATCAGTCGGTGCTGTTCCCGAGGGGTGAGAAGGGCACTTCTCCAGTCATCGGTGACGTCATAGACGACGCGCCCATCCCGCAACAGCCATACACCCGTCGTCGGGTCGTTGATCCACAGAGTGTCACACCGCCGCATGACCTTCCATCTCAAGGAGTTTGCAACAACCCTTAGTCCCCCGAGGCGCTTTGGGACTCTTCGACGTGGCGATATGACGCTGACCCCTGGAGCGGGTGAGTACTCGGCGGCTCCGTTTCCTCCCGCGGGGTTGACGAAGGTGACGTGATCCGCCAACCCCAGCGCGGGCAGCCGGGACGCCAAGTGCTGGTTGCGCCGCCACACGTCGTCCCATGGCTCGAGGCTGATGAGCACCACGTTCCCGAGACTGGTTCGGGTCTCAGTGGCTGGCATCAACGGACCGTGCGTTCACAGATTCGGCTCGGCGTTCACTGGCCTGTTCCCGTCGTGAGTCAGAGACCCGCCGGTTACGACAATGTGATGAACAAGAGGTCTCCGATGAAGGTGATCGTGCAGGCAAACGGGGCGGACGGACAAGCCGGTATGGTAGCCGAGGCCGTGCGCGAGACAGGCAAGCGACGCCGGTGTTCGGCGGCCGTGTCGTAGCCCAATAAACTCTCGCCGTGCCACTGGGAGGTCCGGCTCAGAGCCGCATGCGCGTTCTGCGCATTTACCATGCCGGGCGCAACCCGGCGCACCGGGCCCGGGACCGGGCGCTTCTCGCGGCCGGAGTCGACGTCGTCTACGTGGTCCCCCGCATCTGGCCCGAAGCCGGAGGTGAAGGCGCTCTGTCGGCGGAGGGCTTTCCGATCATCGAGGTCGACGTGCGGTCCCCCGGCGACGTGAACCGGCACTCCTACGCCGACGTCGGTGCGGTGTCGCGGTTGGCGGTGGACCACCAGGTCGACCTGGTCGACCTCTTCGAGGAGCCCTTCAGCCGCGCCGCCGGCCAGTTGCTGCCGCGCCTGCCTCCGGAACTCCCGGTTGTCATGTACTCGGCGCAGAACCTGGACAAGCGCTGGCCACCTCCGTATCGGAACTACGAGCGCAGATCCTTTCAGCGAGTGTACGGCTTCTACCCCTGTTCGCGTCAGGCGGCGGCCGTGTTGCGGGGGAAGGGCTTCGGAGGGCTCGTCGAGCCGCTGCCGCTCGGCTACGAGGACGAGCTCTACTCCTGCGGCGAGCAGTCGTTGGCCGGAGGGAGACTGCGGTTGGCCCTCGTCGGCCGGATGGTGCGCGAGAAAGGCGCGTGCGATGCGGTGAGGGTCCTGGCGGACCTGTACCTGGGGAAGGGCATGGACACCGAGTTGGTCCTGGCCGGCTCCGGGCCGGAGCTGACGGCAGCGATGGCGCTGGCGAAGGAGCTCGGGGTAAGCGACAGAGTGGAGCACCGTCCTTGGCTTGCCACTCCGCAGTTGGCGCAGCTCTACCGGGAGACGCATGTGGTGTTGGCGCCGAGTCGGTCCACGGCGACGTGGGCCGAGCAGTTCGGCCGCATGATCGTCGAAGGCCAGGCCAGCGGATGTGTCATCGTCGGGTACGACTCCGGTGCCATTCCAGAGGTCGGAGGGGACCCGGCGTTGCTGGTTCGGGAACGAGACGTCGACTCCCTCGCCCAGGCTGCCGCGCTCGTCCTGAGCGATCCGGAGGAGTTCCAGGCCCGCAGGCGATCAGGACTGGCCCTCGCCGCCGAGAGCACATGGACCCAGGTCGCCCGCAAGCAGGCCAAGCTGTACCGAATGGTTCTGGAGGCCGGTTCCACACCGTTGCTCCCGGGGTCGCCGCCGCGAGACGTCGTCTGGCGGAGGCGGAGTTCGGTCGACCGGCGGAGGCCCTGGGCCAGAGCAGGCCGTTCGCCCTCCCCTACCTTCGGCGCCCGAGTGCGACGAGCAGGGTGCTGGGCCGGACCATGGACATGGTGGCCGAGGTTCGCACGAAGATCGAGCGGGGTGACGTCCACTTAGTGCGCGATGACCGCCTCGTAGATGGCGAGCAGTAACTGTTCAACCCTCGTAGCCGCACCGCACCATCCACTGCCTGCGACTACGTCGCACGTATCGTGGTGGATCTCATCTGGCTGCCATCACTGTCGTGCTGCCGCCTCATTCTGCCACACGCGATTACACGCTCATATCCCGAGAGAACGGTAGACACCGACCGTACCTGTTGCAGTGTCATCCCACGACAACCGGGACACCGCCGACAGTCCTCGCTCCGCCAAGTCGAGTCTTCGTTCGTCGTCCTGGAACAGATCAGCCAGCACCGCAGCCAATTTCTCCGGACTCCTCACCGGTACGAGCTCGGCAGCTTGGGGAACGCATTCGACGAGTGAGGGAACTGGCGTCGCCACAACGGGAGCCCCGCACGCCATAGCCTCGAGTGGCGGAAGTCCAAAACCCTCGTAGATCGACGTATAGGCCACGATGGTTGCCGAGCCATAGAGCGCGGGCATCTCGCCGCTCGGAAAGAATCCCAGCACGACGGCGCCTGCCGGCGGAGCCGTCATCCTCGCTCCAGCCAGCACCAATGGAATATCGATCGAGCGGCACGCTTCGGCAAGACTCCCGATGTCCTTCCTCGGTTCAACGCTGCCGACATGAAGCACGAACCGATCGGGAAGCTCGTGCGCTCGGCGGACGGCCTCAATTCGATCGGGCTCGGCAGGCCGAAGGTCTGGAGCTGGCGCCTGTGTCGTGACGACCGATTCCCTCCCGAATCGCTCCAGCACCCGGTTCGCCGTGAATTGCGAAACTGTGATCACTGCGTCGGCGCGCCGGATCGCTCGCTCCACGAGCAGTCGCTCGCCGTATCGTTTCCCCCGGGAAAAGGCCCACGGGACGTCGAATACGGAGAGATCATGGACTGTCGTCACGGAAGGACAGTGAAGGAGAGCCGGAAGATCGACGTCGAGACCGTGCACCAGGCGAGCCGGTCCTGGGTTCCGAAGACCCTCGATCGCCCGTCGAACTCCCGACGAGATTGAACGTTCTCGCGTCGTGATTGCCGTCGGCATCGATGCCACCATGTCTGCCTGAACGACGACATCAGTCGGGCCGTCGAAATGTCTGGGTAAGGTGTCGACGAGTTGCCTTATGTACGTCGAGACTCCCGCTCCGTTCGGACGAAGTGCGAGGCCACAGAGCACTATCGGCAACGGGGCGTGTTCGTGAGCCGAACGACCGAATGCTCGCACTTGCATAAACCCTGCACTGTAATCCACACGTAACTGTTCGGGGCGAGCAGAGAGCGCGCGCGGTATCCTCCGGTCAGTAGTGCTCCCCCCTGGCAAAGCCTCCCGAGACGAGCGTCTGACGCGGACGTCGCCACGGATTCTGCGCATGGTCGCAGCCAGCGCGGCGACGTCACCGGGGGGGGTCAGCATCCCCGTCGACGTTGTGACTGATGATCTCGGCCGGGTCACCGGCACACCGGCGACGATACCCTCGACCACCACCTGGCCGAAGGGCTCGGGCGGAGCGAGCAGTGCACGAACAGGTGGATGTGCGAAAGCTCGGCCCAGACGTCCTCTCGAAAGCCGCGGGAACTCTACGCGGTCGCTGATCCCGAGCCGCCGCACCTGGGCATGGAGGGTATCGGCGTAACCATCCTCGCCGAACGTGGCCGCACCGACGATCCAGGCCTCGTACAAGCGCGATCTCGCCACCGGACAATCGGGCCACGTGGTCGATGTAGACGACGCGGTAGATCATTCCGAGAGGATGGACATGAGCCGAGCTGCCGTCTCGTCGGCGTCCCCGCGAGCGCCCTCGAGGGCATGGGCATCGAGTGTGCACCCTTCAATCGCCAAGAGGGCCGCACGCGGCCCGGAGCGGGCGGCGACGGAGTTGTCGAGAAGACGGAGAAGGGCCGGTCCACGAGCGAGGGGGTTCTGGCTGCCTGCCTGCCCCGGGGTCAAAGCGCAACACGGCGATCAACTTGATTTTGGCCGGACCCCGACCGCTCCTGCCACCGAGTGCCGGAGTGCTGGCACACCGCCCAGCGCGCCGGGGGTGTCGATGTCGTCCCGAAGCGGTAGGTGGACAGGAGCCGGTCTCTCGCCGCCGCCAGGGCCGGGGCAGCACCGTTCAACACGACCGTGCGGCCGTATGCGCGCAGGAGCAGGGTTTGCGGCATTTCTCTGTTGGAACCGGCGGTTTCATTCTTGCGCGCCCGATAATTTGGATGGATCAAGAGTGTGATGATTTGATCTGGTCAGCTACTCGGTCGTGAGGCCGCCCACGACGAACTCCCTACGATTGAAGGTTGTAGGCTCTGGCGCCGAGGGGCGGCGCCTCTCTCGCTCACGCTGCGCAAACTAGCCCCAGGATGGCCCTGTGGAATTGATCGACTACATTCAGATACTACGACGGCGCTGGATCCTCATCGCCCTCGTGATGATCGCCTGTCTGGGTGGCGCCGTGGCGGCGACGAAGTTGACCGCTCCCAAGTACCAGGCGACATCGCGGCTCATCGTCAGCGGGTCTTCGGCCGTCAGCGCCTCCGACCAAACGGTGAATCAAGTGGCAGCTCAACGTGCGACGGTGTTCGCGCAGATTATCTCCACTGCACCAGCGGTCCAAGCGGCCCTGAAGGAGGCCGAAGCCAAAGCCGGCCCCTTCGAACCCTCGGGGTATCCGTCCGTCAGCGCCTCAGCCGACGGCACCGATCCCTTCATCACCGTCGACGTCACCGACACTGACCCGCGCCAGGCTCAAGCGGTCGCGAATGCATTTCCGATTGTGCTCCCGAGTGTCCTGCAGCAGCTGGAGCAGCCCGCGACGACGCCCCACGAGATCGACATGCTCGAAGCCGCAGGCCTCCCGACAAAACCGGCCTCCCCCAACCCGCGCGAGAACCTGATCATCGGGCTCGCTCTCGGTCTGGTGCTCGGTGTCGCGGCGGCGTTCGTGGCGGAGGCCCTCGACCGGCGCCTCAAGGACTCCGCTGATGTCGAGGCAGCATCCGGGCTGACGATGCTCGGCGTCGTACCCTTCGAAATGCGCAGGGTCCCGATACCGGCCAAGACACATCCCAGTTCGGCACGCGCCGAGGCTTATCGACAGGTACGGACAAACCTCGCGTTCGCCTCTGAGAAGGGCCCGCCGAAGTCCATCGTCATCACGAGCTCGGTCCCCTCGGAGGGGAAGACCTCGCTGGCGATGAACCTCGCCATCACGAGCGCCCGCACCGGACAGCGCGTCGCGCTAGTGGATGCGGACCTGCGCCGCCCCATGATCCACACGTTTCTCCAGACGCCTGAGCACAAGGGCCTGGTCGAAGTCCTGGCCGGCACCATCGAGCTGTCGGACGCCCTGCAGCCCAGCGAGGCCGGCCCGATGGACGTGCTAGTTGCGGGTCCCGTTCCGACGAATCCAAGTGAGCTCCTGGGATCGGAGACGATGCTCAAAACGATCCGGGAGCTCGAGAACAACTATGACATCGTCTTCATCGACACCCCGCCCGTGCTGCCCCTGGCCGATGCGCTGCTGATCGGTGTGCACGTGGATGCGGTCGTCGTCGTGGCGCGCCTGGGCCAGACCACCCGAGACCGGGTCCGCCGCACGACAACAGCCCTGACACAGGTCAAGGCGAATGTGGCAGGCGTCGTGCCGAACGGCGCGGAGCGCGAGGACAGCGCCTACTCCTACGCCTACCGTGACCGCTCGAAGCGACCGCAGCTCGACAGCCCCTACCAGGCACCGGACCCCGTTGTCGCTCCGCACCCGAACAACCTTCATCCGGCTTTTCGGGCCAACGGGAAGACCCATGAGCCCTCGAAAACGGACGGGGCGCTCGTCGAGAGTGCAGCTCCCGAACCACTCGGCAAGCACGCCGCCCGCGAGCGAGGCCCGGAAACGGACGCCCCGGCACCGCCGGCTGGGGTCTGACGTTCACGCTCTCCAGCAGCGCCACCCGGGCGCCGTCGCCGGGCCTCGAGAGCCGTCTCCGGCCGCAGGCTCCCACCCGACGAGGGAGTCGTGGAGCGGCGTGACGCAGTGTGTGCCCCCAGGGCCCGGAGGCTTGTGGACGTCTCCCTGGCGCTTCTCCTGGCGACGCCTCAGTACCCTCCACCGTGGCCCCACGGCCGCCGAGACACGGCCGCCTGGCGGGCCAGGCCCCGTCGAGCCTCCGGCCGAAGCCTCTGCTGAAAACCGGCGCCGCACTTCCCATTCGAGAGCGGAGTTGGGAGGGATCAGGTTTCGGCTGCAACCTCGGAAAGAAATCTGTGGGCGGGATACCCAGGGTCCCATCGATCAGGCGAACGCGGGGCGGTCGCTGCTCGAACATGGCTTCGATGGCGACGATGGTCAGCACGCCGAGTCGACGCGGTGCCGCAAGAGCTGAGCATCTCCGCTCCCGCCATCTCAGTCCTCCCTCGTCCGACTCCGCTTCGCCGTGACCACGGTCGCAACTCCTTGCGGGCCCGCGGAGAGCCACGAGCGTCCCCCCGCTACAGGTCGATGCCGAGCAGCCGCGCGCCGTCGACCACCGGCCGGCCGGCCGACGCCTCATCGTCGAGGGCCCGCAGCGCGCCGGGCGTGTCGAGGTCGTCGTCGAGCGCGGCGCGCACGGCCGCCAGCCCCGCCGAGCCGTCCCCGGCGGGCGCGGTGGACCACAGCACCAGCGTCCCTGGCGTTCGCCGTGGCCCAGCTCGCCCAGGAGGAGGGTGCTGACATCATCCTCTTCGGAGCCGGGCGGGCCCTCTCCCTCACCCAGCGGACCGCCCGCAAGCTGCCGCACCCGTCCGACGTCCTCGAAATCGACGTGACCTCGCCCGAGCAGCTCGCTGCCGCCGGCGAGGCATTGGCCGCCCGCTGGGACCGCGTGGACGGCGTGCTGCACGCCATCGGCTTCGCGCCCCCCGACTGCCTCGGCAGCGGCATGTTCGCAGCGGCTTGGGACGACGTCCCGGTAGCACTGAACATCTCCGCCTATTCCCTCAAGGCTCTGGTCGACGCCTTCCTGCCCCTCCTGTGGGCCGCCGGCCGGGACGGCGGAGCCTCGGTGGTCGGCCTCGACTTCGATGCCACGGACGCCTGGCCCGTCTACGACTGGATGGGCGTCGCTAAGGCTGCGCTCGAGTCCCTCTCGCGCTACCTCGCCAAGGAGCTCGGTCCCCGCGGCGCCGGGTCAACCTCGTGGCGGCAGGACCCGTCAGGACCATGGCAGCCAAGTCGATCCCCGGGTTCAGCGCCTTCGAGGACACCTGGGCCGACCGCGCCCCGCTCGGCTGGGACGTGCATGACTCGTCCGCCGTCGCCAAGGCGTGCGTGGCGCTCTTCAGCGATCTCTCTCCCATGACGACAGGCGAGATCGTCCATGTCGACGTCGGGTTCCACGCCGTCGGCGGCTCCGCCTGAGCGTCCAGGAGGCCACATAGGCCGGGGCCCCGGCTCCCTGACTGCACCGAGAGCCCGGGCACCCGCCAGCGGTGGATCGGCGGGCTGGGGTCGGCGGTCCAAGTGACCCTTCAGCCTGTCAACTTTTGTTGTGCGTTTGTTGTGAAATAGGTTGCGCCGCCCCGGGTCCGAACGGCTCCAGGGGAGGACCCTCCCGCCTGAAGCGCTGGGTCCGGCGACGCGGCCGGCTTCCGTCTTGATGGGACTGCGGCCACGTCCGTTCATCGATCGTCGGGGGTGACGAATCACACCCTTCGGCGTAGATTTCGTCCCCCCCGACAGTCCGTCCATCCTCCGAGGTTCCCTAGGCATGGGAGCGACCAGATGAGTAGTGTTCGGACACAGGCACCCGGGGGCTAGCGATGGGCAAGCGATGAGCATCTCGGATCCCAAGGTCAAGACCGGCAAGCGGACGCCCAAGAAGCGCCAGCGGATGGGCGTGCGCGCCGTCGCCGACGAACCGAACCTGGCGACGCCACCCCCGCTCCCGGTGCCGAACGACAGCGACGACACCCACGCCGCGTCCCCCCCTCGCACCATCAAGGACCGGGATCTGACGCTCATGCAGATCTCCTGCGACTTCGTCTGCGCCTGCATCGCACTCCCCCTCTCCCTGCTCGTCCTCTCGGAGCTCTCCTCGGCGTGGGTGAACGAGTCGGGGCGGCTGCTGGCGAACATGCGGGTCGACTCGGTGTTCCCCATCGCAGTCGTCGTCGCACTGGCCCTGGGCGGCGCCTACCGGGTGGCTCACCGTCGCCTGCAACCCAGCGCGTTCCTCGAGCTACGCGAGCTCTCCTTCGGTGTCGGCTGCGGTTGCGTGCTCGCCCTGGCGATCGGCTCGTTCCTCCATGGTGCCTTCGGAACGCCCGAGCCCTACGTGACCCAGCTCGTCATGGCCGTCATCGTCGCCATCGGCGTCATCACCGTGGGACGCGTCGTCCTGCGCTTCTTCCTTCGTGCGCTGAGCACGACCCGGGTGCTCGTCGTCGGTTCGGGCCTGACGGCCGAGCGCATCATGCTCAGCGTCCGCCAGGAGCCCGCCATGACCCTGGTCGGACGTGCCGTCGAAGGTGACACGGTCGACGCCGGTGCGATCGGGAGGGTGACGGACCTCCCCGAGCTCTGCCGGCAACTCGACGTGCATCGCATCTTGGTGGCGGCCAACGAGCAGTTCTCGGCGGAGTCACTCGACATCTACCGGCGACTGCAGAACTCCGTGCACATCGCGATGGTGCCGCGCTACTTCGAGCTGATCAGCTGGCGCTCGCGCCTCACGGACCTCTCGGGCACACCCCTCCTCGAGATCGCCCAGCCGCACCTGAGCGCGTTGGACAGGTTCATGAAGCGGGCGTTCGACCTGTGCATGAGCTCGGCAGTGCTCCTGGCGGTGTCGCCGCTGCTCGTGGTCGTGGCCGTCGGGGTCAAGCTGAGCTCGCCCGGACCCGTGTTCTTCCGCCAGGTCCGCCTCGGGCGCTCCGCGGAGCCGTTCCGGGTCATCAAGTTCCGCTCCATGACCACCGGTACCGAGGCCGCAGCGGCCGCCGACGCGGCCCCCGAGAGGGACGATCCCGCTCTGCCGCTGCGCGAGCTGCGCAACAAGAACGACGAGACGGGCCGCATCACGCGCTTCGGGGCGTTCCTGCGCCGGACCGGCATCGACGAGATCCCCCAGTTCATCAACGTCTTCAAGGGCGACATGTCCATCGTGGGGCCGCGCCCGTTCATCCCCAGCGAGTCCAACGTCGAGGGCTGGGCGACCCGCCGCTTCGAGGTACGGCCGGGCATCACGGGCCTGTGGCAGGTCTCGGGGCGCAACGACCTGACCCGCAACGACCTCGTGCAGCTCGACCACCTCTATGTGGCGTCCTGGTCACTGTGGTGGGACCTCAAGATCATGTTCGAGACCCCGATGACGATGGTCCGGGGTACCGGCGCCTACTGAGCGACATGAGACCCGAGACACCATGTTGCACGCTGGATTGGACTTGAGCAGGAGGAGATTGGACGCTCCTGCATAACCATGTTCATCTGGCTTGCTGTTGAGGTCGTGCGCCTCCTTGGTCAGCGACCCGATGTGCCGCCGACGATGCGGGCGGGCACGAGGAGGCTGGGGACCAGGATCAGGGTGGCCAGCGTGACCTGCCAGCTCAGGAAGAACATCGCCGCGATGACGATGACGACCGTCACCGATCTATGTGCGTAACGAAGTCGATCAGCAAGCTGTATCCCCATTGCGCTATTTGCTGACCCAGTTTCTTTCGATCGGTGTTCACTGATGGCAACCAGTACTCGTTCGGCAACTCGATCAGCCATCTGCGATACGCACTGCCGCAACCTTGTGACCAAAACTTTGAGAATCCATCGTCACGTTCGATCGTTGAGAACAACGCTTAAGCATCTTCGGCCATCCTTCAGGACGACGATCAGTGCGCGTTCGACGTGTCACACCTCGGTTAGAGCAACGCTGATCCTGGAGCGCCCGATTCAGCAGTCGCTCATCGCCCGGAGGGCGGCGCACATCTCGAGGCGTCGGAGCGCATCGAGAGCGCCGAGCCGCCGGGTGAGAGCGGCTCGGGGAATCGTCTGCACGCCGTCGAAGCTCGCCGCGCACTCGACATCGAGTCCCTCCTCCCGTCCTAGAGGCACCTCGCTGGGGATCCCCCGGACGGTCCGCGTCACCGGAGCCACGACGACGGCATTGAGCACGGGAATGGCCTCGCTGCGCGTGCAGACGAGCACCGGGCGGCGCTTGTCCCCGGCCTCCGCCCACCACACCTCCCCTTGTTCGGGGATGCTCACCAGGACTCCTCGGCCAGGAGCGCACGCAGCCCCTCGTCGGCCCGCCGGAGCTCCTCGGCTGTCTGGGGGGTTCGTCGATACCCGTCCACGATGGCGGCGGCGATGCCGGCCCGCCTAACCTCCTCGATCAGCTTCTCGAGCCCGAGGCGGACGGCATCCGACCGGCTCGCCACCACACCGTCGTCGACAAGGCGATCGACCGCCGCCAGCAATCCGGCATCGAGGCGTGTCACCACCTGGGGCATTGCATTGAGCATACCGCTTTGCACTACACCTCGGCGACCCGGCACAGTGAGGGAACGGTCCACGTCGAAGCACGGACCGCCGGCACTATCGCCCTATAAGGCGACGCCGAGCAGGCGCGCGCCCTGGGCCACCCCGCGCCTGGCCGCCGCCTCCTCGTCGAGGGCGCGCAGAGCCGCCGGCGTGTCGAGGTCGTCGTCGAGCGCGGCCCGCACCGCCGTCAGCCCGGGCGCGCCGTCGCCGCCGGGCGCGCTGCGCCACAGCGCCAGGCGGGCCGCCGCCGTGGGCATGTCCACGTCGGTGCGCCAGTCCCAGTCCTCCCGGTAGTGGTGGCCGAGCAGGGCGAGCCGGACCGCCGCGGGGTCCCACTCCTTGCACAGGTCGCCGACGAAGACGAGGTTGCCGAGCGACTTCGACATCTTGGTGCCGTCCAGCCCGACCAGGCCCACATGGAACCAGAGACGCACGAAGGGCTTGCCCGTCACCGACTCGGACTGGGCGGTCTCGCACTCGTGGTGCGGGAACACGAGGTCCCGTCCGCCACCGTGGATGTCGATCGTCTCGCCCAGCTCGCGCAGGACGAGGGCCGAGCACTCGATGTGCCACCCGGGCCGGCCCGGCCCCCAGCGCGACTCCCAGGCCGGCTCGTCGGACAGCGACGGCTGCCACAGCACGAAGTCGAGCGGGTCGCGCTTGTTCGGGTCGTCCGGGCGGCCCCCGTGCTCGGCCGCCAGCTCCAGCATGCGGGCCCGGCCGTAGCCGCTGATGCGACCGAAATCGGGCCAACTGGTCACGCTGAAGTAGACGGAGCCCCCCGACTCGTACGCGTGGCCGCCCTCGAGCGCGGCGCCGATGAGCGACAGGATCTCCGAGATGGCCGAGGTCGCCCGCGGCTCGGAGGCGACCGGCAGCAGGTTCAGCAGACCCATCTCGGCCTCGAAGCGCGCCATCTCCTCGGCCGCGAGGTCGAGGTAGTGGACGCCGAGCTCGCGCGCCTTGCGCAGGATGTCGTCGTCGACGTCGGTGACGTTGCGCACGAGCTTCGTCTCGTGGCCGGCGTCGCGCAGGCGCCGTTGCAGCACGTCGAAGTACAGGTACACCGCGGCATGGCCGAGGTGGGCGGCGTCGTAGGGGGTGATGCCACAGGAGTACATCGTCACCAGCGGTCCCGGCTCGAAAGCCACCACCTCGCCCCGAGCCGTGTCGTACAGCCGCACCGCTAGATTCCGGCCATCCTGAGCGTCGAGTGCGCCTTGTGACGGATGTTGAGGGTGATACAGACGGCGGTGAAGGCCTCGATCGCCGCCGCCTGGCTCAGGCTCCCGGCATCGAGCGGACGCAGCCCGCGCATCTCCTCGACCATCCCCACGGTGGCCGCCATCGCCTCCGGGTGGTCCGAGCAGACGAGCACATCTGCTTCCAACCCCGATTCGAGGTTCTCCATTTCCGAGGCGGGCAGGTGGTGGAACGCGGCTGCCACCAGGGACTCCGGGAGGGCGGCCTGGACGGCGGCCGCCACCGAGCCCCGGGGGGGCACCAGCGCCAGCATCTCGCGGCCCTCCTTGACCAGCGCGTTGGCCATGGAGACCACCACCTTGCCGGCCAGGGGCTCGCGCAGGGAGCGCACCGTCGCGATGGCGCTGTCCCAGGGGGTGGCCACGACGACGAGCTCGGCACCCGCCGCGCCGGCGTTGTCCGCCCCGTCGACGGGCAGGGTCAGCCCGGGCCACCTCGCCACCACCTCTGCGACGACTCCGGTGGCCCGCTCCGCGTCGCGCGAGCCGATCGTCACCCAGACGCCGGCCTCGGCCAGCCGGACCGCAACCCCGCGCCCGGCCGGGCCGGTTCCACCGAGGATTCCCACGTGCATGCCCCTACCTTCGCATAACCTCGCTGGCGCAGTGGGACTCCTAGACGGCAAACGCCTCCTCATCACCGGTGTGCTCACCGACGCCTCGCTGGCGTTCTCCGTGGCCCGGATGGCCCAGGAGGAGGGTGCCGACGTCGTGCTTTCGGGGGCGGGACGGGCCCTTTCCCTCACCCAGCGGACCGCCCGCAAGCTGCCGTCCGAGCCCGACGTGCTCGAGATCGACGTGACGTCGCCGGACCAGCTGGCTGCCGCCGGCGAGACGCTGGCGAAGCGCTGGGACCGCCTCGACGGACTGCTCCATGCCATCGGGTTCGCACCCCCCGACTGCCTCGGCAACGGCATGTTCGCGGCGGACTGGGACGACGTCTCGGTCGCCCTCAACATCTCGGCCTACTCGCTCAAGGCACTCGTCGACGCCTTCTTGCCCCTGCTGACGGCGGCCGGCGGGGACGGTGGCGCCTCGGTGGTCGGACTCGACTTCGACGCCACGGTCGCCTGGCCGGTCTACGACTGGATGGGCGTGGCCAAGGCGGCCCTCGAGTCGCTGTCGCGCTACCTGGCCAAGGAGCTGGGCCCCCGCGGCATCCGGGTCAACCTGGTGGCGGCGGGCCCGGTGCGCACCATGGCCGCCAAGTCGATCCCCGGCTTCTCCGCCTTCGAGGACACCTGGGCCGACCGGGCGCCGCTCGGCTGGGACGTGCACGACTCGACGGCCGTGGCCAAGGCCTGCGTGGCCCTCTTCAGCGACCTCTTCCCCATGACGACCGGGGAGATCGTCCACGTCGACGGCGGCGTCCACGCCGTCGGCGGTTCCGCCTGATCAGGCGGCGACCCTCCGCCGCACGAAGGTCACGACGAGGAAGCCCACGGCCAGGACCGCCAGGCAGCCGACCACGGCCGCCATGACGGCCGCACCGCTCGGCACGATGCCCGAGGGCGCGGTCGATCCCGCCGACGTGACGTGGCTGACCAATTGCTCGCGGAGGCCCCCCGACCGCAACCGCGTGGACGCGGCGGCCACCGCGCTCCCGGCCGTCGCCATCCACACCACCGCACCGGTTGCCGCCACGCCGCCGATCGCCACCCATCTCCGACGCTGTCGCACTGCGAAGGCCTCCTTGCTGCGGACTCCACCCGTCTCCGTACTGGGTGAACGGTGGCTGCGACCGACTCTTGCGGGACTCCGTGCGTGAATCGCGGCCGGGCGCAGAAGCCCAGCTGGGCGCTGACCTCCCGGTGACGATCGCGCGGACGTCGGGCGCCGGGCGAACCCTCAGTAGGCGCCGGCGCCGCGCGCCATCGTCTTGGGGGTCTCGAACATGATCTTGAGGTCCCACCACAGCGACCACGACGCGACATAGAGGCAGTCGAGCTGCACCAGGTCGTGGCGCGTCAGGTCGTTGCGGCCCGAGACCTGCCAGAGCCCCGTCATGCCCGGGCGCACGTCGAAGCGGCGGGTCGCCCACCCCTCGACCACGGACTCGCTGGGGATGAACGGGCGGGGCCCGACGACGGACATGTCGCCCCTGAACACGTTGATGAATTGGGGAATCTCGTCGATGCCGGTGCGGCGTAGGACCGCGCCGAAGCCCGTGATGCGCTCGCGCTCGTCCAGCTTCTTGTGCAGCTCGTGCAGCGGCCGGTCCGCGTCCAGACCGTGCCCGGTCTCCGACCGGGCCTCGACCGCGGTCTTGGTGCCCGTCGTCATGGAGCGGAACTTGATGACCGTGACCGGCTCCCCGTGGCGGCCGAGGCGGACCTGGTGGAAGAACACCGGGCCCGGGGAGCTGAGCTTGACCCCGACGGCGACGAGGATGAGGAGGGGCGACGCGACAACCAGGACGGCGGAGCTGATGCACAGGTCGAAGGCCCGCTTCATGCACCTGTCCCACGGGCTGAGGTGCGGCTGCGCGATCTCGAGGAAGGGCATCCCCGAGAGGTCCGTCAGGCGGGAGCGCCAGCTGATGAGCTCGTAGCAGCGGGGCACCATCGCGATGTGCACGAGCTCCTGGAGCTGACGGTAGACGTCGAGGGCCTCGGCCGAGAACCGGTCGCTGGCCGCCACCAGGATCCGGTGCACATCGAGCTGCGCGCACAGCTCGGGCAGGTCCGGGACCCGGCCGATCGCCCCGGCGTCGACCGTGTCGCCGTCGACGGCCCGCCCGACCAGCGTCATGGCGGGGTCCTGGCGGACGCTGAGCATGATGCGATCGGCCATGGTGCCGGTTCCGACTACCAGCACTCGGGTCGTCGTCAGCGCACGGAGCAGGGAGCGCATCACCATGCGGCCGACGGTGATGACCCCGATGGTGACGATGACCGCCGCGACGAGCTGGGTGGCGAAGGGCTCCGTGACGCCGAAGACGCCGTGGAGGACCGCGCCCACGGCCAGCGCGACGACACAGCCCACCCCGACACCGAAGGACAGCTCGCGTATCTCGAGGAAGGCGCTCGGCTGGAGGCTGCGGTGGGTGACGCGGTACACGCCACCCAGGGCGAGGGCGAGGACGACCGCCACCGGGAAGAAGGAGTCGAGCTCGAAGTTGCCCAGCAGGCGCCCCGAGGCGTTCACCGGCACCGACGACACGTGCGCCAGGAGCCACAGTGCGAGCGGGAGCGCGATGCAGGCGCCCACGAAGTCGCAGGACATCCGGACGAGCGTGAGCTCCCGGTCGGTGATGCTCCGCGCCGGTGCAGTGGTGGTCGGCCGCACGGGGGGCGGACGCCGCGGCTGGGCGCCTGGCCGTCACGAACTCCATGCCTTGGCAACACGCCACGGCTGGCGAACTGTCGGAATGGAGCCAGGCCTTCCCAGGCAAACCAACGCTTGGCCAAGAAGGCGCCCAGCGTCCCACCTTTGACGCTGCAACCTCCATATGCTTTGCCACCGTGCCGTCGCCCTCCAAGGTCGAGGACTCACTGGTCCGGTTCGTCCCCGAGTACCTCGAATGTTGGTGCGTCGGGAAGGCCGAACCGGGCGCACACCAGCTGCCGCGCCAGGTCCTCGTCGCCATCGGTCGCGAGCGGGTCTACTTCTTCCAGGGGCCCGTCGCGCAGGCGGATCCCGTCATCACGCTCGATCGGCGCAACGTGCTGGTGGCCCACAGCGGCAGCCGTTACGGGCGGAACCGCCTCGTGTTCATCGAACGCGGCGCCGAGCGGCGGCGCTCGTACACGGTGTCGGTCTGGGGGCTGAACGGCGGGCACCTGCGCCGGGTCGAGCACACCGTCGCCCTGCTGCGAAGCTGACGCAGCCGGCGCCGTCGCGCCGCAGAGGGTGCCGATACGCCAGACCCCGATCACGTCCTCACACTCGCGACGCGCACCAGAACGCGCCGGGGTCCCCGGCCCGTTCGACCGGGGACCGCGCGCGACGAACCGAGGCTCAGGAGCGTCGCTCGCTCAGTTCCTCAGCGTGCGTGCCGTGCATACCGTGCGTGCTGGGCACGCCGCCTCGAGCGGATCAGCAAGCCGCCACCGAGCCCCATGAGGGCCAGTGCCGTCGCCACCATGAGGCCGAGATAGGAACCGGTGAAGGCGATGGTCGACGGCGAGGTCACCGGCGGCGGGGCCGTCGGCGTCGGCATGGTCGGGGACGTCAGGGCCGGGGAGGTCGAAGGCCCGGCGACCGTCACGGAGACGGTGTTGGCGTCGCAGGTGGCCGCGCAGCCCGAGGTGCCCACATTGGTGAACACGGCGAGGTTGGGGATGACCTCGCCGTTGGTGTCACCGGTGTTGACGATCGCCTTGAAGGTGAGCGTCACCGCGTTGGATGCTCCCGGCGGGCGGTGATGCCGGTCCAGGTCACCGTGTTGTTGGCCTCGCTGGGACTGCAGCCGGTGACCCCGTCGCAGGTCGCCGACGAGGCCACGTAGGTGATCCCCTTGTCGAGGGCGTCCGTCACGGTGATGCCCGTCGCTGCGGCGGTCCCGGCGTTGGTGAGGACGAGGTCGTAGGTCACCGTGGATCCCAAGGCGACCGTCGAGCCGAATGCGGGCGTCGAGCTCTTGACGACGCCGAGGACCGCCACGGGGTTCGACACCGTCGAGGAGCACTGCACGACGACGGCGGCGTTGGGCCTCGCTGACGGCGCGGTCGTCTGCGTCGTGGGCGTGCACACCCCGTCGGTGATGGTGGCGGTGTTGACGACCGTGGCCGTGTCCGTGGCCGAGACCACCGCCGAGAAGGTCACCGTCGCACGGTGACCGAAGCCCAGGAAGACGCTGAAGGTCCACGTCGACCCCGAGGGGTTCGGGGCGACAGCTGCCTCGTGGCGAACGTACACGCTCGTGTCCAGGGGGACGCTGGAGCCGTCGGCGATCGTCGTGTTCCCGTCCGCGTTCTTCAACGGGGTGGCCACCGTCGACGAGCCCTTCTCGAGCGTGAAGGGCTCGCTGCCGCTCGTCGCCCCGGCCGTGTAGTTGCCGCCGGTAGGGTTGAACGTGGCCACGAAGTCGTACGTCCCCCCCAGCGGACCGAAGTCCGTCGAGTCGGGCACCGTCCCGGTGCTGGTGATGGTCACGGTGTCGGCGGAGCCGACCAGGGTGCCATTGCCGCAGGTGCCGGTGGCCACGAAGTTCGAGTTCTGGCCCGGGAGCGTCGCCGTGTCGTGGACGGTCGCCCCGGTCTCGCGCGAGCCGTCCTTGGGCACGGCGGCGGGCGTCAGCGGTGTTGCGGCCACCGTGAAGGGCTCGCATGCCCCCGTCAACGAGGTGGTGTAGTTGGCGTCGTCGGTGTACTGGGCCTGGAAGCCGTACGAGCCCACCGGCCAAGCCACAGGACTTTCGATCAGAGGATTCGTCCCCGAGCCGCAGGTCACCTCCCGTTCACACACTCGCGTTGGCGTGCACTGAGCCCGACGGGCATCGGGGACCTGCATCCTCGATCAGACGCTCCTTCTGTCAGGACATAGGCCGCAGACGGCGCCGCCATCGACGTCCTGAAGGGCCTCGTTGACCCGCGGTAGTTCCCCAAATTTGTGGATGCGTTGCTTTTGGGTACGAGGCCGCATCGGCCCCGCGACCCTGGCCAAAGTGGTGCAGCACTCAGGGCTGGAGCAGGGGTGACTGGTCGCCATTTCCCCCACCCTGCCGCCACTCCTACGCCGCCAGCCTGTGACGCCGTGGGGTGGACATCCACGTCGTGCAGAGGCCGCGGCCTACCTGGGGAGCGTCCCTTCTCAGACACCGGGCGAGCAGCCCGTCTCCCACGCTTGGCCTTGCTCCGGGTGGGGTTTACCGAGCCGGCGCATGGCCGAACAAGGAAAACCTCCCCAAAGGTGACACCTGGGCCGGCATCGGCGGCCCTCTCCCAGGGCAGCGCGCAACTGCGCTACGTGCGTCGGCGCCCGCCCGCAGCGCCGGGCTCCGGATTGGTCGCGGGGACGACGCCCAGTCGGGCTGGCTCGGCATTGCTCGTCAGGAAGAGGCGGTCGTTGGCCAGCAGCGCGAAGGCTGCCGCGGCGGCAGGTGAGGAGCTCGAGGTCCATTCGCAGGTGGCCGGCGGACTGGGGTAGTCGAAGTAGACGACGGCCTTGATCGCGGGATATCTCCCGAGGGAGCTGCGGACTCCCGCATACCAACTCTGCTTGGTGTGCGATCCGGAGAGATTGCCGACGGTGCCGAGCTCGGCCAGCATCAGTGGACGGTTCCGGAACGGCGTTGCGGCCAGCATGTCGTAGAAGGGGGACACCAGCCGTGGGAACGAACGCCACGGTCGACCTTTGCAGGCGGCGAAGTTGTAGGGATCCCATGCGATCCAGTCCACATCGGCAGCGCCGGGCCAGAGCTGCCGGTAGATCGATGACCAGTGACGGGTCGCGATCCCCTCGACGTCCCACACCCAGACGACGTTTCTCGCTCCCGCCGCCACTGCCACGTCGTGGACGCGGCGGTAGGCGGCGGCAAAGTCCGCGGCCGTCCCCTCGCTTCCGAGGTTGGCTTCGGGCTCATGCGAGAAGGACACCATGACGGGCACGCCAAGCGCGGCCAGACGTTGCGCCTCCGCCCTGATGACGGCGTCCTGTGAGCCTTCGGCGACGGAGGCCCACGGAATCCGTCCGCCGTCCGGGTCCGTTGGCTGCCAGTTGATGAACAAGATATGCCCGCTCCGAGCGAGCGCGGTCTCCTCCGGGGTCGGGAAGGTTTGGAGCCAACGGTGGTAGGTGTGGACGATATCGAGCGACCGTTGGGTCCTGAGCTCCGTCCAGTCAACGGCTTGAATGAGATCGGACCCCGAGTTGGGCACGGCTTCGCCCCACAAGTCCCCACAGTTCGGGACCAGGGCCTCGTTGACCGTGCACCGGGAGGTCACCGTTGGCGATGCGTTTGAGGATGTGTGAAGGGCGGGTGTGCCCGCAAGCGGCGCCGTGGCCGGGCCGATCATCCGGTGGGGTGGTGCCGCAGCACTGACGAAACCGCACGGCAGCAGCAAGCCACCCAAGACGAGCACCGCGAGCGCGGACACGCGACGCGCGCGACTCCGCACGGTCACCCCAAGCGCTGTCGTCATAGTTTTCTCCCATGTGTCCCCGTAGGGGCCTTCGGCAGGCAGAACCCGGAGATTCGCGGCGAAGTCGACCAAAGGTCACGCACGTCGACGCCGGAACTCCAGTCTCGCGCACCACCCGTCGACATCGGCGAGGTCGGTCGGAGTTGTGCCGTCGTTGCTTGAACGGCGCTACTGCATCAACTTGTATTGCAATCAAGCTGCAACCGTCAGTTGTTCCCGTCCGTTTGCATCAGCGAACGGGAAGTGTCGGACATCTCAGTCGTGGGAGCAGGCTCATACTCCGAAACGCTCGGCTCGTGGTGCCGTGAACTGTCTGGGTCAAGAGGGGGTCCAGAAATGCGCTGTCCAGGGCGAGTCGCATGCGCACGAGCGCAGTTCGTCTCGGCGGACATGCTTCGGCGCGTCTCCACCTTCGCCGATCGTCCCCATGTAGGGGCGTCTCGGCCCGCGCTACCGCCGGCCGGCCGCAGGGCGCTCACGGAGGTAAGCGCTTGGTAACCGCCTTCCTGCAATTCGCGCGACGCCATGGAGGATGGCGGGCACTTCTACCTCTTCTCCATTCTGATCGGCCTCATCTGGGTGGTCTGGCTGGTCAAGGTCATCCTCTCCCGGCGGTACGTCCCTTGGACAGAGGAGTACCGCTGTACCTCGAGTGTGGTCATCCCGGTGGTGGACGAGCCCGTCGATTTGTTCCGTGACGTCCTGTCGCGCATCGTCAGTCAGAGCCCGACCGAGGTGTTGGTGGTCATCAACGGCCCGCGCAACCGCGACCTCGAAGAGGTGTGTGCCGATTTCCCTCTGGTGCAGTGGGAGTGGACAGCGGTCGCCGGGAAGCGCAACGCCCTCCGAGTCGGAATCGAGAGAATCAGCGGTGACGTGGCCGTGCTCGTCGACAGCGACACCATGTGGACCGAGGGAACGCTCCGGGAGCTCTTGAAGCCGTTCGCCGACCCCAGCGTCGGCGGGGTCACCACCCGGCAACGGATCCTCAACCCGAATCGCAACTTCCTCTCGCGTTGGGCGGATTGGCTGGAATCGAGCAGGTCGCTCTACTCAATGCCGGCACAGAGCGTCCTGGGGCGGGTGGGCTGCCTCCCGGGCCGCACCATCGCCTTCCGGCGGGCGGTGCTGGAGGACGTCATGCCGGACTTCCTTACCCAACGCTTCCTGGGCATCGTGCTCGAGGTCTCAGACGACAGGACGCTGACCAACCTCACGTTGAAGCGTGGGTACCGGACCGTCTACCAGTCGACGAGCCTCGTCTACACCGATTGTCCCACGGGCCTCAAGAAGATGGCCAAGCAGCAGTACCGCTGGGCCAGGGGTAGCCAGTACAACACGCTGCGGATGTTCCCGTGGATGCTCGGCCACGCCCCGGTCCTTGCGTTCTTCTTCGCCATCGACATCCTGGTTCCCTTTCTCTGGCTCTGCTCCGCCATCGGATGGGGTACCAGGTCGGTGACCGGCTACCACGGCGATCTCTACGGTGGGATCCTGAACGGGCACCGGCCCTTCGAAACGCCGGTCATGCTCGGCCTCATCCTCGCCTCCTCTTGGATCTCCATGGCCCTCCGCCAGCGGCGCCATCTCGATCAGTGTCCGGGCGACATCTTCTTGATGCCTGTGTACGTGATCTTCTCGACCGTGTTCCTGCTCCCGATCCGTCTGTACGGATTCCTCCGTCTGGCCAAGCCAGCGGGGTGGGGTACCCGTGCCAACGCGTACGCCGGAGGGGACTTTGGCTCGTCCGGCGCCAGAGCGGGCTTCCCCCTCTCGGTCGCACTGCCGGAGGACGGGTTCGGCCCGTCCGCACCGGTGGCGACCCTCACGGTGATGGCGCCGGTAGCCCCGACTCCCGCCGTGCACCGACGCAACCCCTACGAGATCGTCCCCATCGCCTTGTTCCTGCTCGCCATTGTCGGAGGAGTGCTGTATGACACCTGGCCGAGGTAGCACCTACGGAAGCGTCGTTGGTGGCCTGTCACTGGTCGCGGTGGCCTTGATGCTGTACCTATCGCCGGTGGCAACGTCGACGCCGTCCCATCCCAAATCAAAGGCAACGGCCGACACTCAGACCCAGGCATCAGCCGCGGCACGGGCGAGACATGCAGCCCGTGTGCACAAGCCCACGGCGGCCAAAGCCGCGATACCGGCGAAGCACGTGACGACCACGACGGCGGGCCGACAGGTCGTCAAGCAGGTCGTCTACGTCCCGACGTCCCCGCCACCGGCCAAATCTGCCACCACCACGACCACAACGACCACCGTGGGGTCCCGAGCGCCGGGTGCGGCGGCGGCTCCGGCGCCGACGAGCTTCGTCGTGCAGACCAAGCCTGAGCTCATCGCCCCGAGCTCGGACTACTGGGGGGTGTCCATCAACGGAGTACCCCAGGGGATGCCACAGCTCAACGCCCTCGACACGGAAGTGGGGCAGGCGCCGTCGGAGCTCACGTGGTACCAGGGTTGGGACGAGCCGTATCCGGCGCAGACGGTTCAGAGCGCGTGGCAGCGCGGGGCGTTGCCCATGATCACCTGGGAGTCCAAGCCCACCTTCGATGTCACCCCTGCGCAGTCGGACGCCAGCTATTCCTTGAGCGACATCATCAACGGTAACTACGACAGCTACCTGCAAGGGTTTGCCAACGCGGTGGTCTCCCTCGGGCTCCCGATTGTCATCCGCCTGGACCAGGAGATGAACGGAAACTGGTTCCCCTGGTCCGAGGGGATCAACGGGAACACAGCGGGCCAGTACGCGCAGATGTGGCAGCACGTGTGGAACATCTTCCAGGCTGCCGGGGCGAATACGTATGTCATTTGGCTGTGGGCACCGAACCGAGTCGACAACCTTGCCCACGCTCCCAGTCTCAGCGAGCTCTACCCCGGCGACGCGTATGTCGATTGGGTCGGGATCGACGCCTACTGGCGCTATTCGACGGAGGCGCCCACGTTCGCGGCAGTGTTCGGTGAGTCGATGGCCGCTCTCGACGCTGTGACCAACAAGCCTGTCTACATCGCGGAGACGGCCGGCATCGAGACGGATCCGACGTCCGGGAACGACCTCGGCCCAGAGAAAGTACAGTTCACGACCAGCCTCGTCTCTTCCATCGAGTCGAATCCGCAGATCGTCGGCTTCTCGTGGTTCGATAATGTCGCCTCGTCCAACGAGGACAACGTCGAGGTCACCAATGACTGGAGGATCGACTCGGATCCCGCCAACCTGCTGGCATTCAAGGCCACCATGGCTGTCGGCTCCTTCACCAACGGACTGATGCCGTCGGCCGGGCCACCCGCACAGCTCGAAACGGCGCATGTGGGTGGCAAGGCTGGTCTCGTGGCGGGAAAGGCGGCCGGCACCGGGTGAGCAGCGGAATAGAAGAGCGGATCACATAGGCGGAGCGGGGTGACCGTGGCGCACGGCATCCGCGGCGACGGAGATATGTCCTCGACAAGGCTCGATGAGCCGATCGTCGCGGCGACCGGGTTCTGGGTCGGCCCGCGCCGTCTTGGCCACGTTCCGCTACACGGGCTTCGTCGGAACGAAGGCTCGGGCGTGCGCCTCGATGGCGTGGACCTCGATGCCCGGCGCCTCTCGGTCGTCGGCCAGGGCGACAAGCCGAGGATCGTGCCCATCGCTCCCCCGCTGCTCCCGGTCCTCGACGACAACCTGACCAACCTCCGGCCCGACCTGCCGAAGTCGGCCTTCTTCTTCGCCAACCCCAGCTCGCACACCGCAGCCACCGCCACGAGGGCCGCCTCGGCCACACCTGCGTCGCCAACGTGGTGCGCCGAGCGGGAGCCGAAGCCGGTGTCGGGCGCCGTCGCTTCCCGCACCGCGGGCGCCACTCGTACGCCACCAGCCTGCTGCGCCGCGGAGCCGACATCCATGTTGTCCAGCGCCTTCTCGGCCACTCCAACATCGCCACGACGACCCGCTACCTCCACCTCTCAGACGCCGACCTCTCAGACGCGGTGAACAAGGCGTTCCCCGCCGAGTGAGCTACTGCCCCGCCCGTATGTCGGGTTAGGCGTCGAAGCAAAGTTCGACTGCCGCCAGTTAGATGCGGTCCGCCGCGCTGAGCTCGGTGCCCTCCCCCACCTCGTCGCGCATGAGGAGTGTCGCGTCGGCGTCCAGCTCCTCGATCACCTCGGGTGCGCAGGCCGCCATGAAGGCCGGGACGAGGTCGAACCAGTCGGCCCAGTCTTCGACCACCGCCGCCGGTGTGATGGAGCCTTCCAGGAGGGCGCTGGCGTAGTAGCGAAGTCGCTTGACCACCTCGGGACGGAGTTCGTCGTTCTCGTCGAGGTACTCCAGGAGCCGTTCGTCGATGGAGTCGAGGTAGGTGACGAGGAAGTCGCTCACGCAAATATCTTGCCCGAATCGGGTGCGATTGTGGTCCCTGGTCGGGCCTACTTCTGAACCGTGAACGTGAGGTTAGACAACGACGGACCCGATGTGACATGAACGGTGATCGTCGTGCTGTTGCTCGCATTGCTGAGCTTCTGAACGGTGAACGTGGCGGTGCTTTGGTACGGCGGCGTGGCCGTGCCATTGATGGTCAGCGTTGAGCCAGCCGTGATGGAGTAAGTGCTGGTGTTGCCGCTGGTGACCGACATGTTGATGGCGGTGCTGATCGTCGCGCCATTGCCCCAGGTGTCGAGGGCCTGAACATCGGCCACCATGGTTCCGCCGTTGCCGAGTTTGTAGGTTCCGTTGCACGTCTGAGAGTTACCCTGCACTACGCAGTTCGCCAGGGTGAGCGAGGCCGGTGCCGCCCCAGCGACCGTCACCGAGAGCCCGGTCCCGTTGTTGATCGAGCCGTCGGTGACCGTGATCGAGGTCGTCTGCGCGTCGTAGAGCGTCATCACCCCGTTGCTGGAACCACTGACCTGGGCCACGCCGTTCGTGAAGCTGATCGGGGTGGCCGTGCCGAAGTTGACCGCTGTCCCAGAGCTGTTCGTCACGGTCGGGTGCGTGCCGTTGGGGGCAACGCTGGCTCCAGCGAAGGTCAGGCTCTTCGAACCCGCGTAACTGGTCACCGTGTTGCCGCCGGAGTCCTCGGCGGTGATCGTCAGGTTGTCAGCGGCACCGGCGGTCGGGGAAGTGGTCTGGGCGCTAAGCACCAACTTCATCGCCGTGCCGTAGACGTTGAACGTGTTACTCGTCGCTGTAAGGCCCGACGCGACACCCACCGCCACGATGGCGTGGTTGCCGGTGGCGATGCCCGACGGAATGGTGATGCTGGTGACGCTGGCAGAGCCACCTCCGTTCGTAGTGACCGGAGTGGGGCTCGTGGTCAGAAGCGTGCCCCCGGCGCTGTCGAGATGGAAAGTGACATTCTCGGTGTTGCCGAAGTGCGCCAGCGTCCCACCTGTAATCGTGCCGCCGCTCGCAGCGGCCAGGCTTTGACCACTGGTGATGGAGAAGGTCGGGGCGCTCACGGTGACCGCAAGGCGTCCGCTCTCAGCTCCGGTCCAGGCGTCGTACAGCGGGGTCACCGTGTACCACCAGTTCCCTGGCGCCACGCTCTGCTCGGTGCAGGTCAGCGCGGCTGACGGTGCCAGCGCAACCACCGGTCGCAGGAATCGCTGTTCCACCGGTCGCCACGCTGTATCGGTTGATTGTGTAGCCCGTCGCCGCCTGGCCGTCGTGCACGATCGTGCTCTGGGTCCAGTTGATCGTCACGTTCTCACCGTTGATGCCGCCCAACGTCGGTGCGTTGCCGCCATTGAGGGAGTCGGCGATGGCCGCTGAGTAGCTGCCGGTAGTGGTAACGCCAACAGTCCAATAGGCGGCGGCGGGTGCGGCCGCGGCGATGAGCGCACCGACGACGAAAAGAGCAACACGAAGACTCATCCCGAGGCGACGGGTTGGCAGCTCCTGGCGCCTGGCGCCCTGTGCGTGGCGTCCCTGCCTCATCCCATCCTCACCGTGATCGTGACGGGGATCTGGAACGTCGCACTCTGGCACCCAGTCGCCGAGGCGGCGGTCATCGACGCAGCGTTCGGAATGTCAACTTGGTACGACGAGCCGCTGAGCCCCGGAACTGAGATGTTGAGAGTGTTGTTCGTGGGAACCGACACCCCGCTGGTGCCCAAAGTGCCCGGCCACGATGGGTCGCTCGTGCACGATCCCACCCCGCCCGATACCGTCACCCCGCCGGTCTGGGAAATCCCGGTGATAGTGACGGGTTGGTTGTTGGGGTTGTTCACCTTGACGAAAAGGTCGCCCGTGCCTCCCGGCACCAGGTAGGAAGACACCGTGCCGATGGTCGCCTGCCCGAGGACCACGTTCGATGGCATTCCGGTCGTGGCTTGACCCGTCCCCGACCCGCTGCTCGTGAAGTAGGCGTAGGCGCCCCCACCGCCGAGACCCGCGGCCAAGGCCGCAGCTCCGCTGATGGGCACCAGCCGCCAGTGACGACGGCGTGACTTGGCGTGGGCAGCGCGGCCCCGAGACGCTTCGGCCTCGTCCAGGGCTGGCTCGCTCACATAGGCCGAATCCTCCGCACGCCGGGCCAGGGCCTTTGCGGGGACGGCCATGACCTCAGCCTCCAAGGGGCCATCGGCGAAGGCGTGGGCGCCACGGACCTCAGCAACCACGGCGTCGTCCGCGGCCACGTGGGCGTCCCGGGCTGCACCGACCAGAGGCTCGTCGGCCTTGACGTGGGCACAGCGGACTTCGACCAGCAACGGGTCGTCATTGCGCACATGCGCCCCGCGCACTGCGGCCTCGGACTGGGCGGCTACCGGGCTCCATCTGGCGACCGGTGCCCCTCCAGGGGCCGCGAAAAGGGTCGGGACCGTCACGGTGTCCTCGGTCACTGACCGGGGAACCGGAGGGGTCACCGTGACCGCGGCGGCAGGCTTCGGGGACTCGGGCGTGCGCTCGGGCCGCACGGGCCTGCGGGCCGCCGCTCCCCTGGCCCGATCCCAGTAGGTGTCACGCTCGGGTGCAGGCTCCGCGGAATTGCCCCACCCTTTCGTCGAGCTGTCGGTGCCCGCGCGCCGCTCGGTAGAGACCACGGGAGGTGCGGGTGCCTTGCCCATGGCCCGCTGCCAGTAGCCGTCGCCCTGGCTCTCGGGCACCTTGGGGTCGTCGAGGGGCAACTGCTCGGTGATCGGGTCGTCAGGGACCATGTGGTCAGTGGGGACCATCTGGTGGCGGTCCCACGTCTGCTCACGCTTGGCCCGGCTCATGGGGTCACCACCGTGCAGTTGGTGATGGTGTCGTGGTAGTAGTCCGCCACGGCCCCGTGCCACGACGAGGGCGGCTTGGGCAGGTGGCAGGTGTTGTGGCCCCGCCCGCCGTAGACCGTGTTGTACGAACCGGCACCGAGGTAGATGGTCTCTGTGTTCGCCCCGCCGTTGATAGTGTCGTGGGTGGGGGTGAGCGGCGTCGGTGAGGTCAGCGTCACCGTGTCGGGTCCCGAGCCCAAGGTGACGGTGTTGAAGGTCCCGGTCCCGATGGTGATGGTGTCGGTGCCGTTCCCGGCGATGATCTGGTTGTGCGAGCCGTTGCCGACGCTGACGGTGTCGGTGCCGTTCCCGGCGATGATCTGGTTGGTCCCGTTGCCCGCGGTCACCGAGTCGCCGCCGTTGCCCACGGTGATCAGGTTGTTGCCGTTGCCCGCCGTGACGACGTCGTTCCCGTTGCGGTCGGTGATGAGGTTGTTCCCGTCCCCGGCCACCAGGCAGTCGTTGCCGTTGAAGCCGTTGATGAGGTAATTCGCGCCCAGCGCGTAGACGAAGTCGCCCTGGTTGGTGCCGTTGATGAGGAGGAAGTGGGGGTCCCCGTAGAAGAAGTTCGGGTACGAGCCCGTGCACTGGGTCGGCAGCCCGATCACCGTCTGGACCCGCACCGGCGAGGTCGAACCCGAGAAGTGGGGGTCGCCCGAGTAGACGGCGTAGAGGTTGCCGGTCCCGGTTGGGAGCGTGCTGGTGGTGGCGGTTGCCTTCCCGCTGCTGTTTACCGTCCCCGTGCCCACGACCGTGCCCGTGGGGCTGCCCAGGTGGAAGGTGACGGTGCCCGTCGGCGTCCCCGAACCCGAGGTCTTGGTAACCGTGGCCGTCAGCATGACGGCCTGGCCGTGCGCCGAGGGGTCAGGTGCCGAGGTGAGGGCCGTCGTGGTCCCAACGAGCGACGACCCGACCACCTGGGCCACCACGCCCGAGGTCGAGGTCAAGAAGTCGGTGCCCGACGCCGGGTAGACGGCGTCGACGTAGGTGGTGCCGATCGGCAGCGCCGAGGTGCTGTGGGTGGTCTTGCCGCCCGCCCCGATGGTGCCAGTCCCGAGTACGTTGCCCGCGCCGTTGGGGCACACGGTCGCCGAGGTGCACTCGTAGAACGTGACCGTGCCGCTGGGCAGGCTGGAATCGGTGCTCGGGTTGCCCGCCGTAACCGTGGCGGTGAAGGTGACCGACTGGCCCGACGTGGACGGGTTGGGCGCCGAAGTGAGCGTGGTGCTGGTCGAATCGGTGTACTGCGCCGTACCCGAGTAGGTGAAGTGGTAGACGAAGTTCCGACACGCGTCCTGGCTGTTGCCGCTTTCGAGCAGCTTGATGGGCACGCCCGGCAGGGCCGTCGTGGCCCCCGCCAACACGGTGGCAGGGCCGGTGAAGGTAGGCAGGGTGAAGTAGGTCGGTGGCGCACAGTTGGACGGCGGCGCCGGGAAACTCGTGTCGAGGGCGCTGGAGATGCTCTGGACGCTGATGGGGACGCTCAGCAGGTTGTGGACGGTGAACACCGCGCAGCGGGTGGTCCCCGGGTAGAGCAGCGCGGGAGTGCCGCTACAGGCCGGAGAAGTGTAGACGGCGCTCGTGATGGTGAAGCTCGACGGGTCGGAGGTCAGGTCGAACCCGGGACGCTGCGGAGAGGTCGACCGGGGGCCGAGCACGAGGGAGGAGAGGCCAATCACGAGGGCGGCGACGACGAGCGCGATGGCACTAGAAGCTGCCACCGACTTCGTCCTCTTGAACCGCCCTGGCTTCATCTACTCCTCAATCTCATCGTGGTGGGCAAGCCCACCGAGGGACCTCAGCTTCCGCTCCCCTGCTGTCCCTCGCTGGCCTCGCCCGGTGGTTGGCCGGGCCGCGGAACCGAAGCTCCACGGCCCGGCCTTCCGACCGAGTTGAGCTTTGTGGAAAAGTGAGCCGAAACTCATCGCTTCCATCAAGGCTCAGGTGTGTCAGTTGGACGAGTAGTCGAGCGTGATGCTTGCTCCCTGGCAGACGTCCTGGAGGTAGCTCTCGTCGTGGAACGTGACGGTGCCGGTCTTACCGGTGGTCTGGTCCGTCCCATTCCCGAAGTCCGCGCCAACGGTGACGGGCACCATGGTGATCCAGCCAGCCTCAGAGTTGGTCCCTGGGGCGTCGGACGTGTCGGTGTCGGCCGACGCGCAACCCGTCTTGTTGGAGGTGAATCCAGTCAGACTGATTTGGTTCACGTACTGGTTGCCGCCGGGGTTGGTGATACCGAAGGCCACGGTCGCGGTGTCACCGGGCTGAAGGTTCACACCCGTCCCACCCGGACCGTTGTACGTGATCGAGTCCTGGACGACGGTCACGGTTTGGCTTGAGCCAACCGTACCGCTCCCAGTGCCGCTACCGGACGAGCTGAAGTATGCGAAGGCCGCACCAGCCGCACCCAGGGCGAGCCCTGCGGCGAGACCAATGGTGGCCACCTTTTTGTTCATGAATCGCTTCATTCTGATTTTCTCCTTGGGGTATTTGCTATTTGGGGTTTGCTTCGGGTTTCTTCTCTTGTTTGGGTCGCTTGGAGTTGGAAGCCGTGTCCGCACCGAACTCCTCCTCGGACCGTGCGGACACTGAATGGCCTGAGGACGTGCAGCATCCAAGACAAGAACCAAATGGGATGTGATCCTCGCCTGTCGCCAATCGCCAATCGACCGCCTTCTCAGGGGCCTTGGTCGCGAAGGTACGCTCAATGGCAACTTCTTGCACAGAGCCAAACGTCACGACTGGAGTGCCGTTGTCTAAGAGTTGATGAAGACAAGAGACGCGCCAACCACGAATCGAATCCGGACACTCGAGAACGACCTCATCGTTCCGTCACTCCGATGGCGAGACATCGACGGAATACCTCCCACCGAGATGGAGCCGGCCGAAAGACCCGGAAACCGCGGGCACTTGATTGGGCCAATTCAGAGCGATGTCCATCCCGACTGCAGGGTTGGCTCACAGCCACGACTGGGCCCGGTGAGGGCAGAGCCGGCGGTGACCGCCGCGCCGATTCCGGCAGCGGAGAAGGCGGCTCTCACCCGAACCGCCGCTGGTCGTGCCCAGAGAGAGCCTGCGACGGGGACGAGGAATGGGGGCGGGGCAGGACGAGGCAGCTCGGGCGAGGGCTGCTGGCGGGAGCGAGACGAGGAGCGCGCCCGGGGACGGCATACCGGACCTCTGCCCGAACACGACGGCAGCGCCGACAACGACGCATCGTCCACACCCCTATCGCTCAGCCCCGATACCTGGCCGCTGTGGACTGGCTGGCGATGACGGCCTCGTCGGAGATCAGGGCGTGGAACGGCATCCAGGGCCGGTGCCGGCACGATGGGAATGGCGACCGTGGTGGCGGTTTCGGGACGAGTATCTCGACACGGGCTTGACGGATTGATCTGGTGAAGGCTGCGGCGGTGCGGGCTCAGGGGCCGCCTGGCCACCGGGCTCTCGAGTCTGGATCGGCCGGGGTGGACCGCGGCGGCCTGGATCCGCTTGAGAAAGCTCGTTGGGGGCACGTCCGGACACAGGGAGGCGGTCCCCGAAGGGCGCATTTGGGCCATATAGGGTTCGCCACACCATGCCTTGGGGTCCGGCGGAGTAGATGGCGCATCCTCTGGGCCTGCTGATCGCCGTCTGCGCCCTCTTCGGGCTGGCGGTTGGATCGTTCCTCAACGTCGTCATCTACCGGGTGCCCCGGCACGAATCGGTGGTCTCGCCACCCTCGGCCTGCCCGAGCTGCGGTGCGCAGATCACGCCAGGGGACAACATCCCAGTGGTCTCGTGGCTCCTCCTCCGGGGCCGGTGCCGGCACTGCCAAGCGCCGATCTCGTGGCAGTACCCCGCGGTCGAGCTGGCCACCGCCGCCCTGTTCGCCGGCCTGGCGGCCCGCTTCGGCTACGACTGGGCCCTGCCCGCGTATCTCGCCCTCTTCGCCGGGTTGCTCGCACTGTCCTGGATCGACGTGGAGGTCATGTTGCTGCCGAAGGCGATCGTCTATCCGCTGACCGCGCTGGTGGCGGCGCTGTTCTTGCTGGCGGCCGGCCTCACCGGCTCGTGGCACGACTTCGGGGTCGCCTGCGCATGTGCCGCGGGGTGGTTCGTCGTCTTCTTCGGCCTGAACTTCGCCAGCCCGCGGATCTTGGGCTTCGGTGACGTCCGGCTGGCGCTCGTGCTGGGGCTGGGGCTGGGCTGGCTCGGGGTGGGCTACGTCCTCGTCGGGTTCTTCGCCGCCAACCTGATCGGGGCAGTGATCGGGATCGCGCTGATCATGACCAAGCAGCTGGAGCGTCAGTCGCGCATCCCCTACGGCGTGTTCCTCGCGCTGGGGACGGCGGTGGCTGTGTTCTTCGGCTCAGAGCTGCTCCGGCCGTTCCACCACTCCTGAGGCGTTGCCGGCGGCCATGCCGATGACGTGGGCGGGCGACCGATCCGCCGGGCGATCTGGGTCAGGAATTGCCACAAGCAGGTGGTGTGATCACGAGACGCTCGTGCAGGGGTTCTTCGCGCCGTCATAGTTCTGCGGCGTGACACTCCCGGCCGGTGTCACGTCGACTTGCCCCTTCACGGTCCCGTCGAGCGATATCGCATAGTGCCCTGGGTTGCTCGGCCAGGTCCGCACGTAGGGGCCGCCGTAGTTGTCGGACGCCGGGTCGGTGAGCTGGGCCTGGCCGGTCGCACCGACGGCGGGGAACTGCCCTGCAGCCGCCGTGTTGGCGGGATCGTTGTGGAAGGTCTCGACCGCGAGCTCGACGGTCTTGGCGTCGGCATTGCATGCGGACTGGGCCGAGCTGGCGGCTTCGCTGTTCAGGGCCACGATGACCACCGAGGCCAGGACGCCCAGGACCACGATGATGACCAGGAGCTCGATCAAGGTGAACCCGGCGCCCTCGCCCCTGGCCACTCTCCGGTCCCTGCGCTCATGGATGTGCAGTAACAAGTCGACGCGACTCCTCTCCCCTCGACTCTTCGAGATGTCGATGGGAATGCTTGAGGCGATCGTGTGAGAATTGTGCATCGGCGAGACCTGAGAGTGGCGGATCCCAGTCACAGGGTCACCATCTCGATGCTCTCCTCCACGCCGGCCTTCGGGCGCCGCAAGGTGGAGACGAGCGGCCAGGCAGCCAGAGCCACGCCGGCCGGCAGGAGTATGAGCTGCCACAGCCAAGGATGCAGTTGCGTCCGAAGCGTATCCGTCCACGGCGGCCACTCCCCGAACGCCAGGACGGCGATCACGAACCAGGCCATCAGGTACCAGCGGACACGGCGGTGCGCTGCGTCCCAGGCGATCAGGACGAGGGCGATTGCCATCCCGATCGCTGTGAGATGAATGGCCAAGTGCGACGTCCACGAGGGCGCGTTAAAGGCCAGTCCCCACGGGACGGGGTTGTAGGCGAGCACCGCCATGGCGATCCAGGCCACGAGCTCTCCCCGTATGCGACCGCACACAACCTCGAGCAGGATGAGCATGATAGCCAGCGCCATGAAGTAGTAGCCGAACAAGTTCTGCTCGAAGACCACACGCAAGCTGATGCAGGTCGCCATGAGTGACAACAGCGGAATCGGTTCGAGCGCGAGTTCCCCCAGACGCCGGAGCACCCACCACGCGAGCGCAACCGCCACGGCGATCGGGAGCACTCGTGACACCAGGACCAGCGGAGTGCCGTGGAGGTGCAGGAAGCGGACGAGCGTCCCCCCGTAGGACGGGGAGTTGCCGGTCCCGATGGCGATGGCGTGCCAGGCGCGCCTCGACGTCGCGAGGAACGGAAGGGCAACGAGGAACCCCGACGCCACCGACGCCGCGGCCAGCCGCCATCGACCTCGGGGGGGAGCCACAACAAAGAGCGGCACCAGCACCAGCAGGGCGAACTGCTGTGACAGCACGGCCAACCCCAACAACACGCCGGCCCAAATCCACGAGCGCCGAAGGGCGCACGCCAAGCCGAGAAGCACCAGACCCATGGCGAGCAGGTCCTGCGGATGGAATTCGTCGATCACGGGCTCCCATACGAGCGGCGTCAGCGCGACGAGGATGACTCCGGCTACCTCCCATCCCGTCCGCCCCCGACCCGAAGCTCGCAACAGCGCGACGACGCCCGCGAGGAGCACGAACCAGGTCAGGTAGCCAAGGCCGATCGTCGGGACCATCGCCCGCGACTTGTGAGCCCAGTGGTACATCGCCTGCTCTGCGCGGGTGCAGCTCGTCCCCAGCGCTTGTTGCGAGGGGAACGGTTGGTCATGACCGATGGAGGTGACCGCGGCCAGTCCACCGGAGACCAACGGCCATAGCGGCGACACATAGGGACCCGGGCGGTAGTCCGGGATGAAGGAAGCCGCATCCGACGGCGTCGGAGAGTAGGTGCAGGAGAAGTCCCCGTGGGCGACGGCCCAGGTCGAGTACAACGACTCACTCGCGTCGTTCGACGTCGGCCCGCCGAGCAGGGCGATCAGGCCGACGAAGATCGCCGTGGCGACCACCCACGCCAGGACGCACTGGCGGCCCGGCAGCCGCTTGTCGAGCAGGTGCCCCGTGGCCGTCGCCTCTTCTTGCGGTGGGGCAGACGACGAAATCACATCCATGACCATCTCAGTCTTACCGGAGGGTCCGCTCAGGGGGCGGACGGTCGCCAGAAGACGTCGAGGTCCGGACGCCGCTGACGCCGGAGTGTGGCCCCACCATCACCCATGCGCGTCATCGGACGAGCTCCATCCTGAGGCCGGACTCGTCCCACTCCGGATCCTGCGGCATGCGGATTGCCGCCCGGGCGAAGATGCGACGCGCCGTCCACATGAACGCAGCAACGTCGAGCAGGTGCGACGCGGGCACGCGTGGAAGCTCGGCCTCGTAGATCCGCTCGCCTCCGGGGATCTTCTGCGCCAGGAGCTCCCGGCGTTCTTGCTGCCCCTCGGCGGTCCGTTTCGAGCGGCGCAACGGGACATCACCGTTGAGCTGGTAGAAGCTCAGGTCCGAGTTCACCTCGTAGACGGTGCGTTGCCGATAGGGCGCCATCTCTGCCGCGACCTCGCGGTAGCGGGGCAGCAATTTACGCGTGATCGCGTTCAGCCCTTGGAGCGAGACGTGGCCACCCCCCTCGACCTGATCGCGGGCAGGGGCGCTTTGGACTGCAGCACCGCGGCGGGCCCCGAGGAGCGCCCGTGCCTCGCGGTCGCACTGGCGTCCACCGGGCTCGTACGTCTCGAGGTAGCCGATCGGAGCGTCCAGCGCGATCACCGCGAAGGAGGGACGCTGATCGAGGACGTCGACAAACGTCTCGACCACCCGGGGCTCCTCCGGGGCGAACGTCGTCCCGTGCAGCTTCGCCGACGCAACGAGCCAGCCGGTGGCGCAGGGCTTCACCCCCGCCACGATCTCGTATGGGAGCTCGGGTCCCCTCCGGGACGAGAGGTCACTCAACCGCGGCGACCGCCTGCATCCTGCGACCCTCGTCCGCCATCTGCATCTGCCGGTTCAGCGTCCGGTCGAGATCCTTGGGATGGACAGACACCTCGAGGGCGTCCTCGTGCGTGATCACACCCTGGGTGATCAGCGTCGCCAGGCTCACCTCCAGGGGCTGCATCCCCTCCCCGAGGCTCGTCGCCATCACGTTGAGGAGCTGGTTCGACTTGCCCTCCCGGATGAGGTTCCGCACGGGATGGTTCGCCACCAGGACCTCGAAGGCAGCGACCCGGCCGCCCCCGATCCTCGGGAGCAGGCGCTGGGCGATGATCGCGCCCAGGGAGGCGGCCAACTGGACCCGCACCTGATCCTGACGCCAGTCGGGGAACACGTCGATGATGCGGTCGACCGCCTGCGCGGCGTCGTTGGTGTGCAGCGTGGCGAAGACCAGGTGACCGGTCTCGGCCATCGTCAGCGCCACTTGGATCGACTCCGGGTCACGCATTTCGCCGAGGAGCATGACGTCGGGGTCCTCACGGAGCGCCGAGCGCAGTGCCCGTTCGAACGATGGGCTGTCGAGGCCGACCTCCCGCTGGGTCACTGCCGCGACCTTGTGGTTGTGCACGTACTCGATGGGGTCCTCGATGGTCAGGATGTGGACCGATCGGGTCGCGTTGATGCGGTCCAGGATGGAGGCCAAGGTCGTGGACTTTCCCGAACCAGTGGGACCGGTCAGGAGCACGAGACCTCTCGGCAACGTGGCCACCCACTCGGCGACGGGCGGCAGGCCCAGCTGCTCGAAGCTCGGAATCTCCGTTGGGATCATCCGGACCGCCAGGGCCGTCAGCCCCCTCTGGGTGAAGGCACTCGCCCGGAGACGAGCCTTGTCTTGCCAGGAGAAGGAAAAGTCCACATCGAGGTTCTCCTCGAAGTTCTTGATCTGCGACTCGTCGAGCAGGGAAAGGACGATCTCATCGACCTCCGCACCCGTCATGGGGCGGGCCCCTTCGATCGGGCGCAGCCTCCCGTCGACTCGGAGCCGCGGTGCGGAGCCACCCGTCAGCAGCAAGTCCGAGCCGCCCTGCTCCCAGAGCAACTGGAGCCATGGCGAGATGGAGTCGGTGTTGGTTGCCTTCTGCACAGGTCACATCCTTCCATTCAGGGGTGAATCTGAAGCGCCCGGCCGAAACCGGCCGGGCGCTTCAGTTCACTACATTTGCCGTTACCGGCGTTGATCAGCTGACACCCGAGGTGTTGCAGGGGTTGGTCGAGCTGTCGTAGCTAACCGTGTTCACGTCCACTTCACCGTTCGACCCAAGGGTGATGGCGTAGTGCGTCCCGTTGCTGGGGAACGTGCGGATGTACGTCGGCACCAGGTCGGCGGAGGCTGCGGGCCACGAACCCACCTGCGTGTGGTACGCCTCGACGGCCACCTCGACGCTCTTGGCGTCGGCGTTGCACGCCGACTGGGCACTCTGACCGGTCACACCGCTCAGGGCGAAGATGACCACTGCCGCCAGGATGCCCAGCACGACGATCACGATCAGGAGCTCGATCAGGGTGAAGCCGGAGTCGATGAGCCCGGGTTCCTTCCCTTCAGCGCGCCGCCGATCGCGGATCTGTTGAAAGTAAAAGCGCATACGGCCAATGCCGCCTTTCATTGAGAGGGTCCCTCCACGGGATCCCTGGATTCGCCAATATTCCAGAACGCCCTAATCGCCAAACGGTTCAGGGCGCCTATGGAATTAATCAGGTATCGACACCTATTGCAAGGACCTTAACCCTCGAAGCTTGCATTTTACGAGGAATTTGGCCCGGGGTTGTGTGCATGTTCACCCGTTGTGTGCCACTTGTTGCGTCCCAGGAGCGCATATGGCAGGTCTCTACCCAGGATCGGAAAGCGGAACCCGATCTGCGCATTGACGCTACAGAGAGTGCCGTGCTGAACAGTCGCGGCCCAAATTTGCAGTAGGAGCGCTGGACTGCCTGGATGTGCTCTTAGTTCTGCCCAGGGAAGACTACCCAACTCCGAACAGTCACTCCGGTCGCACAACTGGAGCTGTTCGCCGGAGGGAGGGCGGTACATTGCAGCTGATTCGAAGTGTTGTAGTCGCCGAAATCCACCACCGAGCGCACATACGCTCCGTTTGGGCTCATACAAGCTGATTGCGTCACGGTCGACGGACACGCTGAGAATGTGACTTCTCGCGTAATCGACGGATCTGGAGGTGTCAACTGCGGGAACAGGACCGTGTTACACCACACCGTCATGCTCACGCTGCTGCCAATGGTCGTCGGACCGCCGCCAGGACAGATTCCAGGATCCACCAGTGTGCCGGCGGGTTCGGATGCCGACGCAGTGAACTGTGAGACGTGAATGACCGTGGCACCTGTCTGAGCAGCTGTCGAAACAGTGAGCGACTGTGTGTGCGTGGTAGGGATGGTTCCAATGACGACCGTGGTGCCGGCTGGGACAGCCGTCGGCAGCGCGGTCACGGACAGGGACGAATATGACTGCCCATTCGTCAATGCGGCCGTAGTCACCGTGGCCGGGGTCGCTCCAACGATTGCCATTGCCGTCTGAGTTGCCCCGTTAGCGGCGTAGAGCGCCGATCGTTGGTTCGAAAAATTTGCCGTGTTCTTGAGATCGTTCCCTGACCATTCTGTGATTCCCAAGACGATCAAGCTGGTGACGAACACGAATATCAGAGCCAAAATGAGCACGGCGCCGGATTCATCACGAGCGGGACGGCTGATCACCCTCATACCACGGAGGCGTGCGCTCCATTCAATGCATCGTCTCACTCGGGGAGATCTCAGGATGCTGTCCATAGAGTCAAGGCTTGATGGTCAATGAACTCGAGGTGATGGACTGGAGCCCAGGGGACGTAAAGGTGATCGTATAGCCACTGCCCTTTTTGTTGATGCTGCAACCGCTGAAGGTCGCCGTCCCGCTCACGGCGTTCACGGGGTTTGCCGTGCACGAGAGCGCTGCACCGCTATTGCCGTTTGGGTTGAGGGTTGCAGTCACCGGTGCAGTCGAATTGGTGACGTTTCCACCGCTGTCTTCGATGTAAAGCGCAGGTTGAGGACTCAGCGCGGCGCCCTTGCTCACACCACCTCCCGGCGAGGTCTTGAACTGCAGCTCGGACGGTGAACCCACGCTAATCGTAAACGGTGGACTGACCGCGCTCGCAATGCCACTCCCCGTGCTAGCCGTCGCAATGAGCTGATACGTCGTTCCTGCTGTCCCGGTGATGGAGCAGCCAGCGAACGATGCGACTCCGTTCGTGGGAACCACAGTCGTGCCGAACGTCGTGCAACTGAGTGGTTGCGCAGTGCCGGGATGCGAAGATATGGAAACCGTGATCGCCGTCGTATTGCCCGTCTGAATCACGCCGAGGCCGTTCTTGATGGCGACGACCGGCTGTGCCGATGCCAACCATTGCTGCCCGTTCGGCCCCCCTCCGGGAGGAGTGGTGAAGACAAGGAGCAGTGAGTTCGGTCCAGGACTCACCGTAAAGCTTGCAGAGGTCGCAGGGGAGGTGAGGCCGGCGATTCCAGTAGGTGTCGCCACAAACGTGTAGGAACCTGGGGTCGTGACCTGCAAGGCGGCAAAGGCGGCAACTCCGTTGCTGAGGGCGACTGACGTGGTTGAGCCTGTGTCAAACGAAGGTTGCGCGCTGCCTGCACCAATGGTCATGCCGATTGATCCGGTCGCGTTCGTCACAACGTTGCCCAGGCCGTCGAGGACGTCAACGCTCACGGATGGAATGGGGCTCCCAGCAGAGGCGGCACCTCCTCCCGGAGGATTGGGACTGAACGCGAGCTGGCTCGGAGCACCGGGCACCACCGTGAGGGAGTTCGTCGGCACCGCCGTAAGACCCGAGCTCGTGGCCGTCAAGGTGTACCCGGCACCGGTCAGATTGATCGAGCAGTTAAAGGTGGCGATCCCTCCCGTGGCGGCGAGGCTATTACCCCCAGAACACGTAAGGGCGGCACCCGCAGTGCCCGTTAAAGGAGTGATTTGGAGGGTCACGGTGTTGGTCGCGTTGAGGACGTGACCCAGTGAGTCCTCGATTGCGATTCCAATAGGAAACGGAACACCTGCAGTTTCAGTGGGATTGGGCTGAGTCGGCACGACCAGCTGGCTCGGTGCGCCAGCCGGGACGTGGGGGTTCGACACAATGAACTCGAGTGAGGCCGTGGGGCCAACAGGCGCCGTCACAGTAGCCGTGAGTTGTTGGGGATCGAGGGACGTCGACGATCCGGGAGAGCAAGAGGGTTGCCACTGCGTGCCGTCCCAGTACTGCACCGCAGTGATCGATGCCGAATAGCCGGTCGGAGGAGCGTAGAGGGTGACGCCGTTCGCCCCAAGGCCGGTGGCGATCCCGTTGGTGTAGTAGCTCGTGCTTGCGACACCGCATCCTGCAAATATGGGAAACGTGTTGTGTGCAGCCGAATACGGCTGATTTTGGATCTGGAAGAACGCCGACTCGACGTAGCTCTTGAGGACAGTGTCGGTTGTTGCCAGTCCTCGCTGTTCACCAGACGCTGTGATCGACGTGGCGAATGCACCGAGCAGAGCAGTTGCGGTCAACGCGATGACGACCAATGCGATGAGGACCTCGATCAGCGTGTCACCATTCTCCGAGTTGGTCATGGCGCACGGACGGTCCGGAATCGACCTGTGGGTCACATAACCGAACAGTGCCTTGAACCCTCGCTGAACCATCCCGGGCTTTACGTCTCCCCATTGACGGTGAAGTGGCCGTTTGGACTGTTGCAGTTCACCTGTTGGGCGAGCAGGGCGCCGGCCGTGAACCCGTTTCCATTGCCTCCACCCTTGATGTCCAGAGATGCGTTGGGGGCGTAGATCGTGCCGTTGATCTCCTCGGTGGATCCAGTGCCGTGCAGATTGAGCGTGGTCCCATCACTAGCGGCCTGCCAAATGACCATATTCGCTACCGGAGAGGGAGGGCTGGCGAGTGGCGACAAATTGACCTGTGATGTGCCACCCATCGTGAATCCGCCTCCGGCAATGTAGAGCAAGACGCCGCCCGTTTGGTTGGTCACGCTGTCATTGCCGCCTGCGCTGAACCCGTCCTCGAGGTAGTAGATGCCGCTGGCCAACGGATCGTTGCCGGGCGCGAGCGTCGAGGTGTAGAGACCGGGTTCAAAGACGCCGCCGATGGGACCCCCATTGGTCGGAGACAACGCTGGAATGCTGGGGGCTGCGAGATTCTTATAGGGATCCGGGATCGGCGGTCCAGAGATGAGAGAAGCTCCCAGAGGCAACACTGTCGTGTTGGCCAGTGCCGCCGATGGGTCGGTCGTGTCCGCAGTGTAGAAGCCACCATTCGCCGTAACGGTTCCATTGGAGGCCCCACCGCTAGTCGAATCCATCACCATCTGGCCGCTCGTGTCGGTCATCGTTCCGGCGCAGTTCCAATCATCGCCGGTTGACCCGAGGAGCAACACGGTCAGGGAGCCGCCTCCTGGAATGCCCGAACTGCCCGGATTGGAGGACCGTGGCGCGGCCTGCAGGGAGTAGGTGTACGTGTTAGATGTGTTCGGCAGTGGCGCCACAATCGTCAGCTTCACATAGGCGGTCCCCGCGGCTGACGTCCAGCTGGTCGAGACTGGGCACGTGCTGCCCTGACCCAACGTCTGCGGACAGGGCGAACCAGCGACGAGCGCCTGAATGGTGTTCGCGCTGTGCGCGACGGCCGACGTGGTGACCGGAATCGTGCTCCCGCTCCAGCAGAAGTTCCGGAGGACCCGGTTGCTGGCCCCTTGGGGAACCTCAACATAGGAGATCTCCTGGCCCCCGATGGTGACCGAGACACCATTCTGGGTAGCCAACACGTTCACTTGCGATATAGGGGACGAGGAGAGCAGATAGCCGGTTCCCGGTGTAACTGTGCCCACGTAGGTGTTGGGCGGGATACCGGCACCCGAGATTGGTTCGCCATGATCCGAAGCGTTGGCCGCAGTATCAGCAACGGTCGCACTGCCATTGGTGACGGTGACAGCGCGGTTGACGCTCGGATACTCGAGACTGAGCACATGGGTGAATCCGGCCGCGGATTGGCTGGACGACACGCACGGCGCGGGGTTGGTGGGACTGGAGCTCGTCGTGATGGTGTACGCGCTCTGCACGTCCAGGACGAACTGGGATGACACCACCTGTGTATCGCCCGATTCCGAAAGAGCGTTCGACGTGGAATCGGCGTTCTTGAAAACTGCAAGGAGCGCAACGGCAACCGCGCCAATGACCAAAGGCAGGATGGCTACGACGACGATCAGCTCCATGAGCGTGAACCCACGTTCCCCCCGGGAGTGACTCCTTGGACCGTGGATAGACCGGGGCAGCCCCACACCGTGTGGCCGCCCCGCCGGGCTCACGGAGAATCCCTTGTGGACTTCCCCCTCATGTCGCGTGCACCTGGTGGTAGATACCGTACATAGCGGACACCAGGGCCACAGCGACGAAGCCGACGATCAACCCCATGAAGATGATTACAGCAGGCTCGAACAGGCTCGTAAAGCGCTTGACCCGGATGTCGACCTCGCGGTTGTAGTACGAAGCAGCGAGCTCGAGCTGCTCGTCGAGGGTCCCGGTCTCCTCGCCGACCCGGAACATCTGGCGGGCGGCACCAGGGAAGAGCCCCGTACGCGCGATGGGGTCAGAGAGGCCCTGGCCTTCCATCATCTCCTCACGGACGGTGACGAGCCCCTTCTTGTAGACGGCGTTGTTCGCCGCCTCGCCGGTCACCGCCATGGCGTCCGGCAGAGCGACGCCCGCGTGAATCATCGAAGAAAGGATCCGGCAGATCCTCTCCAAGATGGCTGCCTGCACCATGTCACCCATCACGGGGAACTTCAGGATCATCGAATCGAGCCATGCGCGGCCGCGGTCGTTCCGCCGCATCGCCATGGCGCCAACGACCAACAGGACGAGCCCTCCCAGCAGTGCCCACCACCAGGTGGACACGAAGCCGGAGATACTCAGCATGATGCGGGTCGGTAGAGGCAGCGTGGCATGGAAGGAGTCGAAGAACGTCTTGAAGCGTGGCAGCACGAAGGTGGCGAGGATCACCACCGTCACGATCGCCATGAGGAAGACGACGGCCGGATAGATCAGCGCGCCCGTGATCTTGCCTCGAGCGTCGATGTCGCGCTCGATGTAGTCGGCAAGCTGATCCAGCACGACGTCGAGCGTTCCCGTCAGCTCGGCTGATCCGAGGATCCCCAAGTAGTAGTTGGGGAACGCCTCGGGATGCGCTGCCGCGGCCGAGGCAAAAGTGTCACCGGCCTGCAGGCGCTCGATCATGTCGAGGATGGTGGCCTTGAGGACCTTGTCGGTCGTCTCCGCTCCGATGACCTCGAGGGCCTCCATGATCGGGATGCCGGCCTTCACGAAGACGCCGAGCTGCCGCGAGAAGTGCATCAGGTCCTTACGAGGGACCCGCTTCTTCGTGATCTCGAACCGCAGGACGCTCGACCTCTCCGAGACCTGCACCGACTCGAAGCCGCGATCCAACAGCGCGAGGTGTGCCGCATTCTTGGTCTCAGCGACCTCGGTGCCGGAAACTTTCGACCCCGTCGCGTCCAGACCGCTGTACTTGTACTTCTGCATTCTTACCCCCGCCTCGGGCTGCTGATCGCCAAATCTGCCCTACGAAGCATACTCGCGACACCCGCCCTAAAGAGCATAGATACTACGAATCACTTCGGAAATTGTGGTGACATCTTGAGCCACAAGGCTGATGGCCTCCTCGCGGAGTGTGCGCATGCCCTGCTTCACCGCGAGGCGGCGCAGCTCGTCCTGGGTGGCCCATCCGACGATCAGCCGCTTGATCTCGGGGGTCATCTGGAGCAGCTCGTACACGCCGATCCGGTCCTGGTACCCGGTGCCGCCACAGAAATTACACCCAATTCCGTGACAATAATCTCGCTTGGGAGGCCCTGCGCTCTCCTCGTAGAACGCCAACTCCTCCTGCGTCGGCGTGTAGCTCGTCTTGCAGGAGGGGCAAATACGGCGCACCAGGCGCTGACCCACGATGGCGAGGACCGACGATGCGATGAGGAACGACTCGATCCCCATGTCGAGGAACCGGTGGAGCGCGGAGACCGAGTCGGTGGCGTGCAGCGAGGAGAGCACGAAGTGGCCGGTCAGGGCGGACTGGACGGCGATCCGGGCCGTCTCCACGTCCCGGATCTCGCCGACGAGGATCACGTCCGGGTCCTGGCGCAGGATGGCTTTCAGGCCGGTTGCGAACGTCAATCCCGCCTGCTCGTTCGTCTGGATCTGGTTGATGGAGGGAAAGATGAACTCGACCGGGTCCTCAATCGTCATCACGTTGCGGGAGGGGTCGCTGACCTCGGTGAGCGTGGCGTAGAGCGTGGTGGTCTTGCCGCTGCCCGTCGGGCCGGCGCAGAGCACCATGCCGAAGGGCGCGCGGGTCAGCTTGGAATAGGTCTCGTGCGTGTCGCTCGGCATCCCGAGCTCGTTGAGGCGGAGAACCGACCGGTTCCTGTCGAGGATTCGCAGCACGCAATTCTCACCCCAGATGGTCGATGCCGTCGCCACCCGGACGTCGGTGTTCATCCCATCGATGTCGATCGTGAGCTGGCCGTCCTGGGGGCGGCGCCGCTCGACGATGTTCATGCCCGCCATGATCTTGATCCGGCTGACCAGCCCGAGCCCCATCGCGGCCGGGAGCATCAGGATCTCCTTCAGGGCGCCGTCGATACGGAACCGCACCCGCACGACGTCCTGCGAGGGCTCGATGTGCACGTCCGAGGCGCGGTCGCGCTTGGCCTGGGTGAGGATCCGGCTGACCACCTGGACGATCGGTGCGTTGTCGTCGACCACCTCCGGAGCGACGCTCTCGGTCTCTCGCTTTCGTGCGCCCTCGACCTGTTCGAAGGCCTGCACGAGGCGGTCCACGCCTCCGATGGCCCGGTAGGTGCTGTCGATGGCCCACTGCACATCCGACTCGGGGGCGAGCACGAACTCCACCGGGCGCTCGCTGACCTGGGACAGCAGGGTCTTCAGCTCCTCGCTGGGTTGGTCGGCCACCGCCACCCGCAGCGCCTGCTCCTCGACCCGGAGCGGCACGACCATGAAACGCCGGGTCACGTCCTCGGGCACCAGCGCAATCGCTTCGGCTGACGGAGTGTCCCGTCGGATGTCCACCACCGGCAGCCCGTAGACCTCCCCCAGCACCTCCGTGAGATCACGCTCCCCGATCACGCCCATCTCGACGAGCACGTCCCCCAACCGCTCACCGGACTGGGTCTGGACCACCCGGGCCTGGCTGACCTGCGATTCGTTGGCAAGCCCGCGCTGGACGAGGCGGTCTGCCAACACGTTCTCGGTGGACGTGTCGAGGACCGGCTGTGGGGTGTCCAGTGCGGGCCCGCCGTTCTGCGCCGCTTGCTTGCGACGCCTCGCGGCACGCGTTTCGGTGGCTCCCGCAGCCGCACCGTTGCCAATCTCGGGCGGCGCACCCCCTCCAGCGGCCACCGGCACAACCTCGGTCGCGCTGATCTCCAGCTCGTCGGCGCCTTTGCCCTTGCGGCCATTTTTTACGTGTGTTCCACGTTTGTCGTTGCGTCCGAGCTTCACGTGCGCTCCACGATTGAGATCAAGATGCCACCACCACCGCCGGGGCACATCCTACGTGTGGGGTTATCGGCCGTTCGGCGCCCCGACCTGACGCAATGGTCAATTCTCCGGCGCAGAAGCCACGCACGCCCTGACCTGGGGCCGGACAGCCCGGACGGTCACGACCGTCGATCAGGAAAAGACCTGGTCACGGTGAAAGGACGCTGCTTCGGGCCTCTCAACGCCGGAGTCCGGTAGGGCGCCAGCAGGTCCTGGCCAGGGGCGACAACGCCGACGGTAGGTTGCACGCCATGGGTATGCGGGGCCACGCGATGGGAGGGGGGCGAGGCGGCGGATGGAGCGGGATGCGCACCATGCGCCAGGACCGCGCCGTCCTCCAGCACCGGGTGCAGAAGGGCACGGCACGGCGGATGCTCACCTTCGCCGTCCCCTATCGGACGATCCTGGCCGTCTTCCTGCCCGTGGTCATCGTCGATGCAGCGATCGGCGCCGTGAACCCCCTGATCCTGCGCGCCCTGATCGACAATGGCATCTACAACCACGACACCCAGCTCGTGATCGAGCTCGCCCTCCTGGTCGGCGTCCTGGCGCTCGTCGATGCCGGCCTGGCTCTGACCGAGCGCCGGATCTCCGCCTACATCGGGGAGGGCCTGATCTACGACATGCGGGCCAAGGTCTTCCGCCACATCCAGCAGATGCCGCTGGCGTTCTTCACCCGCACCCAGACCGGTGCCCTGATCAGCCGGTTGAACAACGACGTGATCGGCGCCCAGCAGGCCTTCACCGACCTCCTCTCTAACGTGGTGGGCAACTTCGTCACCGTCGTGATCGTCCTCGGTGCCATGTTCTTCCTCAGTTGGAAGATCACGCTGGCGGCCCTCGTGCTGCTCCCCATCTTCCTCCTGCCGGCCCGGTTCGTCGGGCAGCGCATCGGCTCGTTGACCAGGGAGGGGTACAACCTCAACAGCGAGATGAACATGGTGATGCAGGAGCGTTTCAACGTCGGTGGGGCGATGCTCGTCAAGTTGCTCGGGAGGCCTGAGGCGGAGGCCGCCTCTTTCGAGCAAAAGGCCGGCCGGGTGCGCGACATCGGCATCGCCCAGTCCACCTATGCCCGTTTCTTCCTCGTCGGGCTCACGCTCACCGCCTCCATCGCCACGGCCCTCGTCTACGGCTTCGGAGGGGTCGCCGCCGCGAACGGCACCATCCAGGTCGGTACCGTCGTCGCCCTCGCCCAGTACCTCACCAGACTGTACGGCCCCGTGACCCAGCTCTCGAACGTCAATGTCGACGTCATGACCTGCCTCGTTTCGTTCGAGCGCCTGTTCGAGGTCCTCGACATCGTGCCGATGATCACCGAGGATCCCGAGGCGGTCGACATCCCACGAGGTCCCGCGTCCATCGAGTTCGATCAGGTCGACTTCGCCTATCCGGGCGCCGAGGAGGTCTCGCTCGCCTCGCTCGAATCGGTGGCCGTGCTGGAGAAGAACGCTCGCAACGAGGTGCTCCACGACGTCTCGTTCCGGGTCGAGCCGGGGCAGATGGTGGCCCTGGTGGGCCCGTCGGGAGCAGGGAAGACCACCATCTCGAACCTCGTCCCCCGTCTGTACGACGTGACCGCGGGCGCGGTGCGCATCAACGGGATCGACGTGCGCCACGCCACCATGGCCTCGGTGCGCGACATCATCGGCCTCGTCACCCAGGATCCCTACCTCTTCCACGACACGCTGCGGGCCAACCTGCTGTACGCCCGGCCCGAGGCGACCGAGACCGACGTGCTCGACGCACTCGAGCAGGCCCAGATCGGGCACCTGGTCGGTGAGTTGCCCGACGGCCTCGACACCGTCATCGGCGAGCGGGGCTACCGGCTCTCGGGCGGGGAGAAGCAGCGGGTCGCCCTGGCCCGCCTCATGCTCAAGGCGCCCGACATCGTGGTCCTCGACGAGGCCACGGCACACCTCGACTCGGAATCCGAGGCCGCCGTGCAGCGCGCGCTGCGCGAGACGCTGGCCGGGCGCACCTCGCTGGTGATCGCGCACCGGCTCTCCACCGTCAGGGAGGCCGACGAGCTGCTCGTGATCGACGGGGGCGGCATCGTGGAGCGGGGCACCCATGCGAGCCTGCTGGCTGCGAACGGCCTGTACGCCGAGCTCTACCGGACCCAATTCGCCGACCAGGAGGAGGAGACGACAGAGGCCGCCGGGGCGTGAGGGCAGTGAGGCGGAGCCGCCCGTCGTCCTCCGGGAGGACCGGGCCTGCGCCCGAGGCCCGCGAAAAGTAGAATCCGTTCTAACTAATTGCCCGGGCGTCCCGGGCAACCGGCCGGCGGCCGCACACGGTCGGCGGCACACCTATCGGGCCCATCGGGCCGAACCAGGAGGTCTTCCGGTGCACAACGATCTCTGCGAACGCCTCGGGATCGAGTTCCCCATCTTCGCCTTCACCCACTGCCGCGACGTCGCCGCCGCCGTGTCCAACGCCGGCGGCATCGGTGTGCTCGGGGCGGTCGGGTTCAGCGCCGACGAGCTCGAGATCGAGCTCACCTGGCTCGACGAGCACGTCGGCGACCACCCCTACGGGGTCGACATCGTCATCCCGGGCAAGTACGAGGGGATGGGCGAGCTCGACCCGGTCAAGCTCGAGGCCGAACTCCGGGCGATGATCCCCGAGGAGCACCGCACCTTCGCCAAGAAGATCCTGGCCGACCACGGTGTCCCCGAGCTCGAGGGCGGCCCACGCCGCGAGCTGTTGGGTTGGACGGCGGCCACGGCAGCACCGCTCGTCGAGGTCATCCTGCGCCACGACAAGGTCAAGCTGGTGGCCAACGCGTTGGGGACGCCACCCGACGACGTCATCGAGCAGGTGCACGACCACGGGATGCTCATCGCCGCGCTGGCGGGGTCGGTCAAGCACGCCCTCAATCACAAGGCCGCCGGCGTCGACATCGTCATCTGCCAGGGCTCCGAGGGCGGAGGGCACACCGGCGACGTCGGTTCGATCGTGCTGTGGCCCGAAGTCATCGACGCGGTCGCTCCCCTGCCCGTGCTGGCGGCGGGCGGCGTCGGCTCGGGCCGCCAGATGGCCGCGGCCATGGTCATGGGCGCGGCGGGCGTGTGGACCGGCTCGCTGTGGCTGACCGTCGAGGAGGCGGACGTGCCGCCCAAGCAGATGGAGTCGTACCTCCGGGCGACCTCGCGCGACACCGTGCGGTCGCGGTCCTTCACCGGCAAGCCATGCCGTCTGCTCAAGAACGACTGGACCGAGGCGTGGGAGGCCCCCGGCAACCCCAAGCCCCTCGGCATGCCGCTGCAGATGATGGTGGCCATCGACTGCGTCTCGCGGGGGCACGCCTATCCCGAGGAGGCGCGCGACGTGAACTTCAACCCGGCGGGACAGGTGATCGGCCGGGCGACGTCCGTGCGCCGGACGAGGGATGTGGTGCTCGGGATGGTCGAGGAGTACATCGAGGCGGTGGAGAAGCTCCAGCTGGTCAACGAGGGCAGTGCCCCTTGAGGAGGGCCAGGAACCACCACCTCTGGACGGGACCCGCCTAGAGTTCCGCAGGCCGGCCTGATTGCACCGGGTACGACGGCGGCCGGATCTCGAGGCGAGGGCGCATGGCAAAATCCGCAGCCGTCTACGACATCGAACCCGCCGCGACGATGAGATCGCGGCTTGACCGGCCGCTCTCGACCTGGTGGTGCGTGGTGGGCTGGCTGGCGTCCACGGCAGTGTTCGTCGCCATCGTGCAGCTCCTCGGTGGTGCCACGCCCAGCGACGCCGAGGAGTCCAACATCTCGTCATGGCCCATCGCGCACGGTCAGCTGTCGTGCGCCTTCCCGAAGGGTCGCGTCCTGATCGCCCCGCTCTACCCCTTCGTCTCAGGGGGGCTCTCCGCCGTCGCCCGCATCGGGCACACGGTGCCGTTCCCGACCCGCGGCGCGTTCGGCCCGGACTGCGCCGGGGCGTACGACGCGGTCACGACGTGGGCGTCGAAAGCCGGCGCCGTGACCGACACCTTGTTGATCGGGTACGTGGGATGGCTCGCGCTCCTGGCCGGAGTCGTGGCGTTGCTCCGGGCCTCGAGCCGCGGACGCTGTGGCTGGGAGCCGGTGACCCTTCTGATCCTCGCGTGCCTCCCTCCGGTCTGGATGTGCCTGGAGAACTTCTTCCATCCCCAGGACCTCCTGGCGATGGGGCTCGCATTGGGTGCCCTCGCCTGCGCACGGCGAGGCTCATGGATCGGGGCGGGTGTGCTCGTCGCCCTGGCGACGCTCTCCCAGCAGTTCGCCCTGCTCGTGGCCACCCCCCTCCTCGTCGTCGCCCCGGCCAACCGGAGGTGGGCCTACGCCGGCGCGGCCGCCGGGACCACGGCGCTGGCGCTCGCCGCGCTGTTCGTCTCCTCTTCGTCGCTGGCGGTTGGAGCCGCTCTCCTGGGGTCGGGCAACTCGGGGGGATCGGGAACGGTGCTGTCCGCGCTGCATCTCCAGGGGGGGATCCTGGTGTTCGTGTCCCGCATGGTGCCCCTGGAGCTCTCCTTGGTGCTGGCGTGGTGGGTCGGCCGCCGTCTCGGTCCCGCCGCGCTCGAGCCGGTCCCACTGATGTCCCTGATCGCGCTGTCGCTGAGCCTCCGGCTCATGTTCGAACGGGCGCTGTACGGCTACTACTTCATGGCCTTTGTGGTGGCGCTGGTCATCCTCGACGTCGTTGGCGGGCACCTGCGCGCGTCGCTCGCGGCATGGCTGGCCGCCGTGTCAGTGGCGTTCCTCGTGGGTCCCACGACGTCCGTCTTGGTGTGGCCCGCCACGGCCTGGGCGCTCGACGCGCAGCGCAGCCTCGCTCCCGTGGTCCTCGGGCTCGCCCTGGCGGCGGTCGTGCTCGACACCGCCCGACACGGTCTCCGTCGAAGACAGCTGGTGTGGCTCGCTCTGGCCACCGCCGCTGCGCTGGCCTGGCCCTCGACACATAACCCCTTCAGTTCGCACCTGTTGAGCGTCTGGTGGCAGATGGCGCTCGTCCTCCCCGGCATCGCTCTTGCCGCCGGCCCGCTACTCGAACGCACAGAGATATCCGTCCCGTTCGCACGCGTCGGAGAGCGGTAGCGTGACGGAGTGGGTGCTCTCGCGCCACGCTGCGCCTGCCGAGACCGACGTCGTGGGCCGGCTCCCCACATGGCTGAGGTAGCTCATGCTGGTCCCTCTCGGCATCGCCCTGGCTGCAGCAACCCCACTCCTCGGCGAGCTTCGCCGACACCATGCACCCGCCTCCACCGGGACGCAGCCCAGCCGTGCACGCTCTCGGGCTCTCCGGTCCGATGACATAATCCTGCCCCGAGCCGGAGGTCGTGCCCGTGGTCGATGAAGAGGTCGAGCACCCGTCTGCACCGGGGCCCGGGAGGCCGCCGGGGTGGTACCCGTCCAGGGGCAGCATCAACGAGCAGTCCTACTGGGACGGGGAGCGCTGGACGGCACAGCGGCGTTGGAACGGGGCGACGTGGACCGAGATGCCGCCGCTCGACGGCGGTGCACCCGGCGCAGGCCCGGGTCCGCCAAGAGGAGCGCAACGACCGACCACGTCGCCGACGGCCCGCGCCAAACCCGGACGGAGGTGGCTCGCGATAGCGGCCGTGTGCGTCGTCCTGGCCGGCATCTTGGCCGTGGTCCTCGTGCTGACGTCGACGGGGTCGGCCCGCCGGTCGAACTCGGCTCCGTCGACCTCAGCGCCCGCCTCCCACCCAGGCACGACTCCCACGACGTCGCCACCTTTGTCCCAGACACCACCGGCGGCGGAGGTTGCCGCCTGCCAGGCCGACGCACAAAGCGTCGAGGGGGCGCTGCAGGCCTACCAGGCTCAGAAAGGCAACTATCCCTCCCCGGCCTCGCCGTGGAGTACGGCCACCTACGCCGCTGACTACACGCCCCTGACATCATCGGCTGACGGCGGGCCGTATTTGCACAATGCACCCGGGACGACCCATTACGTCATCGAGTACGACTTGTCGGGCCACGTGTGGATCGCCCCACCGGGCATCTACGAGCCCAACTACAACGCAGGGCAGAGCTTCGACGGCAACCCGAACATCTGCCTGGCCGCCGTCCGCTGACGTCTGGCCGTCGCGCTGGGAGTCCGGCGCCAAAGGCCGGAGGACATGCCGCTGTAGATGATGGTGTCGCCATCCACTGCGTGTCCGGCGGACACGCCCACCCAGCGAAGGCCCGGGACGTGACCTTGAACCCAGCCAGGCACTTCATCGGGCGCGCAACTATCTGTGCGACGAACTCGGGATGTGGTGCTCGGGATGATCGGGGAGTACATCGACGCCGTGGAGAAGCTGCGGTTGGTGCACAGTCGCAGCGCGGCCGCTAACTCGTTGTCGGGACCAGCCGCGCAGCCGGGACCGGTCACGGGAAAACTCAAGCCCGTGCGCTACCTTTGAGGCGTGATGGGGCGTCATCTCGCCGGTACACGTTGGGCATCTCGAGCCTAGGGCCGTCCTCCGACCACACGATGGCGTCCCGGGTTGGGATCAACCAGACTTCGCCATCCACCGCACTAGGCGCCTGGCTCGGCCGACCCCTCTCGGGTTGGTGGTGCGCTCTCGGCTGGTGTATCGCCACCGCGGTGTTCGTCGGACTTGTTGTAATGCTCGGTGGGATCGGGTCCATCGACACCTATGAATCCGTCTTCTCCACGTGGGCCATCGCGCACGGGCAGCTGGCGTGTGCCTTCCCGACGGGCTACCGAGTCATTGCGCCCGTCTACCCATTTCTGTCCGGGGGAATCGCAGCGGTCGGCCACATCGGCAACACCGTCCCATTCCCTTCCAGGCCCACCATGGGTGCCCATTGCGACATGGCGTTTACCGTGATCAACAATTGGTCCCTGAAGTCGGACGCACTCGACAGCACGATGAAGATCGCATACGTGAGCTGGTTCTTCCTGATGGCAGGGCTGGTCTCTCTTCTTCGAACCACCGGGAGAGGGCGTTGCGGCTGGGAACCAACGACCCTGGTCCTCGTGGCGTGCCTCCCGCCCGTCTGGATGAGCATCGAGAGCACATTCCATCCTCAAGATCTGATTGCGATGGGCTTTGCGCTCGGTGCCATGTCATGTGCGCGTCGCGGCACCTGGATGATTGGCGGCGTGCTCGTTGCTCTGGCCGTCCTGACTCAGCAATTTGCGCTGTTGGTCGCGGCGCCGCTCCTGGTGCTTGCACCAGGCAGGCAAAGGCTCGCTTTCGCCGGTGGCGCCGTCGGCACCACGATTCTGGTTGCCCTTCCGCTCCTCGTTGCAAACCCTGGTGGCGCCATCCACGCCATTGTGTTCGGCACCGGGAACACCGGCGGAATCGGCGGGACTGTCCTCTGGGAGCTGAATCTTCATGGTGCGCCTCTGGTCCTGCTCTCTCGGATCCTGCCCATCGGACTGTCCCTCGTGATCGCGTGGTGGACAGTGCGACGGCTTGGATCCGTCGCCCTGAAGCCTGCTGCGCTCATCGCCCTCATGGCTGTGTGTCTCAGCCTTCGCCTGCCATTCGAGCAGCAGATATTCGGGTACTACTTCATGGCGCTCAGCGTGGCGCTGGTCCTACTCGACGTCGTTCGCGGCCACATTCGTGGCTCACTCGTTGCGTGGTTGGTAACAGTTTCGATGGTCTATCTCCTTGGGTCGGACGCGTTGAGCCTCCTTCGCCCGCCATGGTCGACCATCGTCCAGGACCTCATTCCGCTGGCAGTCATCATCCTTGCGGCTCTGCTCATCGTGCTCACCATCCGGCGCGGCGACGTGGGTTGGATGCTCGGATTGTGGGTCGGGATGATTGCTGCCGCGCTGCTCACGTGGAACCAGACGAACGTTCTGGGCATCCCGCCGACCTGGTTCTGGCAAGTGATACTCGTCCCTCTCGGCATAGCCCTCGCCGCAGGGCCGCTCGTCCAAGAGATACAGGAGGCGGACCCCCAACGCGGACGCGGACAAGCCGTGCCGTCGTTGGCGGGATGACCACCGACAAACCCGTGGCAGCGGGTGATCCCGAACCCCCCGAGTGGTCGTGGTTGGGGAAACCGATTCCGCGTCAATGGTGCCTGCTGGGCTGGTGTGGCGCCACGGCAATCTTCGTGAGTGTCGTGGTCTTGACAGGCGGGCCCTCGTACAATGACGTCACCCTGTCCGCGTACTCCGCGTGGTCGATCGCACACGGACAGTTTCGGTGTGCGTTCCCGCCGGGATTGCAGACAACGACCCCCGTGTATCCACTCCTGTCGGGGGGAATTGCAGCAATTGCCGGCATCGGCCATGCCGTTCCGTTCCCCTCTGCGGCCGCCCTGGGTTCCCATTGCGATTCTGCATTCATCGCGGTGTATGAGTGGTCGGTTCGTTCGAAGGCAATTGCACAGACCGTCAAGATCGGATATCTGAGCTGGCTTGTTCTTCTGGCCGGGCTCGTCTCGTGGCTGCGCGAAACGGGTCGCGGTCGCTGCGGGTGGGAACCCATGACAGTCGTGTTGGCGGCATGTCTCCCGCCTGTTTGGGTGTGCGTCCAGAGCACGTTTCATCCGGAGGACCTGGTCGCAATGGGATTGGCACTCGCAGCACTGGCGTGTGCACGTCGAGGCGCCTGGTCTTGGGCCGGCGTCGCAATTGCTCTGGCGGTCATGTCTCAACAGTTCACGCTGTTGGTAGCGGTGCCTCTGCTCGTGCTCGCGCCGTCCCATCAGAGGTTGAAATATGTCGGGACGTCAATTGCGACGGTGGCGCTCCTGGCCGTTCCGCTCATCGCCCTGAGTTCGGGACACGCTGCGCGTGACATTTTTTTGGGTACCGGCGATGCCAGAGGACTCGGCGGAACCGTCGTTTGGGAGCTGCACTTGAGTGGCGGACTTCTCTTCGTCGTTTCCCGAATGCTGCCGATCGCATTCTCGCTCCTGCTCGTCATGTGGGTCCTTCGGCGGCTGGGCCAAGCGGCGTTGGAGCCGGTCGCACTGATGTCGCTGATTGCCCTGTCACTTGGCATACGTCTTGTCTTCGAATACAGCCTGTTCGCGTACTACTTCATGCCGTTCACGGTGGCCCTTGTCCTGTTGGAGGTATCGCGCGGTTACTTTCGCAAGGCAGTGGTGACCTGGTTGATAGCGCTTTCCATCGTCTTACTGCCTCTTACGTTCGACTCGTGGACGGGCGGCACACACGTTGTGCTTCCGGTCCTCGTCACCGCCATGACGATCGGGCTCGTGGTTCTGCGGGTAGTTCGCGGCAGACCAAGTTGGGGCTTCGTCATCGCACTTGCACTCGCGGCTGGAGCACTTGTCGAATGGAGGATCACTGGCGCTACTCTGACTCACCCCCTACCCACGTGGTTCTGGCAGGTCATTTTCGTCACCTCCGGGATTTGCCTTGCCGCCAGCCCTCTCCTCACATTGGTTCGGGATCGAGCAACTGCCCACGGCAAGTCACTCCAGGAAACGGCGACAACCCCATAGTCCTTGATGCCCCATCCTGGCCGCCGTTCATCAGTTCAGATCTGCCTTCCCGCATTGCCGATCTCGCTCGCACAACTCGCATGGCATGAGGACAGGACGTAGATATACATGCCTGAGAACCCTGGGACCTTGACGGGCTCGCACGCGCCACCGTGCGCTGATTTCTGATTGGTCAAGAAGGTAAGTGGGTCGTAGGCGATCTCAGGGACTGCAGTGCCTTCCTGGGGAGCCATCGTGGTCGACGTCATACAGGCCACCGACACATCGCGAATCCGCCCTCCACGGATGCATCCTCGCATCCCGCACACGCCCCGGTTTGGGAATGCGCGGTAACGGCCCGCCAGGGCCCGGGCGGCGTAAGGTCGGCCTCATGGAACTCCACGAGGCGCTCTACACGACCCGCGCCATGCGCCGGGTCAAGGCGGAACCCATCCCCCTCGACGTCCAGGCCCGCATCCTCGATGCCGCCATCCGGGCCCCCTCGGGTGGCAACTCGCAGAACTGGCGCTTCCTGCTCGTCGACGATCCCGCCAAGAAGGCCGCGCTCGCCCCCCTCTACCAGCACGCCATGGGCGAGCTGTGGAAGAGCATCTACAAGCCCCAGCTCGATGCGGCTCACGCCAAACCCGACGCACCCGAGTCGATTCAGATCCTGAAGGTGCAGCGCTCGGCCCAGTGGCTGGCCGACCACTTCGAGCAGGTGCCGCTCTACCTCTTCCCCTTCAGCCAGCACGACCCCACCGGCGGTTCCATCTACCCCGCCGTCTGGAACGCCATGCTCGCCGCCCGGGCCGAGGGCGTCGGGAGCTGCCTGACCGCGCTGCTGCAGTTCTTCCACCCGGCGGAGACGTTCGAGATCCTCGGCGTCCCCACCGACGAGGGCTGGGTCCTCTCGGGCACCGTGAGCTTCGGCTACCCGACCGGTACCTGGGGCGTCGCCCCCCGACGCCCCGTCCACGAGGTCTCGCACCGCAACACCTGGGGCACCGACGTCGGCTTCGAGGTGCCCGCGCCCCTGTGGCCGGCCTGATCGAACCGACGGAGCTGTCGGTGCCCTTCGCCGGCACCGTGCTCCGTGTCGCCGTCGCGGCGGGTGACCGGGTGCGGGCGGGGGCCGTGCTCGTCGTGCTCGAATCCATGAAGATGGAGCACGTGGTGGAGGCGCCGGAGGCGGGGAGGATCGAGTCCGTCACCGTGTCCGTCGGGGACTCGGTGCAGTCCGGCGACGTGCTGTTGCGCATGGACGAGGCAGCCGGCGGGACCGAGGCGCACGGCGCAGAGGTGGAACCACCCCCGGTCGTCACCGGTGTGCGTCCGGAGCTGGCCGAGCTGCAGACGCGGGTCGCCGCCACCCTCGATCCGGGGCGGCCCACCGCGACTGAGCGCCGGCACGCCGCTGGGCGCCGGACGGCACGGGAGAACATCGAAGACCTGTGCGACCCCGGCAGCTTCGAGGAGTACGGCCGGCTCGTCGTCGCCGCCCAGCGGGCGCGCCGCAGCACCGAGGACCTGATCGCCAACACGCCGGCCGACGGCCTCGTCGCCGGCATCGGGCTCGTCAACGGTGATCGCTGCGCCGTGCTGTCGTACGACTATTCCGTCCTCGCCGGCACCCAGGGCCAGATGAACCACCGCAAGAAGGACCGCCTCTTCGAGCTGGTGGAGCGACTCAAGCTTCCGGTGGTGCTCTTCGCCGAGGGCGGCGGCGGGCGTCCGGGCGACACGGACATGGCCGTCGTGACGGGCCTCGACACGGAGGCCTTCGCGCTCTTCGGCGCGCTCAGCGGCCTCGTGCCCCTGATCGGTGTCGTGTCGGGGCGCTGCTTCGCCGGCAACGCCGCGCTGCTCGGATGCTGCCACGTCATCATCGCCACCCCTGACGCCAACGTGGGCATGGGTGGCCCCGCCATGATCGAGGGCGGCGGCCTCGGTGTGTTCGCCCCCGAGGACGTGGGCCCGGTGTCGGTGCAGGTGCCGAACGGGGTCGTCGACGTCCTCGTCGCCGACGAGAAGGAAGCCGTCGAGGTCGCCCGCCGGTACCTGTCCTACTTCCAGGGGGACGAGAGCGACTGGAGCTGTGCCGATCAGGAGCTGCTACGGGAGGTCGTCCCCCCGGACCGCCGGCGCGTCTACGACGTGCGGCGGGCGCTCGAGCTCCTGGCCGACGAGGGGTCGGTCCTCGAGCTGCGGCCGTCGTTCGCGCCGGGCATGGTGACGGCGCTGGCGCGCCTGGAGGGCCGGCCGATCGGGGTGATCGCCAACAACCCCATGCACCTGGCGGGGGCGATCGACGCCGGGTGCGCGGACAAGGCGGCCCGCTTCATGCAGCTGTGCGAGGCCTTCGGTCTGCCGCTGCTGTCCCTGTGCGACACGCCCGGGTTCATGGTCGGGCCCGAGGCGGAGGAGACGGCGCTGGTGCGCCACGTCAGCCGCATGTTCGTCGTGGGTGCCTCGCTCACGGTGCCCTTCGCCTGTGTCGTGCTGCGCAAGGGGTACGGCCTCGGCGCGCAGGCGATGGCGGGCGGCAGCTTCCGGCGGCCGCTCTTCACGGTGGCCTGGCCCACCGGCGAGCTGGGCGGGATGGGGCTCGAGGGGGCGGTCCGGCTGGGCTTCCGCCGCGAGCTCGACCTCATCGACGACCCCGACGAGCGGGAGGTGGCGTTCTCGGCCATGGTCTTCCGCGCCTACGAGCACGGGAAGGCCCTGAACGTGGCGGCGCACTTCGAGATCGACGACGTGATCGACCCTGCGCTCACCCGGGCCCGCTTCGTGCACGCACTCACGTCGGCGGGGCCCCGTGACCACTGGTCGACGGCTCCCGGGCGGCGGCGACCCTTCGTGGACACGTGGTGAACGACGAGATCGCTCTCGACCTGGAGATCGATCGTCTCGTAGAGGCGATGACCCTCGACGAGAAGTGCTCCCTCACCGGCGGCGCCAGCCTCTGGTATCTCCCGCCCGTCGATCGGCTGGGCCTGCCGGCGCTCAAGGTCTCCGACGGGCCGTCGGGCGTCCGGGGCGACAGCCTGATCGGTCGCCGCTCCCTCTCGTTGCCCTGCGGCACGGCGATCGGTTCGACCTGGGACCCGTCGCTCGTGGCACGCCTGGGCGAGGTCCTGGCCGCCGAGGCGCGGTCCAAGGGCGTCCACGTTGTGCTCGGACCGACGGTCTGCATCGTGCGCACTCCCCTGGCCGGGCGCACCTTCGAGTCGTTCTCCGAGGACCCGCTGCTGACGGCCCGCCTCGCCGTCGCCTACGTGGAGGGTGTGCAGGGGGGTGGTGTCGGGTGCTGCATCAAGCACTACGCCTGCAACGACCAGGAGCACGAGCGGATGACGATCAGCGCCGAGGTCCCCGAGCGTGCCCTGCGCGAGATCCATCTCCCGGCATTCGAGGCAGCCGTGCGGGAGGCGGGTGTCTGGTCCGTGATGACGGCCTACAACAAGGTCGACGGCATCTACTGCGGCGAGCAGCCCGACCTCATCGGGGGGATCCTGCGGGACGAATGGGAGTTCGACGGCGTCGTCATGTCGGACTGGTTCGGCACGCACTCGACGGCGCCGGCCGCGGTCGCCGGCCTCGACCTCGAGATGCCGGGCCCGCCAGCCTGGCTCGGCCCGTCGTTGGCAGCCGCGGTCCGTGACGGGACGGTCGACACGATGGTGGTGGACCGGCAGGTGCGCCACCTCCTGCGCCTGATGGGGCGGGTCGGGCTGCTAGACGGGAACCAGACGGCCGGCGAGCGGGAGGAGGACGATCCGGGCCGGCGGGCGGTCGCCCGCGAGGTGGCGGCGGAGGGCACCGTCATGCTGGTCAACGACGGCGTGCTACCGCTGGCGGGCCAGGTCTCCCGCGTGGTCGTCATCGGGCCGAACGCGAGCCAGCTGGCGATGGGCGGGGGCAGCTCGGAGGTGACGCCGTACCGGCGCCGGAGCGTGGCCGACGCGCTGTCCGAGCGCCTCCCCGGTGCCGTCGTGACCTCCGAGGTGGGCTGCCGTATCGACCGCGGGCTGCCGGGGATCGACCTGCGGCTGCTCGATGGCGAGGCGTTCGGGGTCGAGTACTTCGACCGGGCCGAGCCATCGGGCGCACCGCTCGCGACCGAGGCGGCCCACTCGGCGCGCGTCCTGTGGATCGGGCCACCGCAGCCCGGCCTGGTCGTCGGGAGGTGCTCCGTCCGGATCAGCGGGGCCTTCACGCCCGACGTGTCGGGACGGTGGCGCCTCGGCCTCGAGAGCGCGGGACGCTCGGTGCTGCGCGTCGACGGCGCCGTCGTCGTGGACAACACCGAGCCGGTGCGGAGCGAGGGCTTCTACGGGGCGGGCAGCCAACCGGTCGAGGCGGAGTGCGACCTCGAGGCGGGACACCCCTACGAGCTCTCGGTGGAGGTGTGGCCCCGCTCGGCCTCCTCCCCCATCCTCGGCGCCCGGATCGGCGCGGCCCGGCCCGAGGTGGGCGACGAGCTCGAGCGGGCCGTGGCCGCGGCGAGGGACGCGGACCTGGCCGTGGTCGTGGTCGGGTCCAACGGCCAGTGGGAGTCCGAGGGGCACGACCGGCCCGACCTCGCCCTGCCGGGCCGCCAGCGCGAACTGGTCGAAGCGGTGATCGCCGCCAACCGGCGCACGGTGGTGGTCGTCAACGCGGGCTCACCGGTCGAGATGCCGTGGGCCGAGCGCGCCGGCGCCGTGCTCCTGACCTGGTATCCCGGCGAGGAGGGCGCCGACGCCCTGGCGGACATCCTCGTCGGCGCAGCGGAGCCGGGCGGCCGGCTGCCGATCACGTTCCCCGTCCGGGTCGAGGACGGGCCCACCGGAGGGAACCCGCGGCGCTATCCCGGTGAGGACGGCCAGGTGTTCTACGAGGAGGGCGTGTTCGTGGGCTACCGGCACTACGAGACAGCCGGCGTCGCTCCACTGTTCGCGTTCGGGCACGGCCTGTCCTACGGGGAGATCTTCTACGAGGAGGTCACGGTGACGCCGGAGCGGGTGCGGGTCGGGCTGCACAACGAGGGGGCGCGGCGAGGCACCGAGGTGGTGCAGGTGTACGTGCGGGCCCTCCAGCCCCGCGTGCCGCGGCCCGACCGGGAGCTGGTGGGGTTCGTGAAGGCCCGGGTGGAGGCCGGCCGGCGGGAGACGGTCGAGGTGGAGCTCGGCGCAGCGGCCACCATGTACTGGGACGAGGACACGCATGGATGGCTCTCGGACCCTGGTCGCTACGAGGTCCTGGTCGGGTCGTCGTCCCGTGACATCAAGGCGTCCTCCGTCGTCGAGTTGTGACCTCCGACGCCCCCCGGCCGTGGACGTTGGTCTGGGACCGGCTCCTGGTCGAGCCCCGGCGACCGCAGGTGATCAGGGAGCGGCCCAACGCGCCCTGGTTCGCCGTCGCCGCCGTGTGCGTCGGTGCGTTCATGGGCCAGCTCGATGCGTCCATCGTCACCGTCGCCCTGCCCACGCTGCAGCGCACCTTCGACGTCTCGGTCGGCGCCGTCACGTGGGTCGGCCTGTCGTACCTGCTCGTGCTCGTGGCCACGGTGACCGCGGTGGGCCGCTTCGCCGACATGTGGGGCCGCAAGCTGCTGTACGTCTACGGCTTCCTCATCTTCACGTTCGCCTCGGTGCTGTGCGGGCTCGCTCCGGGGCTGGGTGCGCTGTGCGGGTTCCGTGCGTTGCAGGCGGTGGGGGCGGCGATGCTGCAGGCGAACAGCCTGGCCATCATCGTGCTCGTCATGCCGCAGCGATCGCTGGGGCGGGCGATCGGGATCCAGGGTGCGGCCCAGGCCCTGGGTCTCGCGCTGGGGCCGTCGATCGGGGGGCTGCTCCTGGCCGCCGGCGGGTGGCGCCTCATCTTCTTCGTCAACGTGCCCTTCGGTCTGTTCGGCGCCGCCGCCGCAGTGTTGCTGGTGCCGCGGAGCCGGAACCTGATGGCCCGTGTCCGCTTCGACTGGTTCGGGCTCGGGATCTTCTTCCCGGCGGTGGTGGCGTTGTTGTCGGGGATCTCGTTCGGGGCGGAACTCGGATGGGGCTCGCCGCTGATCGTGGGCTTGTTCGTGGCGGCGGCGCTGCTCGTCGGGCTCTTCGTCTGGCACGAACGCCGGGACAAGGACCCCATGCTGGATCTGGGCCTGTTCCGCAACGCCCGCTTCTCGACGGGGATCGCCAGCGGCGTCGGCGCCTACCTCGTCATGTTCGGCGTGCTGCTGCTGGTGCCCTTCTTCCTGGAGCGGGCACTGGGTCTGGGGACGGCGCGTTCGGGGCTCGAGCTGATGGCGATGCCGCTCGCGTTCGGGGTGGTGGCGCCGTTCGCCGGACGACTGGCCGATCGCCTCGGTGCCCGTCCCCTGACCGTCGCCGGCATGGCTCTCGTCGCTCTCAGCCTGGCCGTGCTGGGCCTCGTGCGACCACCGACGGCGGGGTTCCTGGTGTTGCTGGGTGCCGTCGGGGTCGGCATGGGGCTCTTCACCTCGCCCAACAACGCGTCGATCATGGGCGCCGCGCCCGGCCAGCAGGCCGGGATGGCCTCGGGCGTGCTGAACATGACACGCGGCATCGGCACGTCGCTCGGCCTGGCCGTGACCGGGACCGTCTTCACGGTTGCCGGCGGCGACACGGGGACGATGAGCGGCGCCGAGCACGCGTTCCGGGTGACCGCCTGGGTGCTGGCGGCGATCGCGGCCGCCGCGGGCGTCGTCTCGGCTCTGCGCTCGACGGGGACGTTGGCCGACGCGACGCTGGCATCGGTGGAGTAGGGCGCGGTTCTCGCTCCCGCGTGGGCCCGGGCCGGCGCCGAGGTCCCGACGGGACTAGGAGGTTCGTTCGCGGGCGCCTGTCACACCCACATCCAGATCAACCATCCGATGAGGAGCCAAGGAGCGAAGATCAGAGCCAACCCCAACACCGGACCCCAGTCAATCGCCTGTCCGGGCTGATCGCCGTACCACAGGTCCGCGACGCCGACGACGAGCTCGCTACGATCCGTTTGCGTCATCCCGCCTCCTTGACGTTGCGCCCCGCGCCGGTGCCTACCGCTCCACATCGGACCGAAGCGGGGCCGCCTTGAGCATGCGACCGCTGGGGAGCTCCTCACGTGCACCGGATCGCTTCGCTCCAAGCCATCCACGTCCCTGTCCTTGTCAGCGTCGTCCGACAATATGGCTTGGCCTCTCTCCCTGGTACGGCCGTGAACTTCACCCCCGGTAGTCAGTCAGGCACCGCCACCACCAACGTGACCGGCGCTGCGAGTTGCGCGATCGCATAGCTCACCCAGAAGCCGGGAACCAAGCCCTGACGTCCGACTTCGCTGGAACGGGCGACGGCCTCGTTGAGCCGCTGGTTCGCTCTGGCCCGCCCGCCGGCTGTGACCTACCCGTCCACGTCGTCGAACTCCGCCTCAACCAGTTCCACCGCCACCAGCGACCCGTCCGATCGAACGCCGTAGAGCATCCCGCTACAACTCACCATCCGGCAGAACTGGACGTCCTGATAGAGGTTTCCGTCCGAGTCCCGAACATCTCCCTCAGTGATCACATGAGACATTTCGGGAGCGCCACACCTAGGGCACGGCTGCGCTTCGCCCATCCCACAACGCTACGCACCCACTCTGTCGGATTCGCGGACCCTCCCGGCCGCCTGCCCGTGATCCAACCGAGGGTGGTCGGACTCTGCCCAAGTGCGGTGATCAAACACTTGTTCGGATTTGACCCTTGCCGTGCCTACACCACCATCGCGGCGTGCCTGGCGATGGGTGGGCCGATGTCCCCCGAACGCGAAGTCCGGGTGCCCGCCGCTGCTGCTGCTGCTCTCAGACCCGGTCGAGGTCGAGCATCTTGATGGCGTTGCCGCGCAGGATCTTGTAGGACGTCTGCTCGTCGAGGCCCGCACAGAGCTTCTCGATGTAAGCCTCCGAGTAGGGCCAGGTGGTGTCGGTGTGGGGGTAGTCGGTCTCGAAGCAGATGTTGTCCTCACCCACCTCTTCGAGGGAGCGCAGCCCGTGGCGGTCCGCGGTGAAGCAGCCGAAGATGCGCCCGTAGTACTGCGTGGACGGGGGCACGTCGAGGCGGTCCTTGGCGTGGGTCCACGAGTCGTGCATCTCCCAGACGGTGTCGGCGCGCTCCAAGACGTAGGGGATCCAGCCGATCTGGCCCTCCGAGTAGGCCAACTTGAGCTTGGGGAAGCGGACCAGGTTGCCCGAGAAGAGCCAGTCGGCCAACGAGGCCATGGCGTTGTTGAACCCGAGCGTCACCCCGACGGCGGCCTGGGAGTCGGGGGAGGCGACCGGGTTGGTCGACGACGAGCCGACGTGCATGCACACCGTCACCCCGTAGTCGTTGCACACCGCCCACAGCGGGTCCCAGTAGTCCGTGTTGATGGAGGGGAGCTTGAGCCGGGTCGGGATCTCCGAGAAGGCGATGGCGCGCACCCCGCGCTCGGCGTTGCGCTTGGTCTCGGCCGCGGCCAGCTCGGCGTCCCAGAGCGGGATGAGGCAAAGGGGGATGTTGTAACCCCCCGACGGGGCGCACCACTCCTCGACCATCCAGTCGTTGTTGGCCCTGACGCAGGCCAGGCCGAGCTCGGTGTCGGGGTTCTCGTAGAAGGTCTGCCCGCAAAAGCGCGGGAAGGTCGGGAAGGGCAAGGACCCGTCGGTGTAGTTGAGGGCCAGGTCCTTGACCCGCTCGTCGCGGTCCCAGCAGCCCTTGCGCATCTCGTCGTAGGTGGTGGCCGTCATGGTCATCTGGGTGCGGTCGAAGACCAGGTCGCCCTTGTCGTCCTCGCTCACCGAGGCCGCCGGGATGGCGACGAACTTCTTTTGGACGTAGATGAGCTCGTCGTCGTAGTACCAGGCGTCGCCCCATTCGCCCTCTGGGTCCTCGTGCATGTCGTACTTGGCCCCCGAGAGGTGCTTGAAGGCGCCCCAGCGCTTGCGCTCGACCCGTGGACCGCGCGCCCGCCACTTCTCGGGGAGCCACGTCTGCCACACGTGCGGTGGCTCGACGACATGGTCGTCGACGCTGATGATCCGGGGCAGTGCCATGGACTCCAGGCTAGCCGGAACCTGACACCAGTGTCAGGGAACGGGAGCGAGCGGCCGGAACGGGCGCTGTACCATCCCGGCGTGGCACCCGTGCCGGTCACCGTCGACATGTTCGTTCGGGCGGAGACTGCTCGTCAGCGGGTGAACGCCGCGCTCCCACTCATCTGGTCGAAGATCCACTTGTAGGTGTCCTGCAGCCCGTCCTCGAGCGGGATGGACGGGGCCCAGCCGAGCCGCTCCCGGATCAACGTGTTGTCGCTGTTGCGGCCCCGGACGCCCTGGGGCGCCGACAGGTTGTAATGGCGCTTCAGCTCCACCCCTGCGATGCCCTCGACGATGTCGACCAGCTCGTCGATCGTCACCAGCTGCTCGGAGCCGATGTTGAGCGGCTCGCGTACGTCGCTCGCCGTCAACTTGAGCGTTCCCTCCACGCAGTCGTCGATGTAGGTGAAGCTGCGCGTCTGCTTGCCGTCGCCCCAGATCTCTATCTCGTTGCTGCCCTGCAGGACCGCGGTGGCGACCTTCCGGCAGACGGCGGCGGGCGCCTTCTCCCGTCCGCCTTCGTAGCAGCCGTGCGCGCCGTACACGTTGTGGTAGCGGGCGACCCGGGTCTCCAGCCCGAAGTCCTCGTCGTAGTGGCGCGCCATGCGCTCGCTGAAGAGCTTCTCCCAGCCGTAGCCGTCCTCGGGCAGGGCCGGGTAGGCGTCGGCCTCGCGCAGCGGCTCCACCGCGGGTGACTCCTGCTTGCCTGCGGCGTAGACGCACGCCGACGACGAGTAGAAGAAGCGCTGCACGTCGGCCTGGCGGGCCGCCTCGAGCATGTGGGTCGAGATCAGCACCGAGAGCATGCACAGGGCCTTGTTGTTCTCGATGAAGCCCATGCCACCCATGTCGGCGGCGAGGTTGTAGACGACGTCGACGCCCTCACAGGCGCGCTGGCACTCGGCCAGGTCCTGCAGGTCGGCGGACCGGTTCTCCACGTCGTCGAAGCGCTGGTGCCACGCATGGAGGGGGACCCGGTCGACGCCCCGGACATGGTCGACGCCCTGCTCGCGCAAGCGGGCCACGAGATGGCCCCCGATGAAGCCGCCGGCGCCCGTCACCAAGACACTCGTCATGCGATTGCTCTCCCTCGACCTCGGTTCACGTGATGGTGAAACGTTCGGGAAGTGGCGACCTTGTCGTCGACGTCGACAGAACGGTCGCCGTCTCGCTCAACTGGCTTCCCGCCGGTCCGACCCGGCCAGCGCGGACACCAGCGCGGGCCGCGTCCGTGCACCCACGGCCACCACGTGCCCCAGCGGACGTTCGCTGGGCGTAGGCGTCGGCACCAGGGCACCGAAGACGTCGATGAAGCGGTCGGCCGCCGTCTCGGGGCTGAACTCCCGCTCCGCGTAGCGCCGGCCCGCCCTGCCCATGGCCCGACAGACCTCCGACGTCGTTCAGGAGCTGGGCCACCTCGGCCGCCACGTCCTGGCGGTCGACGGGATCGATGACGAGGCCGGCGCCGTGGGTGCTGAGGATCTCGGCCACCGAATTGTCGGGTGGGAGCACGCCGACGATGGGACGGCTCGAGCACAGGTACGTCAGCACCTTCGATGGCACCGAGAACCGGGACGCGTCCGGCTCGAGGATCGCGACGAGGACGTCCGCGCTGGCCATCACGTTGGGCAGGTCCTCGTAGGGCTGGAAATCGAGCAGCACGAGGTTGTCCGCCAGCTGCTCACGCTTCCAGGCCTCGAGCCATTCCCGGCCCTTGCCCTCCGAGACCACGACGACCTTGGCGTCAGGGTGCGACACCCGGAGCTGGGCCGAGATCAGAGCCAGGATGCTCGGGTCGTGCTTGAGGCCGAGCGTCCCCGAGTACAGCACGACGGGATGCCCGCGCAGCCCCATGCGCACGCTCCACTCGTTCGCCGCCTCGCACACCGGGAGCTCGTCGATGGGGGCCCAGTTGGGAACGACGGTGGACTTGTCCGCGACGCCCCACGCCGCGAGGCGCTCGAGGAACGTGGGCGAGATGGCGACGACGGCGTGACTGCGCCGGGCGATCGTCCGCTCCAGACGGTCGGCGAAGCGGCCGACGAGGTGGCCCAGCACGGGAAGCCGCGTGCGGTGCCGCGTTGCCGATGGCCTCCGAGTAGATGTCCTGGTGCCAGAACACCATCGGGATGCGGCGGCGCGACAGGTACCGGGCGAGGACGGCGTGCGCCAGCAGGGGCACGTTGCTGACGACCGCCACGGCCGGGTCCCTGGCGGCGATGCGACGGCCGGCCTCACGGCCGTAGGAGAGCTCCTGGCGGACGCGCGTGAACGCCGAGTACCGGGCGAACGCGCCGTTCATGGCGCAGGGCTCGAACGCGAGGTTGGGCGGGTCACCCGGTCCGGCCTCGAGCGACCCCTTGCCGGTGGCGTAGGAGGGGCAGTGCTGGTGGGTGACCTCGTAGCCGCGGCGGGCCAGGGCCCGGCTGAGCTGCGCCTGCCCGGGATGGCCCGAGTAGTCGTGAATGACGACACGTGCGCTGTCTCGACGCTGCGTTGGCACCCCGGGTCACCCCCTGATCGTCGTTTCATGGCGGATAACTCGCAGACCACGCGCGACTTGTCGTGATACCGGGATTGCAAATTCAGAGCAGGCCGTCGAGGAGCCTCAGGACCTGCTGGGGGTCGACCACGATGTCGGAGGCCACCCCGCGGTTTCGCCCGGACCAAGCGGCGAGGGAGCCGTCGCCCACGAGATAGCGGTAGCGCAGCCCCTCGACCGTGGTCGCGAGCGCCCAGAAGCACTCGTTCACGTAGTCGCGCGCGAAGAGCTCGACCACGGCGGCGCCGGGCGGCGCGAAGGCAAGGTTGGTCAGACCGGCGCCGTGCGGGCCGACGATGCACTCGGCCTCGGCGAAGGCGCGCACCTGCTCGGCGGGCGACATGGAGCCGGGGTCGACGGGCTCGAAGCCCAGGGGCTCCAGGGCGGCGAGCAACTCCGCCTCGTTGACGACCCGGCGCGTGCGCTTCTTGTCGCCTCGCCCGACGTAGAGCCGGCGGTGGGGCGCGGCCAGCGCGGCGGGGAGGAAACGGGCGCGCAGCCAGGCCACGACGAAGGGGGGCGTCCTGAGATCGGCGTCGGGCAGGGACGGCACGACGAGCTCGTCGGCCTGCAGGTGCGGGTACTTGTCACTGCCGAGGCAGCGATCGGCCGTGAGGCCGAGATGATCGAGCATGTCGCGCTGGAACCGGGTCACCCGGTTGACCAGGTAGGCGTCCGGGCACGCACCGGCCCGGCGCAGCAGCTCGAGCCGCGGCAGGACGTCGGTGAGGAAGTGGTAGTAGTTGTCCCCGCCCCTCGTGGTGAGCACACCGACCGAGCCCACGACCGGGTTGACCGCAGGCAGGCGCCAGCGCAGGAAGACCGGGTGCTGGGTGGGGCGCCGAACGCCGTAGTAGGGCGACAGGTCGAAGAGCAGCGTGTCGTCCTCGGTGATGGTCGCGGCGTAGGGGCCCGCCACGCGGCCGTTGCGGACCCGGGCCACGATGTTGGGAGCGATGTGCTCACGGGCAGGGGCGGCAAACTGCCGGTGGTGGGGCGGGAGGCCCGCCGGGAGCGGCCGGCGCAGGTCGTCGGCGGCCGCCACCTCGACGACCTCGACCCCACCACCAGGGTGGGTCCGCGCGTACTCGACGGTCGAACGAGCGACGTGTCGGGGTGGCGTCGGCCGAGCGTCGTCGCCCGGGACGCGACGAGTGACCGGGCTCACCACCCGTATGGTGGCCAGCGCACCGGCTTTCACCCAGGGGAACAGCGGGCGCAGGACGGGGGGCAGCCTGGTCATCTTTGGTCTCTGTGTGCTTCTGCTAAGAAACACGCGTGCACGGCGGCGAGGGTCACGGGCTCGAGAACGGCTCCGGCCGGATGCAGCGTTGGGTGCATCACGCGCGGCGTTCGGTGCACTGGTTGTGGGAGATCGGGAACCACCCGGCGAACAAGGGGGCCCGCCTGGCCGCCGAGCGCAGGGCGGTCGAGTGGCACTGGCGAACCCGTTCCGATGAGGACGTGAGGGCCGTCGTGACGATCGACGGCAGGACCCGCATCGAGGCGCGACCGCACCAGTTCCCCTCGGTGTGGACCCTGTACGACGGCGTGCACGAATGGGGGGAGCTCCAGTTCTGCCTGCGCTACCTGCGCCCGGGCGACCACTTCGTGGACGTCGGGGCGAACGTCGGGGTCTTCTCGGCCCTGGTCGGCACGCGCATTCCCGGGGTGCGGATCACGGCGGTGGAGCCGTTCCCGCCGGTGCTCGAAGAACTGACCGCCAACCTCGCGCTCAACGATCTCGAGGCCACCGTCGTGGGCTCTGCGGTGAGCGACGAGGTGGGCGAGGCCACCTTCGAGGTGCTCGACCGCGACGCCCTCAACCGCCTGGCCCCCGACGGTGTCACGGGCTCGGCGAACGCCACGAGGCGCGCCGGCATCACGGTGCCGGTCACCACCCTGGACCAGCTGGTCGGCCAGGACCCCCCGTCCCTGATCAAGATCGACGTCGAGGGGTGTGAGCTCCTGGTCATGAAGGGGGGCCGAGGCCTGCTCGCCGGCAGTTCGCCTGTGCTGCTCTTCGAGCACAACGGGTACTGCGCCCAATTCGGCATCACGCCGGCCGAGGTGCGCGCGTTCCTGACCGAGGCCGGCTACACGATGTACCTGCTCGACGGGCACTACACGCCGTGGCATTCCGATCGGCTTCCGCCCACGCTCAACGTGATCGCCGCCCGCGACATGGCCGCCGTGCGGGCCCGCATCGACTCCCCCGGCGGGGCGCCGGCCGTGCCGCCCGTCCGGGTGGACGTGCAGTATCGGGATCACGTCGCGGCCGACCGCTGTGCCGATCACGGCTCGGACAGCTCCACGACGACGTCCTCCACCACCGCACTGACGCCGGGGACGAAACCGCGCGCCACGCGGAGCAGCACCCACCAGCCAAGGATCGAGTAGAGGGCACCGGCCACGGAGAGACCCGCGGCGGCGCCCCGCGCGCCGTCCAGCTTGGCACCACCCATGCACAGCACGAACAGGAACGGCACCATCACCAGCGCGAGCCGAAGGTTCTCACGTGCCGCCCGCATGGCCCGCAGTCCCGAGGTGGCGGCACCCGAGAAGCCGCTCAGTGCCACTGCGAGACCTGCGAAGGGAATGATCACTCGAGCTGCGGGCCACTTCGGGCCGAACGCAGCGTGCATCACGTGCCCGGGTGCGAGGTAGATGAGCGCGGTCCAGGCCAACGTCACCGCGCACGCGCCCAGACCACCGAAGAGGAGGAAGCGGATCGCCTGCTGCGTGTCGCTCTGGAAGCGCGTGGCGGCCAGCGCGATGAGGGCGGACTGCACCCCGGCCAGCAGGACCGTGATCGGGCCCAAAGCGAGCTGGGCCAGCTTGAACTCGCCGATGGAGGCCAAGGGCAGGACGAAGAGCAGGAGATACGAGATGAAGTAGGTCCACGACGTCACGAGCATGAACTGGCCCGCGAAGCGGAGGCCGACCCCGCGCTCGCTCTCGTCCCAGAACCGGAGCAGCCGGCGGTGCCGCGTGCCGGCCAGGTGCGCCCGCACCGTCCACAGGCCGACCAGCGCCCCGGCGCCGCTCCAGGCCCCGAACAGCCAGGGCAGCGTCGTCAGGCCGGCACGGCGGAGGACGACGTAGGCCACCAGGAAGACGACGAGCCACGCCACGTCGAGGCGGATGGAGTACCCGGGGTCGTACCGGCTGATGCCGACATAGCGGGCGTAGTCCTGGCACGCCATCAGGGGGAACGACACCGCGAAGATGACGAAGGGCAGCGTGAACGCGCCGGGCAGGGCGCCGCTGACCGCGATGACGAGCACGGCGAGCGACGCCGACAGCACGACGGCGGCCAGATGGCCGGCCTGCTCGTAGGTCGACCGTGCGCCCTCGCCGCTCTCGGAGCGGGTGAGCAGGCAGTCGCTGGTGAGGCTCCGCACCAGTCCCTGGCTCAGCACGTAGGTGGTGGTCAAGATGGCGAACACGCCCAGCGCGCTGGCGGAGCTGTAGTGCGCCACGATGATGGCCAAGGCGAAGTTCGAGACGCTCGACGCGGCCTGGTCGACGACGGTCAGCACCATCACGCGCTGCGACGACGCCGTGGAGCGCCTCGAGGACGACCCGGATGGGGCCACCTCCCGCAGCCGGGGCAGAGCCTGGCGGGCGTGCCGGGCGCGCCGGGTCGTCGGTGTCATATCAAGTGAACGTTCGGTCACGCCACGGCTTGCTGGCCCGGCGTCTCTTTTCGTCCTTGGGCACGCTCACAGAACGGCGGAGGCACGCAATGCCTGCGCGCCGGCTTCAGATACCGTGCTGCGGTGCGCGTGGTGGTCAATGCGGTACCCGTCCGCGGCACCAGCCTGGGCGTCGTGGCGGAGAACCTGCTCAAGGGGTGGGACGAGTTGGGCGCCGACGACGAATTGCACGTCGTGCTCCGGCCAGGCGTGCAGCTCGACCTCCCCGACCACGTCGTGGTGCACCCCGCGGGAGGGTCCCGTGTCCACGCCATGGACGTCGGGGTCCCCGCACTGTGCCGCCGCGTGCGGGCCGACGTCCTGCTCGGCGTCACCCCCGCCACGACCATGGCGCCACTCCCCTGCCCCCGGGTGGTCATCGCTCTCGACCTGCGGCACGAGCACCGCCCCGAGCAGTTCGCCGCCCGGGCCCGCCTGCTCCGCCGGACCAGCTACGCCATCGGGTACCGGCAGGCCGACGCGATCGCCTGCATCTCGTACCGCACACGCGACGACCTGTTGGCCGCGCACCCGTACCTGCATCGGCGCCGTGTGACGGTCGCGCAGCTGGGGGCGGACCACGTGCTGGCGTGGCCCTCGCGCGTGCCGGGCGCAGAGTACGCGCTCGCGTTCGGGCAATGGGGCAACAAGAACGTGGACCTGGTGGTTGACGCGTGGGCGATCCTGCGGGCGAGGGGCAGCGCGCCGCCCCTCGTCGTCGTCGGCCTGCCCGAGGCGGGGCGCGCCGCGCTCGAGGGACCGGGTCGAGGCCCGGGACCTGGGTGACCTGGTGTCCCTGCAGCCATGGCTGCCTGCACCCGAATTCCAGCGACAGTTCACCTCCGCGTCCCTGGTGGTCTTCCCTTCCGACTACGAGGGATTCGGGCTCCCCGCCCTCGAGGCCATGCGCCTCGGCATCCCCGTCGTCGTCACCCCCGACCCGGCGCTTCTCGAGGTCACCGGGGGCCTGGCCACCGTCATGGACGGCTGGGACGCGCCGTCGCTGGCCCGGGCCGTGCCGCAGGCCCTGGCCGCGGAGCCCCGAGAGCTGGAGCACGGCGTCGCCCATGCGTCGGCGTTCACGTGGGGGCGCACCGCCGCGGCGGTCAGGGCGACGCTCGCCGCCGTCGTCTCCGGGTAGGCGGGTCGACGCGGGAGGCGTCAGCTGCGCCGGCGGGCGAAGACGACGAGGGCCATCCACATGGAGGTCGGCAGGTGCCGCTCGACCTGCGCCACGACGCGGCGGGTGCGGGGCCAGGGCTTGAAGTACTGCTCGAGTCCCGTTCGGCGCGCGATGGCCCACTCGAAGTCGGCGTCGAGCAGGCGTGCCAGGTCTTTGCGGGCGTTCATCTTGTAGGAGGTCGCGAAGACGTCGCGCTCCTCGCGCCCGGGCTGGAGGTGCTCCACGGCCCGGGCATGGTGGTCGTTCGGCACGATCCGGGCGACCGTGGCGAGCACGGAGCTCTTGGCGACGGTCCGGGCGATGAACATGCCTCCCGGCCGCAGCACACGGGCCAGTTCGAGCACGAAGGCGTCGGGGTCCGTGACGTGCTCGAGTACGAAGTCACTGACGGCCAGGTCGACCGAGGCGTCGTCCAGGGGCCAGCGGCCGTCGTCGCCGATCAGGCGGAACTCGTCGATGACCGGGTTGTCGGCGCCGGTGTCCTCAATGTCGATGCCGATGACCGTGCGGCCGTCCCCCCTCAGGTCCTGCCAGGGACCGCCGGGCTGCCCCATGTCAACCAGCACACCGCGGCCGCACCCGACCTCGGCCACCACCGTGGCTCGGGCCGCCACCGCCTGCGCACTGACCATGAAGACGTGGGCGCTGTCGAGGCCGAGGATCCGGTCCTCCAGCATCTCGCCCAGGCCGAGCGAGCCCGAGGCCATGGTGGCTCCCCGGAGCGCCGACCGTTGGCGGGCGTCACCATTGGAGTGCACGGCGTGCTCCCACGCGGTCATGCGCCCACGTCCGAGGTCGCCGTGGTGCCGCTCGTCACGGGTTCGAGTGCCGCGTGCCTCCCGACCGACCCCGTCACCGCGCGCGGCGGCAGACCGTCCGCCGTGGCCGCTCCCGCCGACTCCCGGGCGCCGGCGTCCTCGGCCAATCGAGCGCGGAAGCACAGGGCGAGCATGAACGGCAGCCACAGCCAGCGGTCGACCAATTCGGGCCCCTGGAGGGCGAAGAACAGCACCGTCAGGCACCCCGCCAGGACGGTGCCACGCAGGGGTTCCTTGCGCACGAAGACCCGGCGGAGCCCGGAGGCCATCATCAAGGCGACACCGGCCAGCATGAAGATCCCCCCGGCGTACCAGTAGATGATCACGATGTTGTGCGCCGGGTAGTACACGCCGAGGTACGGGTCGTACCAGATCGCCACGCTGGATTGGTCGAGGCCGTGTCCCACGATGGGGCTCTCGACGATCCCGCCCCACGAGAGCTTGATGGTGTCGATCCGGGAGTTCACGGTCCCGTAGCCCGAATTCCCGTTCGTCGTCTGCTCGAGGCGCGCGATCGGATTGAGATCGAAGTGGTTGCCGTTCGACTGCACCGTGATCGCGATCACGTACACCACGCCGAGCGCGGCGATCACGGTCAGCACCGTGCGCCACTTGATCCCGCGCGCGACGAACAGGACGATGATGCCGACCAGCGTGCTCGCTTGTCCCGACACGCTGGCGCTGAAGATCAGGGCACTGCCCAGGACGGCGATGCAGACGCCCAGGTACCAGTGCCCCCTGATGCCCTGCTCGAGCACGAGGCCGATGGTCAGGACCATCGCGAGGGCGAACGCCACGGCGGCGACGTTGGGTTGGCTGCTCAGCCCGATCGCCCGGGCGCCTTCGAGGTTGGCCACGTGGCTGTAGCCCAGCACGTGGAACTCGGTCTGCAGGAAGGCAACGAACGCGGACACCGTCGTCCCGAGGATGAAACCGACGATGGCGGTCCGGACCCGATCCGGCGTGTCGAGGAGCTGGCGCAGCATCCACTGCAACACGAAGAAGACGAAGACGGCGTTCAGCACCACTTGCAACGACGCTGCCTTCGAGACTGCTTGGGAGGATGCGACCACCCCGGCCAGAACGAAGACGAATGCACCGAAGTACCATCCCGGCACCGGCGGCGCCTTCTGCGGCGGGCGCCGGCTGACGATGAGGAGCCCCCCGGCGACCAGGAAGAGGGCATCGCTCAGGTCGAAGGCGTGACCGAAGCGGAACTTGAGGAGCGGCAGGAAGAACATCGCGACGCAGACCAGGCGCCGCGAGGCGGCGACGAAGAGATCCTCCCGCCTGTTCGTGCCGGCGCGCCGCACCGATCCCTGCGCCTTCACCACGTCGGACAGAACGACACCCCGGCCGGATGCTTGCGCACCGGGCCCGAACCGCCCTGGCGCCTGCCCGGGCCGCGCTGACCGGTCAGCCTCTCCGGGGGAACCCCAGCTCGTCCAGCACGGTTCCGAGAACGTCGAGATCAGCGGTGATGTCGCTGACGAGGAACTCCGACAGGGAGATCCGTCTCGGGTCCCCCCGGCCGCACACGTACCGGTACTCGAGCCCGGGCACGGCCTGTGCCAGCTTCCAGTAGCAGGTGTTGGTGCCACCGGCGGGGAAGAGCTCGATGACGGCGGCGCCCGGACTGGCGAAGGCCAGGTTGACCAGCCCTGCACTGTGCGCCCCCACGATCACCGAGGCCTCGGCGAAGGCCCTGACCTTCTCGGGGACGGTCAACTTCTCGGGCTCGATCACGTGGAAACCACGGGTGTGCAGATGCCCGATGAGCTCCTCCTCGTTGGTCACCTGCCTGTTGTTCGGACCTCCACCCCGGTTCACGTAGATGGCGCGCCCCGGGATGCGATCGATCGGCTCCGCCAGGAGGCGCTCCCGCAGGTACGCGACGGCCCACGGCGGGTTGACCACGGTCATGGCCGGCGGTGACGGGACGACGAGGCACTCGGCATGGACGTACCGCATCTGCGTGCTGTCGATGCACCGGTCGCGGTCGATCCCCAGCACATCCAACAACTCGCGCTGGAAAGGCTCCTGTCTCGGCACGTACCACAGGTCCGGTGGCGCGATGTCGGGGCACTGCTGGAGCACTCCGAGGCGCCGCTCGTCCACGCCGTGCACCCACGCACGTGTTCCATCTCGGTGCCTACACGCACGTGGGAAAGTCGTGGCAGCGAGTCGACGAGTGCGTGCAGACGAACGTCCAGGGCACGGCCAACCTGCTCCAGGCCCTCGACGGGACCGGCTACGAGCGGTTCGTCAACGTCGGGACGAGTGAGATCTACGGCGACATCTCCGTGCCGTTCCAGGAGGACAAGCCCGTTCGCCCGGTCTCCCCGTACGCCGCGACCAAGTACGCCGCCGAATGCCTGTGCCGGGTGTTCCACCAGGGACACGGATGGCCGATCGTCATGGTCAGGCCCTTCAATGCCTACGGCCCGCGCCAGACCCTCGATCGCATCATTCCCGAAGTGATCATCCGTGCCCTGCGGGGCCAGGATCTCAGGATGACCCAGGGCCGCCAGACGCGCGAGTTCAACTTCGTGGAGGACATCGTCGACGGCATGGTCCGGTGCGCGTTGGTCCCCGGCATCGAGGGCGAGCTCTTCAACATCTGTTGCGGTGAGGACGTCTCGATCCGCGCCGTGACCGAGACCATCCTCGAGTTGCTCGGCCATCCCGTCGTCGCGGAGTTCGGGGCGCTTCCTGACCGTCCCACCGAGATCTGGACGATGCGGGGCGACAACACCCGCGCCCGGGAACGGCTGGGGTGGAAGCCCCAGTGGTCCCTCGAGGAGGGGCTCTCGAAGACCATCGAGTGGTACCGAGCAGAGGTCGCCGACGCCGGGTCGCAATTCGCCGCCGGGTGACGGGTCGTGGCGCCTCCGGCGCCTCCCTCCCAGCGAGGAATTTGGCGGGTCCGATGGGCCGATCGGATGAATGGGCGCAAGAATTTCCCCGCCCGACGTTCCCCCAACGATGACTGTGGGAGAGGAACAGCAATCGATCCGGCGCGGCTACGGCGAGGTTTCCCTGCTCAACGAACCGGGTGCGGCCGAGCAGTCGGGTCTGCGCGAGTACGCCCGGGTGCTCTGGCAGAAGAGGATCACGGTCGTCGTCGTGACGGCGATCTGCGTGGGGTTGACGCTGGGCTACTGCGTGGCGGTGAAGCCGACCTACCAGGCGACGGCCACCGTGCTCCTGGAGCCGGCGATCTCCCAGACGCTGATCCAGGCGAATTTCCCCACCGGCGCCCCCACCGTCGTCAACGTGCCGGACCAGATCGAGGTCATGGAGAGCTCGTCGATCGCCGCCATCGTGCAGCGGACCGTCCCGAACGCGCCGGCGGTCACGGCAACCCAGGTGGGCCTCACCGACGTCGTCCAGATCTCGGCGCGGTCCCACGATGCGCACCTGGCGGCCGCCGCCGCCAACGCCTACGCGCGGGCCTACATCAGCCTGGAGCGCAGGCAGACCATCGACACGTTCACGTCCGCCCAGCAGCAGCTGACCAACAAGGTGAACACCCTCGAGTATGCGATCTCGAACCTGAACAGCCAGATCCGTTCCGCACCGGCCGGGGCCAACGTGACACCGGACGAGACGCAGTTGGGGGACTTCCAGAGCCAGCTGGCCACCCTGCAGGACCAGCTCCAGAACTACCAGTTCTACGCGTCGCAGGGCACCGACCAGGAGGGAGGGCAGGTCATCTCAGTGGCCGCCGTCCCGTCCACGCCGGCGTCGCCCAAGACCCTCGAATGGACCGTGTTGGCACTGATCTTCGGTCTGATCCTCGGCATCGGCGTGGCGCTCCTCGTCAACGCCGTCTCCGCCACGGACTGACCCGGGTCCTCCGGTCGTCAAACCGGTGACCATTTTCGGCGCCAGGTCCGCCGGGTGGTGGGGTCTCACCTACCCGGCGATGATGGCGGTCGCTCATAGACCAAACGCAGCTGCTTGCATCTAGCCCTGAAGGGCACGCTCCGTAAGAGTCGCCATTTCTTCATGGCCCAGGGGTGTCGGGTGATACGGAAAACCCACCGTCACCGTGGCCCGCTATCCAGCTCGCGTCGGGTGGAGCGCATGGACCGTGCGTTTGGCCGATCACGCAGGGGTCAGCCAGCGGCACGTGGGTTGTCTTCGCGACTTCTACGAAGACCTGCTCGAGTCCCTGGCCCATCGAGCCCACCACTTGGTCGCCCTCCTGGGTGAAGTTCAGCTCCGGACCAGCACAATCTTGGCTGATGGGGCCTTGGACCGAATGGTCGAGACCATCGTCGTCAGCGACGTCTTGAGGGCAGCCAACGACGAAGCGAGCTGGACGGGGTCAGATGTGCAGGCTGCGCCCCCCATACCGCACAGCGGGTGGTCCGAGCCCACGCCATTACAGTCGGTTCCTGGGAACCGCTGTCCGGCCGGCGGACAATAGGTACTGATGGAAGACGGGCCGTCGCCAACTGACGCCGACCTGGTAGCGGCCTCGTTGCACGACCCGGAACGGTTCGGGCTTCTCTTCGATCGCCACGCCTTGGCGGTCCACCGCTACGTGGCGTATCGGGCCAGGTCGGGGGACGTGGACGACATGGTGTCCGAGACCTTCGTCACCGCCTTCCACACCCGAGCCCGATACGACCGGGCCTACGACGACGCCCGACCGTGGCTGCTCGGCATCGCCACCAACGTCCTGCGCCAGCACCGCCGGTCCGAAGGCCGGCGCCTGAGTCGCCTGCGGGCAGCTGCACACGTCCGCGAGCCTGAGCTCGACCCGGCGGAGAGTGTCAGTGCCGCGGTCGACGACGCCGCCGAAACCGACCGCGTCGTTGGGGCCCTCGGGCGACTGAACGAGCGCTACCAGGAAGTCTTGCTGTTAGCAGCCAGCGCCGACCTCACCTACGAGGAGATCGCCCGAGCACTCGGCGTCCCGGTCGGCACGGTTCGGTCGCGCCTCGCCCGCGGCCGCCGCCGGCTTCGGGAACTCCTCGACGCTGGCGGACAACAGGAGAACGACGCCAACCACGCCACACCGGCCACCGAAGGGACCCTCGGATGATCGACGAACTCGAACTCCTCCGCCACCACATTGACGCCACCGTCGAACCGGACCCGGACCTCGAACCGATGCGACAGCGCCTTGTCGCCGCCATCGAAGAGGAGGGCGCGGCCGCCTGGCCGAACCGGGGTCACTTCGGCAGCCGACATCGGACGCGCCTCGCCCGCCGTACGTCCCTGTCGCTCGGTGGCCTGGTGGCGGCCGGCGTTGCCGCCGCCCTGGCGCTTGTCGTGGCCGCCGGCCCGCCCGCCCCGCACGGCGCGCCCAGAACGACCACCGAGCCGTTTCCGTCGCATCTGTCAGTCGGTGACCAGCTGCGCCTGGTCGCCGACCGGGCCGCCGAGCAACCGATTCCTCACCTCCAGGCTGACCAAGCCCTCTACGCCCAGGCCAACCTGTCGGTCGTCGCCAACGTGAACAACGGCGCTGCCCAGGCGACGATTGGCCTTTCGGTCCAGAAGTGGTCGACGGCCGCGGGACAGACCTGCACCACCCTCACCGCCCAGCCGGCCCAGTTCGCCTCGCCGTCCGAGCAGGAGGCCTGGGTCGGCCTCCACCTACTCGTGACTCCGAACCCCATGACGGCCAACCAGTGTCTACAGGGAGGCGCCGGCGCCGCGCCGCCCGACGCCATCACAGGGGCCGGGCAGTTGATTGACGTGTCGTCGCTCCCCACCGGCCCATCGACTTTGGCCCAAGAGCTTGAGTCCGGGACCACAGGCATCCCCGCCTTGGACCAGTTGCTGTCCGACGAGGCGGCTCCCAACCCAGGCTTCCAGCGGGCGGCCATGCTCCTAATCGGACCGACGGTGGGAGCCACCCCACAGTTCGACGCCGCGCTCTACCAGGCGATGGCCCTACTGCCTGGCGTGACAGCACTCGGACCGACCACGACCCACGACGGCGAGACCGGCCAGGGCTTCGCCTCGGGGCCCGGGAGTGGCCAGTCCACCATCGTCGTTAATCCGTCCACCGGGCAGCTCCTCGAGGTCCGCGGCCTCGACGACTCCGACTCCCTGAGTTCGATCGCCCTCAACTATCTCAATGGTGGTCCGATGGAGGTCAACGAGTACTCCGCCCAGCTGCAGTGGCTCGACCCGGTTGGCTCGCCATCGGTGAGACGCCTGTCGGATCTGCCGGCGGGGGTGCCGGTGTACGTCTTCGCCACTACGAAGCCCGGACTGTCGTACAACGATACGTTGCTGACCGTCCATGACGTCGCGCAGCCGTATTTCAGTTTCTTCAAGTCCATCGAATCCGGATTGACCGACCCGTCGAACCCCGACTCGCCCGCTCTTTTCCAGTGGTCGTTCGCCGGTCCCGGCCCCGTGGTGGACCAGTTCATGCAGACCCTCCGGACGTCCGGACTGTTCGCCTCGGTTTCCGAGATCTGAATCCTGAAGATACGCCTCGACCCGGCGCGAAACAGGTGAACCGGGGCACCCCCGCTTCGGGGCCAGTGATGTCGATTCCCGGTGAGGCCTAGCCCCAGTTGGCTTGTGCAGTGCGGATGGCTTCAATCCAGGCGTCGTCAACGGCTACAACAGGGATGACGGTCGATTCCTCGAAGAACGGTGCATACGTGGACGAAGCCACCATGTCCGGGGTCTCGCTCTCGACGATGTTGACGAACGTTTTCCCGTCCGCCCCCGCCCACACCGATTCGGTTCCGGCTGGCAGCCCGGCCTTCAAGAACACCTCGAATGCCTTGCGTGCGCTGTCGACTCCAGGAGCCAGCCGACTGATCACGACGTACTTCATTACTACCCACCTCCCTCGTGTTGCAGGCGGCCCACGGGATGGTAGAGGTCACCACACTCAGGTTGCGCCCTCTCGGTTCAGGTGTCAACGACTCGGTGCTGAGCAGCTACTGACTGGGAAGGTTCGACCGACTCCGAGGTGTCTGCCCCACCTACCCGATGGCGTTCTGGGACAGGGCATGGACAACTACTCCTCGCCCGAGAATCGCTCCCATGCCGACTGTCGAGTCATCCCTAGGGACGATCCGATGGCTGCCCACGTTGCACCCAGCTCTCTCGCCCTCTTCACGAAGCGAGAGAGATTTCTTTCGACCTGCGCACCGGCAGCCGCCATCCGTGGGAGGCTCGCAAGTACGCCGTCGAGGTCAAGGTCCTCCTCCCAAGATGTCAGCTGTGGAGGAAGGGAGGGTGGGCTGCCGATGATCTGGCGACATAGATCGACGCACTCATCACAGATGTAGACCCCCGGACCAGCGATCAGCTTCTTGACTCTGTCGTTCGGTCTGAGGCAGAACGAGCAGGATGCGACTACGCGTTCCTTGGTGACAGTCATGAGAACCCTCCTGTGTCAGGGTTCACCTTACATTGTCAGGGATAACCTGACAATCCCTCGAGAGAGGCGCCTGCCCCCGTCGTGCCGAAGTGTCCCCCACCGTCCCGATTGGCGCACAGGAGCAGGTTGCTCGGCGAGGTCCTTCCCACCTCGGCAAAGCTGTCCGTCCGCACCGAGGGTTATCGCTCCCTCTCATGGACACTTAGTTAGGTCTGAAAGTCCTATAGACCATGGCTACGAAGTGACCAATAGTTGAAGAGGGCAGGTCATCCACGGGGGGGACTTGCGCGGGCAAGAGGGGGCTCAGATGTTGGGAATGTTCATGAACGCGTTCGTAACAGTCAGGACCGCACACGGGACACTGTTCGAGCGGGCACGCACCGAGCGCGGTGCTTCCATGGTGGAGTACGCGTTGCTCGTGGGTCTGATCGCCGTCGTGGCCGTGGTGGCCGTCGCCGCTCTGGGCGGGGGCATCTCCGGCCTGTTCAGCACCGCCAACACCTGCGTCGGTGGCCTGAACAGCACTACCTGCTGAGCTGCCGCGGCACCCGCCGCTACGAGCGACGCAGTGCTTCCCTAAGGGAAACATTCCCCTTCCCATATGGGATGACCGCCGGGGCTGGGTCGGCTTTGGCCGCCCAGCGCCCGGCGACCTCCTTGCCGCGTTCAGCCCGCAGGCGTCCGTAGGCCAACGGTGACCCGCCCGCCCCGTTGTGCCTGGGTGGCACACCAACCCGGCCTACGCTGGCACCACGAGCCGAACGTGGATCCTGACGCGGACAAGGTCCCGTAGGGCCCCTTCGCACGACTGCATCCTTCCGACTATTCGCTGGATACCCGTCGTTCGTTCGACGGTGTCGCCTCGCGTACTCGCTGAAACGCCCTTCTGTCCCTTCGCCCGGCGAGGCTAGGCTGTGGGCACGTTCTACGGCCACGGTTCCTCGATCGCCCTCGTGGTCTTCTTCGGCCTCTTCGCGATACGGGCGCTCTCCTCTCAGCGACGCCGCGCGGGTCGGCAAAGGCGTTCCCCTGCCGCGAGCTCGTTCACCGGCACCGCCTCTCCGAGTCAAGCACCTGATGCCGTCGACGGATCGTCCGGCGAAGTCACGTTCACCGGGATTCCTCCCGGGTGGCTGACCGACCCCTCGGGTCGACATGAGCGGCGGTACTGGTCAGGGTCCGAATGGACGGAGCACGTGACCGACGGTGGTACCCCGGGCACCGACCCACCCCCAGGCAACACCGGCCGCGAGGCGTCCTCGTAGTTGCGACTGGCAACTCGGCGCGGTGCTACCTCTCGGTTCCTTCCGAGAAGACCCACATCGGGTAGCCGCGGCGAAGTACGTCGAGATGCATCCTCCACGCACGGTCGGTCAGCACCTCGATGTCGCTGAGGATCACGCTGCTCCCCGTGTCCCGAAAGCCCCACGAGAAACCCACCAGAGGCACGACACGCCGAGCCTTCAACTGGGCAACCTCGTCGAGGGGTGTGGTCGCGAGAAAGCTGTGCGCCACCCACTCGAGGGGTTGCCGGACCGGACGCGACGGAGCGTCGAAGAGTATCGGGCGCTGCCCGTACCAGCAGTAAGGCGAAGGAGCGTCGCCGAAGAGTCCGAAGGGGTCCAGCTCGAATCGCACACCACCGGACTCGTTGTCCGTCGAGCGAACCAACTGCACCCATCCGAGCATTGAGCGGTAGCCGCTCGCCGGGTAGTCGACCGTTGCGGTGCACACCGGAAAGCCTTCCGCGACCGGCCACCAACATCCGTAGAACCCAGGATCGGTGTTCGGCACACACTCGGCGTGGACCATCCCGGTCTCACCTCGCCAGGCAAACGCAGCGTCCACATCTTTGGCACCGGCGCTCACGGCGACGTGCGCCTCGGGCTCGGTCCGGCGCAGGGTCGGTGGTGCCCGTGCTCGGTCACGCCGTCGAAGCGAGCGCCAGGCATGGTGTGGCTCGGAGCGAACGAACCCGGCACGCGACTAGTCAGGATTTCCAGCCCGCCCGAGATGACGCAGGAAGAACGCTTCGTAGGCATCCCTCTCGAAGAGGGGGATGCCTACGTGGCCGCCGGGGTTGATGTGCAGGGTCTTCTCGGTCGAACCTATTGCGTCGAACAGCGCGAGGCCGGATGACACGGCGACCAGTTCGTCGTTCCACTGAAGGACGAGCAATACGGGACCGTGAGCCCGCGTGCAGCTCGTTCGAAAAGGTCGGCCCCAGGCCGGTTCCCGAGCCCTGCGAGCCCCAGGACCGCTGCGCTGACGCGAGGCTCGGACGCCACGAACGGCAGGCCGATCGCGGTCCCCATCGACACTCCCCAGTAGCCGTACCGTGGTCCCTCTCCCTGCTCGTCGAGGCTGTCGAGGAGCGCGTGCCACTCCGCGATCCCCTTTGTGGTGCGTTCGACCCACTCTCTGGCCTCTTCCGGGCCCAGGGCGACGCCACCCGCGCCCGGGCCCGCCGCGATGCGAGCCTGGATCGCCTGGCGCCGCCGCTCCGCCTCTTCGGGGTCTGCGCTTCGCTCCCCGTGGCCGGGTGCATCGAGAGCGACGGCCGAGTAGCCGAGGTGCCGCACAAGTCGACGGGCAAGGCCGAGCACGTTCGGGACCCGTTTGTGCTGGGTCCCGCCGTGTCCGATCAGGATCGTCGGGCGGGGTACCTTGGCGCCCTCGGGGCACCAGCGGATGCCCGGGACGGTCTCGCCGTCGACCTGCAAGTCGAAGCGTTGCTCGACGACGCCCTGCTCTTCCTTCTCGCTGAGGATTTCCATGATCCCTGCCCCCTTGCGTCCGATCGGTGCCAGCGGCGCACACCGCCCCCACCAAACGTAGGTCTTCTCAGTCCTGCACCCGGCCGGTCTGGGCGCGCACCCCGGCCGCCGTCTGCAGGAGCTGCACCGCCAGCAGGGCGCCGACGCCCTCGCCGGCCCGCAGGCGCAGTGCGAGCAACGGCTCGAGCCCGAGGTACGTGTTGACCGCCCGGTGCGCCTGTTCGCGGCTCTCCTGTCCGGCCACGAGGTGGGCCGCCACCGCCGGCTCCAGCGCGACCGCCACCAGCGCGGCGGCGCCGGTGACGAGGCCGTCGAGCACCACGAGCGAGCCGGCCTCCGCCGCTCCGAGCACCACGCCGCACAGGTAGGCGATCTCGGGGCCGCCCAGCGCGGCCAGCGTGACGATCGGGTCCTCCAGGTCGGCGTGCGCCGACACCGCCCTCGCGAGCGCGGCGGTCACCGCGGCGCGCTTGCGGCCGAGCGTCGCCGAGTCCCCGCCGGCACCCAGGCCCACCGCCTCGGCCACCGGAAGCCCCAGCCGGGACGCCACCAGTGCCGCGGCGACCGTGGTGTTGCCGATGCCCACCTCACCGAGGGCGACCAGCCGGGCGTCGAGGGCCCGACCCTGCGCCCGACCGGCGCCGACCATCTGCTCGGCGTCGGGTCGCGCCAGCGCATCGGCCGACACGAGGTCGCCGGGCGCGCCGGCGGGACGACACGAGACGGCGCCGGCGACCGGGTGTCCCGGCACGCCTGCGTCGACCGTGATCAGGTCCGCCCCGACCAGGCGGGCCGCCACCGCGCCCAGTGACTCCCCCGCGACCGTCGCCTCGAGCACCTCGCGGGTCACCGCATCGTCGTAGGTGGACACGCCGTGGCGCGTCACCGGGTGCCCGGCCGCGGCGATGACCGCGGTGGCGGGTGTGCCGGGCCCGAGCCCGAGCGCGGCCAGGCGGTCGACGGCCCGGTCGAGCACGCCCAGGGAGCCGGGGGGCGTCAGCAGCACATCCGCTGCGTCGCGGGCCCCGACGACCGACGCCGGCTCCGGTGCCCCGAGATGCGAGGGGGGTGGGGACGGGCCCTCCCCGTCCTCGTGCCAGCGGTCCCACAGCACGACGTCGGACAGCGGCTGGCGAGCCGACCAGCCCGCCCGCTCGAGCCCCGGCTCGGGAGGACGTTCGTCGGGCCAGCCGAGACACAGCCACCCCAGGGTCTCGACGCCCGGTGGCAGCCCGATCAGGGCGGCCAGCTCATCGGGCTGGAACAGCGTCACCCATCCGGTGCCGACGCCCTCGACGCGGGCGGCCAGCCACAGGTTCTCGATGGCGCACGCGCACGACCACAGGTCGGCGTCGACGTAGGTGGCGCGCCCGAGCACGCCCTGTGCCTTCGTCCGCCGGTCACAGCAGACCACGATGCCGAGCGGGGCGTCGCGGATGCCGTGCAGCTGCAGGTCGAGCATCTGGCGTCCGGAACGATCGGCCAGGCTGGCCGCCTGGCGGTGCCACTCCCGGTCGGCCATCAGCGCGGCGCGGTCCCTGGTGGCGCCGTCGCGGACGACGACGAAGCGCCAGGGCTGCGAATGCCCCACCGACGGTGCGGCGTGCGCTGCGCCCAAGATGCGCTCGAGCACCTCCGGCTCGATCTCGTCGGGCCGGAAGCGCCGGATGTCGCGGCGACCGAGCACGGCCGCGTAGAAGGCGTCCCGCTCCGGCCCGCCGAAGGCCCAGGCCCGCGGCGACTCCCGGCGGGCGAGCGCCGAGGTGGTGTCCCCGACGAGCGGGACCGGCCGGCGCCAGCTCATGCGACGGGCTCGGGGATGGCGGCCGCCGCCAGCGCCGCGGCGAGCCGCTCGAGCCCCTCTTCGGACGGCACGGCGACGCGGGTGACGTCGGGCAGGCCGAAGCTGGCGCAGTCACGCACGACGACGCCGTGGGGCGCCAGGGCCTCGCGCAGGCCGCCCCGGTCGACCAGGACCCAATTGGCGTCCGACGGCCGGACCGCCAACCCGTGCGACGCGAGCAGGTCGGTGAGGGCGTCGCGCAGCCGGGCCACGCCGGCGCACCAACTCGGGAGCTCGGCGGCGTCGAGCAACTCCGGCAGCGCGGCCGCGGCCAGGCCCCCCACCGACCACCCCGGCTGACGGGCGCGGCACCGGGCCACCAGGGCGGGGTCGGCCAGCACGTAGCCGAGGCGCAGGCCGGGGCAGGCCAGCAGCTTCGTCAGCGATCCCACCACCACCGCGCCGTCGCCCCTCGTCCACTGCCCCGTCGCGAGTTGGAAGAACGCCTCGTCCCAGACGTCCGCCCCCTCGTCGGGTCGGGCCAGGCGGCCGCTCGGGCTGTGCGGGTTGGAACGCCACAGCGGTCCGCCCCGGCGCGGGTGCAGCCCGAACTCGGGCTCGTGGACCCGTCCGCCGATCTCGGCGGCGACGAGCGCGATGGCCTCGGCGCCCCCGTTGGTGAGCAGCAGCCGCTCCGCGTCGACGCCGATCGCCCGGGCGAGCGCCTCGGTCGCGCCCTCCGGGTCGGGGTAGGCGCGGACGGCGGCCAGGTGGCGGGCGAGGACGGGCGCCGGGTCCGGAGCGAGCGGGTTCAGCGACAGCGAGAGGTCGAGCACCGAGCCGGGGTCCAACCCCAGCGCCCGGGCCACCGCCGCGCCGTCGCCGCCGTGGGTGCCCGCGGGGGGCAGCGTCACCGGGCCCACCACCAGCGTGCGCACCCGATCAGCGCCAACCCGCCCGCGAGCGCCGCGGTCACGTCGCCCGAGAGCCGCACGGCGGCGCCGATGTCCCCCACGCCCGGGGTGCGGCCCGACCCCAGGGGCGGCCGCTGCTCCACCCGGTCGCCGTAGCGGCTCACCCCCCCGAGCCGCACCCCGAGCGCGGCGGCGAATGCGGCCTCCGCCACGCCGGCGTTCGGGGAGGGATGGGCGGCCGCCTGGCGTCGCACCGCGGTCCACACGGCCGTGGCGGCGCGCGGCCGCACCACTGCGACGAGCGCGGCGGTGAGCCGGGCCGGCACCCACGCCACGACGTCGTCGAGGCGCGCGCTGGCCCAGCCGTAATTGGCGTAGCGCGGTGAGCGGTGGCCGACCATGGAGTCGAGGGTGTTGACCGACCGGTAGCCGAGGGCGCCGGGGGCACCGGCGAGCGCGCCCCAGAAGGCCGGCGCGACGACCGCGTCCACCGTGTTCTCGGCCACCGACTCCACGACGGCCCGGGCGATCTCGCCGGTCTCCAGCCCGTTCGGGTCGCGCCCGCGAGCGCCGGCAGCAGCCGCCGTGCCCGTTCCACGTCGTCTGCCTCGAGGGCACGGCCCACCTCGCCCGCGGTGCCGGCGAGGGCGCGCCCGGCCACGGCGGACGACGTCGCCAGCGCGGTGGAGCGCACGACGGCGCCGGCCCCCAGCCCGAGCGCGACGCCGACGACGGCGTGCAGCAGGCCCGCCCCCCTGGCGTCGCGATGGATCCGCCGCTCCAGCCCGGTCATGAGCAACGCGAAGAGGACGACCGGGTGCACCGCAGCCGGCGGCTCGGGCAGCAGGCGGTCCAGCGCGAGGCCGGCCGCGGCACCGAGCGGGCGCGGCACGCCCGGCCGGCGCGTCATCGCGCCACCAGGGCCAGCAGGCCGACCGTCTCCCCGATGACCCCCATCGCCCCCAGCACGTCGCCCGTGTAGCCACCGACGCGGCGCAGCGCGAACCAGACCACGCCGATCATCGCCACCACCTCGGCGCCGACCACGACGAGGCCGCGGGCACCGGCGCCCACGGCCGCGAGGGCGCACGCGGCGCCCAGACCGGCGGCGGCGACGCCGTAGCGCGAGGCGGCCGAGTGGCCGTGCTCCCCCGCGAAGGCCGTCGCCGTCCCGCCCGCGGGCTGGGCGTAGGGCAGCGTGCGCGCCACCACCCCCATCATCGTGCGGGACCCGCACCACAGTCCGACGATCACCAGCGGCCGGGCGGCCGTGACGGCCAGCGCCGTCACCCGGAGGGACAGCACCAGGACGAGGACGACGGCACCGAAAGCCCCGACCCGCGGGTCGGCCATGATCTCGAGCCGCCGGGTCCGGTCCACCGGCGGGAGCAGGCCGTCGGCCGCGTCGGCCAGGCCGTCCAGGTGCAGGCAGCCCGTGACCGCCGCGTCCACCGCCACGGCCACGACCGCGGCGAGCGCGGCCGGCCAGACGCGGGCCGCCAGCCACCACGACGTGCCGACCACCGCACCGACACAGATGCCCACCAGGGGGAACCACGACAGCGTGCGCTCGTTCGGCTCGGCCGCCCGCCCGAGCACCGTGAGGAAGGAGAGCGCCCGCCTCACGGGAGCGACCCCGTCGCCGGGAGCGCGAGCGGGCGCCCGGCCACGACCAGGTAGACGCGGTCGGCCGCGGCGGACACCGCGTGGTTCGAGCGCGCCGAGCGCGTCCTGGAAGCGGCGCCCGTCCTCGGTGCTCGGGTGCACCGCCATCCCGACCTCGTCGGAGACCACGACGCTGTCGCCCGACCGCCAGCGCAGGGCGGCGCAGAGCGACGCGCCGTCCGCTCCCCCGTCGGTGCGGGTCATGGCGCGCGCCACCCAGGGCCCGAGCGAGTCCACGAGGACGGTCCCCGCCAGGGCGGCCAGCAGGCCGGCCAGGTCGTCGCCGGCGTCGAGGGTCGTCCAGGCCGGGTCGCGCCGCCGGCGGTGCGCCGCCACGCGTGCCTCGAGATCGGCGTCGCCGGCGGGGACCATGGTGGCGACGTAGGTCACGGGCGGGCCGTGGCGGGCCGCCAGGTCCTCCGCCACCGCCGACTTGCCCGAGCGCGTGCCACCCAGCACGAGGGTGATCACCGGCGCGCCATCCCGGAGCGGACGGCGGCGTACACGGCGCGGGCCACCCGGGACCCGAACACCGAGCGTGGCCCCCCGAAGGGCTCCGCCCGCCCCGTCGGCGGGCAGAGCACGGTCACGGCGTCCGACGCGGTGCCGGTGCCGGCCACGCCGCCGTCGAACAGCGCCTGCACCTTGGCCTCCGTGACCGTGCACAGGATGTTGGCCAGGGCGGCGTCGGCGTGACGGACGGGCAGGAACGCGACCACGTTGACCGTGCCGGGTGCGGCCGCAACCGTGTCCTCCACCGGCGCGGCCGCCCACACCGGTCGGTCGAGCCCGACGGTGGCCTCCACCGACACACCGCCGTCCTCGGCCCTCGCCACGTCCGCCACCTCGGCTGCGGTGAGCATGCCGACGCCGGGACCACGGAGCCCGAGCGTGCCGGCCACCTCGGCGACGTGGGCGGCGACGTCCCGGCGCCCGTAGCCCGGCGGCACCTGCGCGTTGACGACCCACTCCCGCAGCCCGATGCCACCGCCGACCGTCGCCGTCGAGGCGCACCACAGCGGGGCGTCCAGGCGCCAGGCCAGGACGGCGAGCGCGGGCACACCACCGAAGACGTGCAACTCGGAGGGGCTCAATATTCGATGCCCTTCATGGCGCGGACGCCCCGCTCGTACGCGTGCTTCACCATCTTCATCTCGGTGACGGTGTCCGCGATCTCGACCAGCTCCGCCGGGGCGTCGCGCCCGGTGACGACCACGTTCGTCTTGGGGGCGCGGCCGACGATCCCGTCGACGACCTCGGCGGCCGGGACCCACCCGTAATTGACCACGTAGGTCAGCTCGTCGAGGATGAGCAGGTCGTAGTCGCCCGAGGCCAGCTTGGCCTTGGCGACCCCCCAGGCGTGCACGTTCTTGGCCGCCGACTCGTCCAGGTCGCTCGACTCCCAGGTGAAGCCGTCCCCCAGGGTCCACCAGTCCACGCCGAGATGCCGGGCCAGCTTCTGCTCACCCACCTTCCAGTCGCCGCTCTTCATGAACTGCACGACGCCGACGCGCCACCCCCTGGCCCAGCCCCGGCCCATCACGCCGAAGGCGGCCGTCGACTTGCCCTTCCCGTCCCCCGTGTTGACGACGACCACGGAGTCGACGCGCCGGCGCGCCGGCGGTGGATCGGGCTCGGGCAGCGGCACCCGTGCATCCCCGTTCATTGCGCCTCCTCGTCCCCCACGTCGCCCGCGCCCCGCGCCGAACCATCCTGGCGCGGCGTGGTGCGGCGTGGTGCGACCACCAGCTCGCCGTCGTCGGTCCGGACGATGCGGACGGCACAGGCGAACGCCTCCCCCAGCACCCGTTCGTCGAGCACGTCGCCGGGGGCGCCGAACGCCGCGACCGACCCGCTCGAGAGCAGGAGCAGCCGGTCGGCGAACTGCCCCGCCAGCGTGAGGTCGTGCATCGCGCTCACCACGGTCAACCCCCACTCGTGCCGGAGCTCGTCGACGATCTCGAGGGCCTCCACCCGGTGCGCCAGGTCCAGCGCGCTCGTCGGCTCGTCCATGAGGAGGACCGGCGCCTCCTGGGCCAGGGCCCGCGCCAGCACGACGCGCTGGCGCTCGCCCCCCGACAACGTCGCCAGGTGGCGCTGCGAGAGACCGGCCAGCTCCAGGCGCTCGAGGAGGCGCACGCAGTGGTCGAGGTCGTCACCCGACTCGGTCGCGAGGTACGCGATGTGCGGTGTCCGCCCGAGCAGCGTGTAGTCGAACACCGACATGTCGGCCGGCAGCTCCGGCGCCTGGGGCACGTAGGCGACGGCGCGCGCCCGCTGGCGCCGGCCCATGGCGAGCGTCGGCGTGCCCCCGATGCGCACCTCGCCCTCGTGCTCGACGAGGCCGACCAGGGCCCGCAGCAGGGTGGTCTTGCCCGCTCCGTTCGCCCCGATGAGGCCCACCCACTCGCCCCGCCCGACCGACGCCGTCACCGTGTCGACGGCGGCCCGGCCCTCGAAGCGCACCGACACCGCGTCGAGCTCCACCATGGCGCCGGCGCCGGGCGCACCCGCGCCGCGGCGACCCCGGCGCTCCGCCAGCCGTATGACGGTCCCGAGCCGCGCCATCAGGACTCCATGCCGCGCCCGGCGCGCCGTGACACCAGCACGAAGAGGAAGAACGGCGCGCCGATCGCGGCGGTGACGACGCCGATGGGTATCTCCGCCGGCGCCTGCGCGGTGCGGGCGATGAGGTCGGCGCCGATCAGGAACGCCGCACCGCCGACCATGGCGACCGGCAGGATGATGCGGTAGCTGGCCCCCGACGTCAGCCGGACCGTGTGGGCCACGATGATCCCCACGAACCCGATCAGGCCGCTCACCGACACGGCGGCCGCCGTGCCCAGGGTGGCGGCCGCCACGACGATGAGCCGCGTGCGGGCCGGGTGGATCCCGAGCGTGCCCGCCTCCTCCTCACCCACCCGGAGCACGTCGAGCATGCGGCGGTGGGCCAGCAGCACGGCCCCGCTCACCACGACGTAGGGCAGGATCAGCGTCACGTCGGACCACGATGCCACGGAGAAGCTGCCGAGGATCCAGTTGTAGATCTGGCGGATCTGCTCCTGGTCGCGCTGCTGGAGATAGGTCTGGATGGCGGTCAGCAGCGCCGCCACGGCGACGCCGGCCAGCACGATGGTGCGGCCCCAGGCGCGCCGCCCACCGGCGACCCCGATCAGGTAGGTCGCGGCCACGGCCAGGGAGCCGCCGACGAAGGCGAAGATCGGGAGGAAGGTCGAGGAATCGCCGCCGTAGACGATCTCCACCGTGGCCCCGAGGCCGGCCCCGGCCGCCACGCCCAACAGGTACGGGTCCGCCAGCGGGTTGCGGAAGAGCCCCTGGTAGGCGGCCCCGCCCGCCGCCAGCATGGCCCCCACGATGCCCGCCAGGACCACCCGCGGTGCCCGCAGCTGCCACACGATCGCCTGGTCGATGGCGGGCGTGCTGGTGTGGAAGTGCAGGAACGGGACGTGCGCCAACAGCGTCCCGAGGACCTGCGGGGGGGACACCGCGACGGGGCCGGTGCACAGCGCGACGAGCGAGACGGCGACCATGAGCACGGCCGCCACCGCCATCGGCACCCAGGTGTGCCGGACGCCCGGCCCGTGCAGGTCGGGCACCACCAGCGGGCGGGCCGGCGCGGTCGCCGTCACGACGCCGGGCCCACACGATGGGATCGCACTTCCGCCGCCACCTCGGAGAGGAGGTCCACGACGCGTGGTCCCCAGCGCGACGCGACGTCGTCGTTGAGGCCGAGCACCCGTCCGCCCTCGACCGCCGCCAGGCCCGACCAACCGGGGCGCCCGGCGACGGTGGCCGCGGACTGGCCGCAGCAGATCGTGTCGGCCAGCAGGATGTAGTCCGGATCGGCCTTGAGGACGAACTCGCCGCTCAGCTGCGGGTACCCGCCGTTGGCCGCGGCGCCCTTGGCGGCGTCCGCGATGCTGCGCAGGCCGAGCAGGCCCAGCAGCTGCCCGATGAACGTGCTCGAGGTGGCCGAGTAGTACGTCTGGTCGAGCTCGTAGTAGTAGGTCTCGGGGCGCGACGGCTTGTGGACCGAGGCGACGATCCGCGCGATCTGGTGCTTGATCCTGCCCACCTCGGCCCGGGCCGGCGTCTCGTGCCCGGTGAGCCGGCCGAGCTCCTCGAGCTGCGCGTACTCCTGGGACAGGTTGGCGGCCGCCGGGAGGCTGACGACGGGGATGCCGAGGGCGCGCACCTGCGTGTCGACGCTGGTCGCCTCGTCGGAGGCCAGCACCAGGTCGGGCCTGTAGGCGGCGATCGCCTCCACGTTGGGGTCGTTGCCGTCGAGCTGGGTGCGCGGCACGCCCGGCGGGTAGTCGGAGTTCAGGTCGACCGCCTTGACCTGGCTGCTGGCACCGATGGCGTAGAGCATCTCGGTGGCGGTCGGCGACAGGGACACGATCGCGGTCGGCCGCGCCGTGATCCGGACGGTGCCGTTGGCGGCGTGGACCGTCACGGGGAACGCGCGTGCCGCCGCGGCGGCTGCCGGTGACGCGAGCACCGCGACGGTGCACAGCAGGGTCAGGGTGGCCGAGAGCAGGAGGGGGATCCTCCCGGGCCTGGTGAACATTGCTCATCCTCCATCGGTGTGCGGAGGACGAAGTGCGCCCGCTCCGACACCCGACGGGTATCGAACGAACCGCCCTTCCTCCGAGGGACTGGTTGCGTCGACCCAAGTCAGGCGGCTGGGCTCGCCCCCGTTGCGGGGGCCTCACCATTGCGGGACAGCGCCGGATTCCGACCGGACTTCGCTGGCCTTGGGCCACCCCGGCACGAGGCCGGAGCAGGCGCACCGTAGCGCACCGCCCGGATCGGCGTCGACCGACCGCAGGTCCGCCGAGGCAGGAGCGTTCTCCCCCCGGGGACGGGCCCTGCCCCGGGGGCGGGCACGGGAGACGAGGCCGGGGGGCCGTTGGGAATGCCGGCACGACACCGGAGGCACAGGCGCTGGGCGCACCAGGGCACGGGCACCGTCCCGTGGCGCCTCGCCATGGGCTCGCTGGCGTTGGTGGTCACGCTCTCGGCGTTCGCAGTGGCGCCGTTCGTCCCGGGCGGACACGGTCCGGCCCCCGCGCCGCGGTCCTCGCAGACGCTCGGGGCGGCCACGGCCGCGGCGGACACCGTGACGCCGGCGGACGCGTCGTCGTGGTCCCCGCAGCCGGCCACCTACGGGACCGGCTCGCTCCTCGACCAGCCCGTGACGATGTCCGACGGGACGGTCCTGCGCGCCGACGTCTACTTCCCGACGACGCAGGGGACGAGCACGGCGGCCAGCGGGCTCTTCCCCGTGCTGCTGCAACAGACGCCGTACGGGAAGGAGTTCGTCGTCTACGCGTCCGCCATCGCCAACACCGACGTCGACTACCTCGTCGACCGCGGCTACATCGTGGTCGTCGCCGACGTGCGCGGGACGGGCGACTCGGGCGGCAGCTTCGACCTGTTCGACCCCGTGCAGTCGACGGACGGCGTCACCCTGGCGCGCTGGGCCGCCCATCTCCCCGGCGCCAACGGCGAGGTCGGCCTGTTCGGGGAGTCCTACATGGGCATCGACCAGTTCCAGACCCTGCAGGCGGCGCGGGCCCGTTCGCCGATCAAAGCCATGTTCCCGATCATCGCGGGCAACGACCTCTACGCCGACACCGTGACGCAGGGCGGCATCCCCGACACCGAGTTCGCGGCGACGTATGTCGCCCTGCTGTCGGGCCTCAACCTCACCAACCCCGCCCTGCAACCGCTCGTCGCGGCGGTGCGCAGCGGCAACCCGGTGCTGCTGGCCTCCGGGTTGGCCGGCCTGGCGCCGACGGTCACGGCAGACAGCCCGATGCTGATCTCGTTCCTGCGTCTCGTCCTCGCGGTCGAGAGCGGGCAGGGCGCCGGTGCCTTGGACGACGCGTACTGGTCGGCGCGCAGCCCGGCGCACGACCTGCCGGCGGTGGTGGCGGACAAGATCCCGGCCTTCCTGGTCGGCGGCTGGAACGACCTCTTCGAGGCCGGCGAGCCGATGAACTACGTCGGCCTGCAGAACCTCTACGACGGCCGCTCGCAGTACGCCGCCATGACGCCGGACCAGCCGGTGACACCGCGCTACCAGCTGCTGATGGGACCCTGGCAGCACGTCACGACCGGGACCGGCGTCGACATGTCCGCCCTCGAGCTCGAGTGGTTCGACACCTGGCTGCTCGGTGAGCAGACGCCCATGAGCACGACGACCACTCCGCTGCACCTCAACGTGCGGAATGCCGGCGACACCTGGCTCGACACGGCGCACTGGCCGCTGACGGCCGCCACGCCGACGCAGTACTACTTCGCGCCGGGGCGGAGCGGCACGGACGCGATCTCCCAGAACGACGGTGCCCTGACGACACAGCCGCCGACGGACCCGGCGTGGGGCGGGACGGGGGCGGACACCGTCCTGTGGAGCGGTCTCTCGAGCCCGTGCGACATCCAGACGGACCAGTGGGGCGCCGGCGCGCTCGCCCTCGGCTTCGAGTCCCTCGGCACCGACGACCCGTGCGACCTCGACGACTTCACGCTGGGCGGCGGCCCGGGCGCGCTGACGTACACCACGGCGCCGTTCGGCTCCCCACAGGTCCTGGGCGGCCCCGTCGACGCCACCGTGTACCTGACCTCGACCACGACGGAGACGGAGCTGGCGGCGACGATCGAGGCTGTCTCCCCCGGCGGTGACAGCGTCCCCCTCTCGTCCGGGGCTCTGGCCGGCTCCCAGCGCGCCCTCGACACGGGGCGGACCTGGACCGCCCCCGGCGGGACGCTGCTCTTGCCGGTCCACCCCCTCACCCAGGCGTCCCAGCAGCCCGTCGTCCCCGACCAGCTCACCCGGGAGGACATCGCCGTCTTCCCGACGATGACCGAGCTGCCGGCGGGCTGGCGCCTCCGGGTGACGATCACGACGGGCGACACGCCCCACCTGTCCCCCACGGCGGCCCAGCTCCCCCATCTGGCCGGCGGCACCTACCAGGTGGAACGCAGCGCAGCGGCGGCGTCGGCGCTCACCGTCCCCCTGGCCCCGGCCTCGGCCTTCGCGGTCCCGTGCGGGAGCCTCTGCTCCCCGGCCGGCCCCTGACCAGGCCGGGCGGACGGGCGGCTCCCGTACCATGGGCCCGTGGGGCCCCCGTCAGACACACGACCCGAGCCCGACGACGGGAACGACGGTGACGGCGGCATCTCGCTCGAGGAGATCGAGGATGCCCTGGTCGACGGCGATACGCCGCTCCCTCCCCGGCGCGGCACGGCCCGGGCCGCCCTCTCGCACCGGACCTTCCGCATCGTCTTCCTGGGCGCCTTCGCGTCGAACATCGGCACCTGGATGCAGAACGTCGTCCTGGGCGCCTACGCCTACGACCTCACCCACTCGGCCACGTTCGTCGGGATCATCATCTTCGCCCAGCTCGGGCCGACCCTGGTGCTGCCCATGGTGGGCGGCCTGCTGGCCGACAAGGTGGACCGCCGGCGCCTGCTGATCGTCCTGTCGCTCGAGCAGCTCGTCTTCTCCCTCGGCGTCGCCCTGGTCGTCCTCTCCCCCCACCCGTCCAAGGTCCTGCTCGTGGTCATGGTCCTGATGGTGGGGGCCGGCAGCGCCATGTTCGGGCCGACGTACTCGGCCATCCTCCCCGGCCTGGTCGGCAAGGAGGACCTGCCGGGGGCCATCTCGCTCAACTCCGCCCAGATGAACGCCTCCCGGGTCATCGGGCCGATCATCGGCGGCGTCCTCTACTCCCTGGTCGGGCCGGCCTGGATCTTCGCCGGGAACGCGGTGACCTACCTGTTCGTGGTGGCGGCCCTGCTGATGGTGACCCTCCCGGCCGTGCCCCATCCGGCGACGCAGGCCAGCCGCTGGCGCCAGCTGACGGCCGGGATCACGGTGGCCCGCCAGGACAGGGTGGTGGGCCGGTGCCTCGTCACGGTGTTCCTGTTCTCCCTGCTGGCGCTCGCCTTCATCGGGCAGATGCCGGTGGTGGCGGCCCACAACCTCGGGATCGACCTCTCCACGTCGCCCGACTACGGGATCCTCTACGCCTGCTTCGGCACCGGCGCGCTGGCCGGCGCCATCTCCATCGGCACGGTGTTCGCCACGACGTCGAAACCGCTGCTGGTGCGCCTCTGCCTCGTCGGCTACTCACTCTCGCTGTGCGCCTTCGCGCTCCAGCGCAGCCCGGTGCCGGCCTACGTCAACATTGCGGTGACGGGCGCGTTCTACTTCGCGTTCATCACGTCGCTGAACACGACGCTGCAGGCGCGCCTGCACGAGAACGTGCGCGGACGGGTGATGGCGCTGTGGATGATGGGCTTCGGCGGCACGGTGGGCATCGGCAACCTGCTCATCGGGCCGGTGGTCGCGGCGGTCGGCATCACCGACGTCCTGCTCTTCGGCGCCGCCGTCGCCCTGGCGCTCGCCTGGTTCGCCGACGTGCGGCCTCCCCCCGAGGTTCAGGTCGTGCTGGGGGCCGAGCTGGCCCAGTAGGCGTCACGGAGGGCCTTCTTGTAGAGCTTCCCGTTCTCACCGCGCGGCAGCGCGTCGGTGAAGTCGACCGAGCGCGGGCACTTGTAGTGCGACAGGTGGTCACGGCAGAAGGCGAGGATCTCCGCCTCGAGCTCGGGCCCGGGGACGTACCCGGGTGCGGGCTGGACCACCGCCTTGACCTCTTCGCCCATCTCGACCTCGGGCACGCCGAAGACGGCCACGTCGGCCACCGCGGGGTGCAGCACCAGGACGTCCTCCACCTCCTGGGGGTAGATGTTGACGCCACCCGACACGATCATGAACAGCTTGCGGTCCGTCAGGTAGAGGTACCCCTCGAGGTCGAGGTGCCCCACGTCCCACAGCGTGCTCCAGCCCTGGGCGTTGAACGTCTGGCGCGTCTTCTCGGGATCGTGGTTGTACTCGAAGCTGGGCGTGTCGGGCCGGCCGCCGAAGTAGACCACGCCGTCCACACCGGCCGGCAGCTCCTCGCCGTCGTCGCCGCAGACGTGGACCTGGCCCCAGATCGCCCGGCCCACCGAGCCCGGACGGGTCAACGCCTCGTCCGACGTGATCCAGGTCATGCCCATGCCCTCGGTGCCCGAGTAGTACTCGTGGATCACGGGGCCCCACCACTCGATCATCCGGCGCTTGACCTCGGGCGCACACGGGGCGGCGGCGTGGACCACCGAGCGCAGCGACGACACGTCGTAGGCCGTCCGGACCTCTTCGGGGAGCTTCAGCATGCGGACGAACATGGTGGGGACGAACTGCGCGTGCGTCACCCGGTGGTCCTGGACGAGCGCCAGGCACGTCTCGGGGTCGAAGTGCTCCATGACCACCGCGGTGCCCCCCATGCGGATGGCCGTCATCGACCAGACCAGCGGGGCGGAGTGGTACAGGGGCGCGGGGCTGAGGTACACGTCGCCCGCGCCGAACCCCATGATCCCTCCGAGCATCGGGGCCAGGACGGCGTCCCGCCCGAAGGGCAGCCCGCTCAGCGGCCGCCGGATCCCCTTCGGATGGCCGGTCGTGCCCGACGAGTACAGCATGGGCGAGCCCTCGACCTCCTCGCTCAGCGGCTCGCCGGGGAACCCCGCCACGAAGTCCTCGTAGGGCTCGTGGCCCTCGACGACCCGGCCGCCCGCCATGAGCCGCAGCTCGACCTCGGGCGTCAAGGCCACCAGGTCGGCAGCCAGCGGGGCCAGGGAGGAGGACGTGATCAACGTGCGGGCCCCGCAGTCACCGACGATGTAGGCCGCCTCGTCCGCGGCGAGGTGCGTGTTGACCATCGTGTAGTACAGGCCGGAGCGCTGGAGCCCGAACGTCACCTCGTGGGTCCGGTGGTCGTTGGGCAGCAGCACGGCCACGTGGTCGCCGGGCCGCAGGCCCCGGGCGAAGAGGGCCTGCGCCAGCCGGCACGAGCGTTCCTCGAGCTCGCCGAACGTCACCACCTCTCCCGACGAGGTGATGACGGCCGGGCGCTCCGGGGCCGTGGCGGCGTAGACGCCGGGGCGGAAGGTTTCGGTGCTCACGGCCCTTCTTCTAGCCCAATCTGTGGGCGTCGGCGCCACCCGTATGACGGAGGACGCCCGGGCGTTCTCGAGGTAGGCCCAACCAGGTGCTCCGGCACCATCGATCCGACATCGTGACGACGCGCACCTACTGCACCATTCTCTCGACCAACTACCTCCCCAAGGCGCTCGCGCTCGCCGAGAGCCTGCGCCGGCACGAGGGCGGGGCGATCCTCAAGATCCTCTTCATCGACCACGCGCAGGACGGCGGCCTGCCCGAGCTCGACGGCGTCGAGTGCCTCAGCACGACGGTGCTGGGGCTCGCCCCGCCCACGGTGCTCGAGCTCGTCATGTCCTACGACCTGGTGGAATTCGCCACGGCGATCAAGCCGCTGCTGCTCAAGGCGCTGCTCGAGCGCAGCGAGCAGGTCTTCTACCTGGACCCCGACACGTTCGTGACCTCGCCCATGATCGAGCTCTCCGGGGCCCTTGCGTCCTCCGCCGGCGGCATCCTCCTCACACCGCACTTCTTGCAGCCGACCCCGCCGGGCGCCGACGTCGGCGACGGGCACATGCTGCTGGTCGGCGTGCACAACCTCGGCTTCTGCGGCGTCGACCGCCGGGCCGCCGCCTTCCTCGACTGGTGGTGGGGCCACCTCCGCACCGAGTGCCTCTACGACCCGCTCGCCGGGTTGTTCGTCGACCAGAAGTGGATGGACATCGGCAGCTCCCTCTTCCAAGCGTCCAGCTTCCGTCACGCCGGCTACAACGTGGGCGTCGCGAACCTGCCCGAGCGCCCGCTGGCGCTGGACGACGACGGCTACCGCATCGCGTCCACCGGGGACCGGCTCCGCCTGTTCCACTTCCACGCGTTCGACTCGAGCGCCCCGGACAGGCTGTCGGTGCGGTTCCGGCACTCCGACCGGGGCGACGACAGCGTCGTGCTGCAGCTGTGCAAGGAGTACGCCGCCGTCCTGACCACCTACGAGCAGAGCCTCCCGCCGGCGCCGGCCTACCCGTACCTCGCCGACACCCGGGGCCGGAGGATCTCGAGGCAGCTGCGGCGTGCCTACCTGCGCGAGTCGCAGCGCACCAGCACGGCGCTGCCCTCCCCGTTCGTGCCGTCACACGCCGCCGCCTACGAGGGCTGGCGCCGGCAGGCATGGCGTCCCATCGCCCGCGGGCTGCTGAACGAGACGGCCAGGTGCGCACGCATCGTGCTCCCCGAGGGCTACGAGGTCGTCAAGAGGCGAGTCCCCAGGGTGGTCGACAGGCTGCACAGCCGGTTCTCGGGCGGGACGGGCCTGTGGGGATGACCGACCGTGGCGCGAGGGCCCTCAAGGGTGGCGGCCGGCATCTCCGGCACGCCTGCCGCCGGGTGCCCGAGCTCTACTACGGACGCGACGAAGCCGTCCTGCGCCGGCTCCGGCGCCAGGGCCGTGTGACGTACGGAGCGTGGTCCTACGGCGTCCCGACGATCCACACCTTCGTGCACGACACCACATGCCTCCGGGTGGGCAACTACTCCTCCATCGGCTCGGTGATCATGCTCGGCGGCGAACACGCCGCCGACCGGGTCACGACCTTCCCCCACCGCATCTGGATGGGGATGGAGGGCGCCGGTGAGGACGGGTTCCCCGAGAAGACCGGCGACACCGTGATCGGGTCCGATGTCTGGGCCTGCTACGGGTCCATGGTGCTGAGCGGGGTGCACATCGGAGACGGCGCCATCGTGGCGGGCGGGGCGATGGTGACCAGAGACGTCCCGCCCTACGCGGTCGTCGGCGGCAACCCGGCTCGGATCATCAGGTACCGCTTCTCGCCGGAGCAGATCGCGGCGCTGCTCGTCATCCGGTGGTGGGACTGGCCCGAACACGAGGTGCGGGCGGCCGTCCCGCTCCTCGCCGGCCCGGACATCGACGCGTTCATCGAGTTCGCCCGCACCCGGTCGCCGGCGTGCGCTCCCTACCCCTTCTTGCGCCAGAAGGCGCCGAACCCGTCGACGTCGACGATGTCCTCGTCGATCCCCTTGGCCCGTCGGTAGTCGAGCACGGCCTGGCCCGCCTGCGACCGGTGACTCCCGAAGTCGTCGACGATGCAGAACCCGCCGGGTGAGAGCTTGGGGTACAGGGCCTCGATCGCCTGCCAGGTCGACTCGTACATGTCGCCATCGAGACGCATCACCGACAGCGCCTCGATCGGTGCGGTGGGCAGGGTGTCCTTGAACCACCCGACCAGGAACCTCACCCGCTCGTCGAGCACCCCGTAGCGCTCGAAGTTGTGGCGCACCTGGTCCGCACCGACGCGCAGCCCACCGCGAGCGTGCAGGTCGTCGCCCGTGTCGGCGGGGTACAGGGCGGCGTTGGGCGGCGGCAGTCCCTGGAACGAGTCGGCCACCCAGACGGTGCGGCTGGTGTCGCCCCGCGCCATCAGGTTCGCCTTCATGAAGATGCACGCGCCACCCCGCCAGACCCCGGCCTCAATCAGATCACCCGGCACGTCGTCGTCGACGACGGTCTGGACGCAGTGCCCGATGTTCTCCATTCGACGGAGTCCGATCATGGACTCGGCGCGCGACGGCCAATCCCGACCGACCTCGCGCCGCGTGGGGTCGTAGGGCTTCTTGTACACGATCTCGACGTTGATGCGCGCCGCCGCCGCGCCGGCGAGGTTGCCCAGGCGCCGTTTCCACGCGGTCGAGCCGGCCGTGCGGACGCCGCCGAGGATGCTGTCGTTGTCCTCGGCCAGAGCACCGGTCAGGGTTCGCTCGAGCAGGTCGAGATAGAGGGACGCCGCATCGATGGTGTGATCGGTGGCGTGCAGGGTCACTGTCGGACCTCCTCGAAGATTGGAGTGGTGTCGAGCTCCGATGCGACGTCCGTGTCCGCGTCGTCGTCCTCGCCGCGGTGGAAGATGCCGAGGGTCTCCGGAAGTCTCCGCACCGCCTCGGCCGGATTGCCGCTGTAGAAGGTCAGCTCCTCCGTCAGCGGTGTGTTGACCACCGACCCGGCCGAGACGACGCAACGAGACGGCACCCGCGTCCCGCTGAGCAGCGTGGAACCCGACATCACCGCCGTGTGGTGGCCGATCTCGACGGCGCCCGTCACGAAGCGGTCTCGGACCAGGTTCAGGCTGTGGGTCAGGATGACGCACCGGAAGCCGGCCAGCGCGCTGTGATCTCCCATGTCGACCAGGTCCGAGCAGTCGATCTCGTGGGCAACGGTGATCATCGCGTGCTTGCCCATGCGCAGGGAGGGGCGGCGGCGGGGCGACCGGGGGAACACCTCGGACGAGGCGTCCGCGGCCCGCGGGATCCCGACGATCCAGTTGCGGCTCCCGATGCTGGCGCCCTCGGCCAGACGCAGTTCCTCGAGGTCCTTGATGACGTTCAGCGGGCCGATGCTCGCCCCTGGGCCCATGGAGAGATGACCCACCAGGACGATGCTGCGACCGAGGTAGGCGGTCGGGTCGACGTCCCACCCGAGCAGCTTCCGCCCCAGGGAGACCTTCACGCGTGACGGGAGCAGCACCATGCAAATTGCCAGGAGAAGCCGCAAGGATCAGCCCGTGGGCCCGTTGGAAGTAGGTAGACGTCGCATCGCTCCGTGCGGAGGAACGGACGATGGGCAGTGACATTGCGGTCGCTGTCGGCCCGCCGGAAACCGGCTCCAACATCCCGAAAGGAAACCCGCGAGTGGCCTCGGACCAGGACAAGGTGCGTGCAGTCGTCGGCGAGTTCCTCCGGCGCGCCGAGAAGGGCGGCGACGGATGGACCGACGAATCAGGACTGTGGGGCGACGGGCTGGGGCTGGACTCACTCGAAGCGGCCGAGCTCTCCGCCATGCTCGAGGACGAATTCGGATCCGACCCCTTCTCGGCCGGGGGTGACCTGCCCGAGCGGGTGGGGGACGTCGTGGCGTTCTACGCCGCCGTCACGGCCGAATGATCCTTCTGCTGGAGGGCGCCGCCGCCGACGCTCCTCGCCAGACGGCGGTCGTCACGCCGGAGGGCACGGCGTCCTACGGCGAGTTGCTCGACGACGCCCGGCGTGTCGCCACTGCGCTGCGGCGGCGCGGCATCGCGCGGTTCGCCATGGTGGAGCCCGACGCCGCGTGGGTGCTCCGTCTCCTGGCCGGTGCCGCGCTCGCAGGTGCCGAGCCCTGCCAGTACCAGGCCGACACCGACCCGCGAGCTGGCCGACCAGGCGCGGGCGCTCGGCCACCCGGTCGTCGTGACCCGGCGCGGCGGACATCGCGGGCTCGCTCGACGTCGTCCGGCCGGAGGACCTCACGCGCGAGCCCGCCGGCGAGGTGGCGGCGTGGACCGACGGCCCCCAGCGGGTCATGATCCGGACCACGGGCACCACCGGGCGGCCGAAGGCCGCCCGGCACGACTGGCGCGTCCTGGCGCAGACCGGCGCCGGCCTCCGGCCGGCGCCCGGCCGGCGGTGGCTCCTGGCGTACGGCCCGCACCAGTTCGCCGGCATCCAGGTCCTGCTCCACGTCGTGGCCAGCCGGGCGACGCTCGTGGCGCCGTTCCCGCGCCGACCGAAAGACTGCGTGGACGCGCTCGTGAGGGACGGGGTCACGTGCGTCAGTGCCACGCCGACGTTCTGGCGCTTCCTCCTGGCGGAGGCGCGCAGCCGCAAGGTCGAGCTGCCGCGCCTGGAACAGGTGACGCTCGGCGGCGAGCCGAGCCCCGCCGATCTCCTCGAGGAGCTCGGGTCCACGTTCCCCGGGGCCCGGGTGTCCCAGGTCTACGCATCGACCGAGTTCGGGTCCATCACCTCGGTCAAGGACGGCCTGCCGGGGATCGCAGTCGGCGCGCTCTGCGGCGGGTCGAACCCGACGTCCAACGTCCGGGTCGTAGACGGTGAGCTGTGGGTGCGCCCGGGCGCCGGGATGCTCGGCTACGCCGGCGGGGCGGCCGACGAGCCGTCCCCGCCCGCCGGGGAGTGGCGGCCGACCGGCGATCTGGTCGAGATCGTCGGCGGGCGCGTGCTGTTCCGGGGGAGGACCTCGGAGGTGATCAACGTCGGGGGCGTCAAGGTCCATCCGCTCCCGGTCGAGGACCGGATCACCGCGCTCGACAGCGTGGAGGGGGCCCGCGTCTTCGGTCGCCCCAATCCGCTCACCGGAGCCATCGTCGCGGTGGACATCGTGCCGGTGGGCGGCCCGGTCGCGGCCGACGTCGAGAAGATCCGCGACGAGGTCACGGCTGCCGTCGCCGACCTGCCGCGTGCCTGGCACCCGCGCCGCATCGCGGTGGTGGAGGCCATCGAGACCCGGGGCGGGAAGACGTTCCGTGGGGTGCAGGCATGACCGAGGAGCCCCGGGTCGCCCTGATCACCGGCGGCAGCAAGGGCCTGGGCGCCGGGCTCGTCGAGGCCTTCCTCGGGGTCGGCCACTGCGTGGAGACCTGCGCCCGCTCGAAGACGGACACCGTCGGCGCCTGGGAGGAGGACACGCAGCTCAAGGAGCAGTTCCACTTCACGTGCGCAGACGTCTCGGACCCGGCCGATGCCGAGCGCTTCGTGAAGGACGCCGCGGCTCGTTGGGGGCGCATCGACGTGCTCGTCAACAACGCCGGCGTCGCCCGGGAGGGGGTCATCGGCCTCTTCGGGGACGATGCGCTCGACCTGGTCGTCGACCTCAACATCAAGGGGACGGTCTACGTGACGAGAGCGGCCAGCCGGGTGATGCTCGCCCGCCGCACCGGTGCGATCGTCAACATCTCGTCGGTGGTCGGTCTCTCCGGCTACCGCGGCCTGTCGGTCTACGGCGCGACCAAGGCCGCCCTGGACGCCTTCACCCGTGGCCTCGCCCGCGAGCTCGGCTCGCGCGGCATCACCGTGAACAGCGTCGCGCCGGGCTACCTGCGCACCGAGATGAGCCACGGGCTCGACGAGGACCAGCTCCGTCAGATCACCCGCCGCACACCGCTCGGTCGCCTCGGTGAGCCCGCGGACGTGGCCCGAGCCGTGCTCTTCCTGGCCGACCCCGCGAACACGTACATCACGGGCCAGGTGGTGGTCGTCGACGGCGGGCTGACCTGCTGACGTGCCGGAGCGCCGCCCGGGCGCTCAGCCCCGCTTCGGCGACCAGTCCCAGCGCCGGAGGCTGACGAAGACCCCGATCACGCCCCAGATCCCGATCACCAGGATGTCGTTCCAGGGCGACGTGCCCGGGATGCCGTTGAACGTGTCGACCAGCCCCAGGATGAGGTGTCGGATCGGGAAGAAGCCCGTGAACGTGGCCAGGCCCGAACCGGCCTTGATCGGGAAGTAGAGCCCCGAGAGTGCGACGAGAATGAAGAACACCAGGCTCACGATCGGTCCGGCGGCGTCGGCATTGGGGACGACGGTGCTGATGCCCACTCCCATGGCCGTGAAGCTGAACATGCCCACGATCAGGATCAGGACGAAGGTCCCGACGTCGTGCGGCCCGTGCACGGCGTAGCCGAACCTTCCCACGAGGAGGACGAGCACGACCTGGATGAGCGCGATGATCATCCAATTGACGAAGACGGCCGTCAGCAGCATCCAGGTGGGGAGCGGGCTGAGCCGGAGGCGCTTGAGCAGACCCTGCTCACGGCGGTTGACCATGGTGATGGCGAGGATGTTGAAGCAGGCGGCCATCACCCCGTACGCGACGAAGGCCGGGACGTAGTACTGCCCGAGATTGACGGGCAGGTAGTTGACCGTCGAATGCCGGGACGTGGACAGGAAGATCACGATGAAGACCAGGGAGAAGCCGATCGTCAGCACGGCCCCGATCGGGTTCAGCCAGAACGAGAGCTGTTCGAAGCCCACCTGCCGCGCCACGAGCGGCACGTCGCTGAGCCCGCGGAACGACCCCTTGACCGGCAGGTCGGTGCTGCTCATCACCCCACCCTCTGCGCCGACGGCGGCGGCGTGTCCGACTCTTCCGCCCGGCGCGATGCCGCGCCCTGGGTCAGGCCGAGGTAGATGTCCTCCAGCGAGACACGGAGCACCGACAAGCCCTGCAACGGATGGCCGCCTTCGAGCGCCCACCCGGTCAGCTCGTGCAGGACCCGGACCTCTTCCTCGGTGTGGATCTCGACGTGGCCGTCGTCGGAGGACTCCCCCGGCACCGGCAGCGACTCCACCGTGACCCCGTCGGGCAGGCGGAAGCGGATCGTCACCGCCCCGAGGTCGCGCCCCCCGATGGAGGCCGGCGTCCCGCTGGCGACGATCTCCTGGCCGAACAGGACGGCCACCCTGTTGGCCAGTGCCTCCACCTCGTCCATGTAGTGGGTCGTCAACAAGACGGTCGTGCCCTCCGACGCAAGGAGGCGGATCAGGTCCCAGGTCTCGCGGCGCCCGGAGGGATCGAGGCCGGTGGTCGGCTCGTCGAGGAACAGGAGCTCGGGGCGGCCGATGATCCCGAGGCCCACGTCCAGCCGGCGCTGCTGCCCGCCCGAGAGCCGCTTGACCCGGTCGTCGGCCTTCTCCGCCAGCCCGATCAGGTCGATCACCTCGCACCGAGTAGTACGGCTCGACCGCGAGCTCCTGGAGGATGACGCCGATGCGCGTGCGCAACCAGCGCTGGGTGCTGTGGTCGGCCGGGTCGACACCGAGCGTCTGCACCCGGCCGCCGCTCCGCTCCCGGAACCCCTCGAGGATCTCGACCGTCGTGGTCTTGCCCGCGCCGTTCGGACCGAGCAGCGCGAACACCTCACCCTTGTGCACCTCGAAGCTGACGTCGCGCACGGCGACGGTGTCCCCGTAGGACTTGGAGAGGTGCTCCACGCTCACCGCCGGCACGGCGACCCCGTCTTCCCCGCGCCCGGGCCGGCCAAACCTCCGAGCACGCTCTCCCGCGGCGTCACGATCGGGCCGACGCTACCGGCCGTCGCCGGCCTACGACGGAGCCGCCGCCACTCGTGGCCGCGCCGAGCGAGCCCCGGCCGGCGCCTCGTCCCCCGCCGTGAGCACCTTGTCGAGCAGGTCGCGCAGCTGCCTGAGCTCGGACGGCGTGAGCGCCCCGAAGGCGGCCGGCGGCACGGACAGGACGGCGTCGATCTCGGTCGCCAGCGCCCGGCCGGCGTCGGTGAGCACGATGATCTTCACCCGGCGGTCATAGGGCGCCGGCTCCCGACGGGCCAGGCCACGCTCGTCGAGGTCGTCGACGAGGGCGGTGATGTAGGAGGGGTCACACCCGATGCCACGAGCCATGTCACCCATGGACACCGCGTCCGCCTTGGCCAGACGCATGAGGGTCTTGATCACCCCGGGTGAGAGCTTCATGCGCACGCCGAGGGCCGCCATCCGCTCGACGTGCTCGCCCTCGAAGGCAACGCGGCGCAGGCGCTCGAAGGCGTCCTCGGCCAGTCCCACGGTGCGATCTTCGCACCGTGGACACTCTTTGACAACTCCCTACCTTTGAGTACCATCAAATAATCCGATGGCAAATAATCCGATGGCAAAGAATCCGATGGCAAAGAATCCGATGGCAAAGAATCCGATGGGAAAGAATCCGATGGGAAATATCCGATGGCACGCTCCCAGGCCAACGCCTTCACCCTGACGCCCGAGGTCCGGCGGACCTCCACCGTGGTCGTCCTGGGGTCGATCATGTCGATCCTCGACACGACGATCGTCGCGGTCGCCCTGGCCACGCTCGGACGCGATTTCCACGTCTCGGTGACCACGATCCAATGGGTGGCGACCGGCTACCTGCTGGCCCTGGCCATGGTCATCCCCGTCACCGGGTGGGCCGTCGACCGCTTCGGGGCGAAGTTGATCTGGGTCACCTCGCTCAGCCTGTTCATCATCGGCTCGTGCCTCTGCGGCGTGGCCTGGTCGGCGAGCTCCCTGATCGCCTTCCGGGTCCTCCAGGGCATCGGCGGCGGCATGCTGCTCCCGGTCGGCCAGTCGATCCTGGCCCGCGCCGCCGGACCGCAGCGGATGGGCCGGGTCATGAGCATCATCGGCGTGCCCATGGTGCTGGGCCCGATCATGGGGCCCATCATCGGCGGCCTCATCGTGTCGAACTACAGCTGGCGCTGGATCTTCTACATCAACGTGCCGATCGGCATCGTGACGCTGGTCCTGTCCCACCGCTGGCTGCCCAAGTGGGACACGGACGAGCGCTTCGCGTCCTCCTTCGACACGCTCGGGTTCTGCCTGCTGTCCCCCGGCCTGGCCGCCCTCGTGTACTCGCTGTCCGAGGTCGGCACCACCGGCGGCTTCACCAGCCCCTCCGTGGTCGTCAGCTTCGTCCTCGGTGTCGTCCTAATGACCGGGTTCACGCTCCATGCGCTGCACATCAAGAACCCGCTGCTCGAGTTGCACCTGTTCAAGGACCGCACCTACGCGATCGCCAACGTCTGCATCTTCGTGTTGGGCGCCACCCTGTTCGGCTCGATGTTCCTCTTGCCGCTCTACTACCAGATCGCCCGCGGCCAGGAAGCGTGGGTGGCCGGGCTGCTCATGGCGCCCCAGGGCATCGGCGCGGCGTGCATCATGCGCTGGGCCGGGAGCTTCACCGACCGCCACGGGCCCCGCCGCATCGTCCCCTTCGGCATCCTCCTCATGGCGGCCGCGACGATCCCCTTCGCCTTCGTCACGACCTCGACCAGCGAGGCGCTGCTGGCCGTCACCCTCTTCGTACGCGGCCTCGGCCTCGGCCTCACGATGATGCCGGTCACGGCGGCCGCCTACTTCAACCTCAACCACGCCGAGATCCCCAAGGCCACCACGACCATGAACATCGTGCGCCAGGTCGGCGGCTCGGTGGCCACGGCCCTGTTCGCCGTCGTGCTGGAGCGCCAGATCGTGGCCCAGCTGGGGCCGGCCGCCGCCCGGGCCGGGGGCAGCACCGGCGTGATCTCGTCCGCGGTCAAGCTTCCGCCGCAGGTCGCCGACCCGGTCGCCGCTGCGTTCGCCCACACCTTCTGGTGGTCCGTGGGCGCGATCCTCATCGCCTTCGTCCCGACGCTGTTCCTGCCCGACCGCGCGGCCGCACCCGCGCCGGCGCACGCCGCAGAGGTGACGGACGCCGAGGCCGCCGCCGGTGACGCCGAATCCGGCCCCCGCATCGCCGGGGCGATGCTCGACTGAACGCGCCGGTCACGCCCGGCGCCGTGGCCCATCTGGCCGCGCTCCTCGCCCGCGCCGGCTGCGTCGCCGCCGAGGAGGAGGCGGCAGAGCTCGCCAGGGCGGCCGACGGTGACGCCGCGCTGCTCACGTCGTTGGGGGAACGGCGCCTCACCGGCGAGCCGCTGGCCTGGGTCACGGGCCGCACCGACTTCGGCGGCCTCTGCGTGCGGGTCGACCCGGGGGTGTACGTCCCGCGCTGGCAGAGCCTCACCCTCGCCCGCCGCGCCGCCGCCCGCCTCCCGGATGCGGGCACGGCCATCGACCTGTGCACGGGCTCCGGAGCGATCGCCGCCACGCTCCGCGCCGCGCACCCGGCCGCGCGCATCGTCGCCACGGACTGCGACCCCCGTGCCGTCGCCTGCGCCCGGGCCAACGGCGTCGAGGCGCACCGCGGCGACCTCTTCACCGGGGTGCCGGACGCCGTGCGGGGGGAGACCGACGTCGTGGTCGCCGTGGTCCCCTACGTCCCCACCGCCGCGCTGGACGTGCTCCCGAGCGACACGCTCCGGTTCGAGGATGCCTCCCTCTACGACGGCGGGCCCGACGGCACCGACCTCCTGCGCCGGGTCGTCCACGAGGCGCCTCGTTTCCTCCGTGCGGGCGGCGCGCTGCTCCTCGAGCTCGGCGGGGACGAGGCCCAGCTCCTGCACCCCGTCCTGCAGGCACGCGGCTACCGCTCCGTGCGGACCTGGTCCGACGAGGACGGCGACGTGCGGGGGCTGGAGGCGGTCGTGCGCTGAGAAGGGCTCAGCGCCGGCCGAACACGACGGCGACGCCCGAGCGGTCCACCACCTTCCAACGCGAGTCGTGGGAGAGGTACTCCGAAAGGGCGGTGTGCGGCGCCCACACGACATAGGAGACGCGGTAGGCCGACAGGATGGGGTCCGGGTCGGTGGTCACGTTCGTCACGGCGAAGAACTCGGTCAGCACCTCGCCCTCGAAGAGGTCGGTGCGCCCGTCGGCGAAGGTGGCGCGATGGCGAGCGATCGAGTAGTCGCCCCAGGTGTACTCCGTGAAGATCCGCCCGTGGTGTGCCCCGAGGTAGTCGAACGCCTGCACCGGCAGCGTCGGTGACACCGTTCCCGCGGGCACCGAGGGCGCGGCGAGGATGAAGATCGCGAAGACGACGAGCCCGCCGCCCGCCCATCGGCGCGCCCGGGCCCCCCAGGGCGGCCGGGCGGGGAGACCGGCGGCCAACCCCGCCGCCACCACCATCAGGTAGACCACCAGGCGCTGTGTCCGGAGCGCCTCCACGAACAGTGCCGCGCCCAGCGTGCCCTCGAGCACCGGGATGCGGCGGCGGCGGATGCAGGCGACCAGGACGGCCAGCGGCACGAGGTAGACGAGCAGCGTCATGAGCGAGTGGAAGTTCGGCGAGTTCCACTCGTCGATGTACCGTGCGATCTGCGAGTTGCCCGCGACCCCGATGTCGTAGGACAGCAACCCCGGGCCGTAGGGAGTGATGCACGAGGCAGCCACGCTGCCCAGCAGTGCCAGGGCGAGCGCAGCGGTGTGCGGCGACTGGCGCACGCCGCCGACGCGGTCGACCAGACGGGCCGGCACGAGCGACCATCCGAGCTCCACCCCGAGCACGAGGAGCCCGACGAGGATCGATCCGTGGGTGTTCACCCACGCCACGCACAGCACCGGGAGGCAGAGGAGCCACCGGGGATTCGTCCGTGCCTTCGTCAGCACGAGCAGCTCGAGCGGGAGCCAGACCAGAGAGAAGTCGAGGCCCCGGTCGCCGGCCACGACGCCCGCGATGCCGACGGCCAGGAGCATGACGATGGCCGCCACCCGTCCGCCCCGCGCCCCGAGGGCGCGGGCGTACGCCGCGGTGGACAGGAGGCAGAGGCCGCCCAGGACGACGGCGTAGACGTCGGAGGCCGCGGCCCCGAAGGCTCGGAACAGCGCCGCCAGCGCGACCTCCGATCCCCATTCGTCGGTCACCCAGCGGCGGTGCGACTCGGTGTAGCTGAAGGGGTCCATCCCCATGACGGCGTGGTGGGCGATCATCCATTGGCCCGCCGCGACCTGCCAGAACTCGTCGTTGGACAGGTCTCGCCCCAGGGCGACCGCCGTGATGAAGCCGATGCCCAGCGCCAGGCCGACCAGCTCGATCGCCCGCGCCGACAGCCGGCGCTGCGGTGTGAGCGGGCCGGGCTGCCGGGGAGCGGCAGGGGCGGCGCCGGCCGTCGGCACATTGCGTGTCTCGACGGCCCGGACGCTCGCCTGCACTGCTCCCCCCTCATGCCGGTCCCCCAACCGGCGCCCCTGCTGCACCGTACATCGCGCCGCGTCAGACCGGCGTCGCAGGACGGTTGCGATCGAGTGGCTTCCCTCAGCAGCCGGGCTTCCCCGCCGATCCGCCGGCAGGGAAACCCGTGCCCCCTACTTGATCAGCGGGTCCCGGGGCAGCCCGAGGATGCGCTCGGCGATCTGGTTGCGGGTGATCTCGGACGTCCCGCCCGCGATCGACATGGCACGCGCGGCGAGCTCGGAGTACCCGGCGATGCCGTCCTCGCCGTCGAGGAACGCGATGGCCGGGCCGACCAGGTCCGCCTGCAGCCGGGCCCGGTCATGACCGTGCTCGGCCAGCACCAGCTTCGTCACGTTGCCCTCGGGCCCGGGCCCGGTGCCGGTCACGGCCCGCTGCGCCCGCCGCAGGTTGAGCGCCTTCAGGGCATGGTCCGTGGCGAGCACGGCGCCGATGCGCGCCGACGCCCCGGGCACACGTTCGCCACCGCTCTTGAGCAACGCGATGAGGTCCATCGCCGGGAAGATGCCGCCCACGCCGCCGCCGATGGACACGCGCTCGTTGCCCAGCGTCGAGCGCGGCGACCGTCCAGCCGTCATCGGGTGTCCCGACGACGTCGTCGTCCGGCACGAACACGTCGTTGAAGAACACCTCGTTGAAGTCGGCGTTGCCGGTGATCTGGCGCAGCGGCCGCACCTCGACCCCCGGGGCGCGCATGTCGATCACCATCGTCGTGATACCGGCGTGCTTCGGCGCGTCCGGATCTGTCCGCACCGTGGCCAGCCCGAGATGACAGTGCTGGGCTCCGCTCGTCCACACCTTCTGTCCGTTGACCTTCCATCCCCCGTCGACGCGCGTTGCCCGCGTCGTGACGGCGGCCGCGTCGGATCCGGCGTCGGGCTCGCTGAAGAGCTGGCACCACACAAACTCACCCATCAGGGTCTTGAAGACCCACCGCTCCACCTGGTCCGGCGTCGCATACTGGTTCACCGTCATGATGTTCCACCCCGTGATGCCGAGCGGGGGGACCTTCACCCCGGCGGCGCGCAGCTCCTCGTCGATCACGATCTGCTCGACGGCACCCGCCTCGCGGCCCCATGGCTTGGGCCAGTGCGGCACCATCAGACCCGCCTCCACGAGCGCCTTGCGTTGCTCGGCGCCCCGCAGCGCGCCGATCCGCTCCGCCTCGTCCCGGACCTCGGCGCGGATCGCCTCGGCCTCGGGGGGCAGGTCCAACGAGACCTCACGGATCGTCCCCCGGGCGGCCTGCGCCGTCACGTCCTCGGCGTCGTCGGGCGAGCCGAGCAGCCCGTCGAGCACGAGGGCGCGACGCAGGTACAGATGTGCGTCGTGCTCCCAGGTGAACCCGATGCCGCCGTGCACCTGGATGTTCATCTGGGCGCTGTGCACCGCAGGCCCGAAGGCCAGCTGCGCCGCCATGGCGGCGACGAGGTCGAACTCGTCGACCGAGTCGGCGGACGCCCGGGCGGCGTCCCACACCGCTGCCGTGGCCAGCTCGGCCGCCACCAGCAAGTCCGCGCAGTGGTGCTTCACGGCCTGGAAGGTGCCGATGGTCCGCCCGAACTGCACCCGCTCCTTGGCATACGCCACCGCGGCGTCCGTGCAGGCCGCCATGACGCCCACCGCCTCGGCCGCCCCGAGCGTGCGGGCCAACGAGCGGGCGGGGGGCACTGCGCCCGCGAGCACGTCGTTGTCACGCACCCCGACGGACGACACGGTCACCCGTGCCGAGCGCCGCGACGGGTCGAGGTCCTTCGTGCCGCTCAGCGTGAGGCCGTCGGCACCACGCGGGAGCGCCACCAGGTCCTCGCCGGCCCGGAGCAGCAACAGGTCCGCCCCGGCGCCGCCGAGGACGATCCCGCCGTCGCCGTCGAGCACCCCGTCGGTCAGGGTCAGCGAGCCCCCCAGCCCGAGCGCGGCCACCACGCTCCCGTCGGCGAGTCCGGGGAGGAAGTAGGCACACTGCTCGTCGCTGCCGCACCGAGCGATCACGCCGGAGGCGAGCACCGTGGGGAGGTACGGCCCCGGGGCCACCTGGCGCCCGAGCTCGTCGAGCACGACGACGAGCTCGCTCAGGCCGGCACCGGCGCCTCCGTGCTCCTCGGGCAGGTGGATGCCGAGCCATCCGAGATCGGCCATCTCCTGCCAGTAGGAGGGCCGGGCTTCCGAGTCCGCCTCCAGCAGGGCCCGGTTGGCGGCCAGGGAGCCGTGGGCCGTGAGCACACCGCGAACGGTGGCCCCCAGCTCCTGGTGCTCGTCGGTGATTGCGATCGGCATTCGTGCCCCCTTCTGCATGCTCGAGGCCCGGACCGGTCCGGCCCCGCCCGGCCGCACGACACTACTGAACGCCGCTCCGCCGACCCCGCGCCCGGGACGATACGATCTGTGGCGTGAGGTAGAGCCCATGACGTGCCCGGCAGCCGCAACGCGGCTCCCGCCTTCGTCACCCGCGACCACCGTCGACATCCGCCCCGGAGCTCACCCATGCCCTTCCTGACCGCACCACCCGCGACACTCGTCGCCAGCCACCTCCACCACGAACGCGGCGGCCGCACCGTCCTCGACGACGTGTCCTTGACCGCCGGCCCTGCCACCTGCCTGGGCGTGGTCGGCCCCAACGGGGTCGGCAAGTCGACGCTGCTGCAGATCCTGGCGGGCCTGCTCGTGCCACTCGAGGGCGACGTGCGCGTCGACCCGCCGGCGGCGACCGTGGGCTATCTGAGCCAGGAGCACGCACCCGCTGCCGGCGAGAGCGTCCGGGCCGCGCTGTACCGCCGCACCGGTGTCGCCGCCGCGGAGGCCGACCTGGCGGACGCCGCGGCCGCTCTCGGGACCGGTGCGCCGCGCGCGGACGATCGCTACGCCAGCGCGCTCGCCCGGTACGAGGCGATCTCCGCCGGCGACTTCGAGGCGCGCCTCACCACCACGCTCGAGCAGGTGGGCCTCCCGCCGGACCTCGCCCGGCAGCCCGCGGCGGCGCTCTCGGGAGGCCAGGCGGCCCGCCTCGCTCTGGCCGCCATCCTCCTCGCCCGCTTCGACGTCACCCTGCTCGACGAGCCGACCAACGACCTCGACTTCGACGGCCTGTCCCGCCTGGAGGACATGGTCGCCCGCCGCCGGGGCGCCATGGTCATCGTCTCGCACGACCGAGCCTTCCTCGACCGCACGGTGACCGACGTGCTCGAGCTGGACGAGCGCTCCCGTACGGGGCGTGCGTACGGCGGCGGCTGGGCGGGCTACCGGGCCGAGCGCGAGGCGGAACGGGCCCACGCGGCCGAGGCCTACGCGGCGTACGAGGACCAGCGCGCGGAGCTGCGCCGGCGGGCCCAGCGCGAACGGCAGTGGGCCACGTCGGGCGTCGCGCGCGAGAAGAAGCACCCACGCGACAACGACAAGGCGCAGCGCGACTTCCGCATCAACCGGACGGAGAGGCTGGCCTCGAAGGCGCGGCGCACCGAACGCGCGCTCGAGTCGCTCGAGGTGGTCGAGAAGCCGTGGGAGGGCTGGGACCTGCGCTTCACCATCGGTGAGGCAACGCGGTCCGGTGCCGTGGTCGTCCGGCTCGCCGAGGCGTGCGTGCAGCGGGGCGACTTCACCCTCGGACCCCTCAGCGTGGACATCGCGTGGGCCGACCGGGTCGCGCTCGTCGGCCCCAACGGGTCGGGCAAGACCACGCTGGTCGAGGCCATCCTGGGCCGCCTTCCGCTGGCGGGCGGGACGCGGCACATCGGACCGAGCGTCGTGGTGGGCGAGCTGGCCCAGGACCGGCGGGTCCTGCAGGACGCGACCACGGTGGCGGACGCCTTCGTCGCGGCGACCGGGCTCCCCCTCGACCGGGCCCGGTCACAGTTGGCCAAGTTCGGGTTGGGTGCCCACGCCGTGCTGCGGCCGCCGTCGTCACTCTCGCCGGGAGAGCGGACCCGCGCCGAACTGGCCGCGTTCGCCGCGACCGGCGTCAACTTCCTGGTGCTCGACGAGCCGACGAACCACCTCGACCTGCCCGCCATCGAGCAACTGGAGTCGGCACTCCACGGCTTCGGGGGCACGCTCCTGCTGGTGTCGCACGACCGCCGCCTGCTCGAGGCCGTGACGCTGACCCGCCGCCTCGAGCTGCCGGCCCGCGACGAGGCCCTCCGGGGCCTGTGCGAAGGCCCGTAGCGCGGCGCGACCGGGGGTCGGGAGCGGCACGTCCAGCCGCACCGCGATCGCAACCCCGTTGCGCCGGAGCGTCACCCCGGGACCGGCATCCTGTTGTGGAGATGTAGTCCTGCAACGCAACAGACGAGGGAAACGGCGATGACGGACAGCCCCAGGGCGGACAGCCTCGAGACAGCGGAGCGGATGGTCGTGCAGCTCATCGCTGCGGCCAACCGGTCGCACACCGAGGGCACGTGGCGCTACGAGCTCACCAGCGAGGTCGACAACATAGAGGTGGCGTCGGGGCCCGACGCCCACGCCCACACGCTTCGCATCCACCCCTGCTGGCTGCGCTACGTGGTCTCGCAGGGCGAGTTCGAGGCCTGCGTCGCCGACGAGATCGAGGCCTGGTACCTCCTGGCTCGCCTGACCGGCCACTGCACAGCCGTCTGATCCGGCTGATCGCCACCCCTTCCGTCAGGCGAACCGCTCCCGCAGCGCCACCTCCGCCGCCGACATCCCGCACATGCCGTGGACGCCGCCGCCCGGCGGCGTCGAGGCCGAGCAGAGGTACACACCCTCGAGCGGCGTCCGGTAGGGGTTCCACCGTGGCACCGGCCGGAACACCGTCTGGCGGAGGGTCGCCGCCCCGCCGTTGACGTCGCCACCGAGGAGATTGGGGTTGTGCGCCTCCGCGCCGGCCGCGGTCCGTACCGTCCGGGCCAGCACGCGGTCGCGGAAGCCGGGTGCGAACCGCTCGATCTGGGCCTCCATGCGCTCGCTCATGTCGACGTCCGAGCCGTTCGGCACGTGGCAGTACCCCCAGAGCGTCTGCTGCCCCGCCGGCGCCCGGGTCGGATCGACGACGCCGGGCTGGGCCACGATGACGAAGGGTTTCTCGGGATGCCGCCCGGCGCGCACCGCCGCCTCCGAGCGCGCCACCTCGTCGAAGGTGCCGCCCACGTGGACGGTCACGGTGCGCCGGCACGGCCCGGCGCGCCAGGGCACCGGGCCGTCGAGGGCCCAGTCGACCTTGCAGGCTCCGGGGCCGGGCCGAAAGCGCGCCCACGGCCGGGCCGCCCGCCTCGACAGGTGCGGGCCGGCCAGCGCCACGAACTGGCGCGGCGTAACGTCGAGCAGCACGGCACGGGCCGGAGGAAGCTCGGAGAGCGAGGTCACCCAACGGTCCGTGTGCACGATGCCGCCCAGGCGCCGCACCTCGGAGGCCAGCCCCACCGTGATGGCCGCGCTCCCCCCTCGACCACGGGCCAGCCGACCCCGTGGCCCAGCGCGGTGAGCAGGAGCCCGAAGGCCGACGTCAACGGCGCCGTGAGCGGCTCCATGGAGTGCGCCGCCGCCCCCGCCAGCAGCGCCCGCGCCGAGTCGGTGCTGAAGCGCCGGGCGGCGTGGCGCACCGAAGGCCCGCCGACCAGGGCGAACCGAGCCAGCGTGAGCGGGTCCCGCGGGATGCTGCGCATGGGGCCGAGCACGTAGGGGACGATCCGGTCGAGCCACTCCACCAGCGGCCCGACCAGCTCCCGGTAGGCCGCCGCGTCGCCGCCGAGGTGCGACGCCGTCTCCTCGAGGCTCCGGTACAGGGCGGCCGCCCGCCCCCCACCCAGGGGATGGGCGAAGGCCACCTCGGGCTGGCGCAGCACCACGCCCATTGCGGGCAGGTCGAGGGAGCGGAAGAAGGGAGAGGCCACCAGCGTGGGGTGCACGCACGAGCAGACGTCGTGGCGGAACCCCTGGAGCGTCAGCGCCTCCGTGCGCGTCCCGCCCCCGACGGTCCCTGCGCCCTCGAACACCTCGACGCCGTGCCCCGCTCGGGCCAGCGTGAGCGCTGCGGCCAGGCCGTTCGGTCCCGAGCCCACGACGACCGCGTCAACGTGCTCCACACGCCGACGTTACCGATTGCCATCCCCGGTTGCCCCGAGCGCTCCCGGGTGCGGCGGCGCCCCGGCTGGCGCGCCGCCCGCCCGCTCAATAGGTTGCGCTGACCAAGACACACCGGATGGGCGATCTCCGGATCGCTCCGACGCAATGGGGGCTCACATGGCAGAGGTGCACGGAAGCTGCGAGCCGCGTTTCGACGCCGTCCGCACGACGCTGGCCGATCAGATCGAGACGGGCGCCGACCTCGGGGCATCGGTCGCCGTCTTCCGGCACGGCGAGCCGGTCGTCGACCTCTGGGGCGGCTGGGCCGACGCCGAGAAGACCCGGCCCTGGGAGCGCGACACCATCACCAACGTCTGGTCGACCACCAAGACCATGACGTTCCTGGTCGCGCTCATGCTGCACGACCGCGGCGAGCTCGACTTCCACGCCCCCGTGGCCGCCTACTGGCCCGAGTTCGCCGCCAACGGCAAGGAGCGGGTCGAGGTGCGCCACGTCATGGGCCACACTGCCGGCCTCTCCGGCTGGGAGGAGCCCTTGCGGTCCGAGGAGCTCGCCGACTGGGACCTCTGCACGAGCCGGCTCGCGGCCCAGGCGCCGTGGTGGGAGCCCGGTTCGGGGTCGGGCTACCACGCCGTCACCCAGGGCTACCTCATCGGCGAGATCGTCCGGCGCATCACCGGCGAGACGATCGGCCAGTTCTTCGATCGCGAGGTCGCCAAGCCGCTCGATGCCGACTTCCACATCGGCCTCCCGGCGAGCGAGGACCACCGGGTCTCGAACGTGATCCCGCCGCCACCGCTCGACCCGTCGGCCATAGGGGGTCAGCTCCCGGACTTCATGATCAAGACGTTCATGAACCCGCCCATCGATGCGACCATGGCGCATGCGGAGTGGTGGCGCCGCGCCGAGATCCCCGCCGCCAACGGCCAGGGCAACGCGCGCTCGGTGGCGGCCGTCCAGTCCGTCATCGCCGGCCGGGGAGAGGCCCGTGGCGTCCGCCTCCTCTCGGCCGGGGGCACCGAGCCCATCTTCGAGGTGCAGGCGGACGGCATCGACAAGGTGCTCGGCGTGCAGCAGCGCATCGGCATGGGCTACGGGCTGAGCAACCCGCCGGACATGCCGCTCGGCCCCCGCGCCTGCTACTGGGGCGGCTACGGCGGCTCCGTGATCATCATGGACCAGGACGCGGAGCTCACGGTCTGCTACGTGATGAACCGAATGGAATCGGGGCTCGTCGGCGACCTGCGGGGCACCAACATCGTGGCCGCCACCGTCGCCGGCCTCGCGTCCTGACTACGACACCCGAACGCCCCCCAGGCGCGCCTCCACCCCGCTGACGAGCTGCTCGGCCACGGAGACGGGGAGCTTGGCCTCGTCGGTGGCCACGTTCACGACGAGCTCCCCCCGGTACATGGTGACGGACGCGAACGCCACCTGGTTGGCGGACGGGCTGAGCGCGAAGGTCATGCGGCGGACCCAGGGCGGATCGCCCGCGTCATCGATGACGCCGAGGTTGCTGACCGCGATGTTCTGCGGCGTTGCGGCCATCGAGGTGCCGAAGGACTCGATGCCCTCTGCGGACACAGGGAAGGCACCGGCCCGCGCAAACCGGTAGAAGAGGTGGCTCTCGCCACGATCCACCTCCCGGGTGATCTGTTCGCCGATGACCCGGGCCAGCGTGCCTTTCGTGGTGTCCGAGACGAGGTAGGGCGTGCAGAGCACTCCGATGGCGAGCACGACGTCGTCGTCGCCGATCGGCGGCTGCACCCTGGCGCGCAGGTCGGTCGGGACGGCGAGGCAGATCGTCCGGTCGCCGCCGTTCCCGAAGAGCGCAGCACCCGCCTGGAGCACCGACGCCGCGATCGTCCCGGTGACGCTGACGCCCTCGCGCCGCGCCTCGGAGACGAGCCGCGCCGCGGCGGGTGGATCGATCACGAGCGCGGCATACCGCGTCACCCGGTCGGCGGCCCCGCGCCGGTGGAAGGGGAACACGCTCGGTGCCGCCTGGCCGTCGCGCTCGGCCCGGATCGTCGAGAGGACCTCGACCGCCGCCCGGGGCCTCTGCAGCCCGGCCGGGAAACGCTCGTGGAGAGGCGGCGGCACAACCGCGGACACGGTCTCGTCGCCGGCGTCGCCGGCAGCGGCCCGGCGCAGCACCTGTTGCAGCGCACGCACGCCCCCGCGGGCGTCGGCCAGCGCATGGTGCACGATCAGTGCGACCACCGAACGATCCCCGCCCTCGCCGTCGAGGTGGACGCAACGAACCAGGGGGCCGGGGTCGGGGTCGAACGGACGGTTCAGCATCGCCCCGACGGCGCCCACGACGTCGTCCGGCGCCGCCAGGGCGGAGAGCGGTATCTCGCCCGCCACCTCGACGAACACCGGCTCGCCGTCGACGACGTCGACCCGAGCTCGCAGCAGCGGATGACGTCGCTGCACCGCGGCAAGGGCGCGCCGCAGGTCCTCGGGGTCGAGGCGACGCGCGAGCTCCGCCAGCACGACGAGGTTCATGTTCGCCCCGTGCCCCAGCAGCCAGAAGTACCGTTCCGCCGGGTCCAGCCCCCGCAGCACGCGCCGACCAGTCAGCATCGCGGCCGAGGATACCGGAGCCTCAGACCCGCTCGGATGGCCTTGGCAGCACCGCCTCGGCTTCGATCTCCACCTTCCAGGCGGGGTCCAGCAGCCCGGCCACCACGACCATGGTGGCGGCCGGACGCACGTGCCCGAGCAGCTCGCCGTGCACCGCGCCGACGGCCGCGCCGTCCTCGGCCGAGGTGAGGTACATGCGGGTGCGCACGACGTCGGACAGCGCGGCGCCCGCCTCGGCCAGCGCGCCCTCGATGATCTCGAAGCAGCGCCGCGCCTGCGCACCCGCATCGCCGGGGCAGCCGCCCCCCGGCAGCACCGGACCCGTCCCCGACACGACCACCCGGTCCCCCACCCGGAGCGCACGGCTGAAGCCGATGCTGGGCTCGAAGGGCGAGCCGGACGAGATGCGCCGCCGATCGACCATCCCCCGCATCCTCGCACCCCGACGCGGGCGGCAACGGCACCCACCGGTACCATTGCTCCCCATCGGAGGTCGGATGGGTCGCAGGCTTCGGCGGATCATGGTGGGGGTGGGGGCGGCTGCGCTGGTGGCGGGAACCGGCGCCTTGGCCTTCGTCACCTTCGGCCTCGCCACGAGCACGCCCTCGGCCGCGCCGCCTCCGGCACACCGCGACCCCGTCGCCACGACCACGACGACGACCACGGCCCCTGCCGCACCCGCGGTCGCAGCGGTGACGGCGCCCGCGGCGAGCACGCTCGTCGCCACGACCGACGGATCCATCCCCGGGTACGCGTCGCCGGAGGCGGCCGCCCCCGACATGACGGTGCCGGGCACCTGGTACGGCTATCCCTCCGTCCTCCCCGTGATCGCGACCGAGCCGGGATGGCTCTACGTCCGCCTGGCCCAACGCCCCAACGGCTCGACGATCTGGGTCCGGCAGAGCGACGTCACCCTTTCGAGCACCCCGTACTACATCGTGATCGACCTCACCACCATGCACCTCCTCGTGTTCGACGCCGGCACGCAGATCTTCGACTTCCCGGCCGGCATCGGCGCGCCCACCGTCCCCACCCCCACCGGCCACTACTTCATGCCGATGCAGTACCCGTCCCCCGGCCCCGGGTACGGCCCCTTCGTGCTCGTGACGTCGGACCACTCCGACTCCATCACGGACTGGGAGAATTCGGGCGACGCCATCATCGGCATCCACGGCCCGATCGACTCCTACGACGACTCGCTCATCGGCAGCACCGGTGCCGCCATCTCCCACGGATGCGTCCGCCTGCACGACGCCGACCTCGCGCAGCTCTCGATCATCCCCGCCGGCACGCCGATCGACGTGATCAGCTAGCCGGGCGGCTCACTCCCCGAAGACCCCGGCGAGATACTCCCGGGCCCGGGCGAACCACGCCAGCGCCTCGGGCACCCCGGCGGTGGCCAGCCCCTGCCAGCCGTGCACCATGCCCGGCCACCGCTCCAGCGTGACCTCGACCCCCGCCCGCGCCGCCGCCCCGGCCAGCGCGACCACTCCCTCGCGCAGCGTGTCGCGCTCCCCCACCGCCAGGTACAGCGCCGGCAGGCCCGCCAGCTCGGCGTAGGCCGGGGAGACCCGCGGATCGTCGAGCGCCACCTTCCCGGCGACGTACTCCCGGCCCCGGTTGCGCACCCACTCGGCGGTGAGGAACGGGTCACGGCCGCCGCCCGCCGGCACGGCGGCCACCGAGGCGACCGAGAGGTCGAACCAGCCCGAGATCGACACGAAGCATGCCGCCATCGCCAGCCCCTCGTCGCGGGCGGCGAGCAGTGTGCCGAGCCCCAGCAGGCCCCCGCAGGAGTCGCCGCTGACCGCCACCCGTCCCGGCTCGGCCTCCCCCGACACCAGCGCCCGGTACGCGGCCAGGCAGTCCTCGTGCGCGGCCGGGAACGTGTGCTCGGGCGCCAGGCGGTAGTCCGCCATCACCACGCGGGCCTCGAGCTGCTCGGCGAGCATCGCCCCGTAGAAGTGGTAGTCGTCGAGCGGGCACGACACGAGGCCGCCGCCGTGGCAGTGGAAGACGACTCGTTCGCGCCGCGGCAGGCGCGTGTCGTCGTACCACGCGCACCGCACCCCCCCGAGCACGGTCTCGGTGACCGTCACATGGGCCGGCACCGGATGTCCGTGGAAGGGCGCCATCATGGCGCGCACGGCGCGGGAGTCAGCCTGGGGATCGGCGAAATCGGGCGGGACGAGGGCGAGGATCTCGGTCAGCTCGCGGCTGGGTCCGGCGGGAGCGGCCGACACGCCAGGACCGGGCCGGTCAGGCCAGCTCGTAGTCGGCCAGGTCGGGCTCCAGCGTCCGCTCCCAGTACGAGTGGAGGTCGAAGGGCCAGTTCTGGGTCACCCGCCCGTGCGCGTTGCGGTACCAGGTCGGCACGTCGGCCACCCCCCACACCATGGTCGCGTTGCCCTCCTCCATCTCGCGCCCGTAGCGCTCGTGGACGTCCCGCCGGCACGACATCGTCCGGTAGCCGCTCGCCACCAGCGCGCCGATCGCCTCGACGGCGTAGCGCACCTGGCACTCCACCATGACCAGGATGCTGCCGTTGATCACCAGGTTGGTGTTCGGCCCGTAGAGCATGAAGAAGTTGGGGAACCCCGGGACCGTGATGCCGAGGTAGGCGCGGGCGTCACCACCCCACTCCTCGTTCAGCTCGACGCCGCCCGTCCCGAACACCCGCATGGGCGCAACAAAGTCGGACGCGGTGAAGCCGGTGCCGTAGATCAGCACGTCTGCGGGGTGCTCCCCTCCGTCCACCGTGCGCACCCCGTCGGGCGTGATCGCCGCGATCGGGGTGGTGACGAGGTCGACGTGCGCCCGGCCCATGGCGGCCGCCCACCGACCGTCGTCCCGCAGGGCGCGCTTGGCGAAGGGCGGGAAGTGGGGCACGAGCTTCTCGAAGAGCTCGTCGTCCTCGACCTGCGCCCGCAGGACGTCGATCAGCATCGACCGCACGAAGTCGTTGCTCGCACTCACCGCCTCCGTGTGCTCGTCCCACTCGGGATCGACGCGCGCAGCACCGAGGAGGCCCTCGTGCAAGAGCCAGAACTGCCACAGCCGGTCCCAGCGGCCGTAGTCGGGCAGCAGCACCAGCAGGTCGTGGAACTCCGGCGGGAAGGGGTTGCCGTAGTTCTCGGTCGGCAGCAACCAGGGCGGCGTGCGCTGGAACACGTCGAGGTGCTCGACCTCGTCGACGATGCTGGGCACGAACTGCGCCGCGCTGGCCCCCGTCCCGATCACCGCCACGCGCCGGCCGGCCAGCTCGACGGTGTCGTCCCAGGCGGCCGAGTGGAACGACGGCCCCGCGAACAGCTCCCGTCCGGCGATGGCCGGGAACGACGGGCGGTTCAGCTGCCCCACCGCGCAGACGACCCCGTCGAAGGCCTCCGTCCGCACCGTGCCGTCACGCTCGCGCACGGTCAGCGACCACACCCGGGCGTCATCGTCGAACCGGGCCTCGACCACCTCGCTGGCGAAACGGATGCACTCGCCGAGTCCGAGCTCCTTGGCCGTCCACCGCAGGTAGGCCAGCAGGTCGGGTTGGGCGGAGAACCGCGACACCCAGTCGTTGGTCTGGGCGAACGAGAAGCTGTAGAGCTGGTTTGGCACGTCCACCCGGCAGCCCGGGTACACGTTCTCCAGCCAGGTGCCACCCACGTCTCCGTTCTTCTCGAGCACGGTCACCTCGACGCCGGCCTGACGGAGCCGGTGCGCCGCCGCCAGGCCCGACGCACCGGCGCCGATGACCGCGCAGCGGAACGTCGCACCCCCGGCACCGACCTCGTCCAGCCGCCAGGAAGGCAGGCGGGGATCGCTCCCCTCGAGGGCCAGCTCTTCGGTCAGGAAGGCCTCCCACTGATCGGTCGACCCGGGGCCGACGAGGAAGTCGAAGACCTGCCGAACCTGGTCCCCCGTCAGCGTCCGGTCCGGCGCGCCGGACGCCGCGTGGGCGGCCAGGGCCGCGGCGGCGATCCGGCGCCCCTCCTCTTGGTGCTCGGGACCGACGCCGTGGCCCGGGACGAGCAGCTGCTCCTGGTCGGGCATGAACTCCGGTCGCAGCAGCGAGAGGTCGCCCGTGACCTGCGCCACGGCGCACAGGAGCAGGTGCACCTCGGCGGTCGCGCAGGCGGCCGCGACCCGGGCCGGGTCCGCACGCCCGCTCAGGTCACCAGCCACGGCCCCGCCCGCGAGCCCGTCAGTGCCCCATGTGCTTGACCAGCTGGGCGATCTGGCTGTTGACCTCGACGGTACGGGGCAGCTTGTCCATGGCGGTCGCCAGCGTCTCGGGCGTCCAGCGGTCGTCGGTCTCCACCGAGTCGGCGATCGACCACCCGGCATAGATCCCGACCGACCCGCCGTACACGCTGAAGACCTGGCCGTTGAACGGGCAGGTCTCCGACGCCAGCACGGCGACCAGGGGCGAGACGCACTCGGGATCGAACACGTGCTGCTCCATCGACTCGCCCATCCCCGGCGTCTGCATCGTCAGCCGCGTGCGGGCCACGGGGGCGATGCAGTTGGCCCGGACGCCGTAGCGGTGCAGCTCCATGGCGTTCACCACCGTCATCGCCGCGATCCCCGCCTTGGCGGCGGAGTAGTTGGTCTGGCCGACGTTGCCGTGCAGGCCGGCGCCCGAGCTGGTGTTCACGATGGCCCGGTCGGTGATCGTCCCGGCCTTGGCCGCCTCGCGCCAGTACCCCGCTGCGTGCCGGGTGACGTTGAAGGTGCCCTTCAGGTGGACGGCGATCACGTCGTCGAAGTCCTGCTCGCTCATGGAGACGAGCATGCGGTCACGCAGGATCCCGGCATTGTTCACGACGACGTGGAGGTCGCCGAAGGTCGAGACGGCCTGGTCGACGATGGACTTTGCCCCGTCGAACGAGCTCACGCTGTCGGTGTTCGCCACCGCCTGCCCACCGGCGGCCGTGATCTCGTCGACCACGGACTGCGCCGCCGAGATGTCGGCACCCGAGCCGTCCACCGCGCCGCCCAGGTCGTTGACCACGACCTTGGCCCCCAGTGACGCGAACAGAAGGGCGTGCTCACGGCCGATGCCCCGCCCACCCCCGGTGATGATCGCCACTCTGTCCTGCAACATGGTTCAGCCGTCCTCTCGGTTCGCGTGCGACCGGCCACCGGTGGCGACGGTCCAGGCGAGACGATTGCAACGGCGCCCCGGCCTGTCAAACCGGCGCCCGGCGCCCCGGCGTCCCCCGTCACGCCGACGCCTCCCGGCACCGGCGCTCGAGGTAGCGCCGTTCCGCGTCGGTGCCCGCCAGCTCGTGGGCGGCGCGGTACGCCTCGGCGGCCTCGGCCCGGCGGCCCAGGCGCCGCAGCATGTCGCCGCGTGCCGCGGGCAGGAGGTGGTACTCGGGCAGCCCGTCCGGCGCGATCCGCTCAATCAGGGCCAGCCCCGCCTCGGGCCCCTCGCTCATCGACACGGCCACGGCGCGGTTGAGCGCGATCACCGCCGAGGGCGACATCGCGAACAGGCGGTCGTACAGCGCGGCGATCTCGGACCAGTCCGTCTCGTCGACGTCCCCGACGTGGCAGGCCGCGATGGCCGCCTGGACCTGGAACGGCCCGGGCCGGCCCAGCCGCAGGGCGGCATCGAGCCGCTCGTGCCCCTCGGCGATGGCGGCGGCGTCGAAGAGGGAGCGGTCCTGCGCGGCCAGCACCACGAGGTCCCCCGCGCCGTCGACCCGGGCCGCACTGCGGGCGTCGTGGAACAGCATCAGGGCGAGCAGGCCGAGTGCCTCGGGCTCGTCGGGCATCAGCGTGCACAGGACCCGCCCCAGGCGGATCGCCTCGGTGGTCAGGCCTCGCCGGACCAGGTCGCCGCCCGTGCTGGCCGAGTAGCCCTCGTTGAAGAGGAGGTAGATCACCGCCAGCACGGCCGCCGTCCGCTCCACGAGCTGGTGCGCCGGGGGCACCGCGAAGGGGATGCCCGCATGGCGGATCTTCCGCTTGGCGCGCACGAGGCGCTGCGCCATCGTCGCCTCGGGAACCAGGAAGGCCCGGGCGATCTCCGCCGTCGTCATGCCGGCCAGCGTGCGCAAAGTCAGCGCCACCTGGGCCTCGAAGGAGAGCGCCGGGTGGCAGCACGTGAACATCAGCCGCAGGCGGTCGTCGGGGACGTCCTCGTCGCTCGGCTCGCCATCCCCCGGCTGCCCCGGCCCTCGCTCCGGCTCCACGGCGGCTATCTCGCGCTCCTTGGACGCGCCCAATTTGGCGCGACGCGCCCGGTCGACGGCGCGGTTGCGGGCCACCGTCGTGAGCCAGGCGCCGGGGCGGCGCGGGATGCCGTCGCCGGGCCAGCGCTCCAGCGCGGTGGCGAAGGCATCCTGCGCGCACTCCTCGGCCAGGTCCCAGTCGCCGGTGAGGCGGACGAGGGTCGCGACGACCCGGCCCCACTCGGTGTGGAATGCATCGGCGATCGCGGCCTCGACCTCGGCCGTCACATCTCCCAGATCGGCCTCACCTCCACCGACCCGTGCTGCGCGCCGGGGATCTTGGCGGCCACCTCGATGGCCTCGTCGAGATCCTTGCAGTCGACGACGAAGTAGCCGGCCAGCTGCTCCTTCGTCTCGGCGAACGGCCCGTCGGTTGCGAGGACCTCACCGTTGCGCACCTTGACCGTCGTGGCGTCGCTCGTGAGACGGAGGCGCTCCCCGCCGAGCAGCACGCCCCGCTCGGCCATCTCCTTCGCGAACGCCGCGTACTCGGGCGCCATCTGCTCGCCGTCCTCTTGCGGCGTCTGGGTGCTGGCGCTCTCGTCGACTGCAATCATCAACAGGTATCGCATTGGTCCTCCCTGGGTTGGGGTTGGTGTCGCTGCTACGACGATCGGGCACCGCCCGGATCGACACCCCGCTCGGGAAATCTTTGGCCATCGTGGCGCCGGCGTGCCCGAGAGCCCCCGTGCCCTCGAACTCGGGCGGCCCACCGTACGCTGCCATGACATGGCGCAGTCGCCCATGACGACACCCGGCGACACCGGGCTCCTCGAGCTCGAGGTCGGTGCGATCGCCGCCGGGGGTGGCTGCGTGGCCCGGGCGCCCGACGGGCGGGTCGTCTTCGTGCGCCACTCCCTCCCCGGGGAGCGGGTCGTGGCCCGCGTGACCGCCACCACCTCCTCGTTCCTGCGGGCCGACGCCGTGGAGATCCTGACCGCCTCTGCGGACCGGGTCCCCCCGCCCTGTCCGCACGCCGGCCCGGGGCGGTGCGGGGGCTGCGACTTCCAGCACGCGGACCTGGGGGCGCAACGCCGCCTCAAGGCCTTCCGCGTGGCCGAGCAGCTGGCCCGGGTCGCGGGCATCGAGCGCACGGTCGAGGTGGAGCCCGTCGACGGGGACGCCGGCGGGCTCCACTGGCGCACCCGCGTGCGGCTGGCGGCGGACCCGGAGGGCGCCGTCGGCTTCCGCAAGCACCGCTCCCACGAGCTCGAGCGTGTGGACGACTGCCCCATCGCCGCCCCCGCCGTGGCCGCCACCGGCGCCCTCGCCACCAGGTGGCCCGGTGTGTCGGAGCTCGAGGTCGTCACGGGGAGCGGGCCCGGAGAGGCCCTGATCTCGGTGACGCCCCGCGGCCGCGGCGCCCCGCGCCTGCCTGACGGCCACCTCGGCACCGGCATCGGGCTGGTCGTGCGCCGGAGGGTGGTGCGCCCCCCCGGCGCCGTGCACGCGCTGGTCCGGGGGCGCACCTATCGGATCTCGGCGGGCGTCTTCTGGCAGGTCCACACCGGTGCCGCGGCGGCGCTGCTCGGTGCGGTCCTGGCCATGGTCGGCGACTGCCGCGGCGCGCGGGTGGTCGACCTCTACGCCGGTGCCGGGCTCTTCTCCGTCCCGCTGGCCGAGGCGGCAGGCCCCGAGGGCTCGGTCCTCGCGGTCGAGCGCGACCCGCGCGCCTGCGCCGACGCGCGGCACAACGGGGCCGGGCGCACCAACCTGGTGGTGACCCGGGCCGAGGTGACACCCCGGCTGGTGGCGACCGCCCTCGGCCGCCCCGACGTCGTCGTGTTGGATCCGGCGCGCGAGGGCGCCGGCACGGCCGTGATGCGGGCGCTCGCCGCGCACGGGGCCAGCGTGCAGAGGATCGTCTACGTCTCGTGCGACGCGTCGTCCTTCGCCCGGGACCTCCACGTCCTGCTCGACGAGGGCTGGCGCCTCGCCGCACTGCGTGCCTTCGACATCTTCCCCATGACCGAGCACGTCGAGCTCGTGGCGGCGATACGGTGCCCGGACCGCTGACGGCACTTCGAGGACGTCCGACGGCGACCGTGCGGTCCCGTCAGGGATTCGCCGGGCTCCCCGCGGCCGCGAACGCGCTCTGCAGGGCGACCGCGGTGACGCTGGGATACCCGCCTGGGCACACCGACGGCAGCTGGGCCGTCGCCTCCAACGGCGTCTCGCTGCCGGGCGGGATCGACCTCACCTGCACGGTGTTGACGCACCCAACGGGCGAGCCTTCGGGTTGCGTCACGTCCGACCACCCGTAGCCGAAGTAGGCCGAACCGCCCGGGGTCAAGACGACCGGGTGCGGGCCGGGATCGCCGATCTGGTACGACGGGCCGTCTCTGACTGCTGCACCGATGACCTGACCGGAGGGGGCGATGGGCTGCAGCGTCGGATATCCGTCCAGCGCGCACGGGGCACCCGACGTGTTGGTGAGACGGAAGAAGGCCCCCGGTTGTTGGTCCAGACCCGGGACCACCCGGTCGAGCGTCAACTGAAGCACTGACGCGAGGCAGGTGGTGCCCGATGGGATCGTCGGGGTGGCCGCACAGAGCTTGAGGTAGGGATTGCCGCCGCAGGCGGCGGCCGCGGTCGCGGTCTCCTGCGCCGCGACCTGCTGGGGGGTGAGGGAAGGGTGCGCCGCCGCGATCGCCGCACTCAGTTCAGAGGAGGTGCACGATGCCGCAATCACGCTGTCGACGTCTGGAACACCGGGATGCGTCTCGGCGTACTTCAGCCAGGTCCCACAGGCGTCACCACCCGCCTTCAGGATCACCCCGACCCGAGTCGTTGTCGTCGTCGGTTTCGTCAGCGTCCGGGGGCTCGTCGAGCACGCTGCGAGGACCAGCGCGAGACCGGCACAGACCGCAATCGTGCGGTGCCACACCACGACGGGAACGCTAGCAAGGCAGGCATCGCCTTCGCGCTCTGCCTGCTGCCCGATTTCTTCATTCGGTCGGGTCTATCCTGGTTGCGTGGCTCTCGGGAGCGACTTTTCGTTCGGGATTCGCTACGGGGCGCTCGAGGCCGCGGCGGCCGTCGCCAAGGCGGACGCAGACGAGCACCATCATTTCCCGTACGCACGGCGGCTGCGCCTCGGCTGGCGTCGCGACGCCGATGGGCACTGGACCTCCGACGTGGAAGACGAACGGCTGTGGGAGGTGTTCTGCGCCGAGTGTGGCGACACGGATGGACCGGCGGAGAACCAGACCGAGCCGATCCGGCACCTCCGTGGCCCCTACTCCAGCGAGCACAAGGCCAAGTACGCCGCCAAGAAGCATTTCGACGACAACTGAGGGTGCCGCTCCCGAAGCGGTGATCGCCGTGGCGCAGGTGACGGAGTCCCGTCGGCCGTCGTCACGTTGAACGACGCGGAGCTATCCCGGCGGCGCGAAGAACTCCAGAGCGATGTTGTCCGGGTCCCTGAAGGAAAGCCCCGAGCCATAGGCGGCGTCGATGACGCCACCGTTCGCAATGCCGAGCTCGTTGAGCTTGGACTCCCATTGCTCGAGCTCGGCCCGGTTGGCGCAGGCGAATGCCAAGTGGTCGAGACCAGGTTGCCGTTCGTCGAAGGGCTCAGACCCGTGCGGATCGGGGAACTGGTGGATGCCGACCAGGGTCTGGCTGCCGAGGAGCCAGACGACATGGTGGAACGGACCAGTGTCTTCATCGATGATCGGTGGGGCCCCGAACAGCTCCTCGTACCAGGGCCTGCTTCGACCGAGATCTGTGACGGTCAGCGCCACGTGCGTGACGCCAGGAAACTCCGGCATGGCCACCTCCTCGACAGGCGCGGATGCCCGCGCTGGGTGTCACCGACATTCTGGCGCGATGACCTGTGTCGTGCCTGTGCCGCCGCCCGAGATCTTCGGGCGCGTGAGCTCAGGCGTGGCCCCCGAGCTCGTGATCGACGTGCCCGGCCGCTTCGAACTGCAGCGTCGAGTGCGCCACGTCGAAGTGCCCCGACAGGCAGTCCTGCAGGTGGTCGAGCACCCGGCCGGCCTCACCCGTCTTGAAGCAGTCGTCGGTGACGACCACGTGGGCCGTGAGGATGGGCAGCGAGGAGGTCAGCGTCCATGCGTGGAGGTCGTGCACGGACTGCACCTCGGGCAGCTCCAGCAGGTGCCGGCGCACCTCCTCCAGGTCGATGTCCTCGGGGGTCGCCTCCAGCAGGATGTGCAGGGCGGGCCGCAGCAGCTCCACCGCCGCCTTGAGCATGAGGGCCACCACCACCAGCGAGGCGATGGCGTCGGCGCGGTTGAAGCCGGCCACCACGATCACGATGCCGGCGATCAGCGTGCCCACGAACGCGTAGAGGTCGGTCACGATGTGGCGGTAGGCGCCCTCGATGTTCAGCGACCGCCGGTCCGCCCGGGCCACCGTGAGCGTGGCGACCAGGTTGACGGCCACGCCGACCGCGGCGACGACGATGAGGACGGCCCCGTCGACGTGGGACGGGTGCACCAGGCGGACGACGGCGTCGTAGGTCACGAGCGCGGAGACGATGAGGAGGGCCACCCCGTTGGCCGCGGCGGCCAGGATCTCGGCCCGCTTCATGCCGTAGGTGTGCGAGCCGGTCTCGGGGCGGGCGGCGAGCCGGATGGCGACCAGGGAGCCGGCGATGGCACCGACGTCCACCAGCATGTGCCCGGCGTCGGCCAGGAGGACCAGCGAGTTGGACACCACCGCCGCGGCCACCTCGAACGCCATGAAGGCCACCAGCAACACGAACGCCAGGGTCAGGGCGCGCCGGTCGGTCCCCACCGAGGAGGGTCCGTGCGGATGGTGGTGGCCGTCACCCACGGGCGGTCACGTGGTCGGCGTGGGAGAGCACTTCCTCGACCAGCCGGCGGACGTGGGCGTCGTCGACCACGTAGAAGATCCGGGTGCCCTCCCGCCGGCTGCGCACCAGGCGGGCCAGGCGGAGCTTGGCCAGGTGCTGGGAGACGGCGGCCGGCTGCGCGCCCACCAGCTCGGCCAGCTCGTTGACCGGGTGCTCGCCCTCGAGCAGGGCCCAGATGACGCGCAGCCGCGTCTCGTCGCCCAGGAGCTTCAGCATCCCGACGGCGGAGCGGAACTCCTCCCGGGCCGGGGTCTCAACTATCTGCGTAGACACGCAGATTATGCTACACGCCGGCCGGCTGGGACGGGTTGGCCGTGGGGGCGCTCAGTGCCCGGACGTGAAGACCGACGTGGGCACCGGCGGCACGCTGCAGGGCTGGCTCACCGAGCCCTGGGGCAGCGCGGCCTCCAGGACCGCCCGCATGATCGGCCCGGCCACCTCGGCGCCGTCGGAGTTGATGTTCTGGTCCGGCACCACGACGGCGACGGCGACCTGGGGATTGTCGGCGGGGGCGAAGCCGATCATCCAGTCGTCGTTGAGCCCCCGCGTCGCGCCGGTCTGGGCGGTCCCCGTCTTGACGGCGGCGCAGAGGTAGGCGGGGAAGCCGACACCCGACGCCGTGCCGGTGGCGACGACGCCCTCCATGAGAGACGTCACCTGTTGGGTCGTCTGCGCCGTGGCGACCGTTCCCACCGCCTTGGGGGTGTATGTCTGCACCGTCGCCCCCTGCGAGTCGCGGATGTTCGACATGAGGTGCGGCGTCATGAGCACGCCGCCGTTCGCGATCCCGGCCGCCACCATTGCGTTCTGCAGGGCGGTGTCCTTCACGAACTCCTGACCGATGGCGGTGTAGGCCTGGTCGGCCTGGGCCGTCGCCGGGAGCGGCAACAGCTGTGACGCGATGACACCGGGCAGGTCGATGCCCGGCACCGAGTTGAGGCCGAACAGCTGCGCCTGTTGGCGGAGCGTCGCGACGCCCATTTGCACTCCCAGCTCGCCGTAGCCGGGGTCGCACGACTCCGGGAGCATGGTCGTCATGGTGCCGCCGCACGGCGTGGAGTTGCTCGGGTTGGACCCGTCGTTGCACAGGAGCCGGTTCGAGTCGGAGAAGTTCTGGCAGGGCTGGACCGGATAGTCGAACCCCGCCAGGGCGGGCTTGAGGTTGTAGGCCGCTGTGGACGTCACCACCTTCATGGTGGACCCGGGGAAGAAGAACTCCTCCGTGGCGACGGGGCGCAGCGGGATGTACCCCTCGGCGTCCCTCTGGATGTAGCTGAAGTAGGCGAGCTGCTCGGAGTTCACCGATGTGCCCACCAGTGCGTTGGGGTCGTACGTCGGGTTGGAGACCATGGCGAGCACCGCGCCGGTCTTGGGGTTGAGCACCACGACGGCGCCGTCCTTTCTGGCGCCGGGCGGCAGGGTGGTCAGCGCGTCCGAGGCCGCCTTCTGGAGGGCCGGGTTGACGGTGAGCGTCACGCTGTTGGTCACCGTCGGCAGCTTCTGGCGGAAGAGCAGCTGGCTCAGCGTCTGGGGTGCCTGCTGGTGGGCGGTCAGGTAGGAGTCGTACTGCTCCTCGATCCCCGACGTGCCGTAGTAGAGGGCGGAGTCGTAGCCGGTGATGCCCGCGTAGAGCGGGCCCTGGGGGTACTGGCGCACGTAGTGGTACGGGTAGTCGACCTTGTTGGTCCCGGCCGGCGTGGGCACCGAGGTGGCCAACAGCGTGCCGTCGGCGGCGTAGATGTTGCCCCGGGCGTTGTTGTCCTTCTGCGCCGCCACCCGCGGGTTGAACGGCGAGTTCTGCAGCTGCTTGGCCTTCACCAGCTGGATGTTCACCAGTTGGATCACCACCAGGCCGAGGCAGGCCACCATCAAGCCACCGAGCCACCGGATGCGCCGGCCCATCAGCGCGCCAACCGCGTCTTCGACCAGCCGCTCACGGCCAGCATGGTAGGCGGCAGGACCCCCCGAATTGCTTCATGGGCCGCGGTCCAGGCACGGGACCAGCACCGGACCAGGGCAACGGACCACGGCGCCGGACCACGGAAACCGGACGGGGCCACCGGGCCCACACCCCCGGTGCAACCGGCCCCGGACGGCAGCTCCGCTTCGCCCTACCCGCATCGCAACGGCACGGCGACCGAGCCGAGACCCAGAAGGTTCACGGTGGGGCCCGAACAGAGGCCGAACAGAGGCCGAACAGAGACAGTTCAAGATCCGGCGCCGCGGTGCCGATGGACTGCCTGTGGGGCGTCCTTCCTCTTTCGTGCCTGCGCGCCGCACAGGCGGGCACGGCGCGCCGAGGGAAGACGGCTCGGGCCGCGCGCATCGAGAGGAGTGACGTGAGAGGTCGTTCGCCGAGGCTGTGTCTCCGGGCATTGACGGGCCTCCCCGCATCGATGACGGCTGCGGTCGCCGCCCTGGCCCTGACCACCACCGCCCCGGCGGCACCCGCCGGGGCAACCTCGGTCCCCCACACCGGCGGCTTCGTGGCGACGCAGAAGTGGAGCCAGACGCTCGGCGACGCGGGCAACCCGATCGCACTGTCCTCGCCCAACGTGGCCAACCTCGACGGGCAGCCCTCGGTCGTCGTCGGTGACCGCGCCGGCTGGCTGTACGCCTACCACATCAACGGCGGATCGCCGGTGGGCGGCTGGCCCTACTACACCGGCGCGCCGATCGACTCGTCGCCGTCGGTGGCGCCCATCAACGCCAACGGGCTCGACACGGTCTACGTCGGCGGCGGCAACGCAGCCGACCCGACCTCGGGCGGCTACTTCGCCATCGCGCCCAACGGGAGAAACCAGTGGTACATCCAGGAGACCAACCCCGGGACCGACCCCGTGGCCCACTCCTCGGTGCAGGCGGGGATGACGGTCGCCGCCTACGCCGGCGGCTACGGCGTCGAGGCCGGGTCGCTGGGGCAGAACACCTACGCACTGGGCGCGGCGAACGGGGCGATGCTCGGCGGCTTCCCGTGGTTCTCGGGCGACTCGGTCTTCTCGACCGCGGCGGTGGCCGACCTCTACGCCGACGGCAACAACGAGATCATCAGCGGCGGCGACTCGAGCGCCGGGTTCGCCTACGGGCAGTCCTACGCCAACGGCGGCCACGTCCGGATCCTGTCGAGCGCCGGCAACGCCGGAACGGGGAACCCGGCCGGCGGGATGTTCTGCCAGTTCAACACGAACCAGAACATCGACCGCTCGTCGCCCGCCGTCGGCCAATTCCTCGCCGGCGGTGGCGTCGGGATCGCCATCGGGGACGGGAGCTACTACGGGGGCGCCTCGGACTCCAACAAGGTCTTCGCCATCAACACGGGCTGTGGCCTGGCCTGGAGCGCCACGCTGAACGGCGTGACCGCCGACTCGCCCGCGCTCGCCGACGTGCAGGGCAACGGCCAGCTCGACGTCGTCGAGGGGACCCAGGCCGGGACGGTGTACGTGCTCAACGGCACCAACGGTGCCCCGGTGTGGGTGGCGGGCACGAGCGGGCAGGTGATCGGCTCGCCGGTGACGGCCGACCTCTCGGGCGGCGGCTACCAGGACGTCATCGTCCCGACGAGCAACGGCATCGACGTGTTCGACGGCCGCTCGGGCGCGATGGTGGCGACGCTCGGCGCCGGCGACGGGTTCCAGAGCTCGCCGCTGGTGACCGACGACCCCGACGGCCACATCGGCATCACGGGCGCCGGCTACTTCGACAACGGCAGCGCGCTGGTCGGGACGATCGTGCACTGGGAGATCGACAACACCAGCGGCTCGGGCGCCAGCGTCTACGAGCACGGCGCCTGGCCACAGTTCCACCACGACCCCCAGCTGACCGGTGACGCCGGCACGCCGCCCCCGGCGCCCATTCAGGTGCCCTGCAACGCGCCGAGCGGCGGACCCGACGGCTACCTGCTCTCGGCCTCCGACGGGGGCGTCTTCGACTACGGCAACATCCCGTTCTGCGGGTCGACGGGGAGCATCCATCTCAACAAGCCGGTGGTGGCCTCGGCCCTGACCGCCAACGGCGGCGGCTACTGGGAGGTCGCCTCGGACGGAGGCATCTTCAACTTCGGCAACGCGGGCTTCTTCGGCTCCATGGGCGGCAAGCCGCTGAACGCGCCCGTCGTCGGCATGGCGGCGACGCCCGACGGCGGCGGCTACTGGCTGGTGGCCTCCGACGGCGGCATCTTCAACTACGGCGACGCCGGCTTCTACGGCAGCGCGGGGTCCATCCATCTCAACCGGCCGATCGTGGGCATGGCGCCGACGCCCTCGGGCCACGGCTACTGGCTGGTCGCCTCCGACGGCGGCATCTTCAACTACGGCGACGCGGGCTTCCTCGGCTCCATGGGCGGCAAGCCGCTCAACTCCCCCATCGTCGGGATGGCGACCGACTCGCAGACGGGCGGGTACTGGGAGGTGGCCGCCGACGGTGGCATCTTCTCCTTCGGCGCACCGTTCTACGGGTCGACCGGCAGCCTCCACCTGAACGCTCCCATCGTGGGCATGGAGGCCAACAAGAACGGCTCGGGGTACCGCTTCGTCGCGACCGACGGCGGCATCTTCGACTACGACGCGCCGTTCTTCGGGTCGATGGGCGGGAAGCCGCTGAACCGGCCCGTCGTGGACATGGCGGGAAGTTGACACCCTCCCCGTACATCCGGGGCGACCTCGTCGCGAGTGCCTCGCCGCGACCGGCCCGGCGCCGGCGTCGAGGAGACATCGTGGCCGAGCGCGCCGACGGCTGGTACGCCGATCCGTACGGGCGGCACGAGGCCCGCTGGATGTCCGGCGGCACCCCCACCGAGCTGGTGCGCGACCGCGGGGTGCAGTCCTACGACCCCCCACCCGACGAGGAGCCCTCGCAGACGCCCGAGGCGGCCGAATTCGGCCCGACCGGGGGCTCGCACGTCGCGGGGCCCGAGATCGGCGAGGACGAGATCGGCGAGGACGAGTAGCCCGGATCCGCGATCCTCAGCCGCTCACCTTCGCCACGAGGCTCCGGGGGGCGCAGAGGCAGTAGGAGTCGACCAGCAGCTCGCGCACCTCGTCCCAGTCGGGAGCCACGCCGTCGAGCCACGGGCCGACCCACCCCCGGTGACCGAGGGAGGGCGGCACGAAGAACCGCTCGGGCTGGGCGGCGACGGGCACGGCCTGCTCCCCCGGCGGGGCCTTGGTCGTCAGGGCGAGGCGCCCGTCACCGTGGTGGTCGTCGGTGCAGTACCCGAACGTGCGCCCCCGCACCTTGAACGCGAGGTGACGCCCGTCCTCTCCGCCGGGGTACTCCCTGGCCTCCGGCAGCTCCACACAGGCCGCACGCAGTGCCTGACACGGGTGTCCGCTCGCACAGCCGCCGTGGGCCGGATCGTATGCAGCGATGCACGGCCGACAAGGGCCCGCGCCGGGACGAGTCGACCCACCCGGTGGTGCGTAACCTGGCCGTCTCTCCGGCGCGGCCGGCGTTGATCGGGGGTTCGAATGAACGGGACGAACGACCAGGCGGACCAGCTCGTCGCGACGCGACGCGAGGGGCATGTGCTGATCATCTCCATGCAGCGCCAGTCCAAGCGCAACGCGATCGACCGCGCCATGGCCGACGCCCTCGACGCCGCGCTCAACGAGCTCGACGACGACCCGGAGGTGTGGGCGGGCGTGCTGACCGGCACCGGCGACGTCTTCAGCGCCGGGAGCGATCTGACGGCGGGAGGCGACTACGTCACGGGTCGCGGGGGCGAGTACGGCATCATCCGCCGCACGCGCCGCACGCCGCTCATCGCAGCGGTCGAGGGACCGGCACTGGGTGGCGGCCTCGAGATCGTCCTGGCCTGCGACCTCGTCGTGGCCGCGCGCACCGCCCGGTTCGGCCTGCCGGAGGTGACCATCGGCGTGGCGCCGACCTGTGCCGGCCTGTTCCGGGCCCCGAGGGCGCTCCCCCTCAACCTGGCGCGCCAGCTGATCCTCACCGGTCGCCCGATCGACGCGCCGCGCGCCTACGAGGTGGGGTTCGTCAACGTCCTCACCGATCCGGGCTCGGCGGTCGAGGAGGCGGTGCGGCTGGCGCAGGACATCTGCGCCAACGCCCCCGTCTCCGTGCAGGCCTGCCTCGCGGCGGTGAACCGGATCGTGGCCACCGACGACGAGTTCGGCTGGGACCAGACCGCTGAAGCCCTGCGCGCGGCCTCGCATTCCGCCGACGCCCGCGAGGGTGTGGCGGCGTTCCTGGAGAAACGACCTCCGGTGTGGTCGGGGCGCTGACCGACCCGATGATCACGCCTTCTTGTACTCGATCATCTCTGTCAGGAGCGCCTCCCACGGGGAGTTGTCCCAGCCATCTTCTTCGCCGATCCTCTTGGCAACGGCGACGGCATTCTCGACCCACTGGATCCTCACGTCCTCAATGGGTTCGGCCTTCCCGACTCTGTGGTGGGTGCCACTGCCCGGCATCGCGTCGGCGACGCCGAAGTCGAAGGCGAACCAGTCGTCCTTCCAGATCTGGTGCCGTTCCTTCAACTGCTCCCATCGCGGATGCTTGTGTCTCTTGTCATCTGCCATCTTGATGGCCCACTTCACACACCGACGCGCACGATGAGGGTCCCCGTCGGAGGTCGTCCGGGCTATCGCATCTTCGTACGAAGCCAACTTGTCGCTTTCGCTCTCGGGGAAGGAAGCGTGCACTTCGTTGACGAAGACCTCGATGATCGGGGACGGGGAGATGACATCGGCCATGCCTGATGTTATGCCAGGCGCGGATCGCCCTTCGCCACAACGAGCCCCTGCATGTCGCAGGCGGAGCGACCCCGACGCGCGCCCGGACTCGGGGTGGCCCACGACGGCGGGACGGGTACGGGCCCCGGCCGGGTCCGTGGCGTTCTCGACGGACTGATGTCCCACATCAGCATTCTTGAACAGGAAATGTCTGCCTGGCACCCGGCCGAGGACGAACACGCTCCGGCTCCGACTGTTTGATCTCACTACGCTTCGACAGCGGCACGGCTGCCGCAGAGGGATGGTGCGGGACATGGAAGGAGCAAAACGGGTGGACATCGCAATCGTCGGCAGAACAGTCGTCGAGGAGCTCGGTGACCGGAACGAGGTCGAATGGCAGCTGAGCTCCACGCCCGAGCTCGAGTGGGCCGAGATCTTCCAACTGGCAGGCCCGTCGGACCGCACGGGCTCGATCCAGTGGGTCGAGGGCAGCGGTCCTGACGTCATGGGCGCCGTCGTACGTTGGTTCGTCCCGGACGGCGAGATCGAAGAGGCCGACGCAGAGGTGAGACACCGTCTGTCGGTGGCGAACCAGAGGTTCGGGTCGGGGGACACCTAGGGATCGCCGACCCAATTGCAACGGCTCCACCACCGCTCTGACGGCTGAGCGGTGACGGCTCCCGACCAGGCGCTCCCCGATAGCCAAAGGCTCTGTCTTGCGCGAACATTCAGGACCCCATGAGTCTGGGTTACGCCGCGGAGCACTTGCTCGCCGCAGTTCGGTCAGTGGCCGTGTCAGAAGGTCAACTGCAAACCAGGTTGCAAACTGCATGGGACGAGTCGGCGGAGCTGGTTTGGGAGAAGCCATGCCTCACACCGGAGCTTCTGGCCCGGTTCAAGGCACTCTGGGACCGAGTGACCGACAAGACCGCTGGTCCCCGGAGCACCAGGCTTCAACCATTGACCGCGTCGGAGGCCGCCGCAGCCTTCGACGAACTCCTTGCGCTGGCTGTCGAAACAGCGGTCACGGCGATGCAGGCTCCACCTGACATCAGACTCGCCACTCTTGCGGACCTGGCGTAGCGCTTCACACAGCCTCGCTTCGTCCTAGACCCGGCGGGCACCTTGCCGGTGAGGGTGCACACCATGCGGCATCCCTCCTTCGTGGTGACCGCCCGCTTCGCACTCGGCCCTGCTGAAGGGAGACCGCCCCGGCCTCCGCCATCGTCTCAGCCGTTCGGAGTTGACTTGAAGTGCACTTGAAGATGTACACAACGATCATGCGCATGAGGAAGCAGCTCGGTCGTCGGATCGTCTCCCAGTTCATGCATCCCCGCGGACTGCCTGGGCGACTCGTGGGTTGGGAGATGGCGCTGCGGCCTTCGAACCGCAAGCGCAACGCCTGGGCGGTGTCACTGATGGATGTGCAACCCTCGGACTGCGTCCTCGAGATCGGGTTCGGGCCTGGTATTGCGATCCGGGAGATCGGACGGCGGGCGACTCGTGGCCACGTCGTCGGCATCGATCGGTCTGCCGTGATGCGCGCCCAGGCTGCACGTCGCAACGCGGTGGCGATGCGTGCTGGTCGCGTGTCCCTCGTCGTTGCGTCGATCGACGACCCGCCCGCTTTCGAGTGGGCGTTCGACAAGATCCTGGCCGTCAACAACATGGGGATGTGGTCGCAGCCCGTGCTGCGGGTGAAAGAACTCACGGGCTTGCTGCGCGGCGGAGGACTCATGGCGATCGTCTCGCAGCCGCGTTGTCCGGGCGCGACCGCCGCGACCACGGCCGCTGCTGCAGGCCAGATCGTCGACACGCTCGAGGCGGCGGGGCTCGTCTCGATTCGAGTCGAGACGTTGGACCTGAAGCCTCCGGTCGCGTGCGTCGTGGGGACGGTCTCAGCCGCCTTCTGAGGTGTTGAACGTGACCCCGGATGATCGACCAGCCCCCAATCCGGGGTCATGGGCCAGGTGTCGTGCTCCTTGGTCAGCTGCCGTAGGGCCGAGTGAGCACCTCCATATTGTGACCGGAGGGATCCTCGAAGTAGAAGCCGCGTCCGTGGTTGTTGATGCGGTTCTCCTGCTGGTGCCCGGGGTCAGCCCAATAGGTAAGCCCACGTTCTGTGACCCGGGTGAAGATGGCGTCGAATTCCTCCTCCGTGACAAGGAAGGCGTAGTGATGATGTTCCGGAGCCCTTCGGTCGTCGTAGTCGAGACTGACGCCATTGGCGGTCTCGAGGCACATGAACGGCCCGAACGGCTTCGGGGGATCGAGGCCGAGGATCTCGGCAAGAAAGTTGGCCGACGCCTCCTTGTCCTCTACCGGGACGATGGTGTGGTTGAGCTCAACTGCCATGGCGCCTCCCTCCAGGTTGCTACCAACACCCATTATTGGCCCGGTCAGGTACGGAGCGCTCGACGCGACCGATGCTGCCACCGGCCGCCACACCACGCTCCGTGGGTGCGCACCGAGCCGACTAGCAGGGGCACCCAATCCACAACGGGTCCTCAGTAGACGACCCGAAAGCCTCCTATGAAGGTGATCCTGTTGCCATCAGGGTCGGTGATACTCGCCGTCCCCACACCCTTGTTGGCCGTCTGAATCTCGTCGAGCACGAGGCCCCTCGCCGCGAGCTCAGAGGCCTGCGCCTCCAGATCGTCAACGGCGAAGTTGAGAAGCGTGGACCCCGCTCGCTCTGGGTCGTGAAAGACCTGCACCCAGCCGGTTTCGGTGATTCTCCACTCAACCAGCGAGTCCATGGGGTGGTTGTCTTCGGGACGACCAATGAGAGCCTCGTACCATCGCTGCGCCGCTTGGATGTCAGAAACGGGGACGACGGCAAGAACGTGGTGAATAGCCATGAGCGAGGTCCTTCCCCCATTTCGGCGCGCCGAACCGCACCACTGTGCCACCTGCTCTCTTGACGCCACCTGCAGTCTTGACCTGGGGCATGCAGACCCTCGGGGAGGCTCCTACCCGACGGGCGCGTTCAAGGCTTCCGTGATGTCGTTGATCGCCGTGTGCTCGGACTCGTTCACTGCTTGACCATGCTCTCGGTGAGCAGCTGCGACTCTGTGGGTCAGCGTGACGATGAACCGGCGATATTCGTCGACCTCTGCCGGCGTGGCCTTGCTCTCGAGCAGAGCGACCGAATCACGGAGGTGTTGCAGACCGTGCTGCTTGAGCTCCTCGGGAGAGTGATAGTGCGTGTGATCCCGCTCAGGTTTCGCCGCGACTATCTCGTCGAGAAGTTCGCTCTTGCCGTGCTGCTGGCGCGCCTCGACATAGGCCTTCGCCATGGCGATGGTCTCGCGAAACGAGCCCCCTCTCTGGGCGGTGACCACGATCATTCCAGCACTTGGTGGCGCTTCTAGGATCAGCTGCCACTCCTCAGCCGTGAAATCTGACTTCGAGGTCATCCCCAGCCTCCGATCGCGAGCACTCGCCATCTCCGTTCGTCGCACACACCGTACTGTCCGGTCGCACAGGTGTGCGGCATTGCGGCAGTCGCGACTCGCCACCAACACGGGGTCTGCTCTTGAAGCGCCGAAGGAGCGCTACATGGTCTCGAAGACAAGGAATTCCTCGACGACCGTGGAGCCCTGACGCTTCCCTCCTCTGGCTTGTGTTCCCTCCTGCAACTGGGCTCTGGCACTGATGCTCCCCAGCGGCGAAAGACTGCTCTCAGGGCATCTCCGAGGTCCTCGTCAGCCACGCCCAATACCGGCGACGGGTGCACCCGAGTGAACTCCAGAGGCATGCTGGACGGGTGGCCACCGATAGAGAACTTCGGATACGGAATCAAGCAGTTGGGGCCGGGGAGACCTGCCGTAGGATCTTGCAGACCCTCCCGACGTGGTTCGGCATTCCAGCCTCAGTTGAGGACTACATTGCCACCGCGGATCGGTCTCCCACCGTCATTGCATCACGAGGAGGTCAGGACGTCGGCCTTCTCACGCTCCTGAGACACAGCCGGTACGCCGCCGAGGTCTACGTGATAGCCGTGCTGCCGGAGCTTCATCGCCAAGGCATCGGCCGGGCGTTGCTCGGGCACGCCGAAGGCATGTTGGCCGCCGACGGTGTGGAGTTTCTCCAAGTGAAGACACTCGCTCCGAGCAAGCCCGACGACGGGTACCACAAGACGCGAGCGTTCTATCTTGCTTACGGCTTCCGACCACTCGAAGAGTTCCGGAACTTGTGGGACGCTGAGAACCCGGCTCTCCAGATGATCAAGGTCATTCCGAAGGTGGGTGTGGTCCAGTAGCTCAGACCCGGCGAACCGGGCACCGGTGAGCCAGCGGGCCGACCTCGAGTAGGCAAGAATGCCTGCCATGGCGTTTGGTCAGCAGTCTGGTCCGCCGGCCTCGGCAAACCAGGTACGAGAGCTCTTAGACCTCCTCAAGGGAGCCGGACATTCCGACTTCCGCGATGCGCGCGGCCCAATGGGCTTTACGCAGCGGCAGGCCGCAGGAAAGTTCTCACGTGACGAAGCGGCGACATTCATCGCCCAGCTACTGGACGCGGAGTCTGACGGGAGTATTGCCATTGCTTCGCCAACGTGGCGGCAATCCGCCCAAGAGAAAATGTTGAGCTCTCTGCCTTCGGAACAGCTCGCCGGTGAGCTTCGTCGTCGCGGATGGACTGCCATCGAGCCCTAGAGCCGGCGATGATGTGGAACGGCATGTCAAGGTCTCCAGGCACGCTGGTTTTCACCTGCTTTGAGCGCGACGCACCAGAGGTGCGGCGCTTGACTGCCATGAGCAGACGACGGGGCCCCGGGGTCAACACGCAGCGCCCGCAGCCCGAAGGACGAGGACGAACGGTGTTGAGGCCGGGGTGGAGGCTGCTACTCGACTCCCCGCGTAGCTCGGGGTGGTGACCGAGGAAGTGCTCGACGACGCGCCGGAGCGCGGTGGATCGGAGAACCGCCACGATGACGTACGCGAGTCGGAATCGCAGGACAGCCATTCGCAGGTAGGTGCCTCTGAATCGGGGCTCCCGTGGCGCCCTCGCAAAGAGGGACGCTGGGAGTAACGCCGGCGAGGATCTGCTCTGCTGCGGCGGTGCTCCGGCGCGTCGTGGAGGACTCGGTCAGATGCGGCGCCGATCGCGCGCTGACCGAGAGAGCGGACATGTCAGTCCTCGGCCACCATCTCGGCCCACAAGAACCCGGCGAGCTCACGGGCCACGGCGGCGGCGACGATGGAGCGCACGTTCTTGTGCGCGGCGAGCTGACGGAAGCGAGAGGTGAGGCGGACCTGGGCCTCCCAGGATCGTGCGACCGTGGCCGGGGTGCAGACCTTTTGGCGTTGAGCGATTCCCGCACCGACACTCGGGCGGTGCTGGTAGCTCCAGGCGGCCTCGCAGAGCTGGCCGCGCAGGTGCGCATTGCCGGCCCGGGTGATGTGGGTGCGGTGCTGGCTCAGCCCGCTCGAGTGTTCCCCGGGCACGAGCCCGGTGAAGCTCATGAAGGGCCGAGCCCGGGGGAAACGCCGCCAGTCGAAGACCTCGGCGCCCAGGCAGAGCGCGCCGATGCGGGTGACCCCTCTGTAGGCGGCGAGACGGGTGACCGCAGCTCCGAAGGGCTCGGTATCGCACCATGGGAGCAGGTCGGCTTCGACTGCCTCGAGCGAGCTGTCGCGTAGGCGCACCGTCGAGAGGTAGTGCGCGTAGGTCGACGCCAAGGCGCGGTCCTCGAAGTGGCGCGTCGCCAGCCAGCGCTCGTGGGCCTGCGTCCACGTCGAGCCGCCGCGCCAGATGACCGAGTGACGCAAGAGGAAACCTGAAAGGCGGTTGCGAGCCCTCGTCAGGTCCTGGACCATGTCGCCGCGCGTGCGGCACAGGTCGCGCACGGCCTCTTGGGCCGGGGTCGGGATGGCGACGGGGGTGAGCTGACCCGCCCGGTGCAGCCCGGCCAGGCGCTTGGCATCGCGCCGATCGGTCTTGATGCGATCGCCCGAGCCCTTCGGGACCAAGGAGGGAGCGACCACGTCGCAGCGGACCCGGAGCGAGCTGAGCAGGCGCTGGAGGTCGTAGCCGGTGGGGCCGGCCTCATAACAGGCCCACAGGCTGCTCGGCCGACCGAGGCGTTTGATCAGGCGCCGGACCGAGGTCTCGTCGTTGAAGATCTTGTCGACCTCGGCGACGTCACGATCTGGCGGCAGCACCGCCACCGAGATCGTGTCCTTTGAAACGTCCATCCCGACGTGGATAAATCCGCGATGCGCAATACTCGACACGGCCGGTTCCTCCTTCCGTATGTCGGCTCCATTCGCCGCTCAACGCGAATGATCCACGAAGATGCGGCTGTTGGGGAGCCGGCCGTTCCATGCTGAATCGGGGGCACGCTTCGAGTGGCATCCGTTCGGTAGGTCGGGCGTCAAGGCGTCGCGAACTACGTGCCCTTCACGAATGAAAGCACCATAGGTACGACACGGTTGACGGCCCGGAAAGCTTCCGAGTGATCGGCGTGAGGCACGCCTTCGAACTTGACGCCACTCGATTCCGCGACGGCCAGCGCCACGTCATACCAAGGTTCACGAGTTCCCACGTAGTTGAAGGTGCGTTCTGGCAGCGGAAGGTCCTCAGCAGCATGCGGACTTGCCATGGACCGGACCGCGGCGGCGGCCGCGAGAGGATCATTTCGACACGTGAAGAGCTCGCGGGTTGGTTCGACGTACGGCATGTTCTGTTCGACAAATCCAGCGACGCCCAGCTCTTCGAGCACGGTGGCTCCAGGAGTGAATATGTTGTCTCGATCTTGGGGTGTAAATGCCGCCAGATTCCCGCCGACCACCAAGGCAACCGTTCGATCTGAGTGCTGTTTGGCGAACGCTGTCGCCACGACACACCCCATGCTGTAGCCCCAGACGACCGCCTTCTCGATGCCAGCTTCATCAAGAACAGCGATCATGTCGGCAACCTGTCCATCGAGATCGTAGGCGTCGACGTCATGAGGCTTGTCGCCATTCCCGAATCCCAAAGGATCCACCGCAACAACCCGATGGGATGGCGAGAGCAACTCGATATAGCCGGTGTCTCCAATCTTGGCCTGCTTGGAGCAAGCCTGAGATGAGCAGAACTCCTGGACCGTCTCCAAGTCTGAGAGTTGATCCGAAACCCACGAGATCGGATGCGCATGACCCCCCTAGCTCTCGCCTAGATGGAGGTCGATCCTAAGGGCCGAGCCAGTCCGACGAAAGCCTGTCCGGCGCAAGGGGAGCGCTTGACCACCGACCCGGCGTCACGGGGGCACCCGCCAACGAGTGGTCGAACTCACTCTCAGCTTGCAGTTAAACGTTCGCCCTAGCCGCTAATGGCTTCCTTCAAGAGCAGTTCGGTGGCCTTCGCATCCACCTTTCGGATCTGATTGAGCAGCGTCTTGATGCGGCGGTCGTTGCCGATCCACTCCTGATAGAGCTGCGCTTCTCGGTCAGTCAGTCGCTTGGTCACCGTCTTGCCGTTCACCTTCGCGGTCCACTGCCAGTAGGGCCCGTGAGGAGTAGGCGGGTCAGCGTTGCATCGGCAGCCGACCGACGTGCAGTGGGTGAAACGGCGAGTCACACTGCCGGCGGCAACGATCCCGATCTCGGCGATCTGGGCCGCCAACTCTTTGTGTCGCCGGTCGTACTCGGCCAGCCGCTCCTCGACCCTCGTCCGTGCCATTGCGCTCCTTGTGTCCACGACCAGCATCCCTCATTGGTGCCATGCAGACAGTAAGCATACTGTCTGAATGGGATCCTCCGACCGGTCCATTGCCGAGGTGAGGGACTTCCGTTCGTCGCTCCACCGCTGCCTCTCGCCCTGGGGAGACGCTCTCTTCGAGCTCTGCGATGCAGTGCTGTGCTCACCGGCCCCGGTCGGATCGGTGCCCTCCCTCAGCCTCGAGCCGGAGTTCCGGCGCAGCCACGGCAGTCTCTACAAGTCCTTGGCCGAGGGAGACGTCGACGAAGTTCGGCTTCGCCAGTTGCTGGTCGAGCACCGTCCCAAAGAGTGGCCCTTGGTCTTTGCCGTCGATGCCTCGACCTGGGACCGCTGCGATGCCGAGTGCAGCCCCGAACGGGGCTTCCACTACTCGGCTTCCAAGCACTCCGCCGGCCAGCCCATCGTGGCCGGGTGGTCCTATCAGTGGATCAGCCAGCTGAACTGGGCGCCCGACAGCTGGACCGCTCCACTCGACGTCCTGCGCATCAGCCCGTCCATGGAGGCAGCGGACGCCACCATCGATCAAGTCAAGCGCCTCGTCGGCCTCCTACCAGATGACGGCGATGTCCCTCTCTTTGTCTTCGACGCCGGCTATGACGGCATCGCCCTCGGCCACGGGCTCACCGACACCCGGGCCGAGGTGCTGGTGCGCATTGCCTCGACCCGGGTCTTCCATCCCGACCCCGAGCCTCGCACCGACGGAGCACGGGGTCGTCCGCCGCGTCACGGCCCCCGCTTCATGCTTTCCAACGAGGAGACCTGGACCGCTCCCGACGCTGAACTCATCACCACCGTCCGCCGCTACGGGAAGGTCACGGTGGCGGCCTGGCACAACCTGCATCCGAGACTGCATGGCCGGGGGCGCTGGCGCGACTGTGAGGAACCGCCGATCATCAAAGGCAGTGTCATCCGGGTCGAGGTCGAACACCTACCAAAGCCGGCAGGACGGATCAAAAAGACCCTGTGGCTGTGGTGGTCTGGTGACGGCGAGCCCGACCTCGATCTGTGCTGGCGGGCCTATCTGCGTCGGTTCGACATCGAGCACACCTTCCGGTTCATGAAGGGGACATTGGGATGGACGACACCGTCGCTGCAGATGCCCGAACAGGCCGACCGGTGGAGTTGGTTGGTCCTTGCCGCCTACACACAGCTTCGTCTCGCTCGTCAGCTCGTCGACGACCTCCGACTGCCTTGGGAACGACCGTGCGACCCGAACAAACTCACCCCAGCGCGAGTCCGCAGAGGGTTTCGGCGACTGCGTGCACACCTCGGCACACCCGCCCACCCACCGAAACCCTCGACCCCGGGACCGGGGCGACCCAAAGGAACGCGAAAACCGCCCAGAAAGCGCTATCCGGCGGTCAAGAAGGCAGCTTGAACAGCGACCGGGGGTTTAATTGCAAGCTAAGTTGGATGCATGGAACGACCGGTCGTCTTGGTGCATGGGGCATGGCACGGCGCATGGGCATGGGAACGAGTGCTTCCTTTGCTCCGCTCGACTGGTGTTGAGTGCTTCGCTCTCGATCTGCCCGGACACGGGGAGAACCATGGTCCATTTGGCGACCTGCACTCCGATGTCGCGTGTGTGCGTGAGACGCTTGACGAGTTCAACGGTGACGTGGTGCTCGTAGGACACTCCTATGGCGGAGCCGTCATCACCGAGGCGGGACTCCATCCTGCGGTCGGGCACCTGGTCTACGTCGCCGCCTTCGCTCTTGACGACGGTGAGTCGTGTGTGAGTGCCGCCACCGCGGAGTTCGAGGCGGGCCAGATCTCTCACGACGGTCGGCCGAACTTGGGTGCCGGCTTCATCGTGAGTCCCGACGACATGATCACCCTCGATCCGGCGAACGCAGCCGAGTGCCTTTACAACGACTGCGACGCCGATACCGTCGCTTGGGCGTTGACCCGCATCGGCCCTCAACCGCTCGTCACCCTTCAGGGAACGCCAAAGTTCGCCGCCTGGCGGACAAAGCCGTCCACCTACGTCGTATGCGTCGACGACATGGCGGTCCACCCTGACCTTCAACGCATTATGGCTCGACGTTGCGGCTCCGTGATCGAGTGGCCGACCGATCACTCGCCGTTCCTGTGTCGCCCCGACCTCGTGGCGAGGCTGTTAGTAGATCTTGCCCAGAGTTCGGTTTGACTTTGAGCGGGTCTCCAGTCGCCCCTGCTTTCAGTGCTGGTGCACACGTCCGGACTCCGGACGTCTGGGTCGAACTGGTTGTGGACGTGAGCCGGTCTCGCCGCCATGACTGGTGGCGAACAACTGGCACGGCAAGTGCCTGGCTGATCCCCGATTGGGTCGCCGTTGCCTCGGACTACGAGGCAGTCCATCTCACTGCGAGCGGCTGCCTCTCAACAGCGGGACGAGCGTTGTCGGTTCTAGATGCCAGCACGGTTCTTGCCGGATGGGACCCGACCAAACCTTCTGGTTGACCGACATCTCACGGAATCTGGGGCGCGCACCGACTGGTGCATATCAAGACGGGCATGGCGGGTTGAACGCCAGAGCGGCGACTCAGGATTCGGAGAGAATCAGTTTGCAAAGGTCGCCCACCGGTGGGCCGCGCACGGGCGCAGCGGTGTCCACCGTCCCGGCGAACTCGGCATCTCGTCCTAATGCGAGGAGCGGGTTCGCCCAAGAGCAACGCTCCGTGGCCCCGGTAAACGTTCTCAGTTGGCGGAGCCGCTCAGCTGCCATATTCTGGACGAACCCCGTTGTAAATGGCGACCTGGATGCGAATGCGTCGGAATTGCACCGAAGACAAATCACGATCGCCAACGGCACGGACGCTTGAGCGGGCTCGACATGCTAAGGCAGGCGGGATCAATTGGCCTGCGGTGGCAACAATCACAGGGGCAATAATCGCGGCGACAGCCGTTATCGGCGCACTAGTGGCGTTCGGGGTCATCCACACAGGGGGAACTACTCCGACGACCACGAAGCACGCCGGCTGGCGGCTCCAACGAGCCCCCAGCCGGCGGCACCGGTTCGTCCGGCAGCGGCCCCGGATCACAACCCGGGACCGTTGTGCTGCCGGCGACGAATGTCTCCTTATTGGTGAACATGGACTACGCGCTTGATGGACAGCCGGTCACTCCGATGCCCAATGACTCGTGCTCGGCATGCATTCGGGTCGGTGACTACCCCGGAGAGGATCTTGCGCTTCAAGCAGACAACGGCGTCAAATCCTGGACCGGGAGTTCCGAACCCACTTTTCCGCAATGCAAGAAATTGCTGGACACCGGACCTGAGAAGGCGGTGGGAATCGCCATCACGGGGCACGTGAACGCCCCAGGCGCCGTCACGCCCAATGGGTGGCTCTGTGCCCGCAGCAAGTCGGGCAACTACCTCGCGCTCAAGTTTCTGGGATACACGAGCGGTGGCGGTCCCTACCAGTTCGCTGTCACCGGCTGGGAGGGGACCACGGTCTCACCTGGGTAGCCAAAGGGCGTCAAGAAGACTCCCAAGTGGTGTCGACCCGGAGCTAGCCCGATAGAGCCGATCTGCCCACCCTCCCGGCGAACCGGGATACCCCATCCACGGCTCGATATCGCGACTATCTCGATATCACGACTATGCGTTCAACGTTGGTACACGCCAGGTGAGCACGGTTCCGCCGCGTTGGCTCCTCACCTCGAAACTCCCGTGGAGCTTCTCGGCCCGACAGCGCATGTTGTTGAGTCCCAGTCCGCCCTCTGAGCTTTCACCTGCTCCCAGCCCGCGCCCGTTGTCGGTGACCTGGAGCAGGCAATCGTCGCTCCCCACACTGAGCCGGACGCTGGCCCGGGTGGCCTGAGCATGGCGACCAACGTTGGTGACCGCCTCTCGGACAGTGGCTAGAAGTTGCTCGGCAATCACCTCGGAGATGACCGAGTCCACCGGTCCGTAGAAGGAGCTGTGCACCTCGAAACCAGCGACGACGGTCAGTTCGCGCAAGAGCGAGATGATGCGAGCGCGGATGCCAAGTTCGCCGCCGGTCAGTCCCAGCTCGTAGATGGTCGAGCGGAGCTGGATAATCGCATCATCTATCGTCGCGGCGACCGCGCTCACTTGGTCCGCCACGTCGGTCGCGAGAGCGGCACCGGCAATCCCTTGGAGCGAGAGTCCCGCGCCGTACAGCGTCTGGATGACCGTGTCGTGCAGGTCGCGGGCGACCCGTTCTCTGTCGTCCGAGATGGCGTGCTCTTGCACCAGCCGATGCAGCCGGGCGTTCTCGATGGCGATCCCCGCCGCGACGGCGAGGGACGTCACCAGAGCCTCGTCCTCACGAGTGAACTCGTTCCATCCGATCTTGTTGGTCAGATAGAGGTTGCCGAATACCTCGTCGCGCACCTTGATCGGGACACCCAGGAACGACGTCATGGGGGGATGGCCAACTGGGAACCCAAAACTGTCCTCGTGCTCAGAGAGCTGCGACAGGCGGAGCGGCTCGGGTTTGGCCACAAGGAGACCCAAGACCCCTTGCCCGGAGGGTCGCGCCCCGATCTCGTCCTCCTGGTCCGCTTCGAGACCGACCGTGATGAACTCGGCCAGGTGGGTACGGCTCTCGTCAAGGACTCCGAGGGCGCCGTAGCGGGCACCGGTCATAGCGCACGCTTCCTCGGTCACGTGGCGCAACAGCACCGGAAGTTCTACGTCTGCCTCGATGAGCAGCACGGCGTCGAGCATCCGCCTCAGTGCTGACGGGTCGTCCATTGCGCCACCTGACATAGGCCCTCCTTGATGACGTGTCGTCAGATGATCTCGGAGGTGGCCGGTGGCCGGTCAGGTCAAAGGTCTCTTCATCAGCAGCATACGGCGCATTGCGTTGCCGACCGTTGGAGACCCGTCTTCCCTGCTCACAATGCGGGAGAGCAGGACCTTTGGCACTACGCAGAGATCGCGAGTCCAGTCACTGTTGCACTCACATGGCGACCACGGACCTCTCACACCGCATCCAGGCCGCCTTGATCGAGGCGCTATCTGGTGCCGGATACCGCCTGGTCACCCAGGTGGAGGTACGGCAGGGCTGGGGGGACATCTTCATCGTGACCGTCCATACAGCGCTCTCGCAGGCCGACGCGTCGCCTGGCCTCCAGCGGACGATCCAAGAGTTGGTTGCAACCGTTCTCGACGGTAGACGGCATTACGTCGAAATTCGATGGACGGGGTCCTGATCGACCGGGGGGATGCGTCGGTGGGGGTAACATGGGAAAAGAGCTGACCGGCCTCCTGGCAACGCGCCATCTGCAACCTTCGGCGGAAATGGCCTCGCTGTGTCACCCGAGTTCAGCATCACCGCCCGTGAGCTTCCCGGCCTCCACATCGTGGCGCTGCATGGCGAGCTGGAAATCGTCTCTGCCGGTGGTCTGGCTAATGCATTGGTAGAGGTAGCTGGCTCTACCCTCGTCGTCGATCGTGGACCGGACTGGGATGAATAGACGCCCGGAACATGACTCGTGTCCTCGCTGCGGCAGTGCAGAGATTGCGACGCACTTCGAGAGATCCAGCGCACCGGAAACTCCTCAATGGCAGGGCCGATGCTCAGCCTGCCAGTTCAAGTGGTCGGAATCCTGACCGTCCGGCCCCGAAGTGCCTGCTTGAGACTTCCTGCAGGCGCTGGGGCGTGTCCCTAGCGTTCAGAGGTCCATGCGGGGTAGCTCTCAAAGTGCTTGCCGCCGGCTGAGGTCGGTTGGCTTCCTATCGAAGAGCCTCCCACCTGGACTTCGCCACGAGCGGCTCAAAAAGAGGACCGAGCACCATCAGTCCGCAAGCAGGAGTGCCCCGTGGTGTCCCCACCAAGGAAGCGGCAATCAGCCTGTTGGACAATCACGCTGGCTTGGCGTACGCGGGTAGCTGGTTCACGATTGAACGATGCCACCGAAACTGAAGGCGACATGGGCTGGGCGGAGGTAGCGACAAGGCTCGCTCGCGGCTCCGCCAATGCCTTCAGCCCTTCCCACTCCCGGCGGCCATGGGATTCCCCCCTGTTCAGTTCGGACGCCACGCCACATACTGGATTAGTTGGCGCCGCAGCACCACGGGGGCGACTATGAGTTTTAATCTTTCGTGCATAATTCGAGAAGCTTCCAGGCAGTATCCGGAGAAGGCCGCGGCGCTGCATGCGAACGGCACTCTTACGTTCCGTGAGCTCGACGAGCTCTCCGACCGATTGGCGGCGGGACTCCAACATGCTGGTGTCGTACCCGGCAACAGCGTCGCGCTCCAGCTCCCAAATCTTCCCGAGTACCTCGTCGCCTATTTCGGCATCCTCAAGGCGGGTGCCGTGGTCGTTCCGATGAATGTCCTCTTGAAAGCCCCCGAAGTTGAGTTCTATCTGGCCAATTCAGGCGCCCAAGTATTCATCACCTTCGCGATGTTCGCCGAGGAGACCCTCAAGGGCGCTGAACAAGCCAACGTGAACAAGGTCTATGTCTTGGGAAGCACCGAGTTCACCGAGAACGTGATGCCTTTCTCTGAGCTCACAGACAGGCCATCGGGTCCTGTATTCGAGCCTCGCTCACCAATGGACACCGCGGTCATCGTCTACACCTCGGGGACTACCGGGACCCCGAAGGGCGCGGAGTTGACACATTTCCAGCTCTACATGAACTCAGACATCCCGGGGCGGATCTTCGGGGTTGAAGAAAACGACATTGTCATCGTCGCTGTCCCGCTCTTCCACGTCTTTGGACTCTCGAGCATCCTGAACATCGTCGTGCGCTTCGGGGCAACCATGGTGCTCCTTCCCCGGTTCGACTCTACGGCTGTCCTCCAATCGATCACGAAGTACCGCGCCACCATCTTTGAGGGCGTTCCCACGATGTACGTCGATCTGCTGTCGCAGTCCGATTTCGATGATTACGACCTGTCTTCGTTGCGCGTCGCGATATCCGGTGGAGCCGCGATCCCCGCTGAAGTTCTGGAGGAATTCGAACGCCGGGTCGGCGTGGTGATCCTGGAGGGTTACGGACTCTCGGAGACAGCGTCGGCGGCCACCTTCAATCAGAGCGCCGCCGAACGCAAGGCCTACAGCGTCGGCAAGCCGATCTGGGGCACCGAGGCGGCAATCTGGGACAAACACAACCAGCCACTGCCCTCTGGCAGTGACAACGTAGGTGAGATCGTCATCCGCGGCTACAACGTCATGAAGGGCTACCACGGCCGGCCCGACGCGGACGCGGACGCCTTCACCGGCGAGTGGTTCCACACAGGTGACCTCGGCTACGTCGATGACGAGGGGTTCTTCTTCATCGTGGACCGCAAGAACGAGCTGATCATTCGCGGTGGTTACAACGTGTATCCACGTGAGATCGAAGAGGTTCTCTACACCCACCCGGCGATCTTCGAGGCGGCAGTGCTCGGCATGGCCGACCCGAGGTTGGGTGAGGAGGTGATGGCCTTCGTCTCGTTGCGGAGCGGAGCCATAGCGAGTCCCTCAGAGATCATCGACTACGTCAAAAAGCGCGTCGCGGCCTACAAATACCCACGCCGGGTCGAGATCCGTGACATCCTTCCCAAGGGGTCGACGGGCAAGATCTTGAAGACAGAGCTCAAAGCCGACCTGGATGAGCCCGAGTGATCACTAGCAAGGCTGTGCTCTGTCCGCCCCGGTGGCAGGACTGGCGGCCCGATGCAATGCATCAGCGTCAGGAACGCCCAGTTCCGGCGATAGAACCTATCCCCCGAACATTTGCGTCTCGCGAGAGACATATGTGGCCGTAAATCAGGCGGCCGCGAGATACCTGGTTGGATAGTCCTCGTCGTGGAGTGCGATGGCAGCGGTCATCACACGCAGTCCGTGCGGAGTGACCCGATATTGACGTGAGCGTGGCACCTTGGCCACCAGGGCGTGCCCTCGGAGCTTGACGATGAGCCGAGAGACGCGTTCACATCGTCGGTGCGCTTCATCGCGGTCGAACGCGGGACGCCGGTAGAGGCGTTTGGTGATGTCCGCGTTGCGAAAGCCGCTGATGGCATGTTCCCCCGCCATGGCGGCTCGGAAGAGCGCCAGGTCGGTCGGGGTGAGCGGGTTGAACCGGGCGTAGCTGCGTCCGGCTCTGGTTCGTGGCCGGCACAAGGCGTCCAATGCGGCGACGCCTTCGCCTTGGAGTGGTGCCGCGGCCAGGGCGTCCAGGTAGCGGCGGTTGGCGGCGAGGCCGACCTCGTAGTTGCGCCAGAGGTCGCCGACGCCCTTTCTCATCTCACACCACCGCCGCTCGCGCCGGCCGTCTTCGGTCTCTTTGACCCGCAGACACCGGAACTCGCGCGGATTGTTGATGGTGGTCTCGACCCGGAGAACCGAGGCCTTGTCGTAGACCTTGACCCAGTTGCCGGCCATGCGGTGGCGCACCCGCCAACCCTGGGGTCGGCGCTTGGCGTCGGTCACCACCTGGGCGGCCAAGGAGGGGTGGAGCTTTCGGCCGAGAAAGCCGAGCACGTCCTCTGAGGACAAGTTGAGGGCGGCGTGGCGGACGAGGTCGGGCCAGACTGCGAGCAGCGCGGGGCGGTTCTTGAACATGACGTCGGTGGCGATCTCGGCCTGATCGAGCACCCAGTAGTAGCCGCCGTAGCCGGCGGCGTTGATGCGACCCATGAGCGGGTTGACCATCTTGGCCAAGGCGTTGAGCAGGCGGGGCCAGGCCCGGTGGGCGAAGTGTTCGCACAGGCGGGACGCGACGTCCAAGTCGTCGATGGCCACGAGCGAGTTCTCGTAGCGGACGTAGCCGACACCGGCCTTGTCGAGAGCCCGGGCCAGCCACTCGCGCCCGTTGATGTAGATCTGGACCTCGTAGGGGAGCCAGCCCTGGATGCGGATGTGCATGAAGCCGAACTCGGGGTCGATGAGGTAGAGGTAGTGGTGCAGGCAGGCCCGCTCACGCCGGAAGATCTCGAGGCGACCGGTGCTCTGGCGCTTTCGCACCTGAAAGCTCATGCAGGGCTCGACCGCCGAGATGAGGCACACGATGCCCTCGCGCACCCCGTCGCGTTCGGCGATCGACTTCGCCAGGTCGTCTTTGTGCTGGGTGCGGCCCCGGGTCCGCACGTGGTCAAAGGAGATGACCGGACGCCCGGCCGAGGTGACCAGGGCCCGGCAGTGCTCGGCGATCTGGGCGGTGGTGGCCTTGGCGTAGGGCGTGAAGTCCTTGAGCGCCACCCCTTGGGACCACAGGTAGCAACGCGCGCCGTCCTGTTTGAACAAGGCGGTGAGATGACCTTTGAAGATCATCCGGTCGTACATGGCCAGAGAGCCGGTGATCCGCTTTTGGTGGAGCTCCTCGAACGCACCCATGGCGACCTCCCCTTGAGAATCCGTGGCGTGATTTGGCGCATCAAGTCTGGACCCACCGCCGCGGTCCTGCTCGACGGGTCGGGGTGCGTCCGCGAACACCGGCGCACGCGCACAGGGCCGGCTTTGCCGGCCCGGCACCGGCTGGTCGCGGTGACGGGTGGCGCCTGGCGCCCACGGGCCCAGACGAGGCGATGATCCTCAGCTGTCGTGACGCACGCGGGAGTTAGGTTGCGGCCGAGCGGAGCGCAGCGAGCGAGGCTGCGCTAAGTGATACCCAGCGTGGAACGTAGGCTGCGGATTGGCCACGTCGAGACAAGCCGAGAGGGAGGTCGACGTGGGAACGCAGGAGCAAGCGGCGCGCAGCGTGTGGCAGTACGGCGAGCCGATTCACGCGGTGCTCTTCTTCGCCCCAGAGACCCGGACAGAAACGGACAAGCTGGGTCTCAAGGGCGGCTGGATGAGCTACTTCGGCTGCCGTGCTGCACCTCTTGGCGCCGTGTCGGCGGCCGCGGTGACGTCGATCTTCTATGGATTCCACCCACAACGGGTCGAGCGGGCGATCCCTGACGTTTGGGACCGCGCTGAACCACGACGCCTCCTTGACGCCCGACTCTCGGCGATGGATGCGGCGCTTGGTCGGCTCTTGGGAAATGCGGTCGATGGACCCGACGTTCGGCGAGCGGCGTCGCTCGCCACGGCCGCTGTTCACACGGCTGACTTCTCGGGCCGACCTCTGGGAGCAGCGAACGCTGCTCTCCCCGATCCTGGGGCATCACATCTGCAGCTCTGGCAGTCCCTCGGTGCGATACGTGAGCATAGCGGCGACGGCCATGTCACGTGCCTTGTCGCCAACCAGGTCGATCCGTGTGAGTCGCTGGTGATGCAAGCAGCAGTCGGCCGCTCCGAACGTGAAAGCCTTCGTATGAACCGCGGGTGGTCCGAAGGCGAGTGGCGAACGGCGGTCATGCACCTTCAAGATCGAGGATGGCTTGACGACCACGAGCGTCCCACTCCGTCGGGCACCATGGCCCGCGATGCAATCGAAGCCGCCACCGATCGATTGGCTGCGCCTCTCGTCGCCACCCTGGGTGACCGGGCAGTCGAACTCGCAGAGGCCATGCGACCGCTCGCCGAACGGATCATGGCGGCTGGCGCAGTGCCGCAGCGGAACAACATGGGTTTGCCATGGCCACCCCGCTAGCCCGAACGGCCGGGTCGTCGGGAGGCGACGTCGCGGCCGCCTGACCGCACCCCAGTCCCCAGCGGTCAATCCGGCGAAGTGGGGCTGTTCTGTGACTCACTCACCTACGGAGATCCGGCACGATGGGGAGATGGAGCAGTCGAGTTCGGCGAGAAGTTGGTCGAATCGCCCAGGGCGGCTTGTGATCGTCTGCGGCTTGCCCGGAAGCGGCAAGACCACCTTGGCCAGGCAACTGAGTGCCAATGGAGCCGCAGTGCGCATGAGCCCCGACGACTGGATGGAGGCTCTCGGGGTCAACCTTTGGGATCAAGAAGTGCGGGCGAGGGTCGAGGCATTGCAGTGGCAGATCTCTCAGGATCTCCTGGCCCAAGGGCTCACCGTCGTCATTGAATGGGGAACCTGGGCCAAGGTCGAAAGAGACACCCTACGGATGAGAGCACGAGAGCTCCGGGCGGCCGTTGAACTTTGGCATCTCGACGTGGACATCGACGAGCTCTGGAGTCGCGTCGCCACCCGCCTGATGGAAGTCCCACCGATGACTCGCCGAGACCTCGAGAAATGGTTCACTCAGTTTGAGGTTCCCGATCACGAGGAGTTAGCTCTGTTCGATCCCCACTGAGGACAGCCTCACTACCCGCGCTCGCGTAGCGCTCGTCCGACGAACACCAGCAGCCGTCTGGCTGACCAGTACAACCGTCCTCGCGTGGTTTCAAGCGGTCCCGTCGCGCGGTTCGAGGACGATCACGGGCGTCTCGGTCGACCGCCGGCCGGCATACGCGTCGAGCCGTGGATCGACCGCGACCCAGCGCTGCCACAGCCGATCACGCTCGTTCCCGGTGGCAGGGCGCGCGCGCACCGGGCGCGGATGCTCGTCGGTCAGTCGAACAACGGCGTCTGGGTGTGCCTCGAGGTTGAGTCACCACGAGGGATGACCCTCGTCCCAGCCGTTCATCGCGATCGAGATGAGGTTTTGGCCATCTTCGAGGTAGCCGATGATGACACTGCGCTCTTGACCGGACTTACGCCCGATGGTCGTGAGACGAAGCGCACCCCACCCGCGCTTGTTCGACGTGGTCCATACGCGCATTGTTATGGGACAGGTTGCCGCTCCCCTGATCCGTCGATCTGCGCTATTACGTAGAGCGTGGCGAACCCGTTTGTGCAGAGCATGGCCAGCAATTTCGAGGAAGCGCTGCGGCTGATGGAGGCCGCGCTGACGGATTGTCCCGACGACCTGTGGGAGACGGACTTGTGGCCGGACCAGGCGCCCACGGGTCCGACGCCTCATGGGGGATTGCACGGCTCAGCCCCCTGGTTCCTCGCATACCACGCGCTGCTGACCCTCGACTACGACCTCACCGCCGAGTTTGAGCCGTGGGAACCGCCGCAACCCTTTGACGAGAACACCTACGCCCTTCCCAACCGAATGTTCACCAAGGCCGAACTCCTCGGTTACATCGACTACTGCCGCGGGAGGGTGCGCCGAACGCTTGAAGCGCTCACCGAGGACACGGCGGCCCGGCCACTCCCGGGCGCCCATCGATGCCACGGCATGCTGTACGGAGTGATTGTCGGCAGCATGCCGCTGCACGTCCTTGAACACGCCTCGCAGATCCGCCAGTTCCTTACTGCCGCCGGAATCAAAGTGCAACCCATGCCCGGCGATCGTGGGTACGCGCGGGGTGACCCGTGACGGTGATCCGGCGTGCCTCCACGCGAAGAGAGCTATCCCAAGGTGCCGCAGGATGGCACCTACTCCCGGCGGTGAATCGGGGCACCCTACCTGGGGTTCCGAGACAAGCCGATGCGCTCAGTTTACGCCGACCTTCGTCAGCAGGGTTTTAGTGGGAGGGGGGCCAGCCCCCCTCCCGGCCTCCCCCTGACGGGACTCGGTTCGGGTTGATCGCGTCGGCCCGGCAGAGCCGGTCCTCGTCCGGGCACGCTGGTGCGATGTCCAGCGTGATCAATATCAACGACGTCCTCGACGGCCACGTGCGTCTCTCGGTCGACTGCGTGGACCGGGTCCTTCTGAACGCGTACGTGCCGACGCTGCAGACCTCTGGTGGCGTGGCGTACTTCATCCGCGAGCACCTCGGCCTGCCTATCCCCTCTCCCGCTGTGATGGAGAAGATCGGCAATCGCTTCCGCCGTGAGGTCCGTGCCTTCGCCGAGCGGCAGGACATCCCGATCTTGCACCTCAAAAAGCCCGACCGGACCCGTTGGGACGACCGCAAGCTCGACCACGTCCGGCCCTACCTCGAGCAAGCCGAGCGTGAGGGGTACTTCGGCGTGGTGGCCATCGTCGCTGCCCAGGAGTTCGCGTGGGTCTTCAGCGCCAAGGACCGCACCAAGGAGAAGGGCGCGGCGTGGTTCGACTTCGTCAAGGAGCAACGCCGGGTCGGGGTGTACTACTTCTACGTCAATGACCCCGAGTTCGGGCCCGGGTTCGTCAAGATCGTGACCTACTTCCCCTATCCGGCCAAGGTCTGGGTGAACGGGCACGAGTGGGCCAAGCGTCAGGCCACCAAGGCCGGGCTCGCCTACACCTCGCTGGCCAACGGGTTCGCCACCTGTGCGAATCCGACGTCCCTCCAGCGGATCTGTGACCGCCTGGGGCCCGACGACCTCGGGGCGTTCTTCGAGCGCACGCTGGCCCTCGTCCCCACCCCGCTCACCGACGAGGACCGCGCGGCGGGCTATTGGTGGGAGCTGTCCATGCGCCAGGTCGAAGTCAGCCGCACCCTGGTCTTCGACGACCCCCGCCGGGCCCGTGGGTTCTTCGAGTCCTTGGTGCAAGACAACGTCGGCATCGGGCGCCCCGAACAGGTGGCCCTGGTCTTCGCCCGCCGCCTCAGCCGTCCCACCAAGCACCCCTACCGCCAACGGGTCTTCACCAGCGGCACCGAGGTGCGCCTCGACTTCTCCTACAAGCACAGCCGCGTCAAGCAATACCTCAAAGAAGGGAGGGCACTTCGTATCGAGACCGTCATCAACAAACCCGCCGACCTGGGGCTTCGCTCCCGGATCGAGCACCTGCCCGAGCTGGTCCTCGCCGCTCGGCTGGTCAACGATCGTCTGCTTAGCATTGAACGTGCCGGCCAGGGCTGTGCCATCGGCTCTGCGCTCTTTGAGCGCATCCACCAGCCCTACGCAAGGGAGGGCCAGAGAACCGGAGCCCTGCGCTTCGGAGATATACGCGCCATGGCCCTGGCCGGCGCTTTGTGCATGGTGGTCAACGCCGTCACCGGATTCACCAATCGAAGCCTTCGCGGGCAGGTGGCCGGACTCCTCGGCACCGACTACAGCACCAACCAGATGACCTATGACCTGCGCCGCCTCCGGCTCCATGGTGTGATCGAGCGACTCCCGGGCACCAACACCTACCGCGTCACCACAGAAGGCATACGGATCGCCGTGTTCTACACCAAGCTCCGAGAGCGACTGCTCGGACCACTCCTCGACGCCGACCAGCCGCCAGCAACACTCGAACTTCGACACGCGCTCTGCACGATCGACCACGCCATCGCCGACTACGTCACGAACGCCCGACTCGGGGCCGCCGCCTGAAACTTGTCACAATGTCATGACTTCGGAGCCCTGAGCAGAGCTAGGCGACCCAAGACCGGGTTGGGAACACTCGCAGCCGAGAGAACGATCTCCACGCCTCTCACCTCACCCAGTCGGCCAACGTCCACGGACGACTGAATGGCGGTCCCCTTGGAGTCGGTCTCGAATGAAGCAATGACGGGCGCTCGAACATAGTCATTCGACCAGTTGATGAATACCTCGTCGTTGGAAGGCAGACCACCGACGCTCACCGTTAGAACGCCTACGAGCCCTCCGCTCGTCCCGTCGTAGTGGATGGTTCCAGTCAGAGGCGCGACAGCGCAGAAGTTCTCGATGCCCCGGTAACCGGCCTCCGGCGGGAGGGTCGTCGGCGCGCTTGTTGGGATGGTCTTCAGAGTCCCGGCCGGAGTGTAGAACGGGCTCAGGAGGTCTCGGTGAGTTGGCTCGCCACGGTCAGCCGTCCCAACGACGGCGCTCGCCAAAGCTAGGGCCGTCAACACCACCAGCAAGAACCATGGGATCCAAGACCGTACTTGACACATTCAAGCCTGATTCAGACGCTCGATCACGGTTCAGGACGCCGATAGACAATAGTTTGAGAATGTCGCCTGGCCAAACGCACACTCGTGGATGAAAGACGTGAGGCGACGGGCGCCTGACTCGAACGAGTCATCGCATACCTACTGGTGGCTAACCAAAGCTAATCAAGGTCTTATTACCCCCCAGCAAGGTTCGCATTGGAAGATGAACCCCTGTTCAGGCGAGTGTACTGAGGCAGGGGTCAGCCATCGCCAAGAAGAGCTAAGAGGCGCTCACTCTGGCTTCTGACTCTGAGGGCCTCGGTTCAGGAGCCGCCGGGCGAACTGGGGCAGGTCGGAGGGAGAACTTTGGCCGAGCGAGGATCTCACTGTTGTAAACGAGTGTTGACAGACGGTTGCGATTCGTTCAGTGTTGTGACGGTGAAACCGTCGGAGTCGTTCTGGGAAGCATGGGAGCGCATTAGGAAAAGTGCAGACCCCGACCCGCTGGAAGTCCTTCAAGTAGCGGCTGCATTTAGTCGTTACTTTGATGCGGCCCAGAAGGAAGCAATCTCGTTTGCGCGCTCGGCTGGGCTGTCGTGGGAGCAGATTGCCGAGTCCCTCGGCCAGAGCCGACAAGCCCTGTGGCAGCGTGCGAGCAGAGACGCGTCACTGCAGGCGCTGTTGGCCGCATCCGGAAAGCGACGGTGGGAGGCGGTCAAGCGTGATCCCATCTCCTGGTACGGAGAAACGAAAGCCTTCCCTGCCTAATCTGCAAGCGGACTAGATCTGGTATTGCGCCCTGCCCCGGCGACTGTTCTGGGGCAGTCGGGCCGCCAATACGGAAGCCGTTGGCTCGTACGAACTCCGGGAGTGTGGTGCTTCAACGGCGGATTGGCAAAATGCCGTCAGTCCAACCAGTAGCGCCACATCTTTGGGTCCGAGCGAACGAGCTGGTATTCCTCCAAGTCCTCCAGGGCCGGTCTCAAGTCATTTCGGACCCGCGCCGCGAGTACAAGGGAAAGTCGTTCGTCAAGCTCTGGCCGCGTGAGTTGCCCCTTCGCAAAGGCTCGCTGAATAACTCCCGCGGCCAGGTCTCTTGCCCCATCTCCGACCCGCAACTGGCTGCGCACAGATGACGTTCTGTTTCGCCGGGGTTCCACGAAACGCAGCCTAAGACCGCCGAGAGGGGCCTGCCAGGAACTGAGATCGAGAGCGCCCACCGAACCGGCGTTATACAGGTGTACTGGGACAGGGCAGCAATCGTCACTCAGTCGTGTTATCGGAGGTCGAACACGTAGCGTTGGAGCATGCCCGACGAGGACCATGTCGCAACCGCCCGAGCAGTCTACGACAGAGCATCGGCGAGGTATGTCCAGTTCGTAGGCACGGAGATCAGCTCGGCGACAGAAGGCCCGATCGACCGATCGCTCCTCTTGGCTTTCGTCGAGCTGATCAAGAGACAAACGGTCGCTCGAGTCGCCGATGTTGGTTGCGGACCAGGCCGAGCCGCGGCTTTCATGGCGGAACGTGGCCTCGACGTTGTCGGCGTGGACGTGTCCCAGGCAATGCTCGCCGTCGCTCGGGCCGCACATCCGCACATCAGTTTCGAAGAAGGTCAACTCGATCGACTCCCGATCGAAACGGGTGTGCTCGCTGGTGCTGTCTGCTGGTACTCGATCATCTACACACCTCCGGATCGGCTCTCCGAGGCGTTCGGTGAACTCGCGAGGGTCTTGATGCCGGGGGGGTACTTACTCCTTGCTTTTCAGGCGGAGGGTGAGCCGGTATACCGAGCAGATGCGCAGGGCACACACCTGCCGCTCACCAGCTATCGGCACAGCGTGCAAGAGGTTGCCGGTTGTTTGGAGGGCACAGGCTTCAAGGTCTACGCCACGCTACTCAGGGCACCTGAACTTGAGGACGAAACCACCTCTCAGGGATTCGTTATCGCCAGTACCCCGGTCTCTTAGCCCCCGAGATATGGCTTCTCAAACCGATGTGTCGGGGACAGTCAGCCGATGTTCCGAGGTTGACGGTGAGCACCCTGTCCGACTTGATATGCCTCTTTGACCCAGGCTGCAAATGAATGGTCAAGCTGCGCGGCATCGGTGATCCGAAACTGATGTACATAGAGACTCTTCGTGTAGGGCGAAACCCGTAGAAACCTCTCGTCCCGCACTTCCCGTTGTAGATCAAGGAATCCGTCCAAGGAGGAGTTACGAGGTTTTGCGCCAGCAAAGCCCCGGCGAGCTCCCTTGAAGGCGATGGCCGTCTTGGTCACGCTGACGGTGTGCGGCCCACATGCTGCCACCAACGCGGTGAAGTGTTCGTAAAGGTCGATGACGATCTTGGGCTTGTCGGCCAGATGCCGCTCAACACTCCAATCAGCAGATTCCACCGGCACAGGGTAACGATCTTCCACTCTGTCGTAGCCCAGGGGTGCCGAACCGTTCGACCGTCCCGGCGTCCGGGGGCAGGCGGTCTACCTACCAGAACGTCCTAAAGGCCGGTTCTTCAACACGCTCAGGCAGCGGACCTACTTAGTAATGATCTTCTCGAGCCTCTCCAGGCTGGCCGCCATGGACTCAAGCATCGAATTGTTCCCGTTGATCCACGCCCCGCCATCGCTCATTAGGGATTGGCGGATTTCCTCCGTCACGGTGCCAAAGTCAAATACCTCCGTGACGACAGTGGCATCGTCACCATCCGGAATGAGGATGTAGCCCCAGCGGTAGCCCGCAGGAATGCCGACTTTGGATGGATCATCACCATCGGTCCGAGATGGGTCTCCGGGGGCCGGTTCCCAAAAGATGCGCCGATCTGGCTCGAACTCCACCACATAGTTGAGCATGAGGTAGTCGTCTCCGAGCCGATGCATCTTCATGGTGAAGGTGTCGCCCACTTCAGAGATGGGACGGTCGAGGACCGCCCCCCGGAGCATGCCAGACCCGTCGAAATCCATGTGACGTTGCGGATTCGCCAGGATTTCAAAGATGGGGGCCGCCGGTGCTTCAATTCTGCGTGATACTTCGATCGGCTTGATTTCCTCCGACATCGTCCGGTCCTCTCTGTCGCACTGCGCCTGCACTATTGAGCGCACCTCAGCAGTTCGTACAGTTGCACGTTGTAGGCCGCAAATTCATTTATCGGCCAAACATCAGAGAACCTGTCATCGACCAGTAGCCCCGATTTATCTGCCCAACAGCTACGCCCTCGCTGGTGGGTTCAATCCGGCCAACAGTCATGTTGACGGGTACGGTATCGACCCCTACCCGTGCCGTACTGAGAACCCTTTAACAGCGTTTGTCTGGCGGCGTCAAGGGGCTTGTGTGGGTCGGCCCATGCAATTGAGCGGACTCCAGTTTCCGATCCAACACGTTGTGGTCGGTGTAGTCGTTGTGGTCGGCGGAGGCAACACACTCGACGGGCACAGCTGGCTGGTGATGTCGCCGTAGGTGGCGAGGTTAGCGGCGTCAGCCAGTTGCGTCAGTCCGTAACACTTCTCGATTGAACCGAGCACCCCGAAGTGATCGAGGGGCGTACTTACCGCCCCCACACCAGCATCGGCATTGGAGACAGCAAGGGTCGTAATACAGTTTGAGTTATTGCCGCCATAGAACACCGGATTGGTGCAATAGCCGGGAGCGTCAGTCTCGCCCTCATCCTCGTCGTAGGTCACCAGAATCGTGCCGCCGCTGGCATACCAGTTAGTGCCCTGCACAGCAGTCACAAGGTTCTTTAGATAGGTGTCGCCCTGAGCGATGGTGCCGTCATGTGTGTCGTCAGTCAAGTTAGGAGTCACCCATGCAAAGGACGGTGGGTTGGTACTCGACAGGGCAGAGATCAACTGAGGATCGTTTGGTGCCGTGGTGGTCAGCCCAGCGTTTGCACACGCCGCCGCATCGGCCTGCCATGTATCCATGTATGCCCACGGCATGTGGTTAATGTCGCCTTCACCGCTGCTCGAGTTGGAGATTGAGCAGCCATTGCCCGAAAGACCTTCGGCATACCAAGCATTGGAGATACCAGCTTGCTGTAGTTGCACACCGAGGTTGGCACCGCTCCAGTTACAGGACGATCCGATTGACGCTGAACAGTCTCCTGCTCCTGTTGATCCGTTGTCCTGACCGGACACGAAGGCCACGTAGTTCGGAGCCGAGGGATGGTCAACGCCAGCCGAGTTGGTGAAGGTCGCATAGTTGGTGGCCAGCGAGTTCGTGAACGGTGCCGCCGAGTTGCCGATGATAGATCCGTCACCGTGATTCTCCATCATGATCACCAGTATCTTCGGGATCGATGCCGAACCGGTTGCAGCACTAACCGCCAACACTGATCCGATGGCGGCGCCAGCGCCCGCCATGACCACGGCTACAATGATTCGGAGGCGTGGGGTGCGGCCATGGACACCAAGAAATCGGGATGGACGGCGACGCCTGGCCCTGCGAATCGGTGCTTGCCGGTCTTGGCTTGGATCGGACATGGCAAACCTCCCGTCGTGATGATCATCACCCATCTTCAGCTCGCTCCCACGAAGGCCAATAGGCGAAAGTCCCAACCCGAATGAGTGCCCCCGAACGCCATCGAGTCGGTGCAGCGACGATCTGGCCTCTTCCACTGCCATGGACCTCAGCGACCTTCGCAAATCCATCCCCCCTGGACGGCCTCGGTGCATTGCGGATTATCAACTCTGGAATTCAAGATGGCGCACCCGATGCACTTTGGCGGCGTCGGCTGCCAACTGATGCCTCCGATCAGGAAGAGTGAAGCGCCGATGACGAAGCTCATGGTGAAAAGAAGGACACGCTTCCTGATCCCGGTCCGCTTGAGCCGACTATCTCGATGTAGGTCCATCGCCTTCCACTGGACCTTTCTCCCACCAACAAGCCTGCTGCGATAAATACCCGCCACCTGCCACCACGTCCAGGAATTCATGATTCGTCACAGTGAATGTGACCTACCTCTCCCTGGAGATGTTCCTGCCCGACACGGAGGGGCAGCGGAAATGGCTTCAGGAGGTCATGTGAGACCAGTGGTACTGCCCCTAACCTTGATCATTCGTGCGGCCCCTGGCGCCGCGGCGGCTCCAGCTCCGGGGATCGACTCTTGGCATGGGGACCGGTGCTGTGACCGCACGGGGACGTGAAGGATCCCAGTCGCCCGTTCGGTCTTGTGATGTCACGCCCTGCGGGATCGCTTCGGGGTCGGGCGCCGGGACCCGCCTCGCTATGGGAAGGCGGCGCGTAGACGCGTAAAGGCGGCGGCCAGCTCACTCGCCCAGGGCCAGGACTCGTCGAGATGCATGACGAGGTCCCGACCGCGGTGAGCGAGCACGGCGGCGACGTGCAGGACCCGGTAGCGCATGGTCTTGGGTTCAGCCTTGGCCAGTGCGCCGTCGAAACAGGTCATCTGGCTCCAGGCCAAGAGTGCGCCAGCGATCAAGGACACCGCCACCCAGGCCTGATTGGCGCAGAAGCCGTCGAAGGGCAGGTTGGCCAGCCCGCAGGCTTTCCAACAGCGCACCCGGTCCTCGACGCGGGCATGTCCTCGGTGACGCAGCTCGAGGGCGGCGATGTCGTCGCCTGCAGTGTTGGTGATGAAGCAGGTGTGGCGCCACCCGGCGTGCGTGTCAAAGAGGGAGAGCTGGGCGCCCGGGTGCGGGCGCTCACGGCGACAGATCACCCGCATGTCGGCGGGCCAGCCCTTGACCCCGTAGAGCTCGCTCAGCTCGATGACCTCGGCGCCCTCTCGGATCCCCCCGTCGAGTTCTCCCGCCCGCACCCAGTCCTCCTCTTGGGCCAACAACAAGGCGTCACGCACAGAACCGCTGATGGGGAAGCCGATCGAGTAGTCGAAGTTGGCCTCTGAGAGGGAGGCGACGAAGCGGTGGGTGGCCCCGGCCGAGTCGGCCCGGACCAAGATGGGGTGCATCACCAGTGCGGGGTCGTCGCCCTCTTCATGGCCGAGCGCGTACTCAGGTGGCACGGCACGGACCGTCTGTTCGAGCAGTTCGAGGTGGTCGTCGGTGTCGTTGGGGGCGGCGTTGCCCGGGCGCAGCATGGCGGCCAGGGGCTCGCCGGTCGTGTCGCACCACACCGCCAAGGGGTTGAACCCGAAGCCGTGCTTGTAGGTGGGCGCGCCGTCCTCCTTCTCCGAATGCACGTTGAGCAGCGTCGAGTCGAAGTCCCAGATGATCGGGCCGACCGGTGGCTCCGCCGCCCAGACGCGCGCACGAGCGGCGGCCAAGGCCACTGCGATGGCGCGGAGCTCGAAGACGGCCGTGGCGTGCACGGCCCGCCAGGCCGTGGCCACCGAGGCCACCGGCCCGAAGAGATCCTCTTGTTCCTTGAGGGCGGCGATGTCGGCCAAGCAGTCCGCCCCGTCCGCGATGGCGACGCCGAGATGCGTGAGCACGACGCCCGGATCATGGGTGTGCCAAGAGATCCCGCAGTCCTCCATGGCCACCGACATCGCCTCGGTCAACCCGGCGCGATCAGCCAGTTCGGCCAAGAGGGCGGCACCGGCGTGGGACACGAGGTTCTTGCCGTCGGGTATCACTTTGGCGCGACGGACCGATCGACTACGGTGCACTTTCAAGGAGCCCTCCGGTTCTGGTTCGAATGTGTGTTGAGCGACAAACATTCTTCCAGGCGGGAGGGCTTTTTACGTGGACACGCCCACCGCGTGTTCAGGGGCCACGCGAATTATCGAGGCTAACGTCCTGTCGGCGGGGCACATTTCGCCACAGTCTGCGCCGGGTACTTGGTCCGCCCGGCGGTAGCACATCGCTGACTCCAGGGGTGCTGCCAAGAATCAGAACCCGTTCTCCCCATTCCACGGCGTGGAGTCTTAACGTTGCCTTGGAGGCGTGGCCCCGTCTTGCGAGGATCGATGTAATGACCCAGACCCAGGGCAAAATCGAGCGTTACCACCAGACCCTCAAGAAGTGGCTCTGTGCCAACGACGAGTTCGATTCCCTCGGCGCCCTCCAGCGCGGCGTCGATTTCTTCACCGGCTACTACAACGAGATCCGTCCCCAACAAGCACATGGCCGTCCACCCCTCGCCGTCTACAAGGAGCGGGACAAGGCCTCACCGAGCATCGAGGGCCAGGTGGTCTCGCCGACCACCAAAGTTCGCCGGGATCGGGTCTACACCAATGGCACCGTGACCTTGCTCCACCGATCGAAGCTGCATCACATCGGGGTTGGCCGGGCACACAAGAACGAGCGGGTCCTCATGTTGGTCGCCGACCTCGACGTCCGAATTCTCGACACGGAGGGGACCGTCTTGCGCCACCTGACCCTCGATCCCTCCAAGGACTACCAGCCCATCAGGTGAAAGCTACGATCTGTGGGTTCAGACATCCCAGAAACTCTGAAACATCACAAAAGTGGGCGCTGCGGGACTCGAACCCACGACCTCAGCCGTGTGAATCCGTCCTGGGTGGTTTCCGTCACCTGGGGATACCAGGGAAGACCCAGCTCAGAGGGCATTTGAGACTTCCGCTGTTGCGCGCTGGTACGCCCTGGTTTCCGCTCGTTCGCGCACGTAGCGCGCACGAAAATGGCGTCTTGGTAGCATGACACCATGACGAAGAACCTTACGGTGCGGCTCCCGGACGAATTGGCGGCCGACGCTGAGGCACTGGCAAGGGTCGAGGGCACCAGTCTCAACGAAACGGTCAAGCAGTCTTTGATCGAGGCGGTCGAGCGGAGACGCAAGAACCCCAAGTTCAAGGCCCGCTTGGCCAAGATCATCGAGGAGGACCGAGAGCTGCTCGAACGCCTCGCCAAGTGAACGTTGAGGTTCTCCAATGGTGACCTAGACACTCGCCCTTGGGATCTTGATATCAAGATGTCATGGCGAAGCAGGCCACAGTGCGGCTCCCCGTGCTGGCAGAAACGGCCGAGGCGGTTGCACGGGTCAAGGGGGTGAGTGTGAACGCAGTCCTCACCGAGTCCCTCTCCGCCGAGATCGCCCGGATGAAGGCAGACAAGGAGTTCATGGCACGGATGAGCCCACTCCTGGAACGAGAGAAAGAGTTGCTCGACCGGCTGGCGCAAACCTGACGCGAGACTGAGATATTTCGCTTAGGTGGCGTGCCGCCAGACATGCTACTGCGACATTCGTCCGCCGGCGGGGAGCTCAATCGCTTTCTGCGACAGTCCGGCGCTGTTGACTGAACTTGACCGCGTTCACCACGAGGCGGACCACTAGGCCCAGGAACACTAGGTCCAGCCACATCTGCACTGTGACCACCAGGCGAGCTGCCTCGCTCTTTGCAGTGATGTCACCGAAGCCGACGGTCGTGAAGACGGTGGAAGAGAAGTACATGGCGTCGGTGCGGCTGAGAGGTGCTCCGAACGAACTCTGATTGGCGCGAGCCATGAGGTAGTACGTGGTGGCGAACAGCAGCACGTAGAGCGGGACGCTGAGAGCGAGGGCTTCGACAGCACGGCTGATGGGGTGGTCGGACCCGACGATCCTTCGGATCTGCCACACGATGATCCCCGCGAGCACCAGGATTCCGATCGCCACCTCTGCCACCACGCCAGCATTGGAGCCATGGTCTAAGGGCAGCACGAAGTAGAGGGCCACGACCAAGGCAATCGTGAGACCTGTACGAACAACTGCGACGATGGCGAGTCGTCTGCGACCTCGGAGAGTGAGGTCCCTAATTTGCGCTGGTTGTGCCGGGGCCTCTGTCGGGGACATGGTCGTTCCCTCTTGTTCTGGAACCATGCGTCAGGCCATCTTGGCAGAGTGCTTCTGGAGCCGGTCAGCCACGAACATCACGATGACCCCGATGCCGACGCCAATCATGGTGAAGAGGACCCGCCGCCCCTCGGCCGCGTAGTCCGTCGGCTGGGGCAGGTCGGCAGCGATGAGCGCGGCACAGGCAATCGCGGCGGCGTAGTAGGCGTAGTTCACACCCTTGATGGCAATTCCGAGTCCGGCCAGAAGGATGATGATGACCTCCAGCGCGTGCTTGTTACCGACCAGGATCAGGATCGGGATGGCTGCCGCAGCACCCATGGCCGCACCCACCAGGCGCTGCTCGCCGAAGAGCTTGGATTGTTCGAGGCTTGGCTTCATCGCGACGATGGTGGCGATGGGCATCCAGTCGGCGCTGGGTAGGTTCCCTCCGAAGGCGATGGCGGCGGAGGCGGCCAGGGCCAGTGACCGGATCAACGCGAAGAGGACGATCGGCCGAGTCAACGGCACCGGGGATTGGCTCCCCGGCAGGTCCATGACCGGTGCGGGACGCCATCTGCCCCTGCTCGCCACCCACACGACGAACATCAGGGCGATCCATGCTGCGGCCCCGACCAGCCAGGCCAGTGCCTGGTCCCAGACGCTGATCTTGAGGTGGCCTGTGTCATGCGTGGCCAGGGAGAGAACGACGAGGAACCAGACGTTGAGGAGCAGACCCGCCGCGAATCGGTGGACCCCGAGCTTGACGGCCAGGCCGCACGCGAGCGTGACGGCGAAGACGGCAAGGACCACGAAGCCCCAGGCTTCATCTCCCACGTAGAAGCCGAAGGCCGTCACCAGCGCACCAAGCAGGGCGAAGAGAGACATTCCCTCCATCCGCTTGCCAATGTTTCCGCCTAGATCACTCTGTGCCACCAAGAGGACGGCGAAGACGACGGGGACGAAGTACTTCTGTTGGTTCGTCTGGACGATGACGAACCACAGCAGGAACAGGAGGGCCGCGACGGCTGCGCCGCTCTTGACGTTCAGCTTCTGGCCGTCGGCCGCGAACACCTTCTCTATCTGGCTCTTAGTCCAAATCCGAGCCATCAGACGTGCTCGAGGGCGCCTGGACGGGTCGCCATCTGGTCCTCGGCATGGGCGACGATCGGGAAGCCGCCCTGACCCACCTCGAGCGGGGTGCGGTGAAACCCGTGGAAGGTGATCAGGCCGCCGGAGAGAAAAGCCGTGTCGGCGAAGTCGTGTTGCCTGAGGATGCAGTAGGCGATGTAGCTGCGGAAGCCGGACCGGCAGTAGGTGTACACCGGGCGGTCCTTGGGCACCTCGCCAAGTCGGGCACGGAGCTCTGTGTAGGGGATGTTGATCGCCTCGGCGATGTGCCAGTACTCGTACTCGGCCACCGTGCGCACGTCGAGGATCGTCGTCTTCCCGGCGCAATCCGGGTAGTCCTCCGCATACCAGAGGTCGATGTCTCCCCTCAGCAGGTTCGAGGCCTGGAATCCGATCATGTTGACGGGATCCTTGGCCGATCCGTACGGAGGGGCGTAGGACAGCTCGACGTGCTCGAGGTCGTAGACGGTCATGCCGGCTCGCAGGGCGATCGCGAACACGTCGATTCGCTTGTCCACGCCGTCCCAGCCCAGCACCTGGGCGCCCAGCAGCCTCCCGTCCGACGGGGCGAAGAGCACCTTGATGAACATGGGCGAGCTGCCCGGGTAATACGCGGCGTGGTCGTTCTGGTGGGTGTACACCTTGCGGTGCTCGATCCCACGCTCGCGCAGCTGCGCCTCGGTGAGGCCCGTCCCCCCGGCGGCCATGTCGAACGCCTTGACGATGGCCGTCCCCTGGCTGCCCCGATAGGAACCCTCGTGGCCGCAGATGGCCTCGGCGGCGATCCGCCCTTCCCGGTTGGCCGGGCCGGCCAGCATCGAGAGGACCGGCTCCCCGGTCAGCAGGTGCGCCGTTTCCACGGCGTCACCGGCAGCGAGAATGTCGGGGACCGAGGTCCGCATCTGGGCGTCGACGGCGATACCCCCGAGCGGCCCGGTCGCCACACCGGCCAGCTGTGCCAACTCGGCGCTGGGTCGGACACCGACGGCGAGCACGACGACGTCCGCGGTGAGCTCCGAGCCGTCGGAGAGCTCGACAACGAGCTCCGCACCGTTCTCACGGATCGCCTTGGCCGAACTGTCGAGGCGGATGTCGACGCCGTGGGTCGTGACGTGGAAGTCGAGGATCCTGGTCATCTCCGGGTCCAGCCACGGCATCAGACGGTCTGTGCGCTCGACGATCGCCGTTTCCAGCCCTCGGGTGCGGAAGGCCTCGGCCATCTCGAGGCCGATGTAGCTGCCTCCGATGACGACGGCCCGGGTCGCACTGGTATCGAGTTCCTTGATGATGCGGTCCATGTCGGGGATGTTGCGAAGCACATCGACACGAGGGAGGTCGGCCCCGGGAATGGGTGGCCGGATGGGCTCCGCCCCCGGGCACAGCACGAGCTTGTCGTAAGGCTCGCGGTAGGTGCGTCCTGTCTCGACCTCGTGGACCTCGACCTCCTTTGTGGCCGGGTCGATGCCGACCACCTCATGGCCGGTGCGCACGTCAAGCGCCAGCGAGGCGGCCAGGCTCTCGGGGGTCTGGAGCAGCAGGCTGTTGCGGTCGGGGATCTCACCGCCGATGTGGTATGGAAGGCCGCAATTGGCGAAAGAGACATAGCGGCCCCGCTCGAGGATCACGATCTCGGCCGAGTCGTCGAGCCGTCGTATTCGGGCACCGGTAGACGCGCCCGCGGCTACTCCTCCCACGATCACCACCTTCATGGCGGCTCCCCTTCGACTCGTTGGGCGACTGCACGCATCGGAGTCGCAAGATCACCCGTTCCCCCGACGGGCTCATTCTCGGCAGCGTGCTCTGGTTTTGACTTCAGGACAACGCCGACGCCGGCGCCCCCAGCCGGGCTGAATCCCTTCATGTTGACCGAGGAGGCCTTCGTGAGCTGGCTCATCGACTGCGACCTCTGGTTCTGCGACCGGCGAGGGCGAGGTCACGGATCTGGTTTATCCTCCCGAGTCGAGCGGGGCCAGGCATGTTTCGGCTCTTCACCCGTCCGTTCCGTGCTCTGGATTGACGGACACTAGCTCGACACCAAGGTCCTGGGCTCGCTCGATGAGCCCGAGAAGGTGCGCCTGATCTGTCACGTCGCCAGTCAGTACCGTCGTGCCCGCGATCCGCTCCAACTGCATGCCGTCAAACAGCACTCCGAACGAATCGCCCAGCTCCCCGCGAAGAACAAGCCGATAGCTTTGGGGTCGCACGCAGTTGTCGTCCATTTCGACACAGCCTTGCATTGCGTCAGGCGACCCGTCATCACCTTCGGACCGGATTCACCTAGGGGAGGCTGTTGGCTCGCCAGGTGAGACCAGGCACCCAGATCAGGTTGGGCGCCGGCCAACGTGCACAGACAATGGGAGACAGGCGAAGCCGCCAACCTGCGGCGTCGGTCACCTTCGCCTTTGATACTCGCTAGAGGAGGTGCAGTTCGCGGCTACGGTCGAGCGCGTCGGCTCGCGAGTGCACAGCCAGCTTGCGGTAGATGGACCGAACGTGGCTATGGACCGTGTAGTGCGACACATACAGTTCACGACCGATATCTCGCTCCGACAGATCGCCGCACAGGAGCTTGAGCACTCTGAGCTCCCGCGGAGTCAGCTCGCCATCCTCGGATAGGGCGGGGCGGATCTGCGCAGGCCGCTCGAGGGTAGACAGTGTCTCGGCCAGGATCCCCGGATCAGGGCATCGGTCGAGGATCGATCTCGCATCGGCTATCGCGGCGGCGGTCGCCTTGTGCTCGCCCAGGGCCCGAAGCACCGCCGCCTGGCCGAGCAGCGCATGGGCCACCTGGATGGGCTGGCCAAAGTTCCGCGCCAGTGCGACGCCGTGTTCGATCAGCGGCAGCGCCTCCTCGGGCCTGCCACGTGCCGCCAGCGATACCCCGACCGCCAGCGGAACCGTGCCGACGGCCTCCTCCGTGCCGTGATCCCGTCCGAATTGGGCTGCCGTCTCGGCCAGGATGCGCTGCTCGTCAGCACGGCCGCGCTCACCGGCGATCAGCGATCGATAGGCCGGCGACGACGTGCCAGCAAGCCACTGGGCGCTCGCGGGAGCCGTCGCCGCCGCTTCCGCGAACCACGCGTCGGCCTCGTCACGCTCGCCCCCGAAGTACAGGCCCATGCCAACCGCCCAGCACGCGAGCGGCCGCCAGGGCGACCCTGGGCCCTCGAGCTCGGCCGCTCGTCGGGCATGCTCCAGCTGGGCGCCGACATCTCCCCAAGGGAAGGCGCCCCGTAGCATCGTCAGGCTCGCCTCCGCGGAGCTGAAGCCGTCGCGCAGCGGTCCCGCACCGAGTTCGCCCAGCCGTTCGATCGCTGCGATGGCCTGCGCCGCCTCCTCCTGTCTTGCCGACAGTGAGAGCACCCACGCCTGTATCAAGAGCAGATGCACCCCGCTCGTCAGTACTTCGTCGGGGAGTTGTCGCAACCAGGCCAGGACGGTGTCGTACCGCCACGTGTTGGCGCACCTGATCCAGGAGGTTTCGATCAGCTCGACTGCTTCGGCGTAAGCCTCGGCGGCGACGGCGTGCTGGATGGCCTCGTCGGTCGTCCCGTGATCACGATGCCAGGAGTAGGCACGGCGGTGCAACGTCGGTGCCAAGCCCGGCTCGCGCCGCTCGAGCTCCACCCGGAGCAGCTGTGCAAAGACGGGGTGAAAGCGGTACCACCCGGCCTCGTCGTCGAGCGGGACAAGGAAAAGGTTGCTCCGAGACAGCGCGCGGAGTATCTCCGCGGAGCCCTCTTGGTCCATCACGGCATCACACAGAGGGCCGGTCATCCGTTCGAGGATCGAAGCATGAAGCATCAGCGCCTGCGCCGCTGGGGTGTCGGCCTCGAGTACCTCCGCCACCAGGAAATCCACAATGTGACGGTTCGAACCGCCAAATGTGCGCACGAAAGCGTGGTGGTCGGCGGCGGCTTGCAGCGAGAGCGCCGCAAGATAGAGCCCCGCCGGCCATCCCTCAGTCTTCTCCACCAGACTCTCTACGTCTTCGGCTGTGAGATCGAGCCTGAGGCGGCCGTTCAGGAATGCGTCCGCTTCCTCGCAGGTGAACCGCAGGTCCGCGGCTCGTAGCTCGAGGAGCTCGCCGTGGGCGCGCAGACTCGCCACCGGCAGGTTTGGCTCCGTCCTGGTGGCGAGCACGACATGGAATCCGAGCGGCGCACGTTCGATGAACCACCGCACGCTGGAGCGTGCAGGTTCGCTCGAAACCCGGTGGAAGTCGTCCAGGATCAGGGTGATCTCACCTTGGCCGTCGAGCTCGTTGACCAGACGAGGTAATACCCGATCAATCACCGGTGCCACGACCGATTGCGCTGACGCCAACTTGGCGACGGCGGAGTCCGCGCGCCGTAGCGCTTCGATGGCATGTGACCACAGGACCACTGGGTCGTTGTCGCCTTCGTCCAGCGTCAACCACGCAACGGGTCGCTGGGCGGCCTCCGCCTCGTACCAGGCCGAGAGAAGACTGGTCTTCCCGAAGCCCGCCGGGCAGGCGACGAGAGTGAGCCTGCGGCCCGATTCGCTTCGAAGACGTTCCAGAAGCCGTTCGCGAGGGATCGACTGTTCGCGCACAGGCGGCGGCCGCAGTTTCGTGCCCACCAGGGTCGGCTGCCCGACACCGTCTTGCGCCCCACCCTCCGCGGCGGAATCTTGCAGTTCAGAGGTGTCGTGGCGGGCCTCTGGCAGTACCTCACGGAGTGCCCGACGTGGCCCCCGCGCACTCCCGGGGCGCTCGCTCACAGTAGGCATGATGCCCAGCTTGCCAGCTCAGTTTTCCTGGGACCATGGACGAAAGTCCCTACTCATGGCGCCGCGCCACTCCTTCGCCCGCTCTCAGAGTGGCCTCCAGGGCGCCGCGAGAACCCACTGATGTCGCCGCCAGGCACGTTACCCCGCGGGTTGCGACCTCTCGGTGGGCGATGGGATGACCGATCGAATACGACGGCGCTGTCCGCGGCGGGTCGGGCGTGCTCCGTTCTGTATCCGCATTTTCGACCAACTGTGAAAACGCGCAGCTTTCCCCTAGGTGAATCCGGCTTGCAGGTGATGACAATTCGCCTACAAGAGTGCGAACCTGCCGAGTGACGGACCGACCGTCACATTCTCCACATTGCAATAGCCCAAATCCCGAGATACGACTCAAGGAGCAAGTTGCTATGCCCGACGACACCCCCGTCCTGGACACCATCGCCGATATGACTGCGGCATCGATCGCACGGTGCGGGCTGGATGCCGACCAGCTGATCCTGGTGCGGCTCGCCGCCCTGGCTGCCGTCGATGCCCGCCCGGTGTCCTACTTGGCGCACATTGGACCATCGCTCGAGGCCGGGGTCACGCTCGAACAGGTGCAAGACGTCCTGGTGGCCGTCGCTCCCATCGTCGGGACGGCTCGGGTCATGGCGGCCGCAGAGCACATTGCGGAAGCACTGGGCTTCGCAATCGCCGTTGCTGAAGCAGAAGCCGGCGCCTGACAAACCCCTGACTAAATCGAAACCCTCTGAATCAACCGAAGAAAAGGAGATACATCATGGCAAAGCCCGACAGCGTGTTTGTCTATGTCGGTACCTACCCGAGCGAAGTGGCGGCGCGAGCCGACTACGACATCGTCAAGGACCTCCACGCCGAGAAGATGGTCGGCACCTACGACGCCTCGGTGGTTACCAAGGACCCCGACGGCAAGGTCCACGTCAACAAGGACGAGACGTCGACCCGCCACGGGGCCTGGGGCGGAGCAGCGGTCGGCGCCGTCGTCGGCATTTTGTTCCCACCCTCCCTTATCGCCGGCGCGGCGGTCGGGGCGGCGGTCGGCGGCGTGGGCGGCCACCTGTGGAAGGGCATGTCCCGATCGGACGTGAAGGAGTTCGGGGACCTCATCGATGCCGGGCAGGCTGCCCTGGTCATCGTCGGCGAGAGCACCATTGAAGACGCCATCAACAAAGCCGGCCTGATGGCCGAGAAGCACGCGGCCAAGGAGCTCGACGTGAGCCCCAAGGACATCGACAAGGCGGTTCAAGAGACGGCGCAGGAGCTCAGCTGATCTCGGTACTCGGCACCTGTCCCATGCCGATACGCCTGGGACAACTAACTCACGAATAGAGGTTCGCATGGCTTCTACCGATTCACAAGTCGTCGAAGAGATGTTCGTCCAAGTGGCCAGCAGCTCGAAGAGCTCAGACGGGGTGCTCACGCTGTCGGGCGTCTCGCCCGCCACCTTGTACTTCTCGGACCGCCCCGAACGAGTCGTCGGCCACATGACCAACGATCAGTTCGTCGAAGGTTGGTCTTTGGGCGACAACAACTTCGCCACGGACCCTCCGAATGCCGTCCTGTCCTACATCGACGCCGGGGAGAACCGACCGGAGGATTGCGTGGTCGTCCTGAGCGATCCGAAGGCTGACACTGATTCGATTCGATACTCGTATCAGCTCCTTGAGGGTTCCGTGCCCCAGTCATCGGGTGCGTGCACTCTGTTCATCGACCCGTTGGGTCGCCCGCTGTCGCCGGTCTCAATCGCGGGGATGCGTCGTCGGCAGCGGCGGCGTGGCTGAACCGGTTGAGGTCCCGAGCGTCGAGCGACATGCCAGTTAACGTCGTTGCCTCATGGCCGGTGGCGGCGATGAATGTGCAGTTACTCAAGGGAGGGTTCAAATGTCCAGCATGAGTGCCACCGACACGGCGGCCAGCGTCAAGGAGTTCGGGCAGCGGTGGTGGCTGCTCGCGGTGTTCGGAGTCATCACGGTCGTTTTCGGTATCGTCCTGACGTTCAAGCCCGGCAAGTCGGTGCACGCCATCGCCATCATCATCGGTATCTGGCTGTTGATCCTGGGCGTCGTTCGCCTGATCCAGGCGATCGGTGCGTCGGGCGAGCGAACGGGATTTGTGATCGTGGGTCTCCTCTCGATCGTCATCGCGCTCATCTTGTTGCACCACACGACCACGACGGTCGCTGTCCTCGGGTTCATTGTCGGTATCTTCTGGACCATCGGGGGCGTGACGGAGTTGTTTCACGGCTTTAGCGCGGACGATGGCGCTGTCAGTTGGCCGACCGTCATCTTGGGGCTGATTGCGACGATCATCGGAATCCTCTGTCTGGTCTATCCGTCCCTGTCACTCTCGATCATCTGTGTGATCGTCGGACTCGGAATGATCGTCTACGGCGTCGTCGAAATAGCGGCAAGCCTCCACCTCCGCACGGCAAAGGAAATCTGAGCGCTATCTCAGCTTGCGATTAAACCCCCACCACTTGCTCAAGCGGCCTTCTTGACCGCCGGAAAGCGCTTTCTGGGCGGTTTTCGTGTTCCTTTCGGACGTCCCGGCCCGGGCCTTGTCGATTTCGGTGGACTGGCTGGGGTGCCGATCGCTGCACGAAGTCGTCGAAACCCCCTCCGCACCCGCGTCGGCGTGAGCTTGGCTGGACCAAGTGACCGCTCCCATGGCAGACGCAGGTCATCGACCAGGCCGCGAGCGAGTCGCAGTTGGCTCAAGGCTCCGACGATGAGCCAACTCCAGCGGTCGGCCTGCTCGGGCGTGCACAGTGATGGCGTGGTCCAGCCAAGGGTGTTCTTGATGAAGCGGAAGGTGTGCTCGATGTCGAAACGCCGCAGATAGGCGCGCCAGCACCGCTCGAGATCGGGCTCGCCGGGTCCTGTCCAAAACAGCCACAGTGTTTTCTTCGTCCCAGAGGCGGGCTTGGGCAAGTGTTCGACCTCGACGCGGATGACGGTGCCGCGCACGATGGGCGGTGCGCCGCCGTAGTCGCGCCAGCGGCCGCGACCGCTCACTCGAGGATGCAGACCGTGCCAGGCCTTCACCGTGACGGTGCCATAGCGGGCGTCAGAGGCAACGAGGCTCGCCGATGGCCGCGTCCAGGTCCTCGGATCCGAGCACTTGAACCGCGGGCCGTGCCGCGGGGGACGCCCGCCGGTTCCCTTTGGTCGGTTGGGGCGAAGAGGGGGATCGGCATAAAAGACGCGGTCGTCGCGGATGCGAGTGAGACATTCGCAGCGCTCCTCGGCCAGATCGTGACCGAGGGCGATCGGGTTGTAGCCGGCGTCGAAGACGAACAGCGGGACTTCCCCGCTTGCTGGGAGGAGTCCAACGAGGCGACGGACCTGCTCGGCGGTCATGTTGCTCTGGTCGTGCTGTGGCGCGATGCGCTCCATGTCAAGAGGTGCCGTCCACGAGTCAAAGGCCCAGTCCAGCTGGCAGATCCACTGATAGTTCCATCCGGCCACGATGGGTTGGCCCGCTGAGTGTTTCGACGCCGAGTAGTAAAAGCCCCGCTCGGGGCTGCATTCGGCGTCACAACGGTCCCAGGTCGAGGCGTCGACGGCGAAGACGAGAGGCCAGGTCGCTGGGCGGTGTGCCACGAGAAGTTCTCGAAGGCGATCCTCGTCGATCCGGCCCCGCTCGAGCGCCTTGTAGAGGCTGCCGTGCGAGCGGCGGAACTCGGGCTCGAGGCTGAGGGCGGGCACTGATCCGACAACCCCGGGGGTGCACAAGAGGGCATCGGCCAGCTCGAAGAGGGCGTCGCCCCAGCGCCAACAGCAGCGGTGCAGACCCTCTCGGAACTCGACCAACCGGCGCAGCGCGCCGGCGCCCGACCCCTGTCGTGCCATACCCGATAGTATGTCTACTATCGGGCACAGAAGTTGGGATACTCAAGGTGGAGGCAGCGATGGCAACAAAGGCGACGACCCGACTCGAGACCTATGAACGGCGCTATCGCGAACTGGCCCGCCAGCTGACCGACATCGGCTACATCGCGTCAGGGAGCGTGGCTCCTCGATACAACCGATGCGGGAAGGAGAGTTGTGGCTGTCACGGCGACCCGCCACGACTCCATGGCCCCTATTTCCAGTGGACGGCCAAGGTGGGCGGCAAGACAGTCAATCGGAGGCTCACCCCCAGCGAGGCCGCTCTCTACAGTGAATGGATCGGCAATGATCGACAGGTACGCGCCATCATCGCCGAGATGCGCGAAGTGGCGGCGAAGGCCCAGCGACTCATGCTCGAAGAGTCCGCGAGCAAGGCTGGCTGAGGTTTAATCGCAAGCTCAGGTCTGGCAGCGGTCCAGCCAATGGCAACCGGCTCTCACGCCACTGGAGATGCTCGAGAGCCCGTGGCTACGTCCGGTGACGAGTTGGCCCTTCCGGCATCCCTTCGCCCCGTTCGCGATCCATTGGAGGAGTGCGGATGATCTTGCTTATTTGGGTAGCGCTGCTGATCTCCACAGTAGCCGTGGGGGTTCACGCTGCGGTCCTCTCTGTCTCACCTGAAGCACGGTCTCACAAAGATCTCGACTGCCATCGCATTCCGAGTGGCAGCAAGATGGGAACCGGAGTCCCGGGCAAGTGGGAGGAGCAGGACGGGGATTGGTGATATACGACCGACTTGTCTCCGATGTTGTCCAAGCAGTCGAGGCGACTGGCGCTGCGATAATGATCGTCGGGGCGTCCTGGGCTCTGGTCGATTACGCCATTTCGATGATCCGACAGACCGGACGATCTGACGCCTATCGTGAGCTTCGCCAACGCATGGGTCAAGCGATTCTGCTGGGTCTCGAGATCCTCATCATCGGTGACATCGTTCGTACGATCATTGTCGATCCCACCATCGACAATGTGACGGTTCTCGGATTGGTCGTCCTCATCCGAATCGTGCTCAGTTTCTCATTGGAGGTGGAGATCGACGGGGCATGGCCTTGGAACGTTCGGCGTCTTGAACTGACGAGAGGCACGGACGATCCGCCAGGCTCCATCGAGAGGATCAAGGAATGACTGACACCAAAGTCAGCAAGGGGGGGTTGGCGCTGGTCGCCTTGGCGTCGGCGCAGTTCCTCATGGTGCTGGACCAGTCGGTCATGAACGTGTCGATCAGCTCGCTGGTGCACGACTTCCACACGACGGTCACGACGATCCAGGCTGTCATCACTCTCTACTGCCTGGTCATGGCCATGCTCATCCTCACCGGGGCCAAGATCGGCGACATGATCGGTCGCCGCCGAGCGTTCGTCATCGGTCTGATCATCTACGCCTGCGGTTCGTTCTTGACCGCGGTATCGCAGTCCGTGGCCACGCTTGCTCTGGGATGGTCGGTGCTCGAGGGCATCGGTGCGTCGCTCGTCTTCCCTGCGCTCGCGGCGTTGATCGCAGGCAACTTCGAGGGAACCCGGCGCAAGGCCGCCTACGCGGTCATCGGTGGTGTCGCCGGGGCTGGTATCGCGGTCGGTCCCATCGTGGGCGGGTGGGCGACGACCGTCCTGACCTGGCGAGTCGTGTTCATCGGTGAGGTCTTCATCGCAGCCTTCATCCTGATCATGACGCGCAAGGTGGCGGACGCCCCTCGCCCGGATCCACCCCCGAAGCTCGACGTCGTCGGCTCGGTGCTGTCAGCCGCCGGTCTGGGGGTCTTCGTCTACGGAGTTCTGGAGTCGAGCACCTGGGGATGGCTCAAGCCCAAGAACTCGCCGATCACCATCTTCGGCTTCTCGCTCACTATCTTCGTCATCGCCGCTGGATGTGTTCTGCTCTGGGGGTTCGTCGCATGGCAGCGCCACCGCGAGGCGACAAAGCGCGATCCGCTCGTCCACCTTTCGTTGGCGAAGATCCCACCTGTCCGATCCGGCGTCATTGGGCTGTTCAGCCAGAACCTGATCCTGATGGGCACCTTCTTCGTGGTCCCGCTCTACCTCCAGCTGGTACTCGGTCTCAGTGCGCTCGAGACCGGGATCAAGATGCTGCCCATCTCGATCACCATGCTCGTCACCGCCGCACTCGGGGCCCGACTGTCGAACCGATTCGCGGTCCGCACGATTGTCAGGACCGGCCTCGTCGTGACCATTGCCGGTGTGCTCATCCTGCTCTCGACGATCAAACCCACTCTCGCTAACGCCGGCTTCGCCATCGGCATGGGCGTCTTGGGCATTGGAATGGGCCTGATGATCTCCCAGCTCGGCAACGTGATCCAGTCATCGGTCGAAGAGTCGGGTCGCAGCGAGGCAGGCGGACTGCAATTCACGGGCCAACAGCTCGGCTCGGCGCTCGGGGTGGCGTTCATCGGCGCAATCGTGCTCACGGGACTGACCAGCACCTTCGTCTCCAATGTCCAGCACGACCCCCGCATCAGCTCCGACGTGTCCGCGCAGGTGGGTGTGGAAGCGGGCTCCAACCTCAATTTCGTCTCGTCGACACAGATCGAGAGCGCAGCGAAGAAGGCGGGGCTTGACCAGCCCACCACAGCGGCGCTGGTGAACGACTACGAGACCGCCCAGCTCCGATCACTCAAGGCCGGCCTTCTCGGTGCCGCACTCCTTGCCCTCCTCTCCCTCGGGTTCACCAAGGAGCTACCCCATTTCCGACCAAGTCGTCGGAAGACCACGGCGACGTCACAGCCTCATTGATGGTGTCGGCCGGGGCTCCTGACGCCCGCCTGGCAGGACCTCGCCGGTAGTCGATTGAATGCGGGATCGGACGGCGCGGTGATCTCCGACGGCGGGGGCGCGCGCTCCATTCCGTGTCCGCTCCCTCGACCCACTGCGAACCGCACAACTTTCCCCTAGGTGAATCCGGCCGGCAGGTGATGACATTTCGCCTACATAGGTGAAAACCTGCGGGGAGGGATGGACTGCTCCAGTCGTCGTTCGGGCGACCGCCATGGCATACGCCGTGGTCGATAGAAGCGAAGGAGCGCCAGAAGTCCCCAAATGGACCAGAGGAATGGAGAACACATCATGGCCAAGACTGACCCCGTGTTTGTCTACGTCGGAACCTACCCGAGCGAAGCATCGGCCCGAGCCGACTACGACGTCGTGAAGGACCTGCATGCCGCAGGAGCTGTCGGCACCTACGACGCTTCGGTGGTCACCAAGGACCCGGACGGCAAGGTCCACGTCAACAAGGACGAGACCTCGACCCGTCACGGAGCCTGGGGCGGAGCAGCGGTTGGGGCGCTTGTCGGCATCATCTTCCCGCCGTCAATCGTGGTCGGCGCAGCGGTTGGTGCGACGGTCGGCGGAGTGAGCGGACACCTGTGGAAGGGCATGTCCCGGTCCGACGTGAAGGAGTTCGGGGACATCATCGATGCCGGGCAGGCGGCCCTCGTCATCGTCGGTCAGAGCACCATCGGAGATGCCATTGAGAAGGCCGACCTGAAAGCTGAGAAGCACGCCGCCAAGGAGCTCGACGTCAGCTCCAAGGACATTGACCAGGCTGTTCAGGAAACGGCGAGCGAGCTCAGCTGATCGAGCCGCTCAGCGGCTAGAGCGACGCCTCGTTTCGCCGCGTCGTCTCGTCAGTTTGGGATGCCAAGAAGGCAGAGATGGATGAGTGAGGACCGACCGCTGTTCGACACAGTATTCGAGATGACCGTGGCTTCGGTGAACCGTACGAGCCTGAACGACCGTGAGCTCATGATCGCCCGGGTCGCTGCATTGGCAGCAATCGACGCCCGGCCGGCGTCGTACCTGCTGAGCATTGAAGCGGCCAACGTTGCCAATGTTACGGGCCTGACGCTTGAGGACGCCCAGGGCGCGTTGATTGCCATTGCCCCGATCGTCGGAACTGCAAGGACAGTGTCCGCCGCCACGGCGATCGCCGAGGCGCTCGGACTGGCCGTGGCCATCGAGGACGCTATTGAAGAGAGGCAAGCATCATCCTGACTCACCGTCACTCCTTCGCTGCCTCTCCCAGTCGTCTTCGATTCCACAGCGACCCGAGGACAGCTGGCCGACCCGCGACACCCCGTTGGGGCACTCCCGGCGCTGTCTGCTCGGGCAGCGCTCCAACGGATGCGGCGGAGACCTGACGTGATCGGGGGAACCCGAGTGTCCATCGCTGCGTCCAGTGAGGAGGTAGCGCTCCCAGCATCCATGGTTCAAGCGGTGCGCCTCGAATTCGGGCGGGCGCTCCATGCCCCATACGTGGTGCCGTCCGTTGTCGTGGTCAACGGTCTCCTGATGACAGGGCTGTGGTGGTGGGCGCCAGGCGCACGGAAGAACTCGCTGTTCTCCCTCCACGGGCCACTGGCCTTCGCCCTGGTCCTCGGCGGCTGGATGATTGCCGACGTGCCGGCCACCAACCTGCTCGGTCCCGACCCCCGGCGGACGAGTGCGGCGCTCGATGATCCGGTGATGTTCAGGCGCCTGCTCTACGCCAAGAACCTCGTCCTCTGGGCCTTCGTCGCACCGCTGTGCAGCGTCGTCGCCCTGATCATTGGAACCCACAACCACGACTACGTCGCAATGGTCATCACGATCATCGCGATCACGGTGATGCCGTTCGGGGTCTTGGGGATCTCGGCCTGGGTCGGCATCCGCTACCCCTACCACCCGATCCCAATGCGGGAACGCTGGGCGCATCGCCGCTCCTGGAAGCAGATGTGGGTGCGATGGCTGGCGCTCGTCGTGACGCCCTACGGTCTCGTCCCGGCGCTTGCGTTCGCCTTCATCACGCCCACGCTCTTGCTCTGGGGGATCTCGGCTCAGAACGGGCTTACCGGCCGACTGTCGGACGGCGAGTACGCGCTGGGGGTGGTGATGGCCTGTGGCTTGTCACTCATCGGAGCGGTCTTCGGACAACGCGCCGGCGCGCGATGGGCCCTTCATCGCAAGGAAAGGCTGTCGGCGTACCTGGCCGATCCGTCCCTCGGATAGCCCGGTAACCGGAATCAACGACGAGGATTCGACCTGTATGCACCGTCTATCTAGAGCACCGAAAAGAGGTATGGAATGACCACATCTGTTGAGCACCCGACCCATAAGGAGCGTGTTGCACGAGGTAAGGCTGCCCGGGAGGAGTTGCCACGGGAACGCCATGCTGAATGGTCGGCCAACCAGCGAAAGCAACAGCCACTCGATCTCTTGGCCGAACAGGGGACGACTCGCGTTCCGGAACTCGTGCCGATCCGCTACGGGCGGATGGCGGCGACACCCTTTACCTACTATCGAGGCGCCGCGCTGCCAATGGCCGCGGACCTTTCCACCGGGCCACGCACGAGCATCGATGTCCAACTGTGCGGCGACGCCCACTTGTGCAACTTCGGAGGCTTTGCCTCGCCGGAACGGGACCTGCTCTTCGACGTCAACGACTTCGACGAGACGTCACCGGGACCCTTCGAATGGGATCTCAAGCGCTTGGGCGCCAGCCTAGAAATCGCCGCCCGCAGCCGAGACTTTCCGGCCAAGGCTGGTCGGAAGTTGGTCATCAATTCGATGAGCGCCTATCGCGAGGCCATGCATGAGTTCGCCAAAATGTCCAACCTGGAGGTGTGGTACTCCCGCCTGGACATGGCCGGTGTCGCCCAACGGTGGGGCTCCGAGGTCAGTAGCGACACGCTCGCGGTATTTCAGAAAACCACCACCAAGGCGGAATCGAAGGACCAGCTCAAGGCTCGGGTGAAGCTCACCGAGATGGTCGACGGCGAGCTCCGCTTCCGGAGTGATCCTCCGTTGCTCGTTCGCCTGAGCGAACTCTCTGGCGACACCGACGCTGAGCAGCTCCAGGACATGATCCACGAAGGCCTTCGTTCGTACCGAGAGACGCTGATCGGGGACCGTCGCCACCTGCTCGAATCCTACGAGTTCGTCGATGCAGCCCGGAAGGTCGTCGGAGTCGGGAGTGTCGGCACTCGGGCCTGGGTCGCCCTCTTTAGGGGAAATGACGCCGACGACACCCTCATCCTCCAAATGAAGGAGGCCGAAGCCTCCGTATTGGAGCGCTTCTGCACCAAGAGCGTGTTCGAAAACCATGGCCAGCGAGTCGTGGAAGGTCAGCGCTTCATGCAGGCGGCGAGCGACATCTTTCTCGGGTGGTACCGGGTCCCTAAGGGCTTCGACGGCAAGCCTCACGACTACTACTTCCGCCAATTGTGGGATTGGAAGCTGTCGGCTGACGTCGACAACATGCCTTCCGAGAGCCTTCTCGTCTACGCGAAAATGTGTGGCTGGGCACTGGCTCGAGCCCACGCCCGATCCGGTGACCGCGTGGCCATCGCTTCCTACCTTGGGTCTGGCGATACCTTCGACAGGGCTCTCGCCGAGTTCGCCGTCGCCTACGCCGACCAGAATGCGCTCGACCAGCAAGCACTTGTCGACGCCATCAAGGACGGCTCGGTTCAAGCAGAGCTTGGCGTTTAGTCCCCAACTGGAGAGAGACGAGGAGGTTGACACCTGCAATTTCAGGAGACAAGTGGAAAGCACACATTGAGGGCCGTTGGTCCCACCCATAACGGGACTGACGAGTTGCCCGACTAGTCGAATCTGGAGGAAATCATGTTTCTTGCATATACCTATCCGTTACTGAGCATCATTTGGACGCTGCTGGTCTTTGCAGGACTCGTCCTGTGGGTATTCATCGTCATCTGGACGTTCATCGACAACTTCCGGCGCCGGGACCATGGCGGCGTCGCCAAAGCGCTGTGGTTCGTCTTCATCGTCTTCGTTCCCGTGATCGGCGTGATCGCGTATCTCATCGCACGGCCGTCTGCCGCGGATCTAGAAGTTGTGACGTAGCGGCACGGGAAGCGAACTGTGCGTCGCGTGACTGTTGACGGTCAGAATCGGCCCAACAATCAAGCATCGACCGAGCCAGTCGGACGAGCCGGCCAGCAACCCCAATCTTGATCGCCGGTCGTGCCCCGGCTTGTCGTGGGGACGCTGCGAGAGACCGCTCCGGTCCGTGTCCTCGTTAGGCCTGCGGCCTCCCCTTGACAAGCCAGAGCGTCATGGACAGGGCCGACGCTGCACCGAGAGGGATCGAGGAATGAGTGACACGCTCTGCGAGGAACCCCATCACCCACCCGTCGGCGGTGGACTTGGTCTACCCCAGGGCTCGACCCGCCTCCGAACGTGGAGGGTGCCATGGTGATCGCACATACTGGGGCAGGGCTCTCGAGCACGAAATCAGCAGCGGTCAAGGACGGCCGAAGGCCGGCGCAGCGGATCCTTGACGGCCGCGCCGTGACTGAATCCGACGTCCCACAATAGGGGTGGCCGGCCGCCCCAGCGGCCGGCTTGGATGCGACATTTGGGCAGCCGCGAACCGAGGTGACTCACGCCAACTGAGGTCCCGTGAAGCCGTGCGGCGGCCAGTATGGGCAGAGGGAGGCCGAGCGCCGGCAATCTGCGCGCCGCCAGCGAACGCTCCTTTGAGGTCGCAGAGGGCGACCGGTGAGGGCCAGGGCCGGCGCAGGCGTCCAGCCGGCGCCGGCCCTGGCAACAGCACCGAGTGGACGGTCGTGCGAATGTCAGAAGGGTCATCCGCCAGTCCGGCGCGCTTCTTGACTAGGTAGAGCAACTCCTCACAACCATCCCGTCTGTCCGTGTCCAGGTTGCAGTGCGCCTTGGACTCGTCGGTCTGGTCCGCGACGCCACACAGAGGGTCACGATTCCGATCTCTTGGTGGCGAACCGTTCACGCCTCGAAAAATTGTTTGGAGAAGTTTCGACTGTCCGTTGGTGTCCGTTGATGCCCGCTCGTATCCGTTGGTGCGCGTGAGTGCGCGCTGCGTATGTTTTTGACCTGCCTCGACGATCGGCAGCTGTCACACCGGGGATCCACCCTGGCCGGCATGGAACCACCCGACTTGGACGCCGACGACTGGGAGATGCTCAGAGCCGTGGCTGGCTGGCTCCGAGCTCGGCGATTCGACGACTTCACGGTCCAGGGCGAGGGCTGCGGCTGGTGCCGCCATCCCATCCGCCTGCGGGGCGCCGTCATCGCCCGGACGGGCGACGATCGGGTACGGATCTTCTCGACCGGCGGACTCCCCGACGGTGTGTTCCTCAAGGCCTGCGGGACCCGGCGGGAGAGCCGCTGTCCGGCGTGTGCCGCCGTCTACCGAGGGGATGCCCGTCATCTCGTCCGGGCGGGGTTGATCGGCGGCAAGGGGATCGACGAGTCCGTCACCGAGCGGCCCGCCGTCCTGCTGACGTTGACCGCCCCGAGCTTCGGTCCCGTCCACTCAGCCCGACCGAGCGGTCCCTGCCATCCCGGCCCGTCTGCTGGTTGCTGCCGGCACGGCCGCCCGCTCTCGTGCCCATTCGATCATCACGACCGCGACGAGATTGTGGGCGCACCGCTGTGCGACGACTGTTACGACGTCGGGGGTGCCGTGCTGCAGAACGCATGCACCCCCGAGCTGTGGCGGCGCACCACCATCTACGTGTCGCGCCACGTGGCCAGCGTTCTCGGGTGGACGCAGACGGAGACGAGGGCGCGCATGAAGCTCTCGTTCTGCCGGGTGGCGGAGTACCAACGCCGCGGCGTCGTGCACCTCCACGCCGTCGTCCGGGCCGACGGCACCGATGGGGCGCCACCACCGCTGAGCCCCGACGAGCTGGCCCGGGCTGCTCTGTCCGCTGCCCGAGCCGTCTCGGTCCCCCACCCTTTGGGCGTTGCCCGCTGGGGCACCCAGATCGACGCCCAGGTCCTCGACCGGTCCGCCGGTCGCCGGGCCCAGCAGGTGGCCGGCTACGTGGCCAAGTACGCCACCAAGAGCTCCGACGGCGGGGGCGCCCTCGACGCCCCCATCCGCTCTGAAGAGGACCTGGCTCGGCGTTCGCTCCCGCCGCACCTGCGCCGGATGGCCGAGACCGCCTGGGCGCTCGGCGCCGATCCGGCGTTCGAGCCGTACAGCTTGCGCCGCCACGCCCACGGGCTGGGGTACGGCGGCCACTTCCTGTCCAAGTCCCAGGGCTACTCGACCAGCTTCAGCGCACTCAAGGAGGCCCGGGTCGCCTGGCGGGAGGCCACGCGTCGGGGCGCCGATAGCGGGGAGTCGGCCGACCGTTCTCTCGTGCGCCGTCTGCGGGCCATCGGCGTCGGCTGGGCCAATGAGGGGGAGGCCCGCTGGGCGGCCTCCCAGCAGCGGCAACGGCTCGAGGAGCGGCGGGTCGGCAACGAGGAGTGGTACAGCCGGACGGAGCAGGATATGGAGCGATAGGGAGCGTGGTGAGACGACCATGAAACGTCGACAGTTCGGATCGGTGCGCAGGCTCCCCTCGGGGCGGTGGCAGGCCAGCTACTGGCACGTCGGCCGCCGGCACATCGCCGAGGTGACGCTGCTCACCAAGGCCGACGCCAACGCCTACCTGGCGCACGTGGAGACGCAGATCAGGCGGGGCAGCTGGATCGACCCGTGGGGCGGACACGTCGGGTTCGCCGAATGGGCCGAGGAGTGGGAGTCGACGATCGTCGACTTGCGGCCGTCGACCAAGGCCAGGGACGTCGGCTACCTGGAGCGCTACGTCCTCCCCCGCTTCGGGCCGCTCGAGCTCGGCAAGATCGACCACATGATGGTGCGGACCTGGGTGGCCGAGCTGAGTGCCTCCGGTCTCGCCCCCTCGACGACGACCAAGGCGGCCCAGCTCCTGAGCAAGATCATGCGGGCGGCGGTGGAGGCCGGCTATCTCGCCAAGTCGCCGTGCGACGGCGTGCGGCTGCCCCGCATCGAGCGGGTGGAGATGCGCTTCCTCGATCCGAGCGAGGTCATGGCGCTGGCCGCCGCCATGGACCCGCGCTACCGCGCTGCCGTGCTCCTCGCCGCCTATGGCGGCCTGCGGGCGGGCGAGCTGTTCGGGCTGCGGGCCAAGCGGGTCGATCCCCTGCGACGGACCGTCACCATCGCCGAGACGGTGGTCGACGTCGGCGGCCACCCCTACTTCGGGCCGCCTAAGACCCGGGCCGGCCGCCGTACCGTCCCGCTCCCCCGCGTCGCCGCCGACCCGCTGGCCGAGCACCTGCGCACCTACGACCGCCAGCCCGACGACCTCGTCTTCACCGCACCGGGAGGCGGGCCTGTGCAGCTCAACGTTTGGCGGCAGCGCTTCTGGGCGCCGGCGGTGCGCGACGCCGGGCTGGCGCACCTGCGGCCGCACGACCTGCGGCACACCGCGGTGGCGTTATGGATGGCCGCCGGCGCCAACCCCAAGGAGGTGGCGGCGCGCGCCGGGCAACGTCGGTGAGCTTCACGCTCGACCGCTACGGGCACCTGTTGCCGGGCTCCGAGCAACGCCTCAACGACGCGCTCGACGCGTTGGCGGAGGGCGCGCAAACGACGGCTGAGGTCACGCGCGACGCCGACGAAACGACGAACGTGCGCGAAAACACGATTTCGTTCGCGCACGTAGCGCGCACGCCGGAGGACCCTGACGAGAGTGTCAGCGACGCGCAAGCCTCTGACCAGGACGAATTTGGTGGGCGCTGCGGGACTCGAACCCACGACCTCAGCCGTGTGAATCCGAGCCAAGCACACGAACCAAAAGACAGCGGACGACGATCAACTGCCGTACTAGGAACCGGGACGACGGGCGAAGACTCCCGACGACACCTCACGACGGAATTCCTAGGACATTTTGTAGGACACGGCTCGTGCCTAGACCTCAGCCCGATAACGGCTGAGCTTCTCCAGGTCGGAGGCCTGCTCGTCCTACGAGATCTGTCAGCGCCCTCCGAACTGAGCGCAGCCCGGATACGGCTGAGGTCAAGCGGGTCCGCGACTTGGGTTAGGGCTCACCGATGATTCGATACCAGCCGTCAGGTTTCGATGCTCGCGAAAATGAGCGGTTGGTGAAAGCGATCCGGAAATTCCCGACCCAAGACCGGCAGCGAACGGGGTCAGTGGCATCCATGACTCTCGCCCAGCCTGATCCGGAACCCTGGACCTCTACGGTTACTGACGATCCGAACGGAATCCCCACTGTGACATTGAGAGGTTGCCCATGAAGATCACGATCATTGGTACTGGCTTCATCGGCTCAACCCTAGGCAGAGCTCTTTCGGGAGCAGGACATCAGGTCACCTATGGATCTCGACATGCAGATGATGACGTCGTAATCGGCACGACTGCAAGTGTCTTGCCAATTGAAGAAGCACTACTCACAGCCGAGGTAGTCATTCTCGCCATACCAGGCGCCGCCGTTTCCAGCGTCACGAAAGACACCGGGAGTGCGATCGCCGGAAAGTTGGTGATCGACGCCACCAATCAACTGGGTGCCGCCATGGCAAACGCGAGAGCTTCCCTGCCGTCATCAGTGCGATATGCCAGGGCATTCAACACGCTCGGCGGCGAGAACATGGCTAACCCGATTTTCGCTGACGGAAGGGCCGACATGTTCTTTTCCGCACCAGAGGAGGACCGGTCAACAGTTGAAGAAGTGATTGAAGGCGTCGGCTTACGGCCGATCTATGTTGGAGAAGACCAGGAGGAGATAGTCGATTCCCTGTTCCAGCTGTGGATCGCTCTGGCAATGAAGCAAGGGCGAGGTAGGCGGCTTGCCTTTCGGCTGCTTGAAGGTTGAAGGTCGCCTCCAAGCCGGCAGCGAACTGGGGCATTTAGCGTTGGTTCCGGGCATCCACTGATTTGGCGGAAGCCCTTCGTAGGGTGCGTCGGGTCGGTTCTTCTGGCTTGACTGAAGTGGGGTCGGAGCGAGCGACAGCTCGACTCCATAACGGTGATCGTCGACCAGACGAGCCTTCCGACGCACGTGCATCCCTTTTCTGGAACTCGGGCCCGATCAATGGAGTCGGACCCCTGCTTCTCGAATGTCTGGATGGTCACACCCCTGCGGAACGTGCAGCGGTCGAAGACGGAGAGCCGACTGATCAGCCGTCGAGCGAAAGGACCACGCCATGAGTGAAGTGGGGTTGGGCATCGACGCCTGTCGAGCTGACCACCGGGCCAGCCTGGCCGACGAGCGAGGTGAGTTCATCTGGTCGTCGTGGAAGTTCCGCACGACGACGACTGACCTCGAACGGTTGTGGGCGAAGATCCCCGAGGGTGCTTCGGTGACCGTTATCCTCGAGCCCACCCGCAACGCCTGGGTGCCCCTGTCGGCCTGGCTCCAAGCACGTGGCGCCACGGTGATCTTGGTGCCACCCGAGCAGTCGTCGGAGTTCATAGAGCCCTCCCTTGCGCCAACAGGCGGCGATGCGGGTGATGAGGACGGCGGAGACGGAACAGAGGGCCGAGTTGTGGTGTTTGCCTTCGACCATGACGAGTCGGTAGTAGCGCTGCGCGAGTGTCGGGTCGATGTGCCGGGCGTGATCGGCGGCCATGTAGAGCGCCTGGCGCAGGCCGGCGTCTCCGGCCTTGGTGATGCCCTTGTGCCCCGCCACCAGTCCGAACTGGTCGATCTTGGGCACGAACCCGGTGAAGGAGCGCACCCCGGCCAGGTTGGCGAAGCGACACTCAGCCTGCTGGTCGGTGCCATCACCATCGCCCGAGCCGTCGACGACCCCGAACTGTCCGACCAGATACTGACCGGCGCCGCCACTGCCCTCAAGGAACGCATCCCGACAAATGGGTCGGATCGACGACCGGCCACGAAGCCCGCCGCAAAGAGAACTCGCCCCTCGTGATAGCCATTTCGGCTGCGCCCACTCTCCCAGAATGACGCTCAGCACATCGGCTCCGGCGCGTCCCGAAACACGCCGGCTGGCGGGCGATATTCTCCATTGGGCTCGGGCCCGTTGAGAGCCCGGCGGCCGTGGCGAGCACCGATCCGGGTGGCAGGGTCGGCCCTCCGACACGTTGAACGGGCCGTCGTCCTGGGTGAACTCGCGGGGCATCCGCCAGCCCCGATGCCAAGGCTGCTTTATGCCGAGTGCCACCTGTGCGGCACCTCCCGGCGCCGTCCGCAGGGTTGCGAGCCCCGACGTTCTCGGCCGGTCAGTGGGGGACGACGAGTTGCAGGGCGAGTACGACGCGAGTGAGTTCGAGGCGGGAGCTCACACCAAGCTTCTTGAAGATCGATCGAAGGTGAGAGTCCACCGTGTAAGCGGAAATAAACAGTCGCTCTGCTATTTGCTTGTTCGTGAATCCGTCTACGACCAACTCCGCCACACCTTGCTCGGCCCTCGTCAAGCCCGTCCGTTGCGGCCTAGGGCCGATCGTAGAGTCAACCAACCCAACCTCGAGGTCTGCCGCTGCTCGGAGTTCCAACATGATCCCGATCGGATCTCCGCCGTCGAGCACTTTCTCGCAACGAATGAACAGGTGTCGACCGGTTCTCAGGGTGATCTCTTGAAATCCCAGTCGGCCTTCCGACACTATCCGTTGCGCATCGTCTCGAAGGAGCTCCTCGTCTGCGTGGTCCACGAACCGGCTTGCGGCCGCGTTCGAGAGCATCGATCTCGGGCCCACGAAGACGACGGGTCCCCGGACGCTGCGTTGCTTGCGGAGGAACTTCTGCAACACCAGCTTCTCTCGTACGTTCGATTCGTCGATGAGACGCTGCTCGATCATTCGGGCCACACGAAGAGCCGTCAGCAACATGAGCGGATGCGCATCTGGAGCCGGACAGGTCAGGTCTACGACGCCGAGTACCCGGCCGCTTTTGGGATCCAGAACAGGCGCACCTGCGCACGCGAAACCGGTGAAGACATCCGAGAAGTGCTCGGAACCTTCGACCAGGAAAGACTTGCCTTCAGCGATTGCCGAGCCGACGCCGTTCGTACCGACCGACTCTTCCGCGAAGACGAAGCCGGGGGCGAATTCGAGGCGGTCGAGAGGCGCGGTCAAGGCCCGGTCTGTCTCACGGCGATCGAGCACCTGGGCATGGTTGTCAGCGACAACCACGGTCATCTTCACCGTGCCCAGGTCGTTCACGAGCTCGTCTACCACCGGTCGTGACACCCGAAGGAGGAGAGCTTCAGGGTCGACCTCGTCGATCCAAGGGACGTGATGATGCTGCGGATCCAAGCCAGCGTCGTTGGATCTCCGCCATGAGATACTGATCTCCTCTCGAGGAGAAGATCGCAACCCGCGCGATTCCACCAGGTCTGATAACGGTCGGGTCAGGCGGGAAGAGTCAACATCAGGCACTGGAGTGTCCTGGCCGACTGCCCACCGCAACAGGGTATCGCAACCCAGGTGGGCGTTGCCTGGTGTCACACGACTCCGGCCGAGGCTCCACTTGATGGCGAGCAATCAGCGTATTGCCCGGCGTGTAGCTCATTAGGATGACACCAAAGGACATCACTTAGCCTCGGCACAATCGACCTGATGGCCGCCGGGACGCTCGGGAGTCCACCAGTGCGATAGTACCGGTTTGCCCGGTCGCGCCGGGCGAGGGGTTTGCGGCGAAGTGGAGTCGGTCGCCCTCTCGAGTTTGGCCGATGACAACTCTCCCTCGAGATCACGTCGTGGTCCGTCTGGCGGACCCCTGGCGTACTCAGCCTCTACCACTCGGTCGGACGCCTACCCGAATACCGCGAGCGCGGGATATGCACCCTGACCGGACAGGCGCATATTGAAGGAAATGCACTGTCAGGCGCAGTGCAGCGACCGAGACCAGAGAGGATCCATGTTCTCGCTCATTGTCGACGGCTTCGAGCGGCATGGCGGCTTCCCTTGACAGTTAAGTCCTAGCGCGACGCAGCGCTCGGCACGCCGTACCAACCATGGTGCGGTCAAATCAAAAGGAGAAAATCAAAATGGCCATCGGACATTCGGACGTGCTCAGCCCCGCGTCCAGCATTCAGTCGACCGGCCCACCCCGGCAGCCGGCAGGCATCCGGCACGGGGCGCGGGCGGGCATCGCGGCCCAGGTGCTCTTCGTGGGGAGCTGGCTCGCCGCCGCTTCCTGGCAGGGACCCAGCTACAGCGTCTTGAAGCATTCAATTAGCGAGATGTACGCGGTCACCGCGCCGCACGCGATGTTCCTGCTGATCGTCTTCACGATCTGCGGCGCCGCGACGATCTGGTTCACGCTCCGCTCGGTGTGGCCCGCTCTGCGCCCCGGCGGCTGGGCCGCCACCGTGGGTGCGGCCCTGCTCGCCCTGTCCGTTGCCGGCCTTGGCAACTTGCTGACCCCCTACGAACGCGTGGCCTGCCGACTGGCCGACCCGGGGTGCACCACGGCCAGGATGGTCTCGAACTCCGGTGGGAAACTGGATAACGCTCTCACCACGATCGGCGTGCTGCTGCTCGTGGCGGCGGGCTTCTTCCTCGCCCACGCCATGCGGCGCGTGCCCGGCTGGCAGGCATGGGCCCGGCCAGCCCGCTGGACAGCGGTCCTGATCTTCGCCCTCACCATCGCCGACATCGCGGATTCCGGGCTGAGCGGCCTGCTCGAGCGCCTCATCGGCGCCACCGCCGCCGCTGCGATCGCGGCCCTCGCCGTCGGCATCCTGCGGCGATCCCGGAACATGGGCGCTCCCGGCCCGGGCCACACCCTGACCGCGCCACCTCAGCAACCATCGTCGGCGGTGACGCAATGAGAGCCGTCGCGCCTGGGCGAACCACCTCAGCAGACCGGACCCTCGGGCGGGGGGTCACGGCCGGGCCGCCGCCAGCGGGCCGGACTCCGGCCAGGATCGTCTCGGTAGTCATCAGCGCGTTCCTGGTGCTCTGCTCGCTCGGGCTGCTGGGCGCGGGCGGCACCGCCTTGTGGGCACAAACGGCCAAGGGGCCAGGCGGCTACCTGAACCTTGGCACCAGGACGTTCTCCACGGACGGTTACGCCCTCGCGAGTGGCAAGGCCGAATTGCAGAGGACCACCGGCGGCTGGAACTGGGCACCGGCGCTGTTCGGCACGGTGCGGCTGCGCGTCACGCCGGCTCGTGGCACCGCTCCGGTGTTCCTCGGGATCGCGCCTGCCGCGGCAGCGGCGCACTACCTGGCAGGAGTCAGCTACTCGGTCACGCGCATCACCGCCACCAGGCCCGTCTATTCGGCGCACAGCGGCGGCCCGCCCGCGGTCCCGCCCGGCCGCGCCGGGATCTGGACAGCGCGTGCTACCGGGCCGGGCCCTCAGACGCTGACCTGGCCGGTCAAGAGCGGTACCTGGACGGTGGTCGCGATGAACGCCAACGGGTCACGGCCGGTCAGCGTGCGCGTGACCGCCGCCGCCACTCTGCCGGCGCTGCCGTGGCTGGCCTTCGGCCTTCTGGCCGGCGGCTTCCTGGTCGCCGTCAGCGCCACACTGATCGTGGTCCCGCGCCGCCGAATGTCGAGGTCGAGCGAGCGGTGACCTCAGCGTGCTCAGAGATATACCTCACTCGGACCACAAACCGGCCAGCATCGGTCAGCTTGCCACCGTACGGCGATCCGAACGCCGAATACTTCGCCCCTCCGGGTCTGGCGACCACGGCAGTTACAACTGAATGCGCTGCTGATCTGTACATCAAGGTGGCGGACCGTCGCCTCAATGGGCGGCCTCATCGTGGACCTCATTCAGCATCCGCCCGCGTTCAGGTAGTCCGGTGTCTCTTTGACCACGTGCCCCGTAGTGGATCGAAGGCGCTCGAGTACTTCGTCGCGTCTGTTCACTCAGCCAGTCGGGGACGACTGAGTTCCAGGTCTTAGCGTCAGGAACGATCGTGATCGAAGGATCGACACCCCAGGCTCCGTCAAAGACACAACCCCGACCGCCTTCCCAGTAGATGACCTGCTCCTTCCAGCGGAACTCAACCCGCCACGACTTGGCTAGGTGGTCGACTCGCTCAACGTGGGCGGCGGGGACACTGTGCAGACCGGTCCTAGAGCGGCCATTAACGGATCCCTCGACACGCTGGTCATGAACGCTGGTGTCATTGGCCCGCAGTCGATGGGCTTGACCGCTGACGGGGTCACCAACGTGTTTGCGACGAACGTCCTTGGCCACGTCGTCCTCCTCGAAGGGCTCCTGGCCGATGACCGGCTTGGCGAGGTTGCGGTCCTCGCCGGAAGTGAAGCAGCCCGGGGACTTCCGAAGTTGCGCATGAAACGGCCGTCCTTTGTCTCAACCTCAGCCGATGAACTCGCCACTGTCATCGACGGTAGCTACTTCGCCGGCAAAAAAGCTGACTTCAACCTGGCCTTCGGGCAGGCCAAGTACATCGGGGCCCTATGGATGGCCTACCTGGCCCGCCAATACCCCGACCGCCGCTTCATCACCGTGAGCCCCGGCGCCACCACCGGCACCCAAGCCTCCAACGGCGTTGCCCTACCCCTGCGTGTAGCGGCCAAGTACATCATGCCCGCCCTAGGGATCTCACACAAACTTGAGGATGGCGCAAAGCGACTGGGCGACGGTGTCACCGACCCGACCCTGTCGAGCGGCGTGTTCTACGCCAGCGCGGCCAACACGCTTAAAGGTCCCTTGGTCAACCAAGCAGACATCCTCCCCGACCTGGCCAACCCGTCGTTTCAGGACAACGCCAACGAGGCCATCCACCGCTTCATCACCAAACGTCGTTCTGAGCCTCGCCGATTGGAGTCCGATCGCTAAGCGGATCTCTCGCCTTCGTCATCCACAACGCTGAGCTCAGCGAGCCGAGCGTGGGTGAAGAGCCAGTTTCGTCGCTCGCATGGACTACCCGGACACTCGTCTTCCGGCGATCTCGGACACCAGGATGGGTATCCCCAAGGTGCCTGCTTCGTTCCGGGCGGGTTAGCTGGTCGTTAGCACCCGACCCAAATACCCTCAAAGTTCGACCCCCTGCGAAATCTCGACCCGCGGCTCCAGGCCGTGATTGATGGGTTGGTTCATTGTGTCCGTGCTGATCGCCTTCGCCCGCTCCCCTGCCGCCAGCGCCCGCTTGCGCTGGGCTGTTTGTTCCAGGTCTTCTCGATCTGGAGCCGCACCGAGCGGGCGCAGACCCTCGATGTGCCAGCGGTCCCGGTAGGCCGCAACGGTCGACACTTCTCGCAGCCAGCGCTCCCGCTGGGCCGATCCGCTCGGCGCAGGTCCGAGCGGCCGCACCCAGGCGTGTCGGGCCGCAATCGCCTCTTCAGCCAACGACAGAGCCCGTTGTTCCATGGCGTGGTCCCTCTCGGCCAGGGCCCGGGCCATGTCCGGGTCCGTCACACCCTGGGCTCTCGGGATGAGCCCGGCAATCAGCTGTCCGGTGTGCCGGTGCCGGCCCCCGGCCGCGTCGGACCAGCGGTCGACCCGACTATGGAGGACGGAAGCGACATCGGCGGCATCAGCAAGAGACTTGCCGTCGATGAGCTGCGGCAGAGCCGTTTCAACGTCGAGACCGCGTGCTTCAGCGTCGCGCAATCCCGCGAACAGCGGACCCCGGGTCGCGCTGGCTGTCACGGTGGCGAGGTCGTCATCGGAGAGTCCTGAACGCCTGAGGAGCGCATCCCAGCGCTCGGCTGGCGCCTCGGTGGCCAAGGTCAGGTACTCAGCGGAGAGCCGCTCCATGCCCTCTGCCTCGTGCTGCTCGCGACGGATCATGTCGTGGGCGGCCACTTCGGCACCTTCATTGCGCAGCACACCGACGAGGACGCCTTTGGCGGTCATTGGCTCCAACGCTTCGTCGTGGGAGGTCTGAGGGTCGCGGTCGTAGCTGGTGTCCACATAGAGGCGGTTGGCCTCCTTGCCTCGGGTCGCCGAGACGTACAGGACCTCTCGGGTGGTCGTCGGACTGACCATGGCGTGCGCCGTGTCGACCGTGCAGCCCTGCGCCCGATGAGCGGTCGAGGCATAGGCCAGTTCCACGTGCTCGCGCACGTAGTCAGCCGGCAAGTGGACCTTCGCCGTGCCACGGAGTCGTTGCAGCGTCAGCGAGCCGTCGCCATGTGAGCCGGTCACGCTCCATTGATCACCGTTGCGCACCCACCGCTTTCCCGTGGCCATGCGCCGGTTGTTCTGGCGGGTCACCACCTGGTCCCCGATCCCTGCCATTGCTCCTCCGGCCACGGCCACCCGGTCCCCAGAGACGCGGCCAGCGGCCATCCGGTCGGCCTGCGCCCGCGCGTTGAGTTCGCCGACGGTGCCGAGGTCCCCGGCGATCATCAGACTGGTCCTGCCCTCCTCGCTGTCGTGCTTCCATGCCCCATACAGGGCGTCGAGCATCTCGTCTCGGCGCCCTCCGACCACCCGCCCATCGGACGCATAGGCGTCGATGGCGTCAGGGGACCCAGCTCGCAATTCGACACTTGCCGCCTTCTCCCAAGGACTCGTGAACCGGCGCACGTCGGTGAGCTCTGCGGCCAGGCCGCCCCGATCGCGTACCAAGGCGGCGAACATCCCGCCGGTGTCGATTGCGCTCAGTTGGGCCTGATCCCCTACCAGGACCACTTTGGCTCGGGCCTCTCGGGCTGTGGCCACCAGCTCGTCCAGGGCAAACGTCCCGACCAAGCTGGCTTCGTCCACGATCACCAACTGGCCCGCCCGAAGCTCCCATCGGGCCGCTTCTTCTTCGGCTCTGACCAGCTGCCCGTGCAGAGAAGATCGCCGTCGCGACGTTGCGGGAGAGCGCAGCGCGGCGCGCAGGTCGGCGATCTTTGCCAGTCGCTCGGTTTGCTGGCGGTGTTCATGGAGCCACTTGGCGGTATTTTCCGTGTCGATCCCCAGCGCTTCGGCCAGCACCTCTGCTGCCGCGGCCGAGGGGGCCAGACCGAGCACGGAGTCCGGGCCATGTACGGCTTCCCATGCGGCGCGCAGTCCGGCCATCGCGGTCGACTTGCCGGTCCCTGCCGGTCCGACCAACACGTCGACCCTGCGGCCGGAGGCGGCGATCTGCTCGATCGCCACTGCCTGATCGATGGTCAGGGGATGGCTCCGCCCCGGCAGGGCGGCGGATGTGACGGCGCCAACCGTGCCCGTTGCGACGGACGGACCACCGATTTCTCGCCCGGCCTCGAGCAGGCGGCCTTCGGCTTCCAAGAGGACGGCGGTGGTGTAGATCTCGTGGCCCTTGGCCCGGAACCGACTGGTCCCATCGGCCCGGCGTAGGCGCTCCGGCGTGAAGTGCAACTCAGGTGCCGAGAGGAGCAATGACTGCCCGGTGGCCAGGTCGGCGGTTCGCTCGGCCACGGCAATCCGATCGTCAGGAGAGGCGAAGCGGACACCGTGGAACTGGCGATGAACTTCTGCCAGGACGTTGGCCCGGGAGAAGGTGGCCCGACGCTCAGACACCTTGCGGATCGTGACCGATGCCGCGTCGGCGAGGATCTCGTCGGCCAAGTCGCCGGCTCGGAGCAGCGGCAGGTCGTTTCGATTGGACAGGCCATTGACCCATGCTTCAGGGTCACGCCCGACATAGTGCTCGGCTCGCTGGCGCCACGTCTCGGTCATCGCACCGAGGGGGCGATGCTCTTTGCGCGGCCGGGTCTCGAGTGTCGCTTGCTGTCGCAGTTTGATGATCTCGGTCGTGGTGGGCTGGCGCCCATGGGCGGCGACGAACGCGGGAATCAGCGCCTCCTTGCGCTCCTCGATGGCGGCCGCCCGTTGCGAGAACTCGGCCATCAGGGCCTCGGGAACCCCGGCCACCTCCCAGCGGACCTCCTCGGAATGACGCCGTGACCTTTCGTCCCAGTCCCATCCCAACTCCTGGGTCAACAGATCGGCCAACACGCCCTGGTGCAGCTCTCCGAGCATGACCACGCTCTTGAACAGACCACGCGAGTCGAGGGTGCGCCACTCCCCGTCGGAGGCCGAGCAGGCCCTGTTGGCCACCACCACATGGTCGTGGAGTTGGGGGTCGCCGGCCCTTGAATCGAAGTGGGTGAACGCGGTGGCCACCACGCCCTCGACGTCCTCTTGCACCACGCCGTTCCTGCCCGAACGAGAGTGGAAGACCTCGCCCTCGGCGTAGTTGAGGACGACCTCGATGGCCCGCCGGTGGCAGGCGTACATGGTCACTTTGGTGTCGGCGTCGGCCAAGGCCCACGCCGTCGAGATCGACTTGGACGGAGAGAAGGTGAGGTCGAACCCGGCCACCGGCGTCCGGTTCGTCGCCGTGGGTGCTCGAACCTCGGCTTCGTCACGGGCCGCCGGCTCGACCCGCCCAGCGACGTCGACGGGAGAATCGATGATCGGGATTCGTCCCGCCGGACGCGTGGCCATTGAGGGCTGTGAGCGGATCGGCGGGCGCCCCAGCGGCTCGCCGCTAATCGGGTCGGCACACATCCCGAGGAGATTGAACAGATGTTGCTCGCTGACTTCTGAGCCGATCTCAACCCCTCGGCCGCCGTCGAGGGCGGCCAGACCGGCGCCGAGGAAGACCCCGGGCGGGGTGCCGGACTCGACGTAGTAGTCGGCCAGACTCGTCGCCTGGTGGCGCACCCCATCGCCCGCCGCCACTGACTCCATCAGGTACCGATAGCCCGACCCCAGCGTCATCCTGCGAATTGAAAGCACGGTGTATCCCACTGTCGGGACGCCGGTCGTCCCACACTCCCTCAGCCGATCTCCGACCACGATCGGCCCTTGGAACCCCCTCTGATGCCATTCGTGTGCCGCAAACTGATGTGCCTGATGGAGTGCTGGTGACGGTGAACTTTGGGAGGGTACGGAGACGTCGGTCTGTGAAGTGATGCAGCGGGTAGTGGAGATTGACGAGGCTGGATATGGGATGTGTCGCGGTACGATGGCTTGCATGTCAGGGCTGGTGCGCATCAACACCGACCCTTCGGTCTGTCACAGTCAGCCGACCGTGCGAAGGTTGCGCTACCCCGTCGAGAACCACCTGGAGCTCTTGGCCTCGGCATGAGCATTGAGGAGATCATCGAAGACCACCCTGATCTCGAACGGGACGACCTTCTGGCTGCGCTGGAGTTCGGGGCGCTGGCGTCAGGTCAGAGTCGGGTGGTGCCGCACGGCGCTGTATGAAGTTCGTCGTCGTCGCCCAGCTGTCCACCTCGGTGTAATGCTCGATGTTCTGCGCGAACGACGCCTCTACGTCGTTCGCATGACCGAGATCACCACCGGCAGCGGAGCGGAGTCCAGTCCCGGTGAGGGAAGCCCCTGGGTCGAGCAAGAACTTCTGGCGGGTTCGCCCGTAGGGCGAACGTGAACGATCGGGAGACCGCCGGAAGTTCTTGCGAGCCGAGCCGGTGACTGGACGCCGTGGAGCGCCTGTGGCACTGCATTTGTGTCGGGCGACGGCCGCCGGCCCCGAAGGAACCGTCACTGGATCCCAGCGCACTCCCGCCTGGCTGATCGAGCGCGTCCAGCTCGCCTCCAAGAAGCGAAACCGTACGGATCGAATTCGGTACACCACACGAAGGTTCGATCGGGGCGTGGGCCAATGATGGCCGTTTCCCGGCCCCGTTAGTGACGGTCCCTCCGGGCCGACAAAGGATGGACTCTCATGCCCTCGACTTCGGCGTCACCTCTCACGGCGCTCAAACAGATCCGTGCTGAGTACCCTGCCCCCGACCTCATTTCGATTCCTGAAACTGCTCGGCGCATCGGTCTGCACGCCGACACTCTCTACCGGCTTTGTCGCACAGGACATTTCAGTCCGGCAATCCAAATCGGAGGAAGGTGGAGGGTTTCGGTGCCGCGCCTGGAGCGCTACCTCCACGGCGAAGACTCACATCCGTGAGCCCCGGAACGGACCACTGATTACGTGTCCACGTCGGGAGTGGGCGGCTCGTCTCCGGCGGAATTGTCATTGAACGTAGCGGCGATCTCAGTCAGCGTGACAGCCGCCGCTCGAAGCGGCACCAGTTCCTCGTTGACCACGTATTCCACGAGAGCATGGTCAGTGTCGAAATAGTGGTGAGCCAATCGATCCCGCATTCTCGAAATCGCTCTCCATCGAATGGACGGAATGGTTGCCAACAGGTTCGGGTCGATGTTCTTGACCGCTTCGCCGATCTCAATCAACCGCACCCGGCACGCGTCGTAGACGAGCCCCTGGTTGAGACTGCCCTCGGCTACGTAGGTCTCGATGGCATCAATGGCCGCCAGAATGTCGGCCAACCACGCCGCATCCCTGCGGCTCACAGAGGTACGGCTTCGGCCAGCACCTCATCTCGAAGGAACGCCCGCAAAGCCGCCGGTGTCCCCACATCGACCCTCACGCCAAGCTCGTCCTCGAGGTCGCAACCGAGGTCGAGCAGATCGAGCGGGTTGGCGTCGGGGTCAAGGTCGACGAGGAGGTCGATGTCGCTGTTGGCCGTGTCATCGCCTCGCGCGACACTGCCAAAGACGCGGACGTTCGAGGCGTGACGCCGTGCAGCGGCGGCCAGGATCGCCGCCCGTCGCTCGGACAGGCGTTCACCCATGGGCGAGCGTGGAACGAACGTGCTGGCCATACCCGAAAGCGTACAAGGCGGCCGTTCTCCGTCGAGGCAGGTCACGTCCGTTTGGCCCTGGGTCGGGTAGTGACGGGCGTGAAGGCCGCGCCGAGGATGCCAGCTGCGGCCCGGTCACGCTCGGGGAGGGCGTGGGCGTATCGATCCAAGGTCATGGTCGCCCTGGCGTGACCGTGGCGATCGGCGACAGTTCGCACATCGACCCCGGCGGCAATCAGCGTGGTGACGCTGAAGTGCCGCAAGTCGTGGAAGCGGAACGGCCACCGCTCCCCGGGTGCGAGGTCCGTTCGCTTGGCCTTCGGCTTGGTCTGGCGAAGCTTTTTCAGGGCGGGCAGTTCCATCGCCACGCACAGCTTTCCGAACCCGTGGGTCAGCGTGTCCGGGCTGGCCGGCAGTCCGCCGTCGGCGTTGTAACTGAGCACGTACGGGTCGGGCACCATCGGGGACTCGGCCCACTCGGACAGATCGACCATGTAGGCCCACCGTTGCTTCAGTATCTCGACGCAGACGGGGTCCAGGGCAATATCCCGGGACTGGTGAGTCTTCGTCGGACCGGTGTGCTGCTCGCCTCGGGCGATGGTGAGAGAGCGGGCAATGCGCGCCCGACCGTTGGGCAGGTCAATGTCGGACCACTTGAGCGCCACGATCTCGCCTCGACGGGCCCCCGTCAGGGCGGCCAGAGCTACCGCGGTGGCCAGCACGGGGTCGGCCGCCTCGGCTGCCTTCACCAGCATCGTCAACTGCTTGGGCGTTGGCACGTTCATCTCGACCCGATCGACTCTCGGAGGCGTGGCCCGAGCCGTGGGTGCGCGGTCGATCCACCCCCACTTGACCGCCTGATTGCACGCCGCCGAGATGATGGCGTGGTACTTGTGCACCGTTGCCGGCGAGAGACCCTCGTCCAACCACCGGCCGTACGCAGTGTCCAAGGTGTCTGGCTCCAATTTGTCGAGGCGGACCGCGCCGAGAGTTGGACGGATTCGTGCCTCGATCTTGCGCCGGTTCTCGTAGACCGTACGCGGACGCTGGCTTCGCTCTGCTGCCTCGAGCCACTTGTCGAGAAGTTGCCCCAGGGTGACGCTGGTCCGGTTGAACTTGCCCGACTCGACCTCCGAGACGAGTTTGCCGAGCGCCTTGGCTGCCGCGCGCTCGGTACCCGTGAACGTGCGCGCAACCTGGCGCGGTTTGCCGGTGACGGGATCGGGACCAGCGAACGCGCGCAGCTGCCAGTGGCCGGGCGAGCGCTCTCGCATCGTGCCCGGTCTGCTCTTGCTGCTTGTCCTACCGGCCACGTCCACGACGCTACTGCGTCGTAGGACATCGTTAGGACATCCTCTTTGGTCAGAGTTCAAAAAAGGCCTCTGACCTGGTGGGCGCTGCGGGACTCGAACCCACGACCTCAGCCGTGTGAAGGCTGCGCTCTAACCAGCTGAGCTAAGCGCCCTTTCGGATCTGCCGGACCCCAACCGTAGCCTGCGCGCCATCGTCCACCTGCGGCGTCAGGGTGATTGTGGGGGATCCGGGCGGCACCGGTACCCTGAACTCGACATGACGTGGACCTCCCCCGACGGCGGCGACCGACCGCAGACCTGGAGCGCACGCCTTCTCGGTGCCTTCTCCGGTGCCCGGTCGGGCTCGGGAGGGCCGGGGGCGGGGGGGCAGAGGGACGCCCCCGAGATCATTCCCCCCGAGGAGCGCAAGGCGGTCATGTCCACGCTCGACCCGATGGAGGCCAAGTGGACGCTGGGGGCGTTCATCCTGGCGACCGTCGCCGGCTTCGCCATCCCGACCTACATCATCGCGACCAACAAGGTCACCAAGAGGGGCAAGAACACGATCGCTGTAGCCCCCGACGCCAAGCTGCTCGGTGCCGCCATTCTCGTGCTGTGCGTCATCGGGTTCCTGGCATGGTGGAAGCGGAAGCGGACCATCGCAGTGTTCGACCTCTTCCTGGTGGGTTTCGCCTTCACCCTCTTCATCGGGCTCATCGGGTTCCTCTTCATCCTCCTCGGCGGATGGCTCATGCTGCGGGCCTGGAGGATCAACAAATACGGCACCACCAATTCCAAGGTCATCGCCAAGGAGACCGCTGCACGACCGCGGGGCCGAGAACGCAGGGACACGGCCAAGTCGACCGCGACCGGCAAGCCGCCGGTCAAGACCGGCGACCGGACCGGCGAACGCAGGCCGCCGAGCGCGAACAAGCGCTACACGCCGAAGGCGCCGCCAAGGAAGAAGGTTCCCAAGCCCACGGAACCGGGCCCGTCAGCGAGCCGGTTCGACCAGTAGCGCCGAGCGCAGGAGCTGCAGCACGTCAGCTCGACGCCGGACCAGCGAGCGGGCCGTCGGCTCCTCGCCGAGCGCGCGGAGCACCTCGACCTCGGTGACCATCCCGATCACCGTGGAGTAGATGGCCAGCAGCAGCAGGCGGGGGTCGTGGCGCCGCATCGTGCCTGCGTCCATCTCGGCCTCGAGGAACGAGGATGCCCGCTCCACCAACGGCTCGAGGGCCAGCGTCATCTGGGTGGCCGCGGGCGGCCCGAGTCGGCCCACCTCGCGCAGCAACCCCAGGAGCTCGGGCTGGCGGGCGGCCAGCCGGAACACCGAGCGGACGACCGCCTCGACCCTCGCCCATCCCTCCCCCGCACCCTTCAGTGAGTTCTCGAGCGCCTCCGAGAGGTCCCCGGCGCTGCGGGCGATGACCGCCTCGAGCAAGGCGTCCTTGGAGGGGAACCAGTACAGGATCGACTGCTTCGTGAGGTCCAGCCCCTTGGCCATCCCGTCGAGCGAGGTCGCCTCGTATCCCCTGGTGGCGAACGACGAGATCGCAGCGTCAAGGATGCGGTCACTGGTCGGGGAGGTGGGCACTTACCAAATGGTAGACAGATTCGGCATCCGGTGCTAGAAAATCTCGATGCCTATCGAACGGGATCTCCGGGGCAAACGCTTCTTCATCACGGGCGCCACCGGCTTCCTGGGCACTGCCCTCGTCGAGCGGATCCTGCGCTGCGTCCCCGAGGCCGAGGTCACCGTCCTGGTGCGCCCCGGGCGCCGGGCCGACGCCGCCGCACGGTTAGCCCGTGAGGTGATCAAGAACGACTGCTTCGACCGCCTGCGCGCCGAGCTCGGTGACCGTTTCGGCCACGAGGTGGTGCACCGTGTGAAGGCGGTGGCGGGAGACGTCGGCCGAGACGGCCTCGGGCTCGACGACGAAGGCCGAGAGGCGCTGGCCGGAGCCGGGGTGGTCATCCACTCCGCGGCCACGGTCTCGTTCGACGCGCCGCTCACGCTGGCCGTCGAGATCAACCTGCTGGGCCCCTCGCGCGTCGCTGCCGCCATTGCCGAGGTCGGGTCGGGAGCCCATCTCATTGCGGTGTCCACCGCCTACGTGGCGAGCACGCACCAGGGTGAAGCCAAGGAGGAGCTGCTCAGCGAGAACCGCTTCACCCTCGACGTCCCCTGGGAAGAGGAGGTGTCGTCCGCCCGTCGTCTGCGCGACGACCTCCAGGCCGAGTCACGCAAGCCCGAGAGATTGCGCGGATTCGCCAAGAAGGCCCGGTCGGAGATCGGCGCCGCGGGCGAGCACCTGATCGCGGCGAGGTCCGAAAAAGTGCGCGAGGACTGGGTGAGCGACGAGCTGGTGAAGGCGGGCACCTCCCGCGCCCTCTCGCTGGGCTGGCCTGACGCCTACCCGTTCACGAAAGCACTGGGTGAGCGGGCGCTCGTCGAGCAGTGGGAGGGCCGCGTGCCGATCACCATCGTGCGGCCCTCGATCATCGAGTCGGCACTGGCCGAGCCCCGTCCTGGGTGGATCAGGGGCTTCCGTATGGCGGAGCCGATCATCATCTCCTACGCGCGGGGGCTCCTGCGCGAGTTCCCGGGCGTTCCCGAGGGCATCGTGGACGTGATCCCCGTCGACCTCGTTGTGGCCGCCATCCTGGCCGTCGCAGCGCGTGGGCCTGAGCCGGGCCGGCCGAAGGTCTACCAAGTCGCCTCGGGCGTGCGGAACCCGCTGCGTTACGGGCGCCTGGTCGAGCTCTCGACGGACTTCTTCCAGCGCAACCCGCTCTACGACGACCGGGGCCAGCCGATCAACGTGCCGGAATGGTCCTTCCCCGGTCGCGGCCGGGTGCAGCGCCAGCTCCGGCGCGCCGACGCGGTCATGACGTTCGCGGAGAAACTGCTGACCGCTTTGCCGATCCGGGGGAAGCAGGCGGAACTGGCCGCCCGGATCGAGGACCGTCACGCCATGGCCAAGCGTGCCCTGGGCTACGTCGAGCTGTACGGCGCCTACACGGAGACGGACGCGCGCTACCGGGTCGACCATCTCATCGAGCTCTGGGACGCCGGCAACGACGAGGACCACCAGCACTTCGAATTCGACCCGGCCGTCATCGACTGGGACCGCTACGTGCACGAGATCCACCTGCCATCGGTGCTCGAGCACACGCGGGTGCGGACCAAGCCCGGTAGGTCGGTGGTGGACAAGCGGCCCGACCGGCAACGGAGGGCGATCCTGTCGCCCGACCGGCACCTCGCCGTGTTCGACCTGGAACACACGCTCATGTCCTCCAACGTCGTCGACACCTACGCCTGGCTGGCCAGCCGACACCTGTCGCCCTCGCGGCGGGCGCGCTTCGTCGCCGACCTGGTCCGCCAGGGGCCGTCGCTGCTCGCGCTGGACCGGCGGGATCGCGGCGACTTCCTGCGCTCGTTCTACCGGCGCTTCGAGGACGCGCCGATCGAGCAGCTGCGGGAGGACTCGTGGGAGCTCTTCCACCGCCAGCTGCTCACCCGGTCCTTCCCGGACGGTTTCGCGCGCGTGCGGGCGCACCGGGCGCTCGGGCACCGCACGCTGCTCATCACCGGGGCGCTGGACTTCATCATCGACCCGATCCGTCCTCTCTTCGACGACATCGTCTGCGCGTCAATGGAGGTGCGCGACGGCCGGCTCACCGGGCACCTGACGACGCTGCCGCCGATCGGCGAAGCGAGGGCCCTCCTGCTGTCCGACTATGCGGACACGCACTCGCTGTCACTGGAGGAGTCCGTCGCCTACGCCGACTCGGCCAGCGACCTGGCCATGCTCGAGGCGGTGGGCTTCCCTGTCGCCGTGAACCCCGAGTCGCGACTCTCGGCGATCGCCCGGCGTCGGGGTTGGCACGTGGAGCACTGGGCCAAGGCGCAGGGCGGCTCGCACCGACCGCTGCCTCTCGGACCGTTCGACGTGAAGTCGCCCAAGGCGGTGATGGGCCGGTGAGCACTCTCCTCTTCGAGCGCTCCCTGCCGCGCTTCGCCGCGGCGCGGGTGGTGTCCACGCTGGGCTCGGGGCGCGGGGCCGGTGTGGGACCGCTGCGGCTGGTCGAACGCGACGCTCCAGCAATTCCCGCTGAGGGATGGGTGCATGTGGACCCGCTCCTGTCGGGGATCTGCGGCTCCGACCTCGCCACCCTAAATGGCCGCAGCTCGCGGTATTTCGAGGACATCGTCTCCTTCCCCTTCGTCCCGGGCCACGAGGTGGTCGGCACCGTCGCCGAGGACACCGTCGGCGCCAGCTGCGACACGCTGGCCGCGGGCACCCGCGTCGTGCTGCAGCCGGTGCTGGGGTGCGCGGCCCGCGGTATCCACCCACCTTGCCCGGCCTGCCAGGCCGGGAACGTGGGGAACTGCGGCTATCTCGCCTTCGGCCACATCCGGCCCGGACTGCAGACCGGCTTCTGTGCCGACACCGGCGGCGGGTGGTCGACCTCCGGGCTGGTCGCCCACTCGAGCCAGCTCCACCCGGTGCCCGACGGGCTGAGCGATGCCGACGCGGTCACGGTGGAGCCCGTGGCCTGCGCGGTGCACGCCGTCCTCGGCGCACCCGTCGCAGAGGGGGACGTCGTCGCCGTCCTCGGCGCCGGCACGCTCGGCCTGCTGGTCACCGCCGCGCTGAGCCATCTGGTCGCGTCGGGCCGTTGTCCGTCGCCCTCGATGCTCCTCGTGGGGGCGCGCTATCCGCACCAGCGGCGGCTGGCCGAGGAACTGGGCTGCACGGAGGCGCTCCCGCCCGACCATCTCGCCCGCGCCGTGCGCCGCCACTCGAGGTCGCTGTCGTACGGGGGGTCGTCCGGCATGACCGGGACGCTGTCGGGGGGCGCGGACGTAGTCTTCGACTGCGTGGGCAGCGCCGAGTCCATCGCCCAGTCGCTGGCCATGGTCCGGCCGCGCGGCACGGTGGCACTGGTCGGCATGCCGGGAAAGGTGACGGTGGACTTGGCGCCGTTGTGGCACCGCGAGGTGCGCCTGGCGGGAGCGTACGCCTACGGCACCGAACGCCCTGCAGGCATGGATGACCGGGTGTCCACCTTCGCGCTGGCCTTCGAGGTTGTCGCCGCCCAGCACGCCGGGCGGCTGGTGTCGGCCACCTATCCCCTCACCCGCTTCGAGGACGCCGTGGCCCACGCCGGCGCCGCCGGCCGACGCGGGGCAGTGAAGATCGCGTTCGACGTACGGAAAGGATCTGCCCGATGAGCCGCCGACCTGGCTTCGTCCTCGAGGTGGACAAGTCAACGCCACCGACGCTGTTGTGGAACGGCGAGGGCTTCACCCTCGAGACGCTGCCCGAAGGGAGCCGGGTCATCTACGCCCCCGAGCCGATCAAGGCGATCGAGGACCCCTACCGCGCCATCCGGCACGCGCTCCTGCACCCCCTCGGGGACCGCGACCCACTCCCGGCGCTCCTCCGCCCCGGCATGAAGCTCACCATCTGCTTCGACGACGTGTCGCTGCCGCTGCCCCCGATGGAGGCACCCGACATCAGGCAGATGGTCGTCGAGACCGTGCTCGACATGGCGGCGGAGGCCGGCGTGGACGACGTGGTACTCGTGGCGGCGCTTGCCCTGCACCGCCGCATGACGGAGGACGAGCTGCGGCACGCGCTCGGTGACCGGGTCTACGACGCCTTCGCGCCGCACGGCCTGCTGACGCAGCACGACGCCGAGGACCCCGACAACCTCATCCACCTGGGCCAGACGGATCAGGGCGAAGACGTGGAGATCAACAAGCGGGCTGCGACGTCCGATCTCCTGGTGTACGTGAACATCAACCTCGTCTCCATGGACGGTGGGCACAAGAGCGTGGCAACCGGCCTGGCCAGCTACCGCAGCCTCAAGCACCATCACAACCCGCAGACCATGCTCCACTCCACGTCGTTCATGGACCAGCCGGCCTCGGAGCTGCACTCATCCAACTGGCGCATGGGGAGGCTGATCGCGGAGTCGGGGGTCCGGCTCTTCCAGATTGAGACCACGCTCAACAACGACACGTTCCCGTCGAACTTCCAGTTCCTGCAGAAGCGGGAGTGGGAATGGTCTTTACGCGATCGCGCCACCTTCGCCGCCTCGTCGACCGCCCTGGGCAAGACGCCGCCGCGCGTCGCCCGCCAGATCTTCCAGGCCATCAAGTCCCCCCACGCGCTGACCTCCGTGCAGGCCGGCGAGGTGGAGGCGGTCCACGCGCAGACGACGGCGAACGTGTGGGCGCAGCAGGGCGTCGACGTCGAGGGCCAGACGGACATCCTCACCATGGGGCTGCCCTACATCTGCCCCTACAACGTGAACTCCATCATGAATCCGATCCTCGTCGCATGCCTGGGTCTGGGCTACTTCTTCAACATGTACCGGGGCCGGCCACTGGTGCGCGAGGGCGGCGTCGTGATCATGCGGCACCCGACACGGCCCGAATTCCACCCCGGGCACCATCCGAGCTACATCGACTTCTACGAGCAGGTGCTCACCCAGACGCTCGACCCCGTCCAGATGCACAAGGAGTTCGAGGAGTCGTTCGCCACGGACCCGTGGTACGTGCACCTCTATCGCACCGGTCACGCCTACCACGGCGTGCACCCGTTCTACATGTGGTACTGGTGCGCCCACGCTCTGGCGCACGTCGGCCGCGTCATCGTGATCGGCGGCGACCCCAAGGCGGTGCGCCGGCTGGGCTTCTCCCCCGCCAGCTCGCTGGACGACGCCCTCGAGATCGCCTCCGACGTCGTGGGCCCGTCCCCCACGCTGACCCACGTGCACAACCCGCCGATCTTCATGTCGGACGTGCACTGATGGCGGGCTCCGGGATCCTGGGCCGGGTGCGGACTGCCCGCTTCCCCCTTGCCGCACCGTCGTGGCCCACTTCCGTCGACAGGCCCGATCCCGAGCGCAAGGTCGGGCTCGACTACGACCACGAATGGTCCCGCCGCTACCCCGTCCGCCTGGCCCGCGCGGTGGTGATGGACAACGTCACCCGGCCGGCGGCCCGCCTGCTGGCGCCGGCAACCGTGCGGGGGCTCGAGCACCTCCAGCACGTCGAGGGGCCCGTGATCTTCGCCGCCAATCACGCCAGTCACGTCGACACGCCGCTGCTGTTGACCACGCTCCCGGTGGAGTTCCGCCACCGCACCGTCGTCGCAGCCGCCTCGGACTACTTCTTCGACCGCACCTGGAAGTCGGTGCTGTGGTCGTTCGCACTGGCCGCCATCCCGATCGAGCGGAGCAAGGTGAATCGCAAGTCGGCGGACACGGCCGCCCGACTGGTCGAGGACGGGTGGAGCCTTGTGATCTTCCCTGAGGGCGGGCGCTCGCCCGACGGGTGGACCCAGCCCTTCCGCGGTGGGGCGGCCTACCTGGCGCGGCGCACCGGACGGCCCGTGGTGCCGGTGTACCTCCACGGCACCCGCCACGTGCTCCCCAAGACGTCCGAGGCCGGGGCCAAGGCGCCCGGCGGGTCGGGCACCGAGTCACGCCGGGGGGGACGCCTGCGGCGCTCCCCCATCGCCGTCCTCTTCGGGGCTCCCATGACACCGGACGAGGGCGAGAGCGCCCACCGGTTCTCCGACCGCGTGGAGGCCGCCGTGGCCACGCTGTCACGTGAGGTGCACTCCGACTGGTGGCAGGCGCGACGATCCGTGAGTGCGGTGGCACCCGTGGAGGGCGCCGAGACCGCGCACCGGGGCCCAGAGGCATCGGCCTGGCGCCGGGCCTGGGCGCTCGACGACCCCCCGTCTCGTCGGGGCACCAAGGAGTGGCCCGATTGAAGCCGCTAGCCGTGTCAAGGATGCCGACCAACGCCAGATGCTGATCGAACGTGTGGGCGAGTTCTCGCTGGGCTGGGGCGAGAGCCTGGTCTGGGACGACCGGGCGGAACGGCTCTTCTTCGTTGACTGCGGCGCGCAGACGCTGCACTGGCTGGACGGGAACGACGGGTCACTCCGCACCATGGCGTTGCCCTCCATGGCCGCGGGCATCGTGCCCACCGAGGACGGCCGCCTCGTCGGCGCCCTGGACGACGGCCTCCACCTGATCCACCCCGAGGCGCGAACCACCGCGCTCCGTCGGCGTACCCACCGGGACTGGGGCGCGCGCCAACGATGCCTGCGCGGACCTCGCAGGCAACCTGATCACCGGCACCTTGAACCTCGGACCGGGCGAGGGATCGGCCTGGTGGTACTCGGCCCGTCACGGCTGGAAGTTGCTCGATCCGGACATCGCGAACACGAATGGGCCGAATGTCTGCCTCATCGACGGCACCATGACATTGCTCATCGGCGACTCCTCGGGGGACTACTACTCGTACCCCTACGACGCCGTGGAAGGCTCTGTCGGCCCGCGCACCGTCTTCGGGGACGTCAGCGGCCTGGCGGGCGTGGCGGACGGCGCCGCACTCGACACGAAGGCGGGCTCTGGTGCGCGCTCTTCGGGGGCGCCCAACTGGCCCGCTTCACGCCGGACGGGCTCGACCGCACCCTGGAGTTGCCCGTCACCAATCCCGCCGAGGTGGCGTTCGGTGGGCGGGACCTCGACCGCCTCTATGTCGTCAGTGAGCCCCGGTTCGCTGCGGCGTGAGCGCACCCTCGTCGTGACGGTCGCGAGACGTCAGCCCTGGAGCAACGACCGCGTGACGAGGATGACGACCTCGGCCAAGCCGGCGTCGCGGTGCACCAGACTCGCCTGGTAGTCAGGGTCCCGGATCATGTCGACGAAGGCGTCCGTGCCGGAGAACTCAATGACGACGATCTGATCCCACAGGCGCGTCTGACCGATCAGCGCCTGGTGCACGTAGTTGTAGAGGACGAGCTTGCCATCGCGGCGACTGACCTGTTCCAGAGCGATGATCCCGTAACGGCCGTACGCGTCGGCACCTGAGAGCCCGGCGTCGGCCAGCTCATGCCCGGCCGGATAGATCGCTCGCTCACGGAAAGCCAGCAGGTTCACGAATTGCAGCGGGCCCCGGTGGCCGGACTCGATCAGGGCAAGCAGCTGAGATTCTTCGGGGTTGATGCCGCCCGCCCCACGCGCTCCCAGCTCACGCAGAAGTGCCTCCATGCCGTCTGCGCTCGGTCCCGTCACCGGTCACGCCCCTCTCTGCAGCCGCCGCACGATGGTACCAAGGGTGCCATGCTGCAGCGGGCGCCGACCCGGCGCCCCGCGAGAGGAGGCCAATGCAGATCATCATCCTCGGCAGCGGCAGCCCGCTTCCCGATGCAGAACGCGCCGGGCCGGCAACCCTGGTGCGCACGGGCATCGGTGACCTGTTGTTCGACTGCGGACGGGGCGTCCTCATGCGCGCCGCGGCCGCGGCCTCTGGAGCGGGAGCGCTCCGCGGGCTCTTCCTGACCCACCTGCACAGCGATCACACAACCGATCTCAACGACATCATCACCTCGCGCTGGGTGATGTCGTTCCAACCCCACCCGTTGGCCGTCTTCGGGCCGCCCGGCACGACCGGCCTGGTGCGGGCGACGGAGGCCATGCTCGAGCTCGACATCGGCTACCGCCTGGCCCACCACGCCGATCTGCAGTGGCGCCCGTCCGCCGAAGTCAGCGAAGCCGAGCACGGCGCAGTGTTGGAGGAAGGATCGGTCCGCGTGACGGTCGCCCCCACCGACCATGCGCCGGTGCGGCCCACCGTGGGCTACCGGATCGACGAGGGCGAGCGCTCCGTCGTGATCGCCGGCGACACCGTGCCCTGCGCTGGGCTCGACGCGCTGAGCGCCGGCGCGGACATGCTCGTCCACACCGTCGTCCGCCGCGACCTCATCGCGCCCATCGGCCTCCCGAGGCTGACTGACGTCCTGGACTACCACTCCTCGGTGGAGGACGCCGCACAGACCGCGGCGCGCAACGGCGTGGGCACGCTCGTCCTGACCCATCTCGTCCCCGCTCCGCAGCCCGGTTCCGAGGACGAGTGGGTGGCCCGGGCGCAGGAGCACTTCTCGGGCACCGTCGTGCTGGCGAGGGACCTCCTCTCCCTCGACGTCGCCCGGTAGACGAGATCGTGGCGCTCGTGCAGCACTTCGCCGACGACGACCCCGGTCCACCGCTCACGGGCCGAGGTACGCGCCCGGCCGGCCCGACATCATGCGCGACATCGACTCCGTCGTGGCGGGCGACGACTCCACGTCCTATGCGGCACCGCGCCACTTCGGACACTCGAGGCAAGCGTTCGAGACCGCGGTCCGAGAGCTGCTGCGGCAGCGCTCGCCGCCGGGCTTGTTCTGGGACTGGCCCGGCGACACGGAGATCGTCCTGGCCACGAAAGAGGAGGGAGGAGTCCGCCTACTTCCGGCGGCCCAACCTCCTCTTGTGGCTCGCCGAAGCCAGCCGCTCCTCACGCAGGCCCTCCGCGGCCGAGTCGTCGAGCGGCTCGAGCACCTCCTCGCCGAGTGCCCACGAGAGGAGCAGATCGGCCAGGGCGGGGTTGCGCGCCAGCACGGGGCCGTGCAGGTACGTCCCGACCACCCGGCCGCTGACGGCGCCTTCACCCCCGTCGCCATTGCCGACCCCCGCTGTGACCCGGCCCAGCGCGATCGTGCCCTCCCCCAGCGCCGTCCGTCCACCGTGGTTCTCGAAGCCGGTCAGGACGGGCAGCCCGCCGATCCCCTCGGGCTCGGCCACCACCTCCCCCACGGCGCGCGGGCCCAGCCCCTTCGTCGTCTCGATGTCGAGGATCCCCACCCCCTCGTGCGGGTCGCCGCTCGCCCCGGGGAAGCTGCGCCCGACGACCTGGAAGCCCGCACACACCGCGAGCACCACGGCGCCTTCCGCCACCCGCTTGACGAGGGTGCCGTCGTCGATGAGCGAGCGCGCCGCGCGCACCTGCGGCCCGTCCTCGCCCCCGCCGAGGCAGTAGATGTCCGCTTCGGGCAGTGCCCCGTCGGATGCCGCCTGCAGCAACTCGGCGTCGTAGCCGCGCCACAGGGCCCGCCGGGTCAGGATCAGCCCGTTGCCGCCGTCTCCGTAGGTCCCGAGGAGGTCGGGGTACACGACCGCCACCCGCAACGGCCCGCTCACGCCGGCGCCCCGAGGAGGTCGTGGAACGCGGTGTAGTTCCCGATGACGTCGACGACGGCACCCGACCCGTCGGCCGCCGTCTTCACGGCCTGGACCGGGTCCGGCTCGGTCGTGTGGGCCACACCCGCGTAGCGCAGCCGCACCGAGAGGTCGCGGAAGCGGTCCCCGGTCGCCACCACCGAGCGGCCGGCCAGCCGCTCGTAGGGCACGTCCCACAGCCAACTGGGGTCGGCCCCGTCGGCGACCCGGGCGTTGATGCTCACCACGAGCGGCGCATCCGACCCGGCCACCAGGTCGAGCAGCTCGTCCCACCCCGCCGGGTTCTTGGCCAGCATGAGCCGGGCCTGTACCTCGCCGAAGGAGCGCACCGTGAAACGGCCCGCCACCTGCTCCACACCGGCCATGGCCCCGAGCGCGGTGCGAGCGTCGACGCCGCACGCTTCGGCGGCGACAGCCGCCATGAGCGCGTTGGCATGGTTGAACCGGGCGGGGAGCGCCAGGTCGACCGGGTGTGTCCTCCCGTCGGCCCACGCGCCGCTCGAGCCGCCGTCGGCCGACGGCACGAGCGTCACCTCCGGCGCGGGGCGCGCAAAGCCGCACCCCGCGCACGACCAGCTGCCCTCGCCGAACTGGATCCGGCCGTCACAGGCGGGGCAGCCCACCGCGTCGAGCTGCCAGCGCAGTCCGGCGCCCACCCAGTGCACGTCGCGGGCGACACCGGCGCCCCAGACCACCAACGGGTCGTCGGCATTCGCGACGACGTGGGTGTGCGGCGCTGCGGCGAGCGCCGCCCGCCAGCGGCCCGCCACCATCCGCACCTCGTTGGTGCGGTCCAGCTGGTCGCGCGACAGGTTGAGCAGCACCACGACGGCCGCCCCCGTCGCGGTGAGCACCCGCGGGAGGTAGACCTCGTCCACCTCCAGGACGGCGCGGTCGGCGTGGGATCCGGCCAGTGCGGCGACGTGGCCCGGCGGCATGTTCGACCCGGTCTCGTTGCTCACCACCTCATCACCAGTGGCGGCGAGCGCCACCGTCAACAACCGCGTCGTCGTGGTCTTGCCGTTCGTCCCGGTGACGAGTGCCACCTGGCGCCCCGCGCTCAGGTGCTCGAGGAGCTTCGGATCGAGCCGCAGCCCGGCCCGTCCTCCGGCGACGGTTCCCTGGCCGCGGCCGAGCCGCCGCGACGCCGCGTTGACGACGCGCGTCGTCGCGCTCGCGAGTCGCGTCCTCACCGAGGCGGCTTGGTGCGCGCCAGCTCCTCGGGAGTCGGCTCGTGGCGCACCCGCGCCTCCGCGGGCAGCACGGCGGTGATCGCCTGCATGATCGTCTCGGTGTCCGCCTTGGCGTCCGTGAGCGACAGCGGCACCGGCTTGCCGACGCGCACCGTGACCTTGGGCGGGTTGCGGACGAGGGTGAAGTCGGGCACGCGTGCGGAGCGGGGCCACACCTGCTCGGTCCCCCAGAGCCCGACCGGGACGACGGTGGCACCGGTGATGGCGGCGAGGCGCGCCGTACCCGTCTTGCCGTGCAGCTCGGGATCGAAGAAGTCGCGCCCGCGCGGGATGGTCCCCTGCGGGGTCACGATGACGACCTCGCCCGCCTTGAGCGCCGCCTCGACCTCGCGCAGCGGTCTGCTCGAGCCGCTGCCCCGATCGACGGCGATGCCGCCGATGGCGCGCGCGACGAGCCCCACGACGGGCGCGTCGAAGATCTCGCGTTTGCCGAGGAACCGCACCGGCCGGCCGATCTCGCGGGCGACGAGGGCCAGCGTGGCCACGTCGAAGTAGCTCCGGTGGTTGGCCGCCAGCAGGACGGGGCCGCGGGCGGGCACGTTCTCGACCCCGGCGATGTCGAAGCGCGCGTAGGGAAAGCTCAGCTTGCGTATGAACGGCCGGAGCACGTGGTAGGGCTCGAGCCCCAGCACGCTCGGGACGCCCGGTGGCCGGTCCCAGTGCTCGATCGCCCAGCGCCGAGTCGTGGCGACCACGGTGAGCGAGGGATCGGGGTTCACGGCGTGGGGTGTCCCCACGCTGGAGAGGAGGGGCACGTCGAAGATGCTGTCGCTGCATGCATGGCAGTCGGCCAGGTCGACGTGATGGTCGTCGGCCCACTGTTTCACGGCGCGCAGCTTTCCCGTCCCCCACACGAACCCCTCGTAGAGACGCCCGGTGTAGCAGCCGTTCTTGGTCTCGTAGACAGTGGCGATCAGGTCGTCGAAGCCGATGGCCTCCGCGAAGGGGGCGATCATGTCGACGGGCGTGGTGGTCGAGAGCACGAGGCGGTGCCCCTCGGCCCGGAAGGCGGCCAGGCGCTGGGGGGCGAACGGGGCGACCAGTTCGCTCAGCCCCGCCACCGCCCTCCGGCCGGCGGCCTGGACCCGGTCCTGGCGCCAGCCCTTCGCCACCCGGGCGGCGGCGCGCACCAGCGACATGGAGAGGAGGTTCTCGCCCAGGCGGTCGTTGATGGCGTAGAGCAGCTTGTCCCCCGGCAGCGAGCGCCCCTCGGGCAGCACCCCCTCTTGCACGAGCGCCCGGTTCAGGACCTGCCCCGAGGCGCGGCACAGGAGCGTCCGATCGAGGTCGATGAACACGGCGCTCGTCGTCACGGCTACGCAGCCTAAAGCAGTTGGCCCGCCGGATCGGGGGTGCCGGGCAGGCCGCGAACCGGGCCGGAATTAGGAGAAGGGATCGCCGGGGGGGAGGGCGATCCCTTCTCGAGACTCATCAGGGCTGGAGGGGGGGCTTCCGAAACCCTGCGGTCTGGCATCCATTTTGTCGGCCGCTCGGCAATCAGTCAAGCAGCTTTAGCAGATACTTGATATCAGTTATACTGATGGGAAATGCAACTCGGGCAAGCACTTTCTACGGCGGCTCTGTCATGGAATTGAAACATTTGCAAGCGCTGCTGGGCATCGCGGACACCGGGAGCTTCTCGGCCGCGGCCGCGTCCATCGGCACGGTGCAGTCCAACGTCTCGGCCCACGTGGCCCGGTTGGAGCGCGAGCTCGACGTGCAGCTCGTCGATCGTGCGTCGGGGCGACTGACCGAGGAGGGCGAGGTGGTGACACAGCGCGCCCGCCGGGTGATGAACGAGCTCGAGGCACTCGTCGCCGACGTGACCGCTCTGCGCCAGGAGGTGGTCGGGACGGTCCGCCTCGGCATGATCGGCACCACGGGGCGATGGCTGGTGCCCCAGCTCTTCGACCTCCTCCGGGTGCGCCACCCCCACATCCACCTCAACGTGCTCGACGGCCAGAGCGCCCAGCTCGAGCAGCTGCTGGCCTCGGGCCAGCTCGACCTCGCCGTCGTCACCTTTCCGTTGAGCGGCGACGAGATCATGGCGGCCCAGCTCTTCGACGAGGACCTGGTGGCCGTCCTGCCCCCCGGCCACCCGTTCGCCGGAGAGCCCGCACTCCCCCTCGAGCGCCTCTCCGAGCTGGAGCTCCTGCTCCCCGCCCCGGGCACACCCCTGCGGGCCGAGATCGACAGCGCCACGGTGCCGGCCCGGATCGAGCTGCGGCCCGCCATGGAGCTCGACGGCGTGCGCCTGATCGCGTCACTGGCCTTCGACGGGTACGGGCCCGCCATCCTCCCCGCCACCGCCGTGCCGGGCCACCTGCGGGGCCGGTTCGCGGTGCTCCCTGTCACCGGGCTGTCCCGTCGCCGGGTCGGCGTGGCCCAGCGACGGCGGGGGTTGCCCTCGGCGCCGGCGCGGGCGGTGATCGACGTGCTCGGGCTCGTGGTCAACGACGCCCTCTCCATGCCCGACGGCATCCACCCGACCTGACGCCGGCGGCGACGCTCAGGGGGCCGGCTGCGGCTCCCGCCACATGGTCCAGATGTGCGGGCCGTTCCCGGGGAGCTCCACTTCCTGCACGACCTCGAACCCGTGCCGCCGGTAGAAGGGGACGTTGCGCTCCTTCGACGACTCGAGGTAGCAGGGCAGACCCTCGGCGTCGCAGTGCTCGAGCACCGGGCGCATGAGCGCGCTGCCCACGCCCTTGCCCTGGCGATCGACGGCGGTGCCCAAGCTGGCGAGGTACCAGTGGGGCTCGTGGGGGTGCAGCGTCTCGACGGTGTTGAGGAGGCGGAGCGTCGTCACGAGGTTCGTGGCCACGTACGGCAGCACCGGCAGCATGGTCAGGACCCCGCGGAGCCCTGTCAGCAGGGGCTTCCCGGCGGGGGCCCAGATGGCCGAGCCGGCGTAGCCGTCGGTCGTGTAGCAGCCGCCGAAGGGCAGGTAGTCCGCCTGCATCTGGGTCCGGAAGTAGGCGCGCAGACCAGCCTCGCGGCGCGCGTCCGTGCGGAAGATGTGGCTCGTGACAGGGTCGTCCCAGAAGGTCCGGGCCAGTTGGGCCGCCATCGCCTCGACATCGGCCGCTGTCGCGCGGCGGACTACTGGCAGGGGAGGTTCGGGAACCATGACGGGGTCGATGGTGGCAGAGACCCCGGCCAGGTGCCACCCGGGGAGGCCGCGGCATGGGCCTGGCCGAGCGCGGCGAGCTCGGGAGCCAGCCGCATCCCGACATAGATGCCACCCGATCGCGTGAAGTGCACACCGTCCGTGCAGCGCACGTTGACCTGCCCGATGCTGGCCTCGTACCGGCTCCCTGGTGAGACCACGGTGTTGAGGTCGAACACGTAGACCCTGCCGCCGGCGGCTCCCCCCGGGGTGGTGTCGGCCACCCGCGCGCATGGTCGCGTTGTCGATCACCACCCGCGCCGGGTCGTCCTCGGGCCACGGGGCCCCGCTCGTCGAGACCCCGCTGTCGTAGTAGGGCGTCGTCATCAGGACCACACTGGCCCCCTTGGCGCCGAGGACGGCCACCGCCTGGCGGTAGCGGTTCTCCACGTCGCGATCGAAGGCGGCCTGCCCGAGGTTCTGCCACTGCCCACCGACGTCCTGGTCGAAGGTCTCGCCCCGGGCGAGGTAGACGACCACGTCGGGGTTGTACGCGTCCACCCACGCGCGCCAGTGTCGAGCAGCGAGTCCGGGTGGTTGCCGATGTCACAGGGGGCATCCGGCGGCACCGTGTAGAAGAGGACGCGGATCTGGCCCTGCATGGACAGCGAGCAGCCCGGCGTCCCCTCGTTGGCGATCTGCACGCCGAACTGGCGCGCCTCGAGGGCCAGCCCGACACCCAGCGAGCCGGCGACGGAGTCGCCGACGAGGAGCACCTTCACCGGCCTGGTGGACGTGGTCGGGGGCAGGGCGGGGGTCAGGTACGAGGGCGCCGTCGTGGTGGTGCTGGGCGGGTTCGAGGTGGTCGCCTGCCCCGGTTGCGTCGTCGCCGTCGTCGACGCCGTCGTCGTCGGTGCGATCGCAACGTTGAGTTGCGTGCCCTGCAGCTCGGTCGCACCCACCGGCACCAGCGTGCTGACGAACACCGCCCCGATGGCCGCCGCGGCGCCGATGGGAGCGGCGACCCATGACCGCCAGTGCTTCAGCGCGCCGCGCCGGATCGGCATCTCGACGAGGTCGAAGCTGATGGCCGCGATGGCCACCGTGATGCCGACCCGGGCCAGGAAGAGCGGATAGACGCCCCAGTGCAGGCGCTGCCCGGTCATGACCAGGAGCACGGGCCAGTACCAGAGGTAGACGCCGTAGGAGATGCGGCCCCACTGCGGCAGCGGCGGGAGCTCCAAGATGCGCACGACGAGCGAGCGCGGCGCCACCGCGCAGCCGAGGACGACGGCGCCCGCCGCCACACTGGCGATCAGGAAGCCGCCGCTGAAGGCGAAGGTGGAGTTCTCGTTCGTCGTCACCCAGAGCGCGGCGGTGCCGGCGACACCGGCGATCGCCAGCACCGAGGCCAGGCGGGTGAACCAACGGCGCCGGCTCCCCTCGCGCCACAGCGTCAGCCCGATGGCGACGGCCGCGCCGACCAGCAGCGCCTGCGCCCGGGTGTCGGTGCCGTAGTAGGCCCGGGTCGTGTAGCCGTCGGGGGCCAGGAGGACCATCAGGAAGGCGGACGCGAGCGAGCCCAGGCACGCCACGGCGAAGAGCACGTGGAGGCGGCGGCGGCGCGTCCACTCGGGGTCGCGCCGGGCCGGAGGCCGGGGGACGAGCAGCATCCGGCCTCCCCCGAGCACCCCCACGCGATGGCCGCGCACGCGCCGGGCCCGCGGCGCCGTCCCGAGCTTGAGCACGGTCAGCACGACGAGCGGCCACACCAGGTAGAACTGCTCCTCGATCGCCAACGACCAGGTGTGCAGCAGGGGTGAGGGCTGAGAGGACAGCGAGAAGTAGGTCACGCCGCCATGGATGGAGTACCAGTTCGAGACGTAGAACACGGTCGACAGCGCGTCCCCGAGGACGTGGGGCGTCGCCAGAACCCCGGGCACCACCGCCAGGACGATCCCGATGACGGCGACCAGCAGGAACAACGCCGGCAGGAGCCGGCGGGCGCGGCCGGCCCAGAATCTTCGCAACCGGATCGTCCCCGTCCCGCCCCACTCCTTGACGAGCAACGACGTGATGAGGAACCCCGAGAGCACGAAGAAGGAGTCCACGCCGTAGAAGCCGCCGGGCACCGAGTTCAGACCCGTGTGGAACGCGATGATGGCCAGCACGGACAGTGCCCGGATGCCGTCGAGTCCCCTGATGTGTCCAAGCGTCGGGCGGGGCCCGCGTGCGTTAGCGTCCGTGCTCATGCTGCGCCAGGTACCCTCGGCCGACCTTGCGGCCCCTCCGTCCCATACTGCGGAAACGTCCGGCGGGGCTTCCTCTCACTGCTTGCCCCGGGTCCGCACGCCCCGATGATCCCGGCGTGCTGAGAATCGGGGTCCTCGGGGCGGCCCGCATCACCCCCGTCGCCCTGGTCAAGCCTGCCCGCCGGACCGGGCGCGCCAGCGTGACGGCCGTGACGGCCCGTGACCGCTCCCGGGCCGAGGAGTTCGCCCGCAAGCATGAAATCCCCCGTGTGCTGGGTAGTTACGCGGAACTGGTGAACGACCCCGACATCGACGCCGTCTACAACCCCCTGCCCAACGGGCTGCACGGGTACTGGACCATCGCCGCCCTGAGGGCGGGCAAGCACGTCCTGTGCGAGAAGCCGTTCACCGCCAACGCCGACGAGGCCCGGGCCGTGGCGGAGGCCTGCAACGGCAACCCCGGTTTGGTCGTCATGGAGGCCTTCCACTACCAGTACCACCCGCTGGCCAAGCGGCTGGTGGAGATCGTCCGCTCGGGGGAGCTCGGCAACATCTCGAAGGTGGACGTGGCGTTCTCGGCCCCGCTGTGGAAGAAGGGCGACATCCGCTACCAACTCGCCCTGGCGGGCGGGGCCACGATGGACATGGGCTGCTATCCGGTGAGCCTCCTCCGGCTCCTGACCCCGGGGCCCAGGGTGATCAGCGCCGAGGCGAAGCTCTCCTCCCCCGGCGTCGACCGGGCGATGGACGCCCACTTCTCCCTCCCCGACGGCGGCAGCGCCCACATCGGCTGCTCCATGTTCTCGTCCTCGGTGCTGCGGCTCCACGCTCAGGTCACGGGCGACAACGGCAGCATCTCGGTCTTCAATCCCTTCAGCCCCCAGTACGGGCACCGGATGAAGGTGACCACCTCGCTGGGCACCCGCAAGGAGCGCTTCAGCCGCAAGCCCAGCTACGACTTCCAACTCGAGGCGTTCGCCGCGGCGGTCGAGGACGGCACGTCGTTCCCGACGACGGCCTCCGACGCGATCCGTACCATGGAGCTGATCGACGCCATCTACACCGCCGCCGGGCTCCCGATGCGCCAACCCACGCCCGTCGCCTGATGCCGCTCGACGCCGACGACCTCTCGGCGGTCACCGACGCCGCACTCGACGCGGCCGAGGGCTGCCAGGCGGCCGAGCTCCGCGTCGAGCGCATCCGGAGCCAGACGGCCCGCCTCCACGACGCGCACCCCGAGACCGCCGCGGACGACACCGAGTACGGCATGGGCCTGCGCGTCGTGGTCGACGGAGCAGTCGGGTTCGCCGCCACGGTCGACGTGCGCCCGGAGGAGGCGGTGGGCCTCGTCCAGCGGGCGATGGAGATGGCGCGGGTGACGAGCAGGGCCGGCGGCGGGCACGTCGAGCTGGCGCCCGAGCCACCGCACGGCGACGTGACGTGGTCCAGCTCGTTCGACGTCGACCCGTCGACCATACCCATGGCGGACAAGATCGCCCTGCTGTCGGAGTGGAGCACCCGCCTGGGCGACCACCCCGTCGTGTCCCACACGACGGCCTCGGTGCTGGCGGTGTCCGAACAGACCTATCTGGCCGACCTGAGCGGGACACGCGCCACCCAGCACCGTGTCCGGTTGCAGGCCCAGCTCGAGGCGCTCGCGCTCTCCGACACGGGCTTCGAGACCATGCGCACGCTCGCCCCGCCCGTCGGGCGGGGCTGGGAGTTCATCACCGGCCCGGTCTCCGACGGGAATTGGGACTGGGACACCGAGCTGGCCCGACTGCCCGAGCTGCTGGCCGAGAAGGTGCGGGCCCCGTCGGTGCGGTCGGGGACCTACGACCTCGTCGTCGACCCGTCGAACCTCTGGCTCACCATCCACGAGTCGATCGGGCACGCCACCGAGCTCGATCGCGCCGTCGGGTACGAGGCGGCCTACGCCGGGACCTCGTTCGCCACCTTCGACAAGCTGGGCACGCTGCACTACGGCTCCCCCGTCATGCACGTGACGGGGGACCGCACGGTCGAGCACGGCCTGGCGACCATCGCGATCGACGGTGAGGGCGTGGAGGCCCAGTCCTTCGACCTCGTCCGCGACGGCGTGCTCGTGGGCTACCAGCTCGACCGCTCCATCGCGGCCGCCATGGGGTTCGAGCGCTCCAACGGGTGCGCCTTCGCCGACTCACCGATGCACGTGCCCATTCAGCGCATGGCCAACGTGTCCCTGGCCCACTCCGGGATGGAGGGCCCGAGCACAGAGGATCTCATCGCGGGAGTGGACCGGGGCATCTACATCGTCGGCGACAAGAGCTGGTCCATCGACATGCAGCGCTACAACTTCCAGTTCACGGGGCAGCGGTTCTACAAGATCGAGCACGGGAGGCTGGCCGGGCAGCTGAAGGACGTGGCGTACCAGGCGACGACGACCGACTTCTGGGGGTCGATGTCGGCCGTTGGTGGCGCCTCCACCTGGGTGCTGGGGGGCGCGTTCAACTGCGGCAAGGGCCAGCCCGGACAGGTGGCCCCGGTGTCGCACGGCTGCCCATCGGTGCTCGTGCGCGGCGTGCGGATCCTCAACACCCGCGAGGAATCGGGCCGCTGAGCATGAAGCGGACGAGACCGTGATCCCGGCCCAGGAACTGGTCGAGCACGGCGTGGCGGCGGCGGGCGCTGCCGGCGCCGACGGTTGCTCGGTGTTGGTCGAAGAAGCCAGTCACGCCGACGTCCGATTCGCGCTGAACCGGACGACGACCAACGGGGTGCACCGCGCCCGCGCCGTGAGCGTGGTCGTGGTGGCCGGGACCTCGGTCAGCACGGCCCGCCGGACCGGTGTGGTCGGCACCGAGGGCGTCACCGAGATGGTCGGGGCCGCACTGGCCGACGCCCGGCAGGCGCCGCCGGCCGAGGACTCGTTCCCCCTCGTCGAGCCGTCGAAGGACGCTCTCGGGCGCGATTTCGGGCTCGCGCCCGAGGAGACGGACGCCTCGGTGCTCGAGGGAGTCCTCGACTCGCTGTCGGGCGCGTTCGGGCGGGCGGAAGCTCGCGACGCGGTGCTGGCCGGCTTCGCGGAACTCGACCGCACGACGCTCTACGTGGGGAGCTCGACGGGACTGCGCCTCTCGCATGCCCAGCCGACCGGGGCCGTGCACCTGGTGGGCCGGACGGCCGACGGGAGGGGGTCGGCCTGGGTCGCCGCGCCGTCCGTCACCCCGTCGCTCGGGGAGATGGAGCAGGAGATCTGGCGCCGTCTGGACTGGGGGAAGCGGCAGATCGCTCTCGAGGCGGGCCGCTACGAGGTGATCCTGCCGCCCTCGGGCGTCGGCGACATGATGGCGGTGCTCGATTTCTACGCACTCGGCGGCCAGGACGCGGAGGACGGCCGCACCGTCTTCTCCAAGGAGGGCGGCGGCACGCGCGTCGGCGAACGGGTCACCACGATGCCCTACACCCTCTACAGCGACCCCTTCGAGGCGGGCGTGGAGTGCGCACCCTTCGTGGCCGCGGAGGCGAGCGGCTCGGACGTCTCCGTCTTCGACAACGGGCTTCCCTTCGGGCGCACGGAGTGGCTGCGCGAGGGGGTGCTGGCCCACCTGCGCTACCACCGGGCGGGTGCGGCGAAGTCCGGCGTGGCGATGGCGCCCTACGTCGACAACCTCGTGCTGCGCAGCGGCGGCGCCGACGGGGGGGCCGTCGACGACATGGTGGCCCGCACGGAGCGAGGACTCCTGCTCACCTGCCTGTGGTACATCCGGCAGGTCGACCCGGCGACACTGCTCGTGACGGGCCTCACCCGGGACGGGGTCTACGTGATTGAGGACGGCGCGATCGTCGGTGCGGCGAACAACTTCCGCTTCAACGAGAGCCCCGTGGACCTGCTGGCGCGGGCAACCGAGGTCGGCACCCCGGTACGGTCGCTCGGACGCGAGTTCGGCGAGTACCTCAACCGGACGATCATGCCGCCACTGCGCATCCCCGACTACAACATGAGCTCGGTCAGCCAGGCGAGCTGACCCGCGCAGAACCTGGCGCGCACGACGCCGCGGCGGACTCGCGGCGCCGTGGCTCACCCGGGGCGGTGGGCCTCGACCAGGAGGCGCTGTGCCGTCGAGACGAAGCTGCCGTCGCGCCGGATCAGGTCGTGCATGGCGCGCAGGCGGCCGAGGTAGGCGTCGACCGTGAAGTCCGGCACGGTCCAGCGCACCTTGCGCAGGAAGCACACGACGGCGGCGACATCGAAGAACTCGACCCGCAGCGCGCACGCCCGCAGGTCGCGCACCACGAGGCCGGCCGCCTCCGCTGCGGCCTGGGCGCGTTCGGGGCTCCGGCTCGTGTTGAGCGGCCGCGGGCCCGTCATGAACTCGATGAGCTCCCGGTTGGTCCCGGCGCCGATCTGCTGTGACAGGTAGGTCCCGCCCGGTCGAAGGACCCGCGCGATCTCCTCCCACAGCACGGTGACGGGATGCCGGCTGACCACGAGGTCGAACGAGGCGGCGGCGAACGGGAGCGCGGGCGCGTCCGCCACGGACACGACGTGGACGCCGAGCGGGCGCAGCCGGTCCCGCGCGATGGCCACGTTGGGGGGCCAGGACTCGGTGGCCACGAGCAGGGGAGGCCGCGGCGAGACCGCGGCGATGACCTCGCCGCCGCCCGTCTCGACGTCCAGGGCGGCGGTGGCGCCCGCCATGCGACCGGCCATCAGCCGGGCATAGCCCCACGACGGGCGCTCCTCGGTTGCCCTGCCCTCGAACCACGAGAAGTCCCAACCCTCCGTCGGCGCCGCGGCTCCCTCGGCCACGAGCTCCTCGAAGGTCACCCCGTCATCGTCCAGACGGCTCGTCCTTGCGCTGCAGGATCCCCTGGGCCGACTCCTCGAAGCTCGTGCCGCCGGACATCCACTCGGTCAGTTGCCGGGCGAACGAGAGCGATTCCTCCTTCGACAGGTCCTGCACCTTGTTGAGGTGGGCCAGCGTCATGTGGACCCCCTCCGCCCGCATGGCAGTGATCGCGTCGGCCACCTGCATGGCGTCCTCCCACAGCATGGCCGAGGGTGCGACCCGTTGGGCCAGTCCGATCCGCAGCGCCTCGCGCCCGTCGATGACCTTGCCGGTGAGGATCAGGTCCTTCGCCTGGGCCACGCCGACGAGGCGTGCCAGCCGGGTGCTGGCACCCCAGGCACCGAGTCCCGCGCCGAGGCGAGCCAAATGCCAGTCGCTGATCTGCGCGGTGTCGGCGACGATGCGCAGGTCGCACGCCAGGGCGAGCTCCAAGGCGCCCGTGGTGCAGACCCCGTCGATGACGGCGATCGACGGGGTGAGGCACTCATCGATCAACTCGGTCAGGCGCCGGCCCGGATTGCCCGGGGCCATCGCGCCCGCAGCTGCCTCCTTGAGGTCGACGCCGGCGCTGAAGCACGGCGTGCCGTCGGCACGCGGCGCGCCGGTGATCACGAAGCAGCGCACGTCGGGGTCCGAGCGCAGCGCACGCACCGCGTCGACGAGCTCGAGGAGGACGGTGGCGTTGAGCGCGTTCATGGACGCCGGCCGCGTGATGCGCAGGATCCTGGTGGACCCCCGCTGCTCGATCTCGACGTCGCGCGCGCTCACGCCGCTCAGCCGAGGTCGGAGCGCATGACGGTCACCAGGCTGTGGTAGTCGCCGGGATAGGAGTTCAGGATGGTGCCGAGGTTGCTGCTCCGGCCCCTCGACCGGTAGGCGGAGAGGTTCGCGGAGTTCGCCATCTGGGTGAGGATCGACGCGAGCTGGCCGGTGTCGCTCTCGACCACCTGCGCCGGTTGGCCCGCGTCGGGCGGCAGGCTCATGCCCCGCAGGTCGGCGTCGAACCGGGTCAGCATCGATGCCGCACGCAGGTGCGACGGCCGGAGACAGGCGACGGTCGCGCACGTCAGGGAGCTGCTGTCGGCCTGGTGGAGGGCGGTGCTCGTCGCGGCGTAGTCCGACACGACCCGGTTGACCTGCTGGGCGGAGGTGTGCCGATGGTGCCTGGCGGCGTTCTGGGCGATGGACTGGCCCACGAAGAGGATGGAGCCCCAGACGATGGCGAAGATCATCCAGCCACGGGCGGCACCGGTCAGGACGAGCGTCGCCCAGGGCGGCGTCTCGTCGGCGGCGGGCAGCGACGGCACGACGCGCTCCCAGGGGGACGGCGGGGGCATGGCGCCGAGGCCGGTGGGTGGGGGCGGCGCCGGCACGGGCGAACTCGGCATGGGCGGCGGCCACCGGGGTGCTGCCGGCTCCGAGGGGCCGGCGACGTCGGGCGCGGCAGCGGGCGGCTCGGGCTCGGGCTCGGGCCCGGGAGCATCGGATGGCGCGGCGCCAGTCGTCTGCTCGGTCGGAGACGGGTACGCATACGGCTGCGGCGTCGGCTGCGGCGGGGAGCCGGGGGCAGCCGCCGGCGTGCCCGGGGAGCTGGGCGCGGGCGGCTGCGGGGTGGGGAAAGGAGGCGGCGGAGGTGGCGCCGCGACAAGAGGCGCCGCGGCGGGCTGGTCGCCGAGCATGCCCCACGCGTACTCCGAGGTCAGCATCGCGAAATAGGCGTGGAACCTCACCTGGTAGCGCAGCAGCGCCGCGTAGGCCGTGTACAGGGGCGCCGGCATGGTGCCTCTGATCAGGACGACGAACCACATCACGAGGAGAAGAGGAACGGAGAGGCCGTACGACACGATGTTGTAGAAGACGCCCGCCGGGATGGCCAGGATGAAGCGGAACAGCACGGCCCAGCGGTTGAGTGGCCCCGGAGCCGGGAAGAAGGGGCGTGCCGGGTACGCCTCGTCATCGAGCGAGAAGGGCGGATAGCGGTCGGTCAGCAAGAGCAGATAGGCGCCGACCCGGGTGTACCAGCGCAGCCCGCCGCTGATGAAGGTGTGCGCCCATTCCGGCAGGCGACCCATGAACAGCGCGGCGAACCATCCGATCACCGCGACCACGACCATCGCGACGAAGAGGAACCACAGCACGATGACGTGCGGGATGGCCAGGATGATGCGGAAGCCCACCGTCAGGCGGGCCTGGGGCTCGGTTCCCTCGTAGCGCATGTCCACACGCCTCGTCGGCATCGCCATCGCTGTGCCGGTCATGTGGCCCCCTTTGCGTGGCCGTCCGTCGCCGACGACCATTCCAGGCGAACGTTAGAGCACGCGCACCCCGACGCCGCGATCTCCCGGCAGGTCCGTCTGGAGGAACACCCTGCCCGGTGCGACCCAGGCGCTCGAGCCGTACGTCGGGTGGGCGCGGTGCATCGTCTCCGCCTCGCCGGGCAACCAGGGTGGCGGCGTCGTGACACGGCCGCCGTGCGGTTCAGAGTGAGCCGTACAGCGCGTCGATCAACGCGCGGTTGCGCGTGCTCTGCCAACGGGGGATCACATGGTTCATGACGTACCCGAAGGCGATCCCGGTGTGGGGATCCGCAAACCCCACGGCCCCTCCCGTCCCGAAGTGGCCGAAGCTCCCGGGGTGCGGCCCGAAGGGGCGGCGCGGGACGGTCGGTTTGAAACCGAGCCCGAAGGTGACGTCCTCGTGCAGGATCGGGCAGTAGCCCTGCGACTGGGGGGACGTCGCCTCCGCCACCAGGTCGGCGGAGAGCACGCGGTTGGGCTCGAGGAGCGCCGCATACATGCGGGCCACGCCGGCCGCCGTTCCGTGCCCGTTGGTCGACGGGACCTCCGCCCCGCGCCATTCCGCCGAATTGACCACGCCCATGGAGGAATAGCCCGGCGGGTTGAAGTAGCTCAGCATCTCCATGAGCTCGTCACCCTGCAGGGCCCCGAGGTCCAGCCGTTCGGCGCCGCCCGGCGCGGCGAAGATCACCTGCGCGCAGCGGTGCCGTGCACCGGGTGGCACTCCCACGTGCACGTCGGCGCCCAGTGGACCCGCCAGTCCGGCCATCCGCCGTGCGCACGTCTCGCCGCTCACCCGGCGGACGACCTCGCCGATCAGGTGGCCGTAGGTGTTGGTGTGGTAGGCGTGCCGCGTGCCGGGCTCCCACCACGCCTCGGTCGCCGCCAGCGCGCCGGTCATCCGGCCCCAGTCCCAGAGGTCGTCGTTGGTCAGCGGCTCGCGTATGGCCGGCACGGCAGCCCGGTGACACAGCGCATGACGCAGGGTCGCCGTTTCCTTGCCCCCCGCGGCGAACTCGGGCCACACCGACGCGACGGGGTCGTCGAGCCCGATGAGCCCGGCTTCGACGAGCTGGAGGGCCAGGACCGCCAGGAACGCCTTCCCGACCGAGTAGAAGTCGACCAGGGTGTCGGGCTGCCACGGCTCGATTCGTCCTTCGTCACGCCACCCGCCGGCCAGGTCCACCACCGTCGCGCCGTCGACCATGACGCACACGGCCGCGCCGACCTCGCCCCGCTCGGCGAAGTTGCGTGCGAATTCGTCCTTCACGGGGGCGAAGCGGGGGTCGCACATCCCGGCCACGGGGGCATCCACGGGTTGGACTCTTTCGTGCCCGGGGTCGGCGAGCAAGTGACGGCCTCAGTCCCGGGCGTCGTCCCGCTCGCGCTCAGTGCCGCGGGTGGGCCGTGAGGAAGGACCAGATGGCCGCCGACGAGTCGAAGCCCATGTACGGGGAGCCGACGAGCCGTCGCGACGCGGCGGATGCGGGGTGCCCCATCCACGCATGGTTGGCGCCGGTCACCGTGGCCCACTCCACCACCGTGCCCCCGTGGCACGGCTGCCAGACCGTGAAGTGGACCGCGGCGTTCGAAGGATCGGAGCCGATCGTCGGGGTCGACGGGCACCTGTCCTGCGCGGCGATCGTCTTGAGCCCGTTCACCGGTGGCGGGAAGTTGGTCTTGGTGAGCGAGCGCGAACCGTACCCGCCGTCGATCGGGATGTTCTGGTCCTGCGTGCCATGGATCTCGAGCGCGGCAACCGGATGCGCCATGGAGCAGCCGTTGACGAAGAGGTCGCCCGCCTGGACCCCGATGGCCACGATCTGACCCGAGAGCTGGCAGGCGAGCCGCTCGGCCAGGATGGCCCCGTTGGAGTGCCCCGTCGCGAACACACGGTTCGTGTCGATGTGGTACCGACCCTCGAGCTTGGCGATGAGGGCCGAGATGAAGCCGACGTCGTTGACGTTGTCCTGATCCTGGGCGGCGACCGAGCAGCAGCCCCCGCCGTTCCAGACCAGCCGGTTCGGCGTGATGCGGCGGATGGGCGTCCCGTTCGGGTACACGACGAGGAAATGGTTGGACTCGGCCAGACCGTCGAATCCCGAGTTCTGCTCGAACTGGCTGCCCGACCCGAGGCCGCCGTGCAGAGCCACGAGCAGCGGCACGGGGGTCCGCTCCGGCAACGATCGCGGGACGTAGAGCTGGTACGACCGCACCGTGCTCCCCGCAACGATGACGGTGCCGAAGATGTGCGTGCCCTCGGGGGTCACGGCGCGTTTGATCGCGGCGCCGTAGGGGACGACCGGCCCGCTGCCGGACCGGCTGGGTGCGGCAGCCGCTGCCACCGACGCATCGCCGCCGAGCGCGCCGGATGCGACCGCGCCAGTGGCCAGGACGGCCAGGGCGGCCAGGGCGGCCACGACTCGCCGGGAACCCCTCGCCAGCCGGAGCCGCCGGGAGGCCCACGCCGTGTGCAGGTGTCCGTCGAGCGGCATCGCCCGATTCTCGCGGCCAGATGTCATCATTCCGTGAGAGATCCGTTCGGCGACGGCTCATGCGGCCGTCAGGACGCGGCGAAGTAGACGAGCGGCGTCCCGTCCCGGTCGAGCAGGAACACGTGCTGGTAGGAGATGTCGTACGGGGACGGTTCCATGAGGACGGCGAGCGAGTCCTTCACCAGCGCGGTCCCGCACGCGGCCGCGATGGGTTGCGCGTACAGGCTGGCGGCGGCGGGCGACATCGGACCCACCGTCAGGCGACCGCCCCCGGACGTCGCCACGACGCCGGACCACCACGCTCGGTCGCTGGCATGCAGGTCGTAGGAGAAGCCCGAGCCCCAGAAGCCCAGCAGCTGCCGGGCCTGCCGCTCGGCGGCACGCGTGAACGGGACGACGCCCTGCATGGAGGGGCAGGAGGGCAGCGCGGCGTCGCGACCGGATCCCGGTCGCGACGGCGGATAGGTGGCGGCCGGGAAGCCCGGGGCACCGGAGCCGGGGAGCGTCGACGTCGGTGGGGTGCCGATGGGCACAGGACGGGCCACGCCACCGCTGATGGCGAGCAGGCTGGTCTCGGCGGAGAAGCCGTCCAGCTCCGTGTCGACGTAGGTCGTCCCGTCGGCCGCCTGGGCGATGCCTTCGGCGACGAGGTAGCTCCTGAGACCGGGGACCTCGACCTGCGGCGGCGGCAGCCGCACGACGCTGGTGCCCGCGACGCGCTCGAGGAAGTCCCCGTGCTCGGCAACCAGCACCGAGCCGTCCGGGGCGGTCGAGAGCGCGTTCGCGTAGTCCTGGGCCAGCTGGGTCACCTGACCAGCCGGGCCGACGAGGAAGAGGGTCTTGGGGGAGAACGCGAAGGCCACGAGCGCTCCGTCACTCTCGAGTGCCAGCCACGTCGGGAAGAAAGCGGTGGGGATGCCGCCCACCTGGACGTCGACGCCGTAGGGCGGGCCGCCGCGCACCAGGGTCGAGATGAGGCCGTCCGGCTCGACCACCCGGATGTCAGAGTTCGACGAGACGTACAGCGCTCCCGAGGGGGCGACCGCAACGCCGCTCGGGTCGAGGGGCACCTCAGTCGCCCGATCCCCGTCGCCCACGTCCGAGTCGCCGAGGCTGCCGTCACCCGCCACGGTGGTGATCGTGCCGTCTGGGGCGACGGCGCGCACGCGGTTGTTGCCGGAATCGACGAAATAGATGGTGCCGGTGCGCGCCACCGCGATCTCGCCCGGAGCGTTCAGCTCGGCGTCGACCGCCGGCCCTCCGTCACCGGAGAAGCCCTGCAGCGCATCGCCGGCCACCACCGAGAGCGCACCGTCCCTCCACTCGAGGATCTGGTTGCGGTCGTGGTCGGCGATGAGCACGCCGCCGTCGGGGGCGATGGCGAGCGGTCCGGGGTCGACGATCCCGGGCGACGCGCCGGTCGGCCCCAGCGGGCTTCCCACCGCCAGCGGCAGAATGTCGCCGGTCTCGGTGTGCGCGGGCGGCGAGGGGCAGAGCTGGTCGCCGGACTCGACGAGCAAGCACATGGTGGTCCACGAGACCTTCCAGTTGCCCTGGAGCCTGAGCGCCACCGCCGAGAACCGGATGCCGTCGCTCGGTGCCCGCGCGCCCTCGGTGCGCACGGTGATGGTCAAGGGCACCGTTGCCTCGTCCCGGCGCACCACCGTGGCGGCCCCCGTGCTCTCGGTGACCGACGTTCGTCGGCCGTCGTCGTTGCTCACGAGGCGCTGCCCCGCGGCCTGCAGAGCCGCCCGCATCTCACCGTCGTACGCCTGCAGCGTGACCGCGCCGCGTGCGACGGAGGGCAGCTCGATGAGGGACCGGAAGGCTCGGGCGATCTGTTGTTGGGTCGTGCGGTCCCCCGTCGCGGACACGGGGGCGGTGGTGCCGGCGCAGAGCGCGGTGGCCGCCGCGCTCGCGACGGCAAAAGAGGCCACCCACGGTCGATGCCTCCGTCCCACGGAAACCGTGTGCACGGCCCGAGTCTCCCAGGGCCGCGAGCCGGTGCCGCCGCCGGCTGCGTCAGCTTCCGGCGGCGCCGCGCTGTTCGGACACCGCCCGCAGGAGGGGTACCCAGGAGCGGAGATCCCGAACCACCAGGCCCTCGACCTTCCCGTTGTCGTCCGCCCGGCGCAACGCGGTGGCCCCGGGTGCCAGCGACAGGGCCTCGAACGCGGCCGCTTCCTCAGCCGTGAGGGATCCACCCTGGGTGGCGAGCGACGCCGAGCTGTCGGCGCCGAGCTCGTCGCCGTACCGGGGATCGGTCGCCACCAGGTACCGCTTCGCCTCCACGTGCAGCGCGACCAGCCCGGCCACCCGCTCCCCCAGCGCGGCGCGCACCGCCTCCGCGCCCGCGCTCGCATGCGCCTCGTCGTCCACGCCGGGCATGAGGTGGCCGACGTCGTGCACGAGCCCGGCGGCCGCCAGTTCGAGGTCGTCCGGGTGCCGCTGCAGCAATAGGGCGGCTGTCTGCAGGGCGTGCTGCAGCTGCGAGACCGACGTGCCGGCGTGCAGGCGCCGGGTGGCGCCTCCGGCCAGCAGCCGCACCATCTCGTCGACCCCGAGACCGGGCGCCCGCTCGCTCATCGGACCATTCTCCGCCATTCTCCCCGTTGCGGGTACGGTGACGCCCCGTGCCCTGGACCCCACCGCCGCGCAGCCCGTGGGCGGACAAGCTGGTCTCGCTCGGCCGGGGCCTCGGTGACGACGGGCGCTCGATGATCTCCCTGCTCCCCGATGACCTCCGTGCCGCGGCCACCACGACGACGGGCCTCGACGACTTCGGCGACGGCTGGTGGGAGGAACCGTTCCGCCGCCTCTGCGCGTCGCTCGACACGGAGGCCCGCCTCCACCTCCCGGGGCGCCTGCGCACCCGGGGCGAGCTGCAGCTGATCCTGCAGAACCGCCTGCGCATGGTCGAGCTGTGGAACAAGGAGCCGGCCGTGCTCCGTGAGCCGGTGCCCGCCCCCATCGTCGTGACCGGCCTCGGCCGCTCCGGCACAACCCTCTTGCACGAGCTGCTCGCCTGCGATCCCGACAACCGTCCGCCGCTGCTGTGGGAGTTGCTGCACTCCGTCCCCTGCGAGGATGCCTCGGGTGACCTGTGTGACGACGAGATCAGGCTCATGGACGAGATCGTCCCGGCCTTCACGGCCATGCACGAGAACGGTGGGCGCCTCCCGACCGAGTGCATCTTCGCCTTCGCCCACCAGTTCTCGAGCGACATGTACACCGGGCTCTACAACGTGGCCGAGTACACGCTGTGGCGCAGCGGGCAGGACCAGACCCCGATTTACGACTGGCACAAGCGCCAGCTGCAGACGCTGCAATGGGTGGCCGAGCGGCCGACGACGCGCTGGGTCGTCAAGGCGCCCTCCCATCTCTCCGCCCTACCCCTCGTCTTCTCGACCTACCCCGACGCCCGGGTGGTGATCACCCATCGCGACCCGCTGCGCGTCATCGGGTCACTCGCCGACCTCATGGCCACCCTCCACTACATGCACTCGGACCACGTCGATCACGCCGTTCTCGTCGAATTCATGGCGATGGGACTCGAGATGCAGATGGACCACGTGGCGGCGGAGCGCGACGCCGGCGCGATTCCGAACGCGCAGATCGCCGACGTCGTCTACCGCGACCTGGTGGCCGACCCCGTCGGCGTCATCGAGGGGCTCTACGCCGGGTGGGACCTACCGGTGAGCGACGAATTCCGCGCCGCCCTGAAGACGTACCTCGCCGACCGTCACACCTCGCGCACGCCCGGCCACGACTACTCCTTTGCCGACACCGGGCTCGACCTGGCGACACACCGGGCGCTCGTCGCCCCCTACCAGGAGCGCTTCGGCGTCCCCTCCGAGGTCGAGGCCGAGCCCCCTACGAGGTGACGAGGTCCTTCATGGCCACCACCTCGGCCGTGGGGTGCGGGGGGTCGTCGGCCAGCACCCAGCGCACCAGCATGTAGCCCTCGAGCCGGCGCCCCGTGTCGAGCCAGTTCTCCACCCCGGGGCCCGGGTCGGACGGGGCGATCACCATGCGCCACGACCCGTCTTCCGAGCGGGTGGCCGTCTGGTTGTTCAGCGCCGTCGTCGTGTAGCGGTAGTCGAAGCTCTCCATCCACGGCGAGGTCAGCGTCAGTCCCCAGTACAGGAACGGCTTGTCCGGCTCGTGCACCGTGACCACCAGCGCCTCCCCGGGCTCCAGGCGGAAGCGGCCGCCGTGGTACGTCATCTCCGCGTTGGTGTGCGTGCGCACCTCGTCCTCCTGGGCCGCGACGTGCGAGGCCCCGGACTGCCCGCCGAACGAGTTCATGTTGGGCGCGGCGTCGCGCCACATCTGCGGCGCGGTGCCGCCGACGAACGTGAGGAACATCGCCGCGAACTCCAGCTTGGACGCCAGCTCCTCCGTCGAGAGCAGGGGTGGCGGCACCACCTCGCCCGGCTGGGGCACCAGCTCGACCCGGAGGCGCGAGAAGCGCTCGGACGATTTGCGGAAGTGGGTCTCGCGGATGGCCAGCTGGGCGGTGCCGGGCTCCAGGATGATCGAGTTGCGTGGCCGCGGGTCGGGCATGGCCGACGCGGGCGCGATGAGGATGTCGACCTCGCCGTTCGGCCCGAGCTCGAACTCGTCGATGTGGGTCTGCGTCTGCGTGCCGGTGCGCCCGCCGACCTGGCCCTGGCCGAACGCCGTGCCGAAGGTCATGCCGAGGTACGCGCACTCGCCGCGCCAGCCGATCAGGCGGTAGGAGTGGGCGTCGTCGAGGACGCAGAACAGGTAGTGCACGTCGGGGTTGTCGACCAGGAGCTTGCGGTACTCGTCCTGGAGCGTGAAGAGCTGCGGGTGCAGCGGGTCGGACTTCTCGACGATCCACTCGAGGGCGAGGGTGGCGAGGCGGGTCACCCAGCGGTAGCCCTCGGCCAGGTCCAGATCGGTCTCCGGCACCTCGGTCGCCTGCCGCACGACGTCGAGCGCCACCGTCTGTGCCTGCAGCCAGGCGTCGAATGCCGCGTTGAGCCGGTCGTCTTGCATCCGGCTGACGCTACCCATGTTTTGCCCGAGTCGCCGCTTCCCGGGCGCGCCCGGTAACTTCGGGACGTGACCGACACTGCGACCGAGACGACCGGCACCGACGAGCTGCTCAGCGAGCTCCGTGCCTGGCTGGAAGACAACTGGGACCCCGACCTCACCGTCGCCCAGTGGTGGGAGCGACTGGGGCTGGCCGGCTGGGCCGCGCCGGCACTCCCCACGAACGCCTACGGCAAGGGCATGGCGCGGTCCGACGCCGTCCTGGTCCAGCAGGAGATCGCCAAGTTCGGCGCGCTGGGTGCGCCGGCCGGGCTGGGGCTCCTGCTGGCCGCCCCGACGATCGCCACGCACGGCACCCAGGAGCAGATCGACCACTACGTGCGGGAGATCGTCACGGGTCAGAAGGCCTGGTGCCAGCTCTTCAGCGAGCCTCAGGCCGGCTCGGACCTGGCCGGCCTGCAGACGCGGGCGGTCAAGGACGGTGACGAGTGGGTCGTCAACGGCCAGAAGGTGTGGACCTCGGGCGGCCAGTACGCCGACCTCGGCATGCTGCTCGCCCGCACGGACCCCGACGTTCCCAAGCACCAGGGCATCTCGTACTTCGCCTTCGAGATGCTCCAGGACGGGGTCGACGTGCGACCGCTCAAGGAGATGACCGGGCACGCCCTCTTCAACGAGGTCTTCATCACCGACGCCCGGGTGGCCGACTCCGCCCTCATCGGCGGCCGCAACAACGGGTGGGCGGCTGCGAACACGACGCTCATGAACGAGCGGGCCGGCCTCGGCTCGGGAGGCGGCAGCGCCGCCGGCGGCGGCCTGGCCCAGCCCGGCACCGTCATGGGCTTCCTGGGCAAGCGGGTCGGCGACGTGGTTGCTCCGGCGTCGACACCGAGCGGAAGCCAGAAGTCACAGCAGCCCGGCGGCGCGCTCGGCGCCATGCGGGGCGGCGCAGGGCTCCTGATCAGCCTGGCCCAGGCCCGGGGCGTCAACAAGGACGCCGGCATCCGACAGGACCTGGCTCGCCTCTACACGCTGGGCGAGCTGGGCCGCTTCAACGGGCTGCGCATGAAGGCCGTCAAGGAGCAGGGCGGGGACATCCCGGGCATGCCCAACGTCGCCAAGCTGTCCATGAGCCAGATCGTGCGGCTGACCCGTGACCTCGGCCTGCGCATCTCGGGCCCCTCCGGGATGCTCCACGCCTACGACAGCGACGACAAGGCCGCCCTCAAGCACGCCACGGGCGACCCCTTCGCCGGTGGCATCAGCGAGATGGCGCTCTTCGCCCAGGCACCCCCGATCTACGGCGGGACCGACCAGGTGCAGCGCAACATCATCGGGGAGCGGGTCCTGGGTCTGCCCAAGGAGCCCAACAACGACCGGGTGACGCCCTTCTCGCAGCTGCCCAAGAACGCCTAGCCGTCACGCGGCAGGGTCGGACGGGCCGGGGGGTCATCGGAGTGGAGCGTACGGACCGGACGTTGCGCGGCGCCGCGGCGATCGTCGGCGTCGTCGACGAGGTCTCCCCCACCGGCGAGCTCGACCGCAGCGGGCGCGAGCTCGAGGTGGCCATGGTCCTCGGCGCCCTGGAGGACGCCGGGTTGACGCTGGCCGACGTCGACGGCGTCTGCCACGCAGACTCGGCCGTCGCGTTCGCCGAGTACCTCGGCATCCACCCCGTCTTCACCGAGTCGACCATGACGGGCGGCTCGAGCTACGAGGTCCACGTCGAGCACGCCGCCGCCGCCATCGCCGCCGGCGTGTGCGACGTGGTGGTCAGCGTCTACACGTCCACACCGCGCAGCGACCGGACACGGCGGCGCCAGCGCGTCCGTCGTGCCGTGGCCGGTCCCAACCCTTCGGTCGAGTGGGACATGCCCTACGGCGTGCGGACGCCAATGGGGCCCTACGCCCTGGCGGCCGCCCGCCACATGCACGAGTTCGGTACCACGTCCGAGCAGCTGGCCCAGATCGCCGTGAGCACGCGGGAGTGGGCGGCCCTGAACCCGCGGGCCCGCTACCGCGACCCGCTGACCATCGAGGACGTCCTGGCATCGCCCCTCCAGGTGAGCCCCCTCCACCTCCTCGACTGTTGCCTGGTCACCGACGGCGGCGGCGCCTTCGTGATGACGAGCGCCGAGCGGGCGCGCTCCCTGCGCAAGCCGCCGGTCTACGTCCTCGGTGCCGCAACGTGCACCGACCACATGGGGATCAGCCAGATGCCCGACCTGACCACGACACCCGGCGTCGTCTCGGGCACCAGGGCGTTCACCATGGCGGGCCTGGCGCCCTCCGACGTCGACGTCCTGATGGGCTACGACAGCTTCACCATCACGGCGCTGCTCCACCTCGAAGACCTCGGCTTCTGCAAGAAGGGCGAGGGAGGTCCCTTTGCCGCTGAGGGATCACTCGGACCCGGCGGTGGCCCGCTGGCGATGAACACGAACGGCGGCGGCCTGTCGTTCACCCACCCGGGCATGTACGGCATGTTCCTGATCACCGAGGCGGTGCGCCAGCTGCGCGGCGAATGCGGCGCGCGACAGGTGGCGGACGCCCAGGTGGCCGTGGCCCACGGCTCGGGCATCCTGCTCTCGGTGATGTCGACGGCCGTGCTGGGCACCGAGGCCACGCTGTGACCGCCTCCGGCGAGCGTGCGCCGACCCGATTCGAGCCGCCTGTCGGCGCCGAGAGCGGGCCTTTCTGGGAGGCGACCCGCGAGGGACGGCTCCTGGTCCAGTGGTGCACGGCGTGCGGGCGCGGCGTGTTCTACCCGCGGACGTTCTGCCCCCACTGCGCCGCGCCCGGCTCGGCGCTCGAGTGGCGCAGAGCCACCGGACGGGCGACGGTCTACGCCGCTGCGGTCGAATACAAGCCCGAGGCGGCGGGGGCCGCATTCTCCGGTGGCGAGCCCTACTGTGTGGCCCTGGTCGACCTGGAGGAGGGGGTGCGCATGATGACCAACGTCGTCGGTTGTCCGCCCGCCGACGTCCGCAGCGGCATGTCCGTGGCGCTGACCTGGGAGCCGCTGAGCGACGGCCGGCAGCTGCCGCTCTTCCGTCCCGAACCGGGTGCACCATGACCCTCCCGGAGGACAAGCGTGCGGCCGCGGCCCTGGGCATGCTGCATGCGTGGTGGGCGGCGAGGGTCCCGGATCGCCTGGCGCTGGCGACCCCCCACGGCGACCGCACCTACGGGGACCTGAACGCAGACATCAACCGCCTCGTCCGGGCGCTGCGGGACAGGGGCCTGCGCGCCGGCGACTCCCTCGCATTGATGTGCACCAACCGCCCGGAGTTCCTCGAGGTCCTCTACGCCACCCAGCGCATGGGCCTGCGCTTCACCCCCATCAACTGGCACCTCACGGGACCCGAGGCCGCCTACATCGTCGAGAACTGTGAGGCCAAGGCGTTCATCTGCTCGGGGGAGCTGGGCGAGACGGTGAGTGCGGCGGCGGCGGCGGGCGGGCCGGGGCTGGTCAAGATCAACACGGGCGGCTACCTGCCCGGCTTCGAGATGTACAACACCGTCGTGGCCGCCGAGGACGGTTCCGACATCGACGACCCGGTGCTCGGCACCCAGATGCTCTACACGTCGGGCACCACCGGCCGCCCCAAGGGCGTGCACCGTGACACGACGGCGGCCAGCGCGTTGGCCGCCGTCAACTTCTGCGGCTACGACGAGGACTGGGCGACCAGCACCGACGCGCACCTCCTGACCGGCCCGCTGTACCACGCGGCCCCCCTGGCCTTCTCGGTGGCGGTCCCCTTCGTCTACGGCGTGCCCGTCGTGGTCATGGACCACTGGGACGCCGTCGAGGCACTGCGCCTGGTGGAGAAGCATGGGATCACGCACACCCACATGGTGCCGACGATGTTCCACCGCCTGTTGGCCCTGCCCCCCGAGGAGCGGGAGCGTTTCGACACCTCGTCGCTCCGCTTCGTCATCCACGGCGCGGCACCCTGCCCGGTCCCCGTCAAGCAGCGGCTGATCGAATGGCTGGGACCGGTGGTCGTCGAGTACTACGCCGCGACCGAGGGCCTGGGCACCCTCGTCGACTCGGCGACCTGGCTGGCCCATCCGGGCACCGTCGGGCGGCCCATGGTGCCGGGGCTCGTCAAGGTGGCCGACGACGCCGGCAACGACCTGCCCGCCGGGGAGGTCGGCCTCGTGTTCCTCCAGGCTCCGGAGGCCACCAAGTTCGACTACTACGGGGACGCCGAGAAGACGGCCGGCGCATTCCGCGGCGACTACTTCACGCTGGGCGACATGGGCTACATGGACGCCGAGGGCTACCTGTTCCTCACGGACCGCACGGCCAACGTCATCATCTCGGGCGGTGTCAACATCTACCCGGCTGAGGTGGACGCCGTACTCCTGGAGCACGCCTCGGTGGGCGACGTCGCCACCATCGGCGTGCCCGACGAGGAGTGGGGCGAGGTGGTGCTCGCGGTCGTCCAGCCCGCCGAAGGGGTGGCGGGGAGCGACGAGCTGGCCGCCGAGCTCATGGCGTTCTGCCGGGAGCGCCTGGCCCACTTCAAGTGCCCCCGTCGCATCGACTTCGTGTCGGAGCTGCCGCGGGAGGATACTGGGAAGATCTTCAAGAGGAAGCTACGGGAGCACTACCGGGCGGCATCGAGCCGGAGTGACCAAGACCAAGGGAGCTGAACGTGGGTATCTGTGACGGACGGGTCGTCCTCATCACCGGGGCAGGCCGGGGCATCGGGCGAGAGCACGCCCTCGAGTTCGCCAGCCAGGGCGCCAAGCTGGTGATCAACGACCTCGGGGCCGAGGTGGACGGGACCGGCTCGTCGGCGGGCCCGGCCGGAGAGGTGGTCGACGAGATCCGCGCCATGGGGGGCGAGGCCGTGGCCAATGGCGACGACGTCTCGGACTACGAGGGAGCAGGACGGCTCATCCAGACGGCCGTCGACACCTACGGGACCATCGACGTGCTGGTCAACAACGCCGGCATCCTGCGGGACCGCATGCTCGTCAACATGACGATCGACGAGTGGGACGCCGTGATCAAAGTGCACCTCCGCGGCACCTTCGCCCCGACCCGCCATGCGGTCGAGTACTGGCGCAACCGCACCAAGGCCGGCGAGACGAACGACGCCCGCATCATCAACACCACGTCGCCCTCGGGAATCTACGGCAACGTCGGCCAGACCAACTACGGCGCCGCCAAGGCGGGGATCGCCGCCTTCACCGTCATCGCCGCCATGGAGCTCGAGCGCTACGGCGTCACCGTCAACGCCATCGCGCCGGCCGCGCTCACCCGCATGACCGAGAACCTGGGCATGGGCGCCACCGCCGCGGAGAAGAAGCCCGAGGAGTTCGACCCCTTCGACCCCGCCAACATTGCGCCGATCGTCGTCTGGCTCGGCAGCCCCGAATCGGCCGGCATCACCGGCCGCGTCTTCAACGTCCAGGGCGACCACATCAGTGTCGCCGAGGGCTGGGTGGCGGGGCCTGGTGCCGACAAGGGCGACCGCTGGGACCCGGCCGAGCTGGGCAAGGTCGTACCGGACCTGGTGGCCAAGGCCGCCCCCAACGCCAACATGGGCGGGCGGCGGGGTTAGTCGGTGGAGGCCGCAGCGACCCCTCCGGTGCCGGGCCGGCGTGACATGGAAGACGCGGTCCAGGTCATCCACGACAACGCCGAGCGCCTGTTCTTGTGGGACTACGAGCGGGACCGGGGGCAGCTCGTCACCCTCTACAACAAGGCGATGGGGTCGCAGTGGAACAGCGTCACCGACCTCGACTGGTCGACCGACGTCGATCCCGAGCGGCTCGTGGCCGAGCAGGACAGCCCCCTGCTCGCCGTGGCCAGGGTGGCGGGGACACTGCCCGGTTCGCCGCTGGCCACCTGGACGGAGAAGGAGTACGTACAGCTCGGGGTGGAGCTGCTCAAGGCGAACCTGTCGCAGTTCATGCACGGCGAGCAGGGGGCCATGATGACGGCGGCCAAGATCGTCGAGACGGTGCCGTGGATCGACGCGAAGTATTACGCGTCGACCCAGACCATGGACGAGGCCCGGCATACCGAGGTGTTCGCCAAGTATCTCCGCACCAAGCTGGGCGACGCCTACCCGATGAGCCCGTTCCTCAAGTCGCAGATCTGGTCGCTGCTCGAGGACTCGCGCTGGGACATCGCGTACCTCGGGATGCAGATCGTGATCGAGTCACTGGCCTTGGCCGCCTTCGGTGACATGCTGCGCCGCACGGAGGAGCCGCTGCTCACCAAGCTCCTGCGCTACATCATGTCCGACGAGGCCCGCCACGTCGCGTTCGGCGTCCTGACCCTTTCTGAGCTCTACCGCGACCTGAGCGAAGCCGAGCTCCTCGAGCGCCAGGAGTTCCTGGTCGACGCGACGCTCAATTCCCGGTCGCGGGCTACCACGCCCGAGGTGTGGGAGCGCATGGGCACCACCGCCGAGGCGGTGCTCCCCTTCATCGTGCAGGCGGCGGAGCAGGCGAAGGTCAACCCGATGCGCGGCTTCGCTCGTGGCTTCTTCGCCAAGCTCGTCCCCAACGTGCGCAAGCTCGGCCTCCTCGACGCCAACAACGGGTACCTACGCGAGAAATGGGGTGAAGCCGGGCTGCTCGAGTTCGAATTCGCCGACGACACCGGCTCGGACTACGAGTCCTACGACGCCGTGGCCCGGGACCGGGCGGCCCGTGCGGACGGGGACGCGTCCTCCGCCGTGCCGGCGGGGTGAGCCCGCGTCGCTCCCCCATCGACCGGGTACGCGCCATCTGCCTCGCGTTGCCGGAGGCCGAGGAGCGACCCTTCGGCGGCCATACCGCCCCCGCGTTCCGCATCCGGGACAAGCTCTTCGTCATGACGAGCGAGGACGGCACGTCCATGACGCTGAAGGCCCCCAAGGGCGTGCAGGCGATCCTGGTCGCGTCCGACCCAGAGCGATTCTTCGTGCCGAGGTACGTCGGGCCCAAGGGATGGGTCGGGATCCGCCTCGACCACACCGCCGCTGCGGACTGGGACGAGCTGGCCGAGCTGATCACCGAGAGCTACTGCCTGACGGCGCCGAAGCGGCTGGCGGCGCACGTCGGGACGCCGTCGGCGCCGGTCAGCGCGCCGGGTCGAGCCCGGTGAGAACGGCGTCCATGCTCTCGGAGTAGCGGACGCCACCTTGGGTCACGCCGACGGTCTCGTGCTCGCGCACGATGAGGCCGCTGCTCGGGACGACCCAGAAGTCCGTCGGGTTGGTCCCGCCGTCGCTCCCGGTGAAGGTCAGGGTGAACCGGGTGTGCTCCACGGAGACCTCGTGGCCACCCACCACGACGGTGGCCGGGCCCAGCGCGACCCCGGCCAGTGACACCTTCTCGGCGGGGCTCGTCAAGGAGCACGTCGCCCCCCAGCGCTCGTCGGGGCGCGCCGCAGGCGGCAGCAGGTAGGCCGTCGCCGGGCAGCGGACGGTCGACGTGGTCGTCGTGCCGGCGATGGACTCGTCGGTGACGAGCCTGGGCACCGACAGCGCGCCGTCGTTGCCCGCGCACACGGTGGTGGACTCGGTGTGCTGGGTGATGGGGACCCAGCTCACGGTCGCGCAGCGCCCGTCGGCCACGATCATGGAGGTGGTCGACGGGAAGGAGCGCTGGACGCCCATCAGGCTCAGGCCCTCGCCGCCACTGGTGCGGTACATGTACACCCCGGGCGCCGGCAGGCGGTGACGCAGCGACGCAATGACCTTGCCTGCCTGCTCCCGGCGGTAGATCCGCAGCGCCTCGCGGAGGCCCACAGGCGAGGAGACGGTGCGGAACACGAGGGCCCACGCGGTCCCGCCGGCTGAGCTGACGATCACCAGCGCAAGCACGAGTACCGAGAGCAACCGATGTTGCTGGACCCAATGCCAGGCGAACACGGTGAAGATCGTACCCCGCGTGGCCGAACCCCGACCAGGACCGCTCAGGCCGGGTCGGGCACCCAGTTGCCGTGGAAGCCGGCCGGCACGCGCTGTGGCAGTTCGATCACGGCCTGCGCCTCGCCGTCGATGTCCTCGGCGTTGAGGATGTGCAGCGCGGAGGTGCCCGTCACCGCCGAGTGGACCAGCGCCATCAGCCACCCGTCCGACTCGCCCGCGTCGTCGGCGCGCGGCACGAAGACCGCCTCGCCCAGCGCAGCGCCGCGGCCGAAAGAGCGGGTGGTGCTCGTCCGCCGCTCGAGGTCGTGGCGGACGAGCACCGACTCGGTCCCCACGATGTCGTCCGCCTCGTGGACGGCGACCGCACAGCCGAACCGGTGCGGCAGTCCGACCCGCCGCTCGTCGACGCGGGGGAACTCCTGGCCGCGGTCGTCGAGGCGCTCCTCCTTGACCGGGCTGCCGTGGCCGTCGAGATGCCAGCGCTCGAGGGTCGGCGAGCCCTCGGCCGGGCCCAGGAGCTGGGTGCGGAACATGGAGGGATGGCGCACCACGTCGAGCACCACCCCGTCGCCGTGGGGCTCGTCGAACGCGTTCATCGGGTGGAAGACGTAGCAGGGCTCGACGTCGTGCCAGACGACGTCGGTGGAGTCTCCGTCCCGGGGCAGCAGGCCGACGCGGGCGTGGTACCCCTCCTGCCAGCGGTACGGGAAGCGCGCACCCGAGGCGACCGCATCCATGCTGAAGGTCACCGGAAGGTCGAGGAGGACGACGTAGCGCTGCGTGATGGCCGTGTCGTGCACACTCACGGGACCGCCCATCGTCACTCGCCGCGAGGAGCGCACGCGTGCCTGGGTGTCGAGAACCGTCACCTCGACGTCGTCGCCCCAACCGAAGAAGTAGGACACGGCGTAGAGCTCATTGGTCAGCGGATCCCGCTTGGGATGTGCCGTGTAGCCGCCCTCGAGCGTGCCGCCGAAGTCACACGGGCCGATCGTCTCGAGCTCGTCGCTCAGCTCGTAGGGCCGCGCCCCGGCCTCCACGATGGCGAAGGTGCGCCCCGCGTGCCCGATGACATTCGTGTTGGGCGCAAAGTCCATCTCGGCGTGCACGTTTCCGGGCCGGGGCTGCTCGCCGAGGGCGCGCGCCACATCGGCGGACCGAACCCAGCGGTTGCGGTACCACTCTGCACGGCCGTCACGGAGCCGGATCCCGTGCACCATGCCGTCCCCGGTGAACCAGTGGTAGGTCGCCGGCTCGGGCACGGAGACGGGATTGGGCCCGTTGCGCAGGTACCGGCCGCAGAGGGACTCGGGCACCCGCCCGGTCACGGGCAGCTCCGTCGCCGTGACCTCTTGGTGCACAGGAGCGAAATTGCCCTTCAGGTACGGGTTGGCGGCGACGGTCATGGGGTGACCTCCTCGGTGAGAACGACCGTTCCAAACTACGCACGAATCGTGGACGATGCATGACCGATTCGCGCACCGGAGGACGAAGACACCCCCCGGGTGCCCCGGCGCGCTAAGGTTGTCAGCCGAGGGCACCACCATCACAAGTTTGGAAATCCCTCTAGCTCGCAAGAGCTACCGGCCATGGCCCACCGAACACGGGTCAAATCTGGCCAGGAGAGGAGTGGATTTTCAATGGCAACTGGTTCCGTGAAGTGGTTTAACGGTGAGAAGGGCTTCGGCTTCATCACCCAGGACGGTGGGGGCCCCGACGTTTTCGTGCATTTCAGCGCGATTTCCGGCACGGGCTACCGCAATCTCGAGGAAGGCCAGAAGGTCGAATTCGAGACCAACCAAGGCCCCAAGGGGCTGCAGGCCGCGAATGTGCGCGCCATCGGCTGACGCCGAACGCGAAGTACCCAACGACAGAACCCCGTCTCCGAGCGAGGCGGGGTTCTGTCAATTTCGTGGACTGCTCGACCAATGCCCCGCTCCACCAATTCACGGCTCCACCGATTGAGAGACCGTTCCACGACCACGACCGCGACCCGACTGGCTGTGACTGTGGGGGCCCACCAATGCTGTGGGGTCCTACCAATAGGGTCGGCGTTGCCGGGTCGTCACGGCGAGGACCGCGTCGGCGTACTCACGGCGGCACACCACCAGGTCCGGGAGCCACGCGTCCGGGTCGCCGTAGCGCAGCGGGTCGCCGTCGAGCCGGCTCGCATGGAGGCCGCTCGCCACGGCCACGGCTACAGGCGCGCACGAGTCCCACTCGTACTGGCCACCGGCGTGCACGTAGACCTCGGCCGCGCCGAGGATCACGGCAGCGATCTTGGCACCGGCCGACCCCATGGGGATCATGACGCCGCCCAGCGCCTCGGTGACGTCGTACGCAACGTCGGGAGGACGGCTCCGCGAGACCACGACCCGCGGGCTCGCCCCGGCCTCGAGCGGCGGGAGCACCGGCGGGTCCCCGGTGCCGAGCACGAGGTCGAGTGCCGGCAGGGCGACCGCACCGACGACCGCCTCCCCACCGACGGCGAGCGCGACATGGACGGCCCAGTCGCTCCGCCCCAACTGGCGGAACTCGCGTGTGCCGTCCAGCGGGTCGACGATCCAGAGCCGGCCCGCGCCGGCCACGTGCTCCAGCCCCTCCTCGGAGCGGACGTCGTCATCGGGGTAGAGCCGATTGAGCTCGCCGACCAGCAATTGATGCGCCATGCGGTCACCCGCGGCCCCGATGTCCCGCAGCTTCGGCGGCTCGGCCCGCAACTCCATCAGCGCACGCCCGGCCATCTCGGCCAGCTTGGCCGCGTCGCGGTGCTCGGCGGCCAGGTCCTCGCGCATGGCCCCTTGTCTAGACCAAGCGCCTGTCCGTAGCCCACCTGGTCAACTCATGGCGCGTGGAGAGCTGCAGCTTGCGCAGGACCGAAGAGACGTGTGACTCGACCGTCTTGGCCGAGATGCTCAGGTCGCGCCCGACCTCCTTGTAGGTGTAGCCGCGGGCGATGAGGCGCAGCACCTCACGCTCGCGCGGCGAGAGCTGATCGAGCTCGGGGTCCAGGCCGGTGGTGGGCGCCGAGCCCTGGGCGAACGCGTCCAGCACGAAGCCGGCCAACCGCGGGGAGAACACGGCGTCACCGGCCGCGACCCGGTAGACGGCCTGCAGGAGTTCGGGGCCGGAGATCGTCTTGGTGATGTACCCGCGCGCGCCCGCCCGGATGACGTCGATCACGTCTTCGGGTGCATCGGACACCGAGAGGGCCAGGAATTGCACCTCCGGATGCTGCGGGCGGACGCCGCGCAGCACGGCATGGCCTCCGCCGCCGGGGAGGTGCACGTCCAGCAGGACCACGTCCGGGACGCGCTCGTTGATGAGCTCGATGGCGGCGGCGGCCTCGTCCGCCTCGCCGACGACCTCGACGGCCTCACCCAGTTCGGCCTTGACGCCGGCCCGGAACACGGCGTGGTCCTCGACCAGGAAGATGCGGGGGCGGCGGGCCGGCTGGCCGCGGCCGGGGTCGCTCACCTCACCCGCTCCCGCCGGGGCATGGAGAGCTGGACCTCGGCCCCTTCCCCCGGCGCGGATCGGATCACGGCCGAGCCACCGAAGCGGGTCACCCGAGCGCGGATCGACTGTGCGATGCCCTGGCGGTCCTCGGGGACCGCATCGGGGTCGAATCCCCGCCCGCGGTCTCGCACGTACAGCATCACCGTGTCCGGCTCCACCTCTGCGTAGAGCGACACCTGATCGGCGCCGGACCATTTGGCCGAGTTCACGGTGGCCTCCCGGGCCGCGTCGAGGAGAGCCCGCAGCGCCTCGTCCAGCTCACAGTCCCCCACCATCACCACCTGGACGGCGATCCCGTGGTCCGCCTCGACCTGGCGCTGGAGCAGTCCGACGCCCTCGGCCAGCATGGTGGCGTCGTCGCCGATCGCGCCGGGTGGACGACCCTCGAAGAGCCAGGCCCGCAGCTCGCGCTCCTGCGCCCGGGCGAGGCGCACCACGTGCTGGGGGTCGTCCGCGGAGCGCTGGATCAGCGCGAGGGTCTGGAGCACCGAGTCGTGGACGTGGGCCGCCATCTGGGCCCGTTCCTCGGCCAGCGCCCGCGCCTGGCGCTCGGCGATGAGGTCCCGCACCACGCTGAGCCACCAGGGGCCGAAGATGATCACACTGGCGGCGACGACCAGGGCTGCGCCCCCGACGGGCCGCAGCGCGGCGACGGTCGTGTGGCCCTCGACGAGCAGCACGATGCCTGCCGCCCCGATCACGACGCCGACGGCCACGCGCGCGAGGAGCCAGCGGCGACCGCCGCCGTGCGTGTCGGCGCCGAGGAGGGGGACCACGTCGTGGTCGATGAAGGCCTTCTCGGACTCGTTGGCGTTGCGCCAGATGAGGATCAGGACACCCAGGGCGAAGAAGGTGGGCCATCCGATGAAACCGACGAACCCCAGGTGCAGGGTGCTCGTGATCACCTGCACCGCGATCAGCACCGGTATCAGGATGGCGGCGATCAGGCGGATGCCGCGGCGGTCGTTGATGGCGCGGGAGTAGATGTTGGAGGTCTCACCCTCCATCGGGATCAACAGCCAGGCCATGGCGTAGACGAACACCATGACGCCGCTGCAGATGGAGAGGAGCACGAAGCCGATCCGCACCCACATGACGTCGATCCCGGTGGCCGACGAGAGGGCGCCGCACACCCCACCGAGCACGCGGTTGTCGGGGGTCCGGCGCAGGGTGCGCAGCTTCCGGCCCAGGTGGTGGTGGTGGTGGTGGTGGTGGTGCCGACGGCCACCCCACCAGGGGCCCCCGCCGGACGGCCATTGCCCGCCCGTCCCGCCCATCGCCCCGTCGGGTGGCTCCCACTGGCCGCCCATCGGCGGGACCCATGCACCGGGCGCGGGCCGTGAAGGCTCCGTCGGACGCCCGCCGTCGGTCAGCGGACGCGTGCCGGGATCGGGTGCCTCTTCGATGCCACGATGATCGCGCGCGCCCACGACCCTGGCTATCAGGGACATCCCTGACCCCTCGGGGACGCCCTCAGGGTCGGAGCAGGGTGGTGCCGGATTCACGGCCGGGTCGGACGCCGTCAGGCTGGCCCCATGGACACCACACCGCACGAGGACCCCGCAACTGCCGCAGCAGGGACGCAGGGGCAGCTCCCCCCCGACCACGGTGCGTCTCCCCTCGGGGAGCAGCGCCTCCACCGCATCGGCCGCGGCCGCATGCTGGCCGGAGTGGCGGCGGGGGTGGCGGACTACTTCGACGTCGACCCCACGATCGTCCGGATCGGCTTCGTCGCTCTGGCGTTCCTCGGAGGCCTCGCCGTGCCCCTGTACCTCGCCGGCTGGCTGCTCATCCCCGAAGAGGACGCCGACCAGTCGCTCGCCGAAGAGCTCCTGGCCCGCGAACGGGCTCGCAGCGCCTACTGACCCACCTGGACCCCACCCATCCCCGACGGACCCCACCCATCCCCGACCGACCCCACCCATCCCCGACCGACCCCACCCATCCCCGACCGACCCCACCCATCCCCGACCGAGAGGAGACTCGATGCGCTACCGCTGGGATCCCGCCTACCCGATGGGCCGTCGCGAGTCACAGCTCGCCGACGCCTCGCTACGGGCGTCGGACGACGAGCGCAACGCGGTGGCCGACAAGCTGTCGCGCCACTACGCCGAGGGGCGCCTCGACGAGACCGAATTCAAGAGCCGCCTCGACACGGCCATGTCGGCGACGACGCGGGGCGACCTGCACGGCCTGTTCCACGACCTGCCCCCGCTGCCGAGCGAGCCGCCGCCCCCTCCGCCGCGGCACCGGCGGATCCTCCCCTTCGTCTTCCTGGTGGTCTTCGTGGCCATCGTCGCCGGCGCCACCATCCCCTTCTACCCGCTCTACCACGTGCCCTGGTTGCTCCTGGCCGTCGTCGGCTTCGTGCTGTGGCGACGAGCCGTCGGACGCGCCGGCTGGTACCACCACCATCATCACGACGGCGGGCGGCCGAGCTCGGTCATGGACCACTGAGCCGTGCGGACCGACGCTCCCGACCACGTGAGGGACCACGATCCTGCCGAGACCCTCGCCTCCATGGACCTCTTCGCCGGGCTGCCCGGCAGCGAGCTCGGCCAGCTGGCGGCACAGTGCGACACCACCAGCGCCCACCCGGGACAGGTGGTCCAGGCGCAGGACGTGCCCGTCCGCCTGTGGCACGTCATCGTCGGTGGCCACGCCGTGGTCCAGCGCGACGGCACCCCGATCGGGCTGCTCGGCCGGGGGGACTCCTGGTCGGAGCACTCGCTCCTCAACCGGCTGCGCTCGCCCATCGCGGTCGTTGCCCTGTCGCCGCTCACACTGCTGACCCTGAGCCGGCGCCAGTTCTTCGAGGTCCCCGAGCTGCACCCGGTCCTGGCGGGTCGCCTGGTGGCGCGGTCGGCCGTGTCGGCCGACCGCCTGGCCCTGCCGGTGTTCAATGCCCTGGCGCGCCAGCGTCGCACCCCCCGATCGGGAGGGTGTCCGGCTGATCGGGAGGGTGTCCGGGCTGCCGGTACGATTGACGTGCCCCTGACGCCGGCTGGTGGCGGCGTCGATCGTTCCCGAGGAGATCTCCCTAATGCGCACCCTGGCCGGGTGGTGTGTCCGTCACCGTCGCATCGTCGTCCTGCTGTGGTTGGCCGTCCTCCTCGGCTCGGTCCTCATGGTGCAGCAGGTCGGCACCGCCTATTCGAACAACTTCAACTTCCCGCACACCGAATCGGCTGACGCCATCAACCTGCTGAAGTCGGTGGCCCCGGCACACTCGGGAGACACCGAACAGGTGGTCTTCGGGACATCGGGCACTGCCAGCCTCGGCGATCCCGCGATCGGGCAGCGCATCAACAAGATGGTCGAGGAGATCAACCGACTGCCCCACGTCTCGGGTGCCGTGAGCCCCTACGACAGCGCCGGTCACCTCGTCAACACCGCGAACGTCAACGCGGCGAGGACCGTCGGATTCCTGCAGGTCCCCTTCGCCAAGCTGGCCAACGACATCCCGGGCACCGAGGCCAAGGAGTTCGTGCACATCGTGACGGGCACCTCGGGCGACGGGCTCACGGTGGCGGTGACCGGTCAGCTGGCCGAGCAAGCCAACAACCCGTCGTTCAGCAGCACCGGGCTCGGCGTGCTGCTGGCTCTGATCGTGCTGCTGCTCGTCTTCGGATCGGTCTTCGCCGCCATCCTGCCCATCATCTCGGCCCTCTTCGCCCTGGGCACCGCCGTCGGCGTCATCGGTGTGGTGAGCCATGCGATCGGCATGCCGTCGATCTCCCCGGAGCTCATGCTCCTCATCGGGCTCGGTGTCGGGGTGGACTACGCCCTCTTCATCGTCACCCGGCACCGGCAGGGACTGGTGGCCGGACGCGACGTCGAGTCCTCCATCGTCAACTCGGTCAACACCTCGGGCCGGGCGGTCCTGTTCGCCGGCATCATCGTGTGCATCGCCCTGCTCGGGATGTTCGCCCTCGGGGTGAGCTTCCTGTACGGCCTGGCCCTGGCCGCCGCGATCGGCGTCGCGTTCACCATGGCGGCGGCCCTCACGCTGCTACCCGCCCTGCTGGGCTTCATCGGGCCCAAGGTGATGAGCCGGAAGCAGAAGAGGAACCTGGCCGAGAACGGGCCGCGCATCGTGGGTGCCGACAACCAGGGCTTCTGGCCCAAGTGGGCCGACCGGGTGCAGCGCGCGCCCTGGGTCTCCGCCGGTGCGGCGCTGCTGGTGATCGTCATCCTCGCCCTGCCGTTCTTCTCGCTGCAGCTGGGCTCGGCCGACCAGGGGACGGACCCCGCGGGCACGCCGACCCGGGTGGCCTTCGACATGCTGTCGCGGGGTTTCGGCCCCGGCTTCAACGGGCCCCTGATGCTGGTGGGCGTGGTGCAACCCGATCAGCACGCGGTGATCGACACGGTCGTGCACGACGTCTCGCAGCAGCCGGACGTGGCACGGGTGGCGGAGCCGATCTACATCCCGAGCAAGACCGGCAACGGGGACGTCGTGCTGGTGAACGTCTACCCCGGTTCGGCTCCCCAGGACTCCGCCACGACCGACCTGGTCAACCACCTGCGTGGCGACACCATCCCCGCGGCCATCGGCAGCTCGGGCGTCAAGCTCCTCGTCGGAGGGACGACGGCGATCTTCATCGACTTCTCGAACGTCCTCAGCTCCAAGCTGCCGCTGTTCATCGGCCTGGTGGTCGTGTTGTCCTTCTTGCTCCTGATGACGGTGTTCCGCAGCTTCGTCATCCCCCTCACCGCGGCCTGCATGAACCTGCTGTCGATCGGAGCCGCCTTCGGCATCCTGGTCGCGGTCTTCCAGTGGGGCGACGCGGGCTCGCTCATCGGCCTCACCGGAACGAGCCCGATCGAAGCCTTCCTCCCCGTCATGCTGTTCGCCATCCTCTTCGGCCTGTCCATGGACTACCAGGTGTTCCTGGTGTCCCGCATGCACGAGGAGTACATCAAGTCCGGTGGGGACAACAGGGTCGCGGTGCGCAACGGCCTCGCCGCCACCGGCAAGACCATCACCGCCGCCGCGCTGATCATGATCCTCGTGTTCGGCTCCTTCATCCTGGGCGGGGAGCGCGTGATCAAGGAGTTCGGCATCGGGCTCGCCGGCGGCATCCTCGTCGACGCGGTCTTCATCCGCATGGCGATCGTGCCGTCCCTGATGATGCTCTTCGGGAAGGCGAACTGGTGGTTCCCAGGCTGGCTCGACCGGGCGCTCCCCAGGCTCGCGGTCGACGCCGACGACCTGGCGGCGCACCCGGTACCGGTGGGACCCGAAGCCGAGCCGGAGCTGGCCGGGCACGTCGCGCCGTAGGCGCACTCGGGACGGCCTCGGCGTTCCGTCCGTTGGCAACATCCCAAGGGGGAAACTCCCGCCTCGCGCCGAGCCGCGGACTTTCGGCCCTGGTGAGGATCGCGCCGGTCCCCCAAGATCACGGGACGCGCGTGGTCACGGGGCAGGAGTCCGGAGGGTCAGTGAGAGGCGGTGATGGAGGTGATGGAGCGGTCGCCGACACGGCGCCGACGGGTGAGCTCATGATGAAGGTGCATCGGGCCATCACCGCGACCACCGCCCACCACCCCGGACTGGCCGTCCGGTCCGTGCAGGCCAACAGGGGTTGGGGTGACATCGTCTTCGTCCGCGTCCAGGCACGGATGCCGGGCACCCGTTCCGACCAGGAGGCCGTCGAAGACGCGCTCCGCACGGGCGTCAGGGAGGCGCTGGACGGGCAGCGCTCCGCCGTCAGCGTCACCTGGAGCGGCTGAGGGGAGCGCTACGCCGACGCCCCCGTCCTGATCACCAGGCGTAGTCCTCCGGCGCGGTCTTGTGGCCCGGGAAGATCTCGTCGAGGCGCGCCAGCGCCTTGTCGTCGAGCGTGATCTCGACGGCCCGCAAGGCCGAGTCGAGGTGCTCGGGCGTGCGCGGCCCGACGATGGGGCCTGTCACGGCCGGTCGCGTCAGCAGCCAGGCCAGACCGACGGTACCGGGATCCTCGCCCAGTTCGGCGCACAGGTCCTCGTAGGCCTCGAGCTGCGCACGGCGCGCCTCAATCGTCTCGGCGGCGCGTCCCGCGTAGCGGCGGCTCCCCTCGCGCTCCTTGCGCACGACGCCGCCGAGCAACCCGCCCTGGAGCGGCGACCACGGGATCACGCCGAGCCCGTAGGTCTCGGCCGCCGGCAGCACCTCTCGCTCGATGGCGCGCACGATCAGGTTGTAGATCGACTGCTCGCTGACCAGCCCGAGGAAGTCACGGCGCGTCGCCGCCTCCTGCGCCCGGGCGATGTGCCAGCCGGCGAAGTTCGAGGACCCGACGTAGAGGATCTTCCCCTGGGCCCTGAGCACCTCCATCGCCTCCCAGATCTCGTCCCAGCCGGTGTGCCGGTCGATGTGGTGCATCTGGTAGAGGTCGATGTAGTCGGTCTGCAGCCGCCGAAGGCTGGCCTCGCAGGCCCGGCGGATGTTGAGCGCCGAGAGCCGGCCCTCGTTCGGCCACTCCCCCATGTCGCCGTAGAGCTTGGTGGCGATCACCGTCTTCCCGCGGCGGTCACCACCCTGGGCGAACCAGCGGCCGACGATCTCCTCCGTCGCCCCCCGCCCCTTGGAGCGGCCGTAGACGTTGGCCGAGTCGAAGAAGTTGATCCCGGCCTCCAGGGCCGAGTCCATGATGGAGAACGAGGTCGGCTCGTCCGTCTCGGGCCCGAAGTTCATGGTGCCCAGGCAGATGCGGCTGACGAGGAGGCCGGTCCGGCCGAGGTGTGTGTAGCGCATGGGAGCGAACCTAATGGACGCCCGGGAAGAGTGGACCGATTAGCGAGTTCTTCCAGCCCCCCGCTACCCTGAGAACATGATTCTCCATACGAGCCTGGGGGCGTGATGGCGCAACAGATACCGCTGGTCGACTACCTGGTCCTCGGGGAGGACCCGCACCTGGTGGCGAACGAGTGCACCTCGTGCGGCGCCCGCTACTTCGACCGCCGGAACGCCTGCGCGTCCTGCGAGGGGACCGACTTCAAGAAGGCCGACGTGCCCACCACGGGCGAGGTCCGCGCCTTCACCATCGTGGCCTTCGCCGCTCCGGGGATCCCCGTGCCCTTCGTGGCCGCGGTGGTCGACTGCGAGGGCACCAGCGTGCGCGCCAACCTGATCAACGTGCCGGCCGACCCCGAGCACGTCACACTCGGCATGAAGGTGCGCCTGGCCACCGAGGTCATCGGCACCGACGACAACGGCACCGAAGCGGTCGGCTTCGGCTTCGAGCCCCTGGGAGGTTGAGCACGATGGCATCGGCATCAGAAGAACTGTGGGTCCTCGGCATCCACATGACCAAGTTCGGCAAGCACCCGGACCTCGACACGATCGACCTGGCCGCCGAGGCGGTCCGGGGCGCTCTGGCCGACGGCGGCGTGACCATGAAGGACATGGGCATCATCGGGGCCGGCAACCTGATGGGCGGCCCCCTGCCCATCGGGCAGATGATCCAGAAGCAGCTGGGCCAGACCGGGATCCCCGTCTACAACGTGGCCAACGCGTGCGCCACCGGCGCCACCGCGCTGCGGGTGGCCTGCATGGCGATCAAGGCGGGCGAGACCGACATGGGCCTGGCCTTCGGCGTGGAGAAGCTGGCCGGCGCCGGGCTCCTGGCCGGCGGGAGCCGCAAGAGCGACACCACCACCTGGGAGCCGGCGGGGCGCTACGGGTCGGTGGCCGCCATCGACGGCCGGGTCGGCACCGAGACGATGCCCGGGGTGTTCGCGCAGATCGGCATGGAGTACGGCCACCGCTACGGGGGCACGAGCTTCGAGCTGTTCGCCAAGATCAGTGAGAAGAACCACACGCACTCGACGCTGAACCCGTTGGCGGCCTACACGAAGAAGATGACGCTCGAGGAGATCATGAACGACGTCATGATCGCCTACCCCAACACGCGGCCCATGTGCTCGGCCAACTGCGACGGCGCAGCGGCGGCCGTCGTGGTGTCGGGGTCCAAGCTCAAGACGCTGTCGCTCGAGCAGCAGCGGCGCGCGGTGAAGATCTCGGCCTCCATCCTGACCACCGACCCGTGGGAGGAGGCCTGCCAGGTCCTCCCCGACGTGAACCAGCTGACCCGCAACGCGGCCGCCCAGGCCTACGAGCAGGCCGGCGTGGGCCCCCAGGACCTCAACCTGGTGGAGCTGCACGACTGCTTCGCCACGGCGGAGCTGGTGCACTACGACAACCTCGGGCTCTGCGAGAGGGGTGGCGCGGTCGACTTCTTCAAGTCGGGCGCCACCTGGCGCGACGGCACCACCCCGGTCAACGTGTCGGGCGGGCTCGAGTCCAAGGGCCACCCGATCGCGGCGACCGGCATCGCCAACGTGTGGGAGGTGGCCACGCACCTGCGGGGCGAGGCCGGCGACCGGCAGATTCCCGGCGCCAAGGTCGGCCTGACCCACGTCATCGGACTGGGCTCGGCCTGCGGCGTCCACATCTTGGAGAAGTCGGCGGCCTGAATCTGGACATCCGGACGTGCGGGTCGGTGCGGTGACCTCGCCCGTCTACGACACCATCGGCCGGGGCTACGTGGCGCACCGGCGGCCGGACCCCCGCTGGGCCGCGGTCGTCGCGGCACACCTGGGGGCCGGGATGGGCGACCTCGTGGTCAACGTCGGCGCCGGGTCCGGCTCGTACGAGCCGACGCACTGCCCCGTCGTGGCCGTGGAGCCGTCGGTGGTCATGGTGGAGCAGCGGGTCGCAGGTGCCGCGCCCGTCGTACGGGCCGGTGCCTCGGCGCTGCCGCTGCACGCAGGCTGCGCGGCGGTCGCGCTGGCGATCCTGACGGTCCACCACTGGGACGACCCGGCCGCAGGACTGGCCGAGCTGTGCCGCATCGCACCGCGGCGGGTGGTCCTGGCCATCGACTTCGAGCTGCACTCCCGCTTCTGGCTGTTGGAGGAGTACCTGCCCGAGGTGGGCGACCACACCCGGCGCTGCGGCCCCGAGGCGGACGAGATCGCAGCAGCGATCGGGGCGACGACGTCCGTGCCGCTGCCCGTCCCACGCGACATGCAAGACGGTGTCCTCGGCGCCTACTGGTGCCGCCCCGAGGCCTACCTCGACCCGGCGGTGCGGGCCAACGCGTCCGGGCTGGCGCTGGCCGATCCCGCCGTCATCGCACGCGGGATCAGCGGGCTGGAGGCGGACCTGGCCAGCGGTGCGTGGCACGAGCGCCACGCAGACCTCGGGGCGCGCGAAACCCTCGAACTGGGTTACCGGTTGCTCGTCACCGACGCGTCCTGAAGGAGACGTCCCCCTTCTGGGTCCCTCACGCCGCGACGGGCGGTGGCCGCTCCCTCTGCTCCCGTTGGTTGCGCAGGCGGTTGTGGAACCCGCACAGCAGCCGCCCGTTCTCCTGGGTGGTCGGTCCCCCCTCGGCATAGGGCTGGATGTGGTCGGCCTCGCAGGTCTCCGCGGGCTCGTAGCAGTAGGGGTGGGTGCAGATCCGGTCCCGCAGCTCGATCGCCCGCCTCGTCCCCCCGCTGAACAGGCGGGCCCGCACGCTGACGTCGACCCGGGTGCCGAGCGAGAAGATCGCCCGCTCGAAGTAGGCGGCGTCCATCCAGGGCTGCAGTGACGACGGAGCCAGGACGGTGCCGTTCTCGAGCTCGCAGATCCGGCCGTGCAGGGTCTCGTAGCCCACCACGACGCTGAAGAGCGGGGCCGGGCGGATGCCCTCGGCCGGAGCGGTGCGGCTACGGCTCGCCATCTCGACCAGCGCGTCGGCCCGGCGCTGGCCGCCGTCGCGGGCCAGCTCGTCGATCCGGGGCGTCCGGCCCAGCCGTTCCCGGGCCTCGGCGCAGTCGGCCTCGAAGAGCTCGTGCTCCAGGCGGTTCAGCTCGCCCGACACGATGGAGCCCGAGATCGGGTCCAGTGTCATCTGGCCGAGCCACATCCCCGTGAAGCTCGACTCGAGATACACGTTGCGCGCCGCCCTGCGGTCCTCGTCGGCGGCGTCGGCGCCTTCGGGGTCGGCCAACTGCTTCCAGTAGCTCAGCGCCCGGTAGAAGTCCTCGAAGCCCATGGCGGCGGCCTGGGAGACGAGCATCTCCTCGTCGCGGGCCATGGAGGCCTCGGTGCGGTGGCGCCGGGCCGAGGCGATCGCCCGGGCCTGGTCGGCGCCGATCCGGCCCTCCCGCCAGGCCTCGGCGCAGCGAGGCAGGTGGCGCAGGGTCCTCCCGAGCCGGGTCCGCTTGCGGGCGGCGCTGCGGGGGACCCGGCAGCGGGTGGCGATCCACGCCGACGCCGACTTGGCCCCGTCGGCCGCCCACTCCTCGCTCGCCTCGAAGACGGCGGTCGCCTCGGTGACGAAGGCCTCGAAGCGGGCGAGCTCGTGGTGCAGCACCTCGATGGACGCGCCGTCGCCGTAGGTGTCGGCGCCACTCGACACCAGGGCGCTCAGCGCCTCGACGAAGTCAGCCAACTCCACGGGTCGATGCAAGCACGCGGGTGTGACACCACGGCGGACGTCGCCACACGACCACTAGATGCCTCGGACTGCCTCGTACGTGAGAACAGCCACACCGTCGCCCAGGGCACGGGCCTCGACGAGGCGCATGGATTTCGTGTCGCTGGTCTCGCCGAAGAGGCGGTGGCCCGCCCCGAGCACGATCGGGAAGATCTTCAGACGCAACTCGTCGATGAGATCGTGCTCAATCAACGTGTGCACGAGCTGGAAGCTGGCGAGAACGACGATTTCCCCCTTTCGTTCCTGCTTCAGCTTGGAAACCTCGTTCAGAACGTCGCCCTTCAACACGGTCGAGTTGTTCCAGGCGGGATGTTCGAGGGTTGAGGATATGACGTATTTGGGGAGGCTGTTCAGCCTGTCAGCCAATGGGCCACTCCGGGATGGAAACCGCGCCGCGAACCACTCGTAGCTCCGCCGGCCCAACACCAAGGCTTCGGCCCTACCGCGTCGTCGAGAGCGAGCGCGTTGATCTCCTCGCGGTCCTTGAGCCTGCCGACCCAGCCACCGACCCTGAAGCCCTCGTCACCGGCTGGGTCCTGGATCACTCCGTCGAGCGAGACGTTGTCGCTGACCACGATCCTTCCCACGCCGGTCTCCTGTCGTTGGCGTTCTCAGGTGCCAATGTAGACACGGCGACCCGGACCAACGAGCCCAACGCCAACAAAAGGCGTCCCCGGACGGAAATGCCTGTGTATCGAGCGGGACAGTAGGCGCTCTCACCGCCTCGCGCCGAAATGTTGGCAGGCTAGAGTCGCGGCCGCTGACACTCTCGTGCGAGCGAGGGGACTTCAATGGACCGAACCAATGTGAACCCTTGGGATTGGTCCAAGGCGTTCGGGTTCTCGCAGGCAGTAGAGGTGAGAGGGGCTGAGCGGATCCTCGTCTGCTCCGGGCAGACCTGTATTGCAGAAGATGGGTCGCTGCCTTCCTCCTCCGACATGGGCGACCAGGTGAAGAGGTCCTTTGAGAATCTCGGTGCCGTCCTTCAGGCGGCTGGACTCGCCGCCTCCGACGTTGTCAAGGTCAACTACTACACGACGGACGTCGACGAGTTGATCACCGTGCTCGGACCGCTCGCATCAGAGTTCTTTGGCGACAACCTCCCGGCTTCAACTCTTCTCGGCGTCGCCCGGCTGGCCTTTCCACAGCTCAAGATCGAGATCGAAGCCACGGCAGCGCGCTGAACCCGATACACCCACACCCGACGAGTGCCGATATCGGGCGGGCAGTGGCGGGCAGCGGCGGCCAGTGGCGGGCAGTGCGAGCTAGCCCAGTCCCGCAGAGATGGGGCTCAATCCAGCCAATCTCCTCCGATAAGGAGGACGGCCTTCTCCGCATATGACATCTGGCCTCAGGCCATGAAGGAGTTGAGAAATGTGTTGCTGAATACCTTGTGCGGATCATAGGTATCGAGAGTGGCAAGGGCTGTGTTCCAGTTGTCCCCTGCCTGTTGTCCTGCGTTGATGGCATTGGGAATCGTGGCGTTCAGCATGACGGGATCTGACCAAGCCGCCGAGTCGGTGTATGCCCATCCCTTGGACCATTCGGGACGTACCGCAGCATACGAGCCGACGTAATGAGTGAACATCCACTGTTCGATGTCCCGGTAGAATTGGTACGAGTACGGCGTCCCGGGCATGGTGAGGATGTCGAACCAGACGGCCACGTTCCAGCTGGGTTGATCTGGCCGCGGACGCAATGCCGACAGCTGTGGCGTCGTTGCTGAGACCATCTCGACGTCGCCGGGCACGTCGAGACCGGTGACTCGGATCTCAACCGGGCCGTTCATGGGATAGTTTCCATCCGCCTGAGAGGCGGCTACCTGGTTCTCGTAGAAGGTGATGAAGTCGTAGATCACCTGCTGGATATTTGCCCGACTGGTCAGGACGGCATATCCATTGGCCGTTACTCGGAGCGTGCTGGGCTTGACGTAGAGAAGTAGATCCTTGGCCCAGCCCCAGATGTCAGCGGTGAGGGTGCCGAGCAGCCCCGCGGCAACGATGGCGAGCTCGGCTTGGCCGAATGTCGGTGTGACGCTGACATCACCCTCGAGAATCTCTTTGATGAGTCCGGAGAGCGTCTCAGGGATGACGTCGGCAAACACGTAGTTGTAGGGCGCCTCGACCTCGCGCGACAACAGAGGCTTCTGAGGTGCGACCGTCCATACCTTCAGCCAAGGCTCGGAGGTGAAGGGGAACCAGATCGTCTCCACCCGGCCGGACTTCTCTACATACGAATCGAAGGTCTGCGAGCTCGAGCCCGGTGCTCCGAAGAGCGCGCTGGCTGGAACATTGACGAAGCTCTGGCACCGCAGCCGGGTGTTCACACCCACCTGAAGAGTCACCTCCGTGACAAAGGTTCTCCCGAGATGGGCCAATAGGGGCTGGATGGCCGGGTCTGAACGCCCGAAAGTCCGAAGCACGTACTGGCCTCGAGACGAGCTCCACACAACCGCGGTAAGAGAGAGGATGAGATTGCTGACGGAACCATAGGTATGGCCGGGGATGATCGTTTCACCTTGGGCGGGAACTGCAGTGCCGTGACCATCGATGGCGAGGGCACCCCCTATCGTTATGTCCCCCGGTGCTGGATGAGCGGTCAATCCCAGACCGGCCTTCTCCAAGTCCTGGAGGAGAACGTCCATCGTGACCCCGGTCTGGGCCGTGACGGTGCGCGGCGAACCGGAGGAGTCGATTGTGACGCCAGTCAGGAACTGGGTCGTGTCGGCCAGGACGAGATCGGCGCCGCTGGAATCCACCGGGATGACCAGAGGCGACCAATTGTGCATCATCCCCCGCGCCCTCACCTCGTATCCCACCGGGAAGGCCCAGTTCGCCAGCGTGACGACGTCGGCAGCCGAGGTCGGTGCACAGGTCCACGCATCCTCGAGCACGATTTCACCTGACCAGTTCTGGAAGGCCTGTTGGTAGAGCGGCATGGACGAGGGAAAGTTCGGTGGCGGTGTCAGGGTGCTCTGGGCGCTCGCTGCCGGGACCTTGAAGATGGGCGTCCATTCGAAGGCGCTCAATGCGGCCATGCCCGCTGAGGCGGCAAGGAATTGGCGCCGAGAGAACCCTCGATTACGCGGCGAAATGGGTTGCCGCGCGCTGCTTTGGTACACCTCGTCCATTGCATTCCCCCGTCTACGAAACTCGAAGACTCCTGCTGATTTCTTGGTCTAACGGAGGTTTCAGTTTGAGTCAATGGGATATAAGTGGGTTGAGATCGGGCATTGTTGCCGCGCCTCTGAATAGATTGCGTGGATCAATTTTTGGGTGAGTGGACCCGACTTCTCGGCGGCGGGCGAGTCCATCACGTAGCCAGCTTTTGCCGGGGATCGTTTCTGCGGACTGGATTGCCACAGCACGCCGGCTACGCAGGCGACGCACAATCGACAACTCTTTTTTCGTCATCGCGCCACGTGGGCGCGACCGTTCTCCGGTAGGTGCGTATGTGGGTGACTCACTGCGCTGGCGCCGCCGGGCCGGTTCCGGCAGAGCCGGTTCGGTGGGCCGGAAGGGAGAGGTGATCCGAGAGAGACGACGTCTTTGTTCAGGACGCCCGGGACGCCGCCAGCGGGACCGGGCGGGCCAGGCTCCAGCTGAACGTGTCCTCGATGTCCGCCAATTCGAGGCGCGTCGCCAGGTCGGCGACGGTCGGACCGACGCGGTCGGCCACCGCCTGCAGCAGGTCGGCGTCGAAGCCCCACAGGCCGATGGCGTTGGTGCCCAGCATGCGCCGCACGTCCTCCTCGGGCAGGCCGCCGAAGATGTAGCGCAGGGTCTCACGGTGGACCGGTGCGGCGCCTTCGAGGTGCGGGTAGTCCGCGCCCCACATCAGCTTGTCGATGCCGATCTCGTGGCGCATCTCCGCCTCGTAGCGCTTCATGAGCGAGCCGCCCAGGAAGACGTGCTTCTCGAAGTAGTCGCGGGGCCGCATCTTGAGGTAGGAGCGGACGGGTGCACCCCCGTGCGTGTCGAAGAACGACTCCATGTCCCGGATGAGGGAGGGCAGCCACTGCACGCCGTTCTCCGTCACCACCACCTTGAGATCCGGGTGGCGGTCGAACACGCCCCCGAAGATCATGAACCACAGGGGGCGGCGGGTGAAGACGAACACCTCGTAGAGGCCCAACATGCCGCCGTGGGCCGCGTCGTAGAGGAACTTGGTGTCGGTCGCGGACCCCGACGCGCCGGTGTGCAGGTTCACCACCATCTGGTGGTCCTCGCACGCGCTCCAGAACGGGTCGTAGGAGTCGTCCGCGTACCCCGGGAGCCTGGACGTGACGGACATGGCGGGCAGCATCACGCCCCCGAAGATGCCGTTGGCCCGGGCCCAGGCGACCTCCTCGACCGCTCGGCTCATGTCGTGGAAGTCGATCGGCATGCAGCCGGCGCGTCGTCCCGGGGCGGCGTTGCAGAAGTCGGCCAGCCAGCGCACGTACCCGTGCAGCGCCGGCCAGACCACCTCGAGGCCCTTGTCGGTCGCCGCGCCGAGGTACATGGCGGGTGACAGGCCGCCGGCGAGGATGGGTCCCGGCAGCGTGACCTCGGCGTGGATCCCCTGCTCCTCGAGCACCTCGAGACGCCGGCCGCCGCCGTCCCCCGGCACCACCCAGTCCGTTCCGTAGTGGGCCAGCCAGCCCCTCGCAGCGTCGGTGTCGACCCCCATCCCCGCCAGGCGCCTGGCCGCCGTCGCCCGGACGGGATCAGACTCGTCCACCTCGCCGGGATCGAACCCACCGAACATGGAGATGGCCACCGACGACATGTCACCGAAGGCCGCCACGGCCTCGCGGTGCCCCGGGTCGACGTAGGAGAGGAAGTGGTCGAGGCTGTCCGGCGAGGCGTGCGTGTCGGCCGAGACGACGACGTAGTTCCGCCCCGCACGGTCTGGCGGAGCCGTGTCGCCCTCAGCCATGGCACCCCTCCCTTCGCCAGGATGGTCTCCCTGGTCAGTGCTCCGCACACTACCGCCGGGCCCCGATGACCGGTGGTGGGGCGCGGGCCGGATACTTTTGTGCGGGTCCACGATGCATACCACCTCGTCAACCATCGTCCTCGTCCTGGCCGTGTTCGGCGCCAGCCTCGTGGAGATGGTCGAGGCGCTCACCATCGTGGTGGCCGCCGGCGTCAGCCGCGGCTGGCGCTCCGCGCTCGAGGGCGCGGCCGCGGCGGCGGCCGTCCTGGGCGTCCTCGTGGTGGCCGTGGGGGTCCCGCTCATCCACTACGTCCCCATCGACGCGCTGCGGGTGGTCGTGGGGGCGCTGCTCCTGGTACTCGGCCTGTCATGGCTGCGCAAGGCGATCCTGCGCGCGAGCGGCCACAAGGCCATGCACGACGAGGACAAGATCTACACCGAGACGGTGGCCGAGCTCAGCTCGGATGACGACGGGACCTCGGCGAAGCCCGACAAGGGACGCGACGGTGTCGGGTTCGCGGTGGCGTTCAAGGGCGTCTTCCTCGAGGGAATGGAAGTGGTGCTGATCGTGATCAGCCTCGGCGCCGCCCAGAACCGCCTCGGCCTGGCCGCGCTGGCGGCGGGGGCAGCCGTGGTCCTCGTCGGCATCGTCGGACTCCTGGTGGCGCGCCAGCTCAGCGAGGTGCCCGAGAACACCATCAAGACGCTGGTCGGCGTCATGCTGACCAGCTTCGGCGTGTTCTGGGTCGGCGAGGGCGCCGGGGTCAACTGGCCCGGCAACGACCTGGCCATCCCGGTGTTGGTCGGCTTCTTCGTCGTGGTCTACTTCGCGATGACGGCCTACATGCGAGTGAAGCTCCCCGCTCCCGCGGTCCAGGTCGAAGGGGCCACGCCGTGATGGCCGCGATCCGAAAGGGGATCGTGGCCTTCGGCCGCTTCTGGTGGGACTTCCTCGTCGGCGACACTCCCGAGCTCGCCCTGGCGACAGGGGTCATCGTGGCGGTGGCCTTCCTGCTCGCCGGCAGCCGCTGGGCGGGGGCGGTCATCCTGCCGTTGCTGGCGGTCGCCTTCCTCTTCTTCAGCGTGCTGCGCGGCCGTCGCCGCGCCCCCCGGGGGTAGTCCCCCCTCGTCCCCCCTTCCGGACCGGGGGTGGCGCGAGGTTGACCGTGACTCTCCGCAGCGGCCAGGCCAGGCCGCTCGAGAGCACGGCGGCGCGCACCCGGTCGCGCGCTTCACGCACGGCGGCGTCGGGCAGCCCGACGATCGTGAAGCCTGGCAGCCCGTTCGAGACGTGGACCTCCACCGAGACGGCACGTCCGACGGCACCGCTCAGCGTGGCGGAGGCGATGGCGGCGAGCATGCTGAAGAACGGTCGCTCTGGCGACGCTTCCGTTGCCAGCCGTGCTCCGACGGGAGCAGTTGGCTACCTGGGTATCCCCGTTTCGCTGTGGCCTCAAGGGGTCAACGCAACGGAGTCAGGCCACCGAGCTTCTTCGGGCCCCGGCGGCTGTCTCTCTACGGCGTCACGTCGCCGAGCTTCTTCGCCAGGATTACGGCGAATATCTCGACATGATGGTCACCCTGTTCCAACAAACTCGCGCAGGCATTTGATCGAACTTGTCGCTGATCCACGTCTGCATCAGCGAGACTTCGGAAGGCGACTGCGGCATTCCGGTAGACCCCTGCTGCAGCCCCAAGCTCCCCACCGGCCTTCCCAAAGCCTCTCGGTGCGTGCGAGCTACGGAGCCACTTGACGAGATTGGCGCAAGCGGTAATCACCTCTGTCACAACACCTGCGACCATCTCTGGTGGCGCCTCCGGTTCCACGTCAAACATCGTCCGAAGGTGGACGACAGCCTCGGTTACGGCCGAGAGGCGTTCATTGGCAGTTGACGCCCATGTGCGCCTGGCGGATTCAAGCTCAGGATTCCCGGGCACGAATCAGAAATATAGACAGGGAGGGGCCCAGTAGTTTGCCAAAAGTTCGCGATTAGTTCACCTGTGGATAACCAAGAGTTTGCTGTTTCGTCACGCTGGCCTGGGAGATTTCAGCAGGGCTTTTGCTGGTGGAAGGCGGGTTGAACAGGTGATCGAGCTGAATGGGAATCCGCGATTGGAAGACCTCGGAGACCCGCTGCCCCAGACCGGCCTCGCCGCCTCGGGGCCCACCGTTGCCCATCTCCTCGACGAGGCGCCGACCAGCAAGTTCCACCGTCGGGCCGTCCTCATCTCGGGCGTGGGTTTCTTCACGGACGCCTACGACCTCTTTGTCATTGCGACCGTGGCGACACTCGTCAAGGCCCAGTGGCACCTGACGACGACGCAGACGAGCTGGGTCACGGGATCGGCCATCCTGGGCGCCTTCTTCGGCGCACTGCTCTTCGGTCGCATCGCCGACGTGATCGGACGCAAGATCGTCTACACCGTGGTCGCTCTCATCATGATCGTTGGGGCGATCGCTTCGGCTGTCGCACCTGGGTTCCTATTCCTCGTGGTAGCCCGTTTCGTGCTGGGTCTGGGGATTGGCGGCGACTATCCGGTGTCTGCCGTCCTCATGAGTGAGTACGCCAACCGAAAAGACCGTGGGCGACTGGTCGGACTCGTCTTCTCGATGCAGGCGGTCGGCCTGATCGTGGGGCCGCTGGTTGCGCTTGTCCTGCTCTCCTCGGGCATCAGCAGCAATCTCACCTGGCGGCTGCTGTTGGGCCTCGGCGCAGTGCCCGCAGCAGCGGTCGTCTACCTGCGATCGAAGATGCCTGAATCGCCCCGGTTCCAGGCCCGTGTCCAGGGCAAGGCACACCGTGCCGCCAAACAACTCCATTCGTTCGCCGGTGGAGCGATCGACGCCTCCGAGACGGTCTCAGACGGGACCAGGCGCATGACACTTCGTCAGTTCCTCAGTAACCGACGCATGCTGCTTCTCATTGTGGGGACGGCCGGGACGTGGTTCCTCTTCGACTATGCGTACTACGGCAACACCCTCTCACTCCCGAACATCCTCAAAGAAGTTGCTCCGCATTCCAGCCTCGAGGTCAAGTTGGTGTGGACCCTCGGCATCTTCGTGGTCTTTGCCTTGCCGGGCTACCTGTTGGCCATCGCCAGGATGGACCGCGTCGGTCACCGTCGCTTGCAGTTCATCGGGTTCGCCGTGATGGCTTTGTGCTTCTTGGTCTTGGGGGTGTTTCCCGCACTCACCACCACCGTTGCGCCATTCCTGGCCATTTTCGGACTCAGCTACTTCTTCACTGAGTTTGGGCCGAATACGACCACCTTCGTCATGCCATCTGAGGTTTTTCCTGTCAGCATGCGCACGACCGGACATGGCTTCGCCGCCGGGATCGGCAAGCTCGGAGCATTCGTGGGTGTCTTCCTGGTGCCGCAGTTACAGAAGCATGTGGGTCTGAGGGGAATGCTCGTCGTGGCGGGAGCTGCAGCCATCCTCGGATTTCTCCTCACGATGGTGCTTCCCGAACCTGCTCGGCGGAGCCTGGAAGAGGTGTCGGGCGAGGACGATTACATCACGGCCATTCCGGCCCCAGATGTGCCGAGTAGGGACGTGATCCCGGGCGCACAGATTGCGGCGATGGATCTGATCCCTGCTCAAGACCCCACACCCGCCTCTTAACGCTGATCTCTCGGCGTAGCGGGGATGGCTTGGGCGCTCCTGGGGGCGCCTTGATGCGTGAGTTCCGTTCGCTGCCGGCTCGGGGCTCGCACCCTCACGCCATTTTCCCTGGTTGGGTCGTGGTTACCAATCTTGAAAGCAGCAGGTGCCGCGGTCTGGCGGTTCGACGGGACGCGTCTCGGTTCGTCACCGTGTTCTCGGTCCCGGTACGGTGACGGACGAGGATCTTCTGTGTCCACGTACGTGCTCATCCACGGTGCCGGCGGCGACTCGTGGTACTGGCACCTCGTCGTGCCGCGTTTGACGTTGCTCGGTCATGATGTGATCGCGGTCGACCTTCCCTGCGACGACGACCGCGCCGGGCTCGCCGAGTACGCCGACGTCGTGGTCGGCGCCGTGGGCGCGGGCCGCGAGGTCATCGTGGTGGCGCAGTCGCTCGGGGGGTTCACCGCGCCGCTGGTCTGCGGCAGGCTGGACGTGTCCGTGCTGGTCCTCGTGGCGGCGATGGTGCCGCGCCCGGGAGAATCACCCGGTGACTGGTGGGCGAACACGGGCCACGTCTTCCCCGACCCCTTCGACCCCGCGGAGGTCTTCGCGCACGACCTCCCTGCCGACCTGGCGGCTGAGCTGCCGGCGCACCTCCGCCCCCAGTCGGGAACACCGTTCGAGAAGCCGTGGCCACTCGACTCCTGGCCTGCGGTCCCCACCAGGTTCCTCCTGTGCCGCGGCGACCGGTTCTTCCCGGCGCCGTTCCAGCGCCGGGTGGTCCGCGATCGACTGGGCATCACGCCCGACGAGATGGACGGTGGACATCTGCCCGCGCTGGCCCGGCCCAACGAACTCGTGGCGTGGCTGGAGCGCTACCGGGTGGGGTCGGCGTGAGGCCCTTCCGCTTCGGCTTCCAGGCCACGGCGACCGACGTCGGTGCGATACTCCGCGGTGCCCGCCTGGCCGAGGAAGCGGGGTTCGACGTCTTCCAGGTCGGTGACCACGTGGGGGCCGAGCCTTCGCCGCTCCTCTCGCTCGCAGCGGCGGCCGAGGCCACCGACACGATCCGCCTGGGCACCCTGGTGCTCAACAACGACCTCCATCACCCAGTCACGCTCGCACAGGAACTGTCGACACTCGACCACCTGAGCGGTGGACGGCTCGAAGTCGGGATGGGAGCCGGACACAGCTTCACGGAGTACGCCACAATGGGGACGACCTTCGATCCGCCGGCGATGCGCAAGGAGCGTCTGGCCGAGGCGGTGGAGATCGTCCGCGCCCTCCTCGACGGCGGCCCGGTGAGCTTCGCCGGGAGCCACTACCGACTCGAGGCCGCGATGACGTTGGCCCCGCTCCAGGAGCACGTGCCCATCCTGGTGGGGGTGAACGGGAGGGCGGCGCTCGCCCACGCCCTCGAGCACGCGGACATCGTTGCTCCCACCATGCTGGGCCGGACCCTCGCCGACGGGCACCGTCACGACGTGCGCTGGGAGGCGATCCGTCTCGACGACACCCTCGATTGGATGCACGAGCGCGCCGGTGGCCGATGGCCTTCGCTCGAGGTCCATGCGCTCGTCCAGTCGGTCGTCCTGACCAAGGATCGCGTGCGCGCCGCCACCGACATCGCGACGCGCACCGGGATGGACGTCGCAGACATTCTGTGCACGCCATTCCTGTGCCTGGGGACACACGAGGAGATGGCGCAGCATCTGCTGATGTGCCGCGAACGATGGGGCATCAGCTACTACAGCGTCCGGGACATAGAGGCCTTCGCCCCCGTCATGCGCTTGCTCCGGCGCGACGACGCTGCATGACGCCAGACCCGCTGTCATGTGGAGCTGCCGGCGGGCTGACTCGGTTCGGGCTCCGCCGACGGGCTGGCCAGTGTCCGCTCGGGGAGGAGGAGCAGCGCGCCCGCCAGGAAGCAGACGGCGCCGACGAAGGTGCCGAGGTTGGTCAGCGCCAGGCTGACCAGGTCGCCGTTGGGCTTCACGTAGGAGGCGACCGCCGACACCCCGAAGGCGACGGAGCCCACGAGGTTCACCAGGGTGATCCACCACGAGATGCGGGAGGGGCGCCAGGCGAACGGCCCGTGGCACTCCTCGGCCCAACACAGCCAGCTCGAGACCAGGAAGCACACCGAGCCGAGCGCGTCGGGCCGCCACACGGGGTGATGGCTCGGCGACGCCCCGAGACCCACGAGGAGCGCGCTCAGGGTGGTCCGGTTGAACCACAGCGTGCCCGCGAACTGGATGATGGCCGCCCACCAGTCGATCCGGCGGTGCTGCACCCTGAAGAGCGACCGCTGACCGGGGCGTTGTGCCACGCCGAGCGCCGAGGGCGCGCGTGCTGTCTCGACGTACACCATGAAGGAAGCGGTCGTGAAGAAGATCGAGCCGATGAAATAGGTGACGTTGTCCGGGTTCGTCCCGACAGCGATCGCGTAGGGGGGAACGACCCCAGCGCGAAGCAGATCGACCCGACGGCGAAGAGCACGCCGATCCACCACCCGAGCGCGCGGGGTGCCCACCACGTGGAGCCGGTCGGCGGCGTGCCCTGGTGCTTGCGGTGCCAGCGCGACTCCCAGGTCAACCGCGTGCCGTCGGGCCGGCCGAACACCTCCCGGGTCACGAAGGGCCCGAGGCCACGGCCGCCCAGCCGCGTCCAGCCCTCCGGTGCCTCCACGTAGGCCGCTCGCATCGCGGGTCACCATAGGGCTGCTCCGGGGACGTGAGATGCGAGTGTCAATAGAATGAGCCGCCCCCATGAGCCCGGCGCGTCCATGACCGATCCAGCGTTCCCGACGCTGCACACGTTCGTGCTCGACACGACCGACGCCCGCTCCCTGGCCGAGTTCTACCGGGAGCTCCTGGGCTACGCGTACCGGGCCGGCGACGAGTCGCCGCCGGCTGGGGAGGACGACCCGAAGGGTCTGGACTACATCGTCCTCGTCGCTCCCTCGGGGGAGCCCCGCCTGGCCTTCCAGCAGGTGGCCGACCTCCCGCGCTCGACGTGGCCCGACACCGCGACGCCGCAGCAGGCGCACCTCGACCTCACGGTCCCCGACGAGCAGGCCCTGGCCGAGCAGCACGAGCGGGCGCTGCGGCTCGGAGCACAACTCCTTCTCGATCGCTCAGACGACCCGCTGGAGCGGCTCTACGTCTACGCCGACCCCGACGGGCACCCCTTCTGCATCTTCGTGCCAGTGGCGTAGGCACTGCGACGCAGAGCCCACGTTGGGCTCGTGCGGGTACGGGCCGATCGGGCATCATGTGGGCTCGCGGACGGGAGGAGCTGCCATGGGAACCGAGGTGCGCGGTGTGGTGTCGCGGGAGATGGGCGCACCGGTGACGGTCGAGACGATCCACGTGCCCGACCCCGGACCGGGCGAGGCGGTCGTCACCGTCAAGGCCTGCGGCGTCTGCCACACCGACCTGCACTACCGGGAGGGAGGCATCAACGACGACTTCCCCTTCCTGCTCGGCCACGAGGCCGCCGGCCTCGTCGACTCGGTCGGGCCCGGGGTCACGGACCTCGCACCGGGCGACTTCGTCGTCCTCAACTGGCGGGCCGTGTGCGGCGAGTGCCGGTCGTGCCGGAGGGGCCGGCCCTGGTACTGCTTCGCCACCCACAACGCCACGCAGAAGATGACGCTGGCCGACGGCACCCCGCTCTCCGCCGCGCTCGGCATCGGCGCCTTCGCCGACAAGACCCTGGTCGCGGCGGGCCAGTGCACCAAGGTCAACCCCGCGGCGCGTCCCGAGGCGGTGGGGCTGCTCGGGTGCGGCGTGATGGCGGGGCTGGGGGCGGCGATGTTCACGGGCAAGGTGGGGCCGGGCGACTCGGTGGCCGTCTTCGGCTGCGGCGGTGTCGGGTGCGCCGCCGTCGTCGGGTCGACGCTCGCCGGGGCGGCCACCGTCATCGGCGTCGACCTCGACTCGAAGAAGCTCGAACTTGCGACGTCGTTCGGCGCCACGCACACGGTCGACGCCAGCGTCACCGACCCGGTGGAGGCGATCCGGTCGCTCACCGGCGGCAACGGGGCCGACGTCTGCATCGAGGCGGTCGGGCACCCCGCCGTGATGGAACAGGCCTTCATGGCGCGCGACCTGGCGGGGACCCTCGTGCAGGTCGGCGTCCCGACGCCGGACATGCGCATCGACCTCCCCATGATCGAGTTCTTCGGACGCGGCGGCGCCCTGAAGCCGAGCTGGTACGGCGACTGCCTGCCCTCGCGCGACTTCCCCGTGCTCGTGGACCTCTACCTCGACGGGCGGCTCGACCTCGACCGCTTCGTGAGCGAGACCATCGGCATCGACGAGGTCGAGGACGCCTTCGCCCGCATGCAGCGCGGCGAGGTCCTGCGCTCGGTCGTCGTCCTCTGACGCGGGCGATGGCGCTCCCGCTCGCCCCCTTCGGCCCCCGGACGGGGATGCGCGGCATGGTCGCGGCGGCCGACCAGCTGGCCGCGACGGCCGGCGTCGGCATGCTCGCTCGTGGCGGCTCCGCCGCCGACGCGGCGGTCGCAACGGGCACCGTCATGGCGGTCGTGGGCCCCCACCTGTGCGGGCTCGGGGGCGACGTCCTCGCCATGGTGGCACCACCGGGGTCGCCACCCGAGGCGCTCCTCTCGGTCGGGCGCGCCGGCGCCGGCGCCGAGGCGGCCCGGATGCGCGCCGAGGGCATGGCCGTGATGCCGCTGCGGGGCGACGTCCGCAGCGTGCCGGTGCCCGGCGCCGTCGACGGGTGGCTCACCCTGCACGAGCGCCACGGACGGCTGCCCCTCGAGGAAGTCCTGGGGCCGGCGATCGAGCTGGCCACCGACGGGTTCGCGGCCTCCATCATGCTGGCCCTGGCGAGCCACCTCGTCCACGCGCTCCCGGGGGCGGGCGAGCTGTGCCCCGACGGGCCGCTCGCCGTCGGCCGGCGCGTGCGCCTGCCCGGGATCGCACGCACCCTGCGCGCCATCGCCCGCGGCGGGCGCGATGCCTTCTACGGCGGCGAGTTCGGCCGCGGCCTGCTCGAGCTCGGGAACGGGCACTACGCCCCGGAGGACCTCGCCTCGAACGCGGCGCGATGGTGCGAGCCGCTCCGGCTCGGGGTCTGGGGCCACGACCTGTGGACCGTGCCGCCGCCTTCGCAGGGCTACCTGACGCTGGCCGGCGCCTTCGTCGCCGAGGCGGCCGGGCTCGGCGACGACCCCGACGACGCGCGCTGGGCCCACCTCCTCGTCGAGTCGTGGCGCGCCGTCGGGCACGACCGGCCCGAGGTGCTCTTCGACGGAGCGGATGGTGCGGCGCTCCTCGACCCCGACCGCCTGGCCGGCGCCGTGGCGCGGCGTGCGCGCCGACGGGACGGCGCCGCCGGACGTCACGCCCGGGCTGGGCACCGTGGGCCCGCCGGTGGCCCGGATCGCGGAGGGGGACACGACGCACCTGTGCGCCATGGACGCGGACGGGCTCGGGGTGTCGCTCACGCAGTCCAACGCGCTGGACTTCGGCTCGCACCTCATCGAGCCGACGACGGGCGTCTTCCTCCACAACCGCGGGGTGGGCTTCTCGCTCACTCCGGGCCATCCCGCCGAGGTGGGACCGGGGCGTCGCCCGCCCCACACCCTCTCCCCCATGCTCGCCACGGCCGCGGGCGGTGCGCTCACGCATCTCGTGGGCGCCATGGGGGGCGACGCCCAGCCCCAGATCATCGGCCAGCTCCTGGCGCGGCTGCTGCACGCCGGCCAGGACCCCGCGACGGCCGTGGCCGCGCCCCGCCTCACGCTCGACGCCCCCTCGGCCGGGCCGTTCCGGCTCTGGTGGGGCGACGACCTCACGGTGGTCGTCGAGTCCGACGCGCCACCGGGATGGCTCGAGGGGCTGCCTGCCCGCGGCCACCGGACGCAGCGGATCCGCGCCTTCGACCCGGTCGCGGTCGGCTGCGCCCAGATCATCGCGGTCGAGGCGGACGACGGGACGCGCCGGCTGGTCGCGGCGTCCGACCCGCGCAGCCCCGAGGGCGCCGCCATCGGCCGCTGACGCCCCCGCGCCAGCGGGGGCGTCCCGCCGTGGCCGGTAGCGTGGCCGCATCGAACGCCCCGTGAGCCCGGTCCCGGTCACCCGCGCCGCGGGGGCCCCGTTGCGCATTGCCGCGCTCGTCAAGCAGGTCCCCGTCGCCGAGTCGATGCGCCTCGAAGACGGGCGGCTGGTCCGCCGTGACGTGGACGTCGAGATGAACGCGTACTGCCGCCGGGCCGTCTCCCAGGGGGTCACGCTGGCGGAAGCGACCGGGGGCACCTGCACCGTCGTGACCCTCGGCCCTCCGAGCGCCGAGGACGTGTTGCGTGAGGCGGTGGCCTGGGGCGCCGACTCGGGGCTGCACATCTGCGACGATGCGTTCGCCGGATCGGACACGCTCGCCAGTGCACGCGCGCTCGCTGCCGCGCTCCGCGCGGCCGGCCCCTTCGACCTCGTGCTGCTCGGCCGCAACTCCATCGACGGGGAGACGGGGCAGGTGGGCCCCGAAGTCGCCGAGCTGCTCGACCTCCCCTTCGCCAGCGGAGTCCGCCACCTCGAGGACCTCGGCGCGACGCTGCGCCTCGAGCTCGAGCACGACGACGGGACCCAGGAGGCCGAGATCGCCCTGCCGGCCGTCCTGTCGGTGGCCGAGCGTCTCTGCGACCCCTGCAAGGTCGACCCGGCCGGGCGGGCGGCCGTCCCGGCGGAGCGCCTCACCCGGATGAGCGCGGCCGAGCTCGGCGCCGGGCCCTGGGGCGAGCTCGGGAGCCCGACGGTCGTGGGCGAGACCCGGCCCATGGTCCACGCGCGCGCGAACCGGGTGCTGGAGGGGCCGCTCGACGAACAAGTCGACGAGGCCGTGCGCGAGCTGCGCCGCCGAGGTGCGCTGGACGTGGGCCGCCGGCCCGGCGCCGATGCGCTCCCGGCGCCCGCTCCGGCCCGGGGCGGGGAAGCCGCCCCACTGGCTTCGCGGGTCATCGCCGTGCTGGTCGAGCCGGGACGGCCCGCGGTGGCGGGCGAGCTGCTCGGCGCGGCGGCGCGCCTCGGCCGGGACGCCGGTGCGGCCGTGCACGCGCTCGTCCCCTCCGGCGCAGCGGGGACCCCGCAGGCGACCCCCGGCGCCGACCTCGCAGTTGCGCTGCGGGGCTCCCTCGTCGCGGAGGACGTGGCCGATGCGGTCGCCTCCTACGTGCGCGAGACCGAGCCCTGGGCCGTGCTGGCCCCGAGCACCGCCTTCGGGCGGGAGGTGGCGGGGCGGGCAGCGGCCGCGACCGGGTCGGGGCTGGTCGGCGACGCGATCGCGCTGTCGGTGCACGACGACACGCTGGTCGCGGCCAAGCCGGCGTTCGCCGGCGCGCTGGTGGCGGACATCACCTGCCGGAGCGCCACACAGATGGTCACCGTGCGGCCCGGCGTGCTGCCGGCGCCCGCACCGGCGCCCGCATCGGGCGTCACTCCGTCGGTGGAGCGCGCGGTGGGCACCCGGGGCCGCGTGCACGTGCTGGGCGAGCACCGCAACGACGACGTGGAGACGCTGGCGCGGGCCGAGGTCGTCATCGGGGTGGGCACGGGGGTCGCTCCTGACGAGTACGAGCAGCTCAGCCCCCTCGCTGCCCTGCTGGGCGCCGAGCTCGCCGCCACGCGGAAGGTGACGGACCGGGGCTGGGCCCCCCGCGCCCGCCAGGTCGGCCTGACCGGCCGGTCCATCGCGCCCCGCCTGTACGTCGCGCTGGGTCTCAGCGGGAAGTTCAACCACATCGTGGGCGTGCGTGCCGCGGGGACGGTCCTGGCCGTGAACACCGACCCCGAGGCGCCGGTGTTCGCGCACTGTGACGTCGGCATCGTCGGCGACTGGCGCGAGGCCGTGCCGCTCCTCCACGAGGCCCTGCGCAGGAGCGCGCCGGTGCGCGACGGCGTCGGCTCAGTGGGGTGAGCCCACGCGGCCGGCCTGTCGCTCAGCGGAGCAGGGCACCACGCAGGACGTGCGGGCCGGGTGGCGGGCTGTCGCTGGCCCCGAGCAGCTCGCGGAACGCCCCGGCCGGGAGGGGTCGCGAGAAGTAGAAGCCCTGGGCCATGTCGCACCCGAGGCTCTGGATCTGCTCGAGCTCCGGGAGCGTCTCGACCCCCTCGACCACCGTCGTCGATCCGATCGCCTGCGAGAGTGCGACCACCGCCGAGACGATCGCCGACTTCACCGGATCGCGGTCGATGTCGCGCACGAAGCTCTGATCGATCTTGATGACGTCGATGGGGAACCGGGCGAGATACCCGAGCGAGGAGTGGCCCGTGCCGAAGTCGTCGATCGCGAGGCGTACCCCGAGCCCGTGCAGCTTGGTCAGGATGGACGAGGTCATCTCCACGTCGTCCATGGCCAAGCTCTCGGTGATCTCGAGGAGGAGCTGCGACGGGTCCATGCCGGTCGTGCGGAGCACGTCTGCGATCTGGTCCTCCAAGCCGGTTTGCTGGAACTGGCGGGCAGACAGGTTCACGCCGACCTCCAACATGACGCCGAACGAGTCGTGCCAACTCTTCGCCTGCAGGCAGGCCCGCTCGAGCACGGTCTTCCCGATCGGCAGGATGGTGCCGTTGTCCTCGGCCAACTCGATGAACTGCGCCGGGGACAGGATCCCGTGCTCGGGGTGGTCCCAACGGACCAAGGCCTCGGCCCCGACGATGCGCTGGTCGGCGAGAGAGATCAACGGTTGGAAGTAGACCTCGACCTCCTGGCGCTCCACGGCGTGGTGGAGCGCGGTGTCGAGGTCCAGCCGTCCGGCTGAACGGCCGCCCATCCGGTCCACGTCGAAGAGCGTGACCTGGCCACCCCGGCCATGCTCCTTGGCCCGGTACATGGCCACGTCCGCATCGTGCAGGAGATCGTCGCGTGACGTGGCCTCTTCGCTCAACGCCATGCCGATGCTCATCGTCGCCACGACCTCGTGCCCACCGCTGAGGACGACGGGCTCGCGCAGCGTGTCGAGCACCCTGGCGGCCACCTGGCGCGCGTCCTCCGGCACGCTCACACCCTCCAGGATGATCACGAACTCGTCACCCCCGAACCGCGACAGCGTGTCGCCGGGCCGGACGGCGCGCCGGAGCCGCTCCGCGACGACACGGAGAAGCTCGTCGCCCACCTGGTGACCGAGGTGGTCGTTGACGACCTTGAATCGATCGACGTCACCGAAGAGCACGGCGACCCGACCACCGGTGCGCTCGGCCTGCAGCAAGGCATGGTCGAGGTGGTCGAGGAGGAGGCGCCGGTTCGCAAGTCCGGTCAGGGGGTCCTGGAACGCGTGCCGGGCCAGCTGCTCCTCGAAGGCCTTGCGCTCCGAGGTGTCGCGGAAGACGATGACCGCGGCCGACGGCTCCGAGTCGCCCACCACGGGGGAGGCGGTCATCGTCACCGGGAAGTACGTACCGTCGCCGCGCACGAACCGGGTGTCATCGGTGACGACGTTCTGCCGCAGGGTCATGGCGCGCAGGGCCGGGTCGAGCAGGAAGCGCGGGGTCTCGATGGCGATAGAGGAGCGCGCGTCGCCAGGCGGCAGCTCGAGCCAGCCGAGCATGCTCGCCCCCGCTGGGTTCATGAACGTGATTTCGCCGCTCTTGTTGATCGCGCACACGCCTTCGCCGAGGCTGCTGGTGATGACCGACAGGTTGTCCTTCTGCCGTTCGACCTCCGCGTAGAGGTCGGCGTTGGCCAGGGCGATGGCGCCAACCGACGCCAAGGCGTCGAGCAGTGCACGATCGGCGTCGTCGAAGGGCTCGGTCCGGCTTCGGCCCGAGACGGACAACCAGAGCCTGCGGTCGGCCAACTCGACCGGCGCGGAGAGCGTGCCGTCCTCCGGTTCAGGTCGTACAGGAGCCAACGTGACATCGGGCGATCGCAGGAGGGAGCGTGCTGAGCTGAGCACGGCGGCCCGGGTCTCGTCGCTGCCGATGGAGCGGTTGACGTCGAGCGTGGCTTCGAACAGGCCGCGCAGGCGGACCCGGTCGTTGCGAGCGAAGGAGTGGCCCTCCCCCAGATACCGCAGCACGAGGAGGGGCAGCACGGCCACGGGCAGGAATTTCGGCTGAGAGGCCAACAGCAGCGCGGTCGGGATGGCGATGCCGATGCTGCCGGCGACGACGAGCAGCTTGCCCTCGACGCCACCGAGCACGGTCTCTCTCCAGGGGGTGCCGAGGGTGGAGAGAATGGAGGCGATGGCCCCGGTGTTCACGACCAGGTAGCACAGGGCCCCGACGAGGGCCGCGCCGACCTTGACATAGCCGGCCGAGTCCTGGGCTCCGTGGAGCAGGACGAACGCCAGGGCGGCGATCCCGGCCGAGGTGACCACCTGCCCCACGTTGAAAGCCGATTTGACCAGGGGCCGGCGCTTCACGGCCTGCGCCACCACGGCGACCACGGCGAAGACGAGCACCGTCATGGCGGCCGGCACGAGCAGGACGAGCAGGACGAAGAAGCCTTCGTCGAGATCGAAGGCGTCGGACTGGTCGTCGACGTACAGCATGATCGGCCAGATCCAGCTGGCCGCCATGAGAACGCCGAAGAGGACGGCGAACATCGTCGCGGTCCCCCCCGGCCAACCAGTGGACCAGAGACGGAGAAGGGCGAAGGCCAGGGCCACCGAGCCCGCGGTCATCCACGCCGCGACGACGACCCTCGCTGACCTGGGGAGGCCCGCCTTCCCGCCCGTCATGACACCGCCTCGTGAACGATCAGTTCCAGATCGAGCCGTTCCACACCGAGCCGTTCCACACCGAGCCGTTCCACACCGAGCCGTTCCATGCGATCCCGTTCCACACCGAGCCGTTCCACACCGAGCCGTTCCATGCGATCCCGTTCCACACCGAGCCGTTCCACACCGAGCCGTTCCATACCGAGCCGTTCCATACCGAGCCGTTCCAGACGTGGCCGTTCCAGACGTGGCCGTTCCAGACGTGGCCGTTCCAGACGTGGCCGTTCCAGACGTGGCCCTGCCAGTTGCCGAGGTTCCAGCTCGACGAGGACCAGGAGGACGAGAGCGTCCCTTGGCCCCGCTGGCCGGGCACCTGGGTGAGCGTCATCGGTGTCGATGCGTCTGCGGTCGCGATGTCGAGATCCCCATGGCCGTCGACGAACACGTTGCCCACCGGTCCGGGTGAGGTCGTCCCGAGCAGGGTGCCCTTGACGGTGTCGGGCGAGTACGACGGGTGGTCCGCCAGCAACAGCGCGACGGCCCCGCTGGCGACTGCGGAGCTGAAGGACGTTCCCGAGCCCACGAAGTTCGAAGTGCCGATGCGAGCCGACGGGAAGTTGGCGTCGATCGTCGAACCGGGGTCACGAAGGCTGACCACGGAACGGCCGGACGCCACCAGGTCGGGCTTGAACCAACCGTCAGGGGTGGTCGGCCCGACACTGCTGAACGTCGTCATCGTGTCATTGGCCGGGTTGGCCTGGCCGCCGTCGTCGAGGGCGCCCACCGTGATGACAAGCGGGTCGTTGCCCGGCGACAGGATGGTGCCGTTGTCGGGCCCCGCGTCACCCGCCGAGACGACGACCGTGATGCCCGCCGTCCATGCCTTCTCGACCGCCTGATCAAGCGGATCGACGGCAGAGGACTCGAATGGCATGTAGCCAAGCGACAGGTTGAGGACCCTGATGTTGTCACTCGACTGGTGATCGACGGTCCATTCGATCCCCCGGATCACCGTGGCCATCGTCGTGTTGCCACTGGCACCGGCCACCTTGACCGATACGAGCCCCGCTCCGGGCGCCTCCCCCATGTACTGGCCGCCCGAGGACGCGCCGTTCCCGGCGATCAACCCGGCAACGAAGGTCCCGTGGCCGTAATCGTCCTGGAAGGGGTTGCCCTCACCTGAGAGGTCGACGCCGTCGACCAGCCGCCCAGCGAAGTCCGGCAGTGCCTGAATCCCCGTGTCGAGGAGCGCGACGTTGACCCCGCTCCCGTTGTCGCCCTGTGCCCACAGAATGTCGGCCCCCGTCTGCTGCGGGAAGACGGCCGCCGGGGTCCGCGAGGCGGACGAGGCCGGGCCCTGGTCGGTGCCTCGTGAACCGTCGTATGCCGGCGAGGCACCCGATCCGGGCTGGCCTTGCGTCTTCACCGTGACGTCCGGCGTCACGACGACGTAGGGGAACGCCCGCAACGCGGACACCTGCTGCGCGTCGAGCTGCGCTGTCACGCCGCCGATCAGGGGCAGGCTGGAGCTCGGCGTGCCGCCGACCCTCGCCACAGCGGCGAGCGCAGACGCAGCGGAGCCGGTCGGGTCCGACACGATGTACGCGGACTCCCCGCTCACCTGACCGGCTTCGGCAGATGCAGGGAGGCTGAGCACCGTGGCGGCGAGCGCGGCGATCCCCGCGAAGGCAGTCGTGACCCGCCGGACACGGCGACCGGCCCCAGTCCCGACGCGACGACCGCGCACCGCCATGATCCCCCTCACCCTCACTGGGCCTCTTCCCGCAGCGACCGTAACATTTCGGAGAATGCCCCTCAACGGGCAGTTCAACAACGCTTCTCCATATTTCGTCGCGCCACACAGCACTCTTGACCGTCATCAGGCGTCGACGGTTGCCAAGGGGTTGCGGCGACGCGGCCGCCTGCGTCTCTGGCTGTGGCGCGCTCGTCAGGGCGCGGCGATCACGCGTCCGACTCGGTCGGCCCCAGGTCGCGTTGCTTGCGGTACTCGTGCAGACGGTGCAGGAACACGACGGCGACGGCGATGACCGCGAGCACGGCGAGCACGTAACCGGCGTAACTGAAGGCCTTGAGGACGTGGTTGTAGCTGCTCCCGAGGCTGTATCCGAGCGAGCACAAGGCCGTGCACCAGATGGCGCACGCGATGACCGTGTAGACGATGAACTTGCCGACGGCCATCTCCCCCAGTCCGGCCGCGAAGGACACGAAGGAACGCAACAGCGGGATGAACCGCCCGAAGAACACGACGGGCTCACCCCGGCGGGCGAACCAGGCGTCGGCCCGGTCGAGGTCCTTGTGGGTAAGCAGCAGGTACTTGCCGAATTTGTCCACCAGGGGCCGACCGCCGTAACGCCCGATGCCGTAGCCGGCCAGGGAGCCCAGGACCTCGCCCAGCACGCCGGCCACGATGACCAGGGCCAGCGACAGCGGCTTCACGCCGTTGGCGGACGCTCCCGCTGTGCTGGCGAGCACACCGCCGAAGATCAACGCCAGCTCGGCCCCGACCGGCAGGCCCATGGACGAGACGAAGCTGAGCAGGAAGACCGCTCCGTAGCCCACTGAGGCCAAGAAGCTCTCGAGCCCGCTGGTGTGACTCGTCGATGCCAGAAGAAATCCCACGACCTACCCTGCCTCCGCCGTCTGTGTGGCGGTCATCATTGGCGCGCCGACCTCCCGATGCAATTCGCAGCCCAACCGTCGTTCGGTCCGGCTACCGAGACGTCCCACCGGACGTCACCACCGGCTGGGTCGTCGTGGTCACGGGCGGGCTCGTCGTCGTGGTCACGGGCGGGCTCGTCGTCGGGGTCACGGTGGGCGTCGTCGTGGCTGTCGAACCGGGCGAGCTCGATCCGGCGTTTGTGGTCGGAGCGGTGGTCGTCGTGGTCGTCGTGGTCGTGCTCGTCGTCGTGGATGGGCTCGTGCCCACCGTCCCCGGACGTGCCGTCGTCGGCACAGAGGAAGGTGTGGGTGCCTTGGCACCGGCCGATGACCCCGGGTGCTCATTGGCCACCGTGACCCAGATGAACGCCGTTGCGCCTCCGGCGAGCACGATCGACGTCCTGGTCAGGCGTCTGATGCGGGCCTGCGCCCGTGCCCGCGCGACGGGCGAGTACATGTTCCGTACTCGCCTCATGCCAGATCACGGAAAGCAGACTTTGGCGCCCGGGCGCGGTCGTACACGTGGTCCACGTCGCGCGACAGCGTACGGTTCGAACCTGAAGAACTCATGACAACAGGCCGAGTGCCGGCTGGCAGGCGCAAGCCCCTAGCCTGGTTCCCCGTGTCACAGCTCTGTTGGCGCAGCCGGTGAGGGTCTTGGTTGCCGAGGACGATGCCGCGCTGCGCTCCGTGCTCGAGCGCGGCCTGAAGGAGAACGGGTACGTCGTCGACGTCGTCGCAGACGGTGTCGCGGCTCTCCGCCACCTTCGGGCGTACGACTACGACGTCGCGGTGCTGGACTGGCGCATGCCGGAGCGCACCGGGATCGAGGTCGTCGCCGAAGCGAGGAGCCAGGGCGACCGGACGCCCATCCTCATGCTGACGGCGCGCGACGCACCCTCGGACCGGGTGGCCGGCCTCAACGGGGGTGCCGACGACTATTTGGTCAAGCCGTTCGACTTCTCCGAGCTGGTGGCCCGCATCCATGCCCTGCAACGGCGTCCGCCGCTGGCGCTGGACCCGGTGCTGCAGTGCGCCGACTTGACGTTCGATCCCGCCACTCGGGAGGTCGCAGTGGCAGGCGAACCCGTCGGCCTGACGGCGATCGAGACGTCGCTGGTCGAGCTGCTCCTACGCCGTGCGCCCAACGTCCTGACGCGGCGGTCGATCGCCACCCACGTCTGGGTGGACGAGGCCGATGCCGTCGGGTCGAACACGATCGACGTCCACATGGGACGAGTCCGATCCAAGCTGGCCAAGAGCCGGGCTCGGATCGAGACCGTGCGCGGCATGGGCTACCGCATGGTCGAGCGGTGAAGGTGACCCGGGCGCACCGTCGGCATGCGGTGCGGGTGGCCGCAGTGGCGACCCTGATCGTGATGGTGGGCTACGTCATCGCGGTCGTGGTCATCAACCTGATCGTCACCAACCATCTGGTCGGCACCACGGACCAACGCCTGGACGATCGGCTGGCGGACGCCAGTCGGCAGACGCTCACCCTCCACGGGACGCAAGCACCAGGAGAGCAGACCGATGTCGATGATGCCCCGGTGTTCCTCTGGTCGGTCGCACCCTCGGGCGAGGTGACGCCTCTGACCCCCACAGCTCCGCCACTCCCCTCCCGGCGCTGGGACGCGGGCCCGGTCACGCTCTCCCTCGGGACGTCGACCTTCCGTTTCGACTCGGTGCGGACGCACGGCACGCTCCTGGTCGCCGGTCAGAGCACGGCGGAGACCTCCCACGTGCAGTCGGTGCTGCTCGTCGCCGAGCTCGTCTTCGGCGTGATCCTTGCCGCCGCTGTCTTCGTCGGCGCAACGGTGGTCGGCCTCCGTGCCTCGGCGCCGTCCGAACTGGTCCGTCGCCGGCAGGCCGAATTCACCGCAGACGCGTCGCACGAGCTTCGAACACCCATCTCGGTCATCGAGGCAGAGGTGGGCCTAGCCCTCGACCGACCACGCGACCCGACCGGCTATCGCGAGGTACTGGAGCGGGTCGGCCGTGAGAGCACACGGCTGCGCCGCATCGTCGAGGACCTGCTCTGGCTGGCACGGGCCGACAACGAGCCGGCGCCGGCCGAATCGACCGGCATCACCGACGTGGCCGACGTCGCCGAGAGGTGCGCAGAACGGTTCGGTGCGGTGGCGGCGACGCACGGTGTGGCTCTCTCCGTGCAGCGAGTGGGCCAGGGGCCCTTCACGGTGCAGGCGCAAGTCGACCTCATCGACCGACTGGCCGGAGTGCTCATCGACAACGGATGCAAATTTGCCGGCGAGGGCGGCCGGGTCGAGGTGAGCATTCGCGACTGGGGCGGTCGGGTCGACCTACGAGTGGACGACTCGGGCCCGGGGATCCCAGAAGACCAACGAGACGCCGTCTTCGACAGATTCCACCGGGCAACGGACTCGGTGACCGGAACCGGGTTGGGTCTCGCCATCGCCGATTCGGTCGTGCGCTCCACCCAGGGCAGTTGGGGCATCGGCGTCGCCGATCTGGGCGGGGCACGCATGGAGATCTCCTGGCGGAAAGTGCTGCCCCGCAAGGGAAAGCCCAGCCCAGCGGGTGAGACTCTTACCGAATCCTTAGCCTGAACCTCAATTTCTTCATGCGGGCGTCAGGGTCGGTTCTTACCCTGAGGTGCATGGCACATGTCAGGCAGGCCAGCCCAGCGCAGCGGCGCCATGCCGCAGCGATGCGGCGGGATGGCGCACTGTCCCGCCTTACCAGCATCACAGCGGCGATCGGCGTCGCCATCATCGCCGCTGTCGGCGCCCTCGGCATCTATGTCGGAAAGGCGCTTCCGGGGCATCACGCCCCGTCCACGTCGGGCACGTCGACTCCCGCGGGGAGCAGTGGCGCCGCAACTGGCAACAGTGGGGCCGCCGCGAGCAACAGTGGCCAGGGAGCACTGAACCCGCCGTCGACGCCGACGCAGGGGACCTCACTTCCCGCGCCGGTCACCAGCGGATCGAGTTGATGCCGCAGGCATGCGACCACGCCGCGACCCCGCGCGTGTTCAGGACCCGTGCCCTCGGGACGATTGCGGAGCTCGTGGTGTCGGACAGCTCGGTACTCGTCGCGGCTTCCGAGTTGCTCGAGCTCGAGCTCGAGCGAATCGACCGCGTCGCCAGCAGGTTCCGGAGTGACTCGGAGCTCAGCCGGCTGAACGCGGTTGCCGGGTCGGCGGCGGAGGTCAGCGCCGACCTCCTCGAGGCGATCGAGGTCGCCGTGGCCATGGCCGCGGCGACCGACGGACTGGTCGACCCCACCGTGGGCGTCGCGATGACCCGGTTGGGCTATGACCGCGATTTCTCACTGGTGCTCCCCGGCGTCGATGGTGACCTGCCGCTCGCACAGCCGGCGCCCGGATGGAGCTCCGTCTCCGTCGATCCGCAGCGACGTGTCGTCACGATCCCCGAACACACCGCCCTCGACCTGGGCGCCACCGCCAAGGCGCTGGCGGCGGACCGGGCGGCCACGAACATTCACCGTCAGCTCGGGTGCGGCGCACTGGTCTCCCTCGGCGGCGACGTCGCCACGGCCGGTCCGGCACCGGTGGGCGGGTTCGTGGTCGGCATTGCCGACACCTGCACCTCGTCGACCGCTTCCGAGGCCGTGAGCATCGCCTCGGGCGGGCTTGCGTCGTCAGGCATCGGCGTGCGGCAGTGGCGCCTCGGTGCGCACAGGGTCCATCACATCGTGGATCCGACGACCTGTCTGCCCGCGACCCCGCGCTGGCGTACGGTCACCACGACCGCCGCCACCTGCGTCCAGGCGAACGCAGCGTCGACGGCGGCGATCGTGCTGGGTGAGCACGCCGTCGGCTGGCTCGAGGGACTCGGGCTTCCGGGCCGGCTGGAGGGCGTCGCCGGGGATGTCGTGTACACCTCGGGATGGCCGATCCCGCAGTCGCATCTCGTGCCTCGCGGGACGAGTGTCACATGAGTGGTGCTCTGGTCGCCAGCGTCGGACACGGCTCGGCCGCGTTGTGGTACCTGACGAGGGCCACCGGGCTCGTGTCCCTCATCGTCCTCTCGGCGACCGTCGTCGTGGGAACCGTCGCATCGGTGGGATGGACCACCGACCGGTGGCCCCGTTTCCTCTCCCAGTCGGTTCACCGGAACCTCTCCCTCTTCTGCCTCGCCCTGATCGGCATCCATGTCGCCTCCACCGTCGGCGACGGGTATGTGCCCATCGGCCTGGCCGACGCCGTGATCCCCTTCCGATCCCCCTACCGCCCGATCTGGGTGGGGCTCGGCGCCCTCGCCCTCGACATGCTCCTTGCCGTCGCCATCACCAGCGCCCTCCGCCGGCGCATCGGGGTGGCCGCGTGGCGTGGTGTCCACTGGCTGGCCTATGCCTGCTGGCCCATCGCCGCTCTCCACGGGCTGGGCTCTGGCTCCGACGCCCGACTGCCCGGGGCGATGTTGGTGTTCGCCGGTTGCACGGGCTCGGTTGCCGCCGCGGTGGCCTGGCGCCTGGCCGTCGGGCGGGCGCGCTCGGCCAGCTGGCGGCTCGGCGGCGCCGCTGCGGGGGCTGCCGTCCTCCTGGTGATCACCGCATTCGCCATGGCCGGACCGCTCCGGCCCGGGTGGTCCCATCGGGCCGGTACGTCCTCGGCCCTCCTCGCCCAACTGTCGAGCTCCGCCGCCACGTCATACTCCGGAGCCACGACGACGAGCCCGCCGCGCTCCACCTCTGCCCCGGCGACATCGGGAGTCCCAACCGCTCCCTTCCAGACCTCGGTGTCGGGGACGGTCGCGACATCGGCACCCGACGCGCACGGTGAGTCCCAGGTCACCCTCACCCTGCGGCTGACGGACACGTCGACACCTCTGCAGATCCGGATCATCGGTCCGGCCGTGAACGGCGGCGTGGAGATGCGCAGCAGCGCAGTGACCTTCGGCCCATTGACCGGTCAGGTGACGGCTCTCGACGGCTCGAACGTCGGCGCCGTGGTCGACGGGTCCACGGGGTCCCTCAGCTTGACCATGGATCTCTCGCTCGACCCGAATGCCGGCACGCTCACCGGACAGCTCTCCGGGAGCCCGGCGCAGTGAGCCTCACCTTGCGCAACGACGCCAGAACTGCTCCGACGGCGGGGAGACGACTGCTCCATGGGCTCTCCGCCGGCACCCTGGACCCGGGGCTGGCAACCCACCTCGACCGATGGGGCGATCCGCGCCTGCGGGAGCGCCGGCTCGTCGACGAGCTCGAGGCGAGCGGCCTCGTGGGCCACGGCGGCGCATGGTTCCCCGTCTCGACCAAGTGGAAGGCGGTCGCGGGTGCCTCGGGCCGGCGTCCGGTCGTGATCGCCAATGGCGCCGAGGGCGAACCGGCGAGCCGCAAGGACGCGTTGCTGCTCACGCATGCACCCCACCTGGTGCTCGACGGCCTCGCCCTCGCCGCGGGTGCGCTGCGGGCGCAGCAGGCGATCGTGTATGCGCCGGCGTCGAGAATCCCGGTGATCGAAGCCGCTCTCGCCGAGCGACGCGGCCGCCACCTCGATCCGATCGCCCTCGAGATCGTGGAGGCGCCCGACACGTTCATATCCGGCCAGGAGTCCGCCGTCGTCAACGCACTCGACGGGCGCCGAGGCGCCATCCCCTCCTTCGTAGGATTGACGTCCATCCGCGAGCGCGGGGTGGCAGGTCGGCCGACCCTGGTCCAGAACGCCGAGACGCTCGCCCACGTCGCGCTCATCGCCCGCTTCGGCGCGGCGTGGTTCCGGGAGGTCGGCACGCCCGAGAACCCGGGCACGATGCTGCTGACCGTCAACCGCCAGGATGGCCCGGTGATCGTCGAAGCGGTGCTGGGCTCATCGCTTCGCCGGGCCACCGGCCTGGACCAGGCGGACCTGGCGGGGGCTCGAGGGATCCTCCTCGGTGGTTACGGCGGAGCTTGGGTGTCACCGAAAGTGTTCGGCGAGCTCGTGGTGTCCGAGAAGGCAGCTCGGCGTGCCGGGGCGACTCTCGGTGCGGGAGTGGTCGCCCCCCTACCAGGGGACGTGTGCCCCCTCGCCGAGATGGCGGACGTGGTCCGCTACATGGAGGGCCAGGGGGCCGGACAGTGCGGCCCGTGCGTCCACGGCCTGGCCGAGTTGGCGCACACCCTGGAGCACCTGGCCTACGGCGCAGGTGGTGGGCCCGGCACCGAACGGATCCTCGAGGTCTGTAACCTGGTGGAAGGAAGAGGCGCCTGCCGCCACCCGGACGGTGTCGCCCGGTTCGTGCGGAGCGGGCTGGGTGTCTTCGCCGACGAGGCGAGGTCGCACCAACGCCGAGGGTATTGCTCCCAGACACGCGCAACGAGAGTGCTCCCGGTTGTCGACAGGATCACGAGGAGAAGGCTGGTGAGCAGGGCATGAGCCGTTGGACCCTTGAGCTGGTGGTCGACCCGATCGCCTGCGACGGACGTGGCGTGTGTGCCGAGATGCTCCCCGAGCGCATCGAGCTCGACCGTTGGGGCTACCCGATCGTCGACGGCGCCGAGATCGCCCCCGCTCTCTTCGACCATGCGGAGCGAGCGGTCCGGGCGTGCCCCCGACAGGCGCTGCACCTCGTGGAGCGCGTATGCTGAGCCCTCCCATCGACGACGTGGAGGCCGAGCTTGGCGAAGTAGGCGCGCCGTCGTCCGGTAAGAAGAGCCGATGGTCCAAGACCCGGGTCCACCGCAGGCGGCGCCGCATCCTGGCCGTCGTCCTCGCAGCCTTCGGCGTGTTCATCTTGTGGTTCGCCATCTCGCTCGGCAGCGCGCTGACCAACCCGGCCCTCGGAAGCTCCATGGGCGCACGCGCCGCGGAGTGGTTCCGTGAGCACGGAGGCGCGTCCGTCGTCGTCTGGGCGGAGAACGTCTGGTACTCCCACCACCAGCCGAAGGTCGGCGGCGCCCTGGCCCCCGGCACCATCCGCAAGCCGAAGGCGGTGCACAGCACCGCGGTCGCCGCAGCGGTACCGCACCTTCCCGTTCCAGCGCCGATCGTGCCCCTGGCGAGCCCACCCGTTGCGGGTGAGGGCCAATGGTCACCGGCCGGCCGCCTGGTGAAGGGCGTGCCGGCGATCTACGAGACCATGCTGCGTCCCAGCGCGATCCACACCAGCTACGTCGTGGGCGTGGCCTGGATGGACCCGAAGCTCCTCAGGGCCACGCTGTACTCGGGCAGCCAGATACCCGGCGGGGGCCCCTACAGCCACACCGCTCCGATCTCGACCAACGACGCCACATCACTTGACGCCGCCTTCAATGCCGGCTTCCTGATGTCCGACTCCAACGGCGGCTACTACACGGACAACAAGACGGTCGTTCCGTTGCGGACGGGAGCCGCCTCGTTCGTGGTCTACAAGAACGGCTCCTTCACCGTGGGACAATGGGGGCGTGACGCCACCATGGGCCCCGACGTCACCTCCGTGCGCCAGAACTTGGACCTGCTGGTCGACAACGGACAGGTGGTGCCGGCCGCGTACAGCCCCAATTCCACGCTCTGGGGCAAGACGCTCGGTGGCGGTCTCTACGTGTGGCGGTCGGGGATCGGCGTGACGGCCAACGGCGCCCTCGTCTACGTCGGTGGTCCGGGGCTCGACATTGCCGACCTGGCAACCATCTTCGTCCGGGCCGGTGCCGTACGGGCCATGGAGCTGGACATCAACACGGACTGGGTGAACTACAGCACCTACCAGCCGTCGACCCCGGGCGGCGCGGCGACGCCGGCCAACGGCACCGAGCTACTCTCGGGCATGACCGGGACGCCAGGTCGGTACTTCCAGTCGTGGTGGGCGCGGGACTTCATCACCATGTCCGGGGTCGCACCGTGACTCCGGTGGACCCCGTCCCCGGCCACGAGCCGATCACGGGGGAAGTCGCGCCCATACTCGACCTTCCCGCGGTCGGGGCACGCTCGAGTCTCGGGCTGATCGCCCGGGGGATGCGACCCCGGCAATGGATCAAGAACCTGCTCGTGTTCATGGCCCCCGCCGCGGCGGGCGTGCTGGGCGACTGGCACACGGCCGTCCGAGTGACCGCCGCCTTCCTCGTGTTCTGCATCGTGGCCTCCGGCACCTACCTCGTCAATGACGTGATCGATGCCGAATCCGATCGGTACCACCCGGTCAAGCGGCGCCGGCCCGTGGCGAGTGGCGCCCTACGGCCCGGGCTGGCACTGGGCATCGGGGCAGGCCTCATCGCGGTGGCCATCGCCGGCGCGCTCTTCATCGGACCGTGGGGCTTCGCCGTCGTCGTGGCGACCTATGCCGCGCTGAGCATCGCCTACAGCATTCGGCTCAAGCGAGAGCCCGTGATGGAGCTGGCCGTGGTCGCGTCGTGCTTCGTGCTTCGGGCCGTGGCCGGCGGTGTCGTCGCTCAGGTGCACCTCTCGAACTGGTTCCTGGTTTTCACCTCGTTCGCCGCCCTGTTCCTCGTCACCGGGAAGCGCAGCGCGGAGCATGCACGCCTCGGGCTCGACCGGGGCGTGCACCGGTTCGTGCTCGATCAGTACACCGAGTCCTTCCTCAAGTCGACCCTCACCATCTCGGCCACCGTCACGGTGGCCTCCTACTGCCTGTGGGCGTTCGAGCGCACCGGACTCCTGGCCCATGCCGGCCACCACATCGTGTGGATCGAGCTCACGGTCGTCCCGCTGGTGCTGGCTGTCCTGCACATCTTCCGCGTGCTCGACGCCGGGCACGGCGGCGAGCCAGAGCAGCTGGCCCTGCACGACCACATGCTCCAGGGCTACGGGGTGCTCTGGCTGGTGCTCATGGGTCTCGGCCTCTACGGATGACCCTCACGGTCGACGTCTCCCCCCGGCTCCTGTCCGGCTGGGGCCGCACGACGCCCACCACGGCCATGGTCACCCGGCCGATCGACGCCCCGTCCATTGAGGCGGCGCTCCGGACGCACACTCCCGGCGTGATTGCCCGAGGCTTGGGTCGGAGCTACGGCGATGCCGCGCAGTGCAGCGGAGGCCTCACCATCGACCTGACGGGCCTGGACCGGATCGGGGCCATCGACGAGGACGCGGGGACGATCGAGGTCGGCGGTGGCACCAGCCTGCACGACCTCATGCGGTCCATCATCCCTTCTGGGCGGTTCCTGGCAGTGACACCTGGTACCCGCTACGTGTCGGTAGGCGGCGCCATCGCCGCTGACGTCCACGGGAAGAACCACCACCGCGACAGCAGCTTCGCCCGCCACGTGGTCGAAATGACGCTCGCGACGCCGTCCGGCACCGTCATCGTCTCCCCGGAGAATGATGCGGACTTGTTCTGGGCGACCGCGGGGGGCATGGGCCTGACGGGAGTCGTGGTCAGCGCCACCCTGCGGCTGATCCCGATCGAGACGTCATGGATGATGGTCGACAGCGAGCGCTTCACGAGGCTCGACGACCTGATGTCCACGATGGAGGCCACGGATCATCACTACCGCTACAGCGTGGCATGGCTCGACTGCGTCGGGCACAGGGACGACATCCATCGATCAGTCCTCACACGTGGCGACCACGCCCCCTCCGCTGCGCTCCCCGACCGGTTGCGTGGGCGCAGCCGTGAGATCCCTGGCGACCCGAGGCTCAGCGTGCCCCGATCGGCTCCCCGGCGGCTCGTCAACCGGACGTCGGTGCGTGCGTTCAACGAGGCGTGGTTCCGGGCGTCGTCCGCGGCCGAAGGTTCCTTGCGCCCCCTCGGCGGCTTCTTCCACCCACTCGACGGCGTGGGCAGCTGGAACCTCCTGTACGGTCCCGATGGATTCGTGCAGTACCAGTTCGCCGTCGCTCCCCAACGGGGTGATGTCGTCGAGGAAGCCGTGGCCGCGATCGCGTCGTCACGGATCCCCTCGTTCCTCGCCGTCCTGAAGCGGTTCGGTCCCGGGACCCCCGGGCCGCTCTCCTTCAGCCAGGAGGGATGGACCTTGGCGCTCGACTTCCCGCTCGGCCCCCCCGGCCTGCCGGCGCTCCTCGACAACCTCGACGGCCTGGTCGCCGCGGCAGGCGGCCGCGTCTACCTCGCCAAGGACGCCCGCCTGCGGCCGGACCTGCTGCCGGTCATGTACCCCAGGCTGGCCGAGATGATGGCGGTCTGCCGGCGGGTTGATCCCGAAGGCGTGCTCGCCTCCGACCTGACCCGCCGGCTCGGCATGTCACGATGAACGACGCCTTCGGTCACCCGCAGTCCGTCGTCGTCCTCGGAGGAACCTCGGACATCGCCCGCGAGGTCCTGGCGCGGCTGACCTCCGACCGTTGCCGGTCGGTGGTCCTGGCCGGGCGGGACCGTGTCCCGCTCGACCGTGCAGCAGAGGGACTCCGGCGCTCCGTGCCCCACGTCGAGACGGTGCTCTTCGACGCAACGGAGACCGACAGCGCCGACAAGACCCTCGTCCGGTGCTTCGAGGCCGCCGGTGAGGCCGTCGACCTGGTCATCGTCGCCGTCGGGGAACTGGGCAACCAGGAGGAGGACGAGACCGACCCGGACCGGATCACCCGCATGGTGACGGTGAACTTCACCTGGCCCGCCGCCGCGCTCTCCGTGGCTGCAGAGACACTCAAACGGCAGGGTCACGGCCGCATCATCGTCCTGTCCTCCGTCGCCGGCTACCGGGTGCGGCGCTCCAATTACGTGTACGGGTCGGCCAAGGCCGGCCTCGACGGCTTCGCCCTCGGCCTGAGCGAGGCCCTCCGCGACAGCGGCGTCGCGGTCCACATCGTCCGACCCGGGTTCGTGCGCACCAAGATGACGGTGGGACGCCCGGACGCTCCTTTCGCCGTCGGCCCCGATCGCGTCGCATCCGACATCGTGCGCGGCGTCGGACGCGGCCAGTCGGTGATCTGGTCTCCAGGCCCGCTGCGATGGGTCTTCTCCGCCCTGAGGCTTCTCCCCCAGTCGGTGTGGCGCCGGTTGCCCGGCTGATGCTCTTCGTCGAATACGACGTCCACCCCGACGGTCAGATCGAACTCGTCGCCCTGATCAACGCCGTGGAGGAGGACGGCCAGGACCCCGACGGCGCGGCCTGGTTCGCCTGGCGCTCCGCCGAATTCGACGACAAGGGCATGGGCTGCGTCGCCGTTCCCCACGACGATCTTGCGCTGATGGAGAGGACGGATGACGCCTCGGAGCTGTGCACCATCGTCGAGCGCATCATCCTGGCCGATCGTGCCGGCAAAGAGGAGGTGCCGTCGTGAGCACCACACGGTCCCAGCTGTACCGCCTGGCTCGCGACCCTCGGGAACATCGAGGCCGTCGAGCACGGCTACAAGCGAGGCGGTCTTTCGGGAGCTGCGGGGGGCGCCGCACAACGAGAAGCACGGCGCGTCATCTACCGGACTGGGAACCGTCAGATCAACCACTTCGTCCGTGCTCTCGGCCTGGGGCCAAGACGGTAGCGGCAGGGAGACAACGGAAGAGAGCCTTCTGGTTGCAAGCTCGGTGCGGCGTGTCGAGTCCGTCACGCGAAGTCCGCACCTCGACTCCTCCGTCGTGACACCGGAACAGACGTTCGGTGGCGAGTCTTCTCTCAGTCACCACGCAGTTGTGACCGATAAGAACGGTACGGCCAGCATCGACATCTGGCTCGCTTGGCAGGCGGCAGCACGTCACGGAACAGGGGGTGTCGGTGAACAACGCGGAAATGCCACTGGGTCGGTTGCTGGCGGAGTTCCCGGACCTCGTCGTCGTGGTGGACGCTGGCGCCAACGTGATCTGGGCCAATGCCTTGGCCGAGAGGCAGTTCGGTCTCGCCCTTGACGATTCCATCGGCGCGTCGGCCCTCGATTTCGTGCATCCCGACGACCTCGAGCTCGCCGCACGGTCCCTGGCCACGGTCCGGGGAAAGCGCATCGGAAACGCGATCGAAGTCCGGCTCAAGACACCTTCAGGCTGGCGCCTCTTCGAACTCATCGGAACTCCGGTCAATTGGTTCGAAGAAGGCGCCCTGCTCTTCTGCATCCGTGATCTCACCGAACGACGCCGCTTCGAGGTCGCGCGCGACGAAATCGCCATGTTTCGGATGCTGGTGCACAATTCCGCCACCATCACGATGCTCATATCGCCCAGTGGCCACATCAACTCCGCTTCGGGGGCCCTCACCAGAATGCTGGGTCACGATCCCGAGCTGGTGGAGAACGAGTTGCTTGCAGACCTGGTGGTCGAAGACGATCGGTCCAAATTGTCGTCAGCGATCCAACGAGCCTTAGGCGGTGCCACCGCGACCGCGCCCGAGGTCGTCGAGGTCCATCTGTCCAGGCACGACAGCGACGAGGTTGTTCCCTTCGAACTGACCCTCGTCAATCTGGTCGATGACCCCACGGTCGGTGGACTGGTCGTGACGGCTCACGACGTGTCGGAGCGGGCGGCCAAAGACCGCGAACTCCGCAATACCCTGTCCTTGCTTCAGGCCACACTTGATTCGACAGCCGACGGCATTCTCGTTGTGGACACAGAGGGCAAGATCACGGGCTTCAACCACCGATTTGCCGAGATGTGGAGTATCCCAGATCATCTCCTGGCCCCTCGCAACGACGCACGGGCGATCGCCTTTGTGCTCGATCAACTCATCAATCCGAGAGACTTCACAGCCAAGATCGAGGAGCTCTACACGCGCCCCGAATCCGAGAGCAACGACATCATCGAATTCCGGGACGGTCGGGTCTTCGAACGCTACTCCCGGCCGCAGCTCGTGGAGGGAGCCGTTGTCGGCCGTGTGTGGAGCTTCCGGGACGTCACCGAGCGCACTCGCCTCGAAGCCGAGCTGGCGCATCAGGCCTTCCACGACGCCCTTACCGGGCTTGCGAACAAGGCCCTGTTCAGGGACAGGCTCAATCACGCGGTGGCTCGCTTGGAGACGTCCGGCCTGCAGCTGGCCGTCCTGTTCCTCGATGTCGACAACTTCAAGACCGTCAACGACAGCCTCGGGCACTCCCGGGGCGATCTGCTGCTGGGCATCGTCTCCGAGACCCTGGTGGGGTGCATGAGGAGCAGTGACACCGTGGCGCGCCTCGGAGGGGACGAGTTCGCGGTGCTCATAGAGGACCTCGCGGATCACTCGGACGCGACCCAGGTCGCCGAGGACATCCTGACCGCGCTCCGCCGGCCCGTCTCATTGGGATCCAAGGATGTCGTGGCCACTGTGAGCATCGGGATCCGATTCGGAACGCCTGGATGTACCAGCGAAGAACTGCTGCGAGACGCTGATCGGGCCATGTACATGGCGAAGGAAAACGGAAAGGATCGCTACGAGGAGTTCAGGGATCGCATGCATACGACGGTCATGGAGCGCCTGGAGCTCGAGGCCGACTTCCGCCAAGGCGTCATCAACGAAGACCTCGTCGTCCACTATCAGCCGATCGTCAACCTCGACACCAAGGGCATCGTCGGATTCGAGGCCCTGGTCCGATGGCAGCATCCCACGCGTGGCCTTCTCCGCCCGGAGGCCTTTCTTGCGTTCGCCGAACAGGCCGGCTTCATGGGTGCCGTGGACTGCTTTGTCCTCACAAAGGCCTGCGGACAAGTCCTACGCTGGCAGCGGGACGGATTGGTGGCTCCGGATGCGTCCATAAGCGTGAACCTCTCCGCGCGGGACATGGTCGAGGCCGGCATCGATCGCGCCGTCCGCATTCTCCTCGCAGAGAGCGGTTTTGACCCGTCGAACCTGATCGTCGAGATCACCGAGAGCGCCATGATGAACGACATCGACGCTGCGGTACGAGAGTTGCGCTCGTTGAAAGCCCTGGGACTACGGATAGCAATCGACGACTTCGGAACCGGGTATTCGTCACTTGCCTATCTCCAGCGGCTCCCGATCGACATCTTGAAGATCGATCGATCGTTCGTCGCGGCACTTTCCGGAGACATCGAGTCCGTCACGCTCGTGAATGCCATCATCAGGATGGCCGAGGCCTTGGGTCACACCACGATCGCGGAGGGCATCGAGCGTGCGACGCAGGACACCATTCTCCGTCAGCTCGGATGCCATCTTGGCCAGGGGTACCTGCTTGGCCCCCCTCTCGACGCTGCGTCCATGGAGACCATTCTCCGGAAGGCCGAACCTCGAGGTCACGGGTCGCACCACCAGCGGGCAAGGCTCCAGCCCGAATCCTTGCTCGCCTAGGCACAACCGCGATCGGTGCCGCCAACAAGCACGTAACGTCGCATTCGTGGAGAGCCGAGAGACGTCGCCTCGACCGACAGACTCGGACTCCACAACAGATCTGCTGCGGGTCTGTGAGCTGCCGGTTCTCGATGAGCACGCGACCATCGTCGCAACGGGTGTGGATCGGGTCTGGCCGATTCTGCTCGACACAGTGGACCGATCCTTCTCATGGGCCGGCGCGGCGGGCTACGCCCGACTCGTGGGGTGTGCCCCCGACAGGCCGTCCGGGCCGCGGCCACTGGCGGAGGGCTCCAGCCTGCCCGGCTTCCATGTCGTCGCGGCGCTCCCGGGAACTGAGCTGGTGCTGCAGGGACGACACCGGTTTTCCTCCTATGCCCTGACCTTGCGTCTGGAACCACTCGCGACGGGAGGGGGGTCACGCCTCCGTGCCGAGAGTCGAGCCGTGTTCCCCGGCGTGACCGGCCGGGCCTACCGACTGCTCGTCGTCAGCACCGGCGGCCATGTGGTCGCCGTGCGACGGCTGCTCTCGGCCGTTCAGAACCGATCCGAGTCGCGCTGACCGTCACCACGCGGATGCCCGCGCCTCGCGGCCGGCACTCGTGCGGAGGCGGAATGTGAGAGCTCTGTGCTGGCGAACTGCATCCCGGATGTCGCGCGGTAGCTGGACGTCAACGCCTTGGAGCATGGCTCAGCACCGCCTCCGAGGCGGTGGAGCGCCGGCCGGTGAGCCAGGGGGCTACGGGCTGCGACGTGATGGTGTCAGCGCACCCTTCGGGGCATGAGAGCTCCGATGAACCAGAAGAGCGGCAGGAAGATGCCGACGAGGAACATCACCCAATGGCCCTTTCGGATGGAGATCACTCCGAGGGTGACCAGGAGGACGAAGTACAGGATCGACCAGAGTGCGACGAAGCCTCCGCTTATCGCTGCGAGGGGAAGGTTCATGGGTGTCCCTGCACTGTGCTGGCCGTTCGGTCCTGAAGATCTCGCCGACCCGCCCTCAGGACCCTGTCGATCTGGCACCTTACACCGCTCACCGGCGTGTGGGTCAGCGTTGCTCCAGCGGGGACGACAATAGGATTCCCCGGGGACCCCAAGACCAGACCGGGAGCACGCGTGGAACATGCCAAGGCCAAGCAGTTGCTGAAGGAGGAGCGCCTGCGCGTGGAGGGCTTGCTCTCCGAGATGGAGCGGGCCGGCCGAGACGACCGTACCGCCTCTGACGAGCCCGGCGACATGTACGACTCGGCTGAACCCCTCACCAAGGAAGGAGAGGACGACTCCGTCACGGCAGCTCTCCGGGAGCGTCTGGCGGCGATCGACCGCGCAGAAGAGCGTCTCGAGGCCGGCACCTACGGCCGTTCCGTCCGCAGTGGTGACCTCATACCCGACGACCGTCTCGAAGCTGATCCCGCCGCCGAACTGACGGCAGAGGAGGCTCGGGAGTCCGATTGAGGCCTGCTGTTCGCGGGTCGCTGGTGGCCATCCTCACCGTTGTCAAGACGGATCCGCAGGCCAATGGGACGCAACCCCCTCGTTGTCTTCCCCGCGATCGTGTCTTAAGATGGGACGATGCCGTCAGACCGTCTTCCGGCGCAATTTCCCTCGTTCGACAGCGTCGAGGATGAGCGAAGGCACCGCAAGCAGCGTCTCGCCGCCGCCTTTCGCCTGTTCGGGCATTTTGGATTCGACGAAGGGGTGGCGGGTCACATCACCGCCCGAGACCCGGAGCTGCTCAACCACTTCTGGGTGAACCCGCTCGGGATGAACTTCAAACAGATCCGCGTCAGGGACCTGATCCTCGTCAACGACAATGGTGAGGTCGTTGACGGCAACTGGCCCCTCAACGCCGCCGCATTCGCCATCCACTCGCAGATCCATGCGGCGCGGCCAGATGTGGTCGCAGCGGCGCACTCGCACTCGGTGCACGGCAAGGCCTGGTCGTCCTTGCGCCGGCTGCTCGATCCCTTGACGCAGGACTCATGCGCGTTCTATGGCGACCATGCCGTCTTCGACGACTATACGGGCGTGGTGCTCGACCTCGAGGAAGGCAAGCGCATTGCGCATGCGCTCGGTGGCAACAAGGCCGTCATCCTGTCGAACCACGGCCTCCTGACCGTCGGGCAGACCTCGGTCGACGAGGCGGCCTGGTGGTTCATCACCATGGAGCGTACGTGTCAGGCGCAGCTGATGGCGGAGGCGGCGGGCACGCCCGTCCTGATCGATCCTGATCAAGCCGAGAAGACAGCACGGCAGGTGGGCCGGCCGATGTCGGGCTGGGTGTCGTTCCAACCGCTCTACCAGTGGATAGTGTCGATCCAGCCGGACCTGCTCGACGAGTGAGCGAGGCTCGGTAGCTTCATCCTCTGACCCAGCCCTCCGGAGGGCGGATCGCGGCAGGCGTGCGCGGTTCGGATCCCTGGGGCCGACCATGTCACGTAGGCTGCGACGATGCGTTTTGGTCTCGATGTCGCGCAACAACGGATGCCGTGGGACGAGGTCGTCAGCCGCGTGCGGTTCGCCGAAGACCTCGGCTTCGACGGCGCATGGGGGTTCGACCACCTCCAGCCGATGTACGGCGAGGGACCGGGCGAGACGTTCGAAGGGATGACAACGCTCGCCGCGCTCACGGGCGTGACGTCGCGCATCCGGCTCGGGCTGCTCGTGACGGGAGTGACCTACCGCCACCCCTCGGTGCTCGCTGCGCAGGCCCTTACGATCGACCACGCCTCGCACGGTCGGCTTGAGCTCTCGCTCGGTGCTGCGTGGTTCGACAAGGAGCACGCGGAGCTTGGCATCCCCTTCCCGTCGACGCCCGAGCGGTTCGACCTGCTCGAGGACGCGCTCGAAATCGTGACTCGCCTCTTCACGGGCGACGTCGTGTCCTACGACGGACGAGTTGTCTCGTTGCGGGAGGCGCAGCTCCGTCCGGTGCCGGCGCAGCAGCCCCACCCGCCGATCTGGGTCGGCGGCAGCGGTCCACGTCGAACGCTCCCGCTCGTCGCTCGCTATGCCGACGTCTGGCACTCCTGGGGCAGCCCAAATTCGTTGCGGGAAGCCAACGAACGGCTTGACGAGCTCGCAACCGAAGCCGGACGCGAGCCATCGTCGATCATGCGAGCGAGCTCGCTGTCTCTCGAAGATCTCGACACGGCGCGCAAGCACGCCGCCAAGTGGCGTGACGCGGGTTACGGCTATCTCGTCTGTGGCTGGCCCGATGCGGGCCGCGCTCGGATCGATGAATTCGCCCGCGACGTCCTCCCTGAAATTCGCAGACTGAGGTTCTGGATACAGGTTCATTCCCTCCGCGTCGTTGGCTCCGTGACGAACGTCGCCGTGCGACTGTGGATCCGCCAGGTGCCGTCACTCTGGTGAAGGACATCGTGGTAGCGGCCCACGAGCTTGATCGCCCAGCCAGAGTCCTCCAACAGCACGAAGACCACGTCGCTGACGGCGCTCGCCTCGTGATCGGTCCACTCCGTCACCAGCGTGTTGACAACGAGGTGGCGCTGGGGCTGCCTCGGCTTCCATTTCGTGAAGGCCTGGCGGAGCGCATCCTGGCCCGTGTGGGTTCCCATGCCGGGGATGTCACAGACCCCGTCGGCACAGAAGGTGGCCACGATGTCGTCGGTCCGGCCGTCGTCCAGAGCCTGGGCATACGCCGCGATCGTGGCGCGTACACCTTCGACGACAGCGGCGTACGACGTCTGCGTGCTCATGAGATTCTCCCCCGCCATGTGGTGGCTTCGCTCACGACGAAGACCCCGCTCAGAATCCGAGGTCGACGACGGGCTGCTCGAGTGGGTTCACGTTGACCGACTGCAACGCCGGGACCAGCTTCTCGTGGGGAAGGCCGGCGAGGAAGCCGTCGACCGTCCGCTCGAAGTTCGAGATGCCCCCCTCTACTCCCTCGGAGAGGCGCATGTACTCGAAACCGCCGGCGTGCAGTCCCTTCTGCTGTCTCGGGAGGTTCGAGAAGTCCTGAGCGGGGATCGGCGGCCAACGTGGGTCGTCGTGCTGCCAGACCTCGGGGGGCCTGGGTCTCTCCTGCTCGGCGCCTTCCGGGAACCGCGTGAGTGACCAGATCTCCATCAGCGTCTCCTCCGGTCCCAGCGGGCGGAAGCGGTATGAGGAGGCGCTGCTGTACATGGGCAGGACGAAATGGTGCGGGAAGCAATAGGCCATCGGCTCGTTCAGCCCCTGTGCCTCGAGATCGTTGAGGTCAGGGACGTCGCTGCCGGCGGCCCGATGCCAGTGCACGACCGCGTCGTTGAGCTCCCGATGCCAGGTTGACATCGCCAACATGGGATCGGCAGGTAGCTCGATGTTGTCCCGCAGACCCTCTGCAATCTGCACATCGTTGGCGTGGACCATCCCCGCCATACCCTCGCTCATCGTACGCAGGTAGTGGATCTCTGCGTCGATGAGCGCGCGCGGGTCGCCCGCCCCGTCGCCGCGTGACGGGTCCCTTCCGGGGATGACGAGCTGGGGGTGCGCCTCCACCACGTGGTACTGCTCCATGAACGCCTCTTCGGCGAGTTTCCAATTGACCGGGAGGCGGCATGCATACCACCACTCGACCCGCATCGATTCGATCCTCCACGCCTCCATGAGGGTGGCGAACGGCTCGATGCACTGCCGCAGCGGGGGCGCATCGTCGTCGAAGTTGATCCACGCACACCCACCCCAGACCTCGCACCGCACCGGCGTGAGGTTGAGGTCCTGTGGTTGCACGTTGTGCTCGGCGAACGTCTTCTTACGTGGGACGAAGGTGTTCTGGCCGTCCGGGCCGTAACACCATCCATGGAACGGACAGATGAACCCGGTCTCGCACGTCCCGTGTCCCTGCACGACCTTGACGCCACGATGGCGGCAGGCGTTCTGGAAGGCGCTCACTCCCCCGTCTTCGGTGCGCACCACGACGACGGACTGATCGAGGATCTCGTACTCGGCGAAGTCGCGCGGGTGGGGGATCTCCTCGAGCCTGCAGGCCATCTGCCAGACCCGAGACCACAGGCGCTCCGCCTCCAGCTGGTAGAAGGCCGGGTCGAAGTAGCGCTCCTTGCGGGCCCGGTCGGGGAACTCCATCGCGTAGGGCACCGGAAGTGCCGACGATCTCCGGTCCACGACCGCCATTCCGGCCCCTTTCCCTCTCGGAGTGCGTTGCGGGGAGTGTATACTAACCGGTCGGTACAACTTCGTGCCGGGCCCCCACCGGTGCGCATGAAGTGCATGCCCGTGGGCACGATGAGAGCCTCAAGGGCGCATCGCCGCGCAGACTCATGACATCTCTCGAACCCGTATCCGACGGCACCTCGACCCGCCGTGCTGCCGACGTCGACGTGCTCGTGGTCGGCGCAGGCATCACGGGGATCTACCAGCTCTACCGCGCCCGAGAAGCCGGATTCTCGGTGCAGCTGCTCGAGGCCGGTGACGGTGTCGGCGGCACGTGGTACTGGAACCGCTACCCCGGGGCTCGGTTCGACTCGGAGAGCTACACCTATGCCTACCTGTTCTCGAGGGAGCTGTTCGAAGAATGGGAGTGGCAGGAGCACTTCGCCGAACAACCCGAGATCGAGCGCTATCTCAACCATGTGGTCGACCGGTTCGACCTTCGGCGCCACATCCGCTTCGGCGCCAGCGTCACCTCGGCCACCTACGACGAGCCGTCGGGCACGTGGACCGTCGTCCTCCGCGACGGGACCGAGGTGCGGGCGCAGTTCTTGGTGGCCGCGACCGGCGTCCTCTCGGTGCCGTACTACCCCGAGGTGCCGGGACGCGATGACTACCGAGGCGAGTCGTACCACACGGGGCGGTGGCCGTCCGCACCTGTCGATTTCGCAGGCAAGCGCGTGGCGGTCATCGGCACCGGGTCGAGCGGCGTGCAGGTCATCCCTGCCATCGCCTCTGAGGCCGCCTCCCTCACGGTCTACCAACGCACGGCCAACTGGTGCACCCCGCTCAACAACGCTCCGATCACGCCCGACGAACAGGCGCAGCTCAGGGCCGACTTCGAGGCGATATGCGAAACGCTGAACACCTCGCCGAGCGGCTTCCTCCACCTGGCGCACGATCGCGCCGCCTTCGATGACTCGAAGGAGGAGCGGAATGCGTTCTTCGACAAGATGTGGCGCAGCCCCGGGTTCTCGAAGCTCACCAGCAACTACACCGATCTGTTGCTCGACGAGGCAGCGAACGCGGAGTGGTGCGAGTTCATCTCCCAGAAGATCCGGAGCATCGTCGAGGATCCCGAAACGGCGGACATGCTGATCCCCAAGGACCACCGCTTCGGTGAGAAGCGGCCGCCGTTCGTGAACGGCTACTTCGAGGTGTACAACAGACCCAACGTGGATCTGGTGAGTCTCGAGCAGACGCCGATCATTCGCATGACCGAGCGCGGGATCGAGACGACCGAGGGTGCGCGGGAGTTCGACATGGTCGTGTGGGCGACGGGCTTCGACTTCGGTACGGGCGCGCTCACGCGCATGGGGATCCGCGGCCGTGATGGTCTCGCGCTCGTGGATCACTGGGCCGACGGTCCGAGGACGTTCCTCGGCGTCCAGACCACGGAATTCCCGAACTTCTTCTTCCCTGGTGGGCCGCACGCAGCGGCCGGCAACAACCCCCGCTACAACGGAGACCAGGTCGACTTCATCATGGACCTCCTCGTCCACGCACGCGCGATCGGATGCGACACGATCGAGGTCGATCGTACGGCCGAAGAGAAGTGGACCAACATGGTCGACCGCTGGGCCACGAAGGCGCCCTCCTTCGGGGAGATCAGCTACTACTTCGGAAGCAACATCCCCGGGAAGCCTCGCAAGTACCTCCTGAACTCCGCTGGTCGCCCGAAGCTCTTCACGGAGATCCGCAAGGTCTTCGAGAGCGACTACGAGGCGTTCTCGATGACGCGTGCATCGGAGCGCGCACGCTCGGGGGCATGAGCGCCGGCGATTGACCTGCTCAGACGGTGGCGACCGGCGTCAACGGGGAGCCGACCGCTCCGGGCAGGCGCAGCGGCGGCGCAGTGAGAAGGAACCGGCTCCGCTTGTGCTGGCGCAGCCACGTTGCGAGCTCATGCAGGTACCACATCTCGCCGAGCGGCACGCCCAGCAGAAAGAGGCAGAGGTGGTGGATCGGGAGGAACGAGTGCCGACTCTCGTCGCGGTCCTTGCCGACCATCCCCTCCACCGCGTAGTTGTCCGCCACCAGCGCCGAGATCTGCGAGTCGCTGATCCACTCCAACAACGACTCGTCCCGAGCGTCGAGGAAGCTGCACATCGTGTGGATCTTCACGGGATCCGGGTCACGGTTCCACTTGAGCACCTCGGTGGCGAACCCGGTATGGAGCAGCAGCATGTCGCCTGGTTCCACGACGACATTGTCGGCGGCCATGATCTCCTCGAGCGTCTTGCGGTCGACACCCCGCCAGTCATGGCCGAGGTGGTGGGCCAAGTCGACGAGCACGCCACGGCCCTGCACGCCCGTGGCTGCCATGTTCTCCAAGCCCAGGTGGTGGGCGAAGCAGCGGTGCCGACCGCCGTCGCCCCGGGCGTCGGGCTTCGGACCGACCAGGTCCTCGCCGGCTCGGTACCCGTTGTAATAGACCGGCTCCTCGATCCCATCCCCGTCGGCGTCGAACTCGGCTCCGACATGGGCCAATGAGTCCCACTGCGTCGAGTACTGCAGCGAGAGGGTCACGACGTCGTCCGCCCACACGTCCACGTACTTGGGGTCGCCGAACTTCTCCATCGTGCTCATGGGGACGTTGTAGAAGGTGTCCGGAGTGCCATCCATGTCCTCGGTCGGCGCCAGGACGGGTGGGTGGCGCCGTTGGTTCAACGCAGTGCCACCGGGGAAGTCGAGCGGCAGGCTCAAGCAGAAGCTGATGCCGGCTTCGACTTCTCGTACACCCTGGAGGACCTTTTCGTGAGTGAGCAGGTTGATGCGGCCGAGCTCGTCGTCGTCGCCCCAGTCGCCCCAGGTCGAGCCCGCCGGACGTTGCTTCCACCGCTTCGTCACGATCACCTCTCCTTCTGGCCGCTGCCATGAGCGACCGGCCCTCCAGCGTTGTCTGTACCGACCGGTTGGTCTAAACTTTGGGCGCAGGGTACCGCGTGCGCGCCCGGCCGGTCATCCGGTATCGAGATCTTGCGCCCCCGCCCAGGAAGGCCACAACAATGACAGAGAAGCAGCTTGTCGTTTCCGCCGACGGGCACATCCTCGAGCCCACCGACCTCTTCGTCACCCGCCTGCCCAAGCACCTGCGCGACCGGGCGGTGTGGGAGGACGACTTCGAGATCGAACCCCTCGTCGAGGGCGGGGCCCGGAAGTTCCGGCGACTGCACACTTCGGGCTTCGAAGGTTGGACGATCTCCCGGTACCGTCAGACGGGCGGCCGGATGCCCGAGGGCGACCCCGAGATGATCATCGAGGACCTCGAGCTCGACGGAGTCGACGTCGGTGTGATGCACCCGAACCTGTCCCTCTTCGGTCTCTACTCCGACGACCATGAGCTGTCCATGGCGCATGCCCGCGTGTACAACGACTACATCATCGAGCGTTTCACGCCGTACTTCTCGCGCCTGGCACCCACGGCTCCCATTCCACTGACCGACATCGACGATGCAGTGGCAGAGATCGAAAGGGTCGCAGCCGGCGGCTTCCGGGCGGTCCTGCTGCCGGCGGTGCCGCCCAAGCCCTACTACGTACGGGACTTCGACCCCGTGTGGGAGGCGGCGCAGGCGAACGGCGTCCACGTGTTCTTCCATACGCAGACGGGGGGGGTGAAGGTCAACGACCCGGAATCGACCACGCTCAAGGTCGTCATGGAGAATGCCGCACAGGTCAACCAGCCGATGACCGAGAAGGCTGCGGCGAAGCGGATGATCACGCAGGCCATCTACAGCACGATCGTCCCGCAACAGGTCATCTGCCAGCTCATCGGCGGCGGCGTGCCCGAGCGCTTCCCCGACCTGCACTTCGCCCTGATCGAGTTCAACGCGCACTGGCTCGCGTCACTGGTGGGCAGCATGGACAAGTGCTGGGTCACCGGGATCGGCCAGGACGCCGACTGGTGGCTCGGCGTGTGGGACGAGAGCCGCCCTCCCGAGGAGCAGAGCGGCATGGCACAGCTGTTCCGGCTGAACGAGAAGTGGCCGTTCCCGCTGAAGCCCAGCGAATACGTGAAGCGCCAGTTCCATGTCTCGTTCCAGGACGATCCTGTCGCAGTCGCCTGCCGGCACATCACCGGTGTGTCGTCGATCGTGTGGGGCAACGACTACCCGCATGCCGAAGGTACGTTCCGCGGCAGCCGGGAGCTCATGGCGCGGTTGTTCGCCGACGTCCCCGCCGACGAGCGGGCTGCCATGGTCGGCGGTACGCTCGGCGGGCTGCTCGGGTACGACGCTCCGGTGGCCGCCGCGGCCCCCCGGGCCTAGACACCCCGAGGGCCATCAGTACCGAAGGGTGGGAGTGAACACGCACAACTTCGAGGGGCGCGTCGCGGTCGTCACGGGCGCGGGACGTGGTATCGGCCGAGCCCATGCGCTCCTGCTCGCCGACCGAGGAGCCAGCGTCGTCGTGAACGACCTGGGCGGCTCCATGGAGGGTCTCGGGACTGATGCCGGGGTGGCGTCCACCGTCGCGGCAGAGATCGTCGCCGCGGGTGGAGCCGCGGTGCCCGACAGCAGCGACGTCGCAACGGCCGACGGCGCACAGGCGCTCATCGATGCGGCGATCGAGCAGTTCGGACGGCTGGACATCCTCATCAACAATGCCGGCATCATGAGATGGGCGGGATTTCCTGACGCCGACCAGGACAACCTCGCCGGCCACCTTGCGGTCCACACGGTCGGGTCTTTCAACACCACCCGGGCGGCATGGCCCCGCATGGTCGAACAGGCCTACGGCCGCATCGTCATGACCACCTCCACGGGGATCTTCGGGCTGCCGAAGAACCTCTCGTATGCCACGGCCAAGGCGGCGGTGATCGGCCTCACACGCAGCCTCACGACCGCCGGCACCCGTCACGGGATCAAGATCAACCTCATCGCCCCGGCGGCGTACACGCGGATGGCGGGCCAGCCCGCTGAGGCAGGCTCACCCGGTCGCGACGAGACTTCGGCACCGATGTCGCCGGAGCTGGTTGCACCCATGGTCGCCTTCCTCGCCCACGAGGACTGTCCGGTCAGCGGCGAGATCTATGCAGCCGGTGCCGGTCGCTTCTCCCGTATCTTCATCGCCTCGACCCCCGGGTACCTGACGTCGGAACCGACGATCGAAGACGTCGCCCAGAATTGGGCAACGATCAATGACGAAACGGGTTACTACGTCCCAACCGACCTCACCGACTGGTCGGCCACCTTCTTGGCCCACCTACCGTCGAGCGGCGCGAAGCCCGCAGCCTCGTAAGGATCCCGGTGGACCTCTCTCTGAACGAGGCGGAACGAGATCTCGTCGAGCTCTGTCGCGATTTCGCACGGAAGGAGATCGCCCTCCGCGCGCCACTGGCCTGGGAAGAGGCGCGGTGCCCGACCGATCTGCTCCGCGAGATGGGTGAGCTCGGACTTCTCGGCATCCTCGTCCCAGAGGAGTGGGGCGGGATTGGCATGTCGACGATCGGCTTCGTCGCAGCAATGGAGCAAATCGGCCTGGCCGACCAATCCGTGGCGTCGGCGTGGCAGGCGCACGCGACGATCGGTTCGCTGCCGTTGTACCTCTTCGGCAACGACGCACAACGAGAGCGTTGGCTGCGACCACTCGCGGAGGGGCGCGTCCTCGGCGCGTTCGGGCTCACCGAGCCCGATGCCGGATCCGATGCACGCGGTATCCGGACCCACGCCGCACGGCGTGACGACGGCTGGGTCATCAACGGTCGAAAGTCGTTCATTTCCAACGCCGGGACGGACATGTCCTTCGGCGTCACGTTGCTCGCACGCATGGAGCGGGCCGAGGGTGAGACGCCGGGGTACGCGTGTTTTGTGGTCGAGAAGGACACGCCGGGCTTCACCATGGGGCCCAAGATGAGAGGCATCGGTTGGCGCGGTCTCGACACACGCGAGCTGTACCTGGACGACGTCTGGGTTCCAGACGATCACCTCCTCGGCGATCCGAACCTGGGACTCAGCCAATTCCTGCGCACACTCGAGGTCGGACGAATCTCGATCGCTGCGTTGTCGCTCAGCCTGACCCAGGCCGTCCTTGACATGGCGACCGCGTATGCGGGCCAACGGGTGCAGTTCGGCCAGCCCATCTCGAAGTTCCAGGCCGTGCAGTTCAAATTGGCCGACATCGCCACGGAGCTGGAGGCGGCACGTTGGCTCACCTACCGTGCCGCCTACCTCCGCGACACCGGGCAGCCGTTCCAGAAAGAGGCCGCCATGGCCAAGCTCAAGGCCAGTCGCCTGGCCACCTGGGCAGCATCGGAGGCCGTCCAGATCCATGGCGGCCTCGGCTACATGCTCGAGACGCCCGTGGCCCGCTTCTACTGCGACTCAAAGGTGCTCGAGATCGGTGAGGGCACCAACGAGATCCAGCACTTGGTGATCGCCCGGGCTCTGGGCTGCTGACTCAGACGGCAGCGAGGCGACGGATGGCAGCGATGATGTCTTCGCGGTCCGGAAGCCACGCCCGTTCGAGCTCGGGAGCGTACGGAGGCGGCGTCGCAGCTGCGCCGACCCGCTCAATTGGCGCGTCGAGGTCCCAGAAGCCCTCTCGCGCGACGGTGGCCGCGATCTCCGCGCCGATGCCGAACGGGACGACTGCCTCATGGGCGATGAGCAGACGACTCGTCTTGTGCACCGAGTCGAGGATCGGCGCAACGTCGAGGGGGGTCACGGTTCTCAGGTCGATCACCTCCACCGAGATTCCCTCGTCCTCCAGGCGTTCGGCAGCGGCGATCGCCTCGTGGACCATGCGGGAGACCGACACGACGGTCACGTGTGACCCGGGGCGCACGACCGCAGACGTGCCGATCGGGACGAGGTAATCCGATGGCGGCTGGGGTCCCTTCATGCCGTACAGCAACCGGTTCTCAATGAACACCACCGGGTTCGGGTCCTGAATCGCGGCACGGAGCAGTCCGTATGTGTCCGCCGGTGTCGACGGCATGACAACGCTCAACCCAGGGATGTGTGCCAGGAGCACCTCGAGGCTCTGCGAGTGCTGACTTCCCGACGAACGACCCGCGCCGAACTGGGTCCGCACCGTCAGCGCCATCTCCGCGGCCCCGCCGGTCATGAACGGGAGCTTCGCCGCCTGGTTCAGCAACTGGTCGAAGCAGACGCCCAGGAAGTCGAGATACATCAACTCGACAACGGGGCGCATTCCGGCCATCGCCGCACCCACGCCGAGCCCGATGATCGCCGTCTCGGAGATCGGGGTGTCGCGCACACGACCACCAAATTGTTCGGCGAGGCCTCGCGTCAGACCGAAGACGTTGCCTCCGGCGCCGACGTCGACCCCGGCGACGAACACCCGGTCGTCGTCTGCGAGCTCGGCCTCGAGTGCGGCCCGAATCGCATCCATGGTGCGGAACACCGGTGCGTCGCTGCGAGGTGGTGGCGGCTCAGTTCGCTCCGGCCGGGCGCGCACCACGAAGTCGGTCAACGCAGAGGCGGCCGGGCTCGCCAACCGGCGCGCCGCTTCGACGGCAGCGTCGAGCTCGTCGGCGATCGACGACTCGAGAGCCTTGATCTCATCGTCCCCGACGCCGGCTCCTCGGAGCCGGCCCTCGTGGACGAGGAGCGGGTCACGCTCCCGCCACGCGCTGACCTCGTCGGGGGACCGGTAGCGCTCCGGATCGCCCTCGTAGTGCCCGTGCCAGCGGTAGGTCTCTGCCTCAATGACGACTGGTCCCTGCCCGGCACGCGCAGCACCCACCGCCTCCTCCATCGCGGCAGCCGTCGCCACAACGTCGTTTCCGTCGACCCCGACGTACGCGATGCCGTAGCCGGCGGCACGCAATTCCAGCGATGCTCCGTGCTGGGCCGAGGCCGGGGAGAATTCGGCGTAGCCGTTGTTCTCGCAGAAGAAGACCACGGGCAGCTGCCACACGGCGGCGAGGTTCAGCGCCTCGTGGAACGCGCCCTGAGCCTGGGCTCCGTCGCCGAAGAACGCGACGGCGAGGCTGCCGTCGGCCCTCACCTGCGCTGCGGTCGCTGCTCCAACGGCGATCGGGAGGCCGGCCGCCACGATCCCGTTCGCGCCGAAGATGCCGAGCTTCGGGTCGGCGATGTGCATCGAACCCCCACGGCCGCGGTTGGTGCCCCCGTCCTTGCCCATCAGCTCGCCGAACATCCCGGTCGGATCCAGACCCTTGGCCAAGCAGTGGCCATGGCCGCGATGGGTGGAGGTGATGACGTCCGCCGGCCTCAGCGGCCAACACGCACCGACGGCGGTCGCCTCTTGCCCGATCGAGAGGTGCACGAAGCCCGGGATCTCGCCGTCGCGATAGAGCTCCGCAACCCGCTGCTCGAAACCGCGGATCAGCACCATGCGTCGGTGCATCTCGATCAGGTCCGGCTTCGAGAATGCAGACGGCACGGACGAGTCAGGGGACACGAAGAGTGTATTGTACTGGTCGGTACAACGAAGGAAAAGTGATGATCGGTCAGATCGAGATCCCCCAGACGTTTCCCGGACCCGGCGCGGTCTCGGGAAAGAGGGTGGTGATCACCGGCGCCAGCCGCGGCCTGGGCGCCCTGCTCACACACGCCTTCTCCCATGCCGGCGCATCGGTGGCGCTCGTGGCAAGGACAGAGAGCGACCTCAAGGCAGTGGCAGCGACGCTTCCCGGACCATCCCTGGTGCTCAGTGGTGACGTGACCGACGAGGACTTCAACGAGGCGGCAGCCGATGCCACCATGACCGAATGGGGCGGAGTCGACGCGTGGATCTGCAACGCAGGGATCTCGCCCATCGTCGCCGGACCACGTGAGACCCCTGCTTCGGTCTGGCGGCAGGTCCTCGAGGTCAACCTCACCGGCGCGTTCCTCGGGGCCCGCGCCGCAGGACGAGTCATGCGAGAGGGCGGCCGACTCATCTTCACCGGCTCGGTTCTCGGCGAGCGGCCCCGCAAGGGGCTGAGTGCGTACAGTGCCTCAAAGGCAGGCTTGGTGGGCATGGCCAAGGGCCTGGCGCTCGATCTGGCCGCCGCCGGCATCACGGTGAACGTCGTTGCTCCGGGGTGGTTCGATTCCCCGCTGGCGGACGGGTGGAAGAAGAACCCGGAGCTTGCGGCGGCGATCACCGGGCACACGGCGCAACGTCGTTGGGGAGCACCGACCGACCTGGCCGGTGCATATCAGTTCTTGGCCTCCGACGCCTCGGCGTTCATCACCGGCACGGTGCTCAATGTCGACGGCGGTTACCTGCTCGTATGACGACACCACGACGGGTCGTCGTCATCACCGGCGCGGGCGGTGCCCTCGGCGCGGCGCTGTCACATCAGTTCGCAAGCGAGCCCAGCACCGATCTCGTGTTGAGCGATGTCAGTGCACCATCTCTCGAAGCGACCGTCGCCGGACTCCCCGACACTGGAGCGTCGGTCCAGACGGCACTTGCGGACGTGAGTGACTTCGCCCAGGTCGAAGCCGTGGCCGCGTTGGCGGTCGAGCATTTCGGTCACCTCGACGTGCTGATCAGCAACGCCGGCGTGCTTTCGGCAAACGGTCGGATCCACAACCTGGAGACCGAAGAGTGGGAGCGCGCCTTCCGGGTCAATCTCCTCGGAGCCGTCAACGGGATCCGGGCTGCGGTCGGCGTCATGCGCCCGCAGCGGTCGGGTTCCATCGTGTTGACCGCGTCGGTCTCCGGTCTGACGGCATGGTCGCATGCTGCTCCGTACTGCGCGACGAAGGCCGCCGTGATCCAGCTCGCGAAGGTCGCCGCGGTCGAGTACGCACGGGATGGAATCCGCGTCAACAGCGTGTGCCCAGGGACATTCCGGTCTGCGATCCATGCCGACCTTCCACCGGACGCGTTGGATGCAGTCGCCTTGCGGCATCCCCTCGGGCTCGGCATGCCCGCCGATCTCGTGGGTGCCTACTCCTACCTGGCGAGCGACGCGGCACGCTGGACGACCGGATCGGCCATCGTCGTCGACGGTGGGTACTCGGCGCCCTGAGTGCGGCTACTCGGATGTCTGGGCGGTCGGGTTGGTGATTCCCCGCATGAAGATATCGGCGAACGGCTTCGCCACGTCTCGAGCCGACAACGGACCGCCCGCTTTCAACCACAGATACGTGTAGTTGTGCATCCCAAGCCACGCCAATGCGGTGAGTCTCGGCTGCACGTCTCGGAACTCCCCGGAGTCGACGCCGGCTTGGAGGACCGCCTCGACCCGCTCCTCGTATTGCCGTCGCCGGCCACGGAACTGTGCGGCTCGGTCGCCGGTGAGCGCCGGGAACTCATGAAGGAAGACCCAGACGTGATCCGGGTAGCGGTGGATCACGTCCAGCAACTCATCACCGAGGTTCGCCAGCTGCTGCGACGGCGACCCGCCCGCCTCGGCAACGCGATCAGCGCCAAGCATCACCTCGTCCATCACCCGGTCATGGATCGCAGCGAGGAGCTCCTCCTTGGAACCGATGTAGTGGTAGAGCGCGCCCTTTCCGAGATCGTTCGCGACACAGAGCTCGGTGATGCCCGTGGCGTGATACCCGCCCTTGGCGAAGACCCGCGCGGACGTATCGACGATCGCTTGGCGACGTACTTCCCAGTTCGCTCTGCGTCGAGAGTCACCGGTCGCTTCAGCTCGTGGCATTGGTATCGAGGTTAGCGGGCCGTTCGAGAGAGCGGTGGCTTCTCCATCACCGCGGTGAGGGCCATCCCTGTCGCCCATGGACCGCCGCGCTCGCCCGCGCCGACCTCGATAGGCTGACCCGCCGATACGGGGATGGCTACGGAGGCATGCGAGAGTGGTGACGCGCCAGGGATTCGTCAGCGGGATCGGCATTGTGAGGTCACGATGACAACGACGCACATGAGTCAGTCGGACATGAACTGGTTCGGCGTGCTCGCCCACCACGCGACTCGCAACCCTGACAAGGCGATCACGGTGTTCGACGGCGAGACCACGACCTACGGGGAAATGGCCCAACGGGCTGCTGCGTTGGCGGGCGGCCTGGCCGACCGGGGCGTCCGTCCCGGCGACGTCGTGGCTCTCCTCTCTTACAATTGCCCCGAGTTCCTGGAGACGGTCTTCGCCGCGAACTACCTCGGCGCGATTGCCATGCCGATCAATTGGCGCCTCGCCGCACCGGAGGTGCGGTACATCCTCGAGCACTCCGGAGCCTGCGTGCTCGTCTGTGACGACTCCCTCATCGGTCTTGCGAACGAAGCCACCCGGGGCATGGAGGCCTCGCTCGTGCGAGCATCCGTGACACCACACCCTTCGGACGGATGGACGGCCCTCGCCGATCTGCGCGCGACCTCCAGGCGGGCAGTGCGTGTCCCCATGGCGTCCGACGACGTCCATCGCCTCATGTACACCTCGGGAACAACCGGACGGCCAAAGGGCGTCATGATCACCCACGCCAACCTGGTGTGGAAGAACCTCGCGCACATCGTCGAGTTCGGATTCACGAATACCGATCTCGGCCTGGCGTGCGGGCCCCTGTACCACGTTGGTGCGCTCGATCTCACGACGACCTCACTCATTGCCGCAGGTGCCGCCACCGTGATCCATCGGACGTTCGAGGCATCCGCCGTGGTCGACGAGATCGAAAGGTCGAGGGTCAGCACCGTGTGGCTGGCGCCCGCCATGGTCAACGCGATCATGGCGTTGCCCGACATCGAGCAGCGTGACCTGTCATCGGTACGCGTCGTCATCAATGGGGGCGAAAAGATGCCGATCCCGCTGATCGAACGAATCCAGCGAACCTTTCCCTCGGCGTGGTTCGCTGACGCCTACGGCCTCACCGAGACGGTTTCTGGTGACACCTTCCTGGACCGGGACAGCATCGTGAGCAAGCTCGGGAGCGTGGGCCGTCCGTGCCTCTACCTCGAGCTCGACATCTGGGACGAGCAGGGGGGATCGTTGCCGGCAGGAGAGCGTGGGGAGATCGTCATGCGCGGTCCAAAGGTCTTCAAGGGCTACTGGCGGGACCCCGACGCGACCGCCGCCGCATTCGCCGGCGGCTGGTTCCATACCGGGGACATCGGCGTCCGTGACGACGATGGCTACCTGTACATCCTCGATCGCGTCAAGGACATGATCGTGTCGGGTGGGGAGAACATCGCAAGCTCGGAAGTGGAGCGCGTCCTGTATGAGCACCACGCGGTGCTCGAAACCGCTGTGGTGGGACGAGCAGATGATCGATGGGGCGAAGTCCCAGTGGCCTTCGTCGTCCTGCGCCAGGATGCGATCGCGACTGACGAGGAGCTGCTGGAGCACTGCCGGGCACAGCTGGCGCGGTTCAAGGTCCCCAAAGAGATCACGTTTCTCGACGCCTTGCCGCGCAACCCATCCGGGAAGGTGCTCAAGCGCGAGCTCCGACACTAGGCAGAGCGGTCACGTCCGGATGAGCAACAGGCCCAGCGGGCACCGACTGTCCCGACGGTCGTCGTCGGGATCGCTCACCCGACGCCGCTGGCCACGGTCACGACACACCGCTCACGACGACGCGCACACGCGCCAGGTTCTGGACACGCGCATACGGGCTGCTCGGATCGCCGTCGCGATGTGCCGCCACGCGTACGACAGGGAAGTATGTGCCGGGCTCCGAGAACGAACACCGGCGCTCCACCATGACCTCTTCCGCCACCCCGATGGGATCCGTGACCGGAAAGAGCCCCTGCCCGTCGAGGTCCCATTCAACCGACACAATCGAACCGGTCGCGGCTGGAACCTGGGCCGTCGCCCGCAACGTGACTTCATCGCCGACCGCGACGTCGGCACGCTCTTGGCCGTCCGCCGTGAGGGACACCACGGGCTGGATGCCTCGGCGTTGCGAGGCGTCTCCTGGCACGATGACCTGCCCGTCCACGACCTCGTAGCTGGTACTCACCGGCGGAGCGACACCCTCCTCGACCCACCGACTCACGTCTCGCAGGGCCTGGTGCACCACACCCTGGTAGCTGATGGTGTGGGCAGGGCTCTCCTGGACCTCGTCGTCGCCGTGCAGTGCGTTCTCGGTGAACCAGAGACGAAAATGGTCATCCATCGCACCTCCGAGGTGCTCCTGCACCCTCGCCCGGTACCAGTCGGCCTGCCACGGGAGTTCCTCCCGGTCGAGCAGGGATTCGACGACGATCATCTTCCCCTCGAAACGACCGGTCTGCACCGTCCCGGCTGCCCCCGCCGCGAACAGAGGCCCGAGGATGAGAGGTCGCTGAGGGTAGATCGGCGAACCGTCCGGATTGCAGAACTGGTCCCAGACGGGGAATTCATCGGTGTCGGGCACCTGGTGCCGATGGTAGGTCTGCGCGGCAAGGAAGCCGCTGTTATCGACCTTGACCCTGTCCCCCGGCTGAAGCTGAGCCAGGGGTCGGCCATCGCCGGGGCCGAAGACGGCGATGTCATCCACCACGGAGAGCAGCCCGAGCTGCGTTCCTGCTGCCGTGCCGGAGGTCACGAACAGCTCCGCTCCGTGAACCTCGACGTCGGGAGCCTTCGACAGTCGGAGCGCCACGGGGATCGCCAAAGGCTCGCCGGATCCGCGCCAGGCGGTATCGACTCCGCCTCGCGCCTGCCCCGGCTGAGATCCCGTTGCGACTCCGAGAGCGGCGGCTTCGTCCTCGTTGATCGTGCCGACGATCTCACATTCGAGTTGCACGCGGTCACGCTGCAGCGAGGGCGGCGGCTGGTATCCGAGATAGCCCGGCTGCGTCCAGAAGTCCTCGAAGTAGGTCGGGTCCGCCATGACCATGCCCTGATAGAGAACCGGGAAGGCATGCATGCCCATCGTGCTGTGGCCGAACCACGAGCGCGGTGGGAATCCCATGCGCGTCACCTCGACGAGTGCGTCGCGCTCCTCGGCGTCGAGTCCCTCGGACATGTCACCGCCTCCACCCGGTTCGACCGCATCGACGATGAGCTCGAACCGGTGACGAAGGATCCGCATTGCGTGCATGCGAACGGTGAACATGTTCGGGATCGCCATCGGGGAGCCGATGACGTAGGGGACGAAACCGTCCCAGACTCCAGTGGTGTTCTCGGCACCGCCGATCGTGCGGTAGCCGCCTCCGCTCCCCCCGTACGCATACCCGAACGATCGGTGGTCGCCGTACATCTGGGCTGCAACGGTACGGGAGTACCGGGCACTTGCCGCGTTGGCGCGATATGCCGCAATCGTGGGGTCGTCCGAGCCCAGACCACCGAAAACCCCTCCACCGTTCGTCTCGAGGAAGTAGCCACCGCTCTCTATCGAAAACCCGATCTTGTCCTGCTCACCGGACACGTGTTGAGCGAGATTCTCACTGTCGGGCACGGGCGTGATGTGCTGGAAGAACCTGCCCTCGTACCTTTCCGCAGGAGGGAGGTAGATCGAGAATCGGGTGTGGGTCTTGGCGAATCCGCCATGGACGTAGCGGTGTCGGACCGGAACGTCTCTCCACTCATCGAGGTCGACATACGGTTCGTCGAATGTCTCGTCGTCAGGCTTTACGCCGAACCCCTCCATCATCGCGGATACCGTACGTCAGTTCCGCGTTGTCACACGCCGACAGGGCGATGCCCCGAGCCGATCGAGTCCCGTCGCCGACCTCCTCCCCCGTCCGGACTGGGGCAAGGAGTTCTCGGTGTCCGAGCTCAATCTATGAAGCACTCCAAGTGACGCAGCTCGGTACAGCGAAGCTGACGCTACGAGACCGCCGATGACACCTTCGCTTGGACCTTGTCCTTGGCCTGGGTGATGCTGTCTGCGGTCGTGTCGCTGATGTCGCTCGCGGCGTTGATCACGCTGTCCTTGACCTTGCGGGTTTCAGGTCTCCGCCCGAGACTGCGTACCGCGCCTTGCAGCCTTTCGTATGGCTCCCGACCCATACTCGAACCCACGACGAACCCGACTACGATCCCTACCAAGAGCCAGAGCCGCTTCATACCTCGTTCCTTTCTCCTCGGGCCACGCTTTCTCATCGCCTCTTTTGAGTCCTTGTTTCAGTCAGGTCCCGCCAGTCCCCCTCCGACACGTCAACGTCGAACTTCTTCGCCGCGGTGAGGATGCGCTTCCACGCCCGATCGCGTTCTGCATCACTCACTCCCTCAACCTGGTTGAAGCGAGCAATGGCGTTTCGCACGTGAGCCGCGTCGTGCAATGGCTCTTTGCGTTCTTCCGGAAAAGCGAACTCTGAATCTCTTGGGCGGTGTTGCTTCGCAGTCGCCATCTTCACCTACCTCCGAGTCGACCTCTGTTCAGGTCAGCGCGTCCTCTGACTCCAGCCGTGCTGATGACCTACCCGAGTCGCAGGGGCGCTACACGTGCCCTTGCACAAGAACGACACCGTGCGGGTCGGGCCCACCCCGCGCCCTCCGGACAATTGGGGTTGGCGGTCGCCAAATCGGGTACTGGCGCAGAATGGAACGAGGGACGAGAAACGCCGAACGGGAAGTGAAGATGAGCGCGGGCCTGGAATTCCAGCTCCCGGACCTGCGGCATCTGGGCCTCGGTACGGTCCAGCTCCCTCTCCAGAGGCTGCGCACCTCGTATTTCGACACACAGGACCTGCGACTCTGGCAACGGGGCATCACCCTGCGCCACCGAGTCGGTGAGGATGATTCCGGAACCTGGACCCTGAAGTTGCCGGAGGAGAACGGCGAGGAGGCGCTTTCGAGGACCGAAGTGTCATGGCCCGGGGACGCCAGGGAGCTCCCGAGCGAAGCGACGGGGATCCTGCAGGGGATCGTCCGCCGTGCGACCCTGGAGCCGGTTGTCCTCCTCGAAGCCATTCGCCAGCGTCTCGTCGTGCGAAGCGGAGAGGCTCCCCTGGGCGAGATCGACGACGACATCGTGACCGTGGCCAGCGGGGGCAGGACCGGGCTCACGTTCCGTCAGATCGAGTTCGAGCTGTCTTCCGACCGGGCACGCCCCGACATCAACCGGGCGACGGTCGAATTGGTGCTGAAAGCGATGCAGCAGGCGGGAGCACATGTCGATCCCCGCCAGAAGTTCGCCATGTCCCTCGGGGGCGAGGACCGCACGGAGCCGTCGGCTCAGAAGATCGGCCCCAGGTCAACACTCGGATCGGTCGTGCAGCAGACGATGCGCGGCGGCCTCGAGCGGATCCTCGACTTCGACGTGGTTCTGCGCATCAGCCCAGCGAACCCGTCATCACATGCGATACACCAGACTCGTGTGGCAACGCGGCGGCTTCGTTCCGACCTCAAGACATTCGGCCCAGTCCTCGATCCGGTCTGGGTGGAGCACACCAGATCGGAATTGAAGTGGTTGGGCACCGTGCTCGGACGAGTCCGCGACGTCGATGTGATGGCGGAACGATTCACAACCGATGGCGCGACATCACCACTCGAAGATCGTGGCGAGCACCACCTGCTCTCGAAGCTTGCTGGAGAACGTCGTCGTTACAGCCGGGAGTTGCAGGGCGTCCTGCAAAGCGAGCGCTACCTGCACATGCTCGATCGGCTGCATGCGGGCGTGAGGTCACCGCCGTACTGGGTCAGCCCCCAATGGCAGCAGAACGAGACGCATGAGCTCGGGCCGGATGACCTGGCCCGAGACGTTCTTCCGCGATTGGTGAGGGCCCACTGGCAGAAGCTGCACCGAAAGGTCCGAAGAGCTGGTCCGCGACCTACCGACGCCCAGCTGCACGACATTCGGATCGGTTCGAAGCAGGTCCGCTACGCGGCTGAAGCGGCGGCACCCGCGATGGGCAAGCCCGCTCGGCGCATGGCACATCGCGCCGAAGATCTCCAAACCGTCCTCGGGCAGCACCACGATTCGGTGGCCGCCGTGAAGTGGCTCGAACAAGTGCCGGCGGACGGTACGGCCACGGCCAGCTTCGCCGCCGGCGCCAAGGTCGCCGAAGAGCGTCGTCGGCAAGCCAAGCTGCGAAGTCGCTGGGGGCGCTCCTGGCGGGCTCTCGATGCCGAGAGGGTGAGGCTCTGGCTCCGGCATCCCTGAGTCGTTCTGCGGTGCTGCGGTGTGCCCGAAGTCGCCTGGAGCACCGACTGGTGGCGGTCCCGCGGCATTGAGCTGGGCAACGGCGCGGATCTGGACTTCGGTGCTGCACGGCGCGATTCTGAAGCTGGACCAGCTCCGATGACCTGGGCAGAGTCGGTCGGCATGGATGGAGAGGAGTTGCGGTCGTGGACATGAAGCTGGAGGTCGCCATCGAGGCCCTCCGAGGCGACAGATGAGTGACTATGACGTGATCGTCTTGGGCGGCGGCTCACCGGGCGAGCACTGCGCGGGAGAACTGGCTGAGGGCGGCCTGCGGGTTGCCCTCGTCGAGCGTCAGTTGGTCGGCGGCGAGTGCTCCTATTGGGCGTGCATCCCGTCCAAGACGCTGCTGCGACCCGGTGAGGCGGCACACCAGGCGCGCGAGGCCGCAGCGAGCGCGGAGGTCGACGTGGAGGCGGCGCTGGCCTGGCGCGACTTCATGGTTTCGGACTACTCCGATACCGGTCAGGTGCACTGGCTGGCGGACAAGGGTATCGATCTGCTGCGAGGCACCGGCCGGCTGGCCGGAGTGGGCGTGGTCGACGTTGATGGCGTGCGGCACACCGCCAGCCACGTCGTCGTTGCGACCGGCTCGGATCCGGTCCTGCCACCCATCCCCGGGCTTGGAGAGTTGGACGGCATCTGGACCAACCGCGAGATGACCGGCATGACGACCGTGCCGCGGCGCCTCTTGGTGCTGGGCGGCGGCCCGGTCGGGGTCGAGATGGCCCAGGCCGTGCGCCGGCTGGGCGGCGAGGTCTCGCTCGTCGAGGGCGCCGGTCGCGTGCTCCCCCGGGAACCCGCGCCGCTGGGCGACGCGCTGGGCGAGGTCCTGGGCCACGACGGCATCGAATTGGTCCTCGGCGCGAAGGCGACCGGGGCGCGGCGCGAGGGCGAGGACTTCGTGCTGGCGCTCGACGACGGCCGCGATCTGCATGGCGACCACCTGCTCGTGGCCACCGGCCGACGGCCGCGGGTGGACGGTATCGGCCTGGACTCGGTGGGCGTCAAGGCCGACCGGCACGGCATCCCGGTCGACGCCTCTTTGCGAGTCGGTGAGGGTCTCTGGGCAATCGGTGACGTCACGGGCGTACGGCTGCTCACCCACGTGGGCAAGTACCAGGGTGAAGTCGTCGCCGCCAATATTCTCGGCGAGCCCCGCCAGGCCGACTACCAGGCCGTGCCGAGCGTCGTCTACACCGACCCACAAGCTGCCTCGGTGGGTGCCGCAACCGACCGCTTCAGCGCCACCACCCCACTGTCCGAGGTGGCCAAGACGGCCACCTACACGCGCGCCTACGCGCAATCCAACGGGTTCTTGACCCTCCTGAGCGACGGCGACCGACTGACAGGGGCCTACGCGCTGGGACCCGAGGCGGGTGAGTGGCTGCAGCAGGCGACCCTGGCTATCCGCGCCGGCGTGCCGCTCCAGGTGCTGCGCGACACGATCCAACCCTTCCCCACGTTCTCGGAGATCTACGTTGCCACCCTCAAGGCGCTCCCCAACCAGATGACGGCCGGCCACCAAGCTGGCCTCCAGAACGACGGACAGTCCGACGGCTGAGTCAACGACACGAGGGACAGCACTCTGAGAGGAACGTCCGAGCGACTGCGGTGACCTGAACCTGCGCGTAGTTACCGTCGCCACGCGGCACGCCGCTCGGTAGGCTCGCCGCAAGCCCGTATGGCCCTCGTCGACCCTTCTGAGAGCTCCACTCGCACGGCATGGTTGCAGCGCGACACCGCTCTTCGGCGCTTCCTGCAGACGGAAACGGCGAGCGCGGCCCTTCTCCTGGGGGCTGTAGTGAGCGCGCTGATCTGGGTGAATGTCGACCCGCCCTCCTACGACCACGTGTGGCAGACGCGCCTGTCCGTTCACCTCGGTCAGAACGTGGTATCGCTCGATCTGCGCGGCTGGATCAACAGCGGGCTCATGAGCTTCTTCTTCCTGGTCGTCGGGCTCGAGGCACGCCGGGAGTTCGACATCGGCGAGTTCAGAGAGCGCCCCAGAATCATCCTCCCGGTCCTGGCGGGACTCGGCGGGATGCTCTTCGCCGTCGGGCTCTACCTGGCGTTCAACGCCGGCCGGCCCTCCGCAGACGGCTGGGGCACGGCGATGTCGACGGACACGGCCTTTGCCCTCGGCTTGCTCGCTCTCCTCGGCCGGTCCGCTCCCGAGCGATTGCGGGGCTTCATCCTCACGCTCACGGTCGTCGACGACATCGTCGGCCTCGTGGTGATCGCCACCGTCTACACCCACCACCTGACGATCGCCCCGCTCTTCATCGCGATCGGACTCATGGCACTTGCGGCCTTCGCCGTGTCCCTCCGGGTCCACTACGGCCTGCTCTACTTCGCGCTCGGCCGCGGCCAGCTGGGTCGCGCTCGTCGAGTCCGGTGTCGACCCGGTCGTCGTCGGGCTCGCCGCAGGCCTGATCGCCTACGCTGCTCCGCCAGCCCGCGTCGACCTGGAACGGACCTCAGATCTCTTCCGAGACTTCCGCGAGCAGCCGACCGCCGGGATGGCGCGACAGCTTCGGGCCGGCGTGCGGACCGCCGTCTCCCCCAACGCCCGTCTCCAGCAGCTCTGGCACCCCTGGACGAGCTACCTCATCGTCCCGCTCTTCGGCCTCGCCAATGCCGGCATCCCGATCGATGTCGGGTTCCTCGCCCGGGCCTACGCGTCGCCCATCACGCTCGGGATCGTCGTCGGCTACGTCGTCGGCAAGCCGGCCGGGGTCATGACCGTGTCCGCCCTCGTCAACAAGGCGTCGCGGGGCCGACTTCGTCCGCCGGTTGGCTGGATGGCGGCCCTCGGCGGCGGCACCCTGGCCGGAATGCCCTTCACCGTTTCGCTGCTCGTCGCCTCGGTCGCGTTCACGGGGGTCGAGTTGAAGGAGGCCACGCTCGGTGTGCTGACCGCCGCCGTGGTGGCCGCCCTGCTGACCTCGTTGGTGTTCCAGATCACGAGACGACTGCCGCCGCACCTCCGCAGGCGAGCGATCCTCGGCCAGTCCCCCGCGATCGTGGACCTCGCCGATCCCGTCGAGAGCGACCGCGACCACATCCGGGGGCCGGCGGACGCCGACGTGACGCTCGTCGAGTACGGCGACTTCGAGTGTCCGTACTGCGGGCGGGCGGAACCCGTCATCCGTGAGCTCCTGACCGACTTCGGTGACCTGCGGTACGTGTGGCGCCATCTGCCACTCGGCGATGTGCACCCGAGCGCGCAGCTGGCGGCCGAGGCATCCGAGGCGGCTGCCGCGCAGGGGGCCTTCTGGCCGATGCACGACCTGCTGCTCGAGCACCAGGATGCGCTGGCCCCGAAAGATCTCATCCGGTACGCGGAGCAGCTCGGTCTCGATGTGAAGGCATTCACCGAGGACCTCGGGAGACACCGCTGGAGCGAACACGTCGCCGCGGACGTCGAGAGCGCCGACCTGAGCGAAGCGGCTGGCACCCCCACCTTCTTCGTCAACGGTCAGCGACAGGTGGGGGCGTATGATCTCGCGACGCTCGGTCGTGCCGTCAGGACCGCTCGGGCACAGGCGGAGATCGGGCAGCGCAGAAGTTCGACGTGAGAGCAGCGGCGCAGGCTGGCACCCGGGCCACGATCCATGCAAAGCTTTGCACAACCGTGTTGAACGAGGACCGACTTCTCCCCGCCGAGCCGGGTGTCCGGGGGATCGCGCGCCGGCTCTGCGCACGTACGGCACGCCTCCCCATCGTCAGCCCTCACGGCCACTGCAACCCCGCGGTCCTCGCCGAGGATGTCCCGATCGGCGACCCCGCAGCCGAGCTGGTGACCCGGGACCACTACCTGTTGCGCCTGCTCTACAGCCAGGGTGTTCCCCTGGAGGCTCTCGGCGTGCAGCCGACCGAGGGTGCGCCGATGGAGGTTGACGGCCGGGAGGTCTGGCGCGAGCTTGGCCGCCACTACCACCTCTTCCGCGGCACCCCGTCGAAGCTCTGGCTCGACCACACTCTGTCAGAGGTGTTGCACATTGCGACACCCTTCCGAGGGGACACGGCGGACGAGGTGTACGACGAGATGTGCGCCCGGCTCGCACAAGACGAGTTCCGACCACGCGCGCTCTTCGAACGCTTCGGCATCGAATTCCTGGCCACGACGGACGGGGCACTCGATCTCCTGGGGTCCCATGCCGTCCTCCAGCGATCCGGCTGGAAGGGACGCGTGGTACCCACCTTCCGTCCCGATGACGTCGTCGATCCCGACCGGGCGGACTTCCGCAGCAACGTCGCCGCGCTGGGAGAGCTCACCGGTGCCGACACGTCGACGTGGCACGGCTACCTCGATGCCCTGCGGTCTCGGCGCGCCTGCTTCGCCGCCGCCGGTGCGACCGCCTCCGATCACGGGCACCCCTCGCCGGCCACGGCGGATCTCCCGGAGCGCGAGGCGGAGCACCTCTTCGGGAGGATCCTCGACGGAGAGAGCCGCCCGGGCGACTCGGAGTGCTTCCGTGGCCAGATGTTGGTCGAGATGGCCGCCATGAGCATGGAGGACGGTCTGGTGCTCCAGCTTCACGCCGGCGCGTGGCGCAACCACAACCCGACCGTGGCCACCCGCTTCGGCTCTGACATGGGCGCCGACATGCCGCGTGCGGTCGACTACGTGGCCTGCCTCAAGCCCCTGCTCGACCGGTTCGGCAACGAGCCCAGCCTGACCGTCGTCGTCTACACACTGGACGAGACGACGTACAGCCGCGAGCTCGCCCCCCTCGCGGGGCACTACCCGGCGCTCCGGCTCGGGCCCCCCTGGTGGTTCTACGACAGCCCCGAGGGCATGCGCCGGTACTACCGCCTGGTGACGGAGACGGCAGGGTTCGCCAACACCGTCGGCTTCAACGACGATGCCCGCTCGCTGCTGAGCATCCCGGCCCGCCATGACGTGGCCCGGCGGCTGAATGCCGGCTACCTCGCCGGACTGGTGGCCGAGCACCGGCTCGAGGAAGAGGAAGCGGGCGAGATCGCAGAGGACCTCGCCTATCACCTCGCACGACGGGCCTTTCGGGTGCCTTCGTGAGACAGGTCACGCTCGCCGGCAGCATGACGGACGCCTAGCCACCGAAAGAGGACCATGCTCCGACCCCGGGACACCATCACGCGCGAGACCAAGAGGCTCGACGGCATGTGGAGCTTCACCGCTGACGTCGACGGAGTCGGCCGGGACGAGGGTTGGTGGCGTTCCGCCCTGCCGGACGCGGTGGGGATGCCGGTTCCGAGCAGCTTCAACGACGTCCTCGTCGGTCCGCGCCTTCATGACCATGTCGGCGACGTCTGGTACCAGCGGCTCGTGTTCGTCCCCCGCGGGTGGTCCGGTCAACGGGTGGTGCTGCGGTTCGACGCCGCCACGCACCGGGCGGTCGCCTGGGTCGGGGACACCCGGGTCGCCGAGCACGAGGGTGGCTACACGCCCTTCGAGGCGGACATCACCGCCCTCGCGCAGGCCGGGGAGCAGCTCCGCCTGACCGTCGTGGTCAACAACGAGCTGACGTGGCAGTCCCTCCCGCCCGGGACCGTCGAGGTGATGCCCACCGGAGTCCGCCGGCAGCGCCAGTACCACGACTTCTTCAACTACGCGGGCCTGCATCGGAGCGTCTGGCTGTACTCGACGCCGCGCACCCACGTCGACGACATCACCGTGGTCACGGACCTCGAAGGCGACATGGGTGTGGTCGGGTACACCGCCGTGGTCGCAGGGCCGGACACCACCATGGTGCAGGTGGCGCTGCGGGACGCTGACGGCCGGGAGGTGGCGCACACGACGGGCGCCGGCGGCGAGCTGCGTGTGCCAGAGCCAGAGCTCTGGCGACCGGGACGAGGGTATCTCTACGAGCTGCAGGTCGACCTGCTCGCCGATGATGCCCTGGTCGACCGTTACGCGCTGCCGGTGGGCATCCGCACCGTGCGGGTCGACCGCACACAATTCCTCCTCAACGGCGAGCCCTTCTACTTCCGCGGCTTCGGCAAGCACGAGGACCTCGACGTCCACGGCCGGGGTCACGACGATGTGGCGATGGTGCACGACTTCTCGCTGCTGTCCTGGATCGGCGCCAACTCGTTCCGGACCTCCCACTACCCCTACGCGGAGGAGGTGCTCGACCATGCCGACCGACTGGGCATCGTCGTCATCGACGAGACGGCCGCCGTCGGGCTCAACCTCGGGGTCGGGGGCGGCCTGTTCCTCGGCGGACCCAAGACGACCTATTCCGAGGAGACGATCGGGTCCGCGACACAGGAGGCTCACCAGCAGGCCATCGAGGAGTTGATCGCCCGGGACAAGAACCACCCGTGCGTCGTCCTCTGGAGCCTCGCCAACGAGCCCGAGTCGCACACCGAGGCCGCCCGCGACTACTTCGAGCCCCTGTTCGCAACCGCGAGACGCGCCGACCCCAGCCGCCCGGTCGGCTTCGTCAACATGATGTTCGCGCTCCCCGACACCTGCACGGTCACCGGGATGGCGGACGTCGTCATGATCAACCGCTACTACGGGTGGTACGTCGAGCCCGGCGACCTCGAGGCCGCCGAGCGCGGCCTCGAAGCCGAGCTGGCGGCGTGGGCCAGCCGGCACGACAAGCCCATCATCGTCACCGAGTACGGTGCCGACACGCTCGCCGGCCTCCACACGGTGGACGGCTCCCTGTGGAGCGAGGAGTACCAGGCGGCACTGCTCGCCACGTACCACCGTGTGTTCGACCGGGTGGATGCCGTCGTCGGGGAGCACGTGTGGAACTTCGCGGACTTCGCGACCGGTCCTTCCTTCATGCGCGTCGACGGCAACAAGAAGGGGGTGTTCACCAGGGATCGGCGCCCGAAGATGGCCGCGCACGAGCTGCGGCGGCGCTGGCTCGGTCTCAGCCCACCGGACCGGTCGAGTGCCTGACGACGAGCTCCCCGACCAGCTCCTTCGTCGCGGGCTCCTCGCTCAGCATGGCCACGGCAATGGCCCCGGCCTCGCGTGTCGGCAGCCCGACGGTGGTGAGCGGGGGTGCCACCATGGCAGCCATCGGCACGTCGTCGAAGCCGACGACGCTGACGTCGCGCGGGACGGAGGTCCCCCGAGCGGTCAGGCCGGCGATGACGCCGAGCGCCATCTGGTCGTTGAAGGCCATGACGGCGGTGGCCGTGCTGTCGATGATCGCCCGGGCGAGGTCGACGGCCGCCTCGAAGGTGGGCTCCGCCACCGTGAGCTCTTCGACGTGCATGCCGATGGCGCGGCCGGTGTGCCGCACCGCGTCCCGGCGCTCGCCGGCGGCCCACGAGCCCCGGGGGCCGCCCACGTAGACCAGCTTGCGGTGCCCGAGCGCCGCCAGATGGTGCAGCGCGGCGGCGACCGCCGGAGCCGTCCTGAACACGATGGAGGCATGCTGGCGCACGGGCCGGTTCACGAAGACGACCGGCTTGGCGTCGAATGCGTCGAGCTGCCGGTGGAGCCGGCGAGGCGAGACCACCACGAACCCGTCGACGTCTCGGAACATCGTCCGGGCCGCCCGCACCTCCTCGTCGGGATGCTCTCCCGTGTCGACGAGGAGCACCTGCAGGTCCGCCTCTCGAGCCGAGCGCTCCACCGATCTGACGAGCGACGCAAAGTGGGGGTTCGTGATGTCCGGGACGATCACCGCGATGTTGCCGGTTCGTCCGGTGATGAGCCCGCGGGCGGCTCGGTTCGGCACGAAGCCAAGGTCGCGCACTGCCTTCTCGACCCGGCGCCGGGTGGTCGGCGCCACTCTCTCCGGGGTGTTGATGGTGCGCGACACCGTCGCCGCGTGGACGCCGGCACGCTCAGCGACGTCCAGGATCGTCACGCGCCGAGGGGACCGCACGACGCCCGACGCTACACGGGACCATCAGGGAACCGGTTGGGACGGTGACACCGGCACGGCAACGTCTGGCGGCGGCCACCGTCGCTCTCGCGCACGCAGCACAGCGACCGACCTATGACCGCACCCCGCCACCACGGATCGTCCATCTCGGCTTCGGAGCCTTCGCCCGGGCGCATCTCGGTGTGTATGCCGACGATCTCCTGCAGCGGGGTCGACCCGGCATGATCAGGGGGGTCTCCATCAGGAGCTCCCGGGCCGAGGACGAGCTCGCGCCGCAGGACGGGTTGTACACCGTCGCGGAGAGGGAGCCGGGCGCCGAGGTGTCCCTGCGCGTCGTCGGCGCACTGGCCTCCGTGCAGACCGGGCCGGCCGCCGCGCTCGACGCCATCGCGGCGTCCACCACGAACCTCGTGACGCTGACCATCACGGAGAAGGGCTACGACGTCTCTCCAGAGGAAGCGGAACCTTCGGAGGCTCCCCTGTCCGCACCGACGCTCATCGCGCTCGCGTTGGCCCGCCGCCGAGGGAGCGGACTGGCGCCCCCGGTCTTCGCCTCCCTCGACAACCTGCAGCAGAACGGGTGCATCCTGCGGGCGCGGGTGGTCGAGGCCGCCCAGCAATTCGACCCATCATTGGCGGAGTGGATCGCGAGCGAGGTGGCGTTCCCGAGCTCCGTCGTCGACCGCATGGTGCCCGCCCCCACGGTCGAGGACCAGGAGGACATCGGCCTCCGGCTCGGCCTGGTCGACCTGTCGGCCGTCAGCACGGAACGCCACCGATCCTGGACCATCGGCGCCGTCGACGCCCTCGCGCCGCTGGCCGAGGTGGGCGTGGAGCTGGTGCACGACGTCACGCCCTTCGAGCGCAGGAAGCTCTGGCTGCTCAACGGCCCCCACTCCGCCGTCGCGTACGGCGGCCTGCTCTCCGGCTGCGGCACGATCGCCCACGCGGTCCGTCACGCCCCCCTCGTGCCCTTCGTCCGGCGCGTGGTCGACCAGACCCTCGAAGTCGCCGAGCTCCCCGCGGCCCTGCGACCGGAGCGGTTCGCCGACGACGCGCTCCACCGGTTCGCCAACCCGACGCTCGGACATACCTGTGCGCAGGTGGGCGCCGACGGATCGAGCAAGCTGCCGCAGCGCCTGGTGCCGGTGGCCGCCGCCCGCCGCGCCCGCGGACTCGGCACCCACGCCTTCGCCGCGGTGGCGGCGATCTGGATCGCCGCCACCGCCGGTCTCCCGGTCCGGGGCGCGGACCTCCCTGCCCTGGAGGACCCCGCGGCCGCAGACCTGCGCAACGCCGCGTCCCGGGGCGCCAGCCTCCGTCGCATCAGCGACCTGGCGCTGTCCGGTCGCGCCGACGACGCCTTCGTCGCCGACGTCACCGGGGCGCTGGAGCGCCTCCTCGGCGCCGGCCTCGCCCTTCTGGAGGCTCCCCGGTGACCGCGACACTGGGAGGTCCGGGGCATCTCCTGGACGACGACGAGGTACGGGCCTTCGTGCGCGCGCACATCTCGGGGCTCGACCTCTCCGGCCGCTCTCTCTGCCTCGTCATCCCCGATGCGACGCGCACCTGCCCGCTGCCCCTCCTGCTCCAGGCCATTGACGAGGGCGCCGGGGGCCGTCCGAGCGCCTGCACCGCCGTCGTCGCCCTTGGCACCCACGCACCGATGGCCGACGACGCCATCCGCTCCCTCGTCGGTCCCCTGCCCTTCCCCGCGGTCAACCACGCCTGGTGGGAGGACGGGACCTTCGTGCACGTCGGATCTCTGAGCCCCACGCTGGTGCACGAGCTGTCCGGGGGCCGCATCGACGACACCGTCGACGTCCGCATCAACCGGTTGGTGACGGAGAGCGACATGACGCTGATCGTCGGCCCCGTGCTCCCCCATGAGGTCATCGGGTTCTCCGGGGGCAACAAGTACCTGTTCCCCGGCCTCTCGGGCCAGGAGCTGATCGACGTGACCCATTGGCTGGGTGCGCTGATCACGAGCAGCGAGATCATCGGTCGGCCGGGGATCACGCCGGTGCGGGCGCTGGTCGACGCCGCAGCCGGGTTGGTGCCCGGTGAGCGCCACGCCCTCTGCGTCGTGGTGGACCATGCAACGGGCAGCCTGCGGTCGCTCGCCTTCGGCGAGCCGACGGCGTCGTGGGCGGCGGCGGCAGAGGTGGCGGCACGGACGCATGTCGAGTACCTGGACGCGCCCGTCCAGCGCGTGCTCTCCCTCGTCCCAGAGCGGTATCCCGACCTGTGGACTGGAGCCAAGGGCTTCTACAAGGTGGAGCCGGTGGTCGCCGACGGCGGAGAGGTCGTGCTCTACGCGCCCCACATCCGGGAGATCGCGGCCATGCATCCCGCGCTGGTCGACATCGGCTACCACTGCCGGGACTACTTCCTGGCGCACTGGGAGCAGTACCGTCGCTACCCGCGGGGTGAGATCGCCCATTCGACCCACCTCTTCGGCGCCGGGACCTACGACCCGGTGCACGGTGAGCACCAGCGTGTGCGGGTCACGCTGGCGACCGGGATCCCCGCCGACGTGGTCAGGAGGGCACACCTCGGTTACCTGGCGCCAGAGGAGGTCGACGCCGAAGCCTGGGCGTCCGACCCGGGCACGCTGGTCGTGCGCGACGCCGGCGAGGTGCTCTACCGACTCCGCGCGCTTCCCTAGACCCTCGTCGGGAGGGTCACTCCCCCGGGTACACGACACCCACCTGGGCGCGGATGGCGTCGAGCGTGCCGGCGAGGGCACGCGTCTCGTCCAACGGCATGACGGGGCTCTCGATCGAACCTTCGGCCAGGCAGCGATGGACCTCCTCGATCTCGAACTGGAGGCCGTTACCCTCGTACGAGCCGTCGATCCGCTCGGGTCCCGCGCTCGTCGTCACGGTCAAGGAGCTCGGGCAGTGCATGAACGCGGGAAGGTCGATCCAGCCTTCCGTGCCCGAGATGCGGGCCGTGCACGACATGCCCACCCGGATGGAGGCCTTGACCACGCCCAGCCTTCCTCCAGGGTGGCGCAGCACCGCGGCGACCACCTCGTCGACGCCGGTCTCGCCGACGACCCCGTCCGCCACCACGTGCTCGGGCGCGCCCAGCACGAGCGAGCACAGCTGGAGGGGATAGATGCCCAGATCGAGCAGCCCGCCACCGCCGAGGGCGAGGTCGAAGAGACGATGCTCGGGCTCGAGCGGCCGCCGGAACCCGAAGTCCGCCTCGACCAGCAGCGGCTCACCGATGCGGCCGTCCCCGATGACCTCGACGAGCGAGCGGTAGGCCGGGAGGAAGCGGCTCCAGATCGCCTCCATCAGGAACAGCCCCCCTCTCCGTGCCTCCTCGACCATCGTGGCCGCCTGGCGCGCGTTGAGCGCGAAGGGCTTCTCGCACAGGACGTGCTTCCCGGCGCGCAGGAGGCTCAGGGTGTCCGGCTCGTGCCGTGACTGCGGGGTGGCGACGTACACGACATCCACCTCCGGGTCGGTGCCGATCGACGCGTAGTCGCCGTAGCGGGTCGGGATCGCATAGCGGTCTCCGAAGACGGCGGCACGCTCGGCCGAGCGTGAGGCCACGGCGACGATGGTCCCGCCGTCGGTCAACTCCATGGCGTGGGCGAAGCTCGTGGCGATTGCTCCCGGGCCGACCACGCCCCAGCGGATCACGCCGGCATCCCGCCGGTCACGGTGGCCGACTGGCGGCCATGACCACGGTCCTCGGAGCGGCGCACGGGCATCACGACCATCCTGGAATCAAACCTGACCCCTCCCTCGCCCGGCCCCATGCGTCTGCGCTCTGATAACGCTATCATCGACCTTTGCCTCGGAGCACGCGCCAGGCGACGTCGGGGCGGACCACCGTCCCCGGTGTCCCGCAAGAGGAGGACCATGACCGAATTCGACCCCCGACCCGAACACCACTTCACGTTCGGCCTCTGGACCGTCGGGAACCCCGGTCGGGACCCGTTCGGGGAGGTCGTACGCCCTCCCCTCGACCCCGTCGATGCCGTGCACCGGCTGTCGGACCTCGGCGCCTACGGCGTGAGCTTCCACGACAACGACCTCGTGCCCGCCGGCTCGCCGGCCAAGGACCGCCAGGACATCGTCAAGCGGTTCCGGCAGGCGCTCGACGCCACCGGGATGCACGTCCCCATGGTGACGACCAACCTGTTCTGGCGCCCGATCTTCAAGGAGGGCGCGTTCACCGCCAACGACCCCCGGGTACGTCGCTTCGCGGTGAAGAAGGCGTGCGAGGCCACCGAGCTCGGCGCTGAGCTCGGGGCAGAGGTCTTCGTCCTGTGGGGTGGCCGCGAAGGGATGGAAGCCGAAGCCGCCAAGGACGTGCGTGTGGCGCTCGACCGCTACAAGGAGGCCATCGACCTCGTGTGCGAGCACGTCAGCAGCCGCGGACTGCACCTCCGCATCGCGCTCGAGCCGAAGCCCAACGAGCCGCGCGGGGACATCCTCCTCCCCACCGTCGGGCATGCGCTCGCCTTCATCGGGTCCCTCGAGCACCCGGACATGGTCGGGCTCAACCCTGAGTTCGCCCACGAGACCATGAGCGGCCTGTCGTTCTCCCAGGCCGTCGCGCAGACGCTGTGGCACGGCAAGCTCTTCCACATCGATCTCAACGCGCAGCGGATCGGCAAGTTCGACCAGGACTTCAGGTTCGGATCGGAGGGCATCCGCGACGCCTTCTACGTCGTGAAGCTGCTCGAGGACGCGCACTGGGGCGGGATGCGCCACTTCGACGCCCACCCGTACCGGACCGAAGACAGCGACGGAGTCTGGGACTTCGCGCGTGGCTGCATGCGGACCTACCTGATCCTGGCCGACAAGGCACGGCGCTTCCACGAGGACGGCGAGATCCAGGACGCGCTGCGCGTCACCAAGGCGGCGGAGCTGGGCGAACCGACCGCAGGAGAAGGCGGGCTCGCAGGGATCCTGGCGTCGGAGTACGACGAGGATGCGCTGGCCGCCCAGGGCTACGGGAACGAGCGCCTGGACCAACTCGTCACGGAATTGCTTCTCGGAGTCCGCTAGTGCCGCTGGTGCTCGGGGTGGACTCGTCCACGTCGGCGTGCAAGGTGCAGGTCCGCGACACCGAGACCGGTGCCGTGGTGGCATCCGGGAGAGCACTGCACCCCCCGACGACACCACCATGCAGCGAACAACAGCCTCGCGACTGGGAGGTGGCCTTCGACGCCGCCTGTGCCGAGGCCGGCGTGCCCACGACCTACCGCCCCGAGGCACTCGCCGTCGCCGCCCAGCAGCACGGTCTCGTCGTCCTGGGCGAACAGGACCAGGTCCTCCGGCCGGCCAAGCTCTGGAACGACACGCAGTCGGCGCCGGACACCGAGGACCTCCTGGCCCAGCTCGCCGGAGGACCGGCGGCCTGGGCCGCAGCCTGCGGGAGCGTGCTCGTCCCCAGCTTCACCGTGACGAAGCTGCGCTGGTTGCGCCGCTGCGAGCCCGAGGTGCTGCGCCGGACCGCGACCGTGATGCTGCCGCACGACTGGCTGACGTTCCGGCTCACCGGGCGACGCGTCACCGACAGGGGGGACGCATCGGGGACCGGCTACTGGTCACCCGCGGAGTCGCGCTACCGCTACGACCTGCTGCACGAGCTGATCGACGGCGAGGTCGATTGGGAGAGGGCTCTCCCCGAGGTGCTGCCCCCGGAGGGTGTCGCCGGGGACTGGGCCATGACAGGAGCGCAGGTGGGCCCCGGGACCGGGGACAACATGGCCGCCGCACTGGGCCTGGGCCTCCGGCCGGGCGACCTCGCGCTGAGCCTCGGGACGAGCGGGACCGCGTTCACCGTGAGCGACCAGCCCAGCGCGGACCCGAGCGGCACGGTGGCCGGCTTCGCCGACGCGACCGGTCGCTACCTGCCTCTCGTCTGCACCATGAACGCGACGAAGGTGACCGACGCCGTGGCGCGGTTGCTCGGCGTGGACCACGAGCGCTTCGACGAGCTGGCGTTGGAGGCGCCCGCGGGCGCGTCCGGCCTGGTGCTCGTGCCGCACCTCGACGGGGAGCGGACACCGAACCGCCCCGGGGCGACCGGCACGCTCGCAGGTCTGCGCTCGGACGTCACCCCGGCCCAGCTCGCCCGCGCCGCGGTGGAGGGGGTGGTGTGCAACCTGCTCCACGCGGCCGAGCCACTGGGTCGGGTGACGGACGGACGGGTGTTCCTCATCGGGGGCGCCGCACGGAGTCCCGCCTACCGGCGCGTCGTCGCCGACCTCACCGGCCGCGCCGTTCAGGTGCCGTCCGAGGAGGAGCTCGTCGCTGCCGGCGCGGCCGTCCAGGCGGCCGCCGTGCACCTCGGATGTGGATTCGCGCAGATCAGCGACGCCTGGGGGCTCGGCCAAGGCGACGTCGTCGAGCCTGATGACGCCGTCGACCGCGTCGGCATCCTCGAGGCATACGCCGTGGCCGCGGGCGCCGACGCAACATGACGTACCAGAACCCGGTCATCGCGGGCTTCCATCCCGACCCGAGCGTGTGCCGCGTCGGCGACGAGTACATCCTGGCGAATTCGTCGTTCACCTATTTGCCGGGAGTGCCCGTCTTCCGGTCGAGGAACCTCGTGGACTGGGTCCAGATCGGCAACGTGCTCGTTCGCCCGTCCCAGCTCGACCTGACGGCCACAGTGGACTGGTCGTCATTGGGGATCTACGCCCCGACGATCCGGCACCACGACGGCCGGTTCTGGGTCGTGACGACCAACGTCGGAACCACCGGAGCGCAGAACTTCCTCGTCACGGCCGAGGACCCAGCCGGCCCGTGGTCCGATCCCGTTCCCGTGCCGGTGGCGGGCATCGACCCCGACATCGCCTGGGACCACGAGGGGAATTGCTGGGTCCATTTCTCGGGCATGGGCGGGATCGCCCGCTGTCGGATCGACACGTCGACTGGGCACGTACTCGTCGGGCCCGACCTCACATGGTCCGGGACGGGACTGCAATATCCAGAAGCGCCACACCTCTTCGAGCGTGACGGCACGTGGTACCTCATGATCGCCGAGGGTGGCACTCATGGCGGGCATGCGGTGTCCATCGCTCGGTCGCCCTCGCCCGTCGGCCCGTGGGAGGGCGCACCGTCGAACCCAATCCTGAGCCACCGGAGTACCGACCAGCCGATCCAGAACACGGGCCACGCGGACATGGTGGAGGCGACGGACGGCAGCTGGTGGATGGTCCTCCTGGGAGTGCGCCCGCGTGGCATCGGGCCCGGCTTCCATGTGCTCGGCCGCGAGACGTTCCTGACGCCGGTGGACTGGGTCAACGGCTGGCCCGTGCCCCACGACGTGCAGCTGGAGATGGACGGCGGACCGCCCGGACCGACCGTGCCGGTGGCCACCGCCGAGCGCGAAGACTTCGACACTCTCGAGCTCGGGCCGCGTTGGGTGGGGGTGCGCCGGCCCCCGCAAGCGGTCTCCTCACTCCGGTCCCGTCCGGGCTGGTTGGTGCTCAAGGGTGGCGAGCCGACACTCGACTCGCCAGAACCCGTGTTCGTCGGACGTCGCCAGCAGCACCCTTGGTGCCGGGTACGGGCGCGCGTCGACGCCGGCGCCGCGAACGAAGCCGGGCTCACGCTCATGATGGACGAGGCCTCGCACTACGAGGTTGCGGTCCACCGAGGACAGATCCTCGCTCGGGCCCGTATCGGGCCGCTCGACGCGGTCGTCGGCCGCGCGGCGTGCCCGCCAGGCCCTGTGATCCTGACGATCGGCACGGAGCCCCACCCGCACGGACCGGATACCGTCTCCCTCGGCTTCGAGGACACTGCCGGCGCGTCGCAGACGCTGGCCCGCCTCGACGGGCGCTACCTGTCCACGGAGGTCACGGGTGGCTTCCTCGGCCGCACCATCGGGATGTACGTCGTCGACGGAGAAGCAGCCTTCGACTGGTTCGACTACGAGGAGGCGTGAGATGGGTTCACCTCCGCGTCCCTTGATGGCCGACGTCGCCGCTCGGGCCGGCGTGTCGGTCATGACGGTGTCACGGGTGCTCAGCGGGTTCCCCGGCGTCGCCGATCCGACACGCCGTCGGGTCGAGGACGCCGTCGTTGCCCTCGGCTACCACGCCAACACCGCCGCTCGAGTTCTCGCGGGCGGGCGATCGAGGACGCTGGGGGTCATCGCCGTGGAGACCGAGCAATTCGGCCCGTCGCACATGCTCTTCGGCATTGAGGCGGCGGCACGGGCAACCGGACATCTCCTGAGTTTCGTCACCCTGAGCCGCACGGGGAAGGACATGGCATCCACGCTCGAACACCTTCGGGCGTCCCACGTCGAAGGCGTCATCGTCGTCGCCCCCGTGCGCGCCGTGGTCGATGCGGTGGCCAGCGTCGACGATCAGGTGCCCCTGGTCGTCGTGGGCGGCGATCCCCGCATCAGTGCGGCGACGGTGACGATCGACCAGCTCGAGGGTGCCCGCATCGCCACGCGGCACCTGCTTCAGCTCGGGCACTCGACGGTCCACCACGTGCGGGGGCCGAGGAGCTGGATCGACGCCACATCGAGGATGCGGGGGTGGACCGACGCCCTGCGGGCCCACGGCGCCACGCGAGGGAGGGTGCTGGTGGGTGACTGGAGCGCGAGTGGTGGCTACACCGCCGGGGCTCGCCTCGCCGCCGATCCGAAGGTCACCGCCGTCTTCGCCGCCAACGACCAGACCGCCCTGGGCGTGATCCGCGCCCTCCACGATGCAGGCCGCAAGGTTCCCGAGGACGTGAGCGTGGTGGGCTTCGACGACACACCCGAATCGGGCTATTTCGTCCCCGCGCTGACGACGGTCCGCCAGGACTTCGGCGAGGTTGGACGACGTTGCGTGGAGCTTCTCCTCTCACTGATGGATGACAAAGCCGACGAACGCCACGTCGTCGTCCCCGCTGCGCTGGTCGTGCGCGAGAGCGCTGCGGCACCGGCCGGATCGGCGCGACCGAGACGAGGCCCGCGCCCGACGTCGTGAGGCGACAGCAGCGACGACCCGACCTCGACGTGCCCTCACCGGATGAGGCCCTCGACGTGATCCAACGCACCGCGGCACAGAGCACGACCACCGTGCCGCCGCATCCACCGCCGCTCGAGCGTGCGCCGTAGACGCCGGGCGTGGCCAATGCCGCCTCGACGGCCGCCGTGGCCGCCGGGTGACCCAGGCCGATCGCGTCGTAGCCGGCATGGCTGGCCCGCAGCAGGTGTCCCAGACGCTCTGGTCGTCCCTCGCGGAGGGCAGCGAGCCCAGCCTTGCTCCGGGCGTGCTCCCCGACACCGAAGGAGGCGGCGGCGCGCACCGGGTACGTCTCCTCGGGCTCGACGACGGTGAGCGGGTCACCGAGGTCGCCCCACCGCCCGACGAAATCGGCCCCGTCGACGAATTCGGGGAGGCGGGCCACCGCTGAGGGCGGCAATTCGCTGATCCAGGACCACGACCGTCCCTCGGACTCCTCCACGATCCTCTTTCCCATGAAGGCTGCCGCCCGCGCCCGGCCGTACGGCGTGCCGCTGACGTCGTGTGCCGCGCCGGTCGGCCACCCGACGATCTCCAGATCTGCCGGCACGGGTACGGCCGGGCATGTCGACACCGGCCGGCACAGGATCGGAAGCAGGGTGCCGCGCTCCCCTGCGGCGACCGCCACCTGGTCCATGACACCGCACGGGGCGCCCACGACGTAGTTCTCCGCCTCCTGGCACAGCGCAGCGAGGCGGAGCGGGTCGAGGGCACCCGCCCCCAGTGCACGCGCGGTCGCCACCTCGAGCGCTGCGCTCGATGCCACACCCACGGACTGCGGGAGCTCCGAAGAGATCCGAAGCTGCGCTTTCGGCGGGCTGATCACCCCGTAGCGGACCAGGACCACGGCGACGCCGAGGACGTAATGGGTCCACCGCGGCAGGCCGGCGAGCCCACGGCGAACGCCGGCGTAGTCGAGGCCCGCCAGTCGAGCCGTCTCGGTGACCGAGAGAACGGCTGGGCCGACCACGAGCGCAGTGCCGGGCTCGGCCACCACCTCCGTCGACTGGCGCGTCGGCATCTCGAGCACGAGCGCCCCCGAGTAGTCGGCGACGCCACCGAGAAGATCGAGTCGGCCCGGCGCGCTACCGGTCCGCGAGACCATCGACCAACTGCGCGAGGACGGGACCGATCCGCCTTGCCAATGCCTCGTTCGCATACCCGACCCACGCGACGGGAGAGGCGTTGTCGAGCGGGGCCTCCAGCGGTCGTCCCCACGGATCGCTCACGACGCCACCGGCTTCGGTCAGCAACATCGAGGTGCACACGTCGTAGGGGTGGCAGGCCAGGCCGTCGTCGCCGACCAGGGGACGTAGGTCGGCGACGAAGCGGTCCCGGCCCGTGATGAGCTCGTGCAGCTGACCGCCGGTTGCGAGGTATTGGTCGTCGAAGACGTGATGGTCGCCCAGCCGGCGGAAGAGCTCGGCCTCGAGCGAGGCCAAGGCCGGCTTCCCGGGCAGGAAGAACTTCGCCAGACCACTGAAGCTGTGCTCCAGGTCGGTGGCGGATGACGGACGCAGGGCGAGCCGTTCCCTCCCACCGCTGCGCAGATCGAGGCGCTCGGCGACCAGCCCGGTGCCGCGCACGGCACTGAGCTGATCGGCCGCACCCTGCTTCACGGTCGGCAGCTCGGTCATGGCAGCGGCCACGATGTCGCCGAGCGAGCCGTCTGGCGGGGCCGCCGCCGCCAGGCACCATGCGGGCCGCTTGTCGTACATCAGCCCGCGCGTCCCGTCGATGGTGTCGACGATCACGGTCCACTCCGCCCTCTTGCCGACGACGACCGGCTCGTCGAGCCCTTCGGACACAACCCTGACGTCGGGCCAATGCTCCTCGAACCAGACCAGCAACGCGTCGTCCGCCACGCGGTCGATGGCGTAGATGGTGTCGGCCATGGTCTCCCCCGCCACCACCGACATCTCCATGCCGCGGGAACCGGTGACGAGGGTGCGCACGTGCTCCCCGAGCCGGCAGAGCAGGCGCCGGGCCTCGTCACCCGAGGGTGGCACGGAGCTCCGCCGCCTTCTCGTCCGGATCGGACTCGTTGGTCATCGACCCGCCGCCGACCTCGGGACCCGCCAGGTACTTCAACAGGCCAGGAGCCCGCAGTGGCGGGTGCAGCTCGATGTGGAATGGGTAGTGGGGATGTTCGCCGGCCGGTGCCTGGTGCACGGCGAGCACGTAAGGCAGGCGGAACCCCCACAGGGCGTCGTAGCGTCGCACGACGTCACGGAGGACGAGCGCGAGCGACCGGCAGCGGTCGTCGTCGAGGTCGACGAGAGAGGTCGCCGGCTCACGGGGCAGCACATGCACTTCGTACGCGTACTGGGCGAACCACGGGACGCAGGCAAAGAAGTGCTCGCCCTCGCTGATGACGCGCGGACCCGTCACCTCTCGGTCGATCACGTCTCGAAGCAGTGGGCGCCCCGTTCGCCGATGGTGGTCGCACGCGACCTCGGCCTCACGCGCCATGGTGGCGTAGACCAGCGACCCGGCATAGATCTGGCAATGCGGGTGGGGATTGGAGGTGCCCACGGCTGCACCCCGGTTCTCGAAGATGAGGACGTGTGCCACATCCTCCTCTGATTGGAGCGCCTGCGTCCGCTCGCGCCACGTGATCACGATGGCGGACATCTCGTCGTCCGTGAGGTCGGCCATGGACCGGCTGGTGTCGTGGTGGTAGCAGATCACCTCCGCCGTGCCCCCCGCGCGGCGGGTCCGGTAGAGGTCGTCGTCGAGCGCCGGTTCGGGCGCGTCCGGCGAGAACACGGGGAGGTCGTTGGTGAAGACGAACACGCCCCGGTACTCGGGATTGGTCACCGCGATCCGTCTCCCGCCCGGCGCCAGCGCATTGTCCGCGGGCACGGGAGGCTCCTCGGGGGGGACGATCTCACCGATCCACGGGCGGGCGTCCCGATGCGAGGTGAAGAGGACCCATTGGCCCCGGAACGGGTGCCATCTGAGCTCCCAGGTCATTCCCTCGGATCTCCCTCAGGCGGTGGCATCGATCCTCAGGTGCTGAGGTTCGCAGCCGTCCGCAGTCGCGCTCACGGTGATCTCCCCCTCCCCCGTCGGGCGGATCACGGCGAGGGCGCGCCCGTCAAAGGTGGTGCAGGAAGAGCCCGTGAAGCGCTCGGTACTGGCCGGGTTCGCGCTCCCCAGCGCCTGCAGCACACCGGGGCCGTCCACCTCCACGTGGATCAGCCGGTCGGCAGAGCTGTGCAGCGCCCCCTCGCCGTCGACCAGTGTGAGGTCGACGAAGGCCAGGTCACCTGGGTGAGCACCGATCGTGGGGCGATCGACCGTGGCCTCCAGCAGCACCGGGCCCGACGCAGAGCGGACACCCACCCGGCCGACCTCCTCGCCGGCCCGCACGGCAACGGCCTCGAGAAGGCCGGGCTCGAACACGGTCTCGAATTCGGCCGTGAAGCGGTGCGCGGGCCCCGCCGGGCGCCTGCCCAGCGACCGCCTGTTCACCACGAGCTCGACCTCGTCGGCGTCCGCATAGACCTCGACCGTCACCGGACTGCCTTCCAACCCCTCCCAGCTCCACGACGAGATGGCGTCGCTCCACGACCAGGGGGTGGAGTGGGGGGTCCTTCCGTGATGTTGAGGGCGGCGCACGGCCACGTAGGGGTCCGATCGCAAGCCGAAGACGATCTCGCGGTAGTACGACTGCGGGCGGCGGTGGCCGGTGATGTCGATGTCGCCGCACCAGGCGGTCAGCCACGGGTACCCGCCCATGAACGATTCCTCCGCTGGGGGCTCTCCCGGCGCGGAGTACATGACGCGGCCGATCCCGGCCTCGCCCAGGTAGTCCCAGCCCGTCCAGGTGAAGTCCCCGATCAGGTGGGGATGCCTGACCACCTTGTCCCACCCCGTGGCGATGGCCGCTGCGTGCGTCTCGCTGCCGACGATCACCCGGTTGGGGTACAGGCGACCGTCCAGCTCATAGCGCGAGTCCATGTAGTTGTACCCGGCGACGTCCAGATACGAGAGGGTCTCCGCCGACTTCGTGGCCACGACGGGAGACAGCATCAGCTTGTTCAGCCGGTCCGCGAGGTTGGTCAGGGCCGTGTTCACGCCGGTCTCCTCGTCCGTCTTCGAGCTGTCAATCTCGTTCCTCAGCTCCGCGAAGAGCTCCGCACCCCCGACGAGCAGCCCGCTGACGGCCTGGGTGACCAGGCGGGTGCTGTCGAGCGACCGCACCTTCTCGGCCAGCGCGCGCCCCAGCCGCGCCCCGTGGGGTCGCCCCACCTCCGGGATCTCGTTGCCGATGCTGTAGAGGATCACGCTCGGGTGGTTGACGTCCTTGCGGATCATCGCCTCGATGTCGGCCTCCCACCAGTCCGGGAACCGCAGTGCGTAGTCGTCTTCGCTCTTGGGCTCCTCCCACATGTCGAACGCCTCGTCCATCACCAGCACGCCGAGGCGGTCACAGGCTGCGAGCATCGGTTTGCTGAGAGGGTTGTGCGCGCTCCTGATCGCATTGAACCCGGCCGCCTTCAGCAACTCGACCCGCCGCTCCTCGGCCCGATCGATCGTCGCCGCACCGAGCGGTCCGTTGTCGTGATGGACGCACGCCCCCCGCAGGAGAACCGGCTCCCCGTTGATGCGCAGGCCCCGCACCGGATCAGCGGTCACAGACCGGATGCCGAAGGTGGTCGACTCCTCATCGATGACCTCTTCACCCGCCAACAGGCTGACCCGGCAGGTGTACAGATACGGGTCATCGGGACCCCAGCAGCACGGCCTCGCGACATACAGTCGGCGCCGCGCCGTCGCGGTGTCGCCGGGAACCGTCGTGACCGTCGCCTCGTCCCACGCCACCACCGAGCAGTCTCGATCGAGCAGCTCCGTGCGGACCACCGCATCCGAGGTCGCGCCGGAACGGTTTCGCACGTCGACGGCGACGGAGACGGCCGCCACGTCGTCGTCGATCTCGGGTGTGAGCACCTGCAGGCCACCTGGCGCAAGGTGCACCGTGCCCGCTTGGAGGAGCCAGACGCTCCGGTAGATGCCCACGCCGGGGTACCAGCGACTGTCCGCGTGCGTCCGGGCCTCCACTCTCAGCTCGTTGGGCCCCCCGACACGGATGAGGTGGTCCACCTCCACGACGAAGTCCGAATAGCCGCCGGGCCGGTGGGCGACCAGGCTGTCGTTCACGTAGACGAGTGCGTCGCGGTAGACGCCCTCGAACTCGAGGGAGACCGACGTGCCCACGTCGTCGATCGGGAGCTCGAGCGTCCTCCGGTACTCCCACGTCCCTGCCGGGAAGTACGCGGAGGCGGCGTCGCCCGACGGCAGCCGCTCCACGCCGATCAACGCGTCGTGGGGCAGCGTCACCGGGGCCGGTTCGGGGCCCGCCCCCATCCTCTCCGTGAAGCGGTTGGTCTTCGGGCGAACCGTCCATCCGTCGTTCAGGGGGCTCCGGTGCATGCCGAGCGATCTTAGGCCGAAAAGTATGTTACCGCTACCATAACCGGACCCTGGCCACCGTCGCAGCGCCGTTCCGAGGCCAGGAGAGGCGGGTCAGGACGGTGCGAGGCGCAGGCTCAGCGCGCGGGGGTCGTGCGTGTGTGATCCGATCTCCAAATCGACGTCGGAAGGCGAGGGCGGGACCCGCCGCCTCCGGACGGGGTCCCACACGGCCAAGGGTGTCAGCGACACGTCCACCGGTACCGACACCGTCGCACCCGCCCGCGCGAACACAGGAGCGAATCCCGCCAGCATCCACTCGCCGGCGTACGGCCCGGACCGGGTCCGCCCGTACACCTGGACGACGTGGCCACCGTCCCTCCCCCCGGTGTTGGTCACCTGCACGGTCAACCTCACCTCGTCCTCTCCCACCGCGTCGACGGTGGCGATCGGAATGGCGAACGTCGTGTAGGAGAGACCGAACCCGTGGGGGAACGCGGCAGGCACGCCGAGGCTGTCCAGGAGCCGCTGCCCGTGGAGACGGCCGTAGGTCGTGGCCGTCGCGTCGCGGTCGAAGGAAGGGAGGTGCGCTTCCGACGTGGGAAAAGCGAAAGGCAGGCGCCCCGTGGGATTGTGCTCGCCGGTCAGGACGTGTGCGAGCGCGTGTCCCCCTTCCATCCCGGCGTACCACATCATCATCAGCACGGGCACCTGGGGCCTCCACGACTCCGTGATGACGGCGCCCGACGCAACGAGGACGACCACGGTCGAGGGATTCGCGGCTGCGACCGCGCTGATGATCGCCTCGTCGACGTCTCGCAGCGAGAGGGAGGCCCGGTCGCCACCGTAACTGTTGCCCTCTGTCCCCGATCGGACGGCCTCGTCGAAGGCCCGTCTGTCGTCGTCCGTCATGGGAGGGAACAGCGAGAGCAGCTCTGGCGCCAGCGCGGTGTTGGACCCGATGTACTCGCCCTCGTCGTCCGCGTCGTACCCGACCAGCACGATCGCGACGTCGGCGGACGCGGCGGCTTCACGCGCCTCGGACACGTCGCCGGACTCCACGTGGACGATGCGGGAGCTCGGGAACTGGGCGCGAATTCCGTCCAACGGCGTCACGAACGAAGGAGGGCGCACGTCCGATGAACCGTGGTCGCCCATATTGGGCGCGGTCGCCAAGCGACCGATCACGGCGATCGTCCCCGTGGAGTCGGGATCGAGCGGGAGGACCGGAGTCCCTCCGACCGGCTCGTTCTTGAGGAGGACGATGGAGCGGGCGGCGACGGTGCGAGCCAGGGCCCGGGCTTCCGCGTCGGCCATGACATCGATCGGCGGGTCGTTCGGGATCCGGGAGGCGTACGAGCGCAGTTGCGTGGCGATGATCCGGGTGCCCGCACGCTCCACCATCGGCCACGACATCTCGCCCGCCGCCAGCTGGTCGCGGAGATGTTCGGCCCGCTGCTGGCGAAACGGCTCTTCGAGGTCCATCCCTGCGTTCAGCGCCTTGCCACCGTCACGCATGCCCCAGATGAAGTCCGTGACGGTGATGCCGCCCCAGCCCCACATGTCCCGCAGCACGGTGGTCAGGAGATAGGAGTTCTGTCCGCACCACTCGCCGTTGACCGAGTTGTACGCCCCCATCACCGCGGCCACGCCCTCGTCGACGACCCGCTTGAAGTGCGGCAGGTAGACATCGTGCAGGGTCGCCTCGTCCACCGTGACGTCCACGCTGAAGCGGGCGTTCTCCATGGAGTTCAGCGCGTAGTGCTTGACGCACGCCATCACCCACCGCTGCGCCCCGCGCGCGAGTGCCGCCCCGAACTCGCCGAGATGGTGGGGGTCGTCGCCGTAGGTCTCCTGTGCCCTGCCCCACGCCGGGTGCCGGGGGAGGTTCACGCACACCCCGCCGAAGAAGTTCCCCCCCTGGGCCCTGATCTCCCGCCCGATCACCGCACCGACCTGCTCCTCGAGGGTCACGTCCCAGGTGGCCCCACGGGCCACCGACACCGGGAAGGCGGTGCCCGTTCCGGCCACACAGCCCCGCGGGCCGTCGACGAACCGGGTGCCGGGGATGCCGATCCGTTCGATCGCGCCGTGCACGATCGGCACCCGGTTGTACCCCTCCGACCGGAAGCGGGCCAGGCCCAGCCAGAAGTCCTCGTCGCCGTCCAGCAACCACAGCCGCTCCTCGTCACCGAGCCGCTCGTAGAGCTCCCGCGCGACATCCGATGCCGGCCGCCCGGCGCGCACCGCGTCGACTGCATCCTCGAAGGCCGTCATCCTCAGTTCGGTGATCCTCCCAGATCTTCGGCTCCGCTCACCCTGGTCCCTGCAAAGCTTTGCACCCGCCTCGCTATGATCCGAGGGCCCAGGGTGAGCTCGGGTCTTGTGCCACCGCGCCTCGCCCCTACCGTCAGCAATGGAGTCGTCGAGAAGGAAAGGGACCGTTGAGTTTTCGGACGACCGCGCTCGGGTGCGAGCGCCAGGCAGCGAAGCCGTGACGCAGTTCCCCGACGGCTTCCTCTGGGGTGCCGCCACGGCCGGCCACCAGGTGGAGGGCGGGAACGTCAACGCCGACCTGTGGCCGCTCGAATGGGCGGAGAACTCGGCGTTCAACGAGCCCTCGGGCGATGCGTGCGACCACTACCACCGCTATCCCGAGGACATCGCCATGCTCGCCGAGCTGGGTCTCACCGCGTACCGGTTCTCCCTCGAGTGGTCGCGCATCGAGCCCGAGCCCGGCTACTTCTCCAGGGCCGCCCTCGACCACTATCGAAGGATGATCGAGTGCTGCCTCGAGAGCGGGGTGACGCCCGTCGTGACCTACAACCACTTCACGCTCCCCCGCTGGATGGCCGGCGAGGGCGGGTGGGCGGCCGACGGCTCGCCCGAACGCTTCGGCCGCTACGCCTCCGGGGTGACGGAGCACCTCGGCGATCTCCTGTCCTGGGTCTGCACGCTCAACGAGCCCAACCTCATGGCGATGCTGGCGACCACGGGGGTCCTGGCCATGGGCGCCGGCGCACGACGGCCGGCGCCCGGGCCTTCGGAGGCGCGCTCCCCCGGCGTCGGCGGCTTCGACCCAACCCGGTACCGGATGGGGCTCGTCGCAGCCGACTTGGAGCGGATGGCGGCCGCCCACCGCGCGGCACGGGAGGCGATCAAGTCCGTTGCCCCGAAAGCCAAGGTGGGATGGACGCTCGCGCTGATCGATCTGCAGCCGGTACCCGATGGGGAGAGCCGCTGGAAGGAGGCTCGTGCACGGGGCCAGACGGACTGGCTCGTCGTGTCGAGGGACGACGACTTCGTCGGCGTGCAGACCTACTCGCGCTCGATGGTCGGCCGGGAGGGCAACGTGCCACCGCCGGAGGGAGTGCCGACGATGCAGACGGGGTGGGAGGTCTACCCGGAGGCCCTCGGGCACACGGTGCGCCTGGCCGCCGAGCACGCCCAGGTCCCGGTGCTGGTGACGGAGAACGGCATGGCGACGGACGACGACGAGGCCCGGATCGCCTACACGCGTGCCGCGCTCGAGGGGCTCGCCGGGTGCATCGACGACGGCATCGACGTCCGCGGCTACCTGCACTGGACTCTTCTCGACAACTTCGAATGGAACGCCGGCTACTCGGTGACGTTCGGACTCGTCTCCGTGGACCGGGAGACGTTCGCCCGGACGGTCAAGCCTTCCGCTCGTTGGCTCGGGCAGGTCGCCGGCTCCAACGGCTTGGAGTGACCCTCGGACGGAGGGGAGCCCCCCTGTCCGTCACGCCTGTGGTACGGCGGCTGCCGACTCCACCTCAAAGCCGACCCGCTCGATGTCGGGCTGCAGGCGCTCCAGGTCGAAGCCGTAGACGCGGGCCGCGTTCTCGCACAGGATCTTCCGGGCCACCTCGGGTGAGATGCTCGGATGACCGACGAGGTCGGCAACCTGGGCGGCCGTCCCCGGGAAGATGGACTCGAAGTGCGGATAGTCGACGCCGAACATGGCGTTGTCGCAGCCGATGGCGAAGGCGTCGTACTCGGCACACGGCCGGGCCAGCTCCTCCATCGGCACCTGGTCGATCGTGAAGGGCGAGATGCCGGCGACGCAGTTGTCCGCCCAGTAGTCACGGGCGAAGCGGGTGAAGGTCCGCTGGCGCTGCAGCGTCTTGGCCCATCCGGTCCAGTCGTCGCCCCACTGCAGGCGGCGGTCGAGCTTGCGGATCGCCGGGCCGATCCAATCGGCTTCCGTCTCCACGAAGGCGACCCGGAGGCTGGGGAAGCGCTCGAACACGCCGCCAAGGATCATCTGCCACAGGGAGCGCCCCGAGTAGAAGGAGTGCTCGAGGGCGAGCGACATGATGGCGGCGAAGCCGGGGGGTGCGTAGGTCGGCGCGCCGGAGCCGCCGTGCTGGCTGATCGGCAGGTCGACGTCGACGCAGGCAGCCCAGACAGGGTCGAGCACGGGATCGAAGAAGAAGATCCCGCCGGGCAGGAGCGCGGGCATCATGACGCCGCCCAGCCCGTGCTCGCGGGCCCAGTGGACGTCCCGCACCGCCTGGTCGACGTCGTCGAACGAGATGAGGGCCTGGCCGGCCCGGCGGCCCGTTGCCTGCGCGCAGAAGTCGGCCAGCCAACGGTTGTAGGCCAACCGGGCCTGACGATCGAGCTCGGGACCCGAGAAGGTGCCGGCGTCGTCCGCCGGCGCCACCTGGAAGGGCCTTCCGTTGGGGAAGAGCACCTCGGCGACGACGCCCTGGGTCTCCATGTCCTTCAGGCGGAGATCCGAGTCCCATTGCGAGGCGACGTCGAGCCCCGGCTGGACGCCACCGGGCTCCCCCGCTCCCCTCGCCTCCTGGTCCTTGAGCCACTCGTCGAAGACCTCGAGATACTGCTTCTCGACATAGTCCCGGTAGGCGCGGCGTGACGCCGTGACGTGGCCGTCAACCGAGATGATCGCGGTGCGTGCCATGGTTCCCCTTTGCTGCTCGGGATGGGAGTCCCGGTGAGGGGCCCCCGATCATGCTATCGATCTGACGCGAGGGACGGGCTGCGTCACCGTGATGCTCCATGGGCCCATTCCGCGGCGAGTGACTCCGCCACGGCATAGGTCCAGCGATGCCTGCCGGCCTTCACATGGAGGTGCGGCTCGTCGTGGCCCGGGCGGGTCACGATGGCGGACGTGTTCGGCGGAACATCCACCTCCATCGTCATGCGCCGATCCTCGAACGACCACTGGCATGCCGCTCGACCGTACGGCGTGCGCAGTGAACAAGAAGCAGACGTGACCCCACCTCCCGGCACGGGGCCGAACCGGAGCACCCGGTAGCCGGGCTCTTGTGCGCTGAGACCACCGATCGTCTGTTGCATCCAGTCTGCGACACCACCGAAGGCGTAATGGTTGAACGACGTCATCTCGCCCGGGTTGATCGATCCGTCGGGCAGCATGCTGTCCCAGCGCTCCCACATGGTCGTGGCTCCCATGGTGACCGGGTAGAGCCAGGAGGGGCACGCCGTCTCGGTGAGGAGACGGTACGCCGTCGTGAGATCCCCGACGGCAGAGAGCGCCGGCAGGACGAGCGCTGTACCGACGAAGCCGGTCGAGATGGTGAACGCGCGGGCGGCGGAGAGTGCGGCGATGCGCGAGCCCGCCCTGGCTCGGTGCGCCGGGTCGTCATAGAGGTCGAACATGATCGCCAGGGCGTAGGCGGTCACCGAATCCGAGCTGATGAGCCCGGTCGCCGTGACGAACTCGTTGCGGAACGCCCGGCGAACGTCGTCGGCGAGCCGCTCGTACTCTTCGGCGAGCTCGAATCGACCCAGGACCCGCGCCGCTCGACCGACGAGTTGTGCGGACCGAGCGAAGTAGGCCGTCGCCACGAGGACGGCGTCGGTCTTGGAGCGCCACGGTTGGTCCGGCGGGGCGTCGGGGTCCAACCAGTCCCCCAGCTGGAACTCCTCGGGCCACCGCAATGTGTCACCGGCCTTGGCCCGTACGAACTCCACCCAGGACCGCATGGAGTCGAATTGGCGCGCCAGCACCCCCTCATCGCCGAAGCGCTCGTACATCGTCCACGGGACGATCGTGGCGGCGTCGCCCCACGCGGCAGCGGCGAAGGTGCCCATGGGGAACATCCCGGGTGGCCCCGCCGGCACGACCAGCGGCACGCGTCCATCGTCGAACTGCTCCGACGTGAGGTCCTCCAGCCAATCGGCGACGAAGCCCGAGACGTCGTACAAGAACGCCGCCGTCGGGACGAAGGCCTGGAGGTCACCGGTCCACCCGAGCCGCTCGTCGCGCTGGGGGCAATCGGTCGGGACGTCGACGAAGTTGCCACGAAGGCCCCAGACCGCGTTCTCGTGAAGACGGTTCAGCTGGTCATTCGAGCACGAGAACGTACCCGTTCGCTCGAAGTCGGTATGGACCACGATCGCGGTGAAGTGTGTGGGGTCGACGGAGCCGCCCGGCCATCCGTCGACCTGCACGTAACGAAAGCCGTGGAACGTGAAGCTGGGCTCCCACGTCTCGACGGCGCCGCCCCGCAGGATGTACTCGTCGGTGGCCCTGGCATTGCGCAGCGGCCGGGTGCCGAGCTCGCCATTCTCCAACACCTCGGCGTGCCGGAGCGTGATCTTCGTGCCACGCTCACCCTCGACATCGAATCTGACCCAACCCACGAGGTTCTGCCCGAAATCGAGGATGGTGCAGCCCGAAGGAGTGATGATCACCTGGTCGACGGCGAGCTCCTGGACACGGCGGACCGGCGGAGCGATCGGGGCGACCAGTTGGCCGACGACCGGGGTGAAGACCTCGGTCGGACCCCACTCGGCATCGTCATATCCGGGGCTGGACCAGCGGCCGAGGTCGATCCGGGCATCGCAGGACTCGCCGTTGTAGAGGTCTGCGCTCAGGATGGGGCCCGGCGAGGTCAGCCAATCCCGCCCCGTTCCGATGGTCTGCTCGGTCCCGTCGGAGTAGCCGATTTCGAGCTGCGCCAGGAGGCCGAGACGGTCGCCGTACACGTTCCGCTTCATCTCCCACGTCAGGTTCCCGCGCCACCAGCCGTCGGCCACGACGGCGCCGAGCACGTTGTCGCCGGGGCTCACGTGGTCGGTGACGTCGTGCGTGTCGTACCGGAGGCGATCGGCGTAGGCAGACCAGCCCGGAGCGAGCACGGTGTCTCCCACGACCTGGCCGTTGAGATGAACCTCGTGGATCCCGGCAGAGGTGACGTAGAGCCGCGCCCGCTCGATCGTGACGCCTGAATCAGCGGTGAGCCTGAACCCATGACGCAGCCAGCAGGGCCGGCCCTCGCTTCCAGGTTCGGCCGGTGCGATCCATCGCGCCGACCAGTCCGCCGGTGCCTTCAGCCCGGCCTCGATGACGAGGGCCTCGCTCCACTCCGACTCCGAGCCGTCGGATCCCCACACCCGGACCCGGACCCGATGCACCGAGCGCGACGTGAGGGGCGTACCCGGCCAGGCCACGAACACGGACGCGCCACACTCCACGCGACCTGTCGGGACCCCGTCGACCTCGAGCTCGTAGGCAGCCTGGAGCCATCCCTGGATGTCGGTCGTGGTGATCCACGACAGCCGCGGCCTCGGCTCGCCCGTGCCGAGGGCACGCTGGCCTTGGTACTCGGCATGGAGGTCCACCACGGTCACCGACACGGCCGTACCTCCGTCAGCCCACGGCGGCCCGTCACCATCTCATCGCCGACCGGCGTACCGCGTGCACACCGCCTAGGGCACGACCGTCGCGACGTCCGGACCGTCCGCTGCGGGCTCCCGGGCGATCCGTACGCTCCTGCTGGCGACGATGTCGGCCGATGAGCGGCCGATCAGCACTTCGTAGTCCCCGTCGTCGACCTGCCATCCGGCCGGCCGACGCTCCTGTCGACCCGAGAGGTCGCCGAACATGTCGAACTGCCGCCCGCGCACCTCTTCCCAGTCGGATTCTCCCGGGTCCCAATAGGCGAACGCCCGCGCGTTCAGCTCGAGCTGCACCACGGATGATTCGCCGGGCTCGAGCCGGACCTTGGCGAACGCCTTGAGCTCCTTGGGTGGTCGAGCAAGCCGCGGTCGGGAGTGGGCCACGTAGCACTGGATCACTTCGGAGCCGGGGCGCGGGCCCGTGTTGGTGACGGGCACCGAGATCGTGACCGAATCGCCCGGGGCGATGGTCCGGGCGGAGAGGACCGGCTCCCCGAGGGTGAACGTCGTGTAGCTCAGGCCGTGGCCGAAGGGGAACCGGGGGGCGATCCGGCGGTGCTCGTAGCCCCGATAGCCCATGAACAGCCCCTCGCCGTAGCGCACCTCACCGTTCTCGCCCGGGAAATTGTCGAACGAGGGGCTGTGCTCGAGGCACCGCGGCATGCTCGTCGGCAGCCTCCCGCCGGGCTCGAGCTCCCCGCTCAGGACGCCGGCCACGCCGGAGGCCATCTCCTGGCCGCCGAACCAGCACTGGAGCACCGCCGCGACGTCGTCGGACCACGAGAGGTCGACGGGCGCCCCGGCATTCACCACGACCACCGTGCGCTCGTTCACCGCGGCCACCCTCCGGATGAGCTCCGGCTGCCTGCCCGGCAATTCGAAGGCCGGACGATCGCGGCCCTCGGTCTCCCACTCCGCGCTGTTTCCCACGACGACCACCGCCACATCGGCCCCGGCGGCGGCGTCGATCGCTCGTCCGAGCAGGGCATCCTTGTCCACCGTGCGGAAGCCGACGCGGAAGCCGGCCAGCGGCACGTCGACGTTCGCGTACTCGACGACCACCTCGAGCGGCACTCCGCGCCTGACGGTGACCTCGGCCACGAGGTCCCTGCTGGCGAGGCCGAAGAAGTCGCTGCCTCCGGCGGGCATCGGCTTCTCGAATCCATCGAGCACGACCTCACCGTCGACGAGGACGCGCGCCCGGCCGCTCTGGGCCAGCGCGACCTCGAATCGCCCGTCCTCTTCGGGGACCACGGACCCCCGCAGACGCACGGACCACTCGTCGCCCAGGGACTCGTCGCGCATGGAGCCGAAGACGACGAGCCGGAGGGTGTCGAGCTTCTCCCGCTTCAAGATCTCACCCGCACATTCGGGCCCCGCGTGGAATGCCACGTCGAATCCGGCCGGAGCGACGAGGACACTCTCGCCGATGGGGGTGGCCGAGAGGTCGGCTTCGCAGCCTCGCTCGTAGACGACTTCGGATGCATCGCCGAAGAGTGCCGACACCGATTCCAACGGGGTCGTCAACCGCGGCGTGGCCACCCCGGCCGAACCGCCCCCCATGACGCACGGGGCCACGGCATGCTGCCCGACGATCGCGATCCTTCGGAGCGACGACGGCTCGAGCGGGAGGATGCCGTCGTTGCGCAGGAGGACGATCGACTCGGCGCTGGCACGGCGCAGTAGCTCGAGATCCTCGGGACCGGAGGGAAGCGGCGCGACGTCCGGTGCGGCCGCGACCAGTGCCCCGATTCTCTCGTAGGTGCCGAGGAGGCGTCGGACGGCGTCGTCGAGGTCGCCTTCCTTCACCCGCCGGTCGGCGACCGCAGGGACGACCGTGGATCCCAGCGCTCGACCCGGTCCGGGCATCTCGAGATCGAGGCCAGCCTCCAGCGAGAGGCTCGTGTCGGCCACTGCGAACCAGTCGGTCATGACGAGGCCCTCGAAACCCCACTCGCCTCGTACGACGTCGACCAGGAGATCGGGTCGCTCGGTCAGCCACTTCCCGTTCAAGCGGTTGTAGGACGTCATGAGCCCGAGGGCGCCACCCTCGCGGACGGCAATCTCGAAGGGCAGTAGATAGAGCTCCCGCAGGGACCGCTCGTCGATGACCGAACTGATGCCGCCCCGCTCGAACTCCGCCTCGTTCCCCACGAAGTGCTTCACCGTCGCGAACACGCCTGCTGATTGCACTCCCCGCACGTATCCGGCGGCCAGGCGTCCGGAGAGCAGCGGGTCCTCCGAGTAGCACTCGAAGTTGCGCCCTGCGAGCGGGTGGCGGTGCAGGTTCACCGTCGGGGCCAGCAGACCGCGGCACCCGCGATCGAGAGCCTCTCGACCAACGAGCGCGCCGAGCTGCTCTGCCAGGGACGGATCCCACGTCGCTCCTATGGCGGACCCGCACGGGATGCACGTCGAGGTCGGACCCCCCATGCCCGGCAGGGTCAGACCACGCGCACCGTTCGGGCCATCGGTCACGCCGACCTTCGGGATGCCCATTCTCTCGATGGCGACAGTGGTGAACATGTCGTCGCCGGCGGTCAGCGCGGCTTTCTCGTCCAGAGTCAGGCCGTCCATCAACGCGTCAATATCCACTACGTCAGCCCCCAAGACGGAGCCGGACCCGACGCGACCCGGACTCCAAGAGTTCCCCATCCAATTATTCTAATGAGTGTATAACTTTCTCGTCGGCACGCAAGGAGGGTGGTCTTGACTCCACACAGCTCTTCCGATCGCATGACGCCATGACGGAGACCGCCCGCGATGGTGACCGTTCCCGGACTCGACGCGCTCGCGCCAAGGAGGAGCAGTTCCGTCAGCCGGCCGGCGCCGACGCGCGCACCCGCCAGGCGCGCGGCACCTTGCGCCGCCAGCAGATCCTCGATGCTGCCGTCGAGCTGTTCGCCCACAAGGGCTATCGCGGCTCGGGTCTGGCGGCTCTGGCCGATCGGGTCGGGATGACGGCGACCGGACTGCTCTACTACTTCGGCACCAAGCAGCGCCTGCTCCAGGAGGTCGTGGCGGAGCGGGACAGGGCCGACGCGATCGACACATCCGAAGGTCTCACGCTCAGGAGCCTGCGCGACCTCGGCCGGCACAACGTCGAGACCGCGACCCTCATGCGGTTGTACGTGGTCCTCACCGCCGAGAGCTTCGACCCCGGCGACCCCTTGCACGAGTTCTTCGTCGACAGGTACGAGACGGCGCGCGACCTCGTTCGCTCCATCCTCGCCGCGGAGAGGGACGCGCACAGGGTGCGCCGTGACATCGACATCGACCAGATCGCACACGAGGTCATCGGTGTGCTGATGGGACTCGAGATCCAATGGCTCACCGACCCCGAGCGGGTGGACCTGGCTCACCGGGTTCGGTCCTACATCGACCGACTGACCAAGGAACTCGCTCCACACTGACCCTCGCCACTCCCCTTCGTGGCGTCGGCGTTGCGTGCCGGCCGGGAATCCGTCGGGCACGCCGACAGTGAACTTTGGGTGAACGAAACGACGCCGCCGCACTCGTTATCCTCCCCGTTGGAATGATCGGTCCACCGAAGTCCGGGGGGTTGCCGGTGAGGACGAACAGGAGGGTGCGACGGGGTGGGGGCGGCGTGGGGACGGGTGATGGTCCTCGGCGGCGCCCAGAACGGTGCGTTCGCTCATAGGGAGTCACCCCGCAGGACCTGCTCTTTCGTCCTCGAGGCTCTCCGGGTCCTCCTGAATGCCGAGGCAGTGAGAACATGCTTGCGAAGGGGTGAGAACTTCCTTATCATCATGAGAATTGTCGCACCCCGGGAAGCGGAGTGCGATTTACGGGGGTAACCGAATGGTCAAGACGCTGGTCAACGTGCTGACGATCGAAGATCCATCGCCCGAGATCCGGCCCCTGCGGCGATCGAGTCGCTCCCAGCTCCCCGGCGTCCAGCGCGGGACGACACGGACGACATCCGGTCGCTCCTACCGATAGCCGTCAGTCACGACGTTCGAACACAAGGCGATACAAACTGGAGGATGGAATGCAGAGCAATGCACATGCCACGGCGAGGCGCACCTCGGGTGGCCCCAAGAGGGAATGGAGCGCAGCGAGGTGGCGTTGCCTCAGCACCCGTTCGTTCTCGACGGTGGCAGTCCTCCTCACCGCAGTGGGAGTGATGCTCGCCGCCAGCGCAGTTCCGGCCGGGGCGTCCAGCCCCGCCGACCAGGGCGTCACGGCCACGACCATCAGCGTCGGCGAGCCCTACGTGGACTTCGCCGCGCTGAAGAGCCTCGGCGTGACCATCAACGACGGCAGCTTCCCTGACGCGTACCAAGCGATCGTCGACAACATCAACGCGCATGGGGGGGTCAACGGCCGCAAGCTCGTCCTCCACCTCGTCGAGATGAACCCCGCCGTGCCCGCCTCGGCGGCCTCGTCGTGCACCCAGCTCACCGAGGACGACAAGGTCTTCATCGCCCTCGGGCCGGTCTTCCCGGACTGCTACCAACAGACCCACGACACGCCCGTGATCGCGGGGTCCTTGCCGGGCGCGTTGCCCGCCAGCGCGGCGCCCGACTTCGCCCTGATCCCGCCTGACGCGGCTTTTGACCCCTTGCAGCTGGCAGCGTTCAACAAGAGCGGCGTCTTCAAGGGCAAGAAGGTCGCCATCTTCTATGGCGCGAACTCCGACGCACCCGAGGTGAAGGTCGTGCAGGACGACCTCAAGAAGCTGGGGGTCAACGTGGTGCTCACCGCCGAGGACAGCGCGGTCGCGACTGATGCCGTCGCCTCGGACCAGGAGGTCGCCTCCATCGCCCAGCGCTTCCAGTCCGCCGGGGTGAAGGTGGTCGTCGGTGTCGGCGGCTCTGGTTCGACGACGTGGCCCCGTGCGCTTCTGGACAACCAGAGCACCTACAAGCCCACGTACATCGCCACCAGCGAGTCGTCGCTGATCTCGTACGTGCAGTCGACCAAGGGCGCCAACCCTTACCTCAGCAACGTGCTGTCGGCGTCTTCTGCGCCCACTGCGTACCAGCAGTGGAAGGACCCGGCCATCCAGAAGTGCGTCGCTGCGGTCCACAAGGCCTACCCGTCGGACACCATTACGCCACCGGTGAACCCGACCAGTCCCGGGGCCGGCGACAGCACCGACACGACGTCCCAGTCGGTGATCGAGGCCTGCCAGTACCTGTCCCTGTTCGACCAGATCGCTGCGAAGGCGGGCAAGAACCTGACGGTCGCGAGCTTCACCAAGGCCGGCTACACGCTGAAGAACGCCAGCATTCCCGGCATCGGAGTCATCTCGTTCGGACCCGGCCAGCCCTACGCCACCGGCCCGGTGACCATCTTCAAATACGACCCCACGAGCAAGACGCTCGTGCCTGCGTCGAGCTCCGGGACGAAGTGATCCCGGGCGGCACCACCAGTGCTCCCCGCCGCACGGTGGGGAACGCGCCGGGGTGGGGCCGGGCACGGAGATCGGGGCTGCCTTGAGCGAGCCACCTGCGCCCGGATCCCTCCCGCCGGGCCCCACCGGCAGCATGAGCCCGGCGGACCTGGCGCTCTTGGTCTCCGATTCCGGAGACGAGCGCCAACGAGCGGCGGACGCAGCCCAGGACGTCCTGCTCCCCGAGGATCTGCTCCCGGGAGTCGGGGAAGAAGCGATGACGCTGCGCGAGGGCTTGCGCAGCGCCGGGGCCAGGACCTTTGTCGTCCTGGCCGTCATCGTCACCCTCGACAACCTGCAGAGCCAGGGGCTGGCGGTGCTCGCTCCCAACATCCAGTCCTCCTACCACGTCAGCACGGCCGCCATCACCTTCGTGGCCGGTATCTCTGGCGGCTTCCTGGTCCTGGGCATCGTTCCCATGGGGTGGCTGGCCGACCGCTTTCGCCGTGCGCCCATCATCGGTTGGGCCACGTTCATGTTCGCCGCCATGGTGTTCGCCACCGGGCTGGCGACCAACATCTTCCTGTTCTTCCTCGCCCGGTTCGGGGCCGGGATCTCCCAGTCGAGCAACAACAGCGTCAACGGCTCGCTCCTGGCCGACTCCTACCCCATCAGCTTGCGAGGGCGCATCTATGCGGCCATGGGGATCGGGCAAGGCGCGGCAACCGCCCTCAGCCCACTTCTGGTCGGACTGATCGCCACCACGGTCGGGGGCCCGAATGGCTGGCGGTGGGCCTTCTTCACGCTCTCCATCCCGATCCTGCTCGTCGCGTTCCTGGCCTTCCGCCTCCCCGAGCCGCCGCGGGGCCAATTCGAGAAACAAGACGTGCTGGGCGAGGTCATCAACGATGCGCGCCCGGCGGCGCCGTCCATGGAGGCGGCGTTCGAGCGGATCCTGCGCATCCGCACGATCAAGACCTGCCTCATCGCCTTCTCGGCCATCGGGTTCGGCCTCTTCACCGTCCCCGTGCTCGGTAATCTCTACCTGAAGGACCGCTTCGGTCTCGACGCGTTCCAGCGCGGGATCATCGGCACCATCGGAGGCCTCGGTGTGCTGGTGGCGCTGCCGCTCGTCGGGCGCTATTACGACCGCCTCTACCGCAGGGATCCAGCGCGGGCGCTGACGCTGATCGGCATCGTGGTGCTTCCCGTCGCCATCCTCACCCCCATTCAGTACGCCATGCCGAGTGCCGCCCTGTGGGCGGTCTTCAGCGTCCTGGTGACCGTGCTGCTGCTGACCTCGTTCTCCATGATCGGACCCGTGCTCATTTCGGTGGCGCCTTACCGCCTGCGGGGAATGGTGGGAGCGGTCGGGGGGATCTACGTCTTCTTCGTCGGTGCCACCGGTGGCGCCGTGTTGGCGGCGCTGCTCGACAGCCTCGTCGGGGTGCGGGCCGCGGTCCTGATCATCATGATCCCCTCCACGTTGATCGGGGGGTTCCTGATCATCCGCAGCGCGCACTTCATCCGCAACGATCTCTCCCTGGTCGTGGTGGAATTGCAGGAGGAGCTCGAGGAGCACCGGCGCCAGGAAGAGGACCCGGCGAGCATCCCGGTCCTGCAGCTGAACGGAGTCGACTTCAGCTACGGGCACGTCCAGGTGCTCTTCGGGCTCAGCATCGAAGTGCAACGCGGCGAGGTGCTGGCGCTGCTCGGCACCAACGGGGCGGGAAAGTCGACAGCGCTGCGCGTCGCCGCCGGTCTGGAGGTCGCCTCGCGCGGCGTCGTCCGACTGAACGGTCGGGACATCACCTACACCACCCCCGAGCAGCGGAACCGGCTCGGCATCCACCTCCTGCAGGGTGGCAAGGGCGTCTTCCCGCAGATGACCGTCGCCGAAAACCTCGAGATGGGCGGGTTCGTCTACCGCTCGGATCGCGCCGACCTCCGTCGTCGCATCGACCGGGTCCTCGAGTTGTTCCCTGTCTTGCGGGAGCGCCGGTCGCAGCGAGCCGCCTCGCTCTCGGGCGGAGAGCAGCAGATGCTCGCCCTGGCGATCGTGATGCTGCACGAACCAGAAATACTCATGATCGACGAGCTGTCACTCGGTCTCGCGCCGATCGTGGTCCAAGGCCTCCTCGATGTGGTCGAGAGCCTGAAGGTGGCCGGCGTGACGTTGATCATCGTCGAGCAGTCGCTCAATGTGGCTGCCGCGATTGCCGAACGAGCCGTCTTCATGGAAAAGGGCCGCGTCCGCTTCTCGGGACCGGTGCGTGACCTCCTGGAACGAGACGACCTGGCGAGGGCCGTGTTCCTCGGCGGGCACGAGAGCGATTGACGATGCTCGCCGTCTCGTGGATCAACGGTCAGGTCGTCTTCGATGGCCTGGTCCAGGGTCTGGCCATCGCCGTGATCGCGGTGGGCGTCGTCCTCGTGTATCGCGCCACCCGCATCATCAACTTCGCCGTCGGAAACATGGGCGTCGTCGGGGCGGCCCTCCTCTCCCTGCTGGTGGTCCAGTACCACGTGCCGTTCTGGGTGGCGCTCGGTGTGGCGCTCGTGACCGGCCTGGCTTTCGGTGCACTGGTCGACACCACGGTGATCCGCCGTCTGCGCAAGTCACCCCGGGTGGTCGTGCTCGTCGCCACGATCGGGGTGGCACAGGTCGCGGAGGCAATTGCGTTCAAGATCCCGACGCCGAGCGACCTCAGCCTGCACTACCCGAGCGCCATCAACGGCACGTGGACGGTGGCCGGCGTCCAAGTCAGGGGTTCGGACCTGTCGATCCTGATCATCGTCCCCATCACCTTGGCGGCTCTGACATGGTTCTTGGACCGCACCACCCTCGGCAAGACCGTCAAGGCTTGTGCCGGCAATCCATCGCTGGCCCGCCTCTCGGGCATCAGCCCCAAGGTGATCTCGACGATGGTGTGGGCCCTCGCGGCCGCCCTCTCGACGCTCTCCATCGTCCTCATCGCCGGCCAGACGGGCTCGGCGGGGGATGTCACGACCCTCGGATCGCAGACGCTGTCGCTGGCCCTCGTCGCCGCGGTGATCGGCGGCATGGTGTCCTTCCCGCGCGCGATCATCGCCAGTCTCGCCATCGGACTCGGTGAGAGCATCTTGAACTTCAACTTCATCGCCGAGCCCGGCTTGATCAACCTGCTGCTCCTGATCACCGTGCTGATCGCAGTGCTGTTCAACCGGGAGCGGACCACCGAGACCGAGGTGTTCGCGTTCACCCCGCAGGCTCGCCCGATCCCGGAGCGCCTCCGGTCGTACCGCTGGGCCCGCAACGTCAACAAGAGCGGCATCATCCTCCTGGCGGTGATCGGGATCGCCCTACCCCTCGTCTTCACGACACCGTCCACGAACCAGATCTTCACGGAGGTGCTCGCGTTCGCGATCTGCGCCACGTCACTGACCGTCCTCACCGGGTGGCTGGGGCAGCTGTCGCTGGGTCAGATGGCCTTCGCCGGGCTGGGTGCCCTGTTCGCCGCCCGCCTCGTGGAAGCGGGCGTCCCCTTCTGGCTGTCCATCGCGGCGACGACGGTCGCCTCCGCCATGATCGCCACCATCCTCGGCCTTGGCTCGCTGCGGGTTCGAGGTCTCTACCTGGCCGTGGTGACGTTCACGTTCGCGCTTGCCGCCCAGCAGTACTTCTTCAGCCTGCCGGTACTCAGCGGACAGTCCTCGGATGGTTCCGACCTTCCATTTCCACCTGGCAAGCTCTTCTCGCTGTCGTTCCCCGGACAGCGCACCTACTACTACGTCGTCCTGGTGATCCTGGGCGTCGTCCTCCTGGTCACGAGCCGGTTCCGGGACAGCGGCGTGGGGCGCTCCATCATGGCGGTCCGCGACAACGAGACCGCCGCCGCCGCCTACACGGTGCGCCCGGCGTGGGAAAAGATCCGTGCCTTCGCCATTGCAGGTGCTCTCGCCGGGTTGGGCGGCGCGTTGCTCAGCGGCGCCTTCGCCAATGTCGCCTTCTCGGGGCCCGGCAGCCCCTTCATCGTGGACGGCTCACTGGCTCTGGTGGCCATGGTGGTCATCGGCGGGATGGGCTCCGTCACGGCAGCGGTGATCGGCGCGGTCTGGGTCATCGGCATCCCGGCGCTGGCGCCCAACAACGCCGTGCTCGGGCTTCTGGCATCGAGTCTGGGGCTGCTGGTCATCCTGCTCTATTTCCCCCGCGGGCTCAATCAGGTCAGCTACGACGTACGCGACGCGTTCTTGGCGTGGGCAGACCGCCGCTTCGGCAAGGAGCCCGTCGCCACAACCACGCGTGAGCGGGCCACGCCGATCCGGCCGGCGGCCGAACTACGAGCCGGAGACGTCCCCTCGCTCGCCGTCTCCAATCTGCGGGTGGTCTTCGGCGGCATCACCGCGGTGAGCGACGTCAGCCTGGTCGTGGAGAGCGGCCAGATCGTCGGCCTGATCGGGAGCAACGGTGCCGGCAAGTCGACGCTGATGAACGCGATCGGTGGCTTCGTCACTGCCTCGGGCTCCGTGCGCCTCGGTGACCACGAGATCGGGAACAGGCCTCCTTCTTCCCGCGCCGCGTTGGGCCTCGGTCGGACCTTCCAGTCGGCCACCCTCTTCCCCGAGTTGACCGTCACCGAGACGCTCCTCGTGGCCCACGAGGCGAGGGGAAGGACGGGGGTGCTCTCGACGGCACTCGCGCTGCCACCGGCACGGCGCCGGAGCCGGCGCGACCGGTCCGACGTCGCCGATCTGGTGGAGCTCCTGGGGCTCACCCAGTGGCGGGACCATCACATAGGCGACCTGTCGACTGGGACCCGGCGGGTCGTGGAGCTCGCCGGTCTCCTCGCGCTCGACGCAAAGGTCCTCTGCCTCGACGAACCCACCGCGGGCCTGGCGCAACGCGAGACGGAGGCCTTCGGCCCCCTGATCGTCAGCGTCCAACGAGAGCTCAGCGCGTCGGTTCTGTTGATAGAGCACGACATGCCCCTCATCATGAGCATCAGCAACCACGTCTACTGCCTCGAAGCGGGGTCCGTCATCGCGGAGGGCTCGCCGACGGATATCCGTGAGAACCCGCGCGTCATCGCCAGCTACCTGGGGACGGACGAGCGAACCATCGTCCGCAGCGGCGCAACGACACCGGTGGGCCCGCTCGTCAATGATGCGGGCCTGAGCAACCCGCCCGCGGTGGTGTAGCGCTCACCTCTCCAAGGCTCGAGACCCCACTGGATCGGGGCCACGCTCAGCCCTACCCTGTGGTGGTCTTCAGCTGCAGCACCTTCTTGGTCGGGTTCCACTGGTAGACGAACACCGGTCCGTTCCCGTCACCATGACCAGACGAGAAGCTGAACGTCCCGCCTCCACCGGGGATGGTGACGTGACCGAGCGAGGCAGCCCCCTTGCTGAAGGTCTGGTTGTTGAGCGTCTTGCCGGCGGCCTTGGCGAAGGCGGAGAACAGGGCCATCTGCTGGCACGCGAGCTCCGGCGCCGTCCACGTGACCGGCGTGGATGACGTGGCCGTCACCGGGTTGTTGATGGTCGCGCCGGGCTCGGCGGCGTGGATGGTGGCGATACAGCGCTTCATCGCCGGGTCGTTCCACACGACGGCGACCGGCGGATAGCCACCCGCCGTCAGCCCGTTCTTGATGATCGCCTGGGAGTACCCCAGCTTGTTGGTGACGTACGCGTCCAGATCGATGTAGTCGGTGGCGACAATCCGTGGGTGGTAGGTGCTCTGGTTGCTCTGGAGCGCCTCTGCCCAGCTGTTGCCCGAGTTGCCCACCGCCACGACCTCGTTCACCCCGGCGGTCTGGAATTTCTCCGCGATGACGCCGTACTCCTGCGTGAACGCCGTCGTGTCGGTATCGGGGACGCTGTTGACTGCGGTCTGGACGACGTCCACCCCCAGCTTGTGGAGTTCAGGGATGACGAGGTTCATCTCGGCCTGATCTGGAGACGTTCCGACCACGCCTATCTTCTTCCCGGCGAAGGCGCCCTCCTGCTTGAAGATCGCCATCTCCTTGGGGATCAGATCACTGTCGGAGATGATGTTGTTGAACCATGGTGCCTTGGCCTGAGCCGACTGCACGGCGGTCAGCGACGCACCGATGATCGGCACGTCGTGGGTCGTGAGGTAGCAGGCGACGTCGGCCCCCTGAAAGAACCCCAACACGGCGAACACGTTGTCGTCCTCGGTCAGCTTGGTGCAGGCAGTGGCGGCTCCCGCCGTCCCCAGCGGGTCGACCGGCGCGAACACCGGTACGATCTTGCGGCCGTTGATCCCCCCGTGAGCGTTGATCTGGTTGATGAGCGTCGTGTACGCGACCTGGTAGTTGCCGGGATCGACATTGATGATGCTGCGGATAGCGGCGACGTCGGGGTAGGTGATACCGACCTTGATGCTGGTCGATGTGACACCCTGCCCGGCCTGGGCCGCGCCCTCGGCGGCGCCAACCGCGACGAGCTGGATGATCACGGTCAGAGAGAAGAGCAGCACGGCGATCGCCGCGATTGACTTGCGCATGGTGTCCTTTCAGCTAGTCACGAACAGACGATGCCGGTCTGGGCGCTCTGCCTGGCTGCTCCCCGTCGTAGGGCAGGCAGGTTCATGCAAGGGCGAGCCGGCCAAGGATACGTACTCCGGGCCGGAGAAATACCGCGACCCCATTGACATTCCTCAGGTGCCACCAGGTCGCCGCTCCTTCCTGCGACTCACAGACCCAGCCCGCGTCGCTCCGCCCGGCCCGGGTTTCGCCGTTCGCCGAGGGCGCGACGTCGTCGGCACGCTTTTTGGTATCGGTGAAGACGTACCTCTCCCAGTCAGCCGGGCATGCACGCCTTCGATGACCGATCGCACCACCAACTCGAACTCCCGGTCGCCATCACGCTCAAGATGAAAGACGAGCCGTGCATTCGGAAAGGACGCAAGCTGGGTGTCATTGGGGAGCTGTAGTTCATGCAGTCCCAGCTCTGCCTCGACGAACCCGATGATCGCCGTACTGCTGGCGGATGCGGCCAACAACGCGGAGTCGAGCTCGAGGCCGCTCTGTTGCCACACGCTGAGCCAGCGCTCCGTCATCGGGAAGATGGACGACGTCCACACGCGATAGTCACTGCGGAGCCGAGCCACAGCGGGATGAGCCACGGTGCTCTCCCGCATCCAGCACGCCATCGCCCACAGGTCGTCCCGCCATGACCCTGTTGGCGGCGGGAGCGGTCGTTCTGAGATTGCCGCATCAACCAAGAGCGCGACCAGTGCCGCCTTGTCCTCGACATGGTGGTAGAGCGCCATGGGCGTCACGCCGACGGCGTCAGCGACCGCCCGCATGGTGAAACCGGAGGCACCCTCCTCGTCAGCCACGGCCAGAGCGGCCGCCGCGATCCGCTGCAGGGTCAACTCAGCCATCGCGGCTGACCGGCGGTAGGCAACGATCGTCCCGACGACACAACCGGGTCGAGCGCGCGGGTACCGCTGACGCCGGACGTTCGCTACTGAACGACAACCCGCACCCGCCCCAGGTTCTGGACTCGGGCGAACGGCGTCCTGGCGTCGCCCTGCCGTTGTGATGTCGCCCGGAGCGCCGGGAAGTAGGTACCCGGTTCGGAGAAGGCGTAGGTCGCCGAGAGGGTCAGCGTCGAGAAGGCAGAATCGGTATCGCCGAAGTTCTCGACGACCGGAAAGTCACCGCCGCCCTCGAAGTCCCATTCGGCGTGCACGACCGTCCCGGACCCCGGTGGCACCTCAATGACGGCGGAGAACCCCACGGCCTCGCCGACGGCGACATCGGCTCGGACGGCACCGTTGGCCCGCACGTCGACCACCGGCTGAATTCCCCGGCGCGCGGCTGCCTTTGCGGGGACGTGCACCTGACCGTCAATGACCTCGTAGGTCGTGCTCGGAGGCGGGGCCAGTCCCCTCTCGACCCAGTCGCTGAGGTCTCGTAGCGCCTGCTGTAACACCCCCGAGTAGCTGACGACCCGGGTCGTCCGGACCGGCCGCGGGTCCCCCGGTGCATCGTACGGCGCCGTGTGCATGGCGTGGTCGACGAACCACAGCCGGTACGAGTCGTCGATCTGGGGCCCGAGAGCCGCCTGGACGAGCGTGCGGTACCAGTCGGCCTGCCAGGGGACTGCGGCTTCGTCCATGAGCGCCTCGACCACGATCATCTTCCCGGCGAACCGGCCCGACTGAATGGAGCCCGAACCCTGTCGCGCGAAGCGGGGGCCCATGAGCTTGGGTCGCTGCGGGTAGACGGGTACGCCGTCGGCTTTGAACTGATCCCACACGTAGAACTCGGGCGACGGCACCTGATGGCGGTGATACGTCTGCGCCGCCAGGTAGATCCCGTTGTCTACCCGGACGGCGTCGCCCGCCTTTATGTCCCGGAGGGCCTCGAAGTGTGCCTCGCCGAACCCGGTCATCACGAGGTCACCGAGCACTCCGACGATGTAGAGGACATGGCCGGCTGCCGCACCGCTCGTGAAGATCAGGCTGGCCCCCTGGATGCCGCCCTCCGGGAGGCTCTCGATCCGGAGCGCCGCCGGCATCTCGGACTCGTGGTCACCGAACCGCGCCGACATCGACATCGGGAGGCCCAACTCCGCCGCCTCGGCCGACATCACGACCTTGCTGATGGTCGTCTCGTGCTGGACGCGGCTGCGGGCGAGTGATTCAGTCGGGTTCGCGCCCAGGTAGCCGGGAACCTTCCAGAAGTCGTCGAAGTAGTCAGGGTCCCACTTCACGATGTTGTCGATCAGGCTCGAGAAGACCCCGGTATACCCCAGCGCGATCCGTTCGACGTCGAACCACGCCCGCGGTGGGAATCCCATGCGGGTCACCTCCGCGAACGCCTCCCGCTCCTCGGTGTTCAGGCCGCTCAACACGTCCCCGCTCCCACCAGGCTCCAGGGCGTCGACGATGGCAGGAAATTTGTCGCGCAGGATCCGGATGGCATGGGCCTGCACGGTGAACAGGTAGGGCATGCTCACCGGTGAACCGTGCACGAAGGGCACTGCGCCATCCCAGACGTCGATCCGGTTCTCGAAGCAGCTCATCGTCTTGAACGCACCGCCGCTGCCGCCGTACACGTAGCCGTAGGGACGGTGCTCCCCGTACATGTCCGCGGCCAGGACCCGGGAGTAGGTCGCCGATGCGGCGCTGGCGCGGAACCCAGCAATGGTCGAGTCCTCGCCGGGGAACATCACTGTCCGTCCCTGGTTGGACTCGACCAGGTAGGCGCCGCTGGCATGGGCGAACTCGATCGTGCGACCGATCATCCCCGCCATGACGGACGGGGCGGCGTGCTCGGTCCCCGATATGGGCATCAGGGGATGGAAGAATCGCCCTTCGTAGCGCTCGGGCGGTGGGAAGTAGAAGGAGAACCGGCAATCGGTTCCCTCGAATCCGCCGTGGACGTACCGGTGGCGAACCGGCTCGTCCCGCCACTCGTCGACGTCGACGTATGCATTGTCGTACATCGGGTCTCGGGACCCGGCGGGGCCGGTCACGAGACCGACGTCGCCACGTGTTGCGTGCATGTCCGATTCCTCCACCGTCAGCGGCCTGTTTCTACCGTATAGCTAGACCTATACAACATATAGGCGATTCCGGCGGCGGCACAACCCTCCCCACTCACTATGGTGCCCTGCCGTGGAACTCCTCCGGTTGATGGAGATCGACGTCGCGGTGCAGCCCATGCTCGACTTCGGTGACTCTCCCCACGGACATCGCCGCCTCGTCGTCTTCGATGGAGGAACGTTCGATGGGCGCGACGGACTGCATGGCACGGTTGCTCCCGGCGGCGTGGATTGGCAGACCGTCAGGCTCGACGGTGTCATTGAGATCGACGCGCACTACGTGCTCGCCACCGATGACGGCGAGTCGATCGAAGTGCGCTCGACGGGCATACGCAAGGCCAGTGCCGCGGTTGCGGATCGGCTGGCGCGTGGTGAGGACGTCGCGCCCTCGCAGTACTACTTCCGCACACACGTCAGGCTTGCGACCTCCGCGTCTCACCTCGCGTGGATGAACGACCTCATCGCGGTGTCAACAGGCGAGCGTCGGCAAGGATCGGTGCGGATTTCCGTCCACGAGGTTCTCTGAGGGTGGAGCATCGGATGATCGTGGTCGGCGCAGGCATCGGCGGCCTCGCCACCGCGCTCAGCCTGCACGAGATCGGAGCGAGCGTCGACGTCTTCGAGAGCGTGCGCGAGGTGCGGTCGCTGGGCGTCGGCATCAACCTCTTGCCACATGCGGTGCGAGAGCTCGATGCCCTCGCGTTGCTGGAGCCGCTCCGTCGCCGGTCGGTCGAGCCAACGAGCCTGGCGTACTGCTCGTGCCAGGGCCAGGAGATCTGGCGGGAACTGCGAGGCACAGCGGCCGGCTACTCCTGGCCGCAGCTGTCGATCAATCGGGGCACGCTCCAGGAGGTGCTCCTCGACGCCCTCGACAAGCGGGTGGGGCCCGATCACCTCCACCTTGGACACCGGCTGGAACGAATTGACGCCGACGACACGCACGCGAGCGCCGTGTTCGCCACCGAGAGCCACGACAGTGTCGTGGTGTACGGAGATGGGATTGTGGCGGCGGACGGCATCCACAGCGTTGCGCGCAGCCAGCGATACCCGTCAGAGGGCCCACCCCGCTGGAATGGCTCGCTCCTCTGGCGAGGCGTCGCCGAGGTCGAGCCACTGCTGGACGGGCGCACGATGGTCTGGGCCGGTCATCGCGACCAGAAGTTCGTCGCCTATCCGATCGCCGACCTCCCGAACGGCCGTCAAGCGCTGAACTTCATTGCCGAGCTTCGCCGCCCTGAGTCCAGGCTCGGAAAGGCCGAGGATTGGAACCGAACCGGCGAGCTCTCGGATTTCCTGCCCGATTTCCGGGATTGGGTGTTCGATTGGCTCGATGTGCCTGCGATCATCCTGTCGGCGCCGAGGACCTACCTCTTCCCGATGGTCGACCGCGACCCCGTGGCTCGTTGGACCTTCGGCAGCTCGACACTTCTCGGGGATGCCGCCCATCCGATGTACCCGATCGGCTCCAACGGGGCGTCGCAGGCGATCCTCGACGCGCGCGTCCTCGCCGGCTGCCTGCGCGCCGACGACCATGTGGCAGCCGCATTCGAGCGCTATGAGCGCGCACGGTTGCCGGCGACCGGGGCGATCGTGCACGCGAACCGCGGTCTGGGGCCAGAGATACCGATGCAGCTCGTGCACGAGCGAGCGCCGGACGGCTTCAACGACATCAACTCGGTGATCACCCGAGACGAGATCGACGTGGTGACCGAGGCATATCGAAGCACAACCGGCTTCGCCCTGTCCTCGCTGCAGGCCGATCCGCGATCTCTGATCGACCGCTGCGCGACCATCCGCACAGATCGATGAGCGCTGGAAATACCTGCACGGCTCTTCTGCGATAGGGAGTCGGCACTCCGATCACTTGGTTCCCGCCCCGTGAGGAGATGAGTTACGAGGGATGCCGCGTCGAGGCGCGTTCGGCCCGTAGTGCGGACCGTCGGACCTTGCCCACGTCGTCGCGCATGGGTTGATCCGTGTATTCAATCGAGCGCGGAACCTTGTAGCGGGCTACCCGTTCGGACGCGAAGTCCACGAGCTCCTGCATCGACACCGTATCCTCTTCGGCCTCCACGATGGCGTGCACGATGTTGCCCATGTCCTCGTCGGGGAGACCGATGACGACGACGGACCGAACGGCAGGATGCTCCTGGAGAGCCGCTTCGACCTCGGCAGGGTAGACGTTGGCCCCTCCGATGAGGATCATGTCTTGCATCCGGTCACCCAGGTACAGGTAACCGTCGTCATCCAGACGTCCTGCGTCACCGAGCGACTCCCATCCGCCGGCACGCGTCCGCGCCGTCGCGCCGATGTAGTGATAGCTCGGTCGGTCGGTCGTCGTGCGCATCCACACCTCGCCCTCCTGGCCCGGGGGAAGCTCATTTCCATCGAGGTCACAGATCATGATTGAGCCCGGTGCCGGCCGGCCCACCGAGCCGCGGTGGACGAGCCACTCGTTGCCGGTGATCACAGTCCCAGCCTGCCCCTCTGTGCCGGCGTACAGCTCGAATATTCGCTCCGGCCCCAACCAGTCGATCCACACCTGTTTGAGCCACTCCGGGCACGGCTCCGCCAGGTGCCACACCGCTCGCAGCGATGACATGTCGTAGGAGTTGCGGACATCATCAGGGAGTCGCCAGATCCGCTTCATCATCGTCGGGACGAGGTAGACGGTGTCTGCGTGATAGCGATCGATGGCGGCGAGTGTGTCTTGGGCGTCGAATCGGGGCAGCACCACGACGCGGCTCCCGGCCAGCCACGCAGAGCAGGACCACACGATGGGGCCGTTGTGGTAGAGCGGAGCTGGAATGACCATGCATCCGTCGGGCGTGCCGAAGAGCGGCGGCGCATCCTCGTCATAAGTGGCGGGATCGCCAGAGACGATCAGCTTCGGTCGGCCGGTGGATCCGCCCGACGTCGGTGCCTTCCACGCTGGCGACGTGACATCGGGCAGAGGTTCGTCGGACAGGACCGGTTCGGGCTGGTAGCCGGCCGGGATCGTGCGACGCCCTTCCGCCATCTCGAGGGGAGCGCCTATCACCGCGCTCGGTTCGGCCAGCGCCAGGATGGCTCGGAGTTCCGGCTCCGGCAGCTTTGACGAGACGGGTTGAGGAATGGCACCGATCTTCCAGCAGGCACCGAAGGCGACATACCATTCAGTCGAGTTGGGCAGTGCGATGGTCACCATGTCGCCGAAGCCGACGCCGCCGGCGGCGAGATCGCGAGCCAGGCGGTTCGCCGCCGACTCCAGCTCCCCCCTCGTCAAGCTGCGATCCGCACAGGTGATCGCAAGTCGATCCGGGTCGCGTTCAGCCAGAGCCGTCAAACGCCTGCCATAAGAGATCAACGCCATGACCAGCAGAGTACAGGCGGCCTTCCCTCGATCAGATGATCACCACGTGGCAAAGCGCTGTCCAAGCAAGTCCCGAACGAGGAGTTCTTGGCTCTCGGCGGAGTCTCCGTCCGGTTCCCGCCGGCGATAGGTCCGGGATTCCTCAATGAGCAGCTGGGGGTGCCATGCCCACTCGTCGAACGTGGTGCGATCGAGGCGATCACGCACACGCGGGGTCATCAGCTCGAAGGTGCCCTGGGGATCATCTCCGACCATCTCGTACAGGTGGCAGAACCGAGGGGTTCCCAAGGACTCGTTCTCCCAGGGTGTGATCGTCCGGTAGCCCGGTACGGCCGCTTCGGCGATGTGCCGCAAGTGCACGAAATCGCCCCAGTCACGGAGCTCCTGAGCTGACTCGCGCTGCTTCGCCGAAATGAGGACCAGCAAGATCCCTGTGGTCCGTTCTCCCGAGCAGGATCCCTGCGATGGGCGGGGGTAGCGAACCAGGGGCACAACCGTGCTTGCCGATGAGGGCGGCTCCACGACTCCTCCATCGCCCTCCCCGATCACTAGCCCGTCGCAACGCGGCAGGGTTCTCGGCAGATCATCATCCGAGGTGGTCGCCGGCTCCCAGATGGAGACCTCCCAGCCGGCTGCTTCGACGGACGCCGCGCGTTCGTCCACGAGGTCCGGCTCGCGTACCAATTCGAGGTGCAACCGAGGTGGTTGTCGATCTTCCACTATGTCCCCTCAATCAACGCCAACTCCGAGCTCAAGAACCCCCGCCACTCCGGACCTGCGGGCCGGCGATCGGAATCACCATCGCACTGCCTCGAGTGCGGCTCGGTCCCAGCCGGCCAGATCAGCAGCAGCCTCATAGGTGCTCTGAAAGAACCGTCGGAGCAGGGCATCAGGATCTTGCGCCCGGCGCACGGCGGAGTACGGGAGGATGAATTCTCCAAGTCCCCCGTCGTAGTAGGCAGTGTCCGGCTCAACAGGGCTCTGAGCAAACCCGACGGGCTGTGGGTACGCATATGCGTAGAACGATCCCTCGGCGCTCCCACCAGGCCAGAAGCCACAGCTGCTCAGCTCATGGCTGTACGCCAACTGTTGAACCCGATCGGGACAGTTCGGTATGCCGCCGGGATGAAGGGGAGCCGGCCGACCTGAGAAGCGCGTCGTCGCGAGATCGGACGCTCCCCAAAAGAAATGGACGGGACTCGCCTTCCCGATGAAACTCGAGCGGAACTCGGTCATCGCACGGTGAATCCGGATGAGCGCCTGCCAGAATCGTGCGGCAGCATCAGGTTGATATTCCCGGTGGCGGACATCGTCGGGAAATGGCACAGCGGTTTCAATCTCGACGGGTCGATCGAAGATGCGGAGCGCCACGTCCAGTTCGGACAGAGCCGACATCGTCGCCGCGTAGAAGTTGGCCACCGAGCCTGGCTGAAGTTCGACCCGTCGTTGCCGGCTGTCCGACGAGTGCAGGTCGAGGGTGTGGTCGATGAAGTTGAACTCCATCTCGATGCCGCGACCATCGACGTGCATGAGCGATGTCGTGAGACCACGGGTCGATACGTACAGTGGAACTTGCCACCAGTGATTCACCATTGGCTCCAGTGCCAGCCGTACCTTGCCGACGATCTGGAACCAGAGCTGAAGAGCTTCGCTGGTTTCCTGCCACGCTGACAAGGTGAGTTCGGGCCATGGAGCATGCCTCTCTGTCGGCGGTTCCGGAGATACCACGTCTTCACCTTCCTCTCTCCACCCGGCAGGTTTCGTGCCAGAGTCCCCCGGTGGCTGAGGCTGACGCCTTCGGATCAGGTTTAGGGCGCCGCATGACCCATCTCATGACCTTGTGGGTCAGAATTGTATGCGAAGAGCCCTCCGCTGCCCATCTCCAACGAGGATCACGAGGGTCTCCGACGCGATCATGGCGTTCCTTGGATCACGACTCTGTCATGAAACCTCAGCTCGTAGCTGATCCCGAGAACCGGCGAGGTCGATCAGTCGAAGTGGCCGGTTTGACCTGGCTCAGCCTGCTCCGGCGGACGAGAGCCCCGACGTGCTGGGCGGTGTGGCCGTGCAGCCGACACAGGGTCCGAGCCCCTCGAAATATCCCGGTATTGAGGGAGAGTCAGTGGGCGGGTTGGTGGGGAGCAGGACAGGTGCGGTGGGCTTCTGGTTGAAATCGAAGTCCTGGTCCATGTTGCCGAGGATCTTCTCGTCCTCGCGCACGTCGGGGCGGGGGTCGGGCCGGCCGTCGGTCTTGGGGTTCAGCCTGGACCCGCCCAGGAAGTCGTCCTCGATGAACTTGAGGTAGGCGTCGCTCGAGAGCGTCTGGTGGTCGATGTAGCCCGACTTGGCGTACGGCGAGATCACCATGGCGGGGACTCGCAGCCCGTAGCCGTTCTGATCGACAGGAGGCGGCACGACGTTGTCGTAGAACCCACCCCAGTCGTCCCACTGCAAGAAGATGGCCGTCGAGTCCCAGTCGGGGCTCTTCATGGCGGCGTTGATGACTGCGGTGACGTAAGCCTGGCCCTGGTGCACGCTGGCCGGAGGGTGCTCGCTGTCGGCTTGGGAAGGGGTGACCCACATGACGGCCGGGAGCGTCCCTTTCTTGGCCGCGGTGAAGTAGTCGTTCAACGGCTGAATGTTGCGAAGTTGGTGGTCCTTCTGCACGTCCTCGAAGACGGGTAGCGGGTTCCAGATCCCGGGCGTCAGGTAGCTCTGGGCCACCGGTGGGCAGGCCACGCTGGCGTCGTTCTCACAGTCGGGCTGGTCCCCGGTCTGGACGTAGTAGGCCCACGGGACGTGCTTGTTGTAGAGGAGCCACGTGATGTCCGTCCAGGCGTTGGTGATGTCGGCGGTGCCCGTATTGATGGCCTGGTCCACGTACTGCTGCATCTGCGCCGGCGTGTACGGGCCCCTAATCTGATTGGTGCAGCTCGACGGGCTCGGGCTCGAACACTTGGCCGACCATCCAGAGACGAGGTACAGGTGGTCGGGCAGCGACCACGACTTCACCGGCTCGAACATGTGGTCGTCGAGCGCGAAGTCTCTGGCGTAGGTCCAATAGTTCGGGATCTCCGCCGACGTGTGGTAGCCCATGACGTCTGGCGTCGCCGAGTTCGAGCACGCGGGGTTGTCGACGAGGTTCTGGCCGCAGCCTTTCTTGCCCTTGGTCGCCTGCGTAATGAACCCGTCCATCTTCCCGCCGTTGACGTCGACCCGGGCGCTGCCCTCGTTGTGCGGTCCGCCGCCGTTGACGTCGGCCGTGTCGTGGTAGGGCGCCTGGCATCCGCCCGTCGGCATGGGCACGCACACTGTCGGCACGCCGTTGTTCATGGGGATCCCGTCGGCACCGGGAAAGGTCCCGAAGTAACTGTCGAAGGACCGGTTCTCCTGCTCGATCACGATGACGTGCTTGATCTTGTGGATCCCCGCCTCCACCTCGTAGTGACCCGTCGGCCCACCGGTGACCCGCTCGGAGGAAGCTGCCGGCTGGGATGGCGAGCTGCCGCAGGCGCTGAGCGCCAGCGCCAGGATGGCGACGCTTCCCGAGACAATCGTCCAGGCGGCCCTTCGCCGAGGGGCCGGTCTTCCTCGCGTCATGAATGTCTTCCTTTCGACGAACTGGAGAGGTGGAGCGAACTGAGCTCCGACGATGCGACCCACGCCGTGCCGTCGGCAGGGTAGAAGTTGCAGTCATAGCCGCCGTAGTAGATCCGCCCGTCTGCGAACGGCGAGGGCACGATGCTCCGGATGGACACGAAGGCCTGGCCCGAGCGGATGGGCTTCGACACAGTGGCCGACGGCGTCAGGCTGGGACCACCGAGGCAGCGCAGCGTGTAGGTCGCTGACTGCCCCTGATCGGTGCGAACGGCGAAGCAGGCGCTTGCGTTGAAATGCACGACACCCGAAGCGATCGGTCCACATTTCTGCGTCGCCGGACACGTTCCCTGGTATCCCCACTCGAACCCGAATAGCTGTCGATCGACGCCCCCGACCGTCATCGTCTGGAAGTCGCCGTTGTTGTAAGCGGCGATCACGTAGACAATCGAACCTCTTCCCGTTGCCGGGATCATCGCGCCCTGGGTCGCGAGCATGCGCCGGATAGCGGGGACGGGTTGGAACTCGAGCGTCTGCACGAGCCCGTCGGTGACCGACCCCGGGCTCGGGCGGACTGCGGTTGCAAGCTGGCCCAGTGGGAGATGGTCAAACCGGTACACATTGCCGTTGCCCTCCGTCGAGATGAGGAGCGACGGTGACCCGTTCTGGGTGACGCAGGTGATGCCACGAAGCCCGCTGTTGTGCGGCCCGACCGGTGGCGCCCGATATGCCGGGACCCAGCGAGGGACTCCGGACGGCAGCGTGCCGTCGTTACGCCGATAGAGCGTGGTGTTGATAGTGGTGTACAGGGCTCCGGCGCAATCGGCGAAACCCGTGACCTTTTGCGTCACCGCACCCGGCGACCCTGGCGGAGCCACGGTGAGCTCGGGTTTGGAACTGAACACCAAGGTGCGGCGAACCGGCGACCAGACTCCCCGGAGGACCCCCGTCGGACGGACACCCGCATAGACGGCCCAGACCCCGCCCGACTCATGAGCGCCGAAGGCGCGGATGTCAGCGCCCGCTGGGAGAACGTACGAATTGCTGAGCGAGAAGGACTCGGCGTTGTCGAGTAACCACTGGATCCTCGACTGCCCGGCGACGATGGCTTGGGTGACCAGGAGGGAATGACCCGACCCGACACCCTGATCGCTGGGAATCGGGAAGGAGTCCAACGCCTGGACCCGAAGGGACTGCGTCTGCTCGAAGACCCTCCACGGACTGGTCTTTGATTTCTTGACCAGGACCTGCCCGAACGCCGAAGGCCCTGGATACTCCCATTGGCCTGTGGCCGCGAAAAGGCGTCCCGAGTGTGCCACGAGTGCCTCGGTCTCGGTGTCATGGGCGACTGGGGATCGGCCATCGGTCGTCAACGGCTGACGGCTCGCGGGCACAGCGAGCGTATCGGAAGCTGCGTCCGACGTCGGGACTGCTACGGAGACCGTGAGAACGACCGTGCCAACTATTCCTCCCACCAGGTGCCACGTCGGCCACCGGCCGAAGCGTGGGCAGGAACGAGGCACCAAAACAAGTATGGAAGGCGATGGACTAAGATGTCAACCATGGTTGTCAATCTTCCGGCTCTGCGTCCATGACTAGGCGTGGATCAACTCCCACACACTCAAGAGTGGCGCAGATGGGAGATGCCACGGGTCGGCGAGCACTGGGCGGTGAGCTGCGCCGGGCATGGATCGGTTATCGGCGAAAGCTGGACGAGGAACTGAACGCTGCCGGCTTCAGCGATCACGGGTTCCCCGATGGACGCGTGTTGCGAATCTGCTCGACATCGTCGGAGACGACCATCTCGCAGATCGGTCGGGAACTGGGTATCACGCGCCAGGGTGCAAGCAAGATAGTCGCCAGCCTGCGAGATCGTCGCTACGTGGCGCTCATTGCTTCTCAGGTTGACGGCAGGGAGAAAGTCGTGCAGCTCACACCGCGGGCGGTCGACTACCTGGCCGCGCACCAAAAGGCAGCCCAGAAGATCGAACGTCGCTTGCGAGCGGATCTTGGAACGGAAGCTCTCGGAGCGGTCTATGCGGTTCTCGATTGGCTTGGTGGAGACGATCAGCCTCGAATGAGGGACTACATACGCGGAACAGGGGCAAGCGTTGATGACTGACTCTCGTGGAGGGGACGGGCTGTCCGAGACAGCCACCCGTGCGCGCTGCGAGTCACTCCCAGTTCCGCATGCGACGGCCATCGCGGCTGACCCTACGAAAGGGTCTGAACCGACGTCAGATCGGTCACCGTCTCCCCGCGGCCCCCGCCCGTAGAACCCGCTGAGTACGCATCTGGTTCGGGGTGGAACGCGCTCCCTGACACGGGTGTCAGCCGCAGGATATATTGCGGCCACTGGGGATGGTCTCGCCGGTCCCACCTGAATGGAATTGGCAGGACCGAGTCGGGGGGAGGCACATGGGGTTCGATGGGCAGGCGCCGGGCCATAGGGGCGCGCGGGGTGGCACCGAGCGCCGGCGGCCACGACCGGGGAATCGGAACGTCGCCGCCGCCGGGGTCGCAGTTGCGCTGTTGACGCCGTTGGCGATGGTGCTCTCCCCTGGTGGGCCCGCAGCTGCATCCTCCAACGCGAACCCCAGCGGGGTGCTCAAGTACGGGTTCGACCTCAACAACGAGTTCAGCAACGACTTCGCACCGGCGACCGAGGAGAACGACTGCTCGTACACCGTGACCTCGAACATCTACCAGTCCATGACCACTCCGGGAAACGGCTCGATCGGCGGCGGAGTGGCCCAGAGCTGGACGGTGTCCAACAACAGCTCCACCATCACCTTTCACATCCGACCGGGTCTTCAGTTCTCGAACGGTCAGCCCGTCACCTCGGCGGACGTGGCTGCCAGTTTGAACCACACCAAGACCAGCCCGCTTCGCTCGTCGCTGTTCGCCATCTCGAGCGTCGAGGCGCCTGATCCTTCGACTGTGGTCGTCAATCTGAGCAAGCCCACCGCCGGCGACTTCCTGTGGGCGATGACGTACGTGGACGGCCAGATCTACCCTGCCAACGCGATCCCGACCCAATCGAGCAAGCCGGTGGGCGCCGGCCCCTATCTCCTGAAGAGCTATCAACAGGGCTCATCGATCGTGCTCACCAAGAACCCCAAGTACTGGGACTCGAAGGCCTATTCGCTGGGGGGCGTCGACTTCACCCAAGTGACACAGGGGCCCGAGGCGGCCACGGCCCTGACCTCGGGCGCGGTCGACATGATCGAGGTCGAGCCGGAGAACTACCCGCAGCTCAAGAGCGACTCGAACATCGGGATCTCGGTCACCAAGTCCTACGACTACATGGACATCGAGCTGCGCCAGAACACAGGGCCCTTCGCCAACGAGCAGGTGCGGGCCGCGCTCGAATACGCCGTGAACCGCGCCGCGCTGAACCAAGTCGTGTTCGACGGTCTCGGCGAGCCGGCCTACCAGCCGGTGCCGTCGTGGTCGCCGGGCTACTCCAAATCTCTCGGGGTCTCCGACCCCTACAGCCCCGCCAAGGCCAAGGCCATGCTCAAGGCGGCCGGCTACCCAAAGGGTGTGACGTTCACCTTGATCATTCCGTCGGGCGACGCAACCTACGCACGGGCAGCCGCCCTGCTCCAGCAGGAGCTCGCGGCATCCGGGTTCACGGCCAACTTGCAGCAGATCCCCGGCGCCGACTTCCTCACCGATGTCTACATCAAGAAGCAGGGCGACGCCGTGCTGAGCGAGGAGCTCAGTAACGGTCCCGACATCTCGAACAGCTTCGAGGCCCTCTTCGAGCCTTCGGGCTTCCCCGCCAACGCCCTCGGCTCCGTCAACCAGCAGCTGACGCCGCTGATACAGGAGGCAAACGCATCCTTGAGCCCGAGTCTGCAGGGCCCGCTCATGCAGCAGATCGACAAGAGTGTGATCAAACAGGGGCTGTTGGTCCCGCTTGTCTTCATGCCGTCGATCGTCGCTTACAACAAGAATCGGGTCGGTGGGAACGTGGTCGCCCCGATCGGGCAGTGCCGCTCGAACCTGGCCGGCATTTATATCAAGAAGTAGCTGCTCCAGGCATTTCGCACCGACAGTGCCGAACGTGGATGATGTGCGCACACACCGGACCCGGTTGAGCTAGGCGACGGGAATGGCATCCGGCGGTGGTGGCTCCCTTCTGACGTTCTTCGTCCGTCGGTTGCTCATCACCATCTTGTTGCTGTTCCTCATCTCGCTCGGCGTGTATTCGCTCATCCTCATCCTCCCGGGTAACCCTGCCATCGCTCTCGCTGGGGGCACCAAAGCGACGCCTGCCGAGATCGCCAAGATCACCGCAGAACTCCATCTCAACGAGGGCTTCTTTGCCCAGTACTGGAACTGGTTGCGCGCGGCCTTACGGGGGAACCTGGGCAACTCCCTCTTCAACAGCGAGACGGTGGCGTCGGGTATCGCGGCACGTTTCCCGGTGACACTCAGCGTGGCGGTCGGAGGGATGGTCGTGGCCGTCCTGATCGGCATCCCCGCGGGCATCCTGGCCGGACTCCACCAGGGCACTGCTCGGGATCGCATGGTCACCGTCGGATCGAGCCTTGCCGTCGCCATCCCCGACTTCTGGCTCGCCATGATCCTCGTGATCATCTTCGCGGTGAAGCTGGAATGGCTACCCGCACTCGGCTACACGCCGTTCACCCAGTCTCCGGCCGAATGGTTCCAAGACCTGCTCCTGCCCTGGCTGGCGCTCGGCATCGGCGGGTCGGCGGTGATCGCACGCCAGGTGCGCGGTGCGCTCATCGACACCTTGGATCAGGACTACATGCGCACCGCGGTGGCCAAGGGTCTCAGCCCCCGCATCGTTGTGGGAAAGCATGCGCTCAAGAACGCCCTCAGCCCCGCCGTCACGGTCATCGGCATCCAATTCGGCTACCTGCTCGGCGGCACACTCATCATCGAGCAGATCTTCTCCCTGCCCGGCCTCGGCACCTACATCATCCAGGCCATCAACGACAAGGACATCCCTGAGATCCAGGGCGTGGTACTGGTCGTGGCAACCGCCTTCGTCCTCATCAACCTCGTCGTCGACATCATCTACGCCTACCTCAACCCGAAGATCCGCCTGACGTGAGCGCACCTCCATGAGCACCTGGAGTCCCCCCAACGCGAGCGACCCGTTCGTCGGCCTCACGGCCATCCCCGACACGGGGGACAGCCCCGACGAGTTGCCAGAGCGGCGGCCCGGGTTCTGGGTCCGCTTCCTCCATCAGCGATGGGCCATCGCCGGCCTGATCTTCCTCCTCATAGTGATCGTCGCTGCCATCTGTGCGCCCCTCATCGCACCCCACCCTCCCGACGCCGCTGACATCAACGCCGTCAATGCCGGACCGTCGCCCTCGCACTGGCTCGGGACCGACGACCTGGGTCGCGACATTCTGAGCCGCTTGATCTGGGGGGCTCGCATCTCGTTGCGGGCCTCCTTCGAGATCGTCGGTCTGGCTGCCGTCATCGCCATCCCACTCGGCCTGGTGGCCGGGTTCTTCCGGGGTGCAGTCGACTCGGTGATCATGCGGACGATGGACGCCCTCTTCTCGTTCCCGCCGCTCATCATGGCCCTGACCGTGGCCGCGCTGTTGGGTGCTGACATCAACGACGCCGCCATCGCCATTGCCATCGTGTTCGTGCCGAGCTTCGTGCGATTGCTCCGGGGCGAGGTCATCGCTGTCCGCGAGGAGGCCTATATCGAATCCGCTCGGAGCCTTGGTGCCACCTCCAAGAGGCTGCTCGGGCGCCACGTCGTGCCGAACGTCGCCTCACCCATCATCATCCAGCTCGCGCTTGCCCTCGGCTTTGCCCTGCTGATCGAAGCCGGCCTGAGCTTCTTGGGGATTGGCGAGCAGCCACCCACGCCGAGTTGGGGCGGGATGCTCCAAGAAGGATTCCAGTTCATCAACTCGGCGCCATGGGCGGTGATCTTCCCCGGGCTCGCCATCATGCTGACCGTCTTGGCCTTCAACCTGGTGGCAGACGGGCTGCGGGACTCGTTGGGTCGGGAGCGACCGACGGGCAGCAGCCTGGTCGCGGGTGAACGAGATGGCCGTCGCAGCCAGCTCGCGCGGTTGGGCTCGACAAGTGGGCCCCAGGTGGACACGCCGGCCCTCAAACCCGATGCAGCCCTGCTCGAGGTCCGGAACCTGCGCATAGAGTTCCTCACCCGCCAGGACTGGCTCCCCGTCATGGAGGATGCCGACTTCACCGTCCAGCGGGGCCAGACGCTTGGCCTGGTTGGTGAGAGCGGCTCGGGCAAGACCGTGTCGGCGTTGGCGATCATGGGTCTGCTCCCGGCCAAGGTGTCCCGGGTGGCGGGCTCGATCCTGTTCGAGGGACGGGATCTCACCACTCTCGGCGCGGCCAGCCTGCGCAAACTACGCGGGAACGACATCGCCATGATCTTCCAGGAGCCCATGACCAGCCTGAACCCAGCCTTCACCGTTGGCAATCAAATTGCCGAACAGGTGCGCGCCCACCGAGAGATCAATCGGGCCGATGCCTGGAAGGTCGCCGTCGAGATGCTCGACCGGGTGGAGATCTCAAACGCCGCAACGCGTGCCCAGGAGTATCCACACGCCTTCTCGGGCGGGATGCGCCAGCGGGTCATGATCGCCATGGCCCTGTCGTGCTCACCCAAGCTCCTGATCGCCGACGAGCCCACCACGGCGCTCGACGTCACGACACAGTCGCAGATCATCGAACTGCTGCACACGCTTCAGGACGAAGAGGACATGGCGATGATCTTCGTCACCCACGATCTGGGGGTCATCGCCGACGTGGCCGCCGACGTCGTGGTCATGTACGCCGGACAGATCGTCGAACACGCGATGGCCCTGGATCTCTTCGGTCGTCCCCGGCACCCCTATACCGAAGCACTGCTCGACTCCATCCCGCAGCTCTCCCCAAGGGGCGAGCCGTTGCACGCGATCCCCGGCATGGTGCCGCGGGCGGACCAGTTCCCGGCCGGCTGCCGCTTCGCGCCGCGCTGCTCCTACGCCCAGAACGGGTGCACGGTGGCGCCGGTGTCGATGCGGGAACCGGCCCGGGTGGACGGTGCACCCACGGCACCGTCAGCGGCCGGCAGATCCCGGGTCTCGCTGGCCCGCTGTGTCCGCCAGGACGAGCTCGTCCTGGCGGGCCCGGCCGATCTGGGAACGACCGCCTCGCCGAGCACCCAGAGCGCAACCGAGCCGGTGGCCGTCGCCGGGTCACCGGTGCTCGAGGTGACCGACGTCGTCAAGGATTTCCCGATCCGCAGCGGTGTGCTGCGTCGCACCACCGGGACGATCAGGGCGGTTGACCAGGTCACCCTGTGTGTCGACCCAGGAACGACGCTGGGCCTGGTGGGCGAAACCGGGTCGGGTAAGTCGACCCTGGCACGGCTGATCCTCCGCCTCATCGACCCAACCAGCGGGACCGTGGTCGTCGACGGCAAGGACATCACCTCGCTGCGCGGGCCTGCGCTTCGCCGACACCGCGAGACGATGCAGATGGTGTTCCAGGATCCGTACTCGTCACTCGATCCCCGACAGAGCATCGCTGACGTCGTCGGGGAGCCGCTTGCGATCCACACCTCGATGAGCAGAGCCGAGCGGGAGCAGCGCGTGGTGCAAATTCTGGCCCAGGTTGGGCTGGGCTCGCACGTGCTCCAGCGTCAACCGCACGAGTTCTCGGGAGGGCAACGCCAGCGCATCGCCATCGCACGAGCCCTCGCCCTCCAGCCCCGGCTGCTCGTGTGCGACGAACCGGTCAGCGCGCTCGACGTCTCCACACAGTCCCAGGTGATCAATCTGTTCACCGACCTGCAGCGACAGTTGGGTGTCGCCTACCTCTTCATCGCCCACGACCTATCGGTCGTCCGACACATCAGCAACCGGATCGCCGTCATGTATCTCGGCCAGATCGTCGAAGAGGGCGATGCGAACGAGGTCTACGAGCGGCCGACCCATCCCTATACGGCGGCGTTGCTCTCATCCATCCCGGTGCCGGATCCGGCCCGGCAGCAGAGGCGGGAGCGGATCATCTTGCGGGGCGAGGTCGGCGAGCCGGTCAGCGGCGAACAGGGGTGTCGTTTCCGGACCCGGTGCCCCTTCGCCATGGAGGTGTGTGGCCAGTTCGACCCGGCGCCCTACAAGACGCCCGCCGGGAGCACCGTCCGCTGTCATCTGCACACGACAGGTCCGGCACTGGCAGGTGGCACGGTCCAGTTGCTCGGAGCGCCAGCCGGAGGTCGATGAGCGCTCCGGATCCGGTCTCGATCTCTGTACGTCACCTCGTTGGCCCTGCCAAGACGTCAAGCATGAAACCACCACTCCGGGAACGATTCCGAGTACCGGTGCGCCTGCGACACCAATCTCGGCCGGAGGATCTCGCCTGGCCGGGATGCACCGGTCCGAGTGCTCATAGGTGAGCGTTGACGACTCTGAGGCCCCTCGCTTGGTCAGCTACCGCATCCGGGAACGAACCTCAATCTGCCTGCAAGCCATCCTCCTGGTCCTGAATACGAACCGTCTACCTGATGATGCCTCGACAATCAAAGTGTTGAGCGAGAGGCCGTGTCGTCTGCATCGGACCGCGGCGAGCTCGTCACAGTTGAGCACTGCCACTTCGTCGGCCGGGGTGTGGCCGACAAAAATCAGTCGCCGATTTGTGAGGATGAGCGTTCCATCCGAGTACAACGAGCCCGAGACATTGAGGCAACGAGCCGGCCAACTCCCGCGCACCCACTCGTCCCTATCCAGTTCAGGCCATCCCTCTCCCAGAGCCGCCATGGATCCACCTCCTCGAATCAAGATGCTGTTAGCGGTGGCCTACAGGTCACAGTGCCTCCGCAAAGTGCAAGAGATATTCCACGACCCCCGTTGATCCAAACGGGATACAGCCTGAGACGCTCATCTTCCGCGAAATGAGGGACCCCTGGTTTCTCCCGTATTCGTACGGGTATTTCCATCGCATCCTGATAGGAGGTTGCCATGGTTGGAGCTGGAGGGCTCGTCGCAAGCATCATCGTCTTTGCGGTAGGGGCCATTCTGGATTTCGCCGTCACCGCGAGCCCTGATCAACACGGGTTCAATGTCAACAAGGTGGGAATCATCTTGATGATCGTCGGCGTGGTCGGTGCGGTGCTCACACTGATCACGATGCTCATGGCCAACACGCGCCGTCGTCGAACCTTCGTTGACGGTGGGCAGGGAAATGTGGTTCGCCGGGTTGATTCCACCTACTAGCAAAAGCCTCGTCACACGGCCGGTTCAGCCTGGTTCCACCACACGAAAGGGAATCCGATGACGTCTGTCGACAAGGTCAAGAACAAAGCTCAAAAAGGCAAACGGTCATCTCAAGGAGGCGCCCGGGAGGGCCATGACGACCGGACTTTCCAAGCGAGAGGCAAAGGACACCAGGCCGCTGGCAACTTGAAGCAGGCCGGAGAAAAGGTCATGGACGGCTTCGGGAAATAGGTGTCGCTGCCCTGCTTCATTGAGGTCAAGGCGGCGATCAGTCAGCTGATTTGGGATACGCGTGTCAACCCGGGCACCGGGAAAGGGGAACGATCATGGTCATCGTCTTGTTAGCTCTTTTGGTACTCATTCTTTTTGGCGCAGGATTCGCCGTTCACTTGTTGTGGATTGCGGCCGTCGTGCTCGCTGTGGTGTGGGTCGCCAGCTTCGCCCTTAGTCGCGGCGAAGGCGCCGGCCGCAGGTCGCTCCGTCGCTGAGCGCTGGAGAGATGACGATCTCAGCCATTTCGGAGGTCGGCTCGAATCAACCGGCCCTGGACCATCGATCCGAAACGCTGGCAGAGCGAGACAACCGCAACCTGAATGACCTGCTCCAGGAGCTACGGGTTGCCGGACTTGGCGTGCAGGTGCTTTTTGGATTCCTTCTCTCGCTTCCGTTCACGGTGCGCTTCACCAAGCTGGACGGAGCCCAGCAAGACCTCTACAAGGCGACGCTCCTTTGCACGGCGCTCTCAACGGCGCTACTGATCAGTCCTGTCGCGTACCACCGCTGGGTGTTCCGCAAACACGAGAAGCGCCGCCTGCTCAAGTTGGCCAACGTGGTCGCATTGCTGGGGCTCGCCAGTGTTGCCCTCGCTGTGTCACTGGCGGTGTGGCTCATCATGAGCTTTATCGGGACAAGCTGGATTGTGTCAGTACTGGCAGGAGCGATCAGCGCCTCCTTCGCATTTTGTGGTTCGCGGTTCCGATATTCGAGCGACTCGCATCAGACCCGAGGACATACGACTAACCCTGATAATTCGTCCGGCCTCTGAACACACGGTGCGCGCGTCCACGTAAAAAGCCCTCCCGCCTGGAAGAATGTTTGTCGCTGAACACACATTCCAACCAGAACCGGAGGGCTCCTTGAAAGTGCACGCTAGTCGCTCGGTCCGTCGCGCCAAAGTGATACCCGACGGCAAGAACCTCGTGTCCCATGCCGGTGCCGCCCTCTTGGCCGAACTGGCCGATCGCGCCGGGTTGACCGAGGCCATGTCGGAGGCCATGGCCGAGTGCGGGATCAACTGGCACACCCACGATCCCGGTGTCGTGCTCACACACCTGGCCGTCGCCATCGCGGATGGCGCGGACTGCCTGGCCGACATCGCCGCGCTCAAGAACAAGAAGATCTCTTCGGTCCGGTGGCTTCTGTGGCCACGGCCTGGCGGGCCGTGTACGCGACGGCTTCGGTCGAGCTGCGGGCCATCCCGGTGGCCCTGGCGGAGGCCCGTGCGCGCGTCTGGGCGGCCGAGCCACCGCAGGGCCCGATGATCTGGGACTTCGACTCGACCCTGCTCGACGTGCATTCGGAGAAGGAGGACGCCGCGCCCACCTACAAGCACGGCTTCGGGTTCAACCCCTTGGGCGTGTGGTGCGACAACACCAAGGAGCCCTTGGCCGCCATGCTGCGGCCGGGAAACGCCGCCCCCAACGACACCGACGACCACCTTGAACTGCTCGAACAGACCGTCCGTGCCGTGCCCGCTGAGTATGCCCTCGGCCACGAAGAGGGCGACGACCCCGCACTGGTGGTCCACCCCATCTTGGTCCGGGCCGACTCGGCCGGGGCCACCCACCGCTTCGTCGCCTCCCTCTCAGAGGCCAACTTCGACTACTCGATTGGCTTCCCCATCAGCGGTTCTGTGCGTGACGCCCTACTCTTGGCCCAAGAAGAGGACTGGGTGCGCGCCCGTGAGCTCGAAGGGGAGATCCGAGCGGGCGCCGAGGTCATCGAGCTGAGCGATCTCTACGAGGTGGCCGGCTGGCCCGCCGACATGCGGGTGATCTGTCGGCGCGAGCGTCCCCATCCGGGCGCCCAGCTCTCCCTCTTCGACACGCACGCCGGGTGGCGCCACACCTGCTTCATCACCAACACGGAGGGACCCGACATCGCGGCGCTCGAGCTGCGCCACCGCGGCCACGCCCGCGTCGAGGACCGCGTGCGCGCCTGGAAGGCCTGCGGCCTTTCCAACCTGCCCTTCGAGGGCTTCTGCGCCAACGAGGCCTGGGTAGCGGTCAGCCTGATCGCCGGCGCACTGTTGGCCTGGAGCCAAATGACGTGTTTCGACGGCGCACTGGCCAAGGCCGAACCCAAGACCATGCGCTACCGCGTCCTCCATGTCGCCGCGGTTCTCGCTCACCGCGGGCGGGACCTCATCGTCCATCTCGACGAGAGCTGGCCTTGGGCCAGCGAACTGGCCACCGCCTTCACGCGTCTACGCGCCGCGTTCCCATAGCGCGACGGGTCCAGACGTCCGACCCCGAAGCGATCCCGCAGGGCGTGACACGACGAGACTGAACGAGGACCCCTAACCCCTCACGCCCATTGTGCGCTCACGGGGCCGTCAACAACTCTCCACCGCGAATTGACCAAGTCGGAGCGGTCGCGCCAGAGGTCGGACGAATGATCGAGGCTAATGGGCAGCACACCCATCACTCTTGCCCAGGGGTTAGTCGGTGCCCAGATCGGCCTTCACGTCAACGCCGCGATCCTGACCTTCGCAAGCTGATGGACTCGCGTCTGTGGTCGGCTCCAATCCCCACCGTGGGACTACCTCCACCCAGTCTCCGGCCAGTCCATTGAGTACAGCCCCCGTAGTAGAGCGGTCTACGACATGGCGCCACAGTGACGCCTAGCCAGCGGCGGATGCCGCGGCCAAGATGGTGACTGTGAGCGAAGGTTTCCCGATTGCAGCATCCCTGGATGGCGTCAACGAAGATGACCGGGTCGCAGCCATTGCCCGGCTGCACGACCTGTTCAGCACGGGAGAGTTGTCACTGGAGCGCTTCTCTGAGCTCCTCGAGACGGTCTTCGCCGCCCCGGGTCACGCCGATCTCGAGGCAGCGATGTTGGCGCTGCCACCGCCCGTCCGGCTCACACCCACCTCGAGGCGGCTGACCAAACCACTCATCCTGCGGGCCGCCGACGGCGGTCTTCAGCTGGGCTCTGGCTGGCAATTGGCCACAGACACGACGATCTGCACCGGCTTCGGGGCGGCCAGGGTCGACCTCACTGCTGCCAGCTGGGACTCGTGTCAGATCAATCTCCGCCTGGAAACCTGGGGTTCGATCGAGGTTCTCGTCCCCGAGGGAGTGATCGTGCAAGTGGTCGGGGGGTCAGGACACATCCGCCTCGAATCACTGGCTGCGCCCGCCACCGGGGGGCCGATATTGCGCATTTCCACGTCTGGACCGACCGGCGTGATCCGTATACGCCATCCGAAGGAGCGCAACCACGGGTTGTTCACGCGCTGGAAACGGCGTCCGAGCCGAGGCGGCTCGAGGCCGAGGAGATAGATCGCGTCCCCCCGACGACCGCTGTCGAGCGGCCATCGCCAAAGCGGGATGGAGCCCGGTCAGCCGCCAGACCTTGGAGTCGTTGGAAAGTGCCGTAGGTCTTGCGCCACACACTCAAACCACGGCCAACTGAGGAAACGGTCAGGTATCCGGCCTATGGCCGATCGGCGATACCCCCGATAGAGTTCATACCAGCGAAGCTGCCAGGAGGTTCACTCCACAATGGTTGTCCTGATCATCGTCGTCATCATCGTCGTGCTCCTCGCCCTCGGCTTGTGGGCCGCCTACAACGGCCTCGTCAAGAAGCGGAACCGAACTCAGGAAGCGTGGTCCGAGATCGACGTCGAGCTCAAGCGCCGCCACGATCTCATCCCCAACTTGGTGTCGACCGTGCAGGGCTACGCCGCCCACGAGCGGGGGACCTTTGAGGCGGTGACCCGGGCTCGCGCCGACGCCGTTGCCGCCGGCGCGACGGGCGACCCAAGTCAAATCGCGCCAGCCGAGAACGCCCTGTCCGGGGCGTTGCGATCGCTGTTCGCAGTCGCCGAGAACTACCCACAGCTGCGGGCGGTTGAGAGCTTCCTCCAACTGCAAGAGACCCTGACCGCCACCGAGGACAAGATTGAGTACGCCCGCCGCTATTACAACACCAGCGCCCGGGACTACAACATCGCTCTACAAACGTTTCCGCGCAACCTGATCGCAGGGCCCTTCGGTTTTAAGGCGGTGGCCTTCTTTGCTACCGACGAGGACGACCGCGCCGTGCCTCAGGTCAATTTCCCTGGCTCTGGTCCAGGTGTGGCCGGCCCCGCACCCTCGGGACCCCCGCTTGCCGGTGGCGCCGAAGGGCTGCCGCCCGCAGCGGCCCCCGGAGGGTCGCCGCCGACCGGCTGAGATCATCGAGGGGCGCCGGTCCGGTCAGACCGACTGACCCGAGGCGATCTTCTCAAGCTCAGCGATCCTCTCCTCGATGGGAGGGTGAGTGTCGTAGAGGTGGTGGTACCAGGTCTCGTGGTGCTGTAACGGGTCGTCGATGCACATAGCGGCCGTGGCGTGATTGAAATTGGCGAAAGGTTTGTCGTTCTGCTGCAGCTTTCGCAAAGCACTCAGAAGGCCGGCGGGATTGCGGGTCAGTTCTACCCCGCTGACATCGGCCAACGATTCACGGCGTCGAGAAAGGGCCAGGCGGATCAGTGGACCCACCAGGAAGCCGACGATGGCCAGCAGGGCGCCAGCGAAAAAGACCACGAGGATGAGGACGCCGGAGTTCCTCCCGCCCCGTCCCATGCCAGCGAAAAATGCGCTCCTCCATAGGATGCTTGCCAGCAGGGCGGCCATCCCGATCATGGTGCCCACCACGAGCAGCAGTCGGATGTCGTGGTTCTTGATGTGGCTCATCTCGTGGCCGATGACGCCCTCCAGCTCCTCTCGGTTCATGATCTGGAGTAGGCCGGTCGTGAACGTGATGGAGGCCTTGTCGGGACTCACCCCCGTGGCGAAGGCGTTTGGGGACGGATCGTCTATGACGTAGATGGCCGGCGCCGGGATTCCTTCGCCGATGGCGAGCGCCGACACCAGGTCGTAGAGCTGCCGATACTGGGCCTGGTTCGCGGGCCTGGCACCAGACACGCGGAGGACCAGAGACGCTCCCGACCTGATCGAGTACAGGAAGCCGAAGAAGGCCAGGACGGCGAAGATGACGATGCCGACGAAGATCGGCGAGTCGCCTGTCCTCGTCACTGCGCCGGTATTGGGGTTGACCGGATGGTAGAAGGCGGCGAAGAGGAGCCCGCAGACCGCGCCGACACCCATCCAGATGAGAAAGAACACGACGATGAAGACCACGCTCCGCCGCTTGTTGCGGGCGATCTCGCTGTACACGTGCCGAATCCTACGGCATCGGAAGCATTTCGCCTCCGTGGCAGCCGCCAAGGTCAAACGTCATCGTAGAGCCTCACCGACCGTGCGACCTCAAGCCGTCACAACTCCGCGGGATTCAAATCAATACGAGAGCCGTGTCCCCAGCCCGGGGGAAACGCTATCGCCGAGCCCGATTGGGAAGTGCGACCAAGACGACCAGGCCGGCCACGGCCACCACACCGGCAGCGACGATGAGCCCGAGATCCATGCCCGACACGAAGCCCTGCCGAGCGGCTCCGGCCAACACCTCGCCAGCTTTGCCCGGGACATGCGTGGCGACAGCGAGCGCGCCACCAAGGGATCCGAGGATGAGCTTGTCGATGCTCGGCGGGATCTGCTGGTGCGCAAGCAGGGGCGTCATGAAACTCTGATAGCGAAGGTTGAGGGCCGTTCCGATCACGGCGACGCCCAATGCGCCGCCGAGCTGCATGGACGTGTCGCTGGTCGCAGAGCCCACCCCGGCCTCCGCTCTCGGCAGGGAGCCCATGACGGACTCGGTGGAGGGGGCGAGACCCAGGCCCACGCCGACTCCGATGAGCACGAGCCATGGCACGGCGTCCGGGTACGTACTGTGCACGGTCGTCCGTGAAAGGAGTCCGAGTCCCACGGCGACGAGAAGAAGGCCGACGGCAACAACCGGCTTGGTACCAAATCGCCGGGCGACGAGAACGGACGCCGGTGCGGCGACCAGCAAGACCAGGGCGATGGGACCGATGGCCAACCCTGTCTTCAGTGGGCTGAAACCGAGGCAGAACTGCAGGTACTGGGTGAAGAGGAAGAACAAGCCGAGCAACGCAAACAACAAGAGCGCCAGCGATGCGATGGCGGCGCTGTAGCGGCGGTTGCCGAAGAACTCCAGCGGAAGCATGGGGTGGTCGATGCTCCGCTCCCACACAACGAAGAAGCCGATGATGACGACCGACCCGGCCAGGGCTCCGACAACGAGTGGAGACGTCCAGGTCCGGTTAGGGGCTTCGATGATCCCCCACAGCAGGAGACCGATGCCCACGATCGACAGGGCGGCACCCAGCGGATCGGGCCGCCTCGCATGCGGACTCTTCGAGTTGGGGACGAGAAACGCGGTCGCAATGAGGCCGATCGTGGCGATCGGCACGTTGATGAGGAATACGGAGCCCCACCAGAAGTGGACCAAGAGGAAGCCACCCAACATCGGCCCGATCGCCACTCCGAGTCCGGCAGTCCCCGACCAGATCCCGATCGCCTGGGCCCGGTCTCGATCTGCAGTGAACACATTGGTCAGGATCGACAACGTGCAAGGCATCAGGGCAGCTGCCCCCACTCCCATGACTGCCCGTGCTGCCGTGAGACGGTCGGGGGTGCCAGACCAAGCGGCCAGCGCGGAGCCGACGCCGAAAACGACCAGACCCCCCATGAACACCCACTTGCGTCCTACGCGATCGCCGAGCGCTCCGAACGTCAGGAGCAGGCCGGCGAAGAAAACCGCGAAGGCGTCCACGATCCATTGCAGCTGGGTCGAGGTGGCGTGCAGGCTGCGCACGATCGACGGTAGGGCGACGTTGAGGATCGTGTTGTCGAGGCTGATGAGCAACAACGTCACGCAGAGGACGGCCAACGTGGCTCGACGCCGGCCGCGGGACAAGCCCGTGCGTTGGACCTTTGGCCACCCCGCCGTGTCGATGCCCGCGAGGCGCGATCGGTCGGTGACCATCAGGATGCTCGGGCTGCTGATCCGTGCGATCGGAGCCTTCGCGATTCGGCTGGAGAGTTCACCGCAGAACCGTCATACGCTCGTACATCTCACGATTCTTCGGGCCCGTGATGATCCGAACCATCTGGTGAAGCAACACGCGACAGCTACCCCCTGTCGGGCAGGGCGCTTCTGCGAACCAGTCTCGTATGCTGGATACATCCCTCGACCATACGCCTGGACACAGGATTTCGGAGGGACCACGCGAGAGGTAAGCCACTCAGGTGCATCGAGTCGGGTCATGAGTCTCCGTGGCTCCTCGCACCGAACCTCAGCCACTGCCTGATCGGATACGAACCGGGAGGACAGTTCAGCCGGATTGATGTCCGGGGACGACGAGCACAGGGCACGAGGCGAACTCGAGAACCTGTTGGGTGACGCTGCCGACGTAGGGCGACCGGACGCCCCGCTCGTCGGATACGGCCATCACCAACATGTCGGCTGGCCACACTCTCGCCTCCTCCAGGATCCGACGGAAGGGGTCGCCGATCCGCACGCGGATATCGACGTCGCCCTCGGGGACACCGAGCTCGCAGACCTCTCGCCGGACGTGCTCCATCAGGTTCTGGGCTCCCTGCTCGCGTCGCTGACGCGACTCCGGACCAGCGACCCGCTCGATCTCACTTGCCACCACGCTGTCTTCCACAACCGTGAGCACCCGTATGCGGGCACCGAGGTCCAGGGCGAGCTCCGCGGCCACGCGCGCCGCGTTGAGGCTCTCTGGAGAGTCGTCGAGGCTGACCAGGATGCGTTGCGCCATCATCTCAGAACTCCCCCGCCGCGACGCTTGGCCCATCGAGCAATCAGGCGCTCCTCGCGCTCGAGCTCGTCGAGTCGCAGAACGAGGTCGTGCAGCTGCACCCGAAGGGCGGGCAGCCGATGGTGCTCAATCGCGCGCAGCCGTCGCTGCGTAGAGGCCAGCTCAATTTCCACCTCTCGCAGGGCCGCGCTGGCCACGGCGTGCTCAGCAGCGACCCGCAAGGCCCGCTCGTGGGCAGCGGACGCTGGCGCAATGGCCGCATTCGACGACGCGGCGGCGGCAGGACTGAGAGCCGGGAGTTCGCAACGAGCTTCGTCGGGATGACGCGTCCCCATCGTGTTGCGCCAGGAGATCGAAATGGTTCCCCGGCCGGCGACGTCGGCCCCGGCCAGGCGGACAGCGGTGCTGCCGCCCAGCGCGCACGCACGGCTGTTCCAACGTTCGGCGTGGTCGGCGGCGCTGGCCCAGGCTGCACCGGTTTGCTCCGCCATCAGAGTGAGCCGCCTCTGCTCGCGGCGCAGCACCTGCCGCTTCTGGCGCAGCAGCTCCGCCCCTCGTGTCGCGGTGCCGATCCGCTCCACAAGCCACAACCGCCCGGCCCGGCCCGGAGGGACATGCTCAGCCACGGGGCACCTCCCTCCCACCCTCAGTGACCGGCTGGCCGGGCGCGAGCCCCTGTGTGGCACCGCTGGCGGGCCCGTGCTGCTCGCGGCCGAGATCGTCTCCGAGGTAGTAGGCGGCGATGTCCGCAGCGGGCATCATGGTCAGCTCACGCTCGGGCAGGATCGACAGAACCTGCCACGCCCTGGAGAGCGTGTCCTCAAGCGCGCGGGATTCGTCCATCAGCTGGTTGACCAGGTCACGCGAGAACGCGTCGTTGAAGCCCAGATACTGGCGGTCTGTCTCGGTCAGCGCCTCCGTGCCGATCAAGTCGGCGAGCTCTTGGGCCGACCTAGCCCTGGCCAGGGCCGCGACGAGCTGCCCGGCCAAAGCGAGGTGGTCGCCGCGTGTCCGCCCGGGCCCGGCCCCCTTGCGCATGAGCCTCGAGAGTGATGAGAGCACGTCGACCGGCGGGTAGACCCCCTCGGCATGGCGCTCGGGAGACAGCACGATCTGGCCTTCGGTGATGTAGCCGGTGAGGTCGGGTACAGGGTGGGTGATGTCCCCGCCCGGCATGGTCAAGACCGGCACCTGGGTGATGGAGCCCGGACGGCCCCGCAGCCGCCCGCACCGCTCGTAGATCGAGGCGAGGTCGCTGTAGAGGTACCCGGGGTAGGCGCGCCGCCCCGGTATCTCCCCGCGTGCCGCCGAGACCTCGCGGACGGCCTCGCAATAGCTGGTCATATCCGCCAGCACGACCAGGACGTGATGCTGACGCTCGAATGCCAGGTGCTCGGCGATGGTGAGGGCGACCCTCGGCGTGAGGATCCGCTGAACCACCGGGTCGTCTGCGGTGTCGAGCACGAGGGCGAGGTCACCGGCCGAGCTGCGGGTCTCGAGAGCCTGCACGACAGCGTCGGCGTCGGCGTGCGTCAGACCCATCGCGGCCACCACCACCTTGAAGCTCTCGCCGCCGGCGTTGGCCTGGGCGGCGATCTGGGCGGCCAGTTCCAGGTGCGGCAGGCCGGCCGACGAGAACACCGGCAGCTTTTGACCCCGGACCAGGGTCATGAGGGCATCGATGACCGAGATGCCGGTGAAGACGGGGTCCGAGGGGACATCGCGCTCGGTGGGATTGAGCGGGGCCCCCGCCACCGCCCTCCGCTCGCCCGACAGCATGGGTGGGCCACCGTCGAGCGGCTCACCCATGCCGTTCCACACGCGCCCGAGCCAACCCTCCCCTACGGGGATGTCAAAGGGACGCCCCTCGAAGGCCACCGACGCACGCTCGGGGTCGATGCCACCGGTGCCCTGGAGGACTTCGACGACGGCGACGTCGCGGTGGACCTCCAGGACGAGGCCGGCGCGGACCTCCCCCGAGGTCAGACGCACCCGGGCGATCTCGTCCCAGCCCACGCCTTCGACGCCTCTGACAGCCAGCAGGGGTCCCTCCACCCACGACGCACCGCTGAATGCGACCGGGATGGGCACGGTGCCCTCGGCCGATGAGCTCTGGGGGTCGACGTCACCGGCCACCCGCTCCGCACCTTGAACGGGTGGTTGTGAACCGGTCGCCCGCGTCACGCCAGGCCGTCCAGCCCGGCCAGCACCTCGCCCTGTAGTTGGAGCACTGCCTGGGCGTCGTCAGGTCCGGTGGCGTCGCGGGCCCTGGTCACCGGGGCGAAATCAAACTCCTCAATGGCGGACACAGGAAGGCCCGCTTCGACCAGTCCGAGGCACCGGTCGCTCACCGCCAGCACCAGCTCGAGCAGGGCGCTCTGCTTCTCGGGTCCGCAGTAGGCGTCGTTCTCGCTCAGGGCGCTCTGCTGGAGGACCCCCTCCCGCAGCAGTCGCCCGGTGAGCAGCACGATCCGCTCCTGACCGGGGAGAGCGCTCAGGCCGATGAGCTCGACGACCGAGGCCAGGCGGTCCGCCTCGGCCAGGAGGGCGACCGCTCGGGCTCGGGTGGCGGCCCACCCGACGCGCCCCTCGGTCGCGTGCCAGGCGGCGACGGCCTGGGCGTCCCGGGAAAAGGACCGACGCCACGTCACCGCAGGGTAGTGCCGGGCATAGGCGAGCTCCCGGTCGAGAGACCAGAGACACCGCACAAATCGCTCCGTGTGGGCAGTCACCGGCTCGGTCATGTCTCCGCCGGGCGGCGACACCGCGCCGATGATCGTCACGGAGCCCTCGGTGCCACCGAGCGTGGTGGCCCGGGCGGCCCGCTCGTAGAAGGCGGCCAGGGCGGATGCCAAGCCGGCGGGATAGCCCTCCTCGGCCGGGAGCTCGCCGCTCCGGGAGGAGAACTCCCGCAGAGCCTCCGCCCACCTCGACGTCGAGTCGGCGAGCAGCACGGCGTGATAGCCCATGTCGCGGTAGTACTCAGCGACGGTCATGCCGGTGTAGATGCTCGCTTCACGCGCCATGACGGGCATGTTCGACGTGTTGGCGATCACGACGGTGCGCTCGAGCAGGCTGCAGCCCGATCTCGGATCGGTGAGCGCGGCGAGATCGGCCAGGGCGTCGGCGAGCTCGTTGCCCCGCTCCCCACAGCCGACGAAGACGATCACGTCAGCGTCGCACCACTTGACGATCTGCTGGAGTAGGACCGTCTTGCCGGTGCCGAAACCCCCTGGCACTGCGGCCGTCCCCCCGCGGGCGATGGGGAACAGCAGGTCGATGACCCGCTGGCCGCTGACGAGTGGCACGAACGGCCGCAGACGCTCACCGACGGGCCGTGGTCGGCGCACCGGCCACTCCTCGACGAGGGTGACGGAAAGATCACCCACCGTGGCGATTGGCTCCTCCTCGTCCACCTCACCGGCGCCGGCGAGCCAACGAAGGGGGCCGCGGGCACCGGGCGGCACGAGGACGCGGTGCTCGAAGTCGCCAACGGCGACGCTCCCGAGGCGCGTACCCGCCGCCACCTCGGTGCCGATGTGCACCCGCGCCGGCTCGAACGTCCAGTGGGCGGAGGTCCGCGGGCGCTGCAGCGAACCGGGGGCCAGCCAGATGGGCCGGCCGGCGAGCGGGCGGAGCAGTCCGTCGAAGATGGATCCCAGGAGGCTGGGGCCGAGACCCGCAGAGAGAGGTTGCCCCCGCCCTGCCACCGGGTCGCCGACCCGGAGGCCGCCGGTGTATTCGAAGGCCTCAGCGGTCAGCGAGCCCTCGTGGATCGCGACGACCTCGGCGGGGAGTCGCCGGTCGCCGACCTCCACGATGTCAAGGGCAGCCACACCGGCCAGGCCCTCGACCTCCACCAGGGGGCCGTTCACGCGGACGACGTGGCCACCTGCGCTGAACCCCTCGCCGATGGCAGCGCTCATGCCCAAAGCCCCTGGAGCACGTCACCGAGCGTCTGCAGCTCGAGCTCGACGAGGACCGGTGCGCTCAAGTCGAGCACGACACCGTCGCGCACGGCGACGATGCCGGGACGGCCCCGGTCGGGCTGGCGTACCTCGGCCTGGTCTCCCAGGCGCGCCCGGGCCACGTCGCCAAGGCGCGCCACGAGGTCGGTTGCCGCCGAGGTGCCCTCCTGATCCGCGAGCTGCTCCAGCGCGCCCTGGCGCACCGCCTCGTAGAGGGCACGCTGTGCCTCGAGCACGGTGTGGCGGGCCTCCCGCCGCGCGTCGGCAAGCTGGGCTGCGGCCAACCGCTGTGCGGTGGCCGTGCCCTCCGCCCGGGCGGCTTGGACGAGCCGCTCGCCCTCGGTGCGAGCTGCCTCGAGCGTCGCCGCAGCGTCGGCCTCGGCCCGGGCCAAGATGAGCACCGACTGACCGCGGGCGTCCTCCTCCAGGGCGTCGGTCACGGCGCCGAGGCTTGCCTCGAGGCCTGGTCGCGCCGTACTGGGCGCTCTCGGAGGCCTGCCCGCGTCCGGGGGCGAAGAGATGACGGTCATGCCGGCATGATCACGATCAGGACGTTGCGCCGCTCAACCAGGACTGCCTCGCCCAGCGCTTGGGTCGCAGCGGGCGTCAGCACCACGAGAGAGGCGTCCGGGGGCAGCGAGGCCCAGGCACGCGCCACCTCCTCACCCTCTGCTTCGATCGCCAGTGCGCCCGCCAGTGCGTACCCCATCACCCTCGCCGGCTCGCCGAGCACGACCACCTGGCCCACCGGGGCTTGCTACACCTTTCCGATCAGGATGATGGCGACGACCAACCCGTAGATGGCGATGCCTTCGGCCAGCCCCACGATGACCATGGCACGCCCGAACATCTCCGGGCGCTCGCTGAGCGCTGCCAGGGCGGCAGATCCGGTGTACGCGACAGCGATGGCGGCGCCGATGGACGACCCCGCGACGGCGATGGCGGCGCCGATCAGCGCTTGTCCGGCATAGGGCTTCGCCGCGGCGGCCGTTCCGGTCGCCGCCGCGCCCGGCGACGCCGACGCGGCAAGGATGACCAACACACCCGCACCGAGCAGCAGGAGGAGGTTGAGGGCCTTGACGGCCCTGATGCCGCCCCGCGGATGTCTGCGCAACTCCAGGGCGATCCCGGCTGACACCACAGCCAGGATGGGAACGGCGATGAGCCAGGTGATCATGGGGTCTCCTTCATTGACGGACTGCTACCTGCCACGGGCGGAACTCCCTGCCCTCGCTGGTGAAGACACGGGAAAATACTTCGTAGTACTCGAGTCTGAGGGCCTGCACGCCTGCCACGAGTGCTTCCAGCGCGAAGGTGATGGCGTTCCCGCCCGAGAACAGCACGATCGCCGCTGTCACACCCACCACGCCGCCGGCTCGCCACAGGTCCACGGTGCCCTCCCACACCAGGGCGCCCAATGCGGCGTGGGTCAGACCGAAGGCGGCGAGCCGGGCGAACGAGATGGTGTTGGTGCCCAGGCGGATGACCGAGTCGAAGAGCTCGATGCCCGCTTGCAATGCCCCGCCGGCGCGGCCACCCGCTTCGGCGAAAAGCCCGACGTATCCAAAAGCCAGGCCGGCCAGGGCGAGGGCCGCACCGGCGAGAGCGAGCGTCGAACTGTGCTCGTACCAGCCGCCAAAGACGAGAGCCAGGCCCAGGTAGAGGCACCCTCCGGCCAGCCCCGACAGTGCCACCAGCGAGCGAATGGCGCCGCCCTCCCGGAAGCGGTTGATGGAACCGAGCACGTACGAGCATGCCAGGAGGGCGAACCCCACGCCGATCGACACTGCGAGCAGCGTGGTGGCGTTGTCGAGCGGACGGAGCCAAACCGTGGGCACCAGCCCGGTGGGGCCGAACGCCTCGCCGTAGGCGAACCCGAAGGCGATGCTCGCCAGGGCGGCACCGATCACGAACGGTGCGGCCCAGCGGAACCGGCTGAGCCATGCCGCCTTGCCGGGCCCCGCCCGCCAGACGGCGATACCGAGACCGAGCAGCAGCAGGCCCTGCCCCACGTCGCCGAACATCATCCCGAACATCACGACGTACGCGAGGCCGGCCAGTACCGAAGGGTTGACGTCGGCGTAGGGCACCGTGCCGTAGGTGTTCACGAGAGGCTGGAACGCCCCCGTCGCACCGCCACCCGGCAGGGAGGTGGGCGGTTGCACCCCCGGTGGCCGGCGGAGGCGAACGACGCCTGCCCCCAGGGGGGCGAGGCGTGCTGCGAGCTCGTCGACGGCATCAGCGGGGCTCCAGCCGGCCAGCGCTGCGACCGCTCCCTCTTGCACCATGCTGCTCCTGACCTGCTCCAACTCCGCTTCGCCGGCCAAGCCGTCGAGGTCGCCGCGGCCTGCGAGCGATGCGACGTCCGTGGGCTCGACGATCAGCACTGGCTGTGGCGCACGGCCTCGTGTTCCACGCGAGAGGCTTTGCAGGGCGAGGGTCGCCGGCCCCGGAGGGGTGTTGCCGAGACGTTCGGGCTCGATCGTGCCCTCTGCGGCCACGGCGACCAGCACCGATCGGACGCGGCTGACAGGTGACACCACCGCGATCCGCTCCATGCGTGCGGGGGCAAGCGTGTCAGGCCACGCCATCGAGCACCTCCGCGCCCCGCCCCTGCCGAGCGGCAACCTCCAGGGCACCACGCACACGCCACGCGTCTGCGGCGAGGGCCGCAATAGCCCCGACGGTCGCGGCAGGTTCGGGGCGGCCCCGCATGACCAGGACCAGCCCCTCGCTCCAGAGCCGGTGCCACCAACCGGCCTCTGCCGCCCAAAGGTCCTCGGGACCCGAGACGTCGGCCAGCAGCCAGGCACTATGCCGGGGCAAGCCCTCAGCAAGCTCGCGTAGGGAGCGCGCCTGGGCCAGGCGCTCACCCAGCACGGCCCTGACGTGCGTCGCTGTCGGCGTTCCGGGCTCGAACGACACGCCCGACGCCAGGCACCGGGCGAACACGAGCGCGGCGTACGTGATGGCCCACCCGGCGGCTTCGGGCACGTCCTCAACGACCCGGCGGGCCAGGGCCAGCTCGAGCCCCAACACGAGAGCACTGCGTTCACTCGCCCCGGGGTCGCCCCAGGGCGACGCGGCCAGCGCACTCCGAAGCTCGCTGACCGTCGTCACCGACGAGAGGCGTGGAACCGTGGCGAACGAGCCGAGGTCGTAGGGATGTGGTGCCTCGTGCCCCTCCAGCCGCGCCAGCTCACCCCGCAGGTTGGCGAGCTCGAACGCACCAGCCAGGACCCGGAGCCGCGACGCGCCGAGCGGTGGACTCCAGCCGGCGAGCACACGAAGGTTCCACAGGACCGAGCCGGTCACGGCACGCCCGGCACCCGCCAGGTCGAGGTCCGGGCGAAGCCGCGTCGCGTACACGGTGGTGTCGAGCACGTCGAGCGCCAGCCGGAGTGATCCGGCCCCAGCCAGCTGGCGGGTCCGCTCCGGGCCGAGGCAATGCTGCACCAGATAGCGGCTCCGGACCTGCGCCGCGACCCATCCGGCGCTCATGGTGCAGGCCCTGCAGCGGTGCCGATCGCCAGCACTCTTCGCACGAGCTCATCGACCGCCGGTTGGATGCCGTGCTCGGCATTGTCGCTGATGGCCGTGGCGCGTCGCCGTCCATCGTTGAGGAGATCACGGCGCTCGTCGGCGGCTCTCGCCAGCAGGACCGCCGCAGCCTCCGCCCTGGCGTCCCTCGTCATGGTGCGCGCCGTGGCGACGATCTCGGATGCTTCCTCGACCGCACGGGTCCGGCGAGCCTGCCCTTCTGCCACTGCGTCAGCGACCGTCGCCGCGACGTCCTCGTTGACGTCCCGGAGGGCGGCGAAGACCGGCTCAAGCTCCATGCGTAGCACCTCACTCCGGTCTGCCGGAACCGCGGCGATGGCCGCCGGGCCCGGTACTGCCATGAGGCGGAATCGGCGCAACAACTCACTCGGCGTGGGCACGACGCTGCCTCCCCTTGGCCCTCGACGGTGCGATCATACGAGTCGGCCTGGGCCGAGAGCATGGTCGAGCGGATGCGCGCCGGGTCGCCATCGGCATCGGCGGCCACGGGCGTGGCAGGCGCGGTCGACCCTCAGCCGGCCGGCCCTCGTCGCCACGCCTCACGCGTGTGCAACGAGGTAGTCGGCACACTTCTCAACGGTTGACAGCTGGGGATAGTCCAGCTCGGGTATCTCGATACCCGTCCGCTCGTGCAGGCCGATCATGAAATTCAAGAAGTCCATGGAGTCGAGATCGAGCGCCTCGGCCATGGACTCCCCCGGCCCGACCTCCCCAAGGTCCGCTTCGGGCGCCACCTGATGGAGCACGTCACGCATGATGTCGAGGGCATCGTCTCGGGTCATAGTTCCTCCGGTGCTTGCAGGAGATGGTCGATCGCGGAGAGGAAGAGTCCGCCTCGGTGGCCATCGCTCACCCGGTGGTCCGCAGCGAGGGTGGCCGTGACCGTGGGCCGAGCCCCGAGCAGCCCACCTTCAGCCCACGGTCGTTCGGCTACCTTGCCGAAGCCGACGAGGGCCACCTGGGGCGGATAGATCACCCCGAAGACCTGATCGACGCCGAGATCCCCGAGGTTCGTGACGGTGATGGTCGGATCGCTCATCTCCGAGCTCCGCAGCCGACCGACGCGTGTCCTTGTGACGAGATCCCGCAGCGCCACCATGAGGTCATCGAGTCCCAGCATGGCCGTGTCGTGGATGGCGGGTGCGATGACCCCTCCACCGCGCAGTGAGATGGCCACGCCGACCTGCACGGCCGCGCTCGCCTCGAACCTCCCGTCGATCATGAAGCCATTCATCTCGGGGACGGTCGCTACGGCACGGGCCGTCGCCTTCAGCAGCAGCACGGGCATGACGAGACGCTCGGTGATGGTGCGACTGGCGTTCACATGCTCCAGCCACTCCGATGCCGCCCGCATGTCAATGGTCGTCGAGAGGTAGTAGTGCGGTATCTCCCGCTTGGAACGGGCCATGAGCGCACCGATGGCCCGTCGCAGTGCGGCCTGTTTCGCCGCGGCATCGCTGGTCGGGCCGGCACTCGCGGGAGGCTCAGCGACGACGGGCTCACCCGGCGCCACGGCCGGTCGAGACCGGGGCGCACCGAGCTTCCGGACATCCGGCTCGGTCACCGCCCCCCCTGGCCCGGTCCCCCGGACGGAGTTGAGGTCGACGCCCAGCTCGGCTGCCACGCGGCGGGCCCATGGTGAGGCACGCACCCGACCGGACGGAGGCTGTGACGCGGCGAGAGCCCGCTCGACGTCGCGACGAGTGATCACGCCACCCTCCCCGGTGCCAGTGACGCCCGCGAGGTCGATGCCCGACTCGGCGGCGAGGTGGCGCACGACGGGTGAGCGCACCACAGGCGCCGCGGTCGTGGCCACCTCCCGCCCGGTCGGGTGCGTGGGCTCGGTCGGGAGAACGGTTTCGCTCGAGGCGGGCATGGAGCCGCGTGGCTCGGGGGAGCCCGACACGCCCCTCCGGACCCGGGCGAGCACCGTCCCGACCGGGACCTCTTCGCCCACGGGCACCACGATCGCCTCGATCACCCCGGACTCGAAGATCTCCACCTCGATCGTCGACTTCTCCGTCTCGACAACCGCCACGATGTCGCCGCGCTTGACCTCGTCGCCGACCTTCACGAGCCACTCGGTGACGCGACCCGCCTCCATGTCGGCGCCGAGCGACGGCATGCGGAAATCCCCCATCAGCCCCCCAGCCGGTGCGCGGCGGCCACGACGTCGGCCACCTGGGGCAAGGCCGCATCCTCGAGATGCTTGGCGTAAGGGATGGGGACCTCGGCCGTGCACACGCGAGCGATCGGCGCGTCGAGGTCGTAGAAGCAATCCTCGCCGATCCGGCTCGCCACCTCGGCGGCAAAGCTCCCCGTCCGCCAGCCTTCGTCGAGCACGACGACGCGGTGGGTCTTCGTCACCGATGCAGCCACCGTCGCGGAGTCGAGGGGCCGCAGGCAGCGCAGGTCCACGACTTCTGCCGAGACGCCCGCTGCCGCCAGCTCCTCTGCTGCGCCGAGCGCGACACGGAGGGTCCCCCCGTAGGCGACGAGCGTGACGTCACGACCCTCCCGCCGAGTCACCGCGCCTTCTATCGCCACCGCCCCCAACTCGTCGGGAAGGTCCCCCTTCTCGTTGTACAGGCCGGCGTGTTCGAAGATGATCACCGGATCAGGGTCATCGAGCGCGGGTTGGAGCATCCCGCGGGCATCCTCGATGGTCGCGGGGGCTAGCACTCGAAGCCCCGGTATGTGCGCGTACCAGCCCTCGAGGCTGTGCGAATGCTGGGCGGCCACCTGACGACCCGCACCGGTCGCCATGCGGATCACAAGCGGCACGCTGAGCTGACCGCCGGACATGTAACGCAGTGTCGCCGCGTTGTTCAGGATCTGGTCGAGGGCGAGCAAACTGAAATTGACCGTCATCACTTCGACGATCGGCCGCATCCCCCCGAGCGCCGCTCCGATCCCGGCTCCGACGAACGCAGACTCCGACAACGGCGTGTCACGGATACGCTCGGGCCCGAATTCCTCGAGCAGGCCCATCGTGACGGCGTAGCACCCACCGTAGTGGCCGATGTCCTCTCCCATGCAAAAGACCCGCTCGTCGACGAGCATGGCTTGTCGAATCGCTTCACGGACAGCCTCACGATAGGTGCATGAGCTCATCGCTCGGCCTCCATCGTCGTGACGAAGCGCTCGAGGTCATCTACGGGCTCGATCGCAGAGGCCGCCGCAAACGCAACGGCGTCGTCGATCTCGCCGGCGATGTCCCGTTCGATCGTCTCGAGCGCGGTGTCATCGAGGTCACCGGACGCCCGAAGCTGGTCCCCGAGGAGCGTGATGGGGTCACGGTGCCGCCATGCGTCGATCTCCGTCTTGTCGCGATATCGGTCCGGGTCGTACATGGAGTGAGCACGGAACCGGTAGGTCCGCAGCTCCAAGAAGTGCGGTCCTCCCCCGGCTCGCACGGCCGCGGCGGCCTCTCGCGCAGCGTGTGCCACCGCCACGACGTCCATACCGTCGACCTCCCAGGACGGCATGCGGTAGGCGGCCGCCTTGAGCGAGAGGTCGGTCTCGGACTCGGTGAGCGAGAGGGAGGTTCCCATCGCGTACAGGTTGTTCTCGCAGCAGAACAGGACGGGAAGGTGCCAGAGTGCCGCCAGGTTCATCGACTCGTGAAACTCCCCCTCGGCCACCGCGCCGTCCCCGAAGAAGCAGACGGTCACCCGCTCTCGTCCGGTGAGGTGATCGGCAAGTGCCAGACCGACCGCGAGCGGTAGCCCCCCCGCCACGATGGCGTTGCCACCGTAGAAGCGGAAACCCACGTCGAACAGGTGCATCGAGCCCCCGCGGCCCCGGCTGCAGCCGTCGACCTTGCCTTCGAGCTCGGCCATGATCGAACGCATGGATAGGCCGCGGGCGAGGGCATGCCCGTGCTCGCGGTAGGTGGAGACGATGGCGTCCTCCGTTCCGAGCGCCCGCATGACGCCGACCGCACACGCCTCTTCACCGATGCTCAGATGGAGGAACCCTCGAATCTCCGTGGCGCTGTAGAGCTCGACGCATCGTTCCTCGAAGCGGCGAATGCGGAGCATCTCGGCGAGGAGGTGGCGCCTCGCCTCCACACCGGCGTCGCCGGCCGGTTCTGGCACACTCACGGAGTGGCCTCGAGCGTTGACGTGTCACCTTCGGGCAGGCCCAGGGCGCGCTGTTTGAGCACCCTTCGAACGATCTTCCCGCTTTGGGTGTGTGGCAGGTGCGCGACAAACGCAACGTCCCGCGGGGCGATGGCTGCGCCGAGGCGTTTCCTGGCGAAACCGATCAGCTCGAGACGGAGGTCATCGGTTGGGTCGACGTCCTGGTGCAGCACCACATAGGCCTGCACCAGCTCCCCCGCGACCGGATCGGGAAGCCCTATCACGCCCGCCTCGACGACGGAGGGGTGCTCCATGAGCACCGACTCGACTTCGAACGGGCCGATGAGATGCCCGGCCGACTTGATGACGTCATCACCACGCCCGACAAACCAGAAATAGCCGTCTTCATCGCGGCGAGCCAGGTCTCCACTCACGTACCAGCCGGCGGTGAAGCAAGCCTTGTAGCGGTCGGGCTCCCCGAGGTAGTCACGGAACATCGATGGCCATCCCGGACGAAGGGCGAGCATGCCGTCAGTGCCGTCCGGCACCTCCACCGCCGCACCGTCAGGACCGAGGACGATCTTCTCCTCGTCGTTGCGCTGGAGGATCACCGCCTCCACGCCCGGCATCGGCTTTCCCATGGAACCAGGGCGGATCGTCATCGCCGCGAAATTGGCGATCATGATCCCACCGGTCTCGGTCTGCCACCAGTTGTCATGGGCCGGGACGCCGAGATTCTCATTCGTCCAATTGACCACCTCGGGGTTGAGGGGCTCTCCCACGCTGGCAATGAAGCGCAGAGCCGAGAGGTCGTATTTCCGGGTCGGCTCGGCCCCTGCGGCCATGAGCATCCTGAGGGCCGTCGGCGCGGTGTACCAGACGGTGACGCGCTGCTCTGCCAGCGTGGCGTACCAGCGTTCAACCTCAAACTCGCCCTCATCGATGATGCTCGTCACGCCATGGGTCAGTGGGGAGATGATCCCGTACGAGGTCCCCGTAACCCAACCTGGGTCGGCGGTGCACCAGAAGACGTCGTCGGCGTGGAGGTCGAGCGCAAGAGACCCGGTGGCGTGGTGCTGGACGACGGCCCCGTGCACGTGGACGGCGCCCTTGGGAGTCCCGGTGGTCCCACTGGTGAAGTGGAGGAGCGCCATCGTTTCGGGGTCGGTGGAGCCGATTTCGTAGGTCCCCGGCATCTCGGCGAGAAGGTCTGGAAGGAAGATCGTCCCCTCGGGGGCCGGGTCGTCGATGATGAGCACGTGCTCGAGGTTGCCGAGGGTGTCCCGTTGCGGAGCCACCCGCCGTCGGAAGAGGCCCGACGTCGTGACCAGCACTCGGCCGCCGCCGATCTCGAGGCGCTGGCGTATCGGCTGCGGCCCGAAAGCCGAGAAGAGGGGGCACAGAACGCTGCGGTGCTTGAGCGTGCCGAGTGCAGCCACGTAGAGTTCGGGGACCCGGGGCAGGAGCACGAAAACCCGGTCCCCGACGCCAACTCCCAGGTGGTCGAGCGCCCGCGCAAAGCGGCTGGTGAGGTCCGAGAGCTCGCCGTACGTGATGTCGCGTACGCCGCCGTGTCGGCGCAGACACCGCAGCCCGACCTTGCCTCGGGCCGCACCGGTCGCGTGGCGGTCGACGGCCTCGTGGGCCATGTTGATCCCGCCTGCGGGAAGGCCGTCGAGGTCCCCCCGGGCAGACTCCCAGCTGAACCCGGCGCACGCCGCGTCGTAGTCGACGAGGTTGGGCGGGGGCGCCCCGGGGCCCCGTGGACGCGGGGCGATCGCTGCCCACTTCACCACCGCACCACCTCCCTCGGCGCCACCGCGAACGACGCCGTGGCTCCCTGCAGCACAGGGACGCGCGAGCGACCCGCTTCGCACGGTGCCGAACGCATGCTTGTCACGGTACTTCGCTTCCACTCTGAGCCCTCGAGTCGTCGGGCGAGCCATCGAACGACTGCCCGGCGTCCTTGCGCGGCCGGCGCCCATGGACGGGAGCGTCCTTCACCAGCCGCTCCAGGATTCCCATGACGGCAGCATCACTCGTGCCGCGGGGAATCGTCGAGACGGCGGCGTCGAGGTCACTCTCACCGGATGGGAGCTCGACGCAGATAGGCACCGACGGGTGGATGCGCCGGTGAGCTTCAAGGAGGGATCGTCCGGGTTCGTCCGCAACGGCGTCGACGATGACGTCGGCACCAGCCGCCAAGGGACACGGCTCGCCGCGCAGGGCCGGGCAGTGTGACCAGCCGAGCAGGGGTCCCGGGCAAGCCAGCACCTGGAACTCGGCCGCTCGAGCTGCCTCTTCGGCGTGCCAGCGCCCGCCGGGTACTTCGACGAGCAGCCGGGGATGCTGGTGAGGCCCCGGCCACGAGGGCACGCGCCGGCTAGTGCCGATCGCGACGCGGACGATGGCGGGGTCGTGCTCTACGACGGCGAAACCGCGCGCGCGCAGCATCGCGATCATCCGGCGGTTTGTGACCAGTACATCGGCCTCAAGGTTGGGTATACCCCGAGCGGCAGCCGCCGTCACCAATGCATCGAGGAGATACGGCCCCAGCCATCCCCGCGCCTTCTCGGCGACCGTGATGCCGAGCTCCCCGTCGCCGTTGGGAAGGAGGTCGTAGGTGGCCTCGCCGACGATCCGGCTCGTGCCGCCCGACTCTTTCATGACGACGATCAATCCGAACCCTCCACGCTCAACCACATGCGTCATCTTCTCGACGAAGGATCTGGGGGGTGCGTGGCCGCTGAAGAAACGCCGGTAGACGTCTTCCTCGTCGAGACCGCCGTACAGCGCCACCAGCCCTTCTGCGTCCGAAGGCGTGATGGGACGGATGCACAGCGTTCGGGCCCCGGGCAGCGTGATGCGACGGGGCCAGCCGTCATCGGGAGTGTCGCTGGGGGGCATGGTCATCCGGTCATCCGTGGTGGGGTGTGGTGTCGCGGTGGAGGCCGGAGCCGAAGCTCCCGGCACGAAGTGTCGGCCAGACTGGCGACGTCGCCAGATCGTCGGCGTCACCGGCAGCGAGGAGAGGGCTGTGGAACTGAGCGCATTTCCCATCGAGAAGCCAGAGGGCATGAACGTCATCGTCGGCCAAGCGCATTTTGTGAAGACGATCGAGGACCTCCATGAGTGTCTGGCAGGAGCGAGCCCGCAACTGCGCTTCGGAATCGCGTTCTGCGAGGCCTCCGGTCCCTGTCTCATCCGTCGCTCGGGCAACCAAGATGATCTCATCGACCTGGCCGCCCGGAACGCCGAAGGGATCGGCGCGGGTCACTCCTTCATCATCTTTCTCCGCGAGGGGTTTCCTGTGAACGTCTTGAACACCATCAAGAATGTCCCGGAGGTGTGCACCGTCTTTTGCGCCACCGCCAACCCGGTCGAGGTTCTTGTTGCGCAGACGGAATTCGGCCGAGGCATCCTCGGAGTCATCGACGGCCTCCCGCCCGCCGGTATCGAGACGGCGGCAGACGAGGCCGACCGTAGGGCTCTCTTGCGAAGACTGGGCTACAAACTCTAGCTGGTTGACTATCTGAGCCCCTGGTGGGGGGTGAAAGGCCGGCCGTCGACCTGCGCCTCGAGAGCTCTGACGTCGTCGGACGGGGACCACCCAGGACTTGCTCACCGAGCCAGGTGGTGGGCGTGGTGCTTGCACGCCAGCCTGAAAGTCGTGCTGATGCACCTGACCTACATCAGTACGGCGAAGTCCGAGGGAAGCACCGAGATCAGGTGGCCCATGGTGCCTTCACCCAGCTCAGTCCAGCACACGGTCATCACGGCCCGGGCAGCCTCCTCGGCTTCGCTTGTGCCCTTGAGCCCGGCCTCCTTCTCCACCCGAGCCAGGAATTCGGCGAGCGACATCCGCATCGGCGTCTTCGCCGGGTCCCAGCCCTCGTAAAAGATTCCCCGGACGAGCAATGGCAGCTGAGCTGCGACATGCGCCGCGACGTTGGGCTCCACCCGGTCGCGCAGGGCGTGGAGCACAGCTCGGAGCACGTGATAAGCCCGCTGCACGTCGTCGAACTCGTCTCGCTCGGCCACCTGGTGGAGCCACTCGTAGGTCTTGGCAACGGTGCGATCGATGACGTCGAGCCGATGATCCATGCCGCCAGTGTTCGCCTCGAGTCCAGACTCTGACCAGGGGCGAAGGTCCCATCGCAGCGCTACCAGCGACCGGGGCGTTTGAGATCCGCGTCGCACTGCTTCACAAGAGCAGACGGGACGGTGCCCTCAACCAACTGTCTCCGCAGAGGGTGCCAGGTGGGAAAGGAGCCAGTCACCCGCCAGGCGAGACACCTCCTCCAGGGCTCCGGGCTCCTCGAAGAGATGGGTGGCGCCGGGCACCACCGCCAACTGGCTCTCACAACGCAGTTGCATCTGCGCCTGACGGTTGAGCTCGAGCACGACCTCGTCGTGGCCTCCCACGACGAGCAACGTCGCCGCTCGCACCTGGTCGAGCTTCGGACCGGCAAGGTCAGGACGTCCTCCCCGGGAGACGACCGCGGCGATCGATGAATTGGGCTCGGCGGCTGCCCACAGGGCGGCGCCGGCCCCGGTGCTGGCGCCGAAGTAGCCGATGCGCAATCCTTTCGCTTCGGGCTGTGCCTCGAGCCACTGGGTGACCGCCCCCAGCCGCTCGGCCAAGAGCTCGATGTCGAAGACCGCCGCCCGCTCGAACTCCTCCTCGGGGGTGAGCAGATCGAAGAGGAGGGTGCCGAGCCCGGCCGAGTTCAAGACAGCCGCCACGAAGCGGTTGCGCGGACTGTGGCGACTGCTTCCGCTGCCGTGGGCGAAGACGACCAGCCCGGCACACTTCTCCGGAATCGTGAGGTGTCCGACGAGGCGGACAGCGCCGGTCTGCACGACCACATCTTCGTCACGAACCGGCGGGTCGGCGCTCACCGCCACCGGTGGAGCAGCGGTCCGAGTGGCTGCCCGCTCGAGGAGCTCCACCACCTCCTCGTCGGAGGTCTGCGAGAAGTCACGATAGAACTGGCCGACGGCGTAGAAGGGCTCGGGGGTTGCGAGGCACACCAGCTCGTCGGCTACCTCCGCGAGCGAGGCGAGCGAAGACCGCGGAGCGACAGGCACCGCCAGGATGACCCGGGACGCTCCATGGGCCCGCGCGACCTGGCAGGCGGCCCGGGCCGTCGACCCCGTGGCGATGCCGTCGTCGACCACCACCGCACTCCGGCCGACGAGGGACGCACGCGGACGACTGCCCCGAAACCGCGTCGCCCTCCGCTCGAGCTCGGCTCGCTCCGCTCGCTCCACAGCTGCCACTTCGTCCTCGCCGATCCTGGCCATGGCGAGCACCTCATGGTTCAGGACCCGCACCCCGTCTTCGCCGATCGCGCCCATACCGAGCTCCGGCTGATACGGCACACCGAGCTTGCGCACGACGATCACATCGAGCGGCGCATCCAGCTCTTTGGCAACCTCGAACGCAACGGGCACCCCGCCCCTCGGCAGCCCGAGCACCACCACGTCCTCGTCGCCGAGGCGCCGTTTCAGCTGCTCGGCCAGCTCCTGTCCGGCGTCTGCCCTGTCCCGAAACACGACCACCGGCTCACTGTCCACCCATCGCGGCCAGGCCACTAGGGCCGATGGTCCCGCCGGCGGTCCGCTGGGCCGAGAATCACTCGAAGCGACCCAGATCGTCGAGCGGTTCCTCCCGGTACAGGCGGCCAATCGCTTCACTCAGGAGGGCTGCGACCGAACACACCTCCCACACCGGCGGGACCGCCAATGGAACCCGAACCGTGTCGGTGACCAGCAGGCGAGCGAGCCCCAGCTGGGCGAGGCGATCGGGAGCAGAGCCGAGCAACAGTGCGTGCGTGGCGGCCACGACCGTTCCGGGTTGGGCGCCGTGGGACTCGAGCAACCGGGCGGTCGCCTCGATGGTGGCGCCCGTCGAGATCATGTCGTCGACGATGATCGGCCGGCACCCCACGACGTCACCGACCAGCTCCTCGGCACGAACACTGGTGCCGGATATTCGGCTCTTGCGCACCACTGCGACCGGTAGGGCGAGGGCCGCCGCGAAACGCTCCGCCAGCTTGACCGCGCCCAGGTCTGGTGCCACCACCACGGAACCACTCGTCTCGTGATTGCGGAGTGCCGTGACGAGAACCGACGTGGCGGTGAGCACCTCCACCGGGATCGAGCACGTCGCCTCGAACCCAGGCGTGTGAGGATCGACGACGACGATGCGATCGGCACCCGCCGAGGCCAGGATGTCCGCTGCGACCCGTGCGCCGATCGGTTGGCCTGGTCGGCTCCGGCGATCTTGACGGGCGTAGCCGAAGTACGGCACGACTGCGGTGACTCTCGTCGAACCGGCTCGCCGGCACGCATCCAGCAACAGAGCCAGCTCCATCAGGTGCTCGTTCACGGGTGGCGTGGTCGGCTGGAAGACGTAGACGTCGTCGCCCCGCATGGGGCCAACGACCGGGCGGAGCTCGCCGTCGGGGAACCGCTCGAGTCCACTTCGCATGGCCACGCTGCCGATGTCCGCCGCCACGGCCCCGGCCAGATTCGGATTCGCCGAACCCGCCACGATGCAAAGCGACATGGCTAGACGCCAGGAGGAGCCGGAGAGGTCGGAAAGCGACGGCCGCTCACGACGTCGGCACGGATGCGAACAACCCGTTGGCCTGGATCAACGACTTGGGGATGGGGAACCTGGCTCGTCGGCACGTTCTCACCGTCTTCGATGGCCAGGCCCTGTACGAGCACACTCCATATCCGCTCGGATTGACCACCCACCCGGCTCACCCCGTCCACCTGGAACGCCACCAACCGGGCATCAACCTGGTGGAACAATCCCTCCCCGATCCGCAGGACGACATCTGGTCCGTGAACTCCGTAGTTGATCGGCAAGACCAGCGGTGCGCCGTCTTGCGGAACACCCAGGTGCCCGTGTCGTTGCTCTTTCGCGCCGATCGCCAACAGCCGACGACACTCAGGAACCGCCAGCACCTCAGAGCCTCGTTCATCGACCCACATGGGCTCCATGATCGACTGATCGTCCTGAGCCGACAAGAGTCCAAAGTCAACCGCCGTCCGACATCGGGTGGGCACAATGGTCCTACGGCCCTTGGAACCGGTCGGTCAGGCTGCCACCATGGAACCATGGCACAGCGCCCCGAACCGGAGGCCCCCGACCAGGACCGAAGCCCGCTACGGGTGGGCATCATTGCCCCGCCTTGGCTGCCCGTCCCGCCAGTCGCCTACGGGGGCACCGAGAACGTCCTCGATATCCTCGCCCGGGGCCTAGTCACTGCCGGCGCCGAGGTCGTGCTCGTGACGACCGGTGATGCCACCTGCCCGGTGCCCCGGAGGTGGGTGTTCCCGCGGGCCTTGGGAGTCGGCAACGGGGGTGTCGCAGAAGAGGCGTGTCATGTCATCGGTGCCCACGCGTTGCTGGCTGACGTTGACGTTGTGCATGACCACTCATTGGTGGGCCCGCTCTACGCGCGGAGCATTCAAGGTCCACCTGTCGTGACCACGAACCACGGACCCTTCAACGAAGTCCTCACACCGATCTACCGGGCGATCTCCCAACAGATGTCCGTGATCGCAATCTCGAGCCATCAGGCATCGGAAGCGGTGGGCGTCTCCGTTGCTGCCGTGATCCACCACGGTATCGATGTCGAGCGGATACCGTTCGGCGATGGCGGGGGCGGCTACGCAGCGTTTCTCGGTCGCATGCACCCGAACAAGGGAATCGAGGAGGCGATCGTCGCGGCGCGGACGGCCGGGATGCCCTTGCGGATCGCCGCCAAGATGAGCGAGCCGGCCGAGCGCGAATACTTCATGGCTCGTGTGGTGCCGCATCTCGGTTGCGACATCGAGTACATCGGCGAGCTGAGCCGGACCGAGAAGTACAACTTTCTCAAGGACGCGGTCTGCCTTCTCAATCCCATCCGTTGGGACGAGCCATTCGGAATGGTCATGATCGAAGCCATGGCGTGCGGAACTCCGGTCGTCACCAACAACCGTGGATCAGCCTCCGAAATCGTCGATGACGGCGAGACGGGCTTCATCTGTGATGACACCGATTCGCTGGTGAGGGCCCTGCGACGCGTCGAAGGGCTGAATCGTTGCCGCAGCCGGGAGGTGGTTGAGCAACGGTTCTCATCTCATCGGATGGCGGCTGAGCATATCGCCCTCTACCGCCGTGCGATCGCTGAGAGCGCGGACTGCCCGGATACCGATCATCGGAGGCAGGGGGCCCGCAGCAAGCCTGGGTTTAAGGGAGTCCGACATGACAATCGCTCGATCCAGGCGCCAGGGTCGGTGCTTGTGAAGTGATCATCCCTACTGAGGTGTGCCATTCGAATCGCGTCATGGCCTTGTCTTCATGCTCGCCCTATGCCCCCGATATGAGTGAGTAATATCCGCTGCCCAAGGGCATCGAGACTCAGGCAAATTGCCGGCATCCTTACGCTGGCGATCGAGCGAATCTCGTATGAGGCCGTAGTCGAACTTCACTTGTCACGAGTGAGGCGAGCCTCGCTGCATCGATTCTGGTACCCGAAGGTGGCTGATCGTTGACACAAGCGTGGGCCTACGGGGGATCGCCCAGTCTTGCGGCAGCCGGTACGGTGACCTTGGTTGAGGGCGCGACCTTCTGCATATGCGCTCGAAACGGTGATATCAAAGCTGGAGCCGAGCAGGGACTGTTCTTCCGTGACACTCGGTTCCTCAGTCGCTTTCAACTGACCGTCGACGGCCTCGAGCTCGATCCGTTGGGTGCGCAGTGTCCAGCACCCTACGCCGGCACGTTCATCACCCGGCAACCTCCGAGGTCCGGCACCGCCGATAGCACGCTTCTCGTAGTGCGCCACCGATATGTGGGTAACGGCATGCGCGAGGACATCGTGGTACGCAATCTTGGGCGAGAGACCGCCGGCATCATTCTCTCGCTTGAGATTGACGCTGACTTTGCCGGGTTGTTCGAGGTGAAAGAAGGGAGAGCGAGGCGGCGCGATGCAATAGAACTGAGCACCGGCACATCTGAGCTTTCGATCAGCTACCAGTTCGGTGCCGAGGGTCGCGGCGTGAGGGTCTGTGGCGATTCCCAGGCCAAGGCCGTACCCGGACAGATTACGTGGCAAATGGTGGTCGCTCCTCGTGCCGACGTGACCGTGAGTGTGCAAGTGATCCCCGCGCTGGACGGCGTCGAGATCCCGCCTCGCTACGGGCCCGGCCAGCCCATCGAAACCAGCCAACCCGCTGCTCGGCACGAAGCATGGCGCCAGGCTGCCCCTATGGTGAGCACTCCCGAAGAACGACTCAGCTCCCTGCTGGCCACCAGCGCCGAGGACATCGGTGCCCTCCGTATGTTCGATCCGGACCATCCGGACCGCGTCGTGGTGGCAGCGGGAGTTCCTTGGTTCATGACTTTGTTCGGGCGAGATTCGCTCCTGACCAGTTGGATGCTGCTCCCGGTCGACCCGACGGTCGCGCTGGGCACCCTACAGACGCTGGCACAATTGCAGGGCAACCGGATTGACGCACTGAGCGAGGAGGAACCCGGTCGCATTCTTCATGAGGTGCGATCAGGCCTCGACGCCGAAATGGCGCTGGGTGGGAGCAACCTCTACTACGGCAGTATCGACGCCACCCCGCTGTTCGTCATGCTGCTGGGAGAACTACGACGTTGGGGATTGGCGACGTCAGAGGTCGACGCCCTCGTTGTGCATGCCGACCGCGCGCTCGAATGGATCGAACGATTCGGCGATAGGGATGGCGACGGATTCATCGAGTACCAGCGTGCCACGGATCGCGGGCTGATCAACCAGGGATGGAAGGACTCATTCGACGGCATCAACTTTTCGGGGGGAGATCTCGCCAAACCTCCCATAGCGCTCGCCGAAGTTCAGGGTTACGCCTACGCTGCGTTTCTCGCCCGGGCACACTTCGCCCGCGAAACTGGAGAAGTCGACTTGGCTCGTCATTGGTCGGAGCGAGCGCAGCGGCTCAAGAAGCGGTTCAATGAAGAGTTCTGGCTGGCCGACCGGGGCTACTTCGCCATTGCGCTCGATGCCGAGAAGCGCCCAGTCGATGCCTTGGCGTCGAACATGGGACACTGCCTCTGGACCGGAATGATCGATCAGGACAAGGCCGCCGCGGTCGCGCATCACCTCATGAGCCCCGAGATGTTCACGGGTTTTGGCGTGCGTACCCTCGGATCGACTATGGGCGCCTACAACCCCATGAGCTACCACAACGGTTCGATCTGGCCCCATGACAATGCCATCGTCGCAGCTGGTCTCATGCGCTACGGCTACGTCGCGGAAGCTCAGCGCATCGTCCTTGGGCTCCTCGACGCGTCCGAGCAGATGGGAAGCCGACTCCCCGAGCTGTTCTGCGGCTTTGACCGACAAGAATTCAACGCACCCGTCGCCTACCCGACTTCGTGCTCACCACAGGCCTGGTCGGCAGCTGCTCCGCTCTACCTCCTCCGAACGCTCCTGCGCTTCGATCCATGGGTGCCCTTTGGAAAGGTCTGGTGCGATCCTGCTGTGCCCGAGGGATTCTTGCCGCTCCGCATCGACCGGCTAGACCTGGCGGGAAGCAAGGTGACCATCGACATCACCAGTGACGGCTGGCACGTCGAAGGTCTTCCTGATGGCATGATCCTCGAACCCACTCCCCGCCATCCGATCACAGCCGCCAATACCAAGCTGAAACTGTGATTCTGACTCCCGTGTGCCGCAATCGCCGGGCGGGTCGGCGAAGGTCCCAGGCATTCCTGTGACCATCGCCCCTAGCGGTCCGCGGGTGCGCGGGTGGACCATGACGGGGTGGGGCACCAGGTAGGCGTCAACAACGCACAGGCCGACTGACCGGGCGACGCCGAGCATGGCCCAACCTCACCAGGCTCGATTTCACGGCAGCACGGTGATCCCTGACGAAACCTATGAAGCCCTCGTCTTTGACTGGGATGGCACGGTGGTGCCGGACCGCCAAGCCGACGCCAAGGGCGCTCGGGAGCGCGTGGAAGCTCTCAGCGATGCGGGTGTTGACATGTTCGTAGTCAGCGGTACGCACGTCGAGAATGTGGACGGTCAGCTCCAGGCAAGGCCACATGGTCGAGGGCACCTGTTCTTCTGTTGCAACAGAGGGTCCGAGGTCTTTCTGGTAACCGATGAAGGGCCGCAGCTCCTGTACCGGCGCATGGCCAGTGTTGAGGAGGACCGAGCACTCGACCTCGCCGCCGCTCAGACCGTGGATCGCCTACGCGAGCGAGGCCTCAAGGCACGGACCGTCGGCAACCGCCTCAATCGCCGCAAGATCGACCTGATCCCGGAACCGGACTGGGCCGACCCCAAGAAAGCAGACATCGGTCGGCTCGTCGACGCCGTGATCACCCGTCTCGCGGCGGTCGGCATAGGAGACCTGTCTGAGGTCGTCGACCTTGCCGCCAATGCAGCACACACGGCCGGACTTGCGGACCCTCGGATCACGAGCGATGTCAAGCATGTGGAGATCGGGCTCACCGACAAGTCCGACTCGGCGCGCTGGGCGGCCGACTGGCTGGTCCTGCGCGGCATCACCGGACAGCTCGTTCTCATCGGCGGAGACGAGTTCGGTCCCATCGGAGGAGCGACCGGCAGTGATTCGTTCATGATCGTTGACTCCCTCTCCCGCGCGCCGGTCGTCTCGGTTGGTGTCGAGCCCGGTGGTGTCCCAGACGGCGTGACACACCTCGGGCGTGGCCCGGCCCGTTTCGCCGAGCTGCTCGATGTGCAGTTGGCCCGCCGAGCGAATCGCCGAGTGCCACAGGTCGACCCCGACCCCGGCTGGGTCCTGCCTCTCCCCTCCCCGATCACCCAGTTCCGGGTCGCCGAGTCGCTGGGCTGGCTTGGCAACGGGTTGGCGGGGACACGTGGCTCCCTCGAGGAGGACGGGCCTGGCTCCACCCCACTTTTCCTCGTGGGTGGCGTCTATGACGACGAGGGGCAGCTTCTCCCGGGGCCCGTGTGGACCGGGTTCGACCCTCCCATCCTCCACCATCGCCACGCCGAGCATCGCCTCCTCGACCTCCGCACTGGCACGCTCGCTCGGGGCAGCCCCTCGGGGTCAGGCCTGCGATCGATTCGCTTCATCTCCGCCGCCTCCCCGCACGCCATGGCGCTGCGAGCCGAGGCGAGGGTAGGTCATATCCAGCCGGGCGATCCACTCCGGTCTCCCCTTGATGCCCAAGACTTCAAGCGAGAGGAGATCATGGGCATCGACCTGGCCCAAACGGGCCCGGACGACCCAGGGATCGCGGTGGCGGCAGAACAACACGTGACGATGGTCGATGATCACCACATCGTCGAGCGGCTGGCGGCGTGGGCCACTGCTCAGCTCGGCGAAGATGGCCCTCAACTGGCCCGCGAGTATCTCCAGCAGGCTGAAGCCCTGGGTTTCGACGCACTCCTGGCCGAGCACAGATGCGCCTGGGCCCAAGCATGGGCGGACGCCGAGGTGGTGATCGAAGGAGGTGATGATGACGTCGCCCGGGATCAGCTGACCGCTCGTTTCGCTGTGTTCCACCTGCTCGCCGCGGCAGCCGGGAACGGCGAGGCAGCGGTGGGAGCCCGAGGCCTCACCGGACACGCCTATGCGGGACACGTCTTCTGGGATGCCGACGTGTTCGTGCTTCCGGCGCTCGCGGCAATTCGGCCGGCATCGGCGCGGGCCATGCTCGAGTACCGCATCCGCCGGCTTCCTGCCGCAAGAGACCTCGCCAGAGCACACGGCCTGGCGGGTGCCCGCTTCCCCTGGGAGTCGGCCGGCGACGGGCGTGACGCCACCCCGAGCCAAGTCCGGGGACTTCATGGCGAGATGATCCCTATCGCCACGGGTGCACACGAAGAGCACATCGTCGCCGATGTGGCGTGGGCCGCCGAGCGATATGCCGCATGGACGGGGGACACAACGTTCCTCGCCGGTGCCGGTCGCGACCTGGTGGTGGACACGGCTCGGTACTGGGCAAGCCGCATCCGACGTGATTCCGCTGGTCGCGGCCACATCGAACAGCTGATGGGGCCTGACGAGTACCACCAACTCGTCGATGACAACGCCTATACCAACGTGATGGCGCGCTGGAACCTTCGCCGAGGTGCGGCACTCCTCACCCAAACGAAGGGTGACCCACAAGAGGCGGAGACCTGGCGAGCTTTGGCGGACTGCTTGGTCGACGGTTGGGACCCCGGCCGCGGCCTCTACGAACAGTTCGCCGGCTACTTCAACCTGGAGCCCCTCGTCATGCGCGAGATCGGCACGCCACCGCTCGCCGTCGACATAATGCTCGGGGCCGAGCGGGTCGCCGCATCACAACTCATCAAGCAGGCCGACGTGCTCATGCTCTATCACCTCGTCCCCGACGAGATGGTGCCCGATTCTCTGGGCGAATCCCTTGCGTTCTATGAACCCCGGACCGCCCATGGCAGTTCGCTTTCGCCCGCGATCTCGGCCACGCTCCTCGCCCGAGCCGGGCAGCCCGAGAGGGCCCTCGAGTTCTTCCGACTGGCAGCTCGTCTCGATCTTGACGATCTCACCGGCACCGCCGCGGGAGGCCTGCACATGGCCACGATGGGCGGGGTCTGGCAGGCACTTGCGTATGGGTTCCTCGGACTGCGGGCAGAGACCGATACCCTCGCCATCGACCCATCCCTACCTGAAGAGTGGTCGTCACTCGGACTGCGCCTCACCTTTGGCGGACGGCGGGTCGGCGTGCGGGCGGAGCACGATTCGATCACCGTCCGATGTGACGGACCTCTCAGTGTGCGAATCGGCCACCGGGGACCCGAGCAATGCGAGGCGCCGGGGCGCATCTTCAGAATCACGGACGCCGCGAACCCCAAGGAACAATGATGAGCATCACTCTTGCCTGCCTCGACACCACGCATACGGCCGAATCAGTGCTCGAAGCTGCGCTGCGGGTCGGAGAGATGACTGGAACCGACGTCGAGGCAGTCCACGTCCTCGCTGGTCCCGACCAATCCCTCAAGCTGCGAACTGATCACGCCCAAGTCCCGTTACACCTCGTCTCAGGCCCACTCGAACCTGCCCTTCTCTCTGCGATTCAGGACCCCGGAGTGCTGACGGCGGTCGTGGGCGCCAAGGCAGCGCCGGATGGACAGCGTCTGCTCGGGACTACGACCAGACACATCATCGAACGCAGCAGCAAGCCGATCGTCATCGTGCCCCCCGAGCTGATCGCTCCGGGCGCCTTCCGCCGAATCCTCATTCCTCTCGAGGGCACGGAATCCTCATCCCGACCGGTGCTCGAAGGATTGCTTCCGCTCCTGGAGACCGACGTCGAACTCATCGTCCTCCACGTGTTCACCGAGGCCACCCGGCCCACCATGCTCGACCATCCCGCGCGCGACCTGGAAATGATTGGAAAGGAGTTCCTCAGCCGACATCTGCCTCGCCGGGAGGCCCGTATCGAGCTCCGGCCTGGTCCCGTAGGCGCTGGCGTTGCGGAGGTGTGCGATGAGCACGGAGCCGACCTGATCGTGTTGAGCTGGGCACAGGACAGTACAGGCGGGCGAGCGCGCGTGATTCGAGAGGTCCTTGGCAGTGTCAACCTCCCCATCTTGCTGCTGCCCCTCAGGGGTGACGGTTGGCCCCGAACGACCTGAGCCCGACGCTCGAGGCCGAGACTATTGAAGTGGAGCGCCCGATTCCCTGGCAATTGAGGGACGGGCGTTCTTCTTGGGCACTACCGCCCCGACGACGCGCACGAACTCCAGAGGTGATCCTCCCGGAGGTGAGGCTGGCTCCATCGCCCCTGGTGCGGCGGGTCCAGTCCAGCGCGGCCTCTCCGGGCCTTCCGGATTGTGACATTCGCCCCTGTCGCGAATGACCCGGAGCTGTCGACACTGTGCATATGGCTGACACGATGATCTCCGAGGGGCTGGGAGGTCATGTTCATTCGATCACGGGCGCTCAGAGTGACTACGACTCGCTCTTCCATCTCTTGGGTGATCGTAGGTTCGTCCTCATCGGAGAGGCCTCTCACGGAACTCACGACTTCTACTCCGAGCGAGCCCGTATCACACGTCATCTCATCGACACATGTGGATTCAATGCCGTGGCGGTGGAGGCAGATTGGCCCGACGCCTATCGGGTCAACCGCTACGTCATGGGGCTCTCGGATGATGCGGACGCCGATACGGCACTCTCGGACTTCCGTCGCTTCCCGGCCTGGATGTGGCGGAACCGCGACGTTCTGGCCTTTGTCGAATGGCTTCGCTCCCGCAACGACGTCCATGACAGCCCGGGGGCCAAGGCGCGCTTCTACGGTCTGGACCTCTACAGCCTCCGGGCTTCGATGGAGGCCGTGGTGAGGTACCTCGACCGAATCGATCCGGACGAGGCCAAGCGGGCACGGGCCCGCTACTCGTGCTTCGATCATGTGGGTGGCGAGGGTCAGGCTTACGGGTACGCCCTGGCCTATTCGGGCGCGATCCCATGCGAGAACGAGGTCGTCACGCAGCTCATTGAGCTGCGACGAAGAGCGGATGGATACCTGAGGCGCGACGGCTGGGTGGCCGACGACGAGTTCTTCTTCGCTGAGCAGAACGCTCTGCTCGTGCGGGACGCTGAGGAGTACTACCAGCAAATGTACAGGGGCGACGTGTCCTCGTGGAACCTCCGTGACCGCCATATGGCCGCAACGCTCAATTCGCTTGCTGAGCACCTCAATCACCAGCTTGGCCGTGCAAAGATCGTGGTATGGGAGCACAACTCGCACGTGGGCGACGCGCGCTCCACCGAAATGGGAGCCCGTGGTGAGCTCAACGTCGGCCAACTGGCCCGGCAGCGATACGGCCGCGAGTGCGCCCTCATCGGGTGCACCACCTATGACGGCACCGTGACGGCCTCTACGGAGTGGGGCGGTCCAGCTGAACGCAAACGAGTGCGTCCAGCGATGACCGATAGCCATGAGTCGTTTCTCCACGACGCCAACGCCGGGCGCTTCTGGTTGAACTTGGCTGATCACACAGTGCGCGATGCGATGGTGGTCCCGCGCCTGGAGCGGGCAATCGGGGTCATCTACCGACCACAGTCCGAACGTGGGAGTCACTACTTCCACGCCCGTCTCGGCGAGCAGTTCGATGCAGTGATCCATCTCGATCACACCCGGGCCGTCGAGCCCCTTGAGCCCACATCGCTCTGGGACGCTGGAGAGCCTCCGGAGACCTATCCAACCGGCCTCTGACAACGGCTTCAGAGGCTGGAGGTGCCCGCACGCTGGTGCGGTCTCCCTGCCGAGGTGCCCACAGCTTCGCGGACTGATCGCGCGCCTTCTCCCGTTGTCAACTCTCGATCGCGACTTCCAAGGCGCTCTCGCATGTGACCTTGGACCCTGTTCGCGTATATGCCAGAGGAGGATCGTTGAGCTGGCCAGGTCGGTGAAGGTTGACTCTGGCAATTCATCGATGGCGCAACCCAATGAAGCCGAGAAGGTGCCAGATGGAGAAGCAGAACCCAGTGCGTTCCCCCCAAATGAGCCCTGATCGGGCGGGTCAGGCGCAGGGCAACAGCTCCTTCCGCGGGTGGGTCGTGCATCGAGCGCAGTCAGCAGAGAGCGTTGCCCGGCGTCTGTGTGAGGGGCTCAATTCCACGAGCGCTGGCGCGCTGAACCGCGATGCGCTCCATCACGGATCCCGGGTGGGGAACTTGTCGACCGTCAGGCTGTACCCATGAGACAGACCATTCGAATCGGCACCTTCTACGGGATCGCGGTGGGTGTGAATTGGAGCGTGGGTGTGATCCTCGCCCTTTTCGCGTGGGAGGTCGCCGTCTATGTTCTGCCCACACATTCGGGGCACGCCGATGCGGCTGACTGGATTGCAGGAGTGATCGGTGCAGTGGTGCTCTTGTGCTCCTTACTGGCCCACGAGGTGTCACATGCCCTCGTTGCCAGACACAACGGGGTGCGGGTACGGTCCATCACATTGTTCGTGTTCGGCGGCGTCGCTCAGCTCGAGGGCGAGGCGCACACCCCGGGCGCCGACTTTCGCATTGCCGCGGTGGGTCCAGGTGTCAGCCTCTTGTTGGCAGCACTGTTCGGTGCCGCGCAGATGTTGGTTGTCGCAGCCGGTGGTCACGGCCTCGTCGTTAGCCTGCTGTCATGGTTGTGGGAGATCAACCTTCTGCTTGCGATCTTCAACCTGATCCCAGCCGCACCACTCGATGGCGGTCGAATCCTGCGAGCCGGGCTTTGGCGACGCTCTGGCGACCATTTCCGTGCCTCGGTGACCGCGTCACGTGCGGGCCGTGTCTTTGCCATCGTGCTGATTGTGCTGGGCGTCCTGACGTTTGTGTCGACGGGCAGCGTCATCGGCCTGTGGCCGGCGCTCATCGGGCTCTTCGTCTACTCCGCAGCCCGAGGCGAAGAGCAGTACGCCCTGGTCCAGGGCGCCATGGCCAACCTGACCGTCGGGCAGGTCATGTCGCCCGCCCTTCCATCCGTGCCGATCCGCACCACAGTCGCGGACGTGGCTTCGCTTCTGTGGCTGTACCACGGCGATATCGCGGCGGTCATCGATGACAGCGGCCGATTGGCCGGGGTGGTAACGGCGCAAGCGGTGAACGGCGTGCCAAGGGAACGGCGAGCTGCCACGACCTCGAACGAGATTGTGATTCCACTGAGTGCAATCCCAGTGGCGCACCCTGAGGAGCCGATGAGCACTCTGCTCGAGCGCATGACAGCGAAGGAGGGTCACCCCGCCCTCGTTCTTGACGCCAACAATCGCGTGAGCGGCACCGTCAGTGCTTCCGATGTCCAACGAGCGGTTGCCTTTGGCGCGGGCCGGCAGCCACAGGCCACCTGAACGCCGGCACCGGCTCGTGGCTAGCAGTACGCCGACCGGCGAATTCTGTGGTGCGGAGGATGGTCGAGGGGCTTGCCACCCATGGAACACGAGAACTCGGCATCCCCGAAGGCACCTACCCATGAGAACTGATCTTCATCAGGAATGGCACGAGGTGGGCGAAGAAGACGTTGCTGGGGTAGGCGCCGGCGGGATCATTGTGCGAATAAGTGCCTTGGCGATTGACCAGTGTGAGATTTCGTTTCGGAATGCCTGACTGATTGGCCAAGATCACGGCATCCGCGAGCACACTCACTCCACCGAGACGTGCACCGAAGGCATAGATGAACAGACTCTTCGGTAGTGCGTGGCCCATGGTGGCGGCGACGCCGAGTACGGCCTGCGCTGGATTTGCATTCCCGTTGTCCACTGCGCCGCTGTCGTCGGTCAGCCGCTGTGGGAAGTACCACTCGCTCCCATCAACACCCTTGAACGGATACCCCGAGAACATCGTCGCGAAGCGCTTGATGGGTGTCAACGCGCCTGCGCCATTCCAGCCGCGAATCAAACCGCTTGCGGTCAGCCCCTGACCGAGGTGTGCTTGCGCCGCCAGCAACGTCGGAGGAGAAGTCGAGGCATTGAGGGCATACCCGAATTGGCCGAGGTTGCTGACCGGTACCCCTGGCACGATGTCAGCGGGCAACAGTCCTGACGTCTGACCAAGCGATGGCTGGTTGGGAAAGAGCAGGGCAGACAGAGACCCCGTGGCGACGAACAATCCGGCGTAAGGTGCGGTGATCCCGCCGAAAGCCAGCCACGGGCTCACACTCGGCGCGTCGAGGGTCTGCAATGTCTGGGTAGCCTGCTGGGCGCCGATCGCGCTCGCAGCACTGCCCCCGTCGATGTAAACGAGGCCCGCCAATCCGTCGGCTCCCGCTTTGCCGTTGAAGTCCCAGGTGGCGTACGCCGTGACCACCGATGCCCCGAGCGAGTGGCCACCGAGCACCACCTTGCCTCCGAGTCTCTTCGCTGCGTTGATCACGATACGCAGGTCTTGGACGGCGACGCTCATACCCCACTGCTTGGCGAACTCAACGCTCGAAGTCGGAATCGATTGAAAGTGATGTGTGATGTTCGAATCTTTGATATACCCGAGGTAGTAGTCGAAGAGCTGCGTTGCTGTCGCCTTGCCCTCTTTGGCCAGGTTCATCTCCGATTGATCCTCGAGCAGGTTCTCGCGACGCTCAACGGACCAGACTTGCCAGCCGCTCGTCTTCGAGACGATCCACTTGGCAAGGGGTACGAAGTAGGCGCTCCCGGCGGAAGTGCCCGGCTCCAACACCAATACATTCTTGGCGTGAGGAGGTCCGATTTTGATCACTCCGACCTTGTTGTACTTCGCCGGCGTGTCCGGGGCTGAAAACCCCTTCATCCACGTGACGCCCAGAGGAACCGCTGGAGTACTGGCGGAGGCAATGGGAGCGAAGCTCGAGACAAGCGCCGGCATGCACCCAATCACCATCGCCGCCAGCAGGGCTCGCCTCACCCGCCGTAATCGCGTCACACCACGGTCGATGTGGCCGAACCAAGACCTAGCCGAGGAGGGACGAGACGACGTCGCGAATACGACCAGCATCCGCATTCCATTTCTGTGGGACCGACGGGTTGAGGGCGTTTTGGTGGTCGTCGCCATGTGTTGACTGCCATCAGTGGGTCTTATGCCGATAGATCCTGCCCCGATTCGACCAGAAAGTCAGCGACCTCTTCGACGCCCATGCCATATGGGGCGGCACCTGGACTTTTGGAGCGGAAGACGGGATTCGAACCTGCGACCCTCACCTTGGCAAGGTGCTGGTTTTCGTCCGTTTGCGTCTGGCGGGTCCTCTGAAGTGCAGCTCCGCCCAACCAGTTTCCAGACCGTCTGTCCACCAAGTTCGTCGCTGTAGCAGAGCGCCCTACTATCTGATGGAGGTCCCGGGGACTGATTTCCTACAACGTGAGCACCATGGATGCAGGACGTCTACGAGGTCTTGACTCATGCTTTGGAGCGGAACATTCGTGGCTGTGCGGGACGTGTCACCTTGCGAAGGAACCGCTTCACGCGATTCGTCAGACCCGTCGAAGCAGCGCAGTACGGCACCAGTTGCTTCCTCCGGTCACGACACTTGCCCGTTTGTCTTTGCGATGTCTCGGACGCTCCCCAGGGGGACAATCCAAGCGGCTCATGCGGTCGTATCCCGCCCCCTCAGTCCGTGATCAAAGGCCCCTCTGAGTTCGCCTACTCGCCGATTCCATACAGAAAATCATCTAGTGTTCTCCAGCCGTCCTCAGTAGTCCGCCCCCCGCCGGGGTGCCAGGCCACGACAACGGCCACCCCGTCCGGGTCGCGGCCTACCACTGCAGTCCACTCGCTGTGATCATGCCGGCTGACGAGGAGTCTCCGAGAATCCAAACCGCGCGCGATCCGCTCCAGTTGATCGGCCGACTCGACCTCCAAGATGAAGGCCTGCAGACCGGTATGACCAGCTCCTCCGATGCGAGTGCTCCCAAACGCTCGCAACACGATGACCTGAAGTTGGTCGCTCCCCGGAGCGCTCACCGCGGCCAATTGCTCCTCTTGGGACAGCAGCTTAAAACCAAGCACCTCACGATAGAAGTCAATCGATCGGTCGAGATCAGCCACGTTCGTCACGACACCCTGAAAGTTCATCCTTTGCTCCAAGTCTCTTCAGTAAACGGAGGCACCATGCGAAGCCCCCATACACCCAAGCTGCACCTTCCATCCAGAGTTGCCCAGATCTGCCGGTTCACGAGTCAACCGTATGTGACGGACGTGCGTCAACGGCGCACGTCCGTCATGACACCTCTCTACCAATCGCTCGACCTACAGAGTCATCGACGCCAGCGGCACGCCGGCTTCGGTTACAGACCGGAGACGAGCTCGGCCACGATCTCTGCTGCCGGTTGCGGCTGCAACCAGCCTCGAGGGAACTCGTCTGGCCGGCGCAGGCAGATCCACATTCAGCTACGACTCATACGAAGACGACACCGATTGAGGAGCCCGCTTGTTCCATCCGTGAAAGTTCGAGTAATCGCCTGCATCCCAGACCTCGCGGAGCCCCGGCTTGCTCATCGGGCCAATGCCTTCACCCAGTCCTTCGACTCCGAGGAGCTTGACGTCTCCAGCCTGATGCTGCCCTTGGTGGGTTTCCTTCCCGGCGACGATCCCAGAGTGTTGGCCACGATCAACGCGACCGAAGAACGCCTCACCGACGAGCGGGGACTGGTGTACCGCTACCGGTCCCACGACGGGCTCGAGGGTGAGGAAGGCACGTTCCTTCTGTGCACCTTCTGGCTGGCCCAGGCCCTGGCCCGGGCCGGACAACCGGCTCGGGCCCGCACCGTCTTCGAACGCGCCGCCGCCTTCGTCAACGACGTCGGCCTGCTCGCTGAGGAGGTCCATCCCGTCAGCGGAGAGCTCTTGGGCAACTTCCCCCAAGCCTTCAGCCACATCGGGCTCGCCAACGCGGCCTGGGCCATTTCCGAACTCGAACTGCGACAGTCGCCACCAGAAGGCCCCCCCCCCGGCACGTCGGGTCCGTCAGATCGAACTCCGGCTTGATGGCGGCCGCCATCACCTTCTCGATCGATATTTCTTTCCCTGAAGAGGAGTTCGTTTGGGAGAGAGGGGCCACGACGGCGAACCGGCATCAAACGGCACGCCTCACGGCGACCCCGATCTGTTCGCCGGCGTCCATGACTGCGGGCGACCCCGCAATACATCGACGATGAGTCCCCACCCAGCGAGGATGCGGGAGTGGTGGGAGATCATCGGCCTGCTCCTGCCGAGCGGGTCTTCCGCCGCGGAGCTGCGTAGAGCAAGGGCTGTCAGCGGTCCTCGGCGGCGTCACCTCCTGGAGATGGCATCCAACCCTGCGTAGTCCACTCTGGAAGTGATGCTTCGATCCTCTCGAATCGTTTATGAAGGTCCACGACGTGGTCGGCCAGCTCGTGGACCGCTCTCGTCACCTCAGCGAGTGCTTCTCGGGTTGGCTCCTCCGCACCGCTGAGGTACTTGTCGATTGACGCTTTCAGCTCCCTGATCCGGTCTTCGGAATTCGGAAGGTCACCAGTTCCTGACATGCGCTGATCCTACGGTCTTCGACCGCCTCATCGGTCACGGGCAGAATCGTAAGCCGCCCGCTCACGCCGCGCTGAGCCGGTCAGCCAGCCGAGACGACAACACCCTGATTCGCGTGATCCAACGAACATAGCAACGTATCCCAGTTCGGTGGGCAACGACTGCCGTGATTGTCTGTCCCACCAGCGATACCCTTTCCGGGCTGCCCGGTTCGAACGGCGCACTAGGGGAGATGGCGATGCGACGATGCTGGGGAAAATCGGGAGCAAGGCGACTGCTGAGAGCCGGGGGAGCCCTCGCCGTCCTTGGGAGCACGGTGGCGTTGAGCGTCACAGCGCCGTCGGGTGCCACGACTCCACCGACTCCCGTCACCAAGGCGAGCACAAGCGCACGGGGTGTCACGGCAAGCGACATCAACGTGGTCTTCCCGATCATCTCGTTCACCAGCATCGAGGGGGAGTTTGAGATCGAGTCGGACGCCGAGTACGGCGAGCAGACGAAAGCGATCCACCTCTTCGTGGACCAGATCAACGATGCCGGAGGAATACACGGTCGGAAGATCAATCCGATGATCGTGAGCTTCGACCCGACGAACGTGGACGAGGAGCGAGCGCTGTGCAAGCAGTGGACCGAGGGCAACCCGCCTGTCTTCGCCGTCGTGGATGGGCTCGGCACGTACGAAGGGACCAATGAGCTCTGCATCACCCGAGAAGGTCAGACGCCGATGCTCTCCCAGTGGACGACGACCACCAACTGGACGGACCTCGGCTCTCCGTACTTGTGGTGGACGGGGGCGGATGACGCGCCCATCCTCGCGGCCACTGTGCGTTGGGGCCTCAGCTCGGGTCGCCTCGGTCACGGCAAGACGGTCGGTGTGGTGGTCTCGGACCTGGCCAGTGACCAATCCGCGCTCGACTCGTACCTCTTGCCGGACCTGAGGAAGGTCGGTGTGGTCCCCCAGGTGGTCACCGTCACGGCGGACGTCGGTGAGACCGCCTCCACCGATTCGACCGCCACGCTCGCGGTCGAACGGCTCAAGGCGGCAGGGGTCCAGTCGGTGATTCCCTTGTTGCCCGAGAACGCCTTCACCCCGTACGTCGGCGCCGAGACTTCGCAGGACTACTTCCCCAAACTCCTCCTCAGCGACTACCAGTCCGAAATCGAGGTTGCGCTCGGACTGATCCCGATCCCCTACGAGAAGGCGCTGAACAACCAGGAGGGTGTCACGGCAGAGACACTGGGTGGCATCGACCTTCCGCGCCCTGAGTCACAGGGGGGGTACGACCCGGGGGTGCGGAGCTGCTGGGACGTGTGGCACAAGGCCTACCCGCAGATTCCCAAGGGCAACCTCAACGACGACATCGAGGAGCAAGGGCCGGTCCAGGGTTGGTGTCAAGAGATCCGCCTCTTCGCTCTGGCGGCGACCATGGCGGGTACGAACCTCAATCGGCGGACCTTCGTCGAGGCAATGTCGCGCGTCACCAACTTCCCGGGCGGTTACTCACCCGTGCTGACTTACGGGCCGGATAAGTTCTATGGTCCAACTCAGTACCGGGTGGTCGAGGTCCATGACAATCACCCACCGACGAGCCTCTGCAAGCACGGCCCGGTTGGGTCGCCCGCGGCAGGCGTCTGTTGGGTCGTCGAGCAGAACTGGACGCCGCTGGCCGACAAGGGATGAAGGGGCCCGCAGACGGATTGGGTCGATCACCGCACTATGTAGGCCTTTGCGACCAGGGCTGGTCCCGTCGCCTAAGTGCTCCCGTACACCGGATGGGGGCGAGACGCACATTTTTCAGCGTGCTCGAAAGGCCTCGACCCTGCTCCTTAGGCTTCTCGAGCCTCGTGAGCTTCCTTGAACTTTCGGTGCTGCTCAAGGATGTGCTCATGCGAGGCACCTGTGGTCGGTACGTACGGGTGGTGCTTTCGGCACAAGATGTATGGAGTCCCCTCTAGCGCGTGATGTCCAATTCTCCAACATCCCTTGGTGTGACAATTGACCTTGCGGACACCCGTGTAGACCCCGACGCCGACCGCTGTTATGAGAGTCGCCTCACCGAGATCGGAGCCAAAACCCGACCAGAAGTTGTAATAGAGGTCAGGCCCTCCATGGAGGATACCGGTGTGAAGTGCCAGCCAGTGTCTTACCGCGGCGAAGAACGCGATGAGAAGGGCAAGTCCGACGACGCAGATCACGAGGCATAAGCCAAGGCCAACCTTCTTCGCGGGGTTTGTACCACCGCGGTCGGCGTTGGGAACCGACCTGTCGCCGTTTCCCGTCTGAGTCATCGAGGCAGCCGCGGACGTCCCCGCCTGAGTCCCAGCCGCAGGGTCGGTCATACGGACTCAAGTCTACGGATCACCTCATGCAGACTTGGGGACTGTCCCAGCAGCCGGGAGGGGGTCTGAATGTCCACCGGAATGGCTGGATCTAGCTTGTGTCCGTGAGCGAGCCAGTGCGTGTCCTGATCGGCTCTGACCACGGGGCTGCCGGGATCCAAAAGATCCTCTCTCGCACTGAGATGAACGCTCCAGCCCCCTCAGTTGCACATTGGAGGGGAAGGTAGGATTCGAGCCCGCGACCCTCACCTTGGCAAGCGGTGGACAACCCGCAGATGGCGGGTCATTCTGATCACATGCAAACATCGGCATTGTTCTCTCCGAGGCCGTGGCGTCAACGCATGTGGCTTGGTGCACTCTCTCTGGCCACGTCCGCCGGGTTCATCATCGGCACTGCCGGAGCCAGCTCCGACGCGCAGGCACAGGTCCCTCACCCCGCCCGACTCGACATGTCGTCCAACCATCACAAGCAGCACACCAACCAGCACACCAACCACAAGCCCCAGAATGGCAAAGCCCACCAGAGCAGTAACAGGCCCTGCCTCGAGGGGGACTGGAATGTGACGAGCATCACCTTGAGTAAATGGGAACGCACTCGGAAATTTCACTCCGGGTTCACCGCTCATGGGCAGCGAGGGCTCAGCCAAGTTCAACGGCACCGTGACCGACCACTACGGCTTCTCACCCAAAACCACGTCGCACTCGGGTAGCTTCCCGGTCTCGACGGTCACCGACGATGCAACCATCACGGTGGGCGGTGTGACCAGGCCCGTCACGTCCTCGCCTGAGCAGGGATCATACAGCTGCACCGGTAAGGACCTGTCGCTGACCTTTACCAGCGGCGGCAACACACTGACGTACCAAATGTCCCCCGCTGGCTGACACCATTCGATGGCTGTTCGTCCGGGAGAAGGGCGGGGAGGGCTAGGTGGGACCTGCTGGCGATGGCGTGGAACGCCTGTTGTGCCCGCATGCGCAGGCTCCGCAACCGTCCCGCTCCCAATCTCCATACCTCACAGTGAGCGGAGGGCTCCGAGAGCGGAAGACGAGATACGAACCCGCGTCCTTCACCTTGGCAAGGTGGTGTTTTTCGTCTGGGCGGTCGACCCCAATCCCCCACTGTGCGGTTTCGTCCACCCAGTTTCCACCTCGTCCGCTCCGTCCGTCGCCGTAGTAGAGCGCTCTACTATCGACGCAAGCCCGTCGCCGCCACCTCCCTCACAGCGCGTCACGCTCCCGGCGTACCTGGGACACCCGAGTGCTCAAGCAGTCGTCTCAGAATCGGAGACCGCGCCCGTCGGCATCCAGTCCGTGTCGCCGGGATCTCTTTGTGATCAACCCGGAGCGCTAGACGGACTGATTGGGACTACTTAGCCCTGATAATTCGTCCGGCCTCTGAACACACGGTGCGCGCGTCCACGTAAAAAGCCCTCCCGCCTGGAAGAATGTTTGTCGCTGAACACACATTCCAACCAGAACCGGAGGGCTCCTTGAAAGTGCACGCTAGTCGCTCGGTCCGTCGCGCCAAAGTGATACCCGACGGCAAGAACCTCGTGTCCCATGCCGGTGCCGCCCTCTTGGCCGAACTGGCCGATCGCGCCGGGTTGACCGAGGCCATGTCGGAGGCCATGGCCGAGTGCGGGATCAACTGGCACACCCACGATCCCGGTGTCGTGCTCACACACCTGGCCGTCGCCATCGCGGATGGCGCGGACTGCCTGGCCGACATCGCCGCGCTCAAAGAACAAGAAGATCTCTTCGGTCCGGTGGCTTCTGTGGCCACGGCCTGGCGGGCCGTGTACGCGACGGCTTCGGTCGAGCTGCGGGCCATCCCGGTGGCCCTGGCGGAGGCCCGTGCGCGCGTCTGGGCGGCCGAGCCACCGCAGGGCCCGATGATCTGGGACTTCGACTCGACCCTGCTCGACGTGCATTCGGAGAAGGAGGACGCCGCGCCCACCTACAAGCACGGCTTCGGGTTCAACCCCTTGGGCGTGTGGTGCGACAACACCAAGGAGCCCTTGGCCGCCATGCTGCGGCCGGGAAACGCCGCCCCCAACGACACCGACGACCACCTTGAACTGCTCGAACAGACCGTCCGTGCCGTGCCCGCTGAGTATGCCCTCGGCCACGAAGAGGGCGACGACCCCGCACTGGTGGTCCACCCCATCTTGGTCCGGGCCGACTCGGCCGGGGCCACCCACCGCTTCGTCGCCTCCCTCTCAGAGGCCAACTTCGACTACTCGATTGGCTTCCCCATCAGCGGTTCTGTGCGTGACGCCCTACTCTTGGCCCAAGAAGAGGACTGGGTGCGCGCCCGTGAGCTCGAAGGGGAGATCCGAGCGGGCGCCGAGGTCATCGAGCTGAGCGATCTCTACGAGGTGGCCGGCTGGCCCGCCGACATGCGGGTGATCTGTCGGCGCGAGCGTCCCCATCCGGGCGCCCAGCTCTCCCTCTTCGACACGCACGCCGGGTGGCGCCACACCTGCTTCATCACCAACACGGAGGGACCCGACATCGCGGCGCTCGAGCTGCGCCACCGCGGCCACGCCCGCGTCGAGGACCGCGTGCGCGCCTGGAAGGCCTGCGGCCTTTCCAACCTGCCCTTCGAGGGCTTCTGCGCCAACGAGGCCTGGGTAGCGGTCAGCCTGATCGCCGGCGCACTGTTGGCCTGGAGCCAAATGACGTGTTTCGACGGCGCACTGGCCAAGGCCGAACCCAAGACCATGCGCTACCGCGTCCTCCATGTCGCCGCGGTTCTCGCTCACCGCGGGCGGGACCTCATCGTCCATCTCGACGAGAGCTGGCCTTGGGCCAGCGAACTGGCCACCGCCTTCACGCGTCTACGCGCCGCGTTCCCATAGCGCGACGGGTCCAGACGTCCGACCCCGAAGCGATCCCGCAGGGCGTGACACGACGAGACTGAACGAGGACCCCTAACCCCTCACGCCCATTGTGCGCTCACGGGGCCGTCAACAACTCTCCACCGCGAATTGACCAAGTCGGAGCGGTCGCGCCAGAGGTCGGACGAATGATCGAGGTTAGGGCACCGTCATGGTCGGGCGAGGCGCGGGAATAGCCGCGAACCCAGGCGCACGGCGAACTCGATGGCGAGGGCGGGCGACATTGTGGGGTCTGAGTCCGGCGGGTCGGGGAGGTCCTTGTCGCGACGGGCGTGCTCATAGAGACCGTGGCATAGATGCCGACCCAACGTGCCCAGGGCCCGCATGGCCTGCACCTGCTCGGCCTGGAAGGGAGGGACAGGCAGCGGGTCGACGTCGGGCCAGGTCTCGGGTGGTCGGGGCGCCTCGAGGCTGAAGATCTTCCCGAAGCTCGGCGCGGCCGCATCGCGGGCGGTGAAGGGCTCGCCGAGGTTCCACGCGTCACGCAGGGTCGCCAGCAGGGACGTGTGGCGGTACTCGTGGGTGAATACGGTCGCCGGCGGGACCCATGGAGACACGACGAGCGCTGGGACGCGGTATCCGGAGCGGTCGAAGGCGAACCCGAGCTGACCGGGTGGGGAGCCTGGATGCGGGGGTGGCACTGGTCCCGGGGGGACGTGGTCGTAGGTGCCCCCAGGCTCGTCGAAACCCACGAAGAGCAAGGTATTGAAGGCGTTGGACCCAGTAGTCGAGGCCGAGGACCGGACGGCCCGGTAGATCCGGGCCAGGAAGTCCTCCCCGGCGAGGATCGACGACGGTGCGTCCATGAGGACGTCGACGCCCGGTAGCAGGGCCCGCCCGAATGCGGGGTGGTAGTCCCCGTGGCCCGCCATGAGGTTGGGCTCGATAAGCGAGAAATCAGGAAGGGCGCCCTCGGCGGCGTCCCGCTCGAACTCTGCGAACGGGAAGAAATGGGTGGCGAAGCGGTCGCGCAGGCGCGGCATGTGGATAAAGCCGGTGAAGGAGAGGGGTCCGGGCTCCAGCACGTAGACCTTCCAGGTTCTGCCAAAGCGCTCGAGGCGGTCGAAGATCGTCTCTGCCATGTGGTGGCGCATGAAGTTGGTGACCGGACGATTCACAACGAATCCAGAGGAGGAGGCCGCGGTCCAGAACGAGCGATTGGGCAGCGTCTGCGACGGGACCTCGCTGAACCAATGGTCGAACACGCCGAAGCCCCGTGCCAGCGTGCTAATGACGGGAACCTGTTCAGGCGCGTAGCCCGTCATGATCTGGCTGTACTCCTCGTATGTGGGCTGCCGGCCGAGCTCGACGGTGAGGAAGCTGATGTAGTCGGTGACGAACCCGTCCATGGTCGGCTGCTGGCCGTCCGGCGGTGCGTTGTAGGGGGCCACCATCTCTGTCGCGTCCTTGCAGCGGTTGACGTCGTCGAGGACGTTGAAGAGCTGGGTATTGGTATGGGGGTACTCCTCGCCGGGGTCGGGGTCCGGCACGTCCATACCGATGGAGATGCCGTATGGCACAACGCCCCCCTCCGCGCCGTGCATGGCCCAGTCAGGAACCGGGTTGCTGAGGTCCTTGCCTACCACGCCCTCGAACGACTCCACCTCCCCGGGTGAGTAAAGGCGCCCGAGCAGATTGTCGAACGATCGATTCTCGAAGAGCACGAGCACCACGTGGTCCATCGCATTCGATCGTGCCGGGGGCATGGTTCCTCTCTTCACGGAGGTGACGGACGACCGTACGCTATCGCCGCGCCGACTGGGCGCTCAGGCGGCGTCGGTGACCTAGCCGTGGATGCTGAGATGGCCGCACGACGAGCCTCGATGCAGTGCGGCGACGTGCGCTGCTCGAGCGCTCCGAAAATTCGAGGCCCGCAGCGCAGCCGTGGATCCTCCAGAGCATCGTCACTGAACGGGGGCAGGTCCACTGGCGCCCAACTAACCCGCCCGACTAGTCCGACCCCCTCGACGAACCGACGTCTGTGGTTGACTGAAGGCTTCAGACCCCGTCGTAAGCGGGGCATGGGCCCCAAAACGAGTGGACGTGCCAGTGGCCGAACCCACGCAGCCTGCACCGCGAATTGAATGGTAGTGACCCAGTTCATCGTCTCCGATGACGTCGAGCGCTCCCGGCGTCTATACCGAGATACTCGGCGGCACGGTGGTCTTCGGCCCAGAGCCGACCAATATCGCACTCGCTTTTTTTGACCTTGAGCTGAAGACGGGATTCGAACCCACGACCCTCACCTTGCAAGGTTGTGTTTTTGGTCTCTGAAGTCGGCGCCACTCCCCCGTCATGCTGTTCTGTCCACCCAGTTTCCACCCCGTCCAGTCAGTCCGTCCCTGTAGTAGAGCGGTCTACTACGGATATCGCTGGCCATCCGTGCCGCTCGGAGCGATTCATCCTTTGACTACGAGCCAGCCCCAGGCGGCGGGTCAATCGCAGGCCGCGTACGAACATGACGGCAGCGCATCTCACGCCAAATCCCGGAATGGGAGGATTAAGGGCGTGCTCGGACGAACAACGTGTCAGGGGCAGGCCGCCACGGATCACCCATGGGGTAATTCTGTATTCGGCTCTGCGCCGTGTTCGGGTCCCGGTCGCCAATCGGCGACCAGTTACGGGTAGCAACCGTGGAGGACCGCACCGACGAGGGGCTCCGCCGTGACGTCGGCTTCTTCGGTCTGCTCTGGATCTCGGCGGGAACGACGCTCGGCTCTGGTTGGCTCTTCGGGGCTTTCGTCGCGGTCACCATTGCCGGGCCTGCTGCGCTGATGGGATGGCTGCTGGCCTCGCTTTTGATGGCACCCCTGGTCCTCGTCTACGCCGAGCTCGGTGCCATGTTCCCCGAGAGCGGTAGCCCCGGCCGCTTCGATCACCACGCCTTCGGGAGCCTGGCCGGTGCGACCTTCGGTTGGTTCTCCTACGTCCAGGCCGCGACGATCGTCCCGATCGAGGTGCTCGCCGCCATCGAGTACCTATCGACCAACTCCTGGGCCAGCGGCCTCTACAACTCGGTCACAGGGACCCTCAGCGCCTCCGGTTACGTCGTGGCCGTCGTGCTCATGGGCATCTTCGTATCGCTGAACCTCATGGGCATCCGATTGCTGGCCCGGACCAACTCGGCGATCACGGTGTTCAAACTCGCAATCCCCTCCCTCACGGCCCTGGCTCTGATCCTGGCCGGCTTCCACATCCACAACTTCACCGCCGCCGGCGGCTTCTTCGTGCACGGCGGCGCCGGGCCCGTCCAGTCCATTCTCAGCGCCATTACGGCCGGTGGCATCGCCTTCGCCCTCATGGGCTTCGAGGGGGCGCTGCAGGTCGGTGGCGAGAGCACCCACCCCCAGCGGGACCTCCCCCGGGCCGTGTTCGGCGCGTTCCTCGTCTGCACGGTGATCTACATCGCGGTGCAGGTCGCCTTCATCGGCGCCCTTCCGCCCTCGCTGCTGTCGCACTACGCCAGTTGGACGGGGCTGGCGACAGACCCGCAGCTCTCTAGGGCGCCCTTCTTCGTCTTGGCCAGCCTGGTCGGCCTCGTTTGGCTGGCCTGGATCATGCGGGTCGACGCCGTGGTCTCGCCGAGCGGAACGGGACTGCTGTACCTGACCGGAGCATCAAGGCTCAGCTTCGGGCTCAGCAGGGACGGCTACGTGCCCAAGCTCTTTCTGGTCGAGGACGAGCGCACCGACGTCCCGCTGTGGGGGGTGATCATGTCCGGGGCGCTCGGTCTGCTCTTCCTCCTGCCATTCCCGAGCTGGAGCAAACTCGTGAGCGTCGTGACCGGGGCCGTGGTGCTCATGTACGCCGGAGCGCCCCTGGCCCTCGGCTCCCTGCGGCGATCCCGGCCGGAGCTGGCCCGGCCCTACCGGCTCCCCGCGGCCGGCCTACTCGCCCCGGCATCCTTCGTCTTCGCCACCTTCATCGCCTACTGGTCGGGCTGGCAGACCATCTCGACGCTGATGTTCGCCCTCCTCGTCGGCTTCGGCCTCATGGGCTTAGCCCGCTCGTTCCACCTGGACCTCAACCCGCCGCGGATCGAGTGGCTCTCGGCCTGGTGGCTTTTCCCCTACCTCGTCGGCCTCTCGGTCGTCTCCTACTTCGGCGACTTCGGCAGCGGCGCCATCCTGGGCGGAATCGGGCCCTTCAAAGGCGTCCTCGAGGGTGGCCATGGTCTGATCCCGCTGTGGTGGGACATGTGCTGCCTGGCCGTGCTGAGTCTGGCCGTCTACGCCGGAGCCATGGCGCAGGGAGGCAAGGTTGGCTCCCAGGCGCCCCCGATAATCGCATCGGCCCCTGGCCAAGGTTCAAGGCGACGGGGCTCGCCTCCGGCAGATCTCTCGGTTGAGTAATTTTGCTGCACAGCCTCAACGACGCAACTGCGTGCACGTACGGGACATTCCCGTGCAGCCGGAAATGACCCGATCGGCGCCTGCGAGACCCCGTCTCACGCGCCACCGACGCTTCCACGACATCTGCTCTACGATGTCTTGGCTCAGCAGGCTCTGATGTCTCGACAGATCACATGCACAAGCTCATCGAGAGCGGAAGACGGGATTCGAACCCGCGACCCTCACCTTGGCAAGGTGTTGGAATTGGTCCTTCTGGTTCGCTCCAGTCCCGTGAGGTGCGGTTCCGTCCATCCAGTTTCCAGTACGGGCACCCAGTCCGTCGCTGTAGTAGAGCGGTCTACTACCGCGTTAACGCTGAACAAGGTGACGTTTGAGGTGCGCCAGATGTCGCTCAGCGGCATTGAGCTCCGCCTCGGCGTCGCCCAGATCACCTTGCTCAATTCGGACACGCTCGATGATCCACGAGCGGACAAGTGTCGACGGTGGAAGTCCTGCCTCGTCGGCCAAAGCTTGAACGGATGCCACTTCATCCGGATTCAGGCGGATCGAATACACCGCAGATCGAGCGCGATTCGGCCGGCTGACTGATGCGTCAGACGAAATGGGAGCGTCTTTATTCTCATCGGAAGCCACTGCCTCCTCGAGGATCCGCTGCTTTATGTTGCTGCTCATGTCTCTTCCTCGCTATATCGCCGGACGTCGGAGTCATTTGATCGCCAGCCATTGACGCCGTAGGTGACCTCGTCTTCGGTGAGCGTTATGACCGTCAGGATGCACCCTGCGGACGTGGAATACCCGATCGTTCTCACACTTCGACCAGATTTGCTCGACGGATCCGGGTCGATCCGCAATGCATCGGGATCGTCGAGTGCCTCCGTTGCCCAATTTGCCTCAATGCCGTGCCGTTCCCGCATGTGATCCAGCCCGTAGGTCCAGTCCACATCTGTCACTAGTCGTATTGTAGTACATTGTCGTACGTTTGGTCAACTACCAGCCCTCGCCGTCAAACAGCTTCATCAGGTTCCTCTTGGCCCGGTGCGATGCCCGCACTTGCGCGGCGTATGCAGGGAACTCGACCTCCCGCTCTGCTCTTGTCATCAGTGCTCGGACCCGAATCATCATGTCAACACCTTCTTGGTATGCCCGGTTGTTCTTTGCGCCAAGCTTCCGTTCAATCTCCTCTTGGTAAATCGGGATGGCATCAGCGGGGTGCTCACCCTGACGGAGATCGGCGAGCTGCAGCCACAGTCGAGGCGAGCACCCTCCGCTGCCCGCCTGTGCCCAGGCAGACTCGACATCGTTCTCCCAAAAGGAAGACCTTCACCAGTTCAGAACTTTCTGGCTGTTCGTCGTAGCCATGGAGAAAAGGCCGAGCGAAGACATCGCCACGCGGCGATGACATTGCCCGGAGTTGGAACGAACCGCACGCGTGTGACTCTCGCGTTGGCGCATGAGACCCAGAGCCCGGTCCCGCCACTCGCTCCATTGACCAATGGCTACAGCGTGACGGTAGAGGAACTCGTACGAAGAAGACCCGGGATTCTCCTCGAATTCGGCCCAGACGATGGTCATGGCCTCGTCGTCGCGACCAGCCCGATGCAGTTCCCTGGCGGCGGCATCACGCAAACGCACATCTGTTGCGTGAGGAAAGGCAACGAGACCTCGTTCGGCCCAGATCAGAGCATCGTCGGTCCGTCCCGCTCCCGCCAATAGCTCAATGATCTGGACGTAGTGGTAAGCGTATGTGAGGTCACGCGTCTTGATGGCGATCTGCTCGTCGACTGAACCCGAAATCTTGGCCAGTGTTTCCATAATGTAAGTGATCGCAAAGTTCGAACTTGAGCCAATTCGATCATCGTGACTCTGTTGGACCGGCACCTGATCTCACACCTGCTCAGCCAGGGATCGGTAATGGGTGAGCCCGATGTCTCCGAGAACGTCGGCATAGCGGGCCGCCCCATCGAGGAACATCTCCCATTCAGAGTGAATAGCCCAGTCGAAGAGTCGGGTGGCCAGCTGCTCGGGGTCGGGTGGGGCCGCGAGGCAAGCTCGATGGTGAAGTTCCATCAGCTCCCCCGTTATCTCACCCATGCAGCCGTCCGAGTCGTCAACCCGGCCCATCGCTTCCTCGACGCATTCGAGGGCGTACGCGGAGAGCTCGATCACCTCATGTGCGTGGCCCACCTCGAGCATCGCTTCGATCGAGCGGATCACGGTGGTCGCATTGTGCGAATAGTCATACATCGAGCGATAGTCCACGAAGTCGTCCACCACAATCGCCGCGTCGATCGCCTGCTTGTACGCTTCGAGGTCGGCAGGAACCGCCGCCGCCTTCGCCGCTTCTAAGGTGACTTTGCCAGCGAAAAGCTCGTCAGCGGCTACTCGTTCCATGAGCAATTCGACCAGCGCCTCTTTGGTCTGGGTAGACAAATACGCTCGAAGATCGACCGCCGATTGATCTTCCTCGGACCAGTCCTGCGTGGTTTTCACCGCGTTCAACCAGACGAGCCCGGAAGCGACGCAATGCTTGCAGAATTCTCCGCCATCGCCCACCGGACATGAGCACGAATGGCTGAGGCTGCCCTCTTCGACCCAGATTCTCACTCGATAACGACTGGTGCCGGTCACGACAGCAGAGAGCGCACTTGACGTGACTGTGAGTTGCTTCACTTGTCGCGTGGCGGCGTACCTTCGGCCTCGTTCAAAACAGGCTGAACCAGCCATGAGTCGTAGTGCGGTCTCTGTCAGCAGGACCTCAAGAATTGATTTGTCGTCCGACGACCGACCCACGGCCAATCCTTATCATCGAACGGACATCGCTTCGACAGCATGGCGTCCACGTGCTCAGGTCACTCAGACGAGGAATCAGCACCTTCGACCTTACTCCGCATCCACTCGGGTGATTGCCAGCCGCCTGGTAAGAGACGAAGGCTCACCGCCCCCTCACCGCATCGATCCAGGTCACAATCGAAATTTTTTGAGCGGAAGACGGGATTCGAACCCGCGACCCTCACCTTGGCAAGGTGATGCGCTACCGCTGCGCCACTTCCGCGTTGAGCAACCATTCTATCGCGGTGGCAATGTGAGAGAGGAGGCTGCTCCCCCGCTGCCAACTGCCCGTTCGCAGGCCGGGATCCCATGGCGTCAGACATCGGGGCGGTCTCGGTAGATTGCCTTTCGTGCGCCAAGACGAGACCACGGCCCGCCTGGGCGGCTCCTTCGGCACCGTCGCCGGCGAGTACAACCGGCTCCGGCCCGGTCCCTCGGACGAGGCGCTGGACTGGCTGATCCCCGACGGTGCCGTCGACGTGCTCGAGATCGGCGCCGGCACGGGCGTGCTCACCCGGTTGCTCGAACAGCGGGTCGCCCACGTGACTGCCGTCGAGCCGGACGACCGGATGCGGGACGTGCTCGCGGCCCAAAATGCCGGCGTGGAGGTGCTGGCCGGACAGGCCGAGGAGCTCCCGGCATCGACGTCCTCCTACGACGTGGTCATCGCCGCCTCCGCGTGGCACTGGGTCGACGAGGAACGGGCCGTGCCCGAAGTGGCCCGGGTGCTGCGGCCCTCCGGGCGCCTCTCCCTCGTCTGGAGCGGTCCCGACCGCTCGGTGGACTGGGTGCGCTCCCTCTGGGCCGGCGGCATCATCTTCAGCCCCGAGGAGCAGGCCGACGTGGACGCCCGGCGCCGGCGGCGTCACACGGTCGATGTCGACGTCGGGGGCCACAGCCCCTTCTCTGAGCCCGAGACCGCGCTCTTCCGGTGGAGCCGACCCATGACGAAGAGCGACCTCGTCGCGCTGGCCACGACCTACAGCGCCGTGATCACCATGGAAGAGGAGGACCGCGCACGACACCTCGACGCCATGGCGCGCTTTCTCGACGAACACGACGCGTTCGTCGGCCTAAGTCTGATCGACGTCCCGATGCGCTCGTATTGCTGGCGGGCGACCAAGCGCTGACCTGCGCCTCTTGCTCATGTGGACAACTTCGACCTTGTGACAAAGGTCCCTAACCAATTGGGAAGCCCCAGCGTAGGGTGACCGCATGGTCCTCGGAGCCCTGCTCGCAGCGCTGATCAACCTGGGTGGAACCGGTAAGTACGTCCATTGGGGTTTCATCCAGATCTCAGTCGCCAACCTCGTCGTCATCTGCCTGATGGTCGTCGTCTTCGTCCTGGCGATCCTCCTACCGTTCCCGAAGCGCAAGGGAGACCGCCGGTGAGCATCGACACGAACATCGGCGCCGAGCCCCAGATCGACCGCAGCGGCCCCGCCCATTCCTCGGCGGAGTCACGCCAGTGGACCGCCCGGGTACGTCACGCCGCCGAGTCGGCCTTCCCCCCCGACCAGCTCCTCCCCGACCGCCAGCCCGCCTACATGGCGTCGTGGATCTATGTCTTCGGCGTGCTGACCGTGGTGAGCCTGGCCTGGGTCATCATCACCGGCTGCGTCCTCGCCATCATGGGCCCGACCTGGTGGCACGTCTCCTCCGCCGGCCACTTCGTCAACTCCCTGCACCTGTGGAGCGTCGAGTCCTTCTTCTTCTTCATGGTCATCCACCTGTGGGGCAAGTTCTTCATGGCGGCCTGGCGTGGCAACCGCCGGCTCACCTGGGCCACCGGGGTCATCTCCTTCCTGGTGTCGGTGGCGGCCGCCTTCACGGGCTACGTCTCGCAGACGAACTTCGACTCCCAGTGGATCTCCACCCAGGCCAAGGACGGGATCAACTCGACCGGCGCCGGCGCCTTCTGGAACGTGCTCAACTTCGGGCAGATGCTGATGTGGCACATCGTGCTGCTCCCGATCGGTGTCGCCCTCATTGCCGGGCTGCATGTCCTGCTGGTGCGGCGCCGTGGGATCGTGCCCCCGTTCGAAGTGGGTGACCATCACACGGAGCCGGCCGCGGACGCCGCTGTCGCCGCCGAGGAGCCGGCGTGAGCCCGGGCACGAGGAAGCCCCGCCGCTTCAAGCCCGACCGCGACGTCAAGGAATGGAAGGGCGCATACGTCCCCTACGACATCTTGAAGGAGGCGTTCGTCGCCTTCCTCGCCGTGGCCGTGCTCATCGTGCTGCTGGCCGTCGCCTTCTCCTCACCCGACGACCCGGCCATCACCCTCAAGAAGTGGTCGGTCCTCAACCCGGTCGATTTCGCCCAGACGGCCATCACCGAGCTGGACGGGACGAGCGGGACCGCCTCCTATGGCCCGCCGTACAACTCGACGCCTGATGCGGCGCAGCACATGGGCTTCTTCGAGCCCGCACAGTGGTTCGGTGTCCACCTGCCCATCGACACCGCGCAGGACTTCGTCATCGGCCCACTGCGGACGCTGCCCAACCAGCCGGTGACGCAGACGGCCCTCAACGTGTACCAGAGCGCGTCGGCGGCACAGCAGTCCGCCTGGACAACCGCATACGAGAAGGCCGTCGCCAACGCAACGGACGTCAACGGCAGGCTCCACGTCCCTGCGGGGCGCTACGGCCCGGTCGGCGACATCATCGGCTCGCTCACCTCCATGGCGCAGACGGGCGGGCTCGACGGCACCCTCCTGAGCCAGGGCGGCTTCTACAACACCAACTACACCAAGCCGCTGCTCTTCCTCGCCGACGGCACCTACCTGGCCAACATCGCCGGCACACAGCATCTCCAGGGCACCCAGTGGGGAATGATGAACGAGACCGGGAACTACCCCGGACAGGCATGGCTGTGGCTCTACACGATGTGGTACCAGGTGTATCCGATGAACCAGTCGGACAACGCCGACCTCGAGGTGTGGGTCATCATGATGGTGCTCTCCGTCGGGTTGATCTTCCTGCCCTTCATTCCGGGCCTGCGTTCGATCCCGCGCTGGACTCGCGTCTACAAGCTGATCTGGCGTCGCCACTACCGCGAGCTGGCCGCAGGCACCTGATCCGGCGGTTCCTGTGAATCGTCACCTGTTCGTCAGGTAACTCCTCGGACGCGCCCACGTCGTTCTGCGCCCGCACTCAGGTCCGGGGTGCACCGTGTGGTCGACCGGCCCGAATGGGCTGGCGCTTCACGAAACGAAAGGTGCACACACCCATGCAGATCCGCCTCCGCAATGTGCTGGCCATCGGCGCACTGACCTCCGGCCTCCTGGCCGGCGGCGCCCTGGTCGCCAACGCGGCAACCACCTCGACCACGACGGGGAACTCAGGCTCGAGCTCGACCTCCAATCGCACCGACGACCACACCCGCGTCGGGCACGAGCTCCGGGAACTCCGGTACGGGCAGCACGAGCTCGGGGTCCTCGAGCAGCTCCTCGGGCTCGAGCTCCAGTTCGGGCTCCGGGCTCGACGCACAACTGCCCGAACATGGGCAGCGGCTCGGGCTCCCACACGGGTACGCCTCCGGCCGGGACCGGCACCCCGCCGTCCTCGGGCTCGACCTCGGGGTCGTAACGGCGTCCCTTCCGCATCCCTCCCCCCGACCATGAGGAGGGGCAGTGCGGGCCGTATCGCCACGCGGCCCGCACTGCCCGCCTCTCGGACTGGTCGTCACGGCCACACACCCCGCCGGGCGAAGCAGAGGTCAGGCCGTCGCCCCCCGGGCGTCGAGGGCGCAGCCCACGAGCTCGCCCAGCGCCTCGTCGAGGTACGACGCCACCTCGCCGAGCTCGGGCAGCAGCCGCCGGCAGGCCAGGAGCCCGAAGTGCACCCGGTCGAGATACGAGAACACCGTCACGTTGACGCCGATCCCCTCGGCGATCGGCCCGACCGGGTACATGTCGGCCACCCGGCTCCCGGCGCAGAACAGCGAGAAGTCGGGGCCCCGCACGCTCGACACGGTCACGTTGAACGGGGGCCGCACCTTGTCGAACAGGCGCGTCCCGGCCATGGCCCGTGCCAGCCGGGTCGCCAGCGCGGGGAGGGCGATCTGCGCCAGGTCGCCGAGGAAGCGGCCCCGGTGCAGCTTCTCCTGCTCCTTGGCCACCCGGGCCGACTCCGAGATCGCATCGAGCCGGTGCACCGGGTCGTCGATGTCGCTGGCCAGCGACACGAGCATGCCCGAGACCTGGTTCCCCAGCTCCTCGCCCTTCCCCTCGGGCCGGGTCGAGACCGGGACCATCGCCACCATCGAGAGCTCCGCCGTCTCTCCTCGGGCCTCGAGCAGCCGGCGCAGCCCACCCGAGACCACGGCCAGGATCACGTCGTTGACGGTGGCCTCGAACGACCCGGCCCACCAGCTTCACGTCCTCGAGCGGCACCGAGAGGGAGGCGAAGCGCTTCCGGTTCGACACCGCGCCGTTGAACGACGTCCGTGGTGCGGCGAAGAAGCCCGGGGGTGGCTGCTCGCCCCGGTCCACCAGCTCCCGGTTGTGCATCCCGAGGTCGGCCACCGCCTCCACCCCGGCCTGGAGCGTGCTCAGCGTCTCACCGGGCTGGCGCACCAGCGACGAGGCGGCGTGGCGCAGCATCTGCGCGTTGGACGGCAGCGGCGCCGGGTCCCACTCCGCCGGCAGCGGCGTCACCCGTGATCTCGGGTTGAGGTCCAGGAACGTCGCCAGCACAGAGGCGCCGCTCACCCCGTCGAGGATGGCGTGATGCACCTTGGCGATCAGCGCCGTGCGGTCGCTCCTCCAGCCCCTCGACGACGTGCATCTCCCACAGGGGGCGGTCGGGGTCGAGCTGGCGGCTCATCACCGCGGCCACGAACGCGTCGAGCTCGGCCATCCCGCCCGGCGAGGGCAGGCTGGCCCGGCTCAGGTGGTCGTCGAGCTCGAAGTCGGGATCGTCGACCCAGACCGGGTGGTGCAACCCGAAGGGCACCCGGATGGCTCGCTGGCGCAGCTGTGGCGATCAGGTGGAGCCGCTGCTCGATGACGCGGCGGATCTGGGCGTAGCGGGTCGACGGCGAGAACGAGCGAGCGCGTGCCCTCAGGCGGGTCGAGCACCAGGGCCACGCCGACGTGCATGGGCGTCGTGGGGGTCTCGAGCGAGAGGAAGGCGGCGTCCATGCCCACGAGTGACTGCATCACCACTTCTTACCCTCTTCCCGCGGCGCCGTCATGTGCCCGTGTGCCCGAAGCCACCGGTCCCCCGCTCCGACTCACCGAGACCCTCCTCCTCCACCAGCTCGAAGGCCACTTCCTCGACCCGCACGAGCACGAGCTGCGCGATGCGGTCGCCCCGGCTCACCGCGTAGTCGTGCTCGGGGTCGTGGTTCACGAGGACGACCTGCAGCTCACCCCGGTAGCCCGAGTCGACCAGCCCGGGGGCGTTGAGGCAGGTGACCCCGTGGCGCACCGCCAGGCCGCTGCGGGGCAGCACGAGGCCGGCATAGCCCGCGGGGATGGCCACGGCGACCCCCGTGGGGACCACGGCCCGTCCGCCCCGACAGGCGAGCACGACGTCGCTGCGGGCGAGCAGGTCCGCTCCGGCGTCCCCCGCCCGCGCGTAGCGGGGCACGGGCAGCTCGGGCGTCGAGCTGGTGCAGGGGGACGCGCAGCATCGCCGGACATTACAAGGGCCGGCAGGCGGGCTGCCCTGGGGCGCCCGGTAGCATGCCCGCGCATGCTGGCCTGGATCGATCTCGAGATGACGGGGCTCGATCCGGCGCGCCACACCATCGTCGAGATCGCCAGCCTCGTCACCGACGACGACCTGACCATCTGGAGGAGGGCCCCGACCTGGTCGTCCACGCCTCACCCGAACAGGTGGCCGACATGGACGAGTTCGTGCGCACCATGCACACCCGTTCCGGCCTGCTGGCCGACATGGAGGCCTCGACGCTCAGCCTGGCCGACGCCGGGGCGCAGACGCTGGCCTTCCTGAAGCAGCACATCCACCAGGCCCGGACCGTCCCGCTGGCCGGGAACTCCATCGGGACGGACCGGCGCTTCCTGGCCACCATGCTGCCCGAGATCGAGGAGTACCTGCACTACCGCTCGGTCGACGTCTCGACCGTCAAGGAGCTCTGCCGGCGCTGGCGCCCCGAGGTCTACAAGGCCGCCCCGGTCAAGAAGGGTGGCCATCGGGCGCTCCAGGACATCCGGGAGAGCGTGGCGGAGCTGGCCTACTACCGTGCGGCGATCTTCGACGACTCCACAGCGACCCCGAAGGAGACCGACGTGAGCGCCACCGAGCAAGGACACGCCGGCCATGTCGATCGAGGAGGCCAACGCCGCGCTGACCGCGCCCGGCCAGCTCTTCGAGATGGAGGAGCTCGACATCCGCGGCGTGCCCACGCGGACCTGGAAGCACGCGCCACCTTCGCTCCGAGCGGTGCTCGACATGTCACTCGCCCACGGCGACGCCACCTTCCTCGTCTACGAGGACGAGCGGACCACCTTCGCCGAGCACTACCGCATCGCCTGCACGCTGGCGCACCGGCTGCAGCGCCACGTTCGGGTCGCCCAGGGCGACCGCGTCGCCATCATCATGCGCAACCTGCCCGAGTGGATCATGGCCTTCTGGGGTGCCACGCTCGCCGGCGCCATCGTCGTGCCGCTCAACGCGTGGTGGAGCGGCGAGGAGCTGCGCTACGGGCTCGAGGACTCCGGCTCCAAGGTGGCCTTCGTCGACACCGAGCGGGCCGAGCGCATCCGACCCTTCCTGGGCGGCCTCTCCGAGCCTCGGCGCGGTCGATCGTGGCCGACGAGCACCGGACCGAACCGACGTCGCCCCTGCGGTCTACGAGCCGGCGGGCGGTGCGGCACCGGTCGCCGAATGGCCCTTCCCGCTCGCGCTGGGCGCCGTGGACGAGGCCGCCTCGCCCCCCGACATCACCATCGACCCGGAGGACGACGCCACCATCTTCTACACGTCGGGCACCACCGGTCGGCCCAAGGGGGCGGTGGGGACGCACCGCAACATGGTCACCAACCTCATGAGCCTCTTCTTCATCAACACCCGCGGCTCGATGCGCTTCGGCAGCCCCGCCCTCGAAGCGACGGGCGACAAGACGCAGCCGGCCTTCCTGCTCTCCGTGCCGCTCTTCCACGCCACGGGGTGCCACTCGGTCATGGTCTCCAACGTCGCCGCCGGCGGGAAGATCGTGATGATGCACCACTTCGACCCCGAGCGCGCGCTCGAGCTCATCGAGCGCGAGAGGATCGGCACCTTCGGCGGCGTGCCGGCCATGGTGATGCAGGTGCTCGACTCCCCCAACTTCTCGAAGTTCGACACCTCGTCCATCCGCGGCGTGTCCTACGGCGGCGCCCCTGCCCCGCCGGACCTGGTGCGGCGCATCCGCGAGGCGTGGCCCGTCGGGCAGCCCTCCAACGGCTACGGGCTGACGGAGACGTCGTCGGTGACCTCCATGAACACCGGCGGCGACTACGTGGCCAGGCCCGAGAGCGTCGGGCCGCCGGTGCCGGTCTGCGACGTGGCCGTCGTCCCCGAGGACTTCGGCGGCGACGAGCCCGACGACACCCTCCCCCGCGGGCCCGACGTCCGGGGCGAGCTCTGGATCAAGGGCCCCAACGTCGTGCGCGGCTACTGGAACCGGCCCGAGGAGACGGCCAAGACGTTCTCCCGGGGCTGGCTGCACACCGGCGACGTGGCCCGGCTCGACGAGGACAACTTCATCTACATCGTCGACCGGGCCAAGGACATGATCATCCGCGGCGGCGAGAACGTGTACTCGGTGCAGGTCGAGGCCGCGCTCTTCGAGCACCCCGCGGTGGCCGACTGCGCCGTGATCGGGGTACCCGATCCGACGCTGGGCGAGGAGGTCGGTGCGGTGGTCGTGCTCCGGCCCGGGCGCCAAGGTGACGGCGGACGAGCTCGGGCTGCACGTCAAGGCGCGCCTGGCCGGCTTCATGGTCCCGACCCACATCTGGTTCCGCTCCGAGCCGCTGCCGCGCAACCCCCAGGGGAAGGTGCTCAAGCGGGAGCTGCGGGACGAGCTGGTGCAGCCGCTCCGCCTGAGCCGACGCGACGCCGCTCCGGCTGCCCTCCGGGTCGCGGCCGGTGAGGCCGAGCAGGCGGTCGAGCAGCGGGGCCTCGTCGGGCACCGGGACCGCGGTCGGGAAGACGCCGATGGCGCGCCACTCCTCGGCGTGCGGGCTCACCTCGTCCCAGATCCCCTGCACCAGCTCGGCCGGCAGGTCGGGGTCGATCCCGATCACCTTGGCGATGTCGTGCGCCCGCAGGCCGCGGAACGAGTTGATCTGCCAGAAGTACTCGCGGACGGTGAAGTCGCCGAAGGAGAGGTGGGCGACCGTGTCGAAGTCGCCTGACGCTCGGACGCAGCCTCGCAGGCCGCGGCGACGATCGCCTCGAAGCGCTCGACGGGGTCGTCGCCCAGGAGGTCGCCGTCGAATTTGCTCGGCCCCGGCCTCTTCCATGGTGCGGCCGGCCAGCATGTCGGGCACCCAGGCATCGTCGTAGGCGTGGTAGTTGACGATGCTGCGCAGGGTGGGCGGGCCATCGGCACCGCGCCGGGCGAAGTCGGGGGGCAGGGTCATGTCCCACTGGTCGGGCCGGATCGCGCGCCACCACGGCGGCCAGGGCCCGGTCGGCCAGCACGAACACCTCGGCTTCGTTCATGGTCGTCTCCTCTCCAGGTGGCGCGTCCAGGTGGCGCGTCCAGGTGGCGCGTCCAGGTGGCGCGTCCAGGTGGCGGGCCACGACGGCACCCCGGCCCTACTCTCCCCCGGGGCTGTGACCGCCGCCCCGCACACCGGGGTGCGAAAGCGAACATGCCGGCCCGAGGGCCGGCATGTTCGAGAAGGTGCCCGCAGGGCGGGCGTCACCCGGTGCTCAGCGGTTCGGCTGAGGCGTCACCCGCAGGTACGGCTTGAGGGCCTTCCAGCCCTTCGGGAAGCGGCCCTTGGCGTCGTCGTCGCTGAGGGCGGGGACGATGATGACGTCCTCGCCCGTCGGTCCAGTTCACCGGCGTGGCGACCGAGTAGTCGGCCGTCAGCTGCAGCGAGTCGAGGACGCGGATGATCTCGTCGACGTTGCGCCCGGTCGAGGCCGGGTAGGTCAGCGTCAGCTTGACCTTCTTGTCCGGGCCGATGATGAAGACCGAGCGCACCGTCAGCGTGTCGTTGGCGTTGGGGTGGATCATGTCGTAGAGGTCCGCCACCTTGCGGTCCTCGTCGCCGATCAGCGGGAAGGCCAGCGCCGAGCCCTGGGTCTCCTCGATGTCGCCGGCCCAGCCCTTGTGGGACTCGACCGAGTCGACGGAGAGGCCGATCAGCTTGGCGTTCCGCTTGTCGAACTCGGGCTTGGCCTTGGAGAACGCACCCAGCTCGGTCGTGCAGACCGGGGTGAAGTCCTTCGGGTGGGAGAACAGGATCCCCCAGCTGTCGCCCAGCCACTCGTGGAAATTGATCGTGCCTTCGGTGGTGTCGGCCGTGAAGTCGGGAGCGGTGTCCCCGAGACGTACTGCCATGTGCTCCTCCTGAAGTTCGTAACGCTCGGTGTGGTGAGGGCCCGCGACCTTACCGGGTGCCCGGGCAATTGTCGACACGATTGGTCATATTTGTGCCGGTCCGCGCCGGAAGGCCAGAAAGGACCTTCCACCAGGGTGTGCTCGCCGGCTCGATGTGCGGACGGTGGGGTGGGCCGTGCGAGAATGCCCCCATGAGCCCGCAGACGCCCACCGCCGCCGCCAGGGGGGTCGCCCACGCCCCGTACCGGGCCGACACGCTCGTCGTCGAGCACGACGGCCCGGTGACGGTGGTCACCATCAACCGGCCCGAGCGGCGCAACGCGGTCGACAGCGTCTGCGCCGACCAGCTCCGCGAGGCCTTCGTGGCCTTCGACCGTCGACGACGCTCGCTCGGTGGCCGTGCTGACCGGTGCCGAAGGGACCTTCTGCGCCGGCGCCGACCTCAAGGCGGTGGCCGAGGGCGACCGGCGGCCCATCCCCGACGACGGGCCGGGACCGATGGGACCGACCCGCCTGACCCTGTCCAAGCCGGTCATCGCCGCCGTCGAGGGGTACGCCGTCGCGGGCGGGATCGAGCTGGCGCTGTGGTGCGACCTGCGCGTGGCCGCCGAGGACGCGGTCTTCGGGGTGTTCTGCCGGCGCTTCGGGGTGCCGCTGTGCGACCTCGGCACCGTGCGGCTGCCCCGCATCGTGGGCCACGGCCGCGCCATGGACCTGATCCTCACCGGCCGCGCCGTCGGGGCCCCCGAGGCACTCTCGATGGGCCTGGTCAACCGGGTCGTCCCGCCTGGCGAGGCGCTGCCGGGCCGCCGTCGAGCTCTGGCGCACCAGCTCGCCGCGCTCCCCCAGGTGTGCCTGCGCTCGGACCGGATGAGCGCGTTGGAGCAGTGGGGGCTGACCGAGGAGGACGCCGCCCTCGGGGAGGCCCGGCGGGGCCGCGACGTCATTCGCAGCGGCGAGACGCTCGAGGGAGCAGCACGATTCGCGGGAGGTGCGGGTCGCGGTGGCGTTGCGCTCGACTGACCCCGACCCGGCGTCGGGGCCCTCCGGATCGGGTCGCCCGACGGTCGCCGCCTTCGACTTCGACGGCACGCTGACCGACGCGGGGAGCGTGTTCCCGTTCCTGGTGAGCCTGCGCGGCCTCCTGCCCGTGCTGCGCGCGGTCATCCCGCTCTCCCCCGCCCTGCTGCATGCGGCCGTCGCTGGGGGCGCGACGGCCGACGAGGTCAAGGAGAGGCTGTTCACCCGCCTCCTCGGCGGCCTCCCCGTCGACGAGGTCGACCGCCGCTCCGCCGCCTTCGCCCACCGGCATCTCCAGCGTCACCTGCGCGACGACACGCGCCGGCGGCTCGAGTGGCACCAGCGGCAGGGCCACTACACGGTCGTCGTCTCCGCCTCGCCCGAGTGCTACGTGAGCCCCGCCGGGCAGGAGCTCGGGGTCGACGGCGTGGTCGCCACCCGGCTCGCCGTCGGCGGGGGCGGCCTCCTCACGGGCGGCTACGAGGGGAAGAACTGCCGGGGCGCGGAGAAGTACGCCCGCCTGATCGTCCACCTGCGCGCCCAGGGACTCCTGGCCGGCAACGGTGGCGAGCAGCCCGTGCTGTGGGCCTATGGCAACAGCCGCGGGGACCTGCGGCTGCTCAACGCGGCCGACCACGGCGTCGACGCCGGTCGCCTCGGGCCGTTGGGCCGCCTGCGCCGGTTCCCGCGGCTGGGCGCAGTCTCGGCGTCAGCCCGGCGTGACGGCGATGCCGACGGCGTGGCCTGAGTACCCGTTGACCACGGTGGTGATGTCGCCGAAGTAGGGCGCGTCGCCGTAGGCGAAGGCCTGGCCGCTGGCGTTGACGGCATCGAATCCCTGCCCGCCGAAGTCGGGGACCATCCCGGTCATCGGGCTCCGCATGCTGCTGAGCGGGGGCGACGCCGGCGCGATGCCGACCCCCGGCGCGTCGCCGAAGGCGTGCACGGTGCCGTTGGCCTCGAGCATCCAGTACCCGCCGCCGTCCGTCGACGGGGCGACGCCCACGATCGGCGTCGGGGGCGGGCTCGAGCCGAGCGAGCCGTGGAAGGCGGCGTCGCCGTAGGCGAAGAGCCCACCGTCGGACGCGATGAGCCAGTAGCCGAGCCCGTCATGGGTCGGCACCATGCCGATGACCGGCTTGTTCAGCGTGAGGCTCCCCGTGCTCCCGAAGAACCCGGCGTCGCCGTAGGCGAAGATCCCACCGTCGGACGCCACGAGCCAGTACCCGCCCCCGTCGGGAGTCACCGCCATGCCCACCATGGGCTTGTTCAGGCGGATGCTGCCCGTGCTCCCGTGGAACGGCGCGTCGCCGAAGCTGAACACGCCACCGTCCGTGGCGACCTCCCAGTAGCCGCCCGCGTCGTGCGTGGACGCCATCCCCACCACCGGTTGGTTCAGCTGTATGCCCCCGGTGCTCCCGTGGAACTGCGCGTTGCCGAAGCTGAACACGCCGCCGTCCGTGGCATTGAGCCAGTACCCCCCGACACCGCCGCTGGGCTGGCCACCGACGGTGAACCAGTTCGACTGCAGGTTCATGGCCGCGGCGAAGGCGTTGCCCGTCACCGACACCGACCCTCCGGAACCGGCGATGGTCATCTGGTTGACCCGGCCCCCGAAGTCGCCGTAGCCGTTGCGCGAGGTGACGGTGATGGTGCTCAAGGTGCCGATCTGCGGGTAGGCGGCCTGAATCGTCGACACGGGGATGGAGACCGACCAGTTGTGGTGCGAGTTGCAGGCCCCGGACACGCAGACGGCGTCCCCGTCGTCCGGTACGGCCGGGAACTGGCCATCCGCCAGGAGGGCACCCGCCGAGTAGCCGCCCGAGGACGACGAGTACTCGGTCGTGGCGACGGTGCTCGTCCCGTCGAGCACCAGGACCTGACCCGCAGTGTCGGCCGCTGCCGAGGCGGAGGACAGTGCCTCGTCGCGCATTCCGGGGTAGGACTGGCACGTCTGGTCACAGGTGTCCGCGTACCCCCCGTAGCCCATCGGGTTCGCCTCGACGTAGGAACGGACCGCCACTGTCTGCGCCTCGCTCTGCTGGAAGCCCCACGCCAGGCCCTGCGGACCGGGCCCACCCAGGAGCGACCAGCTCGACGGCGACTCGGCCGGCGCCACGTCGGCCACGTACTGCTCGATCGGGACGGTGTTGACGGTTCGCTCCGCCCCAACCGAGTTCTGCAACGCAGTGAGGGACCCGTGCACCTCGATCGTGCCGTTGACCGTGCACAGGTTCACCGGCCCTCCGTCGGACGCCGACGCGGTGGGCTCGCTGGCCGTCCCGACGGCCGTCCAGGTGGGACCAGCACAACTGGCGGCGGTGTAGATCTCAAACACGTTGGCGGAGGAGGTCGGCTGGAACATCACCGCCGGCGCGGATCCGCCGGGGTAGTTCACGTTGGTGCCCGCGTCGGCGGCATTGGCGATGGTGAAGGCGTCGTTGGCCTCCGTCATGGCCACGATCACGTTCCCGCTGTGCATCGCCGTCGCGTCGTTGGTGGTGGTCAGCGTGGTGTTGCCGTAGTAGTGGGCCAGGATCTGCTGGTAGGTGTCGTTGCCGTCGCCGTTGTCCGCCCCGATGGCGTACCCGAGCGAGCCCCACTGACCCATGCCGATGCCGTGCCCGTAGCCGTGCCCGTTGATGACGACGGTGGAGCTCGGGTAGGCCGCCGCGGGGGACGCAGGGCCGAGCAGGGCGGCCGGCACCCCGAAGGTCAACGCGAGGACGAACGCGCCGAGAGACGTGGCGCGACCCCGCCGCAGAATTCCGGGACGTGCCTGTGGTGATCCGACCCGCACGATCAGACGATGCTACCGGCGCCACCTGGGAACATTGGTGCATGGGCCCGCAATCGGGGTGCGAGACGCGCCGGTACACTGCACGGCCGTGCGGGTCGACCAGGTCATACCGTCGCTCGCCGGCCGCGACGCCATTGGGGTGCACACACTGAACCTGCGTAACGGCTTGCGCGCCGCGGGGATCGACTCGGACGTCTTCTACGGCAGCCACACACCCGACGTGGCGCACGAAGGCCGGCCCGTGACAGAGCTCGGTCGCGCCGGACGCGACCGCTGGCTCCTGTACCAGGCATCCATCGGGAGCCCGGTGTACGACATCCTCGCGGCGCGGAGCGAGCCCAAGCTCGTCAACTACCACAACATCACGCCGGCCGAGCTGCTGCGCGACTGGGAGCCCGCGGTGGCCTACGAGGTCGCGCTGGGTCGCACGCAGCTGGCGCGCCTCGCCCCCCAGAGCCGCTTCGCCGTCGCCGACTCCGCCTTCAACGAGTCCGAGCTGCAGGCGCTCGGCTACGAGGGGACCGCGGTCGTCCCGCTCCTGATCGACATGCACGCCAAGAGCGACGAGCCCGACCCCGGGCTGGCCGCCGCGCTGGCGCGCCGCAAGGAGCGCGAGGGCGGGGCCGACCTCCTCTACGTCGGGAAGATCTCGCCCCACAAGGCCCCCCACGACCTGGTGAAGATGCTCGACGTGCTGCGCCGCGCCTACGACCCGGCGGCCCGGCTCCACATGGTCGGCTCCCCGCTCGGCGAGACCTACGAGCCGGCCCTGCGGGCCTTCATTGCCGAGCTGGGCCTCAGCGACGCCGCCCTCTTGCCCGGCTCGGTCAGCGGCGCCGAGCTCGAGGCGTACTACCAGGCGGCCGACGTGTTCGTCTGCGCCTCGGACCACGAGGGCTTCTGCGTGCCCCTGGCCGAGGCGATGGGCCACGGCGTCCCCATCGTCGCCTACGGCGTCACCGCGGTGCCCGAGACGGTGGGCGGCGCGGGGCTGGTGCTGCCGGACAAGTCCGCCCTGCCGTTCGCGGCGGCGGTCGGCCGGGTGCTGCACGACGAGACGCTGCGCGAGCTGCTGAGGGCGGCCGGCCGTGAGCGGGCGGCCAGCTTCGACCTGGCCGCCTCCACGCGGCGCTTCGTGTCCCTCATCGAGGCGGCCGTCGGCGCGTCCTGAGGCCCGGCTGACGGCCGAGGCGAAGGCGGCTCTCAGACCCGCAGCGCGGCGATGAGGTCCGCGGCCCGTTCGCCCGCCGAGGCCAGGTCGAGATCGGCGATGCGGCGCGCCGCCGCCTGCGCCAGCGACTCCCGGAGCCCCCGCTGCGCCATCACCCGGCCGACGGCACCGGCCAGCGCCCAGGGGTCCGTGGCATCGACGAGCAGGCCTCCCTCGCCCACCACCTCGGGCAGGGCGCCGGTCCGGCTGGCCACGACCGGCACGCCCATGGACATGGCCTCGAGCACGGGCACGCCGAAGCCCTCGTGCTGCGAGGTGATCACGAGCACGTCGGACCCGGCCACGGTGGCGGCCAGGCCGGCGTCGCCGAGCATGCCGGTGAACGTGACGGCGTCGTGGAGACCCATGTCGTCGACGAAACGGCGGAGGGCCGCGGTGTAGGGAGGCACGACCGGCCGCCCGACGACGGTCAGGGTGGCGCCGGGGTCGTGATGCTCGCGGGTGACGAGGAGCGCCATCACGGCGAACTCGATGCCCTTGTTCGGCGCGAGGCGGCCGACGCTGACCCATCGTGCGCCCTCGCGCCGAGATGCCGGGTTGTCGGCGGTGGACCCATCTCCGCCCGTCCCGGCCGGGAGGATCGCGGCCGGCGGCACCACCGCGGTGCGGACGTACCCCGCCTCGCGCAGCTCGGCCTCGTTGAAGACCGACACCGCGATGCCGAGCGTGCTGCGGGGCGCCAGCTGGCGCAGCTGCGTCTGGGCCAGCAGCTGGTGGCGCGCCATCGCGTTGTCCCAGGGTGCGTAGAGCTGCGGCGGGGTCACGTTGTGATAGTTGACGACCAGCGGCTCGCGGCGCCCCTGCAGCCACGGCGCCAGCGCAGACGCCGTCGCGAATTGGTACACCAGCACGTCCCCGCGCTCGGCCTCCCCGGCGTAGGCGGCGTAGGGGCGCGTCTCGGGCTCGGTCTCGGGATCCGCCCGCTCCACGTAGATGTGCGACGGGATGCCACGGGCCGCCAGGACGTCGCGCAGCCGCAGCGTGTGCCGTCCGACGGCATCGCCGCGGTGCAACATCGGGACGAACTGGAGGACGCCGCTCATGCCGGGCGCGCGCTCCCCTCCAGCAGCGGGGTCAACAGGCTGACGAAGCGGTCCGCCGCAGACTCGAGGTCGAGCTCGGCCAGGCGCCGGCGCCCCGCTTCGCGCAGCGTGGCCAGCCGCGGCACGTCGACGAGCAGGCCCTCGATGGCTGTCGCCAGCGCGTAGGGGTCCTTGTCGGACACGAGAGCCCCGGCCCCGCCCAGCACCTCGGGCAGCGCCCCCCGGTCGAAGGCGACCACGGGCAGCCCGGCGCTCATCGCCTCCACCACCGGGACGCAGAAGCCCTCGTGCTCCGAGGTCACCACGAGCACGTCGGCGCTGGCATAGGCCGACGCCACCGTGGCGTCGCTCGCGTGCCCGGCGAAGCTGACGGCGTGGGCCAGTCCCATCTCGGCGACGTAGCGGTGCAGCGCGGCGACGTAGGAGTCCGTGGCGGGCTTGCCGATGACCAGCAGCGTCGCCGCGGGGTCGCCGTGGGCCCGGGCGACGGCGAGCGCGGCAATGGTGCTCTCGAGCGCCTTGTTGGGCGACACGCGGCCGACGGCCAGCCACCGTGCGCCACCACCGGCGGCCGGCTCCGTGCGCACGGTGGCGGCGGTGACCGCCGGGCCGAGCGCGGCCGACGGCGGGATCACCGCCGTGGTGGCGAACCCGGCCTGGGCCAGGTGCGCCTGGTTGTAGGCCGAGTCGGCCACGGCGAGGGCGGTCCGGGGCGCGAGCAGCCGCAGGTCCCCCTGGGCCCGCAGCTGGCCGAGGGCGAGGTGGTTGTCCCACGGCGCCATCAGGTCGGGCGGCGTGATGTTGTGGTAGTTGACGACGAGGGTCTCCGACCGGCCGGCCAGCCACGGCGCCATCGCCGACGCGGTGGCGAATTGGTAGACCACGACGTCGCCCTTCTGGGCCGCCCCGGCATAGGAGAGCACGGGCGCCGTCTCGGCCACAGTCTCCGGGTCGACCGTGTCCACGTAGATCTCGGAGCGGATCCCGCGGGCACGCGTGGCGTCGCGGAGGCGGAGCGTGTGCCGCCCGACCGCATCGCCACGGTGCAGGACGGGGACGAAGTGGTGAATGCCGCTCACCTGGGGGTGGCGGCGGTCAGCGGCGAACCGGCGGTCCTGTATCTGGGCGGCGTCCAGTGGCGCCACCTCGACGAGTCCGGACCGCTCCAAGAGCAGCTCCCACGTCGCGGCGTGGAGGGGACGGCCGTCGATCAGGTCGAGGGCGGCGGGCTCCCTGGTCTCACCGGTGCCGGTCAGCTCCGAGACGACGACGAGCGGCGCCCCGTGCGCCAGGGTGCGCCGGCACTCGGCCAGGAGCGGCAACAGCGCGTGCAGGGGGAGTCGGTCGACCACCCCGCTCAGCACGATGCCGCCGAGCGAGCCGGCCTCGCGTCCCGCCAGGTGCTCCGAGGCCTCGCCGATGGTGACATTGCAGCCGCTCTCGATGGCACGCAGCGCGACCGCGCCGCGCGGCTCGACCCCGTGGGCCGGCGCGCCCCGTCCCGCGAGCGCCTCGAGGAGCGCACCCTCCCCGCAGTCGGCGTGGACGACGTCACCCCCGGGGGTGCGGGAGAGCACGTGTGCCACCACCGGTCCCACCCACGGGCCAAGTTCGCGCGCCGGGACGAGCCACGCCGCGCCGTCGACCGGCCGGTCCTGGGCGGCGAGCCTCGCCTCGAGGGCGGCGACCCGGGCCGACAGGAAGCGAAACGCCTCGACGACGTGGCCCATCGCCTCCTCGAGCTCCGTCTTCTCTTGCTCGGTGGCCCGCCCGCCGCGCCCGCTCGCCGGACGCAGCCGGTCCAAGCGTCCCCGTCGACGCCCGCCGGCACGCCGCTCGGTCTCGAGGGCGTCCGACAGCGCAGACGCACCGGGGTGATACGGCCCGTAGCGATCGCCCAGGTGCGTGAAGGCGGCCAGGAAGTTCCACGCGTCGCTCCCCTGGGGTGCCAGCCGCACGAACGCCTGGTGCAGCGCCTCTGCCGCCCGGGCCCGGTCCGCGTCGCTGCGAGCTCCCGCCTCCTCGTCCCGGCTCTCGCCTCCCACGTGATCGGCACCGTCGGTTGGGGGAGCTGCGGGCACGGCGGTCGATGCTACCGGCGATGCCCGTCGCGGTCCGGAGGCGGCTCTTCACACCGGGTCAAGAGCGAGTACCTTCGGAAAGCTGAGAAAGGGATCCCGGAACGTGACACACGCGCGCAGGCTGACGAACCGACTCGTTCTCGCAAGCTTCTCCGTGGCGGGAGCCTGCTTCGTCGCGTCCGGCATGTTGAGCGATCCTCTGGCCGTCGGCGCGCCGTCACCGGTGGTGGTGTCGCTCATGTGGAGCAAGGTGCTCAACGACGCGCCGTGCGGGATCGTCGAGGCCTCGCCGGTGGAGTTCGACGCCGACGGGACTGCGGCGGTCGAGGTCGGCGACCGCCAGGGGTTGCTGTACGCGTTCGACCTCGCCGACGGATCGGTGACCCCGGGCTGGGGCGGCGGGCAGGGACGGACCATCGGCTCGGGCCAGGGGTGCGCCAACTCGAACCCGGGGGGCGGCATGCCGGCCCTCGGCTCCGACGGCCTCGAGGTCCCCGGGAGCCCGCCCATCGACTCGACCGCTTCGGTCGACAACGCCCACGGGGGCGACCTCTACTTCGGCGCCGGCAACGCCGCCTCGCCGGTCGACGGTGGCTACTACGCCTACTCGCCCGGCGCCAGCCCGGTGTGGAACCAGGTCGTCACCAACCCGCCCAGCGACACCATGCCCGACGGTGGTGTGCAGGCGTCGCTCTCGCTCGGCGACGGTGGGTCGCTCGTGGAAGCGGGTTCGCTGGGCCAGATGACCTACGCCCTCTCGAGCGGGAGCGGCGCGCCCGCCACCGGATGGCCGCAGTTCTCCGCCGACAGTGTGTTCTCCACCGCCGCCGTGGGGGACCTCTACGGCACCGGGTCGGACGACTTCATCTCCGGGGGGGCGCAGTCCAACGGGTTCGCCTTCGGCACCCACTACACCGACGGCGGCCACGTGCGGATCTACAACGACCACGGCGGGCTGATCTGCAGCGCCTCCACGAACCAGGAGGTCGACTCCTCCCCCGCCGTCGGCCCCATCCTGCCCGGCGGTGCCGACGGCATCGTGACCGGTACGGGCAGTTTCTTCCCAGGTGCCAGCGACCAGAACACGGTCAAGGCGTACGACACCAAGTGCAACCAGGTCTGGAGCACCACCTTGGACGGATCCACCGGGGGCAGCCCGGCGCTGGCCGACGTGATGGGGAACGGCCAGCTGAGCGTGGTCGAGGGCACCGATTCGGCGGGATCGGGCTCGGTCTGGGCCCTGAACGCGGCCACGGGGGGCGCCATCTGGAAGGAACCCGTGCTCGGCGCCGTCATCGGGTCGGTGACCACGGCGGACCTCACGGGAGACGGCTATCAGGACGTGATCGTGCCGACGACCCTCGGGATCGAGATCCTCGACGGCCAGACCGGCGTCGAGGTGGCCCACTTCGACGACGGGTCCGGCAATGCAGGGGTCATGCCCCCGGGAGCGGTCATCGGCTTCCAGAACGCCCCGCTGGTCACCGCTGACGCGAACGGGTCGATCGGCATCACCGTGGCCGGGTACTACGCCATCGGGGGCGGCGACGTCCAGGGCATCGTGCAGCACTTCGAGGTGGCGGGCTCGAGCTCGCGGCGCGCCGGCGAGTCGGGCGGGTGGCCCCAGTTCCACCACGACGCCGCGCTGAGCGGGTTCGTCGGGGGCGGCGCCCCGCTCGGGACCTGCCACCGGCCCGCCGGGGCGCAGAACGGGTACCTGACGGTGGCCTCCGACGGCGGCATCTTCGCGTTCGGCCAGGACTTCTGTGGCAGTACCGGCAGCCTCACGCTGAACAAGCCCGTGGTCGGCATGGCCGCGGTGCCCGGCCAGGGCGGCTACTGGCTCGTGGCGTCCGACGGCGGCATCTTCGACTACGGCGATGCCGGGTTCTACGGCTCGACTGGCTCCCTGCACCTGAACGCCCCGGTCGTCGGCATGGCGGCGACACCCGACGGCAAGGGCTACTGGCTCGTGGCGTCCGACGGCGGCGTCTTCACCTACGGCGACGCCGGGTTCTACGGATCGGCGGCGTCGGTCCCGGGCCAGGACATCGTCGGCATGGCGGCGACGCCCGATGGGCTGGGCTACTGGGAGGTGAGCTCGACCGGGCTGGTCTTCCCCTACGGGGACGCCGCCTTCGCCGGGGACACCCGCTCGCTCCACCTCAACGGGTTCATCGTCGGCATCACGCCCGACCCCGTGACGGGTGGCTACTGGCTGGTGGGATCCGACGGGGGTGTCTTCTCGTTCGGTGCGCCGTTCTTCGGCTCGACCGGCGGCATCCACCTCAACCAGCCCGTGGTGGCGATGCAGTCCACCGGCGACGGCCAGGGCTACTGGTTCGTCGCGTCGGACGGCGGCATCTTCAGCTACGGCGACGCGCCGTTCCGCGGCTCCATGGGCGGGCAGCACCTCAACCGGCCCATGGTGGGCATGGACGGCTTCTGACGGGCTGCGGCCACGGGGAGGGCCCGGTACACCCTGGCCTAAGGTGACGCCCCATGCTCCGTCGACGTGACACCGACAAGGGGGGGTCCGGCTCGACCGCCGCAGGCCCGGCCGGCGCCCCGGCGCCCCGGAAGCCCCTGCTGCCCTCGTACCCGCCCCCGGACTATCTCGGCCAGCTCCATCCCGAGTTCCAGGCGTCGCAGTCGAAGCGTCACGAGGGCGCCGACCTCAGCGACCTCGTCTGGTACCACGCGTTCGAGCTGCCGGACGGACGTGTGCTGCCGGGCGCCTGGGACCTGAGGGGCCATGAACGGGACTATCTCGGGGGCGTCGACGTCGCCGGGAAGCGCGTGCTCGAGCTGGGCCCGGCGACCGGGTACCTGACCTTCTACATGGAGCGCATGGGGGCCGAGGTGGTCTCCTTCGAGGCCGGGTTCGACGTGTCCATCGACGTGCTGCCGGTCAAGGGTCGCGACGACCCCGAGGGGAAGTTGCGGGTGATGCAGGACACCATCGACCGGAACCACGACGCGTGGTGGTACCTGCATCGCACGCTGGGATCGTCGGCCACGTTCGTCCAGGGGAACATCTACGACATGCCCGCCGACCTCGGGACGTTCGACGTCACGCTGGTCGGGGCCATCCTGTTGCACCTGCGCGAGCCCTGGGGCGCCCTCTCGCAGGCGGCCCGGCTGACCACGCAGACCATGATCGTCACCGAGCCCCTGCAGGACGACCTGCAGCCCCCGGAGTCCAACATCATGCGCTTCTCACCCTCGGCCGAGCACCACGTCACGAACTGGTGGTCGATCTACCCGGGGGCCGTTGTCTCGATGCTCTCGCGCCTGGGCTTCGGGCGGACCGAGACGACCATGCACACCCAGCGGCACTACCTCGCCCACGACCTTGAGAGCGACGCGATCGCTCAGCGCATGTACACCGTGGTCGGGCAGCGCGAGCGGTAGCCGATTCCCGGGACGGCGACCTCGGCTCGCCGGCCGTGGTCAGTCACGGAGTGTCGCGGTCGGCGACGTAGACGAAGCTGGGTCCTCGATCGCTCGGATCTGACGATTCGATGTCGCCCTCCCAGACCCGCCGAAAGCCGGCGGCTGCGAGGGCCTTCCACGACCCCACGTTGTCCTGCTGGAGGGCCACCACGATGCGGTCCTCCGACGGGTAGCGACGCCAGCACTCGGCGGCGAACCGGGAGATCATGAGCCGCCCGATTCCCCTGCCGACGAGATCCGGCTCACCGATGAGGTAGTCGATCCCGATGCCCCCGGTGTCGCCGACGGACGACGTGATCGCCTCACGCCACTCCGGGTCGTCTTCGACCAGGTAGCCCTGGACGTAGCCGATGGGCCGACCGCCGAGGTGGACGATGAACCCGTCGGTGGGATCGGAACCGTCCACCACAGGGCCATAGTTCTCCGCGACGGACGCCTGGTCCGACTGCTCCTTCCACCACCGTCGGACGTGGGGACGGGCAAGCCAGGTTGCGATCAGAGGGAGGTCGCCGACTCGGAGGGGCTCGAAGGAGATGTCCAGGCTCTCCGTGTGCCCGGGTAGAACGAGACACGCACACCGCAATGGCTGACGGAGGTGGAGGCCGATGGACGTCCAGTTCGTAGCGAGTATCGCCCCGATCGTGCGAGATGCCGACGCAGCTCGCTCCTTCTACCGCGACATCCTGGGCCTGGCTTTCGAGGGCGAAGAGGGCGACTACCTGTTCACCCAGCAGCTGGAAGGGACGAAGCACTTCGGGCTCTGGCCCCTCGCCGAAGCGGCTCACGCCTGTTTCGGCACTCGCGAGTGGCCGGCCGAGATCCCGGTCCCCCAGGCCAGCATCGAGTTCGAGGTCGCTGACGTCGCCGCCGCAGCCGCAGAGCTCAAGGCCAAGGGCTGTCGGCTCATCCACGAGGCGCGCACGGAGCCGTGGGCACAGATCACCGCCCGGCTGTTGAGCCCGGACGGCTTGCTCGTCGCCGTCTGCTTCACCCCGTCGTTCCACGACACACCGGACACACCCCTTTAGGACGGGTCCCGCTTCAGAACAGGCCCGGGGTTCCCCGTCCTCGCTCGACCACCGAGGTCAAGAAGCGGTCGTAGCGCGCGATGAGCACCGGCCACTGGAAGTGCCCGTCGACGTAGGCCCGGCCCCGCGCGCCGAGCTCGGTGCGCAGCTCGGGATCCGACACCATACGGTCCAGCACGGCCTCGAATTCGGGGTAGGACGTGAACCAGAGCCCGCCACCTGATCGCTCGGCGTTCTCGCGGGTCGGCCCGCAGGCACCGTTGACCAGGACCGGCACCCGGTCCACCCAGGCCTCGACCACCACCAAGGAGAACGACTCGAGCGCCGAGGGCGAGACCGCCACCAGGGCGTCGCGCACGATGTCCCACTTGTCGGCCTCGACGACGGGACCCGTCACCACGATGTCGGGGTGGGGCGGCAGCTCGACCGAGACGGGGCCGACGAGGGCCAGGGCCAGCGGCCCGGGGTGGCGTTCCTTGTAGGTGGCGAAGTACGAGGCCAGCATCTTGGAGCCCTTGTGCTCGTCGACCCGGCCCACGCTCACGATGTAGGGCCGGTCGCCGAGGCCCGCCAGCTCGCCGCCGGGCCGCCCGCTGCCCTCCGACTCCCCCACGCCGAGGCCGAGCACGATCTGGGGCCGCTCGGCGACGGGGTACATCCGCTCGACGAGCTTGCGCTCGGCGTGCGTGTGGAAGCAGAAGGCGTCGGCGTCCCCGAACGTGCCGCGGAAGACGGGCAGGTACAGCGCCGGCTCGTCGTGGGCCGCCGGGTGCAGCACCGCCGGTGCGCTCACCTTTCCGATGGCGGCGACCGTCGGATGGTACAGATAGGGGTAGAAGGCGATGACGTCCGCGTCCGACGAGCGGACGGCGTCGATCAGCTCCATGGAGACGGGGCCGTTGTAGTCGACCCACCGCTTGCCCTGCTCCCGTGTCGCCAGCCGCGGCGCCAGGCGCACGAGCCCGTCGAGGCCGTAGAAGTCGGGCAGCCGCCCGTGCGTGGCCGGGTGACGGTGCACCGGCACCCCGTTGACGTCCGAGGTGCCGGGGTCCAGCTCGTCGGCCCAGGTGTGGGGGTCGAGGGCGCAGCTCGTGTGGACCTCCGCCTCCCAGTCGGTGTGGGACCGCAGGTGCTCGGCCAGCTGGCGCGCCCCCGTCTCGGCGCCGCCCATGACCTGGGTGCCGTAGCGCGGCGTCACGAACGCCACCTTCGGGCTCACGGTGTCACCACGCCGGCGACGGCCTCGACGATGCGGGCGGCGGCCCCTCCCCCGGCGAGCTCGGCCGCGCGCCGGTGGCCCGAGCCGGTCAGCGTGGCGCGCAGGCGCTCGTCCGTGCAGGCCCGGTGGAGCGCGGCGGCCACGTACGCGGGGTCGGCGGCGGCCAGCACCAGGGCGGCGTCGGCCACCGTGTCGGCGACCGCGCCGGCGCCCCGGGTGACCACCGGGACACCCGCGACCATGGCCTCCACCAGCGGCACCCCGAACCCCTCGTGGGCCGAGAGCGAGAGGTAGACGTCGGCGGCACGGAAGTACGCAGCGAGTGACGCGTCCGACACCTCGCCGGTCAGCCGGACCGAGGACGCCAGGCCGAGGTCTCCGATGAACGCCTGCAGTGCCTTGTTGTACTCGTAGCTCGAGGTGCCACCGACGAGATGCAGGCGGGCCAGCGGGTCGTAGAGCCGGCGGTACGCCCACAGCGCCTTGACGAGCTCGTGCTGCGCCTTCGAGGGCACGATCCGCCCGACGAAGAGGATGTCCGCACCGCCGTCCGCGGCCAGCCTGTCGAGCTCCTCCGCCACCCGCGGGTCGGGGGACGACGTGACCCGCCCGTAGTCGGCCAGCACCGGCACCACTTCGGTGCGACGGCATCCGGCGCGGCGCAGCTCGTGCTCGCTGAAGGGGCTCTTGGCCAGCCCGAGGATCGCCCGCGGCGCCAGCAGCGCCAGCTCCTCGGCTGCCCGGGCGGCCCGCCGCGCGCTGCCCGGCTCCCAGCCGGCGAAGTACTCGGGCCCGGTGAAGTTGTGGAAGTCCAGGATCAGCGGCAGCCCGTGCTCGGCCAGGTAGCCTGCGACGGCCGAGGACGTCGTGAACTGATAGATGGCGACGTCACCCTCTTCGGCGTGCTCGGGGTACATCCAGTGCTTGTAGGCCGCGTCGGCCAGGTCGTCGTGAATGGCCTCGGCGAAGATCTCCGACCGCCACCCGGCCTGGCGCAGGGCGTCGCGCAGCTTGAGGGTGTGCGTCCCCGTCGCGTCGTGCGGGTTGAGTGTCGGGATGAACTGGTGGACGGCCACCGGCCTCCCGGCGGCGGCGCTCACCGCTCGGGGGACGAGTACGGCGAGGTGACGCTGGCGCGCACCGCGGTGACGAGGAAGTCCTCGCCTCCGGCACCCTGCCGGACGGCGACCGACTCGTAGCCACCGTGCTCGAGGAGCCGGGTCCACGTGTCGGGACGCAGCGGCCGTCCCGGCGCAAGGTCGGCCTCGGGCGGCGCGCCGACCGCGTCCCAGGCGTCGCGACCCACCGAGTGCACGACGAGAGTCCCGCCTGGGGCGAGCCGGCCGGCAACGAGGGACAGCAGCTGGGTGCGCTCGCCCCCGGCCATCCCGTCGACGGTGCCGCTCAGCACGACGCCGGCCAGGCCGGCCGGCGCCACGGCGCGCAGATGCTGCTCGACGCTCTCGCCGCGTAGGTCCAGTGTGCCCAGCTCGGCCGCGTCGACGATGTGGGAGCGGGGATCGACGCCATAGGCGTCACCGCCGGCCGCGACGATGCGGCGCACCAGCCACCCGTCTCCGCACGCGGCGTGCAGGATCCGGCCCGGTGCCTTGGCGACCGCGTGCACCGCGGGATCGACCCACCAGGCATCGGGCCGGTGCAGCGCGGGGAACTCGACGACCCCCGCCCCCGGGACGCGCTGGACCTCCACCTGGCGCTCGAGCTGTTGCAAGCGGTCTTCCACGATGTGCAGGGCGCGGCTCACCGCGGACGCCGACTGGCTCATCTGGTGGGTGACCCACCCGACGTACCAGAGGAGCATGGAGCGCATGCCCTTCTTCACGAAAGCGCCGGCGGCCCGGTCGGACTCGACCGGCACCACCGGGTCGATGAAGGTCACGGCATCGACCATCCGCAGGGCATCGCCGAGGTCACCGCCGCGCCCGGCGACCGGGGAGTGGGCCAGAAAGAGCTCGTCCAGCTCGCGTTCGAGCTTGGGCGGCAGGTCGCCTGAGGCTCGGCGCAGCCGCACCTCCTCGGCGATCTCCGCCATGACCTGCTCCACGTAGGCCTGGGGGTCTGCCGGCAACGTCACCTCGGAGTCGCTCATGCTGCGAGTCTTGCTCAGACGTTCTGCGCCATCGCGGCAGCGTCGACGTCGCCCTCGGTCGAGATGAGCGCCGCATGCACGTTCAGCCGGAGCGTGCCGGTGACCTTGCCCGGGTTCATCACCTCGAACGTGCCGGCATCCTCCAGCCAGTCGTAGAGGACGCCGCCCCGGCTCTGGATCCCGAGGGCGAAGGAGTACGAGCCGTCGAGCAGTGGCACCTGGACGATTCCGAAGTGCATGACGCTGGTCCCGCGCGGGGCGTCGATCGGCATCCCGATGATGGACGTATCCGTGCGCGTCAGCATGCTGCCGCCGGAATCTCTGATCTCGAGCGAGAAGACGACGTCCTCGGTCGGGTAGAGGGCCTCGAACTCCACCCGGATGGTCAGGTCGTCGCCCGTGCACATGTACGGCACGGTGTTGTCACCCGAGTAGACGCGGTGCACGGAGCGGAACCGGACCGGGCGCTCGGCATCGGGCAGGTCGTCGGCGTTCCCCGACGTCGGCGTGGCCGGCACCGCCGCGAGGGTCGGGTCTGCGATCGACATGCCGGCACCCTCCGCCATGAGGCCCTCGCGGAAGATCCGGGTCGCCTCGCCGGGCTCGCCCTCGGCGATGAGCCGTCCGTGGCTCAGCACCACCCCGCGATCACAGATGCTGCGCACCGTGTCGGCCGAGTGGGTCACCAGCAGGATCGTGCGCCCCTCCCGCTGGAACAGGTTGACCCGGTCGATGCACTTGCGCTGGAAGCGCTCGTCCCCCACCGAGAGCACCTCGTCGACCACCAGGATGTCGGGATCCATGTGCACGGCCACGGCGAAGCCCAGCCGCACGTACATGCCCGAGGAGTAGAACTTGACCGGGCCGTCGATGAACTCCTCGAGCTCGGAGAAGTCCACGATGGCGTCGAAGACCCGGTCGACGTCGCGCTTGGACATGCCGAGCAGCGAGCCGTTCAGGTAGATGTTCTCGCGCCCGGTCAGGTCCTGCTGGAAACCGGCACCGAGCTCGAGGAGGCCGGCCAGCCGGCCCCGTACGGCGACTTCGCCCGATGTGGGCTGGAGGATGCCGCAGATGCACTTGAGCAGGGTCGACTTGCCCGAGCCGTTGCGGCCGAGGATGCCGACGGTTTGACCCTCCTGCACGGTGAGCGACACCTCGTTGAGGGCCCAGAAGTCCTCGGTGGACTGGCGCTTGCCGCCGTGGATGAGGCGCTCCTTCAGCGAGTTGTACTGGCCGTGGGCCAGGCGGAAGCGCTTGGAGATGTTGCGGACGTCGACGGCGAAGTCGCTCACCCGATCAGAGCTCCTCGGCGAAATTGCCCTCGAGGCGGCCGAACACGGCGAGAGCCACGACGAAGAGGCACACGGAGAGGAACAGCACGCCGAGGACCAGGACGGTGTACCAGAGGTAGCCCTGCGTCGGGAGGAGCTGTGTGGGGACGCCGTTCTCGGAGACGACGGGGTGAGCGTAGAGGCAGCGCTGGAACGTCAGCACGAGCGGGGTCACGGGGTTGAGGAAGTAGACCCACGTGAGCCCGTGCGGCCCCAGCTTCTTCTCAATGGTCCAGTACGGGTACACGATCGGGCAGGCCCAGAACCAGGCCGTGAGGACGACCTCTATCAGGTGCTGCGTGTCGCGCAGGTAGACGTTGACCGACGACAGCAGGATGCCCAGGCCCGAGGCCAGGATCACCCCCGTGATGAGGGCGAGGACGAGGAGCGGGAAGTAGGCCATGTCCGGTGGTGCCTTCAGCACGACCATGAAGAGCACCATGACCACGGCCTGGAAGAAGAAGAAGACACAGGCCGAACCCACGGCCGCCAAAGCCAGGATCTCGCGGGGGAACGACACCTTCTTGACGATCCCCGCGTTGTTCACCACGACGCCGGTGCCGGTGAGGACACCCAGCGAGAACAGGTTCCACAGGAGGAGCCCGGCCATGAGGAAGATCACGAAGTTCGGCATCTTCTGGCCGAGGACGATGTTGAACACGAAGAAGTAGATGGCCAGCGTCATCGCCGGGGCCACCATCGACCACACCAGCCCCAGGACCGAGTTCTTGTACTTGACCTTGATCTCGGTGCGGACGAGGTAGATCAGGAGCTCGCGGGACAGCCAGATCTCGCGCAGCCGCTTGCGCACGCTGATGGTCGGCGTGACGACGCGGGTGACCGAGCCGCGCCGTACGGCGCGCTCGCCGACACCGGCCACCTCGGCCGCCATCGGCGAATTGTCCGCCACCCGTAGCTCGGCGCCGTCCTCGAGTCTCCGGTCTGCGTCCGACGAGGAGGCCGGGACGTCCAGAGCCACGTCTATTTGGTCCCTGCCGCTGCCGTGGCCGTCGAGCGGTCGATGACCTTGTCGATGAAGCCGTACTCGCAGGCTTCGTCGGCGGTGAACCAGCGGTCGCGGTCCGAGTCCGTCTCAATCCGCTCGAGCGGCTGCCCGGTGTGGAAGGCGATGCGCTCGGCCATCATCCGCTTGAGGTAGATGATCTGCTCGGCCTGGATCGCGATGTCGGCGGCCTGGCCCTGCATGGAACCCGACGGCTGGTGCATCAGGATGCGCGAGTGCGGCAGGGCGTAGCGCTTGCCGGGTGCGCCGGCGCACAGGAGGAACTGGCCCATGCTGGCGGCCAAGCCCACGCAGATGGTGGAGACGTCGGGCCGCACGTACTGCATGGTGTCGTAGATGGCGAGGCCGTCGGTGACCGAGCCGCCCGGGGAGTTGATGTACAGCGAGATGTCCTTCTCGGGGTCCTCGGCCTCCAGGAGGATGAGTTGGGCGCAGACGAGGTTGGCCGTCACCTGGTCGATCGCGCTCCCGATGAAGACGATGCGCTCCTTGAGGAGCTGCTGGAAGACGCGACCCGCGGAGTCCAGGTCGGCCCCGGCGGCCGTGATGAGGGAGGTTTCAGGTGCGTTGGCCATGGCCACGAGGCTAGTGGCCGGAGCGGGCACCCGTAGGCACAGGGCCGTACACTCCCTGTTCACCCGCACTGCGGGGCCGCTGCGGGCGTGGCGGAATAGGCAGACGCGCCGGGTTTAGGTCCCGGTCCCCGCGAGGGGGTGGAGGTTCGAGTCCTCTCGCCCGCACACGTCGGCCCGGATCGCCCGCACGCACGCGGGGGTCAGCCGGGCACCCGGCACAGGTAGGCCAACAGGTAGCAGTCCTCGATCCGGTGGAACATGCCCCGCGCCGTGGCCACCTGGTCGGCGTCGAAGCGGCCCGCGGCCAGGCTCGGCCCGGCGTGGTTCAGGCCCCAGGCCGCCGCCACCTCGAAGCCGGCCCCGGTGAGGAGGGCCCGCATCTCGGCGTCGGTGTACTCGTGCTCGTGGTCGGGGTCGATGAACTCGGGCTGCTGCAGCCGCGTCACCCTGGCGTTGGGGGTGTCGATGCCGAGGTACCCGCCCGGTCGGAGCACCCGGTGCACCTCGGAGAGCACCTTGGCGGCGAGGTCGGGCGGCACATGCTCAATCGACTGGCCGCTGTAGACCAGGTCGACGGAATCCTCGGGGTGGTCCGACAGGTCCACCATGGAGTGGTAGCGGTAGCGGACCGGCCCGAGGCCCGTCTCGGTCACCTCGTGCGCGATGTCCTCGCGGTAGAGCTCGTTCCGCTCGTCCGAAGGCAGGTCGATCACGACGAGGTCCTCGAAGCGGTACGGATACCCCATGAGCACCAGCGCGCCGGTCGGGTTGCCGAGGGCGGTGCCGCCGAGGTCGAGGATGCGCGCGGCGGGTGGGAGCGAGCGGACGAACATCATCCGGCTGAAGTGCAGCGACTGCCCGAGGCCGGTGAAGGGGGTCACCGACCACCACTCCCCCGACGCGATGGCCCATCCCGTGAGCTCCTGCGGGGTGATGGTGCCGTCGCGGATCCCGTCGAGATAGCTCCGGGTCCCGGTGGCGTCGGGCTCACGGGCGAGGACGAGCTCGTAGACGAGATCGAGGACCTCGGAGGCCGACCGGCCGGACAGGGCGCGCCAGCGCTCCAACCCGGGAGCGGGGAGCGGGGCGCCGCGCAGGCGTCGCAGTGCGCCGTGCAGCGTGGGCATGGCTTCAAGCTAGCGGGTACGGCCCTTGGCTAGCTTCGTCCCCGTGCCCCACCTCGTCGCCGCTCCGGACAAGTTCCGGGGGACGGTGTCCGCGGCCGAGGCGGCGGCCGCGGCGGCCGACGCGGCGCGCGCTGCGGGATGGACGGCCGACGAGGTCCCGATGTCCGACGGCGGCGAGGGCCTGCTCGACGCACTCGGCGGGACGCCGCGCGCCACCGTTGTGCGCGGCCCGCTCGGCGCGCCGGTCGAGGCGGAGTGGCGCATGTTGGACACGGCCGGCGGCCCCACGGCGGTCATCGAGATGTCGCGCGCGGCGGGACGTGCCCTCCTGCCGCGACCCCACGGCGACGATCCGGTCCGCGCCGGCACGGCGGGCGTCGGGGACCTCCTGGTGGCGGCGCGCCACGCGGGGGCCCGCCGCATCGTGATCGGCTGCGGGGGGTCGGCCACGACCGACGGCGGTCAGGGCGCGTTCGACGCCGCGGGTTCGCCCGAGGCGTGGCGCGGCGTCGAGCTCGTCGTGGCGTGCGACGTGACCACGCCCTTCCTCGACGCCGCCGCGGTGTTCGGGCCCCAGAAGGGCGCCAGCCCCGAGCAGGTGAAGACGCTCGGGCGCCGCCTGGCCGACGTCGCCGCGCGCTACCGGCGCGAGACCGGCGTCGACGTGACGGCCGTGGCCGGCGCCGGCGCTGCCGGGGGCCTCGCGGGTGGCCTGGTCGCGCTCGGCGCGCGCATCGAGCCGGGCTTCGATCTCGTCGCCGAGCTGGTGGGCCTGGCCGAGCGGATGGATCGGGCCGACCTGGTCGTCACCGGCGAGGGCCACCTCGACCCGCCCTCGTTCCACGGCAAGGTGCCCGGGGGCGTGCTCGCGCTGGCCAGGGCGCGCGGCACGCCGCTCCCGGTCCTGTGCATCGCCGGGGGCGCGGACCGGTCGCTGCTGGTGGCGCCACCCGAGGGCCTCGAGGTGGTCAGCCTCACGGCGCGGTTCGGGCGGGTCCAGGCTCGGGGCGAGACCGCCGCGCTGATCGGCCAGGTCACCGCCGAGGCCCTCGCTCGGTTTTGCCCCTGAGAGGGCCCATCGGCCACACTGCGGGCCCGCGCGCCGGACACGGCCACACCGGCGCACGACACTGCACAGGGAGGCATCACGATGGGACTGCTCGACGGCAAGGTGGCCGTGGTCACCGGTGCGGGACGGGGCATCGGACGCGAGGAGGCCCTCCTGCTCGCCGCCGAGGGCGCCAGGGTCGTCGTGAACGACGTCGGCGCCGGGCTGCACGGCGAGGGCGGCGGCGACGCGCACCCGGCCGAAGAGGTCGTGACGCTGATTGAGGAGAACGGCGGCGAGGCCGTCGTCAACGGCGACGACATCAGCTCGTGGGCCGGGGGCAAGAACGTCGTCGACCAGGCGATCGACACCTTCGGCTCGCTCGACATCCTCGTCAACAACGCGGGGATCCTGCGCGACAAGATGTCGTTCAACATGGACGAGTCGGACTGGGACGACGTCATCCGGGTCCACCTCAAGGGGCACTTCGCCCCGACCCACCACGCCGCCGTCTATTGGCGCAACCGCTCCAAGGCGGGCGAGGACGTGACGGGCCGGATCATCAACACCTCGTCGGAGTCCGGCCTCTTCGGCTCCGCGGGCCAGGCCAACTACGCCGCGGCCAAGGCCGGCATCGCCGCGCTCACCTGGGTCGAGGCCCGCGAGCTCGGCCGCTACGGCGTCACGTCGAACGCCATCGCGCCCCGGGCCCGGACCCGCATGACCGAGACGATCTTCGGGGGCGGCGGCATGAGCGCCGGCGAAGGGGCCTTCGACGCGTGGGATCCGAAGAACGTCGCCAACGTCGTGGCCTTCCTGGCGGCGCCGGCGTCGGCCGACGTCACCGGGCAGATCCTCGTGGTGTTCGGCGGCAACATCTACGCCATGAGCGCGTTCAAGGCGGCCGGCCAGGTCACCCGCGACGCGCCGTGGTCGCCCGAGGAGCTGATCGCCGCCAAGGGCGAGCTGTTCAAGGGCATCGGCTCGGACGTGCCCTCCTTCAGCGTCATCTAGAGAGCTGCACCGGAGCACAGACCTGCCGCAGGCCCTGCGGTACGGTGGCGCCGTCGTGACTGAGCAGTCCTTGGGAGCTGAAGTGGCTACCGCGCAGGGTCCCGAGGCCGATGCGCCGGACGTTCCGCTGACGGCACCGGGTCACGACGGCGACGCCGCCGCCGCGCCCCCCGTCACCACGCGATGGCAGCGAGCGTGGGCCGCGTGGCGCCGCCCCCTCACCATCGGCCTGGGCGGGGCCGTCGGCTTCCGCCTCATCGTGACGTGGATCGCGCTGGTCAGCGGCGACGGCGTCAACTTCCCCCACGTCGTGGCGCGCCACCCCTCGGCGCTCACGAACATCCTCGACCAGTGGGACGGGGGCTACTACCTCTCGATTGCCGCACACGGCTATCCGGCCCACGCAGCAGGCGCCGCCCAGACGGCCAACCGCGCCTTCTACGCGTTCGGGCCCCTCTACTCCGCGCTGGTGCGTGTCGCCCACGACATCACGGGCATCGGGTACGTGACGAGCAGCGAGCTCGTCAGCACGGGCGGCTTGGTCGTCGCGCTCGCAGCGTTGTGGAAGCTCGTCGACCTGGAAGTCGGGCCGAGGGGGGCCGACGGCGCCTGCGTGATGCTGCTGGCCTGGCCGAGCGCCTTCTTCCTGGTGTCCACTTACCCCGAGTCGGTGACGCTGGCGGCGGCCACGCTCGCCTTCCTGGGGGTGCGGCGCGGGCACTACGTGGCAGCCGGCCTGCTGGCGGCCGCGGCCGCCATGGGGAAGTACTACCTCGTGCTGCTCGTCGTCCCCCTTGCCATGGAGGTGTGGCGGGCGCCGCGCCAGCGGGCCGAGTGGCGGGCGGGCGGGGACCTCGAGTGGCTGTCCCCGCTGCGGGTCACGGCGGCGCGGACGGCCGCCGTCGCCGCCCCGACGCTCCTGGCGGTGGTGGCGTGGGCCGCCTACCAGAAGGCGCACTTCGGCGAGTGGCTGGCGTTCATCCACGCCCAGGCGCAGTGGCACCGGCACGTGAGCTGGCCCTGGACGTCCATCGGCCATGCCGTGTCGGACCTGGTGCACTGGCGGCTGCTCGACACCTCGACGGCGTCGGTCGTCGAGCTCTTCGACCTCGTGACCGTGCTCCTCCTGGCCGTCGCCGCCGTCATGGCCTTCATCCGCATCCGCCCCTCCTACGGCGTCCTCCTCGGCCTCGCCTTCTGCGCCTTCACCTTCCAGACCATCCTGCTCTCCGAGAGCCGAGAAGTCCTCGTGCTCTTCCCCTTCTTCGCCGTACTGGGCCTGTGGGTGGCGCGGCACCCCTGGCGTGAGCGTGCGCTCCTCTTCTTGTTCCTGCCCTGCGGCTACTTCCTGCTCGAACGGTTCGTCACCGGGAAGTTCGCCGGCTGACGGCGGCCCGTCGGACTCGCCCGCGGGGAAGGGTGCGCATCCCGAGCCAATTGTGGGGCACGATGGCCCCATGGCACACGACCGCAGATTCCGTTTCGCCGCGCAGCTGAGCAGGGCGCCCGGCGGGACCGCCCGCTCCTGGGCCGAGCAGGCCCGCAGGGCCGAGGACCTCGGGTTCAGCGCGCTGTTGATGCCCGACCACTTCGGCGACCAGCTGGCACCGGTGCCCGCTCTGGCGGCGGTGGCGTCCGCCACGACGACGCTACGCCTGGGGGCGCTCGTCTTCTGCAACGACTACCGCCACCCTTTCGTGTTCGCCAAGGAGGCGGCCACCCTCGACGTGCTGAGCGAGGGACGCTTCGAGCTGAGCCTGGGCGCCGGCTGGATGCGCACCGACTACGAGCAGGCGGGGCTCCCCTACGACCCGCCGGCCGTGCGGGTGGCGCGCTTCGAGGAGGCGGTGCAGGTCGTCCAGGGGCTCCTGCGCAACGACGGCCCCTTCAGCTTCAAGGGCGAGTACTACGAGGTGCACGAGCACACCCTCACGCCGCGACCGGTGCAGCACCCGGGGCCGCCGCTCATCATCGGCGGCGGGGGCAGGCGGGTGCTGTCCTTTGCGGCACGCCACGCCGACATCGTCAGCATCAACGTCAACCTGCGCGAGGGGACGGGCGGCGCCGAGACGGCCGCGGACGCCACGCCGGAGCGCACCCGCCAGAAGCTCGCCTGGGTGAAGGAGGCGGCGGGCGACCGCTTCGACGACATCGAGCTCAACTCGCTCATCGGCTTGCTGCTCGTCACCGACGACGCGGCCGGCCTGGCGGGCCAGATGGCGCCCGCCTTCGGCATCGATCCGGCCGACGCGCTCCACGTCCCGCTGGCCCTGGTCGGGACGCTCGACGAGATGGCCGAGGAGCTCGAGTGGCGGCGGGCCGAGTACGGGATCTCCTACTGGTCGATCGAGTCCGACTCCTGGGAGACTCTCGGCCCCGTCGTGAGCAAGCTGGCCGGCACGTGACGATCACCTCGAGCACCGCGTGGGAGGCGATCGGCACCCACCGCGAGCTGTGCGGCGAGCTCGTCTTCACCATCGACGCGCCGTCCATCGGGCCCGAGCGCCACGCGCCGTTGCTCGTGCTGCACGGCTTCCCGACGTCGTCGTTGGACTTCGCCGCCGTGCTCGACGGCCTGCGCGGCGGGCGGCGCGTCCTGCTGCTCGACATGCTCGGCTACGGCCTCTCGGCCAAGCCGGACCGCGCCTACTCCATGGCCCTGCAGGCCGACATCGCAGCCGCGTTCGTGGCCGAGCTCGGCCTCGACCGCCTGGCCCTGCTCACCCACGACATGGGCGACACGGTCGGCGGCGAGCTGCTGGCCCGGCGCGCCGAGGGGGCCTGGCCCGTCGAGATCACCCGCCGCGTGGTGAGCAACGGGAGCATCTACATCGAGCAGGCCCAGCTCACCGGCGGCCAGCAGCTGCTCCTCGGGCTGCCCGACGCCAAGCTGCCGCCCGAGGTGCCGATCGACGCCGCCTCCATCACCCAGAGCCTGCGCGACACGTTCAGCCCGCGCACGGCCCGGGTGCCCGAGGGCTGGCCCGAGGACCCGGTGCCGGCCGCGGCGGCCCAGGTGATGCACGGCGACGGGCGCCTCGTGCTGCCGCGCCTGATCCGCTACATCGAGGAGCGGCGAGCGAACGAGCGTCGGTTCACCGGCGCCATCGAGGCCGATCCGTCCCCGCTGCACATCGTGTGGGGGCTCGACGACCCGATCGCCGTCCCCTCCATGGTCGACACGCTGCTGGAGGCCCGCCCCGACGCGACGGCCACCCGCCTGGACGGGGTGGGCCACTACCCCATGGTCGAGGCGCCGCAGCGCTTCCTCGGCGCGGCGCTGGCCGGGCTGGTCTGAGTCCGCAGACTCCCGGGAGCCCTGGCTTAACCTGACGCCGTGCGGAGACGCCGGCGACCCCCGAATCGCTACGAGCTCCTCACCTGTGCCTGGTCCGGCCACGTCCTGGTCGGGACGGAGGCGGCGCTGATCACGCCCGACGATGCGCTGCTCGTGCGCGACGAGGGCGCGGTGCGTTGGCACCGGTGCCTGCGCTGCGACGACTGGGTCCAGCGGCCGAAGCCGGAGCGGCCGAGTCGCGAGCACGTCGAGAGCCGGGACGAGATTGCGCTGCCCGTGCGCGGTGCGGCGCTGCGCGACCGCTACGTGCTGCGCCTGATCGCTCTCGACCGGGCGATCCATGTCGTGGTGCTGACCAGTCTGGCCATCGTGCTGTTCACCTTCGCCGCGCACGATCAGGCACTGCACCGCGACTACGAGAACATCATGGACGCGCTGGCAGGCGGCGCGCCCGGCGCATCCCAGGTGCGCGGGGTCCTCGGCTACCTGGGCCGCGCCTTCAAGTACAGCCCGGCACACCTGCGGATCCTCGGGGGCGTACTCCTCGCCTACGCGGCGCTCGAGGCCACCGAGATGGTCGGCCTCTGGCTGAACAAGCGATGGGCCGAATACCTGACCTTCATCGCCACCACCGTCCTCGTGCCCTACGAGGTCTACGAGCTCACGCTCAGCGTGAGCGTGTTCAAGCTCGTCACGCTGGCGATCAACCTCGCCGTCGTGATCTATCTCCTCTTCGCCAAGCGGCTCTTCGGTCTGCGGGGCGGTCATCGGGCCGAGGAGGCGCGTCGCGAGCTCTCGAGCGGCTGGGCCGCCATCGAGCGGGCGACGCCCGCCCCGGTCGCCTGACGGTCAGGCGGGCGCCACCACCTTGAGGTGGCGTTCCTCCTTCGGCAGGCTGGCGTAGAGGTCGGCCACCAGGTCCTCGCGCAGGGCGCGCCGCGCCGGGTCGTCCCAGAGGTTCTCGAACTGGTGGGGATCGTCGTCGACGTTGTAGAGCTCGCCGGTGGCGATGCCCACCCCGCCCGGACCGGTGCACGTCTGCTCGTAGACGACCGCGCAGGGATCGAGGACGCCGTCCCCCCAGGTCTCCTCGAGGCCGTTGGGCTGCCCCGCGGTGGACGGCTCGTACACGGTGCACAGCCACCCGTCGCGGTAGACGGAGCGCAGGTGCATGCCGTAGCCGGGGAACTGGCTGTCCCACTCGCACAGCGCGCGCTCGCGCCCGGGCTCGCCGTCGGCCTGCGGGAGGGCCCGGCCCTGCATCCAGGGCGCGGGGTCCACGCCGGCGATGGCGCAGAAGGTGGGTGCCAGGTCCACCTGGCCCACCGGGTCGGACACCGTCGCCGGTGCGATGCCTGCGGACGGGGCCGGGCGCCACACGAAGGGCAGGCGCATCAGGGCGTCGGTGTGGTACGGGCCCTTGTAGAGGAGCCCGAAGTCCCCCTGCATCTCTCCATGGTCGGTGGTGAAGATGATGTCGGTGTCGGCGAGCCATCCTCGTTGCCCGATCGCCTCGAGCACCCGCCCGCACGCCTCGTCGATGAGCTCGTTCATGACGTGCACCTTGGCGTTGACCTCGCGGATCTGGTCGTTCGTCAGCCGTGAGGGGACGAAGGCCGCCGGCCCGCCCTCCATGTTGGAGAAGCTGCCGTCCCAGTAGGCGAGCCAGTGCGCCGGCTTGCGCGCCAGCACCTTGCGGACCGCCTCGTCGGAGCCGGGATGGCCGGGCGGCAGCGCGAGGTCCTGCCAGGGCACCCGGTACAGCTCGGAGGCCGGGGGGTCCCAGGGGTGGTGCGGGTCGGGGAACGACATCCAGCAGAACCAGGGCTCGTCGTCAGCCAGCGACGACAGCCAGTCGACGGTGAGATCGGCCACCCAGTCCGTGTGGTACCACTGGCGCGGGATCGGGTTGTTCTTCGTCTCCGGGGCTGCGGTGTCGCCGCCCGGCTCGGCCTGGAGCAGGCCGGCGAAGCTGTGCAGGTGCTCGGGGTGGTGCTCCTTGAGCCAGCGGCCGTAGTGGGCGATCGGGTGGTTCCCCCAGGCGGCCGCGTGCATCGCCTGCTCGGAGCGCTCGAAGCCCCGCCAGGGACCGGTGTCCCACCGGGCGACGCGGGCGTTCTCCTCGAACTGGTTCTTCGGGTCGAAGCCGGGCTCGAAGTGGGCCTTGCCCAAGAGGGCGGTGCGGTAGCCCGCCGCGTCGTGCAGGTACCGGGCCACCGAGGGCGCGTCGACGGGGAGAGGGATGCCGTTGGCCACGACGCCGTGCGTGCGGACGTACTGGCCCGTCAGCATGGTCGAGCGGGCGGGCATGCACACCGTGTTCTGGTTGTAGGCCCGCCGGTAGTTGATGCCCTGGGCGGCGAGCCCGTCGACCACCGGCGTGCGGGCGACGGCGCCGCCGTTGCAGCCCAGGCTGTCGTAGCGCTGCTGGTCGGTGGTGACGAAGAGGATGTTGCGACGGCGCGGCCCGCCGGACGGCGGCTCGGGCTCAGGCATCCGCCGCCCCGTCGCGCGGGGCCAGGGCCTGGAGCACCGGCTCACAGGCCAGGAGCACCGTGCGGTCGAGACCCCGCTCGCGGTGCGCGTGGGCCGACTCGTAGTTGGGCGAGGTCACCATGTCGATGAAGGCGGAGCGGCTGGGGTACGAGACGAGCGCCACGAGGTCCCAGGCGTCGGCGTCGGGGTCCCCGATCAGCACGTGCTCGGGCCGGCCCGTCCAGATCACGCGTCCGCCCCGGGCCTCGACCATCCGGACCACCTGGTCGCTGTAGTCGCGGTACGCGGCGGCGCCCGTCGGCTCGGCATCGCCCGTCGGCTCGGCGGCCCCGTCCGGCCGGGCGAAGTGCAGCAGGTTGAGCATCACCACCTCGCCGTCACGGCCGCCGTGGGCGAACTCGGTGAACTGCTCTCTCGTCGGCGTGATGGCCATGTCGCTCCTCCCCCGTCCCTGCCCGGGGTTCCTCGCGCTCACTCCGAGGTGAGCATCCGGTGCAGGTCGAGCTCGAGATCCTCCATCAGCTCCACCAGGAGGCGCAACCGCTCCTCCGCGCCGTCGGCCGCCAGCAGGCGCTGCGCGTCGTACGCGTTGACCGGTGCCGCCGCGCCGAGCAGCCACGACGCGACCTCGGCGTCGCCGTTCCCGTCGAGCGCGAGGCCGGGCGGCAGCGCCGGCATGCCACCGTGCTCCGCCAGCAGCGCGCGGGCCCGGCGCACGCGTCGGACGGCCTGGCCCAGGACCGGGCCGGGGTCCTCCAGCCCCGGCACGGGCAGGGGCTCCATCACGAGCGCGACGGGGTAGGGGTCGTCGGGCAGCCACTGCTCGACCTCGATCAGCGCCTCCCCGCGGACCTCGAGGAGCCAGCGGCCGTCGGGCAGCTCGATCTCCTTCGTGATCTCGCAGCGCGTGCCGAGGGCCGAGCGCTCGTCCCCACCCCCCACCTCGGAGCCCCGCTCGATCAGGACGATGCCGAACCGGCGGTCTCCCGCCAGGCAGTCCCGCATGAGCGTCCGGTAGCGCGGCTCGAACACGTGGAGCTGCATGAAGGCGTGCGGGAAGAGGACGGCCGAGAGCGGGAACATGGGGAGGCGCGTCCCGGGCATGGCCCCACCATGGCATGACATGCCGGTGCGCGCACCCCGGGGTGGCGTGAGAGCCGTACCGCGAGAAGGACCGGCCTCACGGCCGGTCCTTGACTCGTGTGTGTCATCTGTACGCAGCCTCTTGGCTCCAGCCTGCGGCGGACTTGGTGCGGGGGCCGCCTTGTCGGCCGGCCGGCACACGCACCGGCACGAGCACGGCCTCATTCACACGCCGGACTTCACACCAAGTGGGCTGCTCTGGGGCGTCACCGAAGCCGACATCGGTGACGCAGTCTCAACCCGGCGGATCGCCCTCCTCGGTCGAGCGTGTCGATGGCATCGGCAGCTCCTTTCACTCGGGGCAACGGCGGGTGCTCCGTATGCCACTCGTTTGGCTCCAGTATCTGCCTCGCTCCGGGCCGTGTGAACCCCACACGAACTGGATCTTCGCGAAGGCCCTGGTGGAGCCGCCCGTCGTCACGCGAACTTCATGGTCATCGTGACGAACGGCCGCGTGGCGCGCCCATGGTGGCCCTGCCGCGTGTCCCCTACGCTCTGCCCATGGCACTCCCCACCCCCAAGGAGAACACCACGGCGCTCGTCACCGGCGCGTCATCGGGCATCGGCGCCGAGGTCGCCCGCGAGCTGGCCCGGCGCGGCCACGGCGTCACGCTCGTGGCCCGGCGCGAAGACCGGCTCAAGGCGCTGGCCGACGAGCTCGCCCAGGCGCACGGCATCCGTGCCGAGGTGATCGCGGCCGACCTCACCGACGCGGCCTCGCGCGGCGACCTCCCAGCAGAGTTGGAACGGCGCGGCCTCACACCCGACATCCTCGTCAACAACGCCGGCTTCACGTCGATGGGCCCGGTGCAGCGGGCCGACCGCGCCACGGAGCTCGCCATGGTGCGCACGAACGTGGAGGCGGTGGTCGACCTCTGCACCCTCTTCGTGGCCGGCATGGTCACCCGCCACCGCGGCGCAGTCCTCAACACCGCGTCCACCGCGGCCTTCCAGCCGCTGCCCGGGCAGGCGTGCTACGGGGCGTCGAAGGCCTTCGTCCTCTCCTACAGCCGCGCGCTCGGCGCCGAGCTCAAGGGGACGGGCGTGACCGTCACCGCGCTGTGCCCCGGGCCGGTCGAGACCGGGTTCGCCGAGGCGGCGGGCGTCACCGACGAGGAGGCGGCCGAGGCGCTGCCGAAGTTCATGTGGGTGCCGCCGGCCGACGTGGCGAAGGCGGCGGTCGAGGGGCTCCATGCGGGGCGGCCGGTCGTGATCCCGGGGGCGGCGAACCGGGCCGCGGCAGCGCTGGCCCACCTGGCGCCCAAGTCACTGATCCTGCCGCTGATGGTGTCGCGGCACCCCGCGCTCAAGCAGAGCCCGACCTCGTGATGGCACAGCTGGTCTCGGAGCTCGAGCTCCCCTCCCTCGACGTGGTCGGGCTCCAGCGCCAGGAGGCGATAGAGGCGATCGAGGCGGCCCGGGCCGTGCACTGGCTCGCCCGCAACGAGCTGGGCTACACGGTCACGCGGCTGGCGGACGTCACCGCCGTCCTGCGCGACCAGCGCTTCCACTCCGGGCTGTCCGTCATCGAGCAGTCACCCGAACTCCAGGGCACCTCCCCAGTCGGCGAGCGTCGCGAGTCCATCCTCACGATGGAGGGCGCGGGTCACGCGCGCCTGCGCCGCCTCGTCGCCCCGGCTTTCACGCCCGCCTCGGCGAACCGGCTCCGCCCCACCATGCAGGCGGTGGTCGGCGAGCTCGTCGACCGTGTCGTCGAGCGCGGGGAGTGCGAGCTGGTGGCCGACGTGTGCGAGCCCTACCCGATCCCCATCATCTGCGAGCTGCTCGGCGCGCCACCCGAGGACTGGAAGCTGTTCTCGGGCTGGGCGACGGACATCTTCCGGATCTTCAACAACAACCTGGCCGAGGACCTGCCACTCATCGAGCGGGCCGACCAGGAGCTCACGGCCTACATGAACGACATGATCGCGGAGCGCCGCGCCGACCCGCGCGACGACCTGCTGAGCGACCTCATCGCGGTCGAGGAGGCCGGCGACCGGCTGTCGACCGACGAGATGGCGATGCTGGCCCAGGCGGTGCTCATGGCCGGCACCGACACCACCCGGAACCAGCTGGCGTGCTCCGTGGCGCTCTTCACCGAGCACCCCGACCAGTGGGAGCTGCTGGCCGGGCGGCCCGAGCTGGCGCCCCGGGCCGTCGAGGAGTCGATGCGGTACCTCGGCGCGGTCCGTGGCACGGCGCGCTTCGCCTCCGAGGACATCGTCTACCGCGACGTCCTGTTCCCCCAGGGGACGCTCGTCGTCACCTCGCTGGCCGGGGCCAACCGGGACCCCGAGGCCTTCGAGGAGCCCGATGTCTTCGACATCACGCGGGAGCGGGGCTCGGCGCAGATGACCTTCGGCGCCGGCATCCATTTCTGCATGGGCGCGGCGCTCGCCCGGGCCGAGCTGCAAGAGGCCCTCCCGCTGCTGGCCCGGCGCATGCCCGACCTCGCCCGCAACGGCGAGATCGAGTGGAAGCCGTCGTCGTTCGGCATCTGGGGGCCCGCCCGGCTCCCGCTGCGCTTCACACCTCCGGCCTGATCGTCTCCCCGCTCAGCCCCGCACGCCCGCACCGGCCCGCGCCTTGACGCGGGTGCGCCTGGCCTCGTCCTCCATGGCGCGCTGCACCGCCGCGGGCGGCTCGCGGCCCCCGTACGCGCTCGCCTCCACCGAGGTGGCCAACCGGGCCCAGGTCGACGACCCCGCCAGCTCGTCGAGGGTCGTGGCGTACTCGGCCAGGGTCTCGCTGGGTCGGCGCGGCCGCCCGGCCCGCCGGCCCGCCCGCTCGGCGCTGCGCGCCACCCGCGCCGCCCAGGTCGGCGGTCGCGCCCGGCGCCGGCGCACGAGCACCACCACCACACCGGCGCCGGCGAGGACCGAGCCGACCGGCACCCATGGGACTCGCCGCAGTGCCGCCGCGACGTCCTTCAACGCGGTCGCGCCGGGGCTGGGGTTGGCCGCCGGCACCACCGCCGTCGGATCGAAGCTCTGCCAGCCGTACCCGGGGAACCACACCTGCACCCACGCGTGGGCGTCGTTGGCGTGGACCTGCCAGAGGTCGGTGATCGGGTCGTAGCCCCCGGGCACGTAGCCGACCGCTTCGCGCGCCGGGATCCCGAGCGATCGCAACATGACGGCGAGCGACGTCGAGATCTGCTCGCAGAACCCGACCCGGTTGCCGAAGAGGAATTCGTCGACCGTGTCGGCACCGGCCGGCAGGGGCGGGATGTCGAGGGAGTAGCGGGTGTGCGTGCCTATCCAGGAGATGAGCGATTGCACCTTGTCGTATGTCGTGGTGTCGCGGGCGGTGACCGACTGTGCCAAGGCCAGGACCCGCGGGTAGGGGTGCGGCAGTTGGCTGTACTCCTGCTGCAGGGCTGGGGGCGTCTGCGTGCCGGCGTCGGTGCGCAGCTCGGCCGCCGTCGGGGCGCTGACCTGTGACTCGACCGTGTAGATGGACCCGCTCCCCAAGCCGATCGGCGAGACGACGGTGCCGTCGTGGCCGGTGTAGACGGTCGAGGTCGGGAACCACACTTGGTTGGCGCTCTCGGCATGGAAGACGAGGTCGGCAGTCGAGCTCGCGATGTAGAACGTCTGCAGGTCGGGCTGGCCGAGCGGGACGGCACCCACCGGGAGCGGGAGGACGAAGGGCGAACCCCCCCGCAGCGGTCTCGTGGCCGGCTGCGACTGGGTCCAGCTCTGGCCGTGCCACGTGTCGAACGTCTCGCCCACCCAGTAGGACGGGCGCTGGGCCCGGACCTGCAGCACGAGCGTGTTGCCCAGGTTCCCCCGCAGCGCCGTGTTCAGGCTCGCCGCGAAACCGAGATAGCCCCCGACCCTGGTCCGGCTGCTGGTGCTGCCCGCCCGGGACAACTGCGCCGGCGTCCCCGAGTCCCCCGCCAGCGCGCCGGGGACACCCACCGATCCTCCGGCTCCCGCCCGGGTGAGGAAGGCGACCCGGTACGCGACGACCGGGGCGGGCAACACGAGGAAGATCGCGGCCGCCGCGGTCGCGAGCGCCGCCACGGCGGCCACCAGCCCCGTGGCCGAGATCCGGCCACCGCCACTCGCCGACGTCCACATCTCCGTCAGGGCCCAGAGCCCGAAGCACACCCAGGCCACGACGTAGAGACCGAAGCGAAGGTCGATCGCCTGCGCCGCGCCGACAGCGATCAGGCCCGCCGACGCACCGAGCGAGAAGAGCAGGTCTCGTCGCGAGGGCACGTGGAAGGAGTGGACGACCAGAACGGAGACCAACAGGAGGGTCAGCGGGTTCTCGACCGTCGTGAAGTCCACCGCGGGCGAGCTCACCGAGTGGAAGAACCACACGAAGGCGGCGATGGCGCCCACGGCCACCAGCACCTTGACCCAGCCGGGTGCCCGGGCCCTGGTCGCGTAGGAGAAGGACATGCCGGCCGTGACGAGCACCGAGGCCACGACGGCGGTGGTCGGCGACACCTCGCGCAACGAGGCGCACGCGGCAATCGACACCAGCACGGTGCCCAGGCAGGCGGCCCGGAGGCGGATCGAGTGCTCCGGGGGCCCCGGTCTGTTCGCCCGGCGGATGGCCTCGAGCGCACTCACGGTGTCCCTGACCCCCGGGGGGGTACCGCCCGCGCCAGCCGGCGTCCCGCGCCCCGCCGGTCCGTGACGGGCGCCAGCACCGCACCCGATCGCTCCAGCGTGCCGAGGAGGACAGGTGCGCCGGTCGCCAGCAGGTCGACCACCGTGCCGAGCGCACGTTCGACGACACGCTCGGCCTCGTCGGGGTCCGAGGGCAGCTCAACGGTGAGGGTGACGGGCCCGGCCGAGGGCCGCTCCACCTCCCGCACCATCAGCCGACCGGCATGGGCGGTGGCCCGCCAGTGGACCAGGCGGCGACCGTCCCCCGGCGTGTACGGGCGCGCGCCTCTGGGCAGTCCACCGTCGGTCCGCGGCCGCTCGTGGACCTCACCCGCCTCTTCGTCGGTCGCGGTGCGCGGGCGCGCCGGCCGCCCGAGGCGCGGCGCCACGTGCAGCTCGGCGGGCAGCGTGACCCGGACCCGCCGGGTCCACCACTGCAGCGCGAACGGCGCGGCCGAGGCGACGTCCAGCGTCACGGCGTCGTGCAGGCCATGACGCTCCGGCTCCACCGTGATCCGGTCGCCCGCGTGGCCCCGCCGCCCGGCTGGCCCGACGAAGATCTCGGGACCCGGTGGCTCAATGGGACGCACCCGCAGGCGCGTGCTGGCCTCGACGTGCACGTCCGCCGGCAACCCGGCGCTGGCGTCGGCCGGGGAACTGCGGACCAAGACGTGGGCGCGGGTGACGACGACGAACGGACCGGCCACCCCGATGAGGAGGGTGCCGAAGACGATGTCGCCGATGAACTGCACCCAGCCGGCGCCGCCGTTGTGGGCGACCAGCCACCACAGTGCGACGATCCCGACCGCCACGGCGATCGGCGCCACGGGGCGGGCCGGCCGTGCCCAGCGGCTCACGGTCGCGGCGCTGGCGTCGCTTCGAGGAGCTGGCGGATCAAGGCGGCGGAGTGCCCGATGCTGTCGTCGCCCTCGACGGTCAGCAGGCGATGCGCGAGGCATGCGACCGCGACCGCCTTCACGTCGTCGGGTACGACGTAGCTCCTCGAGGAGAGGACGGCGTGCGCCTGCGCCGACCGGATCAGCCAGATGGCGGCGCGCGGGCTCGCACCGAGATGCACTCCCGGCGCGGTGCGGCTGGCCCGGCAGATCGCCACCGCGTACTCGGCGATCGCGTCCTGCACGTGCACCGACTCGGTGGCCCGCTGGGCGCGCAGCCAGTGTGCGGGCGTGCAGACCGGCTGCAGGTCGGCCAGGGCGTAGGTGCCCCCGGCATGCAGCGCCAGCTGCGCCTCCAGCGCGGCATCGGGGTACCCGATGGGCGTCGCGATGGCGAAGCGATCGAGCTGGCTCTCGACCAGGGGGAAGGTGCCACGCTGCGAGTGCGGGTTCTGGGTGGCGATCACCATGTGGGGCTGCGGGAGGGGCCACGACTGGCCGTCGACGCTGACTTGGCGCTCCTCCATGGTCTCGAGGAGCGCGGACTGCGTGCGGGGCGGGGTGCGATTCAGCTCGTCGACGAGGACGACGTGGGCGAAGACAGGTCCGGGCCGGAAGTCCCAGCTGCCGCTGTCCGGCATGAACACCGAGACGCCGGTGATGTCGGACGGGAGCAGGTCGGGGTGGCCCTGCACCCGTGACAGTCGAGCCCCGAGGGACGTCGCCAGGGCACGCGCCAGCACGGTCTTGCCGACACCGGGCACGTCCTCAATGAGCAGATGCCCGCCCGTAAGCGCCGCCGTGGCCGCGGCAAGGAGGGCATCCTCACTGCCGAGCACGACCCGCTCGAGACTGCGGACGAGCGCCCGGCCAAGGTCGATCGCCTCCTCGATCTCGCCGACCCGCGCATCGAGGGCGCTCACGGCGTCGCCATCACGTGGGCCATGGTGACCACACTACGGCTGCGCAGATCCCCTGCGGCATCGTGGGCTCCGGGGTCGGCCTGGCATCCACGCACGGTGGGGGAAGAAATGGGGCCGCGGGCGAGCACGCAGAGGTGTCATTTGTCGACCCGTTGTTCTCGCCGTCCCCGCCATCGCCGAGCCTCGGCTTCTTCCTCACGCCGTTCGGGGTCGAGCCCGGCGAGCGCGACGTCGATGCGTCGCGCTGCCCCACGCTCAGGGAGCCGGGGTCGGCGTGGCCCGTCGCGGCCTACGACGACGCGCCCCGGCCCGACACCGCCTGACGCCGCGGACACGGCGCGGCGGTCAGGGCTGACGGCCGAGGAACGCGGCCAGCCGGTCGGCCGGAGGCGAGCCCGCCGGCGCCTGCGCCTTGGGGCCGAAGGGGGCCTGGCCGTCGTTGCCACGCAGGTCGTCGGGCAGGAAGCCCTCGGCGAACGCCAGGAGCTGCGTGGCCAGCCCGGGGTCCAGGTCCGTCGACTGGCCCGTGGCCTTGGCCAGGTCCCACCCGTGGGTGAAGGTGTCGATGGCTGCGATGTTGATGAAGACGCCACCGGGGAGCTCGCCGAAGGGGAGCTTCATCATCTTGTCCATCACGCCGTCGGCCTCGAACGCCTTGACGGCGCGTGCGGCGCCCTTGTTGAACTCCGACACGAAGTCGCCCTCGCAGAAGTCGGTCTCGGCGGGAGCGGGCGCCTGCCCCGTCTCGGCCGCGACGGCGAAGTACGTCGTCGCGCCGACGACGTGGTTCACCAGCTCGCGCACCTGCCACGACGCGCACGGAGTCGCCCCGTCGAGCTGCTGGGCGTCCACTCCGGAGAGCACCCCGGCGGTCGATGCGAAAGCCCGTGCCAACATGTCTGCGCTCACGATCGGTGTCCTTTCAACATCTGGTTCGACGTCTCGTCGGTCCCCTCGACGGCGTCAGCCGCCGCGTCGTTCCGACAGGCGAACCTAGCCCGATCAGGGCAGTGCTGCCGTGGCCTCGCCGACCAGCTTGTCCTCGCCCTCCGCGTTGGACAACGTCACCGCCAGGTCGACCAGCTTCTTGCCGCCCTCTTCGCGCTTGGCGACGACCACGATCTTCGAGCTCAGTACCTCGTCGGGCCAGGTCTGGCGGGCGAAGCGCACCTGGTACCGCGTCAGGTTGCCCACGCCCACGTAGTCGGTCACGGCCGTGCCCAGCAGGCCCATGGAGAACATGCCGTGCCCGAAGACGCTGGGCTGCCCGGCTGCCTTGGCCGCCACCTCGTCGTGGTGCATCGGGTTGAAGTCACCCGACGCGCCGGCGTACTTCACGAGGTCCGTCCGCGTCAGCGTGTGCGTGACCACCGGGGCCTCGTCCCCGACTTTCACCTCGTCGAAGGAAAGCTTCTTCTCACCCATCGTCTCGACCTCCCGTCAATCTCGATTTCAACGTCTCGTCCACAGAGGCGCAGCGGCCTAGGCGCGGTGGATCAGGTTGAAGCGCGCCGTCACGACGGGCTCGCCGGTCTTCTCGTCGCTCCAATTCGGTCTCCGAGACGATGAAGGTCATCGTCCGGCCCTTGGACTCCTTCTGGTAGGCGTCCGTGATCTTGCCCTCGCTGACCAGCACGTCGCCGACCTGCACGGGGCGGTGGTAGAGGAACTCCTGCTCGCCGTGCAGGATCAGCCCACCCTTGGCGATGAGCGGCGCCAGCGCCGTCATGAGCGGGCTGCCCGTCGGCACGTCGGCCGGCTGGATCTCCTCGAACTTGCCGGAGAACTCCATGGCGAAGGGGAACGTCGGCGGCGCCGGGATGGCGTCGAAGCCGGCGTCGCGGGCCGCCTCGGGGTTGTGGTAGATCGGGCTGGCACTGAGCACGGCGTCGGCGAAGTGCTGCACCGGCCCCCGCTCCACGATCACCTTGGCCTTGCCGGTCGGCTGCCCGATGATCCCCTTGAGCACGTCTTCTTGCGATGCGGCGCCCTCTGCCACCGTCTGCCTCCCTGTCCCCCTCCGCCGTCGTACCGGACCACGATCGCCATGGCGGGCACCGGCCCCCGGCCGATGCAGCGCCAAAGGTAGCGGGTCGCCCCCACGCCGCCCAATCCGATGCCCCGGGGCGGCCCGGGCCCCTGCTCGATACCATCCGGCCCCATGCCCGACTTCTTCGAGGTGGTGCACACCCAACGGGCCGCACGATCGTTCCTCCCCGACGACGTGGACGACGACACCGTCGCCCGCATCCTCCGCGCCGCCACCCACGCCCCGAGCGCCGAGAACAGCCAGCCCTTCGTCTTCATCGTCGTGCGCGACCCGGCGCTGCGCGCCACGATCGGCGAGTTGACGGCGCGCATCTGGCAGGGCGGGGCCCGGGCGCTCGAGGAGCAGCGCCTCTCCCCCGCCTTCCTGGAGGACGTCGACCGCGGCGCCATGGGTGGCATCGCCGCCGCGCCGGTGCTCGTCGTCGTGTGCGGGGACACCCGCCTGACCTACCCCCAGTCGATGGACGCCTCGGTCTTCCCGGCCGTGCAGAACCTGCTGCTGGCGGCGCACGCGCTCGGGCTGGGCTCGACGCTCACCACCATGCCGGTCCTCGCCGGGGAGGCGCTTTCCGGCCCGCTCGGCCTGCCGCCCGAGGTCGTGCCGGTCGCCGTCGTCCCGCTCGGCCATCTGCCCGCGCCGCTCGGGGCTCCCCGGCGCCGGCCCCTCTCGGAGAAGGCCCACCTCGACCGCTACGGCACCCCGTTCCCCGCCCGCCCCGCCGCGACCCCGCCGGCGAAGCGCTCCAAGAAGCCGCAGTAGCGGTCCAGGATCACCGGCCAGGTGAAGTTCGCCTCCACGTAGGCCCGGCCGTTGTGGCACATCGTCTCGCGCTGCGCGCCGTCCGCCGTGAGGAGGTCGACGCCGGCCTCGAAATCGGCGAAGTCACCGAACCACAGCCCGGCACCCGACCGCTCGCAATGCTCCCGGGTGGCGCCGCACGTCGCGTTGACGAGCACGGGCACGCCCGCGGTCAGCGCCTCGATCACGGTCAACGAGAAGGACTCGTGGGGCGAGGGGGCGACCAGCGCCCGCGCCCCCCGCAGCAGCGCCCACTTGGCCTCGTCGTCGGTCATGCCGGTCACGACGACGTCATGCGCCGCGTCCGGTGCGTTGACCACTTGGCCCACGAACACCAGGCGGAGCGGGCCGGGGTGGCGCTGCTTGTAGGCGCGGAACCAGCGCCACAGCATGCCGGTCCCCTTCTGGTCGTCCACCCGGCCGACGCAGAGGAGGTAGGGCATCTCGCCGATCCCGAGGGCGGCACGGGTGGCCACGCCCGTCACATCGCCGGCGCCATGGACGGCCGCCGGCTCCTCCACGCCGAGGCCGACCACCACCTGGGGTGTGGCCGCCACCCCGAAGCGGTCGCAGACCAGCGCCCGCTCGCTCCGGCTGTGGAAGGCGAAGCCCCGGCAGCGGGCGAAGAGCTCGTCGAAGACCCGCAGGTGCAGCGCGGGCTCCTCGTGCGCCGCCGGGTGCAGGACGGCGCGCTCGGCCACCAGGGGCAGGCCGCGGACGGTCGGGTAGTACAGGTAGGGGTAGAAGGCCACCACGTCGGCGTCGCTGGCCGCCACGGCGTCGAGCAGCGCGGGCGAGCGCGGCCCCTGCAGGTCGACCCAGCTCTCCATGTCCTCTCGGCTCGCCCGCGCCGGGTCCTCCCGCATCACTGCCCACAGCGGGTGGAAGCGGTCGTCGCGCCCGGCCTCGGAGCGGAGGCGACGCACGCGCACCCCGTTGACGTCGTCGGTGCCCTCGGGCAGCTCGTCGCGCCACATGATGGCGTCGAGGGCGCAGGTGGTGAGGACCTCGACCTCCATGCGCCCGTCGGCCACCAGGTGCTCGGCCAGCATGCGCGCCCCCGTCTCGGCGCCGCCACGGATCTCGGCCCCGTACCGCGGCACCACGAAGGCCAGCTTCACGGGGTGCGAACCTACCGGCCCCGGCCGTCCGGCCACCCGGACCTGACGGGCCCGTCAGGTCCGGGGATATGGTGAGCCGGTGCAGGAGCACCACTTCTTCGTGGACATCGATGGCAGTGTGGACGAGCTGTGGCAGCTGTTCTGGGCCCGCGTCCCCCACACCGAGACGGGCGACGTCACCATCGACATCCTCTACCCGGGCAACGACATCGGCGACGGCCTCATCCGGCACTGCGACTTCCGGGTGCCGCGCTACTTGTTGACGGGCGGCAAGGGCCAGTCATGGGAGTGGCTGACCGAGGTCACGCCCAAGGAGTCGTGGAAGTACACCGCGGTCGGCCGGCCGCTGCTCTCGCAGGCCGAGGGGTTCACGCGGCTGGAGGACCTCGGCGACGGCCGCACCCGCGTCCACTTCTCCGAGACGTACCACGCGTTCAACCCGCTCCTGCGCGCCCTGCTCGAGAAGCGGGTGCATGCCTTCATCTCGAAGGACAACGACCGGCTGATCAAGGAGTCGCTGACGAAGGGCGTGGGGTACCTGCGCGCCGCCAAGGCCAAGGCCGCCGCCAAGGCCGCCGAGGCGGCCGCCGCCGACAAGGCGTGACCGTCGTCGACCTCTGGGTCAACGCGCTCAGCGGCCAGGCCGCCGACGCCTTCCTGGGCCGGGCCGGCAACGAGGGCATCCCCGGGCTGCTGGGCGGCGACCTCTCGGCATCGTCGACGTTGCAGCAGCTGCTGGCCACCATGGACGCCTGTGGCGTCGATGTGGGCGTCGTTGCGGCCGGCATCGGCGCCGAGGAGACCGACGGCCTCCTCGACCGGGTGGCCGCGTTTCCCGACCGCCTGCGCGTCGCGACGTCGTCGACCGGCCCGACCGCCCCGTGCGCCAGTGCACGCGCCTGCGCGCCCTCGCGGCGCACCCCGCGGTCGCGCTCGTGCGGGTGACGCCGCTCGTGCACCAGTACCCGCTGAACGACAAGCTCTACTACCCCGTCTACACCACCTGCGCAGAGCTCGGCCTGCCGGTGTCCGTCAACGTCGGCGTCCCCGGTCCCCGGGTGCGCTCCGCCTGCCAGCACCCCGAGCTGCTCGAGGACGTCCTCATCGACTTCAAGGGGTTCACCGTCATCGGCGCCCACATGGGCCACCCCTACGAGGCGCTGCTCATGCAGTACATGTTGAAGTGGCCCGACCTCTACCTCTCCAACTCGGCCTACCTGGCGAAGTACATGGACCCGGCGCTCGTCTCGTTCATGGGCTCCGCGAGGGGCACGGGCCGCGTCCTCTTCGCGTCCGACCATCCCTTCTTGCCCATGGAACGGGCGGTGGCCGCCGCCCGTGGGCTGCCCCTCTCCGAACCGGCGGCCCAGGCCTTCCTGGGCGGAACGGCGGCCCGCCTGCTGCAGCTCGGCTGACCGCGGCGGGCCGGCAGATCGCGGCCCGCCCCGCTACCGTGCGTCCATGGACCTGGGTCGAGTGGGCGTGTGGTGGAGCGGCTCGTGGCGCGTGCCCGACGCTCCCGAGCTCGACGTCGCCGCGGCGCTCGAGTCCCTGGGCTACGGGGCGCTGTGGTCGTCGGGGCGCTACGAGCCCGGGCTCTCGCCGCACTTCGAGCGCCTCCTGGCCGCCACCGACCACGCGGTGGTGGCCAGCGGCATCGTCAGCATCTGGCACGCCACGCCCGCCGACGTCGGCCCTGCCGTCGCCGCGCTCGAGTCCCGGTTCGCCGGGCGCTTCCTGCTCGGCCTCGGCGCCAGCCACGCCCCGCTGGCCGAGCACTACGCGCGCCCCTACTCGCACATGGTCGCCTACCTCGACGCGCTCGACGCGCTGGAGACGCCGGTGCCGCCGGAGCGGCGCGTGCTCGCCGCACTCCGCCCCCGCATGCTCGAGCTCGCCGCAGCACGTGCCGCCGGCGCCCATCCCTACTTCGTCCCTGTCGAGCACACGGCACACGCCCGCGGCGTCCTCGGCCCTGGACCGCTGCTCGCCCCCGAGGTGGCCGTCGTCCTCGAGCCGGACCCGACCAGAGCCAGAGAGATCGCCCGCGGCTATGCGACCGGTTACCTGCAGCTGCCCAACTACGCGCAGAACCTGCGCGACTTCGGCTACGGCGACGATGACGTCGCGGGCGGTGGGAGCGATCGCCTGATCGATGCCGTGATCCCCTGGGGCGACGCCGCGACCGTCGCAGCGCGCATTCGCCAGCACCACGACGCGGGGGCGGACCATGTGTGCATCCAGGTGATCTCCGACTACTCGGCCTTCCCGCTGAACCAGTACCGCGAGCTCGCCCCGGCCCTGCGCTGATCGGGCTCAGGCCCGCTCCGCCAGCAGCGCCGCCAGCGCCCGGAAGGCCCGGCCCCGGTGCGACACGGCGTCCTTCTCGGCCGGCGCCATCTCGGCGAGGGTGCGCCCGTCCCCGCCGGCGGGCACGAACACGGGGTCGTAGCCGAAGCCGTTCTCCCCGCGGGGCGCCGTCGCGATCGTGCCCTCCATCACGCCCTCGGCCCATAGCTCGGACCCGTCCGGGAAGGCCGTCAGCGCCACCGTCTTGAAGCAGGCCCGCCGCTCACCCCCGTCGTCGGGCAGCGCGGCGAGCGCGTGCAGCAACTTGGCCACGTTGTCGGCGTAGGTCGCGTCCTCGCCGGCGTAACGGGCGGCGTACACGCCCGGCGCACCGCCCAGCGCGTCGACCCCCAGCCCCGTGTCGTCGGCCACCGCGGGCAGCCCCGTGGCCTCGACCAGCGCGCGCGCCTTCAACCGCGCGTTGTCCAGCAACGTGTGGCCGTCCTCCACCACGTCGGGCACGTCCGTCGGGCGGGGTGCGAGCTCGACGTCGGTGGCCGCCGAGAGGACGGCCACTATCTCGGCCACCTTGTCGGGGTTGGCCGACGCCACGACGAGCCGCAGCGGAGCGGCCCCGCTCAACGCCGGGCAGGCGGCTCGGCCAGCACGGCCGCCTGCAGGCTCGTCAGCTCCTTGATGCCCGTCTCGGCCAGTCCGAGCAGGGTGTCGAGCTCGCTGCGGGTGAAGGCCATCCCCTCCGCCGTGCCCTGCACCTCGACGAAGCGCCCGACACCGGTCATGACCACGTTCATGTCGACCTCGGCCCGCGAGTCCTCGGCATAGGGCAGGTCGAGCATGGGCACACCGTCGACGATGCCCACCGAGACGGCCGCCACCGAGTCGGTCAGCGGGTGCGCGCGGATGGTCTCCGCCTGCACCAGCCGGGTGCAGGCGTCGTGCAGTGCGATGAAGGCACCGCAGATGGAGGCCGTGCGGGTGCCGCCGTCTGCCTGCAGCGCGTCGCAGTCGACGGTGATCTGCACCTCCCCGAGGGCGACCAGGTCGGTCACGGCGCGCAGGGAGCGCGCGATCAGGCGCTGGATCTCCTGGGTCCGCCCGGACTGCTTGCCCTTGGCCGCCTCCCGGGAGGCACGCTCGGGTGTCGAACCCGGCAGCATGGAGTACTCGGCGGTGACCCAGCCCCGCCCGGTGCCCCGCATCCACGGCGGGACACGCTCCTCGACCGAGGCGGTGCAGAGCACCTTGGTCTGCCCGAACGTGACGAGCACCGACCCCAAGGCCATGACCGTGTAGTCGCGCTCGAAGCTGACCGGGCGCAGCTGGTCGATGGCGCGCCCGTCGGGGCGCGCCGCACGGGGATCCCCGCTCACCCTGCTTCCTCCACACCGCTTGCTCGCACTGCACTCCTCTCGGATCGCCGGCCCCGGAGGCCCGGCCCGGCACTCGCTGACACCGTAGCGGGCAGGGCCCGCCGCCTCAGTTGCCGTGGGCGAAGGCCTCGGGGTACGAGTGCGCAGAGATCTCCAGGGCCGCGTCGACGTCGCGGTACGTCTTGATCTCGACGACGTTGCCGCTCGGGTCGGCGATCTTGGCCTTGGTCTGCTCGGTGGCCAGACCCGCGTCGTCGGTCGAGACCGGCACGACCCAGTCGACGCCGCGCTCGCGCAGCCGTGCGACCACGGTCTCGAACTCCTCACGGTCCAGCGTGACGCCGAAGTGCCGCGACCCTCGCGCCGAGGTCGGCGGCACCTCGTCGGGGCGGTCCTGCAGCGTGATCTGCATGCCGTAGAACCACACGTCGGTGAAGTCGTCCCTGGTGCGCGCCTCCTGGCAGCCGAGCGTGTGCACGTAGAAAGCGCGCGCCTCGTCCATGTCGCGCACCGGGATGGACAGGTGGAGGATCGGCTGCATGGGCCAAGCCTACGGTGCGGGCTCATGACCTCCCGGCACCGAGGAGCACGCAGCGGGACATGAAGGTCGGGTCGTGGCGGGCCGTCGGTGCCGCCGCCGCCGCCCGGCACCGCGACAGGGTGGCGCCCGTCGCCGCGTCGGCCGGCGGTCTCCCCGGTTGCAGCCGCCACACCCAGGCCCCGCCCTCGGACGCCGGTGCCGTGCCCAGCACCATGGTGAAGAACCCCGAGGCGTAGACGGGGTCGCGGCTGTGGCCGCTGATCACGACGTCGTCGACCTGCCACTCCGCCAGGGCGCGGCGGACCGCCGCGATCTGCGCCGGCGTCCCGGAGGGCTCCGGCTCCCCGAGCACGGTCAGGTTCGTCATGATCCGCCGGGCCGACCCCGGCGCTCCGGCGCCCACCGGCCCACCCAGGGCGTTGGGTGTCTTGAGCGCGGCGCCGGCCAGCCGGAAGTGGAAGCCGTCGACCGCCTGCCAGAGCATGGGCTGCGGGGAGCCCGAGACGGCGAAGGGGACGGTGAGCAGCACCGAGTTCGGCGGCAGTCCAGGCGCGACCTGGCGCATGTAGGTGGGGATCGCGAGCGGCACGACGGTCAAGGGCAGATCGAAGGTCACGAAGACCGGCACGAGCGCCACCACGGCCACCACTGCGGTAGCCGCCGCAGCGACCGCGCGCGAGATGGCGCGCGACCCACGAGGTCGGCCGTCGGTGCGCGACGTACAGCGCGTCGAGGCCGACCGCGAGCAGGAAGGCGATGAAGAGGGTGATGAGCGGCGCCAACTGGTCCGGCAGGATCTCCTTGAAGACGGGCAGCCGCCAGAGCTCGCTCCAGGGCAGCCACGGGTGACCGAGCCAGCCGGGCGCGTGCTCGAGGTACGCGCCGAGCGCGAGCCACAGCGTGACGGCCGTCATGAAGACGAGAAGCCATGTGAGGGGGCGCCTCCGGCCCGCCACCGCGGCCGCCAGCGCGGCCAGCGCCACGCCGCCGCCCACGTAGTCGGTCGGAGGGCCGGTGCGGCCCAGGTAGCCCCCGAAGCGGACGTACTCGTTCGCGAACGCCCCGTACTGGCCGGGCGAGAGGAGGCCCGAGAGCGGCACCCCCAGGACCGGCGCCAGCGGGAAGAGCAGCCCGGTCACCGCCTGCGGCCCGGCAACGCCGAACCAGGCCGGGTAGGCGAGCAGCACCATGGTCACTCCCGCCGCGAGCCCGAGCGCCGGCAGCGCGTGCCCGGCCCGCACCCGCACTTGGCGCCAGCCGACCACCGTGACGGCCGCCATGCCGACGACGCCCAGCAACAGGCACATCACCAGCACCTCGGGCGAGATCAGGAATTGCACGACGAGCAGTGCGGCCAGCACGAGCGCCGTCGCGACGCACGGAATGCTCCTGGCGGATGACGATCTCGTGCAACGTGGTGAACAGCAGTGGCGGGATCACCAGCAAGGTGACCGACACGTGGCCCAAGGCCAGCGACGTCACGATCGCCGCGGAGTAGCCGTAGACCAGACCCGCTGGGATGGCGCCGGGCTTCCAGGTGACGAGCGGGCGGACGGCGGCGAAGCAGCCCCACGCGCTCAGCGCCGGGGCGAGGGTGAGCGCCACGTTCGTCGCGGTCACCGGGCCGAAGAGCCACGTCACGGGCGCCAGCACCACGCCGACCAACGTCCCCGACGTGTTCGACAGGAGATTGGCGCCGTGGGGGACGTTGACAGCCCCCGAGAAGAAGAGGCCGTGGAGGTGCGTGATGGCCCAGGCGGGCCACGCCATGAACCAGACCTCCTGCGCGGGGTCACCGCACCCGCAGGTCAGGGTGGCCGAGGGGTGCCCGGACCACACGTGCCACCACAGCGCCACGGCGGGGAGGCTGAAGAGCACGATGGCGGCGGCGTGGAAGCCGACGGCGCGCACGGCCCGGCCGGTGCGGCTGCGGTGCGCCCCCGACGAAGCTGACGCCTCGTCGGGGGTGGCGGCGGGCTCGGCGGCATCCGCCTCGAGATCGGTGTCCACGGGCGGGCCGGACGTGCCGTACCGGGGATGCCGCGACACGTCGGTCCCACTCGTCACCGCCGTCGAGCGTACCGCCGTGCCTCCATGGAGCCGGGACGGCGGAGACCCGCGCTGGCCTTCCTAAGATCGTCGCCGTGCCCGACCACCGTCGTTGCGTCGTGGTGGGGGCGGGGCTCCTCGGCCTGTGCGCGGCGCAGGCGCTGGCGCGACGGAAGTGGCAGGTGACCGTGCTGGAGGCCGCCGGCACGGTGGGCCACGCGCGGTCGGGCTCCAAGGGCGACGCCCGCATTTTCCGCCTCGGGTACCCCGATCCCCTCCACGTCGAGATGGCGCTCGGGGCCCGTGACCTCTGGCTCGCCCTCGAGCGCGCCGGCGGCCGGCCGCTGCTGCACACCACCGGCCAGGTGACCTTCGGCGACCTGGCCGCGCTCGACGCCATCGCCGCCGCGCTGGCGACGTCCGGCGCGCCCGCCGAGTGGCTCTCACCGGCCGACGCTGCGGCGCGCTGGCGGGGCATCGCACCATCGGGACCGGTGCTCGTCGAACCCGCGTCCGGCGTCCTCGCCGCAGATGCGTGCCTGCGCGTGCTCTGCGAGACCGGCGGCTTCGACCTGCGCACGGGCGTCGCCGTGCGCGCTCTGCGCCAACGACCCGGCGGCGCCACGGTCACCACCGCGGCCGGGCAGGACCTCGACGCCGACGTCGTCGTGGACACTGCCGGCCCGCGCACGCTGGCCCTGCTGGAGGACGCCGTCGCCACCGTCGTGGCCGCACCGTCCCTCCCGCAAGTGGCCTACTTCCGGCCGGTGCCGGGGTCGCCCCCCGCCGGCACGCTCCCCGTCTTCATCGAATGGGGGGACGACATGATCTACGGGCTGCCCGTGCCCGGGCGGGGCGCCCACGGCGGCACCTACAAGGTGTCCCACCACACCCCCGGCAGCCCCCTCGACCCCGACGGGTTCGACCCGGTCGATCCGGCGCCCTTCGCAGACGATCCGGCGCTGGTGGCGATGCTCGGGGGCGCGGTCCGCCGGCTCCTGCCTGCCCTGCTCCCCGAGCCGGTGGCGACCGAGCGCTGCGTCTACGACAACTCGTCGGACGCCGACTTCGTCCTCGACCGCGTGGGGAACGTCGTCGTCGGCTGCGGCACCGGCGGCCACGCGTTCAAGTTCGGCCCGCTGCTCGGCGAGGTCCTCGCCGACCTGGCCGACGGCACGAACCCGGTGCCCCATCGGGGGCGCTTCAGTCTCCGGCGGGAAGTGGGAGGACGGGCACCGGCCGGCGGGTGAAGGCCCGGTAGGTTGCTCCCGTGCCCCGTTACGCCGCCCTGCTCCGGAGCGTCAACGTGGCCGGCCACGGCCGCATCGCCATGAACGAGCTGCGCGCTTCCTTCGAGGCCCTCGGCTACACCGGTGTGACCACCTACATCCAGACGGGGAACGTCCTGTTCGCAACGGCGTCGAAGAGCGAGGCGGGCGTTGCAACGGCCATCGAGCAGCGACTGGCGGAGGACTTCGGGGACTCGCCGGCCGTCATCTTGCGCACCGTCCCCGAGCTGCTGCGCATCGGCAAGGCCTCCCCTTACGCCAAGGCGGGCGCCAACCCGTCGCGGCACCACGTGACCTTCCTGGCCACCGCACCGACGAAGGCGGCCCTCGACGCCCTGGCCCTCCCGCCGAGCGGGCGTGACGCGCTGGTCGTCGACGGCCGGGAGGTCTACGTGCACACGCCGGACGGTTACGCGGAGACCAAGTTCACCGGCACGTTCCTGGAGCGCCGGCTCGGCGTGGTGAGCACGACCCGGAACTGGAACACCGTGACCAAGTTCTGCGAGCTGGCCGGGCGCTGAACCCCAGCCCCCTGCTCACATCGCGTAGATGCTGCGGATCACCTCGGAGATCGTCGTCGTGTTCTGCGCCACCAGGCTGATGGCCTCCTCGCGGAGCGTGCGCATGCCCTGCTTCTGGGCCAGGCGGCGCAGCTCGTCCTGGGTGGCCCAGCCGACGATCAGACGCTTGATCTCGGGGGTCATCTGGAGGAGCTCGTAGACGCCGATGCGGTCCTGGTAGCCGGTGTTGCCGCAGAAGTTGCAGCCGGTGCCATGGTAGAAGTCCGACTTCGGCTCGCCGCCGCTCTCCTCGTAGAAGGCCATCTCCTCCCGGGTGGGCGTGTAACGGGTCTTGCACGACGGGCAGACGCGCCGCACGAGACGCTGGCCGACGATGGCGAGCACCGACGACGCGATGAGGAACGACTCGATCCCCATGTCCAAGAAGCGGTGCAGCGCCGAGACCGAGTCCGTGGCGTGGAGCGACGAGAGCACGAAGTGACCCGTGAGCGCCGACTGGACCGCGATGCGGGCCGTCTCGACGTCGCGGATCTCACCGACGAGGATGACGTCGGGGTCTTGGCGCAGGATGGCCTTCAGGCCGGTGGCGAACGTCAGCCCCGCCTGCTCGTTGGTCTGGATCTGGTTGATCTTGGGGAAGACGAACTCGACCGGGTCCTCGACCGTCATGACGTTGCGGGCCCGGTCGCTGACCTCGGTGAGGGTGGCGTAGAGCGTGGTCGTCTTGCCGCTCCCGGTCGGGCCGGCGCAGAGGACCATCCCGAACGGCGCCCGGACCAGCTTGGAGTAGGTCTCGTGCGTGTCGGCCGGCATGCCCAGGTCGTCGAGGCGGAGCACGGAGCGGTTCTTGTCGAGGATCCGCAGCACGCACTTCTCGCCCCAGATGGTGGCCAGGGTGGACACCCGGACGTCGGTGCCCTTGCCGTCGAGCTCGGTGGTGAACTGGCCGTCCTGGGCGCGGCGCCGCTCGACGATGTTCATGCCGGCCAAGATCTTTATCCGGCTCACCAGCCCGAGGCCCATGCTGACGGGGAGCTCGAGGACATCCTTCAGCGCACCGTCGATCCGGTAGCGGACGTAAATCACGTCCTGCGAGGGCTCGATGTGCACGTCCGAAGCCCGGTCGCGCATCGCCTGGGTCAGGATGCTGTCGACGACCTGGACGACCGGGGCATCCTCGCTCACCACGTTGGAGGCCTGAGCCTCGACCGGGCGCTTCCGTGACACCTCCACCGCTTCGAAGGCCTGCACGAGCTTGTCCACGCCCCCGGTTGCCCGGTAGCTGCTGTCGATGGCCCAGCGGATGTCGCTCAGGGGAGCGAGGACCAACCGGACCGAGTGCCCGCTCGTCTCGGCCAGCCGGAAGCGAACGTCGTCGCTCGGCTGGGCGACGGCCACGTGCAGACCCTCGTCGTCGAGGCGGACGGGGATGGCGAGGAGTTCCCGAGCCACCTCTTCGGGCAGGAGGGCCACCGCGACCGGTTCTGGCGAGGCGCGCCGCAGGTCGATCACCGGCATGCCGAAGTAGTCCGCCAGCGCGTCCACGAGGCCCCGCTCGTCGAGGGCACCCGTGTCGACGAGCACCTCGCCGAGCCGCTTCCCGGAGCTTCCCTGCAACTGGAGCGCCGTCCTGACCTGCTCATCGGTGACGAGGCCGCGGGCGACGAGGACCTCCCCGAGCAGGCCCTTGGCCCGGGGCGCAGTCGAAACTGGCGCAACGGCCTCCTGGACCGCCGCCGGTTCCTGCGCCTCTTCGGGCTCCCAGGCGTGGTCCGTCCCGTCGGCGCCGTCTTCCTCTACGACGTCGACGAGGACGTCTCCGTCGGGAACGGGCGCGCTGTGATCTTTGCGTCGTATCTTCATGGTGATGTCGTCGAGGTGGACGCGGTGGCACTCCGCAGCCGACCCGCCCTCTCCTTTCGCTCTCCCCTGCATCGGCCGGAATTGGGCGGAACTTGAGCAACCGCGGGCGACATCGTGGGCGCACCGGCCGTGCTCCCGGGCATCGGTCCTGACCTGCTCCATCGCTCCCGACCTGCCGTCGATTGGATGAGAACGAAGGGTCTTGAGGCTCTACAGGTCGATCCCCCGCCACTCCATGATGATCAGGAAAACGAAGCTATGCCGTGCACCATGCTCGAGTTGACAGTTCTGAGGTGCCTCAGCGCCTCGAAAGCGAGGAACGATGATTGACATGACGAACTCGTCGGCTGCTGGGCCGTCTGCCTGGGCGCGCGACCTCTATGTCCACCTCACGAGCCACGTGGAGACCGAACGTGGCCTGCTCGAGGAGTACCGCTCTGCCGCCGAGGCAAGCTCGTCGAAGGCATTCGCGTATCTCGTCAACTTGTTGATCGAAGACGAAATGCGTCACCATCGGATCCTCTCAGAGCTCGCCGATTCGCTCGAGACCATGTCCCTGCGGCCCGGCGCGCCGGACCCGCAAGTCCCTTACCTTGACTTCAATCGGACGGACAAGGAAGCGGTCTTGGACCTCACTGAGACACTCCTCAAGAGGGAGCAGCAAGACGCGGTGGAGCTGAAGCGCCTTCAGCACGAGTTGCGCGACGTGAAGGACACGACCCTTTGGGGCCTTCTGGTCGATCTGATGGAACGTGACACCCAGAAGCACGTTGCAATCCTCAGGTTCGTCAAGAAGCACACCAAGCGTCGCTAGTTCTGAGGAGCTGAGTTGAGTCCCAGCCAGTGGTGTACGAGCGGGTGAGCTGAAGCAGCATCCCCCAGACGCGACGATCACCGCGTCAACCTCAAGAAGCAGTTTCCACACAACCACTTGAGGAGGATCACGGTGAACGTCCCCACCACTATCGACGCGTCGGCCTGGCTGGGCAAGTACCTCGAAGGCGCCGACGGCGACACGAATCTGGCCAGGGCCATGCTGGCCGCCTTCGCCGAGGCCCTGATGTCGGCCGAGGCCTCGATGCAGTGCAACGCCGGCTATGGCGAGCGCACCGCCGAGCGCGAGAACTCGCGCAACGGGTATCGGCTTCGGCCCTGGGACACGAGGGTCGGCTCGATCGAGCTGGCGGTGCCCAAGCTGCGCCGGGGCGTCTACAGCCCCGAGTTCTTGCTCCAACCTCGCCGGCGGGCCGAACAGGCCCTGGTGTCGGTGGTCTGTGCGGCCTACGTGGAAGGAGTGTCCACGCGCCGGGTCGACGACCTGGTCAAGGCCATGGGCATCGACGGGATCTCCAAGTCCGAGGTCTCCCGCATGGCCAAAGAGCTCGACAAGGTGGTCACCGAGTTCAAGGAGCGCCCCCTCGACCAGGGCCCCTACCGCTACCTGTGGATCGACGCGCTGACCCAGCGGGTCCGCGAAGGGGGCCGCGTGGTGAACGTCTCGGCCGTCATCGCCACCGCCGTGGGCGCCGAGGGCCGGCGCGAGATCGTCGGCCTCGACATCGCGACGACCGAGGACACGGCTGCGTGGACGGCGTTCTTGCGCGCCCTGGTGGCCCGGGGCCTCAGTGGCGTTGAGCTGGTCATCTCCGACGCCCACGGCGGCATCAAGGCCGCCATCTCCCAGGTCTTCTCCGACGCCTCCTGGCAGCGGTGCCGCACCCATTTCATGGCCAACCTGGCCTCGCGGTGCGCCAAGGGCAACTGGCCCATGATCGCCACCTTGGTGCGCTCGATCTTCGAGCAGCCCGACCGCGACACCACCTGGAGCCAGTTGGCCGACGTCACCGACAAGCTGACCCAGGCGGGCTTCTGTGACGTCGTCACCCACCTGCTCGACGCGGCCGACGACATCTTGGCCTTCAGTGCCTTCCCCACCGAGCACTGGCGACAGATCCGCTCCAACAACCCCCAGGAGCGACTCAACAAGGAGATCCGCCGGCGCACCGACGTCGTTGGCATCTTCCCCAACCGCGGGGCCGTCATCCGGCTCGTCGGCGCGCTGCTCGCCGAACAGACCGACGAGTGGGCCATCACGCGTCGTTACATGAGCGCCGAGTCCCTCAAGGGCCCGCGCACCCTCGTCGCGTCCTCCGAGGACCCGAGGCCGGCCATCGATGCCACTCGAAAGGAGGTCGCCGCGAACAGCGCCATATAGAATCAGCGATCAGAGAAGAGGTTGACGCGAGGACCATCGGACCTCACGACCTCGTACACCACTCGTTGGGACTTAACCCTGAGCTGCTCCTCCCAGAGGCATCGGGTATCGCCGAGCGACCGTAGGGTGTGCGCATGGCCCCCTTCCGCCGGACATCGCACCCCCAACGATTCGACCGGCGCGTCGCCGTGGTCACGGGCGCCTCGTCGGGCATCGGCCGGACGATCGCCCTCACCCTGGCCGAACGCGGCGCCACCGTCGTCGGGTTGGCCCGGCGCAAGGACCTGCTCGACGAGCTCGCCCCCGAGTTGGCACGCCGAACACGCCGACAGCTCGACCGCGGTGTGCGACGTCGGCGATGCGGACGCCTTCGGGGCCGCGCTCGGCACCATCGAGGACCGGCACGGCCATGTCGACATCCTCGTCAACAACGCCGGCGTCGACCTGATGCTGCCCGTGCCCGGCGGCGACCTCGGAACGGTGCGCGGCGTGTTCGACGTCAATTTCTTCGCCACCGTGGCCGGCACGCTCGCCGTCGTGCCCGGCATGATCGAGCGCGGGTGGGGCGTCGTCGTGAACGTGTCCTCCGACGCGGCGCGGGCGCCCGAGCCGCGGCAGGGTGCTTACGCCGCCTCCAAGGCGGCCATCTCCGCCTTCAGCGAGTCGGTCGCCCACGAGGTCGCCGCCCACGGGGTGCACGTCCACGTCCTGTACCCGGCCTGGGTGCCCACGGCGATGGGTGTGTCGGGTAACGAGGACGGGGGTTCGCTCCCGCCCAAGTGGGTGCGCCGCACCGAGCAGCAGGTCGCCACGCTGGTGGCCGACCGGATAGGTGGCCCGCGCCTGGACATCAACGCCGCCCGCCTGCCGCTGCTCGCCCCCGTCGCCCGCACGCTGGCGCCGCTCTCCTACCAGAAGGCGATGCGGCGGATGGCCACCACGCAGGAGGCCACCGCCCCTGGGGAGAAACTCAGAAGTAGATGATCTCCTTGGCCCGCTCGGTGACCTCGTCGAGGTCGCCGGTCCAGGCACCGGTCGAGAGGTACTTCCAGCCGCCGTCGGCCGACACCACCACGATCGATGCCTCCCGACCGTCCGGCAGCGATACAGCGCACTTGACCGCACCGGACAGCGCCGCCCCGGTCGAGATCCCCGCGAACACACCCACCTCGGTCAGGCGCCGGGTCCACTCGATCGACTCCCGGGGCCGCACCACGGTCTTGCGGTCCAACAACTGGGCTCCCCCGAGGTCCTCGAAGATCGGAGGGATGTAGCCGTCGTCGAGGTTGCGCAGGCCGTCGACCATCTCCCCCGCCGGCGGCTCCACGGCCCAGATCTGCACCTTGTCACCGAGCTTCTCGCGCAGGAACCGCCCCACCCCGAGCAGCGTCCCCGACGTCCCGAGCCCGGCGACGAAGTGCGTCACGCCGGGGCAGTCGCGCAGGATCTCGGGGCCGGTGCCCTCGTAGTGCGCCTTGGGGTTGGCCGGGTTGCCGTACTGGTACAGGAAGACCCACTCGGGGTGCTCCGCCGCCAGGCCCCGGGCCATGCGCACCGCGCCGTTGGAGCCCTCCGCGCCGGGCGACTCGATGATCTCGGCCCCCCACAGCTCGAGCAGCTGGCGGCGCTCCGGCGAGACGTTGGTCGGCATGACCGCCTTCAGCGTGTAGCCCTTGACCCGGCACACCATGGCCAGGCCGATGCCGGTGTTGCCCGAGGTGGGCTCCATGAGGACCTGGTCGGGCTTGCCCGGCACGAGCACCCCGGAGCGCTCGGCGTCCTCGATGAGCGAGAGCGCCACCCGGTCCTTGACCGACCCGCCCGGGTTCTGCCCCTCGAGCTTCAGGTAGAGGCGCGCCGCAGGGTTCGGGCTGAGCGACGAGATGTCGACCATCGGCGTGTTGCCGATCATGTCGAGCACGGACGGGTACAGCGTCATCGGGGCAGGCCTCCGACCCGGCTCTCAGCCCCCGGCGACGGCCGGCAGGATGGACACCTCGGCGCCGTCGGCGACCGGCGTGTCGAGACCCTGGAGGTAGCGCACGTCGTCGTCGTCGACGTAGATGTTCACGAACTTGTGCAGCGTGCCCTCGTCGGTGAGCACCTGGCCCGCCATGCCCGGGTACTCGGCGACGAGCTTGGCGAGGACCTCGCCGATGGTTGCGCCGTCCACGCTCACGGCGGCGGCGCCCCCGGCCTGGCTGCGCAGGACGGTCGGTAGGCGGACTTCGACGGCCACGGGGCCTCCTCGCTCGGTGCTCTCGGGTGCTCACCGGCCACGCCCGGGCTGGTCAGCGGATTGTTGACTGATCTGGTAACGATTCTACAAGGCCTCGCCCCGGGCCCCTACCCCGCCTCGAGATCGAGCCCGGGGACCTCCAGGCCGGGCACGTCCACGGGCTCCTCGGTGATCCGGCCGTCGCGGATGAGGTAGCTGCGCACGACGGGGTGGGTGTCGCGCAGCGAGACGAGCACGTAGTGCCAGCCTGGGTCGGTCGCCTGGGCGACGTCGGTCGGCGAGGGGTAGGCGTCGGTGTGGGTGTGGGAGTGGAAGACGCCCATGATGTCGGCCCCGAGCGCCTGCGCGGCCCGGTCGACCCGCAACATCTCCTTGGGGTCGATCTCGTAGACCATGGCCGAGGCCGCCGCGTTGGCGGTGAGGAAGAGGTGGGCCGCCTCGTCGCCCCCGTAGGACCCGACCAGGAGGCCACACGCCTCGTCGGGCAGGCCGGACAGGCAGTGGGCCACCATCTCCACGTAATGGGCGCGGGACAGGCGGAGCACCCGTCAACGGTACCCTCGTACCCTCATGGCCAGGGCGAAGAAGCAGATCGCCAAGCGGGCGGCCGCCCGTGAGGAGCGCAGCGGCGACCGCACGGTCGCCACGAACCGCCGCGCCCGCCGCGAGTACGAGTTCCTCGAGACCTTCGAGGCGGGCATCGTGCTCCAGGGCTCCGAGGTCAAGTCGCTGCGCGAGGGCAAGGCCCAGCTCAGCGAGGCGTACGCCCGGGTGGACGGCGGGGAGATATGGCTCTTCCAGCTGCACATCCCTCCCTGGCAATTCGCGACCGGCTTCGGCGCGCACGACCCCGACCGCAAGCGCAAGCTGCTGCTGCACCGGGACCAGATCGACGAGCTCATGGGTAAGACCCAGCAGCAGTCGCTGACCCTGATCCCCGTGTCGCTCTACTTCAAGGACGGCAAGGCCAAGGTCGAGCTGGCCCTGGCCAAGGGCCGCCGGCTCTACGACAAGCGCAACGTGATCATGGCCCGTGACGCGGAGCGGGAGGCCGCTCGGGCGAGCAAGGAGATGAGCCGCTGGAACGGGGGGTGAGCGGGAATTGCCCGTCGTCGAACGGCCGGGCCGCCAACCCGTAGAATGGACCGGCTGGCCAAGGTGGCCAGCAACCCAGACACGGGGGTGATTGGTTTCGACTTCGGTCGTCAATGTAGGAGAAGCGAGCCGTGGTCTCCGGAACCACGTTAAAGAGCCGGAACCAAAAACAAACGCCGAGCCTCAGCTCGCGATCGCTGCTTAAGTAGCGACGTCCAGCCGGTCCCCGCCCTACGGATCGGATTCTGGGCGTCATTCAGTAGGGCTCACTCAGCGCCTCACGCCAACTGAACGCTGAGGACATCGAGCTTGGTTACGGGGCGGTGCAGCCGCCGGCAGCAGTGCCGCCCCCGACAATGTTCTGCCGGCTGCGCTCGGAGAAGGCCTACTGAGACTCTGAAGGACGCGGGTTCGATTCCCGCCACCTCCAAGGGGGCATGTTCATGAAAGAGCACGCCGAGTGTTCATGAAAGTGCCTTGTTGGAGGTGGCGATGAGTTCAATGCTCGTCCGCCACCCCATGGATAGCGAAACCGCCGGCCCCAAGGCCGGCGGTTTCGGGTTAACGAGTTGAAGGGTCCAACAATCGGATCCTCGGCTTGACCAGCCATGATCGGAGCAACGATCCTGCCGGTCCGTGGCCCTCAGCTTCCTCTACCGCCTGATCCGTCGAGTCATTGAGTTCGCTCGGGTGCATCGGATGAACGACATCGCCAAGGACGCCGAGATCCTGGTGCTTCGCCACCAACTGGCTGTGCTGCGCCGTCAGGTCGGCCGACCCCGGTTCTCCTGGTCCGACCGGGCGCTCGTCGCCGTCTTGGCGAGACTGGTGCCACGGGGACGTTGGGCGGCGTTCCTCGTCACCCCCGAGACGATCTTGCGCTGGCATCGGACGCTCGTCCGCCGACACTGGACCTACCCACACCGACGACCAGGGCGCCCTCCCCTGGCGGACGAGACGGTCGAGCTGATCGTCCGGCTTGCCCTGGAGAACCCGCGCTGGGGCTATCTACGCATCGTTGGTGAGCTGAAAAAGCTCGGCGTCAGTGTCTCCAAGTCCAGCGTGGCGAACGTCCTTCGACGTCATCGGCTTCCGCCAGCACCCCGGCGAGCCGGACCGACCTGGATCGAGTTCCTCCGCGCCCAAGCCAACGCCATCGTGGCCACCGACTTCTTCACCGCCGACACCGTCTTGCTCCGCCGCTACTACGTGCTGTTCGTCATCGAGCTCGAGCGGCGCGTGGTCCACCTCCTCGGCGTCACGGCCAACCCCAACGGGCCCTGGGTGACCCAAGTCGCACGCAACTTCTGTGCCGACCTCGAGCACGCCGGCCGGCGAGTCCGGTTCCTCGTCCGCGACCGCGACACCAAGTTCACTACCAGCTTCGACAGCGTCTTCGCCTCAACCGGCGCCGAGAGAATCCTCACCCCAGTGCGCGCCCCGAGGGCGAACGCCTTTGCCGAGCGCTGGGTCCGAACTGCCCGCCAGGACTGCCTCGACCACCTGCTCGTGCTCTCCAGGCCCCACCTGGAGCGGATACTCGCCGAGTACGTCGAGCACTACAACCGGGGTCGACCGCATCGTAGCCTCGACCTCATGCCACCACGCCCCACCGCACAAGCCGCCGGCACTGGCACCATCCGCCGCTGCGACGTCCTTGGCGGACTCATCCACGAGTACAACCTCGCTGCCTGACCGCTACCCGCTGTCACACGGCCTCGACCAGCAACGTGCAGCCTCGACGACACGGCCCTCCGGTTGTGCTCCCAATCCGATTGGCGCGCCCAATCGTCGTCCACACATTTCCTGGTTCACGTCGGCGGCTCATACTCGAATCCCTCCTCGCCAAGTTCGAGGACGTCCCTCCTCAATTCTTGGACCCTTCAGGGATGGACGTCACCAGCCAGGGAATATTCCTGTGCATCGGAAATCCGAGTCCGTGGGATTTTCGTGAGATCACGGACGGCGCTCAAGAGCGGCGGCTCTGGCGCAGGGTTTTGCGCCAACTACCTCCAGGGGCGAGGTCGGCGCCCCATTGCGAGAACCCTGCGAGCGACTCCGAGCGGAAAGACTGAACCAACGAGGAGGACCAACCATTTGCCGTCGGCGTGCCAGGCGGCACGTCCGTGCTGCTCCATGAGTTGGCCGCCATTGGGAAGACTGCTGGCTTGGTTCATGACGGGGACCCTGACACAGGGTCGCGACAAGTGGGACGCCACGCCTCATTTGATGGAGTTCGGCCAGGGTGCACCCCCGTTCCGTTCTCCATCGAAGCCCGGAGCTCACGGCAACTTCCGACCGCCATGGACCCAGACGCACCCACGAGATCTTCCGCATTGGGAGAGTGGCCGGGTGCGTCCAGTTGATTCTGCTGAGTTCCACTATCCCAGGTCAGGGGCAGAGCTGGTCACTCAGTCCATCCCGTAGGGCCTGATGTCGGCGAAGAGATGGACAAGATGGAAAAGAGGATGGACAGCTCGAGCATCGGACTCATGGCAACTCATACAGGTCCGAAGATGAAGTAAATGGCAAGGACTCGCGATCGTTCCAGATTCAACGGGTGCCGCCGAGGGCGTCGTCCCAGGCGTCGACGAAGGCGCGCACCGTCTCCATGCGCCGCTGGCCGAGGGGAAACAGCTCCACTGAATCGGCACCGGCGTCGATGACAGTTCTGATCTGGCGCGCCGCCGATGCCCGCCCACCGGCCAGGGCAACCTGCTCGACGAAATTGATCCGGAAGAAGTCGGGTCACAGCGGCGGCCTCTTGGAACTCACCACCCTGGTAGGCCTCACGCACACGCTGCACCACCGCCGGATCCAACCCGGCTAGCTCGCAGACGACCGGCGCGGTCTGGGGAAACCACGTGGCTATGGTGCTGGCGGCCGCCAAGGCGTCGTCGGGGCGCTCGTCGTCGATGGCACCATAGGCACAGACAGCAATGTGAGGACGGTCTGGCCCTACCCTCCCGGCCGCATCGGCTCCGCGGCGAACACAAGACACCGCCCACTTGGCGGCAGCTCCGAAGAGGCCGGTCAGGATTAGGACGCCGTCGGCCACCCGCCCGGCCAGCGCCAACGTTTTAGGGCCGCTCGCGGACAAGTACACCGGCAGGTCGGACCGTGCCGGGATCCGCAGATGGGCCTCGTGCAACGAGAATTCGGGCCCGTCGTCGTCGACAGTCTCACCGCTCCAGAGGCGGCGGATGTCCTCCACCGCCCGCTCGAGTTTCCCCAACCGGGAAGGAGTCAGACCCAGCGCCAGGAGAGGCCGGTCACCGGCGCCGATGCCGAGGATGAACCGTCCGCTGGATATCTCATCCACGGTGGCGGCGGCGACGGCCGTAACGGCGGGATGCCGGGACAACGGGTTGGTGACAGCGGTCCCGATGCGTAGCCGAGTCGTCGAGAGTGCGGCCATCGTCAGGTAGGCGTAGGCGCTCCGAGCATGGAGGGACGAGTCGGTACACCAGAGATTGGCGTACCCAAGCGACTCGATCTCGTTCACCATCTCGGTGAACCGGGCGGGCTCGTCCACTGGTTGGAGAATGACGCCCCTAGTCGGTCGTCGTTCGAACTCAGGCATCGCCGGACTCACTTTCCCACAGGCTCACCGTGGTTACCACGCTCTCGATCCCTTTCGCTATCGGACGGAGGTCGATCCACTCGTCGACGGTGTGTTCGGCGGCCCCGTCGGTGATCCCGAGGGCGATGCCGGGGATCCCTCTCGGGTGCGCAGCATTGGCGTCAGTGCTGCACGCCACTTGGCGCGCCGCTACCCCGCTGCGGGCCAGGGCAGCGAACGCCGCCCTGACTAGAGGGTGCCCGGAAGAGATGCGCCCGGCCGGCCGTCGCCCGATTTCATTGACGCTAACCCTCACGCCCTCGGGCACCGGAGAGCGGAGCGCGGCCTGACTTTCGGCCACCAGGGCTCCCAGGCCTTCGGGCTCGTCGGCGCGCAGGTCGACCGTAAAGGTGGCGGTGCGGCTCCTGGCGTTGATCGCCTCGCCTCCGGTTACGGTCCCGACGTTCACGGTGCGTCTGCCAGCGAGGACGGGCACAGCAGCCAGCTGGGTAATCAGGTGGGCTGCTTCATGCACCGCGCTCGGAGCCTCGGGCGCCTCCCACGAGTGGCCCCCCGGGCCGGAAACGTCCACCCGCCACCGCACCGAGCCGATGCCGGTGGTGGCGATACGCCCGAGGTAGTTGCCCTCCAAGGCGATGACGGCGCTCACCGAGCTGGGCCCGTGGTCGAGCGCCCAGGTGATACCGAGCAGGTTGCCCAGCCCCTCTTCGGCCACCGTGGCCACCAATCGCACCCGATGGGCGGCGCCGCAATTCCCCAACATCGTTCCGATGGCCGAGAGGGCGGCGACGGCGACGGCGTTGTCCCCTACCCCGGGGCCCATGAGACGGTTGCCCCGCCTGTGCACACGATGGTCGACATTGGCGGCGAAGACCGTGTCCAGATGGGCGACCAGGAGCAGCGCCGGTCGAGCCGTCTCGCTGGCCGTTTCTGGTCGGGGTGGGCTCGGACGGGCCCACACGTTGCCCACCTCGTCAAGCCGGACCTCGGCATGCCCGTCGGCGGACCACCATTCGGCTACCCGGGCCGCCCGGGCCGACTCGGCGCCGGTGGGACTTGGGATCTGGGCCAACTCGATGGTGCGTTCGATGACCTCCGCCACGCACTCGGCGGGTGTGGCATTCATGCCGTCGCGGCGACGCCGCGCGCCAGCAAATCCCCGACCTCTGATTCGGTGTAGCCGAGTTGGTCCAGGACTGCCTCGGTGTCGGCTCCTAGGACGGGCGCAGGGCCAGCAACCGGCAACGGGCGGTGACCGAACCTGACGGGAGGGCCGAGCACCCTGTAGCCGCCGGCCGTAGCGTGGTCGAGGGTTTGGACGCTCCCCAGCGCCGCCACCTGAGGACCGCTCAGCACCTGGGCAAGGTCCTTCACCTCGGTGGCCGGTACGCCCACCTCGGCGAACCGGGACAACCACCCCTTCGTAGTGTCGCCAGCGAGGAGGCGCTCGATCTCGGCAGTTAGCTCGTCCCGGTGGGCGACCCGCGCCGCGTTGTCGGCGAAGCGGGGGTCATCGGGCAGGTGCTGAGCGCCGAGGACACCGCAGGCCCGGTGCCACAAGTCCTCAGAACCAGTACCGGCCAGGATCAGCCAGCCGTCGAGGGTGCGGAAGCTGCCATAGGGTGCGAACAACGGCGAGTGGTTCCCGAGCAGCCCCGGAACCGGGCCACCGGAGAGCACTTCGGCTGCCACCGACGTCAGGCTTCCTAGGGCGAACTCGAACAGCGACGTACTGACGAGCTGTCCTGAACCGGTGGTCTGTCGGTCCAGGTGTGCTGCTAGAAGTCCCATCACACAGGTGATGCCTGCACCGATGTCCAGCACTGGCGCTCCCACCTTCACCGGTCCGCACGCCGCCGCCCCGGTGAGGCTCATCAGCCCGCTGTCGGCCTGGAGTACGAGGTCGAATCCACCTCGCTCAGCGTCCGGGCCGATCTCTCCGTATCCCGATATCGACCCGTAGATCAGTGCGGGGTGGCGTCGGTGAACGCCCTCGTAATCGAGCCCGTGGGCCGAAAGCCGCCCCGGTCGCGTGTTCTCCACCAGAAAATCCGAACAGCCCAACAGGCGCTCGACCACTGCCCGCCCATCGGGGTGACGGAAGTCCACGACTAGGCTGCGCTTGCCGGAATTGAGGGACAGGAAGAGCACCGTCTGATCAGTGAGACGCCGCGTACCCTGCTCCCGGTAGGGATCACCCTCGAGCGGCTCCACCTTCACGACATCTGCGCCTAGCCCCGCCAACAGGGCGGTAGCGTACGACCCCGAGACGAAGCGCGTGAGGTCCAGGACGCGCAGTCCCGAGAGCGGCCCGGACTTGGTTACCAAGGGTCGGGCTCCCGGAACTCACCGAACTCCTGGCGGAAAACGTCGGCCATCTCCCCCACGGTGGCACCGACCCGAGCCGCCTCGATCAACGGTGGCATGACGTTGGCACCGGCCGCGGTCTCGGCTCGGAGGCGCAGCATTGCGGCGGCGTGGCTCGCCTGATCCCGGGCCGCCACTCGCTCCCGGGTCCGTGCCACCTGGCGCTCGGCGGCGGTCGTATCGGCCGAAAAGAGGGCCGGGGGACCAGGTTCGGCCTGGCCGGTATGAATGTTCACTCCGACCTTCGGCCGTTCTCCGCTGGCCACCTGGCACTCGTACCGGTAAGCCTGTTCGGCGATCCATCGCTGGGGCAGGCCCTGCTCGATAGCCGAAGCGGCGCCACCTGCCGCTTCCACCTCGGCAAGCACCTCCCTTGCCGCAGACTCGATGGTGTCGGTGAGGTGCTCCACGAAGTACGAGCCGGCGAGCGGGTCGGCGGTGCGAGCAATCCCCGATTCCAGGGCCACGATCTGCTGGGTGCGCAGTGACAGCGTTACTGCCTCCTCGCTCGGGATCTCGAAGGCCTCGTCGTACCCCATCACGTGCACCGACTGCGCACCGCCGAGAACCGCGCCCAGGCATTGGATGGTCGACCGCACCACATTGTTGAGGGGTTGCTGGGCGGTCAAGGTGGTTCCAGCGTTCCCAGAGAAGAACCGAAGTCTGCCCGACTCTGGACGCTGCGATCCGTAGCGGGTCGTGGCGATCCGGTACCAGAGGCGGCGGGCGGCCCGGAGTTTGGCCACCTCCTCGAACAGATCCATTGTGGTGGCGAAATGGAACGAGAGCCGCGGCGCGAACTCGTCGAACGGCAGGCCTCGGCCTACCAGCAGATCGCAATACTCGACGGCGTCGGCCATGGTCAGGCCGAGTTCGGTGATGGCGTCGCACCCCGCCTCCCGGGCGTGGTAGCCGGTGATGGAGATCGGGTTGAACCGGGGCAGGGCGCCGGTGGCGAACGCCACCACGTCGGCGACCAGGCGCAGGGAGGGTCCGGGCGGGTACACGTAGGTCTTGCGGGCCAGAAACTCCTTCAGAATGTCGTTCTGCAGAGTGCCGCTCAGCCTCTCGTATCCGACGCCTTGGCGTTCGGCAGCGACGAGGTACGCGGCAAGGATGATCGGTGCGGTGGCGTTAATGGTGAAGTTGACCGAGACGCTGTCGAGCGGCAGCCCCGAGAACAGTTCGACCATGTCCTCGGCGGTGTCGACGGCCACGCCGACCCGACCGATCTCTGGCCGAGCCAGGGGGTGATCCGAGTCGTAACCCAGCTGGGTCGGGAGATCGAATGCCACCGACAGGGCGGTCTGACCCTGGGACAGAAGAAAGTGAAAGCGCTGATTGGTCTCCTCCGCCGAGCCGAAACCGGCGAACTGCCGCATGGTCCACGGCCGGCCTCGGTACATGGTCGGGTACGGGCCCCGGGTGAACGGAGGCTGGCCGGGGGCGCCGAGCCGCTGGGTCAGTCCGATGGCTCCACCTGGGACGTCGTCCGCCGTGTAGACAGGCTTCACTTCGACGCCAGAGTCCGTGCGGACCGTCGGGCGGGGTCCAGCGTCGGCGCCACCGGGGGCGGTGCTCACACCGCCCCCGCGATCCCGAGGATGGCGGCGACAACCGAGGGCAGGCTGCTGCCGACTGGGAAGACCGCCGCCACGCCGAGGGCCCGGAGCGCCGCGACGTCGCCGGGCGGGACGGTGCCACCGATGACCACCGGGATATGGGCCAGGCTCCGTGCCTCGCGGGCCTGCAGGACCTCGCTCGCGAGGGCCAGATGGGCGCCCGAGAGGACCGAGAGCCCGATAACGTCGACGTCTTCCTCGGCGGCGGCCGACAGGATCTCCTCCGAGCTGCGGCGCAGCCCCAGGTATAGGACCTCGGCCCCGGCGTCGCGCAAGCCCATCGCCACGACCTTGATGCCGCGGTCGTGCCCATCGAGCCCCGGCTTCGCCAGCAACACCCGGTGAGCCCTGATCCGGACGTCTGGTCCGGGCGCAGTCCCGACCATCAGCCGCTGGGGGTGCCGGCGAGGGCTAGCGCGGCGAATCCGGCATAGATCTGGGTGGCCTCGTGGATATCTGTCACGCTCAGGTGCTCGTCCGGGCAGTAGACCGGCGGCCCTCCGGGTCCGAAGATCACCGTGGGTACCCGGGTTCCGAAGCTGGCGGTGTCTCCGAGCCAGTTCTCTGCGACCGGGTCCGGCAGCGGACCGCCCCGAACCGCCGCCACCGCCTCCCGCATGGTGCGGACCACCTCGCTGTCGGCTGCAGCGAGATAGCCTGGCTTAGCGTCAGCCAGCTCGACCGATCCCTCGAAGCGCGGGTCGGCCAAGCGGGCCTCCTCTAGGCAGCGATCGACCTCGGCACGCACATCGTCCACGGTGACCCCCGGCTGCGGTCGGCAGTCCACCCGGATAACGCATTCGTCGGGGATCATCGAGGGTCCACCGGGCGGCAAACCCCCGTAGACGCGCCCAGGAACGACGTAGGTCTCGGCGCCGAACAGCTTCAGGACTGACTCGTCCACCGGCGGTTCATAGTGCGATCTGTCAAGGCTCAGGATCGCCTGAGCCGCTAACACGTTGGCGTTGACCGCGAGGTCCTTGTGGCACGTGTGCGCCGAGCGCCCACGCGCCGTGACGTCAAAATAGTACCGACCTCGGTGTCCGAGGCACACCCTGTTGTCGGTCGGCTCCCCGAGCACACACAGGTCTGCCACGTGGTGGTCGAAGTAGGCGATGGATCCGCGCTGGTCCCCCATGTGATCCGACACTGCCGCCACTGCCAGCGTACCGCCCGACATCGCACCGCTGCGCGCCACGGCCTCGGCGGCCACGATCTGGCAAGCGAGAGCTGCCTTCATATCCATAACGCCGTGGCCGTACACGGCACCGTCGATCAGTTCGCCTGAGAAGGGCGACGTCCGCTGCCAACCCTGGGACACCGGCTTCGTATCGAGGTGCCCGGTCAACACCACCCGACGTCCCGGTCCGAAGCGGACCTCACCGACAGCATTCGGCCGGTCGGGCAGTACCGGCTGGAGCTGTACCGCCTCGAAGCCTGACTGTGACATCACGTCGGCCAGGAACTCGGCCAGGCGGCCCTCCTCGCCCAGGATGCTCGGGATACGGCAGACCTGCCCCACCAGGTCCACAGCGCGCCGGAGGTCGACCTCTTCCAACACCCGCGCAACGAGCCCACTGCGCTCCTCTGCCATCGACACCGTCTCCGATCTTCTAGCTGCACCTCGACTCGACCCGGAGGAATAGTATCTCATACATCAGATATAATGTGCCGAGAATGACCGGCAGGTGCCGGGGCTTGGCATCTCCAATTGGGAGCGGCCAGTCCGTCACGTCGGTGGAGGCAAATCGGTGAGTAGGAAGAGAACCATCCGACTGCGGCGGGAGCACTGACGGTGACCCTGCCGCAGGACCCAGTTGCCCAGGGCGACCGTCGGCGCGCGGACGTTGTGTTCTCTGGTGGTTGGGTCCTGACCCTCGACGGGCAGCGCCGGGTCTTTCGCGAAGGCGCCGTCGCCATAGCTGGCACCAGGATCGTCGCAGTCGGTGAGGCATCCGAGGTCACCGCCCGATTCGCGTCGACCACGGTCATCGACACCAGTGACAAGGTCGTCCTCCCGGGTTTGATCAACGGGCACCGTCACCTTTTGGCGACTCCGAAAGGAGCGCAACCCGACGGCAACGTCACCCTGGTCAATCTGCAGGACTTCGTGTACCCCGCCTTCGCCTCACTCAGCGAGGAGGACCTGCACGCCTACACGCTGCACGCCACAGCCGAGATGATCCGGTTCGGCACCACGACCTTCGAGGAGCCGGGCTGCGCGCACCTGCCGGCGGTGCTGGAGGCCATCGACCGGTCGGGCATGCGGTGCCGCGTTGGGCCGTGGACCTGGGACCAGGGGGGCGTGGCCGGCGACAACTGTCCCGACTGGCTCCGTCTAAGCACAGCGCAGGCGGTTGCCCGGCTGGAGAAGGGGATCGCAACGGTGCGCAACTTCCGACATCCTCGCATCCTCGACGCCGTCACCGTAGAGGGCGTCGGTACCTGCTCCGACGAGCTCACCGTCGCCGGGGCCCGCCTAGCGGTGGAGGCTGACTCGCTGTTCGTTTTGCACAAAGCCACCAGCGAGCAGGAAGTGCGGCTGGAACTAGAGGCCTTCGGGCATCGCCCCGTTGAGCACATGGACAAGATCGGCGCGCTGAACGACCACGTGCTGATGAACCATGTCACGGCGATGGAGGATTTCGAGGTAGGGCTCATCGCCGATCGCGGTGCCCGGGTTTGCCAGAACCCGAGCACAGCCCTGAAACTCTCCAAAGGTACGACGCAGAGCGGGCGCTGGCCGGAGCTGCTGGCCGCCGGTGTGCCCATAGCCCTGGGCACCGACGGCGAGAACGCTTCCAACCATCACGACCTCAGTCGGGCGATGTACCTCGCTGCGCTGCTGCCCCGGGATGCCCGCCGGGACCCGTGGGCCGTCACCGCCGAACAGGCCATCGAGATGGCGACCATCGGAGGGGCCACTGCCCTTCGGATGGACACGGACATCGGGAGCCTCGAGGTGGGCAAACAGGCAGACATCACTGTCTTCGATACCGACGATTTCGACTGGCGGCCCCTGCACAACCCCGTTTCGAGCCTGGTCTATGGCGCCACCGGGTATTCAGTCGACACCGTCATCGTCGGCGGCACCACCGTTCTGGCCGGCGGTCGCCATACGATGGTCGACGTTGGTGAGGTTCGCGAACGGGTCGAGGCCATCGACCGCCGGGTCCTAGGGGAACTCGGGTTGAAGCCCGCCCCGGCCTGGCCGGTGGTGGGCTGAGCTGGCTGCCGGTGGATGAAACCAATGCGAGGGGAACGGGTCTATGAGCGCATCACAAAATAAAGCAGTTCGGTCAGCGCCCGCGAGCGGACAGCTTACATCGCTAACGGGGAGCCGGGGGCGCCAGAAGCTCACCGACCGGGCCTACGACGAACTGAAGGCGGCCATCCTCGACTTGCGGCTGCCGCCGGACACACCGATGCGCGAGGCCACCCTTGCCGAGGACCTGGGGATCAGCAAGACCCCGGTGCGCGAGGCACTTGCCTGGCTGGAGCGCGACGGCCTTGTGGAGACGCAAGTCTTCAAAGGAGCGGTGGTCACCGGCTACTCCCAACTGGACCTGGAGGAGATCTACGAGCTTCGGGAGGTTCTGGAGGTGGCCGCGGCCCGTCAGGCGGCAGCCAGCCTCGACGAGATCACGGCGGCGACGCTACGCCATCTGTCCGATGAGTGCCGCGCCGCGGTACGAACGGGCCGGGCCAAGCAACTCGCCCGTCTCATCGGGCAATTCGACACGGTCCTCTTCGACAGCTTGCGTAATCGCCGCATGCAAGCTGTAGTGGCCAACCTTCGTGACCACCTCGTCCGGATCGGGCACCTGACCGAGGAGATCCCCGGACGTCTGGAATCGTCGGTAGAGGAGCACGACCGAATCGTGCAGGCCATCATCGCCCGCGACGCCGTTGCCGCCGCTGAGATGATGCGACGGCACATCACGAGCGTGCGCGACGACCAGCTGCGAGCCACCCTGCAGAAAGCGTCCGATCAGCACGGCTAGTCCGGCGTGCTGATCGGGTGGGTGGCCGGACGCACGGTATCGCGGTCCACTTCGCTAATGGTTCGGCATCCGAGGAGCGCCATGTTGCGCCGCACCCCGGCGTCGAAGAGAGAGAGCACTCGTTCCACACCGGCCTCCCCGGCCGTGGCCAGCCCATAGAGGTAGGCCCGGCCAGCCATGCATGCACGAGCCCCGAGGGCCACCGCTTTGAGGATGTCGCCCCCGCTGCGCACACCTCCGTCACAGATGATCTCCGTGCCCGCTCCCAGTGCGTCGGCTACCCGGGGCACTAGATCCAGGATCGCCGGAGCACCGTCGAGCTGCCGCCCCCCATGATTGGAGAGTGCGATCGCCTCGATGCCGGCGTCAGCGGCAATCCGCGCGTCGGCGACGGTCTGGATGCCCTTTAGGACAATCGGACCCCTCCACTCTGAGCGGAACCAATCGAGGTCAGCCCAGGACAAAGAGGGGTCGAATTGGGCATTCACATATTCGGCCAGGTTTGCCGCGGCGCTGCCGTCAGGAGCCGAGGTCCCCACCAAGTTGGCGAAGGTGATCGGCTCGGCCCGCACGAACGTCCAGGTCCAAGCCGGGTGCAGCAGGCCGTCGGCGATCGTACCCAGCCCGATTTTGGGCGGCAGGCTGAACCCTCGCCTGACGTCCCGCTCTCGCCTGCCCAGAACCGCCGTATCGACGGTGAGGACGATCGTCTCGAAGCCACATTCGGCGGCCCGAGCCAACATGTCACGAACGAGCCCGCGGTCCTTCCACACGTACACCTGGAACCACTTGGGTCCCTCGCTTACCGCCGCCACCTCGGCGATGGACCGGGTGGCCAGCGTGGACAAGGTGTAGGGGATCCCGGCCCGAGCGGCCGCCCGAGCCACGTCGAGCTCCCCGGCCGGCGTGACAATACGGGTGAACCCAGTTGGCGCCAAAACCAGCGGGATGGGGAGCAACCGGCCCAACAGAGTGACGGACGGGTCGATCCGGTCCACAGCCCGCAACACCCGAGGACGGAACTCCAGCTGCTCGAAGGCAGCGACATTCCGGCGCAGAGAGATTTCGTTCTCCGCCCCGCCGTCGACGTAGTCGAAAATACCCCGGGGGAGCCGCCGCCTGGCCGCTCGTCGAAGGTCGGCGACGTTGGCCGCCCTCTCGAGCCGCCGTCGCGTCGGGTCGAGCTCCAACTTCCGGAAGCGGACCACTGACCGTAGGGTCGAGAGACCGCGCACGGCTAGGGCCAGGGGTAGTCCGCCGGCGCCTCCAGTACTCCGGCGCTCGCGTGTCCGAGGAGGACGCGGGTGATGCCCCACCGCCAGGCCCGGTGTCCACCGCCGACAACCACACCGATGGCGTCCGACGTCATGGCCGCCCGGGCGAGCTGCACCGGCGCTCGTCCGACGCTCCAACGGAAGGTCAGCCTGGGAATGCGATCCCCGGCGCGGTCGTACAGGCGAGCCCGAACGGTGGCGATGTCTGCCTCCCTGGTCTCCAGACAGACCCCGCACGAGTAGGGGTCCGGCGCGGCGGCCACGATCGGCCGACACACGTAAACGGCGTGAACGGTCACCGGCAGGGCGCCGCAGATGTGGCAGCACAGGGCGAGGGCGTCGGCGCTCGACCGGGAGTTGGTGAAGCCCAGCACGAGCCCAAGTGGTCGGACGTCGCTAGTGCCGGCGAGATCCCGGCTACAACGCGCACGCGCCACAGCGTCGATGGCCGCCGTGACCTCGTCGAGACCGACTCCGGACAATGCTCGATCTGCCACTGCGGTGACGGCCCCCTACCTCTGATCGTTCCCGAAACCGGCCACGGCTTCGATCTCCACCTTCATGCCGGAGATGGCCAACCTCGATACCTCTATCAGCGTGCTAGCCGGACGAGCGGTGCCGAAGTATTCTTGGCGCACGGGGTTGATGGTGGTTCGGTCGTCGACGTCGGTGAGGTACACGCTCACGCGGAGCACGTCGGCGAACGTGAGACCCACCGACTGGAGGATGGTCTGCATGTTTTCGAGCACCTGGCGGCACTGGGCAGCGGCATCGTCCCCCCCAATCAGGCGCATGCCCTCGTCGAACGGACCACACCCCGAGATGAAGAGCAAGTCACCGAATCGCACCGCGTCCACGTAGTGGCTGATTGGTTCGCCCAGGCCCTCCGCTCGGATCTCTTCACGTCTCACTGTTACCCGTCCCCTCGGTAGGGTCGCTCCCGGCAGTGCCAGACGGCCCGGCATCCTGGTTTTCGGCGAATACGATCGCCTCGGCATCTATCTCGATCATGGCCCCCGGCCGAGCGAGGCCGGCTACCACCACCAGCGTGCTCGCCGGTTGGTTGTCGGCTAGCACGGTTCGGCTCCGGGCCAGGTGGATGGCGGCGAAGGCGCTATCGTCCATCGGGGCAACCACGTAGACACGTACCCGGTACACATCGCTCAGCTCGGCCCCGCACTGCCGCAGGAAGCGATCGATGTTGCGAAGCACCTGCGTGGTCTGGGCACCGATGTCCCGTCCACCAACGATCGCGTGTCGCCCTTCCTCCGTCTCCGCCTCGTCGTCGGTGGCAGTCTTGCCGGAGCAGTGGATGATCTGGTGGCTCCCGAAGTCCAGCACCACGCCTTCAGCGTGGGACAGCCCCGTCAGTCCAGAACTGGCCAGCGCCGGAAATCCCCGACCGTGGAACGGGTGGACCACGTGCCTCCCCGGTACGCCCCCCGGAGTCCCCATGTCCGGTGCCGACCGGTCGGTCCCTGTCACCGCAGCGCCGTCTCGAGGAGTGAGGAGAAGGTGTCCGGTTGCTCCAGATACGGGGCGTGAGCGGCGTCCGGGATGCGGACCAATGGGAGACCACCCAACTCCTGCGCGGAGGCTTCGCCCACCCCGATTGGCACCGAGCGGTCGTCCTCGCCCCACAGCAGGTGTACATCGGTACCACGCTCCTCGATTGACCGGCGCAGCCGCACCCCCACCACGTCATCATCGATCCTGCGGGCGAAGTAGTCGGCCAGGGCGACGAAGGACTCTGCCGCTCCGGCTGAATTGTTAATCCGGAACTCCTCCTCGATCCACTCTTCGTTGACTAGCTCCCCGTCGAGCACGAGCCAGCGGAGCTTCTCGGCGATGCCCGCGGCTGTGGTGTCGGTGAGCCGTTCGGCGATCCGAGTGCACACCTCTTCCCCGAGGGGGACGATGCCGGTGGCGCCCACCAGGACGAGGGTCGGAAAGACTCCCGGATGCTCGACCGCGGCCATGGCGACGACGTGCGCCCCGAGAGAGGTGCCGACACCGATGGCGCGCTCGAGACCGAGCTCGGCCAGCAGGCCGACGGCCAGCTCGGCGAAGGCCGGCACCGAGTAGTCGAGGTCGCCACCCTTGGCTGCAAAGCCATGACCCGGCAAGTCGATGGCGATTCCCCTGAAGCCTGGTGGCAGGCGGCGCAGGGATGACACCCAGCGGTCGGCCCGGGCCCCGACGCCGTGGACGAAGAGAGCCGTCGTGTCGCCGTGGCCGTGCTCGATCACCCGAGTGCCGATCCCCCCCACCGTCAACGGGTAGGAAATCACGACGACGCTCCGGCGACCGCGCCGAGGTGTGGGGACTGCTCGGGCGCGCACTGGTTTCGCATCTCTCCTAGCCCCGTGATCGCAGTCACCACCTCGTCTCCCGGATGGAGGAACACCTGTGGATCCCGGGCGGACCCGACACCGCCGGGCGTGCCCGTGAACACCAGATCACCCGGATTCAGCGTGAGGATCCGGCTGATATAGGCCAGGGTGTCGGCCACGCCAAACACCATGTCGGAGACCGGTGCCTCTTGCATCAGCTCGCCGTTCACCGTGCAGCGCACGACCGCCTCGCCCAGGTCCACCTCGTCGGGAGTGACCAGCACGGGGCCAGTCGGGGTTGTCGACTCGAACGTCTTCCCCTGGAGCCACTGACTGGTGCGCCACTGCCAATCCCGAACTGAGACGTCGTTCCCGACGGTGTAACCAGCCACTCCGGCGAGTGCCTGCTCGGGGCTGGCATTCCGGATCGAGCGTCCGACGATCACCACGAGCTCAACCTCCCAATCGACCTTGGCACCCTCCGGGAGAACGATCTGGTCATTCGGCCCGATGAGCGCTTCGGTGAATTTCGCGAAAAGCGTCGGGAACGCCGGCAGGTCCCTTCCCATCTCGAGGATGTGGTGCTGGTAGTTCAGTCCCAGGCAGATCACCTTGCCCGGCCGGGGTGACGGCGCGGCAAGCGACGCCGTCGAGAGACCTCGTTCCCCGACTTCGTCAGCCGTCGTGGTGGCAGCGGCGATGCCCGTCGGGCTTCGTAGGAGCTCGCTGACGTCGGCGAAGGCCAGCTCGACGCACCGGTCCCCCTCGAGGCGGGCGGCGCACGTCGCCCCACCTTCGATCCGAAGCGTGCACAGCCTCACGCGGTCCTCACTCTCATCTGCTGTCTGCGGGTCAGCGTCTCTTCGGAGCGCCCGGGATCGAGGTAGCTCACCGCCACGACTCGTACCTCGGGTCGAGATCGATGAAGGCCCGGTACATCCCATCGAAGGCCAACCACTGCAAGTCGATGCTTGCGCGCACTGCCTGCCGGACGCGCTCCCTGGTGCGGTCGTCCCGAGCGAACTTCCTGATCAGCTTGGGAGCGGTCTCGCCGTGTTCCTCCTCGATCACCGAAGAGTGGAGCTCCCAGTACTGCAGCTCCGCCGATCCGTGGGTGAACCCGTAGTGTCGGACCAGGCCCTCGACGATCAGGTCGTTCCGCTTGGCCGAGGCGCCCTCGATGAAGGACACGCCGGCGATGCCGCCAAGCCAGTCCCCCTGGAGAGGAAGGAAGTAGCGCCAGTTGTTGAAGGCTCGGCACTCGGGTATCGGCTCTCCCTTCCTAACGTCATCGGCGGAGAGCCCGAGCGCCTCGCAGTGTCGGAGGAACGGGACCCGGTGGTCGGTGGTGCCAGACTGGGTACCCGCCCCCTCCTCCATGATCAGATCCTCGAAGACCAGCTCGTCGATGAGCGGGTCCCTGGGGGCGTAGGCGAACATGGCACACTGCGGCCGAGGGTTGGGTTCGGGCCCCACGAAGTAGAACTGCCGGACGAAACCCCGCAGGGCCTCCTGTGAGGCTTCTCCTTCGTGAATCGCCCGGACGAGTGGGTGCTCCTTGATGTGATGCCCTTGCACCGTGGCCTCGATCTCGGCCAGCAAAGCCTCGGTCGCGGCGTCCGGCGGTCGCTCGTAATCCATCGTCATCCCTCCACTCACTCGTCCCGCTCCCGCGAGCTCCTGAACATCCCACCGTGCCCGTGAGGGGCGCTGGCGCTGACCGGTGGGCCATCATGCGCTGCGCCGAAGACCACCTCTCTCATCAAATCGCCCTGTGACTGCAATTGCGCGCGCTCGTTCGGCCATCGGAGGTCGTCGAGGTCTTCGTCGAAGGCCACGACCTTGCCGTCCTTGACCACCGTGACGATCGCCTCTTTCCTTAGAAGGATGCCGATATCCTTCAATGGGTCTCCATCGACGATGACCATGTCCGCCAACATTCCGGGCAGGAGCTGACCAACCTGCCCTTCGAGGCCGACGGTGACCGCGGCGTCGGCAGTGGCGCTCCGTATTGCCTCCAACTCGCTCAGACCGGCATAGTCCATCAACAGCTGGAGCTCACGCGCGTGCCACTCTCCGTACGGCGTCACTGCGAAGCCGGTGTCACTGCCCGAGACGAAGAGGACGCCAGCCTGGTGCGCCCGATGCAGTGTGTCCGCCGTCGCGTCCATCATTCGCTTGGCGCCGTCCCGCCGATCGGGAGGCACGCCGACGAGGTGGCCGAAATCGGCCCAGTTCGCAATGAGTAGCAACGTCGGCACCAGCGGGATCCTGGACGCAGCGAGCCGCTCGATGACATCGTCGTTCATGACGTTGCCGTGCATGATCCAGTCGAACTCGGCGTCCACGGCGGCGCCAACCTCTGCTGAGCCGCGGGCGTGGATCGTGACACGCCGGTTCAACTGGTGCGTGAGCTGGGAGATTCGCTTGAGCTCGTCCGGCAAGAACGCCTGATACTCACCGACCGGACTGTCGGCCAGCTTGATCAAGTCGACACCGTTCTTTACCTGCTGGCGGATCTCCGTGAGCATCTCGTCGGCGGTATTCGTCAGTCGCCCGATGGAACCGTCGGGTACCCCCACCGACGTTGGATAGAAGTCGACGAGCCCGTTGCTCGTCGTGAGATAGCGGCCCGACGTGAACACTCGCGGGCCCTCGACCATGCCAGCAGCGATCGCGTCACGGAGCGCCACGCCGATGTAGTAGCTGCCGCCCGGCTGGGAGACGCTGGTGACCCCGGCCCGGAGCATCTTCCGAGCATTGAAGGCCGCCCGCAGGGTACGGGATTCAACGCTCGTGTAGAGATCCTGTTCCTCCTGGGCCCGGCTCTCCCCGTACGTCAGATGGCAGTGGGCGTCGATCAATCCGGGCATCACCGTCATGCCCGTGGCGTCGATGGTGCGCACCGGCTCGCCGCGGGGCACCTGGTCCCGACGATCACCCGTGCCCACCCACTCGATGCGGCCGTCCCTGACCCACACCGAGGCGTCCAACTCGATGTCACCATTTGGTCCGAACAGCACCGATCCGTGCTCGACATGCAGCCAGTCGCTCATCCGTCAGCCTCCCTCGACCCGCGGGGCCGCATCATTCCTTCACTCGCCAGGTCGAGACGATGGCGGTCGGCACGGACCACGGGAGCTCGGCGACCCCGACCGTCATCCGCGCGCAGCAGCCGACCGCCTCGCCCCACAGCTGCGTCCATAGGTCGGTACTGCCATCCCCGACCCGCACGAAGGTCTCCCCGAGCCCGGCGCCCACGTTGACGTAGTTGGTCTGAAACAACGGCCGTTCGACCCGCTCGAGGCTCCCGAGCTCGTCCTTCAGGGTCCGGAGCATGGTCAGGCCGACGAACCGGTTGGCCTGGTACCCGTCCTCCACGGTGAGGTCGACGCCGATCTTTCCCACCCACGTCGGACTGCCCCGGAGGAACGGGCCGTGTCCGGCGAGGTAGACGAGGTTGCCGTCACGAGTGGCCCATCGGTACTTGGCCAGGGGCGCCATGGCCGGCGGGAGCTCTTCCCCGATCCCGGATAGTCGCTCCTCGATGGAGTCCGGCGCGGTGCCGCTCACCGACAGCACCCGCTTGCCTGGAGCCTCATGGTGACGGTCACGTGCGAAGTCCTCTCTTCCGACTGAAGTGGATCACCAGGGCTACGGTGCACAGCGAAGCCCCCACCGAGCAGGCACCGGCCCATCCGGCCTTGCTGTAGGCGAGATCGCCCAAACCTGACCCGACTGCACCCCCCACGAATAGGACGCCCATGAAGATGGTGTTCGCCCGCCCGTGGTCGGCAGTTCGGTCGCCCATGACCTCCACCAGGTTGGCCACCTCGTTCACCTGGGAGCCTGCGTCGATCGCCAGCGTCCCGAGGACGAGGAAGGCCAGGATGCCGCCGAGCACGCCCAGCAGGGCGAAGGCCACCAATCCGGCGGCCAGGGCCACCGTGATCAAGCGGCGTGACTGCGCTACGCCCAGCCGACCCACTCTGGGCGCCGCCAGCGCTCCCACGGCACCCACGAGCGCAAGGAACCCAACCATGGCCGGTCCGGCGTGGTACGGATCCCCCTCGACGAAGAAACTCACAGTGACCCAGAAGCAGCTGAGTGCTCCGAACATCAACCCGCTCAGCACCGCTGCCCGTCGCAGCGTCGGGTCCGAGTGGACGACGGTCCGGAGCGATCCAAGAACTGTCAGGTACTTCTCGCGCCCGGGGCGACCCTCGTGCGGAAGCAGGAGCCTGAGGCAGATCGAAATGATCCCCATCAATATCGCCGCCACACCGTAGACCCAGCGCCAACTGGTCACGGAGGCCAAGAGGCCGGCGTAGGCACGGGACAGCACCACCCCAATCAGCAGACCCCCCATCACTGTTCCCACTGCGCGCCCGCGGTCGGCGTCCTCTGAGCGACGCGCTGCCGTCGGCACGGCGAGTTGCGGCACCACCGTGGACGCCCCCAAGGCGAAGCTGGCAATCAACAGCCAGGTTGCCGATCCAGCAACGGCGACGGCAGCCAGCATCACCGTGGTTTGAAGTGCCATCCAGCCCATGAGGTTCTTGGGTTCGAAGACGTCGCTCAGCGGGACGATCAGGATGAGGCCGCACACGTACCCCATCTGGGTCAGCACTGGCACCAGCCCGATCACACCCGGTGTGGTGTGCAGGCTCGAACTCATCGTCGGCAGCAGAGGCTGGCTGTAGTAGAGGTTGGCTGCGCTGACGCCAGCCGCCACCGCCAAGAGGCCGAGGGTCGATCGGCGAAGTGACGTGGGCGGCGTCACCACGACTCCTCGCAACATGGAATCGACTGCATCCCGGGGCCCTCCCCCCCTGCAACAACGTCGCCCACTGACCAGAGTTGTGAGTGCCTCCCCGGGTCAGACCGGGCGGCCTCACAGTCCGGCCCCACCATCGACCGGAAGCACGGCCCCGGTCACGAACTCCGCCCTGTCCGAGGCCAGGAAGGCAACGGCGTCAGCGACCTCCCGGGCTTCGCCGATGCGTCGGAGGGGATAGGTGGCGGCCCTGGTCCTGGCGAATTCGGCGAACTCTGCCTCCGACATGCCGCTCTTCTCCCACATGTGGGTACGGATAAGCGCCGGCTGCACGACGTTGATCCGGATGCCCCACACGCCGCACTCCGCAGCTAGGGCACGAGAGAAGGCTTCGATCCCAGCCTTGGACGCGGCATACACGGCAGTGCCCGCCTGTGGCCTCGCCGCCAGAGTCGAGCTGATGTTGACGATGCTGCCACCCTTGGGCCTCATCAGAGGGATGACCGCTCCACAGAGGGCGACCACCCCTTTGAGGTTGGCGTCGATGATCTCGTCGTAATCCTCCCGGCGCAGGTTGTCGGCAGGTGTGCGCCGAACCGTGCCGGTGCAGTTCACCAGCACGGCGATGACCGGGTGGACGTCGTTAATCGCCGAGACGGCCCGCTCGACGTCGCCGGCCCGGGTCACGTCACAGACCTGGTGCTCGTCCATCGCTCCCCGTCCGACCTGCTGGGCCACCCCCCGGCAACTCCTCGAGAGGCCAACAACGTAGCGACCATCCTTCTTCAGCGCTTCGACGACAGCGCTGCCGATCCCCCCGGTGGCCCCGGCGACAATGGCGACACTTTCCTGATCAGCCACGGTATCGCTCACTCTTGGGTCACATCGATCCCGTAGCTGCGGAGTTGGGACCGTTCCTCCTCCGACAGGAGGCTGGGCAAGAAGCGACAACGCTCGTGAGCAAACCGACCGTTGGCAATGACTCCGAAGAGCTCGAGGATGTGGGCCCGAATCGCGCGTTCGGCACCGTCCTCATTGCCTCCCTCGATCTCCACCACCATCTGCATGTGCGAGTGCTCCACCTCCCGCAGTCCGAGGTCGAGGTGCAGCATCATGAGGAAGCGCTCGGTGTGACGGAGCAGAGGTCCCAGGATCCGGCCAATCTCTGCCGCTCCAGCTGCCTCCGGCACCAGCAGGTGGAAGCGGTCGTTGACGTCCGCCTGCCAGTCCCAGTCATGCTCGCTCACCTCCACGCGAGCCTGGTCAAGGAGTGAATACATCTGCTTGAGATCCTGATCGCTGCAATGACGTGCAGCCACCCTGGCGGCGAGTCCTTCGAGACGGAGTCTGAGGGCGAACACTTCCTCCACGAAGGGGAAGTCCACGCCGCGAACGATCGACCCCTTGTAGGGAATCGTCGTGATGAACCCGTCCGACTCGAGGCGCAGCGTCGCCTCTCGGATCGGTGTGCGCGACACCTGCAGCTCCTGAGCGAGCGTCTCGAAATCGATCCGGGTCCCCGGACCCCACTCGCCGGTCACGATTCGCTCTCGAGCGAACCGGAAAACGGTGTCGGATGCACGCCGAGACGAGGCGCTCACTTCTGTACGCCCGGACAGGCGGTTGTGACGAGCTGGACCGGGAGCGAAGTTCATGGTGCCCCATCCGGCACGACGGCCTCCAGGTCGGGCGCCGGACCGGTGCCCCTTACGGAACCGGGACCCTTGTGCGCCCGGCCCAGGAACAACTCGGCCATGTCATCTCGAGCTGCCAGTTCACCGGCGCTCGAAGAGATTGCCAAACGCCCCGCCACCATGACATAGCCCCAGTCAGAGACCTTCAGCGCCTCCCGTGCCCGCTGCTCGACCAAGAGCACCGCGACGCCAGCCACCTTGAGGCGATCCACGTACTCCTCCAGCACAATCCGGGCCAGGGCCGGAGAGAGGTTCGCCGTCGGTTCGTCGAGTATGAGGACCGGCGGCTGCGTCATGAGGGCTCGCCCAATGGCCAACATCTTGCGTTCGCCACCGCTTAGCCGTCCTGCAGTGCGAGAGCGCATCACCCCCAGCGCCGGAAAGATGTCGAAGACCCGCTGCAGTGACACCGACACCTCGGACTTGCGGAGCGTATAGCCACCTGCCTGGAGGTTCTCCTCGACAGTGAGCGGCGCAAACACGTCGTTCAACTGGGGGACATACCCGACGCCCCGCCGCATAATCACATCGGTGCCGAGCTGCGTGATGTCCTGGTCTCGGAGGAGGACCTTTCCCTCGCTCACCTCGATCACGCCGGTGATGGCCTTGAGGAGCGTGCTCTTGCCCGAGCCGTTCGGGCCCACGACCGTGGCTATCTCCCCCTCACCGACCTCCAGGTCGACCTCCCGGACGACGAGCTCCCCCCCGTACCCGGCTCCCAGCCCCTCAACGACCAGGCCGCCTTCCATGCGCCGCTGGCGCTCAGCCGACGAGGTAGGCATCTCGGACCCTCTGATCCTGCTGGATATCGTCCATCGTTCCCTCCATGAGGACCTGTCCCTGCGCCATCACTATGACGGTCTCACAAAGGTCCGCCACGACCGACATCTCGTGTTCGACCATCAACATGGACACGCCCCCCGCAACGACCTCCTTCAGGTACTTGGCGATCTCTTCTCCGAGGCGCGGGTTCACCCCGGCCATTGGCTCGTCCAGCAACACGAACGTGGCGTCACACATCATTGCCCGCGAGATTTCGACGAGCCGCTTCTGCCCACCGCTGAGCTCTCCGGCATACTGGTCTTCCAATAGAGACAGCCCACAGCGCGAGAGGAGCGCCCTAGCCTTCTTCACCTGGGTGCGCTCCCACTCCCTCCAGGCCCGCGCCCCGAGCAGCGCACCACGCAGTGAGTCCGCCCAACCAGGGCGCGCCCCCATCAGCAAGTTCTCCAGCACCGTCATTCGTCCGAAGACGTTGGACAGCTGGAACGTGCGGGAGATCCCGGCCCGTGAGATCTGGTGGGATGGTCGCCCGCGGATCTCCTGGCCATTGAAGCGGATCGAACCGCCGACGGACCGCACTGTGCCGGCCACTGCGTTGAGAACGGTGGTCTTTCCCGCTCCGTTCGGACCGATGAGACCGGTAATCTCGCCCGCCTTGCAGGACAAGGTCGCCCCGTCGACCCGCGGAGCCCGCCGAATGTGCACTGCAGATCCGTGATCGACAGGAGATCGGTCACTCTGACGTCGCCTCGATGGCCCGCGTTGCTTCCATCGGCGAACGGTACGACGGCGCCAACCCGGAACCGACTGGCAGGGGGCGAAGCCCCTGCTCTGGCTGAGGGGCGAGGTGGAGGTTAGGTGCGAACCGTCGCCGCCGCTCCGGCAGGAGCCCCTGCGGTCGGAACCACATGAAGATCAGGGTCAGCAGGCCGATGACGACCCACTCCAGCGCGTCGATGAGGCCGGGGTAGCCGATGGACGGCAGGAAGCGGGTGACCTCCAGGAAGAGCACGGGCACCAGGATCGTCCCGATCGTGACGCCACCCATATTGGCCCGACCTCCGACGATGATCGCGGTGATGAGGGCGAACGTCTCGGGGTAGAGCCAACTCCCTGGGGCCCAGGCGTTGACGAACTCGACCAGCACCGCCCCGCTCAGCCCGGCGATCATTCCCCCGATGACGAAGGACTGCATCCGCAGGGTGAAGACGTTCCGCCCGACTGCCGCCGCCGCCGCTTCGTTGTCACGGACCGCCCGAAGGTTCCTTCCAAATGGCGCACGTAACACGCGCCGCAGGAACAAGAAGACCAACAGCACGAGGAACAGGCTCCAGCCCAGATAGACCCATTGGTAGGCGAGCGAGGAGAGGCCGAGGGTGGACGTCAGAGGCTTGGGGATCAGGGCGAGTCCGGCCGGCCCGTTGACCAGCCCGATCTGGGCCATAGCGAACCCGGTGGCGATTAACGACAGCACCAGAAGCACCACCGCCTCGTAGTCGCCGCGGAGCCGCCGCATCGTGACCGCCCCCACCACCAAGGCGAGAAGCCCGGCCACGATGACCCCCCCGATGATGGGGAGCGGGAAGGGCAACCGCGATCCGCCGATGTACTGCTGAAATCCTCCCAGTTGGCTGCTCGGTCCCAGGGAGAGGATTGCTGCTGTGTAGGCACCCGCCGCTGAGAAGATGATGAAGGCGAAGTTGTTGATACCGGTGCTTCCGAACTGCAGGTCCAGCCCCCACGCGGCGATGACGTTGACACACGTCACGATGAGGACGCTCGTGATGTAGAACTGCGTGGCCGAGCTCATTGGGCGAGGCTCCTGGTAGCCGCGTAGTCGCTGAAGATGCCCTGTGGCCGCGCCACGAGGACAAGCACGATCACCACGCAGGCGACGACGTCCTTGAGTGCCGGCGAGAGGACGGCGGCGGTGCCCTCGCTCACGATTCCGAGTAGCAGGCCGCCGACCATCGCTCCGTAGGGTCGACCGATGCCCCCTACGATGGCTGCTGCCACGATGAGGATGAACAGGTCGTTACCCGTGGTGGAGTTGAAGGCGCCGACGGACACCCCCAAGATGATCCCCGTCACCCCGCACAGTGCCCCGGAGATCAGCCAGCTCAGGGAGCGGACGCTATTGGTGCTGATCCCGCAAGCCCGGCTGAGCGACGCATCGGCCGAGGTCGCACGCATGGCCAGGCCGAGCCGGGTATGCCGCAGCAGCAGGTGCATGAGAACCATCAAACCGACGGCCACGGCCACCAGCGTGACCTGTGTCGTGCTCACGACGGCATTGAAGATGTGGAATGGTGATCCCGCCACGCTCTGGAAGCTGAGGAGCCCGGGGCCCTGGATCGCTTCGAGCCCGAACTGAATGATCAGGCCGACGCTGACCGTGACGATCGCCACACCGACCGCGTTGGTTCCCCGTCGCACGAACCGGACCAAGAGACCCATGCCGAGCAGATAGGACAGTCCGGCTCCCCACGCCGCCCCTACGACCAGCAGAAGCCAGAGAGCCGTCGAGTGCTGACTCACCAGGTAGCCGATGAAGATGGCCGAGGTCAGGATCGAGCCATAAGCCAGGTTGAGGACGTTCGTCACGCCGTATTGCAGTGTGAAGCCGACTGCGCCGATCGCGACCAAGGTGCCCGAGATGATGCCAAACACGATCGTATCGACCAGCAGTGCCATTTCCTACCTGCCGTCATCTAAATGGCCGGCCCAAACGGCGCTCCCAGATCCGCCGACCGAGCCAGTCGAACCTTTGGCGGTCGTCGACGAGGTCAATGCTGGACCAGCTGGCTCAAGGTCTGTGTGGGAATAGTGGCCACGAGATGGTTACCGTTCGCCGGAAGGACGTCGGCGTAGATCCCCGGCGAGGAGTGGTGCACATTGAAGGGGAAGGCACCACTGGCACCGATGTACTGGATCTGCTTGCCGCTCTTGAGCGCCGCAACCCCCTCGGCGTAGGTGTGCACGACCACGGCACTCGGATCCGGCTTCGTCACGTTGATAATGAACTTGTTGTACACCGATGGTGTCGTGCTGTGAGCAGCCGTCATGGCCAGGGCCATAGTGATCACATTGTCGTAGGGCGCCATCGTGTAGGCGTTGTTGGCGAACTGTGCCGGGTTCTTGTACTCGCCTTTCGCGTGAAGGAGCCCTTGGTCGTACGCCGTCCATGCGGCTCCGGAGGTCGGGGCGTAGGGATACACGATGGTGAAGTACTTCTGGAAGTCCTGCTTGCCGATTGCCGCAACCAGCGCCTTGTTGTAGTCGGGCCCAACATCACCTGCGGTACCGATGATGGGGACGAGAGCGCCGGCCTGCTTGAGCTCGGAGAAGAGGACGTCTGCAGTCTGCGGGTCCGATTCGGTGAAGATCACCTGAGGATGAGCCGAGATCACCCGCTGGAGCTCGGTCTCGTAGTTACTTTGATCGGGAGTCACCGACAGGTTGGAGACCAGCTGCCCGCCCAGTGCCGCGAATCCCTTTACGACTCCCGGATCGTTGCCTTGCGCCGACACGTCGTTGGCGAAGATGGCAGCTGCACGCTTGTACCCCTTCATGTGCGCCCACAACGCCAAGGCGTAGCCTGAGACGTTGTCTGCCGGGAGGGTTCGCCAGAAGTATTGGTAACTGGCGTTGGCTAGGGCAATCGTGCCGCCGTTGTCGAACATGGTGATCTTGGCCGAGTTGATGATCGGTACGGTTGCGGTGTCCTCGTCGCTGCTTGGTCCGAGCACCCCGACCAGGTTCGGTGTACTAGCAAGCATCTGCTGTGCGGCCAACACCGCGTCTGCCGGGTCGCCCCGTGTGTCGACGGTGGCACAGTTGAGCTCGTGGCCGAGGATGCCACCAGACTTGTTGATCCAGTACGCCGCAGGCGGACACCCGGCAAACTCGTAGAACCCGAATTGGTTGTCGGGTCCGCTGAACGGGTTGAACGTGTTGATGACCACCTGGGACCCCGAGGCACCAGCGGCACTACTACCGACTCCCATACCCCCGGCAGCTAACAATACGCCGGTGACGGCGGCGGCGGCGCTGCGGCGTATCGCCTGTACTGTGCGCATCTGGACACATCCTCTCGCTGTTCCGACTGATCGTTGGTTCTTTAGTTTCCACTTACCAAGGCCCAGAGGCCGGTGAGTTACTGGCTCGAGGACCGCCACCAGTGCCCGTCAGGAGCTGCCGACTCCCACCAGCTTGCTCGACACGTCGCGTGGGTAGAAAGCCTGCGGAAGCTGCCGCTCACCCGCCTGCCAGACGGCGTCCCAACACTCGTAGAACCGGTCACGGGTGAAGCGGGCCAGCTCCTCGAAGTGGCGTCGTTGCTCGGGGCTGGTGGCATAAGAACGGACGAGTTCACGTCCTTCCTCCATGTGCTGCGTGTCCCCCTCGATGTGAGTGATGAAGATGTCGAGGTCGTCATCGGTGAGGTTGAACGACCCCCGAAGGCCATTGACCAGACGTGTGTACATATCGGGCAGGAGCGCCTCTGCACCGACCATGCCAGCAGCGATAACGAGCGCCCCATCCTCATGAAAGCCGATGTTGAGCGCACTCTCGAGGGCGCACTCGAGTTGCGGATCGGGTCGCAGGGTGCCGCGGCGATTCGCCTCTTCGATCTCGTCCGAGTCGAACCCGACGGCTCTGGCGAACTTCAGGGCGAGGACGTAGTGAGCGGCCTCACCGCAGCGGAGTTCGGTCTCCTCGTCGATGATGTTCTCCATGATGGCGTGACGCGCTTCCCAATCCATATGAGCGGAGAGCGCCAAGCCGATGTTGCGGACGCTGTTGTTGTAGTACCACATCATCTGGTAGCAGCTACATTGCAGCTGCTCAAGGGTGACTTCCCCACGTTCGAGACGCTCGAAGAAGGGATGATCACAGAGTCGTCGCTCATTGACCATGGACAGCACCAGATCTGCGTACTCGTCCGCGGTCATGTCGTCAGTCAGGTCTTTCACCGCTCGTTTCCCCCTTGGGGTAGTTGCCAGGCTGCCGTGCGCACACGGTGCTCCAAGTTGCTGTGCTGCGGGTGAGCGCCTCGCCTCATTATGCAGCGGCGCCAGCTGCGAAGCAGCAATACCAGCACGCCCGTAATTCGTGTCGCACGCGGGCCACGTAGTAGTCGAGCTGCGCCCGGTCGAACGGCGACTCGATCTGCGCTCTGGCGTATTCAATGATCTCCGGACCGAAGATCGGCGGAGCGTCAAATATTGCCGTCTGTTCGGCGCTTAGCTCCCATTGTTCCATGAGGACTTCCTGGATCCGGTCGAGTGTCGGTGAGATCTCAGACTCGGCCGTCGCCACGGCCCCCATGGCCACCCAGTGCGGCGGTTCAAACATCGTCGCCACCAGCTCGTCGGCGCAAGTGATCATCTTCTCATCGGGTTCAGCTGCAGCCAGCGTCGACACGTCCGCCCCGAGCACCTCGGCCAGGTTTCGAGCGAGGGCGGCATGGGCACCTTCCCCGATCCGGGCGACCGCTCCCTTCGGTATCTCGATCGTCGACAGCAACTGGTCGGCGATCATCCGACGGATCTTGTAATCCGCACCGGTCATGTACGGAGGCCCGTACAGCCGTGGCAGATGGTCGTAGAGGCCGATCGTCGCGATGGCGAATGCTCTTACCTGCTCCTCCGGAGCGGTCCCGCCGAGGAGCGGCCCGTCTAGCCAGGGGTGGCTGAACTCTGGTGCGGCGACACCGGGCGCCGCCTCTGCAACTGCCATCACGTCAGGATCCCCCCTAGCCGTAGAAAGCGGATTCTAGATGTTGTACTTTATATTGTGTGCAAAGTCAATGGAAAGGCTCGGACGACCATCCGGATTTCGTGTCCATCGGCAGGAGAGTGGTGGTAGATCCGAATGTCGCCCTCGGCGGCGCTCCGGACCTGCGATGTGCGACATGGACACGCGCCGAAGCAGTGGACCCAGTCGGAACGGCGGGCTCGGCGACGACGGTATTGGCGGTCGAGTGGCCTCAGCCTTGGCCGGCTCGAATCGAGGACGTCCCTGAACTTGGCCTTCTGGTGGAAGAGGTACGCGGGTGCGGCATTCAACTGCAGGCAGTCGTACCCGATCAGGGCGAGCACTCGACGCTCCAGCTGGTGGCCTACAAGCCGTCGTCTGGTGCCGGGTTCAAGAGGTCAGTGGCCACCGCACCCCGGGACAAGGTGGTCGAGACGGCGATCACGTTGCTCCGGAGGGCATCGACGACCGCAGACGACCGGAGCTCCAAGTCGGATGGAATGATCGACGTCCTGATCTGTGGCCACGGACGGCGTGACCGATGCTGCGGGTCGCTCGGAACCCGACTCGTCAATCGCCTTGTAGAACGGGGCTCGGGCGGGCATCGGGTCCGCCTCTCGCGGACCAGCCACACCGGTGGCCACCGCTTCGCTGCCACCGGAATTGTCCTTCCGCATGGAACGGTGTGGGGCTACCTCGACGAGGACACCCTCCTAGACATCGTCAATCGGTCTGGGGATCTGGAGACGCTTCTCCCTCACTACCGTGGGTACCTCAGGCTGGGGTCACCGGCGCTGCAAGCTCTCGAGCGGGCCGTGCTGGCCGAGATCGGATGGCCCCTCTTCGACATGCCCCGGTGGGGAGAGGAACTGGGCGGAGGTCACTGTCGGCTGTACGTGGAGCCGTCGGACCTTGCGCCGTCTGTGTGGGAAGGGACCGTGCGGGTGACTAGGGAACTACCGGTTCCGGTCTGCGGGGCGCCCATCGACGACGCGGTGAAGAGCCAGGTCGAATTGTCAGTCGAGGACCTGGCACGGGTGTAGTAGGCGCGGCCACGGCGAGGCTGGCCAGCAACGTGGTTCAGTTGTGGCGCGACCCAAGCGCGCCCTGCCGCCGAGCACCCGCACTCGCATGCTTCCCAAGCGCTGGTCAAGGCGACCTGATCACTGCTCTGCGCTCTCGGAGGCGCCCTTGGTAGGGCGGCTTCCGAACCGAGAATTCTAGGAGATTCTGGAGAACCTCCTAGTCAGGGACCAGTACACCTGCTTGTCTGATTCTTGAATCCCGCCTGCCCAGGCCTTCGATTTCGAGGGTCCAAGTGACGCGGGGATGTAGGCCCATGGACCCATTGCCTGATCCGGTGCCATGTGCTCGGCGTCAGCAACGAGAGGGCCGAATCCATTGTCAACCCATGGGCCGCCGTGTCATTCATGTCCGCGCTCCGGCCGGCGCGGGCCTCAGGCGATGCTCCACTGATGCCTGGCGGCCTGGAAACTTACCTTGAACAGGCGCGGTCAATATCAGCTCCTCTGCCAGAACCATTCGCACACCTGGGCGTCGATACAAAGTGTCGATGCCGAAGCGGGAGCAAGTCACCGACCGATTGCCGAGCCGAAATGGAGCTGAAACCCCCCTCTGATCGATGTCTTTCCCAAATACCATCTTGCAGTGGCTTCAGTGCAGGGCCCGATGTTTCCTGGATTTCACCAGTCAGCATGGCGAAATTGATGCCACTGGTTGTTGGGACGAATAGAGCATCTGCTATTTGATGGCGTCATGAGCATCGACCCTCGTCGCGGCAGTCCGACCGCGCTACCGTTTGGCCCTCACCCATCACCGGAGTCAGGAGAGAGAAATGGCAAAGGTGGTTTGCGTACTGTACGAAGACCCCGTCGACGGTTTCCCCACCGACTACCCACGAGACGAGATCCCTCGGATCGAGAACTACCCCAGCGGCCAGACCGTTCCCTCCCCCCATACTGTCGACTTCGCTCCCGGGCAGCTTCTCGGGAGCGTGTCCGGCGAGTTGGGCTTGCGCCCCTACCTCGAGGGGCTCGGCCACACCTTCGTCGTGACCTCCGACAAGGACGGACCTGGTTCCACTTTCGAACGCGAGTTGGCCGACGCGGAGGTGGTCATCTCCCAGCCGTTCTGGCCCGCGTACCTGACGTCTGAGCGGATTGCAGCCGCACCGGAATTGAAGCTTGCAATCACCGCCGGCATCGGGTCGGACCATGTGGACCTCCAAGCGGCCATCGACCGCGGCATGACTGTTGCCGAGGTGACCTACTCCAACAGCATCAGTGTGGCCGAGCACGTTGTGATGATGATCCTGTCCTTGGTGCGCAACTACATCCCGTCCTACCAATGGGTGGTGAGCGGTGGGTGGAACATTGCCGACTGCGTCGAGCGTTCTTACGACCTGGAGGCCATGACGGTGGGTACGGTGGCCGCTGGCCGCATTGGCCTCGCCGTGCTGCGTCGGTTGAAACCATTCGATGTGGAGTTGCACTACACGGATCGCCACCGCCTCGACGAGAGCGTCGAGCGTGAGCTCGGTCTGGTGTTCCACTCGACGGCCGAGTCTCTGGTGGAGGTGTGCGATGTCGTGACCATCAACGCCCCGCTGCACCCGGACACCGAGGATCTCTTCGACGACGACCTCCTCTCGAAGATGAAGCGAGGGGCCTACCTAGTGAATACCGCACGGGCGAAGATTTGCGACCGCGACGCCGTGGTTCGGGCGCTGGAAAGCGGCCACCTTGCCGGCTACGCGGGTGATGTCTGGTTCCCGCAGCCGGCGCCTCCAGACCACCCGTGGCGCACGATGTCCCATCACGGGATGACGCCGCACATCTCGGGGTCGTCGCTGTCGGCGCAAGCCCGCTACGCAGCCGGCACCCGCGAAATCCTGGAGTGTTTCTTTGAGGGCCGGCCGATCCGCGAGGAGTATCTCATCGTCCACGGTGGCCGGCTGGCCGGCACCGGAGCCCACTCCTACACACCGGGGAACGCGACAACCGGGTCGGACGAGGCGGCACGCCGTTAAGCCTCGGACATAGAATTACCTTCCGCTGAGGGCATGGAGACGCGGTGCTGAGGCGTGGAGATCGACACTGAGGCATGGAGGACTTCTTCGAGTTCTTGTTCGATCATCTCAATGATGTAGCGGTGAAGATCAAGGGCATGTTGAAGCGTCGTGTTGGCAGCGGGTGCCACACCCGTCCTCAGCAGACGACCTCGATGAAGCACCCGCCGTGACCGCTGAAGCGCGCTGCGGTGGGTCGTTCTTCGATCGTGTTCGCGATGTTATCGGCGACGACGAGCGCCTGGCCGTGGGTATCTCCGGAAGTGAAGGGATGCAGGACTTCCCCAGTATTTCGGCAGCAGCATTGTCCCGTTCATCTATGGCGTGGCTATGGACGCAAAGGGTGACCGAAGGATCAGTGTGGCCAAGTCGTTCGGCGACAGTCCGAACGTCCATCCTGCGCCGATCAGCTGCGTCGCCGTGAAGTGGCGAAGGTCGTGAAGTCGAATATCGGGAGTACCAACCTGATCTCGGATGCGTATGAAGAAGGACCTCCGACCTTCGGGTTATGAGCCCCATCTGAGCCGTCCAGAGCATCCAAGCGCATCCTTTGCCGTCCGTATACATCCACGCTGATCAGCACTTTTATGGGACGTAAGTCCTCGACCAGCGGCGGGCTTGTGACACGCCCGACCGGTATCCGTGGGATAGCCGTGGGATGGGCGAGCTCGGCCTGAGCCTGGGTGAGCCAGGTGTTGCTCTCCGCCTGAACGCCGCAGTACGGGCAGAAGTAGCCACCATCGGCGATAGGGGCGGCATCCCCTTGTTCTTCGGACGTGTAATACCACTTGAACTCGCGCTCGCAGGTGGGGCATTCCCTGCGCAGGAAGCCATCGGAGTCCAAGGGCATCGACATCTCCAGTGTCACGTCGTCGTCGCTCATGCCGGCCTCCAGTACCGCTTCGTCCTGGCAAGCACTATGGCACCTCGCACGAAGCGACGGGCAAATGAGCCGGGGCCGAACGGAATACCCCTCGCTGCAGGCGACACGTCTTGGGGGTTGCAGTTGATAGGCAGCGGTCTGGTAGCCGTGTGCGATGAGATCCACGACAAGCGAGAGGGGCATCGGGCAAGCGGGAACTCCCCGAAGCACGACCACGACGATGATCGGAGACGAGACTCGTTGAAGCGGACGCCGAACGATGAGCCGGGTTGGCAGACGCGTCAGCGGCTGGGCTCCGCCACCGAGGTCAAGGGCGGTACGGCGTGCCGGCGGAGCGCACCCTTGACGGAAGGGAACAACCCACCCTCTGGATTGGACCTCCCGTCGGGAGGTCCTGGGTGCCCATGAGGGACATTGGGGAGGGCGGCCTAAGTCACGGGACAACGGGCGGCAGGGCAGTCGCCAGACGATCGGCGATTTGCGTGACGTCTTCCGGTGTCAGCGATCCGGGGGTGGCGATCATCTCGGCGAGCTTCTTTGCCCAGGTAACCCAGACGCCGTTGTGCTGGAACGGCTTGGCGAAGAGTTTCCACTCCGCCTCGATGAAGCACAGAGCAGCATTTATCGGAACGTCAGCTCCACTCAAAGCGCCACGAACGGCGTCGATCTGCCAGCCGAGACCGTCGACGAGTTTGGTTTGGTCTCGACCTCCGACGTAGAGGCGGTAGTCAGTCCTGAGCCATCCGCCCTTGTCGCGTCGTTCGACCATTCCCTTGTAGTTCTTGGCGTCAATAACCCATATGCCGGAGGCGGCGATGGCGAGGTGATCGATGTTGCCCCGGGTGCGAGGGACTTTGCGGTCGTGGAGAAGAACGGCACGGTCCCCTACCGCACGAGCGAGGTGAGCAGCGAGGCGGCGTTCACCCTCAGAGCCCTTCGCCCACGCCCTCGTCGACTGCGGATCCTCCGACAGAAACTTGACGACTCCGGCGAACCGGCCCCAACGTTGGTCGATCTTCTGTTCACGATGTTGATGCAGCTTCTCGTACTTGAGCTGGGCGGATGCCCCTGCCAGACCCGTCGCAGGTTCTGTCGGAACGTCGGCGTCCAAGACTGTCTGTGTCTCATCAGTCGGCGATGCTTGGTCGGGAACATTGGGTGTGGATGCGTGGCATGACTGGCACGTCGTCGAGCGGGCGGCACCGTCCCACCAGGCCATCGTGCTTACGGGGAGCGCGACCTCGCAACCGGCGCACACGCCTGCGAAGCGGAGTCTGATCAGCCTGGCGGTCACCCCGCCATTGTGCGCACACGTAAGGAACGTGCGCTAACGCGTTGAGTACTACCAGTCCTGTTCCAGACCCAGGATGCAGTCGGAACAGTAGAACCCGCCGTCCGTCGTGAAATTGCTGCCATCTTCGGCAAGACTGCAGACTCGACGGAACAGCCGCACGTGTCGCAGAAGAACCAAGCCGCCTCGTTGAACAACGGACGAGTGCTCATTTGAGCGATCCGGCCAACAAGATGGCACAGGTTCGAGTCCGCTTGGTCGTCGTTGTCAGCTGACAGGACGAGGTGGTGGCGAATCAATTCGGTGATGTCTTCGACGGTGTGTGTCATGGCTCTCAGCTCTCTTCCCTCTCGGGGTCGTTAGCGCGGAGACGCCACGGGGTGAACGCATGGATGCAAGGAACGCCGGAGGCCGGGAGTACCGGAACGAAGTGGAGGCTCGGACCGCCTTGCATCGGTGCGGCACCGTGGCACGCTCGACGTGCCGAGCCAGAGATGGTTAGAGAGCGGTTAGGAATGAAGCCCGTCGGAGACGCACTCGATTGAACGTCCCGCCGGGGTTCGAGCCAGTTGACGTTCCAAGGACCAGGCAAGCCGGAACCCCCCACTTGGTGAAAGGCTGTTCAGGCCGAGCCAGAGAGGAGGCTTGAATGGCCAAGCACCAGGTCAGCGACTATCCCGACGACGTGACGGAGTTGGAGCTGGCAGTCGCCGAAGCTGGGTTTTCACCTGTGCGTGCCGAAAACCTCATCCGGCCTGCTGAGCTGGGACGACGCACCTCGCGCCGTGACGGAGTCCCACCATGGTGTGACCGCTACTGCACCGGTGTTAGCTGTAGTGGGATCCTGCGAATCCGAGCCAGATCATCGACGGAAGGTTCCCCAGCCTCAATACCTTCGTCCAGGTCACGAGACCGGATGACGTTTTCGGCACGCACACGCTCGGGACACATAGCGCGACCCCCCTCACCACAGATTCCCGTCCGCCGGCAGGAGCGTCCCATGGCGGCGCACTCCACCCAAGACGCGACGACGTCGATTGGCTCGAACTGTTGGACCCTACGCGCCGGGATCGCTGGACTGGTGAATGTCGCCTACCTTCGTCTCGGGTGCGGACCTATCGAAGCGGCCCTGCGCGCATGATCAGTGGCCCGGCCGCCGGAAGCCCCAGGGCCGCCGCCAGCTGGGCATGGCCTCCCCACTCCCAGAGCTGCGCATTCCATCTCCGGGCCTGGGCGAAGGCCGTCGGGTCGTCGCTGTTTCGAGGTCGGCGCAGGCGCTGGACCGGTGACACGGCCACGGCCGGTCGCAGCGGGGCGTCGGGCGGCATACCGGAGCGCTCCCGGGCGATCTCCACGGCCCGGCGCAGTCCGCCCAGCTCGTCGACCAGGCCGCGCTCGGCGGCGTCGGCCCCCGTCCACACCCGGCCGCGCGCCACCTCGTGGACGGCGTCGCGAGTCATGGCGCGCCCGGCGGCGACCTTGTCGGTGAAATCGTCGTAGACGAGATCGAGCCACTCATTGAGCTTGACCCACTCCTCCCCGCTGAACCCGGTCTGCGACGAGAACATCAGCGCCTGGCGCCCGCGGGCGAGACTTTCGACCCGCACCCCGAGCTGCTCGAGAAGCCCGCTGGCCTGGAGCTTGCCACCGAACACGCCGATCGAGCCGGTGAGCGTCGCCGGCTGCGCCACGATGACGTCGGCCGCCATGGCCACGAAGTACCCGCCCGAACCGGCCACGTCGCCCATCGAGACCACGACGGGCTTACCGGCCTCCCGGGCGAGGCACACCTCGTGCCAGATGGTGTCCGAGGCGACGTACGAGCCGCCGGGGCTGTTGACCCGAAACACGATCGCCCTCGTGCGTTCGTCTCGTACGGCGGAACGAAACGCCGCGGCCACGGTGTCTGCACCCGCTGCTTGCCCGAACGGGCCCCGCCGGGACCGGCCCGTGCGGATAGCCCCGCTGGCCTCGATGAGTGCGACCGCCGGCCGCCGGGCGTGGCGGGCCCGACGGACGCGGTCCCAACGGCGGCGATACCGGGAGAGGTAGAGCAGCGTCGGCTTCTCGCCCCAGCGGTGATCGACCGCCGCACGAACGGCATCTCGATACCCGAGGTGATCGACGAGCCCGGCCTCGTGGGCCTCGACGGCAGAGATCGGCGCGCGATCGATGAGTTCACGCACCCGCTCCTCGGACAAGCGCCGGCGTTCGGCCACGGTGGAGACAATCTGCTCGTAGGTCGACGCGGCCAGCCGCTCGGTCGCCTCGCGATGCGCCTCGCTGAATTCGGTGCGCAGAAGGCTATCCACCGCGCTCTTGTACTCGTGGCGCTGTGCGAACAGCGGCTCGACGTGGGCGCGGTCGAGGGCGCCGCGTACGAACACGCCGGTCGCCGATGCGCCCATCAGGCCCACACTGCCCGACGGCTGCAGCCACACCTCGCCGAACCCGGAGGCCAGCACATAGGCCGTCGTCCCGCGCCCGAGCTCACCGAACGTCTCGGCCCAGGCGATCGCGTCCTTGCCACTGGCCCGGAAGCGCTCCACGGCGTCGGACAACTCCTGGGCCTGCGCCAGCGATATCGAGGTGGCACCCACCTTTTGGCCAGCAACCCAACGACATCGGGGTCTTTGGCGGCGTCGGTGAGCCGGTCGACGAGCGTGCGCAGTACGAGGCGGTGTCGGGCCAGCATCCGTTCGATGGGATGGGAACCGATGTCCTCGACGAGTTCCCCGGTGAGGTCGAGCTCGAGCAGGATCGTCATGGCCGGACGCTATCGGTGTGTGGACCAAGTCGTCGAACAGCGGGTGGCACCTCCGAGTTCCTGGACGATCCGAGATGGGCGGAGGGGCAGGAGAACTTTGGGAGAGATCGTCTGTTCTTGGCTACCGCAGCTCCAACCGATCCACCGGCCGCTCCTCTGACGCGAGAGCGCCCGCCCCACCAATCAAGGCAAGACGGGCTACCCATCATTGGGTTGTACCCAGCGACTTGGGCTGGATCCGGTTGGGCGGACAAGTTGCTTGTGTTGATCATGCCGCCTGACGGTCGGCGTTGCGGTGGATTGCCCTCCACTTGCGGTCGAAGCCGCCCACCCAAGGGTTGGTCCTTAAGGCATGGTGGAAAGCATTCGGCGCCCCGGCGCGTCGATTTCCGACGACTCGCTCAGCCTGTCGGCAACCCCTTCGATCAACTCATCGGCGTTGAGCTGAAGCTCGATCGAGCCGTCGCCCACGATGGTCAGCGCGTCGACGGTTCGGATTGAGAGGTCGGGCTTGGCCTCGGCCAAGGCAAACCGGGAGAATCGTGCCCGCCACGTTCTTCGGTCGGTGATCTCGTCGGCCGTAAGCGGCACGCCAACGTCATCGGCGTGCGTGGCCAGTTCGGACGCCACGTGGAAGGCCTGCCAGCGACACGGGTACTCGCCGACGGAGGTGTCGACGGTCCCGTCGCCCCGCTCTCGGAACCGCCGGCGCGACTCGGCGTTCGTGCTGCGCCACTGCAGAAGCAATTCGCCGGTGGGCCTGTCCGCGAGGTCGGCGACTCCCAGGGCATTGGCGGAATCGAGATCCGTCGCTCCCCGCTCGCCCACCTGCGTGACCAGCGCAGCCACGGTGCCGTCGAGACAGGCCTGGTGGTACACCTCGGTGGCGGCGAGGTGGCGCAGTACGTCTGCCACCGTCCACTCGTCACACCGGGTTGGACGTAACCATTCCTCGGCGGAGCGGGTTGAGAAAAATGCATCGAGGCGGCCAGCCTCCTGATCGAGGATGTTGAAGGGGTCGAGCCCGACGAGCTCGTGGTCGTCCGTCATCACGCACCTCCGCTGCTCTTCGTTCCCTGAGTGCCATCATTCCTGACCTGACCAACGTCAACCCTCCCAGTAGGGCTGGCGCGGCGCGATGAAGAGGATCTCAGCATCGGCCAGCAGCTGGGCGCCGTCGTGGGCCGTGGCGCGACACCAGATCTTGCGTCCCTCAAAGTGCTCCAAGTGGGCCTCATAGTCGATGCGTCGGTTGAGCGGCGTGGGCTTGAGCATCCGGACCGTCAGCGTGCCCGTGTAGCCCGCCTTCCCCGAGGCCATCTGGGCCAGACCCATGAGGTCGTCGAAGGCGGCGGCGACAAAGCCACCGTGCAGACACCCGGGTGGTCCCTCGTAGGCGTCGGTCCACACCGCCCAGCCACGCGTCACACCTTCGGACACCTCGAGATCGAGCGGGGGCGCCAGCGGGTTGCTGCGTCCGCTCACCGGGCTCCGCTCGACCAGGACGGCGTCGGCTGGGCCCCCCGAAGCGGCCCCGCCCCTGGTTCGCAGGGTTGGGGCCTCCCCGAGGCGGTCGGCCAGGGTTTCCACCTCGTCGGCAAAGGCGTTGAGGAAGTCCGCATCGCCGTCGCCCACGTCGAGGAGGGCAACGTGGTCGACGACCCGCTTGGTCTCCCGCACCAAACGGTGCTTGGCGGTGCGCCGCTCGTCTTCTACCGGCTCGCCGCCCAAATAGATTTGCCTCGGATCTCGCGGCAGCTCCATCGGGCCACAGTAATCAGGGCCCGAGTTCAGGTTCTCGGTCCACCAAACGTGGTTCGATCGGAGAGGTACCCAGGCAGATTGGATCTCCGGGCCATCGGCGACGGAGATCCAGCCGGATTCGGGCCCAAACCCAGGTAGGAATCAAGGCTCGGTCTGGAAGCGGGCCGTGGATTCCATGACGGCGTCTTTATTACCCTCGCGCCACGGGACCCTTTCGTGTCGCGCGAGACCACTAGCCCTTGGTGTCGAGGGCGCCGAACCGGACGCCGGTGAGCTTCTCGGACACCGCCCACAGGCGCCGGGCGGTTTCGGGGTCACTGGCGGCCCGCACGAACGGCACCGGCTTTGGATGCCCCCGCATGGCGAAGAGGTGGTCGGGGCCGAAGTACTGGCCACCGCGAACTTCGGGCGCGGTCGCGCCGTAGAGGCTCGGGAGGGCGCCGTCGGCGGCCGGTTGGGCGAAGACCACGTTGGCGAGGTCGTTGAGCCTTTCCATGATCCTCGACCCGCTCATCCGCGGGCCGACGGCCTGGAGGTTGGTGGCCGCGTAGCCGGGGTGGGCCGCGACGCTGACGAGGTCGACGCCTCGGTCGGTCGCCCTCCGGTCCAGCTCGAGCGCGAACAGCTGGTTGGACAGCTTGGCCTGGCCGTACGCGGTCCACTTGCCATATCGGCGCGAACCCTGGAGGTCGTCGAACCTGATGCGACCCATCATCGCCGCCTGGCTGCTGACCGTGACGACCCTGGCGCCGGGCCGGGCGAGCAGGCGGTCGAGCAGCAAGCCGGTGAGAGCGAAGTGGCCGAGGTGGTTGGTGCCGAACTGCATCTCGAAGCCGTCGGCGGTCTCCCGGCGCGGGATGGCCATCACCCCGGCGTTGTTAACGAGGATGTTCAAGCCGTCGTGCTCGGCGGAGAATCCGGCGGCGAACTTCCGTACCGACGCCAGGTCGGCCAGGTCGAGCGGGTCGAGCCGCACGTCGGCATCGGGCACCGTCTGGCGGATCCGGTCGAGGGCAGCGCTTCCTTTAGCCTGGTCCCGGCAGGCGAGGGCGACGCGGGCGCCGGCCCTGGCCAGTGCCAGTGCCGTCTCGAAGCCCAGGCCGCTGTTGGCCCCGGTCACCACGGCAGTGCGACCAGCGAGGTGCGGGATGTCGTCTGTGGTCCACCGTGCCATGAACGGGGACCCTACGCGGAGCGGGCGGCATCTTCCAGGCGTTGCTCGCCGACCAAGAATGCGGAGATCCTGGTACTTCGTCAGCAACTGGCCGTGCTTCGCCGCCAGGTAGCACGCCCCCGGTTCACGTGGTCCGACCGAGCACTCGTCGCCGGCCTAGCCGGCCTCGTGCCTCGGGAGCTTTGGGGGGCCTTTCTCATCTCCCCCGAGACGATCCTGCGCTGGCACCGGGCGCTCGTCCGCCGGCGCTGGACCTACCCGCACCGACACGCGGGGCGCCCCGCGCTTCCGGAGGAGACGGTCGAACTGATCCTCCGACTGGCCCGGGAGAACCCGCGCTGGGGCTACCTGCGCATCGTCGGCCTTCCCGTTCGAGCAAGCTGGCGAGGCCGCCGTAGGTCCGCCTGGCACGACTATGGCCTCGGGCCCGGTCGGGGTGGCTCCCAGTGTGCCGCTGATCGTATCGAGACGATGTATGAGCCAGTTTTGGGGTCAGGCAAGTAACACCCGATCGTTACCATGGCCCATGATCTCCGAAGGGCCAATCGAGTTGGGGCGGGGCGTAGTGGTTCTCCCCGGCCACCGGTCGCCCGAGGCCTGGGACTCTTGCCCCCGTGTCGTCGTCGGGGACGCCGCGCTGAGAGACCCGGGGCCGGTAGTAGAGGATCTCCACCGCTACTGGATCGATCGTCGACCTGCCGTGGTTGAGCTGGGCGTGGACCCCGCTGCCCTCCGGGCTCCGGAGCGTTACGACAATCCCGTCTACGAGCTCACGCCGAGCTTCGAATTCTGCCGCGAGCGCCTGCAGTTCCTGGTCTGGGCCAACAACTACGACGCCCGAGGCGGCGATTCCATCTGGTGGCATGGCCGCAAGGCGGCCCGCCAATTCGCCGACGACGGGGTGGGGGAAGGTGGCGCGGCCGACATCATCCTCGCCGACGGGACCCCGATGTACATCGACGGCGGTCCCCCCCAACCGCCGACACTCCCCTCGAGGATTGGGGTAGTCCACCGCTGGAACGCCGAAGCCGGACGCCTCCAGCCCGCCGGCCTGTCGCAACCCTCTTCAGCACTGGCGCCGGACCAGCTGGCCGCTGTCTGTCACCGTACCGGGGCGGCCCGGGTGATCGCACCGGCGGGGTCCGGCAAGACCCGGGTCCTGACCGAACGCCTCCGCCACCTCGTCGCTGATCGCGGCGTGCACCCGGGCACGATCACCGCTCTGGCCTACAACACCAAGGCGGCCGGCGATCTGAGGGGGCGCTGCGAGGACATCGACGGATCGCATCTGCTCAACATCCGCACCCTGAACAGCTTCGGGTTGTGGATCTGCAACGAGTTCGGGTCAGCGGGCCGCTTGCGTTTCCTCGAAGAGCCTGCCGTCCGGGAACTGTTGGCGCGCCACATCGAGATCCGCCGGCAGGCCAACACCGACACCGTGGCTCCCTATCTCGCTGCCCTCTCTTCCATTCGGCTCGGGCTCAACTCACCAGCGGTGGTCGAAGAGGCAGATCCAGACGCCTCGGGCATCGCGCAAGGGTTCGAAACCTACCGTGCCGCGTTGGCCGAAGCCGGTGCGGTCGATTTCGACGAGCAGATCTACCAGGCCATTGAGATCCTCTTGACCAATCCCGACGCCCGCGCTGTCGCCCAATCCAAATGCCGGCATCTGCTCGTCGACGAGTTCCAGGACCTCAACCCCGCCCATCTGCTGCTCATCAGGCTCCTGGCCGCGCCCAGCTACGACTGCTTCGGGGTCGGTGACGACGACCAGGTCATCTACGCCTACTCCGGCGCGACCCCCGAGTTCCTCATCAACTTTGCCCACTACTTCCCCGGCGCCGGCGCCCACGACCTGAAAGTCAACTACCGGTGCCCACCGGCAGTCATCGACGCCGCGCGTCACTTGCTCTCCTACAACGCGCGCCGGATCGAAAAGACCATCCATACCCCAGATGGCCGCACCGACGAACTCGCCGCCTTCGGCGGCCCATTGACCGGATGCGGACCCGTTGCCGTATTGAAGGCCCCGGCGGACGCGCTCGCGGGACTCGCCGTCGAGGCCATCTCGGCTTGGCGCGCCGGCGGGGTCGACCCCGGCGACATCGCCGTCCTGGCCCGGGTCAATTCGGCCCTCTTGCCCGTACAGGTGGCCTGTATGGAAGCGGGCGTCCCCTGCACCACCCCTTTGTCCGCCAGCGTGCTGGAGCGCACCGGCATCCGTACCGCCTTGGCCTACCTGCGGATCGGGGCCGACCCAGACAGCATCAGGCGTGAAGACGTCCAAGAGACGATCCGGCGCCCATCCCGGGGCATCGCATCCAACGTGGTCGACATGCTCACCACTCGGTCAACGACTTCGATCGCCGACATACGACGACTTGCTGACCGCCTCTCGGGCCGCGACGTCCCAAAACTCGAGGCCTACGCAACGGACCTCGAGACCATCGCCAAGGCTTGTGCTCGCTCGTCTGCTGCGGCGCTCGAAGCCATCCGAGTCGATATCGGGCTCGGCGACACCATGGACGTCCTCGATGGCTCGCGCAAAGAGGCCGATCGCTCCACCCATGCCGACGACTTGACCGCGCTTCAATCAGTCGCGGCCCTGCACCGCGAAGTCTCCTGTGGGTGCCGAGAATGTCATCCGGACGGGCTCAGCTGGACTTTCGCCGGCGTGAGAACAGCGACGAAGCTGGGCCATGGCGCTGTCCTTCCTGTACCTGGCATTCGTCCGAACGCTCCAATTGTTCCGCCTCGCCCGGGGTGACAGCGACGAATTGGCGATCGAAGTCGTCATGCTCCGTCACGAGGTGGCGGTGCTCCGCCGCCAGGTGGCCCGTCCGACGTTGCGGCCCATCGACCGGGCGCTGCTCGCCGGGCTGAGCCGACTCCTTGGTCGCCGCCGCCTGGGGCGGTTCTTTGTCCAACCCGAAACCCTGCTCCGCTGGCATCGGGATCTGGTGCGTCGTCGCTGGACCTATCCCCACCGTTCAGGACGACCGAGTGTTCCCTCTGGCACCGTCGAGATTGTCCTGCGACTGGCAAGGGAGAACCCCACCTGGGGATATCGAAGGATCCACGGCGAGCTGGCCACGATCGGCATCGGGCTTGCCCCATCGAGTGTTTGGTCCATCCTGCGGCGTCACGGCATCGAGCCCACCCCAAGGCGGACCGGGCCCACATGGGCCGAGTTCCTCCGAAGCCAGGCCTCCTCGATGCTGGCCTGCGACTTCTTCACCGTCGACACAGTGCTGCTTCAGCGCCTCTACGTGCTCTTCTTCATCGAGGTAAACACCCGACGGGTGTACGTGAGTGGAGTCGCCGCCAGCCCCGTCGAAGCCTGGGTGGTCCAGCAGGCCCGAAATCTGACCATGGTGCTTTCCGAGCGAACGCTTCCCGTCAGGTTCCTGGTTCGGGACCGAGACGCCAAGTTCACGACCGGTTTCGACGAAGTGTTCCGCTCCGAGCGGATCCGGACCATCCGCACGCCGATCCGAGCCCCGCGAGCCAACGCTTTTGCCGAGCGCTTCGTCGGCACCATCCGCCGCGAGTGTCTCGACCGGATGCTGATCTTCCACCGGCGTCAGCTCGAAGCCGTCCTCGCAGAGTACGTCGACCATTACAACAGCCATCGGCCGCATCGCTCGCTCGAGCAGGCGTCACCGCTCTTGATGTCGCCGGCGTCGCTGTCGACCTCGCCTCCCGAGGTCACGAAACTGCGAAGATCGGACCGCCTCGGTGGGCTCATCCACGAGTACGAACTTGCTGCGTGAGGCCCACGGATGAAGTTCTCGGCACGCACACCCTCTGCGTGCCGAAAACCTCATCCGATTTGCTGAGCTGGGACGACGCACCTCGCGCCGTGACGGAGTCCCACCATGGTGTGACCGCTACTGCACCGGTGTTACCTGTAGTGGGATCCTGCGAATCCGCAGCCAGATCATCGACGGAAGGTTCCCCAGCCTCAATACGTTCGTCCAGGTCACGACAGCGGATGACGTTTTCGGCACGCACGGGTGCTGGGGGTCATGGGGGATCCGCCTCCTGGGGCTAAGGCGGATTCAAGCAGGTAGCGGCTACCACTCGGCGTGAAAGTATTTGTGGACCCGTATGATCTGCGGGGCCCGGTCCCTCACGCCAGCGAGGCGCAGGCGTCGGCAGCAGCGGCCAACGGCTGTCCTCCTCGGCGGCGGTGCCCCGGAGCCGCCCCGCCCACCGGCTCCTTGCGGCCCCAATTCCGCTCGCCCTCGAGGGCCGGCTCGACGGCGTCCACCACGGGCCCGCCCTGCGAGTGAGTAGCCGGCGCAGCCCCCGTCATACTGCGACCGGGACTTCGGCCAGCGACGGGGGCCAGACCAGCCGCTTGCTCTGCCCGCGCCACTGAACGACGAGCATGGCGTGGTCGGCCTGACACCCATCGAACCCGAGCCCGAAGCGGCCAAAGAACGTGGTGCAGCGCAGCCGACGGGCGGCCGCGTAGAGGTCGGCGTCCTCGACCACCCCCGTCTCTTGCACGCAGCGGAGCGCGATGAGTACCGCCGCATAGGCCTGGGCGGCTGGGTAGTCGACGCCGCCGACGCCGGGTTGGGCTCGGAGGAACGGCGTTACCCGGGCCCGCAGCGATCGCATAACGTCGGCGGGGCGGGGCCCAGCGTCGGGGTGGAAGCGGGCTCCCTCCTCCCACTGGGACGGGGCCAGCACGCCCTCAGCTCGGACATGGGCTGCGAACGCGCCCAGCCCTGCGGCGACCGTCGCCACCACCGGGGGCCGCCGGCGTAGTCGGTGGATGAGCGCCACGTCGTCGGCGAACGAGCCCGCCGCCAGGAGAACCTCGGCGTCGGGCTGGTCGGGTACCTCGTCGTGGGGCACCACCGCCACGACCCCCATCCCCAGCCGGGCCGCGGCCTCGCCCGCGCCACGGCCCGCCGAGCTCCCGAAGGCGCCCCGGCCAGCGGCGACGAGCACCCGGGCGCCCGGCACCGAGTCGGCTACGGCCTCGAGGACGGCGACGAGGTAGCGGCTCGCCGGGGCTGGCACCGACACCACGCCAGACATCCGTTGCGCGTCGTCGGCGCTGCCACCATGGTTCCACAGCACCCGGGCCCGCTCCGCCGACCACCGGGCGGCCTCGACCATGAGGTCGCTGCCATACGGTCCGATGACGAGGTCGGCGCGCGCCAGCACGTCGAGGGCGTGGCGCACGCCAGCCCGGGTGCCGCCGTCGTCGAACACCACCACCTCGGGCGTGAGCGTCCGGCCGCCGACGCGCACACCACCGCGATGGGCCACATCCTCGACTGCCTGATGGAGCCCGGCGACGGCCAGCCGGCCCAGGTGTGCGTAGCGGCCGGTGAGCGAAATCGGCGACGCCAACACCAGGGAGCCGTCGGACCCACGTGGCTCAGTCATCGCCGAGGAGGGCATCGGCGAGGCGCTCCACCGGGTCAGGGTTCATCCCGACGATCGCGACGTCGCCCAGCTCGGCGGCGACGTCGCGCACTGAGCAGGTCTGAACCGTGCAGTCGGGGTCCCTGCTCGACATAGAAAAACACCGGGACCGTGCAGGCGATGAAGTCCTCGAGCGCGGCCGCCCGCCGGTGCTGGTCGGCCAGGGTGAACGCTCGCCATCGTTGCTCCCTCCCTCGGCGGGCCGGATCATATATGCGGCGGTGGGCGGTACCACTTCATCTCCGACACGGCACAAGGAACTACCGAGACCTTCGGTGTGAAGAGCATCTCAGTCATGGTGACCAAAACCTTAGGGATACCTGAGCGCCGCTTGGGTCATTCCTTTCGTCGATCTTCGGCACACGACTTCTCACTCCTCAGGTCATCCCGTATCGGCTCGTCTTGACAGCAGCAATCGACTCGGCCGCAAACCGAGGCACGGGATCCGGCATCGAACACGCATCCACACTCGGCGCAGCGAACTTCCATCGTCGCCGAGCGTAGGCTTCCTGGCGGACTTCCCAGCCTCGTCGCATGAGCTGGGCAGATGAGTTTACGGCACTCACAGGTCCAAAGCGCCGCCCGAAGCAGAACGCAGAGGGCTTCCTTCGTCGGTGGAGGGGAAGGAGGAGGTGGCGAGACGGGCCCGTCAGCTGAGCCGATGCCGAAGGGGATGCTCGGGAGGAACTTCAATCAGACGAAGTTCGATGCCGTGGGGATCCTCGATCCACATTTCGTCGAGCCCCCATGCCATCCGTCCGGCCGGTTTCTTCACCGTGACACCGGCCTGGCGCAACCGACGCTCCTCGGCGGCCAGGTCGGCCACCTGGAGCCATAGCGTGACGGCGTCTCCCGCTCTGTGCGCCGACCCTTGCGTTACCTCTAAGAAGCCGCCACCGAGGAAGAACACGACCCCGGTCACGGCTCCGGCCGAGCCGTACTCGCGGTAGACGCTGAGTCCGAGGGTCTCCTCGTAGAAAGCCCTGGACCGGTCGAAGTCCTCCGTGGCGATGATGGTGCGGCTAGACAAGACTTCCATACAGCCATGCTGTCATCCGGTGCTGGCCACGTGCCGGCGTTGTCAGGGCGCCGCTGTCCACCGTTCCCTCGTCTCAGCGATCAGGCTGCCCTCCGCTTCCGCCAGCCGCGGCGACGAGCTCGAGGCGGGTGTCCTTTCACCACCGCACGTCAGTTGGCGCCTCGGGGCGCTCAAGGTCCATCCGGTGTCCCGATGGAACGCAACTGCGAAGATCGGACAGGCTCGGCAGACCGATGCACGAGTACAAACCAGCTGGGCCATGTCACGGACGAGGTTTTCGGCACCCACGCGGTCTGTCCGACCGGCGTCTCGAGCGGGATCTGGCCAAGGACGCCCGGTTGCGTGCCGAAGTACGATCGCGAGGTGACACCCGGACAGACCAGCCACCAGGAAGTCAGAGAGACCACCGCCGCCACCGGCAGGACAATGCGCCCACAGTCGGTTCCTGTGAATGTGTACGAGGCCCCCGAGGCTCTCATCGTCGTCGCACCATTCCCAGCGGTGACGCCCGACGACGTGACGATCGAATTGAACCCAGGCATCCTTCGAATCTCGGCTCGCCTACGGAGTTCGGGGCCCCGGGAGTACCTACTGCGTGAGTGGGAGTACGGGGGATACGAACGAGAGATCGACCTTCCGGAGGGTTACGGCAGCCGCGTCGAGGCCAGCCTCACCAACGCTCAACTGGTAGTCCGGGTTTTGAGGGGACCGCTAGCCGGCCCGCTCTCGATGCAACCGAGTTGACGTAATGCGATGAAGCGGCGAGGCCAGGTCGACAATCGACACCTTGATCACCCGACAACATGGCGCGGCCGTTCCGGATCGGAGCGGGCGGTCCGGGCTGTCCTTAGCAATCCGGGCCAATCACTCCACCTCGGAGCCGGGACGTGCCGCTTTCAATGTGCCGGACTGTTTTAGCGGGATGAAGCGAAGTCGTGTGATGCCACCAAAGGAGAGCACCTCACCATGAAAGTCTGGATCGATCAGGATTTGTGCACGGGCGATGGGCTCTGTGAGGAGATCGCCCCGGCAGTCTTCACGTTGCTCGACGATGGGCTCGCCTATGTCAAAGAGGGCATCGACGTGAAGTCCGACCCTGGCGGTGCCGAAGGCCTCGCCCCGGTGCCTTCGGATCTCGAGGACGCGGTCACCGAGGCTGCCGAGGAATGCCCTGGGGAGTGCATCTTCATTGAGTCATAGAAGAGGGCGACGCGGATTCGCGTTGGTGTTTAGTAATGACCGTGCGGCGCATCACGTTGCGATTTGGCTGCTCGCTACCGCTCGGCAAGGCTGCTGATATGTCGCACGACACATCGTGGTCAGACGCTGCTACAGCTCTCAGCGAAGCGTTGCATCTCGCAACGCCCCCGATCGCCATCACGTTCTCCGAATCGGCTCCGGCCGGGGTGGCGCCGTTCGACTCCCCCCTGCCTCAGCCCACTCCTGACGGTCGGACCGGTCGGGTTCCCGCAGGGTGTTTTTTGGACCAAGGCAGTCGAACGAACGTTCAGCACCGTTGCCCAAGACCACGGCAACTGCAGCGTCGGAAGTCTCACCCACGGGTTCGTGACTCTCGACGAGGTTGCCGGTCGCAGTGACGTCGCCGCCCTGGTCGAGTCTGGATGGGTGACGATGGACATGGTCCCCACCATCCCGGTCGTGGCGGATCGACCCGAAGTCGTGACCTATGGCCCGCTGGCAGAAGCCCCGGTCGATCCGGACGTGGTGATGATCCGCATAAACGCCAAGCAGCTCATGGTACTTTTCGACGCCCTCGATGACTTGAGAATTGACGGCAAGCCTCAGTGCCATATCGTGGCCGTGGCCAAGGAACACGGAAAAGTGGCGGTGAGCGTCGGTTGCATGCTGAGTCGTACCCGAACCGCAATGCCCAACACAGAGATGACGTGCGCCATTCCCGCCCGCCGGCTCCACGAAGTGGTCGAGCGGGTGCGAGCGACGGCCGCAACCGACGCCATCGTGGCGTCGTACGCGGCGCAGGACGCCCGCCGCTTCGTCGGCCACTAGGACCTACTTCTTGGCCGCCTCGTAGTACGGATTGGTGCCGGCCGCGTGGTCGGTCACGTCGATCACCCGAGTGATCTCTGGGACCGACTCGCGCAGAGCTACTTCGATCCCCTGGCTCAAAGTCACCGTCGCCATCCCGCAGCCCGCGCAGCCGCCGCTCAAGCGGAGATACGCGGCGTCGTCTTCCACCGCCACGAGGTCAGCACGACCGCCATGGGCCGCAATGGAAGGGTTGATCTGCTGCTCGAGCACCTGGAGAACGCGCTGCGCCACATCCCCGCTCAAGTCGACCGGTGGGCCCGACATCGCCGGGCTGGCGGCGGCCGGAGGCTGGTTCGGGTTCTCGATCACCATCCCGTCCCCACTCAGGTCGAGGACAGCCCCGCGCACCTGAGGGATGCTGTCGGCGGGCACCACAAGTACCAATCCGCCCTGGTCGTGTAACCAGTCTTGTTTCTGGGCGTCCGAAGTCGCCTGAAAGTACATCTCGTAGGTGTAGGAGCCACCGCTCGAACCGCTGATCTCAACCCAAAGACCAAGGGACTCCTCTTGGTCCTCATCGGCCCGTAGCTCGAGGACCTTGGCCAGGGCCGCTTCGGTTGCTCGCAGGACTGGCACCCCGCTGCTATCGATCACGTGTGTTGCCCTCGTCTCATCGTCTGGGTGCTCGCTACCATCCTAAGGCCATGCCCCGGATCCTCTTGTTGCTGCCGACGACCACCTACAGGGCCTCGGACTTCTTGAGTGCGGCCGCTCGCCTGGGTGTCGACGTCGTGGTCGGATCCGAGCATCGCCAGGCCTTGGCCGGATCGATGGGCGACCGAGCCGTCGTCGTGCCGCTCGCTCGAAGCGACGCCGCGGTTGAGGCCATCGTGACCCTCCATGGTCGAACACCTCTCGACGCCGTCCTCGCAGTCGATGACCAGGGAGTCACGGTGGCCGCCGCGGCGGCCGAGCGTCTGGGGTTGCGCCACAATCCGCCGGCCTCAGTCGCCCTCACCAGGGACAAGGCTCAAATGCGCGAGTGCCTGGCCGCCACCTCACTCCCCCAGCCGGTGTTTCGAATTGTTGCTCACGAAGCCGACATCGCCTCGGCGGCGACCGAGATCGGGTATCCGTGCGTGGTCAAGCCCGTCTCCCGGGCGGCCAGCCAGGGGGTGATCCGCGTCGACGACGAAGCCGAGGCCCAAGCGGCCGGGGTCCGTATCCGCGCCATTTTGGGACCCTGTGGAGAGCCCCTGCTCGTCGAGTCCTTCGTGGCGGGAGCCGAGGCGGCGCTCGAGGGCCTTCTCGTCGGGGGGCAATTGAAGGTGCTGGCGGTGTTCGACAAGCCAGATGCCATGGATGGGCCCTTCTTCGAGGAGACCATGTATGTGACCCCGTCGCGTCTACCGCCAGCGATCCTCGCCGCGCTCGAGGCCACAGCCGCTCGAGCGGCCGCGGCGATGGGGTTGACCGAGGGACCGGTACACGCCGAACTGCGCGTCGGCGCGACGGGGACGGTCACGATGCTCGAGCTTGCCGCTCGCTCCATCGGCGGTCTGTGCTCGCGGGCCTTGAATTTCGGGGCCGGGGTGAGCCTCGAAGAGGTCATCATCCGTCACGTCCTCGGGCTCGGGCTGGACGGGCTCACCCGTGAATCCCAGTCCTCGGGCGTCATGATGCTGCCGATCCGATCGGGGGGGATACTGGCCCGGGTGTCGGGTCAGGACGAGGCCCGCGGCATCGAAGGAGTTGTCGGTGTCGAGATCACCATTCCCGTCGGCCACCCGGTCGTGCCACTTCCAGAGGGTGATCGCTATCTCGGATTCATCTTTGCCCGCGGACCGACGCCCTCCGATGTCGAAGACGCCCTCCGTCGGGCAGAGGCATGTCTCGACGTCGCGGTCGTCTGACTCGCGACTCGAAAGGACGACCCGCCGGTAGGATCACGGTCGTGCGAGTCCTGCTGGTGTCCACCTACGAGCTGGGACACCAGCCCCTCGGCGTGGCCACCGCCGCCACCGCACTGTTGGCCGCAGGGAATGACGTCCGCTGTATCGACGTCGCCGTCGACTCGCTCGATGGCGCCGCAGTCGATTGGGCCGACCGGATCGCATTCTCCGTGCCGATGCACACTGCCATGCGCTTGGCCTTGCTGGTCGCCGACACGGTCCGGGTTCGCCGACCCGAGATCCCCTTGTGCTTCTTTGGGCTCTACGCCGCGGTGAGCCGGGATCTTTCCGTCCAGTCGACCGCCGATGCAGTTATTGCCGGGGAGTACGAGTCGGGGCTGGTGGCGTGGGTGGGTGGGATGGACCCGGGGCCTGCGATCCAGTTGACCCGTGTCGAAGCACGCGTGCCTGCCCGTCATCTTCTACCCCCCCTCGATCGCTATACCCAATTGGTGGTCGGCGATGAGGAACGTCTGGTGGGGTCGGTTTCGGCCAGCCGGGGCTGTTCGCACCGCTGCCGGCACTGTCCGGTGCCGGTTGTCTACGACGGTCGGGTCCGCGTTGTCGACGGGTCAATAGTCATGGCCGATGTCGATCAGTTGGTCGACGCCGGCATCCGCCACGTGACCTTCGCCGACCCCGACTTCCTCAATGCCCCGCACCACTCCCGCCGCATCATTGCCGCCATTCATCAGCGCCACTCGCACCTGACCTTCGACTGCACGACCAAGGTGGAGCACATCCTGCGCCACTCGAATGTCTGGCCCGAGCTAGCAGTGGCGGGTTGTGTGTTCGTCGTGTCCGCGTTCGAGTCGGCGAGCGACACGATTCTTCAACACCTCGACAAGGGTCATAGCGTTGCGGAAGCTTCCCAGGCCGTGGCAATTCTTCGGGAGCATGGCATCGAGGTGCGCCCGTCATGGTTGCCGTTCACGCCCTGGACGACACTTGAGGACCTGAGGGACCTTCTTGACTTCGTGATAGCACATGACCTCGTGGCGAACATAGACCCGGTGCAGTACAGCGTTCGTCTGTTGTTACCCGAGGGTTCGCTGCTACTCGCCGACGACGCCCTGTCACCTCACCTCAGGCACTATGACCGGGCTCGGCTGGGGTGGACCTGGTCGCACCCAGATCCCGCCGTCGACCAACTCCAAGCTGACGTGGCAACCTTGGTCGAAGAGCGCGTCGGACAGACTGCTGCCTTCACGTTCAGTGAGATCGACGCGATGATCCGTGCCAGGGTAAGACCTATTTCACCTCCCCCTCCCCCTGGATCTGTCTCAAAGGGAGCGGCGGGAAAGCGAGCCCGGCTTAGCGAACCCTGGTTCTGTTGCAGTGAGCCCACCCAGGAGCAGTTGGCCCCGCTCGCACCACTCGGCTCGCCGGGCTGACGCGCCATCGGCGCTGGTCCGCGGTTGGCACGTTTCGAGCTCTCCGCCACCACCGCACCCCGAGTCACCAGCGCCTCCGGGATCCGACAATGACCCGGACTCCACCGAGCGTGAAGGGTACATTTACTCGATCGTCAGCTTGACCAGCCATGACAAGCTCAGCGAGGCTCCCCGGCCGTGGCGCTCAGCTTCCTCTACCGCCTGGTCCGCCGCGTCGTCGAACTGCTCGGGATCCTCCGGATGGACGACGCCGCCAAGGACGCAGAGATCCTGGTGCTCCGCCACCAACTCGCCGTGCTCCAACGTCAGGTCGGCCGGCCCCCACTTCACCTGGTCGGATCGAGCGGTCATCGCCGCGTTGGCCAAGCTGGTGTCCCGCGAGGGGTGGGCGGCGTTCCTCGTCACCCCCGAGACCATCCTCCGCTGGCATCGCGCCCTCGTTCGACGGCGCTGGACCTACCCGCATCGACGGCCAGGACGTCCGCCCCTACCTAACGAGACCGTCGAGCTGATCGCGCGCCTCGCTCGGGAGAACCCGCGCTGGGGCTACCTGCGGATCGTCGGCGAGCTGAAGAAGCTTGGCGCCAGCGTCTCGAAGGGAAGCGTCGCTAACGTCCTTCGATCCAACGGCCTTCGCCCCGCCCCAAGGCGCGCTGGGCCGACCTGGGCCGAGTTCCTGCGCGCCCAGGCCAAGGGCATCGTGGCCACCGACTTCCTCACCGTCGACACCGTGCTGCTGCGGCGCTACTACGTGCGCTGCCTGGCTCGGAGCATCACCTGCTGACCCTGCAGCGAAACGGACATGTCCCAAGCCTGACATGGCCGACCTCAACCCGTGAACAGACGATCCCCCGAAACATTTACGACAGCAGATTCCCCGGCGCTCGGGCGGAGCGGTAACGCCTTGGTCGAGGCGCAGTCGGCGCGACCTCCCCGCAGAGCGAATCGGGAGCCCGCGGGGCTTTCATTCGGAGCGTCCTTCTGGGTGTCGTTACGCGCTCGCCCGGGGTGTCGATACCGTGCGGCTGTCGGGCCCGAGGCTCCTCGGCACTCGATCGTTGCCCGATCGGCTGCGGCACATCTCGAATGGCCTTCGAGACCTCTATTGTCCTCACCCTCGCCCACGTGTAAGCCAAGGTCAGTCATCGCCATCCGAGGATTCAACCTCGGCGGCGACTCCGTCGACGAACAACAGCCGGCGCCGAAGGGCGGTATGGCGGACCGCAAACGCCTTGGCGTAATCGGGCGAGTCGTACCATTGATGGAGCCGCTCCATGCTGGGGAATTCGACGACCACGACTCGCCGAGCCGAAAGCCATTCGCCTTCGGCCACTTGCGGCTCAGCGCCCCGCACGATGTACCGGCCCCCGTAGCGGGCGATGGACTCGGCAGCCAACTCCCGATAGGTCTGACCTTGCGCTTCGTCAAGAACTTCCACCTCAGAGATTACATAGGCCGGCATGCTCAGATAATGCCACCGGTATCGCGCCCGGCTAGGGGCGCTGTGGGAAGGGCCAGCGGACGAACAGACGAGGCTCCGGCGCCTAACGACGGCGCCGGAGCCCGGCAAACCGGCGGCATTATCGCGCGCCTCTCCCCACCAGGACTGGCGTTGGCGTGACCGAGACCGAGGGGACGCCCGGGGCGTCGTCGGTCGCGATCGGACTCAGCGGGGAGGCAGGCACTCGCAGCACGCGAGCGGCTACGGCTGGTAGCCACCAGTTCCAACGTCCGAGCACGCCGACCAAGGCAGGGACGAGCAGACAGCGCACGACGAGGGCGTCGAGGAGGATGCCGGCGCCGAGTCCAGTCGCCATGACCTTCAAGTCGACCTCAGGCCCGCTCGCCAGTGAGACGAACGCGAGGAACAAGATCGAGCGCGGCGCTGGTCACCAGCCGACCGGTGCGGCCGATTCCCTGCACGACTGCCGCTCGGGTAGAACCGGTGGCGTCGTACTCTTCCCGCATGCGCGAGATGATGAATACCTCGTAGTCCATGGACAGGCCGAAGAGGAAGGCGAAAACCATCACGGGCACCCAGATGGTGATCGACCCGGTGGCCGGGATGTTCCAGATCGCATGGCTCCCGATTCCCATCTGCCAGACCAGGACCATGGTCCCGAACGCGGCGGCCACAGAGATCAGGTTGAACAGCACCGCCTTGGCCGCCAGCACGATCGAGCGGAATGCCCGGGCGAGGAGGAGGAACGTCAGCAGTGCGATGAGGCCGAGCATTAGAGGGAAACTGCCGTAGACGGCGTGAATGAAGTCGATTTCCGTCGGACCGGAGCCGCCGACACCGATGACGCCCGGATCGCCGCGAACCGCCGAGGTGACAGCGGCGATGGTTGCCCGGCCTGCCAGTGAACTGGACTCTGCTGCCGGGACGACCTCAACAAGAGCAGTTCCCCCTTGGCGGTATTCCGGAGTCGACGGGGACTCGGCTGCGTACACCCCGGGGACCTGCGCGAGGCGTCTCGCTGTCGAAGCGCCGTCCCCGGCCTTCGTGAGTACTTGGATCGGCGTCAGTATGCCCGAGGGGATGCCGTCATCGGTGAGGGTCGCCAGTGCGGTGTGAGCGGGTCCGCTCTGAGCCAGGGCAGAGCTCGACGGCTCGCCGAGTCGGATCGAGAACAGAGGCACGATGAGGGCGATCAAGATGGCTCCGGCGACGACGGCTGCGGTCTTTCGGTAACGCAGGACCAGTCGTGCCCAGGCGCTCCAGGGTCGGCTGATGTGACCCTCATGACGAAGTCGGGGCCAATCCAGGCGAGGGCCGACAGTCGCCAGGATCACCGGGAGCAGGGTGGTGGCCACGGCGATGGACACGATGGGGATGAAGAACCCGGCAACGCCGACGTTGCGCAGGAACGGTACTGGGAGCACCACCAGGGCGAGGAGGCTGATCGCCACGGTGAGGCCGGAGAATGCCACCGCCCGTCCGGCCGAGGACATGGCCTGGGTCACCGCGGCGACGTTGTCTTCCCCCTTGGCTCGGTGCTCCCGCCACCGCGTGACGACCAAGAGGGAGTAGTCGATGGCCACACCGAGACCGATGAGGGCGATCAAGAACTGGACAATGGTACTGACGTTGGTCACGTAGGTGAGGCCGAGCACCAACAGGAAGGTGGTGAGGATGGAAATACCGGCAATCACGAGGGGCAGGAGTGCGAGGAAGCTGGCGAAGACAAAGGCGAGGACGATCAACGATCCGAGCCCGGCGAGAAGAGCCTCGGACAGCACTCCCGATCCCTTCGTGGGTTTGGCGCTGCCGCAGCCAGCTGCGTGAGTCCGGTCGCGGCGATGTGCATGCCCGGTGGCGCTGCGGCGGTGACCGCGGCGGTGATACGAGGTGTGAGGTCGGGTTGTCCGAGACCGCCAGAGGGTGGGGTATAGACGAGCGCGAAAGCGCTGTGGCCGTTGGCGGTGATGAATCGGGCGTCGCCCGTGCTGGCCTGGTCGACGACCCGGATGGCTGGGCCGGCGTTGAAGGCCCCGGCAAATGCTCGCCCGAGGGCGAGCCTGTTCGCCTCTTCGTCGGCAGTTTGACCGATGTCGGTCCGACCGCTCGGCGCGGTGGCCACAACCACCGTGGGGGTCTGGCCGCTATCGGTGTGGTAGAGCGCGGCGATGTGAACGTCTGTGACGTAGCCGGGTTGACCGGGTAGGGAGTAACTCGACGAAAGGCGGTGAGTAGCAGCACTTGTCGTCACACCACCTACGACGGCCAAGACAATCCAAAACAACACCACAACCAGCTTGTGTCGAAGTACGAACGCGGTGAGCCAACCCATGCTTTCTCCTCGTCCAAGGCCGGCCCGTTGGCGCGACATCGTCGATGCAGTGATCTTGGGGGATAGAGGCTCTTACGTCATCCCCCGCAGGAAGCGTTCGGATTGCTTCCCCCGGAGTGATCGTTGTTGCTGCGTACTCCCGAGGGAGTAGAGAGTGCATCCGAGGGGACGACGACACTACGGGTCAGGTGGCATTACCGTTGACTCGTGATCGTCTCATGGATGCGGGGTATGGCGGCAAGGCGATCGAGCTGGGTCTTCGACTCAGTCGTGGCGGTGATCACTGCTGCGGCGGTGCTCTTCGGGTCGATCGCCGAAGCCAACGCAAAGGTCCACCCCGCGCCACCCCGTCCCGGTATCGCCGGCTACCTGCTCGTCGTCATCGCTTCATTGGTCCTGGTCGGTCGTCGGCGTGCCCCGGTTGTCTGCTGGGCCATAAGCATCACCGCCGTGTTGATCTACACGGGATTGGGCTATGTCGACGGTGCGTCCTTGGTGGCAGTCATGATCGCCCTCTATACCGTCGTGGTGACCGGAGACCTACGGAGGTCATTGGTCATCGGGGCCATAACCGTCGTGGCATTGATGACGGTCAACATGGCCTTCGAACCGTTCGGCGTGACCGGTGGCCCGGTGGGCGTGATTCCATTTCTGGTGGCAGCCACATTGTTTCTCGGCCTGGCGGTCGCCAGTCGGCGGGCCTACGTCGCCGGAGTCGAAGAACGGGCGGTCTTAGCCGAACGGTCCCGCGAGGAGGAGGCCCATCGGCGCGTCGGTGATGAACGATTGCGCATTGCTCGTGAACTCCACGACGTGGTGGCCCATAGCATCGCCATGATCAATGTGCAGGCGGGGGTTGCTGCTCATGTGATCGACGACCGGCCCGACCAAGCGAAGGATGCCTTGGTGGCCATCAAGGGGGCGAGCAAGGAAGCTCTCCGCGAATTGAGGGGCCTCCTCGACGTGCTACGCCATGTCGACGAGGCCGAGCCTACGGAGCCTGCTCCGGGTTTGGCGCAACTCAATGTGCTTGTCACCGCCACAAGCGACGCCGGTTTGGCCACGACGGTTACCACCGTCGGCGATCCGCGACCCCTCCCGCCGTTGGTCGACCTGGCCGCCTATCGCATCGTCCAAGAGTCGCTCACCAACGCGCTTCGCTACGCCGGTCCCGCCACTACCGAGGTGTCTTTCAACTACGGCTCCGACCGGTTGATCATCCAGATCGACGACAGCGGGCGGGGGGTCACCCCAGACAGCAGTACCGGGAACAGCTCTGGACATGGCATCACAGGTATGCGTGAGCGGGCTGCTGCCGTCGGGGGGACTCTCGAAGCCGGGCCCCGGCATGGCGGAGGCTTCCGAGTCCGCGCCAGCCTCCCCGTGGACGGTGTTCCGTCGTGATCCGGGTCCTGCTGGCCGACGACCAGGCGTTGGTGCGAGCCGGATTCCGTGTACTGATCGATTCCGCCGCCGACCTCGAGGTTGTGGGAGAGGCGAAGGACGGCGCCGAGGCCGTAGCGCTTGCCCGCCAGACCCGGGCCGACGTGGTCCTGATGGACATCCGAATGCCTGGAGTGGACGGGCTGGAAGCTACCCGCCGAATCGGTGCCGATGACGACCTGGCCGGAATCAAGGTACTCGTGCTCACCACATTCGAGACCGATGACAACATCTTTGAGGCCTTGCGGGCGGGGGCTAGCGGCTTCCTCGTGAAGGACACCGAACCAGCCGAACTCCTTACTGCCATTCGCATTGTCGCTCAGGGTGACGCCCTCCTGTCTCCACGAGTGACACGGCGACTAATCGCAGAAGTGATCCGACAACCTGGGCATCGGAGCTCGCCGGAGATCCTGTCCGTGCTGACCGCTCGGGAGCGGGAAGTCATGGCACTAGTCGCTGACGGGCTTTCCAACGACGAGATCGCGGCCGACCTCTACCTCAGCCCGCTCACGGTCAAGACTCACGTCAGTCGAACCATGATCAAGCTCGGGGCACGTGACCGTGCCCAGCTCGTGGTGATGGCGTACCACTCCGGGCTCGTCGCCCCACCCGGGCCGTAATTAGCGACCGAGGTCGGTGAGCCGTTACAGCCAAGGCGTCGAATCCCTTGGTCCGGCGTTACCGGATGGGTCGCCGCCCAGTTAGGGCGAGCACAGGCGGCACATTCGGACGGCTTGCCGAGTTCAGACGCGCATTCAGCGCAGTGGGCAGACCAGATGGATGTCGTCGGGTTCTTTGGCCCAGAGCACCGAGTGGACGGGATTAGCTAAGCGGCACCCCAGGCGAAGATAGAAGCCGACCGCGGATCCGGTTGGAACGGCCGAGACGTAAAGCGCCGTGGCGCCCGAGGTGCGGGCAAGTTCTCCCGCCGCGTTCCACAGCGCGGTGGCGGCACCTAGCCGGCGTGATGGCCGACTGACGTAGAGAAACGCCAGCCATGCCATCGGAGGCTCAAAGGACGGATCGACGACGGCCATGCCGAGGACGTGGTCGTCTGCAAATGCGCCGAGGAGGACAGCGCCGTTACGTAAGAGGCCGGTGCAGGACTCGATCTGGTGCGCGACGCTGAACGGGCCGGCTCCCTCGACGTCCCAAGGCGGGACTTCTGCCCTCGTGACCGGTCGTTCGTGCAGCACGCCTGTGCTGACGCAGTATTCGATATCGACGTGCTCCGACCGGTCGATCGACGCGATCAGGCTGACGTCGTCGACGGTGAGGTGGCGAACTTCTGTCGAAGCCAAGGATCAAGTCTGTCCGAGAGCAGAAGGGGAGGCCAGCGCGGGAGTTCAGAACAGCTTCCACATCTCTATTCGGGTCCTCCGTGGCCGAACCGGAGGGGGAAACACACTTGCGGGCCTACGCCGGGCGGCGCCTCCCAGTGGCTCTCATCTCGCCCCACCCCGGACCAACCGGGGACCCCATGCAACCCCTTCGCCGGGCGCTGATCAAGCGATCCGGCGCTTACATGTGTGTCCATTTGTGGACATTGTCGGGGAGGTCTTGAACGTGTCCGGCTGGCCGCTCAGTGGTCCGGCGGAGGACGGAATTTTTCGAAGATCGCGTCGACCTCCCAGTCACCTCATGTGTGAGGTGCCGGGATCGCTCTGCGCTTGCCGGAGTCAGCGGGGCGTTGACTCAGCGCCCCTCAGGGCATGTCACCCTCCCGGGGTAAGGAGACACCCTCAGCACGATTGACAGGTGCGCGTTATGGGACATCACCTGCAGGTCCCAGATCCGTCGATCTGGACGGAGCGGGGCTTCATTCGGAGGGGAGCGTCATTCTGGGCGTCGGAAATGGATGGAGTTCGATGACCTCAGTGTCCACGAGTTCCTCTCGAACGAGCGGGAGGGTCTGTAACGCTGAGTCGACCTCCTCCCGCGAGCCATCAACGATGAGCACCGCTCCGGGGCCGCCCGGCGAGAACGTGTCGGTCAGGAGCCCGACATCCCTAAGCTTCCGGAGCGCAGCCATCTCCTCAGGCGCGAGAGGTGCAATCTGAGTCTTCGGATCGACTCCAGGTTTGGGCCGACAGATTACAAGGATCTTCACGGGGGACGACTTCCGTTGCCCGTCCAGTTCACGCGGGCATCTCCGTTTCGACCCAGCGCTGAAATACCTGAATCTGCTCGGGCGGCCATGCCCCGTCGCAAGGCATCGAGCCGGCCTTCAGGCGCTGAAGTATCTCAGTCGAGTGGGCCCGCACGTCCTCGTAGGACCAGAGATCGAACGCGAATGTCATCGATTGACGGTCGTGCCGACGGAAGAGAGCTTTGATGTGGGCGGCAAAGCTCAACTGCACGTCGGCAGCCGGGAGAGCCACCGGTGGATCACCCTCCGCTTCGACGGCGAGGGCGGACACGGCGGACACACGTGCCCCGCCGCCGTCTCCCAGTCCCAATGCGGCATCGGCATGTGCTCGGGCGGACGCGCCCCAATGGTGGAGTTCTCGACTGCCAGCCTGGAACCCCACGCGATGTAAGACCCGAAAACTGACCGGAACTCCGGATCGTTCGGCAGGCCCGCTTCAATGGCCGATTGCTGCAATAACTCCACCCACCTCGCCCGCTTCTCCTCGGTTATCTCTTTGCCGAGATGTTGGGAGATCATGCGTGGGTACCCCCCGTAGACACCGCTGTAAGCCTTCGGCCCTCCAAAGACCTCGCCCAGCCACGCAGCGACGCGTTCGGGGTGGTCAGCTGCCATGGTGGCGAACAACGGAGCCAGCAACGGATCCTCCGGAACGTGCTTCTCGTAGAACAGCTTGGTCATCCTGGTGAGGGCCGGGAATCCCCCGCACCACTCGAACACCGTGGGAGTTCGGTTTGGATCTTCAAGTGGGTCGTGAAAGTCGACGTACCAGTGCATTCCGCTACAGAACGGCTTGTTCTGCGAATGCCCGCAGCGACAAAGGCTGTAGTGCTCCGTCGACGCACCGGCCACCTTTGGCTCCGGGTTACCGTCGGCGTCGACGAGCGGAATACCACCGGTAACCCGGTACGGGCCTTCCTTTGACACTTCAATGTTGGGCGGACGACTCACGTCGACGTGGTCGCGGAGCTCCTCGCCGTCGAGTGCGATGCTCAAGGCCCCGGACGGGCACGCCCTCACCGCCCGAATGATTTCGTCCATCCGTCCCCCGCTCGGCGTGACGAACGGCTCGGCATCGACGTGGAATACAGAGGCCAATCGGTCCGTGCAGAACCCAGAGTGGGCGCAGATGCCACGGTTGTCCAAGATCGTGATCTGCTGGCCGACGTAGGAATCCCGCCGGTCCGCAACTCTCTTGGGGTCTTTGGCGTCGGAGAATCCGACCCGGGCGTGGCTCCCGTCGCAGAAGGGCTTGTTCTTCGACTCGCCACAACGACATAGCGCCATCTGCGGGGCCGTGGGGACAGGTAGCCCAAGGTGGTCGCAGAGCGATTCCGCGTTGGTGATTAGTGGGAGGGGGGCCAGCCCCCCTCCCGGCCTCCCCCTGACGGGACTCGGTTCGGGTTGATCGCGTCGGCCCGGCAGAGCCGGTCCTCGTCCGGGCACGCTGGTGCGATGTCCAGCGTGATCAATATCAACGACGTCCTCGACGGCCACGTGCGTCTCTCGGTCGACTGCGTGGACCGGGTCCTTCTGAACGCGTACGTGCCGACGCTGCAGACCTCTGGTGGCGTGGCGTACTTCATGCGCGAGCACCTCGGCCTGCCTATCCCCTCTCCCGCTGTGATGGAGAAGATCGGCAATCGCTTCCGCCGTGAGGTCCGTGCCTTCGCCGAGCGGCAGGACATCCCGATCTTGCACCTCAAAAAGCCCGACCGGACCCGTTGGGACGACCGCAAGCTCGACCACGTCCGGCCCTACCTCGAGCAAGCCGAGCGTGAGGGGTACTTCGGCGTGGTGGCCATCGTCGCTGCCCAGGAGTTCGCGTGGGTCTTCAGCGCCAAGGACCGCACCAAGGAGAAGGGCGCGGCGTGGTTCGACTTCGTCAAGGAGCAACGCCGGGTCGGGGTGTACTACTTCTACGTCAATGACCCCGAGTTCGGGCCCGGGTTCGTCAAGATCGTGACCTACTTCCCCTATCCGGCCAAGGTCTGGGTGAACGGGCACGAGTGGGCCAAGCGTCAGGCCACCAAGGCCGGGCTCGCCTACACCTCGCTGGCCAACGGGTTCGCCACCTGTGCGAATCCGACGTCCCTCCAGCGGATCTGTGACCGCCTGGGGCCCGACGACCTCGGGGCGTTCTTCGAGCGCACGCTGGCCCTCGTCCCCACCCCGCTCACCGACGAGGACCGCGCGGCGGGCTATTGGTGGGAGCTGTCCATGCGCCAGGTCGAAGTCAGCCGCACCCTGGTCTTCGACGACCCCCGCCGGGCCCGTGGGTTCTTCGAGTCCTTGGTGCAAGACAACGTCGGCATCGGGCGCCCCGAACAGGTGGCCCTGGTCTTCGCCCGCCGCCTCAGCCGTCCCACCAAGCACCCCTACCGCCAACGGGTCTTCACCAGCGGCACCGAGGTGCGCCTCGACTTCTCCTACAAGCACAGCCGCGTCAAGCAATACCTCAAAGAAGGGAGGGCACTTCGTATCGAGACCGTCATCAACAAACCCGCCGACCTGGGGCTTCGCTCCCGGATCGAGCACCTGCCCGAGCTGGTCCTCGCCGCTCGGCTGGTCAACGATCGTCTGCTTAGCATTGAACGTGCCGGCCAGGGCTGTGCCATCGGCTCTGCGCTCTTTGAGCGCATCCACCAGCCCTACGCAAGGGAGGGCCAGAGAACCGGAGCCCTGCGCTTCGGAGATATACGCGCCATGGCCCTGGCCGGCGCTTTGTGCATGGTGGTCAACGCCGTCACCGGATTCACCAATCGAAGCCTTCGCGGGCAGGTGGCCGGACTCCTCGGCACCGACTACAGCACCAACCAGATGACCTATGACCTGCGCCGCCTCCGGCTCCATGGTGTGATCGAGCGACTCCCGGGCACCAACACCTACCGCGTCACCACAGAAGGCATACGGATCGCCGTGTTCTACACCAAGCTCCGAGAGCGACTGCTCGGACCACTCCTCGACGCCGACCAGCCGCCAGCAACACTCGAACTTCGACACGCGCTCTGCACGATCGACCACGCCATCGCCGACTACGTCACGAACGCCCGACTCGGGGCCGCCGCCTGAAACTTGTCACAATGTCATGACTTCGGAGCCCTGAGCAGAGCTAGGTACGGCCCGTCGAGCGAAGCCAGTATCCCTGCCATGAGCCCCGCTTGGAGGTCGGTTAACTCCGCCACCCGAGAGTCTCGGTTAGGCCCAGGTTGGAGAGCCAGACCCTGGAGGGCTGCAACCGCTTCGAGTAACCTCGTCGGACACTCCGGGACGCGCCGGAGATGGGTCGCCGTTTTGGCCAAGTCCCATAGGCGGTCATCCGGGGATCCCCCGTTCGAACTTGCGAATCCTGGCCAATCCTCGGTCTGGCTGGCATGTGGGTGGCCGCTCCCAGAGGGGGTGCGGAGAACCTCGACCAATGGGCGCGCCACGGACTCGATCAACGCTCTACTCACGACGTTGCCTGAGCCGGGACCATTTCGATCTTGGTCGACAAGCGAGCGTGCCAGGTCGAGCACAGCGGAGACGAGCCCACGCACGTCGTTGGCTCCGTCCTCGGTATCGTGGACGCGGACTTGGCCCTCGATCTCTTTGATCCGGGCCAACAGAGCCCTGGTGTCCGGGCGCCGCCCACCGTTGTCTTGTTCAGTCATTGGCGGACACTGCTTTCTGGGCTTGGATGAACGCGCTCTTCTGCATCCCCCCGGGCAGATCAGGATCGCTACCCACGTGTCTCTGACGCCGCCGCCTCAGCGATCTGTCGGTCCTCCGCGCCGGTCATAGCCCCCGCCACTCCTATCGCTCCAGCCACTTGTCCATCCATGAGAAATGGTATTCCACCGGCGATAAGAGCCAAGCCAGGTCTGGCCGCAAAGGAAGCGATTGCAGCACCGTCGGACTCGATAGCCGCGTAGAAGTCGTCGGGTGGCATGCCGATCGCTGCCGCTGCGTAGGCCTTGTTGATCGCCGTCTGCACGCTTACTAAAGGAGCACCGTCCATACGCACCATCTCCTTCAGCACTCCGGACTCGTCGACCGTCACAAGCGTGACTCGAACGTTCATCGACCGTGTTTCGTCCAACGCCGCTTTCATGACTTGCCTCGACCATTCTTCTGACAGCGTGGGCCGCATGGCCGCGTTATTGACCTTCTTTGTCACCATTCCTCCATAGTCTCGTGCTCGATCTGTTGAATCTGTGAACATGTATTGGCGCTGGCGGACAATTGATGGCGCCGCCGGAGATCGGTGGTCCAGTTACCCAACCTCGCGTCGCGCGAGCAATCTCAGGGTCGGGCCAAGCGTCGCAGTTCCCACGAGGAGAACGACGAGCCCGAGGATGACACCTGCAGAAGCCACGGGTATGTACGGAATCGACGAGCCCGCCAGTGCCTTCGACACGGCGACGACTGCGGCGATCTGCGCAGCTGCGCCCAGCACGACACCGACGATCGTTATGCCTGCCGCCCGAAGGACCGTCATGGCGAGTAGCTGTCGGACGGTTGCGCCGACCCTGCGAAGAAGCAAGAGCTCTTCTCGTCCCTGCAGAGTCGCCACGACGAGGATGTTGACCAGCGCTACACCGGCGAGCAGTCCAACGAGCGCTAGCAGAAGGTCGTTCGCGTAGGAGGTCTGCGAATTGAGCAGCTCGTACTGGGCGTTCGCCACGGTCCGGCTGCTCACCTGAAGTCCCTGGTACTGCGCCTTGAGAGAGCCGATCGCCGAGCGCAAGGCCGTCGGGCTCGCCTGCGGTGTACTGGCGACGAGCACTTCTTCGAGGTCGTTCGCACCGAGATGCCCACCCCCAGAAGCCCCAGTCGGGACGAGCACGTCCGCGAAACCGGCGGAGCGGGAGAAGATGGCGGTGATCTTTGCGCGATACGCGGTGCCGTCTGCCAGGTAGGTGATGATGGTCTCTCCGAGGTGGACGTCCATCGCGCCACTCCCGGCGATCAGCGTGCTCACAGCGACGTCGCCCGCGCCGAAGTGGGCCAGGTTCCCCTCGGTCACCCCAAGATTCAACACGGAGCCGATTGGCCCGGGCGTGATGGCCTCGGCCGATGCGTTTTCGGCGCCCTGGTACGGAACGTAGACCGTCGTCGGTACGAGACCGATGGCGCCCGTGACGCCGGGCTCAGAGCCGATTGCTGTAAGCACCGATGGGTTGAGCCCGGGACCGGGCGCGCTGACGACAGTGCTTGCCGCAAGACGCTGGCGGGCTTGCGTGGTAGCGGCGTGGATCTCGGTGGCGTCGATGATCGTGATGGCGCCGGCGAAGCAGACGGGCAGTGCGATCGCTATAGCGGCGGCCGCCATCCGCCGCGAATGAGCTCGGAGATCGGCACTGGCGAGGCGACCCGACGTCCCGCCCAGGAGGACGAGCGGCAGATGCAGAATCCGCTCGGCAAGCACCATTAAGTAGGGCCCGAGCAAGGCGATCCCAGCCATGAAGGCAAGGAGGACGAGCAGCGCCTGGTTCTGCTGCTGGGAAGCATCGGGTTGCTGCAGGGCAACCGCGGCGAGCACCGCTCCCCCACCGAGCGCGCCGACGCCGAGGACGAGGCGCAAGGGACGCGGGAAGCGCCGCTCGATGCTCGCTTCTTTGAGCGCGGCAGCCGGACGGATCCGGCTCGCTCGCCGGGCTGCAAAGAGGCCGGCGAGTTCGGCGACGACCACTGCCGCAGCGATCGAGGGAACTAGCTCCACGGGGCTCGTCCAGGCATGCGTGGAGGGTGGAGCGAACTGGTGGGCGACCAGGCCGCGCACCGAGAGCGATGCGAGCCACGTCCCAGGGAGGTAGGCGAGAAATCCGGCAAGGACGCCGAGCACGGCGAGCTCAGCCATGATCATGCGCCGGACCTGACCCGGCGTGGCGCCGACCGCGCGCAAGAGGGCCGTCGTGCGCGCCCGCTCGGCGACCGAGAAGGCGACAGTGCTCGCGACGACGAAGAGTGAGATGGGCACGACGGTCATGCCGGCACCGCCACCGAATATCGACAGGTTTGACAGGCCGCTCGCAGCGGAGACGTCCTCGGCTACCCCCCGGGAACTCCCACTCAACACCGAGAGGTGTTGTCCCGAGTGCGCCGCGCGCACTCGGGAAGTGAGCTGGGCAGAGGAGACGCCGGGCTGGGCGACGATGCCGATGAGATCCGCCTCGCCGGGATGGCCATAGAGGGCTGCGGCTTCGGTACCAGAGAAGAACACCGTCCAGGTTCCCGCCGGGTCGCCGGCCGGCGAAGCGGCGATGCCCACGATGGCGAAGGAAGAGAGCGGCTGGCCGATGAGACAAACCTCGTCGCCGACGCCAAGTCCGGTCGACCTGGCCACACCTCTCCCGAGCACGAGCTGGTTCGAAGCGCTCGGCGCGTGACCCGAAAGAAGCTTGAAGGGCGTGAGTACAGCGCTCTGCCAGCCGTAGCCGGTGAGCGGCTCGGCGCTCGTGCCGGCGGCTACCTGGCCGTCGGGCAGCGAGAGCGCGACCTGCACCGACCGGTCCGCGACGGCATCGCGTATGCCGGGGATGTTCCCAAGCTCCGTCGCCACGGTGGCGGGGACGCGTCGGTAGCTCGTGAGGGGGAGGATGTCGGTTGTCGCGTCTTGGCCGCTGCCGGAGGTGAACGCAACGTCCGGCTTGCCCGTGACGACGATGGTCGTTGCTGCGAGGCGCTCGGCTGGGACCGACGAGTTTTTCCCTGCTTCTCCGACCGAGAACGCCCAGGTGACGACCGATGCGGCAACGATCAACGCGACGAGGATTCCGACGATCGGCGCCGGTCGGTGCCTGAGAGTGGCAAGGAGCTGCCTCATCGAAGATCCTCCCCCGAATGCGCCGTTTCCCCGAGGCGCCGCAGGATCGCGGCGAGCTCGCCCGCGTCCGGCGCCTCGATTTGGACGACCAGCTTTCCGCGGTCGAGGAGCAAGACCCGGTCCGCTTGGGCGGCAACAGTGGGCTCGTGGGTCACCACCACGACGGTCTGACGAAGCTCATCCACGGCCTGGCGGAGCAGGCTGACGATCGCCTCCGAGGTGTACGGGTCGAGCGCTGCGGTGGGCTCGTCGGCAAAGATCACCTCTGGTCGTGCGACCAGCGCGCGGGCGATTGCCACGCGCTGTTGTTGGCCCCCCGACAGCGTTCCGGGAAGGCGCCGCAGCTGGTCAGCGATGCCGACGCGCTCGGCGAGCTGCTCGACGTGGCGCCGGTCGACGTGACGGTGGTCGAGGCGGAGCGGCAGCGCGATGTTCTCCGCCACCGAGAGGCTCGGGACGAGGTTGAACGCCTGGAACACGAAGCCGACTCGCTCGCGACGCAGTATCGACAGCTTGCGCCGGCTCAGGCCGTTGAGGTCGGTACCGCCGAGGCGCACGGCGCCCGACGTCGGACGATCAAGGCCGGCGGCAACCTGGAGGAGGGTTGACTTTCCCGAGCCCGAGAGACCCATGACCGCGCTGAACGACGCATGGGGGAACACGGCGCTGACCCCTCGCAACGCCCCAGTACCACGTCGGCGACGGCCATAGCGCTTCGTGACGGCATCGAGCTTGACCGCGACACGCGGCACGGCGTCATGCGGGTTTCCCTCCACGGTCGATCGGTCCGTCCTGTCAGCGGTTGCAGTCCTCATTGGTCCAGCATCGGGAATGGGCGTCCTCGGACGGGGACAGGGTTCGGTTCAGGGTGCAAAGTTGAAGTTGTTGTCACGTATGTCTCCATTTGGTTGTTGACGAGGTAAGACTGCGTTTCGTTCGGACTGCGAGGCGACCATTCGCGGCGTGCTACGCGCCGCCGGCTTCAAACGAGGATGAGCAGTCGGGCGATGGGGTGATCCGCTATTTCTCTACCGAGGCAGACCACGGAAGTCCGGCAGATTCATGTGGCTCCGTCCCTACCGTCGGCTCTTCCGCGCCGGCCATGACCAAGCCGAACTGTGGGTCGTCTGGCTCGTAGCTGGTTGCCCGCGCCACGAATGGCGGGCAGAAGGGCCGGTCTCTAGGAGCGGTCCTTCTGCTCCCCGACGTCACGGCTTATCGCATACTGCAATCTCCCACCGCGCCGCAGGACGCAGATCAAGAAGACCGTCCCAGGCACCGTGACCGCAATGCTTGCCGCCTTTTCGAAGAGACCGGCCGGGCCGTTGCCAGCCATGGCGACTCCGAATGCTGCAAGGAGTGCCATCATCAGCACGGCCGAAGTGCGCAGCCAGGTAGGCCACCCTCGCCAGCCCGGCTCGACGGAGAGTCGACTGGCGAGGACGAACAGGAACGCAACGGTAGCGATCAGGGCGACGAAGGTCGCCGATGTATGGATCGAACCATGGAGCGTCGCTGAAACCGGACGCACCACCCCAATTGGGTATCCCTTAGAGGGATCCTCGACGAAGATGCCGACGATGATCATGCTGAGACCGGCGATACCCTGCAGCACTGGGCCCCATGTTGATCCTCGGCCAGGAGCAAGTGTTCTTCGCAATGCCAGTGCGAAGCAGAGGTTGAGGATTCCGAAAACAATGAAGTTCGTGATTTGGACCCAACCTCCGGGTCCGAGGCTCAGTGCACTCTCGGGTTGGCGAAAGACGTTGTACCCAGGGCGAAAGAAGCCGTCGACCCAGACCGTCAGGTTGAAGAGCAGACCGCCGACAAGAGCGGCGGTCAACAGAGCTCGGTGAGCCCGTGACCCCGGGATGAGCAATCGCGGGCGATCGCCTCCCATGCTTGTTCGTGGCGGATCACGTAGTACATCAACGCCGACGGGAGCAGGGTTCGGTTCGGGGTGCAAAGTTGAAGTCGTTGACACGTATGTCTCCATTTGGGTTGATGACTAGGTAAGACTGCGTTTCGTACGGACTGCGAGGCGACCATTCGCGGTCTGCTACGCGGCGCGAGATTCAATCGAGGATGAGCAGTCGGGTGACGGATTGTTCCGCCATTTCCTCTACCGGGGCTGGCCACGGAAAGTCGGGCAGATTCATGCGGAGAAGCACCAGTCCGTGCAGGTGCGCCCATACTTGGGCAGCAAGATAAGACGGGTCGTCGGTTGCACGTGCTCTACCGGCTTCTTGGCATCGTTCTATGGAATGGGCGAGTGCCTTGAATGCGGCATTGGGTTCGGGTGGGTTCGCCGGAGGAGCCTGATGGCTGAACATGAACCTGTACGGTCCCCGGTACTCAAGCGCGAACCTGCAGTACGCTCGGCAGCGCGCTTGTAGCGCCTCGACCGGGTCAGTGATTGACGCGCTGGCAATATCTCGCGCCTCGCTGAAGGTAGCGAAGCTTCGCTCGACCACAGCCATCTTCAAGTGCTCAACATCGGCGAAGTGGCGGTAGATCGATGGCGCAGCGATGCCAATCCGGTTGGCCACTGCCCGAAGCGAGAGCTGATCTGCGTCGCCGGACTCTGCGATCAACTCGCTTGCCACGGCGATGATCTCTTCTCGCAGTCGATCACCCTGGCCACGTGGGTTGCGGCGACGAACCCGGCGAACAGAACCTTTAACTTCAGCCATATCTACGCTTTCATTATTAGCTTGTATCATACGTTTACAGCAGAAGTTTAGGTTGTCAAGTCCAGTCGTGGGCTGCCCATAAAGGCCCAGTTGATAGGCCCTGTAGGTGCCGAGAACCCCATCCCTCCAGCTCAGGCGACGAGCCGGTACTCGTGGATGAGTCCGCCAAGGACGTCGGTTCGTCGTAGGCCAGCGACGTCGGGATCGGCGATCGGGGCGGTCGCTTCGGTGACCACCGAGGGGCACCGTTGATCGAGGGATCGGTGAGGCCGGTGCCCGTTGTAGTGATCCACGTACTCCGCGAGGACGACTTCGAGATGGCGGCGGCCGAGGATGAGGAGCCGGTCCAGGCACTCACCGCGGATCGTGCCCACAAACCGTGTGCGTGCCGAAAACCTCATCCGATCTGCTGAGCTGGGACGACGCATCCTCGCGCCGTAACGGAGTCCCACCATGATGTGACCGCTACTGCACCGGTGTTACCTGTAGTGGGATCCTGCGAATCCGCAGCCAGATCATCGACGGAAGGTTCCCCAGCCTCAAAACGTTCGTCCAGGTCACGAGACCGGATGACGTTATCGGCACGCACAGGCGGGCTACTCGTTCGTCACCTTGGACGCCCTCGTCGGGAACGGCTGAGGAGCGGCGGGAGCCTCATTCGGGTCTGGGTGACTTGACGACGCGGCCCATCAAACTGACGAGCACAAGTCCTCGTCAGACCACACCAGAGTTACGAAGTCTCAACCCGCACCGGCTTCGAGGTCGATGACGTCTGGGAGCGTGACACGGACACAGGCTCCGCCGGCAGGTCTGTTCTCGGCGATGACCGTGCCACCATGGGCGGCAACGATCGACGAGACGATCGCCAGACCGAGACCGGCGCCGCCGTGGTCTCGGGATCGGCTGGTGTCCGAGCGCCGGAACCGTTCAAATGCATGCGGGAGGAAGCTGGGGTCGAATCCCGGGCCGTCATCGACTACTTCGAGCCAGAGGTCCCGGTCCCGGGCCCCGGCACGCAGTTCGATCTCCGAGCCCCTGGCGCAGTTTCTCAGTGAGTTGTCGATGAGGTTGTCAACGACCTGTCTCATCCGGTCCGGATCGAGGCGGGCCCGAAGGCTCGACGGGGCATCGACCCGGCAGGTCATACCGTGCCCGGTGATCCGCAGTTCTGCGTGACCCATGATCTCTTCCAGCAGGTCTCGGACGCCGACCACCACGGGCAGGACTGGCAGCTGACCCTGATCGCCTCTGGACAGGAGCAGCAGATCGTCGGCGATCCTGGTCAGCCGGGCAGCCTCTTCGGCGGCAACGGTCACGGCGGCCATGAGCTCGTCTCGGGTCCGTCCCGGCCGTTGCGCCAGCTCCAGCTCACCCTGAAGGATGGCAAACGGGGTCCTCAGCTCATGGCTGGCATCAGCGACCAAGCTTCGCTCACGCTCAAGAGACGTCCGAACCCTGACGAGCAGCTCATTCATCGTCCTCGCAAGCGCGCTCGATCTCGTCATGGGTCCGCGGAACTGCCAGCGTCCCGGGGACGTCGCGGTCGGCCAGACCAGAGACTTCGGCCCGAAGCTGCTCCACCGGCCTGAGCGCGGACCTCGCGAGGAGGTAGGACCCGGCGGCCGCGAGGAGGACGAACAGGCTGCATCCGATCACCAGTTCGGTGGTCACCCTGCTCATGGTGGCGTCGTATGTTTCCAGCGACGCTCCGACGATGACCGTCCACCCGGCTCGGCCGGGTAACGGTTGCGCCAGGACGCGTTCGTGCTCATCGGTGCGCGTGTGGGTCACGAGGACCTGGTGCGTCCTGGCTTGATCCAATTCGGCGGCGGAAATGATCGGTACCGTCGGCGCGTCCGCACTGGAACCACGTACAGTCCCTGAGGCGTCGACCACTTGGACGACGTACTCCGGCCCATTGGTGCCTGACGTCAGCGGGAGTTGCGATCCGCCAGTGAGATAGCTCGAGGCGTGGGACGCCTGGGTCGCAAGTTGCGAATCGACGGAGCTCAACAGCGAGGATGAGAGCACGGAGACGAACAGCCATGCCCCGAGAGAGAGGACCACTGCCGAGGCGATCGCAAAGAGGAGGGCGAGCCGCAGGCGGATCGACATGACCTACTGAGATACTTCCGCCCGAAGGCGGTACCCCATACCGCGCACGGTCTCGATGTCACTGTGGCCGAAAGGTGTGTCGACCTTGTCTCGCAGGTACTTCACGTATTGGTCGACGACGTTCGAGCCGCCCTGGTACGCGAAGTCCCAGACCGCATCGATGATCTGGGTACGGGAGAGCACGGTGCCGGGATGCCGCAGGAACAATTCCAGAAGCGCCATCTCCTTTGGGGAAAGAGAGAGCTCAGTCTCGCCTCTCCATGCCCGCTTGGCGGCCGGGTCGAGCCGCAGCTCCCCGACGCAGAGGACCGTCGGTCGAGCACGATCGTCACGGCGGGACAGAGCCCGGATACGGGCGGCGAGCTCGAGGAGGCTGAAGGGCTTGACCAGGTAATCGTCGGCCCCTACGTCCAGTCCACGTACACGGTCGCCGACCTCGTCGCGTGCGGTGAGCATGAGAACCGGAGTCCAGACCTCGGCAGCACGAAGCTGTCGACACAGCTCGAACCCGTCGAACCCCGGCAGCATGACGTCGAGGACGATCGCCCCGTACGGGAACTCCTTTGCCATCCACAACCCGTTCGGGCCGTCGTCGGCCACATCGACGGCGTGGCCCTCTTCCTCGAGGCTCCGTCGGAGCAAGTTCGACATCCGCTGGTCGTCTTCGACCACCAGGACTCTCATATGTCCAGGCTAGAGGGACAGCCCGCCGTTGGTCGGGCGGCCGAGCCAAGGTCGCATTCATGTGAGGACTCACATCTTCTCCTCACGGTCGCCTCATCGAGCGAAGTGCACACTCGCCACAGGCCAAAGGGCCAGATTGAGCACAGAGAGTGATCAGACATGGAGAAGCTTCCCTATGAGACAGACCCCGAGCGATCGAGCAGGTACGCGGGCGGCACTGGTCGCAGGCCTCCCGCACCCGAGACAATCAGGAACGACGGGCTCCGAAAGATCCGACGGACGTCCAACTGGTCGCTGGCCGCGCTGGTCGTCGGCATCGGCGCCACAACGGGCGCCCTGGCCGCCGCCACGCATTCCAAGGCCGTCGGGACGCCCGCCGTAACAACCACGGCCGGGGCTCCGACTTCCGCAGCCGGCGTCGTCCAAGGTGGACCCACCCTGGGAAGCCCTGTCGCGACGACAAGCGCCTCTGGCGTGACGGTCTCGGCAGCAGCACAGCAGGCTGGACTGCCGAGCCCCGCGAATTCTGGACGGATCATTGCCACGGGATCGGGTGACTCGTGATGTCGATGCTCGCCCCAGCCCGTACGAGCGCAGCCTGGCAGCAAGCTGAACTCAACGAACAATGTGTCGCTACTGCTGAGAGGTCCGCCCTGGGTACGACGGCCCGGGTGGTCGTCTGGCCACCGCACGAGCTCCCGCGCGCACTCGATGCGGTCGATCGCCAGCTGGCCGACCTCGATCGACAAGCCAGCCGGTTCCGCGAGGACTCGGAGATCTCGCAGGTGAACTCGTCGGAGGCGCACACCTTCTTCCTCACCGAAGCCCTTGCCGATCTGCTCGCGACGGCGTTGGCTGCCGCGGAGTTGACGAATGGACTTGTGGATCCCACCGTCGGAGGCGCGCTCATCGCATTGGGCTACGACCGCGACTTCTCGGCGATGCGGAAGAATCTCCCCGACGCTCTGGGCGTGGGGCCGCCGGCCCCGGGATGGGCCTCCATCGAGCTCGACGGTCGACTGCTCAGGCGGCCGGCCGGCATAGTCCTCGATCTGGGAGCGACCGCGAAGGGCGTGGGTTCGGATCGCTCCGCACTCGCGGCGCGCAACTCCATGGATGGCGGTGGCGTCCTCGTCAGTCTCGGAGGCGACCTGGCCGTGGCGGGCGAGAGCCCCCAGGGCGGTTGGCCGATCCGGGTGGCCGAGGATCCCTTCGGTGACCAGAGACCGTCCGGCCACGTCGTACGGCTCCACCGTGGCGGCGTGGCGACGTCGTCGGTCGTCTGCCGTCGCTGGCGCCGAGGCGACCGCACGTTGCATCACATCATCGACCCACGCACAGGCGAGCCGGCACAGGCTCGTTGGCGCACGGCGTCGGTCGCCGCACCCACGTGTGCCCACGCCAACGCCGCGTCGACGGCATTGATCGTCGGGGGCGAGGAGGCCGTTGACGTAGTCACCGCAGCTGGATTGCCGGCACGGCTGGTCGGGCACGACGGTTCAGTACGTCTGATCGGATCCTGGCCGCACCACGAGGGCGGTGAGCTCGTGGCTCCCGCCGTGGACCGTCTCGGATCGCGCATCACGGTGCTCCGGGGAGCACTATGAGCGCGGGCGCCGCAGTGAGCGAGCTCCCATGGATGTGGCTCGTGTCACGCGCCAGCGGTCTGATGCTCCTCGTGCTCTTCTCGATGGTCTTCGTCTTGGGCATATCGACCAGGCTGGGAGCCCACCTGAAGTCGCTACCACGCTTCGCGGTGGCGGAGCTCCACCGGACACTGGCCCTGTTCTCCGTGGCGCTCCTGGCCCTCCACGTGGCGACCGCCGTTCTCGATCCCTATGTCTCGATCGGATGGTGGGCGGCCGTCCTGCCCTTCACCGCCCACTACAGGCTGCTCGCGTTGAGCCTCGGCGCTCTGGCGGTGGACCTCGGGGCGGCCGTCCTCATCACCAGCTTGGTCAGGAGACGGCTGGGGCACCGATGGTGGCGCGCGGTGCATTGGCTGGCCTACGCGTCGTGGCCGCTGGCCTTCATGCACTCACTCAGCGCGGGGAACGACATGAGCATCTGGTGGGTTGCCGCCGTCGTGTGGGGCTCTGGGAGTGCCGTCCTCCTGGCCGTGATCGACCGGATCCTCTTCACCAGGCAGTCGCAGAAGGGGACGATCCAGCGTTCGAGCCCCGGCGTCCGGGGAGCGATCGGCGCCCGCCCGGGGGTTCGACCATGAGCCCGACCGAGCTGCTTGATCACGTGGTGGCGAACCCGGCGACGACGAGAACCCCGAGGCTCCTGCCACCCGAGCTGTGGCAGCCGGCAACGCTGGCGGCGCACCTCGAGCGCCATGGCGCGCTGGTGCAGCACCCGTCGTCCGCACAGTGGCGAGAAACGACCTTGGGCGAAATCGAGAGCGCCGGACTGGTCGGTCGCGGTGGCGCCGCGTTCCCGACCGGCCGCAAGCTCCAAGCCCTCTTGACTCATTGCGGCAGGCCATTCATCGTCGCCAATGGCACGGAGGGCGAGCCGGCCAGCATGAAGGACCGGGTGCTTCTCGCTCGCTCGCCCCACCTCGTCCTCGATGGTGCTTCCCTCGCGGCCGGCCTCGTTGGCGCGGGGGAGATCATCATGGTCATCCATCGTGACGTGCGCGAGAGCATCGATGCCGCGCTGGCGGAACGTCGACGGATCCGGCTTGACAGCACGAAGTTTCGCGTCGTGACGGCAGCTGACGGCTTCGTCTCGGGTGAGGCGAGTGCCGTCGTCAACTGGGTCGGACGGAGCATCCCGGTCCCACTGGGGAAGGCGCCCCGAATGACCGAACGCGGCCTGCAGGGTCGCCCCACCCTCGTCCAGAACGTCGAGACCCTGGCCCACCTCGGCCTCGTGGGTCGTCACGGCGCGGAGTGGTTCCGGCAGCTGGGGACGGTCGACGAACCCGGCACCATGCTCGTCACCCTGACCGGTGCCCTCGTCGCTCCTGGGGTCTTCGAGGTTGCGATCGGGACCCGTACGTCCGACGTGCTCGAGCTCGCCGGCGGCCCGAGCGCGCCGATCCAGGCCCTCCTGGTCGGAGGGTACTTCGGAACATGGATCCCGGCTTCAGCCGCGCTGTCCGCCCCCTTCAGCACGAGCGGGCTCGGGGTCGGGCTCGGTGCCGGCCTGGTCGTGGCCCTTCCGGCCACCGAGTGTGGCGTGCTCGAGACAGCGCGACTCGTCCGCTATCTGGCGTCGCAGTCCGCCGGGCAGTGTGGGCCGTGCACGTTCGGACTCCCCGCGATTGCAGAGCAGCTGGAACTGCTCGCGAAAGGCATGCCGGTTCGATACGACGACTTGACGCGATGGGTCGGCGAGATCGAGGGCCGGGGGGCCTGTGGCCACCCCGACGGCGTTGCCCGCCACATTCGCTCGGCCCTCGACGTCTTCGGTCACGAGGTTTCGGAGCACCTGGCCGGACGCTGCTCGGCCAGTGAAACGCGTGCGTCGCTCGCCGTTCCGACGGAGGTGCTTTCGTGAAGTCACCGGTGCTTTTGTGCATCGACCGGATCGCATGCGACGGCCGTGGGACCTGCGCGGAGATCCTGCCCGAGCTGATCGCGCTCGACGACTGGGGATACCCGATCATCGCCGACGGTCCGGTACCTCGAGGCCTCGAGAGCTTTGCCCATGCAGCCGTCGAGCTGTGCCCGAAGATGGCGCTTCAGCTGAGAACCAGTGAGGAAGAAGGTGCTAGCGCTTGAGGTTGAGGTGGCGCCATCGGGAGGATTCAGTCCCGCTTGATCAGGGGAATCCCACAGCTCCTCCCGCCTTGGACCGCTGGGTAGTCCAGAACAGGCGATCGAGGATCCGACCGAATTGGGCCGTGTTCAACGTCGGCTCTGAGGGCAGAAGCCTGTCCGCATCACGCAACCGATGCTAGAGGGAACCTTTGGATTGCACAGGCTATCCGGCCGAGCGAAACCCGCGGTCAGGGCCTTTGGACCCTAGGCAACCCTTGCTGATGATCGCATCATCGAAGAGCCTCCGAGGAAAGGGGGAGACATGGGTGGATTCATTCGTAGACCCCTCGTCGGGGTGCTCGTGGCTTTCATGTCGATGGCAGTGTCGCTCTGATTGAGAGTGACGGTGTCGCGTCGCCCCGGCGTACCGATGAATACCATCCGGTCGCCATCCCAGAAGCGCACCTCCATGCCGAAAACTGCCTGACAGAAGGCGAGCCAGTGCTCGTTTAGCGTGGCGACGTCGGTCGGGCAACGGCCTAGCCGCCGGCAACTCCGTCCGCAGGAGACCCAGAGGATACGGATGGACCAACGGTATTTCCAACTGTATTGATCGGAGTCACGGTACCCGTCCCACTGGTTACGTAGGCCGTTGTGCCATCTCCCGGGATCGTAATTATGCTTGAAAATGGAGCAACCGTAACCGTTGAAGTCACCGTATTCGAAGATAGGTCCAGGCGTGACACGGTATTCGGCCCCGGGTAGTTAGCGCCGGCATTAACGACGAAGGCCGATTGTCCGTCAGGCGTGATGGCGATCCCCTCCGGAGTCCGTCCCACGGCAATGGGAGCACCAACTTGTCCAGATGTCAGATTGATCGGAGTCACCGAATCTGAACCGGCATTGGTGACGTACGCACGAGATCCATCTGGGGTAACAGCAATTGAATATGGATCCCGACCAACGACAAAGATCTTCTGTACTGTATTGGAAGACAAGTTTACTTCTGCGACAGAATTAGCTGATCCACCGTCAATCGCCACAAGCGCAAATCGACCATCTGGAGTCAGTGTGATCCCAACTGGGAGTGGTCCAACATTGATTGGCGTTCCAACCGTGTGGGTCACAAGGTCTACAGGAGTAATTGACTCCGAAACGCCTCCATCGACTACGTACGCAAAGCGTCCGTCCGGTGTGATTGCAATCTGATCGACTGACTGCTGATCGTTCAAATCGATGGTAGGAAGCACTGAATTGTTAGCCAAATTGACAGGCGTAAGAGTGTCAGTGAATCGACCACCCACGTATGCCGTGCTTCCGTCGGGGCTAATCGCTATCGGACCAGGAGTCTGTGGCATCGCAATTTGAGTCCCCGCCTGTCCGGTAGCAAGGTTTACGGACATTATGAACCCAGCTCCGGGATTGCTGATCCAGGCAGAATTGGTATTGACCGTATAGGCGACATAAACACCGTTTGCCTGACCTTGAGAATTGGTTTGAGATCCGGTCTTTGCGCTCTGGTGTACCTTCGACGGGCTCGGTGTCAACACGATCGCCGCCGTGACTGCCGCACAGGTGACGAGCGCACCAAGACCCGCCGCTAACCACCGACGCGTTCGGCGGGCTCTGGAGCGAAGCCGAAGTTCGTCCAAACCCGGCATCTTCGTGGGTTGCTCAAACTGGAGGCTCCGTAAGTCATTGAGAGTTGGCATCATTTCATCTCCTGATGATTGTTAGCTGCACTCGTATCAACGCCGACGGTTGATTCGATGGTGTGAGGCGAGCTTCTAATCGCTTTCTCGCTACGTGGAGGGTCTTGGCGATTGTCCCCAGAGATACCTTCATGATCTTTGCTATCTCGGACTCGGGTAAGTCGGCGTAATATCGCAGTAGAACCGCCGTTCGCTGACGGTCCGGGAGGTCCTCCACGGCTTCCCTAAGTTCCGATAGATCGGGAGGCGAAGTGGTGAATTCGGCAGGCTTCTGTCGGCGAAGTAGCGCTCTCTCAAGCGCGGCGCGGCGCAGCTTCCTTCGAGCCACGTTTAGCCCGACGGTATAGGTCTACCCCGTGGGCGTTGCCATTCGCCTTACCCGATCCCACTTTTCGTAGGCCCTCGCAAAGGCCTCGGCAGCGGCGTCCTCGGCGACCTCTCGGCTTCCGGTCGACAGGGCCAACAGAACCACCAGTCGGGAGTACTCTGCTGCGTACCACTCCGAAAACTCGATCGGCGCTTCCATATCCATTTTTTCGCCCACCACGAAGGTTGCTCGTTGCTTTGACTCCTTCAAGTCATTGACCACGCACAGGACGGAACACTCATAACCTGGACAAGTCTTGGCAAGGACGAAAACTTGATCGAAAACCACGGGTTCTTCGAAAAGGTCCTTCCACCTGCACCTTCGTTCCTGGGCATCCGCCTCCCAGAATCCGGCGACCCTACCCGCGCCATCTCAGCGACATACGGGCAGGGCGACCATCCCCCCGTTCGCCGGACACCTCGAATAGGAGGTAGTCATGCCAACGGTGACAGAGAAGAAACCCGAGCCGGCCGATTCGGCCAGGCGCCGGGGTAGGTACCCAAAGGAGTTTCGTCGAGACGCGGCGGCCTTGGTCATCGACCAGCACCGCACGATCGCGGACGTGGCCCGTGAGCTCGACGTCGTCGAGCAGACGCTGGGCAACTGGGTGCGCCAGGAGCGCATTGACCGGGGGGAACGCGAGGGGACGACGACAGAGGTCCGCGAGGAGAACGCGAGGCTGCGCCGGGAGGTGAAGCGCCTGACCATGGAGCGCGACCTGCTCAAACGAAGTGTGGCCTTCTGGGTGAAGGAGCTGGACCGCTGAGCCGCTACCGGTTCGTCTCCACCATGAAGGCCGAAGGGTTCCCCATCGACGCGGCGTGCGAGGCGGCTGAGGTCTCGACGTCGGCCTACTACGACTGGGCGGCGCGCTCGGGCCCGACCGACGCCGAGTGGGACGAGGCGCTGCTCGTCAACGAGATGCTCGAGATCCACCACGGCCTCGACGACACCTACGGGTCTCCGCGCATGACCGACGAGCTGGCTCGACGGGGGTTCTGCGACAACCACAAGCGCATCGAGCGCCTGATGGCCCTCTACGGCCTCTTCGCCAAGGACGGCCGGCGCCGAAAGGTCCGCACCACCATCCCCGACGTCAGCGCCCCGCCGCTCCCGGACCTGGTCAAGCGGGACTTCAGCGTCGGCGCGCCCGGCGAGCGCACCTGTGGAGACATCACCTACATCCCGACTCAGGAGGGCTGGCTCTACCTGGCCGACGTGCTCGATCTCGGATCTCGCCGTGTTGTCGGCTTCGCCATGGCCGAGCACATGCGCACCGAACTGGTGGCGGGGGCCCTCGACATGGCCGTCGCCGCTCGCGGTGGTGAGGTCACCGGCATGATCTTCCACCACGACCGCGGGACCCAGTACATGTCGAGGGACTTCCGCGAGCTCTGCGACAGGTACCAAGTGGCCCAATCGGTCGGACGCATCGGCTCGAGCCAGGACAACGCGGTGGCTGAATCGTTCTGGGCCAGCCTCAAACGAGAGCTCGTCAGTCGCTGTCGCTTCGCGTCGAGAGCAGAGGCTCGCCGGGCCATCATCGCTTGGATCAACCATTACAACGCGGTGCGCCTGCACTCCTCCCTTGGAAACGTCCCGCCCATCGAGTGGGAACTGCGACAGCACGCTGCCCTGCAGACCAGAACGTCAGAAGCGGCATGAAACCGTCCTCTCAGATCCCCTCAGAAGCTCTCAAATCGACCGCGTCGCACCAACCCCCGGCAGATCGCCGTCATCAACACGTACCATCAACCCAACAACCACCTGTCCGGCTAAGGGCCCGCCGCGGGATAGGTCGCGCGATTCACAGCTCGATGCTGTAGTTCCACTCACCGTGCCAGTTGTGTGGTCGCAGCGCGATGGCCGCGTACTCATCGTCGCTGATCTTGACTCCGGTCGGGTACCAGTTCGGGTCGTAGCCGCACTGGACGGTGAGACCAGTCTTGGTCTTGGTGGCGGCGATGAGCTCGACGATGGTGCGAATGTCGGTCAGCGAGCGACCGCGCCAGTTGAGCGAGATGAAGCTGAAGAGACGGTGCTCGATCTTGTTCCACTTCGACGTGCCGGGTGGATAGTGACAGACCGTGATGGAGAGGCCCGTTTCCTCGGCGAGCTGGGCCAGGTGGTACTTGAAGGCCCGCACCCTCGGGCCGTTGGACCCACCGGCATCCGCGGTGATGAGGAGCGTGGAGGCGTCTGGGAAGCGGTCCCGGCCCATCTGGTCCCACCAGCGGCGGATCGATTCGACGGCGAACTCGGCGGTGTCAGCGGTGTCGCCAACCGAAACCCAGCCCTCGTCGTTGCCGACGTCGTAGACCCCATAGGGGATGGCCTTGGCGAACTCACCAAGGGCCCGATCGGCGAAGTCGTGCACGTTCACTCGGGTGGGCTCACCCGCCGGTTGCCATTCGCGCCCCCCGTTGGCGTAGTTGCCGATGAGCTCCTTCTTCTTGGTGTCGACGCTGATGACCGGCTCAGCGAGTTTCAGCCGAGCGCTCACCACCTTGTTGATATAGGCGAACTGGCGGTCGCGGTCCGGGTGAGCGGTGCCCTCGTTCTGCTTGGCCGGTGCCTGGAGGCTGTAGCCCATCTGGTGCAGCAATCTGCGCACCAGCTCCGCCGAGGCCCGATACCCCTGGGCCTGGAGATCTTGGGCCAGCTCGTAGGTGGACTTGAGTGTCCAGCGCAGCGCCGAAATCGGCGTGCCACGCGTCGAGGGATGGACCAGCTCGTCGAGCGCTTCGGCCAGGCCGGGCTGCTTGTCGATAGCCGGCTTGTCCCCTCCGCCGACCGCGCGTTGGCGATCAGAGGGTTCGACCCCGGCGCGCACCTCTGCTACCGACTTGTAGATCGTCGAAGAACTCATTCCCGACGCCTCGACCACGCGCGCCTGGCCCCCACGACTCAGCGCCACCGCCATGGCGCCAGTTACCACGCGGGTCTGCAGCTCGTTCAAGTGCGGCAGCACCGTGTCGAAGAACCCGGCCAGTTCCTCAGGCGACAGCTCCACACACGAAGGCTACTACCTCGCGAGTTAACCTATGGTGGACCCTAACGGGGGGAAGGCCAGAGCTCGGTGGACCTCGGTGAGTGTCTGAGCTATCTCCATTTCGTCCAGTCTGTGGCACAGTGCACGTTCATATCCTCTCCGCAGGGGCCAGAGTGAAGAGCCCCCATATCGCCGAATCGGTTGGGACGCCTCTGCACGAATGGAACACCCGAGGTCCATCTGATCTCGTACGGAGTTCCGATCGCCGGCTGATCCGCGTCATTGCGGTTGCGGGCATTCTCTCGAGTACGGCTCTTCTGATGGCAGTCATGGCTACGATTCGCACTGATCAAGCAGAAGGTGCGGTCTTCGCCTCAAGCGCGCTCGCACCGAAGGCAGAAGTAATAGATGGAGTGCCGCTGATTCCAATCACCGCCTCCCAGCGGGGTGATTGTCAAAGGTTCGCAGACCAACTCAAGAGGCGTGTGCCGTGTCCTGGACTGCTGCCCGATCCCATACCCGTGTCGTCATCGCCGTCAGACCGGTCCTGTCTTGGAGTCGTGGGTGAGGATGCTTGTGGCCAAGCCGTGATCGAAGTATCTCGATCCCTCTTCTTTCTGAATCAAGCCAACTTCCAGGTCCCACCTGGCTACGTTGGAGTGTTCTTTCAGCAGTACAACGGGTCGGTCGTTCCAATGACGTCAATCGATGGCGGACCGCTCGGTCACTTCGTATTCATCACGGGCACAGATTTACCGTTCTATTTGAGGCAAGAGCGAGGGAAGCACGTTCTCCCTGTCCCGGCGTACTGCTCGCCGATGAAGGTGGCCAAAGCGGTTCGGATACACGGAGCGGTCGCCAAGCTGTATCAATGCTCTGATTCAACTAGTCGCAGAGGCGGTCTCATACTGTACTTGGGGCACGATCTTTTGGTGTGGACTGACGCTGGAATCACCTCTGAGGTGAGCTTCCATGGCCATAGCCAGGTCAACGTCGACTTGGATATTGCCGTTGCCGATGCCACAGAATTGGTCACGCCGGCGAAACGGTGATCTTGTGCCCGCTCTCGAAGGTCGACGCCAACTGCCGAGCTGAGCCTCGATCCACCGATGATCGACTGTCCCATCCTCCTGGCGGTAGGGGCTTCCCAGCGCAGCTCCGCGAGGCACAATGTGGGACACCCGGCACCACCGCTTCGACCGAGACGACAGATGCCTTATCGGAGAAATCGATGACGCTATCCACGCTGCCTAGAATCGAGCGCCTTCACCTGGCCGACCTGGTCCTGCCCGATGATCACCCTGAGGCTGGACGAGGACGCCGTTCCGTCGTGTTCGGCTTCGCCATCGACCACCCAGATGGTGCAATCGTCGTTGACACCGGTGTGGGCCGAGGCAACGACTTCATCGACCAGCTGTACGACCCAACAGTCTGGGCTTTGGACGAGCTGCTCGCTGGCGTCGGCATCGAGCCGAGTTCAGTAGCTGCGGTGGTCAACAGCCACCTCCACTTCGACCATTGCGGCCAGAACTCCGTGTATTACGGCACCTCAGTACCGCTCTACGTCCAAGCCGACGAAGTCGAGGCAGCCCGCCAACCCTTCTACACCGTGCCCGAATGGGCTGAGGTTCCCGCGGACCAGCTGCGAGCTGTCCGGGGTGACGAAACGATCGCGGAAGGCGTCCGGCTCCTTGCTACGCCCGGACACACGCGGGGCCACCAGTCGGTGGTGGTAAAGGCCGACGAAGGGACCGTGGTAGTGGCCGCCCAGGCAGTCTGGGCCATCGACGAGTTCCTCCATGAGGAGGCCACCTCCGCCAACATCGATTCCGAGGCGCTTCGTGACGTCGCCGTTGACTCAATACGGCGGCTGAGAGCGCTGAGTCCCGACGCGGTCTACTTCAGCCACGATCCAGACATATTCCATCGTGTTTGAACACGCCTTCTATCCGATTGGCGAATGGGGATATTTAGCGTCACTCCCCTCTCGTCATCAGTCTTGTAGGAGGAGTCTTTCGGTCGCGAGCTAATACGCACCCAACCGCTCATCAGGACTTGGGTGCGAGGAACGTGACCTGTACGCCCCCGTCCGACAATCGGGCCCATCCGCCGAAGGGGCACTGCGACGCCGTCCGGAGATAGACATAGATGCCGTAGTTCTTGACGTGCACAACCTCGACCTGACCAGAGGAGTTGCGGATCCAGACGTATCCTCCCCCCGAACCAATGCGGATTGCCCTGACGGCCGCGCGGTCCGGCAATCCTGGGAATCGGTGTGGGAACCCCAGGTACGGGCCGCGCTGCATGCTCTTCGCGACAAACCTGACAAATGCCAGGTTAGTTGTTGCACTCGCTTTCGCAGGAAGACCGTCGGACGACGTCTGAGGTCCGACCTCAGCCGAGCCGGGACACGCCCCGTACGCGCTGTTGTACGCGGGCAGACCAACAAGTGGAGATGGGGCCGCGCGGCCTACACCCGTCGAGCGTCCACCGCCCCCGCCCCATGTGACGACTCCGAAGATGCCCAAGAACACCGAAGCTGTGAGTACAACCGCGCCCGCAGTTATCCATCGACGACGTCGTCGATGGCGCTTGGCTTCTTCGATCAACGCCTGTGCGTCTTCGGGCAGGGCCTTCGGCGCGGAATCCACGATCGTCATGGTTCACCTCGCCCAGTCATAGTGCTATCATACTTAGCACCATGCTGAATGTCGAGCTGAACGGAGAGAACGAACGGCTCCCCCTTTATGAGCAGGTCGCTACAGAGATCCGGCGCGCAATCGCTGACGGTGAAGCAAAGCCGGGTGAGCGGCTGCCCCCGGCAAGAGACCTCGCGGCAGTGCTCGGTGTGAACGCCAACACGGTCTTCCGAGCACTCAGGCTTCTGCGCGACGAAGGCTTGCTCGAGTTCCGGCGTGGACGAGGAGTGACGGTGACGGGCACCGCGACAGAACGCGGAGCCGTCCTTTCACAAGCCCGAGACCTTGTTCAGTTCGCCCGGCGCCAGGGATATCACCGAGACGAGCTCATTCGAATCATCGAGAGCCTGTAGATCCTCAGGGCCACTTGCCATGACTCAGTCCGGCGAGCTGGGACAGGCCGGTCCTACCAGAAACCGCCCGATAGCGGCACTTCCGGCATGAGGAACTTGTGCTTCCCACCTTCTGTAGCCACGGGCAGTCGCCGGGGCATGGATACCGAGCGAGGTTTCGTCTCGAGGACGCGATAGGACACTGTGCGCGCAAGCGCGGTGCTATGGGTTCGTCTCGTCAAGAATGTCGAGATTGTAAAACCGACGTGTTGCCCTTCATGAGCGAACCGAGCTTGGCGATGCGCTCATGAGTGGCGTCACTCTCGGAATGGCGCATCGCGTCTTCGTAGGAGTTGAGGCGGAGGATCGTCGCGTATGTCCCTTGACGGTCTCGATCCCGCACCACGATCACCGAGGTTGGCTTGGGTACATCGTGGGGAACTGGCACGCTATTCGTGGCTTTGACCACTGCGTCGATGTCGTCCGACTCGTACTCGACGATCTGGATGTATTCGGCCACGCTCCCTCCTCTGGATAGTGCTGGGTATCGGGAGCTTTGCGGACCGCGTCTTTGAGGTCAATCGGTGCCCCGGAGCCCGGGCGGCCGAGTAGAGCGCCGACTCCAATCTCAGATCCGGCGTTATAACCTATCCCCCGAACATTTGCGTCTCGCGAGAGACATATGTGGCCGTAAATCAGGCGGCCGCGAGATACCTGGTTGGATAGTCCTCGTCGTGGAGTGCGATGGCAGCGGTCATCACACGCAGTCCGTGCGGAGTGACCCGATATTGACGTGAGCGTGGCACCTTGGCCACCAGGCCATGCCCTCGGAGCTTGACGATGAGCCGAGAGACGCGTTCACATCGTCGGTGCGCTTCATCGCGGTCGAGCGCGGGACGCCGGTAGAGGCGTTGGGTGATGTCCGCATTGCGGAAGCCGCTGATGGCATGTTCCCCCGCCATGGCGGCTCGGAAGAGCGCCAGGTCGGTCGGGGTGAGCGGGTTGAACCGGGCGTAGCTGCGTCCGGCTCTGGTTCGTGGCCGGCACAAGGCGTCCAATGCGGCGACGCCTTCGCCTTTGAGTGGTGCCGCGGCGAGAGCGTCCAGGTAGCGGCGGTTGGCGGCGAGGCCGACCTCGTAGTTGCGCCAGAGGTCGCCGACGCCCCTTTCTCATCTCACACCACCGCCGCTCGCGCCGGCCGTCTTCGGTCTCTTTGATCCGCAGACACCGGAACTCGCGCGGATTGTTGATGGTGGTCTCGACCCGGAGAACCGAGGCCTTGTCGTAGACCTTGACCCAGTTGCCGGCCATGCGGTGGCGCACCCGCCAACCCTGGGGTCGGCGCTTGGCGTCGGTCACCACCTGGGCGGCCAAGGAGGGATGGAGCTTTCGGCCGAGAAAGCCGAGCACGTCCTCTGAGGACAAGTTGAGGGCGGCGTGGCGGACGAGGTCGGGCCAGACTCCGAGCAGCGCGGGGCGGTTCTTGAACATGACGTCGGTGGCGATCTCGGCCTGGTCGAGCACCCAGTAGTAGCCGCCGTAGCCGGCGGCGTTGATGCGACCCATGAGCGGGTTGACCATCTTGGCCAAGGCGTTGAGCAGGCGGGGCCAGGCCCGGTGGGCGAAGTGTTCGCACAGGCGGGACGCGACGTCCAAGTCGTCGATGGCCACGAGCGAGTTCTCGTAGCGGACGTAGCCGACACCGGCCTTGTCGAGGGCCCGGGCCAGCCACTCGCGCCCGTTGATGTAGATCTGGACCTCGTAGGGGAGCCAGCCCTGGATGCGGATGTGCATAAAGCCGAACTCGGGGTCGATGAGGTAGAGGTAGTGGTGCAGGCAGGCCCGCTCGCGCCGGAAGATCTCGAGGCGACCGGTGCTCTGGCGCTTTCGCACCTGAAAGCTCATGCAGGGCTCGACGGCCGAGATGAGGCACACGATGCCCTCGCGCACTCCGTCGCGTTCGGCGATCGACTTCGCCAGGTCGTCTTTGTGCTGGGTGCGGCCCCGGGTCCTCACGTGGTCAAAGGAGATGACCGGACGCCCGGCCGAGGTGACCAGGGCCCGGCAGTGGTCGGCGATCTGGGCGGTGGTGGCCTTGGCGTAGGGCGTGAAGTCCTTGAGCGCCACCCCTTGGGACCACAGGTAGCAACGCGCGCCGTCCTGTTTGAACAAGGCGGTGAGATGACCTTTGAAGATCATCCGGTCGTACATGGCCAGAGAGCCGGTGATCCGCTTTTGGTGGAGCTCCTCGAACGCACCCATGGCGACCTCCCCTTGAGAATCCGTGGCGTGATTTGGCGCATCAAGTCTGGACCCGCCGCCGCGGTCCTACTCAACGGGCCGGGATGTGCCCGCGAACGTGGCACGCGCACAGGGCCGGCTTTGCCGGCCCGGCACCGGCTGGTTCCGGTGACGGGCGGCGCCTGGCACACACGGGCCCAGACGAGGCGATGATCCTCAGCTGTCGTGACGCACGCGGGAGTTAGGTTGCGGCCGAGCGGAGCGCAGCGAGCGAGGCTGCGCTAAGGGCTACCCCGAATGCTTGAGTGAACTAGAAGGTGGGAGTGCAGCCGGATGAGGTTCTCAGTGTCATCGCCGCCCTCCAAGCAAGAGACCTGCGCGTGTGGGTTGACGGCGGGTGGGGAGTCGACGCATTGCTTGGTGAAGTCACTCGACCCCACGACGATGTCGACCTCGTTGTCGAACTGGGGGCGCTCGCAGACGTGTTCCAATGCCTATCTGACCTCGGATTCTCAGTCACAGAGGATCGGTCACCGGTCCGTGTCGTGATGAGATCACCAGAGGGACGGCAGGTCGACCTACATCCCGTCACATTCGACGAAGACGGAACGGGTTGGCAGGTTGGAGCGTCTCCGGACGGCTCGGATTGTCCGTATCCTGCGGAGGGATTCACCGTTGGGAGGATCCTGGACGAGTCGGTTCCATGCCTTAGCGCTGAACTGCAGCTCGAGCACCACAGCGGCTACATGCCACGGGATCGAGATCGTAAAGACATGGTCCGCTTGGCAGTTCGATTCGGTCTCGAACTGCCTTCGTCACTGTGATCGCCTATCTCACCCACCCGGCGACGAACTGGGGCAGTCTGGTCATTGAGGAGTGATCAACCCGTACCAACTCTGAAACCGCCGCAGAAACTGGTGGGTCGAGTAAACGATTGACGTCCGTCGGGCCTCTATATGTAGTGAGATGATGGCGTCCACGCCGGACCATTCCTTTGAACAGTTCTTCGAGGCCCAATATCCGGGTATCTGTCGAGCGTTGTGGCTCGGTCTTGGGGAGGGCTGCGATCCAGAAGACGCTACCCAAGATGCTTTCGCTCGGGCCTTCCAAAAGTGGAGCGCGGTATCACGTCTTGATCGGCCGGCGACCTGGGTCTTTGTCGTTGCGGTACGACAGGCGAGGCGAAATATGCGCCGTCGTAGTCGTGACTTATCCGGATAGCCGCGCTTCGTATCCGTTCATCAATTTCGCCACGAACGGCAAGGACGGGTGGATCTACGGCTCGAAGACATTCGTGACTCACGACGGTGGCAACACGTTCGAGGAGGACGGTCCGGGAGGGCTGGTCATGGATCTCTCGATTGTGGGCAACGAGACGTGGGCGCTGAGTCGACCGTGCCCGCCAGGCATCTTGGGATGCGGCTCGACCATCTTCTCTACACCCACGGGTGGGGGACCGTGGCACGTCGAGCGTGGAGCGCCGAAGCTCCAGTACCCGTACCTCCAACTCCTTCGGACCTCTGCCCAGGACGCGTTTCTCGCTGCCCAGGCCACTGACGGAACGCTCTATGCCACCACTGATGGTGGGGTGTCCTGGGTGAGCCATCCCCTTCCACCTTTGTGCGACCGACTGCAACGTCTCACGGCATTGACCAGCCACGATGTTTGGGCGCTCTGTCTCGGTGCAGCGCCAAGTCATTCTCAGGAAAAGGAGCTGTATCACTCGGTCGATGACGGAAGAACCTGGATCCTCGTCGCCACATCTGACCCTGGCCCGGCGCCAAGCGTCGGAAGTTTGCCGGTGTCAGGCATCGTGACGCTGTTGACCTCTGTGGCCCCGGATCGTCTCCTCATCGCGTTCAATCAAGGGCCGCCAATTGCTTCAACCGACGGAGGTAGAAACTGGATGCCTCAGGGCCTACCGGCATCGGGTGGGGTCGAGCAGCTGACCTTCACAGACGCCCAAGACGGCTGGGCCATCCTGCTGCCTAATGACACTCTTTACCGAACATCCGATGGTGGAGTGCACTGGGTTACGACTGCCAGGTAATGCAGATCGTCAACCAGATAGACCGCCCATGGTCGCGTTACATGCCACAGTGCCGGCGGCGGCGAACGGGGCAGTCGAGCGGGCGATGACGCGAAGTAGATTGTCTTCCTCGCAGCGTCGGACCTGGTCAGGAGGGTCATGACATTCCGGTCGTCGAGGTTGCAAATCGGCGTCGTAGCGATCCTGGGGACTCTCTCGTCTGCCTTTCGTTGCTGACGATAGATCCGGTCGCCGCGTCGTCCGTCCACGAAGCCTCCACGACAATTCCTCTGCACTATGCCCAGAACGGGCCGACTCCAACTTCGTCGACAACTCTTCCCACCGGTCCTGGCATCTCGTACTACCTATCGCTCGGCGACTCGGTTGGAATGTGGAACGGCACTCGATCGTTTCCGTATTTGCTGGCCAACCAGTACTCACACTCCTCGGTCCCCGGTCTTCGCCTCATTGACATGTCCTGTTCTGGGGAAACGACCGAATCAATGGTCAAGGGCTCGACGTGCGCCCCTGGAGGGTCCCAGTACGACAACGCCATCTCGTTTTTGAACGCCCACCGGAGTCATATCGCTCTCGTCACGATCAGCATTGGCGGAAACGACGTCGTACCTTGCATAAGCCGACCCGATGCTGCAACGTGCTTCGTCAACGGCCTGTCGAAGATGAAGGCGAACATTTCGACGATTGTGGCTGGGCTGCGGAGTGCCACCGGCCCTCATGTACCAATCGTCGGCATGAATGTCTATGACCCAATGCTCGGCGATTGGTTGGCGAACGGCAGTGGTCGATCGCTAGCTGTTGCTGCCGTTGCCGGGGTTGGCTTACTGGACAAGACAATGGGTCAGGCGTATCGGGCCGAGGCCAGTCCCATAGCGGAAGTGCAGGGGGCTTATCACTCTGCGGATCTCAGACACTTCGTAGGTTCGCGTTGGGGTCGTGTGCCCGTCGCGGTAGCAAGTGCCTGCGCCTTGCTTGACATTGTATGTCATCAAGGGTCGTTCATCGGATACGGGGACGACCCGAACGATGCAGGAGCGGTGGTCATCGCTCATGCATTCGAGAAGGCGATTGGTCGGCTGGCTCCGCCCAAGTCCGACGGGTAGCAACCCCATGGATGAGATACCAACGTTGCGCCCCGGGCCGGCGAACGGACCTCACCCAGTGGTGGGCAAGCGCCCATGACCTCGGGATGGTGAACTTTGTTCGTGACGCGCAGGACTTCCCACGCCGGCGGGGTACTTGTGGCGGCCGCCATGGCCTCATCCCTTCTTTTGGGGTCCTGTTCCGGCAATGGTGGAAGCAACAGGGCAGACGATAGCAACCTGGCGAGTCGTTGTATGGCGACAACGGTGCACTACCACCCGTACCAGGGCGTGCCGGCGGGCCTTGGGCAACTTCCGTGGATCACTGCATCACCTCCGTCGGCCGAACTTGTGGGACATCTCTTCTACTACGACCGTCGCAACGCCTGGAAGAGGGAACGGCTTTCGCCACTTCGCATGTACAGCGGCGGAGAGAGCCCCGATGGCCGGCTCAACATGAAGATCCTCTGGGAGCTGCGTCGTAGCGGCTCCCCACCTCTCCTCGACGTGCTGGCAAGAAGGATCGACGGGCCCGGCTCGTCCTTCCAACAGCTGCCCTCGACGAGCTCGGACGCGTCCCAGTTCCCATCGATAATGGACATACCGACGCCTGGCTGCTGGCGCCTGACCCTGAAGGCGGGAGCGACGACAGGTCACGTCGTCATTGATGTCGTGCCGGGGAAGTAGGCGCAGGTTGCTTGTGCCACTTTGGAGCACCGGCAAAACGGGGATACTCCTGACGCCGCCCGCCGACGGATCAGGATGAGGTTCTGCACGGTCCCGCAAAGAGTGAGAGAACGATGCGGCTCGTCTTGCGCTGCCCATCGACCCGCACGTCGAGCGGAACGCAGCCCCGCCGACGACCATCGGTGAACCGAAAGCTCTGGGGAAAGAATCCACGCTTGTGCAAACAGGCCCGGTACGTCACCGACAGGCTCCCTTGGCGAGGTGACCATGGGTTCTGTTGCACGACGTAGGACCGCGCGCCACGGGCGATCGTCATGGTCACCGTGGCTCCCGGATAGACAACCGGAGGGAGCTTGTACCCGGTGAGTTGAGCCCCTCGACCCGAGTTGGGCGGATTCATGGTTGCCAGCCGGCGCGCCTGAGGGAAATACCCAGGGCCGAATCCGATGTCATGTGGCCCGATTGGGGGCAGAGTGCCGGTGAACTGCGTCGCTTCCTCATAACAGGTGAGGATCTGGGGGTGTGTTGGAGTGCCGACAACAGTGGAAGAACCGCTGGCATCCGAGACGCCACAGAGGACATAGGCGAGGACGAGAACTGTGCAAACAGCCCTGCCGGGCCACCATCGGCGTCGGTGAACTCTCGCTCCCACATGACCATGATGGCCTCTCCACGATCCATCCGTGGCCTGCCCCCGTGGTGCCTGCTTGAGGTAGGTGGCAGGGTTATACGGGTGATCGGCAATTCGGAGGCAGGAGTCCCGAGCCGGCGACAAGCAGCAGTCAAGACAGCCGAAGGCTGGCGGCAGCCGACCCCTGCACGGCTGCGCGGTGACTCCGTAATCCTCCGATCCCGTCGTCGCGAAAACACCCTCGACTGATCCCGAATTCCGGGGCTCGTCTGGACGCCAGGCTCGTCGATGAAGACACGCAAAGCCACTGGCGGCGAAATGCGCGTCCCGCCATGACGAACATCCGGCCGCCAACCTGTGAGCAGGGCTCTTCCCGAATGCGACCAACCCGAATCTCCGACCTCTACGACAGGTCCCGTAGCGCTCAACGGCGCTTGGTGACTCTGCGGGGATCCACTTTAGGCCCCTGAACAGGGCATTTTGTTTGTGGAGGTGAGCGGACTCGAACCGCCGACTTCTACGATGCGAACGTAGCGCTCATGGATCCGGCTCGATTATTCGAACCAGCTTCCTCTACGTTTGGCGAAAGTACGATTCCGGGCGACCTGACCACGAGGTCGTTGGGACCGCGACCCATGACCGCACGACGTGCTCGGCGGGCTCATCCATGAGTACGAGCTCGCGGCCTGCCTTTCGCGGGCCCCTCAGCGCAACCGTCGCCGATTCGCAGAGTCCGAAGCTGAAGGTGCGGAACCCGACCCCATCTGCCGACAGCATGTCGGCGGCTCCGCGTGCGGAGTACGCGTCCGCACAGGAGCGGTAAGAGCAGGATCCGATTGTTGGACCCTTCAAGCGGCCAAAACCTTCTTCTGGGATCTCGGGTAAACGGTCGCCATAATTTTGACGAGCTTGAGTCGGGCCATGAGGGAGAAAACGGTCCTTTATGGCCCACTCCTCTGCCTGAACCCAGAACCGCCGCTTCAATGGGTCACTCGGCCTGCACCTGGCACGTCGACCAGCCGAACCCATATCGAGTTCGCCAAGACAGCTCAAGAACCAACGCGGCTGCCCGTGCCTACGGCCAGTTGTCAGGGTGATAGCCGCTCGATCCTCCAGTTTCCGGAGTCAGCCTGGTAGCGAAGCCGATCGTGCAAACGGTCAGCTCCTTCTTCCCAAAGTTCGACACTCTCAGGACGGATCCGGTACCCACCCCATCGAGGAGGACGGGGTGGCCCCGTTTCGGCGGGGAACGTGTGGACGTTGCCGTAATTCCCCAGCAGGAAGTTCACGTAGGCAGCCACCAGGTTCGGATAGTTGTGGCTGGATCGGGTACAGACGCCGCCCGATTGTGTCGGGATGCCGGGGCCCGCGGCGTATGAGCTCCCAAGAGCGACGTACCTCGCCCCGACTTCAAAATGAGCAACGGTGGTCGAGGTCATCGTCGAACTCGACCCACCGGAAGAGCAAGCTGCTGCGAGGGCAGCAATGCCGGCGAGTGAAAGCACGACCAACGATCGCGGAGTGTTCATGTCCGTTCATGTTTCTCCAGTTATCGGTCTCCGGATCAAGATCATCATACGAACGGTCCAGCGAGACCAACACCGCCTAAAGGCGGCAATGACGCAGGCCCAATCGGATTCGCCGTGGCGGGGAGGGGTGCCCCAGTAGCCGGAGTGGGCACCCCCCGGCGCTTCAACTGAATCGACAGAATTCTGTGCTCGCAACAGGCCGTTGGCTGTGAATTCGTGGGAATGTCCGTGGGAATTCGCGTTTCATGACATGCGAGCTCAGGAGCAGGACTGCAAGCATTGAGCAAGCGCGGCCGGTCCGAGCGGCCCTTACGGGCGACCTGCTCGGCTTCCTCGCCGGTCATGCGGCCTGGGCGGTGGCGCAGCGATCCCGGTCCCGGGGGCTGCTCCGCTGACGCCCGGCCCTGCCGTACGTGGCGGCTGGGTCGGGCTCAACGCGTGCCTGTAGCCGCGCACCGGCAAGAACCGGGACCCCGTGCTCCTCTAAAGCGGCGCCCTGCTCTCCATCGCGCTTGCCTCCCTCGACACCGGTGACCCGGTGACGGCGGCGGGCGGGCTGCTGTTCATGTCGTCGGACAGCATCCTCGCCCAGGGACGCTTCGGCGACATGCACCTCCCAAGGCACGAAGGCGTCGTGATGGCCAACGACACGACCGCGCATGCCTGCCTGGCTCACGGGATCTCGAGCGTGGTGTCCGACACAGGGAGAAGACGTTGTGTTTTGACCTCGGAGCCGTTTGACTCCTGTGGTTTCGGAGCCCTTCCTGAGTAGTGGGCTCGCGCCTCTAAGCAGGTGTCCCAATCCACCAACCCGGGCGTTGCTGACCGGCACCGGTGGGGCAGGGTCGGTGCCCAGGCCCTTGCGCTCCTTTACAGGATCCGTTGGCCCCCAACGATGGTGATGAACCGACTGCCAGCTTGTTGTGACGGCGCACGCCGAGTTGGAAGGATCTGGACGTGGTTCCCGCTGTGTCGTCCGAATGTGTCTTCTGCCAGATCCTTGGAGGAGAGCGTGATCAGGGTGTCATCGCGTACATGGACGAGTCCGTGGCAGTGATTCTTTCCCGCGACCAGCGACCCAGGAACCTTGGCCACATGCTGGTGGTTACCCGCCAACACTTCGAGACCTTCCATGAGATAACGCCTGGTCTCGACGGCGACGTCATGGCTTGCCTCCGCCGGACAGCTTTGGCAGTGAAGCAAGCCTTCGGTTCATCAGGCACGACCATCACGCAGAACATTGGGCCACCGGGCCAGGACGTGTTTCACACCCACTTCCACGTGATACCCCGCTACGAGGACGATGACGATCTGTCATCGCGCTATCAAGTGATCAATCTGGCGACTCGACTCGACCAGGCCCGAGACATTGCTCGATCATTTGCCGAAATCCAAGAGTGATCGGCTCCATGATCCGCACTGGAGCAGCTTGTTGGTTGAGGGTTTGTGACGGAGGGGGGTGGCCTGTCAGCCGAGAGCGGGCACGATCTCGGACCAGATGGCGTCCAGGATGTCGGTGGTCGGCCCTCTATAGTGGGCGGTGGTCGTCACGCATGCCTGGTGGCGGGGCAGCACGATGCTGAACTGGCCGTAGATGCCGTCCATGCGCCAGGCGTCGTCCCGCTCACACAGCCACACATGCCGGCCGTACCGCGCGTTGTCCGGGTGTGGAGCCACCGCACCGGTGGCGACATGGCCGCCGGTCGGCACGGTGTCGGCGGTCATGCTATCCACGTAGTCAGCAGGCACGAGCTGCTGGTCGCCGTAGCGGCCGCCATCGCGAAGGGTCAGACCGAGCCTGGCGAACTCTTCGGTCCGCAGGTGCAGCCCGACCGCGCCGAGGGAGTATCCGAGCGGACAGCGCAGCCATTGCGGGTTCCTGATGCCGAGCGGGGTGAACAGCCGTCGGAGCAGAAAGTCTCTCAGGTCCTGACCGGAGCAGGCGTGGATGACGCGGCTGAGTAGATAGGTGTTCGCGCCTCTATACGCGAAAGTGGTCCCGGGTGTGGCACCTAGCCCTGATAATTCGTCCGGCCTCTGAACACACGGTGCGCGCGTCCACGTAAAAAGCCCTCCCGCCTGGAAGAATGTTTGTCGCTGAACACACATTCCAACCAGAACCGGAGGGCTCCTTGAAAGTGCACGCTAGTCGCTCGGTCCGTCGCGCCAAAGTGATACCCGACGGCAAGAACCTCGTGTCCCATGCCGGTGCCGCCCTCTTGGCCGAACTGGCCGATCGCGCCGGGTTGACCGAGGCCATGTCGGAGGCCATGGCCGAGTGCGGGATCAACTGGCACACCCACGATCCCGGTGTCGTGCTCACACACCTGGCCGTCGCCATCGCGGATGGCGCGGACTGCCTGGCCGACATCGCCGCGCTCAAAGAACAAGAAGATCTCTTCGGTCCGGTGGCTTCTGTGGCCACGGCCTGGCGGGCCGTGTACGCGACGGCTTCGGTCGAGCTGCGGGCCATCCCGGTGGCCCTGGCGGAGGCCCGTGCGCGCGTCTGGGCGGCCGAGCCACCGCAGGGCCCGATGATCTGGGACTTCGACTCGACCCTGCTCGACGTGCATTCGGAGAAGGAGGACGCCGCGCCCACCTACAAGCACGGCTTCGGGTTCAACCCCTTGGGCGTGTGGTGCGACAACACCAAGGAGCCCTTGGCCGCCATGCTGCGGCCGGGAAACGCCGCCCCCAACGACACCGACGACCACCTTGAACTGCTCGAACAGACCGTCCGTGCCGTGCCCGCTGAGTATGCCCTCGGCCACGAAGAGGGCGACGACCCCGCACTGGTGGTCCACCCCATCTTGGTCCGGGCCGACTCGGCCGGGGCCACCCACCGCTTCGTCGCCTCCCTCTCAGAGGCCAACTTCGACTACTCGATTGGCTTCCCCATCAGCGGTTCTGTGCGTGACGCCCTACTCTTGGCCCAAGAAGAGGACTGGGTGCGCGCCCGTGAGCTCGAAGGGGAGATCCGAGCGGGCGCCGAGGTCATCGAGCTGAGCGATCTCTACGAGGTGGCCGGCTGGCCCGCCGACATGCGGGTGATCTGTCGGCGCGAGCGTCCCCATCCGGGCGCCCAGCTCTCCCTCTTCGACACGCACGCCGGGTGGCGCCACACCTGCTTCATCACCAACACGGAGGGACCCGACATCGCGGCGCTCGAGCTGCGCCACCGCGGCCACGCCCGCGTCGAGGACCGCGTGCGCGCCTGGAAGGCCTGCGGCCTTTCCAACCTGCCCTTCGAGGGCTTCTGCGCCAACGAGGCCTGGGTAGCGGTCAGCCTGATCGCCGGCGCACTGTTGGCCTGGAGCCAAATGACGTGTTTCGACGGCGCACTGGCCAAGGCCGAACCCAAGACCATGCGCTACCGCGTCCTCCATGTCGCCGCGGTTCTCGCTCACCGCGGGCGGGACCTCATCGTCCATCTCGACGAGAGCTGGCCTTGGGCCAGCGAACTGGCCACCGCCTTCACGCGTCTACGCGCCGCGTTCCCATAGCGCGACGGGTCCAGACGTCCGACCCCGAAGCGATCCCGCAGGGCGTGACACGACGAGACTGAACGAGGACCCCTAACCCCTCACGCCCATTGTGCGCTCACGGGGCCGTCAACAACTCTCCACCGCGAATTGACCAAGTCGGAGCGGTCGCGCCAGAGGTCGGACGAATGATCGAGGCTAGGGGCGTGCTCAGGATGTCGGTGGCGGCGTCTGCTGGATGATCAGCGTCGGGGTCGAGCCAGCGGAAAGTGATCCCCGATGTCATCGTGAGCAGTTGCCGGATCGTGATCGCATCAACGCCTGCCCCCGGAGCGGATGTCACGTGCTCGAGATGGGACAGAACCACATCATCAACGTCGAGTAGCCCCTCCGCCTGAGCGATGCCGACGGCTACCGAGGTGAAGGTTTTCGACGCTGAGAAGATGTCGCGGCGAATGTCGGCAACCCAGTGCTGCTCTATCGGCGCCCAATCACGTACTTGCACGTGAACGCCCTCGACACCCAACTTCTGCTCGCCCAGCGCCCGAGTCGCCGTCATCAGATCGCGAGCTGACCGGGATACTGATCCCATGATCCAGACGATAGGCACATCATCCACGTCCATTGCTGGCTGGTTCAGGGAACCCTGCGGAACCCTGTGAGTTGTCAGCTACCGTCAGGGAAAACCACAGCTCAGCGACCCGACGGTCAAACACAATATCTTGTGGGTCGCTGAGTTAAAGGGACAGCCCTTCGAATTCTCAGTTGGCATCAGGACACAAGTCGGACACAGTCGGCGCGACAACAGCGCGTTCCAATTGGAGGCTGTGGCCGGGTCCATCAGGCCAGATTCGAGATTTCCGCGGTCGCTTCTCGCTCGATGCCGGCATACCCACGGGAGACAGCGGCACCGAGTGCCCGATCGAGGTGCTCACGCGCCCCGTCGAGATCGCCCGGTCGGCCTCGAAGTGCCAAAATCCGCCCCAAGTCCAGGTCTGTCCGCGCTGCGAAGAAATCCATCCGACCGCGGGCCGTGAGCTCGGTAGCCTCGACGAAATGCGCTTCGGCCTCGTCATAGCGTCCGATGACCGTGGCAAGGCCACCGAGCGACAGGGAGGCCGGAAAGAACCCGAGAGTCCCGATGAAAGGAACCTGCTCGTGGTAGGGGCTGAGCAGCTCGTAGAGCTCGTAGGCGGGCTCTGCGGCCCTCAGCTCGACGGTCACTAGGGCGTAGAAGGTGACGCCCATCATCCAGATGAAATCGAATGGGAGCGAAGCGAAATTGTCCGTCGAGGCCGAAAGAAGTAGGTCGAGAGCAGTCGCATCGTTCCCCGCTTCAAGATGTGCCGTCGCGAGGATCGGGCGAAATGCCGGGAGGCCAGGGTTCTGGCGGACAGCTTCGTCGATGAGCGACACCAGCTCGCCGAGGCGACCCTGCTGATGACGGATGTACATCAACTGGGATCCGTAGATCGTGAAGGCGTCAGGCTGACCGCTGTCGGTACCTAGTTGCAAGGCAGAGGTGGCGAGCCGTTCGGCCCGGTCGGGTTCGCCGGCCATGATCGCCATCCCCGACTCCTTGAAAGCCGTCATCCACATCAACGTCGGCTGTCTGAGACGTTCGCTCAGTGTCCGCAGCTTGTCGAGATGGCGGGCGGCCGCTTCTGGATCTCCCGCTTGCATGGCGTTGACCTGACTTTGGCTCTCGGCGTGGTAGAGAACCTCTGGATCGCCGAGCTCTTCGGCCAAAGCCAATGCCTCGGACGCGTCGTTGATCCGTTCGCCCAAGGCGCCAGGAATCTGAAGCGGATTGTTGAGAAGACAGAGCACTTGGATGAGCGTGGCCGGGTCCCCCAAGCGCCGAGCTATCGTCCTGGCCTCGTCTGCCAAGGTACGGCGTCGATCAAGCGATCCGAAGCTGAGCTCGCTGCACAAGGTGGCCAGGACTTGCGCCCGCTCGGGACTATCACTCTCGGACAGAGTGCGGAGAGCGGCTTCGAGCACGGCAACCTTGTCCGTGTCGATGACCCCGCTCGCACTGAACCAACCACGGGTATTGGCCAGCGCGGCCTTGACGAGTCTGTCTGTTGCACCGAGCGACTCGGCTCGTCGGGCGGCATCGAGCAGCGTCTCTCGGAAGGCCGCGACCCCGGCTTGACGCTGGGCCTGGCCCAGCCGGAGGCACAGCTCACAGACCAGCATGGGGTCACCATCCGGGGTGGATTCGACCAGGTCGAGCGCCTGGGAGAAGTACCGGACGGCGTCGTCCGGCGCGAGCGCCGCCAGCGCAGCCTCGGCGGCATCACAGGCATAGGTAACGGCCTTGACGGTGTTCTGCTGTTGCGTCGCGCACAGCCAGTGATGTGCGAGTTCACCTACTCGGGAACCGGGGTGGTCTCCAACGACCGCTTCGATCGCTTCGGCGACCTGGCAGTGGGCCCGCGCCCGACGGGTTGCACCCAGGTCCTGGTACAAGGTGTGCTGGATGAGGGCATGTGCGAAGCAGTAGCGGCCGGGACTCTGGCCACCTCGCGAACAAGTGTCGCGGCGGCGGCGGCGTCCAGAAGATCAAGCAGTTCGTCTTCCGTCCGCCCGGTCACCCGCGCAAGCAGATCAAGGTCAAACTCCCGGCCGATCACCGAGGCGAGCGGCAGGACTTGACTTGCGGACTCACCAAGTCGAGCCACCCGAGAGCCAATCACCATGCGCACGCTGTCGGGCATTGGCATGGCCTCGGGTTCGGCATCCGTCTTCCACCGACCGGCGTCATCCTGGTAGATGACGCCGGACTCTGAGAGATTACGCAACACTTCGCCGACGAAGAACGGATTGCCGTCTGTCTCGCGATAGAGCGCATGAGCCAGCTCCACCCCGTCTTCATCGAGACCGTGACCGGCGGCCGCCTCCATGAAAGCGAGCACACCAGAGTCGTCGAGGCCGGAAAGGGCCAGAGAGCTGACGCCAGCCTCACGTCGCAACGCCACCAACGCCTCCGCCAGTGGATGAGAGCCGGAGAGTTCCGAGTCGCGGTAGGTACCGACGATGAGCAGACGCAACACGGTCGTGTTGGCCACCAGGTTGCGCAGCAGTTGGAGGCTGGGCTTGTCAGCCCACTGGAGGTCGTCGAGAACCAGCACCAGCGGGGTGTCCTCGGTCACTTGTCCGAGCAGTCCTACCACTGCGTTGTAGAGCAGGTACCTCTCGGTGTCGAGATCGGCGCTTTGTGGCGCAGGCAGCTCCACGAGGCGCTGCCGGAGGGCTGGAACGATCTCGCTGAGTTCCGCACCGAAGGACCGCACATGGGCGCGCAATGCATCCTCGGCGGCGTAGGTGACATAGTGCGACAGCGCCTCCACGAACGGTCCGTAGGGAGCACCGAGGTCCTCCTGACAGCGACCGAGCAGCACAACCGCTCCAGCTGCGAATGCAACACGCGCCACTTGCGTGGCGAGCGTCGTTTTGCCGATGCCTGCCTCACCGGAGACCAATAGGATCTCGCGCCCCTCACCAGCAGCCACCCGCTTGTAGGCGTCCGCAAGCACGGCTGCTTCGATGTCGCGTCCGATCACACCAATTGAAGGCACGGTGTCCAGGCGCTGCGGCGCTGGAAACGCGCTGGGCGCTCCGCCGTCCGCGAGCGACTGCCAGCTGACTTCGATGGCCTCGACCGGCTCGGGCAAACCCCTGAGATCGAGCGCACCGAGCGGTGAGAAGGCGAACGAACTGCGGCGACCAGCCATGGCCCGGACAAGTGCCGCCGCTAGGATTTGGCCGCCGTCGGCGCGGGCGCAGAGACGTGCTGCCTCAATCACTGGTTCGCCGAAGTAGTCGTCTGCCTCTCTCGTCACCTCGCCGCCGCTGATTCCCACGCGCAATCCCAGGACGCGTATTGCGTCCCAGTTGTCCCGGTCGACGGCCTGCTGCATGGCCACGGCACACGACAGCGCTGCCGATGCGATGGGGAACACGACCATGAGGCCGTCGCCCAAGGACTTCACTTCGGTGCCCCCCGACGCGGCGATGGCCTGGCGCAGCGCTGCAAAGTGTGCCCGACGCAACTCGTCGGCGTCGTCCAGGGACAACGCAGCTGTCAGCTCGGTGGAACCAACCAGATCGGTGAAGAGTATGGCGACGTTCTCGGTGGCGACCACCCAGCCCCCTTTCTCTTTCCCACCTTGGGCGAAAGATTACGCCAGATCTGCTTTTCGTCGCCTTGACCGTGATGTTCGACGCACCTCAAGGAGTCGAAGGCCGGGCAGCTCAGATCGGGACGGGACAGGTCTAACTGGACCCGGGCCAGCCCTCTAGCTCGTCCCGCAAGACTGGCTTGCTCTCCGGACACCGATGACTGGCTTGCTCTCCGGACACCGATCGGACACAACCGCCGCGGCAACAACGCGTATTCACGCGTCCCAACGGACGGATCAGCCTGCGAACACAGAGGTCAGGGCGTTGCCATTTGTCGGATCGTGCCCTTTACCGGTCCCGGAGGGCACGAAGGGGGCACATGGGACGTGAGTTCACCCCACCGCCCCACGCTGCATCGCCCTGCTCCGTCGGCGTGGTCCCTCCCCAGAGCCCAACAAGTTCGTCGTCGGCCATGGCCGTGTCGAGGCACTCCTGCCGCACCGGGCAGTCCGCACACAGCTGTCGCCGGCTGTACTCGCCGCCGCCCCGTCCGGGGACAAACGCATCAACACCCCATTGCACAAAGGCCTCATTCACCGCCGGCCAGGGTATGCCCGACCCGCTGGCTCAAGTTGGGTGACCGGGGCTGCCTCGAAGCCCGCGCCGTCCGTTCAGAGGCCACGACGGCGTTGTCGAAACGTTGTGCGAGGGCTAGTCCGCTCGGCTCTACTCAAACACCACTGCCTGCGCCGAAGCTATGTGTAGCCCAGAACCGTGTGCCAGCGCGGTCGGCGGGTGGCCGATTCGACTCATTCCTTGGGTCGAATCGCGTCTGTTGGGCGCGCCGGCGAACCGTCCGTACGGCCCGACACTGCTTCGGTGACTCGTTGTCGGTCCGTTGACGTCCTTCAGCCCGGTCGGCCCTATTGAGCCTACCAACATCCGTCACGTGCATTGCTGGGGGGCTGTGATGTCGCTCCCTCTCAGAAGGTCAACGGGCGCGTCTGCAAGAAGGCCTGAGCTCAACCGGGCGTACCTGTGAGATTGAGGCATATATATCGCCACCTGAAGCGGTGGTCGCATGATGGAGGTTGCGGTCCCAATGCGTGAGTCCCATCACCCAACGATCAGACAGAACGACGAACGTTGGGTGGTCGATTGCCCAGAGCGTCAAACGGCCGCGCGGGCGAAGCAAGGCGGTCACGGGGATCTGCCCATTGGGATCGGAATGCTCCTCGAGTCCCGCTTGACCGCCGAAAGGCTGAGGGAGAACCACGCCCGGCGCAGATCTACAGCTGGCTGAATAATCAGGTCGGGCGAGATCCCAATGATGGAACCTGGTACGTGGACCGAGTCGCTGGTCCTGGTGGTGTCGAAACCGATAGGTCATTTGTCCAACGCCCGGCGGCGATGAGGCGGCTCCCCCAGAGTCGGCGACGGTCCACGGTGCCCCAGTTGCCGGTCATGCCGACTCGTCACGCTGCCTTACGGGTACATGAGTGCACCCTACGATTTGGTATGTGACTGCGCTTCCGACCCTGACGGAACCACTGACCGACGGAGTGGTTACTCTGCGCCGATTTACCCTCGACGACGTCGCGGCCGTGACCAAGGCCTGTCAGGATCCCGAGATCCCGCGCTGGACGGCCGGTATCCCACAGCCCTATGAGGCGCACCACGCCCGGAAATGGATCGCTCTCCACGACCGGTTCTGGGACACCCACGGGCGGGCGTCCTTCGCCTTCTGCGACGCCCGAGACGACGACCTTCTCGGATCGATGACACTTGCCGAGGTCGACTTCACCGCCCGTTCCGCGACAGCCGGCTACTGGGCTGCCCCTTGGGCTCGAAACCGCGGCGCCACGACCCGAGCCCTCGCGTTGGCGTGCAGTTGGGGCTTCAACGTGCTCGATCTCAGGGTGGTCAACCTCATGACGCTCCCGGGCAACATCGCCTCGGAGAGGGTGGCTCAAAAGGCGGGCTTCGTCCCTATCGGAAGGATCCAGGACTACAAGCCGCCCAGGGCCCTTGATCCCGAGGCCCGACATGAGGTCAGACAGTGGGTTCTCCAAGCGAGTTCGCCAGTCGAAGATGAGAGGACCACTTGAAGCGACGGGATATCCGGAGAGTGTCCCCATATTCAGCATGGAACGACCGGCTCCCCAACAGTGGCATCTTCGTGGATCATTCGCGTTGAGCGGCGAATAGGGGTGCGTCGCGTTCAAGACTGGGAAAACCCAGCGCGGCGGAGGGGCCTGACATACGGCTCCACATCAACGCCGGGATGGTGCGACGCCGGACCAATCCTTCCCGTTGAGGCGGCGAATAGCCTGATTCCAGTGGGCAAGTCGATCTGGAACGGCAGAGCCACCACTGCCTTGGTGGTTTCTCTTGGCATCGGAGGATGGCTCCTGTCCGCCTGTTCGAGCTCAACGAATACGAACGCCTTGAACAGAGAGCGCTCTTCCACCAGTGCGACGGGGGCCGGACCCGCGCCACCGCCGTCAACCTCGACGACTCGAACACGACCCGTCTCCTCGACCAGTGTGCCGCCGACAGCTTCACCAGTGACGTCTGCCCCAAAGACCGCTCCATCTGGGCTTCAATATGGACCTGGCCCTCAGGGGACGTACACGATCGAACCGCAGCCGCCTGCCGGCTCCTGCCACTACACCTACGAGGGCAGCGATCCGCTTTCCGATCCCCACTGCACTCCAGGCGCGCTCAACCCGCTGGTGACCCAGAGCACGATTGCTGCGACCATCTGCACAAGCGGCTACACCTCTTCCATCAGGCCACCGGAAAGCATCACGGAACCTGAGAAGCAGGCCTCGGCGAGCGCCTACAGCTACACCGGAGCCTTCTCGACGGCCGAGTACGACCATCTCGTCCCGCTCGAGCTCGGCGGCGATCCAAACGATCCCGCCAACCTTTGGGTCGAGCCCAATGACAATCCGAACGCCACGTCAACAACCAACTTGAAGGACGTCCTCGAGGACCGCCTGAACAACCTCGTGTGTTCTGGGCAACTGAGCCTTGCCACGGCGCAGGAAGCGATCGCCTCCAACTGGGTCACGGCGTACCAGAAGTACGTCGGAACTCAGCCTTCGTCAACCCCGACGACGAGCGCTGCACCACCACCAACCGGGGGCGCTTCCTGTATTGCGAGCGCGTCACCGGCGAACGACGGGTACAGCGATGATTACTACGTGTCGGTCAACTCCAACCAGCCGAACCAGAAGGCAACGGCGAGCGATGCTCGTGACAGCTGGAACGACTATACGGACTCATCCGGGTACGCCAGAATCCTGTTGTATTACGTGTCGCCGGGCGAACAGATCAATGTGTCCGTCGGGGCAGCTTCCTGCTCGACAACGGCCTAACGGGCGCTGCCGTACTGCCTGTGTCGAGCGGTTGAGGGGAGCAGCCGCCCACCCTCGTTCAGTGTGAGGCGATTTCGGGCCGCCGGCTTACGTGGCTCCGAACGCCAGGACGGGACTCAGCCTATTTCGAGCACTACCTCGTTGGAATATCAGTCCCGCGGTGTCATCGATGCGAGCATCGCCGCCATGTGCTCATGTACGAGGTTGACGGCCTGCAATGGCCGAATCATTACTCGGAACTCGATGATGCGTCCTTTGTCATTGCAGCGAATGATGTCGACGCCGTTGACGTACTTGCCCACCATGGTGGTCTCGAACTCCAGGATGGCCGTATCGTCGCCGAGCACGGTTTTGGTGTAGTGAAACCGCCCTCCCGGGTCAGAGTCCTGACTGCTCCACACCGAATCACCTCCCGCAAACGTCTGACCCGCCGCTTGCAGATAGAGGCTCGTGACCTGCTTGCCCCGCTGCGGCGTAAACACGATCGGAGAGTAAAAGACGACATCGTCGTCGAGCAGATCGTCGAGCCCGCCCGCCAGTTCTCCCCTTAGGTAGGCATGCCACTGTGCGACAACATGCTCAATCATCTGTTCTCCTTCTGTCGTCAGCGGTGAGGCGCAAGTCGGCATCGAGATCATCGTAGAGTCAGCGTCGCCGACCCAGGTGGGAGTTCATCACTCGTGCCAACCTTCCCGGCGAACGGACCGTCGAACGCCGGATGGTCGATCCATGTCGCAGATCCGTGGAAGGCTACAGATAGGGTCAAGTCGAGTTCGGAGGTCCTGATGTTGGCGTCCGCCCTTACTGAAAGCGCCGCCGTCTTTGTTGTCGTCATAGCCGGCGCATTCATTGTCTCTGCCTGGGGCTTCGTGGATCTGCTCAGGCGGCCGTCACTTGCCTGCCGTATCGCCCATGTATCGAAGATCGGTTGGCTCCTCCTCCTCGGGCTCTCACTGGCAACGATCTTCACCTCATTTTTGGGAATGTTGTACGTCGCTCCTGCTAACCCTGGCTATTCACCGAGCCGCGTGAGCTGACCTGGCCGCGTCCGCGGAAAAGCCCTCCATGTAGGGGAAACTGTTGTTGTCTACGCAACAGAGATCCCGACCAGGAGGGCACTTCCAAGGTGAACGGTACCAGCACGCGTCGCGTCGTTGTGGAACCCGGTGGCGCGGGTGTGGTGGCCCATGTCGGATTGCACGCTCTTGGGGCTTTTGCCGACCGGATGAGGCTCGGTGATGCGCTCTCGTCGCGCATACCTCCAGCCGGCGAACGCCTCCCCCTCCATGACCGGGGCAAGGTGCTGGTGCACACGTCGTTGATGCTCGCCGGTGGAGGGGAGAGCTGTGCGGACATCGAGCACCTGCGGCTCCAAGAGGATCTCTTCGGATCGGTGCCCTCTGACACCACGGTGTTTCGCAGCTTCCACGAGATCACGCCCGAGACCAGGAGCTCGATCGCATTGGGGCTGGCCGAGGTGCGCCACGAGGTGTGGCGCCGCAGTGGCGCCACCATCGGCAGTGCCCCGGTGCTCTTGGACATCGACGCCTCCTTGGTCGAGATCCACTCCGAGCACAAGGTGGCCGCTGCCCCCACCTTCAAGGGTGGCTACGGGTTCCACCCGATCTTCTGCTTCGCCGATGCCACCGGTGAAGCACTCTCTTCGCTCTTGCGAGCAGGCAACGCCGGGGCCAACACCGTGGCCGACCATGTCAGAGTCCTCGACGCCGCCGTCGTGCAGCTGCCCGAGGAGATCGCGGCAGGCCACCATGTCGGCGACGATGCGACCCTGGTCGGGCGAGCGGTTGTTGTGCGGGCCGACTCGGCGGGGTGCACCGAGGGCTTTCTTGGCGCCTGTCGGGAGCGCAACATCGGCTTCTTCGTCACCGTGCGCTCGAACGCCCAGCTCAGCAGGGCCATCTTCGAGGTCGTCGGCCTCGAGGACGTCTGGGAGCCAGCCATCGCTCAAGACGGCACGCCACGAGAGGGCGCGGCCGTGTGCGAGGTGACGTCGCTCATCTCGACGCCCAAGCTCCCCGAGGGCACCCGCTGCATCATCCGGCGTGAGCCGCTGCACCCCGGCGCCCAGCGCAGCCTGTTCCCCGCCCTCGACTATCGCTACTGGGGCTTCTACACCGACCAAGACGGTGACCCCGTCGCCCTCGACGCCACCATGCGGTCCCACGCCCATGTCGAACAACACATTCAGCGCCTGAAGGACTCGGGCCTCTTGCGCTTCCCCTTCGCCAGCTTTGAGGCCAACGCCAACTGGATGATGACCGTCGCCATGGCAGCCGATCTGGTGCGCTGGTTCCAGCTGCTCTGTCTCGAGGGGCCCTGGCAGGGTGCCCGACCCAAAGCGCTGCGCTGGGGCCTCTTGCGCGCGCCGAGTCGCCTTCTTCACCGCTCCCGACAGCGCGTCGTGCGCATCATCGACGGCTGGCCCGGCACCGAGGCGCTGCTCGGTGCATACCGACGCATCGCACTGCTGCGCTGAACGAACTCACTTCCCGCAAGCGACACCTGACCTTGGCGACGCGCGCCCCGAAGTCCCTCTCTGGTCAACTTTGACCCTTTAGCACCGTCAAATGGCGGCGGGTTGGACTCAGCGACGGGCGAAATCACCCGGGCTGAAGCTCAGACAACCCTCGAAATGGCGAAGACCCCACCCTCAGACTTCTCGTGAATGGCCGGGGCTAATGCGGTCCTTGTGTTCATGATGTTGGGCGTGGCACCGGCTCTAATGGGGCTGATCGCTGGCATCTGGTATTTGGCCATCGTTCGCCCTTGGGTCGCAGCCCACGTCGCATTCGCCCGACATCGAGCCGAGGGAGCCTAGTTAGAACACCGTCCCATCCCACCGTCCCCCGTACGGCGGGTATGGTCTCAAGAGTTGGCGCGATGCCAAAGCCTTGATTGACACGGGCGGAATCGTTGACATTTGCGCAGCTTTGCACCCCCTCCCCCAGTACGCCGCCGGGTGGGCCCGTCCATGTGTGCAGGGAAGACGGTGGAGCGAACGTGGATTTGCGCCTACGCGAAAGCGCCCGTCCCACGAATGCCGGGGATCGGGCGCTTTTCTCTGTTGTACTCCGAGAACGGATTGCCCGGGGAAATGGCTACCAGTAGGGGCATCCTTGCCCTTCGCGTCACAACGCTCTTACTTCGAGCTGCTTGCCATTTGTCTACTGCCTGGACCTACTGGGATCTCTCCCAGTCAACCCTCGTCCATCCGTTCTCAGAATGGCCCTTCATGCATACACCGCATAAGCGCCTCCTTCCGGAACCCTCTCGGATCCCGCACCATCAGTATGCGCTCGGTGCACCGTGACTTCCAGAGTCCAATGGCCCTACAGAGCCAGTGCGGCGCAGATGGCTCGCGCTCTCCGCTTCACAGGTCCCACGCCGCGCGCCGGCCGTGGGAAGTGAAGGCGTCCCGCAGCGCCGACTCGTCCTCCTCGCCAAAAAGGCGAAATTGCTCCTCTCCATGCTGGCGCAGGTATACCGCGTCACCGTGGACGCGGTCAGAACGGAACTTCTCGTGTGCCAGGGTGCGAGTCAGGATCTTGTTGGTCGGAGTGGTGGGAAGCGCCTCGCAGACCCGGACGAACCATGGCTGCCACTTGGGGCTGAGATCGGCTTGCGCGTCGAGCCATGCGGCGAAGGATGCTGCATCGAACGCGACGCCGTCCCGGAGCACCAGAGCAACCATGACCTGGTCCCCCGAGTCCGGGGCGGGCACACCGTAGGCGGAGGCCAACATGACGTCCGGATGGCGCCCGACGATGGCCTCGATCGGCGCCGCCGTGAAGTTCTCACCGTCCACGCGTAACCAGTCGGAGGTCCGGCCGGCGAAGTACACCCACCCGTCATCGTCGACGTAGCCAAGGTCCCCGCTCCAGTACCAGCCCTGGCGGGTGGTGCGGCGCATGGCCTCCTCGTTTCGGTAGTAGCCCTCGAATGGCCCGACACCGAGCGTGTTCACCATCTCGCCGACGCAGCGATCCGCATTGACGAGACGACCCTCGCCGTTGAACTCCGCGCGCGGTACCTCGTTTCCCTCCTCATCGACGACCACGATGCCCTGTCGAAGACGCCCGATGGACCCGCGAGGTCGGTTTCCCGTTCGGTCCAGAGCGATGGCACCTTCCGTCGAGCCGAAGACGTCGATGATCCGGACACCAAAGCGCGCCGCCGCGGCCTCGACGACCTGTGGCGACCCCTCGTTGCCGAAGGCGACGCGCAGGGGGTTGTCGGCGTCGTCTGGCCGCGCGGGAGTGGCCAGCAGATACGTCAGCAGCTTGCCGGTATAGTTGAACCAGGTGGCGCCGTAGCGCCGCACATCGGGAAGGAACCGCGACGCGCTGAAGCGACGGGCCACGGAAAGCGAGGCGCCGGACACAAGCGCCGGAGCAAGTCCGGACATCAACGAGTTGGTGTGAAACAGGGGCATCGACGCGTAGCCGACGTCATCAGGTCCGAGCTCGAGCATCATGGCCATCCGGTTGCCCGTGGTCAGCAGTCGACGTTGCGTACAACGCACTGCCTTGGGCGCGGCCGACGTTCCGGATGTGAAGAGCAGCGCCCACAGAGCGTCCACGTCGGGGTCGGCCAGAGCAGCTCGGCCCTGACGTGCCGCGTGGCGATCGGCCCAGGCTGCCTGCAGTGCCCGTTCGAGTGGCTCTCCCGCGGCCAGCGGCTCCTCTCGGTCGGCGAAACGGTCCGAGACGAGGATCCCACCTGGGAGTGCCACGCGCTCGGTGCCCGCTCGCAGCTGCTCGGCGTGACGCGGCTCGGTGATGACGAATTGGACGTCGGTGTGCGAGATGTCGTGGCCCAGATGCTCACCCCGACGCGTGTAGTTCAACCCTGCCACGGCGGCACCCGCCAGGCCCGCACCGCAGAGCGCAAAGACGTAGTCGGGGGTGTTGTCCAGTAAGAGACCGACGTGGGGGGGCGGCCCGGGTCAAGCCTCGCGCGGTACAGCGCTGCAAAGCGCTCCGATTCGGCCAGAAGCTCCCTATGCGTCCACTGGCGGTCCTCGAAGCGCAGGGCAGGACGGTCGGCATACCTGGGATCCGTGCCGTTGCGACGCAGGAGCGCCGCTGCGTTCGGAGCAGGGAGCGGCACCTCGGCCAAGGGTGGAGCGAGTCCGACCAGCGTCGCGCGGGATGCCACGGAGGTACGGGCCGCGGCCGCGGCGTTCTCTCTCACCGTCCTATCTCGCCCCGTCGGCGCCACCGTTCACCATGGCGGTCCACTGACTCTTCATGCTCTCCCCATGATCACGCCGGAAATCGACCTCGCGATCCCCGGCGGGAGCCGAAGTATAGAGGCGGCGACCGCTCGTCCACCGGCGAACGGGCGATCCCGGGCCGCAGCCACTCGCCCTAGCATGGCGCGACCGTGCCGGTCGCCCGCGGTGCGGACTCTCGGTGTGAAGGAGATCGACGACATGGATCTCAAGAGCGTGCTGATCGGTGAGGACAACAGCGTTCCCAGAGAGCGTTACACCAGCCCCGAGTTTGCCGAGCTGGAGTTCGAGCGCCTCTGGTCACGCGTCTGGCAGGTGACGTGTCGCGAGGAGGAGATAGCGGAGGTCGGTGACTTCTGTGAGTACCTCATCGGCGATCAGTCGATCTTGGTCGTTCGGTCGGACCGGGAGACCGTCCGGGCCTTCCATAACACCTGTCTGCACCGTGGCACTCGTCTCGCCGACGGGAACGGCCGATTCCCCGAGAACTGCATCCGGTGTCGCTACCATGCCTGGCGCTACGACCTCGACGGAAGACTGGTTGAGGTCGTCGACCAACACGAGTTCGATCCGATACCGTCCGACGCGGGGTTGCGAGCGGTTCGGGTCGAGCGGTGGGGCGGTTTTGTCTGGGTCTGCCTGGACCGGACCGCACCGCCCCTGGCCGAGTACCTCGACCCGCTGACGACCTTGCTTGCGCCCTACCATCTGGACTGCCTTCGACTTCGCACCTACCTGTCGACGGTGCTCCCAGCGAACTGGAAGGTGGCCGTGGACGCGTTCAACGAGGGATACCACGTGCAGGGGACGCATCCCCAGCTCCTCCCGTGGACCGATGACGTAAGCCTCGAATACGAATCGCTGGGTCTCCACGCCCACTACGGCCGGTTGCCGAACGCGCGACGCCAACTGCGGCCGAGTCCGCGCCTAGGGCTTTCCGAGGGCGACTACGACGAGGGTGAGATCCTCGAGAATTTCATCCGAGGTCTCGGCGGCCTCTTCTACCGGGACGAGCGAGCCCTGGTCGACGAGATCCGTGCCAACCCACGCGACGGCGAGACAATGCTGAGCCGCTATCAGGCGGGGCGGCGTGACCTGCTTGTGGCACGTGGCGTGCGCGTGGAGGAGTTCGGCGACGATCAGCTGACCAGTGCCGACGATGTGTTCTTCTTTCCCAATATGGTTGGCCCGATCTATCCGGGGATTGCCATCCTCTTCCGGGTACGGCCCAACGGCACGGACCCCGACAGCTGCATCAAGGACACGTGGTTCCTGCAGTGGCCCCAGGAAGGCGAGCCTCCGAAGAAGGCCGAGCGCCGTTTCTTCGCGGACTGGACAGAGCGCGACTGGGGCGAGATCACCAATCAGGACTACGCCAACATGGAGCACGTGCAGGTTGGGATGAAATCACGTGGGGGGCCCGCCATCAGACTCAACCGTCGGCAGGAGGCCAACGTCCTGCACATGCACCGCGTGATCGATCGCTACCTGACCAAGGCCTGATTCGGCGTCACTCACGCGTCCGTGGCGTGCCGGATGCAGTCGCGTGGAGTTGGTGACCCGGCTGGTGGCAACGCGGCCGTACAATCGCTCAGAGCGTGCGGTAGAGCCCCCCGTCGACCGGCACCTGCGCACCGTTCACGTAGCTGGCCGCATCGCTGGCCAGAAAGACGCATGCTCCCACGAGGTCCTCGGGTGTCCCCATGCGCCGCATCGGATTCATCGCGGCGATACGTGATTTGGTCTCCGACGGCCAGTTCATGGTGAGGTCCGTGTCACAGGCGCTTGGCAGGACCAGGTTGGCGCGGACCTTGGGCGCCCATGCACCGGCGAGCCCGAGTGTCAGCGCGTTGAGGGCCGCCTTGGCCATCGCATAGGGCAGGTCGGTGGCGGTTGGGCGCCACGAGCCGACCGACGAGACGTTGATGATCGATCCGCCGTCTTCTTGTGCCATGCGTTCCCCGATGAGAACGCTCAAACGGAAGGGCCCTCTGGCGTTTACGGCATGGACCTTGTCGTACAGGTCTTCGGTGACCGAAGTCAGGCTGTCGTAGGCCGGAGACATCCCCGCGTTGTTCACAAGCACGTCGCAGCGTCCCAGCTCTCGGTACACGCTTTCGACGAGCCGGTCGCAGTCCTGCCAGCGGCCAACATGGCACTCGAAGGGGACCGCTCGCCGGCCGGTTGCCAATTCGATCTCCCGGGCCGCCGCCTCGCAATTGTCCAACTTTCGGCTGGCAATCACTACGTCGGCTCCCGCCGAGGCAAAGCCCTCGGACACGGCTCGCCCGATGCCACGGCTGCCGCCTGTGACGAGGACAACCTTGCCGCGGAGGTCGAACAGCTCCTCGGTTCTCTTCATCGTGCCCTCCTGTCCATGATGCGCCAGACCGGTTCATGGTCAAAGGGAACTGTACGGGTGCTCGACCCGGGACGACCAGGTTCAGGCCGTGACGTGCCAGCCTGTGGGTCCTCAATCCCAGCGCACGTCCGCACGCTGGCATCCCTCGGCAGACGTGGGTACGCGCCGTCGTCGCGACTGCTGTGTCCGATTCGTTCTGACGCCACGCCGAGACGCAGATCGAGGTGTTGTTCGCTCAGTTCCGAACCCGATGCTCGGGTCACGCTGAGCGGAGACGCATCTGGTCATTCGTTGTCGAAATGTTGTGGGTGGAGCAGTTCGGTCGGCTCTACTTCAGCCCGGACCCCGCTGTCATGATCGCGACAGAGGGGCGGTAACGACTGACGAAGCGGGTGTGTCGTCACCGCCCCTCGAGACAATCCAATGGCGTGAAAGTGGAGGTCTCATGGACGGCTTCGAGATGGCGGTATTGACGAGCCAGCCCGTCGAAGGGGCGGTGGCGGGCGGTGGCGGGCGGTGGCGTCGACGCCCGCCGGTCCCTTCGTCCAGCTGGCATCTCATCCACGCCGAGCGACCGCTCACTTGGTGCGGGCTCGAGTTCAGCTACGCATTCTCCCGACGCCGACTCTGGAGCGAAACACCCGAGGATCAGCGCTGTCAGAGCTGTATCGAACGACGTGAGCGGGTGACCCACACCGACACGAGCCAGCGGACCGCGTAGATCAGTGTCGTCGTGACCCGACCTCGGTCTTCGTTCAGACCCCGTGGACCGAAGGCCAGAGGCCGGCAACTTCATTGAGACCTTCAGCCCTCGGCCTGGGCGGTGCTTCCGGATGTTCCACGTCAGAGTTCCCTTTCGAAGCGACCGTACAGATTCCCCCGCACCGGTGAAGAGCTACGTTTCGACAACAACAGGGCGTCCGTGACGTTTGGCTCTGGTCCTCATCGGCTGAGATCAGCCATCTTGGCTTTGTGGTGCTCTCGGACCTGTCGGATACGGTCTTCGGCGCCTTGAACGACGCTCTCCCCAACGACGACCTTCACCTCGTGCGGCGCGTCGAGGTATTCGAGGGCTGGGCCAAGATCCCATTCGTCACCGTCAACTCCGGGATGAGCCGCAACGAAGCCGGAGCCGCGCTCGCCGAGAAGATTCATGCCGTCGTTGCCCGGGTCATGGATGGGCGCCGCCACGATGTCCGGATCATTTGGGCGCAGCCGAGCTGACATTCGTCATGGCCGAGCATCGGTCCTCATGTGCTCGGATCTACGGTCCCGTCCTGGCGTGGCGGCCCCCGCCTCGGCGGGGTCGTTGGCGTCTGCACACAACTCCAGGTGAGTCTCAGGTCGGGCCCAGTTCGCCTTCATAGAGTTGCCGCTCAGCGACTCGGCCGGCGCCTCGAAAAATCCCTCTCGACGCCTCATCGGAGCGAGGCGCCGGCCGTTTCGCATCCGCACCGTAAGACGGAGTTCGACGGTTCTCGTCACGACCAGCTCTCGGTTTCTGCTTCGGCGAAGTCGTTCCCCTCACACGAGCTGGCGTACGGGGGATCTTCCCGTTTGTCACTCGATGGGCTTCGAGGACGTCCCCGTGACTCGAGCACCACACCAGCGTGCAGGACCGGTGAGACGCCTCCTGAAGGATGCCGGCGCATGGGCGCCGAGAAGGGGCGCCTGGCTCCAGCAGCTCCGCGCCCAACCTTCAGATGCTGTCGCCGAATGGCCGACCCGGACCTTGTTCGACCCCCTTGGCCCGCCACTCGGTGAGTCCGTCCCGCAGAGCGTCATGGAGTCGGATGAGCTCGACCGGATCTCGATGTCGTTGCGCCAGCTGGATCAACACACGGCGCTCGTGTTCGACGGCATCGCCGCCCTTCGCGACTTCACGGATGTGGCGGACGATGTCGGCGCTGTCGCGATAGGCGCGCAGGCCTGGTCCCACGATCGTTCGGGCCTCCGGTCGATCGGGTGCGATCGGGATTGTCCCGCAAAGCATCGCTTCGACGATCGACATCGGGTCGAACGCCGACCGCTGCTGGCCCACTGCCCTGGCACCCTCAATCCTCGACGGGGTGACCGCCGACAGAACGACGCATCGCGGCATGCAACCGGTTGGGAGTGACCACGCCGAGATAGCGATCGCCCTCGACGACCGGGATCCAACGCACGTCGTGCTGGAGCATCTCGCTCAGAGCGGCCCGGAGGGAGGTGCCGAGGGGTACCTGGACTTCGAACGGGACCACATGTTCCTTGACCGCGCCCGTCAGAGCCGGATCGAGGTCGATCCAGCCCTGGAGGTGCGCGTCATCGTCCACCACCACCGCCCATCGGCTGTCCGCTCCAGCGACCGCCGTCCGGGCATCGAGCATGGAGAGATCGGGCGTCACCTGAGGAGGGTGAAAGAGGTCGTCTGGCTCGATGGTCACGACGGCCAGGCGCCGGACCCCGCGGTCGGCGCCGACGAAGTCGGCTACGAAGGCGGTAGCCGGGCGCCCGAGCACCTCGCTCGGAGTGTCGTACTGCTCCAGCACGCCGCCTTTGGACAGCACCGCGATCCGGCTCCCCAACTTGGTGGCCTCGTCGATGTCGTGCGTGACGAACACGATGGTCTTGTTGAGCCCGGCTTGCAGGTCGAGGAACTGCTGCTGGAGACGCTGCCGGGTGATGGGGTCGACGGCGCCGAAGGGCTCATCCATGAGCAGCACCGGCGGATCCCCTCCCAGGGCCCGGGCCACGCCAACACGCTGACGCTCGCCGCCGGAGAGCTCGTGTGGAAACCGCCGCCCATAGAGGTCGGGGTCGAGGCCGACCAGGTCGAGCAGCTCCCGCACCCTGGCATCGACTCGGGCGCGGTCCCAGCCGAGCAGACGCGGCACCGTGGCGACGTTGTCCCACACGCGGCGATGAGGGAAAAGGCCGCCCTGCTGGATCACGTAGCCAATGCTCCGGCGCAACTGGACCGGATCGACCTTCAGCACGTCGGTCCCGTCGATGAGGATCCGACCCCCCGAAGGCTCGATGAGCCGGTTGATCATGCGCAGCGTGGTCGTCTTGCCGCAGCCCGACGGGCCGACCAGCACGCAGAGCTCGCCGTCGGGCACCGTCAAGCTCAACTCGGTCACCGCCACCGAGTCGGCGCCGTAGCGCTTGGTCACCCGGTCGAGCGTGATCACCAGGAGGAAGGTTACCCACCGATCCCCGAAGGATTACCCCTCACCTCCGGCTGGATGAAGGTCATGCCGGGGTAACGTCGGCTCGATGCTGTTCGGGACGAACCCGTTCTTCCGATGGAGCTACGTCACAAGCAATTGGAACCAGATCCAGTCCGATCTGGTCCAACACATCGAGCTGAGCGTCATCGCGGTCGCGATCGGAACCGCCATCTCCATCCCGTTGGCCGTGTTGGCCTGGCGCTACCGGATCATCAGAGCCCCGGTCTTCGGTGTGGCCAGCGCCCTCTACATCATTCCCTCATTGGCCCTGTTCGCCATCCTTGGGCCCATCACCGGATTCGTCGCCTCGTACCCGACGGCGGAGATCGCGCTGGTGGGCTACACGTTGCTCATCCTCATCTGGAACACGCTGGCCGGCCTCGATGCCGTTCCCGCGGACGCCCGTGAGGCAGCGACCGCTCTCGGGTATTCGAGGCTGGCCGCACTCGTGCGCGTCGATCTCCCTCTCGCCCTGCCCTACATCTTCGCCGGCCTGCGCGTGGCCACGGCCACGGTGATCGGGCTGGTCACCGTCACCGCTCTGATCGGCCTCGGAGGCCTGGGCCAGCAGATCACGTACGGCTTCAACATCGCCTACAACACGCCGATCATCGTCGGCCTGGTCCTTTCCGTCGCCCTGGCCGCCGTGGCCGACCTCCTCCTGGTCGGTGCCGAACGACTCGCCGTGCCCTGGGCGCGCACCCGCCGGGCCGGGGCGGTCGGCTGACGTGTCCTTCCTCGCCCACGTCTTCGGGTGGTTCACGACGTCGGCGAATTGGACCGGCCCCCAGGGCATCCCGACGCTGTTCTGGCACCAACTCGTGCTCTCGGTCGCCGTGGTGCTGACCGCCATCGTGCTCGGTGGCGGTCTGGGCGTCGTCCTCGGCCACACGGGCCGCGGCGGACTCGTCGCGGTCAACGCCGCCAACGCCTTCCGGGCCGTGCCCACACTGGCGCTGCTGACGCTCCTCGCCATCCAGCCGGCCATCTCGCTCAAACCGGGCGGGAGCCTGGCGCAATGGAGCGGATTCCTCGCCGCCTGGCTGGCCCTCACGGCTCTTGCGATCCCACCCATCCTCACCAACACCTACGTAGGGATGAGGGAGGTCGACGCCGACGTGCGCGACGCGGCGAAGGCCATGGGCCTCACCGGCGGCCAGGTACTGCGGAAGGTCGAGGCCCCACTGGCCCTCCCCTTCGTCATGGCCGGGGTACGGACCGCCTCAATCGAGGTCGTCGCGACCTCGACTCTGGCGGCCTATGTCAGTTACACCGATCTGGGCACACTGGTGATCACGGGCCTCAACACCAACGATTCGGTGGTGGCCTTCAGCGGCGCCGTGTTGGTGGCTGCGCTGGCCGCGTTGGTCACGCTCGCCCTCACACTCCTGACCAGGGTGCTGACACCCATCCCCTTGCGTCGCACGGGTCGATCACGTGGCCTCGCGACCGACCCGGGATTGGCCCTACCGGCCGTCACCACCAATGTTTGACAATCCCGATGTAGGAAGTCACGCTTTACGGTCATTCGACGGTTCCGTTGCAGTCCGGCTGCGACGGTCTCCGGAACACTTGGCGTCTTCCCCACAACCAAAAAGAGGTGGCCTCATGCGATTCACGCGGTCCTTGTTCTCCGGCATCCTTGCCGCCGTCGCCGCAACGTTGGTCGTTCCGGTCGTCTCCGCCGGAGCTTCGAGCCAAGCCTCCAGCAAGCCCACCATCACCATCGGCTCGACCAACTTCGAAGAGCAAGCCATCGTGTCGAACATCTGGGCCGATGTCCTGAAGAAGGCCGGCTACAACGTGACGGTCGAGCCGAGCCTAGGCACCCGGGCCATCGTGGTCCCCGCCATCGAGAAGGGTCAGATCGACCTGGAGCCCGACTATGCCGCCTCGCTGCTCGGCTTCCTTCATGGCGGGAATCCCCAGCCGGCCGGAGACAACATCGCCACCGCCATCCCGGCCGACCAGAAGGCCCTCGCCAGTTTCGGCGTGACCGTGCTGCCCGCCTCCAAGGCCCTCGACACGAACGTCTTCGCGGTGACCAAGTCCACGGCCTCCAAGGACCACCTCACGACCATTTCGAGCCTGAAGCCCTACGCCTCGAAACTCACCCTGGGCGGCCCACCGGAGTGCCCGACCTTCGCGGGGTGCGAGCCGGGTCTGAAGAAGACCTACGGCCTGAGCTTCGCCGGGTTCAAGTCCCTCGACGAGGCAGGCCCGCTGAGCGTGGCGGCTCTCAAGAACGGCGAGGTGCAGGTGGTCGAGCTGTTCTCGAGCGACGGCAACGTCGTCTCGAACAATTTCGTGGCGCTCACCGACAACAAGCACCTCGAGGGCGCCGACTACATCGTCCCGGTCATCCGGAAGTCGGTGGACACCTCGGGCGTGGCGAACACGCTCAACAGCATCGATGCCAAGCTGACGACAAAGGCGATCTCGAAGTTGAACCTCGATGTGACCTCACAGCAGGAGCAGCCGGCTGCAGTGGCCCAGGCCTGGGTGAACTCAGTCCACGGCTAACACGCCAACCCAGAGACACGTACCCGAGATCCCGCGACCATCGCGACCGCGGGGAGCTACGCCGGCAGGTCGGCCGCGGGATCGTCGACTTCTACTGAGCGGGGCCCTCGGGCCGGCTGGGACCGAGGACGGGCGGCGGGACCGCGATGGCGGGCGCCTCGGTGCCCCCGTCGATCTCGAACACCTTGCCGGTGACCCAGGACGAGGCGTCGGAGACGAGGTACAGGACGGCGCAGGCGATGTCCTCGGGCTCGCCGGGGCGGCGCATCGGGGTGCCCTGGACGAACTGCTGCCGCAGGGTGTCGTCGGTGAGCACGATGTCGAGCGAACGGGTGGCGACGCCGCCCACGTCGATCGCGTTGACCCGCACCCGCGGGGCCAGCTCGGGCGCGATGTTGCGCGTCATCCGGTCGAGTGCCGCCTTGGCAGCGCCGTAGGCGACGAACATCGTCTGGGTCATGCTGGCCGACCGAGACGAGATGTTGACCACGGCGCCGTGCCCGACGGTGTCGACCATCTGGCGCGCCGCCAGCTTCGTCAGTGTCAGCGGGGCGGTGACGTTGAAGGCGAACGTGCGGGCCATGAAGCCCTCGCTCGTGTCCATGGCCGCCCGGGGCATGGCCCCACCCGCGTTGTTGACCAGGATGTCGAGGCGGCCGAACTCCGCGACCGTGCGGGCCACGAGGCGCTGGCAGGACACGGCGTCGGTGACATCGGTGGGCACGACCAGCGCACGCCGGCCCAGGTCCTGGACGTGACCGGCAACCTCCTCGAGGTCGGCCACGGTCCGAGCCGCCAGAACGACGTCCGCCCCGGCCTCGGCCAACCCGATGGCGATGCCTCGACCGATCCCGAGCCCGGCACCGGTGACGACCGCAACCCGCCCGTCAATCGAGAAACGGTCGAGGATCATGCGCCACCCCGCCGGTCCCGGTGCAAGCCCGGAGCGGCACGGCCGGCCACCAGGGGCATCTCGAGGTAGGTGAGCAGGCCTGGCTGGGCCCGGCAGACATAAGGGATGGCGTTGACGCAGTGCATGGCGGTGGCGACCACGCCCGGGTTGCGCACGAGACCGGCCTCGACGGTCTCGGGGTGCAGCTTCTTGAAGGTCGTGAGGCAATTCGGATCACCCGTGATCTCGACCTCGAAGCGCTCCCCCTCGTCCCCGAAGCCCCAGGCGGGGTCGAGGTGCTCCTCGCCCATGAGCCAATTCACGGCGGCCGTGACCACGGGCTCGCCGTCGACGACGGCCTCCCACTTGAAGCGCTGTGCCGCCACCGTCCCCGGCTGGATCGGCCCGATCGGCGAGTCGATGGGCGCGGTGGCCACGGCCATCTCGTGGGTGGTCCGCAGCTGGGGCTCGACGTCGAAGCCCAGCTCGTCGGCGACCATGAAGATCGACTGGCGGAAGCCACCCCCGAGCGCGTCGATCATGACGCTGGCACGGGCCTCCTCCGGGGTCTTGCCGAACAGCATCCAGTCGCGGACCACATCCGGTGCACCGTAGGTGCGGATGTCGGAGAACTCCTCCGCCCGCACGTGGGTGATCACACCCGACAGGGCCGAGATCATGAGAGGGAATCGCTCCGTGATGCCGCCGGGGTTGATCCCGGTGCCGTGCAGGGTCACACCGCCCTTCTTGGCGATGGCGTCGAACTTCGCACGCTCCTCGGGCGGGGGGTAGAACCAGCCGAGCGGGGTGACCACGTTCTTGCCCGACCCGAGGATGGCGGCCACCACGGCCGGATCGGCGAAGATCGGGCTGTAGAGGACACACTCGGCCTCGGTGGCCAGCAGGGCGTCGACGTCGCCGGTGGCACTCACGCCGAGGTCGCCACGCCCCAGGAGCGCGCCCAGGTCCATCCCCTCCTTGGCCGGGCTGTGGACCCAGGCCCCAACGAGCTCGAGGTCGGGATGCGCCAGCATGCCCTCCATGGCGGCACGGCCCACTCCCCCGGTGGCCCACTGAATGACGCGGTAGCTCATAGGCGGCACATCCTTTGCTCGCGGCGACGGGTGATCGCCCGGAATGATGCCACCTCCACCCGTCGAATCCGTCCGAGGCCGCTCGATGGGAGCAACGGGTCCTACGGCTGCCGGCAGAACGGATTGGCGCCGTTGATCGTGCTCTCGGCGGTTGCCGCCGACTTGGCACTCGTAGTTGCTGCCGGGCGCAAAGATGCGACGACCGCCGAGATCTCAGAGCACCTCTTCGTCTCGCCGACGACGGTCCGGAGCCATGTCTCTTCTCCTCGTACGTCTTGGTTGGACGAGTGCGCGCGTCGCTCGGAGTCAGGCCTCGAGTGCCGCCGCAGTCTGCGCCGTGTCCTCCGTGCCGCGGTAGTAGCAGATCTTTCCGTCACGGAACTGGAAGTAGTGGTGAAGGTGGTGGGCCATCCTCTTCCCCGTCTCCCTGGACTTCGCGGTGCACCGTCAGTCCGGAGCCTTCTCGTCTCGCGAACCTTCGAGCTGTGGACGCACGGCGATGACATCAGGCAGGCCGTCGGACGGCCGCTCAACCTGCTCGACGAGGCCCGGCTCTCGCTCATGGTCAGTGAGCTCATGAGTGCACTGCCAATCGGTGTCGCGCTCACCGGTGACGTCCTCCCGGGTCGGACTGCCCGGTTCAACGTGACCGGTGCCGGCGGAGGGACATTCGACGTGCCGCTTGCCCTGAGCGAATCGCCGGGTGCACCGGACATCGTCGTGACGACTGACGCCATCGGACTGTGCCGGGTGGCCGCCAACCGCCTCCACAGGAGCGAGCTGGAGTGTGCCGTGGAGGGCGACCATGCATTGCTCGAGGTCGTCCTTGTCGCAGCGACGGCGTTCGCCGCCGACTGAATCCCTCACCCCCCGAGAGTGGCCCGCAGCCGCTCCATCTGGGCGGGGACGACCCGCCACCACGTCCAGCGCCCCCGTTTCTCACCCTGAATGAGGCCGGCCGCGGCGAGGATCCTCGTGTGGTGGGAGATGGTGGGCTGGCTCTTGGCCAGCGGCTCCTCGAGGTTGCAGCTGCACACCTCGCCCTCGGTGGCGACGATGGAGAGCAGGCGGAGGCGCACCGGGTCACCCAACGCGGCGAAGATCCCGCCGAGCTCGGCAGCCTCCTGGCCGCTGAGAGGCGCCTCGGTGATCGGGGCGCAGCATGCCGCCGTAGATTCCGGTTGTCTGGGTGCGGTCCGGGAAGCCATGGAGTCGTCTCCTATTGACATCTATCAATGTATCGTGCACATTCAACTCATTGATGTCAATCAATCTATAGGGAGTTCCCATGGCACGCGTCCAACTCGCCCTCAACGTCTCCGATCTCGACGAGGCGATCGACTTCTACTCGAAGCTCTTCGGCACCGGCCCCGCAAAGGTCCGCCCGGGGTACGCGAACTTCGCCGTCGCTGACCCCCCGCTGAAGCTGGTGCTGATGGAGCACCCGGAGCTCCGCGGGAGCGGGGTGCACGGCGCCCTCAACCATCTCGGGGTGGAGGTCATGGATCCCGCCGAGGTGGCCGAGGCCAGCGCTCGACTCTCAGCTCGGGGCCTGGCCACCCAGGACGAGCAGCAGACCACCTGCTGCTACGCCCTGCAGGACAAGGTGTGGGTCGAGGACCCCGATGGCGCACCGTGGGAGGTCTACGCCGTGCTCGCCGACGCGCCCGCCGAATCGGGCGTCGGCTGCGAGGGGGCCTGCGGAGCGCCGACCGGCCACGCGGTGGCGGCGGCCGGCACCGCCGCGGCCCGGTGCTGCTGAGCGGAGCGGTCCTGCTCCGTCCGGGCTCCGGGTCACCCACATGACGGACATGGCCCTCTGGCGCCGCCTGACCGCCGAGTTCATCGGCAGCGCCTTCCTCGCCGCCGTGGTGATCGGGTCCGGCATCGCCGCCCAACAGCTCTCGCCGGGGAACACGGGACTCCAGCTGTTCGAGAACGCCGCCGCGACCGCGGCTGGCCTGTTCGCCATCATCTTGATGTTCGGGCCGGTCTCGGGTGGCCACTTCAACCCGGTGGTGTCGTTCGTCGACGCCGCCTTCGGCGGCCTGTCCTGGCGCGACGCGTCGGCCTACCTTCCCGCCCAGGTGGCTGGGTGCTCGTTCGGTGCCGTCGTGGCCAACCTGATGTTCTCCCGGGCCGCGTTCGAGATCTCGACGAAGCACCGCGCCTCGGCGGCGCATTTCCTCTCCGAGATCGTCGCCACCCTGGGCCTCCTGCTCGTGATCTTCGCGCTGGCGCGATCGGGGCGGTCGAGGTCGGCACCCGCCGCGGTGGGTGCCTACATCGGGGCCGCCTACTTCTTCACGAGCTCGACCAGCTTCGCCAACCCGGCCATCACGGTGGGCCGGATGTTCTCCAACACCTTCGCCGGGATCGCCCCGTCGTCGGCACCGAGCTTCATCGCGGCGCAGGTCGTGGGCGGCGTCCTCGCCGTCGCCCTGATCAAGGTGCTGTACCCAAAGATGACTCCCGAGCAGGCCAGCGACATCTTGTTCCCGCACGAGATCGGGGCCGACGCGTGACCACCCAGATCCGCCAGGTGCTGTTCCTTTGCGTCCACAATGCCGGGCGGTCCCAGATGGGCGCGGCCATCCTCGAGCGAAGAGCCGGCGACCGGGTGATCGTGCACTCCGCCGGCTCGGATCCCGGCGCGGTGCTCAACCCGGCCGTCGTGGCCGCCATGGCCGAGTGGGACATCGACGTCTCGCAGGAGCAGCCGAAGCGGCTGACCGACGAGATGGCCCGTACAGCCGACGTGGTGGTGACGATGGGCTGCGGTGACGCCTGCCCCGTCTACCCGGGTAAGCGCTACGTCGACTGGGAGCTGCCCGACCCGGCCGGCCGGCCCATCGAGGGGGTCCGGCCGATCCGCGACGAGATCGCGGACCGGGTCGATGCGCTCGTGGCGGAGCTCCTCCAGCCCGATCCGTGACTCAGCCGCCCGGCGTGTGGTGCGCTACGAGCTCGATCCACGTGATGCTCGACGGCGGGCCGGTGATGCCACCTTTGGCGAGTGCCTCTCCGAGGCGCTCCTCCATGAACTTCGCCTGGTGCTCCGGAGTGTCCCAGATCTCGGTCACCACGAGGTGGCCGCCCTCGTTCAACCCGGCCGCGTGGACCTGGAGCCCGTCGGGCCAGTCGCCCTTCCCGGTCTCCATGTCGATGCCCAGCGCGTCGTTGACGGCGTCGTACTCCTTGGTCGTCACGCCCTCGAACTCCAAGATCACCTGTGCCGGCATGGCTGTGCCCCTTTCATCTCCTCGTCGAACGTCCGTGGCAGCGTAGGCGCGGGGAGATCGCGGCGTCGCCCGCGTCCGACGGGGAGGTCGAGCGGCGCCGGATCAGGAACGCACATGCTCGCGGTAGGGCTCGAGGTCGATGCCCGGGTACCGCTCCGCCACGCCCACCAGCGTCCCGGAGTTCCAGTAGGGGTCTCCGGGACGCGGGAAGCCGAACAGATCGCGCTCGCGCACGCTGCACTGCGGGATGAACTTGGCCCAGCGTTCGGGCGACTGCTTGGGCCACGCCATCTTGCCGCCCCAGGTGGTGCCGCGGACCTGGTAGTCGGCGAGCAGCGAGAAGCGCGACCGCCCGGCTCCGTGGAAGTCCGAGCCCCGGTGCAGGATGTCGGTCCGGTAGAGGAGGAGGCTCCCCGCCGGGCCGGTGCAGCGCACCTCGGCGTCGGCCAGCTCCCCGAAGGGGACGTACAGCGGCGTGTAGGGGATGTCCTTGCCGCTCTCGAAGGGCACGATGCAGGTCGGCCCATCGTCCTCGGTGACGTCGGAGAGGTAGACGAACGTCGTCAGCTGCTGGTAGCGGGGCTCTGGGCGCGGCACGACCAGGCTGTGGCTGCCGTAGTCACGGTGCAGCGGCTGGTCGTAGTCGACGGCGCCGGCGTACTTGGCCCACAGCTCCACCTTGTAGAGATGGAGATCCGTCGTCTGGAGGTAGCGCTCCGCCGCGTCCACGAGATCGGGGTGGATGGCCAGGCGGTTCAGATCCCACGAGCGGTACGGGAACTCCTCCACCCCGGCGAACTGGCTCACCCCGAACCGCCCGAAGCCCTCGGGGTCGTCGAAGTAGTCCTCGGGGCGGGGGAAGTGCTTCCAGAGCGCGTCGCGGGCGCCCGCCAGCTCCTCGGGCCCGAGGAAACCCTCGAGTAGTGAGAAGCCGTGTTCGCGCACCTCGTCGAGCGTGGCGTCGGGAACGCGCATTGGACGGCACCTTACGCCAGCGCCCTCCACGTGAGCGGCCGGCCCGCGCCTACGCTCACGCGGTGCGCGCCGTCGTGTTCGACATGGTGGACCCCGAGTTCCCCGCCTCGCTGGCCGAGCTCCCCGAGCCCGAGCTCCCGGGGCCCTCGTGGGCCCGGGTCGCCGTCTCGACGGGGGGCATCTGCGGCAGCGACCTCCACCTTTTCACGCACAACACGGGTCCCTCGCCCACCTTGGCCTCCGTCGGCACCTTCCCCTTCGTCCTCGGGCACGAGACCGCGGGCTGCGTCGTCGAGGCCGGGGCGGGGTGCGCGGTCCCGACGGGGACCCGCGTCGTCGTGGACCCCTGCATCCCGTGCCTGCCGCGCGGGATCGACCCTCCGTGCGCCAATTGCGCCCGCGGCTGGACGTCGTCGTGCCTCAACCTCGACAGCCGGGTGCTGAGCTCGGGACGCTCCCTCGGGTACACCATGGACCTGGGCGGCGGATGGGCCGACACCGTGCTGGCGCACGAGTCCATGCTCCACCCGCTCCCCGACGCCATCGCCGAGAGAGGCGCCAGCCTCTACGAGCCGGTCTCCATCGCCTGCCACGGCCTCATGCGGGCCATGCCGGACGACGGCGACCCCGTGCTGGTCGTCGGCGCGGGCATCATCGGGCTGGCCTCGCTCGCCGCGCTGCGCGGGCTGTTCCCGCACTCCCCCGTCACCGTGCTGGCCCGCCACCCGCACCAGGGCGCGGCGGCCACGGCCTGCGGCGCGGACCACGTCGTGCTGGGCGACCCCGACAACGGGCACTGGGAGGAGCTGGCAGCCCTGTCCGGCTCGCGGGTGATCGGGCGCAAGCGCCACCAGATGCTGATGGGCGGGTTCCCCTTCGTCGTCGAGGCGGTCGGGTCACCCCAGTCGGTCACCGAGGCGCTGCGCGCCGTCGCCCAGCGGGGCACGGTGCTCCTGCTCGGCGCAGCGGGCATCAGCGAGGTGGACCTCACCCCCGTCTGGTACAAGGAGGCCGCCCTCGTCGGCTCCATCGACCACACCGTCGACGCCTCGTCGGCACCGGGATTGGCGGGCGGGCCGGACCGGCACTCCGTCGACCGGGCGCTCGACGTCCTCTCCGCCGGCCTGCTGCCCGACTCGGTCGTGGTCACGCACGAGTTCGGGCTCGAGCGCTACCGCGAGGCCATCGAGACGGCGATCGACCGCACCACCTCGCACGCCATCAAGGTCGTGTTCCGCCCCTAGGAACGGCACTCCTCAGCTCGCCCTACTCCGCTCGGGGCCCCACCATGCGCATCCTCCTCGTCTCCGATCTCCACTACGCCCTGCCCCAGCTCGACTGGGTGGTTCGGGTCGGCCCCGACTTCGACCTGGTCGTCATCGCCGGGGACTCCTAGTCGATCCGGTCGGCCGTCCCTCTGGAAGCACAGAGCGTCACCGTGCTGCAGTACTTCTCCCTGATGCAGTCGACGACCCGCCTCGCGGTGAGCTCGGGCAACCACGACCTCACCGGTCCCGACGCGGACGGGGAGCAGTCGCCGCTGTGGCTCGCCGAAGCCCGCGCGTCGGGGATCCCGACCGACGGTGACTCCCTCGTGGTGGACGACGCGCTGGTGACCCTCTGCCCGTTCTGGGACGGGCCGGTGGGACGGGCCCGCGTCGCCGAGCAGCTGGCCGCGGACACGGCACGTGACTCGGCCCGGCACCTGTGGGTGTACCACTGGCCCCCGACCGGCTCACTTACGTCGTGGACCGGTCGCCGCCAGTACGGCGATCCCGATCTGGCCGGCTGGATCGGCCAGCACCAACCTGACCTGGTGCTGGCCGGCCACGTGCACGAGGCGCCGTTCAAGCCCGACGGAGGCTGGGCAGACCGTGTCGGGCGCACGTGGGTCTTCAACGCCGGGAACCAGATCGGGCCCGTGCCCGCGCACATCGTGCTCGATCTCGACGCCGATCGGGCGACCTGGGTATCGATGCTCGGCACCGAGGAGATCGACCTGTCGGTCCAAGCGGTTCCCGCCCGCACCGTCTTCTGATCGGTCAGCCCCTCACGGGGAGCCCGGGGGTGTCAGTACTCCGGGTCGGGATCGCGGGCCGAGCCACTGCGTGCGGGAGCGTCCTGGCGCTGGGCGAGCCGGGTGAGCACGGTCTCCACCATGGAGAGCCCCGGCGCGTCGCCGTACTGGTGCTTGAGGTCGGCCAGGTAGGCCGTCACGTAATTGAGGCGCTCGGCCAGGCCCACCGCGACCAGCCGGGTGACCTCGGGGTCCCCGAGCAGGAGCGCGCTGCCGTCGCTGGCGTAGCGGACCCGGGTGGGCTCCGTCGCCTCGATCGTGGCGCCGCACGGGTGCCCGAGGAGCACCGAGATCTCACCGATGATCGCTCCCGGCTCTTCGATCGTGTTGACCGGCGTGTCACCCTTGCGCACCCGAAGCTTCCCGGACATCAGCACCCAGATGCCGCCCCCGGCGTCGCCTTCGCGGATCAGGACGTCGCCCGGATCGAATGCAACCTCGGGCAGGTGCTCCACCAGCGCCAGCATGTCCGTCACCCGCGCGATCGTACGCCGCCGACGCGTGCGCATCGGCACCGGACTCTGCACGTCGCGCAAGCGCCTCCACCTACGTGTGACCTCCGCCCCTGGTCCGCGCCCCGACGGTGGTGTGCAATTGCACCAATGCGAGTCCGCCCCGCCCGGGTCGCCGCTCGGGCGATCGGATCGCTGGCCTGTGCCGGCGCCGTCGCCGTGCTCACCTACCCGCGCTGGCGTCCTTGGTGCCTGACCTGGGGCGCCACCGACGAGGAAGCTGCGGCGGACCTGCCCGGCGACGAGCTCCTCGAGGACCCCGACGTGGTGACCACCCGGGCGATCGGCATCGACGCCCCACCGTCGTCGATCTGGCCCTGGATCGTCCAGATGGGCCCGGGGCGGGCCGGCGCCTACACCTACGACTGGATCGAGAACCTGGCCGGTCTCGACATGCACAGCGCCGACAAGCTCCTCCCCCAGTTCCAGGACGTCAGTGTCGGTGACGGCTGGAGGCTCGGTGTGAAGGGGCCGCTGCTCCAGGTGGCGCGGCTGGACCCCGAGTCCGCGCTCGTGCTGCGCTCCGAAGACGGCAACTGGGTGTGGGCGTTCGTGCTCGTCCCCGACCGTGCCCGCACCCGGCTGCTCAGCCGCAACCGCATCCGCCAGCCGGATGCGTCGGTGACGACCCGGGCCCTCACCACCTACCTGATGGAGCCCGGCAGCCTGGTGATGGAGCGCAAGATGCTGCTGGGCGTCAAGCAGCGGGCCGAGCGCGGCGCCGGGCCCGACCCCGCCGCGTCGGATCAGGCCGCAGCCACCACACGCCACCACGCCGCGCCGTCCTCGGGGGAGGCCGCGGCCAGCAGCTGAGGATCCTCCAGCACGTCGTCACGCCGGAGGCCCGGGATGACCCGGTAGTGGATCGACCCGGGCCGGCACACCACCTCGAGGACCCGCCACAACGAGCGCGCGTAGAACTCGGCGCCTGCCGCGTCGTTCCACTCGTAGAGACCGCGGTAGCGCTCAAGCTCGTCGCGATCGAGCCAGAGCTTCGACACGAAGCCGGGGAACCCGACGAACAGCGGCGTGTTGAGGACGCACTCCCACAGGAAGAGCCGCTGCCAGCGGCCACGGAGCAGGCGGAGCCGGAACTCGACCATCAGCAGGGACGGGTCCTCGGGCGGCTCGCAGTCGACGACGGTCTCGCGGAATACCCGCGCCGACGTCTCATCGGCAAAGCGAAGGGGGAGACCAACGCGTGCTCCGAGGAGGTGGGTCCGCCTCCGGACGAGCAGTCCCACGGTCGCCAGCGCGCAGCGGGCCACCGCGCGCGCCGCCACGGCACGCGGGAGAGGCCGCTGCGCGTTCACCTCGGGACGTGCCGTCGCGTCGTCGCAGCAGCCACAGCGGGACGCTACCGCGGCCCGGCCGCACGCCCGCCCCGGAGCGGGCCGCCTCGCTACGATGCCGCGGTGCACACCCGCAGAGGGACGGTCGTGGGCGCCGCCACCGCCGCCCTCGCCGTCGCGCTCGTCACGACCGGACTGAGCGCGCTCGCCCCGACCGCCGCCGCCGGCACCCCCGCGCCGGCAACGGCACCGGGGCCGGCCGCCGCCTACCGCTGCACCTTCAACGTGAACACCGACGCCTTCACCGGTGCCGACGGCACCGCGTCGGCCATCGGATGGCTCGGGGACCACAACAGCGTCATCACCTGCCTCGGCGGCAGCTTCGTGGTCCAGGACGGGCCCGGCGACCTGTTCCAGGACTACGGCTTCGGCATCTACGACGGCCAGCGCACCACCTGGGCCGACGCCGATGGCTACCTCCCGGCCCAGGTGACGACCTTCGCCGACCAGGGCGCCACCGTCTCCATCACCGAGTTCGCCGACCGGGTGGTCCTCGGCGGCAGCCCCTTCGTCGCGGTCTACAGCCGGGTGCGCGTCGACAACCCGACCGGCCACACCATCACGCTCGACCCCGGCGCCTCGACCGCACTGGTCCCCCTCGGCGCCCCGCCCGACGCGGTGCCGGCCCACCACGCGGTGGACCACGACTACGTCGTGGCCGCCGACCGCTTCGGGGGCACCGCGCCATGGCCGAGCGCGCAGGCACTCGCGACCGCCGGCGGCTTCGCCCGGCACTTCGCGCACATGCGCGCCTTCTGGGCCGGCCAACTGACCGCCATCGCGCAGGTCCGTGTGCCCGACCCCTCCCTGGTCGACGCCTACAAGAGCGGCTTCATCACCACCCAGCTCACGCGGAGCGGCAACGCCCTCGATACGGGCGTCAACGGCTACGAGATGGAATTCAGCCACGACGTGGTCGGGATCCTCACCAACCTCTTCACCCAGGGCTACTTCACGGGGGCCCACGCGCTGCTCACCGAGGCCCGCAACGCCGTCGGGACGGGGCAGTACGTCGACGGCCTGTGGACCTATGCCCTGCCCTGGGCCGTCTACCTGATGAAGACGGGCGACACGTCGTTCGTCGCAGAGAACTTCGCCACCGAGGGCCCCCAGGGCGCCGCCCAGCCCAGTATCGAGGACAGCGCCCACGCCATCGCCGCCGACCGGACCGGGCCGATGGGGACGATGGAGGCCACCAACGACATCGACACCCAGGGGTACTGGACCGTCGACGACTACGAGGCCCTGCTCGGCCTGGCCGCCTACCGCTACGTCGCCGCCGTCCTCGGAAACTCGACCGAGACCGCCTGGGCCACGGCGCAGTACGCCAGCCTCCTCGCGGCGACCAATACGGTGCTCGGCCAGACCATCAGCCACAACGGCCTCGACTACCTGCCCTGCTCGCTGCTCGAGCCCAACACCTCGAACCGCTGCGCCAACCCGAGCGACGCCAACTGGACCTCGCCCCTGGGCTTCGGCAGCTGGGCCTGGGAGGGATCCCTCCTCGGCGCCCCGGTGAGCGGGCCCGGCCTGACCATGATCGACGCCACCTACGCCTACGGCTTCGGCCGCCTGCGCGGCATCCTCCCGCCCGGCACGACCGGCGGCTTCCCCGGCGACTACTACTCGAGCGCCTACAACGCTGCGACCGGCACCGCCGGCCTGGCCGGCAGGGCCCACCGGGACCAGGGCATCGTGGGCTACGAGTTCATGATCGCCAACAGCCAGAGCGGGCCGCTGTCGTGGTGGGAGAGCTCGAGCGCCCCCGACCCGAGCTCACCGTGGGTGGGCCGGCACCCCGCCGGCGGGCAGGGGTCGTCGCCGCACGCCTGGGGCATGGCCGGCGCCAACAAGGTCCTGCTCGACTCGCTCGTCGCCGTCCGCGCCGGCGGCGCGCTCGTCGTCGGCCGCGGCGTCCCGCCGGCTTGGCTGCGCAGCGGCACACCGATCACGGTCACCAATTTCCCCACCACGGCCGGCCGACGCGCCGGCCTCACCATCGCCGGCCGCGGCCGTTCGGTCACCTTGACGCTGCGCGGGGCGCCACCGCAGGGGCCGGTGCAATTCCAGCTCCCCTCCTTCATCGCCAACATCGCGACGGCCTCGACGGGCACCGTCGACGAGACCACGGGCACCGTCACCTTGCCGCCGACGGTGCGGCACGTGACCGTCACTCTCAAGGCGCCCCCGCACGGGTGACCGCCGCTCGGCGCAGGGTCACGCGTCGAGCAGCCGGACGTGCGAGACCGTGGCCCGAGGCGCCACCTCGCCGCGCGTCCGCCGCAGCCGCGGCTGGTCGACCCGGCCGGGATCGGACTCGGCCGCCGCGCCGTAGGCCAGGGCCACCATGGCGACCGTCGTGGCGATGATGGCGGGCCACCACAGCGCGATGGCGTGCTCGCGCCGGTTCCCGAGTGCGATGCAGGTGACGGCGAGGGCGGAGCACCACGCGAAGCGCGACCAGCCCAACCGCAGCGTCAACAGAAGGCAGAGGGCGATCACGGGCAGGAAGTAGTAACCGAGCAGCTCGGTCTCGAGGACGATCCGGATGCTGAACGCCACTGACATGACGAAGAGCATCGTGGGCAGGTCGCAGCGATGACGGCAGGCCACCCAGCCGAGCGCCACGGCGGCGAGCGTCGCCACCAGCCGCAGGGTCCCGCCGTTGTACATCCCGTGGCCGAGGGAGCGGGCCAGGTGGCTGAAGGGCGTGCTCGATGAGTCGGCCGGGAATGACGGCTGGTCCACGATCTGATGCAGCGTGCGCGCCGCATGGGTCACCAGCTCGGGGAGGACGACGAGCACGCTCGGCAGTGCCACGCGGCAGACGAACCCCGGCAGGGCGCGGCGGCCGAAGCGGGCCACCACGGGCGCCGCCGCCAGCAGCGCCAGCGGCTGGAAGGCCACGCCGAGCCCGAGCAACCACCCGGCCCGGGCCAGACCGGACGCTCCGTCACGCTCGACGGCGAGCGCCGCCCACAGAACGAAGGCCAGGGCGACGCAGTCCTCGGGGTGGCCCCAGAAGACCACGGCGCTCGCCACACCGAGGCCCGCGACCAGCGCCAGCCCCAGCCGCTCGGCGCCGGAGAACCGCCACTGCCGCGCCACCGCGTCGAGGGCGAAGAGCACGCTCGAGGCCCCGACGGTGGCGAACGGCAGCAGCAGGAGCCACAACAGGGGGTAGCCGTGGTGCAGCTCGGCCGGCGTGCGCAGCCCCAGCGCGTGCCCGAGGGCCATGAACGGCGCCAGCGCGAACTCCAGCCCCGGCGGCGCATCGAGTTGGGAGCCCGCTCCGTACACGGCCGCCGCGTGCCCGTGCGCGACCGCCAGCCCGATCTCGGCACTGTTCCACAGGTCGCTCACCGACTGCCAGCCTTGACGGGCCAGCGCCGACCACGTGACGGTGTAGACCAACCCGGCGGCGGCGACGATCGTCGTGGCGGTGACCGGTGCCGACCGCTCGTCGACCCAGGACGAAATCCTGCGCATCCCCCCTGCCTTCCGCCGACACCCTGCGACGGGTGCGGCCGACCCTCCTCCACGTTGCCGTGGGCCCGCGACGGGCTCTTCCCTTCGGGGCATTGTGACAGCGGGCGGGGCCGGGAACCAGGGCCAGGGGCCGCGCTGGGTGCAGAGCAACGAGACGGCAACCCAGGGAGCGCCTGCTACGGCCGGGTGCCGTCCCACTCCGAGAGGGGCGCGCAGTGCCACCGCCACCCGACCTGGCGGGGCCGGCCCTCCAGGTCGGTCCGCCCGTTGGCCCACAGCAGCACCCGCCACGGGTCCTCGCCGGCCCCGACCACGTGCCAGGGAAAGAGGCGTGCCAGGACCGCCGAGGCCAGGCCGCGGTCGGTGACGAACGCGAGGCCGAGCCCGCGGGCGGCGTCGTCGCCGTGCACGAGCAACTCGTCGCACGCCATGGCGGCGAAGGCGGCGGGGTCCGGGGACCCGAAGGGATGGAAGCCCCGGGTGCCGGCGGGGGCGGCGTCCACGCCGGCGGCGAGGGCACGGGCGGACGCCACCAGGCTGGCGAGCAGGCGCTCGTTGGGGGCGTCGGGACGCACCTTCAGGTCGAAGGCCGCGTCCTCTTGTCCGCTCCAGATGTCGAGCGAGTACCAGAGCGGTGCCTCGGCCGCGTGGGCGACCACGGAGGCCACCGTGAAGTCGAGGCCGGGCACCGGCACCGCCCAGTCGGCGGCGAGCGCCGGCTCCAGCATGGTGCGGCACAGCTCGGCCGCAGCCAGGACGTCGTCGCCCGTCACGGCGCAACCCTAGCGAGGGTCCACGCGTCGACCACCCGAAGGGATGGGTCCTTTCGGACCAGGGCACAAGGGAGATGAGGCACTGGTGCGGGTGGGCCCGCCCCAAGCAGACTTGCGATGACGTGGCGCACCCTGCGCACACACAGCGGCCGCCGAGGTCGGCCGCGCACGGGTTGGGGCCGGGGAGAGGGAGGTGGAATTGGCTGCCGGGACTTCGGGCCAGCGAACCGCAGCAGCCGAGGAGCACTGGACTGCACCCCAACGTACGGGCGCAAGCAGATGCTGCTCGTCGGCTCGGCTCGGGCGTCATCGCCGTGGTGGTGGGCGCCATCGTTGTGGCCGTCCCCTTTCCGGACGTCGCGGGCGAGAAGGAGCTCCTCGCCTCCCACCAGCACGCCGACACCCCCCGGGCGGGCCTGTCCCCGACGGCCGAGCCGGCTGCCCCGGTCGCATGACCACGCACGCCACCGTGCCGGTCGCCCCGGGTGAGTCCCGAGGGGGGCACCGCCACGAAAAATGGGCCTTTCGGCCCAGCAAGGCCGATCAGACGGGAGGGTTTCTCCAGCAATGGAAGCGACCAACAGCTCCAACGCCCCTGGGCCCGGCGGTGTCGCCGACGAGCGCGACCCTCTACCTCTGCCGTCAGGGAGAGCGCTGGGTGGTCGTGATCGAGTCCCCCCGGATCCTGGGTGCGATGCGGCTCCACCTCACGGGCCGGGACCCGTACGACGCTCGGTTCGAGCTCCTCTGCACCGCCCGCCGGGCGTGCCCCGATGCGGCCATCGTGAGCACCGACGGTGCGCTCGAGGACGCCGACTACGAATGGCGACTCGAGATACGCGGCGTCGAGGCGAACCCGGGCGATCTCGGGATGGCCGTGCACCGCGAGCTCTCCGTGGCACCGGGCCCGCACGTGCGGCGCCCTTCGCAGCGGCAGACGATTCGCACGTGCCATTGGGGCCGCTGCTCCGAGGTCTCGGGGCGGCCCCGCTCTTTCTGACCGGGCGGTCATCGACCCGCTCGTGCCTGTGCCCGACGCGTTGGGCCGACCATTGTGCACGCATAACGAGCAGCGAGAACACAAGCCAGAACACAATGGCGCGCCGGATGTTCTGTCGCTATGGTCGCGCCCGGGTCGCACCCCCGGCGGCCAGAGAGACCAGGTGGACCCCATGTCGACGTCATCTGTCCGCACCCGTGCGCTCCTCGGCGGGATCTTCAGCCTTGCTGTGATGGCGGCCCCGCTCGGGCTCGCCCTCAGCGCGACGCCGGCGAGTGCCACAGCCGGGCACGCCTTCATTCCGTTCCTCGCGCAGAGCCCGCGTACGTTCCCGCCCGCCCAGGTGACGTTCACGGTGAACACGACGAACGACACCGACGACAACAACCCTGGCGACGGCGTCTGCTCCGACGGCACCAATTGCTCGCTGCGAGCCGCCATCGAGGAGGCCAATGCGTTGGGGCAGACAGCCGACATCAACGTGCCGCCCGGCACGTACACCCTGACACTGGGCGGTCCCCCTCCGACCGCGCTCTCGGTCACGGACCCTGCCGGCGTCCAGATCACCGGCACCGGTCCCGGCGTGACCATCACCAACGCGGGCGCGGCCAATGACATCATCGAGACCGACCGCAACGCCGCTGGCGCCGGGGGTTTCCTCTCGCTCGTCAACGTGGCGATCAGCGGCAGCGCTGGTGGCGGCCTTGACGTCAAGGATCCCAACGACACCCTCACGGCGACGGGAGTCAGCTTCTTTGGCAACAGCTTCGTGGGGAACGGCGGCGCGGTTTCCAATGACGGCCAGGCGTGGATCAGCGGCTCGACCTTCTCCTCCAACAGCGTCACCGGTGGCAACAACGGCGGAGCCGTCTACAACAACAATGGCTCCATGCGCCTCACCGGTGACACATTCACCGGGAACTCCTCCGACGGCGACGGTGGAGGCATCTACAACAGTGACGGACCCGTCGCCATCGACAACTCGACCTTCACCTCCAACAGTGTGTCCGCCACAGCCACGAACCATGGTGGTGGCGCTTTCTACGACAGCGATGAGGCGGAGCTGACCAACGACACCTTCACGGGGAACTCGGCCACCACGACCACCGGCAACGGGGACGGCGGCGCGGTGTACGACGCGTACGGGCTCAACAGCGTCGTCAACAGCTCGTTCACCGGGAACCAGGCGACCAGCGCCTCGGCGGCAAACGGTGGCGGCGGAGCCTTCTACGACACCAACGCCGTCACGATCACTGGCTCGACCTTCAAGGCCAACGTCGCCAACACCGGAAACGGGGGCGCGATCTTCGAGGAGAGCGACGGCCTCTTGCTCTCCAACAGCGTCGTGTCGGGCAACTCGACGACAGGAGGGACCGGCACCACGAACGCGGGACTCGGTGGTGGCGTGTGGGCCTATGACATCGCCAACATCTCGTCCACCACGATCAGCGGCAACAGCGCGACGTGGGGCGGTGGCCTGGCAAGCGATGACGGCGTGATCGTGAACAACTCCCTCATCTCGGCCAACCAAGCGAACCTCGGCGGCGGAACCTGGTCGGAGGGGAACTACGGCGTGCAGATGACCTCGGTGGCCATCGTCGACAACTCGACGGGCGGGGCGGGTGATGCCGGTGGTGGCGTGTACGTCTCGGGCAACGGCGCCAGCCACATCGACTTTCACGGGGTGACCGTTGCGGGCAACGTGTCCGACTCCGGCGGCGGGATCGCGGTCGCGTCCGGGGCGGGCGGTGGTTCGCTCGCCGACTCGACCGTTGGGGCCAACACGATACCCGGCGGGACCGAACAGGATTGCGCCTTCGTCGGCGGACCAGCCACCCCGCTCGGATCGGGAGGGGGCAACGTCGTCGGCGACACCACCTGTGGCTTCACCACCAACTCCGACCGGCAGGGCGCCGGGGCCCAGGGCTACTGGATGACGGCCTCCGACGGCGGGGTCTTCAACTACAACGCCGGCTTCTTCGGCTCCATGGGCGGCAAGCCGCTCAACAAGCCGATTGTCGGCATGGCTCACACCCCGGGCAACCAGGGCTACTGGGAGGTCGCCTCCGACGGCGGCGTCTTCAGCTTTGGTGACGCCGGCTTCTTCGGCTCCATGGGCGGCAAGCCGCTCAACGCACCGGTCGTCGGCATCGCGTCGACGCCCGACGGGCAGGGCTACATCGAGGTTGCCTCCGACGGAGGGGTCTTCAACTTCGGGGACGCCGGTTTCTACGGCTCCATGGGCGGCGTGCACCTCAACAAGCCGGTCGTGGGCATCGCGGTGACGCCAGACGGGCGCGGCTACTGGGAGGTGGCCTCCGACGGCGGCATCTTCAACTTCGGCGACGCCGGCTACTACGGCTCCATGGGCGGCAAGCCGCTCAACAAGCCGATCGTGGGGATCGCGGCGGCGATCGACGGCGCCGGCTACTACGAGGTGGCCACCGACGGCGGCGTCTTCAACTTCGGGTCGGGCCACTTCTTCGGCTCGGCCGGGAGCCTGCACCTGAACGCGCCGGTCGTCGGGATCGCAGCCGCCCCGGACAACGCGGGGTACTGGACCTTCGCGTCCGACGGTGGGGTCTTCAACTACGGCACCGGGTCGCTCTTCAAGGGCTCGGCCGGCTCGCTCCACCTCAACAAGCCGGTCGTCGCAGGCACCGCGACCTGAACCGACACCTGACCACCGCATGCGCGGCGCCCCGAGTGCCCGCATGCGGTGGCGTCGGCAGGTCCTCAGCCAACCCCCGCGGGCACCGCGCCCTTGACGCTGGTGCGGTACATCTCCCGGCGCACGCCCGAGTAGTCGTTCAACGCGTTGTGCATGGTGCACCGGTTGTCCCAGATGGCGAGCGTGTGGACCGACCAGCGCAACCGGCAGGTGAAGTTCTCGTTGATGCTGTGCCGGTGGAGGTGGGCCAGCAGAGGCTGTGATTCGTCCTTCGTCCACCCGGCGAAGCGGGTGGTGTAGACGGGGTTGACGTAGAGCGCCCGCCGGCCCGTCACGGGGTGGACGGCGACGACCGGGTGGACGTGCTCGGCGTAGGCCTCGGCTGACGGCGCGATCGCCATGGAGGTGAGGTCCTTGACCTGGTCCAGCAGGCCACCCGTGCCGTAGGCCAGGCCGGCCGAGTGCACGGCGCTCAGGCCGTCGAGCGTCGCCCGCAGGCCACCGGACAGCGTCTCGTAGGCAAGGTACTGGTTGGACCACACGGTGTCGCCGCCATGGTCCGGGACCTCCCACGCGTGCAGCAGCGTGTAGGCGGGCGGTGCGGGAAGGTAGCTCAGGTCGCTGTGCCACGCATTGGCGAAGTTGAGCGCGTCGGTCGGCTCCTTGATGACCCGGATGACGTAGGGCCGGTCCTCCAGCGGGTCGACGAAGGGCGTGACGTCGCGGCCCCCCAACAGGTCGGTGACCCGTTCGAGGTCGTCGAGGCTGAGCTCCTGCCGCGGCAGGAAGACGACGAGGTGGTCGGCCAGGGCCCGGCGCAGGTCGCCCAGCTGATCGGCGTCCGTGACGCGCGCCAGGTCGATCCCGGTGACGGTGGCACCCAGCGCTCCCGCCACTGGCTCCACGCTGAGCGATGTGGACCGGGCCACCTCCACGCCGTTGCTGCGCGCCTCAGGCGATGCCGAGGAGCTCGGCCCCGTTCCGCCAGAAGAAACGTTCGCGCGTCGACTCGTCGAAGCCGGCCACCGCATCGCCGAACGCCTCGAACGGCCGCTTCCCGCCCTCGGGGTGGGGATAGTCCGTCGAGAACATGAACAGGTCGGGACCGCACTGCTCGAGCAGCCACGCCGTGTCCTCGAAGGGGAAGGGCGTGAAGCGCACCTGGCGGCGCAGGTAGTCCGACGGGAGGAGCTGCAGCTCCCGGAGCGCAGGCTCGAACTTGGAGAACGAGCGCAACGCATGGTCGACGTTGCGCAGGAGCCCCGGCACCCAGGTGGCACCGAGCTCGATGGCGGCCCCGCGCAGGTCCGGGTGACGCTCGAAGACCCCGTCGAGCGCCATGCAGGCCAAGAAACGCTCGGGCGAATGGTGTAGCACCGGGAAGTCCTTGGCACGCAGGTTCTCACCACCCCCGAGCCAGTCCTTGGGCCGGGGCAGGCCGTTGTTGTGAAAGGCCCTGGGCAGGAGCTTCCCTCCCCCGACGTGGAGCACGAAGGGCACGCCCGCCTCGGCCAGGCAGGCCCAGACCGGGTCGACGTCCACGTGGGTGGGCGAGAAGTCGCCGGGGGCGTCGGAGGGGACCCACAGAGCCGCCACGCCGGCCTCGAGCGCCTGATCGAGCGCCTGCAGGGCCCGGGCTGGGTCGTTGAGCGGCAGGTAGCCCACCGCCCTCAGCCGGGGGTCGGGCGCGCAGAAGGCAGCCATGGCCCGGTTCAGGGCCTCCGTCCCGCCGTAGAGGACCTCGGGATCCTTGCTCCGGGCGAAGTGGCCCAGGGCGAAGGTCGGGAAGACCAGCTGGGCATCGATGTGCAGGGCATCGAGCACGCGGGAGCGCACCTCGGGGTCCAGCGCGCCGGGGGCCATCCACCCCTTGGGGCCCTGGAGCACCTCGCGCCCGATCTCCTGGTGACGGTGCGATTCCCAGAGCTCCGGCAGGCTGGCCATCAATTCGGCCGCCCCGGCCCCGGCGCCCTCCAGGCCCAGCGGGGCCAGCTGGCCACGGACCGACTCGTCGGCGAACTCGCCGAGCCATTCCGGCGTCTCCATCAGGTGGCTGTCGGCGTCGAATATCGCGGTTTCCACTGGGCCCCCCGGCAGGTACTGGTCGTCGCCTCCAGCGTAGACCCGCGCTGACTGCCTACTAATTGGGGGCTAATTGGGGGCTGGATCGGGGGGCACTTCGGACCCCGGGGACTCCGAACGGATGGGGGCCGCACCGCAAGGGAAGGGACAGTGAGGACCCCGTGCATCGGACCGCCGCCGCAACTGGGGTCACAGACAACATTTATGTGACTCATACCTTCCTCTGACCTGGCGTACAGACCGGACCTGTCCAATGGAAGCCGTGGAACAGCGCCCGGCTGCCGGGTGCTCCGACGGAGGACCGCACATGACCGAGGATCACAACGACCAGAGCGACCAGACGACCGGCGAGCCGGTGAGCGGCTCGGAGCCCGAGACTGCTCCGACCGCGGTGCCCGAGAGCACGGGCCATGTCCCTGTGGCCGGGGCGACGGGCGAGACCATCGCGCTGCCGGCGACGACTCCCCCGGCACCGGCCGACCCGATCGCCGTGCCACAGCAGCCCGACACCCCGCCGATGGGGGTTCCGCAGGGCTCCGACGTCCCTCAGGGCAGCTACGCCATGGGTGCGCTGGCGGGGAACCCCATGCTCGGTGAGCCGACCGGCCGCCCCTACGCCGGCCCCCCGACCGACCCGAACGCCCCGATGTGGGGGGCTCCCGTCGCACCGAGCACGCCCGCCGCCGGCACCCACCACGTGCGCAACGGGGTGCTCGCCGGCGTGGCGGCCTTCGCGCTCCTGGCCGGCGGCGTGGCCATCGGACACGCGGCCTGGACCAGTGGCGCCTCCAACCTGTCATCTGCCCCGTCGTCGGGCAGCACTCGGGTCCCGTCGGGTTCGGGCAACGGATCAGTCAACCCCTTCGGGAACGGCTCGCCGTTCGGCGGCGCGTTCGGCAACTCCGGCAACTCGGGCAGTGGCAACTCCGGGAACGGCAACTCAGGCTCGTCGGGCGGGTCCGGACCGAGCGACGCCAGTGCGATCGCGGCCAAGGTCGACCCGGGCCTCGTCGACATCAACACGACGCTGGGCTACTCCCAGGAGCAGGCTGCCGGGACTGGCATCGTGCTCACCTCGAACGGCGTGATCCTGACCAACAACCACGTGATCAACGGCGCGACGAAGATCAGCGTCACCGACGTGGGGAACCAGAAGACCTACACGGCCAAGGTGGTCGGCTACGACCGCAGCCACGACATTGCGGTGCTGCAACTGCAGAACGCCTCCGGACTCCAGACCGCTCCGACGGACACTTCGAACGCCTCGGTCGGCGAGAACGTCGTCGGCGTCGGGAATGCCGGCGGCACCGGCGGCACGCCCAGCGCGGCCGGTGGGACCGTGACCGCCCTCAACCAGTCGATCACGGCCAGCGACGAGGGCGACGGGACCTCCGAGCAGCTGAACGGCCTCATCGAGACCAACGCAGACATCCAGCCCGGTGACTCGGGCGGCGCGCTCGTCAACACCTCGGGCCAGGTCATCGGTGTGGACACGGCCGCCTCGGCGGGCTTCTCGTTCCAGACCAACGGCCAGTCCCAGGGCACCCAGGGCTTCGCCATCCCGATCAACACCGCACTCTCCATCGCCCGACAGATCGAGGCCGGCAACTCGTCCTCGACGGTCCACATCGGCGAGACCGCCTTCCTGGGCGTCGAGATCAACCCTCAGGACAGCTCGGGCAACAGCGGGAGCGGTGGGTTCGGCAGCTTCTTCGGTGGGAACAGCGGCAACACGGGCTCGTCGGTGTCCGGAGCCTCGGTGGCCGGTGTCGTCACCAACGAGCCGGCACAGGAAGCAGGCATCGCCCAGGGTGACACCATCACCTCGCTCGGTGGCAAGACCATCGGCTCGGCGAACGACCTGACCAACGCCATGCTCACGTACCACCCAGGCGACAAGGTCAGCATCGGCTGGACGGACGGCTCCGGCCAGAACCACACGGCGACCGTGCAGCTCTCCTCAGGGCCGCCGCAGTAACGAAGCGAGCAGGCGAGCGGTCGGCTGGGTACCGGTCGCTCGCCTGCTATTGCTGTAGCAGCTTGACGAACGCGATCAATGTTGCGAAGACGGCGGCGCTGAGCACGCAGATCAAGCCCCAGCCGACGCTGACGTTGGCATTTGACGGAGACGGCACCTGCGAGATCTTCTGCACGATGCGGACCATGTCGTAGGTTGCAAAGACCGTCGTCACCGCGGCGATGATCATTGCGACCGCTGCAAGTTGCGGCTCCTCCGACGTCATCTCGAAGCACGCGAAGATGACCAGAAGGGTGCCGCCGATGAACGTCACCCAGCCGTTTGTCCCGATCAAGGTAGAAATTCCAGGATCGATTCCGTTGAGGGACACACCAAAGTCGGCGACTCCGATGCTCCCGTGCACGTGAAGCCACGAGCCGACCGAGCCGTACATCAGCGCGATCCCGCAGACCAGCAGGAGCAGAACTCCGATATTGATCGTGAAGCCGGTGGCCGTTCGTTTGGCGTGCGCCGCCGGGGCATAGGGATTGGCCGACAACCGCTGTCTGTCCGAGAGCGGGCCCGCCTCGGGCACCTCATGGGGGGAGTCCCCCACGACGACCCACCCGTTGTCGGTGGTCCATCGCCGTCTGCCCGTCCAGTTCTGGCCGTCCCAGTACGTCTGGTCGTTCGGGTTGCTCCTGCTCGCGTACCACCCTGGAGTCTTCGGACTCGCTCCGACCGCATGCCGACCAGTGTCCGGCCCGGAGCTCAAGGGAGCTGAGATTCCACCATCTTCCTCGTCCACTTGCGCTACCTCCAATCGGCCCCTGTCATCGCCGATGGCCGAAGGGCAACTAGCTTTACCGGCGTGACGACTGAGTGCGTGGATGCCGACGAAGCGCTGAGCGACGAGGAGCTCACCGCGTTGGCCCTGGCCGCCGACCCGGACGCCCCCCTTCCCGAGGGAGCGGTGCCGATCGGTATCCACCTCGCCCGGTTCGGCCCGACGCTGCCGCTCTGGTACATGCCGCCGGCGGTGCGACGGGGAAGTCGCCGCTGGCAGGCACCTTTCGTGGTCGCGGTCGTTTCCGCATTCCTGCTGATTGACCTTCTGGGTCTCTGCAACACCTACGGAGTCCTCAGCCTGGCCTAAGTCTCTCCAAGTCGGGCAACCTGGGTCGAGGAGAGGTGGTCGGGCCACCGGGCAGGCTAGGGCTTCCCCGCCGCCACCCAACTCTTGATGCGGGCGTCACTGATTCGCCGTGCGGTCGCCATGTTGGCCCATACCCTGAAACGGGACTTCTCGTCGTCGCTGAGCTCGGAGTAGAGCGTCTTCTGGGCCGGCGCGCTGTTGGTCGCCGGTGGCCGGGACCGGCCGCCACCGCCGTCAGCCCGCGCCTTCTCGATGTACGGCCTCAACGCACCACGAAGCCTCGACGCATTGTTGGCGCTCAAATCGATTTCGTACGTCTTGCCGTCGAGGGCAAACCGAACGGTCTCGTCCGCGTCAGAACCGTCAATGTCGTCACTGAGCTTCACTATCACGGTCTTTGCCATGACCTAATGGTGGCAGAGCGCCTCACCTGCTCACAAAGCCCTTCCGAGGTATCCCTCCGGAGAGCTCGATCGTCGGCGATGGGAATGTCCAGCGCCGGTGCTGTCGGGCACGCAGTTGGGACGACCGGACCAATTTGGGCGGGCCACGGGCGTTGCAAACCGCCGGGACGGTAGGGTGGGGGTTGTCTCGGCGCGCCGGATTCGACCCTTATTTCCCCCTCCGTCGAATCCAAGGCGCGCCGGGGCGCATCGGGCTGGACTTCCAGGACCCGCGCCGCTCGTCGCTCAGCCCGGTAACCAGCAGAATGCGACCCCATGGTTCGGCGAAATCGAAATCGTGCGCACGGCGCCTCACGACGCAAGGCTGACACAGAACGGATTCCCGGCCTGGGATCACACTGGCGGTCCGACGGCGTGGCGAAAGCTACTTATCGGGACCAAAGCGACGCACTGACGGCAGCGTACGTGCAGCGCCAGGAGTCCGGGGTCGAGCTCAATGTCTACCGCTGCGACATCTGTTCGGGTTGGCACATGGGCAATCCGTCGCGCGGGGACGGCTGATTCAACGACGAAGCCCGCATCAACATCGGCCGTCGCCGGCGCCCGGAATGCACAACGACCCGACAATTCGCTCTCGGCATGGGGCTTTGAGCTCATCCCCCTCCTGCAGGCGTCGATTTAGCATTTGACGAGGGAATGCGGCGCGTCTGCAAAGGGGCGCGCTGTGCCCTGCGGAGAGGGGTGTGCGAGGAATGAGGCTCGCCGAGATGTTCACTGAGGGCGACACGCGGACGTTCGAGGAGCGTGTCGCAGAGGTCATCGCCGTCGTGAGCACGGCGGCCGACTTCGCTGGCGCCGACCATGAGTTGCGCGCCATGTTCCAAGCGATGTGTACCGCACACGACGAGCCGGAATTCGACGAGGCCTACGACAGGTTGGTGGTCTCTCTCAGCGAGAACACTGCTCGCTACGTCCAGTCCGCCTGATCGGGCGCTCACGACGGGAGTCAGGCTCCGGGCCAGCCGACGGTCGGCGAAGGGGCATACCGCCGACCCTGATCCCCCGCCCCGCCATCCAAAGGCGAGGTGATCGAGCGGCTCCGCTACCGACCGCGAATCCTGCGAGGATTGCTGCGTGGCTTCTTTCGACGAAGACCCCTCGGTCGGCGATGGCGCATCCGAGGGATCCGACCAGAACCACACGGCGGGAAGTTTCGATCGCTGGCGACGGAGGTCGACTCTCGGTGCGGTCGGCACCGCCGTGGCCCGTGGTCTCCACGCGGCCCTCACGCCGCCTGTCGACGAGGTGGTCATCGTGGCATCGGCTCCAGGCGATCCGCCTGACGCGGACGAGCACGTACGTGTCGTGCTCGACCCAGACGATCCGACCAAGTCCGTGGCCATCGTCCCGAAGCGGCCCGTAGATCCGTCCTAGGGTCCCCCCGTTGTCCGCCCCCCCGGGGGGGGGCGTGACCACCCGGGCTCTCGTGCCCCGAACGGCGCCCCAGGTCCCCTGATTTCGTTGACACACATGCACGTAGGACTTAGCATCCGGTGTATCGGACGTCTTGTCCGACCAATCAGAGGAGTTGTCCACACATGAGCACCATGGCGGGCGTGACCCCTGTCGACCTCTCGGATTCCCGGTCCTACGTGGCGGGGGTCCCCCACGCGTGGCTGGCCCATCTGCGGCGCCACGACCCCGTGCACTGGCAGGACGAGCCCGGCGGCCCCGGCTTCTGGGCTGTGACCAAGTACGCCGACTGCGTCACGGTCAACCGGGACTACGAGCACTTCAGCTCCGCCGCGCAGGGGACGATGCCCTTCGAGCTCGGCCCCGAGGAGGTCGCCCAGCAGAGCCTGATGATGGTGAACATGGACCCCCCGCTCCACACCCGCTACAGGCGGCTCGTGAACAAGGGCTTCACGCCGCGCACGGTGCGCGACCTCGAGGAGAGCATTCACCGCTCCACCGACGACATCATCGACCAGGTCATCGAGCAGGGCCAGGCCGACTTCGTCACCCAGGTCTCGGCCGAGCTGCCGCTCCGGGTCATCGCCGAGCTGCTCGGCGTGCCCCAAGGGGACCGCCACAAGATGTTCGAGTGGTCCAACAACATGGTGGGCAACGAGGACCCCGAGTACCAACGTCAGGCCGAGGCAGCCCTCAACGCCGCCATGGATCTGTACGCCTACGCCGCCGAGCTCTTCGGCAAGAAGCGCATCGACCCGCACGCCGACCTGATGAGCGTTCTGACCAACGTCGAGGTCGAGGGCGAACGGCTCAGCGACCTGGAGCTCGAGCTGTTCTTCCTCCTGCTCACCGTCGCCGGCAACGAGACGACGCGCAACCTGATGTCGGGCGCCATGCACGCCTTCTTCCAGCACCCCGAGCAGTGGCAGCGACTGGTGGATGATCGCAGCCTCCTGCCCGGGGCCGTGGAGGAGATGCTGCGGTTCGTCACGCCGGTCATGAACTTCCGCCGCACGGCAATGGGGGACCTCGAGCTCAGCGGGACGGACATCGCCGCAGGCGACAAGGTCGTCTTCTTCCACGCCTCGGCCAACCGGGACGAAGAGGTCTTCGACGATCCCGACGCCTTCGACGTCGCCCGCGACCCCAACCCGCACATCGCCTTCGGCGGCGGTGGACCTCACTTCTGCCTCGGGGCCAACCTGGCCCGCATGGAGATCCGGGTCATGTTCGAGCACCTGCTCGACCGCATGCCCGACCTCCGACCGGACGGCGACATGCAGCGCCTACAGTCCCAGTTCATCAATGGCGTCAAGCACCTCCCTGTGGCCTTCACCCCCTCGGCCCGCGTGGGCTCCTGAGCGAGTGCGCTGAGGGGCTGAGCGAACCGTGCCGCGCCGCGCGCCCGATGCGCTCAAGGAGGTCATCCGAGACTTCCGGCGCGACCAGATCATGGACACCGCACGCCGGCTCTTCGGCGAGCGCGGCACCACCGACGTCTCCATGGACGAGATCGCCGCCGAGGCCGGCGTGGCCCGCTCGACGGTCTACGTCTACTTCTCCAACCGGGACGACCTGCTGCGAGCCTGCGTGCAGTCGATGTACGACCGTATGACGGAGACCATCGCGTTGATCGTGTCCGACGAGGCGTCGCCCGCCGAGCGGCTGCGGGGCCTCATCCTCGGTCTGCTGGAACGCATCGACGAGAGCCCCGCCTTCTTCCGGCTCGCCATGGCGACCCAGGCGACGCCGGGCGAGGGCTCGGCCGCGGTGGGTGGCGCGCTCATGATGATCGGGCTCGACATGATCCGAGTGCTCGAGGAGCTCGTCATCGCCGGCACGGCGGCCGGGCACTTCCGGGCCGACCTCGACCCCGACCGGGCCGTGGTGCTCGTCGGGCAGCAGATCTATGGCGCGCTCTCCGTCCGGGCGGGCGAGCCGGACCCGATCCCGGCTGTACGAGCGGCCGACGAGATCTGCGACTTCATCCGTCGCGGCCTGGGCGGGTGACGTGAAGTTCGACTTGTGGCTGCCGACGGCCAGCCCGATGACGACCCCCGAGCTGCTCGACGCGGTGGCCGAGGGGGCCGAGGCGCGCGGCATCGGCACCATCTGGATCGGCGAGCACGTGGTGCTGTTCGAGGACTACGCCAGCCGCTACCCCTACGCCGAGGACGGGCGCATCCCGGCTCCGCCGGGGAGCGGCCTGCTCGAGCCCCTGATCACGCTGACCTACCTGGCGGCCCGGACGTCCACGGTCCGCCTCGGCACCGCCATGCTCCTCCTCCCCCAGCGCAACCCCGTCTACGTGGCCAAGGAGGTCTCCTCGCTGGACGTGCTCTCGGGCGGGCGGGTCGACCTGGGCATCGGCGTCGGGTGGTTGAAGGAGGAGTTCGAAGCCCTGAACGTGCCGTGGGGGCAGCGGGGCCGGCGCACGGACGAGTACCTCCAGGTGCTACGCACGCTGTGGACGGACAACCCGTCGGAGTTCCACGGCGAGACTTACGACCTGCCGGACTGCGAGATGTTCCCCAAACCGGTGCAACGACCCCATCCGCCGATCCACATCGGCGGCGAGACCCCCGCCGCACTGCGACGGGCGGCCCGAGTCGGGCAGGGCTGGCACACCTTCAACCGGTCGCCCGGCGAGCTGGCGGCGGGGCTGGCCGAGCTCGACCTGCAAATGGAGGCGGCGGGGCGAAGCGGGGCCGACCTGCGCATCACGGTATGCCCCTACTTCCAGCAGCTGACGCCCGACGCCGTCGGGCAGTACGCGGAGGCGGGCGCGGACGCCGTGGCCGCCTTGTTCTTCGCGTTCACCCCCGAGGACGTGGCGCGGGCATTCGACGACCTGGAGGCCTGCCGGGAGGCGGCGGCACGGACCTGAACGCCGTCCGCTGCCGAGAGGCGGGACGGGGGGCGATCCCGCGGGCGGCGCGAGGCGCGCAGCGTGCTCGGGGCGGAACACGCTCGCTTTCTCGCGCCGCCCGAAGGCTTGGCAAGGTGACCGTAAGCCCGAAGGCGCCGCCCCCGAATCGTCCGAAGGAATGAACTGGCCCGACCGCGGATTCATCCTTGGGGATGAGCCCCGGCCTGGCCCCCGGGATGGAGTCTGGGGCGATGCGACGGGGGCGGTTCCCGAAAAGAGACCCAGCTCAGGGGGCACTACGATGGTCCCCTCGCCTGGGAACGAAGGATCCGATGACCCCCAGCACACGTCACCTCTACCCCCAGTGGCTGCGGCCGGGGATCACACGGGAAGCCGCACCTGTCGTGGCGACGCCGGGCCGGGAGCTCGACGGGGCGTGGCGGGTCTGGGAACGGATGCGGTCCTTCGACCGCCGCTACGCCACCCGGGTCGACGTCGTGATCGCCATCGTGCTGTTCGTGCTGTGCTCGGGCTGGTTCTTCGACGCCGGCGGCAACTCCCCCAACCTATGGCTCGTGGCAGCCCTCATCGCCCCGCTGATCCTCCGGCGCCGGGCGCCCATGGCCGTCTTCCTCGTCATCGCAATGGTCGCGTTCGTACAGTGGCTCGTCACAGGGCCGGCGCTGGCCGATACGGCGCTCCTGGTCGCCATCTACACGGTCGCCATGGAGTCGGAATGGCTGCTGGTCGTCGCGGCGTGGATCATCCTCGAGGCGGGCGTCGTGATGGCCACGGTGCGCTGGACGCCAACGGGCAGCGACCTCAAGTCCTTCGTCTTCCTGACCGGCCTGGCCTTCGCCGCCCTCTTGGCAGGCGTCGTCGTCCGCGCGCTGCGCAGTCAGCTCGATTGGCTGGCCGAGCGTGCCGAGCGCCTGGTGCTCGAACGCGACCAACAGGCGTCGCTGGCGGCGGCGGCGGAGCGGGCCCGCATCGCGCGGGAGATGCATGACGTCGTGTCCCACAACATCCAGGTGATGGTGACCCTCGCTGACGCGGCTGCCGCGGCACAGACATCGGACCCAGGGCGGGCAGCGGAGGCGATGCACGAGGTATCGAGCACGGGTCGCCAGGCGATGACGGACATGCGGCGCATGCTCGGCGTGCTGCGCGACGGACCGGGGGGTGGTGGCGGAGGTGCTCATCGTGCGAACGGGAGCGAGCGTCCCTCGTTGTCACCCCAGCCAGGGCTGGACGACCTCGACGCGCTGGTGGAGCGCGTCCGGAACACGGGCCTCGACGTCTCGGTCGAGCGTTCCGGCCGGCCCTTCGCGGTGTCGAGTGCCGCGGGACTGACCGTCTACCGCATCGTGCAGGAGGCGCTGACCAATGCTCTCAAGCACGCCCACGATCCGGCGTCGGTGGAGGTGCGACTGGAGTTCAGCGACCCCGACATCTCGGTGCGGGTGACCGACGACGGGCGCATGGACGTTCCCGTGCCGGTGCCCGGAACCGGCAACGGGCACGCGAACGGATCCGCGCCCCCGAGCGGCAATGGACGGGCGGCGGCCGGGGCGGGCGGCGGGCACGGGGTCACCGGCATGAGGGAACGGGCGGCGGCGTTCGGGGGCACGCTCGAGGCCGGGCCGCGGGCGGCGGGCGGCTGGGAGGTCGCGGCGGCGCTGCGCGACTGCAAGGCGCCCAGCGCGTCATGAAGGTCCGCATCGTGCTGGCGGACGACCAGGCGCTGCTGCGGAAGGGTTTCCGCATGATCCTCGAGGCCGAGGACGACCTCGAGATCGTCGGCGAGGCGGCGGACGGGGCCGACGCCGTGCGCCTGGTCGAGCTGTACAAGCCCGACGTCGTCCTCATGGACGTGCGGATGCCCGTCCTGGACGGGATTGAGGCCACGAGGGCGATCACGGAGGCGACACCGGACGACGAGACCCGGGTCCTGATCCTCACGACGTTCGACCTCGACGAGTACGCCTTCAGCGCGCTGCGAGCCGGGGCCAGCGGGTTCCTCCTCAAGGACGTGCCGCCGGCCGAGCTCGTCTCGGCCATCCGGACGGTGGCCCGGGGCGATGCCGTGGTGTCGCCGCGCATCACGCGGCGCCTCCTCGAGGAGTACGCCGACAAGCTGCCCGACCTCTCCGATGACGGCGACCAGGGATCGGCATCCGGGGATGCCGAGCACGCGGCGCTGGCACAGCTGACCGAGCGCGAGCGCGAGGTGTTGCTCGCCGTCGCCGACGGCCTCTCCAACGCAGAGATCGCCGAGCGCCTGTTCGTCTCCGAGGCCACCGTGAAGTCCCACGTCGGGCGCCTGCTGGCCAAGCTCGGGCTGCGCGACCGGGTGCAGGCCGTCGTCTTCGCCTTCCAGTCCGGGCTCGTCCGCCCCTCGTCGTCCTCCTCGTGACGGGCCACGGCGCCGGAGCCGTCGGACCTGCTGACGCAGCCGACGCGTCCCCCGACACCGCATTCGGCGTCTTCACGGATCACGGGCCCTGGGTCGTCGACCCCGACGCGCTGGCCTGGCGCCGGGGGCTGGCCGCGGTGCGGACCCGCCTCGGGTCCACACTCCCCCACCTGACCCGCCCTCGCACGCTGCCCCCCGGCCGGCGGCTCGGCACGACGGTGTGGCACCTCGGCGGCGCGCTGGGGCTGTGGTACCTGAAGGAACGCCGGCGCGGCGGGGAGGCCTCCATCGCCGGCCTCTCGCACCGCCTCCGGGTGGCCGCCGAGAAGCTCGGCCCCACCTACATCAAACTGGGCCAGATCATCGCCTCGGGGGACGGTATCTTCCCGCCCGAGCTCGTGGCCGAGTTCAAGTGGTGCCGCGACCAGGTACCCGCCGAGCCGTGGCCGGTCGTCGAGCGCGTGCTCACCGAGGAGTTGAGCGGGCCCATCTCCTCCGTCTTCGCCTCGGTCGGGCGCACGCCGCTCGCCGCCGCCTCCATCGCGCAGGTGCACCCCGCCACGCTGCGCGACGGGACACCGGTCGTGATCAAGGTGCAGCGCCCGGCGGTCGCGGACCGTGTGCGCCGAGATCTCGCCGTCATGGCCTGGTTGGCTCCGCATCTCGTGGGGCGCATCCCGGTGGCCGCTCTGGCCAACCCGCCCGCCCTCGTCGAGCTCTTCGCCCAGACGATCATGGAGGAGCTCGACTTCCGGCTCGAGGCCGAGAACATGCTCGACATCGCCATGACCTTCGCCGCGCTGGAACAGCGCGACTTCGTGGTGCCGCGGCCCCACCCGACGCTGGTGACGCGTCGCATGCTGGTCATGGAGCGCCTCGACGGGTTCAACTTCGGCGACGTCGACGGCATGCGCGCCGCCGGCATCGACACCGAGGCGGTCGTCCGTGCCGGGATGATCGGCTTCCTCGAGGGCTGCATGATGCACGGGATCTTCCACGGCGACCTGCACGGCGGGAACCTGTTCGTCCTGCCGGCGGGGAAGATCGCGTTGCTGGACTTCGGCATCACGGCGCGGTTGACCGAGGCCAAGCGCCTGGCCCTGCTCTCGCTGCTCGTCGGCGCGTCGAACGGGGACATCCCCTCGCAGGTGGCAGCGCTGCGGGACCTAGGCGCCTTCCCCGACGACGTCGACGTCCAGCACGTGATCGACATCCTCGGGCTCGACCGGCCCCCCGTCGACCCGACGACATTGACGCCCGACGAGCTCGTGGCCGAGATGCAGCGCTCCATCAAGACACTGCTCGGGCTCGGGGCGCGGCTGCCCAAAGAGCTCATGCTGTTCGTGAAGAACATGATGTTCCTCGACGGCGCCATCGCCACCCTGGCCCCCGACCTCGACCTGTTCGCGGAGGTCGAGGCGATCGCGCTCATGTTCGCCGCCAAGCACGGCGAGAGGATCATGTCCCAGCTCGGTCTCCAGCACCAGGCGGACTGGGCGCCGGACATGGCGGGGTTCAAGGCGGGTTTCGGGCTGGACGAGTCGACGGAGAGCCTGACCTACCGCGACCTCCAGGCCCGCCGGGCCACGGTGCGCGAGAAATTCGAGGAGCGCGGCCGTGGACGGGGCGGTCGGCCGCTGCGCAGGCGACGGGCCCCGAAGTAGCCGCGGCCGCTCACTCGGTCACCCAGCGCCCCCGGAGGTCCTCGAGCCACGGCGGCAGCTCGATCGGCGGATCGGGGAGAGCCTCGGCACCCCGCTGTTCGAGCAGACGCTCGAAGGAGGCCGGGTCGTCGCCCCAGCCCCGAGGGTCGCCCATCATGACCTCGAAGAGGAGGGCACCCTCGGGTCCCGCCTCGAACGGTCCGAAGGCGGCTCCTTGGGGCAGTTCGATGTGGGTGCCGGCCGGGCATCGCCGGTCGCCGCAGCGGATCTCCCCCTCGAGGACCATGACGACGTGCGGGCTGAGGTGCCCGTGCCGCCGCTGGATGACCCCGGGATCCCACCGGGCGTAGAGCGACAGGTAGAGGGGGTCGGCGGAGAAGGCGAGCCACTTCTCCCACACCGAGGCGACGGTGCCGTCGGCCAGCCGAACGGCACGGACCTGCTGCCAGGGGACATCGGGGTCATCGAGATGGCGGAAAACCGGTCCGAGCCCCGGTACCTTCGGCCCGTCTACATCGTCCATGGATAGCCTCCCGGTCGCCTGCGGTCAGGTGATGGTGGCCGCGTAGTCGGGCACGTAGTGATAGCGGTCACGTGGCGGCCGCAGATAATCCCCCACGGGCGGCCGCGGGGGGAGCTTGACCTTGGGCGGCTTTCGGGCGTCGTAGGGGACGACGGAGAGGAGATGGGCGATGCAGTTGAGCCGGGCCCGCTTCTTGTCGTCCGCTTCGACCTCGTACCAGGGCGAGTCAGGGAGGTCGCAGTGGGCGAACATCTCGTCCTTGGCCCTGGAATACTCGACCCAGCGGTTGCGGCCTTCGAGGTCCATCTGACTGAGCTTCCAGCGTTTGAGCGGCGCGTTGACACGCTCCCTGAACCTTCGCTCCTGTTCCTCGTCGCTCACGGAGAACCAGTACTTGACCAAGACGATCCCGTCGTCGAGCAGCATCCGCTCGAAGGCGGGGCACTGGCGGAGGAAACGGTGGTACTCCTCGTCGCTGCAGAAGCCCATCACCCGCTCCACGCCGGCCCGGTTGTACCAACTGCGGTCGAACAGGACGATCTCACCGCCGGCTGGGAGGTGGGCGATGTAGCGCTGGAAGTACCACTGGCCCTCCTCCCGGTCGCTCGGAGCCGGGAGGGCGGCGATCCGACACCATCGGGGGTTGAGGTACTCGGTGATGCGCTTGATCACGCCGCCCTTTCCGGCGGCGTCACGACCCTCGATCACGATGACGACCCGTTGGCTCTCGTCGCGGACCCACTGCTGCATCTTCACCAGCTCCTCCTGGAGATGCAGGAGAGCCTTGTCGTATGCGCCGTTGTCAGCCATGCGATCATCCTGCCAGGCGGTGTCATCTCTGGAATGGACCCAGGGAGGCACGTCACCGATCGGTACCATCTGTCCATGCTCGGTGGCGCGCCGCTGCTGGCCTTCATCCCTGTGCGTGACCTCGAGGCCGCCCGCTCCTTCTACGGCGGGACGCTCGGCCTGCCGGTCACCGACGCCAATCCCTTCGCCGTGGTCCTCGACGCCGGAGGCACCATGCTGCGCCTCGCCCAGGTGGACGACCTGCGGCCCCAGCCCTTCACGATCGCCGGTTGGCAGGTCGCCGACATCGCCGCCGCCGTGGACGCCCTCGTCGGCCGCGGTGTCGCCTTCACCCGCTACAAGGGCATGGAGCAGGACGAGCGGGGCATCTGGACGACCCCCGGCGGCGATCGCGTCGCCTGGTTCACCGACCCCGACGGCAACACGCTCTCGCTGACGACGTTCTCGTAGCAGCGCGGGGGCGGTGCGTCAGCCGGTCGGTCGTCGCATCCGCAGAGCCGGGTAGAACTCGGTGTCCACCAGACGGCCGGCCGCGAAGCCCATGTGCTCGTAGAAGGCCATGGCATGCGGGTTGGCCGTGACCTCGAGCGTCTCGAACCCCAGCGCGCGCACCCGATCCGAGATGTCCCGCACCAGCGCCTCCCCGATACGCCGGCGCATCTGGGGAGGGTCCACGAAGAGGTCCTCCAGCTCGGCCACCCCGTCGGTGATCAGGTAGGCGGCGAATCCCAGCACCGCGTCGCGCTCGTCGACGGCGGCCCGCATCCGGCCCTCGCGGATTCCGGTCTCGGAGAGCGCCAGCCACTGCGGGTTCGCCAGGAGCTGCTCGCGGTCGTTCTCGTTCGACAGGGAGGCCCTTTGGAAGACGCCCTGGAGCGCCTCCATGTCGGCGAGTGTGGCGTCCCGGATGGAGAACGACACGGAGTTGCCCTAGCTCCAGAGCACGGGGAGGTCGGGCTCCATCCCGGGACGGTACGCCCGCCGCTCCGACGGCGCCCTCTCGATCGCAGCCGCGCCCGAGCGCCGGCCGACGGCACGGAGGGAGATGGTGTCGCTCCACCATGGTCAGGCTCGTCGAAGGGAAACAGATGACGGATCAGACGGAAGAGTCCAAGGCGCTGCTCCGGCGCATCACCGACGAGATCTGGACGGGTGGACAACTCGATCTGATCGACGAGCTCGTCTCCGAGGCCTTCGTCGATCACGTCGACATGCCGGGACTGGAAGAGCGTGCGGGCCGCCCGCGCTACCGCGCCTCGGTCGAGTCGATCCGTGAGGCCTTCCCCGACTACCGAGAGGAGATCCTCTGGCTCGTGGGCGAAGACGATTGCGCCGTGTCGTTCGTCCGGGGGAGCGGGACGCATCTGGGCAGCCTGCAGGGGATGGAGCCGACGGGGCGCCGCGCCGAGTGGCACGCGATGGGAGCCCTGCGCTTCGCCGACGGTCAGGCGGTCGAGCGTTGGGGCATCGGGGACTCGCTTGCCATGATGCAGCAGCTCGGCGTCTTCGGGTAGGGGAGCGCAGGCAACCCGTCGAACGCGTAGCGTCGGCGGTGATGCAAGGTGTCTCGATACAGAACCAGCTCGTGGACAACCGCTGCTGGGGCTGCGGCGCCGACAACCCCGAGGGGCTCCATCTGAAGAGCTTCTGGGACGGCGGGGTGGCCACGGCCGTGTTCCTCCCCCACGCCCGCTTCTCCGCCGGGCCCGTGCACGTCCTCAACGGCGGCATCATCGCCACGCTGCTCGACTGCCACGGCGTCTGCACTGCCATCGCCCGCGCCTACGACGACGAGCGGCGGCCCATCGGCAGCGAGCCGGAGATATGGCACGCCACGACGTCCATGACGGTCGACTATCTGCGACCGACCCCGATCGGCCAGGAGATCGAGATGGACGGCCGGGTGACCGTGGTGCAGGACCGGGCCACCACAGTGGACTGCGTCCTGACGTGCGCCGGCAAGGAGCGGGCGCGGGCGACGGTGCGCTCCGTGAGGGTGCCCGAGGAATGGCGCCACGGGTCGCGCTGAAGAGGAGCAGACCTGCGAGCTGATCAGCGACGCGGCCACCCCGACACGAGTTCGAGCAGTTCGCCTGCCATCCAGTACTGCGTCGGGCGTCCGGGTCGTACGGGCTCGGGTCGGTAGCGCTCGACGATGCCGTGGCGGGCCAACGTGGCCAGCGCGGATTGGCCGGAACGGAGGGAGACACCGAGCCGGTCGGCAACGGTGGCGGCCGACAGCACCGGCTGCTCAGCCAGGAGGTCGATCACCCGGTGCGCCGACGCGTCCTCCCGAACGCGGACGATGCGTCGCCGCCACTCCGCCAGGAGCGTTTCGGAGCGAGCCATCAACTCCCCCGCCGCCTCGCTGCTGCGTCGAAGGGCCGTCGCCATCCACTCGACCCACGCGTCGAGCTGACCCATTCGGAACAGCGTCAAGCCCGCGAGATAGCCCCCGGGATCCCTGGCTATGAGCACGCTCACGGGCGGTGGAACCGTCAGATCGAGTCGGTGGCAAAGGACCCAGCCGATCAGGATCCGGCCGATGCGCCCGTTGCCGTCGCCGTAAGGGTGAACGGATTCGAACTGCGCGTGAAGGACGGCGGCCTGCGTGACCGGGTCCAGGCGATCCCCGTTGGCGAACGCAACCAGGTCCTCCATCAACTGACCCACGAGCTCCGGCGGCGGTGGGACGTATGCGGCGTCCCGTGGCGAGGTACCCCCGATCCACGACTGCTCGGCGCGATACGCGCCGAGCAGAGGTGCGGGCAAGCGAGCTCCGGACTCCATCAACCGGCAGTGCCAGAGGTGGAGGTCGGACTGGGTGAGCGGACGCCTGGGGGAGCCGAGGGCGCCGACCACCGCGCCGAGATTGTCGGCGACGTAGGACGCGGCGTCGCTGAGCGTGCCGCCCACTTCGGCGGCGGCGACGTCGGCAAGAGGCGACCTGAGGCCTTCGATGAAGGAGGATGCCACGCCCTCGGAGCGCAAGAGCAACGTGGCGAGAGGCCCAAAGCGCTCCGAACGATTCCCGGCTGTCTCCACGGCTGCGACGGCGCGCTCGGTCAACCTGATGGCTCGGGCGCCCAGCTCGAAGTCCTGCTCGGCCAGAGGCTTCGGTACCCACGCCCGGAGCTGGTTCCCGCCCCACACGATCGGGACTTCGTGCCCTCTGTATACGGAACCTTCCATAATTTATTCTTTTAAAGAAGGATATTAGGGTTAATCTTCGTTAACCCTGGCTATTCACCGAGCCGCGTGAGCTGACCTGGCCGCGTCCGCGGAAAAGCCCTCCATGTAGGGGAAACTGTTGTTGTCTACGCAACAGAGATCCCGACCAGGAGGGCACTTCCAAGGTGAACGGTACCAGCACGCGTCGCGTCGTTGTGGAACCCGGTGGCGCGGGTGTGGTGGCCCATGTCGGATTGCACGCTCTTGGGGCTTTTGCCGACCGGATGGGGCTCGGTGATGCGCTCTCGTCGCGCATACCTCCAGCCGGCGAACGCCTCCCCCTCCATGACCGGGGCAAGGTGCTGGTGCACACGTCGTTGATGCTCGCCGGTGGAGGGGAGAGCTGTGCGGACATCGAGCACCTGCGGCTCCAAGAGGATCTCTTCGGATCGGTGCCCTCTGACACCACGGTGTTTCGCAGCTTCCACGAGATCACGCCCGAGACCAGGAGCTCGATCGCATTGGGGCTGGCCGAGGTGCGCCACGAGGTGTGGCGCCGCAGTGGCGCCACCATCGGCAGTGCCCCGGTGCTCTTGGACATCGACGCCTCCTTGGTCGAGATCCACTCCGAGCACAAGGTGGCCGCTGCCCCCACCTTCAAGGGTGGCTACGGGTTCCACCCGATCTTCTGCTTCGCCGATGCCACCGGTGAAGCACTCTCTTCGCTCTTGCGAGCAGGCAACGCCGGGGCCAACACCGTGGCCGACCATGTCAGAGTCCTCGACGCCGCCGTCGTGCAGCTGCCCGAGGAGATCGCGGCAGGCCACCATGTCGGCGACGATGCGACCCTGGTCGGGCGAGCGGTTGTCGTGCGGGCCGACTCGGCGGGGTGCACCGAGGGCTTTCTTGGCGCCTGTCGGGAGCGCAACATCGGCTTCTTCGTCACCGTGCGCTCGAACGCCCAGCTCAGCAGGGCCATCTTCGAGGTCGTCGGCCTCGAGGACGTCTGGGAGCCAGCCATCGCTCAAGACGGCACGCCACGAGAGGGCGCGGCCGTGTGCGAGGTGACGTCGCTCATCTCGACGCCCAAGCTCCCCGAGGGCACCCGCTGCATCATCCGGCGTGAGCCGCTGCACCCCGGCGCCCAGCGCAGCCTGTTCCCCGCCCTCGACTATCGCTACTGGGGCTTCTACACCGACCAAGACGGTGACCCCGTCGCCCTCGACGCCACCATGCGGTCCCACGCCCATGTCGAACAACACATTCAGCGCCTGAAGGACTCGGGCCTCTTGCGCTTCCCCTTCGCCAGCTTTGAGGCCAACGCCAACTGGATGATGACCGTCGCCATGGCAGCCGATCTGGTGCGCTGGTTCCAGCTGCTCTGTCTCGAGGGGCCCTGGCAGGGTGCCCGACCCAAAGCGCTGCGCTGGGGCCTCTTGCACGCGCCGGGTCGCCTTCTTCACCGCTCCCGACAGCGCGTCGTGCGCATCATCGACGGCTGGCCCGGCACCGAGGCGCTGCTCGGTGCATACCGACGCATCGCACTGCTGCGCTGAACGAACTCACTTCCCGCAAGCGACACCTGACCTTGGCGACGCGCGCCCCGAAGTCCCTCTCTGGTCAACTTTGACCCTTTAGCACCGTCAAATGGCGGCGGGTTGGACTCAGCGACGGGCGAAATCACCCGGGCTGAAGCTCAGACAACCCTCGAAATGGCGAAGACCCCACCCTCAGACTTCTCGTGAATGGCCGGGGTTAATAGGCCTGTTTTTGGAAGGCTGCAATACGCTCCAGATGCCCCTACCGCTTCTCCTGGGCCGGCCTTACTTCGGCCGGAAGTGGACGAAGACGCGGCCGAAGTTGTGCGAATCCTTCTCGACGCGGTGGTAGAGCGGCTTGATGTCCTTGCGGTCGAGGAAGCGCAGCACCCGCTTCTTGAGCTGCCCACTCCCCTTGCCCGGGATGATCTCGACCAGCTTGGCCTTCTTGGCCACGGCCTCGTCCATCACGCCCTGCAGCGCGCGGTCGATGTCGTCGCCCCGGTTGTAGATCTCATGGAGGTCGAGCACGAGCTTCACGCCGGGACGCCGGGGCGCTACTCGGCAATGTCGGCCGGTGACGGCCCGAACACCACCAGGTGGTCGAGCATCAGCGCGGGATCGCCGGACCAGTCGAGGGCGGCCAGCTGGGCGCGGCTGCGACGCCCCATACGCCAGCGCAGCGCCTCGAAGCGGCCGGTGCGCAGCACGATCGTCGCCTCGCCCTCGGGGCCGAGGTCGTACGCCTCGTCCTCCACCTCGACCCGCAGCGGCACGGGCGGCCGCATCCAGGTCAGGAGGCGGTCGGCCCCCAGGCGGACCACATCGACGTCACGCGCACCGGGCGCGCCGACGGCGCCGCGGATGTCGTGCTCGTGGGTGGCGACGTCGAGCACTGCCGGCCACACGCCGAAGGCGTCGATCGCCTCGCCGAACGGCGGCGTGAGCTCGCGCCAGCGGGCCAGGACCTCGGACAGCGGCCGGTCCGCGAAGCGGGCCACCTGGGCCGCGGTCTGCTCGTCCGACGGCGGCCCGGTCAGCCGGCCCTCGAGGACGTCCTCCCCCACCGCGGTCAGGTGGCCCACGACATCGCGGACGCGCCAGCCGGGACAGGCCGGCACCGGGGCCACGAGCTGCTGCTCGTCGAGCTCCACGACCAGAGAGACCACGCGGACCTGCGTCTTCTCGTAGAGCTGCGAGAGGGTCGGCTCGGCCGATGTGAAGGCCATGGCCGCACCTTAGGCCCGGGGTCCTGGGGGCTGTCGCTTTGATCGGGGGCCGGCGGGCCGATCCCGCCCCCCGGCGCCGGTCGATGCCAAGCTGAGGGGGTGGGCACCATACGAGCTCTCCGGCCCGGCGACTGGGACGACTGGCGGGCCTTGTGGGCCGGCTACCTGGCCTTCTACCGCGCCGAGCTGCCCGACGAGACCTCCCGGGCCACCTTCGAGCGCCTGTGCGCCGGTACCGAGGGCCTGTTCGGCCTGCTCGCGCTCGACGACGCCGGGCGGGGCATCGGGATCGCCAACTGCGTCGTGCACTCCTCGACGTGGTCCCGCCAGCCCAAGACCTACCTCGAGGACCTCTTCGTGGCCCCCTCGGCCCGGGGCCACGACATCGGGCGCGCCCTGCTCGAGGCCGTGAAGCAGGCCGGAGCGGAGCGGGGGGCCAAGCGCATCTACTGGCACACCCAGCAGTACAACGGGCGGGCCCGCTCTCTCTACGACCTGGTCGGTCACCCCACCTCGTTCGTCGTCTACGAGATGTAGCCGTGGACCAGTGCGCTGCCCCCCGGCGATCCGTGTCACAGCAGTTCCGTACCGTGTCCCCCATGCCGTCCCCCGTGGCCGCTTCACCCCGCCGCCCGACGTCCCGCCCGCGGTCCCCCTTCTCGGTCCCGCGTCGGGCCGCCCGATAGGGTTCGGCCGAGCCATGCCGCCCCGCCGTCGCAGCGCGACCTCCACCTCCAATTTCGGTGTCGGGCGTCGCGAGTCCCACGTGGCCGACGCCTTCTACGCGCGCTTCGAGGCGCCCGAGCTGAGCGCCGACGAGCACGTCACCGGCCACGAGCCCGGCATCACGTGCCTCTGCGGCGACGGCCGCCACATGGACGCGCTGGCCGACGATTCGGTGGCCCTCGTCGTCACCTCGCCCCCCTACTTCGCCGGCAAGAAGTACGAGGAAGAGCTCGACCGCGAAGGAGTGCCCGGGTCCTACATCGAGTACCTAGCGCTGCTGCGCGACGTGTTCGCCGACTGCAAGCGCGTGCTCGAGCCGGGCGGCCGCATCGCGGTCAACGTGGCCAACCTCGGGCGCAAGCCGTATCGCAGCCTGGCGGCCGACGTCATGGCCATCCTGCAGGACGACCTGCACCTGCTGCCGCGGGGCGAGATCGTGTGGCAGAAGGGCGAGGGTGCCAGCGGCTCGTGCGCCTGGGGCTCCTTCCGCTCGGCGGCCAACCCAGTGCTGCGCGACGTGACCGAGCGGGTCATCGTGGCCAGCAAGGGACGCTTCGGCCGCGCCCGGAGCCCCAAGGACCGCAAGCGCGACGGGCTGCCCCACGAGAGCAGCATCGGCGCCGACGACTTCATGGCGTTGACGCTGGACGTGTGGGACATCCCGCCCGAGAGCGCGCTGCGCGTGCGGCACCCGGCGCCCTTCCCCGTCGAGCTGCCGCAACGGCTGATGGAGCTCTACACGTATCGAGGCGATCTCGTGGTGGACCCGTTCTGCGGGTCGGGCTCGACACTGGTGGCAGCTTCCCGGTGCGGGCGTGACGCGGTCGGCTACGACCTCGACCCGGCCTACGTCGAGCTGTCCCTGGCCCGGTTGGGCTCCGAGGGTGGCACGCCCGGCGCCGGGGAGCCGTCCGCCGGGCCCGGCGGTGACGGCACGTCGGCGTCCGCTCTGGCCCGTGCGGCCCTCGAGACCGCCGGCTTCACCGACGTGAGGCCGAACCGCCGCCTGCGCGGTCTCGGCATGGCCGTCGACTTCACGGCTTCCGACGGGCACGGGCGCACCTGGTACTTCGACGTGGCGGGGGCCAACTCGGCCTACCGCGGCGGCATGGTCCGCTCCGAGACGGTCTGGCGCACCCTCGGCCGGGCCCACGTGATGGCCGCCCGCGGCGTCGCTCCCTTCGTCGTGCTCACGACGCAGCTGCCCAGGCCGGGCACCGAGTCCGACCGGGCCCTGCGGGCGCCGGGGCCGGGCGGGATCTTCGACGTCGTCGACCTCCTCTCGGCCGACGCGCCGGCTCGCCTCGCCGCCTACGCCGAGGGCCGGACCAGCTCCCCGCTACCGGGGTTCTGGACCGCCGCCGACGTGGCGCCGGGGGCCGTCTGACCGTGGGCGGCGCCTGAGGCGTGGGCACCGTCGTCGCCTGCGCGGTCGTGCGCGACGATCCCCCGCGCGTCTTCGTCGCGGAGAACCTCGACACACTCAACTGGGTGCTGGCCTGCCAACTGGTGGCCGCCACCCCGGGCCGCGAGCTGCCGGAAGGCGAGCGCGCCGCACTGCGCCAGGCGCTGCGCGAGGAGCGCTGGGGCGACGCCGTGTTCGCGTTCATCGCCCGCACCGGCGTGGCCGTGGACGTCTACGAGAGCACCGAGCTGGACGTCGCCGCCGACGCGGCGGTCGGCCCGCTGGAGCTGCAGCTGACCCCGCTGTTCACCGACTGAGCGGGGACGTCCGGCCTCGTCCCGCGCCCGTCCGGTCCCGGTCAGCCGGTGCGCCGCGACGCCGTGGAAAGATGCCTCAATGCCCAGTGACCGGACCACGGTGACCGAGCTCGGCACGGGGCTGGGCATGTTGGGCCTGGCCGACATCGACGAGGCGCTGCGGTCACGCACGCCCGTGATGCACAGCCTGTCCCCCGAGATGTGGGAGCGCCTGAGCCGCCTGCGTGCCGGCGGCGCCTACGACGGCGAGTTCCATGCCGCCTGGGCCAACGGGCAGGCCTTCCTCGGCGCCGCGGACGGCCTGCGGGGCCGACTGCCCAACGTGGTGGAGTGGAAGGGGACCGGCCGCGCCCCGGGCGACGAGGTGGCGCCCATCGACCTGCGCGTCGACCATGTCTACCTCGTCAGTTGCAAGTACCTGTCGAACATCTTGTTCAACGTGTCGCCGTCCCACGTCTTCGATGACCTGCTCGTCGGTGGCCCAGGGCGGCCCGGCCGGGCGGCGCGGGGTGTGCTCCCGGGCGGCGGGGACTGGTTCGCCGAGGTGGCGCCGGCGGAGCACCAGGCGCTCTACGAGGCCGTGCGTGCCGCGGCGGAGCAGGCTGAGGGTGGCGTGGAGCGCGCCGCGGAAACCGCTCCGCTGCATCCCGGCCGGCCGGCGCGGGTGGGTGGACGGTCCCCCGCCGCGGTCGCACTGCCGGGGCTCGGCGGGGGTGACGCCCCCGCCGACATCGGGACCACGCCTGAGAACGGTGCGGCCGGCGCCCGGCGGGGCCTGCCCCCCGGGCTGGGGCTTCCCGCGCTCGCGGTGGACCTGACCTCGGCACAGCGTGACGCGGTGGGCCAGTGGCTCCGGTCGGGGTGGCCGGCGGAGGCCAAGTCGCTCTACGCCGAGCTGTCGAACGCGGTGGCGCGGGCGTCCGTGCGGCGCTGGGACGCGGCCATGGGGACCGGTGGTGGCACGGGCGAGGCCATGGTGTGGCGCCTCCTGCGCATCGGGAGCGCCCCGTACTTCGTCCTGGGCTCCTCGGCGGAACGCTCGTTGCGGCTGCGCATCGCCACGTCGTGGGACTGGCGGCAGCAGTACAAGCTGATCTCGGTGAGCATGGAGCCCCAAGCCGGGGGGCAGCCCCGGGTGGGCTGGGAGGCTGTCGTGCGCGACCGCGTGTCCAACGAGCTGCACGAGGTGGTGGGCCACATCGAGGTTCGCTGGAGTCACGGCCGTTTCGGCGGGCTCCCGGAGGCGAAGGGCTATCTCGACACGCCGCACCACTTGGTGCCCGGGTATTTCACGCTCCGATGAGCGCGTTTGACCTCACGGCCTTCACGCCTCCGCTGCTGGTGCCACGGCTCTCGTGGCCGCCCCTCGTGCTCCGGCCCTTCGACGCCGAGGACCTCGACATGGTGCAACAGGCGTCGGACGACCCTCTCATCCCGTCCATCACGTCGGTCCCCCGCGAGTACACGGACGACTCTGGCCTTGCGTTCATCCAGCGCCAGCACGAGCGATCGTCCGCCGGGGACGGGTTCTCCTTCGTGATCGCCGAGGAGGCGGACCCGAGGTCGGGCATCGGGTCCATCGGGCTGTGGCTACAGGAGATAGAGAGCGGGCGGGCCTCGGTGGGGTACTGGATCGTCGCCGAGGCACGTGGACGGGGGCTGGCCGCCCACGCGCTGCGCGCCGTGGTCTCGTTCGCGTTCGGCGAGCTCTCCATCCCCCGGCTCCACCTCTTCGTGGAGCCGTGGAACGCGGCCTCGGCCCGCACGGCCGAATCGGCCGGCTTCCACCGCGAGGCGACGCTGCGGGGCTGGGAGCGCATCGACGACGAGCAGCGCGACGCCGACTGCTTCGCCCTCCTCCGCGACGACTGGGTGCAGTACGGGTGAACCGGCCCGGAGCGATTGGTACTCGCCGCCCTCATGGCCGATCATGAAGAGTCCGTTCGTGGGGAGGGATGCCGATGCTGGTGCTCGTCGAGGTCGATGACCGGGTGGCCACGGTCACGCTGAACCGCCCGGAGGCGCGCAACGCGATCTCGGGCGAGCTGCACCGGGAGCTCGAGGATGCCGTGATCGAGCTCGACGGCCGTGACGACGTGGGATGCGTGGTGCTCACCGGCGCGGACCCGGCGTTCTGTGCCGGCATGGACATGAAGGCCCTGGCCTCCGAGCTCCGATCGGTGCAGCAGAGCCGCCAGCGTGCGCCACTGCGTTACGTCGGCATGCTGCCCCCACACGACACGCCGATCATCGCGGCCGTCAACGGCCCGACGGTCACCGGTGGCCTGGAGCTCGCCATGTGCTGCGACTTCATGATCGCGTCGGAGCGGGCGCGCTTCGCCGACACGCACGCGCGGGTGGGCGCCATGCCGGGCGGCGGCATGACCATCCGGTTGCCCGAGCTCATCGGGATGGACCGGGCCCGACGCATGAGCTTCACGGGTGACTACATCGACGCGACGACGGCACTCGACTGGGGGCTGGTGGTCGAGGTCGTGCCCCACGACTCGCTGCTCGCCCGCGCCCGCGAGCTGGCGGCCACCGTGGCGGCCGTCCCGGCGGAGAACGTGCGCGAGCTGCGGCGCATGTACGATGAGATCGGCGCACTGGCCGGCCAGGAGGCCTGGCTCGCCGAATCCGCCTGGTCGAGGAAGTGGATGGATGAGCGCTTCGACCAGACGCGCCTGACCAGCGAGCGCGAGCGCATCGTCGCCCGGGGCAGGGCGCAGACCTCGGGACTCGACGGCCCGACGACGTGAGGGTCTACGCGGGCATGGATCCGCGTCTGAGCCTGCCCGACGCCGTCGTCCACGCCCAGCGAGTGGAGCGGCTCGGCTACGACGGCCTGCACGTCGCGGAGACAGTGCACGACGCGCTCGCCGTGGCGCTGCTCGTGGCCGAGCACACGGAGCGGATCACGGTCCGCACCAGCGTGGCGCTCGCCTTCACGCGCAGCCCCACGCTCCTCGCCTATGCCGCCTGGGACCTCTCGAAGCTGAGCGGCGGGAGGTTCGAGCTCGGCCTCGGCACGCAGATCCGCCAGAACATCGAGGACCGCTACAGCATGCCCTTCGGCGAGGACCCGATCGCGCGGCTCGGGGACTACGTCGGGGCGGTCCGGGCGGCCTTCGCCTCGTTCGCCTCGGGTGAGGCGCCGTCCTACGAGAGCCCGTACTACCGCGTGACCCGGATGCAGCCGTACTTCAACCCCGGGCCCGACGGCGAGACGGCCGTGCCAGCGATCTATCTGGGCGGCGTGCAGCGGCGGGCCTGTGAGCTGGCCGGCGCGGTGGCGGACGGGTTCGTCAGCCACCCGACCAACTCCAACCCGCGCTACCTGCGCGAGACCTGCCTGCCCGCACTGGCCGACGGGGCCCGGTCGGCGGGCCGGGACCTGGGCCGGATCGGGTTCGAGACCGTCATCGGCACCTCGGTGATCACGGGGGGCTCGGCCGACGCCGTGCTGGCCGAGCGCGAGCGCCAGCGTCGCCTGCTGGCCTTCTTGTACTCGACGCCGGCCTACGCCCCGACCCTGGAGCTCTACGGCTGGGCCGAGCTGGGGCCCCGCCTGCGCCAGCTGATCCGCCACGACCGCTGGGACGACCTGGCGGGCGTGCTCTCAGACGAGGTGCTCGACGCCCTGATCCCCTGCGGCACCTTCGACGAGCTGCCCGCGATCTTGCGGGAGCGCTTCGCCGGGTTGGGCCAGGGCATCGTGGTGTCCCCACCACCGGCCGACAGGGGCGACGACGCGGCGTTCGGCGCCGTGGTGGCGGCACTGCGGGCTGACTGAGGCCAACCCCGGCCGGGCGCGTGTCGAGCGCGGCATGGGGAAGATGAGCTCCTCGGCCGCCATGGCGTCGACCGCGGCGCGGCGCGCCTCGTCGTCCATCGGCGCGTAGCGCTCGGCCGCGGCCAGGACCGCGGGCAGCATCACCATGTCGCCCGGGGTGCAGAACGCGTGGACGCCGGGGGTGGAGAGCGCGAAGTGCACGCCGCGGTCGATCTCATCGTCGGTGGCGACGGGCTCGTACCACGATCCGGCCCACCGGTCCGCGGTGGCGGGGTCGCCGGCGACCGCGTCGGCCAGCGGGTGCCGGTCGGCCCAGGGCCGCCGCGCCACCGCCTTGATGACCATGACGCCGACATCGCGCTCGGCACAGACGGCGAGGAGCTCCTCGGCCGGCTCGCGGTACTCGGGCCGGGCCCACAGGGCCGGGTAGACCGGGAACATCACCGTGTCGAGGTCGAAGCGGCGCAGCGCCTCGAGGTGCGTCTGCGGCACCTCGAGGTCGTGGCCGGTGATGCCGGCGAAACGCGTCCGTCCGGCCTCGCGGAACTCGAGGATCCGCTCGAGGGCGGCCGAGCGCCGGTCGAGCTCCTCCACCGTGGTGACCGCGTGCGCCTGGTAGAGGTCGAGCACCTCGGCGTTGAGCAGGCGCCGCGTGGTGTCGAATTGCTCGGTGACCCCGGCGGGATTGGCCCGCAGGGTCTTGCCCGCGATGAACAACTCGTCCCGGTGCGCCGCCAGGTGGGGACCCACGACCGACTCGGCCGCGCCGTACTGCGGCGCGATGTCGAGGTGGTTCACGCCGTGGTCGAGGGCGAATTGCAGCCACTCCCCCGCCGCGTCCACGGTGGCGTCCCAACAGGCCGCGCCGCCGAGGACGGCCACACTGCTCTCGTGGCCCGTCCGCCCGAGGCGCCGACGCTCCATCCCTTCTCCTCCTCTAGCCCTTGAGCTGCAGGACGTTGAAGACCGCGCCGACGTTGTCGGCCAGCACGGCGAGGCGCCCCGGCTCGATGTCGGTCGGCCCCATGAAGAGCGCACCGCCCAGCTCCTGCGCCTTGGCCGCGGTGGCGTCGGTGTCGGCCACCGCGAAGTAGACGCCCCAGTTGGGCGGCATCTCGGCCGGCATGTCGGCCGTCTTGGCCATCATGCCGCCGACCGAGCGCCCCGCCAGTTTCCATTCGGTGTACGCAGGCGGCTCCGCCGAGGGGCCCTGTCCCTCGACATCCCACCCGAACACCGCCTTGTAGAAGGCCTTCGACGCGTCAAGGTCCGTCGTGATGAGCTCGTTCCAGCAGAACGCACCGGGCTCGTTGGCCAGCTGCGCACCGGTGTGCTGGTTGGGCTGCCAGAGGCCGAGCACCGCCCCCAGGGGGTCGGCGAAGACCACCATGCGGCCGGCATCCATGACGTCCATCGGCGGCACGAACACGGTGCCGCCGTTGGCGGACACCTTGGCTACGGTGTCGTCGGCGCTGTCCACGTTGACATACGTCATCCACATCGTCGGCATGTCGGGGTTCATTTTGGGGCCCAGCCCCGCGACCGTCTTGCCGCCCAGGTCGCACACGGAGTAGCCGCCGGCCTCGGGCGGCCCCTCGGGACAGTTCCAGCCGAACAGGCTCCCATAGAAATCCCTCGACTTGGCCAGGTCCGGGCTCCCCAGGTCCACCCACGAGGGGACTCCGTCTTCGTAGCGCTCGTACTCCACGGTGCCATCTCCTTGTGCTCGTACCCCGACCCTTTCGACGGTACCGCATGGATGTCCCACTCGCAGCGGGCCGCGGGTGAGATGATCACGGGAATGTCACCGTGCCGCGAGCCCCGATGACCCCCAATCCGATCGGCACCCGGGTGGAGCAGCTGGCCCAGGCGCTGGCGGAGCGCATCGTGCCCCTGATCGTGGATGCCATCGACATCGACGCGCTACTCGACAAGGTCGACGTGGAGAAGATCATCGAGCGGGTCGACGTCGAGAAGATCATCGACCGGGTCGACGTCCAGAAGATCATCGACCGGGTCGACGTCCAGCAGATCATCGACCGGGTCGACATCAACGCCATCGTCGACGACATCGACATCGACGCGCTGGTCGAGCACACCGAGCTGGGGTCGATCATCGCCCGGTCCACCACCGGCGTGCTCACCGAGATCCTCGACGTGATCCGCGCCCAGGGAGTGGGGTTGGACGACTTCATCCTGCGCTGGGGCAACCGCCTGATCGGGCGGGGCAAGCGGGTCGCCGACTGGCCCGAGGGCCCGCCGCTGCTGGTCCAGCCGAAGGTGGCGCCGTGACGACCGTCCCGATGCCCCCCGCCGAGCTGACGGTCGGCCGGCAGGGCCACTACGCCGGCGCCGTGAGCAGGCTCCTGGCCTTCGGCGCCGACGTCGGTGCCTCGTGGGGCCTCTACGCACTGGGCCAAGCGCTGATCAACCTGGCGGTGAAGCTGGTCAGCGGGCACTCGTACAACATCAGCAACCACCAGGTCCTGGCTCTGGTCACGCTGTCGGTCTGGGAGTTCTTCTACTTCGCCTACCAGTGGGCGGTGAGCGGCAAGACGTTGGGCATGGCCATCTTCGGCCTGCAGGTCGTGAACGTGCAGGGCGGCCCCATCACCGTGCGCCAGGCGATGGTCCGGACGCTCGGGCTCGGGCTCTGCCTCCTGCTGCTCGGCATCCCATTCCTCGGCATCATCTTCCACCGCGAACGCCGCGCCCTCGACGACCTCCTCGCCGGCACTGCGGTCGTCTACGACTGGGACGCCCGCGCGGCCCGGCTGCGCTGGATCGCCCGCACCGAGGGGGCGCTGCACCGCGGCCCGGAGCACAAGCAGCACGCGGCATAGCACTTCTCGGGGAAGCACTCTCTCGCCGATCTACGATGCCGCGCATGCCCTTCACCGAAGTCACACGGCCGCATCCCGCGGTCGCCGTGGTCACACTCAACCGGCCGGAGCGCATGAACGCCATGGCCTTCGACGTGATGATCCCCTTTCGCGACGCGTTGCGCGAGATCGGCAGTGACAATGAGGTACGGGTCGTCGTCATCACCGGCGCGGGCCGGGGGTTCTGCTCGGGCGCGGACCACGAGAACCCCGGGACGATGCCGAACATGGACCAGCTGACCCTGCCGACCATCGCACTGCGATCGATGGAGATGCTCGACGACGTGATCTCGACCATCCGCCGCCTCCATCAGCCGGTGGTCGCAGCCGTCAACGGGGCGGCGATCGGAGGCGGCTTTTGCCTCGCCCTGGCCGCGGACATCCGGGTGGCGGCCGACGAGGCCTACTTCCGGGCCGCCGGCATCAACAACGGCCTGACCGCGGCGGAGCTCGGGCTGAGCTTCCTGCTGCCGCGGGCGGTGGGGCAGTCACGTGCGGCCGACATCATGCTCACGGGCCGCGACGTCGACGCAGCGGAGGCCGAGCGGATCGGACTGGTGTCCAAGGTGGTCCCGGGCGCGGAGCTGCTGCCGGCCTGCTTCGAGCTGGCCGACCGCATCAACGGCTGGAGCCGGGCCGGCGTCGAGCTGACCAAGCGTCAGCTCTGGAACAGCCTCGACGCCACCAGCCTGCAGTCGCACATGGACGCGGAGGGCACCGCGCAACTGTTCGTCCGCATCACCACGCGCAATTTCGAGGAGGCGGTGGCGGCCCGCAAGGAAGGCCGCGCTCCCGAATTCAAGGACTGACGGCCGGGCTCAGCCGGTGTTCACCAGCTGGTGGGCCGCCATGTCGAGGTAGGCCCGCAGCTCGGCCGCGTCGGGGCCCGAGATCCGATCCTCGGCCTCGAGCCCCGCCAGCGCTCCCTCCATGTGGCGTAGCCACGCGTCGCGCTCGGTCGGACCGATGACGAACGGAGCGTGGCGCATGCGAAGCCGGGGGTGACCACGCTGCTCGTTGTAGGTGCCCGGACCGCCCCAATACTGCATCAGGAACAGCGCGAGGTGCTGCGCCGATTCGGCGAGGTCCTCGGGGTAGAGCGGGCGCAGGAGCGGGTCGCCGGCGACTCCCAGGTAGAAGCGGTCCACGAGGTCGACGAAGAACTGCTCCCCTCCGACCCGGTCGAACAGCGCGTCCACGGGGTCGACAGTAGAGGCTTAGACTGCTCGCCGATTCGCGGCCGTAGTTCAATGGTAGAATCTCAGCCTTCCAAGCTGATGATGCCAGTTCGATCCTGGTCGGCCGCTCCGAGATGCATTCGCAGCTCAAACCCGACACGACCGACTCTCGGGCCGACATGAGAAGCGCTACTGGGCGGGGTCTGAATCGACGGAGCACGTTACAGACGGTGGTGGCCCGGGCACCGACCCACCTCCACGCAACACTGATCGCGAGGCCTCCTCGTAGTCCTAGGACCCGTGCGCGTGAAGAGCCACCACTCCTTTGCCAGAACACCGCTGAGGCGAATGACTCTTGCGCCCCGACCCGGCGCTTTCGGGGGCGTCCTACCGAGCGCGCTCGATGAGCGGGGAGTTAGCGGGGAGTTGTAGTCGGGATCTGTCAGCTGACGCGTTCACACTCCAGGGTCATGGAGGTCAGACAGAGCCCTAATAGCGAGTTTGTGAATGTTCCTGCGCTTCCGCAAGCTGGGCGAGAACGGCCGTTGCCGTCTCGCGGTGGTCGAACTCAGCCAGAATCACTTCACCGTCAACCGGGATATACCCGTGGATCGCCCACACTTCTGCATCCATCTGGAATAGATCTTGGCCAAGACGGGGATGCAGGGGGAGAATCGAATCGAACAACACCTCGGGGCGCTCACCAGGTTTGTTGGGCATCTCGCTCACCTCGATTCGATCATAAGGACAGCGTCGGTTCTTGTGAAGATCCACGTCTAGAACACGCGGCCGAGGATCGCCAGCCGCATCCCGGGTGTTCGCCGGCTTTAGGCGTTCTCACTTACGTCGCAGGCTCACGCCAGGGCCTGCCGCGACGAGCCCAAGGACTCGACCCGTGAGGCGAGATCTGCCGACCAGCGTTGCGTGTCAGCCGTCAGCTCATGCGGGGAGTCGAAGAGCTTGACCGCACTGGCAATGTCGTCGAGGTACCAGCGAAGGCGGTAGAGGGTGATAGTCGCCGGATCGACGTGGTGGCCCGTTACAGCCTCATAACGAGCGAAGAAGGCATCGCCTTCAGGTGCCACCATCCACAGATCACGCTCTGGCGCTGCGAGGGCTACGGTGTCCCAGTCAATGAGCACAAGGGTGTCGGATACCGACATCACGTTGGCCGGATGGGGCTCTCCATGGGTGACCATGGTCGCCGATCTTGCACTTGCAGTGGCCTCGACCAAGTCGTCATAGGCCCGCACCACCTCAGCGAGCGTGCCGGCATGCGGTGCGAGGAGATTGTGCGCTGGGCCGCCGAACGGACCGACATCCCAAGGTTTGTCGGGCTCGCGGAGAAACGCATCGAGGTGCTCGCGCCGCCCGATCCTCGGTACATGCTGCGGTGCGAGATGCCCGACGATCGGAGTGGCTCGGTGAACCGCAATCACCATCTCCATGACCGTGGAGCGCACACCCTCGTCCGTGTATGGCCCGAACGGATAGGACATACCGGCCAAGTACGGGTACACCGAGATTGCGTAGCGAGGGGTGAGTCGGCGACCGAGGGTACCGTCCGCGGCGCTCAAGGGTGCGACCACGAAGGCCAGATCGGCATCGGTGCGAAGCGCCCTTGCGGTGTCGAGAGCTCGGCCCAGGCCATCGAACACGGCGTCCCTGGTGTCGCCGAGCCAGTCCTTGTCGTCAAGATCATCGACCCTTACGAAGAAGACTCTGCCATGCGAGTCGGTGACCTTCCAATGGTGGCTACCACCACCCTCGGGCACATAAGAAATGGACACCACGTCGACGCTCCAACCTTCGGCCAGCGATCTGGTCACGGCATCGTCGTCGAGGTCGGGTGGTCGCGTCCTCACCTCGGCCAAACTATGACCGCTCGCGCCGGTGCGCTGTGTTATTGGTCAGGACCCCACCGCCCTCCCGGACCATCGGCTGCGATCGTCATGATCGACGCCCGTCATTGGGCTGTCCAGGTGGCTCCTCCGTCGCCTGAGACGACGATCACCGCTGGTTCCGCTGATGGATCCGTGGAGGACAAGCCAAATCCCACTGCCATGCACGAGGTCGCAGACGGGCACGAGACGCCGTCCAGACCGACTGATGCCGCCGGCACCACCCGTGAAATCCAAGTTTTCCCGGCGTCAGTCGTGGTGAGGATGTCGCGATCGATCCCACCCCTCGCCTCGATGCCCCCGCCCGCAACAGCGCACTGCACGGAACTACCGCACGAGATGGAATTCAAGAAGGTCGTGCCGGGCGGCACCGCTTGGAACGTCCACGATGCGCCGCCGTCGATGCTCGAAGCAATCATCCCCGATGGTGAACCGTCACCTGGGGTGGCATCACCGACGAGCAGGCAGTGGGTGGGAGTTGCGCACGTCAGGCCACTAAAGGTTGGGATGCCGATGGGCGCGGCGTTGTTGGTCGAAAGAGAACTCTGCTTCCAGGCCGATCCACGATTGGCGGTGGTGATGATGATGCTGAGGCGACTTCCCGACTCGGGGTCGCCGATCGTGGCTTCCATCTCTCCTTCGGCGATGCAGCACCGACGGGTCGTGCAGGTCACCAGGGACAGATCTTCCTCCCCCTTCGGCAACCTCACTGTTCTCCAGCTTTGACCCGCGTCGTTCGAGATCACAGCAACCGCGTTGGTGATCGAACTCGTCACCCCGACGGCCATGCAGAAGCTCTTGGTCGGACACGAAACGTCGACGAGCCTGCCGACGCCCGTTGGCAACGCCGGCGCGAGCACCCACGTGCGTCCACCATCGAGCGTCCTGAGCACGGCGCCACGGTCGCCATTGCCTAGAGGGTTCGATCCCACGGCAACGCATGTCCTCGTCGCTGGGCACGCGAGCGCCTGGAGGTACTTGACGCCACGGAGAATCGGAGTGCTGGCCCAGGTGCTGCCTCCGTCGGAAGTCGTGACACCAATCGAACCTACAGTGCTTCCGTCTGGCTGTGTGCCGATTGCCACACACCTTCGTGTGGTGGAACAGACCACAGACATCAGGGGGACCTTCAGAGCATCAGCCTCCATGGACCCAGATGCCCGTTGCGGTGGAGCGACCGCCACAGCCGTGTCGATCGACATGAAGAGTCCAGCGAATACAAGCGGGACACAGCACCACCTGAACCAGGTCCTCGTCACGGCACTGAGATCCTACGGGACCGACCTCAGGTTCAATCCGCGAACCGCTCTTCGTCTTGGCCAATTCACTGCCGGCGTCGTGCCGTACCGGCCCCACCCTCCCGGCGGCAATGTACGTGGGCACTCTGGCCGGGCCAAACAAGCCGTGGACGACCGCCGCCCGTGACGTTCGCCTCTACCCGCCGGAGCGTGTCGGCTCAATCATGGTCTTGGGGCGCAGGCCACCCTAAGGACAAGGAGGCGCGCTATGACAACAGCGAAAGCTCCGGAGGTATCTCCGTGCGGGCCGTGATCATCTACGAGTCGATGTTCGGCAACACGCACGCGATCGCCGATTGCCAAGGGCCTCGAACCCCTGGACAACGTGGTCGCGGTCCCGGTCGGTGAGGCGGGCGAGCGGTTGGGTGACGCCGACCTGCTCGTGGTGGGCGGGCCCACCCATTTTCACGGGATGAGCCGCCCACGCACCCGCAAGTGGGCGGTCGCCACTGCGCAAAAACCCAAGAACGATCTGGTGCTCGATCGCGACACCCAAGGGCCAGGCGTGCGTGACTGCCTCAGGTCGCTGGGCCATGGCCACACAAAGTTTGCCGCCTTCGACACCCGTTTCAAGGGTCCGGCAGTTCTCAGAGGGAGAGCGTCGAGGCCAATCAGCCGAAAACTTCGGAAGCACGGGTTCGACATGGTGGCCAAGCCCGAGAGCTTCTTCGTCACCTTGGAGAATCACCTCGAACCGGGCGAGGAGGCCCGAGCCCAAGAATGGGGCAAACGGCTCGCGGCAAGGGTTCTATCGGATGACGGCCCGGGACGACCCCTGACCACAGAGGAGACGTGATGGCCGAGGTAATGATCCCCACACCTGGTGAGGTGCCGTCCTACCTGGCGATCCCTGCAGGCGAGGGCCCCTGGCCTGGTGTCGTCGTCATTCACGACGCAATGGGGATGAGCCAGGACCTACGGAACCAAGCTGATTGGCTTGCGAGCGAAGGGTACCTCGCCATAGCGCCGGACCTCTTCTCTAGGAGAGGGACGGTGGCCTGCATGATCTCGGTCATGCGCGACGTGCGCGCCGGACGGGGACGGTCATTCGACGACATCGAGGCGGCGCGCGTCTGGCTGGGGGCCCGGGAGGACTGCACGGGCAGGATCGGAGTGATCGGCTACTGCATGGGAGGAGGGTTCGCCTTGATGCTCGCAGCCGATCGCGGTTTCACCGTGGCGAGCGTCAACTACGGCACCGCTCCGAAGGACGCCTACACGGCCAGCTTTCTGAGACGGGCGTGCCCGATTGTCGGAAGCTACGGCGGCAAGGATCGCACTCTGCGAGGGGCCGCCGATCGCCTCGAACGGGCCTTGACGGCCGTCGGGGTCGAACACGATGTCAAGGAGTACCCGGAGGCCGGGCACTCATTCCTCAACGACCACGAAGGAGCTGGAGACAAGAATCCATTCCCGTTTTCCGTCTTGGAGCCGGTCTTCGGAATACTCTCGCCAGGTTCGGGCTACCACGAGGGTTCTGCGCGAGATGCACGCCGGCGCATCCTGGCATTCTTCGACGCGCACCTGAAGCCGTAGAGGGGCGAGGCTGCCCCATTGTCCCAGCCTACGGGCGCAGTCTGAACTCGGGCGTCATCAGCCAGCACAATCAGGATATTGCTGTGCTGTCCGATGGAGGGAGGATCCGTCGTTATCTGCAGAAGGGCAACGGTCGATCGTCACAAGCCGGGTAGCTATGAACAGCGGCGGTGCGGCGGCCTGCGGTGACGTGCCGCCGTGGTGAGCAACAGGAACGCGCAGTGGTGGCGTGCATCAGTTGGTCCGGCAGGAGTCGTTCCAGGACTGCTGGCCATCGGCCTCGTAGAGCGCGATGGCGAGGTCGTCCTGGTCGGCCGGAGTCGCCTCGTTCGGGGGGACGTTGATGAGCTGCGGCATGCCGGCCAGCTCGGCCGCCTCGTTCCACGTCGCCTGGCTGAATTGGAAACCGCCCATGTACGTGCCCCCCGGCGAGACGGCGTCGTAATTGCCACCTGACTCGGCCTGCAAGACGCATTGGAGGAAGGGGGGCAGCGACGGGTCACCCGACGATGTGCTCGGGCCGCTCCCCTGCGCCGCCGTCGAGGTGGCGGAAGGCGCAGGTTGAGTGGTGCTCGTTGGGGTTCGGCTCGCCGCTGGTGACGTGGGCGGAGCAGCCGCGGCCTGTGCCGCTCGGACCGCTGCCGCAGCAGCGGCGGCCTGTGCCGCCTGTTGTTGGGCCACGGCAACGGCGAGCTGGCCCGTGATCTCGGACTGCTTGGACGCGAGCTGGACCTCGGTCTGGCGCGCGGCGTTGTCCAGCGTTGCCTCCTGGTTGGTGGTCGCTTGGTCCCGTGCCTCTTGTTGCTCGAGCGTGGCGCGTTCGGCACGCAACCCGTTCTCGTCGGTATGAAGGGCCGCGATGGTAAGGGCGATATCACCACTGACCACTTCTTCGTACTCCGCTCTCGTAGGCGCTTCTTTTTGGTTCTCGAACAGGGCCTCGCTCCCGTTGACCTCCGGGTCCAAGTTGATGTAGGCCGACACCGCTTCAGACTGAAGCCGCTTGCGATCGCGCCCCACCCGACTGATGTCGGCTTGGATCTGGTCCTCACTGGATCCGATCACCGCCTCGTCGCGTTGAACCTTGGCGATATCGACGTCGTACTGCTGTTGGTAAGTGCCGATTTGGAGCTGCTCCAGCACGAGATCCTGGGCGATCTGGACCGCCTGTGCTTTGAGGGTGGAGACCTGGTCGGCCGCGACGGATCCCGGAGGCGTGACCACCGTTGCGGTGATCGCGGTTACGAGAGACAGGCCCACCATCCCCGCCCCAAGGGCGAGCCTCTGCACTCGGCATCGCCGCCCTGGCTTCGTCGTCGGGCACGCCCGCATTTTGCGAGCTTACGGCAATGACGGACGATTCGCGTGGGTTGACCACCTGTCTCACGCTCCTGATGCCGAGCTTCTGCACACGCTCATAAGTGGGATTCGTACTGTCACACGTTCCTAGAAGCGCCCTATCCGGCCTGGATGCCAGTCGGCGGACCGATGGTGTGCTCAAACCGGATGTCGGGCGTCGCGGGCGCGACAGAGCGGGCCGATCAACTCCAAGAGGATCGCGATCAAGGCGCCACCGGCAGGGCCGAGCGCAATGCCGGGGAGAATGTCTCATGTTGGGAGGCGCTCGTTGCCGTGGTCTTCGCTGCCAAGCAGCTCGGCGCCCTATCTGCTCAAGAGCGAACCACCAATGGACAGTTGAGATGGGATGGTAGGCACGAAGGGTTGGTCGTAGAAGCGCATGGAGAACGACACCATTGCAAATGCAACGTTGAACCTGAGTTCTCTGGGCGATCCGAACCGGGAGTTCGTCGCACTTGCTCCACCCGCTGGCAGCGCCGTCAGCTGCTATTGACCTGAGTCCCTAGCCGAAGCATCCACTTCCCAGTGATGCCGCCCGTCCCGATGCTGGGGCTGTCGATTCCTAGTCGGGCCACGGGTCGCCTAACCTCGATCATTCGTCCGACCTCTGGTGGGACAACCCCGACTTGGTCAATCGTGGCGGAGAGACGCTCTCCGCTCTATGAGTGAATCACGGGGCGTGAAGCGTCAAGGTCGCTCGCCTGGTCTTTTGGTGTCACGCCCTGCGGGATCGCTGCGGGGTCGGGCGCCGGGACCCGTCCCGTTATAGGAACGCGGCGCGTAGACGCGTGAAGGCGGTTGCGAGTTCGCTGGCCCAGGGCCAGCTCTCGTCGAGGTGCACGACCAGATTGCGTCCCCGGTGGGCGAGGACGGCGGCGACATGGAGGACCCGGTAGCGCATCGTCTTGGGCTCGGCCTTGGCCAGGGCGCCGTCGAAACAGGTCAGCTGGCTCCAGGCCAGCAGGGCACCGGCGAGCAAGGACACCGCGACCCAGGCCTCGTTGGCGCAGAAGCCCTCGAAGGGCAGGTTGGCCAGACCGCAGGCCTTCCAGACGCGCACCCGATCCTCGACGCGGGCATGTCCCCGGTGGCGCAGCTCGAGCGTGGCGATGTCGTCACCCACCGTGTTGGTGACGAAGCAGGTGTGGCGCCAGCCCGCATGCGTGTCGAAGAGGGAGAGCTGGGCGCCTGGGTGCGGGCGCTCGCGCCGGCAGATCACGCGCATATCCGACGGCCAGCCCTCGACCTCGTAGAGCTCGCTCAGCTCGATGACCTCAGCGCCCGGCCGGATCGCTCCGTCGAGCTCACGGGCGCGCACCCAGTCCTCCTCTTGGGCCAACAGGAGGGCGTCACGTACAGAACCGCTGATGGGAAAGCCGATCGAGTAGTCGAAGTTGGCCTCCGAAAGGGAGGCGACGAAGCGGTGGGTGGCCCCCGCCGAGTCGGCCCGGACCAAGATGGGGTGGACCACCAAGGAGGGGTCGTCGCCCTCTTCGTGGCCGAGGGCGTATTCAGCGGGCACGGCTCGGACGACCTGCTCGAGGAGTTCGAGGTGGTCGTCGGTGTCGTTGGGTGCGGCGTTGCCCGGTCGCAACATGGCGGCCAAGGGCTCGTTGGTGTTATCGCACCACACGGCGAGCGGATTGAACCCGAAGCCGTGCTTGTAGGTGGGGGCGGCATCCTCCTTCTCCGAGTGCACGTTGAGCAGGGTCGAGTCGAAGTCCCAGATCATCGGGCCGACTGGAGGCTCGGCGGTCCAGACGCGCTGACGGGCGGCGGCCAGGGCGAGGGGGATGGCTCGTAGCTCGACCGAGGCCGTCGCGTGCACGGCCCGCCAAGCAGTCGCCACCGAGGCCACCGGGCCGAAGAGCTCTTCTTGTTCTTTGAGCGCGGCGATGTCGGCCAGGCAGTCCGCACCGTCCGCGATGGCGACGGCCAAGTGCGTGAGCACGACACCGGGATCGTGGGTGTGCCAGTTGATTCCGCACTCGGCCATGGCCACCGACATGGCCTCGGTCAACCCGGCGCGATCGGCCAGTTCGGCCAAAAGGGCGGCACCGGCATGCGACACGAGGTTCTTGCCGTCGGGTATCACTTGGGCGCGCCGGACCGAGCGACTACGGTGCACTTTCAAGGAGCCCTCCGGGTCTGGTTGGGGTGTCTGCTTGGTAACAAACATCCTCCCAGGTGCGGAGGGCTTTTACGCGGACACGCGCACGGCACGTTCAGAGGCCGGACGAATTATCAGGGCTAAGACCCCCAGCTGAATGAACAGGCCGAGCTTGTCGGCTCCGATCCATTCCCTGACGACCTTGTCGCCCTCGAAGTGCATGATGGTGACCACCCATTCCTCCACGGCCCGTCCTGTCGGGGCCCGGCCCACGTACCCTCCCGTGTCGGTGCCGCGGAAGGTGAGCCTGAGGACGACGGTGTCGCCAGCCATGATCAGCTCCTCGACGTGGAGGTGGAGATCAGGAAAAGCATTGTGGTAGCGGCGGATCGGCTCGATCCTGGCCGATGGCCCTGCCCCAAACGTATTTATGTATTTCTCGCTGTAGAGACCAGCGGCCGCTTCGTAGTTTCGGCCATTCCAGACCTCGTCAAGGAATCTCCGCACTTGCATCTCGCGCTCGGCAACCTCCATCGCTCACCCCGTCCTCTAGACCCGTAGAGACTTCAGAAGATCGCCGGGCTCGCCCAGCCTTGCGGGCCTGCTTGCCCTGAGCTGACCACCCGGTACTACCCAATGTCACTCGGCACGCTAGTTCCGGAAAAGTCGAGTAGCCGGGGGGAATCGCACCCCCCGGCTCTCACAGAACCGGACGTAACCTCTCAGCTCATCCGGCTCTTGCAGGTCGGTTGGGAGTGGCTGCGAGAAGCTGCCAATGAGCGAAGAGCCGGGGATGGAGCTGCTTGGCAGCACGTAGCCGGTCCCACGCTAGATGAGGCTTCCCTCGCAATCGCTTGAACTTCCGCATGGCCCATCTGACCAGATGCTCGTCGATGCGCACTGCGATGGAATACAACTCGGAGCGGTAGAAGGCCCCGATTGCGGTAGGGACCGCCCTTTCGGGCGGCCCCCCGCACAGATCCCAGCGTGCCGAATTCCCGCACTGGGCTCCTGCCTCAGGTGCGAGCGTCGAATCGCACTTCGGGATAAGGGTGCACGATGCGGACAGGTGGTAGCCATCGAGCAACGAGGCGGTTCATCCGCTTCCAGTTCAGTTGATGGCGCTGGCTTCGGCGCCGAAGCGCACGTAACCAACACCTGCTGATCTCTCTGCGGAAGGCGTTGGCGGCCCGGACATTGCCGGGAACGGCGTAGTAAGCGAAATGACCTCTCACAACGCTTGCCAACCACTGCCCCTGTTCAGGGATGGACAGATGCCGGCGTCGCATGAGCTGGACTTTCACCTGCTTCAGCTTCGTCCGCATCCGTTTTGCAATGGTGATGCGCCGGAGCCAGAAACTTCCGTTCCTTCCCTTCCCGCAGATATGCGTGAAGCCGAGGAAATCGAATGTCTCCGGCTTGTCGAGTCCCCGTTCCGACCGGTTTTGCGCCGCAAAGCGCCCGAACTCGATCAGACGGGTCTTCTCCGGATGCAGCTCCAGGTTGAACTTCGCGAACCGCTCACGGAGGTCTCTGAGGAACTGCTTTGCATCACCAAGGTGCTCGAACCCGACAACGAAGTCATCGGCAAAGCGGGTGACGACCATGTCGCCACGGGCGTGCCGACGCCTCCACTGTCGTGTCCACCGGTCGAAGACGTAGTGCAGGTACACGTTGGCGAGCAGCGGTGAAACCGATGCCCCCTGCGGCGACCCCTCTATCGTCTCCTTCCAGTTCCCGTCTTCGATGACCCCTGCGTTCAACCACTTTCGGATGAGCCGCAGGACCCTTCTGTCCGCAATACGGTGCTCGAGGAACTTCTCCAGCCAAGAATGATCGAGCTTGGAAAAGAAGTCGCTGATATCAGCGTCGAGCACATGGTTCACTTTCTTCCTCGTGATCCCGGCCGCCAGCGCATCGAGCGCATCATGGGGCTTGCGTCCCGGTCGGAACCCGTAGGAGAACCCGAGGAAGTCCACCTCGTACACGGCGTTGAGCACCTCGACGACTGCCCGCTGGAGAATCTTGTCCTCCAGCGTGGCGATGCCGAGCGGCCGCTGCCGCCCGTCAGCCTTCGGGATGTACACCCTGCGAGACGGACTCGCCCGGTAGCCGCCGCTGTGGACCCTTGTGAGCAGGTCCTGGAGGTTTGCCCTCAAGTCCTGCCCGTAGTCCTCCCACGTCACCTTGTCCACCCCTGGTGTGGCCTTCGGGTTGATCGCCGTGTAGGCCACCCATAGGCGGTTCACGTCGACGTGGTGCAGCAAGGCGGTGAACCGTACGTCCTTGTCCCTTCTTGCTACTTGGCGCACACGGTCCAGCCCGCTTGTCACGCCTTCTCCGGCACTGGGTCCGGAACGTGTCGGTTTGTCCGTGTTCCCCTTGGCCAGCCCCCTTCCCTCCACCGCCTCCGCAACCACTTGCGTGGCCTTGTTCGGCGGGCTCGTCGGTAGTACGGGGCTGTCTGACTTCTCGTGCTCGTTCATCTCAGGAGTGCGGCCTTGGCCTTTCCTGAACGGCCCGTCCGATGATCAGGTCGGACGGGCGAGCACGAGACCTCCCGGTTCTCGCGCATGGAGATTCCACGCATGCACAGGTTCTCCGACCGCGCGGGGTCCACCAGCACCTTGCGATAGCGCTGCTGGTGGTGTTGCCTTCCGCAATACTAAGAACGTCGGCACCCCGGATGGGATCATTTCGCGGCTCTATAGCCCGGCCTACGTGTGCCCCTGTCAACGCTTTGCCTGCGCCCTCACGGACGCCGACACATGACTCGGGGTCATCGTGGGTTGCTACCCCTTCGATGCAGAGCGTTTTCATCTCCTTCTCCATGCCGGTTTATCCCGGCGCACTAGTTGATCCAGCCTCGGACTTGGGCATTGATGGCCCAGGCGAGACCAGACAGGTCCGTTCCGATGCGACGGTTGAGGTGCCAGTCCCTGATCTGCTTGCCCTTCGCCTTCTTCGCGCTGGCGCTCATGGCTGGAAGGAAGCTCGTAAAGAACCCCCGCCGGCCCTTGGCCAGACGACCCCGGAAGGTGTAGCCGAGGAAGTCGAAGCTGGTGTGCTCCGAGGTCCCCCGACGGTGCGTGTCCTTGCAGTACACGACCTTCGTCTTGGTGGGGTGTAACTCAAGCCCCAAGGACCCGAGTCGTTCAGCGAGTGCGGCCCACAAATGCAGAGCCTTTGCCTCAGTGTCGCAGTGAATCACCACATCATCCGCGTAACGCTCGAAGGGACTGTCGGAGTGCTCCCGGTCCATCCACTTATCGAACGCATAGTGCATGAAGAGGTTGGCGAGTAACGGCGAGATCGGGGACCCTTGCGGGGTCCCTCTCTCCCGTGCCACGAGGGTCCCATCTGGCATCTGCATGGGGGCGGTAAGCCACCGTTCGATGTAGAGCAGGACCCAGCGTTCGTCGGTGTGGTGAGCGACCGCTTTCAACAACAGATCATGGGGCACGCTGTCGAAGAAGGCCCGGACGTCGATGTCCAACACCCAGTCCTTTCTCCAACAGCGCTGACGAGTCACGGCCAGAGCGTCGTGGGCTCTGCGCCCAGGGCGATAGCCATAGCTGTCATGGTGGAAGATCGGCTCAAGCTCCTCTTCCAGCAGCATTGCTGCTGTGGTCTGGGCGATGCGGTCCACCGTGTTCGGCACCCCCAACACCCTGACCCCGGCCCCATGGTCCTTCGGTATCTCCACCGCCCGCACCGGCCCGGGGAAGTAGCTCCCCGAACTCATCCGGTTCCACAGCTTGTAGAGGTTGTCCCTCTCGTTGTCTGCAAACCGTTCGATGCTGACGGTGTCCACGCCCGGCGCACCGCCGTTCGCTTGGACCTTCATCCACGCCTCGTAGACGAGGCGCTTTGGAATCTCAAACGACTTCATTCCTAACTGTGATCCGTCCATCAGCTCCTCCCCCGAAGGGTTGACTGATGGGTGACCTGACCTGCCCAGCCCCTTGGCTCCAGCCCCATTACAGGGCCTTCATCGCTACTACGAGCTGGTCCGCCTCTGTGCCTCGCATCGGTACTCTCACCCACGTGGCCTTGGCCACCCGGGCTTCTCCCTCTCGGCGACCACGGTGCCGACTGCACCCCATGCAACCGGTCGTTCGTATCGAGGCGACAGATTCTCCTGTTCCATGCCAGGGCCTGCAACGAGCTCACGCCACCTTTACACCGGACATCACCAGGGCCACGAGCAGGCAGCTCCCTGGCTCCGGACCCGCCCGAAGGGCGGCGCCCTTGTCCCGAGGCGGGACAGCTGCCTCGGTTTCGATGTCGTCGTTCACATTTTCGATGCGTCAGCAGTGGTTTACACAGGTTCGTCTTCTCGTCGCTCACCTGACCCGCTGGTTGCGAGCCTTCTCCGCAGTCGCTTCCCACCCCGGCTCTTTACCGGCATGACACTGCGGTGGTTTGGGATCTCCGCCTGCACGGCGAACCCGGAGGGCCTCCCTCCATCCTTGACACAGCACGGTTCGTGCTGGCGATCTTCTACATCGACATCACTCCCCTTTCAGGACACACCTGTCCCCATGGTGCCGACAACCCACCGTGCCGGCGTTCAGGGCGACTAGCGGCTCGTCACAGGGCGTTGGGTCCCGGCGGTGCTCCTCGCTACAGCCGGGATTGCGCAGTATTTTCCGCCCATGAGACATGCAGCAAGTTGCATCTTCTTCGGTGTCTTGATCCTGGGACTGAGCGTGGAGCCCGCCGGCGCGGCGACACGGCAAGAGTTGAAGAGAGGCTCACAGCCGAGTCCGCCATCCATAAGGGTCTTGCCGGTGATCTCCTGCACGACCAGCTATGGCGCGGGGTCGCCGCCCGGCCCCTTTGTCCCTCACGAGCTCCCTACGACGAGCTCGATCCATCGCCTGAGCTTCTACTCAAACGGTCGAATCACCGTCTTGGGACCCACCGGATGGGCATGTAGTGCACTTGTGGCTGCCGACGGTGGCGAGAGGCTTGACGTCTACCCGCCGGGCAAACCCGACTACTCGACGCAACCCGCACCGAAAGGAGCGGAGCTCGTGGAGGTCCAAGCGGACTACACGGGCCACGTTCCCGGAGTGGCGCTGGTCTGTGACCTGTTCCCGAACTCAGCCGGGGTCTCGGTGGCCAAGGAGAGCAGTTACCCGTGCCAGAAGCCAGCGAGCGAGAAGAGCACACAGCTCACCCCCGACGTGGTGGCTTTCACGGACGCCCCGGGCGTGAAGGGCTCGGGCACGGCATCTGGCGGTTCGTTGACGTCAATGGGTGCAGCCGTGTACCCGCAACTGAGTTCCGGGTCCACAGGCAGCGTCAACGTCTCACTGCTCTCGTGCACGCTCCCCAACATGGACGCATCGTTATGCAGGGCCATCGAAGGTGATTACCTCGTACGGAACCCGCCGACCTACATTCCCCAGAGCACCCGCTAGATGGTCACCGAGCTGGCGATCGGGGGCACCTTCACTGCGGTGACGGGTAGTCAGTTCAGGGCCGTGATGACCAGGTGAACTTCTGTCGGGCTGCTCTGGTCGGCATGGCGCTACTCGTGGGCTGGGGCGGAGTCGCCGAGGCGAGCAGGTCCTCGTCGGCGCCCATCAAGGTCCGCGTGGCGCTTCACCACAGTCGTGTCGTCGCCGGGCAACCCATTAAGGGGACGGTCGTGCTCACCAATACAACCTCCAGACAGATCACGGTTGAGAGCTGCGCCCAGAATGGCTGGTTACAGGTAGGACTAAAGGGCCGTGGGTACACCTATCAGGCCGGCAGCACGCTGATCGCGTGTCCACCCTCAATCCGGCTCGCACCAGGTTCCAACCGATTCCCGGTGACCGTTCTGACGGCCTACGAAAGTTGTCTCCAACCTGGAGGGGAGTCAGTCACATCGTTGCCGCCATGTACATCAACCGGTCCACCTCCATTGCCCGCGGGGAGGTACTACAGGCTCAGTCAGTCCGCTCTCGCTGGTCCGAAGGTGCAAGTTGGGGCCCTTAGCCCGGTTCAGGCGACGGCCCTCATCGACCGCCCAGGCGACGATGACTACCTGGCGTGCGGATTCGCCCACATCGGCGTCTGGGGCCGGCAGCCCCCAAAGAACGAAGAGAGCACAAGACTTTGAAGAGTGGACTGGCCCAGTTCCCCGTCCAGGAGACCGGGGCTCTCCCCGATGCCGTACGTGGGCAGGGGATTCCCAGACCCCAGGGTGGAGGGAATATCCCTAGAGGAGGTCAGGAGGTGTCCGCAGGGTGCCACAGTGCCGGCGTGTGCGGGCAGATAGGCATCGTCAAGGTTGCTGTTGCTCAAACTCTGCGACCGACTCGGCAAGGGTCTTGCGTCTCGGCATCGGTGTCGGTCTAGTTGAACCTGTGCCCGTATGACGACCGCAATCAGAGACGAAACCGGCCCGGGTCCGGTCTCGAAATGGCGAACGTCACCCGTCTCGACGTACTTCGGATTGTTGAAGGAAATTACCCAGGCCCACTGATGCGCTTTGAGACCGTGAATACGAATACGAGGCTGTCGGAGGCTCGTTCTCGACGTGCCCGGCTCACGGGCGTCCTCTTCATCCATGACACCGCCACTATGCCGCCAAGAACGGGATACCCTACCCGGCGGTAGATGGCACGAGAGACGGCTGCTCAGCGGAACAAGTCTCGACTTCTGGCCGCTTTGAGTCAGCCTTCGAGGGGTCCTTAGGGAGAGGGGTCAGCTCACGCTGAATCGTCGGTCAGGACGGCGCTGACGTGCGTCCTCCATCCATCCCTGAGCTCGTTGGTCACCTCGTGAGTGCGGTACCCCTCAGCCGAGATCAGCTCACCACACGAGCAGAGGCCGATCGCTCCCACACTGCCCTCGAAGCTGAGAACATGCGTGGTGACGTTGACAAGTCTGTGCTCAACCTGCTCTGCAGCCAACTGCGGCCCTCCGTCTGCTCCGTTGGGCTCTCGTTTCTACGCCGGTTGCAGATGAGAGTCAAGGGATCGTCGCGTGTCTCCCTGCTCTCAACGACCTGGAATCGGGGATGCAAACGCTTCAACATGCCGTGGATGCGGCCAGCGAGCCACCAGCCCATATGTGTCGTACGGGGGGACGGTTCGACCCGTACTCCCCCCTGAGGTTTCCGCCGGAAAGGCTGACGCGCCGATGGCGGCCCAGTTCGCCGGCCTTGTGAGTATCATCCCGCGAATATCCCGCGGACGCCGCCGATCGTGGTCGTTCACCCTCATTCACTCAAAGCTATGACCTGGCATTACTGTTCATCAGGGTTCAGGCTCATCCGGGTCTGACAGCCTTCCAAGCTGCTGATGCCAGTTCGATCCTGGTCGGCCGCTCTCACGGGAACAAGGGGAAAATGCGCATGTGGCGAGAACGACAGCAGCACGCGTCCGTGAACAGGACCGGATCGTTGCTCGCGGCGGCGACGATCCTCGTTGCCCTCATGTCGCTCGCCCTCGCAGGGCCGCAGGCGGCCGCTGCGTCGTCGGCAACCGCCGCGACGTTCTCGTACCACACGGCGGCGACATTGACCGGTCCGATCACGACGGGGCACGTGGTGGAGCCGCTCTCCGGCCTCCCCCTCGACCTCGCGGCCAATGGCTACGTCGAGCAGGAGTTCTTCGCGTCCGGCACCGCAACGGCGTTCAAGGCCACCTCCATGCCGAGCGACGGCGACTGGTCGATCACACCGACCACCTCCGCTCCCTACAAGACCAGGATCCTGGTCCGGCGGCCGTCCGACCCCGCTCGGTTCAACGGCACGGTGGTGGTCGAGTGGATGAACGTGAGCGCGGGCGAGTCGGCCCCTGACTGGGACTACCTCAATCCGATGCTGATGAGAGACGGCTACGCGTATGTGGGGGTGTCGGCCCAGGCGTTGGGTGTCGACGGCGGGAAGGCGCTGCTCGGCTCGCTCTCGGGGTCCGGGGGCCTCGTCACCGCCGAGCCCGCACGGTACGGATCGTTGCACCACCCTGGTGACCAGTATGCGCCGGACATCTTCGCCCAGATCGGGAACGCCCTTCGACTGCCGCACCAAGCTGGGCTGGGGGGCCTGAAGCCCAAGCACATCGTCGCCACGGGTGAATCGCAGTCGGCCTTCTACCTGACGACGTTCGCCGACACATTGCAACCGCGGACCAACACCTACGACGGCATCTTCATCCACAGCCGGGGCGGCTCGGGTGCGTCACTCGGTGGAACGGCTCTCGGATCCACTCAGGTACCCAGCGGCCTCCGGATCCGCGGCGATCTCAAGGTCCCCGTCTTCATGTTCGAGACCCAGACCGACATGATCGAACTCGGCTACGCGGCGGCGCAACAGCCCAACACCACCAAGATCCGTACCTGGGAGGTGGCGGGCACGTCACACGCCGACGCGTATCTCGTGGGCGCGGCAGCGAGCATCCTCGGCTGCACCACCCCGGTCAACGATGGCCCCCAGCACACGGTTGTCCAGGCGGCCTTCACTGCGTTCAATCGGTGGGTCGTCGACGGCACGCAACCACCCAGCCCGCCCCCCTTCCGCCTGGCCGGCACCCACCCGGCCACCCTGGCTCTCGACAGCCACGGCAACGTGATCGGCGGGGTGCGGACACCGGCGGTCGACGTCCCGGTGTCGACCCTGAGCGGCGCGGCGCCCACTGGGGCCAGTGTGATCTGCTCGCTCTTCGGATCGGCGACCGCGTTCAGCTCGGCCGAGCTTGCCAGCCTGTACGGGATCAAGAGCCACTATCTGGCCGCGTTCACGGCAAGCCTGAACAAAGCCATCGCCATGGGGTACATCCTCAGCGCCGACCGAGCCGCCCTCCTGGCGCAAGCCGAGCAGGTGCAGCTCCCCCAATAGTGGCACGACGTCGATCCGCCCGATCCTCCCTATGATCGGCGCCACGCCGACGCCGGGGGGCCCATGACGACTGAGACGGAAACGGCTTTCGCCGAATTGCTGGACGTGGTCACCGCCACGCACGCGCGCATGATCGAGCAGCTGGCGGACGACCCGGCCACGCTGCTCGAGGCGCACAAATGGATCCTCTCCATCCTGCAGGTGGCCGCCGAGGTGAACCTCTGGTCGGACACGGCACGACCCCGCTTCGTCGAGATCGTCGGCCCGTACAAGAAGTGGGGCGGCGACAACGCCGACGCCTTCTACTGCTACGCGCCCGTCGATCCCACCCGCACATACCGGGTGACCGTCGAACCGGGCGACGCGGTCTACCTCTCGCTGACGGTCTACGGCGGCCCCAACGACGGTCGCTACTCCGAGCGCATCGTGGGTGCCGTCAACAGCCGCGATGCCGGGTGGCTCCCCCACGGCACCTTCGACCTCGTCCTGTCACCCGAGCCGCCCTCCGAGGCCGGCGTGGCCTGGATCAAGCTCGAGCCCGACGCCGTGGCGGTGATCACGCGCGACTACCTCGAGGACCCGACGGCCGGGCTGCGTGCCAAGTGGCACATTCGGGCGGACGACCCACCGGACACATTCCGGGAGGACGACGCCGGCCTGGCGCGTCGCATCCGGGCCATGACGACGTGGGTGCGCGAGCAAGCAAGCATCGTCCCCCTGCCTCCCGCCACGCCCAATGCCATCGATCCGCCATACCCCGTGCCGACGACCACCTTCGGCTGGGCAGCCGGCGACGCCGCCTACGCCATGGGTGCCTTCGCGCTTGAAACCGATCAGGCCCTGGTCATCCGCGGCCGCTCGCCCGACTGCGTCTTCTGGAACATGTGCCTGTGGAACCCGCTGCTGCACACGTACAACTACGACTACGAGCGGGTGACGATCAACGGAGCCCAGGTGGAGTACGAGCCCGACGGGTCCTGGACGATCGTAGTGAGCGCCGCGCGCCCGAAGCACCCGAACTGGGTGTCCACCGCCGGGCATCGGAGCGGCCGCATCTGGTTCCGCTGGTTCCTCCCCGCCCACACCCCCGAACACCCGGAGGTCGAGGTCGTGCCGGTCGCGAGCCTGTGAGCGGGCGCCCGGCACCGGTCCGGATCGACGACCTGACCGAGCCGCGCTTCACCGAGGAGGTCCGCGCCATCCTCGACTTCATGGACGAGGCGGGGTCCCAGCTGTCCCTGGAACCCGAGGGTCTCATGGATGCGTCAACCGCCGAGACCGGGCTGGAGGACTTCGGTGCCCCGGACTTCGGCGAGCGGCTCGAGGTGCTCTGCCGGGCCATGCGGGACGAGGGCGGCTTCAACGGGGCCGGCGTGATGCAACAGCACGGCTTCCTCTCCGGGTTGTTGAAGAACCGCCTCCTCATTGAGGACCTGCTGCAACGCCATCCCGAGATCCTCGAGGAGCAGATCGCCGCCCCGATCATCGTCTGCGGGCTGCCCCGGACGGGGACCACGCACCTGCACAACCTGATGTCCGCCGACCCCGCCCTACGCTCCCTCCCGTACTGGGAAAGCCTCGAACCGGTGCTGGCCGAGCGTGAGCAACCCGCGCCGGGCACGCCGGACCCCCGCAAAGAGCGCACAGCGATGGCCCTCTCATTCCTCGACGCCGCCATGCCGTACTTCAACCGCATGCACGAGATGACCGTCGAGCACACCCACGAGGAGATCCAGCTGTTGGCCATCGACTTCTCGACCATGCTGTTCGAGACGACGGCGCCGATGCCGACGTGGCGCGACCACTACCTGGCCCGTGATCAACGCTCCAGCTACGCGTACCTGCTGCGGGTGCTCAAGGTGTTGCAATGGCTGCGGGGCGGCACGCGCTGGGTCCTCAAGTCGCCTCAGCACCTCGAGCAGTTCCCCGCCCTGGTCGAGACGTTTCCCGACGCCACGTTCGTCGTGACCCACCGCGATCCCGTGTCGGTCACCGCCTCGATGGTGACCATGCTCGCCTACAGCGCGCGGCTCACCCGAGACCGGGTCGACGTCGAGGCGATCGGCCATTACTGGGCGGACCGGCTCGAGCGGATGTTGCGGCGCTGCACCGAGGACCGCGACGTCCTGCCGGCGGACCAGACGATCGACGTGCTCTTCGACGAGTTCATGGCGGACGACCTGGCCATGGTCGGCCGGGTCTACGACCTGGCGGGCCAACCCTTCGACGGCCGCTCGAGGGCCTCCATGGCCGCCTTCATGACCGAGCATCCACGGGGCAAGTTCGGCACGGTCCAGTACGACCTAGGTCAGTTCGGCCTCGACACCGGGGAGCGGCGGGCCGCCCTCGCCTGCTACACCGAGCGCTTCGGGGTCACGCTCGAGTCCTAGCAGTACACCTAGCGGATGACGGAGTGCCGGATGCGTCCCCAGCGGCGAGCCACGTGCACGCACAGGTACACGAGCAGCACGAGCGCCGAGAGCACATGCCACCCGATGTCGCGGAACGGCATCCCGACGCCGCGTGGGTGGAGGATCACCTGGTTGCCCGAGAGCAGATCGTAGGTCCCCGAGGCGAGCACGTTGAGCGTCAACAGGGCCAGGACCACATCCGACCACGCCAGCCGCCCACGACGCCTGATCCACGTGCGGACCCGGCCCATGTTCCCGAGCAGCCGCGCGACGGTGTGGCGGCGTTGTGCCACGTGCAGGCCGGCCAGGGCCACGAAGGCCAGCCCAACTACCAGGTGCGGCGCCCCCTCGGGGGTCAAGGTCACAGTGGCCAGCGAGGCGGCGAAGGCCGCCAGCAGACAGAGGTGGACCGCGAAACGGGCACGCATCCGATGACCTCGCTCTACGGCACCGCCCGGTGGCGGCGAGGGGGCCCCGCTCGTCACCGGGCCGGCGTCGCTGCGAACGGCCATGGTCGCCTACTCCATCGGCCGCGTGGAGATCCCCGTCGGGTCCCGTCCCGCCAGCATCCAGCCGACGATCATGGCGACCACCGGCATGGCGATCACGATGAGGAACAGGTTGGTCCATGGGATGTGATCGATGATGTCCGACAGGCCACCTTCCAGCGCGTTCGAGTGGAACCATCCGGCCAGCCCGACGTAGGCGGCCACCGTCCCGAGCAGCGCGCCCAGGAAGGCGAGGCCCCCGGCGGTGACCGCCGTCAGGCTGCGGCGGGTGCGGGAGCTGGCGCCCGTGGCCGTGAGCGTCCGCAACTCGCTCGCCGTCTCGCTCCGGATGAGGCCGATGCTCATGGCAAGGATGCCGAGGGCCAGCGCGATGGCGAACACGGTGGCCCAGTTCACGATCTCGGCCGAGCTCGGCGCGCTGTTCTTCGACTCGATGCTCAGGTCGTTGGTGGCCGCCACTGCCTGGGCGTTCAGGATCTGGGCGGAGGTGATCGGGCTATTCGCTTGGAGGAGCCAGCCGTTGAGGCTGCTCTCGCTCGCGAGGTGCAGCCGGTGCAGCTCACTCTCGGTGATCACCGTGTTCGGTGCCGATGTGCCCGTGGGCAGCTGGCTCTCTTCTTGGACGACCGGGTGGGCGACGCACCCACGGGGATCGCAGGTGTTCGTGTTTCCCGGACCAGGACCGCCGCCGCCCCCCGCGCCGGGGCCGACCAGCTGGCCGCCGCCCTTCCCGCCGCTTCCGTAGGTCAGCTGCACGCCCGAGCCCGAGAGCCCAGGGCGCGCGCTGAGGACGTCGACGTTGGAAGGAATGGACGACGGGTTGATGCCATACGCCCGCAGTAGCGCCGGCGTCGCCACGTAGATCGTTCCGCTCCACTGACGACCAAAGCCGCTGGGGTTCTGCAGGCCGACCGAGGGCGCGGGGCTGTCCAGTTCGATGACGTCGGTAGCGCCGACGGCGGAGGCGATGGAGTGGACGCCGGCATCTTGCGACTTGATGCTCGGCGTCGCCGTCGTCGACCCGCTTGGTCCCGGGCCGTTGCCGGCGTAGCCGCTGCTCGGGCTGTACACGACGAGCTCGTTCGACGCCATGTTCGGCCCGACGTAGTCGAAAACGTTGCTGTAGCGGGCGACTGCGACGGCGCAGATGACCACCGCGATCAGCACGCCCACGCTGATGGCCGAGAGGGCCGAGCCGGACCGGGCCCGGTACCGCGAGAGGTCGCGCAGGGCCAGACGGACGGCGATAGGCGACTTTCGTCCGACCCGGGCCAGCAGGGCCAGGAAGAACGGCGACACGAGGATGATCCCCGTGATGAGCGCCACGAACCCGGGTATCAGCCAGATCACGCCGCTGCCTTGGTGTCCCGCGCCCGAGAGGGAGAAGAAGACGAACCCGATGACGAGCGCGATCACGCCGGGAACGAACGAGCGGTGGACCTGGCGCGGCGGCTCGGGGCGTCCGGCCAGGGCGCTGACCACCGGGACGCGGGTGATGGCGCGGGCGGGATGGCCGGCGGCGAAGAAGGTGGCGACGACGGCGAGCGCCATCGCCACCACGATCACGGTCCACGGCAGCGCGAACATCGGGATGAGGTGGTGCGCGCTCTGCTCGTTGTGCGGGCGGAAGGCCAACCACGCCACCAAGCCCAGCGCGAAGCCCACCACGGCGCCCACGGCGCCGACGATGACGCCGTTGGCCCGCAGCACGAGCCGGACGTTGCGGTCCGTCGCGCCCATGGACTCGAGCATCCCGAGGGCGCGCAGGCGGCGCTGCGCCAGGACCGTGAAGCCACCGACCGACACCAGCGCGATGAGGAGCATGCCGACGGTCGCCAGCGCCAGCACGATGGTCTCGGGGTTGATCGGGTTGTTGTTGAGCGAGCCCGGCGTCGAGACGTTGGACCCGATGCGGCCCGGGTTCACGCCCGGTGCATCGAAGAGGACGTTCACCTGCGTCGGGTGCGGCACCTGCCCCGGCGCAACCAGCGCGAACTCATCGAGCAGGCTCTGGGGGTTCTGGACGATCCCGACGACCGTCTTGCCGCCCTGGGGCCAGGTGTCGCCCACCCCGAGGTTGAGCGTGGACGCCAGCCCAGGGGTGACGGCGATCTGGTTCGGCCCGGTCGGGTAGTGCCCGGAGAGCAGCTGGAGCATCGGCCCGCCGTAGGGGCCGTGCGGGTCCTGGGACCGGAGTTGGTACGTCTGGGTGCTCCCGGGGACGGTGAAGGTCTGGTTCTCGATCAGCTGGACCGTGCCGAAGCGGTGCTCCAGCGCGGCGATCTGGGCGCCCACCGCGTGCAGGTTGGGGGGCTGTTTCCCGGAGCTCGCGAAGGTGGCCAGGTCGTCGGCCGTGCCGTATCCGGCGTTGGCCGGCGGCGGGGTGTTGGTGGCGACGGCCGCGCCGACCACGACGGCGGCCACGGCGACGATGACGAGGAGCAGGATGAGCAGCTGTTGCCGCCACTCGCGCTTGAAGAGCCGCCAGGCCCAGCGGACCATGGCCTTGCGAGCGGCGACGCCGCCCGTCGTGGGCTCGGGCGCCGACTGGGCGACCGGGCGGTCGAGGACGCCGACGCTCATTGGTTCGGGAGGTCGGCGAGGACCGCTTCCGGGCTCTCGACCGGGAGCGTCTGGTCGACGACTCTGCCGTCGCGCAGGAAGACCACGCGGTCGGCCCACGACGCGAGCTGGGCGTCGTGGGTCACCACGACGGCGGCCAGGCCGCGGTGGCAGGCCGCGAGGATCAGGCGCATGACGGCCTCGGCGTTGGTGGAGTCGAGCGCCCCGGAGGGCTCGTCGGCCAGGAGCAGGTGGCGGTGGCCCACGACGGCGCGGGCGATGGCGACGCGCTGACGCTCGCCACCCGACAGCTGGTCGGGGTAGCTCGACGCCCGGTCCTTCAGCCCGAAATCCTCGAGCGCCTCGAGCGCCGCCGCCTGGGCCCTGCGGGCCGCGATGCCGTCGAGCTCGAGGGGCAAGGACACGTTCTCCACCGCACTGAGCCCGGCGAGCAAGTTGTAGTCCTGGAAGACATAGCCAATGGACTGGCGGCGCAGGCGCGCCTTGCCATTGCGGGACAGCTTCGACAGCGGCGCACCTCCGACGTAGACCTCGCCGGAGGTCGGCTCCTCCAGGCTGCCGGCGATGGTCAAGAGCGTGCTCTTGCCCGAGCCGCTGGCGCCCATGACAGCCACCAGAGAACCGGCGTCGACCGAGAGATCGATGCGCTGAAGGGCGTGCACCTCTGCGGCCCCTTCTCCGTAGACCTTGGAGATGTCGCGTAATTCGAGATAGCTCATGGCCGTGACCCCACCTTGCGCCGGGCCTTGGGGAGGGGGAACGGCTGCGGTGCCGGCGCGTCGATGCCCGCCGCCGCCCTCTTGAGTCGGCCGTCGGCCGTGTCCAACCACCTGATCAGCGAGTCGAGCCGGAACAGCTCGGCGTCGACGACCAAGGCGAAGTTCAGATCGAACCGGGACTCGTCCTCCTTGAGGCGCGTCCACTGCTGCATGAGCTCGACGAGGTAGCGCCGGTGAACCTGCACCACCTCGTGCACGTCCACGCCCGGGAGCCCGAGGGCCACCAGGACCTTGATCACCAGCTCGTCCCGAGGGGGCGAGGAGAAGTCGGGCGGCGTACGCAGCCAGCCGTCCAGCTCCGCCTGGCCCTCGGCGGTGATGTGGAACCCCTTCTGGGGGCCCTCCTCGGCCGAGTCGTCGGACTCGATCAGCCCGTCACGCTCGAGCCGCTGCAGCGTCGTGTACACCTGCCCGACGTTGAGCGGCCACACGTCGCCGGTCCGTGTCTCGAACTCCTGGCGCAGCAGGAGGCCGTACTTGGGACCCTCGCTCAGCAGGGCCAACAGGGCGTGCCGGATGCTCATGTACCCTCATTTCGGAGTAGAATACTGAGTATCCTACGCCGGGGAGGCCGAGCTGGCAAGGGGTGCCAGCCCCCGGATTCGGCCGGGGGCTGCCTGGGGGCGGGGCTGTTCGGGGGCGGCGGGTGGAAGCCCGCTGCTCAGGCGCCCGGCAAGGCCGACCCGGTCTCGAGCAACGTCTTGAGGCTGGCGAGGACGGCCGGCCAGCCGCCCGAGACCCCCTGGAGCACCTGGCTGCCGGGCTCGAACCCGTCGTGGACCACCGTGAGCTTGACCACCCCCTGCCCGGCGTCCTCGAGGTCGAAGGACACCTTGGAGCGCGGCTCGGCCCGCCAGGCGGCGACCGTGGTCTCGTCGAAGCCGTGCCGGGTGGCCCACTCGGGCGTGAGGGTGTGCCAGGTGTAGGCCAGCCGTCGGTAGGGGTCGGACTCGAGGATCAGCTGCCCGGGGTCGCGGACGACGAACCCGGACTCCTCGTAGGACAGGTCGTAGGTGGAGCCCTTCTGCCAGTCGGTGACGTAGGCCAGCCCGCCGGCCGACGGGTGGCGCCAGTAGCGCGTGGTGAACGCGGGGTCGGTGAGACCCTGCCACACCCGTTCGGGGGTGGCGTGGATGTAGGTCGAGTAGACGAAGGTCGTCTGGTCGCTGATGTTCATGGGGGGTGTGGCCTCCAGTGCTGTCTTGAGATCGGACAGGGCCTCGGCCCGCGCCCGGTCGTAGTGGTGGATCCAACGCTCGGCGATGTCGTTGATGGGAGCGGCGTTCAGGTAGTGGAGCTTCTCCCGGCCCCGGCGCAGAGAGGCGACGAGACCCGCCGCCTCGAGGACGTCGAGGTGCTTCGACACCGACTGCCGGGTCATGCCCATGTCCTCGCAGAGCTCGCTCAGGCTGAGCCCGTTGCGCTCGTTCAGCCGGTCGAGCAGTCGGCGCCGGGCGGGGTCGCCCAGTGCCCGGAAGACCGCATCCATGTCTGGCATCGCTGGTCCGCTTGTCCCTGAGTCATGCAACCATTTAGCTGCATGATGTAGTCAAGCAGCCATTTGGTTGCATGTCAAGCGGCCGGCGGGAGGCCTCTCCCCTACGCGGCGCTCCAGGCGCGCACCCAGTTGACCTGCGTCGTGGCCACCGTTGGCTGTGTGCTCGCGCCGGCGGCGTCGGTGCCCATGCCGAGCGCCTGGGTCAGCGCGATGAAGAACGGCTGGTCGAACGGCACGCTGCCCGTCGTCGGGTGGTCGACGAGGCAGACCTCGCCGTTGTAGAGGACCGTGATGGACGTGGGCGTCCAGTCCACGCCGTAGGTGTTGAAGCTGTCCTGGTTGAGGATGCAGCCGTAAGCGGTGACGTTGGGGTCGTTCGCCGAGTTCGCGTAGTGGATGAAGGGCACGTCGAAGCCCCAGTACTCGCTGTAGAACTCGGCGAAGTCGATCTCGCCCGAGTTGGGCCAGCCGCCGTAGGTCAGCGTCTGGGGATAGAGCCAGAAGGTCTCCTGGAGCCCTGGGACCGCCGACGGCGGCAGCTTGGCGTTGACCTCGAAGGCGCCGTAGGTCTGATGGAACAGGCCGTAGGTCGACACCATCCCGGCTGTGTAGTCCGACGTGAAGTTGCCGGCGGGGTCGGGGCAGGTGAAGGGTGCCACCTTGCGCACCGTGAGGTTCAGGGAGCCGCCCGAGACGGAGACGGTGCTCGGGCTGTTCACGTAGCAGTCGGGCCCCGCCACGTAGCCGCTGGTAGCCGTCTGCTGCGGGACCCACTGGCTGGTGTTCAGCGAGGTGCCGTTGAACTCGTCGTCGAACGTGCACTTCCAGCTGCCCGAGAGGCCGAGCGGCGTGGTCCCCTGGCAGCCGGGGCCGGTGCTCTCGGCGGCGCCGCGGTGGGGGGTGGCGGCCCCGACCAATCCGCCGACCGGGGCCGCCACGATCACGGCGGCCACGAGCGCGGCGCTCGCGGCGGCGGCGAACGCGCCGGCGCGTGAGGCGCGGCGCGGCGGGAGCCGCTTCTGCATGGTGTTGTTCCCCCTCCGCCGCAGTGCTGATGCGGCGATGCCCCAACGATCTTGCCGGAGTCGGCACACACCATTCCAGGGCAATTAGGCCTATGCAGGCGGCTTTTCTGCACAACGGGAGCACAAAGTGCCCGAATGGACGACCGTGACACCCCTCTTGCGCTCGTCGCGTGCGTGATGAAGGCGCTCCCGGCTCAGAGGGCGGCGAGCACCTCTTCGGCCGAGCTGGCGCGCAGGCCGGGGCCGGGCTCGACGGCGAGCCAGCTGACGACACCGTCGTCGATGATGGCCGCATAGCGCTGCGAGCGCGACCCGAGGCCGAACCCGCTGCCGTCCATGGTCAGCCCCATCGCCTCGGCCAGCTCGCCGTTGCCGTCGGCCAGCATCACGACCGAGTCACCCACGTTCTGGTCCTGGCCCCAGGCCCCCATCACGAACGGGTCGTTGACCGACACGCAGACCACCTTGTCCACGCCCCTGGCACGGAGCTCGTCGGCGCGCAGCACGAAGCCGGGGAGGTGGTGGTCGGAGCAGGTGGGCGTGAAGGCACCGGGCACCCCGAAGAGGACGACCTTCCCGTGCCCCAGCACCTCTGCCGACCTGGTCGCCTCGGGCCCCTTGGAACCGAAGGTGAACACCTTCACGTCGGGCACACGCTCGCCGACTGCGATCGTCATTCGATGCCTCCTCCTGTCGCCGGGTGGTCGAGGGCCCAGGTTGCCATACGGCTCGCCGCGACCGGCAATCGTCCGCCACCCCCGAAGAGTCACGAAGTTGTAACCTGCCGCAGCTACCGCGACACGGCGGTGCCACGAGGGATCGAGACCTTGGGGGGTTGCGATGACGCAGTCTTTTGATCGCCGGTCGTTCCTGGCCGGTGGAATTGCACTGGGCGCCGGCGCCGCCATGCTCGGAGGGCTAGCAGGTCAGGCCGGCGCGGCCCGGACCAACGGTCCCGGACGGAACGGGATCTCGAGCGCCAAGCCGAAGAGGGGCGGCTCGGTCACCTTCGGGATAGACACCGAGGAGAGCGGCTTCGACCCCTCGACGGCCCGCTGGGACGAGGGCGGGTTCCTCTACGGCCGCACCGTCTTCGACCCCATTGCCATCGTGAACGCCGCCGGCGGCCTCGAGCCGTACCTGGCGGAGTCGATCACGTCGAACGCGGACTTCACGTCCTTCACGATCACGCTGCGCCCGAACATCGTCTTCCACGACGGCACGCCACTCGACGCCAACGCGCTGCACCTCAACATCCAGAATTCAGCCACCTCCGTCCTGACCGGGCCGGCCTTCGCTGCGTACTTCGCCGGCGCGTCGATCACCGGGCCGCTCGCAGTCACCATCACCATGAAGGAGCCGTGGGCCCCGTTCCCCTACTACCTGGCCCAGGCCCAGACCGGCTACATCGCCGCGCCCTCCATGCTCAACTCCCCCAATGGAGGCACGTCGAACCCGATCGGCACTGGCCCCTTCGTCTTCTCGGACTGGGTCCCCAACAGCCACATGACGGCCACCAGGAACCCCCACTACTGGCGCAAGGGCTACCCCTACCTGGACTCCATCACGTACAAGCCCATCATCAACCACTCCTCGCGCGCCGACGCACTCGAGACCGGCGAGATCGACATGCTGCACACCAACGCCCCCGACGACCTCCTGCTGTTCCGGGGCAACAAGAAGTGGTCCTACTACGACAACAGCGGAAAGGGGATCGGACAGCCCACGGTGCAGTGCATCATGCTCAACACCAATGCCGAGCCCTTCAACAACCACACGCTGCGGACCGCCATGGCCATGAGCATCAACCGGGTCCAGTACGCCAAGGTCATCGACAAGGGCATCGACGCGCCGATGAACGGCCTCTTCCAATCGGGGAGCCCGTACTACACCAAGACCGCCTACCCGAGCTACAACCCCACGCAGGCCGCCAAGCTGGTCAAGCAGGTGCAGCAGCAGACGGGTAAGCCGGTGAGCTTCTCCCTCAACTCGACGAGCGACCCGGAAACCCTCGCGGCCGCACAGTTCCTGCAGCAGGCCTTTCAAACTGCGGGCATGCAGGTGAACATCTCCATCATCGCCCAGGCAACGATCATCAACGACGCCCTTGCCGGCACCTACCAGGCCACGCTGTGGCGCCAGTTCGGTGCGGTCGACCCCGACCTCAACTACGTCTGGTGGAGCACGCAGACGACCGGTCCCCCGCTGCCGCTCAACATGGCGCGCAACTCCGACCCGCGCATCCAGACGGCGCTGCTGGCCGGGCGCACGACGACCGACCACGCGGACCGGGTCGCGGCCTACCAGAAGGTCAACCAATACCTGGCCGAGGACATCCCGTACCTCTGGCTGGCCCGTGACACCTGGGCCGTCGTGGCCAACCCGAAGGTGCAGAACTTCGCCAACCCGACCACGATGCAGGGCTCCAAAGCGGTCGCCTTCGACGAGGGCGTGCTGTGGCCGGCCCAGATGTGGGTGTCGTAGGGGTCAGCGCATCTCGACGTCGTCGAGGTACTCCTCGCGCCAGTGCGTGAAGCGCTCCTCGGGCAGGCGGAGGCAGTAGGTCGGGCGGAGAGCCTCCACGAAGCCGCGCTCGTGGCTGACGGCCACGATGGTCCCCGGCCAGGCGCCGAGCATGGAGCCGACGGCAGCGATGGACGAGGGGTCGAGGTTGTTGGTGGGCTCGTCGAGCAGCAGCAGGTTCACCTCGCCCGCGGCCAGCATCGCCAGGCCGAGCTTGGCCCGCTCGCCCCCCGACAGCGTGGTCGGCAGCTGGCCTGCCGCCTTCGACGGCAGGCCGAATGACCCCAGGAGCGCGCGCCGGTCCCGCTCGGCCTTCAGCACGGCGTCGCTGACGTTGGCCAGCGCGCTGCGCGTGGGGTCGATCTGCTCGTGTTCCTGCGCGAAGTAGCCCACCGCGACGTTGGCACCGAGCTCGATCACGCCGTTGGAGGGCTCTTGCAACCCGGCCAGGCAGCGCAGCAGCGAAGACTTCCCGGCGCCGTTGCGGCCGATGATGACGATGTGGTCGCCCCGGCCGGCGTGGAAGGTCACGTCGGAGAGCACCTCGTGGCTGCCATAACGGATGCCCAGCTTCGCCACCTCGAGCGGCGTGGCGCCCGAGCGTGGCGGCGGCGGGAGCTTGAAGACACTGGCACGCTCCCGCTGGTCGACCCGCGTGCGCTCCGACTGGAGCCGCTCGACCCGCTTGTCGATCGCCTTGGCCTTGCGCGCGCGCTTCTCGGTGCTCGCCCGCATGGAGTCGGCCAGGCTCGACAGTCGGGTGATCTCGCGCCGTTCCAGCTCGGAGGAGCGCTCGCGCCGGGCCTGGTCGGCCTCGTGCTGGGCCTGGAAACGGGTGTAGTTGCCCTTCCACTCGGTCATCCGCTGGTTCGAGATGTGCAGCACCTTGGTGATGGACTGGTCGAGGAGCTTGAGGTCGTGGCTGACCACGAGCAGCGCGCCACCGAAGCGCGCCAGCTCATCGAGCAGCCAGCGCTTGGCCGAGCGGTCGAGGTGGTTGGTCGGCTCGTCGAGGATCATGAGCTCGGGCTCCTGGAAGAGGACCCGCATGAGGTCCACGCGGCGCCTCTGGCCGCCGGACAGCTCGTCGATGTCCTCGAGGAGCAGCTCCTGGCGCAGGCCCAGGCCGTCGGCCAGGCGGGCCATGACGGCTTCGGCCTCATAACCGCCGTTGGACTGGAACTGCTCCTGCAGGTCGGTGAAGAGCTCGATGTTCTCCTCGGAGGGGTCGTCGGCCATGGCGTGGCGCGCCGAGCCCAGGGCGTCGTCGAGCACGTCGAGACCCCGCGCCGAGAGGACGTGGGAGAACCCGGTGGTCTCGAGCCCCAAGCCACCGCTGATGGGAGCCTGGGGGAGGTACCCGAACGACCCGAGCAGGCGGACGTTGCCGCGGTGGCGCAGCTGCGGGGTCGTCTCCCCCACCAGGACGGAGATGAAGGAGGACTTCCCGGTGCCGTTGCGCCCGACCAGCCCCACCTTCTCGCCGGCGCCGACCACGAAGGAGGCGTCGGAGAGCAGGGTGCGGTCACCGATCTCGATGGTGAGGGCTGATCCGACGATCACGGCACATTGTACGAGCGGGATCCCCTGCTCGATACACTCCGCCCAATGCCCGCGCTCGATCGCAAGTGGTGGACACTGATCGCCGTCTGCACTGCGACCTTCATGCTCCTCCTCGACATCACGGTCGTGAACGTGGCGTTGCCGGACATCCAGCGATCGCTGCACGCGAGCTTCTCGGACCTGCAGTGGGTGGTCGACGCCTACTCGCTGACCCTGGCCGCGTTCCTGCTGACGGCCGGCGTCCTGGGCGACATCTACGGCCGCCGGGAGGTCTTCGCGATCGGGCTGGTCATTTTCTCGCTCGCCTCGTTGGTCTGTGGGCTCTCCACCACGCCGCTGATGCTCAACCTGGCCCGTGCCGTCCAGGGCGTCGGCGGCGCCATCATGTTCGCCACCTCGCTCGCCCTCATCGCCGGGGCGTTCGTGGGGAGGGACCGGGGGACCGCCTTTGGCCTCTACGGCGCGGTGATCGGCGGCGCCGTCGCGATCGGACCGCTGATCGGCGGCGCCATCACGAGCGGCATCGGCTGGCGCTGGATCTTCTTCGTCAACGTGCCCATCGGCGTCGTCGCCGTCATCATCACGATCGCCAAGATCGCCGAATCCAAGGACCCCAGGGAGCGCCGCATCGACTGGGTCGGCTTCGTCACGTTCTCGGCCAGCCTGTTCGCCCTGGTGTTCGCGCTCGTGCGCGGCAACGACCTCGGGTGGGGCAGTGCGACCATCGTGGGCCTGCTCGGGGCGTCGGCCGTCCTCATGGTGGTATTCATCTTCAACGAGCTGCACTCCGCCGATCCCATGCTCGACCTTGGCCTCTTCAAGATCCCCGCCTTCGTCGGGCTCTCCGTCGTGGCGTTCACCCTGGCGTCGTCCATCTTCGCGATGTTCTTGTACCTGACCCTCTACATCCAGGACGACCTGGGCTACGGCCCGTTCGCAGCCGGCATCCGTTTCCTCCCGCAGACACTGGTCATCTTCTTCTGGTCCTTCTTCGCCGGGCGACTGACCGTGCGCGTGCGATCGCGCTATCTGCTCGGCATCGGGATGCTCATCGTCACGGCTGCGCTCCTCGCCATGGGGACGACGCAGCCCACATCGGGCTGGACCGTGTTGCTGCCCGGGTTCATCCTCGCCGGGTTCGGGGCCGGCACCGTCAACCCGGTCCTGGCCTCGGGTGCGGTCTCGGTCGTGCAGCCCCAGCGCAGCGGCATGGCCTCGGGGGCCAACAACACGTTCCGGCAGGTGGGCATCGCGACCGGCATCGCGGTATTGGGCGCGGTGTTCCAGAGCCAGATCGTGAAGTACACCACGAGCGCGCTCGCCAAGACGGCCTCCGGCCGGGAGGTGCTCAGCCGGGGCGGTTCGCAACTGCGCGGCGCCCTCTCGGCCGGAGAGGTGCACCAGGTGGCCACCTCCATCCCCGACCCCGCCGCCCGGGGAGCTCTGCTCAGCGCGTATCACGAGGGGTTCTCGGCCACCCTGAACCACCTGATGGACATCGGGGCGGTCGTCGCCTTCGTCGGTGCGGTGTGCGCGTTCGCCCTGGTGCGCCAGCGCGACTTCGTCATCCCCACGGGGGCGGGCGGGCCGCCGAGCGGAGGGGCGCCTGCTGATGTCGGCACGCCGGCAGACGCCGGCGTGCCCGCCGCGCGTGCGTGAGCCGTTCACGCTCGAAGGAACCTACGTGCGGCTCGAGCCGCTGGCAGAGTCGCACATCCCAGGCCTCGTGGAGGCGGCCGCTGAGGACCGCGCGAGCTACCAATGGACCTACACGCCGGACGGCCTCGAGCAGATGACGGCCTACGTCCGCGACGCGCTGGACAAGGTGGCGTCGGGGGCCCACGTCGCCTTCGCCACCGTGCGCAAGGACGCCGGCCCCGGCGGTGCGGACCGGGTCGTGGGCGCCACGCGGTTCTGCGAGATCGCCCTGTGGCAGTGGCCCCCGGGGGCCACCCACCAGCGCCACGACGCGCCCGACGTCGTCGACATCGGTTTCACCTGGCTGGCCGGTTCGGCCCAGCGGACCCCGGTCAACACGGAAGCCAAGCTGCTGATGATGACGCACGCCTTCGAGGAGTGGCGCGTCCACCGCGTGGCGCTGCAGACAGACGTGCGCAACCGGCGCTCGTGGGCCGCCATCGAGCGGATCGGTGGCCAGCTCGACGGGATCCTGCGCGCCGACCGGCCGGGCGCCGACGACACCGTGCGCACATCGGCACGCTTCTCCATCGTCGCCTCGGAGTGGCCGGACGTGAAGGCGCGCCTCACCGCGCGGTTGGGCCAGAGAACCGGCGGCCAGGAAGGTCGTCCGACGGACTAAGCGCGCGAGAGCGTGGCCGAGATCTTGCGCCGGTGCAGTGCGTGCACGGCCGCCTCCGCCTCGTCCTTGGGACGCACCGCCGCCACCGCCTTGCCAGTCCGGTGGATCGTCCAGGCCAGCTGGTCGGCGCGCTCGACCGTGTGCCCGAAGATCTCGACGAACGCCTCGATCACCGTCTGAAAGGTGGTGACGTCGTCGTTCCAGACGATCACCGCCCACAGATCCTCGAACTCCCAGAATGCGCCGATGTCCTCGTCCGCAACTTCGGGGAGGTCGATGGTCGAAGGATGGTCGATCGTTGCCGTCATGAGAGAGCCTTCCGAGCCTGCAATTCGGCCCAGTCCAGTGTAGTCCCACCCTGTAGCGTGCGGGTATGCGAGCCACCGTCCTCGAAGGACCGCGCGACGTCCGGGTCGAGGACGTGCCCGACCCCGTGCTCCCCGGGCCCGAAGGCGTCATCGTCGCGGTGGAGCGGACCGCGATCTGCGGGTCAGACCTGCACCTGTACCACGACGCTCCGACGGGTGTGGGCATCCGGCTGGGCCACGAGGTGATCGGGACGGTGGCCGAGGCCGGCCCGCACGTGCACAGCCTCAAAGCGGGCGATCGGGTGCTGATCTCGGGTGTCATCGGCTGCGGCGTCTGCGTCCCCTGCCGAGCCGGTCAGCCCAACGTCTGCCTCGCCGACAAGTCCGCCGCCTTCGGGACGGTGCCCGACCTCCCCGGCGGGCAGGCCGAGGCGATGGCCGTCCCGTTTGCGGATGTCTTCGCCCTCCCCATCCCCGAGGGCGTGGCCGACGACGAGGCCGTGCTGCTGACCGACATCCTCCCTACCGGCTACCTCGGCGCGACGCGCGCCTCCATCCGGCCCGGCGCAACCGTCGTCGTGGTGGGGCTGGGCCCCGTCGGTGTGATGGCGCTGCAGTGCGCCGCGCTCTTCGGCCCCGCCCGGATCCTGGCCGTGGACATGGTCCCAGAACGGCTGGCCCGGGCCGAGGCGCTCGGCGCCGAGCCGATCGACGCCCGCGCCGCGCCCGGGTCGGTCCAGGTGCTCGAGGCCACCGGCGGCCGGGGCGCCGACTCGGTGATCGAGGCCGTGGGAGCCGATGCCACCGTGCTCGACGCCCTCTCCTGCGTCGCCACCGGCGGCACCGTGTCGATCGTGGGGGTCAACCTCTCCATGGAGCTCCCCTTCCCGATGGGACTGGTCTTCTTGAAGAGCCTCACCGTGCGCACCGTCTTCGCACCGGTACCCGGGACGTGGCCCGCGCTCGTCCCGCTGGTCCAGTCCGGCCGCCTCGACCTTGCCGGCACCTTCACCCACCGGATGGGCCTGAGCCAGGCCGCCGAGGCTTACGAGCTCTTCGACTCCCGGGCCGACGGCGTCTTGAAGGTCTTGCTGGACCCGAAGGTCTGAGCGCCCTGGGGCTCGTCAGGAGTCCGGTTGTAGATCAGCGGCCACTCCGTGGTGCCCAGCTCGGGGCGGGGCGGGAACCATGGGGCGGGCGGCGGTGAGATCAACTCCGTCAGGGCGTCGACGATGGGCTCGTAGTTCACCCGCCACCCCTGGAAGTGCCGCCACGACTCGTCCAGGTCGCGCTCGAGGGGGAAATGGACGTCCTCCAGACGCTTGAACCCGTCCTCGAACTCCTTGCGGGTGAGCCGGATGCCCGTCGTGGGCAGCGGGTCGGCGTCGTAGGGGATGCGCAACGCCCGAGCCATGGAGCGCAAGCACCGGATCCCCATCGACAGGCACAGACGTGACTCGTGCGGGCTCAGCTGCGGGCTCGCGGAGTGGAAGAGCGCGGCCGAGTCCATCATGGCGACCAGCCCGACCAGCCAACTGCGCGACGAGACCGGAGAACGGAACCACATCAGGCCGGGGTAGTTGGCGTGGCTCTCGGACACCGCCGAGGCCCAGCGTTCCCAGTCGGAGTAGAGCGGCGGGAGCTCGTCCATGGTGTCGAGCCAGTAGTGGCGGGCCAGGATCTCGGGCCCCCACGCCGGGGCGCCGCCGCGGGCGTCGAGCAGTGTGACCTCGGTCTCCCGGGCGGCGAACGCGTTGTAGAGCGCTGGGAGGTACGCGATCTCGAGCGCGACGACACCGAGCCCGATGCCGGCCCCCAGGATCTCGAGTGTCCGTGAGCCGGCCCCGCTGGCCGTCGCGATGCCCAACGTGGTCACCGAGGAGCCGGCGACACCCATGGCGTCGAGGAAGTTGACGCCGCTGTTCCACCAGATGATCAGTGAGAAGCCGAGCAGGATCAGGCACAGCCAGAGCCCGAACAGCGCCACGATCGCACCGGGGCCGACGAACGAGAGGACACGGTCGCGCACCTCGTAATTCGGGAGGCGCAGGGCGAGCTTTCGCGCCAGGCCGCCGAGAACGCGTGCCAGACCTCGCATCATGCGTGAAGAGGTCGCGCGAGGGAGCACGAGCGACGTGAACACGCTCCAGACCGTCAGGACGATGATGACAACGCCCGCGACGAGTGCGACCAGGCGCGCGATCGTCTCCACCGCGCCATCCTGCCAGATGCCCGGGCGTCCGCCCCGGGGGCGCGGTCAGAGCGATGCGTACCGCGCCGCCGGCCGGCCGCTGGCCACGAGGGACGCCGGCACGTCGATCAGGCGCGAGCGAAGCAGCTCGCCCAGGCCCTTCGCCTGCGTGTCCATTCGCAGGTTCGACGCCACGCCCCACCCGAGGATGCCGTGCACGACGAAGTTCACGGCGCGCAGGTTGGCCATGTGGTACCGGCTCACTGCGAAAGGCTCCACTTCGGGCAGGAGTGCCTTGAAGACTCCGGTGGTGAGGTGCTGCTCCAGCCAGGCGGCGACGGCGTCCTCGTCGGCCCACACGCCCACGTTGGCATCGCCACCCTTGTCGCCCGAGCGCGCCCCGACGAGCACCCACAGCGGCACCCGGACGAGGTCCGCCGGGAGCTCCGCGTCGGCCGGCGCCGGCGAGCCCGTGACTCGCTGGGCATCGGTGCCGGGCTGTCCGGTCGCGTTGGCTGGTGGCGTGACCGGGACCGCGTCCCCGTCGCACTCGATCTGCGGCGTCACCGACATTGCGGCCACCGTGGTCGGCCAGTAGCGCGCCACGCCCTGGGCGCCCGAGGGCGCCGCGGTGAAGAACGTGCCGGGATAGCTCGAGAGGCTGGTCTCGACGACTGCTCCGGAGAAGGCGCGGCCGACCATCTGCTCGTCGTCGCCCCGCACGGCCAGCCGCAGGTACGCCATGCCGCCGCCCGTCAGGTCGCCCGAGAGGTCCTCGGCCGACTCGACGAAGGCGTCGCGCCCACCCGGGATGCCCGCCCACACCGCGTCCGCGGCGAAGCGGGCCTTCTCCGCCACCTGCGCTCCGGTCACGGCCAGCGTCATGGAGTTGCGCCAGCCCGCCTCGAGGTTCGCCGTCACCTTCAGGGTGGGCGGCGGCGGCTCACCGCGCACGCCGGCGATGCGCACCCGGTCTGGCCCGGCCTGCGACAGCTCGATGCTGTCGAAGTGGGCCACTGCATCGGGGCTCAGATAGCGCGGGCCGCCGATCTCGTAGAGCAGCTGCGCGGTCACCGTGCCGACCGTCACCGTGCCGCCCGTCCCCGGGTGCTTGGTGATGACCGACGAGCCGTCGGGGTACACCTCGGCCAGCGGGAAGCCGATCCGTTCCCGGCCCGGCACCTCGTCGAAGAAGGCGTAGTTGCCACCGCAGCACTGGGCGCCGCACTCGATGACGTGGCCCGCCACCACCGCCCCGGCGATGGCGTCGTGCTCGCCGTCGGCCCACCCGAAGGCGTGCAACGCAGGCCCGACGACGAGAGCGGCGTCGGTGACGCGGCCCGTCACGACCACCTGCGCACCCGCGGCCAGGGCATCCGCGATGGGACGGGCGCGCAGGTACGCGTTGGCGGTCACGACGGCCGCCTCGGCCGGGAGGGGCTCGCCGGTGTCCAGATTGACGAAGCGCTCCCCCGCGGCCCGCAGCTCGGCGAGCCGCGGCGTGATGTCGTCGCCCGAGACCGAGGCCACCCGCACCTCGATCCCCTGGCGTCGTGCCAGGTCCCTCACTGCGGCCGCCAGTGCCTCGGGATGGAGGCCTCCCGCGTTGGAGACGACGGTGATCCCCCGCTCCACGCAGGTCGGAAGGACCTCTTCGAGCTGGCGCAGGAACGTGCGCGCGTAGCCGCCGCTGCGCTCCCGCGTCTTGTGGAGGATGTACATCGTCAGCTCGGCGAGCCAGTCGCCCGTCAACACGTCGATGGGACCGCCCTCGACCATCTCGCGAGCGGCCGACAGGCGGTCTCCGAAGAAGCCGCTGCAGTTGGCCACCCGGAGCACGGAGGGTCGGCCGGGGGGACCGCTCACCCAGGCTCCACCGCAACGAGGAGGTCGTTGACGTCGACCTGCTGCCCGGGCGCGCACCGGACCAAGGACACCCTCCCGGCGCCGTTCGCCCGCAGGGTGTGCTCCATCTTCATCGCCTCGAGCACGACCAGGCCGTCGCCCTCGGCGACGACGTCACCGGCCGTGACCAAGACCTTTGTGACCGAACCGGGCAGCGGGGCGCGGCACTCACCGGCGACGCCGCCGCGCTCTTCGGCATCGTCCTCGGTACGCAGGGTGAACGTCGACTGGCCCTCCGGCCCGGTGACCGCGGCCTGGTGGGCGACGAGGCGCACGCGGTAGCGCCGCCGCACCCCGTCCTCGGCCAGCAGGTCGACCACGTCGCCATCGGTGGTGGCCGTGCCCACGACCTGCCACGTGTCCCCGACGTGGACGTGGGCGGGCTCGTCGGGCGCGCCGGTGTGGACCTCCATGGTCCCGGCATCGTCCGTGAGCTGATCGGCGTGCAGCGCCCGGCCGACGTTGCGCCAGCCCGCGGCAGGCACCGGGACCAAGCTCTGCGCCGCCCGCTCGGCCAGGAGGCGGAAGGCCGCTGCGGCGCCGTGACGTCGGCGCGCATCGGCCTGGAGCGCCGTGTCGCGCAGGTCTGGGCGGTGCTCGAGGTAGTGGACGTCGACCTCGCCGCGACGGAAGGCGGCGTCGTCGAGCACGGCAGAGAGCAACTCCCGGTTGGTCTCGAGACCGTCGAGCTCGAGGTCCCGCAGGGCGCGGGCCAGCCGAGCGATCGCGCCGTCCCGGTCCTTCCCGTGCGCCATGAGCTTGGCCACCAGCGAGTCGTAGGCCGCGCTGACGGTGCTGCCGGACTCGATGGCGCGGTCGACGCGGAGGCCCGGACCCTCGGGCCAGCGCACGTGCGTCGCGGTGCCAGGGGTGGGCCGGTAGTCCTCTCGCGGGCGCTCGGCACACAGCCGGACCTCGACGGCATGGCCGGTCGCAGACACGTCGGCCTGCCCGAAGGGCAGGGGGCGGCCGGAGGCCACCCCCAGCTGCAGCGCCACGAGGTCGAGCCCGGTCACGAGCTCGGTCACGCCGTGCTCGACCTGGAGGCGGGTGTTCATCTCGAGGAAGTAGAAGCCGCTTGCGTCGACCAGGTACTCCACGGTGCCGACACCCTCGTAGCCGACGGCTCTCGAGGCCGCCACCGCGGCGTCCCACATCTGGCGACGGGTCGACTCGGGCGCGAGGACTGCGGGCGCCTCCTCGACCACCTTCTGATGCCGGCGTTGCACCGAGCACTCCCGGTCCAGCAGGTGCAGGACGGTGCCGTGGCTGTCCCCGACGACCTGGACCTCGATGTGACGTGGTGCGACGAGGTAGCGCTCCAGGAAGACGTCGTCGGAGCCGAAGGCGGCGGCAGCCTCCCGCTGCGCCGAGGCCACAGCGTCGGCCAGCTCGCCCGGCCCGTCCACCAGGCGCATCCCCCGGCCCCCTCCCCCGGCGGAGGCCTTGACCAGGAGCGGATAGCCGACACGGTCGCCGGCGGCACGCAGCGCGTCGGGGCGTGCGCCGGCCGCCACCACGGCGCTCGGCAGCACCGGGACGCCGGCGTCGGCCACCACCTCCTTCGCCCGCGCCTTGTGACCCATGACCCGCATCGCCTCGGGCGGCGGGCCCACCCACACGATGCCGGCCTGGGCGCACGCCTCGGGCAGGGCGGGGTTCTCGGAGAGGAAGCCGTACCCTGGATGCAGGGCGTCCGCGCCCGTCATGCGCGCCGCGCCCACGAGCGCGGCGGGGCTCAGGTAGGTCTCGGCGAGCGTCGCGCCCCTCAGCAGCACGGCCGCGTCGGCCTCGCCGACGTGCGCGCTGGCGGCGTCGTCGGCGGCGTAGACGGCCACGGCGTCGTAGCCGGCGTCGTGCGCCCCCATGATGATGCGCCGCGCGATCTCGCCGCGGTTGGCGACGAGGACACGGTGGATCGCGCGCACGTCCGGTGCCATCAGTGGCGCACGACCCCGAAGACGGCCGTCCCCCGCACCGGCGCCGAGTGCACCGCGGTGAGCGCGATGGCCAGCACCGTCCGGGTATCACGTGGGTCGATGATGCCGTCGTCCCACAACCGGCCCGTGGCGTACTGCGCCGTCGACTCCTCCTCTATCTGGTTCTCGGTGGCCTGGCGCAGCTCCTCGTCGGCCGCCTCGTCGAACGGGCGGCCGGCCGCCTCGGCGGCGTTGCGGCGCACGATGGAGAGGACGCCCGCCAGCTGCTTGGGCCCCATCACGGCGATGCGGTGGTTGGGCCAGGTGAAGACGAAGCGGGGGTCGTAGGCCCGTCCCGCCATGGCGTAGTTCCCCGCCCCGTAGCTGGCACCGACCATGAGGGTCAGGTGGGGCACCTTCGAATTCGAGACCGCGTTGATCAGCTTGGCGCCGTCCTTGATGATCCCGCCCTGCTCGTAGCGCGTGCCCACCATGAAGCCCGTGATGTTCTGCACGAACAGGATGGGGGTGTCGACGCGGTTGCACAGCGCAATGAACTGGGCCCCCTTCTGCGCCTCGGGCGAGAACAGGATGCCGTTGTTGGCCACGACGCCCACCGGGTAGCCACCGATGGACCCCCAGCCGCAGACCAACTGCGCGCCGTACAGCTCCTTGAACTCCTCGAAGCGGGAGCCGTCGAGGACGCGGGCCAGGATGTCGCGCACGTCGAAGGGGACGCGCACGTCCACCGAGGCGATCCCGAGCAGCTCCTCGGCCGGGTAGAGCGGCTCGTCGGCCGGGCCCGCCGGGCCGGGGCCGAGCCGGCGCCAGTGCAGATGCGCCACGATGCCGCGTGCGAGACGGAGTGCGTCGGGCTCGTCCCGGGCCAGGTAGTCGCACAGGCCCGAGGTGCGGGCGTGCATCAGCGCTCCTCCCAGCTCCTCCTCGTCGGCCTCCTCGCCGATCGCCATCTTGACCAGCGGCGGTCCACCGAGGAACACGCGGGCCCGGTCCTCCACCATCACCGTGTAGTCGCTCATGCCCGGGAGGTAGGCGCCGCCGGCCGTGGAGGAGCCGAACACGACGCAGATCGTCGGGATGCCCTGTGCCGACAGCTGGGTCAGGCGGCGGAACTGCTCGCCGCCGGGCACGAACACGTCGGCTTGCCGGGGCAGGTCCGCTCCCCCGGACTCGACCATGATCACGACGGGGAGGCGGTTCTCCTCCGCCACGTCCATGGCGCGCAGGAGCTTGCGGATAGTGGTGGGGCTCGTCGTGCCGCCGCGCACGGTCGGGTCGTTCGCGATCACCAGGCAGTGGGTGTGCGCGATCTCCGCCAGCGCCACCACGACGCCGCCGCCGACGGGGTCGCCGGTGTGCAGGCCGGCCAGCGGGCACAGCTCGAGCACCGGGGTGCCCGGGTCGACGAGTGCTTCGAGCCGCTCGCGCACCATCATCTTGCCGCGGCCACGGTGTCGCTCGACGTACTGCGGGCCGCCCCCGGCGAGCACCTGGTCGTGCAGCGCGCGCACCTCGCCGGCGAGGGCGCGCATGGCGTCGGCGTTGTCCGCGAACTCCGGGCTCGTCGTCGCGAGGTGCGAGCGGATGGGTGTGCTCACGGCGTCGTGTCCCAGGCGGGTCGGCGCTTCTCGAGGAACGCCTCCATCCCCTCCGCCGCCTCCGGGCCGGCGAAGAGCCGGGCCGAGGCGGCCGCAGCCGCCGTCAATCCGTCCACCCAGCCCTGGGCGGGGAGCGTCCGCAGCAGGGCCTTGGTGGCCTGCACGGCGCCCGGAGCCGACTTGGAGATGGCGAGCGTCCGTTCGGCGACCCACCCGTCCAGCGCCGTGTCATCATCGGTGACGGCGGAGAGCAGGCCGGCGGCAGCGGCCTCGCGCGCGGTGAACTTCTCGCCGGTCAGCGTCATGGCGGCGAGGAACCGCGGCTCGACGACGCGCAGTGCCGGGACCATGATCATGGCCGGCGCCACGCCGACCCGGACCTCGGTGAAGGCGAACGTGCTCGCTTCCGCGGCAGCTGCCAGGTCGGATGCCGCGATGAGGCCCAGGCCGCCGGCCCTGGCGTGGCCGTTGACGCGAGCGATGACCGGCACCGGGCTCTCCACGATGTGGGTGAGGATGGCGGGCATGAGGTTGGGGGCCGCCGCGCCACGCTCGGAGAGGTCGGCGCCGGAGCAGAACACAGGACCCGAGCCCGTGAGCACGACGGCACGCACCCCGGGGTCACTCGTCGCGTCACGCAACGCCCGGTCCAACTCCTCGAGCAGACGGGACGACGAGCGCGTTGCGGTTGGCCGGTGAGTCCAGCGTCAGGGTCCGGACGCCGCCGTTGTGCTGCACGCCGACCAATGCGTCCGTCACCACGGGGCGCAGTGTAGGGGGTGCCCGGCGAAGGGCCGAAAAGGGCCGGTGGTATCGTTCGCCGGTGATCGAGACCGACGAGCACCAGCTGTTCCGCAAGACGCTCCGGGACCTCTTCGAGAGGGAGATCGAGCCCCATGTCGACGAGTGGGAAGCGGCCCGCACGTTCCCCGCCCACGACCTCTTCCCCAAGCTGGCGGCCTTCGGGCTGCTCGGCCTCGAGTACGACGAGGCCTACGGGGGCATGGGGGCAGACCACACGTACTCCATGATCGCCGGCGAGGAGATGGGGCGCATCAGCTGCGGTGGCGTACCGATGGCGATGGCGGTCCAGATGTCGATGGCGACCCCCGCGCTCGCCCGCTACGGCTCCCACGAGCTCAAGGAGCGCTATCTGGCGCCGGCCATCCGCGGCGAGGTGGTGACCTCCATCGCGGTCACCGAGCCCGATGCCGGCAGCGACGTCGCCGGCATCCGGACCCGAGCCGTGCGCGACGGCGAAGAATGGGTGATCAACGGCGCCAAGCTCTACATCACCAACGGCACGCAGGCCGACTGGCTGTGCCTGCTCGCCCGCACGTCCGACGAACCCGGTTACCAGGGCATGTCGCTCATCGTCCTGCCGACGGCCGTCCCGGGCGTTGCGGTCTCACGCAAGCTCGAAAAGCTCGGCATGTGGTCGAGTGACACCGCGGAACTGTCGTTCACCGACGTGCGCGTCCCGGTCTCGAACACCATCGGCGAGATCGGCCGCGGCTTCCAGCAGCAGATGGTGCAGTTCCAGGCCGAGCGGCTCATGACCTTCTACAAGCAGGTGGGCTCCATTGAGCTGGCCCTCGAGCGCACCAAGGCCTACCTGCGCGAGCGACGGGCGTTCGGCGCGCCGCTGCTGGCCAACCAGCACCTTCAGTTCGTGCTGGCCGAGCTGTCGGCCCGCCACGACGTGCTGAAGCACTACGCGCGCACCACCGCCGACGCGGTGCTGCGCGGTGAGGACGCCACCCGTTACGCCACCATCGGCAAGCTGCTCGGCTCCCGCCTTCAACGCGAGGTGGCCGACACCGCCGTGCAGTTCCACGGCGGCATGGGCTACATGGACGAGAACTGGACCTCGCGCTACTTCCGCGACACCCGCCTCGACTCCATTGGGGCCGGGGCCGACGAGGTCATGCTGCGGATCCTGGCGCGGATGGACGGCTACACGGCCGAATAGGGAGGCCGCGCACGGCGCGCTACGTGTGCCGCAACACCGCTTGGCCGCCGCCACTGGCGATCAAACGCCGATCGCGCGACCAGACTCTGCCCGTCCACGAAAGCAGGCCGCCCTGCGCCACCGGCGAGTGCGCGTCGAGAAGGAGCCATTCCGAATCAGCTCCCGAGCACTGGAACGAGGCGTAGAGGTCGAGGCTCGGAGCGATGTACGGCGGCTCGAGATGCGCGTGGGGACGCGAGCCGGCGGGCCAGCTCCCCACATCGAGCACGATCAGTGAGCGTGCCGCGTCGACCCACGGGTCTTCGAACGTCGCTGCCGGCGTGCAGCGCACCCACGTTCGCCAGGTCGGAGGGAGCGGGCCGGGCGGAGGCCACGTCTCGGACCACTCGATCATCCGCTGATCGAAGTTGAGCCAGAAGGGGAACGGAGGCCGGTCCTCGCCGTCATCGCCTGAACGCAGCTGGGCCATGGTCGGCAGCTCCTCGGGATCGGGCACATCGGGCGGATGCAGGTCCTCGTGTTCGAGCCCCTCGACCTCGCCCACGGACCACACCATCGCGTCGAGTATCGGCCGTCCTTGCTGGGTCATGGCGACGCGTTGGGCCAGCACGGTGCGGCCGGAGCGCAACGGGGTGACGACGAGGTCAACCGGCGCGAAGGCCGCCACCGAGAGGTAATGACAGAAGAAACTGGCGGGCCGGGCGAACGGGCTCTCCGCCCCCGCGGCACGCAGGGCAATGGCGGCCACGTACCCGCCGCAGGGGCCCCAGATCTCCCAGTCGCCACTGACCGTTGCCGCGTAGACGCCGGCGCCGTCAGCGTCTTCGCCAACGCGCTCTGTCGCCGTCTCCCGCGCCACGTCACCCATGGACCCGGCGTTCCTCCCAACGGCTCTTGGACAACTCCATCACGGCGACGTCCTCGCCCCGGGGACCGACGGTGGTACGGCGATGGGTGAAGCCCAACCGCTGCATGACCCGTCCGGACGCGACGTTCTCCGGCTCGTAGAGGCTCACGATGCACTCGAGCCCGCCGGCGGTGAACCCGAACTCCACTGCCGCGCCACCGGCCTCGGTCGCCAGGCCACGCCCGCGGTAGGGACCAGAGAGTCGCCATCCCACCTCGACGGCAGGCAGTATCTCGGGCAGGAAGTGCGGCACGGCCAGGCCGGCCCACCCGATCATCGTCCCGCTGGCACGCTCGATCAGTGCCTCGATCCCGAAGCCGTCGTCCTCGTAGCGCTGGAGCATTGTCTCCAAGAACCTCCTGGTCTCCTCCGCCGGCATGGCACCTCGTCGCGGGTACCACCAGAAGGACTCCTCGGCGTGGATCGCCACCAGCGCGTCGAGGTCGCCCGGCTCGAACGGGCGCAGCACGAGTCGCTCGGTGGTCAGTGTGGGGATGCCGGGATGGCCCATCGGATCAGCCGCGCTGCGGTCCAGCCGCGCCGGCCCTCACGCAAGGGGAAGCCCGGGGGCGTCGGCCAACGAGGGGTCGCGGCCCGGACGGGCCGAAGCGGCGTAGAGCTGGTCCGGCCGGAACGACCGCACCGCCCGGTCCCCGGCGCGGCCCCCGACGACCTCGACCCAGGCCTCACCGGTCTCGTCGTTGGTCACGTGCGCCACGAACTCCCACGACGCACCCCGCAGGCGCGTGCCGTCGACCTGCACGGGGTCGCCGGGCCGCAGTCCGGCCCACCTGGTGGCGCGGCGGAGGTCAGCCATGGGCACGACGGGGCATCGCCCTCTTTCTACCGCCTGGCGGGGATGAGCCGTGACGTCCCGGGGCCGCCGTATCCTGAAGGTCCATGGCGCTCGACCTCCCGCGCACCCTCAGTCCCTCGAAGGTCACCGCCTTCACCAACTGCCCTCTCGCCTTCCGGTACTCCCAGATTGAGCACCGTCCCGAGCCGCCGTCGCCCCCGTCGGTCAAGGGGACCCTGGTACACGCCGCGCTCGAGGGCCTCTTCTGGCACCACCGGGCCGGCGACCGGACACCGGCGGCCGCCGCCGCCGAGCTGGAGCGGGCCTGGGACATGGTGCAGGACGACGACGAGTTCGTGCAGCTCGAGCTCGACCGGGACGCCGCCGAGGCCTTCCTGGCCGAGGCCCGGGCCCTCGTCGACAACTACTTCCGTCTGGAGGACCCCAACGAGGCCCACGTGGTCGGCGTGGAGCTCGGCGTCGAGACGACGGTGGACGGCATGCGCCTGCGCGGGATCATCGACCGCCTCGACGTCGCGCCGGACGGCAGCCTGATCGTCGTGGACTACAAGACGGGGCGGGCACCCTCGGAGCGCTTCGAGCGGGGCAGCCTGGGCGGCGTCCAGACCTACGCCCTGCTGTGTGAGAGCGTCCTGGGGCGCGCCCCGGCCGAGGTCAGGCTGCTGTACCTGCGCCAGCCGATCGCCATCTCCTCGGTGGCCTCCGAGCAGACCATCCGCGGCCAGCGCCGGCGGACGCTCGCCGTGTGGTCGGCCATAGAGAAGGCCTGTGACGCCGAGGACTTCCGGCCCCACGTGGGCCCGCTGTGCGACTACTGCAACTTCAAGGCATCCTGTCCCGCGTTCGCCGCAGCGTGAGCGGCCGCCGGTGAGCACCCTCGACGAGGCGGTCGACGCCGCCTTCGATCCGCTGCGGGGGAAGCCCGGGTTCGACCGCGCCGCGGCCGTCGTCTCCAACCTGGCCGACTACGGACTCATCTGGGTGGTCCTGGCCGGCGTCAAGGCTCGCCGGCGCGGTCCGCAACGGCGCCGCGCCGTGGCGGCCCTGGCCACCGCCGGCTTCTCGTCGCTGATCGTCAGCCGCGTGGTGAAGAAGGCAGTCGAGCGGCAGCGGCCCGACGACCACCTCGCGGCCACCGTCCGGACGCCCTCGAGCAGCAGCTTCCCGAGCGGGCACACCCTGGCCGCGTTCTGCACGGCCTTCGTCCTCGGGGACTCCGACGCCGGCACTGCGGCGAACGTCGGCTTCGCCACGGCCGTTGCGGCCAGCCGCGTCCACCTGCGCGCGCATCATCCGACCGACGTGCTGGGCGGGGCGGTCATCGGCTCGGTGCTCGGGCTCGGGCTGCGCCCCGTCGTCAACGTGATCACCCCGGGGAGAAAGGGGCACCGTGGGCGCCGCCGCCGGTCAGGCGGGCGGGGAATGGCCCGGCACGAGGTCGTGTTGGAACAACTGTGAAGCCTTTCGCCGTGACATGGGACTATCGCTGCCCGTTCGCCCGCAACGCCCATGAGCACCTCGCCGTCGCGCTCGCGGAGGGGGCGGACTGGGACGTCACCTTCCTCCCGTTCTCATTGAGCCAGGCCCATGTCCACGAGGGTGGGACGCCGGTGTGGGACGACCCGGCCAAGGCACCCGACCTCCTGGCGCTGGCCGCCGGTGTGGTGGTCCGCGACCAGTACCCCGATCGCTTCCTCGACGCACACATCGCCCTCTTCGCAGCCCGTCACGACGAGGGGCTCGACCTCCGTGTCCCCGCCGTGGTGGCCCGGGTGCTCGATGGTGCCGGCGTGCCGGGTGACAAGGTGGTCGCCGAGGTCGTCACGGCCGCTCCCCTGCAAGAGATCCGCCGAGCGCACGAGCAGGCCGTCAAGGAGTGGGCGGTATTCGGCGTGCCCACGTTCGTCGTCGACGACCGCGCCGTGTTCGTGCGGATCATGAGCCGCCCCCAGGGCGACGCGGCACTGGCACGCCGCACGGTGGAGGGTGTGCTCGAGCTGTTCGAGACGATGCCCGACCTGAACGAGTTCAAGCACACCACCCTGGCGCGCTGAGCCAGCGCCGGGCTCCGTCGGCCGTCAGGAGCGGGCGAGCTCGCTCATCAACGCGAAGCTGCGCGCGCGCTCCGCGGGGTCGCCGATGATGGACCCCACGAAGTCGGTGGCCCCCGCCTCGGCCAGCCGGGCCACGGAGGCGGCGACCGACTCCTCGTCCCCGACGAAGCCGATATCCCCCGCGCTCTCGGCGCCCTCCTTGTCCAACATGGCCTTATAGGAGGGCAGGGTCGGGTAGATGGCCATGGCCCGGTTGATCCGCTCCTTGGCGGCGTCGACGTCGCTCGTGACCGAGACGGGCAAGGCGACTCCGACACGCGGCGCCGGCCTTCCGGCGGCCTGAGCGGCGTCGCGGATGGTGGGCACGATGTGGCTGTCGATGGTGGCGGTGCCGGTCATCCAGGTCACGGTGCCGTCGGCCACGGTGCCCGCCAGCTTGAGCATGACGCTGCCCAGTGCGGCGACCAGGACCGGCGGGGCGGTGGCACCGGGAACGCCGAGGGGCAGGGGCGTCGTGGTCGTGACGCGCTCACCGGCGCTGCTGACCGCCTCCCCACGCAGGAGGGGCATGAGCGAGGCCAGGTACTCCTTCATGTAGCGCGCCGGCTTGTCGTAGCTCATCCCCCAGATGCCCTCGACCATCACCTGGTGGGAGAGTCCGATGCCGAGGATGAGCCGGTTGTCCGTCACCTCCTGGACCGTGAGGGCCTGCGCCGCCAACATCATCGGGTGGCGCGGGTGCACCGGCACCACTCCCGTGCCCAGGCCGATCCCGGGCACCTGCGCCCCGGCGGCGGCCAGCAGCGTGAGCGGGTCGGGCCCGAAGATCTGCGGGGCGAAGGCGTGATCGAACCCGGCATCGGCATAGCGCCGCAGCTCGTCGACCACGCCGGCGAACGGCTGGTCGACGTCGATCATGCCCCCGATGCGCAGTGCTTTGGCCATGTCCCGGTGCTCCTCGCGTAGTCTGCCCGTTGTGTCCGCCCCTCTGTCTAGGCGAATCCCCGGAGGGGGGCGAGCGAGCTGAGTACCCATCCTGTCGGCTTCGTGGGGGCGGGTCAGCTGGCCCGGATGGCGGGTGAGGCGGCCAGCGCGCTGGGCCTCTCCATGGCCGTGCTCGCCGAACGACCCGACGACGCCGCCTGCCAGGTCGCCGCGGAGGTGATGCTCGGGTCGCCGTTCGTGCCCGACGACCTGCGGGCCTTCACCGAGCAGTGCGACGTGGTGACGTTCGACCACGAGCAGGTCGACCTCGAGATCGTGGCCGCACTGGCGGCGGGCGGCGCGGTGCTCCGGCCGGGAGCCGAGACGCTCGAGCTCGCGGTCGACAAGGCGCGCATGCGGACCGTCCTCGACGGGGCTGGCGTGCCGGTCCCGGCGTACGTCGTGGTGGAGCCCGGGCCCGACGCCCCGGCGGCCGTCGACTCGTTCGCCGAGGCCCATGGGTGGCCCGTGATGGTCAAGGCAGCCCGAGGTGGCTACGACGGCAAGGGTGTCTGGCCGGTGCGTGTCCGGGCCGAGGCCGAGGCCGTGCTGGCGCGGGTGACGGGCCAGGTGGTGCTCGAGGAGCTGCTGCCACTCGACGCCGAGCTGGCGGTCCTCGTGGCCCGCCGCCCGTCGGGCTCCTCGGCGGCCTGGCCGGCGGTGGAGACGGCACAGGTCGACGGCGTGTGCCGCGAGGTGCTGGTGCCGGGGCGGCTGGAGCCCGACGTGGTGGATGCCGCCTCGGCGCTCGGTCAGAAGGTGGCCGAGATCGCCGGTGCCGTCGGCGTCATGGCGGTGGAGCTCTTCTGGTCCGGCGGCCGCCTGGTAGTCAACGAGGTGGCGACCCGGCCCCACAACTCTGGGCACTGGACGATTGAGGGCGCCGTCACCTCGCAGTTCGAGAACCACCTGCGGGCCGTGCTGGACCTGCCCCTCGGTGCCACCGCCCCCCACCATGCCGAGGTCGCCAGTGTCAACGTCTTCGGCGGCCCGGACGGCGAGGACCCGGCACGTCTGCTCGCCCGGGGACTGTGCACCGAGGGCGCCCACGTGCACCTCTATGGCAAGGTAGCCCGCCCGGGACGCAAACTGGGCCACGTGACGGTGTGTGGTGACGATCCCGACCTGGTGCGGGCCCGCGCCTGGTCCGCCGCCATCGCCCTCGGCACACCGGTGCCCGACGGCATGCAGCTCCCGCCCGGGGTGATCAGGTGACGACAGCCAGCCCCGTCGTGGCCGTGGTGATGGGCAGCTCCTCCGATCTCCCCGTGATGCAGGGCGCCGCCGAGATGCTGGAGCGCTTCGGCGTGCCGCACGAGGTGCGGGTCGTCTCGGCCCACCGCACCCCGCGCCAGATGATCGCCTTCGGTCAGGAGGCCTCGGGTAGAGGCCTGCGGGTCCTCATCGCCGGTGCCGGAGGCGCCGCCCACCTGCCCGGGATGCTGGCGTCGGTCACCACCCTGCCGGTGATCGGTGTCCCCGTCGCGCTGTCCCAGCTCGACGGCCTCGACAGCCTGCTCTCCATCGTGCAGATGCCCAAGGGCGTGCCCGTGGCGACGATGGCGGTGAACGGCTCTCGCAACGCCGGCCTGCTGGCGGTGCGCATCCTTGCGCTGGGTGACGCCGGCCTGACTGCCAGAATGGAGGCATTCCAGGAGGAGATCGCATCCGACGCCCGGGCCCAGGATGCCGAGGTGTCAGACGGGGCATCCGGAGGAGCGAGGGAAGATGGCTGAGGCGAACCTGGCGCAGCGGCTCGGCTACCCCGCCGACGCCAAGCTGGTCATCGTCAACGCCGACGACCTCGGCTCGTGCCACTCGGCCAACGTCGGGGTCTTCGAGTGCCTGGCGACGGGGACGGTCACCAGCGCCACGCTCATGGTGCCATGCCCGTGGGCGCGCGAGGCCAGCAGCCGCTACCGCGGCGAGGACATCGGCGTGCACCTCACGGTCAACGCGGAGTACGAGCTCTACCGGTGGGGCCCGATCACCCATGCCCCGTCGCTGCTGGGCGGCGACGGGGGGTTCCCGCGGACGGTCGAGGACGTGTGGGACCACGCCGACCTGGACGAGGTCCGCCGCGAGTGCCGGGCGCAGATCGAGCGGGCCATCCTCTGGGGTTTCGACGTCAGCCACCTCGACGCCCACATGGGAACGCTGCAGCTGCGCCCCGAGTTCTTCGACGTGTACCTGGAGCTGGCCCTCGAGTTCGGGCTCCCGCTGCGGATGGTGAGCCCGGGCATGGAGCGCTACACCGGGTTCCCCGGCCGGGCCGTCGCGGCGGAGGCCGGCGCCGTCTTCACCGACCACATGCGCCTGGTGCCCGGTGTGGGCTCCCGCGCCATGTTCGAGAAGGACCTCGCCACGCTGCGCCCCGGCGTCACCGAGTTCCACCTGCACCCGGCGGTCGACAGCGCCGAGTTGCGGTCGCTGGCGACCGACGACTGGGAGGCGCGGGTCGACGATCACCGCCTGATCTGCGGCGAGGACTGGGTCCGCCGCTCCCTCGACGAGGCTGGGGCGACCCTGATCGGTTTCCGGCCGCTGCGCGAGCTGGCAAGGGCCAGCGGCTGAACGGACGCGGGTGGCCGCCACGACCACGACGACGATCCGGGGCGTCTCACTCCTCACGCCGCAGCGCCGGCGTGGCGGCGACGCCTTCGACATCGCGCTCTCGCTCGACGGGATCGAGATCAGGCGTCCGGGCCAGGCCGTCCAGCGCATGTCATGGAGACGGGTCTCGCAGTGGGAGATAGAGGAGCGCCGGGACTATTGCCTGCTGACCCTGCGTGGGGATGGCGCCACGACGCCGCTGGTGGTCCCGGGCTGGACGCTCGATGATCTCGAGGTCATCATGCGTGAGGTGACGGCGGGCTCGGGGGGCGTGGCCGATGCTGCGCCGACCGGCGGCGACGCGGCGGACGCACCGGTCGCCCCCCCGGAGACTCCGGCACCCGCCACTGATGCCGCCCCTTCGACGGCACCGGCACCGGCACCGGCGGAGCTCCGGGCCGACCGCCGGCGGCGGCTGAGGCTGCGCCGACGGCTGCCCTGGAAGACGGTGACGACCGTGGTACTGCTCGGCGTGCTCGCCGCCGCCGTGGTGCTCGTCCTGCTGCAGAGCGCGGGCGTCATCGACTGGGGTTTCCTCGGCCCGACCGCCTGACCCCGATTTCAGGCGGGCCGTACGCCGGCGAAGAGGTCGTCCTCGGTCGCGTCAGTCGGGCCGACGCGGCTCTGGGCCAGCCGGAACTCGTCGACGGGGTGGATGGCGCGCATCACCTCGGGCGGGAGGCCGAACCAGAAGGGCGAGGTGGGGTCGACCTGGGTGGCGTGCGCCTTGAGCGCCTCGCCGCGGACGTCGGTGAAGCCGGTGACGTCGATGCTCGTGGTGAAGGGCTCGGTGCGGGTCATGCGGGCCAGCCACTTGTCGTCGAAGGGCGACTCCAGGCCGAGCTCTTCGTACTTGGCGTGGATCTGGCGGAACCGCTCCCCCGACCAGACCGAGTAGTACAGCTTGTCGGGGGCGAACGGAGGCCCGGCCTCCGGGAAGCGGTCCGGATGGCCGGCGGAGTCGAACGCCAGGACGGAGATCTCGTGGACCCGGAGATGGTCAGGATGCGGGTACTCGGACTGGTTGTCGCCGTAGGTCACGACGACCTGCGGGCGCTCGCGCCGGATGACGGCCACCAGGCGGCCCACCGCCTCGTCGAGGGGCGCCTGGGCGAAGCTGTCCGGCCGGGTGTTGGCCTCCGAATCGGGCATGCCCGAGTCCCGGTAGCCCAGCAGCACGGTCTCGTCGTAGCCGATGATGTCCGTGGCCGCCTTGAGCTCGGCCATGCGGATCCGGCCGATGTCGGCCCGCACCTCGGGCGTGTCCATGGCCGGATTGAGGATGTCGCCCTCCTCGCCCCCGGTGCAGCACACCAGCACCGTCCGCACGCCCTCGGCGTGGTAGCGGGCCACGGTGGGCGCCCCCTTGGAGGCCTCGTCGTCGGGGTGCGCGTGGACGCAGAGCAGGCAGGGGCGATCAGGCACGTGCCGACCTTAGCGGCGGGCCTTTCCAGGCCAGCCCGGTGTCACCCCTCCCCTTCTGGGCCTTATGCTCGGTACCCATGGCAGGCACGTTCAGTCGGATCCGCGACATCTTCCGGTCCAAGGCGAACAAGGCGCTGGACAAGATGGAGGACCCCAGGGACACCCTCGACCTGTCCTACGAGAAGCAGCTCGAGCAGCTGCAGAAGGTGCGCCGGGGGGTGGCGGACGTCGCCACGGCCCGCAAGCGGATCGAGCTGCAGGCCCAGGGGTTGCAGAAGCAGGCCGACAAGCTGCAGGGCCAGGCCAAGTCCGCGCTGCAGCAGGGCAACGAGGACCTGGCCCGCGAGGCACTGGCGCGCCGGGCCGCGCTCGGTGAGCAACTGGCCGAGCTCAAGACCCAGCACGACCAGATCAGCGAGCAGGAGCAGAAGCTCGTCCAGACCTCCCAGGAGCTGCAGGCCCGGGTCGAACGCTTCCGTACCCAGAAGGAGACGCTCAAGGCCTCCTACACGGCGGCGGAGGCCCAGACCAAGGTCGGCGAGGCGGTGTCGGGGATCTCGGACTCCACGCGCAATGCGGGCGCGACCATGCAGCGGGCCCAGGACAAGATCGCGGGCATGCAGGCGCGGGCGGGGGCCCTCGACGAGCTGCTGGCCTCGGGCGCGCTCGACGACCTGACACAGCCGGTCGACGACATCCAGAAGGAGCTCGACAAGGTGTCGTCCACGTCACAAGTCGACAACGAGCTGGCCGCCCTGAAGGCAGAGCTCGGGACGGGCGACAGCGCCCCGGACGCCACGGCGGCCCTGCCGGCGGCCGAGCCGGGGGCGCCCGCCGGAGAGGGCGCCTGATGGCGATCTCACGCAACATCCCGCCGGACCGGGGTCTCACCTATCGGATGCTCTTGACGGGCCTCCTCTTCGTCGTGCTCTACGCCGTGTTCATCGGCCTCCTCTTCTACTTCCTCCACAGCCTCGTCCTGATCCTGGTCATCGCGGTGGGGGTCTTGTTCGCCCAGTACTGGTTCAGCGCCAAGATCGCCATGTACGCCATGCACGCCAAGGAGGTCACGCCCGAGCAGGCGCCTGAGCTGCACGGCGTGGTCGACCGGCTGTGCGCCCTGGCGGACATGCCCAAGCCGAAGGTGGCCATCGCCGCGACCGACGTCCCCAACGCCTTCGCGACCGGCCGCAGCCCCAAGGCTGCCGTCGTCTGCGTGACGACCGGGCTGCTGCGCCGCCTCGACGAGCCCGAGGTCGAGGCCGTGCTGTCCCACGAGATCTCCCACGTCGCCCACCGCGACGTCGCGGTGATGACCATCGCCAGCGGGCTCGGGATGATCGCCGGCCTGCTCACCCGGGTGATGTTCTACTCAGAGATCTTCGGCGGCGGACGCGGCGGGGGGAACAACCAGCAGAGCCAGGCCGCCCTCATCGAGATGGCCGTGCTGCTGATCTCGGTGGTGGTCTACTTCATCAGCTTCCTGCTGACCATGGCGCTGTCCCGCTACCGCGAGCTGGCTGCGGACCGGTCGGGCGCGCTGCTGATCGGCCGGCCCTCGCTGCTCGCCTCGGCGCTGGTCAAGATCACCGGGGAGATGGGACGCATCCCGACCAAGGACCTGCGCGCCGCCGAGCCCTTCAACGCCTTCTTCTTCGCCCCGGCCGTGGCCAACGGTGCCGCCCAGGGAACCGGAGGCGGCTTCAGCTTCGGCAACCTGTTCCGGACGCACCCGACGCTCGAGCGCCGCCTCGCCCAGCTGGACGCCCTGGAGCACCAGCTCGGCCAGGCCGGCTGACGGCTCGCCCGGTTCTGCCCGGAGCCGCCGGCAGTGGGCCTCTTCGACACCATCCTCGGGCGCTCCAAGCCGGTCCGGGCCAACCTCGACGCGCTGTTCGCCCTGCCGACCGCCGCGCTGACGCTGCAGAGCGCAGGCGGCCTGGTCTCCTCGGGGCACGCCGGCGTGTGCTGGAAGCCGCCGCCGGGCCAGGCGGCGGCCGACGCCCAGAAGGAGATCTCCGAGCTGGTCGGCCAGGGCTTCGGGAACGCCGTGGACTCCTTCGACTACGGCTGGCTGTTGCTCGACGACCCCGACCTCGACACGTTGGTGACCAAGATCCACATGGCGAACTCGACGCTGCAGGAGAACGGGTGGGGACCGCAGCTGCTGTGCTCGGTGTTCGGCTTCGTCGCCGGGCCCGACGCGCCCGGCGACGCCAAGGCGTTCCGGCTCGTGTACCTCTTCAAGCGTGGGACCTTCTACCCCTTCGCCCCCGTCGACACGCAGAAGGAGCGCCGGGACACCGAGCTCGAGCTGCGCATCCGGACCATGGTGGGGGCCGACCTGCCGTTCGAGTCCGACCTGTCGCGCTGGTTCCCCATGTGGGACATGCCGGTCTCGTGACCCCGCACGACTGACGTGACGGAGGCGGTCGAGCGGCTCATCGCCCTGCAAGGGGCGGTCAACTTCCGTGACCTCGGCGGCTACGCCGCGGGAGGCGAGATGCGGACGCGCTGGCGGGTGCTGTTCCGGGCGGACGGCCTCGGCGAGCTGACCGAGTCCGATCTCTCGGTGCTGCGGGCCCTCGGCATCCGGACCGTCATCGACCTCCGCTCGGGAGGCGAGCTGGAGCGCGGCCGCTTCGACGTCGACGCGCACCCCGTGGCGTTCCACCACTTCCCCTTCATGGAGGAGCTGCCCGACGCGCAGGACTTCGAGCGCCGACCCGGCTTCCTCGGCTCTCAGTACCGGGAGTTCCTCAGCGACGCAGGCGGCCAGATCCGCGCTGCCCTCGAAGTCCTCGCCGACCCGGACGCGCTACCGGCCGTCTTCCACTGCACCGCCGGCAAAGACCGCACCGGGGTCCTGTCGGCCATCGTGCTCTCGCTGCTGGGCGTGGACGAGCCGACCGTTGTGGCCGACTACGCACTGAGCGGCGAGGCCATGGAACGCCTGCGGGCAAAGCTCATCGTGAAGTACCCCGAGGGCCGGGATTCCATTGAGAACCTCGACGAGGTGTTCTCGGCCGAGCCGACCCAGATGGAACAGCTGCTCGACCACCTGAAGGAGTGCTACGGCTCGGTCGACGCCTACGTCGCCGGGCTCGGGACGGAGGCGGGCGTGGTCGAGGGCCTGCGGGCGGGCTTGCTCGAACCGGCGCCCTAGTCCTCGTCCGGCTCGCGCGCGTCGGGGCGCAGGCGGTCGATGGCGGCTGCGAGCGCCAGGTCGAGCAGCGTGATCCCACCCGAGTCGTGGGTGGAGAGCACCAGGCGCACCGTGTTCCAGCGGATGTCGATGTCGGGGTGGTGGTTGGCGGCCTCGGCCGCCGCGCCGACGGCGTTGACGAACTCGAGCGCAGCACCGAAGTCGTGCAGCTTGGCCGTGGTGACCAGCACCTCGCCCTCCCGGACCCAGTGCAGGCCCTGCTCGTCGAGCGCGGCGTCGACCTCGGCCTGCGTGAGCACGGGCTCGCTCACGGGTGCGTCATGTCCTCGGGGCGCACGGCGGCGTCGAACTGCTGCTCGGTCAGGTAGCCCAGGGCGAGCGCCGCCTCCTTGAGGGTCGAGCCCTCCTTGTGCGCCTTCTTGGCCACCTCGGCCGACTTGTCGTAGCCGATGATCGGCGCCAGCGCGGTGACCAGCATGAGCGAGTTGGTGAGGTGCCGCTGGATCTGCGGGAGATCCGCCTCGAGCCCCTCGACGCAGAACTCACGGAAGCCCCGGCAGGCGTCGGTCATGAGCGCGATCGACTGCAAGATGTTGTAGGCGATGACCGGCTTGGCGACGTTGAGCTCGAGGTTGCCCCGGCTGCCGGCGGTGGTCACCGCCACGTCGTTCCCGATCACCTGGATCCCGACCATGATCATGGCCTCGCTCTGAGTCGGGTTGACCTTGCCGGGCATGATGGACGAGCCGGGCTCGTTCTCGGGCAGAGCCAGCTCGCCCAGGCCGCTGCGCGGTCCCGACCCCAGCCAGCGGAGGTCGTCGGCGATCTTCATCAGCGAGACCGCCAGGGTCTTGAGCGCGCCGTGGGTGAAGACGAGGGCGTCGTGGGCCGCCAGGGCGGCGAACTTGTTGGGGGCGGTGACGAACGGCAGGCCGGTCATGTCCGCGATCGCCTTGGCCACCCGCTCGCCGAACTCGGGATGCGTGTTGAGTCCGGTGCCGACCGCGGTGCCCCCGGCCGCGAGCTCGTAGAGGCCCGGGAGCGTCTGCCCGACCCGCTCGATGTCTGCCGTCAGCTGCGCCACGTAGCCGGAGAACTCCTGGCCCAATGTCAGCGGAACGGCGTCCATGAGGTGCGTGCGCCCGATCTTCGTGATGCCTGCGTACTCGAGCTCCTTGTCGTGCAGCGCGTCGCGCAGCGCCGTCACCGAGGGGAGCAGCCGGTGGACGATCTCCTCGACCACGGCGATGTGCATGGCGGTGGGGAACGTGTCGTTCGACGACTGCGACATGTTGACGTGGTCGTTGGGGTGGATGGGCGACTTGGAGCCCATGATGCCGCCACCGAGCTCGATGGCCCGGTTGGAGATGACCTCGTTGGCGTTCATGTTGGTCTGGGTGCCGCTGCCGGTCTGCCAGATGCGGAGGGGAAAATGGTCGTCGAGGGCTCCCTTGGCCACCTCGCCCGCAGCCTGCTCGATCAGGCCGGCCAGCGAGTCGTCGAGCTTGCCCAGGTCGCGGTTCACGGACGCCGACGCGCCCTTCAGGATCCCGAACGCCCGGATCAGGGGCTTGGGCATCGTCTCGGTGCCGATGTCGAAATGGTGCAGCGACCGCTGTGTCTGGGCCCCCCAGTACCGGTCGGCGCGGACCTCGACGTCGCCCATGCTGTCCCTCTCGATCCGTGTGCTGATCACGGCTGCCAGCTTAGGACCGGGGCCGCAGGCCTTCTCCCGGGGCCAGGGCTGCCCGCAGGTCGACGCAGGCGGGGACGGGCGTGCCGATCGGCCACGCGCTCACGGGCCGGGGGGATGGTCGTCGGGGCACGCCCCGGGCGGGTCGTTGAAGTCGGGGTCCGACGTCCACGACCCCTGGGACCAGTCGCCCGCCGCCGGCGTGAGCCCGAAGACGGCCGTCATGTCCGTGAGCAGCGCGTCGCCGTAGCGGGCGCTGCCCTCGGGGCACAGGTGGACCCTGTCGACCTTGCGTACCCGTATCCAGTCCTGGCTCGGCGCACCTGGATCTCCCTCGGGCGGCAGCCAGGCCGAGTAGTGGCCGCGCAGGAGCACGGAGCTGGCGAGAGGCAGGTACATGACCCGGCCCGGAAAGTATGAGGACATCTTGGCGGCGATGGCGTTCCAAGCCACCACACCGTCCCAGCGCTCCTTGTCGTCGGCCGCCTGGTCGGCCGGGTTGGACGTCGGAACCGGGCCTGACTGCGGGAACTCGGTGAAGATGACCCCCTCGACCCCGTTGCCCGGCGTGAGCATCGTCGCCACCGCCTGGCGGAGCAGGCTGGTGTACTGCGCCGGCTGGTGCAGCGCGTTGGGCGTGGTCGGTCCGTGCTGGTCCCAGCTCCACGAGGCGACGATCAGCTGGGCCCGGGTCGTGCGGATGAGGTTGGGGATCGACGTGGGCCAGTTGGTGGCCACCGTCAGGCCGAAGCCGTCGATGGTGCGGGTGGCGACCGTGGCCTCGCCGGTCGCCTGGAGCGCGGCGGTGATCCCGTAGGAGGCGTCGTGCATGACCGAGTCCCCGAGGACCATGACGCGCAGGGGATCGGCCGGCGACGGCGTGGTGGTGAGGTGGATCGGCAGCTGTCCGTGGTAGCCGCCGGAGCCGGGCACGGACTGGCCGGCGGTGGTGGTCAGGTGCGTGGTGCCGACCACCCGCGACGGGTCGGCCACCGCCGGGATGGTGGCGACGACGATGAGCACCGCGGACAGCACGCCGGCCAGCGGCGCACCCCACCAGCGCACCCAGCCGCGCACGTGGGCGTGGCGGATAGGTCGCTCGACCAGGTAGTAGGTCGCAGTGGAGACCACCAGGGTGACCGCGACGCGCAGCAGGTCGAGCGGCCAGGCAGACAGCCCGGTGCGGGCCCCGGTGAGGTAGACGATCACCGGCCAGTGCCAGAGGTAGATCTCGTAGGAGATGGTGCCGATGAAGTGCAGCGGATGCCACGCGAGCACTCGGGAGAACCAGCCCGGCTCGACGAGACGGGCGTCGGCCACCACGAGTGCGGCCAGCCCTGCACAAAGGAGGAAGCCGCCCTCGAACATGAAATTGGTGGGAAGCCCGCCGGGCGTGCCGGCCGTGACCCAGAACACGCCGAGCGCGACGGCCGCGACCGGGGCCAGCACGTGCAGGTTCCGGCGCGCCCGCGCGTCGGGTTGCGGACGCGAGGCGGCGACGAAGGCGATGGTCGCACCCGCCATCAAGTCGAACAGACGGGTGTCAGTGCCGAAGTAGACCCTGGTGGGGTCCGTCCCGGGATGGAAGAGCACGGCCATGAGGACCGAGGACATGACTCCCAGCGTGACGCTGAGGACCATGCCGATCCCGCGCCAGGCGCGCCGAGCCAGGTGGAGGAGGAGCATGAGCACCAGAGGCCAGACCAGGTAGAACTGCTCCTCGATCGCCAACGACCATGTGTGCTGCAATGGCGAGGGCGACGAGAACTGGGCGAAGTAGGACTGGTGCGTGTAGATGGAGTGCCAGTTGTTCACGTAGAGCAGGGTGGAGATGGCGTCGCCCCTCAGGCCCGACAGGTCGATCAGGGCGTTGGAGCCGGGAGCCCCGAGATGCGCGTCCAGGATCACGTAGAGGGCGAGCGCGCCGACGACGAGGAAGAGGGCCGGCAGGAGCCGCCGGGCCCGCCGTCCCCAGAAGGCAGCCAGGTCGACGCGGCCCGTTCCCCCCATTCCTCGAGCAGCAGCGTCGTGATGAGGAAACCCGAGAGCACGAAGAACAGGTCGACCCCCAGGTACCCGCCCGAGGCCCAGCCGAACTGGAGGTGGTACGCCACCACGCCGATCACGGCAACCGCCCGCAGGCCGTTGAGCGCGGGCAGGTGCCGGCCGGTGACGGCCGTCGGCTGCTCCCGGGCGCCAGGCAGCTCGTGGATGAGGGTGGCATCGGTCACGGGCGCTCCACCCGGCACACGGTGGAGTCGTCGGTCGAGCGCACCAGCACATCGGCCGCGGCCGCCAGCGCATCCGGCACATCTGCGTCGCCGGTGAGATCGAGCGCCACCAGGGGGCCCGGACCGTCGGGGTGAGGTCGGTTGACGGCCTCCTGCACCGGGAAGCAGGGGCCACCGCCGTCCGCCCGGCCGTCCCGCCACAGGGCCCGGCAGAGGGCGATGGCCTCGGCGAGGCGGTCGTCGAAGGGAGGCGTGAAGCACACCACGCTCCGTCCGCCGCAGACGAGGTCGAGGCTGGTCACGTCGCGGGCGAGCAGGGCGGGGTGGCGCCCGTCCTGCGGCAGGCCCAGCCGGGCGCCCAGAAGCAGCCCGGGGACCGACGGGCTGAGCCCGGCCAGGAGCACGAGCGGGTCGCCCAGGGGGCCTTCGTCGACGAAGGCGACCCCGGTTCCCTCGTCGAGGGCGTGCAGCGCCTGCGCCCGCAACGCGGCCACGTCATCCGCCTGGAGGAACCGTCCTTCCACGGCGACGCAGGTTAGGGCGCTCCGGGTCCTCCCCCGGTGTCACGGCGGGTTCCGCAGGTTCCACCCGTGGTTGCGGGCGGGACGAACGGGGGCGTCACCCGCCCTTCAGACGGGCCGCGCCACGTTGGGCCCACTCCTCCCACCAGGACAACTCGTCCCCGGGCCCGCCCAGCGCCTTCTCCCAGCCGAACTGAAGCATGCAGCCGAGCATCTCGAGAGCCACGGCGTCCGCCCACCAAGAGGACATCACCACCCCCGCTGCCTCGAGTGACCGGCGGTACGACCCGATGACCGCGTCCTTGGACTCGGGCAGGAGGGCCGAGTTGAGGGCGAGGTACCACGAAAGATCGGCCAAGGGCGACGCCTCTCCCGGGACCTCGCCAAAATCCAAGAGCACCGTCCGGCCGTCCGGATGGCTGCCCAGGTTGGCCGCCTTCCAATCCCCGTGGACCAACGTGTGGGGCACCCTTGCCAGTGCGCCCAGGAGCGGTGAGGGATCTCCCAGGAGCGGCAGGACGAGCTCTGCCAAGTTTGGGGACACCTCCGGCAGCCTGCGCCACCCCTCGGCCATCGCCTGGGGGACGACGGCGGGGTTGCCACCTTGCGCTTCGCGGGCGGCCACCTCCGGAGAGAACATCAGATAGCGACTGCGGAGCGGGGTCAGCCCAACGTCGTCGTGCCATCCCCACAACGTGGCGTGGAGGGCTGCCATGTGATCGACGAAACGCAGGTGCTGAGCCTGACTGAACACCGTGTCGCCAGGGAGCAGCGCGTCGCTCACGTCGCGCAGCAGCACCTGGCCGACCCGGCCATCGAACTCGGCGGCGACCACCGCGTGGTCGATGACGGTGGGCACTCGATCAAGAAGCCCGCTCTCCCACAGCCTCACGTACGAGCGACCCGGGTCGCCTACGGCACGCAGCAACCAGTCGTCCCGCGGATCTTGGTACTTGAGGACGAAGCGCTCGCCGGCGATGACGACGCGCTCGAACCGGGCGCCGGATTTGGTGTCGTCGGGCACCCAGGGGTGTCGGCTCTCGGTGCCGGCAAGCAGCTCGGCCAAGGGACGCTCATGTGCCGCGGCCACCTCGCCATCCTTCCTCATGCGGAACCGGAGGCGCCACGACGTGCGGCTCGTCGGCGTCACGTGCAAGCCCGGTCGGGGTGTCACGGACAACGTGCGCGTGGCGTTGACTCCCCTCTGGTGCCGGATCAGGTCCGCTCCCACCATCCTCCGGCGTCGAGGGCCAGTCCGGCGCGCGCGAGCCGCTCCAGCGCGCCGCACAGCGCGGGCAGATCGAGACCGGTCACCCGGGCGAGCTCTTCGAGCGAAGCCGGGTCGGGGGACAACGCGTCGTAGACGCGACGGTCGTCTCCCGCGGCGGCCTCGGCGCGGCGGGACCGTGACCGGGGCGTCACAGCCATGGGCATCGGCACCGAGGCGCCGGCGAGCGAGAGCGCCACGAGGATGTCGGCCGCCGAGCACACCGGGAAGGCGCCGTCGGCCAGGAGCGCGTTCGTGCCCTCCGACGTCGCGCTACGGATGGAGCCCGGCACGGCGCCCACTGCGGTGCCCCGGGCCATGGCGGCGTCGACCGTGTGGCGCGACCCGCCGTGGTGCCTGCTCTCGACGACCACCACCACGTCGCTCAAGGCCGCCAGCAGGCGGTTGCGCACCGGGAAGCGCCACTTCTCCGTGCGCACCCCTGCGGGCGACTCCGACACGATGGTCCCGTGCTCGGCCACCACCCGCTCCCACAGTCGGACGTGCCGGCGCGGGTAGGGGTCATCGAGCCCCCCGGCGACGACGCCGATGGGGGGCGCACCCGCGCCGCAGGCGCCCTCGTGGGCCGCGCCGTCGATGCCCAGCGCGAGACCCGACACGACGCTCACCCCGGCCGACGCCAGGTCGGCGCCCAGCTGGGCCGCCACGCCGATGCCGTAGCGGGTCGGGGCGCGCGTGCCTACCAGCGCAACGGTCGGAGCCAGGTCCAGTGCGGCGGGGTCGCCCAGGCAGAAGAGGACTGCCGGTGCCGCGGGATCGTCGGCCAACCGCGCCGGCCACGACGGCTGCCCGGCCAGGAGCACGCTGATGCCGAGCTCCTCGTGACGCTCCCAGATCTGTGCCACAGCGTGCTCCGAGCCCGTGGCGCCGCGGGTACACGCCCAGGCCGCCGACGGCAGATCGTCCGCCAGGAGGTCGCGCAACGTGGACGGACCGATGGACGGGACGGAGGCCAGGGCGACAGCGAACGCCTCCTCGGGCAGCGTCACGGTGCCACGACCGTCCGACCGGCGCGCAGCGACAGGGCCTCCGCCACGTGCGCGAACGAGACGGTGTCATCGCCGGCGAGGTCGGCGACCGTCCGGGCCACCTGTGACACCTTGTGCAGCCCGCGAGCGCTGAGGCGGCCGGACCGGAGCTTCGAGCCGAGGAGTGCCTCGGCATCGGGCGCGAGCCGCGGGCCATCCCCCGGTTCGGGCCGCGCCGCGGCGCGTGCCCGAGCGGTGGCCACCCGGGCCGCGACGGCGGAGGACGGTTCGCCCGGCACACCGGAGAGGAGCTCGTCGGGATCCGGCCGGCTGAGGGGGACGACGAGGTCGAACCGGTCCACCAGCGGCGCCGAGATCCGGCGTCGGTAGCGGGCGCGGGCGGCGCTGCTGCAGGTGCAGGCACCCTCGTAGACGCCCTCGCCGCACGGGCACGGGTTCATGGCGGCGACGAGCAGGAAGGCGGCCGGGAAGGTGACGGTGCCGCCGGCACGGCTCACCCGGATGACCCCCTCCTCCAGTGGCTGACGGAGCGCCTCGAGGGCGGCCACGGGGAATTCGCCGAGCTCGTCGAGGAAGAGGACGCCGTGGGTGGCGAGGCTCACCTCGCCGGGCCGGAGCGACCAGCTGCCGCCACCCACCAGCGAGACGATGGAGGCCTGGTGGTGCGGGGCCCGGAACGGCGGGCGATCGAACAGCGCTCCCTCGGGCAACGTGCAGGCGGCGGCTGAGTGGACGCGGGTGACCGTGAGCGCATCCTCGGGCGTGAGGGACGGGAGCAGCCCGGCGAGTCGTTCGGCCAGCATGGTCTTGCCCGACCCGGGCGGCCCGATCATGAGGAGGTGATGGCGTCCCGCCGCGGCGACCTCGAGCGCCCGGCGACCGACCGCCTGGCCCCGCACGTCGGAAAGGTCGAGGACGTGCGAGGGGCCGGGAGCGGCTGACGGGGGCGGCGGTGGTTCCGGCCACTGTGCCTGGCCGCGCAGCACCCGGGTCAACTCCCCGAGCGTCGCTGCGCCGTGGACGTGGCCGCCACGCACGAGCGCAGCCTCTCGCACGTCGCAGAGCGGCACCACGAGGCCGAAGGGCGCTGTTGCGTCGGCCAGGGCGATCATGCCGGGGACGTGCCGCAGCGAGCCGTTGAGCCCCAGCTCACCGCAGAAGGCGAGGCCCCGTGTGCGGGCGGCGTCGACCTCGCCGGTGGCCACAAGCAGTCCCACCGCGATGGGAAGGTCAAGTCCGGCACCGCCTTTGCGGATACCCGACGGCGCGAGGTTGACCGTGACTCTCCGCAGCGGCCAGGCCAGGCCGCTCGAGAGCACGGCGGCGCGCACCCGGTCGCGCGCTTCACGCACGGCGGCGTCGGGCAGCCCGACGATCGTGAAGCCTGGCAGCCCGTTCGAGACGTGGACCTCCACCGAGACGGCACGTCCGACGGCACCACTCAGCGTGGCGGAGGCGACCGCGGCGAGCACGCAGGGGAACGGTCGGGCCTCCTACCCGGCCGAAGCACGAGGAATGTCGTTGACCCACTGCGCACCCGGACCGCGTTCGTTGGCCTGCCCTGCCAGCACACAGGGGAGGTTGCTACCCGTTCAGCGAGCGCCAAAGCGTGAGTGACGCTTCGTCGATGTTGGCCGGGTTGAGGTTGGTCGTCGCTCCGAGTCTCCCTACGACTCCGGGAAGCCTTGCAGGCCGAACGGACGCGCCTCTTTGCCGAGCCGTGCGACAGCGAGATCGAAGAGATCCTTGATTCCCGACGCCGTCTCATTGGCGAGCACCGCGATATCCGGCATCGTCTCGTAGTCCCCTGTCATGCCAAAGAAGAGTGTCCCGTTGTACGAGAGGATCGCGGTGCCGACGCGAAGTCCATGACTGATCGGGACAAACGGACGGTACTCGGCCAATTCGTGACCGAGACAGAACAGGGGAACCTGTGGGCCGGGTACGTTGGTCGTGACGGTATTGAGTGACTGCTGCCCGAAGCGGTGCATAGAACGGATTGCAGCACGGCTGAGGGTTCCCACCATCATGGGTGGTGCCATGTCGCCGACCGAGGTCATCAACTCGACCCCCTCCGCCATGTGCGATGCCTTCAAGTCGGACATCTGGGTCTTGACGGTCTCGAGACGTTCGATCGGGTCCGCCAGTTGTACCGGGAGTTCGAAGAGCAGCGCTGAGACGCGATTGTCGAGCACCCCCCGACCCTCGTCGTGACGGGTTGACACTGGCACCAGCGTGCGCACGACCGCGTGGTCAGCATCATCACCGCGCTCGATGAGCAGGGCACGGTAGCCACCAGCGACTGCCGCCAGCACCACGTCGTTGACCGTGCCTCCGAACGCAGAGCGGATTGACTTCACCGCCTCGAGGCTCGCTGAGGAATGGGCCCAGATCCGGTGGGGTCCGATCGGCCCCTCGATGGAGAGCCGCCGGGTGGGAACGAGGCGTTCCACGAAGCGGACCAGTCCCTCGGATGTACTGAGTGCCGAGCGTACGGCGGCCCGGGGATGGGCGACCGATGCCGGGATCTCTCTTGCCACAGAGAAGACGCCCGACATCAACCCTCCCCACGCGTCGAGCACCTTCAGCGCAGTCGCTGGTTCCTGACGCGGTGCCCAGGGTTGCGGTTCGCCGACGGGAGCGTCCGCTTCGAGGTCCAACAGGACGGTCAGCAATCCGACCCCGGCAACACCGTCGACCATGCAGTGGTGGACCTTGAAGATCAGTGCCCACTGCCCGCCCTCGAGACCTTCGACCAGCCAGGTCTCCCACAGGGGACGCTGACGATCAAGGGGCTGGGACATGATCCGACCCATCGTCCGACAGAAGACTGCATCGTCGCCAGGGGCGGGCAACGCTACGTGCCGCACGTGATATCCGAGGTTGAAGTTGGGGTCGTCGGCCCACACCGGTCGACCAAGTTCGAAAGGTACCGCGCGGACGCGCTGGCGGTAGCGTGGAATCAGGTGGAGCTTCGACGCGATCAGCGCCTCGATCTCGCTCTTAGACGGCGTTGGACCGTTGAAGACGCAGGCCCCGGCAATGTGCATGTGGACGGCCCCGTCCTCCAGATGGAGGAACTCGGCATCAAGTGCGCTCAGCCGCTCCATTTGGCACCACCACCTTCGCAGCATCGGCCTGCTGACCGCACGATAGAGCCAGTCGCCGCCCTGCGACAGGGTCATTGGGCAGGAGTGTACGGGGGCTCCCCATCCGGGGTGAGTCCAACAGAATCCGGGGAGCATGGGCCCTCTTTTCGAGGCGAGGCTGGACCTGCCCTCCTCGGCGGGATGACTCCCTTCTGCGCACTGCTCCCAGAGTCGGTGACCTTCGGCCCTAAACGAGACCGAAGGGCCAGGGTAGCGTCGTTAGGCAGCAGCCTCAGGGAGAGATCGGTGAACGACCGGTTCGAAGTGTTCATGCGAGACACCGACGCGTTCTCGTGGTACCTGGAGAAGGACCCCGGCCTTCGCGCAACGATCATCGCCGTGACCTGGCTCGACCGGTCCCCGGACTTCGAAGCACTTGCGGCGCGACTCGACCGAGCGACCCGGATGGCACCACGCTTCCGCCAGCGCCCGGTGGACCCACCAGCTCGATTGGCGAACCCGCGCTGGATCGACACGGACTTCGACCTCTCCCTGCACCTTCGGCGCCTCGATGCCCCCAAGCCGCACTCGCCGGCCACGGTGCTCGACTTCGCTCGGCACGAAGCGATGACGGGTTTCGATCGATCACGGCCGTTGTGGCAGTTCACCCTCATTGAGCACCTGAGGGGCGGAGGGGCGGCCTTCGTGATGAAGGTCCACCACTCGTTGACCGACGGCATCGGGGGGATGCAGCTGGCGTTTCTTCTGTTCGAGACCACTCAGGAGTCCCAGGCGCCCGACGACCGGCCACTGCAGGAGATGAATGAACGAGTCCCGGGCACTGCCGAGCTGGTTCGAGAATCGCTCGCGTATGACTGGCACCGGATTTTCGAGACCCTTCGCCATGGACTCTCCGGTGCAATTCCCGCAGCGCTCCACGTCGCCCGGGATCCATTGCACGCAACCACTGACGCGCTGGCAACAGCTCGCTCTGTCGCTCAATTTGTCGCGCCGGTCAGAGAGACGCTGTCGCCGAAGATGACCGACCGCAGCCTCGACCGACGCTTGGCCATGCTTTCTGTTGACCTCGATGACTTGAAACAGGCGGCCAAGTCGGCGGGCGGCACCCTCAACGATGCCTTCGTGTCCTCTGTTACCGGTGGGTTGCGGCGCTACCACGAGCGCCACGGTGCCCAGGTGGATGATCTTCGTGTTACCTTGCCCATCTCGATCCGCAAGGAGGACGACCCTCCGGGAGGCAATCGGATCACGCTCGAGCGATTTGCAGTGCCAGTCGGGCTCGTCGATCCTGCGGAGCGCATACGGCGCACCGGCGAACGGTGCAGAGCGGCTCGAGACGATCGGGCGTTACCGCTGAGCGATGCGATCGCCGGCACACTGAATCTGCTGCCATCGAATGTGGTCGGCAGCATGCTCAAGCACGTTGACTTCCTGGCCAGCAACGTGCCGGGAGTCAACGTGCCGATCTTCCTGGCGGGGGCTGCCGTCTCAGGGTACTTCGTCTTCGGGCCGACGACAGGCTCGGCGGTGAACGTGACGCTGCTCACCTATTCGAGAACCTGTTGCGTTGGCTTCAACATCGACGCCGCCGCCGTGCCCGACCACGACGTCCTGATGGAGTGCTTTCGCCAAGGATTCGAGGAAGTTCTCGCGCTCGCGGGAGACCACCATCCGGTCGAAGCGCCATTCGAAGGACCGGCTGGTCGGCGGGCCCGGAAGCCCTGAGACGGCACGGAGGGGAGGGGGGGCAACGGACCCTGGCAGCGGCAGCGGCAGCCCACGGGCAGAGATCGGCCCATTCCGCAGGTCACGGTCAACAGGGCGAGTCGAAGGCGCCCGACCATGTCAGCAAAGGCGGAGGTGATGGAGGGAAGGGTGTTCCCTTCGGAGCGAGCGGCGCTCCGCCGTCCGTCCACAGGAATCTCGCGCGACGATCCCTAGCGTCCATTCACCCAGCTGATGACCTGCCGCCGAAGTGTGTCACCGACCCGGCGTGCGAGGACATCTGGCCTGACGCGCTGGATCGCACACACCGGCCGCGCTCAGGCTCTTGTACGAGAGGCCGCCTGTGCCCTCGCCTTTCAGCGTCAGCCCGTATCCGGGTTGGACAGGTGTTTCGCAGACCGTCCTCGACGCATCGATTACAGCTCAGGGCAGCGGCCTAGTTCAGAACGGCGGGTCGCCGAGACCCTGAAGGTAGGCGAGGTCCCTGCCATTGGGCACCACGGCTCGACCCTTACGACCGCCGGGCAGGTTCAGCTCGAATTCTCCGACCGCCTGCAGGGTCCGCAGCTCTTGGTGGGCCAGCCCGTGGAACCGACCATCCCACGTCGTCGATAACGCCACGGATTCGGTGCCGACCAACGTCTCGAACTCCTCGAAGCTCTCGCGTTTGGTCAGATGGACGTCCGCCTCGAAGCGCTGGACGCCATCGACCCAAATCTCCACGGGTCCCTTGTAGTGGTGCTCCCTCGTCGTTCTCACGGTGTCGGCCTAGAGCCTGTCCACGATCGCCGCTCGCTTGGCGGCGAACCCAACCGTCCGGCTCATAATCCGAAGGGTAGACGCCCTGGGCGAGTCCGGCACGGCCGCGGCCTCATCGACGATTCGCCTCATGAGAAGGGCCAAGACGGCAGCGGCCTGCAAAGCCAATCCGCACGACGAACGCCGCATTCGCCCACCGTTTCAGGACCACCCACCGTTATGGGTCAGTCTGGCCATAGTCCGAGAATTCGCCAGCACAGGACGCCGGCGATTCCGCCTGTCAACCGGCTGCGGACGAACACCCTGTCCAGCTCCAGACGCAACGTGAGGGTCTGGAACGTGGCCTCCTCGATCTCTCGGTCAATGAGCGCGCCCATGGCATCGGACGGGCGCCCAGGCCGATCATTCCCGATCCGGCAGCGGCGAACGGGGGCATCCCCGCGACCACGTCCCCTGCGTACGATCTGCAGATGATGATTGGGCATAGGGTGCCACGTTGTTGTCACGCCCAATGCCTGACACGGCGACTTCGGGGGCTGGGACTCGTGGGCATCCTTGTCGCAGTTGGGGCCACAGCAACATGGTGGACACCGATGCCACAGGCCACCGCCGTAGGGCTGGCGATGACGCAGCGATCCCCGAAGCCAGAGATCGTTGACGGAGTGCCATTGACTCCGGTCACGGCATCGCAGCGGAGTCAATGTCAGAGGTTTGCCTCACGACTCAAGAGGCCGATGCCTTGCCCAGGTCTCCTGCCAGTTCCGATTCCGGTTCCTCCGGACTATTCGGGTCCACCTTGCCTTGGCGTCTTTGGCGAAACCGCGTGTGGACGCGCCGCGATTCAAGTCTCCCGCTCATCCTTCGTGCTGAGTCAATCCAACTTCAAGGTCCCGCCTGGCTACGTGGGAGTGACGTTCCAGCAGTACAGCGGGGCGGTCGTTCCGATGACATCTATTGCGGGTGGACCACTTGGACACTTCGTATTCATCGCGGGAAGGACCTTGTCCGCAGTAGTGGGAAATGGCTCCCGGCGAGGTGCATCGCCCGTGCCGACGTACTGCGCACCACAGATGACCTCAAACCCACTCCGAGTCAATGGCGCTATCGCCAAGCTGTACCAATGCTCAGACTCCGGAGGCGGGCCGGATGTCCGTGGCCAGTTTCCACTCCGCAGTTTTGGCCACCAGAAGTACGCACCCCTCGCGGTGATTCCTGACTCTAGGTGAGCTTGGGGCCACCTCCCTTCTGACGAGCTTCCTTGAGGCGGAATGACTCGCCTGAGGTGGCCACCAAGACGCTGTGGTGCAAGAGCCGGTCGAGCAAGCTGACGGCGGTCGTGTGCTCGGGGAGGAAGCGACCCCAGTCCTCGAAGGGCCAGTGCGAGCCGATGCCGAGCGAGCGGCGTTCATAGGCCGCGGCGACGACGCGGAAGAACAGCTGAGCGCCGTTGTCATCCATCGGGGCGAAGCCGATCTCGTCGATCAGGATCAGGTCGGCCTTGAGGATCTGCTCGATCACCCGGCCGACGGAGTTGTCGGCCAGTCCGCGATAGAGGGTCTCGACGAGGTCGGTGGCGGTGAAGTAGCGCACCCGCTTGCCGGCGTCGACCGCATGGTGTCCGAGAGCGACGAGGAGGTGGGACTTCCCAGTTCCCGCTGGTCCCACCAGACACAGATTCTCCTTGGCGGTAATCCACTCGAGGCTGACCAAGTAGTCGAAGGTGGCTCGGGCGACCGATGACGCGTTCACATCGAACTCGTCGAGCGTCTTGGTCACCGGGAACGCCGCACTCTGCAGTCGGGCCCGGGCGTTCGATGCGTCACGCGAGGCGATCTCGGCCTCGACCAGCGTACGTAAGAACTCCTCGGGCTTCCAGCGCTGGGTCTTGGCCGTGACGAGGAGTTCGGGCGCCAGACGGCGCATGGCACCGAGACGGAGTCGCCGCAGCCCGGCCTCGAGGTCGGCGGGCAGTGCGGGAGGGGTCGTGCTCATGACTCGGTCCCGATGGCGTAGTCACCGAGCGAGCGCACGGCGACCGCGGGCAGGTCGACGATGAGGGCGTCGCCGGGCTGGCGGGGTCGCGGCACGCCGGTGCCCGCGGCGAGGATGGAGCGCACGTCGTGGGCCCGGAAGCGACCGAACTCGACGGCGCGCTCAATGGCGGCCACCAGTGCCGTCCGGCCGTGGGCCGCCTCCATGGCGCACAGCTCGACGAGGTCGGCCGCCAGTGTGGTCGACCCCCGCGCCGCGGCCGCCTTGATGAAGTCCTCGGCCGCCGGCCCGAGGGCGACGAAGGCCTTCTCCGCCGCCGTCTTGGGCCGCACCGCCCGGGCGGGCAAGGGCCGCGCTCCGCCGTAGTGCTCGTCACAGATGGCCGTCTCACCAGGGGCGACGAGTCCGTGCTCGGCGATGATCTCGCCCAAGAACACGGCCATGACCACGCCATCGGCCACCCGCAGCTCGACCGTGCGCCCGATGTGGACCGTCGGCACCGAGTAGCGGGCCGAGCCGAAGCGGACACAGCTGAGGCGGTCGACCTTGCGCAGCACCACGTGGCCGATGCGGGCCCGTAATGCGGGCAGGTCGCCCAGCAGGGGGCGCTCGATCTCGAGACGCTCGGCCGGGATCGCCGCGATCTCGCTGTGCACCTGCGCGTTCACCTCGGTGCACCACATCCTCCCCTTGGCGTTGGCTAAAGGCAGGTCGGCCACGCTGAGCTCTTCGGGGATCATGAGGTCGGACTTCACGTAGCCGACCAGGTTCTCGACCAGACCCTTGGACTCGGGATCCGCCCCGCAGCAGAAGTCAGGGCGCGTGCGGTAGTGGGTGACGAAGCGCACGTAGTCCGGCGTCGGCACCACGAGCCCGGCCACCGTGGCGCCCTTCAGACAGCCCATGCGATCGGTGAGGAGGGTCTTGGGCACCGCCCCGATGGTCTCCATGCACTCGGCCAACGCCGCCATGGTGCTCTGTGCACCCAGGTTGTCGGCGAAGGAGACGAAGCGGAACCGACTCCAGGCCAGCACGGCGCAGAACACGAAGAGCGGGCCGATCTGGCCCCAGTCGAACACCAGCACGTCGCCTGGCGCCCACACCCCGGGCCGACGGCCCCGGTGATGGTCAACCCGCCACTTCGCCTTGGCCTCGGCCACCGCTCGGCGCAGGTTGCGTGCCGAGCCGGTATAGCCGGCGGCCCGGACCACCGGGAGCAGCCGCTTGGCCGTGATCCGCCCGTCGGTGCGTTCCACCCGCTCGGCGATGATGGCGCCGACATCGTCGTAGTTGTGGGCGACCGCCTCAGAGCCTGATGGCCCCGCCTCAGCGGCCCGGGCCTTGGCCACGGCCCGCTTGACGGTCTTGTCGGTGGTGCCGCAGATGGCGGCCGCCGCTCGAAAAGAGCCCACCTCTTGGAAGGCAGCATTCATGTCCATTCGTTCCCTCGCTGATTTCATGGAGGTGTCCCTTCAGTCGGTCCGGCGGTTGGCTTGCACCGCCACCGTGACCGGCTGGGGGGACCCTCTCGTGGATGCTTCAGCGAGGGGTGCGGACTTCTCGTGGCCAAAAACGGGGACTTCTGGTGGCCATCAGTGCGGACTTTTCATGGCCATAAGTGCGGACTTTCTCGTGGCCACGGACACCGGACGTGTACCAGCTCATCATGGGTCACCAACTTCTGGTGTGGAATCAGGCCGGAATCACCTGTGAAGTGAGCTTTCACGGCATCAGCCAGGTCAACGTGGACCTAGATGTTGCCGTTGCAGATTCCACCAGGATGGTGACTGCCGGGCGCCGGTGACCTTCCGAGCCGAAGGGGGCACCGGGTAGTCCTTATGCGCCAAAGTGTCCCGTCCTCCCGGCGGCGAGGACAGCTCTCCTGATTCGCCTTGGAAGATTCTGCTTACAGTCGCGCCAAAGCAACAGTCGTCAGATGTCGGGCCAGCGAGGTCGGAAACGGACTTTGCGCGGAAGTCAATACCACGGTCTGTTCATCCCGGCCCTTGACGAAATCGACCACCGTGAGTTCGAGATTGATCGTGACGCCATGACTGGTGATCGGCATGAATGCCGTGAAATTGGCGCTCCCCTGCGCAAATTCAGTCGCAGGGGACCTCGATACCAAGATGTTCCCAACCCTCGCCCCGGAGCCGAATTGCGATTGGAGGGCGGCTCTGGCAGAGCCGTTTAGAACCTGTGTCAGACACGAAGGCGTCTTCGGGTTCGCCAACGAAGCGAAGTCGACCCGAGCAGCCTTCACCGAGGGATAGATCGAAACGCTGTCATTGACGCTCTGGAGTTGGTTCGCGCTGTCGAACTCGGGGCTATTTGCCGTCGGAGGGTTCTCAGTGATGATCCTGGTGGGAACTCCCAGGCACCGGGCAAGTTGCGCTGCCCCGGGGAATGAGGAGTTGTTGCTCGATGATTTCGTAGATGTCCATCCACTGGGCAAATCAGAAAGCACCAGCAAGGCCTTCTTTGCCTGACCAGGGGGCGGCGCGGAGTGTGCACTTGCCGCATCTATGGCGCCTGCGAGCATCCCCATCGCCAAGCCGCCGGTCACACAGGTAGCGACACAAGTCCGAGCAACGGCGCCAACGCGTCGAAACTGACGAATCTGCATTTGCTTCCCTTCCCGCGGCCCGGAATTCCGCCCCAGGCATCATCGGCCCAACGCATCCTGCGACCTCTAGAAGGTACAAGCAAGCCGGGACTTCCCCCATGGGCCGTAAGGGCCCGCCGCGGGATAGGTCGCGCGATTCACAGCTCGATGCTGTAGTTCCACTCACCGTGCCAGTTGTGTGGTCGCAGCGCGATGGCCGCGTACTCATCGTCGCTGATCTTGACTCCGGTCGGGTACCAGTTCGGGTCGTAGCCGCACTGGACGGTGAGACCAGTCTTGGTCTTGGTGGCGGCGATGAGCTCGACGATGGTGCGAATGTCGGTCAGCGAGCGACCGCGCCAGTTGAGCGAGATGAAGCTGAAGAGACGGTGCTCGATCTTGTTCCACTTCGACGTGCCGGGTGGATAGTGACAGACCGTGATGGAGAGGCCCGTTTCCTCGGCGAGCTGGGCCAGGTGGTACTTGAAGGCCCGCACCCTCGGGCTGTTGGACCCACCGGCATCCGCGGTGATGAGGAGCGTGGAGGCGTCTGGGAAGCGGTCCCGGCCCATCTGGTCCCACCAGCGGCGGATCGATTCGACGGCGAACTCGGCGGTGTCAGCGGTGTCGCCAACCGAAACCCAGCCCTCGTCGTTGCCGACGTCGTAGACCCCATAGGGGATGGCCTTGGCGAACTCACCAAGGGCCCGATCGGCGAAGTCGTGCACGTTCACTCGGGTGGGCTCACCCGCCGGTTGCCATTCGCGCCCCCCGTTGGCGTAGTTGCCGATGAGCTCCTTCTTCTTGGTGTCGACGCTGATGACCGGCTCAGCGAGTTTCAGCCGAGCGCTCACCACCTTGTTGATATAGGCGAACTGGCGGTCGCGGTCCGGGTGAGCGGTGCCCTCGTTCTGCTTGGCCGGTGCCTGGAGGCTGTAGCCCATCTGGTGCAGCAATCTGCGCACCAGCTCCGCCGAGGCCCGATACCCCTGGGCCTGGAGATCTTGGGCCAGCTCGTAGGTGGACTTGAGTGTCCAGCGCAGCGCCGACATCGGCGTGCCACGCGTCGAGGGATGGACCAGCTCGTCGAGCGCTTCGGCCAGGCCGGGCTGCTTGTCGATAGCCGGCTTGTCCCCTCCGCCGACCGCGCGTTGGCGATCAGAGGGTTCGACCCCGGCGCGCACCTCTGCTACCGACTTGTAGATCGTCGAAGAACTCATTCCCGACGCCTCGACCACGCGCGCCTGGCCCCCACGACTCAGCGCCACCGCCATGGCGCCAGTTACCACGCGGGTCTGCAGCTCGTTCAAGTGCGGCAGCACCGTGTCGAAGAACCCGGCCAGTTCCTCAGGCGACAGCTCCACACACGAAGGCTACTACCTCGCGAGTTAACCTATGGTGGACCCTAAGTACCATTTTCACCCGGCGCTGCAACCTCGACAGCTTCCTTCGAGCACTGTCCCGCCGACCCGGCGTTATACAGGGGCAGGGGCCACTGCTTCGTGTGAGCTCCGGAATCGACGTGGCTTCGAACTGAAGGTCTTGTTACGCTCCGGTCCGTACAAAAGTTAGGGGGTTCGCCATGTCTTACGGGATCATTCACTTCTTTGCTGGCGGGACGAAGGAGCAGTATGACGCTGTGCTGCAAGCGGTTCACCCCGGGGAGTTCGAACTCCCAGAGGGACAGCTCTTTCATGCCGCCGGCCCGTCAGAGGGTGGCTGGACGGTGATGGCGATTCATGATTCCGAGCAGAGCTGGGTGAAGTTTCGTGACCAAACACTGATGCCCCTGATGCAGCAGGGAATTGAGGGAGGGTTCACGACGCCACCGACTGAGACCGGCTTCGAGGTCTATAAGCAAGTGCCGTAGCGCCCGACCGCACTCATCGTACGCCCAGGACCGGGGTACGGGATCATCCCGCAAGTCAACCCCTGCCAGCACCTTCCGCTCACTACGACCCCGCGAACATCGGCCGTTGTTCAGATGGGACTCGCGGCGCGGCGCCGAGGGCGAGGTACACCAGAGGTATGCCTTCTGTTTCGCGTCGTGCTTCTACGCGGAGCAGATAGCGCAGGCGATCGTCGCCACTCCAGCTGTGCCGGACGGCTGGAGGACATAGAGGGCGGGGGTTGAGCCAGGGAGGCTGGCGGTGAACGCGCCTTGGGGCGTGCCGCTTGCGATGTCGTAGACACCTACCAGGGCGAACACCCCGGCTGCGCCTGTAACTACGAGCGCGTGATGGGTGGCGTCATGTTGAAAGAAGTAGAAGATCCCGGCGCCCTCAGCGGCTGGAGGCAACTGGGCGATGGTGGATTGCAGCTGCACCCAGGCGGCGTCGCCACCGGGGCATGCCGAGGTCCCGCCGCCGGGCGGTCCTGAGCCGATGCCGCCCGGAGTTTGCCCGAGCGCGGTGATCTCGTTGCCAATCAGCGCCGTGGCTGTCTGGCAGGAGTGAGCGGTCAAGGGCAGAGTCACCGCCTCCCCTGCCGGAGTGCCTACCGGGCCGGCGTTGACGGTCAGGTCCAACCCTCCGGGGCAACCGGCCGGCCCGGGCGGGACGACCAGGAACATCTGCGATTGGCCCGAACCCGGACTGAGGACAACGGAGTCGGCCTGCGGGCAACTCCCTCCGTTGGCAGGCTCTGTCAGCGGAACACGGACGGGACCGGGGGTGTCCGCCCCCGCCTGGGCGGACATCAAGGCGAGCCCCGCTCCCACCACAAGCACTGGGACGAGCGCGCTCAGTCGCCGCAAGAACGTCCCTCGTGGCATACGCGCACCTCCGCGTTCGTTCTGCCCAAAGCCTAAGGCGGCGCTCGCGGGCCCGCTAGGGGAGACCCCAAGAATTGAGATACGTGTTGAACGACGCGCGATGGGCGAGCGGCGGAGCGCCCGCCACATCGCCGATACCCAGTAGCTCGATGCAGTCGATGGCGTGGAGACCGACGTGGCGTCCGCCCTCCTGCTGGCCGCCGGAGACAACCCCGAGCACCGGAAGAACGAGGCCACCTTCGCCAAGCTCTGCGCGGTGACTCCCCTCGATGCCTCGAGCGGCAAGCAGCACCGCCATCGGCCCAACCGAGGCGGGGACCGCCAGGCCAACTCGGCGCTCTGGCACATCGTGTGTTCACCCGGAGGGTCAAGGACCCGAGAACGAAGCACTACATCGAGCGCCGGAAGAAGGAAGACCGGACAACGAAGGAGGCGATCCGCTGCCTCAAGCGCTACGTGGCTCGAGAGGTATTCGCGCAGCTCCCGAGGTCAGCACTCGCCCTTGACAATCCACAGGACCGGGCGATACGGGTCGGTCGGCCCGTGTACCGCTGCACCTGTCCTCCTTCGAACAAGACGGAGATCAGATCGGCTGGTTGCGGTCATATGCGCCGGCTTCCAGTCGGAGGCCTGACTCCTCGCAACCGGGCCTGAGCCCGTGCAGGACGCCTGAGTATCCTCGGGACATGGTCAAGCTCGTGTTCTGTCTCCACCGGCGCCCGGACGTCGATGAGGCTGAATTCCACCGCTACTGGCGAGAGGTGCATGGACCGTTGGCGGCCTCCTTCGCCCCTGTGCTCGGGGTCCGACGGTACGTGCAGCTGCACACGACGTCGGGTCCCATCGGTGAGGCCATCGCCTCGGGCCGGGACGCACCCGAGCCATTCGACGGCGTCGCCGAGTTGTGGTTCGACAGCCTGGACACTCTCGCCGGGGCCACGCGCACCCCTGAAGGCGCCGCTGCCGCCGAGGCGCTGTACGCCGACGAGGCGAAGTTCATCGACCATTCCCGGTCGCCGATCTTTCTGGCGGAGGAGCACCAGGTTCTCTGAGCGCCGGGTTTGTCGGTCAGGAGACGCGACCGATCCTGTCGGCTCGGGCGGAGCAAGATGGAGCGATGGGTCCGGCCGAGGAGGACGTGCGCGCTGCCCTGCTCCGCCAGTGGGATCTGATCGCCGACGCCGTGCCCCGCGTCAACCTGTCGGCGCCGAGCCGCATCGCCGGGTGGCGGAACCGGGAGGTGCTGGCGCACCTCTACGCCCAGCCGTCCCTTCTCGTCCGATTCCTCGAATCCGCCTCCAAGGCTGAGCCGGCCGGCCGAGCCACCGAGAACCTTGCCGGGACAAAGGCGTATCAGGACCTGATCGACGCGTCGGCCCGGGAGGGGGCTCGTCGGAACAAATTCGATCTGCGCGTGTCTGTGCGCCGCGCCCGTGCCTCCGTGCTGCAGGCGGACATGGACGCAACGATCGAGACCCTCCAGGGCTCGATCTCCGTCGCGGACTACCTCGTCACGCGCTGCGTCGAGGCGGTGGTGCACGGGGGCGACCTCGTCGATCCGGTCACGCCCGACCCGGTCGCGCAAGCCATCGTGTCGACGGCGCTCCTGGATCTTCTCGCTGCCACCGCCCCCGGCCTCGCAGCCGAGGCCCGGGCTCTCCCAGTCGGCGAATGGATCGACGTCGCAACTGGTCGAGCGGTGGCCTCGGGGCCGCTCGCCGCGGCCACGCCGGTCATGATCTGAAGAGTCGCCGATCTGAACCGACGAAAGCCGCCCAACCGTGGCGGGGCGCGCTCCCCTGCCGGTCCTCGGGCTCTGCTCCCTAGGAGTCCTGGGGCGGCAGCTCCTTAACAGGCGGCCGGGCCGGCGTGGCGGCCGGCGGTGGTGCGGCGCCGTTGGTGCTGGCGTCGCTCAGGTTCTCGTTGCGCAGCGTGGACAGCAGGACCTCGGCTGCGCCCATGAGACTCGTGGCCTCGTAGGGCACGACGACCTTTGCGTTGTCGGAGGCGGCGATGTCCTGGAGCGCCCGCAGCTGCAGGACGGCGAGCGTGTGCGGGTTGATGGCGACGGTGTCGATGGAGGTGAGTCGGGACGCCTCGCCCTCGCCACGGAGCACCAGCGCCTTCTTCTCACCCTCGGCCTGGAGCTCGAGCACCTTCATCTGCGCCTCGGCCCGCAGGATGGCCGACTGCTTGGCGCCCTCGGCCTCGAGGACCGCGGCCTGCTTGCGGCCACCGGCGCTGTTGATGGCGGCCTGCTGCTCCCCCTCCGACTTCAGGATGGCGGCCCGCTTGTGCTGCTCGGCCTCCTTCTGCTCGGACATCGCCTGCACGACGTTGATCGGTGGGGTGATGTCGAGGATCTCGATCCGGTTGAGCCGCACGCCCCACTTCGCCGTGGCATCAGCCATGTGGTCCTGCATGCGGCTGTTGATGGTCTCACGCTCGGAGAGCGCCTGGTCGAGGGAGAGCTCCCCGAACACCGCCCGCAGCGCCGTACGCGACAACTGGTCCACGGCCAACTGGAAGTCATTGATCTCGAAGAGGGCGGACCTGACGTCGATCACCTGGCAGAAGATGGTCGCGCTCACCTGGAGCGACACGTTGTCCTTCGTGATGACCGCCTGCTGGTCGCCGGTCATCGGGAACTCGCGCACGTCGACCTTCTCCATCCTGTCGACGAAGGGCGCCAGGATGTGCAGGCCGGGCTGCTGGACGGCGCGGAACTCGCCCAGGCGCTTCACGACGCCGACGCTCCCCTGCTGCACGATCTTGATGAAGCGGCTCGCGAACAGGGTCACCACCCCGAGACCCGCCAGGGCGAGGACGATGATGATCCCCAACACTTCTCCGGCCGATGCGACCATGGGGGTACCTCTCTTCTGTTTGTGGGTGGCTAGCTGTCGGTGGGGTAGACGACGAGAAGGCCGCGCTCGACGTCGGCGACGACGACATCGGTCCCGACAGGGATACTGGCGTCGGGGTCGAGTGGGATGGCAAGCCACTCCTCACCCCGGGCCCGGATCCGTCCGGGGTGGTGCGCGCCCTCGATCGCCTTGGTCACCAACGCGGTGTCGCCGACCATGCCTTGGACGCCGCTACGCACGGCCACCACGCTACTAGCGCCCGATGAAGACGGGCTCTCGCTTCTCGGCGAAGGCGGCCATCGCCTCCGCCGTGTCCTTGGTCGAGAAGTTCAGGGCCTGGCAGCGGGCCTCGTCCTCCACCGCCTGCTCCATGGAGGACATGGACGAGGCATTCAGCATCGTCTTGGTCATGGACAGCGCCAGGGGCGGCCCGGCGGCCAGCGTGGAGGCCCAGTCGCCCACGAAGGCATCGAGCTGGTCCAGCGGGAGCACGCGGTTGACCAGCCCGATGGCCGCCGCCTCCTCGCCGCTCCACATGCCCCCGAAGAGCGCGATCTCCTTGGCCCGGGCCAGGCCCACCAGGCGGGGCAACAGCCAGGAGGCGCCGTTGTCGAGCGCCAGGCCGCGCCGGGAGAAGATCATCGACAGCCGGGTCCGATCGCTGCACACGATGAGGTCGCAGCCGAGAGCGAGCGAGAGGCCCGCCCCGACGGCCACGCCGTCGACCTTGGCGATGGTGGGCTTGGTGACCCGGTGCAACCCGAGCGCGACGTCGCCCAGCCTGCGCATGCGGGCGAGGCCCGAGCGCGAGCGGTCGGTGGCGGGGCCGTCGGGGTCCGACAGGTCCGCGCCGGAGCAGAAGGCGCCGCCCGCGCCGGTCAGGACCATCACCCGGTCGTCGTCGCTGTCCTCGACCTCGGCGAAGGTCTGCTTCAGCTCGTTCAGCATCTTGTTGTTGGCGGCGTTCTTCCGCTCGGGGCGGTTCATCGTGACGGTCACGACGCCGTCCTTGCGCTCGACAATGAGTGTCTCCATGGCCATCGACCCTAGGCCGCGCCGCCTCAGAACGCACCTTCGACGACGTGCAGCGTGCGGCCCAGCACGACGGCGACGTCGAAGCGCACCTCGGCCCAGTGCCGGTCCTGGTTGCGCAGGTAGGCCGCCGCCAGGCGACGCAGGCGGCGCTGCTTGGCCGGCGTCACGGCCTCGAGCGGGTGTCCATGGGTGGCGCGGCTGCGGGCCTTGACCTCGCAGACGACCAGCGTGGTGCCGCGGGCGCAGATCAGGTCGACCTCTCCGGCGGCGCAGCGCCAGTTCCGCTCCAGGACGGCATAGCCGTGTCCCTGGTAGTGCGCCGCGGCCCGCTCCTCGCCGAGGTGGCCGAGTGCGGCTCTGCGCCGATTGGTGTCCCCCACGGCGGGGAACGGTCGCTCAAAGCTCTTGTTCGGGCAGGCGCTCGATGTTGACGTCACGGAAGGTGACGACGCGCACCTCGGGGACGAAGCGGGCGGGGCGGTACATGTCCCACACCCAGGCGTCGCGCAGCTCGAGCTCGATGCACGCCGGAGTGGTGTCGGACCGCACGTTGAGCGACACCTCGTTCGCCAGGTAGAAGCGGCGCTCCGTCTCGATCACGTAGGCGAAGACAGGGAGGACGGCCCTGTACTCCTGGACGAGCCCGAGCTCGATCTCGGACTCGTAGCGCTCGAGGTCTTCCTCGCTCACCTGGCGCCGGTCCTACTCGTCAGCGGCCTCCTCGACGGCCTCGTCGACACTCTCGCTCCCGTCCGCCTCGACCTCGTCGACCGCCTCGAGCTCCTCGACGTCCATGTCCTCGACGTCGAGCTCCTCGACGTCCATGTCCTCGACGTCGAGCTCGTCGAAGGCTGCCGCGGCTGCCGCCTTGCCGCCGCCCCGGGCGACACGCCGCTCCTTGATCTTGGCGGCCTTACCGTGCCGCTCGCGCAGGTAGTAGAGCTTCGCCCGGCGGACGTCCCCGAGCGTGGCCACCTCGATCTTCGCGATGGTGGGCGAGTGCACCGGAAAGGTGCGCTCGACACCCACGCCGAAGCTGACCTTGCGCACGGTGAAGGTCTCCTGCACGCCGCCGCCCTGGCGCCGCATCACGGCGCCCTGGAAGACCTGCACCCGCTCCCGGTTCCCCTCCACGACCCGAACGTGGACCTTGACGGTGTCGCCGGGGCGGAACTCGGGGATGTCGTCGCGCAGGCTGTCGCGATCGATGGTCTCGGTGGGGTGCATGGGGGCGTCCTTCGGTTACTCCGGCTCAGTGCCGGACGGAACATCGTAGCCGTGCTGGGCCAGGGCCTGCACGTCGCTGGCGCTGAGCGCCGACGCCCTGACCAGGTGCGCAATCAGGTCGGGGCGGCGCTCGGCCGTCCGCAGCAGGGCCTGGGTGCGGCGCCAGGCGGCCACCGCGCCGTGGTCGCCCGAGCGCAACACCACGGGGACCTTCCACCCCCTGTACTCGGCCGGACGGGTGTACTGGGGGTACTCGAGCAGCCCCTCGGTGAAGCTCTCGTCCAGCGCCGATTGCTCGTTGCCGAGCACGTCGGGCAGCAGGCGGGCCACCGCCTCCACCACGACGAGGGCGGCCAGCTCCCCGCCGGCCAGCACGAAGTCGCCCACCGACAGCTCGCCGTCCACGAGGTGGTCGGCCACCCGCTGGTCCACGCCCTCGTAGCGGCCGCAGAGCAGGGAGAATCCACCGGGAGCCGCCGCCAGCTCGGCGGCGGTGGCCTGGTCGAAACGCCTCCCGCCCGGGGCGAGCAGGTACAGCGGCCGCGGGAGGTCCGGGACGGCTTCGACACAGCGGAAGATCGGCTCCGCCCGGAGCACCATGCCGGCGCCGCCCCCGAAGGGGCTGTCGTCGACCGAGCGCCGGGGATCGTCGGCGCCGTCACGGAGGTCGTGGACGCGCACGTCGAGCGCGCCCGCGTCGGCGGCCCGCCCGAGGATGGAGGCCCCGCAGTAGCCGGCGACGACGTCGGGGAAGATCGTGAAGACGTCGATCCTCACGGCCCGAACCTCATGGCCTCGTCCTCTCGAGTCGGCTTCACAGGTCCAGGAGGCCTTCGGGGATCTCGACCTCCACGGTCCCGGCCGCCGCGTCGTGACTCGTGATGAAACGGAGCGGGATCAGGCCGCCCGACTCGAGCACCAAGAGGTCGCTCGCCGGGTTGGCCTCGACCGCAGCGACACGGCCCAGCTCGGTGCCATCGCCGTCACGCACCGCGGCACCGAGCAGCTCGTGCACCCACAAGGTGCCCGGCACTTCGAGCGGCTCTGCCTCGAGGTCGACACCGTGCAGACGCTCGGCGGCCTCGCGATCAAAGACGTCCTCGAACTGCACGATGAAGCGATCCTGGCCGAACGGCTTGGACGACACGACGCGGAGGGTGCCCCGGGCGGACGCGAGCTCCGTTCCGGGACTCAGCCGCTGCGTCTGGTCGGTCCAGAGATGGACCACCACCTCGCCCCGCAGGCCGTGGGCCTTGGCGATCCGGCCGATCTTGAGCAGGTCAGTCGTCGACGATGTCCACGCTGGCCTGGATGCCGTCCTTGGCGCCCGCCACGTTGACCAACGTCCGGATCGCCTGGGCCGTGCGGCCGCGGCGGCCGATCACCCGTCCCATGTCCCCGGGGGCGACGTGGAGGTTGAGCCGCACCCCGCTGCGGCGCTCCTCGGTGTCGATGACGACCGCGTCGGGGTCGTTGGACAGCGAGCGGGCCAGGTAGGTCAGGACGGTGAGCGGTGTGCCGCCGTCGACCGACCCGAGCTCGTTGCCCTCCCCGACGCCGTCCTCGACGTCGGCGTCGTCGATCTCGTCGGCGTCGTCCATGTCGTCGACATCGCCCATGTCGTCGACGTCATCGTCGACGTCGCCGGCCGCGCCGCCGGGACCGTCGGTCTGGTTGATGTCGCCCGCTTCGTAGAGATTGGTCACTTGGCCCTCGCCGCCGCGAACTCGTCCCAGGCCCCCGAAGTCTTGAGGAGGCGCTCCACGCGCTCCGTCGGCTGGGCGCCGTTGACCAGCCACTTGACGGCCTTCGCATTGTCGATCTGGATCACGGCATCGGGCTCTGCCGTCGACGAGCCCCGGGGCGCGTACGTCCCCACGATCTCGAGAAAGCGCCCGTCACGGGGCGACCGGCTGTCGGCGGCCACGACCCGGTAGGTCGGCTGCTTCTTCTTACCCATCCGCACAAGGCGGAGCTTGACTGCCACGAGGTGGTTCCTCCACTCGATCTGGACGTGTTGGCCGTCCATTCTGGCAGATGGCGGGACTACCGGCCTTTCGGCGGTGTCACCCGCCCGCCCTTCTTCTTCTTCTTGGTCCCCTTGTTGACGCTGACGACGGGCCGGGAGGGGGCCGGCACGGGCAGTCCGGGGAAGCTCGAGGGCAGCTCCCCGCCGTCCCCCATCAACTGGGAGAGCATGTCGAAATCAGGCTGGCCGGCCTGTCCGGAGGCACCGGCGCCGGCCGCCTGTTGGGCCATCTTGCGAGCGGCGCGGCCGCTCATGCCGGCCATGTCGGGCATCCCGGGGAGGCTGGGCATGTTGCCCGATGCCATCCCCTTCATCATCTTCTGCATCTCCTTGAACTGCTTGAGCAGGGTGTTGACGTCCTGGATGCTGGTGCCCGAGCCCCGGGCCACCCGGCTGCGGCGCGAGCCGTCGAGCAGGGTGGTGTCGTTGCGCTCGGCCGGGGTCATGGAGCAGACGATGGCCTCGACCTTGGCCACCTCCCCGTCGTCGATCTGGCCGGCGGCCTGGCGCATCTCCTTGGACATGCCGGGCATGAGCCGCATCAGCCCGCCGAGCGACCCCATCTTCTTCACCTGGCGCAGCTGGGAGAGGAAGTCCTCGAGGGTGAACTGGCCCTGCATGAGGCGGCTGGCGCTCTTGGCCACCTCGTCGGAGTCCATGGTGCGCTCGGCCTGCTCGATCAAGCTGAGGACGTCGCCCATCCCGAGGATGCGGTCGGCCATGCGGTCCGGATGGAAGAGGTCGAAGTCGGCCAGCCGCTCGCCCGTACTGGCGAACGCGATCGGCCTGCCCACCACTCCCTTGACCGACAGCGCGGCGCCGCCGCGGGCGTCGCCGTCGAGCTTGGTGAGGATGACGCCGCTCAGCTCGAGGGTGTCGTGGAACGCCTTGGCGGTCGCCACCGCGTCCTGGCCGATCATGGCGTCGATGACGAGGAACGTGTAGTGGGGCTCGGTGGCGGCCGAGATGTCCTGGATCTGCTGCATCAGGTCGGCGTCGATGGTGAGGCGCCCCGCGGTGTCGATGATGCAGATGTCCTTGCCGAGGCGGCGGGCCTCCTCGAGGCCGGCCCTGGCACAGGCGACCGGGTCGGTCGCCTCGCTGAAGACGGTCACCCCGGCCTGCTGGCCGAGGACGCGCAGCTGCTCGACGGCGGCGGGCCGCTGGAGGTCGGCACCGACGAGGAGCGGGTTGCGGCCCTGCTGCTTCCACCACTGGGCGAGCTTGGCCGAGTTGGTCGTCTTGCCCGAGCCCTGGAGGCCGGCCATGAGCACGACGGTGGGCGGCCGCGAGGCGTAGGTGAGCTTGAGCGTGTCGCCGCCGAGGACGCTGACCAGCTCCTCGTGCACGGCGCGGACCACCTGCTGGCCCGGGGTGAGGCTCTTGGAGAGCGCCTCGGTGCTGACCCGCAGCCGGATGCCGTCGCAGAAGCGTCGGGCGACGGTCAGCTCGACGTCGGCCTCGAGCAGCGCCGTGCGGATCTCCTTGAGCGCGTCATCGAGGTCGGCGTCGCTGATACGCCCCTTGCCCCGCAGGCGGGTCGAGATCCGCTCCAGGCGGTCGGACAGGGCGTCGAACACGGGGTCTCAGGTTAGTCACCGAGGCCGTCGGGACCGTCGCCACCCGTGACGGCGGGCGGTCCCTGCGCCGCTCGGCCCGCCTCGGCCCGGCCTGTCCCACGGGGTTAGCGTCGCGGCCCATGGCATGCGCTGCGCTGCGATCGTGGAGGAGATGAGTCCCCGCCCGCGCCTCGATGTCGCCGACCACATCGAGGCGCTGCGGGCCGAGGGGGAGCGCATGGCCGCCGCCGTCGCCGGCTCGAGCCCCGACGCGGCGGTGCCGACCTGCCCCGACTGGGTCGTGCGCGACCTGGTGCGCCACATGGGCGGCGTGCACCGCTGGGCGACCGGCTACGTCGCCGGGGCGCGCACCGAGGTGTGGGCGGTCGACCTGGACGAGGTCGTGGGCACGTGGCCCGGCGACGCCGAGCTGGCGGGCTGGCTGCGCCAGGGGGCCGAGGCGCTGGCCGACGCGCTGACGGCCGCGCCGGCAGATCTCGAGTGCTGGACCTTCCTGCGCGCGCCGTCGCCGCTCGCCATGTGGGCCCGCCGCCAGGCCCACGAGACGGCGATCCACCGGGTCGACGCCGAGCTGGCGGCTGGTTCCGCCCCCGGCCCGTTCCCCGCCGCCTTCGCCGCCGACGGGCTCGGCGAGCTCCTGGAGTGCTTCGTGCCCCGGCGCTCGACGAAGCTGCGCGCCGAGGCGGGCGCCTCCTTCGCCGTGGGGTGCACCGACGTGGACGCGGCCTGGCTGTTGCGCATCGAGCCCGACGGCGTCACCACGTACCCCCTTCCGAGCATGGCGGCCGGCGCCCACTGCTCCGTGCGCGGCGCCGCGGCAGACCTCTACCTTGCGCTGTGGAACCGCGCCGGACCGCAGGCGCTCGACGTCGAGGGCGACCGGGGAGTGCTCGGCCTCTTCCTCGACCAGGTCCACGTGCGCTGGAGCTGACGCCGCCCCCGGGCCCTGGCTCGGCTCAGCCGGCCTCCGGGCCCTCCGGCAGCCGGCGGCGCCCGAACAGCCAGTAGGCCAGCGAGCCCGTCGTGTTCATGGTGGCGGCGATCCGCCACAGGCGCTTCCGGCCGCGCACCGCTGCGTCGGGCCGCCGGCGCAGGTCCCGCCAGGTCAGCCTGAGCAGGATGAGGTGGAGCACCAGCGCGACGGCGATCACCTTCTTCTGCTGGTCGGTCAGCTCACTGAGCTTCTGCTGGTTGCGCAGCGGCCCCATGGGCTGCTCCTCTCGGTCGGCGCTCACTCGCTGGCGAGCAGCGCGTCGACGAATTCGTCGGGGTCGAAGTCGACCAGGTCGTCGGGGCCCTCACCGAGGCCGACCAGCTTGACGGGCACGAAGAGCTCGCGCTGGACCGCGATGACGATCCCCCCTTTGGCGGTGCCGTCGAGCTTGGTGAGCACGATCCCCGTCACGTCCACGGCGTCCGCGAATTCCCGGGCTTGCGCGAGCCCGTTCTGCCCCGTCGTGGCGTCGAGGACGAGCAGCACCTCGGTCACGTTGCCGGGGTCGCGGTCGGCCACCCGCCTGATCTTCTTGAGCTCCTCGACCAGGTTGACCTTCGTGTGCAGGCGCCCGGCCGTGTCGGCCAGCACCAGGTCGTTGCCGCGCGCCGCCGCTCGCTGCACGGCGTCGAACACGATCGCGCTGGGGTCTGCGCCCTCGGCGCCGCGGACGATCTCGGCCCCGGTGCGCTCCGCCCACATGCCGAGCTGGTCGGCGGCGGCGGCGCGGAAGGTGTCGCCCGCCGCCAGCAGGACCGAGTGGCCGGCAGCCGCCTGGCGGCGGGCCAGCTTGCCGATCGTGGTCGTCTTGCCCACCCCGTTGACCCCGACGAAGAGCCACACGTCGGGCGAGCCGGCCCGGCCGTCGAAGTGCAGGGCCCGCGACCCTCCGGTCTCGAGGAGCTCCCGGATGGACGCCCGGAGGGCCTCGAGCAGGTCGTCGCCGCCCTTGACCTCCTTGGTCTCCACCTTGGCCCGCAGCTCCTCCAACAGCGCGGTCGTCGTGTTGACGCCGACGTCGGCCCGGATGAGCGCTTCCTCGAGCGAGTCCCAGGTGGCCGCATCGATGCGGCCGGAGCGCAGAGCGGAGACCGCACCGCTGAACAGCCCGCGCACCCCGCCCAGGCGGCTGCGGTATGAGGGCGCCGCCGCGACCTCGGGTACGGGCGCGGCCGGCGCCTCGGTCGGCGCCTCGGGCGGCGCTGTCGGGGGGCCCGCCGGGGGCGCGCTGGTCGGCGCCGCCGCGCCTCCGCCCCGGCGCCGCGACCGGGTGGCGGCGATCCCTCCGAGGACGAGCCCCAGGACGGCCACCACCACGACGAGGATGATGTAGAAGCCGACCGTGACCGCGATCACGCCGACGAGGGCTCCTTCTCCACCTTCTGGCTGACCACCTGGGAGGACCCGCCAGGCGCCATCGTCACACCATAGAGCGCGTCACCGGTCTCCATCGTGCGCTTCTGGTGGCTCACGATCAGCAGCTGCGCCTCGTCGCGGAACTCGTGCACCAGGGCCAGGAAGCGGCTGAGGTTGACGTCGTCGAGCGCCGCCTCCACCTCGTCCATCAGGTAGAAGGGCGACGGCCGGCTGCGGAACACCGCGAAGAGGAAGGCCAGCGCGGCCATGGAGCGCTCGCCGCCCGAGAGGAGCGAGACGCGGCGCACGTTGCGCCCGGCCGGGCGCACCTCTATCTCGACGCCCGTGTTGAGCAGGTCGTCGGGCTCGAGCAGGACGAGGCGGCCGGTGCCGCCCGGGAACAGCATGGCGACCAGCGCGGAGAAGTGCTCGTTGACGTCGGCCGCCGCGGCGGCGAACGAGGTCATGATCTCGTGGTCGAGGGTGCGGACGACCTCGTGCAGCTCGCGGCGTGCCCCCCGCACGTCGTCGACCTGCGCCTCGAGCTCCTTGTGCCGCTCCTCCAGCGTCGAGAGCTCCTCGAGGGCCAGCGGGTTGACCGGGCCGAGCGCGACGAGCTTGCGCTCGAGCTCCTCGGCGTGCTGGACCAGCGTCGTGCCCTCGGGGGCCTCGGGCTCGGCCAGGCCCACCAGGTCCTCGGGCGTCGCCGCGAGGTCGCGCTGGACGTGTTCGCGCAGGGCCTCGGTCCGCAGGTCGACCTCGTTGGCCTCCAGGTCGAGCGTGCGGGTGCGGGTGCGGACCGCATCGAGGCGCTGCTCGGTGGTGTGGCGGTCCTGGCGCAGCTGCTCCAACTTCTCGCCCCCGGCCCGGACCGCGTCGACCTGATCCTGGTAGTCGTGGCGCAGGGCCTCGAAGATGCCGTCGAGCCGCGCGTGCTCCTGGGCGACGAGCTCCTCCAGGCGCGCCAGCGCGGCGCCCTCGGCCTCCAGCCGCTCGCGGCGGGTGGCGGCCGTGGCCCGCTCCTCGGCGTGACCCTGCAGGCGGCGCTCCACCTCGGCCTGGCGCTCGGCGAGCACCCGCCGGCGCTCGGCGATGCCCGCCACTCGCACCTCGAGCGCCTGGCGTCGTCGCGTCACCTCGACCCGCCGCTCCTCGAGCGACTGCCAGGCGGCGAGCGCGTCGGTGAGCTCGGGGAGGGCCCTGTCCAGCTGCGCCTGCTCGCCCGTCACCTCCGACAGCCGCAGCTGTGCCTCTGCAACGGCGGCGCGGGCCTCGTCGAGCTCGCCGGCCATCCGTCGCTGCTCCTCGCCGGCTCGTTCCGCGTCCGCCCGGCCGGACTCGCAGGCCGACGCGTGCCGGTCGGCGGCCCGCTCCGCCGCGGCGCGGGCGTCACGGGCGCGCGCCAGCGTGATGCGCGACTCGGTGAGGTGGGCGCGGGCCAGCTCCGCCGCGGCCGCGGCCGCTTCGGCCTTGCGACGCGCCTCCTCGACGGCCGCCGCGGTCACCACGCCGCTGCCCGTGCGCACCCGCCATCCCGTCGCCGCGAAGCGGTCGCCCTCGGGCGTGACCACCACCAGGTCGTCGCGGGCGAGCGAGAGGTCGATGGCCGCTTCCCAGCCGTCGACGCGGACGGCCCGGCCGACGAGCGTGTCGAGCACCGACTCGGCGACCGTCCCCCCGTGGCGCGCCCGGACGTGGACGCGCACCGGCTCGGCGCTGCTGCCCGTGGGCAGGGAGGCCGCCACGGCCCCCGCCTCTGCCGCCCCTGACTGTCGCGGCGCCAGCACGGCCCCGGTCACGCCCCGCTCGCGCAGCGTCGCCAGCGCCGCCTGTGCAGAGCGGCGGCCGTCGACGACGACCGCGGCCACCCCAGCGCCGGCCGCCGCCTCGAAGGCGGTGTCCCAGCCGTCGTCGATCTCGACGAGGTCGACCAGCGACCCCACCACCCCGTCGACGTCACGCAGCAGCTCGCGCCCCCCGGCACCCTGGAGGTCCGACAGGGCGCGCTCGAGCGCCTCGGCCCGGGCCGCCGTGCGGTGGAGCGCGTCGGCGGCCTCGTCGGCCGACGCCTGGGCCGACTCCGCGCCGTGTGCGGCGTCGGCGAGCTCGGCCGTGCGGGCGGCCAGCTCGCCCTCGAGCGCGGCTGTGACCTGGTCGAGCTCCTCGGACGTCTTGGCCAGCAGGTCGGCCCGCACGGCGGCGCCCGCCACGCGCTGCTCGAGCGTCCCGACCCGGCCGGCGAGCGAGCCGATGTCGCGCTGTTCCCGGGCCGCGGCGCGGGCCACCAGCTCGATGCGGGCCCGCACGCGGGCGATCGCCTCGTCGGGGGCGTCGGAGCCCAGGGCCGCCGACCACCGCTCCCGCAGCGACGACTCCTCCTCGCCGAGTGCCGCCAGCGCGGCCTCGAGCTCCGCCCGCTCCTCTGCACCGTCCGCCGCCTCTTCTGCCTCCGCTGCGGCGAGCTCGCCGGCCAGCCGGGCCCCCTCGGCCTCGAGCGTGGACACGACGTCGACGTCGGCCGCGGCGTCGAGCGCGGCGACGACCGCCCGCCCCCGCTCGCGGAGCAGGGCCGAGGTGCCGCGGGCCCGCTCGACGAGGCCCTGCACCCGGCCGAGCGCGTTGGCCAGGTCCTCCTCGCGGCGCGACGACAGCTCGGCGGAGGTGGAGGTGGCCTCGGCGTCGAGCTGCTCGAGGGCCTCGTGGAGCTCGCGCTCCTCGTCGCGGCAGACGGCCAGGCTCTGTGCCGCGGCCCGGCGGCGGGACGTCAGGTCGGCCAGCTCGGCGCCGGCGAGGTAGCGGCGCACGGCCCGCAGCTCGGAGGCGACCGTGTCGTGTGAGCGGGCGGCGGCGGCCTGGCGTTCCAGGGGGCGGATCTGGCGCCGGACCTCGCGCACCAGGTCCCCCAGGCGCTCGAGGTTCTCGGCGGTGGCGGCCAGCCGGCGCTCGGCCCGCTCGCGGCGGCGGCGGTGCTTGAGCACCCCCGCCGCCTCCTCGATGATGGCCCGGCGGTCCTCGGGGCGGGCGTTGAGCACCGTGTCGAGCTGGCCCTGGCCGATGATCATGTGCTGCTGGCGGCCGACGCCCGAGTCGCTCAGGAGCTCGGTGATGTCGAGCAGCCGGCAGGGCGCCCCGTTGATGGCGTACTCGCTGTCACCGGAGCGGAACAGCGTCCGGGTGATGGTGACCTCGGACAGGTCGATGGGCAGCTTGCCCGAGGAATTGTCGATGGTGAGCGAGACCTCGGCCCGGCCGAGCTGGGGACGCGACGAGGTCCCAGCGAAGATGACGTCCTCCATCTTGGCCGAGCGGAGCGAGCGGGGGCCTTGGGCGCCGAGCACCCAGGTCACGGCGTCGACGACGTTCGACTTGCCGCTCCCGTTGGGACCGACGACCACCGTGATCCCGGGCTCGAACTCCAGCACGGTCGGGTCGGCGAAGGACTTGAAGCCCTTCATGCTGAGCGACTTCAGGAACATTCAGGGCGACCCTACTGGGTGCCTACACGGCGCGGGGGGCTAAACCTGGCAGTGTTCGCAGAAGAAGGTCGAGCGGCCGCCGGCCTTGACCCGGATGATCGTGTTGCGGCAGCGCCGGCAGGGCTGGCCCTCGCGGTCGTAGACCTGGTGCGAGCCCTGGAAGTCCCCGAGCTCGCCGAAGAGGTCGCGGTACTGCTCGTCGGCCAGCGAGGAGCCCCGGTGCTTGATGGCGTCGGCCAGGGTCTCGACGATGGCCCGGTACAGGCGCCGGACCTCGGTCGCGGTCAGCGAGTCCGCCGTCCGGTCGTAGCGCAGCCCGGCCTGGTAGAGCATCTCGTCGGAGTAGAGGTTCCCGATGCCGGCCGTGAAGCTCTGGTCCATGAGGAGCGCCTTGATCCCCCCGTGGTGCTGGTGCAGCAGCGCGCCGAAGCGGTCCCAGCTCATGAGGTCCTCGATGGGGTCGAAGCCCAGGTGGGCCAGCTCGGGGATCGCCTTGCGGATGGCGGCGCCGTCGCCGCCCGCCGTCCCCGAGACGGGGCTGAGCGGCGTCCCGTCGGCCTTGAGCGGCGGCGTGGACACGAAGAGCTCGCCGAAGGTGCGGGGGTCCACGTAGCGCAGCTCGCCGCCCTGGGTGAATGTGATGACGACGTGGGTGTGCTTGGGCTTGGGGTCCTTGGCCGACTTGACGCGCAGCAGCTGGCCGCTCATGCCGAGGTGGACGACCAGGGTGTCCCCGCTGTCGAGCGTCAGCAGCAGGTACTTGCCCAGCCGCCCGACCGTCTTGACGGTCCGGCCCTCGAGCAGGGCACGGAAGTGCTTGGCCGAGGGGTGACGGCGCACGGAGCGCCCGTTGGCCACCGAGACGGCCTTGATCTTGCGGCCGACCACCTCACGCGCCAGGTCCTGGCGCAGGGTCTCGACCTCGGGAAGCTCAGGCACCGGTGATCTCCTCCCAGGCCGCACGGGCGGCCTGCTGTTCGGCGTCCTTCTTGGAGCGCCCCACGCCCGTTCCCCACAGCGTCCCGCCCAGGAACACCTCGGCCACGTAGGCCCGGTCATGGTCCGGGCCCGACCCCACCACGACGTAGCGGGGCGTCCCGTCGCCGTCGCGCACGGCCTTCTCCTGCAGCCGGCTCTTGTGGTCGAAGTCGTCGGGCTCCTGGCCCGCCCGCTCGATGGCCTCGCCCAGCTCACGGAGCACCAGCTGCTGCGCGGCTTCCCAGCCGGCGTCGAGGTAGACGGCCCCGAGGACGGCCTCGAAGGCGTCAGCCAGGATGGAGGCCTTGGAGCGGCCGCCTGACCCTTCTTCCCCCCGGCCCAACAGCAGGACCTCACCCACCCCGAGCCGCCCGGCCACCTCGGCCAGCACGCGTGCGTTGACCACGGCCGAGCGGACCTTGGCCAGCTTCCCCTCCGCGAAGTCGGGGAAGTGGTCGTAGGTGTAGCCCGCCACGATCAGGCCGAGGACGGCGTCGCCCAGGAACTCCAGGCGCTCGTTGGACGGCGCCCCGCCCTCCTGCTCCCCGCACCAGCTCCGGTGCGCCAGGGCGTGCTGCAAGAGACTCAGGTCCCCGAAGGTGTGGCCAAGTCGCTCGGCCAGCGCGGCCGCCCCCTCAGCGCCGGGGTCAACCCGCCTCGAGCTTGGCGTAGACGTAGTCAACAGCATCCCGGACCGTGCGCAGGTCCTCGAGGTCCTCGTCGTCGATGCGGAACCCGACCGTGCGCTCCCCCAGCTCCTCTTCCAGGGCTTCGACCAGCTCGATCAGGGCCAGGGAGTCGGCATCGAGGTCCTCGACGAAGGAGGCGCCTTCGGTGATCGACGACGGGTCCGTCTCCAAGATGTCGGCCAGCTGGTCCCGGATCAGCTCGAACACCCCGTTGCGGTCGAGGGGGCCCTGGTTGGTGTGGGTTTCTGCTGGCACGCGGACCAGTGTACGTGTTTCGGCGCCCTGACCGCCTGTTTATGCCCTCTGAACTGGGCTTATCAGGTGTTTTCGGTGGGGCGCACCGCGGCCGCCACCTGGTCGACCAGGCCGCGCGCCGCGCACTCGTGCGCCACCAGCACGGCGTTCATCATGGCCGTCGCGTTGGAGGACCCGTGGCTGATGACGCAGACGCCGTCGGTGCCGAGCAGCATGGCGCCGCCGGTGTTCTCAGGCTCGAATTCGGCCGCCAACGGGAGGAGGTGCGGGAGCAGCACCTGGGCCGCCCCCCGGGTGGCATCGTCGGTCCCGAAAACGCCCAGCATGGTGTCGAAGAGGAAGCGCAGCGATCCCTCCAGTGACTTCAGCGTGACGTTGCCGGTGAAGCCGTCGGTCACGATCACGTCGGCCGGCGAGGGCAGCAGGTCCCGCCCCTCGAGGTTCCCGACGAATTCGAAGCCCGCGCCGTGCGCCGACCGGGCGGCGAGCAGGCCGTGGGTCTCCTTGACCAGTGGCGTGCCCTTCGTGGGCTCCTCGCCGATGGAGAGCAGGCCCACCGAGGGCGACTCGGTGCCGAAGCGGGCCGAGACGTAGGCGGCGCCCATCTGTGCGAACTGCACGAGCATGGCCGGCGTGCACTCGGCGTTCGCCCCGGCGTCGACCAGCACGGCCGGCGTGCGGCCGAGGCGGGGCAGCGGCGTGGCGATGCAGGGCCGCACGACGCCGGGCAGGCGTCCCATCCGCAGCAGCGCCGAGGCCATCGTCGCCCCGGTGTTGCCCGCCGAGACCATGGCCGACGCCTTGGCGTCGCGCACCAGTTCGGCGGCTCGCACCAGGGAGGAGTCCTTCTTCCGCCTGACCCCCCCGGCAGGGTCCTCGTCCATGCCGATGACCTCGCTGCAGGCCAGGAGCTCGAGGCCCTGCGTGTCGCCCACCTGCTCGGGTGGCCCGACCAGCACGACCGCCACGCCGTGCTCGGCGGCGGCCCGGCGGGCGCCCTCGACCACTTCGCCGGGGGCCTTGTCGCCGCCCATGGCGTCCACCGCGACGGGGAGGGTGGCCAGCGTCTCGGGGGTGGGACGCTCGCCCCGCCGGCTCAAGTCAGTCGACCTCGACCGCTTGGCGCCCCTTGTACCAGCCGCAGCTCGGGCAGACGACGTGCGGCGTCTTCGAGGCCTGGCAGTGCGGGCACACGCTGCGGGCGGGGCGGCCCAGCCGCCACGCCGCGGCCTGGTGGCTGCGGCCCTTGGCCTTGGACTTCTTCTTCTTCGGGACAGCCATGGAGGATCTCCAACGATCGGTTCGGGGCGCGCCGGGCGCTCTCGGACTGCGCCGGTCCGCAGGAACCCGCTACCGGAGCACGTCGAGGTTAGCCCACCGGGGGTCGCGTGGGGCAACGCAGCCGCAGTCGCCCTCGTTGAGGTTCGCCCCGCAGCGCGGGCACAGTCCGGCGCAGTCGGGCCGGCACAAGGGCGCCATCGGCAGCTCGAGCACGACGGCGTCGCGCACCAGGGGCCCGAGGTCGAGGTCGTCGTCGACGATCGGGTAGAGCTCCTCGTCGGAGGGGCCGGCCAAGGGTTCGTCGGCGTAGCGCTCGTGCACGTGGATCGACAGCTCGCCCGACACGGGCTCGGCGCAGCGCCGGCAGATCCCGACCCAGGGCGCCGTCACCGTGCCGTCGACGTCGATCCCGCCCACGAAGGGCACGAGGGTGACGTCGGCCTCGGCCTCGGCGCCGGCGGGCACCACGCTGCGCCCGGGGTCGATCCCGGCCTCGTCGAGCGGGCCGGCGAGGGCAACCTCACCGCGGCGCACCTCGTGCGCCTGCCGCCCCGACGAGCGGCGCAGCCGGGCCACGTGAACGACGAAGGGGTCCCCGGCCATCAGACGGGGCCCACTACGCCTGGTCCTGGTCGAAGAAGCCGTCCTCCTCCGTCCCGGCTCCCTCGTCGTCGACCGCAGCCTCCACCAGCGGGGCGGCCAGCTTGGCCCGGCCGGCCTGCACGGTCCGGGTGAGGCGGTCCAGCACGATCTCCATGCCGGCCAACTTGGTGTCCACGAAGTCCTCGGCCTGGTGGCGCAGGGCGCGGGCTTCCTCGTTGGCATCGTCGAGGATGCGCTGGGCGACCGAGTTGGCCTGGCGCACGATCTCGGTCCGCTGCACCATGTGCTCGGCTTGCGCGCGGACCTCGTCCATCAGCGCCTCCGCCTCGCGACTCCGCTCGGCCATGAACTCCTCGCGCTCTCGCAAGAGCCAGCGCGCCTGGCGCAGCTCGTCGGGGAGGCTCTCGAGCGCGGCCTGCACGAGCGAGGTGACCTCCTCGCGCGAGACCATCACCGAGGAGGACAACGGCATCGACTTGGCCGTCGCCATGAGGTCGAGCAACTGGTGCAGGATCGACTCGATCCCCACCTCCTCGACGGGCTGCTCCTCGTCGACGTCGAGGAACTGGTCGCTCACTGGACCTCGCCCCCGCTCCCCTGCTGCTGCTCGAACTTGGCCACCAGGTGCTTGGCCACCACCGGCGGCACGAAGGCCGACACGTCACCCCCGAAGCGCGCCACCTCGCGCACGAGCTTCGAGGCCACGAACGAGTACTTCGAGCTGGTCGGGATGAAGATGGTCTCGACGCCGGAGAGGTGGTTGTTCATCTGCGCCATCTGCATCTCGGTCTCGAAGTCCGAGACGGCCCGCAGGCCTCGCACGATCGCCGAGGCGCCCACGTCGCGTGCCACGTTGACCAGGAGTGTCGACACCGAGACGATCCGCACCGTCGGCAGGTGCGCCACCACCTCCTCGAGCATGGCCTCGCGCTCCTCGAGGTCGAAGAGGGGCGCGCTCTTCTGGGGGTTGCGCAACGCCGCCACGACGACCTCGTCGAAGAGCCGGCTGGCCCGCTCGACGATCTCGAGGTGCCCGTTGTGGAAGGGGTCGAAGGACCCGGGGAAGAGGCCGACCTTCACGAGCCGGCACTGCTGCGATGAGCCACGGTGACGAGCGTACCGCCGTACCGTCGTTCTCTCGTGACCACCCAGCCCTCGGGGAGCATGATCGCTGATGAAGATTCCGTGACGACGACGTCGGATCGGAGCGCCCCGAGCAGCACCGGCCAGTCGGAGAAGTCGTAGGGCGGGTCACAGAGCGCGAGGTCGAAGCTCCCGGCGGCGCCGCCCTCCAGCCACCCCGGCAGCGCCGCCCGCACGAGGGTGGCGGGCTCGCCGTCGAGTCCCACCGCATGGAGGTTCTCGCGCACGGCGGCCAGGGCCTGGGGGTCGAGGTCCACGAAGGTGGCCGACGCCGCTCCACGGGACAGCGCCTCGACGCCGAGCGCGCCGCTCCCGCAGAACAGGTCGACCACGCGCAGGCCCTCCACGCCGCCCTGTGAGCCCAGGATGTCGAAGATGGACTCGCGCACCCGGTCCGAGGTCGGGCGCACCGACCGGGGCAGCTTGGCGGCCAGCCGGCGCCCGCGGCTCCGGCCTCCGATGACCCGCATCCGCACCACCATACGGCTGGTCTAGCTCTTGAAGAGATACTCGCCCTCGTCCTCGCTCAGCAGCAGCTTGACCTCGTCGGCCAGGTCGGGGTGCACCTCGAGCTGGGGGTCCTCGCCGACGACCGCCTCGGCCACCGTGCGCGCCTCGGCGAGCAGCGCGATGTCGCCCGGGTCGCTGAGCGAGGCCAGTCGCAGGTCGCTCTGCCCCTTCTGCCGGGCGCCGAGCAGCGTCCCTTCGCCCCGCAGCCGCAAGTCGGCCTCCGCCAGCGCGAACCCGTCCGTCGAGCCCGCCACCGCCGCCAGGCGCTCGTTGCCCTCCTCGCCGCCGAGCAGGAAGCACCAGCTCGGGTCCGAGCCGCGCCCGACCCGGCCGCGGAGCTGGTGCAGCTGGGCGATCCCGAAGCGGTCCGCGCTCTCGACCACCATGACGGTCGCCTGGGGGACGTCGACCCCGACCTCGATCACGGTCGTGGCGACGAGGACCTCGAGCTCGCCCGAGCGGAAGCGGTCCATGGTCTCCTCGCGCGCTGCCGCGGCCATCTGCCCGTGCATGAGCCCGACGCGCAGGCCGGCCAGCTCCTCCGAGGCCAGCCGCTCGAACTCCTCGGTGGCCGACTTGGCCTCGACCCGGGGCGAATCCGAGACGAGCGGACAGACGACGAAGGCGCGGTGCCCCGTCGCCACCTCCTGACGCACCCTGTCCCAGGCCTGCGCCCGCCCAGCGGGCGCGTCGCCCGGGAGCCACACGGTCTCCACGGTGATCCGGCCGGGGGGCAGCTCGTCGAGCGTGGTCAGGTCGAGATCGCCGAAGATCACCATGGCGGCCGTGCGCGGGATCGGGGTCGCCGTCATGACCAGGAGGTCGGGGTCACCGTCGGCGCCCTTGGCGCGCAGCGTCGCCCGCTGTTCCACGCCGAAGCGGTGCTGCTCGTCGATCACGACCGCACCGAGCGAGGCGAACTCGACCTCCTCGGTCAACAGAGCGTGGGTCCCGACCACCAGGCCCACCACCCCCGCCGCCAGCCCGGCCAGCACCGCGGTGCGTGCCTTGCCCTTGACCCGGCTCGTGAGCAGCTCCACCCGCACCTCGCCACCGCCCATCCCACCCGGCCCCTCGAGGTCCCCCAGCAGCGCGCGCACGGCCGAGAAGTGCTGCTCGGCCAGCACCTCGGTCGGCACCATGAGGGCGCCCTGGTGCCCGCTCTGCACCGCGGCGAGCAGCGCGGCCAGCGCGACCACGGTCTTGCCGGACCCCACGTCACCCTGCAGGAGGCGGTGCATGGGGAAGGGGCCGGCCATGTCGGCCACGATGACGGCCAGGGCCCGGCGCTGCGCCATGGTGAGCTCGTAGGGCAGGCGGGCCAGGAAGCGGGCCACGAGGGTGTCGGCGACGGCTCCGGTGATCTCCCGCGGTGACACGTCGTGGCGCAGGGCGCGCGCGTTGACCTCGAAGGCCCGCCGCCGCAGCACCAGGGCGAGCTGCAAGCGGAACAGCTCGTCGAACACCAGGCGGCGCCGGGCGGGCCGCACCACGTCGAACGACTCGGGGAGGTGGATGGCCCCGAACGCGTCGGTCCGGTCCCACAGGTCGAGCGACGAGCGCCACGCCGCGGGCAGCGGGTCGACGAAGTCGCCCGCCCGCCCCAGCGCCTCCTCGACGCATGCGCCGATCTCCCACGAGGTCAGCCCCGCCTTGGCCGAGGCCGGGTAGATGGGCAGGATCCGCAGCGTCCGGCGGCCCGGGGTCACGCCGGCCACGACGTCGACCACGGGGTTGACCATCTGGCGCGTGCCCCGGTACTCGCCGACCTTCCCGAAGAAGATGGCCTCGGTGCCCGCTTCGAGCTGCGTGGCCCGCCAGGGCTGGTTGAAGAAGACGACGGCCAGGCGTCCGGTCCCGTCGCGCACCACGAGGTCGACGACGGCGCGGCCGTTCCTCGCCCGCCGCGACCGCACCGACTGCACCGACGCCAGCACGGCGGCCTCGTCGCCCACCTCGAGACCCGAGACGTCGGCCTGCCGGGTGCGGTCGATGTAGCGGCGGGGGTAGGTGGTCACCAGGTCGAGGACGGACTCGACCCCGAAGTCGGCCAGGCGCCGCGCCTTGCGCTCCGACACCGACTCGAGCACCGACACGGGTCGCATGCTCAGGTCGCGGAGGGTGCGGCCGTTACTCAATCCCCAGCAGGTACGGATAGAGGGGCTGTCCGCCCTGGTGCACCTCGAGCGCGACGTCGGGGTGCTCCTCCGAGAGCCACTCCTCGATGAGCCTGGAGTCGGCCACGCGCGCGCCCTGGCCCTCGATGAGCGTCACCAGCTCGTGCGTCGGCTCGAGCAGCCGGCTCAGCAGCAGCCGGGTGCACACGACCGGGTTGTCGGCGATCGCCACGACGCCGTCGCGCGAGATGCCGATGAAGTCGCCCTCGTGCACCTCGCCGGCGTCGGTCACCGAGTCCCGCACCGCCCGGGTGACCTCGGCGGGCACGACCCGGCCCGCCGACTCGGTCATGGAGGCCACGTTCGCCTCGGCGCCCGCGGCGGGGTCGTAGGCCAGCAAGGCGGCGAACCCCTCGACGATGGAGCCCGTCGCCACCACGCGGACGGTCTTGGTGCTCAGCGCGTCGACCTGCTCGGCCACGGGCCGGATGTTCTTGTTGTTGGGCAGGATCACCACCTCGTCGGAGGGGACCGCCTCGACGGCCTTGACCAGGTCGGCCGTGGCGGGGTTCATCGTCTGGCCACCGACCACCAGGTGGTGGACGCCGAGGGAGCGGAAGATGCGGCCGATGCCGTCACCCGAGACCACGGCGACGACGCTCGTCGTCGGCGGTGGGCCGGTGCCCTCCACGCTCGGCCCGGCCTCGGGCGAGCCGGCGGCCTCGCGAACCCAGCGCTCCTCCTCGACCTGCTCGTCGAGGTCGGTCACCCGGATGCGCTCGGGCGTCCCGGCGAGCACGCCCGCCTCGATGGCAGCGCCGATGTCGTTCGTGTGGATATGGCAGTTCCACAGGCCGTCGCCGCCGACCACGACGATGGAGTCGCCGATGCCCGCCCACACCTCCTTGAACGCGTCGATGGAGTCGTCGGGCGCGGCGAGGAGGTACATCACCTCGTAGCGCAGCTCCCCGACGTGCTCCGCGTCCCCCGATCCCTCGCCCTCCGAGGAGCCCGGAGCCCAGCCCCCGTTGAGCGCCGAGAGGTCGGGCGCCGGGACGCCCGAGGGCTCGGGCAGCGGCCGGCCGTCGAGGACGAGGAGGAACGCGTCGAGCAGGAGGAGGAACCCGGCGCCGCCCGCATCGACGACACCGGCCTGGGCCAGCACCGGCAGCATCTCGGGCGTCCGGGCCAGGGCGTCGGCCGCTTCGGCCCGCGCCCTCTCCACGACGCCCAGCAGGCCGGACCCGTTCGCCGCCCCGGCCGCCGCGGCCGAGGCGACCGTCAGGATCGTGCCCTCGACCGGCCGCACGACCGCACGCCGGGCGAGGTCAGAGGCGTGGGTCATGGCGTCGGCCAGGAGGTCCGGCCCGACGCCGGCCTCCCCGGCGGTCGCCATCCGCTCGCCCATCCCCCGCAGGAGCTGGGAGAGGATGACGCCCGAGTTCCCCCGCGCCCCCATCAGCGACCCGTGCCCGATCGCCTTGCACACCGCCCCCAGGCCGGCCGTCGCCTCCACGCCGTCCAGCTCGCTGATCACGGCTTCCAGGGTCAGCGCCATGTTCGTGCCCGTGTCCCCGTCGGGCACCGGGTAGACGTTCAGCCGGTTGATGTCGGTCTGGTGCATCCGGAGCGCATCCCGGTACCCCCCCATCACGGCGCGCAGGTCGTCGGCGCCCATGGTCGCCGGGGAGGTCATGGCAGGGGATGCTAACCTTTGGGCCGTTCGTGAAGGCCTGCGTGGTCCGTCGACCGCGGCCTCCCTCAGGAAGGTTCACCCCATGGCATCTGTGTGCGACATCTGCGGCAAGAAGCCCTCGTTCGGCATGAACGTGAGCCACTCGCACCGGCGCACGAAGCGGCGGTGGAACCCCAACGTGCAGCGGGTGCGGGTCCTGGTCGACGGGGCGCCGAAGCGGCTGCACGTCTGCACATCGTGCATCCGGGCCGGCAAGGTGACCAAGCCGCTCCGGCGGACGCACGAGCCCAGCTCGAGCAGCTGACCCCGGCCGTCGCCGGCGGGGCGCGCGGCAACCGCAGCGATCTACCCCAGCCGGTGCTGCCAGCCCAGCCGTTCGAGGTGATCCCCACCCAGCGTCCGTAGCGCCGGATCCCGCACGATCACGCCGATGGGGAAGGGCTCCCGGAGGCCTGCCGCGGCGAAGCCTTCGTTCATCTCCTCCACGTCGGACTCGCCCGCGGCGATGAGCAGCTCGTAGTCCTCCCCGCCCCCGAGCGCGTCGTGGAGCGTCGCCCCCGCGGCCACCGGCACGTCCCCCAGAGCGAACCCGACTCCCGACGAATCGGCCAGCCGGTGCAGGTCCAGGGCGAGACCGTCGGACACGTCGATCATGGCGTGCGCACCACTGAGCCGAGCCACCTCTCCCTCGCTCAGGCGCGCCACCGGACGCCGATAGGCCACTCCGTCCGGGCGACCGGTCCGCAGGTCCCGCAACCCCGCCGCCGAGCCACCGCACGGCCCCGTGACGAGGACCACGTCGCCCGGCAACGCCCCCGAGCGCGCCACGGGCTCCCCACCCCCCTCGGCCGTCCCCAGCACCGTCACCGCGACCATCAGCTGTGCCGCCTCCGAGACATCGCCCCCCACCACCGGGCACCCGCTCGCTTCGGCCGCCTCCGCCACGCCGGCCATCACGGCGAGCGCCATGTCGCCCTTGCCCGAGCCGCCGGGCACGCACAGCGCCACCAGCGCACCCAGGGGGGCCGCGCCCATGGCGGCCAGATCGCTCAGCGCGCCCATGAGCGCCTTCCAGCCCACGTCACCCGGGCTGCACACGGAGAGGTCGACATGGACGCCCTCGACCACGCTGTCGACCGACGCGACGAGCGGCCCGCCGCCCGGAACGCCCAGCGTGGCGGCGTCGTCGCGCAAGCCGAACACCTCGATTCCGTTTCCCAGCATGCCTCGGATACGCTCGAGGACCTCGTCTTCTCGGGCGAGAGGTGGCATGTGCGCAGGTTTGGGGGATCCCACGTCACATGCCTAGCATTGGACCCCACCGAAACCGGCAGGACGAAGGAGCAGATCCCCCCGACATGGCGCCTACCAAGAACGCGAAACTGCTGGCGTGGGTCGACGAAGTGGCCGCGTTGACCGAACCGGACCGGATCGCGTGGTGCGACGGCTCCGCCGACGAGTACGACCGCCTCTGCCAGGAACTGGTCGAGGCCGGGACGTTCACCCGTCTCTCGGACGCCAAGCGCCCGAACAGCTACTGGTCGCACTCGGACCCGGGCGACGTGGCCCGGGTCGAGGACCGCACCTTCATCTGCTCCGAGAAGGAGATCGACGCCGGGCCGACCAACAACTGGTGTGCGCCCGCCGAGATGCGCCAGACCCTACAGGGCCTCTTCAGGGGCGCCATGAAGGGCCGCACCATGTACGTCGTCCCGTTCTCGATGGGTCCGCTCGGCTCTGACATCGCCCACATCGGCGTGCAACTGACCGACTCGGCCTACGTGGCGGTCTCCATGCGCATCATGACCCGCATGGGCACGGGCGCCCTCGAGGTCCTCGGCGACCACGGCACCTTCGTGCCGTGTCTGCACTCGGTCGGCGCTCCGCTCGAGCCGGGCCAGGCCGACGCCCCGTGGCCCTGCAACGCCGAGAACAAGTACATCGTCCACTTCCCCGAGACGCGTGAGATCGTGTCGTACGGCTCTGGCTACGGCGGCAACGCTCTGCTCGGCAAGAAGTGCTTCGCGCTTCGCATCGCCTCGGTCATGGCCCGCGACGCCGGCTGGATGGCCGAGCACATGCTCATCCTCAAGTTGACCTCCCCCGAGGGTGAGACCCGCTACGTCACCGGCGCCTTCCCGTCCGCCTGCGGCAAGACGAACCTCGCCATGCTCATCCCCTCGATCGAGGGATGGAAGGTCGAGACGATCGGCGACGACATCTGCTGGATGAAGTTCGGCGCCGACGGCCGCCTCTACGCCATCAACCCCGAGGCCGGCTTCTTCGGCGTGGCGCCGGGCACCAACACCCACACCAACCCGAATGCCATCCTCATGCTGGACGGCAACTGCATCTTCACCAACACCGCCATGACCGACGACGGCGACATCTGGTGGGAGGGCATGACGGAGGAGCCCCCGGCCCACATGACGGACTGGAAGGGCGAGGACTGGACGCCGGAGAAGGGCACGACGGCGGCCCACCCGAACGCCCGCTTCACGACCCCGGCCGCGCAGGACCCCGCCATCGCCCCCGAGTGGGAGGACCCCAAGGGCGTCCCCATCAGCGCCGTCCTCTTCGGGGGCCGCCGCGCCTCGGTCGTCCCGCTCGTCTTCCAGTCCCACGACTGGGAGCACGGCGTGTTCCTCGGCTCCATCATGGCGTCCGAGACAACAGCGGCACAGGCCGGCGCGGTGGGCAACCTGCGCCGCGACCCCTTCGCCATGTTGCCGTTCTGCGGCTACAACATGGCCGACTACTTCGCGCACTGGCTCCGCATCGGCGCGGAAGCACCCGACCGCGACGCCCTGCCGAAGATCTTCTACGTCAACTGGTTCCGCAAGGACGCCCACGGCAAATTCCTGTGGCCGGGCTACGGCGAGAACTCGCGCGTGCTCGAGTGGATCTTCCACCGGATCACGGACAAGGCCGCCGCCGTCGAGACACCCATCGGGGCCGTGCCGACGGTCGACGCCATCGACACCACCGGCCTCGACGTGACGCGGGAAGACATGGAAGAGCTGCTCCGCGTCGACATCGAGGGCTGGCGGGCCGAGGTGCCGCTCATCAAGGAGTACTACGCCCAGTTCGGCGACCGGCTCCCCCCGGCGCTGTACGACCAGGCCGACACGCTCGAGCAGCGGCTGAGCTGACGCGTCACTGAGCCGGCGCGTCGACCGTCGCTCAGCCCCCCGCCTCCCCGACGTCCCCCAGGTCCCGGATGTCGCGGATCCCGCGCGCCAGCCGTGGCGCGTGCGCGGCACGGCGGCCCGACACGTAGGAGAGCCCGCCGAGCGCCGCCAGCACGGCCATCGTCGCGTCCCCCTGCGGGAGGGTGAAGGCGATGATCACGGGGATCAGGGAGCCCACCACCCACACCAGCTGCTGGCGCATGCCGAACCGCGCGAACGCACGCCCCTGCGCGGAAAGGGGTATGTAGCGCTGCGTCATGGCGTCGAACGAGGGCTGAGCGACCGCGCCGCAGAGGCCGACCATGAAGGCGAGCACCACCTGCGCCAGGAGCGTCCCCCAGACGGCACACCCGGCCGCCGTGGCTGCGATGAGCCAGAGGGAGCACAGCAGCAGCTGCTGCTCGGTCATGTGCTTGCGGAGCCGTCCCACCAGGACGAGCCCGATGATGGCTCCGACGCCGCTGCTGGCCAGGACGAGGCCGTACCACCACAGCCCGACGCCCTTCATGCGGCGAAGCCCGAACGCCAGCATGAAGGTCATGAAGCCGGTGAGCCCGCGCACGATGCACATGGCGGTCAGCCCGAGCATCACCTCCGGGTTGGCGATCGGCTGCAGGCGCAACAGGTCCTGCTCACGAGCGTGCGCCTCGCCGGGCTGCCCGTACTCGCGCACCCGGGTCCCCTCGTCGGTCCACAGGCGCTCGGCCGTCTCTCCCGCGAGCACCGGCAGCCGGGCGCCCGCGACCGCCGCCCCCACGAACACGATCGTGGCCAGGACGAGCACGGCCGGGGAGCCGCCCAGCTTGTAGAGGATCACCGCAGGTACGGAGACGACGAAGCCGGCCAGGGTGCCGAGCAGCGTCAACCGGGCGTTGAGGGGCGCGTAGCCGGCCTGCTCACCGTGCTCGTCGGGCGCGGTGAGTGCGGCCATCTCGGGGACCAGGGCGCCCTTGGTCACGAGGTAGAGCTTCTGGCACACCAGCACCAGGAAGGCCAGCGGGAACAGCAGGAGGCTGTGGATGTGGGTGGCCATGAGGGGGCACAGCACCACCTGTCCGATGGCGGAGGACACCACCATGAGGCGGCGAGCACCGCGGCTGCGGTCGATGAGCGGGCCGAGCAGCGGCGAGACGATCGCGAACGGTGCGAGCGTGAAGAGCAGGTAGAGCAGGACCTTGTGGTCGGCGGCGGTCGGGGAGATGGAGAAGAACAGCGAGCCCGCCAGCGAGATGGTCACCGCGGTGCCGCCGGCGAGCATCGCGCATTGCACCAACGACAGGCGCCCGATCGGTTGGGTCTGGTCGAACAGGTCCTCTTGGGCCTGCCGTGCCATGTCCTTGAACTGCTCGATCTTCGGCGACATCGCCACCACGCCAATGTACGGTGTGCCGTGACCGTCCATGCGTACGTCCTGATCCAAACCGACGTCGGCAAGGCGGCCCACGTGGCCCAGCAGGTCAACGCCATCGAAGGCGTGGTCGTGGCCGAGGGCGTGACGGGGCCCTACGACGTCATCGCCCAAACCGAGGCGCCCTCCATGAACGACCTCGGGCGCATGGTCGTGCGCGACATCCAGCGGATCGACGGCATCACCCGCACCATCACCTGTCCCGTCGTCAGGATCTAATCGGCCGAAACGTCTTGGCCCGTACCGCGGCAAGCCGCCTCGTCCGGGCTATTCGCCCCGCACTGGGTGGCTTCTCGGGCGGCACCCACCTCCAGTGGCCCGCTCGCCCAATGATCCGCCATCCGCCGTTCGTCTTCATGTCGTGGTGGGCCGGGCACAACCGAACCAGGTTCGTGATCGCGGTCTCGCCCCCGTCGGCGTAGTCGACGTCGCAGTGATCCGCTTCGAGCCCGAGGCGCTTCCCACATCCCGGCACCACGCAGGTGCGGTCCCGCACGGCGAGCGCCACTGCGGTGCGTTGCGGCAAGGTCCGAGTCGAGGAGGTCACAGTGGAGACGTCGCGGCCCGTCCTGATCACGAATTGGGCACTGGCCTCGCCCAACAGCTCCGTCGCCATCTCGAGGGAGACCGGCCCGATACCCTCGATTTCACACGTGTCGCCGGGCCGGAGCCGCCCCCGGCGCAGAGCGGCCGCGTCGACCAGGACCAGCGCGTGTGCGGCCCGGCCACCGCCCACCCCACCCGATCCGCGCCCGAGCAGATCGATGAAGGCATCGAGACGGTGAGCCCCCAGGTCCTCGCTGTTGGGCGTTCCGGCGTCGCGCCAGCGCTTCTTGGACTCAGCCTCCAGGAGAGGAGCGACTCTGGCCCAGGCCACCTCGTCGCACAGGAACTCACCTCGGATACCGCCACCATCGTCTTGGTGCCAGCTCAGGTGCCGTGAGGCATGCACGCGGGCCCGGCGCGCTCGCGCCGACTCGGCATTGCGGGCGGCGCACTTGGCCCGAGCCGCTGCGTCGGCCAACTCCTTGTGGCTCGATTCGCCGACGGCGATCGCCACCAGGTCTCCGAGCGCTTCGGGTGCGGCCACAGCAGTGTCGCTGAGCACCTTGAGCTCGGGAGCAGACAGCTTGCCCTCGCGAAGAGGACGGGAGAGCTCAGGCTCGACGGCCGCCCGATCCGCAGCAGCCAACCGGGACCGGGCCGCCCCGGCCGACGAGCCCGAAACGGCCGCCAACCAGTCGGGCCCCGAGGCGTAGCCGCCCTTGGCGTATGCGCCGGTCTCGGTCACCCGGGGCGCCAGCAGTGCCATCCCGGACGCGACGACCCGCTCGGCCTCGGCGAAGAGCTCGACGAGCGCCAGCGCCTCCTCGCCGGATATCGATGCCGGAGCGACTCGCCCGACCACGCCACGGAGCGCCTTGACCGCTCCGTCGACCATGTTGGCCAGCTCACGCGAAATGGGACATGACGCCACAGGTGCACCGTAGAGACGGGGTGTGACACCTCCAAGAAACGCGCAGGCCCCTCTAGCTCAACGCCCCCGACTCGCGCAGCTTCGCGACCACGTCCTCCGAGACGCCCCACTCGACGAGCCCCGACACCGTGTCCGCACCGGGGGGCGACGGCGGCTTCGACACCGCCGACGGCGTCCGGGAGAACCGTGGCGCCGGCCCCGGCTGGATCGCGCCATCCACCTCGATGTAGGTCGACCGGGCGACGTTGTGGGGGTGCGTGTGCGCCTCCCACGCCGACAAGACTGGCGCCACGCAGGCGTCCGTCCCGTCGAAGACCGCGGTCCACTCGTCGCGCGTCTTCGTCTTGAAGACCGCCGCGAACCGCTCCTTCAGGGCCGGCCACTCCACGCGGGACATCTGCGCCGGCAACGACGCGTCGCCCGCCAGGCCGAGGCCCTCCAGCAATGCGGCGTAGAACTGTGACTCGATGGCACCGACCGCCATCCACTGCCCGTCCGACGTCTCGTAGACCTCGTAGAAGGGGGCCCCCGTGTCGAGCATGTTCGCCCCGCGCTGCTCGTTCCACAGGCCGTTCAGCCGGAAGGCATGGATCATGGTCATGAGCGACGCCGCGCCGTCGACCATGGCCGCGTCCACGACCTGCCCCTCGCCCGACCGCGAGGCCTCCAGCAGCGCGGCCACCATGCCGAAGGCCAGCAGCATGCCCCCGCCACCGAAGTCGCCCACCAGGTTCAGGGGGGGCACCGGCGCCGAGTCGGCCCGACCCAGCGACCACAGCGCGCCCCCGATGGCGATGTAGTCGATGTCGTGCCCGGCCATCGGCGCCATGGGCCCGTCCTGGCCCCACCCGGTCATGCGCCCGTAGACCAGGCGCCGGTTGCGGGCGAAGCAGGCCTCGGGCCCCACGCCCAGGCGCTCGGCCACCCCGGGTCGGAACCCCTCGATGAGCCCGTCGGCCTTCTCGACCAACCCCAGCACCAGCTCGACGGCGTCGGGGTTCTTCAGGTCGATCCCGACAGACGGCCGCGACCGGTTCAGCAAGTCCCAGTACGGCCCCGACGCCGTGCCTCTGAGCTCCTCTCCCCGCTCCACCGCTCCCGGCGCCGCCCGCTCCAGGCGCAGCACCCGGGCACCGGCGTCGGCCAGCATCATGCACGTGTAGGGCGCCGGCCCGATCCCCGCCAGCTCGATGATCTTGGTCCCGCTCAGCGGTCCACCCCGGTCGGCCATCGCAGGATCGTGACCCGGGGCGGCCACGACGGTCAAGCCGGTCCGCACTGCGCCAAGCTGGAGGCGTGCCCACCGCCCGCGCCCCAGGACGCGTCACCCTCATCGGCGACCACACCGACTACAACGGCGGGGTCTCGCTCCCCATCGCCATCGACCTGGCCACCGAAGTCACCTTCACGCCCGAGCCGGGGAGCTTCCTGATCGGGATCGACTCGGACCAGTTCCCCGACCAGCACCTCGAGATCGCCCTGGGCACCGCCGCCCCGGTCCCCAGCGAGGCGCTCCTGGCGGCCGGCCTCCTGCGGCTCCAGCCTCCCCCCTCGGGCGGCAGCGTCCGGGTCACCAGCACCCTCCCGGTCGGGGCCGGGCTGTCCTCGAGTGCGGCCTTCTCGGTCGCGCTGCTCCTCGCACTGGGGCATGATCCAGACCCGCTCGCCCTCGCCCGCTCCTCCCAGGAGGCGGAGCGCAGCGCGGGTGCTCACGTGGGCCTGCTCGATCCGCTCGCCATCGCCGGCGCCCGCTCGGGCCACGCGCTCCACATCGACTTCACGACGCTCGAGACCCATGAGGTCCGTATTCCCGACGACGCCGCATTCGTGATCGTGCACAGCGAGAGCCCGCGCCTGTTGACCACCACCCCGTATGCCACCCGGCGCGCCGAGTGCGAGCGGGCCGCCCATCTCCTCGGCCGTCCCCTCGGCACCTGTGAGCTCGGCGACCTGAGCGCGCTCACCGACCCCGTCCTGCGCCGGAGGGCCCGCCATGTGATCACCGAGTGTGGCCGGGTCGAAGAGGCCGAGCGGTTGCTGTCCAGAGGTAACCTGCCCGGCCTCGGGGCCGTGATGACCCAAGGCCAGCGCAGCCTGGCCGCCGACTACCGGGTCTCGGTGCCCGCGGTGGACGACCTGGTCGAGGACCTGCTCGCCCAGCCGGGTGTCCTCGGGGCCCGCATGACCGGTGGCGGCTTCGGCGGCTGCGTCATCGCGCTGTGCCTGCCGGACTCGCCGGCCTTGGACCCCGCGGCGCACGCGCCGCGCCGCGCCTGGCGGGTCAGTCCGTCTGCTGGCGCAGCGCTGCTCGCGACGTAGCCACCAGCGCATCGAGGACGCCGACCGCCCGGCCGCTGTCGACCGACTCGGAGGCGAGCTCCACGCCTCCCGCGAGGTCGCCGGCACGGCCCGCCACCAGGAGTGCCGCGGCCGCGTTCAACACCCCGATGTCCCGCCGGGCGCTCCGTTCTCCCTCGAGCACCGAGCGGATGACGCGTGCGTTGAAAGCGGCGTCCCCACCCCGCAGGTCCTCCATGGTCGCCCACGCGAAGCCCAGCGCGGCAGGATCGATCCGCCAGTCGCGGACCTCGAACTGCCCTGAGCCGTCGCCCGTGACCTCGAGCACGCTCGACGGCGACGTCACGCTCAGCTCGTCGAGGCCGTCGTCCGCGTGCACGATCATGGCGTGCCGGCTGCCCGTCGCTCCGAAGACGCCCGCCATGATCGGCCCCATCGTCGCGTCGCTCACGCCCACCAGTTGGTACCTGGTGCGCGAGGGGTTGGTGAGCGGTCCGAGGTAGTTGAAGACGGTGGGCACACCAAGCTCCTTGCGCACCGGCCCGACGAAGCGCATGGCGGGGTGGAAGCGCTGGGCGAAGCAGAAGCCCATCCCCGCCTCCGACACGCAACGGGCGACGCCCTCGGGGCCGATCTCGATGGCCACGCCGAGCGCCTCGAGCACGTCGGCCGTCCCCACCGACGAGGAGGCGGCCCGGTTGCCGTGCTTGCAGACGGGCACGCCGCAGCCCGCGGTGATGAAGGCGGCGAGTGTGGTCACGTTGATGCTGGCGAGCCGGTCGCCCCCGGTGCCCACCAGGTCGAGGACGACGGGGTCACCGTCGGGACCCGACCAGGCGGCCCCGGGGACCAGTGGGCACGGCACGGCGGCCTCGACCATGGCCCGCGCCAGCCCCGTCACCTCCTCGGCCGTCTCCCCCTTGGCGTGCAGCAGGGTGAGGAAGGCCCCCACCTGCGCCGGCGTGGCATCACCGGCCAGGACGACCCCCAACGCCTCTTCGGCCTCCTGCGCGGAGAGCGACTCGCGGCACGACAGCCGGGCGAGGATGTCGGGCCAACTCAGTCCCACCAGAGGTCCCGATCCAAGACGCCGCGGGCGATCAGGCCCAGCTGCACCTGCGACGTGCCCTCCACAATCGTGAGCTGCTTCGCGTCGCGGTACCACTGCTCGGTCGGGTGGTCCTCCATGTAGCCGGCGGCGCCCAGGAGCTGGACCGCGAGCGACGAGGCGCGCACCGCCAGCTCCGTCGCGTGGTACTTGGCCATGGACAGGTAGGGGACGTACTCCTTGGTGAACTTCCCGGAGTCGGCGAGCACCGCGGCCCGGTAGGTGAGGAGCCGGGCCGCCTCGATGTCGACGGCGCACTTGGCGATCTCCCACTGGATCCCCTGGAAGTCGGCGATGGTCCTGCCGAAGGCGGCCCGGCCCTGGACGTACTCGGTGGCGTACATCAGCGCACCCTCGGCCAGCCCGATGCCGCGGGCGGCGACGATCGGGCGCATGGCATTGAGGCCGAGCATGGCCAGGCGGAACCCGCCCACCTCGCCGATCACGTTCGCGGCGGGCACGTGGACGTCGGTCAGGACGAGCTCGCCGGTGTCGACGCCGCGCACGCCCATCTTGTGGTCGGTGCGCCCGACCTCGACGCCCTCGGAGGCCCGGTCGACGATGAACGCCGTGACCGAGTCGTGGGCTCGGCTGGCCGGGTCGCTCGTCTTGGCGAACACCGTGTACCAGTCGGCCTCGGCCACGCCGGACATCCAGCACTTCGTGCCGTTGAGCACCCAGTCGCCGCCGGAGGAGGGATCGGGGACGCCCCTGGTCCGCATCCCCATCACGTCGCTGCCGGCCTGGGGCTCGGAGAGCCCGAAGGCGGCCCGCCGCGTGCCATCGCTGATCCCCGGCAGATAGCGCCGCTTCTGCTCCTCGGTGCCGGCGATCATGACCGGACCGGTGGGCAGCCGGGTCAGCAGCAGCATCAGGGCCGCCGTGTTGGAGTACTTGGCCACCTCTTCGATGGCGATGGCCAGTCCCAGGATCCCCGCACCCGAGCCGCCGTACTCGACCGGGATGCACAGCCCGAGCAGGCCGGCGTCACGGAAGGCGTCGAAGATGTCGGTCGGGTACGCGCCGTCCTTGTCGATCCCGCGGGCACGGGGCTTCACCTTGTCCTGCGCGAGCCGGCGCACGGAGTCGCGGAGCTCGAGCAACTCATCGGGGAGGTCCAAATGCACGGGCGCAGGCTACCGGACCACCCGGCCAGGTATTTTCTGGTTCTTGACGTCCGACGAGCCCGATCCTTCCCTCCAGCCGCTCGACCCCGACCAGGTCGCATCCGAGTCGGCCCGCTCGCGGGCCGAACTCCAGGCCGAGCTCCGCACGTCGCGCAAGAAGGAGCACAAGCACCGGCACCGTTGGCGGCGTCGCACCCTCTACACGCTTTCCTTCATCGTCCTCATCGCCGCCCTCGGCGCCGGAGGCCTCTACGTCTACGCCCTCTACCGCTTCGACCAGATCAAGAAGATCCACGCCAAGCACCTGGTGGCCGAGGTCACGCCCGGCAAGCCCTTCAACCTCCTCCTGGTGGGCTCGGACTCCCGCGCCTTCGTGTCGAATTCGACTCAGGTCAACGCGTTCGGCGACGAGGCCAACGCGGGGGGCCAGCGCAGCGACGTGACGATGGTGGCGCACTTCGACCCCGCGGCCAAGAGGGTGACCGTGTTGTCGATCCCACGCGACCTGTGGGTGGACATCCCGGGCAACGAAAGCGGGATCTCGGGCATGAACCGCATCAACGCCGCCTTCAACTCGGGCCCCGACCTCCTCGTGCAGACGATCGAGAAGGATCTGGGCATCCCGATCAACCACTACATGTCGGTCAACTTCCCCGGGTTCTCGGGCATGGTGAACGCGCTGGGCGGCATCACCCTGGACTTCCCAACGGCGGTCAAGGACCAGTACACCGGCCTCGACGTGACCACGACCGGCTGCCAGGTCGTGAACGGGACGGTGGCGCTCCAGTTGGTGCGTAGCCGCCACCTCTACTACATGGGCCCCAACGGCTACTGGGAGTATGACGGCCTGTCGGACTTCAGCCGCATCCAGCGCCAGGACGCCTTCTTCCGCGCCGTGCTGGCCAAGGTGAACGAGTCGATCACCAATCCCTTCACGATCAACTCGTTCATCGGGGCCGCCGTCGGCAACCTGACCATCGACGACACACTCAGCCAGAGCGACCTCTTCCACATGGCCCAGGTCTTCCGCGGGCTCCCGCCCTCCCACCTGGTCACCGAGACGCTGCCCACCCTCGGCTACACGACGGACGGCGGAGCATCCGTGCTGGAGCTGGCCCAGCCCTACGCCCAGAACATGATCAACGCCTTCAATCAGATCGGGGCGACGCCCCCACCGGCTGTCATCCCTGTGGGCGCAAGCAAGAACAAGAGCGCCTCCACCACGACGGTGCCCACCGAGGCCCACGGCCAGGTCGGCGTGAACGTCCTCAACGCGTCGACGGTGAACGGCATCGCCCACAGCACCGCGTCTGCGCTCACCGCGCAGGGGTTCGACGTGACCGAGGTCGGCGACGCCTCATCGCCCCTCACCGGCGGCATGGCCTCGGAGATCCTCTACGGCCCGTCCGGCCATGAGGCCGCGGTCACGCTCGAATCGGTGCTGGGCGGACCGGTCACCCTGGTGCCCGACTCGTCCCTGAGCGGTCAGACGGTCTCGCTGCTCGTTGCGGGCTCCCAGCTGACGGTGACCGGTCCGTCGGGCGCCACGGGAAACGGCACGACCGTCCCGACCGGGCCGACGACCACCACCACGACGACCATCCCCGCCGACGTCTACGCCAACACCCAGCCCGAGCCCTGGAACCCGTTCCCCTGCACCATCGGCCGGACGACGCAGGCGTCTCCCCGCACGACGACGGTGAAGGGGAAGACGACGGTGAAGGGGACGAAGTAGAGCGGGAGGCGAGACCGTGCCGCTCCAGGCCGGCTCAGCTCGCGGCGACCCCACGCAGCACGCCGAGCACCGACTGGGTCAGGCGGACTTGCGCCGCTGCCGCACGATCCGCCGGCGCTCCCGCTCGGTCGTGCCGCCCCAGATGCCCTCACGCTCGCGGTGGGCCAGGGCGTGCTCGAGGCACGCCTGGCGGACCGGGCAGTCGGCGCAGACCGCCTTGGCCTCGGCCGCGTCGGCCTCGTCCTCGGTCACGGGGTAGAACGCCTCGACATCGAGACCCCGGCAGGCGGCCAGCTTGCGCCACGTGGTGGCGATCATTGGAAACACTTCCTCATTACGGACAATTCGGCGGATACTTGAGTTCGCCCTGCTCGGGGGCACTTTCGACGCAACGGCCGATGGCACCGCCTCCGATTTAGGCGAACGAAGAGTATGGCTTACAACCTGAGCTCCTGTAAAGACTTGCGCACAGAATTGTCCCTGGTCAGCCGATGGGTAGAGGCTTTGTTGTCCCCAACAGGTCCCCGAGGAGCTCTGCCCGCACCGCCGGCGGCAACGTCGTCCGGGCCTCGTATGCAGGGTGGGTCGCCACCACGCCTACCTCGGCGGCGTTGCGGAACGCCTCGACGTGGCCCTCGGTGAAGGCAAAACGAAGGTAGTGGACCGCCGGGGTGATCGTGTCCCGGGTCAGGGCGGCGGCATGCTCGGCCTCGGGAACGCTGAGCACGACGTCCCCGTCCATGGAGATCCCGATCTGTCGCTCGATCCCCACCAGGCGTGGCAACCACTCCCGAAGGGCGGGGTCCGAGGTCAGCTCGATGAAGAGGGTGGCGGACAGCTCTCGCTCCCCGGGCAGCAGCCGGTTGTAGATGTCGAGCTCGACCTGCATCGCTTCGTCGCTGATGATCTTCTCCGCCCGGGCCATCTCCTGCACCTGGAACCGCACGGTGTCGACGCACTCGAAGACCAGCGTCATGATCGGCCCGAGGCTCACCCGGCGGTCGCGCTTGCGGGCGATCACGCGGGCCCGGTACTCCTCACGCACCCGCTCGTACTCCCGCAGGTCGAGCACGTCGCTCAGCGTGAGACCCCGGGGATGGGGCCCTGCGCGCTCCGTCACGACCCACCACCCTTGGCCTCCCCGACGCCGTAGGCCCGTGCCACGAGCTGCAGCGGGTGCACGGGCCGCGTCCCCGTCTCCTGGAGGATCGACCCGTTGGCCAGGTGGCAGTCGCCGCAGACGACCGCGTTCCCGGCCGCCTCGACCTCACGCCTCAGCGGCGCGGCCACCATGCGGGCGAGCTCGTAGTTCTCGGCTCGGTATCCCCACGTCCCGTCGATGCCCGAGCAGCGCTGGACCAGGGTGCACTTCACCCCGGCCACCTTGAGAAGGTCGCGGCTCCTCAGCCCGGCATTCTGCGCCTGGAGGTGGCAGGCAACGTGGTAGGTGACGTCATCGGGCACCGACCCGTCGTCACGGCCGGGGAATTCGTCGCGCAGCGTGAACGGGTCGTCGGCACCGCGGTGGCGCCGCATCAGGTACTCGGCCGGGTCGAACGTGTGCGACGCGACCACGTCGGCGTCGGTGCCCTTGGCGTATATCGGGTAGTCCCGCTTGATCACGTAGGCGCAGGTGGGCTGGGCCACGATGACGTCCCGCCCCGCCCGGACCTCGGCCGCCAGGGCCGCCACGTTGCGTTTCGCCGCCTTCACGAATTCACCCACATGCCCCGAGTGCAGCCACGGTGCGCCGCAGCACTTTGTGCCGGCGGGCAGGCTGCACTCGATGCCGTTGTGCTCGTACACGTCGACGATGGCCCGGCCGACGTCGGGCTCCATGTACTCCACGAAGCAGGTGGGGAACACAGAGATGGCGCCACCGCCGTCCACCGCGGTGGCCCGGCGCCGCCGCTGTGTGAACCACGTCGTGAAGCGCTGCTTCGCGTACGGGGGCAGCAGGCGCTCCGACGCAAGGCCGACCGTCTTCTCCATCACCCGCCGAGGCCACGAGCCCGGCGTCCCGGTGGCCCAGTTGACCACCGGGGCCGCCCGGACCGAGGCGCGGCCCAGGAGGTCCGTCCGTGCCAGGAACTGGTCGGTCACCCGCTCCTTCACGCTGACCCCTTGCTTCTGGCGAACCGCGTGGACCCGGCTCATCAGCCGTGGGAAGTCGAGCTCCCACTCGTGCGGTGGCACGTAGGGGCACTTCACGTAGCAGAGCTTGCACTGGTAGCACTCGTCGACGACCTGATCCCGTTCCCCATCGGTCAACGCCGAGGCGTCCCCGTCGTTGGCGTCGATGAACCTGAACATCGTGGGGAACGACGGGCACAGGTTGAAGCACAACCGGCACCCGTGGCACAGGTCGAAGACGCGGTCGACCTCTTCCCGGAGCGCGGCCGGGTCGAAGTACCTGGGATCAGTGGGGTCGTACGTGGCGGTCAAGGTGGCCGCCCCTCCTATGAGACGGACTCGAGCCCCTGCGTGAAGCGGCCGGCATGCGACTTCTCGGCCTTGGCCAGCGTCTCGAGCCACTCGGCGATCTCCTCGAAGCCCTCGTCACGGGCCGTCTTGGCGAACCCGGGGTACATCTCGGTGTACTCGTAGGTCTCGCCCTCGATGGCGGACTTGAGGTTGTCCTCGGTGGCGCCGACCGGCACCCCGGTCACCGGGTCGCCCACCTCCCTGAGGTAGTCGAAGTGCCCGAACGCGTGGCCCGTCTCACCCTCCGCGACCGAGCGGAACAGCGCCGCCACGTCGGGGTAGCCCTCGACGTCGGCCTTCTGCGCGAAATAGAGGTAGCGGCGGTTGGCCTGGCTCTCGCCGGCGAAGGCCTCCTTGAGGTTGGCCTCGGTCTGGGACCCCTTCAGTGCTGGCATGGTGGTTCTTTCCCTTTCTCTCGGTTGTCGCTGATGCTGCATTCCTCGGCCCGGTTTCCCCGGGCCCCGGCCTACGGTCCCCGGCACTCGTCGCACAGGCCCCGGAAGACCACTTCGGCGCTGTCGACCTCGAAGCCCTGCGTCGCGCGGCGAGGCACGCTGAGTCCCGGGAAATCTGCCGCGAGGTCGCGCACCTTGCCACAGGAGCGGCACACCAGGTGGTGGTGGGTGGTCTCGACGTTGGGGTCGAAGCGGGCGGAGCCCGTGCCCACGTCGAGCACCGAGATGGCACCCAGTTCAGCCAGGTCGTTCAACGTCTGGTAGACGGTCTTGAGCGAGACGTTGGGCATCTCGCGGCGGACTTGCTCGTGGACCCGCTCCGCCGAGGGGTGGCTGACGTCACCCTCCAGGGCACGGAAGATGCACTGCCGCTGCGCGGTGATCTTGCGACCGTGGGCCCGGAAGAGGTCGGTCAGGGCGTCGGGTGACTGCATGGACCCGTCACCCTAGCGGGACGCCGACCCATTTTGACAATCGTTGTCGAAATCAACCCTTACCGGTGTGCACGATGTCGGCCGTGTGGTCGGCCGCAACCAGGACGAATGGCCCTAGGCAAGCCCACCCCGGGGAGGGCAGGGTGGAGAGCGGGTGCCGGCACCCTCACGCGGCGCGCGCCCCATGGAGGCACCATGACGATGCAGCAGGAAAACGCGCTGACGGCGAAAGCGGCGAAGAAGGTGGCCCATCTCACGCCGAAGGAACGATCCCAGCTCGGCAAGGAGGCACGGGCGCGGGTCCCGCGATCGTCGCAGGGAGCCTTCGAGCCTTCCTCGTCACGCCCCGACCCGGTGAGCCTGCTGGAGCGGCAGGCGCAGACCCGGGTGCCCGAGCTGGTGCCGATCCGCTACGGGCGCATGCTCGTCTCGCCCTTCACCTTCTTCCGTGGCGCCGCGCTGATCATGGCGTCCGACCTGGCCACGACGCCTCGTTCCGGTCTCACCACGCAGGTCTGCGGTGATGCCCACCTCAGCAATTTCGGACTGTTCGCCTCACCCGAACGGGCGATGATGTTCGACGTCAACGACTTCGACGAGACGCTGCCCGGGCCATGGGAATGGGACCTCAAACGGCTGGCGGCCAGCGTCGTCGTCGCGGGGCGGGACCAGAACTTCTCCAAGAAGGACTGCGCCGTCGCAGCGAGGGAGGTCGGGGCGACCTACCGAAAGGAGATGCACCGCCTGGCCGAGTCGGGCAACCTCGACGTCTGGTACTCACGGGTCGACATCGAGGAGTTCATCGCCGGCCTCGCCACCCGGGCAGCCAGGCAGGCCAACAAGGAGAAGGCCAAGCGTGACGAGCAGATGGCGACCAAAGCGTCATCGATCGTTGCGAAGTCGCGCACGAAGGACTCGCTCCAGGCCCAGGCGAAGCTGACCACGGTGGTCGACGGCCGCCGGCAGATCATCAGTGACCCTCCGCTCATCGTCCCCCTCAAAGAGCTGGCGGCCGAGCAACAGCCCGACGCCGTGTTCGAATCGCTCCATCAGCTGGTGCGCAGCTACCGCCGCACCCTCCAGACCGACCGCCGCCACCTGCTCGAGGGCTTCGAGCTGGTCGACGTGGCTCGCAAGGTCGTGGGTGTCGGCAGTGTCGGAACCCGGGCGTGGATCCTGCTCTTCGAGGGTCGCGACAGCGATGATCCGCTGTTCCTCCAGGCCAAGGAGGCCGAGGCCTCCGTCCTCGAGGGGTTCGTGGGCAAGAGCCACTACGCCAACCACGGCGAGCGGGTCGTGGCCGGGCAGCACCTGATGCAGGCGGCCAGCGACATCTTCCTGGGCTGGCAGCGCGTCGAGGGCCTCGACGGCATCAGCCGGGACTTCTACCTGCGCCAGCTCCGCGACTGGAAGGGCTCCTTCGACATCGAGGGCGCGCTGCCCAAGGGCCTCGCCACCTATGCGGGGGTCTGCGCCCAAGCGTTGGCCCGGGCCCACGCCCGCTCGGGTGACCGAATCGCGATCGCGTCGTACCTCGGGAACAGCAGCGTCTTCGACGACGCGCTCGTCGAGTTCGCCGAGATCTACGCCGACCAGAACGAAAGGGACTACGGCGAGTTGCAGAAGGCGGTGGCCAACGGGCGCATCAGGGCCGAGACTGGGCTATAGAACCGAGACTGGGCTATAGAACACAGCATGTCCTCACCCAACATCCTGCTGATCATGACCGATGAGGAGCGTTACCCTCCTCCCTACGAGTCCGACGCGGTCAAGTCGTTCCGCAAGAGCCACCTGACGGCGCGTGAATCGATCCGCTCAACCGGAGTCGAGTTCCACCGCCACTACGCCGGCTCGACGGCCTGCACGCCGAGCCGGGCCACGCTGTTCACCGGCCAGTACCCGTCGCTCCACGGCGTGACCTCCACCGACGGCGCGGCCAAGCAGAACACCGACCCGGGCATGAATTGGCTCGACCCAGACTCCGTCCCGACCCTCGGCGACTGGTTCCGCGCCGGGGGGTACCACACCCACTACCGGGGCAAATGGCACGTCTCGCACGCCGACCTGGTCATCCCGGGGACGCACGAGGGCTTGATGGCGTCCGACGACGCCGGCAAGCCGATTCCCGAGGCGATCGAGGCCTACAGGAAGGCCGACCGGCTCGATCCGTTCGGCTTCTCGGGGTGGATCGGCCGGGAGCCGCACGGCGCGGCCAGGTCCGATTGCGGCACGATCAGAGACGGGGTCTTCGCCGAGCAAGTGGTCGAGCTGTTCGACGAGCTGGCGGGGGCGCGCCGCGCCGGCCCGTGGCTGGCGGTCGCATCCTTCGTCAACCCCCACGACATCGCCTTCAACGGCTTCGGTTGGGAGCAATTGCTCGGGTTCGGCCCTCCGGACGACACGGTGCCCGACATCCCAGAGGCGCCCTCCCAGGACGACAGCTTCGCCGGACGCCCGCCGTGCCAGGAGGCGTTCAAGGCCCTGTGGCCGAAGATGATCTTCGAGTCGGCCACCGACCTGGCGTACCGTCGCCTCTACTACTACCTGCAAAAGGTCGTCGACGAGTCCATCGGGCGGATCCTCGAGGCCCTGCAGGACTCGGGGATGTTCGACGACACCATCGTGGTGTTCACCTCGGACCACGGCGACCTCGTCGGCGCGCACGGGGGCCTGGTCCAGAAGTGGTTCAACGTCTTTGACGAGGCGACGCGGGTCCCGTTGCTCGTCACGGGCCCGGGCGTGGCCCGGGTCGACGGTGGGATCTCGGTGCCGACGAGCCATGTCGATCTCATCCCGACGCTGCTCGGCTTGGCCGGCATCGACCTCGAGCAGGCGACTGCGGGTGTGTCCGCCCACCACGAGGAGGTGCACGCCCTACCGGGTCGGGACCTGAGCGATGTGGTGACCGGGAAGGCCGACGCCGCCTCCATGGCGACACCCGTGTACTTCATGACCGAGGACAACCCCTCGAAGGGCTTGACCCAGGTCAACATCCTGAACGGCACGCCATTCGAGCCGGTCGGCGGGCCGTCGAACATCGAGTCGGTCATCGCCACCCTCCCGACCGGCACCGGCGGAGCCGACGAACTGTGGAAGCTCAACCACTACTACGAGCGCCTCGACGAGTGGAATGCTGAGCACGGCATCGCCGCGAACCCCTTCGCCGCTCCCGCCGCGGAGCCGTTGTTCGAGCTGCACAACCTCAGCGTCGACCCCGAGGAACGCCACAACCGGGTCGGAGACGACAACGAGAGCCTCCGCCGGCTGCAGTCACTTCTGGAGGGCCAGCGCGACGCGAAGCGGCGCCTCCCCGCCCACCGCAATCCCCCGGCCTGAGTCTCGGGCCGGGACCGGACTCAGCCGGCCGCTTCGAGCTCGGACATCGTGAACAGGGCACGGAGCGTGATGCCCTCCGCTCCCACGACATCGGCCCCCCCGCCCTCCCGGTCGATGACGCACACGGCGTGCTCGACGACGGCGCCCTCGGAGCGGAGGTCCTGGGCCGACAGGACGACCTGTCCCCCGGTGGTCACCACGTCCTCGACGATGAGGAGCCTGCGCCCGGCGATGTTGCCGCCCTCGCACACCCTCTCGGTGCCGTACTTCTTCGGCTGCTTGCGGACGAAGAACACCGGCAGGGCGGTCACGGAGGAGAGCATGGTGGCCAGCGGGACGCCGCCCAGCTCCAGGCCGGCCAACCCCTCGATCTCCGGCGGCACGAGGGGGACGAGAGCCTCGACGATCTCTGCCAAGAGGGTGGGATCGGACTCGAAGCGGTACTTGTCGAAGTAACGGTCGGCCGTGCGCCCCGACCGCAGGACGAAGGTGCCCGTGAGGTGTGATGCGGCGAAGACGCGGGGAGCCAACGTCACGCCTCCATTCTGCACCGTCCCGGCCCAGGGGGGCGGGGCGACGTCGGCGGCCGGCTATGACGCCTGGTGGGTGCTGCCGCCGTCGATCTCGGCGTGACCCAGGCGGAAGCGGAGGTGCCCGCGGCACAAGGTGGTGCTGGCCAACGCCCAGTTCGCACTGACGCTGGGACGACCCAACATCGCGCAGTCGGTACACAGCGCGCCACGGATCCCGTTCACCTCGGTGACGAGCATGGAGAGCTCGAGGAACTCGTCCATCGTGAACGGTCGGTCCCGGCAGTCACCCCACAGCTCGGAGAGACGGATCTCCTTCCCCAGCTCCACCTCGGCGCGACGGTCAGCGAACAGCAGCCTTTCGTGTTGGAACTCGTCCTCCATGGTGTCGGCGATCCGCTCGGACCAGTAGCGCTGCCGCTCCTCGTCCGGGATCATGCTCAGGTAGAGCCCCTCGGCGTCGTCGAGGTCGAACGCGGAGTCGAAGTCGGACTCGTACTCGTCGTCGTACTCCCACCCCTCCTCGAAGCGATCCATCGCGTTCCTCCTCGAAACCCCGCGCGCTCCCTGCGTACGGCGCACGGCCACGGTGGAGGCGCTCCCTGCAGCGGGAGTTTCAGCGCACCGTGGTGTCCGAGCAATCGGATCGGCGCGATCGTCGCACGCCTGGAGAGGAATTGACCGTCCGGAGATTCCGCGACGGTCCAAGGGGTCAGGTGGTGGCGCGGCGTGGCGCGGCGGCCCGGGCGATCCGTACGGTGCCCGCCAGGGCCAGCGTGAGCCCGATTGCCATGAGGAGCCCGACCATCAGCAGCGTCGGCGGCACCACACGGGAGGTGTACGGCAGGCCGTTGCCCATTCCGTGGAGGAGAACGCCGGGAGCGAGGACGGACTCGCTGGCCCACCACGTGACGATCCCCGCGAAGACCAGCACCATGATGCCGGCCAGCCCGACTGCCATCAGACCCAGTGCCCGCACGGACCTGTTCGGCAGGTCGACGCGGCGCCCCACGGCGGCCGCGGCGGCAGTTGCCGCACCCAGCGCTGTCACCATCGCCAAGCCCGTCACGACGAACATCGCACCGTACACGGGAAGGCCGCCGTTGCGATCGTGCTGGCTCAGATGGTGAGCCCACGCCACCGTTCCGCCTAAGAGCAGCAGCGCCAACGCTCCCGATACGAGGGCACGACACACGGGGCGGCGTACCGCGTCCCAGCCGCCCCGTCGGACCAACCGGACGAAGGCGGGGAGGACCACGAGGGCCGCCACGAGGACGAGGAGACATCCCGCTGCGCCCGCCACAACGACCGCGTGGTAGCTGGTGCTCGCGACCCAGGGATCGGTCTTCCGCGTCCCGACCAACCAGTTGTCGGTGAACTTGCCGAAGATCGCCCCAGCGGCGAGGAACAACGCCCATCCGCACAGGACGAGCACCGATCCGCTACGCCGGCGGTCCGCGGCTCCCTGGCCGGGCCCGACCAGGCCGGCGTCGCGGGCGCGTTCGGCCATGCCGGCGCGGGCGAGCCCGATCCGGTCGCGGAGCGGTACATCGGCCGCCGCCGCATACGTGTCCTCGAGCAGTGCCGTCATCTCGGCGCCGTAGCGCGCGCGCCAGCGCGGCGGGTACCAGCGGATCAGCCGCTCGTAGGGGTCCGCCCTCATGCGGGCAGCCCGATTGCCCCGACAATGACCCCGAGCCGCAGCGCACCCTCGTCAGCCAGTCGTCGCATGTCGCGCACCGCCTCCTCGAGGGCCACCCGTCCGGCACCGGTGATGCGGTAGGGGCGCCGTCGTTCGTCGCTGCCGACGGCCTCGGGCGCGATGAGGCCCCGTTCCTCGAGCCGGGTGATCGCCCCGTAGAGAGTCCCGGGCCCGAGGGTCACGCCGGCGAATTGCTCGATGTCCTTGGTGAGCGCGTAGCCGTGCTTGGGGCCGGCGGCCAGGCTGGTGAGGATGAGAACGGGGGGCTCGTTGCTCCGGCTCAGGCCCCCTTTCGACGATGCGGAACGTCGTGGCACGCCCGCCATAGTACTACGTATGACGTAGTACTGCCAGTGCAGCTCACGGCCCCGGCTCAGGATGCGCGGTGGACCAACCACACGCCTGCCGGCGCCCGCCGGCGCACGCCACGATGATCCAAGCCGCGGGGCTCCACGCGAAGATCGCGTCCTGGCGGTACTGCGCACCGAGCGCCGCGGCGACGGCGTCGGACACGCCGACGACCGCCACGCCCTCCTCCCGGTGCCCCGAGACGGGATCGACCCCCACCGCCACCCAGATGCCACTCGCCATGAGGCGCAGTTCCGCCTCGAGGGCACGCTGACGCAGGCGATTGTCCGCCTCGCCCGGTCGCTCGGCGCCCGGGTCCCAGGCGGTCAGGATGTGCACCGGTTCGGGCCACGGCCACGGCCACTCCCCCACGACGCCGAGCGGCGCCGCACGGACCACGAGGTTCCCCTCTCCCGGTCGGACGATCTCGACCACAGTCCGCGCATAGCTCGCCCACCGTTCCCCTGGCTCCAGAGGCATGGCGGCAACCTAGGCGACGCGATCATGGAGCGGGTGGCAACGCCACTCTCGCTCCCGACCCTGCCGTCACAGGTGCTGGTCGCCCACACCATGGAGCTCGACAACGCGGCCGAGCTCCAGCTCCCCCACCGGACGACCCGCGGGGACGAGGCGCGCCACCTCGGTCCGTGGCTCGTGTCATATACCCTGTGGGCCAACGTGCTGCAGTACGTGGACGCGGATGGGATCACCGTCGCCGAACTCTGCCGCCGGGCGCGGACGACCAGGCTGCTCCTCGGCGGCCTGCGGCGTTGGGGATACGTCACGGTGACGCCGCCGGCCGGTGCGGTACTGATGAACCCACCGCAGGAGACGGCGTGTGTCCGCACCACGACGAGCGGCGGGCGGGCCCGAGAGATCTGGCGCCCCCTGCCGGCCGCCCTCGAGGAGACATGGCGAGCCCGCTTCGGCGACGGGGCCGTCGACCAACTGCAGGGCACGCTCCGAGCGGCGTACGGGCTCCTGCCCTTTGATCCCCCGGCCTACCTGCCGGTGGTCTACCCCACGCAGAACGGCAAGGCGGAGGCACCGCCGCCGAGGGCCCCGGGCGGCGCGGCGACCGATGCGTCGGGCGCCGATCTCTCCCGGCTCCTTTCCGGCGTGCTCCTGGCGCGCTCGACTTCGAGGCGGCGTCGAGGATCTCCCTGCCCATCAGCGCCAACCCGCTGCGTGTGCTCCATCCGACAGGAGTGCGCCTCCGCGACCTGCCCCGCCTGACCCGGGTCTCGAGGGAGGCCAACGCGATGTGCGCAGGCTGGCTGGAGCGCCACGGCTGCGCCGTGGCGGAGCCCGACCCGGCGGCCACACGCGGCACGGTGCTCCGTCTCACGACGAAAGGGCGGAAGGCCCAGGAGAAGTACCGGCGCATCCTTGACGCCGTGGAGGAATCGTGGCGCTCGTCCTACGGGGCGAGCACCGTCGACCCGCTCCGAGCGGCACTCGAGCGCCTCGTCGGGGACGGGATGCTCGCCTCCTCTCCTCTGGCCCCCGGCCTCGATCCCTCCCCCGACAATTGGCGTGCCCGGGTCCGGCAACGCCCGGACACGTTGCCGCACTACCCGATGGTCCTCCACCGCGGGGGTTTCCCAGATGGCAGTTGAGAAACCCCAAGAGGCCCCCTGCGACGGATGTGGCAGGCTTGATCGGTGCACCCCTTTCGCCGCGACGACGCGTTGCGCCGCCTCGCCGACGAGGAGTTCGACGTGCTGGTCATCGGCGGTGGGATCACCGGTGCCGGGGTGGCGCTCGATGCCGCCAGCCGGGGGCTGAGGACCGCCCTGGTCGAGAAGGGCGACTTCGCCTCAGGCACCTCCTCGAAGTCCTCCAAGATGATCCACGGCGGCATCCGCTACCTCCAACAGCGCGAGTTCCGCCTCGTCTACGAGAACCTCGCCGAGCGCCAGCGGCTCCTCGACAATGCCCCGCACCTGGTCACACCGCTGCCGTTCCTCATCCCGCTCTTCGGGCGCGACGGGGTCGTCTCCAAGACCGTGGCCCGCTCCTATGCATCCGCTCTCTGGATGTACGACCTCACCGGCGGTTGGCGCATCGGAGAGCGGCACGAAGAGGTCGACAAGGACGAGGCGCTCACTCACCTCCCGACGCTCAACACCGACCACCTCGTGGCCGGCTTCCTCTACTTCGACGCCCGGGCGGACGACGCCCGGCTGACGCTCGCCGTCCTCCGCACGGCGGCGTTCGAATACGGGGCGGCGGTCTCCAACTACACACCGGTCGTCCGGCTCACCACGGGAGGCGACGGTGCCGTCAACGGCGCCATCGTGCGGCCGGAGGGGGGCGACGACTCAGCGGACGTCGCGATCCGGGCCAAGGTGGTGGTCAACGCGACGGGTGTGTGGGCTGACGAGGTACGCGCGCTCGACGAGGGTACCGACCCGCATGCCATCCGCCCCGCCAAGGGCGTGCACGTGACGGTGCCGGCCGACCGGCTGCCCTGCGACATCGCGGCGGTCATCCCGGTGCCCAAGGACAAGCGTTCCATCTTCGTCGTCTCCTGGCCGGGGACCGACCTCGTCTACCTCGGCACGACCGACACCGACTACACGGGACCCCTCGACGACCCCTCGTGCACGCCCGAGGACGTCGACTACCTGCTGGAGGCGGCGAACAACGTCACCACTTCGCATCTCACCAGGGCCGATGTGACGGGCGTGTGGGCCGGTCTACGCCCCCTCCTCGCCCGCCCCAACAAGGGCGGGCACGTCTCGGAGCGCACCGCGGACCTCTCACGCCGCCACACCGTCGCCGTGTCGGCACACGGGGTCGTGACCGTCACCGGCGGCAAGCTGACGACCTATCGCAAGATGGCACAGGACACGGTCGACACCGTGGTCGGACGCCTGGGCGAATCCCCCCGACGGCGGCGCTGCATCACCAAGTCCCTTCGCCTGATCGGCGCCACCACCAAGACCCGCGACCCCGTCGCCCTTGCCCAGCCCCAGGCACGGCTGCTCGGTCGTTACGGCACCGAGTCCAGCGCGGTGCTCGCGGTGGCCGAGGGCCGCCCCGAGTTGCTCGAGCCCTTCGTGGCGGGCTTGCCCTACACCGGCGCGGAGCTGGTGTATGCGGTCCGTGAGGAGATGGCGCGGACGCTGGACGATGTGCTGTCGCGTCGGACCCGGGCGACGATCCAGCGCGCCCACGACACCATGAGCGCCGCTGCGGCGGTCGCCGCGTTGCTCGCGCCCGACATGGGCTGGAACGAGAAGGAGGCAGCGGATCAGGCCGTCCGGTACTCCGAATCGTGCCAGAAGGAGCTCCTGACCGCCGGGCTCGACCTGCCATGACGACACCCACGCCCGCCACCCCGATCGACGGCGCCGCGGCAGAGGTCCAGGACCGGCTCGGGGCCGCGACGGTCGAAGTGCCCCCCGCGGTCCTCGACCGCATCGCAGCCAGCGGAGCCACCGTCCTCACCGACGACGAGACCAGGGCCGAGGCCGGGCGCGACTGGTGGCCGCTCGCCATCGGCTGGGCCGCCGAGGGCGCGGTCCCGCAGCGACCGGCGGTGGTGGTCCGCCCCGACTCGACTGCGCAGGTGGCCGAGGTCCTCGCGGCCTGCAACGAGGCCGTCGTGCCCGTGACGGCCGCCGCCGGGCGCAGCGGCGTGTGCGGGGGGTCGATCCCCGTGCACGGCGGCCTGGCGCTCGACATGACCGCCATGGCGGGCGTCGTGGGCGTCGACGAGACCTCCCTCACCGCGGACGTGCGGGCCGGCACCTTCGGACCGGACCTCGAGGCGGCGCTCGGCGAGGTTGGAGCCGGCTACACCCTCGGTCACTGGCCCCAATCGATGGACCTGTCGACCGTCGGTGGGTGGCTCGCCTGTCGGGGGGCGGGACAGTACTCGACCCGCTACGGGAAGATCGAGGACATGGTCATCGGTCTCGAGGTCGTCCTGGCCGACGGCCGCGTCGTGCGCACGGAGGGACACGGGCCACGCGCCGCCACCGGGCCGAACCTGACCCAGCTCTTCGTCGGCAGCGAGGGCACCCTCGGAGTCATCACCGAGGCCCGCCTGCGGCTGCACCCTCTGCCTGTCGGCCAGGAACGCCGGGCCTTCGGCTTCTCCACGTTCACCGAAGGGCTCCACGCGTGCCGCAGGATCCTCCGCCGGGGGGCGACGCCCGCCGTCCTGCGCCTCTACGACCGGACGGAGTCGGCGCGCAACTTCGACGAACCCGACACCAACGTCCTCATCGTGCTCGACGAGGCCGACCTCGACATCTTGTCGGGGACCCTGGCGATCGTCGACGCCGAGTGTGGCCCCGAGTCCGGGGGGCACGCCCTCGACCGTGAACTGGTCGAACGCTGGCTCGGTCACCGCAACGACGTCTCGGCGCTGGCACCGCTGTGGCGCGGCGGGATCGTGGTCGACACGGCGGAGGTGTCGGGCTCGTGGGCTGCGCTCCCCGGGCTCTTCGACGACGTCATCTCCGCTCTCACGTCGATCGAAGGCACGCTCGCCGCGTCGGCGCACCAGTCCCACGCCTACACCGATGGTGCGTGCCTCTACTTCACCTTCGGGGGGCGCGGGCCGGAGGGGGACGCCGAGTGGAGGGAGCACTACTACCGGGAGGCTTGGGATGCCGTCACCGAGGCCACACTGGCCCACGGGGTCGCCATCAGCCACCACCACGGCATCGGGCTGAACCGCTCCCGGTTCTTGCCCCGCGCCCTCGGCTCGGGCTTCGAGGTCCTGCAAGGACTCAAGGCGACGTTCGACCCGGCGGGCATCTTGAATCCGGGCAAGTTCGGCCTGGTGTCCCCGTTCGGCCCTCCGCCCTGGGCATGAGCGGTCCGGGGGGCAGCATCCTCGTCGTCGATGTCGGCACGTCCGGCGTGCGCGCCGCGATCGTGCGGCCCGACGCCACCGTCGAGCACGAACACCGTGTCCCCTTGCTGCCCGACTCGCCGGCGCCAGGACTGGTGGAGTTCGACGCGGCCGAGATGGCCGAAGCGGTCCTCACGGTGGCGCGCGCTGCGCTCGCGCAGGGTGGGGCGGTGACCGGCGTGGGTATCGCCAACCAGCGCGCCTCGAGCATCGTGTGGGAACGCGCCACCGGGAGGCCGGTCGCACCGGGGATCGGCTGGCAGGACCTCAGGACCGTCGGGACCTGCCTCGTGCTCCAGGCCGAGGGGATCCGCCTGGCTCCCAACGCGTCGGCCACCAAGGTCATGGCCATCCTCGACGAGGTCGACCCCGAGCGGTCGCGGGCCGAGCATGGGCAGCTGTGCTTCGGGACGGTGGACACCTGGGTGGCCTGGACGCTCGCGGGCGGCGCGTCCGGCTCCGACCCGCTGCACGTCACCGATGCCACCAACGCCGCGGTGACCGCGCTCGTCAATCCGTCGACCATCGACTGGGACGAGCCCTTGCTCCGCGCGTTGAGGATCCCGGCGCAGATGATGCCGAGGGTGGTGGACTCGTCGGGTGAGATCGGCACGGCATCCGCGTTGCCGGGCGCACCACCCATCTGCGGGATGGCGGGCGACCAGCAGGCGTCCCTCGTGGGTCAGGGCTGCACCCTGGCGGGCATGGCCAAGGCGACCTTCGGCACCGGCGGGATGCTCGACCAGTGCACCGGCGCGGGCCCGGGCCCCGCAGATGCCGACCGGGGCGGCGCGGGCACCTTTCCCATCGTGGCCTTCCGGGTTGACGGGAGGGCCACCTGGGGCACCGAGGCGGTGATGCTCTCAGCGGGCACGTGCGTCGAGTGGCTGCGCGACGACCTGGGCATCCTCGCCACGTCCGGCGAGTCCGAGTCTGTCGCGGCACGGTGCACGACGTCGGGCGACGTCTGGTTCGTCCCCGCACTCCTCGGCCTGGGGACCCCGGTGTGGGACTTCGGCGCCCGGGGCACGCTGGTGGGTCTCACGAGGGGCTCGGGTCGACCGGAGATCGTCCGTGCCGTCCTCGAGGGCGTGGCCCACCGCGGCGCCGACCTGGTCGAGGCCTCCGAGAGCGACAGCGGCCACCCGATCACCTCCCTGCGCATCGACGGGGGGATGTCGGAGAACGCCGTGTTCGTCGGGGCGCTCGCCGACGCCATCGGGCGCCCGGTGGAGGTCTCCCCCGTCCTGGAGGCCACCACACTCGGCGCCGGGCTCCTGGCCGGGTTGGCCACCGGCACCTACTCGTCGACCGACGAGCTGGTGGACACGTTCTCGCCCCGCCGCACCGTCGAGCCTCGAGTCAGCGATGCCGACCGTGCAGCGTCGAGGGAGCGCTGGCTGGTGGCACGGTCCAAAGCCGAGGCCACCATCCCGGAGCTCTCAGGCATCTCCTTCTGAGTTTTCTCCCCAGCGGAATCACTCCCGCCCAGAAGGAGACCACCGCCTCCCGAGAGACCCTCTTCCTGGGTCCGAACTACTTCGCCGCGTGCCGGGGGTTGCGCCGGCGCCGGCGAGCCACGAGCACCAGGCCGGAGCCGAGCAGCAGGGCCGCCAGGCCGATCATCCACTCCTGCGACAGGAGCGCACCGGTGAACGCGATGGCCGGGGTCGTCGCAGGCGACGTCTTCGGCGGCACCGTTGTCGTGGTGGTCGGCGGCGTGACCGTGGCGGCGGTGACCGGCGCCGGGTCAATGGGCGTGGTCACGGTGTTCGTCGAGCAGATCGTCGTCTGTGTCGCGACCTGAGGGCTCTCGGTCGTGATCACGGGGGACGGGGCCACGGGCGTCCCGCAGCTCGGACCGCTCCACGAGGCCGTGTTGGTGATGGTGGTGCCCGCGGTGTCCGATGGGTTCGCCGTCACCGAGTAGGTGAGCGTGTAGGAGGCCCCCGGAGCCACCCCAGCCAGGATGGTCCAGGTGATCGTGCCGCTGCTCACCACGACCGTGCAGCTGGGAGGCCCACCCGTCGCGCACTGCGGCGAGCTCGAGTTCAACGTCGTGTTGCTCGGGGCCGTGTCGGTGACCACGATCGGAGCGCTCGTGGTGGCGGTGCCGTCGTTCGTCACCGTGATGGTGTAGACGATCGGGGCGGTCGAGCCGGCGACGATGCCACTGCTCGGGCTGACCGCCTTCACGACCTTCACACTCGTCACCGACAGCGCCAGGCTGGAGATGTCCGTGACGGGAGGCAGGGGGTTGGGCGGGTTGCCGGTGACCGTGGCCGTGTCGGCGATGGAGCCGTTGGCCAGGTCGGCCTGGGTCACCGTGTAGGTGGCCGAGCAGGTATCGGTCGCGTCGGGAGCCAGGGTGATTGACCCGTCCGTTCCTGTCGTGCAGGTGATGGGCCCGAGGCTCGAGTCGAGCGACGGGGAGGCCTGCGCGTCAGTCACGTCGACGTTGGTGAGGTGCACGTTCCCCGTGTTGGTCACGAAGAAGGAGTAGGTCACCGTCTGCCCGACGGCGCTCACCGTCGTGACGTCCGCCGACTTGACCACGGAGATGGACGGGGAGACCGGGACCACGTAGAAGACGCCGGTGCCGGCACCGCTGCTCGGCACCGTCACCGACTCGGTGGCCGACGAACCCGGCCCGTCGGGGGTCGACGAGCCGCCACAGGCAACGAGGAGGTAGTCCGTCGGGCTGGTCGCCGTCATGGTGTAGGTCCCGGCGATCACGTCGGTCGGAGACAACGGGTTGGCCGTCGCAGGCACTGTCGTGAGCCCGGACCCGCCGGCCGCCAGGGTCCCGCCCGGGACCTCGGTCGTGGTGGGGGATCCGCTGTCGCACAGGTAGATGTGGCCGCTGATCTTCTGGATGCTGACGTAGAAGACGCCCACGCCTGCTCCCAGGCTGGGCACGGTGACCGACTCGGTCGCCGAGGTGCCCGACCCGTCGGGAGCCGACGTGCCGCCGCAGGCCACGAGCTGGTAGCCCGACGGGTTGGTGGCCGTCATGGTGTAGGTCCCGGCCATCACGTGCTTCGGCGCCAGCGGATTCGCCGTCGCGCTCACCGTGGTCGGCCCGTTGGCGGCCAGGGTCCCACCGGGGACCTCGGTCGTGGTCGGGGATCCGGCGTTGCACAGGTAGATGTGCCCGGCCAGGGTCTGGATGGTCGAGACGTAGAAGACGCCGACGCCCGCCCCCAGGCTCGGCACGGTCACCGACTCGGTCGCCGAGGTGCCCGACCCGTTGGGGGACGACGAGCCGCAGGCGACGAGCATGTAGCCCGACGGGGTGGTCGCCGTCATGGTGTAGGTGCCGGCGATCACGTGGGTCGCGGCGAGAGGGTTCGCCGTCGCGGGAACGGTGGAGAGCCCGGACCCGCCGGCCGCCAGGGTCCCGCCGGGGACCTCGGTGGTGGTCTGGGATCCGCTGTTGCACAGGTAGATATGCCCGGCGAGCGTCTGGACGGAGTTCACGTAGAAGACACCGACACCGGCGCCACCGCTCGGGACGTGGACCGATTCGGTGGCCGACGTGCCCGACCCGTTGGGAGTCGACGCGCCGCCGCACGCCACGAGCTGGTAGCCCGACGGGTTGGTCGCCGTCATGGTGTAGGTGCCGGCGATCACGTCGGTGGCGGACAGCGGGTTGGCAGTCGCGGCAATGGTGGTGAGCCCGGATCCGCCGGCCGCCAGGGTCCCGCCGGGGACCTCGGTGGTGGTGGGGGATCCGCCGTTGCACAGGTAGATGTGCCCGGCGAGCGTCTGGACCTGCGTCACGTAGAAGTAACCGGTGCCGGTCGAGTTCTTCGGCACCGTCACGGATTCAGTGGCAGAGGTGCCCGATCCGTTCGGCGTCGACGAGCCGTGACATGTGACGAGCTTGTAGCCCGACGGCGGCGTCGCGGTCATGGTGTAGGCACCCGTCGCGACGGTCGTCGGATTGAGGGGGTTGCCCTGCGGTGTCACTGTCTGGGGCCCGGCCGCGCCCAGAGTGCCGCCCGGTACCTCGGTCGATGTCTGGTTGCCGCCGTTGTCGCAGAGGTAGATGTGCCCGGCGATCTTGCCCATGGGGACAGAGCAGTCGATGGTCGAGAGGTTGAAGGTCCCGATGTCATCCCGGTTGTAGTTGTCGGGGTGCCACGTGCTGTTGATGTTGAGGGTGACGACGCCCGTCTGCGAGGCTGGCAGCTTCTGGGTCAGAGTGGTCGTGGAGTACGGCTTGCCCGGGGACGCGGCGATGCTGAAGTTGATGGGAGGCGTCCCCAAGGTGGACAGCCCGCCCGTCACGGAGGTGACCGTGCCCGTCACGTTCTCGTTGTAGTCGTTGGCGATGGTCCACGTGATCGTGACACCGGTGCCGAGCGGGCTGTTGCAGCTCGCAGCCGCCGTGATGATGTTGTCGTGCGCCGACGCCGTGGTGGCGAACACGACCAGGCCGCCGAGGGCAATTGCTGACGCCAGCCCGGCCTTGCAGACGCGGCGCAACGCGCTGGGCCGCCGGCCCTGACCGCGCGCGCCTCGACGCGAAGAGATCCCCTGAAGCCAAGCCGGTCGCATGCCGCCGTCCTTCCGATTCGCCAAGTTCGCCACTACGTCCCGCGGAGCGGGTGCCCTGAACGAGCACAAGACCTCCGGAGCAACAGAGCCGAGATTCCGCTCTTGTTGTTTACGTTCGTCCTGACGTTGGCACCGTAACCCGAACCCGTGTTGCGTCGTTAGGGCTGACCGGCTCCAGTTTGGGTGGGCTATTCGGCCCTATTTCGCGGCAGAACAACACACACGAGCCCCACGACACACACAACGTGCACAACGCACACACAACGCACAAAGACTGACCGGACGCCGGAGTGCGACCTCGGGTGCGTATCCACGCCGGGACACGACGCGCCTCAGGAGACACCCCCTCTGAGCGGAATCGATCCGCTCAGAGGGAGACGTTCGCCTGAATCGTCGGCCCTACCTACTTGGCCGCGTGGCGAGGCTTCCGGCGGCGATAGCGAGCCATCACCATGAGGCCCGTGCCAAGCAGGAGCGCTGCCGCGCCGACGACCCACTCCTGGCTCAACAAGGCGCCGGTGAACGCGATCGCAGGCGAGGTAGCCGGGGTCGTGGCGGGCGTGGTGACCGGTGTCGGCGCCGTCGTCGCGGCCGAAGTGACCACGGCGGCGGTGACGGTCACGGCGCCCGGGACGTACGTGATGGTGTAGTTGGGGTCAGCGGCTCCCGTGCAGCTCGAGGGGTACGAGCCCACCGCACTCGTGGCGGTGTACGTGGTCGAGCAGCTGGGCTTGGTGGTCAGGTTCGTCGCACTGTCACCGTTGACGAATCCCGTGTAACCGGCCGTGATCGTCGGTGCTGCCGCGCCGGCGGTCACGCTCGCGCTCGATGCCGTGATGACCAGTGCCGCCGGGACGACGGCTGCGTTCCCGTTGACATACGTGATGGTGTACTTCGGATCCGCCGCCCCCGAGCACTTGTTGTCCCCGGTGTACGTGCCGACAGCGGTCGTGGCGGTGACCGGCGGAACGGTTGTGCACGTGGGAGGCGTCGTCGGCTGCGTGTCGCCGCCCGTCAGGCCCGTGTACGTGGGGGTGACCGCTGGTCCGGCGGTGCCGTACACGCTCGTCGTGTTCGACGCCGTGATCACCAACGGGGTTGGCGCCGTCACGGGGGTCGTCGTGGTGTTCGTCGGGCAATTCGTCAGCGCGACGGCGTCTGGGGTGACGGCGGCCGATTCCGTGACGATGGGCGGAGGACCTACTGTGTCAGTCGCGCAGCCGGGCCCGTCCCACACTGCCGTGTTGCTCACGGAGTAGTTCTCGGTGGACGCATTGGCGTCACCGAGAACCCGACGTCGATCGTGACGCCGCTCCCCACATCGAAGAGGTTCCAGGTGATGGTGCTCCCGGTCAAGCTGACCGAACACGTCGCCGGCGAGATGCCGGTCGGGCAGGCGTCCGAGCCCGTCACGAGGGTCGTGCCGGTGGGCACCGTGTCCTGGATCTGGACCGGGCCGGACACACCGCCGAAGTTGTGGGCGGCGAGCTGGTAGGTGATGGGTGTCGACACGTCGCCGGCGTAGTACGGGCCAGTCGACGTGACGCTCTTTGTCACCGAGAAGTCGGCCGGGATGATGAAGGTCACCCCGCTGAGCGAGCTCTCCAGAGTGAAGAACGTGCTGGCGCCCGGCGCCAGCGCGTCGAAGTCGACGACGCCCGTCGTGTAGCCGTCGGAGCTCGAATACTCGCTGAAGGTGTTGATCGGGCCCTCATAGCCCGTGGTCACGTTGCTGTTGCTGCAATAGCTCGATCCGACAAAGGGAGTGAACCCGTGCGAGCAGATGCCGTCGCGGTCGAAGCCGAAGATGTCGTTGGTCGAGCTCAAGTTGACGCTCGGGATGGGCACGGCGGTGTCGTTCACGATGCCGACCAACGTGTCGTCGCTTCCGTCGTAGGGGCCCTGGTTGTGGTCCTCCGTGATCGTCGCCGGACCGGAAGCCGGCAAGGTGATCAGGAACTGACATCCGGTGTCGTGGCCGATCGCCGGGCACTCCGTGAACAACGGTGGAGGTGTGACGGCGGGCGTGAGGGCCGGCGCGACGGCCGGGGTGTTGTCAGCGCCCACCGTGTTCGAGAAGATCGGAAGCGCGATGGCCGCCAGAGAAAGAGGCACCGCCGCCAACGCGGCACTTCGTGCCATGGGACGCATCTTTATTTTGATCGCCAAGTCTGTGGCCGCCTGCTCGTGCGTCGCTTCCGACGCTCCGCTGTCCGGGACTGCTGCGGATGCATGGTGGCCACAGCTGGCGCAAGAAAGCCACAAATTCGTTCAAGTTCACCCGCGATTCTGCCGATAAGCGGCTCCCCCGGGCGGCCAAAGCCCGCATCTGGTGCCTCCGTCCAGCTTCGGCCCGGCCGTGGCGAGGGAGCGAGGAGATCGGCCATGACAACTGCTCGGCACCTCTCGGTGTCTGATCTACTCGGCCGCGCCCTTCGGGCTGCGCCGGCGCCACCGGGCTCTGACCACCAGACCGGCACCCAGCCCGCGCCCGCCCTCTACGGCCGACCGTGCGCCAGCGCGTCGTCCCAGCTGCAGCCGTCGTGCAGGAGCGGCCGGAAGCCCATCAGTTGCCGCGGCTTGCCGATGGCCATCACGGCTCGCAGACGACCCTCCCGGCCGAACAGCGCGACGAACTTCCCCTCCTCGAGCGAGCCTTCGGTGATCTCCACCTCGTCGTCGCCACGCGGGTTCCCGAGCACCTGGAAGCGGATGCCGTACTGGTCGGACCAGAAGTAGGGGATGGGGACGAACGACGGTGCACCCGAACGGCCTGCCACGACGCTGCGTGCCGCGGCGACACCCGCCTCTGCCGCGACCTGCCAGTGCTCAATCCGGATCAGCTCTGCTCCACCGTCGTGGCGCCAGTTCCATCGCGCGATGTCGCCCGCCGAGACGATGCCGTCCGCGGCGAAGAGCCTGTCGTCACACACGACTCCGTTCTCCAGCGTCAACCCGGAGTCGGTGAGCCAATCGGTTGACGGAACGACGCCGATGCCGACCACGACGACGTCGGCGCGCAACGGCTCGCCCTCGGCAAGATCGATCACGAGTCCCCTCCCCGCGGCCGCGGCCGCGGCCGCGCCGGCACCCGCGTCAGTCTCGCCCTTGCGGATGCCCTGCACCGCCACCCCGGTGCGCAGCTCCACTCCGTTGGCACCGTGCAACGAGCCGCAGTGCGCGCCGATCATCGGCCCGAGCACGTTGCGCAGCGGGATGTCCATCGCCTCGAGCACGGTGACGCGGGCGCCGAGCCCCACACAGGTCGAAGCCACTTCTGCGCCGATGAACCCGGCCCCGATGATGACGACGCTCGGCGACTCGACCGCCGTCACCGCCGCCCGCAAGGCGACCGAGTCGTCGAGGGTCCGCAAGGTGAAGAGGCCGTCGCGCTGGCTGAGGTCCTCGGTGCCGGGGAAACGGCGCGGCGCGGCGCCCGTCGCGATCACGATTGCTTCGCCGTCCAGCACGGTCCCGTCGTCGAGCTCGACCTTACGTCCCTCCGCGTCGAGCCGCACCGCCCGGCGGCCCAGCACCTCGTGCACCCGGAGCTCGCTCGAGCGCCGCTTGTCGGCCAGCACCGCCTTCTCCGGCGGCCACGTCCCGGCCAGCACCTGCTTGGAGAGGGGCGGCCGGTCGTAGGGAAGGTGCCGCTCGTCACCGACCAGTGAGATCGTCCCTTCGAAACGCTCGGCACGCAGCGTCTCGACCGCCCGCCATCCGGCCAGCGACGCGCCGACCACGACGACCGTGCTGTCCTCGGTCAGCTCACCTGCCGGCGTCACTGACCGAACATGGCCATCCACTCGTCAGCGGAGCGGGGCCGGAAGACGTAGTTCCATCGCCTGGTCTCACCCATGCTCGCCGACGGGTCCGCCGAGTAGAGGTGGCCGGGGAAGAGGATGACGTCGTCGGGGACCCGGGCCAGCCTGGTGTGGATCGACTCGTACATGGCCAACGGGTCCGAGCCCGGGAAGTCCGTCCGTCCGCACCCTTCGAGGAAGAGGGTGTCCCCCGCCACCAGCTTGCCGTCGACGAGGAAGCACTGGCTGCCGGGCGTGTGGCCGGGGGTGTGGATCAGCTCCACCCCGACCTGCCCGACCTTCAGGAGCTCGCCGCTGTGGTGGCCGACGAGGTCGGTGCGGCTGACACCGGTCGTGCGTTCGACCCAGGGCACCTCGTCGGCCTGGACGTGGACCGGCACCTGGACCTTCTCGAGGAGGGTGCTGATCCCCTCGAGCGACCACCCGCCCATCTGCCCGCCGAGATGATCTGGGTGGAAGTGCGTGCCGAGGACGCCGGTCAGGCGCATGCCGTCGGCCTCCACGATGTCGAGGAGGTCCTGGACTGCGTAGGCCGGGTCGACGACCACTGCCTCGCCGGTCTCGCGGTCGCCGATGAGGTAGACGAAGTTGACCATCTGGCGGGCCATCATGTCGCCCCGCGCGAAGTCTCGGCCCGAGAGCAGCTGGCGGAAGTACACCCGGTCGCCCGTGGCGGTGTCACTCATCGCCCTCACCCCCCGCGGGAACCTCGGCCGCCAACGTCTCGAGCCGCGGCACCAGCTCCTCGACTTGGGCCCGGGTCTGGCGCAGGCGGCGGTCGAGCTCGTCGATGAGCGCCGTGGCCCGCTCCAGACGGGCGACCAGCACGTCCACGTCGACCTCGCGCTGCTCGAAGAAGTCCACGATCGCATCGAGCTCGCGGCTCGCCTCGGTGTAGCTCAGCTTGTCCACGGCGACGGGGTCGTCCGGCACGGTCACCTCAGTCCTCCTGCTCGGGCGGCTCGGGCGCCGGCTCCGGCGCCTGCACCTGCTGCGTCACGTCTGCTCCCTCCACCCGGCTGCGGACGATCCCGTCGGCGAACCTCGTGAGGATCTGCTGCTCCTCCGCCACCTCGGCCGCGCTACGCACTAGGACGCCCTCGGTGGTCGTGGTCAGGCTGTAGCCCCGTTCGAGCTGGCGGTCGACGTCGTAGGCGGCCAGGAGGCGGCGCCACGAGTGCAGGCGCTCGTCCTGGCGACCGAGGTGCCCGAGGCTCATCGGCCCCAGCCGTGCGGCCTGGGCGCGCAGGCCTGCCTCGCGTGACTCGATGCGGCTCTGCGCCGTGCGGGCGACCGTCGAGGCCTTCCGCTCCAGGCGCTCCCGGTGCACCCGCACCTGGTGCCGTGCCGCCGCGGTCAGGCGGCCGCGCGCCCGCCCGTCGCGGGCCTGGGCGTCACCCAGGAACGCGGGGACGCGCCGCGCCAGCAGGTCGGCCGGCTCCGCCACGTGCGTCGCCCACCAGCGACGGGTCGCCACGACGATCTGGTGCCCGCACTCGGTGGGGGTGATGCAGGTGCGCGCCGCGAGGATGTCGGCCACGCTCTGGTCGCCGCTGTGGCCGATGCCGGTGAAGACGGGCTTCGACGCGCCCGCCACCGCCCGAGCCACCACCTCTGTCTCGAACGCCGCCAGGTCGGCCCGCGCTCCCCCGCCGCGGACCATGGCGATGACGTCGCAGTCGCTGCGGCTCAGCACCTTCAGGGCACGGGCGATCGCCGCCGGCGCCCCGGGCCCCTGCACGCTCACCGGCACGAACGAGACGTGGAAGCCGAAGCCCGAGCCCGTCAACTGGCCCAGGAAGTCCTGGCAGCCCTCGGTCCCCGGGCTGGCGATCAGCCCGACGTGCATCGTGACCTCGGGCACGCGCACCGACGCGTTGCGCCCGAGCAGGCCCTCGGCCTCGAGCTTGCGCAGCAGCTGGGCCCGCTGGGCCGCCATGCGTCCCAGAAGGGCCGTGACGTCGATCTCGGCGAGGATGAAGCTGATCTCGCCCTTGGCTCGATACACGTCGAGGGTGCCCCGCAGCACGACGACCATCCCCTCGGCGAGCTCGATGCCCTCCTTGGCGAGCCGATGCCGCAGCGGCGCCCACGAGCTCCGCCAGCACTTGACCTTGAGCGTGGGCTCGCCGCCCCGGGCACGGGACCCGGGCGGGGCGCCCTCGTCCCCGGGGTCGACGAGATCCAAGTAGAGGTGGCCCGACCGATGGTCCGAGATGTGCTGGATCTCGCCCCGCACCCACAGCCGGCGGTTGCGGGGGAAGGCCCCGTTCAGTGCGTCCTGGACCTCCTGGTACAGGCTGCCGATGGAGAGGACCCCGTTGCGGCCGCCGGACTCGGCGTCGGGGGCGGGACCCGGAGCGGCGGCGGCCTGTTCCGAAGCAGGCAGGGGCGGCGCCTCGGGATCGAAGAGCTGATGGGCGCCGCCCGGCATCCTCGACACCCTACCGAGGCGCTGTGCGGTCACCCGCCACCCGGGGTGGCACACTGGTGGAGACGGTGAGCCGGCCGGGTGGCCGCGGCACGGACCGCGCTGCGGGACCGTGTCGAGGAAGGTCGGGACTCCGCAGAGCAGGGTGCTGGCTAACGGCCAGTCGGGGTGACCCGCAGGACAGTGCCACAGAAAGGAAACCGCCGATGGCGGGCCCCCGGGCCCGCACAGGCAAGGGTGAAAGGGTGCGGTAAGAGCGCACCAGCGGCGGGGGTGACCCCGCCGGCTCGGTAAACCCCACCCGGAGCAAGGCCAAGCGTGGGAGACGGGCTGCTCGTCCGGTCCCCGAAAGGGGACGCTCCCCAGGTAGGCCGCTCAGATGGATGGCCACCCAGGCTCTCCGCCTCTCATCGAGGCAGGGGGCCGGACAGAATCCCGCCTACAGGCCGGCTCACCGTCATCAACGGTCTGGACGCATCTCTGCCGTGTGACAGTCCCCACAGAGTTCTCAGAGATGCTTTGGCGCCTCAAAGAATGCGAGGCGGGTCCGAGACTGCGATGGCCAATCCCGAAACGAGGTAGTCATCCGGGGAGGTCGGAGACCAGAACCTCTTGACGCCATCGGATGGTCCCCGCGGCGCTCGGCCGGTATCTCAGACCTCCAATCACAGTTGGGCTGCCGTGGCACGGCGCTCGACGCCTGCGTACCCATGCTTCGCAGCAATGACGCTAGCTTTGCCAAGAAGCTCCCTGGCCTTCTCGGCATCGTCGGGGATTCTGTTTGTTTCGCAGCTACAAGTTGCCCAGAGCAGAGGGGGTTTTCCGCGTCTTTCAGGCCGAGTTCATTCCGGCTTCATGAAACATCCGGGTTAATCCACCTGTTCGCTCTCGGCGTAAGCGAGCGCAAGAACCGTGAGGAGGACGGGCAATCTGGGGTTGTCTGTGATCGTTTGCTCGATGAGCGGGATCAGACTCCCGAGCGTTCCACGCCACAAGGTCACCATGATCGCCTCTGCGCCATAGATGACGAACGCGTCGGGTTGGCCGCCGTCGGTACCGATCTGGAGGGCCTCGTTCACCAACTGTTCCGCCATGTCGATCCCCGGCGACAAGGGTTCGGGTCACTCGACCCAGTTCAAGGCCCGTCGAGCGACCGAGCTCAGTGGGACGAACCGACTTGTGGCGGCCGCTCTCGCCAACGGTCGTGGGACCTTCAGCACGTAATCCATTCTCCTTGGCCACTACTTCAGCGGTAACAGAATCCGCCTGTATGCCGGATCACCGTCACCACCCACGAGTTGGACGCCTGCGCGTCGAGCGAGCTCGTCATTCGCAATCCATGTGTCAACTTCGACCAGGGAGCTTGAAACCCGGCAACACCTGCTGCGAGCTCGATCCCCGTCCCTGGCTCACTGTCATACATACACTCGACGTATCGGGCGAGAGCGTGGGGTTTGGGTGGCGGGATCTAGCGCACTCAGGAATTGGTTGATGATTCCCAAGAATTCCCGTTTTTTGAAAGAGCCGTGTTGGGGTATCGCGAAATGATGTCGAGCCTTTCTCAGGTCGTCCCGTCTGTTCTCAGTCGTCCCGTCTGTGCAGCCCTTCGGGGATGCTTCCCAAGGGGGACGGTAATGAAGGACCAAAGGGGACGGCAGTGAAGGGCCGACACGTTTCGGCGTCCCAGGCACGCAGCCTCCGTCTCCGGCGCTCTCATGCCCTGACGATTGCTGGCCTCACGATCGTGGTCGGGATGTTTTGCGCAGTCCCGGTATTGGGCACGACACAGCTCACCCGCCAAACCATTCCCCGCGCCTCGGCAACCACAGCGCATGCCTCGACGACCACCGACGCGTCGAGCGAGGCGTCCGGCTACTGGTTGGTGGACTCCGACGGCGGAGTTTTCGCCTACGGAGGTGCCGGCTTCTACGGCTCTGCTGGCGGTCACCCCCTGAACAAGGGCATCGTGGCCATGGCCGCCACCCCTGACGGAAGGGGCTATTGGCTCGTGGCCGCCGACGGCGGCATCTTCAACTACGGCGACGCCAACTTCTACGGCTCCACCGGAGGTCGGACACTCAACGAGCCCGTCGTCGGCATGGCCGCCACGCCCGACGGGAAGGGCTACCGGCTCGTGGCCGCCGACGGCGGCATCTTCAACTACGGCGACGCCAACTTCTACGGCTCCACCGGAGGTCGGACACTCAACAAGCCCGTTGTCGGCATGGCGGCCACCCCTGACGGGCAGGGCTATTGGCTCGTGGCCGCCGACGGCGGCATCTTCAACTACGGCGACGCCAACTTCTACGGCTCCACCGGAGGTCGTGTGTTGAACCACTCCATTGTGGCCATGGCCGCCACCCCTGACGGGAAGGGCTACTGGCTCGTGGCCGCCGACGGCGGCATCTTCGCCTATGGCGACGCCGGGTTCTACGGCTCGACGGCGGATCACCGCGGGAACACGCCCATCGTGGCCATTGCCGCCGCTCCCGACGGGAAGGGCTACTGGCTCGTGGCCTCCAACGGGGGCGTCTTCGCCTACAGAGACGCCGGCTTCCACGGCTCCCCCGGCGGTCAGACCCAGAACAAGCCCACCGTGGCGGTGGCCGCAACGACTGCCCTGACGGCAGGCACATCTGCATCGACGCCAGGTGCATCGCCGTGGGCAGTGACCGCAACGAAGCCGGCAGACACCGCGACGACCTCCACGACGACATCGCCCCCCGCCAGCAGCACCACGGCACCGCCGCCCACTACCACCACGACGACGGCCCCAGCGGGCGGCATGGCTGCGCCGGCGGGCTACAGCGCGTCGCAGCTGGTGTTCGATGACCAATTCAGCGGGACCTCGCTCGACACGAGCAACTGGTTCCCCGGTCTCGACACGGGCGGACCCACCGGCTACGGCGCGACGGGCACCACGACGCACGAGACCTATTTCAGTCCGTCTCAGGTGTCCGTCGACAACGGGTTGAACCTCGGGCTCGCCTACGACCCCACTTACGCCTCCCTCGGGTGGACCACCGTCGGCGGCTGTGTCACCAGCAAGTGGAGCATCACCGGTGGCTATGTCCAAGTCAGAGCCAAGATGCCTGACGCCAGTGCAGGACAGTGGCCGGCCATCTGGCTCGTGCCCACCAATCAGAGCGACCCACCAGAGATCGACATGATGGAGGACGGCTTCCTTCCCGACGAGACCGGCGCGCCGGCGGGCACGTCCCCCAACCTCGACTACGCCCCCAACTACCACGAGCCAGACGGCACCACCCCCCTCCAGTTCGAACCCGGTGCGAACTGGTGGTCCACCGACCTCATGCAGTGGAACACCTACGGCATGCGGGTCGACCCCGCCGCGGGCACGGTCAAGTTCTACTTGAACGGCAACCTCATAGCGACCCAGGTGGGCGCGGTCCCCGACATCCCGTGGACGCTCATCTTGTGGAACGCGTTCTCTACGCCCACCCAGTCGCTCTATCACACCGTGGGCGGCACCGGCTCGGGACTCAGCGGGAACAACTCGATGCAGATCGCAGAGGTCCAGACGTACTCATGAGTAGCTGAGTAGAGTCAGGCACCGGACAGGGTCAGCCGCCTGAGACCCCGGCGGTCACTGGTGCGACGGCACAAGGTCGAACGAGCGGTGAGGCGTTGAGGTGATGGCAAGGTTGGAGTCACACACCGTCACGACGACCCCGCCACCCCGTTGCGCCTGGGCGCGCAGCAATAGGGTTTCGTGCTCGCTGTCGGGAACAAGTCCGCGTCTGCGGACTGCGCGACGAACTCGGTCACAGTTCACCCGCTGACGCCTTTTGCGGTGCGTTGACACCAGCCCCTGGGCTCGAGCCGGGGGCGCACGCAGGACCACCTTTCGCTCAAAGCGCATGCCTGATTTGGAAAGCAGGTCTCAATCCCACCGCACATCTCTCCCTTGATGCGCGAGCCCTGGCGGAGATCCCGACCAGCATCACCTGGGCCTTTGCAGACGCATCCTCTGTTCCCTCCCTGTGCATGCACTCCCGACCATCGGGGGCATTAGTCGGAGATCCGAAATCTTTGACGGATTCGCTCAAGCCGATTGGGCCCTCTGCCGAGACAGCAAAGGATGGCTGCCCGCAAGGATGGCCGTGACGCGCCCGCACCCGGGGCCGCCGCCCCGGCCACGTGCCGACCTTCTGCGATCTCGACGTCCCGAGTACGGAGGTTCGGTCTTCGCGCCGTCCGCCTTCTGACGACCGTAGCGCTGATCACGGTGGTCGGGTCGTCCTGCCTCGTCCGTGTCCTGGCTTCGGCGGCACCCTCTGGCGCCGCTCAAACCGGTGTATCGAGCTCGGACTCGGGCTACTGGCTGGCGGCCGCCGACGGCGGCGTCTTGGCCTACGGGAATGCCACCTTCCACGGCTCCACCGGAGGTCGGACACTCAACGAGCCCGTCGTCGGCATGGCCGCCACGCCCGACGGGAAGGGCTACCGGCTCGTGGCCGCCGACGGCGGCATCTTCAACTACGGCGACGCCAACTTCTACGGCTCTACCGGAGGTCGGACACTCAACAAGCCCGTTGTCGGCATGGCGGCCACCCCTGACGGGCAGGGCTATTGGCTCGTGGCCGCCGACGGCGGCATCTTCAACTACGGCGACGCCAACTTCTACGGCTCTACCGGAGGTCGGACACTCAACAAGCCTGTCGTCGCCATGGCGGCCACGCCCGACGGGAAGGGCTATTGGCTCGTGGCCGCCGACGGCGGCATCTTCAACTACGGCGACGCCGGCTTCTACGGCTCTACCGGAGGTCGGACACTCAACAAGCCCGTCGTCGCCATGGCCGTCACGCCCGACGGGAAGGGCTATTGGCTCGTGGCCGCCGACGGCGGCATCTTCAACTACGGAGACGCCGGCTTCTATGGCTCCACCGGTGCTCTGGCACCCTACAAACCCATTGTCGGCATAGCCGCCACGCCCGACGGCGGCGGCTACTGGCTCGTGGCCGCCGACGGACACGTCTTCACCTACGGGGACGCCACGTTCGACGGCTCCACCGGCACTCTGGCCCTGAACGAGCCCGTGGTGGGTATGGCCGCTCCCCGGGTGTTTCCCGCCAGCAGCACCACGGCACCGCCGCCCACTACCACCACGACGACGGCCCCAGCGGGCGGCATGGCTGCGCCGGCGGGCTACAGCGCGTCGCAGCTGGTGTTCGATGACCAATTCAGCGGGACCTCGCTCGACACGAGCAACTGGTTCCCCGGTCTCGACACGGGCGGACCCACCGGCTACGGCGCGACGGGCACCACGACGCACGAGACCTATTTCAGTCCGTCTCAGGTGTCCGTCGACAACGGGTTGAACCTCGGGCTCGCCTACGACCCCACTTACGCCTCCCTCGGGTGGACCACCGTCGGCGGCTGTGTCACCAGCAAGTGGAGCATCACCGGTGGCTATGTCCAAGTCAGAGCCAAGATGCCTGACGCCAGTGCAGGACAGTGGCCGGCCATCTGGCTCGTGCCCACCAATCAGAGCGACCCACCAGAGATCGACATGATGGAGGACGGCTTCCTTCCCGACGAGACCGGCGCGCCGGCGGGCACGTCCCCCAACCTCGACTACGCCCCCAACTACCACGAGCCAGACGGCACCACCCCCCTCCAGTTCGAACCCGGTGCGAACTGGTGGTCCACCGACCTCATGCAGTGGAACACCTACGGCATGCGGGTCGACCCCGCCGCGGGCACGGTCAAGTTCTACTTGAACGGCAACCTCATAGCGACCCAGGTGGGCGCGGTCCCCGACATCCCGTGGACGCTCATCTTGTGGAACGCGTTCTCTACGCCCACCCAGTCGCTCTATCACACCGTGGGCGGCACCGGCTCGGGACTCAGCGGGAACAACTCGATGCAGATCGCAGAGGTCCAGACGTACTCATGAGTAGCTGAGTAGAGTCAGGCACCGGACAGGGTCAGCCGCCTGAGACCCCGGCGGTCACTGGTGCGACGGCACAAGGTCGAACCCGACCAGGCTCTGGTCGGTGGAGTGGTTGTCGTCGACCTCATCGGATAGCGCGTCAGCGGAACGGCGAGACATCCGATCCCGCAACAATGTCCGGCACGCGGGACTCCGGGGTCATAACGCCCATCCGGATCAGACGATCGATTCCTTCCGGCGCGCCTTCTTGAAATCGATGGACCCTACGAAGATCTTGGACTTCTGTGGATTCAGATCGTCGGAGTGGCCGAGAGCCGATCGATCAGATCGGGGGGAGCCGTGACCAGGGTCGCAACGAGTCGAATCGGATGAGCCCGGTCCGGCAGGGCTGCCTTCATCGCGCCCAATTTCGTCAAAGCTCGGGACATCCTGCAAAGGAGTCCCACATCTTCCGGCAGAGCCTCTCGACGTCCGGGTGGAGATCCATCACCTCGGGCCCGTCCGGCTGCGGACGCACTCTGGAGGTAATCGAGTCCGCGGGCAGCAAGATGCCGACGTAGTCACAGAGTGCCTCGACTAGAGCTTCGGGGCAATTGCAGGCTCGCTCGTAGCGGATGAGCCGAATCCGTTCATCACGCCAGAGATGCTGTTCGAAGTAGAGCTGATTCCGAGCCCACCAGAAGAGCGCAGCCGCGTCGAGGGGAGACAGCTCCTCGTTCATCAAATTGATTACTGTCGCGCGGGTCTCTTTGGACGCACCTCGGCACCGCCAATCCATCTCGTCGTTCGTGCAAAGCGGCTCCAGGTCCCGATAGGAATTCTTCTCGCCGAACCGCTTGACATTGGACTGGGCGACTCCTTGATAATGACGAAGCATCCAGATCGCTTTCACTGGGTCGGCCGCGTCCATGAGCTCAACGGCCCGATCGCTCTCGACCAGAGGTTTCGCCGCCACCACCTCAAACGGAATTCGGCGTAGTCGCCCCAATACGGTGGGATAATCCTGCCAACTTAAGTTCATCTCCCCTGATCGCTTGGGGCTGCCAACCAGGCGACGGTCGGCTTCCTCGATGATCAGAACCCGCCAGGACCGATCGAGAAACGTCTGCTGGAGCATCGTGGTTCCCGAGCGCTGGCACCCGAAGATGAGGACGACTTGGCGTTGATCCCGAGGGGCACGGACCACGGAGCGGGCCAGACGCTTCGCAAGGGCAAGCGCTCTGCGCCTGACCAGTGGCTCGTCGTCCCGGAGTCTGTCGTGCGCTCGCAGCACCTTCGGAGATGTCTGGGTCACTAGCTCGGACTGTCCTCTCGACCTTCTTCTCACCGAACCTGCCGTAACGGTGCGATCGCCGACTCACCCCTCGCACGACACACAATAGATGATGGCTCGGTGGGCCGACGTTCGAGTGCCTGGCAATCGCCGGTTTGCCGGCGGCGACTGTGATCGATGGAACCTTGCACGACTGTACCGATCCGCGTTGTGTGTCTGTTGTGTTTTCGGCCATATCCCGATGGTGTCCGGGCAGCGGCGACGTACTGGCGGAGAGTGTTCGAAGCGACCCAGGTTGGCTCTCAACCCGGGAGGGCCGATAAGACTCGCGTTCGGACCCAGAGCCCGGAGGGGGGCAGCACGCCTGGAACATGGCACGTGGAGGTGGAACGCGGCCATTGCGTCGAGGTGGGCACCAGCGCCAGGGACGATCCTGCAGGATCGGCTCTGGACAGGGCTTCGCCCTGCACCGATTCGAACGACTGCCCGTCATCTCCTCCAGCCTTTACCGCGACCTCCGTGCGGCCACATGCGACACCGATCTCGGACCCTGGCTCTTGGAGCGCATTCGGGCGACGAATCGCTGCTGACGTCGCTCCCGAACCATGCGGATTGAAAGCAGCCGAGGGGACCGCGGGACTAGTGCTAACAAAGGTGGTGCCTGGCCGTGGTCAAGGCGTTTGAGGCCGCTGTGATGGAAGGAGCCGGCGTGGACGGCGCTCGACAGCCCGTGCAATCCCTACCTAGCCATCTCCGTCGTCATGGCGGCCACGCAGCGCGACATCTCCGAAGAAGACGACCCTCGATACCGACCAAACAGCTCGTGTTGGCTGGGCTGATCGTGGCACTGGTGACGGGGCTGGTGATCACCTTGCTGATTGTGACCAGCGGGGCAACGAGGATGCCACCGCCAGCTGGTTACTCAGCGAGTCAGCTCATGTTCGATGACCAGTTCAGCGGCGGCTCCCTCAATGCTGCCCACTGGAACACCGCCATGGGCGGTGAGGGTGGCCCGATCTGGAACCCCGGTGGCCTTCCTGCTGGTGATTCAGCAGCCGGGACCCAGACCCATCAGACCTACTTTTCTCCCTCGCAGGTAACCGTGAACAACGGACTGAACCTGACCATGGTGCCTGACACCACGTACGCATCGCTGGGTTACGGGTACCGATCCGGCGTGGTGACGTCGTATCACAAGCTCACCCTTGACGGCGGGTACGTGCAGATCAAGGCCAAGATGTCCGACTCATCTGGGGGAGGTTGGCCCGCCATTTGGTTCATCGATCCGAATAGCGGGGGCGGCAGTCCAGAGATCGACCTGCAGGAGGGAGGATTCACGTCTGCCTACGCCGAATTGCCGAGGCGCACTCCGGCGAACAATGTCTTTGTCTCGACCTACCACACGCCATCTGGCAGTCAATCGGGCGTCGGTTACGCGACTCCCACTCCCATGAACGCTGGATTCAACACTTACGGGATGGAGTACATCCCGGGCCGGTCGATCAAGACGTACTTCAATGGCAGGTTGGTCGCTTCGTGGAGCCAGAATATCAGCACCACTCCATATGAGATCGTCATCTGGAACTCACAGTCAAGTCACCGTACCTCGGGGTACCACACGACTGGAGTGAGTCCGAACCCCTCGGTCATGAGCGTCGCCGAAGTTCAGGTCTATGCCTTGTCGCGCGGATCCGGCCGCACCCGTTGAGTGTCCATCGGAACGCCGTCGACCGCGGCGTGGATCACGATAAGCATCTGCCGACGTTGGAAGCGGAGGATCTCAAGGGCATTCAACTCGCGTCCACGAGCCGAGTCCTTTACTGGAGCATGTCAGTCATGGACAGACCGGATAGGCTTCCCGCCGGTTACGAGAAGCACGCGTGTTCCAAGCTGAAGCGAACCGGCGGGAAGGACGACGTTCTGCACACCGCTGTTTGCCGAGCCTAGGGTGGTCTCCCACAGCACTCGGCCTCCCGTCACTACCGCGAGCTGTGCGGAGATCGGAGCTGCCTCGCCGAGATCCACGCTGGCGACTGCCCTGTCGACCTGCCCACCCTCGATGGACAGCTCAGGAGGAGGCACCCATTCCTTTCGGGCCGATGCGGTCGCCAATGAAACGCCGACGGCAAAGAGTGCAAGTCCTGCGCAGGCCAACCTGAGCTCGGAGCGGACTCGATGGCTGTGAGGTCGTTTGCCTCCCGACAACACACCCTGGCTGCTGCGCACTTCGAGTGCCGCGACTCTCGTTGCCCCCGATGACATTCGAGGCCCCGCCGTCGATTCCAGCCATACTGGCGGCACTGCAGCCCACCGTTGCGAGTTGCTGCGTTCTGGATGCATCCTCCACCCTGCCGGTCGAAGTCCGAGTGCCAACAACAGAATCAGGGTGAGGACTGCTATGGGACCGGGCGGCAGATGGAGGAGCAGGATTGCGAAGGCCCCGAAGAGTCCGATTGCCATCGCCCCCACCAACCCGCAGACCACGATGTGCGCGTCGATCGGAGCAAGTCTCGCTCGGCGACGTAGCCTGAACAGCCACACCACTGCGACCACGCCGGCAAGAACCAACACACCTACGTTCGTCCCCGTCGCTCCAGTGGTGCCGAGAGGTCTTGCGGGCAAGGCCAGAGGGCGGCTGCCCAGGAGTTGCGAGAGATCGTAGACCTGGATCGCACCGTTGTCGTAAATGCGATGAACCTCGGGAACAGAGTTGAACTTCTCGAGTTCTGCGGTCGTGAGAAGAGTTGGTTTACTCGATTCGCTCGGTGCGATGTATGCCCCGTAGAGCGGCAATCCCTGCGCGAGACGAGTGTCAGTCACTATGTAGCGAATGTCGTTCTTACGGATGAAGGCGACGTCGGATAGCGTGAGCTGTGAGTCGAAGAACAGCGGTGCGGGGTTATCCGACCCATTCACAGGAACAACGGGTAGCACTCCCCCGAGGTCGTTGAGAAGCGCGCCATTGTCGCGGTCCACCGCGACGTGGGAACCGGCAGGGAGATGAGTACTCACCCAGTTCGCCATCGCAAGTGACGGCGCGCCCAGCGAACGCTCATGTGCACCGACCATGTACGGCCCATCGACAAGAGCTGGTAAGGGTCCACTTCCGTAGAGAGTGCTTCCGAGAAAGCAAATGACTGCGACGCAGATCGTGACGATTCGTTCGATGAGCCCGGGCTGCTTCAAGAGCCTTCTGGCCAGCCATCCTCCGACGACGACCGCCAGACCGAAGAATATGAACGTGGTCGCACGGGAGCCGACAACCTTGGCGTCAGACGAAATGTTCGTCAACAATGCAAGCGGATACGTCGCCGCGATGACGGCGGGCAGGTAGCGAAGCCGGCCGCCTCGAACGGTCTTCTTCCAGATCACCGCGTAGAGGGACATCAGGAGGATCAGGCAGATAGAGATGGCTGACGCCAAGATCAGGGCAGACTCCCATTCAGGCGTACCGCCGCCCGCCGAGTTCTGGAAGAGCGTTCGATTTCCGTGAAGTTGTTCCAGCGTCGTCGTGACGCTGCTGATCCCTGTCTGAATGATTGGGCCAACGTATTGAATGAGGACATGGCCGACAAAGGCGGTCCACGCCCCCGTGAGAACGACGCCGACAAGGGCCGCGAGGCCAACGATCTTCGACTGCTGCTTCCTCTTGTCTCTTTCCTTCTGTCGGGACGAGATCCGAGGCTGTGCAGTCCTGCGGTGCGCGGCTGCCTCGATAGTAGTTACGTACGAAGGCCAGGGATTTAGGTTCGGGAAAACCGGCTCTATCTTAGGAAAGGTCGCTGAGTGCGCAGGAGGGTCGATGACGAAGCGCAGCCCAGCCGCCCACACTACGAGAAACCCGACTGTGAGCCAACTCGTGACATGGTGAGACACGACAATCGCTGCCATGGAAACGAGCGCGAGCGCGAACAGCCTTCCCTTTTTAGGTTGGGTTCTGTCGATCGAGACAAAGAGCAAATGAACGACCGCGGCGGCGAACGCCATGGCGAGCGTCTGGTAGCCGTATTGTGTGCCCTGGGCATAGAACTCTGGACTCGCCGCGTAGACAACCACACCGATGCCGCCAGCACGCGATGAACCACAAGCCCGCTCCACGACGAGAAATACGGCAAGCACGGTCACGATGCGGGCCGCGATGAGAACGATCATCTGGTCCAGCAGCAGTGGCAGTCCGGTCAGCCACTTGATGGCGACCGTGACGAGTTGAATACCGGGATAGTACGGACTGACCGGCAGAACGGGGTTGGTCTGGAAAAGTGATCGGCTTTCGAGAAGCCGCATAAGGGTTGCCCCGTGGGCCAATTCGTCGAAGCCGTCAAAGATGAGCGGGCTACGGAGTATGTAGGAGGCCAAAAGCCCGACACCAAGCATGACTGAGATCCAGACACGCTCGTTCCGGCTGGCGGCTGTGCCGGTGAGACGCCAAGCGCACGGGGCAAAGATGAGAAGCAGTCCAGCCATGAAGAGCGGTACGACTGGCGTCTGGTGACCAGCGCGGGCGAGAGCGTCGCCCAATCCGGCCATGAAGAGGCCACCTCCGACTACCGCGATCACGGATCCAAGACGTGACCGACCCACGTCAAAGGCGACGTCCGGAAGAAGGTCTGTCGCGCGCTCAGAACTGCGTTGGTCCGGTGATGTCGGCGCAGTCCCGTTTTCAAGACCGGGTCGACTCCCAGGAACCCGAAGACTCACAGGTACCCAGCTACGCATGAAGAGCTGCCGTGCCCTCGACCTTCGCAGATCCATCGCTTTCCCCACCGCCATGTCGTGTCGTGAACCTGCCCCACGTACGGCCTGGCCTCATGTGCTGAATGTGAGTGTCGCACGCCAGATCTAGCGACCGGACCTCAACGGGCTTTACCTCCCAACCCTCCAAAGACCTCCAGTATGTCAGGCGAAGCCCGTTCCCCAGGCCCAGGTCAGCAACCTTGGGGCCACTTGACTGGTGCCTCGGCAGGAGGGGACCAGTTGGAGCGCATGATCGGGATACGCGAAGACGCTGGCGAGATTGACATGATGCGCTGATTGCCACCTGCGCGTCATCCCAGCAGCGAGCGCTCGTACACGTTCTCTAATCGTGCCACGACCGCGGACGCGGTGAACAAACGCACACGATCGAGCGCCTTGCGTCCCATAGCGGTGGCGCTCGCGACATCATGAATGACCGAAGAGAGCGCCTCGGCAAGGCCTATCGGGTCGCCAGGGGCCACGAGCACGCCGGTCACGCCGTCCGCGACCTCGTCTACGATCCCTCCGCTCGCGGCAGCGACGACCGGACGGCCGGCGGCCATTGCCTCGAGGACCACGGTCGGACAACAATCGGGCACGATCGATGGAACTGCGACGACGCTCGCCGACCGCATGAGTGTCACGACCGCATCGTGATCTATGACGCCGAGCAGTTCGATCCGCTCTGGAAGGTCGGACGGCATTTCTGTGAGCACCCGACCGGCGAGCACAAGGCGGGGCGCATCGCGAAGTTGCAGATACGCCTCGATCAGTACATCGACTCCCTTATCACGGGTCAGATCTCCCACGAATACGATGGGTCCGCCAGGGTGTGGGACCGCTTCACCGAGAACGAGGCTGTCAGGTATGAAGTTCGGGATGACCTCGTAGCGACATCGATCCGGTAATCGCGTGCTGAACGCCACGGCCGAGCTCACCGGAATGAACGTGTCGATCTGCCTTCGACGAACGAGGGAGGAGGCGAAATTCGTAAGCACCACTGCGGGTCCAACGACTGGACCGTATTGTGATGATGCGCAGCGAGTGCAAGCAACCGGTGTCGGACCCGGACAGACCTCATCCCCGCGCATCAGCCGCTTGGTGGCGCAGATATGGCTATAATCGTGCTGCGTAAATACGACCGGCGTGCCCGACCGACGGGCGGGACCGAGGGCCGAACTCACGCTCCAGTCGTGCGCATGGAGCACGTCAAAATGCCCGAAACGAAGAAGCCTCCGGATACCAGCCCGGAATTGCGGATCCGCAATCGGCATGGCATGGGGCCGCTCGGGGTCACTGAAGAGTTGAGGAATGTATTGCGCGGCCGCGTGGAGGCGGTGGACCGGTACCAAGCCATCCGAAACCGTTCCCTCCTTCCCATCCACAGCGATCGTCGCCACTTCCACATCGTGACCACGCTCAGCGAGCGCCTGGGCCAGGTTGCGAACGTGCCCCTCTTGTCCGCCGACGATCGGCGGATAGAACTGACTCACCATCAGAACGCGCACGGCAACCCAAGGTAATCGGACCCCGCTCGAACGACCAGCGCCGCGCTGATCGCGGCGAGCCTCATCGTCGAGAAGGCTCCCGGTCTGAACGATCGGGTGCCTTTGCCGCCCCCGATCGGCGTCGCCCGTTGATGCCCAATGATCGACAATTGTTGTCAGGAAATTGATTCTGCGAACCGACACGGGAGCGCCGGCACCGCGACGGCTCTCGCAGTGGCCATCATCTAGGTTACGGCTCGCCATGGGTGCGAAGCGGAGTATCGAGCGATCTCGCGGTTCCGCGGATGGGCTGTTCACGACCCCATCAACCCGCACGTGGCCCGCGTTAAGATGCGCCGCCATGGGTCCACATGAGGGGCCGCGGACGGAGCTTGTGCGACTGATGCCGGCTCGGCGGTGCACAGACAGGGTTCCCGAAGGGCAGCCCTCGTGGTGAAGAGCAGTGGAACACTCTTCGTCTGCTATCACCGAGTGGACGCGTTCGATTCCGAGCGCATCTCTAGAATTGGAGGCTCAGGTGTCCGGACATGATGGCTCACACTGATCCCCAATCAGGCGACCACCACGCAACGCAAGGATTGCGGGTGGCCATGGTGGCCTCCCGCTTTCCGCCACTCCTGGGTGGCATCGAGACCATCGTCGACGAGTCAGCCCGCCGGACGGCCGCCAGGGGTCTGGACGTGACCGTGCTCACCACCGACCTGAGCGGCCAGCTGCTCCCGTGCGAGTATCGGGAGGGGTTCACCATCCGCCGCTTTCGCGCCTGGCCAAGCTGGACCGATCTTCATGTGTCGCCGAACCTAGCCAGGGAGATTGCCAGCGGGCGCTACGACCTCGTCCACGTGCACGGCATCAATACCTTCGTGGCGCCGATGGCGCTCATGGCCTCCCAACGAGCCGGTATTCCGACAGTGGTGTGTTTCCACACAGGAGGCAACTCCAGTCGTCTTCGGACCGCGGTGCGGGAGCCTCAATGGCGGGCGATGCGACCCCTGCTCCGAGGGTCGACCGCTCTGGTCGCATCGTGTGCATACGAGGTTGAGCAGTTTGCCCGCCGGCTGAAGATTGATCCGAAGAGAATCCGGCTGATCCGAAATGGTTCCGAGCCTCTCCCCGTCGACGACTCCCCACCCTTTGTCTCCGGCTCCCCACTCATCAGCTCGGTGGGACGGTTGGAGCGCTACAAGGGTCATCACCGGCTCATTGCAGCGATGCCCGCGCTCCTCGAGATGGCGCCCGATGCGAGGTTGGTCATTGTCGGACGCGGCCCCTATGAGAGGAAGCTTCGGCGTCTCGTCAGCCGGCTGAGGGTCGAAGACGTTGTGGCGTTCACGTCGTTCGACAGCACGGAGCGAGCGGGACTCGGCGCGCTTGTTCGCTCCAGCGACATCGTGGCGCTCCTGAGCGACTATGAAGCGAACCCGGTTGCTGTCATGGAGGCGTTCGCCCTGGGACGGAAGGTCGTTCTTGCCGCGACGTCGGGACTGACCGAGCTCGCGTCAGAGGGACTCGCCACCGCGGTTCCGCCAAACATTTTACCGGACGAACTTGCCAGGACGCTCGTCAGGATGGCTGCGGCACCAGAACCCGAGAGCCTCGACCTCCCCACTTGGGACCAAAATGTCGACCAATTCCTCAGGGTGTACACCGACACGGTCCCAACTTAGGGGTGACGTTCACCCTGGTGTCCCACCCCGCTTCGAGTCAGGTGGCTGACGGCGAAGCGCTTGCGGAGCGTCTTCGCTCGAGGGGAACCCAGGACGGATGATGCGATGAGATGGCTCCTACGAGATGGGTTCTGCCCTCACGGGCCTTGGCGACCATCGAAGCTCTGGCCCCCTTGGCCACCAGGTATGTGACCTGGGAACGGGATCGGTCAGCCCACTCCAATTTGTACTGATCGTTCCCGCGGAGGAAGTCGAGTTCCTTGAAACCGACCTCGAAGGCGCGCTCGGCCACGAAGGCGTGAAGGACGTTTCCCGCCCCCCGCCATTGATCATCGGTCGAGTTGCGTCCACTCTGATAGAAGCTGGCTCGATCCCCGACCTCGAACCATGCCTGCGTTGCGATCACCTCGTCACCGGCGACCAGCTGATGGATCATCAACTCTCCTCGTGCAATGCCAATAGTTGCCGCCGCCACAAACCGCGGAAAGGAGGGAAGGAAGCTCGAATGCGGTCCCCAGGACGCTGCATGCAGACGGTGCAGCCACTCGATCGCTTCGTCGAACTCCTCCGGTCCGGCCACGTGGTACCTGACCCCCAGGCGCTTCAGACGGGAGGAGGTCCGGGCCACGCTGCTGCGCAGACGCGATGGCAGCGATGACCGGTACTCCTCAAAATCACCTTTGAGCTCAACCCATGGAGCGACACTCGAGCCGACCCACCGCCGACCACGCATGGGGGCCACCACGGCCTCCAAACGCGAACCCTCGACGATGCCGTCAAGTTCCATGAAGCGACCGCCCGGACGTGCGAACCATTCCGACAGAGCGGCCTCAACCACGGCTTCGGACCCTGGGGCCGCCACGAGGTCGAGATGGTCCGGGGCTAGGCCTTCGCTGCTCATGAGCCGGACTCGCTCCACGCCGAGCAGAACGTCCCGATCCACCGGGAGGCCACCTAGGAGTTGTTCACCCGAGAGGACCAACAGGAACGTCGAACCCGGGCTCGCGGTGTTCTCCAGCCACCAAGACCGGAGAAAGGGCGAAGGGAGGGCGGCCGCAGCGACGAGCTCGTCCCAGGCCGGCGCGAGGGTACCCAGGCTTTCCCGCTCGACAACGAACACAGCGCAGGCGATTAGGGTCGGCGACCCTCAGAGATCCTCTTGCCCAGGTTCAGTCCTGTCGTCGCCACACGGTGGAACGCCAGCTTCCCAGCGTCGACGACCTTCGACTTGTCGGGAGGAGATGGTGAGATACCGAGTCGGCGCAAGCGGTGGTTGACGCGGTACACGTTCTCTCGACGAAGAATGGCCCTGGTGTGGAATGTGATCGACAGCGAGACGCAGGCGAGCCCTTCGTTGGTGACCCAGTGCGGCGCATGAGATGGAACGTAGACTCCCCTACCGGGCTCCAGGCGGAACAGATCAGCATTTTCGGGCATGTGCTCAATGTTCCGATGGCCTCCCATGTAGTAGCGCTCGAGCTCCCGCTGGCCATCGGTCACGGTGGCGAACCGCCCCACGTGCATCTGCTTAACGCCGCGGATCTGGAGCAGAAAGTTGTGCTCGGGATCGAAGTGAACCGGTGTGATCGATTCCGCCGATGAGATGAAGATGAACGCCTCCCTGCGGCACATTCCGCCTTCGCGGTCACCCAGCAAGGAGGCGATCGGATCGAGGATCTCGTCGAGAAGCGCGTTGTATTCGCGGATCGCTCTCGACGTTCCAGAGCACGACCCAGTCACTGCTGGTCTCAATGCCACGCACGAGGTCGCCGGGAGACTGCACTCCCCCTCGGGGGTTCCCTCCACCGGGAAGGACCAGGTCCAAGTCGGTCCTCTGGCGCTCGATATGGTCGGGCGACATGCTGTCGGCGAGCGCCCCGAGTGCCTCGAGGCTGAGAAGCGGATGGCCCACAAGTTGGTGGCTGACCCAAAGCGGACGACGACCCAACGCGGACAGGAACTCCTGCGGGTTGATCTCGAGTAATGAGCTCATCGGTGACCTCCGATGCGGTTCTTCGCTCTTTGGCCTATGTTCGCGGCGCGCAGGATAGGCCGAAGCACGGCCTCGGCGCTTCGAGAGGGGGGCACCAGCACGTTTGCCACAGTTCGGCGGCTCGGCCAGAGACGGTTGATCATCGAGTTGTGGGGATCGGTGCAGGAGTCGGCCCACATGCGCCCCTCGGCGCCAAAGCATTCCATATCACGAACCTCCAGCTGGAACCCGGGGGAGTTGGAGGCGTACCGCTCGTCGTAGGCACTCTTGAAGCAGAATACAGCGTTCCCCGTGATGAGGCTGCACTTCATGGCCACCGGCCGCCCTGAGACTTCAAGGCTTCTCAGCGTGAGGCAACCCCGGCGGGCGAAGTCTGCGCACACCTCCCTGAAGAACTGTGCGTGCTCTGGCCTGGAGGCCAGGGCTGTTCCATTTGCCGCTTTCCACCCACTCGCTTCCAGCTCCAAGAAGTCTTCTATCGCCGACGGTTCACCGCTGCGCTCAACGACGACGGCAGGAGCTCCCATCTCCGCTTCGAGGCGACGGCCAAGCCTGGAGACCTCCCGGCGAACACGGCCGCCGAGTGCGGAACCGTTCTCCTCGTGATGGAGGACCGCCCGCTCAAATGTGTTCCCGATCACCGGCTGGTGAGGGCGCATGCTCATGGCCTGTTTGAGAGCCGATTCCACGGGGCCACCGGTTCCCAGCAGGTCGAATGCAAGGATCCTCTGCCGGCCGGCCCAGCGGTTCAACTCGTCGAGCAATCCCTCGAGAGCTCCCAACGGTTGGTCGGCATCCAGCAAGGGAGTGCCCAGGAAGCAATAGAGATGGACCCAGCTCCGAACGACGCGGGGTCCCATCCCCCGCCATAGCCGGTTCGAGTACACCGGGAGCGCAGCTTTGAGGATTCCGTCCTCAACGAACACTGCGAGGTAGACGCTTGACGATTTCAGATGCCGAGCAGCTGCCAGGACAAACTCGGCCTCGAAGAAGGCGTTTGGCTCGGCCGCTCGGCACGCCAAATCCTTCCAGGCCTCAACTAGTTCGGCAGATTTGTGAGGGAGTTCGACCACTGTCGTCTGCATGGCACCTCAGGTCCCAAACCCCGCCCGCCCCCCGGACTTAGGTCGCTGTTAGCCAGGGAGTTTAGCGATCCGGAAGAATCCTTCAAGATCGAAGTGTGGTTCGGGCAGGTCCCCCGCGCCACGCGCCAACGCTCGTGTGAACGAGCATCCACGCTTGAATCCCTTGGAACCCAATGAAACACTTGGTTGTCACTATGAGGGGCCGCGATACCGGAGCGGAGTGAGAGGCCGGGTGCTCAAGGGGGTATCGCGGTGAAGACGTGTACAAAGAACGGCAACTTCGACTACGACCGGAACCGCAAAAAGACAACAAACGCACAATTCGCCTGGCCAGACGACGTAGTCGAGAGTCTGGTCGCAGGTAACGCGGCGGCTGCCTAACCGGTAGCCGGAGACTCCGTGCTGATGGATCATCCTGCATACAGAGCCTGTCGAAACCACTCGGAGCTCCCTTGCAGAAGGTTGGGTCACCCCTTCCTCGTTCGTCAGCCGAGTTACGGAACGGAGCTGGTGTGCCTTCGGCTCATCGTCACGATGCGGTCCGCACAGGCCTTCCCGTGACCACCGACTCGACGGAACAGACCCCTAGACGAGGTTGGCGCGTCGATCGCCGCGGGCCGCCAGGCGGAAGCGTTCACACGACTGAGACAAAATCGTGGCGAACGGCAGATTGCAATGAATCTGGGCGGGACGAGATGGGTGACGGAGCAGACTCGGTCCCGGTGGGCGAGTCGGACGGTCGAGGACTCGATACGGGAGCTACCACCATTCCTTTCGGCCCACCTCACACGGTGACGGTCGTCATTTGCGCCTACACAGAACGTCGCTGGGACTCGCTCGTCGATGCGATCACATCGATCCGCGCCCAGCGGCGTCGTCCCGACCAGCTCGTCGTGGTCATCGACCACAATGATGAGCTGCTCCTGCGCGCTCAGTCCGCGTTTCAGAGCGACGTGAAAGTGGTCGCCAATGCGGAGGTCACGGGTTTGTCAGGTGCCCGCAATACTGGCTTGCGACTCGCCACAGGCGACGTGGTCGCGTTCCTCGATGACGACGCCGAGGCAGACCCCGGTTGGCTGGAGGAACTACTCGCTCACTACCTCCCGGATGTGGTCGGTGCGGGCGGCGCCGCGTTGCCGGTCTGGCCCGGAAGTGCCCGCCCCCGCTGGTTCCCGGAAGAGTTCGACTGGGTGGTGGGCTGCAGCTATCGCGGCTTGCCGGACACCGTTGCGCCGCAGCGGAATCTCATCGGAGCGGCCATGTCATTCCGTCGATCTGCCTTCGACGAGGTTGGTGAATTTGACCCGGACATGGGACGCCTCGGCACAATTCCGCTGGGATGCGAGGAGACCGAGTTCTCGCTTCGCGTCCGCACGGCCTTCACTGGAGCTGAGCTGGTCTACGTACCGCGCGCGAAGGTCCACCACCACGTGGGAACGGAACGGACGAAAGTCCGGTATTTCCTTCGACGTTGCTTTGCAGAGGGTGTCTCCAAGGCGGCTGTCACGCGGCGCGCTGGCAGCGAGCAAGCGCTGGCCAGCGAACGCACCTACGTCCGCTCCACCTTGCCGAGGGGAGTGCTTAGCGGCTTGCGTGCGGTTCTCCGAGGCGACCTTGGAGGTTTCGCTCGCTCCGTCATGATCGTGGTCGGTCTCCTCGCGACGACGGCCGGCTATCTTTCGCCAAGAGCCTGGAGATCTCAGCGACAGGCGGTGGACTCGACACATGAACCGACGGAAAAGAGACGGCTCTTCGCGAATTTCGCTTATCTCGCCTCGAAGCAGGGTGTAACCGCTGTCATCGGCCTGATCTACTGGTCACTGGCTACCCACCTCTTCCGCACGCAAGACGTCGGCCTCGCTGCAGCAGCATCATCGACTTCGTTCTTCCTCGCCGCGCTCGGGGTCCTCGGGATCGCGGTCCTCCTACTCGCCGAACTCAAATCGATCGACGAGGCATCCCGGCGTGTCGTGGTCACCACTGGGATCGCGGTTGCGTCCCTTGTGGTCCTGGTGCTTTCGATCGGTACCATGGTGCTCTCGCCCGTCCTCGGAAAGAGTCTGAGAATCATCGCGGACGACCCGGTCACCTCCGCCCTTTTCATCATTGGGGGCGTGGCAACCGTGGCAACCATTACCTTCGACAATACGGCGATTGGACTGAACCGCGGCTCAGCTCAGCTCACGAGGGGAATCATCGCCTCCGTACTCAAAGTTGCCTGTTTGGGCATTCTCGTCTTCGCTGGATCGAGAACTACGGCGGGCCTGATGTTCTCCTGGGCGGGAGGGCTGGTCATTTCCTTCCTGATCTGTCTTCCCATGCTTCGGCTCGCGCGCAGCCATCCCGGTAAAGGGGGACTTAACCAACGGCTCGCCCTGATACGCCGCTATGGCATGCTCTCCCTCAACCACCACGCACTCAATCTATCGATCAACTCAGCTTCGTTCGTCGTCCCGGCCATGGCGGCCCTGCTCATCCTTCCTCAACAGGTCGCCTACTTCATCACTGCTGACCTGGTGGCGACCGCTGTGCTTATGATCCCCTATTTGCTCGCCCTGTCACTTTTCGCTGCGAAGTCGCACGACCCTCACGTGCTCCACGACCTCCTTCGTCGGACTCTGCCTCTTGGACTTGCCGCGTGCGGTGCGCTCGTGCTTATCGTCGAGGTTGCTGCTCCGCTGCTGCTTCAAATTCTTCGGCCATGCCTATGCAGTGAACGGAAGTACACCACTTCGACTTCTCATACTCATTGGTCCTTCGTATGTGATCAAAGATCACTATGTCGCGATCCGCAGGGCGCAAGGACGTCTCAGCGAGGCCACTCGGGTCATTGCTCTCGGAACTGCCGTCGAAGCAGCCGGCGTCGCCGTAGGGGGCGCGCTTTGGGGAGTGACAGGACTCTGCCTCGGGTGGGCGATTGCCGCGGCGTGCGAGGCCCTTGCTCTTTCACCCGTCGTGATCGGGGTCTACCGCCGGGTGCCGGTCACGGAATACCTCACACGGTGATGCACCTAAGTGCTCGGTCGAGGTCGGCGGACGCCGACTTGAGTCATCGAGGACGCGGTGGGTCTCCGCCACCGGCAACGGCGAGACATGACGACGGACCGACTCGAGGCGGCACTCGATGTGGACGAATCGACCGGCAAGCCCGATCTGGGGGAGGGAACGACCAACCGCGACAGCGCCTGCTCCCCACTCGCCCGCAGCAACATCCAGGCGGATGGCCACATCGCTCAGTCGGGTTCCTACTCAAGAATTGTGCGAACATTGTTTCAGAATTCAAGAGTTTTGGGAAAATAGGTCTTGACGGCGTCGTCCGGTCCCCGACAGGGGACGCTCCCCAGCTAGGCCGCTCAGATGTATGGCCACCAAGGCTCTCGGCCTCTCATCGAGGCAGCGAAGCCGGACAGAATCCCGCCTACAGGCCGGCTCACCGTCGCTTGCCGTTGAACTCCGGCGAATCGATGGCCCTGAGAAACCGAGGATCGGCCTGACTGCTCTCGCGCCCGTCAGCAATCTGAACCTGTCAAGGGGCGGCGGGTTCGCCCACTTTGGTCGCGAGGAGGAGATCCTGGTCACCGAGGCTGCCGGCCCCGTCGTCCCAGAGGGCCGGCCGGCCACACCATCCGCCGTGATGCACCCCATCGGCGAGCGACAGTCCATGTCGCTCAAACAGCTCTCTGATATAGCCCTCTTCATAGCCAATCGAAAGCTCCGGGACTTTGTCGTTGACGGTCCAGTACACGCCGCGATCGTGTTTAAAGTGATGGGATCCTCTTCCGGCCTCCATCATCTCGATGGACTCGGGGTTCAGTAGGTAGAAGGTTGCCCAACAACTCCCCCCGGGGCGTAACACGCGCGAGATCTCGGCTACGTATCTGCGCGTATCCTCAGGAAGCATGTGCGTAAAGACTGAAATGAGGATGACGAGGTCGAAAGCATCGTCCGGGTATGGAAACGTGTAGTCCGATGCCGACACATTCCCGCCAGGGTTGTACTCCTTGTTGAAGATGTCGGCCAACGTGAAGTGGAAATTTGGATATCTACTCGCTATATGCTCATTGCACCAATTGATTCCCGACGGGACGATGTCCAGCCCTTCGTACGAGCCGCCCTGCAGATAGCGTGTCAGGGGAACGGCGAGCCGTCCGATCCCGCAACCAATGTCCAGCACATGCGCCTCCGGCGTGATGACGCCCATCCGGATCAGACGGTCGACTCCTTCCTCCGCGCCTTCCTTGAAATCAACGGACCCAACGAAGATCTTGGACTTCGGCGGGATCAGATCGTCCGACTGACCGAGGGCTGATTCGATCAGATCGGGCAAAAGGAAGTACAGCTTGCGTAGGGTCCAGCGGACGCGCCTGGGGATGGCAGGCATGAGCACGGCGTTGAACCACTCTTGTCGGAACAGAAAGTGCCGAAACGCATCCAGCGCAGAAGCGAGTTCTTCCAGCATGGTGCGTGCCAGACACGCCACGCGAGATCCGAAGGATCTCTGCCGGACGGCATTGTCCGGGGACGATGGGGATTGGGCCGACTCTTCGCTCATGTGCTCCCGGCTTCCTGGTTGGGAGTATTCCGGTCGCCCCCATCCCGACACTCAATGATGTTTACGACTAACGCCGACGTCGGAGATAGAGCCAGTTGGACCGAATTGAAACAACTGTTTGACATATTTTTCATCGGGTTGAAGAGGATCCAGGCTGTGGGCGGCAGACGGTGGCGTACGACAGCTCGGAGGCTGGGCTGGCTGCCCTCAGTGTCCAAGCCCGAAAGCCGGGCCAGCACCTTCGAGCGCGGTGGGGTTCCAGTTCCTCTGGGCACTGGACCTAGTGAGGCTGGTGGCAACCTTCCGAGGTCGTGCCGAAGGTCTTCGAACCAGTCGATCAGATGAGCCCGGTGCGGCGGGAGGGGCCGCCGTCAGAGCATCGTTCGCCTTACAGCTCCAGAGGTCCGCGAAAAGGCTGTTCACGATCTCATCGGCTTTTATCTGGCCCTCGTTAGGATACGTGGCCATGGGTGCACAATCGGTTGACGGAACAAATCCTGTGCGACCCAAGCTGGCGCGGCAAGCACAGACTGCGTTCCCAATTGGAGCATCGCGGCAGTGAAGAACGCTGGAACGCTTATCGTCTGCTATCACCGAATCGCGGAAGGCGTCGAGGACCCTTTTTCTATGTGTGTGAGTCCCGAGCACTTTACAGCCCACCTCGAGGAAATTACACGTAGACGCGAACCGTCGACCCTTGACGACCTGTCTGTTCCATCGCGTCGACCCAGAGTGGTAGTGACCTTCGATGATGGCTACAGCGACAACCTGAGCAATGCGCTGCCGATTGCTGAATCGAAGGGCGTACCCATTACGGTGTTCGTACCGAGCAGCCTTCTCAGCGGCCGCAGCGGATTCTGGTGGGACCGTCTCGGCGCTCTGCTGCGCTCCCGTCCGCGAGGAATAAACGAGTTCTTCCTGACGACAAGCGAAGAGACTGTCCGCATCCCACTTGGTGCGTCTGACTTTCGCACGGACCTGCGTGCAGTGCGTCGTCACTTGCTTCCCCTTTCAGTCCAAGAAATCGAATCCGCCTTGGACGCCGCCTCTGAAGGTTGGTCCATTGGTTCGACGCCTCCTCCCGACGCTCGAGCATTGACGCCGGCAGAACTTCTCCAGCTGGCGGCCTCCGAAGTAGTCACGATCGGCGCCCACACGGTCGATCATGTTCAACTGCGTGGCCGACAGAAACAGGAGCAGGTCGAGACCATCACTGCGTCGAGGATGGATCTGGAACGGTTTCTCGGGCGAAGTGTGTCCCATTTTGCCTATCCCTTCGGCCGCGTCGACGACTTCGACGAGACTTCGGTTGACGCGGTGCGCATGGCCAATTTCGACAATGCGTGCACCGCGCTGCCGGGCACGGCCAGACCCTCGACGGATCCCTACCGGCTTCCCCGACGCGGTGTCATCGACTGGGGGCGCCTTCGCTTCCGAGCGCAGCTCGAGCGTTGGAGGCTCGGGTGACGAACATGATTCCTCACGCTGGTCCCCAACCTACGAGGTCGTAGCGCCCCGCTACCGAGCTCTCAGACGAGGTCTGCGACGCGGTCGAAGTTGGGGTTGGTGCCGCTCGGTGCGCCCGTCTCGTCGGGCGGGAACCCGGCCTCCATCTGGCGATGCTCCGACTTGCTGGTGACGCAGCTACCGCCGGTGTTTCCATCCCTTGGCGCCGTAGGTGGGGTCGTAGACCAGGTTCAGATTCAGGCCGTTGTGAACGACGACCTCGGTGGGATCGAAATACTTCTGGTGCGTCGTGGTTTCCGTTGCGCCGTAGCCAAGCGGTCGACCCGTGGTGCAGCCGGGGAACCAGCCGTTGTATTGAGGTGGTTCCGGTGAACTGATCATCGAGTACCAGCTGCGACGCGCTGTAGCGCACCGGTGGCGAACGTCTCCAGCGACGTCCGCCTGGCCAAAGCATCGGCGAAGGAGACTGCCACGGTGCGGTACCGTTGAGGTGGGAGGGTGACCCGTGAGACTACGGAAGCAGCCGGCGGTCGCCTTCGTGGCCACCGCAATGCTGTGGGTGGGCCTGGCCGTCGGTGGCGCGTCGGCTGGCACGCCCGTGCCCGGCGCGCCCAACTGCCCCATGTTCCCGGCCGACAACGTCTGGAACACCCCGATCGTGAACCTGCCGGTCAACTCGCAAAGTGCCGAGTGGCTGTCCAGCATGGGCGCCTCCACCACGAACATCCATATGGTCTTCGGGCCGACATACGGCATGCCCTACACCGTGGTGTCCCCGACGCATCCCCTCGTGTCGATCTCGTTCAAGTACGCCAGCCAGAGTGATCCCGGGCCTTATCCCTTCGGTACCGACACAGCGATCGAGGGCGGCCAACAGTCAACCGGAGATCGCGACGCCATTATGGTCAACCCGCAGACGTGCACCCTCTACGAGCTCTACGATGCGCAATACAGCCCGTCGGGCTCGACCGCCGGCGCGGGGGCGATCTGGAACCTCAACTCGAACGCACTGCGACCGGCCGACTGGACGTCGGCGGACGCCGCCGGTCTGCCGATTCTGCCCGGGCTCGTACGACAAGACGAGTTACAGTCGGGTGTCATCACGCACGCCATCCGGATGACGGCCGAAGCCACAGATACTTCGTACATCTGGCCGGCCCGTCACCAGTCGGGGTCGGCGTCCAATCCGGATCTCCCGCCCATGGGAGCCCGGTTCCGGCTCAAGGCGAGCTTCGACATATCGGGCTACTCGCCCCAGGCGCAGGTGGTGTTGCGCGCCATGCAGCAGTACGGCCTGATCCTGGCCGACAACGGCCCCACCTGGTCCTTTTGGGGCACGGCGGACACGAACTGGCCGATTGCCCTGGTGGACGAGCTCGACACGGTACCGGCGAGCGCGTTCGAGGCGGTGGACGAGTCGTCGCTGATGATCGACCCCAACTCGGGGCAGGCGCTCCAGCTCGGCGCCGCTGTCAACTGCACAACGCAACCCGGGTACCGCATGGTGGCCGCGGACGGCGGCGTGTTCTCGTTCTGTGAGCCCTTCTACGGCTCCATGGGCGGCCAGCACATCAACGCACCCGTGGTCGGGATGGCCGAGACCCGAGACGGCGGGGGCTACTGGGAGGTGGGCTCCGACGGGGGGATCTATAGTTTCGGCGACGCCGCCTTCTACGGGTCGCGCGGCGGCCAGCCCCTCAACAGGCCGATCGTCGGCATGGCAGCCACCCCTGACGGCGGCGGCTACTGGCTGGTGGCCTCCGACGGGGGGATCTTCAACTACGGCGACGCCGCCTTCTACGGCTCCCGCGGCGGCCAGCCCCTCAACAGGCCGATCGTCGGCATGGCGGCCACCCCTGACAGCGGCGGCTACTGGCTGGTGGCCTCGGACGGGGGGATCTTCAACTACGGCGACGCCGCCTTCTACGGCTCGCGCGGCGGCCAGCCCCTCAACAGGCCGATCGTCGGCATGGCGGCCACCCCTGACGGCGGCGGCTACTGGCTGGTGGCCTCGGACGGGGGGATCTTCGACTACGGCGACGCCGCCTTCTACGGCTCCCGCGGCGGCCAGCCCCTCAACAGGCCAATCGTCGGCATGGCGGCCACCCCCGACGGTGGCGGCTACTGGCTCGTGGCCTCCGACGGGGGGATCTTCAACTACGGCGATGCCGTATTCCACGGCTCGACCGGGGGCATCGCGCTTGCCGCGCCGATCGTCGCGATGGGGTGAGCGTTCGAATCGAGCCGCCGATCCATAAGCGTTGATGGATCGTTGATTGAATTTGGCCCGATCGGCTCTATTTCAGTCCGATCGGCTCTATTGATCGCCCTAGAAATCATGGTTAAACGGGACTGAGGAGCACGCGAGAGACATGAATGTGTGTCATCGTCGAGCGCCTGCCTCTCCGTGACCATTCTTCGTCGTCCGAAACACCGAAAGAGGCTCGCCAAAAAAAGGCATGCGCTCACTCCCCGCAAGCAGTTCACCGAGATGTCACGCCGACTCGATCGGTACTCGATCGGTCCCCGTGGAACTTCGTGAGATCAGTCTGTAAGGTAAACGTCCGTTGCTCCATTTGACGGTCTCTAAGTCGGCATGGACAAGAAATGGGGTGGGCAACTTGGGCGGTAACCCAGATGGAGTGGTCGGTAACCTGGATGCAGTTGTTCGGAGTGGAATCAGTTCTCCATCTGAGCGAAATGGACGGAAAGCTTCAGCAGTTCCACAGGTGGGCCCCACAGGGCAAGCGCATGAGACACCTCAAGTGTGTTCAATGCTCGAACCGCCAGTTACGGAGCCCACTGTCAGCATCGTGATTCCGGCCAAGAACGAAGCGCGAAACCTGCCGAACGTCTTCGCAAAACTCCCAAAGGATTGCGAAGTGATCCTGGTCAATGGGGACTCGACCGATGATACCGTCACCGTGGCGCAGCGCCTGAGACCGGACATCACCGTCATCGGCCAGACGCGTAACGGCAAAGGAAACGCCCTCGCCTGTGGCTTTGCCGCAGCCACGGGTGACTTCATCGTCATGATCGACGCAGACGGCTCGAACGACCCGGCCGAGATTCCGCGCTTCGTTGCTGCTCTGAAGGGCGGGGCCGACTTCGCCAAAGGATCTCGGTTCCTCGCTGGCGGGGGAAGCATGGACATCAGTTTGATCAGGAGATTCGGCAACTTCTGGCTCAACAGAATTGTCAACCTGCTCTATGGGACTCGATACACGGACCTTTGTTACGGCTACAACGCCTTCCGACGACAATGCCTTGAAGTCATGAACCTCAATGCAACCGAATTGGAAGGCTCCGAGCGCGGTGCGATGCTCTGGGGAGACGGATTCGAGGTGGAGACATTGATCAATGTGCGGATCGCCAAGGCCGGTCTCCGGGTAACGGAGGTTCCGAGTTTTGAGGCCATCCGTCATTTCGGCGCGAGCAACCTCAATGCCTTCTCCGATGGCCTGCGCGTACTGAGGACCATCCGTGCGGAGCGCAATGGCTCGGCAAGGAACAGTGCCGTGGAATCAGCGTGGGCTAAACCAGAAACTGGAGCTTCGTGGGCCGTGTTATCCCCGCTAAGCAAAGAGGCCGGCTGACGCCGCAGCGTATGCGGCCAGAGAACTGAAGTTGCGCCGTCACGATCGAATTTGACGATCTTGGGTGACGTGCGGAGTTCACGCTACGTCTCGACGCTGTAGCAGCCTGTTCCTCCGAGGGGCTTGTAAACCCACCCCAGCCGACCGCTGGTCGAGAAGAGCGTCGACACATTCGTCGCACAGGCGCCCGAATGCTCTTCCGGTGCCCATGCGACGGCGGTCCGCCCGACTAACCTTTGACACCGATCCGGCCCAACCACAGCGATGGCATACGCCGTGTCGCTGTTTGCCACTGCGCCCGCTGCCTTCCAGTGGACTCATGAATGGCTGCCCCCTCCCAGCGCACTCTCTGCGCTGTTCTCGCTGGCCTTCCGCGATCGGCCTCGTTCCATCATACTTGGAGTCAGATCTTCTGATTTGCACCTAGCTGAGCTGGGCTGAGAGAGCAGGCCGACCGAAATGCAACGTCAGTTGTTCTGCGTCGATTCGGGCACTTGTCTCGGCGATAGGCAGGAGTCACGTCTACAAGGGAGTACGTCGATGTTCGTCACGAATCATGTGCTCTCCGGCGTCGTGATCGGTCGACCCCTCCAGCGGCATCCTGTGGCGGCATTCCTCGTCGGCGTTGGGTCGCACCTGCTGCTGGACATGGTGCCTCACTGGAGCTGTGATGCGAAGACGGCTGCCGGCAGAGAGCTCTTCCTGAGATACGCGAAACGGGATGGCCTGATGGGCCTCTTGGTGATGGCGGGTGCTGCGGCGGCGGTGGAGAGGCAGGCTCGCACAGCGACCGTCGCAGCGATGGCCGGGGCGGTGCTGCTCGACGCGGATAAGCCGGCGATCCACTTCCTCGGACGCAATCCGTTCCCCAAGGCAGTCAGGAGGATCCACTCGCGGGCCCAGAACGAGTCACCACAGGGCATGCCAAACGAGATCGTATTCGGCCTGTTGTGTGCAATTACGGACGCGGTCATTGCGGTGAATGGCCGGCGTCGCCTCGCCTCCGAGTCGTAGTCCGGCGGACTACAACGCTGCGGCAGTTGCGGTCTACAACCCCCGCGCGATGCCGCACCTCCGTTGGAATCTCAGCCCTGTTCACGCTCGCGCCATCGCACATCGGCTGGCCCGTCCTGACACCTGGCGGCACCCGGCACCACCGTTGCCAAACCTGGCGAGCACCTCCCGTCGGACTGCAAGATATTCACTGCGTTCGATCCCATCGCGAATACGGGGTACCCGCAGATCGTGGACGAGGCCGTCGCGCGCACTCATGAAACCGCGCAAACCGACAATCTGCTCCTCAGTCGATCCTCAAAGCAAGGGAAAATGCTGGTAGACAACGCGTCCGCACGGTGAACGAACCCGCAGCTCAGGGAGAGTGGAACCTCATCCCCGGGCAGACGCTCGCTCGTCACAGAATCCCGCCTACAGGCCGGCTCACCGTCACCCCGTGAGACCGGCGACACGCCACCGCGGGCCGGGTGCTAGCACGAGGACTCGCCGGCGCGCTAGCAACCTTGGTGGCGTCCGGCTGCTCGGCCACACTGGAACGGTAGCGGCAGGCGGTGCTGGTAGCCGGTCCACCGGGGCCGTAGATGAGGAGCAGGAGGGTCAGGATTGATCCAAGCGGTCGTGCGCGAGTCCTCCTACCGGTTCCGGGCCACCTTCCGCCGGCGCTGGGCCGGGTACCTCACCCTGGTCGTGCTCATCGGCCTCGTGGGGGGCGTCGCCATGGCGGCGGTGGCCGGGGCGCGCCGCACGCAGTCCTCCTTCCCGACGTACCTGTCGAGCACCAACCCCTCGGATCTGGGGATGTTCACCGAGTTCGGCCCCATCACGAAGACGGGTTTCTCGGAGAAGGTGGTCGAGGCCGTGGCCCGGGTCCCCTACGTCGAGCGAGCGGTACCCGTCGTCGGCTTCGACGGCACCTTGCAAGTTCTGGGGCACCACTCTCTGATGGGCGTCCCGGGCGAGGCACCGCCCGCCCTCGAGGGCAGCACGGGCACCGACGCCGCGTACTTCTCCACGGACCGGGTCACCGTCCTGCAGGGCCGTATGGCGGACCCCGCCCGGGCGGACGAGATCGTCATGTCCGCAGGGGCCGCCGCCCAGTTCGGGCTGCACATCGGGTCGACCCTGCCTGTGGCCTTCTTCACCGACGCCCAGGTGAGCCAACCGAACTTCAGCGGTTACCCGCGTGACAAGCCCCACCTCATCGTCCCGTTCAAGCTGGTCGGCATCGTGGAGTGGAGTCCCCAGGTCGTCCAGGACGACGATGCCGCGCTCGGCAACCAGATAGCGGTCATGACCCCCGCGCTGACCACGCAGCTCGAGACGTGCTGCGCCTACTACTCGTACGTCTCGTTCCATCTCGACGGCGGATTGGCGCACGAAGCGGCCGTCGTCTCTGCCGTGAACAAGGTCGCCCCCGACGTGGGCCCCGTGGGGGGGTCGACCACGAACGCCCCGTACGTCGCGAAGGCCGAGCGCGCCATCCGCCCCGAGGCCATCGCCCTCGGAGTGTTCGGGCTCGTCGCCGCCCTGGCCGCGCTGGTGATCAACGGTCAGGTGATCAGCCGCCTGATCCGGCGCAACGCCGAGGAGGGCGCGATCGTGCGCGCCCTGGGGGCCGGGCCCGCCATGGCGATGGCAGACGGGCTCGCCGGCGTCGTGGGCGCGATCGCGGCCGGATCGCTCCTGGCGGTGGGGGTCGCCGTGGGGCTGTCCCCGCTGGCCCCGATCGGCCCGGTCCGGCCCGTCTATCCCGACATCGGCGTGGCCTTCGACTGGACCGTCCTCGGTCTCGGGTTCCTCTTGTTCGTCGTGGCGCTCACGGCGACCTCGCTGCTCGTCGCCTTCCGGCTGGCGCCGCACCGGTTGGCGCGGAGGCCGGACACCCCCCACCGGGACCCCGGGTGGATCCGGGCCGCCGCGGCCGGGCTCCCGCCGAGCGCTGTGCTGGGCGTCCGATCGGCGCTGGGCGGGCGCGCGGGGCGCGACGCCGCACCGGTGCGCTCCGCGCTGCTCGGCGCGGTGGTCGCGATCACGGTGATCGTGACCTCGCTCACGTTCGCATCGAGCCTCAATGCCCTCGTCTCCCAACCACCTCTGTACGGATGGAACTGGGACTACGCCCTGCTGGCCGGCTTCTCCGCCGCCGAGAACCTGCCGGCGGCGGAGACGACCGCACTGCTCGACCACGATCCCGATGTGGCCCATTGGGCCGGCGTCTACTTCGAGAACGCCAACCTGGACGGGCAGTCCGTGCCCGTGCTGGCCATGAGGCCGGGCGCCGGGGTGAGCCCCTCCTTGCTCACCGGCCACGCGCTGGACGAGCAGTCTCAGGTCATGCTGGGATCGACGACCCTGGCGTCGTTGCACGCACACGTCGGCGGCACGGTCGTCGCGCAGCTGGACGGTCACACCAAGGTCCGCTTGCGCATCGTGGGGACTGCGACCCTGCCGACGATCGGCGGGTCGGGTGATCCCGCTCTGGAGATGGGGACCGGGGCGGTAATGGCCACGTCACTCTTCTCGGCCACCGATCTCAACCAACAGGGCGCCCCGGTCGCGGGCCCCATGGCGGTGTTCATATCCGTCCGGCCCGGCGTGAGCCAGGCCGCCGCGCTGCGCTCGCTCGACCACATCACGGCGGTGCTCAACCGGCCCTCGGATCCCGATGCGCCGGTCGGCGGTGTGGTCGAGCGCGCTGCGCCCGGCCGAGATCGCGAACTACCGCACCGTCGGCGCGACGCCGGCGCTCCTCGCCGCGGTCCTGGCCGTCGGCGCGATCGGTGCGCTGGGGCTCACCCTCGTCGCGTCGGTCCGCCAGCGCCGGCGCCAGTTCGCCCTCCTGAAGACGCTGGGGTTCACCCAGCGGCAGATCGCCGCCTCGGTGGCCTGGCAGTCCTCGGTGGCGGCCGTGGTCGGGGTGGTGCTCGGCGTCCCGATCGGGATCGCCCTGGGACGCTGGCTGTGGACGCTGTTCGCCGACGGCATCTCGGCCGTGCCGCACCCGACGGTGCCCGTCCTGTCGGTGGCGCTGGTCGCCCTCGGGGCGGTCGTCTTCGCCAACCTGGTCGCGCTCCTCCCAGGGCGGGTCGCCGCCAGGACGCGGACCTCGCTGCTCCTGCGGGCGGAGTGACCGGGGGGCCCTGGGCCGGCCAGGGACCCGGCATGGCGACGATCGGCGCGCTGGCGATACCGCCGGCTCACCGTCGCCTCCAGGACGCATCGAGACCCCGGGGTTGCCCGGGTCAGGCGGCAGAGCCCCAGAAGGGTGCGTCCCCGAACGCGAAGGCGCCGCCGTCGGCGGTGACCATCCAGTACCCCTGCCCATCGTTGGTCGCCGCCATCCCTGTCACCGGCGCGTTCAGCACGATGCTCCCGAGTGACCCCTTGAAGGCAGCGTCGAAGGAGAAGACGCCCCCGTCGCTGGCGACGAGCCAGTAGCCGCCCAGCGTGTTCTGGGCCATGCCGACGACCGGCTTGTTGAGGTGGGTGCCGCCCATGGAGCCCCAGAAGTGCGCGTCGCCGAAGGTGAACACGCCACCGTCCGCGGCGACCAGCCAGTAGCCCTTGCCGTCCTGGCTCCCCGCGATGCCCACGACGGGCTGGTTCAGCGAGACCCCCGGCGGCAGGACCCCGGGGACCGAACCGTAGAACGCGGCATCGCCGAAGGCGTAGACGCCGCCGTCGGCGGCCGCGAGCCAGTAGCCGCCGTGGTCGGGCGTGGCGGCGATGCCGACGACCGGCGCGTTCAACGGGATCCCGCCCATGGAGCCGAAGAACGGGGCCCCGAAGGCGAACACGCCGCCGTCCGCGGTGGCCACCCAGTACCCACCGCCGCCCGCGTTGGCGGCCCCGACCACCGAGACGTTCGTGAAGGGCATGCCGAGATTGGTCGCGGTGCCGAAGGGGCTGACGCCACCGCCCCGCTGGACCAGCCAGTAGCCGATGTTGCCGTCGCCGCCCGCCATGCCGACGTAGGTCCCCGGATTGGGGACGAGGACGATCGGTGGTCGGAGCGTCGAGCTGTTCACGTTCCCGAAGCTGCTGCAGGGCGAAACCGGGGAGATCGGTGCCGACGTGGCGCCGGCCGTCGGGCTCGATGCGAAGAAGTCGTACGGCAACGACGCGGGGTCGGCGCAGTGTGGCGACCACTGCCAGAGGATGTCGGGTCCGGGCTCGCCGGGCAGGAAGCTCACGGTGACCGAGGCGGACGCGGCGTTGCCGGCCACGTTGGCGGGCCGGGTCCCGCCAGACGTGGCGATGGTGCCGGTGACGGCGATGGTCGCGTTGCACGCCTCGCCGGGGACGGTGGGCACGGTCGGGACGGAGAAAACAATGCTGCCCAGGGCACCCTGGAGTTGGGGCGCCCCGAGCGCCACGCCACAGCCGGCCGCACCGGCGGGAGCCGGGCCGACGCCCAGGACGGCGGCGACGCTGAGGGTGCCGCCCGCAACGGCCAATGCTGCGGCGAGTCTCCCGATCCGACCCCGAACGTGGATCCGCAAACCGGACATGGCACCCTCCCTCGCTGGAAGCCCCCTCATGCACTTGCTGTCCATGTCCTAGCACCGCGCCGGCGTCCGTGCTCGGGTGTGGGGAGCGGAAGCCTCGGCCGGCACCGCGTGACCTTCAGAATCGGCGTCACCTCTTGAACAACTCGAAGCCACTGCGCTGAAGTCTGCCGACCTGACCGCCGATGCCTTGAGGGTGGCAGTGATCCACGAGCACGGGTCGACGAACCAGTTTCGACTGGTTCCCGAATTCCGTCCGTACTGATGTCCAAGCTACGGGATCTCCGTTTCCGAGGCGCCAGCGCACTGACAATCGTCGTCATGTTGTCCTGTTTGGTCTCAGTACTGGCTTCGGCTCCGTCTCATGCTTCGGCAGCCGTCGGAGGGTCGAAAGCGGCTTCTGGTTACTGGCTCGTGGGCTCGGATGGGGGCATCTTCACCTACGGGCACGTCGCCTTCTACGGCTCCCCAGGCAGTCTGGCCCTGAACAAGCCCATCGTCGGGATGGCCGCCACCCCCGACGGCAAGGGCTACTGGCTCGTGGCCTCCGACGGGGGCGTCTTCACCTACGGGCACGCCACCTTCTACGGCTCCCCCGGCAGTCTGGCCCTGAACAAGCCGATCGTCGGGATGGCCTCAACCCCCGACGGCAAGGGCTACTGGCTCGTGGCCTCCGACGGGGGCGTCTTCACCTACGGGGACTCCGTGTTCTACGGCTCCCCCGGCAGCCTCGCTCTGAACAAGAACATCGTGGGGATGGCCGTCACGCCCGACGGCGAGGGCTACTGGCTCGTGGCCTCCGACGGAGGCATCTTCGCCTACGGGGACGCCACCTTCTACGGCTCCCCCGGCAGTCTGGCCCTGAACAAGCCGATCGTCGGGATGGCCTCAACCCCCGACGGCAAGGGCTACTGGCTCGTGGCCTCCGACGGAGGCATCTTCGCCTACGGGGACGCCACCTTCTACGGCTCCCCCGGCAGTGTGGCCCTGAACAAGAACATCGTCGGGATGGCCGCCACCCCCGACGGCAAGGGCTACTGGCTCGTGGCCTCCGACGGCGGCGTCTTCGCCTATGGGGACGCCACCTTCTACGGCTCCCCCGGCGGTCTGGCCCTGAACAAGCCCATCGTGGGGATGGCAGCACCTTCAGCGTCGACAGCAGCAGGATCGACAACAACGACGACGACCACGACGACATCGCCGACGACCACAACCACCACGAGTCCGCCGGCACCCAGCGGTCCGCACACGTCTGAGCACTACACCGCGAACGGGAACTTCTCGGGGTCAACCTACGCGCCCGGTGCTGATGGATTCAACGTCGCTGACGTGTCCTCGAATGCCGCTGTCGAGGCACTCCCAGCGGATGTCAAGGGGCTGGTCTGGATCGGCTCGTGCGATGGCGCGACAACGTCGTTCCAGTCGACTATCCAGACCTTCGTCGGCGATCCCAAGGTCTTCGGCTTCTACCTCATGGACGAGCCCAACCCGTCCTCGTGCAGCGCGGCGAACCTGAAGGCCGAGTCCGACTGGATCCACGCGAACGATCCCGGCACCTACACGTTCATCATCGAGCTGGACCTGTCGAGCTCCAACCACCCGATCTATCAGGGTGGCTACAACCCCGCCAACAGCGACATCGACCTCTACGGGCTCGACCCGTACCCGTGCCGCTCGGAGAACCCCGCCTCGGCGCCGTGTGCCTACTCCTGGTTGGGCCTGGCGGTGACCGCAGCGGAGGCCGAAGGTATCCCGCTCGCGGACATCGTTCCCGTGTACCAGGCCTTCGGCGGGGGCGCCTGGGTCGATGACGGCGGGGGCTCCTACCAGCTCCCGACCGCCGCTGAAGAGTCCGCGATCCTCTCGACGTGGGGCTCGCTCGTCCCAACCCCGGTCTTTGACTACGCGTATTCCTGGGGCGCGCAGAACGGTGACCAGCCGATGAGCGCCAGCCCCTCGCTCCAGTCTGTGTTCCTGGCTCACAACGATGGCTGACCCCCATGTACGCCTGGAACCACCGCTGTGGCCCGCCGCGGCCTATCGGCGCTCGAGGATCAGGCCCTCGTAGCCCGTCATCCGAAGCGGGGAACCGGCGACTTCCCGGTCGCGTGCCTGGTCCGTGCAGAGCCCGACGGTACCGGCCAACCCGTCCAGCCCGGCCGGGTTCGGGGACATGTTGAGGACCACCACGTGGCTGTCCCCACGCCCGAAGGCCCACACCCCCTCGGGGGCCGGCAAGCGCCGGTACTCCCCCACGACGAAGTCGGGATGACGACGCCGGTAGGCGATCACGTCGCGGCAGAGAGTCAGGACGGAGTCCGGGTCCTCCCGCTGCGCGGCCACGTTGGCGGCCGCCACGTCGCCGAGCGGGAGCCACGGCCGGTCGGCGTCGGTAAAGCCACCACCGGGACCGTCATTCCACTGCATGGGGGTCCGCCCCGCGTCCCGCCCCTCGTAGTACGGGTGGAAGCGCACCCCGAGCGGGTCCCGCAGGTCCTCGGGGGCCACGGTCACGTCGCCCATGCCGATCTCGTCGCCCTGATAGAGCACCGGGGTGCCGCGCAGGCTGAGCAGCATGAGCAGCGCCAGGCGGACCCTCTTGGGATCGTCCCCCGCCCAGCGGGTGGGGAAGCGGAACATGTCGTGGTTGGACCCCGTCCACGCCGGCCATGCGCCGGGTGGCAGCGCCGCCTCGGTGCGCTCGACGATGTCCCGCATGGCGACGGCATCGAGGGGCGCCCCGATGAAGTCGAAGTTGAAGGCCAGCCCGAGCTCGTCGTGCCCGTCGCCGTAGTACTCGGCCAGCTTGTCCAGCGGGACCGGGGTCTCCCCGATCAGGAGCCGGGGCTCGTCGTAGCCGTCAGCCAGGCGCCGCCAGCGCCTGATCACATCGTGCACCTCAGGCCGGTTGGCGTTGTACACGCTGCGCTGCCCGAAGATCTGCGTCTCGAAGTCGTCGTCCTCGGTGGCCGGAGGGTTGTCCCGCAGCTCGGCATCCTTGATCACGACGTTACAGACATCGATGCGGAACCCCGCCACACCCCGGTCGGACCAGAAGCGGAAGATGCCATCGAAGGTGGCGCGCACCTCCTCGTTCCACCAGTTGAGGTCCGGTTGCTCGGCCAGGTGGTTGTGGAAGTAGTACTGCCCGGTCGTCTCGTCCAACGTCCACCCCGGACCTCCGAAGCTGCTGACCCAGTTGTTCGGTGGTCCCCCTCCCTCCGCGCCGTCGGCCCAGAGGTACCAGTCCCGACGGGCCGCGGCGCGCGAGGACCGGGACTCGAGGAACCACGGGTGCTGGTCGCTCGTGTGGTTGGGCACGATGTCCATGAGGACGCGGATGCCCCGCTCCCCCGTCTCGACGACGAGAAGGTCGAAGTCGTCCAGTGTGCCGAACTCGGGCGCGACGGCACAGAAGTCCGAGACGTCGTAGCCCCAGTCGGCGTTGGGCGACACGGTGACCGGCGAGAGCCAGATGCCGTCGATGCCGAGCCACTCCAGGTGGTCCAGACGCCCGAGGATGCCGGGGATGTCCCCCACGCCGTCGGCGTCGCTGTCCGCGAACGACCTGGGATAGACCTGGTAGAGGACGCCCCCCTTCCACCAGGGGTTGCCCGCCGGCGTCACGCCGGCGGGCCCGACTCGGCCGTGCCAGGAAGGGCCTCCCGCCAGGGCGAGAGATCGAGCAGCGGATAGCGGGCGGCGACGCCCGCCAGCGTCTGCCCCGTCCAGTAGGGATGACCCGGCGCTGGGAAGCCCAGCACGGTCAGCTGGCGCTCGGTGGCCCTCGGCACGAAGCGGTGCCACGACATGTCCTCGCCGGCGTTTGGCAACCCGAAGGATCCCAACCAGTCGGTGGCGGCCGGCTTGTAGGAGACGTGCAGCATGAAGCGCGCCGCCCCCGGTGCGGTCATACGCACGCCGCGGTGGTAGACGTCGGGGCGGTAGGCCAGGACGGAGCCGGCAGGACCCGACGCCGGGACCTCCGCCGCGTAGAGCTCGGCGTACTCGGCCGTGTCCAGGTAGGTCCGCTCCACCGGGATGCCGGCGGACAGGCGGCGCGACACCATCCGGGTGGCCGCCGTCTCGGGGGAGACGTCGCTCAGGTAGACGAACGTCTCGAGCTGCTGGTAGCCCGGCTCATGACGGGGCACCACCAAGGTGTGGTTGGCGAAGTCCACGTGCAGGAGCTGCTCGTCGCTGGGCGCCGCCTGTGAGTACTTGGCACTCAACATGGCCTGGTAGAGCCGGGGGTTGGTAATGCCAAGCAACTGCTCTGCCAGGTCGATCATCCGATCGTGCACGACCAGGTCGTTGAGGGCGCCGTTGTCGAAGGGGAAGCGCGGCATGACCGTGTGTGAGTCGACGCGAAAGGGCTGATTGCGGGTCGGGTCCGTGTCGGCCGCGAACTCCGCCGCGGTGGGGAACAGCGCCGGCAGCGCGGCCCGGGCGGCCGCGACGGCCTCGGCGGGCATGAGCCCCTGCACCAGGCACCAGCCGTCCTCCTCCCACTGAGCCTGCTCCGCACCGCCGATCGCGCCCATCAACCGGCCTTGGGGAGGATCTTCCACGTCGGGACGACGTGCCAGCGGACGCCTTGGGGAGGGAGGTGGCCGAGCGGCAGCCGGCACCTGGCGCTGGGCGGGTGGTTGTCGTGCACGACCGGGAACTCGACGTTGACGGAGTGCGCGGTGACCCCCCGGGCGCTCGTGCTGGCCTGGGTGACCGGGGTGACCCCCGATGAGGCGGCGGCGCTGATGGCGGTGCTGGCGGCAAACCCGCAGGCCAGCGTCACCCACGCGACACCGACCGTCAGGAGCGACCTCCTCAAGGAGCGAGCCACCTGATGCCCCAGTCCCTTCATGATGGTGCGCGCCGCCCTCCCCTGGTCCCGATGCCGCGGAAGCTTGCCATACGGCGGGTGCCGCAGAGGCTCCAGGCGCGAGCACGAGGGCTTCGGCGGCGGGTTCCGCCCGGCTGGTCCCCATTCCAGTGGTCACCACCGGCGGGTGCCGGGAGTCGGCCCGCGAGCGACGCCCCGGGAGAGACGGAGCGAACCAAGTTGATCCGAGCGGTCGTGCGCGAAACCCCGGGCGGGCTGGAGGGGGCTTCCGCCGTCGCCGGGCCGGGAACCTCACGCTGGCCCCGCTCACGGGCCTGTGGACGGCAGCTCCCCCGGAGGGTGGTGGGCTCCTTGCTCGTCGCCCCTCGACGGCGGTGTCCGTGACGCCCCGACCCCGGACCATGTGGTCTGGGTGGTCTCCAATGGCCCACCCGCCCAGCGGGAACTGAAGCCTCTACGTCAGCAAGGCCCCGGCGCTGGGCGCCGAGGGCCAGTTCCACGAGGCCGATCTGACCGGCTCAGGGCCCGACGACCGCGGAACCGTCATTCAATCACTCGAACAATCACTCGAAAATTGTCAGAGTATTGATTGTCTTCAGTCCGATTGGCCCTATCTCGAGGTGGCGTTCGTTGTCAACATCCATGAGTGTCGGGAGTGGGTTTCGCGGAAGGCATTGGGAACGTGCGCTCCAACGGTAAGGCGGGTGAAATGGTTTGGCGAGGAGCGACTTCTTCATCGGGGCAAGAGTTCGATTTCGCCCCCCAAGGCCGGCTCAACCCTTCAGACCCCTCTGGCCGTAGTCGCCCGACGATTCTCGTTGTCGATCGACATCTGTTGATGGCTGAAAGTCTTGCCTTTTGCCTGAATTTGAAGGGATTCCAAGTTGACGTTGCGGTACCGTCTCCCGAGGGTGGCCTCGAAGGAATTCTCCCTTCGACCTGGGATGTCATCATCCTGAACATCGAGCTCGAGACGCAGGACGACATCTCTCGCTTCGTTCCGCTCCTGTCGAGCCACGGGCCCGTCGTGGCCCTGACCGCGAGGACCGACCGACTACCCCAGGCCTGGTGCATCGAGGCGGGAGCCGTCGCCCTGGCCGACAAAGAGCAGCCATTCGGAAACCTCATTGACATTGTCCACCGGATCATCGGCGGCGAAAGCATCATGGGTTCCAGGGAGAGGGAGACGCTCCTGGAGCTGGGCCGACGGCACACCAATGAGGTACATCGTCGACGTGCTCCTTTTCTTGACCTGACCGATCGAGAGCAAGTCGTTCTGACCCACCTTCTGGACGGGCAAGCGGTCCGTACGATCGCCCGACTCTCCACGGTATCCGAGTCGACCATCCGGTCGCAGATCCGCTCGATCTTCCGGAAACTGGGGGTGAATTCACAACTTCGGGCCGTTTCGCTCGCTCGTCAGGTTGGTTGGACCGCTGATCGTCCAGGGGAGGATGTCCCGACCGGCGTGGAATCTGGGTGACGGTACTGAGCAGCTGAACCATGCGGCCACTCCTCGTTCGGAGTGGGCCGGCGGGACATCGAGGCGGACGACGGTGACCGTCTCGGCCGGGCCACACGGCAGCGAGCCGGTGGACCGGGGCGGGAGCACTCGAGCTCTTTGACCAGGGCCTTGAGGTCCCGCCGCCCCGGCGAGCGGGTGGGGAATTTCTTCCCCAATGTTGGGGATGCGTAAACCGCCGTTGCCGAGGCACTGTGTCGGACGGCGTTGGGAGTCGGTAGTAACAGGGAGGCAGCAGCAATGAGCGCCACGGGGCACGTCGGGATGGTGGAGACCGAGCATGTGCATGCCTTCGAACGTCGACAGTCCGCTGGGACGTCGGCCAGGCGCCTCATGGAACGGGATGAGTGGCAGGACGAGTTCGCAGCTGCTTTTGTCGGCCTCCTCCCACCCTCGGGGGTGATCATCGAGGGTGAGCCGGGATTGGGGAAGACCGCACTCCTCAATGCTGCCTGTCACTTGGCCATGGAGGCCGGGCACGAAGTCCTACGCGCCAGGGGCGGAGTGCTCGAATCCGATGCCCCGTTTGGCGTTGTTCGCCAGTTGCTCCAATCGGTTCAAGCCAAACTGTCGCCAAACGAGCGCAAGTTGTGGATGCACCTGTCGTCTGAGCCAGTGAACGGCAACCGACCCTCGATACCCTTCGAGGCCATCCATGACCTCTACCTGAGTTTGTCGCACCTGGCTTCCGTTCAACCGTTGCTGGTTGCCATCGACGACCTCCACTGGTCGGACATCGAATCGTTGGGGTGGGTCCAACACCTTGTGCGACGACTCGAGCCCGGCCGTCTTTCGTTCATCGGGACCTCATTGTGCCGTGTTGCCGGTACGGCGCTCAGCCCGGTCGACAACATCATCGCCGAGCCCTCGTCCAGAGTCATTTCGCTGCGACCGTTGAGTGCCGCTTCGGTCGCGGAACTCATCCGCCATCACCTGGGAGCAGAACCCGAAGCGTCGTTCGTGGCCACCTGTTTTCGCCTGACCGGAGGCAACCCATTCCTTCTGCATTCATTGCTGACTGCACTTCAGCAGCGAGGGACACGGCCTGAGGTTTCCGAAGCAGCCTTGTCCGCCCTGTCCCCACCCCCGGTGGCCCGTGCCATTCTCAGACGCCTCGGTCGACTTCCAACCGAGGCGTATTCGTTCGTGCAGGCGGCTGCCGTTCTCGGAGACGGAGCTGACCACCGAGTTGTGGCGGAGCTCGCCGGAGTGGGCGCCAGCATGGGCAACGACATAGCCAATTCGCTGGCCGAAGCTCACCTACTTCGCAAGGGGCGCCTACTGCGCTTCGTCTACCCGCTCGAGCGGTCAACTGTGTACGGCGAGATCGATCCCGTCCGTCGGGCACGCGCTCACGCCGAAGCGGCACGGTTGCTCGATGACCACGACGCCCCGCTCGACCATGTGGCCCGTCATCTGTTGTTGTCCGAACCCACCGACGACGAGTGGTCGGCCCAATTGCTCGAGCAAGCGGCGGACCTCCATGTCCAGCGTGGCCAACTCGAGCCGGCGGAGGACTGCTTGTCGAGAGCCTTGGATGAGTCTTCCGATTCCTCCGCCCGGCCACGCCGACTCCTTGCTCTCTCTTCAATCCAGGCGGGCATTGGCCGACCGGGTGCCCTCGCCCTCTTGCGAGAGGCCGCTGACCTCGGAGCGGACCCGGTGGCACTGGCCGACGCGACGTATCGATGCCTCAAGGCGTTCGCCCAGGAGCTCTACCCAGCGGAAACCGTGGCAACCCTCCGCTACCTGGCGGCACATCTCGGCGAAGACAACGATGATCTCCGCATTTGGATTGAGATCGTTCTGGCCACATGGGGACCGCCATCGAACACAAGAGTGACTGAGACCGCAGTGGTCGAATCGGCCCTCGCCAAGAGGCGCGTTGAGCGGAGCCGTCACGATCGGATGGCCGTGGCTCACCTGTCGCACGTCTACAGCCTGACTCCCTTGCAACTCAACGCCGACTACGTGGCGGACTTGGCCGAGCAAGCTATCGACCCCAGCGATTTCCAACCCGAAGATGGCACCTCTGTCGTCGTGACCGCTCGCGCCCTGGTCACATTGGCACGAGCCGGACGATTCGAGGTTGTCGATCGTCTCGGCCAGGTGATGCAAGACGCTGCCCTGAGCGATGGCCACGCAACGAGTGTGGCCGAGTTCTCAACGGTCCTGGCGTACTCTCATCTCCTCCAAGGCAACCTCGAAGAAGCAGAGGTCGAGTGTCGCCGGGCGCTTGCCGCGGCGGAGGGTAGCTCGTGGGCCTCGCGCCCAATGACAATCGGGTTGCTCGCCGCATGCCTCATGGAAGAGGGCAGATGGACGGAGGCAGCGACCGCCCTCAAAGATCTACCCCCGAATTCGGTGGCAAGGACGTACCTCGAACTCTTGCCTCTCGAGCAGCAGGCCCAACTCAAGGCGCTCGACGGGCGCACGAGCGAAGCCTTGGAGGACGCCCTGATTGTGAAGGAGTGCGCCGAAGCTTTCGGTGTTTCCAATCCAGCGGTTACGTCGTGGCGAAGCGCGGCCTCGTCCCTGCTTGGTCAGTTGGGACGGATCACTGAAGCCCGCGACCTGGCGAGTGAGAACCTCGAACTGGCTCGGGCGTTCGGGGCGCCTCATAGCTTGGGGAATGCGCTCCGAATGGCGGCTGAGGTGGGAGATCCTGCCGAGCGCGTCGCTCTACTCGAAGAAGCGGTCGACGTCCTCAAGCGGTCGGGTGCTTCTCTCGAGTGCGCCAAGGCCGCGATCGACCTTGGTGCCGCCCTCACCAGCGAAGGCCGACAAGACGAGGCATTGCGTACTCTCCGCCGAGGCGCCGACCTCGCCTTCCACTGCCGAGCGCAACCTCTCGTCGATCGCGCCTCCCGGGAGCTGCGCGCCGCTGGGGCGAGGCCACGCCGTCTGGCTCTTATGGGCTCCGACGCCCTCACACCGGCCGAGCGACGGGTGGCGACACTCGCCGCCGAAGGATTGATCAATGCCCAGATCGCCGAAACCTTGTTTGTAAGCGAGAAGACGGTGGAAGGGCACCTCACACGCGTGTACCACAAACTCGGAAAGCAGTCCCGATCCGATCTCCGAGAGATCTTGAAGCCTGCGTCCGACAATGGGCATAAGAGTCAGATTGCGAATGCAGACATCGATCGTCGTGCTGTGTGACATCGACGAGCCGTGCGATCACGGGATGCGGCACGCTTCATGGCGGCCATGCTTCGAAGTGAGCACCCCCCGAACGCGTGCTGAGCTCCCCCGGCGAGCCATGCCGCGTTGATCGCCGGGACCGCCCAACCGGGAAGATGCGAGGGGCGCGGATGCATACACAATCTGGCCCTGGTGGTCACATCCGTCGGAGTCATGTTGAGTTGTGTCGTCGTTGGATTCGGTTCGGTCCGACCGGCCGCAGGCTCCACCGTGCCCACAACCTCCCAACCGCCACAGGTACCCAGCCTCACGAAGATCTTGGTGATCATGGAGGAGAACCACAGCATTGGACAGGTATTCCCGTCACATATGCCGTACCTCTGGAGCCTCGCTCGACAATTCGGACGGGCCACATCGTGGAGCGACGTCGGCCATCCGAGTCTGCCGAACTATCTGGCCATATTCGGTGGATCCGCGTTCAACGACCCGCAGGACTGCCTTCCGGCCCCCGGCTGCACGTATTCGGGGCCTTCGGTTTTTGGACAGGCAGTGACTCACGGTGCCTCTGCCCGTGCCTATGAGGAGTCCATGCCGAACGCATGTGAGCGCAGCAACAGCGGCAACTATGACGTGAATCACAATCCTTGGACATATTTTCCCGACGAGTCACGCCTCTGCCGGGTCGGTGATGTCCCGGCAGGCAACGTGCGCGGCGGCGCGCTCCTCACCGACATCCGGGAGGGCTCACTGCCGACGGTGGGCATGATTACCCCTAATCTCATCCATGACGGCCATGACGGCACTTTGGCGCAGGCCGATGCCTGGCTCCACTCCTGGGTTCCGGTGCTCAAGTCGGGCGCAGATTGGCGCTCCGGGCGGCTGGCCATCGTCGTGGTGTTCGACGAGGGGGAGACGACGGAACAGGTGCCGTTCGTGATCTTGCAACCAGGCGTGTCGCACCGGGTCATTCGCCAGGCACTGAATCATTTCGCACTTACCCGGCTCATTGATGAGATTGCCGGCGTGCCGCCGCTGCGCGAGGCCGCGCACGGAGCAGACCTCGTCCACATTCTGGGGCTGCACCTCTAGGTGTTCTGCGAGGTGTCTTTAGAGAGGACACTCGGCGGGCTCATCGCCCGAGCCAGAGCTGTACGGCTTTGAATCTGGACCCACTCGCCCACACGGAAGACCGGGTCCGCCGGAACCACCAAGATCAACGCGGTGATGAGGTCGGGCACATCAGCCCAGCCGGCGCCCGATGTGATTTGTTGTGGTCGGCCGGGCTCGGCCCGATTCGCCTACTCGGCGCCCACTTGCTCGCCATCCCACCAAGGGCCTGCATTTGCGTTTCGCGCCGATGGGCCTCGCCATGTGCACGAAGGGCAGCGACACGAATTCGGTGAAGCTGCCCGGCCCGCGCTGTACGTGTGTCTCTTCTGCCGCATTTCCGTCGCCGCTCCGCGGAACACCAATGTGAGAGTCTGCAGCAAGACACCCATGTCGACCCGGAATCCGCGCCGGCACAGGTATTCGAGGTCGACACCCAATTTCGGGTGCAGTTCGAACTCCACATAGTCTTGCTCCGGATCGGTAGATCCCTTCCTGTCGGACGCCTGCACCTCGGTATAGAGGATCTGTCCGGGACCGGTGAGCCCAGGTCGCACGCGTAGGACTCCAAGCTCTTCCGAGTCGTACCACTGCAAGAAGAGTGGGACCTCAGGTCGTGGACCAATCAGGGTCATGTCCCCTTTGAGGATGTTGAAGAATTGGGGCAGCTCATCCAGTTTAGACGCACGGAGTAGACCTCCGACCTTCGTGACTCTGGGGTCGGACCTTTCCGTGATAAGTGGGCCGACATTCTCGGCGTCCTGCACCATGGTCCGGAACTTCAGCATCGTGAACGAATGACCCGACCGGCCGACCCTGATCTGCTTGTAGAGTGCCGGACCCCGACTGGTGACCTTGACCGCAACCGCAGTCACGATCAAAATGGGAGCTGCGACCAGCAGTACGAAAAACGCCACCAACGCATCGACCGTTCGCCTTATGGCTGTGTCGAGACGAACACCACCAGGTAGGGTCACGGCTCTCCCGAACCGAGAAGGATGCGCAGCGCGTGCCACCCGGTATGCCATGTACGTGAGCGTGACGGTGGTTGCCGCGTAGGTGATCGCGGACGTGATAGCACCCCCGAGGGCTCCATACTTGGGGATGAGGATGAGGTCGAGCGTCACCGTGATGGTGGCACCCACGCCCATGCCGACGGAATTGAGCCCGGGCCTGCCGATACCCAATAGATAGGCGGAGGACACAGCCGCCGCCCCTTCTATCGACAGGCCGAAAATGATGATCTCGGCGGGCGCCACAGCGCCACGGAATGCCGAACCGTAGAGCAGCGCGGGGCCTACATACGCGATGACGGCCACGAAAGGGGTTATCAGGAGCGTCAACACGGTGGCTTGTGGCAAGAGTCGGCGACCTTCGATCGTGGCCTGCTCTGATCCGAGTCTGGCGAACCGCGGGTACAGCACGTAGTTGATTGCGGTCGGTGCGAGCCTCATGAGCTCGGCAAACTTGGAGGCCACTGCGTAGATCCCTAGCACGGCAGGGCCGGCGAGAGCACCTAGCAGTACAAAGTCGAATCGCAGGTTGGTCAGCCACAGCATGTTGCCGAGCTGACCCCGAGCGCCATAGGCCGCGACGCGCTTCGCCAGAGCGGCTGTCGGTAGACCCCAATCGCCGAAAAACCCATGGCGGGCGAGACGCCAGATGCCGGTCAGCGCCGCCAATGCACCCGAGAAAATCAGGGCAATGACTACCGTGGCAACGCCTCGGTTTCCCACCGCGACGAGCACCAACGGGTAGGTGACGACAAACCAAAGTTCCTCAGCCACGATGATCAGGTTGGCTCCGGTGATGTCGCTGTTCCCCTGACAGCAGCCCTTCGCGGTGACCGTGACCAGTTGCGTGATCACGACGACCGCCATAAGCGCGACCAATCGGACGGACATCTGCTTGAAAAACACCGATTCGAAGAGCTCGGCACATGCCAGCCATGCCAGGGAGCCGAAGGCCGAGCCAGCAATCGTCATCAAGCCCAGCGTGGGCCGAAGTCTCCTGTTCTTGCGGTGGTCTCCTGCCAAGAAGAACGCTGATGCAGTCGGCAGTCCACAGGAGAAGACGACCCCGAACAACCAGGGCAACACGCGCAGCAATGCATACTCGCCGAGCACGGTTGGCCCGCCCGCCCTGGCCACCATGAGGCTGGCCGCCGATACCGCGGCAAGCGCACCACCCTGCGCACCCAGGTTCGAGATTGTGGCGCGGTTGACCAAGCCGCTGGCTTTGAGCTTCCGGTCAGTTCCGACCACACGGCTGAGGTCAAGCATGCGTCACCGTCTTGCGCCTTGCGTCCTTGCCAAGAACCGCAACGATGCCGAGGAGTGCCCACAAGAACCGAAAATGCAGAACTTCCTCGTAATAGGAGATAACGCCGAGGGCAAGCAGTGCGGCGACGAGACCAGCCGGACGAGGCACCGCGGCGGAAAACCCAGCTGAGAGAGGTCGGCGGACCAGTGGTGCTGCCCAAAAGGCGGCCGCCCCGACGAGGAGCAGCAGGCCGAGAAGTCCCACCACGCCGCGTTCGCTGAGCATGGCCAAGGAGTCGTTGTGTGCCTCATTAGGGTACGGGGCGTTCTGAGTGGTGAGAAGCGGCTTGGTACTCCCCGGACCGAGGCCGACTATGCCATCGCTCTGTCGGTAGAGCTGGAGCAACTCCACCTCCAATTCGTGCCGCTCGGAAGTGCTCTGTCCGCTGCGTCCGATGGAGTTCACCAAGAGCGGCTGGCCACTGTTGAGGGCCTGCTGCCTGACTTGACTGATTGGAAAGACGGTGAGGAGAAGACTGACGGCGAGGACGGCGACGAGGGCCACGGCCAGTGATCCGACTAACCCGCGCTTTCGATAGGCCCTGACCAACAGCAGGAAGAGTATTCCGAGGCCAAACGCCAGGACTCCGCCATTGGACTCGGAGAGAGCGAGTGCTGATCCCAGCATGATGTAGCCGGTGAACCTCATCCACTTTGCCCTGGGGGTACCGGATGCAAACACCACGAAGATCGTGACGACCCAATAGGTCGCGGCATAGTTCGGATCGCCGAAGGTGAACAGCACCCTATTTCCGTCAGCCGGCTGCAGGCCTTCAATGGCGGGAACGTGACCGAGCCACGCGACGACAACCACGGCAGCCCAGAAGATCCCGGCCCAGCTCCATGCGGCCATCGCGTATCGCATTGCTCGAGGCGAGCTCACTAGATTCACGACGGAGGCGCACCACGCAAAGAGCAGCAGGTCGATGGCGAGCGTCGAAAGCGCCAGCCCCGGCAGCGCACTGACGATTCCGGAAGCTGCGCCCGCAGCCACCATGAGTGCGACCGGAATGAAATAGGGTGCGCGGAGCTTGTGGTGACCACTCCGAGCCCAAATGGCGCCCGTGATGATGGTGGCCACCACGAGAAGGTCGATCGGCGAAGTGTTTCCCGGCCCGGTTGGATGCAGGATGGGTTGGAAAATGAGGGCAGCGATGAGTGCGACGAGGGCGGTCCACTCAGCGCTGCCGCGTTGAAGCCCCCGTCCGTCGGAGGACGCTCGCGTGAGGTCGGGCAGCCTGGCCAGCTTGGAGGGGCGTACAAGAGTGACAGTCATGGCGTGTCCGTCGAAGCCAAACGTCGAAGAAGGCGCAGGTGGCTCTCCGCAAATTCGGGGCCATCTGCCTCGGCCGCGATGCACGCGATCTCGGCCAGGATCACGTCGCGGACGCAGCTGCGCGCCACACCCAGACGCTCGAGACCGTCGGCCACAAACTGGTGCACCAGTTCCGGATACCAGCCGACGCCGTTGATGGCATATTCGAGTCCGGCGCCCCACTCACCGGCCCGAAGCCCGGCGTGTCCGGAGACTCGTCGACCCGGCCGGGTATGCCGGTCCAGGTAAAGGGAATACGCAATCACGAAGCGGGCCAGGTCCCGAGTGAGATGGCCATCCAGACGGGAGTTCTCCCAGTCAATGACTCCGCTCACCTGTCCGCCGAGTATCAAGAGATTGCCGGGCCAGAAGTCCCCGTGCACCAACCCTCGCTCTACTCGTTGGCTACCCAAGCGGGCGTGGAGGGCGAAGAGATACTCGACGTCTTCAGCCGTGACCGAGTCATCGCCGAATCGGCGGCGTAATTGCAGCGGTGACACCGTCGATCATCCCTGCCAGGTTCGTCTCACCCGTTGATGCATGACGGTGCAGTTCCGCCAACCAGCACCCCGCGGCGTCGAAGTCGGCCTTCACCGAAAGCGGACGAGCGGTGTGTCGCCACTGGTGGTACGAGGCAAGCATCACGCGCCCCGGCAGCGCCGTGGTCACCAGAACGGGCCAGCCCTTGTGCTCGACCACCTCAGCCACTCCCGGGATGGTCTCGCTAAGTGCCCCGAGCCCCTTCCGGTCGATGGAAGCGAGCGTCCTTGCTTCGTGTTGCACCTTCCGAGCGGCGACAGCAGTCGTGGGCACCTTTGCTGCGTACCCCGGTTCATCCTCCCCGGGCCGGAAGAGCAGGACCGTCACCTTGGCGTTTGGGTCCTTGGACATGGCAAGGCAGACGACTCGGCCCTGGGCGTCATCGACCAGATCGGACAGTGTCCGACGGGTCGTGATCGTTGCAGTCATCCCGACCGCCCAACGAGCACCATGCCGGTCACTCGGACGACCGCGGCGATGGACCACATGATAGGCAGGCGAAGCAAGCGCAATCCTGACGTGAAGATCATGCTCGGAATACGCCCGGCGCCCGGAGGTACTGAAAGCACCGAGTCCGCGACGTACCGGAGTACGGCAGCATCCTTGCCGGCAATCAAGATTGGCATCTCGTCCGGGTATGCGACGTAGGAATGCACACCATCGGCCTCTGAACTCTGGTCCGCGTGTGGGTTGCGCCTGCAAGCCCAGGGTGCTCCCGCGATCGCCCAGTTCCCACCCCGCGGTACCGAAGCCACGGCGCGTCGGAGACTCCGGGATCCATGATGTTCGCGACCGAACAACCAGGTGGTGTCCTCGGGCAGCAGGGCCGACCAGGCAGGCGAGTCACCGGGGGCGATCCTCACGTCAAAACGGCAAAGGGTCTCATTCGAGCAACCGGCCGTACCAGCCCATGACCAGTGAGAATCCCGAGTGCTTCGTTGACTCCATTGTCGTCGAGGTGCGGGACCTCCGCCGGTGCGGCACCGTCGTAACGGTATTTCGCGGTTGTCCGACCCAGCGGATCGGTTCCAGAGCGGCCGGATCGCTCGAATTCCGAGATGATGCTGCCTGAGCCGTGGCAGGCGGTGTAGAGACTGCGATGCGCGCTGTCGCCGGGGATGCACAGGTACGACGAGGTCCGATTGGTGCCCGGCAACAGCAGCGGCTGGCCGGTTTCCGCGAACGACGGATGACCCGCCATCATTGCCGCCGGAAACGCACGGCACGCGTTGTGTCGGTGGACAAAGGCTGGCGTGCCGGCCACGTCCTCCTCGTAGACCGAGTTGTGAGGAGAGTCAACGACCAATTGGGTCGTCGCCCCAAACGATGCCTTGGCGATGCTGCGCAGGGCGGAATACGTCGCCATCCGGTACGCAAATCCGTAGTTCATGGAAAGGCGAGTGGCGAGCAGCGCACGCCTTCCGTCGTCGCCGGACATGGGAATGGATGGGCAATCCTCGGCGAAGTAGCTCGCCAGTCTGTTCCTCATCTGCTGGCGAGATCGTGCCGTGGCCAGATGGGTCAACGGCTTCTGCACCGACATTTCGGCCCGGAGCATCCGTGAGGCACTCTTGCGCCGGGCATACAGCGCGCCGATTTGGCCGGTGAGTACACCACCACCATTGTGAAACTGGAGGGTCACCTGCCCGGCCTTAATCCCGAGGCGTTCGGCCGCTTCAGGATCGAGGACTTCCTCGACCTCTTGCAGCTCAAGGAAATGGGTGCTCGGGCCGATCGTGCCGAAGCGCAAGCGGCCCATCTGTCGCACCACCCACGGCAGCTCCTTCTTCGCCTGCCGTGCTCCGCCGAGCGAATCGATTTCCATCCGGCCTCGCTCCTCGATGCGATCCAATTCGGCATCGCTGAGGTCATATCGCTCGGCGGCAAAATCGGCACCTTCAGCCGCCGCCCTGAGCACTTCGGAAGATGTGAGGTCTCGATTCCAGTTGGGTGGGCTCGGGAAGCGCTCCGCCACTTGCCGGTAGAAGTCGGTGACGGCCGCCGCGTTTGGCCGTTCAACGTCGAGCGTGATCAGTGCCATGCCACAGTTGAGCGCAGCATCGGTGAGCGTCGGCCGGATGGCTCCCTGGGTGGCGACGGCGATGCTCGATGGCATTTCGGACTTCTCTTTGTGGCAGAAGTCCGGCAGTACCACTGGTGGAGCGGCCAAATCGGTGCCCTCGGTACCTTCGCCCAGGCGGCCGATCAGTCCCGCGTCGGCCGGAGACGACTCACTGTCGAACACCGTGAACGTACCGTCGCCAACGTGGCGCGTTTCCGGCCGAGCCAGAATATTGACCTCCATTGCGGGCGTTTCCATGACCTTCCTTTCGGGGGTGTAGCCCCGCTATCGGTTCGCAAGGGCGGCGAGCGCCTGGCAAACCTGTTCGATCTCTCTGTTGGACAATCCGGGGTGTAGGGGCAAGGAGAGCAGCTGAGGGAATACGGCGTCGGCGTTCGGCAGGTTGTCGCACTCATATGAACCCAGAAGCTGGCGGAAGTAAGGCTGGTGGTGCACGGGAATGAAGTGAACCGACGTGCCGATTCCCTTCCCGGCAAGCGCATCGACCACCGTGTCGCGGTGCACTCCGAACTCGTCGTGAACACGCACGATGTAGAGGTGCCACGCATGCCGGTCTCCGAGCGGCCTTGGCGGCAACTCGATGCCGGGAATACCTGCAAGCTGCTCATCGTAGAGATACGCGATTTCCTGGCGGCGCTTCTGCCAGCGATGGAGGCGGTGCAACTGGGCGCGTCCAATGGCAGCTTGAAGATCCGTGAAATTGGCCTTCATGCCAGCTTCCGTCACCGTGTACCGCCAATTGGCTGCACGCTGGTAACGCCGCCATGCGTCTCCACTCATTCCGTGCAGTCGGATACGCCGCAAACGATCGGCCAGCTCATCGTCATTGGTGGTGACGGCGCCACCTTCTCCAATGGGAAGGTTCTTCGTTGCATAAAAGCTGAAGCACGCCGCGCGAGCGTCACTCCCCACGGGCTCGCCTCTTACGGTCGCACCCAGACCGTGGGCGGCGTCCTCGACAATATTGTCCACGGGAATTCCCGCCGCCGCGGCGAGCTCAGTTCCGTCTACCGGGAACCCCGCCATATGTTGGATGACCATGGCCGCGGCGCCACGCTCGGCGGCCTCCGCCACTCCTTCCGGTGAGACTGTAAGGGTGCGTTGGTCACAGTCGATGAGCACCGGTCGCAGCCCAGCATGAACGATGGCCTGAACGGCGCCGCAGAACGTGAGGGTCGGCGTCAACACGGGTGATCCAGGAGGCAGGTCAAGAGTGGTAAGTGCCATCTGGATCGCCGCCGTGCACGAGCTGACGGCCACGGCGTGCCGGGCCCCCACCCAGGTGGCGAATTCATCCTCGAAGGCCAGAGATTCGGCACCCATCGTCACCCAGCCACTGGCCAGGACCCGCAAGGCTTCAACTTGTGCCTCGTTGGTGATCTCGGTGCGACAGAATGGAATGTCGACGGAACGAAGTGCGGTTGGCTCGTAGTGCAGGGTCATGAAGCACCAACCTCCAATTTGCCGTTCGACTCTGGGCGCACCAGGACTGGCTCCGTCCGATACGTCTCATCGAGCACCGCTCCAAGCGCGGCAGGAGACAACTCCTCGCCGATGTGCGCCCGACCGGCGGCGCCGAGGCGGGCGGCGACTGAGGGATTTTCGAGAAGGTAACCGAGCGCACGGCTGAGCAGTTCCGGCTGATCTGGGGGCACGAGTAGCCCTGTCTCGCCGGAAATCACGACGTTCGGCACCGCATTGACCGCCGTCGCCACAACGGGACGGGCTGCGGCCATGGCCTCGACGATGGCGCATGGCAATCCCTCATAGCGGCTCGCCATGGCGAAGACGTCCAGACCGGGAAGAAGGCTGGCCACGTCACTCCGCTCGCCGAGAAATGACATCCGTCCAGCCAGTCCCCGACGAGCCGCCAGCTTTTCCGTCTTCGCCCGGAGCGGGCCATCGCCGATCCAGACTCCGTAGACATCCTTCCGATGTAGGCCGGCCAACGCGTTGACGAAGTCCTCGGGAGCTTTCTGGAAATCCAACCGGCCGACCGTCCCAACGACACGCATCCCCAGGGGAACGCCCAAGAGCCGGCGCGCTTCCGCTTGGTCCGAGAACGCTGGGGCCGGTCCGCTGCTGACACCCACGCCAATGGTGCGCACACGTTCGGACGGTGCGATCCGCCTGACGATGGCTTCGGCCGCGACGGCTGGTCCGACGGCCAAGAACGCGTCGGTGAACTTTGCGAGCGACCTTTCGATACGGATGTACGTGCGACGTCGAAGACGTGACTGAAATTGGTGAAACGGAAAGCCGTGGTACGTGTGAACGATCCGTCCTACTTGTGCGTCGCGTGCGGCGAGACGACCGAGCGCGCCGGCCTTCGCGCTGTGGGTGTGGACGACGTCGAACTGCCCAGCACCCAGAACTGCCTTGAGGTCAGCGAGCGCCGCTCGGTCGTGTGTGAGCGAGATCTCACTGCGTAGATGCTCTTGGATCACTACCTGAAAACCGGCCGCTTGCGCTTCCTCGATGAGTCGGTTTCCACTTCCGATGACGAACACGACTTCGTAACGATCGGAGTCCAAAGCCAATGCTCCGCGCAGAGCGACTCCTCCGGCACCAGCCATGAACCGTGTCACGATCTGAGCGACCCGTAGACGATCGGTCACGTGCCCACTCCATCGTCCACAAACGTCGGAGCGAACAGGCTGCCGAGCGGCGTCACCGGGCGTTCGCCGAGCGTGACTTCATGACACGGGAGGCCGGCGGTCAGCGTCCGGGCGACCTCATCCACCCGGGGATGAACTTCTCCGACTCCGGTACCAAGGGCAAGCGTCGAGGCAAAGGCCCAGTAGCGGCGGAGCTCGCCCGCCATGTAGGTACCCGCCACGAGTGATCTGGCTGCTTCATTGGGATCACAGGGTGCCGATGTCGTCGTCGTTGCCGCTCCGCGTCGGAGAACGAGGACCATTCCGGGGACGAGCTCGTCGACTCGGCCTTGCCACGGAGCCTCCCTGCGATCGTGCGGCATGCGCCGGCCGTGCTTGTTGCCGCCTTCACCTGCTGGCACGCGCCGAGGCTCAAGGAGGCCCCAGGCAGTGCGTCCGTCGCTCAGGCACAAATTGTCGCTTGTGGCGACAGCTCCACTTTCCAACTCTGCGTTGACCATCGTCGACTTGCCGACACCGCCGGGCCCGGCAATGAGGACTGATCGGCCGTGGTCCGGCCCTACGCTGCAGACAGACGCGTGCAACGGTGCCCGACCACGCCGTTGACCCCACCACAAGGCCGGGTACTGCAAGAGAACCGCCCGAATGAGCAAGCGCGACCTTGAGCGCAGGACAACCGACGCCGCCCGCCCCGCCAGAGGCGGACGCCAGCGGGCCCGGATATCCAGAGTCGGCTCCCCGGTGTTGACCAGCAGATCGAGGCCCGAAGAACAGGCGTCACGTACTACTACCTGGCCAGGTCGTCGCCATGCGTCTCTCGTCAGGACATCCCATCCACGGGTGTCGAATGCCGCGACGGTGTCCTCCACCGTCACGCGCACATCGGGACCAGAGGCATCGGCCTGCGTGAAGTGGTCTCCAACCCCCTCCTCCAACACTCCCGACAAGAATCGCTGGCGACAGCTCAGCTCGATCTGCTCGCCAGCAGACTTGAACACGGCGCGCATCAGAACTCGTCGGGGTAGGGGGTCGTGAGTGCCGATCGGAGCTCCTCGGCATTGGCAGGTTCCGGCGAGTACTCAGGCATGAGATCCTCGAGCTGGGTGCGGACGACTTCGTCTTCGCCCTTGGCCGCGGCGGAATACAGCTTCTCCAACCGGCCGGTGAAATCGTCGGGAATGCGGGCCGGTCGCGTCGCCCAAATAGCTGGTTCAACCGTCGGCAGCCGCTCTTCGGAGTCGCCGAAGAGCGACTCATGGAGCTTTTCTCCTGGTCGCAGTCCGGTGAATCGGATCTGCACCTCGGGCACATGAAGCTGTTCGGCATACCGGTTCACCAGATCGACAATTCGCACCGGTTCGCCCATGTCGAGCACGAAGGTTTCTCCATACTCCGCCATCGGTGCCGCCGAGAGCACCAGTCCCACGGCCTCTTCCACCGTCATGAAGAAACGTGTCACCTCGGGATCGGTGACCGTGACTGCATCGCCTCGTTCCACTTGTTCGGCAATCACGGTCAAGAACGATCCGCGACTGCCGAGCACATTGCCGAATCGGACCGAGCACATCTTCGTATCGCGCGCAGCGTGCGCCTGCAGGATCATCTCCGCAAGTCGCTTGGTGGCTCCGAGAATGGATTTCGGGTCGGCCGCCTTGTCGGTTGAAATGAGCACGAATCGACTGGCGCCGACCTCGAGCGCCGCTTTCACGAGGTTCTGAGTCCCCTGAACGTTGGACTTGACGCCCTCGCACGGATGCCGTTCCAGAAGGGGCAGATGCTTGTGGGCGGCAGCGTGGATGACGACAGTAGGCTGGGTGGCTTCAAAGACCTGCCTGATGCGAGCGCGATCGCGGATGTCAGCGATGATCACATCAGAGCTGTCGAGAAGCGCTTCGCCGTCGAGCTCAAGCTGCAGGGTATGCAAATTCGATTCGTCGTGGTCCAACATGTGAAGCGAAGCTGGACTGCAGCTGCGGATTTGGCGGCAGAGCTCCTGTCCGATGGAGCCGCCAGCTCCGGTCACCAGAACACGCTCCCCCTTGAAGGCAGCCCGAGCAGCAGGCTGCGAATTCCGGCGCTCCTGGCGGCCTAGCAGGCTGTTGAAATTGACGATGCGCATATCCGCAGCCCGGGCCACTCGCTCCAGTGCCGACAGGAACGAGGGCAGGAACCTCACATGGACCCCCGTGTTCGTGGCCTCACGAACGAGCCCGCTCAGCTTTGCGGGAGGAAGTGAAGGGATCGCGATGATGATCGCTTCGACGTTGTGTTCAGCGACGACGCGGGGCAGGTCCGCGAGCCTTCCAAGCAGTGGAATGCCCGAAACCGACCTGACGCGTGGGTCGTCGTCAAGGCAACCTATGGGACGGAGTCCATAGTCGGGCGATCGCCGCAGGTCGCGGGCCACCGTCCGGGCTGCGGCTCCGCCCCCTACCAGCAGGGTTGGCAGCCCGTCGCGGACGACCCGGCTCCTGTCCCAGGGTGAGGCGGGACGCCAACGGTCGAGGCCAGAGTAGTTCTCAGCTTTGAGAATGCTCATTGTGCGAATCCCTGCGGCTCGAGCTGCCTGGCTGTGAGAACCGTCTTGGCTGCCTTCACGACTCTAAACGCCTGCGTGGCTGCGGGCACTGCCGTCGGTACCCGCACTTCGTCCGCCGTAGTGCTCTCGGCGACTGACGACTTCGGGCCGAACCAATGACGATGAGGCTTTCGGTTCTGTCGGAAGCCCACGACCCCGAGAATGGGCCAACCCGTCGTCTCACCGAGGTCTGCAACACGGTCCAGCGACGCTCGAGGCGCAAATCGACGTAAGACGAGGACAAGCGCAGGAGCTTCCGGTCGGCCCCGCAGTGTCAGGTCCGACAAGGCGTGCACCTTCAACGTGGACAGAGCGGAACCGATGGCGAGCGCATGAGTCTTTACGGCGGCAGATCCATGGACCTTGTTGCCATTTCGAGCTGTCGACCCGTTGCTGTCGGCCCCACCGTCTGGTACCAACCGTGTCTCGTGAACCCGCAAGTCGTCGGCCGCTGACAGTCGCCTGTTCAATGCCGCAGCGAGCTGGGTGAGCTGCTCTCGTGGTATCGGTCCGGTGAGGACCAGCGTGAGCGCACCAAGGCGGTTTGCAGCCAGGTGCAGCCTGGTCACGAGGTCGCCCTCCAGAGCGATCAGCTCCTCTTCAGTGAGCTCCTGTTCGGTGGGCTCCCCTTCTGTGCTCACCACATCGGTGAGCACGCTTCCGCTGGTCTTCGCCTTCTTGCTCTTCACTCGAGTGATTTCCGCGTTGCCGAGGAACGCCACGCCGAGCTCCCGCGCGCCCGATTCAGGCTCCGCGACCGTCGGGCGGGCCAATTCGGCAATCGTCGCGATGAGGAGTCCGACGATCAGTCCGAGGAGCCCGGCGAGGGCGGCGTAGACCGCCACCTGCTTGGACGCGGCCGTAACCGTGGCTGCCGAGGGTTCACTGATGACACTTGCGTCCTGGTTGCCGTTGCTGCTCGATATCACCTGCTGTTGGGCTGCCTGGTTCGCAGACAACTCCGTCTCGACTCCGGCCAACTCGGTTATCAAAGCCTGAACCTGGGGATCAGTCGTCGCCAAGTGGCTGAGCTGGGCGGTGTTCAGCTGGGTCAAGAGGTTGGCGCGGCTGGCATCGAGCTGAGACTCCTGGTGGGTCAGCGTCGCCAATTGCTGGCTCGCCGCTGTGCCAGGTGCATTGAGAGTGCTGACAACTGCGCTTGCCAACGCCTTACCAAGTCGGAGGGCGACCTGACGGTTGGGGTCCTTGACGGACACCGCCACGATGGCCGAGCTGTCGAGCGACGTGGAACTGACCTCGCTCTTGGCGACGTCGACGGCGTTGCGGTCGACCTTGGCGGCATCTATCGCCTTCTGCACCACCGCTGGGCTGGTGTCAATTGCGGACACCTGACTCAGAATCGAAGCCACCTCCGTGCTCGCCTGGGGCGCAGCCACCTGCGCTTGGACATTGGCGGTGGCGGTGTAGGTCACTGGCTTCGTCAAACGAAGGGGAAGCACGACCGCGATAGGCAGCAAGGTCGTTATGACCAGCAGCCATCTATGCCTCCAAACGATCCGAAGCATCACCTCGTTGGCTTCCACTGCGTTCGTTTCCTCCCAATAGTTGAGACCCGCACTTCCCCCTGGTCGGTCGAGCCGATCAACCAAAAGGTCGCGTTTCGCGCTTCCACCTCCGTCCTCGCTCGTGTTTCCACGGCTCGCCAATGCCGGAGGAGTTGCCGAAACGGTAAGTCACAATCAGGCCCAGAAACACCCTGAAACTTGGCCTCCGCTGACCCCCATGGCATGGGCAGAACCCCTCATGTCGAGGAGCGGTGACCCTCACAATTACGGGATCCGACTCTCATGATTTGTCGGATACCCCCTCGCCATAGGTGGCCCGACACCTACATTCAGGGGAATCTCTAGCCCGCATCGGCCGTGTTCATTACCATCACCTCATGCCCACACCACGTGGCAGGCGGAGGGGCAGGTCGGTCACACCCAGTCCACAAATTCGATTTCCGCTGGGGACTTCTGGTCTCGGCGGCAGTGTGTGGCACGCCCGTTCGGTTGGCGAGAGTAGACCCAGGAAGGCGGGACCCAGGAGGGCGAGACACGCCTCCCGTCGGCCGGCACGGCTTGGGTGGCTGGTGTCGGCTCGCGCTGGCATCGCCCTCTTGGCTATGGCCGCCCTTTCGCTCACATGGCTGAGCACCTCGCCCGCCGGTGCGGGTAACTCCATCAGCTATGTCCAGGGTGCGGCTGCCACTACCGGTTCGCCGGGCACGGCGCAGGCCCTGACGTTTACTCAGGCGGTCGGTCCCGGCGACCTTCTCGTAGGGTGGTTTGCCCAGTACAACGCAGCCGGCCAGGTCCAGGTCTCCGACAACGTCAACGGGGCGTGGACCCGAGGGCCCTCGGAGTCATTCACGAGCGGCACGGGCGACATCGCCCTCTTCTTCATGCCGAACTCGGCGGCGGCACCACAAGGCCTGAACATCACCGTCACCTCCTCGGCGCCCACCTACCTGCAGTCGAGCGCGGCGGAGTACTCCGGCGTCACGGCGGTCAACCCGCTCGATGAGTCCGCAGTCAACGAGGGCAGCGGGACAAGCGTCAACACGGGGCTCACCAGCTCCGTTCCCGCTGGTGATCTGGTCTATTCGGCGCTCACAACCGGCGGCTCCCCCGGCAGCGTCACTCCCGGGACGAGCCAAGGCGTGCCCTACACGGCGCGCGCCAGCAGCAGCAACGGTGCGGTGTACGAGCAGGATGTCCTTTCGGCGACGGCGGGTGCCCAGCAAGGGACGGCCACGCTCGGGGCGGCGACGGACTGGTACGCCGTCGTGGCGACCTTCACATCTGCCTCGGGGTCCTCGGGAGGCGGGACCGGTGGTTCTGCCATGTTCCAACAGGGGGCGGCCTTCTCCTCTGGGACCTTGTCGACAACCTCCACCTTGACCCTCTCGCGGAACGTGCATGCAGGGGACCTGCTCGTTGGTTGGTTCGCGCAGTTCAACGTCCCGGGTGAGGTGACGGTGTCGGACAACGTCAACGGCACCTGGACCCGGGCGCCCGATTCGCTGACCTTCCAGAGCGACACGGGGGACATCGCGCTCTACTACCTTCCGAATTCCCAGGCCTCGGCGTCGGGGCTGACCATCACCGTGTCCGCGCCGACGCCGGCCTACCTGCAAGGCACAGCGGCAGAGTACTCCGGCATGGCTCTCGCCGGTCCCCTGGATCAGATCTCCTCGGGCCGCGGAGTCGGCGTGGCGGTCAACACAGACAACACCGCGACCGTCGCGTCCGGCGACCTGGTCTACTCGGCGATCCTGACCGGGTCCACGCCCGGCAGCGTGACACCCGGCCAGAGCGGGGGAACGACATACACCCCCCGGGCCGAGACCGCGAGCGGCTCCTCTTACGAGCAGGACATCCTGTCAGCGACGGCGGGTGCCCAGGCAGGGACGGCCACCCTCGGCACCTCGGCCGACTGGTACGCGGTGGCCGCTACCTTCCGCGTGTACCCCAACGACACGAGCCCACCCGGCGCCCCCAGCGCCCTCACCTCGCTCAGCGCGGCTTCGAGTCGGGTCGCTCTGAGCTGGTCACCCGGCAGCGGCGATCTCACGGGGTACGCGATTTCTCGCAACGGCCAGGTGATCGGGACCACGGCGCCCAACCAGACGACCTACCTCGACACGACGGTCACCGGCGGGACCAGCTACTCCTACACGGTGGACGCGTTCGATGGGGCGGGCCTGAACTCGAGTCCGACCAACGCCGTCGTCGTGACGACACCCGCGTCGTCGCCTGTTTTCATCCAAGGCACGGCAGCCTCGCCCGGCGGTCGCCTGTCGTCGCTGACGCTCACTCTCTCGCAGCCGGTCGCTGCCGGGGACTTCCTGGTGGGCTGGTTCGGCCAGTACAACGCAGCCGGCCAGGTCCAGGTCTCCGACAACGTCAACGGGGCGTGGACCCGAGGGCCCTCGGAGACATTCACGAACGGCACGGGCGACATTGCACTCGAATACGTCGCCAACGCCCAGGCTGCGCCCAATGGCCTGACGATCACGGTTTCGGCGAGTGCTCCCGCCTACCTCCAGGAGGCGATTGCCGAGTTCAGGGGCGTCAGCACCGTCAGTCCGCTCGCCGCTGCCGTAGTTGGCTATGGCTCGAGTGCTTCGGTCAGCATGGGTCCGACAGCGAGCGTGCCGAGCGGGGATCTGCTCATCGGGGCCACAATCACCGCCGGTCAGCCTGGCAGCGTCGTCGCGGGTTCCAGCCAGGGCGTCCCGTTTGCCATGGACGTTCAGAATGGCAGTGCATCGGCGAACCTCGAGGACATCCTGGCCACTGCGGCCGGGCCGCAGACCGCTGCTGAGACCCTGGGCGCGGCCTCGACCTCGTACACGATCGTCGCCGCCTTCTCGACGGCTGCGGTGCCATCGGCGCCGACCTCGGTGACGGTGACCGGCCCGTCGTCGGTGGCCGTCGGCTCGGCCTACTCAGCTTCGGCCTCCGCAGCGGGAGCAAACCCCGGGGCGACGTACTCGTTGGCCGGCGCCCCGTCGTGGCTGTCGATCGACCCGAACGCCGGGACCGTCGCCGGGAATGTCCCGACTGGAATCACCTCGTTCTCCTACGCGGTGACCGCCACCAACTCACAGGGCTCGGCCACGAGCTCCATCCAGACGGTCACGGTGACCCCGGGGACCACGAGCCTGGCTGTCTCGCCGAACCCGGCACCGTCGGTGGCAGCAAGTATCCCGGTCTCCTACACCGCAACGGTGACCGAGACCTCTGGGACCGGCGCCTTGGCCGGCTCGGTGAGCTTCACCGCCAACGGTGCATCGATCCCGGGCTGCACCAACCTGGTCGTCTCGGGCGGGAGCGCCACCTGCACGACGAGCTTTGCCGCAACGGGGACCTACACAATCGCCGCCTCCTATGGCGCTGACCCGAACTTCACCGGATCATCCGCCTCGGTGTCCCAGGTCGTCACCGCCCTACCGCAATTCACCTCCCCGGCAACGGCCACCGCAGCGGTAGGTAGCCCCTTCACCTTCACGGTCACCACCACCGGCAACCCGAACGCCAGCCTCACCGAGACGGGGACGCTGCCGACGGGGATCAACTTCGTCGCCAAGGCGAACGGCACGGCCACCATCTCGGGCACGCCCGCCGCGGGAACCGGCGGGAGCTACAACCTCACCGTAAAGGCGACCAATTCGGCCGGGTCGGCCGCCCAGAGCTTCGTCCTCGTCGTCGACCAGGCCCCGGCCATCACCTCGGCGGCGAAGGCCACGGCAACAGTGGGCAAGGCCATGACCTTCACGGTCACCACCACCGGCTACCCGAGCGCCAGCCTCACCGAGACGGGGACGCTGCCGACGGGGATCAACTTCGTCGCCAAGGCGAACGGCACGGCCACCATCTCGGGCACGCCCGCGGCGGGAACCGGCGGGAGCTACAACCTCACCGTAAAGGCGACCAATTCGGCCGGGTCGGCCGCCCAGAGCTTCGTCCTCGTCGTCGACCAGGCCCCGGCCATCACCTCGGCGGCGAAGGCCACGGCAACAGTGGGCAAGGCCATGACCTTCACGGTCACCACCACCGGCTACCCGAGCGCCAGCCTCACCGAGACGGGGACGCTGCCGACGGGGATCAACTTCGTCGCCAAGGCGAACGGCACGGCCACCATCTCGGGCACGCCCACGGCGGGAACCGGCGGGAGCTACAACCTCACCGTAAAAGCGACCAATTCGGCCGGGTCGGCCGCCCAGAGCTTCGTCCTCGTCGTCAACAACGCCGTCCCCACGGTGTCTGCCGTGAGCCCGAACACGGGCCCGAAAGGCGGGGGCACCGCCATCACGATCACCGGGACCGGCTTCGTCACCGGCGCCACCGTGGTGATCGGCCAGGGCAGCGGCGCCGGGACCGGAGCCATACCTGCCACCAACGTCGTAGTGGTGTCTTCGACCAAGATCACTGCCGTCACGGGCGGAGGAGCCAAGGCCGGGACGTGGAGCCTCTTCGTCATCACCACGGGAGGCACCAGTGCGGGCAACACCGGGGATAACTTCACCTATCACTGAGCCCACGGGCCGGTTCAGCCGTGCGGTCCGCAAGGTGCGGAAGCCTTAGGCGCCTCCGACGCGCCCGATCTCCCGGAACCACCCGAGTGTCAGCCCTAGTCCCTCGTCGAGACTGATGGGTTCGTAGCCGAGCCGCTTGTAGGTCTTGGAGTCCGAGAGGCTCCGCCGCCGCACCGGGGTCTCGCGGGCTGCCTTCTCGGCGATCGCCATCAGGGTCGGCCCGAACACCTCCACCAGCTCGAGGTCGTCGGAGGGATCGACGTCGACGACCTCGTGGTCGACGCCGGCCAACCGGCACATCCGAGTGCACGCATTGGCGATGCTCACGACGTCCTCCGGCCGGCCGTCGAGCATGTAACGCTCGCCTGCCACGCCCTTGTCGAGCGCCAGGATGCACCCCCTCGCGATGTCCTCGGCGAACACCCAGCTGACCGGGAACCTCAGATAGCGCTCGATGCGCCCACGCGCGGCCGAGAGGAGCACACGGTTGAAGCTCGTCAAGCCGAGGGCGTTGCGGGTGACGGGCGACGGGCCGAAGATGGCACCGGGGTGCGTGCTCACTACGTCCCTGCCCTTGGCGGCGCGGGACATGGCGTCGAGAAAGGCGGCCATCTTGGTGATCGTATACGGGTCCGAACTCGGCTCCTTGGTGACCGGGGCGTCCTCCCGGTCGAGACCCCCGTCGGTGTCGAAGAAGGTGCCCGTGCTGACGGCGACCACACGCCTCAGGTCGACGGCCTCCGCCGCATCGAGCACGTTCTTGGTGCCGCCGACGTTCACCGCCTCGAAGTCGGCCAGGTTCTGACTGGCCCCACCGAGGAGTGCGGCGCAGTGGATCGCCGCGTCGCTGCCCGCGGCCGCCCGCAGCACGGCTGCGGGATCGGTGATGTCGCCGACCACGATCTCGACGCCGAGGGCCTCGAGCGGGGCCGTGTCCGCCGACTCGCGAGCGAGAGCACGCACGGCATCGCCCCGCTCTCTCAGCAACCTGCAGACATTGGCGCCGGCCAGCCCGGTGGCGCCGGTCACCAAGACCGTCTGTGTCATGTGGACGCGTGGACCGACGGATCGGCCATCGCCGAATCGACCTGATCGGCGCTGTAGGGGATCACCGGCGCGCCCTTCCCAAACACGTCGAGCGTGTGGATGAAGCGATGAAGGCCCATGGAGTTCGCGGAGGCAAATCCGAGCTCGACGATCTGTGCCGCCGTGAAGACCTGGCCGAGCCTCCGGTAGAACTCGTCGTCTATGGCATGGTGGTCGCCCGAGAGGAGGTCGAGGAACTCGACCGCCAGCCGTTCCTGCTCGGTCAAATCCGAGCCCCCGGGGGAGATGAGGCACGCGACGTCCTCGTCGGTGATGGAGTCGTGCTTCCTTGACTGCATGCAGGGCTGGCACTCGCCCAGTTGGGCACTACGGATCCGCAGGAGCTCGAGGATCCTGCCCCCGAGCAGGGACTGCTGCCCCCAGGCGCCGCGTGCCGCGTTGGTCATGAGGATCTGCGACGTCTTGTAGGCGAAGATCTGCAGTGGGATCGGCGTGGCATACGTGCCGTCCGCCACTCCGTCCTCGATGATCCGCCGTGGTTCCGGCGCCAGCTCCTCCAACGGAATCGGCTCGATTCTCGGCACGCACACCCCCCGACTCTCGCCGGCATGGCCCGGCGTCAAACGCTCTCCAGCGATGACAGGCCTACTGTACTGTCACGTCGTGCCGATCGACCCCTCGTCCGTCCTCTTGACCGACCGCGTCGCCGTCGTGACCGGGGGCGGCTCCGGGATCGGGCGCGGGATCGCCCGCGGCTTCGCCTCCTTCGGGGCGAAGGTCGCCATCTGGGAGCGCAACCCAGACACCGCGGCCGCCGCCGCCGCCGAGGTGGGCGGTCTCGGGCTCCCTACCGACGTGCGGGAGTCTGCCGAGGTGGATCTCGCCCTGCAGCGGACCGTCGCCGAGCTGGGCCCCGTGACCATCCTGGTGAACAACGCGGGCGGCGTCTTCAACTCCCCGCTCCTCGAGACGTCAGAGAACGGCTGGGACGCCCTGTACCGGTCCAACCTCAAGCACGTCATCCTCTGCACACAGAGGGTCGCCCGGGTGATGGTCGAGAACGGGACCGGCGGCAGCATCATCAGCGTCACGTCGATTGAGGGCGTACGCGCCGCGCCGGGATACGCGGCCTACGCGGCCGCGAAGGCCGGGGTGATCAACTACACCAAGACCGCCGCCCTCGAGCTGGCCCCGTATGGGATCCGGGTCAACGCACTGGCCCCCGACATCACCATGACCGAGGGGCTGGCCGCGGTGGCTCCCGAGGGCGCCGAGGAACGCTTCGGGCTCACGGTGCCCATGGGGAGGGCGGGGCACGTGGACGAGATGGCGGGCGCCGCGGTCTTCCTCGCGTCGGAGCTCTCCAGCTACGTCACCGGTCAGACCATCCACGTCGACGGAGGGACCCACGCTGCCAGCGGCTGGTACCACCACCCCGAGACGGGCGCCTACTCGCTGGGCCCTTCGTAGCCGATCCCGAACCGGTCGCTCAGCCGTCGCCAGCCAGCCCGACGTGGGCCGACATCCCCCCGTCGATCACGATCATCTGGCCCGTGATGTAGCGGGACTCGTCCGAGGCCAGGAACACGACCAGGCCGGCGATGTCGTCGGGCTGGCCGAGATACGGGGTCAGCGTCGCCTTCCCGAGACCGGCCAGCGTTCTCTCGTCCAGGTGGGAGCGCACGGCGTCCGTGACGATGAGCCCGGGGACGATCGTGTTCACCCGGATGCCCAGCTTCCCGTGGCTGGTGGCCACGTACATGGACAGGGCGTACACCCCCGCCTTCGAGACTCCGTAGGCGGTGCGGGTCCGGTCACCCTTGAGCGAGGCGCCGGACGACATGTTGATGATTGAACCACCGCCACCTCGCGCCATCTCGGGGATCGCGTGCTTGCAGGTGAGCATCTGGCTGCGGAGGTTGACCGCCATGGTGCGCTCCCAGACATCGAGCGACAGGTCGGTCACGGCGGTGTCACACGTCAGGAAGTCCGAGTCCGTCAGCGCCGCATTGTTGTGGAGCACGTCGAGGCGACCGAATCGTCCGGTGGCGGCCGCGATGGCCGCGATCACGTCGCCCTCTTCGGCCAGGTCGGCCCGGAACGCCGCCGCCGTCCCGCCGGCCTCTTCGATGTCCGAGGCCACCCCTGTCGCGGCCGTCTCGTCGATGTCGACGATCAGGACGGATGCGCCCTCCCGCGCGTGCGCGCCGTGGCCCCGCCAATGCCTCCGCCACCGCCCGTGACGATGGCGACCCTGTCGATCAGACGTTCCATACGGCCTCCGAACCCTTGTGGTACGGCTCCTCCCTCGCGCTCGACGCCGGGGAAGCTTGCCAGATCAGCCGCGAATGAGGGATACAGTGCCGACGACACCACGCCTGCCCGCTTGGGTGCTCGCCCGTGGCTTGCAGCCGTCGCGCTCGGTGCGGTCGTGATGGCGAGCCTGTTTCTCACATCCAGAGCCGGATCGGCGCACGGCCCCCTCGCCGCTCCTCCTGCGGGAGGATGACCCCGCCAGGCGTCCGGGCAGGCCGCAGCCCCTCAAGGTCGGTGGCCTGTCTGCCGAATTTCCCTGGTGGACCTGTTTCCCGTCATGGGCGAGCTCGCCGTCGACCCCGGGAGGACGACCACCACGAGGCACCTGCGGCACCTCAAGGTCATCGGCGCCTTCGCAGTCAGCTTCCTGGTCGGCATGGGCGCCTACACGGTGACCTACCGGGCCCTCGACCTCCTGTCCGAGCCCCCGGCAGCGGCGCCGGTCGTCTCGCACAGTCCCGCCCCGCCCCCGGTCCCGGCGCCGCACCTCCCCGTCCCCTGAGGGAGCGGACGGCCGCCCGGCACGGGTCAGAGCTCGCCGTCAGACGCAGCGTCGCGCACGATGCGCTTGACCAGCGACTGCATGAGAGCCCACGCCACGTCGGGATGGTCCTGCACGAACGGCCGGAACTGCCAGGCCGCCAGCGCATAGCACTCCAGGTCGGTGTCGGCCGTCACCTCGGCCATCCGGGGGCCGTCGTCGATCAGGGCGACCTCGCCGAAGTGATCGCCCGCCTGCAGCGCCCTGACCCTGTTTCCCGCCACCGTCACCGAGGCGGAACCGCTGGCGATGATGAAGAAGCCGACGCCGGGCTTGCCCTTCTCGATGATGACGGTCCCGGCCGGGAACGTTCTCTGCGTGAGCGCTGCGGCCAGCTGCTTGATGTCCTTCTTCGACAATTGCGAGAACAGCGGCGCGCTCTTGATTGCTTCCTGGACGTCCATCACGGTCGAACCGTACACGTCGCGGCCGGTCCGGCACAGAGTGCGCCCCGCCTCACGTGCGGACGACATCCGGCACGGCCCCCCGCCAGGGTGCGAGGGTCACGACGAAGCGCGAGCCACCGTCGTAGGTGATGGGCGACTCGGCCCGCACGCTGCAACCCATGGCGGCCGCCAGCTCGGCCACGATGGCCAGCCCGAGCCCCGAGCCCATCCGACGGTTCGGCCCACGGTCGGCCTGGTAGAAGCGCTCGAACACCCGCGCCAGGTCACCCTCGACAATGCCCGGTCCGTCGTCGTCGACCGTGATCTCACATGCTCCCGAGGTGGGGTCGTTCGCCAGCCTCACCGACACCGTGGTCCGGGCGAACGTGATCGCGTTCTCGAGGAGATTGGCCAGGAGCTGGGCGAGCCGGTCCGGGTCCGCCGCCACCGGGAGTCCGGGCGGCGCCGGGGACACCGTGCCTTCGAGCGGCGGCCCGTCGGATCCTTGAACGTCCAACATGACCTGCAAGCCCGACTTGGCCGCCGCCGGTCGGAACCCCTCCGTCGTGGTCGTGACCACCTCCGCGGCGTCGGTTGGTCGCAGGGAGATCGACATCTGCCGCGCTTCGAGCTTCGTCAGGTCGAGCAGGTCGCCAACCAGTCGCTCCAGCCGGCGCGACTCGGCAATGATCACGTCGGCCGCGTGCCCGTCGTCGTCAATCGCCCCGTCATGAATGGCCTCGGCGAAGCCGCGGATGGACGTGAGGGGCGTGCGCAGGTCGTGCGAGACCGCCAGCAGGAGGTGGCGCTCCCTGGCACGGCCGTCCTCGAGGCTCTGCGCCATGTCGTTGATGGAGCCGGCGAGCGAGGTGAACTCGGGGTAGTCGCCGCGGCGGACGGGCACGCGGCTCGCGAGCTCGCCGGAGGCGATGCGTCCGGTGACCTCCATCGCCTCCACCAGCGGGCGAGCCATGCGACGGCTCATCTGCCAGGCCACCGCAGCGGCCACGAGCAGCGCCGCGCCCCCGGCGACGATGAAGTAGCCCCAACTGGGCCCCAATCCGCTGACGTCGCGGGTGAGGAGGATGGCGAGCGTGCCACCCAACCGCAGGCGCAGCCGCTCGGTCTCCGACAGGTTGATGGGCGCCACGGCGAAGACCAGGTTGCCCGTGCGGCCCGACGTCGTCTGACCCGACTGCACGGCCTGCACGTTGATGTCCTGCGCATTGAGCCCGTTGGGCAACGGTGTCACGACGTTTCCCGTCCGGTCGATCCTTATGATCTCGGCGTTCTCGAGCTTGAGCGTGGCCTGCACGACGCGTAGGACTTTGACCGAACGCGTCCCGGTGTCAGACGACGTCAGCGAGTTGGCCTCCGATACCAGTTGCTGTTGCGCCTGGTCGCGCGCCGCGTTGCGAGTCAGGATGAGGCTGCCGACTCCCGCGATCACGAGGACGACGGCGACCAGGCCCACCATGGCCAGCATCAGGCGGCGGCGCATCGATCAGCCGAACCGGTAGCCCACGCCCCACACCGTGGCGAGCGGGAGGTCGGACCCGAGCTTCTTGCGCAGCTGGGCCACGTGGACGTCGACCGTACGTTCGTCGCCGTACCAGTCCGTGCCCCACACGCCGTCGAGGAGCTGCTGGCGCGACAGGGCGAGGCCGAGGTTGTTGGCCAAGAAGGCCAGCAGGTCGAACTCGCGCGTCGTCAGGGCCACGACGGCGCCGCCCTGACGCGCCTCGCGGCGGCGCAGGTCGACCTCGAGGTCGCCCACGGCGACGACCTCCTGGGGCGGCGGGCCCTCGCGAGTCCGACGCAGGATGGCGCGCACCCGCGCCACGAGCTCCCGGGGGGAGAACGGCTTGACCAGGTAATCGTCCGCGCCGAGCTCGAGCCCGAGGATCCGATCCACCTCGTCGTCGCGCGCCGTGAGGAACAGGACGGGCACGCTGCTGCGCGAGCGGATCTCGCGGCAGACGTCGAAACCGTCCCGCGTGCCCGGCAACCCGACGTCGAGGATGACGATCCAGGGGTCTTCCTGCTTGAAGATCTCGAGGCCCTTCTCGCCGTCGGCCGCCAGCAGGACGCGATAGCCCTCTCGCCGCAGGTAGAGGTCGACCAGGTCGGCGATGTGCGGGTCGTCCTCCACGACGACCACCGTTCCGTTCTCCGCGCTCACCTACCTAGCCTGGCACCTCCCACACCCCGAATTGCCGGATTGTGGCCATCCATTACAGAACCCTCACGTTTGCAAACACCCCCTTCACCAGGCGCGCTCATCATGAGGGCACAGGCCCTCCGAAGGGGAGCCCGGACGAGAGGAGCACCCATGTCGAGTGTGCGGACTCATCTGTTCCGCCTCGCGCCGCCCTGGCGTCTGCCGGCATCCTGGGCACGCTCACCGGATTCGCCCGGCGCGGCGACGTCCCAGGGGAGCGCCGGTTCGGCGAACGGCTCGGGCAACAGTGGCTCCAGAGCCGTGCCGGCCACCCTCGATGGGATCAAGGACAAGGCGAACACGGACGTCACCAACCGGGTCAACGATCTCAACGCGGCGGTCGCCAAGGTCAACGCGGCCAAGGGGCTCGGTTCGGGCCAGGCGACCCTCGTGACCTACCTGGGCACCGACATCTCGCCGTTGCAGCAGCTGAACCAGAAGATTCAGGGAGATGCCACGGTGAAGCAGGCGGCCGAGGACTTCTCCACCATCTTCACCGGGTACCGCGTCTACGTCCTCGTGCTCCCGGATCGCCGCCGAAGCCGACCCGGCCACCAACACCGCCATCCCGAGGTTCACCGCGGACTCCTCGAAGGGCAGGGACTCGTCAACCCACAGAACCAGGGGCAGCTCCAGCCGCTGATCGACGACCTGAACAGTCAGATCAGCGTGGCCACGAACGCGACAACGGGCTGGCGGCCACCGTGCTCGCCGACACCCCGGTGCAGTGGAATGCGAACAGCAACCTGCTCTCGCCGTCCACGTCCACCGCCCTGACGGCTGACGCCGCTCTCGAGAAGGGACGGACGGACGTCGCGCAGATACGCCAGCTCCTCATGGGCGCAGCCGCCGCAACCTCCGGCTCGAAGCTGAAGGGCGCGGGGGCCGGCCGGCCGTCGACTACGAGAGCAGCGACGCCGTGTTGATATTCAGCCCGTTGTCCGCCTTGGAGCGGTGCACGACCTGGAACTCGGAGAACTCGGCCAGTCCCCACGGGCCGTTCTCCACGCCGATGCCGCTCCACTTGAAGCCGCCGAAGGGCTGCTGCGGTGAGAGGGCGAGGTGCGTGTTGACCCAGGCGGTGCCACACTCGAGCTGCGCGGCCACCGCCGCGGCGCGGTCGGTGTCCGCGCCCCACACGGATCCCGAGAGTCCGAAGTGGGTGGCGTTGGCCCGGTCGATGGCGTCGCCCAGGTCCCGGTACGACACGACCGGGAGCGCCGGCCCGAACTGCTCCTCGTCGACGATCCTCGTCCCGTCGGACAGCCCCGCCAGGATGGTGGGTTCGAAGAAGTAGCCGGCCCGGTCGATCGCCTTGCCTCCCGTCACTGCGGTGGCGCCGTTGGACAGCGCGTCGGCCACCAGCTCCTTGACCCGCTCGTACTGGGGCTCGTTGTTGATGGGCCCGAGCTTCACGCCCTCCTCGGTGCCCTCGCCCACCTTGATCGACCGGGCGTGCTGCGCCAGCCCCTCGACGACCTCGTCATAGAGGGCCTCGGGGACGTACACCCGCTTGATGGCCGAGCACACCTGTCCGTTGTTGTTGAACGCGCCGGCGAAGATGGCCGAGGCCACGACGGCCGGGTCGGCGTCGTCGAGCACGATGGCCGGGTCGTTGCCGCCGAGCTCGAGCGTGACACGCTTGAGGTCGGGCGCCGCTGACATGGCGACCTTCTTGCCCGTCTCCACCGAGCCGGTGAAGCTGACCTTGCGCGGCACCGGGTGTGAGGTCATCCAGGCGCCGAGCTCGTCGCCGCCGCTCACGATGTTGACCACTCCGGGCGGGAACACGTCGCGCAGCAGCTCCCCGACCTTCAGTGTGGTCAGCGGCGTGTAGGGCGAGGGCTTCAGGACCAGCGTGTTGCCCGCCAGGAGCGCCGGTGCGATCTTCCAGAACGCCAGCGTCAAGGGGAAGTTCCACGGCGTGATGGCGGCGACAACGCCCAGGGGGCGGCGCGCCAGCTCGACGTAGGCCTCGTCGTCGTCCTGAATGATCTGGGGCTGCATCTCGAGGTTGGCGAAGTACTGGCTCCAGATCGCCGCTGCGAAGACCTCGATCCCGGCGTCGCTCAACGGCTTGCCCTGTTCGGCCGTGAGGACCGGTGCCAGCTCGGTCCCCGACGCCAGCAGCACGTCGGCCGCCCGCAGCAGAACGGCACGCCGCGCCGCCTCGTCGGCCTTCCAGTCGCGCGCTGCCTTTGCCGCGGCGTCGAATGCGGCATCGAGCTGCTGGCGGGTGCACTCGGGTGCCTGGGCGAAGACCTCACCCGTGGCCGGGTTACGGACGCCGAACGTCCCCTCGGTCGGTGCGGCTTCCCCCGCGATGGTCATGACGAACTCGGGCATGGCGCTCCTCGACTCTTGCTCGCGGGAGGCGGTCCCCGACCCCCGGCCGGACTCTTGTCCAGCGCGATCCTCCCACCGATCTCCCACGGGCTCAATGGGCCGGGGAGCACTACCCTCCCTGGGCGGCCACAGGTACGGATGGAGGTGGTGACGCCATGGTGACGGCGACCGGACCCATGAGGGCCGACGTCTGCGTCGTCGGGGCCGGTCTGGCCGGGCTGACGGCGGCCCGCCGGCTCTCCCAAGCCGGCCGATCGGTGGTCGTCCTCGAAGCAAGAGACCGTGTCGGTGGGCGGGTCTGGACCTGGACCTCGGGTGCGGGAGTGCCGGTCGACATGGGTGGGTGCTTCGTCGGCCCCGGTCACGATCGCATGCACGCGCTGACCAAGGAGATGGGTGTCACCACCTTCAAGACCTTCGTGGACGGCGACAACGTGCTGGCCACGGCTGGAACGGTCCGTCGCTACCGGGGCGACATTCCGCGTCTCAGCCCTGTCGCACTGGTGAGCGCAGGGCAGGCCATCGTCCGCATGAACGTCATGGCCAAGAAGGTTCCGGTCGACGCACCGTGGCAGGCTCCACGTGCCGCCGCGTGGGACGCGCAGTCGGTGCGGGCGTGGCTGAACCGGACTCGGGTCCCGAGCGGGCTGGCGCGCGACCTCGTCGAGGCGACCGTGCGGGCGTGCTTCGCCTGTGACCTCTCCGAGGTGTCGTTGCTCAACTGGCTCTTTCTCGCCCATTCCGCCGGCGGCATCGAGTCCCTGATGAACATCGCGGGCGGCTACCAGGACTCCCAATTCGCAGGCGGCGTCGGGCAGGTACCCGACGCCATGGCGGCTGAGCTCGGTGACGCCGTCGTGCTCGGCGCACCAGTGGGCGCCGTCGTCCAGGACTCCGACGGCGTGCGGGTTTCGAGCCCCGTCGCGACGGTCACGGCCCGCCGAGTCGTGCTCGCACTGCCCCGCGCACTGGCCGCCGGGATCCAATTCGACCCCGCGCTCCCGGGGGACCACGCGCTGCTCCTCCATCAGGTGCCCGCCGGCACGGAGGTCAAGACGGTCGCGATCTACGACGAGCCGTTCTGGCGCGCCGACGGCATCTCGGGCGCGACCGTCGCCACCGACGATCCCATTGAGGTGACGCTGGACACGTCGCAACCGGGCCACGGACATGGTGTCATCGGCACCTATGCGGCGGGCCCTCGGGCGCGTGCCCTGTGGTCCATGGGCAAGGACGGACGCCGCACCGAGTTGCTGCGGATGCTGACGACACGTCTGGGGCCGAGAGCGGCCCGGCCGCTCGAGATCCTCGAGGTCAATTGGGCCGAGGAGCGCTGGACGCGAGGCTGCTCCATGGGCCACTTCCCGACGGGAGTCCTCACCCAGTACGGCCGGCGGCTGCGCGAGCCGGTCGGGCGTCTGCACTGGGCCGGCACCGAGACGGCGTCGACGTCATACGGCGCGATGGACGGCGCCGTGCGCTCGGGCGAGCGGGTGTGTGAGGAGATCCTGCGGGCTGAGACCTTAGCTTGCAATTAAACCCCCGGTCGCTGTTCAAGCTGCCTTCTTGACCGCCGGATAGCGCTTTCTGGGCGGTTTTCGCGTTCCTTTGGGTCGCCCCGGTCCCGGGGTCGAGGGTTTCGGTGGGTGGGCGGGTGTGCCGAGGTGTGCACGCAGTCGCCGAAACCCTCTGCGGACTCGCGCTGGGGTGAGTTTGTTCGGGTCGCACGGTCGTTCCCAAGGCAGTCGGAGGTCGTCGACGAGCTGACGAGCGAGACGAAGCTGTGTGTAGGCGGCAAGGACCAACCAACTCCACCGGTCGGCCTGTTCGGGCATCTGCAGCGACGGTGTCGTCCATCCCAATGTCCCCTTCATGAACCGGAAGGTGTGCTCGATGTCGAACCGACGCAGATAGGCCCGCCAGCACAGATCGAGGTCGGGCTCGCCGTCACCAGACCACCACAGCCACAGGGTCTTTTTGATCCGTCCTGCCGGCTTTGGTAGGTGTTCGACCTCGACCCGGATGACACTGCCTTTGATGATCGGCGGTTCCTCACAGTCGCGCCAGCGCCCCCGGCCATGCAGTCTCGGATGCAGGTTGTGCCAGGCCGCCACCGTGACCTTCCCGTAGCGGCGGACGGTGGTGATGAGTTCAGCGTCGGGAGCGGTCCAGGTCTCCTCGTTGGAAAGCATGAAGCGGGGGCCGTGACGCGGCGGACGACCCCGTGCTCCGTCGGTGCGAGGCTCGGGGTCGGGATGGAAGACCCGGGTCGAGGCAATGCGCACCAGCACCTCGGCCCGGGTGTCGGTGAGCCCGTGGCCGAGGGCGATGCCGTCATAGCCGGCGTCGAAGACAAAGAGAGGGACATCGCCGTCATCTGGTAGGAGGCCGACGAGGCGCTTGACTTGATCGATGGTGGCGTCCGCTGCCTCCATGGACGGGCTGATGCGCAGGACGTCGAGTGGAGCGGTCCAGCTGTCGGGCGCCCAGTTCAGCTGGCTGATCCACTGATAGGACCACCCGGCCACGATGGGCTGGCCGGCGGAGTGCTTGGAAGCCGAGTAGTGGAAGCCCCGTTCGGGGCTGCACTCGGCATCGCAGCGGTCCCAGGTCGAGGCATCGACGGCAAAGACCAAGGGCCACTCTTTGGGACGGTGCTCGACCAGCAACTGGCGAAGCCGAACTTCGTCGACGTCTCCCTCGGCCAAGGACTTGTAGAGACTGCCGTGGCTGCGCCGGAACTCCGGCTCGAGGCTGAGGGAGGGCACCGATCCGACCGGGGCCGGTGAGCACAGCACTGCATCGCAGAGCTCGAAGAGAGCGTCTCCCCAGGGCGAGAGGCAGCGGTGGAGCGACGAACGGAAGTCCCTCACCTCGGCAATGGACCGGTCGGAGGATCCCATGCAGACAGTATGCTTACTGTCTGCGGACCAATGAGGGATGCTGGTCGTGGACACAAGGAGCGCAATGGCACGGACGAGGGTCGAGGAGCGGCTGGCCGAGTACGACCGGCGACACAAAGAGTTGGCGGCCCAGATCGCCGAGATCGGGATCGTTGCCGCCGGCAGTGTGACTCGCCGTTTCACCCACTGCACGTCGGTCGGCTGCCGATGCAACGCTGACCCGCCTACTCCTCACGGGCCCTACTGGCAGTGGACCGCGAAGGTGAACGGCAAGACGGTGACCAAGCGACTGACTGACCGAGAAGCGCAGCTCTATCAGGAGTGGATCGGCAACGACCGCCGCATCAAGACGCTGCTCAATCAGATCCGAAAGGTGGATGCGAAGGCCACCGAACTGCTCTTGAAGGAAGCCATTAGCGGCTAGGGCGAACGTTTAATTGCAAGCTAAGGACGTGGCGGCCTATGGGCCCATCCCGTCGGGCCGCGGCCCGGGACCCGAGCCGACGCCCAGCTTCTCGCGGAAGAAGCTGAGCGTCTGGTCGAGCGCCGCCCGGGTGGGCGAGCCCTCCTTGTCGACGAGGTGTTCGGTCAACACCGAATGCGCGTTCTTCGGGTGCCCGTAGGGGTTCCCCGGCGCCGAGTCGATCTCCACCGCGATGAACGCGTCGCCGAGCTCACGCCGCAGGGTCTCGAAGCGCTCTTCGAAGCAGAATGGGTCGTTGGTGAAGCGCAGCCCGAGCAGACAGGTGCCCGCTGCGGTGCGCTCCTTGACCCGGGCCAGGTCCGCCTCGGAGATCCCGATGTCCGCCTTGAACCTCTTGGAGATCGGGAAGGGGAGCGACGGCTGGCTCAGGACCGGAGCGAGCACGACGTCGTCGACCATCATGGCCAGCGCGAAGCCACCGGTGAAGCACATGCCCACCACGCCGACGCCGGGCCCACCGCAGCGCTCGTGCTCGGCGGCGGCCAGCTTGCGCAGCCACACGGTGACGGGGCTGGTCTTCTTCAGCGCGAACGCAGAGAACTCACGCGAAACGCAGGCGGGCCCGATCGACGTGAGGGCGTACCCCCCCGACGCCGGGCGCCCCGGCTCGCCGAACAGGCTCGGCAGGACGGCGGTGCACCCCGCCGCCGCCACGCGGCGGCCGAACTCGGCCACCCGCGGCGTGATGCCGGGGATCTCGCTGATCACGATCACCGCTGGGCCCTCCCCGCTGCGGTAGACGTCGCGCTGCTTGCCGTCGGCCTCGAACGACTCCTTGGTGAATCCCTCGAGCACGGCCTGCCACCTGACCTCATCGCCCGTCGCCATGGCCGGACCGTAGCATCCACCGTCGTGGCCGGACCCACCCGCTCCCTCCACCCTCGGCTGCCCGTCCTGGTCGGGCTCGGCACCGCGAGCGACGCTGCGCCCGTGGCCGATCTCATGACCGAGGCGGTGCACGCGGCCGCGGCCGATGCCGGCGCCCCCGGGCTGCTGGGCGCCGTCGACTGTGTCGCGGTGCCCCGGGGCTCGTGGTCGCTCACCGACCCCGCGCGCACCGTGGCCCGGCGCATCGGATCGCCCCGGGCACGCACGCTCCAATTCGAAGTCGGTGTCTCGCAACAAGAGGTCATCAACCACGCGCTCGCGGCCGTGTCGGCCGGCGAGCACGGTACGGTCGTCGTCGTCGGCGGCGAGGCGCGGTGCTGGGCCCGGAACGGGGGCAACGAGACGGACGAGGAAGCGGAGCCACCCGACCAGGTCGTGAGCCGGCCGCCCGACCTCGTGGCACCGATCGAGCAGGCGGCGGGCATCGTCCTGCCCCCGGTGCAGCAGTACGCGCTCATCGAGAACGCGCTGGCGGCAGCGGCGCATCTGACGCCGGACGAACAACGCGACGAGATCGCGGCATTGTGGGCGCGCTGCAACGCGGTCGCCCGCCACAACCCAGAGGCCGCCTTCGCCGAGCCCCGCGACGCCGGCGCCATCGCCACGCCCGGCCCGCGCAACCGCCCCCTGGCGTTCCCCTACAACGTGTGGCACGCCAGCCAGTGGACCGTTGACCAGTCGTCGGCCCTCGTGATCTGCTCGACCGAGCGGGCCCGTGCGGCCGGCGTCGCACCGGACCGTTGGCTCTTCCCGCACGTGGCGCTCCACTGCTCGACGGCAGTGACGCTGACCGCCCGGCGCCGGCTCTCCGCCTGGCCCGCGATGGCCGTGCTCGGCCGTGCCGCCGAACACCACCTGGGCCGGCGCCTGCGCGACATCGGGCTGGCCGAGGTGTACTCGTGCTTCCCGGCTGCGGTGCGGGTCCAACAGCGAGAGCTCGGCCTCGACCCTGCGGGCACCCCCACGCTCACCGGTGGCATGACCTTCGCCGGCGGCCCGTTCAACCACTTCGTCCTGCAGTCACTCGTCGCGCTGGGCCGGCGCTTGCGCACCGGCGCGGGCGAGCTCGGCCTCGTGACGACCGTGTCAGGCATGCTCTCCAAGCCCGGCCTGGCGGTCTGGTCGGCCGACCCGCCGGGGCCCGTCACCCGGCCCTTCCTGGCCGACCTCGCCCCCGAGTCGTCGGCCGCCACCGAGGTCGTCCCGGTCGTCGACACCGGGCCCCGACGCCCCACGATGGCCACCGTGGCCTCCTTCACCGTGACCTACGGCGGCACCACGGGGCTCGAGCCGGTCCGCACCGCCATCGTGGCCGACCTGCCCGATGGGGTGCGCACCGCAGCCGCCTGCGAAGATGCACCCACCGCCCGCCTCGCCGTGGCCGAGGGCCTCATCGGGCGGGCGGTCGAGGTGAAGGACACGACATTCAGCCTGTGAGCGCACCACCCCCTCGCCCGGGCCGGCCGCGCCTGGTCGACCCGGAGCTGGCCGCCCGGGTCCCCGGTCTGCGGCGGATCGCGGGCATCGCACTCGCCGTGGCGGCGTTGAGCGCTGTCCTCGTCGTCGTGCAGGCCGTCGCGCTCGCCGACGTCGTGGAGCGCTCCTTGCTGCACCACGCACCGCTGGGCGCCCTGGTACCCGCCATCGTCCTCGTCGGCCTGGCCATCCTGGCCCGCGCCGCCCTGCACGGGGCGGGCGACCTGTCGGCCCACGGCGCCGCCGACCGCGTCGTGGCCCGGCTGCGCGCACAGCTGCTTCGCCACGCCCTCACGCTCGGGCCGAGCTGGCTGGCCGGGGAGCGCCCGGGCGAGCTGTCGCTCACCGCGACGCGAGGGCTGCGCTCGCTGCACACCTACTTCGCCCGGTATCTCCCCCAGGCCGCGTCCGCCGCCGTCATCCCCGTCCTGCTGCTCGCGTGGGTGGCGACCCAGGACTGGCTGTCGTTCGTGGTGGTGATCGCGTTGGTGCTGGCGGTGCCGCTCACGATGATCTACTTCGGGCGCGAGGCGACGAAGCGGTCGGAGCGCCAGTGGCGGCGGCTCGGCTCCCTGGCGGGCCGCTTCCTCCAGCTGGTGGAGGGTCTGCCGACCCTGCGTGCCTTCCGGCGCGAGGAGCAGGGGCGCCGCGAGGTGGCGGCGGCCACCGAGGGGGTGCGCACCGCCAGCATCCGCACGCTCCGGGTCGCCTTCCTCTCGGCCCTCTCCATGGACATGATCGCCGGCTTCGGGGTCGGGTTCGTGGCGATGGTCCTCGGATTGCGGCTCCTGTGGGGAGAGCTGAGCCTGCAGACGGCCATGGCCGTCCTGCTCGTGGCACCGGAGATCTTCATCCCCTTGCGCCGCGCCGGCGCCGAGTTCCACGCCAGCACCGAAGGGCAGGCCGCGGCGGCTCGCGTCCTCGAGGTGCTCGGCACACCGGCGCCCACCGAGGCGGCGCCCGGTGCGGCACCCTCAGGCGCACGCTCTGGCGGCGCCGTGCGGCTCGACGTGGAGGACCTCCAGGTCGACTACGAGCACCGTGACCGCCCCGCCCTCACGTCCCTCTCCCTCCATGCCGCACCCGGCACACGGGTGGCATTGACCGGCCCCTCGGGATCGGGCAAGTCCACCGTGCTGGCAGCCCTCCTGTGCTTCGTCGAGCCCAGTGCGGGGACGCTGTCGCTCGACGGCAGACCCTCCAGCGCACTGACCGCCGCCGAATGGCGCGGCCACTTCTCGTGGCTCCCGCAGCGGCCCCACCTCTTCAACGCGACGATGGCACAGAACCTGCGGTTGGGGGCACCCGACGCTCCCGACGGCGACCTGGTGGACGTGCTCGCCGCGGTCGGTCTGTCCGAGCTGCTGGGCAACCTGCCCGCCGGGCTCGGGACCGCCCTCGGCCACGACGGGCTCACGTTGAGCTCGGGCGAACGGCAGCGGGTGGCCCTGGCCCGTGCCCTGCTGTGCCCCGCGCCCATCCTCCTGCTCGACGAGCCGACGGCGTCCCTCGACCCGCCCACCGTCGCCCGCCTGGCGCCGGCGATCGAACCGTGGCTGGAGGGCCGTACGGTCGTGGTGGCTGCGCACGAGCCCGTCCTCCTCCCCCGCTTCGACACCGTGGTCACCCTGGCGGCCACCCTCCCTCTGGTGGTCTCTTCGTGAGCGCCGACCACCGGGGCGGCTCCCTGCGCCGCGTCCTCGCCGCGCCCGGCACGCCCTACGGCCGGCTGGCGGTGGCGGGCCTGCTCGGCCTCGCGGCCGCCGCGGCGACCATCGGCCTGCTGGCCGGTTCGGGATACGTGGTCGGCCGGGCCGCCCTGCGGCCCGGCCTCAATGCGATTGTCGGCATCCTGGCCGCCGTGGAGGTACTGGCCTTCCTCCGCGGGCCCCTGCGCTACGAGGAGCGCCTGGTGGGTCATGACGCCGCGCTGCGCGCGCTGACACGGTGGCGGGTGTGGCTCTACGACTGCCTGACCCCACGCGTGCCGGCCGCCCTCGCCGGATGGCGAAGCGGCGACCTCCTCGCCCTTGCCATCGACGACGTCGACGCCCTGCAGGACCTCTACCTGCGCACCCTGCTGCCGGTGGTGATCGCCGTGGGCGCGGGGGTGATCGGGACGGTAGCGGTCGGCCTGATCCTGCCCTGGGCCGCGCTTGCACTCGGGATCCCGCTCCTGCTCGCACTGGCCGTGCCGGCGGTGCTGACCTGGCGGCGCAGCGGCGACGCCGAGGTGGCAGCGCTGTCCGGCACGCTGTCGGCGCAGGTCGTCGACGCGCTGGCGGGGGCGCCCGAGCTGCTGGCCTTCGGCGCTGACGAGGCAGTACTGGGCGCCGTGGAGGCGCTGGGCACCCGCACGGACGCGCTCGATCGCCACCACGCACGCATCGCCACAGCCAGCACGCTCGTCATCGCGCTCTGCCTCGCCGCGGCGGTCACCGGCGTGCTCGCACTCGGGGTGGCGGCGGTCCACGGGCGCAACCTGGGGCAGGTCATGGTGGCGGTGCTCCCCCTGGCCGTGCTCGCGACCTTCGAGACGGTCCCGAATGTGCCACACGCCGTGGCCCGGTCACTTGCCGTGCGCGCCTCGGCCAATCGGCTCTTCGCACTCGAGACGGTGCCCGTCCCCGTACACGACCCCGACGCGCCGGCGGCGCCGGCGGCCGCCGTGCCCGAGGTGGCCTTCGAGGATGCCGCCCTCCGTTACGGGCCGGGGCTGCCCCGCGCCCTCGACGGCGTCAGCCTCCGGGTACCCCCCGGCGGCCGGGTCGCCGTCACCGGCTCGAGTGGCGCCGGGAAGTCGAGCCTGGTCACCGCGCTCCTGCGCTTCTGGCCCCTCGAGAGCGGCACGCTGTCGCTCGACGGGACCGACGTGGAGCGCCTCTCCCAGCATGACGCCCGCGCCGCCTGCGCGCTGGCGGACCAGCGGGCCCAGATGTTCGCCGGGACGCTGCGGTCCAACCTGACGCTGGCCCGCCCCGACGCCGGCATGGACGAGATGGCCGCCGCGCTGCGGGCCGCCTGCCTCGATACCTGGGTGGACGCGTTGCCCGACGGGCTCGATACCCCGGTGGGCGAGGACGGAGTGGCGCTCTCAGGCGGTGAGCGGCGGCGCCTGGCCGTCGCCCGCGCCCTGCTCGCCCCGGGCCCGGTGGTGATCCTCGACGAGCCCACCAGCGGCCTCGACCCCCAGCTGGCCGACGAGCTCATGGGGCGCGTCCTCGCCGCGGCCGGGGACCGCGGCGTGCTGGTGATCACGCACCGAGCAAACGAGGCGGCGCGGTGCGAGACGACCGTCGCCCTGGAGGCAGGGCGCGTGGTCTCCGTGCTGCCCTGACGAGCGCTCAGCTCCGCGAGCGCAGGTAGCCCAGGGCGATGGTCGCCGCGGCAAGGCCGTGGCCACCACCGTCGTGCCTACCCAGCGGCGTTCCGAGCGCAGATCCACCGGACCCGCCCGACGGGCACCACGCGTTCGAGGGCACGCCGGCGCAGGGGTTGGCCATGGTGGGCAGGCCCGCGGGCAGCGGCTCGAGGTGCACTCCCGTCTGCGCCGGGTAGTTCGAGCCGGCGGGACACGGGAAGAGGCGGGCGTCGCACTCGGCCTGGGCGACCAACGTGTTGTCTGCGTTCGTCGTCGTCGTGGTGACGCCGCATGTGGGCTGGAGCTGCTCCAGGTTCGCCGGCGCGCTCCCCGTGGCGCCGTGTTGTCGGCGTAGCAGTTTGACGGGAGTCCGGAGTGCAGGACGATCTGCCCGAAATCGGCGTTGGACGGGTTGCCGAAGTAGCCGTCGTTGACGAAGGTGTTCCCCTTCAGCGCGTCGCCCTCCGGCTCGAAGACGCACCCGAGCCCCGAAGTTTGGAAACCGCCGAAGTTGGCGCACTTCTGGTTGAGCGACGGCGTGCCGCTGTCGGGGTAGGGGACGAACAGGACACCCCAGGCGCCGTTGTTCGAGAACGTGTTGTCCATGACCGTGTCGTTGCGTCCTCCCGAGACCGTCATGCCCGTCCCGATGGGACCGGCGGCGGCATCGCCCGCTTCTGGCGTGTCGCCGTTGTTGTTGTCGTGCACGTTGTTGTGGATGAAGACCCAGCACGAGTGCGTGTGGGTGATGGAGCTGGTGCCACCGTTGGGGCAGTCCCCGTTCTGGGGCGGAGGCGGGTCGCCGGCGATCTGGGTGTCGGTGTCGATGCCATCCTGGTTGTTGTCGAACTGCGAGTTCTCGATGACGATCGCGCCGCCAGAATTGGTGCCCGAGTAGCCGAGCGCGTTGTTCTCCATCCAGGCGTGGTCGATCGTGACGTCGCACACCTGGTGGCAGGCACCCACGTACATGCCCGAGTCGTTCATGTTGGACCCGTAGATCTGGTTCCAGCTCGCCGGGCCCTGCGCGTTGGACGAGAAGATCCCGTACTGGGCCGCCGACGTCTCGTCGCTGAAGTAGGAGGACGTGCCGGTCAGGTAGGTGCCCGTGTACCCGGTCAGACCGATCTTCCCCGACCCATCGCCTCCGTTCCACCACACCTGGTTCCCCGAGTCGCCCGCGCCGCCGAGGAAGTTGCAGGCCGTGAGGTTCTCGATGCTCACGTCGTTCGCCTTCCACACCACGATCCCGTTGCGCCCCTGCGCCTTGCCGCCGACGACCGGGCCGAAGTTCTGGTACTGCGGGTCGGAACTGCACGGGGTCGGGGCACCAGCGAGCGTTCCGTCCACGATGACGCTGTCGCGATTCATTCCACGGATGGTCAGGTTCGACGTGTGCACGACCACGCCTCCGTGGTCGCCCGAGCTGAGAAGGGAGGCCGACGTGACGTGGGCGTCGTCTGTCTCGTGGTAGTCGCCGGGGGCGACCAGGATGTCATCGCCCGGCTGCGCAGCGTTCACGGCGGCCTGAATCGACGAGTACTGCCCGGCATGGCCGTGGTAGGTGCCGACGAGCAGCACCGCGGGCGAGCTACCGCCCGACGAGCACGACACCAGCACCGACCCGGTGAGCAGGGCGGCGCCCAGCGCGCCCAGGCGGCGCACCACGATCGTCCTTCGTGCCATGGCCGCTCCCATACGGGTCGATGGGCCAGCGGAGGCCAACAGCCGTTTGGGCCCCCGGGGCGAACCTACTCCCCCGCCTGCCCTCATGCCGGGTGGACGCTGCGGCACCGTTGACGAAGGCGCCGAATCCGGCCGCGATCCGCGAGGGCGTGCGCCGCCCCGCGTCAGCGCTCGGGTCCCGCCTCCGGCTCGGCGGCGAGCCGCCACCGGATCTCGGCCACCGGCGGCGCCGGGTACTCGAGCCGGCCCGGCCGCCAGCCCGTGGCGATCTTTTGTGGCCCTGGGCCGTCCTCGGTCCAGATGTGGCAGGTGTTGGCCAAGAAGCTGAAGTCACGCTCGCCCATGGGGTGCGTGCCGTCCCCCTTCTCGGCCTGCCAGGCGGCCGACGAGGTGACGCCCTGCACCACGACGGGCCCGAGGGCCCGAGCGAGGAACTCGAGATGGCTGCAGCCGCGCTGTCGGCCGAAGCGCTCCTGGACCGCGTTCGTGTAGCCCCGCGCAACGGAGAGGCCGATCAGGTCGCGGAAGCTCGCCTGAATGTCGGTGCACTCGGCGTGCGGGTACGTCCGCATTTCGGCCGCCGCGTCGACGATCGCCATGTCGGCGCGGCGGACCACGATGCCCAGCTCCATGAGGTGGAGGTCGCGCGGGCCGTGTGTGCCGCCCGCCCACGGCCGCTCGTCGTGCAGGGTCCCGACCACTGCGAAGTACTCGCCCCGGTCGAACACCTCCATCGTGATGGTCCGCCGGTGGACGGGATCCTCGCCGGACTCCGGGTCGGGCCGGAGCGCGGCGAGCGTCGGCGAGGGTTCAGGCACCGGTCGATTGTGGCGCTCCGCCGCTCCGGGGCGCCAACGCGACCTCGTTGAACCCGTGCAGAATGGGCGCGTCACGGTTCCAGCCGATGCGGGTCACCGACGCCGTGCGCAGGTGCAGGCGCCAATACAGGTCGGTCGTGCCGAGGGCCCAGGCCACCGCCGCCTTGATCGGCGTCACGTGGCTCACCACGACGACGTCACCATCGGGCCGGCGCCCCCCTTGACCCTCCGCTGCGAAGAGCTCCTCGCAGGCAGCACCGACCCGCACGTCCACCTCCGCCAGCGTCTCCCCGCCCGCGGGGCGGAAGGCGCGGTCGCTGCGCCATTGCTGCCAGACCGAGGCCGGGATCCCGCCCAGGGGCTGACACTCGAGCTCGCCGTAGTCCACCTCGACCCAGCGCTCGTCCACGGTGATCGGCAGACCGAGCGCCAGGAGCACGGCCGTGTCGCGGGCCCGTCTCAGCGGGCTGGTGCGCAGCTCGGCCACCGGCGCGGTCAAGAGCGACCGGGCCGCCGCGGCCTGCTCGCGGCCCGACGGCGTCAGCTCGGCGTCGGTCCGCCCGAGGAGGAGCCCCTGGGCATTGGCCACCGACTCGCCGTGGCGCACCAGGATCAGCATCGGGGCCACACGCCGTTCAGACGGGGACGAGGATCCGCCCGCACTGCTCGCAGGTGGCGACCTCGCCGGGGGGGAGGGCCCGGATCTTCTCGACCTCGACCGAGGAGAGCTCGAGGTGGCACCCGTCGCAGTGGTTCTTGATGAGGCGGGCCGCTCCTGTGCCCCGCAGGCGCGCCCGCAGCGTCTCGTAGCGGTCCGACAGCGCGGCCGGCACCAACGCGGCCTCCGCAACCCGGGACCCGACGGCAGCCGCCAGCTCGGCGTCGATCTCGAGCCCGTCGCCGGCCACCTGGGCCCGGATCTCGTCGGCCCGAGCCTCCAGCGGCGCCATGCGCTCGCGCAGCGCGGCCAACTCCGTGTCGACGCGGTCCTGGTCCAGCATCGCCACCAATTCCAGCTCCTCGAGCTCGGCCCGGCGCTCGGCCAGGTGCCGCACCTCATCGCTCATCGCCTGCAGGTCGCGCCCTGAAGAGCTGGTGGCGGCGTAGAGGCGCTGCTCGATGCTGGTGCGGCGCTCGCTGATGCCGCCGATCTTTTCCTCGAGGTCCTTCTGGGTGGCCGCCAGCGCGGCGCGCCGGGCCGCGGCGTCCGACCGCTCGGCCTCCAGCCCCGCCAGCTCCGCCTCCAACGCAGCGAGCCCCGACGCCTCGGCCAGCGCGGCGCGGCGGTGCCGCAGCTGGGTGATGGCCGTATCGAGGTCCTGGACCGCCAGCAGGTGGGCGAGGGTATCCGTCACGAGAGGCCCTGGTAGGCGGCCCGAGCTAGGGGCAGCGCGTCGACCAGCCCGGCGTCCGCCAGGGCCAACGCCTCGTCCCAGTCGCACCAGCGGGCGTCGGGGCTCTCGTCGGGCGGGGGGTGGGGGTCCTCGTCCGCCCCGACCAACAGGTAGCGCAGGTCGAGATGCGTGTGGCCCAGGGCCGCCTCGTGGACGTCGACATGGATGAGACGTGGGCCTGACGGAGGGTGCGCCACGGCGAGACCGAGCTCCTCGGTGGCCTCCCGCCTGGCGGCTGCATCGGGGGTCTCCCCCGGGTCGATGTGGCCGCCGGGCTGCATCCAGATCCCAAGACGCTTGTGCCGGTGCAGCACGGTGCCGCGCCGCCCGACGACGATGCCCGAGGCCGTGACGTGGGTCGGGCCGGCGTGCTCGTCGCAGGGATCGGTCAGGAGGGCCAGCTCGGAGAGGAAGCGCTCGCGGGCCGCGACCTCATGCGGCGATGCGGGCTCGTGGCCCTCGACCAGGGCTCGCAGGTCCTCCGTGGTGGCGCCCGTCGTGGGACCCATCACGCGAATCCCTAGCACACGTGGCCGGTCAGCACCGTGGTGGCGTGGCCGGCGATACGCACCCGCTCCCCCTCGGGGCGCACGTAGAGCACGGCGCCGCGCTGCGAGAGCTGCCGGGCGACCAGGGTCGCGCGCCCCAGCTCACCTGCCCAGTACGGGCCGGCCGAGCACTGGGCAGAGCCGGTGGCCGGGTCCTCGTCGATCCCCACATTAGGCCCGAAGACCCGCAGCACGTAGTCGGCCCCCGACCCGGGATCGGCCGCCGCGGTGAGCAGGAGCGCCCGGGCCCCGGTGGCGGCGATGGCGGCCAGGTCCGGGACGTAGGTGCGCACCGCCTCGGCCGAGGAGAGGGCGACGAAGGTGAAGAAGGAGGTGTGCCCGCTGGCCACGACGCCGTCGGGCCACTGCTCCTTCAGGGGCTCGGGCACCGGCCCGGGGGTCATGGGGTCGGCCGGGAAGTCGAGCGCGATGCGGTCCCCCTCGAATGCGGCGTGGAGCGGGCCGCTGCGGGTGTGGAATGTGAGCGGCACCGCGCCGTCGACGGTGCCGCCTTCGCGCAGCGCGTGGGCCGAGGCCAGGGTGGCATGGCCGCACAGGTCGATCTCGGTGGCGGGCGAGAACCAGCGCAGGCCGAAGGTCGTCGGGTCGTCGGAATGCGTCAGGTAGGCGGTCTCGGAGATGCCGAGCTCGAAGGCAATCGACTGCATGCGCGCCTCGTCGAGGGGCTCGGCCAGGAGGCAGACGGCGGCCGGGTTGCCGCCGAAGGCGGTCTCGCTGAAGGCGTCGACCCACGTGATAGGGATACTCATGGTTCCCACGATGCTAAGCGGGCCAGGGCGTCGTGCAGCACCGGATCGCGCTTGCAGAAGGCCCAGCGCACCAGCGTCCGCCCGGCGGCGGGGTCGGCCGGATCGTAGAAGACCGAGGACGGGATGGCGACGACCCCGCAACGCTCGGGCAGGGCGAGACAGAAGTCCCGGGCGCTCCTGCCCGGCGCCACCGGAGCGATGTTCGTCGTGGCGAAGTAGGTCGCGGCCGGGCGGAACACCTCGTAGCCCAGCGCCTCGAGGCCGTCGCACAGCAGGTCGCGCTTCGCCGCCAGCTCGGCGGCGAAGCCCTGCAGGACGGGCGGCGGGTACCCCAGGCCGTGGGCGATGGCGAGCTGGAATGCCGCCGGGCTGGTGTAGGTCAGGAACTGCTTGGCTGCCCGCACGGCGGCCACCAGTGGCGGGGCGGCGCCGACCCAGCCCACCTTCCACCCGGTGAAGGAGAAGGTCTTGCCGCCCGAGGAGATTGTCACCGTGCGGTCGCGCATGCCGGGCAGGGTGGCCAGCGGGACGTGCGTCCCGTCGAAGACGAGGTGCTCGTAGACCTCGTCGGTCACCGCCAGGAGGTCGTGGGCGCTACACAGGGCGGCGACCTGCGCCAGCTCGTCGGGCGAGAACACCTTGCCGGTCGGGTTGTGGGGCGAATTGAGCAGCATGAGCCGCGCCCGCGGCCCGGCGGCGGCGGCGAGCTCGTCGGGGTCGAACGCCCAGTCGGGCGGGTGCAGGCGCACCAGCCGGGGTACGGCGCCGGCCATGGCGGCACAGGCGGCGTAGGAGTCGTACGACGGCTCGAACATGACGACCTCGTCGCCGGGCTCGCACAGCGCGAGCAGCGTGGCCGCGATCGCCTCGGTGGCCCCGACCGTGACGAGGACCCCGGTCTCGGGGTCGAGGTCGATGCCGTACCAGGCGCGCTGGTGCTCGGCCACGGCACGCCGGAGCTCGGGGATCCCCGCACTCGGCGGGTACTGGTTGCGCCCCTCCCGGATGGCCGCCACCGCCACCTCTCGCAGCTCGTAGGGCCCGTCGCTGTCCGGGAAGCCCTGGCCGAGGTTGACCGAGCCCGTGGCGGACGCCAGCTCCGACATGGTGGCGAAGATCGTCGTGGTGAAGGGACGCAGCCGCCGGGTCAGGTACGCGTCCCCGGCTGCCACCGCGACGATCGTACCAACAGCGATTTCGGGCGCCTATGGTCTGGTCGGACCGTGCTCAGCATCGCCAACTACAACATGCACTGCGGGATGGACGGGTGGGGCAGGCCCTACGACTACGTCGGTGCCATCAGCGCGCTCGACGCCGACGTGATCGTGCTCGAGGAGGCGTGGACGTCCGAGGGCGACGACGGCGGGGGGCAGTCCGGAGAGGCCGCCCGTGCGCTGGGTTACCAGGTCGCCTCCCACACCATTGGGCAGGGGCGGCGCATCCGGCCCCAACCGGACGCCCCCGACACCTGGCGGGCCCGGTTGGTGTGGGCCGACGCCAACAAGGCGCTCTTCCTCGATGGTGTGCGCCCCCTGCCCGAGCGCCAGCGGGCGATGGCGCGCTGGCACGAGGCCGAACCCGGCACCCTGGGCATCGCCGTGCTGGTGCGGCCGGACCTCCCGATCGAGGCGACGCGTGTGGTGCCCATGCGCGTGCTGCGGCTCGATCGCGTCCGGCGCGCCGCGTTGGTGGTCGACCTCACGGTGGAAGGGAGGCCGATCTCGGTGGCGGGCACCCACATGGCGCACCTGCCCTTCGGCTCGCACCGCAATTGGGCCGAGCTGCGGCGCCGGCTGCAGACCGAGGCCCGGCCCGACGCCGTCCTGGCCGGCGACATGAACACCTGGGGCCCGCTGGTCCGATTGTTCATGCCGGGCTGGCACCGGGCCGTGAAGGGCCGGACCTGGCCCACCTGGCGCCCGCACAGCCAGATCGACCACATCATCGTGCGCGGCGCACTGCGCCCGGTCTCGGGTGCCGTGCTCCCCAACGCCGGCTCCGACCACCGTCCCGTGCGGGCCGAACTGGAGGTCGGTGCCGCACGGGACGGCCGCGCCCGGCTCAGGCCCCAGAGGGGGGGCCCGCCGTCAGGGCGTTGACGGCCTCGTCGACGGTCGAGAAGAAGTGGTCCTCACCGATGACCGCCGCGAGCCCGCAGCGGCGCAGGCTCTCGTGCAGGTGCACCCCGGCCCGGGCGATCCCGAACGCGATGCCGTCGCGCTCGCACCGGTCGACGACCTGGCTCAGGGCGCGCGTCCCGGTGAAGTCGATGTCGGACTCGCCGACGGTGTCGAGCACGAACACCCGCACCGGGCCGGACGCAGTGCGCAACGCGTCGAAGACCTCGTCGCGGAAGTGCAGGGCGTTGGCGTACCAGATCGGCGTGGCGAAGAGCGCCACCAAGACGCCGGGGACCATCTCCGCATTGGGGTCGAGCTCTTGCCGCTGCCAGCTCGTGGTGCCGGGGATCCGCCCGAGCACGTGCAGCTGCGGGCGCGCGCTGAGGCGGATGCGGTCGAGGATGGCCAGGCCGACGGCGACAGCGATGCCCTGCTCCACCCCGACGAACACGACAGTCAGGAGCGTGACCGCAGCCAGGGCGAACTCGAAGCGGTTGAAGCGGTAGATGGCGAGCAGGTCGTTGACGTTGAACAGCCGCAACGCGACGAAGATGAGGATGGCGGCCAGCGTGGCCAGGGGCACGTCCTTGAGCACGCCCGCGAACGGGACGAGGACGACGACCGCCGCGGCGGCCCCGAGAGCGGCCGCCTGCGTCCGGCCTCCCGCCGTGGCGACGGCCCCCGTGCGCGGCGGGCTGGCATTGACCGGGAAGGCGCCCACGATGCCGGCCACCACGCTGCCCGCACCGGCGCCCAGGAAGTCGCGGCCCGGGTCGACGTCGTAGCCACCCCGCTCGGCGAAAGCGCGCGTCGTGACGGCGGTCTGGGTCACGACGACCAGTGCCACCACTGCGGACAGCGGTGCCAGGCTGCGCACCGCCGACCACGTCAGGCCCGTCAGCCCGAAGTGCGGTACTCCGGTCGTGATCGCGCCCAGGACGGCGACGCCGTGGCTCTGGAGGTCGAGCGCGCCGACGAGCGCCGTGGAGACGACGAGCCCGATCAGCGCGGCCGGGATGCGGCGGTTGGCGCGGGCGCTGACGAGCATGATGGCCAGGACCCCGATGCCGATGGCGAGCGACCATCCGTTGATCTCGTCGAGGTGGGTCAGCACGTAGACGAGGTCGTGCTGGTTCGTGCCCGTCGTGGGGGGCAGTCCGAAGAACTCGGGCAGCTGGTGGGCGATGATGATCACGGCGACACCGGACATGAAGCCGGTGACGATGGGGGTCGAGAGGAATTCGGCGATCCACCCGAGACGGAGGATGCCAACCAGCATCACGATGACCCCGACCATCACGGCCAAGATCCCCACCAGGTCGATGTAGCGGGGCGAGCCGGTCAGCGCGAGGGCGGCCACCCCGGCCGCGAACAGCGGCGCGATCGTCGAGTCGGCTCCAACCGACAATTGCGGGTTCGAACCGAGGAGGGCGAAGAGCACGGTCCCGGCGACGAAGGCGTAGAAGCCGGTGACGGGTGGCATGCCGGCCAGCCGGGAGGTCGCCAGCTGCTCGGGCACGGCGATGACGAGCAGCGTGATGCCTGCCACCAGGTCCGCGCTCGCCCAGGAGCGCTGGTATCCCCGCAGGGACGTGAACAGCGGCAGTTGCACCGCGACATCATCGCCCACCGGCCGCTCCGCCAGATTGGACCCAATTGAATAGTCTCGGGTCAGACGGTCGAGGTGCTGCGGCGGCCCGCGCCACGTGCCCATCCGCCCGAAGGAGGCCCGCAACCATGAGCGACTACCCCTATGCCGACCGCTTCCCCATCCACCGCTCGCTCCCCGAGCAGGGCACGAGCCGCGACGAGGTGCTGGCGGAGCTTCACACGATGGCCACCGAGGAGGACGCCTTCTGGGAGACGGGCAAGTGCTCGGGCACGATGTACTGCGGTGACCACGACCACTACCACTTCATGAACGAGGCCTTCGGCCTGTTCGCTCACGTCAACGTCCTGCAGCGCGACATGTGCCCGAGCGCGACCAAGTTCGAGGCCGAGATCATCGCCATGGCCCTCGGTCTGCAGTCCGGTGACACGGCGGTCGCAGCCGGCGACGACCCCTGCGGCCTGGTCACCACCGGCGGAACGGGCAGCATCCTGCACGCGATCCTGGCCTACCGCGAGTACGCGGCCCAGGAGCGGGGTGTGACGCGACCCAACATGGTCAAGCCCGAGACCGCCCACCCCGCCTTCGACAAGGCCTGCCACCTCTTCGGGATCGAGTTGCGGCGCGCGCCGGTCGACCCGGTCACGACCCAGGTCGACGTGGACTGGGTGCGCGACCACGTCGACGACCAGACCGTCGTCCTCATCGGCTCGGCCTGCAACTACGGCTACGGCACGGTCGACCCCATCGGCGACCTCTCCGACGTCGCGCTCGAGCGCGGTGTGGGGCTGCACGTCGACTCCTGCCTCGGCGGGTTCATCCTTCCGTTCGGCCGCGAGCTCGGCTACGACATCCCCGCGTTCGACTACGCCGTCCCGGGCGTCACCTCCATGTCCGCCGACACACACAAGTACGGGTACGCCTTCAAGGGCTCGTCGGTGGCCAGCTTCCGCTCGAAGGCGCTGCGCAACGCGCAGTATTTCTACCTGACCGATTGGAGCGGCGGGAAGTACACCTCACCCGGCATGGAGGGCTCGCGCTCGGGCGGGCTCATCGCGGCCACCTGGGCCTCCATGGTGCAGCTGGGACACGCCGGGTACCTCGGCTACGCGCGCCAGATCTTCGAGACCTCCTTCGCCATGCAGGAGGCGGTGAGGTCGCACCGCGAGCTGCGCCTCGTCGGCAGGCCCACCTTCCTGTTCTCCTTCACTTCGGACGAGTTCGACATCTACCACGTGAACGACTTCATGCGGACGAGGGGGTGGCGCTTCAACGGACAGCAGTATCCCAATGCGCTCCACATGGCGGTGACCCGGCCGCAGACGCAGCCCCAGGTGGTGCGCGAGTTCGCGGACGACCTGGCCGATGCCGTGGCCTACGCCCAGGAGCACGCCGCCGAGGCCCCGAAGTCCGGAGCCATCTACGGTGGGATCGCCGGCGGCATGACCGAGGCGGCCGACGAGTTCATCCGCGCCGTCATGGCCGACATGCTCGACGGGCAGTCCTCCATCCCGCCCAAGTGACCCCAGCGAGGACCGGCAAGCCCACCGGCTGGGTCGCCGGGTGCACGGCGGCGCAGGCGGCGCTGGACGCCGCGCTCGCCGGGTTGGACGACGCGACGGCTCGCCGGCCCAGCCTGCTGCCGGACTGGACCATCGGGCACGTGCTGACGCACATCGCCCGCAACGCCGACAGCGTGGTCTGGCGCCTCGAGGGCGCGGCGAGGGGCGAGCTGCGCGACCAGTACCCGGGAGGCCTGGAGCAGCGGAGGGCGGACATAGAGGCCGGGGCGGGGCGGTCCGCTGCCGTGTTGGCCGCCGACGTCCACCAGACCTCGGCAGCCGTCGAACAGGCCATGGCCGGGCTCCCCGACGCGGCCTGGGACGCCCCGTCCCGCACCTCGCGCGGCGTGGTGGAGAGCTCGCGCGACGCGCTCTTGTCCCGCTGGCGCGAGGTCGTGGTCCACCACGGCGATCTCGGCCTCGGCGCCGTCCCGCTCCCGCCCGGGCTGATCGACGCGTGGCTGCCCCGTGAGCTGCCGCGGCTGGCCGAGCGGGCCGACCAGGCGCGGCTCCTGTCGTGGATCATCGGCCGGGGCGAGCCGCCGGTCCTGGCGGCGTGGTAGCCGGTGCGCCCGCTCGCAGCGGGCTGCGCAGCTCTAGCCCGATATGAACGCGTTGCCCGACCGGTCCACCGCGACGCAGTAGGTCGTCGAGGGGCACGAGATGCCGGTCAACGCATGGCCGTCGTCGATCAGGGTCCCGGTGCTCCACGCCGTCCCGTTCCAGCCGAACACGCGCCCGATGGAGTCGACGGCCCGGCAGAAAGTCACGGTCGGACAGGACACGCCGGTAAGCCCGGAGGCGTCGGTGCCGGTGACCGGTGGCTCGGTCGCGATGGGCGCCGGCGCGCTGAAGCCCAGGCCGTTCCAGGTCAGCACGCTCCCGGAGCTGTCGACCAGGACGCAGAAGGCCGCCGTCGCACAGGACACCGCGTTGAGCTGGCCCTGGGCGTCGAGGTTGTTGGGCTGCGTCCAGGTGCGGCCGTTCCACACCGAGGGCCCGCCCTCCGCCGCGACGCAGAAGGTCGGGGACACGCACGAGATCTGGTTGGCGGCGCCCCAGGCACCGAGGTTGCCGGACCAGCCCTGCCCGTCGAATGCGAAGGCATTGCCCTCGCCGTCGATCGTCATGCAGAAGGTCGGGCCGGTGCAGTCGATGGCGGTGATGCCCTGGGCGGCCGGGAGGGTGGCCGGAGCCTGCCACGTCGAACCGTTGAAGAAGGCGACCTGGTCGGTGTTCGGCGCGGCGGCGCAGAAGCCGGCGCCGGCGCACGACAGGTAGGACACGCCTTGCGGCGAGGGAGCGGGGACGGCCGGCCCGAGGGCCGTGACCTTGTCGAAGAAGAGGCGATAGGTCTGGCCGCTGGCCGCACCCGCCAGGCAGGCGGCCGGCGCAGGGCACGAGACGACGGTGAGGCTTGCGCCCGGCGCGACGTGGATGGGCTTGGACCACGTGCCTGCGGGCGCCGCGGTCGTCGGGGTGCTCGTCTGCGCGGTCGTCGTCGTCGACGCGCTCGAGCCGGCGGGACTCCGACTGCATCCCACGAGCAGGAGTGAGAGTGCAGCGACAACCAGCGCCGCCGCGAACGGTCCCGCCCGCCCCCGCACCTACCCGGCCCGCACTACTTGGAGACCGGGAGGCCACTCGTCTCGAGGGCCCGGTGGCGCGACCACGTGTCGAGGACGATGAGCGTCTTGGTGCCGGTGACCCGGCCCCGGCGGCGCAGCTGCTCGATCACGTGGCCCAGACGCTCCACGTCGGGTACCTGGAGCCAGACGAGCGCGTCGGGATCGCCCGCCGTCGTGAACACCGCCTGCACCTCGGAGAGCTGCATGGCCGTCTCCTTGATCTCCTGGAGGTCGGCGGTGCCGGCGAAGCGCACCTCGGTGAAGGCCTGGATGGGACGCCCGGCCTTGCGATGGTCCACGACCACGGTGTAGCCGGCGATCACGCCGGTGCGCTCCAGGCGTTCGATGCGGCGCGTCACGGCAGAAGCTGACAGCGAGACCTGCTCGCCGATGTCGGCCATCGTCCGGCGGGCATTGTGTGACAACAACTCGATGATCTGGTGATCGATCGGATCAAGCTCCTCTGTTCCCATGGCCAGAAGCCTAACGAAAGTGGGTTCGTCTGCACGTTCAGTGCACCAGAGGCGCCGACGCGCCGTCTCCGTTGCGCGTGCGTTGTCGGGAGGGTCTCAGGGTTCCCGTCGGTGGACCGACACTGCGTAGCGGCCGGGCGCTGTGAAAGGCTGGCGGTCCCACGTCGACGAGCGGTCCTCGAGCACGAGCCCGGCACGGGCGGCCAGGTCGTCGTGCTCGGTCGGCCCGAAGGCTCCGGGGTGGACGGCGTAGCCGGCGACGAGTCGTCCGCCGGGAACCAGCCATCGTGTCGCGTTGGCGATGACCCGACCCTCGGTGCCGCGAGGCACGAAGATGAGGACGTTGCCGGCCATGACCACGATGTCGAAGGTTCGGCCCAGTTCGAGCTCGGGGTCGGTCAGGTCCCCCTCGACCCATTCCAGGCCGGGTGCCTTCGCCGCGCCACTTCGAGCATGGCGGGATCGACGTCGACGCCGAGGACCTCGTGGCCGCGGCGGCTGAGCTCGATCGCCACCCGGCCGGTGCCACAGCCCGCATCGAGGACCGAGCCCGGGCCGTACGAGTCGACGAGCGCCGCTTCGCCGTGCACGTCCATGCCGCTCGCGGCAAGGTCGTCGAAACGGCGGTCGTATGCCGCGCCACGGGGAACGTTGCTCTGCTGCCAAGAGCCGGGCACCTCTGGCCTACGGGATGGACGTGCCCCCCGGCAGAGTCTGGGTGGTCGCGCCGGCGGGAAGGCTGAAGAGGCTGGAGGGCGGATGGGACGAGTACTTCGTCAGCTTGAAGTAGCTCGAAGAGGAGGCCGCGCCCGAGTAGGCCAGGATCCCCTGCTTGGTCACGCAGTACTTGCCACCCTTGCCCCGCACGGTGACGGTGACGCAGGTCGAGGGCTGCCCCGCGAAGGTGGCGGAGGACGACGACACCTTGATCCCGAGCAGCCTCGAGACGAGTCCCTGCTTGGCCTCGGCAAAGGCCTGCAGCGCCCCAGTGGTGCTGAAGGCGTCCTCGAGCCCGAGCAGCGGGTTGGAGCCCTTGACCGAGATGCACTGCAGCGAACCCTTGGACGTGGTCGTGGTCGTGGACGCGCCAGAGTTCCCGGAGTTGCCGGAGCTCTCCGTGTTCCCCGTGTTCCCCGAGTTCCCGCTCGATCCCGCGTTGGACGAGCAATAGTAGGTCGTCTTCCCGTTGTTGACGACTTCGCCACTCGACGTCGAGAAGTTCGACTTGGGGGGCGATTGGGCGATCGTCACCGTGGTGGTCTGCCCATTGCTCACCGACGTGTACTGGGCCAGGTAGGTCAGGTTCTTCGAGCGGTTGATGCTGTTCGTCAACGCCTTGAGGTTGGGCGGAGATGCCTTGCCTGACGCCGGGAGCGGCGGCAGGAGCACGAGGGCCCCGAGACCGAGGGCGACGGTCATGGTGACGAGGCGTGTTCGCATGCCCGAACGGTAGCCCGCACCACCTCCAGGGGGGTGCATACGGCCCTGGGCGAGGAAGGCGGCGAGCCGGCCCTCGCTAGGGTGCACGTCGTGTGTCTCCTCGTCGTCGCGTCGCAGTTCGTGCCGGGCGAGCCCCTGATCGTCGGCGCCAACCGCGACGAGGTGCTGGAGCGGCCGGCGAGGCCCATCACCGTGCTCGACGTGGGGCCTCCCCGGGTCCTGGGCGGGCTCGACGAGCTTTCGGGCGGCACCTGGCTGGCCGTCAACGAGCACGGCGTGTGCGCCGGCCTGACCAACCAACCGCTCGGTGACGCCAAGGACCCGACCAGGCGATCGCGGGGCGAGCTGCCGCTCGTCCTGGCCGGCCGCGAGAGCGCCCGCTCCGCCGTCGACGCGTTCCTCGGGGCGTACCGGCCCGAGGACTACAACGGTTCGTGGCTGCTCGTGGGCGACCGCACCTCCCTCTACTTCATCGACTTCACCGGGGTGACGGATCCGGCGGCAGTGCCGCTCCCGCCGGGGATCCACGTCCTCGAGAACCGGGCGCTCGGAGAGCCCTCGCCCAAGGTCGACCTGGTGCGCGAGGTGCTCGGCTCGCCGGTCGACGGCGACGCGGTGGACGGGGCGTTCCGCCGCGTCCTGGCCGACCACCGCATCCCCGAAGGTGACGAGCGCCCCAACGCGGCGAACTGCGTCCATCTGGAGGGGTTCGGGACACGATCCTCGTGCATCATCCGCGTGCCCGACGGCAGCACGCTGCCGCGGCTGTGGGTGGCCGACGGACCTCCGTGTGCCACGCCTTACGTTGAGGCGGGCGACCTGTGGAGGCGCCCCGTGGCCACCTTGCCCGTTCAGTCGCGGACGAGCGGCTTGTAGCGCAGCCGGTGGGGCTGGTCGGCCTCGAGGCCGAGGCGCCTGTGCCGGTCCGCCTCGTAGTCGCTGAAGTTGCCCTCCCACCAACGGACCTCGGAGTCCCCCTCGAAGGCGAGCACATGGGTGGCGATCCGATCGAGGAACCAGCGGTCGTGGCTGATGACGACGGCGCACCCCGGGAACGAGAGCAGTGCGTCCTCGAGGGCGCGCAGCGTGTCGACGTCGAGGTCGTTGGTCGGCTCGTCGAGCAGCAGGACGTTGCCGCCGCTGCTCAGCACCTTGGCCAGCAGCACCCGGTTCCGCTCGCCTCCGGAGAGCTGGCCCACCTTCTTCTGCTGGTCGCTCCCCTTGAAGCCGAACCCGGCCACATAGGCGCGGCCGTGCAGCTCTCGCCCTCCCACGACCAGCCGGTCCACGCCTCCCGTGACCTCCTCGAACACGGTGGCGTCGGGCGACAACGACTCGCGCGACTGGTCGACGTAGGCGAGGTGCACCGAGATCCCCAGCGTCAGGGTGCCTGCGTCGGGCGGCTCCTCTCCGACGATCATCCGGAAGAGCGTGGTCTTCCCGGCCCCGTTGGGCCCGATGACCCCCACGATCCCGCCGGGCGGCAGGATGAACGACAGGTCGTCGACGAGCAGGCGGTCGCCGTACGCCTTCACGACGTTCGCAGCCTCCACCACCTGGTCACCGAGGCGCGGTCCCGACGGGATGGACAGCTCCACCCGATCCGCCCGGCGTTCGGAAGCCTCGGCCTCGGCCACGAGGTCGTTGTAGGCAGTGATGCGCGCCTTCCCCTTGCTCTGGCGGGCCCGGGGTGACATGCGGATCCACTCGAGCTCGCGTTCGAGCGAGGCCTGACGGGCACGGTCGGCCTTCTCCTCCGCGGCGAGACGGGCCTGCTTCTGCTCGAGCCAGGACGAGTAGTTACCCTCCCAGGGGATACCCGCGCCGCGGTCGAGCTCGAGGATCCAACCGGCCACGTTGTCGAGGAAGTAGCGGTCGTGGGTCACGGCGACCACCGTGCCCGGGTAGTCCTGGAGCATCCGCTCGAGCCAGGCGACCGACTCGGCGTCGAGGTGGTTCGTCGGCTCGTCGAGGAGGAGCAGGTCCGGCTTGGAGAGGAGCAGCCGGCACAGCGCCACCCGGCGCCGCTCACCACCCGAGAGGGTCCCGACGTCGGCATCGCCCGGCGGGAGCCGCAGGGCGTCCATGGCGATCTCGAAGGTGCGGTCGAGCTCCCAGGCGCCGGCGGCATCGATCTTGGCCTGGAGGTCGGCCTGCTCGGCGAGCAGGGCGTCGATGTCGGCGTCGGGCTCGGCGAAGGCCGCGCACACCTCGTTGAACCGGTCGACCAGCTGCTTCGCCTCGCCGGCACCCTCGGCCACGTTGCCGGCCACGTCCTTGGACGGATTCAGCTGGGGCTCCTGGGGGAGGTAGCCGACCGTGAATCCCGGGGTCAGGCGCGCCTCGCCCGTGAACCCGTCGTCCTCGCCGGCCATGATCCGCAGCAGCGAGGACTTCCCCGAGCCGTTGGACCCGATGACCCCGATCTTCGCTCCCGGGTAGAAGGAGAGGTTGATGCCCTTCAGGACCTCACGGTCGGGGGGATAGAAGCGCTTGAGACCGCGCATGGTGTAGATGAATTGCGGCGCCACGGCGACCAGTGTGCCCCATGGCCGTCCGGCGTCCGAACCGGCCCCCTCGAGAGAACCGGCGCGTCGCTAGCCGGCGTCGGAGGACCATCGGATGCGGCTGAGCCGCCGCTCGCCGACCCTGCCGGAGCCGGTGAACCAGCGCGCCGACGCCTCCAGCGCATCGGCGGCGGGCCGGGGGGTGTACCCGAGCTCGGCCCGCGCCCGACCGTCGTCGAAGGACATCTGGGACGTCGACATCCGTGCCGCCTCGAGGGGCACCGAGGGGTGCCGGCGGAGCAGCCTCCCCTCGACGGCCTCCGAGGCCGCCGCCACGGCCAACGAGAGCGACCGGGGCACTCTGATCCTCGGCACGGGGAGCCCCGTGATGGCCGACAGCTCGGCCAGCATCCGCTGCAGCGTCAGGTTCTCACCGCCGAGGATGTAACTGCGCCCGATGCGCCCGCGCTCCAGGGCGACCACGTGCCCCGCCGCGACGTCGTCGACGTGTGCCACGTTCAGCACTGTGTCGACGTAGCCGGGGATCCGCCCGTTCAGGAAGTCCAGGATGAGCCTGCCGGTCGGTGTCGGCGCGCGGTCACCCGGGCCGAGCGGGAAGGTCGGGAGCACCAGCGAAGCCGGAAGGCCCTCGGCGATGGCGCGCAGGACCTCGTGCTCGGCGACGTACTTGGACCGCTTGTACGAGCCGTACAGGTGCCGAACATCCGGGAAGGAGCGCTCGTCGGCCGGCTGGTCGCCCGATGCGTGCTCGAGGCCGAGCGTCCCCACGGTGCTCGTGTACACCATGCGCTCGACACCGGCCTCGGAGGCGGCGCCGAGCACGTTCCTCGTCCCGCCGACGTTGATGTCGTAGAATGCGTCGGGATCGCTCGCCCAGAACCGGTACAGCGCGGCGACGTGGAACACTGCCCGGCAGCCGCTCACCACCTCCTGCACGCTCTGGGGGTTCCGCAGGTCGCCGACCACCTGCTTGACGTCCAGCCCGTCGAGGTTCCCCGTGTCGGCCCCGGGCTCCACGAGCGCAACGACCTCCTGCTCCCTGGCCACCAGCTGGCGGGTGACGGCGGAGCCGATGAACCCGCTCGCCCCGGTCACCAGGACCCTGTCGCCGGACCCGAGGTTCACAACCGCGTCCGGTGCAGCGACCCCTTTGCCATCGTCTTGCCGAACTCGAAGATCAGGCTCGATCCCTGCTGCGCGCTGGAAAGCACGTCGTCGAGGGCGTCGGTGAAGAGCTCGACCTCGTCGTCACCCGCGATCAGCGGGGGAAGGAGCTTGACCACGTTCATGTTGTCCGCCGCCACCTGCGTCACGATGCGGTGCCGGTGGAACAGCGGGACCACGATCATCTGCGAGAACAGTGCGGGGCGCAGGGCCTCGATCACCCGGTACCGCCGTCGGGCCCCCGCCGAGGTGGGCTCACCGAACACCAGACCGATCATGAGGCCCATCCCGCGCACCTCGTGCAGGAACTCGTACCGCTCGACCAGGGGCTGTAGCGCCTTCGTGAAAGCCTTGCCGGTACGGCGGACCCGGTCGAGGATGTCCTCGTCGTCGAAGGCCTGCAGAGTGGCCAGGCCGGCCACCATCGCCAGCTGGTTGTTGCTGAAGGTCGAGGAGTGGACGACGGCGCGGTCCATGGAGCTGAACACGCTGTCGGACACCGCCGCGGAGCAGAGCATCGCCCCCACGGGCACGTAGCCCCCCGAGAGCGCCTTCGAGACGGTGATGATGTCGGGTGTGATCCCGAACTGCTCGTGGCAGAAGAACGTCCCGGACCGGCCGAGGCCCGACTGCACCTCGTCGAGGACCATGAGCGCCTTGTGGCGGCGGCAGAGCGACTGCGCCTCCTGCCAGAACTCGTCGGGCGCCAGGTTGACTCCTTTGCCCTGTATGGGCTCGACGATGAATGCAGCCACGTCCCCTCGCCGCAGCTCGCGGGCGAGGGCGGACGCGTCGCCGAACGGGATCATGTCGCACCCCGGGAGGAGCGGTCCGAAGCCGCTGCGGAACTCCCGGCCCCCGTTGAGGGCCAGGGCACCGGTCGTCAGGCCGTGGAACGCATGGTCGCAGTAGAGGATGCGGGACCGCTTGGTGGCGACCCGTGCGAACTTGATGGCGCTCTCGATGGCCTCGGCACCCGAGTTGGTGAAGAAGACCCGCTCGATCCCCGGGTGCGAGCGGGCCACGAGCTGCTCGGCCAGGACACCGGGCAGCAACGCACAGTCCATCTGCACGAGGTTCGGCAGGTCGGCGTCGAGGGCGTCGTGCAGCGCCTGGACGACGGAAGGGTGGCCGCGGCCCAGGGCGAAGACGCCGAAGCCGGACAGAAGGTCCAGGTAGCGGTCGCCTTTGTCGTCAATGAGATAACACCCCTCCCCCTTGACGTAGAAGCGGTCGAACTCGAGTGTGCCGAGCACCCGCGGCAACTGGGGGTTGACGTACTTGGAATGGAGGGTGAAGTTCTCGCCCGTGCGCTCGTCCAACACCTTCTTCAGATCAAAGGGCATGCAGTGGGCTCCAGGGGTCGGTCTCCGGGCGGTGGCGACAGGTTAGTGGGGGCCACCGACGACCTGACCAATCCGCGCCGCTCCCCGCCCGCGGCGCCGGTTCATGCCAGGATCGCCGACAGGCAGCGCCGTCGCGGGCGTCGCACGGAGACAGAAAGGGCGATCGATTGAGCACCAGTGCCCCCAACATCCTGCTCGTCATGTCGGACCAGCACCGGGCCGACATGATGGGCTGCGCCGGAGACCCCAGCGTCTTCACGCCGTCGCTCGATGCCCTGGCCGACGGGGGCGTGCGGTTCTCGCGAGTCTCGTGCCAGGGCCCGCTCTGCATGCCCTCGCGAGCCTCCTTCATGACGGAGCGCTATGTGCGCGACCACGGCGTCTACACGAACTGGGCCGAGATCGCTCCCGACAGCGCGACCTACACGTGGGCGTTGCGGGAGGCCGGCTACCACACGTCGCTCCTGGGCAAGGCACACCTGTACCTCGACGAGAGCCTCACGGTGCCGCACATCGACGACATGGCTGGGCGCCTCGAGGCGCTCGGTTTTGCGGAGGTCTTCGAGACCGGTGACAAGTTCGTGGGCAAGATCCCCAACCGCTACACCGACTTCCTCTCCGACCGGGGCCTGCTGGCCGCCTACAAGCAGCACATCGCCGATCGCAGCTACCAGGGGGAGAACGAGGACGGCCAGAACGCGACGAAATGCGTGCCCATGTGGGACTCGACGCCCATGCCACTGCCACTCGACGCGTACGTCGACACGTGGCACGGCCACGAGGCCGTGCAATGGATCGAGGGATACGACCGGATAGAGCCGTTCTTCCTCTTCGTGGGGTTCCCGGGGCCACACGACCCGTGGGACGCACCCGAGGAGGCGGTGCGGCGCTACCGCGACGTCGACATCTCCATGCCGCGCTCGACCCGGCGCCCCACCGTCGAGGGGACGGGGCGCTACAGCGCCCTCCTGAATTCGTTCCTGTGGGTCTCGGACTCGGAGACCATGACCGACGACGCCATCCGCGGCATGCGCCGCTCCTACGCCGCTGACATCTCGGTCATCGACCACGCGGTCGGCTGCATGGTCGAGGCGCTGGAACGAAAGGGGCTCCTGGACAACACGTGGATCATCTACACGAGCGACCACGGAGAGATGGCAGGAAGCCATGGGCTGATGTCCAAGTGCGTGCTCTACGAAGGGGCGGTACGCGTCCCGCTGATCGTGCGCCCACCTGGCGGCGGCTCGTCCCGCGTGGTCGAGGCTCTGGTGGAGCACCTCGACGTGCCCGCCACGGTCCGCGAGATCGCCGGCGCCCCCGCGATCCCGGACGCTGAGGGCCGGTCGCTGCTGGCAGCGGTGCGCGGCGAGGCGCCGGAGCCCCGGCGCGTCGCGGTCAGCGAGAACTGGGGCTTCGCGGTGTTCGAGACTGATCGCTACAAGCTCGTCGTCGACGAGGACGCGGTCTCGCCGTGCCAGCTCTTCGATCTGGACCAGGATCCCGCCGAGGACCACGACCTGCTGCCCGATCCGATCTCGGCGGGGGTCGTGGAGGAGATCATGGAGACGCACGTGCGGCCCTTCTACCGGACGCCGCCGGCGCGCCCCCACCCCAGTCTCTTCACGGGCGGATACGACGAATGAGCCGTCGGGTGCCGCCGCATCACCCCGCGTCGTCCGCTGAGTGCTCCGGTGCCTCTGCGACCTTCGGGGAGCGGGCCAGCCGCCCGAGCCCGATGATCGGATAGATCAAGACCGACAGCATTCCCGCCGCGACCAACGCTGCTGCGTTCTGGGGCTTCATCTTGTGCTCGTCGACCCCCAGCGTGGTGATGACCACGATCAGCGGCAGTCCCGTCGCCGCCAGGACGGCAAGCGCGCCCGCTTCCGCCCTCGTCACCACACGGCGGAAGAAGGCCCAGGTCGGGATCCCACGGGTCACCAAGAAGATCGCCGTGAACATCGGCACCAGGAGCAGGACCTTGGGCTGGTGGACCAGCGCGTGCAGGTCGAATGTGATCCCGCTCTCGATGAAGAAGATCGGGATGAGAAAGCCAAAGCCGATGGCCTCGAGCTTGCTGGTGATGGGCTCTTCGTCCTCCCCCTTGATGAACAGGCGCACCACCACGCCGGCCGCGAAGGCGCCGAGCAACACATCGAGGCTGAGCTTGATCGCCAGGTAGACCAGCAGGATCACGAGCAGGACCGAGATCCGCACCGGCAGCTGGGCGGTGGAGTGGAGGTGCCGGCGCTTCGAGCGCGACGAAGCGCGGAGGATGGACCTGCATCGCCAGCAGCGCGGCGACCACGGCGACGGCGACGAAGAGGGCCAAGAGGAAGAAGGTCAGGCGGACGTCGCGGTTCGTGAGCAAGACGGCCACCGCCACGATGGGCCCGAATTCACCGATGGCGCCCACGGACAGGACCGTCGGCCCGATCGCCGTGCGCAGCACCCCGGCGTCGCGCAGAATGGGCAGCAGCGTCCCGAGAGCCGTGGTGGTCAGGCAGAGCGCCACCACGACCGAGTCGAGGACCAGGTCCGTCGCGTGCAGGGCGACGCCGACGGCAAGGGCGAGGACCACCGACGTGGCCCAGGACCCTGCCGCCAGCCCCAGGTGACCCTTCCGCATGATCGCCAGGTCGAGCTCCGTGCCGGCCAGGAACATGAGGTAGGTGAGGCCGAAATCGGACAGCGCCGTCACGATCGCGTTGGGATGCGCCAGCGCGAGGACGTACGGCCCGATGAGGATCCCGAGGAGGATCTGGATCACCACCTCGGGCACCGGCAGGTAGCGGCGGGTTCCCTCCGCGATGATGGGTGCCAGAACTGCCGCCACGCCGATCAGGACCAAGGTGGGAATGGCGTCTTCGATCATGCGTCCTCGGCTCGCCTCCCGTGGCACCCTTCGGCGGCTCCTGGCCGACCACGCTACGTCGCGGCGGCATCGCGAGCGGGTGATCGGTGGCGTCGCTCTGGGTTGACTGCCCCATCGCCGTGGGGAAGCATGGCCCCTCCTGAGTCGCGATGGGGGTCGGTCATGGGGTTGCTGCCATTCGTTCACACGCGTGCATCGAGCGACCAGTGACGAGCCCCTTCATCAACCCGTCGTGGATGCCGCACTCGGTCGGCGAGGCGGCACGCGCGGGGGATGCGACGGCGGACGACCTCGTGTCAGGGCGCGCGTGGTCCCACCTACTCGACGGGCTGCGCAACGCCGCGGACGTCGTGCTGTCCGACGACGTCCCACGCAACCCGGCCGACTTGGCCGCTGGCTTCCGCCACCTGCTCGGGCTGCTGGGCACCGGGCTGGACCACGCGCTCCGGGCCGAGCCCGACCCGGTCCTCGCCGTGAAGCCCTCCGGTGTCGACGCGGTCTACAAGTGGGGCATGGACTGTCCCGACTGCATCTACACGGGCGCGCCGCTGCGAGGAGGCGAGTCCTACCGCCTCTGGGGCAACCGCGGGTCGGCCCGCTACGTGGGGCTGCAGTCGATGGCCGGAATGGCATCGTCGGCCAACGTGCTCCTCGACGAGCTCGAACTCGGGCCTTCAGGCGAGTTGGAGCTCGTCCTCTCGGCGGACCCCCACGAGGGGAATTGGCTGCCCATCGCCGAGAACGCCACCGGGCTGGTGGTGCGGCATTTCTTCTACGACTGGGACACCGAGGTGGCCTCCTCACTCCACATCGAGCTGACCGGCCAGCCGCGCACGACCGCGCCGCGTCCTGAGGTGGACCCGCGGGCCGTGGTCGCCCGGCAGCTGGTGGCGCTCGGTGACTTCGTGGTCGCCAACCTGGACTTCTTCCTGCAGTTCTCCCGCCCGGAGGCGCCCAACACGTTCCTCCCTCCGCTCGACGGCACGGCCATGGGGGGCGCAGCCGAGAACCGGCCCGTCATCGGGTCCTGGGCGCTCGCACCCGACGAGGCGCTCCTGCTCGAGGTCGCCCCGCCCCAGGGCCTCTACTGGAGCTTCTCGCTCGGGAACCCGTGGTGGGAGACCATCGACTACGCCCGCCATCAGAGCAGCCTCAACGGGCACCAGTCGGTGGTCGACGACGACGGGATCATGCGGGCCGTCATCGCCCACAGCGACCCGGGCGTCCCCAACTGGCTCGATACGGCCGGGCACAGCGCGGGGCCTGTGATCCTGCGCTGCGTCCGCACGGAGACGGCACCGGTCCCGGCCGCCCGGGTGATCCCCTTCTCGGGCGTCCGCGCGGCGCTCCCGGCTGAGACGCGGCGCGTCACGCCCGAGGAGCGCCAGGACAGCATTGCCGCCCGGCGGCTCGCGGTGAGCAAGCGGTTCCCCCGATGACCCTGGATGCCGACGCGCTCGAGGCCGAGGCGCGGGAGCAGACGGGCCTGGACGACTTCGGCGACGGCATGCACCGCGACGGCCTCGAGCGCCTCGTCCGATCCATGAACGAGGAGGCGGACCTGACCGAGGCCGGTGAGGTGATGATGCGGATCCGCCTGGTCTCGCTGCTCTCGTCCCGACTGCAGGTGGAGGACATGTATCGCGCCCACCCGTCGATCGACGACGAGGTGGTCGAGGGACCGGTCTTCGTCATCGGCCTGCCCCGCACGGGCACCACGGCCCTGAGCCAGCTGGTGGCTGCGGACCCCCAATTCCGCTCGCTCCGCTTGTGGGAGTCCTCGTCGCCATGCCCGCCCCCCGAGTCGGCGACCGAGCACACCGACCCGCGCATCGCAGAGACAGAGGCGGGCCTGGCGATGATGAACCAGATGTTCCCCCTGATGGAGAGCATGCACCACGAGGAAGCGACCACGGCGACGGAGTGCCAGGACCTGCTGGGCATGAGCTTTCGGACGGTCCATTTCGACGGCTTCGGCCACGTCCCCTCCTACCTCGCATGGGTCACGGACTGCGACATGCGCGACACCTATCGCTACCACCGGCGCGTGCTCCGCCTGCTCCAGTGGCACTGCCCACCGCACCTATGGCACCTCAAGACCCCCGTCCACATGTTCTCCCTGGACGCGCTGCTCGAGGCGTATCCCGACGCCAAATTCCTCTGGAGCCACCGCGACCCCGCCAAGGTCCTCGGGTCGGTGTGCAGCCTGATCCACTACGTCCGGAGCTGGGGCAGCGACCGGGACGACGCCGCCGAGCTCGGGGGCGAGCAGCTCGACCGCTGGTGGCAGGCAGTGTCCCGGGCCATGGACTTCCGGGAGCGAGTGGGCGACGGCCGTTTCGCAGACCTGTCCTTTGCCGACCTGCAGGTGGACCCCGTGGGTGCGCTCGCGGCCGCCTACAGCCGCATCGGGGTCGACTTCTCCGCCGCGTCGCGCGAGGCCGTCACCAATTGGGCCAAGAGCCACGAGCCGGGCGCGCACGGGCGGCACGCCTACGACCTGGCCGACTTCGGGCTCGAGGCCGACCAGGTGCGCGAGCGGTTCGCCCCCTATCTCGATTCATACGATGCCGTCGCGTGATCAGCTGATCGCCACGGCCGGGGGAGGTTGAAAGAAATGGATCTCGGGATCTCTGGCGCCACCGCGGTGGTCACCGGCGGGAGCAAGGGCATGGGACGGGCGGTGGCAGAGGTGATCGCCGGTGAGGGGGCTCGCGTCGCGGTGATGGCACGCGGCCGCCAGGCACTCGATGACACCGTGAGCGCACTGCGCGCCGCCGGGAGCCCGGATGCAGTGGGCATCAGCGTCGACATGACCGACCCCGACTCCATCGGGGACGGGTTCACCGAGGTGGCGAGCCGGTGGGGCTCGCTCAACATGCTGGTCCACACGATCGGCCCGGGGGCGGGGCGGTTCGAGCAACTCGACGACAGCGGCTGGGACGAGGCCTTCGCGCTCGGCACCATGTCGGCCGTCCGGACCGTGCGCTCGGCGCTGCCCATGATTCGGGCCGCCGACTGGGGGCGCATGGTCTTCTTCTCGGCCCACTCCATCCAGCGCCAGAGCCCGATCCTCGTCGCCTACACCGCGTCCAAGGCCGCGGTGACGAGCATCGCCAAGAACCTGGCCAAGTCGCTCGCTGCCGACGGCATCCTCGTGAACGCCGTGTGCCCGGGCTCCATCGTGACCGCCAGCTTCACCGAGAACCTCAAGGACATCTTCGCCGCCGAGGGCCTCGACCCCGCCAACCCCCACGACGTCATGGCCTGGATCGACAAGACCTTCCACCAACCCGCCGACATCGGCCGAGCCGGCCTGCCCGACGAGGTCGCCTCCCTGACCGCGTATCTGGTGTCGCGACGGAACGGCTACGTCACCGGGGCCTGCGTCAACGTGGACGGGGGCTCCGACTTCGTGTGAGGGTGCGGCCGCTCAGGACGCGGCGATACCGGAGACGAAGGCGACCAGCCGGCCGGCATTTGGCGCTCCCGGGAACGAGGCATCGCCGTAGGTGTAGACGGCGCCGGTGGCGCCCACCAGCCAGTACCCCGAACCGGTGGGCGTCCTGGCGATGCCGTCCACCGGCGGCTGGCCGATGATGCCCTGCCCCGGCACCGAACCGAAGAAGCCGGCGTCGCCGTAATTGAAGATGCCACCGTCGGTTCCCACCATCCAGTAGCCCATGCCGTCCGGCGTGGCAGCGATGCCCGACACCGGGCGGTTCAGGTGGATCCCGCCGGCCGATCCGAAGAACCCGGCGTCGCCGAAATTGAAGACACCGCCGTCGGAGGCGGCCATCCAGTAGCCACCGTCGCCAGCCGAGGCGATGCCGACGACCGGCGCATTGAGGGGTTGCCCTCCCATGGAGCCGTGGAACTGGGCGTCGCCGTAGTTGAACACGCCCCCGTCGCTGGCGACGAGCCAGTAGCCCTGGCCGTCCGGGGTGGCCGCGATCCCCACGATGGGCCGGTTCAGGTGATGGCCGCCCATGGAGCCGTAGAAGTGCGCACTGCCGAAGGCAAACACGCCGCCGTCGGAGGAGACCAGCCAGTAGCCGGCCGCATCGGGCATCTCGGCGATGCCGACGACCGGCGCGTTCAGGTGTTGTCCACCCATGGAGCCGGAGAACTGCGTCGTGCCGTAGTTGAACACTCCCCCGTCGAGCGCACCGAGAACGATGCCCTGGTTCGAGGCAGCGGGGAAGGCCATCTGCTCGACGAAGGAGCGGAGGCCGGGGTCGTTCGGACCGCCCATCGCGGCTGCGCTCCCCACCGCTACGCATCCGACCGCACGCACGCACGTGACGGAGTTCAACAAGCTGAGCGCGGTCACGTTCGGGCTCGGGTCGACCGACCACGACGTGCCGTTCCAATTCTCGATGAAGCTCTGCGGCTGGAACCCGTTGCCGCCGTTGCCGCCGAACTCGCCGCTGGAGCCCACCGCCCAGCACTGCACCGGGCTGAGGCAGGAGATGCTGCTCAGGATGGCGGGTGTCGTCGAGTTGGGCACGGACGACGACATGTCGGTCCAGCTCGACCCGTTCCAGTGCTCCATGAGGACACCGGCCGCGAGACCGCTCCCGTCGGTCGTCGACCCCGACGCCCAACAGTCCGCCGCGGTGGCGCAGCTCACGCCGTTCAGGTAGCCCCCGCTCGGACTCGGGTAGACGGCGCTCGGGGTCACCGACCACGACGCGCCGTCCCAGTGCTCTATCAGGCCCTGGTCACCCACCGCGCCCGGGAATATGGGGAGGAAGTTGGGGTTCTGCGGCACGGGACCGGCGTTGCCAACGGCCCAGCAGTCGTCGGCGGCGAGGCACTGCACAGTGGAGAGCCCATCGTAGGTCTGGCCGGTCGCGGCGCCGGGGACGATGCTCCATGCCACACCGTTCCACTGCTCGATCACGTCGTTGAGACCGTTGCCGCTCTGGTCCGTCGCGTACCCGACGGCGAAGCAGCTGGAGGCTGACGCGCAGCTCACGCCCTGCAGGAGCGCTCCACCCACACCCGGCCCACTCGGGGTCGGGCTCGGCACGACGGACCATACGCTGCCGTTCCAGTTCTCGATGAGGGTCCCGGACGGGCCCCCGTTCCCGCCGACACCGACGATGGCCCCCACCGCCCAGCAGTCGGACCCGGTCACGCACGACACGGCGAACAGGCCGCCACCGTGGCCGGTCGGCAGTGGCGGCTGCGGAGTCAGCGTCCAGGACGTGCCGTTCCAGGTCTCGACGATCGGTGAGAAGGTGCCGTTGGAATTGATGTTCTGGATGGAGATCCCGGCGGCGAAGCACTGCTGTGCGTTGGGGCATGACGTCCCCAGCAGGATGTCGTCGGCGCCCGTACCCGGCGTCGTGGCGACGTACCAGCCCGAGGTCGACGCCGCGCTGCCCAGCGGCGAGACGATCCCGACCGCCGAGACCACGAGCGCAGTGAGAGCGCCGGCCAGGGCCAGGCGCCAGGCTGACCGGCACGTTTCTCCCTTACCGGCGTGTCCGCGAGCGCGACGCTCGAGCATTCAACAATGGTTGCACGGTCTGCTCCCCCGCCAGTGGATGGTCGGGCTGCCCCGAGCACAATGGCCCGCTTGACCGCCGGGCGGAGCGCGGCGAGTGTCGTGGTCCACATGACCCTCTACCGTGACCTTCCGAGGACCTGACCCGTGGGCACCCTCGATGGCATCCGCGTCGTGGAGGCGGGTCTCCTGGTACAGGGGCCGCAGGCCTCCTTGACGATGCTCGAGTGGGGCGCCGACGTGGTCAAGGTGGAGCTCCCCGGCTTCGGCGACCAGGCTCGGTGGCTCCCGATCAGCCGGGTGGACCGGCGATCGGCCTTCTTCAGCGCCTACAACCGGGGCAAGCGCAGCGTCACGGTCGACCTCCGGTTGCCGGCGGGTCGCGAGGTCTTCATGCGCCTGGTCGAGCACGCCGACGTCGTCATCACCAACTTCAAGCCGGGCACGATGGAGGGTTGGGGTCTGGGATATGACGAACTGGCCGCGCGCAACCCGCGGATCGTCTACGGCGTGGGGTCCTCTTTCGGGCAACGCGGTCCCGATGCAGCACGCGAAGGTGCCGATCTCAGCGCGCAGGCCGCCGGCGGGCTGATCAGCACCACGGGCGGGAACGGGAACGACCCGAGTCCGGTCGGGGCCACGATCGCCGACCACATCTCGGGCCAGAACCTGCTCGCCGGCATACTCGCAGCGTTGTACGCGAGAGAGCAGACCGGCCGGGGCCAAATGGTCGAGACATCGCTGCTGGGCGGCCAGATCTGGGCCCAAGCCGGTGAATACACCCGGTATCTCATGTCGGGACATCCATCGGGACCGAGCGGCCGTAGCCACCCGATGATCCCCGGTATCTACGGTGTCTTCCCGACCTCGGACGGGTGGATCGCCGTCGTCGGCACGGCCGGCCCCGCGCGCGACCGCTTCTACCGGATCATCGGCAGGCCCGACCTGATCGACCGTTTCAACCAGCTCTTGTACTTCGAGGACGACAAGGCCGAGCTGTGGCCGATCCTCGACCAGGTCTTCGCGACCAAGCCGACCGCCGAATGGTGCGACCTGCTCGGCGCCGCGGGCTTGCGCTTCGCTCCTGTCCGCGACCACGCGGAGGTGGTCGCCGACCCGGGTGTCGAGGCGAACGGCTACATCTCGACGATCGGGTCTCCGGAAGCCAGAGAGTCGACCACGCCCGTCGTCAGGACGCCGGTCCGCTTCTCGGACCCACCCGCCGTGATCGACGCGCACGTCCCCGAGCTCGGAGAACACACCGAACAGGTGCTCCTCGAGATCGGATATTCCTGGGACGACATCGGCACCCTCTCGGCGGGCGGTGCAATTTAGGACCTCCGCGGCGCCATCACGCAGATGGCTTTCGTGTGACCAGGAGCTAGGCAACCAGGTCCGGCTGCCTCCATTCGAAGCCCTCGCCGTCCACCAACTCGAACTCCTCGAGTGCCCGCTCGGTGCCGACCGCGCCGTCCCTCGCCGTCACGGGCAGCCGGACCAGGAACCCCACCATGGCGAACGCCAGGAGACCGAAGAGCGCCGCGACGCCGAACGTCACGTCGAGGCCATGGACGAGGGTGGTCGTCCCGCCGGCACCCTCCTGCAGCTGTGCGTGCGGCGCCGTCGCGCTGAGCACGGTGACGAGGACCGCCAGTCCGAGCGCGGCGCCGACCTGCTGCATCACGTTGACCAGGCCGGAGGCGGCGCCGGCGTCACCCGGCTCGACTCCGGAGAGCCCCGCTGTGGTGAGTGGCACCAGCGCGGTCCCTGAACCAAGGCCGACCAGCACGAGGCCGATGAGGATACGCGGGTAGGAAGCCCCGGCGTGCAGCTGGCTCGAGAGCAGCAGAGCCACGATGGTCATGCCGATGCCCGACAGCATCAGGACCTTGGGCCGGACCCGGTTGACGAGGACCTTGCTGACAAGTTGCGAGGACAAGAAGACGGAGGCCGGAATGGGCAAGAAGGACAGGCCGGCCCGAAGCGGTGAGTATCCCTCGACGTCCTGCAGGAACTGCCCGATGAAGAAGAACATCCCGTACATGCCCGCGTACATGAGGCCGAGGGAGACGTTCGCAGTCGTGCGCGTCCCGTCGGTGAAGAGGCGCAACGGCACGATGGGCTCCTCGGCCCGGGTCTCGATCCGTACGAACAGACCGAGCAGCAACGCACCGGCCGCCAACGACCCCACGGTCAGCGGGCTCGACCATCCCTTGCTCCCTGCCTCGACCAGGCCGAGGACGACACCGACCATGCCGAAGGTGGAGGTGAGCGCGCCCGCGACATCGAAGTGACCGTGCCGACCCTCGGTCTCCTGCAGCACGATGCGACCGACGGCCCAGACCGCAATGCCGATCGGCACGTTCACGAACATCACCCAGCGCCAGGAGACCAACTGGGTGAGCGCGCCGCCGGCGACGAGCCCGATCGCCCCTCCCGCTGCCGACACGGTGGTGAACAGACCGATGGCCCGGACCCTCTGGCGCCCCTCGGAGAAGACGGTGGTCAGGAGAGCCAGCGACGAGGGGGCGGCCAGGGCGGCGCCGACTCCCTGGAGGGCCCGTGCGGCCAGGAGCATCCAGCCGGCGACGGCCAACCCGCCGAAGAGCGAGCTCAGCGAGAAGACGCCGATCCCGGCCAGGAACGTCCGGCGTCGACCGAGGAGGTCGCCCGAGCGGGCACCCAGGAGCAGGAGACCGCCGAAGGTGAGCAGGTAGGCGTTGAGGACCCAGGAGAGCCCCGTGCCCGACAGGCCCAGGCCCACCTGGATGTGCGGGAGGGCGACGTTGACGATCGTCGTGTCAAGGACCACCATGAGCTGGGCGGTCAGAATGACGAACAGGAAGACGGTGGGATTGGAGAGCCGGCGCCGCAGGGAGGCGGAGCGGCCCGGATTCGGTCCGTCGGCCGGTTCGGGGCGCGACAGGAGAAGGGCAGGAGAAGGCATGGTTGTCCGATCTTTCCGCTGGTATCGTGGATGAAGCGGAAGCTTCCTCCGGTTAGTATACGGAGGGACCCTCCGTTTTGCAACACGGAATTTCGGTCCGCAAGGAAAGAAGGAACATGACGGGTCAACCGAGGTCGACGGCGGCAACGGTGGATCATGCCGGCCGCCAGGCCGAGGACGGCTCAACGCGCCCGATGCGGGCCGACGCCGTGCGCAACTACGAGCGGCTCGTCACGGCAGCACGGGTCGTGTTCGCCCAACATGGCGGCGGGGCGTCGATGGAGGCCATCGCCAAGGAAGCGGGGGTGGGCGTCGGCACGCTGTACCGCCACTTCCCCAAGCGGATCGATGTCGTCGAGGCCGTCTACCGCGAGGACGTCGACGAGCTCGTCAGTGTCGCTGAATCGGCGGTCGCCGAGTTGGAGCCGTGGCCCGCCCTGGCGGCGTGGCTCGAGGCCTTCGTGCGCTACGCGATCGGCAAGCGCAGGTTCCTGACCGAGTTGCACGAGGCCTTCGAGAAGAACCCGGACCTGCGCATCGCGTCCCGCGAGCGTATCGAGGGCGCCATCGACATCGTGCTGACCCGAGCCCAGGATGCAGGCGTAGTGCGCACGGACCTCGACGGAACGGATCTCATGCAGCTTCTGGGCTCGATGTGCATGAGCGCGACCCTGACGCCCGAGCAGAGCCAGCGGCTGCTCGTGATGATCGAGGACGGCCTTCGCCCGCCGAAGTAGCCGCCGTCTTGGCTCCCGTCCTCGCTGAAGATCGCTGCAAGACTCGGGCGTTTGCGTCGTCCTCCGTGCGGAATCGCCACCGGTCGGGACGCCGACGATCACGCCTTCCCTGGCGGTTATCCGGAGTCGCCGTGGTCGCCGGAGCCGTCCTTTCGTGCTGCGGATCCGGCACTGCGCCCGTCGCCCTCCATCGGGCCACGAGCACCAGCTCGACGACCACCACGACCACGACGACAATCCCCCCGACGACGACCACGACCGACCCAGGACTGCTCCCCCAGACGGCGACCGAGCCCCCGGTCGACGCGTCGCTGCAGACCACCTTGGCTCCGCTGTGGACGGCCATCGTGAACGATTCGGTTGACCCCGCGCTCACCGTGTTCTTTCCCCAGACCGCCTACCTGCAGATGAAGACGGGCGTTCTGCCCGACCCGGCGTCCGACTACGCGGATCGATTGATCGCCTTCTATCGATTGGACATCGCTGCGTATCACCAGTCGCTGGGACCCGCCGTGTCCACGGCCAAGCTCCTCTCGGTCAACGCATCAGCCGCGGAGGCTGCGTACATACCCCCCGGAGCGTGCGAGAACACGATTGGCTACTGGCACCTGCCCGGTGTCCGTTTCGTCTACCAGGTCGGCGGTAGCGTGGAATCCTTCGGCGTGGCATCGTTGATCTCGTGGCGCGGCGAATGGTACGTCGTCCACCTGGGCCCGAACCCCCGGAGCCAGGACATCGGAACCGTCGACCAGCCCGCCGTCGGCCCGGGCGTCGTCGGTCCGCCCGGCGGCTGTTGAGTGCCTCAGGCCGGCGGAGCAGCGAGGGAGATCTGTCCCGAGGGAAGGATGTTGACGGCGGAGGTCCCGAAATCGGCGCTGGACAGCCCGTTCACGAAACCCGCCGCCTGCCCCGCAGGGTCGACCGATGGTTGCCCGATGCCGTTGAGGAGGAGCGAGGTGAAGTGTCCTCCGGTGAAGACCCCGTTGGCGGTCATCGTGACGGTCAGGATGCCGGAAAGGCTCAACGTACCGCCGGTTGCGAAGTTCTGATAGCCGCAAAAGTTCCCGAGGCTGTAGGCGATCAAGTGGCCGTTGTACTCCTCCATGCCGCGCAGGACGTGAGGGCCGCTGGCGATCACGAGATCGGCGCCGTCATCGATGGCAGCGTGCGCGAACGCCTTCGCGTTGCCCCTGTCTTCGCCGACATACGTCTCCTCTGAGCCCGTCACGTGGTCGGCACCGGATCCCTCGGCACCCGCATGCATGTACACGACCACCACATTCGCCTCCGACTTGGCCTGCAGGATCAGGGACTTCGCAGTGGGGAGATCGAGCAGATTGTTGGTGTTCGGATAGGGGGCGAAGTCCACGAACGCCACCTTGGTGGTCCCGTCACTCACGATGCCGATCTGACCGGGGAGCCCGGCCTGGACCAGACCTGCGCCCTGCAGCGCGGCCGTGGTGTCAGACACTCCCTGGGACCCGAAGTCGTGCGAGTGATTGTTGGCACTGTTGATGACGGTGAACCCGATCGATCTCAGCACCTGCGCGTCCGACGGCGGATTCCGGAAGGCGAAGCAGTCGGTAGACGTCGGCGCGCACTTGGAGGTCGTGGCGTCCGTCAGCGTTCCCTCGAGATTGGCGAACACGATAGGTCCCTGCAGCGCAGCCTTGACCGGTTGGAGATAGGCGGTCGGGTCGGGAGGCACGTCCGGCGTGTTTCCCAGATCGGTGTCGCCAACGGCTGAGATCGTGACGGGTCCGAAGGCCTGCGTGGTGGTGGTCACGGGATGCGCGGGGTGGCTCGTGGTGGTGGACCCTGCCGCGTGGGACCCTCCGGAGCGTTGGGCCGGGGCAGCCAGCCAGACGATTGCGAAGGCCGTCGCGCCCAGCACCACGAGCCCAGCAACACCCGCGGCGAGGCGCCTGCGGCGCACCCCGGCACTCGTCTGCCGCCGTCGGCGGGCATGATTCGGGCTCACGTGAACGCAGCCCTTACCACGGTTGCGGAGTCGTGACCGGCGGTCGCTGGTACACGGCGAAGAAGTCCTTGGTGCTCGAGTACAGAAATCGATTGGGGATCTGATTCGGGTTCGGCACGAAGAGCGCCGGGCCGACGGCGCCCGGTCCACCATAGGTCACGAAGATCGGCCACTCGGGATTGATGTCGAGTTGCATCGCGCGCACCGCCCCCAGCTTGACCAGGATCTGCGCCAGGGTGGCGGCCGTCTGGGTCGGGGCGGCGACGTAGAGAAGGTTGCCTCTGTCGTCTATCCCGAGGCCGGTCCGCCATACGGCAGGCACCCCTCCGAGGGTGATTCCCCAGTCACCGCCCACTGCGGTCTCGGGCGTCGCGGCCTGGTTGGCGACGAGAAGCGACAGGTTCTGGCGCGCCATGACGACGTGAGGCCCAGGGGAGGAACCTCCTTCCCAGTCGACGATATCGACTGTCCCGTCGGTGTACTCGACGACCGTCGCCAAACCGTTGATCATGGGAAAGTACAGGGTGTTGTTGACATAGAACCCGCCGGGGGCATCCTTCTCGTAGAAGCCGGAGTTGAACGTGGCGAGCAGGGTCTGTCGCGCCGTGATCGGGACCATTTCCGGCCCGCGGTCAAGTGTGGTCGGCCCTGGACCTTCATACCCGGGATAGAGCGCAAGCTGCGTCGACGACGTTCGGATCCAGGTGGCGTAGGCCACGATGCTCGGGTCCGCCGCGTCGGGTCGAAAGGTTGTCGTCATGATCGACGGCGGCGACCCGCTCCACGTGTCCTGGGCCACCCACGTCCCCTCTCCGGCATCGGCTGGCGAGACAACTGGTGCGACAGCAGGTGGGACATAAGGAGGGAGCGTGCTGCTGGTCGTGCTGGTGGATGACGTCGTCGTCGAGAGGGCAGCCCCCCGTGGCGACGTCACCCCTGACCGGCCCTCGACCACCCACGCGGCGACGCCGATGACGAGCAAGAGAAGTCCGACAAGGGGCAGAAGACGGCGTCTTCTCCTCTTGCGACGTTCCGCCACGAGCCGTGCACGATCCGTTCGTTGTCGAGCGCGCGAGGGCACAGGGACGCCATCGTTCCCATGCGGGCCCGTCATGCGGGAAATGGTACGGGGTCCCATCACCGCAATAGAGGCACTGAACCCGAACTGCTGGTTGGACTCCAGAACCATCTTCGGGGGTAGTGATCTCAGGTTGTGGTCCGACGCGCGTCAAGGACGATGCCCACCTTCGTTGGCATCTGGCGAGGACACCGGATCACATGAGGTCTCGGTGGAAGTCCTGCCAGGTCGTGAGGACCTCGGGAAGCTCCCCCTTGCCGGTGGGGCTCGCCGGCCAGTGCGCCAGCGGGAGACCGATCGGTCGCTGGAGCATGTCCGCTCCGTAGAACAGCAGGTGGCGACGGCGGACGAACAGCCAGTCGCCGTCGCGTCGCTCGTAGCTGTCGTGGTACTGGATGGCCTGGACAACCCATTGCTCGCCCATCTCGATCTCCCCGCGACAGGAGACGATTCCGCTGGCGTGGTCCTCGTCGACAACGTTGATCACATGGTTGCCCACCAGCAGGATCGTGACACCAAGGTCCGTCAACTGCTCGGTGAAACTCGCTCGCAACGCGTCGTGGCCGACCTGGTCGCGTCCGACCCGCACGTCGTCGACGAACAAGCTGACGAGTGTGTCGAGATCGCGGGCGTCCAGGGCGACCGCGTAGCGACTTGCGAGTTGACGGATCTGCTCATGCGCCACCAGCCAGGCGATCGGGTCGGCTCCGGGCCCGCTCACGGCAGATACCCCAGCTCGCGGGCGAGTTCGGGGACCTGGTGGTACGTCCCGTTTTCGAACCGGTGCTGTCCCGTGGTGGCGAACCACGCCACCACGCGCCCCACGACTCCGGGTGCAATACCGCGGTCGGCGACGAAGGCCAGCTCCTGAACGGCCCGGACCCGCTCGGTGGCGACGAAGCCCGGATTGAGGTTGAAGGCACGGACTCCCATGTCGCCGCATTCGAGGGCGATCATGTCGGCGATCCGATGAAAGCCTGCCTTGGTCACCGCGTACGTCAGGGTCCACCCGCCTTCGCCCACTGGGTGCCGCGGGGTGAGCTGGCCGGCGCCGCTGCTGATGTCGAGCACCAGTCCTCCCCCGCGACCGACCATGTGGGTGACGACGCGTTGGGTGAGTAGGAGTTGAGCGGTGACGTTGCCGAACACGCGACGGGCCAGCTCGTCGGGTTCGGTCTCGAGGAACCGGCACTGCTGCCCGGGGCCGACGTAGAGCGCATTGTTCACCAGCAGGTCCAGGTGTCCCAGGTCGGCGATGGCGGCGTCGACTGCAGGCGCTAACGCATCCGGGTCGAGCAGGTCGAGCGCAATGGGTACGGCTCGACGGCCGAATGCCTCGATGGCCGCCGCCGTGGTGTCGAGACTGCCCGGGAGCGGAGCGCCCGTGTCGCGCTCGAAGGCCGTTGGATCTCCGTCATGCACCGTGCGGGCGGTGATCGCGACGTCGAAGCCGACCTGGGCGATGCCGAGGGCGATGGCACGTCCGATCCCCCTGCTTGCCCCGGTCACCAGGGCGGTCGGTGCATCCGCGGCGGTCGGATCGCTCATGGACGATCGGGCAGTTCCGGCGCCCACGGTGCGCCGTTGATATGGCTGCCTCCGTCGACGAACAAGGTGTTGCCCGTGAGGTAACGGGCGTCGTCGCTGGCCAGGAAGACCGCCACCGGAGCGATGTCGGTCTCGGGATCGCCCAGACGTCCCATTGGGTTGGCGGCGTCGGCCAACGCCTCGAGCTCGGGGTTCGCTGCGAAGATGGCGCGTGACGCCGCCGTCTTGGCGCCCGGGCAGATGGCGTTGGCCACGACCCCGTAGGGTGCCCACTCTCGGGCGGCAGTGCGGGTGAGCGCACGCAGGGCTTCCTTGGCGCAGTTGTACTCCCCCGTCCCGATGTGCGCGTTCACGCCGTTGAGCGAGCAGAGGTTGATGATGTTGCCGCGACCCTGGGCGCGCATCGCCGGCAAGGCAGCCTGCATGGCCCAGAAGGGCCCAAAGAAGCCGACCAGGAGACCGTGCGCCACCTGTTCGTTCGTCTTGTACTCGAGGCGACCCAGACTGCCCCCGCCCCACGCATTGTTCACGAGGATGTCCACCGTTCCCCAGCGATCGACGGCGGCGCTGACCATGGCCCGGACGGCGGCCTCGTCCGCCACGTCGGTGACGACGGCATGGGCTTCGGCCCCGAATTCGGCGGTGAGCTCGGCGGCCACCGCGGCGCCGGTATCGGGTTGCAGTTCGGCCACCAAGACCCGGGAGCCCTCCCGCGCGAACGCCCGGGCGATACCACGACCGATCCCGTCGCCGGCGCCGGTGATGATCGCCACTCGATCCTGTAGTCGACCCATCCATGAGCTCCTGAAATTGAGAACACCTTCTTGCTCGCCAACTCTGCCCCGTCCGGGACTCCACCGCATGGACCTCCAGGTCGTTCCGTCGTGCGTCAGCCAGGGTTGCGACACGATCGCGGCGTTCCACGGTCATGGTCTGACAGCTGCCGGCCTCCTTCGACGGGCCGGGCTGGCCCACCGAACGCCGAACCCGCCGCCCCGGCATCAGGCAGGGTCGGAGAAGCCCAGGACGAGTCGGTGTTCCTATGATTACCGCATGGCAGTCACCGTCTCCGCAATGTTCATCCCGGTCCACGACCCCGACGCTGCGCTGGCCTTCTACCGCGACGCGCTCGGCCTGGGGGTTCGTGCCGATGTCGCGTCCGAGGGCTTCCGCTGGGTCACCGTTGGCGCCCCGGGGCAGAACGTTGACATCGTTCTGTCCCAGCCGCACGGCGGTCGTTCGCAGGCCGACGGTGACGCCCTCCTGGCGCTCGTGATGCAGGGGTCGCTGCAGGCTGCGATCTTCCGCTCCGACGACCTCGACTCCACCTTCGAGAAGGTTCGGGCGTCGGGCGCCGAGGTACTCCAGGAGCCGGCGTCTCAACCCTGGGGCGTGCGCGACTCGCGCGTTCCGTGACCCTTCGGGCAACCTCGTCCGGATCGCGCAGGCCTGATCGTGGTGGACGCCGTGGACTCGGCATTGACTCTGCGAAAGGGATGCGCGGATCCAATTCGCCGTGTCACGAGCCTTCGGTGAGGTGCGTGTGTCCCATATCCGTCGCGCCAGACCAGGTCGCCCAGAGTGTCCGCGCAGGCCGCGCCCGGGGGCCAGATGACGGGAGTCCAATCGCGAGGAGGAGCTGCCCTCACTCGTTACAGGCCTCAACCTGTCGGTGACCGCCAGAAGAACTCAAGCTGGATCCGGTCGGGATCTCGAAACGTGAGCATCGCATTTTGGGTGTAGGGCGGCGCCTTGACGCCGGAATGGACAATCCCGAGATCATCGAGCCGGCTCGCCCACTCATCGAGCTCATCGCGATGTTCTACGAGGAACTCAAGGTGATCGAGGCCGGTGTGAACCTCACTAAACGGTTCGCCGCGGTTGTCAACATGTCCGACGAGGCAGAGGACCAATCCACTCTCCGGCTCGAGAAGGCAGATGTAGTGCATGCGACCGTCTGGCGCGACGAAGTCGTACACCGTCTGCATGCCCAACAGCTCCGCGTACCAGGCCGCGCTCTGATCCGGATCACGAACAGCGAGATTGACCTCAATGCGCCCGGTGATCGAAGGCACATTTGGGATCTTGCCACTCCATGGTGGTCCAACGCTCCTCAACCATGTGATGGACCTGGGGCTCCACCCGTTCGCCGAGTCGGGGGCGCGACTGCTGCACGGTAGGAGGTGGTCGCTCCACGGCCTGACCTTCTGCCGCAAGGTCCTGGTCACACCACTCCCAGTTGGCTGCAGACCGACGCTCACAGTCCCTACTCAAGAGGCCCCGGACAATCCTGCTCAACCAGATCTGGGTCGGTTGGCAGCCGCAGATCCGGCGAGAGGGGTACGCCCCCAGGTTCCCTATGCAGCGGCAATCCAGCTGACGCCGATCATCTGGGCGCCGCCGTGCACGCCGACGACGGCACCCAACGTGCCGATCCGAATGGCCTCTCGGGGAAAGCGGGGAGCGATGAGGTCGAGGAACTGGTCGATGTCAGGAGCGCCGCCGTGCATCACCGCAACGTGCTCGATCAGCCCGGCGGCGGCCATGCGTTCATAGAGCATCTGCAGCGCCCTCTTGCGAGTCCGAGCCTTACCGGCTTCGTGGACGACGCCACCGGTGAGGTCGATCACCGGCTTGATCGACAACAGTGAGCCCACCATTGCCGTGGCGCCGCCAATTCGCCCACCCTTCTTCAGGTTCTCCAACGTATTCAGAGCCGCAAGCACGTGCGTCCGAGGGATGAGGTCGCTGACTCGGCGCAATACTGTGCCGATGTCGGCCCCGTCGGCGGCTACTTTGGCGGCTTCAACCACGAGAGTGCCGAGCCCGCTTGACACCGTCCGGCTGTCGATCACATGGACGACAATCCGCCCCTCGAACGTGGCGGCAGCGGTGAGGGCTGACTGAAATGTGGTTGACAACTCGCTCGAGATGGTAAGACACACCACTGCTTCAGCGTCAGCGTCTCTTGCGTTGCGAAAGGCGTCTTCAAACGCACCGGGCGACGGGCAGGCCGTCTGGGGGAGACCTTCGGTGTTCGCCATTCGTCGGTAGAAGTCTTCGACGCTGAGGTCCTGGCGGTCGGTGAATTCTTCGCTCCCAAATCGGATCGTGAGGGGGACGATCTCGATATTGAACGTGTCGATGTCGTCTTGTTCCAAGTCGCAAGAACTGTCCGTGACGACGAAGACACCAGGCATGAGAAGCACCTCCTCCTTAGGGTCTTCACCGTTCTGGTGCCCCAGGATTCTTCACCATTCTGGCGCCCCAGGGATCCCGTCAACCCCACAGCGACGAAATATCCCTTCAGATCCCTGTCAGAGGGTCTCGGTTCCGGCTCATCGGGCGTGCCCCGGACCGGCGTACGCGCCACTCCTGATTTGTTATCGGCGCCGCTCCACCACAATCGGAGGCGTGGCTAAAGGCCGAATCACCGACGACCCGGTGTGGACCGAGGATCACCGGATATTCGAACGGAGTGTGGATAGGAGGTGAACAGTTCGTGACGGCCACATCGAATCGGAATGGGTCTGTTGACCGATTTCCGCGCTCTCCCCATGATGGCTGTCATAGGTCGACGGCCACGAGGCGCTCGGGGATCACTGCCCCGTCGAGAACGGGAGCGCACGCCATGCGACACACCTTTCCAAATTATCGTTGGGCAGCTCGAAGCAGCGGTGCCGTACTCGTCAGCGGCCTGTTTCTTGCACTTTCGAGCCCATCAGCCTGGGCGGACAGTGCCTAGGACGGCCGTGCGACAGCAAGCCACAGCGGAAACGTGACAACCTGTTCAGCAATTGGTCTCAGCTCCGACACGCTTGTCGGGTCGAGTTCCAACAGCGACGCGAGCGACGCGAATGTCTCGGGCACCGTGAAGACCAACGAAGGCTCGGTGAAGCCTGGTACGGGACAGGAAGTGGACGTCGCCATTACGGGTCCCTCCACCACCGTCGTCGATGCCGTGGTGGTCAAGGGTGCCAACGGCTACAACTCCTACAGCAACCCCACGTACTTGCCACCGACACTGGAACCCGACCAACACTACATTCCCCCATTCAACAACGGTGGCAACATCCCAACGATCAGCCACTGGTTCGCCTGCTACCACACCCAGCCGGCGGCAGTGACGCCCGAGGTCCCCCTAGCCTTGATCATTCGTGCGGCCCCTGGCGCCGCGGCGGCTCCAGCTCCGGGGATCGACTCTTGGCATGGGGACCGGTGCTGTGACCGCACGGGGACGTGAAGGATCCCAGTCGCCCGTTCGGTCTTGTGATGTCACGCCCTGCGGGATCGCTTCGGGGTCGGGCGCCGGGACCCGCCTCGCTATGGGAAGGCGGCGCGTAGACGCGTAAAGGCGGCGGCCAGCTCACTCGCCCAGGGCCAGGACTCGTCGAGATGCATGACGAGGTCCCGACCGCGGTGAGCGAGCACGGCGGCGACGTGCAGGACCCGGTAGCGCATGGTCTTGGGTTCAGCCTTGGCCAGTGCGCCGTCGAAACAGGTCATCTGGCTCCAGGCCAAGAGTGCGCCAGCGATCAAGGACACCGCCACCCAGGCCTGATTGGCGCAGAAGCCGTCGAAGGGCAGGTTGGCCAGCCCGCAGGCTTTCCAACAGCGCACCCGGTCCTCGACGCGGGCATGTCCTCGGTGACGCAGCTCGAGGGCGGCGATGTCGTCGCCTGCAGTGTTGGTGATGAAGCAGGTGTGGCGCCACCCGGCGTGCGTGTCAAAGAGGGAGAGCTGGGCGCCCGGGTGCGGGCGCTCACGGCGACAGATCACCCGCATGTCGGCGGGCCAGCCCTTGACCTCGTAGAGCTCGCTCAGCTCGATGACCTCGGCGCCCTCTCGGATCCCCCCGTCGAGTTCTCCCGCCCGCACCCAGTCCTCCTCTTGGGCCAACAACAAGGCGTCACGCACAGAACCGCTGATGGGGAAGCCGATCGAGTAGTCGAAGTTGGCCTCTGAGAGGGAGGCGACGAAGCGGTGGGTGGCCCCGGCCGAGTCGGCCCGGACCAAGATGGGGTGCATCACCAGTGCGGGGTCGTCGCCCTCTTCATGGCCGAGCGCGTACTCAGGTGGCACGGCACGGACCGTCTGTTCGAGCAGTTCGAGGTGGTCGTCGGTGTCGTTGGGGGCGGCGTTGCCCGGGCGCAGCATGGCGGCCAGGGGCTCGCCGGTCGTGTCGCACCACACCGCCAAGGGGTTGAACCCGAAGCCGTGCTTGTAGGTGGGCGCGGCGTCCTCCTTCTCCGAATGCACGTTGAGCAGCGTCGAGTCGAAGTCCCAGATGATCGGGCCGACCGGTGGCTCCGCCGCCCAGACGCGCGCACGAGCGGCGGCCAAGGCCACTGCGATGGCGCGGAGCTCGAAGACGGCCGTGGCGTGCACGGCCCGCCAGGCCATGGCCACCGAGGCCACCGGCCCGAAGAGATCCTCTTGTTCCTTGAGGGCGGCGATGTCGGCCAAGCAGTCCGCCCCGTCCGCGATGGCGACGCCGAGATGCGTGAGCACGACGCCCGGATCATGGGTGTGCCAAGAGATCCCGCAGTCCTCCATGGCCACCGACATCGCCTCGGTCAACCCGGCGCGATCAGCCAGTTCGGCCAAGAGGGCGGCACCGGCGTGGGACACGAGGTTCTTGCCGTCGGGTATCACTTTGGCGCGACGGACCGAGCGACTAGCGTGCACTTTCAAGGAGCCCTCCGGTTCTGGTTCGAATGTGTGTTGAGCGACAAACATTCTTCCAGGCGGGAGGGCTTTTTACGTGGACGCGCCCACCGCGTGTTCAGGGGCCACGCGAATTATCGAGGCTAGCACCTGGCCTCCCGTTGGCAGGTGGGGCGATCTTCGCGACGTGGATACTCGCAAATCGTAGGCGGCACAACGAGTCACCCGCGTCGTAAACAGCTGCGCGCAACTGCCGAAATCGCATTGCCATGCCAGTCGGAGTCCCAAGTCTGGGCCGGACTCTTGGCCTGTTCGCCAAAATGAGGCCTCCTCGTTTCCTCCAATCCTCCAGGTCAACTCGGCTCACCTTCCAGGACAGCTGACAACTCCGGTTCCTTTCGCCATACTGACGAGATGGACACGCTGCGCCACTCCGATTCAATCGTCATCAAGCGCTCTCCGGAGGAGATCTACGACATGGTCGCTGACGTGACCCGCATGGGCGAGTGGAGCCCGGTTTGCACGGCCTGTTGGTGGGACGAGGGCGACGGACCGCATGCCGGTGCCAGGTTCACCGGACGCAACGAGCGCCCGGAGCGAACATGGGAGACACTCTCGGAGGTCGTCACGGCAGACCGTGGCCGCGAGTTCGCCTGGGTCGTGGCTGAGCCGCCTACCCGCGCTCGATGGGGCTACTCGTTCGTCGCCGTGGACGGCGGGACCGAGGTCACCGAAACCTGGGAGCTACCTCCCGAGGGCTCAGCTTTCTTCGAGAAGGTGTTCGGTGACGATGCGGCGAAGGAGATTGGCATGCGCAGCGACGCGGCAAAGAACGGTATTGGGGCGACGTTGGCTGCCATCAAGGGTGCGGCCGAGGCCTGAGCCGCACGCTTGTCCTATCTGTCTCCGTACGCCAATCGGGACGAGGACGATGCCAGTCGGACTCGTTCGGCTCAGCTCCAAGAATGGGCCGTGAGATGATGTCCTCCCATGAGGCTCGAACCACCCGAGCGAACCCGGGAGTACCGCAACCACCATCTCGACAGCACCCGTTGGGACCACTTCGTGCCACGTGATGACGACATCTTCGTCACAACGGCGTACAAGGCCGGGACGACCTGGACGCAGCGCATCCTCGCTGCCCTGATTCTCGGACCAGAGCCCCTGCCTGCGAGATTGAGCGAAATTTCGCCGTGGATCGACTCACGGTTCATGGGACCTCTCCAACCGATTCTCGATCGTCTCGAGGCACAGCGTCATCGAAGGTTCATTAAGAGCCATCTGGCCGCTGATGGTCTGCGGTTCTTCCCACGGTCCAAGTACATCGTCGTGGGCCGTGACACCCGCGACGTCTTCATGTCGTTGTTCAACCACTATTCGTCCTACACCGACATGATGTTCGAACTCTTCAACGACCCGGACCGGCCGGGGCCGGAATTCCCTCGTTGCCCGGCGACGCCACGCGAGTTGTGGCCTCGGTGGGTGAGCGAGGGATGGTTCGAGTGGGAAACCGACGGCTGGCCATTCTGGTCACATCACCACCATTTATTGACCTGGTGGGCGGTACGAGGGCTTCCCAACGTGTTGCTTCTCCACTTCGGTGATCTCAAAGCCGACCCCGAGGCTGAGATGCGGCGGATCGCCGATTTCTGCGCCATAGATGTCAGCGAGGATTCCTGGCCTGCTTTGCTGGCAACAGTCGGATTCGACGCCATGCGCGATGAAGCACGTCACTTCGACGACCCCATGGCGATGGTGTGGAAGGGCGGCGCAGACAGCTTTTTCTACAAGGGCGACAGCGGTCGATGGCGCGGGGTGTTGACCTCCGACGATCTCGCGCTGTATGAGACCTCCGCGTCGGCTCTCGATCCTGCACTACGAACCTGGCTCGAAGGCGGCCGCCACGCCGTTGGGATCTGAGTGACACAATGGCTCGCGAGGTGCCCCAGATCGCCTGTATAACGCCGGGACGGTGGGACACTTCGGCACCTTGGGGCACGCAACTGGGTGTCCCAGGCCGCCGGATATCTGGGCCTTATCACTCCTCTTCCTCGTCGTTCCGCTCCTCCTCGGCCAACCGCTCAAGGTCGGCGCGCTGCTGCTCATAATCTGCGAGAAGCCTTCGCAGGTGCTTGGCGTCTTCGGGTCTCAGACGGCCCTCGTCCACCGCCGCTTGCAGCGCCTCGTCAGGGTTGGTGCCGGTGGGGAACAGAACCCATGCAGAGCGTCGTGGTTGATGCAGCAGGTTGTCCTTGTGCAGGATTACAATGTGGCGCACGAGATCCTCGTTGCCGAGCGCGCCGAAAAGGGCTTCGATCCAGTGAAGGTTGTTGTCCCACAACTCTGGTGCTTGCTCAGGACGCGGTCCGAAGGCCCGCTCGGTGAGCGCTTCGGACTCGGTCATCGGGAGGTCTCGACCGTCATTGAGCGCACCAGGAACTGAGGCGGACCCACTGTCGCCATCTGATGAGGCTATCGCCGGGTCCTGACCGTATCCCCGTACGCCATCGGATCGGCGACCACCGACTAGCCCGGACCTTTCAATAACTCGCACCTGAAGGAGTTTGGAGCCGCCAGAAGGTGTGTGACACGCCTCATCGTGCTTCGGTGCCGGGCAGTGACTGCGAGATCGAGCTGTGTGGCAGGTCTTTGAGTGGTGTTGGTGCCATGGCACCCGATCGAGGACGTGCTCGTCGAAACGGTGGTCCCGCGGTGTCGGGTTCAGCGAGTGCTCAGGTGATGATCGCCCATGAGGGCAACCGCCCGAAGGCGCCGACGAGGTCGTCGGCCCACGGCCAGCCGCCGGCGATGCGCACAGTGGTCCGCCGAGCCGAGGAGACGAGGATCCCGGCGCTGTGCAAGAGCGTGTAGCGCAGGCGCTTGGGCTCGGCTCGGGACAGCTCTCCGTCGAGGCAGAGCCCCTTCAGCCAGGCCAACAGGTCAGAGGCGATCAGCATGACGGTGAGCCAGGCCGCATTGATGGCGAAGCTGTGACTGGGCAGGTTGGCCAGCCCAGTGTCTTTGGCGTCGCGGATGGCGCACTCGACACGCCCGCGACCGCGGAAGAGGGCTTCGAGGTAACAGATGTCGGTGTCGGGAAGGTCGGTGACGAAGACCTGGTAGCGATAGCCCTCCACATCGGTGAATCGGAGTTGTGCACCGGGATGGGGCAGCTCGCGCCGGGCGATCATGCGCGTGCCCTCGGGCCAGGCCGACAGGTCGACCAGATCGGTGACCTCTGACACCTGGCCGGTCTCTGACTCTTCGGTCCCGTCCGAGGAAACGGCTCTTTTCCAGCGGTTCTTCTCCACTGTTGTCACCACCTGGGCCAACGGCGCCTTCATCTGGTAGCCGCCGATGAAGCGCACCCCTTTGTCCCGGCACGCCTCGGCCAGGCCATGGGAGGTGCCGCCCGAGTCGGTGCGGACGATGACCTCGTGGGCGGCCGGGTCGACGGGCAGCTGGGCCAAGGACGCCTCGAGGATCCAGATGTGGTCCGCGGCCGTACCCGAGCCGGCGTTGCCCCGGCGCAACAACGCGGCCAGGGCCTCGCCGGTGACGTCGAGGTAGGCGACGAGGGGATAGAAGCCGAAGCCCCGCTTGTAGGTGGGGGCGGCCTCTTCCTTCTCCGAATGGGCGTCGAGGAGGGTGCCGTCGATGTCGATCACGTAGAAGCCCGGGTCCATCCCCGCCGCCCAGGCGGTTCGGCGCGCCTCGGCTCGGGCCGTTGCAATACGCGCCAGCGCGCCCTCGTCGATGGCTTCAAGGGTCCGCCACGCCGTCGGCACAGAGGCCACCTCGCCGAAGAGAGCAGGCTGGTCAGAGAGCACGCGCAGGTCGCTGATCGAGGTCGCGCCGTCGGCGAGGGCGACGGCCAGATCCACCAGCACCTCGCCGCGGTCATGGCCGCGGCGACGCTGCTTGGTCGGTGCCATGGCCACCGACAGCTGCTCGGTCAAGGAGAGGTCGTCGGCGAGCTCGCAGAGCAGCCGGGCACCGACATGGGCCACCACACCCTTGCCACCGGTGGTCACCATCAACCTGGGCCGACGCGCTGTACGCTTCATCTTGGAAGTGCCCTTCTCTCGGGGGATTCTTGCTGGTTCGCAACAACAAGTTTCCCAGAGCAGGAGGGCTTTTCCGCGTCTTTGCGCCGTGTCAGTCCCGAGTTACTGAAAGGTCCGGACTAGCCGGACTCAGCCACCACGTTCCTGGCAGTTGCCTACGGTTTTCGGGCCTTTCCGGTGTCCGACCCAGAGACAGGCAAGACTGCACCGGTGGCTGAGACCCCCGAAACTCGCTACGCCCAGTCCGGGAACCTCAACATCGCCTACCAGATCTTCGGTAGCGGCCCTGAGGACCTCCTCTTGATCGGTGGGGACCACATTTCGATCGACAGCATGGACGAGGAACCCTCCTTCGCTCGATTCCACCGCCGCCTGGCCTCATTCAGCCGTGTTATTCGCTTCGACCGTCGGGGCGTGGGACTCTCCGACCCCATCGCCCCCTCGGATCCACCGACCCTCGAGCAGATCGCCGAAGACGCCCTCGCCGTGATGGATGCGGCGGGGTCTTCGTCCGCTGCCTGCTTCGCCGATGGCCCCTGTGCCGAGGCGATCCTGATTGCTACCACCCACCCCGAACGCATCCGTCGACTGGTGCTCGTCAACTCCACCGCGCGGGTCATGCGGGCTCCGGACTATCCGTGCGGGATCCCCGAACGCCTTGTCACCTCCTTCATTGACACGGTCACTAGACCCGATGCCGTCGAGGAGGACTTGGACGACGTGGCCCTGCTCAGCCCGAGCATGGCCGGGGACTCGGCCTTCCGCACCTGGTTCGTACGGGCTGGCAGACGGGGGGCCAGCCCTTCGGTTGCCAGGGCCATGCTGCGGGTGAAGTGGACTGCCGATGTTCGTCCGCTCCTCCCTCTTGTGCGAGTCCCCACCCTTGTGCTGCACCGCACTGGGTTCGTGGTCATCCGCCCCGAACACGGCCGGTACCTCGCCGAGCACATTCCCGGGTCCCTCTACCGGGAGATTCCGGGAACCGACAGCCTCTACTGGGTGGGCGAGACCGAGCTGATGTTGGAGGAGATCGAAGAGTTCCTGACCGGAACCCGCCACGGCCCCGAGCCCAATCGGGTTCTTGCAACGGTGCTCTTCACTGACATCGTCGACTCCACGGCCCAAACGAGCGCCCTGGGAGACCGCGCCTGGCGCGACCGCCTCGACCGCCACGACGCCATGGTCCGGCGGCAACTCGAGCGTTTCCAGGGCAGAGAGATCAAGACGATTGGCGACGGATTCCTCGCCACCTTCGACGGCCCGGCCCGGGCCATCGAATGCGCCTGTGCAATCCGTGACGGGGCGACACAGCTCGGAATCGAGGTCCGGGCTGGCCTGCACACCGGGGAGGTGGAGCTTCTCGGTGACGACGTGGGAGGCATGACCGTGAACATCGGCGCCCGGGTTGTGGCCTTGGCCGGGGCGGGCGAGGTCCTCGTGTCTCGCACCGTCGCAGACCTCGTCGTGGGCTCGAGAACTGAGTTCACGGACAGAGGTGAACACGAACTCAAAGGGGTACCGGGGACCTGGAATCTCTTCGCCGTGGGGGGCGATACGGGCCAGTAATGCTCCACGAATATCGAAGCGCGCCGAGATTGCGCCGATCCGACGGCTAGCCTCTACCGCCGGGATTGGGTGCGGCTGTTCGGCCGGAATCGCCTGTTCTGATTCGGCGATCATTGCGGCCGATGCGCAATGTCGCTCAACGGGCAGAGTGCTAGAGAGCACCTCGGACCTCGAGCCCGACCGTGCTGACTTGGACAGGCAGCACCCGGTAGCGCTTGTTCAAGTCGGTAACGCGATGCTCAAGTGCCTCTTTGGTCTCCCGGGTGGCGCTCAAGATCGTGACTGAGCCGCCATCTCCCCCGGCCCCATTGACCTTCCACCCGAGAGCGCCCTGCGCCGCTGCCAACTCAATCACCCGTCGTGCGTCCACCCCCACAATCCCAGGATGCAGGGACCCCTGCGCCTCTGTGTTGGCGATCATCGCATAACCGAAAGCGTCGAGATCCTGGGCAAGGACAGCGTCGCGAGCCGCGACCGCCGCATCTCGCAACCGCGCAAACGCCCCTGACCCGCGGCACTCCACATCCTCGATGACCTGGCGGTGCACGGCCGAGGAGTCGTGGGCGCGACCAAGGAAGACCAGCGTGAGCCGGGGGCTGAGTTCCTCCCAGGCCGGCAGTGGGTACACCCTGGCCTCGGGGTACGTCTCGATTTCGAGGTAGTTGATCCCGCCGAACGCCGCGCTCAACTGGTCCTGGATCCCGCTCTGGACACCGAGTATGTCGACTTCGAGTCGATGCGCTGCGTAGGCGATGTCGCGCGGCGAGCATTGCTCAGGCCGCAAGGCTGCCAATCCGCCCAGCAGTGCAACCGCGACCGCCGCCGACGTACCGGTGCCACAACCAGCCGGGACGCCGGAACGAACACTGACTTCCACGGCGAGGCCCCTTGGGGGTGGGAACGCGTCGATGGCGGCCTCCAAGAGCGGGTGGCGGGCGACCCGGGGTTCCCCCGGGACGATGGAGTACCGGTCGCCGAAGGTCTCCACGTCGAGCACCACAGGGTCCGGGCCTGCCCTCGTGCGGATCGAAACCTCCGCTCCCGGCGTCACTGCGACATTTAAGATCCGTCCCGGCCCCCCAAACCATGTGTCGGTCCAGCCACCGTTGTCGCAAATGCGCACAGGAGCCGACACCTCGATCACCACTCAGCGTCCCCTCCGCATGGGCCACCACGAATGACCGCTCGAAGTGGCCTCTGGGAACTCACCTTCCGATCCTAAATTGCATCCGATGCACTGCCCGGGGAGGGTGAGTTCCGTCCGCCGGATACGGGTGCCACCATGCGGCACTTCGGAGGCAGGTGCGGACTCGTCGATTCGAGCAGCTGCAAACATGGTTGCGTGCCAATCCCCGATGATTCGCTTCGGTCGGTGATCGGGGAATCGCCCAACGAACGAGAACAGCATCGTCGATCACTCTGGGAGTACTACGACCGGCGAGTGACCGGGCGCTTGCCTGGCTTGGCCAACGCCCACGCCTACTGGACCGGTCTAGGCGTCACCGTCGAAGTCGAAGACATCGCTGCTGAAGCTGCGCAGCTTGAACGCCTACTTCGTGAGCTGTCCGCAGTCCGCTTCGTCGAAGTAGGTGCCGGGCCAGGCACTTTCACCGGATACCTTGCAGGGAGGGGCATCGCCGTCGACCAGAGTCGAAGGGCGCTGGACGTTCTGCGCACCGTTGCTCCCGAAGTACCGGTGATCCAGGCAGATGCCACTGCCCTACCCGTGCCAGCCCACGCCTTCGACCGCTTCTTCTCCGCCCACCTCTATGGCTTGCTTCTTCCGAGTGAGCGTGAACCCTTTCTTGCCGAGGCGCACCGGGTTGCGTCCGAGGTGGTGATCCTCGACGCCGGTCGCCCCCTAGGAGTGAGCGCCGAGGAGTGGCAGGAGCGGACCCTGCCGGGGGGAGGTCGCTACAGAGTCTTCCGCCGCCACTTCGATGCGGACGCGTTGGCCGCCGAAGTCGGTGGTGTGGTCCTGTTCGCCGGGCAGTTCTACGTGCTAGTGGGCACTGCGGCCGTGCCCGGTATCGCACACCCGATGTACGGCCCCAATGACCCGATCGGGCCTCGGCTTCGTACGTGACCCAGTTCGCCGGTTATACAGGTGATCCACCTCCTGGGATAGGCATCCGGGGGATCCTCCTCGGTGCAATCAACCAGGAGGTGTGCGGTGGAGTGGAGTCCGTCATTCGAGTGTCACGTCCGTCCGGACGGTGAACACGTCTACAAGATCGGCCACCGGCTGATCGACGAGTTCTTGGAGTTCGTCGTCGGCCGAGCCCGCCCCAACACGGTCCGGGCCTATGCCCACGACCTGAACGTCTTCTTCTCGGTGGTCAAGAAGGACCCGGCCGAGGTTCGGCCCAAGGACGTGATGGCCTTCGTCACCGCGCAGCGTCGTCCCAAGCCCGGAGCGGAGAACGTAGTGCGCATCGCCGATGGCTCAGCGGGGCTCTCGGCAGCGACGATCAAGCGCCGGCTCGCCGCGGTGTCGAGCTTCTATGGCTACCTGATCACCCGCGACGACGTCGATGTGACAGCCAACCCGGTCCCTCGGGGCATCGCCACCCGCCAGAGCCGCTCTCGCGGCGGACGCGGTCTGCCGCTGGTGCGAGGGGTGCGCCGGCTGCCCCGGATCCTCGACGCCGACGAGGTCGAGTCGCTCATGGGGGCGCTGCGCACCGATCGGGACCGGGCCATGACCCAGGCCATGGTCCTCGGAGGGCTCCGGCGCTGTGAGGTGCTCGGGTTGAGGCTCTCCGATCTGCGTTTCGGCGAGTGGCGGGTGTTCATCACCGAGGGCAAGGGCGGACACGAACGTCTGGTGCCGCTCTCGCCGACCTTCTTTTCCACCGTCGCCCGATACATGGACCGCGAGCGACCAGAGGAAGCGACGACGGACGCGGTCTTCGTCTCGCTGAAAGGAGCGCGTCGGGGCCAACCGCTGTCGGTGCCGGGTCTGGATCAGATCATCACCGCCGCCCGAGAGCGGGCCGGTCTCAGCCACGGCACCTGCCACGAACTGCGCCACACCTGTTTCACCCGCTTGCGCGAAGCGGGGATGGCCTTAGAAGCCATCCAGGCCCAGGCCGGACACCGCTCGATCAGCTCGACCCGGGTCTACTTGCACCTCGACATGCACTGGCTGGCCGACGAGTACCGCCGAGCCATCGAAGCCATCGAGGCCCAGGCACTGGTGGGGGTGGCCCAATGAACGCGCTCGCCCAACTGCAGCCCCAACCGCGGCGCCAGGGCGGCGGGAAGCCCGAGGTGACGTGGGCCGAGCTCACCGCCAGAGCACCGCTCATGGTGGCCACCATGGCCTCCTACCTGGACCAACTCGAGGTATCGGCCCGTCCGAGCACGGTGGCGGACGCCGAGCTGACGTTGCGGCTCTTCGCCCATCGGGTCACCGCCACCGACCCCGACTGCGCCGCCGTTTCCGGCATCGCACGGGTGCACATCGAGGACTTCAAGCGCTGGCTGGCGGCCCGTCCGGGCAAGAACGGCAAGCGACTAGCCACGATCACGATCCGGCACCGGTTGAGCACCATGCGGACCTTCTTCGAGCGCATCATGGAGTGGGAGTACGACGACGCCCCGGCCCGCCTGCTCGTCTACTCGAGCGACTTCCCCGCCCTCGACGAGCCACTGCCCAAGTTCTTGGACGATCCCACAGCGTCGAAGTTCATGGCCGCATTGGCGCTCGACCCCAACCTGCGCCGCCGCCTGATGGTCGAACTGCTGGCCCGCACCGGCATACGTGTCGGTGAGCTCGGCGGTCTCGAAGACGACGCCATGGTGCGCTACGACGGGGTCGATCGCCTCCGGATCCCCGTCGGCAAGCTCCACAACGACCGCCACGTGCCGCTGCTCCCGATGCTGGTCGATCTCATCGTCGACTACAAGGCCCTGCGCGGTCCGTCGCGCTCGGGGCATCTACTTGAACGCGACGACGGCGGGCCCTTCGACCGGCGCACTGTGCACCGCTACGTCGCCGCGGTCGCCAAACGGGCCGGGGTCGGTCACGTCCACCCACATCAGCTGCGCCACACGCTCGCCACCCAGTCCATCAACCGGGGCATGAGCCTCGAGGCCATCGCCGCCCTGCTCGGCCACCGTTCCATGGACATGACCCTCACCTATGCGCGGATCTCGGACCGCACCGTCGCCGAGCAGTACTTCAAGGTGACCGAGGCGGTCGAGGCCGAGTACTACGGACTCTCCAGCGCGACCGTTGCGCCGACTGCGGTCTCCGGCGCCCAGAAGTCGCGCCCCGACCATCGCCGACTGCTGGCCAACGGTCACTGCACGAGGCCCGCCCTGCTCGGCTGCGCCTTCGAGAGCGTCTGCGAACGCTGCGGATTCTTCGAGACCGGACCTCAGTTCGTCACCATCTTGAAGCGCCAACGCAAGCACGCCAATGAGCGCGGTCAGAACGACCGCCAACAGCTCTTCGACGGCCTCATCGAAGGAGTCGCCGATGCCCAGTGACTGTGCTTCCATAGGAGAGAGCCCAGGACCTACGGATCACCTGTATAACGCCGGGAGTGGGTGCCACCCTTCGGCACAGCACATCGGGGATACCGCTAGTTCTTTTGAAAGTAGCCTCCGCCCTGGGTCCCGCATTGACGAACAGTAACCATCCCAGTGCCCGTTGCAGGTACGCCTGGCTGCTTACTACATACGGTCATCGTTGATGTCGGCGACGTGCGGTCTATTTGGATAGAGACACCCGTGCCGTGCGATACCAGGCGTCCCGCACGTGGACTCTGCGATGTCACCATTCCGGTGCCAGCCGTGTGACCTCTGAGTCGAAGGCCAGATTGAGAAAGTTCAAGGGCTGCCGTCGTTGCAGGCAGTCCGACCACGTTCGGGACCGTAACTGTCTTGGCATGTGCTGCCTTAGGGGCTGCTACCGCAGGCGATGAGGAGGCCGTGAGCATCCCGACAAAGGTGGCCGCTACGCCTAACCAACCCCGTTTCACGACAGTCAGCTTATTCTGCAAGAACTGCTTCCGCCTTGCCACAGCCACCTGTCATCAACGCCCGGTCGTGGGCGCTATCTGCTGACGCCGTGGGTCCTTGAAGTGGCTCGCGGAGTTCAACTGTCAGCACCACTAGCCATGTCAGACTTTCCATCGATGGCGCATAACCTGCCGGTACTCACCGTTCCAGACGTAGCAGGGTGGGCTCGCTGGCTCCAGGATCACGGCGAACAGTCCGACGGCGTCTGGCTGGTCCTGGCTAAGAAAGGTACCTCCAAGCCGACGAACCTGATATACGACGACGCTCTCGCTGAAGCGATCTGCCACGGCTGGGTCGATGGACAACTCGCCTCTGGTGACGAGAAGACATTTCTCCGGAAGTTCACACCTCGAAGACCTAGGAGCCGATGGTCGAAACGGAACGTCGCGATCGCTACGAAAATGATCGAGGAAGGTCGGATGCGATCGTCAGGGCTGGCCGCTATTTCGAGCGCCCAGGCAGACGGTAGCTGGGATGCTGCGTACGCGAGCCAGGCCAACATGGAGGTTCCGCCCGACTTGGCGTCTGCCCTGGCAGCCGCCCCTGAGGCGAAGACCATGTTCGCGAGACTCAGCGCGGCTAACCGGTACTCGATCCTCTATCGAATTGCGACCGCCAAGCGTAGCGAGACTCGGCAACGGCGAATCGAACAGTTCGTTGCCATGCTTGCGCGTGGTGAGACGATCCACCCAGATCGCTAAGTGGCTTGGGATCCGAGACCGCATCGCCCCCGAACGCATCAGGAGTGGGTGGAATCACGATGTGCCACGAGTCGGTGCGGAGTCGCTCGGATCCGGCACTCTGGCGCGACGCCCTTCACCTTAAACCCGACGTGCGACCCGCCTCCTCGATCCACTCATGCAGCTTCGGTCGCTGCACCTCCTCGACAGAAGTCACCTTGACGTACCGGGTCCGGTCGGTCGTGCCGAGTGGCGGTGGGCAGTCGAAGTCAGCACCTCCGAGGAAAACGACATTTACGGAGACGTCGTAGGCGGCCATCTCGATGATCCACCCGAGTTCTGCTAGCCCGTAATACGGCCTCTTCCACTTGACGGCATAGTGCAGGCCAGGGATCGTCGCTCGGATCGTCTCGTCCAACTGCTTGACGATGGGCTGGAGATGCGGCATCTGGCGTCGGAACCAGTCGTCGATGTCCGAGTGGTCCGTCGCCGGCTCTGGAGGCTTTCGCGATGCGTTCCCCTTGATTGCTTTCGGCATTGCAAGTCCTTCTGTCGAAGCCGCGGGGAGTTTATGACCAAGATGTCCGACTCGGAGGCGGGTGAGTCCCAGTAGTGCGGTATGGGGCACCCTGGCCCCCGCCGGCCCCCGCCGGCCCCCGTCCCCGGTGGGCCCCGGCGCGCGGGGGTTTCGTCCCGGTTCCGCGGGGTCCCCTTGCCTTCTCCGACGTAGTCAGTGGGCGCTGAGGGACTCGAACCCCCGGCCTGCTGGTTGTAAGCCAGCTGCTCTAACCAACTGAGCTAAGCGCCCGAGAAAGGCAACTCTACCTGCTGTTTTTGTCATACTCATCTCACCACCGACTCGGCATGGCGCTGGCAGAGCAGCTGGTTGCCTTGGTTTCGGAATGCCGAGGCGCTACACCTGGTAGGCCGACCCAGATCGGCACCGTAGGAGAAGAGATGAGCATCACGGATGCTGAGGTAAACAAGGGCGGCGGGACTCTGGCTGATCGATTTGCAGCGCATTTGGAGACTGTGGCGAGTCCCTCGGACGTTGCACTACTCGTTCGCAGCTTTGAACTGTCGCTCCGGGCCGGTAACAAGTCGCCGAAGACCATCAAGAGCTACACCGACACCGTCCGAGGGTTTTGCATGTTCCTCGTCGAACACGGGATGCCAACGGACGCCCGCAATCTGACGAGGGAGCATGTCGAGACCTACATCGCCGTGCAGGTCGAGCGGTTCCGACCCAAGACAGCCTCGATCCGGTTCGGGGACCTCCAACAGTTCTTCAAGTGGGCCGTGGAGGAACGAGAGATGAACTCTTCCCCCATGACCAACATGCGAAGGCCTCATGTTCCTGAGGAGCCGCCTCCGGTGCTGACCGAGGACGATCTCCGAGCGCTGCTGAAGACGTGCAGCGGCCAGGGATTTGAGGATCGCAGGGATACGGCGATCATCAGGCTTTTTCTGGACTCGGGAATGCGTCTATCCGAACTGACCGGGCTCAAGGTCGATGACCTGGACCTCGATGTGAGGGTGGCATATGTAATCGGGAAGGGACGACGCCCCCGAGAATGTGCCTTTGGGGCAAAGTCGGCGCAGGCCCTGGATCGGTATCTGCGCTCTCGGCGTGGTAATCGGCTCGCCCACTCCCCTGCTCTGTGGCTTGGGCGGAAGTCACCGCTCACCGTCTCAGGCGTCACCCAAATGATTAGAAGACGGGCGAGTGAGGCCGGTATCGGCCACGTAAACCCCCATCGCTTCCGCCACACCTTCGCCCACTCCTGGCTCTCGGCTGGAGGACAGGAGGGCGACCTCATGCGGCTCGCTGGCTGGCGCTCAAGGGCCATGGTGAACCGGTACGGGGCTAGCGCTGCTGATGAGCGTGCTCGGAAAGCACATCAGCAAATGTCACTTGGGGACCGCTTGTAAAGCATGACGATGCGCCGTGGGCGCATGGCGCTATCTTGCTTGTACGGGTACGACATGGTGCCCGCCGTAGCCCAGCTGGATCTGTCCGGCATGTAGCAACCAAGACGATTCCACCCGAACTGTCCGGGGATAAGACCGAGGAGGTCTCATGCCCCGTATGACGGAATCCGAGTTAAGTCTGCTTGGACGGCTTGGTGCGCATTCAATGCACGCCCAGCACGACTCACGAAAAACGTCCTTGCCTGGCCGACAAGCGTTCCTCAGCTCGTTTGAGAAGCAAGCTGATCCCGACGGCACACTCAGCCCTGAAGAGCGTGCTCGGCGTGCCGAACATCTCAAGAAGGCGCACTTCACCCGGCTGGCCCTGCTGTCCGCACAGAAGAGGCGAAAGGCGTGATTACGAGTCCGGTGGGCTTGTCCCGCTATTCCGTCCACGCATTTACCGTCGACCTGATTAGCCGCTCTCTTCCTACTTGTACCTCTAATCATGAACGCTGCAACTCTTAATCATGGAATAGAGGGCACACCATCAGCGTCAACGTCTGCTCCTTTCACTGCTTCTTGTTTGTCTTGGCATGAGTTGGAACCATCTCTTATTCATGCTCATGGGCGAAGGCAAGAACCCAGCCGAAGGCATGGGTTAGCCTCGATCATTCGTCCGACCTCTGGCGCGACCGCTCCGACTTGGTCAATTCGCGGTGGAGAGTTGTTGACGGCCCCGTGAGCGCACAATGGGCGTGAGGGGTTAGGGGTCCTCGTTCAGTCTCGTCGTGTCACGCCCTGCGGGATCGCTTCGGGGTCGGACGTCTGGACCCGTCGCGCTATGGGAACGCGGCACGTCAGACGCGTGAAGGCGGTGGCCAGTTCGCTGGCCCAAGGCCAGCTCTCGTCGAGATGGACGATGAGGTCCCGCCCGCGGTGAGCGAGAACCGCGGCGACATGGAGGACGCGGTAGCGCATGGTCTTGGGTTCGGCCTTGGCCAGTGCGCCGTCGAAACACGTCATTTGGCTCCAGGCCAACAGTGCGCCGGCGATCAGGCTGACCGCTACCCAGGCCTCGTTGGCGCAGAAGCCCTCGAAGGGCAGGTTGGAAAGGCCGCAGGCCTTCCAGGCGCGCACGCGGTCCTCGACGCGGGCGTGGCCGCGGTGGCGCAGCTCGAGCGCCGCGATGTCGGGTCCCTCCGTGTTGGTGATGAAGCAGGTGTGGCGCCACCCGGCGTGCGTGTCGAAGAGGGAGAGCTGGGCGCCCGGATGGGGACGCTCGCGCCGACAGATCACCCGCATGTCGGCGGGCCAGCCGGCCACCTCGTAGAGATCGCTCAGCTCGATGACCTCGGCGCCCGCTCGGATCTCCCCTTCGAGCTCACGGGCGCGCACCCAGTCCTCTTCTTGGGCCAAGAGTAGGGCGTCACGCACAGAACCGCTGATGGGGAAGCCAATCGAGTAGTCGAAGTTGGCCTCTGAGAGGGAGGCGACGAAGCGGTGGGTGGCCCCGGCCGAGTCGGCCCGGACCAAGATGGGGTGGACCACCAGTGCGGGGTCGTCGCCCTCTTCGTGGCCGAGGGCATACTCAGCGGGCACGGCACGGACGGTCTGTTCGAGCAGTTCAAGGTGGTCGTCGGTGTCGTTGGGGGCGGCGTTTCCCGGCCGCAGCATGGCGGCCAAGGGCTCCTTGGTGTTGTCGCACCACACGCCCAAGGGGTTGAACCCGAAGCCGTGCTTGTAGGTGGGCGCGGCGTCCTCCTTCTCCGAATGCACGTCGAGCAGGGTCGAGTCGAAGTCCCAGATCATCGGGCCCTGCGGTGGCTCGGCCGCCCAGACGCGCGCACGGGCCTCCGCCAGGGCCACCGGGATGGCCCGCAGCTCGACCGAAGCCGTCGCGTACACGGCCCGCCAGGCCGTGGCCACAGAAGCCACCGGACCGAAGAGATCTTCTTGTTCTTTGAGCGCGGCGATGTCGGCCAGGCAGTCCGCGCCATCCGCGATGGCGACGGCCAGGTGTGTGAGCACGACACCGGGATCGTGGGTGTGCCAGTTGATCCCGCACTCGGCCATGGCCTCCGACATGGCCTCGGTCAACCCGGCGCGATCGGCCAGTTCGGCCAAGAGGGCGGCACCGGCATGGGACACGAGGTTCTTGCCGTCGGGTATCACTTTGGCGCGACGGACCGAGCGACTAGCGTGCACTTTCAAGGAGCCCTCCGGTTCTGGTTGGAATGTGTGTTCAGCCACAAACATTCTTCCAGGCGGGAGGGCTTTTTACGTGGACGCGCGCACCGTGTGTTCAGAGGCCGGACGAATTATCAGGGTTAGGGCCAGAGCCATTACCGCAGCCATCCATCTTTAATAGGCCATGTCCATGTAATGCACCCAGACTGGTTGACCCTGTAACCGGAGAGATCCTGTTGTCATGCAGGAGCCGCCTATGCAACTGGTGTAGCAAGACAGAGGCAATCAAGATCGCTTTCAAGGTCATGAGAGCCAAGCCAACTCACCAGTTCACCTTGACCATGATCGGTTACACCCTTGAAGAGTGGACAGATAACAAGAAGCGGTTCCTACGGAAGCTGAAGAAGGCAGATCCCACTTTTGAGTGGTGGATGTCTGTAGAGGTCTCTCTACAGCACCGGATGCCTCATGTACATGGCTTTGCCAAGACCGCCCTAACACGGCACCAGTTCCAAGTGGCAGCTAATCGTGCCGGACTAGGCATCTGTGAACTCAAGAAGGTGCCAGCAGATAGGGCACGTCTGGCTAAGCACTTTGCCTATCCGATGAAGTCACTGGACGATCCAGAGATCCTTGCTGAGTTTCTTGAGTGGAACGCCAAGGGAACCAAGATCGGCTTTGAATCTCACAGCCATGGCTTCTTCCAGAAGGCCACCAGTCCGCACAGGATAAGCCCTCAGGCTGTTTCCGCTACTCCTGGTACATCCATACCGACCTAAGCCCTACAACGCCATACGAGTGATCCTCCTCATAACGAATCAAGGCGTCGGCCACTACAGCACAGTCTCGGCGACTGCGGACGCAGCCATTACGACGTTAGGGATTACGCCGCCAGGATTACAGAGGCTCGACGCAATGGTGCCGTGTAAATCGGACGACTGCATGAACATTCGGAACAACACGAACTAGATACCTTGGACCAAGTACCTCACGCAGGAGCTGTTAGTCGCTTTCCGGCCCTTGTGTGGGGTCCTTGTCGAAAGCCCAAGAAAGCGACGAAGAAAGCGAGCAAGACAATGCCTGTGGTTGGAGCGACAAAGAAAGCGTACAAGCCAGTGAACAAGCCATACCCTGGACTCACACCGTTCGACATAGCAGATGTAGAACAAGACGAGGCGTACATGACGGACTTAGAAGTGGCAGATCTTGAATCCGAGGTCTACATCCTTTACGCCATGTCGGTTGCGTGGGGCACTAGGGGCCTTGAGGGCGGGACGGACAGCTGTGCAAGGTGCGACCGTGACTTCCTTAAGTACGGAGGCAGCAGCTTTCGGATGCACCACTTTTTCGCCCTGGACGGTAACGAACACGTTCACACGCTTCAAACTGTCGATGACATGCCGGATGTTCCCGACGACGACCCTCCCCCGCACCCGGACCTACTGGCATCACTTGCGGATGACGGTGAGGTCGAAGCTCAGGAGGAGATCAAGACGATTGCTTTCGGGTTTGGCATCGATGTGGCTCCCTTTGAGACATGGCAGGATGCTGTGGAGGCCATCCTGGATGCCTTCCAACGTTCAAAGATGCGCTGCCGTGATGACCCAAGGCATCACCAGTAGGCCCCTGATTACGTCTATGCCTCTGAACAGCTTGTGAGGTCCCGACGTACCAGCGGAGGCCTAGAACGCCTCGGGACGAATCACTGAACGTCCACTACAGCACAGTTCGGCGATTACAACGTCATCTATTTAAGCCGTCGGGATTACGCCAACCGGATTAGAGCGTTCATTTCACCAGCCCGATTACGTCATCGGATTAGAGCCGCCCGATTACGGCCAGTCTTTATGGCACCCGATTACACCGCCGACGATTACAGGTCCCTATTGCATGACCGAGATTACGCATTACATGGCTCATAATTAGTGGCCCAACCATGGCCCGAATGAGCGAAGGCGAGGTAGTAGTGGATAGCGTTCATCGGGGCACTGAACGATGTTGTGACTTGAGGGCCGGATCTCCGCTGTACCTGGCTATTGAAAGTCAGGAGGTGAGATCTGAATGACCTGGAGTTTTATGCACAGGTAGTAGTGGATGCGGTTTCGTTACCCTGGCACAGGCCAGGCCCCTGTCCCGAGTTCAGTTCGATCTCAACCGGCGGTGTAACACCACCCAGCAATGGCATCACAATGCGGTTGTAAGCGGCATACACGTCCTCCTGGAAGCTTCGCCACTGTTCTCGCTCTAATCGTGCGCCCCTGTAATGCCGCTCCGTGATGCGGGCTAACTCCTTGACATACGGTTCGGGGAAGAGGCGACGCTTGGCCCTGTGGTAATGGGGATTCATTACGAATGGCGTCGGGGGAAGCAGCTTTATCCTCTCCCAATGCAGCGCAGTCCCCCTCGTCCGGCGGAGGGCGGCGGTGAGGTAAGCGATGGGGAGTAACCGGACTTCGCCTTGCGCAGTCATTACTCGTACTCCGTTTCGATGTGGCACGTATCCATCTTCGCAAGACCGGGCCTCTCCTCCAAGGCAACTAAGTGACGGGTATCGGGACATGTCGGCGTCACGATTTGGCCTGTTCGCCGCTATAATGGTTCGTGCTTATCAAGACGAGCCGAGACACCTGGGTCTACGACGCTCACCAACCTTCCGGCAACGGCAATCGGTGGTAATGCCAGGCGATAAGGAGATAGATGAACACACTGCCTGAATCCGCCACGCCCCAACCTGACTCGGCAACGTCCCGTAGTCCAGGCGAGCCGCCGACGAGTAATGCGGTGATTACGCCCATTACTCAGCAGGACTCCAGCAAGAGCACGGCTTATTACTTGGCCCGCCGCCTTTACGTGGTCTTCAATGACCTGGGATTAGGACCCCATATCCCTTCCGAGTGGTTGCAACCCGGTCCTGATGGCCTCTCATTCGGCCCTCTGAACGTGCGTGAATCCGACAAGTTCGTCCTGGCGTTAGAGGACCTGGCACGAGGTCGTCCGCCCAGCACGACTGTGAGTCCCGATCAGCTTCGGTTGTTCTGAGAAGGTCGTGTCATGGTCCGCCGCCAGCGACCTGAAAGATGCGACCTGTACCTCCCAGGACACCGCAGCCACTGGATTCAACTCCGAAAGGCTTCTGCCGAACGACACAGGTGGGGGAATCTCGTAAGCGTCGATGGCGACGTAATCACCGTCGCCTATATCGACGGCGTTGGTCATTATCGCAACCATCAAGCGGGGAAACTGCTCGATGTTGCTGCGCCTGGGACCAAGGTCGCCGTCTGTCAGCGGTACAGGATCCTTCAGGTCGATGCAGAGCATCGAACTGGCAAGTGCTTCTGCATCGCCGACGCAGACGACCCGTGGAGGCCGTGCAGCGAAGCTCTCAGAGGTCAGATTTCGTTTGAGGATCTTGCCGACCGGCTGAGGGACCGGGGCGGCTTCACGGTGTCTGGTCAACTTCAGGTACGTACACGTGGATGAACTACCGACTTCTCGCAGGCGGCACCCATTGAGCAAGCGTCGCTACGCCTACCCGATCATCAGCGTCCTGTTCATCAGCGGCATTGTGCTGTGGCAGGTGAACAAGCACGCCGCCATCTATGCAGGCGTCAGCCTTCTCGTCCTCTTGCTGATTGTCGGTCACAAGTGGAAGCACCCGATAGCCACACCGTTCGCACGGCTCAGCCTGACCGCAGGTGTCGCTTGTTTGGTGGTGAACAGTGTGTTGAATGCAGGTCCGCACCCCCAACCTACGCCGCTGGGTTGGTCAGGCGAGGCTTGCGTGGCTGTGGCACTGCTCACTCCACTCCTCGCTGCCCTCTTTAGGCTCCTCCACCGCTGTTTTCGGGAGGTCATGGACTGTGTTTGGGTAGTGCGCCGAGGAGTCCTCAGCCCAATACAGGTGCGGCAGGAGTTCATCGAAACGGTGGGCCGGGAGCCGACCATCGCAGAGGTTCATGACCTTTACGAAATGATCAAGAGCGAGTACAACCACGCCATCCTCACGCTCGGCGGGATTGTTGCTGCTGGGTACATCTTCAACCGTGGGGTCAAGGGAAAGGGGTTGTTCTCATGATGACTACCATCATCGTCCGCATCAACCCGGGCAAGACCAATGACGGCGGTGGGCATGCAGCCCAAAGTGCGGCAGGCGTTACGCTGACCCAGCCCATCAGGACTGGCTGAACGCAGGCATCTTGCTAGGCGGTGCGGTACTGGGCGCTCGGGCGACTAAGGGCAAGCGCTTCCCGTAGCGGGCAGCCATCAGCTTGCTTCTCCCGCCACACACCCGGCCATGAACTGGGCAGCCAATGCAGGGTCCTCGGAAATGGGAGTAACGTAGCTGGTCAAGAGGTCTGTGCAGTACTTCTGTATCTGGCTGGGAGAATCGCCTTTGAAGGTAGCTTGACCCGCTTGATACCCCGACTGATAAGCCGCTTGCGGTGAAATCGTCGTGGTTGTCGTAGGTGGAATCGTTGTTGTTGTCGTAGGTGGAATCGTCGTTGTTGTCGTGGTGAAATCGCCGCTCTTGTCGTCGTATTGACCGTGTTTCCGGTGCCACCCGTGCCAGAGTCCCCGGAGGCTCCGGCGGCCCCCGAGTTGCCCGTGTTTCCCGTAGATCCGGTGGTGCCGCCCCCGTTGACGTACGCATTGATGCAGTCATTGACGAACGCTGTGACGGTCATGGCGTTTTGCTCGTCTGCCTGGGTGGTGCACGTGTTCTCAGCGAGGCCAACGTCGGCGTTCTCCTGGTACAGCTTGTGGCCAAGGGCGTCGGCGGCAGACTCGCCAGGTGCAGTGGTGCCGCCTTTGTCGCTGCTTACTCCGAGGATGATGCCAGCGATGACCAAGAACGACTGTGGCCCCCACAGGCCACAACCACTTCCGGGTCTTCTTTACCGAAGCAACTTCATTCGACGAGACCATCGTGTTGGATGCAGTCGCCGATCTGTGCCTTCGATATGCCCCGGCACGCTCTGTCCCGATGGCACCGGAGTCTCGATGAGTGATCGACCGCATTCGCCGCAAAACGACCTCCTGTGACGGCCTCGGCTCCGCAGCTAGGGCAGAAGCGGTGTCGTTGGATTCAATCTCGTTGTCAGTCATCTGACTCTTTCAACCGAGGACCTGCGCTCAGCCAGCTTCTGAAGTTTCTCATCGATGGCATTTGAGCCATCGGCTGGTTGTGTGAGCCAGGACGGATCGTCAACGACGACTGTCCCACAGATCTTGTCCCAAAGTTCCTGATTGTCCTTGTCCCACAAGAGCCATAGACAAGATCGTATCGACAGGGGGAAGAAGACTCCGAAAAGGATTAGCATCAGGCCGTTTTCAACAACGGTCCGAAAGAATGTCTCACCACCATGTCGACTCGCTTGTCGTTCAAGACGAACCCTCTCATCCCCAGCATTTGTCGGCCGGCTCAAACCCCGTCCAAAGATGAACAGCGACCAAATGATCCAGACGATCCCCAATGTCAGCCAGAGACAAACACTCCACAAGCGGCGGCTACGTCTTCCAGGTGATGAAATCTGAACCCGACTCGGCAACCCCAAACTTGCCCGCAACTTCCACAGGTGCGTGCCTCGCCAGGTTCGCCGCTCTGGGCAAGGAGGCGGGGCAGTCGTTGGTGTGACGTAGCTCGGCGCTGGGCCGTAAGACCCAATGTTGAGGTCACCCCAAGCCACGTTCTCCAGGTGGCGGAGGGACGCTTGGTGGACTGCAGACACTTCACCTGGTGGCTTGCTATCGCTGCATCCGAGGCTTGGGCACTGTCTATAAGTGATCCACCGCCCCCTACAAAACGACCAGCCCCGACTGCCTCAGTTCCGCACTCGGCATACCGATGTCGTTCTGACGGCCTCAGTCTGGGACATCGTTGACTCCCTGCCACCCGCCTACCGGAGAATATCGGCACAAAGCGCCAGCCTGTAGATGAAAGCTGAAGGGACGTTCTTGACGCCGCTCCTCACCGTGTAGCTGATGGGAGGATGGGCTCCGTGCCGAGCAAACGCCAACTCCGAGAGGTCGCCCGCCAGCTTCGGCTCATCTCCGAACTGACCGAGCATCTGCCCGAGGATTCGCCGCCAGACGCAGCCCTCAGGGACCGCTTGGAGCTGGCCGCAGATGTCCTGGAAGGCGCCGCCAAAAAGCCCTGATCTACTCGTCGGCATACATAGTTGTGTACAACTGTGTTATACTGGATGGGTGGCAAGGTCCCGGAAACGCCAGGAGACACGCACAAATCCTGCGCTAAGGGCCATTACGTATGGCCGAGTGAGCACAGGCAGGCAGGCCGCCTCAGGGATCTCCCTCGACGATCAGGCCGAGAAGCTCGCAGAGGTCGTCACAAGCCGAGGATGGGTCCACGTGGACCACCTGACCGACGCCGGGCTCTCAGGTCGAAAGATGACCAATCGGAAGGGTCTCCTGGACGCCCTGGCCCGTCTCGACCGAGGTGAGGCCGACGTGCTCGTCGCCGCCAAGATCGACCGGGTGAGCCGGAGCACGACAGACTTCGCCAAGCTTCTCGATCATGCCGAGAAGAAGGGCTGGAAGCTCGTCGTCCTCGACGCCGACGTGGACACCACCACGGCCGCTGGGCGACTACTGGTCGATGTCGTAAGCGCCGCAGCTTCATTTGAGTCTCGTCGAATCGGCGAGCGCCAGAGGGCAGTGCATGCGTAAGGCGTTCCCAGGGCAAGCGAGCCGGTCAGGCTCCGCTCCTCCCCGATGCTGTCCGATTACGGATCGCTGCTGACCGAGAAGCAGGAAAATCGCTGAACGCTATTGCCACTGCACTAAATGATGAAGGCGTCCCGACGGCCAAGGGTGGACTCTGGCATGCATCGACGATTAGCACGTCTTCAGCGGGGCTGCGTACCATGATTTTCTAGTCAAGGTGTCGACGGCGATCCTCGGGCTGGCATCTCGAATGCAGGTTCCACCCGACCAACTGCCGACACTCTGGAACCGTCCCAACTCGACTCCCGCAAAGATCGTCGACGAGTACCTGTGGGTGAAGATCACTCGCTCCCTTTAGGCGAATATCAGGGATGGAGCGAGGGAGTCTTGCCTCTGAGTAGTCCTATGAGTAGTGACCCGCCCCGTCGTCAGCCGTCGTAATCGAGGCCCAGGGCAAGCAAGCTGGTCAAGCACCGCTCCTTCCCCGAGGCTGTCCGACTAGGGATTGCCGCTGACAGAGCTGCCGGAAAGTCGCTGAACGCTATTGCGACTGCCCTGAACGATGAGGGTGTTCCGACGGCCAAGGGTGGCGTTTGGCACGCATCGACGATTAAGCACGTACTCCGCTCCATCGACGTCGATGAGGATTTAGCGAAGGTTCAGTCGGGATTGCCCTCGCAACCCTCGCCGATAGGTGGCCACGTGCAGATGGCCACCTATGACCCTCCCACCTTCATCCATCCTGTTTACGGATGGGACTCCGGCAGGAGTCATTTTGAGCCGGGGATTTTTGAGTCCTGTAACACCCATGCTGTAGAAACCTACGCTGGTGAAATGCGATAATCCGGCAGAAGTATCGTGCGATGCGGCGGGCAGGAGCGAGGGTCCCGTGGGCTATGCACGGCGGACGGGGGGACAGGAGTAACGGTGGCGAAGCAGCAGAACTCCGGGGTCGGCTGTCTCACAATCTTTGCCGTCTTGGTCGTTCTCGGCCTCACGATCGAGTACTGGTACGTCGCCGTTCCGCTCGTCGTGCTATTCGTGGCGGGAGGGCTCACCTATCGCTCCCAGCAGCAAAAGAAGCAGCAGGAGATCGCCCGCCATCGGCCAGGTCCCCGAGATCCGTGGTTGAACGAGATTGCGGTCGCTCTGGCGGACTTTGGATTCATCGAGTACGCCCGCAATACAGGCGGTCACGTTACCGGGGTCCCCATCGAGGGCGACATTCAGCTCGACGCCCACCACTTCTCCGTAATCATCACCCTCTTCGCCACCGCCGAACTCGCCCGGCAGGCGGAGATCGGGCTGCGGGCGAAGCCCGAGGTGCGTGCTGCGATCGCCGACGGAAAGACCATCGTCTCCGCCGAAGACCTCGTCTTGTATCTCGCAAATGGTCGTGGTGGTGTCGTTGACCCACAGCGTCTGAGCGAGATTGTTCAGCTCGTCGGTGCCCTCCCGGTCGGACCTCCTCGCCCTCCAATCGTGGGGACAGGAGCGCACACAGCGCCTCCCCCATCTCCGCCTGTTGACCCTGCTCCTTCCAGACCTGTACCGGCAACCCCTCCGGCAAGGGGCGACGTGCTTGACCAGATCAAACGGCTGGCCGAACTCCGTGACGCCGGGGTGCTGAGCGACGCCGAGTTTGAAGCCAAGAAAGCCGAACTCCTGCGCCGCATCTGAAATGCTGGCCGCTGTGTTGCCAGGACCGGCAGATTGCGATGGATCGCGCGTCGGAGATAAGACGAGTCTGGCTGACCCGTGGAGGGCATATCGGCGAGCACGAGAGATTTGCCCTGACGGTAGGAACCACCGGCGGAGGGTGGAGAGGGGTCCCTGACCTCACCGCTGCGTCTGACCGCTCCTTCATCAAGAGCGTGCTGGCCGAAGTAAGACCTGACGTCACTCCTGGATGCATCAACAGCTGGGCGGGACAGCTGTTTGCTCTCGTCAACACGATGTCCGAGGGCGATTACGTCATCATGCCCCTCAAGGGTCAGGAGGTCGTGGCCGTGGGTGAGATTCCGAGGGCGGTTACATATTTGATTCTCAACGCCCGTCTGGCTGCAAGCATTACCGACGGGTGAACTGGATTAATGAAGAGGTGTCGAGGATGACCCTGGCAGAAGACATCAGGAAGACCCTCCAAACCCAGATGACCATCTGTGAGTTCCGTCAGGAGAAGGTCGCTGAGCGAATATCAGCACTTCTCCCATCTGGCACCGATCCCTTCCTGAAAAACAGTCCAGGCGTTGCGCCGGAGCCGACCGCCGTAAAGCGGGCAGTGTGCCGATTAACAGACCTAATCCCGGCACCAACTGGGCGCGCCCCAGTTCACGGGGGTGGGTGGGAAAGGCAAGCCCAATCATCATGCGGCGCCGACAGCCGGGCACGAATCGGTGGCTTCGTGCCCTCGTCCGTAGTTCCCCGGGGTCACAAATCGCTATCGAGGAATCTCAGCGAGGCTGCTTCCTCATAAACTCATCAAACCGCTCCCACGACACCCTGTAAGGGGGCCACTCGTGCCCCGACGGAAGCCAGTCGATGCTTCCCTTGCTTATAAGTAGTTCGCCCAGTTTCTTTTCGTTGCTCTTGACCATCACGGTCACGTCCGTATTAACGATGCTGAGCGCAGGAATGCTTGCTTCAATCTCATGGCGTGGCATGGACGCGATCATAAAAGCAAAGGATGTCTGCATCTTCGCTGTCAATGCGAGATCTTCAAGAGCCCCCGGGCCGAAACCGGGGGTGGGTCAGGGACCAACGTTGTATACCGTTACCCCACCGCTAAAGGCCGAATCGTGCAGCTCAAACTTCTTGATCTTGCCGGAGGCTGGGACCTGGAACGGAACGATGGCCGTGATCGTGATTCCAGGATTCACTTGGGACATCATGGCGGCCGTGTCATTGGGTATGTCGATGACAGCCGTACCATCCGCTGAAAGCTGGCGCCCGTGAGCGTCGATCGCCTTTTGATTAGAAGCAAGGAAGGTCTGGGCCGTCCCCTTGTTTGCCTTGACGGTCATCGTCACAAGGAGGGCCGAAAATGACCGGGGAATGCGGTGGGATCCGGGATATTCCGTAACGTCTACATCTGCACGCCGACTCGGTCGATTGTCACAACTGGACAGTATCCTTGGACCGTAATCATCTAGAGGAGCTGAGGGTCCTCGCCCGTAGACACTCCGCCAACCGGCCTTCGAGCACGGTGGCGAAAGTTTGTAGAGAGTCAGGACTCGCAGCTTCGGTGCTATCCAGTAAGCAAGAGGTGAGTTAGCCAGATCCAAGATCACCTTAATGCTGAGCGCTCAGAGTTCCAGAGGGCAGATCCGATCGCAACCGCGGCATGCTTGTTAGCCAAGTCCGCCTCTGCACAGCGTCTTACCCGATAGACACTAAAGCACCGCTCCCCGTCCAGTGTTTCCCACAGTTGAAGGTGTTGGTGATGACCACGACCAGCTATATCAGGACGACCTACGGCCTGCTCCGCCCACGGGATATGTGATCGGAGGGTCGTGGGCACGTGATCACGACTTACGATGACCATTCCAGAACGATGCCGTGATGCCATTACACACAGCCGACCAGTCTCAAGATCGAAATCGCTAGGATTTACAACTCCCGAAAGCGGATGCACAACGATCATAAGTTTGCGTTGGAGACCTTGCCACCGTTCCGGCTTGTCGACTCGAATCCCATGCTCTTGGTCCCGCAGGTGTGAAGGTAGGTAGCCGAGGACTGCACTATTCACAACACGATGGGTCGCTGCGATCCCGATGTCGCAGGGCAGCAGTTCGGTTCCCAGGCCAGAGTCGTCAGCCGCCGCCATGCACTTTCGTTCCAGCGCACGAACCGCAACCTGTGCTGCCGACGCTGCGATCTCTGCATCGAGTTCCAGCGGTGGCCCACATGTAGGTGTTGGAAGGGTCAGAACCGAACAGGAAGTGGACTCAAGTGCGTCAAGTGCAGGGTCGATGGGAAGCTTGCCGCTTCTGCTGGGCTTCACGAACCGCTCGCCGGCTTCCGCCCAGGCTTCGAACTCGAAATCATAAAACGGCCTAACTAGCTCGACGCTATCCGTGGGAAGCCGACGACAAGCATCGAGTTCCAGGGCTCGCTTTGAAATGTCCGGATCCGCCAGAATAAACTCCGGCGCGGCCTTGTGCGGAGCTCGGGGCGAAGTCTCCCAACGCTCAACGGGGATGGACACCACTGGTGGAATCTGTCCGGGATCACCGATTAGTACGAATCTCTCCGACACCGATCCGAGCAGCATGAAGTCAGCCCAAGTCATTTGCCAGGCCTCATCGACAAAGAGGAAGTCAAATGGATCGAAGTCGCCAATCGTCGACCATTTGGCTGTGGTTCCTACGACCACGGCTGATTCGACAGGGAGATCGTTGGTGTCCGTTATCCAGATGATCCGCGGGTCGAGGTCGTCCGGCATACGTGTGCTTCCCGCAGCAAAGCGCCAGATCTGTTCACCTGGATAGCGATTGACGAAACGGAGGCACATATCTTCGCATTGAGCGTTGGTCTGAGCGGCGACGGCGATACGAGCTTCGACATCAACCGCTTGTCCAAGCCCCTCGAGCAGAGTAAACGTCTTCCCCGATCCGGGAGGCGCCTTGATAACGCACAACCGATCAGCCCTGGCAACGTGATCCTTTAGCTCGGTAATCGTTGCATCGCTCTTCTGCTGGATACGCCGCCGGTGATCCGACATCCCGCTCATCCCAGCGACTCCACCATCGCAACCGCTTGAATATCATTTTGGTCAACGTCAGCGACGTGAGCTTCGACTCCTCCCGGAGTGCTGTGTGTGAGCCACGATCCAGGACCGCGCTTATTCCATACTTTTAAAGGACTTCCTTCGTGACAGCCCATCCAGCGTGGTCTTTATGAGTCCGATTTGCAGCCCACGAGCGAGGGATCATTTGGCGAGCGATCTTGAGGGCTTGGCAGATCGGCACGGCGAGTTTTCCACCCTTGGATCTCGACCTCAATCTCTAGTGCGCCATCATCGGTGTCCCGGAAAGAACGAATGCGTCCGGTCCAGCCACGCACCCCGACGACGCACACTTCCGACCCGGTCCGCAGTCGAAGCTGACGATCGGCCTCGTCTCGGATCAGCCAGACCGGCCGAGTCGGCGCTCGACCTCGTCCAGTGTGAGGCGGCGCATCGTCGCTCACATGGACGATGACGTCCCTGATTGCGTCTCCGGTGGCCACGGCCTCTGCTAAGAGCTCGGCGTCATCATGAACTAGGAGTCCTTCGAGCAGATCGGCTGACGAGTTATGAACAAAATAGCGAGATGCGGCTGCGGACAGCGTTGCGGTCAGTCTCGACCGACGGGAAAAATGCGGGTCCGTCGTCACTTGAGTCCAGCTTAAGTTCGAGTCGGGTGTACTGTATCACTGCTCCTGTACTGTCTCTTCAACAAGCCGATTCACGCCCGCATTCACACGGCGCCCGTCCATCTGCAGTTGTCGTAATGCCTGTTCGGTCAAATTCCAACGACGCTCCAGCTCAGGTGCAGAAAGTTTCCAACCGCTCTATCAGCCTTCTGCATGGCCGGTTGGTCCTCATCTCGTCGGGCTTTTCCCCATCCTTCGACGTGACGTTCAAGCTCGGTTCGCTCAAGTTCGGGGTTGATGCTCGTGGCGATGGTGAAATCTTATGCGTCAAGCGCAGCCTTGAGACGCCTTGAGCGATCACCCTTTGAGGCGAGCCACGCCAAGAGAAAGCCCAGGTGGCCTTGTCGAGTGTCCTCAGCTGGAAACGTGTACGCCTGGCGGAGTGCACTTGTTGTTGCGACAATGACGGCTTTCTCGCCAGGGCGGTGCGCTTCGCGAATAACCAACCACATGCTCGGCCAAGGAGCGCGTTAAGTCGTCCCCGCGTACCGGCACCCCATTTCGTAAATGCGTAGGCGAACGCTAGATGGTGAAGCATGTCGAGATGGGTTGGGTTTGGTAACCAAATCTGGCGAAGAGGCAAGAGGTCTTCGTGTGAGGCGGGGTCATGACCGACATACCCGGGAGCTCGCAAGTGTTTCAGGAGATCTGAGCAAACTCAGCCGCCATGTCCGCCACGAGATCACGGTTACGAGCTTCGGGTACCGTCAGAATCTTTGGTTGACCGTTCGGGTGCCCAAAGGCGATACCCCATGGTCGTGACTCCCCACCCATTCGCACGAACGCAAGCAGGAGAACGTCGATGTCCGCCGAAGTGTGCAGATGCTTGACTCGCCTTGTAGCAGAGGCCGACCCTCGTGGAACGCCTTCAACCGCCGGACGACCTAGCGCTCATTCACAATTCGGCCGTTCTTTCACTGTCCGTAATTCGCCGCAGCAAATCCACTTCCGCCACATCTACTGCAGTGTCTCCCTCGAGCAGTGCGACTGCCCGCGTCAAGTCGACGTCGCCGAGGAATCGGCGGACATCCCACCGAGTACAACGGGGTCACTGGCAGCGAGAGCTGCTGCGTGGCAAGACGGAGCCCGGTCACGGGACGGAGACAGGCCCACCGTATGCGGTGCCATATAGTGATCACCGCCACGAGCTCATCGGGCGGTGCGCCGTCGGTGGCGGCCCATAGTTCTTGAGGCATTGCGCCAGCAGCGGCCTCCAGCAGCTCGAAGCCCCGACGAGCCCGCTCGGCCTGGTAGCGCAGATCCTCATTCGCGCGCCTGACGGTCGGTTCGACCCGGGGGGCGTCAGCACAAGGAATCCGTTGCGCCGAACACCGATTTTGTCGGTAATGCCGAGCTCATCGCACACAACATCCAACGCATGGACATAGATACCTGCTTGAGCTCGGGCCACCGCTAGCTCGGAAGCTGCCGTATAGCCACCCCGGTCCGGGTAGGTCTTTACCTCACCGACTATCAGTTCTGGTTGCTCACGATCGGTCCGAAGGGCCAGAACATCGATAATCGGAATTGCCTCGGGCAGCGTTACCCACACCGGAATCCGCAGCGTCGGACGCGACCACCCTGGCAGCTTCTTGCGCTGGCGTTGTGTCTTTGCTGCAGCAACTTACTTAGGAGATCCCGCGTCTCCCCAAGAGCGGCATCCAGAGACGAGAGACGAGTTCCCCCATTCATGCGTAGTCTTAGGTCCAGAAGTGTGTGGGCCCGGCCGGCAACACACCCATTTCAAGGAGTGATTCAAAGATCAGCTCACCGTCGCCGTGAAGAGGGAACGTTCGAACTGGTCGCCACGGGCTATTGCAAAGGGTGACTGTCCAAAGGATGGCTTTACTCCTTCGGACACTGCGACGTCAGCCATGCGAACATTGCGAACTGCAGAGATCGTATTGGCCTCGCAGGTCGGATTCTTGGCCCACTGCTCAAATCGCATGCGAGTATTTCGCCTAGCTGCTTCCCGCTGCCTATTGCTGACGCCGCCTGCGGTGACCACCGACTAGCCCAGCACGCTAAGAAACTCTGCAATCACCGCAATGTCAGCCTCGTAGTCAGCAGAAATTTCAATTGGCTCGTAATCCGGGTTGAGCGAACTAAGCGTGATCTTGACATTGACGAGTTCACCAGTGTCATCGTCGACGACCTTCTCTGACGAGTAGATCTTGACCGCATAGGACCCTCCTTCCTCCGGGTCGGCTGCTTCACAAGCTTGGACAAGAACAATCTTGCCCCGTCGGCTTCCTGTGGGCCGTGACCGGAAGACGCACATTGATCCATCAGGTATGAGCGGCTCCATTGAATTGCCTAGGACTCGTGAAACGAACATGTCATTCGCCAAGGATGAACCAACTTCGATCCATCCCTCCTTTTCGACTTCGTGGCCTTCGCCGAAATATCCAGCGGCAGCTTCGAGTGAATAGACGGGCAGCAGAGACTTGAACCGATCCTGCTGCGGCGCCATCTCATCGCTGATAAGAGTGAGATTAGGTCTTGTGGGCCCTTTCGTGCTGATTGCCTCGAGAAGATCGGCAAATGATGCCGTCCCATCCTTCTTGGCGCGCTCAAAGGCCGGTTGGTGGACAAACACGTACGCCCATGGACCTTCACCAGCCGAAGTCATCATGCGGCACCACTTTTCCGCTGCCTGACGCTTGAGGTCCGTGTTTGGCCAGATCTCACCCTTAGTCTCAACCACCCACCACTCTTCTGCGGCTCCTTCGCCTGTGACGACGATGAAGTCCGGGTAGTACTGACGCGGTCGTCCACCTTCGTGGTAGGTGACGGAGAAGTCGAACTTTTCGTTCTTGACGTACCGGTCGACGTCGGGCGCCTCATCTAGCCAATCGGCAAAGGAAGGTTCGAAACCAAACTGGCATGCGACGGCAGAAAGGTGAGTCTTCTTTCCTTCCGATCGTTCTGCCACCCAACGGAAGGTGCTCATGGAGGCTGTGTCGAGTTGGGGCTTGTCGCGATCGAGCATTGGAATAGCGCCCACACCCTCAACACCCGCGTCCTGGATGTGTGTCTCGAGCGTATCGAGGACGTCATGTCGATAAATGGGAATCCAGACATCGCGGAGATCGCTACCTACTGGGACAACAACTCGTTGAGCAAGATACGCCTGTGTTACTTCAAGGAGCTCATCGAAAGTAGGGCCAATTCCGGGGATCGGACCTTCCTCCTTGTTCGTCCGGCGCAGGAGCTCAGCGGCCAGCTCAAAGGCGATCGCAGTGACAGGCATGGCTGAGCGGTACTCATTTAGCGAGGTTGTCTCCTCGCCACCGTCTCCGAAGGGCGGTCTGAACGTGACCTCCCCCGGGGTCTTGCGAGGGTCGATCTCGAGCTCGCGAAGCGTTGCTATGTCGAGTACGTCGCTGAGCGGTTTCGTGACTCCGATTGCCCAAGATCGAACGTTGGGGACGACGACCCTGTACCGCTTCTTCTTTGCATCGGGTTCGATTGGTATTGGAGTGTGCCCTGGGTCGTTACTGCGAACCCGCCTTCTGGTGCGCTGTACGGGCATCCCAATGAAGGGAATCCCAAGGGCATCGACAGTCTCGTAGGCGTCATCGCTGCGCTCTTCGACCGGGGTGTAAAGAGTCTCGTACTCGGTGCGACGAAGCCCACGGCCGATCACCTGCTCCGTAAGCAGCGGCGAGCCAAAACGGCGAAAGCCTATGATGTGACTAACGCTCTTGACGTCCCACCCTTCAGAGAGCATGTCGACTGCGACAATCGCCCGCACATGCTCGCCTGCAGCACCCCGCTTGCCTACGGTGCTCACCATCTCACGAACTGTCGCCTCTTGCCCCTTCTCCGCCTCGAAGACCTTCGAATCGACTCGGATTGTTACGCTTTTAGCTACCTCGTCGGGATCGGAATTGTGGAGATAATCGAATGACGGGTCTTCGGTCAGATACTCGTACAGCCATGCGGCTCGCCTGCCATCGGGGGCAACGACGAGCATCACCGGCTGTGGATCCTTGAATACGTCGAATTTCAAGGACCAGTCAAGGAAGTCCGTCTTCCATCCGGCGTATAGGGTCTCGATAGCAGCGCCTGCGGCGGCCAAGAACTCATCCTTCGTTTTGGCATCCTTGACTCTGTCGTACAGATCAAGATATAGAGCCGCAGGGTCGTTACCTTCGGGCAATCGGACTATCTTCACTAGCCCCGACTCAAATGCGTCGTATACCGAGAAATCGGAAACTACCCACTCGAATAGCTTTCCGTCTGATGCCTCGGCTCCCGATCCGTACCACGGCGTCGCTGATGCGTCAATGATGACGGGAACCCTGGCTACTTCGCTTACGGCCTCGATCACCTTCTTCCAAACGACAAACTCAGGGTCGGCTCCGGCCTTTACCCGTTTTGCCCCGTAAGCATGATGAGCTTCGTCATTGAGGATCATCACGTCTGTCATGCCTTTAAGCAGCTTCCGGATCGGCGTTCTGGGATCGCGACGCGCCCGACGCTCTAACGCCCGCTGCACTGAATAAGGAACGAACCTCTGACCTCCGAGTTGGGAATCGGGGATCCAGTCGTCCCGCCTACTTTCCAGTGGGACCGCTTGCCAGTTCTGCACAAGAACGTTGGGATGGAAGTCTTCTAGGTACTCCAATGGCACCATATCCATTACGTGATACAAATCCTCGGGACCACTCGGCACGATACCGTCCCCACGCGGATCACCCGATACACGAGACCGAACGGTGAGATTCGGCACTAGGACAAGGAAATTCTTAGTCAGAGTTGAGTTGGCTACCTTGGCCTTGTGCAGGGTTGACCAAGTAATGAGCATTCCCATAATAACGGTCTTGCCCGTTCCGGTGGCTAGTTTCAACGCATATCGGAGAAGATCCCCTATCCCCCGTTCTCCTTAAACTTGTATCGCTGTTTCACCTCGTAGAGGAAAATGACAGTTTCCACTGCCTCCTGCTGACAGAAGAAGAATCGTTGATGGGTGGCGTGACGCTCGTCTGGCCTCTCGAACCACCATTCGAGCAGCCGTCGAGTGACGTTGGCGGTCCCGCCGTAACCTCCAAGCCGCCAGTCCCGAACCTCATCTCTGAGCTGATTGATGACTTCATTCAGCTCTTCTTCAAACAACGGATCGTCAAAGAGTGCTGGAGCGTCCTCTGCTCGTTTTCGCGCCCCCGCCATTCCACCCTGTAAGTCGATCGCGTCGCCCTTAATCATGACTGACGGTCGTCGGGTGCGATCCAGGCGAGACTCTCCCGAGGCCAATATGCGGTAGTGGAGTGTGGGCTCGCTAAACGCATCGCAAATGACGGTCTTTTTTACGTAAGTCACTGATTTAGGTCCAACACAATTGTCGATTCATTGCCATAAAGGTCGACAACCTTGACGGCGATCCGATGAAGCTTGCCGACCGGGAATGGATCTGACACAAATCGAATATCAAACTCTTCAGTGTCAACGTCAACGCCAGCAATTGTCTTGAGATTCGGGGCCTTCCTAAAGTCGAAGAACATCTGGCAATCTACAAAACAATCGCCGTCGTAGTCTTCGTCCAAATACCATGCGGCGATGTAGTGATCATCTGCTGAGTGAAACATCGTGCGTTTTGTCTGCCGGTCGAAAATGGTTACACCGGCCAGGGCGACTTGTACTTCGTCCGGCGTTCTCGTTACTACCTCAACTTCTGGCAGCGCAACGGGGGAGAACAGCAATTCTGGTTCGATCATTTTGAGCCCGTCTGCCAGAGCATCAGGTCTAATCATCACCAGCTCGAGTGAAACGCCGTGTTCCTTCTCTAGCTGGCCCTTCACCTCACCAACATTCGCTTCAAAGGCCCAACCCAGCAGATGTACCCGGTTGATGCGAACACTCTCCGCCTCTTTGGCCACCTCGTTCAACTGATACGCCGTGATACGACCAGTGAGAGGTCCAACTGAGATTCCATATTGACCGTCATCGCCATCCACGAGGGCGTGGATAATCCCAGTTCCTGCCACCTCTGCGTCAGGCTCATAGAGCCGACATATGGTCTCAACGTAGTTCTCTAGTCCACCTTGATGATTCTGAAGATCAACCAGTGAACCTTTCCAGTCCTCTAACGAGTACCGTCCAAGAGTCATGATTTCAAATGGGCCGCAAACTCGCACGGCAGCACCATCGACCTCAGGATGGTCAACCAAGACCACCCGTTCCGGTTCCAGGCCGTAAGCCGTGCTCTTTGCTGTGACCCATGCCTGCTCCTCATAGCGAAACCCATCAGTCGGAGTGTTACCGATCAGTGTGTAGTAGGGGAACGTTGAAGAAAGCAGCCGCTTTCGAGCGATGTTGGTCGCTACTCGAGACGTGTCGCACGTAACCCAACGCCGACCCAGCCGCTCCGCGGCAGCTGCTGTGGTTCCAGAACCACAGGTTGGATCGAATACGAGATCTCCCGGAGATGTTGTCAACGAAATGCACCTAGCAACTACTTCCTCGTTGGTTTGCACCACGTACAACGGATTAGGGGCGCCACCCCAACCAGTCCAGAGATTCGTGATTCCCTTCAACGGAAAGTCGTCGAAGTATCGAATGTAACGCAGAGACTTTCCCAGGAGGGCTACCCGGCCGGACTCGACTAACTTTTCCATCGCCTCCTTGGGCATTCCCCACCATCGTCGTCCGGGGTTGTAACTCTTTCCCTCAAACTCAATCTCATACTTCGCACCAGGACCCGGTTTCGTAAGATCGGCCGACATCCATAATCGACTACCGTCCGGCAAAGGGGCTGCTCCGGACCGTTCATCTCTCGAAAGTGTTCGACGCGTTCCGTCCGATAGCTCCAAGTTCGTATATCCCGATTCAATGGGATCCTGTTTCTCATAAAGAGAATTCATCGTTACTGATGGACGGTCTTTGCAATACCACAGAAGATAGTCGAATTCGGCCCGGTAGCCCACTTGTAACCCCCAGGCCCGTCGTCTTTGAAAATGCGATTTGTGCCACGAAGTTCGCTCGTCCGAATACCTCATCCATTAGCATTCTGACGAGGTGAACGTTCTCGTCTCCGATCTGAAAAAAAATGCTTCCGGAGCTAGCCAACAAGTCACGCATCACGTAAAGCCGTTCGCTGAGGTGCGACAGGTACGAATGGATCCCCAGGGACCACGTGTCGCGAAACGCTCGAATTGTTAGGACGTCGTCAGCGAGATCACCCTTGTCGTTCGAAGCAGTATCAATCCGTTGTTGAAAATTTGAGTTGTAGCCGATGCCATACGGAGGATCGATGTACATCATCTGCACGTGGCCAGCGGCACCTTCGTATCGAAGCAAGCTTTCCATTACTTGCAAGCTGTCCCCACAGATCAGCTTGTTTCGCCACTGTTCCTCGTGGGTGTAGAACTCAATTCGCTTGTCCTTGGTACTTTCTCGCAGTTCGCGTTCGAGTTCAGCAAACAGCGAACCTTGTCGTTCAGGCTCACTGGTGCCTGCCTGTCGTGCTCGTTCAATGATTCGAGTTAAACGCGATTCGGACACGACCTCGTTCCGTTGGAGTGGGAGAACGGACAAGTCTCGGTGCTTCCGCTTGCCTGACCAGAGAAGCACCGGATCGAAGGCAGGATCGAAATCAACAATGACGGATGTCTCGGGATCGAGCCTTGCTATCTCGAGGGCACTACTCCATCCATTGTCCATTGGAAGTAAAACGACCTCTTCGTCCACGAGCCTGTCTGTATGTCCGGTCTCAGGGGTAACAGGATCGGGAGTGTCGTACGTATAGCGCTTGACGGTCTTAGGTGTGCGATTTGTGGGAGACATCGATGTCCTCGTCAGTTCTTGTCTCGACAGATCCCGCAGACATCGCAGGATCCGCATGTCTTCTCGGCATAAGTCTTGAGTCGCTCAAAGCGGTTGGTGCGCAATCTGTCTCCAGCTTCTCGAACAAGCTCTAGCGTGTCGACCATCATTTGGTCATCCACCATTTCACGAAGTGATCCACCCTGATCGAGGTTGTGGATTTCAATGAGATCGGCAAGCTTGCCGAAACGCTCTTGGTACCCCAGGGCGTACAGGTGGAGCTGGACGCGCGTCACCTCATCAGCCTGGGCATGTTCGGTGGACTTGAAATCTACAACCGAAGTCTCGCCTGTATCAGTGCGGCGGACGAGGTCGATCCTCCCGTGCACCACGATCCCGTCATCGAGCGTTAGCTCGACAGGCTCTTCGGCATGCTCGAGCTTGTCGAGGTGATCCGCGTTTTCATGCAAGTACAAAGCGAATGCTCTCTCGGCGGACCGTCGAAGGTCCTCCTCGAGGGAGGGGTAGGCATAGCGCACGTTGAGGTGTCTAGCGACAAAGTCCGTGGCGTCGGACTCAGTGAATCGCTCCCCAGAAAGCGCCCGCTTATGGAGTTCGGCAAGAGCATTGTGCAGTGAGGTGCCGTACCCGAGAGCCTCATGGATCGGGGGGTTGAAGCCGTACAGCAATCGCAACTTGAACTGATACGGACATTGCAAGAAGTACTTGAGATCACTGAAGGACAGTTCGACGTTCACAAGTGGGCTCCGCGGTTGAGGAGGCAGCTTCTTCGGCGGAGTAGGTATCGGCGGATCGCGGGTCAAGAAACTGGGGTCGCGGGTGAGCTCCGCAAAAAATGTTCCGGCCTTCTTGTAGAGCTTCTTAGTGGGGTCAGGTGCCCAACTGCAGAAGAGCCACTTTTCCGCTCGAGTGATAGCAACGTACATGAGTCGGCGCTCGTCCTCTTCTGACGAGTCGTAACGATCAGCGTTACGGACCGCCTCCTTTGGGAGATAGTTCCACACCTGATTGCCCTGCTTCTTGCTGGGGAACCGGTTTCGTTGCAAGCACGGTAGGAAGACGACGGGAAATTCACGTCCCTTTGCCTGGTGAACTGTCATAATCTGAACGGCGTCAGGCACTGCGTAGGCTGCGTCCTGACCGCCTTCCGGGTAGACGTGTGGCGCCTGGTACGTGAGAAATCCAACAAAGCTCTGGTACTTGGCCTTGGGTTCGGTCTTGAAGTGGATCGCTTCGTAGTCGGAGATCAGCTGCGAAAACTTGCCGAGGTTGTAGTAGACGAGCTCGCCACGACCATTGGGTACTTTGTCTTCACGGAGCCTTATTGCTTCGAGGTAGTCAAGGAAGACTCGTTGGAGGTTGTATACGTCAAAACGACGGCCTCCAATCGGACTCTCGCGATCTGCAACCAGATCTAAACCTGCGTCCAGATCGCTGCCACTCAGCCCGAGATCTGCCGCTTGCCATGCGCCACGTAGCTCAGCATCGCCAATGTCACCTGCAAGACGCTGAAAGAGTGCTGCCGCTGCCGCAGCTTCTGTCGTGCCGAACAATCCGCTCATGCCGGTGACCACATATGGGATGCCGCGGGCCTCAAGAGCATCGACAATCGGCTGAGCAGTGTTCTTGACAGACCGCAGTAGGACCGCCATATCTGACCACGCGAGTCCTCGCTCCGAACCGTCGTCATCGAAGGCCAGTCCACGCATTACCAGCATCTTTTCTGCAATCCAACCAGCCTCCGCATCCGGGTCGGCGAACTCGAGAGCGAGAAGATCGCCGCGTGAGAACGTCCGGGTGGAATTCCCGGCCTTCATCGCTTTTGGCAGACGGTCGGGATTAACTTCGACGATGCGCCGCGCTGCGCCAATAATGGCGGCGCTCGAGCGGAAGTTCTCCTCAAGGGGAACAGTAGAGACGTCGTTGTATCGCTTTGCGAAGTCCAGGATGTGAGAGACATCGCTTCCCCGCCACTGATAAATGTTTTGGTCGTCATCGCCGACTACACAAACATTTGCCCCAAGCTCTGAGAGTTGCCGTACCAGTTGCTCTTGAATGGGATTGACGTCCTGGTATTCGTCGACGATGAGATATTTGACTCGGGCGGCGAGTTGCTGACGGAGCGCATCGTTTACGCTGGCCTCGGTAACGGCACGAACCAGGATGTCGTCGTAGTCAAGGTAGGCATGTTCTTCGAGTAAGGATTCGTACGCGTCAAGAGCTGCCTCTACGGGAAGTCCCGCAACCTTGTCGGGGTCGAGCTCAGTCTCTCGCATCACGCCGAGAATCCGCGTGTAAAGGGGCGTTTGTATATAGCGACGAAGCCCCAGACCCTTTAGACCTGATTGAACAGACCGACGATCGATGAAGAGCCTTTGGCCAATTTCGTCGAGCACATCGTACTTCAAGTACTCGGGCACATACTGCTGAAGGAGGTCAAAACAGAATCCATGGATCGTTCCGACATACATGGCACCAAGGCCTTCAACATTGCCGTACTCCAGCCGATACAGCTTGGTAATCCGATCCTTGAGCTCCGCCGCCGCTTTTTCCGTGAAGGTAAAGGCGACAATGTTTTCGGGCACGATGCCCGGAACGGTACGAAGGATACGAAGGACGCGATGTGAGACGACTCGGGTCTTGCCTGAACCGGCGCAGGCAATGATTTGCAGATTGTGGTCGATCTCGTGGATCGCCTGTTCCTGAGCCGCCGTGTGTCCACTAGTTCCCGGCATTGGATCCGTCACCGCCTGGAGGACCGCGAACGCCTTTGCCCAGGTGCCACCAGTACGGAGGCCGGGAAGGACACCTCAATATTGCTCACGCTGAAATGGTACGACAAGTGATTCCCGGGCGGACCGATGCTGTCGCCCCTGACTGACAATGCCACCTAGGAAGGCGAGGATAGGGCAGGCGAATACATACCACGGGGTTCGGCTCAATTGATGCACTACCTATGGACGTTGTCCATGAGTTGACCCAATTGGTCAGAGATTCGGTCACTCTGCTTGGGCTCCCTCGCCTCAGTTTTGACGAGTAGCCGAGGGATGATGCCGCCAGCTCACCCTCACCTTGGCCCGTCACGTCGACAAATAGCTCCGGCGGCCGTCACGTTTGCAAAAAGGCAGACGAGGCGATCCCTTACGATCCGCTACTTCATGGTCTGCCGCTCGTTCTGTTTCAGTCGCTGAATCGCACAAGCTCAACCCGGGAGAGGGCCGATAACCGTTGAAAACCGCCCAGTCGGCTTCGTGCCGCACCTAGTGGTCATTAAACAATCCTCGTCGGGACACGGGAGAAAAGGCGGGTTCGGAGGTTATTGGTCCTCTTCATTTGGCTTTCCGTACCGTCGTACAAGCGCCTGAACCACTTCGCCTGCCTGTTCCACTTCAAGGAGTTCCACTCCACAACGCTTAGCTTGAAGTTTTGCCTTGTCGCTTCCAGCGTGGCCAATCCTTCCCGTAATGCAAATCGCGATGTCCTTGCCCCCCTGCATACCACCCCATGACTCAAGCTTGGGCATCCTATTTCGCTCAGCAGAGAGCCACGAGATGTTGGCGGTCGGAATTTGTAGCTCGTCCGCGAGTTCCTTAATCACCCGACGGTCAAGTTTTCCGCCAACAATCCGAATATGCATTTTAGCGAGCCGGTTTCTCACCAAGTCGCGCTGATGGCTGCGAAGGTCCGCGTTTGCTACGAAGTAGCGCTCAATTTCGCGAGGCGGCGGCGGAATGCATTCTGCACCATCACCCAACTCAGTCCACCAACATGCAGCTGTTGCAAGTGCCACCGAGCTTTCTGAACTCGCGCAGGCTGTTGGCAGGTCCTGAAGCAAGGCGTTGTATGCAGGTGACGGGCCTATGTATTCTGGTGCGAGGGTACGGCTACCTTGCGACAGCTCATTTCCCAGCACCCGGCTCAGTAGTTTAGCTAGGGCTTTACGCCGCTCTAACCGCGTACATGGTGGCCAGTCCACGCTTTTCTGCTCAGCAAGTCTATAGAGGTCGTAGTGCAGCGCAAGTTGAAAGGTTGCAGTGCCGATTCGAATTCGTCGGTCAAGCTCCCAACGAATAATGTTCAACCAAAACTCCTGCCACTGAGTTGACTCCGAAGAGTCCGGTGGCACCAGAAATGCCGGATCAATAAGTGAAGTCTCTGGCATTAGTCGAACTTTTTCGCTATTAACTCAACTAGCTTTGCAGCATCTTGCTCGCCTTCATCGAAGAATCCCGCAGGCCATTCACTGAGGGCGCCGTATTCGTTAAGTTCCAGGGGTCGGAATCGCGTGACACCTTCAACTTGCTCTCCGAACAGTATGCAGATTTGTCCTGGCTCAATACGCTCCTCAACAACCCGAAGTCTAAGTCGATTGATCAAATTCTCACTATGAGTCTCCACTATCAGTCGAATGTCATGTCTGGCGATGGCCAGAAAATCTCCTAGACGTGACTGAACTGCCGGGTGAAGGTGAAGCTCAGGTTGTTCGAAGAGCAAGACGGACTGCGGCTCAGCAGCAAGCAGTGCGACCACAACAGGAAGAAGCTGACTTGCGCCAACTCCGATGGTCGTTAGGTCTCTCTGAACTCCGTCGAGTTCGAGTCTTATCGTGCGCCCGAGTTTCCCCCTATCGCTGACAGAAATCCGATTACCTATTCCTAGGTACGCGACCCAGAGCGAAACGGCTTCGAGTAAAGGTTCTTGGTGTTCTTGACCGTCAGGTGAGCGAAATCGGACTGGTCGCGACCTCACGCGGGCAAGTAGGTCAGCGGTAAATTCCCCGTGCGAACCCACGGGAAGAGTTCGGCTACCGCGACCCATTGGGTATACCACTCGAGGTTCGTCTCGCAACGGACCCAAATAGCGGATCGAAGTTGCAAGTTCCCTTGCACCCGTCGTACAGGCTGTCAGATAGTAGATAGCTTCAGTTACGCCTTCGCGTCGAAGAGACTGACGTGGGTATCCAACCCGGGAAGCCGTCCTCGCCTGCGGGCGACGAGTCAGCGGTTCCAGTTCCCACTCCGGCAATTCCCGGCCCACGGAAGCCGTGAGATGTTTTTGATCTTCATCAGATAGCTCAGAGATCAGTCTCTGAACAGAGGCAGATGACTTGCTGTTGCCGATCGCGTTTCGAAACCCCACTAGCGCGGGGACAGCGTTGTGTCGGATAGCGCCCGCAATAGAAGAAACTCGAGCTCTCTAGCGTTCATGCGGTCTCGAGCTCCCTTTAACAAATCTCGAGCGTCCCGAATCCGCTGTCTTTCAGATCGATGCGTGTACAAGCTATCTGGCAGCAGCGCATTCAACTCAATCATCATACGATCATGTTGAGGAATTCCATCGATGAATCCGATGCGTAGCAGGGACCCTTCATCCCCACGGAATGTGGGAATACCCCCAGGTTTTTGAAATTCTGCCGGCTTCTTGGCGCTGCGTGGGAGATGACTTGCCTCCAATACAACGCGACCTTCTCGTCTCAGCGCTATTCCCTGAACAGAAAGTTCTCCCTTCAAATTTTTCAGGTCGACGTAGAGAGACACCATGGTGCGATCTTCGGGTGAGAGGTACTTTGGTGTCGCAACCGTGATACCGAGGGTAACGACTTCCTGACCCAACCGAACGACGTCTTCCGCCTCACCAAGCATGACGACCGGACCGTTGAGAGAGATCTGACCTTCGATGGTGCATTGCGCGAGAAACAGGAGGCTCTGGACAAGCGAAGACTTTCCAGCTGAATTCGCTCCGGTAAGGATCGACAGCCGTGACATATCAAGTACAGCGTGGTCAATCGACTTGAAGTTATTGACCTCCCAGCGAACAGGCCGAGTTCTCAACGGCGGGCGAAGATTTCCTTCAACCGTCCAGTAAGGGGTAACCATCACAGAGAAAGCTACCTTGTGGTGCAGAACCTCTGCTGCGATCCGGCGTCTGGGTCTTCCTGCCCAGCGTCATGCTTGCTATTAGGAAGGCCTGGGTTGATCGTGATCGGCGAATCTGGAAGTTGTGAAACACTCCGCCTTCGCCCACCTGCTCCAGGACGCCTCTGATCTTCTGGCCATCTGGACCTCCGCATGCCGACTGCCTTCTGGATCGCCGAAATCCATCGGCGTGAACCGCCTCGGCGGCATCAGTGCGGTGATAAGCCGATCATCATTCCAGTCGACGCTATAACCGCCGCCTAGTGCGCCGCACGCCATGCAGTCTCTGAGAACGCCCGCACATTCGGCCTCAACTCTTACGGGTTTGAGGCGGAATAGCGTGAATCCTGGTCCAGATTTTGTTCGAGCCGTTCTAACATGCGACCGCCGAATGGCTCTCCCTGACCGTCGAACACTCTGAATCCCCGGGCCTTGAGGTCGTCCCCCAATGCCTTCTCGGCCGCAAGGGTCTCCGAGCGAGACTTGAACGGGCCGGTGCCAGCGTAAAGATCGGAGGCGCGGATATCGCCATGCTTGTTGACCAGACCGCCGACAGGCTTGCAGTCACCCACCTTCCTCGATCCCAGACGGTGATTGGGGAGTCAATCGCCGACATGTGGCCACAGCTGGCTCAAAGTGCGTCAGTTTTAGGTCACGTTTGACGCATCGTTCGATCAACAGGCCGTCGGGTTTGAAACGTGGACTGGGTGATCAAACTCTTGGGCTCATCATTAGCGAGCTATTGGGTTCTTGGCTAGGTATCTTAAGTGGCTGATGCCGAAGGCCTGACCCTCATTACCGTTGCCAGCTTTGGCCTTGGAGTTCAAGCGTGGGCAGGTGAGGACCAACCGATTCCAGCGAAACTGCTGACACCAAGTTGGACACCGAGGCCCGTACAAAAGCCTTACGACGGTTTCTACACCTCGACGTGGCGTCGTGAAGACTTCGACGGCTTGGGTGGATTACATGCAGGTGCATGGCCAGCGCAGCGGGTCGGGCCGACGCCTTTGGGCTCTTGTACCGCATCCTGAAGCCAGGTTGTACGTGATCAACGATGAAGAGGACTACGAGGAACTCTCCTCGCAATTCCCGAAGCGCTGGGATGATCGAACTGTGAGTCCCGCTCTTCCACCGGCTCCCGATTGGCATGCCATTACCAACATTGTCGAATCTCCGATCGATGGCGTCCATGTTACTGGGTTGGCTGCGAGTTCCATCTTGGTTGTGGGGGTGGAACGTCGAATCGACGCTCTGGTTGAGGTGGTCGTTTGTTGGAGAGCCGGAATGCGTTGCAAACATTGGCGAGCGCTGGGAGCTTTCCAGAGCGATCCCTTGATCAGCCCCCCATCATTAACGGTCGTGATCGAGCTGGGACCCCAGCCAGGCGCCGTTCATTACTGAGTGCTCCGTCATGGGGATAACCCACCGACTCCGAGTAATCAATCGGGTGCCGTAGTCAGACGAGGCCGGTGGGGGGGTGGTAACCCTCTCGTTCGGGGAACGCCCTCAGATGGAGGGGAGGCTGCCAACAGCTTCGGGCACTCCACGGGCACTAAGCATTCGGCAGCAGCTGGCAGCAACCGGTTTCAGCTGTCGGCAAAGTCCAGGTAGTAGCTCCTTTTCCAGATTGGCCCTGGTCAGACCATGTGCTTGAATCGAACCGCTAGTTGAGGGTTGGCCTAAAGGACTTGCCGTTTACCAGCGTGGGGCTCTGACTTCGGGCCGCGCCCCTTAGCTGGCGCGTTCCGACGACCGGATTCGCCACCGGTCGCACTTTCAGGTTGTGGGTTCGAGGCGACGGGCCCCTCAATCGCGGACACTCCTTCTCGGATTGTCACCAAACGGGCTCGGAAGTCTCCGAAACGCCATCTGCCGCTACCGGTATAGCCCTCTTGCACAGCGCGATACGCACTGAGCTTGGGTTCTTGCTCTGGCATTTTGGGAAATGTGGAGCTGTAACGACTCCATACGAAGCGCCGAGCAAATGCGGCAGGCGTAGCCCGCTCACCGATCTTTGCAACGAACGACACTCCGATGCTCAGCACCGCCCCAATCGCAAGCCCGATTCCTTGCACGGTGGCTGATGCGTGCGATCCGGAAGTCTGAATAACCAAGATGGAAATTAGTGGGAGGGGGGCCAGCCCCCCTCCCGGCCTCCCCCTGACGGGACTCGGTTCGGGTTGATCGCGTCGGCCCGGCAGAGCCGGTCCTCGTCCGGGCACGCTGGTGCGATGTCCAGCGTGATCAATATCAACGACGTCCTCGACGGCCACGTGCGTCTCTCGGTCGACTGCGTGGACCGGGTCCTTCTGAACGCGTACGTGCCGACGCTGCAGACCTCTGGTGGCGTGGCGTACTTCATGCGCGAGCACCTCGGCCTGCCTATCCCCTCTCCCGCTGTGATGGAGAAGATCGGCAATCGCTTCCGCCGTGAGGTCCGTGCCTTCGCCGAGCGGCAGGACATCCCGATCTTGCACCTCAAAAAGCCCGACCGGACCCGTTGGGACGACCGCAAGCTCGACCACGTCCGGCCCTACCTCGAGCAAGCCGAGCGTGAGGGGTACTTCGGCGTGGTGGCCATCGTCGCTGCCCAGGAGTTCGCGTGGGTCTTCAGCGCCAAGGACCGCACCAAGGAGAAGGGCGCGGCGTGGTTCGACTTCGTCAAGGAGCAACGCCGGGTCGGGGTGTACTACTTCTACGTCAATGACCCCGAGTTCGGGCCCGGGTTCGTCAAGATCGTGACCTACTTCCCCTATCCGGCCAAGGTCTGGGTGAACGGGCACGAGTGGGCCAAGCGTCAGGCCACCAAGGCCGGGCTCGCCTACACCTCGCTGGCCAACGGGTTCGCCACCTGTGCGAATCCGACGTCCCTCCAGCGGATCTGTGACCGCCTGGGGCCCGACGACCTCGGGGCGTTCTTCGAGCGCACGCTGGCCCTCGTCCCCACCCCGCTCACCGACGAGGACCGCGCGGCGGGCTATTGGTGGGAGCTGTCCATGCGCCAGGTCGAAGTCAGCCGCACCCTGGTCTTCGACGACCCCCGCCGGGCCCGTGGGTTCTTCGAGTCCTTGGTGCAAGACAACGTCGGCATCGGGCGCCCCGAACAGGTGGCCCTGGTCTTCGCCCGCCGCCTCAGCCGTCCCACCAAGCACCCCTACCGCCAACGGGTCTTCACCAGCGGCACCGAGGTGCGCCTCGACTTCTCCTACAAGCACAGCCGCGTCAAGCAATACCTCAAAGAAGGGAGGGCACTTCGTATCGAGACCGTCATCAACAAACCCGCCGACCTGGGGCTTCGCTCCCGGATCGAGCACCTGCCCGAGCTGGTCCTCGCCGCTCGGCTGGTCAACGATCGTCTGCTTAGCATTGAACGTGCCGGCCAGGGCTGTGCCATCGGCTCTGCGCTCTTTGAGCGCATCCACCAGCCCTACGCAAGGGAGGGCCAGAGAACCGGAGCCCTGCGCTTCGGAGATATACGCGCCATGGCCCTGGCCGGCGCTTTGTGCATGGTGGTCAACGCCGTCACCGGATTCACCAATCGAAGCCTTCGCGGGCAGGTGGCCGGACTCCTCGGCACCGACTACAGCACCAACCAGATGACCTATGACCTGCGCCGCCTCCGGCTCCATGGTGTGATCGAGCGACTCCCGGGCACCAACACCTACCGCGTCACCACAGAAGGCATACGGATCGCCGTGTTCTACACCAAGCTCCGAGAGCGACTGCTCGGACCACTCCTCGACGCCGACCAGCCGCCAGCAACACTCGAACTTCGACACGCGCTCTGCACGATCGACCACGCCATCGCCGACTACGTCACGAACGCCCGACTCGGGGCCGCCGCCTGAAACTTGTCACAATGTCATGACTTCGGAGCCCTGAGCAGAGCTAGGATCAACAACGATCCGAGGACGCCCCCAATTACCGCAACGATAAGAGGTGGCATCGACATGATTAGAAAGGCGCACAAGAGGGGTTTTGTCGCCCCGATCCTCCACGCGATCCAGGTCAGCAGGGCAGCGACCATGGCAACTCCGCCGAGAACGACTACAGCTACAGCAATTCCAGAGGCGAGTGCAAATTCGTAGACCCCGATCGCTGCAAGGCCATAGACAATGCCGACGATGAGGCCGGTCATCCGCAGTCGTAATATTTTCCGTCGAGCTTCCAGCAATGACCAGGATGCTCGCAGCGAAGTATTGCGTCATGCGTGTGGGGGTCGTAATCCGCTACACGAGCGACCCCAGGCGGCTCAAAGGGACACGGGTTTGCGTGTTTGGAGACAAAGTGCTCGCTGAAGTCGAAGAGCTTCCAGATGCGTGGCTTATCATGGCGGCTACCTCGGGAGGCCGCGTAGGTCGTCCGAGCGACTGCGGCAAAGCAGAGCAGTAATGCCCGGTCTGGAGCTGAGAGGTTGTAATCATTGGCCTGGGGGCTCGAAGTTGGTGGTGTCGCCATGGTCATGCGCAGATGCCTCCCCCGGTCGCCAGAGTCCGAAGAGCGCTCTATCCGTTGTTAAGGATAGGCCGCAAGGGCTAGCGGAAGCGAGGGGGGAACCTTCGTATCTGATTGAGTCCCGTAAAGCTGCCTCATGAGGGTTCGTCACGGACCACGTCTCGTGCCTGCTTGCCGTCGCGCAGGCCGGGAAAGCTCGGGTGACGAAGCCGGCCGTCAGGCGTCCACTGACTAAAGCGAACCTCTCCCACCAGTTCTGGACGGACCCAGTGGCCCCACCGAGCTCTACCTACGCCGTGAAAGCAGGCTGGTCAACCTCGAGAGCGTCGAGACGTAGGTCCAGGTCCTTCAGAGTTCGGGAGTCGAACCCGGTTGCTACCTTGCCCTCGTACACGAAGTCGTCGCCGCCGTTGTAGCCGCCACTACGACCTTCCGAAAGCCATCAATTTGGAGCCGCCCTAGAGGCATCTTGTCCGACCTGCCGGCCCGCCGCATCAAGTCTGGTGTCTGTGCGGGCTCGACACATCTAGGGCCGCTGCGGGATGCCGCTTTGCTACGTGTCCTCGCTTCGCCTTCGGCGCCCCCTGACGCGTCTGACGGTCCACAGATCGGCCAATCACAGGTTGAGTGCCAGCGACTAAGTTTCGTGCGCGATCCGCTCGCGAACGATCGGAAATGAGGGGTCATGGGCGGTATGTCGACATGCCCATCTAGCTGTGATTATTCATGCTGTTCAGAATCTTCGTCCAGAGGCCCCGCTAGGTCGAGAGTTCGGGTCCTGCGTCGAAGCGGTTAAAGCAGTTCCTCCGGGTAATCAAATGTTTCATAAACCCTGACGCAGAGGAATGGGACACGTGTGACACGAGTCGACAAGCATGTCTCATCCTGTCAGGGAGGCGTGTGGAAACCGGCCGTTTTCGCACCGGCGTCAGAAGGGCCGACCAGACTGCAGCTCCAGTGATAGGCAGACGTAATGCGGAACCTCGAGCTCTGGCAGATCTATTCACGTGAAGAGGTCCACGACATCTTCACGCCGGACACGGCTTTCACGCCCCAGGCGGGCACGTGGGGTCTTCAGGGGATCGTAAAGGTTCCCGAGCGGCCCGGTTCGTTTGTTTTCTTTGTGACCTTCGGGCAGAGCCAAGGCGACTTCGACTTCGACGAGTCGATTACGACCGACGGCGTGCTGACCTGGCAATCGCAGCCCAAGCAGCGACTCCTGGACCCCACCATCCAGGAACTGATCGGTCACGACGACCGGACCGACGCCATTTACCTCTTCCTCCGCACACGAGCCAATGTTGCCTACACCTACTGCGGCGTCCTCGGGTACCTCGTCCACGACGAGGAGCGGGAGCAGCCTGTCCCCTTTCAGTGGCAGCTGTTGGATTGGCCCGCACCTGCAGCGGCCATTGCGAATATGGGGCTCGTTCTCACACCCATGAGCGGTGATGGTGCAACTTCGTCAGCGATGGGGACAGCGGCGCCCGCAGCGCCCGCAGCGCCTGGTCCGAGCTTCGCTCTCGACGAGGTGCCCCCACCGTCCGGAACGAAGTCGGGTGCCACCAAGACGAAGACTTTCAAGGCGACGAAGATGGCCATTTACCCGGACCAGGACGCCCGAAACAGGGACCTTGGCCTTGCCGGCGAAGAACTCGTACTGGTGGAGGAACGCCGTCGGCTCACGGCGGCCGGACGATCCGATCTTGCTGAGAAGGTCGTCCACGTATCCGTAGCTGAAGGCGACGGCGCCGGCTACGACATCAGATCCTTTGACGGAGATGGTGACATCCGACATCTGGAGGTGAAGACGACCCATAACGGCAAGATGTCCGGATTCTTCGTCAGCCCCAACGAGGTCGCCTTCAGCGAAGCTCACCCGAGCACCTTCGTTCTCGTACGGGTATTCGGCTACGACCCGAAGACGAAGAGCGGTAGCTGCTATCGCAGACATGGACCGTTGACGGAGTCGTTCTCTTTGATGGTGAGCGAATACCGGGCTTCACCCAAGCCCTGATGACGCCAGGGGCAGTGCTCAAGACATCTAGGTGAGGGTGTCGGATTCGGGCGATGAGCAGTGAGGAATCTCAGAGGGCTCGATCACTCGATGGTCCGGCTCAGGTTTCCAGGTTGTGTCACGGCGGGCCTGCTCAAAGATCTCCTCGACCCGCTCCGGCGTGAGCACAGCGGGGCGTTTCCTTAGCCATCGTGCGATCGTTCTGCGACCTACGACGTTTACGTCCGTGGGTTCGGACTTGATCTTAAAATCAGCCGCCATGATCACGATGACTGGTTGCACATCGACGTTGCCGCAAGCGGCGGTAAGAAGCTTGTTGGCTCGCTTTGCCTCAAACCTAGAGTTCCTGAGGTACTGCGTCCGTTGGCCATTCACGTAAATGCCACCCTGAGTGACGGTCACCCTATGTTTGCTGTGGTTCTTCGTGTTCAGCGTGAACACTCCTGCTGGCCCGATTACGACGTGGTCGATGTCAGCACCCATTTCCCCCACGGGCACGGAGTGGATGACGTGCCACCCGTCGCCAAGCCTGCGTAACCGCCCTGCGACCTCCTCTTCTCCATCGGCCCCAACCGCCCAATCCCTCTCTTCCCGAGGACTTCCAAACACACGAGCAAGGACCGATTTGATTGGTGCTTCCTTTCGCAGCTCCACCGCTTTCTTGCGGGCAGACTGGCCAGCTCGGTTCTTGGAGAGATCCTGCCATCCCGGTTCATCGCCGCCAACAACTCCATTGGTCATCTCCGCAGTCTGCCCTGTCGATGGATAACGGAGTGCCAGGGACATCTCTAGCCTTCCCCAGCATGGCGAGCTGAAAGCGATGATCGCTCCTCACCCAACCAGTAGCGTGATCACTGTGAGCGACCACGTCTGTCCGGTCGTCGCTGGAGCGAGCGGACTGATTGACGGCTCGTGGTGCATTGAGCGGATGGCGGAGGTTCTGTTCGCTATGCCTCCAATCGCCACTGAAGCTGACGTGCTCTGCCCCGAGTTGTTGCTGTTCGAGAAAGGACGGCTTACGGTTCGCTATTGCCCATTCGACGGCGTGAACCCGGAAGCGAAGCTAGTGATCGTGGGCATCACTCCGGGTCTCCGCCAGATGTTTCTCTCATGCCAAGAAGCGCAACGAGCTTTGACTGAAGGGCAAACCGGCGAGGACGTTATTCGTCGGGCTAAGGCTGTTGGTGGGTTCGCCGGTTCGATGCGCACCAATCTTGTCAACATGCTCGACGGAATCGGTCTCCATCAGAAGCTTCGCATCGACTCGACCGGGTCGCTCTTCGGTGAGCATAGAGAGCTGTTGAGCGGAACGTCGGCGGTCATCTACCCGGCTTTCGTTAATGGAAAGAACTACACCGGCACGCCTGGTCCTGAGGCATATCCCCTCTTACAGGCATTCGTCGATCAAGTGCTCACGGCGTCACTGGCTATGACGCCCGATGCTTTCATCATCCCGCTCGGCAAGACAGTCTCGGCGATCCTCCAACGAGAAGTGGCCCGTGGGGCGCTACAGGCTGAACGTTGTCTGTTCGAGTTCCCTCATCCCTCCGGGGCGAACGGGCACCGTGCTCGGTTGTACGCAGAGAACAATGCCAACCTCACCACTCGTGTCGCCGAATGGGAACTGACGTAGGACTTATGTGGACCGAACTCCGCAGGTAGTCACCGCCGAGGAGAGGGCCTTAACCTCGATCATTCGTCCGACCTCTGGCGCGACCGCTCCGACTTGGTCAATTCGCGGTGGAGAGTTGTTGACGGCCCCGTGAGCGCACAATGGGCGTGAGGGGTTAGGGGTCCTCGTTCAGTCTCGTCGTGTCACGCCCTGCGGGATCGCTTCGGGGTCGGACGTCTGGACCCGTCGCGCTATGGGAACGCGGCGCGTAGACGCGTGAAGGCGGTGGCCAGTTCGCTGGCCCAAGGCCAGCTCTCGTCGAGATGGACGATGAGGTCCCGCCCGCGGTGAGCGAGAACCGCGGCGACATGGAGGACGCGGTAGCGCATGGTCTTGGGTTCGGCCTTGGCCAGTGCGCCGTCGAAACACGTCATTTGGCTCCAGGCCAACAGTGCGCCGGCGATCAGGCTGACCGCTACCCAGGCCTCGTTGGCGCAGAAGCCCTCGAAGGGCAGGTTGGAAAGGCCGCAGGCCTTCCAGGCGCGCACGCGGTCCTCGACGCGGGCGTGGCCGCGGTGGCGCAGCTCGAGCGCCGCGATGTCGGGTCCCTCCGTGTTGGTGATGAAGCAGGTGTGGCGCCACCCGGCGTGCGTGTCGAAGAGGGAGAGCTGGGCGCCCGGATGGGGACGCTCGCGCCGACAGATCACCCGCATGTCGGCGGGCCAGCCGGCCACCTCGTAGAGATCGCTCAGCTCGATGACCTCGGCGCCCGCTCGGATCTCCCCTTCGAGCTCACGGGCGCGCACCCAGTCCTCTTCTTGGGCCAAGAGTAGGGCGTCACGCACAGAACCGCTGATGGGGAAGCCAATCGAGTAGTCGAAGTTGGCCTCTGAGAGGGAGGCGACGAAGCGGTGGGTGGCCCCGGCCGAGTCGGCCCGGACCAAGATGGGGTGGACCACCAGTGCGGGGTCGTCGCCCTCTTCGTGGCCGAGGGCATACTCAGCGGGCACGGCACGGACGGTCTGTTCGAGCAGTTCAAGGTGGTCGTCGGTGTCGTTGGGGGCGGCGTTTCCCGGCCGCAGCATGGCGGCCAAGGGCTCCTTGGTGTTGTCGCACCACACGCCCAAGGGGTTGAACCCGAAGCCGTGCTTGTAGGTGGGCGCGGCGTCCTCCTTCTCCGAATGCACGTCGAGCAGGGTCGAGTCGAAGTCCCAGATCATCGGGCCCTGCGGTGGCTCGGCCGCCCAGACGCGCGCACGGGCCTCCGCCAGGGCCACCGGGATGGCCCGCAGCTCGACCGAAGCCGTCGCGTACACGGCCCGCCAGGCCGTGGCCACAGAAGCCACCGGACCGAAGAGATCTTCTTGTTCTTTGAGCGCGGCGATGTCGGCCAGGCAGTCCGCGCCATCCGCGATGGCGACGGCCAGGTGTGTGAGCACGACACCGGGATCGTGGGTGTGCCAGTTGATCCCGCACTCGGCCATGGCCTCCGACATGGCCTCGGTCAACCCGGCGCGATCGGCCAGTTCGGCCAAGAGGGCGGCACCGGCATGGGACACGAGGTTCTTGCCGTCGGGTATCACTTTGGCGCGACGGACCGAGCGACTAGCGTGCACTTTCAAGGAGCCCTCCGGTTCTGGTTGGAATGTGTGTTCAGCCACAAACATTCTTCCAGGCGGGAGGGCTTTTTACGTGGACGCGCGCACCGTGTGTTCAGAGGCCGGACGAATTATCAGGGTTAATCATCAAGGTGGCCCGATGCGAGTTGATCTGGCGAGCTGACCGTGAGGACTCGCATCCCTGTCATGTTGTGGTGGGAGCTCAGAACGGCACCGGCGAATACGACCGCCAAGTGCCTGAGGCGTGGGCGGGCAACCTTCATGGCTCTCGACTTGTCTTTCTCTCCTCGAACCCGAGCATCAGTGAGCCCGGCTCGGGACAGCCACTCGACAGTGCCGAGGACTATCCACGTGCCTCATCGACCGACCACACGATCATCGAGTTTCAGGGCCGTCGCTTTGACCAGACTCTGTCAGCACCATTCGTTAAGAACGGTCGCTATCTACAACAGAACGGGCACTACACCCACAGCCCAATCAAGTTTTGGACCTCCGTACAGCGTCGGGCTGAAGAACTACTCGGACCGATCGCAGATCCGAGCGTGAACTACGTCATGACGGAGGTCGTTCACTGCAAGTCAAAGAACGAGGCCGGGGTGTCGAAAGCAGGTGGGACGTGTGCAAAGCGGTACCTCAACGACATCCTGGCCCTGACGAATGCACCCATTGTGGCGGTAGTAGGCAAGAAGTCGCACGACTGCCTCAACGATGCACTGGGCCTCGGACTGCCCGAACCGCCGTACATCACGTCAAGAGATCTCGGCGGCATGGTTCGGCATCTCGTGTTCATATGGCACCCGGCCGGTTACAAGGGCCCAAAGACAATCGCAGGACTCCACGGCGATGACGAGCTGCAATGTCTTCGGAACCGGCTACAGGAGCAATAAGGCCACACCACGTCAAAGGCGCACTCCGACCTGGCGCCTTGGGATGCCCGACGGGTCAGATACGAACGTAAATGACCCCCCCATCGTTAACGCATCTAATCGACTTGGGGCCCCAGCCAGGCGCCGAGCACGCCTGAGTCATTCATGAAGGGGATAACCCGCTCAGCTCCAGTAACCCGTCGCACGCCACGACCCAATCACTGGGTGGGGTGGCACCAATGGGACCCGAGGAACGGCCCTCAGGCGGCACTGACGACGCCCGGCCTAGCGGTCCGGCCAAAACACAACGCCGACGGAGGGCGCAGAGGCCGAAATCGACTCATTTGAAGTCATCGCAAGGAAAAATCTTAGAGCAGATGGTTTCGACCCCTACGCTCCCTCATGACCAGGAAGTACCTGGTCAGGCATAGCGTTTAGCCCGTTTTGGTTGTAAGCCAGCTGCTCTAACCAACTGAGCTAAGCGCCCAAGCGCTCCAGCGCCAGAGAGCCATTATGCCCCTGCCAGGGCCTACGACCCGCCGCGGCGCCCTCAGCGGGGCATCTGCTCTGCGAGGACTCTGCTCCAGGGCCGCGCCAGGGTGCGCAGCTCGGCGCAGCGATCGTCGCCCAGGGCGGCGTAGGGCGCTGCCGCCAGCGCGTCCGTGCCGTCCTCGATCTCCCGGCGCTGGACCGCGCCCGATTCGGTGAAGCGCAGCTCGTCCCCCGTCTCGAGCCAGCCCCGAGCGCGCAACGCATCGACCGCTGCCCGCCATGCCGCATCGGGCCATCCCCGCGTCGAGCGCAGTGCGTGAGCGGGCACGTCGCCGGCGGCCGCGTGGGTGACCAGCGCCTCAATGCCCGACAGGCCGTGCACCACCAGCAGTGCGACGTGCCCGTCGCCCCGGTACTCGCGCAAGATCGACTGCGCGTGCCACAGCTGGAGGTGGGGCCCGTCGGGCCATCCCACATCGGCATGCGCGGCGGCCAGAGGGCGGCCCTCCAGCCCGATGCGAGACGCCGCTTCGGCCGCAGTGCGCGCGAGCTGAGCGGCGCGGTGCATCTCCTCCGACTCGATCACCCGGTCGCCCAGGAGGCGGCGGAGCGCTGCGTCCACCGCGGCGAAGCGCGCCGCAACCAGCTGCACGGGCGTCGCCACCTCCCACGACGCGGGGATCGCCGAGTGCACCAGCTCGGGGTTGAAGTTGAAGAAGGTGGAGACGACCACGTCGGCTGTGACAGCGCCCATCGGCGCCGCCCGTGATGCGAAGTACCCGGCCCGGCCGGTGATCCCCAGCCGGGCGTACGCCTCGGTTGCTTCGGGCACGAAGTAGATCATCCCGTGCAGCGGCTCGAGCGTCCGCCACGTCTTGCGCGCCCGCAGGGCCTCGCTGTCAGCGGCATCGCCGCCGTTCACAGCCCCTCCTCCCCCGCCAAGCGCCCGGCGAGGGCCGGCGTCGCCGCCACGATCGGCCTCCGGCTCGTCGCGTCACGCACCACGAGGTCCCGGCCGTCGCGCTCCCGCTCCGCTGTGCCGGCCTCGCGGCAGATGAGCAGGCCGGCCAGGTAGTCCCATCCGTACAGGGTGCTCTTCCCGGCCACCATGTACGCGTCGAGCACGCCCTCGGCCACCGCGCAGCATTCGAGCGAGGCCGCGCCGAGCGCCCGGTACTGCGCCCACCCGGGGTGCAGGCCAGGGAAGCCCGAGATGCCCACGATGGCGCTCCGCAGGTCCTCGCACCGCGACGGCTCGATCCGCTGCCCGTCCCTGTCGGCCCCGCCCCCCCGCACGGCGGCGAAGCGGACACCCGTGGCCTGGTTGACGACGACGCCCACCCGAGGGCCCTCGTCATCGAGCACGCAGATGCTCGTCGCGTAGAACGGCACGCCCCGGTGCGCGTTGGTCGAGCCGTCGATCGGGTCCATCACCGCCAGCAGCCCCGAGGACCCGTCCCCCGTGACCCCGGACTCCTCGGAGAGCACCGCCAGCCCGGCAGCGTGGAGCACCGGCAGCGCCGCGGCGTCGGCCGCCAGGTCGAGCCGGTACTGGCCGGGCTTGGTGCCCGCCGGGCCCCAGTTCTCGAGCGCGTCCAGCGCAGCGCGCACCGCTCCCACCGCGTCGTCGAGCACCTCCAGCAGCCATACGTCGTCCACGGGGGACGAACCCTACCGGCCGCGACGCCATGGCCCGCCTTAACGCATGCCGTGGCACGCCCATTAGGCTCCCAAGGTTGTGGCTGCCATTGATGTCGCCGGCTACGTCGCCGACCTGAAGGACCACTCCGTGGACCACGGATTCCACGTCCACGACGAGCGGCACTTCGTCGAGACCTACTCCCTGCGCCAGGTCTGGGAGGTCGACCTGCACCCCGAAGAGGGGTGCGGCGGGCCGCTGGACCTGCACCTCGCGCTCGACGTGGACCCCCGGGTCCTCCTCTCCTTCGAGGATGCCGTGGTCCTGCTCTCCGAGGACGAGGAGCCACCCGACGAGTTCCACTTCCCCCTCACCTTCACCTGGGCGCTCCCCCCGCTGCCCAGCGGTCCCGACCTCCTCCGCCTGGCCATCGACCTGGCGGGGGTCGGGGGGATCGAGCTCCCCCTCGAGGTGTCCGCCATCGACTCCTTCGCCAACGCCACGGACGGCTCCGAGCGACGGCTGAGCATCGTGGCGCGGCACCCGGTGTCGCTGGCCCGGGTCCTCAGTGGAGAGGAGCTCCTTTGCGACGTCTTCGACCGTGCCCTCGCCGTCAGCCGCTTCCTCCTCGAGTCAGCCGAACGCTGGCTCGCCTGACGTGCGGCGGGACCACCGCCGCGGCGGAGGACGGGCCCTCGCCTCGGTGGTGGCCGTCGCCGCCGGCGCGGTCGGGCTGAGCGCCTGCGGCGGCCAGAGCGGCCAGGCCCTGGCTCAGCAGGCCTGCGTCCACGTCCACCGCTCGGTCCAGGCGTACCTGCGCTCCACCGTGGCCGGCACCCCGCCGGCGACGGTGGCCCAGCTGCAGAGAGTGGCCGACCGGGAGCTGCGCGCTGCGCTCCCGCTTGCCGCACAGGCCAACTCGGCAGACGGCTCGTGGAACGCGCTCATGACCACCATCTCGGAGAGCGCCACCGTCGACGAGGCCCATCTGATCCCCGGGTTGCGTGCGCAGTGCGTCGTCGCCGACGCCAACCAGAACGTCAACCCGCAGTCGCCCGGCGGGACCACCCCGCAGAACGTGAACCCGAACCCGGCGTCACCCGCCGGTTGAGGAGCCCGCAGCGGCGCTGCTGGCCGCCTGCGCCCTGCCGGCGGCCACGATCGCCGGCATGAGCTTGGGCACCAGCCAGATGCCTCCCGCATAGGTGAAGTGGACGCCGTCGCTGTCCCGGAGGACGACCCCGTCGACCGTGCTGGCGAACTTCCCCCGGGGGCAGGCCGCCGCGTTGAGGTCGACCACCGAGTCGGTCTGGGGGTGCGCGGCTGCGACCTCCCGCACCAGCCGGTTGAAGACGGCCAGCCGCGCCGGGTCGTCCTCGGGCCACGGCGCGCCGTCGGGCTGCTCGCCCTCGTTCGTGCACGGTGCGGTCAGGAACACCATGCGCGCGCCCGTCGCCGTCACGAGCTGCGACGCCTGCTCCAGCTGCCGCTTCACGTAGGCGGCGTAGGCCGGGTGCAGGATGTTCGTCCAGGCGCCCTCGTACTCCCGGTCGACCACCTCCCAGCGCCCGGCCAGCAGCACGACCACGTTCGGCTTGACTGCGTTCATCGCGTCCAGCCACTGGTACGTCCACGGCTGCTGGCCCGGGGTCTCGCTCGGCTGCAGCGGTGACCCGTCACATGCGGAGGGCGTCGTGTCGCGGGCGCCCATGATCTCGACCTCCGGCCCGTTCACCACGCCGCAACCGAGGATCCCCTTGTCCGAGAGCACGTAGCCGTACTTGGCCTGATCGGGCGGCGAGGACAACCCGACCCCGAGGGTCAGTGCGACCGAGTCGCCGAAGAGGAGGACCCGTACCGGCGTGGCGGTCGCGGGCGCGCCCGGCACGGTCGTCGTCGTGGTCGTCGTGCCGCCGGGCAGGTTGACCGGGCCCGGGATGGCGGTGCTGGCGACCGCGGTCGTCCCGGTGGTGGCGGCGATCACGGCGACGAGCACGGCGCCCACACCCACGGGCACCGCCAGCCACGCCCGCCACTGGCGCACGAAGGTCCCCATGCGGATGGGCCGCTCGACGAGGTGGAAGGACACAACCGACACGGCGAACGTGACGAGCACGCGCAGGGCGAAGAGCTCGTAGCCGGAGGCCCCGGTGCGGGCATGGTCGAGCCAGATGAAGATCGGCCAGTGCCAGATGTAGAGGCCGTAGGAGATCCGGCCCACGTAGCGCACCGGCGTCAGCGACAACACACGGGGGACGATGCTCTCGGGTGCGGCGACGGCGGAGAGGATGACACCGGCGACGGCGAGGCCGATGAGGAAGAACCCGCCCCCGTAGGGGAAGGACGAAGTGGAGGTGGTCAGCACCCAGAGGGCGACGGCGCCGAGCGCGCCCACGAGGCCGATCAGGCCGCAGACCGTCGTGCCGGTGGCGCCGGCAGGCCGCCACAGCTCTCCCTTGGCCAGTCGGCCCTCCTCGTGGCTCCGCCGCGTGACCAGCACGAGCCCGACGGCCAGGGCGCACCCGATGAAGAGGCACTGGGAGCGGGTGTCGGTGCCGAGATAGGCCCGATTGGTGTTGAGGCCGCCGTCGTAGAGGACGTACATCCAAATCGCTGACGCGACCGCCGCCGCGCAGCACAGCCCGAACAGTGCCCGCAGGCTCCGGGTGAAGTGCATGACGCCCAGCACCACCAGCGGCCAGATCACGTAGAACTGCTCCTCGACGGCCAGCGACCAGGTGTGCAGCAGCGGGGAGGACGCCGCCGTCTCGTTGAAGTAGTTCGAGTTGACGAGGATGAAGTGCCAGTTGCTCACGTAGAGCAGCGTGGACAGCGCGTCGAGCCGGAGTGCGCCGTACGTCCCCTTCGGCACGATCACCGAGGCGAAGAAGGCCACGAAGAGCAGCATCAAGAGCAGCGCGGGGAGGAGCCGCCGCGCCCGGCGGGCCCAGAACGCCCCCAGCTTGATGGTGAGGGTCTGGCGCCACTCGCCCACCAGTAGCGAGGTGATGAGGAACCCCGACAGGACGAAGAAGGCATCGACCCCCATGAACCCGCCGTCCATGTGCGGGACCCCGCCGTGGAACATCATCACGGCGACGACGGCGCAGGCCCGGACCCCGTCGAGGGCCGGGAGATAGGCCAGACGAGTATGCGAGACGGCGCTCTCGTCGTCCTGCATCGGGCCCATCCCTCCTTGTATCGGCTCGGGCCGGCACCGCGTCAGCGTGTCCGGGGAGCCGACATTCTCTCAGACTCGCCGCGCCGTCCCCGGGCGCGCCCGACTCGCTACCCTGAGGCCCCCTGAGCCCGTCCCGACCCCTGGCCGCACCTCTCCCCCGTCGCCGCGTTGCGGCCCGGCGCCGCCGCTTCCTGGCGTTTGTCCTGGTGGCGGCCCTGTTCAGCGCCGGGATCGCCCTCGTGGCGGCCCGCATGGGCCGCGGCGCCGTCCTCAGCCCGCTGCGGGCCAGGATCGTCGCCATCGCCGACGGGCAGGTCGGGTACACGACCGACCCGGCCTCGACGTACTGCAACAAGTTCAGCGCCTACTGGGACGCCGGCGCCGACGACTGCGGCAACGGGAACCTCGACGAGGAGTGGTGCGCCGACTTCGCCGCCTGGGTGTGGAAGCAGGCCGGGGCCGAGGTCGCTTACCAGCTCGCGCCGGGCTACCTCAACGCCGACTCGGCCAGCTTCTACGTCTGGGGCATGGACCACGGCACGTGGCACCCCGTCGGGTCGCACTACACACCCCAGCCGGGCGACGTCGCCGTGTACGGGCTCGACACCGGGGCCGTCACCTCCGAGCACGTTGCCGTCGTCACCGGGGACTCCGGCAACAACGCCGCACCCGACGTGGTCAACGGCGACGGCGACCGCACCGGCTACAGCGCGGTCGAGGCGGGCACCCAGCAGGCGTACGCCGACGTGAAGGGCAAGGGTGACCCGCTTTCGGGCTACGTGTCGCCCTCGGCGCTTCCGGCCTCCGACTCGTCCTGAACCGCTCCGGGCCGACCGCTCCATGCCGCGTCGGCTGCCTGCTGGGCGGCCATCGCCAGGACCACCGCCTCGAACACCTTGGCTGCGTCGCGCTCGATGTGGCGGCGCGCCAGCATCAGGCACCCTGCACCGAGGAACGCGATCGGCAGGATGATGAGGAACGCCGTGCGGTAGTTGTCGCCGAACTGCGCGGCGATGGCCGAGGTGACGAGGGGGGCCGCCGCCGCGCCGAACACGACCGAGGCCAGGTTGAACGCGCCGAACCCCGCTCCGCGCACGTGCGCCGGGGCTGCGTCCGACAGCCCCGCCCGGAGCGCGGGGACGCAGGCCGTCGCCGCGAGGAACCCCGCCAGCTGGACCACGAACACGAGGGCAAAGGCCATCGGGATGAACGAGACCATGAAGAGCGCCGCGCTGATGACGATGCACACGGCCGGGATGAGGACCCGCGCCCCGAGGAACCGGTGCACCCATCTATCCGCGATGCGCCCGCCGATGATCGTGCCCGGGATGCCACCAAGGATGGCCAGCGCGCCGAAGGTCCCGTTGGCGGCCTGCTGCGTGAGGTGCAACTGGTTCTCGTAGAAGTTGGGCATCCAGGTGGCCACCGCGGTGACCACGAAGCCGACCGTGGACACGCCGACCAGCGCGTAGCGCATGGTGGGGATGCGCAGGATCGTGCCGACGTCCCGGCGCAGGCCGTCCATCATGTCACCGAGGAAGTGCCGGAATCCCTGGGGGAACAGCGGCGGCCCGTCGTCGTCGGCCAGCTCCATCTCGTCGCTGTGCGACACGTGGGCGCGGTCCGCCGCTGCCGCGGCTCGGCTCCGGCAGTCGCCAGCACAGGTAGGCCACCACCAAGCCGGGGAGCAGTGAAACGAAGAACGCGAGGCGCCAGCCCTTGCCGTCGAAGAGCGGCCCGAGGGCGCCGCCGATGGCCAGGCCCATCCCCAGCCCCACGTAGCTCAGGCACTGCTGAATGGAGAACGCCCGCCCCCGGCGCTCGGTCCCGTAGAAGTCGGCGATGACGCTGCTGCCCGAGGGGTCGGTCACCGCCTGCCCGAAGCCGAGCGAGGCCCGGATCACGACCAGCAGGCCGAAGGCGGTCGTGGGGACGACGCCCCCCAGCGCGCTGATCACCGACCACAGCGCGATGGTCACGGCCATGGCCCGGGTCCGGTTCCAGCGATCGGCCAGGTAGCCCGCCGGCATAGTGATGATGCCGTTGACCAGGATGAAGGCCGAGAAGAGCAGCCCGATCGCCGTATCGCCCACCCCGAAGGCGGCCTTGATCTGGTTGCTGCTCCCCCGGACGATGTACTGGTCCATCCCGTCGATGAAGAGGGTGAACCCGACCACCCACATCGGCCAGTTGGTGACCACCGTCCGCCGCGCCGATCGCGCCACCCCTTCGCCGGCCACCGGCGCGGCGGGCGACCGCTCAGGCGTGTGCCGCGCCTCCGCTGTGCTCACGACCGGCCCGCCGCCCGTCGCCCAGGGGACTCCCGACCTGGGGCCTCAGGCCCCCGGGGTGTAGCCGGCCGGGAGGGCGATGGACTTCAACTCCAGGAAGCTCTCGAGCCCCTCAGGGCCGAACTCCCGGCCCACGCCCGACTCCTTGAAGCCGCCGAACGGCGTCGAGAAGTCGATCGGCACCGGCGCGTTGAGCATGTAGGTGCCCGTGCGGACCTGACGAGCCACCCCGAGGCCGCGGTCGTTGTCCGCCGTCCACACCGAGCCGCACAGCCCGTAGCTCGAGTCGTTGGCGATCTCGACGGCGTTGGCGTCGCCGTCGTAGGGGATCACCACGAGCACCGGCCCGAAGATCTCCTCCTGGGCGATCCTCATCTTGTTGTCGACGTCGGAGAACACGGTGGGCTCCACGTACCAGCCCTTCGAGAAGGCAGAGCCGGAGGGACGGCCACCGCCGAGTGCCACGGTGGCACCTTCCTCGCGCCCGCTGTCGAGATACCCCTCAATCCGCGTCCGTTGCCGCTCGGCCACCACGGGGCCGACCTCGGTGGCCGGGTCCATCGGGTCGCCCACCTGCAGGGCGGCCACGCCCGAGACCACGGCGTCGACGACCTCGGCGTAGCGCGAGCGCGGCGCCAGGATGCGGGTCTGCGCGATGCAGGCCTGCCCGTTGTTCATGATCGAGTTGGGGAGCAGCGTCGGGATGGTCGTCGCCAGGTCGGCGTCGTCGAGGATGATCGCGGCCGACTTGCCGCCGAGCTCGAGCGTGCAGCGCTTCAGGCGCTCGCCGCATAGCCCGCCGATGCGCTTGCCCCCCACGCCCGATCCGGTGAACGAGATCTTGTCCACGCCCGGGTGCGTCACCAGGTGCTCGCTCACCTCGCGCCCCGCCGGCACCACGGACAGCACACCCTTGGGCAGGCCCGCCTCGGCGAAGATCTCGGCCAGTCGGAAGGCGTCGAGCGGTGTCTCGGGCGCAGGCTTGAAGACCACCGTGCAGCCGGCGGCGAGCGACGGCGCCAGCTTGGCGGCCGCGATGAACAGCGGCACGTTCCACGGCGCGATGGCGCCGACGACACCGACGGGCTCCTTGGTGACCAGCACCTGCGGGTTCAAGAGGCCGGCGCGCACCTCGTCGAAGGCGTACGACGTCGCCAGGTCCGCGTAGTAGTTGAAGATCATGGTGGGCGCGAGGACCTGTCCCATCCCCGAAAACGAGATGGGCGAGCCCATCTCGGTCGTGATGATCTCGGCCATGTCGCCCATCTCGGCCGTCACCTGTGCCGCGACGGCGGACAGGATGGCGGCCCGCTCGGCCGGCGTCATGCGCGGCCACGGGCCGTGGTCGAACGCGGTCCGCGCCGCCGCCACTGCCTTGTCGATGTCCGCCTCGGTGCCGTCGGGCACCCGGGCGACGACCTCCTCGGTCGACGGCGAGATCACTGCAATGGTGTCGGTCCCCTCCGGGGCCACCCAGTCGCCGCCGATGAACAAGCGGTCGTAATCCCGAATCGCCATGTGTCCTCCCCAGCGCTCAGGGGGCCCGCGCCCCCGCCGCCGGCTGCGCCGAGCGGCGCCTCAAGGGTAGCTGTGCCCGGAGCGGACACGACAGTTCTGGCAGCCCAGCCCCGCAGGCGCCCCCATGGTCGGCTCAGTCCACCTCGTCGCGTCGCTCGATGTGGGCGACGATGCCGCCGTCGGACTCCACCCAGCCCTTTCCGGCGGCGTACGCCACCATGCCGGAGAAGCCCTCGTCCCAGGCATCGGTCGCGGCGGGCCCCGCCAGCGCGCGGAGCGCGACCGGGTCCACCACGAGATGCTCGCCGTCGGGCCGCAGTCGTCCCAGCCCGGCCTCGCTCACGACCCGGGCGAGGTCTCCTTCTCCCTCGACGGCCACCGAGAAGCGGGTGAAGTCGTCGGGGTCGCCGAGATACACCCTCGCCTCGGAGAGGTCGATCACCGATGATCACGGCCTGCGACGCTACAGTGCCGCTTCGTGCCTGACATCAGCCAGCGCGACCCGGACGAGGTCGCCTCCACCCTCACACGCTGGCTGGCCACCAAGTCGCCCGACGGCTCCGGCCCCGAGGTTTTCGACGTCAAGGCCCCCGGCTCCAACGGGTTCTCCAACGAGACGATCCTCTGCCGCACCCGCTCGGCCGACGGGGACGAGCAGCGGCTCGTCGTCCGGGTGGCGCCGACCAAGCACCTGCTCTTCTTGGACGCCGAGTTCTCGACCCAGTACCGGGCCATGCGCGCCCTGGCCGACGGCGGTTCGGGCGTCCCTCTCCCCCGGCTCGGGTGGTACGAGGAGGACCCCTCGTACCTCGGCGTGCCCTTCTTCACCATGGACCACGTCGAGGGCCTGGTCCCGCCCGACAACATCCCCTACACGATGGAGGGCTGGGTCATAGAGGCCACGCCCGAGCAGCAGGAACGGATGTGGTGGAGCGGCATCGACGCCCTGGCGGCGGTGCACCGCACCGACTGGCGGGCCCTCGGCCTCGATTGGCTGGGCAAGCCCGCCCGCGGCAAGCCGGGACTCGAGCAGCAGATGTCGTACTACCGGGACTTCCTCGACTGGGCCACCGGGGGTGAGACGGTGCCGGTGATCGAGGCGACGTGGCGGTGGCTGGTCGACCACCGGCCGGCCGAGGAGGGGGAGGTCGTCATCAGCTGGGGCGACAGCCGCATCGGCAACATCATCTGGGACGACTTCCGCTGCGCCGCGGTGATCGACTGGGAGATGGCCTCGCTCGCCCAGCCCGAGATGGACCTGGGCTGGTTCCTCTACTTCGACCGTCAGTTCTCCGAGGGCCTCGGTGTGCCACGCCCGGCGGGCTTCGGCTCCCACGAGGACACGATCGAGCGCCACTCCGAGCTCATGGGACGGCCCATGCGGGACATCTTCTTCTACGAGATCTTCTCGGGCTTCCGCTTCGCCGTGGTCATGTACCGCCTCTCGAAACTCGTGTTCGGGAGGGAGGACATGGCGCAGGACGTGGACATGGCGACGAACAACATCGCCACTCAGCTCCTGGCGAAGATGCTCGACCTCGAGCCGCCCGTCTAGGAGTCCGCCAGCCCGACCCGTCTGCTCAGCGATCGGGTCCGTCGTCCGGGATGGGATCGCCCCCGGGCCCCACCACGACGCCGGCCGTCCGCAGCCGCTCGCCGAGCCAGTCGGCGCCGTGGTCGCTCTGCATCGCCTCCTGCCAGCCGTCGAGGATCCGGTGCACGTCCTCGACCGAGGGGATCCTGGCGATGACGTGGACGGTCATCTTGTGGTCGTACCCCGGCGGCGCGGAGACGTGCAGACCACCGAAGGGGTCCTCGGTCACGTGGGGGGCCGGCTCGCGCACCACGAAGAGCTCGCCGGTGTCCTCGACGTAGTTCAGCTCGTGCCGCACCCTGTCCTTGTCCAGCCACTCGGTGCCCAGCTCGAGCTCGGCGGAGGCCCGGCGGCGGGGGTCGGCTTCATAGAACTCGTCGATGTCCATCGGCTGCACACTATCGCCCACCAGGGTGATCGCGACTCCCCTGGCGCTGACCCGCGTTCTGCGGCGTGGGGGGAGGCTTCGGGGGAACACCGACCGCGACGGTGGCGCCATGCCCTCCTCACAGACGAAGAAGCGCGTGGCCCTCATCGACCAGATGAGCGCCGAATGGCATTCCGTCGGCCGCTCCCCCGGCGCCGTCAAGGCGCTCCAAGCGGTGGCCCGGCGGGATCCGGGGCTCTCCGAGCTGGTGCTGGGCACCGCCGCCGGGCCGGCTCCCTGTCCGACCCCTTGCGACGTCGTCGAGCACATGCGACGGGCGTCGGGCCGTACCCAGCGCGAGGAGGCTGCCCGCCTGGTGCGGGTCCTGCTCCGGGAGGCGGACGCCGACCCCCTCGTCGGACGGATGCTCGTGCAGGTCCTGCTCCCCGGTCTGGTCACGGTGGCAAGCAAGCTCCGCTGGGGGCAGGGAGGCGAATGGCAGGACGGAGAGGAGTTCTTCGGGGAATTGCTGGCGACGACGTGGCTCGTCCTGCGGGAATGGGCCGGTCAGGACCGTCCCTACGCCGTGCTCGATCTCCTTTCCGCCATCCGCTGTCGCCTGCGGCGCCAGCTGTTCCGTGCGAAGGATCTCGGGGGTCGGGCAGTCACGCTCGACGCCGAGGAGGCCTCCCAGCGATCCTCGCCTGCGCAGACCGACCTCGAGGAGCTGGCCCGGATCCTCGTCGACCTGCACCGCGCCGGCATGCGGACCGACGACGTCCAGGTCCTCTACGCCCACCACGTCATGGGGTATTCGATCGCGGAGCTCGCCACCATGACGGGGCGCGATCGGCGCGCCCTCTACGCCCGGCGGGACCGCGGCCAGAGGCGCCTGTGCGCCTGACCGCCCCGGTGCGGTCGGCGTGACGCGTGCGTATGGTGTACCGGTGGTTGAGGGAGGGTCCGACACCGAGGATCTGCGCTCGCGTGTGGCTCGGGGCCGCCCCAACTGGTGGGTGATCCTCGCCGTGTCCCTGGGCCTCATGGCGCTCCTCGTGGCGACCGCCGGGAGTGCGCCGCATCCGGCCAGGCGGGGCGGCGCGCTCGGCCTCGGCAACCAGCGGCGACCCTCGGCATGCCGGCGCGACCCACGGGGCGGACGGTCCGACCCGGGCGGCGGCCGCGTCGCCCTCCACGACGACCTCCACCACCACGACGTCCGTCGCGCACAGCCCGCCGACGGGCTCGGCCGCGGCCGGCTCGTCACTGCTCTCGGCGCGCTCGCTCGGCGCCGGGACCGGACCGACGACCGTTCCCAGCGTCACCACGACGACCCAGGCGACCACGACGACGACGAGCGCGATCGCCTCTCAACCGGCCGATCGGATACAGACCCAGGGTTATCTGGAGCCGCCGCTGCAGACGTCCAACGGGTACGGGTTCACCGGGACCGGCGCGATGCAGATCTCGGTGCTGTGGTCGGGCACCACCTACCTGACCATGACGGTCACCTGCCCGAACGGCGCCCAGAACGTCGGCGGGACATCCGCAATGGAAGCCTCGCTCCCGGACGCGAGCGGGAGCTGCCGGGCAACGGTCAGCGAGCCGTCGTCGGAGACGACAGCGCTCACCTACACGATCACGATCGGCCCTGCGGGTGGATAGGCCGGGCGCGCCGGCGCGCCGGCGGAGGATCCTGGACGTGACCGCTGCGGTGGTTGCCGCACTGCTCGCCTTCACGGCCGTCCCGGCCGTGCTCGCCTTCGTGGTCGGCAATCCCTTGTCGGGCGGCCTCGGGCACGCCTGGCAGACCCTTCCGCGCGACACGCTCTGCGTATTGACGATGGCGGCGTGGGTGGCCTGGGCCGCCTGCTGCGCCCAGCTCGTGCGCGCCGTGGTCGCGCAAGTCCGGAGCGGCGACGTCGGCGCGCGGGGGGACGGGCCGGTCCTGGACCGGATCGCGGCGCGTATTGCCATCGGCGTGTTGACGCTCACCAGCATCGGGGCGCCTCTCGCGCTCTCGTCGGGTGCCGGTGCCAGTGCGCCTGCGCCGAGCGCGCACGTCCGCGTCGGGATACCGGTCGCGGCAGGCTTCGCGGAGCTCCGAACCCGCCGCAGCCAGGGCAACCCACACCGTGCAGCCCAGCGAGACGCTCTGGCGCATCGCGGACGAGCGCTTGGGCGACGGCGCCGACTGGACGGCGATCGCGGCGCTCAACCTCGGGCGCTCCATGGCCGCGGGCACCCGCTTCGTCGATCCCGACCAGATCCGCGCCGGCTGGCGCCTCCGTCTTCCCCTCACCGCGGCCGCCACGGACGAGCCACTGCCATCGGACTCCCGTGCCGACGGCGGCACGGCGCGCCTCGGAGACCATCTGCCCGAACTGGTGGCGCTCGGTCTTGGGTCGCTCGCCTGCGCCGCATTGGCGCGCCGGGCCCGGAGGCGGCACCGGGCCTCCCCGTTCAGCGGTGAGCTCCCGCTCGTGCGCGCGCCCTCGGATGACGCGGTCGACGCGGCCGCCCTCCTGGAGCGCTTCGTGGAAGTCCCTGCGCTCCAGTCCTTCGAGGCCGCCAACTGCCTCCTGGGCCGGATGCTGCAGGACGCTCCCGCCGGACCGCGGATACGCGCCATCTGCGTGTCCGAAGCCGGTGTCACGTTCTGGTTGACCGAGCCGCGAGACGACGCTCCGACCGGGTTCGTGCCGGTGATGGACGGGTCCGCGTGGCATGTGGACCACGTCGCGCTGGGAGACCAGGATGCGTTCACCCCGCACGTCCCGCTCGCGCTCCCCGTCGGTGACGACGCCGAGGGAACCTGGCTCGTCGCCCTCGGGCCGGGTGACGTGCTGCCGCTCCTGGGTGAGGCGGCACCCTCGCTGCTGCGGTCGATGCAGGTCGCGGCCGGTGCGTGGGCCTGGTCAGACATGATCGTCGCGACCGACGACCCGGACGACCCGGGTCTCGCCCGCCCCGTGGCGATGGACCCGCGGATGACGAGGCATCACCTCTTCTTCGGCGACCCCGGGTGTCTCCCCGCGGATGTGGCGCGGCACAGCGCGGTCGTGACAACCGCCGCGGTCGCCGCCAGCAACCTGACCGTTCTCGTCGACCGCCAGGGCGCGACGCTCCACCCGATGGGCCGGGTCGTCCGTCCCCACCTCCAATCGGTGGCGATGGCCGGGGCACTGGGAGAGCTGATGGCGCCTCCCGAGCGCGACGTCGAGCCACGCCGCGCCGACCCCGACGAGGTTCCCTTGGCGGATTCCGCCGGGGGCACGGCCGCGCTCTCGCCGGGCTCCGTCGATGTGCGCCTCTTGACGATGACCCCCCGGCTGGACGGGCTCTGCGAGGACCTCCCACCCAATCGGGCACGGCGGGCGGTCGAGCTCGTCGCCTACCTGGCGCTGCACCAGCCCGATGAGATCACCAGCGACCGGTTGCGCACGCGCGTCCTCGGTTCGTCCGACGCCGACGCAGCCTCCAAGACGCTCTTCAACACGGCCTACGCCGCGCGCCGGGCGATGGGCGTCGACGAGCAGGGTGATCCCCTCTTCCCCGCCGGCTCGCGCACAGGCCTCTACCGGGTGTCGCCTCGTGTGACCGTCGATGTGCACCGGGCCATCGCTCTTGCGACGGAAGGACGGTCACAGGCCGACCCCGAATTGGCAATCGCCTACTTCCGTGCCGCACTCCATCTCGTGGAGGGCGAGCCGTTGGCGAACGCCCTGTCGGGGTACTCGTGGTGGGAAGCCGAGGGTCACGGAGGCCGGATCGCCGCGGTGCTCGTCGACGCCGCCTGCGCGATGGCGACCCTGGCGACTGACGCGGGCCACTATGAGCTCGCCCACTGGGGCCTGCACCGGGCGCGGTTGGTCGAGCCCTACAGCGAAGCACTCTCCCGCGCCGCCATGCAGGTCGCCGCGGCCGAGGGGGACGCCGACCGGCTCCGTCTCGAATGGCGCGACTGCCAGCGACGGGTCGATGCACTCGACCCCGGCAGTTCGCCGTCGACGCGCACCGAGTCGCTCTACGGCGAGCTCAGCCGCCGGATGCTCGTGGGCGTGCGGGACGCACCGATCGAGCGACCGCGCTACGCCCCCGCGAGGGACTGAACACCCGCCGCCGATCCGTACGCCCGCGCCACGTCCTCGAGACGTGCGATCCGGCTGCCCTTGACGAGCAGCGCATCACCGGGGCCCAGCGTGCGCAGCAGCGCGACCGCGTCGCCCACGGCGCCCACCTGGGCCGGCCCGTAGAGGTCGGTCTGGTAGCCGACCACCTCGATCCCGAGCTCTTCGGCCTGCTGGGCGACGCGCCGGTGCTCCGCCTCGGTCTCGGCGCCGAGCTCGGCCATGAGGCCCAGCAAGGCCAGCTTCCTCCCCGCACCGAGCGCGGCGAGCGAACGCAGTGCCGCTTTGGTGGAGGCGGGGTTGGCGTTGTAGCAGTCGACGACCACGACGGGGCCGTCCGGCGCGTGGTGCACCTCCATGCGAAGGGGCGAGCCGCGCACCTCCGACAGCGCGGCCATGACCAGCGCGAGGGGGACGCCGCACCACAATGCGGCCGCCGCCGCCGCCAGAGCGTTGCCCACCTGCTGCACGCCGTGCAGGGCGAGCCGCACCTCACCTGTGCCCCACGGGGTGACGAGGCGGAAGCGCGGACGGAGCTCGGCGTCGAGCACGACATCCTCGGCGCGCACCTCCGCGTCGCCGTGCACGGCATAGCCGAGCACCGGACAGGGGCTGCGCGAGGCCATGCGGGCGACGAGGGGGTCGTCGAAGTTCAACACGGCGGCACCCGACTCGGGAAGGGCGGTGACGAGCTCGCTCTTCGCCCGCGCCACACCCTCGAGGTCGCCGAAGTACTCGACGTGGGCCATGGCGACACTGGTGACGATGCCGACCACGGGTCGGGCCACCCGGGCCAGTCGCTCGATATGGCCCACGCCACGGGCGCCCATCTCCAACACGACCCACTGCGCGTCGTCGGGCGCGTTGAGGAGTGTCAGCGGCAGGCCGAGCTCGTTGTTGAAGGACCGCTCGCTCGCGGCCGTCCGGAATGCCGCGGCCAGGCAGGCGTGCAGGAGATCCTTCGTGGTCGTCTTGCCCACCGAGCCGGTGATCCCGATCACGCCGTCGACGCGGGCGCGCGCCAACACGCCGAGGTTCATCAGCGCGAGGGAGGTGTCGTCGACCCTGATCGCCGTCCCGCCGACCGCATCCTGCATCGTGAGGTAGGCGGCCGCACCGGAACGGAGGGCGGCAGCGATGAAGGCATGCCCGTCCCGGTCCGCGACGATCGGCACGTAGAGCTGACCCGGTGACAGCGTCCTGGAGTCGATGCTTGCGCCGTCAACCGTGACGTCGGGCCCGACCAGCTCTCCGCCGAGGTGGTCTGCGAGTTCAGTTGTGGAAAATCGCACCCATCGCCCTCGCGGTCGATTGTATAGCCTCGGTCGATGCCTGATCCGGGAGACCTGGCCGTCGTCTACGGCGGCCCTTCAGCCGAACACGAGATCTCATGCATCTCGGCGCGTCGGATCGTCGCAACGGCGCTCGATGCAGGATTCACCGTCCACGCGATCGGGCTGACCCACGACAAGCGCTGGATCGACGCCAGCAAGGTCCTCGCCGACGTGGGCGCGGTCGAGGCGCTCGCGTCGCCCGACGACCTGCTCCACCACGATCCGAGCTCCGAGCTCACACACCTCGACCTCGGCCTGCCGGCCGGGACGGTGGTGTTCCCCGCGTTGCACGGCCCGTTCGGGGAGGACGGCGTGATCCAGGGGCACCTCGAGGCGTTGGACGTCCCCTACGTCGGTGCGGGCGTGCTCGCCTCCGCCATCTGCATGGACAAGGGCATCGCCAAGTCGGTCCTGCACGACAACGGCCTCCCGGTCGCGGCATGGCGGCTGGTGGCACGATCGTCGTGGTCGGCCGATGCGATGGAGGAGGCGATCGCAGCCCTCGGCCTCCCCGTCTTCGTGAAGCCGGCCAACCTCGGGTCGTCCATCGGCGTGGCCAAGGTGTTCGACGTCGCCGCGCTGGGCGATGCGGTGCTCTCTGCGTTCGAGTTCGACGACCATGTCATCCTCGAGGAGTTCGTCCGGGGCCGCGAGCTCGAGCTCGCCCTCATGGGCAACGAGGACGTGAGGGTGTCGCGGGCAGGCGAGATCGTCCCCAGCCGCGAGTTCTACGACTACGACGACAAGTACGTGCTCGGTGCGGCAGAGACGATCGCGCCCACCGACCTGACAGATGCGCAGCTCGCCCATGCCCAGCGCGTGGCGTCGGCCGCCTACCGGGCCCTACGCGTGGAGGGGCTGGCCCGCGTCGACCTCTTCCTCGCCGAGGACGACGAGATGGTCGTCAACGAAGTGAACACCATGCCCGGCTTCACGCCGATCTCCATGTTCCCGATGCTGTGGGAGGCCGAGGGCGTGCCGTTCCAGACCGTCGTCGAGCAACTCGTCAAACTGGCCCGGGCCCGGCACGCACGCCGGCGCCTGCTCCGCACACACCGGACGGTCTGACCGCGGTCAGCTGCCCGGCCGGCGCCGAGGCCGGGCAGCGCGCCGTGCTTCCTCCCGGGCCCGGACGCCGGGGAGCACCCGCAGCACGTAGGAGGCACTGAGAGCTCCGGCAACGAGGATGATGACGAGCGGTGCAGGGTTGAACCTGTTCTGCACGGACACCGACGCCGTCAGCGCGAGCACGGCGAACAGGACCACGCCCACCGGACCGAGCACAGCGAGCCCGCGCACTCGGAACGGACGTGGGGTGTCGGGCTGGCGCCGGCGCAGGCGGAGGGCACAGAAGCCGGCGACGCCGTAGATCATCGCCTCGAGCGCCGCCCCCACGGCGACGAGGACCTGCCAGGCGTGGGTCACCGCGACGAGGAGTGCGACCACGGCGGAGACGGCGCCAAGGACGACCACGGGCACCCACGGCACGGCGCGGTCGTTGAGATGGGCCAGCTGACGGGGCAGGGAGCCCTCGCGCGCCGTGCCGTAGATGAACCGCGACGCGGTGATGAAGCCGCCGTTGAACGTGTTGAGCGCGGTGACTGCGGTGACCGCTGCCATGACCCACAGACCGGAGTGCCCGATGGCGGCGATGCCGAGGTAGAGCTGCGGGTAGGCCGAGGTGAGCTCGTTGTGGGTGAGAGTGTGGCTCATGGCCACGGCTGCGACCGAGCACACGACACACAAGATGCCGAGGGCGATCAGCATGCCGCGGTTGATCGACTCCGGCTTGCGCACCTCTTCGGCACTGGTCGTCACCCACTCGAACGCGCTGTAGAGGAAGACGCCAAGGGCAACGGCTTCGAGGAAGTCGCCGGCCTTGTGACCGTGCAGGGGCTGGAATGGGGCGTGCAGACCGTGGCCGCTGTGCACCAGCGCCAGGACGGCGATGACGAGCGTGGCCAGCACGACCACGGACGTGGCGGCGTCCTGCAGCAGGCCTGCCACCGTGATCCCGCGCAGGTTGGTGGCCACGGCGATGGCCAGCAGGCCGAGGATCCAGATCGACGCCACCCACGCCGGCTCACCGAAGGCGTGCGCCAGCGCACTGCCCACGATGAAGGCGTCAGAGGCGATGACGAGCACGATCGTCGTCATGTAGGTGAACGTGATGGTCAGCGCAGCGCGGTCGTCCATGGCCCGCTTCATGTAGAGGCGGATGGCCGCGGCCGTGGGGAACATCCCGTTGAGCTCGCCGAAGAAGCCGTAGGCCAGGAGCGCGAGGACTCCGGCGACGATGATGGGGATGAAGGCGGAGTCGCCTCCCACGTAGGCCACGAGACCAGCGGCAGCCAGGTACTCCAGGGCGGCGAACGCCAGACCGGCCGAGGTGGTGACGACGGTGCGCAGGCCGAGCGCTCGGCGCAGCGTGGCCCGGGACGCGAGGGTGGTGGCGTCGGTCATGGAGCGCGGCGCCGGCTCAGGTATCGAGGAAGGCCACCATGGAGATGGCGTCGATCCGCATGACGTCCTGCTGCGACCCCGCCAGCGTGATCTCGCCGGACATGTACTTCTCCGAGGGGTTGAGGTCGCCCCAGAACATGTCGCAGAAGTCCTCGCTGCTGCCGGTCACGACCACGTCGGGCTGCCCCTCGTGGCCCACCGCCAGCTCTGACAGCTGCTGGTCCTCCACCCGCATGGCGTAGCCCTGCGCCGTGTCGGTCGTGACGAAGTGGATGACGCGGTCCCAGCCCTTCACCATCTTGGTCAGGCGGGGGTTCCCGTTGCTGCGGGTGCGCCACTCGGCGTAGGCCTCGAGCAGCTCCTCAGTCGAGGCCAACCTGCTCTCCCTTCAGCGCCCGCAGCACCTCGTCGGCTGCCCGTCGCCCTGCGGAGAGCGCGCCGTCGAGGTACCCGCACCACTGCGTCGCCGTCTCCGTCCCCGCCCAGTGCAACGGCCCCACCGGTTCCCGCAGCGCCGGGCCGAGCGCGGTCAGCGCTCCCGGCGAGCTGACCGCGACGGGCCCGCCGCGGGTGAACGGCTCGGCGGGCCAGTGCTGCTCGACGACTTCGATCGGCGCGCGGGCCAGGGGCCCGAAGGCGCGCTCGAGGTCGGCCAGCATGACCTCCCGACGCACCGCGGGCCCGGCGCCCTCCAGGCGGCGGCAGTCGTCGCCGGCGATGAACCCGACGATCTCGCCGTGGTCAGCCTCCTCGGGCGAGTTGTCGAACGTGGCACCCATGGTGCCCCCGGGTGCGACGATCTGGCCGTTGAGGCCGTCGTCGCGCCAGAACGGGCGGTCGTAGATCACATGGATCTTGGTGACGGCGCCCATGGGCATCCGTTGGCACAGCTGCTCCCTGCGCCCGGGAAGCGCCGGCATGTAGACGAGGCGCCCGCTGAGCGCGGGTGGCATGGCCAGGATGGCCCGGCGGGCGCGGACGCGCAGCGGGCGGTGCTCGGCCGAGGGGTCGGCCGGGTCAGTGCCCGGGGCGACCAGACGGCCCCCGACGACCACCTCGTCGGGGGCGTGGGCCACCGTCTCGACCGGGGCGCCGAGGATCACCCGCTCTCCCAGCTCGTCCGCCATGCCTTCGGCCAGCTGCTGGGTGCCGCCGGCGAAGCGGCGTTCCTGCGCACCGCCGGTCGTGCGGGCGAGGTTGGTGAGCCCGCCACCGGCATGGAGGTAGAAGAGTGCGAAGAGGAGCGAGAGCTCGCCCGAGCCCGTGCCGAAGACGGCCTTCACTGCGACCTCCAGGATGGCGCGGGCCGACGCCGAGGAGAGATGGGCGTCGAACCAGGAGGCCAGCGTCTGGGCGTCCAGGCTGGCGGCGTCGGGTGCGTCCCACGGGGCGTCGACCGGGACGTCGAAGGCGGCCAGGTCGAGGTCGAGCATGGCGGCGATGCCGTCCGCGGCGCCGTGGGGGTCGGAGGTGGGGATCAGGCCGACGTAGGTGTCCCTGCCGCCGTCGCGCAGCTCGACGCCCTGGCCGGTGGTGTAGGTCGGGAAGGTCGCGATGCCGAGCTCCGTGGCCAGTGTGGCCAGGTGGTCCTGGGTGGGGCCGATCCACTGGCCCCCGCGGTCGATGGTGAAGCCGGCCTCGGTCACGTCGGTGAAGGAGCGGCCGCCCACGCGGTGCCGGGCATCGAGCACCAGCACCTCGACGCCGGAACGGGCCAGGTGGCGGGCGGCGGCGAGGCCCGAGTAGCCGGCCCCGACCACCACCACCTCGCACTCCCTGACCTGCTCGGCCATGTCCCCTTCCCTCTCCGCGGGCCAAGCGGCCCACGATCGGCCACCATAGGCGCAGGTCCCGCGGGTGCTGCGAGCACCCGTTCAGTACCGTGCGGAGTGTGGTGATGACGTTCGAGGGCTTGGAGAACGACGCCTGGGAGGACCTTCCAGGTGCCAGCCGTCTCACCATCGCCCAGCGCGAGGCCATCGAGTCGGAGGAGCCGCTGCTGTGCGTCGTGGCCGGGGCGGGGGCCGGAAAGACCAGGGTCCTCACGCTGCGGGTGGCCCGGCGGGTGCGCGGCGGCTCCATCGAGGCCGATCGCACCCTGGTCACCACGTTCAGCCGCAAGGCGGCCGACGAGCTGCGGACGCGCCTGTGGTCGCTCGGCGTCTCGGGGGTGAAAGCCGGCACGTTCCACCGCACGGCGCTCGGCCTGCTGCGGGAGCACCGCGAGCTGCGCGGGCGACCACTCCCCCAGCTCCTGCCCGACCGCCGGCGCCTCCTGGCCGACGTCGCGACCGGCGACCCGCGCCGCACGCGGGCTCTCGACGGAGAGATCGGGTGGGCCAAGGCGCGACTCGTGTCCCCCGAGGACTACGAGGCGGAGGCACGGCGGCACCGCCGCCGAAGCGGCGTCAGCGCCGACCAGGTGGCCGACGTCTACGCCCGCTACGAGGCCGAGCGGATGCGCCGCCGGTTGCTCGACTTCGACGATCTGATTGTCACCTGCGCCGACGCCCTCGCCGGGGACCGCGAGTTCGCGGACTCCATCCGATGGCGCACACGCCACCTCTTCGTCGACGAGATGCAGGACGTGAACCCGGCCCAGTTCCGCCTGCTGACGACGATGCTGGCCGACGACCCCGACCTCTTCGTGGTCGGCGACCCCAACCAGTCGGTCTACGGGTTCAACGGGGCCGACCCCACGCTGCTCGACCGCCTCCCCGAGATCCTGCGGGGCACCAAGGTCATCCGCCTCGACGAGAACCACCGCTGCACCCCCCAGGTGGTGGCGGTCGCCACCGCGGTGCTGGCCCACGGTGGCGCAGCGGGTGCGGTTGAGCCCCCGCGCACGACCCGTGTCGACGGGCCTGTGCCCAAGGTCGTGGTGCACGCCACCGAGGACGACGAGGCGTCCTGGGCGGCGGCCCAGGCGAAGATGTCGCGCACACCGGGGCGACGGTGGTCGAGCATCGCGGTCTTGACCCGTACCAACGCGCAGCTGGCCAAGGTGCAGGCCGCCATGGACGAGGCCCGCGTGCCGAGCGGGATCGCGGGTGCCGACCTGGGCCCGGCATCGGACCTGCGGGCCGAGGCCGGACGGCGGGGCGCGGGCTACGAGGACGACGACCTGGGCACCGGGCGGGAGGACCCAGAGGACCGGGACCGGGTGGTGCTGACGACGTTCCACCGGGCCAAGGGCCTGCAGTGGCCGACGGTCATGGTGCTCGGGCTGCGGGAGGGGCTGATGCCCATCGCGTCGGCCCAGACCGCAGCCGCGGTGGAAGAGGAGCGCCGCTTGCTCTACGTGGCGCTCACCCGTTCGGAGGAGGAGCTGTGGTGCAGCTGGTCCGAACGCGGCGAGGCGCTCGGGTCGGCCCGGGAGCCGAGCCCGTGGCTGGCCCCCATTGAGCGGGCCATCGCCGAGCTCGAGAAGGAGGCGGCGCCGACGGCGGCGGCGGAGGTCTCGGCCCGCGTCGCCGAGCTGCGGCGACGGCTCGCCGAGGCGGCCGAGGGGCCCGACGCGGAGCAGTAGCGGCCGGTAAGGTCGGTCCGCCCGATCGATCCGAGGTGGGGGTGGCCCGTCGGATGTCCGAACTCCTGGAACAGCTGCGCAAGGCCGTCGGCGAGAGCCACGTCGTGCCCGGTGCGGCCGTGCACGCGGACTACACCCACGACGAGGCGCTCACGACCGTGCCCGTGGTCCCCCTCGTCCTCGTGCTGCCCGGCTCGACGGACGAGGTGGCCGAGGTCATCAAGGTCGCGGGCGAGCACGGGGTGCCCGTGGTGGCCCGCGGCAGCGGCACGGGGCTCTCGGGTGCGGCTGTCCCGGTGGCCGACGGCATCCTGCTGGCCTTCGACCGCATGAAGCGGATCCGGGAGGTCGACACCGAGAACCAGGTCGCCGTCGTGGAGCCCGGCGTGACGCTGGAGCAGCTCAACGCCGAGCTGGCCCCACTGGGGCTCGTCTACCCGGTCTCCCCCGGTGAGCAGAGCGGGTCGCTCGGCGGGAACGTGGCCACGAACGCGGGCGGCATGCGCGCCGTGCGCTACGGGGTGACCCGCCACCATGTCCTGGGCCTCGAGGTCGTGCTGGCCGACGGCAGGGTGCTGCGGACCGGCGGCAAGTTCGTCAAGTGCTCGACCGGCTACGACCTGACCCAGCTGCTGATCGGCTCGGAGGGCACGCTGGCGATCACGACCGAGGTGACGGTGAAGGTCCAGCCCCGCTTCACGTCGTCGTCCACCGTGCTGGCCCCGTTCGCCACGTTGGCCGAGGTGGCGCATGCCGTGCCCCACATCGTCAACAGCGGGATCGACCCGTCCATCCTCGAATACGTGGACACCTTGGTGATGGCCGGCATCACCCAGGCCGCGGGGCTGGACCTCGGCATCCCCGAGGAGGTCAAGGCGGGCACCCTCGCCTACCTCGTGGTCGTCGTGGAGGGCATGGAGGCCGACCGGGTGGAGGGGGACGTGGAACGCCTCGGCACCCTGCTCGAGGAGCTCGGGGCACGCGACGTGTACGTCCTCCCGACGAGCTCGGGAGCACAGCTGATCGCAGCCCGGGAACGGGCGTTCTTCGTGGGCAAGGCGGCCGGCTGCGACGACCTCATCGACGCCGTGCTGCCGCGGGCGGCCATCCCCGACTACCTGGCCCAGGTCGCCGAGCTGGCGCAGGAGCACGGCGCGTTCGTCACCGGCTGCGGGCACATCGGCGACGGCAACGTGCACGTGACCGTCTTCCAGCCCGACGACGGGCGCCGGCACGCCCTCATGCGCACCGCCTTCGAATTGGCACTGGCGGCCGGCGGTGCGATCTCGGGCGAGCACGGCATCGGGACGGCGAAGCTGCCGTACTTCCTGGAGATGCAGGACCCGGTGTCGCTGGAGCTGATGCGATCGATCAAGCGCGTCTTCGACCCGGAGGGGATCCTGGGGCCCGACCGGCTGCTGGGCGTGACGCGGGCGGGCGCAGCCTCGTGAACGGTGCCCGCTCCCTGCTCTCCACGCTGGTCGACGCCGGCGTCGACGTGTGCTTCGCCAACCCGGGGACCTCCGAGATGCACTTCGTGGCCGCGCTCGACGACGTGCCGGCGATGCGCGGCGTCCTGTGTCTCTTCGAGGGCGTGGTCACCGGCGCGGCCGACGGCTACGGACGCGTGGCGGGGGGCCCGGCGGCGACGCTGCTCCACCTCGGACCCGGGCTCGGCAACGGGTTGGCCAACCTGCACAACGCGCGGCGGGCACGCACACCGATCGTCAACGTCGTCGGCGACCACGCGACCTACCACGGCCGCTACGACGCGCCGCTGCAGTCGGACATCGCGTCCATTGCCGGGCCCGTCTCGGGCTGGTACCGCTCGTCCGCCCGGGCCGACGACGTGGCCGGTGACGCTGCCGACGCGGTGGCCGCCGCACTGGGGCCGCCCGGCTGCGTCGCCACCCTGGTCCTCCCGGCGGACTCGTCGTGGTCGGAGTCGACGACCGGGCCCTGCCCGCCGCGGCCACGCGGCCGGACATCCGTGGTGCCGGCGGACACGGTCGAGGAGGTCGCGAAGGCCCTGCGCTCGGGCGAGCGGGCGGCGCTGCTCGTCGGCGGCACCGCGGTCCGGGCGGATGCACTGCACGCGGCCAGCCGGGTCACCACGGCGACGGGGGCCAAGCTGGTGGGCGAGACCTTCCCGGCCAACCTCGAGCGCGGTGCGGGTGTGCCGGCGGTGGACCGGTTGGCCTACCTGGCGGAGATGGCCCAGGCCCAGCTGGACGGCGTGCGCCACCTCGTCCTGGTCGACGCCAAGGCACCCGTCTCCTTCTTCGCCTACCCCGGCAAGGCGAGCGACCTGGTCCCGGAGGGCTGCACCGTGCACACGCTGGCCCGGGCGGGCGAGGACGCCGCAGCCGCCTTGGAGGCCCTGGCCGAGCTGCTGGGCGCCCCGGCGGAGGGGGGCTCCCCGGCGCCGTCGATCCGTCCCGAGCGGCCCACGGGCGCCATCTCGGGCGAATCGCTGGCCGCCGCCGTCGGGGCCACGCTGCCCGAAGGCACCATCGTGGTCGACGAGGGCAACACGTCGGGCCTCTTCGTCGCCGGCGCGACGGCGGGCGCGCCCCGCCACGACTGGCTGACGCTGACGGGGGGCGCCATCGGCATCGGGCTCCCGATGGCCACCGGGGCGGCGGTGGCGGCCCCCGAGCGCCCGGTGCTCTGCCTGGAGGCAGACGGCAGCGCGATGTACACGCTGCAGGCGCTGTGGACCCAGGCCCGGGAGGGCCTCAACGTGACCACTGTCGTGCTGTCCAACCGGAGCTACGCGATCTTGAACATGGAACTGCACCGGGTGGGCGCCGACGCCGGCGGCCCGCTGGCCCGGCGGCTGCTCGACCTGACCGATCCCGACCTCGACTTCTGCGACCTGGCCCGCGGCATGGGCGTCCCCGCAGAACGCGTGGAGAACGCCGAGGACCTCGTGACCGCGCTGGAGTCCGGGTTCGCCGAACCGGGTCCGTCGCTCATCGAGGTGCCGCTGTAGGTCGGCGACTGCTGTTTGTACAGCGAAAATCAACGGATGCACAACGGAATCAATCAGGCGACAACAAACAGGGACCTAAGGCCCTAATAGGTTCCAACGGCTCTATAGCGCCCACCCGCTGGCCTGTCAGCATCGAACTGGAAAGGGGCGCTCTTCACGGAGACCAGCCCAGGGGACGGATCACCGAGGAGGCGCTCATGAGGATGGAGACGGACAGCCCACTCTCAGACGCCCGTTCAATCGACGCGGCGCTCGAGCGGCTCCGTCAGGACCTCTTCGACACCTCATCTTCCAAAGAGGACGAGGTCGCGCAAGCCCCGGACACCATCGACTACGCGTCGCTCGAGTTCGAGGTCGAGCGGATGCGCAGGCGGCTGGCGATCTGGGAGATCTTCATGACCTACATGCGCAACGGCGCCCGCAGCTGGCCCGACGTGCAGCGATCCCTGACCAAGGAAGACTTCGACAAGATCGTGACGATCTGTGACGGCGTCCCGCTGCGGGACCTCCTCTTGGACCTGCGCTAGGCGACAGATCGACCCCAGGGAACCGGGACCAACAAGTCGTCCTCCAGCGCTTGGCCCAGCGGCTCTGCCGCTCTTGGCGAAGGCCAAGCGCTGGGGACACGACGAAGAGCGGACATGCTTGGCCGAGCGGCTCTGCCGCTCTTGGCGACGGCCAAGCGGTGAGGTTCATCACGGTAGGCCCGCGGCGAAGGTAGCGGAGGCCCGCAGGACCGCTCAGTGGAGCTGGAGCACGTGGTACACGACGAAGGCCGGCCACACGAGGGACTTCAGGAAAGCCAGGACGATCAACCAGAACGTGCCCGAGTGAAAGTGGATGTAATACACCAGGGCGCCGATGAACCCCAGGAACCAGATCCCCCCGGCTGCGCCGTTCTTGGCGCCGGTTCCGCGCGCTCCGCTCGCGCCGGTCTCAGTCATACGCACCTCCGTCATCGACGAACTCCTTTGGGTCCTGCTCCGCAGGTCGCGGGCTGAATCAGCTCATCGCCGACCCGACTGACGTTCGATCTCCCGCGTGATCTCGCTCTCGGAAATTGGCCTGTGGCCGTACACGGACCATGCACGAGCTGCCACGATCAACACCACTGCGATGAGCGGGTAGATGACCCAGTAGTTCCAGACATCGTGGATGCCGGAGCTCTGGCTGAATCCTTGCGTCGGCCAGCCACCGGCATTGTGGTACTCCGTGGTCGCCCAGATGGCGATCAGGATGACCACGCCGATGCCGGTCACCACCAGCTCGCCGTGGAAGTGTCGCCTGCGCTCGATCCTCGCCACCGCCTGCTTGCGCCCGGGATCCTCGTGGGCGGGACTGGAAGCCGCGTCCACCTCGTGCAATTCGTCGGTGTCGTTCATGCCACAACCGTCCGTTTCTCACTTCGGCCCTGAGGGGTAGGCACGGCTGGCCCGGCTCGCAGCACGGCAAACCTTGCGGCAGGGGTTGCTTCATCCGTTACCCCTACTTGAAGGGTGCCACGTTGATCGGGGCCAGCCAGGGCCGAAGGTCCTGTTCCCGTCCTGCCTCGCGCGGCCGAGTGGCTCTGGTCGCTCTTGGCGCGACGTCGGAGCGGGGCCCCAGCGGGTCAGCCTGCGAAGCGACCGCTGGCCCTGCACGCCCTCAGGGCGGGGACGAGAGGATGGGGCGGTGCGGCGCTCGGAGCCGGGTCAGTCCTGGAAGGTCGGTGCGCCGTTGGTACCGCTGGACCCGCCTGTGGTCGTTGTGACCTGGATGTAGTACGTGTTACCCGAGCCGCCGCTGGGCACGGTGGCCGTGAGCTGGGTGGAGGACGGCTGCCCGTTGACGACCAGCACCGACACGCTGGTGGCGTTCAGGGTGCTGCCATGGCCGCTCGTCGGCACGAGCTGGACGGTGGTCTGGCCGCTGACGAAGCCGATGCCGGTGACGGTCAGCACGGTGCCCTGACTGCCGGTCACCGGACCGACCCCGGCCACCACTGGCGTGAGGGCCTGGTAATCCCACTCGTAGGAGGCGTTCTGCGGGCTCGTGCCACCGGGAGCCGTCTTGACTATGACGTAGTAGCTGTCGGTATTGGCGACGGCGGGGGTGACGGCGGTGATCGTCTGCGTGCCGTTCGCATACGCGCTGACCTTGACGTAGGGCGAGGGCACCACGGTGCTGGTGTTGTTCACATCCACGAAGTTCACCGTCGTCGTGTCGCCCGCCGCGTTGTCGAGGAAGCCCGTCCCGGTGATGGTGACGGCCGACCCGCCCGCAGCGGACCCCGAGGCGGATCCGCCCGGGCCGCTGAGGCCCGTGATCTGGGGGATGACCGACTGGTAGGTGAAGGTCGGCGAAGTCCCCGGCACGACATTGCTGGTGCCGTCGGGCGTCGTCACCTCGACGTAGAAGCTGGTAGCCGTGGTGGCAGGCGGCACCGTCACGGTCAGGCTGGTGGAAGAGGTGACGCTCTCTCCCGTGCCCTGCAGCACGATGTTGGACGAGGCGTTCGTCGAGACGAGGGTCACCTGCGTCTGGCCGGAGACGAAACCGGTCCCGGTGACCGTCATATTGGTGCTGGCGTTCACCGGCCCCGACGTGACCGAGAGCCCCGTGACGCTTGGCAGATTGAGCGGCGTGGTCGAGCTGTTGATGGTCATGCCGGCGCCACAGGTGTTGGTACAGATGCCGGGGTTCACCGAGGGGAAGCCCGTCGCGTAGTCGTCGAAGGTGACGATGGTCTGCAGGCCCGGTTGGGCCACGCAAGACTGTGCGGTGGTCGGGGTCACGCAGGCGGAGACGGTCACCACGCGGGTGGAGGCCGAGGTCGGGGTCCACACCGTGCTGCAGAACACGTCGATCGTGTACCCGTTCAAGGTGGCCTCGGACTGCGCCGGCGGAGTGGGCACGGGCGTCGGCTCCCAGCAGTCGTACGGCGGGTTGGCGTTCAACGTCTGGCCGGCGCCGAGGAGCGGGCTGTAGCGGATGTTCTGGATAGCCGTCTGCGTTGCCCCGTAGAGGGCGTAGTTCTGGTTGCGCGCGTTCTGGAAGTCGGTGGCGGTCTTGAGGCTGCTATCGGTCCACGACGCCATGGCACCAACCATGAGGCCGATGACGACCATGAAGATCAACGCCAGGATCAGGGCGGCGCCGGCCTCCCCCCGCGCCTCTGCGCGTTGATCGGCGCGGCGCGTCCGGAGGCGGTGGGCGATCGACATCATCGCTCTCGACAGTCGGTATTCGGTCATCTAGAGCACCCCCACCGCGATCATGGCCCATGGTCGGCTCGCCGAGAGGCCGAAGGACGACGAGCTCTGACTCGCCGGGGCGAGGTACATCCCCACGTCACCTCCGTAGGCCTGGGTCCCGCTGAAGGACTGGTAGCTGCCCTGAATCGCCATCCCCGAGGGCGGGGTCGCCGTGGTGGGATTGTTGGTGCCGTCGTTGATGCCCAGGAAGGCCAGTTCGGCGGTGTCCGGCGAGGACAGCGTCACGTTGGCCGTGGACGAGCTCCCGGAGTTCATGCTCGGAGTCCCCTGGACGGTGACGCCGCTCGCCAGCTCGAGCACGTCGACGTACCTGACCGTTCCACCATTCGACAACGTGATGTTGAACGAATGCGCCCTCCCGTTGCCCGTCGCCTGGACGAGCAACAGTGTCGTTCTCGTGCCCCCCGTGGACACGATGTTCTCGGTGGCGATTGCGCCTGACTGCGACGAGAACGGCGTGCTGTTCCCGGTGCTCACCGTCGCCGTCGTAACGTTACTTGCGCCACTCGCATAGACGAGGATGAGTTCGGTGTTGCCGGAGGTCGTCGTGATGCTGCGCGGCGCCGTGGCCTGCAACAGGGTCGAGGCACTTGCCGCCGCGTTGATCGTCTCGCTCAGAGTCGACGAGGTCGAGGTGGCGTAGTTGGCGTCCCCATTGAAGACGGCCGTGATGGAGTGGCTGCCCGCCGAGGCGTAAGTCACCACACAGGTGGCTGTGGTGCCGTCGAAGGACACGGAGCCGCTGCCGCAGCTGATGGTGCTCGCGCCGTCCTTGAAGGTCACCGTGTCGCTGCTCGACGGCGTGCCCGACCCCGGCGCGGTGGCTGCCACCGTGGCCGTGTAGGTGACGGGCGGGCCGACCCTGGCGGGGTTGTGGTTGGAAGTCACAGCGATGGTGGTCGAGGCCTTGCTGACCGTCTGGCTCAGGGCCGACGATGTCGAACCGCCGTAGTTGGTGTCCCCGCCGAAGACGACCGTGATGGAGTGCGGGCTCCCGGTGGTCGAGGCGTAGGTGACCACGCAGGTGGCGGAGGTGCCGTTGAAGGCCACCGAGCCCGTGCCGCAGCTGATGGTGCTGGCGCCGTCCTTGAAGGTCACCGTGTCGCTGCTCGACGGTGTGCCCGAACCCGGCGCGGTCACCGCCACCGTGGCCGTGTAGGTGACGGCCTGGCCCACGACCGAGGGGTTGGCGCTCGAGGCCACCGAGGTGGTGGTCGAGGCGGCGTTGACCGTCTGGGTCAGGGCCGACGAGGTCGAGGTGGCGTAGTTGGCGTCCCCGCCGAAGACGGCCGTGATGGAGTGGCTGCCCGCCGCGGTGGGGGTGACCACGCAGGTGGCGGTCGTGCCGTTGAAGGCCACCGAGCCCGTGCCGCAGCTGAGTGTGTTGGCGCCGTCCTTGAAGGTCACCGTGTCGCCGCTCGACGGCGTGCCCGAACCCGGCGAGGTGACGGCCACCGTGGCCGTGTAGGTCACGGCCTGGCCCACCGTCGAGGGGTTGGCGCTCGAGGTCACCGAGGTGGTGGTCGAGGCGGCGTTGACCGTCTGGGAGAGGGCGGACGAGGTCGAGGTGGCGTAGTTGGCGTCCCCGCCGTAGACGGCCGTGACCGAGTGGCTGCCCGCCGAGGTGGGGGTCGCCACGCAGGTGGCGGTGGTGCCGTTGAAGGCCACCGAGCCCGTGCCGCAGCTGATCGTGTTGGCGCCGTCCTTGAAGGTCACCGTGTCGCCGCTCGACGGCGTGCCCGAGCCGGGCGAGGTCACGGCCACCGTGGCGGCGTAGGTCACCTGCTGGCCCACCGTCGAGGGGTTGCTGGTCGATGTCACCGAGGTGGTGGTCGAGGCTTTGTTGACCGTTTGGGAGAGGGCGGACGAGGTCGAGGTGGCGTAGTTGGCGTCCCCGCCGAAGACGGCCGTGATCGAGTGCGGGCTCCCGGTGGTCGAGTTGTAGGTGACCCCGCAGGTGGCGATGGTGCCGTTGAAGGACGTCGAGCCGGTGCCGCAGGTGATCGTGCTGGCGCCGTCCTTGAAGGTCACCGTGTCGCTGCTCGACGGTGTGCCGGCTCCGGGCGAGCTGACGGCCACCGTGGCCGTGTAGAAGACCTGCTGACCTACCACCGAGGGGTTGCTGGTCGAAGTCACCGAAGTGCTGGTCGAGGCCTTGTTGACCGTCTCGCTCAGGGCCGACGAGGTCGAGCCGCCGTAGTTGGCGTCACCGCCGAAGACGGCCGTGATCGAGTGCGGGCTCCCGCCGGTCACCGAGCCGTAGGTGACCACGCAGGTGGCGGTGGTGCCGTTGAAGGACACCGAGCCCGTGCCGCAGGAGATCGTGCTGGCGCCGTCCTTGAAGGTCACCGTGTCGCTGCTCGACGGCGTGCCCGAACCCGGCGAGGTCACGGCCACCGTGGCCGTGTAGGTCACGGCCTGGCCCACGACCGAGGGGTTGTGGTTCGAGGTCACCGAGGTGGTGGTCGCCGCGGCGTTGACCGTCTGGGTGAGGCTGGAAGAGGCCGCCGACGCCGAGAAGTTGGTGCTCCCGAGGTACTGGGCCGTGATGGTGTGGCTGCCCGTCGAGTTGTAAGTGACCACGCAGGTGGCGCTGGTGCCGCTGAGCGGGTTCCCCGACGCCCCACCGCACGCCGTGATGGCGGTGCCGCCGTCGAGGAACTCGACGTTGCCCGTCGGCGTGCCCGCGCCGGGCGGGATCGCGGCCACCGTGGCCGTGTAGGTGACGGCCTGGCCCACGACCGAGGGGTTGTGGTTCGAGGTCACCGAGGTGGTGGTCGCCGCGGCGTTGACCGTCACGCTCGTCGTGTTGGTCGCCGTCGTGACGAAGTTGGGGTCGCCGCCGGTCGCGTTGAAGGTGGCGGTGACCGTGGGGCTGCCGACTCCCAGGACAGTGCCGCTCGACGGGCTGCACGAGCCACTCCCTGAGGTCAGCGTGATCGTGCACAGCGGCGTCGCGCCGCGGGTCACCGCCACCGTGTCGCCGTTGGGGATGCTCATGCCGTTCCCACCTGCGGTCACGGTGGCCGAGAATGACAATGAAGTCTCGGCACCATAGGTGGCTGGACTCCCCGTCGCCGTGAAGGTCGACACCGTGGCCGAGTCTGGGTTGATCGTGAGGCTGGTCGAGCCACTGACCCCGTTCGAGGTGAACGTCAGTGTGGCGCCGGACCGGGCGCTGACCAGGGTGAGCGACGGCGCATTGGACCCGGACGCCACGCCGTTGACGAAGGTCACCGACGACGGCAGCGTCGGGGTCCAATTGTTCGGCGCGTTGGTGGCCGTACCGCTCCACGACGCCGGCTGGCTGCCGTTCAGGCCGGTGTAGGTGTCGCCCAACTGGTCCAGGGCGGTGATGGTCGCCGTGAAGGCAGAGCCTGCCGTCACCGAGCCCGGAGTGGTCAGCGAGAACGATGAGAGTTGCGGTACCACCACGTTGAACGGGGTGCTGGTGGCCGTCGGGGTCAGCCCCGACGCACTCGCCACGAGTGTGTAACCCGCGCCGGCATTGTCGATGGTGCAGCCGGTGTAGGTGGTGACACCCGAGTTCGAGTTGCCCGTGCAGCCCGAGAGCGTCCCCGAGCTCGGGTTGGTGCCGATGGCGAGCGTGATCGTGTTGGTCGCGGTCGTGACCACGTTGCCGCCGGCGTCCTCGACCGCGACCGCCGGCTGGATGCCGAACTTGTCACCGGCCACGGCGTTGCCGGGTTGCGTGGTGAAGGCGACCTGGCTCGGCGGGCCCACCGCGATGTCGAAGGCGGTGCTGGCGACCGGCACGTTGAGGCTGTCGGCGGCGTCGGTGGCGGTCAGCGTGTAGCCCGTGCCGGCCTTGTCGATGCTGCAACCGGTGAACGTGGCGACGCCGTTGACTGCGGTGGCGCTCGAGCACCCCGACAGCGTCCCGTTGCCCGGGTTGTTCCCCATGGCGAGGGTCACGGTGCTGTTGTCGGATGTGACCAGGTGCCCCTGGGAGTCCTCAATGGCCACCGTCGGCTGGTTGGCGGAGATCCACGGGGTGCCGCCCGTGCCGCCGCCGGGCTCTGTCTGGAAGACGAGCTGGGCCGGGACCCCGTTGGTGATGTCGAAGGGACCACTCGTCACCGCGGCGAGCCCGTCAGTCGGGTCGGAGGCGGTGAGCGTGTAACCGGTGCCGGGCACGCCGATGGAGCACCCGGAGAAGACGGTGGTCCCGTAGTTCAAGCTGGTGGCGCAGTTGTTCAGGGTGGCGCCGGCCGTCCCCGTCCCCGAGGTGATGGCCAGGGTGATCGGGGAGGCGTCACTTTGGATGATGCAGCCGGTCTTGTCCTCGACGGCGACCGAGGGCACCGGGAACAGGGCCGCGCCGGCCGGCCCGGTGGCCGGCTGCGACACCCAGGCCAGCTGGTACGGCCCGTACTGGCACGGCGGTGCCCCAGAGGAGTTCGGCGAGGTGGGGTCGACCACCACATTCGTGATGGACGAGCTCGTCGGCCCGCCGTTGCCCGTCTTGGTGACGGTGACGGTGACCTGCTGCGAGGAATAGAAGTTGCCCAACGTGTTCAAAAGTGCACCGGACGGGCAGCCGCTCGCGGCTGGGGCCTGAGGGTTCGTGAAGCCGCTGCCGTTCCAATAGGCCACCGAGCTGATCGTCGCCGAGTAATTGGGGGGCAGCGGAATGGACCCGGGCGTGGTGTTGACCAGACTGGCACCCGAGCAGTTGGCGAAGGTCGCCGCCGACTGCTGCTGGATGTCACCGGTGACTTCGGCCGACGCCGTCCGCAGCACGGTGTCGAAGGTCGCCAGGTCGCGGTGCACTCCGGTGCCATTGATCGACGTGGCGAAGGCGACGAGGATCGACAGCGCGGCCACGCCGATGATCGCCATGGCCAGGAGGAGCTCGATCAACGAGTCGCCGACCTCTGATCGCCACGCCTCGACGCGCGAGCCGAGGAACCCCTGCCCGGGGTTCTCGTGGTGCTCCGGGCGCCCGCCGCGCTTCGACGGGGACCTCACGACAGGAGGACCCCGAGGAAGGTGGCTTGCAGGCCGTGCCCCACCAGCGTGACGGTGAGCTGATTCGGCGCTGCGGCCTCGAGCATGACGCTGCCGGTGTGGTCCGCCCCGGGGTCATTGGGGGCGACCGAACACTTCACCGTCTTGCCGCCGAGGCCGGTCAGGTAGGTGGCGTTGTAGCCCGGTGGCGCACTGCTGCAGTCGTTGCCCACCGGCGAGTTGGTGGAGTTGTTGAGGAGCTGCAGGTTCTGGTCAGAGCTCCACGTGATGCTCTCAAGGTTGTCGGTCGACTCGGCGTCGCCGGTCACCAGCTGCCAGTTCGAGGCGGGGACACCCGCGGCGGTCTGCAGATGGATCTGGGTGATCTTCACCGTCGCCGTGGAACCCTCGTCGACCGTATAGAGCGCCGGGTCACCCGGGACCCCGGTGTAGAAGCCGTTGTTGCCCAGAAAGGCCTCGCTGCCGGGGGGGCACGAGTACGTGGGGAGAGGGACCGCGGTGATGTCGTTGTACCCGGACCTCGCGGCGACGCCGCACGCCGCGCCGGCCGACGTCGCACCCGTGATCTGGTTGTTGTGGTTGTCGACGGCGCTGACGCTGATGCAGAAGGTCAGGATGAACGGGGTGTTCGCCACGTTCGTCGACATCGGGATCCCGCCGGCGCAGGTCAGGCCGGAGCCCGTGGCCCCCGTCTGGGTGTTCCAGTTAGTGAAGTCCACGAAGCACAGCGACGAGGCGTACGTGCCCGTCGTCGGCAGGGCGAACCCGCACGTGCTCGAAGGCGTGACGACCGGGGCCAGCTGCGTGGAGCTCACCGATGCCGCCGGGACGGCGGTGAGGGTGTACTTGTAGTTGCTCCCGGGCGCGGTGACCATGAACGTGACACCCGTGACGCCCTGTGTGGGCTGCCAGCCCGTCGCGTAGGCCGGCGTGCCTCCCGTCAGCGCGCACGCCGACGCTCCCGCCGTACAGGTGATGGTCACCGGGTCGAGGAAGTTCTGGCTCGCTGGCACTGCCGAGCTCGGCAGGTCGCGGGCGACGGCGTGGGATTCCGTCAGTGTCCCGCCCGTGCAGACGTTGCGATAGAGATCGTAGGTGTTCGTGTTCGTGACCGGGGCGATGGCGTAGGTGATCTCCGACTGATTGCCGAGGACGAGCCCGAAGACCTGGGTCTGGGGGCTGCTCGCCGGCACGCAGGGCGCTGGGCCCGTCGAGCTGGCGAACGTCGTGATCTGGGCGGCGCTCTGCACGTCGGTCTGGAAGTTGGCCGAGACCACCTGCGCATCGGTCTGGTCGGTCAGGTCGGCCGACACGGTGGTCTGGCTGGAGAAGACGGCGATCAAACCCACGGCGATGGCGCCGAACACGAGAGGCATGATCGCGGTGGCGACGACCAGCTCGATGAGAGTGAACCCGCCCTCCGAACGGGCGCAGCCCGACCCGGACGCGGCACGCCGCGACCGCTGCGCCAATCCGATGACGGCACGCGACAGGTCATGAGTGACCGATGCTCGGGTCTCCCCGCTTCTCCGCTTCGCCAATGCCCTCTCCTAGGGGTGCGGGCAGCTTCCGCCTTTGCTCCGGGCACCGCCCGAGAGCCGCTGTACATTTCACATGACTTCGACACACCCCCGGTGCGAATTAAGGAGAAATTGTCCGGAGATTGCGTCTGGCGCCCGGGGTTGGAGCGTCGCGAACGGACTCGAGGGCGGTTTGCAACCGCCCTGCAACCGCTTCGGGACGTCAGGCCGCAGAGAAGTCGACCACGACCGGCGCGTGATCGGAGGGTTTCTTCCCCTTGCGCGCGTCACGGTCGCGGAACGCTCCGGTCGCCCTCTGGGCGAGGTCGTCACTGACGAGCACAAGGTCGATGCGCATCCCGCGCCCCTCGTGGAAGTCGCCGGCCCGGTAGTCCCACCACGTGAAGACGCCGGGCTCGTTGAAACGCCGGAACACATCGTCGAGTCCCCAACCTTCGACCTCTCGCAGCGCGGCCCGCTCGGGCTCGCTCACGTGCGTCGCACCCACGAAGGCCGCCGGGTTCCACACGTCACCGTCGTCGGGTGCCACGTTGAAGTCACCACACACGGCGACCGAGGAACCGGGCGGGCACGTCTCGTCGAGTGTGGCGCGCAGGCGCGCCAGCCAGGCGAGCTTCACCGCGTAGAACTCGTTGTCAAGTGAGCGGCCGTTGGGGACGTAGACGGAGAACACCCGGGGGCCACCGCACACGGCGGACACGATGCGGCACCCGTGGTCGTCATCCGGCGTGCCAAAGCCCCGGGTGACGTCGTCGAGGCCGACCTTGCTCAGAATGGCCACGCCGTTCCAGCGGCCGTCGCCGTGATGGGCGGCCTCGTAGCCGAGGGCCGCGAATTCCTTCTCCGGGAACTTGTCGTCGGCTTGCTTGGTCTCTTGCATGCAGAGCACGTCGGGCTGGTTCGCCTCGACCCACTCGGTCACTCGCGGCATCCGGGCCGTCAGCGAGTTCACGTTCCAGGTGGCGAGACGCATCAGCCCGCGTCCCCGTCGATGATCACGAACAAGAGATCGGCTTCACACGCGGTCTGGCCGCCCACCGACGCCGTCCCGTGACCCCTTCCCGCTCGAGCGGACAGGCGGTCCATTGCCACCTCGAGCTCGAGAGTCTCGCCAGGGGCGACCTGGCGGCGGAACCGCGCCCGCTCGATGCCACCGAAGAGCGGCAGCTTGCCGACGTAGCGGGGGTCGAGCAATACCGCGATGCCCCCGACCTGCGCCAGCGACTCCACCATGAGGACGCCCGGCAGGGTCGGGCGTCCGGGGAAGTGACCGGCGAAGAACGGCTCGTCGCCCGTCAGCTCCCAGCGCCCGCGCGCCGAGACGCCGGGTTCGACCGCGGTCACCTCGGTGACGAAGAGGAACGGGGGACGGTGCGGCAGCACCTCGTCGGGCCGAGGCAGCGCCGTCATCGGGGCCGCGCCTTGGCCGCCTTCTTGGCCGGCGCCTTCTTTGCCTTCGCCGCCTTCTTCGCCGGGGACGGCGCCTTCTTGGCAGCCTTCTTGGCGGGCGCCGCCTTCTTCGCTGCCGGTTCCTTGGTCGGCACAAGAGCCTTCTTAGCCGGAGCCTTCTTAGCCGGAGCCTTCTTGGCCGGAGCCTTCTTCGCGGGTGCCTTCTTCACGGGTGCCGCCTTGGTCGGCCCCGGGGACTTCTGGCGCGCCGGCCGCTTCGACTCGTCGGCCGGAGCCGGCAGGGCCAGCTCGGCCACGCGGCGCGGCGGGTCCAGGCCGGCCAGCACGAACGGGCGCAGCTCGCCCTTCTTGAGCACCTGGCGTGCCTTGGTCGGTGGCGGCGTCCCCATGGCGGTCAACGGGATGTAGCAGTGCAGCACGCCTCCGCCGGGCAGCGAGATGTCGACCATCGCCCCGTGGGAGGTGAACGAGACCACCTCACCCTCGATCGTGCTCCCGACGGTGAACGCGGCGACGAAGTTGATGAAGGCCAGCGGCTCGTTCACGGCCGGCGGCGGGCCCGACTGCTTCTTCCGGGGCGCGTTCGGCTGCTGCGAAGGCCGTGCGGCGGTCTTGGGCTGGGAGCCTCGCGCCTCCGCACCCTTCCCCTCCTCCTTCTTGGCCTTCGCACTCCTCTGCGGCGCCTCCTTCTTGGCCGCGGCGTGCTTCTTGGCGGTGCCCCGCGACTTCTCGGGCTTCGGCGGGTGCAGTGCCTCCTCGACGGCCTCGTCGATGGCGCTCGAGAACACCGGGTCGACCTTGGCTCGCCCCGGTGGGGGGGTGCTCGGCGTGATCGGCCACGACGTCTCGACCGCCGGCGCCGCCTTCTTGGCCTTGGACGCCTGCTTGGCGGCCTTCTTGGCCGCCCGGGCCAGCTCCGCCGCCTTGGCCGGGGCCGACTCGGGGTCCTTCTTGGCCCTGGCCTCGGCCGTGGCAGCCCGGCTCTTGGGGCCCCGGATGGGCAGGCGGGGCGTGAAGATCCACCCCACCCCGGGCACCGGCTTGCCGCCGATCAGGCGCCCGTCGTCGAAGAGCCACGGGTGCTCCCCGTGGAACTCCTGGAACGAGTCGTTGGACAGGACGATGGCGCCGGTCCGCTCCGCGATGCGCAGCACGAATGCGTCCCCGCGGCCGATGGCGCCAGCCGGCGGGGAGATGACCTCTCCGTTGAGCATGGCCTGGCGGACCTCTTCACGCTCGGCGTCGGAGACGCGATGCTCGAACGTGGCGTCGACGACCACGATGATGCTGGAGCCCGGGTCCTCCGCGGCATAGGCGCGAACGGCTTCGTCGAGCTGCTTGAGGCTGGGGAGCGTTCGCCCTTCGGTGGCCAGGTTCGACCCGTCCACCACGACGTGATGTGGTTCAGCCAATGGCACGTCGCAAGAGATTGGCCTGCTCCAGCTGGTGCAGGGCGGCGCTCCCGATGGCGGGACTCGCCGATTCCGGGCGGCTGACGTGGCGGAGCTTCAAGCGCTCCGGAAGGCAGGCATGGAGACGGGCGTGCACGAAGGACCAGGCTCCCATGTTCTCGGGCTCCTCCTGCAACCACACCACCTCCGTCGCCTGGCCGTAGCGCTCGAAGACCTGGGTGAGCAGCTCCACCGGCCACGGGTAGATCTGCTCCATCCAGACGATGGCGATCCGGGAGGCCTCCTCGGGCTCGAGCTCGGCCCGCCGCTGCTGGGCCTCGTGGCCGATCTTGCCGCTGCACAACACGATGCGAGCCACGGCGGTGGGATCCTCGATCGACCCGTCGTCGATCAGTGGGAGGAAGGACCCCGACGTGAGGGCAGAGACGGTCGAGCGGGAGGCGTGGGCCCGCAACATCGACTTGGGTGTCACGACGATGAGGGGCCGCTTGGGGGTCATCAGCGCCTGGGAACGCAGCAGGTGGAAGTACTGGGCCGACGTGGAGGGGATGGTGACCCGCATGTTGCCGCGTGCGCCCAGCGAGAGGAAGCGCTCGAACCGGGACGAGGAGTGCTCGGGCCCCTGGCCCTCGTACCCGTGCGGGAGGAGCAGCACGAGCCCCGCGTACTGGGCCCACTTGTTCTCGGCGGCCACGAGGAAGTTGTCGATGATGATCTGCGCCCCGTTGACGAAGTCGCCGAATTGGGCCTCCCAGGCGACGAGCGCCTCGGGCGCCTCGACGGAGTAGCCGTACTCGAAGCCGACGGCGGCGTACTCCGAGAGCAAGGAGTCCCGCACGGTGAAGTTTCCCATCTCCCCGGGCGGCTCGAGCTCGCCGGCGCCGATGCGCCGCAGGCCGTCGCGGATGTGGGCCAGCGGGACGTACTCCTCGCCGTTGGCGTAGTCCACCAGCACTGCGTGGCGGTGGCTGAAGGTCCCGCGGCGCGTGTCCTGACCCGTGAGGCGCACATTGACGCCCTCGTACATGAGCGAGCCGATGGCAAGCGCCTCGGCGAGCGCCCAGTCGACGTGCCCGCTGGCGACCAGCTCGTCGCGCTGGGCGAACTGGCGCTCGAGCTTGGGGTGGACCGTGAACCCTTCGGGGACGGAGCGCACGACCGCGGAGAGCGCCCGCAGCACGTCGGGTGCGACGCCGGTCTCGATCGTGGGAATCGCCACCGGCCCGGTGTCGGGCGCGGGCAGCTCGGTCGGGGCGAGCGACGGCTCCTGGCGCACCTCGTCGAGCACGGCCTGCAGCTTGGCGTTGAAGTCGTCGAGCGCTCGCTCGGCCTCCTCGAGGGTGATGTCACCCCGTCGGACGAGCGTCTCGGTGTAGAGCTTGCGCACCGAACGCTTGGCCTCGATGCGCTGGTACATCAGCGGCTGGGTGTAGCTGGGATCGTCCCCCTCGTTGTGGCCGTGCTTGCGGTAGCAGACGAGGTCGATGACCACGTCCTTGTGGAAGGTCTGGCGGAACGCGAACGCCAGCCGGGCTGCCCGCACGCAGGCCTCCGGGTCGTCGCCGTTGACATGGAAGATCGGTGCCTGCACCATCTTCGCCACGTCGGTCGGGTACACCGACGTGCGGGCGGACGTCGGGGCGGTCGTGAAACCGAGCTGGTTGTTGATGACGACGTGCACCGTGCCACCGGTGCGGTAGCCCGAGAGGCCCGAGAGGTTGAGGGTCTCGGCCACGACACCCTGGCCGGCGAAGGCGGCGTCGCCGTGGACCAGGACGGACATGCACGGGAACCCGAACGTGCCGTCGGAGGCAGCCGCCGGTGTGCCGTCCGTCGGCGGTGAGACGCGGTCCTGCTTGGCCCTCGTCATGCCCTCGACGACGGGGTCGACCGCCTCGAGGTGGGAGGGGTTCGACGCCAGCGTGATCGGGAGCTCCTCGCCGGCGCTGCCACCGAAGACGCCCCGGGCCCCCTTGTGGTACTTGACGTCGCCCGAGCCCTGGACCGACTCGGGGTCGAGGTTGCCCTCGAACTCCTCGAAGATCTCCTTGTACGACTTGCCGACGATGTTGGCCAGGACGTTCAGCCGGCCCCGGTGCGCCATCCCCATCACGACCTCGGCCACCCCGGAGCCCGCGGCGGCGTCGAGCAGGGCGTCGAGCAGCACGATGGTCGACTCGGCACCCTCCAGGCCGAAGCGCTTCTGGCCCACGTAGCGCGTGTGGAGGAAGCGCTCGAAGACCTCGGCCGCGTTGAGGCGGTCGAGGATGTGGCGCTGCTCCTCGAGGTTGAGGGTGGTGGGCTGGCCCTCGACGTGCTGCTGGATCCAGCGCTTCTGCTCGGGGTCCTGGATGTGCATGTACTCGATGCCCAGAGTCCGGCAGTAGGCGTCGCGCAGCACGTGGAGGATGTCCTCGAGGGTGGCCGTCTCGCGGCCGGCCAGGCCGTCGGCCACGAACTGACGCGGCAGGTCCCAGATGGTGAGGCCGTAGGTGAGGGGGTCGAGCTCGGGGTGGATGTGCGGCGGCTCGGCGTCGAGCGGGTCGAGATGGGCGATGAGGTGACCCCGTACCCGGTACATGTTGATGAGCGTCTGCACCCGCACCTGCTTGATCAGCTGCTGGTGCTCGGCATCTCCCGTGCCGATGCCGGCGTTGTTGTCGCGCTCCCACCGAACCGGCTCATAGGGCACGCCCATCGACTCGAAGAGCGCGTCGTAGAAGCCATCGACCCCGGTCAGGAGCGCGGCGACCCGGGACAGGAAGAGCCCCGACTCCGCGCCCTGGATGATGCGGTGGTCGTAGGTGGAGGTGAGCGTCACGACCTTGCCCAGTCCGAGCTGCGCCAGCACGCGGGGGTCGGCCGCCTCGTAGCCGGCCGGGTAGCCGAGCGCGCCCACGCCGATGATGGCCCCCTGTCCGGGCATGAGTCGCGGCACCGACTGCACGGTGCCGAGCGTCCCCGGGTTGGTGAGCGACACCGTCGTCCCCGCGAAGTCGTCGGGGCCGATCTTGTTCGTGTGGATCTTGCGGATCAGGTCCTCGTAGGCCAGCACGAAGGCGCGGAAGTCCAACGTGTCGGCGTCCTTGATGCACGGCACCAGCAACGTGCGGCTGCCGTCGCTCTTCTCCTGGTCCACGGCCAGTCCGAGGCCGACGTGCTTGTGATGGACGACGCCCGGCTTCCCCGTCCCGTCCGCGTCCTCGACGAAGGCGGAGTTCAGCGCAGGCACGTCGCACAGGGCCCGCACGACGGCGTAGCCGATGATGTGCGTGAAGCTGACCTTGGCCCCCGTCGTGCGCGCCAGCTGGTTGTTGAGGACGAGGCGGTTGACCTCGAGCAGACGGGCCGGCACCGTGCGCACGCTGGTCGCCGTGGGCACGGACAGGCTGGCCTCCATGTTGGCCACGATCCGCGAGGCGGCGCCGCGCAGGATGGTGGCCTGCTCGTCGCCCGCCTCGCCGACCTGGGTCGGAGCCGGGGCGGCGGCCGCCGGAGCGGCGGCCTGGGCCTGAGCCTGGGCCGGGGTGGGGGCGGGCACGGGAGCGGGCCGGTAGTCGGCGAAGAACTCCCGCCAGCTGTCGCTGACCGAGCCGGGATCGGCCAGGAAGCGGTCGTACATGTCGTCGACCAGCCATGCGTTGGGGCCGAAAGAGCCTCCCGCGCCACCGAACTGGGTCATGGTTCAACCCTACCGGCGTCGATCGGCTCCGGGAGGCGGATTGGTAGCGTCTGCCCTGCCCATGACCTATCCGGCCGCACTCCACGTCCTGGCGCGGCCGGCGCCGGTGCCGGGCGCCGCCACCGTGGTGTTCGTCCACGGGTCGCTCGACCGGGGCGAGAGCTTCCGGCGGGTCATGCGCCGGCTGCCCGAGCTGACCACGCTGTCCTACGACCGCCGGGGCTACCAGGGCTCGCGGGCCGGCGGGGTGGTGGACCTGGGCGGCCACATCGAGGATCTCCTTCTAATTGGGGACGAGGCCAGGGCCGTGGGGGGCCGGCCCGTGGTCGCCATCGGGCACAGCCTCGGGGGCGACGTCGTCGTGGGCGCGGCGCTGGCCGAGCCGGGGGCGTTCGACGCCATCGGGGCCTTCGAGCCGCCCATGCCCTGGCTGGGCTTCCGCCGCGACCGCCCCGGCGAGTATCGGGCTTGGCCGGCGATGGCCGACGACCCCGGGGAGGAGGTCGAGCGCTTCTTCTCCCGGATGGTGGGCGCCGCGGCCTGGGCCCGGCTCACCGAGCTGGGCCGGGCGGAGCGCCGCGCCGACGGACCGGCCCTGGTGGCGGACCTGCGCAGTCTGCGGGGCGAGGGCCCGCCCTTCGACGTCACCACGCTCGGCGTCCCCTCCGTGTTCGGCATGGGTGGGCCGACGACCCAGCCGCATCACCGTGCGAGCGTCCAATGGCTGGGCGGGCACGTCCCCGGTGCGGTGGTCTACGAGATAGAAGGCGCCCAGCACGGCGCCCACCTGTCGCACCCCGACCACTTCGCCACGATGACCCGCCTCGTGATCGAGCGGGCGGCGCCGGGCTGAGGGCGGAGGGACTCAGGCGGACGAGAAGGGCAGCCCGCCGTCCTGGACCGCGGCGGACGGGTGCTTGAGGCGGCGCGACAGCATCTCGTCGTACTCGACGCCCTTGCCCTCGCTCTTCATGCCGGTGATCAGAGGCGAGTTCGAGAGGAACACCGCGCCCATGAACATGACCAGCAGCGAGAAGGCCTCGAGCGGCCCGTAGGGTCCCGACGTCCGCAAGCTGTCGCCGTACAGGGCGATGCCCAGGCAGATGCTGACGAGCGGGTCGACCAGGACCAGGGTCGACTGGGAGGCGGCGAGGGGGCCGGCGTGGAACGCGTTCTGCGTGAGGAAGAGCCCAAGCAGGCCGAAGGCGATGACGCCGTAGGTCTGCCAGTGCTCGAACATGGTCACCCAGTCGTTCGCCGCGTAGTTGCTCACCACTTTGATGAGGGCGGCGGTGAAGGCGAAGGCGATGGCCGCCGCGCTCCCGAACATCGCGGCCTTCCACCAGCGGGGACCCCAGCGTGTCGCGAGCACGGTGACGACGATGAAGAAGGTGCTGGCGCCGCCGACGACGATCCACCCGAGATTGGTGGGCACCTCTTCCCCTCCGCCCGGCGCGGCGAAGTAGAGGAACCCCGCCAGCCCGAAGGCGATGGCAGAGGCCCCGATCCATTCCCGCACGGAGATGGAGAAGTGGAAGTAGGTGCCGAGGATGCCGACGAGGAACAGCAGCTCCATGGTCAAGATGGGTTGCACCACGGAGAGCCGCCCGATGTGCAGCGCGAACGACTGCAACAAGAAGGAACAGATCATGAAGCCGAAGCCCATGAGCCAGACGCCGCGCCGGATGGCATGGGCCATCAGGCTGAGCCGCATGGTCGACTCCTCGGGGGCGTCCTCCACCCCCATGCGCTGAAAGACGCTGGTCAGCGCATTCGAGAGAGCAGCTGCGACCGCAAGGACATAGACCATCGCCTCATCGTCAATTTAGTTGTCCGTTGTCACGCAGCATGCAGTTTGCTCACAGCTGGAGCCCAGGTTCCATCCCCAGCGTGTCGGCGCCTCCGGACGCAGGATTCGTGTGTGAGGGGACGCTCCACACCGGATCGGGTCTCTCCCCAGCGCGTTCCTGCAGCATTTCCCGCAGACATGACCGAAAAGAATGTGGCAATTCGGTTACGTTTACCAACAACCTTCCGACACATGGAGTGTGGGGGAAGTGCGGGGTACGCGGCCGTCACCGGGGCGAGCCGGCAAACAAGGGAGAACTATGGGACTCAAGGGGCTATTGAAGCGGTCCGCCTTCGCCGCTCTGGCGGCGGGGGCGATGAGCGTGTCGGTGATCGCGGTGACACCGGCTGCGAGCGGGGCATCGACGAAGGCCTCGTCGTCCTCGGGCGGGACGGCCACCATGGCCCTCGACGAGAACCTGGCCGGGTTCAACATCAACACGTCGGCCGCGTCCGAGTACGTGCTCCAAGAGATCATGAACATGGTGTGGCCCCAGGCGTTCATCATCAACAACAAGCTCCAGCCGGTGCTGAACAACCAGCTGCTCAAGAGTGCCACCGAGACCAGCAGCAACCCCCAGACCGTCGTCTACACCCTGAATCCCAAGGCGGTGTGGTCCGACGGCACGCCGATCACGGCGGATGACTTCATCTACAACTACCAGGCCCAGAGCGGCAATCCCGCCTACACCGACGTCGGGGGTCAGCCCTACGACTCGGCCTCGACCGCCGGCTACAACCAGATCCAGTCCGTCGTGGGCTCGAACCCGTCGGGCGGCGCCGCCTGCGCGCCGGGGAGCACCGCCGACCGCAACGTGGGACTGTGCCCGAACGGACGCACCGTCACCGTCACCTTCAAGCCGTCCTTCACCGACTGGCGCAGCCTCTTCACCGACATCGTCCCGGCCCACATCGCCCGGACGGTCGGCTGGAACACCGGCTTCGTGGGACCGACCCAGACCATCTCGGGCAGCTGGTACACCATCACCAGCTACAACGAGAACCAGTCGCTGGTCCTCACCCGCAACCCGACCTACTGGGGCACACCGGGCAAGCTCGACAAGATCGTCTTCCAGTTCTTCTCGGACGACACGCAGGAGGTGCCGGCCCTCTCGAACAAAGAGGTCAGCATCATCAACCCGGCGACGGTCAACCTCTCCATCGTCCAGACGGCCAACCAGGTGGCCGGCACCACCAAGGTCACCATCCCCGGGCTGGAGTTCGAGCACTTCGACTTCAACGAGGCCGACCCATACCTGGCCCGGCTCGGCATACGCGAGGCCATCGCCCACGGCGTGAACCGTTCCGCGCTTATCGCCCGTACGGTGGGTGAGATCTCGAGCGGGATCAAGCCGCTCGGCAGCCGCATGTACGTGAGCACCCAGCCCCAGTACAAGGCCACCGCCTACGCCTACAGCCCCAGCGAGTCGGCCAACCTCCTCAAGGAGCAGGGCTTCACCAAGGGCTCCGACGGCTACTGGCACCCGAACTACGGGCCGCAGAAGGGCCAGGACCTGACCTTCACCATTCAGTCGACCTCGGGCAACAGCGTCCGGGCGGAGACCGAAGAGCTGTTCCAGGCCCAGATGAAGGCGATCGGGATCAAGATCAACATCCAGAACTACGACGCGCAGACGTTCTTCGGGACCAACCTGGTGCAGGGCACGTACCAGATCGGCGAGTTCGCCTGGGTGCCGACGCCCTTCGTGTCCAGCAACCAGTCCATCTACTGCTCCTACACGAACACGGCCAAGTGCGGGCAGAACTGGATCCACTTTTCCAACTCGCAGGTGGACAACCTGATGGCGACCGGCTCGGCGGCTTCCAGCGCCTCGCAGGAGACCACGGACTACAACAAGGCTGACTCCATCCTGTGGCAGCAGATGGCCACGCTGCCCCTCTACCAGAAGCCGCAGTTCTGGGCCTGGTCCAACACGCTGAAGGGTGTGCTGCCGAACACATCGAGTGTCGGCGTCACCTGGAACGCCGAGAACTGGTCGATCGGCTAGGCCGGACTCACAGGAACGCGAAGGAGGGACGGGCCGTGATCGGTCCGTCCCTCCTTCAACTTCTGCGACTCGTACACTTCAGTCATGCTCGCCTACGTCATTAGGCGCCTGCTGGTCAGCATCGTCGTCCTCTTCTTCGCGACCATCTTCGTCTTCCTCCTTGTGGCGAGCTCGGGGAACCCCCTGGCTCTGTTGAAGGCCAATCCCCACATCCCGCAGTCGACCATCACCGCCCGGGAGAACCTCCTCCATCTCAATGATCCGCTGTGGCAGCGCTACTGGATCTGGTTCTCACACGCCATCCGGGGCGATCTCGGGACGACCATCAGCGGCCAGAACGTCTGGTCCGAGGCCTCGTCCCACCTCCTCGTCACGCTCCGCATGGTGATCTTCGCGACCCTCATCGCCATCGTCCTGGCCATCACCGCCGGCGTGGTGGCAGCGGTGCGCCAGAACCGTCTCGCCGACCACACCATCACCGTCACCAACTTCCTCCTGCTGGCGACGCCGGTCTTCGTGATCGGGCTGGCCCTCAAGGAGTTCGTGGCCATCCCCATCAACCAACACCTCGGCACGACGCTCTTCTACACCGACGGGGAGCAGAGCCCCACCGCCAGCGGCTCCTTCATCAGTCGGCTGCCCGACTACGCCGAACACACGATCTTGCCGGTGCTGTGCCTGATCCTCGTGAGCTATTCGGCGTGGGCGATCTACCAGCGCTCGTCCATGATCGAGACGCTCGATGCGGACCACGTCCGGCTGGCCAGGGCCAAGGGCTTGAGCCCCCGGCGGGTGCTGATCCGTCATGTGCTGCGCAACGCCCTCATCCCGGTCACCACCGTGGTGGCCCTGGACTTCGCGGCGGTGCTCGGTGGGGCCATCATCACCGAGATCGTCTTCGGCTGGCAGGGCCTCGGGCAGTGGTACCTCACCGGGGTCACCAATCTCGACACCAACGTCATGTTGGCCTACCTGCTCATCACCGCGACGTTCGTGATCCTGTTCAACCTCCTCGCCGACATCCTCTACGCCTTCCTCGACCCGCGGATCCGCTATGGCTGAGCCAATCGCCGAGGAGAACTTCATCGCCACGCCGTCGAGCATCGCCACGGAAGAGGCCGGCTCACACATGCTGGCGAGCGCGGCCCCCGGCCTCGAGCTCGCCCAGCCGCTCGACGCGCACGGCATGGCGGGAGAGGCCAAGAGCCAGCTTCGCATCGTCATCGGGAGGTTCTTCGACCAGAAGCTCGCCATCCTCGGTCTGTGCATCTTCGTCGGTCTGGGCGTGGCGGCGGTGCTGGTCGGCCACTTCTGGCAGTACAGCTACACCGACATCACCAACGACCTCAACTTCCCGCCGACGTCGGGCCACCCCTTCGGCACCAACGCCATCGGCAACGACATGCTCGCCCAGGTGATGCGCGGCGTGGAGAAGGACATTCAGATTGCGCTCACGGTGGCCGCCATGGCCACTCTCATCGGCGTGACCGTCGGCGCCATCGCCGGCTTCTACCGGGGCTGGGTCGACTCGCTGCTCATGCGCTTCGTCGACCTGGTGCTGGTGGTGCCGATCCTGGCGGTGCTGATCGTGCTGGCCAACAAGCTGGCCAAGGAGTCGAGCAACTGGCTCGGACTGGCGATCATCATCGGCGCGTTGTCGTGGACCTACGTGGCCAGGCTGGTCCGGGCCGACTTCCTCGTGCTGCGCGAGCGCGACTTCGTGGAGGCAGCCAAGGCACTGGGGGCGACGAACAGGCGCATCATCGTCAAGCACATGCTGCCCAATGCGATCGGGCCGATCATCGTCAATGCGACCTTGACCGTGGCCCTGAGCATCGTGCTCGAGTCGACCCTGTCGTACCTCGGGCTCGGGGTGCAGCCGCCCGACGTGTCCCTGGGCCTCCTGGTGGCGCAGGGTCAGGACTCGGCGACCACCGAATGGTGGCTCTTCGTCTTCCCGGTGGCCTTCCTCGTCATTTTGATCCTCTCCATCTTCCTCATCGGAGACGGCCTGCGCGAGGCGTTCGACCCCAAGAAGAGCCGGGTCAGGGCGTAAGTGGCCGATCCCGCGCTACAGGTGGAGGGGCTCGAGGTCGAGTTCCGGACGAAGGCGGGAACGGTGTATGCCGTGCGCGGCATCGACTTCTCCATCGCACCCGGCGAGGTGCTGGGCATCGTCGGCGAGTCGGGATCCGGCAAGTCGGTCACGGCGCTGGCCACCATGGGCCTGCTGCCCAAGACCGCCAACGTCCGGGGGTCGATCCGCTTCCACGGGCGCGAGCTGCTGGGCCTGAAGGAGAAGCAGCTGACCGGCGTGCGCGGCACTGGCATCGCCATGATCTTCCAGGACCCCATGACCTCGCTCAACCCTGTCTACACGATCGGGTGGCAGATCGCGGAGGCCATACGTGCCCACCAGGACATCGGCAAGGAGGCGGCCCTGGCCCGGGCGGTCGAGCTGCTGGCCAAGGTCGGGATCCCGAACCCGGCGGCACGCGTCGACAACTACCCCCACGAATTCTCGGGGGGGATGCGCCAGCGGGCCGTGATCGCCATCGGCATGGCGAACGACCCCGACGTGATCCTCGCCGACGAGCCGACCACCGCGCTCGACGTCACGGTGCAGGCACAGGTGCTCGAGTCCCTCAAGACCGCGCTGAGCGAGACCGGCGCCGCGCTGCTGCTCATCACGCACGACCTCGGTGTCATCGCCGGCCTGGCCGACCGGGTGCTCGTGATGTACGCCGGGCGCCCGGTCGAGGTGGGGACCGCCGACGACGTCTTCTACAAGCCCTCCATGCCCTATACGCTCGGGCTGCTGGGCTCGCTGCCGAGGCTCGACAGCGACGGGTCGGAGCGACTGCGCCAGATCCCCGGCTCCCCCCCCTCCATGCTGGGTGAGCCGACGGGGTGCCCGTTCGCCCCGCGCTGCCCGCTGCGCGCCGACATCTGCACGACCACGGAGCCCCCGCTGGTGGTCGTGCCGTCCGTCGACTCCGCCCGCGGTGACCACCGGTCGGCCTGCCACTTCGCCGAATCCGTGGCGGCCGGGGAGCACGGCGCTCTCTTCAGCGACGCGGACACCGGCGTGGCCGCGCCATGACGCTCTCCCAGACCGACGGTTCGCTCTCGACGCAGGGCGCCCGGCCGCCGCTCCTGCAGGTGACGGACCTGGTGAAGAACTTCCCCCTCCGCGGCGGCAATTTCGTTCGGCACCGGGTGGGCGAGATCCATGCGGTCAGCGGCGTCTCCTTCAGCATCGCGCCGGCCGAGACGCTCGGCCTGGTCGGGGAATCCGGCTGTGGCAAGTCGACGACCGGGCGGGCGATCCTGCAGCTGATTCAGCCCACCTCGGGCTCGGTCGTCTTCGACGGTCGCGAGATGACCGAGCTCAAGGGCGGCGAGCTCCGTCGCATGCGCCGGCACATCCAGGTCGTCTTCCAGGACCCGTTCGCGTCGCTCGACCCCCGCCTGCCGGTCGGCGAGGCGATCGCCGAGCCGCTGCAGATCCACGGAATGCGCGATCGGGCGGCCAACCAGCGGCGCGTGGCGGAGATGCTCAGGCTGGTGGGTCTCGAGCCGTACCACGCCAACCGCTACCCGAACGAGTTCTCCGGCGGCCAGCGCCAGCGCATCGGCATCGCCCGGGCCCTGGCGCTCCAGCCGAAGCTGCTGGTGCTCGACGAGCCCGTCTCGGCGCTCGACGTCTCCATTCAGGCCGGGATCGTGAACCTCCTCGACGACCTGCAGGACGAGCTCGGCGTGGCGTACCTGTTCATCGCCCACGACCTCTCGGTGGTGCGCCACATCTCCGACCGCGTCGCGGTCATGTACCTGGGCAAGATCGTCGAGGTGGGGACCCGGCAGGACGTCTACGAGCGGCCCGCCCACCCCTACACCCAGGCGCTGCTCTCCGCCGTGCCGATCCCGGACCCCAAGCGTGAGCGTGCCCGCCGGCACATCGTGCTCGAGGGCGACGTGCCAAGCCCCCAGTCACCGCCCTCGGGCTGCCGCTTCCGCACCCGCTGCTGGAAAGCCCAGGAGATCTGCGCCGCCGAAGAGCCTGCCCTCGTCGACCGCGGCCAGGGTCACCCCGTCGCCTGCCACTTCGCGGAGGTCACCACCGTCGTCTGAGCGGGTCCCCCACCAGGCCTGCCCGCACCACGGCAGGTCACGGACGAAGGCCCAGCTGCGGCGGTGGATGGCGGACGGGCCGTAGCCGCGCAGTGCCGTCTGGTGGACGGGTGAGGGATAGCCCTTGTTGCGCTCGAACGCGTACGCCGGGTAGTGGTCGGACGCCAGGCGCATCATGCGGTCCCGCACCACCTTGGCCAGCACGGACGCTGCCGCCACCGACGCGCACTTGGCGTCCCCGTCGACGATGGGCCGCACCTGGCCCCCGAAAGGGTCCTCTGGGTGTCGCAGCAGGTCGACCGGGCCGTCCACCAGGATCGCCCCGGGCGGCTGCGCCAGCCCGGCGATGGCCCGGCGCGCCGCCACCCGGAGGGCCTCGGTCATCCCCCACTCGTCGCACTCGGCGGGCGTGGCATGCCCGACCGCCCACTCCTGGCACCACGCACCGACGGCGTCGAAGATCTCCTCGCGTCGGGCCTCGCTCAGCATCTTGGAGTCCCGGAGCCACTTGGGCATGGAGCGGCGTTGGACGCGGGGTCGTACCACGGCCACGCCGACGGTGAGGGGGCCGGCCCAGGCGCCGCGCCCGACCTCGTCGAGGCCCGCCACACACTCGTAGCCCTCGGCGCGTAGGCGGCGCTCCTGTGTGAGATCGGGCGTGCAGACGGTCACGGGATCACGGTCGGGCGCACCTCATACCATGGGGGTGTGAGCGTCGACGGGGGGGATGCACCCGATCCGAATGCACGGTCCCCGCTCGCCCCGGGGACCAAGGTCGACGTGCGCAACCGCTTCCAGGGCACGTGGGTGCGCGGCTTCGAGATCGCCGAGGCGACCGAGGACGGGTACCGGATACGCCGGCTGTCGGACGGCAGCACGCTGGGCGAGCTCTTCTCCCGGGACGACGTCCGCCGGGAGCGGACGCGCCAGGGCTTCTGGTGGCACTGAGGGGGTCAGTCCTTCCCCGCCTTGAGCACGCCCTCGATGTAGTCGTCGATCGGGATCGCCGAGAGCGTCAGTGTCTTGAGGGTCCCCCGGGACCCCAGGACCAGCGCGACCCGGGCCATGGTGGTCTCGTCGGGAGCGTCCAGGACGGTGCAGAAGTCGTACTGCCCGAGCAGCGCCCACTGCGCGACGACGCGCACGCCCATCGCCTCCACCTCGGCGTTGACGGCCTTGAGCCGGTCGGGGTTCTCGGTCAGCGTCGCCGCTCCGTCTGGCCCCACCGTGGAGAGCATGAGGAACGTCGCCATGCGCTCACGCTATCGCAGGGGCGGCCGGCACCGACGGCCCCGCCTCCCCACCTGCGCCGGCTCAGCGCAGATCGCCCCGCACCACCTTGCCCAGGGCGTTGCGCGGCAGCGCGTCGACGAGGCGCACCTCGCGTGGACACTTGAACGGCGCCAGCTCGGCCGCCGCCAGCTCGCCGAGCGACGCGAGATCGGGATCTCCCACGACGAACGCCACCACCGTCTCGCCCCACTCCTCCGAGGGCACACCGACGACGGCCACCTCGGCGACGCCCGGAACGCGGGCGAGCACCGCCTCGACCTCGGCGGGGTACACGTTGTGGCCGCCAGTGATGATCAGCTCGGTCCGGCGGCCCCGGACGGTGACATAGCCGTCGTCAGCGACCGAGACGAGGTCCCCCGTGGCGAACCACTCCCCGGGCACCAGGCCGGCGTGGCCCCAATAGCCGCGGCACAGTGACGCGCCGCGCACGGCCAGCTCGCCCACGCCCTGGTCGTCGGGGTCGTCCACGGCGGCCTCGACACCCGGCAGGGGCACCCCGACCGATCCGGGCCGGCGCTCACCCTCGAGCGGGTTGGAGAGCGTCAGCAGCGTCTCGGTCATGCCATAGCGCTCCAGCACGTGCACGCCCTCGCCCGCCAGGCGGCGCCAGAGGTCGGCGGCGAGCGGCGCCGAGCCCGAGACGCAGAGGCGCAACCCGGCCAGCTCGCGGGCCCGGCCCGATGCGGCGAGCCGGTGGTACATCGTCGGGACGCCGAAGAACATGGTGCTGGCCGGTGCCGCCCCGAGGACCGCGGACTCGTCGAAGCGGTCGAACACGACGGCCGACGCGCCGGCAGCCAGGGTCCCGAAGAGGCCGGCGCAGAGCCCGTGGACGTGGAACAGCGGCAGGCACAGGACCAGCCGGTCCGTGGCCCCCCACCCCCAGGCCGCGTGCATCGACGAGATGCCCGCCAGCAGAGACCCGTGGGTGTGCACGGCGCCCTTGGGCCTCCCGGTGGTGCCCGAGGTGTAGACGATGAGAGCGTCGTCACCCGGCTGCAGCTCGGGCGTGGCCGTCGGTGCGAGCGCGGACCCCCGGGCCAGCTCCTCCACGCGCACGACGGCGACGCCGGGGCCGAAGAGGTCGGCGCCATCCGGCTCCTGGCAGATGGCGAGCACCGGCCGGGCGTCGCCCACGACGTGGGTGACCTCGGCGCCGCGGGCCGACGGGCTGACCGGCACCAGGACCGCACCGGCCCGGAGCGCCGCCACGAGGGCGCCGACCGACTCGAGAGTGGCGCGGGCCCGCCACAGCACCCGGTCCCCCGGACCGATCCCGTACCCGGCAAGGACCGACGCCGCCTGGGCAGTCCGCCGGTCGAGCTCGGCGCCGTCGACCGACTCGCCCCCCCACCCGTCGACGAGCGCCGGAGCGTCCGGGCGGTCGGCCCACCGGCGCGCCCAGACCTCGGGCAGCGTCCGCCCCGCCAAGGGGCGCGTGTCGGGCCAGCGCCCAGGGGGGACGAGCGCCCTCACCGCCCGCGACCGCAGGTCATAGTCTGACGGTCATGACCGCCCGCAGGATTGCCATCGTTCCGCACACGCACTGGGACCGGGAATGGTACAAGTCCTACCAGGACTTCCGCCTTGCCCTCGTCGAGCTGATCGACACGCTGATCCCCCTCCTCGAGCGCGACGCCAGCTATCCGCATTTCATGCTCGACGGCCAGATGGCCGTCGTCGACGACTACCTCGAGGTGCGGCCCGAGGCCGAGGAGCGCCTGCGGGCGCTCTCTGCGGCCGGCCGTCTGAGCATGGGGCCGTGGTACATCCTGATGGACGAGTTCCTGGCCTCCGGCGAGACCATCGTGCGCAACCTGCAGATGGGCCTTCTCCGCGGCGCCGCGTTCGGGGGCGTCATGGACATCGGCTACCTGCCCGACATGTTCGGCCACATCGCGCAGATGCCCCAGATCCTCCGCCTCGCCGGCTTCGACGACGCCGTCGTGTGGCGGGGCGTGCCGTCACAGGTGACCCGGAACGCCTTCGTGTGGGAGGCACCGGACGGATCGGCGGTGCGGGCCGAGTACCTGCCCGTCGGCTACAGCAACGGCGCCGCGCTCCCCGACGACGCCAAGGCGCTCGTGCGCCGGACGGTCGACCACCTCAGCGAGGTCGGGGACGTCATCACCGGTGACCTCCTCTGCATGAACGGGTCGGACCACTTGATGCCCCAGCCGCAGCTGGGGCGTGTCGTCGCCGAGTCCAACGACCTCCAGGACGACCTCCAATTCGAGGTCACCTCGCTACCGCACTATCTCGAGGGCACGACCACCGATGACCTGGTGCGCGTCCGGGGCGAGCTGCGCTCGGGCTTTCGGGCCAACATGCTCATGGGCGTCACCTCGAACCGCGTCGACGTGAAGCGCCGGGGTGCGGTGGCTGAGCGCGAGCTGGAGCGACGGGCCGAGCCGCTCGCCGCACTGTTCCAGCCGCCGACGGCGTACCCCTCTCGCCTGTTGGAGTTGGCCTGGCGGGAGATGGTGCGCAACTCCGCCCACGACTCCATCTGCGCCTGCTCGGTGGACGACGTGGTCGACGCCGTGCTGCACCGCTACGCCGAGGCCCGGGCCATCGCGGCCGGGCTGGCCGACCGGTCGGTCAAGGCCTTCGCCCTCTCCCTGGCCGAGCCGGGCATTTCCGTGCTCAACGCGTCGCCCCGGGCCCGGTCGGGCTTGGTCGAGCTGGTCGTCCCCGCCGACGGGCCGGCGCCGGCACAGGTCCAGGTCCTCTCGGAGCGCTCGGGTCTCCCGGGGTCGATGGTGCTCGACGCCAACACGGTGCGCACGGTGCTCGGCATGCTGCAGGGGCCCAAGATCAGCGACGACGCCTGGGTCCAGGAGATCAGGATCGAGGACACCGACGAGGGCATCGACGTGACACTCTCGGTCGGCACCGAGGAGAAGCCGAACGTCCCGATCGCGGAAGCCAAGCAGGACCTCTACACCAGGCTCGGGGCGAACCCCGACGTCATGGTGCGCGTCGCCATGGAGCAGCCGTCGACGAGGAGGATCGCAGCCCGCACCCGCGAGGTGGCAGGGTACGGATGGGCCGCCTTCGAGGCCGCCCCGCTGGCGCACCCGGTCGAGGTGAGCGAGGCCGAGGGGTCGATCGTGCTCGCCAACGGGCTGGTGCGGGTGGAGGTCGACCGGACCGACGGGACCTTCGCGCTGGACGGCTGCGCCGGCTATGGGCGCCTCGTGGATGGCGGCGACCTCGGCGACTCGTACAACTACTCGCCGCCGCAACAGGACTCCTCGGTGGAGGTGCCCGACGCGGTGACCGTGCGGGTCGACGAGCGGGGGCCCGTGCGGGGCCGGGTCCGCATCACCGCGACCTACCTATGGCCCGACCACGTCGACGGGTCGTCCCAGGCGCGCGTGGGCGAGCACCGGGTCGACGTCGACACCGACGTGGAGCTGCGAGCCGACGACGGCGTGGTCCGGGTCACCACGAACTTCGTCAACCCGAGCGGGGACCACCGGCTGCGGGTCCATCTGCCGCTCCCCGTGCCGGCCCGCCACTCCCACGCCGAGAGCGCCTTCAGCGTCGTCACCCGTGGCCTGACCGTCGAGGGCCGGGCGGACGAGTTCGGGCTCCCGACGGCGCCGTCGCAGCGCTTCGTCACCGCCGGGCGCCTCACCGTCGCCCACGAGGGTGTCTGCGAGTACGAGCTCGTCGACGTCGGCGACGACGGCGCCCGAACCCTCGCCCTGACCGTGCTGCGCTCGACCGGCATGCTGTCCCGACTCGGCATGGCCTACAGGCCGTTCCCCGCCGGCCCCCTCACGCCGGTCGAGGGGCTGCAGATGCGCGGCAAGCGGATCACCCTGCGTTACGCGCTCGCCCTCGACTGCGACGATCCCTACCGGATGGCCGACGACGTGCTGCTGCCGCTCGAGACGGTGTCGAGCCTGGGCGGCGGCACCCGCCCAGCGTCGGGGACCGAGCTGGCGGTCCACGGCGCCGAGGTCAGCGCGCTCCACCGGGTCGGCGGGGTCCTCGAGGTCCGGGTCTTCAATCCGACGGCACAGCCGACCGTGGTCTCGTTCCCCGGCCGAGCGGGCTGGCTGGTCGACCTGCGCGGCTACCCGCTCGAGGCATTCGAGGGCTCGTTCGACCTACGCCCGTTCGGCATCGCCACCGCCCGGCTGCGCGACGGCTGAGCCGGCGCCCCGGTTCGCGGTGAGCAGGCGCTCGCCCACGCCGCGCAGCTCCTCGAGGTCGCGCAAGACCTCGGAGAGGCGCTCCCAGCGGACGTTGCGGCGCCGATCGGCGGAGGCGCCGGTGCCGACGGCCTCCTGGCCGGCACGACCGCACCACCACAGCTGCACACGACCGAGGTCCTTGAGCAGCCGTGGGCGGAGCGGCTGGCCGGTGAATTCGCCCGGACTCTCCTCCATGAGGGCGGTGTGGAACTCGTCCGACATGAGCACCGTCCCGGGGTTGCCGATGTTGACGATCCGGTGGGCCAGGTTCACCGTGGGTCCGAAGTAGTCGCCCTCGCGAAGCAGGACGGGGCCGCAGGCCAGCCCCACCCGCACGTCGGAGAGGAGGTCGTCGTCGGCGTAGGCGTCGGCCAGGTCGAGGCCGATGCGCGCCGCGTCGGCCACGTTGTCGACGACGAACATGACCTCGTCGCCGATCATCTTGACCACTCGTCCCCGCTTGCTCGTGACGATGTCGTGGGAGATCTCCTCGAATCGTCCCACGACGGCGGCCAGCTCCTCGTCACCGAGGTGCTGGCTGAGCAGGGTGAAACCGACCATGTCGGCGAACCCGACGGCCAGCACCGGGCTCTGGCCCGGCGCGAGACCGTGGCTGCGCAGCATCATGCTGCGTTGGATGCCGGCCGCCACCTGGCGCCGCCACACGAACTCGAGCAGCTTGGCCATGGCAGGGATGGTCTCGTCAGCGACGCTGACGAGGGCGTCTGCGGACATGACGGGGTCGACCTCGGGGCTCACCATGTTGCCGGGCACGAGCTCGGCCTCGGCGATCCGGGCCATGGACGAGCCGATGACGCGCGCCATCTGCAGCGCCGTGTCGGTATCCGTGGCGCCGAGTGCCTGCATGCCCTGGAAGAGGCGCACTGCCTCGAGGTCGAGGTCGGTGAAGGCGCGGTCGTCGTCGTCCACGCTGGCGAAGCCCAGCGCACGCCAGAAGCGCTCGAGCTTGTCGAGCTCGAGCCCGGTGAGGTCGGCCACCTCCGCCCGCGTGTAGCGGCGGCGCGATGGCACCAGCATGCGCTCGGCGACGAAGAGGTCGATCACGCCGTCGGCCACGGCACGCTCGATCTCCTCCTCCGTCGCCCCGTGCATGAGGAGGGTCTCCTTGACGTGGGCCAGTGCCGCCTCCCGGCGCGTCTCGTCGTCCGCATCGGAGAGCACGTCGTAGCTGTGGAAGAGGCCGCTCATGCCGGCAGCCCTCGCAGCAGGGTTTCGTCCCATTCGGGCCGTGACGGGCGCCGCATCAGGTTCATGAGCGCGTCCGCCGGCGAGCAACGCCCCTCGACGATCGCCTGGACCTGCTCCGCGATGGGCATCTCGACGCCGTGGGCCTGTGCCAGCCCGACCAGCGGCCCGGCGCTCTTGACGCCCTCGGCCACCATGTGCATGCCGCTCACGATGTCCTCGAGCGACCGGCCCTCGCCCAGTGCGAACCCCACCATGCGGTTCCGGCTCTTCGGGCTGGCGCAGGTCGCCACCAGGTCCCCCACGCCGGCCAGGCCACCGAACGTGAGCACCTTCCCACCCAGCGCGACGCCCAGGCGGCCCAGCTCGGCCAGGCCCCGCGTGATGAGCACGGCGCGGGTGTTGTCCCCCAACCCGAGCCCGTCGCCGATCCCGGCCGCGATGGCCATGACGTTCTTGGTGGCGCCGGCGATCTCGCAGCCGACGACATCGGTGCCCGTGTAGGCACGGAAGGTGCGCGTGTGCACCAGCGCCTGCACCCGGCGCGCCAAGTCCTCGTCGGGCAGCGCGACCACGCAGGCCGCGGGGTGGCCTTCGGCCACCTCGCGGGCGAGGTTCGGGCCCGTGAGGACGCCGGCGGGGACGCCCGGGAGCACGTCGGCCACCACCTGTGACATCCGGAGGTTGGTCCCGATCTCAATGCCCTTGGCCAGGCTGACGACGGCCTCGATCCTGTCCGCCAGGGGCTGCACGCCGGTGAGCACGGCGCGGAACCCGTGCGACGGCACCGCCATGAACACGATCGCGGCGCCGTCGACTGCTTCTTCGAGCGAGGCGGTCACCGCGAGCCCGTCGGGGAGCTCGACGCCCGGCAGGTAGGTCGCGTTCTCGCGCGTGTCCCGCATGGACGCCGCCAGCTCGGGGAACGCGCCCACAGCGACACAGACTGGGTCGCGGCCACGAGCGTCGCGACCGCCGTCCCCCAGGATCCGGCACCGATGACTGCCACCCGCTCGACCATTCAGTAGAGACTACGACGGCCCCGGAGCGCAGCGGGCCTGCGCCCGTACAATGGTTCGGTGCCGAAGGCGACCATGCCGAGAGCCCGGGACTCAGTGGCGCCTCGAGGCGTTGGCCTCGGCCCCGAGGTCGTCCTCGTCCCGGTCAAGGCATTCCACCAGGCCAAGAAGCGGCTCGGCCCCGCCCTGGCCCACGCCGAACGGATCGCGCTGGTCCGCGCCATGGCCTCGCACGTCGTGTCCGCCTGCGCACCGCTGCCGGTCGCCGTCGTGTGCGACGACGACGAGGTGGCGCGGTGGGCGACGGACCTGGGTGCCGCCGTCATGTGGGAGCCCGGACAGGGCCTCAACGGCGCCGTGCGCGCCGGCGTCGACCGCCTGGCCCGCGATGGGGCGCACTGGGTGACCGTCGCGCACGGCGATCTGCCCCGGGCGCGGGGGTTGGGGGTGCTGCCGCCGTTCGAAGGCGTCACCCTCGTGCCGGATCGTCGCGACGACGGGACCAACGTGCTGCGGCTGCCTGCGGGGTGCGACTTCCACTTCGCCTACGGCCCCGGGTCGTTCCGGGCTCATCGAGCGGAGGCTGCTCGGCTGGGGCTGCCCGTGCGCGTCCTACGGGACCCGGACCTCGCCTACGACGTCGATTGGCCCGCCGACGTCGCTGAGCTGGGACGACGGGCCTGACCGTCGCCCGGAGCGGGTAGGCCCTTGGCCTCTCGGCCAAGGGCCCCCCATCAGAACCGGACGTGCGGGACCGCATCCGGCTCACCCAAGACTGCGCCCTATGCGGGCGAGAGTCGCCTGGCCCGAGCAATCTCTTCCAAACTGACCAGACCGAGACTGCGGAGCAGATGATTCGGCATTTTCAGGGTTGAGATGTAGCGGGCCTTCGAGCCGCGTGCTTTGGAGCGGAGCCGCGTACGTATCCAGCCGTCAAGGTCTGAAAAGAGCTCAAGGACGTCGCCGATGGCGAAGTAGTTGGCCCATCCCCGAAGGAGAGGGTTCAGATCCTTGATCATCTGGGGTATCGACACGGGCGCCTTCCGACGGGTGAGAGACCTCACCCTTTCTTTGAACGCGCTCAGGGATTTCGGTCTCGGTCGCAGATACCTCCCGAGAACAATGAACCCAAGAAACTCGAATCCTTCGGTCATCTTCTTCACGCCGGACTTGGACTCGGCAACGTGGAGTCCCATGTCGACCAGTAGCTGGCGAACAAGGACATCAGCAGCCTGCGCCTCGATCCGGCGGTCCGTGAGAATCACGAAGTCGTCGGCGTAGCGAATGAGCCGGAAGCCGGCCCGTCGCACTTCGACATCAAGGCGGTGGAGGTAGATGTTGGCCAGGAGGGGTGAGATCACCCCTCCTTGGGGCGTCCCAGCCAGCGACGGAACGTGTCCCTCGTCGGTCAGAACTCCGGCTTTGAGCCACCTGCGGATGAGCCCGATCACCTCGGGGTCGTCGACCTCCTTGGCCACCTCCCGCAGCAGGCGGGGGTGATGCAGGTGATCGAAGAAACCCTCGATGTCGAACTCGGCGACCCACCGGTCACCACGCAGATTCGCCTGACGAACCCAATGCACCGCTGCCTGGGCACTCTTGCCTGGCCGGTAGCCGAAGCTGCAGGGCAGGAACTTGGCTTCGAACAGCGGCTCGATCACCTGACGGGTGGCCTGTTGGACCACCCGATCGGCAACTGTCGGTATGCCCAACGGACGCATGCGCCCGTCAGGCTTTGGGATCTCGACTCGCCGCACGGGCGGCGGGACGTATCGCTCGGCGGAGAGCAGCCGCCGACGAAGCGTCTCGAGTTGGTGCTCGTGATCGGCTTCGAAGCTGGCGATGCTCTGCCCATCGATCCCGGCTGCCCCTCGGTTCGCCCGGACGTTCCTCCAGGCGCTCACAAGGTTGGCCGGTGCTGCGATCGCCTCCAACAGCTGGCCCACAGGCCAGCCCTCCCTTCTCTCAGCCGCTCCCCTCGCCCCGTGATTCCCGGGCAGGCCGCCAGCACCGTTGTGCTGGTCCCGCTGCTGAGTCGGGTGTTCGTGGTGCTCGCTTTGCGGCTTGGTCTCGGTCGGTCCCTTCGCCGGCACCACCGGTCCTCTCGGATCAGCAGGCCGCCCACTCACGCCGTGGAGCGGGTCAGCGGGCATTACCCCGCCTTGAGCACTACTACGAACCGTCTGACTCCTCGGAGAGCATCGGTCTGCTTTTCCCTTTCGGTTATGGCATCGCCTACCCGACCCCCATCGGTCCGCCGATCGGGCCTTCATGGACCTCCGACCACCTCGCTAGAGGTCAGGCGTCGTCTGTGGGGACATCACAGGACCCTACGAGGTCTCCCCGGATCACCTCGTCGACATTTTCGCCACGGTCCGCCGCAACCACCCCCCGGAGTCCAGGTCATCACAACGACCGTTCATCGACATGCCCTGATGATCGGCTTCCCTTTAGCGCGGGAGGTCGCCACTCACAGAAGGCCTTCTAGCGGTTCACTGCTCGTTCGAACCTGTGGCTTCGCCTCCGCCCCCTTCAGACCCCTCGTCGCCGAGACGCCCTGGGCATCAGCTACTGAACTTCAACGGCCAAAGCTCAGAAAGGATTCTCACCTCCTTGCCGACGCGGCTGCCGGGCGTACGCGCGGAACCGGGGGCCCGAAGGCCCCCGGTCTCACGAGTTCCGAATGGAACTGAACGCCTAGCGCCGACGCGCCGCCTTGCGAGCGGGAGCGCGGCGAGCCGCCTTCTTGGCCGGAGCGCGCTTCTTGGTGGCCTTGCGAGCCGGGGCCCGCTTGGCTGCCCTCTTCGCTGGCGCCCGCTTCTTGGTCGCCTTGCGGGCCGGGGCCCGCTTGACGGCCTTCTTGGCCGGGGCCCGCTTCTTGGTGGCCTTGCGAGCCGGGGCCCGCTTGGCTGCCCTCTTCGCTGGCGCCCGCTTCTTGGTCGCCTTGCGAGCCGGAGCCCGCTTGACGGCCTTCTTGGCCGGGGCCCGCTTCACTGCCTTCTTTGCGGGGGCCCGCTTTTTGGCGGCCTTCTTGGCCGGGGCCCTTCTCTTCGCGGCTACTGCCACAGGTGCACCTCCCTAGGAGCATGGTCACTGAATAGAGGTGAAGCCTGCGCCACGCCGCGGCCGACAACCCCACGCCGTGCGCACTGCCGCACCGGATTCACTTTGCTTACGACGGTCGACGCCATTGCAGCGACGTCCGACTTGATTGACCGAGTAGCGACGACGGATCGACGCGCCTGGACACGACTGGAGCCGCGCGAAAAGCGAACCGACAACTCTCGCTTCGCGCGCCACACATCGTCGTGTCACGGCACATGTCAACCCTCCCTCACACCTCGGGTACACACATTCTTCTGTTGTGAACGTGCTCAGGTCAAGCATTCTTTGTTCGCGCGGTCATTTTGCGTTCGCGCATGACCTTCGATTCACACGTTTCGCGTCACACAATTGAGGTGCATGCTGCGCCAGCGCGACCACAACAGCGCACTATTGTCGCCGCATTGGGCGATATGTCCTCTGGAATTGTCTGTTCCCCAACGCAAACATCGCTCCTATGGAACGCGACGCTGACATGCATGTCGATACACCGGATTCGTGCCTGCATTCGACTGCAGCACTGCGTGGGGTCCACCGCTATGCGAACCACAGCATCTATGTTGGGACCGGTCGCCACGGATGGATGTGGGCCGGCGCAGAGCACTCGACCCTGGTCTTGGGCCCGCCGCGCTCCGGTAAGACATCCTCCCTGGTCATACCCAATATTTTGCTGTCGGAAGGGTCGGTCGTCTCGACCTCGACCAAGCCCGACGTCATGCGCGCCACGGCGCCTTCGCGCAGCTGCGACGGTTGGGCGTTCCTCTACGACCCGAGCGGCGAGATCGACTGCCCGCGCGATGTCGAGCGCGTCGGTTGGTCCCCGCTCACCACAGCGAAGAGCTGGGACGCGGCGGTCGTGACGGCCGACGCGATGGTCGGTGCGAGCCGCCTGATCACGTCGCGCCCGGGCGAACACCACTGGAGCGAGCGTGCGGGGGCTCTCCTGTCGACCTTGGTCCATGCCGCGGCACTCGAGGGGCTCTCCATGCCGGACGTGCTCCATTGGATCGATCGCCACGACGGCGCCCCAGCGCTCGAAATTCTGGCCGCGGGGGCCGGAGAGGACGCACCGGCGACCGATCTGCTCGCCGGGATCGCAGCCACCGACCCCAGGGAGCAGTCGGGCATCTGGTCCACTGCATCGGGTGTGCTCGCGGCATACCGCACCCAGGGTGCCCTGGCTTCGACGCGTCTGCCTGCCCTCGACTTCGAGGCATTCTGCGACGGCCCGAACACGTTGTACATCTGTTCGACCGGACGTCGGCAGCGGCAATTCGCTCCCCTCGTGGTGGCAACCGTCGGCGACGTGCGCGACGCCGCGTACGCCCGGGCCCGCGACGAGCGCGGCGGCCCACCCACGCTTCTCGCCCTCGACGAAGTGGCCAACATCGCGCCGCTGCCCGACCTCCCCGCCATGGTCAGCGAGGGGGCCGGGCAGGGGCTCCTCGTGCTGGCCTGCCTCCAAGACCTCTCCCAGGCGCGCGGCCGCTGGGGTCCCGCAGCGGACGGGTTCCTCTCACTCTTCGGGACCACCGTGGTGCTGCGGGGGATCGCGGACACCTCGACGCTGCGCGACATCAGCGCACTGGCCGGGGACCGGGAGGTGGCGACGACCACGGTCAGCCGTGCGGTCGGGCGGTGGGGGCGCATACGCCCCTCCACGTCGGTCGGGTGGACGAAAGAGTCCCGGTTCCCCGTCGACGCCGTGGCGCGGGGTGCTCCCGACCGCGCCCTGGTCCTCGGCCCGCACAAGGAGGTGCGGGAAGTCTCCCTGACGCCGGCACACGAGCACTCGCCGTGGCGCGAGCTGGTCCGTCCCCAGCGAGGGCTCGACCGCGGCGACATGCCGCACCGCGGCCGCTGAGTCAGCGTCCCAAGCCGTGCTCGATCACGGCGACCTCACGCCGGCCAAGTCGGGACCGTGCCACATCGAGCTGCCGGGTGATGCGGAGGTGGTCGGCGAGGCGTCCCGCCGGCAGCGACGCCAGGGCGGAGGGCGAGCGCCCGGTCCCGAGCGGCTCGGGGGAACCCCCGATCCCCCAGCGGGCCCGGTACGCATCGATCGCAGCCGCGGCGTCCACCCACACCTCGTGGTCAGCCGGGTCAACGGGTCGGGGTCCGAGCGCGCGCAGGTGGTGCGTGGCCGGCACGACCGTCCGGCGCGGGTGGAGCGGCTCCGCCACCCCGACCGAGTCGGCGGGCACCCAGTGCGCGACGATCCGTTCGAGCGACGTGGCCGCGATGCCGTCCGTTGCGGCCGAGCCGAATGCGGCCACCACGTCGCGGCGGTGAGCGCCGCCGTGGGGGGTGAGCGAGAGATCCCCGGCGAATCGGTGCTCGTCGAACAGCGCGGGCGAGGGGGCGACCCGTTGCGGCCGGTCCGGTCCCCGCCATCCTCCGAGGACGTGCGCCCGCCGCGTCCAGCTCTCGGCGAGCTCGCGATACGAGGCCTGAGGGTCCTTGGCGGGACGGGTGGCCGCCCACGCCACCTGGTAGCCCCGGCGCGAGTGCGACCCGACCTCGTGCATGCGGCGGCGGATGTCCGCTGCTCGCGACGAGAACTCGCCGATCAGCTCGGGACCGATGCCGGCGATCTCGGCCGTCCGTCCCGGTACTCCCGCCCAGCGCACGCCCAGAACCGACGACAGGCCGGCCCGGAGCTGTGCCTCGTACACCGCCGCCGTCGCGTGGCGGTGGGCGGCGACCCCGCGCCCGTCGCACGCGCTCCACCTTCCGTCGACGCCGTGGACGAGGTTCGCCATGACGACGTGGCTGTGAAGGTGCGGGTCGCCGTTGCGGTTGACGGCATGGGTGAAGTGCCCGGCGATCATCCCGGTCGTCGCGACCACGGACCGCTCCGGGCCGGAACGCCGTACCGCGGTGATGCCGTGGCGCTCCAGGTAGCTCAACGCGCCTGCCACCGCCTCGGTGTGGGCGCTGACGACGGCGCGGGCGCCCTCGACGCCGCCGAGCGCGAACAAGATGCTGGCCGACTTGGGGGCGCTGAACGTCAGGTCGAGGGCGGCCACGGCGACCCGCCCGGAACCCATCGGCCGTCCGCTGCGCGGGTGGCGACCCCCGAGCAGGTGGTGGAGCTCGGCGGGCTGCAGCAGGCCCACCAGCCCGAGACGGGTCGCCGCCGCTCCCGCCCAGCGGCCCGGCGACGAGACCGGCAGCTCGTGGGCGAGGTCGCTGAGGTAGTAGTCGGCCCTGTCCCGCCTGACGCCGTGGACCCCGAGCACCCGGCTCCTCTCGTCCAGCCCCCGATGCTGCGGGGTTGAACGGTCGCCCGCGCGCTACACCCGGCGCAGCTCCACGACGGGGATCACCCGCTCGGTGGCCTTCTCGTAGTCGGCGAAACCGGGCTGCGCCGCCACCTGCGCCGCGAAGAGCCGGTCGCGCTCCGGACCGCTGACCGGGGTGGCGACGGCGTCGAAGCGCTCGTCGCCGAATTCGACCTCGACCTCGGGATGGGCGACCAGGTTGTGGTACCAGTCGGGGTTCGTGGGCGCCCCGGCCTTGGAAGCGAACACGTAGAGGGTCCCGTCGTCGACGAGGCCCACCAGTGGGTGCACCCGCTTCTGGCCTGTGCGCGCACCCGTCGTGGTCAACAGCACCACCGGGGCCCCAGCGAACGGGCCACCGACCTCGCCGTGATTGGCGCGGAACCTGTCGATGATGCCCTGGTTGAAGCCACTCATGCCGCTCATGGCGTCACCCTAACGATTCCCCGCCTGCTCATAGCGCGCCAGGACCCGATGGGCCGCGTCGGCCGCCAGCCCGGTCAGCTCCGGTGGGCTCACGACGCGGGCCGCCGGACCGAGTTGCAGCATGAGGCGCTCGAACCAGGCCATGCCGGAGACGTCGAGGACAACGTCGGTCACCATCCCGTCCTCGTCCCGCGCCACGGCGCGCACGGGAACGGACTCGGGCACCCACTGCGCAGCACGCCCCAGCTCCAGATGGACCTCGAGAGCGCCGGGCCCGGGGACGAACATCTCCTCCATCGGCCTGGTGCGCACGAACGCCGGCTCGGCGGGTTGGTCGAGGGTGCGGACGGCACCGATCCGGTCGACCCGGAAGCGCCGCATGTCCCCGGCGCGATGGCAGTACGCGTCGAGGTACCAGTGGCCGTCGATGGTCACTACCTGCACCGGGTCCACGGCGCGCGTGGTGAGCTCGTCGCGTGAGCCCGAGTGGTAGTCGATCTCGATCGCCCGGCCACCGTCCACCGCCTCCCGCACGGCGGCCAGGTGCTCCGGCGCGTCGACGTCGAGCCCCACCGCCTCGCGGGACCCCAGCGCGGCGTCGAGCTTGGCCAGGGCGCGTCGCAGCGCGTCGTCCTCGGATCCCGGCACGGCCAGGAGCAGGCGCGCCGACGCCGCCACGGCGAAACCTTCGGCCGGGGTGAGCCGGCGCGGACGCCCGAACTCGGGTGGCAGGAAGGCCCGGACCGAATGCTCCGACACCTCTATCTCCATCAGGGTGTCCGGTGTGTAGGGCGGGGTACCGCAGCAGGCCGCCAGCTCGAGCTCTGCCACCAGCTCCTTCTCGTCCATACCGAACCGCCGCGCCGCCTCGGCGATCGGGGCCTCCCCGACCTGGGCCAGCCAGCCGACCACCGCCAACAACCGTCGCAGGCGCCGGCTCGTATCGGCACCGGGCACACCGCGCGCCACAGCCGCGGCGTCGCCCCCGTCGTCGCCCACCAACGCCGGCGCACGGGTGCGGGCCCGGGGCGCCGGCGCCGGAGCTGTGAGCGCCCCGAGCCAGGCGACGAGCTCGTCCCGGAACGCGGTCGGCTGGGTCACGGTGGCGTGGTCGAGGAGGCCGAGGACCCAGGATCGGATGGTGGCGAACGACGAGACGTTGAGCGCCAGCTCGACCGACCCGTCGTCGAGCCGCTGCACCACCTTGTCCTGGCCCACCTCGTCGGCGACCCGGCGCGCTTCGAGCGCGTCGACCCGGATGCGCATCTCTATCCGGTCCTCCCCCTCGGCGTCCCACGGCTCGTCGGGGAGGGCCGCCTCGACGTCCACGTCCTCGGGCACCTGGGCGCCACCCGGCTCCCCCCGGGAGACCTCGCCCTCGATGCGGTCCACCCGGAAGGTGCGCACCGCGGCGCGGCCGAGGTCCCACGCCACCATGTACCAGTGCCCGAAGCGGAACCACAGGCCCACCGGGGCCACGCGGCGCGTCTCGCCCCGGTAGGCGAACCCCGCCGTGACGCGCGTGCGCACCGCCTCGAACAGCTCGATGAGCGCGGCCGGCGGCACCATCGACGCGATGGGGCGCACGTCGCCCAGGCCCGCCGCGCCCAGCTTCAGCAGCGCATCCCGACCGCTAGGATCGCCCAGGTGGACGCCGGCGACGGCGAGGTGGAGCGCAACCTGCTCGTCGGGCTCGAGATCCAGGTCGGGCAGGTAGAACGACTCGCGCTCGATCAGGTACCCGTATTGCTCGTGTCCCGGCAGCCGCTCCGTCAGGACCGGGATGCCCTCGTCGCGCAGGAGGCGCTTGTCCCGCTCGAAGGCCTGGCGTCGCGCCGAGTGCTCCGCCGGGTAGCCGGGCACCTGGTGCGCGATCGCGTCGAGGGTCAGCGGCTGGCGGGTTTCGAGCAGCACCAGGACCAGATCCGTGACGCGTTCGAGCCGGTCGAGCTTCGCGGGCGCCTCCATCGCCCAGAGCCTACGGCGGCGGCTGCACCGTGACGGGCGCCGCGCGGCCCTTCGACTGGCACCTCCACCTGCTCTGGTTGCTCGTCTTCCCGGCTCTCCTGGCGCTCTACGCGTGGGCCACACGGCGCCGGGGCTGCCGGGCGACCATGCGGCAGAAGGCTCTGTTCCTCCTGGGCCTACTGGTCCTCGTCGTGGCCGTGACGTGGCCGCTGGGTGACCTGGCCGCGCACTGGCTGCTGATGGCACTGGTCCTCCAGCGGCTGCTGCTCACCCTGGCCGTGCCCCCGCTGCTGGTGCTGGGGACACCCCGGCCGGTCATCGCCCGCCTGACCCGGCCCGCCGCGGTCGACGCGGTGCTCCGGGTGGTGGTCCGGCCGGCTCCGGCCGTCGCCATCGTCACCGTCGTCGCGGTCGGCACCCTGACGACCGGCGCGGTGAGCCTGGCGGCTCGGTCCGACCTGGCCCGGGTCGTGGTCGAGCTCGTCGTGCTGGCCTCCGGCTTCGTGCTGTGGGCCCCGGTGCTGACCGAGCTGCCGGGCACGCCCCGGCTCTCCGCGCTGGGTCGGGGCGGGTACCTGATCGTCCAGTCGATCGTGCCCAGCTTCCTCTCCATCGTGTGGATCTTCGCCCGCCACTCCCTCTACCCCACCTACTCCCACGCGGGGACCGTCGTCGGGATGTCCCCCCTGCTCGATCAGCAGCTCGCCGGGTTCCTGGCCAAGCTGAGCACGATCGCGGTGCTCTGGACGGTGGCCTTCGTGATCATGACGCGGGCGCAGGCCGCCGAGGACACCGGCCGGGACGCCGAGCCCCTCATGTGGTCCGACGTCGAGCGCGAGATCGAACGGGCGGAGCGACGCCAGCGACGGCAGCGGTGGCCGGGCTCGTCGGCCACGAGATGACGCCGGCCATGGCCACCGGAAGTAGCGTCTCCTGCTCGTGACGGAGCAGGTGTGGGCCGTGCCGGACGTCTACCTCCTCACCGAGGGGGCGGGGGGAAGGGTCGCCGTCCCGCACCTGACGCTCACGTTCCTCGACTCGGGACTCGCGCTGGACAAGACGGATGGGGAGTCGGTCTGGTTCAGCACCTGGGACCAGCTGCACGAGATGGCTCCCGTCGAGCGCTCCGTGCTGCCCGACGGGCGCGACGGCGTGGTGATCCTCGTCGTGCAACACAGGGGCCGGCGGGGTCGGCACCGTTTCGTGCTGGCCACGGACGACCCGGTGTCGACGGAGGCCGCGATCAGGGACCGCGCCGCCGCACACGGCCTGCGCACGAACTCGGAGAAGCCTGCCGTCTCACGCCCACTGACGGTGTCGATCGCGCTGTTGGCAGCGGCGGCGATGGCGGTGCTCCTACTCTCCGCCGTCCACCTGATCCACTTCTGAGGGCCCGGGAGGGCTTCAGGCCAACGACGCGCCCCTCAGCTCGTCGAGGGAGAGCTCGGCCGTCTGGTTCCCGCCGCATTGGGGGCAGTGCTCCACGTGGCGCCACGAGCGGAGCAGGCGAGTGCCCTCCGGGTTGAGGAGCACGACGAACGACTCCGAAATGGGGTCGATCTCGAGCCCGAAGTACGCACGCCACGCGGTCGTGGCGGCGTGGACGTCCAGCGCGAGGCCCTTCAGGACGCGACGGAAGCGCATCCGCTCGGTGTCGAAGATCCACGTGCTGTGGCAGGACTCGAGCACGAAGAGGGCGTCCTCTGACGGGGGGACCACGTCGCTGATCATGCCCGATCCTTTCCCGGGATCGGCGTCGAATGCACCTCAGGATCGTTACGAATTGGTGACAATTTGTGTTTCCCCTGGTCGAACGCCTATTGAGGACCCGCATCGTGCTTGCGACCCACGACCAACTCCCGTTTCGTGCACAGTTGGCGCAGCACCGCGCTCAGGACGATCCGGCTGTCCGCCGGGTCGATCACCTCGTCCACCAGGCCCCGCTCGGCAGCCTGCCACGGGTTCAGGTAGGCCTCCTCGTAGGCGAGCTCGCGGTCCGAACGCTCGCGGGGCTCGAGCGCCCGGTGGAGGATCTGCACCGCGCCCGAGGCCCCCATGACCGCCACCTCGGCGCCGGGCCAGGCCAGGCACACGTCGTTGCCGATGCCGCGGGAGTCCATGACGATGTACGCGCCGCCGAACGCCTTGCGGAGGATCAGGCACAGCCGGGGCACCGTCGCCTGTGCGTACGCGAAGGCCAGTTCGGCCCCGTGGCGGATCATCCCGCGCCACTCGAGGTCCTTGCCAGGCAGGAACCCTGGGGTGTCCACCAGGCTCACGATGGGCAGGTTGAAGGCATCGCAGAGGCGGACGAACCGGGCGGCCTTCTGCGACGCCGCGATGTCGAGCGTGCCCGCCAGGATGCGGGGCTGGTTGGCCACCACGCCGACCGGCAACCCGCCGAGCCGGGCGAACGCCGTCACGATCTGCCCGGCCCAGCGCGGCCACAGCTCGCGGAACTCGCCTTCGTCGCACAGCTCCCGGAGCACGTCCCGCATGTCATAGGTCGCCGCCTTGCGGTCCGGGATCACGGTACGCAGCTCGGGCGTCGGCCGCAGCACCGAGTCGCTGACCGGCGCCAGCGGGGGCATCTCGTCGGTGTTCGAGGGGAGGTACTCGAGCAGCTCGGCCACGGCGCCGTCTACATCGTCCGACTCCACCGCACACAGCCCGCTCGCGGTGGCGTGCATCGCCGTCCCGCCCAGCTCACCGATCCCGACCTGAATCCCCGTGAACTCCGCCACCATCTGCGGGCCCGACACGAAGGCGACGGCCTCGGAGCTCATGACCACGAGGTCGGAGAGCCCGAGGAGGAGTGCGGGTCCCGACACGACGGGGCCCGTTGCGGCGGCGATCACCGGCACCTGCCCGCTGCAGCGTGAGATGGCAGCCGCCGCCCGGCCCCACCCATGCAGCGCTCCGACGCCGTCGAGCACGTCCGCGCCGCTCGACGCGACGAAGAAGACGAAGGGGATACCGAGCTGGCGGGCCTGGTCGGCGGCCTCGGCGAGCCGCACCCCGTCGGCGTGGGTGATGGCACCGCGTCGCATGGTGCCGAGCGACCGCGCGATGACTGCGTCGCGCCCGCCGATCCGCCCCACCACCGATGTGACGGCGCCGACGATCCCCTTGCCGACGTCGTGGTCCTCCTCCACGTGGATCGCCGTCACCGTGGCCGAATGTAGACCACCCCCCGGGGGAGGCGGACGGTGCCGTGGCGGAGGGCTGTCAGAGGTGGTTCATCTCGGCCCGCCGCCACGGACCCGAGCGACCACCCGACTTCTCCCACAGCGCCAGGTGCTCGACCGTCATGGTGCGATCGGACGACTTGCACATGTCGTAGACGGTGAGGGCGGCGACGGCGCAGGCGGTCATCGCCTCCATCTCGACGCCGGTGCGGTCCACGGTCTCGACCTGGGCCTCCACCTCCACGTAGTCGTCCCCGATGGAGAAATTGACGCCGATGGAGCCCACCAGGACGGGGTGGCACATCGGGATCAGCTCCGCCGTGCGCTTCGCCGCCTGGATCCCGGCGATCCTCGCGGCGGCCAGCACGTCGCCCTTCGTGATGGCGTTGTTGGCCACCTTGGTCGTCGTCTCGGGCAGCATCGAGACCCGGCAGCGAGCCAGCGCGCGGCGGTGCGTGGGCTCGCGGGGTGTGACGTCGACCATGCGGGCGCCGCCCAGCGGGTCGAGATTGGCCAGCATGCGGTCGGACACGAGTGAGGAGTCTACGACCTGGGACGACTGCGGCCAGACGCCGCCGCCCAGCCCCGGGGGGTTAGACTTGGCAGTCTCAGGCTTCGAGTGCCAACGGAGGAATCCCTTGCCGACCTATGAATATGCATGCACGGCGTGCGGGCACCGACTCGAAGCCGTCCAGAAGTTCTCGGACGACCCGCTGACCGAGTGCCCCGAGTGCGGAGGTGACCTGCGCAAGGTCTATGCGCCCATCGGCATCGTGCTGAAGGGCAGCGGGTTCTACAAGACCGACTCCAGGGCAGCCGCCGGCGGCAACGGCTCAGGCGCCAAGAAGCCCGACGCCTCCACGAGCGAATCGTCGGGTACTGACGCGACCACGAAGAAGGACACTCCGGCGTCGGGTGGCGGCGACAGCAAGGACGCCAAGCCGGCCGCCAAGGCGGCGACCTGAGCGCCGCTACTCGCCGCTGAGCGCCATGTCGGCGATCGCGAGCGTCTGGCCCGCCGCGACACCGGGCAGCCAGCGCACGTCGCCGCCGATCTCGACCACTGACTGGAGCATGCGCTGGAGCGTGGACGCGACGGTCACCTCTCGCACGGGCTCGGCGAGCACCCCGCCACGGATCATCAACCCCTCCGCCCCCACCGAGAAGTCCCCGCTGACCGGGTTGACTCCCGAGTGGACACCCGTGACCGACTGCACGTAGAGGCCGTCCCCGACGGCAGCCAGGATCTCGCCGTGCCCCTTGCCCCCAGGCGACAGCACGAGGGCGCGACAGCCCGCCGAGGGCGTCCCGGCGAAGCCGCCCCGCACCGCCGATCCGGTCGACACCGTCCCGGCGCGGCGGGCCGAGACAGTGTCGTACACGAACATGCGCAGCACGCCCCCGGAGATCAAGACGTTGCGCCGGCAGGCCAGGCCCTCCCCGTCGTGCGACGCGGCACCGTAGGCCCGCGCGTCGGTCGGGTCGTCGACGAGGGTGACGCCGTCCATGGCGACGGACTCGCCGATGCGTCCGGCGAAGAACGAGCGACCCTTGACCACGGCCTCGCCCGAGAGCGCCGACGCGACGACCGCCAACAGCGTCGAGACGACGCGGGGGTCGAACACCACCGTGCAGTGTCCCGAGTGCGTCTTCTGGGCGCCGAGCATCCGGGTGGCGCGGAGCACGGCGTCGTCCATGGCCTCGTCGGGTACGAGCTCGCCCGGCCCGCGGCCGACGCTGAACCCCGTCCCCGTCTGGGTTTCCGCCCCCTCCCCCGCGATGGCATCGACGGAGAGGAACGCGTTGGTGCGCTGCCGGTACGACGAGATGCCGGTCGTGGAGGCCAGCGCCACCTCCGCCCGGCTGTCGGCATAGTCGGCCGAGGAGACCTGTCGGATCCGAGGATCGGCGGCCCTGGTCGCCCGCTCGAGCTCGATCGCCAGCGCGACCTTCTTCTCCATGGGCGTGGACGCCACACCGTCGTCCCACAGATCGAGCGCCGCGGCGGGCACCCCGTCGGGCACGGCCAGGACCACCTCTGGGTCCGGGGTGGCGAAGCGGGCGTTGTCACGGGCCTCGGCCAGCGTGGCCGCGATCACCTCCGGGTCGAGCGAGCCCGCCCAGGCAAAGCCCGCCTGGCTGCCCTCGCCGCCGGCCCGGTCGACCAGGACCCGGATCCCCACGCCCGAGGAGTCGGCCGAGGTCAGCGACTCGACCTCACCCTCGTAGGCCCGGACCTCGGTGTCGGTGCCCCTGGTGACGTAGACCTCGAGACCCTCGCCGTCATGCGCCTGGGCGACCACCGAGGTCGCCAGCTCCTGCAGGTCGCTGGTCATGCGGTCCCCCCGAGCGTGACGCCGGTGATCCGCAGCGTGGCCTGCCCGCACCCGACCGGGACACTCTGCCCGTCCTTGCCGCACGTCCCCGGGGTCATATCGAAGTCGGTGGCGACCGCATCGATGCGCCGCAGCACCTCGGGTCCGTTGCCGATGAGGTTGGCGTCGCGCAACGGCTCGGTGATGCGGCCACCCTCAATCAGGTATGCCTCTGTCGTGCCGAAGACGAAGTCGCCGGTGGCGGTGTTCACCTGTCCGCCGCCAAGCTTCTTGACGTAGACGCCGGACGGTGTCTGCGCCACGATCTCGTCGGGGTCCTCGGCACCCGCCAACAGGTAGGTGTTCGTCATGCGCACCATGGGCAGGTGTTGGTAGCTCTGGCGGCGACCGTTGCCCGAGGACTTGCGACCCTCCTTGCGCGACCGCAGCCAGTCCCACATGTAGTCGGTGAGGACCCCGTTCTCGATCAGCACGTTGCGGGCCGGCGGGCATCCCTCGTCGTCCACCCCGAAGTTGCCCCACTCGCCGAGCACGGTGCCGTCGTCGACCAGCGTGACCAGCGGGCTGGCGACCAGCTGCCCGACCCGGCCGGTGTACACGGAGGCATCCTTGACGATGTGGTCCGCCTCGAGCCCGTGGCCGCACGCCTCGTGGAAGAGGATGCCGCCGCTGCCGCCGGCCAGCACGATGGGCACCTCCCCCGAAGGCGCCGGGCGGGCTGACAGCTTGGCCAGCGCCCGGGCGGCCGCCTGGCGCGCGATGTCCTCCACCGGGTGGCGCTCGAAGATCTCGAAGCCTTCGGTGCGCGCCAGGGACTCGAAGCCCGTCTGCATCCCCGTGTCGCCGTTGGCCACACACACGACGTTGAAGCGCGTGCGGATCTGGTCGTCGCGGGCGAGCAGCCCGTCCGAATTGGCTACGAGCACACGGCGCCTGCTGTCGCCACAGCCCACCTGCACCTGGGTGATGGCCGCGCCCGCGGCCCGGGCCGCCTCGTCGGCCCGGGTCAACAGGTCGAGCTTGCGGGCCTTGTCCACCGTCTCGGGCGGCGTGCGGTCGCCCCGGTCATGCACCGACGCCGGGCCCAGCGCCACGGTCCGCGCCGCCGCGCCCCCCTGACGGGCCACGGCGGCCGCGGCGCGGGCGGCCGCCAGCAGCCCCGACTCGCTGAGGTCTGCCGTGTGGGCGAAACCGGTCGTCTCACCGTCGACGACGCGGATCCCCGCGCCGCGCGACCGTCCCGAGGAGAGCTCCTCGACCTTGCGGTCGTCGAGCACGGCACTGGCCGTCGCGGTGTCCTCGGCGAACACCTCCGCCATGTCACCGCCCCCGACCAGAGCAGCGGACAGGACGCGTTCGAGCACGTCAGAGTCGATGAGAGTGGTGTCGGTCACGGCGGTATCGTAATCGTCGTGCCCGTCGACCCACCCGAGACACCCACTGCCGCGGGGCATGGTCCGCACGCTGGGCTCAGCGCCCAGCTCGAGCTCACGGTCGGCCCCGAGGACACAGCGGAGCACTTCCGCTCGGGCGACGTACCCGTCCTTGCCACACCCCGCCTGATCGCCCTGTGCGAGGAGGCGAGCTGCCGGGCCACCGACGGCCACCTCGGCGAGTCGCAGTCGAGCGTCGCCACCCGGGTGCAGTTCGACCACCTGGCGCCGGTGGCCATCGGTTCGGTGGTCCTGGCCGAAGCCACCCTCGTCAAGGTCGAGGGCCGGCGTCTCGTCTTCACCGTGTCCGCCGCCCGGCTCGAGGCCGCCGGCGGCGGCCTCGTCGGCGCGGGACGGGTGACCCGGGTCGTGGTCGACCGTTCCGCCTTCCTGGCCAAGGCGGGTTCGGACAAACCCTGAGCGCGACCCCGCCCGCCGTGGAGGGGCCGCGGCTCCTCGCGGGAGCCGGGCCGGTTGTGGCGGCCTTCGCGACATTCGGCCTCTTCTGGGGCAGCTGGGCCGTGATGCTCTTCGACGTCCAGCACGCATTCTCGCTCAATGACGCCCAGCTGGGGCTGCTGCTGGCCGTCGCCATCGCGGTGGCCGGCGCTTCGAGCGCGGTCATGGCGCACCTCGCGGACCGGGTGGGGGCGCGCCGGCTCCTGTGGATCGCGCTCTTCGCCTGGGCGGTCCTGCTCTGCGTGCTCGCACTGACCACGCAGCGGTGGGCCTTCGCCACGGTGCTGGTGCTGGTCGAGATCGCCGGGGGCTCCATCGACACCGCCATGAACGCCGAGGCGTCGCACCGCCTGGTCACCAAGCCGTCGTCCCTCGTGCGCCTCCACGCGCTGTTCAACGCCGGTGCGCTCACGGGTGCCTCCGCCGCCGCACTGGTCATCCACGCCGGGATCTCGTGGCGCTGGGTCTGGCCGGCCATCGCCGTGGTCGCGCTGGCGGTGGGCGGGTGGGCCCTCGCGACCGATCCGGGCACGGCCCTGGCCGCCGGCCACGAAGACGGCACCGCACCGCAGTCCGGCGCCCACCCGCTGAGGCGGCTGCGCCGTGACGGCCTCCTGGTCCTGCTGGCCGTCTTCGCGCTGGCGGAGGTCACCGAGGGCGGCGTCGACACCTGGGGCGTGCTCTTCCTGCGGAATCACCTCGCGACCGGTGTGCTGCTCGGCGCCGGGGCGTACGTCGTGGGCCAGCTCGTGGCCGCCACCACCCGCGGCGCCGGCGGGACGTTGCTCGGGAAGTTGTCCACCCGGAGCGCCTTGATCATGGGCGGCTGCGTCGCCGGAGGGGGCATCCTCCTCGAGTCCGTCTCGCCGGTCGCGGGCATCGCCGCGCTGGGGTTGGCCCTCGGCGCCGGCGGTGCCTCGCTCTTCTGGCCCCTCGTCATGAGCACGGTCAGCCGGCTGGCCAGCCAGGTCGTCAGCGCCGTGGGCACCTTCACGGCCGCGGGCTATGTGGGCTGGGTGGCCGGGGCGCCCATCGTCGGTTGGGTCTCCCAGACCTTCGGGCCTGCCCGTGGCCTTCAGGTCCTGGCCCTGGCCTCCTTCGGCGTCGCCGCCTGCACCCTCCTCGGCCCGCAGCGCAAGGCCGCCCGGGATGGCAGCAGGTAGCCTGGGTCTACCGCCATGATCCTGCACAGCATCGAGACGCCCGCCGACGTCAAGGGCCTGAACCACGAGCAACTCGCCGAACTGTGCGAGGAGATCAGGGCGTTCATCGTCGACACCGTGACCACCACGGGCGGCCACCTGGGCTCCAATCTCGGCGCCGTCGAGCTGACCCTGGCCCTGCACCGGGTGTTCGACTCGCCGCGCGACGTCATCCTGTGGGACACCGGCCACCAGGCCTACGTGCACAAGCTGTTGACCGGCCGTCGCTTCGGCTTCAAGACCCTCAAGCAGGCCGGTGGCATGTCGGGCTACCCGAACCGGGCCGAGTCGGAGCACGACTGGATCGAGAACAGCCACGCCTCGACCGCGCTCTCCTACGCGCACGGCATCGCCAGCGGGTTCGCGCTGCGCGGCATCGACGGCGAACGCCGGGTGGTCGCGGTGGTCGGGGACGGGGCGCTCACCGGCGGGATGGCCTACGAGGCCCTCAACAACCTGGGTCACTCGCGACGCCGGGTCGTGATCGTGCTCAACGACAACGGCCGATCCTACGCACCCACCGTGTCGCAGCTCTCCCAGAGCCTGACGACGCTGCGGCTCAACCCGACCTACACCGCGGCGCGCGAGCGCCTGCGCCTGCGCCTGCGCGAGCTCCCTGCCTTCGGCGAGCTGGCCTACACCGGCGTGCACTCGTTGACCAGCGCGCTGCGTGAGATGGTCGCGCCGCACACCTTCTTCGAGGCTCTGGGCGTCCGCTATGCCGGGCCGATCGACGGCCACGACATCGAGCACATGGAGCAGGCGTTCACCCACGCCGCCGAATGGGACGGACCCATCGTGGTCCACGTGCTCACGCAGAAGGGTCGCGGCTACGCGCCGGCCGAAGAGGACGAGATCCAGCGCCTGCACGACGTCAAGGCGACCAAGCCGATCGTGCTGGAGAACGCGGTGGGCAGCTCGGCGGGCCCCGCCGTCGGCGGCTCCGCCGGCTCCGACAGCGGGGGGGTCACCTCGCCGGGCTCGGCACCCGGGACCGAGGGCGGCGACGAGTCACCCCAACGGGCTGCCACCTACACCGACGCCTTCTCGCGAGCGCTGCTGACCGCGGCGGAGGAGGACTCCCTGATCGTCGCGCTGACCGCCGCCATGCCGGGGCCGACGGGGCTGCTGGCCTTCCAGTCCCGGTTCCCCGACCGCTTCTTCGACGTCGGCATCGCCGAGCAGCACGAGGCGACCGCCGCCGCGGGCATGGCCATGGCGGGCCTGCGCCCGGTCGTGGCCGTCTACTCGACCTTCTGGAGTCGTGCCTTCGACCAGGCCAACCTCGACGTCGGCCTGCACGGCTGCCCCGTGGTCTTCGTCCTGGACCGGGCCGGCATCACGGGCGACGACGGTCCGAGCCACCACGGCATCCTCGACCTGGCCCTCGCGCTGTCCATCCCGGGCATGACGGTGTTCGCGCCCTCGGCCGCCGAGGAGATGGAGCCGATGCTGCAGGCCGCGCTCGAGCTCGCCGGGCCCTCCACCATCCGGTTCCCCAAGAGCGCGCCCAGGCACATCGCCGTGGAGGACGCCGGCCGCGGACTCGAGGCGAAACGGCTGCACGCCGGGGACGGATCTGTCTGCCTGCTGGGCGTGGGCAAGTTAGTCGAGGCCTGCCTCGACGCTGCGGCGGAGCTGGCCCGCGAGGGGATCGAGACCACGGTCTGGGACGTGCGTGTGGTGTCGCCGCCGGACATCGCCATGCTCTCCGATGCCGCCCGCCATCAGCTGGTTGTCACCGTCGAGGACGGTGTGCGCCACGGGGGTGCCGGTGCCTTCCTCATCGACGCCATGTCGGCGCAGGTCGAGTTCGCAGGGCTCCCGCGCCCGTTGACCCGGGTCCTGGGCGTCCCGCGCCAGTTCCTGGCGCAGGGCAAGGCCGACGACATCCTGGGCAGCCTCGGCCTCGACGGTGCCGGCATCGCGGAGAGCGTTCGCCGGGTCAAGCTCGAGGTCCCGGCCACCGAGGAGCGCTGACCCGGGGACCCGGCGCTACGCCAGATTGGCGCCGTTCTGCCGCACGAAGTCGTTGACCGCGTAGTAGGCCTCGATCGACTCGCCGGCGTCCCCCCAGAACCCCTCCTGGATGTCGTGGGCCATCTGGCCCTTGCCGACGAAATGGTTGTTCACGTCGGTGATCTCCAGCTCGCCACGGCCGGAGGGCACCAGGTCACCGATGATGTCGAACACGCCCGCCTCGTAGCAGTAGATGCCGGTGACGCAGTACTCGGACGCCGGGTGCTCGGGCTTCTCCTCGATGTGGGCCACGCGCCCGTCTGCACCGAAGACGGGGACGCCGAGATGGCGCAGGTGCTCGGGCTCGTCCACCTTCGACAGGAGGATGCGCGCGCCTGTCGGGTTCGCCCGGAAGGCGTCGACCATCGGCCGGATGGACCGCTCGACGATGTTGTCGGCCAGCATGACGAGCACTGGCCCGCCCTCCGCGAAGTGCGCGGCGAGCCCGAGTGCCTCGGCGATGCCGCCCGCCTTCTCCTGGTAGGCGTAGGAGAGCTGGTCGATGCCGTACTCGTGCCCGTTGCCGAGCAGACGCAGGAACTCGCCGGCGTGCGTCCCGCCGGTGACGAGCATGATCTCGTCGATGCCACTCGACACCACGGCCTCGATCGACCAGGCGATCATCGGCCGGTCGTAGATGGGGAGCAGGTGCTTGTTCGTGATGCGGGTCAACGGGTAGAGCCGCGACCCGGTGCCGCCGGCGAGGATCACGCCCTTCACGACCGACCTCCTGCCGAGCGCAACGTTGGCATCTCGAGTTTCTAGCCGAACGTGAGCACACCGCGCGCGACGCGCCCGGCATGCATCTCGTCGACCACGTCGCCGAAGTGGTCGAGGGGCCGGGTGAGCGACACCAGCTCGTCGAGCATGAGGAGCCCGGCCTGGTACAGGTCCACCATGAGCGGGATGTCGTGGTGGGGCCGGGCCGAGCCGTAGCGGCACCCGATCAGCCCCCGGTCGACGTAGGCCAGTGCGTTGACGTCAACGGACACCTCGGTCCCCCGGGGCGGGATGCCGATGGCCACCGCCGTGCCGCCCCAGTCCAGGCAGTCGAGCGCGCTGCGCAGGACGGCGGGGTGGCCGACGCAGTCGAAGGCCCAGGTCACTCCCCCGAGGGGGAAGAGGGCGCCGGCGGCGGACTCGCGGTTCGCCGGCACCAGCTCGCGCACCGCCGCCGCGGCGTCACCCGTGGTGGCGTCGACGAAGTGCGTCGCACCGAACTGCCGCCCCAGCCCTTCCTTGCCGGCCACCGTGTCGACCGCGACGATCCTCGTCGCTCCGGCGATGCGCAGCCCCTGAATCACGTTCAGGCCGACGCCGCCCACGCCGAAGACGGCTGCAGTGTCACCGGGCCGCACCTTGGCCCGGTTGAGCACGGCGCCGACGCCGGTGAGGACGCCGCAGCCGATGAGGCAGGCCGACGACAGCGGGACCTCCTTCGGGATGCGCACCGCCTGCACCTCGCTGACGACGGTCAGCTCCGAGAACACGGAGGCAGCGGCGAAGTTGGAGGCCGGCTCACCCTTGAAGGTGAACGGCGTCGAGATGTTGCCGAGCGAGCTCTTGCACATCGTCGGGTGGCCGGTGCTGCAGGCCCGGCAGGCGCCACAGCTGGCCAGGGTCGCGATCACGACATGGTCGCCCGGCTTCACGGAGCGCACGGAGTCGCCCACCGCCTCGACGATGCCGGCACCCTCGTGGCCGAGCACGGCCGGCGCGGGAAAGGGGATCGTCCCGTCGATGACCGACAGGTCGGAATGGCAGACGCCGGCGGCCTCCATGCGGACCTGTACCTCGTCGGGGCCGGGATCCCGCACCTCGAGCGCGTCGGTGACCTCGACCCCCTCCCCCGTGTAGACGATGCCTCGCACTATTTGCTCCTCTCGTTGGTGACAACGTGGTCCGCCCCAGTCGCGTGCCGCTGACGCAGCTCGCGCTTGAGCACCTTCCCGCTGGCATTGACCGGCAGCGCATCGACCAGCACCACGCTGCGGGGCACTTTGTAGTTGGCCATGACCCCGCGTGACCAGCTGAGGATGGCGCGGCCCAGCCCGTCGGGGTCCGCATCCCCGGCCGCGGGTGTGGCCGGGACGACGTAGGCACAGCCCACCTCCCCCATCCGCTCGTCCGGGACGCCGACCACTGCGACCTGGGCCACCGCCTCGTGGCCACGCAGGATGGCCTCGATCTCGGCCGGGTACGCGTTGAACCCGCCCACCACGTACATGTCCTTGACCCGGTCGGTGATGGTCACGTGGCCCTCGGCGTCCATGACGCCGATGTCGCCGGTGTGCAGCCACCCGTCGGCGTCGATCGCCTCGGCCGTCGCCGCCTCGTTGCCCCAGTAGCCCGACATGACGGTGTAGCCCCGCACGACGATCTCCCCCGGCTCACCGGTGGGGACCTCCTTGCCGCCGGCCACCACCCGCACCTCGATCCCGGGGATCGCACGGCCCGACGTGGCCGACACCACGCCGGGTGGATCGCTGCGGCGGCACATGGTGACGGTGCCGCAGGACTCCGTGAGCCCGTAGGCGGTCAGGACCGTCTCGAAGCCGAGCTCCTCGCGCATCGCCCGCACGAGCTCGACCGGCACCACCGCCGCGCCGGTCACCCCGAGTCGGAGGGACGAGAGGTCGTAGTCGGTGCGGCGGGGATCCGCCAGGAGGGTCTGGTACAGGGTGGGCGGCCCGGGCAGCACGCTGATGCGCTCCGCGGGATGCGTGTCATCACCGCCTCGGCATCGAACACCGGCTCGGGCACCACGGTGGCACCGGCCATGAGGCAGGCCAGGATCCCGGCCTTGTAGCCGAATGTGTGGAAGAACGGGTTCACCACGAGGTAGCGGTCGCCGGCACCGAGGCCCACGATGGAGGACCAGGTCCCGAATGTTCGCAACGACTGGGCGTGGGTCGTCACCGCCCCCTTGGGGTGCCCGGTGGTGCCCGACGTGAAGATGAGGTCCGACACGTCGTCCGGCCCGACCGCCGCCGCCCGCGCCGCGGTGTCGCCGGCACTGACCTGCTCGGCCGCCGCCAGGAATTCCTCGAGGCCGAGGGTCGGGACCCCGGGCGGGCCGGAGGCGGCGGAGTCACCTTCACCGCGCAACACGAGGATCCGGCTCAGCGCGCCGGTGTCCTCGCCCGCCAGGAGGGCGGGGTAGTCGGCCCCGAGGAAACCCCGGACCGTCAGCAGTGTCGTGGCGCCGGCATTGCGCACGATGTAGGCCGCCTCCGCGCCCTTGAACCGGGTGTTCAGCGGCACCAACACCCCGCCGGCGCGCAGCGCGCCGAGCGCGGCCAGCATCCACTCGGCGCAGTTGGGCGCCCAGACCGCCACCCGCTCCCCCGCGCCCAACCCAGCGGCCACGAAGCCGCGTGCGAAGCGGTCCACCTCGGGCGCCAGCTGTGCGTAGGTCAGGCGCCGGTCGCCGTCCACCAGCGCCTCGATCGTCCCGTGGCGCTGCGCCGCGTCGTCGACCAGCCGGGGAACCGTGCCCCAGGTCAGGTCGGCCCGCGGGTCCTCCTGCTCCGGCGGCGCCCCGCCGATCCCCCCGCTCACGGGTGCTGGTTGCTCACGGAGATGACCTCTCCGGACAGATAGGACGAGTAGTCACTGGCCAGGAAGACGATGACGTTGGCCACCTCCCAGGTCTCGGCCCCGCGCCCGAACAGCTCGCGCCGGCGCAGCACAGCCAGGTCCTCGTCGGGGATCGAGCGATTCAAGAACGGGTGCTCGGCCAGGCTGGGCGACACGGCGTTGACCCGAACCCCCGACGGCGCCGCCTCCGCGGCCGCACACCGAGTCAGGGCCATGACGCCGGCCTTGGCCGCCGCATAGTGCGCCTGACCCGGCTGCGCCCGCCAACCGAGCACCGAGGCGTTGTTCACGATGACGCCCCTCTTCTGCGGCAGCAGCCGCTTCAGCGCAGCACGCGTGCAGCGGAAGGTCCCGGTCAAGGTGATGTCCAGCACCGTCGCCCACTGCTCGTCCGTCATCTCCACCAGGGGCACGGTGCCGCCGAGCCCCGCGTTGTGCACGGCGACGTCCATGTGCCCGAAACGCGCCACCGTGCCGTCGTAGAGGGCGCCCACCTGCGCCTCGTCGCGCACGTCACAGGGCAGCGCGTGCACCCGTCCGGCGTCACCCGCTCCTGCGGCGAGCTGCTCGGCCGTCTCACCGAGTCGCCGCTCGTGAGCGTCGGACACCACGACGGACGCGCCCTCCTCGAGGCAGCGCCTGGCCGTCGCCGATCCGATGCCCGTCCCGGCCGCCGCCGTCACGACGACGACCTTCCCGTCCAGCAGGCCGTGACCACCCGGCGGTGGCGGTGGCGGTGGCGGGTCGAACGACGAATCGAGGCGTGTGCTCACGCCACCCCTTTCGGTTCCGGCGGGAGTCCCAGCACCCGCTCGCCGATGATGTTGCGCTGGATCTGGTTCGACCCACCGTAAATCGTCTCGGCGCGTGCGAAGAGGAAGGAGCGCTGCAGCTCACCCAGCCCGTACTCACCGTTCTCCGGCAGCGGCTCCCCGTCGAGCACCGTTGCGGCCGGCCCCAGTATCCCCATGGCGAGCTCGCCGAGACGGCGATGCCAGCTCCCCCAGTACAGCTTGGCGATGGAGGCCTCGGGCGGCGCCGCCGGACCGTCGACGCCCGAAAGGCTGCGCAGCGTGTTGAACCGCATGATCGTGAGCTCGATGTGGGCCTGGGCCAAACGCTGTCGCACGACCGGGTCGCGCGACCGCCCGTTCTCGCCCGCCAGTGTCACGATGCGGTCGAGCTCGCGGCGGAAGCCCAGCTGGTGGCCGAGCAGGGCCACGCCCCGCTCGAACGCGAGGGTGGCCAGGGCGACGCGCCAGCCGTCCCCCACGACGCCCACGACGTTGTCGGCGCCCGTGCGGGCACCATCGAAGAACACCTCGTTGAACTCGCTGGTCCGGGTGAGCTGGGTGATGGGGCGGATCTCGACCCCGGGCTGGTCCATGGGCACCAGGAGATAGGACAAACCCTTGTGCCGGGCGGACGCGGGATCCGTCCGGCAGACAACGAAGCACCAGTCCGCCTGGTGGGCCAGGGACGTCCAGACCTTCTGTCCCGTGACCACCCACTCGCCGCCATCGCGTACGGCCCGCGTCGAGACGTTGGCCAGGTCGCTTCCTGCGTCCGGCTCCGAGTAGCCCTGGCACCACAGCTCCGAGCCCTCCCTGATCGGCGGGAGGAAGCGCGCCTTCTGCTCGGGCGTCCCGTAGTGGATCAGGGTCGGGCCCAGCAGGCCTTCGCCCATCACGTTGACCCGGCCCGGCGCCCCGGCCCGGGCGTGCTCCTCGTTGAAGATGACCTGCTCGGTCATGGACGCGCCGCGGCCGCCGTACTCGGCCGGCCAGCCCAGGCACGTCCAGCCCCCCGCAGCCAGCACCCGCTCCCAGCGCCGGCGCACCTCGAAGCCGAACGTCTCGTCACCCGAGCCGCCGCGGCCTCCGAGCTCGGCGAACTCGCCCACCAGGTGCTCCTCGAGGAAGCGGCGGACCTCCAGCCGGAACGCCACGTCCTCGGGGCGATCACGCAGATCCATCGCCCGGGAGCGTAGCCAAGGCGTGGCACCCGATCTGACGGTCCGTCAGATCGCCCGGGCACCCCGGCAGAGCGGGTCCTCCCACCCCTGGAATACTCGCGGGTGCACCGCATCAAGATCGCAGCGCGAAAGGGGGTGACCGTGCCCTACTCCGAAGGGAGGGTCGTCCATGACGCCGACGCCCACATCATGGAGACGCCGACCTGGCTGCGCGACCACGCCGAGGCGGCCTTCCGCGACCGCCTCCCGGTCCTGAGCTATCCGGGCGGCAACGAGCTGCGGCAGACCGGCGACCCCGCGGACCAACAGCGCGACCTCCAGACGGCCTTCGAGAAGCTGCGCACCCGACACGCGTCGGCGGAGTACCGGGCCGACGAGGAAGCCGAGATCATGGCGCGCAAGAACTTCGCCGCTACCGGGTCCTTCATCGCAGAGGACCGCCCCCGGGCCCTCGACCTGCTCGGCTTCTCCAGCCAGCTGGTGTTCAACACGTTCCACAACGGGCGGCTGCACGACCTCGAGCACCGCGACGCCGACCTCGCCTACGCAGCTGCCCGGGCGCACAACCGGGGCATGCTCGAATTCTGCTCGGTCGATGCCCGCCTGCTGCCCTCGCTCTACGTCCCCCTGGTCGACCCCGAGCGTGCAGTCGCGGCCGCCCACGAAGCACTGGACCAGGGGGCCGCGGCCCTGCTGGTGGCGTCGGGCTGCCCGCCGCGCTTCTCCCCCAGCCACACGGACCTCTTCGGCGTCTGGGCCCAGGCCGAGGAGGCCGGTATCCCGGTCGTCTTCCATGTGGGAGGGACGGGCACCCTCATCGACCCCAATTACTTCGTCAACGGGAAGCCGGTCCCACCCGACTTCCACGGTGGCGAGGAGAACTTCCGCTCGGTCGACTACATGGGCATCCCGGTGCCGCCCGCCCAGACCCTGGCCACCCTCATCTTCGACGGGGTCCTCGAGCGCTTCGGCCGCCTCCGTGTCGGCGTGATCGAACAGGGTGCCATCTGGGTCCCGTCGTGGCTGCGCCAGATGGAGTCCGCCTTCGAGGCGTTCCACCGCCACGAGGAGCGCCTGCAGGCGCTCTCGCTCCGGCCGAGTGACTATGTGCACCGCCAGGTCCGCTTCACGCCCTACCCGACCGAGGACGTCGGCTGGATCGTCGCCGAAGGCGGAGCCGACCTGGTGATGTTCTCCTCGGACTATCCGCACGTCGAAGGCGGCCGCAAGCCCTTGGAACGCTTCGAGACCTCACTCGGTGCCGCCGGCGAGGACGTGCGCCGCCAGTTCTACACCGACAACTTCCTCTTTCTCATGGGCAGCGCGGCAGCCCGTTTGGCCGCATGAGTGAAGCGCCAAGGAGAGGACCACCATGTTCACCCGCAGGTCACGCAGGCCCGACGAGGCGGAGTACGAGGTCGCCAAGACCGACGAGGAATGGCGGGAGCAGCTGTCGCGAGAGCGCTACGCGGTGCTCCGGCGGGCCGGCACCGAGCCACCCTGGTCCGGAGAGATCCTCCACGTGGAAGGCCACGGGGTGTTCCGCTGCGCCGGCTGCGCTGCTGCGCTGTTCGACACCGATGCCAAATTCGAGTCGGGAACGGGCTGGCCCAGCTTCGACCGGGCCCGTTCGGCGGGCACCGTCGTCGAACGATCCGATCGGGGCTTCGGCATGGCGAGGACCGAGATCCTGTGCGCGCGCTGTGGCGGCCACCTCGGCCACGTGTTCCCCGACGGCCCCACCGACACCGGGCTGCGCTACTGCGTCAATTCGCTCTCGCTGACCTACGACCGGGATCCCGGCGAGGACCAGGCCGAGGGCTGAGCCTCCGTCAGCCGCCCCTCGACAGCTCCGAAGAGCGCCTCGAGGCGGGAAGCCTCGGCGCCGAGCCCGAGTCGGCGCAGCAGCGAGCCACCGAGGGCGAGCGCACCGCAGATCTCGACCACCTCGTCCCTCAGGAAGTCGATCGGTGGCCCAGCCGCTCCCGGACACGGAGCCCGATCAGCACTCCGGTCCCGAGAGCCAACGCGGTCGGCGTCACGATGGAGCATGTCCACGGGTGGGCCGCCGCGTCCGACAGGAGGGACGCCGCGATCCCGGGCGCCGCCGGCCACCCCGCGGTGACGATCAACCAGGGCGACACTCACGCCTCGACCGGCGTGGCGTCGGACGCGGCCACCTCGCCGGCGTCGGACGTGATGGACGCACCCCGGCGCTCCACGCGCTGCACGTCGGCCGTGGCGTAGCGGAGGCTCGGGCCGACCTCATCCGCCGTGATCTCGACCTTGGAGCGGTGCTCGCCCTCTTCGGTCTCCCACGTGCGCTGCTCCAGACGCCCCGTGACCACCACGCGCATGCCCTTGGTCAGGCTGAGCGCCACGTTCTCGGCCAGGTCCCGCCAGCAGATGACGTCGAAGAATGACGTCGACTCCTGCCACTCCTGAGTCGTCCGGTCCTGCCAGCGGCGGTTGACGGCGACGCCGAGCTGGGCCGTCGCCTGCCCCTCCCGCGTGTAGCGGATCTCCGGCTCGCGGGTCAGGTTCCCGGTGATCGTCGTGGTGTTGGCCATGTCTCTCCTCGCTTTCGTCGCGCCCAAACGTCAGTGGGCGCGACCCAGCGTGGGGAGCTCGACTTGCCGCAAAGCTTGCCGCCGACCTCGCAGCGGTCGGTCCGGCCGCGTCGGGTCCGGTCAGGGCTTCGGCTTCATCCCCAGGCAGCGCAGGACGAAAGCCCCGAAGCGATTCGGCTGCCCCTGGTGACGATGGTCCGCCGAATGCCCGTAGCGCGAACCGAAGGGCCCGCCGCTGTTTCCGGTGAGGCCGGCGGCGGGAATCGAATTGGGCTCCTCGTACTTGGGCACCTTGGCCAGGCGCCGTTTCTGCTTCCTCGGTTTGTCGCCGGCTCGCCCCATGGGGACAGTCTGGCCCACGGTCAGGCACCACGCCGGACATGTCGGCGGCGGCGTATGGGAGCATGACCGCGGTGTTCCTCCGCACGATGCCCGCCCGGCCCGCCTGCATCGCCGTGATCGCCGCGCTCGCCCTCGCCTTGTCGTCCTGCAGCAGCTCCCCCGGCTCCCCCGGCGTGGCCACGAACCCGACGACCACCACGACGGCAGCCGGCACGACGACGTCGTCGACCGCGACGTCGACGACCGCGGCGGGCACCCAAGAGGTGCGCTTCGATCCTTTTTCGGCACAGGGCACGCTGCTACCCACCGAACAGGTGACGGTCAGGGTGTCCGGCACGTGCGTGGCGCCCGGCGTGGCCGGCACGACCTCGTACCGCTGCTTCGCGCAACCCGACTCCGCGATCTACGATCCCTGCTTCGCCCCGCCCGGCGCCATCAGCGGGGCCGTCGAGTGCATCGCCGATCCCGCCGCCCCCGAGGTGGTCGAGTTCGATGCCGGTGTCCTCCCACATGCCCCACCAGGAGCGCCGGCGACGCGCCCCTGGGCCATGCAGCTGGCCAATGGGCAGGTCTGCATCCTCGTGGCGGCGGCATGGGGCGGGCTCGGCCCCTTCGCCTGTCCCACCCCCGGCGCGACCAGTTCGGTGGCCGATTGTCACGTCCCGCAGCAGGCGGCCCCGTGGTGGAGCTCGGCCTGCCAGGCTCAAGAGCGCGCGACGAGTGCCTTCTCTGCCGCTCGGGTCGTCAAGGTCTGGACCTGACGCGCCAACTCCTAGCCCGGTCCGGTCCTCCGCTGGCGACCACCGATGACGTACGCCACGGCACCGAGCACGAGCGAGCCCACGATGACGTAGCGCACGATCGCCGTCTCGAGCGACGTCGGCGAGCCGTTCGAGCTGATCTCCGCGAAACCGCCGCCGATCACGAGCGCGGCCACCGCGAGCGCAAGGAAGGAGAGCGAGACCTTGCGGGGGAGGTTGCACAGGAACCGCGACTGCGACCGGTCCGGGCTCGACCCGTTGGTGACAGGGCTGCTACCGCGCACGCGCCACTCCCCGTGGGGTCTCGTCGGCCACAGGGAGGGCGTCGTCGAGCGCGGCCCGGAAGTGCTCACAGTCGAACACATTGCGGCTCGGGCAATGGAGCGCATGCTCGAGCTGGTCGGCCATCGTCGCGAGGTGCGCTGCCCGGGCCCGCAGCTCGTCTCGTTTGCGCGCCGCGAAACCCTTCCACGTGGGGCGTCCCCTGGTGGCCAGCAGGACCTTGATCTCCTCCAAGGTGAACCCGGCCTCCCGGCACAGGGCGACCACGGCGAGCGTGGTCAGGACCTCGGGCCGGAACTGGCGGCGCAGGCCCTTGCGTTCCTCGCTCGCGATGATCTGCTCTCGCTCGTAGAACCGCAGCGCGGAGGGGGCCATGCCGGAGCGGGCCGCGACCTCGCCGATGTCCAGGAGCGCCACCATTGACTTGAAGTGTACTTCAAGTGATTGGGTGCCGGCATGGGCAACCCGACGACCACGTTCGAAGGCACGGGCGGGAGGCTGGCGGGGGCCGTGATGGCCCGCCTCAACGGCGACATGGAGCGCGCCGCCGTCGACGAGCTCGCTCCCGGCCCCGATGATGCCGTCCTCGCGGTGGGGTTCGGGCCCGGCGTGGGGATCGCGGAGCTCGTGGCCCGCCTGCCGGACGGCTCGGTGGCCGGCGTCGACCCGTCGGCCACGATGGTGGGGCGGGCGCGCCGGCGCAACCGCGCCGCGGTGGAGGAGGGTCGGGTCGTGCTCACACAGGCCGGCGCGGAGAGCATCCCGTGGCCCGACGGCTCATTCGCCGGCGTGGTCGCGGTCAACAGCGTCCAGGTGTGGGAGCCACTCGGGCGCGCCGTGGGCGAGGTGGCGCGCGTGCTCGCCGCGGGCGGCGCGTTGGTGACCGTGACGCACACCTGGGCCATGGAGAAGCGGGCGCCGCTGGGAGCATGGACCGCGGACGTCGTCGCGCTCCTCGAGCACTGCGGGCTCGTCGAGATCGCCCGACGGACGGCGACCTTCCGCTCGGGCCCCGGCCTGGTCCTCTGCGCGCATGCTCCGGCACCGCAACCGAATGGCACCCTGACGCGCCCGATCGCCAGGTAGGTTGCCCCCCATGGGGGATGTGGCCGGTGGGCTGACGCTCCAGGCACCTGCGGCGCCGGACGACGCCGCCGTGGAGACCCCGCCGGCGCCCCACCCGGGTCGCTGGCGCGTCTGGCGCTCGCCGCCCGGCCAACCGGGTTGGGCCCGCCCCCTGCTCCTCGTCCTCGCCGCACTGGCCGCACTCTCGTACGCGTGGGGCATCGACGACGCCACACTGGAGACGTTCTACGGCGCCGCCGTGCGAAGCATGTCGCAGAGCTGGCACAACTTCTTCTTCGGCGCCTTCGACCCGTGGGGGACGGTCACCGTCGACAAGTTGCCCGGCGCGTTCTGGGTGCAGGCGCTGTCGGTCCGCCTGTTCGGTTTCCACGTGTGGTCGGTCGTGCTCCCCCAGGCGATCGAGGGCACCCTGACCGTGCTCGTGCTGTACCGCGCCGTGCGGCGCGTCGCAGGGGCCGGCGCCGGGCTGGCCGCGGCCGCCGTCCTGGCGGCCACTCCCGTCACGATCCTGCTCAACCGGGGCAACATCTCGGACTCGCTCCTGATCCTGCTGCTGGTGCTGGCGGCCGACGCGACGACGGCGGCCTTCACCTCGGGGCGCCTGGCGCAGCTGCTGATGGCCGGCGTCTGGGTCGGGCTGGCCTTCCAGGCCAAGATGCTCCAGGCCTGGCTCGTCCTGCCCGCGCTCTACCTCGCCTACCTGCTGGCGGCGCCGGCACCCGCCCTCTCCCGCCGTGTCGGGCACGTGGCGCTCTCGGCACTGGTGGCGCTCGCGGTCTCGCTGTCCTGGATGCTCGTCGTGACCGCCGTCCCGGCCCACGACCGGCCCTACGTGGACGGCAGCTGCAACAACTCCGTCTTCAGCCAGGTCTTCCTCTACAACGGCACCGACCGGCTCACGGGCGACACGCTCGGTCAGCCCGGGTGCAGCCCGGCACCCGCCCCGGTCAAGGCGAGCACCAGCACCCAGGAGACGACGGTCGCCGTCCCGAACGGACCCGGCCGCTTCCTCAACGGCAGCTTCGGGAGGGACAGCGACTGGATGCTCGTCCCGGCGGTGGTCGCCCTCGGGGGCATCCTCGTGACGCGCCGGCGCCGGCCGCGCACCGACACGTTGCGTGCGGCCGCGGTGCTGTGGGCGGCCTGGTTGTTCTTCACCTGGTGCTTCTTCGCGTCCTCGCACTTCATCAACTCGTACTACCTGGCGGCGCTCGCACCACCGATCGCCGCACTCTGCGGCATGGGCCTCGCCGTGGCCTGGCGGCTCCGGACGCGCCGCATGGCGCGGGTCGTCCTGCTGGGCACCGTGGTCGGCGGCACCGCCTATGCCCTCTACCTGCTTCCCGGGGAGGTCGGCGTGCGGCCGTGGGTGGAGGCCAGCACGCTGGCGCTCGCGTTGACGGCGGTCGCCGTCCTCGCGTGGTCTTTTCTCTCCGGGCGCGCCACCTGGGCGGCGGCAGGGGTGATGCTCTCGGGCGCCGCGCTGTTCCTGGGCTCGGCGTGGGCGTCGGGGACCGTCGTGGTGGCGGGGCTGGGGCCCTTCGACTCGCCGTACCAGCCGGCTGCGCTGACCGCGCAGGACCACGCCGCCAACGGCCGTTCCGCGGCCATCGCAGCCAGCCTCGATCGCGCCGCGGCCAGGGTCGCCCCCTCCGTCAGTGTCATCACCAACGAGACCTCCGCGGGCTCGAGCCTCCCCATCCTCGACACCGGACGCGAGTTCCTCCCGGTGGGCGGCCTCTCCGGGAGGGTGCCGAGCCCGACGCTGGCCCAGTTCGTCGCCGACGTGCGCGCCGGACGGGTGACTGTGGTGCTGGCGGCGGTGGCTCCGCTGACCCGCAACCCCGACATGCTGTGGGCCATCGCGCACTGCAAGCCGGAGCCCTCCGGCGGTCCGGACAGCCACATCGCGGGGCGGACGATGCACTTCTACCTCTGCACGCCCGCCGACGCCGGCGGCTGAGGGAGGTCAGACGTCGAGGAAGCGCCGGATGGCGATGGCGGACCCGATGGAGCCGATCGCCATGCCCACGATCACCACGACCACGTTCGTGAGCAAGACCTCCGACCCCGTCATGTGCATGGCGGTGAAGATGTTGCTCGTCGTGCGACCGCTCCCCTCGTGGTTGATGAAGAGATAGACGAAGTAGACGACGACAGCGGCCAGCACCGATCCGATGAACCCCTGCAGCAGGCCCTCGGACATGAAGGGCACCCGGATGAACCAGTTGGTGGCCCCCACGAGCTTCATCACCGACACCTCACGCCGGCGGGCGAAGATCGCCATGCGGATGGTGTTGAGGATCAAGACGGCAGCCGACACGATCAGGACGATGGCGATGGCCAGGCACACCCACTTCGAGATGTTGATCACCGTCTCCTCGTTGTGGATCGTCTGCTGGGGCTCGGTGACCGAGAGGACGCCCGCCGTGCCGCTGAAGGTGTGCACCACCTGGGCCGCATCGGAAAGCGCAACCGGGGTGCACCAGAAGGAAGTGGGCATCTCGGACTGGGTCGTGGCCTGGAAGACGTCGGATGGGAGCAAGCGCCGGGCCTCGGAGAAGTTGCGGGCCTTGTCCCAGTAGGCGCAGGGCTGGGTCACGTAGTTGAGCTGGGCCAGTTCGGTCTTGACGGCTGCGATCTCCTGGTCGTTGGCGTTGGGCTGCATCCAGACGGTGACCTGGGTGCCCCGCTCGAGGGTCCCCGTCGCGTTGGCCGAGCCCTGCCGCAGGAGGAGCGCCGCGCCCACGAGCGAGAGCGACACGGCGACGGTGAGGATGGCGGCGATGGTCATCAGCCGGTTGCGCCACAGGTTCGACGCCGTCTCGCGGACGACGTAGTCGACGGAGACCGCCATCAGCTCAACCCGCTGCAGCCACGTCAGGCGGCTGCTGCGCCGAGCCGTCGAAGCCGTACACGCCGCGCGCCTGGTCGCGCACCATCACGCCGTTGCTGAGCTCGATGACGCGGCGCCGCATCTTGTCGACCAGCACCTCGTCGTGCGTCGCGACGACCACCGTGGTGCCCGTCCGGTTGATGCGGTCGAGCAGCTGCATGATGCCCTGGCTGGTCTGCGGGTCGAGGTTGCCGGTGGGCTCGTCGGCCAGCAGGATGAGGGGGCGGTTCACGAACGCACGGGCCACCGCGACGCGCTGTTGCTCACCGCCGGAGAGCTCGCTGGGCAGGTTGTCCCGCTTGCCGGCCAGCCCGACCAGGTCGAGCACCTGGGGCACCTGGTTGGCCACGACGTGCCGGGGACGGCCGATGACCTCGAGCGCGAAGGCCACGTTCTCGAACACCGTCTTGTTGGGCAGGAGGCGGAAGTCCTGGAAGACGCAGCCGATGTTGCGACGGAGGTAGGGCACCCGCCATTTCGGCAGCTCGACGATGTTGCGGCCGGCCTCGAGGATCTGGCCCGAGTCGGGGAGCTCCTCGCGGAGGAGGAGGCGGATGAACGTGGTCTTCCCCGAGCCGGACGCGCCGACGAGGAAGACGAACTCGCCCTTCTCGATCTCCACGGTGATGTCGCGCAGAGCGACGGTCGAGCCCTTATATGTCTTGGTGACGTTTTCGAATCGGATCATCAGTTGAGAGAGGTGTCGCCCCGACCGCTGCGGGGCACCCGCACGATCCTACTTTCTCCACATGACTGTTTCGGGTCAACAGCTCCGCTGCAGGTCACAGAGGTCCATGGACGCATCGCGCACGGAACCCGCGTCCGAGCGCACCAGCCCGTTACGTCGCCGGTGCCGGCTCCGGCGTCGAGCGGGGGTTGTACCCCCAGCGGTCGACCTGCTCGCACTCGGCCTCGGTGAACGACGCGCGCGTCCGCAGCTCCCTCTCGGTGCGTGACGTGAACGTCATGCCGTCGAGATCGGGCCCCTCGAAGATCGCGATCTCATGGGCGGCGCGTCCGGGGTCTGCCTCGAGGTAGCGGATCCTCAGGTCGCGTTGGCGTCCGAAAAAGCGGCCGTGCACCCGCTCCCGCTCGATCATCGGGTCGAGTCCCAGCTCAGCGCACAGCTTGCGCGTCCAGACCAGACCGTTCTCGACGTGGTACAGCTCATCGAGCGACGCGTAGTCCAGCGCCCGGGCGATGTCATGCTGGCCGATCGTGTCGCGCACGGCGATCTCGAGGGGCAGCTTGTCGATGGCGAGCGCTTCGAGCACCGTGCACAAGATGAGCAACCTCCACGCGAGCTCACGCCGGCTGCCCGGCTCGCATTCGGGGAACTCGTAGGCGTACTCGTAGTTGGAGACGTGTTGCAACAACGACGACTCGTCGAAGCCGCGCTCGGCGAGCAGGCGCCGGAACATCGCCGCATGACGCGCTTCGTCGGCGGCGTGGCGCGCACACGCCAGGTGGAAGGACCATGGAAGCTCGGGGTGCTCGTACGAGCTCCGGGCCATCAGCTCCATGGCGCAGATCTCCGCCATCACGTTGTCATTGAGCTCGCCTGCGATGTCATCGTTCTCGAGGCGCGACATACGGCGGAAGTGAGCGCGCGCGCCCGGCTCCAGTCGCGGTCGTCCTGTCGGGCGCGCCGGGACCCGAACCCGGTCGACCGGCGCCCACAGCACGTCGTCGAGCGCGACGACCGCTGCGGCGTCGCCGCCACGCCAGGCCTCGAGCGTGTGGGCGTCGGGCCGCCGGCCCGGACCGAGGTCCTGCAGGGCGCGCCTCACCGTGGTCAGCAGCCGGTGGTCGAAGAGGGGGTCGAGGCGGTCGCGCAGGTCCGCGTAGCGGGCCCGCAGGACGGCGGGCAGCTCGCGGGTCAGCGCCCCCACCACCCCGGCGGGGTTGCCGGACGAGTCGAGTGCCGGCAGCGGCCCGGCCCAGGCCGGGTTGGACCGCACGGCGCCCTCGTCGCGCTCGCAGAGTGCCGTCCCGTGCCGGCGCAGCTCGCTTGCCCTGGTCAGGGACGATTCCAGCGTGGCCGCCAACTCGAGCTTGTCGTCGATGGCCGGCACCTTGGGGACCCACCCGGCGGCCACGTGGGCCGCAGCCCGCTCCATCGTGGCCAGCCGGAGGACCTCGTCGACCAGAACGGCCGAGGACCACCGACCACCGGGTCGCAGGCCGCGGTCGGGGTACGGGGCCGTGCTCGTCATTCCGACATCTCGCCCATCGACACGAAGCCGTGGCCCCAGGGGCAGCACCCCGCGTCGGCGGCGAACCCCGGGCCGTTGAGCGCACCGGTCGGGAGGCCGGCGGCGCTGTTCAGAGCCGAGCCGAGTCCCGAGGCGACGCCGGGTGACAGCCGGGGCCCGCTGCCCAGGTAACCCATCACGCTCCCACCGCCGATGGCGAAGCCCGACACGTCCTGGGTGGCCTCCTCGGTGAGCAGCTGCTTCTCCTCGCCGGTCAGGTCCCAGGTGTCGAGCACCTGCGGCTCGGCGGCGACCGTGGCCCGGAATTCCTCGTCCTTCAACGTGTTGGTGTACACACCTGCGAGCGCGTCTTTGCTCATGGGGAACCCCTTTCTCGTCCGATGTGGGCCCGGATGGGTCGGCCCGAGCCGGCGGTGCCGGTACCCACACGGAGTAGACGTGTGGAGGCGCCGGCGGTTACGCGGCGGCGCGGGAGATCCGCGCCGACCGGGCAGCCTACGAGCCGGCCTCGCGCTGGCGGCGCAGCTCGGCCTCCATGAACGGATCGAGGTCGCCGTCGAGCACGGCGTCGACGTTCCCGGTCTCGACGCCCGTCCGCAGGTCCTTGACGAGCTGGTACGGGGCCATCACGTACGAGCGGATCTGGTTGCCCCAGGCGTTGTCGACCCGCTCGCCGCTCAGCGCGTCGAGCTCGGCGCGGCGCTCCAGTCGGGCCCGCTCGGCCAGCTTGGCCCCGAGGATCTGCATGGCCTTCGCCTTGTTCTGGTGCTGGCTGCGCTCGTTCTGGCAGGACACCACGATCCCCGTGGGCAAGTGGGTCAGGCGCACGGCCGAGTCGGTCTTGTTGACATGCTGGCCGCCGGCGCCCGACGAGCGGTAGGTGTCGATGCGCAGGTCCTTCTCGTCGATCTCGACCTCGGAGGACACGTCCTCGAGGAAGGGGGTGACGTCCATGGACGCGAAGCTGGTCTGGCGCCGGTGCTGCGAGTCGAAGGGCGACATGCGCACCAGCCGGTGCACGCCGCGCTCGGTGGCGAGCAATCCATAGGCGAAACGGCCGTGCACGATGAACGTGGCCGACAGAAGTCCGGCCTCCTGGCCCTCGGTGGCCTCGTCCACCTCCACGGTGAAACCGCGGCGCTCGGCCCAGCGCTGGTACATGCGCAGCAGCATCTCGGTCCAGTCCTGCGCGTCGGTGCCGCCCGCGCCGGCGTGCACCTCGCAGACCGCGTCGAGCTCGTCGTAGTCACCCGAGAAGAGCGACTGCAGCTCGAGCGCGCCCAGCCGCGTGCCCAGGGCGTCGACGGTCTCGACCAGTTCGGTGTCGAGCGCCGCGTCCCCGCGCCGGCCGCAGCCGACTCGTCGGTCAGCTCGAGCAACGCCCGCGCGTCGTCGAGGGCACCGCGGAGGCCCTCGAGCTGGTCGAGGTCGGCCGACACCCGCCCCAGCTCCCTGGTGACCGACCACGCGTGGTCGGGGTCGTCCCACAGGTCCGGCCTCGCCACCTCGGCCTCGAGCTCGGCCCGCCTGACCTCGAGCTTGTCGCGGCCCAGGTAGCGCTCGGCCTCGGCCAGCCGCTCCCCCAGCGCCTCGAGCTCGGTTGAGAAGTCGCGGGGACCCTCGGCCGCCGGCCCGTCAGGCGGCGCCATGACAGAACTTGAACTTCTTGCCGCTCCCGCACCAGCAGGGGTCGTTGCGGCCCACCTTCTCGTGCTGCTCCTTCACGATCGGCACGAGGGCGTTGGGGTCCGGCGCGTTCGGCCGCTTGATCTGTACCCTCCCGCCGGCGCCGCCGCTGCCGTTCCCCGCGGCGGGGGCACTGAGCATGGCGGCCTGGGGGGCGACGTTGGTGCCCTGCTCGGCCAGCAGGGCAGTGGCCAGGGCGCCGGTCTCCGCGACCGGGTCCTCCGCCGCGGCGTAGACGGCCCGGTCCAGGTCCGGCTCCGCCGCCGGCGCCTGCACCGCCTCGACGTGGAGGATGTAGCGCAGGTAGTCGTTGTCGATGACCTCCAGCAGCTGGCCGAACATGGAGTAGCCCTCCTGCTGCCAGGCGTTGAGGGGATCGGCCTGCACGGTCCAGCGCAGGTGGATGCCGTCCTTGAGGTTGTCCATCTCCGTCAGGTGGTCGCGCCAGCGGGCGTCCATGATCTGGAGATACACGTCACGCTCGATCTGGCGCATCGTCTCCGCACCGCCTGGCATGGACTCCGAGTGCTGCTCGTAGTGGTCGAGCGCCTCCTCGACGATGGACTCGACGAGGTCCTCGGTCGTCGCCGCCTCCGCGAGGTCGGCCTCGCTGAACTTGGTCGGGTAGTACTGCATCAGCCCGTCGATGAGCGCCTTGAGGTCCCAGTCCTCTTCGAACTCCGTCGGGCAGTGCTCGGCGACCAGCTTTTCGGCCGCCCCGGCCAACAGGTCCTCGGTGTGCTCCTCGAGGTCGTCCCCGTCGATGATCTGCAGGCGCCGCTCGTAGATGACCTTGCGCTGCTGGTCCATCACCTCGTCGTACTTGAGCGCGTCCTTGCGCATCTCCACGTTACGCGCTTCGACGGTGTTCTGCGCCCGCTCGATCGCCTTGGCCACCGTCTTGGACTCGATCGGCACGTCCTCGGGCAGCGTGCGGCCCATGACCCAGCTCATGGCGCCGGTGGCGAACAAGCGGAGCAGCTCGTCGTCCAGGCTGAGGTAGAAGCGGCTCTCGCCCGGGTCGCCCTGGCGGCCGGAGCGGCCACGCAGCTGGTTGTCGATGCGGCGGCTCTCGTGGCGCTCGCTGCCCAGGACGTAGAGACCGCCCAGCTTGCGCACCTCTTCGCCCTCGGCCCGGCAGCGCGCCTCGACGGCGGACTGGCGGCCCTCCAGCTCGGCCTGACCTTCCTCGCTGTCCAGGTCGAAGCCCTCCGCAGCCAGCTCGTGCTGAGCCAGCAGCTCGGGGTTGCCGCCCAGGATGATGTCGACGCCACGCCCTGCCATGTTGGTGGCCACGGTCACCGCACCGCGGCGGCCGGCCTGGGCGACGATCTCGGCTTCCCGGAAGTGCTGCTTGGCGTTGAGCACGTTGTGCGGCACGCCGCGCTTGTCCAGCAGACGAGACAGGAGCTCGGACTTGGCGACCGAGGCAGTGCCGATGAGCATCGGCTGCCCCAGCTCGTGGCGCTCGACGATGTCCTCGACGACCGCGTTGAACTTCGCCTCCTCGGTCTTGAAGACGAGGTCGGGCTGGTCGATGCGGATCATCTCCATGTTCGTCGGGATCGGCACCACGGGCAGCCCGTAGGTGGAGGCGAACTCGCCGGCCTCGGTCTCCGCCGTGCCGGTCATGCCGGACAACTTCTCGTACATCCGGAAGTAGTTCTGCAGCGTCACCGTGGCCCAGGTGTGGTTCTCCTCCTTGATGGCCACGCGCTCCTTCGCCTCGACGGCCTGGTGGAGACCGTCGGACCATCGGCGGCCCTCCAGCGTGCGCCCGGTGAACTCGTCGATGATCTTCACCTCGCCGCCGGCCACGAGGTAGTCCTTGTCCCTCTTGTAGAGGTCCTTGGCCGTCAGGGCCTTGGTCAGCTGGTGGACGTAGTTGACCGACACCGCGTCATAGATGTTGTCGACCCCGACAGCCCGCTCCACTTTCTCGATCCCCGGCTCGAGGGGGATGACCGTCTTCTTCTCCTCGTCGACCTCGTAGTCGACGTCGCGGGTCAGGGTGCGCACAATGGAGGCGAACTGGTAGTAGAGCTGGGCCGCCTCGTCGGCCGGGCCCGAGATGATGAGGGGCGTTCGCGCCTCGTCGATCAGGATGGAGTCGACCTCGTCGACGATGGCGAAGACGTGGTCCCGCTGCGCCATGGTCTCGCGCGACCGCGCCATGTTGTCGCGCAGGTAGTCGAAGCCGAACTCGTTGTTGGTGCCGTAGGTGATGTCCGCCGCGTAGGCGGCCCGCTTGCGGAACGGGTCGTCGATGTCCGACCCGATGCGCCCGACCGAGAGCCCGAGCCAGCGGTGCACGCGTCCCATCCACTCGGCGTCGCGGGTGGCCAGGTACTCGTTGACGGTCACCATGTGGACGCCGCGCCCGTCGAGCGCGTTGAGGTAGGCGGGGAGCGTCGAGACGAGCGTCTTGCCCTCCCCCGTCTTCATCTCGGCGATCCACCCGAAGTGCAGCGCCATGCCGCCCATCAGCTGCACGTCGAAGTGGCGCTGGCCCAGTACCCGCCACGCCGCCTCGCGCACGACCGCATAGGCCTCGATCAGGAGGTCGTCGAGCGACTCGCCGTTGTCGAGGCGCTCCTTGAACTCCACCGTCTTGCCGGCCAACGCCTCGTCGCTCAGGCCCTGCATCTCGGGCTCGAGGGCACCGATCAGGGGCACGAGCTCGGCCAGCCGCCTGACCTTCTTGCCCTCACCGGCGCGCAGGACCTTCGTGAACACACTCATGAAGGCCCGATCCTACCGGTCCCAGGGCCGGGCGAGCCGACAGGCGCACTGGGGGGAGAGTCGGGCTGCGTGCGGCTGACCTGGTCTTTGACCCCACACTCGCCTGCCGCGAGGGTGACGCGCCGGCGCCGGCGGCACGGCGTCCCCGCCGCACCCAACGGCACCACCTGGCGCGCATCGCCTCGTCTCCGCCCGCCCCCGACAGCCGGGGACACAGCGGGCAGGGCTTACCTCTAAGCCGCACCATGCTCAGCGACCACAAGTCGCCTTACGTGGGTCGTTTCGCCTGCGACTGGCCTCGACTTTCAACCACAGACCCGCACGCAGCCCGGGCCCATGCTAGGAGCGTGAGTCGGAATCGGCCAACGGGATCGGTCTGACGCCTGAGATCTGAGGTCCGGTCGCTCACGGGCCGGCTTCGGCATCACAAATGGGTCCCGGTGGCCTCTGGCGGATGAGTGACGGCTGCATCCGACGTCGGTGGATCCCTCCCTATGCGCCCGCCTGGGCCAACTTTCTCAAGTTGTGGCAGAGCACGTGCAGGGCCCACTCACCTTGTGCACCCTCAAGGCCGCGTAGACGGAGGAACCCGGCGCGTTGTCGGACCTTCATTTGTCCGAAGACCGGCTCGACGATGGCCTTGCGTCTGGCGTAGTCGGCCCGTCCCGCCTTGGTGCGCAGCCGGCGTGCCATCTTCTCCTTCACCGTGGCGTCTCTTGGGATAGGACCCCTCGGTGCGGGCGACACCCGATCGTCATGTCTGATGCGCCCGGTGGCGATCAACACGTCGACGCCGGCGTCGGTGGCATCGTTCACGTTCGCCTCTGAGAAGTAGCCGGCGTCGGCGATGAGCGTGTCGGGGTTCTCGTCGATGTCCGCGGCGCCGAGGTTGACTTCGGTGGCCTCGATCATCTCGATGAGGTGCGGGGCGTCGGCGGCCTGGTTGGACACCGAGTGGGCCAGGACCACCTGGGCCTCCTCGTCGACCACGGCCTGGGCGTTGAAGGCGTAGTGGAATCCGTCGGTCGTCTTCATCATCCGTGACTCGGGGTCGGTGAAGTTGCGCTGGGCCCGCCCATCGGGCTTGGCTCTCGCTGCCGCGTCGTCACCGGCGGCCCGGGCCTCGTGCTCGGAGGCGCCGTGCCCTGTGGCCTTGTGCTGGGCTTTTGTGGCGGCCTTGTCCCTCGCCTCGGCTTCTATGGCCTCCTTGGCCACGCGCAGCTTGGCCAGGCGACCCTCCTTGGTGGCCAACTCGGGCGGGAGCTCGTCACCGCGGCGGTCCTCACCGAACGCTTCGTCTTCGGCCGCGTCGGTGGCCTCGGCCTCGGCCAGCATGGCCGCCACCTGGGCCTCGAGCTCAACGATCCGCGGTCCCATCCGGTCATGGCTCATGGCCTTGTGCTTACTCGCCGAGGCCCGCAGCTTGGTGCCATCGAGGGCGACGCGGCCAAGGCGCACCAGTCCCGCTTGTGCGCACAGGGCGAGCACCTGGACGAAGAGGGCATCGATGGCGCCCAGGTGGCGACGCCGGAACCGAGAGATGGAGCGGTAGTCCGGAGCCGTGTTGGCACTCAGCCAGCGGAAGGCCACGTCGACATGGCAGCGCCGCTCCATCTCCCGCGAACTGGTGACCCCGGTCGAGTAGGCGAAGAGCAGCAGCTTGCACATCATCGTCGGGTCATAGGGCGGCGCACCCACCGCCTCGGTGTAGGAGTCGTAGATGACCGAGAGGTCCAACATGTCCTCGACCACCTCAGAGATGAACCGGGCCTCGTGGTTCTCGGGTAGCCAGTCTTCGAGGGAGGGTGGGAGGAGGAAGGACTGGGACTGGTCGTAGTGGCGGAAGCGCTTATTCACCCCGGCCGGGACCTTCTCGGGGCGCCCGACCGGCTGCCCTTCCACCTCGAAGAGCTTGTCGCCGACCCGATCGTTCGCCATGGGCAAATTCTCCCAAAACCGCAGGAGAATCGCGAATCGACGGTCGCCTCCCACCCCGGGAAAGGGTCGATCAGTCCTTGGGCGTCACTGGCGGGTTCTGACCCACGCTCCTAGGGCCTGGCCGGCCCTACTGCCCCGGGACGGTGGATCCCGCCGAGCCCGACGCGCTGCTTGCGCTGGCCGGCGTGGCTCCCTCCAAGACGGTGACGTTCGAGATCTTCCACACCCCGCCCACCTGCTGGAGGTCGGCGATGAGCCGGACCACATCGGCCTGGGGCGACGTGATCTTGTTGTTCACGTAGGTCTGGTCGACCACGGCGTAGACCGATGCCGTCCCGGCGCCCTGGTTCTCCGACTGCACCTCCAGGTAGCGGATCTGGCCGCGTGACTCGGCCAGGGCCTGCTCGAGCGCCTTGCGGATGGACGTGTTGAAGAACTGCCGCGACTGGGTCGAGAAGGCACCCGTCGCCATGCCCGTCACCGCGTTGAAGTCGGAGTCGACCGTCTTGGCGTTGAAGTTGAAGAAGTCGGTGAGGAACAGCCGCGACGCGCTGAGCACGGCCGGGTCCTGCACCGGCCCGCTGCTGTCCTTGGTGGCGTAGAGCGCCCCGAAGAGCAACGTGCCGGCCAGGCCGGCGACGGCCAGGAGGCTCGCCAGGCGGAAGGCCCGCCTGCTCGGGGCGGTGCGCGCACGGTTGCCGCCGGGACGGCGCCTCCCGCTCCGGGGCGGCGGACCACCCGCTGCCGGCTCCGGGTCGGGCGACGTCGCGCCGACCACCTTCACACCGCCGTCGACGTGGTGCTCTGTGTCGTGCTGTGTCGTTGTCATGTCTCTCCGTTCTCCCTCATGTGTTGCACCTCCCCGGGGCGCCGGCGGCGGCCCGGGACATCTCAGGCCCGCCGCCTCGCGCGCCGGCGCGACGGGCGCGCCCCCCAGGCCAGGAACAGCACCGGCACGACCAACCCGCCGAGCGCGAGCAGGGCGCCCCGGCTGGCACCGGGCACGCGGTAGGCGGCGCTGCTCACCTGCACCGGGCTGGCCGAGGCGAGCTCGACGTTCGCCTCCTGCGCCGTCGGCGCCACGACGTGCCCCCCGGCCACGGGCGCGAAGCCGGGTTGGGTGGCCGGGCCGACGCCGTTGCCGAACGTGGTGACGCAGCCGGCGCCCGGCAGCGTGTCGGGAATCGTGTTGGCCTTCTCGTACGACGTCCCGGGCTCGGCGAGGACGGGCGGCAGGAGGAGGCGCGTGCGCAGGAAGGTCTGGGTGGGGTCCGCGGCGCCCCCGGTCGTGGTGGGCTTGGCCACACCCTCGACCGCGATGTTGTCGACCGCCCCGAAGAAGTACTGGTTGAAGGCGAGCCCCTGCGAGAGGTTGTCCAGGTTGGCCGGCTGGGCAATGTTGGTGAGGATGTCAGCCGTGTCATGCAGGACGCAGCCCAGGTTGGCCGACTGCGACGTGACGAGGTTGTCCACCTCGCCGAAGGCGGAAGCGCCCGACGTGAGCAACGTGTGCAGCCCCGTCTTCTGCTGGGCCAGCACCTGGACCAGCGCGGCGGTGTTGGCAAGGTCCTGGCGCAACTCGGGCGCGACGGCCGTCACCGCGTCGAGGGACGGCGGCGCGTTGGCCAGCAGCTCGGTGAACTGCTGCTGGTAGGCGACGAACTCCTTCGAGAACGTCGTGCCGGCGGTGATGAGGGTGCGCAGGTCGCCCGCCCGGCCCGCCAGCGAGGTGGCGAGCTCCCCGATCAGCTTGTTGAGGTCGTCGGCCGGGATCGCCCGGAGGAGCCGTGCGGCCGAGGCCACCACCGCGCCGACGTCGGCCGGCACCTGGTTGGGCGCCGCCGGCACGTTGGCGCCGCTCTGGAGGTCGGCCGAGCGGCCGGGGCGGGTCGGCACCAGGTCGACGACCTGCTCGCCGAGGTCGTTGGCGATCTGTACCGACGACTGGACGTCGCGGGGCACCGCGATGCCGGGGTCGATGCTCATGGTGATCCTGGTGGCCGCCACGGTGAGCGACGTGGAGCTGACGGTCCCGACCGGCACGCCGTTGAGCTCCACCTCGAAGCCGGGGTAGAGGCCCGAGGCGTTGGGGAATTCCGTGGTGAGCATGGTCGGGCTCTCGAGCGGGTTGCCGAGGAGGTTCACCACGCCGTAGGCCACTAGGGCGAAGCTCACGACGAAGAAGACGATGAGGTTCACGACGAGACGGCGTGAGATCACTTGGTCGCCCCCGCGGAGTGCGGCGCACAGGTGAAGGCGGGCGAGCTGTCGTCCTCACCGAGGCCGGGGATGCCGCACACGATGATGTTCTCGTAGAGCTGCACGTAGCCGTTGCGCACGGCTTGAGGCAGCGCGTTGTCGGCCACCGGTATTTCGGAGAGGAGGCCGGCCAGTCCGGCCCGGTGCTGCGCCAGCTGGCCGCTCACCGCCTGCAGCGTCTGCAGCTGGGTGACGATCTGCGGGTAGTAGTTCTCGAGGAGGCTGCGCCCCTGGGTCGAGAGGTTGTCGAGGGACTGCAGCAGCGTCTCGAACTGCTGCGAGTTCCCGGCCAGGATCGAGACGGTCTGTGCCAGGTTGGAGATGGCGGTGGCGCTGGCGCTGCTGGTGGGGGCCAGCGTGGCGCTGATGGTGTTGAGCCCGTTGACGGCCTGGGTGATCTGGCCGGTGTGCTGGGCGTAGCCCGTGGTGACCGCCGACAGGTCGGCCAGGAAGGCCTCGAGTGACGCCTCCTGACCGGTGAAGCCCTGACCGCCCGCCTGAATGATCTGTTCGAGCTGGGTGGTGGAGATGGAGCCGAAGACCGACGACCCCGCCGCCACGAACTGCTCCACGTCGGGCACCGTCGAGGTGTGCCCGATGACGGCCCCGTTCGGCAGCTGGGGCGCCGTCGCGGCGGCGTTGCCCGTCTCGCTCTTGGGGACGACCAGCTCGACGAACTGGTCGCCGAGGATTGTGGTGCGGTCGATGGCGGCACTGACGTCGGCGGGGACGCGCACCCCGTTGTCGAAGGAGAGGGAGACCTTCGCCTTGTCGCCACTCAGCGCGATGGAGCTGACCGACCCGACGGGCACGTCGGCCATCTGCACCTGCGCCCCGTTCGCGAGGTCGCCCACGTCACTGAAGTAGGCGGTGGCGGTCCGCTGTGACGAGCCGCTCGACATGGAGCAGCCGGTCAGCGCGAGGACCAACGCGGCCAGCGCGGGCGCCGCGAGCACTCGGCCGCGGGGGTGGGTGCGACGTGGGGGCCGGGCACGCATCAGAGCCATCTCTCCACGTCGTGCAGCCACCCCGACAGCAGCCAACGGGGCGGGTGCGCGTGGCGGGCCTGGCCCTGGGTCCGGTCCTGGGGCAGCGGGGGCAGCAGTGCGGCGGCCGGCGCCGTCAGCGTCGGGTCCAGGTTGGGCGTCGTGGCTGTCGGGGTCGGGCCCGCCGGCGTGGCGACGGCCAGGGTGGAAGTGGCGCGGCCCGGGCTGACCCGCCCGGGCGTGACCGAGTGGGAGAGCAGCCCGCCCAGGCCGCTCTGCGACGAGCCCGAACCGTTGGAACCGCCCGAGGACGAGCCCTGGGAGCAGCCGAGGATGGCGCCGAGCAGCCCACAGGGGACCGTCGTGGTCGTGGTGGTCGACGGCGGCACCGTGGTGGTCGTGGTCGACGACGCGGCGGCCGGGCTCTTCTGTGTCGGTGCCGGCGGCGGCGCCGCGCTCGAGGCGGCGCCATTGCCGTGCTCGGCGTTCGCGATCTGGGTGAGTCCCTGCTGCAGCAGCGACTGCGCAGTGGTCGACCCGCTCCCACCGGTCAGTGCGTCGAGGATGGTCGGAATGTCGTTGAGCAGCGGGTCGAAGAAGCCCGAGGAGGGATTCCCGCACTGGTCGAGGGCGGCAACGACCGTGGCCGACAAGCCGGAGGAGTGGTTGGTCACGATCCGGCGGCAGATGCCGGCCAGCCGGTCACGCAGCAGGCCGGCGATGTAGGCACCGCTGACGCCGGGCGCCGTCTGGAGGTTCAGGTTCAGCCAGTCGTACGTGGGGTCGTACGCGCGCTTGGCCCCCTGGAAGAGGTTGTTCCCGTTCTGGAGGATCGCGTCGACCGAGGAGAGGTTGCGGTCGAGCGTCCGCCCGGCCGTGGTCACCGTCCCCACATCGGCCTCCAGAGGTTGGAGGTTGGGCACCAACAGGCTCACCAGGCCGGAACTGGCGCCGGCCAGCTGCGTGATGGCGTCGTTCAGCTGGCCCGAGTGCTGGGCCAGCGTGGTCGACACCGTGTCGTACTGCGCGACGAGATGCTCAATCTGGCTCGTGTCGGCGTCGAGCGTCCCGGTCAGCTGGGCCAGGGTGCCGTTGAGCTGCCCGAGGTCGTTGCCCTTGTCGGCCAACAGCTGCACCGTGCCGGCGGCCGACGCGATCAGCTTGTTGAGGTTGGCCCCCTGCCCGTCGAGGTCCGTGGCCAGGTTGGACACGAGGTTGCCCACGGCATGGGGGTCGAGGGCGTTCAGCGTGTGCTGCAGCTCCTTCAACACCTCGTCGGTGGAGACCGGGACCGCGGTGCGGTCCTCGGGGATGGTGGCGCCCGCGGGGAGGGTGGGCCCGCCGGTGTAGCCGGGGTTCAAGTCGACGTCGGGCGACCCCAGCAGTTGGGGCGCCACGAGCGAGGCGAAGGCGGACGACGGGATCCTGGTCCCCTGGTCCACGGCCAGCGTCACGTGCACCTTGTCGCCCATGTTCTGCACGTCGGTGACGGTGCCGACCTTGACGCCGAGGACGTCGACGGCGGCGCCAGTGAAGAGGCCCGGAGCACTCGAGTAGACGACGTTGACGGGGTAGCTCGGCGTGCCATGGGCGACCTCGACGGCGGCCAGCACGCCGGCGACGACCACGAGGCCCGCCACCGCGAGGCGGAGCGGCGTGGAGGTCAGCACGGCGCGCAGCACGCCCATCACCCGATCCCCTGCAGCAACGGGCCGAGCAGCTGGGACAGCCCCCCGAGCCCCGAGTTCGGCCCCGCCGGGGCGCCGCCGGCTCCCGGCGCCGACGGCGTCGTGGCGGTGCCCGGGGACGCCGACGGCTGGGCCGACTGTGAGTGGGAGGCGGACCCCGACGACGGGCTCGCCGCGGGCTGTGGGTTGGAGCCCTCCCCCGGGAGCGGGCCGGTCTGCGCGTCGCAGGCCGCCGGGTCGGGTCCCAGGACCTGGTTCAGGACCTGGTCGAGCGTCCCGCACGGCCCGATGACGCCGAACGTGTTGGTGAGCGAGGCGGGATTGACGAAGATGTTGCCCCAATTCACCGGTGTGCTCCCGCTGTAGGCGATGGACTGGAAGCCCTTCAGCGCGCCCCCGAGGTAGCTGACGCCCTGGGCCAGGTCGAGCTGGTGCTGGCTCACGACGCTCAGGTCGGCGTGGAGGCTCTTCAGCAGCGAGGTGAGCGCCGGCGAGTCCTGGTTCACGAGGCTGTTGGTCTGGCTCGCCATGGCGTCGACGTTGGTGATGAGGTTGGACAGGTCCTGGTTGTGGTCGGCCAGCCCGGTGGAGACGGTGTCGAGGTTGTTGACGACCGAGACCAGCTGCTGGTCCCGCGCCGCCAGGGCCGACGACAGCGTGGTGGCCGAGTCGATCAGGCTCGAGACCTGGCCGCTGCGCTGGTCGACGGTGGACGTGAGCGCGCCGAGCCCGGCGATGATCTGCGCCACCTGGGTCTGCTTGCCCTTGGTGATTGCGGCGAGCGAGGTCACGAGGTTGTTGAGCGCCTGCGCGTTGGTCTTGGACAGGAGGGAGTGCGCCGTGTTCTGCAGTTGGTAGAACTCGGTGGGCACCGAGGTGTCGGTGATGAGCGCGCGGGACTCGAGCGGGTGGCCCCAGCCGCTCACCGGCTTGAGCGTCACGTCGACGACGCCCAGCAGGGTCTCGACCTCGACGGCCGCGGTGGTGACGTGCGGCAGCACCACCGAGCTGTCCACCGAAAGCTGGGCATCGACGGCGTTGCCGTGCACCGCGACCGAGGTCACCGTCCCCGCGTTGACTCCGGCCATCATGACCTCGGTGCCCTTGGAGATGCCGGCGGCGTTGGTGAAGCGGGCGTCGATCGTGTAGCCGGAGCTGAACAGGCTGCGGTTCAAGAAGAGGATGGCCAGGACGCACACCGCCATCACCGCGACCACCGTGACGCCGACGACCTTGGGGTTGCGCTCCGTGAACGCCTTCACTGGGAGCCCCCCGTGGCCTGGGTCGCGGCCCCGCTGACGGCCTGGAGGTCGAGGCCGAGGCTCGATGCGGCGAAGGAGCCCGGACCCGAGCCGGTCGACGCGCCGCTCGGCGTGGCCGCCGACGACGATCCCGACGACGGGGCGCTCGGGTTCGGCAGTCCCGGTGTGGTGACGCCCGAGAGGGGCGCGGGCAGCGGCGGGGTCCCGAAGGGGCCCGAACCGGCTGGTGGGTTGCCGGGCTGGTAGTAGGGGCACACCGTCTGGTTGGCCAGGCAGGTGTAGATCGTCTCGACGGCGAACCACTGCCCCCACTGGGAGATCTGGATGTAGGGCGCCAGCCCGGCGCCGAGCGTGGCCAGGCTGTTGGCGAGGTTCTGCTGGTTGTTCTGGACGTCAGCCGCGACCACCTGCAGGTTGTTGATGGTGCTGGTGATGGTGGCGTGGTTGTTGCCGATGAGGCCGGCCAGGTCGGTCGCCACCTGTGACAGGTTCCCCACGACGCCGTCGAGGAGCGCGTTCTTCGACGCCAGCGCGGAGGACACAGTCTGGAGGTTGGTCACCAGGCTGTCGATGTCGCCCGACCGCGACGCGAGCGCGGTGAGCACCTGGTCCAGGTTGCCGATGACCTGCCCGACCTGGGCGTCGAGCGCCTGCACCGTTGACGACACCGTGGCGCCGCTGTTGATCAGCTGGTTGATCTGGGCCGTGTCCGCCTCGAGCGCACCCGAGACGTTCTCGACGAAGGCGTTGGCCTCGGAGGGATTGATGGAGGAGAGGACCGGACCGAGCGAGTTCAAGAACGCGTCGATGCTGGCGTCGGTGACGTCGTGGTTCAGGGGGATGGTGGCGCCGGGCGGGAGGATCGGCCCGGAGTGACCCGGGTACAGCGCGATCTCCTTCTGGCCGATGACGTTGTGCCACCGCATCCCGACGTCGGTGGAGCGGCGCAGGGTGACTGTGTTGTTGATGCTCAATGCGACGACGGCGTACCCGTGCTCGATCCCGATGCTCGAGACCTGGCCCACCGGGACCCCGGCGATGTTGACGGTATCGCCGTTGGCCAGGCCCGTGACGTCGGTGAGCTGCGCGTCGACGGTGTGACGGCTGGTGAAGAGCGAGATGTTCCCGATCTTCACCGCCAGCCCCACCAGCAGGACGATGCACGCGAGAGCGAAGGTTGCGAACTTGAACGCGGAGGCAGGAAAGTGCCGGAGCAGCCTCACAGCGACCCTCCGAGGACCTGGTTGAGGATCGCGCCGAGACTCGTGGGCTTCGATTGATCGGGCTGCCCGATGATCCCGTAGACCTGGTTGGCCGCCGCCGTGCCCGCGCTGGTGGCGCCTGCGGTGCCCGACGCCGCCGGCTGCGAGCCCGGCGCGCCGCTCGTCGCCGGCGTGGCCGGGGCCGGGGTGGCCTGGAGGGCGTTGAACGACGCCAGCTCGGACGAGCAGTTGAAGGCGGACCCGGCACCGGCCAGCGCCTGTTGAATCGGCTGGAGGAACGACAGGCCGCCCGTCGGCGGCGCGATGAGGTTGCACACCAGGCTGTTCACGTCGTTGAAGAGGATGAACGTGTTGAAGTAGGCGTAGGTGCTCCCGTCGGGGAGCTTGGCCGGCCCGGACGCCCCCAGGGCGATCTTCTTGAAGTAGTGGTAGGCCCCGTCGACCACCTGGCCGATGTCGTCCTGTTGGGCCAGCAGCACGCGCGACACGTTGTCGCCCGACTCCAGGATGGTGGCGATGTCGGGGTGGTACGTCGAGAGCAGCGCGGCCAGGTGGTCCGAGAACGGGATGAGCGTGCTCAGGAGGTTCTGGTAGTCGGCCTCCTCGGCGTTGAACGACGGCAGGCCTGCGTTGATCGCCGCGTTGAGGTTGTTCAGGTCGGTCGCCGCCGGCGCGACGGCCTGGGTGAAGCGGGCGAAGCTGTCAAGGGCGAGCAGCTGCGCGTCGAGGGTCCTGTCGAGCAGGCCCGCGAGGTCGGTGCCGGCGCTGATGGAGGCGGCGATCTTGGGCCCCTCGCCCTGCGATGCCTGCGAGAGCTCGCTCAGGACCGTCGCCAGGTTCGTGGTGTCGATCTTGTCGAGGAGCGGGGTGGCGGCGGCGAACAGGTCGCCCAGCTCGCTGCTGCTCGCGGCGTGGGCGAAGGTCGAGCCCGGGGCGAGGTACGGCCCGGCCTCGGCGCCGGCGCCGGGGGTGGACAGGGAGACCTGCTCGGCGCCGAACAGGTTGACGGGCTCGATCGTGGCCGTCGCCGTGGCCGGCACCTTGAAGGAGGGCTCGATCAGCACCGTGACCCGGGCCTGGTTCTGGTAGAGCGAGATCGTGGAGACCCGGCCGACCTGCACGCCCCGGAACACGACCGCGGAGCCGGAGTGCAGGCCCTCGCCCGCCCGCGGGAACGTCCCGTTGATGGTGTAGTCCCCGGCGAAGTCTCCGTTGGCCAGGCGCACCAGCGTGATCGTCCCGAACACGAGGCCGGAGAGGACGGCGAGGCTGACGGCGACGTTGGCGAGCCGTCTCACCCGACCAGCCTGGCTGTCGCGTTGACGCCGCCGAAGAGGATCAACGACATGAAGAGGTTGACCACGACGACGAGGATGATGGAGAGGCGGATGGCGCGGCCGGCCGCCACACCCACGCCGGCCGGTCCCCCCGTGGCGTTGTAGCCGTAGTAGCAGTGGACGAATGTGACGAGGACGGCGAACACCATCGCCTTGAGGAACGAATAGAAGATGTCGAGCGGCGGCAGGTACAGCCGGAAGTAGTGGGTGTAGGTGCCGGTGGACAGCCCGAAGAACCTCGTCACGACGAGCTCGGAGGCCAGGTAGCTGGCGAAGAGCGCCGCCAGATAGAGGGGGATCATGGTGATCAGCGCCGCCCACACGCGGGTGGCCACGAGGTAGACCACGCTGTTGACGCCCATGACGTCGAGCGCGTCGATCTCGTCGCTGATGCGCATCGCGCCGAGCTGGGCGGTGAAGCCGGCGCCCACCTGTGCCGCCAGCGCCACGCCTGCCACCAGGGGTGTGATCTCGCGAGTGTTGGCCAGCGAGGTGATCACCCCCGTGAACGCCTCGGCCCCGATCTGCTGCAGGCCGTTGAACCCCTCGAGCCCCACCTCGGTCCCGGTGAAGAAGGCGATGGAGACGACGACGAAGAACATGCCGCCGCCCACGACCAGCGCGCCCGACCCCAGAGTGATGTCGGACATCAGGACGAGGATCTCCTTGGGGTAGCGCAGCGCGCGCGGGAGGGCACGCAGGATCCGGACGTAGAACGTCAGCTGCGCGGAGAACGCGTCGAACACCCCGAGCACGGCGTCGCCGAACCCGACCGCCTTGCTGCCCAGCGCCCTGCCGGGGGACATGCTCTTCTCGGGTTGCGACCTGACGGGCGTGTCGATCGCCATCAGATGCCCTTCTGGGGGATGAAGTTGAAGTAGAAGACGGTCAGGAGGAAGTTCACGAAGAAGGAAAGGATGAAGGTCACTACGACGGCCTGGTTCACGGCGTCGCCCACGCCCTTCGGCCCGCTCTTGCAGCAGAGGCCCTTGTAGCAGGCGACCATGGCCGCGATGAAACCGAAGATGCCGGCCTTGACCAAGGCGATGACAAGGTCGGCGATCTGGCTGAGCTCCCCGAAGGTGGCGAAGAAGCTGCTCGCGGTGATGTGGATGGCATGGGTCCCGAACCACAGGCCACCCGCGATGCCGGCCACGCTGACGACCGCATCGAGCAGGATGGCGACCAGCGTGGCGGCGAGGAGCCGCGGCAGCACGAGCCGGTGGAGGGGGTTGACACCCATCACCTCCATGGCGCTGATCTCGTCCCGGATGCGGCGCGACCCCAGGTCGGCGCACATGGCCGAGCCGCCGGCGCCGGCTATGAGCAGAGCGGTGGCCACCGGCGCCTGCTCGCGCACAACGGCCAAGACCATGGCGGCGCCGAGCTGCGACTGCGCGCCGATCTGCTGGAGGAGCGACCCCACCTCGAGCGCGATCACCATGCCGAAGGGGATGGAGAGGAGGATCAGCGGCAGCGTGGTGACCCGGGCCAGGAACCAGCACTGGTCGAAGAACTCGGCGACGGGGACGCCCTTGAGGGGTGCCTGGCGTATCGCCTCGAACGCGGTGGCGAACATGTTCCCCGTCTCGCGGACTGCACTGGCGATCTTGCCGTCGTCGGTGAGCGGCCTGTTCGGTCGAGTGGGCATGCCCGCCGCCCCGGCGCGGCCGCTCGGGGTGCCGAGCCGGCGCGCCATCTCGGCGCGGCCGACGGGTTCGCTGCGTCGGGTGGCCTCCGCGGGAGTGACGCCCGTGATGTCACCCGCTCCAGCCAACGTCTTCCCCCCTTCCGAGGCCTCCTCGTGCACGTGGTCGGGCCAAGGCGCCCGCTCCCCCGCCCAACTCCTTCGTGGAGAAAACGGCAGGCTGCGAGCAACCTTGCGGTGTGTGACCGCTCAACGGGCGACAGTGCCGTACTGCTGCGTGCGCGCACGTTTCCCAACGTTGATTGAACGATGTGTCAACTTTTGTTGATGAAAGAGTCCAACCCCCGTTCGTGAATTGTCGGTAGCGGCACTTTCATAGAACGGTGAAGTCCAGCCATAATGTGACCGACCTCCTATCGAGAGGATCAACAGAGGGGGAGGGACGGGACACATTGGCGCTCCGCCAGGATGAGCTCACGAGCCTTTGCGATGACGTCGATCTGGATCGCGACCGCGCGCTCGTCGAGCGGTGCCAGGCCGGCGACTCGGCTGCCTTCGGCAACCTCTATCGCGCGCTACTACGAACGGCTGCTGCGCTTCTGTCTGCGGAGGCTGAACGACCGTCACGAGGCCGAGGACGCCGCCCAGGAAGCGTTCGCCCGCGCGTGGAAGGCACTGCCCCGCTTCGCCGGAGAACGCCGCTTCTACCCCTGGCTGACCGTGATCGCCGGCAACATCTGCACCGACATGTTGCGGCGGCGCTCGCGCAGCACGCCGACCGACGACATGGAACTGACCGCGCAACACCCGGTCGGCGTCGTGAACGAGGACACCTCAGAGGAGCTCGTGCTGGCCGCGGTCGACGGCGAACTGGTCAACCGCGCGCTCGACCGCCTCTCGACGCGCCACCGCCACGTGCTCGCCATGCGCGAGGGCTCGGGGTGGACCTACCAGCAGATCGCCGACCACGAGGGGGTCGAGATCGGGACGATCGAGACCCTTCTCTGGCGTGCCCGCCAGGCGCTCAAGCGAGAGTTCGCCGTCGTGTCCGAATCGAAGGAGGCGCTGGCCGGCTTCCTCATCGCCACCGGCGCGCTGTTCCGCCGCACCTTCCTCCGGGTCGCGCATCGGGGCGCCACCGTGCAGCAGCAGGGCGGCACCGGGGGCCTTCGCAACGCCGTGGCCGGCGTGGCGGTGACGGGCGCCGCGGTCGCGGTCGCCTTCATCGCCCCGCACGCACTGTCCAACGGGCCGGCCCAGTCGGGCACGGGGTCCGCCGGTTCGGCACTGGCGGCGCCTCCGTTCGCCCTGGGCGGTGCAGTCCCCGCGGCCGCCCGGACCGCGACCGCGCCGGGAGCCAACGCGTCCGCGTCGGGTGGATCCGGGCTCGGCGGGTCGTCGGCAACTTCGTCTGCCGGAGGGTCCGGCGCGGGTGCCTCCAGTGGCGGCGCCTCGGGAGGTGGCGGCTCGGTCCTGGGCGGCACGCTGTCGGGTGGCACGTCCGGCGGGGGCATCGCCGGCGGACTGGGCAACACCGTCAACGGTGTGACCGGCGGACTGGGCAACACCGTCAACGGTGTGACCGGCGGGCTGGGCGACACCGTCAACGGTGTGACCGGCGGGCTGGGCGACACCGTCAACGGTGTGACCGGCGGGCTGGGCGACACCGTCAACGGTGTCACCGGTGCGCTCAACAACACGGTGAGCAACCTCGGCCTCGGGGGCCTGTTGGGCGGTACGACCAGCACCGGCACCCCGACGGGCGGGACGGGCACGGGCTCGGCGCCGACGACCACCACGACCACGCTGCTGGGCGGCCTCGGCAACACCGTCGGCGGCCTGCTCGGAGGCGGTTAGTCCCGACGAGGGCCATACCCGTGGCGCAAGCCTTGCCCCGGGTATGGGTTCTCCTCGTATGGACACCGAGCACCACGACACCGTCCAATCCTGGGTCGCCCCCGGCGAGCCCATCATCTCCCTGCGTGGGATCACCAAGTCGTTCGGCTCGCACACCGTGCTCGAGGACATCACCTTCGACGTCCCCAAGGGCAGGATCACCGCCATCCTGGGCCCGTCGGGCACCGGGAAGTCGGTGTTGCTCAAGAACATCCTCGGCCTGCTGAAGCCCGAGCGCGGCGAGATCTGGGTCGACGGCGACCAGATCGTGGGCCTGCGCGAGCGACGGCTCTACCAGGTCCGCAAGAAGTTCGGCGTCCTCTTCCAGGACGGCGCGCTGTTCGGCTCAATGAACCTCTACGACAACATCGCGTTCCCGCTACGCGAGCACACGCACAAGAACGAGGCCCAGATCCGGGAGCTCGTCCACCGCAACGCGGAGCTGGTCGGCCTCATGGACCACCTCAAGAAGCTCCCCGGTGAGGTGTCCGGCGGCATGAAGAAGCGGGCCGGGCTGGCCCGGGCCATGGTGACCGAGCCGGAGATCGTCCTCTTCGACGAGCCCGACTCGGGCCTCGACCCGGTCCGGGTGGCCTATCTCGACGAGCTGGTCATCACCGCCCAGAAGGAGACCGGCGCGACGTTCTTCATCATCACGCACAACATCCAGTCGGTCATGCGGACCGCCGAGTTCATGGGCGTGTTGTTCCGCTCGAACCTCGTGAAGTTCGCCAGCAAGACCGACATGGTCGCCACCGACAACCCGATCATCCAGCAGTTCCTGGCCGGCCGACCCGAAGGGCCCATCGGCATGGACGAGATGGCGGACGCCGGCGGTGACACCAGCCGCTACATCGAGGGCGACACGGCGGCACTCCAGTTCGGGCCGCTGGCCCGGCCGGGCGAGGTCGCCTTGGCGGCGCGGGCGCCGAGCGACCAGCCCGTGCCGCCGGCCTGAGCCCAGGACGTCCGGGCCCGCAACGAGGAACGCCGCCGGACCCGGGTGGTGCCACCCAAGCCGGCGGCGGTCCCGATCGCCGTGCTCAGTCGCCGGCGGCGGCCCCGCAGACGGTCTCGACCATGAGTGCACTGACCACGTAGGGATCCATGTTGGCGTTGGGACGACGGTCCTCGAGCCACCCCTTCTTGTTCTTGGCAACAGCCCATGGGATGCGGATCGACGCCCCGCGGTCGGATGTGCCATAGCTGAAGGTGGAGTAGTGCTCCGTCTCGTGCGCACCGGTCAGACGGCTTTCGATCCCGATGCCGTAGTTGGAGACGTGCTCGTCGATCCGCTTCCCGAGCGCCTCGCAACCCGCGATGATCGCATCCCAGCCACCGTCCTCGCGCATGGCTTTGGTGGAGAAGTTGGTGTGCGCACCGGCACCGTTCCAGTCACCGAGCACCGGCTTGGGCTCGAGCGTGGCGAACACGTCGAAGTCCTCGGCGATGCGGAAGAGCAGCCAGCGCGCCACCCAGAGCTGGTCCCCGATGGCGGGCGGGGCCAGCACGCCGATCTGGAACTCCCACTGCCCCATCATCACCTCGGCGTTCGTGCCCTCAATGGCGAGCCCCGCCTTCAAGCAGGCCGCCGTGTGGCGCTCGACGATCTCGCGCCCCGGCATCTTGTCGCCGCCAACGCCGCAGTAGTACGGACCCTGCGGAGCGGGAAACCCGGCTTCGGGCCACCCCAGCGGGCGGCCGTACTGGAAGAAGGTGTACTCCTGCTCGATCCCGAACCAGGGCTCCTGGTCGGCGTACTTCTGGGCCAGCTCGGCGCTCTTCCGCCTGGTATTGCTGCTGTGCGGCGTCATGTCGGTCAGCAGGACCTCGCACATGACCAGCTTGTCGTTCTCGCTGCGGAGCGGGTCGGGACACACGAACACCGGCTGCAGGACGCAGTCGGAGTCACTGCCTTCTGCCTGATTCGTGCTCGAGCCGTCGAAACCCCAGATCGGGGGCTCCTTGCCGTCCTCGACGATCTTGGTCTTGCTCCGGAGCAGCGGGGTGGGCTCCGTCCCGTCGATCCAGATGTACTCGGCCTGGTAGCTCATGGATTCTCCTGTGTTCCCCTTCTTCTCTGTGGACAATGTGCGCAGCCACGGGCCGGACCGGGCGCCAGTCGGCGCGGCACTCCCGTGCTGATTCAGTCTGGCCGGACCCTATTTCGCCGCCGTATCCGTTATGTGAACCGACGATGAAATTGACCTCCCTCGCAGGTGGAGGGGGTCGGAAAGGGCGTCGGAGCCCCCGGCCGGGTGGAGAATCGGGCCGAGGGGGAGAGCGCCACCAGCAGCAGTCGGGCTCGCCGCGCAGGTGCACCCGCGGGCAGAGAGCCCTCCGCCGCCTCCCCTCGGGACGCGACGGAGGGCTGGATCGCGTGACCCAGCCCTCCTCGTGTGCCTCCTGGTTCCGTGCTGTCAGCGGTGACCGCTCGACCCTCGTCGGTGGCGGTCACCCGCCGCGGCCTAGCAGGCCGTGCTGTTCAGTCCTCCGACGCAGGTGTTGGCGCTGCTGAACAGGCCGGAGATGCCTCCGCCCAGCGCAGCAACCGCGACCACCGCCACGACGGCGATCAGGCCCACGAGCAGCGCGTACTCCACCATGGATGCGCCGCGCTCGGTCCGTGCACGCTCGAACAGCGTTCCATGTGCAGTTCTGACTGCGACGAACGCGTTCATGAACAATCCCAACATGTGTGCTCCCCTCTTTGCCCCGTGCGGGCCGCTCTTGGTCGGCCCGCCCTCATTAAGCATCGGCCACTCGTCGGTCGGGGTCCATAGGACTTTCTGACCTAATGATCAGCGGTCGTTGCTGCGTCCGCCCCACAACGTTCCGATGCGATGCTCCCCTGGGCTGTCCCCCCAGACGACAGCGGGCTGGGTCGGCCGAAGCCAACCCAGCCCAACCGTCATCCCATTGGGGAAGGGGGAATATTCCCTTAGGGAAGCATGTGCTCGCTGATTGCGGCGAACGCCGCTCCAGCTAGCAGGTTGTGCTGTTCAGGCCACCCACGCAGGTGTTGGCACTGTTGAACAGACCCTTGATGCCCCCTCCGAGCGCCGCAACCGCAACGACGGCGACGACGGCGATCAGACCGACGAGCAGCGCGTACTCCACCATGGAGGCGCCACGCTCGGTCCGTGCACGCTCGAGCAGGTTGCCGTGGAAACCACGCACCGCGAAGAACGCGTTCAGAAACAGCTCAGTCATACTTTCATTCCCCTCTCTCGCCCCAATGGACCCGAACGTTCTGCCCGAACCCATTTGGAGTTCCCACCACATTGTCGTTTCTCGAATCGGTCCACTCCATAGGCTTTATGGACCAATTCCGCGGCTCCGGCGCGACCTCTATTCGATGGTGACGAGGCCCATCACGACGGCTCGGACGAGGGCGTGCGTGCGGTTCGTGACGTCCAGCTTCTGGAAGATCGCCGCCAAGTGGTTCTTGGTGGTCTTGGGGCTGATGTAGAGCCGCTGTGAGATCTCACCGTTCGTGGCCCCCTCGGCCAGGAGCTGCAGGACCTCGAGCTCCCGCTGGGTCAGCGACCACGGCCCCCACTGGCGGTCGTCCTCCCGCCGTTGGGGCGAGACGTCGGTGTCCCGGTAGTCGTCGTGATCGACCGGCACCTCGTCGCGGGTCAGCGACGCGCGCGCCCCGCGCAGGCTCTCGCTGCGGTGCACCGTCGTGCTGACGGACGGTCCGGACACCGACACCTGTGTGTAGAACATCCATTCGGGCTTGTCCGCGACCTCGAGGGTCGGCGCAGGCACGCTTGGCCACAGGATCGCCGAGGCTGTGTTCGACATTCACTCCCCCTCATTCCGCCCCGACGCGAGGTCGGGGTGGCTCCTTTCCCACCGCTCACGGTGGAAACTCCCAGGTCATTGTACGCTTCGCGTATCAAACGACAGTCGCAGCAAGATTGCGACCCGGGTGCGGAGACCGGAATTCGCGCCGCGCGCCGAGGCGCCGGCGGCTAACCGGCGCCGTGGAAGGCGTGCTTGATCGGGCCGACGATCGGGCCCAGGACGACGATGAGGATCGCCGGCAGGAAGCACAGCGCGAGGGGAAAGAGGATCTTCACCGGTACCTTGGCTGCCTTCTCACGGGCTCGCTGGCGGCGCTTGTCACGCATCTCGTCCGCTTGTGCCTGCAGGACGCGACCGATCGGCAAGCCCAACGCGTCCGCCTGTGAGAGGACGACCGAGAACGTGACGAGGTCGTCGATGTCGGTCCGCAGCTTCATGTTCTCCAACGCGTCGTGGCGCGAGAGCCCGAGCTCCATCTCACGCAGCGTGAGACGCAACTCATGGCAGACGGGAGACTCGAAGCGCGCGCAGGACACCTGCATGGCCTGTTCCAGGCCGAGGCCGGCGGCCACCGAGATCGTCATGAGGTCGAGCAGGTCCGGCAGGTCGTTGGTCACCTGCTCGCGCCGCGCCTTGATGCGATGGCGCAGCCACTGGCTGGGCGCCAGGCCGCCGAGCATCGGCAGGATGAACAGCATGGCCAGGCCCATCTTGACGCTCACGATGCCGCTGACCAGGGACACAAGGCCGATGCCGATGCCGAGCATGACCGCACCCACCTGCACCGCCACGAACTCCTCGGCCCGTACCGACCCCGTGAGGCCGGCCTTGAGGAGATCGGCGTGCACCCGGTCGATGTCGCTCGACGGGTAGAGGCGCGACAGGCTGTGGCGCAGGCCGCCCACCATGGGACCGAAGATCCGGCTCCTCAGCGGCGTCTGCACGCGCTCGATCACCGGAACCGCTGACGCGTAGATCTCCGCCTCCGAGCCGAGCGAACGGATGAAGTCGAGCCTGTCCTGGGTCTTGTGCGAGCGCCAGGCGGCGACGCCGACACCCACCAGACCGATCGCCATGAGCGTGATGCCCACCAGCGGAACGAAGTATGCCGCGTTCACGTGACCCATCCCCTCCCCACTCAGATCTTGATGTTGACCATGCGTCGCACGATCCAGAAACCCAGGCCCATCAGTCCGGCCGTACCGATGAGCACGATCAGCCCGACGCCGTGGAGCATCGGCTGGAGGTAACCGGGGTCCTTCATCTCCAGCGCAACCACGAGGAAGATGGGGATGGCGAAGAGCACGTAGCCCGACATACGGCCCTCGGCCGAGAGCGTCTGGACCTCCCGTCGCACTTCCTGTCTGGTCCGCATGAAGTCGGCCAACGTATGCAGGATGGGCGCCAGCCGGCCACCGGTGGACTGCTGAATGCGGACGGCCTCCACGGCCCACTTCAGGTCTTCGACGCCCGAGCGCTCGGCCATGTTCTCGAGCGCCACGACAAGGTCCGAGCCGACCGCCACCTCGGCCATGACCCGGTCGAGCTCGTCCGACAGCGGGGCCTTGGCGTCACGCCGGTACATGTCGATGGAGCGCTGAAAGGTCTGGCCGCCTTCCACGGATGCCGCCATCAGGGCCAGCGCGTCCGGCAGCTGCTCCTGCATCTGCTTGATCCGCTTCGCGGCCCGGCGCGACGGCAGGTACCAGGCGACGCCTGCGACCAGGAAGATCGCGACCAGGGGGGCGAAGATGGAGCCGACCATCACGCCAGCCGCCACGGCCAGCAGGACCGCGATCGCCCCGCTGATGACGATGTACTCGCCCGAGCGCAGTGGAATGGCCGCCCGCTCCAGGCGCTGTTCGAGTGCGCCCGTCGTGTCGATGCGCCCGAAGATGCCGGCGATCCGGACCGTGAGCGCCGAGAGCTCCCCGTGCTCGGGCGACTCGCTCACGACCTCGACGGGCACCTCGGCCGTGCCCATGGTGTCGTCGAGGATCTGGGCCAACGTGCGCTGCTTCGTGCGCACCCGCATGATGGCGGCCACGATAGCCAGCGCAAGACCGCCGCCGACGAGGACCGCGGCGACGAACGCCTCGGCCTGCGAGCTCTGGATCGCGCCGACGACGGCTCCGCTCACTTCCCCGCCTCGCGACGGCGCGCCAGTATCTCGTAGAGCTCCTCCGAGGGCGGTTCCACGACGCGGCCGGGCCGGGCGGGCCGGTGGTGGCGGCCGCTCTCCCTCCGTCCCGAGCCGAGGAGCGCCTCGGAGTCGTTGCGGAAGATGTGCGCCGGTACGTCGACCCCGGCGAGCGACAGCTCGTCCAGGATCTTGGGCCGCAGGCCGGTCGGGACCAAGCGTCCCATTCCCTGCGCCGTGTCCACCCGGTGGAAGATGTCCTGGAGCAGGACGGTATCGCCCTCCATGCCCTGGATCTCGGTGATGGAGTGCACGACGCGGGGGCCCTCCGCGGTCCGCTGGAGCTGGACCAGGCATCCGATCGCCATGACGATCTGCTCTCGGATGGCGCGCTGGGGCAGCTCGACGCCGCCCATCATGACCATGGTCTCCAGGCGGCCGAGCAGCTCGCGCGGGGTGTTCGCGTGGACGGTGGTCATCGACCCGGCGTGTCCAGTGTTCATGGCCTGGAGCATGTCGAGGGTCTCGGACCCACGGCACTCACCGACGATGATGCGGTCGGGCCGCATTCGCAGCGAGTTCCGCACGAGGTCGCGGATGCGGACTTCGCCTGTCCCCTCCGCGTTCGACGGACGGGTTTCCAAGGTGACGACGTGCGCCCCCTGGATCTGGAGCTCGGCCGACTCCTCGATGGTGATCAGGCGCTCCCCGTCAGGGATGAAGTTCGACAGGACGTTCAGCATGGTGGTCTTGCCGGTGCCCGTTCCACCCACCACGATCAAGCTGATCTTGCCCCGCACCAGGGCCTCGAGGAAGACCGCGGCGTCCATGGAGAGCGACCCGAGGTTGATGAGGTCCTGCATGACCAGGGCGCGCTCGGGGAACTTCCGGATCGTGAGCACCGGGCCCCGGAGGGCCAGCGGCGGCACGATGGCGTTGATACGGGAGCCGTCGGGCAGCCGTGCGTCCACCATGGGCGAGGACTCGTCGACCCGGCGCCCGACGCCGTGCACCATGCGGTCGATGATGCGCCGGTACTGGTGCGCGGACGTGAAGACGATGTCGCTGCGCTCGATCTTGCCTTTCCGCTCGATCCAGATCTCGTCGTACGCGTTGCACATGATCTCGGTGATGCTGTTCTCTGACAGCAGCGCCTCGAGCGGCCCGTAGCCGAGGGAGTCCTCGAGCATCTCCTCCACAAAGCGCTGCCGCTCAATGGGCGAGATCCCGATGTCCTCGCGCTCGAGGATCTCGTTGACGGTGGACCGGACCTTCTCGCGCAGCTCGTCGGGCGACAGGTCGGCCGCCGTCGGCGCGATCTCCGCCAGTACCTTGGCCTGGACCTTCTGCTTGGACACTTTCCAGGCGTCGTCGAGGGCCGCCCGGTCCGAGGCCCGCCGCAGTGGGTGCTTCCCGGGAGGGGCACTCCCGCCGGGCGCGCGCCTGTCCCCCATCAGGCCGCCGCGGATCTCGCCACTCCCCCCCGTCGTCGCACTCCCGCCGGCTGCGGGCCCCCCAGGGTCGGTGGCCCGGCGGTTCCGAGGTGGCGTCTCCTCTGGCGGCGCGGCGGACTCGTCGGCCGCTGCAAGCTTCTCGGACAGGTTCATGGCGATCAGGCCCTCTCGAGCTCAGGCACCTTGGCGGTGCGACCCTTCCTCCTCAGCTTCCAGAAACCCTTCGACTCGCCTATCTCGGCGGTGTGTGCGCCCGTCCCGAGGACAGGCGTCGTCTCTCCGCCCAGGAACTGGTGCATGCCTCCCGCCAGCTTCTTGCCGATGTCGGAGCTGGCCGCCGAGACCAGTGCCGGCTTGCCCTTGTTGATCGACTTCATGACCTCTCTCGAGTACGGCAGGACCGAGATGATCTTGTTGTCGAGCACCTCCTGCACGTCGCTGATGTCGATGCCGATGTCGTCCTCCACCTTGTTGAGCACGACCCCGATGGTCTCGCTGTTGATGCGCAGCTTCTCGAGCGTGCTCAGGAACACGCGCATGTTCCTGATGGACGGCAGGTCCAGCGTGACCATGCACAGCACGTGGGTCGAGTGGTCGAAGGCCGCCAGGACGATCTCGGAGAGCTGGGCCGGGGTGTCGACGACGATGTAGTCGAAGTGCCGACGCAGGGCACCCATCACCTTGTAGACGTCCTTGGGCGCGATCATGTCGGCGTCGGCCGGGCTGAAGGGCGCGGCGAGCACCGAGAAACCGAGCTCGTGATCCTCCAGGTACTCCTCGACATGCTGGTCGAGGTCGTCGTCGTCGACGGGCTCCCGGGAGAGCAGATCGGAGATCGTGAAGCGCGGCCGAAGGTGGAGCGCGGTGGAGACCTCGCCGAACTGCAGGTCCAGATCGACCAGGCACACCCGCTGCCCCGTCTGGGCCGCCAGGTAGCAGGCCAGGTTGGTGGCGTAGAACGTCTTGCCGCAGCCACCGCTCGACGAGGCCACGGTGAAGACCTCGGCGAACTGGGGACGGTCGACCACGACGCCGTGCGCCACCACGGGCAGCGTCGGGGCTTCGCCCGAATCCGAGATGTCCGCGATGTCGAACGCGCGCTTCAGCGCAGCGGCGAGCTGGCGCTTGCTGGTCGGGTACTCGACCAGGTCCACCGCCCCCGTACGCACGATGTCACCCAGGTTGGCCTTCGGCCTGGGCCCGAGGGCCAGGACGACGGCCGGCACGGCGGCGGCGGCCCGCAGGCTGGCCAGGCGGGCCATGCCGGCATGGCTGTCGAAGACGGGTCCCGCAACCAACACGTCGAAGGAGCCCTGCTCGCGCACCTCCTCGGCCACGTCGATGACATTGGTGCTGGTGACCACCTCGTAGCCCGGGCCGAGCGACGCGTGGATGGCGCGGCTCAGGGCCGGCGACCGGCTGATGACGAGAATCCGGCGCGAGATCATGGTGCGGCCGCTGTCTGGTCCGTCCCGATGCACTGCTGGAGCGGGGGCGGGTTCGTGTCCTTCTGGGTCTGCACGACCGAGACCGACTCGTTCTGCGACAGGAACTCGAGGTTCCTGGCCTGGGCAGAGTTGACGGCCAGCAACAGCGTCTCGGACGCCGGGATGGTGCGGCCCGCAGCAGTCTTGTGACCGGCGAAGGAAGGCACCGTGCTCTGAACATCGAGAACCTGGATGTTCGCCATCGCCAGCTCCGTGCAAGGCAGTGGCAGGGTCGACGTGACGGAACTCGCAGTCGAGACCTTGGTGATGTTGGCGTAGACGTCGATCCGGCTTCCGGGCTGGAGGTAGCCCGCCAGCCCGTTGGTGCCGCTCACCGTGATCGTGACCCCGTCCTGCCCGGTAGGCAGCGAGATGGACGACGTGCTGGCTGCGAGTTCGGGGGTGCCGATGGCGTGGCCCTTCGCGACCGCAGTCGTCAGCACCTGCTCGTTGAGCCCCGCCAGCGACTGGAGGTCGGTCGGCGAGAAGGACTTCGTCGGGATCAACTCCAGGGCGACCATCCCGCTCGAGAGCATCGCCTGCCCCGTCGTGCCGGCCGGGATGTCGGTCTTGGCCACGACCGCCGACATCGTGACCGGCGCGGCGACATTCGCACCTGTTGACGCGTGCTTGCTGGCACCCTCCACGCTGGCAAACGCAATCGCGCTTCCGGCGATGAACAGTATGACCCCGATCATGACCAGTATGAGCGTCTGCTTCTTCACAGAAACTTCCCCCTCTCAACAGACAGACAACGACCGGCAACCCGTGAGGTCTGCTGGCCGCTGGCTCCGTTGGAGGGTACGACGGGAGGGGTGCGACGTACATAGGTCCTTTTGACCATTCGGCAGAAGAGCGCCCCTGGTGAAAGCGCCAAATGGTCCATATGTCCTATGTACCGGCGCTCACGGTCAGCCCAAAATCAAGTCGGACGCACCACGCGACGACCATTGTGATGGACGTATCCACACTTGGTTCCACCGCCAATTGATTCAGAGGAGGGGGTCCACGTTGAGAACGCGCACGTGGAGAGTTCCGAGGGCCCTGGGGCGGCGGCGCAGGGACGAGCACGGGGCGGAGATGATCGAGTTCGCGATCGTCGTCGTCCTCTTGATCACCCTCCTCTACGGCATCATCTCTTACGGCCTGATCCTGGCGGCGCAGGCCACGATCACCCAGGCCGCCGCCGACGCGACCCGGTCCGGCATCGTGACGACGACGCCGATCGCAACCGCTGAGGCGCAAGCGGGCACCGACGTGGGCTGGATGAACAAGGGAACGTGCGGTACCTCCGGTACGACGATCACGTGCAACGCCGTCCAGATACCGTGCCCGTCGAATGTCAATCAGCAGTGCCTGAAGGTGACGGTCGCCTACAACTACAGCGCTGCGCCGCTCTTCCCTGAGCTGCCGGGCTTGGGCATCATCACTCCGTCGACACTGTCGTCCACCAACGTCCTTCAGATCCCGTCCTCCACCTAGGTGCGATTCATGTTCAATTGCAGGAGATTGTTCCGGCGCCACCGCGACGAGGAACGGGGGGCGACGCTCATCCTCACGGCCGTGAGCATGGTCGCGCTCCTCGGCGCGGGCGCCATGGGTGTCGACGTCGGGTTCAGCGTGTACGGCAGCCGCACCGCCCAGGCCATGGCTGACACCGCCGCGCTCGACCTGGTCCAGGACCTCGACACGGCCGATTCCCTGTCGACCAACACGGCGGTCCAGACGTACCTCAACTCCATGTTGGCGGGGGTGGCAACCGACAACGGGTCCAATGCCGTGCTCACTGCCACGCCGGGGGTGTGGCAGAACGGTGCGTTTCTGCCACCGTCTGGGGGTTGCGCCGGAACCGTCTTCATCACGGGGAGCGCATGCAACGCGATCCAGGTCACTGCGAACCAGACGGTGCCGCAGGTGTTCTGGGGCGGGTTCAACACGTTGAGCGGGCACAGCGGCAGCACCAGCAGCACCACCGTCGCCGCCTGGACTCCCGAGTCCGCCTTCTCCATCGGGTCGTACCTCGCGAGCATCGACACCCAGCAGACAGCGGTGTTGAACGTGCTCCTCAGCACGCTCGGCACGCCGGCCGCCGTGACCGCCGTCGGCTACCAGGGACTGGCCAACACCTACGTCTCGGTGAACCAGCTGATCACCTCCTCGGGAGGCCTGCTGACGACCTCCAACGTCATGACCACCACCCTCACCGGGACCCAGTGGCTGGCCATCTGGAACGACGCGGTGGCAAACGAAGCCGCCCAGGCCAACTGCAGCACGAACGCTCTTCCGTGCAACGCCAGCACCGCCCTGAGCGGGCTCGACTTCGGCGCATCCGCCTCGGCCCAGCTGTGCCAGATGGTCTCCGTCAATGGCTCGTCGTGTTCCAACGGCAGCCTCTCAACCGCGGCCCTCAACGCAAACGTCAACGTCCTGCAGATGCTGACCACCGAAGCCGAGCTGGCGAACGGCACCAATGCTCTCGACGTGCAGTCGGCGCTCACCCTCCCGGGCGTGACGTCGGCCAGCCTGTACCTGACCCTGGTCCAGCCGGCCCAGGTGGCCTACGGACCGGTCGGGTCGTACACGACGGCCTCTCCGTGCCCGGCCCCCACGGGGCAGACGTCCACCTGCGCCACCACGGCCCAGGTGCAGTCCGACCTCCAGCTCACCGTGGCCGGCCAGGTGCTCGACATCCCTCTCTCCGCGGCGACGGGGTACGCGACCCTGAACTCGGTCGCGTGCTCGAACAACGTCATGACCAATGTCAAGATCAACGTGGCGACGACCGCCGCCTCGGGCGCCGTGACGTACGGCGGTACAAGCATCGCCACCCTGACCGTCAACGGCGTGTCGAACAAGGCCGGGTCGTACACCACCGTGCCTCCGACCGCCTCCACCACCAGTAGCGGCACCAACCCGCGGAGCTTCGGCTCGAATGGGTCGAATCCCCCCTTGCTCAGCTACAGCGGGGGCACCTTGCCCGGCTCGCTCAGCACACTGCTCACTACAACGTTGCAACCGGTGCTTGGCCCAATCCTTCAGGTGACCGGTGCCGCCGTGGGGGGTGCCCAGGTGGCCGACCTCAGCGCTCGCTGCGACGTCGTGTCGATCGTCCAATGAGCGCCTCGGTCACCATCCTGGGAGGGGCCGCCCTCGGCATGGCCGCCGGCTCGCTGCTCGTCCCGCTGACCCGGCGCGAGCTGGCAGCCTCGGTGTCACGGTCGTCTTCCGGGGCGGCGCCGGTCGTGACGGCCAGCTCCGCGCCACGCATCACCGCGGGCCAGTGGGCCGCCCTCGCCGCCGCCTCGGGCCTGTTGCCGGCCTACGTGCTCCACCGGGTCGGCTGGTCGATCATCGCCCTGCCGCCCCTGCTGCTGCTCGTCGGCCTGGTCCAGCTCGCCTACTGCGACCTCACCCGCCGGCTGCTGCCCAAGACACTGGTCTACGCGCTGAGCGCGGCGGTGATCGTCAGCGGCGTCGTGATCGCCGGCGTCATGCACGAGTGGCAGCGGCTGCTCGTTGCGTCACTCGGGGGGCTCGCCTTCTTCGCGCTGTTCTTCGTCGTCAACCTCGTGAACCCCCGCTGGATGGCCTTTGGCGACGTGCGGCTGTCCCTCGTGGTCGGCTTCGGCCTGGCCTGGGTCAGCCCGGTCGCGCTGTTGGAAGGCTTCTTCCTCGCCAACCTGCTGGCGGCCGTCGTCGGCTTCGGGCTCATCGCGGCGCACCGCGCCGACCGCGGGTCCGCGGTGCCGTTCGGCCTCTACCTGGCCCTGGGGGCCGCGCTCGTCCTCGTGACCTGGAGCTAGGCGCTCAGGCCGGAGCCGGAGCGGCTCAGATGACCTTCACGTTGCGGGCCTCGTCACCCTTGCGGCCGGCACCCACCGTGAACTCCACCGTCGAACCCAGCGCGATGCCCCGGGTCTCGCCCCCCTCGACCTGCGAGTGGTGCACGAAGAGATCCTCGCCGTCGGGCCGCGCCAGGAACCCGTAGCCCCGCGCGTGGTTGAAGAACTTCACCGTGCCCGTCAGCTTCGGTGACTCCGAGTTCCCACCCGCGTCCGGTGCCGAGGGCGCCCGTGCCGGGACCGAGAACGGAGCCAGCAGGATGGGCTCGAGTCCCAGCGCGCGCTGCACGCCGTGCATGTCCTTGTGCTGCTCGGCGGTGACCAGCGAGACGACGGTGCCCGTCCGGCCCGCCCGGCCGGTGCGGCCCGAGCGGTGGACGTAGTCGACGTGATCCGTCGGCGGGTCGAAGTGGACCACGCAGGGCAGGCCGTCGACATGGATCCCGCGGGCCACGACGTCCGTGGCCACCAGCGCGTCGGTCCGTCCCTTGGTGAACGACTCCAGTGCCCGCTGTCGTTGCCCCTGGGTGCGGTCGCCGTGCATGGGGACGGCGCGCACACCGTGCGCTTGGAGCTGCCGGACGACGCGATCGGCCCCGCGCTTGGTGCGACAGAACACGAAGGCCTGCCCGTGGTTCTCGATCAACTTGGCCGTGATGGCCACCCGATCGGCCCGCTCCACCTTCCAGAAGTGGTGGGCGACGTCGCCCTTCGCCTCCGCCGTGGCCTCGATGGCCACCCGGACCGGGTCCCGCTGGTAGCTGCGGATGATGGACTCCACCTCACGCCCGATGGTGGCCGAGAAGAGGAGCACCTGGCGGTTCGGTGCCGTCTGGTCCAAGAGGCGGCGCACGGCGGGGAGGAACCCCATGTCGGACATGCGGTCTGCCTCGTCGAGCACGACCGTGGTCACGTCGTCGAGACGGACGTCGCCCCGTTCGATGAGGTCTTCGAGGCGACCCGGGCAGGCGACCACGATGTTGACCCCCTTGTGCAGGGCGCGCACCTGGTCGCGGTAGCCGAGGCCACCGAAGATCGCGACGACGCGCGAGCGGTCGCGGCCGAGCAGGTCGCCCAGGACGTCGTGGACCTGGGTGGCCAGCTCCCGGGTCGGCACGAGGACCAGCGCCCGAGGCCGACGCGGGCGCGACTGCGCGGTGTTTGTGGCCAGGGGGATCCCGAAGGCCAGCGTCTTGCCCGATCCGGTCGGCGCCTTGCCGCAGATGTCTCGGCCCGCCAGCGCGGGCGGGATCGCCGATGTCTGGATGGTCAGGGGCTCGGTGATCCCGAGGTGGGTGAGGCGCTCGCTGATCGGCGCGGGGACGCCGAGGTCTGAGAAGGTAGTGATGACGAGACTCCAATCGAGTAAGAGAGCGGCCTACTCGAAATGGTCTGCTCGAACGGGCCCCACCCGGCGATTGCCGGCGGCAGCCCAATGCTAGCAGGCGTTGCGGTTAGCCTGCCGTCGTGGCCCCGGGGGTGCTGACGCTCGACCTCAAACAACGCTGGGACACCGACGGGTGGTGCGTCGTGCCCGGCGTGATCCCCGCCGACGAGCTCGCCGGCGCGCAGGAGGCGGTGCACCGCCACTTCCCCACTCCGGCCGAGATGGCGCAGGACAGTGGTCCCGATGCCGCCAAGTGGCACACCTGGGACGCGGCCTGGCCCGAGTTCCCGTTCCACAGCTCGCGGCTCAACGCGCTCGTGCTGCACGACAACGTCGTGGCGCTGGCGGAGGGGCTCCTCGGCACGACCGACCTCGCGCTCTACATGGGAACCGCCACCGCCAAGTACGCCGATCAGGAGTCGGGCTACAACCAATTGCTCCACGCCGACTACCCGAACCACATGCTGGTCGTGCCGCGACACGAGCTCGGCTACCAGCAGGCGGAGTTCTTCGTCTACCTGACCGATGTCACCAGAGAGGACGGTGCCACCCGCTTCGTCTCGTGGCAGAAGACCAAGGACATCCCCGTCGAGCGGCACACCCTGAACTACGTGGACTACGCCGACCTCTACGACGACCCGTCGGACGCGGCGGCACCGGCAGGCTCCGTCGTGGCCTATCGGCCCGACGTCTACCACCGCTCGGTCGACTTCACGGACCCCACGCGGTACCGCATCATGCTCCATGTCTCGTTCCGACACCGCGACGCCGCGTGGGGCGGCTACCAGGCCTGGCCGTTCCGCGGCTTCTCGTTCGAGCTGAGCAAGTTCGTCCAGCAGGCCACCCCCCGCCAACTGGCCCTCTTGGGCGTGCCCGAACCGGGACACCCCTACTGGAACGAGGCGACGCTGACCGGCATGCAGGCGCGCTACCCCGGGCTCGACATGTCCCCGTGGCGTGACGCGTGGCGGGACGCCTAGCGCGGCGCGCGGTGTGGTGAGCCGGGGGCCACCTTGGGCCAGGGCATCGCCCGCTCGGCGACCAGGGCCAGGTCGAGCAGCAGCTCCTCGCGATGGTGCCCGGCCAGCACCTGCAGCCCGACCGGAAGCCCGTCCACCAGCCCGACGGGGATGCTCGTCGCCGGGCTGCCGTTGAGGTTCGACGGTGCCGTGAGTGCCGCGTTGTTCATGATGGCGCGGCTGAAGCCGACCTCGTGGATCAGGTCACGCCCCGGGAGCGTCGAGGGCGGCGGGCCCTCGGCGGCGAAGGCGACGTCGGGGTTGGTCGAGCAGAACACGAAGTCCGCCTGCTCGAAGAGGTCCGCCATCGCCTCGTTCAGCTGGCGTCGGTAGCGTTCGATGGAAGCCGCCCGTTCCAGGGTGAACCGCTCCCGCGCGGCGTTCAGCCCCGCCCGCATCTCGCGCGAGAGCCCGTCGATCCGATCGGGGTAGGCGTCCCCGAGATCGGCCACGAACGCAGGCTGGTTGGCCATGGCCCACTGGCCGCGTAGCGGGGGCAGTGTGGGCGCCACGGTGACCAGCCGTAGGTTGGCAGCCGCGGCCAGACGTTCGGCGGCGGCGGCCACCACTTCGGCCACCTCGTCGCGGACCTGGGCAATGCCGAGATCGACCACGATGGCCGCCGTCTTGCCCGACAGGTCGTAGGTGCCCAGTGCGGCCTCCCATCCGCCGACCACCGGCAGGCTCAGCGGATCGCGCTGGTCGAACCCGTTGCAGCAGTCGAAGTAGCGCGCCGTGTCGCGCACCGAGCGGGTGAGGCAGCCGAGGACCGACGTCAGCGGCTCGATGCCGGCGGCGGGGCCCTTCGGGACCCGCCCGTAGGTGGCCTTGAGCCCGAACAGTCCGGCAAAGCCGGCCGGGATCCGGATGGATCCGCCCCCGTCGCTCCCGGTGGCGATAGGAAGGAGGCCCCCCGCCACCGCGGCGGCGGTACCCCCCGACGATCCGCCCGGGGTGCGCTCGGGATTCCAAGGGTTGCGCGTCGTCCCGTGCAGCTCGGTCGAGGTGCAGTTGATACCCCCGAACTCGCTCGCCGTCGTCTGCGCGGCCAGCACGGCACCCGCGGTGCGCAGGCGGGACAGCGAGGTGTCGTCGTGGTCCGAGACGCGATCCTTGAAGAGCATCGACGCCTCGGTGGAGGGCCAACCCTCGACCCGTTCGAGCTCCTTGACGCCCCAGGGGACCCCGCCGAAGGGCAACGTGACGTTGGCGTTCCGGGCCGCCTCCCGTGCCTGCTCGAAGTCAGTGAAGCTGAAGGCGTTCAGCGGCGACGCCTCGATGGCGGCGATGCAGTCGTCGAGGGCCTCGAGAGGCGACAGCTCCTTGGCCCGGAAGGCGTCGACCAGGTCCGAGGCGTCGTCGAGCCACGGCGTGCTCATGGCGTCGGACAGTACCCGAGCGCCCGTCACGGCGCCTCGTTGATCGCTAGCCTCCCCGCCGTGAGAACGGCAGAGCTGACCACCCCGGCCCTCCTCGTCGAGGCCGCCGAGCTGGAGGCCAACCTCGACACCATGGCGCAGGCCCTGCCCGGCGACCGCATGCGGCCCCACGTCAAGGCACACAAGTGCACCGCCCTGGCGGCGCGCCAGGCGTCGCAGGGGCACACCGGGTTCACCTGCGCCACGATGGCCGAGATGGAGGGCATGGCGCGAGCGGGCCTCGGGGAGGACCTCCTCCTGGCCAACGAGGTGGCCGACGCCACCAGGCTCGGACTGCTGGCACGAGGCGGCGCACGGGTGACCGTCGCCGTCGATTCGGACGAGACCATCGCTGCCGCCGCCCGGGCCGGCGTCCCCGAGGTGCTGGTCGACGTCAATGTCGGGCTCCCGCGCTGTGGCTGCCGGCCCGAGGATGCGGGGCGACTGGCCGACCGGGCGCGCGCCGCCGGCCTCGCGGTGCGCGGCGTCATGGGGTACGAGGGTCACGTCGTCGGCCTGGAGGACCGGACGACCCGGACAGAGATGCTCGAGGACTCCATGGCCCGACTGATGGTCGCCCACGACCTCGTGGGCGGGGACGTGATCTCGGCGGGGGGCACGGGCACGTACGACCTGAACACGTGGGCCACAGAGATCCAGGCCGGGTCCTATGCCCTGATGGACACGGCCTACGCCAAGCTCGGCCTGCCGTTCACGCAGGCGCTCACTGTGTTGTCCACGGTGATCTCGGTGTCGGACAAGTGGGCGGTCGCCGATTGTGGCCTCAAGGCGCTCGGCATGGACCACGGAAACCCGTCCGTCGAGGGCGCCGAGGTGTGGTTCTGCTCCGACGAGCACCTGACGTTCGCCCCGCAGTCCACGCTCCGAGTGGGCGACCGCATCCGCGTTCTCCCGGCTCACGTCGATCCGACCGTCGCGTACCACGAGCACCTGTACATCGTCGACCGCGACGAGGTGGTGGATCGCTGGGACGTCGACCTGCGCGGGTGGTGACGGCAGAACACCTAGGGTTACCCGTGTCAAGGAGGTCGAAATGGCAGACACCACGTTCACGATCGGGTCCGCCGCCGTATGCAGCGACGGGCCGTGCGGCGAGGTGAGCCGGGTCGTTGTGGATCCCGTGGCCAGTGAGGTCACCCATCTGGTGATCGAACCTGCGCACCGCAGCGGCCTCGGGCGGTTGGTGCCCCTCGACATGGTGGAGGCGGCTGCGGGGGAAATCTACCTCCGCTGCACCCTCGAGGAGTTCGAGAACCTGCCCCGGGCCGAGGAGACCGACTTCCTCCCCGGTGGTAGCGGCTACCAGAATTACGCCCAGCACGAGGCGTACTACTGGCCGTACTACGGGATCGAGACATTTCCGGACCCTGCCGTCGCCAACGCCAGTGGGATCGTCACCCGCGACACCCTGCCGCCCGGGGAGGTCGGCGTGCGCCGCGGCGAGCCCGTGCACGCGAGCGACGGTGAGATCGGCAAGGTCGAGGGCCTCGTGATCGAGCCCGCCAACGGGCACGTCACCCACGTCCTCCTCCAGGAAGGGCACCTGTGGGGACGCAAGCAGGTCGCCATCCCGATCGGCGCGATCGAGCGAATCGGTGAGGACATCACCGTCACCATGACCAAGCGCCAGATTGAGGATCTCCCTGCGGTCGACCTGGCCCGGACGGGTCCGTAGGCCGCCGCCCCGGAAGCTCAGGTTGCGGAGACCTCGCCGCCGTCGTCCCAGCTGTGCAGGGGCCGCAGCAGCGACGCCTTCTTGCGCTGATGACCGGACATCCGGCGCAAGATGTCATCGAGGACGACGATCGCGGTGTCGACGTGGGGCCCCTTGTTCAACATGACGCACTCTGCCCGTTGCGCCATCGCGGCGTCGGTGACCTCCGCCCGCGAGGGCTGCCCGGTGCGAGCCAGGTGGTCGAGCACCTCGGTCGCCCAGATCACGGGGAGATGAGCCGCCTCGCACACCCAGAGGATCTCCTCCTGCATCTCGGCGAGCCGCTCGTACCCCGCCTCCACCGCCAGATCACCGCGGGCGATCATCACACCCACCAGCGGTGAGCGCATCGCGTGCAGCAGGATCTCGGGCAGCCGGCCGAATGCGGCACCCGTCTCGATCTTGAGGATCAGGCCGAGCTCCTGCGCTCCGACCGAGCGAAGGTAGGCATGCATCGTGTCCACGTCGTGCTCGTGACGGAGGAACGAAATGGCCACCATGTCGGCGTGTGCCGCTGCCACCCGGAGGAGCGGCAGGTCCGCGTCGGTCACCGCGTCGGTGGGAAGATCCGCCTCGGGGATGTTGATCCCCTTCTCCGCACGCAGCTTCGAGCCACGCGGTGAGGCCGTCACGATGCGCAGGTCGATCTCGCCGGGGCGGACCTGCTCGACGACGCCCGCCAGCTTCCCGTCGTCCAGCACGACGTGGTGGCCCGGACGCGCCGCCTCGAACGCGGCCGGCAGCGTGCAGCCGATGCGGGCCATCCCCGGCTGGCCGTGGCTCCAGGGCTCGGCAGGGGCGAGCCCCGCCGTCAGGCGGAGCCCATCCCCCGGGCACAGCACGTGATACTGGGGCTGGGCGGGGACCGCGCCCACCACGGTGACGTCGCCGGCGCAGTCGAGCTCGGCGCCGGTCTCGATGTAGGTGGTGTCCCAGACCTCGGCGGTCGCCCGCCCTGGCTCGCAGGCAACGACACGGAGGCGTCGGCGCGCGCCTCTGGTGTCGGCCAGCTCGATCTGGTCCACCGGACCCCGGCGCGCCAGCCATGCGGCATCCACCGGGAGCGCAGGGGCTTCCTCGCCCCGGGGCAGCACCCCGCCGACGAGCGTGACCCGGGCAGGCGCGACGGCCACGCCCCGCAGGTCCCGCCGGGGCCGCAGGCGGATGACGCGGGGACCCTCGACGAGGGGGCCCGTCCGCATCTTGGGCCCGGGCAGATCCACGGAGATCCGGCACGGCCGGGCCACCTCGTCGGACGCCTTGCGGACGTTCCGGGCCATCTGCTCCCACGCCCCGGGGCCGTCGTGCGCGCCGTTGATCCTCGCCACGTCCATCCCCGACGAGACAAGATGGCGGACCAGCTCGTAGTCGGCGGCGGCCTCGCTCGGGAGCGTCACCATGACACGCGGCACCCTCCCGTGCGGGCGGGGGCCGAACAGGGCGTCGGTGTTGTGGTCGAGCGCGGCGCGGCCGGCCGTGAAGCTCAGGGCCGGCGGGACGGGCACGGGCGGTGTGCCCGGGTCCAAGGCAGAGCGCACGCTCTCGATGGTCGCGAGGACATGCGGCTCGCAGCGGCCCAATGACGACAGGCCGCGTTCACCGAGCCCACGTTGCAACGACCGTACGTCACACCGGCGCAGCGCCAGGTAGTGCATCAGGTTCGCGGCGTCCGCCCGGTGGTCCGGATGGACCAGTGCGATCTCCTCGGCGTGGCGCGACTCCCGCCTGGACATCGCCTGCTCGAGATCCGCCAGATCGTCCGCGAGCGCCCGGCGCTGGTCATCGTGAGCGGGGTTGGCCGTGCCTCCCATGCGCGTGCCCTCGGCTCGGGCCCCCGTGCGGGGACCCGATCGACCCGGTCGGCTAGCCCTTGCCGACCGGGATCTTGGTCGCGGCTGGTGCCGGGGTCTCGACGACCATGGGCACCCGAACCTCGAGGATCCCGTCCTTGTAGCCAGCGTTCACGTCCTTCTCCGTCGTCCCGGCAGGAACGAGAAGGTCGCGGCGAAACGATCCGTACCGCAGCTCACGCCGGGTGTAGTCACGCTCCTTGGTCTCCTCTTCCTCTCGACGATGCGCCTCGATGTGCAGCACGTCCCCGTCGAGCGAAATCTCGACGTCCTTTTCGGGGTCGATTCCCCCGATCTCGACCTTCACCACCAGCGTGCCGTCCTCTGTGAACTCGTCGGCCCGGATGGTGTCGAGTCCTTCGGGGACGACGACAAAGGGGCGACGGAACATGGCCGGCCAGTCACCGAAGAAGGTCTCGAAGAGGTCCGACGGGCGCCGCTCCACCACAGCATCGCCGTTCTTACCGTGCTTGATCATGAGTGCCATTTCGCTCTCCTTTCATCCGTCCCACCTGCAGCTTCGGACGAACGACCGGACCCCGGTAGGGCCGGATGTCACTTCGGGGATGATGCCTTACGCGGGTGCATCGGGGAAGTCCCGCATGGTCCGCATGGGCGACGTGAGCAGCCAGATCCCGGCCACGGCCTCCCCTGCCGCGCCGATCCACAGGGTCGGTCGCAATCCGACGATCGAGCCCAGCACCCCCCCCGGTGAGTGCGCCGATGGGCAGCACCCCCCACACGACGAAGCGCATGGTGGCGTTCATGCGGCCGAGCAGCCGGTCCGGGCACAGTCGCTGGCGGAAGCTCACCTGGTTCACGTTGTAGACGACGGCCGAGAAGGAGACGATGAACATGCCTGCTCCGAACCAGAGCAGCCCTGCACCGGGCATGGTCAAGGGGATCAACAACGCTCCGGCACTGCCGGCGATGCCGATGACAGTGGCCCGTGCCCCGCCGAAGCGACAGCGCGATCGGTCCGGCGGCCAGCGCCCCCACCACGCCCCCGACACCCCCCATGGTGAAGAGGAGGCCGATCACACCCGGCGAGGCGTGCACAGAGCGCACCAGGAAGACGATCTCGACCGCCGCCGCGATGCCACTGAACAGGTTGGAGGTGGCGGTCGTGGCCGCGATGGCGCGCAGCAGCGTGTCGCCGAAGACGAAGCGCAGCCCCTCGTCGATGTCGTGGAGGAGCTTCGGGTGCCCATTCTCCGGCACCGCCGGCTTCGGCTCGGGGCGGCGGATGGCGCCCACGGCGGCGGCCGAGGCGAGAAAGCTCACCGAGTCCACGGCCACGGCCGCCGAGCTGCCGATCGCCTGAACGAGACCGCCGGCAATGCTCGGGCCCGCCACCGCGGCGACCTGCGCGCTGCCGGTCAACTTCGCGTTGCCTTCGACCAGGTGCTCCCGCCCGACGAGCGCGGGAAGGTAGGACTGATAGGCGACGTCGAAGAACACGGTGAGGATGCCGCTGGTCAGTGTGACGACGAACAGCTGGACCAGGGTGAGCCCACCGACGGAGTAGGCGACCGGGACCGAGCCGAGCGCAAGCACCCGACCGAGGTCGGCGCCGATCATGACCCGGCGTCGACGTACACGATCGACCCAGACGCCCGCCGGGAGCCCGACGAACAGGAAGGCCGCCGTCGATGCCGCCGTGAGCAACCCCATCTCGAACGGGGTGGCGTGCAACGTGCGCACCGCCAGCAGCGGAATGGCGAGGAGGCTGACCTGCGATCCGAGCTCGCTCACGGTCTCGCCGCCCCAGAGCAGTCGGAAGTCGCGGTGCCGCAGCAACACCCCCTTCGCCATCGGCGGACCCTAACGCGACGGCGCCACGCGACCCGGTGGGGACAGGCTCACAGCTGCACTCCTGGTTGCGGCGTAGTCTGACGACGACGGAGGGCGCGGCGGTGGGTGTCGCGTCGCGCCACTGGGGGTAGCTCTCGACGATGCCGGTGTTGATCGGGACGTCCGGATGGCAGTACGCCGACTGGCGCGGGCGCTTCTACCCGCGGCGCATGCCACAGCAGCAGTGGCTCGGGCACTACGCCGAGCACTTCCGCACCGTCGAGGTGAACAATGCCTTCTACAGGCTGCCCGAGGCCGACACCTTCACACGATGGCGGGAAGCGACACCCGCCGACTTCGTCATCGGGGTCAAGGCCAGCCGCTACCTCACGCACGTGCGCCGGCTGAAGGATCCAGCCGAACCGGTCGGGCGGCTGCTGAACCGGGCCCAGCACCTGGGCGACAAGCTCGGGCCGATCCTCCTGCAGCTGCCGCCCAATTTCCGGGCCGACCTTCCCGCGCTGCGAGCGACGCTGGAGGCGTTCCCACGGACGGTGCGCGTCGCGTTCGAGCCGCGGCACGAGTCGTGGCACGCCGACGCGACCTTCGAGCTCTTGGAGGAATTCGGCGGCGCCTTCTGTCTGAGCGACACGCCCGGTCGCAGGAGCCCGATCCGACGGACGGCCGGCTGGGGGTATCTCCGCTTCCACGAGGGCAGGGCGACGCCGGCCCCGTGCTACGGACGTACGGCACTCGCGACCTGGGCGCGCCGGTTGGCCGAACTGTGGGGCGGGGACGACGACGTCTATGTGTACTTCAACAACGACCGGGGCGGCTGCGCCGTCCATGATGCCCACCGCTTCTCGTTGGCCGTCACCCAGGCGGGACTCGTGCCGACCCGTGTGCCGAGCGCCCGTCAGGCGTCCCTCACGCCGAGGGACGCCTGACGTCCTCCCGGCGTGGCTGGGATAGACCGGTGCGGTGCGGCGACAGGCCCTTGTCCTCGGTGGCGCAGCGGTCGCGTTGTGCGCGTGGTGCGGATGGGTCAGCGTCTACCACCGGTCCACGGGGCCCGCAGAGACCACGTGGGCCTTCTCGCTCGCTGCGGTGCTGGTGGTCGACCTCGCCCTGTGGCGGGGCAGCCGCCGGATGCGGTTCGGCTGGCGCCTCCAACCCGTTGCCGACCCGTGGCCACGGCCGGGGCAGGGTGGAAGGAGGCTGGCCCTTCGGGGCCTGGCGCCGTGGATCGTGCTGTTCGCGGTGGCGCTCGCCTGGGACGTGCTCGGCCTCGACACTGCCCCGCACGAGTACCACCTGACGATCAGCGCGCTGGCACAGGCGTACCGGCCGCTCAATGCCGCCCTCCTCCTGGTGTGGATGTTGGTCGGGATCGGCTACGAGGCAGCCCGGGCGAGGGCGCCCATCGGAACTGAGGGTACCCCGACTTCGCCGGTCAAGGCGGACCCCGAGACACCGGCACCGGGCACCGTCCTCGGCGCGGGCGTCGTGACCCTCGGCGGCCACCCCGTCGTCCCGGGACTGCTCCTTCCGTCGAGCCCCGCGGCAGGAGTTGCCTTCTGGACAGCGGTACCGATCGCCGCTCTGCTCGTGGATCTGGCGGCGAGACGATCACACGGCCGGGTGGCGAGCGCCGAGGAGCTTGCCCGCTTCATCTCCACCCCGCTGGTCGCGAACGTCGCTCTCATCGCCGTTTGGGTGTTCGCGGGATATCACCTCTTCGCGCGCTGACCCGAAGGCGGCGGAACGACCCAGGGTTTGGCGTCCCCGACGGAACTGGTCACACCCTCCTGGCTGGCTGGACTGGGGATATGCGCCATGTTGGTCTGAGCGGCGGCGACCTACGGGCGCCGGGCGGCTCGCCGCCGGGTCGGAACCGGGACCGATCAGACGCCGTTCGAACTCCCGTCGAAGCGTGAGCGGCGGGGCCAATTTCGCCAGGGATGAGAGGCGTGGCCTTCGTCGGCTCCTCGGGTTTCGGCGGGATCGGCAGCAACGTCGGTACGGCGCGACTCTCCACACGGCGGCGCGTTACCGTGCGAGCGTGCGCCGCGGGCTCCCAGCGGGAACGGTGACCTTCCTGTTCACCCACATCGCGGACTCGACGCGCCGCTGGGAGGAAGACCCGACGGCGATGGCCGAGGCGCTGCGCGTCCACGACGCCATCATGCGGAGCGCAATCGAACGCCACGGCGGCTACGTCTTCGACACCGGCGGCGACGGGATGCGCGCGGCGTTCTCCACTCCGGCCGACGCGGCCGCCGCGGCAATCGAGTCCCAGGAACATCTGCGAGAAGACGGCGGCATGGACCTCGCGGTGCGCATGGCCCTGCACACCGCCGAGGCGACCGACCGCGACGGCAGCTACTCCGGCAACGAGGTGAACCGCGCCGCGCGGTTGCTGTCGCTCGCACACGGCGGCCAGGTGCTCGTCTCGGATGCAACCGAGGTGCTGCTGCGCAATCGCGTTGCGCTGAGACCCCTGGGCGAGAACCGCCTCCACGGTCTGCGCGGCCGAATGTCGGTGCACCAGCTGATGGCCGACGGGCTCCCGGCCGACTTCCCGGTGCTCGGCGGCATCGACCACTTCGCGGGCAACCTTCCACAGCAGCTGAGCTCACTGGTCGGTCGCGAGCACTTGGTCGACGAGATCGCCGAAGTCGTGCGATCGTGTCGCCTCGTCACACTCAGCGGTGTCGGCGGGGTGGGCAAGACGCGATTGGCGCTCGAGGTCGGGGCGGAGCTGGCCGGCGAGTTCCCCGACGGCGTGTGGATGGTCGAGCTGGCACCAGTCGGCGACCCGGCCGCCGTCCCAGCGGCGATCGCGGCCGTGCTGGGCGTCACCGCACAGGGCGACGCGCCCCTCATCGAGGTGGTCGCCCAGTCGCTCGGTGGCCGGCACCTCCTGCTGGTCATCGACAACTGCGAACACGTCCAGAAAGCGGCGCGAGCCGCGATCGCGGCGATGCTCGCCCGGTCAGGTGAGTCCAAGTTCCTCGCCACGTCGCGTGAGGCCTTGGCGATCGACGAGGAGGCGGCGCTCACCGTGGCGCCACTGGCGCTGGACGGAGGCGTGACCTCCGATGCCGTCACGCTGTTCGTGGACCGCGCCCGCCTTGTGCGGCCCGACTTCGGCCTCGGGGAGCCGGAGACCGCGACCGCCGTGACCGAGATCTGTCGAACCCTCGACGGCCTCCCACTGGGGATCGAACTGGCCGCGGCCCGGATGGCGGCCATGAGCGCCGTCGAGGTCCGGGGTCGGCTCGCGGACCGCTTCCGGTTGTTGCAGGCCTCGCTGCCGGGGCCGGAACGGCAGCACACGCTCCGCCATGCCGTGGAGTGGTCCTATGACCTCCTCACCGAAGACGAGCGCGAACTGCTCCGCCTGACGTCGGTGTTCGCGGGCGGCTTCGACCTGATGAGCGCCTGTGCCGTGGTCGACGACGCCGACGATGTCGACGTGCTGCGTCTGCTCGATTCGTTGGTCCGGAAGTCGCTCGTGGTCGCCAACCACAGCGGCACGCGCACCCGGTACGGCCTCTTCGAGACCGTCCGCCAGTTCGGGGAAGACCGGTTGGCGGAGGCGGGCTTGCTCGAGCAGGCCCGTGATCGGCATGCCGCGTACTTCGCGCGGGAGGTGGCGTCCCGGTGGGAGCACTGGAACGGGCCCGGATGGCGCGCTGCGGTCGACTGGGTCGAGGTGGAACTGGGCAACCTGCGGTCGGGCTACCGGTGGAGCGCAGGGCGCGGGGCCGTGGAGGTAGCGACCGACATCGCCGCGCACGCAGCGCTGATGGGCTTCTCGGTGCAGCTCTTCGAGACGCTCGCCTGGGCCGAGGAGCTGCTCGAGACCGCGGCAGAGGCCGACGTGCGCCGGCTCCCCCGCCTCTACACGGCCGCCGGGTACGCGTGCTTCGCGGGGAGGGCCGAGGCGGCACGTGCGAACGCTCACCGGGCGACCGAATTGGAGCGTGACCCCCGCTACGACGCGTGCGAACCCGGCTACGCGTCTTTCATCGAGGCGTTAGCGAGCGTCTATTGCGGCGACCTCGATCGTTATGTCGAGCTCACTGGCGCGGTGGCGGAGCAGTACGGCAGCCACCGCGGCTACGGCATCGCCTCGTACGTCGACGGTCTCCAGTCGTGCGGCCGGACCGAGGAGGCGATGGCGCTCGCCGAGGAGTCAATCGCTGCTGCACGGTCGCTGGGCAACCCCTATTGGATCGCCTACGCGCTCTGGATCGCGGGAATGGCCTTCTCCAAGGCGGACGTGCGCCGCGCGTTCGCGGCATGGGACGAGGGCGTCGACTTCGTGCGCCAGCACCACGTGCAGTTCTTCGAAGGCTTCCTCGCCCGCGACGCTGGCCGTCTGCACACCTCCGACGGAGAGGTCGGGGCCGCGCTGGTGCTGTTCGCCGATGCCATCGGCACCTTCCAGCGTGCCGGCAACGTGCCGCAGCTCATCATCACCCTGGCGAGCGTGCCGGCGCTGTTCGAGCGACTCGACCGTCTCGAACCGGCGGCGACGCTCCTCGGCGCGTTGTCGCGCGAACCGTCGAGCGTCCAGCACGTGCCCGAGCTCGGCGAGATCGGTGACCGGATGGGCCGCAAGCTCGGCGTGACGCGCGCCGGCGAGCTCCAGTCGGCGGGCGCCGCTCTCGACCTTGGCGCGGCGGCCGCCTACGCGCTCCGCCAGATCGATCTCGCGCGCCGCGACCCGGACCAACGGGCCCGGCTGGAGCGGCCCGGCGGCCTCAGCCGGCGAGAGGTCGAGGTGCTGCGCCTCGTGGCCGACGGCCGCACCTCGGGCGAAATCGCTACGCAGCTCTTCATCTCACCGAGGACGGCGGAGCACCACGTGCAGAACATCTACACGAAGATCGGAGTCTCGAGCCGCGCCGCGGCGACTCGTTGGGCCATCCAGCACCAGGTCGTCGACGGGCCCGGCGGAGCGTAGGTCAGCCGGCAATAGGTAGTCCGGCAATGGGTAGCGGAAATGGGTAGGTCTACCGATGCCGCATGGCCCACGCTTCCGGAGAATGTCCCTTGACGCCGACCGAACCCGGCCGGTGCGAAGCGGATCCGCAGCGATCCACGTCGAAAAGGGGAAAATCATGATCCTGGCCACAACGACTGTCGAGAACGTCGACCGATTCCTAGAGATCTTCGGCACAAAGGGTGCCGACAAGCGTGCGCTCCACGGCTCCAAGGGCGCGACCGTGTTCCGCGACCCCACCGAGGAGAACCGCGTCTGGGCGCTCTTCGACTGGAACGAGCAAGGGTGGGCCGCCTTCGTCTCTGACCCCGACGTGCCGCCGATCCTCCGAGAGGCCGGCCACCTGGGCAAGCCCGAGGCCGCGCTGCTGCTCGGCTCCTACGACGCTTGAGGAGGGGACAATGACCAGCCTAATCAACCGTTCAGCCCGGGTCGGCCTCGTCACCGACCAGACCGGTGCCCTCTCCTTCATGGGCATCGCCAACGTCAACGTCGCCAAGATGGTGATCGACGACATCAACGCCTGCGGCGGCCTGCTCGGCCGGCCAATCGAGCTGTTCGTCGAGGACAGCGCGACAGACGACGAACGAGCTGAAGCCGCCGCGGCGAAGCTCGTCGGTGCCGACGTCGACGTCGTCGTGGGTGGCATCTACAGTTCCACACGCCAGGCCATCAAGGGACCGGTGGTCGAGGAGGCGGAGAAGCTCTACCTCTACCCCGAGCAGTACGAGGGTCAGGAGTGCCACCCCCTGATCTTCTGTACCGGTCCGGTACCCGCGCAGCAGATCGATCCGTTCTTTCCCTGGCTCATGCAGGAGACAGGCGCGAAGGCCTTCTACATGCCGTCGGCCGACTACATCTGGCCGCACACGCTCAACAAGAAGGTGCGTGAGGTCGTGGCCGCCCGAGGCGGTGAGATCGTCGGCGAGGAGTACTTCCCGCTCGATCACACCGACTACAACCGCGTCGTAGCGGACATCATGGCCAGTGGCGCGGAGGTCGTGTTCAACACGATCGTTCCGCCGGGGCTGACGCCGTTCCTCGAGCAGTTGCACCGTGCAGGGTTCACTCGTCGTGGTGGGACGATCGTCTGCACCTACTTCGACGAGAACTTCCTGAACCTCGTGCCTGCGGAGCAGGTCGAGGGCCTGTACGGGTGCCTGGACTACTACCGGGACGTCGACGACCCGTTCAGCATCGAGCTCCTCAACCGGTACGAGGCGCGTCACCCCGGGAGCGCGATGTTCACGGCGGGGAGCGCGTGCACCGGTACGTACCGGGCTCTCAAGCTCTGGGAGGCCGCCGTGACCGAAGCCGGGTCGCTCGACCAGGACGACGTCACCGTGGCGCTCGATCATGCCCGGATCACCGAGGGTCCCGGAGGCCCCGCCGAGATGGTGCCCGGTCAGCACCACGTGCGGATGAACATGTACATCGCCCGCTCCGAGGGTGGCACATTCAAGGTGGTGGAGAACCTCGGCCACATCGACCCGAAGGAGTGCGAGGTCGGACGCGCCTGACTGGCACACCCCGACCACACGGACCACGGACCACTGCGACGGCACCGCAGGCGGGCGACAACCTGCCCTGCGGTGCCGTCGCGCGCAAGAAGGGAAGAATTAGGCGGGCGCCGAGGACCCCGAAGCGCTGTCGGCACAGCTGGTCCTTCTCTGCGACGGGTCAATGGTCGGCGCCCAACTTGACCGCAGCCCGGCGCCCGGATCGGTGGCCCGGGAGGCGGCTGCAGCACTCCTCGACGCGGCAGCCCAGCCCACTCGCTGATTCTCGAAGCGAACCAAAAGAGCCGTCCCTCCAGCGCAGGGTTATACGCTCACCTCGCTGAATGCGCGCCGGTCGGCGCGGGCAACGGCGACGGTCATGGCTTCGTTGTCCCGACGAGAGGCTCGACGGCTCCTGGGCCAGGGGCGGCGCGGACGTCTCTGGCTTCTAGGCGCTCGCCACACGCATCGCACACCAAGACCGCGGTGGAGATTTGGCCGCAGGCCTTGTGGGTCACCTCGAGAGGTGGCCCGTCGGGTGCGGCGTAGCGGTCGCCCCACTGGCGCATGGCGGTGAGGACCGGCCACAGGTCACGGCCCTTGTCGGTGAGCCGATAGTCGTAGCGGGGCGGGTGATCGCTGTAGCGCACCTTCTCGAGGACGTCGCTTTCGACAAGGTGATTAAGCCGCTGGTTCAAGATGTTGCGCGAGATTCCGAGGCGCTCTTGGAAGTCGTCGAAGCGAGTCACGCCCAAGAACACGTCTCGCAAGATAAGCATCGACCACCACTCGCCCACGACCTCGAGGCACTGGGCGACCGAGCAGTGCATGTCGGCGTAGCTCTTGCGTTCCACAGAATCCAGAATAGTGGGTTGCATTATAGAACGCAACTAGGTAGAGTGAGTCTCATGACGGAACCCACTACGCTGCTAGAGCGTCCCGGGCGCTCCCCCACCAAGGCCACCGCAGCCCCCCGCCAGGTGCTCGTCATCACGTGCGCGGGAGTGGTCTTGGCCAGCCTCGACCTCTTCATCGTCAACGTGGCCCTGCCCCAGATCGCCCGGGACCTGGGGGCCTCGAACCTGGGCGAGCTGTCCTGGGTGCTCAACGGGTACGCCATCGTCTACGCCTCGCTGCTGGTCTTCTTCGGACGCCTCGCCGACCGTTACCGCCGCGACCGCGCCTTTCTCCTCGGCGTGGCGATCTTCACTGCAGCGTCGGCCGCCTGTGCCGCCTCTACGAGCGTCGGCATGCTCATCGCCTTCCGCCTCGTGCAGGCGGCCGGGGCGGCCCTACTGACCCCGACCTCCCTCGGGTTGGTCCTCGCCTCCTACCCGCCCGAGCGCCGGCAAGGTGCCGTTCGCGCCTGGACGGCGGTCGGTGGCATGTCCGCCGCCGTGGGCCCGGTCGTCGGCGGCCTGCTGGTCGCCGCCAGCTGGCGGTGGGTCTTCCTGATCAACGTGCCGGTCGGGGTCGCCGCCCTCATCGTCGGCTGGCGTCGACTGCCGCAAGTACCCGGTCACCCCAGCGAACGGCCCAACGCTCTCGGAGTCGTGCTGGCCACCACAGGCGTGGCGGCCCTCACCTTCGGGCTCGTGAAGGGCAGCGACTGGGGCTGGGGCTCACCCGCCATTGCCTGGACACTCGCCGCGTCTGCGGCGCTCATCGCGCTCTTCGTGCTCCACTGCCTTCGGAGCCGCACTCCGCTCATCCAGCCGTCGCTGTTTCGTTCCCGGAGCTTCACTGCGGCATCGTTGGTTGCCATCTTCTTCTCCGCATCGTTCGCCGCGATGCTCCTCTCGATCGTTCTGTGGGAGCAGGGCGCATGGGGATGGTCGGCGCTGCGATCCGGGCTGGCCATCGCACCCGGACCGATCATGGTCCCCTTCATCGCGTTCGTCGTGGCCGGACGGCTCATCGCCCGCTACGGCCCAGCCCGAACTATGGCGCTGGGCAGCCTGATCTTCGGCACCGGAGTGTCGTGGTGGGCACTTGCGATCACGGTCCAACCCAACTACGTCTCGGGGGTACTCGGCGGGATGATCTTGACCGGTGTCGGAGTGGGCCTCACCCTTCCGACCCTCATGGCCACGGCCGCCTCCTCGCTCCCAGCGCAGTCATTTGCCACCGGCACTGCGGTCATCAACATGATCCGCCAGACCGGCCTCGCCCTCGGCGTGGCCGTGCTCGTGGCAGTGCTCGGCACCGCAGCCGGTCACGACCGCGCTGCACTCGAGGCCTTTCGCCACGGTTGGTGGGTATCTGCCGCGATCTCCTTCGTCGGCATTGTTCCCGCCCTCAGCCTGCTCCGGCGCCCCGCACCAGCACAGCCACAGCCTGACCCGCCCATCCGAGACATAAGGAGAAGTCATGAACATCGCCCGATCGACCGCCCTCGTCACTGGAGCTAACCGAGGGCTCGGCCGCCACCTTGCTCGCGAGCTGCTCAGCCGGGGCGCCACCGTGTACGCCGGGGCACGCAACCCCGACGCTGTCGACCTGCCAGGCGCCAAGGTGGTCGCTCTCGACATCACGGACCCGGCGTCGGTAGCCAACGCCGTCGAGATCGTCGGCGACGTCACCCTCCTGATCAACAACGCCGGCTCATCAACCGGCTCAGACCTTCTCAATGGAGACGAAGCGCAGATCCGCTTCGAGATGGACACCCACTTCTTCGGGACACTGTCGGTTATCCGTGCCTTCGCCCCGAAAATCTCGACCAACGGCGGAGGGTCGATCCTCAACATCCTTTCCGTACTCTCGTGGGTCAGCTTCCCCCGAAGCGGCGCTTACTGCGCCGCGAAGTCGGCAGAATGGTCGATGACCAACGCACTGCGCGTGCAGCTGGCAGAGCAGAACATCCGGGTGGCTGGGCTCCATGTCGGTTACATGGACACAGACATGACCGCCTCGATAACGGCACCCAAGTCAAACCCAGCGGATATCGCCAAGATCGCCATCGACGGTGTCGAGCAGGATCTCTTCGAAATCGTCGCAGACGATGTCAGCCGTGAGGTGCAGGCTGCACTTGCTGGCGGGATTCCCGCCCTCTATCCGCAGCTCCAAAAAACTCCGCGCTAGTCCGCTCATTACCATCGAACAAGCGTGCCGTCTCACCCGTGCCAGTACTCGCCGTGCTCTGGCTCGACGAGTGACGTGTCGCCTGACCTCGCGAAGTCAGATAACGACACGTGAAGACAGGCTGGACAGAGCTCGTGAGGCCTGTCCGCGGATCGGTATTCACGTCCGATCGGCAGGCTCTCGCACTGCGCGGACACCGGCGTCGATCTGGCGACCTCACGCTTTTCATCTATGATCGGATCTGGGCCCCATCTCGGAGTGGTTGATTGACAACGGCAGGTGACCCATCGCAAGGATGGCGGTCCATTCTCACCCGTATGACCCTGCCCCGTATTCAAGCGGGCACATCGGGGGCACTCTTCCGAACCACCGCAACCCGATCGGTATCCGCAATACCGTGCCGTCCGTTTCAGCCCACCGAGCTAAATCAGGCGTTTCCGGCCGCTTTCGTCGAAAGTCCGACAAGACTGCTCCCGGTAGAGGAGCGACCCGGAGAGGTGAGCACGATGAGCAATGAAGAGGCGACACCTGAGACGAAAGGTGTGACGGCAGAGTTACTTACAACGGTTGACCTTGGCCCTGAGATCGAGGGTATGGCGGGGCGTCAACTTCGAATGCGTATGTTCGCCTTCGAGCCTGGAGCCGTCTTCGGCCCGATTCACGACCATAAGGACAGACCAGGCGTCGTCTACATACTGCAGGGAACGATCACTGACCACCGAAATGGAGTCGCTACGGACTATGGGCCGGGGGTGGGCTGGCCCGAGGATGGGAACACCACCCACTGGCTTGAGAACAGAGGAACGATCCCGGCGGTGGAGATCTCGGTCGATATCATCCGGTTTGCCCAATAGCCCTTCTGTCAGGAAGGGCTGGGTCGTAACCCTGCCCCCGATGGATCGCTGCCGGGTCGGTGGGACACTTTGTTACAACGGAGACAGTCCTCGAGAGCACTCGTCGGATCGACGACCCGCAGTCGCCGCCCACGCTGCGAAGTTTCGCCGGAACCCGCCGCCTGCCAGCGAACTACGGTGACGTCCCGTGGAGGAGGCGGAGCTTCTGGAACGCCTCCGCTCCGGCGACGAGGCGGCTGAGGCAGCCTGATCATCGCGGCATATGCCCTCTTCGTGCTGTTTCTTCTCGCCATCAGCGAGAGCGCGTCGAGCTCTGAGAAAGGTCTGAGTTCGGGAGCGATCAGCCAAAGCGAGAGTCCTCAGACTCGAGAGCCGAGCAGGGGTCGCAACGACGGGCCGACCTGACCTGCGATGGCCACAGCTACCACTCGTCGTTCGTGCGATACCGGAGTCCCCGCGGTCGGTGTCAAGACATATCGACCGAGCGTGCGCCCCTGAATTTGCACGAGCAGTTCGATCTCAGGTCCGGGCAACCCAAGGCGATCGACGGCCCAGGTTCTGCCCCCGAGAAGGACCTGTCCGTCGTGTTCGAGCCGCATCATCAGGTGTTCTGCCGGCCCTGATTCATAGCGGCACTGCTGAAGGTGGAGTAAGGGGATCAGTTCCTTCCGGACACGCTCAACGACTTCCCGGGAGGGAGCACCCGACGCCGCGAGTTCAGACACGTCGTGAATTAGGCCGACAAAATCCGCTTCCTCGACAGCCGTCGAACGGTGATGACGGTTGCGAGCCGCCAGCTCGGTCACAATGAAGCCGACCACAAAGAGACATATGGCGGTCTCGATATCGGGTCGGTGGGTGATGGCGAGCTTCTCGTAGGGCCGGGTGAGGAAGAAGTCGAACCACACGGTGGCGGAAACGGTGGCCACAATTCCTGCGACCCGGTTGCCGAACGCCGCCACCGCCACGATGACAGCGACGAGGATCAACGCCGCTGCTGTATTGGCGAAGCTTGAGCGGAATGGGACGAGAATTGCTGCCACCGCGAGCGGCAGGAAGATCCCGGCGAGGAGGGCTATCTGGTCTCGGTGAAGACGGATTCTCTCCATGGCTACCTCGCTTCTATTCATCCGTCCCAGTTTTCCATGATGCGGCGCCGGGGTTCAGTGCCCGATGACCGGTTCCAGGATCCCAATCGCCCAGGACCACGCGACGACCACGGATAGGACGGCGCCGGTGAATCCGAATTGCGACACGTGTGTCCCAGATCCCGTCGGGGAGGCCCAACAACAGGGCCAGTACGACGGCGGCGATCCTGGCCAGGGCCGTCGAAACCCGACTGGCGCTAAGGAGCGCGCCGATCGGAAGACCATTGCCCTTGAGGGCCCGACAGGCGACGTTCGCAGTCAGCTTTTGGCCGGACTGCGAGCAGAATCGGAGACCAGATTGATTACCCCATTCAATAAATGCACCAGGACACAGGTACCTCTCAGCTCAAACGGTCAGAAAGTCCTATGGACCCGGCACCGCACGGTGCCGAATGCTTAATCGGGGGCGTCAAGATGCCGTCACCGGCGCTTGGACGGAGTTCAGAGGGGGCTTTCCTATGGTTGGCTTGTTCATCAACACCTTCGTCGCAGTGCGAAGTCTGCACGGATCCCTGCTCAAGCGAGCGCGGAACGAGCGTGGAGCGTCCATGGTCGAGTACGCACTGCTTGTGGGCCTTATCGCGGTCGTCGCTGTCGTGGCGGTGGCAGCGCTCGGTGGCGGTATCTCGGGTCTGTTCAGCAGCGCCAACACATGCGTGGGTGGGCTGAACTCGACCTCCTGCTAGTCAAGCCGGAGGGCGATCACGGGAAAGGCCGTGAAGTCCCGATCCTCTCAAGCTTGGCGCAGCGACCGGGATCGCCCTCCGGCGAGTTGACTGGATGTCGCTCAGCCTGCGATTCGCGGCGCGACGGACGACGCCCCGGAACGCCCCGGCACGCCGTCCGTCGCAACGTGGAAGAGCTAGAAGGCGACGATGCCTTCCCCACCTACCCCGCTTGCCACCGTCACGGACCCGATTTCTGCCAGAGATCCATTGGCGCCGACGTGGAATTCATCGACTATCCCGTTCCCACCCGTCTGGACGTAGAGGTACTGCCCACCGATGGACGCTGAGGCGTCAACGGTGCCCGGGTCGGTCGTCGTCTGCCCGGCCAGGGCAAGTGCACCGCTGATCGAATCGGAATACTGGCTCACCGAGGCGCTCCCGGCGTTGGAGGTGTAGAAGAACCCCTGCGCCAGGGCAACCCAGCACGTCGCTGACTGACCGGTACCGACCGCGTCAATGGGGTTCACAGTGCCGCCCGGGTTGAGGGTGAACGTGGCCAATGCGTTGGTGCCGGCCTCGGCGACAACGAGGTGGCCCGCCGGGTCGAAGGCGATGGCGAAGGGCACCGTGTTCAGCGGCTGGACGTTCACCACTGGGGAAGGCGAGAGCTCGCCGAAGCGCCCGACCCCGAACACGTCGATGCCGTTGCCGCTCGCCTTGGTGGTGACAATGAGCTGGGAACCGTCGGGCGAGAAGGCCACCTGGCCGGGTGTGCTCACGAATTCGTTGTTGTTCGACGGGATGGACAGGTCCAGGTTCCGGTACGAACCCGGCAGTGGGAACAGGTGTCCGAGGAAGCTCACGTAGCCCTGGACGCTCCCGCCGTTCAGGGCGTTGAGCACGTAGACGAGGTTGCCGTGGACCGCCACGCTGACCGGGAAGACGCCGCCGGAGCCGATGACCTGGCGCAGGGAGAGGTCATCACCGTGGACCGAGAAAACCGAAACGGTGTTGCTGCCGGCGTTGACCGCGTAGAGCGTGGCACTCCGCTGGTCGTAGGTGAGAGATCCTTGCGAGGCCAGGTGATCGACGACCGAGCCAGTCAATTGACCACCCAAGCCGCCCGTGTTGTAGGTGCCAGCCAGGGTGAGGCTGCCGTTGTTGGACCGGTCATAGGCCACGACCTGGTTGCCCGCGGTATTGTCGGTTTGCACAAAGGCCGCGTGATCGGCCCCGCCGAAGAAGAACGGTCCGGGCGCGTCTGCACCGGCCGCGAGAGGCACGACCAAGGTTGACGACCCCATGATCGCTCCGGCACCAACTGCGAGTCGGGTGAATCTCCTCATTGCATCTCCTCCACTGTTGATGGGTACACCACCATCCACAGTCCTCTCACCCGTCCCAAGCGTTACGTCTCCCGGCGATTTCGGGTTTCCCGCCTGCCCGTAACGACTTCCGATCCCACCGGTACGAAAAGATGTGCGACCAGAACCAGATCCCTCTGCTGAAGCCCGATGAGCAATCGGATCGAGCGTCGCAGCCTGGCGCCGTGTCCCGTGAGTCTGCGAGACCTACCATTCGAACCGTGGACACCGACCTCGAGTTGCTCGCTCGGTTGCGCGATGGTGACGAGGAGGCCTTCGTGATGTTGGTGGCGCGCTACCAACAACCCATGCTGCGCTTGGCCCGCGCGTATGTACCCAGTCGCGCCGTTGCTGAGGAAGCCGTTCAGGACACGTGGATGGGGGTGGTCAAGGGCATCGAGCGGTTCGACGGCCGCGCCGCATTCAAGACGTGGCTCTTCCGGATCCTCATCAACCGAGCCCGCTCGGCTGGCACCCGGGAACAGCGTCACGCAGCGATCGAGCCGCATCATGCCGTGGACCCGATCCGCTTCGACACCAACGGGCAGTGGGCGGATCCCGTAGAGCGTTGGACCGAGGACAGCGAGGATCGTCTCGAGGCTGCCACTTGGGGACCGGCGCTCCAATCCGGCCTCGAAGACCTACCTCCGCGCCAACGTCAGGTCGTCGTGCTGCGGGACATGGAAGGACTCTCTGGCGACGAGGTGTGTGATCTTCTCGACATCAGTGCCGGTAATCAACGGATCCTGCTGCACCGGGGTAGGACTCGCCTCCGCGAGATTCTCGAAACTCAAATAGCGAAGGCTTGAACCATGCTTTCATTGCGACGTAAGGACATCGTGTGTCAAGAGGCGGTCGAGCTCGTCACCGACTACCTGGAGGGCACGCTCTCACGCCGCAGCCGACGCCGCTTCGAGGCACATCTTCGAGCCTGCCCCAACTGTGCGGCCTACCTGGAGCAGATCAGGATGACCATCGAGCTGACCGGGACCGTCGAACCCGAAGACCTAACTCCCGAGGCAAGAGCGGACCTCACCGAGTTGTACCGGCGCTGGCGATCCGAATAGTTCGGAATATCACAGCGAACATTTGTGTCCCTTTTCGCGCCCGATGTTCCACGAGCGAAGACCGAGGAGGAGCAATGACCCAACTTTCCCGACAGCAAGAAGAGCTCTGTGAGCAGAGCCAGTGGAGTTTCAGTGATCTGCGAGCCCTCTACATCAACTGCAGCCTGAAGCGTTCACCTGAGCTATCGCACACACAGGGACTGGCCGACCGTTCCATCGAGATCATGCGCCGGCAGGGTGTCACCGTCGACGTGGTTCGCGCGGTCGATCATCAGATCGCCACGGGCGTGTGGCCGGACATGACGGAGCACGGCTGGGAGGTCGACGAGTGGCCGGCGATCTTCGAGCAGGTGAGGGCAGCCGACATCTTGGTGCTGTGCACCGCCATTTGGCTCGGAGAGAAGACCTCGGTCTGTACGAAGGTCATTGAACGGCTCTATGGAAATTCACACCTGCTCAACGAAGCCGGGCAGTACGCCTTCTACGGCGGTGTAGCGGGCTGCCTGGTCACCGGCAATGAAGATGGCGTCAAGCACTGCGCCATGAACATCCTGTACTCCCTCCAGCACCTCGGCTACGTCATCCCCCCTCAAGCCGACGCCGGGTGGATCGGTGAGGCCGGCCCCGGCCTGTCCTACCTCGACCAGGGCTCCGGCGGACTCGAAAACGATTTCACCAACCGGAACACCACCTTCATGACCTGGAATCTCTTGCACGTGGCGCGGATGTTGAAAGACGCGGGCGGCATCCCGGTCCATGGCAACCAGCGGTCCGCCTGGGATTCGGGCTGCCGCTTCGACTATCCCAACCCGGATTATCGCTGACGGAGAAGCCTCGAATTGCGGTGCTCGGATACTGAGCACACGTGGCACCATGCCCGCAACCGGTCTAAGACCGTGGGAGGGCCTCGCCATAGGTGATCACGGCGTGTTGACCGTGTGCCAGTCACAGGACTGCACACAGGACAGCTCGGCTGCCACCTCTGAGACGGTGCGGACCCCGCCGACTTGGAGCGTGGCCCACTTGGCCGCCCGCGTCGTGAGTAAGCAGTTCTTGGCTGCGATGCGGTGGGCGGAGAGGACCCAGCTCCTCTTCGGGCACCTCGGGTTCACGCAACGCATCCGGCGCTTCTTCCAGGCCAGGCTCATCGGCACCCCATAGACGGGCAGGTCCGCGTAGTGCACGACCGGGCGTTCTTTGATCTAGGCCCGCCCAGCACAACTGGGGCAGCGCACCTCGCCAACAACTTGTTCGATCATCAACTCGACGTCGGGTCCCCGGCGCTCGAGGCACACGACAGCGACGTCTTTGAGACCCACCAGGGCTTGGAGGATCTCACTAGGGTGAAACAGGACGAAGGTGCTTTTTGGCTGTTGGCTCACACCACACGCCTGAAGCGCCTTCGCCTATTTCTGGGTGACCCCGGTCACCAGGGACTCCCCGCTGAAATCCGATGAACCCGATAAGTCCTCATGACCTGGCCGGTCACCATCAAGGGATGAAATGCTGGCGGGCGGCCGCTGGGTGTGGTCGCCGACGTTTTCTTGCCGCCGCGAGCGCGCGATAAGTCTGGTGCGGGACCGTGGGGACCACCAAGTGTCGCTACGAGCACGAACCGGAGATTCCGCTTTACACCGTGGTCCTCTCCCGGTGGCCTCCGACTATCAGGAGGTGAGCGATGAAGCAGATCAGGGACAAGGTGGGCGGCCTCGACGTCCACCGCGACAATGTGGTCGCCTGCACAAGGGTGACGATGCCCGGCGGCGATATCGAGGTCGCCAAAGAACGGTTCCCCACCACCCAGGCGGGGCTGGCCGAGCTGACTGCGTTCTTGATGGACGCTGGGGTCAAAACGGTGGCGATGGAGGCGACGGGGATCTATTGGCGGGCGGTCTACTACGCCCTCGAGGGGCTCTTCGAGGAGTTGTGGCTCTGTAACGCCGCCCACGTCAAGAACGTCCCCGGACGCAAGACCGACCTCTCCGACGCCGAGTGGCTGGCCGACGTCGCCGCGCACGGGATGGTGCGGCCCTCCTTCGTGCCCCCGCCCGAGATCCGAGAGCTCCGCGAGCTGACCCGCTACAGGAAGACCCAGGTCGACGCCCGGGCCAAGGAGATCCAGCGCCTCGAGAAGACCCTGCAGGACGCCGGGGTGAAGCTCACCTCGGTGGCGTCGACGGTGTGGTCGGCGTCGTCGCGGGCGATGATCGAAGCGATGATCGCCGGCGAGCGCGACTCGGTGGTCTTGGCCGGCATGGCCAAGGGGGTCATGCGCAACAAGATCGATCGGCTCGAAGTCGCCCTCGAGGGGAACTTCGGCGCTCACCACGCGCTGCTCTGTCGCCAGATCATCGACCACCTCGACTTCTTGGACGCCTCCATCGCCACGCTCAGCGCCGAGATCTGTGCCCGGCTCGTCCCTTTTGAGCCCCAGGTCGCCCTGCTCACCTCCATCACGGGCATCTCGGCGACCACGGCGCAGATCATCGTCGCCGAGACCGGGGCCGACATGAATCGCTTCCCGACGGCGGGGCACCTGTGCGCCTGGGCGGGCGTGGCGCCGGCCAGCTACGAGTCGGCCGGCAAGAAGCGCCCGGTCGGCACCCGCAAGGGTGCACCGTGGCTGCGGCGCACCTTGATCGAGGCCGCACGGAGCGCAGCGCGGACCAAAGGCAGTTACTACTCGGCGCTCTATTCCCGCATCGCCCGGCGCCGAGGCCCGAACAAGGCGGCAGTCGCCGTCGCGCACTCCATGCTCGAGACCGCCTGGCATCTGCTCAGCACCGGAGCCCTCTACCAAGACCCTGGTGCCGACTACTTCGAGCGCCGTCACGATCCGGCCGTCGAGGCAAAGCGGCTCCAGCACCGGATCGAGGCACTCGGATTCGCCGTCACCATTACCGAGAAGGCCGCGTAGCCACACCCGTCCACAACTCCACCTCGTCACGCACCGACCGGTGCCTGGTGACGCGCGCCCACGATCCGCGACGGCTTCGGCATTTCACCGGAGACCCACCAGGGCTTGGAGGATCTCACTAGGGTGAAACAGGACGAAGGTGCTTTTTGGCTGTTGGCTCACACCACACGCCTGAAGCGCCTTCGCCTATTTCTGGGTGACCCCGGTCACCAGGGACTCCCCGCTGAAATCCGATGAACCCGATAAGTCCTCATGACCTGGCCGGTCACCATCAAGGGATGAAATGCTGGCGGGCGGCCGCTGGGTGTGGTCGCCGACGTTTTCTTGCCGCCGCGAGCGCGCGATAAGTCTGGTGCGGGACCGTGGGGACCACCAAGTGTCGCTACGAGCACGAACCGGAGATTCCGCTTTACACCGTGGTCCTCTCCCGGTGGCCTCCGACTATCAGGAGGTGAGCGATGAAGCAGATCAGGGACAAGGTGGGCGGCCTCGACGTCCACCGCGACAATGTGGTCGCCTGCACAAGGGTGACGATGCCCGGCGGCGATATCGAGGTCGCCAAAGAACGGTTCCCCACCACCCAGGCGGGGCTGGCCGAGCTGACTGCGTTCTTGATGGACGCTGGGGTCAAAACGGTGGCGATGGAGGCGACGGGGATCTATTGGCGGGCGGTCTACTACGCCCTCGAGGGGCTCTTCGAGGAGTTGTGGCTCTGTAACGCCGCCCACGTCAAGAACGTCCCCGGACGCAAGACCGACCTCTCCGACGCCGAGTGGCTGGCCGACGTCGCCGCGCACGGGATGGTGCGGCCCTCCTTCGTGCCCCCGCCCGAGATCCGAGAGCTCCGCGAGCTGACCCGCTACAGGAAGACCCAGGTCGACGCCCGGGCCAAGGAGATCCAGCGCCTCGAGAAGACCCTGCAGGACGCCGGGGTGAAGCTCACCTCGGTGGCGTCGACGGTGTGGTCGGCGTCGTCGCGGGCGATGATCGAAGCGATGATCGCCGGCGAGCGCGACTCGGTGGTCTTGGCCGGCATGGCCAAGGGGGTCATGCGCAACAAGATCGATCGGCTCGAAGTCGCCCTCGAGGGGAACTTCGGCGCTCACCACGCGCTGCTCTGTCGCCAGATCATCGACCACCTCGACTTCTTGGACGCCTCCATCGCCACGCTCAGCGCCGAGATCTGTGCCCGGCTCGTCCCTTTTGAGCCCCAGGTCGCCCTGCTCACCTCCATCACGGGCATCTCGGCGACCACGGCGCAGATCATCGTCGCCGAGACCGGGGCCGACATGAATCGCTTCCCGACGGCGGGGCACCTGTGCGCCTGGGCGGGCGTGGCGCCGGCCAGCTACGAGTCGGCCGGCAAGAAGCGCCCGGTCGGCACCCGCAAGGGTGCACCGTGGCTGCGGCGCACCTTGATCGAGGCCGCACGGAGCGCAGCGCGGACCAAAGGCAGTTACTACTCGGCGCTCTATTCCCGCATCGCCCGGCGCCGAGGCCCGAACAAGGCGGCAGTCGCCGTCGCGCACTCCATGCTCGAGACCGCCTGGCATCTGCTCAGCACCGGAGCCCTCTACCAAGACCCTGGTGCCGACTACTTCGAGCGCCGTCACGATCCGGCCGTCGAGGCAAAGCGGCTCCAGCACCGGATCGAGGCACTCGGATTCGCCGTCACCATTACCGAGAAGGCCGCGTAGCCACACCCGTCCACAACTCCACCTCGTCACGCACCGACCGGTGCCTGGTGACGCGCGCCCACGATCCGCGACGGCTTCGGCATTTCACCGGAGGTCACGTAAGGTCACGCCGGACAGCGGCTGCGGCCCGCTGGCTTGACCTCGCGATCGGAACCGTCTGTCCGAAGGCTGCTCGCAACTGTCACCCGCTCTGGAGCGGCCCGATCCAGCGCTCGCTGCCTGCTAGCCCGTCGGTATGGTCGTGCAACACCTTCTCGATTGCACCCGCGAGCGCGATGACGGCAACGCGACTGCGGGTCCGCGTCGAGGGCACCAAGATCAGGCCCCCATGCGTCCGTCCCTGCGCAAGCCGCTCGGCGGCGAGGGGCCGAAAGTCCTTGATGTTGTTGGTGACTACGGCGCGCCCTTCGCCCGTCGCCACCTCGAGGATGATCGAGTCGATACTTCCGACGAGATCGACGCGCTCGGCGACCGCGACGGCGTCATAGCCCGCCTCGCGCAACAACACTGCAATCTGCGGTGAGAGCTGCTCGTCCAGAAGAGCCTTCACACACGAAGTGCTTGCTCACCTGCGGCGGCCACGGCGCGACCCCGCTCGTACTCGGACTCATTGGTTTCGATCTCCATGTCGATCTCGTCGCGGTACTCGCCGTAGTAGGCCGCGGCGGCTTCCACCAGTCCGGCTGGGACCTGTAGGTACTGTGCTGCCAGTGGGATCGACCCGTCGTTGTCTCGGACGGTGGCGACGACCTCCCAAACATCGAGCCCGCGGCCGATCAGGCTGGCACGTCGCCCGCTGGGTCCATCGAGAAAATGAATCAGTGGATGCATGTCGTGCCGGAGCCCCTCCTCGACGTAACGCTGGGCCAGGGTTCGCTCCGGCAGATGGGCGTGGTGGGCCCGCTCGGAGAGTCGCTGTTTCGTGCCGGGTGCGAGCCGCAAGGTGTAGTGATCAGCCATGTGACATAGCATACCACGACGTGCCACGACGTGCCACGACGTGCCACAGGATACAAGGATACGGCTACACGGCACTCACTCGCCGGGAGTCCAGGTCAGGGCGCCGTCGGGCACCCTGGGGGGTGGCCAGCGCCGGACGGCGAGACGACGGTAAAGAGCGCGTGCCGGACAGGGGCTTCTTGTCGGGCACCGGCACAACGCCGGACTCCAAGCTGCGGGCCGGACACGACTGGCTCAGGCTCGGCCGCCGGCCGTGATCGACCGCCGAGGGTCCGAGCTGATCTCTTCGGGTCCGCCCGGAGTCCGGGATCGTGATGAACCGGTATCGACATGCCATCACCTGTTCGCTTGGCCACGTTTCAGCGACGCGGTCCCTTTGGGTGTCACACCGGAGTCATAGTCTCTGCGTATCTCCGGTACGGCATCCGGTCACCGCCCGGTTCCCCGAGGACCCAAACATGAAGTATGACGAGATAGAGCAGCTTCGTACACACCATCCGGCTTGGGCACTCGTGCGGTCGAACAACGCGGCACTTGTTCTGACTTTCCTCGGTCGCGTCTTCGTAGACGACAACGCGGGAGACGTCGCCGCATCGGCATTGGCCAGTGAGCTTGACGAGGAGCTGTACGCATTGAACCAGCGTCTCGGTGAGGAGAGATTCCCAAAACCGGCGTCCGAGTATCTGGACGACTGGGCTTCACCGGACCGCGGGTGGTTACGGAAGTTCTACCCGCCTGGCTCCGACGAGGCCCGATTCGACCTGGTCCCTGCGGTCGAAAAGGCATTGCGATGGGTGGACGACCTGCGAACCAGGGAGTTCATCGGTACAGAGTCCCGCCTGAACACCATTTTCGAGTTGCTGCGCCAGATGGTCTTTGGCGCGGAGAGCGATCCGGATCGCCGGTTGATCGAGCTGCGGCGTCGCCGGGCCGAGCTGGACGAGGAAATCGCCCGAGCCGAGCGGGGTGAGGTGATGGTGCTGGACCCGGTGAGCCAGCGCGACCGCTACCAGCAGTTCTCTCGCACTGCCCGCGAGCTGCTGTCGGATTTCCGCGAGGTGGAAGAGAACTTCCGGCGCCTCGACCGCAACCTACGCCAGCAGATCGCCGGCTGGAACGGATCCAAGGGCGCCCTCCTCGACGAGGCGCTGGGCAGCCGCAACAGCATCGCCGAATCCGACCAGGGCCAGAGCTTCCAGGCGTTCTACGACTTCTTGCTCTCCCACCAACGCCAGGCCGAGCTGACCGATCTGCTGGAGCGACTATGGGAGATCGATGAGATCATCGACCAGGACGATCGGCTGGCTCGTATCCATTTCGACTGGATCGACGCCAGCGAACGGACCCAGGCCACGGTCCGGCTGCTGTCCGAGCAGCTTCGCCGCTTTCTCGACGACCAGGTGTGGCTGGAGAACCGCCGGGTCTTCGATCTGCTGCGCAGCATTGAGGCCAAGGCCCTCAAGGTCCGAGACCTCAACAGCCCGGTGACCATGGAGATGGATGACACCAGTGTGTCGGTCGGGCTGCCGACCGAGCGGCCCATGTATCGTCGCCCGACCGTTACCGCTATCCACAGCGCTCAGCTGCAGGAGGGTTCTGACGACTTCGACTCGTCGGCCCTGGTAAGCCAGATGTACATCGACCGCGACGACCTGCTCCGTCGAGTCTGGGACACACTGGGGCCTCGGGACCAGGTCGGACTCCGGGAGGTTGTGGCCGGGGCCCCGCTCGAACAGGGACTGGCCGAGTTGGTGGGATACCTCTCGCTGATCGAGCCGGGGCTGGCGGTGGTCTTCGATGACCAGGAGCGGGAGCAGATCGCTTGGAGCGCCGAGGAGGTCGAGCGTGTCGCCGAGCTACCCAGGGTCAGCTTCAGCCGCGACGGGATGGAGACCTCGTGATCGATGATGCACGCGTGACGGCCTCGCCGGGTCCGTCGGACCTGTCGGTGGTGGTCATCCACCTGATGAAGGGTCCCGTCTACCGCGACACCCATGAGAAGCCTTGGGCCCTCCTGCTCGATCTGCACAACCAGGTCAGTGACTACGTGTCGGTGCTGGGCCTCCAAGTGGTGGTGGACGAGTCCGAGGGGTACGCCCACCTGCGCAGCTTCCCTGTCGACGACGGGATCGAATTGCCCCGGCTGGTCGCCCGGCGGCCCCTGTCCTTCCACACCAGTGTGCTCCTGGCTTTGCTGCGCAAGCGGCTGGCCGAGTTCGACGCCAGCAGTTCCGAGACCAGGCTGATGCTGACCCGCGAGCAGATCGTGGAGATGCTGCGGCTGTACCTGCCACCGTCGACCAACGAGGTCCGCCAGGTGGACAGCATCGACGCCAATGTCAACCGGGTGGTGCAGATGGGCTTCCTGCGCCGGCCGCGCGGCCAGGAGGATCTCTTCGAGGTTCGCCGCATCCTCAAGGCGTACGTCGACGGGCAGTGGTTGGCGGACTTCGATGCCCGCCTCGACGAGTACGTGGACGAGCTGGCCGTATCGGGGAGCGAAGGCTGATGACGTCGGCGCTGTTCAACCTCATGGATCTCGACGGCATGGAGCCGGACCGCCTGCCCGGCTGTCGTCTGCGGCGGCTCGAGGTGTACAACTGGGGCACGTTCGACAAGAACGTTTGGACCTTCGACATCGGGAGCCGCAATGCTCTCCTGACCGGCGACATCGGATCCGGTAAATCCACCCTTGTCGATGCCATCACCACCCTGGTGCTACCCGCCCACAAGATCTCCTATAACCGGGCGGCCGGCGCAGAAACGCGTGAGCGGGACCTACGGTCCTACGTGGAAGGGCACTACAAGTCGGAGCGAAACGAGACCACCGGAGCGTCCCGCCCGGTGGGCCTGCGTGACACCCGCCATTTCTCCGTGATACTCGGCATATTCGCCAATGTCGACTATGGGACCACGGTCACCCTGGCCCAGGTGTTCCGGGCCCGGGAGGCCGGCCAGGGCCAGCCCGAACGGTTCTTCGTGGTCGCCGACAGCGCCCTGTCCATCAGCGCCAACTTCTCCGACTTCGGGACGGAGCTCACCGGGCTCAAGCGCCGGTTACGCGACATCGGGGCACGGACCTACGACACCTTCCCCGACTACGGCAAGGACTTCAGGCGTCGCCTCGGCATCGAGTCCGAACAGGCCATGGAGCTGTTCCACCAGACGGTGTCGATGAAGGCAGTGGACAACCTCAACGACTTCGTCCGCACCCACATGCTCGAACCATTCGATACCAGGACCCATATCGACTCTCTCGTGGAGCACTTCGAAAACCTCACCCAGGCGCATGAGGCCGTGGTGCGGGCCCGCAACCAGCTCGAACTCTTGGAGCCGATGATGGTCGCCCTCGACTCCCATGACGAGCTGAGCAACCGCCTCGCCGAAATCGGCCGCCAGCACGAGGCCCTGCCCTACTACTTCGCCGAGCGCACCCGCTCGCTGTGCGGCCGCCGGATCGAGGAGCTCACGGCGCGGCACGAGGAGATCGACACTGAACTGGCAGCGCAGAACTCCGTCCTGGCAGCGCTGCGCACCGATGAGACCAGCCTCAACATCCAGATTGCCGGCAACGGCGGCGACCGGTTGGCTGCCATCGGAGACGAGATCGAGCGACACCAACAGGAGAAACTCCGCCGTCAGGAGAGGCTCGAGCGCTTCAACCAATCGTTGGAGGGGGCGGGCCTCGACAGGATCGGCAACGGCGTTCAGTTCGCCGCCGCCAGGGAGCAGGGGGCGGTCCGCCGGACCGAGATTGAGCGGGAGCAAGCGGAGGTCCAGAACCGTCTCACCGAGGAACGGTTCGACCTGCGCAAAGTCGATGAGGACGCCAAGGCGATCAACGCCGAACTGCGCAGCCTCCAATCCCGCCCCACGAATCTGCCCAGCAGCAGCCTGGAGCTGCGGGCCGGCCTGTGCGCCGACCTTGACATCGATCCCGACGAGATCCCCTTCGCGGGTGAGTTGATCCAGGTCCGGGCGGAAGCCTCCGAATGGGAGGGCGCCGCCGAGCGGGTGCTGCACAGCTTTGCCCTCTCGCTGCTGGTTTCCAACCGGCACTACGAAGCGGTCGCCTCGTGGATCGACGAACGCCACCTCGGAGCTCGAGTCGTCTACTACCGGGTGCCTGCGGTGACGGCAGCGGCCACCGCGGCGGACCGCCGGACGGGCCACCCGCTGCTCTCGGACATGCTCGAGATCAAGCCGGACTCGGGGCTGGGGACGTGGCTGTCAGGTGAGTTGGGCCGCCGGGCCAACCATGCCTGCGTCGACACCATCGCCGACTTCCGCGCCGCGGCCAAGGCGGTCACCCGGGCCGGGCAGATCAAGGACCGAGAACGCCACGAGAAGGACGACCGACGGCGGATCGACGACCGCAGGGAGTACGTCCTCGGCTGGAGCAACCAGCAGAAGACCGACGCCATGATCGAGCATGCCAGAGCGCTCCACCATCGCCAGTCGGAGTTATCGGCGACGGTCGAAGAATTGACAAGGACCGGGTCGGCGGTAGCGGGGCGGCTGCAATCGCTCGCCCGCCTCGACGGCTACACCGCCTGGGAAGACCTCGACTGGGAGTCGCTCGTCAACAAGATCGCCGATCTCAACTCGGAGAGAGAGCGGATCCTGGCCGCCTCCAACCAGCTGGCGGCCCTCACCGAGGAGTTGCAGCGGGTCAGGAAGCAGATCGGCGACTGCGACGCAACGCTGCAAGATCTGCAGAAGCAACAGGGCGGTGCCGAGTCGCAGCAGTTGGCGGCCGAGGCGGAGCTGGCCCGGGTCGACCACATTCTGTCCGACCCGCGGGCGGCCGAAATTGCCGCGGAGACGTTCGAGGCGATCAAAGTGCTGGTGGCGTCACAGCTCGGGCAGATGGCTACGGACACGGCGGCGATGACCGACGCTCATCAGGCCATTGGCTCGAACCTCCGCGATGAGCAGTCGAAGACGCTGTCGACCCAGAATCGGGTCGGGCAGCGGATCATTGCCCTGATGGGCGAGTTCCGGACGTCGTATCCGCAGGAAACCTCTGAGCTCGACGTCTCTGTCGAGGCCGGGTCTGAGTACCGCCAGCACCACCAGCGCGTGGCCGAGGACGACCTGCCCCGATTCGAGCAGGAGTTCAAGGACTACCTCAATCAGAACACCATCAGGGACATCGCCGGCTTCTCCGCACAGCTCAACAAGCAGGAGATGCTCATTCGCGACCGGATTGAGACCATCAACGGCTCGCTGGTGGACATCGACTACAACGACGGCAGATACATCCGCCTCGTTCCCGACCACACTCCAAACACCGATGTGCGGGAGTTTCGGACCGAGCTGCGGGCCTGTACCGATGACGTCGTCGGTGGAGGCCAGAGCGAGCAGTACTCGGAACAGAAATTCCTACAAGTCAAGCGCATCATCGACCGCTTCAAGGGCCGCGAAGGCATGTCCGACTTAGATCGGAACTGGACCCGCAGGGTCACTGATGTGCGGCAGTGGTTCGTGTTCTCCGCCTCCGAGCGCTGGCGCGACGACGACCGCGAGTACGAGCACTACACCGACTCGGCCGGGAAGTCGGGAGGCCAGAAGGAGAAGTTGGCGTACACGATTCTGGCTGCGTCACTTGCATACCAGTTCAAGCTGGACTGGGGGGCAGAGCGCTCCAAGGCCTTCTGCTTCGTGGTCATAGACGAGGCGTTCAGCCGGGGTTCAGAAGTGTCGACCCGCTACGCACTCAGCCTCTTCACCCGACTCGGGCTGCAGCTGCTGATCGTGACCCCCCTGCAGAAGATCCACGTGATCGAACCACACGTAGCGGCGGTCGGTTTCGTCGACAATCCCAACGGAAACTATTCCCGGCTGCAATCCCTCACCATCGCCGAGTACCGTCGCCGCCGCCTCGACCGCGACGGTGGCGAGCCGGAAGCCGTGCCTGCGGCGCAAGGTCTGGGGGCGTGAGATCGTCGACTCGGACGTGGACCGGCGTCGACCAGTTGGTATCGACACTGCAGAAGCGGTGGGACACCGGCCGGTACCTGCGGGCCTACGCCGCGGGTGATAAGTGGGCGCCTATCACCCTCCCGGTTAAGGGTCCCAGCGCGGAGAACCTCTTGGACCACTTCGACGAGGCCCGGAGATGGACCGCTGACTTCGAGCGGGATGCAGGCTCCGGCGGCACAGGCTCAGAGCGATTTTCCGTCGAGTACCGGACGCTCCGAGGCCGCAACCTGGGCGTCAACCGGATACCGGCCCGGATACGGATCGACTCCTTCGAGCAGCTCTGCGATCTGCTGGACCGGACGAGCGAGGTTCGGGCCCTCGACAGCCTCCTCGAACAGACCCGACGGTGCATCCCGTCGGCCTCGTCATGGGTCGCCGGTCATCCACTGGTTGCTCTGAGCTATCGGGACGTCTGGGACAAGGTGCTCACCACCGTGGTGTGGATCACGACCCGTGAGATCTATGGGCTCTACCTGCGCCAGATAGACGTCCCGGGCGTGGACACGAAATTCGTGGAGGGACACCGGAAGCTCCTGGACGAGCTGCTGACCGCTGTCCTGCCACCCGATCGCATCGATCACTCCTGGCCCCGAGCCGACTTCACTCGTCGTTTCGGTTTCCTCGCCAAACCCGGATACACCCGGTTCCGGCTACTCGGTCGGACTCTGTTGGGTTTTCCATCCGGTGTCACCGAGCTGATGCTTCGGACCGATGAACTGGCCGAACTGGCGCCCGATGTCACCACCGCCTTCGTGGTGGAAAACGAGGTGACCTATTTGGCGTTCCCTGAGGTGGCTGACTCCATCGTCGTTTTCGGTTCCGGATTCGCTTTGACCACACTCGGGGACTTGCCGTGGCTGCCGGACACGGAGATCGTCTACTGGGGGGACATCGATACACACGGCTTCGACATCCTCAACCGCCTTCGAGGTCGTTTCGAATCCGTCCGGTCGATGCTCATGGACGCCGACACGCTCCTCGCCCACGTCGAGCAGTGGGTCGTCGAACCCGCCCCGACCAGCCGGGCCCTTCCGCACCTCACCGCCGACGAGGCGTCGCTTTACCGTGACCTCGTAGAGGGACTGCACGGACAGAGCATTCGCTTGGAGCAGGAGCGGGTGCGCTTCTCGTTGCTGCATCAGGCCCTTTCGCCGTGGCGGTCGAGGTCGCCTTCCTGACAAAGCTTGTCGTCGGGTTGCCGTCGCCCGCATCGCTGCCGGCTCCTGCCGCCCGTCGCTTACGGGAGCGAATATTCCAGGGCATGCCTAGCTTGTCGGCGGAACTGTAGAGATCCTCGATCGTGCCGAGGAACAGCCGTGCGCTCGAATCGTGCCGGCTCGGCAGGACGGTGAAGGTCGTTCCTCATGAGGAGCAGTTTCACGAGGAAGTGCCCCTGTTCTGATCGCCGGATCACCGGAAGCGTCCGGGCGAGGATAGAAACGGGGAGCGCGTTCGGGTTGTCACGAGTTCCGAGCGGTACGCGGTATGTCGTGGGTAGCTGGATTGGGCTGCGTCCGCGGCAGCATCACCCGCCGCCCGGCCCTCTGTAATGGCGATCGCCTCGGCATGGGCCATAGCGAGCGCGGCCGCCTGCGAGTACCGCCGCCGGTCCTTGTTCGTGACAATACGGGCGACGGCGTCCGCCGCTAGCGTCGAACCGGCGTCGAGGTAAAGATGTCGCTTGGCCTTCGGGATCGCCATGCCCTCAAGCGTCATTACCAGCAGGCCGCCGAGAGCGAGGTCGTGGGGCGATTCCGGATCGCTGTCGTCCTCGTCGAACCCGTACGTGAATGACGAAGCGAAAGAGCGTCGGTCCACAAGTACCTCTGCGTCGTTCAAGAGCCCGGCGATCATAGATTCGGAGAATCCGTCGCACCGCGTAGCGTCGACGCCGGCCGTGAGAAGGATTGGGATCAGCACCTCCGCGGCGAGCGACGCGTCGGCGGCATGAGGTGACTTGTCAGTGTTTGCAGCTGAACCCGCTCTGTTCTCCGCGACAGCCGTGTCGAGCCGATCCCCCAGCACGAGAAGTACGACTCGCAGCGGCGCAGTAATCCCGGAGCGACGTCGGCTCTTCGCCAACTGGCTGATCGTCTCCTTCTCGACCTCCGCCCTCCGAGCGGACCTCACAACCTTCAACAGACGGTCGAGGGATGGCACGGAATCCCATGCCTCCACCCGGGCGGCGACAGCGTTCTCGAGCTGCTCCGTGCCATCGGCCATCAAGGCCATGCGCTCTGCCAGCGCCGCCCGTTCCGCGCCGAACCTCAGGCTGCGCAGCCCTTCTTTCCCAGCGATGAGTGCCATCGGATCGTCGCCTTGCCGTCGAGCGGCGTCGAACCAGGCGAGAAAGGTCCTCCCGGCTCGCTGCCCACCGCCTCGGGCGAGCTTCGCCAGGCCCGGCAATCCTTCCAGCTGCTCGACCACCTCGAGCAGAAGCCTGTGTGCCCAGTCGCCGTAGTAGTGATCGTCCTTCTGGGCCAATGGCGCGAGCGCCGACACCCAGTCCTCAAGCAGCCTCTCGCGCTCCGCCGGCGCCGCCACCCGGGCACCCTCCAGGGCGGCGTACGACACGGCGTCACCGATGAGAGCCCGACCCAGCAAGGACGCCGCGCGCCGTAGACGGTCCGGACGATCGTCGCGCTCACCGGACTCCCCAACCGCCCGCAGATACCTGGCCGCCGCTTCCTTCATGACATCGGTGTCGTCAGGATCGGCGGCGACCGACCAGCCGCACTCTATGGCGCCTTCGGCCACGGTGAACAGGCGCTCATATGCCTGCGCGGCGGCAGACGGATCACCCTTCAAGAAGACCGCACCGGTGCGGCGCAGCAGTTCAACGAGATTCGAGGTCCAGTCGGGCTCGCGAAACTCGTCGTCAGAGGACCAACCGTAGCGGTCGTGGTAGTCGTCGTATTCGTCCCAACCGGGCTCGCCGGTAGATTCCGCCTCCTCCTCGAGGAGTTCGACGTCTGCCAGCAAGGCGTCGATCGGCTCGACCGGCCGAGCCGTCTTCGCGCCGAACCGCTGGAGGAACACCGGGCGCTCCCACGCTTCGACCGACTCGGCGAAGGCCAAAACCACTTCGCGCAGCTCCCCAGCCGGCATGGTGGCGATCCGGTCCTCGATTGCGGCCAGGAACAGGCCGAGGGGCAGGGTTGTACGTCGCGACCTGCCGGTCAAGTATTGGCCGCTCCGATCGTTCGTCACCCGCCTACGTTCGCGCTGAGCAGGGCTCGGAGCACACCGGCAGTCGCTTCGTGGTTTGTGGTGCTCAGGTGCGCCACGGTTCTACGTCGCGGGAATCAGAGTCTGTCGATAAAGACACGTAAAGACACGAGGCGCCCACTCGCACCTCCCCACGCCGACGGAGATCCGGCTGTCGGCTCGTGACCTGGGTCTTTGGCGAGTGTGCCGTACTCCCATCTTCGAGCTCTACGACAAACCACGTAGCGCTCAACAGTGCCTCGTGGCCTTCGGGGGGTCCCACTTCAGCCCTCTGACCAGGGCCTTTGGTGGAGGTGAAGGGACTCGAACCCTCGGCCTCTACATTGCGAATGTCTGGTTCTGGGTGTTTTGACCAGGGCCTTTTCGAGGACTTTCCTGGTTGAGGCGTTTCGATCCCCTCAGGTTCCCTCACGATCCCTCTCCTTCCCTCTCGGTAAAGACACGTAAAGACACGCCCGAACGGAGTCGGAGGGTGGCCACGGGCAGGTACTCACGTCCGATCGGCTGGCTCTCGCAATGCCGAGCGAAATGGCGCTTGGTCCCTCTTTTGGCGACGATCACCTTCCTCGGCAAGGAACACGACATCACCGACCCCTGGAGCGGCGGTGTTGCCGGGCAGACGGCGGAACGTCAATGTCGGTCCCTCAGCAACCGGCGCCTAAATCCAGGGTCGATGGCAGTGCGCTACACCTTCTGGATTTTGACCCAGGTCGCTGGTGGTCCTGTGTCGCCAGATAGGGCTCAACGCGGTCAGTCGTTTCGCGCGACTTCGGGTCCCGTCATCCGGTCAATGAGCGGGAACGTGGAGGCGATGATCGCGAGCGACGCGGCGAGTCCGCCCACTACGGTCGCCCAGTACGCGATCCCAGGCATGCGGAACGCGATGTCGACCTGGGAGTGGAGGTAGAGGGCGGCCGACACGAGGCCGACCACAATCGACACGGCCGCAACAAGGAGGAGTGGAAGGACACTCTCCAACGCGACGACGCGGTGGAGGAGCTTGGTAGGAGCACCGGTGAGCCTGAGCAGGCTGAACGGGCGGCGACGTTCGCCCAACCCGGCGACGATGTTCACCGCGAGACTGCAGGCCGCGATGATGAGGCTTGCCACGATGATGATGTCGGTCATGTCCTCGATCATCGTAAGAAGGCGCGCGTTCGACGGATCGAGCGACTCGACTCCGAGCGGCTGTCCCTGGAAGGGAAACGCCCGTTCGAGCGTGGTCCGCACTCGTTCGAGCGATCTCGAGGACCCGTCGGTGGCGACGACCACCGCGTTGATGGGAAGACCCGCGGCTTTCGCCGCCGATAGGTGCGCGGACGGCCAAGCCGTCGACGACGCGTGCGAGTTGTGCCCAAGAACATTCGAAAGGAAGTAGCCGATACTCGCGACCGCCGCTCCTCGAGCGCACGTGCCGATCGCCGGCGTCTTGGCCAGCTGGGCGCACGCGACAACACCAGCCGGCCCGCCCCAGTTCGCCTGCTGACCAGGCGGGACTTGGTGCACTACCGCCACGCCATGCACGCCCGGCGTGGCGTTGAGCTCGGCAAGCACATGGCCGGGGACCGAAGGTACTTGCGCGGAAGCGGGACAGTTCGACGTCGAGAAGCTGCAGAACGGTTCGGCCAGGGTGTCCTTTCCGGCGGTTCCTCCTCCAGAGTTGCTGACCGTGGCGATGGAGCTGAGCGCCCCAATCAGGGCGCTGGCAACGAAAAGCGCGATCACGAGCCCGCTGATGAACCGGAAGGCCGCTTTGGGATTGTCGAGGAGCCGACGGCCGGCGATCAGCGTGGCAGAGCGACTGGCCCTCTTCGCCATGAGTCGGGAACCCGCGGTCGTGAACCATGGTCCAGCAAGAACCAGCCCCACGACAAGGAGCACGAATCCCACGAGCAATTCGAGGAGCTGGCCACCATTGCTGCCCGGCTTGCCGTGCGCGTCGAAGTAGGCGAGTACCGCGATGCCGGCGAGGAGCGGGATGATCCGTACGATCCGCGGTGGGCGAGACGACGCTCGTCGGTTCACGCTGAGCGGCGATATCTGCACCCGACGGAGCGCGACCAGCGCGGACACGACAGCGGCCACCGGCACGCCAATCACGATCAGTACGACGTCGATCCTGTTCAGTGAGAGGTCTCCTGGAGCGAAGGGCGCTCCGGTGAACGGCACGTGGTAGAGCAGCGGCCGGAATGTGAAGAAGAGCGCGAAGCCGATGGCGACGCCCGCCAGCGCCGCCACGACTGCCTCGACCGCGGAGACGACTGAAATCTGACGCGGCGTAGCGCCGACGAGCCGCATGGCGGCGAAGCGCTCCTCGCGCCGCGCCGCCGACAGCCGGGTCGCCGTCGCGATCAGGATGAGCACCGGCAGCAATAGGAAGACGGCTCCGCCGACCAGGATCCACTGCAGATCCGGTCCGCTCCCGACGGGGTTCTGGCAGGCGAAGCAGTTGGCCGGCGTGCGTTGGATGGCTCCCACCTCGACCGCACCAGGTGCCCGCGAGAGCTGGTTGGCGGTGTGGCCGATGACTACGATCAGCGAGTTCGGGGATGGAAGCGCCGCCGCGCCGATCGTCCCAATTTGGCGCCCCGGAAACCGGTCACGAAGCTCGTTCGCCGGCCGGGACGCGATGAGCGTCGTGAGTGCCGGCGAGGCGTAGTACTCGCCCGGTCCCGGCAGGTCGGCAATCCCCGGCGGGATCGGAGCGTTCGGTCCGTCGGCGGCGACGTCGACGCGATCGATCGCCTGGCTGCCGAACTGATCGACGCTCGACAGCCACCACAGCCCGTCCGATGTCGACGTCGGTCGTGACGCCTGCGCCGCCGAGTCGAGCCACGCACCACGGTCCGTCTGAGCGTTCAGACCGTTGCCACCGGCCAGGGCGGCCAGCAGCAGTCCGACGCCGAGGGCAACGGCCGCCGCGGTCACGAAGACGCGGACCATCGCCTCTTTGCCTCCGTTCAAGCTGAGGCGAAGCCCGAGTCGGATCATCTGAGCATCTCCTCGGTCGAGGTCACGACACCGTCGCGCAGTATCACTTCGCGGTCTGCATAGGCGGCGACGCGTGCCTCGTGGGTGACGAGGACGACCGTAGTTCCCTCCTCCCGGGCCGCCGAGGTCATCAGGTCCATGACGATCTCTCCGGTCAACGAATCGAGCGATCCCGTAGGTTCGTCGGCAAAGAGCACCTCGGGCTGGGCGACCATTCCACGCGCCAGCGCGACGCGCTGCGCCTGGCCACCGGACATCTCTCCGGCACGGTGACGTTCCAAGCCCTCAAGCTGAAGTCGTTCGAACCAGGTCCGAGCGACGCGCAGAGCCTCCCGGCGGCGAGTTCCCCCGAGGAGGAGCGGTAGCGCCACGTTCTCCTCCGCCGTTAGTTCGGGCACCAGCTGGCCGAACTGGAAGACAAATCCGAAACGGTCTCGTCGCAGCGAACTCCGTTGCTTCTCGCTCATCGTGTCGAGACGTTCGCCATCGACGTGAATCTCGCCCGAGTCGGGAACGAGGATGCCCGCCAAGCAGTGGAGCAGCGTCGACTTGCCCGAGCCGCTCGGACCCATCATCGCGAGGATCTCGCCCTTTTTCACCGCAAGACTCGCCCCACGAAGTGCCGGCGTTTCCCCGAACGAGAGGAAGAGGTTCCGGGCCTCGAGGACCGTGCCGCGCATGAGCATCACTTCCGAACCACTCCCCGTCCTCACGACACCACCTCGGCCAATGCGGGCAGCCGGGCCGCAGTCATGTCGATCCACCGCAGATCGGCTTCGAGGTGGAAGAGGCCATGATCGGCCAAGAGCGTGTCGACGAGGTCGCCCTCGCGTTTGAGCGCGGTCAGCTGACGCATTCGGCGCAGATGCGCCGCACGTTGGGTGTCGAGATAGCGCTCGGCGGAGCGGCCCAGCATGAGTGCGAAGACCACCTTGACGAAGAGATCGGTCTGGAGGTGCGGCGCGGGCTCGATTGGTTGGCTCAGCCACGTCTCGAATTCGTGCTTCCCACTCTCGGTGATGGCGTAGAGCTTTCGATCGGGTCCACCTCCTGCCTCCATCTCTCCTGGCGCGACCTTCCCATCACGCGTGAGGCGGCCCAAGGTGGCATAGACCTGGCCGAAATCGAGCGGTTTGCCCCGGCCGAAGTAGGCGTCGTAGTCGCGCTTGAGGTCGTAGCCGTAGCTCGGTTCACGCTCGAGCAGGCCAAGTAGGGCAAGGGGAACGCTCACGGAGTCATAATAGGCTGAGTCTATAGTCTGCGTCAACCGGCAATTCGTTCCTACTTGGCACGACGCGCTTCTCCATCCGAACCGGTCCGCCGAGAGACCGTCTCCCCGACAGCCCAGAGGTGAGCTGGACTTTGAAGTGTCCCGCGACAAACCCACGCCCTACGCCTCAGGAGCGACATACGGAAGCCGGTACTTCCCTCGAACCGCGATGTACCGGGCATGCGATGTCAGTGATATCTTTGATCCAGATATTCTCTCTACAACGGAGGTGTCGGTCTGAGGATGTCAGAAGTTGCAGGGATCTCCGGGAAGGGCCGGGCCGAGCTCGCAGCCGTGCTCAGTTCGGGCAGCAGGTTCATCACGCCCGCCCACGTCAGCGACGCTCTGGGCGTCGATGCTGACTCTGCGGCCAAGCGCCTCTCCCGCTGGGCCGCAGACGGCTGGGTCCGCCGGGTCCGCCGCGGTATGTACATCGGAGTACCCGTCGACGCCGCCAACCCGGCCGCATGGTCCGAGGACGCCTTGATCGTGGCCGCTGCGGTGTGGGCTCTGTGCTACTTCACCGGCTGGACGTCGGCCAATCACTGGGCGCTCACCGATCAGTTGTTCCGCACGACGGTCCTGAAAACGACCACCAGGGTCCGCTCTTCCAACGTCAGGCTTCTCGACCATGCCTACCTGGTCGCTCACGCGTCAGAAGCCGCGCTCAGCTGGGGAACCAAACCCGAGTGGCACGACGGGACCCGACTTCGATTCGCCGACCCGGCGCGGACCGTGATCGATGTTCTCGATGAGCCAAGACTCGCTGGCGGCATCCGCCACGCCGCTGAGATCACCGATGCCTACCTCAATGAGCATGATCCCCTCACGCTCATCGACTACGGCGACCGCCTCGGGAACCGAGCTGTCTTCAAGCGCCTCGGCTACATCGTCGAAGCTCTTGGACGCGACCAACCCGATCTGATCACTGCCAGCCGAGCACGTGTCTCTGCCGGTATCTCTCCCCTCGATCCGCAGGGACCCAAAGGTGGTCGACGGGTGATGCGCTGGGGGCTACGGGTCAACGTCACGCTTGCTCCGGTGGAACCAGCGTGATCCCCAGGCGCGACCTCCAACAGCTCCGGGCCGAATGGACCCTCGATATCGGAGTGATCGAAAAGGATTACATCCTCGGCTGGCTACTGGCCGGCATCGCGCGACACCCTGCCCTTGCCGAGAGCTGGATCTTGAAGGGCGGAACGTGCCTTCGCAAGTGCTACTACGAAACGTTCCGGTTCTCCGAGGACCTTGACTTCACCGTCAAGGATGGCGGTCCCGACGAACCTGAGTATCTGCAGCGCATCTTCGGGGAGATTGCCGACTGGCTCCTCGAGGAGTCAGGAATCGTGCTGACACTCGACGACCAGTCGTTCCAGCGAAGACGCAACCGACGCGGCAGACTGAGACTTCCCAGTAGGCAGGGTCATACAAGACATCATCCAGCTGAGGTAAGGCTTGCTGATCTGCTCCAATGTCAGGTGCAAGGATAAATATCTCGGGCGGGACCTGCTGCCGGAACCAATGAGGGTCTTCACGCCGTGCTGATCGGCAACTCCCATAAGCCCTCACCGAGACCTTCAGACACGTTGAAAGGTGACCACTCGTCGTCGTGCACTGACCAGGATCCCACCGAGGCGGGCAGCTCGCAGGACATCAACCCGGCTACCCGAGGGGGCAATAAGCGGTGGCAACGCTAAGAGCGTTGAGTCGACCACCTGCGCAGAGTGCATGCCCAGTACTGCCCGCCTTCGGCGCCACCTCGACGTCAGTTCGGCTGGACACCGGCGGCAGCCGTCTTGGTGCTCGTGCGCGTGACGCACCTCGTGGACGTCGCCTTGACAGACAACCGGCCATGGGTCATGGTTATCTAGGTTCCTAGATACCTGGAGGGCATGGTGATCGAATTCCATCTCGACAAGCGCTCAGGAGTCGCTCCGTACCAACAGGTCGTCCAACAGGTTCGCCACGCTCTGCGACTCGGGGTTCTCGAGGTGGGCGACCAGCTCCCCACTGTGAAAGAGGTGGTGACGAGGCTCGCGATCAATCCGAACACGGTGCTCAAGGCATACAAGGAGCTGGAGAACCTCGGTCTTGTGGCAGCCCGGCCGGGTATCGGCATCTTCGTCACGAAGACGCTCAGCGACGACTCGCTCGCCGCCCACGGGCCGCTCCGCCAGAGCCTGCAACGCTGGCTGTCACAGGCACGACGCGCGGGCCTCGAAGAGGAGAGCATCGAGGCGCTCTTTCGTGACGTCGTTCGGTTTTCATCCGCGGAAGACGTAGCGTGACCGCCGTCATCGAGGCCCAGGGCCTCGGCAAGCGTTACGGCCACAAGTGGGCGCTTTCGGAGTGCACGCTTACTATTCCCGCCGGCAAGGTAGTTGGGCTGGTCGGGCCCAACGGCGCAGGCAAGTCCACCCTGCTCCAACTCGCGGTCGGACTCCTGCAGCCGAGCGCCGGGTCGATCTCGGTCCTCGGTGGACAACCCGGCACGACCGCTGACCAGCTCGCCCGCGTGGGCTTCGTCGCCCAGGACACCCCGACTTACGCGGGACTCTCGATCGCGGATCATCTGCGATTCGGCGGATGGATGAACCCGAGCTGGGACAAACAGCTCGCGTACGGAAGGATCGAACGGCTGGGTCTCGATCGGCGCCAGAAGGCTGGCAAGCTTTCTGGCGGTCAGCGCGCGCAGCTCGCGCTGACCTTGGCGGTAGCGAAAAGGCCGGAGCTGCTCGTGCTCGACGAACCCGTCGCCAGCCTCGACCCCCTGGCGCGCCGCGAGTTCCTCCAGGGCCTGATGGAGGTCGTCGTCGACGATGGCGCAAGCGTGATCCTCTCCTCGCACCTCGTCGCCGACTTAGAGCGGGTCTGTGACTACCTCGTCGTGCTCGCCGATTCTCGCGTCCAAATCGTTGGCGATATCGACGAGTTGCTCGCGTCACACCACCGACTCATCGGATCACGACGGGACCGTGACGCGCTACCGAGCGACCAGCGGGTCATCGACGAAAGCCACACCGACAAACAGAGCACGCTCGTCGTGCGGAGCGGCCAGCCCGTCCTCGACACCTCCTGGACGGTCGAGAGTCTCGACCTCGAAGACCTCGTCCTTGCCTACATGACCCGCGCCGTCGATCAAGACCGCCGGCCGAAGTTCGAGGTCTGGTCGTGATCCGGATGACGCTGCGCCAGTTCCGCACCGAGGCGATCATCGCCTTCAGCCTGCTCGTAGTGCTGGGGATCGTGCTCCTCGTCTCTGGCGAGAACCTCAGGCACGTGAACGACGCATTTCTGAGCAGCTGCAAAACGGCGCGGGACTGTACCCCGGCGGCAGACCCCGTGCTCAACGCCGACAAGACGTTGCAGATACCGCTGCAGATCGTCGTGGATGTGGCGCCTGCGCTCGTCGGGTTGTTCTTCGGCGCGCCGCTCATCGCTCGCGAGCTCGAGAGCGGCACGTTCCGCCTTGCCTGGACCCAGAGCGTCACTCGTCAGCGATGGCTCGCGGTGAAGCTCGGGCTCATGCCTGGCGGCGATGGCCATCAGCGGTCTCGTGACCTGGATGGTCGACTGGTGGGCGAGCCCGATCGACGCGGCGAACCAGAATCGCTTTGGCACGGCGAACTTCGGTCTCCACGGTGTCGCGCCGCTTGGTTACGCCGCCTTCGCCTTCGTCCTCGGCGCGACCGCAGGCGTGGTGCTCCGGCGGACCGTCGCCGCGATGGCAGTCACGCTCGTGGGTTTCGTCGGCGCGCGTCTCGCAGTCGCGTTCTGGGTCCGTCCCTACTTCGCATCCCCATTGCACGAGTCGCTCTCGCTCACCGGGGGCTTGGCGAATCCCGGCTTCGATGTGCCCGACGGCATTGTCTCGTTGATCCCTCCCACCGTGGGAATCCCGAACGGCTGGGTGTACTCAACCGCTGTCGTCAACAAGGCTGGCGCGGCGCCGTCGAGCCAGTACCTGCTGCACGCCTGCCCCACACTCGAACAGACCGTGAGGGCAGGGCTGGGATCTCCCCCGGGCCACGGCGGCGCAGCCATCGGTTTGGTTGGCCCGGCAGGGCCCGCTCCTGGGCAGGGTGCAATCCAGGCCTGCCTGCAGAAGCTTTCGGCGAGCTTCCATACGGTCGTTAGCTATCAGCCGGCCAGTCGTTTCTGGTCCTTCCAGTGGGCGGAGATGGGAATCTTTCTTGCAGCTGCTCTTGCGCTGTGCGGGCTCACCTACTGGTGGCTGCGACGCCAGTACGCGTGAAGAGGGAGGTATCTGTTGGATAACAGCGCGGTGTGGTTCGCGATCAGCTACAGCGATATGGGCCCGGTCTCCCTGGGGACGGAGAAATTGCTTGGAGGCGGCCCGGGACGCGGGGGTGTGGAGATCAACTCCACCGTGCTGCGCGTCCGGATGGCCCATTTCCACCTGGACATCCCTCGCGGCTCGGTGCGATGGGCTGCCCGCTCGCAGGATCAGCCCCGGGACCGATAGGGGCGCACAGTCGTCGAGGGTGCTGGCTCGTCAACGGCTCGCATACCGGCTTGGTCGAGCTCGGCATCGAGCCGCCCTGCTACTTACCCCGCCAACCCATCACACTCTTTCGCAAGGCGAAGGTCAGTTCTCTGACCATCAGCCTTGTCGACCCCGAAGGCTTCATCGCCGCTCTGGGCCATGACCGAGGTGCATAGTCTTCCCCCGCGCTCAAGCTGACCGTCCGCTGTGCGTCGACCGTTGGTCCGGTAAATTGCGAGCGTGGCCGATCATAAAGCGCTCGTCCGTCGTTTCTTTGTCGTTGTAGATGCGGTAGCCGCCGGTGCAAAGTGGCCGGAACGCAAAGAGTTGTGGACGGACGATTTCAAGGTCCATCTCAATCCGACCCTGGGGGGCGCCGTCGCCGACCTTGATGCTTACCAGCTGTCCGTGGCCATGAGAAAGTCCCCGGTTATGGCCAGCTGATGTCCCCGCTGGTGGCCACGAGAAGTCCCCGTTTTTGGCCACGAGAAGTCCCCACCCCTCACTGAAGCATCCACGGATCGACACGGTACTCACGTCCGAGCGGCAGGCTCTCGAAACGCCGAGCGAATGGCGCGGTTTCCCTCTTGGCGATGATCACGTTCCTCGGCCAGCGAGCAGACATCTCCTGCCATGAAGCGATGGTGCTTGTTTGCCGGGCCAGACGACGGAACGCCAATGTTCAATCCGCCGAGGAGCGCTATGCCGCCCCTGTTGCTTGCCACTGTGCCGTGCCGGGAACAGCCCGATCCGGGTACCCCGCCCGCCGCCACTCAGACGTATATGAATACGGGCCTTCGCAGGGTGACCTCTGCTAACAACGTGCTATTCCGTTGCCTTCGGGTGACCGACCGAGGCAAAGGTCAGCCACACGATCCGCTTCTCAGGATCGGGGCAATACCAGACTCGACCGGCACCCGTCACCTCGTTTTGCCACTGTGCAAGAACGCTGTCACCGATGACACGAGTGGCGAGGGTGTCGCGCAGTGGGTGTTGGCGCTTGTCGTGGCGGAAGGGGTCGTTGCGCAGCTCCTCCCAGCACCTCTTGGTCGGACCGGGCGCTTGGGAACCAAGTTGCTGCCAACCCTCTACGGCATCGTTTGTTGCGAAGCGAACATCCCATTCTTGGGGAATCGGCGGCGGTGCCACCCGCTCTCCACGGCGCTGACCCTGCTTGCGGCTGCTCACATCGAGACGGGCGTATCCAGAGGCAGCTCGATGGGCTTAGAGAGGATCTCGCTCAATACCGGATCTGCTTGCGCCGCCGCTGTATCGCGCCACTCGGTCAGAAACACATCCAGGGGAGCGAGTGTTTCCATGCTGACGCAGGCGTCGAGGATCTGGGGCAAGGTGAGGATGAACTCACGGCGACCGTCATCGCTGAGATAACGGGTCCAGGGCAGCGCGCCGACGACAACCTCGGACGCTTCGGATGCGTCGACGTGAGAGAGAAGATTGGCCAGGAGTCGAGCAAAGGCGTCCGCCTGGGCCAGTTCCCCTTCACGCCAGTCAGCGCGCGACAGCTCCAGGTCGGGTGCTCCTCGGCGGTGCAGAACCACCCGTCGGTTGCTGTCCGCAGCGCTGGCCACCTCGGTCGGTCGGCGAACCAGGTCAGAAAAGGCGAACTCGCACGTCGTCATGACAGCCATAGTAGCAGAACTGTTGAACTTCTTCAACGGTCCCCGACCAGCGCCCCACCTGCATGCTTTCAACTGTGCCGTGCTGGAGAACAGCCCTTTTCGGCAGCCCGGCAGTAGCGCAAACCTGCCCACGTCATGGTGCAACGAGGAGCACCCTTCAACCGCTGCCGTGGCGAAGGTCGGGACCAAGTGCCCTGTTGACCTTCGGCGACCTCCACTGCATACTGAGCAACTACATACTCAGTACGTAGTTGGGAAAGCGCCATGTCAATTCGCTACAGCTTGCTTGCCATTCTCGACTCGGGACCCCGGCACGGCTACGGGCTCAAGAGCGAGTTCGAGGACGCAACCGGCAATGTCTGGCCGCTCAACGTGGGCCAGGTGTACTCGACCCTCAGCCGCCTCGAGCGGGACAGACTGGTACTGGCCGACGAGGACCGCGACGGACAAAAGATCTACCGGATCAGCGACGATGGTCGCCGCGAGCTGCTGCGGTGGTACGAGACCCCGGTCGAGCGCGAGGTGGTGCCGCGCCAGGAGCTCGCCATCAAGCTCGTGTTCGCCATGCGGTCCGGCCCCGAGCGGGTCCGGGAGGTGGTGCAGCAGCAGCGCAAGGCCACCATGGGCTCGCTGCAGGAGTTCACACGGCTCAAGGCCACCGCCGAGGAGGACGGCGACCTGGCCTGGCTGATGATGCTCGACGCGCTCATCTTCCAGGCTGATGCGGAGGGACGCTGGCTCGAGCTGTGCGAGGCGCGTCTGGCTCGACGCGGACCTCCGGTGTGAACCCTCGCCGGCCACCCGTAGCCGCAGCGCCGAGGCCGTCCGCCAGGTGGAGCACGACCACTGATGTCGATCCTGACCCTCGAGCGGGTAGGGCACCAGTACGGGTCGCCCCCGCGCCATGTGGTGGCGCTCGACGACGTGTCGCTACGCGTCGAGAGCGGAGAGCTCTTGGCCATCATGGGACCGAGCGGGTCGGGCAAGTCGACGCTCTTGCACGTGGCGGGTGGTCTGGAACGGCCGACATCGGGCCGGGTCGCGTTGTCGGGACACGACCTGGGCTCGCTCGGCCAGGCCGAGCTGTCGCTGGTCCTTCGGAGGCGGGTGGGATTCGTGTTCCAACACGTCACCCTGTTGGCTTCCCTCACGGCGGCCGAGAACGTGTCGCTGCCTCTGGAGCTCGACGGCATCGCCCCGCTCTGCCATGGCCAGCGCCCGAGAGCTGCTCTCCTCTCTCGGGCTCGATGAGGTCGCCCACCGCCTTCCCGGCCAGATGTCGGGCGGCCAACAGCAGCGCGTCGCTATCGCCCGCGCGGTAATCGGCGGGCGCTCCCTGCTCTTGGCCGACGAGCCGACCGGATCGCTCGACTCGCTGAGCGGTGAGGCGGTCATGCGGCTGCTCCGCGCGCAGTGCGACGGCGGATGCGCCGTGGTGCTCGTCACCCATGACTCGCGTCACGCCGCATGGGCCGACCGCGTGGTCTACCTCCGCGACGGCCGCCTCGTCGACGAGCTCGGTCCGCCGGCCGGGCCCGAGAGCATGCTCAGAAGGGAACGAGTGTGACGACCACCAACGTCGCCAGCGACGCGGTGCCCAGCGGGGTCGATGCGCCCCTTGTCTCGCTGGCCGGAGCGCACAAGACCTACCGGTCGGGCAAGGTTGCCTTCGACGCCCTCAAGGGTGTCGACCTCGACATCTTGGCCGGCGAGATGGTGGCCATCGTCGGCCCATCGGGGAGTGGAAAGACAAACCTCGTGAACCTCGTCGCCGGCATCGACCGCCCGACGGCCGGCACGGTGACAGTGAACGGTAGCCGTCTCGACCTCATGGATGAGGAGGATCTCGCCGTGTGGCGCCGGGCCAACGTCGGCATGGTGTTCCAGTTCTTCCAACTCATGCCGACCCTGTCCGCACTGGACAACACCCTCCTCCCGATGGAGCTGGCACGGCACGGGCCGCGTCGTGGTCGCCGGGAGGACGCTCGAGGCCTCCTCTCCGCGGTCGGCCTGGTGGACCGGGAGAGGCGGCTGCCGGCCGAGATGTCCGGAGGAGAACAGCAACGGGTGGCCCTGGCCCGGGCCATGGCCTGCCGGCCGCGCATCATCATCGGGGACGAGCCGACGGGCAACCTGGACACCGAGACGGCTGGGTCCATGTTCGCGTTGCTGCGGGAGTTGAACGGGAGCGGCACCACGGTGATCTACGTCACCCACGACCTGGGGCTTGCCGGGCTGGCTCCGCGCCTGGTCACCGTGCGCGACGGGCGCATCGTGGCCGATGCCGCCGGCGCCCGCCAGGCGTCGACGACGCCGACGACAGCGGACGCCTTTCCGGACGCGGAGGGCTGAGAGTGGGCGCCCTGTCGCGCGAAGGCCCGGGGGGATCTGCGACGCCACCCTGGCAAGAACCTGCTGATCGTGATCACGCTCGGACTGGCCATCGGGAGCTTCGCCATCGTCGCCGTGCCCGACCTGCTCAACGCGACCATGCAGAAGGAGGTCGACCAGGCCCACCTCTACGACGTCGCAGTGGCGACCCGTGACCTCGAGCTGAGCCCCCAGCAGCTCAACGCACTCGGTCATCTGCCGAACGTCGCCGCCTTCGACCCAGCCGTGGAGTACTCCACCGTGGCCGCCGCAGCCGGCAACGTTCGCCAGAGCGCGGTGGTGTGGGGCCTCGACCTCGGTCACCAGCCCGTCGACGCCGTGCAGGTCACGGGCGGGCGTGCTCCGGGCGGCGGCGAGGTGATGGCCGACGAGCAGAACGCGTCGGCGACCGGGTTCGACGTCCCGGTCGGTGGTCAGGTCGTTTTCCGGACCACGACCGGTACCGTCGCCTCGCTCCCGGTGAGCGGGGCCGGGCGCAGCCTGGCCACGTCGCCGAGCGCCAATGGATCCGAGTGTGACGGATCCAGCTGTGCCGTCTTCTACGGAACGGTACCCACGGTCCGCTCGCTGGCCGGCGTGAGCGGGTTCAACTACCTCGCCTTCCGTCTCGACAACAACAGTGCGAGCGCCCAGAACGCGACCATCGCCGCGATCCGCCACTACCTCTCGATAGAAACGGGCACGTCCCCCTTCGTCGGGTTGCCTGTCACGCGGACGCCCGGTTCGTGGCCGGGGCGGTCGAGCTTCAATCAGGTCATCGCCCTCTTCCTGGTCATCACCGTGATGGCCGTGCTGTGCGCCCTCTTCCTCATCGCCAACACCATGAACACCATGGTCGTCGAACAGGCCAACGAGATCGCCGTCCTCAAGACACTCGGCGGCAGACGGCGACAGATCGCCGAGGTCATCCTGCGCACGGCGGTCGCGCTCGGTGCGGCGGGCGCCGTCGTGGGCACGGCCCTGGGCATCGGCGTCGCCTATCTGCTGACGCGCCATCTGGCCATGTTGATCCTCAACGTGCAGGCCGGATTCTCGGTCTCCGTCCCGGTGATCGTCGCCAGCCTCTTGGTCGGTCCCCTGCTGGCGGTGCTCACCACACTCCCGGGCCTGCGCCGCGCGCTTCGTCGTCCCGTGGCCGAGGTGCTCGACGAGCGGGTCACCATCGACTACGGGACGGGCCGGCTCGACCGGGCCCTGGCCCGGACGCGCCTGCTCTCGGGCCCGGCACGCATGGGGGTGCGCAACGCGCTGCGACGCAAGCGCCGGACGGCGGCGACCATCGCCCAGATCACCGTGGCCATCGCACTCGCTATCGGGCTCTTCGCGGTGGGCAAGACCGTGGCGGCCGCGACCACCGCAGTGCACGACTCGCTGCGGTTCCAGATCGAGGTCGACGCCTACAGCGGCGCTCCCCAACTCGACACACGCGCCCTCGGCATCGCCGCCGCCACGCCCGGTGTCACCGGGGTCGAGCCGCTCGTCGAGAACCAGGTCGAACTGCAGGGACAGCAGTACATGGCCTGGGGACTGAGCCCGAGCACGCGGTACGACCACCAACTCAGCGCGGGGCGATGGTTTACGGCCGCCGACACAGCGCAGTCTCCGCCCGTCGTCGTGCTCGGGCCGGCCGTGGCCAACGCCGTGCACGCGCACGTGGGGCAGCGGCTGGTCGTCGGCACACCCACCGGCCCTGCCCGGGCGGAGGTGGTCGGGATCGACAGCGTGATCGTGAACAACGGCGCCAATGTCTTCTTCCCGCTGCCGCAGCTGCAACGCGTAACAAACTCGGTCGGTGTCGTCAACGCTCTCTGGCTGACGACCCGCGACACCAGCGACCACTTCGTCGACCAGGTGTCGGCGTCAGTGCAGGCGCGCCTGGGCCAGGCCGGCTACCCGGTCGGGATCCAGAAGAGCTATGTCGAGACCGCGCAGAACGCGAGCGCGAACAACTCCATTGTCGCCCTGCTCGAGGCGCTGGGCCTGATCGTGGTGGGCATCGCTCTGATCGGGTTGGTGAGCACCTTGACGCTGGCCATCATCGAGCGCACCCGGGAGGTGGGGATCCTCCGCTGCCTGGGAGCCGGCGCCCGCCAAATCCGCCGAGTCTTCAACGCAGAGGCGCTCAGCATGGCGCTCGCTGGCTGGGTCCTCGGGTCGGTCCTCGGCTACTTCCTCTTCGTGGGGCTGGTCGCGTTCATCGAACACGATTTCGGCTTCACCGTGGCCAAGGTCTTCCCGCTCTTGAGCGTGCCCGTCGCCCTGGTGGCGGTGATCTCGGTCACCCTGCTCGTCGTCCGCCCCGCCCTACGACGGGCGGTGCACATCCAGCCCGGCCGCGCCCTGCGCTATGAGTAGTTGGGCTTCGTGTCTTCCGGATCGGATTGTCCAGGTGGGCCGACCTGGAACACCCAAAGCTCCGAGTCGGTTTACTCACGTTCACCATGCCTCGAAGCAGCCCGATCTGGCTCCTGTGGCGGCGGCGCGAACCCGCACGTACCACGTAGGCAGGCCATTCACAATCGGGCCATCCGGTATCCGGCAATTCCGGACGTGGTTGGATAGGGCCCGAAGGTGATCACTCGCTCACGTCATCGAGCGCTTGCCCGAGTACTTGTAGCGCTCTGTGGTCTGGCGATCGGTGCGGTCGGTGGCGCCATGCCTTGGGCCAATAGGTACGGCAGGGGTTACCACTCTGGGCAGTACAGCGGGTTTTTCGGCTTCGTGCGGTGGTCTGTTGATGGCAGTCACCTTTACTGGGGCGCGATGGGACTAGCCATGGCCGTCCTTGGGCTGCTCGTACTCTTGGGAGGGTTGATCGGGGTCTCTGTTGTGGCCGCTGTCCCGTCGCTGCTTGCCGCCGGACTCGGGGCGGCATGGTTGATCCTCGTTGGCGGTTCAGGACTGTCCAGCTTGGCGAAGTCCGACCTGCGGACTGCGGGATGGATCTCGGTTGTCGCCGGGCTACTTGCGTTTTTCGGTGCATTACTGATGCGCGACCGAACGCTCGCGCCGCAATAGGAGCATGTTTCGACCATCCGGGACGTGTCGATACTGGGTGATGCAGGATGCCCCAGTTCACCCGGCGTCGCCGCCTTGTGATCGACCCCTCGCCGACCCAGGGTGCCCAGATCGGTGTCGATCGACACGGCACAGCTGCGGGCTCGGGTAGTCGTGAACGCGACCTCGACTCATTCGATTTCGTCGGTTCTGGCGAACCAGACGTCGGTAAAGACACGTAAAGACACGCCGGAGATCTGATCTTCTGGGGGATCCCACTTTGGCCCTCTGACCTGGGCTTCTGGTGGAGGTGAAGGGACTCGAACCCTCGGCCTCTACATTGCGAAAGTACGGTTCTCAGCCTTTTGACCAGGCCCTTTTCGAGGATTTTCCTGGTAACGGCGTTTCGATCCCCTCAGGTCCCCTCACGATCCCTCTCCTTCCCGCACGATAAAGACACGTAAAGACACGCTGGAACAGAGTTGGGGCGTGTCCACGGATCGGTACTTACGTCCCATCGGCAGTCTCTCGCAGTTGGCAGCGAATGGCGCTCGTTTCCCCTTGGCGACGATCACGTTTCTCGGCGAGCAACAGGACATCACCGACCCTGAAGCAGCGGTGAGTGGTGCGAGGCAGACGGCGCGGTTCTCCTTCAAATCCAGGATCCGCGTCAGGAGGGCTGACATGGTTCAGGCCACCCGCCGACTCAACCGTCGTCGACTGGCCTCTTCGCCCACAACTCGGAACGGAGCTCATTCCCAATCCGCGCTGCCTCGAGTCGGCGTCGGATGGTCTCGAGGCTGGCCACCTCCAGCTGTACCTGAACGGCTGGCCCCGCGCCCAACGGCCAGTCAAAACCACGAATGCAAGGTGGATGGCGCTTTGAGGCGCTCGAGGTCCATCTGGTGTCCGATGGAACGCAACCGCGAACATCGGGCAACCCGCCGCCGAGCTGTTTCCGCCCCGGATCCCCGCGACAACGCCCGCATTCCTTGCTCGGGAAGGCGGGCGCTGTTCCTCGGTTGTACGCCTCGGAACGTATGGATCGGAACCCTCGGTACGGCTCAAAAATGCCGAGATTTTCACGACTGGACCCAGCAAGATCCTGCCAGGTCGATTGTCGTCAGCTTGCTTCGAGGTTCAGCCCCGCTCGGGCAACGTGAGGTCACCCAATGATCCAGAGTCAGGGAGGCGCTCTGCACAGGTCCGACCGGCCAGATGCCTCACCTCCTTCGGTAGAAACAACCTTCTTCTAGGACTATGGACCCTTCGGGCCAGCAGCGATAGGTCTAAATGGAAAGTAACTGCACCTTTCTAGGCGTTCACATCCCACCCCAGAGGGCTGGCATGGGGTGAACTCGCTGGTCTCTCGGGTGAGCGAGTTGTGCAGACGGAGGGGAACGCCTTGAAGTGTTTCCACCGCAGCCAACCTTACGGCGGCGCAACGAGACCCGGCCGGTGATCTTGAACACCGGCGGCAGGGTCAACCGCAGTGACGTCCTGGGCGGCATCGTCCACGAGTACGAGCGCGCCGCCTGAGCGGCACCCGCCCGTCGTTGGCCACACGGGCGCCAACCCCTAGTGTTCGATTCTCCGATGCCAGGCTCCTCGCCCCCCTGCATTGTGCCAGCGCCGGCGTCCGAGGCCCCACGACGGCACGGTGTGATTTGGTGCTGGGTTCTTTGGAGCGCTCGTAGAAGCCCGACAAGTCGAGCTCGTCGACCACGTCGAAGCAGAACAGCGCCAGGTGGCCGTTCGGCCTGCCAGTCCCTCAGGCTGGGAGGCATGAGATAGAGCTGGTTACGCTTGGCGGGCAAGAAGCGGTAGGCCATGCGCCGATCATCGCCTCCAGCACAAAACGCGGGTGGGATCTTCGGGTTTTGCGCGACAGGCTCTATGGGATCGAAGGTTTGGGGCACCGAGCGCTTACCTGACGGGGCCCGCCAGTTACTTACGATGGAGCACATGACGGGGGTATGTGATGGCCTTCTGGTTGAGTACGGCGAGAGCATCGGTGAGTGCGACCTTGGCGACGCCTGCCAAGCGCTCGGATCACGAGACGACTATCCGGCCTATCGCGCTGCGCATGGCCGCGTGATCGATAGCGGGCAGTCCGGAAACCAGGACGAGTACGGAGGCGAGGCCTGACTCCGGGCGCGAGAGCGCATTCTTGGGTCTAGGTCGTGCCGTGGGATGGACACCTCCGAGGGTGGCGCGCGCGGCCGCCGTCCTGAGCCGGCGTCAGTCCCGATCTCAATCAGGCAGTGCTGGGATATGGGGGATCCGCCTCCTGGGGCTAAGGCGGATTCAAGCAGGTAGCGGCTACCACTCGGCGTGAAAGTGACTGTGGACCCGCATGATCTGCGGGGCCCGGTCCCTCAGGCCAGCGAGGCGTAGGCGTCGGCAGCAGCGCCCAAGACCTGTCTCCTCGGCGGCGGTGGCCCGGAGCCGCCCCGCCCACCGGCTACTTGCAGCCCCACTGCTGCTCGCCCTCGAGTGAGTAGCCGGCGCAGCCCCCGTCATAGTGCGATCGGGACTTCGGCCAGCGACGGGGGCCAGACCAGCCTCTTGCTCTGCCCGCGCCACTGAACGACGAGCATGGCGTGGTCGGCCTGACACCCATCGAACCCGAGCCCGAAGCGGCCAAAGAACGTGGTGCAGCGCAGCCGGCGGGCGGCCGCGTAGAGGGCAGCGTCCTCGACCACCCCCGTCTCTTGCACGCAGCGGAGCGCGATGAGTACCGCCGCATAGGCCTGGGCGGCTGGGTAGTCGACGCCGCCGACGCCGGGTCGGGCCCGGAGGAACGGCGTTACCTGCGCCCGCAGCGATCGCATGACGTCGGCGGGACGGGGCCCAGCGTCGGGGTGGAAGCGGGCTCCCTCCTCCCACTGGGACGGGGCCAGCACCCCCTCAGCCCGGACATGGGCTGCGAACGCGCCCAGCCCTGCGGCTACCGTCGCCACCACCGGGGGCCACCGGCGTAGTCGGTGGATGAGCGCCACGTCGTCGGCGAACGAGCCCGCCGCCAGGAGAACGTCGGCGTCGGGCTCGTCGGGTACCTCGTCGTGGGGCACCACCGTCACGACCCCCAGCCCCAGCCGGGCCGCGGCCTCGCCCGCACCACGGCCCGCCGCGCTCCCGAAGGCGCCCCGGCCAGGGGCGACGAGCACCCGGGCGCCCGGCACCGAGTCGGCTACCGCCTCGAGGACGGCGACGAGGTAGCGGCTCGCCGGGGCTGGCACCGACACCACGCCAGACATCCGTTGCGCGTCGTCGGCGCTGCCACCATGGTTCCACAGCACCCGGGCCCGCTCCGCCGACCACCGGGCGGCCTCGGCCACGAGGTCGCTGCCGTACGGTCCGATGACGAGGTCGGCGTGCGCGAGCACGTCGAGGGCGTGGCGCACGCCAGCCCGGGTGCCGCCGTCGTCGAACACCACCACCTCGGGCGTGAGCGTCCGCCCGCCGACGCGCACTCCACCGCGATGGGCCACATCCTCGACGGCCTGATGGAGCCCGGCGGCGGCCAGGCGGCCCAGGTGTGCGTAGCGGCCGGTGAGCGAAATCGGCGACGCCAGCACCAGGGAGCCGTCTGACCCACGTGGCTCAGTCATCGCCGAGGAGGGCATCGGCGAGGCGCTCCATCGGGTCGGGGTTCATCCCGACGATCGCCACGTCGCCGAGCTCCGCGGCGACGTGGCGCAGTGAGCAGGTCTGCACCGTGCAGTCGTGGTCCCAGCTTCGACATAGAAGAACACCGGGACCGTGCAGGCGATGAAGTCCCCGAGCGTGGCCGTCCGCCCGTGCTGGTCGGCCAGCGTGAACGCTCGCCATCGTTGCTCCCTCCCTCGGCGGGTCGGATCATATATGCGGCCCACGGCGGCGGTGGGCGGCAGTACCACTTCATCTCCGACTCGGCGCAGGGAACTACCAAGACCTTCGGTGTGAAGAGCATCTCAGTCATGGTGACCAAGCCTTAGGGGCACCTGAGCGCCGCTTGGCTCATTCCTTTCGTCGATCTTCGGCACACGACCTCTCACTCGTCAGGTCATCCCGTATCGGCTCGTCTTGACAGCAGCAATCGACTCGGCCGCAAACCGTGGCACGAGATCCGGCATCGAACACGCATGAACACTCGGCGCAGCCAACTTCCATCGTCGCCGAGCGCAGGCGTCCTGGCGGACTTCCCAGCCTCGTCGCATGAGCTGGGCGGATGAGTTTACGAACCCACAGGTCCAAAGCCGCCCGAAGCAGAGCGCAGAGGGCTTCCTTCGGGAAGGAGGAGGTGGCGAGACGGGCCCGTCAGCTCAGCCGATGCCGAAGGGGATGCTCGGGAGGAACTTCAATCAGACGAAGTTCGATGCCGTGGGGATCCTCGATCCACATTTCGTCGAGCCCCCATGCCATCCGTCCGGTCGGTTTCTTCACCGTGACACCGGCCTGGCGCAACCGACGCTCCTCGGCGGCCAGGTCGGCCACTTGGAGCCATAGCGTGACGGCGTCTCCCGCTCTGTGCGCCGACCCTTGCGTTACCTCTAAGAAGCCGCCACCGAGGAAGAACACGACCCCGGTCACGACTCCGGCCGAGCCGTACTCGCGGTAGACGCTGAGTCCGAGGGTCTCCTCGTAGAAAGCCCTGGACCGGTCGAAGTCCTCCGTGGCGATGATGGTGCGGCTAGACAAGACTTCCATACAGCCATGCTGTCATCCGGTGCTGACCACGTGCCGGCGTTGTCAAGGCCGCTGTCCATCCTTCACTCGTCTCAGGGATCAGGCTGCCCTCCGCTTCCGCCAGCCCGCGGCGACGAGCTCGAGGCGGTGTCCTTTGACCACCGCCGTCAGTTGGCGCCTCGGGGCGCTCAAGGTCCATCTGGCGTCCCGATCGAACGCAACTGCGAAGATCGGACAGGCTCGGCAGTCCGATGCACGAGTACAAACCAGCTGGGCCATGTCACGGACGAGGTTTTCGGCACCCACGCGGTCTATCCGACCGGCGTCCCCGAGCGGGATCTGGCGCGGGACGCCCAGCTGCCCGACGTAGCCTTCTCGCATGACGACAATGGCAGAGCGGCTTCAGGAAGCTCGGATCAAGATAGATGCAGCGCGCGACGCGGTACATGGCGACGAGGGAGCGTCACCAGTACTTGTCGCGGTGGTCAACGAGTTCGCCAAAAAGGCGGCCAAGGCAGCCGTGTCGCCCGACGAACGCGTGGCCGTAATCGAACTCGAGCAGGCGGGCGACAGCGCCAAAGCAGCAGCGGAGGCTGACCCTGGCGCGTCACCGGCTACACGGGACGCAGTCCTAGAGGCTCATTTGGTGATCTGCGTAGCGAAGGGCAAGCTCGATCTCTGACCCTCCCCATGGAGGGGGGGCAAGGGGCGTCAGCCGACGCTTCGGCCCAGCGGTCGAGATCCGAACAAATCTGGTCGTGACGGCCCCACCACTTCGACGACGTACAATTGAGAAGCCGACAATTGAGAAGCCGATCTCGTTACTACCCAAAAGGGCGCGTTCTCCCGGCTCGAAGAGGTGAATCCATGAAGGTGTGGATCGATCAGGATCTGTGCACCGGTGACGGGCTGTGTGAGGAGATCGCGCCGGTCGTCTTTACGCTGCTCGACGACGGTCTCGCCTACGTGAAGGAGAGCGATCAGGTTCGAAGCGAACCGGGCGGTGCCGCGGGCATGGCGCTTGTGCCCGAGGACCTCGAGGAGGCGGTCACCGAAGCGGCCGAGGAATGCCCTGGGGAGTGCATCTTCATTGAGTCATAGAAGAGGGCAACGCGGATTCGCGTCAGTGTTTAGTAATGACCGTGCGGCGCATCACGTTGCGATTTGGCTGCTCGCTATCGGTCGGCAAGGTTACTGATATGTCGCACGACACATCGTGGTCAGACGCTGCTACAGCTCTCACCGAAGCGTTGCATCTCGCAACGCCCCCGATCGCCATCACGTTCTCCGAATCAGCTCCGGCTGGGGTGGCGCCGTTCAACTCCCCCCTGCCTCAGCCCACTCCTGACGGTCGGACCGGTCGGGTTCCCGCAGGGTGTGTTTTTTGGACCAAGGCAGTCGAACGAACGTTCGGCACCGTTGCTCAAGACCACGGCAACTGCAGCGTCGGAAGCCTCACCCACGGGTTCGTGACTCTCGACGAGGTTGCCGGTCGCAGTGACGTCGCCGCCCTGGTCGAGTCTGGATGGGTGACGATGGACATGGTCCCCACCATCCCGGTCGTGGCGGATCGACCCGAAGTCGTGACCTATGGCCCGCTGGCAGAAGCCCCGGTCGATCCGGACGTGGTGATGATCCGCATAAACGCCAAGCAGCTCATGGTGCTTTTTGACGCGCTCGATGACTTGAGAATTGACGGCAAGCCTCAGTGCCATATCGTGGCCGTGGCCAAGGAACACGGAAAGGTGGCGGTGAGCGTCGGTTGCATGCTGAGTCGTACCCGAACCGCAATGCCCAACACAGAGATGACGTGCGCCATTCCCGCCCGCCGGCTTCACGAAGTGGTCGAGCGGGTGCGAGCGACAGCCGCAACCGACGCCATCGTGGCGTCGTACGCGGCGAAGGACGCCCGCCGCTTCGTCGGCCACTAGGGACCTACTTCTTGGCCGCCTCGTAGTACGGGTTGGTGCCGGCCGCGTGGTCGGTCACGTCGATCACCCGAGTGATCTCTGGGACCGACTCGCGCAGAGCTACTTCGATCCCCTGGCTCAAAGTCACCGTCGCCATCCCGCAGCCCGCGCAGCCGCCGCTCAAGCGGAGATACGCGGCGTCGTCCTCCACCGCCACGAGGTCAGCACGACCGCCATGGGCCGCAATGGAAGGGTTGATCTGCTGCTCGAGCACCTGGAGAACGCGCTGCGCCACATCGCCGCTCAAGTCGACCGGTGGGCCCGACATCACCGGGCTGACGGCGGCCGGAGGCTGGTTCGGGTTCTCGATCACCATCCCGTCCCCACTCAGGTCGAGGACAGCCCCGCGCACCTGAGCGATGCTGTCGGCGGGCACCACAAGTACCAATCCGCCCTGGTCGTGTAACCAGTCTTGTTTCTGGGCGTCCGAAGTCGCCTGGAAGTACATCTCGTAGGTGTAGGAGCCACCGCTCGAACCGCTGATCTCAACCCAAAGAGCGAGGGACTCCTCTTGGTCCTCATCGGCCCGTAGCTCGAGGACCTTGGCCCGGGCCGCTTCGGTTGCTCGCAGGACAGGCACCCCGCTGCTATCGATCACGTGTGTTGCCCTCGTCTCAATCGTCTGGGTGCTCGCTACCATCCTAAGGCGATGCCCCGGATCCTCTTGTTGCTGCCGACGACCACCTACAGGGCCTCGGACTTCTTGAGTGCGGCCGCTCGCCTGGGTGTCGACGTCGTGGTCGGATCCGAGCATCGCCAGGCCTTGGCCGGATCCATGGGCGACCGAGCCGTCGTTGTGCCGCTCGCTCGAAGCGATGCCGCGGTTGAGGCCATCGTGACCCTCCATGGTCGAACACCTCTCGACGCCGTCCTCGCAGTCGATGACCAGGGAGTCACGGTGGCCGCCGCGGCGGCCGAGCGTCTGGGGTTGCGCCACAGTCCGCCGGCCTCAGTCGCCCTCACCAGGGACAAGGCTCAAATGCGCGAGTGCCTGGCCGCCACCTCACTCCCCCAGCCGATGTTTCGAGTTGTTGCTCACGAAGCCGACATCGCCTCGGCGGCGACCGAGATCGGGTATCCGTGCGTGGTCAAGCCCGTCTCCCGGGCGGCCAGCCAGGGGGTGATCCGCGTCGACGACGAAGCCGAGGCCCAAGCGGCCGGGGTCCGTATCCGCGCCATTTTGGGACCCTGTGGAGAGCCCCTGCTCGTCGAGTCCTTCGTGGCGGGAGCCGAGGCGGCGCTCGAGGGCCTTCTCGTCGGGGGGCAATTGAAGGTGCTGGCGGTGTTCGACAAGCCAGATGCCATGGATGGGCCCTTCTTCGAGGAGACCATGTATGTGACCCCGTCGCGTCTACCCCCAGCGATCCTCGCCGCGCTCGAGGCCACAGCCGCTCGAGCGGCCGCGGCGATGGGGTTGACCGAGGGACCGGTACACGCCGAACTGCGCGTCGGCGCGACGGGGACGGTCACGATGCTCGAGCTTGCCGCTCGCTCCATCGGCGGTCTGTGCTCGCGGGCCTTGAATTTCGGGGCCGGGGTGAGCCTCGAAGAGGTCATCATCCGTCACGTCCTCGGGCTCGGGCTGGACGGACTCACCCGTGAATCCCAGTCCTCGGGCGTCATGATGCTGCCGATCCGATCGGAGGGGATACTGGCCCGGGTGTCGGGCCAGGAGGAGGCCCGCGGCATCGAAGGAGTCGTCGGTGTCGAGATCACCATTCCCGTCGGCCACCCGGTCGTGCCACTTCCAGAGGGTGATCGCTATCTCGGATTCATCTTTGCCCGCGGACCGACGCCCTCCGATGTCGAAGACGCCCTCCGTCGGGCAGAGGCATGTCTCGACGTCGCGGTCGTCTGACTTGCGACTCGAAAGGACGACCCGCCGGTAGGATCGCGGTCGTGCGAGTCCTGCTGGTGTCCACCTACGAGCTAGGACACCAGCCCCTCGGCGTGGCCACCGCCGCCACCGCACTGTTGGCCGCTGGGAATGACGTCCGCTGTATCGACGTCGCCGTCGACTCGCTCGATGGCGCCGCGGTCGATTGGGCCGACCGGATCGCATTCTCCGTGCCGATGCACACTGCAATGCGCTTGGCCTTGCTGGTCGCAGACACTGTCCGGGCTCGCCGACCCGAGATCCCCTTGTGCTTCTTTGGGCTCTACGCGGCGGTGAGCCGGGATCTTTCCGTCCAGTCGACCGCCGATGCAGTTATTGCCGGGGAGTACGAGTCGGGGCTGGTGGCGTGGGTGGGTGGGATGGACCCGGGGCCTGCGATCCAGTTGACCCGTGTCGAAGCACGCGTGCCTGCCCGTCATCTTCTACCCCCCCTCGATCGCTATACCCAATTGGTGGTCGGCGATGAGGAACGTCTGGTGGGGTCGGTTTCGGCCAGCCGGGGCTGTTCGCACCGCTGCCGGCACTGTCCGGTGCCGGTTGTCTACGACGGTCGGGTCCGCGTTGTCGACGAGTCAATAGTCATGGCCGATGTCGATCAGTTGGTCGACGCCGGCATCCGCCACGTGACCTTCGCCGACCCCGACTTCCTCAATGCCCCGCACCACTCCCGCCGCATCATTGCCGCCATTCATCAGCGCCACTCGCACCTGACCTTCGACTGCACGACCAAGGTGGAGCACATCCTGCGCCACTCGAATGTCTGGCCCGAGCTAGCAGTGGCGGGTTGTGTGTTCGTCGTGTCCGCGTTCGAGTCGGCGAGCGACACGATTCTTCAACACCTCGACAAGGGTCATAGCGTTGCGGAAGCTTCCCAGGCCGTGACAATTCTTCGGGAGCATGGCATCGAGGTGCGCCCGTCATGGTTGCCGTTCACGCCCTGGACGACACTTGAGGACCTGAGGGACCTTCTTGACTTCGTGATAGCACATGACCTCGTGGCGAACATAGACCCGGTGCAGTACAGCGTTCGTCTGTTGTTACCCGAGGGTTCGCTGCTACTCGCCGACGACGCCCTGTCACCTCACCTCAGGCACTATGACCGGGCTCGGCTGGGGTGGACCTGGTCGCACCCAGATCCCGCCGTCGACCAACTCCAAGCTGACGTGGCAACTTTGGTCGAAGAGCGCGTCGGACAGACTGCTGCCCTCACGTTCAGCGAGATCGACGCGATGATCCGTGCCAGGGTAAGACCTATTTCACCTCCCCCTCCCCCTGGATCTGTCTCAAAGGGACCGGCGGGAAAGCGAGCCCGGCTTAGCGAACCCTGGTTCTGTTGCAGTGAGCCCACCCAGGAGCAGTTGGCCCCGCTCGCACCACTCGGCTCGCCGGGCTGACGCGCCATCGGCGCTGGTCCGCGGTTGGCACGTTTCGAGCTCTCCGCCACCACCGCACCCCGAGTCACCAGCGCCTCCGGGATCCAACGATGACCCGGACTCCACCGAGCGATCTGTGCACCAGAGAAGCCGGCCCGGCAACGGCGTCGCGATCATTGGGCCACGGAGTACATGGGTTAGCTGGTTGGGACGGTATGCAGGGGTGGCAGCGAGCTTGAGTCCTAAATTGATGAAGATGAGGTAGAGATGAACCCTCGCTGCCCGAGGCTGCCATCAGCTGGCGGAACTGGGTTTGACGGAGGCGCAGAGCTCTGTCTAACCCAGGCCGGTTCACATTGAGTTCGGGACTTCACACCTGCGCAGCGCCAGGTAGACACCGGCGGCCACGACAAAGCCCACATAGAAGGACAGGTCCGCTCCCTGTAGCGCTTTGGCCACCGGTCCGACGAGCAGTCCGGTGTTCATGAAGGGCACCATGGCGGCGAACCCGGCGACCAGGCTCACGAGGGCGGGCCATCCGGCATTCAGATTCTTCAGATCCATCAGGGACGAGAGACCCTCATGTGTGATGGAGCCCTTGCGGTCGAACCAGTCGATGAGGACGATGGCGAGAAATGGAGCGATCCAGTAGGCGCTGAAGAGCAGCACGGATTGGAACCTCGCTGACGTATTGCCGCCATGGATCCAAAGGATCATGCCGAAGGCGACCACAGCGCCAAATGCTGCGCTCCAGTTCCGCTTCAGCCGAACTCCCGAAGCCTGAAGAGCAAGTGATCCCGAGTAGTCGTTCATGGCGTTGCTGGTGATCGCCCCGAATATGACGATGACCAGCGCCACGACGCCCACCGTGCCTCCGCCCACCAGCGTTTGCACACCCGCCGCTGTTTGATTGCTCAGTAATGTCGCGCCAGCGAGGCCGATCGAATAGGTCCAGATGTACGAGGTGCACAAGCCCCCCAACGTCCACCAAAAGATTGGTGAGGACGGCGTGTCCTTGTCCTGATAGCGGCTGTAGTCAGCCGCATAGCTGGCCCAACTGAACGCACCGCTGAAGGCGATCGTCGTCATCAAGATGAAGGCACCGACGGCGGCTCCCCCCTGAACTGTGCTGTGCAAAGGAATGTGGCCGCGCTCGAGGATGCGCACCGACAAGACCACGAAGAGGACGGCCAAGATGGCGCTTCCCCACATCTCGAGCTGGTGGATGACCTCGTAGCCCAAGTATCCGACCAGCCCTTCGAGGGCGAGCACGATGAGCACCCCCATGGCGAAGGGGACGTGGAACATGAGCTGGACTCCTTCGGCGCCGAAGAGTCCGACTAGGCCGTCCCAGGCAAGAGCGCTCAACCACTGCACGGCAGCGGGAAGAGCGATGCTCTTACCGAAGGGGAGGCGAGCGAGCGGCAACTGCCCCATGCCGGTCTTGGGTCCGAAGGTGGCAAGCAGCCCGACGGGGAGTGCACCGAGGACCACCCCGATCACGATGGCGACGAAGCCTGGCCAAAATCCCAACCCGAGCGTGAAGGCCAAGGTGCCGGTGAAGACGCCGGAGAGCTCCATATTGGGTGCGAACCACACTGTGAAGTTCCGCCACGACGAACCGTAGCGCTGGTCCTCGGGAATCGGGGCCATGCCATGGGTCTCGACAACGAGATCGCCGCGATGTGCCGGGCGAGTACCTTCAAAGACGCCGGTCCGACCACGGCCGTTGGACTGCAACGCTCGATCACTCAGACCGACCATCAATGCCTCCTCCCTTCGCCGGCATTACCCGGAGCAGGTTCAACGGTCGGCACCAGCGAGGTGCCCTCTCAGCCCGGTCCGTCCGAGCTCCCGTGGGCCGATTCTCGCACACCGGATCTGCCGTGTGCACAGGTTCAGCTAACTCAGACCGTGTGGCAATTGGCCCTGCCCAATGACAGGTTCAATCACCATGTGTTGGGATTCGGATTGGTGGCGGGCCGGGGCGATTTGGCGACAGGCTCCGGCCCCTCGATCAACAAGGGCTGCCGCGTCGGGCTGATGTCCGCTGCCGACACCGCAGCTGTCTTCGGTTCATATCCCCGTAGGGCGATGCCTCTTAGGTCTGGAACGCGGTCGAGCACGCGTCACATCAGGTCAGAGACCGGTCGCAGTCACCAGATATCTGCGGCCCGATTTACGCGATAACTACGACCTGTCCGGTCCGCGTCCTGACGCTCCTGCACCTGTGAGCTGGGTCTTGGGCGAAGGGCCTCCCAGCCACGATGAACGACTCCCTACAACGAGTCACGTGCCCACCGGCGCTATGCCAACTTCCGGGATCCACTCCAGGCCTCTGACCTGGCCCTTTGTGGTTGTGGAGGTGAGCGGACTCGAACCGCCGACTTCTACGATGCGAATGTCCGGCTCTCGGTGTTTTGACCAGGTGCTTTCCGAAGACTTTGCTGGTGGCGGCGTTGAGATCCCCTCAGGTTCCCTCACGTTCCCTCCCCTTCCCGCAGGGTAAAGACACGTAAAGACACGCCGGGAAAGACCTCAGGGGCCCGTCCACGGATCGATCTTCACGTCCGAGCGGCAGGCTCTCATGATCCGCGGCGATTGAAATGCCTGCCGGTCGTGGACGAAGACATTGGTGCTACCGCGACATTGGTGCTACCACCAATCGGAGCACGAGGTAGCCACCTTGGCGACCGCCGATCGGGCCGCAACAATGGGCACGAGTTTGAAGCGAGGAGGGCGTCTTTGCAGGCCGTCGGTCTGGTGTTTCGGGCGCAACTGCGCCACCGATGGCGATCCTGGCTGGCTATTGCAATCCTCATCGGCCTCGTTGGCGGAGTGATCATGGCCGCCGCGGCGGCTGGCCGGCGCACTGAATCAGCCTTCCCGTCCTTCGTGACGAACCACGGGTTTGACGCCGAGGTGTATTCCACTCAGCCTGCCCCCGAGATCGCTCGGCTCCCCGGAGTCAGCGCAGTAACAAAGGGCTTCGGCCCAGACAACGGGCAACCGACGTGTCCATGCACCCACCCGCTCAACCCCTCCTACTTTGGATTGGTGGTTCTTCCCGCTAATGGAAGACCGGCCGTCACACTGGTGTCCGGACGCATGCCAGATCCAACGAACCCCTACGAAGTGCTGGCCGCCTACACGCTTCAACACGACGAAGGAGTGCAACTCGGGACCATCTTCCATGTCCCGTTCTACGCCCAGTCGCAAATATCTGCATACAACAGCGCGACGGGAGCACCCCCGAAACCCACCGGTCCGACGCTCGCATTGCGAGTGGTCGGGTTCGAAGCGACGGAGTTCGATTTTCCATCCGGGAGCACTCCCTCGTACAGCCTCTACGCCTCGCCGGCCTTCTCCCGGATCGCCCTCCCACGGATCGCGACCGGCTACGTGTATTTGGTCCGTCTCCGTCGCGGCGCTGCTGACCTGCCCCGATTCGATGCAGCAGTCAGCGCTCTGGGGGGAGTCGCATACACGCAAAACGAAGACGCCCAGATTGCGTCGGTCGAAGCATCGATCCACCCCCAGGCCATTGGCTGGTGGCTTCTGGCTGGACTGGCGGCGCTCGTCGGCCTGGTCGTCATTGGTCAGGCACTGGGCCGGCAGAGCATCGCGGAAGGCGAGGACTTCCCCACACTGGTCGCCCTCGGGCTCAATCAACGACAACTGGTGATGCTCGGCACGGCCCGGAACCTCGTCGTTGCGCTGGCTGGAGCATTCGGGGCAGTAGCGATCGCCGTGATCCTGTCCCCTATCGCGCCGCTCGGCGAGGCGCGCATCGCAGAGAGCTCGACCGGGATCACGTTCGACGGGCTTGTGCTCACGCTTGGTGTGCTCGCCACCGTAGTTGTGGTCACTGCTCTTGGCCTATGGCCCTCTGTGAGGGCGGCGCGTAGTACCCGACCTGATCAGCAGACTGTCCCGCGTCGGCCTCCAAGGTGGCCAGCTCTTTGTGGTCAATCGGAGCACCGCCAAGCGTCGTGATCGGGGTCCGCAACGCGCTCGAGCGTGGGAGAGTGGGGTCTGGCGTACCGGTCGGCAGTGCCCTGCTCGGCACCGTGATGGCAGTAGTTGCGTTGAGTGCGACGGCGGTCTTCGGTGCCAGCCTCTCGCATCTCACCGCCACGCCCACACTCTACGGTGACCAGTTCCAGCTCAACATTTCGAATCCCAACAGTGGTGGAACGCCCGATCCGGCAGTGTTGCAAGACCTCCAACACAACCGGGCAGTCACCGGAATCACGGCCGGGATCGCCCTGCCTGCCATTTCGATCGACAAGGTAGTCGTAGGAGCCGTCGCCGGAACGGCAATCCGAGGTCCGCTCCTCTTTTCGACGATCGACGGGCACCCTCCCACTGCGAGCGGACAGGTCGGCCTCGGTGCGACCACGATGCGTCAGGTCGGTGCCCGTCTCGGTTCCGTCGTCGAGGTCACGATTTCGTTGCCCACCGGCGTCAAACGGACCGAGCCGTTTCGGGTGGTCGCACAGATGTCGCTTCCCGTACTCGGCAATGCCGTGAGTCTGGGCAACGGCGCTGTGTTCACGCTGGCCGGCTATGAGGATGCGGCGTGCCCCCGGGGTCCCGGGCACGCTCGCTGTCTCCAGAAAGTTGCACAGTCAACCAACGGTGGTGTCCTGGTCGGATTCGTGGCGGGCTCACCGGGACAGGCAGCCATAAACCACTACCTCGACAAGTACAGGTCACTCGCCACCCTGGCCGTCACCCCCACCTCGCTCGTCAACTTCGGCGAGGCCGTCAACTTCCCGCTCATATTCGGCGCCCTGGTGGGCGTCTTCGGGGCGGCGACGCTGCTCCATTTGCTGGTGATCAGTGTCTCGCGGCGCCGTCAAGAGGTCGGACTCTTGAAGGTGGTGGGATTCGTGAACCGCCAAGTGGCCTCGAGCGTGGCCTGGCAAGCCACGACGGTGGCAGCGTTAGGCGTTGTCATCGGCATCCCTGCGGGGATCGTCGTTGGCAGAGTTGTGTGGATTGCGTTCGCAGCAAATCTGGGCGCGGTGCCTGTATCCCTCGTGCCCATGTTGCTCATCGCCCTCATCGTCGTGGGCGTCCTGGTTGTCGCGAACCTCATCGCCATCGCTCCCGCGATAGCTGCAACACGTTCCAAGCCGCAGGATCTTTTGCGAGCGACATAGTGGCTCGCCCCTCGATCCACTGCTCATGTGACCGGTAAAGACACGTAAAGACACATCGGAGAAAGTGATCTTCTGGGGGATCCCACCTTGGCCCTCTGACCTGGGCCTTGGTGGAGGTGAAGGGACTCGAACCCTCGGCCTCTACATTGCGAAAGTGTGGCTCTCAGTGTTTTGACCAGGCTCTTTCCGAGGAGATTGCTGGTGGCGGCGTTGCGATCCCCTCAGGCTCCCTCACGATCCCTCCCCTTCCCGCACCGTAAAGACACGTAAAGACACGCTCGGACAGAGCTCGTGGGGCCTATCCACAAATCGGTGCTCACGTCCGATCAGCAGGTTCCCGCAATGCGGAGCGAATCTCCCCGGTGGCTTGACGGCGACAATCACGATCCTCGGCGAGGGACAAGACATCATCGACCCTGAAGCGGTGGAACCTGCCTGCCCGGCAGTGCGAGGGAAGCGGTCAACGGCAATAGGCGCATCCAAGATCGGCTACTCGGACCGTGGCCCGTCATCTGTCGAGCGGTCGCGGAGTCGGTAGAGCTCGGGGAGCGCTGCATGATCCTTGGGGCGGCCGGCGTATTCCTTCGAGGCGATGATGTCGTCCAGGCCAGCCACCCGGACCTGGATGCCTGCGACAGTGAGTTCTTCGGAGGTACCTTCGAGATCTTCGTACCGCTGTCGGTGGCCCTCGCGGTTGACCATGTCGACCAGCACGTCGAGGTGCCCGGCGTCGGTCGTCCACGTCGAGATCTGCGACCGACTGAGCGTCAGGCCATCCAACTGGACGGGCAGGGCGCCCGATTCTTCGTCAGTGAGGCCCTCGACCCTGAGGCGTGCATTCAATTCGCGCATGGCGGCAGCCAGTCGGTCGAAGTTCTCGCCAGTTTGCCGGACCAGGCAGTCGAAATCCCCAGTGGGCCGCACGGCTCCGTAGGCCTGGGTGGCCACTCCCCTCGTGGCGATCGAGAACTTCCGCTATGCGGGGGACATTCGGCCTGGACTGGTCAGGCAAGGGTGTCGGCAGCCGTTTTTCCGGCTGCACGGTCGGCCTCGATCTCGGCCAGCCAGGCGATCGCCTTTTCTTTGGTGTCGATCCGCCGACCGTCGAGGGTAACGGTCACATCATCGGACGTGGGGGGCCTGTCGATATCGGCGACTGCCCATTCATCACCGGTCATGATCGGACGCGGAACGGTCATAGATCCAGGTTACCGGGACCGAACAATGAGAGCCCCACCTTTGTCGATGCGCGTTGTGGAGTCACGCACTCTCCCCTCAAAACCCCATTGGCGCTGAGACCCTGTCACGGCTAAGACATGAGCCGCCCGGAAATATATCAACCATGTTATAATGGCGACCAGAGGTTGCACGGTGGTGGCCGTAGGCCGTGGCGGGCGCTCTACCGGCAAGTTGGCGGCGGGTTTCGTAGTCGCCACGGTCGGGGCGAGTCCCGGTTTGACCGAGCTCGAGGATGAGGCGTGATGACGAAACTGTCGGAGTTGAAGACCGGAGATGAGCTCAGAGCCGCTGACGTGCGCGACCCGGAGGTGGCCGCCGAGCTGGCGCGTACCGCTGTAGCCAACCAACTTGCCATCCTTGTCATCCAGTACCGGGTGGAACATGGGCTGACGCAAACCGCCCTCGCCCGCCAGCTCGGGATGAAACAGCCCGCCGTAGCCCGCCTGGAGGCCGGTGACCACGAACCATCGGTGGCAACCCTGGCCCGGCTGGCGAACAAGCTGGGCGTCACTCTGCACCTCGACCTGTCCGCGGACTCTGTCGCGCTCGTTTCCGATTGAACAATCGGCTGCTGCGCTGCAGCCGCCAGGGCAACTGCCTGCTCAATCGCGGCAACCCGATCGGATTCCGAGAAACTCGATCTTACGTCGGCAACCCGAATGCCAACCTTCGGGTTCGTCAACCCGAAGGCCAAACTCGGGTAGGCGACGCCGATCACGGGCCACCAATTTCCGGCGGGTTCGCGGCCAGCCGCCTCCCGGATGCACTCTTGCCATCTGGCTACCGCGCCAATGAAGGCAGTGCTCTGACAGCCCTCTACTCGTATCATCCAGCGATCGCCGACTATGACTTGGTGATCGTCGGTGCGGGGTCTGGCAACATGCTGCCAACCTCGGGCCTCGAAGGTTTGCGCGTGGCGATCATCGAGCGTGATCGGTTCGGCGGTACTTGTCTCAACCGCGGTTGCATCCCTTCGAAAATGCTGGTGTACGCGGCCGATGTGGCCGAGACGGTACGCCACGCCCACCGTTACGGCATTCGCGCCGATCTGGTCGGGGCCGACTGGCCTGCCATCCGCGACCGGGTCTTCGAACGAATCGATCCCCTGCCCGCGCATGCGGTCGCGGTCCGGCGCCTCAGCGGAGTCGACGTATACCTGGGAGAAGCGCGCTTCGTCGCCCCCCGGGTTCTCGATGTCGAGGGGCAGCAACTCCGGGGCGAACACGTCCTGCTTGCGGTCGGCTCCCGCCCTCGCGTGCCCGAGATTGTCGGCCTGGCCGAGGTTCCGTTTCATACCTCTGACACCATCATGCGAGTCGACAAGCTGCCAGCATCCATGGTGGTTGTCGGCGGCGGCTACGTGGCGGCGGAGATGAGCCACGTATTCGGAGCGTTCGGTACCGAAATCACCATCGTCAACCGAGGACCCCGTCTGCTTCACACCCTCGACGACGACGTTGCCCAGCAGTTCACCGAGCGCTACTCGCAACGGTTCGACGTCCGCCTCGCCACCCACGTCCAGCTCGTCGAGCGTACTCGGCACGGTGTGGCCGTACACCTCCAAGACGAGACCGGTCCTTTTGTCGTCGAAGCCGAGACGCTCCTCATTGCCACGGGCCGCACACCCAACAGTGACCTCCTCGACGTTGCGGCCGGCGGGTTGGCGATCGACGAACACGGACACGTCGTCACCGATGACACCTACGCGACCAGCGTGCCCGGAGTATGGGCGATCGGCGATCTCACCAATCACTTTCAACTCAAACACCTTGCCAACGCCGAGATGAGCATCGTGCTCCACAACGTTCTCCAGCCAGGTGCGCCGCGTCGCGCCAACTTCCCGGTCATGCCGTCGGCGGTGTTCGCCGACCCCCAAGTCGCCACGGCCGGCCCCACCGAGCGTGCGCTGCGCGAGCAGGGAAGAGACTTCGTCGTGGCTCGTCGCGACTACTCCGACACGGCGTACGGATGGGCCCTTGAAGACACCAGCAGCTTCGCGAAACTGATCGCCGATCCCGCCACCCGTCGGCTGCTGGCGGCACACATCATCGGGCCGCAAGCGGCCACGCTCATCCAGCCCCTCATCCAAGCGATCTACCTCGACAACACCGTCGATCAGCTGGCACATGACGTTCTCTACATTCACCCCGCGCTGACCGAGGTCATCGCCCAGGCATTGTTGGAGCTATACGACAGTCCCGGATAGTTCAACCATGAAGGAGGCTGGCGACCACATTGATGACCAGAGCAACGATCACGGCACCAAACAGATATGAGAACATGGCGTGGACGAGGGCGATCCGGCGAATCGGCTTGGACGTCAGGTTCGTGTCAGACACCTGAAACGTCATTCCAACGGTCAACGCCAGATAGGCGAAATCCAGATAGGTCGGAGGATCATCTTCGTTGAAGTCGATCCCTCCAACCGGAGCCAGATAGTAGGTGCGCGCATAGCGGAGGGTGAAGACCGTTTGGACAAGCCCCCACGACAAAGCGACACTCAGCACGCCAAGCGCAATCAAGTACGCCTTGGTCGCTCCCGTTGCGTTGCCGGCGCGAATGAGCACAAGGCCGACGGCGGCGAGCAAGGCAACTCCGGAAGTGAGCACGATGAGCTCGGAAAGCCGGATACTCGGATCTTCTCTGCTCGCATAGGCCTTGGACTCTTCCGCGTTCATCGTCCACACGACGAGCCAGATCCAGAGGATGAGGCACACGACAGTGACATCCCAGCCAATGAGAATCGACGCTTGCCAGGTGAAGAACGCAGACGAGATGAGCCCTACAACGACCCCGATCGATGCGGTAAGCGCCACGCGGGTAGCTGCGGTTACGCCTCTCAGACGCTCGGAGACCGGGCGGCTCACCGCAGGCGACGACGCACTCTGGCCAGGGCACCTTGGAGTCCCTTCATCAATTTCGGTCTCCCTACGATCCTGGAAAACGGCTTGTTGGTCATGAGGAATAGCAGAGAAATGGAGGAGGAGGTCACGTCCTCAGGCGCCCGAAAACACCGTCACGGCTAGTCAGTCTTACGAAACGTGAGGGAATAGCCGCGTCCAGGGCGATTGACCAGGTCACAAGGAATCTCAAGACGAGCCAGAATCTTCCTCACTCGCGAGACGTAGTTGCGGAGCTCTTCGGGGAACAGCGCTGCATCCGACCAGGCATAGCCCATGATCTGTGAAGAGGTGTAATAGCGATGGGGGTGGTCGATCGCCGCGTTGATGAGTTGCGCCTCGTCCCGGTCACGCTCCGAGACCCGGTTGCGGCGCCACCTGTTGAAGGGATGTGTCGAGAAGCCCAGCACCCCGCAGGTCACCGTGAGGGGCAGGCAACCCGTAGGCAGCAAGGTCGAGGACCAGCGGGGTACTTCATTTTGGGGGAGCTGAAGCGGCCTGGGTCTGATGGAGACTCGCTGGCTTTGATTTCTCGTGCCACATCTGGCTGAGATTGGACAAGAAGCGTGTCGACATCGAAGACGGCATGCCTCCCGGCCAGACCGCGGCAAACGGGCAGCCTCCTGCTCGAGCAAGAGAACGAGATCCTTCTGTGGGCGGTCGCATACTTCAGCCAGTTCGAGAGTGGTGGTGCGCGTCGGAAATCCTGAACTCCTTGGCGATCTGGTCCAGCGGCGCCTCGCGCTTGCGGGTCCCGCACCACGTCGTCACCGAACTCGGCGGGATAGAGGCTCGGCATGGTTCCATCCTTTCGAGAGAACCGAAGTCCTCAACGTCAAGTGGAAACCAATCCTTCAGCAGCCCCCCAACGCCAGGCTACGAAGTAGCTGATGACAACTTCTCTTGTACCTTCTCTGACGCCTGGGTGATGGTGTCCGCCGTCGTGTCACTGATGTCACTTGCGGCATTGAGCAGGCTGTTCTTCACCCTGCGCGTCTCAGGTCGGCTGCCAAGGTTGCGCAACGTGCTCTCTAATTTCTCGTATGGCTCTCGGCCCATACTCGATCCGATAAGGATTCCCAATGCGACACCTACCAATAGCCAAGTCCGTTTCATCACTGCGTTTCCTCTCTTCGATTCTGCCGACAAGGTGCCATTGGGCCTCTACCCACACGCTGAAAGTTCCATCCGCAGCGACTGAACCGTGACGGGCGTGAAGGTTCAAGCTGAATCATTCACTTCTCCCTTTGAGTGAGTCGATGATGCAACTGCCGGATTCGGAGCGAGGCCACCAGGCCCCCAAGCAGCAGCCCTCCTATGGCGGCAAAGAGGAGGGCAACACCTTCGGGAATGGTCCCGCTCAGCGTGAAGTACGGGACCTTCACCAATCTGGCGTTTTGAAGGATGAAGATCAACTGCAGCGCCAGCACCAGGGCTGTGGCGACAACGCCGAACCAAGGGGCAGAGATCCCGCGTTCGACCGTTTTGAAGTCCCAGTGAAGTCTCGACCGCGCTGAGCTCGCTCAGATCCGGCGCAGGCACAAATTCCCTTCAGGTTGGGGCGCAGCGGTCACGACCTCGCACCATCCGATTTGTGGACGTCCACCCGGGACTCCCAGAGTTCCCGCCGGAATCGGAATCGCTCAACCTGGGCCACCACCACGGGGACATTCGTTAGCTCGACCTCTCGTCGCACCTGAGGTGATTGCTGCGCCATGAGTTGGCGAATACGAGCAAGGACCGACTCTTCCATCTCGACGATCTCGGAGTAGATGCCTCTCCAGAAAAGCGCTTGTTCCAAGGACGCGGCGGCGGGATCACTCTCGTCCTCCATGCCCAAAGAGTTATCGCCACCCCTCGTCGCCGCGACGATATCGGGACGATCCGGATGTTCTGCTCCCGAGTTCATGGTTCAGTACTACACCGGGTCGCGTAAGAAGTTCAGCAACAGCCGGTTCCACAGCGTCCGTATAGTGATATCCGTGGAGTCCGGGCATCCAAGGGGGCAAGCCCAAGGTCCGCTCGAGGGCGAGGACATCGAGAAGGCTTTCATCGTCTGGTCTGGCACTGCCGTCGCTCTCCCTGTTACTGCAATTGTTGCTGCCCGCAGATCAAGTTTGATGGACGGCCGACTGTGGCCTTAGTACTGAACAAGAAGCGATGAGCTTGGAAAGAGGGTCTCCTAATGCCCGCCAGATCACCAGAGGCCCGACGAATCTCCTCATTGCTCGTAGAGCGCAGGGTGTCCAGCACCGCAATGTTGGCCGTCCTCTCTTTATTCCTGCTGTTTGGGGTGGTCGGATTCGCCTTTCACACGCTATGGATCGTCGCAATCCTCGTGCTGGCCCTCGGGTTCGGCTATGTCGTGGCGAACGCCCGTCAGGACAGCAGAGAGGCCATGAATCGTCGCTGAGACCATGGTGGCAGAGCTGGCAACCAACGACTCGCCAGTGCGTTGAGGCCACTGTTCTTCCCAAAGGCCAACACGATTGTGGAGTCCCCTTCTTGAAGTGTCGTGAAAACGTCATCCATGAACTCCGCCGGATGACGTTTCCGTTCAGCCATCTTCCCGCGATCGACCGACGTCACTGGGGTACCACGAGGCGAAAGAGTCCGGAACTGATGTCCCCTTGATGAGCTTCCTCGGAAGGTTGGACAAGTCCAGCGATTTGCGTTGCGGCAAATCCGTCGAGATGCTTTTGAGTGGTGGTGGTGCCATCGGCGACGGACGGCTTAGGGGGAACCGTCGTGGAGCGTCCCGGGTGAAGTCTCTGGCTTCGCAAAAGGTCACTCGAACGGCGGTGCGTCTCAGTGAGGAGGGCGGATCGAAGCGAGCCTGCGACTAACTCAAAGCTCTCTGGTGCACTCCACAGGGCGAAGAAGACTTCCCGGGTCATCCGGTCGGCGTGAGCCGGTCCGCACAGGTCGGAGGCCCCTCGGTAGACCGAGGCGCCATAGCGTTCATACGCCTCGGCCAAGGCGTCTCCTTGACGACGGACCATGGCGACGATCAGGCGAGCGTCACTCAGATTCCGTATCTGAGCGCCATCGTCGTTGTCCTCCCGAGACCACTTCGAAGAAGCCACGAGGTGGGAGGAGTGTGGGGGGCCTTTCGTTCTACTCATCTGTCTCATCCTCGCTGTAGGGGACCGGGTGGTCCCCGCCCATCTGGCTAAAGCGCTCGTTGAGGGCGTGGGCAATGACGTCATGGTCATGTGCACTCGGCTCTAGGGCGCCATAGAGGTACGCCTCGAGCATGAGGCCCGTGCTCATACCCCCGAGCTCGAAATAGCGCATCCACAACTCGCCCTGGGAGAGTTCTGCATCTCGGCGGTAGAGGTCGAGCACGTCGGCCGGCTGCTCAGACATTCTGGTCCTCCACCGATTGGTAGGCCGGGGGGCGCTCGAAGCTCTGCGACGAGATCACCACGTCATTTGCCCGCTCGCGGAACGGTTGCTTGTGGGCGACCGACAAGCGCTGAAGCGCCGTGTAGGCCTTGTCCGCGCTCAGCCCGTAGCGCTCCATGAGGACTCCCTGGGCTTGGGAGATGATCTCCCGAGTCCGGAGCACCTCGCCCAGACGAGTCGCCAGTTGCACCTCGGTGACGTCCAATCCGGCGCGGCTCAAGATGATGGAGGCCTCGGCAGCAAACACCGACGCGAGCTCTTGATCTTTCGGGGCGAATCCAGCGACCGCACGCGAATAGATGTTCAAGGCTCCGACTGGCATGTCGTACGCCATGAGCGGCGAAGAGAGGATGGAGTTGATGCCAAGCGCCTGAGCCTTCGGGACAAAGTCAGGCCACCGGGTTTCCGTGTCCAAGGATTCAGCGTGGAACCAATGCCCCTCGACCGACGCGTCGACGCATGGACCCTCCCCAGTGTCGTATTGCCCGGCGTCCATGTCCAAGATGGTTTGATCGGTGGCCGCCACGGTGGCAAGTCGACCTTGACGACGCAGTGACACGCTGACACCGTCTGCGCCGCCAACAGTTGCTTTGGCCAAGGCCACCACGAGACGGAGGGCCCCGTCGACCAGATTGTCATCGATGGGAAGGGCGCTGATCAACTTGAGTTGTTGAGCCAGGCTAGGTGATGCAATCTGGGCCGACTCTTCAGATCGATCGATCGACTGTTCTTGGCCAAGGTGTCGATCCGTCGGCCTTGGTTCGGCGACGACAACAATCGGCAAAGCCACTGATGAGCGTGCGAACAAGGCCGACAACTGTTAGTGCACTTCTTCGTGTACCGCAGCCGCGCCACCCTGCGAGTCGGATGCTTGGCGGTCGTAGGTGCGACGGCCGCTACTACGGGAAGCGGCGAAGACGATCATCGAGGCGACCAAGCCCACTGCTCCAACCACCATGAGTATGACTCCCACAGTGGAAAGCCGGAATCCGTGGCCCTGAGTGGCGTCCATCGCCCAGTACATAACGGCTCCGGCCGCGATTGCGACGACGCTGAAGAACATCCCTATTAGTCCCATTTCTTGCCTCCATCTTTCATTGTGTGTGACCCCTTCGGCCATAAGTTGACCCGGTCACGGCTTTACGCGTGTGCGGACTTTCGACCCTTGCTGAGCCCAAAAGCGACGAGCCACACAACAAAGAGGATCACGGCAATGATCCACAAAAGGTGCATCGCAAACCCGAGCCCTGCGAAGAGCAGCGCCAAAAGCAGTACAACCAGAATCAGTCCCATAACTTCCTCTCTTTCGGGCGCCAGATCCAACCTGCGCCCTCCGTTCCAACTCCAACGACAAGACTTTTTCGTACTTCGGTCACTTCGTGAAGGCGTCCTTCACCTTGTGTCCGGCGTCCTTCAGGTCTTCTCCGGTGTTCTTCATACCGGCCTTGGCCTGGTCCGCCTTCCCCTTGTTCTTGAGGTCGCGGTTGCCGGTGACGCTGCCAGCGGCCTCCTTCACCCGGCCTTTAGCGTCTTGGGCCCTGTTCGATGCTCTGTCTTTGGTGCCCACGTGATTGCTCCTCTAGGTGATCACTCATACCGGTACTTGCGCGTCGCGAACGATCCGGGCTCTCACCAGCGTGCACCTCGAGGAGTAACAAATGCAGCAACAGTGGCGGTGGGATCGATCGGTTGGGACCAGGAGTCCCAGATCGCTGGGATCGGAAACGTTCGGCCGGGGCGAGCTCTTGAACCCGAAAGGCGACCCGACAAGGGCTTCGGCGTTTGGTCAGGGCGGCCCTATCGGGCATTGGACTCGTCCGCGACAGGGACGGCGGTCGGATTTATCTTCGCTGTTAAGACGATAACGAAGCTGGGTTCCGATGCCGAGAAGGGAACGCTGCCTAGACCGATCTCGTGTTTGGAGGAATGACTACGAGCAAAATTACAAGTAGCGCCGCGGCGGCAATGGCATCGAGCCACAGGGCAGATGTACGCGTTCGGCCATTCTGGTGTTCCAAAGGAGTGCCGCCTGCGTTGGGCTCGGTCAGGCTCGGCTCGGTGCTAGGAGACCGAGGTCCAACTGTCAGTCATGACGACACCCGCAATTGATGCATGTGTACCTGCGATTCCCATAGCCCCCACCTTGAGCGAAATCGCTCGACCTGGGCGACAACCACCGGGACATTGGTCAGCTCAACCTCTCGTCTTGCTTGGGGTGATTGACCCGCCATGAGCTGATGCATCCGCTCTAGGACCGCCTCTTCCATGGCCAAGATCTCGGCATAGATGTCTCTCCAAAACAGCGCTTGTTCCAGTGAGGCGGCTGCGGGGTCAGCTTCGTCCTCCATGCCTAGAGAATTGTCCCCCTGATCGCCGCGACGATGTCGGGCCGGTCTTCACGGGCGTGATCGTGGTTCATATCTCCGTAATACACCGATCGGCGTAAGAAGATCAGCAACAGCCGTCCGCATTCCCCCTCTCTTCGGGTGGGACCGCGCGGTCCCACGGGCTTGTAAAACTGACGGGTCCGATTCTGCAGCGTGTCACGCTCGTCGTCGCTGGGCACCGGGCCCGCTTTTGGTCTGCCCGGCTACGCCTTGTCGCCCATCGTCGTCGATGAGCGGAAGTCCGCGCGGAACGCGACGAAATACCCAAAAATTAGGGGAATCTTCGCCTCAGGATTAGTCGGTGTTGCGAAACGTGAGGGAGTAGCCACGACCAGGGCGGTTGACCAGGTCACATGGGATTTCTAACCGGACCAAGATTTTTCTCACCCGCGAGACGTAGTTGCGGACTTCTTCGGGAAACAATGCTGAGTCTGACCACGCATATCCCATAATCTGCGACGAAGTGTAGAAACGGTGTGGGTGCTCGAGGAGGAACTGGAGGAGTTCGAACTCACGATTCGTGAGCACCGCCTCCTTCCCCTTGTGACGCAGCACCCGACCATCGGGATCTAGCCATAGGCCCTGAAGCTTCCAGACCCGCTGGTACCACAGGTCGAGCCGGTCGTAATACCCAGCCATCTGGGTCTCGATGAAGGCCACGTCTGCCTCGGCGGCCTTTTGGGCTACCGGGTGGAGTTTGGGCAGCTCCCGTTTGACGCGTTCTAGGAGACCCAGTTTGAAACGAATCAGGTCGTCGTAGATGCTCATCCAATGGCGCGCGTCTTCCCAATGCTCGGTCTCGATGTCCTCCCCCTCCAGAGGATGCGAGGCTGCATTCTTTGCGGGTCCGGCCGGCATTACCTGTACTCTGCTTTCTACTATTGGTTGCGCCTAGATGGAGGTGCAGTCAGAAGGCACCAGCGTCATTGAAAACGGTTGCTGTTGCCAAGACCGCAGTCTTGATCGGGGCTCGGTGACGCATTTACTTTTGTGTGAATCGACGCCACCTTTGTTCGGCGCCGACCACAGAAAGCTGAGGGCCAGCCTTATTTACCAAGCAACAGCCGTCAATCACCCGATCGGGTGAATCGCCGTTATCGTGGCCGGTCCTAGAATGGGTTGTGGCAAAATTAATCCGAGTCGCCCTCGTCAACGACTACCAGATCATCCTCCAAGGTCTCCAGGCCCTACTTAAGCCCAGCGAACGGGAGATCCGCGTCGTCGAACTCGACGTCCGGAAGAAACCCAGACGACGGGTCGACGTCACGATGCTCGACACGTATGGAGAGGTCCAAAGCCTGGGAGACCGCGTCCGTAGTCTTGCAGCCGACCCGAGTAACGGAGCGATCGTGGTGTTCAGCTTTTCCGACAAGCCCGAGGCCGTTCGCCGCGCCTGGCGAGCCGGTGCTCAAGGTTTCATCTCCAAGGCCGTATCGACACAAGACATCATCGATGGCATCGTGGGTGCAGCTCGCGGCGAACGCGTCGTTTTGACCCGAAGATCCCGACGCGCCACCATCGACGAAGCGCTCCGCTGGCCTGGACGCGAGGTCGGACTCACCGAACGCGAAAGTGAACTCTTGGCTTTACTCTCGACTGGGATGACGAACCGCGAACTCGGCGCCCACCTCTTCGTCAGTGAGAACACCATCAAGACCCAGCTACGTCACCTCTACGCAAAACTCAACATCCGCAATCGCGCTCAAGCTGCGTCTTTCGCTGGTCAAGGCATCCTCGGAGACCATCGAAGCCGAACCGATCCCGTCGACTGACCTGCTCCCTCGCTTAAACTTTCCTTGGTGGCGGGGGGAGGATTTGAACCTCCGACCTTCGGGTTATGAGACCTCGGTCGACCGTCTAGTCCGTCATTCCCAAGTCGTGCCCGTAGCGCTGAATCGGTCATCTAGCTGGAGGTATGAAGCTCCTGCGGGGCTGACCAGGAACGTCACAGGTGACAGCGAAACCCAATCCGTGGGATATTCGTGGGATCGCGGGCAGCCTCGAAATCGGCGTGAGGTGGCAGCGTTTGCCGCCATGGACGTCTCGGAGCCTGACCGGCAGGATGCGCTCTGCGTCACGACTTCGGACGTCCTTACGGTGCTCTGACGCTTATTTGGCCCCCCCAATGTCGGTCTGGCGGCTCCACTAGCAGTCGAGCACTTCCGTTAGGTGAGGCCGAGCGCCCCCTTTAGTCCCGAATCGACTGCCAAGAGGTCCCGCGGGCTGAGAGCACCCAAACGTGCGGACAGGAGTGGGGCCTCAACCACCAAGAGGCGACCTGCTCGGACCACAGATGAACGGAGTAACCCAGCCTCTTGCCAGTCGTCCAAGATTACGTCTCCCGTGGTTGGTACATCGAGCCTGCGGCGGCTACTCGTCACCATCGCCACGATGACATCAGCGCCCGCGTTGAAGTCCTTTGACGAGACGATGCAGACGGGTCGGCGCTTTGATCCCTGCAGGTCCGCGTATGTGAATGGAGCGAGGAAAATTTCGCCACGGTCCATCGATTTGGTTGCGGCTACTCGCTCACCTGATCGTAGTCAGCGTCCTCATCCGAAAACCAATCGGTGACGAGGGAAGCCCTAGGCGTCGACGCCGGGCGCGACCATCCAAGGAAACGCTCCCGGAGTTTCCAAAGGTTCTCTTCGGCCTCTTCGATCCGCTTCTGCGCTTCACGAAGTTCGGTCGCGCTAACGACCGGAATCGATGTGCCCGGCTTCAACTCCCCGCCCAGGTACTGCTCGTAGTTCTTCACCGCAGCTCGAAGCTCGGCGTGCGCGGCGGCCAACGAGCGACGCTCGTCAGGCGTCAGCTCACTCTCAGAGCGGGAGGCGGATCCAACGGACATGCGACCATCCTACGGCTGAGATGATCGACATCCCGCATAACCACAACGCCCGCTCCAGACCAGGGCTATTGGTCTGCCCGAGCCGCCCACCGTCCCGGCATCGATCGGGGACGCTTCTGGACTGTGTAAACGGGGCTGACGACCTCGACCAGACTGATCCACAACGTCGACATGGGAGGACCGCTGCGGCTCAGGCGCCGTTCGCTGGTGCGAGGGGCTCGGAGCAGCCGTGTCCGCCGTTGTCTTGTTGAGGACCCTTTTCACCGCTGCCATCAGAGCTGCCCTGACGCCCGGGGAACACGGTGGCGGGCCATTCGGTCGAACGCCACGCGGTGTACCGGCGCGAGCAGCGTCCAGTAGAGAAAGCCCGGTAAGCCACGGGGGCGGAACGCGGCTACCTGGTGAACGACACCTTGACCAGCGCGGTACCCGAGCCAGGCGTCACCGGGGAACCATCCGACGCTCCGCAGCACCAGCTCGCCCGACTCGACCCAGACGATGCGCCACCAATCGACAAGCGCTCCCGGCACCACGGCCGCGGGCCGGCGTCGTCGAAGGCGTTCGCCTACGAGGCGCCCGAGGACAAGGCGGGCCATCCACCCGGGCGCTGCGCCGTACCAGCTGAGCCGACCGCCGATCGTCTCCAGATCGCCGACGGCCGCGTCCTCGAGACCTGGTGGGATTACGACGTCGATTACGACGGAGTAGAGGCCGTCGACCAGGCCGTTCTGGTGCGCGAACAGCGAGCGACTTACTTCCTCGTCCTGGTCGTCGAGCGCGGCGGCAAGCGCGCGCTCGACCCCCATCGGCGTGACCGAGAACGCCCGTCTCGCCGGCTCGGGGTCGACCACCACCACCTCGGTGACGAGACTCTCGATCAACGCATGGCTAACCGGGCGATCGACCGGCGTCACGAGGTCGACCCAGTACGACGAGAGGTGCGGCGTGAGCCACGGGATGTCGATGATGCGACGGGGACGTAGACCCCGTACGCGGGCGTACGCAGAGATCATCTCGCGGTACGTCGTGACTTCAGCGCCGCCGATCTCGTAGATGCCGGGGGCGACGTGGAGCGACTGCTCCAGATAGGCAAGCAGGTCGACGAGCGCGACGGGCTGGATCCGGGTGCGTACCCACCGGGGGCAGACCATGGCCGGCAGCCGCTCGGTCAGGTAACGAAGCATCTCAAAGGAGATGCTGCCCGAGCCGAACACCACCGCGGCCCGGAGCTCGACCACCGCCACGCCGGCAGCGGCGAGGGCCGAACCCACCTCGTGCCTGCTTGCCAGGTGTGCGGAGCTCGGGGCGTCCCCGAGCGCTCCGACATAGATGATCCGGCCGACGCCGGCCTGCGACGCCGCCCGACCGAAAGCGGTGGCCAGACGGAGGTCGACCTCGCGGAACCCACCACCGACGGCCATCGAATGGACGAGGTAATACGCCACCTCGACACCTACCAGGGCGTTAGCGGTAGCGCCTTCGTCGCCCACATCAACAGCGATGGCCCTCGCGCCCGTCGAGACGGAGCTCACCGAACGGCCGAGGGCGACCACGTCGTGCCCGCTACCGAGCAGGTGCGCCGTGAGGGCACGTCCGACGAAGCCAGAGGCCCCGGCGATGGCAACGATCATCCGGAGCCTTTCCCAAGAGAGGGATTCAGTATCGCCGCGAAGCATTGATACCAGCGGCACGAAGCCATAGGGGTTGACGGGTTGACGTATAGGGTTGACGGGTTTACGCTGTTGCCATGGGTGATGCCGTTGCAGGGCTGCACGAGGGCTTCGGTGAGCGTCTCGGCGCGCTCCTCGGCCGCCACAAGAATGCCATCTCAGAGTTGACCTTCGACGAGGCGCGCCAGCTCGGCGCGCAAGGCGCCGAAGCCGCCGTGGCCCCGCTGATCTGGGCCGCCGCGGTCGGCGAGCGCTGGTCGACGACCACCGTGGCCGAGTTCTTGCATGTCACCCGCCAGGCGCTGCACAAGCGGGTGGTGAAGGGCACTGTTCTCGGTGTCCCCGGCCGGGGGACCACATGGTTCCCGGTGTGGCAGTTCGATCTCGACGCCCACGAGGTTCGCTCGGTAGTGGCCGGGATAATCGCCGCGTTCCGCGACGAGCTCGGCGCGGTCGACCCACTCGTGCTCGCGTCGTGGGCAACAACGGCTCAGCCCGAGTTGGGCATGTCGCCCGAAGAGTGGCTCACCGCCGGCAAGGATCCGAGCGAGGTCACGCGGATCGCCCGACGAACCGCGAGCGAGCTTGGCCGTTGAGTCTGGCGTCGCCTCCCGACGATCCTGCAGAGCTGGTTGACTTCCCAGTCCGAACAGTCCCAGCCGACTATCCGTATTCTCGCATCCACCACGACCGACATGAGGCCGAGTGGTTCTGCGACAGGGGGGACTGCCGGTTCGACCCGCCACCAGGAATCGGGTTCGGCACGTGCTATCTCTCTGGCCATCCGCTCGGTGCCTTCGTTGAGAAGTTCGGCCGCCTCCAGGTAATACCGCGATCACTGGTCGACCAGCACTCCTTGACGAGCCTTCGACTCACGTCGCCCGTTCGCGTCGCCGACGCGACTGACCGGACCATTCTCGGGCGGTGGCATCTGTCGGCCGAGTTGTGGGCTGGAGACGACTACGAGGGTTCGCAACGCTGGGCCCACCGGCTCCACCAAGCCGGCTTCGCCGGCATCTGGTACTCCGCCGCACACGATGTCCACGGCGGGCTCCACAGCCTGGCGCTATTCGGCAAGCCCGGGCATCAGCCCGACGCCCTTCTCCGTTATTCTGACGAGCCGATCCCACAGGCGCTCATTGACGAGGCGGCGGCGACTTTCGGCTTGGAGGTACTCCCGAACACCGCCCTGTAGCTCGGCTTGCGGGCATCGTTCTGAGCTGCCCGTTGAACGGCCGGTCACCACTTCGCACCGTTGTTCTGGGTGGCTCTGAGTACTCCTAACACCCGATGACAGGCTCATGCGGGTCGGCCTTGCACGCTGTTGCGAGCAAGTAGACAGACGCTGAACACAGATCCCATGGTGCTCGTTTGGGTCACCCACGTAGTCCAAAAGAACGCCGATGATGAGGCCGCCGCCGCATGGCCGGATTCACGAGTCATGTGACTGTCACAACGAGTCATGTGACCGAGTCATGTGACCGATAAAGACACGTAAAGACACGTCGGAGAATCTGATCTTCTGGGGGATCCCACTTCAGGCCTCTGACCTGGGCCTTTTGGTGGAGGTGAAGGGACTCGAACCCTCGGCCTCTACATTGCGAACGTAGCGCTCTACCAGCTGAGCTACACCCCCGCGCCGACCAGGATAGTCGGGCGGCCCGTGGGGTCCCGGAGCGGCCGGTGCTGCCCGCCCACCCGCCGCGACGTGTTCAGCGGGCCACGGCTCTGGGCTCCTCGAAGTCGTCGTCCCAGGCGCCCGGGTACCCCGTGGCAGCCGGGTCGAGCGCACCGGCGCCTCCGTGCGGGCCCCACCCGGAGTCGAGGCGGTCCCGGCGGCGGCGCTGCTCGGCTTCGAGCTCCTTGGCGTAGGCGACGAGTCCGATCAGACCGAGGGCGGCTGCCCCGGCCAGACCCGTGAAGACCCAGGCGAGGTGCATCCCCGGGAACACGCCGATGAGCCCCGTCGAGATCGCAACCCCGCACAGGCAGCGCAGCAGCATGGTGGAGCGCCGCCGGGCCTGCTCACGGCGAAGGGCGCGTCGATCGACCCTCACCTCGGGCAGGCATGCCGGCTCGGGCGGATCGAGTACGCCGACCCTCTCGTAGTGAAAGCCGTCGCTGTCGTCGACGTCGGCCGCCGCCGCGTCGTCCGTCGGCCGCAACAGGACGAGTTTCGGTCGTGAGGTGTCGACGGCCGACGCCGACGCCTCGGCCGGCGAGCCGCACGGAATGGCCGTGTGGAGACGATAGGCAGGGGCGACCGTCTTGGGTGCTGCATGTTCGAGAAGCTGCAACTGATGGTGGAAGTGGTCGATGGAGCCGACGCCCTGGCGCTCCCCGAAACGCCGCCACGCGCTCGGGGCCAGGACCGCCACCCAAAGAAGCACTACGAGGACCAGCAGGATCACAATCGTCACTCCCCGACGACCTACCTTCGCTCTGCGCGAAAAGCCTAATGAACGGCCCTTTACGAGTGGTGGATGGTGGGGAAATGCACAGCGCCAACCTCGTCGACACTTCTCCTCTTCGCCTCGGTTGTACCCCCGCCAACGCGTCGACGCAAGGCGGATCCGTCCATCCAGCTCATAGGTGACGCGCGTCTCTCAGGCGGCGCGGCTCCACCACCGTCCGGCAGTGCACCCGACCGTCACGGGCATGCCGAAGCATGCGGACACCTGCGCCGACGTCATGACGCCGCCCAACGGACCGGACGCCATCAGCATGCCAAGGCACATGAGGCCACCATGCGTGAACCCGGGGGGGATCTCCTCGCAGTGGTGCGTGACCAGCACGACCGGTGGGCCGTCGCGGTCGGTTGCGATGGCACCGAGCTGAACGAGCAGCTTCTCCCGAGCACCCAGGTCCAGCCCGGCGAAGGGCTCGTCGAGCAGGACGAGCTCGGGATCGCTCATGAGCGCCCGCGCCAGGAGGACGTGCTGGCGCTCACCTTCCGAGATCACCCCGAAGGATCGGTCCCCGATGTCCCCCACGCCGGCTCGGGCCAACAGCTCGTCCGCCTTCTCCCAGTCTTCGGGGGTGTACCGGTTCCACCAGGTCTCCAGCGCTGCGTGGCGGCCACTCACGACGACGTCGCGTACGGCGAGGTCCGCTCGCAGCTGCCGCGTCACGGCTCCGCTGACAAGGGCAACGCGTGGACGCAACGCCCGGACGTCCACTGCGCCGAGCCGGGCCCCCAGGACCTCGACCGTCCCCGCGGTGGGCCACAACCGGGCCGCGGCGACCTGGAGCAAGGTGGTCTTGCCGGAGCCATTCGGGCCCAAGATGACCCAGCGCTCGGTCGGGTCGACTCGCCAGTCGACCCCGGCCAGCACCGGGACGCCCTCTCGTCGGACCGTGACGCCGCTCAGCGCGATGGCCGGTACGGGACGCCGATCCGCTGTCACACCCCGGCGCGGTCGCGGACGGCGATGCGTCGGGTGATGCGCCCGATGAGACCCGAGCAGCACTGGTTCCAGGTTCGCTCGCCGGCGAGCCAAAGCCAGATCTCGCGGCGGTAGCCCAGGACGATTTGCCCGAGGTCCTCCTTGTCGAGGCCGGCCGCGGCCAGGCTCCGCCATCGGTCCCAGAGCCAGGGCACGACCCCGTCGTCGCCGGTCAACACGCGCTCGAGGTCCTCACCGTCGAGCACGGCGGCCCGCCAGCCATCGGCTCGCACCGTCGGCTCGTCGGGCACATGGAGCACGGGCGCGACGGCCACGGTCAATGGCGGATGAAGACGGGCTGGCGGTTGCTCCCGTCGTAGGTGCGCACGTGCTCCTCGAAGTCGATGAACAGGGGGGCATCCGGGTCGAGCTTGCGCTGCAGCGAGCGGTTGGCGATCTTCTTGTCGAGGGCGTCGAGCCGCAGCAGCGCGGCCGGGTCGTCCAGGCCCCGCACGTCGAGCTTCGACCGTCCGGCCTGGAACGCCAGTCGGCCCCGTTCCGTCCGGATGATGACGCTGGTCCAGCCGTTCATGGATCCGACGCTGCCCACGGAGATGTCGGCCGATCGGCCCAGGAAGTCGGCGCACTCGTCGCAACCCTTCAGCGCGGCACCGTGAAAGTCCTTGACGGGCTCGTCCACCGCCAACTCCCCGTCGCGGTACTCGACGATCATGCGGCCCCGGATCACGTCCATCTTCGAGACGCGGTCCAAGTCGACGCCCCGCTTGTCCCGCAGCTCCTTCAACGTCAGCGCCTTGTAGTCGAAGTTCTTGGTGCACATCAGGGCGATGGTCAGCACGACCGCGTCCACCCGATGCGCACCGGTCGGCCAGCGGCGAGCCTGCATGGCCCTGAGCCCCTGCACTTCGCACGGCGTCCCCACCACCGCGATGCGTGGCTTGGGAGGTAGTGCGTAACGCGACAGGTCGAGTTCGGCCAACGCCATCGTCTGGTTGTAGAAGCTCCCCGCGGCGGCCCGGATCTCGTCTGCCGTCGTGGCGACAGTGGCAACGCCCTTCCACTGCTCGTCCGGGTCGGAGCTCGGCTTCGACACGAGAGCGCCGTCGATCTCTCCGGCCGCCAGGAGCCCGATCAGGAGCGCGGAGACCGCACCGCCGTCCTGTGCGTCGTCCATGTGCGCCGCGGCGCGGACGGCATAGGTGTCCACGACGGCACCCAACCCGTCAGCCGGTGGGCCACCACTGATCTTCCAGTACGTGTCCGAGGAGTCGGAGCGGACCTGGGCGGGCTGCACCTCGGCCTCCTCGCCGGTGCCGACCGTCGACGGTGGCCATAGCGCCTCGTAGCGGAGACCGCCTCGGGGGCAGAAGTCCCAGCAGAGCGAGCAGCCGGTGCACATCTTGACCAGCTCGGGCAGGTTCGTGTCCTCGTCGATGCCAATGGAGTTCGAAGGGCAGACGGCCACACACGTGCCGCACTGGATACAACGCTCGGCGTGGATCACGCCGGCCTCGAGCTCCCAGAACCACACCTTGCCAGGAGGCTCGGTGATCCCGTTCATCTGCTCCCTGATGCGGTAGCGCTTCACGACGAGACCGTCCCGGCAGTGCCGGCCAGCATCGATCGCAACTCGTCGGGATTGCTGCGTCGGGCCCAGAGGTGGAACGGCTCGCCCGGGCGGTGCTCGTCCCGGTACCGCGTGGCGATCCGGAGCAGGACGTCGGGGACCCGGTCGACCGGCACGGCGCCCGCAAGCCAGTTGATGAACGCCGCATCGGGACCAAGCGAGCCACCGAGACCGATGTCCACGGCCTCTTCGATGTGCTCGTCGACGTGGGCTATGTCGCCCCGGAAGCCGATGTCGGCGATCTGCGGCTGCGCGCACGACGCGGAGCACCCCGAGAAGTGCATGCGGATGACGCCTGCGTCGCCGAACTTGCCGTCCGACGAGAGCTGCGCGTCGAGACCGCGTGCCCACTTGACCGCCCGCTCCTTGGTCTCGACCACTGCGAACCGGCAGAACTCCGAGCCAGTGCAGGCGACCACCCCCCGCTCGAACGGCCCGGGGAACGGCGAGTACGTCTCCATCAGCGGCTCCGCCAGCAGGTCGTCCAGCCGACCCTCGGGTACGCCCGACACGATGAAGTTCTGGTCGGTGCCGATGCGCACGCCACCGTCGCCGTACGTCTCGGCCAGCCGGGCCAGCTCCACCAGCTCCAAGCCGTGCATCCGGCCCACCGGGACCGAGCAGCCGACGTAGAAGAGGCCGGGTTGCTTCTGCGGGTGGATGCCGACGTGGTCGCCCCGGAACGCGGTCGTCAGCTCCTGCCCGGCCGGCTCGAGCACGAAGTTCGTTCGCTCGTCCAGCTCGGACCGAAAGCCCTCCGAACCGAGCTCCTGGGCCAGGTAGCGCATCCGCGCCAGCCCCCGGTTCTCCCGGTTGCCCAGTTCGCCGAACAGCTGGGCCACGCCCCGGCAGAGCTCGACCGCCTGGTCGGGCCGGATGAAGACGTCGATGTCGGACGCCATGCGCTCACCGTCGGAGAGTCCCCCGCCGATCAGCACGTTGAAGCCCACGGACCCGTCAGCCAGCTCGGCCGGCCACAGGCCGATGTCATTGATCTCGACCCGTGCACAGTCCTCCGTGCAGCCGGTGACGGCGATCTTGAACTTGCGCGGCAGGTTCGCGTACTCCCGGTTGCCCGTGAAGAACGCGGAGAGGGCCTGCGCCACGGGAAGTGCATCGACGACCTCGGACTGGTCGATGCCCGAGACGGGGCAGGAGCACACGTTGCGGGCCGAGTCGCCGCAGGCTTGCACCGTCGTCAGCCCGACGTCCCAGAAGCGCTGCCAGATCCGCGGCACGTCCGCGATACGTATCCAGTGCAACTGAATGTCCTGACGCGTCGTGAGGTCGGCGTAACGGTTGCCGAAGACCGGGCTCTCGTCGGGTCCCTCGGCGAAGGCGTCGGCTGCCACGCCGATCTCGCGGACCTGGGGTGCGGTCATCACACCACCGGGGACCTTGATCCGCATCATGAAGGCGTCTCCGCCCTGGCGTTGCGGGTACATGCCGACCCACTTCAGGCGCTCCTGCTCCCCCGGCACCTTGTTGATGGACGCCGCGCCCTGCTTGGAGTAGGTGTCGATGACCGCCTGCGCCACCTCGAAGGGATGTCGGGACAGCTTCAGCTGCTCGACGGTGTTGAGCTCGCCGATGTTGCGGTAGGGCCTGATGAACTTGAGGCCGCGGTCGCGACGCCCCCGGAACTCGATCCCGTAGGGATTGTCGAGATCACGTGGCACTAGACGTGGAGGCCGCACTCGGACTTGTCGAGGCCCGACCAGCGGCCGGCGCGGGGGTCCTCCCCTTCGGCCACCGGACGAGTCGTCGGCGCGCACCCGATGGAGCGGTAGCCGCGCGGCACGAGCGGGTGCGGCGGCAGTCCGTGGTCGGCGAGATACGACGCAATGTCGAGATCCGTCCAGGTCGCCAGCGGGTTGACCTTGACCAATCCGAAGGAGGAGTCCCAGCTCACGATCGGCGTATCGGCGCGTGTGGGGCCGTCGGAACGCCTCAGCGAGGTGAGCCAGGCACGCTTTCCCGCCAGCGCCTGCCGCAGGGGCTCCACCTTGCGGAACTGGCAGCACTGCTCGGCACCACAAGGATGGGCGGCGGCCTCGGGGCCGGGCTTGGTCACCGTGAGATTCAGGTCGTAGCGCGCCCGGATCTCCTCGACGAAGCTCAGGGTCTCCGGGAAATGCGCCCCGGTGTCCAAGAACACGACCTCGATGGACGGCGCGACCTTGGTGACCAGGTCGACGAGCACGATATCCTCGAACGACGCCGCGAGCACAAGGGAGCCTCCGAAGGTGTCGACGGCCCAGCGGATGGCAGCGCTGGCCGGAGAGGACTCGAAGCCATCGCTGATGACTGCCAGCTCATCGGCCCTCATAGGCTGACTGGTCACGTAGGTCTCGGCCACCGATCCTCACCTTCTCCTCTCGGCGATCGACCCCCACCTGGGCCCGCCACCGGCGCTTGACGCCCATCGCAATGCAGGCTCTAGTATACATGACCAAAATGGTCATGATTCGAAGGGGTCCCATGGACACTGCCGCACTCCGCTCCCCGCAGAACCACCCGATCGCAGATCCCGCCGCGGGCCGTGCCGGCGCGTCGGTGACCGCCCTGGTCCGGCCCGTCGAACATCCGTTGGGCCATCTCGACCTGCTGGAGTCCCTCGCCATCTTCATCATCCGTGAGGTGGCGGCGGAGTCGGAACGCCCCGTCCTCCTTTTCAGCGGCGGCAAGGATTCGGCCGTCCTGCTGCACCTCGCCTCCAAGGCCTTCAAGCCCGGCCGGATCCCCTTTCCTGTGCTCCACGTCGACACTGGCCACAACTTCTCCGAGGTCCTCGCCTATCGCGACGCCCAGGTCGAGGCCGAGGGCGCCCGGCTCCTCGTGGCCAAGGTGCAGGACTCCATCGACCAGGGCCGTGTGGCCGACCCCGGGCCGGTTGCCTCGCGCAACCGCCTGCAGACGACGACCCTCCTCGACGCCCTCAACGCCAACGGTTTCGACGCCGCCTTCGGCGGGGCCCGGCGCGACGAGGACAAGGCCCGGGCCAAGGAACGCGTGCTCTCGTTCCGCGACTCCTTCGGGCAGTGGGACCCCAAGCGCCAGCGTCCGGAGCTGTGGCAGCTGTACCAGGGCAGCGTGCGCCCCGGCGAGCACCTGCGAGCGTTCCCGCTGTCGGACTGGACGGAGCTCGACATCTGGCAGTACATCCGCCGTGAGCGGATCGAGCTTCCGTCCATCTACTACGCACACGAGCGCGAAGTCATCGAGCGCGACGGCATGCTGCTGGCGCTGAGCGAGTGGGTCACCCCGCAGGCCGGGGAGCAGGTCCGCAAGGAGACGGTGCGGTTCCGCACAGTCGGCGACGCCACGTGCACCGGCGCCGTGCGCTCAGATGCCGACACGGTGGAGGAGATCCTCCGGGAGGTCTCCGCCTCGCGGATCTCCGAACGGGGTGCCACCCGGGCCGACGACCGCTTCTCCGAGACCGCCATGGAAGACCGTAAGCGCGAGGGATATTTCTAGTCCCATGACAACGTTGCCCGGCTCGCCGCCGGCCGGCGGCTCCGAGCTCGGCGCGGACACCATGGACCTGTTGCGGTTCGCCACGATCGGATCGGTCGACGACGGAAAGAGCACGCTCATCGGCCGGCTGCTCTTCGACACGCGGCAGCTCTTCGACGACCAGGTCACTGCCATAGAGACCGCGTCAGAACGGCGCGGTCTGGGCGAAGTCGACCTCTCGTTCGTCACCGACGGGCTACGCGCCGAGCGAGAGCAGGGCATCACGATCGATGTGGCGTACCGTTACGCGGCGACGCCCCACCGGAAGTTCGTCATCGCCGACTGCCCGGGTCACGTCCAATACACGCGCAACATGCCGACCGGGGCATCGACGGCGGACCTCGCGCTGGTGCTGGTCGACGCGACGTCCGGGTTGCGTGAGCAGTCCCGGCGCCACATCTGCATCGCCGCGCTCCTGGGCGTGGACCAGCTCGTCGTCTGCGCCAACAAGATGGACCTCATGGCGTGGGACCGCTCGGCGTACCAGCGCATCGCCGACGAGATGGAGGCGCTGGCGCACCGCCTCGGGATCTCGTGCACGGTGATCCCGATCTCCGCCTTGCACGGCGACAACGTGGTGGGACGCTCGGAGGCCGCGCCGTGGTACGACGGCCCGACGGTGCTCGACGCCCTCGAGTCCGCGCAGGCCGGAGGGTGGGCCGCCCAGCACGGCACCGGGCGCGGGAGCGGGGCGCGCCTGCCGGTGCAGTGGGTGCTCCGGCAGCCCGCCGGCGGCCGCAGCTACGCCGGCATGGTGAACGGCGGCCCGTTCCGCGTCGGCGACCCCGTCGTGGTGCTGCCGCAGGGTGCCCACACGACCGTGCGGTCCATTGAGACCGCGGACGGCCCGCTGCAGCGCGCCGAGGTCGGCCTGTCCGTGTCGCTGCGTCTGGCGGACCACCTCGACGTGTCCCGGGGCGATCTGATCGCCGCCGCCGAAGGGCCCCCCGAGGTGACCGACACGTTCGAGGCGACGGTGTGCTGGTTCCAGGACCGCCCGCTCACCGCAGGCGACCGCCTCCGGATCAAGCACACCACGCGGGTGACGCCCGTCGTGGTCGAGGAGGTCACGGGCGCCTTCGACGTCAACGAGCTCCGGATCACCGAGGCGAGCGAGCTCAACGAGAACGACATCGGCGTCGTGAAGTTGCGTACGGCAACACCTTTGGCCGTCGACCAGTACCAGGCCGATCGGATCACGGGAAGCTTCGTGCTGATCGACGAGCTCACCTTCGCCACCATCGCGGCGGGCATGGTCGGGCCTCCCCGCCTCCATGACTGAAGGCACCACGGAACGTCCGTCCTTTTATCCCGTGTCATTGGATGTGACGAATCGCCCATGTCTCGTCGTCGGTGCGGGTGCGGTGGCGGCGCGCAAGGCCCGTGCGTTGGTCGAATGCGGAGCGATCGTCACGGTGGTCGCACCCTCGCTGGGCAAGGACATGGAGGCCCTGGAGCCGTTCCTGCACGCCGTCGAGCGCCGGCCCTACCGCCCAGGTGACGCGTCCGCGTTCCGGCTCGTCGTGACGGCAACCGCCAGGCCCGACGCCGACGGCGCGGTGTACGCCGACGCCGAGGCGGCGGGCATCTGGGTGAACAGTGCAGACGACCCCGCCCATTGCTCCTTCATCCTCCCGGCGGTGCACCGCGACGGTGCGGTGACGGTGTCGGTCTCCACCGGCGGGCTGAGCCCGGCACTCGCCTCGTGGCTCCGGGACCGCATCGCCGACCAATGGGACGGAGAAATCGGGACACTGGCACTGCTGCTCGGTGAGGCCCGCGAGCGGCTCCGCGCCGCAGGACTGCCCAGCGACTCGGTGGACTGGGCGACCCTCCTCGACGGCCCGCTGCCGGAGCTGGTGCGGTCTGGAGACCTGGACGCCGCTCGAGAAATCGTGTCCTCCGCCAGCGGCGACTGACCCAGCCGACTCCTCTTCTCCGTGCTGCAAGAGGGCGCCGGTGTTAACACCCTTCGTGCAGGGTGTTAACACCGGCAGTTCAGGGAGTCTCGTGGTCGGCGATCGAATTCGGGCACACGCTGTTGCGGCCCTCGGTTGTGCCGTGGCGCTCCGCTGCGTCATCGAATCAGCCGCGCACAATGCCCAAGCAATTGTCACGAGTGAGTCGGCGATCTGGTCCTTTTGTCCCTGTCGCCGCCCCGGGCTGAAAGGCATATTGCACCTGCACCAGACCTGCCCGACCGGTGAGGTGTGGGTTGGGATCCACGGCGTCCGGAAGCCGTGGACCGGTTCCTGAGGGGGGACACATGAGACTGTCGATCGCATCAGTTCCAGGGGAAGGCCGTCGGCGCGGCCCGAGAGGGTGAGTCCACGACCGGACTTCTCGTCGCCGCCCGGCGCCGCATGGCCGCGCTCATGGCCATGCTGATCCTCGTCGCCACCGTGGGTGTCATGCTCGCCTCGTCCAGCGCGAGCCGACACGGTGTTCCAGTCAGGTCAAGTCTTCGCATCGGTCGGCTTCTCAGAAGCCGACGTCTACGACGCCGGCTCGGCAAACCAGATCGCATCGCTGGTCGACAACACGAACTCCCAGTACACCGCTGGAAGTGCGTTCGACGCCAACGGCAACTTCTATGTCGCCGACGGCTCCACCGGTGACATCAGCGAGTATTCCCCCAGCGGCGCACCACTGCCCACGTTCGCAACCGGGCTCGCGAACCCCGAGGGACTCGTGTTCGACAGCAGCGGCAATCTGTACGTGGGGCAGGTCCGGTCCCCCTACATCGCCGAGTTCTCGCCCTCGGGGCAACGACTGCCCGACATCGGCCCGCTCACGACCGAGCTGTACGGTGACGACTGGATCGATCTTTCGAGTGACCAGTGCACCTTCTACTACACGAGTGAGCGCTCCGACATCATGCGCTACAACAAGTGCACCAACACGCAGCTGCCGAACTTCAACCAGGCCCCGCTCCCCGGTCCAGCGGCGTTCGAACTTCGGATACTCCCGAATGGACAGGTACTGGTCGCGGACTCGAGCTCCGTCGTCTTGCTCGACGACACTGGGAACGTCGTCACCACCTACTCTTGCGCTTCGCTTCCCGGCTGTCAGGGACAGCTCTACGCTCTCGCCATTGACCCCAGCGGCACCTCGTTTTGGGTAGGAGACGCCTACTCCGGGCTCGTCTGGAAGGTCCAGATAGCCGACGACCTCCCAGACAACCTCGTCGCCGGGCAGGTGTTGCAGACGATCGACACACAAGCTGCGTACCTCTACGGCCTGTCCGTAGACGGGGAGCTCACTGCGGCAACCTCGCAGACGACCGTGGCCGCCACCCCGACGAGCTTGGCCGTCCTGCCCGTCACGGGCAACTTCTCGTCGCCAACCCCGGTCTCGGCAGTGCTCACCGACTCCGCCACCGACACGCCGATCTCAGGGGAGCAGGTCACCTTCACCCTCAACGGGACGGAGAACTGCACCGCGACGACCGACAGCAACGGGATTGCCACCTGTGTCATCACTCCGGGCGAGCCGTCGAGCTCCTACACGTTGACGGCGTCATTCTCCGGTGACAATTCGCAGTCCACACCGATCGGCTCCGACAGCACGTCGAGCGCCTTCACGGTGAACCCGGACACCAGCTCCCTGACGTACACCGGGCCCACGACCGCCGTCAACGGCTCACCGATCACGCTCTCGGGCACACTGACTTCCAACACGCCCACGTCGGACACCCCGCTGCCCAATGACGTCGTGACGTTCACCATCGGCTCGCAATCCTGCAGCGGGACCACCGATGACAGCGGGAACGCAAGCTGCACCATCCCGTCGGTGGACCAAACGGTGAGCAACGTCCCGATCACCACGAGCTTCACCGGTGACGTCTATGACACGTCCGCGTCGACCTCAACTCCCGCGACTGTCACGGAGCCGACAACGCTCACGGTGCAATCGGCGACCGGCGACTTCGCCGACGCGACGACGGTCTCCGGCGTGTTGACGGACACCCTCACCAGCGCGCCCATCGTCGGCGAGCCAGTGACGTTGAAGCTGAACAACACCGAGAGCTGCACCGCGACGACCGATCCCACCGGGACGGCGACGTGCAGCATCACGCCCGGTGAGGCGGCGGCCACCTACCCGCTGACCGGGAGCTTCGGGGGTGACTCCACCCGACCGCTCCAGCTCATGGCGTCGACCGGCTCGGCCAACTTCGTGGTCACCCTGGAGGAGACCTCGCTGTCCTACACCGGTGCCGTCACGGCTCAGAACGGGCAGCCTCTCGCAGTCTCTGGCGTGCTGACCACCGACGACCCCACCCCGACAACGCCCATCGCGGGCCGGACGGTCACCTTCACCCTCGGTACGGGCTCGTCGGCACAGAGCTGCTCGGGCACGACGGACTCGACGGGAACGGCGACCTGCAACATCGCCCCGGTGAGCCAGTCGGCTGGGCCGATCCCCGTCGTCGCCAGCTTCGGTGGCGACGCCTACTACCAGATGGCCAGCGCCGCCTCGACCGTCAACCTCCCCGAGGGGACGCAGCTCACGGTCACCCCCACCACGGGGACCTACAACGGAGCCACGCCCGTCTCGGCCACGTTGGTCAACACGTACACCAACCAGCCGGTGCCGAACGAGCCCGTGACGTTCACCCTGAACAACACGCAGACGTGCACGGCGACGACGAACGCCAGCGGTGTGGCCACGTGCCCGGTGACGCCCACCGAGCCGACGGGCACCTACTCGCTGACGACGACGTTCCCCGGGGACTCGGGCTCGATGCCCCAGCTTCTGCCGAACAGCTCCACGAGCACCTTCACGGTGACGCCGGCGACGACCACCCTGACCTACACCGGGACCACGTCGGTGACCAACGGGCAGCCGGTCACTCTGTCCGGGGTGCTGACGACCAATGAGCCCTCGCCGGGCACCGACGTCGCCGGCAGCACGGTGACGTTCACGCTGGGGTCGGGAAGCTCGGCCCAGAGCTGCACCGCCACGACCAACGCCAGCGGGGCCGCGAGCTGCACCATCGCATCGGTGAACCAGAGTTCCGGGAGCGTGTACATCTCCACCAGCTTCGGCGGGAACATCGACTACCAGTCCTCCAGCACTGGCTCGACGGCCACCGTCCACACCCCGACGACGCTGACGGTCAACGCCGGGACGAGCGACTTCGCCGACGCCGGCACCGTCTCCGCGGTGCTCACCAATAAGTTGACCGGTGCCGGCATCGCAGGCGAGCCGGTGACGCTCACGCTCAACTCGACGCAGTCCTGCACCGGTATCACGAACGCCAACGGTCTGGCGTCCTGCTCCATCACGCCCAACGAGCCTGCAGCGACGTATTCGCTGACCGCATCGTTCGGCGGCGACACCTCCAAGGCGCCACAGCTGTTGGCGAGCTCGGGCTCGAACAAGTTCGTCGTGACCCTCGAGGAGACGGCCATCACCTACACAGGCCCGTCCATCGCCGTGACCGGGACGCCCTTCACCATGTCAGCGAATCTCACGACTGACGGTGGCCCGCTGGCCGGGCGGGCGGTGCTCATGACGCTCGGTTCGGGTGGCACGGCCCAAAGTTGCACCGGCACGACGAACGCCGCGGGGAACGCCAGCTGCACCATCGGCAACGTCTCGGGCGATTCTGGAGGATGCCACCAGACCGCCGGGTCGGCCCCGGTCTCGGTCAACTTCGCCGGGGACGCCTACTACCGGCCCGCCGGTGCCTCCGGCACCGTGACGATCGCTGGCCTAGCTGATACCGGCGGTTTCGTGATCGGCGACAAGTCAGCCGGCACGCCGCCCTCGCCCATGGCGCCGTACAGCATGGTGACCAACGGGAACCAGGTGAACTTCTGGGGCTCCCAGCTGTGGAAGACCAACCAGTTCAGCGGCGTGAACAACGCGCCGGCGTCCATGAAGGGCTACATCGACAACGCCCCGTCGAACCTCGGCCAGCCCGGCCAGCCCAACGCCTATGGCTGTGGCACGACCTGGACGTCGGACCCTGGCAATAGCTCTCACCCACCCTCGACCGTCCCGGTGAACCTCGTCGTGGTGGTCTCCAGCCACATCAACCAGTCGGGCTCGACCGAGTCTGGCGACGTCGAACATGTCGTTGTCGTCTCGGTGGCACCCGGATACGGCCCCGCGCCGGGGCACGACGGGTACGGGAAGATCATTGCCTGGCTCTGCTGAACAACCTTCGGCTGACACTCCGCTCCGCCCGGTCGGCCCCTGAGCCGACCGGGCGGATTGCGGGACATGAGATCGGCGGGAGTCTCCGTTCCTTCTGGAGCGTCAGGGCTGCGCGACCATGACGACCATGCCCGCTGTCAGCAGGACCAGCGCCACGCCGGCCGATCGCACCATCAACGTCGCGTCCCCCTCCACGGAGCCCGTCTCGGGGAGCGGAGCGGTCGATGGGCCCGCCACCGCGACGGCGGCCTGGAGCCGGCGCTCGGCCGGCCACAGCACCCCTTCGGAAAGCAGCGCGACGGCGGCAAAGAGGGCCAGTCCGGCGAGCACCCAGCCGTCCCCGAGGGCGTACGCACCCTGGCTCATGGCGAGCAGTGCGAACCCGAAGACCGGGATGCCGTACATGGTCCGGCCCGCCCAGTTGACCCCGGGGCGGAAGTAGCGCCGCAGCGGCTCCGGCAATGGGGTCGACGCCCGGAGGGTGCGCCGCAGCCGGGTCGCCGTGGCGGCGGCGGCGGCCGTTGTCACGAGCCCGACCACCGCGCAGCCCACGTGGAGCAACAGCACGATGTCGAAGGCCGCCCCGTCCGGCTGGTGGTGCATGGCCGACATGTTCTCCCATCGGCTCCGGTCCCGAGTCACGTCCCCGTGGTGGTGGTGCCGGTTCGGGCAGCGAAACCTGTACCGTGGGGGTGGAGGGAAGAAGATGAGGCCAATTTCGATGTGGGCGTTTCTGGCAGCGCCCGAGAAAGTCCACCGATGAACCAGCTGCGCCTCGATCCGTTGTCCGGCCGTTGGGTCGTGGTGAGCCCGGGCCGCTCGGAGCGGCCCTATTCCTTCGTGACCCGCTCCCCCTGGACGCCCGACACTCTGGGCCGCCCCTGCCCCTTCTGTCCCGGGAACGAGGAGGACACGCCACCCGCCCTCGAGACCTACGGCCCGAGCGGTCGCTGGCTCGTCCGGGTGGTACCCAACCTCTACCCGGCCTTCGAGGGCGACGAGCCCTTCGTCGTCGCCAACCGGGGCCCGGTCTTCACCCAGGCGTCGGCCGGCGGCATCCACGAGATCCTGATCTTCTCCCCCGAGCACGACGCCACGTTGGGCATGCTCAGCCAGGAGCAAGTGGAGCTCGTGATGGCAGCCCTGCGGGACCGGCTCGAGGAGCACGCCTCGCAGCCCAACCTCCGTTACACCCAGGCCATCGTCAACTCGGGACGTGAGGCCGGCGCGTCGCTCGAGCACCCCCACGGCCAGCTGCTCGGCATGTCCTTCATCCCGCGGGAGCTCGCCGAGGAGCAGGCTCGCTTCGCCCGTTTCGTCGGGTCGTGTCTCCTGTGCACGACCATCGAGGCGGAGGAGGACTCCGGCGAGAGGGTGATCTACGCCAACGACCGCGTGGTCGTTGTCTGCCCGTTCTGGAGCGCCGTCCCCTACGAGATGCTCGTGATGCCCCGGGAGCACAACCCCCATCTGCACCGAAGCCCCACCGAGGACCTCATCGCGACCGGAGAGGCCATCCGCCGTGTGCTCCAGCAGCTGGCCGAGGCGGTCGGCGACGTGGCCTACAACATCGTCTTCCATTCGGCTCCCTACCGGGTCGGCGAGCCGTACCACTGGCACGCGCACATCTGGCCCAAGGCAACCACGACGGCCGGCTTCGAGCTGGGCACGGGCGTCGCCATCAACGTGATCTCACCCGAGGAGGCCGCGGAGACCCTCAGGGTCTCCGCCCTGGCTGTGTGACCTCTCAGCCCTCCCGGACGGAGCGGGCGAGCTCCAGGAACGACACCAGGCGCCGAACCAGGTCGCGGTCGGGTCCCACCAGGCCCCCGATGCCCGGCGTCCCCAGGTAGCCCGACACGAAGGCACGCCGGTTTCTGACCTCCCAGGCCTGCCCGAGCACAGCGAGGCCGAGCCGCCCGGTCGGGTCCCGCTCCCCCGCCGCCACCCTGCTGGCCCGGTGCATCGACCACAGCAGGTCGGCCACATCGGCGAGCGGGGTACGACGGCCCGGCGCGGAGCCGGCCACCAGGACCCCGCCCGGCGCGCAGTCGCTGACGACCCAACCCTGGTCGGTCCTCGACGTGCGTCCGAGATGGAAGTCGCCGTGGGTGCGGATCACGGGGAGCCGCCCGTCGGATTCGCGGATCCACTTGACGAGGTCGGCGACGCCCGGTGCCTCCAGCAGCGCTACGTCGGCCGCTGCGATGGCCGCCTCCGCAGCGTCGACCCAGTCCACGACCGGCTCGTGATGGCGCAGGAAGGCGCGATCGAGCGCAAGGTGCATCCGGGCCGTCATGGTGCCCAGCGCCCGCGCCTCGGCACCGAAGTCGGCGCCGGCCGCCTCGGGCGACCCGCCGGAGGCGTAGAAGTCCCGCAGCGAGGTGAGGGCCAGTGCCCACCCGCCGGATCGGTCCGCCAGCGGCTCCTGCACCACGCCGAGATCGTGTCCATCCCAGACCCAGCGCACCAGGGGTGCCGCCACGTGGTTGAAACCGGCCTCGTCCAAGGCGACCATGAGGTCCACCTCGGGCCGGGGCGCTGCGGTCAGCCACGGGAAGACCGTCAGGTCCCCGCGGTCGCCGCAGTCGATCACCGTCGCATCGTCGTCGTCTCGCAGGACGGCGACCGGTCCCGGACGCGTCTCGACGCCGCGCACCGTGGCCAAGAGCAGAGGCGCCAGCTGCGCGTCGCGGAGCGCATCGGTGCACACGGCGAGGCCGTGATCGTCGTCGAGCAAGCCGAGCGCCCCCTCCTCGCCGGCGCGCAGGAAGTGCGGCTCGTCGGCCACCCCGCGCAGGCCGACCACGACGTGGGCCCTGCGCTCCCCCACCTGGGCCACGATGTCGAGCAGCCCGGGCCGCCCCGCGCGCAGCACCTCGGAGCGCACGATGGCGATCTCCCCTGTGGACGCGACCCGGCGCAACCCCAGCCACGCCTCGGTCAGCGTGCGCAGCGCCTGGTCGCGTCCGTCCGTCATTCCTGGACCAACCTGTCCTCGGGCGCGAGGTCGAACCACAGGAACCCGTAGGACGGCAGGGTGATCGTGTACGGCTCCTCGGTGATCACGGGGAAGGGGACACGGCCCAGCACCTCGTAGGGCGTCGAGCCGGCCCACTTGGCCAGTGCCAGCTCGGCCGGTTGGGCGAAGCGGCTCAGGTTGTGCACGCACAGAACCGCCTGATGCCGTCGCACCACTTCGTCCCCTTCGCTCTCGTTCCCAGCCGGGACGGTGCGGGCGAGCACCGTGGAGCGCCCCCAGTCCAGCGCACCGTCCGCCGACGGGCTCACCGAAGGCCCCGTCGAGCTGGCAACGGTCAGGATGTCGGCGACCTCCCCCGAGCGCACGTATGCGAGCACGGACGGGTTGGCGCAGGGCAGCACCTCCATCTCGCCGACGCCCATCACCGGGAGCGCACGCCGCTCGGTCAGCATCCGGCGCAGCCAGTGCAGGAACGATCCCTGGTTCCGCAGCTGCGCCTCGACGTTGAGCGCGCTGAAGCCGTAGACGGGGTCCATGAGGGGAGGCAGGTAGAGCTGGGCGAAGTCCGCCTGTGAGAAGCCCCCGTTCCGGTCGGGCGACCACTGCATGGGCGTGCGTACCGAATCGCGGTCACCGAGGTAGATGTTGTCACCCATGAGCAGCTCGTCGCCGTAGTAGATCACAGGACTGCCGGGCAGGGACAGGATCAGGGCATAGAGGAGCTCAGCGGTCCGCCGGTCGTTGTCGAGCAGCGGGGCCAATCGGCGGCCGATGCCCATGTGACGCTTCATCCTGGGGTCCTTGGCGTACTCCGCCATCAGGTAGTCCCGCTCCTCGTCGCTGACCTGCTCCAGCGTGAGCTCGTCGTGGTTGCGCAGGAAGATGGCCCACTGGCAGGAGTCGTTGATGACCGGCGTCTGGGCCAAGATCTCGGTGATCGGGTACCGCTGCTCCCGGCGCACCGCCATGAACAGCCGCGGCATCAGAGGGAAGTGGAAGCAGAGGTGGCACTCGTCCCCGTCGCCGAAGTAATCCGCCACGTCGCTCGGCCAGCCGTTCGCCTCGGCCAGCAGGATGCGGCCCGGGTAGTCCGCCTCCAACTGCTTGCGGATGCGCTTGATGAATGCGTGGGTCTCGGGCAGGTGCTCGCCCGAGGTCCCGTCGCGCTGGTAGAGGTACGGCACGGCGTCGAGCCGGAAGCCGTCGAACCCGAGATCGAGCCAGAACCGGACGAGGTCGATCATGGTGTCGGCCACTTCGGGGTTCTCATAGTTGAGGTCGGGCTGGTGGTGGTAGAAGCGGTGCCAGTAGTACTGCTGGCGGGTGTCGTCCCACGTCCAGTTGGAGCGCTCGACGTCGGTGAAGACGACGCGGGCGTCCGGCCACTTCTGGTCGTCGTCGTTCCAGACGTACCAGTCCGCCTTGGCGTTGTCCCTCGACGAGCGCGACTCGGTGAACCAGGGGTGCTCGTCGCTGGTGTGGTTCATCACGAGGTCTGCGATGACCCGGATGCCGCGGCGGTGGGCGTCCTCCAGGAACGCCACCAGGTCGCCGATGCTCCCGTAGTCCGGGTGGACGTTGAAGAAGTCACTGATGTCGTAGCCGCCGTCCCGGAACGGCGACGGGTAGAAGGGCAGCATCCAGATGCAGTCGATGCCCAGCCACTCGATGTAGTCGAGCTTCTCGCGCAGCCCTCGCAGGTCCCCGGTGCCGTCGTTGTTGGCATCGTGGTAGCCCCTGATCAGCACCTCGTAGAACACGGCGTGCTGGAACCAACGCACCGAGGGGTCGAAGGCGCCTTCGCCGGTGCTGACCGGGATGGGAGGCGAGCTCATGGGGTCACCGCCCGACGAAGGTCGCCTGGCCGGGGCCGTGCTCGGCGAACGACGCAATCCCTCGGGCCGCATCCTCGGTCCGGGCCACCGTGACGAACGCTTCCTGCTCGGTCGCCAACCCGTCGGCCAACGACCCTTCCAGACCCCGGTCGACCGCCGCCTTGGCAAGGCCGTGCGCGACCAGAGGGCCCCGGGCCAGCTCCGCTGCCCAGGCCAGGGACGAATTGAGCACGAAGTCGGGCGCGACCACGCGGTTGACCAGGCCGATCGACAACGCCTCCTCGGCTCCCACCTGCCGGCCGCTGAAGATCAGCTCCTTGGCGCGTGACGCGCCGATCAGCCGCGGCAGGCGCTGGGTGCCGCCTCCGCCGGGGATCACGCCGAGCAGGACCTCGGGGAGGCCGAAATGAGCGTTCTCGCCGCAGACGCGGAAGTCACAGGCCAGCGCCAGCTCGAGCCCGCCCCCGAGGGCGTAGCCGTTGACGGCTGCGATCGTGGCCCGGGGCACCACAGCCAAGGCGCCGAGCGCGGCGGCGAAGTTCGCGCCCACTGCGCCCGCACCGCTCTCGTCCAGCTCGACGATGTCGGCCCCGGCGGCGAAGATGCGCCGGCCGCCCCAGAGCACCACCGCCCCGGGCGGGTTCTCACACAGCTCCGTGGCGATCGCGTGCAACTGGCCGAGCACGGCAGCGGAGAGCGCATTCGCCTTGGGCCGGTCCAGCCGGATCAGGGCGACGCCGTCGGCGCGACGCTCCACAGTGACGAAGGGTTCAGCCATCGCCGAACCGTACCGGACGGCGTACGCGGGGACTCACGGGCCCAAGAGCCGATCGGCAGCCTGGTAGGGGTCGAGCTCTCCGGCCGCCAGCGCCTTGACCGTCGTGGCGAACTCCTCGCCGGCCGCGAGCTCGCCGATCCGGACCTCGGCCCGGGCCGAGAGCACCCGACGGAGCTCCTGGGCCAGGCGGTCGGACCGCCGCGTCACGAGCTGGCCCGAGCGGCGCAGGTGGTCGCGGTGGCGGGCGACGGCAGCCCAGAGGTCCGCCACTCCGTCGCCCGTGGTCGCCGTGGTATCGACGATCTGGGGTCGCCACGAGCCCGGCCGCGCCAGGTCGAGCATCTGCTCGAGATCGCGGCGCGCCTCGCGCCCCCCGGGGCGATCCGCCTTGTTGATGACGAAGACGTCCGCCACCTCGAGCAGGCCCGCCTTGTTGGCCTGCATGGAGTCGCCCCAGCCGGGCGTGACGACCACGACCGTCGTGTCGGCGGCCGACGCGATCTCGACCTCCATCTGCCCGACGCCGACGGTCTCGACGATGACGACGCCGATGCCGGCCGCACCGAGGACCCGGACGGCGTCGGGCACGGCGAGGGACAGGCCGCCGAGGTGCCCCCGTGTCGCCATCGACCGGATGAACACCGTGGGGTCGAGTGCGTGCTGGCCCATCCGCACGCGGTCCCCGAGGATGGCGCCGCCGCTGAACGGGGACGTGGGATCAACGGCCAGGACACCCACCTGGGGCACCGCCTCGGCGTCGGGACCGGGCCAGCCGGCGCGCGCCTGGACGATGAGGCCGTCGGTCAGCGTCGACTTGCCGGCACCCGGCGCGCCCGTGAGGCCAACGGTGAACGGCACCTCCGCCCTGTAGGCGAGCCGCGCCACCTCCATGGCCGTCGCACCGCCGCGTTCGATGTAGGACAGCAGCCGGGCCAGCGCGACGCGGTCCCCGTCGCGGGCCTGCTCGAGCAGCCGGGCCGGGTCGTTCGACGGCCTCGGGCTCACCGGCGGGTCACCCTGGCGCCCAGTGAGCGCAGCGCGCCCGCCAGGTCCTCGTAGCCGCGACCGATGTGGTGGGCCCCGCTGACCACCGTCTCTCCGTCGGCCACCAGGCCGGCCAGCACGAGCGCCACGCCGGCGCGGATGTCGGGCGCGCGCACGGGTGCTCCCGAGAGGCGGGGCACGCCGCGCACGACAGCGTGGTGGCCCTCGGTCCGGATGTCCGCGCCCATGCGACGCAGCTCCTCGACGTAGCGGAAGCGGCCTGAGAAGAGGTTCTCGGTCAGGATGCCCACCCCCTCGGCCACGGTGAGCATGGCCACCAGCAGGGGGCTGTAGTCGGTCGCCACCCCGGGGTACGGGAGCGTCGCGACGTCGGCCGCCATGAGCCGATCGGACGCGCTGGCCCGCAGCCCCTGGGGACTCATGTCCGTGGCCACACCCATCTGGTTGACCTTGCGCAGCAGCATCTCCATGTGCTCGGGCCGGGCGTCGGCGATCGTCACCTCGCCGCCGGCCATGCCGACGGCCGCCAGGAAGGTGGCGGCCACCACCCGGTCGGGCACCACCGCATGACGGGTGGGCCGGAGCTCGTCGACCCCCTCGATCTCGATACGCGAGGTGCCGGCGCCGCGCACCACCGCACCCATGTCGCACAGCATGGCGGCCAGGTCGGCCACCTCGGGCTCCTTGGCTGCGTTCTCTATCACCGTGGTGCCCTTGGCCAGCACAGCCGCCATGAGCAGGTTGTCGGTCGCCGTGTGACTGGGGTACTCGAGGACGACCCGCGTCCCGACCAGGCGCCCCCCGGGAACCGTGCCGCGCACCTCGCCGTGGGAGGACTCGAAGCGGGCTCCCATGGCGCCGAGCCCGTTGACGTGGAAGTCGATGGGCCGGTCGCCGAAGTCGTCCCCGCCGGGGAGCGGCATGCGCACTGAGCCGCACCGGGCCAGGAGGAGCCCGAGCACGACCACCGACGCCCGCATGCGCTCGAAGAGCTCGTAGGGACCCGCAGGGACCAGGTCGCCGGCCCGCGGCGTGGTCACCGACACATCCCCGTCGTCGAGGCGCACCACCGTCGCCCCCAGGGCGCGGAGCACCTCGGCCATCGTGTCCACGTCGTCGATGCGGGGCACGTTGGAGAGCACCGTGCAACCCTCGGCGAGCAGGGACGCCACCATCAGCTTCAGCGCCGAATTCTTCGCCCCACCTGCGCTGACGGTGCCCCGGAGCGGTCCGTTGGGCTCGACCACGATCTGATCCACGGCCTCAAGTATCGCCGCTGGGGGGCGGCTCCACGGGCAGCCTGCGATCCACGACCAACTATGGTCAGACCCGTGGTGACGCCGCGCCAAGCCCCGGACCGGAACCTCGCCATGGACCTCGTGCGGACGACCGAGGCAGCCGCCATGGCCGCCAGCCGCTGGATGGGCCGGGGCGACAAGGTGGGTGCCGACGCGGCCGCCGTCGAGGCCATGAGGACGGTGCTCGCGAGCGTCCCGATGGACGGGATCGTCGTCATCGGCGAGGGCGAGAAGGACAACGCCCCGATGCTGTTCAACGGCGAGAAGATCGGCGACGGCACGCCTCCTCTCACCGACATCGCGGTGGACCCGATCGACGGCACCACGCTGACCGCGCAGGGCCGCGGCGGCGCGCTGGCGGTGATCGCGGTGGCCGAGCGGGGCGCGATGTTCGACCCGGGCCCGTGCGTGTACATGGAGAAGCTCGCCGTCGGGCCGCGGGCCAAGGGAGCCTGCGACATCCGCCGCAGCCCGACCGAGAATCTCCACTCCCTGTCCCAGGCGCTGGGCCGGCCGGTGCGCGACTTGACGGCCGTGATCCTCGACCGGCCCCGGCATGACGCCCTGATCGCCGAGGTGCGCTCGACCGGAGCCCGCATCCGCCTGATCACCGACGGCGACGTCGCGGGCGCCATCGCCACGGGCTGGCCCGGGGCCGGGACCGACATCCTCTTCGGCATCGGAGGCACGCCCGAAGGCGTGCTGGCCGCGGCGGCCCTCAAGTGCATGGGCGGCGAGATCCAGGGGCGTCTCTACCCCCGCAGTGACGAGGAGCGGCAGGCCGCCCTCCAGGCCGGCTACGCCCTCGACGCGGTGCTCACGACCGACGATCTGGTCCAGGGGAACAACTGCTTCTTCGCCGCCACCGGGATCACCGACGGCGAGCTCCTCCAGGGCGTCCAGTACCACGAGTTCGGGGCCACCACGCAGTCGCTGGTCATGCGCTCCAAGTCGGGCACCCTGCGCAAGATCGACGCCAGTCACGCCCTGGCCAAGCTGGCCGAGTTCAGCTCCATCTCGTTCGGCTAGAGGCGGCCGCGCCGCCCGCCGGATCGCCTACGCCGCGCTCCCCGACGCGACGGCCAGCCGCAAGTCGGCCCGGGCGAGGGCTCGCTCCGCCTCGGCGAGCTCGACGTCCTCCTCGACGTCCTCGGAGACGGGTCCGCGGCCGCCGCCCAGCTCGTTGACCCGCAGCGCCGCCGCCTCCCGGGCCCCTTCGGCCCGCGGCACGTCGATCTCCTCCGCCAGCTCGGCCACGCCGGCCAGGACGGTCACGCGGGTGGAGAGCCCCGGCAGCGGCCCGTCCCCCTCGGCCAGGCCGGCTGCGGCGCCCGGGCTCGTGTCGACCTGGAGGAACCCACCGTGCACGGCGAGGCGCGTCAGGGTGCCGTCCGACTGCTCCACCCTCACCTCGCCCGGCACGACGTCGCCCACCAGCGGCGTATGGCCGTCGAGCACGGTGAGGGCGCCGTCGGACGTCGCCAGGACGATCGACGTCGCACCGCCGGCCAGCAGGGACTGCTCGGGCGTGACGATCTCCACGCCGAAGACGCCGTCGGCCACTAGCCCGCCTCTGCCTCGAGGGTCTTGGCCTTCTCGAGCACCGACTCGACGCCACCCACGTTGAGGAAGGCCTGCTCGGGGACGTTGTCGAGGTCGCCGTTGGCCAGCGCCTCGAAGGACTCGACCGTCTCGTCGATCGGCACGAAGATACCTGGAACGCCGGTGAAGACCTCGGCCACGAAGAACGGCTGGGAGAGGAAGCGCTGCACCTTGCGGGCACGGCTCACCGTGACCCGGTCCTCTTCGGAGAGCTCGTCCATGCCGAGGATCGCGATGATGTCCTGGAGCTCCTTGTAGCGCTGCAGGATCTCCTGCACGCGCCGGGCGACCGCGTAGTGGCGGTCACCGACGATCTCGGGCGCGAGGATGTTCGACGTCGACGCCAGCGGGTCCACGGCCGGGTAGATGCCGAGGGCGGCGATCTGGCGGGAGAGCTCGGTGGTGGCGTCGAGGTGGGTGAACGTCGTGAACGGCGCCGGGTCGGTGTAGTCGTCCGCGGGGACGTACACCGCCTGCAGCGAGGTGATCGACTTCCCCTTGGTCGACGTGATCCGCTCCTGCAGCTCGCCCATCTCGTCGGCCAGGGTCGGCTGGTAGCCCACCGCCGAGGGCATGCGGCCGAGCAGCGTGGACACCTCGGATCCCGCCTGGACGAAGCGGAAGATGTTGTCGATGAAGAGGAGCACGTCCTGGTTCTGGACGTCCCGGAAGTACTCCGCCATCGTCAACGCGGCCAGTGCGACGCGCAGCCGGACACCGGGAGGCTCGTCCATCTGGCCGTAGACGAGGGCCGCCTTGTCGATGACTCCGGACTCCTGCATCTCGAGCCACATGTCGGTGCCCTCGCGGGTCCGCTCCCCCACGCCGGCGAACACGGACACACCACCGTGCTGCTGCGCCACCCGGTGGATCATCTCCTGGATGATGACGGTCTTGCCCACGCCGGCCCCGCCGAACAGGCCGATCTTGCCGCCCTGCACATAGGGCTCGAGCAGGTCGACGACCTTGATCCCGGTCTCGAACATCTGGGCCCGTGGCTCGAGCTGGTCGAAGGCGGGCGCGTTGCGGTGGATCTCCCAGTACTCCTCGACACCCTCGATGGAGTCGGTGTCCAGCGGCTGCCCCAGCACGTTGAAGACGTGCCCCAGCACGGCGTTGCCCACGGGGACCGAGATGCCGCGTCCGAGGTTGCGCACCACGGCGCCCCGGACCAGGCCGTCGGTCTGCTGCATGCAGATGCAGCGCACCCGACCGTCGCCGATCTGCTGGGCCACCTCGGCCGTGACCTGGTGGGCCGACCCGTCGAGCTCGATCGTGAACTCGACCGCGTGGTTGATCTCGGGCAGCGCGTGGGGCGGGAACTCGACGTCGATCACGGGACCGGCGATGGCGACCACTCGGCCGTCCTCCAGTGATCCGGCCGGCGAGGTGTCCTGCATGGTGGTGGTGGTCATTGGGTCATCTTCCCTTCGCTTGGCGGAGCGCCTCGGCCCCGCCGACGATCTCCATGATCTCGGTGGTGATGGCGTCCTGACGGGCCCGGTTCATGACGCGCGTCAGGGTGCGGACGAGCTCGTCCGCGTTGTCGGTGGCCGCAGCCATGGCCCGCTGCTGAGCGGTGAAGAACGACGCAGCGCCCTCCAACAGGGCGGCGAAGATCTCCGCCTCGAGCGCGCGGGGCGAGCTCGAGCAGCAGCTTGGCGGGCTCGGGCTCGAACTCGGTGTAGCCCTCGAGCGTCCCCTCGTCCTGTTCGGGTGCGTCCTCGGTGCCCTCGGGCAGGGGGAGCGGCAGCAGCTGCATCCGCCCGACCAGCTGGGTGCCGGCGGAGATGAAGCGTGTCGAGACCATCTCGATGAGGTCGATCTCGCCCGACACGAACGGCGCCGCGACGACCGCCGCGATGTAGCGGGCGTCGGCGAACTCGGGGCGATCGGCGAAGCCGGAGAACGACTCCGCCGTGCCGATGCCGCGATAACGGAAGTAGGGAGGTGCCTTCTTGCCCACCGACCACACCGTCACCTCGGCGCCGTTGCCCCGGTGCTCCGCGACGAGCCGCTCGGTGGCGCGCAGCACGCCGGAGTTGTAGGAGCCGGCGAGGCCCCGGTCACCGGCGATGGCGAGGATTCCGACATGGCGCGGGGACTCGGGCGTGCCCAGCAAGCGAGTGGCCGCGACCGGGTCGGCCGCCGCGGTCAGGCGCAGTACCCGCTCCATCCCCTCGCGGAAGGGCCGGTTGGCCGCGATCCTCGTCTGGGCGCGCACGATCCGCGAGGCGGCGATGAGCTCCATCGCCTTGGTGATCTTCCTCGTGGACTGCACGCTGCGGATGCGGCGGCGCAATATCCGCTCTTGGCCTCCGGCCATTGATCAGTCGACCTTCCCCGTGTCGAATCCCTCGAGGAACGAGGCGAGACCCTTGTCGAGCTCGTCCCCGTCGGGCAGCGCGCCGGTCGTGCGGATCGTCTCGAGCACGCCCGGGTGGTTGCCCTTGAAGTACTCGACCAGCTCGGTCTCGAACCTGCGCACCTCGCTGACGGGGACAGAGTCCACCCAGCCCTTGGTCCCGGCGTAAATCGCCAGGACCTGCTCCTCGACCGGGACCGGCCTGTTCTGCGACTGCTTGAGGAGCTCGGTCAGGCGGTACCCCCGGTCGAGCTGGGCCTGTGACACCTTGTCCAGCTCGGAGCCGAATGTCGCGAACGCCTCCAGCTCACGGAACTGCGCCAGGTCCAACTTGAGCGTCCCCGAGACCTGCTTCATCGCCTTGACCTGCGCCGCGCTGCCGACCCGGCTCACCGAGTTGCCCACGTTGATGGCCGGGCGGATGCCCGAGTTGAACAGGTCCGTCTCGAGGAACACCTGTCCGTCGGTGATGGAGATCACGTTGGTCGGGATGTAGGCCGAGATGTCGCCCGCCTTGGTCTCGACCACCGGCAGCGCCGTCAGCGATCCGCCGCCCACGCGCGTCGGACAGCTTGGCCGCCCGCTCGAGGAGCCGGGAGTGCAGGTAGAAGACGTCGCCGGGGTAGGCCTCACGCCCTGGCGGGCGCCGCAGCAGCAGCGAGACGGCGCGGTAGGCCTCGGCCTGCTTGGAGAGGTCGTCGTAGATGATCAGCGCGTGCTCGCCGTTCTCCATCCAGTGCTGGCCCATGGCGCAGCCGGCGTAGGGCGCCAGGTACTTGTACGGAGCGGGGTCTCCCGCCGAGGCGACGACCACCACCGTGTACTTGAGGGCCTGGTGGTCCTCGAGTGTGGCCACCGTCTGGGCCACCGAGGAGTTCTTCTGCCCGATGGCGACGTAGATGCACTTCACGCCCTGGCCGGCCTGGTTGATGATGGTGTCGATGGCCACGGTCGTCTTGCCGGTCTTGCGGTCGCCGATGATCAGCTCGCGCTGCCCGCGGCCGATGGGCGTCATGGCGTCGATGGCCTTGATGCCGGTCTGCAGCGGCTCGCTCACCGGCTGACGCCCGACGATGCCGGGGGCCTGTACCTCCATGCGGCGCGTCTCCGTCGCGTTGACCGGGCCCTTGCCGTCGATCGGCTCACCGAGCGCGTTGACGACGCGACCCAGGAGGGCGTCGCCGACAGGGACGGTCTGGATGCGTCCCGTCGCCTTGACCGTCTGCTCCTCTTCGAGGTTGTCGACTTCGCCGAGGACCACGGCGCCGATGGTGTCCTCGTCGAGGTTCAGGGCGAGACCGAGCGTGCCGTCCTCGAACTCGAGCAGCTCGTTGACCGCGGCGCCGGGAAGACCCGACACCCGGGCGATGCCATCGCCGACCTCGACGATGTGACCGATCTGCTCGGTCCCGACCGCCGGTGTGTAGTCCTCGACGTAGTGCTCCAGCGCCTTGGTGATCTCACTGGCGTCGATCGTCAGCTCTGCCATCAGTTTGCTCCCTCTGTCTCTGCCGTCGTCGTGTGATCCCGGCCGCCGCGGCCGAATCCGCCCGGTTGCCACGCGGCCGGGACGAGGTGCTCGCGCAGCGCCTCGATCCGACCTCGCGCCGTGGCGTCCACCTGGAGGTCACCGATCCGGATCAGTGCGCCGCTGAGCAGCGCCTCGTCGATGACCACCTGCAACTCGACCGGCTGCCCGGCCAAACCGGCCAGCGAGTCGGTGAGCATCGTCTGCTGTGCCTCGTCGATCGGGGCCGCGGTGCGCACGTGAGCGATGCGCCAGCCCCGGGCCGCCGCCGTCTGCTCGACCAGGAAGTCCAGTGTCCCCACGACGTCGCGCGCGCGGCCACCGGACACGACGTAGCGGACGAGCGCCAGCGTCGTCGCGGGCACCTTGCCCTCGATGAGCTCGCTGACGAGCCCCTGGCGGGCCGCCACGTCGAGGTCGCGGTCGGTCAGCGCCGCCCGCAGTGAGGGGGTCGCGGCCACGATCCGCCCCAAGCGGAAGAGGTCGTCTTCGAGTGACTCGAGCTGCTCGTACGTCATGTCCTCGTGCAGCGCCGTGGCGTAGCCGGCTACACGAGCTCGCGCCTGGGTCAGGCTCAGCGATGGCTCCTCGATCATGCGGCCGTGTGCTTCGTGCCAGGCGCGGGAGGCCAGCCAACCCAACGCGACCGGCACCTCCGGCGCCGGCACCACCAGGCAGGCGTATGCGGCCAGCCGACGCGCCTCGGCGGTGACCCTCCCCTCCAGGAGGTCGAGCAGGACGGCCCGGCGGACCCTCCCCGGCACGGACGTGTCGGTCAGCGCGGCGCGCAGCCGCGGGTTGCTCAGGGCTTCACGCTCGATCGCCGCCAGATCGTCCGCGATGGCCCCGAGGGATGACCGCTCGGCCGCCTGGATGACGGCCGCGGCGTATCCCTGCAGCGTGGGGTTCACTGGCGCGCTCCCGCGTTGGCGGCAGCACCGCCGGATGTGTCGGCTCGCAACGCGGCGACCGCTTCGTCGATCAGGTCGCGGTGCGCCTCGTAGTTCACCTCGCGCCCGATGACCCGCTCGACCACCTCCATGACGATCTCGCCCATCCGCACCGCGGCCTCCTCGATGGCGCGCTGGCGGGCCAGGTCGATCTCCATCTCGGCGTTGCCGACGATGCGCTCGTACTCGCTCTGGGCCCTGGCCTGGGCGTCGACCCGCACCTGCTCCGCCGTGCGGTTGGCCTGCGCCACGATCTCGCGGGCCTGGTGGCGCGCCTCCTCGAGCACCGTCCGTCGCTCGTCGTCGGCTGCCTCGGCGTCGGCCCGCGCCCTGTCCGCGGCCTCGAGCGAGTCCCTGATCTTCGCCTGTCGCTCCTCCATCGCCTTGTTGATGGGTGGCAGCACCCACTTGTAGATGGCGAGGATCAGGATGATGGAGACGATCAGCTCAATGAAGAACGTCCCATTGGGGAGAAGGAAGATGCCTGCTGTGGTCATGATGCTCTCGGTCTCCGGGTTCTCTCCGGCAAGTGGACGGTGGGATGCGCTCGGCTAGGCGGTGATGCTCTTGGCGGCGAACACGTAGACGAACACAACCATGAACAGCAGGTTGATGAAGTACATGGCCTCCACCAGGCCGACGGTCAGGAAGAAGTACTGACGCGCCTTGGCCTCGATCTCGGGCTGCCGGGCGATGGCCGCGATCGTCTGCGAACCGGCCAGGCCGTCACCGACTGCGGCGCCGATGGCGCCGCCGCCGAGGGCCAGCCCACCACCGACGAGCGCACCGGCGATCCGTATCGAACCTTCGATTGTTCCTGCCATGTTTCCTCTCCTTTGTTGAGATCGTGTTCGGGTTTGCTGGGGTGGTGCTGGGGGTCCCGCCTCTGCCGGCGACCTAGTGGCTGTCCCGGGCCATGCCCATGCCGAGGTACATGATGGTGAGGAGACCGAAGATGAAGGCCTGGATCGCGCCGATGAACAGCTCGTCGAACGGCTTCCAGATAAGCAATCCGATCCACGACAGGTAGGGCGGGATCAGCGTCACGATGACCGCGATCATGAGCACGCCCGAGAAGATGTTGCCGAAGAGTCGGAAGGTCAGCGTGATCGGCTTGGTGATCTCCTCGATGATGTTGATCGGCGTCAGCGCAGCGTAGGGCTGGGCGTAGTGCTTGAAGTACCCCTTCCAGCCGCGCGCCTTCACCGAGTTGTAGTGCACCAGGAAGAAGACGGTGAGGGCGAGGGCGAGGGGCAGGTTGACGTCACCAGTCGGCGGTGCGAAGAACCCGGGGTCCCCGCTCGGGATGAAGGCGAGCCAGTTGCAGATCAGGATGAAGAAGAAGATCGTCACACCGAGGCCGACGAAGGGGATGCCCTCGGGGCCGATGGCCGACTGGGCCAGGTCGGACACCTGCTCGACCAGCGTCTCCCAGAACAGCTGCAGCTTCCCGGGAACGCCCGAGGTGGCCTTGGCCCGCATCCGCAGCCCGAGGCCCAGCACGATGGCCGCGGCGATGAGCGTGGTCCACACCACGTCCAGGTCGATGGTGAGGCCCCCGATGTGCACCACGCCGTGGTGCTCCCCGATCGTGATGGTGCCGCTGGCCAGCACGAAGTGGTTGCTCATTGGATCCCCTGGGAGATCACGACGCGCCCCACGTTGACGACGAAGAGCAGCTGGAAGATGACGAGGCCGGCCACGGCGCCGATGCCGAGCGCGCCGTTGAGCAGCAAGAGGCCTATGCAGATGACCGTGATGACCCCGAGACGCGTGATGCTCTTGGTCCCCATGGCACGGCGGAGCACTTTGTTGCTCGTCTCACCCTCGGTGGAGAGCCTCGCCACGCCCGCATCGAGGAAGCGGAGGTTCACGACCGCCATCCCGAGCCCGATGGCCAGGCCGAGCGCAGCCCACGGCACGGAGAGGAGGAGGGTGATGACGATGCACGCGGCGCCCACGACGATGGCGGACACGATCGTGCGCCGGAGCACCTTGGCCAGCGCGTTGCCCCCGAGGTCCGACAGCCCGTCGAGCATGTTCATGCGCCGGCCCCTACAGGTAGCTGCGGATCTGCTTGATGACGCTCAGGGCGGCGACGGCCAGGCCCAGCGCCAGGCCGACCAGCAGGAACACCGGGGCCGTGTGCAGTGCGCTGTCCAGCCACAGCCCCAGACCCAGGCCGACCCCCACGCAGACGGCAGCCGAGAGCCCCATGGTCAGGAACGCCACGGCGCCGGGCAACGGCTTCGGCGCTTCCGGCGGTGAGGATTCGTCGGGGCCGCTCACCCGAATGGGCGCGCACGACGAGACTCACTTGACCACGCATGCGACTGCTGCCCCCTTATGCGGTGCGTGGCGCGCCGGAGTCCGTCGGCCGCGACGCCGCGACGGCGGCAACGGACGAGGCGAGGTGGACGGGGTACACAGGCCTCATCTTCGCATCCCGGCCCAGATGCCGTCCAAACGGTCACGACGGGAACCGCACCACCTCGCTGACCGCCGGCGCCTCCTCGGATGGGGGTGGGACGCCCTGGTCGGGGCGCTCGTCCTCGTCGTCCCCGTTACCCCGGCGCAGTCCCGGGTGGAAGAAGGTGTACAGGCCCACACCCAGGGCCGCCGCCCCGATCGGGATAAAGGCGTTGACCTGGTGCACGAAGAGCGGGAAGAGCAGGAAGCTCGAGAGGACGGCCGTCCAGGCCCAGAGGATGATGACGCTGCGCCGGGGCCCGTGCCCGAGGCGGAGCAGGCGGTGGTGGATGTGCTCCTTGTCGGGGGTGTCGAACCCACGACCCCGCGCCGTCCGCCGCACGAAGGCGAAGGCCATGTCGACGAGGGGCACCCCGAGGATCAGCAGTGGGATGAACAGCGGTGCGAAGAAGAAGTAGGTCACGCCGCTGATCGGCACCGCAGTGGGGACGCGCCCGCCGATCACCATCGTCGACGCTGCCATCAGGAGCCCGAGGAAGTGCGCGCCAGCATCACCCATGAAGATGCGGGCCGGGTTGAAGTTGAAGGGCAGGAAGCCGAGGCAGATGCCGCACGCGATCACGGCCACCAGAGGGCCCACGTTGTCGCTCGGGAGCAGGCCCAGCCCCATCAGGCGGATCCCGTAGATCGCGAGGGCGCCCCCGCCGATGGCGACCACACCGGCCGCCAGGCCGTCGAGCCCGTCGATCAGGTTCACTGCGTTGGTCAGCGCGATCACCCACGCCGCGGTGATCAGCGGGATGATGCCGGGGGTCAGCACGAAGAAGCCGGCCAGCGGGATCTTGAGCTCGTACATGGTCACGCCGCTGAAGTACAGGATGCTCGCGGCCAGGATCTGACCGGCCATCTTCGCCGGAGCCGACATGTCCCGGATGTCGTCGATCAATCCGACGGCGAACATCGCGCCGGCGGCCAGCACGACACCGGTCATCTCCGGCGAGTCCTGGAAGATGGGCCGCAGCTGCGGCACGGCGGCTGCCCCGAGGACCGCGGCCAGGAACCCCAAGAACATGGCGGCGCCACCGCCGTAGGGGATCGGCTTGGTGTGCACGCTGCGCTCGCCGGGATGGGCGACGTAGCCCACCCGCAGCGCGATGCGCTTGGCCGGGACGGTCAGTGCAGCCGTTGCTCCCGCGGCGATCAGGAGGACCAGGCCGTACCACCCGATGTCAGGCATGCACTAGCCCACGAGATCGCGATACGGCGGGAAGGCGGCGCACAGGTCGGCGACCTCGGACCGCACAGCCGAGATCTCCCCTTCGTCACTGCGGGCCTTGAGCGTGCGCACGATCAGGTCGGCCACGACGTGCATCTCGGTGGTCCCCATGCCCGCCGTCGTCTCGGCGGCCGTCCCCAGGCGCAGTCCCGACGTGAGGAAGGGCGAGCGCGGGTCGTCGGGGATGGTGTTGCGGTTGCACGTGATGCCGGCCCGGTCCAGGACCTCTTGCGCCTCCTTGCCGGTCAGGTCCGCATCGAATGGTCGTAGGTCGACGAGCAGCATGTGGTTGTCGGTCCCACCCGAGACCAGGCGGAACCCGTGCCCCGCCAGGGCGTCGGCCAGGGCGGCCGCATTGGCGACCACCTGGGCCGCGTACCGGCGGAACTCGGGCCGAGCCGCCTCGGCGAAGGCCACCGCCTTGGCCGCGATGACGTGCTCGAGCGGGCCGCCCTGCAGACCCGGGAAGACTGCGCTGTCGATCTTCTTCGCCAGCTCCTCCCCGCACAGGATGGCGCCACCCCGCGGGCCTCGCAGCGTCTTGTGCGTGGTGAAGGTGACCACGTCGGCCACGCCGACCGGGCTCGGGTGAGCGCCCGCAGCGATGAGCCCGGCCGGGTGGGCGGCGTCGAACATGAAGAACGCCCCGACGGAGTCGGCGATCTCACGGAAGGGCAGGGGGTCGATGACCCGGGCGTAGGCCGTCGAGCCGGCCACGATCAGCGCGGGCTTCTCCGTCTTGGCCAGGTGGGCCACCTGGTCGAAGTCGATGACCTCGCCGGGGCTCGTCTCGTCGTGCGACTCGGGCGTCACGCCGTAGGAGACGAAGCGCCAGAACTTCGAGACGATGGAGGCGGGCGAGCCGTGGGTCAGATGGCCGCCGTGGTCGAGCCGCATGGCGAGGATCGTCGCGCCCGGCTCGAGGAGCGCCTGGTAGGCGGCCAGGTTGGCGTTGGCGCCGGCGTGCGGTTGGACGTTGGCGTGATCGGCCCCGAACAGGGCCGTGGCACGGTCGCGGGCCAGGTCCTCGATCTCGTCGATGATCTGGTTGCCGCCATAGTAGCGCCGGCCCGGGTAGCCCTCGCTGTACTTGTTCGTGAGCACCGAGCCCGAGGCGGCCAGCACGGCCGGCGAGGTGAAGTTCTCCGAGGCGATCAGCTGCAGGGTCGTCTGCTGGCGGTTCAGCTCCTGGCCGATGAGGTTCGCCACCTCGGGATCGGCGGCCAGCGCGGTGTCGTAGCTGCTCATGGAGTCCCTTCTCCTGGAACGTGATGGGCGAGCTCCCGGTCGAGGCCCGCCAGCTTCTCAATGCGGATGTCGTGCCGCCCGTGCTCCTCGGGCGCGGCCAGGAATGCGGCCAGTGCCTCCACGGCGACGGTGGTGCCGGTCGTGCGGGCGCCCAGGCAGACCACGTTGGCACGGTTGTGGCGCCTGGCCAACACCGCCGTGGTCACGTCGTGGATGACCGCCGCCCGGACGCCGGGGATCTTGTTGGCGGCCATGGCGATCCCGTTGCCCGTCCCGCAGACGCAGAGCCCGAGGTCGGCCGAGCCGTCGGCCACCGCCCGCCCGACGGCGGCCCCGAAGTCGGGGTAGTCGACCGACGAGCCCGCATCGTGCGTTCCGAGGTCGTCGACCTCGTGGCCCGCTGCGGCCAATTCGGCCTTCAGGATCTCCTTCAGGTCGAACCCGGCGTGATCCGAGCCGGCGGCGACGCGCATGACAGTCGAGTCTACCGGGGCGCCGGGGAGCCCCCTGGGCGTGAACCGGTACGCTCCCCGGTCCATGGCACTCGACCCGCGCACCCCCGTGGTGGTCGGGGTCGGCCAGGCCGTCACGCCGCCCGACGCCGGGCTCGATCCCGCCAAGCGGCCCGAGCCGCTCGAGCTGATGCGCCGCGCGCTGCGGGCAGCGGCTGAGGACTGCGACGGGGTGGCGCCCGGGGGGGCAGCCCCCGCCGGGGCCGCGCTCATCCGGCGAGCGGACAGCATCCGGGTGGTCGTGCCGCTCGGGTGGCGCTCGGCCAACCCGGCGCTGCTCGTGGCGTCGCGCCTGGGGTTCGCCGAGGGCGACGAGCCGTCAGAGCTGATGCTGTCGGCCATCGGGGGCAACGCGCCGCAGGCCCTCATGCACGACGCCTGCCTCGCCATCGGCCGCGGCGAACGTGACGTCGTGCTGGTCGCCGGGGCCGAGGCCATGTACACCCGCGCCCTCGCCCGGCGGCACCCCGCCGGCGCGCCGCTGTCCTGGTCCGGCCAGCCGGCCGAGTCGACCCCTCCCCCCGTCCCGTTCGGACTGGAGAAGCCCGGCGCCACCGATCTCGAGATGAGGCGTGGCGTGCTGCTGCCGGTCCATGCCTATCCCCTGTTCGAGAACGCCCTGCGCGCCGCCAACGGCTGGACGCTCGAGGAGCACGCCGCTCGCATCGGCTCTCTGTGGTCACGCTTCAGCGAGGTCGCCGCCGACAATCCCCACGCGTGGATCCGCACGCCCCGCTCGGCCGGCGAGATCGTCACCCCCGGACCCGACAACCGAATGGTCTCGTTCCCCTACCCCAAGCTGTGCACGGCCAACATGCAGGTGGACCAGGGCGCCGGCTACATCGTCTGCTCGGTGGAGGCCGCCCGAGCCGCCGGGGTGCCCGAGGAGCGCTGGGTCTTCCCGCTGTCCGGCGCGGACGCCAACGACCACTGGTTCATCTCGCACCGGGCCGAGCTGCACCGCTCACCCGCCATCCGGCTCGCCGGCGCGGCCGCGCTCGGGCTTGCGGGGCTCGGGATCGATGACGTCGCGTCGATCGACCTCTACTCCTGCTTCCCCGTCGTCGTGCAGATGGCGGCGGCCGAGCTCGGTCTGCCCGTCGACGACCCGGCGCGGCCGCTGACGCTGACCGGCGGCCTCACCTTCGGCGGCGGGCCGGGCAACAACTACACCTCGCACGGGATCGCGCGTGCCGTCGGCGCGGTGCGCGCCGCCCCCGGGACGGCGGCGCTCGTGACGGGACTGGGCTGGTACGCCACCAAGCACTCCATCGGGATCTACGCCTCGCGCCCGCCGGCGCACGGCGGCACCGAGCCCTTCGCCTGGCGCGACGTGCAGCCCGAGGTCGACGCGCTGCCCCGGTGCCGGGTCGACTCCGAGGCGACCGGGCCGGTGCGCATCGAGACCTACACCGTCACCTTCGACCGCGACGGCGCCGTCGAGCGCGGCATCCTGGCCTGCCGGACCGCCGACGGCAGCCGGGCCTGGGGTAACGTCAGCGACCCCGACGCCCTCGCGCTCCTCTGCGCGGAGGAGGGAATCGGCCGCACCGGCGTCCTCGCCGCCGACGGGACCGTGTCACTCGAGGGGTAGGCCACATGATCGGTCGGGCCGGGCGCCACCCGCGTGCTCATCGTGCCCGGGGAGCGGCGCGGCGAATCTAGGGTGCGGCATGGCCGTTGCGCGGAACGATAGGGTGCCCGGGGTGCGCCTCGTGGTGTCGCTCTACCGCGAGTTCGAGCAGGTGGCCCGCCGGGGCGACCTCTCCATGGCGCAGTACCGGACCCTCCTGTACCTCTTGGGAGGCTCCCGGCGGGCGGGCGAGCTGGCAGCGGCCAACGCGGTGACCAAGCCCACGGTCTCCTCCATGATCAACGGCCTCCGCCAGCAGGGCTGGGTCACCGACGCCGTCGACGAGACCGGCGACGGGCGAGTGACGCGCGTCGAACTGACGCCGGCCGGACGAGAAAGGCTGGCCACCTTCGAGGAGGAGCTGGCCGACCGCATGGAGCAGCTGGTGCCGGGCATCGACCGCGCCGCCATGCGGGCATTCCTGCGTGAGATCTACGACGCGCATGCCGAGACGCGTGAGGAGCGCCTCGGCAACGTCTTCGGCCCTCCTTCGTGACCCGGGCGGAGGGCACGCGGCTGGGGCCTTGCGCCGGGCCTCCCGCCCGGAATATAGTTAGATCACTCTAACTAACTCCCACATGTTCCGGGGAGCTGAGGGGCAGGCACACATGGCAGGCACGGCACACGATCTGGTGATCCGGGGCGGCCTCGTGGCCGACGGCCTGGGCGGAGAGCCGGCCGCAGCGGACGTGGCGGTGGATGCGTCCACCATCGTCGCCGTCGGGCCGGTCGCCGGGCGCGGGCGCGAGGAGATCGATGCCGCCGGACTGCTCGTCACCCCCGGCTTCGTCGACATCCACACCCATTACGACGGCCAGGCGACGTGGGACTCGCGGGTCACCCCGAGCAGCTGGCACGGTGTCACCACCGCCGTGATGGGCAACTGCGGCGTGGGCTTCGCACCAGTGCGGCCCGACGCCCACGACCGGCTGATCTCCCTCATGGAAGGCGTCGAGGACATCCCCGGCGCCGTGCTCGACGAAGGAATCGAGTGGACGTGGGAGAGCTTCGGCGAGTACCTGGACGCCGTCGAGCAACGACCACACGACATCGACCTGTGCGCGCAACTCCCCCACGGGGCCCTGCGCCTCTACGTCATGGGTGAGCGGGCCGCCCGCCTGGAAGAGGCGACGGAGGACGACGCGGCGGCAATGCGGCGGCTGGCCACCGAGGCCATGCGAGCGGGCGCCATCGGGTTCTCGACCTCACGCACCCTGAACCACCGCACGGCGACCGGCGACCCGACGCCGTCGCTGCGGGCCGGGGCGGACGAGCTCGAGGCGATCGCCAGCGGTGTGGCCGACGCCGGGCATGGCGTGGTGGAGCTGATCTCGGACTTCTGGCCCGACCCCGACGCCGAGTTCGCGATGATCAGGAGCCTCGTCGAGCGGACCGGCTGCCCGCTGTCGGTGTCGCTCGCCCAGCCACCAGCGGCCCGAGGCGTGGCGCGACCTGCTGGCCCAAATTGAGCGGGCGACCGCCGAGGGGCTGCCCATCCGGGCCCAGGTGGCGCCGCGGCCGGTCGGGCTCCTGCTGGGGCTGCAGTCGTCGTTCCATCCCTTCTCGGGCCACCCCGCGTTCAAGGAGATCGCCGGCCAGCCGCTCCAGGCGCAGGTGGCCGCCCTGCGCGACCCGGTGTTCCGGGCTCGCCTCCTCGGAGGCGAGCGCCTCGACGGTCCGGGGCGCCGCCTGGTCGACTACCGCCGCATGTACCCGCTGGGGGAGGTGCCCGACTACGAGCCGGCGCCGGAGACCAGCGTGCAGCGGATGGCCGAGGCACGGGGTGTGGACCCCGCCGAGCTCGCGATCGACCTGCTGGCCGAGCACGGCGGGCGCAATTTCCTCTTCGTCCCGTTCTCCAACTACGCCGACGGTGACCTCAATGCCTGCCGCGAGATGCTCGCCCACGCCGACACCGTCTTCGGGCTGGGCGACGGGGGCGCCCACGTCGGCATCATCGCTGACGCCAGCTTCCCCACCTACGCGCTCTCCCATTGGGCCCGCGACCGCTCGCACGGCCGCATGCCGGTCGGCTGGGTGGTCGCACAGCTGACCAGTGCGACGGCCCGTGCGGTCGGGTTGTACGACCGCGGTGTTGTCGCCGAGGGCAGGCGCGCCGACCTCAACGTCATCGACTTCGATCACCTGAGCTGCGAGGCACCGGTCATGGCGTACGACCTCCCCGCCGGGGGCAAGCGGCTGCTGCAGCGGGCCCGCGGCTACCGCGCCACGGTCGTGGGAGGGGAGGTCACGTATCGAGACGGGGAACCGACGGGCGCGTTGCCGGGGCGGCTCGTCCGGGCCGCGAGCTGAACGCGACGCGGCGACGCAGAACCGAGAGGAGACGACATGACTGCCAGTGACGTGCGCGTACACGAGCTCGAGCCTGCGGCCGAGTGGAGGGCGGCCGACGTCGCGGACCCCGAATCGTGGACGCTGCGGCTGAGCGCGACCGACCACGCCGAGCTCGACGCCGCGCTGGCCACGGCGAAGAAGAAGAGCGCCGATCCACTCGAGCTCGAGCGCCAGGACTTCCCGCTCGACGGCCTGGCCGCCAAGCTCGACGCCGTCGTGGGCGTCCTGCTCGACGGCCGCGGCTTCGCCCGCATCGCGGCCCTGGACGCGGGGCGCTACAGCGACGAGGACCTGACGCTCCTGTACTGGGGCATCGGGCTGCATCTCGGCGAGCCCTGGGCGCAGAACAAGCACGGGCACGTGCTCGGCGACGTCACGGACCAGGGCAAGACGATCGACGACCCGACCGTGCGCGGCAACGAGCTCGGCGGCATCGCGCTCGACTATCACACCGACGGGTCCGACCTGGTGGGCCTGCTCTGCCTGCGCACGGCCCGCACGGGCGGGCTCTCCTGCGTCGCCAACGCGGTGGCGATCCACAACCAACTCGTGCGCGAGTCTCCCCACCTGGCGGCTGCGCTGTACGATCCGCTGCCTTACGACACACGCGGCGAGCAAGCCGAGGGCGCTGCGGCGTTCTACTCGGTGCCGGGCTTCACCGAGCACGCGGGGCGGCTGTTCGTGCGCTTCATCCCCCAGTACATCCTCGCCTCGCAGCGCCACCCCGACGCCCCCCGGCTGAGCCCCACTGCCCGTGAGGCCATCGCGAAGGTGTCGGCGCTGGCCAACGACCCGGACTACAACGTGTACATGGACCTGCAGCCGGGCGAGATGCAGTTCATCAACAACTACCACGTGCTCCACGGGCGCACCGCCTACGAGGACGACGTCGCGCACGGCTACAAGCGGCACCTCAAGCGGCTCTGGCTGGCCACCTACGCGCTGACGGATCGCCCGGCGTGCTTCGCCGCCATCGGACGGCGCAGCCACTGGGAGGCACGGCGCTCGGTCAGCAGCCTGCCGGCGGTGGAGCGGGCCGCGGCGCCGTAGCGCCGGCTGCGACGCAGAACGACGCTCAGCCCGGCTCGGGCTTCTTCGACCGGGAGAACAAACGCCTTCGCGTGCTCATCAGCATGGTTCCCTCGACGAAGCTGGCCGGCAGCGCGCCCTCGCGCAGGACACGGACCGGCGACACGGTGGCGTCGACCAGCGTCGGGGGCGGACCGTCGCGGCGGCCGCCGTCGACGACGAGCGCCACGTCGGCGGCGTCGAAGGCCCTGGCCACCTCCTTGGGCTCGGTGAAGCTGAGGGGCACGGTGCGCCAGGGTCCCTGCTCCCGGCACAGCTTGCGCAGCGCGCGGCCGTCGGGCATGCCGACCACGACGGCCCAGCCGCCCGATGCCGCGCCCGCCGAGCCACCGGCGTGCGCCCCGCTGGTGGTCTCACCGCCCGCGAAGCCACGGGGCACGAACACCTCGACCGGGCCGGGCCAGCAGCGGTCGAGCAGCTGCCCGAGCTCGTCCGTCCAGCCCGACGTCAGCGAACGCAGGGCCTCGGCGTACCCGACCGCGTAGTGGGGCCCCTCGGGGTCGGCCGCCAGCTCCTCCAGTCGCGCCTCGGTCTCAGGCGGCCCGGCGCGCATGGCGAGGCAGTAGCCGCCCACCGCCGGGACGGCGATGATCAGGCCGGCCCCCAGCGCGGCAGCCACCGCCGAGTCCGCCGCGCTCGTCAGCGGCGGGTGGTCCCCCCCGGCATCGAGGTCGTCCGCCATGTCAGTTCGCCTCCCCGTTCACCCGCGCCACGAGCGCGCGGGACCGTCCCGCCAGATCGGGCTCGACCCGCACGTCGTCGAAACCGAGCCGCCGGGCCAGCTCCACGGCCGGTGCGGCCTGGTCGGGCGCCAGCTCGACCACGGCCGTCCCGGGCCTGGCGAGCCAATGCCAGGACTCCACCAGCACGGCTTCCACGTCGGCCAGGCCTGCGGTGCCGTCGCTGCCGGGCCGGGCCACCAGGGCCTGCTGCGGCTCCGAGCGCACCTCAATCGACAGGCCAGTCCACTCGTCCGCCGTCACGTACGGCGGGTTGGAGACGACCAGGCCCACCGCGCCGCGCAACGACACGGGAAGCGGCTCGAGCCAGCTCCCCCGGGCGAGCTCGATGCGCGGCAGGTCCTCCCCGCGACCGGCGCGCAGTGCGGCGAGGTTCGCCGCGGCGACCTCGAGCGCGTCGGTGCTGGCCTCGGTGGCCCACACCTCGCGCAGGGCGGGGCGTCCCAGCTCGGCCGCCAGCGCCAGCGCGACGGCACCGCTGCCGGTGCCGGCGTCGACCGCGACGAGCCCCTCGTCGCCGTTCGCCCCGTGGGCCGGGGCGAGACGGCGCGCCTCGGCCAGGGCCACCTCCACGACCTGCTCGGTCTCGGGACGCGGGATAAGCACTCTCGGGTCGACGAGGAGATCGAGCGATCGGAAGGACCAGTGCCCGAAGACGTACTGCAGCGGCTCTCCCGCCGCCCGGCGGGCCGCCATGCGCCGTGCCGCCGCGACCGCGGCAGGGTCGAGGGGGCCGGTCGGCTGGTCGGGGTGACCGGAGACCGGGGCGAGGCCGAGGCCGAGCACCTCGTCGACGATGAAGCGCGCCTCGTGCGGCGCGCCCACGACCTCCGCCAGCTCGGCCACCAAGTCGCCACGCGTGACGCCCGCCGCCACCGTCACCGCTCGCCCTCCTCCTCGCCGGCCAGCTGCCGGGCCCGCTTGTCGGCCATGAGCGCGTCGGTGAGCTCGGTCAGGTCGCCCGCGAGCACCTGATCGAGCTTGTAGAGGGTGAGGTTGATCCGGTGGTCGGTGACCCGGTTCTCCTTGAAGTTGTAGGTGCGGATCTTGTCCGTGCGGCTCCCCGCCCCGACCTGGCCCCGACGCTGGGCCGACATCTGGGCCGCCTGGCGGTCCTGCTCGGCCTTGAGGAGCCGCGCCCGCAGCACCACCATGGCCTTGGCCCGGTTCTGAATCTGGCTCTTCTCGTCCTGCATCGCCACGACCGTGCCGGTCGGGAGGTGCGTGATGCGCACGGCGGAGTCCGTCGTGTTGACCGACTGCCCGCCCGGCCCCGTCGAGCGGTAGACGTCGATCTTGAGGTCGTTGGGGTCGATGTCGATCTCGACCTCGGCCGCCTCGGGCAGCACGGTCACGGTGGCCGTCGAGGTGTGGATGCGGCCCTTGGCCTCGGTGACCGGCACGCGCTGGACCCGGTGCGTGCCGCCCTCGTGCTCCAGGCGGATGTAGGCGTCGGGGCCCTTCACGAGGAAGACCGCCTCGTTGATCCCGTCCTTGTCCGACGCGTCCTCGGAGAGGACCTCGACCTTCCACTTCTGCATCGCGGCGTAGCGCAGGTACATGTCGAAGAGCACCCGGGCGAAGAGGTTCGCCTCGTCCCCCCCGACGGCGCCCCTGATCTCCATGATCACGTTGCGGCCCTCGTTGGGGTCCTTGGGCAGCAGCAGCGCCTGGATGTGCTCCTCGAGCGACTTCACCCGCGATTCGGAGTCCTCCACCTCCAGGCGCATGACCTCGCGGTCGTCGCCCGAGGCCTCGGTCAGCATCTCGCGGGCGGCGGTCACGTCCTCGCGGGCGGCGGTGAGGTCGTGCCAGGTACGCACGATCTCACCGAGCTCCTTGTGGCGGCGCGAGAGGTCGCGCAGGCGGTCGTTGTCCGAGAGGGTGGTGGGGTCGGCCAGGTCGGCCTCGACAGCGTCGTACTCCGCCTCGAGCGCGGCGATCCGGTCGTCGAACATGCCTCGGCGGGTGCTCCGCGCGAGGGCGGTGGCGCCCTGTCGGCACGCCCCGCCCTGGCGGGATCAGTCCTGCGGGGCCGCCGGGGCGGGCTTGGCCTTGGCCCGGCCCTTGCGCTCGCCGTAGCGGCGCTGGAAGCGCTCAACCCGTCCACCGGAGTCGACCAGCTTCTGCTTGCCGGTGAAGAAGGGGTGGCACTCGTTGCACAGCTCGACGTGGAGATCAGCCTTGGTCGAGTGCGTGACGAACGTGTTGCCGCACGAGCACTTGACCGTCGCCTCTACGTAGTCGGGGTGGATGTCGGTCTTCATGGTGTCTCCAGGGTCGATTTCGTCGGGTCAGTCTAGGGCCGCCGCCGGGCTCTCGGTCCGGCGGAGCAGCGAGCCGGGGTCTCAGGTGGCCGGGCCCTTGGCGATCTCGGCCAGGAACTCGTCGTTGCTCGTGGTGGTGCGGATCTTGTCCATGAGCAGCTCCAGGCCCGCCGCCTCCTTGCCGTCGCTGGCCAGGGCGTTGAGGACCCGGCGCAGCTTCCAGACCTGCTGGAGCTGGCCCCGCTCGAAGAGGAGCTCCTCGTGGCGGGTCGAGCTGGCGTTGACGTCGATGGCCGGGTAGAGGCGGCGCTCCGACAGCCGGCGGTCGAGGCGGAGCTCCATGTTGCCGGTGCCCTTGAACTCCTCGAAGATCACCTCGTCCATCTTCGAGCCCGTCTCCACCAGCGCCGAGGCGAGGATGGTCAGCGAGCCGCCCTCCTCCACGTTGCGCGCCGCGCCGAAGAACTTCTTGGGCGGGTAGAGCGCACCGGAGTCGACACCACCGGACATGATCCGGCCGGTCGCCGGCGCGGCCAGGTTGTAGGCCCGGGCCAGGCGGGTGATGCCGTCGAGGACGATCACCACGTCCCTGCCCATCTCGACCAGGCGCTTGGCCCGCTCGATGGCCAGCTCGGCCACCTGGGTGTGCTCGTCGGCCGGCCGGTCGAAGGTCGACGCGATGACCTCGCCCCTGACGGAGCGGCGCATGTCGGTGACCTCTTCGGGCCGCTCGTCGACGAGCAGGACCATGAGGTGCACCTCGGGGTTGTTGGCCTCGATGGAGTGGGCGATCTGCTTCATCACCGTCGTCTTCCCGGCCTTGGGGGGCGAGACGATCATGCCGCGCTGACCCTTCCCGATCGGCGAGAGCAGGTCCACGATCCGGGCCGTGAGGTTGTCCTTGTCGCCGGGCATCTCGAGGTTCAGCCGCGAGTCGGGGAACAGCGGGGTCAGGTCCTCGAAACGGGGCCGGTTGCGCGCCTCTTCGGGGTCGAGGCTCGAGATGGAGTCGATGCGCAGGAGCGCCGGGTACTTCTCGTTGTTCGACGCCGGGCGGCACGCGCCCTCGACGTAGTCGCCGCGGCGCAGCGCGAAGCGACGGGCCTGGCTGATGGAGACGTAGACGTCCTTGGCCGAGGGCAGGTAGCCCTCGCAGCGCAGGAAGCCGTAGCCCTCGTCACGCAGGTCGAGCATGCCCTTCACCTCGACCAGCTCGCCCGAGTAGGGCTGCTCCTGTCCGCCGCCCTGGAGCTCGCCGCCCTGGGTGCCTCGGTCACGGCCGCGGCGGCGGCGGCTCCGCCGGTTGCCCACGTCGCCGTCGGCGTTGTTGCCCCGGTTCTGGTTGCCCTGGTTCTGACGGTTGCGGTTGCCACCGCCCTGCTGGCTCTGCTGGTTCTGGCCGTGGCCCTGCCCGTTCTGCCGCGGCGCGGGGTCGGCGCCGTCGGCCAGCTCGGGAGGCTCGACGAAGACCGCCGGCCCCGAGTCGGCGCTCGGCGCCTCGGTGGTGGTCGTGGACGCGGCGGCCTGGGCGGGTGCCGCAGTGTCGGCGCCTGGCCCGCCGGCGGGCGTCTCGGCCTCGTCGCCGTCGCCGGCGCCGGCGGCCGCAGCGGCCGTCCGGGATCGACGCGCCGGCTTGGACCCGTTGCTCTCGCCGTGATCGGCGTCGCCGTTGCTCGCAGCGCCGGACCCGGAGGTCACCCCGGTCGCATGGAGGATCTGGTCAATGATGTCGGCTTTCTTCGTCCGGCTCGTCGTCTTGAGCGACATGGCCTGAGCGATGGCACTGAGCTCGTCGCGCTCCTTGCCTTCGAGTACCGATCGTTCGAGCTGCTGTTCCGCAGTCATCGGGCTCCTCATCTATGAGGGTTATCGCCTGCCCGGGTTCGTCCGCGCGTGGCGAGGGAATTAAGGAAGGAGAGGGGATTCGCGTGTGAATGCCCTCCCCCGGATCACCTCTGCGTAATGCTCTCCCGGGACCGCTTGTACCCGCGGAGAGCGCTTCGAAGCGCAGTGGGGATGTACCCACTTTAGCGGGACCGGGCGGCTCATGCCAACATCCGCGGCCTTCCCGCAGGTCAGATTGTGTCTTTGTTGGCGCAGGGTTGCCGTCAGAGGGAGATCTCGGCCAGCACCGAGTCGAGGTCGAGATCGATCACCGAGGGCACCGAGATCGCCTTGATGGCCAGGTCGGGGTCCTTCAGCCCGTGGCCGGTCAGGACGCACACGACCTTCGATCCTTCCGGGACGCCCTGCTTGATGAGCCCGGCCACCGAGGCCGAGGAGGCCGCCTCGCAGAAGACCGACTCCTGCTGGGCGAGGAACGTGTAGGCGTCCATGATCTCCTCGTCGGTCACCGCCGTGATGGAGCCGCCGGACTCGGCGGCGGCGGCCGTGGCCGAGTACCAACTGGCCGGGTTCCCGATGCGGATCGCGGTGGCGATCGTCTCGGGGTTCTCGACCGGGTGGCCGAGCACGATGGGCGCTGCGCCGGCGGCCTGGAAGCCCAGCATGCGGGGCAACCGGGTCGAACGGCCCGCCTCCTTGTACTGCAGATAACCCCGCCAGTAGGCGGTGATGTTCCCGGCGTTGCCGACGGGGATGCAGTGCACGTCCGGGGCGTCGCCCAGCACGTCGACGATCTCGAAGGCGCCCGTCTTCTGCCCCTCGATCCGGTGAGGATTGACCGAGTTCACGACGGTGATCGGCGCGTGCTGCGGGAGGTCGCGCACGATCGTGAGCAGCTGGTCGAAGTTCCCCCGCACCTGGAGCACGCGGGCACCGTGCATCAGGGCCTGCGCCAGCTTGCCCAGCGCGATGTGGCCCTCGGGGATGAGCACCACGCACGCCAGTCCCGCCCGCGACGCGTAGGCGGCGGCGGAGGCGGACGTGTTGCCCGTCGACGCGCACACCACCGCCTTGGCCCCCTCCTCGACCGCCAGCGAGATGGCCATGGTCATGCCACGGTCCTTGAAGCTCCCGGTGGGGTTCGCTCCCTCCACCTTCAGCCACACCTCGGCGTTGACGCGTTCGGAGAGGCGCGGCGCCCGCAGGAGCGGCGTGCCGCCCTCGAGCAGCGTGACGACCGGTGTGCGCCCGGTGATGGGGAGGAACGGGCGGTACTCCTCCATGACGCCACGCCAGCCGGCGCTCACCGCGCCCTCCCTCCACCATCGGCGTCGCCGTCCTCGCCGATCACGCGCAGCACCCCACTCACCCGGTCGACAGCCTGGTGCCGGCGCAGTTCGTCGATGGTGGCCAGCAGGTCACCTTCGCGCGCCACGTGGGTCAGGAAGATGAGGCGGGCCTCCTCGGCCAGGCCGACCTGTTCCATGGCGCGGATGGACACACCGTGGTCACCGAAGATCTTGGCGACGGCGGCCAGGACGCCGGGCCGGTCGGCCACGTCCATGCTGAGGTAGAAGGCGGAGCGCATGTCGCTCTGGGAGCGCACCGAAGTGCTCGTGCGCTTGGGGGCGGGCGCCGGGGCGCCCGCCAGGAGGTTGCGCGATGCGTCCACCAGGTCGCCCAGCATGGCGCTGGCGGTCGGCCCACCACCGGCCCCGCGCCCGTAGAGCATGAGCTCGCCGCTCACCGCCCCCTCGACGAACACGGCGTTGAAGGCGCCGCGCACCGACGCCAGTGGGTGCGCCCTGGGCACCATGGCGGGGTGCACGCGGACGGAGAGCTCCGGCCCGCCGTCGACCAGCTCGGCGATGGCGAGGAGCTTCACGGAGTAGCCGAGCCGGGTGGCGTAGGCGACGTCGGCCGCGCTGATGCCGCTGATGCCCTCGCGGTGCACGTCGGCATCGACGATGTCCGACCCGAACGCCAGCGCGGCGAGGATGGCGGCCTTGGCGGCGGCGTCGTGCCCCTCCACGTCCGCCGTGGGGTCCCGCTCGGCCAGCCCGAGCTCCTGCGCGTCGCGCAGGACGTCGTCGTAACTGTCGCCCTGCTCCTCCATACGGGTGAGGATGTAATTGGTCGTCCCGTTGACGATCCCCATGACGCGCAGGATCTGCTCACCCGCCAGAGACTCGCGGAGCGGCCGGATGACCGGGATGGCACCGGCCACGGCCGCCTCGTACAGCAGGTCGACGCCGGCAGCCGCGGCCACCTCGGCCAGCTCGGCGCCGGAGGTGGCCAGCAGCGCCTTGTTGCCCGTGACGACGGGCTTGCCGTTGCGCAGCGCCGTCTCGATCAGCTCGTGGGCCGGGTGGAGCCCGCCGATCAGCTCGACGACCACGTCCACGTCGTCGCGGGCGACCAGCGCCGCGGCATCGGTGCCGATGAGCCCCGTGTCAATGGCCGGTGAGCGCGGCTTGTCCGGGTTGGCCACGGCGATCCCGACCAGTTCGAGGCGGATGCCGGTGCGGGCGGCGACGTCGTCGGCGCGGCTCAGCAGTATCTCGGCCAGGGCGCCGCCCACGTTGCCGCACCCGAGCAGCGCGACGCGCACCGTCGGCGCCGGATGCGCGTGCGGGTGGGCGGGGGCGCTGGCCGCTGCGCTGGCCGGGTCGGCGGTCACCTCCAAACGGTACAGGCTGCCCGCGTGGTGACCTGCCCTTTTCGCCTTCCCCGCCGCCCGGGCTGTGCCGGCGTTGCGCCCGCGACCGCGCCATCGCGATCGGTGGTGCTACCACGAGGCGGCCCGGCAGGTTGACTCCCTTGAGCGACCGCCGGGGCCGGGTCACACTGACGCCCGGGAGGTCCCGTGTCGTTTCTCCGACTGATGCTCCAGACCGGCGCGCGGCATCGTTGGCGCTCCTGGCTGGCACTGACGCTCCTCATCGCCGTGGTGGTCGGCCTCGTCCTGACCGGGGCCGCCACGGCCCGTCGGACCGCGACGGCGTTCCCCCGCTTCGAGGCGGCCCACGGGTACGACGCCTTCTTCTACAGCGCCAACCCGGTCCCACGGGCCGCGTCCCTGCCGGAGGTCGCGTCGGTGACGCGGATCGTCGCGCCCGCCCTCGGCCCCCCGACATGCGCCTGTGGCCCCATCGGCGACAACGACTTCTCCCTCGACGAGGTCCCACCGGCGCAGCTGACCCAGGCGGTCAAGCTGGTGAGCGGCCGCCTGCCCGACCAGTCCGACCCGGACGAGGTCCTGGCCTCGTACAACCTCGAGCCGTTGGGCCTGCACATCGGCAGCGTCCTGCGCATCGCGCTCGGCGGCTCCGTCCCAGCGGGCGGCGGTGCTGAACAACGCCAACATCACCCCGGCTGGCCCGACCGTCACCCTGCACGTCGTCGGCTTCTCGGTCTCCGAGTTCGAGTTCCCGTCGGGGTCATCGCAGCCCAGCTACGACGTCTACGGCACGAGCGCCTTCGCCCGGAAGTACAACGCGCAGGCCGTCGTCTTCAACGAGTACGAGTTCCGACTACGCCACGGTGCCGCCAGCCTTCCCCGCTTCGAGTCCGAGGTGCGCGCCCTGGGGGGCCTCTCCGGCACCGACCTCGACGGGCTGGCCAACTCCATCGCGACCTCCATCGACCCCCAGGCGGTCGGGTGGTGGATCCTGACCGGCCTGGCCGCGCTGGTCGGGATCATCGTCCTGGCACAGGCGCTGGCCCGCCAGGCCGGCATGGAGGCGGACGACTACCCGGTGCTCGGCTCACTGGGCGCCACCCGCCGGCAGCTGTTCACGCTCACCATGGCCCGCACGCTGGCCGTCGCCCTTGCCGGCGCGGCGGGGGGCATGTTGCTCGCCGCGTTGCTCTCCGAGTTCTTCCCCGTCGGCGAGGCGAGGCTCGCCGACCCGACGCCGGGGTTCGACTTCGACGCCCTGCTCTACCTCGGTGGCGCGGCCGTCGCGGTCGCCGCCGTGCTCGCGCTGGGCGTCTGGCCCGCGATCCGCGCTTCTCGCCTGGTCTCGAGGCGCGACGACGACCCGGTCGTGCGGTCGTCACGGGTCGTCGCTTTGGTGACCGCGTCCGGGGCACCACCCAGCGCGCTCATCGGGATCCGCAACTCCCTGGAACGGGGCCGCGGCCGCACGACCGTGCCGGTCAGCTCGGCCCTCGTCGGTGCGGTCCTGGCCGTGGCGGTCCTCTGCGGCACCGCCGTGTTCGGGGCGAGCCTGACCCACCTGACGGACTCACCCCCGCTCTACGGCCAGGACTTCGATGCATGGATCACGACCAACGGCACCGGGTCGCTCGCTCAGAACGAACAACTGCTCGCTTCCGTCGAACGACCCGGCATCGTGGCCATCATGGCCGGCGTCGGTGAGACGGTGACCATCAACGGCCACGTGGTCGACGCCGTGGCCGGGCAGAGCCTCCGGGGCCCGCTCCTCATCACGGCGGTCGACGGTCGACTTCCGGCGACCACCGACGAGGTCGTGCTCGGCGCGAAGACGATGCGCGACGTGGGCGCCCGGGTCGGCTCGACCGTGCGCGTTGCGCTGTCCGGATCGTCGTCCGGCGGTCAGACGACGAAGGTCCGGACCTTCCGGGTGGTGGGGACGACAGTGCTCCCGCCCGACTTCAACAGCCAGGGACTGGGGACCGGCGCCGTCTTCACCCTGGCGGGCCTTCTCGGACGGACCTGCCCGAGCGGCGCCCGAGGTCGCACCTGCCTCGACGAGTCGCTCCTGGCCCAAGGTGGCGTGGTCATCGTTCGCAGCGCACCGGGGCCGGGGGGCGCGGCGGCCCTGGCCGGCCTGAGCCGGGACGACTCGAGCCAGATCAACTTCCCCCGGCCGCCCACCGATCTGGTCAACTTCGGGGAAGCGGTCAACTTCCCGCTGATCTTCGGCCTGGTCGTCGTCCTGTTCGGTGTGGCGACGCTGCTCCACATGCTGGTCTCCAGCCTGAACCGGCGGCGGCGGGAGATGGGCCTGTTGAAGTCGCTCGGCTTCATCCGCCGTCAGATCGCCTTGTCCGTCTCCTGGCAGACCACGACGGTCGCCGTCATCGGGATCGCGCTCGGCGTTCCGCTGGGCGTCGCCGCCGGCCGGCTCGTCTGGAACGCCTTTGCGTCCAACCTGGGGGTGGCGGTGGAGCCCGTTGTGACGGTGTGGGTCGTCGCGACCATCGCCGCCGGGACGCTGGTGGTCGCCAACCTGCTGGCGGTCGGGCCGGCGCTGATCGCGTCCCGGGCCAAGGCGGCGTCCCTCCTCAGGGCCGAATGACGCTCAGCCGTCGAGGCGGGTGAGGTCCTCGAGCGTCTCGCGCCGGACGGCGACGCGGGCGGTGCCGTCCGCGACGAAGACGACGGCCGGCCGGGGGACCTTGTTGTAGTTGGAGGCCATGGCGTAGCCGTAGGCTCCCGTGACCGGCGTGGCCAGGATGTCCCCCACCTCGAGGTCGTCGGGCACGTAGGCGTCGGGCACCACGAGGTCGCCGCTCTCACAGTGCTTGCCGACCACTCGTACCGGCCGCGGGCGGGGCGCGGCGACGGCGCGGGGCAGGAAGGCCTCGTACCCGCTGCCGTAGAGCACGGGCCGCGGGTTGTCGCTCATGCCCCCGTCGACGCTCACGTAGGTGCGGATCCCGGGGAGGTGCTTGACCGTGCCGACCGAATAGAGCGTCATGCCGGCCGTCGCCACGATGGCGCGCCCGGGCTCGGCCGAGACCCTCGTGGCGGGGTCGACACCCGCCTTGGCGCAGGCCTCCCGCGTGGCGGCCGCCCACTCGGCCATCGTCGGCGCCGACTCGCCGTTGACGTAGGGCACGCCGAGCCCGCCGCCGACGACCAGCTCGGGCAATCCCAGCGGGGCGAAGAACGCGCCGAGGACCTCGGCCCCCTGTTCGAAGGAGGACGCGTCGAACACCTGGCTCCCGATGTGGGCGTGCACCCCCACCAGCTCCACGCCGGGCAGCAGCTCGAGGGCGGCGACGGCCTCGGCGGCGGCACCGGAGGAGACGGAGAAGCCGAACTTGGAGTCCTCCTGTCCCGTGCGCACGAATTCGTGCGTGTGCGCCTCGACACCCGGCGTCACTCGCACGAGCACCCTGGGCCGGTCGGCGGTCGCCGGCGCCGACTCAAGCAGTCCTCCGAGACGGGCCACCTCGTCGAAGGAGTCCACCACGATCCGGCCGACGCCGAGGGAGAGGGCGGAGGCCAGCTCCTCGGTCGACTTGTTGTTGCCGTGGAGCACCAGACGTTCCGCCGGCACGCCGGCCGAGAGGGCCACGTGGAGCTCGCCGCCCGACGCGACGTCGAGGTGCATGCCCGCGTCGTGGGCCAGGCGGGCCATGGACCGGCACAAGAAGGCTTTGGTGGCGTAAGCGACACCCTCGCCCCAGGTGGCCACAGCCTCGCGGCAGGCATAGCGCAGGTGGTCCTCGTCGTACACGAAGAGGGGCGTGCCGAACTCCTCGGCCAGCTCGAGGAGGTCGATGCCGCCGACGTGGAGGTGGCCCTTCTCGTCGACGGAGGCGCGGCGCGGTAGCAGGTGGCGCTCCAGGGGTGCGGTGGCGACGTCGTGGTCCGTCGGCATGGAGATGCAGGATACGGCAGCACTCGTGCAGCCCACTCACGCCGGGAACGGCACGGGGGCGTGGGGACTACGATCGTCCCCTGCTCGCGCGCCGTCGTGGGCACTGCCCGCCCCCGTAGCTCAGCGGATAGAGCACCGGCCTCCGGAGCCGGTGGCGCAGGTTCGAGTCCTGCCGGGGGCGCCAGGTATTTTACCTTGTCAGAGGCTGCTCCTAATGACGCTGCGTTCGCAGGCTGCAGCACTGGCTTCCTCGGCAACACGAGCGGAAGATCCCGGGCTGTTTGACGCTGCTCGACGGTCCACGTCTCGAGCTTGAAGGGGCCAATCGATCGGCAAGGTCATCGATCGGCTAGGTCATCGATCGGCGTTGAGGCGTCTCTCACTGGTGTCCTTTCGGCTCGCGTGATTGACCCCGGTGCCCTCCTGTGCTTCGAGCGGGTCGACCATCCCCTCCTCCAACCACTCGTGTTGCCCGTCGAGGACCTGACGAGCCAACCGGTACCCCTGGTCCTCGTCGTTGGACCACAGGTCCCCGAAGAGCCCTGTCACACGACGCCTCGCCTGTCGGCAGAAGAGATCCGACACCGCCATCACGTCGGGCCGGCGATCAGGAATGTCGTCGACCACCGCCTGGGCGTGCACCACCGTGCAGGTGATGGCGAACAGCTCTGCACCGATGTCGACCAGCCGCCCGAGGAACATCTCCTTGTCGGCGAGCCCGGCCTGCCACCTGGCCATTCCGTAGAAAGTGGACCGTGCCAAGCGTCGCGCGTGCCGCTCGACGAACCTGAGATGCTTCGCCAGCTCCCCGAACTCCTCGTAGCTGGAGGGAACCTCTCCCTTGCCCACGGCGAGCTTCGGCAGCCAGGTGGCATAGAAGCCGCCCGCAGAGAGCGCCACCTTGGCCTTGTCGCGGGCCGGCCCGGGGATCAGCAGCCCCCCGGCCACCCGGAGATGTTGGTCGACCGCCTCGCGGGCGACTGAGAGGCGCATGATCTCCGAGGTGCCCTCGAAGATGCGGGTGACCCGCATATCACGCAGCACTTGCTCTACGGGGACAGGAATGTCCCCGCCGCGCCTTCAGCGAATCGGCCGTCTCGTAGCCGCGGCCGCCGAAAACCTGGACCAACTCGTCCGCCACGCGCCACCCGAGCTCGGAGGCATAGAGCTTGGCCAGAGCGGCCTCGATGCGAAGGTCGTTTTGCTGGTCGTCGGCCATGCGGCTCGTGACGTCCACGATCGATTCGAGGCCGAATGCAGTCGCAGCGATGAAAGCGATCCGCTGGGCGACTGCATCGTGCTGTCCCACCGGCTTGCCCCACTGCACGCGCCTGTTCCCGTACTGCCGGGCAACCTTCGTCGCCCATTTAGCGGTGCCCGTGACCATGCCCGGTACCGACAGACGGCCGGTGTTGAGCGTGGTGAGGGCGATCTTCAGGCCGCGCCCCTCCCGGCCGATGACGTTCTCCGAGGGTACGAAGACATCGGCAAAGCGGGTCTCGGAGTTCTCGATGCCCCTGAGTCCCATGAAACTGTTCCGGTGCTCGATTGTCACGCCCGGGCTGTCGGTCGGGATGATGAAGGCCGTGATGCCGCCCCGGTGCCCCTCGCTCGGAGGGACGGTGGCCAGGACCACCATGACGTCGGCCACGGTGCCGTTGGTCCCCCACAGCTTCGTCCCGTTGACCACGTAGCCGCGCCCGTCACCGGTCGGAACGGCCGTCGTCGTGAGCCGCGCCGGATCCGAGCCGGCGTCGGGCTCCGTCAGCATGAACGCCGAGAGGTGGGTGCGGGCGACGAGCGGCAGCCACTTCCCCTTCTGTTCCTCGGTTCCGAAGAGCCGCAGCGGCTCTGGGACGCCGATCGACTGGTGGGCGGAGAGGAGAGTTGGGATCGCTGAGTGGTAGTTGCCGGCCAGTGAAAGGGCTCGGCTGTAATAGAGCTGTGACAGCCCGAGGCCGCCGTAGCGCTCTTCGATCTTCATGCCCAGCGCCCCAATGGACTTCAGTCCGTCGATCACGCGGTCGGGGATCTTGGCCTCTCGCTCGATCTCGCCCGGATCGACTTCACGGGCCAGGAAGTCCCCCAACTTGTCGAGGAACGCCTCGCCCCGGCGGCGGGCTTCGGTGTCGATGGGCGGCTGGGGGTAGATCAGGTCCAGGCGCAGGTGACCGAGGAACAGCTCCTTGCCGAAGCTCGGGAGCTTCCATTCCTGCTCACGAGCCGCCTCCGCTGTCTCCCGGGCCTGGTCGGCACTAACTCGCGTTGCCATCTCATGCACCTCCCTTGGTCGCGCCTGCAGAGCGACCCTCGATGATCGAACGGAGTTCCTTCCATTGCAGCCTGAAGATCCCGCTCGGCATCGCTACGGCGCGGACCCAAGAATGTGCAGCCAACCGGTCTGTAGGAACTTGGGTCCGTGTCGTTCGTCCATCGCGCTCGCATCTCGCTGATGCTCAAAGTCTCCGGCCGGACTTCCCAATTCGACAGGGCCAAAAGTCCTCGACGGAGGAAACGGCGGGTGCTACCTGGCGACGAGGTGCCCCCTGTCGCCATCGGGAAGATGGGCAAGTCGCCACTTTCGGGCCTGTTGATGACCGCCTCGGTGTGCCGGAGGTCCACACGACCGAACCGACCCCAGACAGCCACGTCGGCACACCCAACAAACGGAGGGACATATGGCCCTGTCTGATCCCGTCGGGGAGTGCGATTCTGGAGACGCGCCAATCGAGAGGGGTCGGCGATGACGACGCTGATCGTGTGTGTTTCAATTTCCCAAGGCAACACAAGACGGGTGGCCGAAGCCATCGGCGAGGTGTTGGGCGCGCCTGTCGTCGAACCAGAAGAGGTGGCTCCGGCTGATGTAGCCAGCTATGACCTCTTGGGGATCGGCTCGGGCATCTACGGCATGATGTTCCATGCCCGGCTGTGGCGGTTCGCCCGCTCACTGCCGAAAGTGCACGGCATGCCGGCCTTTCTCTTCGCCACCAGCGGGAGCCCGGAAGTCTTTTGGCGACCGGCCACTCTGGTATTGAGCCGCCTGCTCCGGTCCAAGGGCTACCGGGTCGTTGGAACATTCTCCTGCCGGGGTTTTGATACATGGTGGCCATTGCGACTTGTCGGCGGCCTCAACAAGGGCAGGCCCAACCAGGCGGATCTCGAGCGCGGCGAGGACGTTCGCCTCCCAGCTCGGCGGGAGCGCAAAAGGTGGGGCCGGGACCGGTGCGCGGTCAGTACGCAAAGGGGCAGACGCGAAGAGGAAGGCTTCTCCGCCGAGCAAGCCCGCCGCATTATGAAAGACACTGCCAACGCCAGCGCCCCACCACACGGCGATGCCCCGTCTCGGGCCTGGAATGTCACGTATCGCCGGCACGGTGTGGGTCCGCCTGGACAGGGGACGAGACCAATGGTTTGAAGAGCTGCGGAGTGTGCCCTTAGACTTAGTGTTTGGCAGGAATCCAAATGACGTCGGTGTCGATAATCGAGCGGGCGAGTTCGATCGATCTGATGGAGTTGGCGTCAGACGTCGGACCCGCCCCACTACAGGTCGGTGCCGTCTTGCGTTTCGGATCGGGCTTTCAGTTGGTCCATGAACAGGTCCGCCTGGCGGTCGGGGCGCGAATAGGTGGAGTCCGCCGGCTCCGTCAACGGCTTGTTCCTACGCCAGCGGGCTGCGGTCGGCCGATCTGGGTCGACGACCCTGGCTTCGACGTTTCGCACCATGTCCCGCGGGTGCATTGCCCCTCTCCAGGCGACGAGGAATCCCTCCTGGCGCTGGCCGCCGAGCTTGTCACCACGCCCTTGCCTGCAGACCAACCTCTGTGGTCGGCCACGCTCGTAACCAACCTAGATGACTCGGGCTGTGCTCTCGTCGTTGTCTTCCACCACGTGCTGGCCGATGGGATGGGCGGCCTGGCCGTATTGGCCAACCTGGTTGACGGCGCGCCGCCCGGATCTCCGCACGAGTCCGCTGGGGCCGCACCGGCACGCTGGGAGCTGGCCCGGGATGCGGCCGAAGCAAGACTCAGAACTCTCGGTCACATCCGGCGAGCACCCGGACTGCTCCGAGCCGCGCTGGCGGAGCTCGCGCCGGGCTCCGCGCCGAAGGCAGCCCGGTGCTCCCTCAACCGCCCGGTCGGGATCCGACGTCGCTTTGTCCCGGTCACCGCACCGCTGAAGGACGTGCGCCACGTCGCCCACGCTCATGGTGCCAGCGTCAACGACGTGGTCCTGGCGGCGGTGGGGTCCGCCATGGACGCCTACCTGGTTGCGCACGGGGAGCACGTCGACACCTTTGTCGTCTCCGTACCCGTCTCCGGAAGACCTCAAGAGTCTGCCTCCGAACTGGGCAACCAGGTTGGGGTCATGCCCATCGCCGTACCCGCCAATGGCACTTTCTCGGAACGCCTCGAAGGCATCGCCCGCACGACCAGGGCCCACAAGACCCCGACCAGGGGTGCTTCAGCCCTACTGCTGGCCCCTGCCTTTCGCGCCCTGGCCGCTCTCGGGATCCTCAAGCCGTTTGTCGACCATCAGCATCTAGTCCACACCTTCACTACAAACCTGCGCGGGCCCAAAGAACCGATCTTCTTCCTCGGCGCTCCCGTCATGCGAGTGATCCCTCTCAGTGCACTGTCTGGCAACGTCGCTGTGGCCTTCGCCGTCATGTCCTACGCCCGAGATCTGACGGTGACGGTCGGCGTTGACCCCGATGCCATTCCCGACGTGGAGGTGCTCACTGAAACACTGCACACGGAGCTCTGTCCTGACAGACCTCGGTAGAAGGTTAGGGATCCAATACGAGGTCCTACAGTTGCAACAGTCCCGTCGATTTGCATGGATAAGGGTCTTTGCCACCAGCCCGATTTGGGTCGCCCAGATGAGATGATCGGGCGGGTAAGCTTGATCTTCGTTTACCGGCGCCGGATCGATCGATGCCAGGTGGCCTGGATGTCTTCGGCTCCCAGAAATATCCCCGGTAGTGAGGGGTTCGTCTCCCCACCAGCACCGCCTGTTCCCCTTGTCGCTGCCTTGGGCATGTCAGTAGGGTCCGGGCGGTGAGTGCCAAGGAGATCGAGTCGGCACGGTCCGCCGGTGAGGGCGCGGTCGACACGCTGCGCAGACTTCTCGCCCAGACGGTGGCCAAGGTCATCCGAAATGACCCCGAGGAGGCGGCCACCGCGCTCGAGCTCGGCATCATTGACCGTCGTTGGCTGGATGACCCGATCAATCAGCCGATTTCTCCGAGCAAGCCGACCGAGATCCTCGAGCACTTCCTGGCGCGATCAGTGGAACGCAAGCCGTCGCTGCTCTCGACCATGGGCCTCAGCGCCGTCCAACTCCTGGCTTCCCTCCGGAGCCACGGGACCGGCGAGGTCGAGGTGGTGACGGTCGCCTTTACGGATCTCGAGGGGTTCACGTCATTTACCGATACCCACGGAGACAGCGCAGCGGCGGCGATGATCAGCGAGCAGAATCGGGCGGCCGGCCCCATCGTGCGCCGCTGGCACGGGCGCGTCGTGAAGCACCTAGGTGACGGGCTGCTCTGCACCTTTCCCGACGCCAACGGCGGAATCCGAGCTGCGCTCGAACTGCTCGAGACCTCGCCCTCTCCACTGCGCCTGCGCGCCGGCCTACACGTCGGAGAAGCAGTGGTCACTCAGGACGACGTGGTCGGTCATGTCGTCAACCTCGCCGCCCGGGTCACAGAGACAGCCAAGGGGAACCAGGTTGTGGTCACCGCGGAAACTGCAAGGGCAGCCGGTGCGATTCCCGGTGCCGAGTTCCGACGACTCCGCAAGCGGCGCCTCAAGGGCATCTCTGAGCGCGTGGAGTTGTGCGAGGTGGTTCCGGTGCCGACATCACCCGTTCGATGAGCCATTCAACCGGTCCGAGAAGTAACCCATCAGGGACGAAGCCTCTCGCCACGGGCGCTGGGCGCTACAGAATGACACCCTCGTTCGCCCGGCAGGCCATTTCGGCATCGGCGACCGAATCGGCGATCTGCGCTTGAATAGGTGACCCATAACGCGCGTCATTGTTGGCCGAGGGGTGCCCCCCAGCGGTCGATTACGTGGGCAGCCAACTAGCGCGAGCGTCAAGGTGAGCGCCGTCTGCCAGCGGATCTTGGCAATCCAAATTGGCGATCAAATGGGTGCTACTGAGAAGACGGTGGTGAACTGCCTGGACGTGAGGGCCTGTTCAGGAGCACTGGGGCGAACGGGCAAGACGGTCTGGATAACCCAGACCGGCCTCCGGAGCCGGTGGCGCAGGTTCGAGTCCTGCCGGGGGCGCTCTCCATTTTCCCAGTGGGATAAGTCCTCATGACCTGGCCGGTCACCATCAAGGGATGAAATGCTGGCGGGCGGCCGCTGGGTGTGGTCGCCGACGTTTTCTTGCCGCCGCGAGCGCGCGATAAGTCTGGTGCGGGACCGTGGGGACCACCAAGTGTCGCTACGAGCACGAACCGGAGATTCCGCTTTACACCGTGGTCCTCTCCCGGTGGCCTCCGACTATCAGGAGGTGAGCGATGAAGCAGATCAGGGACAAGGTGGGCGGCCTCGACGTCCACCGCGACAATGTGGTCGCCTGCACAAGGGTGACGATGCCCGACGGCGATATCGAGGTCGCCAAAGAACGGTTCCCCACCACCCAGGCGGGGCTGGCCGAGCTGACTGCGTTCTTGATGGACGCTGGGGCCAAAACGGTGGCGATGGAGGCGACGGGGATCTATTGGCGGGCGGTCTACTACGCCCTCGAGGGGCTCTTCGAGGAGTTGTGGCTCTGTAACGCCGCCCACGTCAAGAACGTCCCCGGACGCAAGACCGACCTCTCCGACGCCGAGTGGCTGGCCGACGTCGCCGCGCACGGGATGGTGCGGCCCTCCTTCGTGCCCCCGCCCGAGATCCGAGAGCTCCGCGAGCTGACCCGCTACAGGAAGACCCAGGTCGACGCCCGGGCCAAGGAGATCCAGCGCCTCGAGAAGACCCTGCAGGACGCCGGGGTGAAGCTCACCTCGGTGGCGTCGACGGTGTGGTCGGCGTCGTCGCGGGCGATGATCGAAGCGATGATCGCCGGCGAGCGCGACTCGGTGGTCTTGGCCGGCATGGCCAAGGGGGTCATGCGCAACAAGATCGATCGGCTCGAAGTCGCCCTCGAGGGGAACTTCGGCGCTCACCACGCGCTGCTCTGTCGCCAGATCATCGACCACCTCGACTTCTTGGACGCCTCCATCGCCACGCTCAGCGCCGAGATCTGTGCCGGCTCGTCCCTTTTGAGCCCCAGGTCGCCCTGCTCACCTCCATCACGGGCATCTCGGCGACCACGGCGCAGATCATCGTCGCCGAGACCGGGGCCGACATGAATCGCTTCCCGACGGCGGGGCACCTGTGCGCCTGGGCGGGCGTGGCGCCGGCCAGCTACGAGTCGGCCGGCAAGAAGCGCCCGGTCGGCACCCGCAAGGGTGCACCGTGGCTGCGGCGCACCTTGATCGAGGCCGCACGGAGCGCAGCGCGGACCAAAGGCAGTTACTACTCGGCGCTCTATTCCCGCATCGCCCGGCGCCGAGGCCCGAACAAGGCGGCAGTCGCCGTCGCGCACTCCATGCTCGAGACCGCCTGGCATCTGCTCAGCACCGGAGCCCTCTACCAAGACCCTGGTGCCGACTACTTCGAGCGCCGTCACGATCCGGCCGTCGAGGCAAAGCGGCTCCAGCACCGGATCGAGGCACTCGGATTCGCCGTCACCATTACCGTGTGGACGTTGCCGTAATTCCCCAGCAGGAAGTTCACGTAATTCCCCACCGGACTCCGGAATGCAATTTAGTTGATGGCGGCTCCCTTCGATCTGCGACGGGTGGCGAGGAGGCCGTTGAGCTGGCCCGCCAGATGGTCGGCCGAAGGCCGACCGAGCTCGGCAGCGATGACGACGGCTTGGTCGCCGCGGCGTAGGCGGACGAGCCAGATTCGCCCGGCCGGACGTTCCTCGTCGGGAGTGGGTTCATGGTCGACTTCGACGACGACGTGCACTCCGCTGCGCCCGCGTGCCGCGGGTCGGCACTCCGGCGAGCAGTAGAGGGCGGGTCGTCCCCGTCCGCTTCGAGGGGGAAGCGGGTGGTCACAACCAGGTGCGGCGCAAATGTTCGAGGGTTGCTCGGTCATGATCCCTTCTCCTTGCTCGGCAAAGCGGGCCGCTTGTTGGGCCGATAGGACTTCCCTTCCATGTGGATGTGATGGGCCACGTTGACGACCCGGTCGAGGATCGACTCGGCCACCACGGGATTGGGGAAGAGCGAGTACCAGTCAGAGGCCGATCGGTTGGCCGTGATGATGAGGCTCTTTCCCATCCGCTCGGTGACCAGCTCATAGAGGTCGTCGGCTTGGGTGACGGTGAACTCGCGCATGGCGAAGTCGTCGAGGATGAGGACCGAGGGCCTGGCCCAAGCGTGCAACCTGGTCTCCCAGCTGCGATCGGCGTGCCCGCCGGCCAGGTCGGCCAGAAGACGCGACGTCTTGGTGAATGCGCAGCTGTAGCCCCGTCGGCATGCTTGGTGACCGAGCGCCTGGGCGATCATGGTCTTGCCGACACCGACGGGGCCGTGGAGGATGACCGACTCGCCGGCCTCCATGAAGCGGAGTGTGGCCAGGTCACGGATATGGGCGGCGGGGATCTTGGGGTTGTAGTTGAAGTCGTAGTCCTCGATGGCGCAGACCTGCTCGAAGCGGGCGGCACGCACCCGCCGCGTGATGCCGGCCGCCTGACGCCGGGAGAGCTCGTCCTCGCAGAGTGCCTGGAGGAACTCGACGTGGCCGAGATCACCCGCTCGGGCCTGGGTGAGCCGGGCCTCGAAGGTCTCGAGCATCCCCGAAAGCCGCAGCGCCCGGAGCGTCGTCTCCAGCTGATGGGTTCTCGTCATCCCGCGGCCTCGGCGTCGCCCAGATGTGCGAACAGGGTGTCGGCACCATGGAGATGGGCCGGGGCCAGCGGTGCCTCCGCAACGTCGATCCCCTCCGCCTCGGTGCCCGCCGCCAGGATTCCCTTGATGGTGCGATAGCCAGGATCACCGAGGTCTATGGCCCGGTGGCACGCCATGTCGAGTCGCACATCACCGTGGCGCTCGGCCAGACCGATGACGCCTTGGGCCGCACGCAGGCGGTGCAGCGCCCCGTCCTCGAGCAACCCGAGCACCACCTCGAGCACCGAGGGGCCCAGTTCACCGGCTCGCCGTCGGCACCAGGTGGGCGTGCGCATGAAGAAGGCCACCTTGTGCGGCGGGTAGTCCGCCCAGTCGGTCTGGCGTCCCCGTTCGATCCGGGCCCACGTCTTGATCACCGCGCCATCGGAGAAGACTTCGACGGTTCGTTCGCCGGCGCGGGCGTCGACCTGGCGGCCGATGAAGCGCCAGGGCACCGAATACAGCGCCTTGCCCACCTTGATGTAGCAGTCCGGTCCGACTTTCGGACGCGACCATGCTGCCAGCTCGAATGTCGTGTGCGGCAAGGTGATCAGCGTCGGTGCCTCGACCGCTTCGAAGATGGACAGCGGGGAGGCACCCTCGAGCGATCGATGAGCGCGTCGGCCGGCCACGTCTGTGCACCAGCTCAGCGCTCCAGCCTGCATGTGGGGGAGATCGATCCACTCGCGGCCGGCGAAATACGAGTCGCGGACGTAGGGCATCGGCCGCTCCACCCGAGGCTTGTCTTTGGGCTTGGCTGCCCGGGCCGGATCGATCAGGCATTTGTAGTGCTCGGCCAGCTCTCCATAGGCGTGGTTGAGCTTGGGGTCATAGATGTCGGGTTTGATGACGCCGGTCTTCAGGTTGTCGGGCACCAGGCGCCGCGGCACGCCGCCGAAGTACTCGAACGCATCGCGGTGCGCCGCCACCCAGGCGCTCTGGTCCATGCGAAAGGTCGGACGGACGAACATGTGCCGGCTCATGGCCAGCACCATGACGAAGGCCCACACCCTCCTCCAGTGCTGCAGAGTCGGGTCGAACCACCGGCCCAGGTAGCCGTAATCGATCTGGGCCTCTTCGCCGGCCGCGACGTCGGGGCGCAGCACCGTCACCTTGTTCTCCAGCGCCTCGTCGGGGAACTCGAGCCAGACGTAGCGCCGGAAGCTCGAGATGCCGACGTCGAGGCCCTGCTCGTCACGCAGGCGCTGGTGCACGGTTGTGGCCTTGTTCGTCTTGAGCATCTCGGCAATGCGCTCCCTGTGCGCGTCGATCACCCCATGGGTGCGGCTGCGGGCCCGCGGGTCGGTCAGCTCTGGGAACCAGTCCCGGACCAGCGCGGCCCACTGGTCCCGAGACAGCGGCGGACCCCCCGGGGCCAACCCGGACGCCTCGGCCGGTGCCACGTACTTGCGGATGGTCTTTCGGTCCGTCCCCAGGCTCTGCGCCACCACCGCGATGGGTCGGCCGGCATGCCAGTGGATGAGGATCTCCACGATGTCGATCACGTCAAACGTTCTCCTTGCCATGTGCTCCTCGCTCGCCTGGGGGACGAACGAAGCGGTTAGTTGGTCAAGGAGCCCGGTGGGGGGATCCCCACCCTGAAGTGGGGAATTACGTGAACGTCGAGGTGGGGAATTACTTGAACGCCCTACCCATCTGGTGGGGAATTACTTGAACGCCGACATACCGAGAAGGCCGCGTAGCCACACCCGTCCACAACTCCACCTCGTCACGCACCGACCGGTGCCTGGTGACGCGCGCCCACGATCCGCGACGGCTTCGGCATTTCACCGGAGAGATATTGGGGTCCGAAACTCCGCACCCCGCCGCCACGGCCGCTCAGGTTCGAAGCCGCCGGCCCGCCACCCCGCCCACCGGTGGGTCAGTAGATAGAGGGCCGCCAAACCCCGCTAACCCGTAAACGGTCCGCTCCTTGGTCCGAGGTTAAAGCCCCAGGCGCCCACCAGCCCCCGGCCGGGAGAGAGGAGCGCGGGCACCGAAACGGGGGCAAAAGGGCCGCGCTGACGGTGGGACACACGGCGGCGGCCACCCGGGGAAACGAAGTGGAGGGGGCGCAGGGCGGGAGGCGAGGGGGTCGAGAAGAAATAGGGTTGCCCAATCCGAAGCAGGCGTCACCGCTGGGATACCCGCAACACGGCTCAACATGTCCGCCCGGCAAGACACTGTTCACCTGAAGTTCGTGTTCCGGTCACCTTAAACCCAGTGCCGTCAGTCCTCGCGCTGATGCACTCGCTGTCAGTGACCTTCAATTCATACCAAACGTTCATCTGGAGATTGACTCAAGTTCACCCATAGGTGGTATTCCGGTCACTTTGTCCGCCTAACGTCTTCGAAGACCAAACGTTCATCCGGAGATTTATTCAAATTCACTCGGGGGTTGTGTTCCGGACACCTTGCCCACTTACGCTCCGCCACCGAATGGATGACAAATCAATGTCAACCATCGGACCCATCGGAGGTGCAGAACCCAGTGAGAGCCAGAACCCCCCAGCTTGACCGCCAGGTTGGCAAGCATGCCTTGCGGCTGGTCGCGATCGCCGCCGTTGCGCTGAGCACCATGGTTGCACTCAGCGCTCCGGCCTTCGCTTCAAAGAAGCCCAAAGCACCCACCGATCCGTATCTGACGGCTGACCTGAAGGCCCCAGGAGGGGCCCTCACTGGTGCGGGCTCGACCTTCGACCAGCCGTTCTTCACCAAAGCCTTTTACGACTACAACCAGAAGAACTCGGGCGTGACGGTGAACTACGCCTCGATTGGCAGCGGTGGGGGCATCGCGCAGTTCCAGGCGAACACCGTGAACTTCGGCGCATCGGACGTCCCGATGAGCCCCGCCGACATCGCCAAGGCGACAGGTGGACAGACCCTTCAGGTCCCGATCGCCCTCGGTGGTGAGGCCATCTCCTACAACCTGCCCGGCGTCAAGACGGGCCTCAAGCTGACCCCCGGGGTGCTCGCGGCGATCTTTCTGGGCACGATCAAGAACTGGAACGACCCTTCCATCAAGCACCTGAATCCCGGCGTCAACTTGCCCAGCAATCCGATCACCACGGTGCACCGAGCTGACGGCAGCGGGACGACCTACATCTTCACCAACTACCTCTCGACCATCTCCACGGCATGGGCTAACGGACCGGGCACGGGCAAGTCGGTGAGCTGGCCCAACGGCGTGGCCGGCCAAGGGAACGAAGGTGTCGCCGGCCTGATTCATGACACCACATACTCCATCGGTTACGTCGAGTTGGCCTACGCGTTGCAGAACAACTTCACCTACGCCAAGGTCGAGAACGCGGCCCACAAGTTCGTCTCTCCTTCGTTGAAGTCCGTGGCGGCCGACGCCGCCCAGAAGCCGAACATCACGGCGGTCGATTTCTCGATCGTCAACCAGCCGGGCGCCGCCAGCTACCCGATCTCCGGATATAGCTGGGCTCTCGTCTACCAGCTCCAGAAGAGCCAGACGGCCGGTACGACGCTGGTGAAGGTGCTCGATTGGATGTCCCATGCACCCGGACAAGCGGTCGCTGGGACCCTGGACTACGTCCCGCTCCCGAAGAACATCCAGGCTCTGGCCCGCACCACGCTCCTTCAGGTCGTGGGCCCAGACGGCAAGACGGTGCTTCTGACGACGACCTCGTAGGGAGGCGGTTGGCCGTGACAGACACTGCCGTATCCGACGCCGTCGAGGCGACGGGATCCGGCGCGATCAAGACTCCGGGCACCGCGGGAAGGCGACGAATTCGCCTCCCCGCGGTGCCCAACGGCCTTTACCGGACCGTTCTCTACGTTGTCGCCGGGATGTTCGCGGTCTTATTGATCGCCCTCGTCGTCACCTTGATCTTTCAGGCTGCCCCGGCACTGAACCATTTCGGCATTCTCAATTTCGTCAAGGGAACCACTTGGGACCCTGTCCACGCGAAGTACGGCGCTCTGCCGTTCATCATCGGCACGCTCGAGACGACGGTCATCGCGATGGTGTTGGCCATCCCCGTCGGGCTGGGTTCGGCGCTGTTTTTGGTGCATGGACTGCGAGGTCGTCTCCGGGCTGTGCTCTCGACGGCGGTGGAGATGCTGGCAGCCATCCCCAGCGTCGTCTACGGACTTTGGGCACTCTTGGTCCTGGCCCCGTGGGTTGCCAGTTACCTCGAGCCATTCCTGGCCTCGCTCACGGGCGGCACGGGGCCCTTTAGCGGGCCCCAACTGGGCGTAGGCCTCCTCCTGGCCGGCCTGATCCTCTTTGTCATGGTGCTCCCCACGATGGTGGCCATATCGAGAGACGTGATCGCAGCCATCCCGGCTGATCAGGTCGAAGGGGCGTACGCCCTTGGAGCGACTCGCTGGCAGGTCCTGTGGCGGGTGGTGCTCCCCAGTGCAAGGACCGGCATTCTCGGCGCCATCACCCTGGCCACGGGACGCGCGCTCGGAGAGACCATCGCGGTGACGATGGTCATCGGGAACTCGACTCAAATCGCCCACTCCTTGTTCTCGCCGGCAGCAACTCTGGCATCGACGATCGCCAACCAGTTCACAGAGGCCACCGAGCCCTACCATCTCTCCTCACTCATGGCCCTCGGGTTGATCTTGATGTTCATCTCCGTGATCGTGAACGCGGCGGCCCGACTTCTCGTTGGATCCAACGTACAGCGCAAGTCCGCATCGTTGGGGGTGGGCGTACTGTGACGACTGTCACGACACCAGAGGGTCTGGTCGACCCAATGGTCGCCCGCCGGGAAGAAATTCGGCGGATCGCCGCGGCTACCGATGGGCGACGACAGCTGTATTCCAAAGTCTGGTTCGGAGTGTGCGGACTCTCGTTGCTGGCGGCGTTGGTCCCTCTGACCCTCGTTATCGTCTACACGATCCAGCGCGGCCTCAAGGCGTGGTCGGTGGACTTCTTCACCAAAGTCCCCACACCAGAAGGGATTCCGGGTGGGGGCATCTGGAACACGATCGTCGGCACCATGATCATCGTCGGTATTGCGGCGGTTTTCGCCATCCCATTTGGCATCTTGGGGGGGCTATTCCTCGCCGAGTCCGAAGGACGGATCGGCGCCACCATTCGCTTCTCCGCCGACGTGCTGGCGGGCGTCCCATCGATCGTGCTCGGGATCTTTGCCTACATCGTGCTGGTCAAAACGCTCGGACACTTCTCGGCCATTGCGGGTAGCTTCGCCGTTGGCGTCCTCATGCTCCCGATCATCATGCGGGCCAGCGAGACGGCGATTCGATCTGTCCCAAAAAACCTGACCGAGGCAGGCCTGTCACTCGGCGCCAGGCGTGCCACCGTCAGCGGACGTGTGATCCTGCCGGCCGCACTGCCCGGTTTGATCACGGGAGTCATCTTGGCCCTGTCCCGCGGCTTGGGCGAGACTGCAACGCTGCTGTTCACCGCGGTGGGGAACGAGTACTTCTCCACGAATCCCTTGGGGCCGATGGCCGCGATGCCGCTGGTCGTCTATCAAGATGGCATCCAGGCCTACGCAGACCTCCAAACCAGAGCGTGGGGTACGGCGCTCTTTTTGATGCTTATCGTCCTGGTGTTTAGCGTCTGCAGTCGGCTGCTGGCCGCATGGATCCGTAAGGAGAAACGATGACCGATCCGACTATCAGCAACCCCGCATCGATAGAGGCCCTGGAGAAAGCGGCGGAGCAGGCTCTTGCGCCTGCTCCGCCCCATGCCCCGGTGATGCAGTTGCGTAACGTGACGGTCAGCTTCCACGGCCGTCCGGCGGTCCGAGACGTCACCCTCGACATTCCTCGCAGACAAGTCACTGCACTCATCGGACCGTCTGGATCGGGGAAGACCACTCTCCTTCGAGCGCTCAATCGGATGCACGATCTCGAGCGCTCCGCTGAGGTGACCGGCACGGTCCTCCTCGGTGACACCGATGTCTATGGGGGGGCGGTGAAGACGACGCTGCTCCGCTCGCAGGTTGGCATGGTCTTCCAGCGACCCAATCCATTCCCGACCATGAGCATCTACGACAATGCCACTGCGGGCTTGAAATTCAACGGGGTGCGGAAGCGCTCGCTGCTCGACGAGGCGGCCGAGTCCGCCCTCACCGCCGCCGCCATCTGGGACAGTGTGAAGGATCGTCTCAAGGCCCATGCCAGCACCTTATCCGGCGGCGAGCAACAGAGGCTCTGCATTGCCCGTGCACTCGCAGTCGAGCCGGACGTCCTTCTCATGGACGAACCCACGTCCTCCTTGGATCCCATCTCCACCAAGCGCATCGAGGAGTTGCTCGGTGAATTGAAAGCACGCGTGAGCATCATCATCGTCACTCACAACATGCAACAAGCCATGCGGGTTTCGGACTACTGCGCATTCCTTTTGATGGGGGAGGACAAAGCCGGCGAACTCATCGAATCGTCGGCGACGACGGTGATGTTCGAGTCACCCACGGACGAGCGAACCCTTGACTACGTCAACGGCCGATTCGGCTGATTCCTTCCGTCCGCGCCGAAGGGCCCAAAGGTCGCCGCTGGACGGATCCTTCGCCGCACCGCTCTCGTCACTCGCAGATGAAAGGGATGCGTTGCGCGTGTTGCACGTCGGCGACGACGGTCCGATGCGGAATGCGCTTAGCGAAGCGCTCACGGACGCTGGATATGCAATCGAGAGCGCTGGAAACGAGTTTGAGGCACTGGATCGGCTGAAATCGTGGTCACCCGAAGTCATACTCTTGGACCTCGGAGTGCAGAGCGATTCGGGATTAGCCATCTGTCGGGCCATTCATGACAAATCGTCAGCCCCTATTGTCCTGATCTCTCCCCGCAGCGGGTCGGACCAGGTCCTTCTTGGTCTCGAACTCGGTGCGGCCGACTATTTGACACGACCACTCACTGTGGCGGCGATCATGGAGAAGATCGGTCGAGTAACGGGAGCCCCAGTACCTGCACAGACCTCAATGCCAGACGCGGAAATTCTGGTCTGCGGCCCTGTCACGATCAACAGAGCCCAGAGAACGGTATTGGTACGCGATCGCGTGGTGCCATTTCGCCGAAGAGAATACGAACTTCTACTTGCTCTTGTGCGATATCCAGGGCGAGTCCGTTCCCGTGATGAGCTCCTATACGAGATTTGGGGTTATCTGTCCACAGACACGAAGACACTCGTGCAGCACGTGTTACGCCTCCGAGACAAGATCGAACTTGATCGCGCGCATCCGCAACACATCATCTCGGTCCGTGGTGTCGGCTACTACTTCGATCCCGGACCGCCGACGATGGACACCAAGAACCGCAGTCGTTGAGGCCGCATTGGGGTCGATGCCGAGCAGGTTCAGTAGCATGCTGGGCACTAAGCTTGCAATTAAACGTTCGCCCTAGCCGCTAATGGCTTCCTTCAAGAGCAGTTCGGTGGCCTTCGCATCCACCTTTCGGATCTGATTGAGCAGCGTCTTGATGCGGCGGTCGTTGCCGATCCACTCCTGATAGAGCTGCGCTTCTCGGTCAGTCAGTCGCTTGGTCACCGTCTTGCCGTTCACCTTCGCGGTCCACTGCCAGTAGGGCCCGTGAGGAGTAGGCGGGTCAGCGTTGCATCGGCAGCCGACCGACGTGCAGTGGGTGAAACGGCGAGTCACACTGCCGGCGGCAACGATCCCGATCTCGGCGATCTGGGCCGCCAACTCTTTGTGTCGCCGGTCGTACTCGGCCAGCCGCTCCTCGACCCTCGTCCGTGCCATTGCGCTCCTTGTGTCCACGACCAGCATCCCTCATTGGTCCGCAGACAGTAAGCATACTGTCTGCATGGGATCCTCCGACCGGTCCATTGCCGAGGTGAGGGACTTCCGTTCGTCGCTCCACCGCTGCCTCTCGCCCTGGGGAGACGCTCTCTTCGAGCTCTGCGATGCAGTGCTGTGCTCACCGGCCCCGGTCGGATCGGTGCCCTCCCTCAGCCTCGAGCCGGAGTTCCGGCGCAGCCACGGCAGTCTCTACAAGTCCTTGGCCGAGGGAGACGTCGACGAAGTTCGGCTTCGCCAGTTGCTGGTCGAGCACCGTCCCAAAGAGTGGCCCTTGGTCTTTGCCGTCGATGCCTCGACCTGGGACCGCTGCGATGCCGAGTGCAGCCCCGAACGGGGCTTCCACTACTCGGCTTCCAAGCACTCCGCCGGCCAGCCCATCGTGGCCGGGTGGTCCTATCAGTGGATCAGCCAGCTGAACTGGGCGCCCGACAGCTGGACCGCTCCACTCGACGTCCTGCGCATCAGCCCGTCCATGGAGGCAGCGGACGCCACCATCGATCAAGTCAAGCGCCTCGTCGGCCTCCTACCAGATGAAGGCGATGTCCCTCTCTTTGTCTTCGACGCCGGCTATGACGGCATCGCCCTCGGCCACGGGCTCACCGACACCCGGGCCGAGGTGCTGGTGCGCATTGCCTCGACCCGGGTCTTCCATCCCGACCCCGAGCCTCGCACCGACGGAGCACGGGGTCGTCCGCCGCGTCACGGCCCCCGCTTCATGCTTTCCAACGAGGAGACCTGGACCGCTCCCGACGCTGAACTCATCACCACCGTCCGCCGCTACGGGAAGGTCACGGTGGCGGCCTGGCACAACCTGCATCCGAGACTGCATGGCCGGGGGCGCTGGCGCGACTGTGAGGAACCGCCGATCATCAAAGGCAGTGTCATCCGGGTCGAGGTCGAACACCTACCAAAGCCGGCAGGACGGATCAAAAAGACCCTGTGGCTGTGGTGGTCTGGTGACGGCGAGCCCGACCTCGATCTGTGCTGGCGGGCCTATCTGCGTCGGTTCGACATCGAGCACACCTTCCGGTTCATGAAGGGGACATTGGGATGGACGACACCGTCGCTGCAGATGCCCGAACAGGCCGACCGGTGGAGTTGGTTGGTCCTTGCCGCCTACACACAGCTTCGTCTCGCTCGTCAGCTCGTCGACGACCTCCGACTGCCTTGGGAACGACCGTGCGACCCGAACAAACTCACCCCAGCGCGAGTCCGCAGAGGGTTTCGGCGACTGCGTGCACACCTCGGCACACCCGCCCACCCACCGAAACCCTCGACCCCGGGACCGGGGCGACCCAAAGGAACGCGAAAACCGCCCAGAAAGCGCTATCCGGCGGTCAAGAAGGCAGCTTGAACAGCGACCGGGGGTTTAATTGCAAGCTAAGACTCAACGCAAAAACGCTGCCAATGCCTCCCAGTGCCTCGGATGCGGTACCCGTTGACCGGATCTGACCGGCTGGCGGCTGAGGTGGACATGCCGGTGGCCCTGGCGATCGTCACCAGACTCAGGTCGGCCAACCCGGGTAGAACATTCTCCCGGAACCATTCGGGGTCGAACTCGGCCCCTTTATGCGCCGCCTCCCATTCCCGCTGCATGGTGCGCTGTAGCGCATTAGCGGTTTGCCGCCGTACCTGTGCATTTCCCGTATGGGTAGGGCGGACCCCCTTTTGCACCGCATATTTGTCCCCATGTACCCGTGATGCGGCATGTATACCCGCACCCAATTCCCTACGCCGTTCCACCAGGCACGATGCGCAATATCTCCCCCGGGGCAAATCCCTATCCCCCTCCAGGGGGATATTTCCCCCGCATATACGACAAAGGGGCAAGACGACAAGAAGGTTGACGACAAGACGATCGCCGGAATTCGAAGAGGGGCCCGGCCACGCAAGGCGACACGCAAGAAGCTCTGGGAACTGGCCTTAGATATTGCTGCGAGCCAACCAGTCGAGGAGCGTTCGCCGGAGGCAGCGGCACTGTTGGCGGAAGCCAAGGTCCGTGCTGTTGAGCGAGGTTCCGAATCGTGAATTTGCACTGAACGTGCCCCACTCTTTCATGTACGGCGAACTAGGACATGTCTCTAATCCCGTTGCCAGTAGTTCTGACCTGGCTAGGTGAGCTCTGCGAGAAGAGCGCGGACGCGTCCATCGATGTCGTCGACGATGGGTCGGACGGCACTGACCGGCTTGCCCGCCGGATCTTCGAGCTCCCAGTCGAGGTAGCGCTTGCCCGGGTGAACGGGGCAGGTGTCCCCGCAGCCCATGGTTACGATGACGTCTGCTTCTCTAGCCAGCTCGTCGGTCAAGGGCTTGGGGAACTCCCGAGTGGGATCGAGGCCACGCTCTTTGAGGATTGCGACGACAGACGGATTGAGCTCGTCTGTCGGCTCTGAACCAGCCGATCGAACATCGACACGCCCCTCCGCGTAGTGGTCGAGGAGGACTCGAGCGGCGAGGCTGCGTCCGGAGTTGTGGATGCAGAGGAACAGCACCACCGGCTGGTCGCTCATCGGGCTCCTTGAAGGGTGGGTTGTTTAGGCGTCGATGAGTAGTGCCGTCTCGCCCACAGGGACACGTAGACGAGTCCGACCAGCACTGGCACCTCGATCAGAGGGCCGACGACGCCGGCCAGCGCCTCGCCACTGGTGACGCCGAACACACCGATGGCAACGGCGATAGCGAGCTCGAAATTGTTGCCCGCCGCTGTGAACGACAGGGTGGCGGTTCGCTCATAGGGCAGTCCGATCGCCCGGCCGTAGGCAAACGTTCCGAACCACATGATGGCGAAGTAGGCCAAGAGTGGAAGAGCGATGCGGGCCACGTCCGCTGGATGCGACGTGATTGTGTGGCCTTGAAGGGCGAAGAGAATGACGATTGTGTACAGCAGCCCATAGAGGGCAAACGGGGCGATGCGGGGAATCAGCTTGGTCTCGTACCACTGCCGCCCCTGTCTCCGTTCGCCAATGGTCCTGGTGAGATACCCCGCCACCAGCGGGATCCCCAGAAAGATGGCGACGGTCTCCGCCACGCGCCAGATCGACAGTTTGAGCCCCACGGTGTGGAGGCCGAGCCATCCTGGGAGCACCTCGAGGTAGAAGTACCCGAGCAGGGCGAAGGCAACCACCTGGAACAGGGAGTTCAGCGCCACGAGCACCGCCGCAGCCTCCCGATCCCCGCACGCCAGATCGTTCCAGATGAGGACCATGGCGATGCAGCGAGCGAGGCCGACGATTATTAACCCGGTGCGGTAGGCGGGGAGATCGGGCAGCATGAGCCACGCCAGGGTGAACATGACCAGCGGTCCGATGACCCAGTTGATGACCAGCGACGACACCAGGGTCCGCCGGTCCCGGGTGACGGTCCCCAGCTCGTCGTAGCGGACTTTGGCCAGTACCGGGTACATCATGACCAGGAGCCCGATAAAGATCGGCAGTGAGGTCCCCGACGTGACGTGGACCGCATTGAGGTGGGTGTTGAGGCTGGGAATGGCCCTCCCGAGCACGAGGCCGAGCGCCATCGCCAGGAGGATCCAGAGGGGCAGGAACCGGTCGAGGAACGACAGGCGAGTGATGACGGGCTCTATGTGCTCCACCTCGACTGGTGGCTGTTCGGAGGCCACCTTGCTCACGCGTGACCTCCGCTGATTCGGTGTCGACCGATCAACAGCACGAGGTCGAGCCCGCTGCGACCTCCACCGCCTCGGGCCGGGTGCTGCAGCATGCCGACTCGCCTGGGGCGGCCGAGCGAAGCTGGCCAGCCGGCATCTCAGTGTCCGACAAGACCGTGTAGATCTCCCACGGCTCGCCGCCGGGGCCGTCCACCCAGACCTTGTCCTGGACCGCGTAGCAACACGATGTCGCCTCTTCGAACGCCGTCGCGAGACCTTCGCCGGCGAGGCGGGCCTGTGCTGCCATGACCGTGTCAGCCGAGGGCACCTCGATACCGAGATGGTTGAGCGTGCCCGGAGTCTGGTTGGCGTCTTCGATAAGGACCAGCTTCAGCGGGGGGTCGGCGATGGCGAAGTTGGCGTAGCCGGGGCGCACCTTGGCGGGCTCGGTTCCGAAGAGCTTCGAGTAGAAGACGATCGCCTCGTCGATGTCGGCGACGTTCAGTGCCAGCTGGACACGGGACATGGTCACGTCCTTTGGTAGATTGACAGTGATCAATACTATACACTACATCGACGGATGTCAATGCGAAGAGGTGCGCCGTGGCCAAGTCCAACCCTGCTGCCGATGTGAAGGAGCCCGGTCTGTGCTGTGCCTCGGTCGTCGAGACTCCCCTCACCCATCCCGACGCAACCAACCTGGCTCACGTTCTTGCCGCGCTAGCGGATCCGGTGAGGCTCCAACTGTTCTCGATCGTGGCGGCAGATGGCGAAGTCTGTTCGTGTGATCTCGAGGCTCCCCTTGGGAAAAGTCAGCCGACCATTTCGCACCACACCAAGTTGCTGGCCGAGGCAGGCCTCATCGTGGGTGAGAAGCGCGGGCGATGGGTGTGGTGGCGAATCGACCCGGCCCGCCTAGCTGATGTCCGCAAGGCGCTAGGGGGCTGAGAGCCGCAGCCATCGCTTGGGATCAACATTGGCTGAGTTCCTACCTCCGTCCGGTATCCCCGATGTGCCTGCTTCGGACTGGGGCAGCCTCACGCGGACGTGCGACTGCTCCAGATCGTGCATAAGACGTTCCGTCTGGCGACCACCCGTCTGGTCGGCGCCTCGGCGAAGCTCGAGCCGTCGAAGCTCGAGCCGGCCATTGTTCCGTTCTGGGCGGTCTAAGCTGCCGTGCTCCACCATCACCACCACACCGAAGACACTGTCGCCTTCCCCGCCCTCCTGGCCCAACGCGCCGAGCCTGTTGCCCAGGAGATTCCTGCCCGCCAGGTCCGGGGATCGGGGGCACTCGCTGGATTTGGGGGATGGATGTTCCGGGGTGCCCAGGATCAGCGGTCTCTGGGTCTGGATCCGAAGCTGGGGTGGTCGGGAAGGCTCGTCCGTGACCTTGTACTCTTCCACGGCAACCTTGGGTAGGTCATGATCGGCTCATGAAGAAAGTGCTGCTGGCCCTGGCGCTGCTCATCGGGCTGGGTGTCCTTGCCCAACGCTTCGGTCAGAAGATGTCGACCATCGACTGGGAGGAGCGGTTCGATCGGATGCCGGACAATGCTCCGCCGAAGTGGATGTTCCGCAACATCACCACCATCCGTGAGAACACCGACCGGATTCTCGAAATTGTCGATCCGGACTCTTCTCGCTCGGGCAACTCAACTACGCCTACGAAGCAGAACTGAGAGGCTGAAATGGCCAAGCAAGGTATAGACGAAGTCCGAACTGCGGTACGCGAGCGCTATGCCGAGGCAGCACGAGCCGTGGACGCATCGTGCTGCGGTCCAACCGGCACCGCCACTGGCCTCATCGGCCCCACGCTGTACGAGAAGAAAGACGCCGAGGTGCTGCCAGATGCCGCGCTCGCAGCTTCACTTGGATGCGGGAACCCCACGCTGCTCGCAGAACTGCATCCCGGAGAGTTTGTCCTCGATCTTGGCTCGGGTGGAGGGATAGACGTGCTCCTATCGGCTCGACGGGTTGCTCCGAGCGGCAAGGCATACGGCTTGGACATGACGCCCGAGATGTTGGCTCTTGCTCGAAGGAACCAGGTCGAGGCCGGTGTGGTCAACGCCGAGTTCCTTCTGGGCACAATCGAGTCCGTCCCACTGCCGGACGAATCTGTGGACGTCATCATCTCCAATTGCGTCGTGAACCTGTCCCCGGACAAGCCCGCAGTCTTCCGCGAGGCCTTCCGGGTGTTGAAGCCAGGGGGACGTCTGGCCGTCTCCGACATCGTCCTGCGCCGAAGCCTTCCTGAGCCTCTTCAGCAAGCAATGGGCCTCTGGACGGGCTGTGTGGCGGGGGCGCTGCTCGAGACCGACTACCGAGAGGGTCTGGAGGAAGCCGGTTTCGAGGGGATCGATATTGAACCGACTCGCGTGTTCGACGCCTCGGACATTGCCCACATGGCTGGTGACCTGCTCGTTTCGGCGAAGATTCCCGCGACCATCGACGTGGAGGCGTCCATCGCCGAGTTGGATCGGGCCGTGATGAGTGCCTTCGTCCGCGCAAGCAAGGCCGAAGCACAAGCACTAGAGCGGGTGGGCGCCTCCGGGTTAGCGGGGTTTGGCGGCCCTCTATCCACCGACCCACCGGTGGGCGTGGTAGCGGGCGACGCGCTTCGAACCTGAGCGGCCGGGGTGCGGAGTTTCAGACCCCTTTATCTCCTATCCCCTATTTGCTTGTTCAGATGCGGCGTGAAAGGACGAGTGGTGGATTCCACCTTCCTTCCGGGGGCGCCAAACCCCTGCGAGCCGACTCGGCCGACGAGCGAAGGGCGGACGCTGAAAGGCATCAGGGGGCACCCCGTGCGGGCACCATGGCGGCAGGCGATTCTGATGGGGGGACATTCCGCTATCCGGCAATACCGAGAGGCCTTCGTGGGTCTGCGTAACAATGTCCGCATGGGCGACGAGGCAGACGATGTCGTGCACGTTTGGCACACCAGCCCATTCATCCGATGGGTTTGCTTTCCCGGGATTGGGGGCTCTCCACTTGTTTTCTTTCTCGCGACGGCCCCAGCTTGGTCGCTCCTCTTCACCCTGCCGTGGCTCTATGTATCTTATCGCTGCTGGTTCCGTCCGTTTGTCAAGGCAGACCGAAGGGGGCTCACAATCGGGAACCCGTTCTCAACTCGTCGACTGGCCTGGTCCGAGATCCTGACGTTCGAAGTAACAACGTCGGATTTCCCGAGAGTGAAGGTGGCAACGACTAGCGGAGACGAGATCAGGATCGTTGCCACAGCAGTAGCGAAGACTCCTAGCGATCACGTCATCGATGAAGGACGGACGGAAGGGATCGCGGACGTTCTCGGCCAACTCCATAAGCGTTTCACGGCCCGCTCGTAACGTGCCGATATCAAGCGGATGCGAAGGGTGCCCTCAACCGCTCTACGTAGTGGTCTCGGGTCCTCCTGGAAGTGGCAAGACAACGCTGGCAGCGAGAATGGCGCAGGAAATGCGTCTGCCACTGATTGCGAAGGACCTGATCAAGGAAACCCTGATGTCCGTTTTGGCGGTCCCCAACGTTGACACGTCGAGGATGATCGGACAGGCCGCAATGGAGGTCATGTACGCAGTGGCATCGGCGGCTTCAGGTGGGGCTGTCCTAGAGGCAAACTTCCATCGCTCCGTCTCTCGTCCTGGCATTCAGGCGCTTCCCGGCCTGATTATTGAGGTGTTCTGCCGCTGTGACCGTGAGGTCGCACTTGCTCGGTACCGAGAGCGGTCCCAGGACCGCCACCCTGGCCACTTTGATGACCGTCGCTCGGACGACGAACTCTGGAATGACGAAGTGACCACGCCGGTGGCGGGTGATTGGGCTGTACTTGAAGTCAACACCAACCACCCTGTGGACATCTCAATGGTCATCAAGGACATCGAGACCTTGGTCGAATAGCCACGAGTTGACCCAGCCCCACTTCGCCGGAATGTGCTGTTTCTCGGACTACAGCCCGGCCAGCCCCAGCCCTTCGAGACGGGGGAGAACCTGACGTCGGTTTGCCACCAGGAGGACGAGGTCTACGGCTTTCCCTCTCACCTCTGGTCCACTTCCCCTGGCCCAATCGAGGTCTGTCGCCACCAAGCGGCGCCCGCGCTGAGGCTCGGCATGGACGACCATTCGACCTCTCCGCCAGTAGGCGTCCAGTACAGGGGCCGCGTCGGCTGGCGGTGCATCCACGTCGAGGTCGACCGGGAGGAACGCGTCAGCACTATGCACAAGCACGTCACCCAGTCCCATCGCCTCGGGGAAACCAGGGGGACGGAAGCCCCCTTCGGCCGCTATGCGGAGTCGATCAGCCAGCTCGGGGACGGGCACGTCACCCAGGCGCTTGGCCGCCTCGCTCACCGCTCGGTCTGGTCGCAGACCGCCTCGAAGGAGGTCACGCGTCAGCGACAGAGGCGTCGACTCAGCACCTCGAACAAGGTGGGCGAGCACGTCGCGCACCCGCCAACCGGTACACCAGGATGCGGTGTTCAACGCCGTCTCATCGAGGGTCTCAATCCGGTCGGCGAACTGGCGACGCAGACGAGCTACCTCTTGCCGTATCTTCTACGGATTCCACCACCCATGGGTCTTGCAAATCTACGAGTAGCGCCGCTCGAAGCCCTATCCCGTACGCCGGGCGTGGGACGACGGATGCGGCATGGCGGAGCCATGACCCTCGACCCTACGATTTGTCACACCATTATGGAAACGAAGAATCTTGCCGACCTCTATGGGCTGCCCACCATTGAATGGTCCATCATCGAAGCCCGTCTCGCACGAGGATTCACGCAAGCCCCTGGGACGGGAGGCCCTGATCGACACACCAGTTGGTTGGCGACGATCAACGGGGATGGGAGCCCGCATGTCACGGGCGTCGGTGCACTCTGGTACGACCGGGCATTCTGGTTCGAGACCGGAGAGCGGACGCGAAAGGGTAGAAACCTCGCCCGCGACTCGCGCTGCACATTGAGCCTTGCCACTAATGAGTTCGACCTCGTTGTAGAGGGCGTCGCTGAGAAGGCGGCAGATCCGGCCCTGGTTGCGACCATGGCGGAGCTTTGGAACTCGGAGGGTTGGCCAGCTCAAGTGGATGCGTCTGGCGTAGCTCTCACTGCTGAGTACAGCGCTCCATCTGCTGGACCTCCCCCGTGGGCGGTCTACCGCCTCAAACCACGAAGGGCGACCTCGCTCTTGATAACTGACCCGGGAGGAGCGACCCGCTGGCACTTTGATGCGACTTGATCTTCAATCCTCGGCAAGGTCATCTCGACCATGGCCCGGTTGGGCCAGAGACGAATAGCCCAGTACATCGGGTAGGCGAGCATGTCCTGACCATCTGACCGACTGAAACGTGTCAGAACTGGTCGTCTGGGCCGACGACTACTACGCAATGTGGTCCAACACGGTGGATGCCCCGGCATGCCACGAAAAGATCACCCGAGCAGCGCTTGAGCCTTCTCCCTATACTCCGCACGAGGTCGATGTGTCGATCCCAATCCATCCAACCCAGAAAGGTGGTGTTCGGATGCATTTTGGCGAGACAACAAATGCTCGGTGTCGGATCGGGGGTCGTGCCACACGGCGCCTCATGGCCCTGGTGGCCGGCGCCGCGTGCTTGGTCCTTCCGCTCGACTTGGCCGCCCAGGCCTCAGTGGCCTCTGCTGCGACGCCGGCGCCAACCACATGTACCGGCACTACTACTACGCCGGGAAGCTTGGCCGGAGGCACATACTCGACTGTCACCGTCTCAGGTGTGTGCGAGGTCAATGCTGGACAGGTCACTGTGACCGGGGATGTCACCGTACAGTCGGGGGACGCGCTGATCGTAGCTTTCGCCAACAACTCGGCCGGACCCGGCACGTCCGGCATCACGGTGGACGGGAACATCAACGTCGCAAGCGGTGCGACACTCATCCTCGGCTGCGAGGCTTCTGCGTTCCCCTGTGCCGATGACCCGAACCCGAGTGCACCCACGCTCAACTCCCCGGACACCGTGCAGGGCAGCATCGAGGCCACCGGCGCGCTGGGTGTCGTGATGCACAACTCGACCATCGGTGCCGATGCTGTTGAAACAGGCGGCGGTGGCGGTGTCCCGACTTGCGCGCCAAGTGGGGTCTTCGCCCTGCCCTTCTTGGCGGCGCCTGTCTACAGCGACTACGAGGACAACGCGATATCGGGCAACCTTCAGGTCACTGGGGTGACGTCGTGCTGGTTCGGAGCTGAACGCAACAAGATCGGCGGCAGCGCCACCTACGCCAATAACAACTTCACGATTCCGAACGCGTCCGAGGTCCTCAGCAACCAGATCGCTGGCAACCTGCTGTGCTCGGACAACGTGCCTGCCGTCCAGTACGGCACCTCCGCCGGCGGGATTGCGAACGTGATCGGTGGCTTTGCGACGGGCCAGTGCGCCTTCAGCGTGACGCAGCCCAAGCCCGCTCCCTCGGGCACGCCGACACCGATCAGCATGCCGGCCAGCACGCCGCAGGGGTATTGGTTGGCGGCGGCCGACGGTGGGGTCTTCAGCTACGGCGCCACCTTCGTCGGGTCCGAAAGCGGCAAGGCCCTGGCGCAACCGATTGTGGGGATGGCGGCCGTGCCAGGCGGTGGGAACTACAACCTGGTTGAGGCGTCCGGGACGGTCTTCGGCGAGGGTCCCCGTGCCGGCGACTGCAATGGTCTGCTGGCGGTACTCAACAAGCCGATCGTGGGGGTCACCCCTGCTCCTGGGGGGAACGGCTGTTGGCTCGCAGGCTCCGATGGCGGTGTGTTCGCCCGCGGTTCGAACGCGCCGTTCTTCGGCTCGGCTGGCGCACTGAAGCTGGTGCAGCCGGTCGTCGGGATCGCCTCGACGCCGAACAACGACGGCTACGACCTCGTCGCGTCGGACGGCGGTGTGTTCACGTACGGCCCTGGTGCCTCGTTCTTCGGCTCCATGGGCGGCAAGCATCTCAATCAGCCGGTTGTGGGAATGGCCATCGACCCCGTGACCGGTGGTTACTGGTTGGTGGCCAAGGACGGTGGTGTGTTCGCGTTCAACGCCCCGTACCTCGGCTCCATGGGCGGCAAGCCGCTCAACGCACCCGTCGTAGGCATACAGGCCGCACCCACCGGCGACGGCTACTACCTCGTCGCTTCGGATGGCGGCGTCTTCACCTTCGGTACGGGTGCGCACTTCCAGGGCTCGGCGGGAAGCCTCCACCTGGTCAAGCCCGTCGTCGGGATGGCGCTCGGCTGAGCCGACGGCTCGTTGAGAGGAGCCCTTGCCGCCGTAGGCCGAGGCGAAGGTACTGATCCCGTTCGGGCCGAATCCTCTCTCTATATCCCGCAGGACATGAACTCGATCGGCGCACCGAGCGCTTCACCGATCGCGCCGCCCAGGAGATACCGCTCCGGGAGGACATCGAGGGCACGGAGCCGTAGGACCACACTAGAGGTGGTGTCCGTAGGAGGGTCACCCATGTAATCGCACAACGGGGACACCCGATGACTGGGACACCACGTGCCCCAAGCCGCGAATTGTGACCCGATACACGGACTGCGTTGGTGCCCGGTGTGCTGACTTTAAGGTCAGCCGTCTTCGAGTCATCTGGGCTTCTGCTGAGGCAGACTTCGACCATGGATGCACCCGAGACCCAATACGTGAGCGTCGGAGATTGCCCGGATGAAGATCCCAGTGGACCACATCGTGGCCGATGAAGTCTTCGCCCTTCAACGAGCACCCGAACGATTCGATTCGCCCAATCAGGGATCGAGTGCGCTCGTCGTACCCGTGGAAGGATTCGTGGCGGCAGTATTCACTCCCACCGACGGCGAGCGTCGTGATGAGGTTCTCGGGCCGGCGGACGGGGTCGTGTAGATCTGCCAATCCGAGACGGCGTGAATGAAGGTCGAGGAGCCGATCGATGAGTCCATGATCGATTACGGTGGGGCCACCAGCTGATCGACGAGTTCCTCGATTCGTCGTCGGACCGGACCGTCCGAATACGGTGAACCCATGACGACGTGGCGACCACCAACCCGGTGCCCTCCGCACGGCACCTGACGAGTCACAGCTCACTGAGCACCCGAAGGTTTTTTGACCTGAGGCTGGAACATCGAGAGGTCGTTCATGATCGCCCCGACCGCCTTCTAGCCTGCGATCGGCGTGTCCAGGATCTCGCGACGGTGCGCCCTCGGCAACTGCGTTGAAGACATCCGACGTCCTGGAAGAGCGGGCCACGGTTCCCATAAATTCCGATATAGACATGTGTCAAAGGGAAGGCGATCAGGAGGTCATTCGGCTCCTTGTGCATCACCGGTATGACTTCTGTCAGTCGACGTGAGATGTCGGGATGACTGAACGTTGGCGCCCGATCGGATATGCGGTACTGGGTCGGCAAAGTGCACGAAACGCGAGACCCGGCGTCGGATCCGACGCTCCAGTCGCTGGGTGTGGGTAGTAGCTATTCGGGGGGTCCGCGCGTGGGGGGTTCGGTAGAAGCGAGTCTTCGCCAGCTCGACGAGCAGTAGATAGACCACGACCATCCCGAACAGCAACAGGAAGAACGTCGTCGGCAGCGGTGTGAAACCCAGGAAGTGAGCTAGGCCGGTGTACGGCAGCACGGCTCCGACCAGGGCCGCTCCGGTCGGCACGACCAGCATCGGCCAACTGGGTCGGCTCTTGAAGAACGGGACCCGTCGGGTCCGGATCACATAGATCACCAACGTCTGCGTGGCGATCGATTCAACGAACCAGCCCGTTCTGAACTCGGTGTGACCGGCATGGAGCACGGAGAGCATGACCCAGAAGGTCAGAAAGTCAAAGATGGAACTGACGGGACCGAATACGGACATGAACCGACGGATGAACGTCATGTCCCAGGCTGCGGGGCGGGCCAGTGCCTCGGGATCAACACGGTCGGTGGGGATCGCAAGTTGTCCCGTGTTGTAGAGCAGATTATTGAGGAGAATCTGCGAGGGCAGCATCGGGAGGAACGTAAGGAAGACCGATGCGCCCGCAGCACTGAACATATTGCCGAAGTTCGAGGACGTTGCCATGAGGACGTACTTCATGGTGTTGTTGAAAATGCGGCGGCCCTCCATGACCCCCTCCGCAAGCACGCCGAGGTCCTTGTCGAGCAGCACCACGTCGGCGGCGTCCTTGGCGACGTCGGTTCCCGAATCCACCGAGATGCCGACGTCGGCGTGATGCAAGGCCACCGCGTCATTGACCCCGTCTCCGAGGAACGCAACGTCCTTCCCCGTGCGACGGGCTACCTTGATGATCCGAGACTTCTGATCGGGGCCGATCCGGGCGAAGACCGTCGTGGTCAGGATTGCCGTGTCCAGCTGGTCATCATCGAGTGCCTCGACCTCCTCGCCGCTCAGCACTCCGGTACAGTCGACGCCGATCTGCGAGCACACCTTGGCAGCCACCAGGCCGTTGTCCCCGGTGATGATCTTGACGTCCACGCCGAGTCGTTCAAGCTGGGCGATGGAGGCGCCGGCGTCGATCTTCGGTCGGTCGGCGAACGTCAAGAAGCCCGCCAACTCCAGTCCCTGCTCGTCTGCCACCGTCAGCTCACTCGTACCTTCGACCGGACGGCTGGCAACGGCCACCACCCGGGCCCCTTCGCGGAACAGAGCCTCCAAGGCCGACCGGGCACCTTCGGGTACACCGACACACCGGTCCAGAACCCTTTCTGGTGCGCCTTTTGTGATCACGAGCGCGTTCCCATCTGGTCCATCGACCAGCACCGACACCAACTGACGCTCGTGGTCGAATGGGAGGACGCCCCGTCGGACATAGCGGGAGGCCTCGACGCTCACGTCCCCTCCCGGTGCGGCCCCGGGAGCAGACCAGAGGGCCTGGTCCAGCGCGTTCCCTCCGACCGGGCCCCGTTGTGTGACCGCTGCTTCGTTGCAGACGAGCCCGAGCAACAGGGGGCGATCGTTCTCCCTCCCATCCGCCCCGAGACCCCGTTCGTACGTGATCAGCCCCTCAGTCAGAGTGCCCGTCTTGTCGGTGAAGAGGATCTCGATGTTGCCGAGATCCTCGATGGCCACCAGCCGCTTCACGAGCACCTTCTTCGATGCCAGTGCCTTCGATCCCGACGAGAGGCTGACTGTGACGATGGCCGGCATCATCTCGGGCGCGATGCCAACGGCGATAGCCAGGGAAAAGAGAAGTGCTTCTATGAGTGGTCGCGAGAGCGCCACGTTGACGATGAAGATGAACGCTGTCAGTACTGCTGCTACCCCGAACAGGAACCGCGAGAAACGTGACAGGCCCACCTCGAAGGCCGTCTGGCCCTGATGTTCGGACAAGCCGGCCGCGATCTGTCCGAAGGCAGTGCATGCACCCGTCTGGACCACCACGCCGAGGGCCGAACCCTCGTGCACGATCGTTCCCATGAAGGCGCACCCGGGCTGGTCCTGCGTCACGCGCCCCGCACTGGGAGCCACGGACTTGACCACCGGCATCGACTCCCCGGTCAGGATGCCTTCGTCACACTCGCACTCGTCGACGTTGAGCAGGCGCAGGTCGGCCGGGACGATGGCCCCAATGCGCAGCGCCACCACGTCACCCGGTACGAGGTCCGTCACGGGCACTCGACACGCCTGGCCATTCCTCCGAACCTCGGCCTCCTGACGAATCTGAGCCCGGAGAGAAGCCATGGCGATCGCTGCCCGGTATTCGTTGAAGAAGCCGAGGCCGACGCTCAGGAGGACGATCACTGCGATGATCACGGCATTCGTGCCGCCACCGGTGAGCCCCGACACCAGCGCCGCACCCAGGAGTAGGACCAGGATCGGGTTCCGAATTTCGGCGAAAGAGGACTGCCGTGGCACGCACCCGATGAACTCCGAGTGCATTCGGCCCGAACTGGCGAAGTCGCTCCTCCGCTTCGACGGACGTGAGCCCCTGAGGCCGGCTTCCAAGGACTGAAAGAACCTCTTCGGGCGGGAGCGCTGCAGCTCTGATGAGGTCCAAGTCCTCGGACGGAGAGCGAGTGGCCACGGCCATCACGTCAGCCTTGCCGTTGGAGACCCGTCGGCAGTAGGGCCATCGGTCGGAAACAACCTGTCTCGGGGGATGCCGCGGGGCAGACGGCTATGCCGTCGGTTTGCGATACAGATTGAGCGAGACAACGAAGAAGACCAGGAGGATGCCCAGGCACCACGCGACGGCCTGCCACAGATCTGGGGACAGCGATCCGCCCTCGAATAGCGCGCGCACAGAGTTGATCACGTCGCTGGCCGGCTGGTTGCGAGCGAAGGGCTGGAGCCAACCTGGCATGGTGGCCACGGGTACGACGGCCGAACTGGCAAAGAACAGGACGAACATCGGAAGGATTGCGGCGATCTGGGCCGTCTGCGGATCCTTGACGGCCAGGCCCACCGCGGCGTAACACCCAGATGAATGCGTAGCCGAACAGGATGATCAGCCCGATACCAGCGAGGCATGATCCGAATGTTGTGTTGAACCGGAATCCGACGACCAGTCCCAGGCCGATGACGAAGACCAGCGCCAGCACGTTGCGGCACAGATCGGCCAGCGTCCTGCCCGCCAAGAAGACCGTGACAAACGGAGTGCACTGAAGGTGCAGCTCAGGAGCACTGGGTTGGGCGGGCAGGACCCACTGGACGGTCCTGATCGGCCGCCGGAGCCGGTGGCGCAGGTTCGAGCCCTGCCGGGGGCGCATTGCGCGTGTGCGCTCTCAGCCCGGTCAGGTGGGCGGTGATGCCCGGCCGGACGAGCGCAGGAATCGCATTCGCATCGTCGTCGGGCCGCCGTTCGCCCATCCGTAATACGGGGTCGTCTTCACCGGGCACGGGAGGTCGGTGAGGGGGGCCGGCTCGAGGTCCACAGGGTGGTGAAGTTCGCAGTCTGGTCCCGAGGCCTGAATCGAGAACGCGGTTGCGGGTGGCTGGGCCGGGTCGACGCGGAGCTCGTGCAGACGCACGCCTGGGTGATCACGGCCCTCGATGCAATGCACCACCGGCCCGTACCGGAGGTAGACCGAGGCGCCCGCCCCCTCCGCTCTCGGGTCGGTCTCCCACCACTGCGGGCCGATCCGGAAGTCCAGGGCACCGTCGGGAGGAACCGGAACGTGCCCGGCGCCCCCCGCCCAATTCGGGATCCGGACGAAGGCTCGTCGACCACGGGCGGCGGCGCGGATCGTGATGCGGATATCGCCGCCGGTCGGGTAATCCGACTCGATGTCGACGTCCCAACCGGCGCCGGCGACCCTGGCACGGATTGGAACGTGGAGACGCAGATTGCCGTCGGCGTCGATATCCGCGACGTGGTGGTGCACCGTTGCGAACATGCGGGCGAGGTTGGTCGGACAGCAGGTCACGTCGAACCAGCGGTGGCGGTGGACCGGGAACCATTGGACCAGCATCGATTGCTGGTACTCGAAAGGCTGTAACCAGATGTTGGACTCCGCCGTTGCTTCGGCGACTGCGTGGGGCTGCGAGTAGAACCAGGACTCCCCGTCGGCTCCGGTTCCGCAGGGAACCGCATTGAAGAGGAGGAGCTCGCTCTGCTCGAGACTGCGGGGATCGCCGGTGAGCTGCCAGATGCGTCGGCAGAACTGCGCCGCCGCCACCGCAGCGCAGCTCTCGGCGTAGGCCATCGCCTCGGGCAGCTCGTAGGGTTTCCCGACGGACTCATCCAACCATCGGCCTCCAACCGCTCCCGTGGGATAGGAGTGCTCCTCGACCATGGAGGCGAAGAGCCGGCGCGCCGCGTCCGCATAGGAAGGCGCACCGCTGGCGAGTGCCACCTCGGCGATCGCCGACGCCAGATACAGCGCCTTGACCGCGTGGCCGGCCAGCTGGACCTCACCGAGGGAAAGGCCGACGTTGGCCAGCTGGGTCTCGATGATCCAGACGGCTTGGTCCAAGTATCGCTGCTCGCCCGTGCAACGGGCGAGCCTGACGAGGGCGAGCTCGACCTCCGGATGCCCGTCGACCCGGCCGTCCCCCCGGGGCCCGAACGTCGCGCACAGATGGTCGGCCCACCGCGTCGCCGTGTCGAGCAACGCGTCCGACCCGCTGACGTTGCGATGCGCCAGCGCGGCCTCGATGAGGTGGCCCCCGCAGTACCACTCGTGACTGTTGTCGAGGTCCTGATAGCGCTGCGGCGAACCCACGCCGTTGTCGTAGAAGGTGTTGAGATAGCCGTCGGGGAGGGCTGACGCGGCCACTACTTCGACGACAGGATCGAGAAGATCGAGCCGCCCCGCCCACGCAGCCGCTTCCATCCATTTGTAGAGATCCGAGTCAGAGAACCAGAGCCCCTTGCGCTCGGCATTGGACCGACCCGATAGGCGACGGAAGTTGTCCACGATCCCGTGAGCATCGAGGCGTTCGAACAGGACCGGCAATGTGTGGTCGCGCAGTTGTGCCTGGCGCGGAGCCCAGAACGAGTCGAGCAGCTGGACGTCCGGCGGGTCGTGAACGTCGGCCATGACGTGCAAGCTAGAGGACAATGGGGTCGAACTGACGTGGCGCGCCGTCCCGATTCGCGGCATCCGTCCCTCTCCTACCCCGCCCCCACCCGTTCGTTGTACGTGTCGATGGCCATGTTCGCCTCCTGCTCGGCATACTGCGCTGCCGCCGAGGGCGAGAGATGGCTGCTCAGCATCTGCACCATGCCGTCACGGATGGCGTTCCTCACACCCTGGTAGTCCCCGATCAACGACCCCAGGTTGGCGTTGTTCACCGCACCTGAGGTGAGCTGCTCGTAGGCGACCCTAAAGCTCGGGTCGGCGCTCCACTTCGCGACGAGGACGGGAACCTTTGTGGCCGAGGTGCGCACGGGGGCATAACCACATGCGGCTGCCATGGAGGCCTGCTCGGCAGGTGAGTCGAGGAACTGGATCAGCTCCCAGGCCGCCGCACGCGTTGCCGGTGGGGACTTCGCCGAGATCCAGAGTGAGCCGTCACCCACCGGTACACCGCCGCCGGTGGTGAGTCCCGGAAGTGGCGCCGCCGCCACCGAGACTCCCTTGTACTGACCGGAATTGAGCACCGCCTCGATCGGTCCGATCGCACTCGATGCCTCAAAGGTCATCGCCGCCGCTCCGGTTCCGAGCGCGAGCAGGTGATCGATGCCGTTCGGATTGGGACCCGTGTTGATGGCGAGGCCGGATGTGACCATGTGGTTCCACCAGGTCCAGATCTTCAGGGAGGTCGAACTCGTGAGATCGGCCCTGGTGGCTCGGGCCGATCGGCCGTTGCCGTTGTTGACCAACTGACCGCCGCTCTTGGCCAGCAGATGTTCGAGATCATAAGGCTGCTCCGGCAACGCGATGCCGTGCGTGGCGGCGCCGGAAGCGACGATCCTCTGCGCGTCCTGTTGGACCTGTTGCAACGTGGTCGGCGGCTTCGTCGGATCGAGGCCCGCCTTGCGAAAGTCGTCGACGTTGAAGAAGAGGACGACGTTGGACACTGCCCAGGGCATCGACTCTTGGACTCCACGGTAGGAGTAGTAGCTCAGCGCCCTCTTGACGTAGTCGGTGAGAGCGTAGTGCGACGCATTGATGCAGGTCTGGACCGGGAGCATCGAGTTGCTGTCGACGAGTTGTTGGACCGTCGTCTCTTCGAACTCGCCGACGTCGGGAACGTCGCCCGTGCTGAGCCCGGCAAGGTATTTGGTGAAGAGGGCCTGGTAGGAAGGGAACTGAAGGAGGTTCACGTGGACCTTGTCCTGCGAGCTGTTGAACTGGTTGATCGTCGAAACCAACCATGTGTTGTTGCTGCTGACGAAGGCGTGCCAGAAGTTGACGGTGACCGGCTTGCGCGCCGTGCTGAACGCGGCGAGGCCACACGCAGAGGCCGGCTTCGGGTCGGCCCCCTTGGACGATCCAGTCGCCGCCGATGCGCCGCTCGCACAGGCCGTCAGGGTCAGCCCCGCGACCGACGCAACGAGCCCCAGTCGGCCGAAGATCGATCGCCTCCTTGCCGAGCGTCCGGTCTGCGACCTTGGCGACGCCCGGAGGCTCCGGTGACCTCTGGACGGCCTCATCTCATGAACGGTGGCACGTGGTCTCGTCCAGGCAGTAGGGACCAAGGGCCTTTTTGCGGGAGTCCTCTGGACGGTTGTGCGACTGAAGTCGGCGCGACCAGCTCCTTCGCTTCGGCCTGTGGGCCAGCCGGACCGGCGTCCTCTACCCCAAGGCCCCGCCGGCTCTGCGACCCCTGCCGGTCCTAATACGTGAGGACGAGCACGCTATTTACGTATGCAACGTCATCGGGACAGAACTCACGATGAAGTGCTGATCGTCGTGCATCCATTGCGGACTCCGATCCGATAATGCATCCAGTTACGAGATCTGGTGGTGACGGACATGACCCGGGGCAGTCATCGCCGGTGACCATCAGCATGTGCTGGAGGTTCACTTGGTCATGAGCACCGTGACCCCCTATCCCTGGTGCGACCGGGACACTGCCTCCTGGAGTGCCAATGAAACGCACGGTTTCGCCGGTCCTTGCGTCGGCGTGCGTGTTGATGCTGCTCATTCTGAGCCCGAACCCTCACTGAGCGACACTGGGCGGCTCGTGAAGATGAACAATAGGCAGTTGAAAGAGGGCGCTGGGTAAGCTACAACCCCCATTGGAGTCACGGGCCGGGAGTTGGCCTGAGGTCCCAATTATGACTTTGGTCCCTACGGAAAGAAGAGGAAGTTGGCTCGCACGTATGGCTTCTTGACCAAGTGGAACGACGACGGCAGTCAGGGCCTTCGTCGCGCCCGGCCCAGGTACCACTTCCGCCTCGCATCGGCCATTGCCTTGACAACTGCGGGCGTCCTTGCAGTCTGCATAATACCTGCTCAGAGTTCCGGCGCTGGGGCGGTCCACGCCACTCAGGCGGTGGGCCAGGCCCACGTCTCCTTCACCGGCAGCCCGTCCCCGGCCTACGCCAATGATGCCGCGGACCCGGACCTCTTGTACTCCGGTGGCACGTATTACGCGTTCACGACGGGCACCACACTGGGGAACTTCCTCCAGGCGCTGACCGACACGACGGGCACTCCCGCGTCGGGCTGGCAGCCCTTCACCGGCGGAACGGGCTCGAGCGCGTTGCCGCACCCGCCCGCATGGGAGACGACCAACAGCCAGACCTCGCCCGGCGTCTTCTTCTACGGCGCGCACTGGGTCATGTTCTACGACGCCTCGGTGAGTCCCTTCCCCGGCGTTATACAGGTGATCCGTAGGTCCTGGGCTCTCTCCTATGGAAGCACAGTCACTGGGCATCGGCGACTCCTTCGATGAGGCCGTCGAAGAGCTGTTGGCGGTCGTTCTGACCGCGCTCATTGGCGTGCTTGCGTTGGCGCTTCAAGATGGTGACGAACTGAGGTCCGGTCTCGAAGAATCCGCAGCGTTCGCAGACGCTCTCGAAGGCGCAGCCGAGCAGGGCGGGCCTCGTGCAGTGACCGTTGGCCAGCAGTCGGCGATGGTCGGGGCGCGACTTCTGGGCGCCGGAGACCGCAGTCGGCGCAACGGTCGCGCTGGAGAGTCCGTAGTACTCGGCCTCGACCGCCTCGGTCACCTTGAAGTACTGCTCGGCGACGGTGCGGTCCGAGATCCGCGCATAGGTGAGGGTCATGTCCATGGAACGGTGGCCGAGCAGGGCGGCGATGGCCTCGAGGCTCATGCCCCGGTTGATGGACTGGGTGGCGAGCGTGTGGCGCAGCTGATGTGGGTGGACGTGACCGACCCCGGCCCGTTTGGCGACCGCGGCGACGTAGCGGTGCACAGTGCGCCGGTCGAAGGGCCCGCCGTCGTCGCGTTCAAGTAGATGCCCCGAGCGCGACGGACCGCGCAGGGCCTTGTAGTCGACGATGAGATCGACCAGCATCGGGAGCAGCGGCACGTGGCGGTCGTTGTGGAGCTTGCCGACGGGGATCCGGAGGCGATCGACCCCGTCGTAGCGCACCATGGCGTCGTCTTCGAGACCGCCGAGCTCACCGACACGTATGCCGGTGCGGGCCAGCAGTTCGACCATCAGGCGGCGGCGCAGGTTGGGGTCGAGCGCCAATGCGGCCATGAACTTCGACGCTGTGGGATCGTCCAAGAACTTGGGCAGTGGCTCGTCGAGGGCGGGGAAGTCGCTCGAGTAGACGAGCAGGCGGGCCGGGGCGTCGTCGTACTCCCACTCCATGATGCGCTCGAAGAAGGTCCGCATGGTGCTCAACCGGTGCCGGATCGTGATCGTGGCTAGTCGCTTGCCGTTCTTGCCCGGACGGGCCGCCAGCCAGCGCTTGAAGTCCTCGATGTGCACCCGTGCGATGCCGGAAACGGCGGCGCAGTCGGGGTCGGTGGCGGTGACCCGATGGGCGAAGAGCCGCAACGTCAGCTCGGCGTCCGCCACCGTGCTCGGACGGGCCGATACCTCGAGTTGGTCCAGGTAGGAGGCCATGGTGGCCACCATGAGCGGTGCTCTGGCGGTGAGCTCGGCCCACGTCACCTCGGGCTTCCCGCCGCCCTGGCGCCGCGGTTGGGGCTGCAGTTGGGCGAGCGCGTTCATTGGGCCACCCCCACCAGTGCCTGGGCCTCGATGGCTTCGATGGCTCGGCGGTACTCGTCGGCCAGCCAGTGCATGTCGAGGTGCAAGTAGACCCGGGTCGAGCTGATCGAGCGGTGTCCGGCCTGGGCCTGGATGGCTTCTAAGGCCATCCCCGCTTCGCGCAAGCGGGTGAAACAGGTGTGGCGCAGTTCGTGGCAGGTGCCGTGGCTGAGACCGGCCCGCTCTCGGGCGGCGGTGATGATCTGATCCAGACCCGGCACCGACAGCGGTTGGCCCCGACGCGCTCCTTTCAGCGAGACGAAGACCGCGTCCGTCGTCGCTTCCTCTGGTCGCTCGCGGTCCATGTATCGGGCGACGGTGGAAAAGAAGGTCGGCGAGAGCGGCACCAGACGTTCGTGTCCGCCCTTGCCCTCGGTGATGAACACCCGCCACTCGCCGAAACGCAGATCGGAGAGCCTCAACCCGAGCACCTCACAGCGCCGGAGCCCTCCGAGGACCATGGCCTGGGTCATGGCCCGGTCCCGATCGGTGCGCAGCGCCCCCATGAGCGACTCGACCTCGTCGGCGTCGAGGATCCGGGGCAGCCGGCGCACCCCTCGCACCAGCGGCAGACCGCGTCCGCCGCGAGAGCGGCTCTGGCGGGTGGCGATGCCCCGAGGGACCGGGTTGGCTGTCACATCGACGTCGTCGCGGGTGATCAGGTAGCCATAGAAGCTCGACACCGCGGCGAGCCGGCGCTTGATCGTCGCTGCCGAGAGCCCCGCTGAGCCATCGGCGATGCGCACTACGTTCTCCGCTCCGGGCTTGGGACGACGCTGCGCGGTGACGAAGGCCATCACGTCCTTGGGCCGAACCTCGGCCGGGTCCTTCTTGACCACCGAGAAGAAGACGTTCAGGTCGTGGGCATAGGCCCGGACCGTGTTGGGGCGGGCTCGGCCGACGACGAACTCCAAGAACTCGTCGATCAGCCGGTGGCCGATCTTGTAGACGTGTTCACCGTCCGGACGGACGTGACACTCGAATGACGGACTCCACTCCACCGCACACCTCCTGGTTGATTGCACCGAGGAGGATCCCCCGGATGCCTATCCCAGGAGGTGGATCACCTGTATAACCGAGGATTCGGGGCACAGCTGCCTCTCGGTGGCGACGGCGACGACGCTCAGCCCTCCCGTATTCACCGACAACTCGGCGGGACCGCTGTATTGCGGGACACCCGGGGTGGGCGTGATCGATCCGAGCCCATTCGTTGACCCCGGCACGGGTGTCGCCTACTTGTTGTGGAAGTCCAACGACGGCGGCGGGTCGGCGGCGGCGTCGCAGATCTGGTCGGCCCAACTGAGCGCCGACGGTACCGGCATCGTCGGGACTCCGACCGTCTTGCTGACCGTCGACCAGCCGGCACTGCCGTGGGAGATGACGACGGATGATCCCCAGATGGTCTTTGCCTCGGGTTCCTTCTACCTGCTCTTCTCAGCTGGGGATTTCCAATCGACCAGCTACAACGAGGCTCTCACCACATGCGCCGGCCCCGCCGGCCCTTGCGCTCAGCCGGCGGCGCCCTTCCTCTCCACGTACGGCAGCGTCTACGGACCGGGTGGCGGTTCACTCTTCCAGGACGCCAACGGGAGCTGGTGGCTCGGGTACGGCGCCTGGTCTGCGCCGTGCACCTCTTATGGAGGGAGCTGCAATGCGGTGCGGGAGCTCTATACGGCCCCTATCGATCTCAACAACGGGCTCTCGGTTCCCTGCAGCCCCCCAACAGGCACACCGACCGGCTACCGCTTCACGGCCAGTGACGGCGGGATCTTCACATATGGCAACCAGCCATTTTGCGGATCGACCGGGAGCATCTACATCAACCAGCCGGTCGTGGGGATCGCCAACACGGTCGACGCCGGCGGCTACTGGACCGTCGCTCGCGACGGGGGGATCTTCTCGTTCGGCAACGCCAAGTTCTACGGCTCGACGGGGTCCATCCACCTGAACCAACCCGTCGTCGGCATGGCAGCCACGGCCGACGGCAAGGGGTACTGGCTGGTGGCCTCCGACGGGGGGATCTTCTCCTACGGGGATGCCGTGTTCCACGGCTCGACGGGATCGATGCGCCTCAACGAGCCAATAGTCGGAATGGCAAAAACGCCCGACGGCGGTGGGTACTGGCTGGTGGCCTCCGACGGGGGGGTCTTCTCCTACGGGGACGCCGTGTTCCACGGCTCGACGGGGTCCATCCACCTGAACCAACCCGTCGTCGGCATGGCAGCCACGGCCGCCGGCAAGGGGTACTGGCTGGTGGCCTCCGACGGGGGGATCTTCTCCTACGGGGATGCCGTGTTCCACGGCTCGACGGGATCGATTCGCCTCAACGAGCCAATAGTCGGAATGGCAGCCACGCCCGACGGCGGCGGGTACTGGCTGGTGGCCTCTGACGGGGGGATCTTCTCCTACGGGGACGCCTCGTTCTACGGATCGACCGGATCGATACACCTCAACGCTCCCATCGTGGGGATGAGTGGACCGTGACGATCCTCGTGCACCCTCTACGCAGAGATGAAGTCGCAGATTGATGTGGGTGTCGGAGGGGGACCACCACAACCCACCTCGCGCATGTCCCGGATCGTTGCCCTGTCCTCTTCGAGAACCGTGCCGTTCGCACGTCCTGATCGACGACATCACTGTCCGTCGATCAGGCTTGTGTTTGCGAGGACCGCTTGAGGACACAGGCGGTATGGAGCAATCCCGAGGGGCCAGTCTGCTCAGGGAGCGGCCACTGTCTCCGATTTCGCCCCATGGTCGTGAGCCAACTGTGCGGCCGTGAACGGGAGGGAAACCCACTTCTTCTGCGAGTAGAGCTTGGTCATATTGTCATACCAGGGCGAGGTCGGGTCCGTCGCCTGCGAGTAGGTGAGGATGCCCTGGGAGACCGGACCGCCCCTGGTCAACTCGGTGGTCATGACCAGTGACGAACCGTCGTAGACCTCGCCGTAGGGCGCGGCGTCGAGCGGACCGCCCCCGCCGTCGGCGGCGTAGATGGCGTTGAAGCATCCCGTGTCACATCCTGGGATAGGGATCCTCGTCCCGTTGCGGGTCACGTGCTGCACATCACCGTACGTGGCATCGAGCGGTATGTGGTGGGCCTGCAGGTTCACCACGGCATCGGCCAATGCGGTGAGGATTGCCGGATTGGCGGTATTGAGCTGCGAGGGCGTCGTGAGTGGCTGGGTCGAGTTGAAGGAGTCTGACCAGTAGCCCGTCGAAGGTGCATAGGCTGACCATTCCGAGAACAGCCAGCCCCCGCCAGCATCGAGATTGCCTGTCTTGTCGTAGCCGGCCAACGCAGAGCAGGCGGCGGTCAGGTCAACCATGACGCCCTTGGACGAGGTTGCTTTCGGGGTGGCCCGACAGGCGCCCACCAGCGAGCCAAGGACCAGTTGGGCTTGCAGGGACTGATTGCTCTCCCACATCGCCTGCAGAGAACCCAGGGTGAATTTTGGGGGCCCAAACCCATCGGTACCGGCCATCCGCTGGGCAATCATCTGATTACCGAGCCGGGTCCGCAGCCCCTGCTCAACGTTGATATCACCGATGATCGGTGAGTACGCCGGAAACGGAGCACTGGGATTGGCCAGCCAATACGAGTCGTTCGAGTTCTCGACGTAGTCGGTTCTGATCGTGTGCGGCTCGTTGGAGGCATTGAAGATGCCAGGCACTGGGGTGCCTGGGTCGGTGTCCCATGCGCACGCGGAACGAGATCCGTCGAGGGTGACCACACCGCTGACGTTGTAGACGAGCTTGGGCAGACCACTCGGCGTGCAGGAGGTGATCAGAGACAGCGGTACGTTCGGTGTATTGCCGACGTCACCGTAGTAGACGTGTCCGCTGTCGTCGGCGGCGATGGTGTTGAACGTGGGAATCGCCAGATACCGGGACTCGACCGAGAGCAGGTCCTGGACAGACGTTGCCTGGCCCATCTGCAGGTACTGGTTGGCTGCCCGGAAGGTATCGTCGCCCATGGAGTCGGCAAGGGCGTAGGCAGTGGTGCTCGTCCAGTGATATCCCGCTTGGGCCACGTCGACCACGGTGCCCCAGCGGGTCGTGTAGAAGGTGTGCTTTGCGGTGCCGTGCCCGGTATCCACCGCGACGGTGACGTGGCCCATCTTCTCGGCCTTTCCGTCCACGTAGTAACTGGTCGGGTCGCCGGGAACCAGCTGCAATTGGTAAAACGTAAAGCGGAAACTGGTCGAGACGGTATGCGTCCACGCCAGGTGCTGGTTGAAGCCGATCCCGATCAACGGGAACCCTTCGAGCGTTCCGCCCTCGACGTTGTACTGTCCCGGCACGGTGAGTTGCGCCATCCAGAAACGCTCAGTGCCGCGCCACGGGAAGTGCGGATTGGCCAGCAACATGCCGTCTCCGGCCGCGGAGTCCTGGGAGCCGATCCCGATTCCGTTCGACCCCAGCGTGTCGTTGCCGTTGGACCCAAATGCTCCCACGAGGGTCGCTGCATTCGGGCTTTCGGAAACCGAGGAGGCGGTGGTGGACGTAGAGGACGGCGAGGTCGTCTGTGAGGACGTCTTCGGCGGTGTGGCCTTTGCCTCCATCGATATGAACTGTGCGCTCGACGCTTCGATGACCACCTGGTAGCCCCTCAGGAACATGTCCGAGAGGGTGATGGGTCGGACCCACGCTTTGCCAGCGCATGCAGGGTCCCTGAGTTTGCCCGACTTCAGATACGCGTTGTACCCGGAGACGAAGCCGTTGTACACGGAAAGGATCTGGGGAAGTGGCCCGAGCGGAGGGGGCTGGTGCATCTCCTTGATCAGCATGCCGCTGGCCTTCACCGACCGCCAGAAGAAGTCCGAATTGAGGTTGGTGTCGTAGGCGCCTGCCGAGTAGTTGAGGCTGAGGCCATTCGGGCCGAAGTACTTCGACCTCTGGCCGTTGACCGTGACAAAGTCCTGGGCAAGCGTGCAGAAGTTGTCCTGAGAAAACGCCAACGCCTCGCCATACCCGAGCGCCGTGAAATTGCCGGCTGTGATGTGAGGGATGCCCGAACTGTCACGGGTGATAGTCACCCTATTGGCTGACACGGCTGCTGCCGAGCCGGTAACCATCGACCCCGCGACCAACATTCCACCGAGCAAGCCGACAACGGCCACTACCCACATATGGCCAGCAACCAAGCGGCGAAGTCGACCCACAGGTCCATCCTCCACCCGTACCTGGAGAGGGCACTAGGGCCGAAGGTCCGAGGGGAGTCAGCCGGCGCTGCTGAATGGGGCCGCCACTCATGACCACGTTGCCAGCCACGGCACGACGAGACACCCTTCACTAGTGGCAAGGGGTCTGGCAGGACACCCGGGGGGGCCCGGCGCATCGCGCCCGTCCCCGGTGGGCCCGGCCGCCCCGCCTCGCCGCCCCGCGCGGGGGATTCGTGGCCGGGGCAGATGGGTGGGGCGGTTTGGACCCCAATATCCCTATCCCGATCGACGCTATTTGGGGTTCGAACTACACGCCGGCAAGGAACGCCTGCTCCCATTGTTTAGCCCGCCGGTCACCGGCCCTACGAATGGTTCGTTCCACCTAGAACCGTGCCGCCAGCCGGTTGGCCACGTAGTTGAACAACTCGTGTTCGGTGTCGCCGAACTCGTTCGGAGAACTCTGACACGCGGTACACGGAGTGAACACATGTGTTGCCCCCTCGACGCACGCGAGCCTCTCGTGCTTCGACTTGTGTGCGGCCAGGTAGTCCGATGGCACGACCCACTCGCTTCTGCAACGCCGGAAATTGATCCTCAAGGGTAGCCACCTCAACAAGTTGGCGTCGGCAACTCAGCCCCCAATGTTCGATTGCCGGGCCGCCGCGTCGAGAGCTTTGGCGTCCGCCGGCAGCAGATAGCCCTTCGAGACGTCCGCCGCAACCGCCTGGTCCCACTTGTTCACGAAGTCCGCATGCGTCGGGTAGAGCTGTGCAAGCTTGGCTGCGCTGAAGGGGACGGTCGTCCCGAAGAGCTTGCAGAATCCACCTCCGGCATTGGAGGTATCCCCGGTCCCGTTCACGACGGCGATCGGCGCCGCGACTTGTGGCGTTCGGATGCCGCCCTCCGCTTCACCAAGGCTGTTCGTGACGTAGGAACCGGGGCCGGCCACGTCCAGGCGCGGCGACTGGGGAGGTGGCGTTCCCGTCATCACCCAATTGCCGAGGGCGACCACCGCGGCTCGGAGCTCATAAGTGTGCGCCCCGGCGTTGAGGGGGACGGGGCAGCTGATGGCTCCACCGTCGAAGGAGGACACCGGGTCGATCATCGTGTCGAACGAATTCACGTCGCCCGCGCCGTTCCCGGTGTCGGTCATGGACTCGACGAGGCCGTACGTGTCGTAGTGGGCTGTGCCGGCCACCTCCCACTCACGGATGAGCTTGGTGGGTTTTTGCCGAGCAGTGACATAGCCGAGGACCGCCACGTCTGCCTCCGTCTCGAACATCATGACCGGCACAGTGAGGTCGGTACGGATGATCGTCGGTGTGGGCGGATTGATGTTGGCTTGGGGGGCCTGCGAGAGCGGAGCACCCGATCCGAATCGGCTGTAGACGAAGTACCCGTCGTAGACCCCGTGGGAATGGGGTTGCAGCGCGTCGATGTACGTGACCAGACGGGTCGCGGACTGCGACTCTCCGAGGGCAAGAATCCGCTTGGGCTTGAGCCCACTGAGCACCTTGGACGCGTCACGACGGACGGCGGCTCCGCCTTGCTCGAAGATGCTGTAGGAGTAGCTGTCGCCGGGGTGCTCGAGCGAACTATATCGGGCTGGGTCTGATCCCTTGATCCCACCGGTTTGACCGTTGCTCGCGCCGAGCGAGCCAGCTGCACCGACGATACCCCCTGCCTGCGCGCTGATACCGACGTAGACCATGCCGCTGCGGATCAACTGGACGTGGTCTGTCAGCCATGCCGCAGCCGCGTCGACGCCTCCACTTACATTGAGCCACTCGACGATGACGGTGCCGTCGAATCGCTTCGGGTCGATCGGCCGGTACACCACCATCCGCGTCGTGTACGGCGCGGTGCTCGCCGAGGTCACGCTCCAGCGACCGTTTGAGCTCAGCGGCGATGCGCTGGTGTACGCCGAGGCGGTGCCGGAAAGAAAGTACTCGTTCTGCTCGTAGCCGACAGTGCTCAGATCGAAGCTCGTGGTGCCAACGAGATTGATGCCCTTTCCGCCGGTCACCGGCCCGCTGACCGTCGCCTGCGGCACGCTGGCCGGCACTCTATCGGCAGCCTCTGCGCCGGCGGCTTGCGGGTCGGATGGCGCGGCCGACAGCGCCGCAGCCAGTGCCAGAATGGCAAGCGTCGCGCCAGCCATGGCCCGCAGGCTCGATGCTCCGGCCAAGCGGTGGCGCGTGAAGACTGCTCCAAACCGTGTCACAGGACACCCCCCGGCTCTCGGCCCCGTTGTGGTTGATGGCACAGTGTGTCAATCATGGCGTAGCGTGTCAACGCGCAGGTACTTAGCGGGCTGGCCGAAGAGGAGCGAGGCGGCCTGCACCTCGGTCGGTGAGGCTCGTGCCGTTCGTTTGCGTGTCTACGACACACCACCGTCCGCAGACCACGTTCTCGGGTCTGTGCTGATCCCTCGCTCTAGAACGGCGAGGCTCTCGGACATCGTGGTCGCAAAGTCGCCGCCATGGACGTACCACTGCGTGTGGGCCGCCTGGATCACACCGATTGCCGCCGCGGCCAACATCGTTGGTACCAACGCGTCAACGGGCAGACCCAATCGAGAACCGAAGAACTCGGCGATCACCGGATGAATTTTCAACTGGATCGCACCCACGACACTTTTCATGACGTTTGGCGTGTCTGCGATGACGGCGATCCATCGCCTCAGAAGGACCGGGTCGACCGCCGAGAACTCTTCCTCGAGCGCCACGCGGAGTGATCGCACCGGTGACTCGCCGGCCGGGCGAGCCGACAGGGTCGCTCGGAGGGCTTCGCTCCGTCGGTCGATCCGCAACTGCAGCACGTCTTCTTTGGCGGCAAAGTAACGGTAGAACGTCCGCACCGAGATGTGCGCCTCGAGAGCAATCTCTTCGACGGTGACATTGGGGAATCCGCGCTCGTCGAACAGTCGCAGAGCGACCGCCTCCAACTCGGACATCATCATTTCGGACCGCTTCGCCCGAAGCTGCGAGGCGAGTGACTGAGTTTCCAAGTCCGTACTCCCGTCGGTCCCATGTTCTAGGGGGCTTTCGGCAAAGTGGCATGTTGCAGCCCCTCGAGCCTAGGCGGGAACTCACGAACCCCAAACTCTGGCGATGCCCGGTCCGACACACCTAACGCTGATCTGGTCCGCAGTTTGGGGAGACGTGCGCGCCACGACGTCCCGTCATTTCGAACGGGCGCGGTTCGCCTCAACCATCCTCAAGTAGGGGAGCTCTGCTCAGCCGAGAGAAACTCACCGACCTCGGCGAGGGACACCCGCTGCTCGGACGCCGCATGCCCGATCTGGACCTGGTGACCGCCGACGGCCCGCCGCGAGTCTTCACCCTGCTGCACGACGCCAAGCCGGTGCTGCTCAACCTCGGCGAGCCCGGCGGCTTTGACATCGCCCCATGGGCTGACCGGGTCCAGGTGATCGATGCTGACTCTGTCGGCCCGCGGGAACTTCCGGTCCTTGGCGCGGTGACCGCTCCTACTGCCGTGTTGATCCGGCCCGACGGACATGTCGCCTGGGCGGGGGACGGCACAGATACGGGATTGCGTGGCGCCCTGACTACCTGGTTCGGAACACCATGACGAGAGCGATGCTCGGCAGTCTCGAAAGACCGGCTGATGGCTGCGATAGGGCTCTCACCCCTATCCCCACGGCGCCGTACGGGGCGCTCCAGAGTCCATTCACCGTCCGCCTTCCGCTCGCCGGCCCGGCCGCTCGCGGGGACCCCGTACCACCTCGGGCCCCGCCCCTACCCCCACCCAGGCTCCGGAGCCCGCACCGGGCTCCGAGTTGTCTGGTTGTTGCTTTCGCTCACCCGGCAACGTAACCAAGCTTGCCCCCGACCGTCGTCTATGGCGTCATGGGGGACGAGGAAGTCTGGGTCGTGAACCGCAGCGTTGAGCTTGCCGCGGTCGATACATTCCTGTCGAGCGAGCGCAGCGGGACCGCCATCCTCGTTGTGGAAGGCGAGCCAGGAATCGGCAAGACGACGATCTGGCAGGAGGCCCTGCGTCGGGCAGGTGAACAACGGGCAGGGATCCTGGTGGCCCGTCCCTCCAAATCCGAGGCCACGCTCGCCTACAGCGCTCTGGCTGACCTGTTCGGAGACGTCAGCGAGGCGATGATCGCCCGACTCCCTGCCCCCCAGTGGCAGGCAATGAGTGCCGCCCTGCTTCGTGTTCCTGTCCCCGAACAGGGTATCGACGAACGGGCTTTGTCCGCCTCCGTATTGACGCTGCTGCGCCAGGAGTCTTCTCAACGTCGCCTCATCGTCGCAGTCGACGACGCTCAGTGGCTCGACTCACCCTCGGCTCGCGCCTTGAGCTTTGCGGTGAGGAGGCTCGATACGGAACCCGTGGGCTTTCTCGTCGCCGTGAGGACTGCAGGGCGGACCGCCCCACAGAGCTTCGACCGGGTCGCCCCGGCGTTCAGAAGACGCGTCCTGTCGCTCGGTCCGCTGTCCGTGACCGCTCTGCACGAGCTCATCAAGCAGCGGAGTAGGCGCTCGCTCGCCCCCCCGGTCCTTGCGCACGTGGCGAGGGCATCCGGTGGCAACCCCTACTACGCGCTCGAGATCGCCGCCGAGCTCGAGCGACGGCCCCTGAAGGCTGGCCGCATCCCCGTCCCGCCCAGCCTGACCGAACTCGTCAAGACCGAGATGGACCGATTGCCCCAGGTCACCCGCCGCGCCCTGCTCGATGCAGCCGCCCAGACGCAGCCCACAGTCGAAACGGTCCGCCTGGACGCCCTCGGTCCTGCGGAGCAAGCCGCGATCGTGTCGGTCGAGCGGGGCCACATCCGCTTTACGCACCCGATATTCGCTTCCGCCCTGTACGAACAAGTCGACGCTTCCGAGCGTCGACGCTCGCACCGCCGACTCGCAAAGACCGTGACCGATCCCGCAGAGCGCCCTCGGCATTTGGCACTGGGTTGGGCTCACCCCGACGAGGCGACCGCGGACCAACTCGATTCCGCGGCTGTGCTCGCTGCCGCTCGCGGTGCGCCCGACGCGGCAGCCGAGCTGGTAGAGCTGGCTCTCGGGCTGACATACAAGGGCAATGACCTTCGACGAACGGCGCGGCTCATCGCGGCGTCCAGGTTCTGGTTCGATGCCGGCGATCTTGACCAGGCGCAGGCGATGCTCGGGGCTGCGCTGGCCGAGGAGCCGGTGGGACCCCTTCTCGGACAGGCACTGCAGTTGTCAGCCCGACTTCTCGCCAGACGGAGCTCGTTCGCAGAGGCGAGAGCTGTGGCGTTCGATGCCCTGGAAGCAGCGGGCACCGAGAAGCAGCTGCACGCGAACATCGAACTTGATATCGCCTACTGCTGTGTAAACCTCGGACGTTTCCGGAGTACCGAGAGCCATGCGCAGAACGCGGTTGACGCGCTCGAGGGGTCAGGAGAGCCAAGCGTGCTCGGCGACGCGCTCTCCCTCGTCGCCTTGGCGGACTTCCTCCGCGGCCGTGGCGTCGACCAAAGCCGGATCAGCCGCGCATTGGAGCTCGAAGACCGCACCCGCATCAGGACCTGGCCACTGGGTCCCAGCTTCGTCCATGGCTTGCTGTCCTTGTGGAGCGGTCACCTCGCCGAAGCTCAGTCGGTCCTCTTCGAACTGCGCAGGGAGACCGCCGAGCGTGGGGAGGTGAGCTCGTTGCCCATCGTGTCGATGTACGTCACGTGGGTGCTGCTCTGGCGAGGCAATCTGCTCCACGCGGCGCGCGTCGCCGACGAAGCCCGCCATGCGGCAGCCTTGCTCGATGACCCGGGCGCGGAGGGGATGGCCCTCGCCGCCAACGCGCTCGTCCACGCGCATGATGGGTCGATCGAAGCGGCCAGAGACGAGGCCGAACGCGCTCTCGAGTGCTTCAAGCGGCTCTGCTGGCCGTCGGTCACGATCTGGCCCCTTTGGGCACTCGCTCTGGCCGAGCTCTCGAGCGGGAACCCTGGCGCAGTAGACGCCGCACTGGGCCGTCAGGCCGAGATGCTCCAGATCACGGGCGAAGGGGACCCTATCCTCGGCGTCTTCTTGGCGGACGAGGTCGAAGCCCTCGCAGAACTCGGCGAGATCGAGCGTGCCGAGCGATTGGTCCAGTGGCTCGAAGACCGGGGGGCGAAATGTGAACGGCCATGGGCCCTCGCAGCGTCGCGGCGATGTCGGGGGCTGGTGCAGGCTGCTCGCCGCGATCACCGGTCCGCTGTGGCCACTCTCGAGCGGGCGGTCGTGGAGTACGAGGGTCTCGACACGCCCTTCGAGCGAGCACGGGCGGTCTTGCTCTTGGGGCGCGAGCTGCGCCGGGTCGGCAGGCGGGCCGACGCAAAGACGGCCCTTTCCGAGGCGCTCACCGTGTTCGAACGGGTCGGTGCGCCGTTGTGGGCCGAACGCACGAGGAGCGAGCTCCGTCGCGCCGGGGGCCGAGCCTTCAGCACCGACATGCTCACCGCAACCGAGGCCTGCATCGCCGAGCTCGCCGCGGGAGGTCTCGCGAACGTGGAGATCGCTGATCGCGCGTTTCTGTCGACCAAGGCGGTCGAAGCGAACCTCACGCGGGTGTACCGCAAACTCGGCATCCGGTCCCGCGCTCGGCCTCGCGCGAGCTCTCGACTCCGCCCGCCCGTAGGGTCGCGCCCCTCGACGTCAAGGGTTTTCCCTCTATCAACGCACGGCGCAGCTCCATATCTTCGGACGCGTGGATCCCGCTCCGAACAGCTCCGAGGTGCAGCGCCAGGTCGCACAGCAAGCGGTTGTCGCTCTGGATCGGATGCCGCGCTGGGTGGGCCATGTGGGGTGATCCACCTCCTGAAGAGCCACAACCGAGAGGGGCACACTATGCAGCCGAACACTGAGTCTTTCTTCCGGGTGAGGTTGATCCGAAGGCTGAGGGGACCGATTCACACACGCAAGACTGGGCGCTCCTCGCAATCGTCAGCAAAGCCCTCCGCCTCGCCCCGTGTCGCTCGTGTCCTTGCAGGCCTGTGTCTGGGCGCGAGCAGCCTTAGCCTCATCGGCGTCGCCGGGCTGTTCGTCGGGGCTACGCCCGCCGGCGCCAGCACAATCACGCTCTCGAGCCCGACTCCGCTCTCTGGAAACCAGACCTTGAGTTCAACCGGGGTGACTGCGTCGGGTCTCGGCGTCACAGCTACGTTCGACCTGACCGAGACGCTGACCTGGACCCAGGCTGCTCAGGTGACGACGACGGTCGACTCCAACCTTGTGCGCCAGGGCCGCTCAGCGAACCCGTCCGACTCTTATTCCACGACCGCGCCGGGGAACATGTCGGTCGCCTGGACGCTGAACAATCTCAACGTGTCCTGGGACGGCATTGGACCGTTGAGTCTGGGCTCCCCGAGCTTCTCGGCGAGCGGACCCTGCAACCTGATGGCAAGCGGACCCAACTATGACTGCAATCTGGCGAGCAGCCAGATCTCGCTCCTGGACACCTACCCGGTTCCGGGTCCCTATGTGAAGCTGGGCCTCGGTTCCGACGTCACGATCACGCCCCAGGCTCTGGCCAGCATGCGCCAGGCTGTCTTCGGCGGGATCAACGACGGCACTGCCAGCCTCACCCTGAGCGAAACCCCAGTGACGGACACCCTGCCCATCCCGTGCACGGTCGGAGCCGGCGATGACCTGAGCTACGTGCTCGGGACGCTTTCCACGACGGACGGCGTCAGCGTGGCTAACAACCTTGTGTTCGACGTCGGGGCTGAATTCCCGAACCCGCTGCCACCTTTCAACGAGATTGACGTCTCGTTCGCCTCGCCGACCGTCCCGCTCAGCACCGTCGCAAGCACCATCACGATGAGTGGTCCCGGTGCGACCTTCGACCTCGGGAATGTCGCGGCGAACAACATTCCCCCGACCGTCGACGCAGGCGGTCCGTACTCGGGCAACGAGGGCTCGCCGATACAGTTCAACGGGACCGGCAGTAGCAGTATCTGTGGCTTCCCCACTCTCGTCTGGAACCTCTCCGATGGAGGTGTTGCCTACGGGCCCACGCCGCAGCACACCTTCGAAGGCCCCGGCACCTTCAGTGGGCTCCTCACCGCCACCGATCCAACAGGGCTGACGTCCACGACGACGTTCAGCGTCACGGTGGCGGATCTGCCGCCTGTGGCCTCGGCGGGACCCGACATGGCCACCGAGTGGGGGGACCCCGTCACGCTCACCGGGAGCGCGATCGACCCCGGCACCGACCAACAGCCCTTCCTCACTTACAGCTGGGACTTCGGCGACGGGAGTGGAGCGGGCGGAGCAACGGTCACCCACACCTACTCGAGCGCCGGCACCTACACGGCGACCTTCACTGCGTGTGACCCCGAGAGTCTCTGTGGTGTCTCGACGACACAGGTCGTCGTGAGCGAGCGGAGCACCGTGGTGTCGTACACCGGATCGACGGCGAGCTTCGTCACCGATCCGGCGGTGCTCTTGGCGAGCGTCGTAGACGACCATGGAGCTCCAGTGGTCGGTCGGGTGGTGGACTTCTTCGCCGACGGTGGACTCATCCCTGTCGCGACGGCCGCCACGAACTCGTTCGGGATTGCTAGGACCACCTACGTGTTCCCGAACGGGACAGTCGGAACCCACACGATCACTGCCGCATTCACCGGCGACAGCGAGTACACGGCGAGCGGGTTCGGCCCGGTGACCTTCAACGTCCTCAAGGACGGCACCGTCCTCACCTACACGGGTCCACTTTCGAGCTTGCCGTCGAAGTCCGTGACACTGACAGGGAGGCTCACCGACGACATGGGACGGAACCTGGCGGGGATGACCGTCTTGTTCAATCTGGGTTCTCAGAGCTGTTCCGGCGTGACCGACGGTTCGGGCACCGCGACGTGCACGATCGCCAAGCTCACACAGAAGCACGGTAACGCCACCCTAACATCCTCCTTTGCCGGAAACGTTGACTACGCGCCCTCGAGCACCAGCGTCACATTCGTCGTTGGGAAGACTTAGACGACTTCGACGTCACTCCCGACGGCACCGCGCTCGGTAGAAATCAATACCCAAGCCTGGGAACTGAGGCAGCCACGACCTTGATACGGAGGGCATCGATGAGGCTGAGCTGCGTCAGCACGATTGCACACCGCGATTCATGACGTGGGGTGCGACGAGACGGTCCCGATCCCTGCCGCCTCATTGCGGGTACGCCACTGACCGCGGGACATGCGGGTCACGTCAACATCGAGCGCGACGCCGCGCAGGGCGCCGACCGTCGCCTGCTCCTTCACCGTGTGCGCGAACGGGTCCCAGCCATAGAACCGGCACGCGTTCTCCCATGTGATCTTGTGGATCTCCTCGTCCGTGCACCCTGCCCCCTGAAACTCCTTCCAGGCGAACTCGGGCGACTCCGGCCACGTGGTGTCGGTGTGCGGGTAGTCACACTCCCAGGCGATGCCATCGATGCCGATGCGGTCCCGCAGCCGCAGGCCCGACGGGTCCGTGATGTAGCAGGCCAAGATGTGGTCACGGAACACCTCGGACGGCAACTTTCCGCCGAAATCACTGTGGAGCCACTCCTGGTTGTTGAAGTGCCGGTCGATACGGTCGAAGTAGAAGGGGATCCAGCCAATCCCACCTTCCGACAGGGCTACTTTCAGGTCGGGGAACCGTCGAAGCGTGGGGCCAAAGAGCAGATCCTGCGCGGTGATGGCGCTGATCTGGCAGGCCAGCACCATGAGGTGGTCGACCGGCGCCTCCTCCGGCTTCCGGATCACCGCGAACCCTGCACCTATGTGGAGCGAAAGCACCATGTCCTCCTCGCTCAGCGCGGCGAGCATCGGGTCCCAGTAGCCAGAGAGGAAACTGGGAAACCCCTGCACGTGAGGCGTTTCGAGGAAGCTGATGGACCGGCAGCCCTTCTTGGCGATGCGTCGGACTTCAGCCACCGCCGCAGCGACGTCCCACATCGGCACGATGCCGAGCGGGATGAAGCGGCCGGGGTAGGCCCCGCACCATTCGTCTATGGCCCAGTCGTTGTAGGCCTGGAGCATGACGAGCGCGATTTCCTTGTCGCGTGATTCGGCGAATGTCCGTGCGTTCCAACCGGCCATGGTCGGGAAGCACATGGAGCCGAGTACCCCGTTGGCGTTCATGTCGCGCACCCGCTCATGCACGTCGAAGCACCCCGGCCGCAGCTCGGTGTACGTACCGGGGCTGAAGCCCCACTCCTCGGAGGGCCAGCCGACGGTGGCGGCCATCCCGAACGACGTGCTGGTCTTCTCGCCCTGGAACACCCACTGGTCGACGCCATCTTCATGGACGACCTTCGGAGCGTCCCAGAGCCACTTCTTCGGCACGTGGTTCTCGAACATGTTGGGAGGCTCGATCATGTGGTCGTCGATGCTGACCAGGATCATCTCGTCCAGATTCACTATGTGCTCCTCTCCTCCTCAAATACCATAGGAAACGGCGAGCACCTCCCAACGAATGGCTGGGGGCCGGTGCGGTCGGTTCGGATCCTGCCGGGGGCGCTCAGCCGAAAGACTTCGCCCTGTGAGGCCATTCTGACCCCTCTGTGAAGGCAGGGCCCGATCCGAAGGCCGTGGATCCGCTTTCGGTCCTTCAGCGTCAGTGAACGTTCTTCCAGTTCAGCGCAGGAAGACGGATTCACCAATCGATTTCACAGAACTGGCCTCGAACGACGCTCGAGAGGCCTCAATTCACTTGAGTCACCGGCTGGAATACACTTGAGTCACCGGCTGGAACCGCCGACGGAAGATCGTGGAGTCTCCAGGTCAGAGGGTCGCCCTCGATCTCCTGCCGGCCGGCCGACGGCGCGACGACCGTCCGTCAAAGACGTGCGGGGTCTCGATCGCCTGCTGGGGGCTGGGCGTCGTGCTGGCCGCGTCGTTCTCTGATCCCTCGAACCCGAGCGCCGTCGGGTGCGACCTGATCAGGATGACGACGTCAGGTCAGGCCGACCAACCATTGCGCCACGATGCCCGCGACCTCGTCGTCCCGCTTCCGCAGTGAGTGGTCCCCATCGATGAGCACGAGCGTGACGGCGCCGGGAATGGTGGCAATCTCCCGCTCGAGCTCGGCGGGAGCCGCGAAGGCATCCCGCCGACCTGACACGAAGAGGCACGGCACGCGCAGGCCGGGGAAGTGGGCGGTCCGCAGGCGGTCGGGCCTTCCCGGTGGGTGGAGCGGGTAACTGATCACGACGAGGGCAGCCACTTCGAGACCTTCCGCTGCCGCCATGGAGCACATCCGGCCACCCATGGAGCGACCGCCTAGGGCCACACGGCTGGTCGGCATACCGAGTCGGTCAGCCAGCCCGATGGTTGCGCTGCGAATCGTCCGTATGCACACCTCCGGCGGGTCGGGGCGGCGCTTCCCCGCCGTGCGCCCGGGGAATTCGACTCGTTCGACCACAACACCCAGGCCGCTCAGCTCGCGGTCGATCGCCACCAGGGAGGGCTGGTCCCGCCCGGCGCTCGCACCAGGGGTGAGCACGAGGCCAGCGGGTCCGGATCCGGTCACCGCGCCATCATGCTCGACCCTCGAGCGCTGGTCAGTCGCCGATCCGAATTCACCGGAGAGAATGGAAGAGTGGTGGAGTGCCGAACATCGCCCGCGGCGACGCCGGGTCCCACTGGCATGCTGCCTGAATGAAAGGCCCCGTCGTGGGCTCGACTCCTCCCTGGCCCGAGCGCCTGGTTAGCGCCGTCGGTCCGATCGGCCGCCATCGTCCTCTCGGCGGGGGCGCTTGGCTGGTCGAGGTCGGAGCGCGCACCGTTGTGGTCAAGGTCGGTCCTGGCATAGGGGACGAGGCCAACGGCCTCCGGCAATTGCGCGAGGTGCCTGGCGCACCTCCGGTACCCGATGTGGTGATGGTGGGGCCCGACCTCCTGGTCACCGGGTCGGTTGACCAGGTGGCTCGGACGCCCGGACACGAAGAGGCGTTCGGCCGGGCACTGGCAACGCTGCACAGAGCCCCGTTCCAGCACTGGGGCGGTGGCTCGTCGTGGATCGGGGCCTGCCGCGTCGATCCCTCACGTCGCGCCGATGGCGCGGACTTCTACGGCAGGCGACTCCGAGAGCTGTCCGCTCGTTGCGGACTGCAAGGAGCAGTGGACCGTGTTGTCGCCCGACTGCCCGACCTGTTGCCACCCGGGGGTCCCTCACTCGTGCACGGCGACCTGTGGTGGGGCAACGTGCTCTTCGGCGGCGACGGCAGGGCGTGGCTGATCGACCCCTCGGTGCACGGTGGCCACCCCGAAGAGGACCTGGCGATGCTCGCGCTGTTCGGTCGGGTGCCCGATCGTCTCCTCCGTGCCTACATGGAGGTCCAGCCCCTGACGTCGGGCTGGAACGATCGCGTCGCCCTCTTCCAGCTTTATCCCCTGCTCGTCCACACGGTGCTGTTCGGAGGCGGCTACCGTGCCCAGGCGGAGACCGTCGCCGGCCGCCTGGGCTGACGGTCCTCTCCGGGACCATCTCGTTCATGTGACCTGAGGGGCGAAACCACGCACCCACGGGATGGAACGCGCGCACGGAAGGCGCGAGACTCGGAGGGGATGTCACAGCTACGTACAACGATCGTCCCGTGCCCCAACTGTGGGACGAAGAACCGGGTACCCGATCGGGCGTCGGGCGTCCCCAAGTGCGGGAAATGCGGGACGGGGCTGCCCTGGATCACCGAGAGCGGGGACGACGACTTCGAGGCGGTGGTGGGGGCTGCCTCCATTCCGGTGCTCGTGGATCTGTGGGCCGAGTGGTGCGGGCCGTGCCGGATGGTCAGCCCGGCACTCGAGCAACTGGCCAGGGACCTGCCGGGCCGGTTGAAGCTGGTCAAAGTGGATGTCGACGCCTCGCCGGCGCTGTCGCGCCGCTTCGAGGTGCAGGGGATCCCCACGCTCCTCCTCCTCGAGGGTGGCAACGTGATCTCACGTCGTACCGGGGCTGCTCCGCTCGAAGAGATCCGGCGGTGGGTCGACAGCGTGCTCCGTAGTCCCACTCCCTGACGCCGCCCCCAGCGGCACGGTCGGACCACCGATCGATCGACGCGTTGATCGGACCCCGGAGCCCTCTCGAGGCCGTACCAGCGCCCCCTTGGGGGGCACGTTTGCCTTGTTCGCACGCGCCCGCCTCGTCCGGGAGTACGGCTTCGAACTCGCGTGGTTACCGAGGTTGCTACCGACCCCGGAGATGGGGAGCCACAAACTGGTGGTCACGTGGACTCCAGGGGTCAGCGGGTACCGTCACCGTGGCCGTTGCCACATTGTTGGCCTGGTCCGGATCGGGGCTGCGCGACGCGCCGGCCGCCCACACCCTCCCCCGGCCCGGCCTCCGGGCCACGAAGCTGACGGTGTAGGTGGCGGACGAGTCCGCGGGCAGAGATCGGACGAACCACACACCCGTGTGGCCGAACCACAGGCCCCCGGGCGTGGCGGACACCCGCCAGAACCGGAACGGGAGGCTGATGCCGGCCGCGACGGACTTCGCCGTCGCCGGCCCTGCGTTGAGGACTGTCAGGGTGCAGTTGCCCACGGTCCGCACCTCCACCGTCGCCGGGCACGAGAGCGCTGCCGAGACGTCGGCGTCGGGCGACGACGTGGGGTCGGGCGACACGGTCACGGCGAACGGGCCCGCAGTGGCGTTCCCGACGTCGTTGGCCGCGATGACCGAGTAGGTGAAGGACGTCGTGCCGGCCGGCGGTGAGCCGCTCAGGGCGCCGGTCGTTGCATCGAGCGTCAGCCACGACGGCGACCCGGGGCCGAGCGAGTAGGTCGGCGTGGGCACGCCGCTCGCCGCGAACGTGTAGGCGTAGGCCTGCCCCACCGAGGCCGCCGTCGGCGGTGCGTCGAGCGTGAACGTCGGCGTCTGGTCCACGGTGATGACGCCGGTCACGGTCGGCGCGGCCGCATAGCTGGCGTTCCCCGCTTGGCTGGCGTCGACGACGCACGTGCCCGCCTCAAAGTAGGAGAGCGTGGTGCCGTCAATGCCCGACACGCTGCACACTCCTGCACCGCTCGACGGGTCGACCGAGAAGTCGACCGGGTTTCCCGAGGCCCCGCCCGTCGCGGAGAGAGTGGCCGACTGGCCCGCGATGCCGAGAGTCGGCGTCGCGAAGCTGATCGCCTGGGGCGCGAATATCACGGAGTCCGAGTCGACGGCGTTCGAGGAGGCGTCCGTGTCGACCTGGCCGGGTGGTAACGACACGGTTGCCAGGTTCACGAAGGCGCTCCCGGCGGTGAGGCCGTTCGACATGTTGCCCATGATGCTGAACGTCGCGCTGGCACCGCTCGCCAGGTTGATGCCGGTCCAGGCGAACTGGTCAGGCGCGAGCTCCGCCAGGGACGTCCCACCGATGGAGCTCACGGCGGAGAGCGCGATGAACCCGCCGTCGAGCGCGTCCGTGACGGTGGCGTTGGTGGCGGGCGACGGGCCGTTGTTGGTGAGCGTGATCGTGTAGGTGTCCGACGCACCGGGGGCGATGGTGTCGGTGCCATCACTCACGCTGATCGTCAGGTCCGAGGCCGGGATGACCTCGACGGAGGCGGACGCTGAGCTGGGTGTGGTGCTCTGGTCGCTCGTCGCCGACGCGGAGGTCGTGTCCGCCTCGAGCGCCGCGGGCGCATCGGTGGTCTCGGTGTACCTGATGGTGGCCGACGCCCCGGCGTCCAGGCTCGGGATCGTCCAGGTGAGGTCGGTCCCGACGACCATCGCCGTGCCCGTGCTCGTTATGACGGTCGCGTTCTGAAGGGTGAAGTTCGCCGGCAGGACGATCGGCACCGACACGTTGCTCTGCGCGTCCGACGTCGTGTTCGAGATCGTCACCTGGTCGGTGACGTTGGTGCCCGCGAGCGCGGACTCACTGGGCGTCGTGGTCACGTCGTTCCCGTCGTAGGAGGCGATGGTGACGTCGAGGGGGGCGCTGGAGACGGCGCCGGACACCACGTCGGAGTCGACGGCGTTCGAGGAGGCGTCCGTGTCGACCTGGCTAGGATCCAACGACACGTTCGCCAGGTTCACGAAGGCGCTCCCGGCGGTGAGCGGTGATGGCACGTTTCCGATGATGCTGAACGTCGCGCTGGCACCGCTCGCCAGGTTGAGGCCGGTCCACTCGAATTGACCGCCACCGAGGTCGGTGAAGGTGGTCCCTCCGATGGAGGCGACACTCGACATGGCAGCGAAGTCTGCATCGAAGGTGTCCGTGACGGTGGCGTTGGTGGCGGGCGACGGGCCGTTGTTGGTGAGCGTGATCGTGTAGGTGTCCGACGCACCGGGGGCGATGGTGTCGGTGCCATCACTCACGCTGATCGTCAGGTCCGAGGCCGGGATGACCTCGACGGAGGCGGACGCTGAGCTGGGTGTGGTGCTCTGGTCGCTCGTCGCCGACGCGGAGGTCGTGTCCGCCTCGAGCGCCGCGGGCGCATCGGTGGTCTCGGTGTACCTGATGGTGGCCGACGCCCCGGCGTCCAGGCTCGGGATCGTCCAGGTGAGGTCGGTCCCGACGACCATCGCCGTGCCCGTGCTCGTTATGACGGTCGCGTTCTGAAGGGTGAAGTTCGCCGGCAGGACGATCGGCACCGACACGTTGCTCTGCGCGTCCGACGTCGTGTTCGAGATCGTCACCTGGTCGGTGACGTTGGTGCCCGCGAGCGCGGACTCACTGGGCGTCGTGGTCACGTCGTTCCCGTCGTAGGAGGCGATGGTGACGTCGAGGGGGGCGCTGGAGGTGGTGATGCCGCCCGCCTGGGGTCCCCCGAGAACACCGAGCACCGGTCCCGCGCTGAGGAGCAGGCAGACCGATCCGATGGCCACCGCCACCCGCGGTCGCAGGCCGTCACGGAGAGCCGGCCGGGGTGCTCCCGGAGTCGCTCCCCGGGGTCGCGCTCCACGGCGGCGCTCCACGTTCGACATGGCGTCCTCCCCGCGGCCCTTCACGGCCCGCGCCCCCCGGTGCTGTTGGGGTCATTATGTTGCAGGTGCCGCGCGATGTCTCTGGTAAATAAGTCCGGTTCTCAGTTGTCAAGAATGTGCGAGAACGGCGCCGCGCACGCATGTCCAGACCGGTGCGCTGGGAGGGGAGTGCTCCGGCCCCGTCACGTCCATGAGCCTCGTCGGCGTATCGGTGCTGACCGACCAGAGGCTCTTGAAGGTGCCCAACCGCGTGCTCCGCGCGGCTACCGGCGGTCCGTGGGACCGCAGCTAGACCTCGAACGCCTCCCCCGACCGCCGGTGGATGGTGGTGGCCGCGACCACTGCCCCGACCAGGATGAGGCAGCCGGACAGCACGAGCGCCTCGTGCAGCCCCGAGCCGAAGGCGTCGTAGGCCGCGTTGACGACCTTGGTGGCGATGCGGGCGACGGTGGCGTTCTTCGAGTGCTCGGCGCTGCCCGCTGCTCCCCCGTTGGTCCCGCCGGTCTGCACGGCGTGAATCACGAGACTCTGAAAGTTGGGGGGGATGCCGATCGCCTTCAGCCGCGCCGCCAAGTCGCCGGTGAGCTTCGCGTTGACGATGGAGCCCAAGATGGCCACGCCGAACACCGCGCCCATCTCCCGGCTGGTGTTGGTGGCCGAGGCGGCCATGCCGGAGCGTTCGGGCGGCACCACCGTGAGCGGGACGGAGGTGACCGGCACCAGCAGCATGCCGAGGCCGATCCCGGCGATCGGGAGGACCCAGCCCAGCGTCCCGAAGGTGACATGCGGACCCAGCAGCGCACTGGTGAGGAGGATCCCGCCGCCCGCCAGCAGGCAGCCGACGGTCATCGGACCCCGGGGACCGACCCGCGCCACGAGGGGACCCGTGAGCGCCGAGACGAGGATCAGACCGGCCGCCATGGGGAGGAAGTCGATCGCGGCCTGGTAGGCCGACACGTTCACCACCACCTGGAGATACAGCGCGGTGAAGAAGAAGATCGAGAAGGTGCCGAAGTAGGCGACGAAGGCCACGAAGTTGGATCCGGCGAAGGGTGGGCGGCGGAACAGGCTCAGGTCGAGCATCGGGCTCTTCACCTTGCGCTCGGTCACGAGGAAGGCGATGCCCGACAGGGCGCAGACGACGAAGAGCGCCACGATGGAGGGAGCGGTGTAGCCCCACTCCTCCCCCTGGATCACGCCGAAGGACAGGCAAGCCAGGAACGCGGCGCCGAAGAGGAACCCGGCGTAGTCGATCCTGCGGCCCTGGCGGTCGGCCGACTCGGGCACAAAGATTGCCGCCAGCGCGAAGGCGACGGCGCCGAAGCCCAGGTTGAACCAGAAGATGGCCCGCCAGCTCGAGAACCCCACCAGTGCGCCGGCGATGACCGGCCCCAGGGCCAGGGCGAGGCCCGAGACGGCCGCCCACACCCCCAGCGCGTCGGCGCGGGTCTCGCGGTCGGGGTAGACGTGGCGGATGATCGACAGGGTGCCGGGCTCGCTGGCGGCAGCGCCGATCCCCATGATGACGCGACCGACGATCAGCCAATCGACATTGCTCGCCAGCGCGCACACCACCGAGCCGGCGCAGAAGATCGCCACTCCGGCGAGCATGATGCGCTTGCGGCCAAGGATGTCGCCCAACATCCCGGCAGCCAGCATGAAGCTGGCGAAGGTGAGCGCATAGCCGTTCACCACCCATTGCAGGGAGGTGACGCCCGCGTGCAGGTCGCTCTGGATGTTGGCCAGCCCGACACTGACGATCGTGTTGTCGAGGAAGGTGAGGAAGAGGACGGCGCAAAGGACCGCGAGGGCGACCGCCTGCGGCGGCGAGCCCAGGCCCCCCTTCTTGATCTCCAACCCCGAGGGTGCCCCGTCGTACCCCTGGGCCTGCTCGCTCCCAGCGCTCAGCACCGGGCGCCCGGTTGCGGGGCTCCGGGCTGCTCGGGCACTTAGGTCACGCATAGGAGTTTTACCTACCCCGGATGCGGGTAGGGGAACCTCGACGGGGTGCCGCCGGACGCGATGGACGCCGAGCGCCGCCCGGGCACGGTACCCCTCGGACGTCCTCGGTGTGCTCGGTCGAGGTATGGAGGCCCGCGTGGGGTTCGATACGCCGGATCGGGCGCACGAGCCGCCAGGTGACCTGGCGGCGTTCTTCGACCGTGTCGACTACCCGCTCTACGTAGTCACAGTTCGGTCACCCGACGGCGAGATGAGCGGCTGCCTGGCCGGCTTCGTGACCCAGTGCAGCATCCATCCACCGAACTTCCTCGCGTGCATCTCGAAGGCGAACTACACGCTGCGCGTCGCCGAGTGCTCGTCGGGGATGGGACTCCATCTGTTGGGCCAGGACGAGGTCGACCTGGCGCGTCTGTTCGGCGAGGAGACCGGGGACCACGTGGACAAGTTCACCGCGGTCGACTGGCGACTCGGCTCCACCGGGGCGCCCCTTCTCGTCGATACGGCGGTGAGCATGGAGGGCGAGGTCCTCGGCCACTTCTCCGTGGGGGACCACGAGGCCTTCTTGATGCGGGGCGTGCGCTCGGTGGCGGGCGGCCACCCCGGCCTCCTCACCTACCGCGACGCGCCACCGCTTCGTCCCGGCCACCCCGCCTAGCGCCTCAGCCGAAGCGCCACCGCAGGGCCCCGGCGGTGCCCTCATGCCGTCTGTATCGAGGCCAGGACCTCGTCGAGCCGCTTGTTGGCCTCGGTGATCCCGCCCTCCATGCCGTTGGCAACGTGCATGTCACGGGCCTCGACGGAGCTGTGCCGCGCCGTGGTCCTGAGCAGGGTGCCGCCTTCGGCTTCCTCGAGCACCATCGTCTCGACGGCCTCGTGCTCCGGAGCCCCCTCGAAGATGAACGTCCCCACCCGACGATGGTGCGGCTCGAGCTCGAGGAACTCACCGTGGAAGCCAAACTCCGTCCCGTCCGGGGCACGTTGCACGATCCGCCATGTGCCGCCGACGCGGAGATCGACCTCGCACTCCGACACCTCGAGTCGGCTGGGGCCGAACCAGCGCCGGAGGTACTCGCCCTCGGTGCAGGCCCGGTACACGAGCTCGGGCGACGCCTTGAAGAACCGGCGCACCTCGATGATGGGCTCGCCGGCCGGGATGATGATCTCAGTCTGGGCGTTGGTCATGGTCACGTTGCTTCTCCTTCTTGTCTCTGTCTGTGCTCGCTGTCCGACGTCGACGCTTGCGCGTGGGGACGCGTGGAGCCGGGCCTCTGCAGCTCCTCGAGCAGCTCGTCGAGGCGCCCGAAGCTCTCCTCCCAGAACTCGCGGTACGAGCCCACCCAGTCCGACAGCTGCTTGAGTCGCTGCGGCTCGAGGTGGCACATGCGGCGGCGAGCGAGGCGGTGCCGCGAGATGAGGCCCGCCTCCTCGAGCACGCGCAGGTGCTTGGTGATAGCGGGCTGGCTCATCGGAAAGGGCTCCGCCACGTCGAGCACGCCGGCGTCGCCTTCGGTCAATCGGGCCAGGATCGCCCGGCGAGTCGGGTCCGCCAACGCGCCGAAGGCCCGGTCCAGCTCGACGTCGCTCAGATCTGCGGTGAACGTCATTGACATAACCATATGGTTATATAAAATCGAGCCGGCGTCAAGCCCTTGCTCGCACTGTCAGGTGCGCCGGCGTCCGAGGTGCAATCGGTCAGCCGTTCGCGAACGTCGAGGGGTCGAGGGCGAACGGCTGGGTGAGGCTGATCAGGTTGCCCGAGTCGTCGCGCAGCGTCGCCTCTGTCCCGTAGGGGCGCTCCGCCGGCTCGGTCAGGAACGTGACGCCCTTGCCGGAGAGCTCTTCGTAGGTCCGGCGACAGTCGTCGGTCGCGAGGACACCGACGCCCATGGCGCCGCTGGCGACGAGGGCGCGCAGCTGCTCCGCCGCCCCGGGGGAGCGGCCCATCTCGCACGAGGACAGGATCAGCTGCAGGTCGGGTTGGGTCCTTCGCCCCCACCGTCAGCCAGCGGAAGCGATGTCCCGTCGCCGGCCCTGGTCCAGGAGGGCGGCCAAGGTGGTCAGCTTGTGTGCCGGGCTCGGAGCAGCACCACCAGGTCTCAGGAATGATCCCTGGGTTGCCGGCTACGGCCGAGGGCGATCAGGCGTGGGCCTCCCAGAAGTCCCGGAGCAGGGGGACGAGGTCGGCCGCCCTCTCGTCGGGCCAGAACAGCATGGCGTCGGCCACGAGGGTGACGCGCTCCACGCCGGGGATCATCTCCCGCAGGCGCTCGGCCCACGACGGCTCGAAGAAGACGTCGGCCGTGCCCCACGCCACCTGGGTCGGGGCATCCAGCTCGGCGAGGAGCGGTTCGACCGCCATGAGCTCTGCCGCCGTCGACGAGGTCAGGAAGCGCTCGAGGCCCTTGCCTTGGTCGGCGACGAACGGTCCGAGATAGCTGGCGAGGAGCTCGTCGGGGAGGGTCTCGGGGTGCACGTAGCCCTGCGCGAACCCGACCTCGGAACGCGCGACCCCCAGGTCGCCGGCCATGGCGGCCACCATCGGCCCGAGCTCTCCCGCCTCTGCCAGCGCGACGAACGGCTTGAAGGGCTCGGGCGGGAAGTTGTCGTGCACGTCACAGTTGGTGAGCGTCAGCGTGCGGATCCGGTGCGGGAAGCGCGCCGCGAAGACCTGGGCCACGGCACCGCCGGTGTCGTTGGCAACGAGGTCGACCGTGCCCACGCAGGCAGAACGGACCGAGGCAACCAGGGGGCGGCTCATCGCCACGGCGCGCCGTCTCTTCGCGGAGAAGGGCTTCGCCGCCACGTCCACCGAGGAGATCCTCGGCGAGGCCACCGTCAGCCGGGGTGCGCTCTACCACCACTTCGCCTCGAAGACGGATCTCTTCCGGGCCGCGTTCGAGGCTGTGGAGGACGACCTCACCGCGCAGATCCTGGCGGCCGCCACAGGGGGCGGCGAGACCGACCCGCTGCGCATCCTCGCGCTCGGGTTCGACGCCTTCCTCGACCAGTGCGTCAACCCCGAGGTCCAGCGCATCGTCATGCTCGACGGCCCCACGGTCCTCGGATGGGACACCTGGCACGAGCTGGACGAGCGCTACGCCTTCGGCACCATCAAGACCGTCCTGACCATGGCGGCGCAGCAGGGCCGCGTGGAGGAGGGGGCGGTGGAACCGCTGTCGCACCTCCTGCTCGGGGCGATCTTGCAGGCAGGGATGGTCGTGGCGCGGGCGGAGGACCCGGCCGTCGCGAAGCAGGCGATGTCGGGGACGTTCGCCAGGATCGTCTCGTCACTCTGAGCAGCCCGGCGGTGCAGGTCCATTCACTCGGGCCCACGACCGCCTTCAGCTGAGCTCCTCCCCCACCCACGCCGGCAACCGCGTCGGCCGCCCGGTGGCGTCGACACACCCGTGCACGGTCACCGCCGTCGCACGTGCCTCGCCGCCCACCGAGAGCAGGTAGGCGATCTGGAAGGTCGTCCGCTTCACCGCGCCGACCCGCAGTGCCACGTCGACCTCGTCGTCGAAGTGCAGCGGCTTGCGGTACTGCACCGCCACCTCGAGCACGGCCACGTCGACGCCGGCACTGCGCACCACGTCGTAAGGGTGCCCGATGGAGCGCAGGTACTCGACCCGGGCCTCCTCGAGATACGGCAGGTACGCCGCGTGGTGCACGATCCCCATGGCGTCGGTCTCGGCGAAGCGCGTGCGCACGCGGTGCGTGAAGCCGTAGTCGGCCGGATCCCTCGACGGCTGCAGCGACTGGCGCACCCTCCCTACTCGCCGGTCGGGACCACGGGGTCGCCCGCGACGGCTCTTCCGGGTCCTCCCGCTTCCTCGACCGACCCTGGTCCGCGCCTCCGCAGGCGCGCGTCGAACGTGCGCTGGCGGCTCGAGGCCATCCGGTTCACCCGGTCCTGGTTGAAGATGGCGAACTCGCCGTCCGCCTCCACCGTCACGATCCCGTCCTGGACGATGCGTCCCTTGCTGAAGATGCGGCGATCGGTCACGTCGGTGACCCACCCTTCGAACACTGCCTCCACATCGGTCAGGGTGGGCCGCAGGAAGCGGAAGGCGAGGCTCACCGTCGGCCCCACCGAGCCCTCGATGGCGTTCGCGGCCGTCAGGACGATGTCGAAGGTCGCGGCCAGGACCGCACCGTGCACGCAGCCCGGGGCGCCCTCGTAGGCGACGTCGAAGACGACCCGGCCGAGCGCCTTGGGTGGCTCGAAGTCCAACACGACGGGCGGAGCCACGGGGTTGAACGGGCCCACCACCACGTCGTAGGGCATGGCGCCCCCGAGCGGCACGTCCTCCTCCCCCGGCGGGTGGTCTGCGTCGGGCGCGATGAAGCGGGGCAGCGGCACGTCGGGCGTGTGCGCCTCGAGCTCATCAGCGACGATGGCCAGCAGCGCCGTCAGCCGCGCCGTCTCGGCCGCAGGCGGAGCCGTGCTGACCGACAATCGGATCAACCGGCGCAGGACGTCGGCCAAATCCCTCGCCTCGGGCTCCCGGTCCCGTAGCCCGGGATGGTTCTCGAACGAGGTCGGCGTGCGGTCGGGCGTCGGCACGGCGCGAAGAGTACAGCGGGGTCCTCGCGGTCCGACATTCGCTGCCCGCGCCACGACCGTGCTCCGCCAGGCACCCGTAACATGGCCACGTGACCCCAGAGCACTCCGTCCAATTCACGTCGGGCAGCCCCGAGACCGTCCTCGACCCGCTCACACCGGGCCTGGCCGCCGCCCTCGACGCGGCCCGGTCCCTCCCGCCGGACCGGCGCCGGGAGGCGGTGGCGGCCGTGGCGGCCGAGGACCCGCGGTGCCTGCAGGCCTGGGCCGACCTGGCCGAGATCGCGCCCGACCCGATCGACCGGTACGCCTTCGCCCGGGTCGGCTACCACCGCGGGCTCGACACGCTGCGGGCCGCCGGCTGGCGCGGCTCGGGCTACGTCCGCTGGCGCCACGAGTCGAACCGGGGGTTCCTGCGCTCGCTGCACGCCCTGAAGCTGGCCGCCGGCGCCATAGGGGAGACGGACGAGGAGCAGCGCTGCGACCTGTTCCTGCGCCAGCTCGACCCCGAGTGGGGGTCACAGGAGCCGCACGGATCCTGAGGGGTCCGCGGCCTGCCGCCCGATCGGGCCCGACATAGTTAGGGCTTCTAACTGTAAGATGGTCGAAGTGTCTGTGTCCTCTCCCCCCTCCACCGCCGCGGCAACCCGCCGGAAGGCGGCCGCCGGCGCACCCCCGGTCCTCGGGACCTACGGGCGCGTCGCGGCCTGGCTGTCGAAGCGGGTCGAGGTCGCCCTGGCCGGCCTGGACCTGACGCTGCCCCAGTACCGGGTCCTCGGGATCCTGGGCGAGGGCTCGGCCGCCGCCTCGGGCCTGGCGGACCGGCTGGCCGTGCGGCGGCCCTCCATCACCGCCTTGATCGACGGCCTGGTCGCCCGTGGCCTGGTCGACCGGCGCCAGGAGGACGCCGACCGCCGCCGGGTGGCGCTGCGCCTGACCGACGACGGCATCCGCATCCTGGCCGAGGCCGACCGTGCGGTCGACGACTACCTGGTGTCCATTGCGGGGCACCTGAACGACAAGGACGAGGCGATGGCCCTGCGCTCGCTCGAGCTGTGGGCCCGGGCGATGACCGAGTCCCGCCAGGGGCCACGGGAGGCGGCCGAGCAGCCACCGAAGGGTGGTACCACGTGAGCAAGACCGAGGACCGGCTCGGGGGCGAGGCCGCCCGCGCGGGCCGCCGGGAACGGCCGCGTCGCGACCGAGGCGGTGGACACCCGGGAGCAGCCGCGCCGGCTGCCGCTGGCGGCCTACGTCCCCATGGGGGTCACGAGCCGTTACACCGCGCCCAAGGCGAGCGTCGACCCCGACCGTTCGAAGGGATGGATCAAGCGGGCGGCGCCCATCGTCATGGCGCACAAGGTGCAGTTCTTCAGCGCGCTCATCTTCTCGTTCCTCGGGCTCATCATCCAGGTCTGGATCCCCAAGATCCTCCAGAACGGCATCACCAACTCGCTGATCCTCAAGACGCACCCGCTGCACTCCTACGTGGAGCTGATCGCCGTGCTGGGGTTGTTCACGGGGATCTTCGGCTACATCTCGCGCACGAACCTGTTCAAGGTCGCCTACGCAATTGAGTTCGACCTGCGCAACATCCTCTACGAGCACTTCACGCGGATGTCCTTCCCCTTCTACGACCGCGTGCAGTCGGGGCAGCTGATCTCGCGGGCCAACTCCGACATCCGCTCCGTGCAGATGTACCTCACCTTCGCGCCCATGATCCTCGTGCAGTGCTCCATCGCGATCGTCGCCTTCGCCTTCATGCTCTCCATCAGCGTGCCGCTCGCCTTCGTGGCCATGGCGTCGATGCCCTTCATCTACGTGGTCGGCGTCAAGATGCGCCAGTCCCTGTTCCCGGTCTCGTGGATCATCCAGGCCCGCCTGGCCGAGGTGGCGACGGTGGTGGACGAGAACGTCAACGGCGTGCGCGTCGTGCGCAGCTTCGCCGCCGAGCAGCAGCAGCTGCGCCAGCTGGCCACCGCGGCCGACCGGGTGCAGTGGGGCTACATCAAGGACGCCGACCTGCGCGCCCGCTTCGCTCCCCTGGTGCAGAACCTCTCGCAGGTCGGCCTCGTCCTCGTCCTGCTCGTCGGCGGGTGGATGGTCATCCACGAGCACCTGCCCGTCGCTTCCATCGTGTCGTTCAACCTCTATCTGGTGATGATGCAGGCCCCCTTCATGATGCTGGGCATGCTGATCATGATGGGCCAGCGCGCCTCGGCGTCGGCCGGGCGGATCTACGAGATCCTCGACGAGGTGCCGACCATCGTCGACCGCCCCGACGCCGTCGACCTCGTCGACAGCAGGGGCGACGTGGAGTTCGACGGCGTGACCTTCGCCTACGCCGACGACAGCCTTCTCTCGAAGCAGGGCGACGGGCCCCGGGAGATCCTGCGCGACTTCAACCTGCACCTGCACCCGGGCGAGACCATCGCCCTGGTGGGCCGGACCGGGAGCGGCAAGTCCACCGTCGCCCGCGTCCTGGCCCGCTTCTACGACGCCACCGGGGGGACGGTCCGGGTCGACGGCCACGACGTGCGCGACCTCACGCTCACCAGCCTGCGGGCGAACATCGGCGTGGTCCTCGACGAGCCGTTCCTCTTCTCCGTGTCGATCCGGGACAACATCGCCTACGGCCGGCCGGATGCATCCATGGAGGAGGTCGTGGCCGCAGCCGAGGCAGCCGGCGCGGCCGGCTTCATCAAGCGCCTGGCCGACGGCTACGACACCGTGGTCGGCGAGCGGGGCTACACGCTCTCGGGCGGTCAGCGCCAGCGCATCGCCATCGCCCGCGCCCTGCTGGTGAACCCGCCGATCCTGATCCTCGACGACGCCACCAGCGCCATCGACGTCAAGGTGGAGCAGCGCATCCACTCCTCGCTGCGCGTCCTCATGGAGGGGCGCACGACGCTCATCATCGCCCACCGGCTCTCCACCATCAGCCTGGCCGACCGGGTCGTGCTGCTCGACGAGGGCCGCATCGTGGCCGACGGGACGCACGCCGAGCTGCTGGCCTCCACACCGCTGTACTCCGAGGTGCTGGCGCAGGCGGCCAGCGAGGAGCTGGCCGACGAGGCGGTCGCGGCCGGGACGGAGGACCTCGGGCTGGACGACGACGTCCTCGAGCCCGAGGGGGGTGTGTTCTGATGTTCGGCGGCGGAGGACCTCCCATGGGTGGCGGCGGGGCCCCGGGGGCTGCCCAGGCGGGCCTGCCCTTCGGCGGCATCCCGTACGAGCTGCAGTCGGGCGTCGACAAGCTCCTGGAGCAGGAGCCCGAGCGCGGCGAGTCCGACGCCGTCTTCACCCAGCTGCCGTCGCAGCACGAGGCGAAGAAGCTGACGCTCACCAGCCTGCTGATGGAGTACCCGGGGATGTGCGCGCTGGCCGGGTTCCTCGTGGGGATGATCGCCCTGTTCACCCAGCTCGGCCCAAGCTTGGTCTCCTACGCCATCAACCACGGCCTGACGCCGCCCCACTACGACTACGCCGTCGTGGTGGCCATGGCGCTGCTGTACCTCGTCTCCATCGCCGTCTCGGGGAGCGCGCAGTGGGGCCAGGCCCGCGTCACGGGCCGCCTGGCCTCGTGGGTGATGAACGACCTGCGCATCAAGGTGTTCCGCCACCTCCAGCGACTCTCGCTCGACTTCTTCACCGAGGAGAAGGCGGGTGTCGTCATGAGCCGCATGACGAGCGACATCGAGAACCTGCAGCAGCTGCTGCAGGACGGCCTGGCCCAGTTCGCCATCCAGGGGCTGACCATGGTCGTGATCACGGTCTTCCTGTTCGCCACCAACGCCACGCTGGCGGCCATCACCGTCTTCGCCGTGCTGCCGCCATTGGTCATCATGTCGATCTGGTTCAAACGGGCCTCCGAGCGCGGCTACGACAAGGTGCGCGACGGCATCGCCCTCGTGCTGGCCGACCTCTCCGAGAGCCTGCAGGGCGTGCGCATCGTCACCGCCCACAACCGGCAGCGCTACAACGTCGAGACCCACCGCGACATCGTCGGGTCGTACCGGGACGCCAACAACTACACCGGCCGGATCAATGGCGTCTACGGGCCCGGGTCACAGGTCATCAGCGTCCTCGGCCAGGTGCTCATCCTGGGCATCGGCGGCACCATGTACCTGCACCACCCGCAGGAGATCAACCTCGGCCAGCTCACGGCGTTCTTCCTGTACGTGAACCGGTTCTTCTCGCCGATCCAGCTGCTGGTGCAGCAGTACAACACGTTCCAGCAGGGCCGGGCGTCGGTGTTCAAGCTGCAGGGGCTGCTCGAGAACGAGCCATCGGTCCTCGAGGCGCGCGACGCCGTGGAGCTGCCGCCGATCAGGGGCGAGATCCGCTTCGACCACGTTTCGTTCGGCTACGACCCGGCGGTGCCGGTGCTGCACGACGTCGACCTCACCATCTCGCCCGGGGAGACCGTGGCCTTCGTGGGCGCCACCGGGGCCGGCAAGTCGACCATGGCGAAACTGGTCACGCGCTTCTACGACCCGACCGCCGGACGCGTGCTGATCGACGGGTACGACCTCAAGGGCGTGACACTCGCCTCGCTGCGCAGCCAGCTGGGTGTCGTGCCCCAGGAGCCGTTCCTCTTCGCCGGGACCATCCGGGACAACATCGCGTTCGCCCGGCCGGGCGCGCCCGACGACGAGGTGTGGAACGCCGTGCACCAGGTCGGCCTGGGCGAGCTCGTCCACCGGCTTCCCTACGGTCTGGACACCCCGGTCCACGAGCGGGGTCAGTCCCTGTCCTCGGGCGAGCGCCAGTTGATCGCGCTCGGGCGGGCGTTCATGGCCGAGCCCCGGGTGCTCGTGCTCGACGAGGCCACCTCCAACCTGGACCTCAAGTCCGAGACGATGGTGGAGGCGGCGCTCGACGTGCTGCTCGAGGGCCGGACCGCCGTGCTGATCGCGCACCGCCTGTCGACCGCCATGCGGGCGGACCGGATCGTGGTCGTGGGCGACGGGCGCCTGCTCGAGGTGGGTTCGCACGACGAGCTGGTGGGGCTCGGCGGGCACTACGCAGAGATGTACCAGACCTGGATCACGCAGTCCCACGCGGCCTGAGGCGGCCGGTGTCGGTCTCTCCGTGCCTCGGCGCAGTGGTCTCGCAGACTCTGCACCATTTTGTTTAGAGATCCGGCCGCACCCCCTGGCCGCCGGGATTCTTGACTCCGGGCTGCCCCGACCTCTTGTCGGGCCTTGGCCACCGGCTGTCCTCGTCCCGGAACGGGCGACCTCGCCCTGCCACCATGGTCATGTGCCCGAGAACCACTTCACGGGGCGGATCGCCCAGGAGTACGAGCAGCGTTGGCCGCATCTCTTCGAGCCCGCCGTCGTCGATCCCGCGGTGGACTTCCTGGCCGACCTGGCCGGCACGGGGCCGACGGCAGCGGCTCTCGAGTTCGGCATCGGCACCGGGCGCCTCGCGCTGCCGCTCAACCGCCGGGGCGTGCGTGTGCACGGGATAGAGCTGTCGGCCGACATGGTCGAACAGCTGCGGACGAAGCCCGGTGCCGACGCCGTCGACGTCACGATCGGCGACTTCGCGACGACCGGGGTCGATCTGTGCGCCGGCTCGTTCTCGCTCGTCTACCTCGTGCGCAACACCATCATGAACCTCACGACCCAGGACGAGCAGGTGGCGTGCTTCGCCAACGCGGCCGCGCACCTCGGGCCCCGCGGTTGTTTCGTGATGGAGGTCGTGATCCCTGAGCTGCAGCGTCTGCCGCCGGGCGAGACCATCCGGGCCTTCACGGCCACCCCGACCCACCTCGGCTTCGACGAGTACGACGTCGCGGCACAGGGCGTCGTCTCGCACCACTACTGGATGACCGGCGACAGCCCCGACACCTTCTCGGCGCCGTTCCGTTACGTCTGGCCGGCCGAACTCGACCTGATGGCGCGGCTGGCGGGGATGACCCTCCGTGAGCGCTGGGCCGATTGGGATCGCTCGCCGTTCACGAGCGACAGCCGGAGCCACATCTCCGTGTGGGAGATGAGCGAGGCGGGCAGGGATTAGCCGGCCACCTCGATGATGGCGACCGAGTTGCCGTCGCGGTCGAGCACCGTCGCCTTGCGGCCTGCATCCCCGACCTCCTCGACCACATGGGCCTCGATGCCACGGCCTGCGAGCTCGGCCAGCGTGGCGTCGAGATCGCCGACCGAGAGGGCGACCAACGCGTGCCCGGCCCGCCCGGGATCGACGACGACGTAGAGCCAGGCCGGGTCGGCCAGGCGCCACATCACCTCGTCCGCATTGACGAGGACGTCGGCCGGTCGCCCCAAGAGGCGCTCGAAGAAGTCCCGGCCGCTGGCGAGCTCTGACACGGGCACGCCCGTGAAGGTGATGTCGACGTCCATGGACGGCGACACTACCTGGGGCCCAATCCGGCGGGCCCGCTGTCCCGTAACCCTTCGTGAGGGGGCGGTTCGTTGAACGCCAACGGACGACGGAAGGGAGGGCACCACGCCATGCCGGGAGACCGCACACGGACCATCGACCGCACGCCTCACCCGCCGTACCGAGGTGGCGGCGGGCACGAGCCAGCTGGGTACTCCAGAGCGTCGCCCTCGCCCTGGCAAGCGGCGTCGCCCTGGTGGCGGCGGTCGCGACCGCCGCGCCGGCTGATGCCGCGCCGCCCCCGTTCCTGTCCCCCTTCTCCACGGTGACTTCGATCGCTTCGACAGTCCCGGCCAACGGCGACCTCAATCCCTACGGCATCGCCAACGTTCCCTTCAGCACGGGCGATCTCGTGCGCGGTGACACGCTCGTGAGCAACTTCAACGCGAGCTCAAACCTCCAGGGCACGGGGACCACCATCATGGAGATCTCCCCTGGCGGCCACGTCACACGGTTCGCCGCGCTGGACGCCGCCACCCTGCCCGGGGCGTGCCCCGGAGGAGTCGGCCTCACCACTGCCCTCGTCGTGCTCAACGACGGCCACGTGGTCGTGGGCAGCCTCCCGGTCACCAACGCGGGGACCGGCACCCCGGATGCGGGGTGTCTCATCGTGCTGAACAGCGAGGGTGCGCCCGTCGAGACCTGGGCCGGCCACGGGATCAACGGTCCGTGGGACATGACGGCCGCGCAGTTCGGCGGCTTTGCGGACCTGTTCGTCACGAACGTGCTGAACGGCCTCTCGGGCGCCCACCAGGACTCGCCGGTGAACCAGGGCACGGTTCAGAGATTGAGCGTCGTGATGCCACCGGGACGGGCGCCCATCCTCGTCGGCTCAACGACGATCGGGGCCGGGTTCGCCGAGGAGCTCGATCCCGCGGCCCTCGTAATCGGGCCGACCGGCGTGGCCCTCGGGCCAAACGGCACGCTCTACGTCGCGGACACGGTGAACGCCGGGTCGCAGCCATCCCCTTCGCCGTCTTCCGGTTCTTCCCGGCGGGCGGTGGGGGTGTCACGGTGACCCAGGGCAACCAGCTGAGCAGCCCGCTCGGGCTCACCCTCGCTCCCGACGGCGACCTGATCACCGTGAACGGGGGCAACGGCAACGGGGTCGAGGTCACGCCCCGGGGCTTCCAGTTCACCGGGGTCCAATTCGACCCGGGGAACGCGGCCGGCGACCTCTTCGGCCTGACCGTCGCGCCAGGCGGCCATGGGGTCCTCTTCGTCGACGACGGGACCAACACGCTCGACCTGCTGCACTGATCCACCGGCACGAAGCCGGCGCGGTCGTCCCCAAGGCGCCGGCGTCGTGCACCGGTCGTCCGGTTCCGCCCGGGTCGGGATTGCGGCCCCGCCCCGGGCAGCCGGGCGCGTGCCTTCGGCGTCGCGGGACACGGCATCGGGCGGCGCCGCGATGGTCGGTGCCCGGCGGATGTCGGGCATGGCGCCACGCGAGCGACCGGGCCTGCTCAACCGCCCCTGCTCCACTCCCGCAGCGTCGTCCGGTACCGCGCGTCCCACTCGTCGTAGGTGGCGCGCAGCTCGGCGCCCGGCCAGTCGGCGGGCAGGAGCTCGGCCGGCAGCAACGGGTCCGCCTGCAGGTGCCGCAGCACAGCGGCCGACAGCTCGAAGCCGGGCGCCAGGGCCTCGGGCCCGTCGGGGGCCAGCGCGCCGAGGCTCCCGAGCAGGCGGCGCGCCCGGCCCGACCACGCCGGCAGGTCCCACAGCCGCCGCGCCAGCAGGGGCGGGTCGCCCGGCCGGGCCGCCATGAGCTCGACGTCCGCGTCCAGGGAGTCGGGCAGCTGCACCGCGACGTTGTCGGGCCGCATCCAGACGCCCTCGCGCAGCTCGGCCAGCCGGGCGTAGGCCAGGGCGCGCCGTCGGGCGGCGCGGACGTCGGCCGTGCTGCCGGCCGTCGTCACCACGGCCAGCCGCCACCGGCCGTCATAGGCCGTCGTGGCGCCCGAGCGACTGGCCGACTGGCGCGACTGGCGTGCCGCCAGGTGGCCCGCGAGGCGGTAGCGCCCGGACCCGTCGGAGGTGGCCTCCCCGGCCGCGACCATCCGGCTCAGCGCCACCCGCGCCCGGTTCTCGCTGAACGCGAACAGGTCCGCCAGGCGCACCAGCTGGGCGACCGGCAGCTCGGGCGGGTCCATGCCGAGCAGCCCGCTCGCCAGCACCGAGCGGGCGGTGAGCGGGGGTGCCTGCTGGTCAGGGCCGGGGACCGTCACGCGCACCGAGGTATTACTTACTTGCGTCACTTGACGAATAATCGTAATATAGCCCCATGGCGAGCACCATGGTGCCCGATGCAGCGGACCGGCCCGAGGTCCTCCCCAGCGAGCGGCTGCTGCCCAACGGCATGGCCATCCCCGCACTGCGCGCCGACCTGCGCCGCATCGACAACGTGCGCAACGCGGTCTCGGTCGCCGCGGTCTGGTTCTGGGTGGCCCTCATCATCGGGGGCGCCGTGTGGATCGACCAGTGGTGGAGTTACCTGATCGCCTTCGTGCTCATGGGGCCGATGTACGCGCGATTCGCCATCCTCATGCACGAGGCGGCGCACAAGCTCCTCTTCACCAACAAGCGGTGGAACGACTGGATCGGCAAGTGGGTGGTGGCCTACCCCGTCTTCACACCGGTGCAGCTCTACCGCCGGGTGCACTTCGCCCACCACAAGGACGAGTTCGGACCCGACGAGCCCGACATCGCGTTCTACGCGCCCTACCCGTGCACGCGGCGGGCGCTCCGCCGGCGCCTCTTCCGCGACGCGGTGGGCATCAGCGGGTGGAAGAACTTCGTGCCGCTGGTGAAGAACACGCGCACCAAGCCGTTCCGGCCCATCGGCCTCTCGATCTTCGCCGTGCAGGCCGTCCTGTGGGCGGCCATGTGGGCCGCGACCGACCGCTGGTGGGTCTACCCCCTCCTGTGGTTCCTCCCCTGGATGACCGAGTGGCGCGTCATCAACCGCCTTCGCTCCATCGCGGAGCACGGGGGCATGGAGCGCAGCCCTGACCGCCGGGCCACGACGCACAACGTGCGCCAGTCGCTGCTCGCCCGCTTCTGGATCGTGCCCTACAACACGGGCTGGCACCTGGCCCACCACGTCGACATGGGCGTGCCCTGGCGCAATCTCCCCGCCTACCACGCCGAGCTCGAGCGGGCCGGATACATCACCGACGCCATCACCTACAAGAGCTACTGGGCGCTGTGGAAGGCGCTCTCCAGCGCCGACGAGGCGACGGAGGTGCGCCCCGCCACCGCCTGAGACGGTCACGGGCGGCCGGGACAGCCGGCGCGCCGTCGATGGCGGTCGTTAGGGTGAGGCCGGTGAACGACACCCGGCTTCCGGTCGTCTTCGTGGGACACGGGAGCCCCATGAACGCCCTGGAGCACAACCGCTACACCGAGGCATGGGCCGCCCTGGGTACCGCCATCCCCCGCCCCCGTGCCGTCCTCTCCATCTCGGCGCACTGGTACACCAACGCCACCGCCGTCACAGCCATGGCCACCCCGCGCACGATCCACGACTTCTTCGGCTTTCCCGACCGGCTCTTCGCGTTCGAGTACGCCTGCTCGGGCGCGCCCGAGGTGGCCGCCGAGGTGGCCGAGGTGGTTGCGCCGCGCTGGGCCGGACTCGACCACGACAGCTGGGGCATCGATCACGGCACCTGGTCCGTCCTCACCCACGTCTACCCCGACGCCGACGTGCCGGTGCTCCAGCTCGCCATCAACGCCCTGCAGCCGCTCGACTACCACCTCGACATCGCGACCCGCCTGGCGCCGCTGCGCGAGCGAGGGGTGCTGATCCTGGCCAGCGGGAACGTGGTCCACAACCTGGGCCTCGTCGATTGGGCGCATCCCGACGTGGGATTCGACTGGGCGCAGCGCTTCGACGAGGAGGCCCGGCGCGTCGTGGTGGACTCACCGGCCGACGTGCTCAAGCTCGAGCACCACGCCGACTACCCCCTCGCCGTCCCGACGCCCGACCACCTCATCCCGCTCGTGTACTTCGCCGGCCTCGCCGCGGCGAACGGGCAGCGCCACCCTGAGGTGCTCATCGACGGGTACGCCTACGGGTCCCTGTCGATGACGTGCTTCACGGCGTAGCTGCCGGCGGCCCAATCACCTACGACCGCCCGCCGCCCCTGCCGGTTCCTGCCTCGACGTCCTCGGTCGGTCCGACGTGCGTGTGGAGCCAGTCCAGCAGCGGGGCAGCGGCGCGGAAGACGTCGACGACCCGCTTCTTCGCCCCCGCCGTCCCCAGCCAGGACGCGAAGGGCCAGGACTTCATGGTCACCAGGCCCTTGCGGCGGAGCAGCTCCACACGGGGGTGATCCTTGGGGTAGCCCCGGGGCACCGTCTTGAGGGACTCCATGGCGGCGACATCCAGGCGGGCCTCCCCAAGCGCTCCCACGATGGACTCGAGCGGGCGCCCAGAGCGGTCGGTCGCCACGGCGGCGCGGTAGCGCTCCAGCTGGTCGGGAGCCATGTGGTACATGCCTGCGCCCGCCATCAGGCCGCCGGCCGAGAGCTGCACGTAGCCGTCGCCGACCCGGGCGGCGATGGCGGTCTTGTAGGGGGACTTGTCATGGCTGAAGCGGGTGTCGCGGTAGGGGCGGAACAGGCGGGCCTCGCCGAACTCGGGGGCCAGCTCGGCGAGCAGCGCCTCCATCGGCGCCTTCACGTCGCGTTCGTACACGTCCTTGTGCCCGAGCCAGTAGGCCTTCGAGTTGTCCGCTTCGAGCCCGTCGTAGAAGTCGAGCGCGCGGTCGGGCCAGCCCTTGAACGTCACCGGCGCGACCCTAGCCGTGGCCCCCTGCCAGGCGACCCGGGGCGCATCGGGCCGTTACGATCCGGCCCCAACGGCCACGGCCCGACACCGGCGTTTCTGGACAGCGGCGGCGGGACCCGAACGAACGGTGCGCGACATCGACACGGTGGAGCAGAGGACGATCCCATACTCGCTCGAGTGGGGCCTCGCCCTTCTCGGCGGCGGCGCCCTGGTCGCGGCCGTCATCCTGGCTCCGCACGATGCCCGGGCGGCTGCGGTGCAGGACTGGCCGCCGTTCGTCCTGGTCTCCGGCCTGCTCCTGGTCGGACTCGTCGCCAACGAGGACGGGCTCTTCGCCGCCGGCGGGCACGCACTGGCCCGGGCCGCCCCCGGCGGACTGGCCCTCTACGGAGGGACGGTGGTCCTCGTGGTCGGCGTCACGACCCTGCTCAACCTCGACACGTCCGTCACGTTCCTGACCCCGGTGCTCGTCTACGCCGCCCGCAGCCGCGGCGAGGGGGAGGCACCGTTGCTGTACTGCTGCCTGCTCCTCTCCAATGCGGGCTCGCTGCTGCTGCCGGGGTCGAACCTGACGAACCTGATCGTGCTCGGCCATCTCCATCTCTCCGGCCGCGCCTTCTTCGATCACATGGCGCTCCCGGGTCTCGCCGCCGCCGCGGTCACGGCCGTCGTCGTCGGTGCGGTCCATCATCGTGATCTCCGCACGACGATCACTCCGACGTCCGACTCCGAGCGCGCCGTGCTCGGCGTCGGCCTGCTGGCCACCGCTGCGGTGACCGTGCTCGTCCTCACCCTCCATGCGCCGGCCCTCCCGGTGGCGGCCGTGGGCGTCGCCGCGGTGCTCTTCAGGTGGGTGCGCCGTCCCGGCAGCGACGCCGCACCCCGTGCCGCGCTGCGCATATTGGGCCTCCCGGTGCTCGTGGGGTTGTTCGGGCTCGCCGTGGCGCTCGGGACGCTCGGACGGAGCTGGTCGGGCCCGGCGACGCTGCTCTCGCACCTCGACACCTGGGGGACGGCCGCCGCCGCTGCCCTCACCAGCGTCCTGGTGAACAATCTTCCGGCTGCGTCACTCCTGGCGGCCCGCCAGCCGCCCCATCCGTTCGCGCTCTTGGTCGGCCTCAACGTCGGCCCGAACCTGTTCGTGACCGGGTCGCTCGCCTGGGTCCTGTGGCTGCGGGCGGCGCGCACGGCGGGGGGGCGGCCGAGCATCGCGCGGGCCGGCCTGCTGGGCGTGGCCAGCGTGCCCCTCGCCATCGCCGCCGCCGTGGGCGTCCTCGCCGCCGAGGGGCTGCACTGATGATCCGGCGTCAGGGCGACTCCGGGGCGCTGTCGGTCTCGACCCCGAGCGCCCGTCGCACCACGAGCGCCGCCTCGTGCCGCGCGCGCTTGGAGACGGCGGCCGTGGTCACGAGCGCCGAACCGTGGAACGTACCGGCGAACTGGTGCAGCTCCACCGACACGCCCGCGTGCAGCAGGCCGAGCGCGTACGCGATCCCCTCGTCGCGCAAGGGGTCGTTCTCCGCTGTCGAGATGTACGCCGGTGGCAACCCCCGCAGATCGGTGGCACGGGAGGGCGCCGCGTGGGCCGGGACGTCGCGCGATCCCCACAGTTCGCCCAGGTAGGCCTTCCAGCTCTGCACCGCCAGCGGCCGGTTCCACAAGGGCGAATCGACGAACTGTTGCATGGAGGGCGTCTCCAGGCGGTCGTCGAGCTCGGGGATCTGGAGCATCTGGAAGCAGAGTGGCGGGCCGCCGAGGTCGCGGGCCACCAGCGCGGTGGCAGCGGACAGGCCGCCACCCGCGCTCGCTCCCATCACGGCCACGCGGTCGGGGTCGACACCCAGCGCGGCCGCCTCGGCGTGCAGCCACGACAACGCGGCGTAGCAGTCGTGCAGGGCCGCCGGGAACGGGTGCTCGGGGGCGAGGCGGTAGTCGACCGACACCACGACCGCACCTGCATCGGCGGCCACGAGCACGGCCCCGATGTGCTCCGCCTCGACGCTCCCGATGATGAACCCCCCGCCGTGGATGAACAGGATGCCGGGCAGCGGCGTCGTAGCGCCCTTCGGCCGGTACACGCGCACCGGCACCTCGGGGTCGCCCTCCCACCCCGGGACGAGCCGGTCATCGATCTCGAGCGACTCGGCTTCGGGTAGCTCAATGCGTATCTGGGCGATGAGCTCCTCGAACGCGGCGCGTGCCGCCACGGGGTCGTTGAGGTCGAAGGCCGGTATGAGGTCGACGAACGCCGCCAGCTCCGGGTCGATCATGTGTGGTCCCTCCCCGACGCGGCGTTGCCGCGTCCTACCGACTACTTCGGTGGCATCCGGATGCCGGCGTCGATGCGGATCGACTCGGCGTTCATGTAGGAGTTCGAGAGCAGCTCCACGGCGAGCGTGGCGAACTCAGCCGGGTGACCGAGGCGGTGCGGGAAGAGCACGTCCTGGGCCAGCTTGCTCTTGAACGCCTCCGAGCCCTCACCGGCGCCGTAGATCGGCGTGTCGATCAGCCCCGGCAGGATGCAGTTCACCCGGATGCCGACGACGGCCAGGTCGCGCGCGACGGGGAGGGTCATGCCGACGACGCCGCCCTTCGACGAGGAGTAGGCGGCCTGCCCGATCTGCCCGTCCTCGGCGGCCACGGATGCCGTGTTCACGATGGCACCGCGGGCGCCGTCCTCGTCCGGCTCGTTGAGGCTCATCTTGGTCGCGGCGAGGCGGACGCAGTTGAACGTGCCGACGAGGTTGATCTCGATCACCCTTCGGTACAGGTCGAGGTCGTGCGCCGAGGCGTAGTCGCCGTCCTTGCCGATGGTGCGGGTCGCCCATCCGATGCCGGCGCAATTCACCAGCGACTTGAGGGGCCCCATCTCGAGAGCGGCCTCGACGGCCGCGACGACCTGCTCCGTGTCGGTCACGTCGGTCGGGACGAACAGGCCGCCGATCTCCTGGGCCAGCGGCGCCCCCTTGTCCTCCTGGAGGTCGGCGACGACGACGTGGACGCCGCGCTCGGCCAGGAGGCGGGCGGTGGCCTCGCCCAGCCCGGACGCGCCGCCCGTGACGATTGCCGACGTGCCGTTCAGATCCATGTTCGCTGCGACTCCTCGTGGGGGATGGGTGGCGGCGCGTCGAGCCCGACGTGCCGGGCAGAGGATAGGGGCCTGGCCGGCCCCCGGTCACATCTGCTCCGGCGCCTCCATCCCGAGGAGGGAGAGCCCCTGCTCGAGCACCCTCGCCGTCAGGTCGCTCAGGGCGAGACGCGACGCGCGCACCGCCTCGTCGTCGACCAGGACCCGGCAGGCCTCGTAGAACCCGGTGAAGGTCGTCGCCAGGTCGAAGAGGTACGTGGTGAGCTTCGAGGGGCTGGAGGTCTCTGCCGTGGCCCCGACCGCCTCGGCGAAGCGCAGCAGCTGAAGGGCGAGGGCTCGTTCGGGGGGCGTGTCGAGCAGGGGGGTCGTACCGCGCGGTGGCGGCGCCACCCCGGCGCGGCGGAAGATGGAGCGGATGCGCGCGTGGGCGTATTGCAGGTAGGGCCCCGTGTTGCCCTCGAAGGCCAGCATGCGGTCCCAGTCGAACATGTAGTCGCGCATGCGCTCGGTCGACAGGTCGGCGTACTTGACCGCGCCGATGCCGAGGGCGCGCGCGATGGCGGCCTGCTGCTCGGGTGACAGGTCGCTCGAGCGCTCCTTCAGCGCCGCCTCGGCCCGCTCGATCCCCTCCGAGAGCAGGTCGACGAGTCGCTCCGACCCACCGCTGCGGCTGGCCAGCCTCTTGCCGTCGGTCCCGAGCACGAGGCCGAAGCCGACGTGGACGGCGGCGGAGGCGTCAGGCAGGTAGCCGGCGAGGACGGCGACGGCGAAGACGAGGCGCAGGTGCAGAGACTGCTCGGCGCCGACGACGTAGATCAACCGGGTCGCGCCGATCCGTCCGGTGCGGTCGCGCACCGCGGCCAGGTCGGTCGCCGGATAGCCGTACCCCCCGTCGGACTTGCGCACGATGAGCGGCAGTGGCTCGCCCTGGCGGTTCTCGAACCCCTCGGGGAACACGCACAGCGCACCGTTGTCCTCGACGAGCAGGCCCTCGGCGTCGAGCTCCTCGACCACGACGGGCAGCAGCGGATTGTAGAAGCTCTCCCCCACGATGTCGTCGTCGGTGAGGAGCACGCCGAGCAGGTCGTAGACCTCACGGGCGTGGCGCATCGACTCCGCCACGAAGATCCGCCACAGCCGCATCGTCTCGGGGTCGCCGCCCTGCAGGAGCACGACCCGCTGCCGGCTCCGCTCCACGAAGGACTGGTCGGTGTCGAACTGCCGGCGCGCCGCCGCGTAGAACTCGTTGAGGTCGCGCACGCTGAACGACTCGGCGTTCTCCGCCCCTCCCACGTCGATCAGGTGCTCGATCAGCATGCCGAAGGGCGTCCCCCAGTCGCCGATGTGGTTCTCCCGGATGACCTCATGGCCCAAGAAGCCCTGCACGCGCGCCAGCGCGTCACCGATCAGCGTGCTGCGCAAGTGGCCGACGTGCATCTCCTTCGCCACGTTCGGCGCCGAGTAGTCGATGACGATCGTCTCCGGGTGCGCCGCGGCGGGCACGCCCAGCCTGGGATCGGAGGAGAGCGCCGCCACCTGCGCCGCGATGAACTCGTCGGACAGCGTCAGGTTGATGAAGCCGGGGCCGCTGACGTCGACCACCGAGCAGATGCCATGCAGGGATGCCGCCGCCACGACCTCCTCGGCCACCTCCCGCGGCTGGCGGCCCAGCTGCTTGGCCAGGGCCAGGGCGCCGTTCGCCTGGAAGTCGGCGCGGTCGGACGCCCGCAGCACGGGGTCGGCCCCGGGTGCCACCGTGTCGAAGGCGGCCTGCAGTCGTTGCTGGAGGACGCTGGAGGCGTCGGGCATCCTTCATTCTCGCATGCCCCCGGGTCGGCGATCCCCGGGTGGCGGGGTCAGTCGGGGGGTGCCCCCATGGCGCCGTCCATCAGGCCGTAGCGGCGGTACGGGCCGAAGAACCCGTGCTCGAGCAGGCCGTAGCCCACGTGTCCGTCGTAGGAGAACTCGGCCACCTGGTCGACGATGCCGTACTGGGCAATTCCCTGCACCTCGTCGACGGAGAGGACGAGGCCCTGGGTCACCGGCTCGGGCCCGTGGTACATCCCGTGGCGCCAGTCGGCGTCGATGCCGTAGCCGGTCCCGATGGAGACGAAGTTGGCCAGCAGCGGCCCGCAGGTGATCTCGAGCCCGGCCTCGGGGAAGCGCAGCACGGAACGGTCGATGACACGCGTGCCGGGGACCAGATGGTGCTCGTGCTCGGAGCGGCCGAGCTCCTCGACGCCCCGGGCGGGATCGACCCACACCCGCTCTCCCTGGACCAGCGGGCGCACCCCGTCGTCGCGCTCGTGGCAGATGTACATGATGGCGTGATCCTCGAATTGCATCGGGAAGTAATTCCACATGCCACCGAGCACCAGCTCGCCCTGGCGGATGCCGTCGGTCTCGGGCTCGCCGACGGGCCGGACCCCCCAGGAGCGGTCACGGGTCCCCCAGCAGCGCTCCGGTGTCACCGCGATGTCGGTCCCGCCGACCGACAGCGCGCCCGACCATCGACCGGTCTGGGCGAGCCGCTGGGTGTCGAAGACGACCTTGCCCTTGCTGCGCATGTACTGGCGCGGTTCGGCCATGGCCGGGATGTGGCCCTCCCAGGTGACGTCCATGGCCACGCTGTGCTCGGTGGGCTCGACCACGACCCGCAGGCGGCGCAGGGGCTCGAGCACCTCCACCCGGAACGGCCCCACGGACAGGTCGCCCCGGTCCGTGAGGGGCGCCGAGGCGCGCACCACGTGTTGCGACCCGCCGCGGCGCACGTCGATGAAGGCGTCGACCACACCGAGGTTCGGGTACTGCCCGTAGCCGAAGATGGCGAACCACCCATCGGAGCAGGGATGCATGTTGAAGTAGTAGCGGTCGTAGAAGTTGCGGTCGCTCGTCGCCGGGTGCGCGATGAACTCCGCGGCCTGATGGACGGGATAGTCGTCCCAGGAGGAGAGCGTCATGTCAGCCGCAGGCACAGCTGCCGCCGCACCCACCCGCGACCGGAGCGCCGGACGCGCCTCGCGGCTCCGCCGCCAGTCCCGTGGTGGCGAAGACCGGAAGGAGTCGCGTGGCCCCGACGTGCCCGTCCGGGCAGGTCGCCGGTGTATCGGCGTCGGTCATGGGCCGACGCTCGTCGAAGACGGCGTGACAGGTCGAGCATCGGAATTCGTAGACGGGCACGGGACTGACCTCCGCCGGCACTCTATGCGATCGCGGCCGCGGCAACGGGTGCCGCCGAGGGTCTTCTCCCGGGGCGGGCGACGCCATCGCCCTGCCCGCGTGTCAGCGAGGATCAGCGCTTCGCGTAGTCGGCGTAGCCCTCCCAGTCGATGACGACGCAGGGCTCGTCCCCGACCACCCAGGCATCGTGGCCCGGCTTCATGATCGCGAAGTCACCGGGTCCGTACTCCATCTCCTCGCCGTCGTCCATGACGACCTTCATGCGGCCCGACACGAAGTACCCGGTGTGCGCAGCCTGACAGGTGTCGGTCTTGGCGATGGGCTTCACATGCTCCGACCACTTCCACCCCGGGAGGAAGGTCGCCCGTCCGACGGACCCTTCCTGCGTGACGAGGACCTCGAGCTGACCGGTTGCGCCGTCGAAGGGACGCACCTCGTCTGGCTTGTCGAACGTCCTACGGATCAGTCGTGCCATGGTGACTCCTCTCTGTTGGCCTGCGTCACAACTCGTCGACGCTGCGGACGTCGAGATTTCGGAAGACCATCGGCCCGTCGCACAACTCACGGATCTTCTCCGAGAGCTCAGCCGTCTCCGGGAGCTGCGAGTTGGCCATGGCCGCCTCGTACGAAGGGAACTCGACGATCTGGACGTAGGTATGGTGCCGGTCCCTGTCCTGCGTGAAGGTCCCCTTCTGCGCCGTCCGCGTCCCCGCCGTCTTCGCTCTCCACACCTCGACGAGTGCCTCGACCTCGTCCGGTCGGGATGTCTCGAACTCGATGATCTGCACGAATGCCACGGCAACCCCCTTCACTCGGGCTCCCTCTCGGAACTCTACGCCGATGCCATCGCAATTCAATGGGGGTTTCGCGCTCGCCGTCACGGCGCCGTGGCGGTGTCGGGCCAGACCATGCCGGGCGCACCCGGCGCCGACGTCCTAGGGCTGCGCGAAGCCGTAGATCGGCATTCCGTTGTACTCGGACGAGTCCGCCGGGAGGAAGGGCCCGTCGATCGCCACCGAGAGGTAGCCGTCGCGCCCCGGGCCCGCGTCCCCGCCCACGGTCATGATGGAGCCGTCGGGCCAGACCTGGGTGACGATCCCGACGTGCAGCGACGTCGCGGTGCTCTGAGGCCCGGTCCCGTACAGGACGGCATCGCCCACGGCGGGCGTCGCCGTCGGCGGAAGGTCGGCGCCGTACGCGGCGGCCCAACCCCAGATGTCCCCCGTGAAGCCGTAGCGCGGGATCGGGACGCCCGCCTGTTCCCAGGACCAGGTGGCGAAGAGCGCGCACCACTGCTCACAGGGGCCGTAGGGGTTGCACCAGGCCCCCTGGGCGGTGCTCGGATCAGGTTGGATCTGCGACGCGGCGGCGGCGGCGATCGCCGCCGACTGGGGGAACATGGGCTCGGGGGTGGGGGTCGTGAAGCTGTACTGCCAGGCCTGCGGGTCGAGCAGCCAGTACCCCGTCCCGTGGTTGTTGCCGATGATGGCGGAGATCTGCGTCGCCGTCGGGTCCAGGGTGAGGCCTCCGAGGTCCTGCGCGTCGCCGAAGGGGAGCACCACCCCGTTGGCCGTCGCCATCAGGTAGCCACGACCGTCTGGCGAGGCCACCATGCCGACCACGGGGTCGGGGAGGTTCTCGCTGCCGGCGGAGCCGTAGAAGCCGGCGTCGCCGTAGGGGAAGATGCCGCCGTCGGCCGCCACGAGCCAGTACCCCTTGCCGTCGTGGGTGGGCGCCATGCCCACGATGGGCGCGTTGAGCACCAGGCTGCCGGTGCTGCCGTAGAAGCCGGCATCGCCGTACGAGAAGATGCCGCCGTCCGCGGCGACGAGCCAGTACCCCTTGCCGCTGGGCGTCGACGCCATCCCCACGATCGGCTGGTTCAGCCGGGAGGAGCCCATGGAGCCGAAGAACTGGGCGTCGCCGTACGCGAAGACGCCACCGTCGAGCGCGCCCAGCCAGTAACCCTTGGCGTCGGAGGTGGTCGCCATGGCCACGATGGGCCCGTTGAGGGAGAGGTCGCCCGCGGAGCCCTCGAACGCCGCGTCGCCGAACGCGAAGACCCCGCCGTCCGCACTGGCGAGCACGTAGCCACCGCCGTCGGGGGTTGCCGCCCCGGAGAAGACGGGCGAGTTGAGCGGCTGGGGCAGTTGAGGATCGCTCAGGCTCACGCTGCCAAAGCCGATCATCCCCGCGTCGAAGTAGACGTGCGCCTGTTGGGATGCTCCGGCCGGGGTGCCGGGCGTCGCCGCGACTCCAGCGGCCAGCACGCCCGCCACGAGCAATCCGGCGAACGCGGACCGAACCAGTGTCGCCAGGCGCCACGGGCGCGTGCGTCCACACTCGGCACCTCTCGCCCCTCCGCGTACGCGCACTGCCTCGATTGTGCACGCTGGCGTTCCGCCCCGTGTGCGAGTGCGGTTACGAAGTTGTTACGAATTGGCACGTCAACGTGGGTGTCGACGCCACCGGCTCCCATCGGTGGCCCACCGCACCTCGACGGGCGTCCACCGCCGGCCCACGGCAGAATGGGTGCATGAGCCCGGACTCCACGCCCGCTGCACACCCCGACTCCTTCGGCGCCAGGACACCGCTGGCCGTCGGCGGGCGCACCTACGAGATCTTCAACATCAAGGCTGCGGCGCTCGCCGAACGCCACGACATCGAACGTCTCCCCTATTCCATCAAGGTGATCCTCGAGAACCTGCTCCGTCACGAGGACAGCCCCCACGTCTCGGCTGACGACATCGCGGCCGTGGCCGCCTGGGGGGAGAACCCCGAGGGACACGGGCAGGGGGCTGGAGACGCCGCGCACGAGATCGCCCTGACCCCCGAACGGGTGTTGATGCAGGACTTCACCGGGGTCCCCGGGGTCGTCGACCTCGCTGCGATGCGCGATGCGCTGGCGCGGCTCGGCGGCGACGCGGCGCAGGTCAACCCGCTGGTCCCCGTCGAGCTCGTCATCGACCATTCGGTGATCGTCGAGCGGTCCGGCGACCCGTCGGCCTACGACGCCAACGTCTCCATCGAGTACTCACGCAACATGGAGCGCTACCAGCTCCTGCGTTGGGCGCAGGGGGCGTTCCGCGGCTTCCGCGCCGTGCCGCCGGGCATGGGCATCTGCCACCAGGTGAACCTCGAGTTCCTGTCACGCCTGGTCTTCGCCACCGACGACGGCCGCGCCTTCTGCGACACCCTGGTCGGCACCGACTCGCACACCACCATGGTCAACGGCCTGGGGGTGTTGGGCTGGGGCGTGGGCGGGATCGAGGCGGAGGCGGCGATGCTCGGCCAGCCGCTCTCCATGCTGCTCCCACCCGTCGTCGGCCTGCGGATCTCCGGTGAGCCCAAGCCCGGCATCACCGCGACCGACGTGGTCCTCACCGTGACCGAGCTCCTGCGCGACCACGGGGTCGTGGGCGCGTTCGTCGAGTGCTACGGCCCTGGTGTGGCCGCCCTTCCGCTCGAGACGCGTGCCACGATTGGCAACATGAGCCCGGAGTACGGCGCGACCTGCACGATGTTCCCGATCGACCAGGTGACCCTCGACTACCTGCGCTTCACCGGCCGTGACGAGGAGCACCTCGCCCTCGTGGAGGCGTACGCCAAGGCCCAGGGACTGTGGCACGACCCGGGCGCAGCCGAGCCGGGGTACTCCGAGTACGTCAGCCTCGACCTCGGCGACGTGGAGCCCTCACTCGCCGGGCCGTCCCGGCCCCAGGACCGGGTCTCGCTCGCCGCGGCCGGCGACGCCTATCGGGTCGCCCTCGGCCGCTCGCCGCGCACGGCCCCGACGGAGCCGGCCGCTGCACCGCACCACCAGATGGCCGACGGGGACGTGGTCATCGCGGCGATCACCAGCTGCACCAACACCTCGAACCCGCAGGTCCTGGTCGCCGCAGGTCTGGTGGCCAAGAACGCCGTCACGCGCGGGCTGCGCTCCAAGCCATGGGTCAAGACGTCCCTCGCCCCGGGCTCCCGCGTCGTGAGCGACTACCTCGAGCGCGCCGGCCTCGACGGGCCGCTCCAGGATCTGGGCTTCTACCTCGTCGGCTACGGCTGCACGACCTGCATCGGCAACTCCGGCCCGCTGCTCGCAGGCGTGAGCGACGCGGTCAGAGACCGCGATCTCTCCGTCGTCTCGGTGCTCTCGGGCAACCGGAATTTCGAGGGGCGCATCCACCCCGACGTGAGGATGAACTATCTCGCCTCGCCGCCTCTCGTCGTGGCGTATGCGCTCGCCGGCACCATCGACATCGATCTGACCACCGACCCGATCGGCCATGACGTCGCCGGCAACCCGGTCTTCCTCTCGGAGCTGTGGCCCTCCATGGACGAGGTGAGCGACACCATCCGCCGGTCGCTCACATCGGACATGTTCCGCGCCCGCTACCGCGCCGTCTTCGACGGCGACGAGTACTGGCAGAAGGTCCCGATCGCCGGTGGTGAGACGTACGCCTGGCAGGAGGACTCCACCTACGTGAAGAACCCGCCGTTCTTCGAGACCATGACGATGACGCCGGCGCCGGTCACCGACATCGTGGAGGCGCGGGTGCTGGCCCTGCTGGGCGACAGCGTCACCACCGACCACATCTCACCGGCCGGCTCCATCGGCCCGACGACCCCGGCCGGGCGGTACCTCACCGAGCACGACGTGCCCCGTGAGGACTTCAACTCGTACGGTGCCCGGAGAGGGAACCACGAGGTGATGATGCGCGGCACCTTCGCCAATGTGCGGCTGCGCAACTTCCTGGCGCCCGGCACCGAGGGCGGCGTCACGCTGCACCTGCCCGAGGGCACCGAGACGTCGATCTACGAAGCAGCCATGCGGTATGCCGGCGAGAGCGTGCCGCTGATCGTGCTGGCGGGCCGCGAGTACGGGACGGGGAGCAGCCGCGACTGGGCCGCCAAGGGCACCGCGCTGCTGGGCGTGCGCGCCGTCGTCGCGCAGAGCCTCGAGCGGATCCATCGCTCCAACCTCATCGGCATGGGTGTCGTGCCGCTGCAGTTCTACAAGGGCGATTCGGTCGAGAGCCTGGGGCTGACGGGGCACGAGCGCTTCTCCATCAGCGGCCTCGACGTGCTGAACGAGGGTGAGCTGCCCAAGGAACTGACGGTGACGGCGACCGCCGACGACGACTCGGTCACCGAGTTCCGCGTGATGGTCCGCATCGACACGCCAATGGAGGCCGAGTATTACCGCCACGGCGGGATCCTCCAGTACGTGCTGCGCCAGATGGCGGGGTAGCTCTCAGCCGTCGAGAGCGGCCAGGACCTTGTTTGGCGCCTTGCGCCGCCACGACTCCGTGAGCAGCTCGCGCAGCAGTGCCGTGGTCGCCCAGGCGAGCACCACACGGCAGCCACGCCGCTTCGAGCCCCACCAGAGCTCCTCGACCGCAGCGGGGAACTCCGCGCGGTAGGCGTCGACGTCCTCGTCATGGAGGAAGACGTGGACGCGCCCACCCTCGGGCGGCATGGTGGCGAAGATCTTCCCGGCGACGCGGAACGAGGTCATGTCGTGATGGGGCACCTCGACTGTCTCGGGGAGCGCCAGCGCCAGGCGCCGGACCGTGGCCGCCCCCGGCGCCATCAGCCGGCGAGACCGACGCTGCCCAGGGCGACGAAGCGGCGCACGATGCCCTCGCCGGCGCGGCTGACGTGGGCCACGTCGGACGTCCGCACGAAGACGCCGGCCGGCAGGTGCGGCCCCCAGTGCGCGACGAGGCTGGCCGTGACCTCCACGTGGAACTGCAGGCCGTAGGCGCGCTCCCCCACCCGGAAGGCCTGGTTCTCGTAGGCGTCGTTGCCGGCCAGCCGCACCGCCCCCTCGGGCAGCGAGAACGTGTCGCCGTGCCAGTGCACGCAGGGCAGCGGCGTCGGGGCGGGGCCGAAGACCGGGTCGCCGATGGCGTCGGTGGTCAGGTGGACCTCGCCGACGCCGCACTCGAGAACCGGGCCGCCCGTCACCTCGGCACCGAGCGCCGCGGCCAGCTGCTGCGCGCCGAGGCACACGCCGAGCACGGGCAGGCCCGCCCCGACGGCCGCACGCAGGAGCGCGCGCTCCTCCTCCAGCCACAGGAGGTCGTCGTGCACGCCCATCGGCCCGCCCATGACGACGAGCCCACTCATGCCGCCGACCGAGTCGGGCGGCGGGACGGCCTCATTCTGGTCGACGCGCACGACGTGCAGTGTTGCTCCCGAGTCGGTCACGGCGGGCGCAACAGAGCCGGGGCCCTCGAACGCCACGTGCTGCAGCACCACCCAGGGATCGCCGGTGCCCACCGCTGCCTCAGGGTATGCGGGTGACCCGGTAGAGCTCCGCCGAGGACCCTTCGGGCAGCCCGGCGAGGTCGCCCTGCGCCTGCGACATGGAGAGGACCCGCCGCGCCACGGCGTCGGGGTCGCCGAGCTGGCTCTTGTGACACATGAGGGCGGCCACCTTACGCTCCACCGTGGCGGTCGTGTCCACTGCGACATGTGCGCCCCCCTCGCCGGGGGCCATGATCCACAGCTCCGACACGCTCCAGGGCTCCAGCCCCTCGCCGTCGAGCAGCTCCGGGTGAGCGAACGGGTTGCGGGCGTCCGGGTACACGGCGCACACGGCGGCCTCGCCCGCCGCCAGGTGGTCGGGATGGCTGGCGAAGATGAAGTCCCAGTTGCGCTCGGGCGACTGGGTGAGCACGCGCTCGGGTCTGACCTGACGGATGACCCGGCTGATGTCGCGGCGGAGCTCCGGGGTGGCCTGCACCATGCCGTCGGGGTGCCCGAGGAACCGCACGTCGCTCACCCCCACCACAGTGGCGGCAGCGCGCTGCTCGTCCTGGCGCAGCGCGGCCATGTCGACGCGCGACATGGCGCGGTCCGATCCGCCGGCATCGCCGTTGGTGACGATGCAATAGGTGACGTCCAGGCCGGCCGACGTGAAGGCGGCGACCGTGCCGCCAGAGCCGAAGTCGACGTCGTCGGGGTGGGCGGTGACGACCAGGACACGGCGAACCCCGTCCTCAGGCGACCAGGAGGGGACGGGCGCCACCTGGCTCAGAGGACGCTCTCCTCAGGTTGGGGCGTCCAGTCTGCGAGATCGGCCAGCCGGGGGTCGTTGGAGAACATCTCGACGATGGGGATGCGGAGGCCCAACCGGCGCTGGATCACCTCCATCTCGACCAGCTGGTTCCACAGCGACAGGCTCACGACGACGCCCGCCTTGCCGGCTCGCGCCGTACGGCCGGAGCGGTGCAGGTAAGCCTTGTGATCCTCCGGGGGGTCGTAGTGGATCACGCCGTCCACCCCCTCGATATGCAGGCCACGGGCCGCCACGTCGGTGGCCACGAGCACGGAGAGGCCGCCGTTGGAGAAGTCGGCGAGCGCCCGCTCGCGATTGGCCTGGCGCAAATCGCCGTGGATGGCGAGGGCGTGGACGCCCTCCTTGTGCAGGTTCTCCACCAGCCGGTCGGCGCCGCGCTTGGTGCGGACGAAGAGGAGCGACTTCTCCTGGCTCCGGCAGATGGCTGCCGCGACCTTCACCTTGTCCATCTGGTGCACCTGGAGGAACCGGTGCTCCATCAGCGTGACGGTCTGCGTGGAGGACGCCACCTCGTGGAAGACCGGGTCGGTCAGGTAGCGCTTGACGAGGCGGTCGACGGCGCCGTCGAGGGTGGCCGAGAACAGCAGCGTCTGGTGGGGCTGGTCGAGGCGGCGCAGCACCCACTCGACCTGCGGCATGAAGCCCATGTCGGCCATGCGGTCGGCCTCGTCGAGCACGAGCGTCTCGAGCTGGTCCACCGCGACCTCACCCCGGTCCCCGAGGTCGATCAGCCGGCCCGGGGTGGCGATCACCAGGTCGACCCCCTTGCGCAGCTTGGACACCTGGCGGTCGATGTCGGCTCCGCCGTAGACCGCCACGGCGCGCAGTCCGAGCTGCTTGGCCAGTGGGGCGAGGACGTCGTGCACCTGGACCGCGAGCTCCCGGGTCGGAAGCAGGACGAGCGCCAGTGGCTGTGCCGGGCGGGTGGCCGCCCGTTGTCCCTGAGCCTCTCGGGTCGCCTTGGCCCGCTGCAGGAGCGGGACGCCGAAAGCGAGCGTCTTCCCCGAGCCTGTCTTGGCCTTGCCGCAGACGTCACGACCGGCCAGGGCGTCGGCGACGGTCAGCGCCTGAATCGGAAAGGCGCTGACGATGCCTTCGTTCGCCAGCGCCTGCGTCAGTTCTGGTGAGACGCCGAGAGACTCGAAGGTCCTCGCTGTCTCGTAGGTGTCGTCTCCAGAGGTGGAGACGTCCCCGTCTTCGGGTGTTCCGGCGTGCGCGCCGGCCAAAGCTTCGACGGTCATCAACCCGCTCTCTCTGTTGATTCGGCGGGACCGTGCGCCTACCAGAGGAGTGAGAATCGGCCCCGACTCACCGGCCCCTGCCGGTGGTCGCAGGCCTATTGTACCAGCCCAGGACGGTTCTGACGCGGAGCCCTGTGCCAGAGTGAGCCGTCCACCCACGACGACAGAAGGAGAGCCGATGATGGCCAAACTCGAGGCGGGCACCACCGCCCCCGCGTTCACCCTGCCTGACCAGGACGGCAAGCTGGTCAAACTTTCGGATTTCAAAGGCCAGCGGGTGATCGTCTACTTCTACCCGGCCGACGACACGCCCGGCTGCACCAAGGAGGCCTGTCAGTTCAACGACAACCTCCGCGCCTTCGAGAAGTCCGGCGTGGCCGTACTCGGGATCTCACCCGACAAGGCCGAGAAGCACGTGAAGTTCCGCAGCAAGTACAAGCTCAAGTTCCCCCTCCTGACCGATGCCGACAAGAAGGTGATGGAGAAGTACGGCGCCTGGGGGGAGAAGACGATGTACGGCAAGAAGACCGTCGGCACCATCCGTTCGACCTTCCTCATCGGGCCCAACGGGAAGGTGCAGCGGGCGTGGTACCACGTGAGGGCGGATGGCCACGCCGCCAAGGTGCTGGAGGAGATCGCCGAGGGCTGAGGCAGACCGTGAAGACCTGGAACCAGTTCGCCGCGCTCCGCCCCGACTTGGCCGAACCCGGTCGTGCGCTCCTCTACCAGGTGGGGGTGGGGCTGGGCTATCTGGCCACCACCCGATCCGACGGCGCGCCGAGGGTCCATCCCATGTGCCCGGTCATGACCGACGCCGGGCTCTTCGCCTTCATCGTGCCGTCACCCAAACAGCGCGACCTGCGGCGAGACGGTCGTTACGCCCTCCATTCCTTCCCGCGCCAGGACGACGAAGACGCCTTCTACTGTGCGGGCAGGGTGAATCTGGTGGAGGACCGAGGGCTGCGCTCCGAGCTCGGCGCGGTCTTCGTGGCGGAGCGTGCCCAACTCGAGGTCCCCGCGCCGTCGGAGGAGGACCTCCTGTTCGAGTTCCTGCTCGGTTCCTGTCTCCTGACCCGTACGACGGGGCACGGCGATCCGAACCCTGCGCACCAGGTATGGCGCGACGAGTGACGTGATGGTGTAGGAGGGAGCAGCACATGGGACAGGGGATCAGTGAGGTCCTGACGTTCGCCGTCGGTGTCGCCATCAGCCCGCTGCCGATCATCGCGGTGATCCTGATGCTCTTCTCGCGGCGGGCGAAGGTCAACGGGCCGGCCTTCCTGGTCGGATGGGTCCTGGCACTCGCGGTCGTGAGCACCGTGGTCTACGTGGTCTCCCACGACGGCAGCGTCGCCACGAGCAGCACCGCCGCCGACTCGGTGTCGTGGGGCAAGATCGTGCTCGGCGTCGTGCTGCTCCTCTTCGCCCGCCGCAATTGGCGCAAGCGCCCCACCGCTGGCGAGGAGACCGCGATGCCCAAGTGGATGGGGACCGTCGACACGCTCTCGCCGGCCAAGGCCTTCGGGCTGGGTGTGGTGCTGGCCGGCGTCAACCCCAAGAACCTGATCCTCACCGCGGGTGCCGCGGCGGGGTTGGCTCAGCTCGGCCTCTCGACGACGGACGCCGTCGTGGCCACCGCCGTCTTCGTCGTCCTCGCCAGCCTGACCATCGTCGTCCCCGTGCTCTACGCGCTGCTCGGCGGCGAGCATGCCAAGGCGACGCTCGAATCGGCCAAAGTATGGCTCTCTGAGCACAATGCGGCGGTGATGGCCGTCCTCTTCCTCGTCTTCGGCGTGGACCTGATCGCCAAGGGGCTCCCGCCCCTCACCAGCTGAGCGGGCCCGCTCCTAGTGCTGGTGCGCCGGGCACCAGTAGGTCGTCCGGCCGCCGACCACCTCACGCCGCAGCTCGGCGCCGTCGAGCGGGCAGCGGCCGTCCGCGTGGCGCTCCTCCATGAGGTCGCCCGTATGGGAGCCGCCCCGCCGGGTGAGCTGGCGCAGCGTGGCCCGCATGGCCCGGTGCAGGCCCCGGAGCTCGTCGTCGTCCAGAGGCGTGCGGCGCCCCGGCGCGAGGCCGGCGCGCCAGAGGATCTCGTCGGCCAACAGGTTGCCCACGCCGGCCAGGCGCTGCTGGTCCATGAACCGGGCTTTCAGCGGAGCGGCCGTGCCGGTGCGCCCCGGCCCGATGGCAAGCGCGGTGCGCAGGTCGTCGAGCGAGGCCGTCAGGGCGTCGGGGCCCAGTCGGCCCTCGTCGGGCGCGAGCTCCAGGGATCCGAATCGGCGGGGGTCGTGCAGCAGGAGATGGCCGCCGTCGGCGAACGCGATGCGGGCGCGCACCCACTTCTCGTCGAAGACCCCTGGTCCGTAGCGCAGGCGGTCGAGCGCCTCCAGGCCGTCGACCACGAGACCGCCCGTCATCCCGAAGCGCAGGCCGAGGGTCGGGCCCCCGTCCAGATCGAGCAGCATGAGCTTCCCGCGGCGCCGGGCGGCGATGAAGGAGCGTCCGGACAGCGCAGAGCGGAGCCCGCTCGGCGTCGTGCCGCCGCGCCCATAACGGGAGTCCACCATCCACACCGTGGCGATGTCCCTCCCCAGGGCCCGCTCCGAGAACTCCCGGTAGCGCTCGACTTCGAGGATCTCGGGCACCCGCCGAAGGTATCCGACCGTCGACGCCAGGCCGAATATGGTGGGCCAATGCCACCCGAGAAGCCGCAATGGGCCGAGCTGTTCACCGAGGTCGTCACCTCGGGGCTGTGCACGGGGTGCTCCGCCTGCGTGATCTCCTGCCCCTACGACGTGCTCGGCTACGACGACGCCGACGGCGTCTACAGGCCGTTCCACGTCGATGCGGAAGGCGGCCCCGACAACTGCACGCACGGCCAGAAGGGCTGCACCCTGTGCACCAGGGCATGCCCCCGCTTCCGCACCTGGGAGCCCGACATTGAGAACTACCTCTTCGGCCGGCCCCGCACCGACGACGAGGTCTCGGGCATCGCGCGGCGCACCGTGCTCGCCCGGGCCAGCGAGCTCGACGTGCAGGGCACCGGGCAGGACGGCGGGCTCGTCTCCGCGCTCCTCATCTGGGCCCTCGAGAACGACGTGATCGACGCCGCCCTGGTCTCGGGCCTCGAGGGCGATGGCTCGACGTGGAAGGCCGTGCCGCGGGTCGCCCGCACCCGTGAGGACGTGCTCGCCACGGCGGGCTCGCGCTACACCTACTCGGCCAACCCGCTGGCCTACCCCGACGCCATCGCGGCCGGTGCGGAGCGCATCGCCCTCGTGGGCATGGGATGCCAGGCCTCGGCGCCGCCGGTGATGGCGGCACGAAAGGCGGGGAAGATCGCCCGCCGCTTCAGCCTCTCCATCGGCCTGCTGTGCTCGAAGACGTTCGACGACGCCATCTTCCCGGAGCTCTTCGAGGCGAAGTACGGGCTGGCCCGGGCCGAGATCGTCAAGATGAACATCAAGGGTGTCTTCCAGGTCTGGATGAAGGACGGCAGCTACCACGAGATCCCCCTCAAGGAGGCACACGCGTGGACCCGGGAGGGATGCACGAGCTGTCCCGACTTCGCGGCCGAACACGCCGACATCTCGACGGGCGGCATCGGCGCCTTCGGCGACTGGACGCTCACACTGGTGCGGACGGAGAAGGGTGAGGCGCTGTTCGACGACCTGGTGGCGGCCGGCGTGATCGAGACCCGTCCCATCGACGACGACCCCGGGGCGGTCACCCTGCTCAACAAGCTGAGCCGGATCAGCCGCAAGCGCTGGCCGGCGACGGCGGTGCCGATGCCGGGCCGCCTGCCCGCCTCGGCTCCCACCTCCTGAGTGGCCCGTTGAGCGGGCCCGCGACCGACGAGTTCGCCGCCCTTCTCGGGATCGACGTGGTCCGCCGGGGCCCGGGCCACACCGTGGCCGTCCTCACGACGGCCGCGCCGCACGCCAACCCGCACGGCACGGTGCACGGCGCCGTCTTCTATGCCGTGGCCGGGGCGGCGGTCGCGGCCGCGGCGAACGACGCCGACCACTCCGGGATCATCTCCTCCGTGCTCGTCGAATACCTCCGGCCGGCTGCCATCGGCGACGAGCTCCACGCCGAGGTGACCCGGGAGGTCACGACGGAGCGGGAGGACATCTTCACCGGGACCGTGTGCCGCGGCGAGGGCGGTGACCTGCTGGCCTGGGTGCGCGCCCGGGGGACGCGCCGCCCCCGGTCGGACTGAGACCGCCGCCGGCGGTGCCGGCCGGGTCGGCCCTATGGCCGAATCTGTGGGGACTGTGTCATTGACGCCATGGCGCCGGCACCTCAGAGTGGGCCCATGAGGGAACGCCGCGCCGTCATCGTCGCCTTCGAGGGCGTCCAACCGCTCGACGCGGTGGGCCCGCACGAGGTCTTCGCCGGGGCCACCAGGGCCGCCGCCGCCCAGGGCCGCCCCGGGGGGTACGAGGTCGCCGTCGCCTCGGTCGGCGGTGGCATCATCCGGGCCGAGAGCGGGCTGGAGCTGGGCACGGTCCCGCTCACCGACGCCTCCGAGCGCATCGACACCCTGGTGCTGGCCGGCGGGTCCGGCGCCAGGGCCGCCGCCGACGACGAAGACCTCGTCACGTGGGTCGCCGCCACCGCTCCGCACTGCCGCCGGGTGGCCACCGTCTGCTCAGGCGCCTTCCTCGGTGCCGCGGCCGGGCTGCTCGAGGGCCGGCGCGTGACCACCCACTGGGCCCGCGCCCGCGAGCTGCGCGAGGCGTACCCGGGCCTCACCGTCGACCCCGACCCGATTTACGTGCGCGACGGAAAGTACTGGTCGAGCGCCGGCGTCACGGCCGGCATCGATCTCTCGCTCGCACTTGTGCAGGAGGACCTCGGGGTCGACGTCGCGCAGACGGTGGCGCGCTGGCTCGTCATGTTCCTGCACCGGCCCGGCGGCCAGACCCAGTTCGCGTCGCCGGTCTGGGTCCCCCGGGCCGAGCGCTCGACGGTCCGCGCCGTGCAGACCCTCGTCGAGACCGCCCCGGGGGGCGACCACCGCGTCGGGGCCCTGGCGGCGGCGGCCGCCATGAGCGTGCGCCACTTCACCCGGGTCTTCACCGCGGAGGTCGGCGAGACCCCGAGCCGCTTCGTCGAGCGCACCCGGCTGGAGACGGCCCGTCGCGAGCTCGAGACGACGGCCGACACGCTCGACGTCGTGGCGGCCCGGTGCGGGCTCGGCAGCGCGGAGACGCTGCGCCGCGTCTTCCAGCGCCACCTCGGCGTGTCCCCCGACGCCTACCGCCGACGCTTCCGCACCGCCCCACCCCACCGCACCGCTGCGACCGAAAGGACCCCCGCATGACCGACAGCCTGCACATCGCAGTCCCGCTCTTCCCCAAGTTCACCGCGCTCGATGCCGTCGGGCCCTACGAGGTGCTCCAGCGCATCCCCGCCTTCGACATCACGTTCGTCGGTCACGCCCGCGGCGAGGTGCGCACCGAGAACGGCATGCTCGGCCTCACCGTCGACGCCGCCTTCGAGGAGGTGCCCGAGCCCGACGTGATCGTCTTCCCCGGCGGCGTCGGGACGCGCGCCCTCGAGCACGACGAGCGGGTCCTCGAATGGGTGCGCCGCGCCCACGCCGGCACCCGCTACACGACGTCGGTGTGCACGGGCTCGATCGTCCTCGGCGCGGCGGGGCTGCTGAAGGACTTGACCGCGACCACGCACTGGGCCTTCTACCGCGAGCTGGCCGCCCACGGCGCCGAGCCGACCGCGCAGCGTGTGGTGGAGCACCTCGACCGCCGCATCCTCACGGCGGCCGGGGTGTCGAGCGGCGTCGACATGGCCCTGCGGCTGACCGAGCTGCTCGTGGACCGGACCGCCGCGGAGGCGGCGCAGCTGATGATCGAGTACGACCCGCAGCCCCCGTTCGACTGCGGCTCGGTGGCGAAGTCCGACGACACCGTCATGACCCGGGTCGTCGAGTACGCCGCGCTGCGGGAGTGAAGCGGCGTGCGCCGCACGTCAGCGCTCAGTGCGTCAGTGAGGGATCACGCCCGGTATAGGCGAGAAGCTTGTCCTGGGCGGACGCGTTGGGGGCGACCGCGACCTCCGGCTTGAACACGCCCTTGCGCTGATCGTCGGTGAAACGGCCGTAGATGATGGCGTAGGCCGCTTCGGGCAGCCCCTCGGGCATCGTCGCCTCCTGCCCGGTGGACGAAGCCAGATCCCACCCGTGCAGCAGCTGGTCGCTGAACGCGATGCCGAGTGCGGGATCGGTCTTTTCGATCACCCCTGGCACTTCGAACGTCTTCACTGTCTCGGCGCGAGTGCGGTCGAAGTCTGCGAGCGGGTCATCACCGACCAGGTCCGGTGGAGTGCCTCCCGGGGGCCGAACGTCCTCACCGCGTGCTGCGCCCACGAAGTACTTCTGAGTTTCGAGCATGTGGCTCATCAACGTGCGGACGTTCCAGCCGTCGCACGACGTCGGAGCATCCAGGTTCGAGACAGCTCCAGCCACCTTGGTCGAGGTCCACTCGCTCGCCTGCCGATAGAGATCGAGCAGATCGAGGTCCATCGCCTCCCTCCTCTCATGTCCGCCTTGGTCATGCCCAGATCTGTGTTGTCCAACACGGACCCCGCATCAGAGGAGGCTCCAGGAGCTCACGGCGACGCCGCGGCTGCGCTCGCCCCGGCGAGCCGTCCGAACAGCGTGCTGTCGCCGATGGACAGGCCGCTGGCGTAGCCGAACGAGCAGACGCCGGCCGTGGTGCGCCCGGCGGCGAAGAGGCCCGGGATGGCGTCGCCCGCGACGGAGCGGACCTCGCCCTCGACCGACGTCTCCAGCCCGCCGAGGGTGAACGGTGCGTACGGTGCCGGCCCGATGCGCAGGTCGATGGCACCGATCGGGGGCACCAGGGGTCGCACCCAGGTCGGGTCCTTGTGGAACACCGGGTCCTCCCCCGCCGCCGCGTGCCGGTTGTAGAGGTCGACGGTGGCCTGCAGGGACCCGGCGGGCAGGCCGATCTCGGACTCGAGCTGCGCCGCCGTCTCGCAGACCCAGGTGGCGGCCAGGCCCATCCAGTTCACCTCGTAGGAGGCCTCGTCGACGACCAGGTAGACCTCCCCGTCCTGCTCGTAGAGCGCGGACTGCCCCACCCGGCCCATGTAGGTGTCCTCGTTGATGAAGCGCTGGCCCTTGCCGTTGACGAGGATGCCGTGGATCAGCGTCCGGGGCGGCGTGATCGGCAGCGACACCTCGCCGGCGTACATGTTGCGCACGGCGGCGCCGATGGCCTGGGCCATGCGGATGCCCCGTCCGTCGTCGCCCTCGGTGCCCACCTTGAACGTGCCCCGCACGAGAGGCGGGCAGTGCCGCCGCAGCATGTCGTCGTTGAAGATGAAGCCGCCGGCGGTCAGCACGACGCCGCGGCGGGCCCGGAGCGACACCGGCTGGCCGTAGCGCTGCCCCTGCACGCCAACGACCCGGCCGTCGTCGAGCACGAGGCGGTCGATGCGGGTGTCCGCCCAGACGAGGGCACTCGCGCCGGTGGCGGCGGCCGCCAGGTGCTGCATCAGCAGCCACCCCGTCGCCCGTTTCGTCTTGGCCAGGTGGCCCCGAGGTGCGGGCCGGGCGACCTCGTTGAACGGGTAGGCGTCCTCGCCGCCCGAGTAGACGAGGCCTTCGGTGCCGGTCGGCGCCATGGAGGTCTCCGCGCAGAACGTCGGGTCGAACGGGACGCCGCGGGCCACGAGCCAGTCGAAGTGACCGAGGCTCTCCGCGCAGTAGCGGGCGATCTTGGGCTCGTCGGGGTCCGGGCCGCAGGCCGCCATCATGTAGCGGTACATGTCCTCGACACTGTCCTCGAACCCGCACGCCGTCTGGATCGGGGTGCCCCCGCCGAGGTAGACGATGCCCTCGGCCAGCGCGGCGGCGCCCCCAGGTCCGCCGGTCCGCTCGGTGAGCAGCACCTCGGCTCCCGCCTCGGCGGCGCTGAAGGCCGCGGTCGACCCTGCGGCCCCGAAGCCGACGACGACCACGTCCGCCGCGCCGTCCCAGCTCTCGATGTCGGCCGCCTCGCACGGCGTCACGTCGTCGGCCTCGCGCACTGCATCCTCCCCGGTGTCGCCGAGACGGTAGCCGGTGCGCCCGGCTCGCCTACCCTGCACCCGTGCCGAACGCGCCAGACATGCCAGCGCCGCCGCCGGAGTTGGAACGGCTCGCGCCGGGGTGGACGCCCGCGCTCGCCTATCGCCTGGTGCCCGAGATCACGACGTGGCGGCTCACGGGACCGGACGGCTCGGTGCGCTTCGCCAAGGTCGACACGGGGGGCCGCTACCCCACGCTGCGGGGCGAATCGGAGCGGATGATCTGGGCCGTCGCCTACCTCCCCGTCCCGACCGTGGTGGCGCTGGAGCAGCAGGGCGGCACGACGATCCTGCTCACCGAGGCGCTGCCCGGGCGCGACGCGACCGACCCGCTCTGGCGTGACGACGTCGGCACGCTCGTGGCGGCACTGGGCCGGGGGCTGCGGGCCTTCCACGAGGCAGTCGGGGAGGAGTGGTGCCCGTTCCGCTTCGACACCGGGCGTGCGCTCGAGCACGTCAGGCGGCGAGTGGACGCCGACGACATCGACCCGGCCGGCTTCCACGAGGACCATCGGCACCTGAGCCCGGCGACCGCACTGGCCGAGCTCGAGGCCACCGCCCCGGTCGACGAGGACCTCGTCGTCTGCCACGGCGACTACTGTCCGCCCAACGTGCTCCTGCGCGACCGCGAGGTCACCGGCTACGTCGACCTCGGCGAGCTCGGCGCCGCCGATCGCTGGTGGGACGTTGCCGCCGGCGGGTGGAGCACGTGCTGGAACTTCGGTGAGGAGTTCGAGCCGCTCTTCTACGAGAGCTACGGCATCACGCCCGACGCGGCGCGCATCCGCTTCTTCCGGCTGCTCTACGACCTGGTGTCCTGAGCGGCGCGGGCGCCCGGTTCCCCGGCCGCCACGATCAGGCGGCGCGCCCGCCGGAACACCGCGTCGAACATGGGGACGGTCAGCTTCCCCGTGAACGTGTTCTGCTGGCTCGGGTGGTAGGAGCCGAGCAGCACCCGCCCGCCCGGGAGGGCGCTCTCCGCCAGGTGCCCGAACGACGGGCGGGGCCGGAGGTCGGCGTGCGACGCCACCGCCTGCCAGGCGAACTGCCCGAGCGCGACCACGACGACGGCCTCTCGCAGCAACGCCAGCTCCCGGGAGAGGTAAGGCGCGCAGGCCGCCCGCTCGGCGGGATCGGGCTTGTTCCCCGGCGGTGCGCAGTGCACCGCCGCGGTGACGTAGGCACCGGTCAGGGTGAGGCCGTCGTCACGGGAGGTGCTGGTCGGCTGGGAGGCGAAGCCGGCCCGGTGCAGCGCGGCGAAGAGCCAGTCGCCGGACCGGTCGCCGGTGAACATGCGGCCCGTCCGGTTGGCGCCGTGCGCCGCCGGCGCCAATCCCACGATGACGACGGACGCCGTCGCGTCGCCGAAGCCCGGGACCCCGCGGCCCCAGTACACCTGGCCGGCGTAGGAGGCCCGTCCCGTCCGGGCCACCTCTTCGCGCCAGCTGACCAGGCGCGGGCAGCGGCGGCACGACGCCACGTCCCGTTGCAGCACCGTCAAGGAGTCCCCCTGGGCACGGTCGGCCGCCACGGCGCAGAGCCTACGATGGGCTCCCGTGCCCCCATCCGCCTCGACACGACCCCCGTCCCGTCGCAGCCGGAAGGCTCCCCCGGCAACCGTCGTGCTGCTGGTCCGCCACGGCACCACCCCCACGACGGGCAAGATGCTCCCCGGGCGGGCCCCCGGACTGCACCTCTCCGAGAAGGGGCGGGGGCAGGCGGCGGCGGCGGCCGAGCGGATCGCCGCCCTGACCAAGACGCCGAGCGCCGTCTACGCATCCCCGTTGGAGCGGACCAGGGAGACCGCCGCTCCCATCGCCCGTGCGCTCGGCCTGCGCGTGCGCACCGTTCCGGGCCTGGTCGAGGCCGACGTGGGCGACTGGACCGAGAAGCCCCTCTCACGTCTGTACCGCTCCCGGGAATGGCCCACCGTGCAGCGCTGGCCCGGTGGATTCCGGTTCCCCGGCGGGGAGTCGTTCGCGGAGATGTCGGTGCGGTCGATGGACGCCGTGCTCGGCCTCGTGGCCGAGCACCCGGGTCAGACGATCGTCGCCGTCTCGCACGCCGATCCGATCAAGGCGGTCGTGGCCGGCACCGCCGGGGTGCCGCTCGACCTGGTGCAACGCCTCGTGGTCTCTCCCTGCTCCATCTCGGCCATCCTCTTCACCGCCGGCGGGCCGGTCGTGCTGTGCGTGAATTCGACGGGGTCGCTGGAGGAGCTGGCACCGTCGTGATGGTGGGGCTGCACCGATGAGCGACGACTTCGACTTCGACGCCCCCGACCATTGCACGGTCGGCGTGCTCGGCGAGGTGGGCCAGCGCCTCTTCCTCTTCTATTGCCGCCAGGGCCTCACCGAGACGACGGTCAAGGTCGAGAAGCAACAGGTCGCGGTGCTGGCGAGCTACCTCGGGCGCATCGTCAAGGAGCTGGGTCGCCCCGGGCACCTGCCCGGAGACCTCGACTTCTACGGCACGGAGGAATTCGAGTGGGTCGTGGGGACCATCGGCGTCTCCTACGACGAGGAGCTCGACCGCATCATCGTGGTCCTCGAGGAGATCGACGACGACGAGGACGAGGAGGACGAGGAGATGGCGGAGAGCGGGCACGTGCTGCGCGTGGCCCTCGACGCGTGAGCAGGCCGCCGCGTTCGCCATCCACGCCACGCGCCTGGTCGAGGCGGGGCGCCCGCCCTGCCCGCTGTGCGCGCTGCCGCTGGACCCCGCCGGGCACAACTGCCCGCGCACCAACGGGCACCGGCCGCCGGTGAACTGACGACGTGTCCGACTCCACGGTCGAGCGCGTCCTCACCGAGGGTGACGTCGAGGTGCACGGCCGCATCGCCGGGAGCTCGAACGCGACGCTCCTCGTGACCTGCCGGCTCGGGGGCGAGGAGCTCCTGGCCGTGTACAAGCCGTCGAAGGGGGAGCGGCCGCTGTGGGACTTCCCCGGCGGCCTCTTCCGGCGCGAGGTGGCCGCCTACGTGCTCTCCGAGCACCTCGGCTGGGGACTGGTCCCCGAGACGGTGGAGCGCCCCGAAGGGCCCTTCGGCCCCGGGTCCGTGCAGCGCTTCGTGCACGAGGACGGCACCTCGCACTACTTCACGCTGCGCGACGAGCCCAAGTGGCACGCCTCGCTCATGCGGCTCTGCGCCTTCGACGTCGTGGCCAACAACGCCGACCGCAAGAGCGGCCATGTCCTGCTGGCCGAGAAGCGGCTGTGGGCCATCGACAACGGGCTCTGCTTCAACCGCCACGACAAGCTGCGCACGGTGATCTGGGACTTCGGAGGCGCGCCGCTCGCGGCCGGCGTCCAGGAGGACCTGGCCCGGTTGGCCCACGACGGCCCCCCCGCCGCGCTCTGCGCGCTGCTCGAGCCTGACGAGGTGGCCGCCACCCTCGACCGGGTGGCCTGGCTCCTCAGCCTGCGTGCCCTTCCCGAGCTGGTCGACGACGGCGACTGGCCCCCCTACCCCTGGCCGCTCGTCTGAGGTCACGCGCTCCGGCACGAACACGCTGGTCAGCGACGCACCGGAATTGTTGACCAGGTACATAGCTACTATGAATCCGCTATGACCGATCGGCCGCAGCGGATCCCTGCAGGCACTCGAGGGGGCGACCGTGTCGCTTGACCCCTACATCGTCCTCGGGAGCGCCATCGTCGGGTTCCTGGTGGGCATGACCGGGGCGGGCGGCGGCGCGCTGATGACGCCGATGCTGATCCTCTTCTTCGGCATCAAGCCCTCGACCGCGATCTCGAGCGACCTCGTCGCCGCGGTGCTCATGCGGCCGGTGGGGGCCGTGGTCCACATGGCCAAGAAGACGGTCAACTACTCATTGGTCGGCTGGATGGTGCTCGGATCGGTCCCCGCCGCCCTGTTCGGCGCCTACGTCCTCCATCTCATGGGCAACTCCAACGGTGCCGAGCACAACGTGCAGGTCATCCTCGGCGTCGCCCTGCTGCTCGGCGCCGGCGCCATGGTGCTGCGCTACGGGCTCGACCGTCGTTCAGGCCATCGTCGCCAGGGGCTGATCGACGAGCTCGTGGTCCGCCCGCTGCCCACCGTCGCCATCGGCGTCGTCGGTGGCTTCGTGGTGGGGATGACCTCCGTCGGCTCGGGGTCGCTGATGATCGTGCTCCTGCTCTTCCTCTACCCGGTGCTCGGCGCCAACCAGCTCGTCGGCACGGACCTGACCCAGGCGGTCCCGCTCACCCTGGCGGCCGCGTTGGGTGCGCTGGCCTTCGGTCACATCTCCTTCGCCGTCACCGCCTCCATCGTCGTCGGCAGCGTGCCGGCCGTGCTGGTCGGTTCGTTGATCTCATCCCGGGCCCCCGATCGCCTCCTCCGGCCGGTCATCACGTTCGTCATCTTCGCCTCGGGCCTCAAGTACGTCGGCGTCGGCACGACCGCACTGGGCTGGACCCTCGGCGTCGTGCTGCTGGCGGCCGCAGTGGTCTGGCTGGCCTACGTGCGCCCGGGCCGGGCCGGCGTCGGTGTTCTCGCCGGGCCCCACGCCGGCGAGCCGCAGCTCGAGGACGCGTCACCGCCGACGTAGCCCGGGCGGGCCCGTCCCGGGACCGAAGCCCGCGCTCAGATGTGGTAGCCGAGCGTCTGCAGCTCGTTGATCACCTGCTGGGCCACCACCTGACCCCCGCCCGCCGTGAGGTGCGTGCCGTCGGGTGCCCGGACGTTGACGATCTGCCCTGCGGCGTTGGTGACGAAGGCGGTGTACCCCCCTTGGGCCGTCCCCAGCGACTTGTCGGTGGCCACGTAGGTCACCGGCGGATGGGCGAGCGCCGCCTGTTGCTGCACCACGGCGTTGACGTCGGACATCTGCGCGCTGAGCCCCGGGTTCTGCATGGGCGGCATGCCCACCCACACGACGGCAGCGCCCCCGTTCTGGGCGATCCTCATGAACTGCGCCACCCGCTGGGCGTAGAGGGTGTTCCACTGGGCCGAGGTGTAGGGCACGTCCGGCGGCCCGAGGAAGTCCTGGGCGTCGTTGGCCCCGATCATCACGACGACCACCTGGGGCTGTACCGACTTGATGTCCGCCGTCAGCTCCGCCGGCCAGTTGAAGTAGTCGGGCCTGGTGAGCCCCGTGCTCTCCCGGGCGTCGAGCGCGGCGTTGACCACCCCGGTGCCTGCGAGGTCCGACTGCAGCGGGCCGCCCATGTCGAGGCCGATGGAGTCACCCACGATCAGGACGCGCAACGGGTCGGCCGCCGTCGGGAGCTTGGGGTTGGGGGGCACCGTCGTCGGGGTCGCGGGGTTCGCTCCCCCGTGCCCCGGCGCGGGCGTCTGCCCGGGGTGTGTCCCGTCCACCGGCGGGTTCGGCCGCGGCCCCGACGTCGTGAGGCCCACCGTCCCCCCGGGGAGACGGTTCGTCCGTCCGGTGATCGACACGATGTGCGACAGCTGGAGCCCCCGACTGAGCGCCGCCACGGGGCCCACCAGGTCGAGGCTCACGGTCCGGCGCGTGCCGACGGGCGACACCTGGGCGTTGTGCTGCAGGGACGGAGCGAAGAGCAAGAACCAGACGGCGAAGGCGCCGGCGCCGAGAGCCAGCACGCGCGTCCACGAGGCTCGCACCCGGCCGTCGGGTGGCGGCGCCAGCTCGCCGTGCGGGTGCGACTGCCACTCCGAGGGCGATTCCCACTGCACGTGGTGGGGCGGTGTCCGGGCGTCGGTCATCAGAAGCGGTAGTAGATGAAGGGCGCGACGCCGACCGGACCGAAGGTGGTGATGCCGAGCAGGGCGAGGCCGAGCACGCCGACCTGCACGGCCGCTCGCTGGCGGGAGAACGCCGCCTGCAGGCGGGACACGCTGAGCGTCGGCACGTACTGGGCGGCGATGGTGCCCAGGACGGTCACGACCAGCAGCGGGGTGACCAGCGGCGAGGGCGCGCCCCAGCCGCTGAAGACGCGTCCGATCACCGCCAAGGCCTGCGAGATGCCGGTGGCGTTGAAGAACACCCACCCCAGGCACACGAATTGGAAGGTGAGGAACCGCTGGACCCAGACCCGCACCGGGCCGTCGGCCACCGGGGGCAGACCCCGGCGGACCCGGCTGGCGCGGCGCAGGTGCCCGAAGCTCTGCCCCACCCCCTGCAGCGCGCCCCACGCCAGGAACGTCCAGGCGGCACCGTGCCAGAGACCCCCCAACATCATGGTGATCATGATGTTGCGGACGGTCGTGGCCTGGCTGCCCGCGTTGCCCCCGAGCGGGATGTAGAGGTAGTCGCGCAGCCAGCGCGAGAGCGTCATGTGCCAGCGCCGCCAGAAGTCCTGCAGGTTGCGGGACGTGTAGGGCGCGTCGAAGTTCTGCGGGAAGCGGAAGCCGAGCAACAGGGCCAGGCCGATGGCGATGTCGGTGTACCCGCTGAAGTCGCAGTAGATCTGCACCGCGTAGCCCCACGCCGCGAAGATGGCCTCGGGCGCGGAGTGTTGCGAGGGTGACGTGAAGACCGGCGCCACGATCGCGCTCGCCACGTAGGAGGAGATGACGACCTTCTTGAACAGCCCCGCCAGAATCAGCCAGAAGGCACGCGAGTAGTCCACCGCGTCGGGATCACGGCGACGGCGGATCTGAGGCAGCAGCTCGGTCCCCCGCACGATCGGCCCGGCCAGGAGGTGCGGGAAGAAGGAGAGGTACAGCGCGAAGTCGAGCGGCTTGGCCGGTTCGAGCTCGCGCCGGTAGACGTCGACGACGTAGCTGATCGCCATGAACGTGAAGAACGAGATGGCGATGGGCAGCCCGACCTGCAGCAGGGGGAGCGCCCGGCCCAGTCCGATGGCATGGGAGACGTTGTCCAGGTTGACCGAGACGAAGCCGTAGTACTTGAACCAGCCGAGGATCCCGAGCAGCGCCACGACCGAGACCGCCATCGCGACGCGTCGGCCCCGCTCGTTGCTGCTGGCGGAGACCCAGGCCCCACCGCCGAAGGAGACGAGGGTGGTGCCGAGCAACAGCAGGCAGTAGCTCCACCCGACCCAGCCGTAGAACACGTAGCTGAGCCCGATCATGGACAGCTTCCACCAGCCCGCGGAGGGGTTGAGCAACCAATTCACCGTGTACGCGACGGCGAAGAAGATGGCGAAGTCGATGGTGGGAAAGAGCATCGGCGGGGGTCAGGCGGGTGCGCCGAATGTACCGCCGGTCGCACCGTCCGCACGCGCACGGGCGACCGGCGAGAGCCCGGTGTGGCCCCGGCACAGCCTTCTCAACGCCTCACACCGCGCCAGGATCGGCGGTCATCGCCCACATCAGGGCAGCCGCCGGGGGAGAGGGCCGGACCGCCGGCAGGGCTGCCGCCCCGGTCTCAGCCCTTGGCCTTGAGCGCCTCGATCAGGGCCGGGAGCACCTTGTGCACGTCACCAACGATCCCGAGGTCGGCCACCGAGAAGATGGGCGCCTCCTGGTCCTTGTTGATGGCGATGATGTTCTTGGAGCCCTTCATCCCCACCAGGTGCTGCGTGGCGCCGGAGATGCCGCACGCCACGTAGACGGTCGGCTTGACGGTCTTGCCCGTCTGGCCGACCTGGTGCGAGTAGGGCACCCAGCCGGCGTCGACGATGGCGCGGCTCGCGCCGGCTGCACCGTGGAGGAGCTTGGCCAGCTCCTCGATCAGGGCATAGTTGGACGCCTCGCCCAGCCCGCGACCACCCGAGACGACCACTGCCGCCTCGTCGAGCTTCGGCCCGCTGCGCTCCTCGACATGGCGCTCGACGATCTTCGCCGTGTTGGTGGCGGCGACGTCGGGGACCGGCGCGGCGACGACCGTGGCGGCGGCACCCCCGGACGGCTCGGCCGCGAAGGACTTGGCCCGGATCACGAAGATGCCGGGACCCTCGCTGGTGAAGCGGGCTGTCACGATGTGGCTCCCGCCGAAGACCGGGTGCTGGCTGGCCAGCCCGCCGTCGGCCTCGACCAGGCCGGTCACGTTGGTCAGCACCGGGCGGTCGAGCTTGGCCGACAGGCGCCCCGCGACGTCGCGGCCCTCGTAGGTCGCCGGCATCAGGATGGCGTCAGGCGCGTTGCCACCCTGAACGAGCGCGGCCAGCGCGGCCGCCACCGGCACGCCGGGCAGTGCGCCGCCCAGGTCACCGACGTCGTAGAGCGTGGTCGCCCCGTACTCCCCGAGCGGCCCCGCCAGCGAGGCTGCGTCCGCGCCCCACGCCACCGCCTCGACGGTGGACGCGACCGAACGGGCCTCCGTCAGGAGCTCGAGCGTGACCGGGGTCGGGCCGCTGTCGCCCGTCTCCGCCAGCACCCAGACCTTGTCGATCGCCATCTCAGACCACCTTCAGCTGCTCGAGGAAGGCCACGACGCGCTGCGCGCCGTCGCCCTCGTCCACCACGATCTCCCCGGCGGAGCGCGCCTCGGCCTCCGAGACGTCGGTGATCTCCTGCCGGGCACCCGCCGCGCCGACCTGCGACGCGTCGAGGCCCAGGTCGGCGACGCTGAGGTTGTCGACCGGCTTGGACTTGGCCGCCATGATCCCCTTGAAAGAGGGGTACCTCGGCTCCACGACACCGGCGGTCACCGTGACCACGGCCGGCAGGGGGACGACGACCTCGTCGTATCCCGCCTCGGTCTGGCGCTCCACCTTGACCGAGTCGCCGTCGACGGTGATCGCCTTGGCGAAGGTGACCGAGGGCAGTCCCATGAGCTCCGCCACCTGCACGGGCAGGGTCCCCGTGTACCCGTCGGTCGACTCGGTGGCCATCACGACGAGATCGGGGGTGGCCCGCGTGATGGCAGCGGCGAGCACCTTGGCCGTCCCCAGCGCGTCGCTGCCCGCAAGCGCGTCGTCACTGACGAGGATCGCCTTGGCCGCGCCCATGGCCAGGCCCGTGCGCAGCCCGGAGGTCTCGCCGCCCGGGGCCATGGACACGAGGGTGACCTCGTCGCCTTCACCCGACGCGAGCTGCAGGGCCATTTCCACCCCGTAGTTGTCCGAGTCGTCCATGATGAGCTTGCCGGACCGGTCGAGGGTCTTGGTGTCCGGCTTCAGCGCGCCGGGGGCGGCCGGATCGGGGATCTGCTTGACGCACACGACGACGTTCATGGCCGACCATCTTTGTGGACCAGGGGCGCGCCCCGCCATTCGGCCCGGTGACAGGCCCTTTTCCGGGCGTCAGCCCCCGTGGCCACCGGCGATGGCGAGGGCGTCGCGGAGGCGGTCGGTGATGACCGTGTCCACCCCCAGCCCGACCATGGCCCGCAGGTCCTCGGGCGCGTTGACCGTCCACACGTTGACGGCGAGCCCGGCTGCGTGCGCCCGCTCCACCAGCTCGGGCGTGACCGACGCCACGAAGGGGTGCACGGCCCGGAACCCGGCGCCGGCCGCCGGGTCGAGGGCCGGACCGGGCTCGGCGCCGAAGCCCCAGAGCACCCCGAGTGCCAGGCGGCCGTCGGCCGCCTGCACGGCGCGCAGCGTCGCGACCTGGAACGACGACACGATGACCCGGTCGGTCCACCCGGCTTCGTCGATCGCCGCCGCCGCGAGCGCCGCCACCGCCTCCGCCGGGTCCCAGCCGGGGTCCTGGGGGGCGTTCTTGATCTCGACGTTGACCACCATGCCGTCGCAGACCGCCAGGACGTCCGCCAGGAGCGGCACGTGGGCGGGCAGGTCGGCCACGTCCAGGCCGGCGACGGCCCCCAGCCCGGGGACCTCCGCGTCGTGGTGGATGGCCAGGGCCCCGTCCGCGGTGAGGCGCACGTCCAGCTCGACCCCGTCGGCTCCGAGGCGCCGGGCCTCGACGAACGCGTCCAGGGTGTTCTCGGTGAAGCCCTCGGTGCAACCCCTATGAGCGAAGACCGCGGTCATCGGGCTCCTGACCGCGGCGTGTCACGAATGCCGCGAATCGGGCACGGAATATTCACGAAAACTCCTTGCGGGGCCCTGGACAGACCGTTACCCTCTTCTCCCGTAAACCCGCTTTTCACGGACGGACACCGTTGGGTCCGATCATGTGAATAATTTCACAATCCTGGTGGAGGCTCATCCAGATGGCACTCATGTGGAACCGGACCGTCGATTGGGACGCGGACGACTGGCGGCGCGTCGCCGCCTGCCGCAACACAGAGCCGGACCTCTTCTTCCCCGTCGGCACGACCGGGCCGGCCGTCGACCAGATCGAGGCCGCCAAGCGGGTCTGCCGGTCCTGCGAGGCGCTCGAGCCCTGTCTCGACTTCGCCCTGGCGACCAACCAGGAGTCCGGCGTCTGGGGCGGCACGTCCGAGGAGGAGCGTCGCAAGCTGCGCAAGGCGTGGCTGGCGGCCCGGCGCTCCCAGCGCGCCGCCTTCTGAGCCCGCAGCGGACCCGGCGCCACGCTCACCGGGGCGCCCGCACCGGCACCGAGATCGCCACCCGGGTCCCGCCCCCGGCGGCGAGCGGCAGCCCCTCCATGGAGATGGTGCCCTCCAGCTGACTGACCACCAGGTCGCGCACGATCGAGAGGCCGAGGCTCGTCGTCCGCTCGATGTCGAATCCCTCCGGCAACCCCAGCCCGTCGTCACGCACCTCCACGCGCAGGGCGGTGTCCTCGTTGGACAGCGTCAGGTCGACGTGGCCCACAGGCGCGTAGCCCGCCGCGCCGCCCGCACCCTCCAGCCCCGCCGCGCCGTCCGTCCCACCCACGTTCTCGGGGTCGAACGCGTGCTCGACGGCGTTCTGCAGCAGCTCGGCCACCGTCACCGCCAGCGGCGTGGCCACGTCGGCGGTCACCTCGCCCAGGTCGCCATGGACAGAGATCACGATGGGTTGCGAGGAGACCACGGAGTCCTCCGCCATCTGCACCAGCGAGCTCACGATCTCGGCGAAGGGCACCTGGTCGCTCGGGTCACGCGACAGGATCTCGTGCACCAGCGCGATGGAGCGCACCCGACGCTCGGCCTCGTGCAGGGCCACGCGCGCCGCGCGGTCCCCCACCCGGCGCGCCTGGAGGCTCAGCAGCGACGAGATCGTCTGCAGGTTGTTCTTGACGCGGTGGTGCACCTCCCGGATGGCGGCGTCCTTGGAGAGGAGCAGGCGGTCGAGGCGCCGCACGTCGGTGACGTCGCGCAGCAGGATCATGGCACCGGTCACCACGCCGTGGGACAGCAGCGGGATGCAGTGGACGAGCACGATGACGTCGGGGCGGCGCTCGACCTCCTCGACGACGGGGCGTCCGGTGGCCAGCGCCCACTCGACCGCCGACTCCTCGATGTCGAGGTCCCCGAAGCGGCGCCCCTCGGGCTGGGTGTAGATCCCCATGCGGTGGAACGCGTTCATGGCGTTGGGCGACGCGAACTCCACCCGGCCGTCGGCGTCGACGACGACGACCCCGTCGCCCACCCGTGGCGCCTCCTCGGTCCCGACGTCCTCGTCGGGGAACGGGAACGCCGACTGGGCCACCATGTCGGCCAGGCGTTCGAACACGTCGAGGTAGGTGCGCTCGTACATGCTCGTCGGCCCCTTGAGCGGGGCCAGCGAGACGCGTAGCAGCGCGGCGATGATGCGGCCCTCGAGGCGCACGGGGATGTTCTCCACCGGCACCTGCTCGCCCAGTACCGGGTGGTGGATGCTGCCGCGCACGATCTCCCCCGAGTGCAGGCAGCGGGCCACGAGCGTCCACTGGGACTCATTGACCGTCTGGCCGACGAGGTCCTGGTCGACCAGCGTGGGACGGTTGTTGGGCCGCATCTGCCCCAGCACCACCAGCTCGGGGTCCTGCTCCGGGGCCTCCTCGGACTCCGCTCCCGCCGTGTGCACGGGCACCAGGAGGAGGAGGTCGGAGAAGGAGAGGTCGGCCAGGACGCTCCAGCTCCCGAGCAGCCGCTGCAGGTGCTCGAGCTCCTCGGGCTTGAGGTCGGTGTGGCTCTGGGCCAGCTCGGCGGGGGTCGGCACCTACACCTCCGAACGCTCGGCGGTCCGGCTGCCCGTGCCCGCGGGTGGTGGTGCGACCGGCACGGCGTGCGGCGCCCGGCCCCGGTAGCCCCGGAGCTCGTCGACCCCGACCGAGGCCAGCACCGCGCGGAGGTCGTCGGCCCGGTAGGCCACGTGATCGAGATGGTGGGCGTCCGAGGCGGTGGTGAGGGGCACGCGGCGCGCCACGAAGCGCTCGAGCAGCCCCCGGGCCGGGTACTGCTCCCCCACCGGCTTGCGCCATCCCGACGACGACAGCTCGGCCGCCATGCCCGACGACGACGCCGCCTCGGCGATCCGGTCCCACCACTCCGCCGGCGCGTCGGGGACGTAGCCCGCGACCTTGATCAGGTCCGGGTGGGCCAGCACGTCGCACGCGCCCGACGCGGCCAGCTCCTCCATGGCCGTCGTGTAGGCACCCCAGCAGGCGTCGATCTCGCGCACCGACCACTCCGCCATCGACACCGGGTCGTCCAGATCGTCGAAGCGCCAGCCACCGACCCAGTGCACCGAGCCGAGCAGCACGTCGAAGGGGTAGTCCTCGAGGAGCCGGGCCACGTCGGTCATACGGCCCTCGTAGTAGTCGACCTCGAGTCCGATCACCACCGGCAGCCCGGCCTCCCTGGCCTCCAGCGCGCATGCCACGTAGGCGTCGAGGTCGGTGCGCGCGTGGTACTCCCAGTACTCGGCCATGGACGCGGCCAACGCGGGCGGCACGCGCCCGTCGTCCCAGAAGCCACCGAGGAGCGCGTCGGCCTGGCGGAAGCGGAAGAGGTGCTCGGTCAGGGCGAGCTCGGTCACCCCTGCCGCCTGGGCCTGCTCGCAGTAGCGAGCCAGCTGCTCGACGCGCATCGGGGTGTCGTGCTCGTGGTGCGGCCACAGATGGAGGTGGTAGTCGAGCACGGTCAATCCACCCTCAGCCCCGCGCCATCAGTCCCGCACCGTCGGTCCGGTGTCGGGCACCACGGCCTCAGCCGTCCTGGGCGCGGCGGATGAGCGTCACGCCGTCGCGGATGGTGGTGAGCACGCACACGACGCGGCGGTCGTTGGCGACCTTGTCGTTGAAGGCGCGCAGTGCCCTCGCCGCCTCGTTCGGTTGCTCCGTGCGGGCCAGCACGCCACCGCCCTGCAGCGTGTTGTCGACCACGAGCAGCCCGTGGGGCGCCAGCTTGGGCAGCGTCGCCTCGTAGTAGGCGTCGTAGGAGACCTTGTCGGCGTCGATGAAGACGACCTCGAAAGGGCCCTGGAGCTGGCCCAGGGACCGCAGCGCCGGCCCCTCGATCACGCTGATGCGACTCTCGAGTCCCGCCGCCGCGATGTTGCCCCGGGCGGTCACGGCGTGGTGGGGGTCCACCTCCAGCGAGATGATGGAGCCCCCCGGCGCCAGGCCGGCCGCCATGGCGATGGCCGAGTAGCCGGTGAAGGTGCCGATCTCGAGGACGCGGGTGGCCTGGGAGGCGAACACGAGCATCTCGAGGAAGCGGCCCTCCAGCCGCCCGACCATCATCCCCCAGGCCGCGAAGCCCTCCCGGGTCGAGGCCTCCACCGATTCGAGGAAGGGCGGGGGCGCCGTGGTGTGAGCGGCGGCGTAGAGCTCGACCTCGGGGTCCACCAGGTTGGCCATGGCACGCATGGTAGGCGCCCCGGTCCTGCCCGCCGGCCGCCGGGCCCGGCCCTCAGCCCCAGACCTGCGCGCCCAGCTCGAGCAGCCCGCCCATGTCGTAGATGTCGGCGTCGTAGAACGGCACGGTCACGAGCACGTCGGGTGCGCCCTTCAGCTCCGCCTGCTGCTCGGCCTCGCGGCGGGCCACCACCCCGAAGTTGAGGAAGCTCTCGGCCACCTCGCCCAGCACGCGGGAAGCGACGACCGGGTCGTCTGTGAGCCCGTCGGCCAGCTCGGCCGCCCGGCCCACCATGGACTGGGCCAGCTTGTCCGCCCGGGGGTCGCGCAGGTACTCGGGGAGCACCTTGTTGAGCACGACCGCACCGAGATGCAGCTTGCGCGCCGTCAGCTCCGACGAGAAGAACTCGGCCTCACGCACCGGCGTCGCCTCGAGGGTCGAGACCACCATGAACGTGGTCCTCCGGTCCGAGAGGAGGCGCGTCACGGCGTCGGCCCGCTCGACGAACCCCGCGTACATCGACTGGAAGAGGATGAAGAACTCCGAGATGTCGGCCAGGAATTGGGTGCCGAGGATCCGGTCGGCCACCTGGTAGAAGGGCTTCGACGCCAGGTTCACCAGCCGCGACCGGTACGGCACGATCAGCCAGCGCAGCAACCGGGACGAGAAGAAGTCGGCCATGCGCTGCGGGGCGTCGAGGAAGTCGAGCGCGTTGCGCGTCGGCGGCGTGTCCACCACGATGAGGTCGTACTTGCCCTCGCAGTGGATCTCGTAGAGGCGCTCCATGGCGATGTAGTCGTGCGACTGCACGAAGCGTCCCGAGATGTTCTGGTAGAGCGGGTTGGCGAGGATCTGCTCGCGCGTCTCCTCGTCGGGAGCGTGGGTGCGGATGAGGTCGTCCCAGCTCTGCTTGGTGTCCAGCATCGCCGCCCACAGCTCGCCCCCGGGACGGGCCGCCGCGCCCTCGAACACATCGTCGGTGATGCGGACCTCGTCGTTCCCGATCCCCTTCAACCCCAGCGCGTCGGCCAGCCGGCGCGCTGGGTCGACCGTGAGCACCAGCACGCGACCGCCCTGCTCCACCACCGCCGTGGCGGCGAGCGCTGCTGCGGTCGTCGTCTTGCCGACGCCGCCCGGCCCGCAGGCGATGACGATGTCCTTGGCGGCGAGCAGCTGCCCGACGGTCTTGGCGGTGGGAGCGTTGCGGGCCGCCGTCACAGCCCCAGCTCCTCGCCGAGCGCGTGCGCCACCTGGCGGGTCGTGCGCGCCCCGAAGCTACGTGCGAACAGGTACGGCAACAGGAGCACCGGCAGTCCCTCGGGCAGGCCGGCCTGGAGCCGCTGCAGGTGGACCGAGCGCGTGCGCCGCATGGTGACGGCGAGCCGGGCCGCCTCGAGCACCGGGGCCACGTCGCCGCCCGCCCGCTCCGAGAGGACGCGTTGGATCACGGGCTCCCGCAGCTGCTCGAAGATCTCCTCCTCGCGTTGGCCGAAGAGCTCCGGCAGGACGCGGTTGACGACCACGGCCGACATGCGAACTGTGGTCTCGTCGCGCACCCGCGTGGTGAGCTCGAGCGTCTCGGCCACCGGCATCTCCTCGGGCGTGCAGACGGCGATGAGCCCGGTCTGGCGCTCGTCGGAGAGGATGTCGAGCATCCAGTCCGTCTGGCTGCGGATCAGCCCGACCTTGACCAGGTCGTTGATGGCCTGGGGCGCCGCCAGCTGTCCGATGATGTGGCCGCTGGCGGGGGCGTCGACGACGACCAGGTCGTAGTGGGACTCGCGCACCTCCCAGCACAGCTTGCCCACGGTGAGGATCTCACGGACGCCGGGCGCCGCCGTCGCCACGAAGTCGAACGCCTTGGCCAGCGGGCCGATGCGCCCGACGACCGGGATGCGGAGGTGCAGTTTGAGGTACTCGCGCAGCGAGGCCTCGGTGTCCATCGACATCGACCAGACCCCGTGCGCGATCTCTCGCGGCGTGAAGTCCGTGGGCGGCGCCTCGAAGAGCGACGTCACGTCGCCCTTGGCGTCCACCTCGCAGACCAGCACGCGCTTGCCGTGCTCGGCCGCCAGCTGGGCCAGCCCCGCCGCCACCGTCGTCTTGCCGACGCCGCCCTTGCCCGTGACGAACAAGAGCCGCAGGTCGAGCAGGTCTGGAGCCGCGCTCACCGCCCCCGTGCCTACCCTGCCGCCCTCGCCGTGCTCAGGGCGCGCCGAACCCGACGCGTCGGTCAGAAGACGGCGCCCCGACCTCGACGTAGGCGACCTTGACGACCGGGATGCCGACCCGGCGACCCTTGCGGTCGGTGAGCCAGAGGACCCCGTCACCGGTCTTGAGCAGCTTCTCGATGTCGGCGACCACCTTGTCGCGATCGGCATCGTCGGGCATCTCCACCTCGAGCTCCTTGGGGGTGTGGGTGATGCCGATGCGCACGTCCACCTGGTCTCTCCTCTCACGGACCTCTGGATCTTTCCGGGGGCCACCTGGACGTTACAGCGACCGGGCAGACTGCATGACATGAGCGGCACGCCGAAGTCCGGTGGGACGGAGCGCAGTGCCCGCTGGGCGGCGACGATGGCCGGCTACTCGGGCCCGGTCCGCCTGGCCCACGCCGACTCGCACGCCCGCATCGCTCCGGCACCGGGGCCAGGTCCCGCCGACAACCCACCCCTCACCATGCCGAACGGCCGCGAGGAGCGTGAGGAGCTCGAGGATGTGCTGCTGGCGCCCGGCGCCACCCGGCCGACGGGCGCCGGCGACCGGAAGGAGGCCGAGCCACCCGACGAGTGGCGCACGTGCTTCGAGCGCGACCGCGACCGCATCCTCCATGCCACCTCCTTCCGGCGGCTGGCGGGCAAGACCCAGGTCTTCGTGTTCCCACAGGACCACCAGCGCACACGCCTCACCCACGCGCTCGAGGTGGCGCAGGTCGCCGCGGCCATCGCTCGGGCCTGCCGCCTCAACGTGGCCCTCACCGAGGCCGTCGCGCTCGGTCACGACTGCGGTCACGGGCCCGGTGGCCACGCCAGCGAGGACGCGCTGGACCCCTATGTGCCGGGGGGTTTCGACCACGCGCCCTGGGGGGCGCTCGTGTCCCTGGCGCCGCTCAACCTGTGTGCCGAGACGGTCGACGGCGTCGCCAACCACAGCTGGTCGCGCCCCGCGCCGTCGACCCCCGAAGGTGAGGTGGTCAGCTGGGCCGACCGGATCGCCTACGTGTGCCACGACTGGGAGGACGCCGTCCTGGCCGGCATCGTCGCTCCGCACCAGCTGCCCGCCGCGGTCCGGACCCTGTGCGGCGAACGGCGGAGCGCGCAGCTCGGCGCGTTCATCACGGGGGTCGTCTCGGCCACCCTGCGCACCGGCCAGGTCGGCATGGAGGAAGAAGAGGCCGAGGCACTGGCCGCGTTCCGGGCCTGCAACTACGAGCGCATCTACCTGCGCGACGCGTCGTTGCGGCAGGGCGAAGCCGTGATCAGCGTGCTGCGCGCCCTGGTCGAGCACTTCTCGGACCGTCCGCACCTCGTCACCGACGGCGCCACCTCGCCGCGCGATCCGGCCGACGTCCTCGCCGGTAGCCGCGACGCAGTGCAGGCCGCCGTCACCTACGTCGCCGGGATGACCGACCGCTTCGCCTTCCGCCAGGCCGTGGCCCTCCTCGGCTGGGACCCCGCCAAGCTCCCGGCCGGCGTCGACGGCTGACGGCCCTCAGCCGGCTCGGGCCGGTCAGTCGCGAAACGCGGGTGGGCGCCTCTCGCTCAGCGCGGCCACCCCCTCGGCGAAGTCGGCGCCGCGTATCATCTCGGCCATGCGCGACGCGGCGTCGTTGACCGACGTCGCCACGTCACCGTGCAGGTCGCGGTAGAGCTGCAGCTTCGTCGCCGCCAGCGACGACGGCGCGACCTCCGTGGCGAGCTGCCCGGCGTAGGCGTAGGTGTGCGGCAGGAGCTCGTCGGGCGGCAGCGCGCGGTTGACCAGTCCGAGGTGCTCGGCCTCCTCGGCCAGGACGACCCGGCTGGAGAGCAGGAGGTCGGCGGCCCTCGTCACGCCGATCAGGCGGGGCAACAACCACGACAGCCCGTACTCGGCCGGCAGCCCGAGCCGCCCATGCGACGTCGTCAATTTGGCGCCCCGGGCCGCGAACCGCAGGTCGCAGTAGCAGGCGAGCACGAGGCCCACCCCTGCGGCAGGCCCGTTGACGGCGGCGATGATGGGCTTGGGGATGCCGAACTGGTAGGCGAAGTCGGCGTCGAACTCCGGGCGCACCCCGTAACCCGGCATGGCCACGTCGTCGCCCAGCCCGGCGTCGTAGGAGCCGCGCTCGACGTGGCCCTCGAGGGCCCGGGCGTCCGCTCCGGCGCAGAAGCCTCGGCCTGATCCCGTGACGACGATGACCCGGACGGCCGGGTCCGAGCCGGCCCGGTCGAGCAGCGCCCGGTACTCCGCGTGCATGCGCCCGGTCCACGCGTTGAGCCGGTCGGGGCGGTGCAGCGTCACGGTCGCCACCCGGTCGCGGACCTCGTAGCGGGTGACCTTCAGGTCGCGCAGCTCCACCTCAGTCGAGGGTGGCGTACCGGGTGAGGTGCAGAGTGCCCGCCTCGACGGCGCGCTCGAACTCGACCTGAATCGGGTCACCGTCCGTCGCCCGCTGGAAAGCGGCCGCGTCGGCATCGGAGGCCCAGAGCGTGACGACCAGCCAGTCGTCGCCGTGGCGGGCGGTCGTGCGGCGCAGGAACCCCGGCCGGTTCGGCAGCAGCTCGGTCTGCATCCGCCGGTCGAGGGCGAGGAAGGCGTCGTCGCTGACGCCCTCGGCGAGCCGGAAGGTGGTGAGCTCGACGATCGACACGGGTCAGGCCTGCACGAGCGTGACGGGGTTGCCCTCGGGGTCGACGATGCCGGCCAGCGTCGGGCCGTTGGGGACGTCGAAGGGCTCGGCCACGACGGTGGCGCCGAGCGTGACCGACTTCTCGAGCGAGGCCCTCAGGTCGGCCACCTGGACGTAGAGCGTCACTCCGGATCGCTCGCTGCCGCGGATGTGGCCCGCCGGGCCGGGCTCGGGACCGCCGATGCCGGCGGGGATCTCCATGATGAAGCCGTCGCCGATCCTCCAATTGAACAGGTCGGCATAGAAGGCACGCTGGCGCTCGGGGTCCTTGGCCTCGATCTCCCAGTGCACCACGGGTCGTGCCCAGTCCTGTGCCATGCCACCTCCCGCGCGTTCGGCCGCGCCCGGCCACAGTACCGAGGACGACGGGGCGGGGCGCCGGAGAGGGCTTGGAAGCGGCGCTCTCTGCGGGGGCAAACGTCCGTTTGGGACGGTCGGGAGCGTCGAGGGCCTGCTGCGGCAGGTGCGGCGGGAAGCGACGACGGCCATCTGTCGCGGGGCACCCGGTGCACCCGGGAGACGCCGTCGGGCTCCGGCCCGCCCACCGTCGGCGCCGGGCCCCGGCACGAGCGCCGGCGCGCTGTCCGGCGGACGGCCCGCTCGCTCCGGATCGTCCGTCCGGCTCGCGAAAGGACTGTGAAATTCGGTCGCACACGGACTGTGAAATTCAGTTCGGACAGTACTAAAGTACATAGGTAGTTTCAGGTCTGGCGAGCCTGGAGTGGGGACCGTTGCGGGTCTTCTGGACCATGGCGACGCAACGGAGGAGGGACTCACAAGGTGACACATTGGACTCAGGTCCTGGCGAACGTCTCCATCGTGGAGTTCGTCTTGTTGGCCGCCCTCACCACACTCCAATGGGTACGCCACCGGATCGCCGGCGCGGGATGGGTCGCCCTCTCCTTCGCCATCCTCGGCGGGCTGTCCCTGACGGTCAAGATCGACACGACAGTGGGCACCCACCCGATGGTCGCCAAGTCCCTCGTCGCGCTGCTGCTCGTCGTCCCGTACTGCCTCTTCCGCTTCGCCGCGACGTTCCACCCGCCGAGCCGGGCAGTGCGCTCCTTGGCGGCCGCGGTCACGATCGGCATCATCGCCTTCACGTTCGCCCTCTCGTACCTGCCCACTGCGGGCACACCGCCACCCCCGCACTTCCTGGCCTACCGCGTCGCCTTCGGGGTCGCCTTCGGATTTCTGTTCACGTACGTGGTCATCCGCCTCTACACGGCGGGGAGGGGCGAGCCGCTCATCGCGTCCGTCCGGATGCGCCTGCTCTCCGTCGCGGTCGCCGGTCTCGAGGTGCAGGTGGTCGTGGCAGCACTCGGACTGCAGGGTCCGACAGTCAAGCTGGTGACCCGGGCGATCACCGTGGCCATGGGAATCCTGTTCCTGGTGGCCCTCGTGCTCCCCTCCTTCGTCCGAGTCTTCCTGAGCCGCAAGGAGGACGTGGCGTTCCGCCGGGCCGTCGGCGAGCTGGTGTCGGCCGGCGACTCCCGGGACGTGGCGGAGCACCTCCTCCCCCATGTGTGTGCGCTCGTCGGCGCATCGGAGGCAGCGCTCCTGACCGGTGACGGCACCGTCGTGGCGCGCTACCCGATCTGGCTCGACAGCGAGGGACTCGCCGCCTGGGACTCCAACGGTGGCCGGGACGGGGACGACGTGCGGGCCCGGCAGGTCACGGTGCGGGCCCCCAGCGGCACCACGCACGTGCTGGCCGTCAAGATCAGCCCCTACATGCCCTACTTCGGCAGCGAAGAGCTGCACAAGCTCGACGAGCTGGCCAGCATGGTCGGGCTCGCCATCGAGCGCTGCGAGATGGCGGAACAGATGGCCTTCCAGGCCTCGCACGACGGCCTGACCGGCCTGGCCAACCGCGCCCTGTTCATGGACCGCCTCCAAGAGTCGCTGAACCACGTCGGGCGGCGCCGCGCTGCGCTGGCGGTGATGTTCATCGACCTCGACCGCTTCAAGCTGGTGAACGACCGGGCCGACCATTCGGCGGGCGACGTCGTCCTCAACGAGATGGCAAACCGGCTCACCGCCATGACGCGCGGGGTCGACGTGGTGGCTCGCTTCGGTGGTGACGAATTCGTCGCCCTGGCCGAGGTGGACCACGAGGCGGACGCGCTGGACATGGCCGAGCGCATCCGCAGGGGATTGAGCGCGCCGGTGACGATCGGCGAGGTGCACCTGGTGGTCACGGCGAGCATCGGCATCGTGGTCACCCAGGATGCGGCCGCCGCTCCGGCCGTGCTGCTCCGCGACGCGGACAACGCCATGTACGACGCCAAGCGCTCGGGCCGTGATCAGATCGTGCTGTACCGCAGCAACGCGCGCGACGTCGCCAACCTCAAGTGGGGCCTCCGCCCCACACGCTCCTCGAGGCTCAACGCAAGCTGAGCTCGCGCCGGTAGACACGGGCCGGCCCGAGAGCGGCCAACTTCTCGGCGATCGCCCGGAAGGTCTGCGCGGCCTCGCTCTCGGGGTCCACCGCCATGACCGGGTGGCCCTCGTCCCCGCCCAGCCGCACGGCGCTCACCAGGGGGACCCTCCCCAGGAGGGGAACGCCGAGGTCGGCCGCCAGCGTCTCGCCGCCGCCGGAGCCGAAAAGCTCGTAGCGCGTGCCGTCGTCGCCGGTGAACCAGCTCATGTTCTCGACGACGCCGCGCACGGAGAGCTTGAGCCGGCGCGCCGCGAAGGCCGAGCGCTGCGCGACCCGCTGCGCCGCGGGCTGCGGCGTCGTCACCACGACGATCTCCGCCCGCGGCATCACCTCGGCCAGGGTCAGCGCGACGTCACCCGTGCCCGGGGGCATGTCGACGAGCACGAAGTCGGGCTCGCCCCAGTAGGCGTCGGTCAGGAATTGCTGGATCGCCTTGTGCAGCATCGGACCGCGCCAGATGACCGGCTGGTCGTCGGGCACGAAGTAGCCCATCGACAGGCACCGCACCCCGTGCGCCGACGTCGGGATGACGATGTCGCCGATGATGATCGGGTCATGGTCGGTCCCCAGCATCTTGGGGACAGAGAAGCCGTAGACGTCGGCGTCGAGCAGCCCGACGCGGTGGCCGGCCTGCGCCAGCGCGATGGCCAGGTTCACCGTGACCGTCGACTTGCCCACCCCGCCCTTCCCCGACGAGATGCCGATGACGCGGGTCTTGGCGTCGGGACCGAGGAAGGCCGGCATCGGTGCTGCCGGCGCATGGCCGTGCCCGGCGTGCCCATGGCCGTCGTCCTCCCCTGCGCCGCCGTCCCCGAGCATGCCGGCGCGGAGCCGGTGGCGGAGCCCGGTCCGCTCTTCGTCGGTCATCACCACGAACTCGAGCTCGACCTCCTCGACCCCGGGCACTCCGAGCGCGGCCCGGTGGATCTCCTCGGCCAGTTCTTCGGTGCCGGGCCAGGCCGCCACGGGCAGGGCCACCTCAATCAGCACCCGGCGGCGCCGAGCACGCACGGTACGCAGCAAGCCGAGGTCACCGAGCGTGAGGCCGAGCTCGGGGTCCTCGACCGCGTTCAAAACAGCCTCGATCTGTGACTGGTCTGCTGCCATGCACTCCCTCGTCTCGGACGGGATCGGGATCGGATCGGAGTGACGCACCGGCTGGCGGCACACGGTCCGCGTCACCCCAGCTCGAAGGGCTGATCCCTCGGTAGACTACCCAGGGTGAGCACCGCTCCGATCACCGCCGAGCCCGAACGGCCGGCCGGCGCAGACGACGGCCGTTTCAGCGCCGCCGTCACGGCGGTGGCGGCCGCGTTCGGCGACCCGACCCGGCGCGACATCTTCCTCCACGTCCGCGCCGTGCCCGGCGTGACCGCGAACGAGGTGGCCACCACCTTCTCCCTCCATCCCAACGTGGCGCGCCATCACCTCCAGCGGCTGGTCGACGGGGGCTACCTGCGGGTGGAGACCGGGCGCAACGCGACCGGGGCGGGGCGGCCGTCCAAGCGGTACTTCTGCGTGGAGGAGGAGCTGACGCTCGGCCTCATGCAGCGCCGAGACGACCTGCTGATGCGCCTCCTCGGCGAGGCCATGCGGCGCCTGGGCCCCGAGGAGGCGGAGGAGATGGCGGCCCACGTCGGCGAGGAATACGGCCGGTCGCTGGCATCGAAGATGACGCCCAACGAGGGACAGCGGACGGTCCGCGCCGCCATGCACGTGGTGGCCGAGACCCTGACCGCGCACGGCTTCGCCGCGCATGCCGAGGACCGGGGCGAGACCACTGCGGTCATCGCCGAGCAGTGCCCCTTCGGCGACGCCAGCAGCACCAACCCCGTGCTGTGCGCGGTGGATCGGGGCATGATCAAGGGCCTGCTGTCCGGGCTGTGCGGCACCGCGTCGCAGCGGGCGCTCCCGGTCATCCTCTCCTCGCGGGCCCGGGGCGACGACGCCTGTACCGCGTCTGCCTGAGCCCCTGTGGCCCGCGCCTATCTCGACCACGCCAGCACGACGCCGCCACGGCCCGAGGCAATCGCCGCACTGACGTGGTGGGCCACCCTCCCGCCCGGTGATCCCGGGCGGCTGCACCAGGAAGGCCGCACCGTCCGCGACGCACTCGAGCAGGCTCGCGACCAGGTCGCCGGCCTGCTCGGCGTCGCAGCGCGCCAGGTGGTCTTCACGTCGGGTGGGACAGAGGCCATCAACGCCGCCGTGTGGGGCGCCACCCGTGCGGCGCCCGGCGCGCCCGTCGTGTGCGGCGCCGTGGAGCACTCCGCCGTCAGGGACACCTCGGCGCGCGCCGCACCGGTCGAGGAGCTGCGAGTGGACGGGTCCGGGCGCCTCGACATGGACGCGCTGCGCCAGCGCCTGGCGTCGCGGTCGTCACCGCGCCCCGCACTCGTGCACTGCCAGTGGGGCAACCATGAGGTGGGCACGCTGCAACCCGTCCGCGAGGTGGTCGGGCTGTGCCGCGAGGCCGGCGTCACGGTGCACGTGGACGCCGCGGCGGCCTGTGGCCACGTCCCGACGGATCTGGCCGCGCTCGACGCCGACCTGGTCAGCGTGAGCGCCCACAAGCTGGGCGGGGTTCCCGGAGCGGGCGCATTGATCGTCCGGCGTGGCAGCAGGTTCGAGCCGCTCCTGGTGGGCGGCGAACAGGAGCGCGGGCGACGGGCGGGCCTGGAGCCGGTCCCCGCGCTGATCGGCTTCGGGGCCGCGGCGGCCGCGCTGGACGCCGGAGGCCAGCAGTTGATCGCGGAGGAGGCCGAGAGGGCCCGGCGGCAGATCGCGGCGGTCGTCGACGCGGCGCTGTCGCTCGACGGGGTGGAGGTGGTCGGCGCGGCAGCGGCGGACCGTCTGCCCCACTTGGTGTGCCTGGGCGTCCAGGGCGTCGAGGCGGAGCCGGTGCTGATCGGCCTCGACCGCGCCGGCGTGGCCGTCCACTCGGGCTCCGCGTGCTCGTCGGAGAGCATCGAACCCTCGCCCGTGCTCGAGGCCATGGGCGCCGATCCGAGCCACTCGCTGCGGGTCAGTGTGGGCTGGACCACGACCGACCCGGACTGCGCCGCCTTCGCCGACGCCTTCGCCCGGGTCGTGGCCGACCTGCGGGCGCTACGGGGCTGACGACCCCTTCGCCGCTCCGGAGAAGGCGGCGGGGAGCGGGACTCCGGCGCCCTGGTACGCCCCGGCCACCAGCGGCGCCACCTGCGCCGGCTCGCCGGCCGCTGGCCCGTCGGCCAGGAAGTCGTTGAACTGGGCCACCGCTGCCGCGTGGTCGTGATCCTGATTCTCGAGGACCAGGCCATAGAACAGGTGGGCCTGGGAGTAGGTGGGCGAGTCCTTGACCGCGGTCTCGATCTCGGCCCGCCCGATCCGCACGAGCGCAGCCACGTGGGCGGCGGTTCCCACGTTCCACTGCAGATAGCCCGCGTCGGCCAGCGCCACCGGGTTCGACGGATCCTCGGAGAGCACCTTGTTGTAGAGCTCGAGCGCGCCCTTGGTGTTGCCCTTGTTGTTCAGCACCAGTGCCTGCTGCAGCTGCTGCTCAATCAGCTGGGCCTGCGAGAGGCTCACGCTCCCCGACGACGACTGGCCCGGCTGGCGGGACTGCACGAAGTGCACCACGAGGACGCCGGCACCGGTGGCGATCAGCAGGCAGGCCACGACGATGCCCATCCGGCGCCACAGCGGCAGCGGCCGCCGCTCGGGCACCGGATCCACCGCCGGGGGCGGCGCCGTGGCGGGCTCGGGGCCCAGGGCAGCAAGCTCGGCCTCCACCTCGGCCAGGCGCGCCGCGTCCCGCGCCACGAGGACGGCGTGGTCCTCGTCGGAGAGGTCGCCGGCCTCGTGCTCGCGGTCCGCGTCGTCGAGGGAGCGCCGCAGGAACTCGCGCTCGTCGGCGAGGTACCAGCGGTCGTCGCGTGCCGGCTGGTCCGCCCCCGCCACCTTGGGCGATCCGTCGACCGTCATGCGACGGGTTCTCCCGCCTTCAGCGCGTCGAAGGCGCGGCTCCGACGCCAGAAGACGACGCCGACCCCCACCAGGGCGGCGCCGCCGAGCACGAGCGGGACGACCCAGATGAGAGGGACCCCGCCGGCGTCGGGCGGGACCAGGAGGATGGTCTGGCCGTACTCGGCCACGAGCACCTGGTCGATGGCGGAGGTGGAGCGGCCGGCTGCCACCATGCTCTCGATCTGGTGGCGCACGGCGATGGCCGTCGTCGCGTTCGACTGGGCGACCGAGAGGTCGGTGCAGGAGGGACAGCGCACGTTCGCCTCAATGGCAGCGGCCTGCTGCGCCATCGTCTGCGAGCCCGTGTCGAACGCGCCACTCCCGATGAACAGCGCCACCGCCAGGACGACGAGGGGGACCGCCACCCGCGCCCACAGGGGCAGGCGTGCCGTGCGCTCACCCACTGGTCGTACGCGCCCGCGCTCCGGCGGCCTTCAGGAACGACTCCAGGTTCTTCTGCGTGGCCGGGCCCTCGAGGACTGCCTCGACCCGGCCCGACGGATCGACGACGAAGGTCGTCGGCGGCGCGGTCACCCCGAAGTGCTCGGCGATCACGCCGCCGGGGTCGCTGATGGCGGGCCACAGGTCGCCGTTGGACTGTAGGAACGCACGTGCGGTCCCCGTGGTGTCGTGGAACACGACGCTCACCATGGCCGCGCCACCGGGGGTGTGGGCCTGCGTGTAATGGAAGCGCGAGAGGTCGGGCGCCTCCTCCTGGCAGGGGATGCACCAGCTGGCGAAGAAGTTGATGACGACGTAGCGGCCCCGCAGTGATGCAAGGGAGACCCGTGAGCCGTTGCTCAGGTCGGTCCCCGTGAACGTCGGCGCCGGATGCCCCAGGAGCGGGCTGGCGACGGCGGTGGCCTGCTGCGGTGTGCGCGTCGCCAGGACGACGCCGACGACGACGAGGACCAGGAGGACGGCGCCCGCCACCCAGCGGACCGGGTGGCGTCGGCGGGTCCTCATGCCGGGCTGACCCCACGGGCGACCAACGCGCCCACCGGCTCGGGAGCCTCTTTCTGCTCGTCGTGGTGCTCGCCGGGCTCGGCGCCGGTGACCAGCCCCGGCGGGGCCGACGCCGGTTCGGTGGCCCGCCGCCGGGACCCCGGCACGAGCGCGAGCACTCCCCCGAGGCCGATCAGGAGTCCTCCGGCCCAGAGCCAGGCCACGAGCGGCTCGACCACCACGCCGATCGCCACCGAGCCCCGCGGGAGGTTGTCGATGGCCTGGTTCCCCGAAGCCGCGCCCAGTCCCCCCACGGCGTCGAAGGTCAGGTAGACGTCGCCCCAGAGCCCCGAATCGATGGCCGGCGTGCCCACGACCGACGAGCGCGCTGCCGAAGCTGGTCGTCGCCGGAGCGAACACGCTGCCGTCCACCTTGACCAGGGCCTCCTGGGCCGTGCGTGAGGGCGACGTGACCGTGCGCAGTCCCTCGAAGGTGAAGCTGTGCCCGTCGAAGGTGACCGGCGTGCCGCGGTGCAGCGGGAGCTCGCCCTGGTGGCGGTAGGAGGTGGCGGCGATGACCCCGACGGCGAGGAGCACGACGCCGAGGTGCACGATCATGCCGCCGTTGGCCCGCCCCACCAGCCCGCGCCACCAGCCGACGTGCCGCGTGTGGGCGGCACGGACGGAGAGCACCAGCGCGCGGGCCGCCGTGGCGGCGGCCATCGCGCCCAACCCGAATCCGACCAGCGTCGCACCGCCGCGCAGGCCCAGCGCCACGCACAGCACCACCGTGCCCACGCCGATCCACACCGGGATGACGAGACGCTGCCACAGCACGGTCCCGCTCATCTTGCGCCAGCTGAGCACCGGTGCGACGGCCATCAGGAACAACAGGGTCAGGCCGGCCGGCACGGCCACGGTGTTGAAGAACGGTGCGCCGACCGAGACCTGCTGCTGCGTCAGAGCCTCGTAGAGGAGCGGGTACACGGTGCCGAGCAGCACCACGAACGCGAAGCCGACGAACAGCACGTTGTTGAGGAGGAACGCGCCCTCCCGGCCCAGCGGGGCGTCGATGCCCCCGGGCGAGCGGAGCCGGTCGCCGCGCCAGGCGATCAGGCCGAACCCGACGATGACCACGGCGAAGAAGAAGCCGATGAGCAGCGGGCCGATCGTCGACTGGGAGAAGGCGTGCACCGAGGTGATGACGCCCGAGCGGGTGAGGAACGTGCCCAGGATGGTGAGCGCGAACGTGGCGATGGACAGCGACAGGTTCCAGACGCGCATCAGGCCGCGCCGCTCCTGGACGAGGACCGAGTGCAGGTAGGCCGTCCCGCAGAGCCAAGGAAGCAGGGCGGCGTTCTCGACCGGGTCCCAGCCCCAGAACCCGCCCCACCCGAGCACCTGGTAGGACCACCAGGCACCGAGCACGATGCCGACGGAGAGGAAGGTGAACGCCACCAGCGTCCAGCGGCGGCACTCGACCTGCCAGCGATCGCCCACCCGGCCCGTGGCCAGCATGCCGATGGCGAATGCGAAGGGCACGGTGAACACGACGAACCCGATGTAGAGGAGCGGCGGGTGGATCGCCACCAGCGGGTTGTCCTGCAGCAGCGAGTTGGGCCCGAGACCCTGCGTCACCCCGGAGGCGGTGACGAAGGGGTTGGCGGGCCCGATCATCAGCCCGAAGAAGAAAGCGGAGACGACGCAGAGGACGAAGGTGGCCCAGCGGATGACCTGGTCGGCGGCCTGGCGGCGGTAGCGCCAGACGAAGATCGCCGAGACCACGGAGAGGACCAGCCCCCACAGCAGGATGGACCCGGCCAGTGCCGACCACATCCCGGTGACGGAGTACAGGAGCGGGGTGGCCGTGCTGTTGTTCTCGGCCACGAACGACCAGCGCGAAGTCGTGCGTGACGAGCGCGTGCTCCATCGCCCCGACGGCGAGGAGCGCGCCGACGAGCATGACGGGCGCCAGCAGCCTGCCGTCACCCGCCACGCGCCCCGTCGACATGGCGGTCGGCGCCGTATCGGCGTCGCGGCGCGCGACCAGCCCGATGAGGAGCACGATCGCCCCGACGATGCTCGCCACGAAGGCGAGCCACACGCCGATCGTCCCCAGATGCGCGTCGACCATCAGCAGGCCGGCCCGGTCGTCGAGGCCTTCACCCGGTTCGGGTACTGCGCGCTGTAGGTGGCCGAGTGCTTGACCAGGATGGAGTTGGACACGAAGTCGTTCGACGTGTCCGACGTGAAGTGCCCCACCACGACCACCGGGATCCTGGCCTGGAAGAGGTCGGGCGGGCTGCCGGTGTTGGCGACCTGCACGACGTGGGGTCCCTCGCAGATGCTGAAGTCCGAGCCGGTGGCGGTGGCGTGGATGCTGCCAGGGACCACCGTCCCCTCGAGGCGGAACGTCGTGGTGCCGAGCATGTGCCGGCTGGCGTACGCCTGGTCGACCGTGTCGAAGTAATTGAGCGAGCTACCCAGCCCCTCGACCAGCAGGAAGACGAAAGCGGCGAGGAGCAGGGCGAAGACGGCCAGGACGCGCCGGCTGGTGCGGCGCCGCCGCGGTGGGGGCAGGGCCGGCCCCTGGGGAACCTCGGACGTCGGAGGGCTGGACGGCGGGCTCGGCTCGGTGGTCGTGCCGCTCACGACCGCTCGCCACGCGCCGGTGCACCCTGGCTCTCGGTGGCCGGCGCCTCCGATACCTTCAGCGCGCGCTCCCAACGCCGGCGGCGCAGGACCAGGCCGACTGCGTAGACGAGCAGCGTCACCAGCGTGACCGCGTACCCGGCATCGACGTAGCTCACGGCGTGCCTCCGCCCGGAGCCGGCGCCTGGCCGACGAGGTCGGCACCGACGAGGTCGGCACCGACGAGGTCGGCGTCCTCGCTCCATCGCTCGGCCAGCGACACCTCGAGCTCCTCGTTGCCGACCGCATCCTGCAGCACCTCGACCTGGTAGCGCACGCCGAGCAGCCACACGAAGATCAGGGAGAAGGCGACGAACGCCAGCAGGAACGTCCACGACATGGACGCCGACGCGTGGATCTTGAAGCCGGGGTCGATGAACGTGCCCCCCTGGTGCAGCGTGTTCCACCAGTCGACCGAGAAGTGGACGAGAGGGATGTCGACGGCGATGAGCAGCGCGGCCACGGCGCAGCGCCGGGCCCTGACGGCGGGATCGGCCGGCACGCGGCGCAGCGCCAGGTAGCCGATCTCGAGCAGGAGCAGCAGGGCGGTCGAGGTGAGTCGGGCGTCCCAGGTCCACCAGGTGCCCCAGGCGGGCCGGCCCCACAGCGACCCGGTCACCAGGGTCAGGGCCGAGAACACGGCGCCCACCTCGACCGCGGACGCAGCGAGGCGGTCCCAGAAGAGGGCGCGCGTGCGGGGCCACAGGTAGAGCAGGCTGCCACCGGCGGCCACGATGCCCACCCAGTACAGGGCCACGGTGGCGATCGGCGGGTGGATGTAGAGCAGCCGAGCCAGGTCCCCCTGCACGACGTCGGGTGGGGTGATCCACAAGCCGAGCCACACCGTGAAGCCCAGCGCGACGACACCGAGGGCACCCACTGCGTCGAGCCAGCGCGGCCGGGACGGCCGGAGGGTGGGCGTGCTCACGCCGCCTCCTGCAGCGGGCCGTAGAGGACGATGCCCACGACGAGGTAGATCAAGGCGAAGGGGACGAGGATCTTGAGCCATTGCGCGCCCGACGACACGCTGCCGTCCAGAGCGGCCTCCCACACCTTGGAACCGGCGAGCATGACCGGGGCGAGCACCGGCAGCACGAGCAGCGGCAGGAGCGTGTCGCGCACGCGCAGGCCCGCCGAGAGGGCGCCGTAGAGGACGCCCGCGCAGGCCAGGCCGACGGTGGCCAGCAGGCTGGCCGTCACCGCCAGCCACACCACGTGCACCCGCACGTCGAAGAGGAAGGTGACGCCGGCCCACAGCACCAGCTGGAGGGCCAGGAGCTGGAGGCCGACCGCCGCCGCCTTGCCCAGGAAGATCCCTGCGGGGTCGATGCCCGAGAGGCGCAGCCCGTCACGTGTGCCCTCGCCGGACTCCACGGCCACACTGCGTTGGATCGCCAGCACCGTCGAGAACAGCAGGGCGACCCAGAAGATCCCCGGGGCGGCGCGTCGCAGCGCGGCCTGGTCCGGACCGATGGCGAACGCCAGGAGCACGAGCACGAGGAGGGCGAAGGGGACGACTTGCCACAGCGCGACGCGCGAGCGCGCCTCGATCCGGAGGTCCTTGGCCGCCACGAGCACCGCGTCATGCCACATGGGTGGCCCCCACGTTGCCGGTCGTGTCGTCGGGCACGACGGTCGGCACCGCAGCGAGTGTGACGTGTCGCCCGCCGGGGCCCTCTCCGGTGACCCGGCCCCCGCCCATGGAGACGACGCGGTCGGCCAGGGGAACGGAGAGCTGCGGCTCGTGGGAGGAGAGGAGCACCGTTGCTCCATCCGTCACCGCCTCGCCGATCAGGTGCCCGAGCAGGGAGCGCGAGGTCGCGTCGAGGCCGGCGTGGGGCTCGTCGAGCAGCCACAGCGCGGGGCGGCGGGCCAGGAGGGCGGCGAGCGCGACCCGGCGCCGCTGCCCGGCCGAGAGGCGCCCGGCCGGGGAGGTGCGCAGGCGCCCGGTCAGGCCGAGCCGGTCGAGCGCCCCCTCGGCGCTCCGGACGGGGAGCCCGAGGGCGCGGACGGCGAAGCGGACGTTCTCCGCCGCACTCAGCTCGTCGTAGAGCGGGGCGGCATGGCCCAGGAGGCCGACGTAGCGCCGCACCGAGGTGTGGTCCGTGGTCAGGTCGACACCGAGCACGGATGCCTCGCCCGCCGCGACGGGCAAAAGACCTGCGCACGCGCGCAGGAGGCTCGTCTTGCCGGCGCCGTTGGCACCGACGACGACGACGACCTCACCCTGCTCGAGGCAGAGGTCTACCCCTGCGAGGGCGGGGAAGCGGCCGGCGAGAGCGACAGCGGCGCGGAATTGGACGACAGGGGCCATGGCCTTCCCCACCATGGTAGGGGGGGTCGGTCCCGGGGTTCCAAGCGGGTCCCTGGGGCCTCCGTCAGAGCAGCGTCCAGACCCAGGCCACGCTGAAGGGCCAGTCGCGGTACCGCCTCCAGCCCGGCTTGCGGCGCACGAATTCGTCGTCGACCAGGGCTTCGTGCAGCTCGCGCAGGGAGAAGCCGGCGCCGGTGGCGGCGGCCACGTGCTCGGAGGCGAGGTGGACGAAGGTCTCGATGGCCACGGGCCCGGAGCCGGGGACGTCGAAGTGTGTCGGCATTCCCACCGACATCACGAAGTACGGATGGATCCCGACCACCACGAACGACCCCTCGTTGCCGAGCAGCCGGCGCGCCTCGGTGTACAGCCGGGCCAACTCCGGCAGGTGCTCGTCGACCAGGACGCAGACGGCCAGGTCGTACGCGGCATCGGGCAAACCGGTGTCCCGCACGTCCCCCTCGACCAGGCGGTCGTGGGCGCCGCGGGCCCGGGCCCGCTCGAGCATGGCCGGCGTCAGGTCGACACCGTCGACGGGGAAGTCGCCGCGCGAGCGCAACCAGCCGGCGGTGCGCCCCGAGCCGCACCCCAGGTCGGCGGCGCGCCCGACCGCGTCCCAATCGATCGATCCGATGCGCTCCAGGAGCGCCAGGTCCATGACGTCCTCGACGGTCGCCTCGTAGGTCGGTGCCCACGCGTCGTACCCCTCGCGCGCCGACACCATCGGATAGTGGCGGCGGTCGAACCGAGCGAAGTCGGGCCCGGCCGCCACGGTCAGCGCATGTGTGCCAGCGCGTGGACAGGATCGAGCGACGTCGACGTGTCGCCGGCCAACTCGGCGCGGGCGAAGCCGGCGAGTGCAACCTCGTGGGCGAGCAGGAGGTCCGCTGTCTCGCGCTCCGCGGGGTCCAGCTCGCCGATACGGCGGTACAGGGGGATGTACTGGTCCGTGACGTTCACGACCGAGCTCATGAGGTCCTCCCAGGCGCTGGCCGCCGAGTCGGGGACCAGCGCCTCGGCCACCGACAGCATCTCGGGGTCGGGCTCGGTCGAGATGCCGGCGCGCTCGAGCGCGGGCGCCACGGCGTCCTTGGTGCGGCGCTCGAGCGTGGCGAGCACTCGCATCTTGCGCGCCCGCTCTGCATCGGCGAGACGGTCGGCGACGCCCGAGAAGAAGGCCTCGCCGAGCACCTCGCCCTGGTAGGCCTTGACCCAGAGCCCGTCGATGCCATCCTCGGCCGAGAAGATGGGCGCCGGGCCCGCGTCGGTGTCGGTGTCGGTCATGGGACCGACGCTACCCCCGGGCGCCTGGCACGTGCCCGGGGCGGCATCGGTAGTGTGCGTCGCATCCATGGCGACCGTGCTGATGCCGCTGCCGGCGCGCGACTTCGACCCGACCGAAGTGGCGGTGAGCTGGCAGATCCTGTCCGAGGCCGGCCACGACGTCGTGTTCGCGACCCCCTCGGGACGGCCGGGGGAGGCCGACGAGCTGATGCTCAGCGGGCGTGGCCTCGACCCCTGGGGCGGCGTCCCGCTGCTGCGCAACGTCACGGTCGTCGGCCGTGCCCTGCGCGCCGACGCGGCGGCGCGGCGCGCCTATGCCGCGCTGCTCGGCGACACGGCGTTCCGCTCCCCGCTCCACTGGGGTGCGGCCCGCCGGAGCACCTACGACGGGCTCGTCCTGCCAGGAGGGCATCGCGCCCGCGGGATGCGCGACTACCTCGAGAGCCTGGAGGTGCAGCAGATGGCGGTCGACTCGTTCCGCGCCGGCAAGCCGGTGGGGGCGATCTGCCACGGTGTGCTCGTGGCGGCACGCGCCATCGAGCCCGCGAGCGGACGATCGGTGCTGCACGGCCGGCGCACCACGGCGTTGACGTGGCAGCTGGAGGCCAGGGCGTGGCAGCTCGCCAGCCGGACCCGCTTCTGGGACCCCGACTACTACCGCACCTACGTGGAGGAGCCGGGGCAGCCTGCCGGGTACATGTCCGTGCAGCAGGAGGTGACGCGCGCACTGGCCGCTCCCGAAGACTTCGTGGACGTGCCGCGCGACAGCACCGACTACCGGCGCAAGACGAGCGGGCGCGCTCGCGACACCCCGACGGACGCACGGCCGGCCTGGGTCGTGCGCGACGGACCGTACGTCTCGGCGCGCTGGCCCGGCGACGCCCACACGTTCGCGCGGGCCGTCGCCGACGTCCTGGCCGAGTCCTCGCCGTAGGGGCGCAGGGGCGGGTCGGCGCGTGCGGGCCCGTGGGCGACCCACGGCATCCGCCTCAACTCGTCGAGAGCCGTCCGAGCCCGAGGTCGTTCAAGAGGTTGGACAGCTGCGTCGAGACCCAGCTGACGTTGTCGGTCAGGAGCAGCACGCCGAAGACCACCAGGACGATGCCGGCGACCAGCTCCACCACCCAGAGCCCGCGCCGGGCCCGGGCGATGACCGCGGTGATCCGCTCGAAGGCCAGGCCGGTCACGACGAAGGGGACCGCCAGGCCGAGCGAGTAAGCGAAGAGCAACACGACGCCACCGGTCAGCGTCCCGTCCTTCGCGGCCAGTCCGAGGACGACGCCGAGCACCGGGCCGATGCACGGCGTCCACGCAAAGGCGAAGGCCATCCCCATCAGCGGTGCGGCCCAGAGGCCGAGTTTGGAGGGCCGTACGTCGAAGCGGTGCTCCCCCGTGACCCGGGTCACCACGCCGAGCGTTCCCGAGCCGGCGTGGGTCCAGACGCGCGCCGGGAGCGCCCCGACGAGCATGACGAGCCCGAGCAGCACCACCACGGCGCCGCTCACGTGCGAGAGCGTGAGGGCGTGCGGCTTGAGCAGGCGTCCGATGCTCGACGCGGTGGCACCGAGCGCCACGAACACGAGGGTGAAGCCGGCCACGAACAACCCGATGCCGCGCAGGACGGGGCGCAACGCGGCCGAGGACGTCGTGCCCTCGCTCGCCGCGGCCAGCTCGGCGGCCGAGAGACCCGACACCATGGAGAGGTAGCCGGGGACCAGCGGCAGGACGCACGGGGAGACGAAGGAGAGGATCCCGGCACCGAATGCGACGAGGACGCCGACCGGGTCGGCCGAGATCGAGGCGGGTGAGAGGAGCGCGGCGGCCCCCCGGTTACCTGAGGCTCTTGCGGATCAGGTCCATGTCGGCTTCCACCATCATGGCGACGAGGCCGGCGAAGTCGACCTCGGGCTTCCAACCCAGGACCTGGTGAGCTTTCGTGGGGTCCCCGACCAGGAGATCCACCTCTGCCGGCCGCAGGAAACGCTCGTCGATGACGACGTGCTGCTCCCAGTCGAGCCCCGCCGCCTCGAACGCCAGGCGGCACAGCTCGCGTACCTCGTGGGTCCGGCCCGTCGACACGACGTAGTCGCCCGGCGCGTCCTGCTGGAGCATCAGCCACATGGCCCTGACGTAGTCGGCCGCATACCCCCAGTCCCGTTGGGCGTCGAGGTTGCCGAGCGCCAACTTGTCGTCGAGGCCATGTGCGATGCGGGCGACGCCGTTGGTGACCTTGCGCGTGACGAATTCCAGACCGCGGCGCGGCGACTCGTGGTTGAACAGGATGCCCGAGGTGGCGTGCAGCCCGTAGCTCTCCCGGTAGTTGACCGTGATCCAGTGGCCGTAGACCTTGGCCACCCCGTAGGGGCTGCGCGGGTGGAGGGGCGTCGACTCTCTCTGGGGGACCTCCTGCACCTTGCCGAACATCTCCGAAGAGCTCGCCTGGTAGAAGCGGATCTCGGGGTCCACCAGGCGGATGGCATCGAGCAGGCGGGTGACGCCCAGGGCCGTCGTCTCACCGGTCAGCACCGGCTGGCTGAAGCTGGTCTGGACGAAGGACTGGGCCGCCAGGTTGTAGACCTCGGAGGGCCGGTGGTCACGCAGGATGTTGATGAGCGACACCTCGTCGAGCAGGTCGCCGGCGACGAGCTCGACCCTGTCCTGGATGTGGGCGATGCGCTCGAAGTTCAAGGTGCTCGAGCGCCGTACCATGCCGATGACCGCGTAGCCCTGCTCCAGCAGGAATTCGGCCAGGTACGACCCGTCCTGGCCGGTGACGCCCGTGATCAGTGCCCGTTTCGCCATCGGGGAAACGCTAGTCCACCCGCCAATGGGCCACTCCCCACCGCGTAGGGTGCCGGCGTGGCGACGGCGTGCATGGTGTCCTTCCGACTGGGCGGCGACGACGGGGTCGCCGTCGAGGCCGCCAAGTGGGCTGACGCGCTGGGCGCCCTGGGTTGGGACGTCCGCACGGTCGCCGGCTCCGGGCCCGTCGACACGCTGCTACCAGGGTTGGCCATGTCTGCGCCCCAGCCCCCGAGCCGGGACGAGGTGGAGGACGCCCTCGCCGGAGCCGATCTGGTGGTCGTCGAGAACCTCTGCTCCCTCCCGCTGAACCAGCAGGCCTCGGACGTGGTGGCCGCGGCCTGCGCCGGCCGCCCCGCCGTGTTCCATCATCACGACCTCCCGTGGCAGCGCCCGCACCTGGCCCACCTGCCGCCACCACCGGACGACGCAGCATGGGTCCACGTGACGATCAATGAGCTGAGCCGCTCTGAGCTGGCGGCCCGTGGCATCCGCGCCAGCACGCTGTACAACACGTTCGACCCGGACCCCCGCCCGGGTGACCGGGCGCGGACGCGCGCCGCCCTCGATGTGCGCGACGGCGTCGCGCTCTTGCTCCAACCGACCCGCGCCCTGGCGCGCAAGAACGTCGCGGGGGCCATCGCGTTGGCCGAGGCAGTGGGGGGGACCTACTGGCTGCTCGGCCCGGCCGAGGACGGGTACGAGTCGGAGCTCGAGCGCCTCGTCGGCCGGGCGCGCTGTCGGGTGCTCCTCGGAGAGCCCCAGGGCGGCTGCACCATCGCCGACGCGTACGCCGCGTGCGACGCCGTCCTCCTGCCGTCCACCTGGGAGGGATTCGGCAACCCTTCCGTCGAGTCGGCGACCTTCCGGCGACCGCTCGCCGTGGGCTCCTATCCGGTCGCCGCCGAGCTGGCGGCGTTCGGGTTCGACTGGTTCGACGCCGCCGACCCGGCCCCGTTGGCGGCGTGGCTGCGCGCGCCCGACGAGGGGCTGCTGCTGCGGAACCAACGGGTGGCGGCCGAGCACTTCAACCTGACCGACCTCCCCCGGAGGCTGGCCCGGATCCTGCGTGACGTGCCCGGTCTGTCCCGAGACGCGTATGACCGTTCGGTAACGTGAGCATCGTGCCAGGTGCGATGCAGGCCGCCTCTCGGCGTCTCACGGCGGAACAGCGGCGCCACCAGCTCTTCGCGGTGGCGCTCGAGCTCTTCGCCCAACGGGGCTACCGGTCCACCACCATGGACGACATCGCCGAGGCGGCGGGCGTCACGAAACCCCTGCTCTACCAGCACTTCTCGTCCAAGCGGGCGCTGTACCTGGAGCTGGTCGACTCCATCGCCCAAGACCTGCTCTCCGCCATCAGCCGCGCGGTCATGCGAGCCGACGGGCCCCGCCAGCAGGTGGAGCTGGGTTTTGCCGCCTACTTCCGGCTCGTGGTCGCGCACGAAGCGGAGTTCCGTCTGCTCTACGGGAGAGACCACGCCGACGATCAGGAGCTGGGCCGGGCGCTGCGCGCCGTGGAGGACGCGATCGCCGAGGCGATCGACCCGCTCATCGACGCCGGACTCGACGACGACCACCGGCGCCTGCTGGCCTACGGGATCGTGGGCATGGCCGAGGGCGCGAGCCGGCGCTTCATGGCGCAGCGCCCCGACAGCGAAGCGGAGCTCGACGAGGCGGCGCAGAAGCTGGCTCGGCGCATGGCCGACCTGGCCTGGGCCGGCCTGCGGTCGGTGCACGCGGACTGAGCACGCGGCGACGCCGGTCCGGCAGACCTCTAGAGCAGCGTCACCAGCGTCCGGCACAAGTCCCAGAGCTCGTCGACACACGCGGCGTACACGTCCGCCTCCGCCCCCGCCGGGTCGAGCACGTCCTCACTGTCGGACAGCTCCACCTCGGCGAGGCCGAGGGCGGCCACCCGCTCGCCGAGGGCGGGCGGTGCCGGCGGCAGGTCGCCGCACAGGCGGCGAATCGTGGCGGTCTTGGCGGCGGCGTCGGGAAACCGGCGCCGGACGAAGCGCACGTGGTCGGCCTCCATGACGACGACCAGCGCGGCGTGCACGAGGTCGATCCCATGGACCTGGCGGCTCCGGTGGCGGCGGAAGTCCGTGCCCTCCAGTTCGGGGAGGCGCGACAGCGCGGCGCGCGTCCGCATCCCCATCGGCTGCCCGTCAATGGTGTGGGTGCCCGCCGTGACGATGCGCAACGGGTCTGCGGAACGGCCGTCGCGCAGGTGCTCCAGCATGAAGCCGGCCATGACCGAGCGGGCCGCATTGCCCGTGCACAGGACCAGCAGATCCGTCATCGGGCGGCGAGGAGCAGGGCCGGCGCGTCGACATCGAGCGCGTGCTGCGCGTGGCGGGTCGTGCTCGTCAGGAACATGAGGTCGCCACGCTCGGTCCGCTGTACGACCATGGCGGCCACGATCGCCATCAGCACGCCCCCGAAGCTGTCGCGCCGCACATCAGCCTGCAGCTGCTCCAGGCCGTAGTCACGGACACCGCGCCGGCAGAGCGCGTCGTGATAGTGCCCCAGCAGGTCAGCCTCGTGCGCCCGGCGGTCCTCCGCGCTGAGGCATCCGCCGATGAAGTAGGCCACGTCGTAGGACGCTCCCGCCCACGCCACGGTCTGCCAGTCGACGACCACGGGCCTCGGATCGCCGGGTTGGAACAAGAGGTTGTCGAGGCGGAAGTCGCCGTGGCTGGCCGTGCGGGGCCCGGCGCGCAGGTGCAGGTAGGCCGGGAGGTGCTCGGCGAAGAGCCGGCACACCGCTTGGTGATCCGGTGCCAGGGTGTCCTCGTAGCGCTCGAGGAACCCGGGCAGCAGCGAGGACACGAGCATGCAGAGCAGGCCGTCCGACTCCGGCGTGGCGCGGTTGAGCCACTCGAGGCCGGCCAGGTCGGGCGCCTCCCAGCACGGCGCATGCAGTCCAGCCATCTCCTCGAGGACGGCGGCCGCAACGTCGGGACCGCAGGCGGCGATCTGGTCGCCCTGGGCGGCGCCGACGATGTCCTCGAGGAGGAGGGTGAACCACCCCGTCTCCGGCTCGACCTCCGCCATGTAGGCCTGCGGCACACGGGCGCCCACTCGGGCGGCGACCTCGCGGTAGAAGCGGACCTCTACCTCGTAGGCGCGCAGCGCCAGGCCGGTGCCGCGGCTCTGCTCGTCGGCCGAGGCGAACTTGCCCACCACGCTGTCGGGGCCGGCCCCGGGCGTGTCGTAGGCCAGGGCGAAGCGCGTCGTGTCGGCCATCTGGCCCGTGCCGACCGGCTGGGTCTCGAACGACGTCACCCGGGCGCCACCGGCCAGCACACCCGCGGCACCGAGGACCTCGGTCAGCCACCCCGGCGTGACGTCTGCGGCGTGGCGGAGGAGCGGGAGCGGGCACATGGGAGGACGACACTATTGGCTGGGCTCGTCGAGGGTCTCGTGTGGCACTTCGGAATAGGCGCACCCAGATGACGGGAGTAGCGTCTTTGGCATGTCGGCGACGCCCGACACCCGTGTCTCCTCCGGACGGGCGTGGCACGTGGTGGCCGGTGGTGTGGCGGTTGCGCTCGGCGTCGGGCTGACCGCTGCGATCCTGATCCCCGGTGGCGGGCATCCTGGGGGGGACCCGGGTGGCCAAGTCCTCGCGACGTTGCAAAGAACCTCGTCTGCCGTACCACCCGAAGCTGTCGGCACCACGGTTCGGGCCTCGGACGCTGAGTGGCTGCAAGCGTGCCCGGACATGGGAGCCCATGCGGGCTGGAGCCAGGCTCTCGTGACGGTTCGCTTCACTGATCCAATGGATTCGGTTGCAGTCATCGACCACATCGACTCGTCCCTACGACGAGAGGGATGGCGGCGGGACGACACGGCGACGAGTCCACGTCAGGGACCCATCGCGCACTGGACCCTCCCAGTGCCAGGGGGCGGACCGAGCGCGAGCGCGTTCGCGTACGCCGCACCGAGCGGGTCTCAGAACTGGTTCATGACGGCGAGCTGGCAGCCCCAACCAGCCGACCGACTCTGTCCGTAGGCGATCGGAAGATTCCAGTAGCCAAGACGCGGGCATGATGCGATAATCGGCGGGTGCTCGTGGAGGGGCATCTCTACGGCGACCGTGTGTGGTTCTACGACACCCGGAGCGCTGTTCGCAGGATGGGGGTTTCGACCCATCCGGTCGATTCGACCATGGTCATCTCCCTGTGGCAGGGCGACGTCTGCACAGGCACTTTCCGGTTGCCCGCCAAAGATGCCGCACGGCTCATCTCGACCCTGGCCTATGGAATGACAGAGGCGATTCCGGGTCAGCGCCCCAGCTCCCTCATGGAGCAGGGCCGATTTCGCCGGATCTGGTCACAACTCTTTCGCCGCCTGTTCCTGCGACTCCCAGCAGAGACGGATTCTCATCTTCGGCTGGTCGAGTAACCCGCCCCTCTACGGGTGGGTGCCGATACTGCTGGTCGTTCACTCGCTGATCCTCACGACGCGCGCCCATGATGGCGGTGGAGGAATGCGGTACATCCTCGGAGCGAACCCAGGCCCCGCACCCCGGTGACCCTCGATGAGACCGACGATGACTCGGGCCCCGCGAGGCGGCTCCTCCGGCCAGGGGGTGAAGCCATCCGTGAGGACGACGACGATCGAGGGGCGCGGCTTCAGCGTCAGGGCCTGGGTGATTCCTTCGCCCATGTCGGTTCCGCCGCCCCCGAGGAGCTCGACCTGCGAGGCCCGGCTCACTCGCTTGACGGAGTGGACCTGTGCGTCACACGCCAACACGCGCACGTTCGTGCCCCGCAGCCCGACCCGCTGCAGCAGGGACTCGACCTCCGCGAGGACCTGAGCCAGGAGGTCGGTGGTCATCGAGCCCGAGGTATCGCACACAATGGCCACGTCGGGCACAGGGCGGTCGAGGGTCGGCATGATCACCGACGGTGTGGACTCCGAACGCCTCGAGGGCTTCCGGTAGGAGTAGTCGACCATCCCCGCCATGCGCACGACACCCGCCTGCACCTCGGCGGCCAGCACCCGTCGCCAATCGGTGCGGGAAGGGAGGATCTTGTCCGCCCACCGCAGCCAGCCGGCAGCAACGGTCCCCGGTTCGGCGGCCTCGGACCGCTGCATCTCGCTCGCGACGGCCAACCGCAGGAACTGGCCGTCGCGGTCGTTGAGGCCGCAACCGGGACCATCACTGTCCCATGGTCGTGCCATCCCGTCGCAGCCGGAACCGCAGTCCCATTGCCGGCTGCCGCCACGGGCGATCTCGTAGTAGTGCTCGGCCAACCGACCCTCTTCTGCGCCAAGGGCTGCGGGCATCTCGGCGGCGCAAGGAGGGACCATCCCGCTTGGTGCCAGGTCGTCGTTGACTTCGGCGTCACTGGCCCGGTTCCACGCATGGGGATCGCCACCGGTGTCGTCGACGCCGGCCCGCTCGGCCCGGGTGGCGTGGTCCCGCAGGACATGGGAGACCAGATGAACGAGGAGTCGCCCGAGGTCATCGACCGCCATCTCGTTCAGCACTTCGGGATCGGCGTGGACCTGCCAGCCTCGATCCACCGCAACGGTGCCGGCACCCTCTGCTCGCTGCATTTGCGCCGCGAAGAGGGCGCTGGCGAGGTAGGGATAGCGCGACGCGGCGAAGAGGCGGGCCGCCGCGACCTTCCTCTGGTCGAGCACGGCGGGACGTGACGGCGACGGCGCAGTCAATCGAGCAACCCAGCGTCGTTGAGGAGGTCCGTGAAGAGATGGACCTCGGGCGGTACGGGTGCGCCGGACGGGCGGCACCGGACGAGGGGCCGGGCGGCCGCTGCCGCGACATCCAGCGCGGTATCGGCGGCGCGACCGAAGACGACCCAGCCCTGCTGCCATCGCTCGAGCGTCGGGTTGGCGGCGACGGCACTCGCCACCGAGGAGAGCGCAGCGAAGGCGCGATCCCCGCGCTCGGGCAGAACGAACGCCTCGGGATCCGCCAGCACCTCTTCGGGATCGGGCAGGTCAGCCTCGACCAGCCAGGTGAGAAGCTCGATTCCTGGACCCTGCCCCACAGCGCCCCGCACGAGGAGCGAGCGCACGAGATCGTCCGTTCCGGCCGCGTGCGCGGCACCGAGCAGCGTCGCCGCCATGTCCCAGCTCCGAGGGCTGGGCCACGCCCTTCCCGCCGTAGCCGCATCGTCGGGGACCTCGACGGCCAGCGTCGGTCGCACCCGGATGAAGCCACCAACCCAGCTGCGGGCCACTGCGATCCAGCGCTCCCAGCCGTCGGGCAGCACCGGGATTCGTGGGGCGGGCCACCCACCAGAGAGGCCGTCAGCAACCGCTCTCCCGTCAACGGCCCAGTCGAGGTGACAGAAGCGGTTGGCCAGCGGGGCCGAGAGCTCCCACCCCGACGCCGCCTGCTCCGGAGGGTTGGCGGCTGCCACCACGGCGACGCCGGCAGGGAGGTCGAGATCCCCCACCGTCCGCTCGAGCACGACACGGAGGAGCGCCGCCTGCACGGCCGGCGGCGCGGTCGAGATCTCGTCGAAGAACAGGACCCCGCTCCCTTCTGCGGCCAGGCGCTGGGCCCACCTGGGCGGGGCGAAGTCGACCCGGGGGTACCCGCCGTCATGGTTGACGATCGGCAGGCCGGCGAAGTCAGAGGGTTCGCGGATGGAGGCGATCACGGTCTCAGACGGCAGCCCGATGGCGTCTGCGAGGGCCCTGATCACCGACGTCTTGCCCGTCCCCGGCGATCCCCAGAGCAGGACGGGCACGCGGACGCAGACCGCGAGCGCGAGCGCCTCGACCACGGCAGCCTGCTCATCCATCCCCCCAGTCTGGCCGTGCCGCGCCGTGGGATGCTGTGGCGTGGGCCGGTCCACGGATCCAGAGACCTACTTGCGCCTCGCGTGCGAGCGCATCCTGCTCTCCCAGGGCCGGAACAACGGGATGCAAGACGGGATCGGGCCCGCGGTCATCAGCCGCGCTCTCGCCGCATCCGGGACCCTGCGTCAAGAAACGGCCCAATCGGTCCTCGACGAGTACGAGCTGGCCATGGGCCTCCGTTCCCAGCAGGGGGGCCGCATGCTGATGCATCGCAGGTCCATGGTTCGGGGTGAACGCCAGCGGCTCTCCGTGGAGCGGGTTGCTGTCTGTGCGTGCGAGATCGAACGACCAGGCGCGCAATGGAGCCTTGAACGGGTCCTGTTCACCGCCGAAGCGACGCACCTCGACCTCACGGGGACGGGCCCCGCCGCGCAAGGGGGGCGCACCGGGCGCCGCGGGGGCCTCGTGCGACACAACATGGCAATGCGGCCGCCACAGCCGCCCCATCCCCAGACTTTGGCGCTGGCAGACGACCATGGGACCGGGGCCACCGCTCGGGTCGGGCAGTCGAGGTGGGGCGGCGGATCGTGGGAGGCGAGCTACATCAGCGATGCCCCGCTCTCGCCAGACACGGAGTGGATCGAAGTCGACGGGACCCGCATCGAGCTGCCGCAGCGGCAGCCCGCACCGGAAGTCCACATGGAGGAGATCGAGCCGATGGATCCGCTCCGGGCCATGCTCTACGGCGAGATCTTGAGCACCGACCGTCGCCACGGCGGCGACGACACGTTCGAGATCGTGTGCCAGACGCTCGTCGCCATCGGCGCGCTCGACGAGGACGACCCCGTGCTGGTCGAGGTCCGCCGGATCGCAGGCGCGGTCGCCGGCGCGGCGCCGGTGCCCGGACTCCCCGAGCCCTGGGCCTCCCTGCTGGGGCGGTACTCCAAGGCGGACGGGCGGACCGGGAGTCTCGCCATCGGCGCAGTCATCGACGATCTTGACGGGTTCTCGATCCGACTCGACATGCTCACCTCCGAGCAGACATCGTTCTCTATCTCGCTCGCCATGTCCCCGGGGACCCCACTCCTCAGGCATTTCCCGGGAGCGATCCTCGAACCCTCTCCGATCACCTGGTGGGCCGAAGACGACCGGATGAACGCCTACGTCGCCTTCTCCGACCGAGGTGGCGGCGGCGGGAACGTCGCTGAGGGCCAGGTGACCTCACTGGCCGCGCTCGACCCGAAGGCGACCCTGCTCCGGTTGCTCCCCACGGCATCGAGCTGCCGGGCGGTCGTGACGATACCCCTGGCCCCTCTCGGAGGCGCAGGGTGACGCCAGGCCTCCGTGAGCTCCCTTCGGCCCTCGCCCGGGTCACCTGCTCCGGCGAGAGACACCGCATCCGCTGGGAGGGGGGCGACCTGGTTGCGCTCGACCATGACGATCCCGAGGGCGAGCGGGCGCTCGCCGCCCTCGGGGGAACGAGCTGCGCCTGCCTTGACGTGCTCGGCGCGTGGGCGCGCCAGAGGGAGAACCCGGGCCTGCTCTCTGCCCTCAGCCGTGGATCCCAGGATCCGGTACAGACCGAGGGCTTCCGGGCCGGCCCGTTCCCCTACCCGGTCGCCAGCGGCCCGCGCAATGTCGTGCTGGCCGCTCGCGGTGGCGCCGGCATGTGGCATGGCATGGCACCGATGGTCAGCAGCGTCTCGGTCACGGGCGTCGCGGTTCCTGGTGGCGCCGTGGGTGGGCACGCGAGCCCGTCGTCCACGCGTGAGGAAGACGTGGCGCTCCTCGCCGGCCTCGGACACGAGCTGACCCTCCGCATGGCGGCCACCGTCACCGCTGTGCTCCTCGACCGAATGGCAGGTCCGGACGGGCCCGCTGCCCGACCAGTGCTCGAGGCGTCGCTGTTCGGACGGGCGTCATGTGCGCTGCGGGCATGGCTGGGAGCCCCGGATCTGGTCGTCGAGCTCGAGGTGGTCGAACCGGGCGCTGACGCGAGCCTCGAGGGAGACGCGAGCGGCCCCATCCGCGTGAAGTTGCCCCTTGCATGGGTGATGACCGTCTGGGGCCGCGACCTGACGCTGGTGGCTGGGCGCTTCTGCATCGGCCTATTCGAATCAAATGGGCGCCGCGCCACACTGATGAGCATCGGCTCCGACCTCGGCCCACCGAAGCCCCTCCTCATCGAAACCCCCGAGGACGAGGGGTAAGGGCTCCCCCCGGGACTACCGTCGGGGAGGTCGACGAGAACCGGGACGAAGGCTCAGTGGGATCACTTGATGTGGATCCCCGAGATGGCCCGGCTGATCACCAGCCGCTGGATCTCCGAGGTCCCCTCGAAGATGGTGTAGATCTTCGAGTCGCGGTGCCACTGCTCGACGGGGTACTCACGGACGTAGCCGTAGCCGCCGAGGATCTGAATGGCCTGCTCCGTCACCCACACTGCGTTCTCGCCGGCGTAGAGCTTGGACATGGAGCCCTCGCCGTTCTCGAACTTCTTGCCGGTGCTCGCCATGTTGGCGGCCCGGTGCACGAGCAGGCGGGCGGCATCGGTGTGCATCTTCATGTCGGCCAGCTTGAAGGCGATCGCCTGGTTCTCGATGATGGCCCGGCCGAACTGCTTGCGCTCCTTGGCGTAGTCGAGCGCGTACTCGTAGGCGGCCCGGGCGATGCCGACGGCCTGGGCGCCCACGATCGGGCGTGAGGCCTCGAAGGTCGCCATGGCGGCCTGGGTCGAGGTCTTCTTGCCCTCCCTGGCCCGGGCCAGGCGCTCGTCGAGCTTCTCCTTGCCACCGAGGAGGCAGCGACCCGGGACCCGGCAATCGTCGAGGACGACCTCGGCGGTGTGCGAGGCCCGGATGCCCATCTTCTTGAACTTCTGCCCCTGGGAGATCCCGGGCGTGCCCTCGGGCACGACGAAGCTGGCCTGGCCGCGGCTGCCGAGCGACGGGTCGACCGAGAGCACGAGCACGTGCGTGTTGGCGATGCCGCCGTTGGTGATCCAGGTCTTGGTGCCGTTCAGGACCCATTCGTCCTTGGCCTCGTCGTAGACGGCCCGTGACTTGAGGGACGACACGTCGGACCCGGCGTCGGGCTCCGACACGCCGAACGCGGCCAGCTTCACGTCGTCAGGGCTGCCGAAGCACTGGGGGATCCACTCGCCGATCTGCTCGGGGGTGCCGTTGGCGAAGATCCCGGCCACGGCCAGGGTGGAGCCGAAGATGGCGAGCGCGATGCCGGCGTCACCCCAGCTCATCTCCTCGTTGACGAGGCACATGAGGAGGCCGGTCGGGTCGGAGAAGCACTGGGCGATGAAGTCGAAGGAGTAGAGCCCGTTCTTGGCGGCCTCCTCGATGATCGGCCACGGGGTCTCTTCCCGCTCGTCCCACTCCCGGCCGGCGGGGCGGACGACGTTCTCCGCGAACTCGTGGACCCACTTCTGAATCTGGAGCTGGTCCTCGTTCAACTCGAGCGAGTAGTCGGACATGATGCGTGCGCCCTCCTTCGGGTTCCCCGGTCGCGACAGCAGTTGGCACGTGCCGCCCCCGACGGGTTCCTAGTTACTACAGAGTAACCTACGGGCCGGTAATCAGTCCACCACTTGAGCATCTTGACGTCTGATCTGGGTTTTCTCCTGCGGTCAGCGGCGGATGGCGGTGCCCGTCGGCGTGTCCTCGACGGTCCACCCACGAGCCACCAGCTCGTCGCGCAAGGCGTCGGCCCGGTCGAAGTCCCGGGCCCCGCGGGCCTCGTCGCGCTCGGCCACCAGGCGGGCCGACTCCTGGTCGATCTCGCCGCCCTCACCGTGCAGCGAGAGGCCCAGTGCCGCCAGCAGCACGGCCGCCGTGTGGGCCAAACGGCCGCCCTCGGCCTCGTCGCCGGCATCGGCCGCCGAATGGGCCGCGGTCACCAGCTCGAAGATCGTGGCGAGGGCGCCCGGGGTGTCGAGGTCGTTGTCCATGCGTGAACGGAACGCCGCGACGGCGCCGGCGTCGACGCCGGTGGCGGGGGGCGTGCCGTCGACGACGAAGCCGCCGTCGGTCTGCGCCAGCAGCTCCGCCACGTCGAAGGCCCCGAAGCGCCGGGCCAGCCCGTCCAGCCGGGTCAGTGCCTTCTCGGCGTCGGCGAGCGTGTCCGGCGTCACCTCGATCGGCGAGCGGTAGTGGGCCCGGAGCACGAGCACCCGGTAGGCGCGGGCGTCGCTGCGGGACAGGAGGTCGGGCAGCGTGGAGAAGTTGCCGAGGGACTTCGACATCTTGGTGCCCTCGACCTCCACCCAGCCGTGATGCATCCAGTGCCGGGCGAAAGCCTTGCCGTCGGCCACCGCCTGCGCCCGTTCGTTCTCGTGATGGGGGAACTTCAGGTCCTGGCCACCGCCGTGCAGGTCGAATCCCTCCCCCAAGAGGTCGAGCGACATGACGACGCACTCGGTGTGCCACCCGGGCCGGCCCCGCCCCCACCGCGAATCCCAGCTGGGTTCGCCCTCCTTCGCCTTCTTCCAGAGGGCGAAGTCGAGCGGTGAGCGCTTGTCCTCGTTCGCCTCGACCCTCGCCCCGGCCTGCAGCGACTCCAACGACTGCTGCGCGAGGAGGCCGTACCCGTCGACCTTGGACACCTCGAGGTAGACGCCGTCGGGCGTCTCGTACGCCATTCCCCGGTCCATCAGCTCGCCCACGAGCGCGACCATCCGGTCGATGTACTCGGTGGCGTGCGGGATGTCCTGCGGACGCAGGTCGCCCAGGGCGTCCATCGACTCCCACCAGCGGGCTTCGAACTCGGCCGCCACGTCGGGCTCGGTGCGACCCAGGGCAGACGCCCGCTTGATGATGTTGTCGTCCACATCGGTGACGTTGGCCACGTGGTGCACGCGCAGTCCGGTGAAGCTCAGGTAGCGCCGCAGGATGTCGAAGGTCAGGTTGGCCCGTCCGTGCCCGATGTGCGGGAGGTCGTAGACCGTCGGGCCGCAGACGTACATGGACACCTCGCCGGCGGTCCGGAGCTCGAGCGGGCGGATGGTTCCCGTGGCGGTGTCGTAGAGGCGCAGCACCCCGGGTACGGTAACCCGATCATGTCGACCCCCAGGACCGGTGCGCCTGACGTCCCCGACAAGCCGACCCTCGACGGCCTCGAGGACCGGTGGGCCGCAGCCTGGGAGGAGACAGGCACCTACCGCTTCGAGGGGGGCGCCAGCCGCGCCGAGGTCTTCTCCATCGACACCCCGCCACCGACAGTGTCGGGCTCGCTCCACATGGGATCGGTCTTCGGCTACGTGCAGACCGACGCCATCGCGCGCTACCGGCGGATGCGGGGCTGGAAGCTCTTCTACCCGATGGGCTGGGACGACAACGGGCTGCCCACCGAGCGCCGAGTGCAGAACCACTTCGGGGTGACGTGCGACCCGACGCTCGCCTACGACCCGGACTTCACGCTGCCCGAGGAGCCGGGCAAGGACGACGTCCCCGTGAGCCGGCCCAACTTCATCGCGCTGTGCGCCGAGCTGACCGCGGAGGACGAGCAGGCATTCGAGGACCTGTGGCGGCACATCGGGCTCTCGGTCGACTGGGGGCGCACGTACGCGACGATCGACGACCGAAGCCGGCGCACGAGCCAGCGCATGTTCCTGCGCAACCTGGCCCGGGGGGAGGCCTACTCCTCCGAGGCACCGACCCTGTGGGACGTCGACTACCAGACCGCCGTCGCCCAGGCCGAGATGGAGGATCGGGAACAGTCGGGCGCCTACCACCGGCTCCGCTTCAGCGACATCGAGGTAGAGACGACAAGGCCCGAGCTGATCGCCGCGTGCGTCGCGCTGGTCGCGCACCCCGACGACGAGCGCTACGCGGCGCGGTTCGGCACCACCGTGCGCACGCCGCTGTTCGGGGTCGAGGTGCCGGTGCTGGCCCACCCCCTCGCCGAGCCGGACAAGGGATCGGGCATCGCCATGATCTGCACGTTCGGTGACGTGACCGACGTCGTATGGTGGCGCGAGCTCGACCTCCCGACACGCAGCATCGTGACGAGGTCGGGCCGCATCACCGAGACCCCACCGCCCGACGTCCCCGACTCCGACGCCTGGCGCGCCATCGCCGGCCGTACTGTGAAGCAGGCCCAGCGCGCGATGGTCGAGATGCTGGCCGCCTCGGGGGACATGGTCGGCGATCCCCGCCCCATCACGCACCCGGTGAAGTTCTACGAGAAGGGCGACCGCCCGCTCGAGATCGTCACCAGCCGCCAGTGGTTCATCCGCAACGGCGGACGGGACGAGACACTGCGCCGCGAGCTCCTAGAGCGGGCCAGGCAGCTCGACTGGCACCCGCCGTACATGAAGGTGCGCTACGACGACTGGGTCAACGGCTTGAACGGCGACTGGCTGGTGAGCCGTCAGCGCTTCTTCGGGGTTCCCATCCCGGTCTGGTACCCCCTCGACGCCGAGGGGCAGCCGGACTACGGCGCGCCCATCGTGCCCGAGGAGGCGAGCCTGCCCATCGACCCGACGACCGACGTGCCCCGCGGCTACGAGGCCGCACAGCGCGGCGCGCCCGGCGGCTTCGCCGGCGATCCCGACATCATGGACACCTGGGCCACGTCGTCGGTGACCCCCCAGATCGCCTGTGGGTGGGAGGACGACCCGGACCTCTTCGCGGCAACCTTCCCGATGGACCTGCGCCCGCAGGGGCCCGAGATCATCCGCACCTGGCTCTTCGCCACGTTGTTGCGCTCGCACCTGGAGCATCACACGCTGCCATGGACCCACACGACGATCAACGGCTGGATCCTCGACCCGGACCGCAAGAAGATGTCAAAGTCGAAGGGCAACGTCGTCACGCCCATGGCGATGCTCGAGGAGTTCGGCTCCGACGCCGTGCGCTACTGGGCCTGCAACGGGCGACCCGGGACGGACACCGCGCTCGACACCGGCGTCATGAAGATCGGGCGCCGCCTGGCGATCAAGATCCTCAACGCGTCGAAGTTCGCGCTGGGCCGGCTCGGCGAGGGCCCCGTACCGGGGATCGAAGCCGTGCGAGAGCCACTGGACGCCGCGCTGCTGGCGCAGCTGGCCGCGCTGGTGGAGGCGGCCACAGCCGCCCACGAGGGCTTTGACTACGCCCGCGCGCTCGAGATCACCGAGACCTTCTTCTGGTCCTTCTGCGACGACTACGTCGAGTTGGTCAAGACGCGGGCCTACGGAGAAGGCGACCCGGCCGGAGCGGACTCGGCACGGGCGACGCTGGCCGTGGCCCTCTCCGCGCTGCACCGCCTCTTCGCACCGTTCCTGCCCTTCGTCACCGAGGAGGTCTGGAGCTGGTGGCAGGAAGGATCGGTGCACCGGGCGCCCTGGCCCGACAGCACGGAGATCGGGAACGGCGCGGGTGGCGACGCGAGGGTGCTCACGGTGGCGGCCGAGGTGTTGGGCGCCGTCCGCCGCGAGAAGACGGCGCACAAGCGCTCCATGCGGGCACGGGTGGCGCGCCTGACGGTCATCGGGCCGACAGCCACGCTGGCCGCGTTGGAGGCAGCCCGCGGCGACCTCGTCGACGCCGGTGGGGTGGACCAGCTGGTCCTGGCGGAGGGCGACACGCTCTCGGTGGAGGTGGTGCTCGCCCACGAGGCCTGACCCAGGGTCAGAGATAGGCGCCCTGGGCTGCGTCGGCCATATCCCGGGGCGTGCCCTGGTGGGCGATGCGGCCGTGCAGCATGATGGCCGCCCGATCGGCAACACCGAGGGCCGTCTCCGCGAACTGCTCGACGAGGACGACGGTCACGCCGCTTGCCGCCACGGCCGCCACGAGCTCGTAGAGATGGCCCACGACGATGGGCGCCAGGCCCATGGAGATCTCGTCGAGCAGGAGCACCCGGGTCTCCCCCGCCAGCGCCCGCGAGATGGCGAGCATCTGCTGCTCACCCCCGGAGAGCGTGCCGGCGAGCTGCGTGCGGCGCTCCTTGAGGCGCGGGAACTGCTCGTAGGTGCGCGCTTCCACCTCGGCGATGCTGACGCCGCCGCGGTAGGTCCACATGCGCAGGTTGTCACGTACGGTCAGGTTCGGGAACACGCCGCGCCCTTCGGGGATGGCGATCACGCCGGTCCGCGCCAGGACGTCGGCTGTCCGCCGTGACGCCGTCAGGCCGTCGATGGCCACCGTGCCGGCGGTGGGGCGCAGCCGGCCACCAACGACCTTGAGCAGCGTGCTCTTCCCCGCTCCGTTGGGACCGAGGAGCGCGAACACGCTGCCGCCGGCGACGGTGAGGTCCACGCCATGGAGCACCTCGATGCGCCCGTAGGCGGCGTGGACGTCGCCGATCGTCAGACCCGCTCCCACGGTCATGTGCCCGCGGCCTCCCCAGGGGAGCCGGCCCCTGCGCCGGCCTCGGGGACGTGGCCCAGGTAGGCCTCCTGCACGGCCGGGTTGCGGCGGACTTCGTCCGGGGTGCCGGTGGCGATGACCTCGCCGAAGTCGAGCACGTGCACCATCCCGCACACGCGCAGCACGAGGTTGGTGTCGTGCTCCACCAGGACGACGGCCCGTCCCTCGGCGGCGAGAGAGCAAAGGAGTCGTCCGAGCGCCTCGGTCTCACGCTCGTCGAGCCCCGAGCAGGGCTCGTCGAGCAGGAGGACCCTGGGGTCGGTGGACAGCGCGCGCGCCAGCTCCACGAGGCGGGCCATCCCGGTGGGGAGTGACGACACCGGTGCCGACACCGTCGCCCCGACGCCGACGCGCTCGAGGAGGTCGACGGCGGCCGACGCTGCGGCGCGGCCGGAGGCCTCGAGGCCGACGCGCACGTTGTCGGTCGCGCTCAGCGTCGAGAACAGCTCGAGGCGTTGGAACGTGCGGGCCAGGCCCAGGCGGGCCCGCACGTGGGTGCGCGTGCGGGTCACGTCCGTGCCACACAGGTGCACCGACCCGCGGTCGGGGCGCTGCAGGCCGGTGATGACGTTGAACAGTGTGGTCTTGCCCGCCCCGTTCGGGCCGATGAGGCCCGTCACCACGCCCGCCTCGGCGCGCAGCGTCACGTCGGAGAGCGCGGCGACGCCGCCGAAGTGGACGCTCACGTGCTCGACCCCGAGGGCCGGCGAGGCGGCGGCCGGGGGCCCGGTCCCGATCTCAGGCGGCACGGGCCACCTCGGGGTCGAGGACGAGCGGGTCCCTGTCGCCCGGCTCGTCGCCGAAGGGCAGGTGGACCCGGCGCGTCAACCACTCCATGCCCAAGATGCCGTCAGGGTGGCGGGCGAGCAGCACGATCCCGATGCCGGCGGCCAGGCCGGTCAGGTCGGCCAGCGAGGTCGGCAGGTGCGTCTGGAGCACGGGGAGCGCCGCGGCCGTCATGCCCCCGAGCAGCGCGCCGGTGACGGTGCGGATCCCCCAGATGGCGACGAAGAGGAGCAGGGTGAGGCTGTCGAAGAACTCGACGTCGTTGGCGCCGATGCCCCCCTGCTGGCCCGCGTAGAACACCCCGCCGAGACCGGCCATGGCGGCCGAGAGGGCGAAGACGATCACCTTGGTGCGGACCGAGCTGAGGCCGACCGTGGCGTAGGCGGCGGGCGAGTCGCTCATCGCCACCAGACGGCGACCGAAGGCGCCGCGCCGCACCAGCCCGACGAGCAGGGCACACAGCGCGGCCACCACGGCGACCTCGATGAGCTCGGCCCGGTCGCCCACCGTATGCATGAACGGCAGCCGCAACCGGCCCACGCCGATGGACGTCCCGTCCGAGATGACGCTCGAATTGCTGAAGAACGCGGTGAACATGACTTCGCCGAACGCGAAGGTCGCCAGCGCGAGGTACAGGCCGCGCAGGCGGAGCGCAGGCAACGCCACCAGCGCGCCGACGGCCCCCGACACCACGACCGCCAGGAGCAGGCCCCACCACGAGTCGCCGCCGAGCGTCTTCCCCATGGTGAAGGCCCCGATGCCCATGAACGTCAGCTGGCACAGCGAGACCTGGCCGGCGTAACCGACGAGGAGCACCAGGGACAGCCCGACGATGCCGAAGGCCAGGCCCTGGGAGAGCGTGGCGAGCGTCGTCGCTCCCACCATGACGGCCAGGAGCACCATGCCGGCCACGAGGACCACGGCGCCGGCGACAGACTGGCGTGCTGTCACCACCCTGGGGGAGGGCCGCACCGCCAGCCGGCCCACGGGGGCGAGTCGCGCCGCGGGGATCACGAGCAGCACGACGAAGAGGAAGAGCACCGGTACAACCTCGGTCAGCACCGAGGCCAGGCCCGCATTGATGTGGCCCGGTAGGTAACCGACGCAGTACTGGGTGATCAGGCCCAACATCAGCGCACCGACGAACGTCATGGGCAGGTTGCGCAGCCGGCCCACGACCGCGGCGGCGAAGCCGTTGAGGGCGAGCAGAGTGAGCTGGGTCGACGTCAGACCCGTCTGTCCGACCAGCGGCGCGATCAGCACCCCGGCGAGCGCGGCCAGCATGAAGCCCAGTGCCCAGCCCATCTGCGCCATGCGGTGGGGCTTGGCGCCGGCCATGGCCACCAGATCGGGGTCGTCGACCACGGCGCGCAGCGCCACGCCGAGGCGGAAGCGGCGCAGGAAGACGCCGAGCAGGACGGCCACGACGGCCGCCACCACGACGATCATGATCTGCTGGTCCTGGATCGTCACTCCGTTGGCGCCGAAGAGGTGCACCGCCGCCACGGTGCCGTCGGCGGCGGTGAAGTAGGCCGGCACGGAGCGGACGATGTCCGGGCTGCTCCAGAAGATCGTGGCGATGCCGAGCAGGATCACCAGTAGTCCGAGCGACACCATGAGCGATCGCTCGACCGTGGCGCCGTGAATGCGCCGAAACAGCACGAACTCCACTGCGATGGCCATGAGCGGCGCCTCGACGAACACGACGGCCGCAATGGCGAGGAGGAACGGCCAATGCCAGTCCTGCCACAGCTGCCAGTACGAGAAGGCCGCCACCATCCCCACCGCGCCCTGCGCGAAGTTGAAGACCCCCGTCGTCTTGTAGGTCACCACCAGGCCCGTGGCCAAGATGCCGTAGACGGCGCCCGTCACGATCCCGAGGACGGTGAAGGAGAGGAACACGCTCACGGCGTCACCTCGTGCCCACCCCCGGCCCCCGACCCGCGGGCCTTAGCCCGAGACCCCGGTCGCGTCGTACAGCTTGGCGTTGCAGTCGAACCCGCTGCCCTTCGGCAGCTCGCGGACGAAGGTGCCGTTCTTGATGCCCGCCATGAGGAAGCAGGGCGACACCGTCTTCGCCGCCGGGTCCGACCCCGCCATGATCCCGTTGGCGTTGTAGCTCGTGATCTTCTTGAGCTGCGCCATCACGGTGCCCCTGGTGGGGCTCGGCCCCGCCGCCTTGAGTGCCTGCACGAACAGCTCGGCCGACGCCCACCCGAACAGCGTGTAGAGGTCCGGGACCCACGACGCGTTCACCTTCTTGACGTAGGTGTCGAACTGCTTCACGGCCGGCACGCTCTTGGCGTCCTGGCCCAGGTAGAGGGCGTAGACCTGGCCGATCTGGATCCCGTTGGTCGCAGCCGGGCCCCCGGCGTGGGAGATGAACTGGTCGGCGTAGACGGGCCCGGTGGAGAAGATGAGGCCCGGGTGCCAGTTCTGGGTGGCCGCGTTCTCGACGAAGATCGCCGCGTCCTGCCAGTCGACGCCGCCCAGGTCGACGGCGTTCACCCCGGCGCTCTTCATGTTGATGACGTCGGTGGTGAAGTCGGACTGCAACGGGTTCACGTAGTCGAGGTAGCCGATCTTGTAGCCCACGCTCTTCATGCCGGCGAATTGCTCGGCCATCTGCTGCTTGGCCGACGCCACGTCTGAGATGATCGCCCCGACCGTCATGTCCTTGGGGTAGTGCTTCTTGTAGTACTCGACGGTCCCCAGGGACTCCTTGCCCGACAGTGGCTGCGCGCTGAAGTCGTTGGGCAGCGCGTTGGTGCCGGGGTCGAGCGTCACCGAGACGTCGGGCACGGCGGTGTTGCTGGCCAATGCGGCGCAGCCGTAGCCGTCGAAGAGCGAGAAGCTGCCGACAAGGGCGAAGTCGCTGTTGACGGCCTCCTGGGTGTCGGTCTGGTTCTGCTGGCCGCTGAAGGCGTCGTCCTTGGAGTCGACCATCAGCTTGCGGCCGTTGACGCCGCCCTCTGCGTTGATCATGGCGAAGTACGCCTTCACTCCGGTTGGCGCTCCCTCGAACAGGCCCGTGATCGGCCCGGAGATGGTGGAGACGTTGCCCACGGTCACCGACTTCGAGGTGATGCCGGTCGTCGAGGCCTCCTGGGCGGGGGTCGGGGCCAGCGCCGGGGTGCAGGTGCCCGACGCCGTCGTCGCAGCTCCGGCGGGTGCCGTGGTCAGCACTGCACCGCCGGCGGCGAGCGAACCGGCAAGCACCGACGCGCCGAGCAGGCCCCGCAGCGCCAGGCTGACCGGCCCCCCGGCCCCACGCTGCTCGCGCCGGGTCGACTCGGACGTGCACATGTTCCCCACTGCCACCCCTTCTCGTGCCGTCAGCCTCCCCGGGCCGAGCTCGGAGGGGCGGTAGGTCATGAACCGGCTTCTGACTCTATGTCAGAAAGAATTCGCGGAGCCGTCGCACCGGGGCCGTCACCGGGGGTTGCAGCGACCCGCGCCGCTTCGAGGAAGTCGGCCACGGCCGAGGTGGTGGCCTGGCAGCGCAGCGAGGCCAGGACGTCGAAGGCGTGCTGGGCCAGGGGCAGTTCGGCGTAGGCCACCGGATGGCGCGCCACCGCCCGCAGGCGCTCGACGAAGGTGCGTGCGGTCTCGACGGGCACCAGCGTGTCGTTGACGCCGTGCAGCACGAAGAACGGCGGTGCCCCGGGGTGGACGCGGAAGGTCGGGGACGCGTCGCGGAACACCTCGGGGTGCTCGGACTCCTTGGTCTTCATGACCCGGCGCTCGAGCAGTTCGAGCAGGCCGGGGCCGAAGCGGGCCGATCCGTCCGGAGAGCCCGTCAAGTCCGTGACGCCGTAGAAGGGGACGCAGGCCTGGACCGAGGTGTCGGCCCCCTCGAAGCCGGGCTGGAACCCGGCGTCGCCCTCGCTGAGCGCCAGCAAGGCGCAGAGATGGCCGCCGGCCGACCCCCCGCTCACCGCGACGAAGGCGGGGTCGCCCCCGTACTCGACGATGTGCTCCTTGACCCAGGCGACCGCCCGTTTGGCGTCGACGATGTGGTCCGGCCAGGTGGCCTTCGGGCTCAGCCGGTAGTTGATGGCCACGCAGACCCAGCCCCGGGCGACGAGTTCGTACATCATCGGCTTGCCCTGCTCCCGCTTGTCGCCGATGACCCAGCCCCCGCCGTGGATGTACACCATCACCGGGGCCTTCTCGGGCGGGGCGAGACGCGAGCGGTGGACGTCCAGCCGGTGGCGCCGGGTTCCGTCGCCCCAGTAGTCGATGTTGGAGGTCGTGTCCACGGCCCGTGACCTGAACGGGATGGCACGAGTCACGCGCCACCAGCGGCCCCACGTCGGCGCCGTCGGCTCGGTGGGGATCGGGAAGGCGTCGGTGCGCACCTCGTCGAGCGCGGCGGCGGTGACGAGGGCGGCCCGGCGGCCCGCGACGCCCAACCCGAGGAGGCCCACCCAGTCGATGATCGCCACGGCCAGGCCGAGCCAACCGGCCCACCCCTCGAGGGCGCCGAACGCGATGAAGAGAGCGGTGGCGACCATCTGCCACACGATGTTCTGGAAGGCCAGCTCGCCGGCGATCCAGCCGGTTGAGAAGCTCAGGACGGTGAAGGGCTCCCGCCGGATCGGGCGGTAGGCCAGCGCCACTGCGACGGCCCCGATGAGGGTGACGACCAGGAAGGCGTAGGGCATCCCGCCATTCTCGCCCGGATTGGCCGCCCGCGCAGGTCTGCCCTGGTCGGAGCTGGTTCCCCGTTTGCCCCCGTCCGGCGTTGGTGCGAGGTTATGCGAGGGAAGCGTGACCAAGGAGAGTCGATGACCCCCGAACGGCTGACCGGGCTCGATGCGAGTTTCCTCTATATGGAGACGCCGACACTGCACATGCACGTCGCGATCACGGCCGTCTTCGACCCCGCCACGGTGCCTGGCGGCTACTCGTTCCGGCGCATCCGCCAGCTCATCAGTGACCGGATCCCGCTCCTCCCGGTCTTCCAGCGCCGCCTCGTCGAGGTGCCGATGCGCCTGGGCCACCCGGTCTGGGTGGACGACCCCGAGTTCGACATCGACAACCACTTGCGGCGTGCCGCGCTCCCCTCGCCCGGCGGCATGCGCGAGCTCGCTGACTTCACGGCCGACGTCATCAGCCGCCAGCTCCACCGCGATCGGCCCTTGTGGGAGATGTGGATCGTGGAGGGGCTGGAGGACGGGAAGATCGCGCTGGTGGCCAAGATGCACCACAGCACCATCGACGGCGTGTCGGGCGCCGAGCTCCTCGGCGTCCTCTTCGACCTGGAGCCCGAGCCACCGGAGTCGGCGCCGCTCACGTCGCGCCAGCTCGACTCGCGTATCCCCTCAGGGTTCGAGCTGGTCTCCCAGGCGATGGTGGCGAGCCTGATGGCGCCCTTCGACGTCGGGCGGATGATGCTGCGGACCACGCGCAGCATCTTCGGGATCCGCCGTATCCGCCAGGGGCAGACGGCCAAGGCGGCGCTGCCCTTGACGGCGCCGCGGACCTCCATCAACGTGGCCGTGCACGCCCGCCGTCGGGTCGCCTTCGCAGCGGCCAGCCTGGGCGACGTGAAGACCCTGAAGAACAAGATGGGCACCACGGTGAACGACGTGGTGCTGGCGATGTGCGCCGGCGCGCTGCGCACCTACCTATTGGCCGGCGACGAGCTCCCCGACATCCCGCTCGTGTCCGTCGTGCCCGTCTCGGTCACGCCGGACGTGGCCGAGCTCAAGGGCTCCAACAAGGTGTCCGCCATGTTCGTCCAATTGCCCTGCCACATCGAAGACCCGCTCGAACGCTTGCATGCCATCCACGAGGGCACCAAGGGCGCCAAGGAGGAGCACAAGGCGCTCGGCGCCACCACGCTGCAGAACTGGGCCGAGCACGCAACACCCAACATGTTCGCGGCCGCCGCGCGCCTCTATACCGGGATGAAGCTGGCCGACCGCCACCGGCCGGTGGCCAACCTGGTCGTGTCCAACGTGCCGGGACCGGACTTCCCGCTCTACCTGGGGGGTAGCCAGCTGCTCGGGATGTTCCCGCTCGGCCCTGTGATGGACGGCATGGGACTGAACATCACGATCATGAGCTATCTGGGCGTCCTGTACTGGGGCCTGGCCTCGGACGCCCGGGCGGTCCCCCGTCTGTGGGACATCGCTGCCGCCGTGCCGCAGGCGCTCACCGAGCTGATGGAGGCGGCGGGGCTCGAGCCGGGGCACTTCGACGTGCCCATCCACCTCGGGCCCGGCATGCCGCCCACGGCCAACTGGATCCGAGCCGCCGCAGCGCCACCGCAGGCAGGAACGACCGGTAGCGTGAGCGCATGACGGTACGAGAGCTGGGTCACCTGGTGCTGTACGTGCGAGACGTCGGTCGCTCGGCCGCGTTCTACCGCGACGTCCTCGGCTGGCGCCAGATCATGCCCGAGCCGGGCCGGGCCCCCGTCGGGGCCGCCGCGTTCTCGTCGGGCCGCACCCACCACGAGCTCCTCCTGATTGAGGTCGGCGCGGACGCCGCGCCCATCCCGCAGGGACGGCACGTCGGGCTCTACCACTTCGGCCTGAACGTCGGGGAGACCGACGACGACCTGCGCGAGGCGCTGGCCAAGGTGCGCGAGGCCGGTGCGACGGTCGTCGGTGCCTCCGACCACACGGTGACCCACAGCCTCTACATCCTCGACCCCGACGGCAACGAGATCGAGCTCTACGTCGACGTGCCCGGGGTGGACTGGCGTTCGGAGCCGGCGCTCATCGCAGCGCCGATCCGACCGCTGAAGCTCTGAACGGGCCAGACGGCGCGGGCGGTGAACGTGCCGTGAGGATCGTGCGCGCCGATGACGAGGGCTCCCGGGAGTCTGCCGCGGTGCTGCGCGACGGGGGCGTGGTCGTCGTGCCCACCGACACCGTGTACGGGCTGGCCGCCCGGCCGGGTGACTGCGACGCGGTGCGGACGGTGTACCGGGCCAAGGGCCGGCCCGAGGGGATGCATCTCCCCGTACTCGCCGCGGATCTCGAGCAGGTGCGCGCCCTCGGCGTGGCCTTCACACCGGCGGCCCGGGCACTGGCAAAGTGGTGGTGGCCCGGCCCGCTGACCCTGGCGTTCGGCTTTGACGCCCGCTCGGAACGGCCGGCCTGGCTGGTGGGGCGCGACGAGGTGGCCGTCCGCATCCCCGACCACGACTTCCTGCGGGCGCTGCTGGCCGAGACCGGCGTACTCGTGGTCACCAGTGCCAATCCGCACGGCGCGCCCACGCCGCGCACGGCCCACGACGTGGCGGCGAGCCTCAGTCCTTCGATCGACCTCGTCGTCGACGGCGGCCCGCTCCATGATGTGCCCTCGACCCTGGTCAGCGTGCGCAAGGGCGATCCGGTCGTGGAGCGCGAGGGCGCCATCTCACGCGCCGAAGTGGCGGGCGCCTTGGCCGAGGCGCCTTGAGCCGGCTGCTGCTGGCCATCGAGACGTCGTGCGACGAGACGGCGGCGGCCGTCGTCGACGACACCCTCGCCGTGCGCTCGTCGGTGGTGGCGAGCCAGATCGACCTGCACGCCGCGTTCGGAGGCGTGGTGCCCGAGCTGGCCAGCCGCGCCCACGTCGAGACGATCACCCCGCTGGTCGACCGGGCCCTCGACGAGGCCGGTGCCACGGGGAGCGACCTCGCCGCCGTGGCGGTCACGTCCGGGCCGGGCCTGGTGGGCGCCCTGTTGGTTGGGATCTCGACGGCGAAGGCGCTCGCACTGGGCTGGGGCGTGCCCGTGGTGGGGGTCAACCACCTCGAGGGCCACCTGGCCAGCGTGTACCTGGCCGACAGGGAGGTGCCGTTCCCCCAGACCGCGCTGCTCGTGTCGGGCGGCCATTGCATGCTCACGCGCTCCACGGGGCCGGGCCACTACGAGCTGCTGGGCGAGACGGTCGACGACTCCGTCGGCGAGGCCTATGACAAGGTCGCCCGCTTCCTCGGTCTGGGCTACCCGGGCGGCCCGGTGCTCGACCGACTGGCTGCCACGGGCGAGGACGTGCTCGGCTTCCCCCGCCCCATGCTCGCCGAGGGCTACGCCTTCTCGTTCTCCGGCCTCAAGACTGCGGTGGTCAACCACGTGCGCGCCGACCCCGGGTTCTCGGAGACCGAGGTGGCTGCCTCCTTCGTGGCCGCCTGCATGGACGTGCTGTGCGCCAAGGTCCGCCGGGCCCTCGAGGAGTTCGGCGACCCCGCCGTGGCGATCGTGGGCGGCGTGGCTGCCAGCCCCGTCCTGCGCGCCCGGGCGCAGGCGCTCGCCGACGAATTCGGCACCCGGCTCCTCATCCCGCCGCAGTCGATGACCACCGACAACGCCGCCATGATCGGCGTCGCCGGCTGGCACAAGCTGACCGCCGAGGGCCCGAGCGCGCCGGCCTTCGGGCCGGAGCCGGACCTGCGCCTGCGCTTCGCCTAGCCCTCGACCCGGGCCTGGCGCCGCCGCACCCGCGCGCCGTTGGTCAACGTGGAGAGGTCGAGCAGCACGCCGAGGGCCACGATGACCCACCCGAAGGTGTCGACTCCCTTCCCGGGCTCATAGACGAGTGCGTAGAAGAGCGTCGTGTACGGGAGCAGGAGGAAGCCGAGCAGCCCCTCCCACCCGGAGCGGAAGGCGATGGTGAGCCGGTCCGTGAAGATCCAGAGCAGGAAGATGACGAACCGAGGCGAGATGGCGGCGAGGAGCGCGAGGAGGCAGCCCATCGCGGGTCAGAGGGGGAGGTCGCCGGTGGCGGACGAGGTGGAGCCCGTGTCCCTGTAGGCGGCGATCGTGCGCTCGGCGATGCGCATCTGGTGGATCTCGTCGGCCCCGTCGGCGAAGCGGGCCCAGCGGGCGTGCTGGAGCATCCCGGCCAGCGGGGTGTCGGTGGAGTAGCCCAGGGCGCCGTGCACCTGCATGGACCGGTCGATGATGCGGTTGAGGCTGTTGGCGACGAAGTGCTTGGCCATCGACACCTCGGTGCGGAAGTCGTCGCCGCGGTCGATCTTGTACGCCGCGTGCAGCACCATCAGCTTGCACTGGTACAGCTCCATGGCAGAGTCGGCGATGAGCCACTGGACGCCCTGCTTCTCGGCCAGGAGGGAGCCGTGCGAGTAGCGCTGGAGCGACCGGTCCACCATCATGTCGAGCGCGGTCTCGGCCTGGGCGATCCACCGCATGCAGTGGGCCAGGCGGGCCGGTCCCAGGCGGTACTGCCCGAGGCGGTGGCCGTTGCCGCGCCCGCCCAGGACCTGTGAGTCGTGGACCCGCAGGTCCTCGATGACGATCTCGGAGTGGCCGGTCGACCCGTGCATCGTCTCGACCTCGCGCACGTCGTTCCACCCCTCTGCCGGGAGATCGACCAGGAAGGCGGTGTTGGCGCCGCGTGACCCGGGCGGCACATCGGGCTCGGTGCGGGCCACCAGGATCGCGAACTGGGCCCGGCGGGCGTTCGAGATGAACCACTTGTGCCCATTGATGGTCCACTCGTCGCCGTCCTTCTCTGCCCGGGTCCGGATGAGAGTGGGGTCGGAGCCCGCCACCTCGGGCTCGGTCATGGCGAAGCACGACATTGCGGTGCCCTCGCACAGCCGGCGGAGGTAGTTGTCCTTCTGCTCGTCGGTCCCCCAGTGCAGGAGGGTGTGCATGTTGCCCTCGTCGGGAGCCATGCAGTTGAGGATCCAGGGCCCGAGGCGCGTCTTGCCCGCCTCGCACTGCACCATGGCGAGCTCGACGTGCCCGAGCCCCATGCCGCCCCACTCCTCGGGCATGTGGGGCAGCCACAGCCCGGCTCGCTTGGCCTCCTCGCGCAGCTCCAGGATGGTGACGAGGTACTCGCGGCGCGAGGCCACCCGCCCCTCGTCGTCGAACCCTTCGATGCGCGGCTGGACCGTGTCCTGGATGAAGGACCGCACCCGCGCCCTGATCTCCTCGTGCTCGGGGGCGAGCGTGAAGTCGATGGCCATGTGTCCTCCCCGGGCCTCAGTAGAGGCCCACGATGTTGCCCCTCTCGTCGATGTCGATCCGCTCGGCGGCGGGGCTGTGGGACAGCCCGGGCATCGTCCGCATGTCGCCGCTGACCGCGTAGACGAACCCGGCGCCGACATTGGCCCGGGCCTCGCGCACCGGGAGGTGCCAGCCCCTCGGCGCACCGAGGAGCTTGGGGTCCGAGGAGAGGGAGAGGTGCGTCTTGGCGATGCACACGGGGAGGACGCCGAAACCGGCTCGCTCGTAGGTGTCGAGCTGGCTCGCCGCCGTCGGCAGGTAGTCGACCCCCTCCGCACCGTAGACCTCGGTGGCGATGGCCTCGATCTTCTGCCGCAACGTCGCGGCATCGTCGTAGAGCATGCGGAACGCGCCCGGCTCCTCTGCGGCCTCGACCACCGCCTCGGCGAGCTCGACCGCTCCCTTGCCGCCGTGCTCGAAGTGGGTGCAGACGGCCGCACGAACCCCGGCGGAGGCGGCGATCTCCCGGATGGCGGCGTGCTCGGACGGGAAGTCGCCCTCGATGGCGTTGACGGCGACCACCGGCGTCACGCCGTGGCGGCGCACGATGGCCAGGTGGGCGAGCAGGTTGGCCGCACCGAGCTGTACCTCCTCGGGATTCTCCTCCAGCATGGCCGGCGGGAGCGGGCGGCCGGCCACGACGCGGTGCCGCCCGGAGTGCAGCTTCATCGCCCGCACGGTCGTCACCACCACGGCGGCGTCCGGTACCAGACCCGAGGTCCTGCACTTGATGTTGAAGAACCGCTCCGCCCCCATGTCGGCGCCGAAGCCCGCCTCGGTGACGAGGAACTCGCCGGCGTGGATCCCGATGAGGTCGGCCACGACCGACGAGTTGCCGTGCGCGATGTTGCCGAAGGGCCCGGCGTGGACCAGCACCGGGGTGTGCTCGAGGGTCTGCAGCAGGTTCGGCTTGATGGCGTCGCGCATGATCACCGTCATGGCGCCGGCGGTCTCGAGCTCCTCCGCGGTGACGGGCTCCCCGTCGATGGTGTAGCCAACCACGACCCGGCCCATGCGCTCACGCAGGTCGCGCAACGAACGCGCCAGTGCGAGCACGGCCATCACTTCGGAGGCGGCGGTGATGTCGAACCCAGTCTCCCGGGGAATGCCGTCCTGCTTGGTGCCGAGCCCGCTGACGATGTTGCGCAGCGATCGGTCGTTCACGTCGAGGACCCGCTTCCACGTGATGCTGAAGGGGTCGATCCCCAGCGCGTTGTCGTTGTAGAGGTGGTTGTCCACCATGGCGGCCAGGAGGTTGTTGGCCGCTGTCACGGCGTGCAGATCACCCGTGAGGTGAAGGTTCAGGTTCTCGAAGGGGACCACCTGGCTGTAGCCACCGCCCGCGGCACCGCCCTTGATCCCGAAGGTCGGTCCCATTGAGGCCTGGCGGATAGCGATGGTGGCCTGCCGGCCGATGCAGGCGAGGGCCTGGCCGAGGCCGACCGTCGTCGTCGTCTTGCCCTCGCCGAGGGGCGTCGGTGTGACTGCGGTCACGACGACGTAGCGGGCCCGCGGGCGATCCGCCAGCAGGTCGACGGCGTCGAGGCTCACCTTGGCCACGTGCGGGCCGTAGGGCTCCAGCAGCTCAGGGCCGATGCCCATCTGCGCTGCGATGTCGGCCACGGGGTGCAGCGTGGCGCGCCGCGCGATCTCGATGGCCGGAGGAACTGGCACCGGGATGGATCATGCCAGACCGGGCGGAATGGTCGCGGGGGGGGAAAGGGACCAACGGCCCTACGCTTCGCGGGTCCCTCCGCGGGACAGTGGGGCCCAGAGGGTTCGTGTGCCGCGCCTGCCGGTGGCGAGCATCGTGAAAGGAGCAGTGCCATGTCCAAAGCCGACGGTGTCTTCATCTACATCGGGACCTACGCGAGCGAGGTCGACGCCCGCGCCGACTACGAGGTCGTCAAGGATCTCCACGCCCTGGGAGCGGTCGGCACCTACGACGCCGCGGTGGTCACCAAGGACGACAAGGGCAAGGTGCACGTCAACAAGGACGAGACCACGACCCGGCACGGCGCCTGGGGCGGCGCCGGTGTGGGCGCCCTGGTCGGCATCCTCTTCCCGCCCTCCATCATCGGCTCCGCCGTGGTGGGCGCCGCCATCGGCGGTGTCAGCGGCCACCTGTGGAAGGGCATGTCACGGGCCGACGTGAAAGAGTTCGGCGACGCCATCGACGCCGGCGAGGCGGCCCTCGTCATCGTGGGCGAGACGACCATTGAGTCCTACGTCGAGAAGGCCGAGCTGAAGGCGCAGAAGAAGGTGACCAAGGAGCTCGACGTCGACAAGAAGGACGTGGACAAGGCGGTCCAGGAGGCGGCGCGGGAGATCTCCTGAACGACAACCCCTCCGGGCGGGGCCCCGGGGCACGCCCGCGTCGGCCCCTTCTCCGGGGTCGGGGCGGGTAGCGTTCGGGCGGCCGGTCGCACCCGGGCGGCAGACCTCACCCCATGACCGCCCTCCACATCCTGTCCCTGGTCCTCGGCACCGTCCTGGTCCTCTCCATCCTGGGCTCGGCGCTCAAGACCGTTGTCCTGCCCCAGGGGGGCTTCCCCCGCCTCTCCCAGGCCGTCTTCGCCCTCGTCTACCGGCTCCTGGTGCACCGGTACCCCAACGAGTCCCGCGCCAAGGCGTTGGAAGCGCTCTACGCGCCCGTCGCGCTCGTGAGCCTGCCGCTGGTCTGGATGCTCCTGATGGTGGTCTCGTTCACCTTCGTGTTCTGGGGCACGGGCTCGCTCACGGTCCAGAAGGCGTTCGAGATCAGCGGCTCCTCGCTCACCACGCTGGGGTTCTCCAAGCCGAACGGGACCGGCCGCATCTGGATCGCCTTCATCGAGGCCACGATCGGCCTCGGGCTGGTCGCGCTCCTCATCAGCTATCTGCCGACCATCTTCTCCGCCTACAACGGGAGGGAGAAAGGCATCGTCAGGCTTCGCCCCGTCGCCGGCGCGCCGCCCCGCTGCACCGAGCTGCTGGAGAACCTGCATCGCACGGGCGCGCTCGACACCCCCGATTTCTGGAAGAACGAGGCCGACTGGATGCTCGACCTGGAGCAGACCCACACGGCCTTCCCGATCCTGTCCTACTTCCCCGAGACACGCGCCGACCATTCCTGGGTCGCCACGGTCGGATCACTGCTCGATGCCGCGGCGCTGGTCACCTCGGCGTCGGAGACGCGCGGCGGAGAGGTCTACGAGGACGTCGAGAAGGGCCCCCTGCTGATCCTCGTCTACGGGCTGCCGCTCATCGTGCGCATCGCCCGGGCCGCCAACATACCCCTGCCCGAGCCGGAGCGGCTGGCCGAGCTGACCGCCCACTTCGGCGAGCCCCCGCCGCCGATCAGCATCGGCCGCGACGAGTACCTCGCGGCCATGGCGGCCATGGCACCCGTCCTGGTCCTCGACCCGGGCCGCGAGGAGGAGGGGTGGCGCCGGTTCGCGTGGATCCGGTCCGCCTACGACCCGGCGCTGCGGTCGCTGGCCGGCCTCACCAACGCCTACCCGTCGCCGTGGACGACCGATCGCCCTGCCGACGTTGGCAAGCCCCGCTTCTTGAGCCGGCGCCCACTGCACGTGGACTGGCCGGAGGGTGTCCCGGCACAGGCGGCGCCGGCCTCCTGAAATTTCCTACAGGTGGCTGAAGCCGCCTGACTCCTCCTTCGTCATGGACACGGTGACGGGGTGGCGGTCGAAGTGGGCGATGGACTGCTTCATGTCGTCCAGCAGGAGCCCGGCCAGGTCCCGGCTGACGCCCTGGCGCACGAGGATGCGCTGGACCGAGGTGTCCGAGACGGAACCCGTCAGGGGGTAGGCCGGCACCTGCCAGCCCCGGGTCCGGAGACGGTCGGCGATGTCGTAGAGCGTGTAGCCCGGGTCCTCGCCCTCGATGATGCGCCAGGTCACCGTCGGGATGCCCGTCATCGGGTTGGAGTCGCACAGCAACTCGAAGGGACCGAGCTTGACCACCTCCCCGGCCAGGAACGTGCCGGTGTCGTAGCAGGCCTGGTGCACGTTGCGGTAGCCGTCCCGACCCAGGCGCACGAAGTTGTAGTACTGGGCCACGACCTGGCCCGCGGGTCGGGAGAAGTTGATCTGGAACACAGGCATGTCTCCGCCGAGATAGGTCACGTGGAAGATGAGGTCATCGGGCAGCTCGGCGGTGTCCCGCCAGAGGACCCATCCCACGCCGAGCGGCGCCAGCCCGAACTTGTGGCCCGACGTGCTGATCGACTTCACCCGGGGAACGCGGAAGTCCCACAGGATGTCGGGTGCGCAGAAGGGGGCCAGAAACGCCCCGCTGGCCCCGTCCACGTGGATGTCGACGTCGAGTCCGGTCTCCTCCTGCAGCTTGTCGAGGGCTTGCGACAGCTCAAGCACCGGCTCGTATGCGCCGGTGTAGGTCACACCGAAGGTCGGCACCACCATGATGGTGTTCTCGTCGATGCGCTCGAGCATCTGCTGCACATCCATGCAGTAGCGGCCGGGTGACATCGGGATCTCGCGCATCTCGACGTCCCAGTAGCGGGCGAACTTGTGCCACACCACCTGGACGGGGCCACACACCATGTTGGGTGTGTCGGTCGACTTGCCGGCCGCCCGGCGCTTGGCCCGCCAGCGCCACTTGGCCGCCATGCCGCCGAGCATGCACGCCTCCGACGAGCCGATGGCCGAGCACCCGACGGGTTCCCCAGACGCGGGCGCGTTCCACAGGTCCGCCAGGATCTGCACGCAGCGGCGCTCCAGCTCCGCCGTCTGGGGGTACTCGTCCTTGTCGATGAGGTTCTTGTCGATGCAGAGGTCCATCAGCTTGTGGATCTCCGGCTCCTCCCACGTCTGGCAGAACGTGGCCAGGTTCTGGCGGGCGTTGCCGTCGAGGAGCAGCTCGTCGGCGATGGCCTGGTACGCCTCGATAGGCAGCATCTCGGCGCTGGGACACTGCTTCGACGGGAGCGTGGCCATGAGGTCCCGGTTGGCGAAGATCGAGTCGAGCATCTCCTCTCGCACGGACTCCCTCTTGTGCAAGGGCATGGGCGCGCCTCCTGTGAGCTCGCTGCAGCGGTTGGCCCACCGTACCGGTCCACAGGGACGCAAGCGAGACTCGTGATCAGTCCGCGAGCGCGGCGCGACCGCGTCGCGCCCGTGACGCCTCTCAGCTGGCGAGCAGCTGCAGCCGGCTTCCGTCCCGGCGCGCGGTCCGGGTCCCGGGGGCCGGCACGGCGGCGCTCTCGGGACGGTCCGCCAGCTTCGAGCGGAGCTGACGGAGGGCCTTGGTGTGGATCTGGCACACCCGGCTCTCGGTGACGCCCAGCACCTCGCCGATCTCGGTCAGCGTCAGGCCGTCGTAGTAGTACATCGTGAGCACCGTCTTCTCCCGGTCGGGCATGCCGTCGACGGCCCGGAGCAGTGCCTCCTTGGATTCCTTGGCCTCGAACGTGTCCACCGGGCCCTGGCCCCGGTCGGGAAGCGTCTCACCCAGGGTCGAGCGCTCCGAGCGCTCACCCCCGCGCAGCACCTCGTCGAGCGCCATCATGCCGACCGAGGAGATCTTGCGCATCGCCTTGTGGAATTCGCCGACCGTCATCTCGAGCTCCGCAGCGACCTCGGACTCGTTCGGTGTCCGTCGGAGTGTCGCCTCGAGATGCGTGTAGGCCTGCTCGACCGCGCGCGCCTTCGTGCGCACCGACCGCGGGACCCAGTCGATCGAACGGAGCTCGTCGATGATGGCCCCCTTGATGCGCGGGATGGCGTACGTCTCGAAGCGCAGGTTGCGGTCGGGCTCGAAGCGCTCGATGGCGTCGATCAACCCGATGATGCCGTAGCTGACCAGGTCCTCCTCGTCGAAGTGCCGTGGCAGCCCGGCCAGCACCCGCCCGGCGACATACTTCACGAACGGCGAATAGAAGATGATCAGCTGGTTGCGCAGCGTCTGTGCCCCGGTCCGCTTGAACTCGACCCAGAGGGCGTCGATACCCCGCTCGACCGGTTCCTGCGTCGTGGAAAGTTGGCGAGACGTCGATCCCACGTGTTCCCCCTCACTCATTTGGCACCTCCGACGGATACCACTCCTCCTGAGGCCATTCGTTCGCCATGCGGAATTCGCGTGTTTCAGGAGTGGCCACCACTCTAATCAGGCGCGTACGTGCAGGTCAGTTGCCTAAACGTTGCGTACCGGTTGCGGAGCCCACGCAACCATTGCGCAACAATCCCGGCCGCGGCCGGCGCGGGCCGCCTGTGATGCCGTCCCACGATGCCACGGCAGGGACGGGGAGTGCCCAGAACCCTGCGTCCCGGGACGGGGGTGCGCCGCTTTTCGCGTGCCTGGGGGGCCGGCGTCACGGCACCACCTACGCTCCGAGGCGGCGGTGCAGCCCCGGCGGTGAGGCTTTCTTCCCATGCCATCCGGGCCGAACGGCCATTTCCTCAAGGTTCGGGCACCCCCGGCCGAAATTTCTGGGTATGAGCGGGAAGCGGGGAACCCAAGCGAGGAGAAGGTGTTCGAAATGCCGGAAAGCACCTTTCCGCGCATGACCCCGGCGGTCGATGTGGCGAGCCGTGCCGCGGCGCACAGTCGCGGCCTGCGGTCGACCAGGCCCCCCGGGCCCGTGACGGACGCCGCACCCGAGGGCGGCGCGCAGCGGACCATCCTGGTGGCCGAGGACGACCACAGCTGCCGGAGCGCCCTGCACACCTACTTCGAGCGGAACGGCTACCGCGTCACCGAAGCGGCGGACGGCCCGTCAGCCCTGCGGGCAGTCTTCCAACACTCGGCCAACCTGGTCATCCTCGACCTGGGTCTCCCGGGTTTCGACGGCAGCGACGTCCTGGCCAAGATCCGCCGCCACAGCTCGGTCCCCGTGATCGTGTGCTCGGGCCGCGATTCGGAGGAGGAGCGCATCCGCACCCTGAACCTGGGCGCCGACGACTACGTCGTGAAGCCGTTCTCGTTCGCCGAGCTCGAGGCCCGGGTGAGGGCGGTGCTGCGGCGTGGCAGCGGCGAACCGGCGGCGAAGTACTTCCACCACGGCGACCTCATGGTCGACCGGGACACGCGGACGGTGACCGTCCGCGACGAGGTCGTCCCCATGACCCGGAAGGAGTTCGATCTGCTGGCCTTCCTGGCTGCCTCCCCGGGTCAGGTCTTCTCGCGTGAAGACCTGCTCGAGCGGGTGTGGGGCTCCACGGAGGAGTGGCAGGGCCGTTCGACGGTCACCGAGCACGTCCGCCGGGTCCGCCTCAAGATCGAGCCCGACCCGGACAAGCCCAAGTGGATCACCACCGTCCGGGGCGTCGGCTACCGGTTCTGCCTGCCCGACGCGTAGGCCGCCCGGCCGCACTGACACCACGGCGGCCAAATTTTTGGTCCGAATGGCCTATCCAGCGGGTGTGACCACGAGCCGACAACCTAAGTGCGACCGCATGACGGCCGACTGGGGAACGTCCAGGTCGGCTGGACCTGAAGTCGCCATGACCTGCTCCGCAGAGAGGGGCAGGACGGACGAGGGGACTTGACCATGATGCTCGGCTCGCTGCGCGTGCCCGTTCGATACGGGCAGGAGACGCACAGGCACGCAGCGTCGTGCTCCCGCGACGCCAGTACCGGGGCAGGTGGCGCATGACCGCGTCGTTCGACCTGTCGACCCGTCCGGCGCCTTTCGTCGAGGAGCTGCGCGCCGCGGACCCGGTGACCCTGATGTCGCCGTCCGGGGACGACGTGGCCTCCCGGACCATCCTGGTGGCGGAGGACGACGGTAATTGCCGCCGGGCGCTCCAGCACTACCTGATGCGGTCCGGCTACCACGTCGCCGAGGCCAGCAGCGTGGCCACCTCGCTCGAGGCGGCCTTCGCCCAACCGTCCGACCTGGTCATTCTCGACCTCGACCAGGGCGGCGGGACCTCGGAGGTCCTGACGAGGATCCGGCGGCGCAGCACGGTCCCGGTCATCGTCTGCTCGGGCCGAGCCACCGAGCGTGACCGCGTCAGCCTGCTCAACCTCGGTGCCGACGACTTCATCGCCAAACCGTTCTCCTTCGCGGAGCTCGAGGCCCGGGTGCGGGCGGTGCTCCGGCGTGGCAGTCCAGCGCCGACGACCACGCTCGAGCACGGCAATCTCGTGATCGACCAGGGCACCCGCACGGTCACCGTCGGCGAGTCCGAGGTCACGATGACCCGCAAGGAGTTCGATCTTCTCGCCTTTCTGGCTGCCGCTCCCGGACGGGTCTTCTCGCGGGAGGACCTGCTCGAGCGGGTGTGGGGCTCCAACGGCCGATGGCAGGGGCGTTCGACCGTGACCGAGCACATCCGGAGGGTCCGGCTCAAGATCGAGTCCGACCCCGAGAACCCGCGCTGGATCCTGACGATCCGGGGCATCGGCTACCGGTTCTCCATCCCCGCCGCGTAGCGGGACTGCGCCCCGGGGCGCCGGCGGTCATCCTGCGGGGTGGACCCCCAACGCCCCGGCGGCCGTCCCGGACAGAAGGGTCCAACGACTCGTCCGGTCGGGACCTTGTGCTCTACGACAGACGGGCTCGTTCAGCAAATACTGAAGCATGTGTGCGGGCCGACTGCCCCCTTCACGTGCTGCCGCAAGCGCGTGGCAACGTGAGTTCGCCCGGGAGATGGGTGACCTCGCGCTCGTGGAGGGCACGCCCCGCGCCGTGATGCGCGTGCTGGGTTGGATGGTGGTCTGCGAACCCTGCGAGCAGACGGCCGCCGACATTCAGGCCGAGCTCGGTTTGTCCGCCGGCAGCGTGAGCACCGCCGTGCGGATGCTCGGCGAGCTTGGCCTCCTCGAAGGCGTCACCCGCCCCGGGGACCGCCGCACGTACCACCGGCTCCGCGAGCACGGGTGGGAGCGGGTGCTCGAACGACGCTTCCGCGCCCTGGGCCAGATGCGCGACCTGGCCGACACCGCCATCGACGCAGCCGGGGGGACCCCGACGAGCGCCTCCTTGAGATGCGGGACACCTACACGCTGATGGAGGAGGGATTCGCGAGCCTCCTGCGCCAGAGGCTCCGACGCAAGACGGGCAGGCCCGATGCGAAGACGACGTCCCTCGCGGCCGATGCCTGACAGCGAAGGACAGGCCTCGGCCTCCCACGATCACATCGAGAGCCTCGAGCGCGGCGAGTGCATCAGGCGTCTGGCCGCGCACGGGATCGGCCGCATCGGCGTGGCGTCGCGGGGGAAGGTCGGGATCTTCCCCGTGAACTACGTCGTGGACGGAGAGAGCGTCGTCGTGCGGGTGCGACCCGACGGTGGGCTTGACGAAGCGACCCGCGGCACCTTCGTGGCAATCGAGATCGACCACGCCGACAGCATGTACCACGAGGGCTGGAGCGTCCTCGTGCAAGGGCACTGCAGCCACGTGACGGACCCGGACGAGCTCGACGGGCTCGGTCATCTGCCCCTCCTGCCCTGGGGCGGTCCCGATCGCGACCTCTATCTGCGGGTCGCCATGGAGTCGGTCAGCGGGCGCCACATCCACCACCGCGAGGGCTGACCGTCGGCGTCGGCTTCTCGAGCGCGCCGCCTCCCACGCGGCCCACCCGGCGAGCCCCGTCAGCACGACGGCAGTGACGACCCGTAACGTGGTGATGTTGACCACGCGGAGCAGGCTCTGCCCGCTGGCCACGGCGAGCGCCGCCACGGCCCAGAGGGCGAGCAGCGCACCGACGCCCACGGAGAGTGCATCGTGGTAGTGGGCCGCCAGGTTGGCCGTCAGCACCTGGGTGAGGTCACCCCACTCGGCGATGAAGATGACGACGAATGCGGTGGCGGCGGTACGGCGGTGCGACGCCGCTTCCCGCTGGACCAACGCTTCCTCCTGGCGCTCCTTGACGGCTTCCCGCAGCGCCAGCACGGCGCCGGCAAGGAACATCGCTGCCACGAGTGCTTCGAGGGCCCGTTGGGGAAGGAGGTGGAACAGCGCGACCCCGATGGTGGTGGCGATCACCACATGGACGGCGAAGGCACCGGCGGCCCCGAGCCACACGATGGCGGGCCTGCCCCGTGTGGACAACACGAGCGAGGCGAACATCGTCTTGTCCGGGAGCTCGCCCAGGAAGATGATCGGGAAGACGGCGACGACGACGGCGAGCTGCACGGCGACCTTTCTGTCGGAGCCGAACGTAGCGTGCGGACGCACGCGCTCCCGCCATCGCGTAGCTTGGTGCCCGTTGCCCCGTGGGGGTGACCGGCCGTCGGTGCAACCGGTGGCCAGCAAGGAGTCGGGAGGCGAGTGCATGCTGATCGAACTCACCGAAGTGCAGTGCGCGGAGCTGCAGCGCCTGCTCGAGAGCACCCTGAGCGACCTCAGTTCCGAGATCGCCGACACGGACAAAGCCGAGTACCGGGACGGACTGCGCGAGCGCCGGACCGTCCTCGAGTCGGTCCTCTTTCAGCTGGACAACCCGCCGCGGGTCAGCGCATAACGCGCGGGGACGGCGGCGGCGTCACACCGCGTCGGCGAACGGCTCCCCCATGCCGACGATGTCGAGCACGTTCGTCATGACCTCACCGAACGCGTCGGGGTCGGCCAGCATCCACGAATGGGTCCCGGGGACGGTCACGACGTCGGGGTTGCCGAGGGCGCGGCACATGTCCTCGAACGAGTCACGCGTGATGAGCTGATCGCGCAGGCCCCACAGGACCACGACGGGGAGCCGGCGCCGCCGCAACGCATCGAGCTCGTCCATCAAGTCGGCCCGTCGAGCGATCCCCGCCGCCCGCCAGAACGACCTCGGGTCGCGTACCAGGTTCCCGACGACCTCGGAGACGATGACGGGCAGGACCCGGTGCAGCTGTCGGGCGGGAAAGAGGTCGGCGGGGAAGTGGATACCCCAGTCCCACAACGGGCGCTCCGCCATTGAGCGGATGGACGAACCGGAGTGAGCCCAGGCCGAACCGCCGACCGAGTTGATGAGCACGAGGGCACGCACACGTTGGGGGTGGTCGTGCGCCAAGGAGATGCCGACGCCACCGCCGAAGGAATGCCCCATGACGAGCACGGGGTCCTCCACGCCCACCGCGTCCAGGAAGGAGGCGACCCAGTCCCCGTAGCCGCTCAGGGAGGCCGGTGGCCCCCGGAGCGCGGCCGTCCCGCCGAACCCCGGCAGCGCGGGCGCGTAGACGTGCAGCCCCGCGCGCACGAGGCGCGACAGGGCACGCTTGTAGGCCTTGTGGTCGAGGCCCCAGCCGTGCAGGAACAGCGCCGGCGCACCCGTGCCTGCCTCCCCGTACTCGGCGGGCCGCCCGTCGACGGTGATCCGCTTCCATTCGAGCCAATGGGCGTCGTGCGCATCGGCCCCGTCCTCGACGCTCCCCTCGGCCGAATCTCCCTCACTACCGGTCCCGTCCATACGTCCACCATGGCGCCCGCCATGGGCACGTCCTAGGGCCGAAGGGCCCATTGGCGCCCGCCGGTGTGGCCACGTTGTCGCGGTGCAGTACTTTCGGCCCTAGCGGCATGCATCGCAGGCCGGACGCGAGGAGGACATGGGGTGAGCCGAGCGGAGCCACAGTGGATCGGCGAGCTCATGAAGTCCCTGCGGATCGCGCCCGGATCGAAGGTGGATCTGCCGGAGGACTTCGATCCCGGCTACACGGCGGACTTCGTGGAGAAGGAGGATGCGCAAAGGCTCCTGGCCGAAGGTGTGCAGCTCCTCTCGACGTACCAGGAGCGCCTGGCGGCCCAGGACACGCACGGCGTGCTGCTCTGCCTGCAGGCACTCGATGCGGCCGGGAAGGACAGCACGATCCGTCATGTCATGAGCGGCGTGAACCCGCAAGGGGTGCAGGTGCACAGCTTCAAGGTGCCCTCGGATGAAGAGCTGAGCCACGACTATCTGTGGCGCTACGCCTCGCGTCTCCCGGCCCGCGGCAACATCGGCATCTTCAACCGGTCGCACTATGAGGAGGCCCTCGTCGTTCGCGTGCACCCCGAGCTCCTGGACCGCCAGCGACTGCCCCACGAGGCCAAGGGCACGGGCATCTGGAAACGCCGCTTCGCCCAGATCAACGACTGGGAGGACTATCTGAGCGACAACGGGATCCGCGTCCTCAAGGTCTTCCTCAACATCTCGAAGGAGGAGCAACGCCTGCGCTTCCTGCGCCGGATCGACCTGCCCGACCACCACTGGAAGTTCTCGGCGAACGACGTCCGGGAGCGCCGCTACTGGGACGACTACCAGCACGCATTCTCGGAGATGCTCTCGCACACCAGCAGCACGTGGGCCCCGTGGTACGTGGTCCCGGCCGACCACAAGTGGTTCGCCCGCGTCTGTGTGGGCGCCATCCTCGTGCACACCCTCATCGACCTCGACCCCCGATACCCCGAAGCCACCGACGAGCAGCGCCGGCAGCTGCTCGAGGCCCGGGCCGAGCTGATGGCCGAGGTCCCACCGGGTGTGCCGCCCGACCCCTTTGCCGCTGCGCACACCGAGTGACCCGCGCTACGCCCGCGCCGGGTTCCCGCCGTCGCCGGCCGCCACCTGGTCGAGGATCGACCGGCCCGTCATCGTGAAGACGGTCTCGTCGTCGCACTGGCGCCACAGGTCGAGGAGCTCGAGCGCGATCGGATCGCAGCCGTAGCGCATCGGTCCCGAGCTGTCCAGAATCGCGTCGACGACGGCCGATGCAGCCGCGGCCGGCTCGACGACGCGGGGATCGGCGTGCTCGCGGCGCAGTGTCGCGGCGACGCCAGCCAGCGCGCGGTACTCGGCGAACCGGGTGGCATCCTGCCCTCCGGTGCTGAGGCGGAACATGTCGGTGTCCACCGGCCCGGGCAGGATCTCGACGACCCGGATGCCGAAGGGGGCGACCTCGACGCGCAGGCTGTCCCCGAAGGCGGAGACAGCGGCCTTCGAGGCGCGGTACGCCGAGAAGAAGGGCACGGCGGCCAGGATCGACGACGAAGTGATGGTGCACACCACCGCCGGCTGGTTGGCCCGCAGGATCGGGATGGCGGCGGCGGTCATGGCGACGACGCCGAACACGTTGGTCTCGAACATCCGGCGCCAGTCATCGATGTTGGCGTGCTCGACGGGGAGGTAGTCGGTGTCGATGCCGGCGTTGTTCACCAACACGCGAAGGTCGCCCGGGAGATCGAACGTCGAGGGGTCGGTCACGTCGAGCCGCCGGACGCTGAGCCGTCCCCGCGTCTCGTCCGCCATCGACGCCCCCGCCCCGGGGTCACGCATGGTGGCCACCGTGTCGAAGCCCCGGTTGGCCAGCTCAAGGGCGATCGCCCGTCCGATGCCGCGACTCGCGCCGGTGACCAGTGCACTCCCGTGAATGTCCATGGGCCGATTCTCCCCCAGCCGCACGAACGGCGGTAACGTCCCCCCGGTGGGTGTGTACCGGGAGCAGGTGGTGCCCCGCCTGGTCGATCGGATGTGCGGCGCCGCCGGGTTCGACCGCTGGAGGGCGCAAGCGGTCCACGGCCTGTCTGGCCGGGTGGTCGAAGTGGGCTTCGGCTCGGGCCTCAATGTGCCCCACTACCCGCCCGAGGTCGAGGTGGTGCTCGCCGTGGAGCCGGCCGTGCTGGCCCGACGTTTGGCCGACCGGCGAATCCGCGCGGCACCGGTGCGCGTCGAGCACGTCGGCCTGGACGGCCAGGACATCCCGCTGGAGGACGCGTCCTGTGACGCAGCACTGTTCACGTTCACGCTGTGCACGGTGCCCGATCCGACCCGGGCGCTCTCCGAGGTCCGGCGGGTGCTCCGCCCGGGCGGCGCGGTCCACTTCCTGGAGCACGGGCTCTCGCCCGACCCCGGTGTGGCGAAATGGCAGCGACGCCTGGAACCAGTCCAACGACGGGTGGCCGACGGATGCCACCTCACGCGGGACACATCGGCGCTGGTGCAGGGTGCCGGGTTCGTGATGCAGCACAAAGAGCAACGCTACGTGCGCGGCCCCAAGCCGTGGTGCTGGCTGACGCTCGGGGTGGCCACCAAGCCCGCGGCCTGAGCCTGTGCGCGCCATGACGGGACGCGGTCATGCGAGCCGGCCCGAAGGCTTCACACTTCGACAACAACGCCGGCACAGACTGTCCCCCGTGCGTTGGCGCCTCAGCCTCTGTGTAGCCTCCCTTGCCGTCGTGGCGGCGTCATGCGGCGGGGGCAACTCCTCGACACCGGCTGCGGGCAAGCGGGTGACCGGCGGCCCCACGGGCAGCTACGTCGTCGATCCGGGGATCCACAAGATCAAGCACATCGTCGTGATCATGCAGGGGAACCGATCGTTCGACTCCTACTTCGGCACGTTCCCCGGAGCCGACGGGATCCCCATGAAGAATGGTGTGCCCACCGTGTGCGTGGACGACTCACAGACGGGGCAGTGCGTGGCCACGTACCCCGACCACGCCGACGTGAACGGGGGTGGACCCCACTCGGCGCCCAACGCCACGGCGGACGTCAACGGCGGCCAGATGAACGGCTTCATCGCCCAAGCCGAGTCCGGCCGCAAGGGGTGCCTGGTGCCGACCGACCCGGCCTGCACCAACTCGGCCAAGCCCGACGTGATGGGCTGCCACACCGAGAGCGACATCCCGAACTACTGGACCTATGCCAAGGATTTCGTCCTCCAGGACCACATGTTCGAGCCCAACGCCTCGTGGAGCCTGCCTGCCCACCTGTTCCTCGTCTCGGAGTGGTCGGCCTACTGCACCGAGGAGGACAATCCGTCGAGCTGCGTGAACGCAGCTCGAGACGAGACCGGTGGAACGGCCTCAGAACGCGCCCGCCGTCTATGGCGGCGAGGCGGGCCCCAAGAACAGCGGCGCCAACGCGAAGCGCCCCAACGGGCCCGTGGTCGCGGGCCAGCCCGACTACGCCTGGACGGATCTGACCTACCTGCTCCACAAGGAACATGTGAGCTGGGGCTACTACGTGGTGAGTGGGACCGAGCCGGATTGTGAGAACCCGGCGGCCGAGACGTGCGCACCGGTGTCGCAGAACGCCAGCACGCCGGGCATCTGGAACCCCCTCCCCTGGTTCGACACGGTGCAAGCGGACCACCAGCTCGGCAACATCCAGGACGTCGACAACTTCTACACCGCGGCGAAGAAGGGCACCTTGCCGGCGGTGTCGTGGGTCACGCCCTCGGGTGAGGTGAGCGAGCACCCGCCGGCGCCGGTCAGCTACGGGCAGAGCTACGTGACAAGCCTGATCAACGCCGTGATGCACAGCCCCGACTGGGACTCGACGGCGATCTTCTTGGCCTGGGACGACTGGGGCGGCTTCTACGACCACGTCGTCCCGCCTACCGTCGACCAGAACGGGTACGGGCTGCGGGTGCCGGGCATCGTGATCAGCCCCTACGCCAAGCAGGGCGACATCGACCACCAGACCTTGAGCTTCGACGCCTACGACAAGTTCATCGAGGACGACTTCCTGCGCGGCCAGCGGTTGAACCCCGCCACCGACGGCCGCCCCGACCCGCGGCCCGACGTCCGGGAGAACGAGAAGATCCTGGGCAACCTCGAGAACGACTTCGACTTCAACCAGAGCCCGCGCCCGCCGCTCGTCCTGCCGGTGCACCCCAAGACGACTCTGACGGGCACGCCAAAGCCCTCGCAGGCCGCCGCCGCCGCGAAGGCGCCCGACAGTGACGGATGAGCCTCAGAGGTCGAACGCCGTCGGATGCCGCGGCTCGTAGACGAGTATCTCCGGTGCCGGGAACCTGCAGGGCGATCGTCCGGCCGAACCCGCGGTCCTCGATGTCGCCTGCGAAACGCGCGCCCTTGGCCCTGAGGTCGGTGACCGTCTGCTCGATGTCGTCGCATGTGAGCGAGATCTCGTGGTGCTGCCCGCCGCCGTCAGCCGGATGGACGCCCAGCTCCGACGGGCCCGTCCGGAAGATCAGCCAGCCGGCATGGGCGTCCACATGTGGCCAGCCGAGGACGTCGCGGAAGAACGCCCGCGCCGCCTCGGCATCGTCGGCGTAGACCAGCGTGTGCACACCAGTGATCATGCAACGCGACACTACGGCCGAGCGTCGCCCTTCAGCCGCCTGACGGCACGGCCGCGGGTACCTCCATATGGCCCAGCTGGTGCCGCAGGCACCCTTCGAGCTCGGGATGCCTGAATGCATGACCCACGTCGGCCAGCCGCTGCGGGACGACCCGTTGGCTGGCCTCGACCAGCTCCGAGGCGCCCTCGCTCCCGAAGAGCAGCCGAGGCCCGAACCCGGGAACGGGCACGAGGGCCGGCCGATGAAGGACTCGCGACAGGGTCGCGGCGTACTCGTCGTTGCGCACGGAGTGGGGCACCACGGCGTTGACCGGCCCCAACATGCGCTCGTCGACCAGGGCCCGGCCGAAGATGTCGACCACGTCGTCGAGGCCGATCCACGAGACCCACTGCGAGCCCCCGCCGACCGGGCCACCCAGCCCCATGGCGAAGATGGGGCGCAGGAGCTTGAGCGAGCCGCCCTGCGCCGACTGGACGATGCCGGTGCGCACGTGGGCCACGCGCAGTCCTGCGTCCTGCGCGGCGTGCGCCGCGGCCTCCCAGTCCGCCACGACGTCGGCGAGGAACCCGGTCCCGCGTGCGCTTTTCTCGGAGAGCTCCTCGTCACCCCTGTCTGCGCCGTAGAAGCCGATGGCCGACGCAGTGACGAGGACGCCTGGTGGCTCGCTCATGGACGCCATCGCAGACGCCAGCGCGCTCGTCGGCCCGATCCGGCTCGCACGGACGGCCTGCTTGTGGTGGTCCGTGAACCGGCCTGCGATCGACGCCCCCGCCAGGTGCACCACCGCGTCGACCCCTTCGAGTGCGGCTGCGTCGGGGCGGTCCGGCTGCCACCGCCTTTCGTCGCTCCGGCGCGGGGCACGGCGGACGAGACGAATGACGCTGTGGCCCCCGGTGCTCAAGAAGGCGCACAACGCGGTGCCGATCAGGCCGGACGACCCTGTGACGGCGACGGTCAGCGGCCCCTCCCGCAGTCCCCGCATGACCCGGTGCGCTACGAGGTCGCTCCCCATTTGGCTCTGCCGGTAGCGGAAAGTCTGCGCGAGCAGGGAGCCCGGCACCGGCGTGTCCACCACGTCGGTGACCCGGGTCCGAGACTTCGTCAGCGGCTCGAAGCTGTGCGTGTGGCGCCACCGAAGTGGCAGGGAGACGAGCTCGTCCACGAACTGGTGGGGCGGGTCGTACCCCGAGTGCTGCGCCACCCAGCGCACCCCTCCGGGGAGCCGCAGGACCGCCTTCCCGTCCCGCAGTGACGCCGCCTCCTCAATCACCCGAATGGGTTGCCACGGAGGCGCGAGTCGACGGAGCGCGCCGGGCCGTTCGTGCCAGGCGAAGACCTCCTCCAGGGGAGCCTCGATGGTGCTGGTCTGCCGCAGTCCCATGACTATCTCCTCATACCCGGTGTGCCGCCGATCGGCTCGGGGTGGTCCACTCCTTCGCGAACGCGCCCTGGGGAGGCACCAGGGTTGGTGGACCGCGCCTCCGGCGATGCCCGCCAACTCCGGGACGAACATACGTCCCGTCGGGTCCTTCACCGGAGGAGGCGGCGCCAGCCGAATTTAGCGCTAAATTAGCGGGGCCGGAGGTGGCGCGTCGCCGCCCTGTTTGGCCGCGGCCGCGGCCATGGGAAAGGATGAGGCCCCGCCGAGGGGAGGGAGCCCAACGCATGTCCACGCTGCTCGTCGACTCGCCCGATGAGGGTGTGACCCGCATCACCCTGAACCGGCCCGACACGTTGAACGCCATGAACACCGCGCTCGTCGCCGACCTCCACGATGCACTCTCTGACCTCGCCGCCGACCCCTCGTGCCGCGTCGTGCTCCTCACCGGGTCGGGGCGGGGCTTCTGCGCCGGCCTCGATCTGGGCGGTTACGGCCACGCGCCGGGTTCCGAGGGTCTCGGGCGGGTCGAGGGTGGGTTCGCCACCCAGAGGCACATCGCAGCGCTCGTCCCCCGGCTGCGTTCGCTCCCCCAGCCGATCATCGCCGCCGTCAACGGGGCGGCCGCCGGAGGAGGCCTGGCTCTTGCGCTGGCGAGCGACGTCCGCATCGCGTCGTCGTCGGCGCGCTTCAACGTGGCCTTCGTCCGGCTCGGCCTCTCGGGCTGCGACATCGGGGTGAGCTGGCTGCTCCCCCGCCTGATCGGTGCGTCGCGGGCATGGGAGCTGATGCTCACCGGCCGCATCATCGGGGCCGAGGAGGCGGACCGCATCGGCCTCGTACTCCGCGTGGTCCCCGACGAGCAGCTGCTCGACGGCGCTCTGGAGACTGCCCGTCTCATCGCCGCCAACAGCCCCTGGGGGGTCCGCATGACCAAGGAGGTGATGTGGTCGCAGCTGGAGGTGGGCTCCCTCCAGGCCGGCATCGACCTCGAGAACAGGACGCAGATCCTCTCGTCCATGACCGGCGACATGCAGGAGGCGACGGCAGCGTTCCTCGAGAAGCGACCGCCGCGCTTCGGGACCTCCCCGACCGCACCCGCGTAGCCCCTCCCGACCCCGGCACGGGCGCCGGCCTGGCTACGTTGGATCACCTGATGGGGGGCTCCGACAACCTCACGCGCATCGCGGAGCGGAAGCCCTTGCCGATGGCGGTCGCGGTGCTGCTGGCTCTGGCGATCCTGTTCACTGGACACTCGGCCAGCGAAGCGGCGACCAACGGCACGGGTAACCCCCCGCACTCGGTGTCCCCCGCGCCGGACTATCTGAACGTGTGCGCCCCTGTCGGCGCGGACACCTCCGGCCCGTGCCTGCGGGTCACGCTGGAGGCCATCGACGCCGCCCGGGCGATGGAAGGTGTCCGCTCGATGGTGCTGCCGGCCAACTTCTCCCAGCTCACGGTGCCCGAGCAGCTCTTCGTCGCCGTGAACCGGGAGCGCGTCGACCGCGGCCTCGCGCCGTTCAGGGGCCTGGCAACGGCACTCGACCTGAAGGCACAGAAGGGCGCCGACGCGTTACAGCTGCCGCCACGGCCCGGCAAGACCTACCCATCGGTCGGAACGGAATGGATCAATGCGGTCGACAACGGCCTCGACGCCGACTACCAGTGGATGTATAACGACGGCCGCGACAGCGGTGTCCCGGGATGCTCCGGCCGCAAGACGTCGGGGTGCTGGGCCGACCGCCACATCGTCCTCCACCGGTTCGGGTCGGATCAACTGGCGATGGGCGCAGCCTTCGACGCATCGGGCGACACGACACCGGGCGACCGGGGTGGGTCCTCGTTGGCCGCCATGTTCGCGGTGAGCACGCGGCGCGGTCGACTTCCTATGCCTACACCTGGAGAGACGCCCTCACGGCCACGACGGCAGGCACACTGCGGCCTCTCCGCTCGATCCCCTCCACTGAGTCCGGCACCGGCATCCCGGACCCGCACAACAACGTGGCACCGATGCCCGACTACACGAACACCTGTGCCAGCGGGCTCGACAACTCACCGGCCTGCATCGACGCCGCCCTCGCCGCCATCAATCACGCCCACGCGCTCGAAGGCGTCCGGCCCATGGTGCTGCCGGCGGGCTTCGCCCAGCTCAGCGTGCCCAACCAGCTGTTCGTGACGGTCAACCTCGAGCGGGTCGACCGCGGGCTGGCACCCTTCGGCGGCCTCACCGTGGCGCTCAACAAGAATGCCCAACAGGGCGCCGACGACGCCAACGACCCACCCGACGCCGGCCAGTCCTACGTCCTCGAGGACGCCGAGTGGGCCGGAGGGTCGTCCAACGGGCTCGATGCCGTCTACGGGTGGATGTACGACGACGGCTACAACAGCGGCAACCTCGACTGCGTGCGCCTGGGCGCGCCCGGGTGCTGGGGGCACCGAAAGGGCATCCTCGACGACTTCGGGTCGGGAGCCAACCTCGTCATGGGCGCCGCGCTCGATGCGACGGGTGACACCCATGGCGGCGACTCCGGCGGCACTTCCATGGCAGTCACCCTGGCCGTGGCCGACGCGCCAGCCCGGTCCTTCACCTACAGCTGGGCCCAGGCGGTAGCGGCCATGCCGCCCGGCACCCCCTGATGTGCGTTGGCGTCCGGCCATGCGCCGCGCTGCCTTTGTAGGGTGCAGGCGTGAACCGGCAGATCTACGTGAACCCGACGTGCTCGAAGAGCCGATCGGCGCTCTCCCTGCTCGAGGACCGCGACGTCCACGCCGGGTCGATCCGCTACCTCGACGTGCCACCCACGCTCGCCGAGCTGGAACGGCTGATGGATCTCCTGGGGATCGAGGACCCCCGCCAGATGATGCGGACGGGCGAGCCGGTCTACGCAGAGATGGGGCTCGATGACCGCTCTCGGGGCGAGCTGCTCGAGGCCATCACGCAGCACCCCATCCTCCTGGAGCGGCCGATCTTCGTCGTCGGCGACCGGGCCGTGATCGCCCGACCGCCGGAACGGGTCCTCGAGCTGCTCTAGCGTCCCGCCGCCGCTCGCTGCGTGCACTTAGCGTTGTCGCACCCGCACACGGAAGGTGAGGACGACAGTGACGGCTTCTCTGGTGTTCTTCGGGATCCTGGGCATCGCCAGCACGGCGGCGGCGTTCGCCGTCAACCGCAGTCTCTTCGTCGGAGATGTGGCCGGCCCGGTCACCTTGCTCGAGGGCACGTACTACGTCGTCGGGCTGTGCTCCCTCGTGCTGGGCTGGTACTTCAACGTCCGCTACACGCACCTCTACGGGCACCGGGCGAACTACGTCAACTACACCAAGATGCTGTTCACGAACTGGGCAGCCGACTCGGCGGCCCAGGACTACATCATCGTGAATGTGGTTCTCCTGCCGCTCTGGACGATCGTCGAGGGCAGCCGGCGCGGCCTGCGGTGGGCCTGGATCTTCTTCGTGATGAGCCTCTTCACGAGCCTGGCGTTCGCCATGGCGATGTTCCTGGCCTTCATGGAGCGCCAGCTCCGCTACAACGGGTCGCTCGTCCCCTCGAGCACTTCGTAGCCGCAGTTGTAGCCGGGGATGAAGGTCACGCCGGGTCCCCCATGACACCCGGCACCGCACAGGTAGAGGCCGTCGATCGGGACCGGGTTGTCGGGCCACCCCCTGGGCCCGGGTCGGAAAGGGCCCATGAACTCGGGCTGGAGGAGGCCGTGCGTGAAGTCGCCTCCGGTGCAGCCGAACATGAGCTCGTAGGTGTAGGCCGGATAGTTGAGCTGGCGCTCGATGAGATCCGGGAAGTTCGGCGCCACCGAGGCGATCTTGTCGACCATCCGATGCGCCATCTCGTCGCGCAGCCGCCCCTGCGACTCTCGGTCGGTCCCGATGGGCAGGTAGAACGCGAAGCTGCTCGCGGCGTGCATGCCCGCCGGTGCGAGGCTGGGGTCGTCGAGCGACGGGATCTGCAGGTTGAAGGAGGGCGACGCTGGCACCTCGCCGCGGACGCATCCCTCGAAGTCGCGCTGCATCTGCTCGGCCGTGCCGAAGAACGTGACGTTGCGCCCGAACCGGCCCTCGTTGAGCGCCTCGTACGGGGCGCGGTACTCGGGCAGCCCTCGCAGCGCAAAGTGCGCCTGGAAGTAGGCGGCCCGGTGGTCGATGGCCGTCACCCGGCGGGCGAACGACTCGGGAAGGGCATCGTGGTCCACCAGCTGGGTGAAGGTCGCCGTCGGATCGAGGTTCGAGACCACGACCGGAGCCGTGGCCACCTCGCCATCCCCGAATTCCACGCCCCGGACCGCTCCGTCCTCGACCACGATCCCCGAGACCTTGACGTGGCGTCGCAGCTCGCCGCCGTGTCGTTCGAACAGCGCGAGCAGATGGTCGGCGATCGTCCCGAGACCGCCGCGCACCTTTGACATGGTGGCGGTCCCGGGCGACGCGAGGGCGAAGGCGAGGCACAACGCACTCCCCGGTGAGTACGGTCCCCGGTACGTGGAGTTGACGGCCAGGAAGCTGAGCATGCTGCGCACCGGTGCGTGCTTCGACTTGTCGGGGAGGAAGCGATCGACGACGTCCATGACGCTGCCGAACATGGCCGTGCGGATCGCCTCCCGCTCCGCCTCGTTCGCCGCGGTAGCCCACATCTCGTCCAACGACCGCGGCGGCCGGCGCACGTCGAAGCGGCCGATCGCCCGGGCCGGCGCCTCGGCCCAGGCCGCCACTTCGGCCATGCCCAGCACCGCCTCGATGCCCAGCGTGTCGCCGAGGTGCTCGAGCAGGCGCTCCGGGTCGGAGTAGAGGAAGATCGGCGCCTGGCCCTCGTCACCGATGCTGGCCGACTGCACCTCGGGCTCGTAGATGGGACAGGACCCGAGCTCGAGGCTCTCGAAGATCTCGTTCGGCACCGGGAATTGGATGGACCCGGCCAATTCGAAGCGGTAGCCGCGAATCAGCTCGGTGGTGGAAGCCATCCCGCCGATGAAGTGGTTCTTCTCCAGGCACAGCACCCGCAGCCCGCCACGCGCCATCACCGCAGCGGCGGTCAGGCCGTTGTGACCGGCACCGATCACGATGGCGTCGTAGTCCGGCATCCGCACGGGACTGTAGCGACCGTGCAACGGGCGCCGCTGCCGGGAGCCGTGGGCTACGTCGGACGTAGTACACCGGGCTGGCCGCCATGCGCCGATGATGAGAGGCGGCGTGGATTGGCAATGCTCCTCCTGAGCAAAGGAGGCAGCGTGAGCGGGTCAGCACAGGCACCGGACGCGGGGGACGGGAAGGTCCGGGACGCGACGAGGGACGAAGAGGAGCGTGAGGCCGCTGCGCCGCACACGACCGACCGGCCGCCGACGTCGGAAGAGGAAGCCGCCGCCGACGCCAACACGCTCGATCCCGAAGTGGCGGAGCACGAGCGGGAGATGGGCAAGCTCGGTGCCGAGGTCAAGGGAGAGGGTCAGATCGTCTGACGCCGCCGTTGGCGGAATGCCCCGACTGAAGAGATTCCTTTCACACCCGGGGCTGAAACTGTGGGGGGTGGTCCCGATCAGGTGGTCGGTCCACCTGCCGTTTCGTCGCGGCGGGCAAGATGGCGGGATGGCCGAGCCTCCCGGGAGCGCGGTTCGCCAGGGTCAACCGCGGACGCAGAAAGACGCCGCCTTCCTCGAGCGATTCGACTCGGCGAACCGGATCCCGCTCATCGTCTCGGCCATCCTGCCGCTTATCGTCGCACCCCAGTCGGGCAAGTGGTTCTCACTCGTGATCGGGGTCGTCACGTGGCTCGTCTTCCTGGTCGACTACGTGGTGCACGTGCCCACCTGCAGCACTACGGCCGCACCGGCTTCGGGCGCTTCGACCTGTTCGTCGTGATCGTGACCGCGCCATGGTTCCTGCTCCCCGGCGCGCATTCGGGAAGTTTCGTGGTCCTCCTGCGGCTGGCCCGGCTGGCCCGGCTGATCATGGCCAGCCGGAACTCACGGCAGCTCTTCGATCGACTGGGTCGGGTCGGTGCAGTGGCCGGCGGGGTGCTGCTGACCGCCTCGCTCGTCGCGTACGTCGCAGAGCACCCGACCAATCCGGAGTTCGCCACCGTCGGCGATGCGTTCTGGTGGGGCATCGTGACGATGACGACGGTCGGTTACGGCGACATCGTCCCCAAGACGCCCACGGGTCGCTGGGCGGCCGTGGTCATCATGCTCACCGGAGTCGCCGTCCTCGGGTTGCTGGCGGGTTCGCTCGCCAGCTTCTTCCGGCTCGAAAAGGAGGTCGCACCCGGTGGTGCAGTGCCCGACGGCGACGCGTCGGACGCGTTCGGACCGTCGAGTGCGTCGACGGACCCGGCACCAGCGCTCGATGCCCTGGTCACCGAGGTGGCCGCCGGGCGCCACCAGGTCGCGCTGTTGACCGAGCACCTGGCCGATCTCGGGGACCCTCGGGGCCTGGCCGGCGGTGGTCCACAGCCGGACGAGACCTGACCGGCCGGCACCCGCGGTCCCTTCAGTGTGATTTCCTGATGCGGCTCCGCAGCTCTCTGGAGTGCTCGCCGGACCGGACGCGCTCGAGCAACCCGTCCGCCTCCGCCTGGTTCATTCGGCCGTCAGAGACCGCCGCGTCCGTGTGCGCCTGAGCGTGGCGAGACCGGATGGCCACGATCACCTCCTCGAACCCGTCGGTGCCTGTGCGGCGCGCAGTCGGGTCGCCTCCTCCGAGGTGATCAGGCCTGACGCGACCATCCTGTCGACTTGGTCAATGATGCGCTGCTCGTGCACGGCTCTCCTCGGGCTTCCCTCACGACTGCCAGCGGTCCGAGGCGTGGTGCGTGCTGTCCGCCTCCCTGGCGGAGAAGCGCTCTGCGCAACGGTCCGAACAGAAGTAGAGACGCTCCCCGGCGCGGGCGATTGAGGCGGGAGCATGTGCCGTCTCGACTTGCATCCCGCAGACGGGGTCCAGCGCGTACCGGCTTCCTCCGCCCAGGCGCTCCCGGTTCCTGTAGGTCCAGTACAGGACGCCGAACACCACCAAGAAGACCAGGTTGAGGTAGGTGGTGTAGTTCCACGAGAAGTGTGCCGGGGCCACCGTGGTCGGCCGCACCGTGGGGACGAGCCCGGCAGCCCGGAAGAGCACCTCGGTAAGGAGGCCGGCGGTCGACATCAGGGCCCAGAACACCATCAGCATCCGGAACATGAGGCGCGTGCCGTAATAGCGGCGGTAGATCATGAGGAGCGGGAACGCGATCAGGTCGGCGAAGATGAAGGAGATCACACCACCGAAGGAGATGCCCCCCTTCCACAGTGCGGCGGCCAGTGGCACGTTGCCGATGGAGCAGACGAAGCTGATGATGGCGATGAAGGGGCCCACGATGACGTTCTCGACACTGGTCCAGAACCCGTGGCCGGTCAGGAAGACGGATTGCCACACCGACGTCGGCACCAGCACGGCGAGGAAACCGGCGACCGTGTAGCCGATGATCAACTCGCGCCGCACCATGGTCAGGTCCGCCATGGTGGAGGTGGCGCTGTCGGCCCACCCGGCTGGTGAACGCAGCCGTTCCGACCACGGCGTGCGCGCGCTGTCCGCGGTGCGCGATGCGTGGTGCACGTGTTCGGCGGTGTCGTCCCCCTCCTGCAGCCGTTGCTGTGCCTCGACGACGACCCGCCCACGCAACCACAGCGCTCCGAGGGTCGCGAGCAAGACGATCATGATGATGCCTCCGACGAACTCGCTGACCGCGAACTGCCAGCCCATGAGCACGACGAGAACGATCCCCAGCTCGATCACCAGGTTGGTCGACGCGAACATGAAGACCATGGCGGCCAGGTAGTCAGCCCCCTTGACGACCAGCGACTTGGCCATGGCCGAGGCGGCGTACGAGCACGACGACGACACCATGCCGTAGGCCGAGGCTCGCACGACTGCGGGAGCCCGGTGGTCACCCAGCCGCCGCCGCATGGCGTCACGGCTCACGAAGACCTGGACAGCCCCGGAGATCCCAAAGCCCAGGACGAGCGGCCACAGGGTCTCCCAGAACATGAAGAACCCCTCACGAAGTGAGCGACCGATGTCCACCAGGACGGTGGCCGTCGCGAACACGGGCGTCAGGAGCGTACGAGCCTGCCGATGGCGGCAGATGCCTCGTTGAGCTTCTCGGCCGCCTCGTCCCCTCCCTTGCGAACGGCGTCCGCCACACAATGGGCGAGGTGGTCGTCGAGGAGCTCGAGGGCGACGGCCTGGAGGGCCCTGGTCACGGCCGAGACCTGTTCGAGGATCTCGATGCAGTACCGGTCCTCGTCGACCATGCCCTGCAGGCCTCGGACCTGGCCCTCCACCCTGCGCAGGCGCTTCTGGAGGGCGTCTTTGTTGTCGATGTAACCGGGCTGCATGTCTCTCCCCTCGACCATATACCCCCACAGGGTATAGGCAGAAGGCGGCCGGGGCCGCGCCAGCCGAGAGATCAGCCGAGAGCTGCGGCGATGCGGCGCATGCCTTCTTGCCAGGGCACTCCGGTCCGGCCGAGGAGCTCGTGCATCCTGGTCACGTCGGGCCACAGCGGCCACGGGGCATCCGCGTCGTACCGCATCCGCACCGGACACCCGACCAGGTCGCCCAAGTAGGCGCAGTAGTCCTCGGCGCTCACCGTCTCGCTCCCGGCGAAGTTGACGACCACGGGCTCGTGGTGGGCGACCTCGAGCGCCCGAACGGCGAGCCGGACGTAGTCATCCTCGAAGATCGGGTTGTAGTTGTTGGGCGCGTCGGGGTGGAGCACGATCTCCTCCCCGGCCAGGATACGCCGCAGGCGGTTGACGGGTGCTCCTCCCTCGGGCCCGTACGTAGAGAAGATGCGGATAATGGTGAGCGGGGAGCCGCACTGGCCGGCGGCGTGGCGCACCACGGCCTCCCCGGCGATCTTTGAGAGGCTGTAGATGCCGAGGTGCACTCCTGGCGGGTCGTCCTCGCGGAGCGGGCGCCGACCCTGGTACGCGTAGGCGGAACCGCTCGAGCAGTACACGAACGCGGCACCAGGGTTGGCGACCACGAGGCGACCCGACGCCTGGGCATTCGTCTCGAAGACCTGCTGCCAGTCCGTCGGCACCTCGTGTCCGAAGCGGGCCGCCGCGTGGAAGACGTGGGTGATCCCCTCAGGGAGCTCACCGAAGTCCAACGTCGCCAGGTCACCCACGATCGGTCGGATCCCCGCCTCGGTGAGCCGCTGCCGATCGCCGGCACCGCGACAGCGCGCCAAGCCGAAGACCTCGTGGTGGGCAGCGAGCGCCCGGGCGAGTGGGAAACCCACGCGACCCGTCGCGCCCGTGACGAGGACCCGCCACGCACCTTGAGGATCTCTGGCGAACGTGCCTTCGACCTGCCCCACCCCCGCACCTCCTCGAACGGACGAGATTATGACTCCGGACAACCCATGCCTGCGGGGCGAGGCCGGTCGGTCATTCCTGCGCCGCGTCGGCCAGTCCGTGGCGATGGGCGTACACGGCCGCTTGTGCGCGATCACGGCTGGCGGTCTTGGCAAAGATACGGTTGACGTGCGTCTTGACCGTTGCCTCCGCCACGAACAACCGCTCCGCGATCTCGCCGTTTGACAGCCCGGCAGCGATGAGGGTGAGCACTTCGGCCTCGCGGTCTGTGAGCCCGTCAGGCAGTGATGCAGGCCGCGCCACGCGGTGCTGCGCCGCCTTGAGCAGTGCCGCCTGCACCGAGGAGTCGAGCACGGTCTGCCCGGCTACCGCCGCTTCGAGCGCCCGCCGGATGTCGTCACGGCCGGCGTCCTTGGTGAGATAGCCGGCCGCCCCCGCTGAGAGCGCATCGACGATGGAATCGTCGTCCGCGTACGTGGTCAGCACGACCACCGACACGGCGGGGTACTGCTGTCGGATGCCCTGCGTCGCCTCCACACCGCCGAGGCGAGGCATCCTGAGGTCCATCAGGACGACGTCGGGCGCCAGGGTGGCGACCAGGTCCACCGCCTCCACCCCGTCCTGCGCCAACCCGACGACTTCGGTGTCCGGGAAGGCCGCGACGATGGTGGCCAACCCCTCCCTGACCACGCGCTGGTCATCGGCGATGAGCACCCTCACGTCCGACCGCGCCCTACCCGACCGGCTGCGCCGCAGCGGCCGGGACGACGGCGGCAACCCGCCAGCCGTCGTGCGTCGGACCGGCCTTCACGTGGCCCCCGAGCAGGGCCAGCCGCTCGGTGATGCCACGCAGGCCGTAGCCACCGCCACTCGACGCGAGCGAGCTCGGTGCCGTTCCGGCTGGATTTGCCGCGTTCTCGACCGTGACCGACACGGTGTCGGGCTCATAGCGGAGGTGCACCGAGGTGACGGCACCGGTGGCGTGCTTCATGACATTGGTGAGGGCTTCCTGGGCGACCCGGTAGAGGCCGAGCACGACCGGAGGCGGGAGCGGTCGGGGCGTGCCGGAGCTGATGCACTCGGCATCATGCTGCGCGCACAGCCTCGCCAGCTGGTCACCCAGCGGAGCCGAGTCTTCACGCAAAGCATGCACTGCGCCGCGGGCTTCGTCGAGGCCGTCGTGAACGAGTCCGCGAATGCGCTCGAGCTGCTCGCGCACGGCCGTACTCGTGCCCGGTTCGGAATCGACGACGGTGCCGAAGGCTTCGATCTGCAGCGACAGCGCGGCCAGCGTGTGCGCGAGGACGTCGTGCAGCTCACGGGCCAGGTGGTTGCGCTCGGACAGCAGCTCGGCGCGGGCCCGCTCGACCTCCGCCTTGGCCTTCTCTACGTCCATGCGCGCCACCTGCTCGGCCCGCTCGACTGCCTGTTGGCGCGTCATGCCGACGAGGAGGGCGGCGAAGATCCCGGCCAGGCCGGCGAAGACCACCCCGAGGGAATGGCCCTTGAGGACCGAGCCGACGACGATGGCGGCCCAGCCAACGGCTCCGACGGCCGCCGCGACCGGGAACGGCCACCGCATGGCGGCCCCGAGGGCTGCGACGGCCGGGAACACCAGCGCCGTCGGTGCGTAGGCGGCCAGCGCGCCCCCGGCCAGCGCCATCACGACCAGCGCCGCACCGCTGAGCCAGCTGGGGGAGAACCTGCGCAGGACCACCCATGCGATCCAGCTGAGCACCGCCACCACGAGGAGCACCGAGGCCACGAGTTGCTCGCTGCCCTGGTGGAGGTGCTGGATCTGAGCGGCGACTCCCCACGTCAGGAGCCCCAGTCCGGCCAGGTTGACCGCGTTCGGGAGGACGACCCATTCGACGGGTGGGAGACCCTGATCGGTACGAGCGCTCACGGTCTCCATGATGGACCGTCAGGCACCGACCATGGACCGACCATCCGTGGCCGGCTCGCCGGCCACGGATGACGGCAGGGCGGCGTTCGGGGCCACCTGCCGGCGGACCACGGAGGCCCGCCAGGCGAGGACACCGGTGCGAAGCACGGCCTCGCAGAGCGCCATAAGAATGAGGGCCGAGGTCCAGGCGGTGGCACTCGTGATGTCGTGAGCGACGCTGAAGCGCGTGATGGCGGCGCCCCCGCCATGGGTGGCGTAGACCTGGAAGGCCAGGCGGGCGCCCGTGCCCAAGATCCAGAGCCCCGCCGCCGCCAGGCCTGCCTTGGCCACGATGGTGCCCTGACCGTCGGGCCCGACCGTCGTGCACGCACCCGCCGTTCCGCCCAGGACGGCGCCAACCAGCGCACACCCGATCACGAGCACGAGGTCGTTGCCGGCGGTGGGGATGCCATGCAGGTAGGTGGCGGCGACGTAGGCCACGATGCCGAGGGGGAGCAGCAGGGACCGTGTGGTCAGCCGCCGCCCCCGGATCTGGAAGATCACGATGCCCATGAGGGAGATGTCGAGGAGGTAGTCGGTGAATGTCATGCCCCCAGTGTCGTGAATCCGGTCTCCGAGATCGTCAACCCGGGGGTGGATCGGCGGGTGGATCCTGGTCCATCTGGCGACCCAGGTCAGACCGGCAGGACGCGGCGGCTCAGCCCCCGAGGATCCCGAGCCCTTCGTCTCTGAGCCCCTTCGCCCGTGCATCCGCGAAGTGCTCCAACCAGTCCCGCATCTCCTGGCTCCCCGTCTCGTCCGCCCATCGCCGGGGCATGGCCGGGAACGAGTAGTCCGGGGCGAGAGCTGGCGGCGGGGGCTCGTGCAGCCGTCGTTCCATGGCGGCGTCGACGGCCGGGGCGAGACGCGCGGACTTGGCTCGGACCTGGGACTCGTCGCGCTCCTTGAACGCGGGGAGCACCTCGCGGCCGAAGAGCTCCAATGATTCGCAGATGTGCTCGTGAAGGTTCTTGCCAGCCTGCAACACGAAGATGACCTGGTCGACCCCCGCCTGCTCGAATCGTTCGAGGTACTCGCGTACCTGCTCGGGGGTCCCGGTCGCCCCCCGCAGGCCCGTGCGATCGCCGGCCGCCAGCCGGGCGCCGAGCCGCTCCTGCTGCAGGGCCGTCTCGACCTCCGGTGAATACCCCTGCGTGCCGCGGCGGTCGAGGTACTCGGTCCAGACGTCGGTCGAACCGGGTCGATGCTCCCCGAAGACGTAGTAGTGCCCGAGCGAGTAGCCGAAGAAGTTACCGCCTTCGAGGCCGCGATCGAGCGCCACCCTCTCGTCGGGATGGCACATCATCTGGGTCACGCACGCGATGTTGGCGTTGACGGCGAGGCCGACGGGAACGCAGCGCTCGGTGAGGGTCTGCTCGTAGTCGGACACCCACTTGGTGGCTTCCTCGGGGTCGATGAAGGCAAAGGTCAGCGCGCCGATACCCTTCTCGGCCGCCAGGAGGATCGTGTCGCGGCGGGAGCACGCAACCCACAGGGGAGGGTGTGGGCGCTGCATGGGCTTGGGGACGACGTTGCGCGGCGGCATCTGCACGAAACGCCCGTCGACACCACTGAACGGCGTCTCGGTCATGCAGCGGAGGGCCACCTGGAGCCCCTCGAGCCAGGCCTCGCGTTTGGTCGCCGGGTCGACGAGAAAGCCCCCGAGCTCAGCCTCGGAGCCCGACTCCCCCGAACCGAACTCGACCCTCCCCCCGGAGATCAGATCGAGAGTGGCAACGCGCTCCGCGGTGCGAGCGGGGTGGTTGTAGCCCGGAGCGGTCTGGATGATCCCGTGCCCGAGCCGGATGTCCTTCGTCCGTTGACTGCACGCGGCGAGGAAGACCTCGGGGGCCGAGGAGTGGCTGTACTCCTCGAGGAAGTGGTGCTCGACCTCCCAGACGACGTCGAAGCCGAGCCGGTCGGCCAGCTCGACCTGCTCGAAGGCGTCCTGCATCAACTGGTACTCGCTGTCCTCCTGCCAGGGCCGGGGGAGCTGGTGCTCGTAGAAGATGCCGAACTTCATGCCGCACCGAGCGAGTGGAACTCGGCCAGGAGGTCTGCGCCGTGACGGTGCTTGGCGCACCAGAACTCCACTTCTCCCAAGGAGGCCCGTCGGCCCTCGTCACGACCGGGTCCGAGGCTGTGGGCGAGCAGGGGTTCCCAGATCCGCCCGATCATGTCGGCGCCGGGATGACGGCGCCCGCCGTCGCCGACCCACGTGCGGTCCCGCATCTCGGAGAGGGCGGTGCGAAGGTAGTCCACGTGCGGCGTCTCGTCGGCCCGGATGTAGGACACGAGACGAGCGGCCTCGCCGTCGCCGGCGACGAGCCCCCCATCGGACAGCCACGCTTCGGCCCAGGCAAACGTGTGGAACGCCGAGATCTCAATGAAGAGAACGCGCACCATGAGGGACACCATCATCTCCAGCTCGTGCGGGATGTCGTCGGGGAGCAGGCGGGCCGCAGCGGCGCCCGGACGACCCGGCCCGAAGCCCATCCGCTCGAGCATCGCCTCGACGTCGAGCTCTCCGCACGACCGGTCGAACGCGATATCGCGCGCGGCGAACCACATGTCCCTGTGGCCCGCCTCTTCGTCCCATCCCGCCTCGTCGCGGCCGTGGGCCTCGAACAACCCCGCGCCGAGATGGTCGATCGCCGTCCCGCTCACGTCCTCGACGAAGTGCCGCTGAAGGTCTCGGGGCTTGAGGAGGCGGATGTTCGCCCCGTACCCCTCGACCGTGCCGATCCTCGTCAGCGTGGCCATGAGCGGCTCCGGAACACCGGCGCGGATCAAAAAGCACGCCTGCTCGACGTTCGGGAACGAGCGCTCCCACCGCTCCGTCGGCACGTCGATCAACTCGCTCGAGAAGCGCTCGCAGTTCTGCGCCCCCCAGGCTTCGATCGCCGGGACGCGGAATTTCGTCCGGGGTGAGACGTAGTTGCCGTCCTCGTCGAAGCCGCCGTGGCAGTGGACGCCGCCGGCGACCAGTGGTTCGGCCACGCTGACGTCCGACAGGAGTTCGTCCTCGGTGAACTGCACCTGCACCGTGCCCATGGCCAATCCCTCCCCCGTCGCCCAACGGTGTTCACTCGAGAGTATACACTTCTCGGTATACAGATCGAGAGCAAACAGCTTCCCCGCGCCGAGCGACGTGCTGCCATCCTCCACGGGGCGGCCCGCGCGTTCGCATCGGCCGGCTTCGCCGACACCTCCATGGAGGACGTGGCAACCGCGTGCGGGGTGACCAAGCTCATCGTGTACCGGCACTTCGGGTCGAAGGAAGAGCTCTACCGCGAGATCCTCCAGCAGGTGTTCGATCGCCTGGGTGAGGAGCTCCGCAACGAGCTGGCGCTGCCCACCCGGAGTGGGCTGGGTGCCCGGACACTCCTGACGGTCGCCCGCGAGGACCCGGCTGCCTTCACGCTCCTGTGGCGCCATGCCGCCCGCGAGCCGCAATTCGCGGCATACGCCGCCGAGCTGAGGTCGGTCTCGGTCACCGTCGTGCGCGACCTGACCTCACTCGACACGGGCGACGAGCTGCTCGACGCCTGGCGCTCCGAGGTCCTCTTCGACTGGCTGGTCGAGGCGACGCTCACCTGGCTGCAGCGGGGGGACGCCGTACGCGACGACGACTTCGTGCAGCAGACCTCAGCCGGGTTCCGGGCCCTGCGGACGGCCTTGACGACGGGTACAGGCAGCCGGGGAACAGCACCCGCCCACCAGGCCTGAGGGGAAGGTCAGCGCCGCTCGACGGCCGGTTCGCTCCGGCCGTCGAGGGAAGAGGCGGCGGCACGGATGCAGTTGCGACCGGCGGACTTGGCCTGGAACAGGGCCTCGTCGGCCTGCTCGACGACTTCCATGAACGACAACGGGCTGCCCGGTGACCAGCTCGCAACGCCGCCGCTCAGGGTGACGATGGGAGGGAGCGACGGCCGGGCACCATGGGGGATGACCGCATCCTGGACGGTCTGACGGATCCGTTCACCGGTTGCGATCAGAGAATCGCCGGGCCGCAGGTCCGGCATGAGGAGCAGGAACTCCTCGCCGCCGTACCGATAGGCGCACTCACCTGCACGCACCACGAAGTCGATGCACGACGCGACGTGCCGAAGGGTTTCGTCTCCCGCCACGTGACCGTAGTGATCGTTGTAGAGCTTGAAGTGGTCGACGTCGAACAGCGCCACTCCGTAGGTCCGCCCGACACGCAGAGCACGCGCGTGCGTCCGGATGAGGTCCTCCTCCATGCGCCGGCGGTTGCCGAGGCCGGTCAGCTGGTCGGTGAGCGACTGCTCCAAGAGGTCGGTATTCGCTCTCTCGAGCTCGGCCTGCGTCTGGCTCAGTGTGCCGTGCAGCTCCGTCACTCGTTCTGCTGCGATCAGGCGCGTCTGCACGGCGAACGAGTCGACGGGCTTGATCAGGTAGTCGTCGGCGCCGGCGCTCATGCCCTCGAGTACGTGCTCGGGATGGTCGAGCCCCGTCGTCAGCACGATGTACACGTAGCTGTCGCCGGTGCCCTCCCGTACGCGTCGGCACAGTTCGGGCCCGTCGACTCCCGGCATCATCCAGTCGGTGAGCAGGACGTCGATCCCCCCCGACGTCAGCACGTCCCAGGCACTCGAGCCTTCCTCGGCGACGATGCACTCGTGCCCCAGTTTCGACACGATCGCCCTGAGCAGCAGGCGGCTGGTGGGGTCGTCGTCAGCGATCAGGATCCGCATCTCAGGGCCCCGGTGCGACGGCGTGGAGGGCCGCCCGGGCGCGGGAGAGCTCAGACTCGAACTGCTCCGTCAGCTCCGCGGCTCCCTGGAGATGGCCTTGGCGCGCGCAGGTCTCGATGGCGGCACAGACGTCCGCGAGGGCGGTGGCGCCGACGTTCGCACTGGCGCCCTTGAGCGTGTGGGCGCCGCGCTCCACAGCCTGGGCATCACCGTCTTCGAGTGCCCGGAGGAGCTCGGCTCCGCCTTCCTCGCCCATGGCGAGATATTCGTGGACGATCTCCCGCAGCGCGGCGCCTGCCCCGTCATCGAGGCTGAGGAGCAGGTCGATCTGAGAGCGGTCCAGCGCGTCGCTCAAGACGTCATTCATGATGCACCAACCCCCTCTGGCTCGTGCGCCGGCCGGGCCACCCAGCGCTTCAGTACGGTGGACACCACCTCGAGCCGCACGGGCTTCGTGATGAAGTCGTCCATCCCAGCCGCGATGCAGTGCTCCCGATCACCTTCCATGGCGGCGGCCGTCATGGCGATGATCGGGATGTGTCCCTCCGAACCCTCGATCTGCCGGATGACCGCGGTCGCCTCGTACCCGTCCATCTCCGGCATCTGGCAGTCCATCAAGACGGCCTCATAGGAGCCCGACCGGAAGGCGTCGACTGCCTCGACGCCGTTGTTGGCGACGGTGAAGGCGTACCCGAGGTTCTCAAGTACCTTCGAGCCAACGAGCTGGTTCACCTTGTTGTCCTCGACGAGCAAGATCGTCCCCGACCTCTGTGCCGGCTCGGGGCGCTCCTTCGCCGCGGCAGCGGAGGAATCGATGCTCGAACCCGAATTGAGGCTGGTGATCAGGCAGTCGAAGAGCTCCGACGAGCGGACCGGCTTCGTGAGACTGGCGGCGAACCCGGTGAGATGCGATTCGGCTGCCTCGAGGCGATGGCCGGACGAGCTCAGGAGGAAGAGCATGGTCTGGGCCGTGGCGGGATCCGCCTTCAACGTGCGAGCCAGCTCGATCCCGTCCATGCCGGGCATGTTCAGGTCGACCACTCCCAGATCGAATGACCGGCCGTCCTGGGCCGCGGTGAGCGCCAGTTCCAACGCCTGGTAGCCGTCGGCCGCTTCGACCGCCTCCACGCCCCACGAAAGCAGCTGTTGACGGAGGATCCTCCGGTTGGTCGCATTGTCGTCGACGACCAAGGCCCGCTGACCGGAGAGCGTCCGCGGATCCGAGCTCCCGTCTGTCGCGATGTCGTCGCCGCGTCGAAGCGACAGCTCGAACCAGAACGTCGATCCTTCGCCCGGAGCACTCCTGAGACCGAGTCGTCCTCCCATGAGCTCCACGAGCTGCCGGCTGATGGCCAGGCCGAGCCCGGTCCCACCGAACCTCCGGGTGGTGGACGAGTCTGCCTGTGCGAAGGCGCTGAACAGCCGCTCCTGATCCTCCTCTGCGATCCCGATCCCCGTGTCACTCACGTCGAAGTGCAGCGCAACGCGTTCGGAATTCTGGTGGAGCACACTGACCCGGATCACCACCTCACCTTCGGAGGTGAACTTCACCGCGTTGGCGCCAAAGTTGAGCAGGACCTGGCGGATCCTGGTGCCGTCACCGAGGAGCGCGGTCGGGACGTCGGGCTGGACATCGACCAGGAGCTCGATGCCCTTGGTGTGTGCCGTACTCGCCAGGATGCGCCCGACGTCGTCGATGACGTTGGGCACGTTGAGCGCGGACTCCTCGATCTCGAGCTTTCCGGCCTCGATCTTCGAGAAATCCAGGATGTCGTTGATGATCACCAACAGGCTCTCTGCCGACAGCTTGACGCCCGTGGCGAGCTCGAGCTGCTCGTCGTCGAGATCCGTCTCGAGCAGGAGGTCGGTGAGCCCGATGACCCCGTTCATCGGTGTGCGGATCTCGTGGCTCATCGTGGAGACGAACTGTGACTTCGTCCGGGAGGCCACCAGCGCCGCGTCCCGTGCCGCAACCAGGTCCTCGGCTGCCTGCCGTGCCTCGGTCACGTCGCCTCCGTTGAGGACGTACCCGTTGACCGACGGGTCGTCGAGGAGGTTGGCGGCGGTCCAGTCGACGATGCGCCACTCCCCGTTCGCATGCCGCATTCGCACTTCGAAGACAGCGGTGTCGGTCTGGTCGTCGGTGAGCCCGATGAGGTGCTCAATGACCATCCGGGAATCATCCGGATGCATCAGCTCGGTGAACGTCCTGCCCTCGAGGTCGGTCGGCGCATACCCGAGGACGCGTTCGGCCGACGGGGTGATGTAGGCGATCCGGAGATCCGATTCGATCACCGTGATCAGGTCCCAGGTCTTGTCGATCAGTGACCGGAAGCGGGCCGTCTTCAGCGAATGGGCCTCGCGGACGGTGAGCGTCAAGCGGACCGATGCCACGAGGAGGGTGATCGTCGCGAGGGCGATGGCGGGCCGGCCGATGTGCACGAAGCTCGCCGCGACCAGGATCCCCATGCTGAGCGCCACGCCGAAGGCCGGCAGGGCGAAACCGGCGACCCGATCGAAGCCGTGGTTCTCCACCTTGGGCGGCAGGATCCACACCGCGATCGCCAGCAGGGTCAGCGAGACGGGCCAGGCCACGCCGTTGGCGACGTAGCCGAACCTGCTTGTGGGCTGGAGGAGGTTGAATGTGTCGCCGATGGCATTGGCCCCGAGGGCGACACAGGCGATCGCAAAGAATGGCCGGAACCCTCTGGGAAGCACCAGCAGGCCACCGACACAGAGTGCGAGCAGCAGCAGGTCGCCCAGGGGATACACCAACTGGGTTGCGGCGGCCAGCGAACCGCCCCCGGTGACCCGGATCACCTCGGCCACCACGAAGGCGGCCGCCAGGGCGGCCACACCGAGGCCGGCGATCAATCCGTCCAGCGACGTGGTGAACAATCGAGCCGCGGTTGCCGCGTCGAATGAGGAGCGCGATGGCCAGGAAGCACAAGGGGAAGAACCCGACGTAGAAGGCGTCCGCCACCGACGGGACAGGTGGCGTGGCTCCGCCGAGCGACTCGGTGGTCAAGGCGAAGTCGCCCAACGCCCACGAGATGCACGCCACGCCCATGATGAGCGGGAACAGGCGCGCCACCGAGTTGCCAGTTCGCCACGAGCTCTCGAAGTAGCGAGCCAGGCAGATGTTGCCCATCGTGAGTTCGAACATGGCCACGCCCCAGCCGTCGACCGGCGTGTAGTTCGAGCCCGTGCTCCGCACGAGCAGGGACACGAAGAAGGCGACGACCAACGCTGCTGCGATCCCGAGTGTCCAACGGACCCGAGTCGGGACCCGGTGAGAGACCGACTCGTCGAGATGTCCGGCGACGTCGCCGAGCGGGTCGGCCGGCTCAGCCGCCTCCTGGCCGCGCGCAGTCATTGTTGCCCCCATTCCCTACAAGACGGCAGATTGGCGCCCGGGGTTGAGCGTTTTGCCGTGTCGTCGGGGGTGCTGCGGCCGAGCCTGCACCGATCAGCCGATATGCCTGATGATCAGGATCTCTTCACATCAGGCGGCCAGGACCGACGCTCCACGGCCCGGTCGCCGACGGGGTCTAAGGTGACGCCCGAGCCCGTGTTCTACGTTCTGATCTTCAGCCTGTTGGCCGTCGTCCTCGTGGTGAGCGCCGTCTCCACGATGACCCGGCGACGGCGCAATCTCGAGCGGGAAGAGGCGGCAATGGCAGACGACCCGGACTGGCCCGACCAGCCCTGAGTCCGCTCAAACCGCGGCGCCCTCGAACAACAGGTCGACCTCGATGTTGCCCCGGGTGGCGTTGGAGTACGGGCACACCTGATGGGCGTCCCGGACCAGCCGTGCCGCGATCTCCCGGTCGCTGACGGCTGGAAGCGACACGTCGAGCACGACCGAGAGCTTGAAGCCGCCGTCCCCGGTGGGCAGCAGATTGACCTCCGAGTCGATCGCCACCTCGCCGGCCTCGACGTGCCGGCGCCGGGCGACCACGGCGAGGGCGCTCTCGAAGCACGCCGCGTACCCGACGGCAAAGAGCTGCTCGGGGTTCGTCCCGCCTCCCTCTCCCCCCAGCTCCTTGGGACGGCGGAGGTCCACCTCGAGTGCCCCGTCGTCGGTACGTCCGTGGCCGTCCCGTCCGCCGACGACGTGGGCCCGCGCCGTGTACAGGGTCTTGGCCATCGCTCTCCTCCTCGGGATGTTCCGCCTCGGAGACCTCGGGCCAACCGAGGGACGGGACCACCGATCTCACGGTATGCCGGCACATCACACCTGTCCATGGGGCGACGCCGCTCCCAGCAGACCCCCTACGCCGGCCCCCGCGCATCGCCCTTGGCCAGGAGGCGGTCGATGTTCTCCCGAAGCTCCGGTGAGACGAACGACCGGTCCTCCGCGCTCAACGCGAAGTCGATGGTCGCCAGCACGGCCCGCTCGAGGTGCAGATTGATCACCCGCTTGGTGTCCTCGACGGCACGCCGGGGCAGTTTGGCGATGCGATGGGCGCAGGCCGTCGCCTGATCCACCACCTCACCGTCGGGACAGACGTGGTTCACCAGGCCGATCTCGGCCGCCCGCTTCGCCGGAATGCGGTCCCCGGTGAGCGCGTACTCCTTCGCCAGCTGGAGGCTGATCAGGAGCGGCCAGGTCACGGGTCCACCGTCGGCAGCAACCAGGCCCACGGCCACGTGGGGGTCCGCCAGGTGCGCACTCTCGGCCATGAAGACGATGTCGGAGAGCGCCACGAGGCTGCAGCCCAGGCCAACGGCAGGGCCGTTGACGGCGGCCACGATCGGCACGCGGCACGCCACCATGCCCGTCACGATCTGTCGGCCGTGCGCGAGACTCTCGTTTCGCAGCGCTCGGTCTCTGGCGAGCTCGTCGATGTAGGTGAAGTCACCGCCGGCCGAGAACGCCCGGCCGTTGCCCGTCAACACGACGGCCCGCGCCTCGTCGTCAGCGTCGATCTGGGGGAAGAGCCGCGCCAGACCACTGTGCAGCTCATGGTTCGTCGCATTGAGGTGGTCCGGTCGATTGAGCCGGACGACCCGGACCGGACCGTCGATCAGCACTTCGATCGCGTCTGGGACATCGTACGAAGTCATCTCTTACCTCTCATGAGACCGGCAACCCGAGGATACGGCGGGCGACGAGGTTCCGTTGGATCTGCGACGTCCCGCCCATGACGCTCTGCGCCCGGCTGTAGAGGTAGGCGTTCAACCAGGTGTCGTCACCCCCACCGTGGGCGATCCCACCGATAGCGAGGGCGGCGTGACCGACGGCTTGCTCGACCCATGTCATGAGCAGCTTGTCGACCGATCCCTCCGGCCCGTGCGAGATGCCGTCGAGCCGGTCGGACAGGCGCCGGCGGACGTGCAGCCGGAGCATCTCGACCTCCACGATCGCCCACCCGAGCTCACTCACCTGTTCGGTGCCATAGGCCCCGGGGTCGTCCCGGACCCGGCGGCGCAGGTCGTTGACCATCTTGGCGTAGCGGGCGACGTAGCCCAACTCGCCCGGCTCTCGCTCGTGGCTGACGACGGTCATCGCCAATGCCCAACCCTCGCCCGGCCCGCCGATCATGTTGGCGGCGGGGACCCGGGCACCGTCGAAGTGCACCTCGCCGAACTCCTTCGTGACCCCGTTGATCATGCGCAGAGGACGCTGCTCGATCCCGGGCTGCCGCATCGGGACGGCGAACGCGGAGATGCCGCGGTGCTTCGCGACGTCGTGGTCGGTGCGGGCGAGGAGGAGGCACCACTCGGCCTCGTCGGAGTGGCTCGTCCAGATCTTCTGGCCCGATATCACATAGTCCTCTCCGTCGCGGTCGGCGCGGGTGCGCAACGAGGCGAGGTCGGATCCGGCATCGGGCTCGCTGAAACCCTGGCACCACCGATCACGGCCGTTGACGATGCCGGGGAGGAATCCGTGCCTGATCTCCTCGCTCCCGTGCTCGAGGATCCCCTGCACCAGGTAGCCGAGGCTGGGCCGTGGGGGCGCCCCCGCCGCCGCGAGCTCCTCGTCGACGATGACCTCGAAGACGGTCGACAGTCCGTGGCCGCCGATCTCCGTGGGCCACGACATGCCGAAGAACCCCGCGTCGTACAGCGATCGGTGCCAGGCGGCCATGCCGGCCCAGTACTCGTCGTCAGTCGACGACGCCGGCAGGCCGGGATTGTTGTCCACCAGCCATGTCCGCAGCCGCAGGCGGAACTCCGACTCCTCCGGAGAGTCACCGAAGTCCATGACTGCCCCCGATCCCGTGGTGGGCGAGCACGCGCGCCACGCTGACGTGAGGATCGCCGAGCACGTCGCCGGACAAGAGGGCGCGTCGGAGGAAGACGTGCGCCAGGCACTCCCACGTGTTGCCGACGCCGCCGTGCACCTGGATGGCCGTCTCACACACGCTGCGGGCGGCGCGGGCGGAGTATGCCTTCGCCACGGCGGCGGCGACCGCGGCCTCCCCAGCCGGGAGCGCGTCCACGGCCCAGGCCGCGTGCAAGGTGACGCTCCGGGACCCCTCCATGGCCACGAAGGCGTCCGCCAGCATGTGCTGCACGGCCTGAAAGGAGCCGATGGCAGCTCCGTACTGCTGGCGGTGCGTGGCGTACGTGCAGGCGAGGGCCACCGCACCCCGCATCGTGCCGACGAGGTCGGCGCAGGTCACCGAGAGGCCAAGAGCCGTCCAGCGGGTGAGGTCCTCCTCCGTCAGGGCCCGATCGGCGCCTTCGACCGCCATGAGCGGAGCGGCGTCGACGACGATGGAGGGACGGGTGAGGTCGAGACCCGAGGGCACGGCGTGCAGGTCGACCTGGGCCACGCGGCCTCCGTGGGTGAGGACCAGCGCTCGCGACGAGCCCTGGGCGTCGATGGCCACGGCGGACCGGCACGTGCCGTCGACGCCTCGAGCGAGTGACATGAGACGCGCGTCCAGTGCCACTGTCTCGACCGTGTCGCTGGTCGGCGCACCGGCCAGCCGTCTGAGCTCGGCGGCCAGTGTCGGCCCGAGGAACGAGGTGTCGGCCGCCCCCCTCCCGAGCTCCTCGGCGACGATGGCCGCTTCCACGCCCGACGCCAGAGGACCGCCTGCCTCGGCTGCGACCCGGAGCCCCCGCCATCCGGACTCGCTCACGGCGGTGTCGAGCTTCGCCCCCCGCCCGGGATCGCCGACCTCGGCGACGGCCTTGGGGCCGAGCCGCTCGACGACCTGGGCCGCGGCGTCGCGCAGGGCTTGTTGCTCCGGGGAAAGGCGGACGTCCATCAGTCGCCCTGCGTGGGGGCGACCGGCTGCGACCATTCGTCCCGCAGCGTGCGACGCAACACCTTGCCGGACGGAAGGCGTGGGATCTCGTCGACGATGACGACGCGGCGGATCCGCTTGTACGTGGCCAGTGAGTCCGCAACGAGCCGCTCGAGCTCGCCGTCGGCGAGCCGCTGGTCCGGGTCGAGCTTCACCGCCGCCATGGGCACTTCGCCGGTCCACGCGTCGGGCACGCCGAACACCGCGCAGTCGAGCACCGCAGGATGACGGTAGAGAACAGCCTCCACCTCTGCGGGTGCCACCTGGAAGCCGCTCACCTTGATCATCTCCTTCGAGCGGTCGGTCAGGTGCACCCACCCTTCGGGCTCGAGCCACCCGACGTCCCCCGTGCGGTACCAGCCGTCGGCGAAGGCGTCGGCCGTGGCCTCGTCGGGGAGGTAGCCCGCCATGACGGAGGGACTCAGCACCTGGATCTCCCCGACCTCGCCGGGACCGAGGACCTTCCCGCTCACGAGATCGGCGATGCGCAACTCGACACCCGATGGCGGGAGACCCGCGGAGTCCAACCGCCACGAATCGGGCCGGTCGACGGGGTTGGCCGTGATGACGGGCAACTCGCTCGCCCCGTAGGCCGGCAGCCAGCGCACCCCGGTGCGCTCGGTCACCCTGCGGGCGACGCTCTCGGTGACCGGGGTCGCCCCCCACATGATGTAGCGCAGGGACGACAGGTCGTACTCCTCGAGGCGGGGATGGTTGGCCAGCGCCAACGCGATCGGCGCGACGGCCATCTCCAAGGTCATCCTCTCGCTGGCGATGCGGCGGAGCACTTCGTCGAGGTCGAATCGCCGGTGCAGCCGCACGGTCGCTCCCGCCGCCACCGCGGTGAGCAGGTTGAGGAGCCCCAGGATGTGGGAGGGGGGCGTCGCCACCTGAAAGCGGTCATCGGGTCCGAGGCCGAGGACCTCGCGCCAGTGCTCCGTTGCATGGCCGATCGACGCGTGCGAGTGGCGCACGGCCTTGGGCAGCCCGGTCGTGCCCGAGCTGAAGACGAGGATCACCTCGGTGGTCCCGCCGGCGGCTTCGGCGGGCGGCCGGGCCCGGCTGCCCCCGAAGGGGTCCCTGGTGGCATCGTCGATGTCCGTCACGCCCGGCGCGCCCAGTGCCTCGGCGAGCAGCGGTGCGGCATCGGCGTCCCCCACCGCGTGGACCGGGCCGGTCAGCTCCAGCGCGTGACCGACCTCGGTCGACTTCCACGCCGGGCTCAGGAGCACCGCGGCCGCCCCCAGCTTGCTGACGGCGTAGACCGTGGTGATGAACTCCACCCGGTTCGCCATCATGACGGCCACTCGGTCCCCCGAGCCGACGCCCTGGCCGGAGAGGTGCCCGGCGAACGCGTTGCTGAGCTCGTCGAGCTCGCGGAAGGACCAGCTCGCGTCCTCCGCCCGGACGGCATCTCGGTCCCCGAACCGGTCCGCGGCGAGCGCCAGGTTCGCGTGCATCGTCGGCCCGGCCATCGGAAACATTCTTCTCCAATTTGAGATCCACCGTCAACATACTGCGGATGTACACTTCTCCAATGCGATCGGGGGTGCCCTTCGATGACCGTTGACGAGCAGGACGAGGTCCGGCGGGAGATCATCGAGACCGTCCGACGGTTCGTCGCCCGCGAGGTCGTTCCCGTCGCCCCCGAGCTGGAGCGGGAGGACCGCTACCCGACTGAGATCGTCGAGCAGATGCGCACGCTCGGTCTGTTCGGCGTCACCATCCCCGAGGCCTACGGGGGGCTGGGTCTCGACCTCCTGACCTACATCGGCGTCATCGAGGAGCTCGCCTACGGATGGATGAGCCTGACGGGGGTGGTCAACACGCACACGATGGCCGCCACCCTGGTCCTCCAGCACGGCACCGAGGAGCAGAAGCAGCGGTGGTTGCCGCCGATGGCCTCCGGAGAGCGGCGGGGCGCACTGTCCCTCTCCGAGCCCGACGCCGGCAGCGACACGCGCAACATCGCCTGCAAGGCCGAGCGGGACGGAGACGAGTACCTCGTCAACGGCACCAAGGCCTGGGTCACCAACGGGGAGCGCGCCGCGATCGTCGCCCTGGCCGCTCGGACGGACGCGGGGATCTCCGCGTTCATCGTCGAGAAGGAACCGGGGCCGGCGTTCGAGGGGATCTCCGTGGTCAGGCACGTGGGCAAGCTCGGCTACCGGGGTGTGGAGACCGTCGACATGGCGTACACCGACCACCGCATCCCCGCGGCCAACCTGATCGGTGAGCCTGGACGCGGACTCGCCCAGATCCTCAGCGTGCTCGAGCTCGGTCGCATCAACATCGCCTCGCGTGCGGTGGGCGTCGCTCGGGCCGCCTTCGATGCCGCCTTCGCCTACGCCCAACAGCGGGTCACCTTCGGCAAGCCGATCGTCGAGCACCAGGCGATCCAGCTCAAGATCGCCGAGATGGCGACACGGCTCGAGGCGGCCCGCCTCCTGACCAGGAACGCCGCCGAGCGCAAGACAGCCGGCCTGCGCTGTGACGTCGAAGCGGGCATGGCCAAGCTGTTCGCAAGCGAGACCGCGCTCGAGCTGGCCATCGAGGCCATGCGGATCCACGGCGGCACCGGGTACACGACCGACACGCCCGTCGAGCGCTACTACCGCGATGCGCCTCTCATGGTCATCGGGGAGGGAACCAACGAGATCCAGAAGCTGGTCATCGCGCGGGGCCTGCTGGCCAGAGCGGCACGCCAGGGTTAGGCCGGCCGCGGTGCGCCGGAGCCACCGGCGAGCTCCCTGATCACCTCGTCGGTGTGCTCACCGAGCGCAGGGACCGGAGCAATGTGGCCGGCCACGTCGGAGAAGCGCACCGGTCCGTTCACCGAGCGCTGCGTGGTCCCCGAGCTGCTCCCACCGATCTCGACGATGCCGTCGTTGGCCAGGAACTGTGGGTCTTCGATCACCTCGGCCGGCGTCAGAGCCGGCGCCCACCAGACGCCTTCGGCCTCGAAGCGCTCGGCCCACACGGCGAGGGGTCGCTCGGCGATGATCTCGTCGAGGATGGCGATGATCTCCGTCCTGTGGCGGCGGATGGCCGAGGCGTCGGCAAAGCGAGGGTCATCGGCCAGCTCGGGGCGCCCGAGGGAGCGGCACACCGCATCGATGTGCCGGGAGGCTTCCAGGCCGGTGAAGAAGAACCAGCGGCCGTCGGCGGCACGGTACGGGTTCATCAGCGGCGCCTGGTTCCGCTCCCTCGGTTCGGCGCCGCGACCTTGCCCAGGGTCATCTGCAGGCCGAGGTCCCAACCGAGCACGTAGGTGCCGGTCCGCAGCAGCGAGACCTCGACGACGCGCCCTCGGCCCGTGGCCCGCTGCTCCAGCACTGCGGCGAGGAGCCCGGACAGCGCGGCGAGCCCGGTGATGTGGTCCCCGATGCCACCCCGCGCGTTGAGCGGCGTGCCCTCGTGGTCGGCCATCTGCATCGACAGCCCCGATCGGGCCCAGAACGCGCCGATGTCGTAGGTGGGGCGGTTCCGCTCGTCACCGCGCAGCCCGTAGCCGCTGATGCTGCAGTACACGAGGCGCGGGTGGCGGGCGAGGGTCGCCTCGGGCTCCAGGCCGAGCCCGTCGAGGGCGTCCGGGCGAAGGTTGCTGATGAAGACGTGGGCGGTGGCGAGCAGCTCTTCCAGATGCTCCCGGTCACCGGGCTCCCGCAGATCGAGCACCACGCTGCGCTTGCCCCGGTTGTCGAGCGAGAAGGCCGGGTTCGGCATGTCGCTGTCGATGCCCAACGAGCCGAACACCTGACGCATCGGATCGCCCGCGGGCGCCTCGACCTTGATGACGTCGGCACCCCAGTCGGCCAGGAGCGCGGCGGCAGAGGGTGCGGCCACCCAGACCCCCAGCTCCACGACCCGCAGGTCGGCGAACGTCGAGAGCCCCGACGCCGCGGCGCCGCTCAACGTTGGACCCCGGAACCTGGGGGTGCGATCCGCGCTCGGAGAAGGTCCTTCACGACCTTCCCGGTGGCGTTGATCGGCAGCTCGTCCACCAGCTCGACCGCCCGGGGGACCTTGTAATTGGCCATCTCGTCACGGCACCACTCGATGATGGCGGCGCTGGACACCTCCGGTGACCGGGGCACCACGAACGCCATGCCCACCTCGCCGAGGCGAGGATCGGGGATCCCGATCACGGCGGCCTGCCGCGATCTCGGGGTGGCGCAGGAGGACGTTTTCGATCTCAGCGGGGTAGGCGTTGAAGCCACCGACGATGAACATGTCCTTGGAGCGGCCGACGATCCGTAGGCAGCCCGCATGGTCGACGACCCCGATGTCGCCGGTGCGCAACCACCCGTCGGGCGACAGCGCGCGTGAGGTGGCCTCGGGATCGTCGAGATAGCCGACCATGACGCTGTCCCCGCGGAGCAGGATCTCACCGGGCTCCCCTGCCGGCACGTCGGCGTCGTTCTGGTCGACGGTGCGGACCTCGAAGCCCGGCCGGGGCCGTCCGACCGTCTCGGCGATGGTCTCCACATCGTCCCCCGGGGACGTGGCCGCAGCGGTTCCCGCCTCCGTCAGCCCGTAACCGGTGATGACGGTCGAGAAGGGCAGCTCGTCGTCGATGCGGCGGATGAGCTCGACGGGGATGTCGGCCGCGCCCGTGACCGCCACCCGCAAGCTGGACAGAGCCCGGCGCCCCCGGTCGGGGTGGTCGAGGATCGCCTGGTAGATGGTGGGCGAGCCGGGGAGCACCGTGACCTTCTCGCGCTCGACGCGGGTGAGCACCCGGTCGACGTCGAAGACGGGTTCCGGCAGCATCTGCGCCCCGGCGGCCACGCAGGCCAGGATCCCCGCTTTCAGCCCGAACATGTGGAAGTAGGGATTGACCATCAGGTACCGGTCGTCGGCACGGAGCCCGGTCATCTCCACCCAGTCGGTGGCGACCCGCAGCGTCCGGCGGTGCGACATGACGACGCCCTTGGGCAGCCCGGTCGTCCCGGACGTGAAGAGGATGTCCGAGGGGTCGTCGGGCCCGATTTCGCCCCGGCGCCGGTCCACCTCGGCGCGCCCCGCATCGGTGGCCCGGCCCACGAACGCGGCCCAGGGCTCGGTCCCTTCGGGCGCGCGCCCGCTCGCCACCACGATCGTCTCGAGATCGCGGAGCTCGACACCGCTGCGCGCGCAGCAGCCCGACGTAGTCGGTGTCGAGGAAGTCCGTGACGGTCACCAGCGCCCGAGCCCCGCTCCGCGCAATGATGTCCGCCGCCTCGCCGCCCTTGAAGCGGGTGTTGATGGGCACCAGGACAGCGCCGGCTTGCCAGAGGCCGAGCGCGGCGACGATCCATTCGGAGCTGTTGAAGGCCCAGATCGCCACGCGGTCCCCCGGCTCGATGCTGGACGCCACCAGGGCCGCGCCGAACGTGCGGGCCGCTTCGAAGAGCTCGGCATAGGTGAACCGGGAGTGGCCATCCTCGACGGCAGAGCGCTGCCCGAACCGGCTGGCGGCAGTCGCGAGAAGCGCCGGGATGGTCAGCGACGGGCCATCCCCGCGCGCCGTCATCGAGCGGCGACCTCGGCCATGTTCATCAACCGTGAGAGGTTTCCGCCCATGATCTTGCGAACGGAGTCCTCGTCAAGGCTCTTCAGCTCGTCCGCGTAGCTCACGGGGTCGGCGAGACCTTCCGGGTGGGGGTAGTCGGACCCGAACAGCACGTGCTCCACACCGATGAGATCGGCCAGCTCGCCGAGGTCCTCCTCCCAGAAGGGGCTGATGTAGATGTTGCGCTTGAAGACGTCGACCGGATTCTCCTGGAAGTCCTGCGGCATCTTCTTGTACACGTCGGCCAGCCTCTCCAGGAGGGGAGCGACCCAGCTACTGCCGTTCTCGATCACCGCGACCTTGAGGGCAGGGAACCGGGACAGGGCGCCGTGGCAGATGAGCGCCGACACGGCGTCCTCGACAGGCCGCCAGGCCGAGAGCATGCGGAACGCTTGCGGCTGGAACGGGAGCATCTCCGAGTCGTTACCCTCCCAGTCGTTCGCATACCGCTCGTAGCCGCTGTCCGAGGAGTGCATGGCCACCAGCACGTCGTTCTCGACCACCTTCTGCCAGAAGGGGTCGAACTCCTCCTTGCCGAACGAGCGGGGCCCGCGGAGGCCGTACGCGGGAGCGGGCCGGATCAGCACCACCCGGGCACCCCGCTCCAGGACCCACTCGAGCTCGTCGATGGCCCGCTCCACGATGGGCAACGTGATGATCGGTGTTGCGAAGATCCGGCCCTCGTAGTCGAACGACCACGTCTCATACAGCCACTGGTTCAGGCTGTGGATCACCTCATGCGTGAGCTCGGGCGCGTCGCGCATCCGCTCCTCAATGAGGCTGGCCAGTGTCGGGAACATCAGCGCGCGGTCGATGCCCTGCTCGTCCATGAGTGCGAGCCGGGAGGCGGGGTCACGGAAGGCGGGGAGGGCCTTCATGGGCTCCCCGAAGATCTCCCGCCGGCTCTTGCCCTCGGGGTTCCCGACCCGGAAGTACTCCTCCTGCGCCCCGGGACGGGCCACGACCTCGAAGGTGGGGTTCGGGATGTAGTTGCTGATCACGCCGCGCACGACGATCTTGGTCCGGCCGTGCACGTCGACGTAGTCGATGGCTCCCCTGTACTGCTCGGGCAGATACTTGGTGAACGCGTCACGCGTCTCGTAGAGGTGGTTGTCCGCATCGAACAGGGGGATGCTCAGCGTGGCATTCGACATGACGGCCTTCCCGATCTTTCTCTGCTGTGAGAACGATGATACTACCTCATGAGAGTAGCGTTTCTGCCACGATTATGCCAGGCCCGGGCCTGGGCTCCGCTCACCGCCGTCCCCGTCTCGTCATGCTGGATCGAAGGGTGCGAGAACACACTTCTTCGATTTGTGTAATGCTAGTTTTGTCCGCCGGCCGGCGGCGGGGCTGCGACAGCAGGGAGAATCACGAGCGCTCACGAACGTACGTTCGCTCATCGCGCACCGGGGCTCGGTTGACGGGCGGCCGGGACCCGACGCTCGACCATCACATGGGGGCTGACATGACCACGACGAAGTCCGACGTCTCGGGATCCGACGTCTACTACGACCCCTACGACTTCGAGATCGACACGGACCCGTATCCGGTCTGGAAGCGACTGCGCGACGAACGGCCGCTGTACTACAACGACCGCTACGACTTCTTCGCCGTGAGCCGCTTCGAGGACGTCGATCGGTGCTCACTCGACTGGGAGACCTACGTCTCGAGCAAGGGGACCGTCCTCGAGCTCATCAAGAGCGGCATGGAAGTGCCTCCCGGCTCCATCATCTTCGAGGATCCCCCCGCACACCACGTGCACCGCCGCCTCCTGGCCAGGGTCTTCACACCCCGGAACATCAACGGACTGGAGCCCAAGATCCGGGAATTCTGCGCCCGGAGCCTCGATCCGCTGGTCGGGTCGGGGCGCTTCGACTTCATTCACGACCTCGGCGCGCAGATGCCGATGCGCACCATCGGCATGTTGCTGGGCATCCCCGAGCAGGACCAGGAGGCCATCCGTGACCACATCGACGAGGGCTTGCGGCTGAGCGAGAGCGCCATGCCCGACGTCGACACCATGTACGGCGACACCGATCCGGGGAGCGCGTTCGAGGAGTACATCGAGTGGCGGGCGAGCCACCCGTCGGACGATCTGATGACAGAGCTGCTCCAGGCCGAGTACGAGGACGAGACCGGAACCCTCTGCCGCCTGAGCCGCCCCGAGGTCCTCTCTTACGTGAACCTCCTGGCGGCCGCCGGCAACGAGACGACGACGCGCCTGATCGGGTGGACGGGCAAGGTCCTCGCCGAGCACCCCGATCAGCGCGCGGAACTCGTCGAGCGACACGACCTCGTCCCGAACGCCATTGAGGAGCTGCTCCGCTACGAGTCCCCGTCCCCGGTCCAGGCCCGCTACGTCACGCGAGACGTCGAGCACCACGGGGAGCTCGTCCCCGCCGGGAGTGCTCTCCTTCTCCTGACCGCGTCGGCCAACCGCGACGATCGCAAATTTCCCGACGCCGACCGGTTCGACATCCACCGCAGCATCGAGCGCCAGCTGGCCTTCGGCTACGGCATTCACTTCTGCCTCGGGTCGGCGCTGGCCCGGCTCGAGGGCCGCGTCGCCCTCGAAGAGGTCCTCAAGCGCTTCCCGTCGTGGGAGGTCGACTGGGACAATGCGGTGCAGGCCCGGACGTCGACGGTGCGAGGCTGGGAGCGGTTGCCCGTCTTGACGGCCTGATGGGCGTCGATCAAATCCACAAAGGAGTGCCATGAGAGCGGTCATTGTTGGTGCCTCGAGCGGTCTCGGCAGATCCATCGCAATCGGGCTCGGCCAACGGGGCGCGACCGTCGCGCTGCTGGCGCGGCGTCACGACCGCCTGGTGGACGCGGCCAAGGAGGCCGGGCCTGGCTCGCTGGCCATTGCCTGTGACGCCACCAACACCACCTCGTGCCAGGCGGCGATCGAGGAGGCGGCGCGCGGGCTGGGCGGGATCGACGCGCTCCTCTACGCCCCGGCCGTCGGTCCGCTGGGCCGGCTGGTCGACATGGACGCCGAGACCTGGCGACACACGTTCGACACCAACGTGATCGGTGCAGCGCTCATCACCGCCGCCGCGATCCCCTACCTCACCGAATCCCGCGGTGTCGCGGCATACCTGACGTCAGTGAACGGCTCGCTCACCGATCCGTGGCCCGGCCTCGGGGTGTATGCCGCGACCAAGGCGGCGCTGGAGACCTTGGTCGAGGCCTGGCGGGCCGAGCATCCCGCGGTCGGATTCACCCGCGTCATCGTCGGTGACTGCGCCGGCGGGGAGGGGCACTCCATGACCGAGTTCGCCAACAACTGGGACATGGAGCTGTTGTCCGAGTTTCATCCGGTCTGGCAGGCACGCAACCTTCTGAGCGGCTCGCTCATGGAGGTCGACGAGCTCATCCGGGTCGTCGACCTCGTGCTGCGCTGCGGTGCCAGCGCCAGCATCCCCTCGGTGGCGGTCACGCCCCGACGGCCGGCCTGAAACGGCCCGCCTACATCCGGCCGAGTAGGAAACCAGCGGCGGCGGTCGCCGGAGGGAAGGACTCGGTGATCCCGGAGCTGATGTAGCCGACGTCGCTGATCAGGGTGATCCCCGAGATCGCCGCCGCGGCGTCACTGCACAGGAACACCAGCGGGTAGGCCTGCTCGAGAGGTGTCGAGGCCTCGATCCCCGCCTCCTCGCGGAAGTCGGCTCCGAACCCGAGCCACATCTCCTTGTTCGCCTGCGCCAACGGGGTGTCGGTCGGCCCGGGGCAGATGGCGTTGATGCGGATGCCCTGCTTGAGCAGGGGGAAGGCCTGCCGGGCGACATAGGCGCAGACCGCCTGCTTGGAGTGGAAATAGTCGGCGTAGCCGTGCTCGATCGCCCAGGCCGAGCCCGACTCGAAGTCGGGGGTGTCGAGGTACTCCTTGATCTCGGCCAGATTCGGTTCCCAGCCCAAGCCGGCGGCGGAGGAGATGAAGCCGATCGCCGAGCCACGCGGCAGCATGCCGCCTGCCAGCATGCGGTCGATCAGGTGGCGGTGCCCGACGAAGTTGATCTTCTCGATCCCGGGCGTGCCGTCGGCCACCCCCGCACAAGAGAACAGCGCGTGCACCGGGCCACCGCACTCGTCCACCGCAGCGTCGATGGAGCCCTTCTCGGCCAGGTTCACGTGGATGGCCTTGGCGCCGGGGAGCTTCACTTCCGCGTAGTCCATCACGACGACCTCGGCGCCAGCGTCCTGCGCCAACGCGGCGGCGGCGGCGCCCATCCCCGTGGCGCCACCGACGACCAGAACCCTCTTCCCGTCGTAGCGAAATGCATCGAACAGTGTCATGTGTGGTCTCCTCTTGACGAACGACGTCGCGTCCTAGCCGACGACGGAGCGGACCTTGAGGTCCACGATGGTATCCCAGTCGATCCCGAGCTCTTCGAGGATCGCGTCGCCGTGCTCGTTGAACTCGGGCGCGCGTCCGGCGGGAGAAGGCTCGCCCCCGAACTGCACCGGGGCGGCCACGAGCTGGAAGGGGACGCCCGTCGCGGTCTCACAATCCTGCATGTACCCGTTGGCGACGCTCTGCGGGTCGATCGCGCACTCGAGCGTGTCCTGGACGACGCACCATTGACCGCTGAAGTCGGCCAGTCGCTCGCGCCATTCGGCCACCGTGCGCTCGGCGAAAGCCGCCTCGAGGGTCTCCTGGGCCTCGAGGCTGTGCTCCAGCAGCGCAGCGTGATCGGCAAAGCGCGGATCGGTCCCGAGCTCGGGCCGCCCGACGGCCGTACAGAGCTCGGCCCAGTACCGGCTGGCCTGGAGGCAGCAGAAGGAGAGGGAGTGCTTGTCCTTGGTCTCGTAGTTCCGCACCAAGGGATTCAGCCGCGGCGCGTTCGACGGCGGGCCCTGCCAGGGGACGTTGCTCACGAGTGAGAGCGCGAAGGCCTGACCCATGGCCCACATCCCGGTGCCGAGCAGCGACACGTCGACGGTGGTGGCTTCACCTGAGCGCTCGCGGTGGAACAGCGCACCCATGATCCCCCCGGCGATCGTCATGGCGCCGATGGAGTCCCCGAAGCCCGGCGCGGGCGGTCCCGGCAGCCGGTCGGAGTCGGCCGGCTTCCCGCCCATGGAGACACCCGCCCGGTACCAGAACGACAGCGAGTCGTAGGACCCCTTGTCCGCGTCCGGGCCTCTCTCGCCCTGCCCGGTGCCGGCGACGTAGATGATGTTCGGGTTGTGCGCACGGATGTCCTCGAGCTCGATGTTGAGCTTCTTGCGCACCCGCGGCAGCTTGTTGGTGAGGAACACGTCCGCGCCGGCGGCGAGCTTGTAGAGGATGTCGAGCCCTTCGGGGGTCGTGAGGTCGAGGGCCAGGCTGCGCTTGCCCCGGTTGGAGTGCTCCAACAGCGCGTGGACGCCACCACTGATCGACACCACGCCCGTGGCCGCGAGGCCGCGCATGGCGTCGCCCCGCTCGACCGGCTCGATCTTGATCACGTCGGCGCCCCAGTCGGCCAGCAGCGCCGAGGCCGCCGGCACGAACGTGTGCTCGGCCACCTCGAGGATCCGAACGCCCTCCAGAACAGCGGTCACTCCTACCTCCCCAAGAGACTTCCGGCTTGCTACGGTATCTTCACTCGCGCAATTCAGCAACGCCGTATATCGTCAGGGGAAATACTACTTCCGCCACAAAGGAGCACATATGGCCCGCTCTCAGACGCCGCAGCGCATCCACCTGCGCGGCGCGCGCATGCTCGACGTCGACAAGGGCGAGCTGGTGGCACCGGGCGACCTGCTGATCGACGGTGACCGGATCCTCGAGGTCTCGCCGACGAGTGTCCCTGACGATGCGACCGTCGTCGACCTCGGTGACCTGACCCTCCTGCCCGGGCTGATGGACATGGAGGTGAACCTGCTCCTCGGCGGCCCCGATCATCGCAGCCCGCTCACCGCAGTGCAGGACGATCCCGCCGTGCGCACGCTGCGTGCCGTGGCCAATGCCCGCCGCACCCTGCGGGCGGGGTTCACCACCGTGCGCAACCTGGGCCTGTTCATCCAGACCGGTGGCATCCTGTTGGACGTCGCACTGAAGAAGGCCATCGATCTCGGCTGGATCGACGGGCCGCGGGTCGTTCCGGCCGGGCACGCCATCACCCCCACCGGCGGGCACCTCGACCCCAGGATGTTCCAGGCCTTCGCGCCGCACATCATGCCCATGACCGTCGAGGAGGGCATCGCCGACGGCGTCAATGAGGTGCGCAAGGCCGTCCGCTACCAGATCATGCACGGCGCGCAGGTGATCAAGGTCTGTGCGTCGGGCGGCGTCATGTCGCACACCGGGCCGGCAGGGGCGCAGCAGTACTCCGACGAGGAGCTGCGGGCCATCGTCGACGAGGCGCACCGGGCCGGCCTCAAGGTCGCCGCCCACGCTCACGGCGACGACGGCATCCGCGCCGCGATCGAAGCCGGCATCGACTGCATCGAGCACGGGTCGCTGATGACCGACGAGACCCTCGACCTCTTCATCGAGCGCCGCACCTTCCTGGTGCCGACCACCTATCTGGCCGACGGCATGGACGTGTCCCATGCGGCGCCCGAGCTCCAGGCCAAGGCGGCCGAGGTGTTCCCCCGGGCCAAGGAGACCATCTCGAAGGCGGTCGCCCGGGGGGCGCGCATCGCCTGTGGGACGGACGCTCCCGCGATCCCGCACGGGCGCAACGCCAAGGAGCTGATCGCCCTCGTCGACCGCGGCATGACTCCCCTCGGTGCCATCCGCGCCGCCACGGTGGTCGCCGCGGAGCTCATCGACGTCGACGACCGGGGCCGGCTCGAAGCCGGGCTCCTCGCCGACGTGATCGCGGTGCCCGGTGACCCCCTGGCCGACATCGGCGCGACGGAGGACGTCCGATTCGTCATGAAGGGCGGCCGGGTCTACCACCGTCCGGACGGGATGGAGTAGCCGGCGGTTGCCGGGCTCGCCTCCCTAGCCGGGACTCGGAGTCCCCATTCCGTGCAACACGAACTTCCAGAGCTCTTCGGCGGACTCGCCGTCATCGAGCCGTGCCGTCGAGCCGCCGATCGTGGCCGAGAAAGAATTGAACATGATCACCTCGAGCACGGCACCGATGATCGGCCCCCGCTGGAGATCGTCACGCACTGCGTCCGCAGCCACCGCCTCCTGGAGCAATTCCTCGAACAGTGCAACCAGCGGTGCGAACGCCCGGGCGGCTTCCTTCGGGTGCGTCGTGAGCAGTTGCTGTGCGAACTCGGCCATGATCGGCGGCCGCTCCTTGGCGGCGGTGGCCCCCCCCTCAACCGGACGGCACAGGCGGTAGTACGCCACGACGAAGCGGTGCAGGCGCTCGAGGGGCTCGTCCTCGCGGCCCACCTCGGTTCGAAGGATGTCTGCCGTCGAGCGAACCGACTCTTCGAACAGGGCGAGGAGCAGTTCGTGCTTGCCGCTGAAGTACTGGTAGAAGCTGCGCAGCGACTGACCGGAGCGCTCGACGACTTCCTGGACCGTGAAGTCTTTGCCCGAGCCGGTGCTCAACAGCTCCATCGCGGCGTCGAGAAAGCGCTGGACCCGACTCTCGGCCCGAAGCCGGGCAGAGTCGAGCGAACGCGCCACTGCGAGGTCACGCCAACTCAGTGCGTCCGCCTCGGGGTTCTCCGCCGGTAGTTCGTTCTCCATAGGCGGAGAGCGTACCCCAACCTGGGCGAGACACACGATCTCTCGTCGCAGGCAACATGCAGTTCATCCACCAAGAACTTCGCTTCCGCGTCGCCGCTCCCCGGCCCCCGGACCGGACCGACCTCAAGGCGGCGACCGGTCACCCCGACGCCGTCCGGGCCTGCCGCCATGCCCGCCGTCTCGCCGGGGCGCGGCGCAGCTCTGTGCCGGCGCGGCCGATCAGACGGCCGGCTCGATGAGCATGTCCATGCTGGCGGCGCCACTGTCGGGCACGCGGGGCTGGCGCCACACTTCGACCGGGAACGAGGCGTTCACCAGCGAGTAGCACAGCCACAACAGGCGAACGGCATCCTCGGGCAGCGCGCTCGAGGTCGAACTGGTCCAGATAGGCCATGGCGTCCGTGAGCCGCGGGAAGGCCGCGTCGTAGAACGCCTGGAGCTCGTCCATCGTGCTCGACAGTCGCTTGGCGTAGCGTTCGCTCTCCGACTCGAGCGACCAGTCGCTGAACGGCTCGAGATCGGCGAAATCGGTGGGCAGGGTTGGCATTCGAACTCGTTCCTCTCTCAGGATGCAGCCGACATCCGGACCGGCGTCGCCGTCGACTTCTGATACTCGGCCACACAGTCACGCGCGGTCTTGTGCAGATGGCGAAGGAGGATCTCCTGGTCGTTGAGCGGGAACTCGGTCACCGCTCGCGACTCGAGCATCGACTGCGTCGCCTCGAGCGTGTTGCCGTCCTGCAACGCGTACTCCTTGAACGTGACCGCGGCGAGCTCCTGGCGGAGCCGTTCCGTCGCGTTCCTCGGAGGCACGAAGTAGAGCGCGCCCTCGAAGATGTGGGTGTTGTACGAGGTCGGCCAGTAGTGGTACGTGAGGTACCAGCCCGGGGCCCAGACCAGGAGCATGAAGTTCGGGAAGAACACGAACGAGTCGATGCCCCAGGCCTTGTGGTGGGCCGGGTTCAGGGCCGGCGGCAACGGGTCGAGGCCTTCGATGTCGGGACGGTCCCAGGGACCGAAAAGGCCGCTGTGGAGCGCCCGCTCGATCGGCTTGACCATGTCGAGGTCCTTGGGAGGGGACATGCCGCCCCACGATGACACCATGCCGTGCGGCCCCTCGATGCCGTAGGCCAATGCCTCGAACCCGATGCCGGAGAGCTTGCGGGACTCCTCTGCGGTCGCCTGCTTCGCGTGGAGAATTGGCGCGTGGTAGAACTCTGCGAAGGCGTCGATGAACAGCTTCCAGTTGCTGCCCACATGGGCGCGGTACTTGTACACCTGGGTCATCTTGTCGAACGGGTAGCCGGCGATGCCGGTCGCGAACTCGCCGAGGTAGTCCTTCACTGATGTCGAGTTCTCAGGGTCGAGGTTGACGAAGATGAACCCCTCCCACGTCTCGACCTGCACCGTCGCCAGCCCGTAGTCCGCCTTGTCGAGGTTGAAGAACTCAGACTCTTGCTGCACGAACGTGAGCTCGCCCTCCGTGGTGTAGCGCCAGCCGTGGTACTTGCACGTGAACTGGCGGCACATCCCCTTCGTCTCCTCTCCGGGGAAGTCGTTCCAGACGAGCTTGTTCCCGCGGTGACGGCAGATGTTGTGGAAGGCGTGGATCTCCCCGTCCTTCCCGCGCACGACCACGACGGACGTCCCGGCGGCGGCGATCTCCTTGGTGAAGTAGCTGCCGGTGCGGGGTACCTGCTCGACACGGCCGACGTTCAGCCAGGTGCGGGCGAAGATGGCCTTGCGCTCGAGCTCGTAGTGCTCCGGCGAGATCGAGTCCTCGTAGGAGACCGGGTCGGTGCCGAGCTCCGGGTAGTGCTCGGTCCAGCTGCCCACGTCGGGCTTCGCGAAGTGCGCCATGTGTCCTCCAGTTCAGATCCGAGACGGACTCACGATATCAGAGATCTTCAAATAAGAGAACCTCATTTCCGCCGTAGGTCGTCGTCGAGCTCGATCCCGAAGGACCTGAAGGCCAGGGCCAGGGTCTCGTAGGCACCGACGGTGAAGACGAGGTCCATGATCTGCTGCTCGCCGAGCTCGCCCGCCAGGAGCTGCCAGGTCGCGTCGGCGATCTCCCCCTCGCCGATCAGCTCGTCCGCCGCCAGGAGCATGGCCCGGTCGAGGCCGGACCAGCCGGGCGCGTCCGGGCCCTCGGCGATCCGGGCCACGTCCTCGGCGTCCAGCCCCACGTCGCCGGCGAGCACGCGGTGCTGCTCCCATTCGTAGGCCGACTTGCGGAGGGAGGCGACCCGGAGGACGAGCAGCTCCCGCTGACGCGGGGTCAGCGTCGACGAGAAGAGGATGTACCCGTTGAAGGTGTTGAAGGCCTTCGTGAGCTCGGGGTGCAGGGCGAGGGTCCCGAGGGCGTTCAGCGCCTTGGGCCTGCCTTCCGTCCGGGGGCGGGGATGACGGGCGTCAGCCGGACGCAGCGCGGCCAGGGCGGCCCGCATGGCCTCCGGCCATTGCGTGGGGGGGAGGGGCGTGAGCCGCGCCACGTCAGGTGTTCCGGCCGCCGTTGACGCCGATGACCTGTCCGGTGATGTAGCTGGCCTCGTCGCGGACGAGGAACGCGCACGCCGCCGCGATGTCGTCGGGACGGCCCACCCTGCGCACCGGTGTCAGCGACGCGTGATGCTCGACGCCTTCGCCGAGGCGACCCTTGCGTTCGGAGCCGCGCAGCATGGGGGTGTCGATGAAACCGGGCGGGATCGTGTTCACCGTGATGCCCTTTGGGCCGAGCTCGAGGGCCAGCGCCTTGGTGAAGCCGATCACGCCGGCTTTGGACGCGACGTAGTGCGTCATGAGCGGCTGGCCGCCCTGCGCACTCGACGACGAGATGTTGACGATGCGGCCCCACCCCTCCTCGATCATGTCGGGCACGACCGCCTGGCAGCAGTCGAAGGTCCCGGTCAGGTTCACCGCCAGGATGCGGTTCCACTTCTCGGCTGTGATCTTGAGGAACGGGTCGAATCCCTCCATTCCCGCGCTGTTGACCAGGATGGTGGGCCGGCCTATGCGTTCGCGGACCGTCGTGACGCCGGCCTCGATCTGCGCCCGATCGGTCACGTCGACCTCGACGCCGATGGCGGTGCCACCCGACGCCACGATCTTGGCCGCCGCCGCCTCGGCGGCCGCTCCGTCGCGGTCGAAGATGGCGACGGCATCGTGCTCGGCGGCGAGCCGTTGCGCGATGGCGAGCCCGATGCCGGACGCGCCCCCCGTCACGATTGCAATCCGCTCCGTGGTCACTTGATCGGCTCCTCTCCGTGCAGGGTCGTGCGGTGCATGTCCCGCGGCGACGCCGCGTCGTAGGGGCACGCCCGGTGCAGCACCCCACGGTTGTCCCAGATCACCAGGTCACCGACCGCCCATCCGTGGCGGTAGACGCGCTCGGGCGTGGTGGCTCTGGCCAGCAGGTCGGCCAGAAGCGCCCGCCCCTCCTCGACATCCATGCCGGCCACGTGCGACGTCGTCGCGCCGAGGACCAGGGAGCGGCGCCCCGACTCGTGCGTCCAGACCAAAGGGTGCTCCTTCGACGGTCGCCTCCGCCACAGGGCGAGCTCCTCGGGTGAGGGGTCGTCGTTGATCATCCGCTGCGCCGCCTCGAAGGAGTGCACGACCCGGAGGGAGAGGCAGCGCTCCTTCTCGTCACCCGTGAGGTCGTCGAAGGCGGTGTACGTGCTGGCGAACTCGGTCTCGCCTCCCGACTCTGCCACGGCGTGGGCGCTGAGGACCGTCGCCATGATCGGGACGTCGTCGGTGCACCCGTCGATGTGCCAGTCGAAGGTCCCGCGCAGGTAGGCGGCCATGGGGTTCTTGGCCGGGTCGAGAGTGATCCGGAAGATCTCGGGATGCACCCCCTTGCCGAAGACCTCCACCCGGCCCAGCCGCTTGCTGAACGCCACCTGCGTCGCGTCGTCGAGGTGCAGGTCGCGCAAGACCAGGACGCCGTGGGTGTCGAGGGTGGCCAGGAGCCAGGCCGGAAGCGTCTCGTCCTCGAGCAGCCGCTCGGGGTCGACTCCGGCGACCTGCACCCCGACGGTGGCGCTGAGCAGTTGCGTGGTCACCGCAGTCATAGGGCTTCCTTCACGTCCCGAGTGGATAGAGGCACACTACTGGTTTTCAAGAATAGCGTTTTCACCGGCTGCCGTCCCAGGGGGCCCCTGGCGCAGCTGCTGCCGGAGCCGGAACTTCTGGACCTTCCCCGACGCCGTCCGCGGGAACTCGCGGACGGCGATGATCGACTCCGGCCACTTCTGGCGGGCGAGGCCCGCGGCCGCGAGGCGGCGGCGCACCTGGTCGAGCGTCGGCGGGGCCGCGCCGTCGTGGGCGCGCACCACCGCGGCCGCGTGCTCGCCCAGGCGGGCGTCGGGCTCGGCGACGACACAGACCTCGGCGACGCCGTCCATGCCCGCCATGAGCTCCTCGATCTCCTGGGCGCTGATGTTCTCGCCGCCGCGGATGATGATGTCGGAGATGCGGTCGGTGATGGTCAGGTAGCCGTCGTCGTCCAGCGTGCCGACGTCGCCGGTGTGGTACCAGCCCTCTGCATCGGAGACGCGCGCGGTCAGAGCGGCGTCGGTGTAGCCGAGAAAGCAGTCCGGGCCCCGGCTGAGGATCTCCCCGTCACCGGAGAGCTTCACCTCGACCCCCGGCAGCACCGGGCCGTCGGTCGTCAACCGCTTGACCTCGGGGTCACTCAGGAGGCACCCGGTGATGGACGGATGCTCGGTGCTGCCGTAGGACCGGAACACGCGGATGCCGAGCTTCGTCGCCCGCTCCATCACCGCCACCGGGACCGGCGATCCCCCGAGCCCGGCGAAGGGCATCTGGGCCAGGTGCGCAGGGGTGAAGTCCGGGTGGTCGAGCAGACTGGTCAGGAAGTAGGTCGCGCCGCCGCCGACCCCGAGCCCTTCCTCGCTCATCAGGCGCAGCACCTCGCCGGGGTCCCACACGTCGACCAGGTGGACGGGGCGCTCCCGGAGCAGGGGCACCAGGAATGCATTGAGCATCCCGATGAAGTGGCCCACGGGCGCACCGGTGATGCCCGGCGGACCGCCCTTGGGGAACATGTAGTCGAGCTGGCGCGCCTCGAAGCCGATCGTCCGGTGCGAGTGGACCACGCCCTTGGGGTCACGCGTCGTCCCCGACGTGAAGCCGACGATCGCCGGTGCGCCGGGGTCCACCGCCGCGGGAGCGGCGACCGGGTCCGCCGCCAGCATCGACGCGAACGGTGTGGCCCCCCGGGGGAGCTCACGCTCGGCGCCCCCGTCGGCGGCCACCAGCCAGAGGGGGACGGGGTGCTGCCCCAGCAGCTCGGTGTACACCGCCAGGTAGTCGTTGTGGCCGAAGCGGCCGGCGGTGACCACCACGTCCGGCGACGTCGCCCGCAGGATGTACTCCACCTCCTTCGCACCGTAGAAGTGGACGATCGGGATGACGACGGCACCCACGTAGGCCGCGGCCCAGAACGAGATGGCGGCCTCCACCCAGTTGGGGAGCTGGAGCACGACCACCGAGCCCGGGCCGATCCCCCGCGCCGCCAGCGCGCCGGCCAGCGCTCGTGCGGCCCGGTCCACGTCGGAGAACGTGCCGGCCCACGGCCGGACCCGCGAGTGCACCTGGAAGGTCTCGGCACCCAGGCGCCCCAGCCCCTCCGCCACCGTGGCGCCCAGCGTGGCGTCGGTCCACCAGCCCTCGGCGACATAGCGGCGCGCCTCGCTCTCTGGCACCGTTCGCAGCGCCCACCTCTCCGCTCCCGTGCCGGCACGCTCCCCCACCGGTCCTCCTTCCGTGCTCCCCGCTCTATGACACGGTGCCCCCCGCACTATGACACGGTGCCCCCCGCACTATGACACGGTGCTCCCCGCACTATGACACGGTCGGACCCGAGCGGCCAGCCTCGTTGCCATTGGGCGAGAACTCCATTATCGTATTGAATTATGGCGGTTTCGCGGCCACTTGCAGGCGCTACGGAGACGGTGCACGACCACGGGTTCCACCCGCTGCCCATCGCCCGGGTCGTCCGCGAGACGGCCGACGCCAGCTCGTTCGTGCTCGACGTGCCCGACGAGCTCCGGCCGGCCTTCGCGTACGAGGCCGGCCAGTTCTGCACCTTCCGGGTGCGGGTGGACGGCCGGCCGCACCTGCGGTGCTACTCCATGTCGTCCTCGCCGGCCGTCGACCCCGCGCTGGCGGTCACCGTCAAACGGACTGCGGGCGGCATGGTGTCGAACTTCATGATCGACCAGCTGGTGGCGGGCGACACGGTCGAGGTCACCAGGCCGGCCGGCGTCTTCTGCCTCTCCGCCGGCGACGAGGACGTCGTCGCCTTCTGCGCCGGGAGCGGGATCACGCCCGTGCACTCGTTGCTGAAGACGGCGCTCACGACCACGTCCCGGCGGGTGCGCCTCTTCTACGCCAACCGCGACCGCGCCGCCGTGATCTTCGCGTCCGAGCTCGACGCCCTGGGCGCCGCGCACGGCGAGCGCCTCTCGGTGTCGCACCATCTCGACATCGAGCGCGGGCTCGTGCAGCCCGACGCGATCCGTGACTTCGCGCGCGTCAACTGGGACTCGGAGTTCTACATCTGCGGGCCCGGCCCCTTCATGGACCTCGTCGAGCAGGTGCTCCGCGAGGGCGGGGTGCTCGAAGACCGGATCCACATCGAGCGGTTCACGCCGACCGAGCAGGTGCTCGAGCCCGTCCCGCCGTTCTCGACGGCGGTGGCGTCCCGGGTCACCGTCGAGCTGTCGGGCCGGACCGACTCGACCGACCACCGCCCCGGCACGACGATCCTGCAGACGGCACGTCAGATGGGCATGGCCCCACCCTTCTCCTGTGAGGCGGGGAGCTGCGCCACCTGCATGGCGAGGCTCGTCGAGGGCACGGCCGACATGCACGTCAACAACGCGCTCACCGACGACGAGGTTGCGGAGGGCTGGGTGCTCACGTGCCAGGCCGTCCCGAACAGCCCGTCCGTCCACGTGGTCTACGAGGACGCCTGATGGGCGGCGCCCCGATCGACGACGTGCTGGAGATTGAGCAACTGCTGGCCCGCTACGCCCTCGGGATGACCAAGGACGACATCGAGAACGTGGTGGAGGTCTTCACCCCGGACGGCACGTACAGCGCCTTCGGGGACACCTACCGCCTCGAGGACTTCCCCGCGCTGGTGGCGGCCGCCCCCAAGGGCCTGTTCCTGGTGGGTCCCCCCGTCCTGGAGCTGGACGGGGACGCGGGGACCGGGCAGCAGCCACTGTGCTTCGTCGAGCAGACGACGCACGCCATGCGGATCGGCTACTACAGCGACACCTACCGTCGCACCGACGAGGGCTGGCGGCTGCGCACCCGGTCGATGACGTTCCTCCGCAAGAGCGGTGCCCGCGACGCCGGGCGGCCGCACGACCCGACGCGGCCCTCGCCCTCGCCAGACTGATGGAGCTCGACGAGTTCCGATCGTCGCTCGACGACTGGCTGGACCAGAACGAGCACCTCCTCAGGGTCGAGAGCGGGGGCGCGGAGACGCTCGACGACCAGATGGCGCAGCTGGCCAAGGTCAAGCGACTGACCTACGACGCGGGCTACATGCGCTGGGGATGGCCCGAGCGCGTGGGCGGCCTGGGCGGGTCGAGCCTGCTGCGGGCCTATCTCGGCGAGGCGCTCACCCTCCGGGGCCTGGTCGAACCGGGCATCTACTCCATGACCGAGGTCCTGGCGCCGACGATGATCGACTACGCCACGCCCGAGCTCGCCGCCATCATGGTGCCGCGGCTCCTGCGGGGCGACGAGACCTGGTGCCAGGGCTTCTCGGAGCCCGGGACGGGCAGCAACCTGGCCGCGCTGTCGTGCCGCGCCACCCGGACGGACGGCGGCTGGAGGGTCAGGGGCCAGAAGGTCTGGACCAGCCTGGCCCAGTACGCCCAGCGCTGCGTGCTGCTCGCCCGCACCGGCGACCCGGACTCGGCGCACCGGGGCATCACCGCCCTGTTCGTCGACATGGACAGCGGCGGGATCGAGGTGCGGCCGATAGAGACGATGCACGGCGCACCGGAGTTCTCGGAGGTCTTCTTCGACGGCGTCCTGGTCCCTCTCGACCGCACCCTCGGCGAGGAGGGGCAGGGCTGGTCGTTGGCGATGGACCTCCTTCCCTACGAGCGGAGCACCGCCCTCTGGCACCGGGCGGCCTACCTCCAGCAGCGCCTGGCGGACCTGCTCCGGGCCGCCCCGGCCGGGGTGCTCGACCCGGCGGACGTGGGTGAGGTGGCGCAGCTGCTCTTCGCCCTGCGCGCCCGCTCGCCGCGCCACGCAGCGCCGGCTGGCGTCGGGCGAGCGGCTCGGGCCCGAGACGTCCATCGACAAGGTGCTCGTCGCGTCGGCCGAGCAGGCGGTGTTCGACCTCGTCGCCGACGGACTGTCGGCGAGTGTGGGCATTGGTGACGACCCCGCCAGCCAGCGCTGGCGCCGCGAGTACCTGTACTCGCGCGCCGCCACGATCTACGGGGGGACGGCGGAGATCCAGCGGAACATCATCGCCCGCCGGCTGCTGGACCTCGGGGCCGACCGCTGATGGAACGCGCGGAGAGCGACGTGTTCGAGCGTGGCCTGCGCCACGCCGTCGAGGCACACACGGGCGCGGCGCTCGATGCCGCGCTCGTCGAGCTCGGGTGGCCCGAAGCCCTGGTGGAGGACACGCAGGAGGCGGTCTCCATCTTCTTCGGGCTCCAAGGCTCCGCCCACGCCTCTTCCTCGGCGCTCGACCAGGTGCTCGCCTGCTCCATGGGGCTGGAGGTCGCGCCAGCGGCGGGGTTCGTGCTGCCGCCGCTCGGGCGTTGGTCCCCGCCGGGCGCGTTCGACGGCGCACGCCTGGTCGTCCGCGGCCTCGGCACGCGGTCCCTGGCCGGGGATGGGGATGGGGACGCCGTGGTCGTGGCCCAGGCGGTCAACACCGAACTGGCCTTCTGCGTGCCGAAGGCCGAGCTGACGCTGCGGCCGGTGCACGGCATGGACCCGGGCCTCGGGCTCGTCGAGGTGCAGGGCACCGTGGCGAAGGACGCGTTGGCGCCGGAGGTCGTGGCCCCCTCCTGGTCGTCCGCCGTCGCGCTGGCTCAGCTTGCCGTCGGCTACGAGCTCGTCGGCGCGGCGCGGGCGATGCTGGAGCTGGCCCGGGAGCACGCCCTCGCACGCGTCCAGTTCGGGCAGCCGATCGCCCGGTTCCAGGCGGTCCGGCACCGGCTGGCCGAGACGCTGGTGGGCATCGAGGCGGCGGAGGGTGTGCTGGACGCGGCCTGGGAGGACCGCTCGCCGGTGACGGCGGCGGTGGCCAAGGCGCTCGCCGGCCGGGGCGCCCGCACGGCCTCCCGCCACTGCCAGCAGGTGCTGGCCGGCATCGGCTTCACCACCGAGCACGAGTTCCACCGCTACGCCAGGCGCGTCCTGGTGCTCGACGAGCTCTTCGGGGCGTCCCGCTCGCTCATTCGCGAGCTCGGGACCGACATTGTGTCGCAGCGGCGGATGCCGGCGTTCGCACCGCTGTAGTGATGGTCACGACCCCTCGACGAAGGGGTAGATGCGGGTGAAGTCGGCCCCGGGCTCGGACCGGTCGAACGCCTCCCACACCGACGCCGTGACCGTCCCGATGGAGCGGGGACTCCCGAGCTCCTCGGCGGCCTCGAGATAGAGCCGCATGTCCTTGTGCATCAGGGAATTGGAGAACCCGGCCGCGTAGCGCTCGGTCAGCACGTGCTCGGGGAACTTGTCGGTGGACGCGGCGCTCCGCCCGCTCGATCGGTTCAGGACGTCGAGCATCGCCGCCATGTCCAGCCCCACCGAGACGCCGAACGCGACGGCCTCGCTCGTGGCCGCCAGCGCCGTCGCGGAGAGGAAGTTGTTGGCCAGCTTCAGCGCCTGGCCCATGCCGGGCTCGTCCCCCACCCGGTGCAGGCGGTCGCTGAGCCCGGCCAGCACGGGCTGGACCCGGGCGCACGCGTCGTCCGGACCGGCGTACATCACCACGAGCGTGCGGGCGCGGGCACCGGCGACACCCCCGGACACCGGCGCGTCGACGTAGCCGATGCCGGCGCCAGCCAAGCGCGAGGCCACGCGACGCGCCGCGGCAAGGCCGACCGTCGAGGTGTCGACGACGTGGGTGGTGCGGCGATCATGGGTGGTGAGAACGGCCTCGGCCACCAGCTCGGACGCCGCGCCGTCGGGCAGGCTGAGCACCACCACCTCGGCCCGACGCGCGACCTCGGCGACGTCGTCGGCGTAGGTGGCCCCCGCGGGCGTACGCGACGGGCCGAGGGCGTCGTGGGCCACCACGTCGTGGCCGGACGCCGCGAGGTTCGCGGCCAGCGCACCGCCCATCTTCCCGAGGCCCACGAAACCGACCGCCGCCACGGTCACGGCTCCGTGGTGGGCGCCGCCCGCACGGCCTGGAGGCTCCGGCGGGCGGCGATCCCCGCCGGGGCGCCGCAGTAGGCGGCGATCTGGAACAGGAGCTCGTCGAGCTCCTCGTCGGTGACGCCGGTCCGCGGCGCGCTGCTCGCGTGGAGGCGGAACTCCTCCATGCGGCCGAGCGCCGCCGTCATCGCCCTGACCAGCAGGCTCCGGTCGCGCGGCGTGCAGCGCGCCGGCCCTGGTCCAGACGCCCCAGGCCATGGACGTGACGTAGTCCTGGAACTGCGGGGCCGCCGGGTCGCGGTCGGGGCCGCCCGACTGGCTGTCGACGTAGTCGCCCCCGAGCACGGCCCGTCGCATGGCACGCGCCGCCTCCAGGGGCTCCGTGTTCTCCGTCATGTGCTCCCTCGGTCGGTATCGGTGTCGGTGTCGTTCCCGCTCGATCGGCGCTGGCCCGCGTGCGTCAGAGCGACGAGGGGAGCGAGCGCAGGAGCTCGCGGGTGCGCTTCGACGAGCTGATGAGCTCCTCGCCGTTCTCCCCGATCGGCACGACCCGGACCGAGACGTCGGTCACGCCGGCGTCGGCGAAGCCGCGGAGGCGCTTCAAGATGTCGGACTCGCCGCCCGCGACGAGGATGTCGCCGACACTGCGGGCGTCGCCGTGCTCGAGGAGCTTCTGGTAGTTCGGCGAGACCTCGGCCTCGGCGAGGATGCGATTCGTGCGCGCCACCGCGGCCTCGATGTCGCCGTCGCCACAGAGGCAGACCGGGACGCCGGCCACCACGCGGGGGCGGGCCGGTTGGCCGCCTCGGCGGCGCGGGTCAGGTTCGGGACGACGTGGGTGGCGATCGCCCGCTCGTCGGCCATCCACAGGATCGTCCCGTCGGCACGCTCGCCGCACAGCTGCAGCATGCGCGGGCCGAGCGCGGCGAGGAGCACCGGCGTGGGCGTGATGTCGGTGATGTCGAGGGGATTGTGCACGCGGAACATGTCGTTCTCGACGTCGACGGGTCCGGGTCCGGCGAGCGCCTGGCCGAGGACGTCGAGGTAGGACCGCATCGTCGGGACCGGGTGCTCGTAGGGCAGCCCGAGCATGTCGTCGATGACCCAGTGGTGCGAGACGCCCAGGCCCACCGCGAGGCGGCCTTCGCAGACAGCCTGCACGGAGAGGACCTGCTGGGCCAGCGCGATGGGGTGCCGGGGTTGGACGGGCACGACGGCGGTCCCGACCTCGATGCGGCTGGTGACCGCGCCGACCACGGTGGCGGCCGTGAGGGCGTCGAACTCGTCGGGGATCTGGGGTATCCACACGGTCGCCAGGCCCGCCTCCTCGGCCCAGCGGGCGTCGGCCCGGAGTCGCTCGACCTTGGTCCGGTAGCGGCCCCGCTCCGGGCCGATCATCAAGCCGATGCGCATGACCAGGTTCCTTCCGGTGCCGAGGATCGCGAAGATGAGAACATACTTCTTCTCTTCGTGGAAGGCTAGTTCCAGGGGCGATGGTCAGGCGTGACGACCGGGCAGCCGGTCCCGGACCTGGTCGGGGCCCTGACCGGCCGAGTGGGCTCCCGAAGAGGGGCTTTGGAAGTGGGATTTCGGAACGGACAGAACCCAGTTTCCAGGTACGGCATAACGGACTATCGTTCGCAGGTGACGATCGGGGGCACCTCGCCGGCGCACCAGTGCGCGCGCGGCACAGGTCGCACGCTACGACTCAGGAGACGGTGGACGGTGACGGACTACGAAGCGCTCGACTTCTTCCGGGACGACGAGCTGCTCGTCGACCCCTATCCCTACTTCGAGGCCATCCGCGCCCGCGGCCCCGCCTGGCGTGAGCCGCACCACGACGTGGTGATGATCACGGGGTACGAGGAGGCGATGGCCGTCTACAGCGACGCCAAGACGTATTCGTCGTGCACCGCGGTGACGGGACCGTTCCCGGGCTTCCCCGTCCCCCTCGAGGGCGACGACGTCAGCGAGCTGATCGAATTGCACCGCGACGAGCTCCCGATGAGCGACCAGCTGCCGACGCTCGATCCGCCGGTCCACACCGACCATCGCTCCCTGCTCCTGCGATTGATCACGCCGAAGCGCCTCAGCAGCAACGAGGAATTCATGTGGCGGCTGGCCGACCGCCAGCTGGACACCTTCTTCGGGCGGGGCGAGTGCGAGTTCATCAGCGAGTTCGCCAGCCCGTTCGCGATGCTCGTCATCGCCGACCTGCTCGGGGTGCCCGAGGAGGACCACAAGGCGTTCGAGGAGGCGCTCCTCCGCGGCACGGCCGATCACGGGACCATCGGCGGCCTCAGCGAGGACACCATCGCGCTCGTCGCCCCTCGAGTACCTCTACCAGCAGTTCACGTCGTACGTCGAGGAGTGCCGGCGCGCCCCGTGCGCCGACGTGCTCACGGGCCTGGCCACGGCGACGTTCCCCGACGGCTCGGTCCCCGAGGTCATCGACGTCGTCCGGGTCGCCTCCAACCTCTTCGCCGCCGGCCAGGAGACCACCGTCCGCCTCCTCAGCTCGGCCCTCATGCTCATCGCCGAGGACCCGGAGCTCCAGCAGCTGCTGCGGGAGGAGCGGCACCGGATCCCCAACTTCATCGAGGAGACGCTCCGGATGGAGAGCCCGGTCAAGGGCGACTTCCGGCTGTCGCGGGTGCCGACGACGATCGGGGACATGGAGATCCCCGCGGGCACGACGGTGATGCTCGTCAACGCCGCGGCCAACCGTGACCCGCGCCGGTTCGAGGACCCGGCCACCTTCGACATCGACCGGGAGAACGCCCGCCACCACATGGCCTTCGGCCGTGGCATCCACACCTGCCCGGGAGCCCCGCTCGCCCGCACCGAGGCCCGCGTCAGCCTCGAGCGCATCCTCGACCGGACGAGCGACATCCGGATCTCGGAGGAGCACCACGGCCCCGCCGGGTCTCGCCGGTACCACTACGTCCCGACCTTCATCTTGCGCGGGCTGACCCGGCTGTACCTGGAGTTCACGCCGGCGGAGCCCGACGCCGGGTAGCTCCCATGAAGGAGCAGCGCCGCTCCCGCCGCATCGCCATGACGCCCGACGAGCGCGACGCGTTCCTCGGGGCGGAGCGGACGTGCCGGGTGGCCACGATCGGCGCCGACGGCCCGCATGTGACCGCCCTGTGGTTCGTGTGGGACGGCGCATCCATCTGGCTGAACTCCATCGTCAAGAGCCAGCGCTGGACGGACCTGCGGCGGGATCCCCGCGTGACCGTGCTCGTCGACACGGGCGGGGGGTTCGGCGAGTTGCGCGGTGTCGAGATCAGGGGGCGGGCCGCGCCGGTCGGCGAGGTCCCGCGCACCGGCGAAACGGACGAGGCGCTGGCGGAGCCGGAGTGGCTCTTCGGCGCCAAGTACGCGGGTGGCGCGTTCACCCACGACGGCCGCCACGCCTGGCTCCGTGTGGTGCCGGAGAAGATCGTGAGCTGGGACTTTCGCAAATTGGGTCTCGCCTAGCGGTTCCCGTCTGTGATAACCCGTTTCTCATATACCGTAATCTGGCTACCGTCCCGCTCACCCAGAATGGAATTTTAGCTATAACGCTATTATCGCGGACGACCGCCGGAGGCGGCGAGGACATCGGCGGTGACGCCGCCGCGAGGGAAGTGAGACCCGATCCATGGCAGAGACGACGCAGGTGAGCCCCGAGCCGCGGATGCTGATCGACGGGAAGCTCGTCGAGTCGCTCACCGGTTCGACGTTCGCCAATGTGAACCCCGCCACCGAAGAGGTGCTCGGTCACGTCGCCGACGCGTCCCGCGACGACATGCTGCGGGCGATATCCGCGGCCCGCCGTGCCTTCGATGACGCCGACTGGTCAACCAACCGCTCCTTGCGCCGGCGTTGCCTCGAGCAGCTCCACGCCGCCCTCGATGCCCAGCGCGAGGAGATGCGCGAGCAGCTCATCCTCGAGGTCGGCTGCCCCCGCATGCTGACGGCCGGACCGCAGCTCGACGCTCCCCTTGACGGCGCACTCACCTACGCGGCGCAGCTCATCGACGAGTACGCCTGGGAGACCGACCTCCCCGACGCCGTCGACTTCAGGGGGAACACCAACACGCGCCGCATCGTGAAAGAACCGGTCGGCGTGGTCGGGGCGATCGTGCCGTGGAACTATCCGTTCGAGGTCACCGTCACCAAGCTGGCCCAGGCGCTCGGCACGGGGAACACCGTCGTGCTCAAGCCGGCGCCGGACACGCCGTGGAACGCCACGCTGCTCGGCCGGGTGGCGGCCGAGCAGACCGACATCCCGCCCGGGGTGCTGAACGTCGTCACGTCGTCGGACCACCTGGTCGGTGAGGAGCTCACGCTCGCGCGCGAGGTCGACCTCATCTCCTTCACGGGCTCGACGGCGGTGGGGAAACGGATCATGGAGAAGGGCGCCGCCACGATGAAGCGGCTGTTCCTGGAGCTCGGGGGCAAGTCCGCCACCATCGTCCTCGACGACGCCGACTTCACCACCGCGATGATGTCGGGGCTGGCCGTCTGCTCCCATGCCGGCCAGGGGTGTGCCATCCCGACCCGGATGCTCCTGCCCCGCTCCCGCTACGACGAGGGCGTCGAGCTCCTCACGACGTACATGGCTCACGTCCCCTACGGAGACCCGCAGCGGCCCGAGGTGATGATGGGCCCGCTCATCTCCGAGAGGCAGCGCTCGCGCGTCCTCGGCTACATCGAGCGCGGGGTCGAGGAGGGCGCGACGCTGGCACTCGGTGGGAGTCGCCCCGCTGACCAGCCGCGCGGGTGGTACGTCGAGCCCACGCTGTTCAGCGACGTCGACAACGCCATGACGATCGCCCGGGAGGAGATCTTCGGGCCGGTGCTGGTGGTGATCCCCTTCGAGGACGACGACGATGCCGTCCGGATCGCCAACGACAGCACCTATGGCCTCGGCGGGGCGATCCTCTCCGCGTCGCTGGAACGGGCGCTCGCGGTGGCCGGACGGGTCCGCACCGGCACCCTCAGCGTCAACGGGGGCATGATCTACAGCCCCGACCTGCCGTTCGGCGGGTACAAGGACAGCGGCGTCGGCCGGCAGAACGGGATCGCCGGGTTCGACCAGTACCTCGAGACCAAGTCCCTGGCCTGGCCCGCGGGCTGACGGGCCGGGGGTGATCCCTCGCTGACGACCTCTCGGCTGCGGGCCCGGTCGGGGACCTCGCGTCGCCGCATCGGGTCAGGGGCGGGACGAGGCAGCGCCGCGTGGGACGTCGCGGAACGGCACATCGCGGTCCGCCGACCGCTCCCGGGGCATCCCGAGCACGCGCTCGCTGATCACGTTGCGGGCCATCTCGGTCGTGCCGCCGCCGATGCAGGACACCTGGCGCATCAGGTAGTCGTTGGCGCTGAAGGCGAGCTCCCCGTCGTCGTCGGTCCACGCCGCGCCCGCCGTCCCTGCGATCTCGAATGCGATCGTCCGGATCCGGGCGGAGGAGACCCCGGTGAACAGTCTCCCGATGGCGGCCGACTGGTCGGCCAGGACTCCCGATGCGATCCCTTCGCCGATACGTCGCTTGAGCTCGCGGTCGACCATGTCGAGCACGCGCGCCTGGCCGACCAGGTCGCGGGTGTGGGCATCGGAGAAGCGGCCGGCGTCCCGGGCGACGTTGCCCATCAACGAACTGCCCACGCCGCCGTTCGTGTACCCCACCGGGACGGTGACCAGCGGCGAGTTGGTCAGCATGCGCTCGTGGAACATCCACCTGGTGCCGACCGTCCACCCGTCGTCGACGTCGCCGATCCGGTCCGAATCCGGCACCCGGACATCGGTCAGGAACTCCTGGCAGAACTCCATCGACCCGTTCAGCATCTCTATCCGGTGGATGTCGAGGCCGTGCTGGCGGATGGGGAGCATGAACACCGTCAGGCCGCGATGCTTCGGCACGTCCCAATTGGTCCGGGCCAGGCAGAGGCCCCAGTCCGACCACCAGGCGCCGGTGGTCCAGATCTTCGAGCCGTTGAGCACCCATTCGTCCCCGTCACGGACCGCGCTGGTCAGGGCCCCCGCCACGTCCGAGCCGCCGCTCGGCTCGGAGAGGAACTGCATCCAGATCTCCTCGCCCCTCAGGATGGCCGGGATGTGGCGGAGCTCCTGCTCCTCGGTCCCGAAGTCGAGCAGCACGGCCGCGCAGGGCGAGAGCGTGGGGGCCTGGAGCCGGGTCGGGAACTCGTACCCGACGAGCTCCTCGTTGAGCACCCGTTGATGGGCGGCCGTGAGCCCCTGACCGCCGTAAGCCCGGGGAAAGCAGACACCGGCCAACCCGGCCTCGAAGAGCATCCGCTGCACCTCGCGGTCCCGCGCGACGGCCGCGAGCTCCTCGTCGTCGCTCCGGTCGTTGCGCAGTGCCCCGACCGAGGCGTGGACGTCGAAAGGTTGCAGGTTGGCGCGCACGAAGGCGCGCGCCCGCTGCCGGAAGGTCTCGAGGTCCTCCATCTCCACGCCGGTCACGCGTCCTTGCTCTTCTCGGTCATCTCCGCCAGGCGCTGGCGGTGGTCGGCCGGCGTCCCGTAGAGCGCGCGGTTGGCGGTGTGGCGCCGGAGGTAGAGGTGGACATCGTGTTCGAACGTCACGCCGATGCCACCATGGATCTGCACGCAGTCCTGCATCAGTTCGCCGCCGTAGTCGCCGATGAACGACTTGGCCGCACTGAGCAGCTCCGCCGCCTCGTCGGAGCCGCCGGCGACGGCGGCGGCGGCGGCGTCGCTCACCGCGTGGCTCGCCTCGAGCCACGTCTTCATGTCGGCGAACCGGTGCTTGAGCTCCTGGTACGACGCCAGGGGGCGCCCGAAGGAGTACCGGTCGAACGCCCACTCGACGGTCATCTCGAAGGCCGTCTGCATCGCGCCGACCGACTCGGCATTGCTGATCGCCAGGGCCCGATCGAGTTGCCGCTCGACTTGTTCGCCGGCCCCCCCGACCTCACCGACGAGGCCGCCGAGCAGCGGCACCCGGACATCGTCGAAGGACACGACCGAGAAGCGACGGGTGAGGTCGACGGACTGCATGGGGGCCATGGACATGCCCGGGGCACCGGCCGGCACGAGCACCTGCGTGAGGCCGGCGCCGGTGCGGCCCGTGACCAGCAGGTGGTCCGCCGTGGCGCCCGATTCGACCGGGCGCTTGACGCCGTTCAGCACGACCTCGTCCCCCTCGACCCGTGCCTCCAGGGTGACGATGCCCAGCCCGTCGCCCGGCGGGGGCTCGCTCAGGCACCACGTCGCAATCGACTCTCCGGACAGGAGGCCACCGAGCACGGCATCGAATTCGTCGCCGCCGACTTCGGAGAGCGTGGCCGCGACGGCGTTGGTCACCGCCAGCGGGCCCGGCGCGGCATGCCGGCCGAACTCGTGCGCCACGAGCGTCAGGTCGACCAGGCCGTGGTCGCCGATGGAGCCGCCACCGTGCTCCTCGCCGACCAGCAGCGACGACCATCCCAGCTCGGCGCCCCGGCGCCAGTAGGAGCGGTCGAAGCCGACCGGGTCGTCGCGCAGGCGGCGGAGCTCCCCCACCGGCACCAGCTCGTCCAGCAGCTTCGCCGTGGTCTCCCGAAAGAGCTCCTGGTCGGAGCCCAGCGCCAGCAACATGGTGTGCCCTATCCCTCAGTCGTCCGCGGCATGGCCGAGCTCGCGGCGTAAGACCCCATTTTACTGCGAGAAGGCAATTTCGTCCAAGCGGATGCCGCCGTTTCCATGCCTGAGAGCCATCCTCTTTCCGGGAGGCGGGAAACTGAGCGTCCGCCCGAGCGGGACGACCGCGGCCCTCATGCGCCGTCGCGCTGGAGGAGGAGCACGCCGGACGGCGTTCCGCCCCCGGTGCTGACGACAGCGGTGGCGGCGTCGCCGACCTGCCGCTCCCCCGCGTCGCCCCTCAGCTGCAGGACCGCCTCGTAGAGGAAGCCGAACCCGTGCAGGCGCCCCTCCGAGAGCTGTCCCCCATGGGGGTTGACCGGCAGCTCGCCGTCGAGGGCGATGCGCTTCCCCCCGTCGAGCCAGTCGTTGGCTTCCCCGAGGCCGCAGAAACCGAGGGCCTCGAGCCAGGAGATGGCGTTGAACGTGAACCCGTCGTAGAGGAGGGCGACATCGACGTCGGCCGGCCCGAGGCCGGACCGGGACCACAGGTGCGCCGCCTGGCCCAGGACCTGTGGCTCGTGGGTGAGGGTCCCCTGGTCCCACGAGATCCGCTCGATGATCTGGGTGCCGACGGCCTCGATGCGGATCGCCGGCCGTGGGAGGTCGCCGGACAGCGACGCGTCCGACACGACGATGGCGACCGACCCGTCGCAGGGGACGTCACAGTCGTAGAGGCCGAAGGGGGTGGTGATCGGCCGCGCGGAGAGGTAGTCGTCCATCGACATCGGGTCCCGGTAGATGGCGGCCGGGTTGCGTGCCGCGTTGGCCCGCCCGTTCAACGCGATCAGCCCGAGCATCTCGCGTGGCGCCCCGTAGCGGTGCAGGTACTGGTTGGCGTTCATGCCGATCCAGTTCGCCGCCGAGAAGGCGCCGTACGGCGCGCGCCAGGTCGCCATGCCCGAGGCGCGTGCGCCTCCCCCGGTGCCGCCTCCCAGGGCGGCGAACGTCGACTCCCACACCGTCCGGAAGCACAGGACGTGGCGGCACAGGCCGGACGCCACGGCCAGCATGGCGGCGATCAGCGCGCCGCCCTGACCGGGGATGTCCCCGCCGCCGTTGATCCAGGTGGGATGCAACCGGAGGGCCTCCTCGACCGCCGTGACGCCTCCTTCGCTCATGCCCATGCCCGCCGCGCCCGGGTACGTCGACAGGCCGTCGATGTCGGCGAGCTCCAGCCCGGCGTCGGCCACGGCCTGGAGGCAGGCGTCGACGGTGAGCGAGAGCGGGTCGACCATGAGGCGCCGGCCGAGGGCCGAGCGTCCCACGCCGCTGAGCACGGACCGGTGCTCGAAGCGATCGGCGTGCAGCGGCGCCCGCGGCACCGGTCGCTCCGGCGCTCCGATCGGATCGGCGACGTCCGCTCCACCGGTCGGCTCGAAGAGCGGCAGCCACACGTCCTCGCACTGCTCGAAGCGGACCACGACCTCCTGCCCGATGTGCACGTCGCCGGGATCGCAGCCCACGATGGAGGTGGTGAGGCGGACCGTCGGGTCCTCCGCGATCGCCACGATGGCGATGACGTAGGGCGGGTCGAAGGCGGGATGCCAGCGGTGTTGGTTGACGGTGAAGCCGACGACCGAGCCCCGGCCGGAGACGACCGTCGGCTGCCACTCCGTGCTCCGGCAGTTCGGGCAGATCGGGACCGGGGGGTGGACGAGGGAGGCGCAGGCGGCGCAGCGCTGGATGCGCAGGTGGCCATCCGCCCCCGAGGTCCAGAACCACTCGGTGGCCGGCGTCACCTCCGGCAGCGGCCTCATCGACCGGGCCGGTCCGGGCCGGTTCCCGGCACCATCTCACCCAGCCTCCCGATGATCTGCGGCAGGTCCACCGAGGTGCGGATGCCGGGAGCCGCGGCGCAGACGAACGGGACAGCGTTGACGGCGCGGTTGGCGGTGTAGCCCGGCGACCGCTCGGCCATTTCCTCTAGTGGGAAGGCGAAGCGCAACTCCACGTCCAGGGGTGCGTCGCCGTCGACCAGGACCCGCCACCCGGTCTCGCGGAGGTCCCACGAGGGCTGGAGTTCCGTCGTGCAGAACCAGGTGGCGACGAAGCTGAGCAACGGCGTGCCGCCCCGAAGGCCGTGGACCCTCATCTGCTGCCCGGCCACCGTGCCCGCCTCCAGCGTCCCGGCCGCGATCTCCGTCCTCTGACGGGCGACCGCCACCTGGCCGCTGGCCTCGACGGAGTCCAGCGGAAGCCCGATGGCCTCGGCCAGGACCCGGAGCGACGGGCCGAAGCTGTGCGCGCCATGGGCCCACCGGCCGGGATCGAAGCTGGCGGGGTCATTGCCGAACCCCATCAGGTCGAACAGCAGCACAGGCGAGTTGCGCTGCGACAGGTCGGCGTACTCGTGAATGGTGAGCGAGTCGAGCCGCCGCTGGATCGACGTCAGCACGAGGGGCACCGCCTCCGAGATGAAGCCCGGGCTGCTCCCGGTGCTGTGGACGGAGGTGCCACCCCGCCCGCAGGCGGCCTCGACCCTCTCGCGCACCGCCGGGTCCATGGAGGTGGGGTGGTGGAACTCACCGCGGGTGGTCACGATGTTCGCGCCCGACTCCAGCAGGCGGCACACGTCGTCGAAGTTGCACCCCTGCGGCATGTAGAGGATGCAGTCCGCACCGAGGGCGAGGATCTCGTCGATGTCCCCGGTGGCGAGGACCCCGGTCGGGCCGAGCCCGCACAGCTCGCCGGCATCACGGCCCACCTTGTCCGGCGAGTACACGTAGAGCCCGACCAGTGTCATGGCGGGATGCTCGATGACGCCGCGCAGGGAGCGCGTGCCGATGTTGCCGGTGGCCCATTGGACGACCCGGAGTGGCTGCTCGACGCGCTCGGTCATGGTTCAGGAGCTCCCCCGGCCAGCGACGCCTCGAGGAGGACGTTGGCCCATCGCCGTGGAGACCAGCGGGCCGGCGGCCGGCGTCGCCGCCTCCACGACGCGCACGCCGTGGAGGGGCCCTTTGCCTCAGTCATCGTGCTGGGCTCGCGGGCGGGCGATGCCCAGGGTGTCGCGCAGCGTCCCGCCCGTGTAGCGGTCACGGAACACGCCGCGGCGCTGCAGCTCGGGAACGACCATCCGGACCATGTCCTCGTACGCGCCCGGCGTGTGGGTCGCGGCGATCACGAACCCGTCACACGCCTCGGTCTCGATCCACGCCTCCATCTGGTCGGCGACTTCGGTCCCCGTGCCGACGAAGCGGGGGCCCTGGAGGAGGGTGGCCCGGTGGCCGGCCAGATCGGCGAGCCTGACGGTGTCGCCTCCGATGTGCGTGCGCAGGTTCTGCACGAGCCCGCGGATCCCGGACACCGAACCGATGAGCTCGTCGGTGATGGGGTCGTCGAGCTCCATGCCGGAGAAGTCGTAGTTCATGAGCTCCGAGAGCAGCGTGAGCGACGCCTTCGGGTCTACGAGGGAGTGGAGGAAGAGGTCCTCGCGCTCCTCGGCGTGGGCGTGGGACTCGCCGACGACCGTGTAGACCATCGGCAGCATCTTCACCGACCGCGGATCGCGCCCTGCCTCGGCGATCGACTCCTTCTGGTCCTTGTAATGCGCGCGCGCGATGTCGATGTCCGGGTCACCCGTGAAGATCAGCTCTGCCCATCGTGCTGCGAATTCGCGGCCCCGGCCCGACGAGCCCGCCTGCAGCAGCACCGGCCGGCCCTGGGGGCTCCGGGGCACGGTGAGCGGACCGCGGGAGCTGAACCACTTGCCGTCGTGGTCGAGCTCGTGGACCTTGGCGGGGTCCGCGAAGTACCCCTTCGCCCTGTCCAGTACGAGCGCATCGTCCTCCCAGGTGTCCCACAGCCCCGTTGTCACCTCGAGGAACTCGTCCGCACGGTCATAGCGGACGTCGTGGCCGAGATGCTCCTTGAAGCCGTAGTTCTGCGCCTCGCTGTCGTTGACCGAGGTGACGATGTTCCACGCTGCCCGTCCACCCGAGAGGTGATCGAGCGTGGCGAACGTGCGGGCGACGTGGTAGGGCGAGTAGTAGGTGGTCGAGTACGTCGCACCCAGGCCGATGTGGTCCGTGACGGCGGCGATCACGCCCAGCACGATGCTGAGGTCCAGCTTCACCGGGCGCGCGCCGAGGCGGACCGCCTCGGCGACCGATCCGCCGTAGATCCCCGGCATGGCCAGGCGATCGTCGAAGAACATCATGTCGAAGCAGCCCTCTTCGAGGGTCCGACCCAGCTTGGCGTAGTAGCTGGAACTGAGGAAGCCCTGCTCGGTGTCGGGATGCCGCCACGACCCGGCGTAGACCGTCGTGCTCCCCGCCTGCATGAAGCCGACCAGGGACATCTGTCGTTTCGCCATGGTTACCACTCACTCCTCATGATGGGCTGCTCGGCGGCCGCCGGAACGGCTCAATTCCCTGCCGCGGCCACGGCGCGTCGGGCACGGGTGCGGAAACCCTCGAGCTTCTCGTCGGGGGTGCGGACCCGGGTGCTGCGGGACATGATCGACACGTCGTGACCGGCCGCCCGCCTGCGGAGTGCGGCGACCGTGGCCTCTTCCCTGGGCATGTGGGCGAAGGGGTCGAAGGAGAACCAACGCATGGCGTTCTCGTGGGTCATCTTGGAGATGTCGCTCGCCGGGACGGCGTACTTGGCGAACTCCACCCCGAGCTCCTCGGGTGCGCCGGGCCAGATGGAGTCGCTGTGCGGGTAGTCGGCCTCCCAGGCGATGTTGTCGACGCCGATCTCGTCGCGCAGTGCGATGCCGACCGGATCGCTGATGAAGCAGGTCAAGAAGTGCTCCCGGAACACCTCGCTCGGGAGCCGGCCGCCGAAGTCCTGGAGCGTCCAGGCGCGATGCATCTCGAAGGTGCGGTCGACCCGCGACAGGAAATAGGGGACCCATCCTGTGCCGCCCTCCGACAGCGCCACCCGGAGGTCGGGATAGGTCTTGAGCACCCGGGACCACAACAGGTCGGCCGCCGCCGACTGGATGTTCATCGGCTGCAGGGTGATCATCACGTCCGGCGGCGAGTCGACGGCGGGAATGGAGAGACGTCCGGACGAGCCCAGGTGGATGGCCAGCACCGTCCCCGTGTCGCAGCATGCCTGCCACACCGGGTCCCAGTACTCGTCGTGGAAGCTCGGGTAGCCGAGGGCGGCGGGGTTCTCCGTGAAGCTGAGGGAGTGGCAGCCCTTCGCGGCGACTCGGCGGATCTCCGCCGCGGTCGCCTGCGCGTCCCAGATGACCGGGACCGCCATCGGGATGAAACGGGCCGGGTACGCGGCACACCACTCGTCGATGTGCCAATCGTTGTACGCCCGCACCAGCGCCAGAGAGAGATCGGCGTCGTCGCTCGCAAAGGTCCGTGCCTTGAAGGTGGGGAAGGAGGGGAAGTTCATGGAGGCGAGGACACCCCCCGCGTCCATGTCCTTGACCCGCTCGTGCACGTCGTAGCACCCGGGCCGCACCTCCTCGAGGCTCTGCGGCTCGAGCCCGTACTCCTCCTTGGGTCGGCCGGCGACGGCATTGAGTGCCGCCGTCTCCATCACGACCTGCCCGAAGGTCCAGACGTCGTTCCCCTCGTCGTTGCGCACCAGCTTGGGCGCACGATCCTGGTACCGGGCGGCCAGGTGGTGCACGAAGAGATCCGGCGGCTCGATGATGTGGTCGTCGACGCTGATCAGGATGAGGTCATCGACCTCGCTCATGGGCGGCTCCTCCTGAGAACGGGACTCTCTGCACAATATAACGCCCCTATACTAGGCCGCGCCCCGACCGCCTGCCGCCGGGGTGGGGCGCCGCGCCGCACCCTGCGCCGGAGACGACCCGGAACATGCCCCCTGCGCAGGTCGTGCCCGCCGCCGGCGCCGCCGGTCCGGGGGCGGGGCGGAACGATTATTCGGTTCTCGCCCGAGAGTCCCGGTCAGGCGTTGCCCACGAGGTGCTCGATGTACTCGGCCAGCTTCAGGCGGGCCTCCTCGCGCTTGGCCGGCAGGTGGGCGCTCGGCCACAGCCCGGGCGCAGCCTCGTAGTCCTTGAGGACCTCGCGGGCGACGGTGACCTTGTGGACCTCGGTCGGCCCGTCGACCACGCTCATGATCGGCGCCATCATCCACATGCTGCCGAAGGGCATCTCGTTGGACACACCCAATGCGCCGTGCGCGTGCATGGAGCGCCAGACCGCGTCGTGCACGACCTTGGGGGTGAGGGCCTTGATGGCGGCGATGTTCTTGCGGGTGCGCCGGTAGTCCCCGACCTGGTCGATCTCCCAGGCGGTGTAGAGCACCAGCAGGCGGAACTGCTGGAGCTCCACGTAGGAGTCGGCGATGTCACCCTGGATGAACTGCTTCTTGGCCAGCAGGCTGCCCTGGGTCTCGCGGCTGAGGACCCGCTCGCAGAGCAGGTCGAGGGCACGCTGGCACGTGGCCACCGTTCGCATGGCGTGGTGGACGCGCCCCCCACCGAGCCGGGTCTGGGCGATCGCGAAGGCCTCGCCCTCGCCCCCGAGCAGGCCGTCGGCTGGGACGCGTACGTCCTCGTAGTGGATGAGGGCGTGCATGCCCTCGTCCTCCGACTCGCCGGCCAGACCCACGTGCCGGGTCATGTTGACCCCGGGGGTGTCGGTCGGCACCAGGAACATGGACGCCCCCTTGTAGATGCTCACGTCGGGGTCGGTGATGGCCATCACGATGAGGAACGCCGCGGTGCGGGCATTGGACGAGAAGAACTTCCACCCGTTGATGACCCACTCGTCGCCGTCCCGTACCGCGGCGGTCGTGAACTGCGCTGGGTCCGAGCCCGCCTGCGGTTCGGTCATGGAGTAGCACGAGAAGACCTCCCCGTTCAGCAGCGGCTGGAGGTACGCCTTCTTCTGCTCCTCGGTCCCGTAGTGGGCGATGATCTCCGCGTTCCCCGTATCGGGCGCCTGGGTCCCGAAGACGATGGGAGCCCACCCCGACACGCCGAGGATCTCGTTCAGGAGCGCGAGCTTCAGTTGCCCGTAGCCCTTGCCGCCGAGCTCGGGCCCGAGATGGGCGGCCCACAGGTCGTGGTCCCGCACCTCTTGCTTCATGGGGTCGACGATGGGCCGCAATTCGTCGTTCAGGGGGTGGAACTGCCGGTGGGGATAGAGGATGTCGAGCGGCTCGACCTTGTCCCGCACGAAGTCGCGCGCCCAGTCGAGCTTCTCTTGGAACTCCGGCTCGGTTGAGAAATCCCAGGCCATGGCCTCCCCTTCTTGATGGTCTGGCCGCCGCCCTCGCGACGGACGGGACGGGAACCTGCGGCCCACCTCGTCACCACCTCCGGCCCGGCCGCGTTGGCCAACCCGGTGCCGGTGAGAGAGTGCGCCGGTGCCTCCGGACCTCACCCTACGGGTCCGGCGGCCAGAACGACAAAGGGGTGGTCGTGCAATCTCGCCGTGCGGCGTCACGTCGGAGGGCTCCGACAGCACCGGCGCCCGCCTTGCTTTTGGGTGAGCCCGACGAATAGAACCTACAAAGAACAGAAATTGCAGATTTGAGAACGCAACTACCGCCTTGGAGGGACCATGCCAGACTTCGATTTCGTCAAGTACGAGCCTCAGGACGACGGGACGATCGTCCGCATCATCTTGAACCGGCCGGAGGCCCGCAACGCGCAGAACCGGGGCATGCTCGTCGAGCTCAACGAGGCGTTCTTGGCCGCCGAGGCGGACGACAACGTCCGCGTCGTCATCCTCAGCGGAGAGGGGAAGATGTTCTCCTCCGGGCACGACTTGGGCTCCAAGGTCGCCATGGCCGAGCGGCGCGGCGGGGAGAACCCGCACCCGACCAGCGAGACCAACGGCGGGACACGGATCGGCGCCGAGAGCCTCATGTTGCAGGAGTGGCACTACTTCTTCGAGAACACGCGGCGTTGGCGCAACCTGCGCAAGATCACCATTGCCCAGGTGCACGGCGACGTCTACTCCGCCGGCCTGATGCTGATGTGGGCCTGCGATCTGATCGTCGGCGCCGACGACGTGCGCTTCGCCGACGTCGTGGGGACCCGGCTCGGCATGTGCGGCATGGAGTACTTCGCGCACCCCTGGGAGTTCGGGGCGCGCAAGACGAAGGAGCTCATGCTGACGGGCGACTCCATCACCGTGCACGAGGCGTACGCCCTCGGCATGGTCAGCAAGGTGTTCCCCGGCGCAGAGCTCAATGAACGGACCCTGGAGTTCGCGCGCCGCATCGCCCGGGTGCCGACCATGGCCGCCCTCATGATCAAGGAGTCGGTGAACCAGACCCAGGACAACCAGGGCTTCTACACCTCTCTCAACGCGTGCTTCACGCTGCACGAGTTGAACCACGCGCACTGGGCCCAGGTCAACGACGACCACTACCCCATCGCGAAGGAGGACGCGGGCGTCCCCAACTGGAAGTCGGCGCCCCCCATCGTACCGTCCCTCAAGGATCGGGTGATCGCCGAATCGCCCAACTGAGCGGCGGATCTCATCCGGACGCGGGCGCCGGTGAGGTCAGCGCACCCGGTACTTCTGCCGCGCCCCCTTGAAGGTCTCCTGACCCTCGTGAATGGTGTCGTTCTTGGTCCCCAGGCGCACGACGACCGGAGCCAAGCCGAGGGCGATGTCGCGGGGGACGTTGAGGCCCATCCACATCGCCCGCACGGTGCCCTGCACCGCGGCCGGCGACAGGGCGGCGATCGATTCGGCAGCCCAGGTGACGGCCTGTGTCAGCTGGTCGGCGGGCACCACCTCGGACACAAGGCCGATCTCGTAGGCCCGCTTGGCCGACATGCGCTCGTTGTTCCCCATGATCGCCATGCGCATGACCTCGTGGAACGGAGCCTTCTGCATCAGGTGGACGGACTCGTAGCCGGCCACCATGCCGTAGGACACATGGGGGTCGAAGAAGGTCGCCGTCTCGGACGCGATGACGAATTCGGACTCCCCCAGGAAGTAGAAGGCCCCGCCGCATGCGATGCCGTTGACCGCGGCGATGACCGGGGTCCACACATGGTTCGTCTTCGGCCCGATGTCCTCCCCGATCTCGTCGGCAAAGCTCCATGGGTTCCTGGGCAGACCCTTCCAGTCATCGATGATGGCGCGGTCGATGCCGGTGCAGAAGGCCTTCTCCCCGGCTCCCGTCAGGACCACACAGCGGACGTCGTCGTTCTTGCGCAGCGAGTTCCACATGCTCCGGAGCTCGGCCCGCATGCGTGGATTGAAGGCGTTGTTCACCTCGGGTCTGTTGAGCGTGACCCACGCAACACCGTTCCGCTCCTCATAGAGCAACGTCTCGTAATCTGCCATCGTGCCAACGTAGTGGTTCGTGGCAGGGCCGCCAAGGGACGGCCGGGCGGGGCCAACCCTGCGGCTGTCCCTACCCCTTCGGGAAGGATCGCACCATGTTGTCCTGGACGAACGACGCGACGACACTGCCGTCCTCGGCGAAGATGTTGGCTCGCCCATAGGTGCGGCCGTGGCCCGCGTACGGGCTCTCCTGAGCGAGAAGGTGCCACGCTCCTGCATCCACCGCCTCGTGGAAGGTGAGGGTGTGGCTCAGCACGCTGGTCGAGATGGAGACATGGGCCATCGACTGGCCGATGCCGGCGTGGGGCCGCATGGCCGTGCCGATCAGGAAGCCGTCGGTGGCGTAGGCCAGCAAGGCCTGCCCCTCCACCCCGGTGGCCCCTGACCCGGGGAAGCGGACCCACACGAACAGCTCGGGTGGTCCCACCGCGTCCGGATCCGAGATGTCCACGCCGCCGACGACGCGGAGCTCCCAGAACTCCCCGCTCCCGCCGAGGGGCGGGGCGTCATCGGGGCCGCCGACGTCTGGGATCGACGTGCCGTAGCGGATCAGGTCCGGTTCCGGCGCGCTGAGAAGGCACAGCGATCGGGTGCACAGCCGATCGCCTTGCCGGGCGGTGACCGTCGCGCTGGCCAGCGCCCGACCGATGTGCATGGCCTCGACCTCGAGGTCCAAGGGCTGGTCCCGATCGGCGCCGCGGGCGAAGATCGTGTGCACCGACTTCAGCACCTTGTCCGGGTCGATGGTGCTCGCGGCCACGATCGTCTGCGCCAGGATCTGCCCGCCGAACACGACGTTGCCCGCCCCTTCGGCGAAGTTCTGGGCCACGAACCTTCCCGGGCCTGCCTCCTCGAGGTCGAGCACCTCCAAGAGCCGTGACGAGTCGGACATGGCAGGCCTTCTTTCTCCACGCTGGACGGTTCGGCCGAGACGGATCTCTCGACCCCGATCGACGGGCGCACATTAGCCATGACGCCGTCGCCCCGGCGAGAGCCCGCCGGCGTCCGGGTTCAGGCGGACGCCGCCTTCCGCACCGTGGACACGACCTCCTCGTTGGAGGCACCCGGTCCGAGCACGGCGGCGACGCCGTCGTGCAGCAATTGCGGGACATCGGCCGGCGGGACAATGCCGCCGATGACGACCGGCGTGTCGAGGCCCGCCGTACGCAGCGCCTCCACGACCGCCGGGGCGAGGGTGAGATGCGCCCCGTTGTGCATGGACACGCCCACGACGTCGACGTCCTCCTGGGCCGTCATCGCTGCGATGGTCTCGGGCGACTGGCGCAAGCCGGCATAGACGACCTCGCACCCCGCATCGCGCAGGATGCGCGCCACCACGCGCAGCCCACGGTCGTGGCCGTCGAGGCCGACCTTGGCGACGAGCACCCGCAGTGGCCTGTCGTTGCCTGCTGCGGGCACGCTCAGGCGACGTTGCGCTCGAAGAAGAGCCCGAACACGGCCTCCATGGCCCGCATCGCCTCACCCACCGTGACCAAGCTGTGCGCCGCTTCGATCAAGGCCGGCATGAGGTTGATGCCGGGGTCGGCCGCCTCCGCGGTGATGCGGGCCAGGGAGCGGCGGACTGCGTCGTCGTCGCGGGACTGCTTGACGGCGGCCAGGCCTTCGAGCTGGGCGGTCTCGACGGCCGGGTCGATGGACAGCGTCGACGGGGCGACCCCGTCCTCTTCGACATAGCCGTTGACCCCCACCTGCGTCCATTCACCGCGGGCGATCTTGGACTGGAATGCGTAGGCGGCGTCGGCGATCTCGGAGACGAACCAGCCGTCCTCAATCGACGCGAACACACCCTCGAGCATGGAACCCGATCCTGCGTCGAGCAGGTGTGCGAAGACGTCCTCAGCCTGACGCTCCAGCTCATCGGTGAGATGCTCGAGGAACCAGGACCCGCCCAGCGGATCGGCCACGTGCACGACGCCGGACTCCTCGGCGATGACCTGCTGCGTGCGCAGGGCCAGCCGGGCGGCGTGCTCGGTCGGCAAGGCGAGCGCCTCGTCGAACGCGTCGGTGTGCAGGCTCTGCGTGCCGCCGAGCACCCCTGCAAGGGCCTCGATGGCGACGCGGACGAGGTTCACCTCGGGCTGCTGCGCCGTCAGCGAGACGCCGGCCGTCTGCGTGTGGAAGCGCAGCTGGCACGAGCGACCGTCGGCCGCCCCGTAGCGCTCATGCATCGTGTGGGCCCAGATGCGCCGGGCGGCGCGGTACTTGGCGATCTCCTCGAAGAAGTCGCTGTGCGCGTTGAAGAAGAAGCTGAGCCGCGGCGCGAACTCGTCGACCTCCAGCCCGGCGGCCAGAGCCGCTTCGACGTAGGCGAACCCGTTGGCCAGCGTGAAGGCCAGCTCCTGCGCTGCGGTCGATCCCGCTTCGCGGATGTGGTAGCCCGACACCGACACGGGGTGCCAGCGCGGCAGCTCGGCACTGCAGAAGCGCATCACATCGGTCACCAGACGCACCGAGGGGCGAGGCGGGAAGACGTATTCCTTCTGTGCCTGGTACTCCTTCAGGATGTCGTTCTGGAGGGTGCCGGAGAGCGCGGCGCGATCGACTCCGGTGCGGTCCGCCACCCCGATGTACATCGCGAGCACGGGTGCCGCCGGTGAGTTGATGGTCATGGACGTCGAGACCCGGCCGAGGTCGATCCCCGAGAAGAGGGTCTCCATGTCGGCCAGGGTGTCGACGGCGACACCCGCCCGCCCCACCTCGCCCTTGGCGAGGGGGTCGTCGGAGTCGCGCCCGAGGAGCGTCGGCATGTCGAAGGCAGTGGACAGGCCGTCGCCGCCGGCCCGCAGGAGCTCCTTGAAGCGTCCGTTCGTGTCCTCTGCCGTCCCGAAGCCGGCGAACTGGCGCATGGTCCAGAGGCGGGAGCGGTACATGGATGCGTAGGGACCCCGCGTGTAGGGGTAGTGGCCGGGCAGCTCGGCGCCCTCGGGGCCATAGACCGGCTCGAGCGGCACACCCGACATGGTCTCGAAGCGTGCCGAGCGCAACGGCGAGCGGTCGTACGCGTCCTGCCAGGTTGCCCGGTCGGCCATGGGCTCCATATTACTTAAATGTCAAAGTATCTTGCCACCACGTCTCAGGTGAAGTCGCCGGCGGCGCGGCGCAGGTCCGCCAGCAGGTCGAAGAGCCGGCGAAGGGTCGAGTCACTGACGCCGAGGTCTGCGAACACCGACTCGTTCATCGCCTTCGTGGCCTCGTCGGCCGTCCGGCGTCCCGACTCGGTCAGCCACGCCAGCGTGCCCCGGCCGTCCTCGGGGTTGGACCGCCGCGTGACGAGACCGCGATCCTCGAGCCGGTCGACCGCATTGGTCACACTGGCGGCGTTCACCTGCAGCCGCTCTCCGATCTTTCCGAGCGGCAGCGCGCCCTGCCTGGCAAAGGAAAGGAGCATGAGGACCTCATAGCGCGCAAATGTGAGGTCGAATGCCCGCAACGTCGCGTCGGCGCGGGTGAGAAAGATCTGTTGGAGGCGCATGACCGAGGTGACGAGCGCCATGGCCGCGGCCTGCTCGGACCAGCCATGGACCTCCCACTGGCGCTGGGCCTCGGCAATCGGATCGAAGGCGAGTCGTCGACTCTCAACCACACCGGCAACCTACTGGCCGGCGATCACCTCAAGACGGGAGGTCGGGCGGGATCCAGTTGGGCTGGCGCTTCTCCATGAACGCCGCCATGCCCTCGCGTGGCTCCGGTGAGGTCTCGAGCGCCCCGAACATCGTCTGGTAGTCGACCAACCCGTAGCGCTCGTTGAGCATGCGCTTGACCTGGGCCCGAGCCATGGGCGCCGTGCGCAGGACCTGGCGCGCCGCTTCGAGTGCGGCTGGCCGCAGCTCTTCGTGGGGCACGACGCGCGAGATGACCCCGAGTCGCTGCGCCTCCGCGGCGTCGAACACCCGCGCCGAGAGCAGCAGGTCACGGGCGACCGCCAAGCCGACGTGGGCGGGCAGCGCCGCGGCGTACGTCGCGTCGGGAATGCCGCGCAGGAGTTCGGGTACCCGGAAGGTCGCCCGGTCACTGGCCACCGCGATGTCGGCCATCATGGCGATCAGGAGCCCCCCGGCCTGGCAGATGCCGTTGACCGCTGCGATCACCGGTGCCCGGCTCTCGCGGACGGCCGTGAAGGGGAGGATGTCGTACCCGAGGTCGTCGGGCGACGAGTCCCCCGGTTCTGCACGACCGCCGAGATCGCCGCCCGGCGCGAACACGTCCCCCGTGCCGGTGATGATCAGCGCCGCGAGTTCCGGGTCGGTGTTCACGAGCCGCACCGCGCGCTTGATGCCGTAGTACATGGCGGGCGTGAGCGCGTTGCGGGCAGACGGCCGGTCGATCACGCACCACGCGATGGGCCCCTCGCGCTCGAGTCGAAGTCCGGCCGCACCCAGGTCGTTGTCCACCGTGTCTACTCCCTCCGATCGCGCCCACGTCGTGGACGGTCCGCTCGGAACCATTCGGCTCGCGGGGACCCTACGATTCCACGATTGGTGCGGACCGGGCCACACCGCTGCGACCGCGTCCACCTAGCGGAGGGTGCCGGCCTGGTTCAGGATGTACCGCTCGACGGCGTTGGCAAAGCCCTCGTCCTGATCGCTCGTCGTCACCATCCGGGCGGCCCGCTGCACCTCGCTCGACGCGTTCCCCATCGCGATGCTGAGCCCGGAGTGGGCGAACATCAAGACGCCGTTCGGCATGTCGCCGATCGTGGCGATCTGGGACGTGGGGATGCGGTCGCGCGACGAGAGGAACTTCACGACCTCGCCCTTGTTGGCCGCCGGATGCGTGACGTCCAGGTAGTACAGCTGTGATTGGGCCGCGGTGACGTCGCGGCAGAACTGCTCCCGGGCCGCCTCCGTGGCCTTGGCCATGGCATCGCGGTGGTCACTCACTCCGACGATCTTCGCCACCTGGTCACAGAGGTCGTCGAACGTCCCCACGACGGTCGGCTGGAACTGGACCGTGGCCGCCTCCCGATCGACATGGGGTCCCTTGGAATCGCGTACGTACCACTCGGCGCCACGGTAGATCCAGGTGTCGAGGCCGTGCGACTCCAAGAGCGTCAGGATCGGCTTCACGAGAGACTCCGGTACCAGCCTCTGCTCGATCACCGTCAGGTCGGGCTCGACGATGATCCCGCCGTTGAAGGCAGCAACGGGCATGGTCAGCTGGAGAGGCCCCACCAACATCGACATGCCCCGCGGTGGACGCCCGCTCGTGATGGCGAAGAGCACGCCGGCGGCATGCAACGCGTGCACCGCGTCGATGGTCCGCTGGGTCAGGGTCTTGTCGGGCGTGACGAGGGTGCCGTCCACGTCGGCCAGGAGGAGTCGGATGTCGCCGTCGGGCATGCCCGTCCCTTCGGTGCGGAGCGGGCTCAGTGCAAACTCGCCGCGGTGACCAGCGCGCTCCTCACGAACGAGCCGGCCCGGTCGTAGACATCCTGGCTCTCCCTGGCCCAGGGCAGGAGGAAGGGAAAGACGTGGAACATCCCCTCGACCTCCGAGGCCACGTGAGGAACGTCGGCGCTGCGAAGCTTGATCGCCAGCTCACGGATGGCGTCGCGGAACATCTCGTCTGCGCCGTAGACGAGGAAGGTCGGGGGCCAGCCTGCGACGTCGTCAAGCAGCACGTCCACCCGCTCGTCATCGGGGTCGACCCCGTGGAGGTAGGGATTGACGGGGATGTTCCACGGAAGCACGTCGAAGGGGGCGTTGTCGGTGATCGAATCCTCGCTGAGCGTGAGGCTGACCTCGGGCGAGAACAACAGTGCCCCCGCCGGCCGTCCCAAATCCTCCTTCCGCATGCGATGGAGGACCGTCCCCAAGAGGCCTCCGCCACCCGAGTCACCCGCGATCAGCAACTGCTCGCAGGTCAGGCCCCCCTTCTTCAGATGGGCGATCACCGAGATGACATCGTCGACGGCGGCGGGAAACGGGAACTCAGGGGCCAGCCGGTAGTCGGCGGCAAACACCTTGCACCCCGTGACCCGGGCCAGGTGTGCCAAGAAGAGCGAGTACATGCGCGGCGAGGTCCCGATGTAGCCACCTCCGTGCAGGTAGACGATCGTACCGGGCGTCCCGGGACCACCTGCGTCGTGTCGGTCCCCGTCGGCCGGGTCCCCGTGGGCCTCAGGGGGGCGGAACCAGACCCCGGGCACCCCCCCGATCTGGTCCGGTTCGCTCCTCACCCCCTGGAGCGCCACGAAGGGAGGAAGGACGCGGCCGGCGACCCCGTCGAGGACCCGCTCCAAGGAGCGGAATTCGTCGATCGGCAGCGAGGACGCGTAGCCGAGCAGGGTCCGGACGAGCTCTCGGGTGGCCGACACCGCCAGGTTCCGAGGGGGGTGGCTGGGTCCACGCCACGGGGCGCGAAAGGGCAGTCGGCTGACCGCTCCGAAGAAGCTCGAGGCGAGGGTGGCGACGTCGACGACCGCGATGGGCCACGCCGCCGTCTGCACCTCGGGACGGTCCGACATGACCATGCCCAGAGAGTACCCAGGTCGGCCAGGGGTCCGGCTCCGGGGAGCACACGTTCACGCCGAGTTCGCGGCCACACGATCGGGTGGGGCGCACCGTGGACTGGTGGCCGGATGAATGCTTCACTGTGACGGAACCGCCCCTTGGACTGGCGGTCCGGATTGAGGAAAGCGCATAAAGGAGAGGACCTTGGCAAGCGAAGGATTCCACGAACCGCTCGAGCTGCTCGACGAAGCCACCGTCGACCACCACCGAGCCATGACGTCGCTGTGCGAGGAGCTCGAGGCCATCGACTGGTACGACCAGCGAGTGAAGGCGACCTCGGACGAGAGCCTGGCGGCCGTGCTGGCCTACAACCGGGACGATGAGAAGGAGCACGCTGCGATGGCCCTCGAGTGGCTGCGCCGGCGTGACCCCGCCCTCGATGCCAATCTACGGAAGTTCCTGTTCACGTCGGGTCCGATCACCGAGCTCGGCGACGAGAGCGCGGACAGCGCCGCGGACGGTGGACCTGACCTGTCGGCGGGAGGATCGGGGTCGCTCGGGATCGGCAGCTTGAAGGGAGCGGTGCGATGAACCACCTGTACAGGGACCTGGCTCCCATCTCCGGCGACGGGTGGGGGATGATCGACCACGAGGCCGCGTCGCGCCTGCCCACCTACCTGGCCGCCCGCAAGCTGGTGGACTTCGCCGGCCCCCATGGCTGGTCTCACTCGGCGACCGATCTGGGCCGCATCTCCTCCATTGCCGGGCCGTCGGAGGGAGTCGCAGCGGCCCAAAGGAGGGTCCTCCCCCTCATGGAGCTTCGGGTGGAATTCAAGGTCTCACGCGTCCAGCTGGACGACGCGGAGCGGGGAGCGGCGGACCCCGATCTGCCCGAACTGGACGAGGCGGTGCGCCAGATCGCGCTCGGCGAGAACGTGACCGTCTTCCACGGACACGAGGCGGCCGGGCTGCGTGGCATCACCGAGGGCACCTCGCACGAGCCGATCGTGATCGACGGGGGCGTCGAGCGGTCTCCCGACGGCGTCGCCCGCGCCGTCAACGCCCTCCGCCAGACGGGTATCGACGGCCCCTACGGGCTGGCGATCTGCCCTGACATCTACACGAGGATCGTGGAGAGCACCGAGTACGGCGGGCATCTGCTCTTCGACCACCTGCGTGAGATCCTCGGCGGGCCCCTGGTATGGGCGCCCGGCATGGAAGGAGGCGTCGTGCTCAGTCAGCGCGGCGGGGACTTCCAGTTCGATAGCGGGCAGGATCTGTCCATCGGCTATCTCGACCATGACGCCGACGTCGTCCGGCTCTACATCGAGGAAAGCTTCAGCTTCCGGGTGCTCGAACCGGACGCGGCGGTCACAGTCCGCTTCGAGGGCTGACGTAGGGCGCCGGGACAGTCCGGCGCACGCTCCTATCCGGCCATGGCCTCGTTCCGACGGGGCAGTACCCATCCCGGGCGTGGGAAGTGGCAGGTGTAACCGTTCGGGTAGTGCTCGAGATAGTCCTGATGCTCGGGCTCGGCCTCCCAGAACGGCCCGGCGGGCGCGACTTCCGTCACGACCTTGCCGGGCCACAGCCCCGATGCCTCGACATCGGCGATGGTGTCCTCGGCCACCCGACGTTGCTCGTCGTTCAGGTGGAAGATCGCCGATCGGTAGCTCGTACCGACGTCGTTGCCCTGGCGGTTCAGCGTCGTCGGGTCGTGGATCTGGAAGAAGAACTCCAACAGGTCACGGTACGAGGTCAACTCGGGGTCGAACGTGATCTCGATCGCCTCGGCGTGCGTCCCATGGTTCCGGTACGTCGCATTGGCGACGTCACCACCCGTGTAGCCCACCCGCGTCGAGATCACGCCGGGGCGCTTGCGGATGAGGTCCTGCATCCCCCAGAAGCACCCGCCCGCGAGGATCGCCCTGTCTGTCGTGGCGCTCATTGGGCCACCTCCCGCCCCTCCGCGGGGCCATCGAAGAGCTTCTTGTACTCACCGTATCCCTCGGCCTCGAGGTCCTCATAGGGCACGAAGCGCAGGGCGGCAGAGTTGATGCAGTACCGCAGGCCCCCCTCCTGGGGTGGGCCATCATTGAAGACGTGCCCGAGGTGGCTGTCGCCGTGGCTCGAGCGGACCTCGGTCCTGATCATCCCGTGGCTCCGATCCTCGTTCTCGACGACGTTACGAGGCTCGAGCGGAACGGTGAAGCTCGGCCAGCCGCATCCGCTGTCGAACTTCTTGGTGGAGGCGAAAAGGGGTTCCCCCGAGACCACGTCGACGTAGATCCCGGCCTCCTTGTGGTCCCAGAATTCGTTGTCGAACGCTGGTTCGGTCGCGCTCTCCTGGGTGACCGCGAACTGGCGGGGGTTCAGCTGGGAAACGGCTCCTGGGTCCTTCTCGTAATTCTCCCTCACGACGACTCCTTTGCCACTGCAGTGGCCTCTACCTAACCACCATTTCCAACGCCGGGACGGCTCGTTTCATTTCTCCCCGGCCCGCCGGGTCAGGTGGGGATACCGCAGTCGGATTATGCCGTCCACCAGGAATTTCGGCCTTCTGCCCGGGCGACGAGCGGTGGCGGTCAAGCCGCTGGTGACGAGGAGGGAGGCGGCGGCTGACCTGATGCACGTGCATCGGCTATGTCGCCTGCGCCTCCCGGGACTCCCGCTCATCCCGCTCCTCGGTCAGAGCCGCCCGATTGAATTTCATGACATCGTTCCTCGGGATCGCCTCCACCAGCTCCACCGTCTTCGGAACCTTGTACGCAGCGAGCCGCGTCCTGGCGAAAGCGATGATGTCGGTGGGAAGCGGCGGATCGGCCCGATCGACGGGCTGGACGATCGCATGCACCCGGCGGCCCCACTCCGGATCCCGCAGGCCGACGACGACAACGTCGGCGATGGCCGGGTGCTCGCTGAGCGCAGCCTCCACTTCTGCAGGGAAGACATTGACCGCCCCGGTCACGATCATGTCGGCACGGCGGTCGGCCACGTAGAGATATCCCTCCTTGTCCAGGCAGCCCATGTCCCCCACGGTGACGAACCCATCGCCTGTCGAGAGCATCGGCTCCACGTTGCCGCCCATGTACGTCGCTTCGGGGCCAGAAGCCCTGCGCATGTAGATCCCGCCGATCTCCCCTGCGGGGAGTTCCGCTCCCCCCTCGCCGAGGATCCGTATCTCGGTGCCCATGTAGCCGCGACCAACGGTTCCGGGGTGGTCGAGCCATTCGTCTCCTCGACAGCACACGTAGCCGTGCCGCTCCGATGCGCCATAGGTCACGAAGAAGTGCTCGGGCCCGATCAGCTCACACCATCGCCGTCCGAGCCAGACCGGCAGCAAGGCTGCCCCTTGCTGCACCCAGTCGAGCGACGACAGGTCTCGCTGGTCGATGTCGGGCACCTGAGCCAGTCGCTGCAGCATCGGGGTCGCCCCGACGAACCCGGTCACCCGGTGCCGTTCGATCAGGTCGAGCACCCGCTGGGCGTCGAACCGCTCGAGCAGCACGACTGCCACTCCCGACATGAGGTTCCTGGTCGCCGTGAAGCCGTTCGAGTGGTACAGCGGCGCCGGGATCAGCACGCGCTGCGGCTGCGGGAGCGGACCGTACGACTCCACCGCAGCTGCCGTGGACGCCCCCTCGACATACCGGCCAGGATTCTTCATCATGATGACCTTCGGGACACCCGTCGACCCCGAGCTGCAGATCCCCCAACCATGAGGCGGCGTCACCTCGGGAAGGGGGCTGGTCGGGGCTGACACCGCCTCCTCGAAGAGGTCCGCCTGCTCAGCATCGACGATCAGGCGGGGCCCGATGACCGCCAGCACCCGGTCTCGCTCCCACTCGGGAAGGTTCCACCGCATCGGGACGACCACGGCACCAACCTTCCATCCCGCGAAGGTCGCAACGAGGTGGTCCGGGGTGTTGGGGAGGGAGATCGCCAGGTGATCGCCCACCGTGAGGCCCCGCGCCGACAGCACCCGGGCGAGCTGGGTCGACCGGTCGTCGAGCTCACCAAACGTGACGATCCGCTCGCTGCCGTCCTGGGCGGCGAACACGATACCGACCCCCTCCGGGTCCGCCTGGGCGACCTGGTGGATCTGGGTACCGAAGGGCACGCCGGCAGATGTCATCGATCCTCAGCTCGCGCCGCCATCGACATGGCAAAGCCGTTCATCACGCTCGGGGCAGACCGAGGCCCCGCTGGGCAATGATGTTCCGCTGGATCTCGCTCGTACCGCCGTAGGTTGTCGTTCCCAGCGCAAACCGGTACGAGTAGTCCGCGATCCCGCGTGCGATGGCTGCGGGATCCCCGTCAGCCCGGATGCCGTCCGGTCCGAGCATGTCCATGAAGTCAGCCGATTGCCTTGTCAGCGTCTCGGTGGCGAACAGCTTGGCCATCGATCCTTCGACTCCGGGAAGGGTCCCCGCGTTCTGCACCCAGGCGCAGCGGCGGGCCAGCAGGGTGCTGACTTCGATCTCGGCGGCCGCCCGACCGAGGCGAGCCTGAACGTCGATGTCCTCAGATCTCGGACGTCCCGCATCGTCGGGGGCCGCAAGGGCCCATCGCTCCATGGCGCGGAGAAGGCGACGCGAATCACCACCCTGGGGCAAGGATCGCTCAAACGTGAGGCCGACCGTCATGACCTCCCAGCCGCCGTCGATCTCCCCGATCCGCAGTGCGTCGTCCACCCTGACATCGGAGTAGAAGGTCAGGTTCGTCCTCTCGCCGGACACCGTCGACACGGGCTGGATCTCGACACCCGGCTGGCGCAACGGCACCAGGAACGTCGTCAGGCCCTTGTGCTTGGCCACCTCGGAATTCGTCCGGGTCAGAAGGAACACATAGTCAGCCTCTTGGGCATTGGTCGTGAACATCTTCTGACCGTTGATCACCCATTCGTCGCCATCGCGCACGGCGCGGGTCTGCGCGGCTGCGACGTCGGACCCCGCCTCGGGCTCGGTGAAGCCGAGCACGATGATGATCTCCCCCGCGAGAGCCTGGGGCACGATCAGGCGTTTCTGTTCCTCCGTCCCCATATGCCGAATGACGTTGGCCACCATGAGCGTGGTGCTGCCGCCGTACGTGGGCGCCCCCGCAGTCTGGAACTCTTCGGCCATCGCCAACACCTCGAGGGCGTCGCGACCCTGGCCTCCGTATTCCACGGGCCACCCAGGCGCCAGCATCCCGTGCTCCACCCGCGCCTTGTGGAAATTCCAGTCGTGATGGACCCCGGTCGCGTGCATCCGCTCACGCACGTCGTCCGTGAAGTACTCGTCCAAGAACCGTCTGGCCTCGTCTCGTAACGCATCGCTGCCCTCACCCAGACGAAAATCCATCGTCATCCGCCGTTTCCCACAGCCGAGAGTCGTTCGATCGCTCCCCGCGCGTACATGTGCGACGGCTCCCCGAACACCGCAGGCCAAGCTCTGGCTCGCCGGAAGAACAGTTGGATATCGAACTCGAGCATGAAGCCGTATCCGCCGTGATAGTGCAGACTGCGATAGCTCGCCTTGCGGGCAGCCTCCGCGCAGAATCCGCAGGAAAGGCACGCTAACTCCCTGGCCCGTGGGACCTCGTCGCCGGCGGCCCACGCCGCTTCCCGGGCGATGAGCTTGCTGCCCTCCATTGCCGTCGCCGCATCGGCCAATCCGTGGGCAACGGCCTGGAATGATCCGATCGGGACTCCGAAGGCCCGCCGCTCCTTCGCGTAGTCCACTCCGAGCTCGATTGAGCGGGACCCGACGCCGACGAGGGCGTTCGCCATGAGCACCATCCATTCGTCGCGTGCGCTCTCGAACAGTTGCTCCGCCGGCTCGCCGGACACCAACTCCACCACTGCCGAGTCGACGGCGATGTCGGCAAGTGGCATCGACCCGGTGTTGGGTACCGGTCGTGCCCGATCCACGATGGCCATGCACTTCAGCTGGCCGTGGTCGAAGAAGATCACCTCGTCAGCCACCGACCCACCCGGAACCAGCGCGAGCACACCACCGTGGGGCGGGTGCAGCGCGATGGTGACCAGATGGCCGCGGCCAAGGGCCCGGCCGAGGGCCTCGGCCGCGGCATGACCTCCGGCCCGCGCCAGGAGCCGCGCCGCGACCTGTGCCTCTATCAGGGGAGCGGGCCCGAGATGCCTGCCGTGTTGCTCTGCGACAAGGGCCATATCGAGCAGGGACGCGCCCCAGCCCCCCGATTGCTCGTCGATCGCCATCTCCAGGGCGCCCATTGTCCGCAACGATGCCCACAGGTCGGCATCGTGACCAGACGGCTCGGCGGCCCGTACCCGCTCCATCGGGCACTCCTTGGCATAGAACGCTGCGAAGGCATCGATGAGTTGTTGCTGCTCTCCCGAGGGATTCAGGTCCATGGCACGAGTTCTGGCCGCGGCTCAGCGGTTGTCGGCGGGCTCGCCCTCGAGGATCACGGTCTTCGTCTCGAGGAAGGGCAGGAGTCCTTCCGTGCCACCCTCGCGGCCGATACCGGACTGCTTGAAGCCTCCGAAGGCGACGCCGAAGTCGGTGCGGAAGGCGTTGTGACCGACGGTGCCGGAGCGCAGACGGCGGGCAACGTCCCGGGCCCGGTCCACGTCGTGGGTGAACACTGACGCGTTGAGACCGTAGATGGTGTCGTTGGCGGTGGCCACGATCTGATCTTCGTCTCCGACCGGGATCACGCTCAACACCGGGCCGAAGATCTCCTCCTGTGCGATCGTTGACGAGTTCTCTACGTTGGCGAACACCGTCGGCTCGACGTAGTAGCCGCGATCGAGGTCCTTGGGCCGTCCGCCACCGGTGACCAGAGTCGCTCCCTGTTCGATCCCCGTCGCGATGTAGCCCTCGACCCGGTCGCGCTGACGGCTGGACACGAGCGGGCCCATCTGCGTCGCTGCGTCAAAGGGGTCACCGACCCGCACCTGGGAGAAGGCGCTCGCCAAGGCGTCGACGAGCTCGTCGTGGCGCCGGCGGCTGACGACGATCCGGGTCAGCGAGGAGCACACCTGTCCCGCGAGCATGCATTCCGCCCTGGCCAGGGTCGTGGCGGCCTCGCTCAGATCCATGTCGTCCAGGATCAGGGCCGCGGACTTCCCACCCAATTCCAGGGTGCAGCGGGCAATCCGCTCTCCGCAGAGGGATGCGATCCGACGACCGGCGGCGGTCGACCCGGTAAAGGTGATCTTGTCGACGCGGGCGTCTCTGACGAGGAGCTCGGAGACCTCCCGGTCGGCGGTCACGACGTTCAGCACCCCCGCAGGAAGGCCCAGGGCCTCGGCGATCTCAGCCACCACGTAGGCGTCACCGGGTGCCTCCGGTGAGCACTTCAGCACGACGGTGCACCCCGCCAGGAGGGCCGGGGCAACCTTGTACGTGATGAGCCCGATCGGGGCGTTCCACGGGATGATGGCGCCGACCACCCCCACAGGCTCCCGTACGAGGAGGCCGAACTCGCCCTGGGACGGCCGCACCCTCTCCTCGAAGGGAAAGCTCCCGGCCAGGCCCGCGTAGTAGTCGAATGCGCTTGCGATTCCCGCGGCACCGTGCTTGGCGACGATGTGGAGAGCACCCGACTCGCGAGGCCAAATCTGTCCGATGTCCTCGGCCCTCTCCCGCAGGCCGATGGCGAAGCCCGTGAGGAACTCGGCCCGTTCGGCGTGACTCATCCGGGGCCAGGGCCCCTCGTCGAAGGCCCGGCGGGCGGCCGTCACGGCGCGGTCGATGTCGGCGGGCTGCGCCTCGGGGACACGGAAGTAGATCGCTTCCGTGCTCGAGTCGATCACATCGATGGTGGCCTCCGAAGAGGGGGTGACCCAGGCGCCATCGATGAAGAACCGATCGGCGTGTCGCAGCGGTACCGCAGCCTCATGTGTCACGGTCATTTGCACGCTCCCTCAGTCAATGCACGGGCCGCTTCGCGGGGCCGCGCCCGAAGGTTTCCACAGTAGCCACCCCTCTGACCTGCCATCGGGGTCACGGCTTCGGCGGCAGGCTGTCGCGGTAGGCCACAGGCAACAGCTCGATCAACTGCCCGTCGGGGTCTCTGACAAACAGGGCGGCACCGATGTCGCTGTCCAGGACGATCTGCCCGCCGCATTCGGCAGCCCGCTCGGCCGTAGCCCGGACGTCGTCGACTGAGATCGACAAGTGGGTCAGCCCCGGCTCGTTCATCGTGCGCGCGCGGTACGGCGCCGTCGCACCGGGCGCGGAGTAGTGCATCAGCTCCAGTACGAAGCCATTGAGGGTCAGATAGGAGGCAGTGACCCCGAGCGGCGGCGTGAGGCCGGTGAGCTTCCCCGTGGGCTGGTCGGGGGGGAGATCTCGTACCAGCTCTTGAAGCCGAAGACCTCCTGGTAGAACCGTTTCGATCGTTCCAGGTCGGTCACGACCTGCCCAGTGTGGTTGTACGTGCCCATTCGCGTCCTCCGGTAGGTGCAATCCGTCGAGTCGATCAGTCGACCGGGGTGAATTCGAGGTAGAGGCGGTCCAGGCCACGAAGCATCCATGTCGGCGTGTATTCCCAGCGGCGCGCACCTGCCGGTCCGTGGTGGGACTCCGAGATCCGGATGTCCTGCGTCCGATCGAGCAGGCGTTGGAGCGACACGTTCGATTCGGCACGGGCAAGCGGCGCACCGGCGCACGTATGGATGCCGTGCCCGAACGCGATGTGCTGGCGGCCGTTCTCCCGGTCGAGGCGCAACTCACCGGGATCCTCGAACTCCCGCGGGTCGCGGTTCGCTGCGCTCGGCAGCACCATCACCGTGCTGCCGGCCGGGATCTTGGTGTCCTGCAACATGGTCGGCACACGGGACAGCCGAAAGGTGCCCTTGATCGGGCTTTCGAGCCGCAGCGCTTCCTCCAGGAACGGCGTGATCAGGCTGCGATCGTCACGGAGCTGTCGTTGCAGCTCGGGGTGGTCCCCGAGGATCTGCAGTGATGTGCTGAGGAGCCGGGCCGTCGTCTCTTGACCTGCCGCGAACAGATTGGACGCGATGCGCATCACGTCGTCGACGGGAGGCAGCGTGCCGTCGGGAAACGTGGCCGTGGCCAAGCCGGTCATGACGTCATCGCGGGGTTCGCGCCGACGATCCTCGATATAGGTCGTGAACTGTGCATAGAGGTACTCCAACGGCTTGTGCGTCATCTCGAGCGAGTCATGGTGCATGAGCTTTTCCAGGAATTCCTCATGATCTTCTTCGGGCACCCCGAGGAGATCGGCGATCACGAGAAGGGTGTATGGACCCGCGTACTCGCTGACGAACTCGCATTCACCCCGGGCATGGAAGCGGTCGATCTGGCGATCAGCGAGCCGTCTGAGAGACGCCTCGTTCTCCTTCAATCGTTTTGGTGTGATCAGCCGCATGAGGAGGCCCCGGTGTGCGGTGTGCTTTGGGGGATCAAAGGTCGGCAACTGATCGCCGAACGGAAGTTCGTCCCGGTAGGTCTCGATGATCTCGGTGACATCGTCGCCCTCGAGGGGAACGGGGAACTTCGCGAAGGGACCGATCGCCGAGATGCAGTTCGAGAACGTCGCCTGATCGTGATAGACGGCGATCGCCTCGTCGTAGCCGGTCACCATGTAGACGTCGTGGTACGGCTCCTTCGTGACCGGGCATTGTGCACGGAGGTAGTCGAAGTAGGGGTACGGGTCCTCGGTGAGATCCTTGGTACGGAAGTAGTCGACGGAATCGAACGTGTCGTCGCTCAATGGTGCTCCTCGGTCGTGAAGGGCGCGTGCGCCGTTCGGGTGGGTACGAGTGCATCGTGGTGGGGGTGCTCGGCTGCGGAGCCCCACCGTGCGCGTGTACAGCGCGGGTCGTGGATCCTCACGGTACGTCGGACGTCCGTCACGCGGGGTATGTTCCGGTGCCGCGCCGGAGTCCGAGAAGACGGCGAGGGTAGACGTGCGGAAGTCGATTCTCCGTGCCGAAGCCGAGTTGAAAGGAGCCGTTGAAGATGGGGCAGGAGCTCGTGGGAAAGGTTGCAATCGTCACGGGCGGTTCGAGCGGAATCGGTCGCGCCACCGCCGAGCTCTTCGCCCAGGAGGGGGCGAAGGTCGTCGTCGCCGATATCGCCGTGGACGAGGGCGAGGCAGTGGCCGCCGGACTCGGTGATGCCGTGGCCTTCAAGCGAACTGACGTGTCCGACGCCGATGAGGTCCAGGCGTTGGTCGATTTCGCCGTGGACAGGTTCGGTGGGCTTCACGTCATGTTCAACAACGCCGGCATCTCGAGCTCGTTTCGTCGATTCTTGCGCGACGACCTCCGAGACTTTAACCGTGTGATGGCTGTCAACCTGTTTGGAGTGATCATCGGGACCCAGCGCGCGGGTCGGCACATGGCGGAGCATGGGGGTGGATCCATCATCAACACCTCGTCGATCGGGGGCCTGACGGGGGGCGGCCCTCCGATCTCCTATCGCACGTCCAAGGCCGCTATAGCCCAGTTCAGCCGGATGGTCGCAACAGATGTGGCCGAATACGGCGTCCGCGTGAATTGCATCGCACCCGGGCACATCGCGACGGGGATCACCAACTATGACCTGGGCCCGACCATTGAGCTCGACCAGCCGCTGCAGCGCCGAGGGACGTCGCGGGACGTCGCCGAGGCCGTGCTCTTCCTCGCCAGTGAGCGATCGGCCCAGATCACCGGAATCGTCGTTCCGGTCGACGGGGGCACCGTAGCCGGCCGACCCGTCCGCCCGATGACGACTGTCCAGGCAACCGCCAAGGACGCGGACACCCGTTGAGAGGTCGCGGCCAGGAGACGGTGTGAACCGCTCGCAGCGCGGAGTGCTGACGTGCGGATGATCGGGTCGCACGGGCGGAGCGAGCACAGGTTTCAACGATGTGGTGACGGCGTCCATTCTGCTAGGCCAACTTCGCGGACCAACCTCCGTCGACCGCGATGACGGCACCCGTCACGAATGAGGCTCGATCGGAAGCCAGAAACGCACCCACCTCGGCGACCTCGTGGGGCAGCCCGGCACGGTTGAGCGCGGCCTTGGCGGCGATGTCGGGGATGAAGTCCTCTGCTCCGACGGCCATGATCTCGGTGAGGATGAACCCGGGGCAGATGGTGTTGACCCTGACCCCCTGAGTGCCGAACTCGATTGCAGCCGACTTGCTGGCACCGATGATCCCGTGCTTGGCCGCCTGGTACACGCTGGTGAAGGCGGAGCCGTTGAGGCCACCCACGGAAGACCAGTTGACGATGGAGCCGCCGCCTGTCTTGACCATGGCGCGGATGCCGTGCTTCATCCCCAGCATCACCCCACGCAGATCGACGTCCATCAGCCGGTCGTAGAACTCCATGGTCAGATCGGTGAGCAGGCAACCGTCGGCGATGCCGGCCACGTTGAGCACGGCGTCGACGCGTCCGAATTCCTCGACCGCGGTGGCCATCAGCGCCTCGACATCGGCCTCTTTCGTCACGTCGCAGTGCACCGGCAGCACTCCCCCGCCGACCTCGGCCGCCGTGTCCTGCTCGGCACCGCTGATGTCCGCGGCTACGACCGTGGCGCCCTCCCGAACGAAGACCTTGACCGATGCTTTGGCCATTCCCGACCCGGCGCCGGTGATGACGGCCACCTTCCCGTCCAAGAGCCTGCCTCCGGCGCCGCTCGGCCCATCCGATGGGTTGGCCGCGTCGGCGGCGCTCATCAGGTGACCGCCGTGAAGCCGTCACGGGGCTCGCACAGGTCGTCGCCCACTTCTGCGGCCATCCGAATCGTCATCTCGCGCCTCCCCTCTATTTTCGTGTCGTACTGTGACACTAAACTGTGGGTCGGTCAATCGGGGTTCGCTGGCGATTGCCCGGGGGATGGGAACGATGAGGACGCGTGCAACGGTGCGGTGGGGATGCCTGACCAAGGATCGGGGTGACCCGGCGCTTGGCGCGACGGCACGGGGCGCAGGGGGGGACTCTTGAGACCGTCGGCGAAGGATCTGTTCGGCCCCGCCGGGACCCCGAGAGTCGTCGTGGTGGGTGCCGGGCTCGGAGGGATTGCGGCGGGCGTGAAGCTGCGGCGGGCCGGGATCGAGACCTTCACGATCTACGAGTCCTCGACCGGGGTCGGTGGGACGTGGTGGGACAATACGTATCCCGGGGCCGAAGTCGACGTGCACTCCGATCTCTACAGCTACTCGTTCAAGTCATACGACTGGACCCGCACCCACGCCCGCCAGCCCGAATTGCAGTCGTACCTCGAGGAAACCGTCGACGAGTTCGGCCTGCGCCCCCATCTGCAGCTAGGCGTGGCCGTCTGCTCGGCCACCTGGGACGACGCCCGCCACATCTGGTCGGTGACACTCGACTCCGGCGTCGTCGACGACTGCCATGCGCTGATCAGTGCGGTCGGCTTCCTCAACGTCCCCCGGTATCCCGACTGGCCCGGGCTGAACGAATTCGAGGGACCAAAATTCCACACGTCCCGATGGGAGCATCAGCACGACCTCTCCGACAAGGTCGTCGCCGTGGTTGGAACGGGGTCGACCGCGACCCAGGTGGTGCCGGCCATACAGCCCAAGGTGAGAAAGCTGTATCTCTTCCAGCGGGAGCCCGGTTGGGTGATGCCCAAGGGAGAGCGGGCCTTCACCGAGGCCGAGCGCCGGGACCGGCACAAGCCGTGGCGCCGTGCTCTGGACCGAGCGAGGATGCGGTACACCTTGGAGAAGGGGCTCTGGGGTGGGGCCACGTTCCGGCCCGGTTCCAAGCTGCACGAGAAGCGCCAGCAGACGTGTCTCGACTACATCAGCGAGCAGTTCGCACACCGACCCGACCTGCAGAAGGCGGTCACCCCGACGTACCCCTACCCCGGCAAGCGCCCAGTCATTGCCAGCACCTTCTACCCCGCCTTGAAGGAGGACAACGTCGAGCTGGTCCCCAAGGCCGTGGTGGAGGTGACCCGGTCGGGCATCGTCGACGGCGACGGTGTGGAGCGCACCGTCGACGTGATCGTGATGGCAACGGGATTCCTGGCAGCGAAGTACCTGGCCCGCCTCCGTGTCACGGGGCGTTGGGGACGGACTCTCGATGAGCACTGGGCGGGCGAACCGCGGGCCTATCTCGGCATCACGGTGCCGGGATTCCCCAACTTCTTCATGCTCTACGGACCGGGAACCAACGGCGGTGAACTCGTCTCCATGCTCGAGGCGCAGGCCGGGTACGCAGCGCGGTCGTTGAAGCGGATGATCAGGCGCCGTGTCACCTCCGTCGAGGTGAAGCCCGCCTTCGAGGCCCTGTGGTTCGCATGGCTGCAGTCCAAGATGCGGGGCACGTCCTGGACGATGAGCAACAACTACTTCAGGTCATCGACCGGGAAGGTCGTCACCCAATGGCCTTCGGGCAACCTCGTCTACCGCGCGCTCACAAAGGCACTGGGCATCAGGTCGGAGGCCACTCGATGCCGAGATGGGTCCTTGATGGGCTCCGGATGACACGGCCCCGTCGGTGATTGAGAATGAGAGAGAGGTCGACCACATGGACGAATCGAGCATCTACTCCTGCGATGACCACCTCGATCTGCGCTCGGTGCCGCGCCAGCTGTGGCAGGACCGACTACCCAAGGGTCTGGCCGAGCGTGGCCCACGGGTGGTGACGGGAGAGGGGGATCCCATGTGGGTCTGCAACGACCGGATCCTCGGCCGCAGCGGACTGCCCCAGGGGGACAAGCTCCAGGTGCTCAGCGCCGTGAGCAGGGCCGGCATCGAGGACGACGGTTTTCGAGTCAGCAACCCGAAGCTGCGGCTGGAGGACATGGACCTCGACGGGGTGTGGGCATCGGTCATCTACGGTCCGATCCCACTCACCCTCTCGATCCCCGAGCCCGACCTGCAGGCCGCGTGCTACTCGGCATGGAACGACTGGGCCATTGAGGAGTTCAATGCATTCGCTCCCGACCGACTCTGTGCCCTCCCGTTCCTTCCCACCTCCTCGCCGGTGGCGGCAGTCGCCGAGCTCGAGCGGGTCGCCGAGAGGGGTCACCGAGGCGCGATCGTCGACGTCTTCGACATCGATGCCGGCGATCCCGCCTGGGATCGCCTCTGGGCGGCCGCCGAGCAGACCGGATTGCCGCTCAGCTTCCATATCAAGGAAGGCGCATCCTCGCGGCTGAGCTACCAGGTCGGCAAGTGGCAGTCGGCCGCGTTTGCCACCCTCCTTCCCCTGCAGCTCGACGAGGCGCTCGCCATCATGGTCTTTTCGGGCGCCCTCGAGCGGCACCCCGGGCTGACGCTGGTCCTGGCCGAGGCGGGCGTCGGGTGGCTCCCGTACTTCCTGAGCCGGATGGACATGGAGTGGGAGAACTTGCGCGACAAGATCGACTACGCACCGAGTGTGGCGCCGAGCGAGCTCTTCAGACGACAGGTCATCGCCACCTTCGAGGAGGAGGAGCTGGCCCACCAGTACATTCCGCACCTCGGGGCGGAATCATGCATGTGGGCGGCGGACTATCCGCACACCGACAGCACGTTCCCCGAGTCGCAGCGCGCCATCGAAGAGACGCTGGGTATGCTCCCCGTCGAGGATCGTCGCAAGATCACGGCTCTCAACTGCGCCAAATTGTATGGATTCGAGTATGTCGCCTGAGCCATCCGGCGCGACCGTGGCCGGATCCGTGGCCGGGATCGATCACGTCGCACTCCCGATGCAGAACAGCGACGCCATGATCACCTTCTACCGCTCGCTCGGACTCTCCGTTGTCGAGCATCCGTATCTGGTGCGGATCCATCTCGGCGACCAGATGATCAACTTCCATCGGCCCGAGTTGTGGCAGGGGGACTTCTCCCTTCGTGCATCCGCAGCCCTACCGCCATGCGGCGACCTTTGCCTCGTCTGGCAGGGATCCGAGGAGACGCTGCGGGCGCTGCTGCACGGGGCTGGTGCCGCCATTGTGGAGGGTCCCGTAGAGCGAGAGGGTGGGCGCCAGGCCATCGGTTCGAGCGTCTACGTGCGCGACCCTGACGGGAACCTCATCGAATTCATGACCTACTCGGAAGAGTGTACGGAGGACGCCAGCCGCATCTGACCACGGCGTTGGGGTGGTTCGATCACGCGCCATGTCTCCGCCGCTCGTGTCCACCGCCTCGAGGCGAGGCGATCGCGTCACACGGCCGGGTTCGAGGGTTCGCCGGCCAGGTCGACCGTGATCAGCCGGCCGGAGAACCGCCATCGGCTGTCCACCTTCTCGAAGGTGTCCGCGTACTCACCAGACAGAATGATGCGGATCGGCTCACCCGGTGCGCCCTGCAGCACGGTCCAACAGCAATGGGACGAGGCAGTGGTGGCGCCCGGCTCGACCTGGACGCTCAGATTGGTGATGAGGTGCTTCGTATGGCGGCTGCTGTCCTGAGCCAGCAGGTTCTCGTAGACCGGTCTGACTTCCGCAGTGCCGCGCCGCACGGAGCCGCTGGGCAACGAGCGCCATGTCGAGTGCTCGAAGAGGGTGGCGACGGCGTTCACGTCGCCACTATCGAGTAGGCGAGCGTACGAGTGCACCAGCGTCGTGATCTCGTCGGCGTCTGACATGTCACTGCTCCTTCTGGCCGGCCAGAGGTGAGCGAAGCTCCCGCAAGCACGAGGGCAGCGGGACCAGGAGGCGCCGGTGAGGCGTCACGTGGGTCCGCGACCGCTCCGGACTGCCTCTTCGACGAGCTCGATGACCCAGGTGATGCCGCGAATGGCGCGCTCAGACTCGATCTGCCAGTCGACTACGAGGCGCTCGTACGACGCGACACTCCACAGCACGTCGAACATCGCCGCCACGACCTCACGGTCCTCCGTCGACCATCGTCCGGTCCGGGCCGTGATGGCGCCGAGCAGCGCATCCCGCTGTCGTTGGTTCGCCTCGGCGAGCGTCGGGTCGAGGGGCGGGCGCGGTTCCAGGGGAAACGACGACACGTGTTCGAAGATCCGCGCCGCGATGTCGGCGATGTCGTCCAGCTGCATCTCCGCCAGGTCGATCCCGGCCTCCACCTCGTGGCGATGGATCACTGCATCGCGGAGCCCACGCTCGTTCCCGAAGTACCGATAGACCGTCCGTTCGTTGACCCCGGCGAGCTCCGCGACGGCCCGGATCGTCAATCCCTGCCAATCCCGGATGGACGACCTGTGCAGCAACTCAGCACCGGCGGTGATGATCCGCTCGCGCGTCTCGGCGGCCCTCTCTCGGCGCAGCGCTCCGTTGTAGGGCCGACGCGGTTGAAGCGTCTCGGACCGCTCCGGCTCCGTGGAGGCGCTCACGGCGTCCATTCTGCTACTCAGCCTCGGCGTTCCGGGGCTTGCTCCGACCACCGGCAACCCCGTCGGCCCGAACCGCCACCACGCGTGCGGGGCACCCTCCCCGATTTCGTGTCATACTCTGACATTAAGGCTATATTCGGCAAGACGCCACAACGACGCCGGCGTGGTGGAATGTTCCGGGGGCCACCCGAGGGTCGCCGCCGACTGCTCAAGGGATGTGGACGATGAAGACGCGTGCAGCGGTGCTCTGGGGCCGGGGGGAGGACTGGAAGATCGAGGAGATCGACCTCGATCCGCCCAAGAGCCACGAGGTCTTGGTCAAATGGGCCGCGGCCGGACTGTGCCACTCCGACGAGCACCTCCGGTCGAGCGACATGGGTTCACCGCCACCCGCGGAAGGTGCGCCGCCGAAGCCTGCGCTCTTTCCCATGGTGGGAGGTCACGAAGGCGGGGGCGTCGTCCTCGAGGTCGGTCCCGACGTCGAAAGCGTCCAGCCCGGGGACCATGTCGCGGCGAGCTTCTTTCCGATCTGCGGCCGCTGCAAGATGTGTATCACAGGGCACTCGAACCTCTGTGACCTCGGCGCGGCGACTTTCGCCCCGGGCCAGATCTCGGACGGCACTGCTCGCTACCACCTCAACGGCCAGGACCTCAACGTCATGGCCAAGCTCGGCACCTTTGCGGAGCACAGCGTCGCGCACGAGGCGTCACTGGTGCCGGTGGACCCCGAGATGCCGTTGGGGGTCGTGGCCCTCGTGTCCTGCGGCGTGACGACCGGCTGGGGCTCGGCGGTGTACCGGGCCGAGGTCATGCCGGGCGATACCGTCGTCGTCGTCGGCGTCGGTGGGGTCGGTATCAATGCCGTGCAGGGCGCGCACATGGTGGGAGCGAAGAACATCGTCGCCGTGGACCCGGTGGAGTTCAAGCAGAAGGCGGCCCTCGACTTCGGCGCCACGCACGCGGCCGGGTCCATGGAGGAGGCCCTGCCCATGGTGACAGAGCTGACGCGAGGACAGATGGCTGACGCTGTGATCCTCGTGCCGAGCGTGATGTACGGGGACCTCATGGCAGGCGCGCTCACCCTCACGGGCAAAGGTGGGACGTGCGTCATCACCGGAGTCGCACCGCAATCCCAGACCGAGAGCAGCGTCAACCTGTTCGAACTGGCGATGTTCCAGAAGGAGATCAAAGGCGTCGTCTTCGGTGCCGCCAACCCGCGGTTCGACATCCCCAACCTCTTGGCCCTGTACAAGAACGGGCAGCTCAAGTTGGACGAGTTGATCACGAGGACGTATCGCCTCGACCAGATCAACCAGGGCTATCAGGACATGCTCGACGGCGTGAATCTCCGTGGCGTCATCGCCTTCGACTGAGAGCCCAGCGAGACCGGCCCGCCCGCGGGTCAGCCCGCCCTCCGGCCAGCAAGGAAACCCGCCATGCCCGTGATCCTCGACATCGACCCGCTCGACCTCGTCGACCCCGCCCGGTTCGCTCGCAATGGGTATCCACATCACGTGTGGACGAAGCTGCGCGCCGAGGCACCAGTGGCCTACATGGAGCCGCCCGGGTACCCGCCGTTCTGGGCGGTCACCAAGCACGCCGACATCATGAAGGTGGCCTCGCAACCCGAGCTCTTCTCGAGCGCCGGAGGGATCACACTGGACATGGATCTCAGCGGGATGGACACCGTGCCGGAGATGATCGTGTACCTCGATCCCCCGCGGCACGGCCCGATGCGCCAGATCGTCAACAAGAAGTTCCTGAAGAGTGCCGTACGCGACCGGAGTGGGGAGATCAAACGGATCGCCGTAGAGATCGTCGACCGGGCGGCGACGAGCGGCGAGATCGGGGACTGCGACTTCGTCGACACGTTCGCAGCACCGTTCCCCGTGGCGGTGATCTCTTGGGTCCTCGGTGTGCCCCATGCCGATTGGGAACGTCACTTCCGCTGGACCAACGAGATCATCGGCAAGGATGATCCGGAGTACCGACGTCCCGGCGAGAGCCCCGAACAGACCTCCATGCGCGCTCGCGGGGAGCTCCATCGCTATTTCAAGGAAATGATCGAGGAACGTCGAGAGAATCCGCAGGACGACCTGGTCACCATGTTGGTGCAGAGTGAGATCGACGGTGTGCCATTGACCCGGCCGCAACTCGTCTCGTACTGCGAACTGCTGGTGGAAGCCGGCAACCAGACCACCCGTGACGCAATCGCCGGCGGCATGCAGGCCTTCTGCGAGTACCCCGAACAGTGGGAGAAGCTGCGGGCGCAGCCCGAACTGCTGCCCGATGCCGTCGAGGAGATCCTTCGCTGGGTCACTCCCATCAGCTATTTCTCGCGCACCGCCACCGAGGACTGCGATCTGCATGGGCAGAAGATCCATGCCGGGGACAAAGTGGCGCTGTACTGGGCGTCGGCGAACCGCGACGAGGAGGTGTTCGAGGACCCGTTCCGGTTCCGGATCGACCGTCCGCCTGTCCCCCAACTGGTATTCGGTTTCGGCCCCCACCTCTGCATGGGTGCCCACGTGGCCCGGGCCGAGCTTCAGGCGATGTTCGGACTCTTGATCGATCGGATGGAGTGGTTCGAACAGTCAGGCCCGGTGGAGCGTCTCAATTCATCAGTGAACGGCGCCGTCAAGCACCTGCCGATCCGCTACCGGCTGAAATAGAGGTGGGCGGGAGCCAGTGCAGATCTCTGCGGCTTTGCGTACGTCGCCCGACGGTACCGGTGTGCAGTTCACGACCAATTCGGACGAGCAGGGACGACGAGGAGGAACACGCGAATGTCGGCTGATGTGGTGATCCGCGGGGGCACTGTCTTCGACGGGAGCGGTGAACCCGGTCGTGTCGCCGACGTGGCCATCAAGGGCGAGGTGATCGAACAGATCGGCCAGAACCTTGACGGCAGGGTCGAGCTTGATGCTTCCGGATGCGCCGTCGCGCCGGGATTCATCGACATTCACACGCACTTCGACGCCCAAGTCTTCTGGGATCCGGATCTCAAGCCATCGTCGTATCACGGAGTCACGACGGCGGTAGCGGGCAACTGCGGGTTCTCGATTGCCCCCTGTCGCCCCGAACACCACGACGTGATCGTGCACACGCTGGAAAACGTGGAGGGTATGGACGCCAATTCGCTCGCGGCGGGCATCGTCTGGGACTTCGAGACCTTCCCTGACTACCTCGATCTGGTGCGCCGTCGGGGCACGGCGCTCAACTTCACCGCCTACATCGGCCACACGGCGCTACGGCTCTTCGTGATGGGGGACGCAGCCTACGAACGCGCGGCGACCGCGGAAGAAATCCAGCGCATGTGCCAACTCGTGACTGAGGCCATCGATGCTGGCGCCGCGGGGTTCTCGACGAGCTTTTCGTTTGCGCACCGCGGCGCCGACGGCAAGCCGGTTCCGAGTCGATTTGCCGAGATGGACGAAGTCGAGGCGCTGTTCATGACCGCGGGGAAGGCCGGGAGGGGGGTCGTGCTCGCCACGCCGGGTTGGCAATGTGAGTATCCCGACGTCTTCACCTGGCAGCTGCGCGTCGGCCGGCCTTTCACCTGCCCGCTATTCGCGCTCTCGAGTGGAAAACATCTCGAGGTTGTCAAGTTGCACGAGGAGGCGCTCGCGCGCGGTGCGAATGTCTGGCCACAGGTCACCCCTCGGCCGTTGACCATGCAGTTCACGTTGGCCGACGCCTACAACCTCAACGTCGGCGAGGTGTTCGGCGAGCTGATGAAGGTCGGTCGTGATGTCCGCAAGGCCGCGTTCCGTGATCAGGAGTGGCGGACTCGGGCGTTCGACGACCTCGAGAACAATGCGACCGGCATGAAGCCTCGCTGGGAGACCTATGAGGTGTCGGAAACGGTGCGGTTCCCCGACTTGGTGGGGCGACGGGTGACCGAAATCGCCCGTGAACGCAACTGCACACCGTTCGACGTCATGTGCGAGCTGTCACTCGCAGAGGACCTCACGACGCGGTTCCGCGCCTATATCGCCAACGATGATCCCGAGGAAGTGGCGCGACTGCTCACGGAGGACCATGTGGTGCTCGGCCTGACGGATGCAGGCGCGCACGTCGACCAGCTGTGCGATGCACCACTCCCAACCGACCTGCTCGGCAACTGGGTGCGAGATCGTGAGCTCATGCCACTCGAACGAGCCGTTCGGAAGCTGACCGGAGAGGCTGCCGACATGTTCGGTTTCGACAGGCGGGGCTATCTCCGTGAGGGTTCCTTCGCCGACGTGACCGTGTTCGATCCCACGACGGTGGGCCCCGGCCCACAGCGACGCCTGCGAGATCTGCCGGCCAACGGCGAACGCCTGACCGCGGAGGAGCCGACCGGCATTCGACACGTCCTCGTCAATGGGTCGCTGATCCGCCGGGACGAGTCGCAGCTCGCCCTTGAGGAGCGTCCGGGGAGGCGGCCCAGCCTCTCCTGACGGTCAATTCACCCCCGTCAGCGCACCAGGCGGAAGAACGCCCGGAGATCCTCGACGAAGAGGTCGGGCTGCTCCATGGCGGCGAAGTGGCCACCACGCTCCATGACCGCCCAGTGCACCACGTTGTACTGGCGCTCGACCCACGACCGCGGCCAACGCAGGATCTCCTTGGGATAACGGGCTACGCCGGTCGGAGCATCGACGAACGGGAGGCGCCCCGACGAGTCACCGTGCCTGCTCTCCCAGTACAGGCGCGCCGAGGACGCACTCGTCTGCGTGGCCCAGTACAGCATGACGTTCGTCAGCATCTGCTCGCGGGTGAAGCAGTTCTCCGGATGTCCGTCGCAGTCGCTCCAGGTGCGGAATTTCTCAACGATCCAGGCGAGTAGGCCGGCCGGCGAGTCGTTGAGTGCGACACCGAGGGTCTGAGGCTTGGTCCCCTGTTCATTCGCGTAGCCCGACTCCTCTTTCACGAACAACTGCATTGCTGTCAGGTCCGCCTGTTCCTCGTCAGTGAGAGGCGTTGGGCTCTCGGGTCGCGCACCGAGCGCCATGTTGAGATGAATGGCTGCGCAGTGCTCGGGGTCGAGCGCGCCGATCCTGGTTGTCACCTGTGCCCCCCAATCCCCGCCCTGAGCGCCGTAGCGTGGGTATCCGAGTCGGCCCATCAGGGTGATGAACGCGTTGGCGATACGTCGCTCGTCCCAGCCGGCCGTGCGTGGAGGTTCGGAGAACCCGTACCCGGGTAGCGACGGCGCAACCACGTGGAACGCGTCCGATGCGTTCCCTCCAAACGATTCCGGGTCGGTGAGCCGCGGGATGACATCGAGGAACTCGACGATTGAGCCCGGCCAGCCGTGTGTGATGAGCAGCGGAAGAGCATCCGCGTGAACCGATTTGGCGTGAACGAAGTGGATCGACTGCCCATCAATCTGCGTTCGGAACTGACTGAACGAGTTCAGGTGGGCTTCCTGGGCGCGCCAGTCGTAGGTGTCACACCAATACTCGACCAGCTCACGCAGGTAGGTGATCGGGATGCCGTACTCCCAACCGGTCCCTTCGATATGATCCGGAAAACGGGTCCGCCGCAGTCGATCCCGCAAATCCTCGAGGAACGCATCCTCGAGCTCGATCTCAAACTGATCGATCGATTCGCTCATCGCAGGCATCGGCTCGGGTGGCGGCAGGGTCAGGCTCGACCGATGACGTCCACGCCGTAGCGCTTCAGCGACTCGACCAGGTCCTGCTTGAACATCGCCGCCGGAACGATCACGCGGGTCGCACCGAGTCGCTCCAGGGTTGTCACTTCGGTCAGCGCCTCCTCAGCTGTCGTGGTGTTGCTTTGCACGGTGACCTCGAGACACGCCGGATCCCGTCCGGCCTCGCCTGCGCTTCGCCGCATGACCTCCGTCAGGGACACGATCTCGTCGCGGGTGACGCCGAACGGGAAGAACCCGTCGCCGATGCGGCCGGCTCGCTCTGCAGCTGCCTTGCTGTGGCCCCCCACATGGACCGGAATGGCTCCGCCGGGAGGCTGCGGCCGCAAGAAGCAGTCCCGAAAACTGGTCGTGCTGCTCTCGTAGCTCGCCGATTCCTGCGACCACAGGGCCCGCATCGCCGCGATGGCCTCCTCGGTACGCCGTCCGCGCCCCGCGAAGGGGACTCCCAACGCCTCGAACTCCTCTTCGAGCCAGCCGATCCCTGCTCCAAGGATCATTCGGCCGCCCGAAAGGTGGTCGAGCGTCGCCAGCTCCTTGGCCAACACGACCGGATTGCGCTGCGGCACGATGAGGATGCCGGTCCCCAGGCGCAGGGTGGACGTCCCGGCGGCGACGTAGGCCAACCAGATCAGCGGATCGGGGAACACCGTCGCCTCCCCCGAAGGAAGCTTCCCCGACGGGTCGTAGGGGTACGCGGACCGGTACCCGGCCGGCACCACGACATGGTCGACGGTCCAGATCGATTCGAAGCCGGCCGCTTCGGCCGCTTGGGCAAGACCGACGGCCTCGTCCGGGTCCACGAAGGGCCCGATGTTCGCGAAGGCGACGCCGAACTTCATGCGCCCGGCCTCCGTGCACTCCAACTCACTGCAGCGTCGTGTTCCGGGCGTGTCTTTCGGAACATCATCTCGCGCTACAGGCAGGGTCGACGACAACATGAATCGGCGTATGCCGAATGAATTGGGGTCTGCCGACCGAGAGTGCCGCCCGCCTCCCGCTCTGGTCGAGCATGGTCGCGTTGCGCTCGTTCGATTGGTTGAGGACCGGCGTGGTGGCCGTACGCGACACGTAGGTGGCCATCTCGAACGAAAGGTTCTCCATGGCCGAGCGGATGACTGACGCCGTCACGCTGTCAGTGCCTGAAATTGAGGTCATCGGTGGGCCCCCAATTCGATGTGACGTCGGTGCCGAGCGACCGAATCCTGTCTGCCACCGGCGGTGACCTGCGCTGACTCCCGCTGAACCTATCAGCATGCTCCGAGTAAAACGCTGTTGGCGGGGCCCCACGCCGCGGTGCGACGGACCGGCACACGAAGGTCCGGCCGAGTGGACCCAGGTCCGCTGATTGACCGACGAGCCATTTGATGGCATATTCTGACATGAAATCCGAAGTGGGGGGTACCTGCAAGTGGTGAGCAGCGTCACTGACGTCTACTACGACCCGTACAACGTCGAGATCAACGCTGATCCGTACCCCGTGTACCGACGGCTGCGGGAAGAGGCGCCTCTCTATCACAACGACACTCACGACTTCTACGCCATGAGCCGCTACGAGGACGTCGAGCGTGGGCTGCTCAATGCCCAGACGTACATCTCGGGGAAGGGCGGGATCATCGAGCTCATCAGGGCGGACATCGAGATGCCGCCCGGCGTGCTCATCTTCGAGGACCCACCAACCCACACCATCCACCGTCGCCTCCTGTCCCGGGCCTTCACCCCCCGGCGGGTGGCGGAATTGGAGCCGAAGATCCGGGAGTTCTGTGCCCGCAGCCTCGACCCGCTCGTCGGCGCGGACCGATTCGACTTCATCGCCGACCTCGGTGCCCAGATGCCCATGCGCACGATCGGACTGCTCCTCGGCATCCCCGAGGCGGACCAGGAAGCCGTGCGCGACCACGTGGACGCCAACCTCCGCACCAAGGAAGGCGAGCCCATGGAGGTCAAGGAGAACTTCGTCACGGGTGCGATGTTCGCCGAGTACATCGACTGGCGAGCCGATCATCCCTCGGACGACATCATGACCGAGCTCCTGAACGCGGAGTTCGAGGATGAAACGGGAACGCGACGGCACCTCACACGTGGCGAGCTTCTCACCTACCTCGAGGTCGTCGCGGGTGCCGGCAACGAGACCACGACGCGGCTCATCGGTTGGACCGGCAAGGTGCTTGCCGAGCACCCGGATCAGAGAGCACAGCTCGTCGAGGACCCGTCACTCATTCCCAATGCCATCGAGGAGGTGCTCCGCTTCGAGTCGCCCGCACCACACGTTGGCCGGTACGTGGTCCGGGACGAGGTCGCAGTCCACGGCGAGACGGTGCCCGCCGGGAGCATCATGCTCTTCCTCCTCGGATCGGCCAACCGGGATGACCGGCGGTACCCAAACGGTGACCAGTTCGACATGCACAGGACGATGGACCGTCACCTCACCTTCGGCAACGGCATCCATCTGTGCCTGGGGTCGGCGCTGGCGCGCCTGGAGGGTCGTGTCGCGTTGGAGGAGGTGTTGGCGCGGTTCCCGACGTGGGACGTCGACATGGCGAACGCACGACTGTCGCCCACTTCCACGGTGCGCGGCTGGGAGACCCTCCCGGCAATCATCGGGTGATGCACGGGTCAGAGGTGGCCACGGACGCGCTGGCGTAGGACCGAGGACCGCCACGGGCTGCGCTCCCTCGAAGAGGTGGGCGAGGACAACATCTGCTTCGAGACCTACCCCCACACCGACACCACCTGGCCCTACTCGGAGGCCTACCCTGGCTCCCAAGGTACGACCTGGCCGGCCGCTTCTGCCCGATGTCCTCGCGTCGAGCACGGTTCCCCGTTCGCGGTTCCGATTGGAGACTCCTCCGGCATCTGGGTGGCCAGCGGGTAGGTTTTGCTGCCATGGGTGACCATCACCATTCATGAGCACCATGCGGGCTCTCCTGCCACAACCGTCGGCCAGCATCGATCCGATCGACGCGTACGCTGTCTCAGCTGATGTCGGGGTCGACCGGCCCTTCGTGCGCTGCAACATGATTTCGACCCTGGACGGCGCGATCAGTATCAACGGGCGCTCCGGACCCCTCGGTGGCCGCGCCGATCACCGAATTTTCCAGACCCTTCGGTCGTTGGCGGACGTGATCTTGGTCGGCGCAGGCACGGTTCGCACCGAGGGGTACGGCCCCGTACGGCTCGACGACGATCTCGGCGAGCAACGAAGGGGGCGCGGGCAATCGGTCGCTCCGCCCATTGCAGTGGTGACGAGATCGGCAAATCTCGACTGGTCCTCGCCGTTCTTCACTGAAGCGGACGCGCGTCCCATCGTCTTCACAACTGCTGACCGTGATCGGGGGGGTCGTCTCCCGGACGAGGACGTTGCGCACTTCGTAGTGGCCGGAGACGAGCGCGTCGACGTCAGCCTCGTCCTCGACTACCTTCATCATTCCGGCCTCAGGTCAGTGCTCCTCGAGGGCGGTCCCGGGCTGAATGCCGATGTCGTGCATGCAGGTTTGCTCGATGAGCTCTGCCTCACGGTTTCCCCGCTCATCGTTGCCGGCGCTGGAACACGGATCCTTGCGGGCGCAGAGTTGGCCAACCCACTCGAGCTTGAACTGATTCACCTCCTTGAAGAGGACGGCTTCTTCTTCTACCGATTCACGGTCCGTCAACCGCAAACCAGCACAATGGCTGCCCACGACGACGGGCCCTGACCTGGCTCAATTTGGCGGGGCGTTCACGGAGGGGTCCGACCTCGGCCGGCCGCCGACCCTCGCGGACCGTTTCCGCCCGCGACGTTCCGCTCAGATGCTCGTCACCGCCTCCGAGCGTTCGCGCTACCTGAATCGGAGCAGTTCGGCAGCGCCGGTACACAAGTGTTCGACGACCTCGTACGCGGGGCGGATCTCGGTGAGGAGCCCGACGCCCTGGCCGGCGTTGACGGGGGCGATCGTGACGTCGTCATCAAATATGGCGGCAGCCACGGCAGCGCTCGCCTCACTGCTCGAGGCGAGCTCATCCTCGCGGCCTGACCAGCGCCGGGTGAAATCGTTGCGCAGGACTCGTTCGGGGTACTCAGGCGGCCACGGGTATCCGAGCGCGACATCAAAGACCTTCGTCGTCACTGTGTCCCGGTCGGACGCTTCGAGCAACGCCCGGCGGGTGGCGGCTGTGGCCAGTGATTCGGGGCACGCGGCGAACGCCGTTCCGAGCCACACTCCCGACGCTCCTGCGGCAAGCGCAGCGGCGAGGCCACGGGGAGAGGAGATGCCGCCCGCCGCCAGCACCGGGACCGTGACTGCGTCGAGCACTCCCTCCAGCAACGGCAGGGTAGCGATCTCGGCTTTGCCGTGCCCGCCTTCGGAACCTCGGGCCACCACGACTTCGATCCCGGCATCGGCTGCCCGCCGTGCCTCGTCACTGTCATAGACCTGGGCTGCGGTCACGATGCCTGCTTCTCGCGCCTGCTTCGCCCATGACCAGTCGTCACCGAAACTCACGGAGATCAATGCAGGGCGAGCGGCGATCGCTGCGTGAAGGAGCCCCGAGTCTCGCTGAATCGCCCAGTCGATGAGCCCGATCCCGAAACGGACTCCTGCCTCTCGGGGAATCCCGCTCTGGCGTTCGAGAACGCCCACCGAGCCGGCACTGCCGACCCCGATCATCCCGAGTCCACCAGCGGCGGAGACCGCAGCAGCCAGCGCCCCTCCCGCCACTCCCCCCATCGGCGCGTTCACGATGGGAACGCGAAGGCCCATCGCATCACTCCACGGAGTTGACAGCCCGGTCACGAAATGGCCCCGGTGGCCGCACACTGGGGACGGTGAGAGCCGCCGTCAACGACGGCACCGCATTCGAGGACACAGCACCCCGGCGCAGCGCGCCGGATCACCCCTCTCTGCCACCGGCTGGCCCAGCTCGGCCTCTTCGGTCCCGGTCTGGCCGTCGCGGTCGACGGCGAGGAACTCGACCGAGAACTGAACTGCACCCACCGGCTCCTCTGGGAGTCATATGAAGGAGGGGCTTGATCACCGATCAGTCTTCGGGAAGAGCAGCGAAATCGCGCTTGGTCTTCCTGTACCACCCCATTCCGGATATCGGATTCTTCCACCGACCCTTCATCGCCTTCAAGGCACTCTTGTGCGCTTCGTCACCACTTGCGACCACGTCCTTCAAATGTCGATCTTGCAATTTTATGACCTCATCAGCGCTATTGCCCTGGAGCGGCAAATCGCATGGTCCACCCAATTGTTTACATGTCATTGTCTTCATCGTCTTACTTCCTTTCATCGAAGCTCGCGTCAAGCGGCCGAGAGGGCGACCTGCGTTCTTGCGGGCTGTTTTTCCTTCATGTGCCGGCACCGGTCCTTCAATCGCTTCTGTCTTGCGACGCCACACCATTGAGGGTCACGACATCGAGTTCAGCGATCCGATCCGCATCTGCTGTCACGGTGATGGAAGCAATCCTGTCGTCGACGACCTTGAACTCAATGACGCTTCGGATGTTGCCACCGGGTGCCCAGGCCAGCGCCGCCAGGCCGTTCGCAAGGACAAGACGCGCTCCCCGTGCTCCCCCGCTCAGAGCTGACGCGACATCCTTCGCTCCCCGGGTCTTCGGCCGCGATCCCATACGCAGCGCGGCGTGGTCGGGCTCAAACACCACATCCGGATGAAGTAGACCGACCAAGGCCTCAAAGTCCCCCTCCCGTGCTGCTCGAAGAAATGCCTCGACGAGAGCCCGTTGTTGCACCAAGTCGACGCTCCCGAACTCCGGTGCACCTTGTACCCGACGGCGGGCCCGGCTGGCCAGTTGCCTCGCGGCCTGTGGTGAACGCCCGACGACTTCGCCAATCGTGTCAAACGGCACCGCGAAGACGTCGTGAAGGACGAACGCAACCCGCTCATCCGGTGCCAAGGAATTGAGCACCACCAACAGCGCGGCACCGACCGACTCCGCCAAGAGCGCGGCCTCCGCAGGATCGTTTTCTGCCAAGGTGTCCTCGACGTCTGGGACGTCGATTCCCGGGGCGTGCTCCGGCCGCGCGCTACGGGACCTCAGGCGGTCAAGACACACCCTTGCCGTCACCGTGGTGAGCCACCCGGACAAGTTCTCGACGACATCTCGATCGGCACGCATGGCCTTGAGCCACGCCTCCTGGACGGCGTCCTCGGCCTCGGCTCGAGATCCGAGCATCCGATAGGCCATGCCCTCCAGACGCGTGCGGTTGGCTTGGAACTGACCAGCAACCCACTCAATCTCTTCCATCGCTCATCCTCGGCTCGCGGGGCGACCTATGGCCGCTTGTCCATCGGACCCCATCATGGTGTGTGCATGATGCCGATCATGTTGCCGTCAGCATCCTTGACAGAGGCGATCAGCTTGCCCTGTCCCACGTCCCTGGGTTCTTGGACGCCTTCCGCTCCGGCTTCGATGAGCAGATCGTATGTCGCTTTGATGTCCGCAACCTCGGCATATGGGACGGGCCCGGTCATGCCCTGGCTGTGGCCGTTGGGGTCGAGGCCGATCTCGCTGCCGTCGGTTCGGAAGCCGACGTAGTAGGGAGCATCCACATAGGGTTTGGTTCCCAGCACGATCCCGAGCAGTGACTTGGTCTGCTCGACGTTCCGAACTGGGTAGATCAAGGTTCGGATCCCTTCGCTCATTGGCGCTCCTTCTGACGTATCGGAAATTCTCCGGTCACCTCTATGACGGATGTGCGGCCACGGATGTGACCGGCATCGAAGCGGACCTCGGCGGATGCTGATGCGTTGGTCGAGGCGCATCACGGCTCGGTGCTGCACGAGGACGTCCACGAGAGGTCCATGGACATGTCCGTACCCCGTTCAGAGGCGTGACCCGAAATGGATCAGATCTCCTTGAGATCGTCGCCGTGACCCTGATTTCGGCGATCGAGCAGGGAATACGTCATCAGCGCCGGCCCCGACCTGCCCGAATGCGTTGACGCGAGTCGCGTCGGGCGCGCGGCTCAAATGCCCGTGTGCTCAGCGCGCACCGGATTGGGATCTGGCACGTGAGGCATCAGTGCATTCGGTGGGACCGTTCCGAGCCGACCTGCTTCGAAATCCTCGAGCGCCTGGACGATCTCGTCTCGGGTGTTCATGACGAACGGCCCGTAGTGCTCGACTGGCTCGCCGATCGGCTGGCCGCCGAGCACAAGAGCCTCGAGGTAGCGAGTGCGCGAGTCCTGAGCGTCATCGGCTCTGACGGCGATCCAGTCTCCCGGGCCGAACGACACCAGTTGACCAGCCTGCACCGGACGGCCTTCGCTGCCGACCCGTCCGGACCCCGCCAGGACGTAGACCAGGGCGTTGAAACCGGGTTTCCAGGGGAGCTCAGCCAGTGCCCCCGGGGACACCGACACATGCATCAGGGCCATGGGCGTGTGAGTCGACCCGGGGCCACGATGGCCACCGACGTCCCCGGCGATGACCCGCAGGAGAGCACCGCCGTCGCCGGAGGACAAGAGCACCACGTCTTGGGCCTCGAGCCCCTGATAGGCGGGTGAGATCATCTTGTCCCTGGCCGGCAGGTTCACCCAGAGCTGGATGCCGTGAAACAGGCCTCCGGAGACCACGAGCTCTTCGGGCGGAGTCTCGATATGCAGGATCCCGCCACCCGCGGTCATCCACTGCGTGGCGCCGTCAGTGATGAGACCACCGCCGCCTTGGGAATCCTGGTGGGCGAACGTTCCGTCGATCATGTAGGTCACGGTCTCGAAGCCACGATGCGGGTGCCACGGCGTCCCCTTCGGCTCGCCGGGCGCATAGTCCACCTCACCCATCTGGTCCATGTGGACGAAGGGGTCGAGATCGCGCAAGCTCAGGCCGGCAAATGCTCGGCGGACTGGGAATCCCTCTCCTTCGAGCCCGCTGGGCGCGGTGGTGACCGACGTCGCCGGGCGCTCTACTGTCCGGGTTCGGTCGAGGGCGGGAATCTTCGGCAGCTTCGAGAGATCGCCAGGAGTCACAGCGGGCACGAGCGCCTCCCATCGGTGTTCGGCGGCCACCGTCGCGGCCGTTGCAGAAGGATATGCACCGCATCACCGGCCGTTCCACCGCCGGAGCGCTTTGCCTGGTCGTCCAAAGTCAGAGCCTCCGAGGGAAGGTGCCCCGTCCGCCCAAACCTTTGGCATTCCTGCACCGTGAAGGCGATCCGATCGGCAAGGCCATGCTCGCCGATCGGACGGGACCCCCAGCCCCTACGCCGTCCCGCCCCTGAGCCCGCCGATCTCCAGCGAGCCCTCGCCCGTGGCGGCTGGTCCACTCGGAACGGTCTCTTCCCCGATCGGCTCCCCCGCCCTGGTGGTTGTCTCGCCACCGAGCTCGGCCGGCAACGGGGGAGGATCGTCGAGGAAGTCTGCGGTGGGCACGAAGAACAGGGTGCCGGTCGCAGCGGTGGAGAAGTCAAGGATCCGGTCGTAGTTGCCGGGCGGGTCCCCGAGGAACATGTGCTGGAGCATCAGCTCGGTGACCGAGGGGGTCGCGGCGTACCCGATGAAGTACGTGCCGAACTCCCCCGCACCCAACGACCCGAAAGGCATGTTTTCCCGCAGGATCTGACGCTGGGTGCCATCGGGCTCGATGATGGTGTTCAGCGCCACGTGCGAGTTGGCAGGCTTGACATCGTCGTCCATCTCGACGTTGGAGAGCTTGGCCCGACCGATCACCCGTTCCTGCTCCTCGACCGTCAGGGCGTCCCAGGCGGCCATGTCGTGGAGGTACTTCTGGACGATGACGTAGCTCCCCCCGGTGAACGCCTGATCCTCGTCCGCGATGGTCACCGCCGCCTCGGCGGCCGGCCCGGTCGGGTTCTCGGTCCCGTCGACAAAGCCGAGGAGGTCCCGCTCGTCGAAGTACTTGAACCCGTGGACCTCGTCGACCACCGTGGCGGCCCCGGCCAGCCGGCCGGCAACGAGGGAGGCCAGCTCCCAGCACAGATCCATCGTGGCCGCCCGAATGTGGAACAAGAGATCACCCGGGGTGGCCACAGCCCGGTGCCGGTCCCCGTCGAGAGCCCGGAACGGGTGGAGCTCGGCCGGCCGTGGACCCGAAAAGAGGCGATCCCACGCCGCCGATCCGATCCCGGCCACGACGGCCAGCCCACCGTCGGGGGAACGGAACCCGACCGTGCGCGCCAGTCCGGAGAGGTCGGCCAGCAGGTCGCGGACAACCGACTCACCGCCGTCATCGATGGTCAGGACGAGGATGACGGCGCTGGCCGTGAGCGGGGTGAGCACTGGCTGGGCAACCGGCGGTCCCGCGACGGCTCCTGGGCTCTGTGCGACGGTCGCCATGGTCGTTCTCCCGTGTCTCCTATCCGTGTACCCGATCGGACGCAGTCCTGGCAGCCCAGGGCCGGTGTGGGATGAGCGTAGCGATGGGAGGCCAAACTACCCAGCTCGGTCTGCCGGAGACGCAACCAACCCCGGCGTGGCCATTTTGTCTGTCCCCGCGGGCACGGAGTGTCGATTTCGGTCTGCGCCGTTCGTGTAGGGGTGAGAGGCCGGAATCCGGGTCTCCCGAATCCCAGGTGGCGCATTGGTGGCACCGCTGAGACCGAAAGGACGGACATGGGAAAGGTAATCGTGATGAATTGGGTCACGCTTGACGGCGTGATGCAGGGACCAGGCCGCCCGGACGAGGACACGCGGGATGGGTTCGATCGCGGCGGCTGGGGGATTCCTTACGGCGACGAGGCGATAGTCGCCAAGATGGGCGAGCGGATGGGCGGGGATCCCGCGTTTCTGTTCGGACGGCGCACTTACGAGAATCTGCTGGCGTCCTGGAATGCCAAGGGCGGCCCATTCAAGGAGGCACTCAACAGTGCCCACAAGTACGTCGCATCGAACAACCCGGCGGCGAAGCTCGACTGGCCGAACTCGACTCTGCTGCACGGCGACGTGCCGGCCGCTGTGACGGACCGCAAGGAGGGCTCGGACACGAATCTCGTGATCATGGGTAGCGGCGTGTTGATCGGTTCGCTGATGGCCGCCGATTTGATCGACGAGTATCTGCTGACGATTGCTCCTCTGGTGCTGGGCACCGGACGGCGGCTGTTTGCAGGCGGCACGCAGGCACCGCTGCAGCTGGTTGACAGCATGACCACGAGCATGGGCGTGCTGGTCGCCACATACGAGCGTGACCGGGGATAGGAGACGAAAATGAGCACCGGCCAGGCTCGGACGGATCGTCCGGCGCATGGCCCGGTGCGAGAAAGGAGTCCGCGATGAAGCAATACCTGCTGAGCGTCTACCAACCAGATGGCGACCCGCCCCCGGCTGACGTGCTGGAGGAGATCACCGGTGATCTACGAGCGCTGGGTGAGGAGCTCCGTTCCGCGGGCGCATGGGTGTTCACCGGCGCCCTCCACGCGCCGAGCACCGCGACGGTGATTCATCCTCGCCTCGATGGGATGCCGATGACCGACGGGCCGTATGTCGAAGCCAAGGAGCACATCGGCGGGTTCACCATCATCAAGGCGGGCAACCTCGATGAGGCGCTCGAGTGGGGGCGCAAGCTCGCCGGGGCGACGACGCTGCCGATAGAGGTGCGCCCGTTCCAAGGCGAGTTGGAGGACTGACGGCCTCGTGCCGGCAGTCCCGCATTCGCAGATCGAACGTGTGTTCCGTGAGCAGTACGGCCGCGCCGTGGCAGTCCTGGTGCGCATGTTGGGCGACATTGACCTGGCCGAGGAAGCGGTCCAGGACGCGTTCACCACGGCGGTGGCGAACTGGCCCGACAGCGGGCTGCCGCCGGCGCCGGCTGGCTGGATCATCACAACCGCGCGTAATCGGGCGATCGACCGCTTGCGCCGCGAGTCCTCCCGTGATGACCACCATGCCCAGGCGTTGCTGCTCAGGGCTCGCGACGAGCCGCCCGAGGAGAGCCCGGTGCACGACGATCGTCTCCGCCTGATCTTCACCTGCTGCCACCCCTCGCTCGACAGAGCCGCTCAGGTGGCGCTCACCCTGCGGCTGCTCGGTGGGCTGAGCACGCCCGAGATCGCACGGGCGTTCCTGGTCTCCGAGTCGACCATGGCCCAGCGATTGGTGAGTGCGAAGGGGAAGATCCGCGACGCGCGCATCCCCTACCGGGTCCCCAAGGAGGCCGACCTGCCAGATCGCCTGGCATCGGTGCTTGCCGTCGTCTATCTGATCTTCAATGAGGGCTATGCCGCCAGCTCGGGTGAACGGCTGATCCGGCGGGAGCTGACCACAGAAGCGATGAGGCTCGGCCGGCTGCTGGTCGAGCTGATGCCCGACGAGCCCGAAGCATTCGGGCTGCTGGCACTGATGCTGCTCGAACAGGCACGGAGCGAAGCACGTAGCACTCCGGAGGGCAAGCTCATTCCCCTGCCCGAGCAGGATCGCAGCCGCTGGAACCGCAGCTTGATCGGGGAAGGGCAAGAGCTTGTCTGCCGATGCCTACGTCGAAACCAGCCCGGGCCCTACCAGATCCAAGCCGCGATCAATGCCGTTCACAGCGACGCGCCCGCCGCTGCGCTCACCGACTGGACCCAGATCCTCGTGCTCTACGACCAGCTCCTCGCGGTCACCCCAACCCCGATCGTCGCGCTCAACCGCGCAGTGGTGGTCGCCGAGATCGACGGCCCACAAGTTGCCCTCGACCTGATCGACGAGCTCTCCCTCGAGCACTACTACATCTTCCACGCGGTCCGCGCCGATCTGCTCCGACGTCTCGGCCATGCAGACCAAGCCGAAGCCGCCTACCGCGCAGCGATCAAGCGCACCGACAACGCCGCCGAGATCGCATTCATGAACGGGCGAATCTCAGCAATCAGGGTTGCCACGTCATAACACCGCGAGATCGGGACTATGCGCTACTTGCACTCAAGTCTCACGCAGCATCGCGCCGGAGCGGGGTCGAGCTTGGCGTCGAGCTCTTCGATCTCACAACGTTCCCGAATGACGAGCAGTACGACGAGTTGGTATTGGTCCGAGACATCCCGTTCCGTTCTCTTTGTGAACACCACTTGCTTCCGTTCCACGGGGTGGCGCATGTCGGCTACCTTCCGGCAGAGCGCATCCTGGGCCTGTCCAAGCTGGCCAGGGTCGTCGATCAATTCGCCAGCGACTTCCAAACGCAAGAGCGACTCACGAAACAGGTCGCCGACTGGCTGGACCAGCAGCTCCGCCCCAAGGGCGTGGGAGTGGTCATCGAGGCTGACCACTCGTGCATGTCCTTTCGTGGGATCAAAGCGATGGGGACACGGACGCTGACTTCGGCACTGCTCGGCCTGCTCCGCGATGACGCCCGTTCTCGCGAAGAATTCATTGGGCTGGCTCGTTCCGGCTCGTAACAGACGGTTTGAGACACAGAGACGAAGAGGTGGAGACATGGCACACCAGCTCATCGACACGACAAGGGGGCCGACATGGCCAATGATCAGACCTTCGTGATTGTCGGCGCCAGCCTGGCTGGTGCCAAGGCGGCCGAGACTCTTCGGGCAGAAGGATTCGACGGACGGATCGTGTTGGTGGGCGAGGAGTCTGTTCGGCCCTACGAGCGCCCGCCGCTGTCCAAGGGTTACCTCCGAGGCGAGACAAGTTTCGACGACGCTGCCGTGCAGGCCGCGGGCTTCTACGCGGAACACGAAATCGAGTTGCTCACGTCAACCGCCGCCGAGGCGATCGATCCGACAAGCAAGGTCGTGACCCACAATCCGGGAAGCACGCTCCCCTACGACGAACTGCTATTAGCGACCGGGGCTACGCCTCGATCGCTGTCGATACCCGGGTCAGACCTCGCCGGGATCTACTACCTGCGGACCATTGGGAGCTGCGATGCCCTGCGCGAGGCCATTGATCTCGCCGAAAAGGTCGTGGTGGTGGGCGGTGGTTGGATCGGGTCCGAGGTGGCCGCCTCGGCGCGCCAGCTGGACAAGGACGTGGCCATGATCGAAGCCGCACGGGTCCCGCTCGAACGCGTCCTGGGAGACGAGGTGGGAGCCATCTTCAGGGACCTCCACAACGATCACGGAGTGGAGCTCCACCTGGGCGTCGGCGTCGAAGCTTTTCAGGGTGCAGGCTCGGCCGAAGAAGTCCTGCTGGCCGACGGCACCGCTGTCGCTGGGGACCTGTTCGTGGTGGACGTGGGGGGGTGATGCCTCGCACGGAGTTGGCCGGCGGCGCTGGGCTCGATCTCGACAACGGTGTCGTCGTCGATGAGCTCCTGGCCACGAGCGTGCCGGGGGATCTGGGCGGCGGGGGATGTCGCAAACGCATTTCACCCGGTGTTCGGTGCACGCATTCGCCTCGAGCACTGGTCGGCTGCGCTCAACCAGGGGCCGGTGGCGGCGAAGAACATGCTCGGCCAACGCATCGCTTACGACAAGATCCCCTACTTCTTCTCCGACCAGTACGGCCTCGGCCTGGAGTACAGCGGATACGCGGTCGACTGGGACGCTGTTGTCTTCCGGGGCGATTTGGAACAGCGCGAGTTCATCGCCTTTTGGCTGGCCGGTGATCGCGTGGTCGCGGGATGAACGTGAACGTGTGGGACGTGGCAGATCCCATTGCCGCACTCGTGAGGTCGAAGCGAGCCGTCGACGTGCGCCAGCTCGACATCCCGAGATGGACCTGGTTACCCTGAGCGGAGACGTATCTCCATCCCCGTCATGAAATCTCCCCGGCGTCCGGACAGTCGGGACGGTGAAACCCACGGTCGGCGACGGCGCCGCATTCGGGACAAAGCAACCCTGCCCAGCACGCTGGATCGCCACCCTCCGTCACCAGCACGTCGCCTTGGGCCTCTTCTGTCCCGACCCGACCCGCGCGGTCGACGGCGAAGAACTCGATCGAGCACCGAACGGCACCCAACGGCTCAATCTCGTGGAACACTTCGGGCGGGACGGCCTGAGTCGAACCAGCTTCCAGCTCGACGTCAATCGTCGGCGTAGTCGCAGCCGCAAAGCGCAGCCGTCCGCCTTGGACGACGATCCGCCCCCAGGTGCCCGCCGCGACACGGTGGGCTCGGCGCAGACCGGCAGGCATTGTTCGCTCGTCCCAGACCGGGCTTCTCCGCACCCAACGCAGCCCCTCGGGCAGTTCGGCCCGATCGCAGAGCGGACAGTTCAGGGGTGTCCCCAGCCGATCGAACCGCCCGCCGGGGTCGAGCACCCAGGCTCGGACCTGAAATGGGGGCCTGTGGTGGACGTGCTGGTCGTGCCCGCACGCCAACTCGGCCACCCAGTCGCCAACCTCGTCTTGGTGGTAGCTGGTGATCGATCTCTCCACGGCCCGAGCGTAGTGATCCTCGGGTGGCACCGTTGGCCGGCAGTCAACAGGCGGGTGAGGCCGTCGGGCGGATCAAGTCCGACGGTCGTAGTGACCGACCATCGGGAAGCGGTGACCCTCCCGACATGACACCGGTGACGAGACCCACCTAGCAGCGATAGATGCGCTCAGCGTTCTCTGCAAAGAGTTTGGCGCGGGATTCGCTGTCGAGTCCGGACGTCACGCTGCTGAATATCTCATAGAGGTCATCGAACGTGCCGCACGTCGCATCTACCGGAAAATTGCTGGCGAACATGCAGCGGTCGACGGTGAACGCATCGATGGCGTATTCGATCCAGGGGGCGAAGGCATCGACGCGCATGCACTCCAGCGGCATCGACAGGCCCGAAAGTTTGCACACGACATTGTCGCCGAGGGTGGCCAGCGCGTCGATACCGACGCGCCAGAGGGCGCGCTCTTCGTCGGAATTCGACCGGGGCCATCCGGTGTGCTCGACGACGACGATGAGATCATCGAAGTCGGCAAGCTGTGCCGCCGCCAGTTGAAGCTGATCGGGATGGGCCATGAGCTCGAACACCAGGTCCCGCTCCTGCAGGGCACGAAGCGCTCCGGCGTCGGGAATCGGCCCCACGTTGGCCCCCATCGGGCGGACCCCGCGGAACCGTGAAGCCGTCATCTGCCGCTCGATGAGCCCGATGGCCTCCGCAATCGTGTCGGTCGGGGGGAGGCCGCCGATGATGGCGTGGGGACCGCCGCCGGCATCAGCGTTGCGATCGAGCTCGATGGTCTCCTCGATCGAGTGACGACCGGTCGCTGCCGCAACGTTGATGAACTTCTCGACGTTCCACCTAGCCGTCTCGGCTTGATAGGTGTCGACATCGAAGTGGCGGCACATCCTCGATGCGTCACCGGCGCCGTGATCCTGAGGGCGCGACAGGTATGGGTACCAGTCCGTGCGGGCAGGGTCCCAGAGGTGTACATGAGCGTCGACGATCCGCTTGGGCTTGGTGGTCATCACCCCGCCATGTGCGGTGGATTGCCGGTGACGATCTCCCGGAGCGTGGCGTTGAGCCAATCGGGTACGGCGGGCCCACCGTAGACAATGCTGCCCATTGGCCGGGGGTGACCGCGAAGGCCGATCCAGCCGGGACCTATCACCAGCTCCGCACCCGCGAGAGCCGTTGCCTCGGGGTGACCGAGCAGGTGGGCGACGAGTTCTCCGACCGGTTGGGCAGCCTCCGCCTCCGAAGTCTCGATGCTCGCAGCGAAGGCTGTGACGCGCCCCTCCGTCGAACCCTCGGCAACTCGCGCCAGCTGCGCCGAGGCCTGGGCTCGACTACGACCACCTCCGGTAGCGGCGTCGGTGAGGGTCACCAGCTGGACCGGCCGGGCTGCGCTGGATGCGTAGTCGGCGGCCGCCCGGGCCCATCCCGCGTCGGTGTAAATGTGGTCGATGATGCTGCGGTGCTCCACGAGCACCCGCTCCCACCCGTCCCTCAAGGTGGCCGTCGGCTGACGATCCTCGGGCGCGACGACGATGGCGTCGATCGGCCCAACGGCGTCGACCACAGAGCTCAGCGCCTTGGCCGCGTCGCCGAAGCCGTGAGCAACCTCAGCGCGGCGGCAGGCGATGGACCGGGCCTCGAGGGCGGCGGTAAGAGAATCCGCCAATCGTGGACGGTCGGTGACGACGGCACAGGTTCGCACGTGCGCCGATGGGGCCTCGGCGGGGCCCGACTCTTCGAAGATCGACCCGAACCGGGGGTTGCCGCCGCCGCCGCTGACCTGGCTGGCCTCGGCCGCGGCGAACGCGCGGGGGACGACGGCCCCGAGCACCCGGGCGAGGCTGACCACGTCGTCGCTACGCACCGCCTCGAGCAGGCGGGGCTCCTCTACGACCGCCATCTCCGAGCCGCCGGCGAAGAGCACCCGACCGCTGCACCACCGGAACCGGTCATCGACGAGGTAGGCGCCGAACGGCCCGAGATCCTCGGGCTGCGGCACCGACTCGAGCGAGAGTCCGCCCCCACCAGATGCCTTGCCCTCCCGACGAGCGCGCTCGATGGCAGCGGCGACCATTCGGGTGGCCGCGATCGGTGACATCGCGTTGATGGTCACGCCCGGCGGCGCCTGTCGCCCCAGTTGCCACGTGAGGGCGGCGATGGCCCGCTTGGCGCAGCTGTACGCCCCGGCATCGGCAGCTCGCCACCCCGACCCGGAGGTGACTCCGAGGATGCTGCCGTGCCCGGCGGCGGCCATGAGCGGCAGCGCGGCATCGAGCACGTTCAGGTAGCCCCCGAGGTGCACGCCGAGCACCGCAAGCCACTCCTCCTCTGTACCCTCTGCGAAACCAGTGTGCCGCGTGATGCCGGCGACGTTGACGACGGCGTCGAGCCCGCCGTGCTCGTCGACCAGCTCCCGGAACAGGTCGCGAACCGCGGCGCCGTCGGTGACCGACACCGACGAAGCCCGGGCCGAACCACCGGCTGCCACGATGCGACCGGCCGTGGTCTCCTCTGGCTCCTGGAGCCGCTCGGAGCCATCGAGGGTTACGAGGGGATCCATAGTGACGACATTCCAGCCGCCACGGCCGAGCTCCTCCGCGATCGCCGCTCCGATCCCGCCCCCGCCACCCGTCACCACGGCGACCTGCTGACGCGCGCTCACGATGCCGGCGACCGGGCCTCGAGCTCCAGGCCTTCGAATGTGCCGGCCTCGAGCCACTGCTCGAGCAGCTCGAAATAGCCGAAGACGTCGCCCCTCCCGCCGCCGTAGTTGCCGTTGCGGGGGTTCGTCAGTTCCGGGTGACCCTCGTTGTTGAGGCGCGATGGCGTGCAGGCGGACATCACCGCGCTAGGGTCGACGAAGGAGCCGACGATCTTCTGTGCCCACTCTTCTTCGGCCTCGGCACTCACGTCGAACACGTCCACGCCCTGCTGCGCGAGCTGCCCGATGACACCGCCGACGAACTTGGCCCCGAATACGGCCAGCTGCGTGTAGTTGACGGTCACCACCGCTTGTTGCCCCGGCGCCGGCATGACGAACATGTTCGGGAAGCCACGGGTCATCATCCCGAAGAGGCTGGCATCGCCGTCGGCCCACTTCTCGGCCAGCGTGACACCGCCGCGTCCGACTATCTCGTGGCCGGCGCGTCGGAAGAGTGGGGTGACTTCAGCCTCGAAGCCGGTCCCGTAGATGATGCAGTCGACGTCGTACTGCTTCCCGTCCACGACCGGGCCCTGCTCGCTGATCCGTTCGATCCCGGCCGGGCAGTCGATCAGCGTGACGTTGGGGTTGTTGAATGCCAGCAGGTACTCGTCGTGGAAGCACGGCCGCTTGCAGAGATACCGGTAGTACGGCTTGAGGATCTCGGCCGTGGCGGGGTCGGCCACCAGCTCCTCGACCCGTCGCCGGTGCGCATCCATGACCCCGTAGTCAATTTCTCTGCGCTCCGCCGGAACTCGGCCGACGTCATTCCCTGCGCTCGCGGGGGATGCTGGACCGCTGCGTAGTCGTGCGTCCACCCGTCGTCGACCTGGTCGACCTCGACGGTGTGGCCCGACATGATGGCCTCAAAATTCTCCATTCGGGCCTGTTGCCAGCCCGGCACGAGCCCGTGGGCAAAGTCGGGATCCGTGGGGCGGTTGCCCCGCTCGCCGATGGCAGACGGGGTCCGCTGGAACACATAGAGCTGCTTTGCCGACTCGGCCAGTGGCGGCACACATTGGATGCCGCTCGCCCCGGTGCCGATGAGGGCGACGGTCTTGTCCGCCAGGTTGGTGAGCGGCTCGTGTCGACCTCCGCCGGTGTAGTCGTAGTCCCATCGCGCCGTGTGGAACGAGCGCCCGGCGAAGTCCTCCATGCCAGGGATGGCGGGCAACTTCATGAGGTTGAGGATCCCGACAGCCAGGACGTACCAGCGGCACGTCAGCTCGTCGCCGCCCCGGTCGGTGTGGATCTGCCACCGGTCCGCGTCCTCGTGCCACACCGCGTGGGTCACCCCGGTGTGGAACAAACCATCGGCCACGAGGTCGAACCGGTCGGCGATCACCTCGAGGTGGCGCAGGATCTCCTCGCCGTAGGCGTAGCGGTGGGTGGGGACGTAGTCGAATTCCTCGAGCATCGGCAGATAGATGTACGACTCGACATCGCACATCACACCGGGATAGCGGTTCCAGTACCAGGTACCTCCGATGCCACCGGCCTGGTCGACGATGCGGATCCGCTCAATGCCGGCCTTGCGGAGCTGAGCGCCGGCGAGCACGCCGGCGATTCCCCCGCCCACGATCACGACATCGACGTCGTCAACGACCGGGTCGCGCTCGATGAAGGGCGTGAACGGGTCGTCACGGTAGCGGGCGAAATGTTCGTCCGTCCGCAGGTCCCGGATGTCCGCACGGCCGGGTACGAGCCGCTTGTCGCGCTCAAGCAGGTACTTGGTGCGGACGGCCTCGGGGTCGTAGGTCGCGTCCGCTGGATCGAAAGCAGGCATGCCGTAACACTAGGCCCGTCTGGGTATCGACCTCGGGTGGTGTGGGCAATTCCAGAATTCGGCGGCCTGGCTGGAGAACCTGAGGCGATCTGCTCAGCGCTCCTCGTGTGAGGGAGAATGGCCTCCTTCGCGCCCTACCCCAACCGTGTTCGCACGTTCCGGGTGATTTGTTCAATCTGCGGGTCTCGCCCTGCCAGCCCGTGAGCCCAGTCGGTCGACCCCGACGTCATCACTGTCGCGCCCGCGACCCATCGCGTGATCACGATTCCACCAAGAGGTCTTGCCAGTTGGCGGGGACCCGTCCGGCTGGTCCTGGCACTGGTTGGTCGATGGGATGATGCTGCGGGGGTGCGAGGCGAGGCCCTTCCATGTATTCGTTTGTTCGGTAGTTCCAAAACCAATCCTCGCCTGGCTCGAAGCTGCGGATTACAGGATGACCTGACGAGTTCGCATGCGCGGTCGCGTGCTGGCTGGGCGAGTTATCGCAACATCCAATGTGGCCGCACTCCGCACACCGTCGTAGGTGTAGCCACCAACCCCCAGACTCGAGACACTCCACGCAACCGGTCCCGCTCGGTGGAACCTCTGGATCGAAGGAATTCGTCATGTCTGCACCTCCCGATACGTATCTGTCCACTCTGTCAACGGTAGGGGACGGAGCAATGGCGTCATGCGCGACCGCTGCACCGGGTCGCCTAGGACATGTCCTCCGCTCGAGAACAGGCTGCGGGGAGATCCCGCCGCACATACACCTGGCTGGCAACGGGAGCCCTGTAGGTGCTCGGCTCCTGAGGCTCAGATCGGTCTCTACTCGGCACTCAAACGTGGTGAACCGACACCACCTCGCACACGACGGGCGCTGGGGTCCCGATCTGACCGAGCTCCCTGAGGTGTGCTGCCGCCTCGGGATTGCGCCGCATGGCGTCGAACGCCTCCTGGCTCTCCCACTGCGCGTAGTTGATCACCTTCGTGCCGTCGAGGCTCCGGTGGACGTTGGCTGAGATGAAGCCAGGAAGGTTACGGATCCCGTCCTCCGTCGCCTGCTGCCAATGCTCGACGAGTCGCTGCTGGTCTTTCGGGTCGACCGTGAAGACGTTGACCAGGGTCAACGTCGAGGTGCCTTCTTGGATGATTGATGTCGTCATGATTCTTTCTCCTTCTGGTGTCGTTTCTTCTTGGTGGCTAACTGACAGTGGCCGAGGCCATGGTCGTCATTGCGGGACTTGCTTCCTCCAAACCAATGGGCTCGACCTCTGCGGCCGGCTCGGGGGCCGGCGCTGTCGCGAGGGCCGGCAGGAACCGGGCGGCCACCAGCGAGCCGAGTGCGGCGGCCACCACGGCGACGAGCATCGCCCGGTCGGAACCGGCCATGAACGCCTGGCGGGCGACGTCCACAATGGTTTGCCCGAAGGACCCCGGAGCGTGCTGCCCGACGGTGACGGCGCCACCGATCGAGCTCTTCGCCTCGGCGACATAGCGAGCCGGCACGTGGGTGAGTACGGGACGGAGGTGGCCGGCGAAGACCGAGGATGCGACCGAACCGGTCAGCGCAACGCCGAGCGCGCCTCCGACGAACCGAGTGGTGTCATTCACCGCCGAGCCCACTCCGGCCTGGGCCCGCGGCAGCGAACCCATGATGGACTCGGTGGCCGGGGCCATGGCCAGGCCCATCCCGGCGGCAACCATCATGTTGGCAACCATGAGGAACGGGTAGCCGCTGTCAGCACCCGCCGTCGAGAGCACCCCGAAGCCGACCGCCATGACCGCGAGGCCAGCAGCGACGACCACCTTGGTGCCGACCCGGGCGGCCAACTTGGCCGACACCGGAGATGCCACGCCCATGGTGAGCGCGAACGGAAGGCAGCGCACGCCGGCCTGCAGAGCGGAGTACCCCAGCACGAACTGGAGCTGCCGTGTGAAGAGGAACAGCCAACCGAAGAGTGCCAGGAAGATCATCGTCACGGCGAAGCTGGCGGCACTGAAGCGGGCATTGGTGAAGATGCGCAGGTCGACCATCGGATGCGAGCTGCGCAGCTCGAAGAAGCCGAAGCTCACGAGGAGCGCGACTCCGACCGCAACGATGCCGAGCGTCGTCAGGCTGAGCCAGCCATGCGAGGGAGCCTCGATGATGGCGTAGACGACCGCGACGATCCCGGCCATCGACAGGAGGGCACCGACCGGGTCGAGATCCTGGGGGTGAGGGTTGACCGATGGCGGCACGACCAGGCGGCCAGCGAGGAGCGCCACGCCGACGATTGGCAGGTTGACCATGAAGATCGAGCCCCAGGCGAAGTGCTCGAGGAGCCACCCGCCCAGCGTCGGGCCGATCACGACCCCGAGACCGGCGACCGCCGACCACATGGCGATGGCCTTGGCCCTCTCCGCGGGCGCAGTGAAGACGTTGGTCAGGATAGACAGCGTGGCGGGCATCACGGCCGCCGCGCCGATCCCCATCACCACACGGCACGCGATGAGCTCGCCGGCCGAGGTGGACATGGCCGCGAGTGCCGAGCCAAGCCCGAAGACGACCAGACCGCCGGCGAGGGTCCGGTGCCGTCCGATGCGGTCACCGAGGCTGCCCAAGGACAACAGCAGCCCCGCCACAGCCAGGGTGTAGGCGTCGACGACCCACTGCAGTGCGCTCGTCGAGGTGTGCAGGTGGCGCACCAATGTGGGCAGAGCCACATTGACGATGGAGCCGTCGACCACAACGACCAGCAGGGATAGGCAGAGGACGCCGAGGGTGGCCCAGCGTCGGGAGTGGATCTGTTGGGCGGTCGGGGTGCTCATGGTTTCCTCCTACATGTTGAGATTGACATGTAGTACTCAATATTATCTGACTTGACATGTCAAGATAGATATGTAGAATCTTCACCATGAGCCTGCGCCATGGTCTGCTCGATCTGCTCGCCGGCGAGCCCATGAGCGGCTACGACCTGGCCCGCTACTTCAGTGCCTCGATGGGCAACGTCTGGCCGGCCCAGCACAGCCAGATCTATCCCGAGTTGGCCAAGTTGGTGGCCGAGGGGCTGATCTCCCAGACCGGTGAGGGCCCGAGGGGTCGCAAGGTCTATGAGACGACGCCAGCCGGCATCGAGGAGATCCGGCGCTGGCTGCGCGACAGTGAACCCGACTACTCGTTTCGCAACGAGGCCCTGCTGCGGGTGTTCTGCCTCTGGGTGCTCCCGACCGAGGAGGCGCTCGCATGCCTGGCGCGCGACCGGGCCGAGTACGTCCGCCATCTGGGCTACATCGAGAACGTCATCGCCACCCGGGATTGGGCCGCGAGCTCGGTCGCTCGGGCCAGCCGGCTGTCCATCGAGTTCGGCCGGCGCTTGTACTCCATGCAGATCGAGTGGATCGACTGGGCCACAGAGCAGGTGGCATTGGGGACGCTCCAGCCCGGCGGTGCACTGCCGGGACTGGTCTCAGCCGACAGCGCGCCCTGAGACCCGCTGCGCGGTGATCGGATCCGAGGCCATTGTGGCAGCGAAGGGTGTCCTCGCTCGGCGAAGAATTCGGCATCGCTGAGTAGGTGACAGGCGCGAACGAGTCAAGCAGAGCACCAGCGGGATCAGCGTTCGAGAGCGACAGCCAGACGATCGAGTGTGAGGCTCATCGTCTGGCGGTTTCGGCCGATGCGATCGGCGACGCCCGAGACCTGCTTGCTGAATTCCAATACGGACTCGGGCCTGAGGTCTTCGCTCCACTCCGTGACCGTGCACCCCACTTCGGTGGGCTCTATGCGATATCCCCAAGTCGAGTAGTGGAAATCCATCATCGAGCACTCAAATGCAAAGGCGCGATCCGGATCGGCGTCAATGACCTTGCCCTGAGTCGTCCATTCGTGATCGCCGTGGCGGTTGTGTCCGTCGAAGGTGGCACCGACGACCGGCCCGTCGAAGCCCTCGTGCCATTCGCAGGCGTAGCACTCCTCGGACCATTCGCCCATGCGGGTCACATCCGAGATCGCTGCATAGACCTCCGCTGGCCTCGCCCCGATGTCGCGGGAAACCTCGAGCTTGTTGACCATGAGTCGCTCCTTCGCCACACGAAGACGGCCGGACATGCCTCGATGCCAAACTTATCCGCATGACAGGGCGCGACCGGCGGTTCAATGAGTGGCGGGGGCTACGACGGTTCGTCCGCAGCCCAGACCTCAGCAAGCGCGAAGGTGCTGGTAGGCGGGCCGTGCATATACGCCGCCTAGGCGCTGCACTACTCAATGTCGGCGCTCCCAGTTGGAGTCCCCAAGAACACGCCCCGGCTGCCTGATCGGAGGCGACCTTCGGGCTCGATGATCAGAGGTCTGCACGCCTCCGGCGAAGGAATGTCCGCTCGCGCTCGTTCCCGACGAGGTCGAGCGCGGCCCGGTAGGCAGCTGCCGCCTCAGTGGTCCTTCCGAGTCTGCGAAGCAGGTCCGGGCTTTTCATCCTCAGCATGGACCTTGATCGCGCTACCGCTGGCGCTGGGGCTCGTGGTTGCGACCCGCGCCCGCGCCGCGCCCTTCCCGCCTCGCTTGACCTCTGCTATTCAGTGTTACTATGTACTGGTAGTCATTAACACTGAGTAGTGAAGGAGGAGGTGTTCCATGGGCAAGCAGGTGACCGAGATGCTCAAGGGGACGCTCGAGGGCATCGTTCTCGCGATCCTGTCCGGCCGGCCCACGTACGGCTACGAGATCACGGCATGGCTGCGGGAGAAGGGCTTCTCCGACATCGCCGAAGGGACCGTCTACGCGCTGCTCATCAGGATCGAGCAGCGCGGCCTCGTCGACGTGGAGAAGGTCCCCTCCGAGAAGGGGCCACCACGCAAGGTGTACTCCCTCAACGCTCAGGGACAGGAATATCTCGAAGAATTCTGGAGGACCTGGAGCTTCCTCACAGAACAGCTCGAACAGCTCCGCGAAGGAGGCAGATAGACATGTCTGATGTCGAAAAGAGCGGCTTCATTTCGAAGGTGATCGGCGACAAGAAGCGCTGGAGGGCCTACAAGGCACGCACGCGTCGACTTCCCGAGAACTACCGCACCGCGGTCGAAGCGATCGAGCGGTCCCTGATGTACTTCGTGCCGACCGACGGCGACGAGCGCGGCGTCGATGTTCGAAGACCTCGCCGACCTGTTCGAACAGGCCGCGGCGGACGGAACGCCGATCCGCGAGATCGTCGGGGAGGACCCCGTGGAGTTCGTCGAGGCGTTCGCTCAGAACTACACAGAGGGTGGCTACATCACCCCCCGTGTGCGGAAGCGCCTGACCGACGCCATCGAGCACTCCGCCGGAGCAGACACCGGAAACGAAGGGGTATGACGATGACAACACAGCCGGTCCAGGCGATCCACGTGCAGGGCCTGGAGAAGTCGTACAAGGAGCTGGACGTGCTGCGCGGCGTGGACTTCGACGTGGCGCGGGGCACCATCTTCGCCCTGCTCGGCTCGAACGGCGCGGGCAAGACCACGGTCGTGAAAATCCTGTCCACGCTGCTCAAGACCGACGCGGGGACGGCCAGCGTCGATGGCTTCGACGTCGCCACACAGGCTGCGAACGTCCGGGAGTCCATCAGCCTCACCGGGCAGTTCGCGGCCGTGGACGAAATCCTCAGCGGACGGGAGAACCTCGTGCTGGTGGCCCGGTTGCGGCACCTGAAAGACGCCGGCCAGATCGCGGATGAGCTGCTGGCCCGCTTCCAGCTCACCGACGCGGCGGAGCGAAAGGTGTCGGAGTATTCGGGTGGCATGCGCCGCCGCCTCGACATCGCGATGAGCCTCATCGGGAATCCGCCGGTGATCTTCCTCGATGAACCGACAACTGGGCTCGACCCCCAGGCGCGCATCGAGGTGTGGCAGGCCGTCAAGGACCTCGCCGCGCAGGGCACGACGGTGCTGCTCACGACGCAATATCTCGACGAGGCCGAACAGCTCGCCGACCGGATCGCGATCCTCCACGAGGGTCGGATCATCGTGAACGGCACCCTCGCCGAACTGAAACAGCTCCTCCCACCCACCAAGGTCGAGTACGTCGAGAAACAGCCGACCCTCGAAGACATCTTCCTCGCCATCGTCGGTGATGACGGCAAGGACGGCCAGCTGGCCATGACCACAGCGTCGGCCCGGACAATGAAGGAGCAACCATGACCACGCACTTCTTCGGCGACACCGCCGTCTTGTTGGGCCGATCCATGCGCCACATCACGCGCAGCCTGGACACCATCATCACGGTTGCGATCATGCCGATCGCCCTCATGCTGCTGTTCGTCTACGTGTTCGGCGGCGCGATCCACACCGGGTCGGATCGGTATGTGACCTACCTGCTGCCCGGAATCCTGCTCATCACGATCGCCATGGGCATCTCCTACACCGCCGTCCGGCTCTTCACGGACATGAAGAGCGGGATCTTCGAGCGATTCCAGTCCATGCCGATCGCACGCTCGAGCGTGCTGTGGGCGCACGTGCTGACCTCGGTGGTCTCCAACCTGATCTCGCTCATGATCGTCGTGCTCGTCGCCCTCCTCATGGGATTCCGCTCACCGGCGGGAGTGCTGGCATGGCTCGCCGTCGCCGGAATCCTCGTCCTGTTCACCCTGGCCCTGACCTGGATCGCCATTATCGCCGGCCTATCCGCGAAGACCGTAGAGGGCGCCGGCGCCTTCTCCTATCCGATCATCTTCCTGCCCTTCATCAGCTCGGCCTTCGTGCTCACCAACACCATGCCCGGCCCGGTGCGTGCCTTCGCCTGCCACCAGCCGGTGACGTCCATCGTCAACACGATCCGCGACCTGTTCACACGGCAGCCAGTCAGCACCGACATCTGGATCGCCCTCGCCTGGTGCCTCGGGATCCTCATCGTCGCCTACGCCCTCGCCATGGCCAGCTACCACCGCAGGATCGACTAAGGATGTGTCTCTTCCAGCGACGCGGACTGAATCTTGAACGGTTCGCCTTCACGAGGACTTGTTCTGCGGTCTTGGTCCAGAAGGAGGGGCGTGCTCGCTCGTTCCAGCCGTCGATGACTCCGTCGCTCGGGGCCAGAACAGAGTCAACTCAGAGTCCTCGGATTATGAGACCTATTCAGGCCGTCTCTGAGGTTTTGGGGAGTTTGCCCCAGTACGGCTCATTCAGCGCTCTACCTGGGATAATGGAGCCCACACCCACTCCTGCCACGTAAGAGCTTCTGAGCGCCTGAACCGGTTCCGTGGGAATTTTGCGGGATCTCACAGGCCTTCGGGCAATCCTCGAGTCACTTCGTATGAGAATCTCCAGCTCCGTTTGTGGCGGCGCTGTTGGTCGCACGAATGGCTGACCACGCCCAACCAGGTAACGGGCTTCTGACGGCTCAAACCGAATCCGTGGGATTTTTGTGGGATCTCATCGGGCCCCCACGACGAGTGACCGCGCCTCTGCGGAGCCGACCACAAGATCGTGAAGATCGCCGCCCACCTCGAGCCGGCTCGACTGTTCGACCCCGCCGATCCTCACCGGCTCAAAGCCCGCCGTTCGGATCAAGTGCTCGACTTCGTCAATCCCATGCTCGTCCTCGGACACGTAGAACAGAACCGCGCGCTCGGGCGACCGGTGGCTCGAGGACTCGAAGAGATCGGCCGACATGGTGCCGAACGCAATGGCAAAGCGTGTCCCGATCGGCAACCACCCAGCAACAAGTTGGCCCGATGACTGCCCTTCCGGTAGGAGTCGCACGACCTTGCCTTGTGCGTCGAGTCCGACTGGATTGCTCGGAACGACGAGAGACGTGTCTCCCAGCGCATCGGCGATCTCGTCGATGACGTCTTTCAACACGGAAAACCGCAGCGCAAGGACGACGGCGTCGGCGCCCTGCAAAGCGCTCCGGTTGTCGAGCGCGACGACCGCCGCTCCGCCGATTGCCGCGGCCAGCTTTCGTGCCGACTCCTTGTCGGCGCTCGAGAGCTGGAGGGCCTCGCCACCGGCAGCAAGCTGACGCGCGATGGCCGATCCGATGCCTCCGGTGCCGATGATCGCCGTGGTCATGATGGAGACCTCCGCCCCGTCAGGAAGCTGACTCCGACTTGCTCGATGACCATTGATCGGGGAACCAATCTCCCCCCGGGTCCGTCGTTTGTCCCACTTCGATCAGATGACCATCGGGATCGCGGATATAACAACGGATTTCGTACCGGTGCTGCTTCGGTGGCGTCAGAAATTCCGCACCACGCGCGCTCCATTCGGCGTACACAGCGTGCATATCCGTCACTCGTATATTGAGGAAACTGCTGACCCGGTTGGTATCGGTGGGTGTCTCAAGGGTGACTTCCGGCTTGTCGTCGGTCGGCCCTCCGCCGACATTGATGATTATCCAACTGTTCGACAGTTGGACATAGGTGAGCCCTCCGGGTCCGGAGAACGCATCCCTGCCCCCGAGCACATCGGTGTAGAAGCGGCGAGAGCGCTCGACATCGTCCGACACGATGAAGTGGGCCAGCACGATTCCCTCTGGGGGCGTTGGGACCTCGTCGGCGGGCGTACTCGATGGCCAGTGATCGGGCACCCAGTCCCCCTGCGGGTCGGTGGTCTGCCCCACTTCGATCAGGTGACCATCGGGATCACGGATGTAGCAACGGATCTCGTACTGGTGCCGCTTCGGAGGCGTCAGGAACTGAGCCCCCCGCGCGCTCCATTCGGAGTACACCGTCTCCATGTCCTTGACCCGGATGTTGACGAAGCTGCTCACCCGATTTGGGTCACCGGGAGTCTCCAGGGTGACCTCCGGCTTGTCGTCGGTCGGGCCTCCGCCGGCATTGATGACGATCCAACTATTGGACAATGCGACGTTGGTCGGCCCTCCGGGGCTGGAGAAGGCGACCCGGCCCCCAAGGACTTCCGTGTAGAAGCGCCGAGAGCGCTCGACGTCGTCCGACACGATGAAGTGTGTGAGCAGGATTTCCTCTTGGGGAGGTGGGACCTCGGCCATCTGCTACCTCCGATTGTCTTCCACGGTCATAGCCGTGCCATGTGCTCCTGCATGGGCTGCAAAGGCGGTGGACCCAGTTCCCGCTCGACGACAGCGACCCGAAGCCCACGCACCGCGATGGCCCCGGCGCAGTGCTCGCCGAGCGCACCGCCGCCCAGCACGATCACGTCAAAATCGCTCATACACGAAGCTCCTGGCCGCTCTGTTCGCGCACCATGTACTCGGCGTACCAGTCGGGCCAGTCCGAGTCGGGCTGGCCGATGCGCTTCTCGTGCTCAGCGTGGGCCGACTCGGCGCGGTGCAATGCCGCAGCCAGATCACCGGCGGAGTTGAACGAAGTGGTGGTCGGATTGAGGCGGCCCGGGAGGCGATCGGTCACCTCTTGGAGCAGCCAGCTGTTGCCGTCGGGGTCTTCGAACGTGGCAAAGGTGTTGTAGCTCTTGTGATCCGGATCCGGCCCATTGACCCGATCACCCGTCCCTTCAGGGTCGAGTTGCGCTCCGGGCGCTCCGGAATGGAACACCCCACTGACCGTGGCTCCCCGGCTGACGAGTTCGTCGCGCCCGGCTTCGATGTCAGACACGATCAGGTACAGGCCATGGGCAGATCCGGGTGGCGCGCCCGTGATGTGGGTGCCGAACTGCACAGAACACTGCGATCCCGGTGGCGTGAATTGCACGACCCGGAAGCCGTTGTCGAAGGAGAAGTCGGCGTCGAGCCTCCAGCCGAGGCCGGCGTAGAACGCCTTGGAGCGATCGGCGTCGGCCACGGGGATGACGACCGCCTCCAGCTTGAGATCGGCCGGCGCGCTGCTCGGCGCTCCGCCGGGTGCGCTCTGTCCATCGACGGTGCTCATCCGACTCTCCTCATGTCTGGTACCGAAAGGATTGTCGCACCCAGGCGAACGCTTTGCACCTGAAACATCCCAGGCACTCGGGGTTCGGGTCGTTCCAGCGCACGGGGTCGAATGGCGATGCACGGGTGCGCGTCTCAATCTCTCCGCCCGGCCCGCGAGCAGGTCGAGTTCCTGTGGTCGAGAACCCGAGCAGGGTCAGCGTTTGATACCGATGCTCTTGCCTTCGGTGTACCTGATCGGCTCCTCCAATGTGTCGACCAGGAATTGATCCCGGTCTCCTCGTTCCCACGCCTCCCTCAACCCCGGAGCCGCCAAATCGAAGTCGGGCCGAATTTTCTTGAACACGCCCCTCAGATCTACGTGGAGCTCTGCCGTCGTGGGCCGGCCCCAGTACCAGTATCCGTTGTAGATCTTGAAGATCTTGAGTCCGGGCTCGAGGACGAACGTATGGGGGATCATCGGATCGTGCGGCTCATCCGTGAACTCTTTGATGTCCAGATCCTTCTGGACGACCCGATCGGGGTCCGACAGGAACGGCCAGGTGGCGCCCAGCGCGTCCCGGAACTCATTGATGTTCAGCTGATTGTCGGTCGAGATGAGGGCCAATCGCGTGTAAGCATTCCTGAACTCGGGATATACGTCGACCAATTGCCCTACGAACTGATGCTCTTTGGGATCGAAGCCGCCACGGGATAGATGGAGCACCATCGGGTTGCCCCCCTGGAGCTCCGACAGAGACCGCCGCCGGCCGGATTGATCGGCGAGCTCGTAGTCGGGAAACGTCTCGCCTTCACGCATGTCGCTGCGCATGTGGCCTCCAAACTCGAAAGGGTCTGGTCCAAAGATCCCACGGGAATCCAGCAGATGTTCAAGTCGGTTGCACCTGTCGCTCGCTCTCAGAAATTGCCCAGGCCGCGTTGACGAGTCCGATATGGCTGAACGCCTGCGGGAAGTTGCCAAGGAGCTCCCCGCTGACTGGATCGACCTCCTCGGCCAGCAGGCCGACCTCATTGACGAAGGCGGCGGCACGCTCGAAAACGGCCCGGGCCCGAACCGGCTGGCCTACTTGGGCCAGGGCCTGGGCCAGCCAGAAGGTGCACAAGAGGAACGTGCCCTCCTCACCCTCGAGGCCGTCGCGGGACCGATAGCGATAGACCAATCCCCGCTGGTCGGTGAGCCGCTCCTCTGTGGCGTCGACCGTGGCCAGCACCCTCGGATCGTCCGCCGGGAGAAATCCCACCAGGGGCAGCATAAGGTTGGAGGCGTCAAGCTCGTCCGAGCCAAAGGACTGGGTGAAGGCCTTGGCCCGGTCACTCCAGCCCTTGGTCACGATCGCCTCACGGATCTGGTCCCGCGTCTGCGTCCATGACCCGATGCGAGAGGAGGCGTTGAGACGGTCGGCCAGGATCACCGCTCGATCGAGGGCCACCCCAGCACATCAGCTTGGAATACAAGAAATCACGCGGCTCCCCCCGGATCTCCCAGATTCCTTGGTCCTTCTCCTGCCACCGGCGGGCGGCGGTGTCGGCCAGCTGTACGAGGAACTTTCGCGTGGCTGGTGCCAGGTCGGTGGGCGTATCCCACTCGCCCGATTCGGACGGTGGCCCGACCCGGTGGGTGTCGTCGAACAGGTGGTCAGACATGCGGTACACCGCGTTGAGCAGCTCGCCGTAGACGTCGAGCTGGCGTTGTTTCCAGGCCGCGTTGCCCACCCGGACCGGCGCCGAGTGCCGCCAGCCCTCCAACTGCGGCAGCTCCCGCTCGGTCAGCGCCCGTTCACCGCCGATGCCGAACATGATCTGCAAGGCACCGCCCTGGTCGAGCGAGCCGGCCGCGGACGAGGAGACGTAATCGAAGAACTTGTTGGCTTCGTCGGGACAAGCCGCCACCCAAAGGGCCTGAATCGTGAATGAAGCGTCCCGGACCCAGGCATAGCGGTAGTCCCAGTTCCGGGAGCCGCCCACCACCTCGGGCAACGACGTGGTCGCCGCCGCGCAGATAGCGCCGGTGGGTGCAAAGGAGAGTGACTGGAGCACCCGGCCGCTGTGGCGCACCATGTCTTGCCACGGACCCACGTAGGCCTGGTGGAGCTCAGACCACGACCTCCACCCCGCAACGGTGTCTTCGAGCCGGGCGCGTATTTCCGACGGGCTCCAGACCCTGGCCGAACTGCCCTCAGCCTGGTTCCCGTAATGCAAGGCGAAACCCATGCTTTCGCCTTGGACAAGCTGGAACCGGCCCGACGCCGCGGCACGATCCTGGTCGAGCGTCAGTGCGACGGATGTCGACAGCACCAGCCCGTCAGCGCTCCCCGAGTCCGTCATTCCACCGTCGACCGGTTCGAGCGATGGATGTTTCAACCCGTAAGCGGGGCGCGGGACGTACTCCATGGACAAGTCGACCCGTCCCTCCGTACACGTGGCGCGCCGCAGGAGAACGTGAGGCGCTCCTTTGCCGAGCTCGTGTCCCCGGTTGCCAGAACCCATGGCAAGTGCGTCGGTGATCGTGACCGAACCGGTCGGTGTGTGCAGCGTGGTCTCCAACACCATGGTGCGGTCCAGGTAGCGCCTGCTCTTCCATCGCGTTGGTGGCCCCGAAGAACCAGTGCCCGGCTTTCTCGTCGAGGAGGCGACCGAAGGTCGAGGGGCTGTCGAACCGTGGGAAGCAGAGCCAGTCGATCGACCCGCCCCGACTGACCAGCGCAGCGCTGTGCCGATCCGAGAGGAGCGCATAGTCAGCTATGGGGGTCGTGGTCACGTGAACTCGTTCGCTCGTGGATGGGCAAGATCCGATCTGGCTGCGCCGATGAGCATCAGATCAGATCTGTACCTCAAGCGCGGCAACGCTCCGGGAACTTGATAGAGAATTCAAATGGACGATCGATGACGACTCTCTCTCAAGTCTCTGATCGTCGCCGTCGCTAGCAGGCCGGATTGCCTCACAAACGCGAGACGAGCTCAGCCACGATCTCCGCTGCTGGTCGTGGCTGCCTGGCGAGCGCGACGCTCTGTCCGGCCCACATGGAGAGCGCTTCAATGTCACCGGTGGTGCCAACCATCGGCGGCGCTGGCTCGTAGCGGACGATTGCTTCGCCCGAAGCGAAGTGCGCGATGACATCGCCCACTCCGGGCCGACTCTCCAGTGGCGGCCGGCCCGCGGCCTCCCACATCTCGGCCGTCGAGTTGCGGAGCGCGCGGTGGGGCGAGTCCGGCCACTCGACGTCGTAGAGGTCGGGGTACCATTCCGCGTCGGTCTCGACCGCGTTGATCAGGCGAGTGCGGTACTCCTGGTGGATGGGCATCTCACGGGCAAGCAGAAATTGGGTACCCACCCACGCCGCCTGAGCGCCCAGGGCGAGGACGGCGGCCACGCCGCGAGCGTCCCCGATCCCACCGGCCGCGATCACTGGCACCGGCGCCACCGCGTCCACGACGGCGGGCACCAAGGGGAGCGTCGCAATCTGACCCCCCACGTGCCCCCCAGCCTCCCAACCCTGCGCCACGATGACATCGACTCCGCTGGCGACCGCCCGCCGCGCCTCTTCGGCGCTTCCGACCGTACACAGAACGAGCCCGCCCGCATTGTGGATCCGCTCGATGTAGCCAGCGGGATCTCCCAGAAACAGTGACACGATCCGCAAACCGGCCTCGAGGGCTTCATCGAGGCGACGGTGCTGATCGGAGGTGAGAACCAGGTTGCCGCAGAAGGGACGATCGGTGAGCGCCGCCGTCTCGCGAACCACGTCTCCTGCCGGATCGGACCACGTCAGCGTCACCATGCCGAGCCCACCGGCATTCGAGACCGCTGCCGCCAGTTCGGGCACCGCCACCATCGCCGCCAAGACAATCGGTTGTTCAATCCCGAGCAGTTCGCAGACCGGCGTTCGCACTACTGCCACCTACCCCTTCGACCCAGGCCGTCCCACCCAACACGGACAGATCCATATTCTTCTAGGACTCATACGATGTGGGCATCGACTCGGCGGCCCGTTTGTTCCAACCGTGAAAGCTCGAATAGTCGCCTGCATCCCAGGCCTCGCGCAATCCCGGTTTGCTCAGGTCCCAGTCGGGGCGGATCTCGCTCGACGCAGCGCACAAGTCAGACCACAAGTCGTAAACGACGGGCGTCCCCAGAACCAGTAGCCGTTGTAGATGCTGTGAATGAGGAGTCCAGGCTTGAGCACCAGCGTGTGGGGGATCATCGGATCGTGCTCGGGGTCGGTGTATTCCTGGATGTCGAGGTCCTTTTGGATCGTCCGAGCTGGGTCCGAGAGAAAGGTCCATTGGGCGCCGACTGAACCCCGGAACTCCTGGAGCGTGTGGTGGTCATCGGTGGCGATGGTGACGACCTGGGTATAGGCGACGGCGATTTTCGGATAGTTCGCTGCGAGCTCCAGGTGCTGCTGGTGTTCCTTCGGACAGTAATTGCCTCGCGCCAGCGTGAGGATCATCGGATCGTCACCTTGGAGCTCACTGAGTGTGCGAACGATGTTGGTGTGATCCGGCAACGAGTAGTCGGGGAACACGCCACCTGGTCTGATGTCGGATCGCATGGGGTGACTGCCTTTCACTCGACGATGCCTACGGGGATCTCAGTGTCGGTTGGACTGGCCGCCGCCCAGGTGGCGGATCTCGCCGGTTCGGAGACCACCCATTTCTTAGTAGAAGAGTCGATCGGCGACCGCGCTCGTCTGTTCGAGGGCTGCGGGATCGGAGGGCGCGCAGACGCCGACGCATCGACGAGTGGTGTGTTCATGAATTCGGTGGGTTCGGCAGCCAAAATGACCAGTCCCCCACTGGGTCGGCGGTTTGACCTACCTCGATCAGATACCCGTCGGGATCCCGGATGTAGCAACGAATCTCGTACTGATGCTGCTTCGGCGGCGTCAAGAACTGGGCACCCCGGGCACTCCATTCGGCGTCCGCGCCCTGCTCTACGCAGGCAGCCGAACAGGCGGGTGTTGGGCTCAATCGTCGTCCAATGAAACAGATGCACCCCGCCAGATTCCGAAGAACCGCTGAAATCCGAAGACCCGGTAGAACGCCTCAACGATGGAGAGCAAGTTGAACCGTTCGAGCCGCTGAACAGGCTTTCTGAGTGGCGGGGGGAGGATTTGAACCTCCGACCTTCGGGTTATGAGCGGTCGATCAGCCATCCACAGCATGAGAGTCGATGGTTTCCAGTCCTGCAGAATCGGCGCTGAACAGGGTCAATATCGGACGGACCCTCCACACCAGGAACTTTGCCTCGACATGGAATTGGACCGTTGTAGGGATTTTGTAGGGATGCCTACCGGGAACTGCGCGTTGCAGCCGGTCTGCTGAGACTCACGTCGTGCGTCAGCCGGCCTTGCGGGTGCCAGTGGACCGCTTGAGAGCGCTGGCGGCTTGGGGCTCTTCTCAAGTCCCTCCATGAGGTCCTCGACGGCGCCGACGGGTGACGGCTCGTTGAGCCGTTTGATGACCCAGCGACGGACCGGGTTACGCCTAGCCCTTCGGCCTCTGCCCGGACCCGGAGCTGTTCCAAATCGACCGGGTCGAAACGGACCGCCAACGAAGACTGCGGATTCCGGCGGCGAACCCTCACCCTGGTCAACTTGGACACATCGGGGTCATCTTCATCGAAGGACTCGGCGTCCTGTTCGTATGTCCACTTCTTGGCCATGCTCGGATCCCTTGGCTTGTGGATAGCCGCGTTGCTCGTTGGCGGTCATCGGTCGGGCAATCACGGAATAGCTACCGACCACCGACGGGTGTACCGAGGTAGACGGCCAGTGCTTGGAGTCGTCCCACAAGAACTCGGCAATCTCCGCCACCTAGTACGGATAGCATGATTCGTGCTACGGCTGTAGTGCAAATCGTCTCACGCCGGGGTACCCGGGAGGACCTCAATGGCTTCAAAGACGCTGGCATACGGTCCGTGCGGTGCCGCCCCCGAGTTCGGCCGCCTTGTTGTCGCCCACGCTCGCCGAACTCGGAATCCGAGCGAGCGGCCAATTGTGACCACTGGCCAGGAGCTGACATGGTTCCGAGAATCAGTCGCTCAGGGCGCCCGGCTGACGACGAAGGCGACGACCTGGGTCTGGCGCCGAGGATCGAAGCCGATCAGACGCACATGGTGGGTCGGGTTGGCGTGAATACACGCCTCGACTTCGCTCCGTATCACCTCGGGTTCCCGCTCGCCGAAGAGTGGAAGTTTCCACATGTACCAGTAGCGGGAAGTGGCCCGATTCGGTTCGACATGCTCGATCATCGGCGTCAGGTCCTTACCGACCAGGTACTCGATCTGCGTCTCCACGGCCGACGTGTCGAAGCGAGGAAGGTACGAGAAGGTCCCTAGCCGCTTTGACGCCGCGTCGCCGAGCCGTGACGGGTAATCGCGGATGTTCGTCTCCATCGCTCCTCGCTCTGGTGTGGTCACTTGGTCGTCTCGTCGAGTTTGTCGACGACGTCGAACTCGAATCGGATCTCGCGCCACGTCTCGAGCGCGGCCGCCAGCTCGGGGCTGGACTTGGCGGCGCGGGTGAGGATCTCCGCGCCCTCGCGTTCGACTTCCCGACCCTCGTTGCGAGCCTCCACGCAGGCCTCGAGTGCGACCCGGTTGGCCGTCGCCCCGGCGGCGTTGCCCCACGGATGTCCGATCGTGCCCCCACCGAACTGGAAGACCGAGTCGTCTCCGAAGATGGACACCAGCGCAGGAACGTGCCACACGTGGATACCGCCCGAGGCGACTGGGAACAGTCCCGGCATGTGACCGAAGTCCTGGTCGAAAAAGATCCCCCGGCCCCGCTCCTCGGGGACGAAGCGCTCCCGCATGAGGTCGATCCAACCGAGCGTCGCCTGGCGGTCCCCCTCGAGCTTGCCCACGACCGTCCCGGAGTGGAGGTGGTCGCCTCCCGAGAGCCGGAGGCACTTGACCAGCACCCGGAAGTGGACACCGTGATACGGATTCCGGTCGATCACCGCGTGCATGGCCCGGTGGACGTGCAGGAGCATCCCGTTGCGCCGGCACCAGTTGGCGAGTGACGTGTGTGCCGTGAATCCGGCGGTCAAGAAGTCGTGCATGATGATCGGCATGCCGAGCGCCTTGGCGAACTCGGCCCGCTCGTACATGTCCTCCACCGTCGGGGCAGTCACGTTGAGGTAGTGGCCCTTGCGCTCGCCGGTTTCGTCCTGGGCCAGCTTCACCGCCTCGGCCACGTTCTCGAAGCGATCACGCCAACGCATGAACGGCTGGGAGTTGACGTTCTCGTCGTCCTTGGTGAAGTCGAGCCCGCCCCGCAGGCACTCGTAGACGGCCCGACCGTAGTTTTTCCCCGACAAACCTAGTTTGGGCTTGATCGTGCACCCGAGCAGGGGCCGTCCGTACTTGTCCATCTTGTCGCGCTCGACAATGATGCCGTTGGGCGGTCCGCCACAGGTCATCGCGTAGTGCAGCGGGAAGCGCACGTCCTCGAGTCGCAGCGCCCGGATCGCCTTGAACCCGAACACGTTGCCCACCAGCGACGTGAGCACATTGACGACACTGCCTTCCTCGAAGAGATCGATCGGGTAGGCGACGAAGGCGTAGAAGCAGCTCGGGTCCCCGAGTACGTCCTCGACGCCATAGGCCCGGCCCTTGTAATGGTCGAGGTCGGTCAGGAGATCCGTCCATACGGTGGTCCACGTACCTGTCGAACTCTCCGCAGCGACCGCCGCCGCCGCCTCTTCGCGGGGTACGCCCTCCTGGGGTGTGATCTTGAAACAGGCTAGGAGGTCGGTGTCCGCGGGTGTATAGGCGGGGTCCCAGTAGGTCTGGCGGTAGTCCTTCACGCCGGCGTCGTACGTGGCCATGCTCGTTTCTCCAGTCAGTCGAGAGCGATGATCGGCATGTCAGGTAACACGTTGCTTGCGTTCAATGAGGCGACGGATCATCGGGGTGAGGATGAGTTGCATCGCGAGGTCGAGCTTGCCTCCCGGGATGGCAATGGAGTTCGCCCTCGTCATGAAGCTGTCGTGGATCATTGACACGAGATAGGGGAAGTCGATGCCATGTGGGTCGCGGAAGCGGATCACCACGAGCGATTCGTCGGCCGTGGGGATGTAGCGCGCAACGAAAGGGTTGGAGGTGTCGACGATCGGCACTCGTTGAAAATTGATGTCTGTCGAGGTGAACTGCGGGCAGAGGTACCGGACATAATCGGGCATTCGTCGCAGAATGGTGGCGGTCACGGCCTCCAGGGAGTGGCCGCGCGTCGAGCGGTCGCGTTCGATCTTCTGGATCCACTCGAGGTTGACGACTGGGACAACACCGATCTTGAGGTCCACATGCTGGGCAACGTCAACTGTGCCGGTGACTACGGCACCGTGCAGGCCCTCATAGAACAAGACATCGGAGCCCGGCTCGAACTCTTCCCACGCGCTGAACGTGCCCGGAGGGGAGCCGTATCTCTCGGCCTCGGCTTCGTCGTGCACGTAGTGTCGGGTCCGGCCCGTCCCACGCTCACCGTACTCAGCGAACACGCCAGCGAGCTCGTCGAACAGGTTTGCCTCCGGGCCGAAGTGACTGAAATGGTGGTTTCCCGCCGCCTCGGCGGCGACCATAGTCGCCGCCATCTCGTCCCGGTCGTAGCGGTGGAAGGCGTCACCGTCTATGGAGACGCCGCGGATTCCTTCCCGACGGAAGATCTGGTCAAAGGTGTGCTTGACGGTCGTCGTCCCGGCACCCGAAGAGCCGGTCACCGAGATGATGGGGTGGAGAGCGGACACGTTCGTCTACTCCCGGAACAGGCCGCGAGTGGCGAACAAGGGAGCACGCTCGGCGTCGTAGGACTCATCGAGGTAGCGACCGACCCGAGCCACCTTGTCGACTGAACCGAACACGAGCGGGGTGCGTTCATGGAGGTCCTCGGCCGACTTGGTCAAGATCCGGTCCCGCCCGTCGGTCGCCGCCCCGCCGGCCTCCTCGATCATCATGGCGATGGGATGTGCCTCATAGACCAGTCGTAGCGACCCTGAGCGGTGTTTTGGGCGCCGATCGGCCGGGTACAGATAGATGCCACCGCGGATCAGGATCCGCAGGGCCTCGATCACGAGCGCGCCGTACCACCGCATGCTGAAGTCCAGGCCCCGCAAACCCTCGGCCCCGGCCTGGAGGTCTGCAACGTAGGAGCGAAACCCCGGTAGCCAGTGCCGGGCATTCGACGCATTGACCGCGTATTCGGGGGTCCCAGTGGGAATCCGGATGCCCCGCGTCGACCGGACGAACACCCCGTCGTCGGGTGACAGGACGTAGAGGTCCGTGCCCGAGCCGGTTGTCAGCACGAGAATCGTCGCCGGGCCGTAGAGGATGAACCCGGCGGCGAGCTGCTCGACCCCGGTTCGCAGGAAGACGCGCTCGGGTGCCTCACCGGTGTTGGGTCGGATCGAGAAGATGAGGCCGACCGGACCGTTGATGGCGAGGTTCCCGGAGCCGTCGAGCGGGTCCACGGCGACGAGCAGTGGCGCGCCGGGCACCAGCACGGCGGGCAGTTCCTCCTCCTCGGAGGCGATGGCGGCGACCGCGCCGGCCCGGAGTGACTCGAGGACGAGTCCGTGGGCTAACAGGTCCATCTTCTTCTGGGGGTCGCCGCTCGCGTTGTTGCCCACCACGTCGTCGAGACCGCCCACGAAGGGCGCAACCGCGAGTTCGCGACCGATGCGCACGCCGGCGCCGGTGAGGGAGACGATGGCGGCCGCTATGGCCTGACGCTGATCGTCACCGCCGGCCCAGGCGGCCAGCACGTCGTGGAGCTGCTCGTCACGTCCCGCGGTCTCGGCCATTGGATTCCTCTGGCCCATGTGTTGGTCTGCAATTCGACTAGGGCCTAGGACAAATGGTGACGAGCCTCCGTGTCCCCCCGATAGGGCCTTTGGTCGTCTTCACGATGGCGACGTACACGTGCTGCCGGGCATGCAGGCCGACGCCGCACGGGTCTTGGCCGGGCTCATCGGTTCTATCGCCTTCAACCCGGCAGAAGGGTCGGTAGAAACAGCCGTCTCGGCGCGGTGAAGTTCAGGGAGAAAGGTCTTCTGAACAGGACTTAGTTAGTGGCGGGGGGAGGATTTGAACCTGAATCCGTGGGATTTTCGTGGGATTGCATCGGCGATGGAGGCGCCACATCAAAGGACTGGGCAGATCGCAGGGGACCCGTTGGCGGTCGCCCTGGAAAGCGAACATATGTTCGGTTAATTTGCCAGGTATGGAACTTCCGTCGGCCCGGCGGGCGACGATCCTGCATGCCGATCTCGATGCCTTCTACGCGTCGGTTGAGCAGCTGTTGGACCCATCACTCCGGAACCGGCCCATCGCCGTCGGCGGCAGTGTGGTGCTGGCAGCATCGTATGAAGCCAGGAGCTATGGCGTGCGCGCTGGCATGCCCGGGTGGCGGGCCCGCCAGCTTTGCGGTGATCTCCTTTTCGTCGGCGGCCACTTCGACCGCTACCAACAGTTTGGCGACGATGTCGTGTCCGTCTTTCATGACTTCACCCCTCGGGTCGAGCGGGTGTCCATAGATGAGGCATTCCTCGATGTTGGTGGCGCCGCCCACCTCTTCGGGGCTCCGACTGAGATCGCGGCTGCCATCCGCCGACGCGTACGCGCCGAGGTGGGTCTCCCTCTGTCAGTTGGCGTGGCCCGCACGAAGCACCTCGCCAAGGTGGCGTCACAGGTGGCCAAGCCTGACGGCCTCGTCGCCGTGGATCCGGCCCATGAGGGCGACTTTCTCGACCCCCTTCCAATCGGGCTGATATGGGGCGTCGGGCCCACGACGGAACGGCGTCTCCAGCAGGCCGGGATCTCTACCATCGGGCAACTGGCCAGGGCCGGCAGCCCGATCCTGGGCAGCCTGCTCGGCCAGACAGCCGGGGCAAAACTGGCAGCCCTCTCGGCCAATATCGACGACCGGGCAGTACAGACACCCGCCCGGTCAAAGTCCATGGGTGCCCAGGCCGCCCTCAGACGGCGAGATGCAACTCCGGAGCTCATCAGGGAGACGCTCGGCTATCTGGCTGACAGAGTTGCCGGTCGCTTGCGAAAAGCAACCCTGGCCGGTCGGACAGTGACCGTACGGGTCCGCTTCACTCACCTGCGCTCTGTGACCCGGTCTGTCACGTTGGCCGTTGCGATCTCGACCACGCTGACGCTGACTGAGGTGGCTGAAAGGCTGGCTCACTCAGCCATCGACAACGAACGGGAACGCGAAATCACGCTCATCGCTGTTTCGGTCTCCAACTTACGACCGGACCATTCTTGGCAACTCGAGCTACCTCTCGATTCGACCGATTTGCAGCGAAATGCGGACTCCCGACCTGGATCCTGGGTCGAAGCGTCCCGGTGGGGACTGGACCGGTCCGTCGACGCAATCCGGGACAAGTTCGGCCGAACTGCCGTTGGCTACGCCGCTGTCGCGCTCTCCGTCGCCGAACGAGTTCCCGAGGAGTTCCGCGAACTGGCCGAGCGCAGGCAAGGTGGCAGCCAGAGCGATGGTCCGCGGTGAGCTCGTCGACGATTCCCCGGGGTGAATGGGTCCCCGATCTCCTGGCTCGGGTAGCCCAGGACACTCCGAGGGCCTCCCGGGGGATGCGGCCATCCCCGAGGGGACCCGTCACGATGCCGAGCACCTCCGACCGGTCAGAGGCTGATCATCGTCAGATCCTGTCCGACCGTGATGCGGCCCTGGTAGCCACCCTTGCGGAGATCGTGCGCAAAGGCCTCGGCGTCGCTGGTTCCCTCTGGCGGAGGGATGAGGTGGGTGAGGACGACGTGCGGCACACCGGCACGGAAGGCCATTTTACCGAGTTCGACGGTATCCGCGTGGTAGCTGAACTGAAGATCGCCTCGAAAACCGTCCCGGCGATCAGCGGCTGCATGGCCGAAGACCGGCACGCTTCGTGCACGAGCACATCAGCACCGACCGACAGTTGCTCGACCTCGGCGCAGACGCGGGTGTCGCCGGAGACGACGACGATGGCGTCGGGCGTCTCGATCCTGTAGGCGACAGCCTCGGGCACCGGCTCGTGGTGCACGGCGACCGCGAGGACAAGAACCTGGCCGTCGTCGCTCGTCCAGACGACATCGGGCGTGGTCGGAACGTCGAACGGATGGAGCTCCACCTCAATCGGCATCGCGCCCGTGTGTTCGGTGCGAAGCGCGAGGTCGTCGTCATACGGTTCGAGCATCCGGCTGACGAAGCGGGTGGCGACGCCCCTGGCAGCGACGACGACAAGCGGCCCAGTGGGGACGAGCTGCTGCTGGACCCACCGGGTCATGGCGACGTCAGGTAGCGCCACGACGTGGTCGCTGTGGATGTGGGTCAGGAATAGTGCGGTGAGCGCGTGCGGTGGGGTACCTGCCTCCATCAGGCGCATGACTGTGGACCGGCCGGCGTCGAACTGCAACGTGACATCACCGTGACGAATCAACGCACCGGCACCGGCGCGACCGGGCCGAGGGTGTGGCACTCCCGTCCCGGTGAGGATCACCTCGGTAGTCATTCGTCGAACGACCCGGCATCGCGGAGGGCTCGGAGGTGTGGGTAGGGATCGTCGAGGGCGTCGTCGCTGAAGAGGTCGGCCTCGTACCGGGGGGTATTCACGATGTCCGCCGCCATCACACACACCGGTTCCGGATTATGCCGATCCCCTCAATCCAGGTCTCGAGGAGCTGTCCCGGACGCAAGAATCTCGGCGGTTGCCGGGTGGCGCCGATGCCAGCCGGGGTACCGGTGAAGAGCACATCGCCAGGAAGCAGCGGCAGGACGGCAGAGAGCTCGGTGATCAAGCGTGGCACGCTGAAGATGAGGTCGGAGGTGCGGGCGTCCTGCACCGTCTCCCCGTCCACCGCGCACCCCAGCGCGAGGTCCCCGGGGTCGGGCACTTCGTCGAGCGTGACGAGCCAGGGCCCCATCGGCCCGTAGCCCCGGCGAGACTTCCCCAGCGAGAACTGCGAGCCGGCCGCGAACTGGAGCGTGCGATCGCTGATGTCCTGGCCGACGGTGAGGCCGGCGACGTGCGACCACGCGTCGGGCTCGTGGACCCGGTCGGCCCGGGTGCCGATCACGGCCACGAGTTCGACCTCCCAGTCCACGGTCTCACCGACAATCTCGATCTCGTCGAACGGACCCGACAGTGAGGCCGGGAACTTGGTGAAGGTGGCCGGGACGCTCGGTACCGCCATTCCGGACTCTTCGGCGTGGCTCTGATAGTTCAGGCCGATGGCAAACACCTGCCGCGGTGCGGGTACCGGACAGCCGAGGTCGACCTCGTGGAGCGGCGCCGTGCCAACGGTGATTCCAGTGGCGAATTCGACAAAGGCCGGCCAGTCCTCGTAGACGCCCATCGGGTCCGGGCCGAAGCGCCCGGCGGACGCGTCATGGACGTCCGCGATCGCAGCGTCAAGGACGAGAGCGGCACGGCCGCGGTGGTTCGCGAGCTTCATGATGTGGTCCCCCGTGCGAGGTGGTGGCGGAGATCGGCGAGCAGAGTCGTCGCCACCTGCGCCGTCGGCGCCGTGCCGTAGAGGTAGAAGTCTGGTCGCTGCATCGCGCACGTCGTGTCGTGTTCGCCGAACCAACGGATGAAGAGCGGATCGGGATCGGCGAGCGCCACGACACGGCCTCCGATCGACTCGAACCATGCGCGCTCGTTCCCACCGATGCACTCGATATCGGCTCCGAGGACCACGAGTCGCCAACCGTTGCCGTGCACCTCGTCGAACCGCCGGCCGCCATCCTTGCCTTGCACGAGCTGGGTGCCCGCGTGAGGGGCGGTCGGGTGGATGAACCCCGCCGTCACGACAGGGAGTCCGGGCGGCGGCGCCGGCTCGTCGCCGACGCCGGCGGCCATTGCCTCGTCACGTGCAGCGGCCTCAGCAGGATCGGGCACGCAGATCACCCCGCCCAGCTCCATGGAAAAGTCGATCGCCGCCCTTGCGCTCGGCAACCGCTCGGACTGGTAACTGTCGAGCAGCGCATCCCCGGCGATGTCAGCGAGCACGAGATGAAGCTTCCAAGAGAGGTTGGCAACGTCGCGCAAACCCGAGCACATGCCTTGACCAGCGAACGGCGGCATGAGGTGGGCGGCATCTCCAGCGAGGAGTGCGCGCTCCACGCGCCATCGCTCGGCGTAGCGGGCATTGAAGGTGTAGACGGCGTGCCGCTCCAGTTGGGCGTTCCCGGGGTGCACATCCCACGGCGCGAGGAGTTCCCACGCACGCGCTTCCTCATTCAGCTCTTCGAGCGATTCGTGCGGCAGGCGCATGAACTCCCATCGCCGTCGACCGGGTCCTCCTGACACTGCGGTCGTTGGCCGCGCCGGATCACAGATCTGCAGGTTGATCGGGTCGAACACGCGTGGTTCAGCCAGGATCACGTCGAGGATCAGCCAGTCATAGAAGAACCCGAGATCAGTGAAGGGCAGCCCGGTCAATGCCCTCACGGTGCTGTTGGCGCCATCGCAGCCGACGAGGTAACGACCCGAAACGGTCGTGCCGTCGGCACCGGTCGCAACGATGCGGTCGCCTCGCTGCTCGACGCCAGTCACGTCGACCCCGCGACGGACGTCGACGCCGCTCTCGCGAGCACGACGGTCGAGCAGCTGCTCGACCATGGGCTGGTTGAACATTGACGACGCCGGCCACCCCGAAGGGCCGTCGCCGCTCTGGCCGAACCGCAGCAGCGTGGTGCCCACGGCATTCCGCCACTCGTAGACGTCTGCCGGCTCGCTGATCGCCCGCAGCTCGTCACCTATACCGCACGCCTGAAGGATGCGCCCAACCTCGTGATCGAAGTGCACGGCTCGAGGAAGTGAGTAGGGCTCCGGCCACCGCTCGAGCACCGTGACAGTGCGTCCGAGTTGAGCGAGCAGGATCGAGAGCGAGCTGCCTACCGGCCCGTAGCCGACGACAATGACCTCGGCGTCGGTGTCGACGCTCATGCCGAGCGCAAGGGCTGGTGCCCCCACGCGCTGATCTGGTCGTAACGGCGGTTGTCACTCCACCCGTCCGTGATCACCCGGGCGCCGTAGCCAACCTCGATCTGGAACCCGGCCGGCGTCTGCAGGTAGAAGCTGAACATGCCGTCGTTGTCGTGACGACCGAGCCCGTTGGGGATGGCCAGGTCAGTGGCCCACGCTCGATCGAAGGCGGCTCCGACGTCGTCGCGCTCGTTGAGCTCGAACATGATGTGGTGCAGGCGTTGTGGGAGATCGAATGGCGCCCGTGCGAGTGCGATCGTGTGATGCCGACGGTTGCAATGGTAGAACCGAACCTCGAGGTCGATGCCAGGCGCAAGCTCGGTCTCGAGCCAGTCCGACTGGGCGAAACCGAGGCCCTCAGTGAGGAACAGGTGGGACTCCTCGAACGCGGTCGTGGCGAACACGGCGTGCCCGAACCCGACACCGTCGGTGAGGAAACCGCCAGGGACCAGCGCAGAATTGAACGGGCTCGATGCGTCGGCCGACTGTAGGACGACCTCGACGTCGACGCCCCATGGTGCCTTGGCCCGAACGAGCTGTTGCACTCGGCGCTCGCTGCCGTCACCGTCTGCGACGTCTGCATCAATTTCCTGCAGCCGGGCGATCACGGCGTCGAACGCGCCCGAGTCCACCGCCTCGACGCCCATTGCTATTGCGTCGTTCGCTGGTCCGGGCTGTATGAATAGCCTGTTGGCGCGTTGGTCGTTGCGCCATGTGCCAACCCCCGAAGCCGTCGGCTCGCCGGGCACGAGGCCGACGACATTGGCGAATACCGGCGCGAGTGTGTCGGGGTCGGGCACCTCGAGGACGAGGTAACCGAGCTCTATCTGGTGTTCCATTCTGTCGTCCTCTCGTGATGTCAAGCCAAGGAGATGAAGAGCCGCAACGTATTGGATCGGAGCGCGTCAACGAGCGAGTCGACGCCGTCAATGCGCTCGGCCGCAGCAGCGACAATTTCCTCTGGCGTGAATGGGAAGTCGCTCCCGTAGTGCAGATGGTCGAGCGTCGTCATGGTCAGGAGGGCGTCGAGTTGCCGCGGTACGGCAAAGCCGGCCAGGTCGAAGTGGAGCCGACCGAGATCGCCGAGCACGTCGACTTCGGGAGCGAGGATGTGCGCGAACGCGTTGACCCGGTCCGCCACGAGGGGGAGGGTCGCGCCGCCGTGCGGAATGATCAGCCGCATATTGGGCCTGCGACCGATGACGCCCTTGAGCACGAGGTCCACGACCGCCCGAGTGGTGTCGAAGAAGAACTCGAGCATCGGTCGCGGCCACTCGAGCGATGTCTGGTGCCAGCAAGCCGGTGAGGTCGGGTGCAGGAGCACACGTGCGCCGCGGCGATCGAGCTCGCGGAAGACCGGATCGAACATCGCGTCGCTCACATACGCGCCACCGATGTTGGTGAGCAGGACGAACCCATCGACGTCGAGGTGGTCCACACAGTGAGCGATCTCGGCGATGGCGGCGTCCACGTCCGGTAGCGGGAGCGATGCGAGCAACCCGAACCGACCGCGGTGGTCGACCACCACTCGACGGCCGTCCTCGTTCACCTCCCGTGCGAGGTCGATGGCGGCGGAGCCGTCGCCGACGCGCACCCCCGGCGACGAGATCGACAACAGCGACGTGGCGATGCCCAGCCGATCCATCACCTCCAAGTGCTTCTCGGGCGACCACTCCGGAATCCAGGGCATTCCGTCGGGCTGGTCGTGGCCGGCCCGCTGGAGGGCGGCCCGGTAGCCGTCAGGGACGTAGTGGGCATGGACGTCGATCTTCACTCGCCCAGGGTGGCGATCCACTCGAGGATTGTGTCGAAGTAGAGCTCCGGCCGGTCACCGTGCATCGAGTGACCGACGTCGGGGAATGATCGGTAGTCCACGGCAAGGCCCGCATTCGCAAGGAGATGCTGCACCCGCTGGGCCTGCTGGTCGGACATCGCTCCGAGTAGGAATCCGTTGGCGTCATCGGTGATGCGCATGTGGTGCGTCAGAAGCACGGACTCGACCTTGACGTTGCGCAGCATCTGCTCGTGGTCACAGGAGGCGCCGACGGTCCCGCCCCAGAAAGTCCGGCCCCATTCCGGGTCGTACTCCTTGAGGTTCTGGGGCGGTTCGTCGGGCACCGGAATGAATCTCATGTGTTCGGGCAACCAAGATCCGGCTGCTTCCCGCATCGCGTCCCAGGCACCGATCGACCACTGATCGCCGAGGAAGGTGCTCCAGAGGTCGAACATCGGGCCGATGCACTGACGGATTCCCGGGGCGACGGCCGGCCGGATCTCCGACGCGAACAGCGGTGGGTCCTCGTAGACTGCAGCGACAATCTGGCCGGGCTTGGCGTACGCCGAGAGCCACGCGGAGAGGACGCCACCGGAAGAGAGACCGCTCACGACAGTGGGGCGGGCGATGACCACGTCAATGAAGCGGACGAGGTCGTTGCCCATGTTGTCGAGTGTGTAGCGGCCCGGTGTTCGGGTGCTCCGCCCTTGGCCCCGGAGGTCGACGGCGAACACCTCGAAGTGCTCTGCGAGCCGAGGCATCGCCGCTTCGTAACCCCACCAGGATTCCGTCTGGCCGGGGATGAGCAGCAGAGCGGGAGATCCTGCACTGCCGGCGGTTGCGTAGTTCATCTGGATCTCGCCGAGGTCGACCAGCTGCTCGGCGAACTCATGGGCGAAGTAGGTCTCGCCCGCATTGTGGGGGCCGTAGCGGGCTCGGTAGTCGGTCATTGCCGATACTTTGTTCGCACGATCAGGAATCTGTCAAGAGCCTGTTCATCTGATTAGGCTGCTGCCATGTCGAAGACCTCGACGACCTTCATCGCTCGGGTCACACGTCCGTCGGCGGATGCCACGCGAGAACGGATCGTGATGGCCGCCGTCGACCTCTTCTCAGAGCGCTCCTTCGATGGCGCGACGACGCGCGACATCGCTGCGAAGGCGGGTGTAACCCAGCCCCTCTTGAATTACCACTTCCACTCGAAAGAAGAGCTGTGGCAGGCCGCCGTCGATTCGCTCTTCGAACGGTTGAACCAGGCGATGGGTGAGCGAGCAATCGGGCTGCGGGGGGTCGAAGAAGTCACCAGAGCGAAACTGCTCGTCCACGAGTTCATCACCTTCTCGGCACGAAATCCTCAAATGCATCGGATCATCATGCAGGAGTCCAAAGCGGACGGCCCGCGCATGGACTACCTCGTCGACCGGCACGTCCGTCCGATCTACGAGCGCACGATCGAGATCTTCGAGTCTTTGGCACGTACGGGCGTTGTACCGAACATCCCGGCTCCGCACCTCTACTACATCCTCACCGGCGCGGGCCCGACGATGTTCGTCCTCGCGCCAGAGTGCCGACGACTCAGCTCCCTCGATCCATTTCACGACGATGTCATCGAAGCGCACGCCGACGCGGTCTGCCGGCTCCTGTTCGGGAGCACCTGAGACCGGCGGTTCGCCGAAGCGATCCTTTGGCGGATGGCAGAAGGGCCGACCCACTTGGATCGGCCCCGAACTGCGCTCTCTTGGTGGCGGGGGGAGGATTTGAACCTCCGACCTTCGGGTTATGAGAGCTAGACGGACCGTCCACTCGGTACTTCGCCGACCGACGTAGTAATGCTGAATTGCTCCGTTAGCTGGAACGATACTCGAATCGCCTCCGTGAGCAGCGGATCGACCGATGACACGGAATTTCGAATCCGTGGGATTTTCGTGAGATCGTTTCAACCCTCCGAGCCTCAAAAAGGCGGGGCGGACACCTCTAGCCGGAACGACCGCGCCGGCACGCCGGGTGTGCTGGCGGGCAGAACGGGGCGCGTTTGCGGTGCGCGTGCCTTCCGGCCGAGCGTAATGCGGTTCTCATCATGACCTCCTTCATGGCGGTCGACCGATCCGTCAACATCGTCAAAGTGGCAGCTCGACCTGGCAATTCTTTTGAACATGATCGCGAACTGCTGTGAGGAGACCCGGACTGAATCGATCATGTTCCTTGTTTCGAAGGCAGCACCACTCGGACTTCAGTGCCGCGCTTTGAGTCCGATGACAGCGTGACCTCGCCACCATGCGCGGCGACGATGCCCGCCACGATTGAAAGGCCAAGGCCGCTGCCGGGGCGGGTCCGACTAGCCTCGGCCCGCCAAAAGCGATCGAAGGCTTTGCTCGCATCATGCAGACTCATTCCAGGTCCAGTGTCTGCAACCACGAGCAAAACCTTGTCCCCGCGCGACGCAGCGTGCACAGTGATCGTCGCTGTGGGTGGGGTGTAGGTCAGCGAATTCGTGACCAGGTTGACGATCACCTGACGCAAGGATGATTCGTCGCCTTCCACCATGACCGGACCAGGAGCATCCACGCACACCGTGCGTAGCGGATGCGTCGCGGACGCATCCTCCACGATGTCATGAATGAGCCTGGAGATGTCCACTGGGCCAAGGCTGAGCGATCTGCCTTCATCGAGGCGCGCCAAGAGGAGGAGATCCTCCACGAGTCCGGCCATCTGTGCGCCCGATTGACCAATTCGGCGCATGGCGTCATCACGTGCCTCTCCGCTCCGGAGCTCCCCCTGCCGCCAGAGATCGGTGACGCCAAGGATCACCGAAACCGGTGTCCGCAGCTCGTGCGAGGCGTCGGCCACAAACTGGCGCAGACGTGATTCGAGTGATTGCTGCTCATCGAGCATGAGGTTGAAGGCCCGGGCTAGGTGCGCCGCTTCGGTCCCACCTTCTGGCCCTGCGACTCGGCGCGTCCTGTCCCCCGCCGCAATTGCGTCGGCCGCCTCGGTCACATCGGCGATGGGCCGCAAACCCAATCGCACGACCCAGACAACGGCGGCGATGAGCACTGCGAGGACAATGAGGCCCGCCACGATGACGGCCAGGCGCAAGCGGTTGGCCGTCGCGTCGACTTGAGCCAGGGACGCCGCCACTACGAGCTCGCGATGCTCGCTCGGAGATGAGATGAGCACCGCTCGCCACCGCCCAGACCCTGAAAGCGACCCGACTGTCGAGATCTTGACGACCTTGCTGCCCACCGCAGTGGCGACACTCGGCACTCGTGGAGACGCCCCACCCCCATTGAGCGGGTTGAACAACACGGTTCGATGGCCATTTGAGATCGTGGCCACATAGAACGCGCTGATGCGGCTGTTGTTGTCTGGGGGATGCGACGGAGAGGGTGGTGGCAGGCCGGGCGGCTTGGACGGATGGTCAAGGGAGATGACCACTGGAAGCGCGGTCCTCAGCTGCTGGTCGATCTGGTCAACCCCAGTGGTTTCAACTGACCGGAGAAGCAACACGCCCAAGAGGGAGACGATCACCAACAGGACACCAGCCGCGAAATAGAGGCGGCGCCGAAGAGTCATGTCGATCAGCGGGCGTTGAGGCGGTACCCAACCCCGCGCACAGTGTGGATCAAATGAGGTGGTTCTGCGTCGATCTTCCGGCGCAAGAGCGAGATGTACGTCTCGACCACCGTCGACTCACCATTGAAGTCGTAACTCCAGACGTGATCGAGGATCTGCGCCCGAGTCATCACCTGACCGGCGTGGCGCATCAGGAACCGGAGCAGCTTGTACTCGGTCAAGGAGAGCTCGACAGTCTTTCCGCCCCGGGATACCTGATGTGCTTCGTCATCGAGCACCAGATCTCGGCACACGAGGAGCTGCGACTCCATCGACTTCCCCGAGCGGCGCAGGATCGCTTCGACTCTGGCGATGAGCTCCTCGACGCTGAACGGCTTGGTGAGGTAGTCATCGCCCCCAATGCTCAAGCCGCGGACTCGGTCCTCGACCGTGTCGGAAGCGGTGAGGAAGATGACCGGGATGTCGGATCGGTCGAATCGCAGGCGTCGACATACTTCGAATCCATCGAGATCGGGCAGCATGACGTCAAGAACGATCAGATCGAAGGCCTCTTCGGCACTCACCACTTGCAATGCGTCTCGTCCGCTGGTCGTCTCGACCGTCGTATAGCCGGCCAGGCGCAGCGCTGTGCAGACCACAAAGGCGACGTTCTCCTCGTCTTCGACAACCAGGATCCGTGGGCGCACCGGTGCAGTGTGGCTTGAGAAGATTGAGAGTTCCTGAAGGGTTCCTGTGGATCCGATGAAGGCGTGTCCGGCCGTCGACATTGGCGAACGACTTCCACGCCCAACGAAGGGTCCTTGTGGATACCCGATGCCCGAAAGGGGTGCCCGTCATCAGGCGGCTGGCAATTGCCCTGATGCCTTCAGGAAACCCGCGAGATTCCTGGATCGACGTCACAGGTCCACCTGTCACACTCGCTCCCTATGAACACCACTCGCCTCTCCCTTCGCGGCACACCAGCCCGAGGGCTGCGCCTGGGCGCGCTCTTCGGACTCTGTGCCCTCTCCCTCGTCTTCACCCTCGCCCTCACGGTCTCGACCAGCGGCACCAGCGGTGCGGCAACGCTGCGGACGGCCGCCAAACAGAGCGCCAAGCACAAGCCATCGAGCGCAAAGTCGTTCGCGGCCTTCCAAAAATGCCTGTCCAAGCACGGGCTGAAGTTGCCTGCCCGAGGAGCTTCGAGAGGCGGTCCGCCGTCGGGATTCTCCGGTGGCACGCCGCCGAGTTTTAGTGGCTCCGGTGGCTTCGGCGGCAATTCGAAAGCCCAAGCCGCACTCAAGCAATGCGCCAGCCTGCAGCCAAAGGGAGGGTTCCCGGGAGGACCGGGAGGAGCCGGTGGATCTTCCAGCACGGCGTTCGCCGCCTATCGCAACTGCATGAAGCTCCATGGTGTCACCGTGCCATCGGTCACCCCGGGCTCAAGCACGTCGACCCCGAGCACCGTCGACACCTCCTCGCCCACCTATCAGGCCGCCCAGACCGCCTGCAAGGCCTTGCTCCCGACGGGCACGGGCACCCCGCCGGGGGGTTCGGGCTGACGGGCTCACGCCGAGCCAACCCCTCTCGACCCTTTGACTCATTGAAAGGACACCCATGTCTGACGACCGCGGCCCCCGTTCACGCCGCACGATCATCGGCTATGCAGGGCTCGCCCTGGCGGTGGCCGTCGTGGTCAGTATCGCGCTGTACTCGATCTACGGCTCGTCATCGGCTGCCCCAGGTGTGGCGCGAACGGTCACGGTGACCAGAGGCACCGTCCAGGAGAGCGTGTCCGCGTCCGGCAACACATCGGCGGTGACGTCGGCGAGCGACAACTTCGACTCCAGCGGGACCCTCACGTCACTCAACGTCAAGGTCGGGGACCAGGTCAGCGCGGGCGAGGTGCTGGCAACCATCGATCCGGCTCAGGCCCAGGCCAATCTCAAGTCTGCAGAGGCGTCCTTGGCCACTGCGCAGACCACGCTGGCTCACGACCTGGCTGGAGGCACGCCGGCGCAACAAGCCCAGAACCAGGCCACCTTGGTGTCCTCGCAGCAACAATTGACCAACGATCAGAACCAATTGACCGCCGACGAGAAGAGCTTGGCGACCGCACAGTCCGCCCTCGCCTCTGACCAGGCCTTGGGATGTCCTGCCTCGAGTAGCTCGTCAGCTGGGACGGGGACCGCTGGGACGGGGACTGCTGGGACGGGGACTGGGGGGGGCGGAGGAGGGGGGACTACGTCGACCACGAACGCTGCGGCCATCCCCGCAGACTCCTCCGTCTCTGCCCCTTCGGTAAGCACCGGATCGGCCAGCGCGATCGGCACAACGACGGCGACGCTGGGGGGCACGGTGGCGGCAAACGGCGCCTCCACCACCTACTCCTTCTCCTACGGCACAACGACGTCCTTCGGCTCGTCGACCCCAGATGCGAGCGCGGGCTCTGGGTCGACCGCGACGGCGGTCTCGGCGGTCGTCACTGGACTCACGCCCAACACGAGCTACCTGTTCGAGCTCGTCGCATCCAATTCGGCCGGGACCACCACGGGCGTCAGCGTTGCCTTCACCACCGCCCAAAGCTCCTGCGTGACCGACCAGGACAACATCACCACCTACCAACAGACCGTGTCCAAAGATCAGTCGACCATTGCGGCCCAACAACTCACGGTCCAGGCGAACCAGGCCAACCTCACGGTGACGCCGGCCACGATCTCACAGGACGAGGCCACGGTCGCCCAGGACCAGGTGACCGTCGCGACGGATACCAAGGCGCTGGCGAATACCACCCTGCGGGCCTCGATCAGTGGAACCGTCACGGCGGTGAACGGTTCTGTCGGCGAGACGGTCGGAGGATCGGGCTCGACCACCTCGGGGTCGACAGCTGCCGCCTCGAGCGGCTCCAGCGGGTCCTCGTCGACGGGCGGTGGCTCTCCCAGCTCTGGCTCCGGCGCGACGAGTACGGGGTCGGGTGCGACGGGCTCATCGAGCACCGGCTCGGGTGCGACGGGTGGCACGGGATCGTCTACGAGTTCGGGGACAGGTTCGTCCAGCAGTTCGAGCTCGTCGTCGACCTTCATCTCCATCGAGAGCCTGGGCAGCCTCGAGGTCGTCGCGAACTACGCCGAGGCCGACGCCACCAAGATCGCCGTCGGCCAGCCGGCCACGATCACGCTGTCGGCCCTCTCGAGCACCGAGGTCAGTGGGGTCGTCACCGCCGTGTCACCGACGTCGTCGGTCGTCAGCAACGTGGTCACCTATCCGGTCACCGTGGCGCTCACCGATCCCCCCTCGACGGTCAAAGAGGGCATGACCGCCCAGGTCGCCGTTATCGTCCAGACCGCCAACAACGTCCTCCAGCTGCCGAGCGCCGCCATCACCACGACTGGGAGCGCCTCGACTGTCAAGGTCCTCTCCAACGGTGTCCAGACGGTCACCCGTGTCACCCTCGGGCTCGTGGGCAGCACCTACACCGAGATCACGAGCGGCCTGCACGAAGGTCAGACGGTGGTCGAGCCGACCGCCAGCGTGAGCGCTACGAGTTCAACTGGGTCGAGCCCCTTCTCGGGCGGCGGCGGCGGGTTCCCCGGCGGCGGCTTCGGTGGAGGTGCCCCGTAGTGGCCGGGAGCGACCGCCTGAGGCGGGATGGTTCCGCTCAGAAGTGGCCGGTCATCGCGCTCTCCAACATCGTCAAGCGCTATGCCATGGGCGGCAACGACGTGTACGCGACGCGAGGCGTTTCGCTGAGTGTCTCACGCGGGGAGTTCGTCGCGATCATGGGGGCGTCGGGCTCTGGGAAGTCGACGCTCATGAACATCATCGGGTGCCTCGACGTGCCGACCAGCGGGCACTACCGCCTCGATGGCGTGAACATCCGCGACCTCGACGACCGCGAACTGTCCCGGATCCGCAATCGCAAGATCGGTTTCGTCTTCCAGGGATTCAACCTTCTCCCCACCATGTCGGCCATCGCGAACGTGGAGCTCCCGATGGCCTATGCGGGTGTGCCGACAAAGGAGCGGCGCCATCGAGCCGAAGGCGCGCTCGATTCGGTCGGGCTTGCCGATCGGATGGGCCACTTTCCCAACGAGATGTCCGGTGGCCAACAGCAGCGAGTCGCCGTTGCCCGCGCCATCGTCACCAATCCGTCCTTGATCCTCGCTGACGAACCGACCGGGAACCTCGACTCCACGTCGAGCGTGGACGTGATGTCGGCGTTTGCCAGTTTGCATGCCCAAGGCCGGACCGTGGTGATGATCACCCACGAAGAGGACATCGCGGCCTATGCCACTCGGGTCGTTCGCCTGCGTGACGGCGTCATCACACAGGACTACCACCACACGCCGGTACACCCCCACGAGGCCCACCTGGCTCACGCGCGCCAGGCCGAAGGCTCGAGCGCACTGGCGGGTCGGTCGTGAGCATCTTGGCCAATGCCCTCATGGCACTGCGCGGCATCAACTCGAACAAGTTGCGGTCCTTGCTGACGATGCTCGGGGTGCTCATCGGGGTGGCCGCGGTGATCGTGCTGTTGGCGGTCGGGACCGGTTCGTCCCAAGCCGTCGCCAACTCCATCAACCGCTTGGGCACCAATACGTTGACGGTCTTCAGCAGCGGACGATTCGGCGGTGGCACCTCGCAGACGGGAACCCAGTCGCGCAACGCCGTCTTGACGCAGACCGACGTCAAGCTGATCTCCGATCCGAACAACGCGCCCGATGTGCAGTCGGTCTCGCCGGTCATCACCACCAGCGAGACCGCCACCTATCAAGGGGCGAGTGCGACGACGTCGGTGATCGGTTCGACGCCGTCGTATCTTCCGGCATCGAACTACACTGTTCAATCGGGTCGGTCCATTTCGAGCGATGACGTGAAGGCTCATGCCGCGGTCGTCGATCTCGGCTCGTCGACCGCGAGCAGCCTGTTCGCCACCGGCTCGAACCCGCTGGGCAAGCAGGTCCAGCTCGGATCGTCGGAATTCACGGTCATCGGCTTGTTGGCCTCGAAGGGCAGCAGCGGGCTGAGCAATGGGGATGCGGTCGCCATCGCGCCCTACACGGCCGTTCAGGATCAGTTGACCGGCGAATCGCAATCGTTCTCACAGCTCTTGGTCCAAGGCAAGTCCTCGGCGACGCTCAGCCTGGCCCAAAGCGAGGTCGAGAGCATCCTGGCCGCCCAGAACGACACCACGGTTTCCAACCTCCCGTTCAGCGTGTTGAACCAGGCCAGCCTGCTCTCGACGGCAACCTCGAGCTCGAAGACCTTCACGGCGCTGCTCGGGTGGGTCGCAGCCGTGTCCTTGTTGGTCGGAGCGATCGGCGTGATGAACATCATGTTGGTCACCGTCACCGAGCGCACGCGTGAGATCGGCATTCGCAAGGCGATCGGCGCCCCGAAGTCGGTGGTGCTCGGCCAGTTCTTGATCGAGGCCGTCGTCATCTCATTGCTCGGCGGCGTCTTGGGGGTGCTCGCAGGGCTCTTCGTCGTCCGGTTCCGGATCGACGGCGTGCAACCGGTACTTGCGACGTACTCGATCCCTCTGGCCTTTGGCGTCGCGCTCTTGGTGGGCATCTTCGCCGGCCTGTACCCCGCGTTTCGAGCGGCCTCCTTGCGCCCCATCGATGCCCTCCGACACGAGTAGATGAAGGAGAAATAGCCATGGCTGATACCGAGACGGGGCTCGACCCGGTCTCTCCCACCCAAGAACTTCACGTCGACCCCACCTCACAGGTCCCCGTCGCGCCCACCGAGGGGTCCGACGGTGGTGCCGGCGACGTCGACGCTCTCTTCGAGAACGAGGAGAGCGAGTGGCCGAGCCGGGGGCCGGCCAAGGGCTTCCGGGTCCCGTGGCTCATGGCTGTTCTGCTGGTCCTGCTCGTTGCGTCGATCGGCCTCTGGGGCGGTGCCTACCTCCAGCGCCACTCCTCGAGCTCGGCGTCTGCGACATCACCCTTTGGCAGTGGGTCACCCTTTGGATCCGGAGGGTTCCCGGGAGCGCGCGGTTCGGGCTCCGGGGGGTCCGGTGGGTTTCCCGGGCTCCCGTCGAACGCCACCTCGGGAACGGTCACCGATATCGTCGGGAACACGCTCTACGTGACCGATTCCAGCGGCAAGTTGGTGGCGGTGACCGTCACATCGAACACGACGGTCAATCGAAACGCCAAGTCCTCCTTGTCGAGCCTTCAGCCCGGTGACAGCGTGACCGTGCAGGGCACGAAGTCCAAGAACGGGACCGTCAGCGCGTCGTCCGTCTCGGCGACCCAGGCCGGCGTGTCCTCAGGATTTTCGGGACTCGGCGCTCTCGGCGCTGGCTCGCCGAATGGATCCACCGGCGGATGACGTTGCCGCAAGTACGCACAGCTGAGAGTCGCTGACCGCGGTGACGTCCACGTCAGCGAGCACATTCGATCATGCACCGGTGGCGACAACGGCTGGGTCGGCCACCCATGCTCGGAACGCGGTTGCTCGTAGCCCGAGGTCACGTTCAACGCGGAGGCGTCAATGTGGCAGGAGCGCATTCACAAGACAGCATCCGGGAGCGACCTGGCGCTGGGTTCCTGCTCGACTTCTCCCGGCGGCCTCTCTGACGACTCTCATGATATGGCAGCTCACTGCGCTCTTCGCCGACGGTAGAACTGCCCTTGCATACCCTAGCTGGTTGGTTGTCGCGGGATTCGCGAGGGCGATTCTCTACGCCGCGTTCCTGTCCATTCTCCTTGTCGCGGTTCTCCTCCGCGAGCAGCCATTTGATCGCGATGGGCGCTTGCTGATTCGAGGAACGGCCGTGACGGCATCGTTCCTCCTGGTCATACTCGGTCAACTGGCTCCCGCTGGGCCCCTGCTCCTGCGGGTGCCGGCGCTGATTGCCGGGGCTGCTGCAGCGGTGACCCTCGGAGGGGTGCTTCTCGCCGTGGCGGCCGCAGTCGAACTCGGAACGAACTTCTCATTCGGTCCTCAGAGTCGTCGGCTGGTAGTGACGGGACCCTATGCATTGGTCCGTCATCCAATGTATTTGGCTGAATTGCTCATGTCGGCGGGAATTGTGATGGTTGCCATGCATCTCACTCTCGTGATCGGCGTATGCGTGGTCATCGTGCTCCAAGTCGTACGCATCTCTGCAGAGGAAAGGTTGCTCATGCGAACCGTGCCGACCTACGGAACTTATGGAAGATCCACTCGGAGCCGCCTGATCCCCGCAGTCTGGTAGGTCTTCGACGCCCCCTTCAGCGACCGCGTCGGGCCCTCGTATTCGAGAACGGTACGCCCGTCGTGAAGTTCTTTGCCGGGCAGCAGAAGAGCCGGCCCAAGCGGACCGGCTCTGACCTGCAAATCTCCTAAGTGGCGGGGGGAGGATTCGAACCTCCGACCTTCGGGTTATGAGCCCCATCCGAGCCGTCTACCTCTCGCGAAGCAGTGAAGCCGAGTCAACTCAATTCGGCTTTCAACTGAGCATATGGAGATGCTGGCCCGATGACCTGGGCTGAGGCGCCGACACGGAACGGGGCTGGAGTAGGGATTTTGTAGGGGCGGATTCAGTGCCGTGGTTCGGCAGAAGTAACAGCCGCTAGGGAAGGCCAATCGGCGGGATTCGAGTTCGGGCTTCGCTCAGGAACTTGGGCGCATCTCCCGGACAAACCGACCCACTTTGAGAGAGCGGGTGGCTACGTCAACTGAGTCGTACCCGTGCTGTTTTGCCAGGTCAGATGGTTAGAGCTGCCGAGACCGTCTGCTCCGGTAGACGAAATATGGCTCGATAGTTCAGCAATTGGATGGGCAGGCCCGCTTCCTTGAGGTCACCCTTGCTTGGACCTCCTCGCCGCCGGCCCACAGGGCTGTTCGACTCGATCGCCGAAGACAGCGGCACAGCGCAGGCTCGCGGTGGGTGCGAAGCCGTGGTGGCCGTTGTCACAGCGGGGACAGGTCGAGGGAGTTCAGCGAAGCCCGAGGAACTTGGCTCAGGTCGAGTGCCATCTGCGTGAACGAGATGGCCTCTCGGCGCATGCGGGCGATGTCGCACTTTTTGAGCGTCGGAATGCCCCAGTTCAGCAGGTAAGTCGGCCCCGTGATGTAATTCATCGTCATGACGTGCCCGTCGCTCCAGAGCTGGGTGCCCTCCCCCGGCCAGCCATAGCCGTTCGGACTCCCCGGCGCGCTGACGTAGGGGCGCAGGGCGAGAGCCGGCCCCGCATCTGCTCGCTGGAGGGCGGCGAGCGAGGCGTCGACCATCGCCTTGTTCTCGGGCACGAAGATGACGCCCAGCTCGGGTTGGCCGGTCAGAGCCATCTGCCTCTCGGCGTCCTCGTTCCACTCGAGTGCCCCCAGATGCTCGAGGGTGAGGGCACAGACAGCCCTGGTCAAGGTGGAGTCCTTGTGGTTCTCGGCGAAGGTGATCTGGCCGATGCCACCGTGGAAGTGACCGGTGGTGAACGACACCATGACGGAGCGAGGCAGCGACTCCTTCGGGAGCCGACAGAGGTACTGCGATATCGCCACGATCGTATTGGGGCCGTTGTCCTCCACCGCGTTGGGCCCGTCGGTGTGCGAGTTGAGGATGATCAGCTCGTCGCTGGCACCTGGAATGAGCCCGATCACGTTGCGGCTGACGAAAGGCTCGACGGTTGCAATGAGTGTGAGCCGGACCGTGGAGCTCGACGTAGCCAGCGCTTTGAGACGCGAGCCGACAGAGGCGTCCACGAAGACGCCGGGGACATGGCGGATGATGCCGTCGTAGGGGTAGTAGGAACCGTGGGCGCCGGCGGCCGGCAGGTCGATGATGGCGATGCAGCCGACGGCCCCCGTGGCCGCCAAGGAGTCGAGAAGCGAGATCAGGTCGCTGACCCCGCCCCATGGTCTCGAATATTCTTGCGTGGGGACGAGCAGGCCTTGAGGGTCGTACTTGCCGTAGGAAATTTCCTCCATGGTGCCGTAGGTGACCGGGGAGCTGGGCACCTCGAAGAGCGCGATCCTCCCCGAGAGGGAGCCGGGTGCAGGCGTCTCTGCCGCTCCGACGTAGGCGAGGGGACCCGAGACGCCTACTCGGGACGTCTGGCCCGAGTAGGGGATGTACGAGGCGGTGGCAACCCTCTCACCCGATCCGCCGAGCTCGAGCGACCATTGCTGCGCTGTCCATTTCTTGAGCGCGACTGGTTCGGCGTGCACCTGGCTCACTCCGACCGCCTTGAGCTGGTCGATGAGCAGATCGATGTAGTGCTCGTGGACGGGTGATCCCGTCGAACGCATGCCCAGGGCGTCGAGTTCTTCGTGCCACTGGAGAAGCTGGGATGCCGGGAGGAACTGGGATCCGTCGACAGTGACTGCGGCCTCCCTCCCCAGCCTCTCGGTGGGCCAGGTCAGCCGGGCGGCCGAACTCGCGCCCGCGACGGCGTTTGGTCCGACGATGGCGGCGCCCGCCACCGCCCCGGCGCCCAGCATGATCTGGCGCCGAGAGACGCGGCGGGGATCGCCCGGAGGGATGTGGAGCATCACTACTTCACCGTGCTTTCTGGCCAGGCCACGTTGGACACGAGCTCGGGATGACGACCGCTGAACGCTGCGGCGGCCCTCTCGTTGGCGAGCAGCGTGTATTCCAGCCAGGCGGTGGCATACCCGAGCTCATTTTGGGGATTGCCCCCGACGTCGGCATCCTGGACGGAGTTGTGGTCGGCCGGGCGGTTTCTGGAGACAGCGATGATGCCGAGGGCAGCGCGTCCTCGGACGCTGTCGAAGTCAGTCCGTTCGGTCGTTGGGCTGGCGATGATGGCATCGAGGGGACCATGAGTCGAAATGAAGAAGGCGGGCTGGGTGAGCCGGCCCGGGTGGGCTTCGCAGTCGGCCTTAACCGGGCAGTCGGGATTCGGCGCCGACCATTTGATACTGGGCAGGGAGAAGGTCATCACCGAGGTGATCAGCCTGGGATCCATGGTGGCCACCCGGACGGCTCCGGTCGCGCCCTGGGAGTGCCCAACCGCCGCCACCTCGTGGACGTCGAGATGGCCGGCGAAAACGCTGCCCGAGGTGGCGTGGCCTTGACCAGGTAACGGGCCGCCGCGTCGATCTCCCGCCCGCTGCCGGTGTTGGCCAGCGTGGTCGCGATGACGGTGAAGCCGTAGGAGGCGAAGTGGCTCAGCAGGGTCGAGTACATGGCAGGCGTGGCGTTCGTCCCGTTTCCCCAGGTGACGATGGGGCTCTTGAAAGCGAGCCTGTCGTAGTCGGCGGGGCGAAAGACGTCGTAGGTCGCGGTCCCGTCGGTGATCACGGTCGTCGTCGTGGCGATGGGTCCGCGTGCGCCGAAGGCGGCCGACGCCGGATAGCTGTGAGACGTCGTCGTGGCGGCACTGATGGGACCCAGCTGCAACGCCATCGGCGTCGCCAGGGTTGCCATGAAAACAGAACCTGGTCGCAGCGCACGGCTCCTCTCGCTCGAGCGCCCGGACTTTGAAAGACTAGACAATACGGGGGGAATTGGTTCACGTCTCCCATGGAGCAACTCGCGACCCCGGCGGCGTTGGTGACTGCGACACAGATCGTGCAGCTCACGTACGCGCTGAGGTCGGTGGTCCTGCAGCAGGTCTGCGCGGAGCGCCCACGGGATCTATGCTCCCCCCTTGCGCTCTGGACGTGCCCGGCTCCGACGCCTCGCCCCGGTGTTCGGGCGTGTCGCGCCGACGGTGGTACTCGTCGTGGTTGTCGCCACCTTCGCGGAGGCCGAGCCCGCAGCAGCAAGCGGTGGTGGAGGACCACACGGATGGAGCGCGCAGCTTCCTCCGATCACCTCGACCTACGGGAGCGGTGATTTCGGGCGCTGGACCGTCGACCATTTCGGCCTCCCGGCCTACCGCTACACGATGGACGAGCAGACGGATCCGATCGCACGTCAGGCCGAACTCGCAGGGGGAAACGACGCCTGGAGCCAAGTCGGGAACGACAGAGTGAAGGCCGACGCGTTCAACCATGGCTACACGGAGCTGTGGAGCCAGGACCGCCTGATGCAGTGGATGAACGCGCTCGACCCTACGCACCATCACATGGGGGGCGGCTACGGGTACATGAACGTCGACGGCAGGGTGATCAGCACCCTCTACGACGACCGCCCTCAAGGTGCGCGGACGGAGCGGACGTTCGGGGTCGGTTACTTCGCCCACTCACTGGCTGCGACCGGAATCGACGTGAGCGAAGTGGTCTACGCCCCCTTCGGCAACGACCCGGTCCTCGTCCATGACGTCGAGATGACGAACACCTCGCAACGACCGGAGAACGTGTCATGGTTCGAGTACTGGGACGTGAATCCCTTGGTGCAATCTTCACACGAGTACAGAGGGCTTGACTCTCCTACTTGGTCCGCTGCCTCCTCCACTCTCACCGTCGCTCAGTTACCGCTGTACGGCGATGACACCCCGCTTTCCATCTTCCTGTCACAGGTCTCGGGGAGTCCCACGTCGTACACGACAACTCAATCGACGTTCTTCGGGGACGGCACCGTCGCCCGTCCAGAGGCGGTCGTCCGAGATCGGCTGGTTGACGCGGATGCCCCGCCGGTCGCCAACGGCGCCGAGGGAAGCACGCTGTTCGCCGTTGAGAGCACGCAGCGTCTTCAGCCGGGACGGTCAACGACACTGCGCTATCTCTTCGGCTACGACGCGCCCGACGACATCTCCGCCCTCGTGTCGCGATATCACCATATGACGGATCCCTTCGCCACGAGCGAACGTGATTGGGCGACGAGCCTGCCGAAGGCCACTTTCGGAAGCAGCTATCGTTGGCTCAACAGGGAGTTCCTCTGGGATGCGTACCTCCTCCGCTCGGCCACCGTGGACGAAGAGCTCTGCGGCGAGCACACTGTGACTCAGGGCGGGTACTACCAGTACCAGGAGGGGGAGAATTGGGGGACACGGAGCTGGCTCCAGTACGCGGTTCCCCTCACATACATGGATCCCACCCTGGCGCGTCAGATATTGCTCTATTCGGCACAATTCCAACCCGAATCGACGTTGCAGTTCCCGTACGGGTCCACAAGCCTGTGCCAGGCCTACAACCTGGGGGAGTCAGACGACTTCGACTTCTGGTTCATGTGGGCCGCCGCCAACTACGCTCTCGTCACTCGAGACTTGTCCTTCTTCGACCAATCGGTCCACTTCTACGATTCCACGACATCCGTCAGCTTGTGGCAGCACATAAAGCTGTCATTCGAACACATGCAGTCTCTGCTCGGCCCACATGACGAGTACCTTGCGCTGTCGCTGGGCGACTGGTCCGACCTGCTCCCGGCCTATTCGGGTATGACGGAGTCGGACCTGGTCGTGGCACAGTGCGCCTTCATGTACCCCGAGCTGGCTGAAGCGGCGGACATGTTCGGGGATCACGGCTTCGCCGTGCAGTTGCGCGCAGCCGCCAGCCGGGACCTTTCGACCTTGCAAGATCAGTGGACCGGAAAGGGCTGGTACGCCCGTGGTTACGCCGAGAGTCAGGAGCTCGGTTCGGGCGTCATATGGCTCGAGCCGCAACCATGGGCGATCCTGGCCGGAGCGCCGAACCCGCGGCAGGCAGCCACGCTCGTGGCCAATATCCGCCGTTACTTGGACGGAATTGGCGCGCCCGCGGTCGTCCACGGGCCTGACCGGATAGGTACTTCTCTCAGTCCGGCGCGAGACGATCCGGGAGTGGAGGAGACGACGTCACTTCCGGGGACCGGGGAGGGCGACAACAACGCCGTCTATCCGGGAGGGACCTGGTACGAGCCCGATGGCTGGCTGACCTGGGCCTACGCGACGCTGGACGGCGAGGTACCCGCGGCCCGCTCTCTCGCCTTCAACGAGTACGTTCGCACCACCCTGGCCAACCACTCCGCGGTGTATCCCAGCGAATGGGTGGGGATCACTTCGGTGGACGACACCTGCTGGTCCTTTTATTCGAGCGCCCCCGGGCGGTGTGGCGGAGTGCTCGGCATCACCAACTACGAAGGCCAGAACACCGAGCAACCGGAGTGGATGGTGATGGGTGCGCTCACCCTGGCGGGTGTGACGCCCACGGAGACCGGATACCAGCTGTCGCCTCACTTTCCCTTTTCGAATTTCAGCCTGCGCTTCCCCGCGATCGGCCTTTCTGGAACGCGCGATTCACTGGATGGATATGTCCGTCCACTCGCGACGGGAAAGCTCGTGATGCGCGTTGCCGTTCCAAATGGCGCTCAGAGCGTGGCGTGCAAAGTCGGAAGGGCTGCCGTGCGGGCGACGCTATCTTCAGCCATGAATGCGAGTGGGTCTTCAAGCGCCTTCTCGAGGTGGGTGAGCTTCTCGATCTCAGGCAAGCGGAACCGCTCCACGGATTGGTCGGTTACTTGGCGGACGGGCACGGCCGCATAAGACCAAGGGTCCGGCTCAGACCCCGGATGAGCACCCCCTAATGCGAAGACCGATTAGCGCTCCCCGTCCGGCGTGTGGGGGCAGTCGCGTTCGACGCTCCGGCAGAATGAGACCACAACCCCACCGTTACCATTGGCGTGTCACCACAGATCCTTTGAATCTCCCAACCTTGATGAATTCCTCGGGCGGAAGCTCGTATGCCCAGCGCTCAATGACCCCAAGCGAGACAAATGGTTCCGGTGGATCAGTGTCATAGACAAGGACCTTTCCAACCTCGCGATCAGGATCCCACCCCCGGAGATCAAGCGGTCTTGACAATCAGGACGTGGCAGCCCGCATTGTGAGCCACGGTATTAGGTACAGAGCCAATGATCCTTCGCTTTCCCTGCATCCCCTTGCTCCCGACCACGATCAGGTCGGCTCCGATCTCGTCCGCGTAGCGAACGATTGTCGTTGCCGGAGAGCCTGATTCGGTGTGAGTCACCACGTCAAGGCCCTCAATCTCCCGAGCCACCTTCTCGAGCATCCGATCCGCCGCAAGTTTCAAGAGAGCGTCGCCGCCCACCGGATCCCCTGAAGCGAGGCCCCCGCCGCCCACGCCGGCGGCCAACCGAGACACCGATAGAAGGTGCAGCGTGGCGGCGTTCTGGCGAGCAATTTGAGCGGCCATCGTTACGGCCACTGCTGCAGTATCTGAGCCGTCGGTGCCAACAACGATTGTGGAGAACATTCCATGCCTCCGAATCAGAGATGGATCTGCAGATCGCATGATAGGTGTGATTCCCCCCAGGTGGACCGGAGGTTGAAGCGAAGACGTGTGGCTTGGTCCCCGGCAAGCCGTAAGTGACCACCTCGCAATTCAGCGTAAGGCCCGATTGCGGAGGACTCGAGATATCGTGCCTTGGATCGGCCCTCGCCCCCGCCCTCCCACTCTGTCCGGAGTCCTTGTAGGCGTTGCTGTCCTGACAAAACGAGTGGCCCGATGGTCCGCTCGAGGCTCGGCCGCCGCCACCGAGAAAGTGGCTCGTCCGACGGTCATGGGCGTGAGCAACCTGACCATAGGATCATCTCGTCAAAAGGGAGTGTCGTTAGCCGTCCACTTAAACTAAGTTTCGCGTTTTGACGATTGCGTCCTAGGAGCGTGAGTCGGAATCGGCCAACGGGATCGGTCTGACGCCTGAGATCTGAGGTCCGGTCGCTCACGGGCCGGCTTCGGCATCACAAATGGGTCCCGGTGGCCTCTGGCGGATGAGTGACGGCTGCATCCGACGTCGGTGGATCCCTCCCTATGCGCCCGCCTGGGCCAACTTTCTCAAGTTGTGGCAGAGCACGTGCAGGGCCCACTCACCTTGTGCACCCTCAAGGCCGCGTAGACGGAGGAACCCGGCGCGTTGTCGGACCTTCATTTGTCCGAAGACCGGCTCGACGATGGCCTTGCGTCTGGCGTAGTCGGCCCGTCCCGCCTTGGTGCGCAGCCGGCGTGCCATCTTCTCCTTCACCGTGGCGTCTCTTGGGATAGGACCCCTCGGTGCGGGCGACACCCGATCGTCATGTCTGATGCGCCCGGTGGCGATCAACACGTCGACGCCGGCGTCGGTGGCATCGTTCACGTTCGCCTCTGAGAAGTAGCCGGCGTCGGCGATGAGCGTGTCGGGGTTCTCGTCGATGTCCGCGGCGCCGAGGTTGACTTCGGTGGCCTCGATCATCTCGATGAGGTGCGGGGCGTCGGCGGCCTGGTTGGACACCGAGTGGGCCAGGACCACCTGGGCCTCCTCGTCGACCACGGCCTGGGCGTTGAAGGCGTAGTGGAATCCGTCGGTCGTCTTCATCATCCGTGACTCGGGGTCGGTGAAGTTGCGCTGGGCCCGCCCATCGGGCTTGGCTCTCGCTGCCGCGTCGTCACCGGCGGCCCGGGCCTCGTGCTCGGAGGCGCCGTGCCCTGTGGCCTTGTGCTGGGCTTTTGTGGCGGCCTTGTCCCTCGCCTCGGCTTCTATGGCCTCCTTGGCCACGCGCAGCTTGGCCAGGCGACCCTCCTTGGTGGCCAACTCGGGCGGGAGCTCGTCACCGCGGCGGTCCTCACCGAACGCTTCGTCTTCGGCCGCGTCGGTGGCCTCGGCCTCGGCCAGCATGGCCGCCACCTGGGCCTCGAGCTCAACGATCCGCGGTCCCATCCGGTCATGGCTCATGGCCTTGTGCTTACTCGCCGAGGCCCGCAGCTTGGTGCCATCGAGGGCGACGCGGCCAAGGCGCACCAGTCCCGCTTGTGCGCACAGGGCGAGCACCTGGACGAAGAGGGCATCGATGGCGCCCAGGTGGCGACGCCGGAACCGAGAGATGGAGCGGTAGTCCGGAGCCGTGTTGGCACTCAGCCAGCGGAAGGCCACGTCGACATGGCAGCGCCGCTCCATCTCCCGCGAACTGGTGACCCCGGTCGAGTAGGCGAAGAGCAGCAGCTTGCACATCATCGTCGGGTCATAGGGCGGCGCACCCACCGCCTCGGTGTAGGAGTCGTAGATGACCGAGAGGTCCAACATGTCCTCGACCACCTCAGAGATGAACCGGGCCTCGTGGTTCTCGGGTAGCCAGTCTTCGAGGGAGGGTGGGAGGAGGAAGGACTGGGACTGGTCGTAGTGGCGGAAGCGCTTATTCACCCCGGCCGGGACCTTCTCGGGGCGCCCGACCGGCTGCCCTTCCACCTCGAAGAGCTTGTCGCCGACCCGATCGTTCGCCATGGGCAAATTCTCCCAAAACCGCAGGAGAATCGCGAATCGACGGTCGCCTCCCACCCCGGGAAAGGGTCGATCAGTCCTTGGGCGTCACTGGCGGGTTCTGACCCACGCTCCTAGAGGGGTGGGCCTCGGTGGCAGACGGGGGGTCCCGATGACCACCAATCCGACGACGCCGGCGGCCCGCAAACAGCACAGCCCCGCATTCCGCTTCCTCTTCGTCCACCAGATCGACGAATACCCGGACTCCGGTCGACGAATCGGGCTCTTGGGTTTGGCAGTCATCGCCACAATCGTCTTGTACTACACGTACTACACGCAGACCGGCGTCACGCCGAACATCCTGGCGACGTACCACATGTCGTTCTCCTTCTACGTCTGGATCGTCATCATCTCGAACGCCATCGGCGCCTTCGCTTCGCTGCCCGCCAGTCAGACCGACCGGCTCGGACGTTCCAACGTCGTGATCTACGGGCTGCTCATCGTGGGCATCCTCATCACCTTCGGCGTCCCGGCCACGCACACCGAGTGGGCGTTTGCCACGGTGATCTGCCTGCTCGGTCTGGTCGAAGGTGCCATCCTCGTGGCCACCCCAGCCCTCGTGCGTGACTTCAGCCCCCAGATCGGCCGGGCGTCGGCCATGGGATTCTGGACGATCGGCCCGGTCGCCGGCTCGCTCGTCGTGAGCGTGGTTGCCGCCCACACGCTCGACCACTTTACGAGCGCCTCAAACCCCACCGGCTGGCACAGCCAGTTCTACTTCTCGGGCATCACCGCACTCATCGTGTTCGTGCTGTGCCTCTTCTTCTTGAAGGACCTTTCTTCGAGGTTACGCGACCAGCTGATGGTCATGATGAGCGACGCAGCTGTCCTCGAAGCCCGCGCCCGCGGCATTTCCGACGAAGAGTTGCTCAAGGCGACGCAGCGGCCCTGGGCGCAGATCCTCCAGTGGGACCTCGTGGGTTCCGCCCTCGGTATCGCGCTGTTCCTCCTCGTGTACTACGCGGCAGCCGGGTTCTCTACCATCTATTGGTCCACCGTGTTCAAGAATCCCGACGGGTCGAACTTCTCGGTGGCTCAGGCCAACGGACTGAACCAGTGGTTCTGGGGGGCCGAGATCGTGGCTCTCATCGTGGTGGGGTTCGTCTCGGACAAGCTCAAGGTACGCAAGCCCTTCATGGTGGTCGGCGCCATCGGGGCGATCATCTTCCTGATTCTCTTCTTGCTCCGGGCGACCCACCCTTACACCCGGTACTCAACGTTGATCTTCCTCGGCGTATGCCTGGCCGTGTGCCTGTCGATCTGTTACGCCCCGTGGATGGCCGCCTACACCGAGACGGTCGAGGCGAAGAACCCCGCGCTCGTGGCCACCGGGCTCGCTCTGTGGGGTTGGCTCCTGCGCCTCGTCGTCGCCATCTCGTTCATCTTCCTGCCGGTCGTGATCAACACGGTGAATCCGATCATCGACAACCAGCCCTACGCCACGCCGCAGATCCAGGCCTTCTTGAAGGAACACCCGGCGTCCGTGGCCTTCGCCACCAGTCACGCCGCGCTCTTGACGGTGATCAACGAGCACCGAGCGATCGTAAACGCCGTGTCGAAGAACCCGTCGGCGGCCAACATTGCGGCGACCATCAAGGCGATTGGAGCCGCGAACTTCGCCCAGCTGGTGGCCAACGAGAGGAAACTCGATACGCTGGTCGTCCCCTATACCGCACAGCTCGATTACCTCTCCGCGCATTCTGCGCAGCTGACGGCGCTGCAGAATGCCGTGAACGAGACACCCAAGCAGTGGCAGCGCTGGTACTGGGTGTGCGTGGGCGGCATGGTCGTGTTCCTGCCGACGATCTTCTTGATCAAGGGCCGATGGAGCCCGAGTAAGGCCAAGCGGGACGGAGAGCACTACGAGCAGTTGATCCAGGAAGAGCTGGCCCGCCTCGCTCAATCTGGCACTCCCACGGCGACCGTGTGAGCCGGCGGTCGTTGCACGAGACCGAGGAGCAGTGTCTTTACATGCTTGCTGGCTGACCGACTCGGTCGAACGCGAAACCGCTGGTCAGGCGCTTATGCCCTATGCATGAGGCACGCCGACCAGCGTTTCGATGGTGGCGGGGGGAGGATTTGAACCTCCGACCTTCGGGTTATGAGCCTGGACCTTCGGGTTGGTCGCCGTTGGTCGCAATCGGTCAGAGTGCCTCTGAGCTGGGCACATTCGACCTCGTCGTTGGATGCTGTTGACCACCACCGGCGCTAGTTGGTCCGAGTTTCGCTGTCATCGCGCTGTCATCAGCGCCTGGTTAGCTTGCGCCTGGGTCGCTTTCTTACTTCCACCTCGTCACATCTTTGGCCGCCTGGGCGCGGATCCCGGCTCGACGATCGCTCCCCGCGCCGACAGGTCGCTCCTGAGCGCCGCCACGTCAATTGTTCGGACGTTTGGTGGCGTCTGCCGGTCAGCGTCACTGCGAGCGGACGTATGGGCTGCAGCGGCTCCAGCCGCTTCGCCGGTTGCCATCGCGGCTGGAATCTCTTTGGTGGCCTGGTGCACATATCTGGTGGTGGAGATGCAGCGCCCGGCCACAAGGAGGTTGTCAACTGCCGATGTGGTGAGACAGCGGTAGGGGATGTCGTACACGACGTTTCGGCGCGTCCAGTGCCCAGTCTGCGCGATGGCATCGGCAAACCGAACGTCCCCATCCTCCTTGCGCAGCACGTAATCGCCCACCAACCGGCGGCTCTCAGTGATCCCGAGGATCCGGGCATAGTCATCGAGCCACGCATTCTCGAATCCCTTCATCTGGCTCCGCAACACATCGAAGTGCGCCCGCGCCGCCCGGCGGCAGGCGATCTCCGTCTGGGTGAGATCATCCGGATCGCAGGCATCTACCCGTTTGACGTTAGGAGCGAACGGCACCAAGAAACGACCCGGGGCGGTGGTACGAAACCAGAGGAAACCGAGGCCGCCATCGACCGCAGCGGCAGCGTCCGACACTCCCCCGACCCGAAACCACAGGTGCGGCGGAATTGAGACCTGTTCGAATCTCGCGCCGGCGGACACGAGCACGTCTCCGTCGCCGGTAGTGTCGATCACGACGCGAGGACGGATCGCCTCCCTGCCGCGCTTTGATTCCACAATCACCGCGTCGATCAAGCTCCCGCTGACAGGCGCAGCTGCGAACCATGTGTGCAAACGCAACTGTGCGCCTGCCTCTTCGAGCAAGTCGTAGCAGATGTCGACAAAAGCCTCCGGGTCGAACGCGACTGAATAGCGGATTGCCTCGGGAGGTGCTCCCCAAATCAGTCCCCAGCTCCGCCATGAGGAAACGAGTTCGGGATCCTCGCTGCCCCAGGTCTCCTTGCGCGGATGCCGCGCATTGCCGCTCTTCTCGAGTCGGTCCACGACCTCTTGGCAGAGCCCTGCCACAACCTGAGTACCGACGCCGTCGTCGAGAGTGAGGAGCAGATTGATAAGACCCACTGTTGCTAGTCCGCCGAGGTGTCCGCTTGCCTCGATAAGCATGGTGTCGGCTCCGCGGCGCGCCGCCGCCACCGCAGCAGCGACGCCGGCCGACCCAGCACCGACAACGAGCACGTCAGGCGTGCCGATGACCGACAACTCACACGCCGGCTCCCGATACGGGCGTCGCGGATCGATAGCCATCGCCCTATTGTCGTTCACCAGGATCCGCACAGCTCGGTCTGACGATCCAGACCCCCCTATATCGGCGTCGTCGGTGCAATCCGTCTCGGGGCATTTGGACCCTGTTCAGGAAGTCGGATGTCCACGAAACTGCAGGAGGGGCCGATCGTGACCTGGCTCACGAACGGCTGAACAAGCCAGGTCGGGAGGAGGTCCGGACATGGGAACGATCACCGGAGCCGATTTGCTCGTCCGGTCGCTGCAAGTCGAGGGCGTTCGCGCTCTGTTCGCCATCACCGACATCTCATTCACCCCGTTATCAGTCAAGGCCGAGGCGGCGGGAATGCTCGTTGTGGCGGGCCGGCATGAAAGTGCCGAGGTCCACATGGCTGACGCCTGGGTGCGGGCCACGGGAGTTCCGGCAGTCGTGGTGGGCGGCATGGGTCCCGGAGTCGCCAACCTGCTTCCTGGCGTGGTCAACGCCTGGATCGAAGGGTTTCCCGTGGTGGTGATCGGCACTCAACGAACCTCCCGGGCTGACCAGGCCGTTCGTCGCAACCGCTTTCAGTACGTCCCGCAACTCGAGCTGTTCAGGCCGGTCACCAAGTTCGCCGCTGTCATTCCCGAGGCGAGGCGTGTCCCCGAGTACCTGCGAGAGGCGTTCCGTCACGCCCTCGGGGGTAGGCCAGGGCCCGTCTACCTCGAGTTCGCCCCCGAACTCCTACGTGAAGAGGTCGACGAGGATGTCAACCCTGTGCTGGCTCCGGCCGCCTACCGCGCCGCCGCCGGATCCCCGGACACCGCCGCAGTCGAGTGCGCCGCTGCGCTGCTTGGACGAGCGGCGCGGCCCCTGGTGCTGGCTGGCAACGGCGTCCACACCGCCGAAGCATCCGAGGAGTTGACCCGTTTGGCCGAGATCGCCGGAGCGGCTGTATGCACCACACCGGGTGCGCGCGGAGCCATTTCCGAGCGGCACCCCCACGCTGTGGGGATGGCCAACGCCTTACTGTCGCCGGTCATGCAGGAGGCCGATGTAGTGGTGGCCGTCGGCACCGGCATCGGTGAGGTCGTCGGCTACGGACAGCCGCCCGCCTGGGCCGGACCCGCGGTCCAGCGCCTCATCCACCTCGATCGTGACCCATTGGTCATCGGGGTAAACCGGCCCGTCGACGTCGCTCTCGTCGGCGATGTCCGCCAGGGTTTGATCGCCCTTACGAAGGCGCTTGCCACATCGGACATCCGCAATGACGGCGACTGGGCTCGCGAGCGGGCGGTGGGAGCCCAGCAGGTGATGAACATGATGACCGAAACCGGACTCGAGTTCGACGGTTCACCCGTCCACCCGGCTCGACTCGCTGCGGAGTTCGCCCGGTTCTTGCCCAAAGACGCAGTCGTCTGCTTGGACGGTGGGAATTCCGCCCTGTGGGCGCACCTGGCTCTGGTCGTGACCAGGCCCCGGTCACTGTTGTGGACGGGGCACTTCGGTCACCTCGGCACCGGTATCCCGTACGCAATAGGGGCCAAACTGGCGCGCCCCGATCGTACCGTGTTCCTGTTCAGTGGGGACGGGGCCTTCGGGTTCAACCTTCAGGAGCTCGAGACGGCCGCCCGTGTCGGTGCGGCGTTCGTCGCTGTCGTGAACTGCGATTATGCCTGGGCCATGGAGGAACAAGGAATGCTCAATGAGGTGGGGCGTACGATCGGCGTCCACACGTCGGTTGTGCGATACGACCTCGTCGCGCAGGGTCTTGGCTGCCACGGTGCGCTGGTGGACTCGCCTGGGGGGATCGTGCCCGCTCTCGAACGAGCAAGCGCCTCGGGCCGGCCAGCCGTGGTGCAGGTGGTAGTTGACCACGCCATGAACGTCAATCCCCCAGGTATGAGCGAGTTCCTCGAGATGTACAACGCGGCCACGACGTGATGGTCCATCCGGCACGTGCCTGCATCTCTCACCGCAAGCGATACCGTCGGAGCGGAATGCTTGCGCCCTGGCCCTTCCCGCGAAGGGACGACACGAAGACACGATCTCTTACCTAATCAGTGGTCTGCCAGCGCTTCAGTGCCGATCGCATCCCCGAGCTCTTCGAGTGCAGCATGTAGTGCGTCGACGATCAGCCAGGGGTCGGGAACGCTGACAGGGGAACCGAGTAGGGAGACACCCAGCGTTTGTTCGTAGCTCCAGGCAGTAATGTTCAGGCCGATCCCTTCGAGGATGGGGCCCACCGAGTAGAGAGCCTCGAGCTCGATGGGACCGAAGAAGATCCGCTCCCGCGGTCCAGCGACGTTGGACAGCACAACGTTGAGGGGTGGGTGGACCCGGTCCGCAATGTGGGACCGGGACCAGAGCCGCACGGCCGAATGGTAGATCTGCGGCGGCACAAAATCGGCGCGCTGCTCAAAGAGATCGTGGCCGAGCACACTGCGAACTTCCTTGGAAGCTGCCGTCATGCTCCGGATATGTTCGAGGCGCAAGACTGGGTCGGCGATGTCGGTCCCGATGCTCACATAGAGGTTGTCGACTCGGTTACCCGACATGCGGGCCACATTAGGGTCGGTCGAGACCGGAACACTGGCGACCAAGGGGCGTGCAGGTAGTTCATCACCGTCCAACAGGTAGCGTCGCAGCGCCCCTGCGCATACGCAGAGGTAGACATCGTTGAGAGTGGTGCCCGCGGTGCGCCGGATGAACTTGAGATCTTCGAGTGGGAGCTTGGTCATTGCAAAGGTGCGCTCGGAGGTGAGCGACACGTTGAACGACGTCTTGGGTATGTGGTGAAGAGGCAGAGGAGGCTTGACCGCGAAGCTGCGACGCCTCGCTTCCGATGCTCGGCCCTGTCGCGCCGATTGCACCACAAACCGCGGCAGGCCTTTCCACCGGAGGACATGGTCGTGTGCCGCCACCCTCAGTAGTTCGCGACGCGTCGGGAGCGGCTCTGGACGCCACGAATCCGCATCGGGTGCCCTTGACGGCTCGACTCCGGCGCCTTGCACCACGTTCTGGAGCAGGGCCACGACGGCGGATCCGTCGGCCACCGCATGGTGGATCTTCGCCACAACCGCGATGCGGCCGCCGTCGAGCCCCTCCACGACCAACAACTCCCACAGGGGCCGATCGCGCGCTAGTGGGATGCCCGCGAAATCAGCCACCACGGCGGCGAGCTCGCGATCGCCCGCCGTGCCGGCGAGCACCCGACGGCTGATGTGATGCTTCAGGTCGAACTCAGGGTCCTCCACCCAGACGGGATGACCCAGTCCCCACGGGACCGGCACGACCCGGCGGCGGAACGGCGGGAGCCTGCAAAGTTGGTCTGCGAGGATCTCGGTCAGGGCGTCATAGGAGAACTCGCCCTTCAAGGCAGAAACGTCGGCCACGACGACCTTCACAGTGTGCATGTGGGCCGTCGGTGTCTCCGAATAGAGGAATTTCGCGTCCAGCCCGGTCATCGTCTCCATGAGTCAGCCCTCGGAACTTGGGGATCGGCTGGTCGAGACCTGACGCAGCGAGCTGACAAGAAAGTCGGCCACCTGTTTGGACCACAAATAGCCGACGTGGCCCCCCGAATACCACGAGATGCGGGGCTGATCCCAGTGCTCCCAGAGGCGTTGGGCCTGATCCGGAAAGGCCAGCCGGTCGCCGTAGCCGGCGAAGATGAACCGGCCGCGCTTGGGCACCTTGGCCTCAAAGGACAGAGGCGACACCACTCGGTAGACGTTCTCGGCCGGGCCGCCCATGATCTTGTGCTCGATCGATCGGGCACGGATGTCGTGGGGACTGTGCCGGTGGAACAGGCCTGGGAAATCCGATACCGGGATGCCCGCCACCACGCCGTCGATGCCTTGCGCCAGACCGGCGAGGAGCGAAACGGTGTACGCGCCCAGTGAGACGCCGTACAGGCTGATCGACGTTGCACCTTGCCGACGGATGAGGGTGATGAGGCGCCGGATGTCCCAGATGGCCTGCGTCATGCCGTGCACGGCGTTCATCAGCTCGAAGGAGAGGAACGGCTCCCCACTCACCAGGGTGACCCGGCGCGGCCCATGGAGCGGCAGCGCCGGGAGGGCCACGTTCATCCCCAGCTCGTGGTGGAGCCGGTTCATCTGGAGCCCCTGAAAGTCCATGAACGGGAAACCCATGCAGAAGCCGTGCACGGCGATCACCCAGGGGCGCAGGCCGTCGGGGTGGCGCACGATGACGGCCGAGGCGGTCCGGTTCGGTTCGAACGCCATCCACCGGTCGGCGCCCGGCTCGCCACGATAGGGGGTGAACCCGCTGTCCCAATCCCACCGGTCGTAGCTCAGCCCCATGGCCCATCCCCGGCTCGTCGTCACGTCGGATTCGAAGAGCGGCGGCGGGGTGCGGTGATAGGAGTCGGGCTCCGCGATCCAACCTTTTCCTGCGTACAAGGATTCGGCCTCGGCGAGCTCGCTCGACACCCTTGCGTAGTCCCCGGGTAGCGGGAACCTCCGGGGCGTCATGGCCATGGCCAGCAGCGCCTCGTCCATCGCCACCTGGGCCGCGAGGCCGAGCGAGAGGTGCGGCGCCGGCACCGAGTCGCTCACTTCCCCGCTCAGCAAGGCCGAACCGATGTAGCGCAGCGTCCGGGGCAGGGCGCGGGTCGCCCGGGCGAGCGCTCGCCGGTTCAAGAACCCGGCAGCAGCTCGGAAGAGCCCGGTGATCCGATCGATTCCCGGAACCGAGATGCCCGGCTCTACGCTCTCGGACAAGCTCTCCGTAGGAAGGACTCCGCTCGGGGGGTCGATCCATTCGCCGGCGGGATCATGCGCAACCTCCCCCATCCGGCCTCCTTGCGTTCCGTGGCGCCTCGCCCCCGGATAGAGGGCACACCCGACTGTGATACTACGTCTGGCATTCTGATCAACGGCAGAGCCTGAAGGACCCGGTCGGGACCAGGGAGGGCTATGGAGTTCAACCTTGCCGATCTTTTCGAGAGCGTGGTCGACCAGATCGGGAGTCAGACGGCGATGGTCTCGGGCTCCCGGAGGCTCAACTACACCGAACTCGACCGGCGGGCCAACCGCCTCGCCCACCACCTGGAGGGTGCCGGCGTCGGACCCCGTGACACGGTGGGGCTGCAGCTGCTCAACGGCACCGAATACATCGAGAGCATGCTGGCGTGCTTCAAGATTCGTGCCGTGCCGATCAACGTCAACTACCGCTACCTGGCGGGCGAGTTGGAGTACTTGTACAGGGACGCCGCGCTGGTGGGCCTCATCTTTCATGACCGCTTCGCCCCAGCGGTGAAGGGTGCACTGAACGCCATGCCCAAGACCCGGGCCGTGCTGGAGGTCTGTGAGCCGGTCGGTCCTCACCCGACCGTGGGTGAGGACTACGAGAGTGCCCTCGCATCGGCACCCGACACCCGCGAGTTCCCCCGCGCCACAGCGACGACCTCTACTGCGTCTACACGGGTGGCACAACCGGCATGCCCAAGGGTGTGCTCTGGCGACATGACGACATCTTCTTCGCGGCCATGGGTGGCGGTGACCCACTATCCTTGGGCAACCACATCGCCACCCCTGGCGAGCTTGCCACGCGACTCCTTCATCCAGGCATCACTGCGCTCGCCGTAGCACCGTTCATGCACGCGGCCGGGCACTGGTTGGCATTCTCCACGCTGTTCGGGGGCGGGACAGTCGTGACGACCGGAGGGGGGGTCTTCGACGCCACTGAGGTCTGGCGTCTGGTGGAGACGGAGCGGGTCAACGCGATCGCCGTGGTGGGCGACGCCATGGTCCGGCCGCTGCTCGACGTGCTGGCTGCGCAACCCGATCGCTACGACCTCTCGTCACTAATGGCCGTGGGATCTGGGGGAGCGGTGCTCTCGCCGTCCACCAAGGCACAGCTGGCCGAGCTCCTCCCCGGGCGGATCGTCGCCGACCGATTCGGGTCTTCGGAGACCGGCCAGATCGGTGGTGAGATGCCTCCCGAGGACCCGTTCGGGCCGCCACGCCTGCGGGTTGACGAGCGCACCGACGTGCTCGATGCCGATCTCCAACCTATCCCACCAGGCTCTGGGGTGATCGGGAACCTCGCCAGGGGCGGCCATGTTCCGATCGGTTACTTAGGCGACCCGCCTGGGTCCGCCGCCACCTTCGTGGAGGCACGGGGCCAACGCTGGGCGCTCCCCGGCGATCTGGCGACGGTGAACGCCGACGGGAGTATCGTCGTCCTCGGGCGCGGTTCGCTCTGTATCAACACTGGCGGGGAGAAGGTCTTCCCCGACGAGGTCGAGGCCGCGCTGAAAGACGACCCCGACGTCCGCGACGCCATTGTTGTCGGCGCACCCGACGCTCGCTTCGGTGAGCGGGTGGTCGCGCTGGTACTGCCCCGAACCGGGCACGAGATCGATCCGGAGGCAATCCGCCAGCACGTCCATGCGAGGCTGAGCGGCTTCAAGGTGCCCCGAGAGGTCATCGTCGTCGATGACTTCGTTCGTTCACCCAGCGGAAAACCGGATTACCCCTGGGCCCGAGCGGTCGCCGAAGCGGCGATACGAGCCAGAACGAGGATTGAGCAAACCGACTAACCGAGGATCGGAAAGCGGCGTTCAGCTGCCAATCGATCGAGCGTCGTCTGCATCGTCTCGGTGAGCTCCTGGTAGCAACGGCGAACGATCGATTCATCCTCCGCCGCTTCACGCCCGTACCGAGACGACCAATCGATCGGCGGGCCCAGCTCCACGGTGATCTTGGCAGGAAGAGGCCACGTGGGAATGCCCCCTGGAACGACACCAAAGGGGGGTCCCAGCACCAGAGGCATCACTTTGATGCGGAACATGCGGTCGAGCCTGAGCCACTTTGCGACGCGCTCTCCTCGGCCGAGGACGATCAGCGTCTCGTGGGCGCCGACGGAGACGGCAGGAACCACAGGTACTCCGGTTCGCAATGCGAGGCGAACGACACCGACGCGACCGCCGAACTCGATGCGGTTTCGCTCCCACCAGGGTCGGAAGACCTCTGAATCACCACCCGGGTAGTCGATCAGGATCCCTCCGCCCCGAAGAATAGCCTCCGCTTCGGCTGGCCCGGCTTCGACCGCGCCGGCACGCTTCATGACGGGACCCACTCCTGGAAGCCCGAGGAAGAACGAGTGGAAGAGTGCGTAGACAGGCTCGTCCTCGCCCCGCTCACGCCACCACGCGGTCAGCAAGACCGGTAGATCCGGGGGTGTCTGGCCACCGGAATGGTTCCCAACCACAAGGAAGGGTCCGCATTGGGGTAAGCGCTCAAACCCCCTCACCTCTGGCCGGAAGTAGGACACATAGCGTTCCAGGACTGGTCGAGCGGCACGAAGGAACGCCGGGTCACGCACCGACCCCGCCGGGGCAGGTGCGGCTTTGCGGCTGTCCACCATTCCTCAACTATGCACGTGATCGGCGTCGGCGTCGGGACGAACCTGGCACATGCGACGGGCATCGCTTGCACCGAGGAAGGCCAAACACACGACACGCGTGCCTTCATCAGCTGTAAGTGGCGGGGGGAGGATTTGAACCTCCGACCTTCGGGTTATGAGCCCGACGAGCTACCAGACTGCTCCACCCCGCGGCGAAGGAAAGCAGTGTACACGCCTCTCCCCCGTGCCGACCATGGCACCCGGGACCGGGACCGCGCCGCTCTGTGAACCGCCTGTCCCGGTGCGGCCCTAGAGCGTCTGCGCCGTCGGCGGCGGGGGCGGGGGTGAGGCCGGGTCCGCTGCTTGCGGGGGCGGCGGAGGTGGCGGGGCCCCAGGGTCGCCGGCCGGAGCCGCCGTCGGGGCGGCCGCGGCGGACTCGGGCGCCAGTGTGATCGGGCCGTGCTCGGACTCGTGCGCCTGGAGCGCCGTCACCAGGCGCTCCATGTCGGCCTCGGTGGCGGGCGTGGCCCGCCCTGTCTTCGTCGCGTAGAAGGCGGCGCCGAGATCCCGCAGCATGCCGTCGGCCGCCTTCTTGGCCTGCGCATCGTTCATCTTCGCCTGGCCCTTGGCGGCGGCGTCCTTGGCCATCTCCGTGGCCGCCGTCGCCTGCGCCTTCACCTTGTCCAGCAGTCCCATGGGAGCCTTCCTTTCCTCGCGTCCTCGCGCCGCTCCCGACATCATGGGACCCCCCGGCCCCGCCTGCAACCGCCCTCTCCCATTCGGGCCGGCCTCTGCCGGGGGTCCGTACCCCGGCGAGAGGGCCGGCCGCCCCGTGGCTCAGCCCCGGGCTGCGGCCGAGGCCATCGTCGTCGACGTCGTGGTGGATCCTCCGCTGGGACCCGTGCTCGTCGGCACCGTCGTGGTGCTCGACTTCGACGACGTCGTGGAGGTCGTCGAGCTCGTCTTCGTGGACGTCTTGCCCGGCTTGATCCTCGGCACCGTCGTCGTGGTGGTGGTGGTCGTCGTCGACGTCGTGCCCGGGGAGAGCACCTGCTGGGCCTGCGTGATCTGCTGGGCCATGGCTTGGATGTCGGTCTGGAAGGCCGCCAGGTTGCCGGCCTTCAACGCCGCCAGCGCGTTGGTGTAGTCGGTCTGCGCCTGCTGCAGGTACCCCGCCACCGCCGCCGGCACGGTGCCGCTCGAGGGGACACCGCCCGACCCGGTCGGCAGCGTCACCGTGGTCTGGAGCAGATCGCCCAGGACGGCCTGCAACGACACGTCGATCTTCACGTTCTTGCCGAGCACGGCCACGACGTAGGCCAGCTGTGGCTGCGGGTTCGTCGTGGCCGCCACGTAGAGCGGGCGCAGGTACACCATGGAGTCCGCGATCGGGACCATCAGGGTCTCCCCGAGCAGGACCTGCGAGCCGCGCTGGTCGAGCAGCGAGATGTCCTTCGACACCGTGGGGTCGGCCGAGATCTCTGCGTCCGCGTTGGCCGGTCCGGTCGCCCCCTGGGGCGTCTGGTACAGGTCGAGCTGGCCGTAGTGCCCAGGGTCCGACAACCCCACCATCCACGCCGTCAGGTTGAAGTTCTGGTTGGACCCGGAGACCGTCGACTGCGACGCCGGGACGAACCCGTCCGAGACCGTGAAGACCTGCTGGCTGGGATTCGTGCCCGGGAGCGCGTACACCTGGTACTGGGGCGCCATGCGGGCCGGCGTGGTCGACACCAGCTGGCCCTGGTTGTTGTACGTGTTCTCGGCCAGGAGGGCCTGGGACTGCGGGCCGGCGCCGGCGGTGGGCGAGAGCTGCCACGCGTTGTTGGCGGCGTAGAAGGCCTGGGCGTTGGTCAGGTGGTAGCGGCCGTAGATGGCGGATTGGATGGAGAAGATGTCCGGGGGGTAGCGCAGGTGGGCCTGCAGCTGCGGGCTCAGCTTCGACAGGGGGACGAACATGTTGGGGAACGCGGCCGAGTAAGCCTGCAGGATCGGATCCTTCGGGTCGGCGTCGTAGAAGGTCATCTTCCCCGAGTAGGCGTCGATGATGACCTTGACCGAGTTGCGTACGTAGTTGTAGCTGGGCGGCAGGTTGCTCCCGATGGACACCTGCTGGGTGCTCGCGTTCTGCGAGTAGGCGTAGTTGGCCGTCGTCGTGTAGCCGTCGACCACCCAGTCGATGTGCCCGTTGTTGATCACGGCGTAGGGGTCGTGGTCGAAGGTGAGGAACGGCGCCGCCTTCTGCGCCATGGCCACCGGGTCGCGCACGAACATGATGCGCGACTTGTTCGTGATCTGGCTCGAGATCAGCAGGTTGAAGTCGCCCAACCGCAGTGCGAAGGCCGCCCGGGTGAAGATGGAGGAGAGCTGGACGCCACCGCTGCCCTTGTAGTGGCTCTGGACGCTGGTGCCGTTCTTCTCGTAATCCACCTCGGTCTGCTTTGAGTTCGCCACGACGTAACCCGACTCGCCCAGCCCGAAGTAGACCGAGGGCTGCGTGATGGCGGGTATCCCGTTCGAGGACTGGGGCGGGACGCCCTGTACGGCGAAGACGGGGTTGGCCGAATTGGTCTGGTCGGCCAGCGCCACCGCGGCACCGTTGCCGTGGGTGTACTGGAGGTGGACGTTCACCCAGGACGGGGACGGCACGTTGCCCGACGAGATCTGTCGCACACCGACCAGCACCGGCGTGAGCGCTCCGCTCGCCGTGTAGCGGTCCACGCCGAGCGAGGGGAACGTGTAGTAGGAGCGTATGGACTGCAGGCGCAGGAAGGTCTGCAGCGAGATGCTCGGGTCGGGGTCCCACTGCCGGATGTTGGCGATGGTCGGCGTGGCAAGCACCGCCTGGCTGGCGGAGATCGTCGTGGTGGCCGGGAAACTGTGCACCGCCACGTGGTTCAAGTTGTACGCGTCCCGGGTGGCCGTGATGTTGCGTTGGATGTACGGCGCCTCGAGCGAGCTCTGCGCCGGCGTCACCTTGAGCGCCTGCAGCAGGGCCGGGTAGATGATGCCGACGACGAGCGCCACGAAGGCCCAGATCCCGACGGCGAGCACCGGCAGCGTCCAACCCTGGCGACGGATGTTGAACAGCAGGATGGCCGCAGCGAAGATCGACACGTAGACGAGCAGCGTCTCGGCCGGCAGACGGGCGTGCACGTCGGTGTAGCCGGCGCCGTTGACGTAGCCGTCCTGCGCGTTGACGAGCGACCAGCGCTGCAGGACGTAGCCGGCCGCCTTGTCCAGTGCAATGAGGGCCAGCAGTACCGAGATGTGCGCCTTGACGGGAGGCCGCACCCGCGGCAGGCCGCGCTGGGGCTGGATCCCCCCGTTGAAGTAGTGGAACACCAACGAGACGGCCAGCGTCACGATGAGGATGGCGAGCGTCCAGTCGACGACGAAGGTCAGGAACGGGAGGTCGAAGACGTAGAACCCGATGTCCTTGTGGAACTGGGGGTCCGTGACCCCGAAGTTGCCCCCGTGGCGGAAGAGGATCCAGTTGTTCCACTGGCCGATCGTCCCGGATGCGCCGATCAGGGCCAGGACGAACGCCAGGGCGACGTAGATCCGCCCCGCGTACGGCCGTACGTACTGCTGGTAGCGGCGTACCAGCTCGTCCTCCTGGGCGAGCACGATGTCGTGGCCGGCGATGCGGTCGCACACGACGAGGTTGACCCAGAGGATGGCGAAGAAGATGGCGCCGAACACGCCGAAGAGGCCGAGCTTGATCACGAGGAGCGTCGAGAAGACGTTGTGGTAGCCGACCGAGGAGAACCACAGGCTGTCGGTGTAGAGCCCGGCGAGGGAGCGCAGCGACACCAGCAAGATGACCAGGACCACGACGAAGCCGATGAGCCACCAACGGGCGCGGTGGCGCCGGCGCGGCGAGGGATCAGTGGTCAGATCGCTGGGGATGCGCACGTGGGGAGCCTAACGTCCGTCACCCGGGGCCCAACGGCCAGGCCCCGAGCCTCTCAGCAGGGAGAACTTCTCTTCAGTCGTCCGCCGGCGCGACGAGGCACCGGCAGCCCGAGTGCGCGGGCGGGTGCGCGTGACCCGTCGGGAAGGTCTCGGCCGCGCTGACCGCGCCCGCCAGGGCGTTGTCCTCGCAGTCCGAGCACCCGTCGGCGGACGTGACCACCCAGCGCACCTTTCCGTCCGCCACGGACTCCGTCACGCCGGCCGAGAAGGCTTGCGTCGCGTAATCGCCGGCCAACCGCTCGACCCGTTCCCCACGCCACTCGCGGAAGGCCGCGCCCACGCGGTCGGCGAGCTCGCCACCCCCGTCCTCCACCTGGCGCCGCAGCATCGTCACAATCACGTGTGCCAGGCCCGCCACCGACTGCTCGACGGCGTCACTCTCGGTCGCGGCCGGTGCACCGCGGCCGGCGAATGCCACTCCGGCGGTGAAGGCCTCCCCCAGATGGCCGCTCGCAGCAGTGGCGAACACGCTGAGATGTTCCTCCTCGGAGCCGAGGAGCTCGTCGACGCTCTGCGACGGCGCACTGCGCAAGTGGTCGAGAAACCGGTTCTGATCGTCGCCCAGGGCGCGCTTGACCGTGCGGCTCAGCCGCGCCAGGACGGGTCCGAGCAGTTCGTCCCGCCGGGCGATGAGCGCGTCATCGGGTCCGGGAGGGGCCTCGGCCCCGGTCGGCTCGGCCTCGGCTTCGCCGCTCGCCTCCGCTGCGCCGCCATCGTCTCCCCCCGCGACCGGGGTCTCGACCACGGGCATGGCGACGGTGTCGTCCGCAGTGGCCTCGGGCGCCGGCACGCCGCTCTCGGACCCGGCGCGGATGCGCGCGAAGAGTTCGTCGACCGAGGGTGGCACGGCAGGGGCGCCCGTGTGGTCGTCCTCGCCGTCGCCGGCCCCGTCCCCGCCTTCGGTCGGCCCCGATCCGGCCAGCGGCTGCTCCCCCGGCACGTCGTCCCCGTCCTGGTCGTGGGGAGCCTCACCCGCGCCGTGCAGGCGGAACTGGTCACCCACGGCCTGCGCCGCGGCACGTGCCTCCTGGTCGGTGCGATCAAGGTGGGCCAGGATCCCGTCCACCCTGTCGCGCACGCCGTGCACGGAGGCGGTCATCTCGTCGCGGGCGGCCCGGAGCTGCTCGATCTGTATCCCGAGCCCGCGCCTTCGTGAGGCCAGATCGGCCAGCACCCGGCGCCGCGCCTCTTGGACCTGCTCGAGGAGGGCCCGCCCCTCGTCCTTGGCGCGGGCGATGATCGCCTCGCCGTCCTCCACCGCCTCGGCGAGGATGCGCTCGCTCTCGACGCGGGCCTCCTGCGTCGCGTTCGCCACCAGCAGCTCGACCTCGACCACGCGTTCGGCGGAGGAGGCCTCGGTGCGCGCCTGCAATTCGTCGACCTGGCTCTGCGTCTCGCGCAGCAGGGTGGAGGCCCGCTCCTGGGCCTGCACCACGATGCGGGCTGCCTCCTCGTGCGCATGGCGCAGGATCTGCGCACTGTGCTGGCCGAGTGACGCGGTCAGCGTGGTCTCGTCGACCACGGGGTGGGCGGCCCGCTCTTCGGCCTCGGTCAGCGCGTCACGCAGCTCCTGCTCCCGCTCCTCGAGCGCCTCGATGCTCCGCGCCACCGACTGGAGGTAGGCCCGTACCTCGTCGGTGTCGAAGCCACGCCGGACGACTGCGAAGGAGTGCCGGGCGATGTCCCCGGTCGCGATGCGGGAGGACGAGATGGGGGCGAGGCCTTCAGGCATGGCCAGAGCCTACGGCGCCGCCTGGACCGGCACAGGCTTGGTCGGCACGTTCCCTCCCAGGCGTTTGAGGATCCGGAGCACCTGGTCCAGGTTGCTCACGGCGTAGACGTGGAGCTGCGGGGACGCCTTGGACTCGGCCGTCTTGAGCTCCACCGAGGGCACGAAGAAGACCGTCGCCCCGGCCCGCTCCACGGCGATCGTCTTCTCGGCCACGCCGCCGACGTCGAAGATCTTGCCGTGCTGGTCGATCATGCCCGTGGCGGCGACGATCCGGTTGCCCGTCAGCCTTCCGCTGCTCAGCTTGTCGATGATGCCGAGCGTCATGGCCAGGCCGGCCGAGGGTCCGCCGATGTCCTGCGTGTGCACGGTCACCTTGACCGGGAACTGCCAGTCCTGCTGCGTCTCGGGATCGATGCCCAGGAAGGCCGTCGGCTTGGAGGGCGCCCCGCACCCGGTGTTGACCAAACCCTTGGGGGGCGTCCCCAGCGTGACCGACTTGTGCACGACCGGTCCGGCCACGAAGGTGCCGACGTCGTTGATGGAGGACTGCTCGACGCTGAGCGAGACGCTCGTCTCGGGCTGCAGGCCGTGCAGGGAGTCGATCAGCGCGCAGTCGGTGGGCGTGCTGGTGCCGTTGACCGCCGTGATCACCTGGGCCACCTGCAGGCTCTTGGCGGCCGGGGAGCCGGGTTGGATGCCGTAGACGAGCGCCCCTGCGTTGGTGGAGTGGACGACATAGCCGAGGTGGGTCAACGCGGCGGCGGTGGCGAACGACTGGGCCTGGGCCATCTGGAGGTAGCCCTGGGCCACGAACTGGCTCTCGTCGGGCGCGGTTTGGAGCAGGTCGGGCGCCGAGATCACCTCGCTGTTCGAGTCGAGGTACTTGTACTGCAGGTAGTTGAGTGCGTTCAGCTGGGTGACGAAGACGTCGGTCAGCAGGATCTTGCCGGTGAGCGGATGGTTGTCCGCCGGCGGCACCTCGATGTACTTCGAGACCGGCGTGGCGTCCCCCGGTGTCAGCACGTAGTAGTTGACCGAGACGCGGGACGCGATCCAGCTCCCGGCGAGGAGGATGGCGGCCACCACCACGAGGACCACCGGCCATTTCCGGCGCTTGTGCGTCGGCCCCGCGGGAGGCGCGGGAGGCGACCAGCCGGCGGCCGCGCTTGGGTCGGCGTCGGAGAAGGGGGTCGCCGCGGCTCCCCCGTCGGTGGTCGCGTCAGGGTCGGACATACTCGAGAGGTGAGTGACGATGTTGCCACGGATGCACGCCGTGACCGCCGCGCCGAGTCCCGGAGGCGCCGGCTCATCGTGGCGGGCCACGGGGGGGACCCCGCCCTGGCGCGGCGAGGTCTCGGCGATCCCGATGCCGGGGTGCAGGCAGCCGCCCTGGGCGCGTTGGCCCGGCTCGGCGAGCTCACGGCGGACGACGTGGCCCGGGCACTGCACAGCGGTCCCCTCGCGTTGCGCCGGCGCGCCGTCGACGCCGCACCGGGGGTGCGGGGCCGGGGCTCACGCTCGGTGCTGCCCGCCGCGGTCACCGGCGCGCTCGGCGATCCCGACCCCCTCGTCGTGGTCGGCGCAGCCTGGTTCCTGGGCGAGCGTCGCCACCGCCCGGCGTTGCCGGCCCTCGTCGCCACCGCGGCCGGGCACGGCGACACCCGCTGCCGCGAAGCAGCCGTGGCTGCGCTCGGCGCCATTGGGGACCCGACGGGGCTCCCCGCCGTGCTCGGCGCGCTCGCCGACAAGCCGACGGTGCGACGGCGAGCCACGGTGGCCCTGGCGGGCTTCGACGACCCGCGCGTCGAACCGGCGCTGCGGGCTGCGGCCGAGGACCGGGACTGGCAGGTGCGCCAGGCCGCGGAGGAGCTGCTCGACGTCGCGGCGACTCCTCGGGTGCGAGACGGCTCGCCCGGCTGCTAGTCGTCCTGCGTGAAGAGCCGCTTCAGGCGGTCGAAGGACTCCAGGCACACGCCCGCGCCCTGGACCACGCACTCGAGCGGCGTCTCGACCAGGTGGACCGGGACCGCGGTGGCGTCGGCCAGCCTCTGGGTCATGCCGCGCAGCAGTGCGCCGCCGCCCGTCAGATGGACCCCCTGGAACATGATGTCCTGGGCCAGCTCCGGCGGGGCCTCGGAGAGGCAATCGGCGGCCGTCTGCACGATCGACGTCACGTTGTCCTCCAGCGCACCCCGGATCTCCTGTGGGGACAGGACGACCGTCTTGGGCCGGCCCGTAGCGACCTCGCGGCCTCGGATCTCGGCCTGTTGCTCCCCGGAATAGGGCGACGCGGAGCCGATTGCGAGCTTGACGGCCTCGGCCGTGCGCTCGCCGATGGCCACGCCGTAGCGGTAGCGGACGTAGGTCTGAATGGACGCGTCGAAGTCGAAGCCGCCGCAGCGCAGCGCCTGGACCGCCACGACGCCGCCCAACGAGATCACCGCCATCTCGGCCGTGCCGCCCCCGACGTCGACCACCATGTTGCCCACCGGCTCGTGGATGGGCAGCCCCGCCCCGATGGCGGCCGCCATGGGTTGCTCGATCAGGAAGCTGGCCGAGGCGCCGGCCCGTCGCGCCGCCTCCTTCACGGCGCGGCGCTCCACCGCCGTGATGGCGGACGGCACGCAGATCAGCACCTTGGGCCGGTTCAGGCGGCTGACGCCGACCCGGCGCAGCAGGACGCTGAGCATGCGCTCGGTGACCTCGAAGTCGGTGATGGCGCCGCCGCGCAGCGGCCGCTCGGCCACGATGTAACCGGGCGTGCGGCCGATCATCTGCCAGGCGTCGGTCCCGATCGCGAGCACCTCGCGGCTGCGCGAGTCCAGCGCGACCACGGTGGGCTCGTTGAGCACGAGGCCCTTGCCCTTGGCGTAGACGAGCGTGTTGGCCGTGCCGAGGTCGATGGCCAGGTCGCGCGACATAGGGGCCACATGGTACGGCCGACCCGTCCGGCGACGGCATTTTCCTGGCCATTCTCGGTATCGTCGCCCAGGTGAGCGACGCGCCAGAGGATCCGGAGGAGGAGGAGCCGGGCCCCGCAGAGGGCGGCGGGCAGGGCTCCGACGAGCCCGAGGCGCCGTTGCGCGGGTGGATCGACCCCGAGGACCGCCTGTGGCGCCATCCGAGCGAGGTCACCGGCCAAGGCCCCGGCACGGGCGAGGTCCCCGTCCATTTGAACGCCCCGCGCCACCCCTACCGGGGGGCGGTCATGGTCCTGGTGGGCGTCGTGGCCGTGATGGCCGTCATCGCCTGGGTCGTCGTGCTGCTCTCCCCGGCGTCGACACGGCCGCTCAGCACCACCCGTGACACCGCCGCCGCCGCGCCGACCACGCTGGCCGGTCCGGACAACGCCGTGCCGGCGGCGGCCCAGGCGGCGGGGCGCTCCATGGTGGAGCTCCAGGTCACCACCGGGCGGGGGCCGGTTGCGCTGATCGGCATCGCGGTGGCCGAGGGCGGCCTGGTCGCCACGACGGCCGACCTCCTCGTCGGCACACACCGTCTCGTCGTGGTGGGGCCCGGTGGCAAGCTCGAGCCGGCCACCGTGGTGGCGACGGACAACGCCTCCGACGTCGCGCTGGTGACCGTGCCCGAAGACCTCCCCGTGGCACCGTTCGCCGACGACGCCGGCCTGGGCGGCGGGACGCCCGACCTGACCCTCAGCTTCGTGCCCGCCGGCGGCGCCTCGGTGGCGCTGCACTGCACCCCCGGTGCAGTGACGGGCGTCGCGACGGCCATCGCCAGCGGGCCGGCCGGCGGCATGCCCTCCATCAGCTCCTCCCCCGCCGCGACGAGCGTCGCCGCCGGGGACCCGCTGCTCAACGCCAACGGGGACGTCGTCGGCATCCTCTACGACGCCAACCCCGGCGCGACCGCCCCCGTCACGTTCCTGCCCAGCCAGCTGGTCGTCGGCGTGGCCGACGACCTCCGCTCGCGCAACCGGGTGGTGCACGGATGGCTCGGCGTCTCGGGCTCCGACGCTCCGAACGGCAGCGGAGCCAAGGTGGAGACGGTGAGCGCCAACGGCCCGGCCCAGGGCAAGCTGACCGTGGGCCAGGTGATCGTCGGCGTCAACGCCATGCCGGTGCGAACCATGGCCGAGCTACGGGCCCGTCTCTACGTCCTGGCCCCGGGGGCTGCGGTCGCCGTCTCGGTCCAGCAGGCCTCGGGCACGAAGGTCGTGGACCTCACCCTGGGCGGGTCCTCCTAGCATGCAGGGGTGAGCATGTTCGGTTCCAACGACCCCGACAATCCCATGGGAGGTCTCCTCGGGGACCTGCTCAAGGTCATCGGGTCGGGCCCGGGAGCGGCCGACAGCTGGTTCGAGGCCGCCCGCACCCTCGCCTTCGGCGTCGCCACCGACGGTGGCCAGGACGAGAGCCCCGATCCGCTCGTTCGCATCGCCTACGAGGAGCTGGCCCGGGTGGCCGACCTCCACGTGGCCGACGCCACCGGGATCACCTCGGCCTCGGGCCCCGGCGGTGTCTCCTTCGAGACGGTCGGGCCCGGGCAGTGGTCGTTCCGGGTGCTGGAGGCCTACCGGCCCATCCTGCGCGCCATGGTGGAGGCGCAGCAGCAGGGTGCCGCCGCGGTCCCGTCCTCGATGGACCTGAGCGAGCTCGACCCGGAGGCTCCGGCCGGGCTCAGCGGGCTGCTCGGGCAGTTCGCGCTCACGCTCGGCCCGGTCTTCCTCGGCATGCAATTCGGCTCGGCCGCGGGGCACCTGGCTCGCCGGGCCTTCGGGCAGTACGCGCTCCCGCTGCCATGGCCCGATTCGACGACGCTCCTGCTCGTACCCGGCAACGTGGCCCGCTTCGCGGAGGACTGGAGCCTCCCCCTCCAAGAGGTCCAGCTCTGGGTGTGCCTGCGCGAGCTCACCATGCACGCCGTGCTCACCCGCCCCGGGGTCCGGGCCTCGCTCACCACGCTGCTCGGCGACGCGTCGGCGCATGCGGCGGCGGCGCAGCGCTCCATCGTCGAGCGCCTGGGCGACGGCCTCGGTGACCCGACGGCACTCGAGGAGGCCCTCGGTGATCCCGAGGCGCTGCTCTCGGACTTGATCAGCCCCGAGCAACGGAGCATCTCGAGCGCCCTCACCGCGCAGACGACCGCCATCGGCGCCTACGTGGACCACATCACGGCGGGGATTGCCGAGTCGTTGACGTCCTCGCCCGCGGCGCTGCGCGAGGCCTGGTACCGCTACCGGATAGAGGAGGGCAAGGGCGAGCAGGCCTTCGCCGGCCTGTTCGGGCTCAACGTGGGCCAGGACGAGGTCGACCGCGGTCGCGCCTTCGTGACCGGTGTCGTGGAACGGGTGGGCGAGGACGCGCTGGCCCGGCTGTGGAGCGTCGACCTCGACCTGCCGACGCCGGCCGAGGTCGACGCGCCGGGGCTCTGGCTCGCCCGCATCGGACTGTTGGACTGACGGCGCTGCTCGATGCAACGGCGTCACTAGGCACCGTCGGACGACACGCAAGAGCGCCGGTCCCGACGGTCAGCCCGCGTCGTCGTGAGGAGTCAGCCGACGCGCTCGGGCACGCGGTGCTCGAGCGCGTAGCGAGCGAACTCCGTGGTGACCCTGCCGCCCAGGATCAACATGCCGATGCTGCCGTCCCAGTCCGGTGCGATGGCGTAGACGTAGTCAGCCAGCGCCTCGTCGTAACGGATGGTCGACAGCAGGTCGACGAGGTCGAACAGGTGCTCGACCGCCTCGGGTGCTGTCAGGCCCCCCGGCGTCAGCGTGCGCACGAGCGCCGCTTCGTCGTCAGTGAGCTCACCGATCAGGCCTCGTACCTCGGACACGACGCCTGCGCTGTCCACCGTGTTGGTTTCCCCCATTTGGATGCCTCCCCCTGATGTCGGGCCACCGGCCCGCCGCCACGGACGCAGAGCTTTCACGAGGAGGGTGTCGGCGCAGTGGCGCGCCGGATGCAAGATGGGTGCAATCAGTGCAGGTCAGCCGGGCGCCCCGGGGCGCCGTCCCGACACGGGCCCTCAGACCTCGGCAGCCTCGCCATAGTCGAGGACCCACTCGAGCGCGAGCTGCTCCCGCTCGGCGTCACGCACGACGCGCTCGCTGTTGCGGCGGAACTGGGGGTCGTGCGGGGGCAGCAGTACCAGGCGGGCCAGGACGCGCTCGCGGAACTGGTCGATCACCTCGGGCGGGCCGTAGTCCGACTGCACCTCCCAGTGCGGGGCGACCGGCCCGAGATACACGACGCGGACGTGCCCGACGGGCTCGACCAGCTCACCCTCTTCGACAACCTCGTCCTCGGTCTCCGGGGACATGGCACCCTCCTGGCATCGGCGATCCTCGCCAGCGTAGCCCCAGGGGGTGAAGAAGTATCCTCCCTGGTAGAACACATATCGGGCCCTGGATTCTTACGAACTTCCTATCCCAAGACCCTATTCTCGCGAAGAGCCCCTCCCGTAGAATGGTGCGTGAAAAGGGAGCCGAACAATGAATACCGATTGGATGTCCACGGGGAAGTGCAAGGAAGTTGCTCCCGACGTCTTCTTTCCGAACGACGGGATGGGCGTGCTGGTCGCGCAGCGCATCTGCGCCGAGTGCCCGGTCTCTGAAGCCTGCCTGGAGTACGCGCTCGAGCACCACATCGACCACGGGGTCTGGGGTGGGGCGTCCGAGCGTGAGCGCCGCCGCATCCTGCGCCGCCGTCGCCTCTCACACGCCGTCGCCGCCAAGTAGCACCCGTCCGCCCGTGGGCGGGCCCTCCACCCACTGCTCGTTCGCGACCGGCGGCACCAATCCTGCTCGCCGGCACCCGTGCCACGCTGACGCGGTGATCTTCGAGTGCCCGTGATCCTCGAATGCCCGTGATCTTCGAAAGCGTGGTCAACGTGAGCGAGGGCCGCGACGAGCGCGTCCTGGCCGAACTGGCCGCCAGCACCGGGCCGACCCTGCTGGACCTGCACCGCGACCCCGACCACAACCGCTCTGTCCTGACCCTTGCCGGCCCCGCCGATGCCGTGGTGCCGGCCACCAGGGCGCTGGCCACGACAGCGGTGGCCCGGCTCGATCTCAGGCACCACCAGGGCGCCCACCCCCGCCTTGGCGTGCTGGACGTCGTGCCCTTCGTCCCCTACGAGCCCGGCCGGCCCGCACCCGACGACCTGGCACACGCGGTCGCGCTGCGCGACGACTTCGCCCGCTGGCTCGGCGCCGAACTGGGTGTGCCGAGCTTCCTCTACGGGCCGCTTCCCGGCGGCCGGACCCGCGCCCTGCCCGACATCCGCCGCTCTGGCCTCGGCAAGGACGGGGCCTCTCCCCAGCGATCGGCCCCCGACTTCGGGCCGGCGCAGCCGGATCCGCGAACCGGGGCGACTGCGGTGGGCGCCCGCCGGGTCCTGGTCGCCTACAACGTCTGGGTCTCCTCGGCCGCGGTCGCCCGCCGGGTGGCCGCCCTTGTGCGGGGGCCGCACGTGCGCGCCCTGGGCCTGGCGGTCGGGCCACGGGCCCAGGTGTCGTGCAACCTGATCGACCCCGGACGCCACGGCCCGGCGACGCTCTACGACGAGGTCGCGGCCCTGGTCGCCGAGGCCGGCGGGTCGGTCGAGGGGGCGGAGCTGGTGGGCCTCGTACCCGAGGCCGTGCTGGCCGTCATCCCGGGAGAACGCTGGGCCGAGCTCGGCCTGGCCGAGGAGTCGACCGTGGAGGCCCGGTTGGGCGGCTGACGGCGCCCGGACGGAGCGACGTCAGCGAGAGGGCGGACGGATTCGGTTAGGAGGCGCTGGCCACGTCACGGCGGGCCAGGGCGCGGGCGCGGCGCAGCCGGCGCCGCTCACGCTCGCTCATGCCGCCCCAGATGCCGAACTTCTCGCCGTTGGCCAGCGCGTACTCGAGGCAGTCCTCACGCACGACGCAGCCGCGGCAGACCTCCTTGGCCTCCCTGGTCGACGCCCCCCGCTCGGGGAAGAACAGGTCAGGGTCGACGCCCATGCAATTCGCCTGCAGCTGCCAGCTTCGTTCTTGGCGACCGTAGAGCGTGGTGACTATGTCAACTGGCACTGGGTTCGCCCCCCTTCTTCGCCTCAGGTGGCATTGGTGTAGTTACAACGGTGTAGTCATCTTTCCCCACCCTCCTCCCGAGCGCAAGGGGGCATTTGGCCATTGCAGGCACGAAACGTGCGCCGCACGGCCCGGAACGGTCCCCGCCTGCGGGGATAACCCCAGTTGAGGGCAGGTTTTTGGCAACGACTGTGGACCAGGGACGGAAATGTGCCGCCAGAGCCTGCCGAGTCGACCCGGCGGGGCCGGTGGCGTCTGCCGAAGGCGCCGTCCCGGATCCGGGCGGCGGGCTGTCCGATCAGGGGACGGCCGGAGGAGGCCCTACCCCGTGGGCCCTACCCCGTGGGGCCCTACCCCGTGGGGCCCTACCCCGTGGGGCCCTACCCCGTGGGGCCCTACCCCGTGGGGCCCTACCCCGTGGGGCCCTACCCCGTGGGGCCCTACCCCGTGGGCCCTACCCCGTGGGGCGCAGCACGCGGCGGTGCTGGAGGAAGTCAACCAGCACGTAGCCGCCGAGGGCGTCGGGGGTCGTGTAGAAGGTCCGGCCGCCGTTGACGCGGGCGATCTGCTCCACGAAGGGGTAGTGCGTGCGCTGGAGGTCGAGGGCGAACGTGTTTATCACGATGCCGGCGCGGGTGCAGCGGATGACCTCGGCCATGGTGCGGCGCAACGTCTCGGGAACCGGCGGGTAGTTGAAGAACACCTCGCCGTAGTCGTCGATGTGCGCCGTCGGCTCGCCGTCGGTCACCACGATGATCTGCTTGGTCCCGTGCTCGTGGGCCAGCATGCGCCGCGACAGCGCGAGCGCGTGCTGCAGGTTGGTGCCGTAGACGTAGTCCCACATGGCCGTGGGGATCTCGTCGGGCCGTATCTCGCGGGCGACCTCGGAGAAGCCGACGATGCCGAGGTAGTCGCGGGGGAACTTCGACGAGATGAGCGTCTGCAGTGCCATGGCCATGCGCTTGGCCGGCACGAAGTTGTCGCGCATCGGCATCGACATGGAGAGGTCGACGCACAACACGGTGGCACTGCGCGACAGCGCCTCGACCTCGACCACCTCGAAGTCCTCGGGCGTGAGTCGCACCGGCACGCCCGACCCGCCGCGGCGCACCGCGTTGTGCACGGTCGTGGACAGGTGCAGGTTCAGCGGGTCGCCGAACTCATAGGCCTTCGTCGTTTCCTCGCGGTCGTGGCCCGTCCCGGTGCGCACGGTCGAGTGGTCGCCGATGCGGTCCTTGTTGATCTGGCCGAACAGGTCGGCCAGCGCCTTCTGGCCCAGGCGCCGCACGCCCCGGGGCGTCAGCTCGATCCGCCCACCCTGCTGCTCGATCAGCCCGGCGTCGGCCAGGGACTTGGAGAGGTTGGCCAGGCGGTCGAGCGCCCGGGCGGCGTCCTCGCCCATGTGCCGGCGCACCTGGTCCAGGTCGATCTCGCCCAGCTGGGCGGGGGTGGAGGCCGACTGGAGCACCTCCTCCATGCGGTCGAGCTGGCCCAGCTGCGAGGCCAGGTCGGTGGCCCGGCTCATGTTCATCGGGCCCTCGCCGTTGAAGTCGTAGGACCTCTGCCAGCCCGCGTCGGGCACGGCCCGTTGGAGATTCTGGGCCAGGCGCTCCACCTGCCAGCGCAGGTCCATGTCCTCGAGGACCGAGTCCATCAGCGCGCGCAGCTGGGCCTGCTGCTCCGGCGAGAGCGAGTTCCACACCGCCTGTGCGGCCGCCATGCGCTCGGCCAGTTGCTCGAGGAGCTCGTCGAGCGTCTTGGGGTCGCCCGGGAACATGTCGCCGTACTGCGCCATGAAGTCCTCGAAGCTCGGGTCGAGCTCCTCGCCCCGCTCGCGCTGCTCGAGCATCTTGTTGAGGGCGTCGTACGCGTCGCGCATGCGCGCCATCTGCTCGGGGCTCATGCTGGAGAGCGCGTCGGACGCGCCCTCGAAGAACGTGTCGGCCATCTCCCGCCGGAGCTCGTCAACGAGCTCCTCGAAGCGCTCCCGTGCCTCGGAGGACACGAAGTCGTAGTGCTGCAGGGAGCTGATGCGGCCGGCGGGGTCGTCGGGCTGGAGGTCGAGCGCCATGCGCCGCTCGGTGGCGACGTCGTCGGTGACCTCGCTGCGGCGCTGGTCGCCCGAATTGTGGGCCTCGTCGACGAGCTCGTCGATGGCGGCCCGCTCGTCCTGCTCTATCTCGTCGAGCTGCCGTGTGAGCTCCGCCATGCGGCCGTCGGGGTCGCCCTCGGCCAGCATCTCGGCCCGGCGGCGGCGGAGCTGGTCGAGCAGGTCCCGCAGACCCGGCACCTGGTCGCCGTCGCCGGTGTGGAAGCCGCTGCGCAGGAGCCGCCGGAGCGCGTCGTCGAGGTCACCACCGGCGAGGAGGTCGTCGGTGAGGCCGGCGAGGAGGTCGTCCGGATCGAGGTCGGCGAACTCCTGGGTGCCGTCCCATTCCGAGTAGTCGTAGCGGACGCTCACCGGTGTGCCTCCCTTTCGCTCTCGCTGCGCTCTATTTGCGGCCGCGGTAGAGCGCCCGGGCGCCTGACGCGTCCTTGTTGAGGCGCTTCGTCAGGTGCAGGCCCTCGAGGAGGAACTCCATGGCGCTGGCCATGAGGGCGGGCGACTCGGAGTCGGCGGCCTCGGGGCCGGCAAGCTTGCGGGTCGGCGGCTCGAGCTCGGGGATATCGGCCAGCACGGCCAGGTAGGCCGACGACGGGAGGTCGTCGCCCACGTGCACCACGACCTGCTCGTGGAAGGCGGCCACGATCGACTGCGGGTCGTCGAGGGTGACCCGGCGCCGGAAGACCGAGAGCGTGGCCGCGGCCACCAGCTGGGCCACCACCTCGTCCTCGTGCCCCTCCTCCATCGCCTCGACCTCGATCTTGCCCTGGGTCGAGGGCACCAGGGCGGAGAGGTCGCTGATGCGGGGCACCGCAACCGGCTCGCCGGTGCGCAGGGCGCGCCGCACGGCGGAGGCGACGAGGGTCTCGTAGTTGGCGATCGACAGGCGGACCGACACGCCGCTGCGCTGGTTGAGGTGGGTGCTGCGGCGGGCGAGCTGGCTGATCTCGGCCACCACCTCTCTCATGAACGGCGGCACGCTGACGGGGACGCCTGCGGTCGGCAGGTCGGCTTCGCCCTCCATGATCCGGACCTCGGTCAGGGTCTCGAAGGGGTAGTGCGTGCGGATCTGCGCGCCGAAGCGGTCCTTGAGCGGCGTGATGATGCGGCCGCGGTTCGTGTAGTCCTCTGGGTTGGCCGTGGCCACGAGCATGACGTCGAGCGGCAGCCGGATGCGGTGGCCGCGGATCTGGACGTCGCGCTCCTCGAGGATGTTGAGCAGGCCGACCTGGATCCGCTCAGAGAGGTCCGGCAGCTCGTTGATGGCGAAGATGCCGCGGTTGACCCGCGGGATGAGGCCGTAGTGCAGCGCCAGCTCGTCGCTGAGGTAGCGGCCCTCGGCGATCTTGATCGGGTCGACCTCACCGATGAGGTCGGCGATGGAGGTGTCGGGCGTGGCCAGCTTCTCCCCGTAGCGCTGCGAGCGGTGCACCCAGTCGACGGGCGTGGCCTCGCCGAGCTCGTCGACCAGGTCGAGGGCGAAGCGCGAGACCGGTTGGTAGGGGTCGTCGTTGATCTCGGAGCCGGCGACGATGGGCATCCACTCGTCGAGCAGGCCGACGAGGGAGCGGATGACCCTCGTCTTGGCCTGGCCCCGCTCGCCCAGGAGGATGAGGTCGTGGCCGGCCAGGATGGCGTTCTCAAGCTGGGGGACCACCGTCTCCTCGAAGCCCAGGACGCCGGGCACGAGCGACCGGCCGGCGGCGATGGCCTTGGCCGTGTTGCGCCGCATCTCCTCGGCCACCGACACGGACTCCCAGCCCGAGGCGCGCAGGTCGGCCAGGGCACGGGGCAGGTCGGCCGGAGCCTTAAGACCGCCCGGGGCCGGGGTCGCGGAGGGATCGAAGTGCGAGTGGCCGTCCATGTGCGAAGCCTAAACCGTTCGCTTGCGAACCGGCGCGCCCGTTCGGGGGTGGGAAGGGTGTATCGCCGGCGCCAACGGGGGTTGTCGAGCTGGGGCCGATCAACCCCGGGGGTGGAGGGGACGTGGCTCTCCACGCGAGGCGCCGCGGATTCCCAAAAGTATCAACTATCTCGTTGATAGTTTTCGTTGGCCCCCCGCCGGGCGGCCGCGGCCGACCCGGTCGCCGACGGTGGCGGCATGGCCCGTCACGAGCTGGTCGGCGAGGGCCCGGGCGGGACGGGCGAGCGCGCGGTCGCCTCGCTGGGCCAGCGCAACGGTGCGGCTCATGGTCGGCCCGCTGAACGGGACGGCCACCAGCGAGCCGTCGCCCGGCAGCGCGATGGCCGGCACGACCGCCGCGCCCAGGCCGGCGGCCACGAAGGACAGCACGCCCGCCATCTCGCCGCCTTCGCTGACGAGGTGCGGCTCGACCCCCGCGTCGGCGCAGGCCGCCAGTGTGACGGCGCGCAGGTCGTAGCCCTCGCGGAACATGACCAGGTCGAGGCCGTCGAGGTCGCGCACCCGCACGCGCCGCCGGTGCGCGAAGGGGTGGTCGGGCGCGGTGACCAGCACGAGGGGATCGTCGAAGAGCGGCGTGGTGAGAACGAGCGGGTCGCTGACCGGCAGCACGACGAGGGCCAGGTCGACCTCACCGGCGGCGACCTGGGGCACCAGCTGGTGGGAGCCTGCCTCCACCACCGACAGGTCGATGCCGGGGTGGCTGGCGTGGAACGCCACGAGGGCCGGGGCGAGCACGCTGGTGATGAGGCTCGGCGTCGCGCCGACGGCGAGGTGACCCCGGGCCATGCCCGACAACGCCCGCGCCTCGGCCCCGGTCGCCTCGACGTCGGCCAGGACGCGCTGCATGAAGGGCACCAGCGCGCTGCCGTCGGGGGTGAGCGTGACCGGTCCCTGGCCCGGGCCGCGGTTGAAGAGGACCACGCCGAGCTCGTGCTCGAGCAGTCGGACCTGGCGGGAGAGCGAGGGCTGGGCCAGGTGGAGCCGATCGGCGGCCCGGGTGAAGCTCTGCTCCTCGGCCACCGCCAGCGCGTAGGCCAGCTGGTGCAGCTGCATGTTCAGAGCTTATCGCTCTGATCTTCATGCTCTTTATGTCTTTGACGTGCTGCAGAGGGCGCTTTAGGGTCACCCCCCGGGAGCGCCGACATCGGCGCGAGCTGCGACTTGCGCCGCTGCAGGAGCGGTCTGAGATGATTTGGCGGCCCCGGCCGCCGAGCCTGAGCTGGGCACTGAGGAGGTGCGGGTGACGACGACGGTCGAGAGTGCGACCACGACCCCGGTCGCGATCGGGGCGGCCCGGGGCGGGCCGGACGTGCCGACGCTGCGCAAGGACGGGTGGTGGATCGAACCGGCGATCACGGCCACGGTCCTGTTGGCGTTCGTCGCCTACTCAACCTGGGCCGCCTTCGTGGGCAAGGACTACTACGCCGGGCCCAACCTGCACCGCGACCTGATCTCGCCCTTCTACTCCCCCTGTATCGCCAACAGCTGTGTCCCGGGCAGCCACGCCTTCGGGACGCTGCCCTTCTGGAACTACTCGCCGGCGCTGCTCATCCTGATCTTCCCGCTGGGCTTCCGTCTCACCTGCTACTACTACCGCAAGGCCTACTACCGGTCCTTCTGGCTGTCGCCCCCCGCCTGCGGTGTGGCCGACGCCCACAAGAGCTACACCGGTGAGACGCGGTTCCCCCTCATCCTCCAGAACGTCCACCGCTACTTCTTCTGGATCCTCCTCCTCTTCAACTGCGTCCTGACCTACGACGCCATCATCGCCTTCCGCCAGCCCGGCTACGGGATCGGCATCAGCGTCGGCACCGTGGTCCTGTGCGCCAACGCAGTCTTCTTGTGGCTCTACTCGCTGTCGTGCCACGCCTGCCGCCACTTCTGCGGCGGCCAGGTGCGCTCCTTCTCCCAGCACCCGACGCGCTACAAGCTCTGGAAGTCCGTCACCCCACTGAACGCCCGCCACATGGTCTTCGCCTGGATCAGCCTCTTCGGCGTCGCCTTGTGCGACCTGTACGTGCGGCTGGTGGCGAGCGGGACGATCCACGACCCGGGTTTCCACTTCTAGGACTGGACAGCGAGGACCCGCATGGCCGACACCGACACGCGCGACTACGAGACCCACGACTACGACGTCATCATCATCGGGGCGGGCGGCTCCGGGCTGCGCGCCGCAATCGAGGCCAAGGAGCGCGGCCTGCGGGTGGCCCTGGTCTGCAAGTCCCTCCTCGGGAAGGCGCACACCGTCATGGCCGAGGGCGGCATGGCGGCCGCCATGGGCCACGTCTGGCCCGAGGACAACTGGCAGGTCCACTTCCGCGACACCATGCGCGGCGGCAAGATGCTCAACAACTGGCGCATGGCGCAGATCCACGCCCAGGAGGCACCCGACCGGGTCTACGAGCTCGAACGCTGGGGCGCGCTGTTCGACCGCACCCCCGACGGCCGCATCACCCAGCGTGACTTCGGCGGCCACCGCTACGCCCGCCTGGCCCACGTCGGCGACCGCACCGGCCTGGAGCTGATCCGCACCCTGCAGCAGAAAGTCGTCTCCATGGGGACCGACGTCTTCATGGAGTGCAAGATCCTGCGCCTCCTGCCCGACGCGGAGGGCCGCATCTCGGGCGCCGTGGGCTACATGCGCCCGACCGGCGAGATGGTCCTCTTCACCGCCAAGGCCTTCGTCCTCGCCACGGGCTCGATCGGCAAGTCGTGGAAGTACACCTCAAACTCGTGGGAGTCCGTCGGCGACGGCCACGCGATGGCCATCTGGGCCGGCGCCGACGTCATCGACATGGAATGCGTGCAGTTCCACCCGACCGGGATGGTGTGGCCACTGTCGGTGCGCGGCATCCTCGTCACCGAGGGCGTGCGAGGCGACGGCGGCGTCCTGCGCAACTCCGAGGGCACCCGCTTCATGTTCAACTACGTGGCCGACATGTTCCGAGCCGAGACGGCGGAGACCGAAGAGGAAGCCGACGCCTGGTACGAGGACCACAACAACAACCGGCGCACGCCCGACCTCCTGCCGCGTGACGAGGTGGCCCGCGCCATCAACTCCGAGGTGAAGGCGGGCCGGGGCAGCCCGCACGGCGGCGTCTTCCTCGACATCGCGTCGCGGCGCACGCCCGAGTACATCCGGCGCCGGCTGCCCTCCATGTACCACCAGTTCATGGAGCTGGCGGGCGTGGACATCACGGCGGGACCGATGGAGGTCGGCCCGACGTGCCATTACATGATGGGCGGCGTGCGCGTCGACGCCGAGACCCAGGCAGCCACCGTGCCGGGTCTCTTCGCCATCGGCGAGGTGGCGGGCGGCATGCACGGGGCGAACCGCCTGGGCGGCAACTCGCTCTCGGACCTGATCGTCTTCGGCCGCCGCGCCGGCATCGGCGCGGCCGACTTCGCGGAGAGCCGCGCCGGCTCGCCCAGCGTCGACGCGGCGCAGGTCGCCTCGGTCATCGACGACGCCTTTGCGCCCTTCGGGCGCGAGGACGGCCTCAACCCCTACGACGTGCACCACGAGCTGCAGGAGATCATGCAGTCGCTGGTCGGCATCATCCGCACCGGGCCCGAGCTCGAGGAGGCGTTGGCCAAGCTGGAGGACCTCAAGCAGCAGACGGCCAAGGTGCAGGTGAAGGGCGGTCGCGCCTACAACCCGGGCTGGAACCTGGCCACCGACCTGCCCTCCATGGTCACCACCTCCATCGCCGTGGCCCAGGGGGCGCTGCAGCGCACGGAGTCCCGCGGCGGGCACACGAGAGAGGACTACCCGGGGCCGGACCCCGAGTTGGGCAAGGTCAACTTCGTGCAGCACCAGACGGGGGAGCACGGCTACCTGGCGCCGATCGCCATCGCCCCCGAGCCGCTGCCCGAGATGCCGCCCGAGCTGCGCGCCCTGTTTGAGGAAGGACACTGAGCCGATGGCCGAGAAGGTGACGATGCGGGTGTGGCGGGGGGACGACGAGGGCGGTGAGTTCACCGACTACGTGATGCCCGCCGTCGAAGGCGAGGTGGTGCTCGACGTGATCCACCGGATCCAGGCCACCGACGCGCCCGACCTGGCCTGCCGCTGGAACTGCAAGGCCGGCAAGTGCGGCTCGTGCTCGGCCGAGATCAACGGCCTCCCCCGCCTGATGTGCATGACGCGCATGGACACCCTGCCCGAGGGCGAGCCGGTCACCGTGGCGCCGATGAAGACCTTCCCCATCATCCGCGACCTGGTGACCGACGTCACCTTCAACTACGAGGTGGCCAAGACGATCCCGGCCTTCACTCCGGGACCGGAGCCCGAGGGCGGCTACCGGATGATGCAGGTCGACGTCGAGCGGGGCCAGGAGTTCCGCAAGTGCATCGAGTGCTTCATGTGCCAGGACATCTGCCACGTCATTCGCGACCACGAGGACAACAAGCCGAAGTACGCCGGGCCGCGCTTCTTCATCCGCTTCGCCGAGCTCGAGATGCACCCCCTCGACGTCCTCGACCGCCGCGGGCTGGCGCACGACAAGGGCCTCGGCATGTGCAACATCACGAAGTGCTGCACCGAGGTCTGCCCCGAGCACATCAAGATCACCGACAACGCGATCATCCCCATGAAGGAGCGCGTCGTCGATGCGCGCTACGACCCGGTGGCCTGGCTCGGGCGCAAGATCGCGGGTCGTTCGAGGAAGACGACGCAGCCGGCCGAGGAGGCCTCGGCCGGGTAGTGCGCGCCCGGGCGGCGCTCGTTCCACCCGCCCGCCCGGCCCTGGACGCTCGACGAAACCAGAAGCCCGCACCGTGAGTTTCACCCTGCCCCGCCGCCTCCTCTCGCCTGCCCCGCACCGCCTCGCCTAGCCTCACCACGCCATGGCCCGCTATCTGTCCCCCGAATGGGTCGCCGCCTTCGACGCCGCGCTCGGCGCGCTGGACCTCTCCGACGCCGTCGCCGCGGCCGGTGCGAGCTCCCTGGCGGCGGCCGACGGGACGTTCAGCGTGGCGCAGATGGTCACGGGCGTCCCGGGGGCGGACGGGTCCGAGGAAGAGGTGCGCGTGGTCCTGACGGTGAACGACGGCCGGGCCCATCTCGTGCTGGACCCCGGACACGCGTTGGCGAGCTCGGCGACCATCGTGCTCGGCTACGACGACGCCCTCGCCATGGCGCGGGGCGAGCTTGACCCGGCCGACGCGCTGGCCGCGGGCCGCGTGCGCGTGCGTGGCGACCTGGCGGCGCTGGTCGCGGGCCAGGACGTGTTGGGGGCGGCAGCGTCCCGGCTGGGCTCGGACCTGGTGGGCCTGACGGACGGGGCGGACACGGCGGCAGACAGCCCGACCGACACGGCGGCGACGGGCGAGACCACCACGGCCTCCCAGGCTGACTGACCGGCGGCACGTGGGCCGCTCGCTCCTCTCCGCTTCGACGCGCCCTCCCGGCTTCGGCGGCCGCTACCGCGGCCAGGTCGCCGTCGTCACCGGCGCCTCGGCCGGCCTCGGCGCCCGGCTCTGCCTCGACCTCGCCCGGGCGGGCGCGACGGTCGTCGGCCTGGCACGCACCACCGAACGCCTCGACGTGCTCGCCGCCGAGCTGGGGGCCCTCACACCGGGGTCGGCGACGCTCACCTGCGACGTGGCCGACACCGGCGCCCTCCGGCGAGCGCTGGACCACGTGACGGCAACCCAGGGCCCCATCGACCTGCTGGTCAACAACGCGGCACAGGATCCGGGCCTCCGCCTCGTCGACATCGGGGAGAGCGACTTCCGCCACACCTTCGACGTGAACTTCTTCGCCCCGGTGGCCGCCACCCTGGCGGTCATGCCGGGCATGGTCGGGCGCGGCCGCGGCACCATCGTGAACATCTCCTCGGACGGCGGCCGCCTGCCCTCGCCAGGCCCGGGCGCATATCCCTCCTCGAAGGCGGCCCTCTCGGCCTTCAGCGAGTCGGTCTCGTTCCGCCTGGGCCCGAAGGGAGTCCGCGTCCATGTCGTCTACCCGGCGTTCATGGCCACCGAGCTGGGGCTGGGGGCGATCAGGCGCGGCCTGCGCCGGCCGCCCCGCGTCACGATCCGCAGTGTGGAGACGGTGTCGCGCCGGATCCTGGCGCAGGCCGGAGGTCCTTCGCTCGAGATCAGCGAGTCGGGTTTGATCGACGCGGCCATGGTCTTCCGCTCCCTGATGCCGAACAGCTACCAGCGGCTGCGTCGGAACTGGTAGGACCCACGGTGTGACCGGCGGCCCCGACCCGGCGGGCAACGGCCGCCGCCGTGGGAAGGCCGGTCGGGCCTGGTCCCGCCCCTATGCGAACAACGCGTGACGGCACTATCGTTTCGGCACCGGCTCGCAAAGGTCGGGCCGAAGTAGGAGGGACGACGTGCATCAGCCGATCGACGACCACTTCCTGTCGAAGTACCGAGCCCTGCTGGATGCCGAAGACGTGGCGTTCGACGAGCTCGAGCACGCGTGCGAGGAAGGCGACCGCATGCAGTTCAACAAGGACATGGTCGATTGGCAGAACGCCCTCGAGCACAAGCTCGTCTTCCTGGCGAACGCGGGGATAGAGCTGCACCTGCCTGTCATGGGCTAGACGTCGTCGACCGGACCCGGCGCTGCGGGCGGGGGACGGTCGTGCGGGGGACATTCGACGCTGGCGCGAGGCGCCAGGCGCGACCAGGATGGTGAGGTGCCGAAGTCACACGACAAGAGCGTGACGCCGAGCGAGACGAACGGGCTGCCGGAGTCATACCAATCGGGCCAATCGGGCCAGGCAGCGAAGAGGACCGGCAAGGGCCCCGAGGTGGTCGCACCTTCGAGTCGTGTGAACGTCGCGTTCCCCTTCTCCCAGATCAAGCTGCAGGAGCCGAGCCAGGAGCTGGCGGACCTGGCGGGACTGCTGGTCGATCTTGTCGCAGCCATGTCCCAGTGGGTGCCCGAGGACCAGCTCGAGGAGCTCCGGGCGCGCGCGCAGGCGCTGCACGAGCGACTTCGTTGAGAGGCGCGGCGCCGGTGGGCCGGGCTCAGTCGGGCCGCATCACGCGCCTTCGAGGATCAGGCAGCCGACGGACCGCCGCTGACGGACCTCACACGAGGCCGAGCGTGTCGGCCAGGTTGCGGATGGTGGCCTCGAAGAACTCGCCAGTGTCCAAGATGGTGTTGCGCCAGTGCCCGAAGACCTCGAGGCTGACGAGGCCGACGATGGTCGTCCAGGCCGCGATGGCGAGCACGACGGTTCCCAGCGGCATGCCGGGGAAGAGCCCTTGGGCGACCGGTGCCACCGCGTGGCCCAGCTCGTCGGAGACCTCGGGCAGTGACACCGTCCGCAGCCTGCCCGCGGCGCCAGCCTCGATCACCGGGCGCACCATGGCGGCCGCGACCCGTGCATAGGGCTTGACGGTGTCCTCGGGCGCCTCGTACCCCGGAACCGGTGTGCCGAAGATGAGACCCCATTCGTGCGGGTGGTCCTGCGCCCAGGCGCGCAGGGAGCGCGGCACGGCCAACCAGCGCTCGCTGTCGCTGTCGCCGCTCCCCCGCGCCGCCTCGTCGGCTGCCTGCTCCGCCACTTCGGCCAGCGATTCGTACGCGGTCAGGATGAGCGCGCTGAGCAGCGCGTCCCGGCCGTCGAAGTAGCGGTACAGCGCGGAGGGCGCCATCTCGAGCTCGCGGGCGATGGAGCGCAGCGACAGGGCTGCCGCCCCCTCCCGGGCCACGTGCTGGCGCGCCACGGCCAGGATCTCCGCCGTCATCTCCTCCCGGACCCGCTCGCGGGCCGTCCGTGGCGCCGACATGGAGCCCAGTCTGACTGTTCACTCGTGAGAACACAAGTACTTGACATGAACAGTGTTCTCCTTTATGATCATTGCTCATGACCACCGTCCCGACCGAGGAGGCTCTGATGAGCACGAACCCCACCCCCCAGCAGCCGGCCGCCGTCCACTACAAGCGTCCGGACTGGTTCACCCGTAACGTCATGAACCGCCTGCTCAACGGCCTGACCCGACTCGGCGTGAGCGTCTGGGGCTCCCGGGTGCTCGAGCACCGGGGTCGCAGCACCGGCCGGCTCCACCACACGCCCGTCAACCTGCTGACGGTCGAGGGGACCCGGTACCTGGTGGCTCCCCGTGGCGAGACACAGTGGGTGCGCAACGTCCGGCACGCCGGGGGCCACCTGGTGCTGATCCTCGGGCGCCGGCGCCAGCTCTGCACGGCGACGGAGATCCCCGTGTCCGACAGCGTGCCCATCCTCCGCGCCTACCTGCGCCGCTGGAAGTTCGAGGTGGGGATGTTCTTCGACGGTGTCACCCCGGACTCCACCGACGACGAATGGGCTGCCGTCGCCGCCCGCCACCCGGTCTTCGCACTCAGCTGAGACTCGGTGTGACGTTGCCGAGCAGGGACTGCTCGGTGTGACGTTGCCGAGCAGGGACTGCTCGGTGTGACGTTGCCGAGCAGGGACTTTGTGCCCTTCCGGGTCCGCCGCACCAGCGGCACCATGGGAACGAGCCATGGAAGACCGAACGCATCGAATCGTTGTCCTCGGAGGGGGAACCGGCGGAACGCTTGCCGCCAATCGGCTGCGCCGATCCTTCTCGGCCTCCGAGGCATCGATCACCGTCGTCGACCAGGACGACCGACATGTCTATCAACCTGGACTCCTCTTCGTCCCTTTCGGCCTGGCGCACCTCGATGAGATCGTCCGGCCCCGGGGCCGCCAGCTCCACCGGGACATCGCCTATGTGCAAGACCCGATCGGCCACGTGGACCTGGCGGCGCAGCGGGTGCACCTGCAGAGCGGCCAGGTGCTCGACTACGACGTCCTCGTCGTGGCCTCCGGGGCCGTCCTCGCCCCCGAGGAGACCGAGGGCCTCACCGGGCCCGGTTGGAACGAGAGCGCCTTCACCTTCTATGACCCCGAGGGCGCGGTAGGGCTCGCGGGGGCGCTGGAATGGTTCGCAGGGGGACGTCTCGTCGTCAACGTCGTGGAGATGCCGATCAAGTGCCCCGTGGCACCCCTCGAGTTCTGCTTCCTGGCCGACTGGTTCTTCCAGCAGCAGGGCATCCGCGACAAGGTCGACCTGACGTACGTCACACCGCTCGACGGGGCCTTCACGAAGCCGGTCGCGAGCCACCGCCTGGGCGGCATGCTCGAGGAGCGGGGCATCGAGCTGGTCACCGAGTTCAACACGGGCCAGGTCGACTACTCGGATTCGGGCGGCCGGCTCGTGTCCTACGACGACCGGGAGGTGACGTTCGACCTGGCCGTGGTGATCCCCGTCCACAACGGGGCTGCATACGTCACGCGTTCGCCTGGGCTGGGTGACCCTCTCGGGTTCGTGCCGGTCGACGTGCACACGCTGCAGTCGCCGACGAACTCGAACGTCTTCGCGCTCGGGGATGCCGCTGCCGTGCCGGTCTCCAAGGCCGGATCAGTGACCCATTTCGAAGGAGAGGTGGTCGTCGAGAACATCCGCCGTTTCCTCGAGGGTCGTCCACCGGACGCGTCCTATGACGGTCACGCCAACTGCTTCATCGAGACCGGGTTCTCCAAGGCCATGCTCATCGACTTCAACTACGACGTCGAGCCGTTGCCGGGCCGCTTCCCGGGCGCCATGGGACTGCCCCTGATGAAGGAGAGCCATCTGAACCACCTCGGGAAGCTGCTCTTCCAGTGGCTCTACTGGCACAGCCTCCTCCCCGGTCGTGACATCCCGGGCGTGCACAGTGCCATGCCGACCGCCGGCAAGGAACAGAGACAGATCTTGGAAAGTGAGGCCACCGCATCATGACAACCGACACCATTGCGGGAACGGAGCTCGAGCTCAACGAAGAAGGGTTCCTGGTCGATCCCTCCCAGTGGAACGACGACATCGCGGTCGAGCTGGCCCGGCGGGAGGGCATCGACCCGCTGACGGACCGCCACTGGCAGGTCATCCGGTTCATGCGATCCGAGTACGAGGCGAAGGGCACCGGGCCGACGGTACGGGCCCTGGGCAAGACCTCGGGGGTGCCGATCAAGGAGCTCTACCAGCTCTTCCCCAAGGGGCCGGCCAAGTTGGCCGCCAAGATCGCCGGCATCCCCAAGCCGCGGGGCTGCATCTGATGGCGCGAAGACGAAGGGGGCAACGCCATGGGTGAGCGAATTGAGAAGGTCTCCATCATCGTGTCCAAGGGATCGCTGGAAGGCGTCTATCCCGGCCTCATCATGGCCAACGGCGCCCGTGCCGAGGGTATCGACGCCAACCTGTTCTTCACGTTCTTCGGGCTCGACGCCATCCACAAGCAGCGCCTCGAGCATCTGAAGGTCGCAGCCGTCGGCAACCCGGGCATGCACATGGCCAGCCTCATCGGCGTCCTCCCCGGCATGTCCGCGATCGCCACCCACATCATGGAGAAGAAAATGGAGGAGCACGACATCCCGGGCGTCCCCGAATTCATGGAGATGATCGCTGACACCGGGTGCGGGCTCTACGCCTGCCAGGCCTCCGTCGACCTGTTCGGATTCGCCAAGGACGACTTCATCGACCAGGTGCAGGCCATCATCACCGTGGGCGAGTTCTACGAGAAGGCGGCCGGGGGCGAGATCATCTTCACCTAGTTCGGGCAGCGGGCCTGACGCGGCCGCCGGCGGCGCGGCATCATGGCGCATGCCCCCGTTCCTCACCGAGGCGGCGCTCGGCCAGCGCAACCTCATCGCATTCAGCCGGGCCATCACCCAGTGGGGGAGCCAGGGGGTGCTCGAAGAAAGGGACGGGTTCGTCCTGTGTGCCGGTGGAACCTGGATCCCGGTCGTGGCCAACAGTGCGTTCCGCGCCGACGACACCCTCGCAGCGGACGAATTGATCGCACGCGCCGATACGTTCTTCGGTGGCCTGGCTCGCGGCTACAGCGTCAAGGTGCGTGACAGCGGCGAGGACGACGACCTGCGCGCGGTGTGCGAGGCCGCGGGCCTGGAGCCCTTCGGGGAGCCGGTTCCCCAGATGATCAGGCACACGCCGCTCCCGGTGTCCGATCCCGTCGACGGCGTTTCGGTGCGGATGGTGGAGGACGAGGCCGGCGTGGACGACTTCGTCACCGTCAGCACCGAGGCGTACGGGACCTACGGCATGCCGGCCGAGGTGCTGTCCGATCTCTTCGACGAACCGACCGTGGTCCTCGAGGACCCGGCGGTGCACATCGTGGTGGCCTCGCGTGGCGGCGAGCCGGTGGCGACGGCCATGACCTACGAGAGCGACGGCGTGGCCGGCCTGCAGTGGGTGGGCACCGTCCCCACCGCGCGCACTGGCGGCCTGGGAGCGCTGATGACCGTCGCGGCGACCAACCTGGCCTTCGAGCACGGCGCGTCGTCGTGCACGCTGCAGGCGTCACCGATGGGCGCGCCGCTCTACCTCCGGCTGGGCTACGAGACGATCTACCAGTACAGCGAGCACGTCCGCTGGCCCAAGCCGCCCAAGGCCTGACCCGTCGGGGCACCATGACCCGGGAAGATCCGCGTCACATGCAGCCCCTCAGACCGGGAGTGCCGTGAGCCCTCCTAATAACTCAGTACCCGAGGAGCCCCCGCACATAGGCGGCCTGACCGACGTGCTGGAGGCAGTCGTCGGCGATGCTCACCAGGCGCACGCCCATGGTGACCGGGGGATCCCAGCGGCGGTCGACCACCGTGTCGAGATCGTCGGGGGTGAGCCTCTCGAGCATGGCCTTCGTCCGGGCGTCGACCTCGGCGAGGTAGCCCAGAAGGACGTCGGGGCCCTCGGGCCGGACCGCGCGCACGTCTTCGGGGCTGTGGCCGTAGCCGTTGTTCGACGGGTCGGGCTCGAGCCCGCACCGCCGGGCCCATTCCCCGCTGACCCAGATCTGCTCGGTGCCGAGAAGCTCGGCGACGTGGTGGTCCTGCACCCGGGTCAGGTGCCAGACGAGCCACCCGATCGTGTTCGACCCCGGCGCAGGAGCCTGGGACAGCTGCTCGGCGTCGAGGCCGTCGGCGACGTCGGCCGCCAGCGGTTGGATACGGCCGAAGAGCTCCGTCAAGAGAGAAGAGACGTCCATGCCCTGCACCCTAGGGACCGGATGCCGGCGGCGCCACGCCCCCGCGCTGCGACCCAGCCCTGCCCCACCCTTCGGCCTACTCTCGCGTCCGCACCGGGCGCGACCGGCTGACCGAAAGGAGGGGTCTCATGGCGAAGGTCCTCGGCCGGGGGGAGGGCGCCGCCCGCTACGTGGCCCGGGGCAGCGTCATGCACTTCAAGGCGCTCGCGGCCCAAGACGACGGCGACTTCTCGCTCATGGAGCGCACGCTGCCGCCGGGAGGCCGGCGGCCGCCGACACACCGCCACGCCGGCTGCTCCGAGGCGTACTTCGTGCTCGGGGGCACGGTGTCGGTCGTGGTCGACGGCGACGAGCTGCTGCTCGGGCCCGAGGACTTCGTCCTGGTCCCCCGTGGCGTCTCCCACACCTTCGGCAACGGCGGCGACGAGGAGGCGCGCCTCCTCGTGCTGCACGCCCCCGCCCTCGACGCCTACTTCGCCGGCCTCCACGAGCTGTGGAGCCGCGACGAGCCGCCCACCCCCGACGAGGAGCGAGCTCTCATGGCGCAGTTCGGCATGGTGACCGGCGACGGCTGACGTCGCGCCGCCGGCCACGGGCTCAGGTGCCGCCGGCGATCTCGGCCTCGGGGGACTGGATGTCGTAGCGGGCCCGGGCGGTGTAGGCCACCAGGATCACCACGACGGAGGTCATCACGAGCGCCGTCTGCCAGTCGCCGAAGTTGGCGCCGCTCACGTTGTGGCCCTTGCTGAAGTAGTCGGCGAAGGACGCCCCGATGGGCCGGGTGATGACGTACGCGAACCAGAACGAGAAGATGCTGTTCCAGTGGAGCAACTTCCACCCGCCCCATGGGATCAGGATCACGGCGCAGAAGAGGAGGGCCGAGGCGAGGTAGCCGAGGCCGAGCGTGGAGGCGGCGAAGTCGCCGACCGCCGTCCCGAGGCAGAAGGTGGCGAACACGACGCTCCAGTAGTACTTCTCCCGACGTGCGGTGGTGATGCTGTGGATGTCCAGTGTGTGCTCGCTCCGGTTCCACAGGTAGAAGACCGCGACGAGGACGAGCAGCCAGAACAGCGACGTGAAGGCATACGGCATGCCGAAGACGAGGTGCATCGTGTCGGCGACGCCCGTCCCGGCCGTCGCGATGGCCAGCGCCAGGAACCAGTAGGTGACGGCGTTGTAGCGACGCGACGCGAACTGCAGGAAGAGCGCCACGCAGAACATGGAGACCTCGACGACGACGCCGAGCTTCTTGTCGGAGACGAACATGTCGGAGATCGCCTCACCGGCCGCAGTCGTCGAGATCTTGATCACCCAGAAGAGGGCGGTGATCTCGGGCACTTTCGCCGCCAGCGGCTGCTGGTTGAACACTCGGAGCAGTGAGCGCACGCTCGTGGGTCTGTCTCCTTCGGTGGGTGGCTCGGGCGTCTCGGGAGTGCAACGACGGGCGACCTCGGTACCGGCGCCGTCGAGGGCAATCGTAACCCCATCCCTTCGCCCGGCGGCGGAGCCGCCGGTGCCCCGTCACACCTGGTGAACGGCCCTTTCCGGCGGCGTGCTCCGACCTCAGGATGAGCCGGTCGCACCAATTTCATCCTTGAGGCCGAGTGGGTCGCAGGCGGGGCCGAGCCGCCTATGGCACGACGATCGGCACCCCCAGCTCCGCCGCCGAGCGGTAGGCCGCGTCGACCAGGCGGTGGGCGGCCAGCGCCACGTCCAGGCCAGGCTCGGGCGCCCACCCGCCGGTCACGGCATCGACGAAGGCCCGGTCCTCCTCAACGTAGGGCCGCACGGCGAGGCCGACCTCGTCGTCGGCCAGCGGCAGCGCGTCGACCCACGCCGGCGAGGCGCAGGCCCGCACCTCGGTCTCCTCGCTCGTCTGGACGTGGAGCGGCCCCCTGAAGTCCTCCTCCAGCCACACCGTGCCCTCGCGGCAGAACACCTCGACCCGGCGCGTCGAGCCCCGGCTCATGATGTCGTGCCACACGCTCGTGAGTTGCGCCTCGACGCCCGAGGTGAAGGACAGGGACACGGCGGCAAGATCCTCCACACCCTCGTGCCCCGCATGGTTCGCGGTCCGCGCCGCCACGGTGCCCACCTCACCGAAGCAGTAGCGCAGGATGTCCACGTCGTGGATGGAATGCTCAATCAGGCACCCGCCCCCCGCCTGGGCGACGTCGGCCCGCCACTTCGACGCGTAGGTCCCCCGGATCGGGAAGTACTGGTCGTCGCGGAAGACCGCCGTCATCGGGGCGCCCAGCGCCCCAGAGTGGACGAGGTCGCGCAGCGCCCGGAAGACCGGTGCGCTCCGCAGCACGAGGCCGCACTGGCTGGCCAGGCCGGAAACGGCCACGGCGTCGACGAGCGCGGTGGCCCGGGCCAGGTCCCGGTCGAGCGGCTTCTCGCAGAACACGGCGCACCGGGCGGCCAACGCCTCGTCCACCGCGCTCCGGTGCGCCGCCGTCGGCGTGCAGACCCAGACGGCGTCAGAGCGTGCCGCCACCTCCGCCGCGCTCGCCACGACTGCCGCACCCACGGCGCCGACGCCGTCGGCGAAGCGCTGGGCACGTCGCTCGCGCTCGTCGTGCACGGCCACGATCGACGCGTCGATGACGCCACCGTCGATCATCGCCTTGAGGCTGAGTCCGTGCGCCCAGGCGATGTTCCCTGATCCCACGAAGCCGACGCGCAGCACGCCCCGGACACTAGGCGTCCGGGTCCGGCGCGGTCAGCTCGTCAGCTGAATGTGGTCACGCACATTCAGCGCGTCGACGAAGCGCGCCGCCACCATGACCAGCATGGCGATCTCGCGGCGCTCACGACGCCTGATGGGGACGGGGCGCCCGCCGCACACCGTCTGCCCCGTCTCGGGCACCGGCTCGACGAACACGCCCGAGCCCGTCGTGTCGTTCGCCGGGTCTGCCCCACTGCGCGAGCCCTCGGCGAACGCCGCCACCCACTGCACCGAGGGCGCCTCGCCGTGCACCTCGGTGAAGCCCACGAGCGCCTCGTCGGCCAGCGCCAGCCAGGACAGGTCGAAGAGCGCCATCAGGTGCCCGGTCAGGGCGTGCATGGCCGCCGTGGGCGTGGCGGCCTGCAGGATGCCGGCGGCCGCCGCCAGGACGCTGTCCTCCCGGTCCGGCGCGCCGGTGAGGAGCTCGGTCACCTCCTCGACGCCGACGCCGGGGACGTTGCGCACGCCCCGGCACGCCGCGTCGACCGCACCGGGCTCGTTCGGCAGCTCGACCACCAGCTCGTCGATGGCCACCCCTGCCCCGCGCTCGAGCACCTCCAGCCCCACGACGTTGCCGCGCACCGCGCCGATCTCGGCCGCCACCGCTCCCAGGACACCAGGGGCGTCGGGCAGCCAGATGCGCATGCGGGTCAGCACCGGCACGCGCTCGTCAGTGGGTCCTCGTCATACGCACGGCGACCCGCATCGTGTTCTCGGCGTTGCCGGCGTAGACGCCCTTCACCGGGGGCACGTCCCCGTAGTCACGGCCACGGCCAACGGCGACGTGCCGCTCCCCCACCGGGCAGTCGTTCGTCGGGTCGTACCCCCACCACCTGCCCGTCCACAGCTCGACCCAGGCATGGCTCTCCCCCGTGATCTCCTCGCCGATGATGCCATCCTCCTCGGGGTGGAAGTAGCCCGACACGTAGCGCGCCGGCAGCCCGACCGCCTTGGCCAGGGCCAGGGCCAGGTGCGCGAAGTCCTGGCACACACCGGCCCCGTCGGCGTAGGCCTCGTTGGCCGACGTGTGCACCGACGTCACGCCGCGCATGTAGCGCAACGAGTCGTGGCTGGTGGCAATGATGCGCCGGGCCGTCTCGAGCGGACGCGGCGCCCGCAGGCCGGCCGCGAGCTCCGACAACTCCGCGCCCGGCGCGGTGAAGAGGTTGTGCGAGACGTGGTCGGCCATGGTCAGTGCCGCGTCGGCCACGTCGTCCCAGGTGCAGTCGTCGGGCTCGTCGGCCTGCTGGGTGTCGACCAGCGAATTGCCGGTGATGGAGAGCACCTCGTGGCCGCGGTCGACGTTGAACGCCACCACGTGGGTGCCCCAGTAGTCGATGTAGGAGTACTGGGGTGCCGGCGGCACCGTCACCACCCTCGTCTCGAGCGCCGTCTGGCGGAACTCGGTGCGCGGGGTGAGACGCAGCTCGTTGTACGAGGCCCGCGCCGGGGCGTCGTAGTCGAAGCGCGTCTCGTGGGAGACCCGGAGCCGCCAGCCGTCGCCGCGGCTCATCCGCCCCCACCCCCTCGTCGCCACTGCGTCGGCAGGTCCTGGGCGAAGTAGCGCCGCGTCACGGCGTCGCTCACCGAGGAGATGGAGGCCTGCAGCCGCTCGAGCCGCGTCTCGAGCCCGCGCGACAGGGTGGCGGGCGCCGAGTACTCGAGCTCCGCCCGCGCCAGGCCGATCAGCCCGCGGGCGTCGTCCCACGTCCCCTCGCGCCCCGCGTTGATCTGGTCGAGGCAGTCCTCGGCGAGTGTCAGCGAGGCGAAGGCCGAGCGGGGGAAGAGCCGGTCGCGCAGGAGGAAGTCGAGGACCCGGCCCGGCTCGACGACGCCCTGGGAGAGGCGCAGGTAGGGCTCGTACCCGCCGCACGAGCGCAGCAGCATGACGAGCCCGCTGTCGAACACCTCGTCGAAGGCCACGGTGGCCAGCTGGCGGGCCACGACGTCGGTGCGCTCCAGGCAGCGCCCGAGAGTGAAGAAGAGCCAGGTCTGGTCCCGGCTCATCATGGTGTCGGCGAGGCCCATCATGCCGGCGCACTGCGTCTTGACGAAGGAGAGGTAGAGGGCCGGTCCCGCCCGGCGCCCCGCCTCCCACTGCAGGGGCAGGTCGGCCCAGGTGGCGTTGATGTGCTCCCAGAACTCCACCGGCACGACGTGGCGCACGGCGCGGGTGTTCTCGCGCGCCGCCGCCAGCGCCCCCGCGATGGAGGAACGACTGTCGGGATCGACGGCCAGCCGCTCGGTCGCCTGCCACAGCGTCTCGTTCCCCTCCTCGGGCAGGCCCATGACGGCCAGGAGGCGGCGGGCGGCGTGGGAGCCCTCGACGTCGCTCTGCTCGAGGGCCTGGTACACCGAGACGTCGAGGATGCGCGCCGTCCCCTCGGCCCGCTCCACGTAGCGGCCCACCCAGAAGATCGACTCGGCCACCCGGCTCAGCAGCGCGCGCGTCATGGAGGCGGCCCCGCCTGCTGCTGCTGTTGCTGCTGCACGCCGTTCTCGCTGTCCGCCCGCGGGCCCACGTCCTGGGGCGGCCCGGCCAGGCGGGGCGAGGACTGGCGCGGCGGCAGCACCGGCATGGACAGGCCACCCCCGACCACCCAGGTGTCCTTGGAGCCGCCGCCCTGGCTGGAGTTCACCACCAGGCCGCCCTCCCGCAGCGCGACCCGCGTCAGGCCGCCGGGGAGGACCCAGACGTCCTCGCCGTCGTTGACCGCGAAGGGCCGCAGGTCGACGTGGCGACGCACCATGGACTGGTCGACCCAGGTGGGCGACGTCGAGAGGGCGACGACCCGCTGGGCGATCCAGTGGCGGGGGTCGGCCTCCACCTCGAGCGCCAGCTCGTCGAGCTCGGCCCCCGTGGCGGCCGGCCCGATCACCAGGCCCTTGCCGCCCGAGCCGTCGACGCGCTTGAACACGAGCTCGCCGCGGCGAGCCAGGGCGTCCTTGCGCACGCCGTCGTCGACCAGGTGCATCGTCTCGACGTTGCGCAGGATCGGGTCCTCGCCCAGGTAGTAGCGGATCATTGCCGGCACGTAGGTGTAGACGAGCTTGTCGTCGGCCACGCCGTTGCCGACGCCGTTGGCGATCGTCACCCTCCCGGCCCGCGCCGCGTTCACGACGCCGGGGCAGCCCACCAGCGACTCGGGCCGGAACTGCAGCGGGTCGAGGTAGTCGTCGTCGATGCGCCGGTAGATCACGTGCACCGGCACCTCGCCCTCGGTGGTGCGCAGGAAGACGTCGGTGCCGTGGCAGACGAGGTCCCGGCCCTCCACCAGGTGCACGCCCATCAGGCGGGCCAGCAGCGCGTGCTCGTAGAAGGCGGAGTTGTGCACGCCCGGCGTGAGCACCACGACCGTCGGGTCCTGCACCGAGGCCGGCGCGGCCCGGCGCAGTGCGTTGATGAGGTGGGCCGGGTAGTCGGTCACCATCTGGATCGGCTGGCCCCAGAACAGCTCGGGCAGCACGCGCGCCATGGCGGCCCGGTTGGCGAGCACGTAGCTCACGCCCGACGGGCTGCGCAGGTTGTCCTCGAGCACGCGGAACTCGCCGTCCTCGTCGCGGATGACGTCGATGCCCGCCACGTGGATACGAACGCCATTGGGCGGCGTGTACCCGAAGGCGGCCCGCACGAACCCCGGGGAGCTCGTGACCACCTCGTGGGGGATGAGTCCGTCGCTGACGATGCGCGCCGCCCCGTACACGTCGTCGAGGAAGAGCTCGAGGGCTCGCACCCGCTGGACCACCCCGGCGGCGACCTTGGACCACTCGCCGGCGGTGAAGATGCGCGGCACGACGTCGAGGGGGAATGGGCGCTCCTCGCCGTCGAGGTCGAAGGTGACGCCCTGGTCCATGAAGGCCCGGGCCAGCCGGGAGGCGCGGGCCGAGACGTCCTCGGGGCCCATCTGGGCCAGGGAGGAGGCGATGGCGGCGTAGGGTTCCCGGGCCGCGCCGTCGTGGCCGACCATCTCGTCGAAGGCGGACTCGGTCAGCCCGCGGGCCGACGCGCCGTACCCGTCGAAGAGGTCTCCCACGGGCCTCAGGGTGCCAGGCATGTGTTTCGCGGTCGTTTCACGACTGAAAACAGCCCGTGACGGTGGGCGGCGAGCGAAGTGTGCACCGAGGTAGGGCTGGCGGGGTCAAGCCGCCATCCTACGGGGGTGTTACCCGATGAGGCCCAGCTCCTGGACATCGTTGCGCTCGGCGAGCAGCTCGTCGGTGGTGACCTTGATGCGGTCGGTCGCGAACGCGTCGTGGGTGAAGCCCTCGGCGACGGACCAGCCACCCTTCCCGTCGGCCACGACGGGGAAGCCGAACTGGAGGCCCTCGGGAGCGCCGTACTGGCCGGTGCTGGCGACCGCGACCGAGAAGCTGTCGCCGGCCGGCGTTGCCGTGCGCAGGCTCACCACGGTGTCGATGGCCGCCGCGGCGGCCGAGGCGGCCGACGAGGAGCCCCGGGCGTCGATGATGGCGGCGCCCCGCTTCTGCACCGTCGTGATGAAGTCCCCCCGCAGCCAGTCCTCGTCGGAGATGACGTCGGTGGCCGGCTTGCCGCCGATGCGGGCGTTGGCGAAGTCGGGGAACTGGGTGGCCGAGTGGTTGCCCCAGATGGCCACGTTGGTGACGTCGGCCACCGGCACGCCCGCCTTGGCGGAGAGCTGGGCCTTGGCCCGGTTCTCGTCCAACCGGGTCATGGCGAACCAGCGGTCGGCCGGCACCTCGGGGGCGTTCGACCGGGCGATGAGGCAGTTGGTGTTGCAGGGGTTGCCGACGACGAGGATGCGCACGTCGGAGGCGGCGTTCTCGGCGATGGCCCGGCCCTGCGGCTTGAAGATGCCGCCGTTCACGCTGAGGAGGTCGCCGCGCTCCATGCCCGCCTTGCGCGGCACCGAGCCGACGAGCAGCGCCCACGACGTGCCGTCGAACGCGGTCCTCAGGTCGGACGTGGGCACGATGTCGTGCACGAGGGGGAAGGCGCAGTCGTCGATCTCCATGACCACGCCCTCGAGCACGCGCATGGCCGGCTCGATCTCGAGCAGCCGCAGCACGATCGGCTGGTCCTCCCCGAGGAGCTGGCCCGATGCGATGCGGAACAGGATGGAGTAGCCGATCTGGCCACCGGCGCCGGTGACCGTGACGTGGACGGGGGGCTTAGCCATGGAGAGGTGTTCCTTTCCGACAGGTGGGTCTGACGAGCGGGTGCTTACAGGCGGTCGACGATGGCCGAGGCGAACTCGGAGCACTTCACCTCGGTGGCGCCCTCCATGAGGCGGGCGAAGTCGTAGGTGACGATCTTGTCCGCGATCGTCGCCTCCAGCGCGTGCACGATGTCGGAGGCCGCGTTGTTCCAACCGATGTGCTCGAACATGAGCACGCCCGAGAGCAGCACCGAGCCGGGGTTGACCTTGTCCTGGCCGGCGTACTTGGGCGCGGTGCCGTGCGTGGCCTCGAAGATCCCGTGGCCGGTGACGTAGTTGATGTTCGCCCCCGGGGCGATGCCGATGCCACCAACCTGGGCGGCCAGTGCATCGGAGAGGTAGTCGCCGTTGAGGTTCGTCGTCGCGATGACGTCGAAGTCCGACGGCCGGGTGAGCACCTGCTGCAGCGTGATGTCGGCGATGGTGTCCTTGACCAGGAGCTTGTCGCCGGGGTCGCCGCCGCAGTCCTCCCAGCCGACGGCGACGTCGGAGAACTCCTCGCGTACGAGCTCGTAGCCCCACTCGCGGAACGCGCCCTCGGTGAACTTCATGATGTTGCCCTTGTGCACCAGCGTCACGGAGCGGCGCTTGCGGTCGAGCGCGTAGTTGATGGCGGCGCGAATGAGCCGCTTGGAGCCCAATTGCGAGACCGGCTTGATCCCGAGGCCCGAGCCGTCGCGGATGGGCCAGCCCATCTCCTCGCGCAGGAACCCGGTCAGCCGGTCGGCCTCGGGCGAGCCCGCCTGCACCTCGTAGCCGGCGTAGACGTCCTCGGTGTTCTCCCGGAAGATGACCATGTCCACCAGCTCGGGGTGGAGCACCGGCGAGGGGACGCCGCTGAACCAGCGCACGGGGCGCAGGCAGACGTAGAGGTCGAGGATCTGGCGCAATGCCACGTTGAGGGACCGGATGCCGCCACCGACCGGGGTGGTCAACGGGCCCTTGATCCCGATCAGGTGCTCGCGGAAGGCCTCGACGGTCTCGTCGGGGAGCCAGCTGCCGACCTCGTCGAACGCCTTCTGCCCGGCCAGCACCTCCTTCCAGGCGATGGAGTGGCCGTGCTTGGCGGCCGCCGCATCGAGGACCAGCTTGGCGGCGGGCCAGATGTCGACGCCGGTGCCGTCGCCCTCGATGAAGGGGATGATGGGCTCGTCGGGGACGTGGAGGGTGCCGTCGTCGCCCATGCGGATGAGATCTGCCATGGACCGGATGCTACGGGGCGCCGCCGCGGCGTCCCAATTGACCTAATGGGTGGGATCAGGAGAGCCGGCCGCCCCGGCGGACAGCACATCGGCGAGGCGGGTGTACTGTTCGCTGTCCGGACCGAGGATCTCGCCCACCCAGGAGAGCGTCCGGGCTCCGTCGACCTCGGTGCCCCATCGGAGCATCTCCTCTATGTCGAGCCAGTCCTTGGGTCGGCCGAAGATGGCCTTGCAGACGACGAGGTCCTCGGGGGCGAGGATCGGGATGTCCACCGCGCCGAAGCGGACGACGCGGGCGCGCCCGGCCATCTCGAGGTGCAGATCCAGAGTGGCGAAGAACACGTCGAGGTAGGTGCCCTCCCAGTCGAGCCTCGCCTGCCCGTCGCTGGCGATGGCCGCGCGATCCTCGGGGGCAACCGTCACGCCGAGTCGGGACATCATCTCGAGGATTGGTTCAGCGGCCCCGGGCGGCAGAGTCAGATTGACGTCGATGTCGGTGGTCGCCCTCGGGTTGCGGTACCAGGCGAGGGCGATCGCCCCCCCGAACTGGTGCGGCACGCCGGCGGAGTCCAGCATCTCGTGGAGCGAGACGATCTTCGGGGCCAGATTGCCGAGCTCAGCGGTCTCCTCGGTGCCTCTCACCCGATTCATCGATCGTTCGCCCGGCGGGCCCGTTCCGACCGCAGGCGGGCGAGCGGGGGGAACCGCAGCGGCTCCGCCGCGGTCGGGGGCCGGAACGCCTTGATCTGTGCCACGAAACCGAGAAGGTCGATGAGGGCATCCCCCGGATCCTGGCGGTCGGCTTCTTGGGGAACCTGCTCGAGCGAACTGGCCATCCGACGGGAGGCCTCGACGAACCGTCGCGTCTCTGGGCGCTCGTGACGGGGAGTGTCCTTCAGGACGGCACGGGCGGCGGCCGCCCGTACGGCGTCCGCGTCGAAGGGCCGACGCGCCCGCCGGCGGGCGCGTCGCAGCACCTCGTCGCTCAGCTGCGCGAAGTTGGCCAACGAGCGGGCTCGGGGACCCTTGGGGGTATGGACCGACTCCCGGATCTCGAATCTCCCGTTGGGTCGGGCGACGACATACGCCATACCCACTAACTATACCCACTATGTCGGCCGATACAGGCCCTTGGGGAAGCTCCTCTCACCCCAGGTCAGGGGCTTCGCCCCGCTCAGGACGACGAGCTGACGCCCGGCCCCAGTCCCGAGCGCGGCGTAGATCTCACGGGTCGCGCTCGAGGTGTTGAACGTGTAGAAGTGCAGGCCCGGCACGCCGAGCTCGAGGAGGCGGGAGCAGAGCTCGGTGGCCAGCTCCACACCCTCCTTGCGCACCGCGTCGGACCCGCCGCGCTCGTCGGCGGCGCGCAACCGGTCCTGCATCCAGGCCGGCGCAGCCGCGCCCATGCCGCCCAGCCTGCCCATGGTCGACAGGGCGGTGACGGGCAGGATGCCGGGCAGGACCGGCGTGTCGACGCCCCGCTCGCGCAGGTCGGCGATCAGCCCTTCGTAGTCGGAGAGCTCGAAGAAGAACTGGGTCACCCCGAAGTCGGCCAGCTCGAGCTTGGCGGCCAGATAGTCGCGGTCACTCGGGATGTCCCGTGAACGCGGGTGCCCCGCCGGGTGGGCCGCCACACCGACCGAGAACCCGCCGATGGCACGCGCGAGCTGCACGAGCTCGGTTGCGTAGGCCAGCTCGCCGGGGCCCGCGCTCGGGTCCTCGGGCGGGTCGCCGCCGAGTGCCATCAGGTTCTCCACCCCGGCCTTGCGCAGAGCCACCAGGATGTCGGCCAGTTCGAGGCGGGTGTGGGCCACGCAGATGAGGTGCGCCATCGGGTTGAGATTGGTCGTGTGCAGCATGCCCGACACCAGGTCGAAGGTGCGCTGGCGCGACTCCGCGCCGCCCCGGTAGGTCACCGAGACGAACGACGGCTCGAGCGGCTGCAACTCGGCGATGGTGCGGGCGAGCCTGGACAGCTCCTTGTCGTTCTTGGGCGGGAAGAACTCGAAGGAGTAGGTCGGCCCGGCCGCCAGCAGCTCCGCGATGCGCGTCATGCCGACGGTGCCACCTTGCCGGCGTCTCCCGCCGCCTCGCCATCGACCCGCCCGTAGTCGTCCTCGAGCCGCACGATGTCGTCCTCACCGAAGTACGTGCCGCGCTGCACCTCGATGAAGACCACGTCGGTGTCGCCCTCGTTGGCGATGCGGTGCGCGCCCTCCAGGGGGATGTCGATCGACTGCCCCGCCTCCACGGTGCTCACCACGCCGTCGAGCGTGACCGTCGCGGCGCCCGAGACGACGAACCAGTGCTCGGCCCGCTTCGAGTGGCGCTGGTAGCTGAGCCGCTTGCCCGGGTGCACGACGAGGCGCTTGACCTTGTGGTCGGGCGCGTCGTCATCGAGGACCGTGTAGTTGCCCCATGGGCGCTCCGCGTACTCCCGCTCCGTCACCGGCTCATTGCCTCCCCGAACGGGCCGCCATCTCCGCGGCCCGCAGCGCGTTGCGCAACAGCATGGCACGGGTCATGGGGCCCACTCCGCCCAGGCGGGGGGTGATCCACCCGGCCACCTCGGCCACGTCCGGATGGGCGTCGGGGATCAGCTTCTTTCCCTCGAAGGTCGTCCCCGCCGACACCACGGCGGCGCCGGGCTTGACCATGTCGGGCGTGAGGAGGTGGGGGCGCCCGGCGGCGGCGACGACGATGTCCGCCGTGCGCACCAACGCGGCCATGGCGTCCTCGTCGACGCCGGTGTGCACGACGGTGACGGCGGCGTTATAGCCGGGGCGCTTGAGGGTCAGGAGGTTGGCCAGGGGCCGGCCGATCGTCACACCGCGGCCGATGATGGCCACGTGGCGGCCCTCGACCGGGACGTCGTACGCGTGGAGGAGCTCGACGATCCCCGACGGCGTGCAGGGCAGCGGGCCCGGCGTGCCCAGCACGAGGCGGCCGAGGTTCACCGGGTGCAGCCCGTCGACGTCCTTCTCGGGGTCGACGGCGAGCAGCGCGCGCTCCTCGTCGAGACCCGCCGGCAGGGGCAGCTGCACCAGGAACGCGCTCACTCTTGGGTCGGCGTTGAAGCGGGCGATGACATCCATCACCTCTGCTTGGGTCGCGGTGGCGGGCAGATGCTCGCCCACCGAGTACATGCCGATGCCGGCGCAGTCCTCGTGCTTCAGCGCGACGTAGCGCTCGCTCGGCACGTCGTCACCCACGAGCACCGTGCCGAGGCCCACGTCGATGCCTTCGTCGTGGAGCTGGGCGACGCGGTCGGCCACCTCGGAGCGGATGCGGGCCGCCACCGCCTCGCCGTCGAGCAGGATGGCGCCCATCAGTGCCGGAAGTGCCGCTCGCCGGTCACGACCATGGCCAGGCCCGCCTCGTCGGCGGCGGCGATCACCTCGTCGTCGCGCACCGAACCGCCCGGCTGCACGACCGCCGTGACGCCGGCGTCGGCGAGCACGAGCAGCCCGTCGGGGAAGGGGAAGAAGGCGTCGCTGGCCCCCGCGCCGCCCTTGGCCCGCTCGCCCGCCTTTTGCACGGCGATCTCGGCCGCCACGACACGGGACTGCTGCCCGGCGCCGACGCCGACTGCTTGGCCGTTGGTGACCACGGCGATGGCGTTCGAGGTCGTCCGGCCGCAGACCCGCCAGGCCAGTACCAGGTCGCGCCACTCGTCCTCGGTGGGTTGGCGCTTGGTGACGGTACGCCACTCGTTGCGGGGGGTGACGAAGACGTCGCTGTCCTGCACGAGCACGCTGGCGCCGAGGCTGCGCAGCTGGCGGACCGCCTGCTCCGGAGCGGGACCCGAGAGGAGGCGGGTCGCCCTGCGCCGGCTCGTCAGCTTCTCCAGTGCTTCGGACGTGAAGGACGCCGCAATGATGACGTCCGCCTGCGGGCCGGCGGCCACCGCGTCGGCCACCGCGGCGGTGACGGCGCCGCCGATCGCCACCACCCCGCCGAAGGCGCTCTGCACGTCGCACTCGAGCGCACGCTCGTACGCCGTCACGAGGTTGTCGGCCACGGCAGCACCGCACGGGTTGGCGTGCTTGATGATGGCGACGGACGCCTGCCCCGGCCCCGCGTCCGCCGCCAGCTCGTGCACGAGCCGCCAGGCGGCGTCGCCGTCGAAGAGGTTGAGGTACGACAGCGGGTTGCCGGCGTGCTGGACCATGTCGTCCCACCAGCTCGCGCTGCCCGCGATGCGGTAGCGAGAGCCGCGCTGGTGAGGGTTCTCGCCGTAGCGCAGCACCTCGGTGCGCTCGAGGGTGAGGTGCAGCGTGGGCGGGAGGACGGCGGAGAGCGCGGCCTCCTCGGCGTCGGCCTCCGTGGCGCCCTCCAGGTCCGAGACCGGCGCGGGGCCGCCGGCGTCGAGCCAGGCGACGATCGCCGCGTCGTAGGCCGCCGTGTGGGCGAAGGCGGCCCGGGCCAGGCGGCGGCGGGTTGCGGCGGAGAGCGAGCCGAAGGCGCGCAGCTCCTCGAGCACCCCGGCGTAGTCCTCCGGCGAGGTGACGATCCCGACGTGCTCGTGGTTCTTGGCGGCGGCGCGCACCATGGTCGGGCCGCCGACGTCAATGAGCTCGATGGACGGGTCCGAGGAGAACGGGTACAGGTTCGAGACCACGAGGTCGATGGCGTCGATGCCGTTGGCCTCCAGGTCGGCCAGGTGCTCGGGCTTCGAGCGGTCGGCGAGGATCCCACCGTGGATCTTGGGGTGGAGGGTCTTGACCCGGCCGCCCAGCATCTCGGGGGAGCCGGTGACCTCGGCCACCTCGATGTGCGCGATGCCGGCCTCGCTCAGCGTGGCCGAGGTGTTGCCGCTGGCCACCAGCTCCCATCCGAGGTCCGAGAGGCCCTGGGCCAGTTCGACCAGGCCTTCCTTGTCGTACACCGACAGCAGCGCCCTCACGAGGTCATCTCCTGGACTGCTCCTTCTCTATTGTCTCGGTTCGGCTGAATCCCACGTCCCGCGTCCAGCTCGGCCAGCGCCCAGGCCACGGTGGCCGGGTACAAGGTGCGCTCGACCACCTTGATCCGCTCGTGCAGCGTCTCCTCGGTGTCGCCGGGGAGCACCGGGACCACCTCCTGGGCCAGGATCGGCCCGGCGTCCATCTCCAGGGTGGCGAGGTGCACGGTGCACCCCGTTTCGGGCACGCCGGCGTCCAGGGCGTCACGCACCCCGTGCCAGCCCGGGAACGCCGGGAGCAGGGCCGGGTGCGTGTTCAAGATCCGTCCCGGAAAGGCCCGGTGCACGGCCTCGCTCATCACGGTCCCGAAGCCGGCCATGGCCACGAGGTCGACCTGGTGCGCCACCAGCGTGGCCGCCACGGTGGCCGTGAAGCCCTCTCGATCGAAACCCGGGCCGAAGCCGCCGTAGAGCTTCCGGTCGACGAGCTCGGTGGCCGCGCCGTTCGCCTCGGCGAGAGCGAGCGCGGCACAGGGGCGATCCGAGAGGACGGTCGTGACCGGCAGCCCCGCCTCGAACATGGCCTGCAGGATCGTCCCGGAACCCGAGACAAGGACCGCGAGGCGCACGAGGGCCAATCTAGTTGGAACCTCGGTAGCTCCCGGGCGGCTCGCAGGTGCGTCGGAACGCTCCGTCCGGCCCGATTCAGATGGTCCACCCTAGGCCGCGACGGGCGGAGGCCGCTCCCTCTGCTCCCGTTGGTTGCGCAGGCGGTTGTGGAACCCGCACAGCAGCCGCCCGTTCTCCTGGGTGGTCGGTCCCCCCTCGGCATAGGGCTGGATGTGGTCGGCCTCGCAGGTCTCCGCGGGCTCGTAGCAGTAGGGGTGGGTGCAGATCCGGTCCCGCAGCTCGATCGCCCGCCTCGTCCCCCCGCTGAACAGGCGGGCCCGCACGCTGACGTCGACCCGGGTGCCGAGCGAGAAGATCGCCCGCTCGAAGTAGGCGGCGTCCATCCAGGGCTGCAGTGACGACGGAGCCAGGACGGTGCCGTTCTCGAGCTCGCAGATCCGGCCGTGCAGGGTCTCGTAGCCCACCACGACGCTGAAGAGCGGGACCGGGCGGATGCCCTCGGCCGGAGCGGTGCGGCTGCGGCTCGCCATCTCGACCAGCGCGTCGGCCCGGCGCTGGCCGCCGTCGCGGGCCAGCTCGTCGATCCGGGGCGTCCGGCCCAGCCGTTCCCGGGCCTCGGCGCAGTCGGCCTCGAAGAGCTCGTGCTCCAGGCGGTTCAGCTCGCCCGACACGATGGAGCCCGAGATCGGGTCCAGTGTCATCTGGCCGAGCCACATCCCCGTGAAGCTCGACTCGAGATACACGTTGCGCGCCGCCCTGCGGTCCTCGTCGGCGGCGTCGGCGCCTTCGGGGTCGGCCAACTGCTTCCAGTAGCTCAGCGCCCGGTAGAAGTCCTCGAAGCCCATGGCGGCGGCCTGGGAGACGAGCATCTCCTCGTCGCGGGCCATGGAGGCCTCGGTGCGGTGGCGCCGGGCCGAGGCGATCGCCCGGGCCTGGTCGGCGCCGATCCGGCCCTCCCGCCAGGCCTCGGCGCAGCGAGGCAGGTGGCGCAGGGTCCTCCCGAGCCGGGTCCGCTTGCGGGCGGCGCTGCGGGGGACCCGGCAGCGGGTGGCGATCCACGCCGACGCCGACTTGGCCCCGTCGGCCGCCCACTCCTCGCTCGCCTCGAAGACGGCGGTCGCCTCGGTGACGAAGGCCTCGAAGCGGGCGAGCTCGTGGTGCAGCACCTCGATGGACGCGCCGTCGCCGTAGGTGTCGGCGCCACTCGACACCAGGGCGCTCAGCGCCTCGACGAAGTCAGCCAACTCCACGGGTCGATGCAAGCACGCGGGTGTGACACCACGGCGGACGTCGCCACACGACCACATCCGTCATTGCTTCGTCATCGCAGCGCGTGGACGCGACCGTTCTCCGGGGGGCACATAGCCGCATATTCGCTTCGCGCAATCGCCGCGCCGCGCACATCGCCGCATCGCCACTTCGCCGCTTCACCGCGTCGTTGTTGGAGTGGCCCCCGCGCGCGGACAGCCACGCCAGTTCCGTCAGAACCGGCGCGGCCGGCTATTCGTCGGCAGGGATGGACCCGCCGGCCGAGGCGACACGAGTCTTGGCGACGTTGAGGATCAGGCGGACGCCGGCGCCGATGAGGGCAAGATCGAGGAGCATCTGCGCGGCCACGATGAGGCGGGCTGGGTCCGTCCTGGGCGTGATGTCGCCGAACCCGACGGTCGAGAAGACGGTGATGGTGAAGTAGAGCGCCCGGGTTTGGTCCAGGGGCTGGGTGAAGTTCGCTACCCCATGGTGCGACATCGAGAGGTAGATGGCGGAGAAGGCGACGAGGAATATCGCCACGACGATGCCGAGGGCCTCTGCCGCGCGCAGCTCGGGCAGCTCGGCGACCGAGATGCGCCGGATCTGCCAGGCGACCAGGGCTCCGATCAGCGCGACGTCGGCGCCGATGCGGATCACCTCCCGCAGACCGGACTGGCGGCCGATGGGCACCACGAAGAACGCACCGAGAATGAGTGCCCAGGCCAGGAAGATGATCGCGGCCGAGCGGACCACGGCCAGCCGCCGCTGGGACTTGTCGAGGTCGGCCAGGCGGATCGCGGTCGCGGGACCGCGCTGCCGACGACCCACCGCTGTGCCACCCGAAGGCTGCCCTTCAGTGGTATCCCCGGGCTCCATGCGCCAAGACGCTAAACGAGGTGGTCACTTGGTGCATGCCGCGCACTCAGGGGGGTGCTAGCCCCATTCTCGTCATCGGTACTAGCGCCCTCCCCTTAGGCACCGAATGGATCCATAATCATCGGTGGAGCGTGCGAGCGAGCGTCTCCCGGGGCTCACGCTGACCATGCTCCTTGAGGTCCGAACGGACAAAGTGAGGGACAGCACAATGAAGGATTCGAGCGTGAACCGCTGGTTGTGGTTGATCGGCTTGGTGGCCGCGGCATTGATCTTCGTCTCGTTCGGACCGCTCTCGAACGGTTCGCCGGGCGAGAACGCGTCTGGTGTCACGGTGGCGCACTGGTACAACACCCACGTGAACCAGCAGTGGCTGACGATCTGGCTCGTCGGCCTGGGACTGTTTCTCATCCTGGTGTTCGTGACCCAACTCCGCGCCGTGCTGGTCCAGTCGGGCGGTCAGCGGCTGTGGCCCAACGTGGTCTTTGCGTCGGGCATCCTGTTCATCGCGGGCATCATCGTGGCCGGCAGCTTCGAGATGACGCTCATCCTTGCGTCGCACACCCACGACTACGCCGTGGTGCACTTCGTCAACTTCTACAGCGCCAACAACGAGCTGCTCTTCCTCGCCGGCATGGACTTCTTGACCCTCTCCACCGGCCTGGCCATCCTCCTCAACCGCGGCGTCGCGCCGCTGCCCAAGCTGCTCGGGTGGTACTCCATCCTGGTGGCGCTGGTGGGCACGGCCGGCCCGCTCAGTTTCTTGGCCATACTCTTCGGGCTGCCGATCTGGATCCTCGCCACGGGGATCGTGATCGCCGTCAAGCAGTCGCGGGGCACCCTCGGTGGTGACCCGGGCGGCGGAGCGGCGGTGAGCTCAGGGACACAGCCCCAGACGGTCGCCGCCTAGGTCCAGGACGGATCAGCACGCCATCGTGCGGGTGGTTCAGGCGAGCCCCCGCACGATGGCGACCACCTTCTCGCCGCACTCGGTCGGGTTCTGCGCCACGGCGACGCCGGCGGCCGACAGGGCTTCCATCTTGGCCTGGGCCGTGCCCTGGGAACCCGAGATGATGGCACCGGCGTGACCCATCTTGCGGCCCGGGGGCGCGGTGACGCCGGCGATGTAGGCGGCCACCGGCTTGGTCACGCTGGCCGCGATGAACTCGGCCGCCCGCTCCTCCTCGGAGCCGCCGATCTCGCCGATCATCATCACCGCCTTGGTCTCGGGGTCGGCCTCGAAGGCGGCGAGGCAGTCGATGAAGTTGGTGCCGGGGACGGGGTCGCCGCCGATGCCGACGCAGGTCGTCTGCCCGATGCCCTGCTGGGAGAGCTCGTGGAGCGCCTGGTAGGTCAGCGTGCCCGAGCGCGACACGATGCCCACCGGCCCGCCCGCCAGCGCGATGTCGCCCGAGGTGATGCCGATGTTGCACTTCCCGGGGCTGATGATGCCGGGGCAGTTGGGACCGAGCAGCCGGGTGGCGGGGAACTCCTCCACCAGGCGGTTGTAGACCACGGCCTCGTCCTGGGCCGGGATCCCCTCGGTGATGCACCCGATGAAGGCGATGCCGGCCTCCGCTGCCTCGATGATGGCGTCGGCGGCCGCCCTCGGCGGCACCGAGATGAACGACGCCGTGGCCCCCGTCTCCTTCACCGCCTCGGCCACCGAGGCGAAGACCGGGATGCCCTCGATCTCCTCACCGCCGCGCTTGGGGTTGGTGCCCCCCACGATCTTGGTGCCGTAGGCCTTGTTGCGCAGGCCGTGGAAGAGACCCTGGCTCGTCGGGCTGATGCCCTGGATCACGACCTTGGTCGTCTCGTCGACGAAGATGCTCACGTTCTCTGTGTCCTCTCGGGTTGCGTGGTGTCGATCCGGTGGTTCTCGGCGGGTCGCCTACGCGTTGGCCAGGGCGACGGCGTGGCGGGCGGCCTCGAGCATGGTGGGCTCGGCGATCAGGGTGTCCGACAAGTGGTCAGCCAGCAGGGCGCGGCCCTCCACGGCGTTGGTGCCGTCGAGGCGCATGACCACGGGTGAGCTCAGCTTCACCCGGCCGATCGCCTCGATGATCCCCTTGGCCACCTCGTCGACCCGCGTGATGCCGCCGAAGATGTTCACGAAGATGGCCTTGACTGCCGGGTCGGCGTTGATCACCTCGAGCGCGGCGGCCATCACGTCGGCGTTCGCCCCGCCGCCGATGTCGAGGAAGTTGGCCGCCTGCCCGCCCACCTGGGTGACGACATCGAGCGTGCTCATGGCGAGCCCGGCGCCGTTGGCGATGATGCCGACGCTGCCCGACAGGCCGATGTAGTTGAGACCTTTCTCCTTGGCCATCCTCTCGCGGGGATCGACGTCGGAGTCGTCTGCGTACTCCTCCCACTCGGGGTGGCGGAAGGAGGCGTTCTCGTCGAGCGTCACCTTGGCGTCGAGCGCGTGCACCTTCCCCTCCGGGGTGAGGATGAGCGGGTTGATCTCGGCCAGGTCGCAGTCGCCCTCCACGTAGCAGTGGTAGAGCCGCACCAACAGCGTGGCCGCCTGTTCGCGCGCCTCGGGGTCGAGGTTGGCCCGGTCTACCCACTCCCGGGCCTGCTCCTCGCTCAGTCCGGCGACGGGGTCGATGTGGATCTTGGCGATGGCGTCGGGATTGGTCTGCGCCACCTCCTCGATCTCGACGCCGCCCTCGGCCGAGAGCATGCCGAGGTGGAGCTTGGCCGGCCGGTCGAGGGTGAAGCTGGCGTAGTACTCCTTGGCGATGTCCGACGCGTGCTCGACCCACAGCCGCTTGACGATATGGCCCTTGATGTCGAGCCCGAGGATGTTGCCGGCGTGGAGGCGCACCTCCTCCGCGTTGTCCGCCAGCTTCACGCCGCCGGCCTTGCCGCGGCCGCCGACCTTCACCTGTGCCTTGACCACGACGGGGTATCCGGCCGCCTCGGCCAGCGCGACGGCCTCGTCCACCGTGTCGGCCACCCCGCCCGGGGAGGTCGGGATGCCGAAGCGGGCGAAGTACTGCTTGCCCTGGTACTCGTAGAGGTCCACTTTGGGTGCTGTCTCCTTTTTCGGTGTGAGCGTCTTTTTCGGTGTGAGCGTCGTGCGGGTGTCGCGGTCAGGGTCGTGGCCTGGCGGAAGCCGTCGCTCCGGCCCCGGGTGGGCGCGGGCGACGGGGGCCGCCACGGGTCGGTCAGGCCTCGAGGGCCTCCTCACGGGCGTCGAGGGCGTCCGCCAGCCAGGAGCCGATGGAGTCGAGCGGCGCCCCGGGCGTGAACACCTGGGCCACGCCCTGGTCCTTGAGCACCGGGATGTCGGCCTCGGGGATGATCCCGCCCACGATCACGAGCACGTCCCCCCGGCCGACGTCGGCCAGCAACTTGACCACCTTGGGCACCAGCGTGAGGTGGGCACCTGAGAGCAGGGACAGGCCGACGGCGTCGGCGTCCTCCTGCACCACGGCCTGGACCACCTGCTCGGGCGTCTGGTGCAGGCCGGTGTAGACGACCTCGAAGCCGCCGTCGCGCAGCGCCCGGGCGATGACCTTGGCCCCCCGGTCGTGACCATCGAGGCCGGGCTTGGCCACGACCACCCTGTAGGGACGTTTCATGCGGCTCCCAGGATACGGACGGCCTGCTGGCGACGCCAGACCGGCCGGTCCACGCACATCGCCGTCGTGGGACGGGGTGGCCCCGCCCGCCTCAGGCCCGGCGCAGCGGCGTGGCCGAGAGCAGCAGGTTCTTCTTGCCCACCGTGTCGAAGTCGACGGTGGCCTGGGCCCGCGAGCCCTCCCCCTTCGCACTGATCACGATGCCGTGGCCCCAATGGTCGTGCACCACCTCGTCACCGGGCGCGAGCCCGAGGTCCTCGGCCCCGGTGCTGCCCCGGGACGCCTTGGCGCCGGCGGCGCGGGCCGCCAGGGGCACGGCGGGGGCGAAGGTGGCGCCGGGCAGGTGCTCCTCCCCCGACAGCGTGTCGTACCCCGTGCCCCGGCGGGGCGAGCCGAGCCCGACGTCGTCGACGAGGTGCGAGGGCACCTCGGTCACGAAGCGGCTCGGCATGGCCGGCTGCGTGCGGCCCCAGGTCGTGCGCGACCACGCGTGCGAGATGGCGAGGTGGCGCCGGGCCCGCGTGATGCCCACGTAGAACAGCCGGCGCTCTTCCTCGAGCTCGCTCGGCTCGGAGAGCGAGCGGAAGTGGGGGAAGATCCCCTCCTCCAGCCCCACCACGAAGACGGCCGGGTACTCGAGGCCCTTCGCGGTGTGCAGGGTCATGAGGGAGACCCGCGTGCCGTCGCTGTCAAGCTCGTCGGAGTCCGCCACCAGCGCCACCGTCTCGAGGAAGCCCATGACGTCGTCGAAATCGGCGGCCTGGGTGGCCAGCTCGGCCAGGTTCTCTATCCGGCCGTCGGCCTCGTGGGTGTGCTCGGCGACGAGCTCGGCCAGGTACCCGGTCCGGTCGGCCACCAGCTGGACGAAGTCCGCCGGGTTGACCGTCTGCACCAGCGGGCGCAGCTCGGCCAGCGTCTTCGACAGGTCCTCCGCGCCCTTGAGCGCCTTGCCCGAGAGGCCGGCCTCGGCCGCCCGGTCGATGGCCTCGGTGAAGGGCAGGTGCTCGGTCTGCGCCCAGGCGGCGAGGCGCGCCACCGAGGTGTCGCCGATGCCGCGCTTGGGGACGTTGACGATGCGCCGCGCCGACACCTCGTCGTCGGGATTGGCCAGCACCCGCACGAAGGCGAGGATGTCCTTGATCTCCTTGCGGTCGTAGAACTTGGCCCCGCCCACCACCTTGTAGGGGATGCCGCTGAACTTCATGGACGTCTCGAGCGGGAGGCTCTGCGCGTTGGTGCGGTAGAACACGGCGACGTCGCCCCATGTGAGCCCCTCGGAGGCGTGCAGCCGCAGGATCTCGCTCGAGACCCACGACGCCTCGTCGCGCTCGTCCTCGGCGCGGTAGCGCTTGATCGGCCCACCGGCGTCGCCGACGGTGAACAGCTCCTTGGCCTGGCGGCCGATGTTGTTGGAGATGACGGCGTTGGCCGCATCGAGGATCGTCTGGGTGGAGCGGAAGTTCTGCTCCAACATGATGGTGGTGACGTTGGGGAACGCCCGCTCGAACTCCAAGATGTTGCGGATGTCGGCCCCGCGCCAGCGATAGACCGACTGGTCCGAGTCCCCCACCACGCAGACGTTGCCGTGCGCCTCGCCGAGCAGCTTCACGATCTCGTTCTGCGCGTGGTTGGTGTCCTGGAACTCGTCGACCAAAACGTGGCGGAACCGCTCCTGGTAGGCCTCACGAACGTCGTCGCACGCCTGGAGCAGGTTCGCCGTCACCATCAAGAGGTCGTCGAAGTCGAAGGCGTTCGCCGCCAGCAGCCGCTGCTGGTACTGCGAGTAGACGTCGGCGATGCGCTTGCGGAACGGGTCGGGCCCGCTGCGCGCCTCCTCGGCGAAGGTCTCGAAGTCGATCAGCTCCGCCTTGGCCTGGCTGATCACCCCCTGCACGGCACGGGCGGGGAGCCGCTTCTGGTCGAAGCCGAGCTCGGAGGTGATCATCTCGATCATGCGGCGCGAGTCCGTGTCGTCGTAGACCGTGAAGGCCGAGCGGTAGCCGAGCCGGTCGGCATTGATGCGCAGGATGCGCAGGCAGGCGGAGTGGAACGTGGAGACCCACATCTTGTCGGCCGGCGGTCCCACCAGCTCGGCCACCCGGGAGCGCATCTCGTCGGCGGCCTTGTTGGTGAACGTGATGGCGAGGATCCCCCACGGCGGCGCGTCCCCCGTGGCCAGCAGGTGGGCGATGCGGCGCGTGAGGACCCGCGTCTTGCCCGAGCCGGCCCCGGCGATGATGAGCAACGGGCCGCCCCGGTGCTCGACCGCGGCGCGCTGCGGCATGGTCAGGTCGTCGAGGAGCGCGGCGGGCCGGCCCGAGAAGGCGCCCGTCGCGGTCGCCGTGCGGCTGCGCCGTCGCCGCCCGTCGTCGGCACCCTCCAGAGGGGAGGCAGCCGGTGCGGCCTCGGCCGCCTCCGCGTCCGCAGCCGCCACCTCCGCCGCGGCAGCTGCGCCCACACCCTCGTCGGAGGTGTCGAACAGCTGGCCGGTCTCGCCGTTCCCCGTGGTGGTGGTCACTCCCACTCGATGGTCCCGGGCGGCTTCGACGTGACGTCGAGCGCCACCCGGTTCACGCCCTCGACCTCGTTGATGATGCGCGAGGCGATGCGCTCGACCAGGTCGTAAGGCAGCCGGGCCCAGTCTGCCGTCATGGCGTCGTCACTGGTGACGGCCCTGATGACGATCGGGTAGGCGTAGGTGCGCCCGTCGCCCATCACCCCGACGGTGCGGACGGCCGGCAGCACGGCGAAGCTCTGCCACAGCTCGCGGTACAGGCCCGCCCGCCGGATCTCCTCGACGACGATGGCGTCGGCGTTGCGCAGGACCTCGGCCCGCTCCGGCGTCACCTCGCCGATGATGCGGACGCCGAGGCCCGGACCCGGGAAGGGCTGGCGCCACACGATCTCGTGCGGCAGGCCGAGCTCCTCGCCCACGGCGCGCACCTCGTCCTTGAACAGCAGGCGCAGCGGTTCGACCAGCTCGAAGGCGAGGTCGTCAGGCAGCCCACCGACGTTGTGATGCGACTTGATGTTGGCCGCCGTGTCGCTGCCCGACTCGATCACGTCGGGGTACAGCGTCCCCTGCACGAGGAAGCGGGGGCCGTCGCCGTGCGCGGGACCGCCGGCGCCGTCGGCCGCACCGTCACCGCCCGCCCCCAGGTCCCGTGCCACCTCCTCGAAGATCCGGATGAAGAGCTCGCCGATGATCTTGCGCTTGCGCTCGGGGTCGGTCACGCCGGCCAGCGCGGCGAAGTAGCGGTCGGCGGCCTTCACGTGGACGAGGTCGACCTTGAACTGGCGCCGGAAGGTGTCCTCGACCTGATCCGCCTCGCCCGAGCGCATCAGGCCGGTGTCGACGAAGACACAGGTGAGCTGGTCGCCCACCGCCTTGTGCACCAGGGCCGCCGCCACGGCGGAGTCCACGCCGCCGCTCAGCGCGCACAGGACGCGGTCGGAGCCGACCTGCGCCCGCACCGCGGCCACCTGCTGCTCGATGATGGACACGTGCGTCCAGCCCGGCAGGCAGCCGCACACGTCGATCAGGAAGTGGTCGAACACCTCACTGCCGCGGTCGGTGTGCACCACCTCGGGGTGGAACTGCAACCCGAAGAGGCGGCGGTCCGGGTCGTGCATGGCCGCCACCGGCGCACCGGGGCTGGTCGCCGTGGCGACGAACCCCTCGGGGACCGCCGTGATGGCGTCGCCGTGGCTCATCCACACGCTCGAGGTGACCGGCCAGGCGGGGCACAGTGGCGAAGCGCCCGTCAAGGAGAGCTCGGTCCGCCCGTACTCGCCCTGCCCCGTGCGCGACACCGTGCCGCCGAGCTGGAGCGCCATGAGCTGCGCGCCGTAACACAAGCCGAGGATCGGGATCCCGAGCTCGTAGATGCCGGGGTCGATGGACGGTGCGGGCGTCTCGTAGACCGACTTTGGGCCGCCGCTGAAGATGATCCCCTTGGGCGCCCGGGCCCGGATCTCCTCGACCGAGATGCTGGCCGGCACGATCTCGGAGTAGACGTGGGCCTCGCGCACACGGCGGGCGATCAGGCGGGCGTACTGGGCTCCGAAGTCGACGACGAGGACGGTGTCGGTCACCGACGCCGGCTCATCGGGATCGGGCGCGGGCGCACCGGCCTCAATGGCCCATGCCGACGCCCTGCGACCGCTGGAAGAACTTCCCCTCGGTCTGCAGCGACGGCGCGACCATGACCTCGGCCTTCTGGAACTCCTTGACCGTCTCATAGCCGCACGTCGCCATCGCCGTCTTCAGCGCGCCGAACAGGTTCATGCGGCCGTCGTTCTCGTGGGCGGGGCCGAGGAGGATCTCGCGCAGGCTCCCCCGCACCGACGTGCGCACCCGGGCGCCCCGCGGCAGCGTCGGGTGGAAGGTGGCCATGCCCCAGTGGAAGCCGCGGGCCGGCGCCTCGACGGCGGAGGACAGCGGCGAGCCCAGCATGACGGCGTCGGCGCCGCAGGCGATGGCCTTGGCGATGTCACCGCCCTTGGACATCCCGCCGTCGGCGATCACGTGCACGTAGACGCCCGTCTCGTCGAGGTGGCGCATGCGGGCCCCGGCCACGTCGGCGATGGCGGTGGCCTGCGGCACGCCCAGCCCGAGCACGCCCCTGGTGGTGCAGGCGTTGCCGGGGCCGACGCCGACGAGGACGCCGACGGCGCCGGTGCGCATCAGGTGCAGGCCGGCCTGGTAGGAGGCGCAGCCGCCGACGATCACCGGGATGTCGAACTCGCGGATGAAGCGCTTGAGGTTGAGCGGCTCGGAGGTCTTCGAGACGTGCTCGGCCGAGACGACGGTGCCCTGGATCACGAGCAGGTCGAGCTCGGCGGCCAGGATGGCCTGGGCCAGCGACTCGGTGCGCTGGGGGGTCACCGAGGCTGCGGTCGTGATGCCGGCCTCCTTCATCTGGCGGATGCGGGCCGTGACCAGCTCGGGGATGATCGGCTCCTGGTACATCTGCTGCATCCGGGAGGTGGCCTTGTCGTCGTCGAGCTCGCGGATCTCGTCGAAGAGTGCGGTCGGGTCCTCGTAGCGGGTCCAGAGGCCCTCGAGGTTGAGCACACCCAGGCCGCCCAGCTTCCCCAGCTCGATGGCGGTGGCGGGGCTCATGACCCCGTCCATGGCCGCGCCGAGCAGCGGCAGGTCGAAGCTGTAGGCGTCGATCTCCCAGGAGATGTCGACGTCCTCGGGGTCCCGGGTCCGCCTGCTCGGGACGATGGCGATGTCATCGAACCCGTAGGCCTGACGCCCCGACTTGAAGATGCCGATCTCGATCTCAGCCAATGTGCTCGCCCTCCGGCATTCGTGGGGCCGGTACGGCTCACGAACCACACCGGCATGTCTCTGCGACTCAATTGCGAACGCCGGGCCGACACGCCGACGATCCTTCATCCTACTCTCTGCGTGCTCCCCCCCAGGCTGCTTCCGGGCACGAATTGGAGCCGGAGGGCCGACCGCCCCGGCGGCGCCGGACCCGTCCCGGCGGCCTGACCTCGGCCGGGGTGCGGCGCCGGCGCGAGACTCTGTGGGTGCCCGACCCCCGCTCCGACGGCGCCGACCCCGCCGGCGCCGTGTCGCGGGGCATGCGCGCCCTCCTGGCGCGCCGGCTCGCCGAGCTGGCGGCCGGGGCGTCGCCGGTGGGATGGAAGATCGGCTTCAACGCTCCCGCGATCCAGCAGCACTTCGGCCTGTCCGGCCCCGTCGTCGGCTACCTGACCGACACGGGGGTGTGGCCCGACGGCGCCACGGTGGCGGTGTCCGGCTGGACCGCCCCTGCCGTCGAGGTCGAGGTGGCCATCCGGGTCGGCGAGCGCGGTGAGGTGGCGGGGCTCGCCCCGGCCCTCGAGCTGGTCGACCTCGACCTGCCCTTCGACGACCTCGAGGCGATCCTCGCCGGCAACGTCTTCCAGCGCGGCGTCGTGTTCGGCGCCGAGGTCCCCGGTGTCGACCCCTGGGCGGTCCGGGTGACGGTGACGAAGAACGGCGACGTCGCGGCCGAGGGCCGGCTCACCGAGGAGCCCGCCACCACGGCGGCCGTGGTGCGGTCGTTCCTCGACACCCACGGGTCGGCCCTCGCCCCCGGCGACCGGATCATCGCCGGCTCCATGGTGGCTCCGGTGGCGGTGGCGCCCGGCGACCGCCTCGAGGTCGGGTTCGGCCCCCTGGGCGAGCTGCGCGTCGGCTTCGGCCCCTGACTCCAGCCGGGCGGTCGGCCCGTGCGGGCCGAGTTTCGGCTGAGCTCAGAACCCGGTCGCCCGGGTCAGCACGATGCTGAGCAGCTCGTGGATCATGCGCGCCGTCGCCCCCCAGATGAGCTCGCCCGAGACCTCGAAGAACCAGACGGCGAAGGAGTCGTCGTCGGTGCCCGGGATCGTCCGTCCCGCAATCCGCCAGCGCTCCTCGTGGAAGATCGCGGGGTCGGCCAACTCGGTGAGCGAGACATCGAAGACGCGCTCCACCTCCTGCGGGTTGGGCACCAGGTGCGGCCGCCCGGGCAGCGTCGCCAGCACCGGCATGATGAGCGAGCCGGACACCATGGTCAGGACGGGGTGGATCCAGCCCGCCACCGTGACCAGGGACGGATCGAGGGCGACCTCCTCCTGCGCCTCGCGCAGCGCGGCCGCCGGCGGGTCCTCGCCGTCGTCGAGCCGACCGCCGGGGAAGCTCACCTCGCCCCGATGGGTCCGCATGCCCGACGAGCGCCGGGTGAAGACGAGCCGGGCCTCGCCGGCCTCCTCGAAGAGCGCCGCGAGCACGGCCGCGTTGACGTGGCGCACCGCCGGGGCGTTGGACTCGTTGACCAGGATGGTCGGGCCGAGGACCCGGTCCGCGCCGATGTCCCCGGGCACCGGCCCTCGCTGGCCGAGCGGGACCAGGGCGTCGAGGACCCGGGCGACCCCGATGCCGGTGCGCTGTGCCACGGGCACCTCGGCCCAGGGTGCGGGCCCGCCCGGTCGCCAGGTGGGCGGACGGGGGATCACCTGGGGCGGGACGGGTCGGGACATCGGCCTCACGCTAACGGGGCACCGTGCCCGGTCGACCTCGACCTCGACCTCGACCTCGACCTCGACCTCCACTTCGACCTCGGGGCCTGCCACCGCCTGGCTACGCTCTCGGCCCATGACGTCCCCGGCGGAGTTGCAGGCTCAGGCCGACGCGTCGGCGTGGTACCACACCATCGACCTGGGCAACGGCGTCGTCACCAAGGGCATCGGCGTGCAGCCGACCGGGCCCGAGATCCTCCCCGACGTCTCGGGCCGCAGCGTGCTCGACATCGGCGCCTGGGACGGGAAGTTCTCCTTCCTGGCCGAGCGGGCCGGGGCGAGCCGGGTGGTGGCACTTGACCACTACGCGTGGGGCGTCGACTTCGCGGCGCGGGGGGCCTACTGGGCCGAGTGCATCGCGAAGGGCGTCCTCCCGGACCAGTCGCGCGACGAGACCGACTTCTGGCAACCGGACCTCCCTGGGCGGCGGAGCTTCGAGTTCGCCGCCGCCGCGCTCGGCTCCAAGGTGGAGCCGGTCGTGGCCGACTTCCAGATCGTCGACCTCGCGGGGCTCGGGCAGTTCGACGTGGTGCTCTACCTCGGCGTGCTGTACCACATGAAAGAGCCGTTCACCTGCCTCGAACGACTGCGGGCCGTCACCAAGGAGGTGGCCGTGATCGAGACGGAGGCGGTGCACATCGAGGGCCTCGACCACGAGGCCATGCTGCAGTTCCACGCTGGCAGCTCGCTGCGCGTCGACTTCGGGAACTGGTACGTGCCCACGATCGAGGCGCTCCGCAACATGTGCCGGGCGGCCGGTTTCTCCGAGGTGCGCACGATCGTCGGGCCGCCGCCGCCGCCTCCGCCGCCGGCACCGGGCCGGCGGCTGCGCCTGGCGCGCCGGATCGGGCGGCTCCCGCCACCGCCACCGCCCTCGGCGCCGAGCGAGAATTACCGCGCCATCGTCCACGCCTACGTGTAGGCGCGCCTCAGCCTGCTGACGCAGGCGCGCGTCGGCGACCGGCCCACCTGCGCGCCGCCCGCGCCGCGCGCGGCGCGAACGCCTGCGGGCCCGCCACCCGCCAGCGCACCCGCGGCGCCAGCGTCGTGAGCGCGGGGCCGGTCGGGCGCCGGCACACGTAGCCCAGCAGGTAGCAGTCCGCGATCTCGTCGAAGACGCCGCGCTTGGTGGCGAGCTCCCCGGCGTCGAAGACGCCGCGGGCGACGGATGCCCCTCCGTAATTGATGCCGACGGCCCGCTCGATCACGAAGCCGGTCCCGCGCAGCATGGCGGCCATCTCGGCGTGCGAGTACTCGTACTTGTGGTCGGGATCGATGAAGGCGTCCTGCTGGAGCCGGGTGAGCCGGCGGTTGGGCGTGTCGAGGGCCAGGATCCCACCGGGCCGGAGCACCCGGCGCACCTGCGACAGGACGCTGCTCGCCTGGCGCCTCGTGACGTGCTCGATGCTCTGCCCGCTGTACACCAGGTCGAACAACCCCGGCGGGTAGGAGCTCAGGTCGGTCATGGAGTGATAGCGGTAGGTCACGAGGCCCTGCGGCGTCTCGACCGAGACGGGGCGGGACTCGTCCTGGTAGAGGGCGTGCCGGTCTTCGCTCGGGAGGTCCACGATGGTCAGCTCGTCGAACGGGTACGGGTAGCCCATCAGCACGAGCGCCCCGGAGGGGTCGCCGACCGCGGCGCCCCCGATGTCGAGGATCCGCCGGGCGCGCGGCAGGCTGCGGATGAAGACGCCTCGGCCGTAGTGGAGGGAGGGGCCGAACTCGGTCATCGGCGCGGCGTGGCTCCACTCGGCCGAGTCAACCAGCCACTCGACGAGCTGGCGCGGCGTGAGCGCACCGCTCTGCATCTCCTTGACGTACGCACCGTCGTCGGTCAGCACGGGCTCGCGGCCGAACAGCAGGTGGAAGAGCCCCCGGAGGAGCTGCCTGCTCGGGAGGTCCTCGATCAGCCCCGACTCGGGGAGCACCAGGTCGTCGCTCACTCGGGGCGAGGGTATACGACGGCGCGGGGAGGCTCAGCCGCGTGAGGGGAGGCAGTAGTAGATCTTGAGTCGAGGGGCGACGGACGTCGTGCTTCCATTGGGCGCAACGTGGAGGCAGCGCCGGGCGATGTCAAGCGTGCTCGGTGTGGCGCGCGGTGCCGCGACGAGTGCCAGATGGAACGTCCCGGCCTCGATCATCGCCTCCGTGGTGGCGGTGGACGGCGCGGGAGTGGTGCCCGTGTAGCCGCCCAGTGGGAGCACCTCCTCGCCGGTCGCGTAGATGTAGGGCGCAGCCACGGCCGACGTCTGCGCCGCCATGAGGTCCGGCGCGCCCCGGCGGGCCGCCTCGATGGCCGCCAGGCCGGGCGGCGAGGGCTGCGGCGCGAAGACGTGGCGGATGAACGTCGTCGTGTCGACCGACTGGAACGGCGTGTCGAACGGACCGAGCCCCTCCGCCACGACCGACCCGCTGGCCACGGCGGGGACCACGAGGACCGCGGCCCCCGCCAGGACGAGTGCGATCACTGAATCCGCAGCGGGACCCGGACGTTGCCGACGACGGAAGGCAGACCACATGAGGACCAGCACCGCAGCCAGTCCGAGCACGATCGCGGCGGCTGCGAGCCCGGAGGGTTGGCCGGTGCCTCTCGTCGGCAGGAGCCAGGCGGCGTAGCCCACCGTGATCAGGACGGTGCCGGCGGTCACGATCGCCACCCAGGCCTCCCCGCGGTGCTCCCACGCCAGCGCAGACCCGATGCCGAGGAGGCCTGCCACCGCAGGGGACAGTGCGCCGGCGTAGTACGAGTTCATGGTCGTGCTGATGGTGAACACGACGCCCAGGACGAGGAGCCAGGTCCCCCACAGCAGGCCGCCGGCACGTTGGAGGTCCGTGCGCGGCCGCCGTCGCCGCGCCACGAGGATGCAGGTCGCCGCGATCACCGCCGCCGGCAGGAGCCAGCCCGTGTCACGGCCGTAGTCGCGCGTCAGCAGCCGGTTCCACGCCGGCGGCGGCTCGGCCTGGGAGAACAAGGGTGTGCCGAGCGTCCGGCCGAGCACCTGGTTCGGCGACGCCTGGCCCACCCGGGAGAAGCCGTTGTAGTCGAAGACCTGCTGGTATACGGAGTTGGACGTGCTGCCGTCCACGTAGGGCCGCTGCGACGCCGGCGTGAGCGTCACGAACGTCATGTACGAGAGCGAGACGACGGCGGTCGCGGCGCCGATCGCCGCGAGGCGACCGACGCGCTCCCCCGTGCTCCCGCGCCCGGCAACGAGGTAGGCGATCCCGAGGGCGGGCAGGATCAGCCAGGCTTCGAGCATCTTGGCCTGGAAGGCGAGCCCGACCCAGACCCCCGCCATGACCACACCGCGCCAGCGGCCGGTCATGATGGCCGTGACCGTCGCGTCGGCGGCCAGGACGAGCAACAAGATCATGAGCGAGTCTGGGATGTTGCCCCGGTCGAGCGTCATCGTGGCCGGGCTGGCCGCCAGGATCACCGACGCGACGAGGCCGGCCAGCGGCCCGGCCAGACGGCGCACCGCGTGGTAGATCACCAGCACCGTGAGCGCCCCCTCGACGGCTTGGGGCAGCATCAGCGACCAGACGTGGAAGCCGAACAGCCGGGCTGACAACGCCTGGACCCACATCGCGGCCGGCAGCTTGTCGACGGTGATGGTCCCCGAGGGATCGAAGGCGCCGAAGAGGAAGTTGTGCCAGCTCTGCGTCATGCTGCGCACGGCCGCCGCGTAGAAGATCTCGATGGTCGACCCGACTTGCCAGCTGTAGGCGAGCGCAGACAGCGCTGCGACAGCGAGGAGGGCCGGCCGCGCCCACGGCGGCTGCCCCGGGGGTGATCGCCACACCTGGAGCCGCCGGCTCCACGGTGGGCGTCCCGGTCCACCTTCGGGCCGAGCGTGAGGCGGATCGGCCGGTGCATCCGCCTCCGGGCTGGTGGGCGGGTCTCGCATCTCGTTGCGTCGGAGGTCGGTCACGCCGGCGCGACCACCCGGGGCACGATCACCTCGGGCAGGCTAGGCGCCCCGGGTCCGGAAGCGGCGTGGCCGGGTCCGAGGACCCGGCCACGACACCCGACACGTGCAACGGGAGCGCTGCACGTGGCGGGAACATCCCACCCCGACGCAACGCGCCCGGGGAACCCACGAAGGGCGGAGTTACATCATCCCGCCCATCCCGCCCATGCCGCCCATGCCGCCCGCCATGGCGGCTGCCGCAGCGGCGGCGTCCACCTTCTCGGGCTTGTCGGCCACGAGGGCCTCGGTGGTGAGCAGCAGCGCCGCGATGGAGGCGGCGTTCTGCAGGGCGGAGCGGGTGACCTTGGCCGGGTCGATGATGCCGGCCTTGACCAGGTCCTCCAGCTTGCCGTTGGCGGCATTGAGGCCGGTGTCACCCTTGGCCGCCTCGACCTGGGCCACGAGGACCGCGCCCTCCAGGCCGGCGTTGAAGGCGATCCAGCGCAGCGGCGCCTCCAGCGCGTGGCCCACGATGCGCGCACCGGTGGCCTCGTCGCCGTCGAGCGTGTCGGCCAGCTCGTCCACCGGCTTGCGGGCGCGGATCAGCGCCGTGCCGCCTCCAGCGACGATGCCCTCCTCCACCGCGGCGCGGGTGGCGGACAACGCGTCCTCAATCCGGTGCTTCTTCTCCTTGAGCTCCACCTCGGTGGCGGCTCCGACCTTGACGACGGCCACGCCGCCGGCCAGCTTGGCCAGGCGCTCCTGGAGCTTCTCGCGGTCCCAGTCCGAGTCGGTCTCCTCTATGGCGCGCTTGATCTGCGCCACACGGCCCTTGACGTCCTCGGGTGTGCCGGCGCCGTCGACGATCGTCGTGTCGTCCTTGGTCACGATCACCCGGCGGGCGGTGCCGAGCAGGTCGATGGTGGCGTTCTCGAGCTTGAGGCCGATCTCCTCGCTGATGACCTGGGCGCCGGTGAGGACGGCCATGTCCTGGAGCATCTCCTTGCGGCGCTCGCCGAAACCGGGGGCCTTGACGGCGACGGAGGTGAAGGTGCCGCGGATCTTGTTGACCACCAGGGTCGCGAGGGCCTCGCCCTCGACGTCCTCGGCGATGATCAGCAGCGGCTTGCCCGACTGCATGACCTTCTCCAGCACGGGCACGAGGTCGTGCACGGCGCTGATCTTGCCGTTGAAGAAGAGGATCGAGGGTTCCTCGAGCACAGCTTCCTGGCGCTCGGGGTCGGTCACGAAGTACGGCGAGAGGAAGCCCTTGTCGAACTGCATGCCCTCGGTGAGCTCGAGCTCGATCCCGAAGGTGTTCGACTCCTCGACGGTCACCGTGCCGTCCTTGCCGACCTTGTCGATGGCCTCGGCCAGCACGTCGCCGATGGCAGGGTCGGCCGCCGAGATGGAGGCCACCTGCGCGATCTCCGTCTTGCCGCCGACGTCCTTGGACTGCTTGGCGATGCTGTCGACGGCGGCGGCCACCGCCTTCTCGATTCCCCTCTTCAACCCGGTCGGGCTGGCGCCGGCGGCCACGTTCCGCAGGCCCTCTGAGATGAGGGACTGAGCAAGCACGGTCGCCGTCGTCGTGCCGTCACCGGCCACGTCGTTGGTCTTGGTGGCGACCTCCTTCACCAACTGGGCGCCCATGTTCTCGAACGGGTCGTCGAGCTCGACCTCCCGGGCGATGGACACGCCGTCGTTGGTGATGGTGGGGGCGCCGAACTTCTTCTCGATCACGACGTTGCGGCCCTTGGGCCCCAGGGTGACCTTCACGGTGTCGGCCAGCTTGTTGACGCCGGCCTCGAGCCCACGGCGGGCTTGCTCGTCGAATTTCAGGATCTTGGACATGACTGTGTCGAACTCCTCTCGAGTCCTCTCAACCGAGGAACGGGGTGTGGTGGGGAATCTGGTGGGCCGCCGCGCCGGCCCCGGCGGTCACCGGGGCGGCGGGCAGACCCTGAATCAAGCCAGCTTGGCCAGCACGTCCCGGCCGGAGAGGATCAAGAGGTCCTCGCCCTCGTGGACGATCTCGGTGCCTCCGTACTTGGAGTAGACGACGGTGTCGCCCACCTTGACGTCCATCGGGATCAACTCGCCGGTGTCCTCGGAGCGGCGCCCCGGGCCGACGGCGATCACCTCGCCCTGCTGGGGCTTCTCCTTGGCAGTGTCGGGGATGACCAGGCCTGACGCCGTCGTCTCCTCGGACTCGCCGGGGCGGACGACGATGCGGTCATCGAGCGGGTGCAGCTTCATCTTGAACGGGCCTCCTTGGCGCTCGTTAGCACTCTCGGGTTGCGAGTGCCAAAGATAGCGGGCCGTGCCCGGCCTGGCAAGGGCGAGTGCGGGCGGCCCCCGGGAACCTGGCCTTCCGGGTGCCACGGCCGCGGGGAGCAGACCTCGGGGGCGCCGGGCGATCCCGGTCGGGACGGATCCGGAAGAGGGGTTGCCGATGGTGGAAATGACCGCCGTCGGGGCACCGCAACCCTTATGGTCTCAGCGAAACCCGAGCGGGGGACTCGCCCCGAGCCTCGAGGAGGGCGCAATGGTCGGACGGAGGAGCGGTGACGGCGAGCGCAGGTTGACCCGCACGGGCGCCGGCGCGATCGCGACCGGGCTGTTGCTGTGGACGATGACGACCCCGGTCGGCGCCAGCACCTCGTCGAGCGTCGCCCAGGCGAAGAAGCACATGCTCGTCATCGCCGACCTGCCGAAGGGATGGAAGGCCGAGAAGGGCACCGGCGGGTCGGGTGGGGGGTCGGGAGGCCTGCCGGGAGGAAGCCAACTCGCAGCCTGCATCGGAGTCCCGGCCAGCGTCATCGGCGACAACTCGCCGAGCGCGACCGGTCCGTACTACCAGAACAAGGACCGGTCGTTGGAGGTCCAAGACACCGTCACCGTCTTCCCGTCGGCGTCGTACGCCCACACCGAGATCGCCGCAATGGGCAACGCCAAGACTCCGGGCTGCGTGGCCGCGTACATGAACGGTCCGGGGAAGTCGGCGATCGAGGCGCAGGGCAACAAGGGGGAGACGATCGGCACCATCACGGTGACGCCGCTCGACCCGCACGTCTACGGCCCCGGCGTGGCGGGGGTCGTCATGAGCCTCCCCGTCACGTATCAAGGTGTCACCGTGAGCACCCAGCTCATCTCCGTCAACGCCACGAAGGGCCGCCTCGGCCAGTCGATCACCTACAACGCGTACGGCCCCCCCTTCCCGGCCTCCCTCGCCAAGCACCTGACCTCGGTCGCCCTCGGCCGTCTCTAGACCGGGCAGCCCTCTGGCTGCAGTCGGGTTACAAGACCCGGGTCGTGCCGGGCTGCCGTGTGTCCCGGCTCCCCGGCACGTTCCCCCACCGGAGAGGGCGATGTCGACCCGGGGCGACGATCCCGGGCCACGCACGCCCCTGGAGGCAAGGAGGGGCTTCGATGGCCCAGACAGGCATGGAGCACTGGCGCCGCGCCGTCGTGTGCACGTTCGGGGGGGTCTTCGTCGTCTCGCTGCTGGGAGGGCTCGTCGGCGGCCTGACCGGCGGCGGCGCGCTGGGCGCACCGAGCGAGCCGCAGGCGCTGGCGGCGGTACGGACGGCAGCGGCGTCCCCGCCGAGCCACACCCTCACGGCGGCGGCCGCGAGGACCCTGCTGACGCTGTCGGACGGTCCCGCTCGTCAGCGGAGGGCGCCAACTGACCGTGACCAGCACCGAGGTCGCGTTCGTCCGGGGTACCGGGGTCCATCAGCTCACCTTCAACGGCAACGGGGCGGCGTTCCCGGCCTTGTTGCAGGCCCGACTGGTCCAGGCGGCGCGGCACCGGCACTGAGCGCGACCGACCCGCCGGGACGGCGCCGCGTGGGTGGAGCGCCGGAACGGCGGCGCGTGGGTGGGGTCGATACGCTCCCGGGCGACCGCCCACACCCCGGAGGCAAGAGATGGCGTCAGGAGACAACGACCCGGATCGTTGGTGGCACGGCGGCGTCTTCTACCAGATCTACCCGCGCTCGTACGTCGACTCCAACGGCGACGGGGTGGGCGATCTCCCCGGCGTCATCTCCAAGCTGGACCACCTCGCCCGCCTCGGCATCACCGGCGCTTGGCTGTCGCCGATCACGTGCTCGCCGAACCGGGACTGGGGCTACGACGTCTCGGACTACTGCGACGTCGACCCCGCCTACGGCACGCTCGACGACCTCGACACGCTCGTGCGCGAGGCGGGACGGCGCGGCATCCGCATCCTCATGGACCTGGTGCCCAACCACACCAGCGACCAGCACGCGTGGTTCGTCGACGCGGCGAGCGGGCGAGACTCGGCCCACCGGGACTACTACGTGTGGGCCGACCCCAAGCCCGACGGGAGCCCACCCAACAACTGGATGAGCATCTTCGGCGGCCCGGCCTGGCGTCTCGACGCGGCAAGCGGGCAGTACTACCTCCACAACTTCGAGGCGGCCCAGCCGGACCTCAATTGGTGGAACGAGGACGTGCGCCGGGAGTTCGACGACATCGTCCGCTTCTGGTGGGACCGCGGCGTGGCCGGCTTCCGGATCGACGTGTGCAACATGATGATCAAGGACAAGGACCTGCGCGACAACCCGCCCGCCAGCGAGGACGACCCGCTGGACCAGCAGTTCATGGGAGTGCGCGCCGTCTTCAACACCGACCGGCCCGAGGCGCACGACATCCTGCGCCGCTGGCGAGCCATCGCGGACACCTACGACCCCGAGCGGCTGCTGATCGGCGAGACGAACGTGGAGCAGCTCCCCACGCTCATGCAGTTCTACGGCGGCGGCCGTGACGAGCTGCACGGCGGGTTCAACTTCGTCTTCATCAACGCGCCGTTCGAGGCGGAGGCCCTGCGCGCCGTGGTGGAGGGCACGGAGGCGCTGATCCCGCACGAGGCGTGGCCGATCTGGACCGCCTCCAACCACGACGTCTCGCGGCTGTCGACGCGCTGGGCGGGCGGCGACCCGGCCAAAGTCAGGGTGGCGCTGCTCATCCTGCTCACGCTGCGCGGGACACCATTTCTCTACCAGGGCGACGAGATCGGCCTGACCGACGGGCCGATCCAGCGCGCCGACGTCCTCGATGCGGTGGGCACCCGCTTCTGGCCGTACTACAAGGGGCGCGACGCTGAGCGCACGCCGATGCCGTGGTCGGGCGGCCCGGGTGGCGGGTTCAGCGAACCAGGCGTGCGCACCTGGCTGCCGATGGCCGACCCCGCGGCGTGCAACGTGGCCGACCAGGAGGGTGACCCCGACTCGGTGCTCGAGTTCTGCCGGCGGGTCGTCGCGACCCGCGCCGCCAGTGACGACGTGGCCGTCGGGCCCTACCGGTCCCTGCCCTCGCCCGAGGGGACCTGGGCCTTCGAGCGGGGCGGGCGCACCACGGTGCTGCTCAACATGTCCGACGCGCTGGCGGTGTTCGACGGCGTGCGCGGCACGGTGGCCGTGGCCACCGAGCGCGCGCTCGAGGGGACGAGGATCGAGGGCGACCTCGCGTTGGCGTCCTGGAGCGGCGTCGTGGTGGCCCGGTGACCGGCGACGGCGATCGCCCGGCCGGCGCGGTGGCCGTGCCGGTACCGGTGCCGCGGCGCTACCTGCTGTGCACGACGCCGGCCCTGGGGCACACGGCACCGCTGCTGGCGCTGGCCGCTCGGTTGGTCGGCGAGGGGCACGACGTGGTGTTCTTCACCACCTCGCACTACCGCGACAAGCTGGAGTCGGCCGGCGCCGGGTTCGTGCCCTTCGCTGACGAGTACGACGCCCACGACCTGATGGTGGCCAACCCCGAGCGCGAGTCGTCGTCCAATCGGGGCGTGCGCGGAGTCAAGGATGACCTGCGGCGGATCTTCATCGGACCCGTTCCCGGCCAGCACCGCGACCTGTGTGCCATCCTCGACGGCTTCGCACCCGACTGCATCGTCGTCGACACGATGTTCCTCGGTGCCCTCCCCCTGGCCCTCGGGCCCCGCGCCGCGTGGCCGGCGCTGGCCTGCATCGGCGTGATGCCCTACGCCGCGCGGAGTCGCGACACGGCGCCGTTCGGGGTGGCCTTGCAGCCGGGCCGCGGGCCGCTGTCCCGGGTGCGCAACCGGGCGATGAACTGGGCCGCGCCGCACGTCATACTGGCCGACATCCAGCACTTCGCCCACCGGCGCCTGGCCGAGACCGGCGCACCGCGCTTCCGCGGCTACGTCGTCGACCTGGCGCCCAGGCTGGCCGACGCCTACCTGCAGGCGACGGTGGCCGGGTTCGAGTACCCCCGCTCGGACCTGCCGCCCTCGGTCCGCTTCGTCGGACCCATCCTCGCTCCTCCTTCTTCCTCCTTCGAGAAGCCGTCGTGGTGGGGTGAGCTCGGCGGCGAACGGCCCGTCGTGCACGTGACCCAGGGCACGCTCGACAACGCGGACCTGGGCCGGCTCCTGCTGCTCACGACCCGGGCGCTGGCGAAAGAGGACGTGCTCGTCGTGGCCACGACCGGGGGGCCCGATCCCGCACCGCTGCGCCGGGACCTCCCGGCCAACGCGCGCCTCGAGCGCTTCATCCCCCACGACCGCCTGCTCCCCCACTGCGACGTGATGGTCACCAACGGCGGCTACGGCGGGGTGCAGCAGGCGCTGGCCAACGGGGTGCCACTGGTGGTGGCCGGTGACAGCGAGGACAAGCCCGAGGTGGCGGCGCGGGTCCAGTGGTCGGGCGCGGGCATCAACCTGCACACCGGCAGGCCCTCGGTGGCCATGGTCGCCCGCGCCGTGCGTCGCGTCCTGTCCCGGCCGTCGTACCGGGTACGGGCGCGGGCACTCCAGGCCGAGATCGCGGCGAGCGACCCCCTCGCCGCCATCAGCGCGACCCTGGCCGAGCTGAGCGCGGCCCAAGAGACCGCTCGTCAGCCGGTGGCCGGCTGAGGCCGGGCCTCAGCCTCCGGGCGGGCGGTACAGCGCCTCTTTACGGGCGGCGGCGTCCATCTCCTCGGGGGTGATCAGCACCACGGTGCGCGAGGTCGCGCCACCGCCGGCGCTCACGGTCAGGCCCGCGGCGGCGGCCGCGACGTTGTCCGGCATCTCGGCGATCACGAACACGTCGGATCCCCCGAACGCGAAGTGAAAGGACTCGACCTTGCCGCCGAGCCCCTCGATCAGCGCCGTCGCCGCCTTGACCCGGGCCGTGCCCCCCTCTGCCTTGACCCCCTTGATGCCGTCCAGGGTGTACTTCACTTCGATCAGGAATTTCGGCATGGTGGCCTCCTTCGCATCGTGTCACGCCCACGCTAGGCCCGGAGCGGCGGCGACGCTCGGGAGAGCCGGACCGAAGACCGATTAGCGGTTGACCGGTGACATGTCCGCGTAGCGGTCGCCCTTGGCCGGGGCCACCGTGTCGAGCACCGCCAGGTCCTCCTCGGTCAGCTCGACGTCGAGCGCGGCGACGTTCTCCTCCAGGTAGTGGCGCCGCTTGGTGCCCGGGATCGGGGCCACGTCTCGGCCCGCCGCGTGCACGAAGGCGAGGGCGATCTGCCCCGGTGTGCAGCCCTTGGCCTCGGCCAGCTGGTCGATCACCTCGACGATCGCGATGTTGCCGGCGAGGTTGTCACCTTGGAACCGCGGCTGGTAGCGGCGGAAGTCGGCCTCGTCGAGGTCGTCGAGCGACCGCATGGTGCCGGTCAGGAAGCCGCGCCCGAGCGGGCTGTAGGGAACGAACCCGATGCCGAGCTCGCGCAGCGTGGGCAGGATCTCGCGCTCGGGATCGCGCGACCAGACGGAGTACTCGGTCTGGAGGGCCGAGATCGGGTGCACCGCCTGGGCACGGCGGATGGTCTCGGGCGCCGCCTCGGACAGGCCGAGATAGCGGACCTTGCCCTCGGCCACGAGCTGGGCCATGGCACCCACGGTCTCCTCGATCGGCGTGTCGGGGTCCACCCGGTGTTGGTAGTAGAGGTCGATGTGGTCGACGCCGAGCCGGGAGAGCGATCCCTCGCACGCCTGGCGCACGTACTCGGGCCGGCCGTTGACGGAGCGCTTCTCCGGATAGCCCGGGTCGCGCACGATGCCGAACTTGGTGGCGATGACAGCCTCGTCACGGCGACCCGCCAGTGCCTTGCCGACCAGCATCTCGTTGGTATGGGGTCCGTACATGTCGGCGGTGTCGAAGAACGTCACCCCGAGATCGAGCGCCCGGTGGATGGTGGCGATGGACTCGTCGTCGTCGCGGGGCCCGTAGAAGTCCGACATCCCCATGCAGCCGAGCCCTTGCCGCGAGACCGTCAGGCCGCCGGTTCCGAGAGCGATGGTTTCCATGGGCGGATGGCTCCTCTCCTTGTCTTCTTGCTTTCTTGTCTTCTTGCTGCCGGCCGGCCGGCCGGGTGGGCGGGCCCGGGCCCGGTCCACCCTACGGGCGGACGGCGGCCGCTGTCTCAGCCGCTGCCGGCGTTGGAGGAGATGGCCTCGGCCCGCACGAAGACGGCGCAGCGGCGCTCGGCGGCCATGACGCGGTCGAACTCCTCCCAGTCCCCGTGGCTCCCCCCGGCCGCCCGGAAGACGGACCGGACGGTCTCGGGCACGTCGAGCCCGAGGCTCTGTCCGTCGTCAGGACCGACGAGGCGCACCGGGCCCGAGACGGCGGCCCACTCCCAGCCATCCTTGAACACGAGCGTCGCCCGTCCCCACTCGCGGAGCAGGTCGAGCTTGCGGGCGTCCCCGCCCACCACGGCGGCAACGCCGGGCGACCCGTCGACCGGGTCGTCGATGACGCCTGCGCTCACGACCGATGCGTGGACGGTCCCGTCCAGCCGGCCGACGGCGAAGACGGCGAGGTGATGGTCGGCGGCGGCCAGCCGCCGGACGTACTCGAGATCTGCCATACCCAATCCTCTCGCGGCGGCGGCGCCGGAGCCCGCCGGGCTGCTCAGCTGGTACCGGACCCGGTCAGGCGGACCGCGTCAGCGCCGGCGACCCTCCTCGACCGGCACGCCGGCCGCGGCCAGGTCCTCGAGGCGCCGCCCGTACTCCTCGCCGTCGATGTCGTAGACCCACATGACGAGTGCGTCCTGCCCGGTCACGGGGTAGTAGTTCTTGCGCACGCCGACGGGCGCGAACCCGAAGCGCCGGTACAGAGCCTGCGCCGGCTCGTTGTTGGCGGCCACCTCGAGCGAGACGTGCTTGACCCCGCCGGCGCGCAGCGTGCGGAGGCCGTCGACGATCATTGTCGTGGCGACGCCGGTGCGCTGGTAGGCGGGAGCCGTCGCGATGGTCGTCATGTGCGCCTCGTCGTCGACGATCATGAACCCGATGTAGCCCGCCATCTCCGCGCCGTCCCAGGTCGCCCGGTACAGCCGGCCCTTGCGCAACGCCAGCTCCGAGTTGAACACCTCCGGCGACCACGGCTCGGGGAACACGGCGCTCTCGATGCGCAGCAGCTGGCGCAGGTCACGCCGCCTGAGCTTCTCGATGCGCAGCGTCATCGCCGCACCCGCTCAGCCCCGCTCCGCGCGTGCAAAGTTGCTCGTTGCGTCCGCCTCACGCATGTAGAGGGGAACGACGGAACCCGGTCCGACTGGCGATTCTCCCGTCTCGAGGCGCGCCAGGACCAGGCCGAGCAGTGCCGACGGTGGTGGGAACGAGAGGGCGGAAGCCCCCGTGTCGACCGCTGGCAGCGCCTCGAGGACACTGCGGTAGCGAAAGGCGCCGTCGCCGACCGCCCGCACCGGCGCCCCGCCCAGCTCGTCCAGCGCGCCCACCAGGTCGGCGGGCGCGAACAGGGCGGGTGCGATCGGCTCTGTTGCGACGGCCCCGGCGGCATCAAGCTCGCGCACGCACGCGAACACCTCGGCCCGACGGGCGTCGACGCAGGCCAGCACCAGCCCCCGGTGCCCGGCACGCGCCGCCCCCTCCGTGAGGATGTCAAGGCTGCTCGCCGAAACGACGCCGATGCCCAGCGACTGAGCCAGCGCCTTGGCCGTCGCCACCCCGACCCGCAGGCCGGTGAAGAGCCCCGGCCCGATGTCGACCGCGACGGCGCCGAGATCCGCCGGCACCAGGCCCACCTGGGCCAGCACGTGCTCGAGGGCGGGAGTCAGCGTCTCGACGTGGCGGCGACGCCCGGTCAGCACGAACTCGGCCTGCACGCCCGCCGGGGTCTGCACGGCGACCCCGACCGTCTCCGTCGCGGTCTCGATGGCCACCACCGGGAACGGGGCGGCGGCGTGGGCGGGGGTCACGATGCGCCACGCTGTGCGGGCTCCAGCGCCGCCGCCACCTCGTCCGCCCGGCCCGCCCAGCGCCCGCGCCCCTCCATCGTGAGGGCTCGCCGATCCGCCGCGCCCACCGGGTCGGGGGCGCCGATCGCCACCACGAGCGCGCTGTCGCCGAGCGCGGGCGCGGCCAGGTCACCCCACTCGACGAGGGCCACCGCGTCCTCCTCGACGAGCTCGGCCAGGGCGAGGTCGGCGACCTCGGCCGGCGAGCCGGTGCGGTACACGTCGGCGTGGATCAGGCTCCCCACCGGGCCGCCCGCTCCGCAGCGGTAGTGCCGCACGAGGGCGAACGTCGGGCTCGTCACCGGGCCCATTACGCCGAGCGCGGCGGCGAAGCCCTGGGCGAACACCGTCTTGCCGGCGCCGAGCTCGCCGACGAGCAGCACGACGTCGCCGGGGCGGCACAGGCGCGCCAGCCGTCCCGCCAGCTCCTTGGTGGCCGCCGGCGAGTCGGTCGTGTGCTCCAGGGGCCAGCTCACGCCCGTCCCGCCGCCATGAGGCGCTTGGCCCGGACGAGGTCGGCCCGCATCTCGGCCATGGCTTCCCCGCCGGCCCGCAGCACGTAGGCCGGATGGTACGTCGGGACGAGGCGGGCCCGGCCGCGCTCGAAGACCTGGCCCCGCAGCTGGCGGATGCCGCTCGAGCTCTCGAGCAGCAACTTGGTGGCGAAGTTCCCGAGCGTCACGATCACCGTGGGGTCGATGAGGGCCACCTGCTCGGTGAGGTAGGGACGGCAGGCCTCGATCTCGTCGGGCGCCGGGTCGCGGTTGTTGGGCGGCCGGCACTTGACCACGTTGGCGATGTAGCACTCGGCCCGAGTGAGGCCGACCTCCTCCGACATGAGGCGGTCGAGGAGCTTCCCCGAGCGGCCGACGAACGGCTCGCCGGCGAGGTCCTCCTCGCGCCCCGGGCCCTCGCCCACGAAGAGCAGGTCGGCCGCAGGGTTGCCGACGCCGAAGACGACCTGGGTCCGCCCCTCGGCCAGCGGGCAGCGCGTGCAGGTCGACGCGGTGAGCCGCAGCCGCTCCAGGACGTCGGCGTCAGGCACTCGGCACGTCGGGGTGGTTGACCAGGACCCGGGGCATGCGCGGGCCGACGCCGCACACCACCTCGTAGCTGATCGTCCCCAGCATGGCCGCCCAGTCGTCCGCCGTCACGGCTTCGTCCCCCTGCCGGCCGAGCAGCACCACCTCGTCGCCGGGCCGCACCGAGTCGTCGTCGCCGCAGTCGACCACGATCTGGTCCATCGTCACCATGCCCGCCAGGGGCCGACGCATCCCGCCGATGAGGACCTCGTAGCCGGCGCCGAACAGGGCGCGTGGCACACCGTCGGCGTAGCCGATCGGCACCGTGGCCACCAGCGAGCGCGCCGGCAGCGGGCGCAGCCGCCCGTAGGAGGGGCGCTCGCCGGAGTCGAGCGTCCGTACTGCGACCACCCGCGCCTTGAGCGACATGGCCGGGCGCAGCAGCGCGCCGCCCCCCTGCGCGTCGAAGGCGGCCCGCACCCCCTCCCCCGGCAGGTACCCGTAGAGGCCCAGGCCGCAGCGCACCATCTGGTGGCGCGACCGGGGAAAGGCGACGGTGCCCGCCGTGTTGGCAGTGTGCAGGACCGGGGGGCGGATGCCGTCCGCGGCCAGGGCGGCGACGAGGCGATCGAACAGGTCGAGCTGCCCCTCGGTGTAGGCCCGGTCCTCCTCGGCTTCGCCGTCGGCCACCGGCAGGTGGGTCCACACGCCCTCGAGGTCCAGCATCGGCTCGCGCCCAACGGCCGCGACCATCGCCGGCAGGTCCTCGGGGGCGGCACCGACCCGGTGCATCCCCGTGTCGACCTTCACGTGGACCGCGGTGCGGCGTCGGCCCGCCCTCGCTGCCGCGCCGAAGGCCGCGATGCCCTCGGCGGAGTACAGCGTCGGAGTGAGCCCGTAGTCCAACGCGGTCTCGACCGCGTCGGGGCCGCACTCGCTCAACAGCAGCACCGGCGCGGCCACGCCGTGCTGCCGCAGCTCGACGCCCTCGTCGACGAGCGCCACCGCTAGGCGCTGCGCCCCCCCGGCCAGTGCGGCCCGGGCCACGGCCGGCCCGCCGTGCCCGTAGCCGTGCGCCTTGACCACCGCGCACAGCTCGGACGGCGCCGCCAGCCGCGCCAGCACTGCCGCGTTGTGTGCCACGGCGGCAAGGTCGATCTCGGCCCAGGCCGGGCGCGAGCGCCCCTGGGCCATGGTCACCACGTCATCGTCGTCGGCCGCAGCGGCCGGCACCAGGCGCATCGGAGCCGCGCCGTCAGCCACCGGCGTGACCGTGCCCGTCGTCGCCGCCCGTCCCCGCCGGCTCCGCCAGCGCGGTCAACAGGCGCGCCAGCAGCCCCGGCAGGTCGCCGGCGACCAGGCCCTGCGACGGGCCCAGCGAGGCCGCCCGGCCGTGCACGTGCGCGGCGAGCGCCGCCGCCTCGAGGGCACCGAGGCCGCGAGCGCAGAAGGCGCCGATGATGCCCGACAGGACGTCGCCGCTGCCGGCGGTGGCGAGCGACGGGCCGCCCGCCGCCGAGAGGAGCACGTCGGGCACCGACGAGACGCCGCCGGGGTCGGCCACCGCGGTGAGCGGGCCCTTCAGGAGGACGACCGCACCCGTCGACGCGGCCAGCCGGCGCGCCGCGTCCAGGCGGTCCTCCCCGGGGGCGGACCCGGCGATGCGTGCGTACTCGCCGTCGTGCGGCGTGAGGATGCTCGGCGCGTCCCGCTTGTCGAGCAGGGTGCGTGCCGCGGCCGCGTCGCCCAGCGCGGTGAGCGCGTCGGCGTCGATGACGAGCGGCACGGGCACCGCGGCCAGCACGGCCCGGATCTCCTCCGCCACGGTGCCGCTCGTGCCGAGCCCGGGGCCGAGCACGATGGCGTTGCACTTGGCCGTGGCCCCCAGGAAGGCGCCGGCCCACCCCTCTGCCGGCAGGTGCATGCGCACGGCCTCGGTGGGCCAGGGCGCGGACGGGTCGCCGGGCGAGCCCAGGCGGATCATGCCGGCGCCGGCGGCCATGGCCCCCCGGGTGCACAGGATGGCGGACCCCTCCATGCCGGCCGAGCCGGCGGCCACACCAACGGCGTTCGTCCACTTGTTGACGCCGCGGGGCCGGGGCGGCAGCAACGCCGCAACGTCGGCGTCCTCCATCAGGAGCGACCGGGGCGTCGGGACGCCGATCCCGATGTCGGCCACCTCGACCACGCCGCTGAGCCGCGGCCCGTCGCCCTGGAGCAGCCCGGGCTTCAGGGCGGCGAAGGTCACGGTGCGGTCAGCCCGCACCGCGGTGCCGGGCGCCTCCCCGGAATCGGCGTCGACGCCGGAGGGGATGTCGATGGCCAGCACCGCGGCACCGGCCGGCACCTGCGGCGCGTCGTAGGAGCCCCGGAACCCGGTGCCGTAGGCACCGTCCACGACGAGATCACAGGGCGGCAGCGGGGCGCCCCCCGGCACGTCGGCGGCCTCGAGCACGCGGACCCGCACCCCCCTCCCGCTCAGCACGGACGCGGCCACTCGCCCGTCGGCTCCGTTGCTCCCCTTGCCGGCCACGACGACGACGCGCCGGCCGTAGCCCCCGCCGAGCATGCGCAGCGCGGCATGGGCGACCGCCGTGCCGGCGCGGGTCACCAGGGTCTCGTGCGAAACCCAGTCCGCGGCCGCGGCATCGGCGGCCCGCATCTCGTCGCGGGTCAGGACGGGGCGCACGAGGCGGCCTGCGCCTGCTCCGCGACGACGAAGGCGATGGCCACGCCGTCTGTGTGGGTGAGCGAGAGGTGGAAGCGGCCCGCGCCCTGGGCGCCGGCCAGCTCGGCCGCCGTGCCGTGCAGCACGAGGAACGGCGCGTTGCGGGTGGCGCCGGTGCCGGTGGTCCGGCACACCTCGACGTCGGTCAGCGCGAAGGCCCCGATGCCGGTGCCGAGCGCCTTCATGACGGCCTCCTTCGCTGCGAAGCGCGCCGCCAGGCTCTGTGCCACGTCGGCCGAGCCGGTGGCGTCGGACTGCTCGGTCTCGGTGAAGCAGCGCGCCGCGAAGCGCGGACGGCGGTCCAGCAGCCGGCGGAAGCGCGCCACGTCGACCGCGTCGATGCCGACGCCGACGATGGGGCTCATTCGACGGTCACCGTCTTGGCCAGGTTGCGCGGGCGGTCAGGATCGTGCCCGTGCAGCCGGGCCAGCCGGTAGGCCAGCTGCTGCAAGGGGACCACGCCGACCACCGGGGAGATGAGGGGGTGCGTCGGGGGGACCCAGAGCACGTGGTCGGCCGCGGCCGCCGACTGCTCGTCGCCGTCGTCGGCCACCAGCACGACGGTGGCGCCACGGCTGCGCACCTCGGCGATGTTGGAGAGCATCTTCTCCCACAACGGGTTGCGGGTGGCGATGCCCACGACGACCGTGCCGGGCTCGATCAGCGCGATGGGGCCGTGCTTGAGCTCGCCGGCCGGGTAGCCCTCGGCGCGCAGGTAGGCCAGCTCCTTGAGCTTGAGCGCGCCCTCCAGCGCGACCGGGTAGCCGACGTGACGCCCGAGGAAGAAGAAATCGCGGGCATCGGTCAGCTTGGCCGCCACGTCGTCGACGTCGCCCGCCCGCGCCAGCGCCTCGCTCACCAGTCCCGGCAGGACCTCCATGGCGTTGAGGATCTCGTTGACCTCGGCGGCCGGCCGGGTCCCGAGGATCTGGGCCAGGTACAGGCCCAGGACCTCGAGCGCCACGATCTGGGCCAGGTGGCACTTCGTCGAGGCCACCCCGATCTCGGGTCCGGCCCGGGTGTAGAGCACACCGTCGGCGGCCCGGGCCATGGAGGAGTCCACGACGTTCGAGACGACGAGCACCTTGGCCCCGAGGCGCGCCGCCTCGCGCATGGCCTCGGAGGTGTCGAGCGTCTCGCCCGACTGGGAGACGCCCACGCACAGCGTGCGCTCGTTCAGCACCGGGTCCCGGTAACGGAACTCGCTGGCGATGTCGACCTCGGTCGGCACCTTCACCCAGTGCTCAATGGCGTACTTGGCCACCAGCGCGGCGTGATAGCTCGAGCCGCAGGCGACGATGAACACCTTGTCGATGCCGCGCAGGTCGTCGGCGCTCAGGCGCATCTCGTCCAGGATCAGCTCACCGCCGGGCCCGCGCCGGTCGAGCAGTGTGTCGGCCACGGCTTGGGGCTGCTCGTGCATCTCCTTGGACATGAAGTCCTCGTAGCCGCCCTTCTGCGCCGCCTCGACGTCCCAGGTGATGGTCAGCTGCTCCGGCTCGACGGGCACCCCGTCGAGCGTGGTGACCGCCAGCGCGCCGGGGGTCAGCACCGCCAGCTCGTCGTCGGCGAGCGCGAACACGCGTCGGGTGTGGCCGATGAGGGCGGGGATGTCCGACGCCAGCAACGCCATGCCGTCGTGCAGCCCGAGCACGAGGGGCGTGGAGCGGCGGGCGGCCACGATGGTGTCGGGCTCGTCGGCAGCCACGACCGCGATGGAAAAGGCGCCCCGCACCCGGCGCAGCATCGAGCGTGTGGCCTCCGTCAGCGACGCTCCGCCGGCCATCCCCTGCTCAATCAGGTGGGCCATCACCTCGGTGTCGGTGGCCGACGTCAGGGTGTGCCCGGCCGCCTCCAGCTCCGCCCGCAGCTCGGCGTGGTTCTCGATGATCCCGTTGTGGATGATGGCGATGCGCCCGGTGCAGTCGGTGTGCGGGTGTGCGTTCTCGGGGGTGGGGCTTCCGTGGGTGGCCCAGCGGGTGTGCCCGATGGCGGCGGCGTGGCCGGTCGGCGCGCCGCGGGTCATCTCGTCCAGCTTGGACACCGAGTTCGTCCCGCCGGCGGCCCGGGCCCGCCAGATGGAGCCGTCGGCGACCATGGCGATCCCGGCCGAGTCGTAGCCCCGGTACTCGAGCTGGTGCAGAGCCCCGAGGATGATGGGCACGGCGTCGGCCTCGCCCGTGACGCCGATGATGCCGCACATGGTGGACCAGGCTAGCTGGGGGCTTGCGGCTCGATTTGCCCAAGGGCCGCCTCGACCACGCCGGCCAGCTGGGCCGCCACCGCGTTGGCCTGCGCCTCGACCCGCGCCTCGACCATGACGCGCACCAGCGGCTCGGTCCCGCTCGGGCGCAGGAGCACCCGCCCTTCGTGCCCGAGCTCGGCCTCGGCCTGCACCACGGCCTCCCACACCTCTGCGCAGTCGGCCAGCCGCTCGGGCTGCGGAATGGGCACGTTGACGAGGCGCTGGGGCACCCGCTCGACCAGCCCGCCCGCGAGGTCGGCCAGCGAGCGGCCGCCGCGCAGCACGAGGTCGGCCAGCGCGATGCCGGTCAGGATGCCGTCACCGGTCGTCGACAGCGAGCGGAAGATGATGTGGCCCGACTGCTCGCCGCCGAGACTGAGCCCGTCGGCGTCGAGCGCGGCCAGCACGTGGCGGTCCCCCACGTCCGTCTCGCGCACCCCGATGCCGCGGCCCTCCATCGCCAGGCGGAAGCCGAGGTTGGTCATGACCGTGACGGCGACCGTGTTGCCGGCCAGGCGCCCCCGTCCGGCCAGGTCGAGCGCGAAGAGGGCCAGGAGCACGTCGCCGTCGACGATGGTGCCCGTGTGGTCGACCGCGATGACCCGATCGGCGTCGCCGTCGAACGCCAGTCCGAGGTCCGCCTGGTGCTCCACCACCACCCGGGACAGCTGGGTCGGGTCGGTCGACCCGCATCTCTCGTTGATGTTCGCCCCGTCGGGCTTGTCGTGCAGCGCGGTGACCCCCGCGCCGAGGTCGGCCAGCACCCGCGGGGCGATCTCGCTGGCGGCACCGTTGGCGCAGTCGACGACGATGCGCAGGCCGTCGAGGCGGCGCCCCTCGGTGGTGGCCACCAGGTGCCGCGCGTAGAGCTCGACGGCGCCGGGGTCCGTGGTGATCCGCCCCACCCCGTAGCCGGTGGGCCGGCGGGGCGGGCCGTCGGGGTTGGCCACGATGGCGTCGAGCTCGCGCTCGATCTCACCCTCGACGTCGATGGGCAGCTTCGTCCCCAGCAGGCTGAACAGCTTGATGCCGTTGTCGCTGAAGGGGTTGTGCGACGCCGAGATCACCGCGCCGGGCGCCTTGCGGTGCTCGGCCACGGTGGCCACGCCGGGCGTCGGCAGGACGCCCAGGTCGACGACGTCGGAGCCCTCGGTGGCCAGGCCGGCCGAGAAGGCGGCCTGGAGGAGCGGCCCCGAGCGCCGGGTGTCGCGGCCGACGACGAAGGTCGGTGCGGGCAGGATGCGGGCCGTGGCGCGCCCGAGGGCCAGCGCCAGCTCGGCGGTCAGCTCCTCGTTCGCGATCCCACGCACGCCATCGGTGCCGAAGCGGGCCGGCGCCACTCGCGTACCGACTGCTACCGCTTGGAGTACTGCGGCGCCTTGCGGGCCTTCTTCAGGCCGTACTTCTTCGACTCCTTCTCACGAGCGTCCCGCGTGAGGAGGCCCGACCGCTTGAGCGCCCCTCGCAGCTCGGGGTCGACCTCGCACAGGCTGCGGGCGATGCCGAGGCGCATGGCGCCGGCCTGGCCCGAGATCCCGCCGCCGTCGATGGTCGCGTCGATGTCGTAGGACTCCGCCGTGTTGGTGATGCGCAACGGCTCGGTCACCAACATGCGATGAGTGGCCGAGGTGAAGTACTTCTCGAAGGGCTGCTTGTTGATCGTGATGCCACCCTGGCCGGGGCGGAAGCGGACGCGCGCCACCGCCTGCTTGCGGCGACCGGTGGTCTGGGTCATTGGTGCGGGCATTGCGTGGGTGGTGTCCTTCCTGGTGCGCCTGGTCAGCCGACCCGGCGGGCGCCGGGCAGTTCGAGCGGCTCGGGCTTCTGGGCGGCGTGGGGATGGTCCGGTCCGGCATAGACCTGCAGCTTGCTCAGCATCTGGCGCCCGAGGGTGTTCTTGGGCAGCATGCCGCGCACGGAGCGGCGGATGAGCTCGGCCGGCTTGTCCTCGAGCAGCTCGGTGTAGCTGGTGGCGCGCAGGCCCCCCGGGTACCCGCTGTGGCGGTAGGCCATCTTGGCGTCGGCCTTGCCCGAGGTCAGGACCACCTTGTCGGCGTTCACGACGATCACGTGGTCGCCCGTGTCGACGTGGGGCGCGAAGTAGGGGCGGTGCTTGCCGCGCAGGATGGCGGCCACCGACGAGGCCAGGCGCCCGAGCACGAGACCGTCGGCGTCGACGACGTACCAGGATCGCTGGATCTCGGTGACCTTCGGTGAAAATGTGCGCACAAGACCGATCTTTCGCTTCCGCGTGGTGAGCGAGCCGTCACTCCGAAGGCTGCCCCGAGGAGCGGGCTCAGGGCTCCCGGGGGTCCCGAGAGCCGACGTACCAGGATAGGGCCCCTGGGCAGGGGTGGCAAGCCGCGCCCTCAGGCCGCACCCGTCCCGGCGGCCGGACCCCCTCGGGCCCCGGCCCCGTCACCCTCGTAGGCCACCGAGACCAGGCACAGGCCGTGGGCCGGCGCCGGATCCGCCATCCGGTGCCGGGTCGCAGCCCGCAGGCGCTCCATCAGGCCCGCCGCGTTCTCCCGGCCCCGGCCCACCTCGACCAGGCTGGAGACCAGGGAACGGACCATCTGGTGGCAAAAGGAGCTGGCGGCGACGTCGAAGCGCAGCAGCCGGCCCTCCCCGGTGCCGCTCCCGGCGTCGGTGGCCTCGGGTCCCTCGTCGACGCTCCAGCGGGCCCTCGTCACCCGGCGGACGATCGGCAACGAGGCGTCGGACCCGGGCGGGCGGCGGCAGAACGAACGGAAGTCGTGGCTGCCGAGGAGCACGTCGGAGGCGGTGCGCATGGAGCCGAGGTCCAAGGGGTCGCTCACGTGCCAGGCGACCGGGGCCAGGAGCGGGTCGGGCTCGGGGGCGTTCCAGACCAGGTAGCGGTAGGCGCGGCCGGTGGCGGAGCGGCGGGCGTCGAAGTCCGGGCCGACGGGTTCGGCACGGCGCACCACCACCTCGGGGGCGAGCTGGCGGTTGACGGCCCGGGCCAGGCCCGGCCCGTCATGGGGAAGGGCCGGCAGGTCGACGTGGACGACCTGTCCACGGGCGTGCACCCCGGCGTCGGTGCGCCCCGCGCAGACGATGGCCGGCGGCTCGCGCAGCCGGGCAGTGCGCTCGAGTGCCTGGCGCAGCGCCCCGGCGACGGTCGGGACCTCGGGCTGGACGGCGAAGCCCCGGAAGGCCGCACCGTCGTAGGCGATCAGGAGCCTCCAGCGCTGCGGGGCAGCGCCGGCGGGTTCCTCCACCCTTAGACGAACTCGATCCGCGCCATCGGCGCGTTGTCACCCGGGCGCGGGCCCAGCTTGAGGATCCGGGTGTAACCACCGGGCCGGTCCGCGTAGCGGGGCCCGATCTCCTCGAAGAGCTTGTGGGCCATGTCCTTGTCCCGGATGAGGGCGACCACGTGGCGGTGCTGGGCCACGCCGCCCTTGCGCGCCGCGGTCACGCACTTCTCGGCCACCGGGCGCAGTGCCTTCGCCTTGGCCTCGGTGGTCACGATGGACTCGGCCGCGATCAGCGAGGCGACCAGGTTGCCCACCATGGCCTTCTGGTGCGCGGCGGAGCCGCCCATCCGGCGGCCGCGCCGTGGGGTTGCCTGCATGGCCGCTCAGTCCCGGGTGCGCAGCGACAGGCCGCGCTCGTCCAGGCGCTGGACGACCTCGTCGGCCGACTTCTGGCCGAAGTTGGTGATGGCCAGGAGGTCCTCCATGGTGCGCTCGACCAGCTCGCCGATCGTGTTGATCTGGGCCCGCTTGAGGCAGTTGCGGGGCCGCTCCGACAGGTCGAGCTCTTCGATGCGCAGGTCCAGGTCGGGCGAGCCGCCGGTCGGCACCCCGACGTCGCCCGGCTCGAGGCCCTGCGGCGCGTCCTCGAGGTCGGCCACGAGAGAGACCAGGTTGCGGAGCGTGGCGCCGGCCGAGGCCAGGGCCTCGCGCGGCGAGATGGTCCCGTCGGTCTCGATGTCGAGCACCAAGCGGTCGTAGTTGGTGGACTGCTCCACTCGCACGGGCTCGATGTCGAAGGTGACCCGGTGCACGGGCGAGAAGATGGAATCGATCGGGATGACGCCGATGGTCGTCGAGCGCTTGTTCTTGTCGGCCGAGGCGTAGCCCCGCCCGCGCTCCACCGTCACGTCGACGGCCAGGCGGCCCTTGGCGTTGATGGAGGCGATGTGCAGGTCGGGGTTGAGCACCTCGACGTCGGGCGTCAACTGCAGGTCCGCCGCGGTGGCGTCGGCGGGGCCGCGGACGTCGAGGCGGAGGGTCACCGGCTCGTCCGAGTTGACCCGGACCAGCAGGTCCTTGAGGTTCAGGATGATGTCGGTGACATCCTCCTTGACCCCGGGAAGCGTCGTGAACTCGTGCAGCGCCTCGTCGAAGCGGAGCTGGGTCACCGCCCCGCCGGGGATGGACGAGAGCAGCGTGCGGCGCAGCGAATTGCCGAGCGTGGTGCCGAAGCCCGGGTCGAGCGGGCCGACGGCGAAGCGCTGGCGGTTGTTCTGCTCCTCGTCGAGGACTTCGACGGTCGGCCTTTGGAAGATCAACATGATGGGACTCCTGTTGCTGGGGACGGGGGCTACTTCGAGTAGAGCTCGACGATCAACTGCTCCTGGAGGGGCTCGTCGATGTGCTCACGCAGCGGCGGGTTGAGGACGGCTACCGAGAAGCCGGCGTCGCCGGTCTCGAGCCAGGCCGGGGTCTGGCGCTCCAGGGTGTCCATGTTGCGGCGGACGAGGAAGTTCCCGCGGGTGGCTTCGCGCAGCACGACCTTGTCGCCGGTGCGGACCCGGTAGCTCGGGACGGTGACGCGCTTGCCGTTGACCAGGACGTGGCCGTGGCGCACGAACTGGCGGGCCTGGCGGCGGCTGGCACCCCAGCCGGCCCGGAAGACCACGTTGTCGAGGCGGAGCTCGAGGTTGCGCAGCAGGTTCTCACCAGTGATGCCGGGCTGGCGGTTGGCCTCCTCGTACATGTTCCGGAACTGCTTCTCCAAGATCCCGTAGATGCGGCGCGCCTTCTGCTTCTCGCGCAGCTGGGCCAGGTACTCCGAGCCCTGCCGCATGCGGTCGCGGCCGTGCTCGCCGGGCGGGTAGGCGCGGCTGTGGCGGTCGGTGACCGCCTCGGAGACCGGGCATTTGAGCGAGTAGCAGCGCTCGCCCTTCAAGAACAGCTTGGTCCGCTCGCGCCGGCAGAGGCGGCAGACGGGACCGGTGTATCGAGCCATGAGTGGGGTTCCTCTTCTTCTGTGTCTTCTCGACTACGGGGCCTAGACCCGGCGCCGCTTCTTGGGGCGGCAGCCGTTGTGCGGGATCGGGGTCACGTCCTTGATGCCGACCACCTCGATCCCGACCGCGGCGAGCGAGCGGATGGCGGTCTCACGGCCGGAGCCGGGCCCGCGCACGAGCACGTCGACCTTGCGGACGCCGTGCTCCATGGCCCGCTTGGCGCACGCCTCGGCGGCCAGCTGGGCGGCGAAGGGGGTCGACTTGCGCGAGCCCTTGAAGCCGACGTTGCCGGCTGAGGCCCAGGCGAGCACGTTGCCCTCCGGGTCGGCGATGGAGACGATGGTGTTGTTGAACGAGCTCTTGATGTGCGCGACGCCGTAGGCGACGTTCTTGCGCTCCTTGCGGCGCGGGCGCCGGGCGCCGGGCTTCGTGGGCTTGGCCACTACTTCTTCACCTTCTTCTTCCCGGCCACCGTCTTCTTGGGGCCCTTGCGGGTGCGGGCGTTCGTGTGGGTGCGCTGCCCGTGGACCGGCAGCCCCTTGCGGTGCCGCACGCCCTGGTAGCAGTTGATCTCCATCTTGCGCTTGATGTCCTGGGAGACGTCACGGCGCAGGTCCCCCTCGACGCGGAAGTTGGCGTCGACGTAGGTGCGCAGCCTCGCGACCTCCTCGTCGGTGAGGTCGCGGACGCGGGTCGAGGGGTTCACGTCGACGGCCTCACAGATCTGCGACGACAGCGTCGGGCCGATGCCGTAGATGTAGGTCAGCGAGATCTCGAGCCGCTTCTCGCGCGGGATGTCCACCCCGGAAATTCGGGCCATGTGCCGGTTCCTCTCCCTAGCCCTGCCGCTGCTTGTGACGCGGGTTGTCGCAGATCACCCGAACGACGCCACGTCGTCGGATGACCTTGCACTTCTCACAGATCGGCTTCACGCTCGGCCGAACCTTCACTTGACTCCCCGTCCTACTTGTACCGATAGGTGATCCGACCCCGGTTGAGGTCGTACGGAGTGATCTCCACCTGGACCTTGTCCCCCGGCAAGATGCGGATGCGGTGCATCCGCATCTTTCCCGAGCTGTGCGCCAGCACCTTGTGTCCGTTCTCCAACTCGACGCGGAACATGGCATTGGGCAGTGGCTCGACCACCGTGCCTTCGAGCACGATGGCATCTTCCTTGGGCTTGGGCAGGTGACTCTCTCCTGGTTGCGTTCTGATGTGCTGCCCCGAGGACACCGCTGGCGCGAGGCCGGAACGGGGCGGAATCGGGTGTGGCCGCCAGGCGGCAGTCCCACAAAGGGGAACCCTCCCAGAGCCAGCTGAAGAGTTTACCGCATCTGGCTGGGAATTCCACCCGGGAGCGGATCCGCGTGCTTCGCCATGATCCTGGTGGCCCCGGGGGCCCGCGATGACCAGCGTAGGCGGGCCGGTGCAGAGCGCGGCCCGCCCCCCTCCCCGGGCGCGCCCAGCCCCGGGCACGTGGGGCCGCCCACGAGTCTCGAGCTCCGGCACCGCGTGACCTCCCCACGACGGCGGACCACCCGGCCTCGGCACCCGGGGAGTCCAACCGTTCGACCGTGGGTGCGCCCCACCCTTTCTCCCGGAACATGCCCATGTATCGGGTTTGCCCGATACTTCCTGGCTCTGGACGGACTTTTATGGGCATTGTCCGATAAAGGGATATAAAACGATAGATTCGGCTCGTGGACCCGGTGGAGAACCCCTACAACCCGGGCGCCGGGACCCGGCCGCCGGCGCTGGTCGGAAGGGACAGCCAGATCGACGCCATGGACGTCACCCTCCAGCGCCTGCTCCGAGGCACCAACGCCCGGAGCCAGCTCCTCACCGGACTCCGTGGGGTCGGCAAGACCGTCCTGCTCAACGAGTTCGAGGAGACCGCGGTCGGTCGCGGCTACTTCCACGAGTACATCGAAGTCAGCGAGGACGGGGCGCTGGCGCCGGCCCTGGCGTCGGCTCTCCGCCGCGTCCTGCTGGCCATGGACGCGAAGCGCCGCATCGGCGAGGGCATCCGGAGAGCCCTCGGGGTCTTGAAGGCGTTCACGCTCCGGATCCCCGACGGCCCCGAGCTGAGCATCGATGTCGATGCGGTGTGGGGCCCGGCCGATTCGGGCGAGCTGGGTGCCGATCTCGCCGGCCTGTTCGTGGAGGTGGGGCGCCTGGCGCACGACCACGACACCGGCATCCTCCTGTCGATCGACGGATTGCACTACGTCGACCGACCGACCTTCACGGCTCTGATCGTCGGTTTGCACCGGGCCTCGCAGTTGAGCCTCCCCATCACGATTGCCGGCGCGGGTTTGCCCACGTTGGCGGCGCTGACGGGTGAGGCGAAGACCTACGCAGAACGCATGTTCACCTTCCCGCGGATCGGCTCCCTGACCGAGGAGGAGGCGGCCGAGGCCCTTCAGACCCCGGCGAACAGCGCCGGCGTCCACTGGAGCGAGGATGCGCTCGTGTCGGCGCTGGAGCTCACCCAGTGCTATCCGTATTTCCTGCAGGAATTCGGCCTGCATGCCTGGGACGCCGCCGACGGGCCGACCGAGATCGACCTGGACGACTTCACGCGCTCGGTTCCCCTGTCGATCGCCACCCTCGATGACAGCTTCTTCCGTGTCCGGGCCGGGTCTTCGACCACCGCGGAGCGTGCCTACATGCGCGCGATGGCCCGCCTGGGTCCCGGGCCCGTGAAGACGGCCGAGGTGGCGGCCCAGCTCGGAAAGTCGCTCGGGGCCGTCAGCGCAGTTCGAGACGCCCTCATACGGCGGGCACTCTGCTACTCGCCGGGAAGAGGCGAGATCGACTTCACCGTTCCGCTCTTCGACCAGTACATGAAGCGCTGGCTCCCCGACACATAGGGCGCGTCACCGGCTCGGGATCCGTGCACGGCTGCCGCGACGCCGCCGGACGGCTCAGGCGACGGTGAACACCTCGGGGCCGTCGGGAGTGACGGCGATCGTGTGCTCGAAATGGGCCGACAGGCTGCCGTCGGCGGTGACCACGCTCCAGCCGTCGTCGAGGAGGATCGTCTCGGAGGAGCCGACGTTGACCATGGGCTCGATGGCGAACACGTTGCCCGTCTTGATGGTGGGTCCCCGGGTACCGGGCCAGTAGTTGGGCACCTGGGGCTGCTCGTGCATCGCGGTCCCGATGGCATGGCCCACGTACTCCCGGACGACGCTGAAACCGGCCGCCTCGGCCACCTGCTGGACCGCCCGGCCCACCTCGTTGAGGGCATTGCCCTTCACCAGCTGCTCGATCCCGGCCCACAAGCTGCGCTCGGTCACTTCGAGGAGCTTCTGGGCCTCAGTGGAGATCGTCCCGATGCCCATGGTGAATGCGGCATCGCCGTGGTAGCCCTCGATGATGGCCCCGCAGTCGATGGAGAGGATGTCCCCCTCATCGAGCACGTAGCCACCGGGGATCCCGTGCACGATCATGGAGTTGGGCGACGTGCAGATCACGGCCGGGAAGCCGTGGTAACCCAGGAAGTTCGACGTGGCGCCCCGCCGCTCCAGGACGTCACGGGCCACCTTGTCGAGGTCGAGCGTGGTCACGCCCGGCTTGGCGGCGGCCCGGGTCGCCTCGTGCATCTCGGCCACGACCTTGCCGGCGCGGCGCATCTTGGCCAGTTCGGCGTCGTTGCGCCTCACGGGAGACCCTCCCCCTTCTGCTTCTGGCGCAGCGAGTCGATGGAGGCCACCACGCGGCGGGTCACCGCGTCGGGCGAGCCGGTGCCGTTGATCTCGGCCAGCAGACTGCGCTCCTTGTACCAGCTGAGTAGGGGGGCGGTCTCCTCCTCGTAGAGGTTGAGCCGGCGCTCGATGGCGTCCTCGGTGTCGTCCTCGCGCTGGACGACCTCGCCGCCGCACACGTCACACGTCCAGTTCACCAGAGGCGGGGCTGCGGTCGAGTAGTTGGCGCCGCAGTCCACGCAGACGCGGCGAGAGGCCAGTCGCTTCATGACCAGTGGGGTGGGCACCTGCAGGTCGATCACCAGGTCGAGGCCGAAAGGCTGGACGATCTTCTCGAGCGACTCGGCCTGCCCGGTCGTCCGCGGACAGCCGTCGAGCACGAAGCCACGCCCGCTCGTGTCGCGCTCGGACAGCCGGCCGCCGACCATCTCCATGACCAGGTCGTCGGGGATGAGCTCGCCCTTCTCCATGAGCGACGCGGCCCGTTGGCCGATCCCCGAGCGCGACTTCACCTCGCTGCGCAGCATGTCGCCCGTGGAGACATGTGGCACGACGTAGTGGTGCGACAGGCGGACGCATTGCGTCCCCTTGCCGGCCCCCTGCTTGCCGAGGACCACGAGCCTGACCCCGGGAATCACAAGCGCCTACTTGAGGAAGCCCTCGTAGTTGCGCATCATCAACTGGCTGTCGATCTGGCGCATCGTCTCGAGTGCGACACCCACCGAGATCAGGAGGGTCGTCCCGTAGAAGGGGAAGCGGTTCAGGTGCCAGAGCGCCATGAGGAGCGAGGGCACGACGGCCACCGAGCCCAGGAAGAAGGCGCCGACGACCGTGATGCGGCTGAGGATGTGCGCGAAGTAGCGCTCGGTGGGCGGCCCGGGCCGGATGCCCGGGACGAAGCCACCCTGCTTGCGGATCAGGTCGGCCTGCTGATGCGGGTCGAAGGCGACGTACACGTAGAAGAACGTGAACATCACGATGAGCAAGAAGTACGCCGCGATGTAGAAGAAGCTCGTCGGTGTGAGGCTGTTGCGCACGAAGTTCTGGAACCAGTTCCACGGGATGACGTTGGAGAGCAACACCGGGATGTAGAGCACGGAGCTGGCGAAGATGATCGGGATCACGCCGGACTGGTTCACCTTCAGCGGGATGTAGGTGGAGCTGCCGCCGTACATCCGCCGGCCCACGACCCGGCGGGCGAACGTCACCGGGATGCGGCGTTGGCCCTGGTCCATGAAGACGATGAACACCAGCAGGACCAACGAGACGAGGATGATGATCCCGAATTTGGTCTTGCCCCCCTCCTCGTAGATGGCCTTGAACCCGGTGGGGATGGCGGCCACCACGTTGGCGAAGATCAGGATCGACATCCCCTGGCCGATGCCGCGCTGGGTGATGAGCTCGGCCAGCCACATGACGAACGCGGTGCCGGCGGTGAGGATCAGCACCATGAAGAGGGCGAGGGGCCAGTTGAAGGTGGGGATCAGGTCGACACTCGTCCCGAGCAGGGCCGAGTCGTGGCCGTGGAAGGCGTAGACGAGGCCGGACGACTGCATCACGGCCAGCGCCACGGTGAGGTAGCGGGTGGTCTGGGTGATCTTCTTCTGGCCGACCGCGCCCTGGTCGCGCCATTCCTCGAGCTTGGGGATGACCGTCGAGAGCAGCTGGATGATGATGGAGCTGGTGATGTAGGGCATGACGCCCAGGCCGAAGACGGCCAGGCGCACCAGGGCGCCCCCGCTGAAGAGGTTCAGGAAGCCGAGGACGCCCGACGCCGAGGCAGAGCTCTCGAGTCCCTGCAGGCGCGCCCAGTTGACCCCGGGCACGGGGACGTTGGCACCGATCTGGTACAGGGCGATGATCGCGAGCGTGAACACGACCTTGTTGCGAAGGTCGGGGACCCTGAAGATGTTGGCGAGCCGGGAGAGCATGCCCGTTCCTCTCAGTGGAGTCCCGGTGTGGTCACTATCGGTTCATCAGCGCGTTGCCCGACGCGGGCGGTCGCCCGTGGGCGTAGGGCAGCGGCACACGCTCGACGCTACCCCCGGCGGCGGTGATCGCCGCCTCGGCCGCCTTGGAGAACGCGTGCGCGGACACGCGGACCGGCCGGGAGAGCGAGCCCTGGCCGAGGATCTTGACGAGCGCCTTGGGACGCACCAGACCGGCCTCCACCAGGGTCTGCACGGTGACCTCGCCTGTCTCGAGCTCGTCGAGCGCGCCGAGATTGACCGGGGTGTACTCGACCCGGAAGGGGTTCTTGAAGCCCTTCAGCTTGGGGATGCGCTGCATGAGGGGGAGCTGGCCACCCTCGAAACCGGCCGGCATGGTGTTGCGGGCCTTCTGACCCTTGGTCCCGCGGCCGGCCGTCTTGTGGCCCTTGCCCCCGGTGCCGCGGCCGACCCGGCGCTTGGCCTTGGTCGCGCCCTTGGGCGGCGCCAGATCGTGGAGCTTCACTTCGAGACCTCCTCGACGCTGATCAGGTGCGGCACGCGGGCCAGCATGCCCCTGATTTCGGGGCGGTCGGGCAGCTCGTTGGACTGCCCGATGCCGCGCAGGCCGAGGGCCCGCAGCGTGCCTCGGTGCTTGGGCTTGGTGCCGATGGCCGACCGCGTCTGCGTGACGAGCAGGCGGGCCTCCCCCGCCGCCTTCTTGGTGGTGGCAGCCATCCTCAGCGCGCCTCCGCCGCGTACAGGTCCGTCTCACGCTTGCGCTCGCGGTAGGCCCGCAGCACACCGCCCGGCGTGACCTCGTCGGCCGCCTTGCCGCGCAGCGCGGCCACGTCGTCGGGCCGCCGCAGCTGCTTGAGGCCGGCGATCGTGGCGTGGGCCACGTTGATCCCGTTCGACGAGCCCAGCGACTTGGCCAGGATGTCGCGGATGCCGGCCATCTCGAGGATGTGGCGGGCCGCGCCGCCGGCGATGACGCCGGTGCCGGGAGCGGCCGGCTTGAGCAGGACCCGGCCGGCCCCGCTCTCGCCGATGACGGGGTGGACGATGGTGCTGCCGGCCAGGGGCACCTCGAAGAGGTTCTTGCGCGCCTCTTCGATCCCCTTCTGGACGGCCAACCCGGCCTCCTTGGCCTTGCCATAGCCCAGGCCGACCTTGCCGTTGCCGTCGCCGACCACCATGAGCGCGGCGAACGAGAAGCGCCGGCCGCCCTTGACGACCTTGGCCACCCGGTTCACCTTGATGGTGCGCTCTTCGTACTGTGTGTCGACCATTCTCAGAACTCCAGTCCCTCGGCACGTGCCGCGTCAGCCAGGACGGCGACGCGTCCGTGATAGACGAAGCCCCCCCGGTCGAAGACCACCTTGGTGATGCCTGCAGCCTTGGCTCTCGAGCCGAGCAGGCGCCCGACCGACTCTGCGCCCGTCACGTTACCGCCACCCGCCTTGCCCAGTGACGCACGCAGGTCCGGCTCCACGGAAGAGGCAGCGGCCAGGGTGCGGCCGCTGGCGTCATCGATGAGCTGGGCCGAGATGTGACGGTTCGACCGGTGGACGGCCAGGCGGGGGCACTCCGCCGTCCCGCTCACCTTGGCGCGGACGCGGTCGTGGCGCCGGAGGCGCAGGCGGGTGCGGTCGCTCGTGCGTGCCATCTACTTCGCGGCCTTTCCTGCTTTGCGCAGCACTCGTTCGTTGGCGTAGCGCACGCCCTTGCCCTTGTAGGGCTCGGGCTTGCGCAGCTTGCGGATGTCGGCGGCCACCTGGCCAACCTTCTCCTTGTCGATGCCCTTCACGACGATGCGCGTCGGCACCGGGACTTCGAAGGTGATGCCTTCCGGTGCGTCGACGAGCACCGGGTGCGAGAAGCCAAGCGCCAGCTCGAGCGCGCTCGGGCCCTTGGCGGTGGCGCGGTAGCCCACACCCACGATCTCGAGCTCCTTGGAGTAGCCGTCGGTGACCCCGGAGACCATGTTGGCCACGAGCGAACGCGACAGGCCGTGCAGGGCACGGTGCCGACGCTCGTCGTCGGGCCGGCTGACCACGAGCGTGTCACCCTCCTGGGCGATGCTGATGCCCTCGGGCAGTTCGCGCTCGAGGCTCCCCTGGGGCCCCTTCACGTTGACGGTGGCACCGCTCACGGTGACCGTGACGTTGGACGGGACGGGAATCGGTGAACGTCCGACGCGCGACATCAGGCCTCCCCTCGGGTTCCGGTTCTCCGGGTCATGGCGCTACCAGACATGGCACAACACCTCGCCGCCCAGGTGCTTGCGCCGCGCCTCGGCGTCGGTCAGGAGCCCCTGGCTGGTGGAGACCACGGCCACACCCATGCCGCCGAGCACGCGCGGCATGCCGTCGGCCCGGGCGTAGATGCGTAGGCCGGGCTTGGAGACGCGCTTGATCCCGGCGATGGTGCGGGTGCGGTCACCCGAGTACTTCAGGGTGATCTCGAGGGTGGTCCCCGGCTTGCCCACGTTGGGCTCGACCTTGTAGCCCGCGATGAAACCCTCGCGCTCGAGGACGGAGGCGAGTGACTCCTTCAGCTTCGAACCGGGCATGCGCACCGTGTCGAACATGGCGGAGTTGGCGTTGCGGATCCGGGTCAGCATGTCCGCGATGGGATCGGTCATCGTCATGGCGGCCTACCAGCTTGCCTTCGTGACGCCGGGCACCTCGCCTGCATGCACCATGACGCGCAAGCAGATGCGGCACAGCCCGAACTTGCGGTAGACGGCCTTGGGCCTCCCACAGCGCTGGCACCGGGTGTACCCCCGGACCTTGAACTTGGGTGTGCGTCGCTGCTTCTCGATCAAAGCCTTTTTCGCCATGTTGCTACCGGGTCTCCTGTCGGAACGGAAAGCCGAACGCTGCGAGGAACGCCCGTCCTTCCTCGTTGGTGCGTGCGGTCGTGACGATGGTGATGTCCATGCCGCGGGTCGTGTCGATCTTGTCGTAGTCGATCTCGGGGAAGATGAGCTGCTCGGTGACCCCGAACGTGTAGTTGCCGTGGCCGTCGAACGACCGGGGCGAGAGGCCCCGGAAGTCACGGATGCGTGGGATGGCCAGGCTGAGCAGGCGGTCGAAGAATTCCCAGGCCCGGTCGCCGCGCAGCGTCGCCTTGACCCCGATCGCCTGGCCCTCGCGCAGCTTGAAGCCGGCAATGGACTTCTTGGCCCGGGTCACGATCGGCTTCTGGCCGGTGATGACCTCGAGGTCGCGCTGGGCTCCCTCAATGAGCGAGGCCTGCTGGGTGGCGCGGCCGACGCCCATGTTGATGACGATCTTCTCCAGCCGGGGTACCTCCATGACATTGCCCAGGCCGAGCTCGTCCTTGAGCCGGTCCCGCACGTCGGTGAGGTACCGCTCCTTGAGGCGGGGGCGCGCCGGAGCGCTCGTGGTGGTGCTCACAGCACGCCTCCGCACTTCTTGCAGACGCGCACCTTCTCGCCGTCCGCCTCGATCCGGAAGCCGGCACGGGTGGGCTTGTCGCAGCTCTTGCACAGCAGGGCCACCGTCGAGACGTGGACCGGCATGAACTTGTCGATGACACCGCCCTGCTGGGTGGCGCGGGTGGGCTTGGCGTGGCGCTTGGCCACGTTGACACCCTCGAGGATGACCCGCTCTCGCGAGGGGATGGCGCGCACGACCTCCGCCTTCTTGCCTTTGTCCTTGCCGGACAGGACAATCACCTGGTCTCCCTTGTGAATTCGCATCAGAGCACCTCCGGGGCCAGCGAGACGATGCGCATGAAGCGCTTGTCGCGCAGCTCGCGGCCGACGGGGCCGAAGATGCGCGTCCCGCGCGGCTGCTGCTGGTCGTTGATGAGGACGGCGGCGTTCTCGTCGAAGCGGATGTAGCTCCCGTCCGGGCGCCGCTTCTCCTTCTTCGTGCGCACGACGACACACTTGACGACATCGCCCTTCTTGACGGCGGCGCCGGGGATGGCGTCCTTGACCGTTGCCACGAAGACGTCGCCGATGCTCGCGTAGCGGCGCCGGGAGCCGCCGAGCACGCGGATGCACAGCACCTCGCGCGCGCCGGAGTTGTCGGCCACCCGGAGCCGGGACTCCTGCTGGATCATCGGGCCCGCTCCACGACTTCGGTCAGGCGCCAGCGCTTGAGCTTCGAGAGCGGGCGGGTCTCCTGCACCCGGACCCGGTCGCCGACCTTGGCGCTGTCCTCGGCATCGTGCACGTAGAGCTTCTTCGTGCGCTGCACCGTCTTGCCGTACTTGGGGTGGCGCACCCGCTCGACGACGGCCACCACGACGGTGGCGGTCATGGCGTCGGAGACCACGATCCCCTCCCGCACCTTGCGGCGGTTGGGCCGCGTGCCCTCCTCGGCCGGCGCCGGCTGGCTCGCGCCGACCGTGGTCGGGGCGGTCGCAGGGGCGTCCGCAGCCGGCAGCTCGGTGGCGGCTTCGGCCTCGAGGGCGTCGAGCGCCTTCGCCGCGTCGCGGGCGGCAGCCTTGGCCTGTTCAGTGGCCTCGTCGGTGTCTGGGGTCTCGTCGGCCATCAGGCCTCATCCTCTTCGTCGTCGTCCAGGTGGTCGTGATCGTGCAGGTCGAGCGGTGTCGCCTCGGCCTCGGCGGCCGCCGCCTTGGCGGCAGCCTTCTCCTCCCGCTCGGCATCCTCGGCGGCGAGCTTCGCCCGGGCCGCCTCGTGGTCGGCCGCGCTGGGCGCCACGTAGGCACCCTCGGCCTCGAGGATCTCCCGGGCCCGCAACACGGTCAGCATGCGAGCCACCTCGCGGCGCACCTGCCCGATGCGGGCCGGGTTGTCGAGCTGCCCCGTGGCGAGCTGGAAGCGGAGGTTGAACAGCTCGCGGCGCGACTCGCCCAGCCGGGAGGACAGCTCGTCGCCGTCGAGCATGGAGAGGTCGTGCGCGGTCGGCATCAGATCGCCACCTCGGCGTGGCCGTGGGTGCCGGGGCGCACCACGAAGCGGGCCTTGAAGGGCAGCTTCTGGATGGCGCGCTCCATGGCGGCACGGGCCAGCGCCTCGTCGACGCCGGCCAGCTCGAACAGCACGCGTCCGGGGTGGACCACGGCGACCCACAGCTCGGGATTGCCCTTGCCCGACCCCATGCGCGTCTCGGCCGGCTTCTGCGTCACCGGCTTGTCGGGGAAGACCCGGATCCAGACCTTGCCACCACGCTTGACGTGCCGGGTCATCGCGATACGGGCGGCCTCGATCTGGCGCGCCGTGAGCCAGCCCGGCTCGAGCGCCTGGATCCCGAAGTCGCCGAAGGCCACGGACGTCCCGCCCTTGGCGGCGCCGGTCAGGCGTCCCCGCTGCGTCTTGCGGTGCTTCACCTTCTTGGGCATCAACATGTCAGTCCGACTCCTTGCGGAAGTGCGGCGCCTCGTGGTGCTGGTGGCGGTTCTGGCGCTCCATCTCCTCGTCCTGGGTCAGCTGGCGCTCCAGCTCGTCGGGCTCGGTCGGCGAGGGCAGCAGGTCGGCCACCTGCGTCTCCGCCTCCTCCTCGACCTCTTCCTCGGCTCCCACCGCTTCGACCTCGGCCTCGGCGGTGCCCTCGGTGAGCAGGTCGTCGACCAGCTCCTCCTCCACTGCCCCGTTGACGGTGGTTGGCTCCTGCTCCTCGTCCGTCGCGAAGGTCTCGGCGCGGCGGCGCCCGCCACCGGCGGTGATGAGGCGGCGGGGTCCGCTCTGGCCCGACGTCTCGCCCACGGCCATGGCGGCCTCGCGGGTGATCTTGTCCTCGATGGAGACCTTGTAGGGGAGGATGTCGCCCTTGTAGATCCAGACCTTCACCCCGACGCGGCCCGACGTGGTGCGCGCTTCGCGGAAGCCGTAGTCGATGTCGGCCCGGAGGGTGTGCAGGGGCACGCGACCCTCGCGGTACTGCTCCTTGCGCGACATCTCCGAGCCGCCGAGGCGGCCCGAGCACTGCACCTTGATGCCCTGGGCGCCGGCCTTCTGGACGGTCTGGATGGCGCGCTTCATGGCCCGGCGGAAGGCGACCCGCCGCACGAGCTGGTCGCAGATGCCCTGGGCGATCAGCGCAGCGTCGAGCTCGGGCTGCTTGATCTCCTGGATGTTGAGCTGGATCCGGTTCTGCAGGCCGGTGATCTCCTCGAGCTTCTTCTTGAGGCGGTCGGCCTCGGCGCCGCGGCGTCCGATCACGATGCCCGGCCGCGCCGTGTGGATGTCCACGCGGAGGCGGTCACGGGTGCGCTCGACCTCGATGCGGCTGACGGCGGCCGCCTCGAGCTGTGTCATCAGGTAGTCGCGGATCTTCCAGTCCTCGACCACGAAGTCGCGGTAGTGACGCTCCTCGAACCACCGGGACTTCCAGTCCGTCGTGATCCCGAGCCGGAACCCGTAGGGGTTTACCTTCTGGCCCATCTACTTGTCCTCGCTCTTCTCGTCGTCGCCGGCGCTGGAGTCAGCGTCTTCGCTCGCGTCGTCCTCGACGCTGTCCTCGACTTCTGCCTCAACCTCGGTCGTCGACCCAGCCGCGGTCGTCGTCGCCTCGTCGGTCACGGCGTCCTCGGTGACGTCCTCGTCGGTGACGGACTCCTCGGCCTCCGCCTCCTCCGCTGCCGCCTCCTCCGCTGCGGCCTCCTCCGCTGCCGCCTTCTCCGCGGCGGCGGTGCGCCGGCGCGACAAGCGGCCCGAGAGGTCGGCCCGGCGCCGCGAGGCGTCGACCCGGCGGGACCGGTTGGCGCTGACCGCCTCCATGCGGCGGCGGCGCAGCTCGAGCTGGTCGGCGGGGAGCCGGCTGACGATGATCGTGATGTGGCAGGTCCGCTTGCGTATCCTCGTCGCCCGGCCGCGGGCCCGGGGCCGCCAGCGCTTCAAGGTCGCGCCCTCGTCGGCGTAGCAGGCCGAGACGTAGAGCTCCTCGGGATTCTGCTGGTCGTTGTGTGCCGCGTTGGCCACGGCCGAGGTGAGGACCTTGCCGATGGTCTCGGCCGCCTCGCGCTCGACGCCGGCCAGGATCTCGGCGGCGCGCTGCACGTCCACGCCGCGGATCAGGTCGAGCACCTGCCGGGCCTTGGAGGCCGACATCCCGCAGTAGCGGTGCACTGCCCGCGTCCCGGGGCGCTCGTTGGTCTTGGTGGCGGTCATCGCCTCGCTCCCCGCTCCTGCCCCGCGTGGTAGCGGAACGTGCGCGTCGGGGCGAACTCACCCAGCTTGTGACCGACCATCGACTCGGTCACGTAGACCGGAACGTGACGGCGCCCGTCGTGCACCGCGATCGTGTGCCCGACCATGTCGGGGATGATCGTGGAGCGGCGGGACCAGGTCTTGATGACCTTCTTGTCCCCGCTCGAGTTCAGGACGTCCACCTTCTTGAGCAGGTGGTCGTCGACGAACGGACCCTTCTTCAGGCTACGCGGCATGGCTACCTCAACCCTCGCCTACCGCCGCGCGCCGCGGGTGCGGCGCCGGCGGACGATCATCGAATTGGACTTCTTGTTGCGCGAGCGGGTGCGGCCCTCGGGCTTGCCCCACGGGGACACCGGGTGGCGGCCACCCGAGGACTTGCCCTCGCCGCCGCCCAGCGGGTGGTCGACCGGGTTCATGGCCACGCCACGGGTCTGCGGCCGCTTGCCCTTCCAGCGGTTGCGGCCGGCCTTGCCCACCTTGACGAGCTCGGCCTCGGAGTTGCCGACCACGCCGAGGGTGCCCCGGCAGTCGATGGACACGCGTCGCATCTCGGTCGAGGGCAGGCGCAGGGTGGCGAAGGCACCCTCCTTGGCCACGAGCTGGACGCTCATGCCGGCGCCGCGGGCCATCTTGCCGCCTCCGCCGGGGCGCAGCTCGACGTTGTGGATGACCGAGCCCACGGGGATATACCGCAGCGCCAGCGCGTTGCCGGGCCGGATGTCCGCGCCCTGGCCGCTCTGGAGCTTGTCGCCCACCTTCACCCCGGCCGGCGCCAGGATGTAGCGCTTCTCGCCGTCCGCGTAGTGCAGGAGGGCGATGCGGGCGTTGCGGTTGGGGTCGTACTCGATCGTCGCCACCTTGGCCGGGATGCCGTCCTTGTTGCGGCGGAAGTCGACGATCCGGTACTGCTGCTTGTGGCCGCCGCCGCGGTGGCGCGACGTCTTGCGCCCGTGGTTGTTGCGTCCCCCGCTCTGCGGGTTGGGGGCGAGCAGCGACTTCTCGGGGCGGTCGCGGGTGATCTCCGAGAAGTCCGAGACGGTCTGGAACCGGCGTCCGGGGCTGGTGGGCTTGCGTGAGCGAAGTGGCATGGCGGGTTCCTGATCAGCGATCGAAGAGGTCGATGGAGTCGTCGGGGTGCAGGGTGACGATGGCGCGCTTGGTGTCGGGGCGCTTGCCCTTCACGTTGGTCCGCCGGTTGCGCGTCGCCTTCCCCTTGCGGTTGAGCGTGTTCACGTTGGTGACCCGCACGCCGAAGGCCTGCTCGACAGCGTGGCGCACCTCGATCTTGGTGGCGCGGGGATCGACGATGAAGACGTACACGCTCCGGTCCATGAGCGCGTAGCTCTTCTCGGAGACCACCGGTCGGATCAGCACGGCCATGGCATCACGCATCGGCGTCGGCCTCCTCGGTCCCGCTCTCTGTCGGAGTGGAGGCCTCGGGCTCGGGCACGGCCTTGGCCCGCTTGGCCCTCGGCTTGGGGGGCGCCGCCTCGGCCGGCTCCGCTCCTTCGGCGCCCTCCTCCGCCTCCGGCCCGGTGTCGGCGGCCACGTGGGCCCCCGAGAAGTCCGAGACGGCGGTGGGCAGGGTGCGGTCCGAGAAGAGCAGCCAGTCGGCGCGGAGCACGTCGTGGGCCGAGAGCTCCCCGAAGGTGGTGCTCTGCGCCTGGGGCAGGTTGGCGAAGGAGCGCTCGACGTCGAGCTCGTCCTGGGCCAGGACGACGAGGACCGTGCCCGCGAGCTTGAGCTTGCGCAGGATGGTGACGGCGTCCTTGGTCTTGGGCGCCTCAATCTGCCAGTCGTCGATCAGGGCGATGCGGCCGATCTCGGCACGGTCGCTCAGGGCCGAGAGGAGGGCCAGACGCACCATCTTCTTGGGGGTGCGCTGCGCGTAGCTGCGTGGCTTGGGTCCGAGCGCCACACCGCCGCCGCTCGCCGACGGCGAGCGGGTGCTCCCTTGGCGGGCCCGGCCGGTGCCCTTCTGGCGGAACGGCTTGGCGCCGCCGCCGCGCACCTCTGCCCGCGTCTTGGTGGACTGGGTCCCGGCCCGGCTGGCGGCCAGCTGGGCGGTCACCACCTGGTGCAGGACGGCCCGGTTGGGCTCCAGGCCGAAGATCGTCGGCTCCAGGTCCACCGACCCGAGGTCGTGGCCGGCCGCGTTGCGCCGGGTCACGCTGCGGGTGCTCAGGGCCGGGCGGTCCTTCTTGATCGTGTGGCCCACGACCGCGCCGGTCCGCACACGTTGGGTCGCCGTCGCGGTCGCCGTCATCGCGACCTCCCGGCCTTGGACGGGGCCTTGACCGAGTTCCGCAACACCACGACGCTGCCCCTGGCCCCGGGGACGGCACCCTTGACGAGCACCAGTTCGCGCTCGGCGTCGGCCGACACGACCTCGAGGTTCAGCGCGGTCACCTGGTTGCCGCCGAGCTGGCCTGCCATCTTGGTGCCCTTGAAGACACGCGACGGCGTGGCGCAGGCGCCGATGGAGCCGGGCACACGGTGGCTGCGGTGGTTGCCGTGCGAGGCGCCCTGGCCCTTGAAGTTGTGGCGCTTCATGCCGCCGGCGAAACCCTTCCCCTTGGAGACCGCGATGGCGTCCACCCGCTCGCCCGCCTCCCACAGGTCGGCGGCGAGCTCCTGGCCCACCGTGTAGTCGGCGACGTCGTCGAGCCGGAGCTCGACGAGCCCCCGCCCAGGGTTCACGCCCGCCTTGGCGTAGTGCCCGAGCTGGGGCTTGTTCAGGGTCGAGTTGCGCCGGAAGCCCCAGGTGACCTGCAGTGCGGCGTAGCCGTCGGTCTCGGGCGTCTTGACCTGGACCACGCGCACGGACGCGACCTTCAGCACCGTCACCGGTACGGCGCGGTTCTGGTCGTCCCAGACCTGGGTCATGCCGACTTTCTCGCCGACGATCGCCTTGCTTGCCACGTGTCCTCTCCCTGCGCGGGTTGCCCCTGCGCATGCCAACGCTCCGCCCGGGAATCCCGAGCGGAGCGCTCGAATGGTTCGGCGTGAGGTCCCGACCGGAGTCGGCGATCACGCACGTCTGTTGTCGTCCGCAGCACCGGAGTGCCGCTGTCTCTCGCCTCTGAAAAGCCGAATTCGGCGGCTCGCGAGGTTACACCATGGGCCGGCCCCCCTGCCAGGCGTCCGGCGGGGGGGCGGGGCGGTCGGCCGTCAGGCCGTCTGGATCTTGATTTCGATGTCCACGCCGGCGGGCAGGTCGAGCCGCTGGAGCGAGTCGACCGTCTTGGGCGTGTGCTCCACGATGTCGACCAGTCGCTTGTGGACCCGCATCTCGAAGTGCTCGCGCGAGTCCTTGTACTTGTGCGGCGACCGGATGACCGTGTAGCGGTGCTTGTCGGTCGGCAGCGGGACCGGCCCGAGCACCTTGGCTTGGGTCCGGAGCACCGTCTGGACGATCTTCTCCGTCGACTGGTCGAGGATCTCGTGGTCGTAGGCCTTCAGCCTGATGCGGATCTTCTGCTTCGGGCCGTCGGCCATGGTCTCGGTGCCTGCTCTCGTTCGGGTCGGGTCGGGGCTACTTGAGGATCTTGGTGACCCGGCCCGAGGCGACCGTGCGCCCACCCTCGCGGATGGCGAAGCGCAGCCCCTCGTCCATGGCGATGGGCTTGCCCAGCTCGACGGTCATCTCGGTGTTGTCGCCCGGCATCACCATCTCGGTGCCCTCGGGCAGCTGGATGGTGCCCGTCACGTCCGTGGTGCGGAAGTAGAACTGCGGGCGGTAGTTGGTGAAGAACGGCTTGTGGCGGCCGCCCTCCTCCTTGTTCAGCACGTAGACGTTCGCCTCGAACTGGGTGTGCGGGGTGATGGAGCCGGGCTTGCACAGCACCTGGCCGCGCTCCACCTCCTCCTTCTTGGTGCCGCGCAGCAGCGCGCCGATGTTGTCGCCGGCGCGGCCCTCGTCGAGCAGCTTGCGGAACATCTCGACGCCGGTCACCGTCGTCTTCTGGGTCGGGGCCAGGCCGACGATCTCGACCTCCTCGCCCACCTTGATGATCCCCTGCTCCACCTTGCCGGTCACGACGGTGCCGCGGCCGGTGATGGACATGACGTCCTCGACCGGCATGAGGAAGGGCTTGTCGACGTCACGCTCGGGCTCGGGGATGTACGAGTCGACGGCGTCCATGAGCTCGACGATCTTCTCGCTCCACTCGGGGTCGCCCTCCAGGGCCTTCAGGGCGCTGACCCGGATGATCGGGGTGTCGTCGCCGGGGAACTCGTACTGGTCCAGGAGCTCGCGGACCTCCATCTCGACCAGCTCGAGCAGCTCCTCGTCGTCGACCATGTCGGCCTTGTTGAGGGCCACCACGATGTAGGGCACGCCCACCTGGCGGGCCAGCAGCACGTGCTCCCGGGTCTGGGGCATCGGGCCGTCGGCGGCCGAGACCACCAGGATGGCGCCGTCGATCTGGGCGGCGCCGGTGATCATGTTCTTGATGTAGTCGGCGTGGCCGGGCATGTCGACGTGCGCGTAGTGGCGCTTGTCGGTCTCGTACTCGACGTGGGCGATCGTGATCGTGATGCCGCGCTGGCGCTCCTCGGGGGCGGCGTCGATCTTGTCGAAGGACGTGAACGAGGTGTTGGGGTTGCGCTCGGACAGCACCTTGGTGATCGCTGCCGTGAGCGTCGTCTTGCCATGGTCGATATGACCCATCGTCCCGACGTTCACATGGGGCTTGGTGCGCTCGAACTTCTGCTTGGCCATCGCCTCGCTACTCCCTGCTAGTGGACGGGGCCACTGTGGCCCCGACGCTGTCTGAACTGTTTCTACGATCCGGCTGTTGCTGCGATCTGGTGTGCGTATCCCGGCGCCTGATCCGGACCGGGCCTACTCCCCGTTCGCCCGGGCGATGATCTCCTTGGAGATCGACTCCGGAACCTGGTTGTACGAATGGAACTGCATCGTGTACGTGGCGCGACCCTGGGTGCGCGAACGCAGGTCAGTAGAGTAGCCGAACATGTCGGCCAGCGGTACCAGCGCCCTGACCACGTGGCTGGTGCCCTGCTGGTCCATGCCCTCCATCCTCCCCCGGCGGGAAGAGAGGTCGCCGGTGACCGCGCCCAAGAAGTCGTCGGGCACCGTCACCGTGACCTCCATGACCGGCTCCAGCAGCACCGGACTGGCCGCCCGTAGCGCCTTCTTGATGGCCATGGAGCCGGCGATCTTGAAGGCCATCTCCGAAGAGTCCACGTCGTGGTACGAGCCGTACGTGAGAGTCACCCGGACGTCGACCGTCGGATAGCCGGCCAGCACGCCGGCGGTGAGGGCCTCCTGGATTCCGGCGTCGACCGAGGGGATGTACTCCTTGGGGATGACGCCGCCGCTGATCTTGTCGATGAACTCGTAGCCGCCCCCGGGCCCGGTGGGCTCCGCGCTGATGACCACGTGGCCGTACTGGCCCCGGCCGCCGGTCTGGCGGATGTAGCGCTCCTCGATCTTCTCGACCGGCTTGCGGATGGTCTCGCGGTACGCCACCTGGGGCTTGCCCACGTTGGCGTCCACCGAGAACTCGCGCAGCATGCGGTCGACCAGCACCTCGAGGTGCAACTCGCCCATGCCCGAGATCACCGTCTGGCCGGTCTCCTCGTCCGAGCGAACCCGGAACGTCGGGTCCTCCTCGCTGAGGGCGTAGAGGGCGCGGGACAGCTTGTCCTGGTCGGCCTTCGTCTTCGGCTCGACGGCCACGTGGATCACCGGCTCGGGGAACGTGAGCGCCTCGAGCACGATCGGATGGGCCGGGTCGCACAGGGTGTCACCGGTCGTGGTGTTCTTCAGGCCGACCACCGCCATGATGTCTCCGGCGAAGATGGCGTCCTTGTCCTCGCGGTGGTTGGCGTGCATCTGCAGGATGCGGCCGACCCGCTCCTTCTTGTCCTTGGTGGAGTTGAGGACGGACGCGCCCTTCTGTAGCGTGCCCGAGTAGACGCGCAGGTAGGTCAGCTTGCCGACGAAGGGGTCGGTCATGATCTTGAAGGCGAGGGCCGAGAAGGCGTCGCTGTCGTCGGCCTTGCGCTCCTCGATGTCCTCCGGGTGGTTCGGCTTGTGCCCCTGGGTGGGCGGCAGGTCGAGCGGGCTGGGCAGGAAGTCGACCACTGCGTCGAGCATGGGCTGGACGCCCTTGTTCTTGAAGGCCGATCCGCACAGCACGGGGACCACGGCGGCCTCGAGCGTCGCCGTGCGCAGGGCGCGGCGCAGGTCGTCGGCCGTGATGGGCTCCTCGGCCAGGTACTTCTCCATGATGGTGTCGTCGTAGTTGGAGACGACGTCGATGAGCTGGTGGCGGGCGTCCTCGGTCTCGGCCGCCATGTCCTCGGGGATGTCGAGCGTCTCCCACTCCTCGCCCATGTCCGAGGACCAGACCAGAGCCTTCTCCGCGAGCAGGTCGACGACACCCTTGAAGTCGGACTCGGACCCGATGGGCAGCTGGATCACGGCCGGCTGGGCGTCGAGGCGGTCACGGATCATCTGCACCGTGCGCTCGAAATCGGCGCCGATGCGGTCCATCTTGTTGACGAAGCAGATACGCGGGACGTTGTACTTGTTGGCCTGGCGCCACACCGTCTCGGTCTGGGGCTCCACGCCGGCGACGGCGTCGAAGACGGCCACGGCGCCGTCGAGGACGCGCAGCGAGCGCTCCACCTCGACCGTGAAGTCCACGTGGCCCGGGGTGTCGATGATGTTGATCCAGTTGTCGCGCCAGCTGCAGGTGGTGGCGGCCGAGGTGATCGTGATGCCGCGCTCCTGCTCCTGGACCATCCAGTCCATGGTCGCGGCGCCCTCGTGCACCTCACCGATCTTGTAGTTGCGGCCGGTGTAGTAGAGGATCCGTTCGGTCGTGGTGGTCTTGCCCGCGTCGATGTGGGCCATGATCCCGATGTTGCGGGTCTTGGCGAGCGGGAAGTCGCGGGTGGGGAGGGCGTCAGCCATGGCGCAGCGGTGTCCTCTCCACTACCAGCGGTAGTGGGCGAAGGCGCGGTTCGACTCCGCCATCTTGTGCATGTCCTCGCGGCGCTTCACCGAGGCTCCGATGTTGTTGGAGGCGTCGAGGATCTCGCCGGCCAGGCGCTCGGCCATGGTCTTCTCCCGGCGCTGGCGCGAGTAGGTGGTGAGCCAGCGGATGGCCAGCGTGGTGGCGCGCCGCGGTCGCACCTCGACGGGCACCTGGTAGGTGGCGCCGCCGACGCGGCGCGACTTGACCTCGACCTCGGGGCGCGTGTTCTCCACCGCTCGCTTGAGAGCGGCGACGGGGTCGCCGCCCGACTTCTCCTGCACCTGCTCCAGGGCGGTGTAGACGATGCGCTCGGCCAGCGTGCGCTTGCCGCGCGAGAGCACCTTGTTGACCACCTGGGTCACGAGGACGGAGCGGTAGACGGGGTCCGGGGCGAGCTCGCGGCGTGTGGCGGGACCGTTACGGGGCATCGGCTATGACTCCTTCTTGGCGCCGTAGCGGCTGCGGGCCTGGCTGCGCTCGCGCACGCCCGAGGTGTCGAGCGCACCGCGCACGACCTTGTAGCGCACGCCGGGCAGGTCCTTCACACGGCCACCGCGGACGAGGACGATGGAGTGCTCCTGGAGGTTGTGGCCCACGCCGGGGATGTAGGCGGTGATCTCGACGCCCGAGGACAGGCGGACGCGGGCCACCTTGCGCAGGGCCGAGTTCGGCTTCTTGGGTGTCGTCGTGTAGACGCGGGTACACACCCCCCGCCGCTGGGGCGCGCCCTTCAGGGCGGGGGTCTTGGTCTTGGTCACCTTGGCCTCCCGTCCCTTGCGGACGAGCTGGGCGATTGTGGGCACGCGCTACCTCTCGATACGAAAATGTGACTCCCCGTGCGTGGCGCTCGCGCGCCGGCCGAAGCCGCACAAGGCAGGAATTAAATGATAGCGGCTGCCTGGGGGTCCGACAATCGCGGCGGCCCGGTTCCGGCCAGGAATGATCCCCTCTTCGGGCCGCCGCCGCGCCGGTTCAGGCCGCCCGGGAGCCGGCGAGGGTCCCGGCCCGCTCCTCGCCGGCGAGCGAGACCGCCGCCTCGCCGGGGGCGGTCAGCTCGCGCCACCACCCCCCGATCCGGCCGTAGGCGAGGGGCAGGACCCCGTCGGGGTAGAACGCCAGCGCCACGGTGCCGGCGCCGATGAAGACGTCCTGGGCGTTGCCGGGCAGGAAGCCCAGCGCCAGGCCGCCGGCCAGGGCCCCGCTGCACACCGCGGCACCGCCGATGGCGACCACGGCCAGGACGAGGAGGCTCTCGAACATCTCGAAACTCGTCCCGCCGGCGACCGACTCGGCCCCGCCGTAGAGCGCCCCCGCCACCCCCGCCATGGCCGCCGAGAGGGTGAAGACGATCAACTTGGTCGTGGTGAGGGAGAGCCCGAGGGTGGCGCAGGCCGCCTCGGAGTCCTTCATGCCGACGAGCACCCGGCCGAAGGGCCCCCGGCGCAGGGCCAGGACGCCGATGGAGAAGAGGGCGAAGACGACGGCCAGGAAGACGGTGAAGGCCTTGTCGGAGGTGACGTGCAGGCCGAAGAGGTCCGGGCGCTGGACGGCCACAGAACCGTTGAACCCAAAGACGGCCGACCACGGGAAGAACGCGTTGTCCATGAGGGTGGCGAAGGCCATGGTGGCCAGGGCCAGGTAGAGGCCGCGCAGGCGCAGGGCGGGCAGAGCCACCAGGGCGCCGACGGCGCCGGCCAGGCCGGCCGCCGCCAGGAGCCCGAGCAACGAGCCACCGCTCCCGAACTTGTACATGGCGTAGGCGCCGAGGCCGGCGAAGGTGAGCTGGCAGATCGACACGTACCCGCCCCAGCCCGTCAGGGGGACGAGGGAGAGGCACACCAGCCCGAGGGCGAGCCCGATGCCCAGCTTGACGACGCTGCCGGGCCCCATGAACGAGACGGCGACGCCCACCCCCGCCACCAGGAGGACCCCGCCCTGCAGGGAGCGCAGCAGTCCGGCCGGCGCCAGCGGCGCGTGGCGCTGGGGCGCGCCGCTGCGGACCCGGTGCATCGGCAGCACCAGGAGGACGATGAACAGGACGATGGAGGGCACGGACTGGGTCAGCCCCTGCACGGGTGTCGACGCCCAGAACCCGGTGTTGGGGACGTAGCCCAACGCATAGGAGGACGCGAGCCCCACGATCAGCGCGCCCAGGAACGTCATGGGCAGGCTGCGCAGCCGGCCGATCATGGCGGCGGCGTAGGCGTCGACGACGAGCAGGGTGAGGATGAGCGGCTGCAGCTGCAGGCGCGGGGCCACGAGGATGCCGGCCACCGAGGCCAGCGACGCCCCGATGGCCCAGCTCAGTGTGGAGAGCCGGGCCGGGCGCCCCCCGAAGGTCCCGATCAGGCTGCGGTTGTCGACCACGCCCCGCATGGCGATGCCCGTGCGGGTCCGGTAGAGGAAGAGCCGCAGCCCGACGGCGATGGCGATGGCCGCGCCGACCGTGATGACCTCTTCCCAGTCGATGCGCACGCCGAGGAAGGTGAAGCCGTCGAAGCCGAAGAACTGCGGCACGACGCGGGCCGACGGCTTCCAGAGGTAGTTGTCGACGAGCCCGAAGAAGAGCAGGGTCAGCCCGACGGTGACCGCCAGGGCGGTGGCCACGTTGTCGGGGTCCATCCACCGGATCACCGCCCGCTCGACCACCGCGCCGAGCAGGGGGGCGAGCACGAACACGGTGAGGACGAAGGCCAGCGCCGTGTTCATGTGCCAGGCCACCGAGAGCTGCCAGTAGACGAAGGCCATGAACATGCCCATCGCGCCGTGGGCGATGTTGAAGATGCCCGACGTGGCGTACGTGACGACCAGGCCGCTGGCCGCCACGGCGTAGGCCGACCCGAGGACGATGCCGATGATCGTGAATTCGAGGAACTCGTGCATTCCGGGCGCCCTAGTACTGGGAGAAGCCGCTGTTGCAGTCGTAGGTGTTCGGCGCGCTCGGGTAGACCCGCTGGAAGGCCCCGTTCTCGATCTTCATGTAGAAGAAGCACTTGGACGGGATCTTCTGCCCGATGTCGACCGGCGGGGTGACGCCACCGCCGGTCCGGCTGGTGATCGCCGCCAACTTGGAGATCAGGGCGGCCCGGGTCAGGTCCGGTCCCACCTCCTTGGCGGCCTGCTCGAAGGCGAGGCCGGCCGACCAGGCCAGGATGGCGAAGATGTCCTGGTGGTAGCCCGGGGCGACCCGGTTCAGCCAGCTCTCCATGAGCTGGAGGCCGGGGTTGGAGCTCGCCTCCTCGTAGGCCGCGGTGGCCGTCATCAGCACGAGGTCGCCGTTGGACTCGGGGGCGGTCTGCTGGGCGAACTGCGGCGAGTACTCCTCGGAGAACCAGTCGACCACCTGGGGCGTGTAGTTGGCCTGCTGCATGGCCTGGAGGAGCCGCTCGGCGGAGGAGGCGTCGGAGTACTCGGTGACGTACTGCGCCCCGGCGCTCTGCATGGCCTGGACGTTGGCGGCGTAGTTGGCGTTCGTCGGCGTGGTCGACGTGTCGTACACGTAGTGGAAGCCGTCGCTCGAGTACGCCGCCACCTCGTGGGCCGCCTGGGTCTGGGTGGCCGAGACGTTGAGGTAGATCATGGTGGCCTTCGAGACCGCGTTGGGGTAGGTCGACTTGAGGTAGTTGGCCGGCCCGAGCCCCCAGTAGTGGTCGTTGCCGGGGCTGGCCCCGAAGATGTCGGCCGTGGCGCCCGCGGCGGCGGTCGAGACCTCGGCGGCCATGGTGGGGATGCCGCAGGCGCCGACGGCCTGTGCGCTGCCGTCGTCGAAGCCCGACGCGTTGCCCACCATGGCGAAGTCGCTGGAGCAGGCCTGCTGGGCGTCGGCGTAGTTGGTGCCCGAGTCGTTGCCGTCGTCGAAGGGCTGCACCTTCACCTGGCGGCCGCAGATGCCGCCCGTGCTGTTGACGTAGGCCGCCCAGGCCTCCGTCGCCTGCTGCGCGCTCTGGGTCAGGCCCGGCGCGACGCCGCTGATGCTGGCGATGTTGCCGACGGTGATGGTGGTCGCCGTCACGCCGGGGGCGGAGGCGCCGCCGTTGCCACCGGCCGGGGCCAGGTTCCCGTTGGCGCCGCACGCCCCTGCCGACGTTGCGGCCGCCGCGGCGGAGGCGCCCGCCGCGCCCGCGGCGGCGCCCGGCGGGGCCGCGCCGGCATGGCCCGCCGCGCCCGCGACGCCGCCGCTGGTGCCGCCCGAGCCGCCGCTCGTCGAGGCGGCGGCGACCGTGGTCGTGGTGGCCGCGCCGGCGGCGTGGGCCTGGGACGGCGAGCCCCCGACGCCACCGGAGGAGTGACCGAGGGCGCCCTGGGCCAGGGCGGCCTCGTGGCCGGTCAGCCTGGACCCGCAGGACGAGGCACCGAGCGCCAGGACGCAGACGGAGAGCGCGAACGCCTGGCGCGGGCGGCCCCCCGGGGCGCGCCACGCCCGCAGGCGGTGCGGGGCGCCGCTCACCGCGAGTGCTCGTCCTGTTCGGCGCGCCGCGACTCGTCGAGGCTGCGCAGGATCCGCTCGAGCCGGTCGACGGAGCGGACGATGGCCAGCGCGTTGCGGCGGTCCTCCTCGACCTGGCGCATGCTCCAGGCGCAGCGCACGAGCACACCGCCGCCGATCACGAGCGCCACTCCGAGCAGGCCGCCCGAGATGAGGTAGGGGACCTCTTCGTAGAGGTACGGGCTGTGGGACGCGCCGTACCAGCCGAGCAGGATGCACACGAAGCCGAAGACCATCGCCGACACGCCGAGGGTCTCGAGCCACGTGCGCACGTTGCGCCCGCCGCGGCGTGGGCGTGCCCGGTCGACCACGGCCGCCAGACGCTGCAGGCGCGTCGGGACCGGCGTCGACGCCCCGCCGGGGGCGGGCGGGCGGACCACGACGCCGCCGTCGCCACCGGTGACCGGCGTCACCGCGCCGGGATCGGAGACCGATCTTCCCAAGAGCTTCATCAGGTACGTCCTCCGAAGTCGGACAGGTCGTCGGGGGTGGCGGAGAAGCGCTCCATGAGCGGGTCACCGTCCGCGCAGGTGGCACCGAGCAGCCCGCTGGCGTCGTCGGCGCGCTTGTAGGCGTAGGCCAGGGCCCCGGCCGCCAGGAGCCCGAGCAGGACCAGTGCCGCCCCGATCCCCTTGAAGGCGGCCCCGGTCAGCACGGCCGGGGTCGAAGTCGCGGCGGTCGGGGCGCCCGAGGCCGGAGCGGCCGGGGCGCCCGAGCCGGTCGTCCCGGTGGGTGAGAAGGAGCTGCCGCCGCCGCTGCCGGCGAACGTCCCGCTGCCCGAGTTGCCCGTGAACGCAGGGGTGGCGGCAATCGACGGCGACGTCGTCGCGGCCGGCGCCGCGCTCGCCGCCCCGGTGTCGCCGCTGTTCCCGGCCACGAAGGCGGGGGAGGCGGTCGAGCTCACCTGCACCGTCGCCAGGTCCAAGGTCAGCTGCTGGTCGTTGGGCAGCGCGACCGGGAGCTGCGATGTGAGCGAGGCGGGGAGGAGGGAGGCGAACATCCCGGCCGCGGCATCGAGCGCCTTGAGGTCGACCGTGATCTTGAGGCCGTCGAGCGTGCGACTGGCCGAGGGGCCGTTGACCTTGTCCGTCGCGTTGCTCACCGCGATGGAGATGCCGAGCTCGCTCAGCAGCGTGTCGATGGACGCGATGGGCAGGGACAGCGGTGCATTCTGGCCGGCGGCAGAGATCCCGTTGGCATCGACGGTGACCTGCTCGCCCGCGATCGACATGTTCTGCACGAGGGTCGAGCCCGTGAGCTTGCCGGTGGTCCCGTCCGAGGTGGCCGTCGCCGTCGACGTGATGCTGCCGATCGTGATGAGGCCGCCCAGGACGGAGACGCCGCCGTCGGTGGCGCTGGCGCTGGCCGTGGCGTCCGTGCTCGGCGCCTGCGACGACGACGTGGCCGACATGGTGCCCACGCCGATGATGGCGGAGGAGCCGGCCAGCGGGTTGCCGCTGCCCGAGGGCGCCGACGGGGTCGGGGTGGCCGCGTTGGCACCGGCCGTGGAGGCGCCGTCGCCCAGCGTGGCGCTGGCCGAGTTGCCGTTGACGGTGCTCGAGGCGTCCATGTTCACCCCGGGCGCGTCGGTGGCGCCCGAGTTGGGCGCCTGCGGGTACTCGCTGGTGGCCTGAACCGGCCAGACCGGGGCCGGGGGCAGGGGGACGCCCGGCAGCAGCAGCGCGAGTTGGGGCCCCGCGTTCGCCACGACCTGGCCGGGGTAGAGGCTCGACGCGGTGGCGGTCCCGCTCGGGCCGAAGTTGTCCGTCGTGGCCGCGTAGCCCTCGTCGAACTCGAGCGAGGGCGTCGCCGGGAGGGGGAAGTTCGGCTGCTCGTACTGCGCCGTGGCCGCCTCGGCCAGCGAGCTCAGGGTGAATCCGCCCAGGGCGCTGTCGGCCCCCGCCGGGCCGTTGGAGAACGCGGCGGCCAGCAAGCCCGAGCCGCCGCCGACCAGCAGGAGGGTTGCCGCCGCCAGGGCCGGCAGGCGGCGCAGGGACCCGGCAGCCCGGCGGAGCCGCCCGGTCATGCCGCCGCACCCCCGAGGTAGGCGTCGGCCAGGTCGTCGGGCAGGTCGTCGGGCTTGCCCGCGGCCACGATGCGGCCCTGGACGACCACGGCGACGTCGGTCGCCACGCCGAGGGCGGTGGCGGCGAACTGCTCGGCGAGGATCACCGCCACGCCCTCGGCGGCGATCTGGGCCACCTCGGCGGCGATCTGGGCCACCAATTCGTAGAGCTCGGCCACGATCATCGGCGCCAGGCCCATGGAGATCTCGTCGAGCAGGAGCACGGCCGGCTCCACGCTCAGCGTGCGCGCCATGGCCAGCATCTGCTGCTCGCCGCCCGACAGGGTGCCGGCCACCTGGTGGCGCCGCTCGGCCAGGCGGGGGAAGCGGTCGAAGGCCAGCCGCTCGACGTGGGCCCGGGACGGCCCGGCGAAGGTCATGAGGCGCAGGTTCTCGGTGACGGTCAGGTTGGGGAAGACGCCGCGCCCCTCGGGCAGGGTGCACAGCCCGGCCCGGGCCAGGGCGTCGGGGCGCATGCCGTTGGCGTGGCGGCCGAGCAGGTGGAAGCAGCCCTTGGTCGGCTCCATCTGGCCGCTGGCCACGCGCAGGGTGGTCGACTTGCCGGCCCCGTTCGGGCCGAGCAGAGCCAGCACCGAACCGGCGTGCACCGCCAGGTCGACGCCGTGGAGCACCTCGATCTGCCCGTAGGCGGCATGGACGCGCCGCAGCTCGAGCACGGGCGGCTCAGCCATGGGCCAACGCCGGGGCGACCGCGGCCAGACCGCCGTCGTCGTCGCCCGGCTCCTCGGGGTCGGCAGCGGACCCCAGGTAGGCCGCCCGCACCCGCTCGTCGGCCCGCACCTCGGTCGGGCTCCCCACCATGAGCACGACGCCGAAGTCGAGCACGTTGATGGAGCTGCAGACCCGCATCACGAGCCCCATGTCGTGCTCCACCAGCAGGACTGCCATGCCCGCCTCCGCCAGCTGGCGGAGCAGGTCACCCAGCTCCTCGCTCTCGGAGTCGCTCAACCCCGAGGACGGCTCGTCGAGGAGCACCAGGCGGGGCCGCGTGGCCAGGGCACGGGCCAGCTCGAGCAGGCGGGCCTGCCCGGTGGGCAGGGTGTCGGCGGAGCGGTCGGCCAGGCTGGTGAGGCCGACGAGGGCGAGGACGCCGTCGGCATTGGCGGCGACGTCGGAGCGGTCACGGGACCAGCGGCGCCTGATCTCGGCCGCAGCGAGCACGTTCTCGCGCACGGTGAGCGAGCCGAAGACCTCGAGGCGCTGGAAGGTGCGTGCGATGCCCAGGCGGGCCCGCCTGTGCGGCCGCAGCCCGGTCATGTCGGCGCCGTCGAAGGTGATGCGCCCGGCGTTGACCGATTGCAGGCCGCACACCGCGTTGAAGAGGGTGGTCTTGCCCGCGCCGTTGGGCCCGATGAGGCCGGTCACGCTGCCGGCGTCGACGCTCAGGTCGGCCCCGCGCAGCGTGTGCACCCCTCCGAATCGCACCTCGGCTTCCGCTACCTGCAGAAGCGGCATCGTCTCCCCCCATTGCGGTCGGGCTTGCCCCAGATCCCGCATCCCCCGGCGGCACCCTGGTTCGTCCTGGTCAGACCAGGTTCTTTGCGTTGGGAATTAGAACGGCTTCCAGTCTGGAGACTTACGGTCCAAATTTCTGGGCTCCCGCCGGAGGCGTTACCCTCAACCCCATGGAACACTCCATGGCCGAGCGCCTGGCCGACCTGGCGGAACGCAAGAACGAGGCCCTCCACGCTGGTAGCCCGAGGGCCGTCGAGCGGCACCACGCCAAGGGGAAGCTGACCGCCCGCGAGCGCATCGAGTACCTGCTGGACGAGGGGTCGTTCCAGGAGCTCGACATGCTGGCCCGGCACCGGGCCCATGGCATGGGTCTCGAGGACAACCGGCCTTACACCGACGGTGTGGTGACCGGCTTCGGGACCATCGACGGCCGGCGGGTGTGCATCTTCAGCCAGGACTTCACCGTGTTCGGTGGTGCACTGGGGGAGGTCTTCGCCGAGAAGATCCACAAGGTGATGGACCTGGCCGCCTCCACCGGCGTCCCCATGATCGGCCTCAACGACGGGGCGGGGGCCCGGATCCAGGAGGGCGTGGTCTCGCTGCACTCCTACGGGGGGATCTTCCACCGCAACGTGACCTCGTCGGGGGTCATCCCCCAGATCAGCGTGATCCTCGGCCCGTGCGCCGGCGGCGCCGTGTACTCGCCGGCCATGACCGACTTCATCTTCATGGTGCAGGGAACCTCGCACATGTTCATCACCGGCCCCGACGTCGTGAAGACGGTGACGGGCGAGGACGTCACGCTCGAGGAGCTGGGCGGGGCGATGAGCCACGCCACCAAGTCGGGCGTCGCCACCTTCGTGGCACCCGACGAGAAGGCCTGCCTGGACGAGGTGCGCCACCTGCTCTCGTATCTCCCCTCCAACAACCTCGAGGAGCCGCCGATCGAGCCCACGGGCGACGAGCCGGACCGCCCCGTGACCGAGCTGATCGACTTCCTGCCGACGTCGCCGAACCAGCCCTATGACATGAAGAAGATCATCATGGCCGTGGTCGACGACGGCGAGTACATGGAGGTGCACCGCCACTGGGCCATGTCGATCACGTGCGGCTTCGCCCGCATGAACGGCCGCGTGGTCGGCATCGTGGGCAACCAACCCGCCGTGCTGGCCGGTGTGCTCGACATCGACTCCTCGGAGAAGGCGTCGCGCTTCGTGCGGACCTGTGACGCCTTCAACATCCCGCTCCTCACGTTCGTCGACGTCCCGGGCTTCATGCCCGGCACCGACCAGGAGTACGGCGGCATCATCCGCCACGGGGCCAAGCTGCTCTACGCCTACTGCGAGGCGACGGTGCCCCGGATCCAGATCATCACCCGCAAGGCGTACGGCGGCGCGTATGTCGTCATGAACTCCAAGTCCATCGGCGCGGACCTCGCCTTCGCCTGGCCGTCGGCGGAGCTGGCCGTCATGGGCCCCAACGGCGCCGTCGAGATCGTGTACCGGCGCGAGCTGGCCGAGGCGGAGGACCCGGCCAAGCGGCGGGCCGAGCTGATCGACGAGTACACCGAGCGCTACGCCAACCCGTACATCGCAGCCGAGCGTGGTTACATCGACGACGTGATCTCGCCGACGGACACCCGCGCCGTGATCTGCCGCAGCCTCGACATCCTCAGCTCCAAGCGCGAGGAGCTGCCGCGGCGCAAGCACGGCAACGTGCCGCTGTGATGCAGGCGGTCGACCCCGACCGGCTCGCCCTGCAGCCCCGGCCCGAGCCCGATCCCGCCGTGCTGGCCGCCATCGCTGCCGCCGTCCAGCTGGCGTGGCCCCGCCCCGCCCCGGCCGACGAGCACGACCCGGTGCACCAGCCCTGGCGCTTCAGCGGGCGCTGGTGGCACGAGCCCGTGCCGCTGCGGCGCGGCCGTCCCAGGGCGCGCCGCTGACCGTCTACGTCGACGACTGGCGACAGGCGGCGACGGTGCGTGACCACACCGGCCGCTGGTCCCACCTGTTGGCCGACGATCCCGACGAGCTCCACGCGATGGCGGCCGCGCTCGGGATCCCACTCCGTGGCTACCAGCGCCACCGGCGCTCCGAGGCCCTGAACCACTACGACGTGCCCGAGAGCCTCCGGCAGCGCGCCATCGAGCTCGGCGCCGTCCCCGTGACGTGGCGCGAGATGGCCCGCCTCACGCGCCAGTGGCGGCGCGCTCGGCGCTCAGCCAGCGCGACCAGGTCCTCCATGATGCGGTCGAACGAGTAGTCCTTGGGCGTGTAGACGGACGCCACGCCCTTGCCCAGCAGAAGCTCGGCGTCGTCGGGCGGGATGATGCCGCCCACCACGACGGCCGCCGAGCTGCCGGCGGCGCGCAGGCGGTCGAGCACGTCGGGCACCAGCTCCAGGTGGGAGCCCGACAGGATGGACAGGCCGACGATGTTGACGTCCTCGTCGCGGGCGGCGGCCACGATCTGCGCCGGGGTCAGCCTGATGCCCTGGTAGATCACCTCGAACCCGGCGTCGCGGGCCGCCACGGCGATCTGCTCGGCCCCGTTCGAGTGCCCGTCGAGCCCTGGCTTGGCCACCAGGAAGCGGGGCGGTCCGCCGGTTCGATCGGCCAGTGCCTTGGTGCGGAGCCGGATGGGGGCGAGGTCGTCGCCGCGCCGGCCCACCCCGCCGCTGACGCCGGTGGGGGCCCGGAACTCCCCGAACACGTCGCGCAGGGCGCCCGCCCACTCCCCCGTCGTGCCGCCGGCGTGGGCCAGGGCGATGGTGGCCTCCATGATGTTGCCGTCGGGGCCCTCGTCGGCGGCGACCCGGCGCAGCGCGTCGAGCGCCTTGCGCACGGCGCCCCCGTCGCGCGCCGCCCGCCAACGCTCCAGGTCCGCGATCTGCTCGGCCTCGACCCGGTGGTCGACGCGGAGGATGTTCTCGATCTCGCCGTCGCCGAGGAGGGGCGAGGGGGCGGTCTCGGTGAAGCAGTTGACGCCCACCACCTTCTGCTCGCCCGTCTCGATACGGCGCACTCGCTCGGCCTGGCTGCGCACGAGCCGCCGCTTGAGCTCGTCGATGGCCTCGAAGGCTCCGCCGAGCGCCTCCACGTCGGCCAGCTCGGCCGCCGCCGCCTCGGCCAGCTGGGCCGTCTTCTTCTCCATCACCACCGAACCCTCGAAGATGTCGTCGTACTCGAGCAGGTCGGACTCGAAGGCGAGGACCTGCTGCATGCGCAACGACCACTGCTGGTCCCAGGGGCGGGGCAGGCCGAGCGCCTCGTTCCAGGCCGGCAGCTGCATGGCGCGGGCCCGGGCATCCTTGGACAGGGTGACGCCGAGGGTCTCGAGGACGATGCGCTGCACGTTGTTCTCGGGCTGCTGCTCGGTGAGCCCGAGGGAGTTGACCTGCACGCCGTAGCGGAAGCGGCGCAGCTTGGGGTCCTGCACGCCGTAGCGCTCGCGGCAGATGCGGTCCCACAGCCCGGTGAAGGCCCGCATCTTGCAGGTCTCCTCGACGAAGCGGACGCTCGAGTTCACGAAGAAGCTGATGCGGCCGACGACCGCCGGCAGCTCGCTGTCATCGATCTTGCCCGAGCCGCGCACGCCGTCGAGCACGCCTATGGCGGTGGCCAACGCGTACGCGATCTCCTGGGTGGGGGTGGCGCCCGCCTCCTGCAGGTGGTAGCTGCACACGTTGATCGGGTTCCACTTTGGCGCGTGACGCACCGTGTAGGCGATGGTGTCGACGGTGAGGCGCAGGCTCGGGCCCGGCGGGAAGATGTACGTCCCGCGGCTCAGGTACTCCTTCACGATGTCGTTCTGAGTGGTGCCGGCCAGCAGCGCCGGGTCGACTCCCAGGTCCTGCGCGTGGGCGACGTAGAGGCCGAGGAGCCAGGCCGCCGTGGCGTTGATCGTCATGGACGTGTTCATGTCCTGCACCGGGATGCCCTCGAGCAGCTCCTTCATGTGGCCGAGGTGGGCCACCGGGACCCCGACCTTGCCCACCTCCCCCGCCGCCTCGGGGGCGTCGGGGTCGTAGCCCGTCTGGGTCGGCAGGTCGAAGGCGACGGAGAGCCCCGTCTGCCCCTTCGCGAGGTTGGTGCGGTAGAGCTCGTTGGAGGCGCGCGCGGTGGAATGGCCCGAGTAGGTGCGCATCACCCACGGCGCGTCACGCTGCGGGTCTGTAGCCATTCCATTCACCTCCAGAGGGTGGGGTGCTCCACCATTCTGCCCGCCCGGGCCGGGGTCACCGCGCGGCTACCGGCTGTAGTCGTAGAAGCCCTTCTGGGTCTTGCGGCCGAGCTGCCCCGAGGTGACGAGGCGGCGCAGCAGCGGCACGGCGGCGTAGTTGGGGTCGCGGTACTCGTCGTAGAGCGCATCGAGGATGGCCAGCGACGTGTCGAGCCCGACGAGGTCGAGCAGCGCGAACGGGCCCATCGGGAAGCCGCAGCCGCCCTTCATCGCGCTGTCGATCCCCTCCCTGGTGGCCACCCCCTGCTCCAGCAGGCGCACCGCGTTGTTGAGGTAGGGGAACAGGAGCGCGTTGACGACGAAGCCGGCCTGGTCCTTCACCTCGACGGGGTCCTTGCCGCAGGAGTCGGCGAAGGAGACGGCAGCCGCGACGGTGGCGTCGCCGGCCGTAATCGGCCGTACGACCTCGACCAGTGACATGGCCGGGGCGGGGTTGAAGAAGTGGATGCCGCACACGAGATCGGGTCGGCCCGTCGCCATCGCCATCTCGACCACCGGCAGGGTGGAGGTGTTGGTGGCGAGGATCGTCTCGGGCTTGCAAATGCTGTCGAGCTCGGCGAAGAGGTCCTTCTTCACCGAGAGGTCCTCCACCACCGACTCGATCACGAGGTCGACGTCGACCAGCTCGCCGAGGTGTGTGGTGGCCCGGACGCGGCCCGAGATCTCCGCCGCCTCGGGCTCCGTGCGCTTGCCCTTCTCCACCTGCTTGGCGAGTGACTTGGCGAGCCCGGCCACCATGGCGTCGGCGGCGGCCTGGCTCCGGCTGCGCAGCACCACCTCGTGGCCGCTGGCCGCAGCCACCTCGGCGATGCCCAAGCCCATGATCCCTGAACCGACGATTCCCACCCGGTTGATCGACATGGCCACGAAGCTTACCGGCCGGTAACCGCGGCGTCGAAGCCGGAGCGCCTCCCCCGGGCGTGCAAGAGTGGCGCATGGCGACGACCGGCACGCTGGCCCTGGTGGGGGGTGGAGAATGGACCGAGGGCTGCACCTTCGACGCCGCCCTGCTGGAGGCGTCGGGCGGGAACGACGTGCTCGTGCTGCCGACTGCGGCTGCCTACCAGCACCCCGAGCGGGTCGTGCTCCAGGCGGCCGAGTGGTTCGGGCCGCTGGGGGGCCAGGTGGAGGGGTTGATGGTGGTGGACCGCGCCTCGGCCGAGGACCCGGGCATGGCGGCGACCGTGGCCGGGGCCCGCTTCATCTACCTGGCCGGGGGCTCGCCCCTGCACCTGCGCGCCGCGCTCAAGAAGTCAGCGGTCTTCGGAGCACTGCAACGGGCCTTCGCGGCCGGGGCGGTCGTGGCCGGAGCGGGGGCCGGGGCGATGGTGCTCACCGACCCGATGGTCGACCCGCGGGGCGGCGCGCTGACGCTCGGGCTCGGGCTCGTCGACAACCTCGCCGTCGTCCCGCACTTCGGCGACGAGCATGACGACGCCCATGGGCAAAAGCTCGAGCGCACGGTGGCGATGGCGCCGGCGGCACTGCCGGTGGTCGCTCTCCCGGCGCGCACCGCGCTGATCAAGGACGGCGGTGGGGCCTGGCGCTCCGAAGGCGCGGGGACGCCGGTCGTATTCGTGGCAGGGGCGCAGACCGAGGGGCTCGGCGCGCTGAAGGGCTGAGGCCCGGGAGGCTCAGTCCTTCTCCTCGATGGTCACGCTCTCGATCATCACGCGCTCGGTCGGCGTGCCCGATCGGGTGCCGACGGCGTCGATCCGCTCCACGACGTCGAGGCCGCTCACGAGTTCCCCGAAATACGAGTAGAGCGGGGGCAGGCGAACCCCGTCGGGGCCGCTGATCACGAAGAACTGGCTGCCGTTCGTGTTCGGCCCCGCGTTGGCCATGGCCAGCGAGCCCACCTGGTAACGCCCGGCGGCCGGCAGCTCGTCGTCGAAGCGGTAGCCCGGGCCGCCCGAGCCGGACCCCGTTGGGTCACCGCCCTGGAGCACGAAGCCCGGGATGATGCGGTGGAAGACGACGCCGTCGTAGTAGTGGTAGCGCGCCAGGAACACGAAGCTGTTGACCGCCCTCGGCGCGGCGAGGGCGTCGAGCGCGATGACCATCGTGCCGTGCGAGGTGACCATGGTCGCCACGTAGCGCTTTTCCGTGTCGATGATCATCGGTGGCTCTTCGTCGAATTTGCGCTGCTGGGGACTCGAGCCGTCGGCGGCGGGTGGAGTGGGGGTGGCCATGGCTGAGCGTCCTTACGATTGGTGGATGGTGATGGAGAGGATGCGCTGCGTGACATCGGGCGGGACACCAGCCGCGGATCCCTGCTGGTTGATGGTGTGCACGACGTTCATACCCGATGTGACCGATCCGAACAGGGCGTAGGTGTTGGACAGGCTCTCACCCTGCGGGCCGGCCACGATGAAGAACTGGCTGCCTCCCGTGTTGGGTGAGCCCGTGTTCGCCATGGCGACCGAGCCCAGCGGGTACTGCTGGGCCGGGTTGGCGGCCTTGGGCGGGTTCTCGTCGGGGATGGTGTAGCCGGGGCCGCCGCTGCCCGTGCCGGTCGGGTCGCCCGTCTGGTCCATGAACCCCGGGATGACCCGGTGGAAGATCACGCAGTGGTAGTAGCCCTTGTTCGCCAGGAAGACGAAATTGTTGACCGTCTTCGGCGCTGTCGTGGGATCCAAGGTGATGTCGAACGTGCCGGTGGTCGTCACGACCGTGGCCGTGTACGTCTTGGAGGTGTCGATGGTCAGGGGCGGCGCCGCCGAGTACTTCTGGGTGTTCACCGTGGTCTTGGTGCTGGCCGGGCAGCCGGCCTTGACGGCGACCTCGTTGGCCTGGGCCTGCAGCTTGGCGTTGGCGCCCTTCGGGGCGGTCGTCGTGGTGGTGGACTTGGAACCGTTGCTCCCGCTCGAGACGGCGAAGGCGATCCCGACGATGGCCCCGGCGACCACCACGACGAGGATGGCGTTGCGGATCTGCTTGCGGCGCTTCTGCCGCCTCGCCTCCTCGGCCAGGCGGGCCTCTCTCGCGGCGCGCTGGCGGGCTCTCTTGTCGCTGGGCACGGCCCGAGACCCTACCCAATCCCGGGGGTGGTCTCGGATCGCCCCGGGCCACGGAGGGGCACGTCGAGGGCCCCTCGGGTCCCGGGACCGCTCTGTTGCGGCAGTCGGGCCGTTACCCAGTCTGTAGCCTCGTCCGGATGCCGCTGGTCGTCCAGAAGTTCGGGGGTACCTCGGTCGGCGACGCCGATCGGATCCGTGCCGTGGCCGACCACATCGCGCGCACCCGTCGCCAGGGGTCCGACGTGGTGGCCGTGGTCAGCGCCATGGGCAAGACCACCGACGACCTGATCCACCTGGCCAACTCCGTCAGCACCACGCAACCGCCGCGCGAGTACGACATGCTCGTCAGCACCGGCGAGCGGATCTCCATGTCGCTGCTCGTGATGGCGCTGGCCGACCTCGGGGTCGACGCCGCCTCCTTCACCGGGAGCCAGGTCGGCATCATCACGGACAGCGACCACACCCGAGCCAAGATCAAGGAGGTCAAGGGCGACCGCCTGCGCGAGGCGCTGGCCGCCGGAAAGGTGCCGGTCGTCGCCGGGTTCCAGGGAGTCTCGGCGGAGCGCGAGATCACCACCCTCGGTCGCGGCGGGTCCGACGCCACGGCCGTGGCGCTGGCGGCCGTCCTCGACGCCGACGCCTGCGAGATCTACACCGACGTCACGGGCGTCTTCACCGCCGATCCACGGATCGTGCCCGAGGCGCACCGCATCAACCGGATCTCGTTCGACGAGATGCTCGAGATGGCGGCCACCGGTGGACGGGTCCTCATGCTGCGGGCCGTCGAGTTCGCCCGCAACCACAACGTCCCGCTGCACGTGCGCAGCAGCTTCACCTGGGAGCCGGGCACCTGGGTCGTCGAGGAGGATGCAGACATGGAAGAAGCCGTCGTCACCGCCGTGACCCACGACACCTCGGAGGCCAAGGTCACCGTGAGCGGGGTGCCGGACCGGCCCGGGGTGGCGGCGAGGCTGTTCCGCGCCCTGGCCGACAAGTCGATCAACGTGGACATGATCGTGCAGAACACGTCCGCCCACGGGACGACCGACATCTCGTTCACCGTGCCCACCGCCGACCTCGCGGTGGCGGTCGAGACGTCGCGGAGCCACGCCGACGAGCTGGGAGCGTCCGGAGTGACGGCGGACGCAGAGGTGGCACGGGTCTCGCTCGTCGGGGTCGGCATGAAGTCGCACCCGGGCATCGCGGCCACCATGTTCGAGACGCTGGCCGACGAGAACATCAACATCGACATGATCTCCACCTCGACGATCCGGACCTCGTGCATCGTGGCCGAGGACGACGTCGAGCGGGCCGTGCGCAGCCTGCACAGGGCGTTCGCCCTGGACTGATGGCGGCCCACGCGAAGGGCGCGCGCACCCTGTGGCTCCTCCGGCACGCCAAGGCGGTGACCGATCCGCCCCGGGGGGGCTCGGACTTCGACCGCGTGATCTCGCCCCGGGGCCGCCGGGACGCCGCCGCGCTCGGCCGCCTCTTGGCCGGGCACGGCGAGGGGCTCGGTCCCGCCCTGAAGGGCGTCCCCCTCCCGCAGGTGGCGCTGGTCTCGCAGGCGGCCCGCACGGCGCAGACGGCCGAGCTGGTCCTGGCGGGCATGGCGGAGCTGCCCGAGGTCCGCCTCGTCGACGAGCTCTACGGCGCCGACCCCGAGGAGGTGCTCGCCGTCGTGCGCGCCCTGCCCGACGACGTCACCTCGGCCATGGTGGTCGGGCACAACCCGACCGCGCACGCCCTCTCGGAGGGGTTGCTCTCGCCGCGCGACAAGAAGGGCCACTCACTGGTGGTGCGACACGGCTTCCCGACGTGCGCGCTGGGCGTGTACGCATTCGAGGTGGACCGGTGGGCGGACGTGGCGAACAGGGCGGCCACATTGGTCGCCATGATGATGCCACCCTACGGCGAGAGCTGACCCCGGCTGTCGTCAGAGGGTGCGCAGGATGGCGGCGTCGCCCTGCCCCCCACCACCGCAGAGCGCCACGGCGGCCGTGGAGGCGCCGCGGCGGCGCAGCTCGAGCAGCGCCGTCAGCGCGACCCGGGTGCCCGACATGCCGACGGGGTGGCCGAGCGCGATGGCGCCACCGTTGACGTTCACCTTGTCCTCGTCGATCCCGAGCTCGTCCCTCGAGGCGAGGCCGACGGCGGCGAAGGCCTCGTTGATCTCGAAGAGGTCGATGGAGCCGACGTCGATGCCCGCCTTCTGCGCCGCCTTGAGGATGGCCCGCGAGGGCTGCGTCAGCAGCGAGTTGTCCGGACCGGCCACCATGCCGTAGCTCACGACCTGGCCGAGGGGTGCGAGGCCGAGTTCCTTGGCCTTGGCCGCCGACATCACGACGACGGCCGCGCCCCCGTCGGAGATCTGCGACGCGTTCCCGGCCGTGATGGTGCCGTCCTTGGTGAAGGCCGGCTTCAGCGCGCCCAGCGACTCCGCCGTCGTCCCCGGCCGTACTCCCTCGTCCGTGTCGACCAGGAGCGGGTCGCCCTTGCGCTGGGGCACCTGCACCGGGACGATCTCCTCGGCCAGGCGGCCGTCCTTGATCGCCGCCGCGGCCTTCTCGTGGCTGGCCGCGGCGAAGGCGTCCTGGCGCTCGCGCGAGATGCCGGTCTTCTCGTTGTGCTGCTCGGTGGAGAGGCCCATGGCGATGTGGTCGAAGGCGTCCGTCAGGCCGTCCAACATCATGGAGTCGATCAGAGCGCCGTCGCCCAGCCGGTAGCCGGCGCGCGCACCGGGCAGCAGGTAGGGCGCCTGGGTCATCGACTCCATGCCGCCCGCGACGACGATGTCGGCCTCGCCGGCGCGGATCATCTGGTCGGCCAGGTAGATCGTGTTGAGCCCGGAAAGGCACACCTTGTTGACGGTGTTGGCCGGCACCGACATGGGGATGCCACCCTTCACGGCTGCCTGGCGGGCCGTGATCTGGCCCTGGCCGCCGAGGATCACCTGCCCCATGAGGACGTAGTCGACCTGATCGGGCGACACCCCGGCACGCGACAGCGCTTCCGCGATGGCGAAGCCCCCGAGGTCCATGGCCGTGAACCCGCCCAGCGCGCCCGACAGCTTCCCGATCGGGGTACGAGCCCCTGCCACGATGACTGCCTCTGCCATTCCCTGCACCTCCGGTTCCCGCCGGTCTGGTTACCGGTCGGAAACCACATCTTAAAGGCCAACTATCGTCGGGTCACATGAGCGACATCCTCAGCGCCGCACTGGCCGGCGCCACCCCCGATGAGCTGGCCGGACTCGACATGCCCGATTCCTACCGGGCTGCCGTGGTGAAGCGGAGCGAGGTGGACATGTTCGAGGGCATGGGGTCCTCGGACAAGGACCCCCGGCGCTCGCTCCACGTCGAGGAGGTGCCACTGCCCGAGCTCGCCCCCGACGAGGCCTACATCGCGGTGATGGCCTCGTCGATCAACTTCAACACGGTGTGGACGTCCATCTTCGAGCCGCTGCCCACCTTCGGCTTCCTCGACCGGCTGGGCAAGGAGGGACCGTGGGCGGCGCGGCACGCGCTCGACTACCACGTCGTCGGATCGGACGCGGCGGGCATCGTGCTACGGACGGGCTCGGCAGTGCGCAACTGGAAGGTGGGCGACAAGATCACCGTCCACTGCAACTACGTCGACGACCAGGACCCGTCGGCCCACGACGACTCCATGCTGGCGGCCAACCAGCGCATCTGGGGCTTCGAGTCGAACTTCGGCGGCCTGGCCGACATCGCGGTGGTCAAGGCGAACCAGCTCATGCCCAAGCCGGCGCACCTGAGCTGGGAGGAGGCCGCCATCAACGCGCTGTGCAACTCCACTGCCTACCGCATGCTCGTCTCGCCCAACGGGGCCCGCATGACCCAGGGCGACAAGGTCCTCGTGTGGGGCGCCAGCGGTGGCCTCGGCAGCTACGCCGTCCAGCACGTGCTGAACGGGGGCGGCACGCCGATCGGCGTCGTCTCGTCGCCCGAGAAGGTGAAGCTGCTGAACGACCTGGGCGTCGAGGCCGTCATCGACCGAAAGGCGGCGAACTACCGCTTCTGGTCAGACGAGCACACCCAGGACGAGTCCGAGTGGCGGCGCTTCGGCAAGGACATCCGCGCCCTCGTCGGCGGCGAGCCCGAAATCGTCTTCGAGCACCCGGGTCGCCAGACCATGGGCGCGTCGGTGTTCGCCTGCAAGCGGGCGGGGACGATCGTCACGTGCGCGGCGACCTCGGGCTACATGATTGAGTACGACAACCGCCACCTCTGGATGAAGCTCAAGACGATCAAGGGCTCACACTTCGCCAACTACCGCGAGGCGTGGGACGCCAACCAGCTGATCTGCGACGGCAAGGTGCTCCCGCCGCTCTCCGCCGTCTACCCGCTCGAGCAGGTCGGCGAAGCCGCGTACCAGGTCCACCACAACCTGCACGAGGGCAAGATCGGTGTGCTGTGCCTGGCCCCGACCGAGGGGCTGGGCATCGACGATCGCGAGCTGCGGGCCAAGGTCGGTGAGGACCGCATCACCCTCTTCCGGCGGCACGGCGCGTGAGCGACCTCCTGCTCACCGAGATCGACCACGTGGCCATCGCTGTCAACGACCTCGACGCCGCCATCGAGTGGTACGCAGAGGTCTTCGGCGCCACGGTGGAGCACCGCGAGCGCGTCGAGTCCGACGGCGTCGAGGAGGCGCTGCTCAAGGTGGCCGACTCCTACGTGCAGCTGCTCACTCCCGTGCGTGACGACTCGCCTGTGGCCAAGTACCTGGCCAGCAAGGGTGAGGGGCTCCACCACGTCGGCTACCGGGTCGATGACTGCGCGGTGGCCCTCCAAGCCGTCAAGGACGCCGGCGGCCGGGTGATCGACGACGCGCCGCGCCCGGGCTCCCGGGGCACGACGGTGGCCTTCGTGCACCCCAAGACGTCGTTCGGGACGCTGATCGAGTTGGTCCAGGAGTAGGCGCCGGCGCGGCGCCGCTGGTCCCCCAAGAGGTCCTGGCCGATGGCCGTCGACGGCAACGAGAGAGCGATGGACCTCGACACTGTCGTCAACGAGCTGTACGGCCTGCTCCCAGAAGACTTCGCCGCGGCCAGGAAGACCCGAGCCGGCGAAGCTCAGGGCGCGGGGGACCGTGAACTCGCTGCGGCAATCCGACAGCTCCGCCGCCCGACCACGAGCGCCTGGTTGGCCAACCTCCTGGTGCGGGAGCGTCCCGAGGAGATCACCGCGCTGCTCGAGCTCGGCGCCGCCATGCGCAAGGCGCAGACCGACCTGGCCGGTGCTGAGATGCGACGGCTGTCCCGACGGCGCCAGGACGTGGTCGCCCCACTGCGCGACGCGGCGCGACAGCTCGCTCGTGATCTCGGGAGGGAGGTGAGCGAATCGACCATCAGGGAGCTCGAGGAAACGCTGGACGCCGCCATCGCCGACTCCGAGGCACGTGCAGCATTGGCGTCCGGGCACCTCGCCTCGGCGATGCGCTACTCGGGCCTGGGCAGTGCCGAGCTGAGCGGCGTGGTGGCGAAGCCGACGTCGAACCTCCCGAGGGCGACGGCGAGATCAAGGGGTGCGCACGCGCAGCCGGCACCCACGCGCCGCGGGGCTGCCGGCAAGGAGGGGGCGGGCCGGACGCGACGGGAGTCCGACGCCGTCGTAGCCCGGGCCGAGCGGGAGACCACCGAGCACGCACGCCGGCGACAGATCACCCCGGACGAGATCGACCGCCTCAACGATGCGATCACCGAAGCGGAGGATCTGCTGCGCTCCCTGCGCAAGGAACGCACGCGTGCGCAAGCCGAACTCCAGAAGGCCGAGCGGGCACTGAAGGCCTCGGAGCTCCGCAGGCGTCCCTGAGCTGCTGCTCGGGATATCGGAAAGTCACGGAACTGCAACGAGATCCTCACGATTTTGCCGAGGCACTCTCAGTTCGGATTCAGCCGAGGAAGGCATGTTCTGCCTCATGGATGTCATCATCGTGGAGTCGTGCCACAGCACATGGGTCTTTGATCCCGACCAGAAGCAGTTCTGCCGCATCCTGAAGGGTATCGAGGTCGCACATCGACCCGTCTCGACTGAGTGGCGGACGTACTGGCAACTCGAGATGGATCCACAGACCGACGCTTTCTGTGTCTACCTCAATCCATCGCGAACCCGTCTGATCCGACTATGGCGACACACACAGGACTGCGTGCACTGCGGAGTGCGCGAAACGACCGAGTTGTCGTTGGAGGACATCAAGATCGCTGTCCACGCCTGAACCCGCTCCAATCGCCACCGCAGTCGGTCATGGCAATCGTCGCACCGACCCCCTCGCCGGGCACCGGCTGACGCGCAATGGGAAACGCCGTTCTGTCGGCCTGGGCCGGGGGATGGCGCCCACCGCCGGGTGAGGCTGTCAGTGAGGTGTGCTCGTCGTGACCGGCACCGATCCCGACCGACCGCGTTGTGCGGTGATCCCGTTCCTCGAGAAGGTGCCACAGGCCAAGGTGAGCAGCACACCCACGATCAACAGGTAGGGAGCGATCGTCACGAATGCGACGATCCCCACTGTCAGACACGCCATGGATATTCCCCATGCCACCCTGCCGGCACTGGCACTGCCTTGGGCTGCACGATGTCGGAGGGCGATCGCCACAGCGATTGCCAGGACGAGGCCAAAGCCGACCAGCAACAGTTCCGCGATGCCGTACTTCTGGATGTAGGTCTGGGGGGCAACCGCGGCTTCTGTGGAGGTACCCGAGGCAGTTCTGACGAGAGTGTGGGCACCCGCTCTCACGGGAACGTCGACCAGGAAGGCCGAGACGACGAGGCCAAGACTCCACAGGGCGGCGATGAGCACGAGCAGTGCGGTGATCGGGAACGGACGCTTCATCACGCAGCCTCCTTCGTCCTGCCATTGTCACACTGATCGAAGCCCATTTGCTACGGGACCATCCTCCCCGTCGGGCCGATGGGACGCTCAGTCAACCGACACCGAGAGCACCCGGCCCGGGTTGGCGCCGGCCACCCACACCGACCCGCCGACCGGGAGCAGGGACCGCGGCGTCGTCCCGATCTGGGGCACCTTGGACGCCGGGGACGGGAACACGGTCCGCAGCGTCTGCGCGGTGGCGTCGCCGACGTAGACCCTGCCCCCCGCCACGCCGACGCTCAATGGGTCGCCACCCACCTCGTCGGTGTGCACGACTCTCAGTGTGCTTGGGTCCACGCGAGAGACGGTGCCGTCCTGCGCATTGGCCACCCACACCGAGTCGGCACCGGTCGCGACCCCGATGGGACCGTTCCCGACCGTGATGCCCTCGAGCTTCGGTTCCCGGTCCTGGGCCGAGGGTGGCACGAAGTAGGTCAACATGTCGGCGGTGCCGCTGATCCACAGCGCACCGAAGCCGGCGGCGACCCGCACGGCCCCGGCGACCAGATCGACCGGGACCCCGGCCACTCCCGACCGCGTGTCGATGGACGTGATCTCGTTGGCCGCCACCGACGTGACCCAGACCTGGGCACCGAGCACAGCCAGCCCGGACGGGCCCGCCGGCACACCGACGCTGCGCACGACTCGCAGCGAGGGCGCCTCCACCTCCACCACCTGGTTGTCCACCATGTCGGCCACCCAGAGGTGGCGCCCGTCGAGCACCATCGCCGTGGGCCGGCCGGCCAGGTGCACGGAGCCCTCCACCCGCCCGCTCCCCGGGTCGAAGCGCAGCAGGAGGTCGCGCCGGTCGTCGGTCACGTAGGCGGCGCCGTCGCCCTGCGCCAGGGCCGAGGCGGCCGGGAGGCGCAGCAGCGTGCGCGCCGTGACGACCGGCGCGCCCCCCGGCGAGTGCGGGGTCGACGACGTGAACAGGAGCGGGGCCGCCGCCGCCCCCGCCAGCACGACCGTCAGGCCGATGGCGGCCACCCAGGTGATCGTCCGTCGCCGGCGCTCCCGGCGGCTGCGCGGCCGCGTGCCGCCCGCCGCCTTCTTGGCGCGGTGCGCCCGGGACGCCTGGCTCTGTGCCGCTCGCCGCTGCCGGCGGTCCCTCTGGGCCACGAGCTAGCGGAGGAGGCCTTCCAGCAGTTCGAGCACCTTGGAGACCTGCTCGGGGAGAGTGCCCGAACCGGGCCCGAGCACCAGGTCGGGGTGGGCGGGCACCTCGTAGGTCGAGTCGATGCCGGTGAACCCGGGCAGCTGGCCCGAGCGGGCCCGGGCGTAGAGGCCCTTGGGGTCGCGGCGCTCGCACTCCTCGAGCGAGGTGTCGACGAAGACCTCCGCGTACGCGAGTCCCGCCTCGGTGTGCAGCGTCCGGATGAGGCGGCGGTCCTCCTCGAAGGGGCAGATCAGTGCGATCAGCGCCAGGACGCCCGACTCGGCGAACATCCGGGCCACCTCGCCGGCCCGTCGCACGTTCTCCGTGCGGTCTTGGTCGGAGAACCCGAGGTCGCCGTTGAGCCCGTGGCGCAGGTTGTCCCCGTCGAGCAGGAACGCGGGCCGGCCGCTGTTGACGAAGGCCTCCTCGACGGCCGAGGCCACCGTCGACTTGCCGGCTCCCGACAGGCCGGTGAACAGCAGGGTACCTCCGGCCGCACCCAGTGCGGTGAAGCGCTCGGCCCGGGAGAGCCGGCCGCCGTGGCGCACCACGTTCGGACTGGCGTGGGTCGTGGCGATCACCCGGATGACGCCGGCCCCCGACGTACCGTTGGTCGTCGGGTCGATGATGATGAAGCTGCCGGTGGCCCGGTTGGTCGCGTAGTCGTCGACCAGGAGGGGCTCGGTGCAGCGGAAGGTGACCCGGCCGATCTCGTTGAGCCCGAGCGTGGACGCGTCCTCGTCGCGGTGCAGCCCGTTGATGTCGAGCCGGTACTGCAGCGACTCGGCGGTGGCGCGCACCGTCCGGGTGCCGTGCTTGAGCAGGTAGACACGGCCCTCCGCCAGCGCGGAGCGCTCGTCCATCCAGCACACCGTCGCCTCGAGGTCCGTGGTCAGGGTCGGCCGGTTGTTGGGCCGGCACAGCATGTCGCCCCGTGACACCGCGATGTCGTCGGTGAGCGTGATCACCACCGCCATGGGCGGGAACGCCTCGGCCACGGGGCCGTCGGCGGTCAGGATCGATGCGACGCGCGACGTGGTCCCCGAGGGCAGGACGAGCAGCTCGTCGCCCGGACGGAGCACACCGCTGGCCACCGTCCCCGCGTAGCCCCGGAAGTCGGGGTTCTCTGGCGCCTGGCTCCGGATGACGTACTGCACCGGGAAGCGGGGGTCGATGAAGTTCTCGTCGCTGCCGATGTAGACGGACTCCAGGTGGTTGAGGAGCGGCGACCCGTCGTACCACCACATGTTCTCCGAGCGCTGGACCACGTTGTCGCCCCGCAGGGCGGAGATGGGGATGAACGTGATGTCGTGCACGTTGAGCCGGGCCGCGAACTCCATGTAGTCCGACTTGATCCGCTCGTAGGTGCCCTGGTCCCAGTCGATCAGGTCCATCTTGTTCACGCACACCACCATGTGCGGGACGCCGAGCATGGAGGACAGGAAGGCATGCCGGCGCGTCTGCTCGATCACCCCCTTGCGGGCGTCGATCAGGATGAGCGACATGTGCGCGTTGGACGCCCCCGTCACCATGTTGCGCGTGTACTCGGTGTGACCCGGTGTGTCGGCGATGATGAACTTGCGCTTGGGCGTGGCGAAGTACCGGTAGGCCACGTCGATCGTGATGCCCTGCTCGCGCTCCGCCCGCAGCCCGTCGGTCAGGAGCGCGAGGTCCGTCTCGGGGTTCCCGCGCTGCTCGCTCGTGCGGCGGATCGCCTCGAGCTGGTCCTCGAAGATGCCCTTGGCGTCGTAGAGGAGCCGCCCGATCAGGGTCGACTTGCCGTCGTCCACGGAGCCGGCTGTGGCCAGACGCAGGAGCTCGGTCACTAGAAGTACCCCTCCCGCTTGCGGTCCTCCATGCCGGCCTCCGAGATCCGGTCGTCGGCCCGGGTGGCGCCCCGCTCCGTCAACCGGGTGCCGGCCACCTCGGCGATGACCAGGTCGATCGTCTCAGCCATGGACTCGACGCACCCTGTGCAGTCGGCGTCGCCCACCGTGCGGAAGCGCACCATGGCCTCGAACTGCGGCTCGCCGTCGGGGGGGGCGAGGTGCGCCGTGACGGCCATGAGCATGCCGTCGCGCTGGAACACCGGGCGACGGTGGGCGTAGTAGATCGGTGGCACGTCGATCCGCTCGTCCCGGATGTAGTGCCACACGTCGAGCTCGGTCCAGTTGGAGAGCGGGAAGACCCGGATGTGCTCGCCCTTGTTGTGCCGCCCGTTGTAGAGGCTCCACAGCTCGGGCCGCTGGCTCTTCGGGTCCCACTGGCCGAACTCGTCCCTGAAGCTGAAGATCCGCTCCTTGGCCCGGGCCTTCTCCTCGTCGCGGCGCGCCCCGCCGAAGACCGCGTCGTGGCGTCCCTCCGCGATGGCGCGCAACAGAGTCGGCGTCTGCAACCGGTTGCGCGTCGCCCCCGGCGAGGTGTCCTCCACGGTCCGGCCAGCGTCGATGTCGTCCTGCACCTTGGCCACCACGACACGGACGCCCAGCGCGGCGGCGTGGCGGTCCCGGAACTCGAGCACTTCGTCGAAGTTCCGCCCCGTGTCGACGTGCAGCACCGGGAACGGCACGGGCGCCGGCCAGAAGGCCTTGGCCGCCAGGTGCAGCATGACGATGGAGTCCTTGCCGCCGGAGAACATGAGGATGGGCCGCTCGAACTCGGCCGCCACCTCCCGGAAGATGTGGATGGCCTGGGCCTCGAGGGCGCGCAGGTGCGACAGCCGGTAGTTGCCCGAGCCGGCGTGCGGCGAACCGTCGTGGCCGCCGGGATCACCCACCATCCGCGGTCTCGCCAACGGTCGCTCCCTCTGTCTTCGCCTCGTGGACCTGGGAGAAGTCTAGGCCCCCGCCTCCGCGGCGCCTGTCCCGGGCTCCTCCGCAGCGGTGCCGGCGTCGACGATCGGGTTCCCGTAGGCGTCCTCGGCCGTCGGGGTCGCCCCCAGCCAGCTGGCGTCGATGGAGGAGTCGAAGGGGTCTTCGCTGATCCCCTCGCCCATGTCCCGCAGCCAGTTGGCCAGGTCCTCGGTGTCCGACTCGCCCGCCCCCACGGCCCAGAAGGGCATCGCCTCGGCATCGGGCATCTCCAGGCGGATGTTCCGGTAGTGCTGCATGCCCGAACCGGCGGGGATCAGCTTGCCGATGATGATGTTCTCCTTGAGCCCGAAGAGCTGGTCGCTGCGGCCCTCGATGGCCGCCTCGGTGAGCACCCGGGTCGTCTCCTGGAAGGAGGCGGCCGAGAGCCAGCTCTCGGTGGCCAGCGACGCCTTGGTGATGCCCATCAGCTCCGGGCGCCCCTCGGCGGGCGTCTTGCCCTCCTCGACGAGCGTCCGGTTGACCTCGGCGTAGATCTGGTTGTCGACGCGCTCGCCCGGCAGGAACGGTGCGTCGCCCGGCTCGGCCACGAGCACCCGGCGCAGCATCTGGCGCACGATCAGCTCGATGTGCTTGTCGTGGATCGACACACCCTGGTCGCGGTACACCTTCTGCACCTCTTCGACGAGGTACTGCTGCGTCTCACGAATGCCCTTGACCTCGAGCAGCTCTTTGGGGTCCTTGGGACCCTCGACCAGCGCGTCGCCCGCGCCGACCTCCTGGCCGTCGGTCACCTCGAGGTGGGCGCGCGACGCCACCAGCGTGGAGTCCTCGGTGCCGTCGTCGGCCACCACGGTGATGCGCCGGCCGGTCTCGTCGTCCTCAATCCGGACGACACCCGAGTGGTGGGCCAGCACGGCGGCACCCTTCGGGGTACGGGCCTCGAAGAGCTCGACCACGCGGGGCAGGCCGTGCGTGATGTCCTCGCCGACGACACCGCCGGTGTGGAAGGTCCGCATGGTCAGCTGCGTGCCCGGCTCGCCGATCGATTGGGCGGCGATCACGCCGACCGCCTCGCCGAGCTCGATCATCGACCCGGTGGCCAGCGACAGCCCGTAGCAAGCTGCGCACACGCCCTGGGGCGACTCACAGGTGAGCACCGAGCGGGTCCGGATCCGCTCGAGGGCGTCGTCATCTCGCATGGCGGCGATGTTCACGTCGTCGAGCAGGGTGCCCGCCGGGTACACGGTGCCGTCCGACAGCTTCACGTCCTCGGTCAGCAGGCGGCCGAAGGCGCGCGTCTCGAGGTAGTTGCGGTGGCCGGGCCCGTCGGGGGCCACGCCGTCGATCCAGATGCCCCTGGTCGAGCCGCAGTCGTCGATCCGGATGATCAGCTCCTGGGCCACGTCGACGAGGCGCCGGGTCAGGTAGCCCGAGTCGGCCGTCCGCAGGGCGGTGTCGGCCAGGCCCTTGCGGGCACCGTGGGTGGAGATGAAGTACTCCAGGACCGACAGGCCCTCCCGGAAGGAGGACTTGATCGGGCGCGGGATCATCTCGCCGCGCGGGTTCGACACCAGTCCCTTCATGCCGGCGATCTGGCGGATCTGCTGCGAGTTCCCTCGGGCGCCCGAGTCCACCATCATGTCGAGCGGGTTGAAGGCGATCGTGGCCAGCTGGGCCTCCATGGCCCGCCCGACCTCGGAGTTGGCCGAGGTCCAGATCTCGATCTCCTTCTGGCGCCGCTCGTCGTCGGTGATGATGCCGCGCTTGAACTGCGTCTCGGCCTTCTCGGCCTCCTTCTCGTAGCGGTCCAGGATCGCCTGCTTGTCCGGAGGGGTCTGGACGTCGTTGATGGAGATGGTCAGGCCCGACTGCGCCGCGAAGCGGAAGCCCAGCGCCTTGATCCGGTCGAGGCTCGAGGCCACCACATGCTTGGGGTAGTTGGCCGACAGCTCCTCGACGATCACCCCGATCGGGGTGTTGCGCTTGCCCACGACGTCGTTGACGAAGGCGAAGCCCTCGGGCAGCGCCTCGTTGAAGAACACGCGGCCAGGCGTGGTCTCGAAGGTCAGCACGCCGTCCTCGTCGGGCGCGACGCCGGCCGCGGCCAGGCGCTCGGCCAGGGACGAGCCCGGCGACGGCCGCAGCGTGATCGGGACCTGCAGCCCCACGTCGCCGGCGTCGAAGGCCGCCTCCAGCTCGTGGAGGTGACGGAAGGCCCGGCCGGCGCCCTCGCCCTCCTCGACGCGCAGCGTGAGGTAGTAGGCGCCGAAGACCATGTCCTGGGTTGGCACGGTGATCGGGCGGCCGGTGGCCGGCGACAGGATGTTGTTCGCCGACAGCATCAGCACCCGGGCCTCGGCCTGGGCCTCTGCCGACAGCGGCAGGTGGACGGCCATCTGGTCGCCGTCGAAGTCGGCGTTGAAGGCCGTGCACACCAGCGGGTGCACCTGAATGGCCTTGCCTTCGACCAGCACCGGCTCGAAGGCCTGGATCCCCAGGCGGTGCAGCGTCGGGGCGCGGTTCAGCAGCACCGGGTGCTCCCGGATGACGCCCTCGAGGACGTCCCACACCTGGGGTCGGCGCCGCTCGACCATCCGCTTGGCGGACTTGATGTTCTGCGCCAGCTCGGCGTCGACCAGCCGCTTCATCACGAAGGGCTTGAAGAGCTCGAGCGCCATCAGCTTGGGCAGGCCGCACTGGTGCAGCTTGAGATTGGGGCCGATCACGATGACGGAGCGGCCGGAATAGTCGACGCGCTTGCCGAGCAGGTTCTGGCGGAACCGGCCCTGCTTGCCCTTGAGCATGTCCGAGAGCGACTTGAGGGGCCGGTTGCCCGGGCCCGTCACGGGGCGCCCGCGGCGGCCGTTGTCGAACAGCGCGTCGACGGCCTCCTGGAGCATGCGCTTCTCGTTGTTGATGATGATCTCGGGCGCGCCGAGGTCGAGGAGCCTCTTCAGCCGGTTGTTGCGGTTGATGACTCGGCGGTAGAGGTCGTTGAGGTCCGAGGTGGCGAAGCGCCCACCGTCGAGCTGCACCATGGGGCGCAGGTCGGGCGGGATCACCGGCACGGCCTCGAGGATCATCGCCCGCGGGTCGTTGATGCGCCGGCCGTGGTCGTCACGCCGGTTGAAGGCGGTGACGATCTTCAGCCGCTTGATCGTCTTCTGGCGCCGCTGCGCCGACAGGGGGCGCCGGCCGTCCTTGGCGTCGATCATGTCGCGCAGCTTGATCTCCTCGGCGTCGAGGTCGATGCGGTCGATGAGCTTGAGGATGTACTCCGCGCCCATGCCGCCCTCGAAGTACTCGTCGTAGCGCAGCCGGAGCTCGCGCCACAGCATCTCGTCCTCGATGATCTTGCGGCCGTGCAGGTTGCGGAACTCGTCGAGCGAGCGCTGGGCGATCTCGACGTCCTCCTGGGCCCGCTCGCGGGCGGACTGGATCTCCTTCTCGACGGCGCGCTGGCGTGCCTTGATCTCGGCGTCGCGGGCACCCTCGACCTCGAGCTGCTTCAGCTCGTCTTCGAGCGCCTTGAAGCGGCGGTCGATGTCGAGGTCGCGCTTCTTCTCGATGTCCGCGATCTCCTCGGCCATCTCGTTCTCGAGGCTCGGCAGGTCCTGGTGGCGCTTCTCCTCGTCGACCCAGGTAACCAGGTTGGCCGCGAAGTAGATGACCTTCTCGAGCTGCTTGGCCTTGAGCTCCTCGCGCGGCTCGGTGCCCATGAGGAGGTAGGCGAGCCACGACCGGGTGCCACGCAGGTACCAGATGTGCACCACCGGCGCGGCCAGCTCGATGTGACCCATGCGGTCGCGGCGGACCTTGGACCGGGTGACCTCGACGCCGCAACGCTCGCAGATGATGCCCTTGAAGCGCACGCGCTTGTACTTGCCGCAGTAGCACTCCCAGTCCTTGGTGGGGCCGAAGATCTTCTCGCAGAAGAGTCCGTCCTTCTCGGGGCGCAGGGTGCGGTAGTTGATCGTCTCAGGCTTCTTGACCTCGCCGTTGGACCAGCCCCTGATGGAGTCGCCGGTGGCCAGGCCGATGCGCAGCTGGTCGAATGTGTTGACGTCGAGAGCCATTAGGAGAAGCTCCTCTCTGCGGCGCGCCGCTCGTCTTCCTCGTCGGAGCCGCGCTCGTTGCGGCTGATATCGATGCCCAGCTCCTCAGCGGTGCGGAACACGTCCTCGTCCAGCTCGTGCATCTCGATCTCCCGGCCGTCGACCGCCAGGACCTCGACGTCGAGGCAGAGCGACTGCATCTCCTTGATGAGCACCTTGAAGCTCTCCGGGATGCCGGGCTCGGGGATGTTCTCGCCCTTGACGATGGCCTCGTAGACCTTGACCCGGCCGAGCACGTCGTCGGACTTGATGGTCAGCAGCTCCTGCAGCGCGTAGGCGGCGCCGAAGGCCTCGAGGGCCCACACCTCCATCTCGCCGAAGCGCTGGCCGCCGAACTGCGCCTTCCCGCCCAGCGGCTGCTGGGTGATCATGGAGTACGGGCCGGTCGAGCGGGCGTGGATCTTGTCGTCGACCAGGTGGGCCAGCTTCAGGATGTAGACGTAGCCGACCGAGATCGGGTTGTCGTAGGCCTCGCCCGTGCGGCCGTTGTAGAGCATGGCCTTGCCGTCGGTGTGGATCTGGACGTCGCCGTTGGCCGAGTCGGGGTTGAGCGTCCCGAAGACCTGCTTGATCGTCGGGTGCGCCCCGGCGTCCTCGGCCTCGTCCCAGTGGGCGCCGTCGAAGACCGGCGTGGACACCCATGACGCGGGCTCGGTCCGCGGGCGGGTCTTGCGCTCGGCGCCGTCGCCCTTGGCGCTCGTGCCCACGCCCTCGTTGACGTCCACGCCCTCCCAGCCGTGGCGGGCCGCGTAGCCCAGGTGCGACTCGAGCACCTGGCCCACGTTCATGCGGCTCGGCACGCCGAGCGGGTTCAGGATGATGTCGACCGGGGTGCCGTCGGCCAGGTAGGGCATGTCCTCGACCGGGAGGATCTTGGAGATGACGCCCTTGTTGCCGTGGCGGCCCGCCAGCTTGTCGCCCTCGGAGATCTTGCGCTTCTGGGCCACGTAGACACGGACCAGCTGGTTGACGCCCGGTGGCAGCTCGTGCGACTCCTCACGCGAGAAGACGCGGACGTCGATCACCTTGCCGTACTCGCCGTGGGGGACCTTCAGCGAGGTGTCGCGCACCTCGCGGGCCTTCTCACCGAAGATGGCGCGCAGGAGGCGCTCCTCGGGCGTCTGCTCGGTCTCACCCTTGGGGGTGACCTTGCCCACCAGGACGTCGCCCGGCTCCACTTCGGCGCCGACGCGGATGATGCCGCGGTCGTCGAGGTCGGCCAGGATCTCCTCCGACAGGTTGGGGATGTCGCGCGTGATCTCCTCGGCGCCCAGCTTGGTGTCGCGGGCGTCGACCTCGTGCTCCTCGATGTGGATGGACGTCAGCACGTCGTCGCGCACGAGGCGCTCCGAGAGGATGATGGCGTCCTCGTAGTTGTAGCCCTCCCAGGGCATGAAGGCCACGAGCAGGTTCTTGCCCAGCGCCAGCTCCCCGTTGTGGGTCGAGGGCCCGTCGGCCAGCAGGTCGCCGGCCGCCACGCTCTGTCCCTCGGTCACCAGCGTGCGGTGGTTGATGCACGTGTTCTGGTTGGAGCGGCGGAACTTGGACAGGCGGTAGACCTTGCGGCCGAGCGCGGTGCCGAGGCGGTCCTTCTGGCCCGACGCGTACTCGACCGTGATGGAATCGCCGCTGATCTCGGTGACGGTCCCGTTGCCCTCGGCCAGCAACACGTCGCCGGCATCGCGGGCGGCGCGGGCCTCGACCCCGGTCCCGATGTACGGGGCCTCCGGGACGACGAGCGGCACGGCCTGCTTCTGCATGTTGGCGCCCATGAGCGCCCGGTTGGCGTCGTCGTGCTCGACGAAGGGGATGAGCGCCGTGGAGACCGAGACGATCTGCTTCGGCGACACGTCCATGAGGTCGACCTCCGACGGCGGCACGAAGTCGATCTCCGACGTCGTCCCGTAGGAGGTGTTCACGGCACCCATGCGCACGCCGGTCCCTTGCGGGCCCCGGCGCACCAGCACGCGCTCCTCGGTGAGACGGCCGTCGGCGTCGACCGACGCGTTGGCCTGGGCGATGACGTGCTCCTCCTCCTCGTCGGCGGCCAGGTAGCTCACCTCGTCGGTGACCTTCCCGTCGACCACGGTTCGGTAGGGCGTCTCGATGAAGCCGTACTCGTTGACCCGGGCGTAGGTGGCCAGTGCCCCGATGAGTCCGATGTTCGGGCCCTCGGGGGTCTCGATCGGGCACATGCGGCCGTAGTGCGACGTGTGGACGTCACGGACCTCGAACCCGGCGCGCTCACGGGAGAGACCACCTGGGCCGAGCGCCGAGAGACGGCGCTTGTGGGCCAGGCCCGACAGCGGGTTGTTCTGGTCCATGAACTGGGACAGCTGCGAGGTGCCGAAGAACTCCTTCACCGCGGCCACGACCGGGCGGATGTTGATCAACGTCTGCGGCGTGATGGCCTCGACGTCCTGGGTGGTCATGCGCTCGCGCACGACCCGCTCCATGCGGCTCAGCCCGACGCGCACCTGGTTCTGGATCAGCTCGCCGACCGAGCGGATGCGGCGGTTGGCGAAGTGGTCCTGGTCGTCGATGCGGTAGGTCGACTCGCCGTCCGCCATGTGCAGGGCCAGGTGCAGCATGTAGGTGGCGGAGGCCAGGATCTCGGAGGGGCTCAGCACCGACTGATTCGGCGCCGGCTTCTCGATCTCGATCCCGAACAGGTCACTCAGCCGGTCGATCTCCGGCCCGAGCTTGCGGTTGAGCTTGTAGCGGCCGACGCGGGTCAGGTCGTAGCGCTTCGGGTTGAAGAAGGCGTTCTCGAAGTAGACGCGCGCGGCCTCGGCCGACAGCGGCTCGCCGGGGCGGGCGCGCTTGTAGATCTCGAGCAGGGCCTCCTCACGCGACGGCGCCAGGTTGCGCTCCTTCTCCCATTGCCCCTCGAGGAAGTCGAAATGGCGCACGAAGCGGTCCAGGAAGGCTTCGTCGCCGTAGCCCAGGGCGCGCAGCAGCACGAAGAGGGACAGGCGGCGCTTGCGGGCGACGCGGCAACCGGCGGTGACGTCCTTGCCCGGCTTGGCCTCGATGTCGAGCTCGATCCACTCACCTCGGTACGGGTGGATGGTCCCGGTAAAGACGGTCTTGGCGTCGCGGCCGGGCTGGAAGATGACGCCCGGCGAGCGGACCAGCTGGCTGACCACGACGCGCTCGGTCCCGTTGACGATGAAGGTGCCGCGGTCGGTCATCATCGGGAAGTCCCCCATGAAGACCGTCTGCTCCTTGATCTCACCGGTGGTGGCGTTCAGGAAGCGGGCCCGCACGAAGACGGGGGCCGCGTAGGTCATGTCCTTCTCTTTGCACTCCTCCACCGAGAACTTGGGAGGCGGGCGCAGGTCGGCGTCGGTCGGGTCGAACTCGAGCTCCAAGCTGAGCTGGCCGGTGAAGTCCTCGATCGGGCTGATGTCGTGGTAGGCCTCGGCCAGGCCCTTGTCGAGGAACCATTGGAACGAGTCGCGCTGGATCGCGATCAGGTCGGGTAGCGGCAGAGCTTCGTTGATGTTGGCGAACGAGACGCGTTCGGGGCTGCGGGACCGTGAGGACAACGGTCATCTCCTCCCAAGAGAAAAGCGGCGGGTGAGGGCGGTACTGCGGTTCAGGGACGGACGGAGGACGGGGATGGGACGGGGGGTCAGGGCTGCCAGGGCGCGCGCCGACCCCCAGGAATTACGGAATCAAGCAGACAGAGACGCACGGCAACCCTGCATCCTATCGTGGGGCGTGCCTCGATACAACCCCTCGGCCGCGAAAGCCTGACGGGCAGCGCCCGGGGTCCGTGACAGGCTACGAAAGCCCTCCCCCGCCGTCAAGGATCCTGGTCCCCGGGTCGGGTGGGACGAGCCCAACCCGACCCGGACCAGGCACTACTTGACCTCGACGGTGGCGCCGGCCCCCTCGAGGGCGGCCTTGGCCTTCTCGGCGTCTTCCTTGTTGGCCTTCTCGAGCACCGGCTTGGGGGCCGCCTCGACCAGGTCCTTGGCCTCCTTGAGGCCCAGGCTGGTGAGGGCGCGCACCTCCTTGATGACCTGGATCTTCTTGTCACCGGCTTCGGTGAGGATGACGTCGAACTCCGACTTCTCCTCCTCCGCGGCGGCCTCACCGCCGCCACCGGCCGGGGCGGCCGCTGCGGCCACGGCAACGGGGGCCGCCGCCGTGACGCCGAAGCGCTCCTCGAAGTCCTTCAGCAGCTCGCTCAGCTGGATCACCGAGAGCTCGGCGATCCCGTCGAGGATCTCTTCCTTGGTCAGGGTTGCCATCTGTGTGGCCTTCCTTTCTTTCCTGCGGTCTGTTCTGGTTGGTATGAAATCGTCGGGTGCTACTCGGATGCCCCTTCGGCGCTGGCCGCCGCCCCGGCATCGCCGTCCGTCTCCGCGGCGGCCTCCACCGGCTCCCCTGCGGCCGGGGCTTCCTCGGCGGGCGCGGCTGCCTCGGGCTCGACCGCCGCCTCGGAGGCCTCGGCGGGGGCCGGCAGCGTCTCGCCGCCGGCCTCGCGCTGCTCGATCAGCGCCGACATCCCGTAGGCCAGGTTGCGCGGCAGCGCCTGGAGGAGCCCGGCCATCTGCTGCATCGGGGCGGCGAGGGCGCCGGCCAAGCGCGCGAGCAGGACCTCGCGTGGTGGCAGGTCCGCCAGCGCGGCCAGGTCCGACGACGTGAGGAGGGACCCGTCGGCAAGCCCGCCCTTGATCACGAGATGGGGATTCCCCCGGGCGAAGTCCCGCAGCGCCTTGGCCACCGCGCTGATGTCGCCCTCCACGAAGGTCAGCGCACTCGGCCCGCTCAGGTACTCCGACAGCGGCTGGTACTCGCCGCCGTCGATGGCCCGCCGCACGAGCGTGTTCTTGAAGATCTTGTAGTCACTGCCCACGGCGGCCAGTGCGTTGCGGAGATCGGCCATCTCGGCCACGGTCAGGCCGCGGTACTCGCTCACGATGGAGGCGGATGCCGCCTCCATGCGCGTCTTGACCTCGGCGACCACCTCGACCTTGTGGGCCATTTGTGCATTCTGCGTTGCCATCGTCGTCCTCCACCGGGTTCGACCGGCCGGATCGGCCAGGATCTCCGGGGTGCGACGGCGCAGGCCGGACGGGCCGGCGTGCTCGGTGTCGCCTCGTCAGGCCGGCCCTACGGGCCGCTTCGGCACCCTGGGGTGCACCGGAGGTCTCTGGCGTTCGGATTCAGTGCCCGCACACCCGTGGGCGGCGGACTGTTCGAGAGAGCGTAGTACGTCTCGGGGGCCGGCTCAGGCCGGTAGGGCCAGCTCCTCCTCGGTGAAGCGAGCCTTGACCGGGTCGATGTGGACCCCGGGGCCCATCGTGGTCGACAGGGTGATCGAGAGGAAGTACCGGCCCTTTGCCCCCGGCGGCTTGGCCCGCTGGAGCTCGTCGACGACGGCCCGGATGTTGGTCACCAGCTGCTCGCGGGTGAAGGAGGCCTTGCCGACCCGGATGTGGACGTTGCCCACCTTGTCGGTGCGGTACTCGACCCGGCCGCCCTTGAACTCGGTGACCGCTTTGGCCACGTCGGTCGTGACGGTGCCGGTCTTCGGGTTGGGCATCAGGCCCCGGGGCCCGAGGACCCGCCCGAGCGTGCCCACCTGGCCCATGAGGTCGGGCGTAGCGATGGCGACGTCGAAGTCGAGGAAGCCACCGTTGATCTTGGCCACCAGGTCGTCCGCACCCACGATGTCGGCGCCGGCGGCGCGAGCCTCTGCGGCCGCCTCGCCGGCGGCGAACACCGCCACGCGCACCGTGCGGCCGGTCCCCGCCGGGAGCGAGATCGTGCCCCGCACGATCTGATCGGCCTTGCGCGGGTCGACGCCGAGGCGGACGGCCAGTTCGACCGTCTCGTCGAACTTCGCGCTCGCCAGCGACTTCACGAGGTCGACCGCCTCGGCGACGCCGTACAGCGCCTCGCGGTCCACCTGGCTCAGGCTCTCCCTGTACTTCTTCCCGTGCTGGGTCATGTCGTCTCTCCTCTGCGCGTCCGTCGGGCCTATCCGGCGACCTTGATCCCCATGGACCGTGCCGTGCCCGCAACCTGCTTCTTGGCCGCCTCGAGGTCGTTGGTGTTGAGGTCCTTGAGCTTGGTGGTGGCGATCTCGGCCAGCTGCGCGTCTGTGATCGTGCCGACCTGCTCACGACCCGTGGCCGCTGCGCCCTTGCCCAGGCCCGCCGCCTGGCGCAGCAGCACCGGGGTGGGCGAGGTCTTCAGCACGAAGCTGAACGTGCGGTCCTCGTAGATCGTGATGTCCACCGGCACCACCGTCCCCCGCATGCTCTCGGTGGCCGCGTTGTACTGCTTGCAGAACTCCATGGTCTGGACGCCGTGTGGCCCCAGCGCCGTACCGACCGGGGGCGCGGGGGTGGCCGACCCGGCTTCGAGCTGGATCTTGACCACGGCGAGCACCTTCTTCTTCGGCGCCATCGTCTCTGTTCTCCTTCTTCGTTCTTCGGTTGTAGGTCCGGGCGCCTAGAGCTTGGCGACCTGGCTGAATTCGAGCTCGACCGGGGTCTCCCGACCGAAGATGTTGACGAGCACCTTGAGCTTGAGCTGGTCCTCGTTGATCTCGGCGATCTGGCCGGAGAAGTCCGCGAAGGGGCCCTCCTTGACCCGCACCGTCTCGTCCACCTCGTACTCGAGCCGGGGACGGCTGCGCTTGGGGCTGGCCTCGGCGCCCTCGACCTTCACCTGCAGGATGTTCTCGACCTCGCGGCGCGACAGCGGTGTCGGCTTCGTGCCGGGTCCAACGAAGCCCGTGACGCCGGGTGTGTTGCGGATGGCACCCCAGGTGTCGTCGTCGAGGTCACAGCGCACGAGGAGGTAGCCCGGGAACACCTTCTTCTGGACCGTGACCTTCTTGCCGCCCTTGAACTCGATGACGTCCTCCATCGGGATGACGACCTCGAAGACGCGGTCCTCTATGCCGCGCGAGGCGACGACGTTGCCCATGTTCGAGCGCACCTTGTTCTCGTAGCCCGAGTAGGTGTGCACGACGTACCAACGACCCGGGCGATCGTAAGGGCTCTCGACCGGGACGACCTCCTCCACGTCGTCCTCGCCCCACCCGCCGAGCTCGGCCTCGCCCGCAGCTTCCTGGCCGTCGGTGGCGTCGAGCACCAGCGCGGGCTCGCCGGCCTGCGCCGCTGTCTCCTGGGCGATCTCCTCTGCGACCTCTTCGGCGATCTCCTCGACGACCGCCTCCTCAATCGCCTCGAGCACCGCCTCCTCGACGATCTCTTCCACTCTCTCTTCCACGATCTCCTCTGCGGCCTCCTCGGCCACGACTTCGGCGACGGCCTCTTCGACCGCCTCGACCACCGCGTCCTCCGCGATGGCTTCGAGCTCGGCCTCGTCCTCGGCTGCGACCTCGTCGATCACGTCCTCGGTGGACGCCGTGTTCATGGCCGCCTCTTCCGGGGCGCCCTCGGTCTCTTCGCGCTCGGACGCCAACGCTTCCGCGACATCTTCCTCGTCGCCGGTCACCAGTGCCTCCTCTGCCTCTGAATGCGTCATGTCGCTCATGTCGCCTACTTCGTGAACATGAGCGTGATGAGCTTGCCGAAGGCGAGGTTCAGCACGAAGATCAGGCTGATCATGATGATCAGGGTGGTCAGCACCACCGACGTGTAGTTGATGAGCTCGGAGCGTGAGGGCCAGGCCACCTGACGCATCTCGTCGCGCACTTCGCGGACGAACTGGACCGGAGTGGTGCGCTTGCGACCCGAGGGTCCCTTCTGCGTCCGCTGCGCCTTGGTCTGTGTGCCCGCGGGCGCGCGCCGTGTGGCTGGAGACCCGTCGGCCTCCATCTGCCCTTGGCGCTGCATCATGCGCTTGGTTTCGCGGTTCACAGGTCTTGCCTCACATACATGGTTCTCGGGTGACTACGTCCGGGGCAGGGCAGGAGGGACTCGAACCCCCAACCGCCGGTTTTGGAGACCGGTGCTCTACCAGTTGAGCTACTGCCCTCGGTGGGGTGCTTTCGGTTGCCCTCACGCAGGTGGTTCTTCCCCCTGACCTGGGGATCGGCCTGCCAGAGTAGCACCGGCCGGCTCGGAGCGGCTCAGCGGGTCTCTTTGTGCAGGGTGTGCTGGCGGTCCCAGCGGCAGAACTTCTTCATCTCGATCCGCTCGCGGTCGTTGAGCTTGTTCTTGGTCGTGATGTAGTTACGCCGCTTGCACACCTCGCAGGCCAGGGTGACCTGGACCCTCTTCTCGTTCTTCGCCATGTCCAATCCTTCCTGGTTGCTGCCCGGTACTCGTCCCGGGCCTGGTAGCGGCGGCGGGACTCGAACCCGCGACAACACGATTATGAGCCGTGTGCTCTGACCAACTGAGCTACGCCGCCATGGGCGAGCCCCCTGTCGGAATCGAACCGACGACACCAGCCTTACCATGGCTGTGCTCTGCCGACTGAGCTAAGGGGGCGCCGCGGCTACCTTCCGCGAACCGTCAATGATAGCCAGGGCTCGGCACGGACTGCCTCCGCTTCCCCGGTTTCGGCAGCTCAACAGTACCATCGGCTGATGCGGATCCGACTGGCCGATGTGGCCGACGCAGAGGCTATCCGCACCATCTACAACGTCGAGGTCGTCGGGAGCACCAACACCTTCGACATGGTGCCCCGAACCAGGGCCGAGCAGGAGGCCTGGATCCTCGAGCACAGCGGGGTCCACCCGGCCCTGGTGGCGACCGAGGCCCCCGACTCGGGGCTGACCGGCCAGGTCGGGACGAACGGCGAGATCGTCCTCGGCTTCGGTTCCCTCTCCCCCTTTCGCGAGCGCTCGGGCTACTCGGCCACGGCCGAGAACTCCGTGTACGTCGACCGCTCCCAGCGTGGCAGGGGGGTGGGGCGGGCCCTCCTCGCCGAGCTGCTGGTCCTGGCGTCGGCCCACGGCTTCCACTCCGTGATCGCCCGCATCGCCGGGCACAACGAGACCTCGATAGGTCTGCACCAGGCGGCTGGCTTCGAGCTGGTGGGCGTGGAACGGGAGGTGGGGCGCAAGCACCGCCAGTGGCTCGACGTGATCGAGCTCCAGCGCCTGCTGTAGCCGCCGGAGCGTCGCCGGCCCGGAACAAGCCCTCGGGCTCAGGACTCCAGCGCGGCGCTCTGGCCGTGGGGCGCCGACAGGGCGGGCAGGCGGGAGCGGTCGAGCCGCCACGACGTCGTCCAGTTGCCGAGCGGGAAGATCGCCACGGCCCACAGCACCATCACCGCCAGCACCATGCGGATCGGGTCGGTGTGCACCAGCTCGTTCAGCAGCTCGGTGCCGCCGGTCAGCCCGATGAAGGGTGCCACCGTCGAGAGGCCCAGGACGACGTAGAGCATCCGGCCGGTGACCACCGGCGCCACGATGACGATCCCCCACGTCAGGTACCAGGGCTGGACCACGGGGCCAAGGAGCACGAAGGCCATCATCGTGATGCCCAGCGCGCTCAGCACCCCGAGGCGCTCGCGGTTGACGAGGCAGTAGAGAGCGATGGCGGCGGCGGCCAGCAGGCCAATGGCCCGGGTCAGCGTGAGCACGCCACCCTGGCCCACCCCGATGCCGAGGACGTGGGCCGATCCGCTGAGCAACAGGCCAAATCCGGTGGCCGGGGCCATCCACGAGCGCACGGTGCCAGGGGTGCCCAGGTTGGCGAGCCACCCCCAACCGAGCCCGGATACGAGGGAGAGGGCCCCCATGACCGCCACGGTCAGGAGGCCGGAGCGGAGGACCATGCGGGTGCGGCGGCGCCAGTCCGCTCCCGCGCCGGCCCAGTCCCACGCCACGTACACGATGCCGATGGCGGCGGGCACCTTGATGGAGGCTGCCAGCGCGCACAGCACCACGCCCCACACCGGGTGTCGGGACCTCGCCGCCGTGACGCCGGCGAGGAGCAATCCGACCATGATGGCGTCGTTGTGCGCCCCGCCCACGAGGGCAAGCAAGGTCAGCGGGTTGAGCACGGCCAGCACGAACGCAGGGCCGGCGTCGTGGCCGAACGAGCGGGCCAGTCTGGGGATGCAGTAGGCGATGAGCGCGACTCCGACCACCGACTGCAGCCGCAGCAGGACGACGGTGATGAGTGCGTGGTGCAGGCTCAAGGAGGCCGACCAGCCCGCCAGCATGAGGAAGAGCGGGCCGTAAGGGGCGGGGGTGTTCGCCCACAGGGGGTCGACCCCCGACGTGTACGGGCCCGAGCCGATGGTCCCCGGGCCGTAGTGGTACGGGTTGATGCCGTGGCTCATCATCTCGCCCTGGGCCGCGTAGGAGAACACGTCGCGGCTGAAGAGCGGCGCCACCGCCAGCAGCGGCAGGATCCAAAGGGCGAGCATGTAGACCAGCGGCCGGATCGACGTTCCGGGACGGGCGCGCAGCGTCTGGTACAGGCCGAACCAGACGCGCACGAACAGCACCATCCCTCCGTAGACGGCCACGACCCCGGGCAGCATCAGCGTCGTCGTCGGCCAGTTGGCCTCGCCGAAGAACCAGGTGCCACCCATCTCGAGCTTGAACGGCGAGCTGGGCAGTGATGCGCCGACACAGATGGAGACGACAGCGATGAACCCCAAAAGCGCCGGGCGGCGCAGGAACGACCAGTCGCCCGGATCGCCGGACTCCGCCTCGACCCGCTGGGTCAGCGTGCCGCGGGGCGTCAAGCGGAGCCGCACGGCCTCGGCGCGCATGGAGAGTCGGTTCAGGCGCGTGCTCACCCGGTCCAGGACCGGTGGTGAAGGGGACATCGCGCTTTCGTCCACGGAGGTTGTCGGTCTCGCTTGTCGTGTCCGGGCGCTACGACCCGGGGAGGAGGGCAGGCGCACGCCGGGGGGAGCATGTACCCGCAATCGATCTGAAACAGCATTGTAACGGCAGGGCGGGAGGTCGCAAGGGTCAAAGGACCCAAGGGCCGACCCCGGGCTGCGTGGGCCGGGAAGGATTCGAACCTCCGTAGGTGTTAACCGGCAGGTTTACAGCCTGCTTCCTTTGGCCACTCGGACACCGACCCGCAGCGGGCGAGGTTAGCCGCGGTGGGCGCCCCGGGGCCGCAGATGGCGCCGGTACGCTGAAGCCATGCCCACTTTTGACATCGTCTCGGAAGTCGACATGCAAGAGGTCCGCAACGCGGTCGACCAGGCCAACCGCGAGGCCGCCACCCGCTTCGACTTCAAGAACACCGACTCGGCCATTGAACTGGGAGATTCCGAGCTGGTGCTGCGCTCTTCGACGGAGGACCGCCTTCGTGCCCTGCACCAGGTGCTCGACGAGAAGCTGGTCAGGCGCCAGGTGTCGCTGAAGGCTTTCGAGGACGCGAAGATCGAGGAGGCCCAGAAGGGCACCGCGCGGCAGAAGGTGGCCATCAAGGCCGGCATCTCCTCGGACCACGCCAAGCGGCTGAACAAGTTCATCAAGGACCTCGGCCTCAAGGGCGTGTCCTCGCAGACTCAGGGAGATCAGCTCAGGGTCACGGGCAAGAAGCGGGACGATCTGCAAGAGGTGATCGCGAAGTGCAAGGCGGAGGACTTCGGGATCCCGCTGCAGTTCAACAATTTCCGGGACTAGCAACCCGGCCGCGGCCGCGGCGCTTCCTCAGTGCGGCGTCGGGTGCTTCTCTTGCTCCTCCTGCTCCTCGTGCGTGAGGTGCTCGTCGAACTCCTCGAGCTCGATCTTGAACAACTTGTTGAACAAGAGCAGCTTGGCGACCCAGAAGATGGCGAAGGACATGACGTTGGCGAGGAGCACCACCACCGTCGTCTCGAAGTGGTCGAGGTCGTACTTGACGGCGACGTGGTGGGCCAGCGCAGCGCCGACGATGGAGAAGGCGATGCCCAGCGCGGCCAGGGTCCAGAATGGCACGACTTCCTTCATGAAATGCGACCGTCCGTGCTTGCCCCAGGCCCACTTCCGGTTCAGCCAATACGAAGGGAACGTGGCGACCACATTGCCGAAGATGGTGCTCGGCACTTCGCTCCACAGATGCAGCACGCCGTAGACGATGGCGATGACGATGAGGGAGACAGCGGTCGAGATGACCGAGACCATGGAGTAGCGGAAGATCTTCCGGCCCTCATGGGTGTGCAGCCAGTCGTAGAGCGCCTGAAGCCGGGAGAGCACGATGTCACCCTAGCGTGGCGGCCAATTCGCCCCCTGTCAGGCTCCTATGCACCGGTTGTGAGCAGTCGGTTGGAGCGGGCGATCTCGCCGAACCAGTGAGCGCTGGGCTTGGGGCGGCGCTCGAAGGTGGCGGGGGCCACCGCAACCAAGCCGAATTTCGGGCCGTACCCCAGGTGCCACTCGAAGTTGTCCAGCAGGCTCCAGACGAAATATCCCCGCAGGTCGATGCCCTGCTCCAGGCAGCGGTGGGCGCTCCGGATCGCATCGGAGAGGAACGCGATGCGTTCGGTGTCGTCGGCCGTGGCAATCCCGTTCTCGGTGACCACGACCGGCCTCCCGCTCACCTCGGCCGCCCGCCGCACGGTGTGCTCGACCGCCTGCGGCCAGCGCTCGTCGCCCATCTGGGTGACGGGGACGTCGGGATCGTTGGGAGCCAGTCCCTCCGGGCCGAAGTGCATCCGGGTGTAGCACTGCACACCGACGAAGTCGTCGTCGCCGGTCGCCCGCAGGAAGACGTTCTCGAGCATCTCCTCGGCGGCCTCGCGCAAGGCCTCCCCACCCTCGTCGGCGGTGATCTCGGCCATGGAGAGCGTGAGCCCGATCGGGAAGTCGCCCGGGCCTGAACGCAGGGCCTCGACCGCCAGGCGGTGGGCCCGCACCATGGCCTCGTTGACGGCGCCGTAGCGTACGAAGTCCTCCTTGACCCCCGGTGGGTACTCACCCTGGAAGTAGCCCATGACCGCCACGACGTTCGGCTCGTTGATGGTGCAGGCCCATCCGATGAGGTCTCCGAGGTACGCCGCGGCGCGGGCCACGAAGCGCGCGAAGCACTCAGGGGCGTCTGGCGCCTCCCAGCCGCCCCGGCGGGCCAGCCACAGCGGCGTCGTGAAGTGGTGGAACGTGACCACGGGGACGATCCCGTGCCCGCGGCAGGCCGCGCAGATGCGCCGGTAGTGCTCCAGCGCGGCCGTCGAGAACTCGCCCTCGGCGGGCTCGATGCGGCTCCACTCGAGTGAGAAGCGATAGGCGCCGAGGCCCATGTCGGCGACGAGCTGGACGTCCTCCCGCCAACGGTGGAAGGAGTCGCAGGCGTCCCCGCTCGGCTCGATGGTGCCCGAGATCGGATCGTGTTCCCAGGCCCACCAATCGTTGTTGACGTTGCCGCCCTCGATCTGGTGGGCCGCAGTGGCGACGCCCCAGGTGAACCCCTCCGGGAACGTGAGCTCGCGCTGGTCGCCGGCCGGGGACGCGGATGTCATGCCGCCGCAGGGTAGCGGGGCCCGCGGCAACGTGCCCGGACGCTGCACGGCCCGCCGCCTGCGAACATGGGCGAATGAGCACGTCCCTGGACTTCCTCGTCGATCTGCTTGACCTCGAGCCCATTGAGGTCAACATCTTCCGGGGCACCCAACCCAACGAGGAGCGCCAGCGTGTGTTCGGCGGGCAGGTGGCCGGGCAGGCACTGATGGCGGCGGGGCGCACGGTCGAGCACGGCCGGGTCCACTCGCTGCACTCGTACTTCCTGCGCCCCGGCGACCCGACGGTCCCCATCCTCTACGAGGTGGACCGCATCCGAGACGGCAGGTCGTTCACCACCCGGCGCGTCGTCGCCGTGCAGCACGGCCGCGCCATCTTCAACCTGTCGGCTTCGTTTCACGATCCCGAAGAGGGCCTCGAGCACCAGTTCCCCATGCCCGAGGTGCCCCCACCAGAGAGCCTGCCCCCGCTGTTCGAGCGCCTTGCGCCCTGGAAGGAGGAGCTGGCCGACTGGTTCGAACGCCCCCATCCGATCGACCAGCGTCACATCGGTGATCTCCCCTGGCACCACTCGGGTCCGGGTGAGCCGTACCAGCGGCTGTGGATCAGGGCCGACGGCGACCTGCCCGACGACCCCTTGCTGCACGCTTGCGTGGCCACCTACGCCTCGGACATGTCCCTCTTCGACACGATCCTGGCTCCTCACGACGTGCGGTGGGACGACCCGGACTTCATGGGCGCCAGCCTGGACCACTGCATGTGGTTCCACCGGTCGTTCCGGGCCGACAACTGGCTGCTCTACGACATGGACTCGCCGGTGGCCGCCGCGGGCCGCGGCTTCGCCCGCGGCTTCCTCTTCGACCGTGCGGGGGGGCTCTGCGTCTCGCTCGCCCAGGAGGGTCTGGTCCGCGTGCTGTCGCGGAGCCAGACTTCCTAGCGCGACACCATGGGCACGTAGTCGCGAGACTCCGGGCCGATGTAGAGCTGGCGCGGGCGTGCGATCTTGGAGTCCTGGTCGAGCATCTCCTGCCAGTGGGCGAGCCAGCCGGCAGTGCGCGGGATTGCAAAGAGGACAGGGAACATCTCGAGTGGGAAGCCCATGGCCTGATAGATGAGGCCGGAGTAGAAGTCGACGTTCGGATAGAGCCGCCGGGAGGTGAAGTACTCGTCGTTCAGCGCGATCTCCTCGAGCTTCAGCGCGATGTCGAGCAGCGGGTTCTTGCCCGTCACCGCGAAGACCTCGTCGGCCGTCTGCTTGATGATCTTGGCCCGCGGGTCGTAGCTCTTGTAGACGCGATGCCCGAAGCCCTGGAGGCGCTGCCCGCCCGTCCCCGCCTTGACCGTCGCGATGAAGTCCGGCACGTTCTCGATGCTGCCGATGTCAGTCAGCATGCGGATCACGGCCTCGTTTGCGCCACCGTGGCGAGGTCCGTACAGCGCCGCCGCCGCGGCTGCCGTGGCCGAATAGGGATCGGAGTGCGAGGAGCCGACGACTCGCATGGCCGTGGTCGAGCAGTTCTGCTCGTGGTCGGCGTGGAGGATGAACAGGAGGTCGAGGGCCCGGGACAGCACGGGGTCGGCCTCGAATCTCGGCTCGGCGACCTTCCAGAGCATGGAGAGGAAGTTGGGGGTGAAGTCGAGCGAGTTGTCGGGGTAGACGAAGGGCATCCCGACGCTGAAGCGGTGCGCGGCCGCGGCCAGCGTCGGCATCTTGGCCAGCAGGCGGATGATCTGCTTGTTCCGGGACTCCGGATCGAAGATGTCCTTGGCGTCGAGATAGAAGGTCGACAACGCCGCGACGGCGGAGACGAGCATGCCCATGGGATGGGCGTCGTAGTGGAAGCCCTCGAGGAAGCGCTTGCGGACATTCTCGTGGATGAACGTGTGGTACGTGATGTCGTGGCGCCATTCGGCGAACTGCTCCTCGTTGGGTAGCTCGCCCTTGAGGAGGAGATAGGCCACCTCCAGGTAGGTCGAGTTCTCCGCCAGCTGCTCGATGGGATAGCCGCGGTAGCGCAGGATGCCGGCGTCCCCATCGAGATAGGTGATGGCGCTCTCGCACGCCGCCGTCGACATGAAGCCGGGATCGAAGAACCAGACGCCGGGCAGGAGCTTGGCCCACTCTTCGGCCGCGACCCCGCCGTTGACGATCGGAATCTCCATGGACTCGCCATTGCGATTGTCCGTGATCGTGATGCTCTCGGCCACGTGAAGAGCCCTCCAATTCCTGATTTCGGTGCGCACCGATCCTATGACCACCACGCGAGTGGGGTCGACACGCGGCAGCCCCGGCTCGGGTGCGGGCCCTCAGGTGGCCGGGGCGACCTGCAGTGCCTGCTGAAGAACGGTGTTGGCCGTCGCGGCCTGGCCCGGAGGCAGGATCACGGCGACGGTCAGCGTGTACGCGGAGCCGGGCTTGACAGGGAAGCTCACAGTCGGCAGCGTCACCGAGGCTCCCAGGGTGAGGGCGGCCGACTCGACGCGGGTTGCGGTCGCCCCCGACGCTTGGTTCGCCAGCGAGAAGCGGACCGACGCGTGCGGCTCGTCTGCCGAGCCTTCGTTGGCGAGCACAGTGGTGACACCGATCTGTGTCGTGGGACTTATGGCCGAGACGGAGGCCGACGCGCCCGGTGGCGTCGGCAGCGCCGGGGGGTCGAGACGCACGGTACGCAGGAGGAGGTAGTGGGTCGGAGCCAGGGTCGGCGAGGTGGCCATGAGGTCCACCTGTGTCGCGACGTTGCCTGCCTGCCACATCTGCGGGTCCGTCACCCAGACCGACCTGGGGAGCCTGGCGTGTCCGGTCGCGGTGGCGAGGGATCGCTGCACCGACCTGTAGAGGCGGTCCGATCGCGTCAGGAGATCACTCGCCGCGGCAATCTGGCTCGTCGCCTGAGCAGCGGAGCCCGTCGCTGCCGGAGTCGTGGTGGACGCGGAGGCAGGGGAGCCGGTTGCCGGGGCGTCGACCGTCGGGACGGGTTGCATGCCCAGGAATCCGTCGATAGCCGTCCGGAGCTCGGCCACGGCTCGGGCCCGCTCGGTGAAGACGGCCGAGAACTCGGGACCCACCGATCCGGACGGGGACGAGTCCGCGGCCAGTTCCGCTCGCGCCGCCTCGCCGGCGGTCTGTTGCACGGCACCGTCGAGCCCGCCCTGAATCGTCTGCCGGGTCTGACCCTGCAGGTTGTTGATGAGGGTACGCACCTCGGACGCTGTCGCGTTGGACTGGCCGGCGACGACGGCACCCTGGGCGGCAAGCGACCTGTTGGAAGTGGCGTCGTAGCCTTGCGACTGCCGCGACACCTGGGTGAGCCCGCCCGCGAGGAGCGCGAGGACGACCACGGCTGCAACGAGCAGGAGGGCCGGCCGGGCCGGTGATCGACGGCGCGCGCGGCGTCGTGGCCTGCGTGGCGACATCGCCACAGGAAACTACAGCGCGTCGTGGTGACTTACACCGCGAGGAACGAAGAGCCGGGGGTCTCGCCCGCCGTGCTCAGCGTGCTGGCGCTCGAACGCCATTGAACCGTCGGTGCGATCGCCCGCACGTCGACCCGGTCCCTGTAGCGCTCCACCAGGTCGAGGATCCCGCGGATGACCTCGTCGGTGAGGAGGTGTGGCTTGAGCCCGAGGTCCAACAATTTGGTGTTGGCCGCGTGGAAGTAGTGCGCTTCGTGCTCCACCCGGGGGTTGGACAGGCCCTCCGCGATGTCGACCCGGGTCGGGCACGCGCCCTTGACCATCTGTGCCATGTCGCGCACGGAGAAGGACTCGGTGAACTGGTTGAAGACACGGAATTCACCACGCTCGGCCGGGTTCTCGATGGCCAGGGCGACACAGGCCAGCGTGTCGCGGATGTTGAGCATGCCGCGGGTCTGGCCGCCCGCCCCGTACACGGTGAGCGGGTGGCCGGTGACCGCCTGGACGCAGAAGCGGTTGAGTACCGTGCCGAAGACGCCGTCATAGTCGAAGCGGGTGGCGAGCACGGGATCGAGGTCGGTCTCCTCAGTCGACTGCCCGTAGACGATCCCCTGGTTCAGGTCGGTGGACCGCAGGCCCCAGACCCGGCAGGCGAACATGATGTTGTGGCTGTCGTGCACCTTGGAGAGGTGGTAGAAGGAGCCCGGCTGCTTGGGATAGGGCAGCACATCCGTCCGGCCCTTGTGGGTGATCTCGATGAACCCTTCCTCGATGTCGATGTTGGGGTAGCCGTACTCCCCCATGGTGCCGAGCTTGACGAGATGGATCGATGGGTCGGTCTCGGCGATGGCGTACATCAGGTTGAGCGTCCCGACGACATTGTTCACCTGGGTATAGACCGCGTGCTCGCGGTCGATCATGGAGTACGGCGCCGAGCGCTGCTCCCCGAAGTGCACGATCGCAGCGGGCTTGGACTCGGCGACCACCCCGTAGGTGAACGCGGCGTCGGTGAGGTTTCCGATACGGACGTTGATGGCGTGGCCGGAGAGCTGCTCCCAGCGTGTGACCCGATCTTCGAGCGAGGCGATCGGCACCAGGCTGTCGACACCCATCTCGCGGTCGTACTCCCGGCGCACCAGGTTGTCGACGACGGTGATCTCGTGTCCGTGGGCCGACAGGTGCAGGGCCGTGGGCCAACCGAGATAGCCGTCTCCTCCGAGAACCAGAATCTTCATCCGCACCCTTTGTGTTCGCTCAGGCTCCGCAATTGTTACGGAGTCATGTCGGATTCATCATGGGGCAGGACCCTGAACGCAACCTGTGTAAAGGCTGTAATTGGATTGAGTCCAGAGCTTTTCCCAGCGACGGCAGCCTAATTAGGAGGAAATCCTCACTCGGGGATGGTGCCTGGGCGCAAGAATCCGGCGTCAGAGCTGCAATTCTGGCCGACCAGGCACGGAATCGACTGCCCGTCCCACAGTGCCCGCCGCAATCCCGATGCACGCGTAATGGGCCGATCGATGGCCGTGCGAAGGAGATCTTCGGTTCCGACCAGGATCAACCTCTCCCGCCGCGGGTGGCTGCGGTATAGAGGAGCTCGCGGGTCAAGACGCGCGAGTCGGAGCTCGGCAGGATGAACGCCACGACGTCGAACTGTGAGCCCTGGCTCTTGTGGACGGTCATTGCGTACACCGTGTCCACGGCGGCCAGACGGCCGGTACTGACCGGCAAGACCGTGTCGCCGCGCCGGAAGGCGGCCTCCATCGGCCGGATCTCGCCCTTCACGACGACACCGATGTCGCCGTTGAAGAGATCGAGCGAATAATCGTTCTCGGTGACGATCAGGGGCCGTCCGAGGTACCAACCCTCTCCTGCCGCGAACCCCTCGACCTCCGCCTCCAGCCAGTGCTCGATGTGGCCCGTCCAGGCCCTCACACCCTCGGGTCCCCGCCGGCGGGCGCAGATGAGACGGAAATACTCGAGGGCGTCGAGGGCGGCCTCGGCGTCTCCGTCCCGTGCCGCCTCGATCACCGTGCGCCCACTCTCAACGGCGCACTCGTGTATCACATCGAGCTGCCCCGGCGTCGCGGGATCGGACGGGTCGAGAGCCAGCCACACCACATTCGAGTCGTCCGCTGCCAGTTCGGCCAGCGCGGTGTCCGCGTCGCCCGCCTGGACCGCCCGGGCGAAGCCGGCGATGGCGCCCTTGTGGCGCCGTACGTGACGTAGCACCACCACGCCGTCTCCGATGGGAGACCCGGCCGCCGTTCCCGTGCCGGGAACGGGATACCTGGTTGCCTCCTCGAGGTGCTTCCGGATGGCCTGACCCATACAGGGGCCGCGCGACGCGGGACCGACGATGTCGCCGAGCACGGCGCCGGCTTCGACCGACGCGAGCTGCTCTGGGTCGCCGACGATTATCAGCCAGCGCGTCGGGGCGCAGCGCCTCCAGCAGCCTGGCCATCATGGACAGCGCGACCATGGAGGTCTCGTCGACGACGACCACGTCGTGGCGGAGCGGGTTCGACCTGTTGTGCCGGAACCGGGTGCGGTTACTGCCGGTGCGCCCGAGGAGCCGGTGCAGCGTCGTCCCGCGGAGCGTAAGGAGCCGCTCCTCGATGCCCGGGTCCAGACCCAGCTCGGTGGCTTCGTTACGGACAGCTTCCTCGAGCCGCAGCGCTGCCTTCCCCGTCGGCGCCGCAAGGGCGATGAGAGGAGGTGCGGTGCTGTGAGCGACCGCCTGCTGGTCGAGCAATCCCAACAGGCGCGCCACCGTCGTGGTCTTCCCCGTCCCTGGCCCGCCAGCGATGACCGAAACCCTGCTCAGAACCGCGGCCGCGGCGGCCAGTGGTTGCAGGTGGTCAGGGTCCGCCGCCTCGGGGTCCTCTTCGCTGAACAGCTGCCTCAGGCCGGCGCGCAGAAGCGCGATGTCGACGTCCACCACCTCTTTCCCAGCACGCGCCAGGAGTTCTTTGGCCACCAGGCATTCGTCGAGCCAGAGGCGGTTCAGGTACAGGTTCGACCCAGCCAGGTAGAGGGGGTTGCCTTCCCCGACGACCGGGCTCTGGGCCATTTCGTCGAGCCATGCCTCAGGGTCTGGCCACGGCAGTGCATCGATGCCGGTCGGCAGGTCGAGGTCTCTGCTGGCTGTCAGTCGGATCGTCCGCAGGTCGACGCACACGTGGCCGAGCCGCGGCGCCCGGGCCGCGAAGGCGATCCCGAGGCCGACGTCCTCGCCGCCGGCGCCCGCGAGCTGCGCCAAACGGCGCGCGACGTGGACGTCGGAGGCGGCGAGGATCCCCGCCTGGTTGAAGGCGCGCAGGACCCCGGATGCCCCGACGACCACGGACGCGTCGTAGCGATCGAGGCCGACGCCGGCGCTCTCGACCGTCGTCACCGGCGAGCTCCCTGGTCGAAGAGGTCGCTCAGCGCCGTGACGAGCTCGGCCGGAGGGCACCACGACCAGACCCCGCACGGCGTGTCCCCGACGAACGTGGGCTGGGCAGCGCTCATGCCACGCAGAAAGAGATAGAGGACGCCACCGAGGTGGCAGGCGGGGTCGTAGGAGTGCTGGCGCCAGCGCAGGTATCGGTGCAGGGCGACCGAGTAGAGCAAGGCTTGGAGCGGATAGTGGGCCTCGGCCATCTCGGTCTGGATCGCCGCCGGTCGGTAGTGCCACGCCGTGAGCGTCTCGTCGAGGGCACCGAGCCTGTTCGTCTTGTAGTCCGCCAGGACGAAGCGGCCGTCGGGCAGCCGCATCACCAGGTCCAGGCTGCCGGTCAGGTAGCCACGCAATGGGTTATCCCCGAGCGCCGGGTCGCGCAGCCTGTCGGCATAGGCGTAGACCGGATCGCCCGGGTCCAAGTGCTCGACGAGCAACCTTGCGAGATCGGTGACCCGTAGGTCGCCGTCCTTTCGCGCCTTCGCATCGTCACCCCCGACCAGGGGGAGCTCGAACCCGAGCTCGTCGAGCCGGTGGCCCCGCGCCACGTCGCGCAGCCGCAGGCCTGCCGCCGGGCCCAGAGGCGACTCGATCGCGGCGCAGAGTCCGCGTACGACGTCGTCGCGCTCGCCCAGGTCGACGTTGTAGTACGCCAGCTCGTGGCGCAAGGCAGCGTCCACCTCGGCGGGGAGGTCGGGTGCCTCGAACGCGACCCGTTCCATGACGCCGTGGATCAGGGTGCCAACGAGCGTCCCACCGGGCATCGCGGCCAGCGCCAAGGTCACCGAGCGGAGTCGGATTTCGTCCTCGTCGTCCTCGGAGACCGCTCCGGCGAGGACGCCTGCGGGGGTGCCGCGCGTCTCCTCGTCCAGGGTCAACTCCGCCTCCGACTCGCTGGCGATAGCCGGCTCGTGCGCTGCAACGGTGATCGCCGAGTACGAGACACGCCGCCAGTCCGTGTCGAGGCTGCGGTCGAAGACGGCGACCGCGAGCTCGGACGAGCCCTCGGGGTCGTGGTGCCACCTGATGTCCCGCGGCTGTCCGACGTGCTCGACCGAGACCTCCGGGCCCAGCGCAGTGAACGCAGACACGACAGCCGAGTCAGGTTGCGCCCGCTTCCCGCTCGCCGGGATGTGGCCGTCGGGTCCCCGATCGAAGAGGAGGCGCGACAGCGACGAATTCTTCGTGTCTTTGGCTCCGGCCCACCACAGCACCGCCTGGTGACGGGCGCGTGTCAGGGCAACGTAGAGCAGACGAAGGCTCTCTCCCTGCTCCTCGGCCTCCTGCAACTTCTTGTGTGCTGTCAGATCGGGGCCGGAGCACCCGACATCGATGGTGCGCTCGTTCGTGCTGTCGGGGTCGTGGAAGACCGGGACATCGATGGGAAAGGCCCAGCCGTCCCAGGCGTACGGAATGAGCACAACCGGGAACTCCAATCCCTTGCTCCGGTGGACCGTGATGACCTGCACCGCTTGCGCATCCGACTCCAGCCGGCGTGTCCGCTCCTCGTTCTCGTTGTCGCGATCCGCCTCCAAGATGCGACGTCCGAGCCAGTTGGCGAGTCCGGTTGGACCCACACCCTCGGTGACCGCCGCATCGTGCAGCAGCTGGGCGACGTGACGCAGGTCGGTCATGAATCGTTCCCCCGAAGGGCGACGCAGCACTCGGGCCGGAACGTCGCCGGCACTTGTGACCGACTCGTAGAGGGTGGCGACGCCCCTGTCACGCAGGAGGCGACCCCACGTGTGCAGCCAGCCATGGAGATCCTCCCAGCGCTGCACGTCTTCCTTGTCCGCCACTTGCTCCGTCGACCAGCCGATGAACTGCGTCAGTGCCGCCAATGAGGCCCGGTCGCTCGATGCCGGCTGTTCGAGTGCCTCCAGGAAGCAGAGCCATTCACGTGCCGGCCCTGATGCGAACACTGACCCGGCTCCGCCAATGACCGCAGGCACGTTCGCGGCGAGCAGGGCATCGCACACGGTCGTCGCCTGCCTGTTGGATCTGACCAGCACGGCGATGTCACCCGGGTGCAGCTTTCGGCACTCGGTGCCGTCGTGGTGACGCCCTATGAGCTCTGGCTCCACCTCGAGGAGCTCGACCGTCTGCGCGGCCAGGTCGCGGGCGATGAGGTAACGCGCTTCGGGCGCCTTCACCTTCTGTTGGTAGGTGGGTACGAGGCCGTCCGCCGTGTGGACGACTCGCACGCGCAGTGGCATGGCGACGGGCGCACCGACCAGCCGGGGCTGCACGTTCGGGGTGGCGGCCCGGACGTTGCGATAGGTGATGCCGGACTGACCGAGCTGGGCACCGTTGAACATGGCGTCGTACGCGTCCAGTAGACCCTTGTCGCTCCGCCAGTTGACGTCGAGCGTCCATTTGGCCTTCACGGTGGCTTTCGCCTTGAGATAGGTGTGGACATCGGCGCCGCGGAAGGCGTAGATCGCCTGCTTCGGATCGCCGATGAGGACGAGGGTCTTGCCGTCCACGTCGAATGCGCTGCTCATGATGTCCCACTGCACGGGGTCGGTGTCCTGGAACTCGTCGACCAGGACGACGTCGTAGCGCTCACGTAAGCGGGCACGAGCCAGGGATCCCCGTGACGGATCGCGGAGGGTGGCGCGAAGGCGCAAGAGGACGTCGTCGTACGTGAGGATCTTGAGGGCGCGCTTGCGCTTCTCCATCTCCTTGCGCACACGCTCCGCGAACCGGCGGCGCGTCGGTTCGAGCTCTTCCCCATCCGACAGCGGCGGCACCACGTCGGCATCGGGGATGTCGAGAACCTTGCGGGCAACTTTGCCCGCCTCCTCGCGCGAGAAGGCGATCGTGTTCCCCCGAGAGGCGAACTTCCGGAGGTAGAGGTCGTCAACGACTTCGTCCACCAAGTCACGCACGTCTTCCACGAGCGTCACGTCGCGGTCGACGTCGCCCGCGGTGCCGAGCCCGTAGAGGACCTGCAGGCAGAACCCGTGTGTCGTCTCGATCGTGGCGGAGTCGAAGTCGGCGATCGCCTTGGCCAGCCGGGCGCACCGCTGCTCCTGCTCGCGGCGTGGCACCGCGGCGAGGATCTGCAGGATCTCGTCGTCGGGGGTCTCCCTTCCAGCCAGGACGTCGACCAAGCCGTCAAAGGCGCGCACCAACCGGTCTCGGACTCGCTCGCGGAGCTCGCCTGTGGCCATGCGGGTGAACGTGATGACGAGAAGGCGGTCGATAGGCAGGCCGGCTTCGGCCACGTACCGCGCCGTCAGCGCGGCGATCGTGAATGTCTTGCCGGTGCCGGCACTCGCCTCGAGCAGCGTCGTTCCCCGCGGCAGCGGACCGCAAACCTTGAACGACGGGTCCTCCTCGTCCCCGCCTCCCTCCACCTCGAGCGACGTCACCGGAGCCTGAGCCTCTCGAACTCCAACAGCCCGTCCCAGAGCAAGCGGGCGTAGATGCCGAACCGATGGGGCTCGGGAGGGTCGAGACCTGTGCCCTCTCCGGCGGCCGGATCACCCGTGCAGGCGACCATCTCCGCGAACGAGAGTTCCTCCCCGAGAACGAACCGGTGCTCCTTGTCTCTGTTCTCGTTGTCCCAGTCCCCCCTCGACTCCCATTCCTTCCGCGCCGTCTGGGCGGCATCGGCGGGTTCCCGCCCCGACGACCGGTCGGCGGCGTAGGCGGCGGAGGTCTTGCAGAAGAGGGGCAGGGGCTCGCGCATGCCACGGCCGAAGAGATCGACGAGAACGGCCAGATGGGCCCGCGCCACGTCTCGGCGGTTCTGCGGTTCCGGACCGAGCGGTCCGATAGTGGCCACTGCCACGGCACGCGAGCTGCCCTTGGGTGTCCGACCGATCGTCTGCGTCTCGAAGGGTACCTCGGGATAGGTCGCGCTCAAGGCCAGGAGGCGTAGCCACGCGCTCAACCGCAGCGCCGGCTGCATCCTCCGATAGGTCACCATCGGGATGACGTTGCCGCGCACCCCGGCCACCGTCCCGACCACGGACGGGAGGCCCGGCAGGTCGACGTGGACATCGAGCGACGAGGGCGGGACGTCCGAGAGGTGATTGCCGGCCTCGACCAACTCTTCGACGTCGCGCTCCATTTCGTCGAGCACCGGGTCGGCCAGCGACGCCGGTGGAAGCTCACCCCTGGCCGTCTCGGCCTTCTCGCAGTCGTCCCAGCTCGCACCGTCGAGGCGGGCGCGCAGGATCCGCTCTGCAACCCCCCACTTGGCAAGCGCGTCCAGGTCGATCGGGATGGCGTCCTCGTACTCGCGGGTCCGGTCCCACAGCGAGACCCCGAGTCGTTCGCGCAGGAACACCTTGACGGGGTCGCGCAGGAAGCGGTCGAGCAGGTCGACGTCGACGGTCTGGACCTCGCAGTCCAATGGGTGAGCCAGGAACGGCTGGGGTCGCCGGTCCGGCGCGAGCGCAGCGCGAGCACCCTCGAGGTGGAGCCGGTCGAAGCTCCAGGGGCGGGCGGGGATGAGCTTGCCCGGTACGTAATTGCGTGGGTCGAAGGGCTGCAGCGGGTGCTGGACGACGATTGCCTGGCGCGCCCGTCCCTCCGGGGTGCAGACGGTGTGGTCCACCACGTCGAGCAGCTCCCCCACCGGCACCGCCGGCGGGCGGGGCTGGTTCGAGCGCTCGTCGTGGCCGCTGTAGGTGATCACGAGGTGCTGACGCGCGGCCAGCAGCGCATCGAGAAGGAGCTGGCGGTCCTCGCTGCGCGCGTCGCGGTCGCCCACTCGCGGGTCCTGCGCGGTGAGGTCGTCGCCGTCGCGCTCGATATGGCGCGGGAAGCTGCCGTCGTCGAGGCCGAGCAGGCACACGACCTTGTGCGGGATGGAGCGCATGGGAACGAGGGTGCACACGGTCAGGTGGCCGGTGCAGAAGTTGGCCCTCGTCGCCTTGCCCTTCAGGCGCTCGGCCAGGAGCGAGCGGACGTCGTCACTGCCGAGGGTGACGGCGCTGGCCTCGCCTTCCATGGTCGCCTCCTCGACGAGCCGGTCGAGGAGCGAAGTGAGCTCTGCCCGCTGCCAGGCCTCGCCCGGCGGCGTCATCGTCAGCGAGTCGGCGATCGCGGCAAGCTCGAGCGCCCATTCGCGCATGGTGCGGTCGCCCGAGAGCGCGTCGACGGCTGTGTGCAACCGCTCGATGAATTCGGCCAGACGACCCGCCAGCTCGATGTCGCCGCTCTCGACGTCGTCCAGTGGGAGCGTCTCAGCGAACAGCCGCTGGCCGTCCTCGGCCATGGCCACGCCGAGCAGGACCCGATCCAAGCCGGAACGCCAGGTGTTGGCCCCGATGCGGCCGAGCTCGAAGGCCTGCCGATGGGCGGCATCGAACCCCCAACGCACATTCGAATCGCGGACCCACTGTTCGAGGCGCGCCAGGTCGTCGTCGGCGAAGCGGAACCGGCTCCGCACGGGCTCGCGCCCGGCCAGGTCGAGGACCTGGCTCACTGTCATGCGCGCGGTGGCGAGCTCGAGCACCTCGGCGAGGACACCCATCACAGGGTTGGTCTGGCGAAGCGAGCGGTCAGCCAGGCGGATCTTGAGCTGGCGCGTGCCGTCGTCGCGACCTCCCTCCTCGTCATGCGCGCCGAACGTCGCCTGGATGAGCGGGGCGAAGTGCTCGATGTCGGGGCACATCACGATGATGTCGCGAGGCTCGAGACCCGGGTCCTCCGCCAGGCGGTGCAGGATGGCATCGCGCAGGACCTCGACCTGGCGGCCCCGGCCATGGCAGGAGTGCACGCGGATGCTGTCGTCGTCGGCCGCCAACAGAGGGCGGGCGTCGCTGTCGCCGGCACCCACAGGCGAGTGGTCGGCCCGGACGTCGTCTTGGATCCGCTGCAGCAAGGTGGGCGCACTCTCGTGCACCTCTGCCACCACCTCGTCGGCGTGGGTCTCCGCCCCGGCGAGGACGAGTTGCATCTCGCGGGCGTCGCGGCCCCACGACGCGAACAGCGGGTTGCGCGGCGCCCACACCGTCCGGTCCTCCCGGCGTGGCAGATGCCTGGTCCCGGGACCGACCTGCTCCTCGAGTCGGTTCCACAGCTCGGGCGAAGGGTGGAGGAGGAACAGATGGACGTCTCGCTTGCGGGCGAGGGCGTCGAGGACGTCGAGGTAGCTGGCGGGCAGCCGCGTCAGCCCGAACAACGAGAGTCGTCGCGGCAGGTCGAGGAGGTTGCGCTCTTCCCGGAGCTTGCGGCAGGCACTCTCCAGGTGCTCCGCCGGGCTCGGTCGGCCTATGCGTTCGCGGAGCAGCCGCCAGAGCTCGAACTGCCAGGCCGCCTCGTCGAGCTGCACCGAGCCGGCAGCCCAACGCTGCAGCATGTCAGGGCGGTGCACCGCGTAGCGGTCGAAGAGGTCCGCCACGTGCCGGACGATGGAGAAGCGCTTCGGCTCCTCTGGCGTCCCCGGCTCGGCCCGGCCTCCGCTGACGCCCGAATTGCGGATGTGGTCGGCCAGTGGTGCCAGCCACGGTTCGTCGAAGCGCTCATCGACCACCTCCATGAGAGTCCACACGGCGCGTTCGGGCAGCCACGGGTCGGCCTTGGGGTCGTTGCCGGTGGCCAGGGCCAGCGCGGTGGAAACCAGCGTCCCAGGAAATGGGAATTCGATGTTGGCGCACACCCCGTCGTGCGCTCCCGGCGTCACGCCGAGTCGGCCGGAGAGGCGCTGGCTGAGCCACCGCTCGATCCCCTGCGTGGGCACCGAGACCACCTCGGGCGTCATCGGGTCCTCGAGCGGTTCGGCCACCAAACCCGCGAGCATCGAGACCAGGGCGTCGGTGCGGTCGGACCGGTGGACGTGCAGCACCCCTGCAGAGTACGTCGAGGCTGTTCCGGCCCCTCAGGCCGGCGTGCCGGTGCTGGCCCCGCCCTCGGGCAGGGCCAGGATGGTCGACCCCGCGACCTCGTCCTCATCGCTGGGGAGCTCGACTGCCTGGAGATGGCGCGGCGCCGCCTCGATGGGCGACAGCTCTGCGATCTCCCCGGATTCGGGGACACCCAGGCCCGGGAATTTGCGGGCGGACACCAGCACGCGCGTCTCGAGTGAGCCGACGGCCTTGTTGTAGGCGTCCACGCTCGAGGTGAGGCTTCGCTGCAGTGTCTGCATGTGACCGGTCATGACACGCAGGCGGTCGTAGAGCTCCGCACCGATCTTCTGGATCTCGCGAGCGCTCTCGGCCAGGGTCTCCTGCTGCCAGCCGAACGCCACCGTCCGCAACAGCGCGATCAGCATGGTCGGCGTGGTGAGCAGCACGCCGTTGGCCATTGCGTACTCCTGCAGGGTGGGATCCGACTCGTAGGCGGCCGACAGGAGCTGGTCTCCCGGGATGAACGCGACGACTTGCTGGGGCGACTCGAACTGCCTCCAGTACTCCTTCTTCGCCAACTGGTCGACATGGGTGCGCAGCTGCTTGGCGTGCTGGCCCTGGAAGACGGCGCGGGCCTCGTCGTCGTCCGCTTCAATCAGCTTGAGGAACGCGTCGAGGGGCACCTTGGCGTCGACCACCATGTCCCGGCCGCCGGGCATGTGCACGATCATGTCGGGACGCAGGCGCCCATCGTCCGTCGCGGTCGTCACCTGCTCCTCGAAGTCGCAGTGCTCGATCATGCCGGCCATCTCGACGACTCGTCGCAACTGGATCTCCCCCCACCGCCCACGCGTCTGGGGCGATCGCAGCGCGGTCACCAGGTTGCGGGTCTCGCGCTGGAGCTGCTCGTGACCGAGGTGGAGCTGCGCCAGCTTCTCGCTCAGCCCCTCGTAGGCGCCCTTGCGGTCGAGCTCCACCTGCCGGAGCCCCAGCTCGTACCGCTCCAGCGTCTCGCTCAACGGGTCGAGCAGCCGGGCGATGGCCTGCTGGCGCTGGGCCAGGTCCCCCTGGACCGCCGTGCGGGCCTCGCTGAATTTCGTGTCGGCCAGCGCAAGGAACTGCTCGTTGTTCTGGGCCAGCGCCTGCGCTGACAACTCGGCGAAGGTCCCCGCCAGCCGGGCGCGCTCCTCCTCGGCGCGCGCCATAGCCTCGGCCTCCACCCTCCGCAGCAGGTCGAGCTCGGACTCGGCGACCGCCCGGGCCGTCTCCGCCGTGGCCGCCGCCTCCGACGCCGTCTTCAGCTGCGCCGCCTGCTGGACCACGACAGCCTTGGCGTCCGCCAACCTGCTCTCGGCGATGCGTGCTGCGCCGATCAGACGGGTGCTGCGCACCAGGTACAAGGCAACGCCGATCGCCAGCCCGACGGCGAGCCCGAGGACAACTCCGATGACCATGGGGCCAATGTAACGATGGGGTGTGTCAACCTCGGGGACCACTCCCCACCTGGTCCGCACCCCCACGCGCGCCCGGCGGCCGCGGCAATTGGGGGTCGTCTCGCTCCGGCGGAGCCGATAGCGTGACCCAGATGCCGTTCAAACTCGGTGCCAGCACGAGGACCGCTCCGGACCACGAGCAGGACGAGGACCGCACGGCGCAGATCGGCCCCCTCGTCATGGAACAGCCGCTGTGGCCGCGCACGCTGCCCGAACCCCACGAGGTCGACCGGCTCTTCGCTCAGGTGTTCGCGCTCGTGGGCGAAGGCATCGCCGGCGCGACGCACGCCCTGCTGGCGGGTGACCGCGATGCGGCCAAGGAGCTGGTGAAGCGCGACGAGGTCATCGACAAGCTGATCGGCCAGATCTCGACCACCGTGCAGCAGCAGCTCGTCCACGGCGAGACCTCACCCGACGAGCGTCGGGAGTTCGTCGCCATCCTGCGCATGCTGCCCGACATGGAGCGCAACGGCGACCTGGCCGAGCACATCGCCCGCCGAGCCGCCCGCGGGCTCGGTGCCGAGATGTCGGCCCGCAGCCGTGGTCTCGTCGAGCGGATGGGTGAGGTCGCCACCACCATCTGGCGCGAGACGGCCGACGCCTTCGCCGAGCGCTCCGCCGAGGCCGCATCCTCCATCGACGACCTCGACGACGAGCTCGACGACCTCCATGTCACGCTGACCGCCGAGCTGGTGGCCGGCACCATGCCGCTCCCGGTCGCGATCGAGCTGGCCATGGTGGCCCGCTTCTACGAACGATTCGGCGACCACGCCGTCAACCTGGCGCGTCGCATGGCGACCCTGGTGGTCGGCGGGCCCGAACCGGTGTCGGCGGGGCCCGACTGAACGCAACCGCGCTCAGGCGCTGAGGGCCACCAGCTCCTCAGCGATCTGTACCACGTTGAGCGCGGCGCCCTTGCGCAGGTTGTCGCCGGAGACGAAGAGGGCAAGTGCGTTGGGAGCACCCTGGGCCCGCCGGATGCGGCCGACATAGGAGACGTCGCGGCCGGCCGCCATGAGCGGCGTGGGGATCTCCGCCAGCTCGACGCCCGGCGCGGTGCGCAGCACTTCGGTGGCGCGCTCGGGGGAGAGGGAGCGCTCGAACTCACAGAGGATGGCGGCGGAGTGCCCGGTGAAGACCGGCACCCGCACGCAGGTCGTGGTGACGGCCAGGTCGGGGATGCCCAGGATCTTGCGAGCCTCGCTGCAGTACTTCTGCTCCTCGTCGGTCTCGAGAGAGCCGTCGTCGACGATCTTGAACTGCAGTGGGATGACGTTGTGGGCGATCGGCACGGGGTAGACGCTGCGCGGCGGGTAGTCGACGGCCGAGCCGTCGAACGTGAGGTCAGCGGCGCGGTCGACCGTCTTGAACAGCTGCTCGGCCAGCTCCCGCACGGCGTCGACCCCTCCGCCGGAGACCGCCTGGTACGACGACACGACCAGCCGGGTGAGACCCGCCTCGTCGTGCAGGGGCTTGAGGACCGGGATGGCCACCATGGTGGTGCAGTTCGGGTTGGCGACGATCCCCCTGGGGATGGATCGCAGGGCCTCGACATTGGCCTCGGGCACGACGAGGGGAACCTCGGGATCCATGCGCCAGGCCGATGAGTTGTCGATGACCGTGGCGCCGGCGGCCGCCAGACGGGGCGAGAGTGCCCGCGACACAGACGCCGGTGCCGAGCACAGGGCCAGGTCGATCCCCGAGAGGTCGGCCGTCACGGCGTCCTCGACGACGATCTCGGCATCACCCCACGGGAGCGTCGAGCCAGCGGACCGGGCCGACGCGAGGTAGCGCATGGAGTCCACCGGGAAATCGCGCTCGGCCAGGATCGAGCGCAGGACCACGCCCACCTGCCCAGTGGCACCGACGATGGCGATCCGCATCGGCCAATTCTACGGGACCGTACCCGGTGCGATTGCGCGCCGCGCCATCCCAAGGGGTTACGGCGCGATGGCAACGACGGGTCGGGCGAGCGGCCGCCCACCCATGGAGCCCAGGAAGGGTGCGCCGCCGAGGGCGAACACCCCGCCGTCCGCCGCCGCCAGCCAGTATCCGGGACCGGCGCCCTGAGCGGTGATGCCGACGACGGGAGCCTGGAGCCGGACCCCGCCCATCGATCCCCCGAAGACCGCATCGCCGAAGGCGAACACCCCGCCGTCGGCGGCGGCCAGCCAGTAGCCCATACCGCTGGCGGACCGTGCAATGGCGACCACGGGTGCGTTGAGGTGGCGACCTCCTGCCGAACCCTCGAAGACGGCGTCGCCGAAGGCGAACACACCACCGTCGGAGTCGACGATGAGATAGCCCTTTCCATCGAGCGAACCCACGAGCCCCACCGGCGCACCGTTGTGCGCGACATGCGCCGTCGTCTCATCGCCGTAGAACGCGGCATCCCCGAACCCCTGGACCGAACCGAGGCCGCTTCCTCCGACCTCGAGCACCCAGTACCCCCCGCCGTCTGCGGTCAGGGCGATCGCCACCGCCGTGGGCGAGAATTCGACGCCGCCGGAGTACGGCACGGTCCCCGAGGGCTCCCCGTAGGAGACGGCGTCCCCGTACGTGAAGATCTTGCCGGTCGCCGCATTCAGGATGTAGTAGCCGGCACCTCCGGCCGTTGACGCCATCGACCAGCACGAGCCCTGAGGCAGCGTGCGTCCGGGGGGATTGGCCGGGCAGCGAGTTGGGTCCGATGCCGCCGAGCCCTCGAAGGGGGACGAAAAGGCGAAGATGCCCCCGTCGCCGGAGAGCAGCCGGTAGCCGGGCCCCGCTGGGGGCGGCCCCGGTGGTGCAGCGGAGGCCTCCCCGGCGAGGGTGAGGATCGACGCTGCCAGCATGGCGACCGCTCCTGCAACGGCGGTCGTCCACATGGTGGACGCTCGCTGCGGTCGACCTGTCATGCGCGCCCTCCTGGTCTGTCTCCTCCATGGTCGCGGTGGAAGGGGCGGACAACCAGGGGCCAAGGTCACACGGCGTCACACCTCGAGCGGGCGCCGGCCCTCGAGCGCTCGCCCGAGCGTCAGCTCGTCGGCGTACTCGAGGTCGCCGCCAACCGGCAGTCCGCTGGCCAGCCGGGAGACGGTGACGCCCAGCGGGGTCAGCTCGCGCGCGACGAGCATGGCGGTCGCCTCGCCCTCGATCGTGGGGTTCGTGCAGACGATGGCCTCGCGGATGACGCCGAGGTTCACGCGGTCGAGGAGCTCGCCGAGGCGGAGCTGCTCGCGGCCGATGCCGTCCAGCGGGCTCAGCGCGCCTCCCAGGACGTGATAGCGGCCCCGGAAGCCGGTGCGCTCCACGGCCACGATGTCGCGCGGGTCCTCGACGACGCAGATGACCTCAGGGTCGCGGCGGTCGTCGCTACAGACGGCGCACAGCGCCCCGGACTCGGCCACGTTGAAGCAGATCTGGCACAGCGTGGTGCGCTCCTTCACCGCGATGATCGCGTCAGACAGCCGGCGCGCGTCCTCACCCGGCACCTTCAAGATGTGGAAGGCGATGCGCTGGGCCGACTTCGGCCCGATGCCGGGGAGCCGGCCGAGCTCGTCGATGAGGGAACGGAGGGGCCCGGTGTACATCTAGCCGGCCACCTCGCTGGCGCCGGGGAAGGCCTCGAGGAGGCGGGCTTCTGCGGCCGACGCCTGGTCGGCGGGCGCGTCGGGCGCGTCATGGAGCAGGTCGGCCGGGTCCACGTGGTCCAAGTCGTCGTCGTTCGCCCCGGCACCGGGGTCGTCGCCGCGGGGCGTGGGGCGTCCGGAGGCCGCGCCCGCCGCGGGCGCAGTGGCGTCGTCCACATCGAGGACGAGGGTCACCGGGGTGCCGAAGTGCGCAGCGAGGGCCGCCTCGACGGTCGGCACCAAGTCGGCACAGCGCTCACGGTGGGCTGCGTTGGGCAATGCGAAGTGCGCGCCCTGCTCGTCGACGGTGACGAAGCGGCCGGCGCTGTAGAGCGCCTTGGCCCGGGCCGGGAGTGCCCGCAGGATCCCGTCGCCCCAGGCCTCGGTCAGGCTGTCCCGATCGACCGCGCCCGCCCCGTGTGCCGTCGTCGTGCGGGCGGCCTGCTTCGGTGCGGGCTCGGAAGCCGTGGCCGACTCCGATAGCCCGGGGTCGGAGGCCGAAGGAGCCGTCTCAGGCGGCGGTGGCACGGCGGCGCCGGAGGCCTGCTGGCTCCGCCGCACCGCGCCGATGGAGGGACGCTTCCCGACGTCCCCGGGTGCACCTCCAGCTGGGGCGACGGGCGCCGGTCGACGGGGGGCGGGGGCGGAGTCCGCGGCCGGTTCGGCCGCCGCGCCCGGGCGCGGGAACGCGGCGCCGCCCGAGAGCGTGCGCTCCAGGATGCTCACCCGCTCCGAGAGCGCCTCCATCCCCGAATCGAGGTCGGGCCGCACGGCGCGCACGATGGCGATCTCGAGCACCACCTGTGCGTCCGGCGCCTCGCGCATGTCGACCAGCGCGTGACCCAGGATCTCCATGCTGCGCACCACCCGGGGCAGCCCCATCATCTCGGCCACCGCGGTGAAGCGCTCGAGTGACGAACCCGACGCAGCGCACAGCTCCGGCGCCAGCGCGGAGAGGAACACCTGGCGCAGGTCGTCGATGAGCTCCGTCGCCAGCTGCTGTGGTCCCCAGCCGCCGGCCAGGAGCGCGCTCAGGGCGACCAGCACCTGGCTCACGTCGCCGTCGGCCAGCGCGTGCAGCACCTGAGCCAGCTCGGGGCGGGCTGCGTCGGCCGACCCGGCGGCGGCGACCTGGTCCAGAGCCGACAGAGCGTCGCGGGCCGAACCGCGCCCGCGCCGGACGGCCGCCTCGAGCGCGTCGGCGTCGAGTCCCAGCGCCGCCTCTTCGTTGACGGACTCGAGCAAGTCGTGCAACGTGTCGGCACCCAGGAGGCGGAACTCGAGGTGCTGCGTCCGGCTACGGATCGTCGGGGGCACCTTCTGCGGGTCGGTGGTGGCGAGGACGAACACGACGTGGCTCGGGGGCTCCTCGAGGGTCTTCAGCAGGGCGTTGGCCGCCGCGGTCGAGAGCATGTGGACCTCGTCGACGATGTAGACCTTCCATCGCCCCGGGGTGCCCAGGCTGGCGTGGGCCACGAGGTCCCGCATGGCGTCGACGCCGTTGTTGGAGGCTGCATCGAGCTCGTGCACGTTGAGCGAGCTCCCCTGAGTGATCTCGATGCACGAGGTGCAGACGCCGCACGGCTCGCCGTCGACCGGCTTCTCGCAGTTGAGCGCCTTGGCGAGGATGCGCGCCGACGACGTCTTGCCGGTGCCGCGGGGCCCGCTGAAGAGGTAGGCGTGCGACACCCGGTCGTCGCGCACGGCGCTCCTCAGCGCCCGCACGACGTGGTCCTGGCCCCTGATCTCGTCGAATCGCCCGGGCCGGAAGCGGCGGTAGAGCGAGACGAAGGGGGTGTCGGCCATGCCGGCCGAGCCTACCCATGCGTGCAGACACGCCGGCCCGGAGCCGGGGCCCGATGCTCGGTGCGGCGGCCAGGTTGGCTACGGCACCCGGCCATACCCGCTGAGAGCTGCTGCCTTCCGACCCTGACTCGATTCACGAGCGGCCGTTGCGCAGGACCCGGCCACCGCACCCAGCATCGGGACGGCGTGCCGTCCAGGCTAGCGGGTCGCTCCGGAGCGGTTCCCTCCCCCACCAGGACGGCGCAGGGCCCTCCTGTCCATCACGGCTTACGGCACGCTCGAGACCCGCCGGGCCAGCCTCGAGGGCCCGGCGCCCGGCTCGCGTCGCACCAGCCCGGCCGGTCGCACCGACGACACAACACAACCTCCGTGCCTGGTGCCTCCATCACCACTCGCTTCGGTCCGGACCACTCGCCGCTCCTGGATTCACCTCGATCCACGGTTGCCCAATTGAGGTTGCCTCAGATCAACTCAAGGTAAATAGAGGAGGTCCGCAAGGAGGACCAATCCGGCATCCGTACCCTCGCTCCAGCGTCCGACCGGCCCATGGAGACCTGTCACGGCCGTTAGCCTGACCAGGCTGCAGTCTCGGAGGAGTGCGAGAGCGGCCGAATCGGCACGACTGGAAATCGTGTGTTGGGCAACCAACCGTGGGTTCAAATCCCACCTCCTCCGCTTCGGAAGAAGGCTCAATTCACCCGGGTTCCGGTCCGATAGTTGAGCGTGGATCCAAATCACGGCCCAGCGGCCGACCAGCCCCACGCGGGATCGTCGGGGGGCGGCGCCTTCGCTCCGGTGGACCCGACCTCACCCGGGCACGGGTTCGGGAAAGGTCACCGCAGGCACCGGCGGGCAATCGCCGCCCACCCGGTCGCCGCCGGGGCCCAACCCCGCGACCGCGCCAACGCCCATTTCGTCATCATCACATCGTGAGCATCCGACCATGAGCACCCACCTCTTCGACAACTCCGAGTTGGAGACAGACGACTCCGACTTCGCCTGGGACGAGTTCTTGCCAGACCCGGACGACGCCGAGGCCGATGCCGATGTCGAGACCGGCGCGCTGGACGCGGACGAATCCGAACTGGACCTCGACGACTCCGACTTCGACTGGGAAGCGGCGCTCGACGACGAGTCCGAATCGGACTCGGAGGATCGCGTGGTCGCGGCAGCGCGTGTCGAGGCTGCCTTCGATCGGATTCAGGACACCGTTCGTCGCTCCTATGAGCCGGACTCGGAGCCGGATCCAGAGCACGACCCTGAATTGGACGCGGAGTTGGCAGCGGAGGCGGAGCTGGCGGTAGAGGTCGAGAACGAGCCGGAGGCGGAGCTGGAGCCGGAGGCGGAGCTGGAGCCGGAGGCGGAGCTGGAGCCGGAGGCGGAGGAGGCAGAGACCGAGGTCGCGATCGCGGCCGTGCTCGTGCCCGAGCTCGACGCTGAGGCAGAGCTCGTGACCCAGCCAGGGCGAGAGCCAGAGCTCGGGTCCGTCATCGAAGCCGCTCTGGAACCGGAGTCAGAGGGGGAAGTCGAGACCACGCGGGAACGGGGTCTGGAGCCGGAGCTGTGGGCGGCGGTCGTTCTGGAACCGGAGCCTGAGGCGGTGCTCGAGCCCGAGATAACAGAGCCCGAGGCGCTTCTGGAACCGGATCCAGGAGCGGAGCCCCCGCCCGAACTGGAGCCCCATGCTGAGTTCGTCTCCGAGGCTGAGCTCAAGCACGAGCCCCAGGAGGAACTCGAGCCGCACTCCGAATTCTTTCCCGCTGCCGAGCTCGAACCGGAAGGTGAGTTCGAGCCCGAGGGAGAGCTGGAGCGTGCACGCTCACATGGCCCCGTGCACGCTCGCACACGTCAGAACGAAGGGACCACGCGTCGGAGTCCGGTCTTCATCGCCACTGCGGCCATTGCGTGCATCTTCATCTCGGTCGTGAGCGTCGCCGCCATCGTTCACTCGCTCCACCACACCACTGGGCCAACGGTGACCACTCCCCCCAGCACGCCCCCGGCTGCATCGTCACCAGCGACAGCTCGGGTGCAGTCGGCCACCGACTCTGTCGACTCGGCCACCACCGCCGCCGTCGCCAGCTTGGCCTCGCTCCCGGGTTTCCCCACACCGGCCAATGTGGCCAACGTCATCAACCCGTACATCTCGTCGCTGCAGCTCTATGACACGTTCTTGTCCGGGGCTTCGGTGCCGCAGCAGGTCCGCTCGGTGGCAGACGCCACCGAGTCACAGGTGCGGCACGACGTGGCTGTCTTCAGCACGATCGACGGGTTGCCACCCATCCGCCTGGGGGCCTACCTCAACACGTTCTCCACCGAGGTGACACGACTGCAGGCGTCGTTCAGCACGCTCGAACAGGACCTGCGCAGCCAGGCCACGACCTGAGCCTCGCCGGCCAATCCGTCGGCGCACTTCCTCTCCCGCTCCCGCGGCCCGCATACTGGGGGCATCGCCACCCCCTACACCCCGACGCCGCTGAACGATGACGATGCGATGGAGCGCGCCCTCGCAGAGGCGCGCGCGGCCGGCCGCGAGGGCGAGGTACCCGTCGGCGCCGTCACCCTCGTCGACGGACGGGTGATCGCATCGCGTCACAACGAGCGAGAGCGCAGCTCCGACCCGACGGCCCACGCGGAGATGCTGGTGCTGCGCGACACGGCGGCGGCACTCGGAACGTGGCGGCTATCGGACGTCACCCTCGTCGTCACCCTCGAGCCGTGCCCGATGTGCGCTGGGGCGCTGGTCGCAGCCAGGGTCGGCAGGCTGGTCTATGGCGCGAGCGATCCCCGCGCCGGAGCCTGCGGCACGCTCTACAACCTCTGCGTCGACCCACGGCTCAACCACGAGCTGCCCGTCACCGACGGCGTGCGTGCAGACCAATGCGGAGCGCTCCTCACGTCGTTCTTCGCGTCCAAGCGAGGTGAACGGAACGCGACCTCAGGATTCATCGGCTCCATCGAGCTCGGTTGATCCCGGCCTCACGTATTCCGACCGCTCTGTCCGGCCCGCGGCGTAGCGGTCCCGGCCGGCTCGGCGGATCCGTCCTGCGGCCGGGCCGGAACGAAGGGCCCCTGGAGGCGCCCCGGGCCCCACCGGCGCGCACCGGTGGCGAGGGCGAGCTCCTGGGTCGACTGCGGGCTCCGGGCCTCGAGGGCGGGACGAGACCGTCTACCTCTGCTGCGAGATACGGATCGTCATGCGGGTAGGTCGAGGAGATCGTGCTGGGCGACCACAATGCGGCGCTCTCGATCTGCGAGCTGGACACTTCCGGCGCCGCCGTTCGCTGCGTGGTGGCCATGTCGGGGGCGCTACCCCCTTTGACACCGCGTCAATCGGCGGGTCGACGAATCAGCGCCGAACGCACGGTCGCAACCCGAGTGGGTGCATCACATCGGGGTGTTTCGAGCTTCCCGTATCGAAGCTCGGACTGGGCCATGAGCCAGGTCCGTCTTCCTGCCCGGGGCTGGCGTCGCCCGGGCGGACAAGCCCGAGCCCGCCCCGCCTGACCTCCCGGTTCGCGCCAGAACGGGGCCCGCGGACGCCCAGCCGAGCCTCCGGACCAGGTCAGAGCGACTAACATGCCCCCGGAGGAGTGCGAGAGCGGCCGAATCGGACGGTCTCGAAAACCGTTGTGCCTCATGGGTACCGTGGGTTCAAATCCCACCTCCTCCGCTCCGGGCCCGAAGGCCCGTCGCATGTGGCGAATGCGACAGAACAGCGGCAGGGCAGGCGCCCTGTCGGCGACACCTGGTCGTCCCCCGGCGGCCGGAAAGGAGTGAACCGTGGCACGCGCACGTTCGACATTTGGAAAACTGCAGCGCGACCAGGCCAAGAAGGACAGAGCCAAGGCGAAGATGGACGACCGCCTGTCGCGGCGCGAGGACAAGGCCGCTGCGAGCGGGCAGCCCGACAGTGGCCCGTCGGCCGACGAAGTCGACCAGACGCAACTGCTCGAGCAGTTCGCCGCGCTCCACGAGGACCTTGCCGAGGGCCGGATCTCCCTGGACGACTTCGAGGTACGCCAAGAGGAACTGCGCGCCAAGCTCGTGGTCTGAGACTGCCCTGGCAGCTGGGTCTTAGGTGGCCGCGGCCTCGTCGCGTCCTTCGAGCCAGCGTCGGAACCCCGCCGCGTTCGAGTGGACGCCGTTCATGATGTCGAGCTTCTCCTTGTGGGCCGAGTCGATGTCACCGAGCAGCGGGTCGAACCGGGTCGCCAGCGCCTCCGCGATGTCCGCCCCCTCGCGGTAGGCCTTCTCAGCGGTCTCGGCCCAGAGGCGCAGCGTTTCCTCCGCCTCGGCCAAGAGTTCCTCGGGCTGCTCGAGAAGTCCGTAGTGGGCGAGAGCGATGCCCGACGGCCGGCGGCCCGCGAACTTGCCGAGCGAGGTGATCGCCTGGTCGAGATCGAAGTCAGGCGGCGGGGTCGAAGGCCGCAGCACCCCACCGTCAGGCAGCTTGACCCCAACGGCGTCCCCGGCGAAGAGGACCCCGCTGAGCGAGTCGTGCAACCCGACGTGGTGCTTGGCGTGGCCGGGTGAGTCCACGGCGACGAGGGTGCGACCCGGGCCGACCTCAATCTCCTCCCCGTCGTCGAGCACGTGGAGGCGCTCGGGTGGCGTCGGATCGATCCGGCCATAGAGGGAGTCGAGCAGCGGGCCGTAGACGCGCGCTGCCGAGTCGATGAGGCGCGTCGGGTCGGCCAGGTGCCGAGCCCCCTTCTCGTGCACGTAGACGGTGGCCAAGGGGAAGGCTCGGGCCACGTCGCCGACGCCGCCCGCGTGGTCGAGGTGGATGTGCGTCACGGCCACGCCGGCCAGTTCGTCGGGGCCGACTCCGATCTGGCCCAGCGCGGCCAACAACACGGGCACCGAGGTCTGGCTCCCGGTCTCGACCAGCACCGGTGCCGGCCCCTCGATGAGGTAGCCCGCCGTGACCCGCTCCCAGCCGCCCAGCATCGTGTCGATCTCGAGCACGCCCGCCGCGATGCGCCGTGGCGGCGGAACGACCGGCAGCGCGTCGCCGCTCTCGTGATCGTGCACGTGCAGGCCAGCGTCGGCGTGGCGGTGGGGACTCCCGCCGTGCGAATGCGTCCCGCTCACGTCGGATTGACCTCAAAGACGACCTTGACGTCGTCGGGCTGGCGTTGGAGCACCTCCGACCTCCTCTCGATCGGGACGATCTCGATGCCGGTGCCGCAGATGCCGACGGCCAACGTCTCGACGAGCACCGGTCCGTCGGACTCGGGCGGCCCCGGCATGCCCGAGAGCGCGGTGCCCTCATGCGGCGGGTCGACCGTGAGTGCCTTCATGACGCCATCACCGTTCTTCTACCCGGCCTCACGTTTCTCCGATGCGTTGCCTGGCGGCATGGTCAGCGAGCCGCCCCGGGCCGCCGTCGCACCGCCACTCGGCCGAGTTTCCTGATCCGCTCCAGGCTGGGCGGCGTATGGTCTGCCACCGTACGGGCGCCCTCGTAGACGAGGGCGAGAGGATCGAACCCGCTGAGCCGGAAGGCAGAGTTGATCAGTGACACGTGGGAGAAGGCCTGTGGGAAGTTGCCGACCAGCCGGCTCGCCAGGGGGTCGTACTCCTCGGAGAGCAGCCCCAGGTCGTTGCGCAGGGCGAGCAGACGCTCGAAGAGCTCCTGGGCGTCCTCTTTGCGCCCGATCATGTGGAGGCAGTCGACCAACCAGAACGAGCACGCGAGGAACGCCCCCTCGCGGCCGGTCAACCCGTCGACCGCGCCGCTGTCGTCCGTGCGGTACCGCAATACGAAGCCGTGGTCCATCAGGTCCCGCTCAATGGCTTCGACCGTGCTCACCACCCGGGGGTCGCTCGGCGGGAGGAAGCCGACGAGGGGGATCATGAGGACGCTGGCATCGAGCTGGTCGGAGCCGTAGTACTGCGTGAACGCGCCGATGTCTTTGTTGTACCCCTTCTCGCAGACCTCGTCGAAGATCTCCTTGCGCATCGAGCGCCACTTGTCGATGGGCCCCTTGAGGTCGGGCCACTCCTCGAGCGTGCGCACGGCACGGTCGACCGCCACCCAGGCCATGACCTTGGAGTGCGTGAAGTGGCGGCGCGGGCCACGCACCTCCCAGATGCCGTCGTCGGGCTGGCGCCACCCCTTCTCGAGGAACGCGACCAGCTGGGTCTGGAGGGCCCAGGCCGCCCGGCTGTGCACGCCCTCGGACTTGGCGGACGCGTAGAGAGCTGACATGACCTCGCCGTACACGTCGAGCTGGAACTGCTCGGAGGCGGCGTTCCCGATCCGGACCGGGACTGACCCCTCGTAGCCCGGCAGCCACGAGGCCTCCCACTCCTCCAGCCGCCGCTCACCGGCCAGCCCGTACATGATCTGGAGCTTCGAGACGTCGCCCGCGACAGCGCGCAACAGCCAGTCCCTCCACGCCATCGCCTCGGCGTAGTAGCCACCCCGCATCAGCGACTCGAGGGTCAGTGTGGCGTCGCGCAGCCAGCAGTATCGGTAGTCCCAATTCCGATTGCCGCCGAGGGCCTCGGGGAGTGAGGTGGTGGCCGCCGCCATGATGCCGCCCGTCGGCTCGTAGGTCAGCGCCTTGAGGGTGATGAGGGAGCGCACCACCGCGTCCTTGTAGGGCCCCTCGTAGCAGCACTGCGTGGCCCATTCGCTCCAGTAGGCCTCGGTGAGGTGCACCGTGTAGTGGCTGTCGAGCGGCGGCGGGGGCTCCTCGTGCGACGGGTACGACACCAGCGTGAAGGGAAAGCGCTGCCTTTCGGTGACGGTGAAGTCCGCCACCGTGTGCAGGTCCTTGCCGACCGTGTCGACCCGGTGCCACAGGGCGACCGAGTCGGGTCCAGCCGTGAGGCGGGTCAGGCCCTCGTTCGAGGTGACCCAGGGGATGACCTCGCCGTAGTCGAATCGGACGGCGAGATCCATGTGCATGTCCACCGTGCCGCTGACGCCTTCGACCGAGCGCACCAGGTGGGGATGGTTGTCGCGCACCGGCATGCAGTCGGTGACGCGCACCGTGCCCGAGGCGGTGTCGAACTCGGTCTCGAGGACGAGCGAGTTGGCCCGGTACCACCGCCGGGTCGCAATGATGGCGTCCGCGCCTCCGGCCGGCGCGATCTTCCAGAGGCCGTGGGCCTCGTTTCCGAGTAGTCGGGAGAAGCACGACGGCGAATCGAAGTGCGGGAGGCACATCCAGTCGACCGAACCGTCCATCCCCACCAGGGCGGCGGTGTGCAGGTCCCCGATGACGGCGTAATCCTCGATCGGCTGGCTCATGGCCTCATTCTTGCCTCAGCCACTGATGCAAGGCCCAGTGCCGACAGCGGAATGGTGCTGCCTGGCGGCCTGCACCCGGGTGAGGACTCCTGGCGAGGCCAGGGCGTAGCCGACGTTCTGGTAGACGGTGGAGCGGGAGAACACGACGCCGATGACCTCGCCACCGGGTCCCATCAAGGGACCGCCCGAGTTGCCGGGCTCGACATTGGCGTCCAGTGCGTAGACGATCCGGGTGACGGCTCCGCTGTTGTAGATGTCCTTGCCGATCGCGGTGATCTCCTGGGTCACGCCGGCCGGGTCGATGACGAGGGGCCCGTTCTCGGGATAGCCGAGCAGTGCGGCCGGCGTGCCCCGCTGCACCAGGTTCGGGTCGATGTTCAGCGCCGGGCCGAGTGGAGCATCCGTGCGCAGGACGGCCAGGTCGAAGGAGGGGTCGAACAGCACCGGCGTCGCGTCATAGCTGCTGTTCCCGACTAGCACCTGCGTGTTGCCGCCGGTCTCGCCTGCCACGACGTGGGCGTTGGTCGCCACGAGTCCTGGCCCCACCACGAAGCCGGAGCCCTCTTGCTCGTTGCTGCACGCGGTGCCAATGATCTTGACGGTCGAGAAGGCCGCCGGATCGGCCAGCGAGCGGGTCTCGGCGGTGCTCGGCGTCGAAACTGAGGGAGTGGACGGCGGCGTGAGCGTCGAGAAGACCTGAGGGAAGCCCTGGTTGTTCAGGAACGTCTGGAGGTCGTTGAAGATGGAGGGGGCCTGGGGCAGCACCCGGTCGATGGAATGGAGGATGTCGGAGCGGGCCACGGCCGCATCGAGGGACGTAAAGCGGCCGTTGGGGGAGGTGAAGACCGCCGCCACCAGCCAGACAGAGAAGAGGACGGCGAGCACCGCGACGCCGACACCCAGGACGGCATCGACATGGCCCAGGTGGTGCCGACGCACGGTGACGTTGCTCCAGGTGCCCAGGACACGGCCGGCGAAGCCGAGCGCGCACGCCGTCAACATCACCAGTGTCACGACGAGGATCGAGCGAGTGAGGTCTTCGTGGCCGCTGCCGAGCAGGGGTACCCACACCAGGGTCCCGAGCACGAATCCGAGGAAGAACCCTCCAAAGGTGAGCAGCTGCACCAGCGCGCCGAGCCGCAGCCCATGGACGGCAGCCAGGAGCATCAGCCCAATGATCAGCACGTCCACCCAATCCACCGCTGCGAGGGTACCCAACGGTGCACCAGGATTTGTCCCCCCCGCCACTATTGTCGTCCTGCCGTGATTTCACGCTTCGTGCCTCGACACCGGCGTGCCCGGCGACGCGGTGGCCTGCCTCTCCTTCTTGCCGTGGTGGCAACCGCGGCGTCGGGCTGTGCGCTGGCCGGGCATCCGGGCTCCCCACGGAGCCCGCGCGTCCTCGGTGAGCCGAAGGGCACACCTCTCGTGGTCGGCCAGCCGGCACCCGCCGGTAGCGGAGAGCTGGGAGCCGTGTCGTGCGCCACCGCCAGGCGATGCTGGGCCGTCGGTGTCGCCGGACCGAATCCGCCGGCCACGGGTGCAACCGTCATCGTCGCCACGACCAACGGCGGCTCGCTGTGGAAGGCCCAGCGCGTGGTCGGAGGGAGCACGCCGCAGTTGAGCGGGGTCTCGTGCCCGACCGCGACGGAGTGCATGGCCGTCGGCTCGAATGGGGCCTCCCTGCCGGGGAGCGGCGTCGTCGTGACGACCGAGGACGCCGGCACGACCTGGTCGCCGGCGACGGCGCCCATGAACGCGCTCGCGGTGACCAGCGTGCAGTGCGCGAGCCCGTCCGACTGCACGGCCATCGTGAGCGACGGCACGCTGACCTGGTCCGCCCACAGCGCCGACTTCGGGCAGACCTGGCAACAAGAGGGCGACCTGCCCTCGCTGTTCCTCGCCGGCAACGACCTCACGTGCATCGCAGGCGGTCTCTGCCTGGTCGCCGGCTACGTGCCCACCAGCAATGGGCACGGCCAGGGCGCGATCTCGGTCAGCACCGACGGCGGGCAGACCTGGTCCCTGGCGACCGTCCCCCTGGGTCTCGGCGTCCTCCAGAGTGCCGCCTGCCTCAGCACCTCGGAATGCCTCGCCGCGGGAACGACTTCCACGACGGTCAGCGACGTCGTCCCGGCCAAGGGCGAGCTCGTGCGCAGCTCCGACGGCGGCCACACCTGGGTCCCGACGACCGCTCCGCTGCCCGTGGACGACGTCTACGGCATTGCCTGCCCGTCGGCCCGGCAATGCGCCATGGTGGGGACGAAGTGGGTCGGCTTCCCCGCCATCGGGACGGGCGCCGTGGCCCAGAGCCTCGACGGCGGTCTGACCTTCCGAGCCTCCTCTTCTGCCTATGTGCCGATCTCGCTGACCGCGCTGTCGTGCCCCGACCAGGCGGCCTGCGTCGCCGTCGGAGGGAACACGGTGGCTCGGATCACCCTGCTCGCGCCGAAAAAGGTGGCCGTCCCCTCCCAGACGCACCCCTCGGCGCCGGGCTAGGTCCCCCACGTCCGCCGGGGCCCGACGCCTGGCCACGGGGTGGGTCGCCAGCCGGGCGTAACCGGAGCCGTGGCCGACCGTCAGAAGAAAGGATCCCTCGTCAGAGGGGGCACACCCCCGTAGAATCGGGGTGTCGGACCGAAGCAGCACCAAAGCGCGCGGGGGTGGGCGAACTCCTGCTCGCCCGAACGATGGAGGACCGTCATGCCCCAGACCTGTCCACAGTGTCAGAGCCAGGCCACCGACGATGCCACCGCCTGTCCGAGCTGCGGCGCAACGCTGAGCTCAGGCTCGACGGCCACCCAGGCGGCCCCCGCCGCGAGCTCCCCCGCACCCGCGGGGGCTGCACCCGCCGCTGCGACGCCCAGCGCGTCGTCCATCCCGGCCTACAAGTTCGATGCCGCCCGCTGGACGCTCGCAGACCGGATTGCGGGAATCGCGTCCATCGTGCTGTTCATCTCGCTGTTCTTGTCCTGGTTCGGCGTCAGCGTCATCGGGATCACCGTGACGGCGAGCGGGCTCCAGGCCCACGGCTTTCTCTACGTCGTGATGATCCTGTGCATCCTGATCGTGGCCTACCTCGTTCTGCGTGCAGGATGGGACGAGCTGCCGGTGTCGGCAAAGATCCCGCACCTCACGGTGATGATGGCGGTCACGATCATCAACCTGGTGATCGTCTTCATCGCCTTCATCGACAAGCCGGGCGGATCGGGCGTCGGTTGGGAGTTCGGTGCCTTCGTCGGTCTCATCGCCGCCGCCGTGGCGGCAGCGCCCTACGCCATTCCGCAGCTACGCGCCAAGACCATGAGCTGAACCGCCTTCCGGGCCGCTGCTAGTGCCGCATGGCGGCGAGCAGCAAGCCCGGGATCCGGGCGGCTGACGGCTCGGCCTCGAAGGCGACGAAGCGACGCATCACGTCATAGGCCTCTGGGGCCGTCGCGAACCACGGGGGCTTGGGCCGGGAACGGAACGGGCCACGGACGACAGACTTCTGCGGACGGTCGAACATGGCGGCGTTGCCCACGACGCCGGTCCCTGACTGGATGTCGGTGCGCGGATGCCCGGGATAGGCGCCCCACGTCGTCGAGCCCATGGCGAAGGACAATCCGTGCCAGAGGTTCACGCCGACAGAGCCGTAACGCAGGTCGGCCACCGCGCGCTCGACCGCATCCGCCACGGCGTGCTCCTTCAGGGAAGCCGGGCTGACGATGAGGGTGGCCCCGAGCGTGCCCCACACCACCTCGTTGCAGAAGGCGGTGGCGGCGTCGACGAAGGCCGCCGCCGAGGAGGCGGTGAGCGCGGTCTCGGCCAGCTGCCCACCGAAGGATTCCACGTTGAAACAGATGTCGTCGGTGTGCCCGGGCGGCACGCCACGGATGAAGGTCCACGGCAGCGTGTCGTCGGGACCGGTGCCGAGCTCCTCGGCCTCGGGATGGGCGGCGACGAAGGCGTCGCGCCGTTCGCCGGCGCCCGGGTAGTAGGCGCGCCGAGGAGTGATCTGCGCCAAGCTTTGGGTCAGCGCCCCCAGAAACGCGTCTCGCTGGGGCCACGCGGCGTGGGTCACGACGACCCGGGCCGAGATGCAGTTGAAGCCCGCGTTGTTCACCAACATGGTGGCAACGTGCTCGGCCTGGTAGCGCAGCTCGGCGATCGACCACCGGCCCGGCACGACGATCACCGGTGAGACGTTGCCCAGCTCGGCGCTGACCTGCTTGGTCAACAGCGGGTCGTCGGCCGCCTTGCGCCGGGCGCCGTCGGGGCCCGTGCCGAACACGACGGCGTCGTAGGTCTTGTCCGACCCGGTGATGTGCACCTCGTCGATCCGTTCGTGCGCCGTGAGGTACTGCCCCACCGCGGCGCCACCCTCGACGATACCCAGCACGCCGGCATCGATCAGGGGCGCCAGGGCGCGGCTCCAGTGCGGGACGAGGTAGTCGTTGACCGGGTTGGCCTTCATCACGACGGTCTTGCCCTCGACGAAGAGCTTGGACAGGACGTCGCGTGGGCCGAGCGATGCCACGTTGCCCGCGGCCAGCACCAGCGCGGTACCGGCGTGCGCCATCGGATCGGCGTAGGCGGACGCCTGGCCGAGGACGAGCGACTCCCGCGTCACTCCGGGCTGCATCCAGACCTCGGCGGTGGTCTGGGGGAACGTGATCCGGTCGAAGGCGCCGTCGGGGAAGACCTGGAGCCGCAGCCGTCCGTCGGTGGCCTCCCGCACGGGTCCGGCGAAGGAGGGCTTTCCGTCCTTGGCGATGTCCCGCATGGCCTCGCGCAGCAGTCGCACCATGCGAACGAACGTCCCGACTCCGGCGAAGAGCTCCTCCCCCGCCTCGGTCGAGCCGGGCTCCAGCCCCTTGGCATCACAGGCGGCGGTGAGCCAATCGTCCTGGGCCGCCATCGTGTGGGTGATGACGCGTTGGAGGAGATCGGCGCGTGCTGCGGCGTCCGTCGTGGCCCACGAGGCGGCATGGTCGGAGACGCCGACGATGATCGCATCGAGCGCGGACGTGTCGACGGGCGCAGTTGCTGCTGCGGATCCGCCTCCGGCGGTGCCGGCCTGGTCACCCGTCGGCGCCACCGCTCCACGGCTCGTGGTGGTCATGGTCCTTCCCTCCCTGTCGTCACGTGCCGACCCGCTCGCAGGCCCGCCTACGAGACCCGTGGCAGCACGTCGGAGGCCAGCAGCTCGATGTGACCCAGGTCGTCGAGGTCGAGCACCTGGAGGTAGATCGTCTCGGCTCCGATGCCGGCGAACGCCTGCAGCCGGGCCACCACCTCGTCGGGGGTGCCGGCCGCGCCGTTGGCGCGCAGCTCGTCGGGCTTGCGGCCGATGTTGGCGGCGCGGCGCTCCACCTCGGCCTCGTCGGCGCCACAGCACACCACCTGCGCGGCCGACAGTCGCAGCGTCCCGGGGTCGCGTCCCCGGTCCTCGCAGGCGGCACGCACCCGCCCGTACTGGGCTTCGGTGTCGGCGGGCGAAGAGAACGGGAGGTTGAATTCGTCGGCGTAGGTGGCAGCGAGTCGCGGCGTCCGCTTCGCCCCCCCGCCCCCGACGATCAGCGGTGGGTGGGGGCGCTGGGCGGATTTGGGCAGCGCGGGGCTGTCCGCGAGGTGGTAGTGGCGCCCGTCGAAGCTGAACGTCTCGCCGACCGGCGTGGCCCAGAGCCCGGTCAAGATGGCGAACTGCTCCTCGAGGCGCTCGAAGCGCTCGCCCAACGGTGGGAACGGAACGCCGTAGGCCGTGTGCTCGGCGTCGTACCAGCCGGCTCCGAGGCCGACCTCGACACGCCCCCCGCTCATGGCGTCAACCTGCGCGACCTCGATGGCGAGCAGCCCTGGGAACCGGAACGTGGCGGACGTAACGAGTGTGCCGAGCCGGATGCGCTCGGTCTCCCGGGCGATCGCGCCGAGAGTGACCCACGAGTCAGTGGGCCCGGGCAGGCCGTCGCCGCCCATGGTGAGGAAGTGGTCGGAGCGGAAGAAGGCGTCGAAACCCGCCGCCTCTGCCGCCTGCGCCATCCGCAGCTGCTGGTCGTAGGTGGCACCCATCTGAGGCTCCACGAAGATGCGGACCTTCACGGGGCCCACGCTAACCGGGCTGCCCCGATTCTGGGCCGGCGACGCACAGCGACCTGGGAGCAGGGCAGACTGCGATCATGGACATCGGCGTCATCTTCCCCCAGACCGAGGTGGGCGGCGACCAGGGCGCGGTCCGCGCCCTGGGACAGGCGATCGCGGACCTCGGCTACACCCACCTGGCGGCGTACGACCACGTGCTCGGCGCGGACACGACGGTGCATGGCGATCTCGGCGGCCCCTACACGATCGACGACACCTTCCGCGAGCCGCTGACGATGTTCGCGTACCTGGCCGGCTGCACGGACCTGGCCTTCGCGACGTCCATTTTGATCGGGCCCCAGCGCCAGACGGCGCTGCTCGCCAAGCAGGCGGCGGAGGTCGACCTGCTCTGCGGCGGCCGCTTCCGGCTCGGTCTCGGGGTCGGCTGGAACAAGGTGGAGTACGACGCGCTGGGAATGCCGTTCGAGAAGCGGGGTGCCATCCTGGAGGAGCAGATCGCCGTGCTGCGTGCCCTGTGGACCGAGAGGAGCGTGACCGTGCACGGGCGCTTCCACCACATCGAGGCCGCCGGGCTGGCGCCGTTGCCGGTGCAGCGTCCCATCCCGATCTGGATCGGCGCCTACGCCCCCGCCGCACTGCGCCGCGTGGGCCGGGTCGCCGACGGCTGGTTCCCCCAAGCCCGTCCGGGGGGCGGACTGGAGGGGGCGCTCGAGATCATCCGGGAAGGGGCTGCGGAGGCGGGCCGCGACATGTCGCACTTCCAATTCGAGGGCAGGGTGGAGTACGGCACCCGCGACCACGACAAGATGGCCGAGCACGCCCGTCGCTGGCGCGAGGCGGGCGCGAGCCACCTGTCCATCAACACGATGCACGCGGGACTGCAGGACGTCGACGCCCACATCGCCGCGCTCGCCGAGCTGGCGCCAGTGCTCCTGTAGGGGCAGATCACGGCGCGGGAGTGGAGAGAATCTCACTCAGTAGTGCCTCGACTCGCTCCTTGACCGCCTCCCGGATGGGCCGGATCTCGTCGAGCGACTTGCCCGTCGGGTCTTCGAGCTCCCAATCCTCGTACCGCTTGCCTGGCACGATGGGACAGGAGTCACCACACCCCATCGTGACCACGACGTCGGCTGCACCGAGGAACTCATCGGTCCACGGCTTGGGGAATTCCTGGGAGATGTCGATCCCGACCTCGGCCATGGCGATCACAACGTCCCGGTTAATCTCACTCCCTGGCTCCGAGCCACCCGACCATGCGATGGCACGATCTGCGGCCAGCTCGTTGAACCAGCCCAACGCCATCTGGGAACGCCCGGCGTTGTGGACACAGAGGAAGAGCACGGCAGGGACCCTCTTCGGAGACTGGTCCTGACTGTGGACCAGCGCCTCGAGCCGCTGCAAGGCGAACTTCTCCGCGCCGACCGTCAGCCACTTGGTGACTGTCGCTTTGTTGGCCAGCTCGTCGTAACTCTCGAACACGAACGCCTCGATGGTCTCTTTGCCGAAGACGCCCCGGAACTTGGAGTGCAGATGCCTGGAAATGTGCTGGAGCTGCACCTTCTGCTCCAGCGTCATGTGTTCGTGCTCACTCATGTTTCTCCTTTCGCTACCGCCATCTGACATCAGCATCTGATCGATCGTCGTAAAACGGCACCCGAGAACCAACGACTCAGTCTCCGCTCGATCCCTGCGCCCGCACCCAGGCCTGGGCCCCCATCTGCACGGCGTCCCACGGGCTCCCGAGGGGCGGCGTGTAGGAGAGGTCGAGGTCGCTGATGGCATCCACGGTCATTTCGTTGAAGATGGCGGTGGCTGCGATGTCGATGCGCTTTGCCACCTCCGCGTGGCGGTGGCCGAAGAGCTGGACACCGAGGAGCCGCCCGGTCGTGCGGTCGCCCGTGTAGCGCATCCGGATGCGGTTGCTGCCCGGGTAGTAGGCCTTGTGGTCGTCGGCCTCGAACTCGACCGTCACCGGGTCGAAGCCGCCGGCCATCGCCTCGTGATCGCGCAGGCCCGTGCGCGACACCGCCATGTCGAAGATCTTGACGACCTGGGTCCCGAGGCTGCCGGCAATTCCCTGCTCCCCCCGATGGCGTTCTGGCCGGCCACCCGACCCTGCTTGTGGGCGGTGGTCCCGAGCGGCAGGTACGTGAGGCCCAACAATCGGTGGTGCGTGACGACGCAGTCGCCGGCGGCGAAGACGCCCTCGAGGTTGGTGCGCATCTCCCGGTCCACGCTGATCGCCCCGCCGATACCGAGCTCTGCCCCGGCAGAAGCCGCGAGCGAGGTATCCGGACGTACACCGACGACAACCAGCACCATGTCAGCGAAGGCACGGAGATCCGCGCCGGTCGACTCGACAGCGTCGATCTGGAAGCGGCCGACCGACCCCTCCGGTGCCCGGGAGATCCGCTTGACCGCGGTGTTGGTCCGCACGTCGACCCCGTGGGCAGTCAGCTCGGCGTTGACGAACGCACCCAGGCTCGGGTCCACGGTGGGGAGCACCTCGGGCAGCTGCTCGAACTGGATGACTGCGAGGCCCCGGGCCCGAAGGCCCTCGGCCATCTCGAGGCCGATGTAGCCTGCGCCCACGATCACCGCACTGGCCGGCGCCGACTCCTCGATCGTGCGCACCAGCTCGAAGGTGTCACCCATGGAGTGGAGCAGGTGGACCCCATCTGCGGGCCCGAGGGCATCGGGACCGACGAGGCCCTCGATGGGGGGGCGAACCGAGATCGCCCCGGTCCCCACCACGAGCTGGTCGTAGGCGATCCGGTCCTCGACCCCGGCGTCATCGACCACATGGAGGCGGTGGCTGGCGACGTCGATCTTGGTGGCCACCGTGTTGAGCCGGACCTGCATCCCGGTTGCCTTGAGGTCGTCGAGGGTGCGATGCGCCAGGTTCCGCCAATGGATGACCTCACCCGACACGTAATAAGGGATTCCACAGATGGAGAAGTTGGGGTAGGCGTCGGCGACCACGACGGTGACCTCGGTCGTCGGGTCGAGCTCGCGGGCCCGCAGCGCGGCGCTGATGCCGGCGTCGCTGCCTCCGATCGCTACGAGGTGCATGGGACGTCCTTTCAAAGGTGGAGGGTTCAGCGGGTTTCGAGGTCGTTCTCGCCGCGCAGGTGCGGCTCGATGACGTCGGCCGCCTCGGCTTTGGTCATGCCCGGGTACAGCCCCTTGATCAGCCCGAAGGCCAGCGCCCCGCCCACGATCTGGGCGGAGATGAAGTTCGGGACCGACGAGGGGGCGATGCCGGCGAAGGTGTTGGAGAACATGCGGCCGACGGTGATCGCCGGGTTGGCGAAGCTGGTCGAGCTGGTGAAGAAGTAGGCGGCCCCGATGTAGGCCCCGACCGCCGCCGGAGCCAGGTGGGAGCGCCCGGAGCGGGCCAGGGCGAAAATGACCAGGATCAGGCCGACGGTGGCCACGACCTCGGAGAGCCAGTGCGGCCCCGAGGCCCGGTGCTTGGTCGAAATGGAGATGGCGGCCTCGGAGAACATCACGTTGGCCACGATCGCTCCGCAGATGCACCCGACGGTCTGGACGGGCAGGTAGGAGGCGGCGTCCTTCCATTTGAGGCCCCCGAACCCGGCGTCGACGAACGAGACGATCGGATTGAAGTGCCCGCCCGAGATCGGGCCGAACATCAAGATGATGGCGAAGAGTCCGGTGGCGGTGGCTGCCGCGTTTTCGAAGAGCTGGAGCCCGACGTTGCCCGGGGACAGGTTCTGTGCCGCGATGCCCGAGCCGATGACGATGGCGGCCAAGAAGGCGCTGCCCAAGAACTCAGCGAGCAGGCGCCGCCACAACACGGTGTCCCTCACGGGCTCCCCCGGTCGCCTCGGTCTCTCAGCAGCAGGAGGAAGAGCCGGCCTGGGTCACACCCACCTCCACCGGAACGCCCCCGATGGCCTCGGGGACGCAGCAGGACCCGTCCCCGGCGATGCCCGTCTCTGCCGGCGCGTCGGCGAGGACGGTGTAGACCTCCCAGGGCGCACCGTCGGGGTCGCTCACCCACACTTTGTCCTGGACGGCGTAGCAACACGTCGTCTGCTCTTCGACCTCGGTCTCGAGCCCAGTCTCGCTAAGGCGCCCGGTCGCCGCGGTCACCTCGTCGCTGCTCTCGACCTCCACGCCGAGGTGGTTGAGTGCGCCGACTGTCCCATGACCCCGTGCGGTGTGATCCTCCATCAACACGAGCTTGAGAGGCGGGTCTGCGAGGGCGAAGTTGGCGTAGCCCGGCTGGCGCTTGGCCGGCTCGGTTCCGAAGAGCTTGGAGTAGAACTCGACGGCTTCCTCAATGTCGCTGACGTTCAGTGCGAGTTGGACCCTGGACATGGTGACCTCCTGTAGTATCGAGCTCGGTCGATGTATCGAGTATGGCTGATACATTGACAGATGTCAATGCAAAGGGGGTACCGCATGAGCAAGCCCGCCACTGCGACAAAGATCCGATCGACGGAGTGCTGTGCATCGGTGCTTGCCGCACCACTCGACACCACCGATGCCGCCGAGCTGGCCAGCGGGTTCAGCGCCCTGGCGGACCCGGTCCGGCTTCGGGTGCTCAGTATCCTTGCTGCCTCACCCGAGGGAGAGGTCTGCGTCTGCGACTTCGTCGAGCCCCTGGCCAAGAGTCAGCCCACCGTGTCACATCACCTCAAGGTCTTGAGCGAAGCGGGTCTCGTCCACGGCGACCGGCGGGGCAAGTGGGTCTGGTACTCGCTCAACCGCGCCCGCCTGGCCGAGCTCCGGGCAGCCATCGACAACTGAGGGTGTACGCCGGGTTCGACACCTGACAGTCAGCTCCCGGGGGCCCGGCAGTGAATCTGCCCGCACCCCGGAACGCCATGGCAACATGAGGAATGCCGGACGAGCCCACTCCGGACGCCCGTCCCGACGTCGGCTTGGGCACCATCGCCAAGGAGTGGGGCCGCATCGGCTGCACCGGCTTCGGCGGCCCGCCCACGCACATCGCCATGCTGCGGCGCGTGGCCGTCGAGCGCGAGGGATGGATCGACGAGACCGAGTTCGAGGATGCCATCGCGGCGTCGAACCTCCTGCCGGGGCCGGCGTCGACGCAGCTCGCCATCTTCTGCGCCTGGCGACTACGCGGCCTGCCGGGCGCGCTGGTGGGCGGCGCCTGCTTCATCAGCCCGGGGCTGGCGATCATCATCGGGCTGGCCGCCCTGTTCCTCGCCTCCGACCCGCCCACCTGGGTCAAGGGTGCCGCGCTGGGCGCCGGGGCGGCGGTGGCGCCCGTCGCCGTCAACGCTGCACTGGGGCTGATCCCGGCCAGCTGGCGCCGGGCCAGTGCCGGGCGCGCCCGGCGGGTGGGCTGGGTGGTCTACGCGCTGGCGGGCGGCGTCGCCGCGGCGACAGTCGGCACGTTCCTCGTGCTCGTCTTGCTCGGCTGCGGCCTGGTGGAGGTCGCCGTCGTGGGCGGTGTGCGGCCGCCCAAGAACCTCAATGGGTTCGTGGCGGCGCCGCTCGCCGTCGCGGTGACGGGGGGCCTGGGCGCGCTCAGCTGGGTGGCGCTCAAGGTGGGGGCGCTGTCGTTCGGCGGCGGCTTCGTCATCATCCCGCTCATGCAGGCCGACGCGGTGCACCACTACCACTGGATGACCAACGCCCAGTTCCTCAACGCGGTGGCACTCGGGCAGATCACCCCGGGGCCGGTGGTGCAGACCGTCGCCGTCGTCGGATATGCCGCCGCGGGTGTCGGTGGCGCGTTGCTGGCGGCTCTCGTCGCGTTCTCACCGTCGTTCGTGTTCATTCTGGTCGGGGCCCGGCACTTCGGCGCGCTCCGGACCAACTGGGTGGCGCAGTCGTTCCTCGGCGGCGCCGGTCCAGCGGCCATCGGCGCCATCGCGGGCGCCTCCATCCCCCTCGCGCTCGGCATCTCGCACGTGTGGCAGGTCGCGGTCCTGGCCGGCTCCCTGGCGGTGATCGTCGGGCTGCGCCGCAGCGTGGTGCTCACGCTCGTAGGGGCCGGCGTCATCGGCGCGATCGGCGCCGCGCTGGGGCTGCCCGTCGGAGTATGAGCGATGTCAGGAAGCCCGGAGCTCGGCCGGGAGCCGGTCGTGCCAGTCGGGGTAGTGCGGTGACCAGTCGAGCTCGGTGCGGGCCCGCTGGTTGGAGACGGCCGGTTGATCGCACATGAGATAGGCCAGGAACTTCCCGGCCCCAACCCGTGCCATGGCCTCGGGCACCCGGCGCGGCGGCTTGGCGCCGAGCAGCTCCGCCACGAAGAGCATCCACTCCGATGCCCGGGCCGGCACGTCGTCGACCACGTTGTAGACCCCGGTCGGGCCCTCGAGCGCGGCCACCGTGGCCGACGCGGCGTCGTCGAGATGCACGAGACCGAACAGGCCGCCACCGTCGCCCGGGATGGGCAGCCGACGCTTGGCGAGCATGGACGTGTAGAGGCCGTCGCGCCCGAAGTAGGTGCCCGGGCCGTAGAAGGCGCCGTAGCGCAGGACGACTCCCTCGAGGTCCGGGACACCGAGCGTGGCCGCCTCCAGGGCGGCGACGGAGCCGGTCAGCTGGCCGATCTGCCCCGTCGCGTCGGTCCACAACGGGTCGGACTCGTTACGCACCCCGGGGCCCGGGCGGTAGGCGAACGAGATGCTCTGGGCGACGACGCGGCGCGCCCCAGCGCTGCGGGCCGCGGTGACGAGGGTGCCCGAGACATCGCGGCGAAGTCGGCTGGTCGTGTCGAAGCCGCGCTTGACCGCAAGGGGGTTGGCGGACTGGGCCAGGTTGGTCAACTGGTTGACGACGACCTCGGGCTTCGCCACGTGCACGGCGCGCACGAGGTAGTCGGCGTCGAAGGCGTCGCCGACCGCCGGGACGACGCCGGGCACACCCAGGGCGGCGACCCGCCTCTCGCTGCGGGAGAAGACCGTGAGCTCGTGCCCCGCGGCGGCGAGTGCGGCTACGAGGGGCCGACCGATGGCACCGGTGCCACCGGCGACGAAGATCCGCATGCAACCGAGGCTACGCGCACGGATCACGCGTGCGCGGGGCGTGTCCGTGCCTTTGGCAGGATGTGGGGGTGAGCGAGCACAGCGGCTACCCCGGGGCACCGCCGGGGTGGTACCCGGATCCGGCCGGCGGGCCCGGACAACGTTGGTGGGACGGGTACGCCTGGACGGAGGCGACGGTGCTGCCCGCGCAGCCACCGCCGCCGCCATGGGCCAGCGCAGGGCCGCCGCAGGGACCCGCGACGCAGGTGCCGCCCTGGGCCGTGGCCTCGGAGCGGCTGAGCACCTTCACCGCGAGCAGCCGGGTCGACGACGAACTGCGGATGGTCCCCATCGCGCGCGTCGCCGTCCTCATTCCGGCGGTGTACTACCTCGTCAACCTCATCGTGCAGCGGGTCAACGCGGACCAGTGGCGCTCCTTCGGCCACCAGCTCCGGGTGAACTGGGACGACGCCCAGAACGGCATCACGCCGCCGCCCTATCACGCGCCGAGCGGTTTGACTCCCGTCAGCCTCCTCGTCGGGCTCGCCACGCTCGGTGCGGTCGTCGTGGCGTGCATCTGGCAGCACCGGGCCGCGTCGGCCGCCCGCGCGCTCGGCATCCCGTCCCGCCAGTCCCCGGCCTGGGGCGTGGGCGCGTGGTTCGTGCCGGTCGTCAACCTGTGGGTGCCCTACTCCGCCATCCGCGACTGCCTCCCGCCGGACGACCCGCACCGGTCGCGGGTGCTCCAGTGGTGGATCGCCTGGCTCGTGGCGGTCTTCGGCAGCGTCGCGGCGGGCATCTGCGCACTGTTCTCGACGAGCACGGCTCTCGTCGTCTCCATTCCCGCCGCACTGGCATGCCTGGCCGTCATCGCCTGGGCGCCCTGGATCGTGACCGCGATCGCCGCCGCCCACAGGGACCTCGTGGCGCGTCAAGCGCAAGGGGCGGGGGCGCTCCAGGGCTGATCCGAGCCAGACTCCGCCGAGACTACGGTGCCGATTCCAATCCTTAGCCATTTGTTCATTCTGAGATAGCACTCCTGTTGCCTGGCGTTTACCTGGCCTGGCTACGTTCCAGGTAGTGGCAGACGGTGAATCGACAGAGATACGTAGCGATCCTGTTACGACCGACGTGCAAACAGGTATCGACGAGGCACTCAAGTCTCTCGATCCGGACGCGGCGCGTCCGGAGACTGTGATGCAGTCGATCAACCTACAGTTGGGTTTCTCGGGGCGCGTCGTCCTCTCCGACCTGAACGTGCAACTCAGGCGGGGGTCGATCACGGCACTGATCGGGCCCACCGGTTCGGGCAAGTCAACCTTCCTTCGCACGCTCAACCGGATGAACGACCGGGTCCCGGGGTTCAAGCGCTCGGGTGACGTGCTCTTCGACGACCAGAGCCTGTGGGGGCAGAACGTCGACCTCCTCACCCTGCGCCGCCGGGTCGGGATGCTCTTCCAGCGCCCCAACCCGTTCCCGATGTCGATCAAGGACAACGTGGTGGCCGGTGTGAAGGCCCACCGCATCGCCAAGGGCAAGCAGCTCGACGTCGTCTGCGAGCGCCGGCTCACCGAGGTCGGCCTGTGGGACGCCGTCAAGGATCGCCTCCACGACTCGCCGTTCCGGCTCTCGGGCGGGCAGCAGCAGCTGCTCTGCCTCGCCCGCGCGCTGGCCGTCGGTCCCGAGGTGCTCCTGCTCGACGAACCCACCTCGTCGCTCGACCCCGTGACGACCGAGTCGATCGAGGCGCTGCTGCGCACGCTGGCGCCCGCACTGACGCTGATCGTGGTCACCCACAACCTCGGCCAGGCGATGCGGGTCTCGCACAACACGATCTTCTTCTACCAGGGGCAGCTCATGGAGCACGGCCCAACCGAGGAGATGTTCAGCCGGCCCAAGCACCCCGGGAAACCGAGCGATACGTCACGGGACGGATGGGCTAGGGCTTTCCGTCGCAGCTAGAGATGGTTCATGACCAGCCAGCGATGACTCCCGACCAGCCCTCGTTGGGTCCCGAGAGCTACACCGAAGCACACACCTACCACCTCACAAGCAGAGAACCTGTGAAGACATTGATGCGCGCGGCCCGGTTCAAGCGGGGCGCAATCGTCGCCGCTGCGGCGGGGCTCGCGCCGAGCTCGGTCGTCATCAGCTCGGCCGCGTCGGCCTCCACGAAGCTGCCCAAGAGCGGGGTGGAGACGCCTCCGGGTGGAACGGTCACCGAGACTGGAAGCACGCTGATGTACCCCATCTTCAACCTGTGGTCTGGTGGGTACAACACGAAGTACCCGAGCACCACCATCCAGACGGCGGCCACCGGGTCGGGGACCGGGATCTCCGAGGCGGAGAACGGCACCATCGACATCGGTGCCTCCGACGCCTACCTTGCGCCGAGCGTGATCTCGTCCAACCCGGACCTGAGGAACATCCCGCTAGTCATCTCGGCCCAGATGGCGACCTACAACGTCCCGGGCATCACCGCTCACCTCAAGTTGAGCGGCAAGGTGCTCTCGGAGATGTACCAGGGCGCGATCACCAAGTGGAACGACTCGGCCATCGCCAGCCTCAACCCGGGCGTGACGCTACCCAGCACCCCGGTCGTGGCGCTGCACCGCTCCGACAGCTCGGGCGACACCTTCTTGTGGACCAGCTATCTGTCCAAGGCCGACCCGCGGGCTGGGGCACCAAGATCGGCTACAACACGACGGTCCAGTGGCCAGCCGCTCCCGGGGCGCTTCGGTGAGAACGGCAACTCGGGCATGGTGTCGGGCTGCAATGCCACGGTGGGCTGCATCGCCTACGTCGGCGTCTCCTACCTAACGCAGTCGCTTCAGGCCGGGCTGGCTTACGCCGCCCTCGGCAACCCCAAGGGTCAGTACCTGTTGCCCACGCAGCAGACCATCGCGACCGAGGCGGCCGGTTTCGTAAAGAAGACACCGGCCAACGGCACCATCTCGCTGATCTACGGCAACATCAAGAACGGCTACCCGATCGTCAACTACGAATACGCCATAGTCTCCACTCACCAGTCGTCCTCCTCGACGGCCAAGAACATCCGCTCGGTGCTCGAGTGGGCGATGAACACGAAGGGTGGTGCGAGCAGCTCGTACCTGTCCCAGGTCAACTTCCAGGCGCTGCCCGCGAAGGTCCAGGCGCAGTCGTTGAAGCAGATCCTGAAGATCCAGTAATGACAACGGTCGGCGGCGCCGGTTGGCAAGCCCTCCCTGCCGAGGAGGGTCATCGACTTCGCCCGCCGCAACGAGGAGCACGCCTGGCGCGGCAGTGCCTGGGTGGCGGTGCTCCTGCCCCTGGCCGCACTGGTCCTCGCGGTCTCGGTGCTGGCGGTCAAGGCATGGCCGGCCATTCGGGTCAACGGCTGGTACTTCCTGTACGGGCGCAACTGGACGTACGGCAACGGCTACGGCTCCGTCGTGCATACCGACGGGGTGGCCCACCAGATAGGGGCCCAGTTCGGGGCCTGGGCCATCATCTGGGGAACGATCGCCTCGTCCATCATCGCCATCGTCATTGCGGTGCCGCTCTCCATCGGTGCCGCCTTCGCACTCACCGAGCGCATGCCCACTTGGGTCTCGCGCCCCCTCGGCGTCACCGTCGAGATCCTGGCCGGCATCCCGAGCGTGGTGCTCGGCCTGTGGGGCATCCTGACCTTCGGCCCATGGCTGTCCCAGCACGTCTACCCGGTCATCGCCGACCACATGCCCGACGTGCCGGTGCTCAGGTACTTCCGCAACCCAGTGGGCCACGGCGAGGGCCTCCTATCGGCCGCCATCGTGCTGGCGCTGATGATCGTGCCCATCATCACCTCGACCACCCGGGACCTCTTCATGCAGGTGCCACCGCTCCCCAAGGAGGGGGCGCTCGCCCTGGGCATGACCGACTGGGAGGTGTCCAACAAGGTCACCCTTCCCTGGGTGCGTTCAGGCATCATCGGCGCCACCGTCCTCGGCCTCGGGCGGGCGCTCGGGGAGACTATCGCCATCGCCATGATCGGCGGCGCGTCGCTGCAGATCCCCCACACGGTCTATCTCCCCTTCACGACGGTGGCCGCCACCATCCTTCAACAACTCGACGGGGCGCTGACCGACGGGACGGGCTTCGCCGTGGCCACCCTGGCTGAACTGGCGCTCGTGCTGGCCGTCATCTCCGTCGCCGTAAACCTGGTCGCCCGGCTCATCGTCAACCGCACCGGCCGGGTGCACGCACCGGTGGGAGGGGCCTGATGTCGCTGGTCGCCGCGCCGGGCACTCGGCGGCGGCGGGTCTCCACGGGCATCTGGCGCGGCCTCACCTACGTGGCGCTGCTCTTCATCATGGCGCCCGCCGCCTGGCTCCTCATCGGCGTGTTGACCCAGGCCCTCCCGCACTGGCAGTGGAGCGTGCTGTGGACCAAGCTGACACCGACGGGGGGCGGGCTGCGCGACCAGATCCTGGGCACGCTCATCCTCATGCTCGGGGTCTTCCTCATCGCCGGCACCGTCGGTGTGCTGGCCGGCATCCACTTGTCGGAGATGGCCCGGCCGGACAAGCGCAGCGGCAAGCTGAGCGGGCCGCTGCGCACGGCGTCGGACATCCTCACGGGGTTCCCCTCCATCGTGCTGGGCTACGTGGGCTACGTGGCGCTGGTGGTCGGGCTGCACTGGGGCTTCTCGCTCCTGGCCGCGCTGATCATCCTCTCCATCATGGTGATCCCCTACATCGCCAAGACCACCGAGAACTCGCTGCGCCAGGTACCCACGGGCTACAGGGAGGGGGCAGAGGCCCTCGGCATGTCGATGGGCTACGGGCTGCGCAAGGTGGTCCTCAAGAGCGCCCTGCCGGGTATCGTCACCGGGCTCCTCCTGGCCCTGGCCATCGCGGCAGGCGAGACCGCCCCGCTCATCTACACGGCCAACTTCGCACCCACCCTTCCGCACTCGCTGCACGGGTCGTTCCCCTACCTGACCTATGTCGTCTTTTCGTACTACAACGCCCCCGTGCAGAACTACCACTACCTCTCGTACGACGCCGCGCTCATCCTCGTGGTCATCGTCCTGCTGCTGCTGGTCTCCAGCCGGATCATCGTGGCCCGCACACAGCGCCACTCCGAGAGCGCACGGTCCTCGGGGCAGCGGCGTCGCTGGCGACGCCGCCAGACCGACGAGCCGCTGCTGGGCATCGCGGAGGGAGTCCCCCCGCGGTAGATCCGCTCGAGCGACGGGTCGGAGACCGAGCTGCGCCGGGATCTAAGGTGGGCGCGGATCCCTACCGCGAGCACATCGACTTCAAGCCCTTCGGACCGGTCGAGAACGGCAGCCAGGTGCTCTACGGCCTCGACTACCGCATGGCCACCTGGCGCGGCACCAAGGAGAGCCCTTCCACACCGAGGTGGGGTACTGGATGTGGGACGCCCGCGACAACGAGGTGGTCCGCTGCTTCCTCATCCCCGCGGCTCGGCCATCGTGGCCGGAGCCACCGTGGCGCCCGACGCCACGTTCAGCCTGGAGGCGAACGTGGGCAGCCGGACCTACGGCATCCACTCGAACAACTGGCTGGACAAGAAGGCTCGGGCCATCCGCTACGAGGTGACGATCGACACCAACGTGGACGGTGAATTCACCTACTCGGAGACGCGGTGATCCACCACGCCAGGATGCCCGAACAGATCGTCCACACGGGCGAGAACACGCTTAAGCGGATCGCCGAGATCTGAGGCAGCCCTGTAGGGTCGGGTCGGCGGGGCCCGCCGAGGCCGCAGGGAGGCACGACATGTACGAGTGGTCAGAGGAGCAGCTGGCGGTCCGCGACGCCGTGCGGCGCTTCGTGGAAGAAGAGGTCAGGCCGAACGTCGAGGAGCTCGAGCACGGCGAGACGCCTCCCTATGAGGTGATCCGCACGCTGTACCGGACCTTCGGGCTCGATGTGATGGCCAGGGAGTCCTTCAAGCGGGCGCTCGAGCGCAAGACGTCGGGCGCACCGGCCGCCGAGCGGTCGGAGGGCGGCGGCAACGCCGCCCTGACGATGATCCCCATCATCGAGCTGTGCCACTACTGCCCCGGCATCGTGACCGCGCTCGGCGTGAGCACGGGCCTGGCGGGGGGCACCATCATGAAGGGCGGCACGCCGGCCCAGATGGAGCGTTGGGGCCTCGACCTCCTGACGCTGGACAAAATCGGCGCTTGGGCCATCACCGAGCCCGACTCGGGCTCCGACGCCCTGGGCGGCATGAAGTCGACTGCGGTACGAGACGGCGACGAGTACGTGATCAACGGCAACAAGACGTTCATCACGAACGGCCCCTATGCCGACACCGTCGTCTTCTACGCCAAGCTGGACGATGGGAGCGACACACCGCTGCGCCAGCGCCCGGTTCTCACCTTCATCCTCGACCGCGGCATGCCGGGTCTGGAGCAGTCCAAGCCCCTCCGCAAGATGGGCCTGCACTCGTCGCCGACGGGCGAGCTGTTCCTCAGCGACGTGCGGGTCGGACGGGACCGGCTGCTGGGCGAGACCGAGGGGACGCCGGGAGGGAGCGAAGGACGCGAGAGCGCCAAGGGGAACTTCGTCACGGAACGGGCCGGCGTGGCCGCCATGTCGCTCGGCTTGATTGAGGAGTGTCTCAAGCTCTCCGTGCAGTACGCCAAGGACCGCCTGCTGTGGGAACGGCCGATCGCGGAGTTCCAGCTCATCCAGCTGAAGCTGGCCCGCATGGAGATCGCGCGGCTCAACGTGGAGAACCTCGTGTTCCGGCACATAGAGATGAGCTCGAAAGGTAAGAGCCTGAGCCTCGCCGAGGCCTCCGCCATGAAGCTCTACTCGGCCCAGGCTGCCTCCGAGGTCGCCATGGAGGCCGTGCAGCTCTTCGGTGGCAACGGGTACATGTCGGAGTTCCGGGTGGAACAGCTGGCGCGGGACGCCAAGGTGTTCCAGATCTACGCCGGCACCGACGAGATCCAGGTGACCCATATCGCCCGCGACCTCCTCGGGCGCTGACATGAGCGACCTCTTCGGGGCGGCGCCCGGTGACGCCGTCTACGACGAGATGGTGGACCTGCGACGCGAGGTGCATCGCCTGCCCGAGTTGGCCTTCGCCGAGCACCACACGACCGGGATCATCCGGGACCACATGGGCGCGCTCGGCATCGCGGAGACGCCCCGGGTGACCGAGACCGGGGGGATCTTCGTCATGGAGGGCGGCCGGCCGGGTCGCAGCGTCGTGCTGCGGGCCGACATCGACGCGCTGCCGGTGCAAGAGGACGAGGCGCGGGCCGGCCACTCCGAGGTCGACGGTGTCATGCACGCCTGCGGCCACGACGTCCACGTCGCCGCCCTCCTCGGGGCGGCCAGCGCGCTGGCCTCCCGGCGCGAGGACGTGCCCGGGCGTTTCGTCTTCCTCTTCCAGCCCGGCGAGGAGGCGCTCTGCGGGGCCAAGGCGATGGTCGAGGGTGGTGCACTCGCGGTCATGGAAGGGTCCACCCTGGTGGGCTTCCACGTGACCTCCCAGATCCCCGCCGGCCTGGTGGCGGTGCGAGGCGGGGTGACGATGTCGGAGGCCCATTCGCTGCGCATCACGCTGACGGGGCCGGGCGGGCACGGCGCCATGCCGACGGGTCAGGGAGACGTGATCGTGGCCACGGCGGAGCTGGTGGACCGTCTGGGCGAGGTGGCCGACGGGCTGACCTTCGAGGGCGCCAACTGCGTGTGCAGCGCGGGCACGCTGCGTGCGGGCACCGCCGTCAACGTCGTCCCCACCACGGCCAGGATCACCGGGTCGCTGCGCACCTTCACCGCCGCCCAGCGTGATGAGGCGTTCACCCGGCTGCGCGCACTGTGCACATCGGTGGGCGCCGCGCTGGGAGTGCAGATCACGTTGGAGATGCCCGAGCGCACGCCGGCGGTGGTGAACGACGCGGCGGTGACGGACCTGGTGGAGGCCGAGGCCGGAACGGTCCTCGGTGCCGACAAGGTGTTCCGCATGCCGCCCACCTCGACCAGCGACGACGTGAGCGAGTTCCTCAACCACCTGCCGGGCTGCTACTTCTTCGTCGGGGGCGCGGCGCCCGACGGGTCGAGCGGCATGCACCACAGCCCCACCTTCGCGGTGGAGGACGCCTCGCTGCGCGTCGGGGCGGGCGTCATGGTACGCAGCGCGCTGGCCCTGGCCACGCCCTGATCGGCCAATGTCGGTCGTCGGACCCGATGATCCCGGCTGAGACGCCTCGCCGCTGATAGGCCACAATGTGGCCATGACCGCCTCGGACCTCTTCTCCATTGCCGGCAAGACAGCCCTCGTCACCGGGGGCAGCCGGGGCATCGGCCTGATGATCGCCGAGGGCTTCGTGGACGCCGGGGCGACGGTGTACATCTCCTCGCGCAAGGCGGACGTCTGCGAGCAGGTGGCCGCCGAGCTCTCCAAGAAGGGCACCTGCATCGCCGTCCCGGCCGACCTGTCCAAGGAGGAGGAGTGCCGCCACCTGGCCGACGAGATGGCGGCGCGGGTCGACAAGCTGGACATCCTGGTGAACAACGCCGGTGCGACATGGGGCACACCGCTGGCCGACTTCGACGAGGCGGCATTCGAGCGCGTCCTGTCCCTCAACGTCAAGGGCGTCTTCCACCTGACCAAATTCCTGGTCCCGCTCCTCGAGAAGGCGGGCACCCAAGACCAGCCGGCGCGGGTGATCAACATCGGGTCCATCGACGGGATCGGGGTGCCGGCACTCGAGACCTACTCGTACTCGGCGTCCAAAGCGGCTGTGCACCAGATGACGCGCCACCTGGCCAAGCGGCTGGCGCCGACCATCACCGTGAACGCCATCGCACCGGGTCCGTTCGAATCCAAGATGATGGCCGCCACGCTCGAGGCCTTCAGGGACCAGATTGAGGCAGGTGCGCCGCTGAAGCGGATCGGCCGCCCCGACGACATGGCCGGCACCGCCATCTTCCTGGCGTCGCGAGCCGGCGCCTACCTGACCGGCGCCATCATCCCGGTCGACGGAGGCATCTCCACCACCCGATAGCGAGGACACAGGGGGTACACCGTGCTGCTGCTCCATGAAGTGCACCGGGTCGCCGGGGCACAAGAAGAGAGGTTCGAGGCCGCCTACCGGGACGAGCTCATCCCGGCGCTGGCCAGGACGGAGGGCTGCCGCCTGTTGTGGTTCCTGCGGGTCGCCCACGGGAGTGGCCCGGCCTACACCGTGGTCACGATCATCGGCTGCCGCGACGCGGCGGCGTGGGCGGAGCTGGCCGAACGCATCCGCCAGGGCGACCTGGCGGAGTGGTCGGCCGAGGTCGACGCCATCCGTCACGCCTGCGAGGCCAAGATCCTGACCCCGGTGTCGTGGTCACCGATGCAGCAGATCGACCTGGCAACCGTCCCGACGACGGGGGCCTCCCATGAGCTGAGCCTGTTCATGGAGGACACGGCATGGCCCTACCCGGGCGGGCTGACGGCGTACCTGGGCAAGGCCGGGACCCTCTACGACCAGACACTGAGCTCCCAGAAGCAGGAGGGGCGGGGCATCATCGAGCTCGAGGCCGCCTTCCAACCCGTCTACGGGTCCCACCGCACCAACGAAGTGATCCTCTGGCAGCGGGTGGTCAACCACAAGGCGCTCCTGTACCTGCTGGCCAACGACCTCCCGCCCTCCGCCACCGAGCCCGGCACCTGGATGCACGACGCACTCACGGTGCGCGACCGCTGGGAGAGCCGGATCCTCCGCAGCGCCGAGTGGTCGCCGCTCTACTGAGCGGCCCGGACCGATCCGACGTGTGGCCCGTCGACATGGTGGGACGGTGGCGCGGATGAGCGGCGGGGAGTTCGACCTGGCGCACACGTTCGTCCACCTGGGGCTCGACGGGGCCGCAACGCCATTACCGGATTTCGCCTGGTCACCCGAGTACCTCGACGCCTACGAGGCGCGCTTCGCAGCGGACGGCGACGAGGGGAGGCTGGTCTGCGTGTCGCCCCAGGAGGCGACGTGGGACACCTGGGAGCGCCACCCGGCCGGCGACGAGGTCGTGGTGCTCCTCTCGGGGCGGGTCGACGTGGTTCAGGAGGTCGAGGGGACGCAGCGCGTGGTGGAGCTCCGGGCCGGGGAGGCGATGGTGAACCCCCGCAACGTCTGGCACACCACCCTGGTCCACGAGCCGGGCGAGGCCCTCTTCATCACGCCGAGCACCGGCACCGAGCACCGGCCGCTCGCCTGACGGCGCGGGGTCAGCGCGCCGGCGCCAAGTCGTGCGGGCCCTGCGGCGGGTAGCTCCGGCCTCCCGGACGGCCGCAGCCCACGGAGACACCAACTCCATCAGCTCGTCGAAGCGGTCGCCGAGCGCGTCCACCATCACCTCGCACTGGGCGTCGGTGGCCACCTCGACCGACTCCCGCAACGCCCGTCCGGCGCCGGTGAGCCCACCGTCGGCCACGAGGCCGCGTGCGGCCAGACGGGCCTCGGCCTCGTCGAGCTGCGCGTCGGTCCAGGCGCGGGTGCGGATGTAGCTGCGCATCGGCAGGCCCCAGTAGAGCTCGGTGAGCAGACCGACCTCTGTCGCGTCGAGGCCGGCCGATGTCCAGGCCGCGGTGTGCGCGTCGCCGCGGTACTCGCGCAACAGGTCGGCCCGGCGCCACATGTCGTCCATGGGATCGCCCGGCAACCCGAGGCTGAGGAGACCGGCGAACAGCGGCTTGCCCTCCGGTCGCAGGGGCGCCACCGCCTCCGCCAACAACTCCGACGCGTGGCCCAGCCCTTCGGGCTCGTCGCCGAGGACGCGTACGAGCTGGCCGACGGCGCCGCGGGTCCGAGCGGCGCAGATGGTTGGCGCGTCGACCCTGGCCCACCCGAACTCGACGGACGGCACGACGGCATCGGGGTTGAACACCGCGAAGGCGGCCGCAACCACATGGCCCGGCACCTGCCCCAGCACCGAGCCGCGGCTCGTGAAATAGGCAGGGCCGTCGGGCAGGTGGACGCCGCCCGGGAGTGTCCCGGGGCTGGGCGAGAACCCGAGCTCGGCGTAGGCAAGGTGGCACTCGGGGGAGAAGTACACCTGGCCCGCCACCGGCTCGAGGGCCATGGCGAGCCGCCTCGTCAGGGAGCCACGCAATCCGGGCACAATTGCCACCCTACGCCGGGGGCACTCCCCGTAACGTCTTGACCATGACCGTGCCGGAGGAACAGGCTTGGCTGCGGCCCTCGGCCGCGCTCTGGCGCATGCGCCGGGCGCAGCTGACCATGGTCACCGTCGTGTTGGCTGCCTTCTTCGGGCTCGTGTTCCTCGCCGCGCTCGGCCCGCTCGCCGGTGGCGTCAGCGTGGCGGCCGTGCTGGTGCTCGGAGCGGGGTCCTCGTGGTTCGTGCGCCGCCGCTACCGGGCCTGGCGCTACCAGGAGCGCCACGAGGACCTGCTCGTGGCCCGGGGCGTCATGGTGCAGCGCCTCTCGGTGGTGCCCTACGGGCGGATGCAGTTCGTCGAGGTCACGGCCGGGCCCATTGAGCGCCTCTTCCATCTCTCGACGGTGAAGCTGCACACGGCTGCCGCGGCCAGCGACGCCCGCATCCCCGGCCTCGAGGCGGACGAGGCGGCCCGGCTCCGTGACCGGCTCACCGAGCTGGGCGAGTCGATGGCGGCGGGCATGTGACGGCCGACGCGCCCGGTCCCCCTCTCCCCCACGACGGGTGGCGCCGCCTCCACCCGCTCTCGCCGGTGGCGCGCGTCGGCCGCCTCGTGCCGGCCCTTGTGTTCCTGTTCCTCGTCTCCACTGTGCACTCGAAGGCCGAGAACGGCGCCGCTGAGACCGACTACCTCATCGTGATCACCCTCATCTCCGCCGTCTACGGCTATGTGCACTGGATGGTCACCCGCTGGCGCTTCGAGGGGGACACACTGCGGATAGAGACGGGCCTGATCAGGAAGGACTCACGGCGCCTGCCACTGGCGCGCATCCAGGCGGTCGACATCGTCCGCCCGCTCCTCGCCCGCATGCTCGGCGTGTCCGAGTTGCGCATCCGTCTGGCCGGGTCGGGATCCATCGACGGCAAGCTGGCCTACCTGGCCGAGACCGAGGCGGCCGAGCTCCGGCTCGTCCTCCTCGCCGGGCACCACGACAGCGACGTGGCCGTGTCGAGCAACACCGGTCTGCCCATGGCGAGCGTGACCACGGGCCGCCTGCTCGGCTCGGTCCTGCTCTCGCTGGTCAGCATCGTGCTGGTCGGCACGGTCGCCACGCTGGCCGTCTTGGACCAGTTCGAGCCGCGGACGGCCGCCGCCGCCGCAGGCTTCCTGGCCGTCTACCTGGTCAGCTTCGCCGGTGTGGTGTGGCGACGGCTCTCCGGCCAGTACGGCTTCATCACCGTGGAGGGCCCGGAGGGGGTGCACATCAGGCGCGGGCTCCTCCAGACGATCTCAGAGACGGTGCCCTACGGGAGGATCCAGGCCGTCCGCCAGGTCGAGCCGCTGCTGTGGCGTCCCTTCGGCTGGTGCCGCCTGGAGGTCGACATCGCAGGGGCGACGGCGCGCACCCAGCGCGGAGAGGGCACCAGCGTGGTGCGCAAGGCCCTCTTGCCCGTGGGTTCGCAGCAGGATGCCTGGCACCTCCTGGCGCGCCTGCTCGGCGGCCCCGACCCCGTGCGCACGCCGCCGCCGTGGCGGGCCCGCTTCAAGGCGCCGCTGAGCTTCCACTTCCTCTCCGCCGGCCACGACGGAGCGCACGCCGTGTGCGTGACGGGGAGACTGAACCGGGCGACGACCTGGGTACCGCTCGAGAAGTCACAGAGCATCCGCCGCGTCCAGGGCCCGGCACAAGGGCCGCTGGGTCTGGCCACCGTCCATGTCGACGTGGCCGGGAAGCGGGCCAGGGCCGAGTTCAGGGACCGCGAGGTGGAGGAGGCGGACCGCTTGGTCCAAGAGCTCTCCGAGCTGAGCCGGGTGGCCCGGCTGCAACACCGCCCCGCACCCGCGGCGTCCAACGGCCACGAGGGGGTCCCACCTTCGGGCTGGTACCCGGACCCGTCGGGGCGCCACGAGCAGCGCTACTGGCACGAGGGCCAGTGGACCGAGCACGTCGGCAACGGAGGCCGGCGCAGTGCGGAGGCGGCTATGCCGGCGCGCTGAAACGCATGGGAAACTCCTCGATGGAGCGGATGCCCGACGTGTAGACGAGCGTATGGCCGGGCTCGACCTCGTAGTCGGGTATCCGCTCGTGCCATTCCCGTAGGGCGACACGCAGCTCCAGCCGGGCCAGGTTCGACCCGAGGCAGCGGTGGATGCCGCCACCGAATGCGATGTGACGGTTGACCTCACGGTCGAAGCGCACGACGTCGGCGTCAGGGAATTCGGCCTCATCGGTGTTGGCCGACCCGATCATGATCATCATCTGGTCACCCACGTGAATGGGGCATCCGCCGAGATCCGTCTCCTCCACGGCCACCCGGGCCACACCCATCACCGGCGTCTCCCAGCGCAGGAGCTCCTCGATAGCATTGGGGATCAGACCGGGGTCCTCGGCGAGCTGGCGCCGCTGCTCGGGGTGCTGGGCCAGGAAGGCGAACATGCAGTCGAGGGTGGCGGTGACGGTGTCGAGCCCGGCGATGAGGAAGAGGAAGCAGATGTCGAGGATGTCCTCCCGGCTCAGCCGGTCGCCCTCGACCTCGGCATCGAGGAACAGGGAGAGCAGGTCGTCGCGTCGCTCCACTTCACGCTCGTCGAGGATCTCGTTGAAGTAGTCGTAGACCGAGTCGGCGACCTGCTGCTGGTAGTCGCTGGCCTCCCGCGAGCCGTACAGCTTGCCGGTGACGTGGTCGGGCCGGATGATGCCGTCCTTCATGGTGAGGAACCGGTCCAGCTCGTCGAGGGGCAGGCCGAGGAGGGTGAGGAACACCTGCGAGGGGAAGGGGATGGAGAACTGCTTGGCGAAGTCCACCTCGCCCCGGTCGATGAAGCCGTCGATGAGGTCGTTCACGAGGGCCGACACCTCGTCGTCGAGGAGCGCCATCTTGCGAGGGGAGAAGAGGGGATCGAGCAGCTTGCGGAACTTCTTGTGCTCCGGCGGGTCGATCTGCAGCGGGATCATGGGCCGCTTGTTCTTCAGGTCGACTGCGTCCATGTTGGAAGAGAAGATCTCGGGATGACGCAGAGCCTGGTCGATCTCCTCCTTGCGCGACAGCAGCACACCGCGGCCCGTCGGCAGGTCGACGGGCATGACCGGAACGTCGCGCATCACTTTGAAGATCGGCTGCGGGTTGGCCGCCATCTCCGGATCCATCGCGGAGAGCGGGTTGCCGCCGTCGGCGGGTGTGTTGGTCTCGGTCTCGGTGTCCATGTGCCTCTCCCTGTGTCAGGCGGGTGCGATCTGAAGGATGTGGTTGACGGATTGCACGAGCGAGGCGTCGTCCGATTCGGGGATGATCCAGCTCGCGGCGAAGAGGCGGACGATGACGTCGACCAGTTGCTCGCGCTCGAGAGCGCCGGCGGCCACGGCGGGAACCGTGTCGAGGGCTTCCCCGAGTCGCGTCACCAGCTCCGTCCGCAGGGACGGCAGGTGGTCGAGCAGGTAACCCATGACGAAACCGGACTCGGACTCGAAGAGCGGGCGGCACGGGTGGGAGCGGATGAAGTCGAACGCGTAGGCCATGAACGCCCCGATCTGCTCCTCGGGTGCTCGGGTCGTGGCGAGCACCTCGTCGAGCCCGATACTGAAGCGGCGCTCGTCGAAGGCGGCCGCGGCAGTCAGCACTTGGTCCTTGCTCGGGAAGTAACGGTAGAGGGTGCCCCGCGACACGCCGGCCGCCTCGGCGATCTCCTGCATGCCGAGCCGGCGGACGCCGCGCCGGCCGATGAGACCGAGGGCCGCGGTGAGGATCCTCTCCTCAGTCGGGCTGAAGTCGCGGAGGTGAGTGGTGCCCAACCCCGCACCGGTGGTGACGTCCTGGAGGGTCGCCGTCATTCCGGTACATATTAGACACTTACTGTCCTTTTTGTCTCAATCACCGCCGCTCGATGCACATCCACCCTGGTGGGAACACTGCGGGCGAAGGAAGAGCGGCTTCGGGCGCCTCGCCTCCCCCGCAACGCTCACGCTGTCTCCCTGAGCCTCCAACGCCGGACGGCGGGCACGACGAACATCACGACGAGTGCGACCAGCCCGACCAGCGTGGCGAGCTGGCCCAGGTCGTCGGCCGCCGACCGCCCGTAGGTGAGCGTCACGTCATGGCTCGTCGGCACGACCACCATCAGGTTGGGCGTCACGCGCCAGGGTCCGTCGGCACCGCTGGCGTGCCAGTTCGGGAAGTAGGAGACCTTGACGAGGACGGGTGTGCCCACCCGGGAGACGTGGAAGCTGATGGAGGAGTCGCTCTGGGACACGGCGGTCACGCGAGTGGTCCCGGCGTGCTTGACGGTCGGACGGATGTCGCTCACTGCCGTCCGAGGCCACGATGCCGGGCCGTCCTGGGCGAGCTCCACGTTCCAGCGGCTCGGATGGGTGTACCACGCCAGTGACGGCCCTTCGTCGGTGGCACTGCCGAGCCAGCTCGACGGTGACGGCTTGACCCCCGAGAGCACGACGGGGTCGTTGCGCAGTGGGGTCACCAGGGCGGAGTTGCGCACCACGTAGATGTCCCACGTGGTGTTCGTCACGGCGCCGTTGTAGTTCGACGCCCATGGGCCGGTGGTGGCGACGAGTTTCAGTGCAGGATCGGCGTCGGCCTCCTGTTCCACCTGCGACGTCTCCGCCATGAAGTACTTGACCCCGAGCAGCTGCAGGTGCCGCACCCCGAGGGTCACGTCGAGCGGGCCGTAGGGCAGCCCGACCTCGGGGTCGGAGGGCCCCGCCGACAGCTCGGCCTGGTCGAGGAAGTGGTAGGGCGTCGTCGTCGAGGACTCGAACAGCAGGCCCTCCATCGAGCCGATGCAGCCGCTCGTCCAGTAGGGCAGGAGCATGAGCGCCTCGGGGGTGCCGAAGCGCTGCTCGGTGTCGCTGTACTCCCACATGGCGCGCCCGCACCCGTAGCGCTTGCTGACCGCCTCCATGGTCTGGATCACAGATCGGTACTCGGGATAGGCCGGCTGCGCCTCGTACCCGGCATAGTTGAGAACGGACCAGTTCGTGACCTCGTTCGGCCCGACGTGCACCAGTGAGGACGGTTGGACCACGAACGGCGAGGCGACGATCACCATCACGGCGAGGAGGCCCAGGACCGCACCGCTGACGGCGGCCGGTGCCCAGCGCGGGGACGGCGCCCGGCGGGGGGTGAGGAGGTCGCCGGCACCGGCGGCGACCTCACCGGGCGTCCGCGGCTCCTCCCAGTGGCGGTGGGTCGGCGACCCCTCGGCCCACGGTGCCGCCTGGGCCTGCTCCTCCCACTGCCGGGCGCGCCACCGGCGCCACCACTGCGCCACGGCGATGCACCCGGTCCCGAAGGCCCAGGCCGCCATCAGGTACACGGAGATGAACCAGAGCGGCAGGAGCCTGACGTTGTAGAGGCTGCCTTGGGGGTCGAGCGCGGTGGCCAGCGCCGACGCGACCCCGAGCACGGTCAGCGTGATGCCGAAGCGGCTGCGCACGATGAAGGCGGTGATGACGCCGATGCCGGCCAGGACGAGCGCCCACGTGTCGGCCTCTCGGAAGTACAGGGCCCACCCCTCGACGTTGGTGTAGCCCATGGAGGTCGTGTAGGCATGCTCGAGCCCGAAGGGAACCAGCCACCAGCCTGAGAGCAGCAGGCCGATGCCTACGGTCGAGCCGGCCCACCACAGGGTGCGTGTCCGCGGGACGGGCTCAGCGGTCTCGTCGCTGCGCCACATCGAGAGGCGCGAGTCGGCGATCCCCCAGCGCGTCGGCAGCAGCTCGATGATCGTCAGGACCACCGCACCCCCGAGCGCGTACAGCCCCGGGACGATGTGCGACAGCACACAGCCGGCGAGCACGACCGCGGCCCAGCCGCGATACCTCCCCTCCCGTACCGCACAGGCGAAGAGACCGAGGAACAGCACGGCCAGCGACAGGCTGAAGGAGAACGAGTACTCCCCCGCCAGTGTGGAGAACAGGTTGCCGCCGTAGATGGTGAACGTGTAGTCGAAGAGGAAGGGCAGCGTGGCGGCCGCCAGGATGGTCGGGATCGGGGGGCGTAACCGGAAGAACCGGCCACAGGCCCAGGCGCAGACCGGGAGCATCACCGATCCGAGGATCGTGCCCAGCTTGAACGCGACGTCGTAGGGGATGATCCAACCCGCGATTGCGATGAGGGCATCGGGGAGGGTGAAGTAGAAGGTGTAGAGAGGCATGCCGTCGTACCAGCCCGGGTACCAGCCGGTCAGATGGCCGTGGCTGAGCAGCGTCTCGAGGTACTTGGGCATCGCGATGTGCGCGCCCGTGTCGCCGCCGGTCGTGGTCGTGTCCGTGAACAGCATGCCCGGGTGAAGCTGGGAGATCGTCACGATGATGATGCTGGCGATCGTGATGACCGTGATGGCACCCGGCACCCACCACCAGCTGGAGCGGGAGGTGGTGTCGGCAGCGGGAGCAGGCTCCGGGAGCGGGGGGTCCTGCACGCTCACTCCGTCGGGCCCGGGATGTTCAGGCACCGACAGCCGAGAGGGAGCCAGGGCGGGTCGGGAGATCCCCGCCTCCGGAGTCGGTCGGCCACATCGGGTTTACGTTACCGGCGTGACCCCAGATCGAGGGATCAGGTCACCGCCATCTGCACGCCCGGGGGACGCCGCAACGGCAACACCCACCAGGGGATCAGCACACCCGAGCCGCGCCGGCGACGACTATCGAGCGGCGGCCTCGGCCGGCTCGGGCCGCGGGGAGTCCGGCTCCAGGGCCCGGAGACCACGCCATACCGGATAGAAGACCGGCGGCGGGTCCCCGACTTCGGACGTCAACACCGAATCGATGCTGCGGGCCGTCCGCGGCAGACTCCGTTGGAGCTGCTTGCGCCGTGCCTGACCGTTCTCCGTGTCGAAGTAGTAGGCCATTCCGAAGCCGAGGGCGGAGACCAGGATCCTCCCCGTGGTTCTCCGTGCCCGCCGAGCCCGCCTGGTCGCTGAACTCAAGAGTTGCTGTCGTGCCGTGTGCATCAGTGTCGTGTGCATCACCAGCCCTCCCTCGCCCCTGCCCTACCCGCACTAGGAGTGGGAAAAACCCCCGTCATTGCGGCGGCCAAGCTGGGGTCCGCACGACACGGGGGTGACGGCGCACCAGATGTCAGAGTCGTTCCCGGGGCAGGCGCGCACACACGCCCACTGACAACCCTGATGTCAAAGAGCGCGGGGCACTCGGGGGACGGCGGCACAACAGACGCGCAATTAAGCAGTCCCATCGGCCTCGCTCCTGAATGAGCTCTGCCCGAAGCCGGAACGCGAGAGCGCTTTGGCCGGCAAGTCCGGTACGTGATGCTCGCTGCTCAGGACATCTCGGCCAGGATCTTCGCCTTCTGGTCGTTGAACTCCTGTTCGGTCAGGATGCCCTGGTCCTTCAAGTTGGCGAGCTCCTTCAGCTTGTTGATCAGCTCGTCGGAGTCCGGGGCGGCGGCGGGCGCCGGTGCCATCTGCTGAGGGGCTGCTGCGGCAGCTTCTTGGTTTGCGGCCTTCTGCTGCTGGTGGCGGGACACGCCACCGGCTACCGCGGTCGCCGTCCCGGCGATCACGGCGGTCCTTCCGACTGTCCGCAGGACCGGACGACGTCGCATCATGGGCATCGTTGTGCTCCTCTCCTCTTCGGTCTCTGTGTTCTCAGCTCTTGAGTGCCTGCGCCAGCTCCTCGAACGCGGCCTCCACGAGGTCGGCCGGGATGCGTGCGCTGTCGACCAGCACCCCACCCGACCCGCGCAGTGCTTCGGCCAGCGGCTTCGCCCAGAGGTCCTCCCAGACGATCACCAGAGCGGAATTGCCCTCGGGCAGGTTGGCGGCCACGTGATCGAGGTCCTCTTCGTTCACCAGCCCACCGACCTCCCCTTCGATGGCTCCGAAGGCAGCCAGCTCGTCCATCTGGTCGAACTCGAGGCTGATGGTGTCACCCTTCTCGTCCTTCATGACGAACACCAGGTCGAGGATCCTGACCACGTCGTTCGCCACGAGGTTCTCGATCTCGGGGATGATCTTCCCGTTGAACTTGTTGCCAGGGAAGGCGATCACCGTGTAACTCACTGGTCCAAGCGGCATTGTGTCTCCTCTGCTGCGCGTGTCGTCTGCGGTGCTGGTCAGTTCCAATCGTAAGCCCGAACCCGGCTCAGGTGGCCAGGATCTTGGCCTTCTGCGCCTCGAACTCTGCGTCCGTGATCACGCCCTGGGACTTGAGGTCGGCCAGCTTCGAGAGCTGCGATGCCGTGTCGGTCCCCGCTGTGCCCGCGGTCTGCTTCACGTATTCGTCGAACGCCTTCTGCTGCTGCGCCGCCTCCTGGGCTGCCCGCTCGTGCATCTTGCCGCCCCTGGCGATCAGGTACACGAAGACGCCCAGGAAGGGAAGGACGATGACGAAGATCACCCACAACGCCTTGGCCACGCCGCCCATGTCGTGGCTGCGGAAGATGTCGACGAACACCATGATCAGCAGCCAGATCCAGATGATGAAGAGGAAGAAGTACAGCATCGTCAGGAAGAAATCGAGAATCGGGTATTGGTAACTGGCTGCAAGCATGCTGGCTCCTTACGTCGTGGTCGTGTCCGATGGTCCCCCGGCCCGCGGCCAGGCGTCGTGCAACCCCCTTACCCTCGCACAACGGCCGCTTTCATGCTATTCCCAGGTTCGGGTCGCGCGGTTTGGGACTCGAAATCCGTGACCGCCACTTGATTCGTGCACGGCGGATCCGGGCGGCCCGCCACCTGCCCGGGTCACAGTCCCTCCTCGGCGCGTAGCCGCCCACTCCTGCAGGCGGCGGCGAACTCCTCGTAGTCCCGCTCGTTCTGGTCGGCGTACGCCTCGGCGAACTTGGCCAGTGCCTTCTCGAAGCTGGGGCTGTTGCCGAGATACGAGGCCACGGCGATCCTGTCACCCGAGCGGGCGTGGGCCCGGGCCAGGGTGTGGGCGCACAGCTCGCCGTAGAGCTTCATGCCCTCCGGGATGGCGGTGTCGGGGTCGACGGACCCCTTCCAGTCCTGGAGCTGGCGGATGTAGTAGTCCCTACTCACGCCGTCGATGCCGTCGGTGCGCTGCCAGCCGAGGAAGATGTCACTGCTCGCCTGCATGAGCCGCTGACCGGCCACCACTCGCGCCCCGTGGTTGGCATAGGCGCTCTTCTTCGTGAAGCGCTCCAGCACGGAGGCCTCGGCCTCCTTCGCCTGCAGGAAGAGGACGTCCTCGTGGCGGGGTCCATGGAGCAGGATGATCCAGGCCCGCGTGCCCACGCTGCCCACGCCCACCACCTTGCGGGCCATCTGGCTGAATTGGTACCCCTCGAGCAGGTGCTTGCGGTCGGTCGGCAGGCTTTGGCGGTACTGCCGGATGACACCGTGGAAGAGGCTCACCATCTCCTCGCTCTCCACCTCGGGGAACAGCTCCTCCACCGGCACGATCAGCGGCGGGTCACTGATGATCCGCCGCTCCCCGTCGACCACTGAGGTCAGCTTGTCGAGCGCCTTCATGGAGTCCTTGGTGTGCGCCTTCTCGGTCAGCTTGGTGGCCGTGGACGCGATGTGGGCCTGGACCTTGGACCCGGTGGCGGCGGCCTGCTGCTGGAGGAGGGCCACCATCCCCTCTATCTCAACCCGGCTGTACCAGACCTCAAGGTTGGTCATGGTCGCCATCTGCCGCATGGCATTCCGGTACACCTGTCCGAGGCCGACCACCGCCTCGGTCCGCACACTCCTGGAGAACCCGCGCTGGCGCCCCGCGACGACGACGCTCGCCGCCAGTCGCTTGACGTCCCACTCCCAGGGCCCCGGGAGCGTCTCGTCGAAGTCGTTGCAGTCGAAGACCAGCTGGCGCTCCGGCGAGCCGAAGACCCCGAAGTTGGACAGGTGGGCGTCGCCACAGACCTGGGCCGTCAGACCTGACCGCGGGGTGGTCGAGAGGTCGGACGCCATGATCAGTGCCGCCCCCCGGAAGAAGGTGAAGGGCGAGACGAGCATCCGCCCGTAGCGGATGGGGACGAGCTCGGGCACCCGCGTCGTGGCCTGCTCCTCGAGGAGCGAGACGGGGTCGGGTCGGTCGGGCGGCGGCGCGAACACCGAATGGCTGTTCCGGGGCACCCGGGCCCGTGCCTCCTTCCCCTTCGCCTTGCTCTCGGCCTCACTCAGGTGGGAGAGGGCCGGGGGAATCGGATGGTCCGCCAGCCGGATCTCCTCGTCAATCGCCATGGTGGACCACCTCCCTGGACGCGTCGCGGCGCAACCGTTCCGTCCGCGAGGCTACGCAAGTTCGGGCCGGCCAGCCGCCCGCCCGGACGACCTTCGACCCTCTCCCGGGTCCACCGTGGGGACGACAATGATGGGACACCATGGCCGGCAGCGGTGAGGAACGACCAGTGACGGTGGACGTCGAGGACGCGGGCGCCGGCGGCAGCGGGGCCGAGCCGGAACCGGCCACCACCCGCGCATCCCGGCGGGAGCGCGTCGGGAAGGGGATCGGCCGGCTGATCGAGGCCATCAACCGCAGCGACGACGCCGCCGTCGAGCAGGCCGTGATCCAACTGAGCAACCGCAAACGCTGGCTCGCCCCGCTGGCCCTGATCGTGGGCGCCTTCCTCATGCTGTTCCAGGGCCTCAAGCTCCTCGTCACCAATTGGCGCCTCACCCTGGTGCAGATCGTGCCCGCGATGTGGATCTGGGCCGCCATGCTCGACATCAAGATCCACCTCCTGCACGGCAAGCAGTTCCACGTCCTGCGCGGCCCCATCCTGATCCCGGCGGTGCTGGCGGTGATGGCCATCACGGCGGCCAGCTTCTACCTCAACGGCGTCTTCGCCTTTGCCATCTCCAAGCCCGGGAAGCCCGAGATCCGTCCCGCTTTCGGCCGGGCCAACCGTCATCTCCGGGTGATCCTGTCCTGGGGCTTCCTGATCGGGTTCGCCCTCGCCTTCTCCTCCCTCATCGTGACCCGCTGGGGCCACTGGGCGTTCGCCATCTCGCAGGGGATCGTCGTCGGCCTCATGATGCTGCTCTACGTGGCTGTGCCGGCCCGCATCGTCGGGATCGAGAAGAGCAAGAACACCCGGGACAAGCTCGCCGCCACCGCCGTCGGCGGCGCCGTGGGGGCCGTCGTGTGCTCGCCGCCCTACATGCTGGGACGTCTCGGCATCCTCATGCTCGGCTGGCACTACCTGTTCTGGCTGGGCGTCATCCTCATCATCGTCGGGGCCACCCTGCAGACGGCCGCGACCAGCGCGGTCAAAGCGGTCAAGTTCTCGGCCAAGCTCATCGGCACGCCGGGCAAGCTCCCGGAGCCCGCCGCCTCGCCGACGCCGAATTGATGGGGCACTGAGTCACTCAGGCGCTGCGGCACTGAGCAGGGTGCTTCTCGTCGACTCAGCGACGGAGCTCGGCACGCACCAATCGATCGGGATCGCCCGCTGCCGCTGCGTCGGTCGCTCGCCAGGTCCGATATCCCCCGTCGAGGTTTCGGGCGGCGATCCCCAGCTCGTGCAGCAGCATCGTCGCCGTGTGGCCGCGCTGTCCGACCTCGCAGTAGACGACGAAAGGCCCGGAGCCCAACGCGCCGAGACCCTCCCGCAGCACATCCAGCGGCACGTTGCGGCTCTCGGGGATGGCTCCCGCTGCATGCTCGTCCTCCGAGCGAACGTCGAGGAGCGTCCAGCCCGTGGAGACCAGGCTGGCCAGCTCGTTGGCCTCGACCACGTCGCACTCGCCGGACATCAGGTTCTCAGCCATGTAGCCCAACATGTTGACGGGGTCCTTGGCCGAGGAGAAGGGTGGCGCATAGGCGAGCTCGAGGTCGGCCAACGCGTCGGCCCGGAGGCCCGCCGCCATGGCCGTCGCCAGCACGTCAATCCGCTTGTCGACCCCCGACCCGCCGACCGCCTGCGCACCGAGGATGGCTCCGTCGTCGGGGTCGAAGAGCAGCTTGAGCGACATCGGCTCGGCCCCGGGGTAGTACGCGGCGTGGCTCATGGGGTGCGAGTGGATGACGCGGTACGCACGCCCCGCCGCGAGGAGCCGGCGCTCGTTCCACCCCGTCATGGCGGCGGTGACGGCGAACACCTTCACGATGGCGGTTCCCTGGGACAGGGCCGGCCGCACGGTCCGGCCGCAGATGGCGTCGGCCACCCGGCGCCCCTGGCGGTTGGCGATGTTGGCCAGGGCGATGAGCGACGACCCCTCTCCGATGGAGTCCGCCTTCTCGACCGCATCGCCAACGGCGTAGACATCCGCCGCGCTGGTCCGGCCGTCGGCGTCGACCGCGATGCCGCCGTGAGGCCCGAGCGCCAGCCCGGCCATCTCCGCCAGGCGCGCGTCGGGCCGCACGCCGATGGCGGCGACCACGAGTTCGCCCGGGATGGTCCTGCCGTCGGCGAGCACGACGCCGGTGTCGGTCACCTCTGCCACGCCCACCCCTGTCTCGACGGCCACGCCCTGTGCGACCAGCTCCGCCGCGACGAGCACGGCCAGCTCGGGGTCGAGTGGCATCAGCACCTGCTCGGCCGCCTCGACGACGGTGGTCCGGATTCCCCAGCCCGCCAGGTTCTCGGCCGTCTCGAGCCCGACGAAACCCGCGCCGATGACGACCGCCGTGCGAGGCGTGCCCCGGGCCTGGCCGGCCAGCTGCTCCGCGTCCTCGACGGTGCGCAGGACGCGCACGCGGTCGAACCCGGGCAGCGGAGGCCGGACGGGCGCGGCGCCGGGGCTGAGCACGAGTGCGTCGAACGGGAGCTCCGACGTCGCACCCTCCACGGTGGCGCGCACCTGCACGGTGTGCGTGGCCGGGTCGATGGCGACCACCTCGGATCCCACCCGGACGTCGAGGCGGAACCGTTCGAAGAGACGCTCGGGGGTCTGCAGGAGGAGGTCGTCCTCGTCCTCGATCACGCCGCCGACGAAGTACGGAAGCCCGCAGTTGGCGTAGGACACGTGGCCCGAGCGCTCGAGGACGATGATCGACGCTTCCTCGTCGAGGCGGCGGAGCCGGGTGGCCGCGGACATGCCCCCGGCCACCCCGCCGACGATCACGATCCGGCGCGGGCCCACGGTCAGGCCAGCTTCATGAACATGCGCTGGACCTCTTCGAGCGGGTAGCCGTCGGCCGCGGCCTCCTCGGGATTGGCCAGGCAGTAGGTCAGACCGGCAGCAACGAGCCGGAAGCCCGCCTGCTCGAGTGCCTTGGTGGCCGCGGAGATCTGGGTCACCACGTCGCGGCATTCCCTCCCCGCATCGAGCATGCGTTCGATGCCCTCAATCTGACCGGCCACTCGGTGGAGCCGCTTCCGCAGGTCGTCGATCACTTCCTCGGGCAGCTGCACGTCGTCTCCTCGCTTCCACGGTCTTCGTCTCGGCCACTTGGAGCATATACCCCTAGGGGTATTTTCGCAATGGTGGGCCACCAGAGCTGGACGCCCCTACGATCGGTTCCCGAGACGAAGGGGGCGCATCATGCCGACGACCTTGGAGTGGTTCGGAACGGCCACGTTCCGCGTGCGTGATGCCGGGCTCGACCTGTTCTTCGACGCCTATCTCGATCGACTCCCTGGCCTGGAGCCCGTCGGCCTCTCGACGGCCCAGGTCGACAAGGCGGACTTCGTCTTCGTGAGCCACGCCCACTTCGACCACCTCTACGGAGTTGACGCCGTGGCGCTACGCACCGGCGCGACCGTCGTGTCGTCCCCCGAGTCGGCCCGTTGCCTGCGGGCCCGCGGGGTGCCGAACGACCAGCTGCTGGTGGTGACCGGGGGCGAAACGGTGCAGTGCGGCCCGACGACGAAGGTGCGAGTGCTCCCCGCGCTCCATTCGTGCCTCTTCGCGCACAGCGAGGCGGATACCGCGATCCCCTGCCTGGGCGACCTCGGGGTGAGCGCGCAGGAGCGCGCCTCCGCGGTGCAGGACCTCTTCGACCTCATGGGGGCGGTGCCCCCTCCGGCCGGGCCGGCGCTCGTGGCCATGAACGCTGCGTGTTCCCAGCACGACGGCGGCCAGCTGGCGTATCTGCTGACGACCGCCCGGGGCGCTGTCCTCGTGAGCGGCAGCGCCGGCTACTGGCGCGGGATCTTCGACGGCTTGCGTCCCGACGTGGCACTGCTCTCGCTCGGAGGGCGGCCCAACGTCGACGGCGAGCCCTTCCAGGGCTCCTCGGCGCAGTTCATGCTCGAGCAGGTGCAGCGGCTCCGCCCCGGACGCGTCGCCTTCTGCCACCATGACCCGCTCTTCCCGGGCCTCCCGGGCGTGGACATCGGACCGGCCGCCGACGCGCTGCGCGCGCCGGGTGCCGCCGGGTACTTCGAGCTGGCGTACGCGTCGCCCCTGCGACTCTTCGACTGAGACGCGGGAACCCCGCGGGGCGAAGAGACGCATCCTCGCGGCCGAGCGCTTCTGCGTCCAGCTGGCGAATCGGGCTGAGGGACTGACGCAGCCGCGCTAGCCGGCGACCAGCGCGTCGGTCAGACCGTGGATGCCCTGGAGTGGCGCCACAACGTCGTCGCTCAGGCCGAAGCGCGCCGCGATGACGGCCGGATCGGTGTAGCTGACCTGCGTGATGCCGTCCCCGTCCGCCCACACCAGGACCTTGAGAGGGAGGTCGAGAGCGGCCAGTGGCGCGGCGTCCATGACGCCTGTCCCCGCCGCCGGGTTGCCGAAGACCACCAGCGTCGTCTCCCGGAGGTCGAGACCCACCGCACGCGCCTCGGCGCGCTGGTCGATCACGACGAACACCTTTTGGCCCTTCGACGCGAGCAGGTCGAGCAACCGGCCGACCGTGTCACCCACCGTGCGCGGGCTCGTCTTCGTGACGGTGCCGGCACCTGTCGGCTCAGGAGCACCCGACGCCGCAGTCACGGCTGTGCGCGCAGACAGCTCGTGGTGGGACGACCCCTATGAGGCCACGGCCCGCACGGCCCGGGCGGCATGGTTGTCGCGGAGCCGCTCGGCCGTCTCGCGTTCCTGCAGCGGCATCCCGATCCCAATCGGCACCGCTGGCGTCGGATCGTTGCGGCACTGGGCGCGGTCGACGACCCACGTACGGTCAGGACGTTGCGTGACGCTGGGATGGTGGTTCTGCATCTCCGACTCCTGCAAATTCCTCTCGGGATCGGCGCAACCATAGTGAGGCGCGGCCCCGGGTGACAAAGCGATCGCCGGCGGACGCGCCGAACGATCGTTCGCCGCTGGAGCCGGCCGCCCGGGCCGGCGTTAGCCTCTTCCCGATGCCGCCGCTCACCGCCGTCGAGGCCTACCTGGACCGCATCGGACTGGCCGGCCGGGCCGATCCCGGGCTGGCGGAGGTACACCGCGCCCACGCCACCAGCATCGCCTTCGAGAACTTCGACTCGTTCTCCGGCACGCCGGTCTCGCTCGACCTCCCTGACCTCGAGGACAAGATCTTGGCCAAAGGGCGTGGCGGCTACTGCTTCGAGCACAACCTCCTCCTCGCCTCGGCGCTCGAGTCACTCGGCGGTCGGCAGGTCGACGCCATGCTGGCCCGGGTCCGCCTGGACCCGGAAGGCGCGCCCAGTCCCCTGAACCACCTCCTGCTGCGGGTGACGGACAGGGACGACAGCACGTGGCTCGCCGATGTCGGGTTCGGCGGCGGCGGCCTGCTCGACCCGCTGCCGTTCGAGTCCGGGACCGAGACCGAGCAGTCGGGCTGGCGTTACCGCTTGGTCGACGACGGTCCCGAGCTCGTGCTCCAGGTGTTCCAGGACGGAGGCTGGAGCGACATGTACGGCTTCATCCCCGAACCCGCGTCATACGTCGACATCGTCGTGAACAACTGGTACACGTCCACCCATCCCGAGTCGCAGTTCGTGACCGGCATCATGGCAGGGCTCCGCAGCCCGGAGCGCTGCTCGATGCTCTTCGTCAACGAGCAGGCCGTCCTCGTCGAGCGGCCCGCCGGCGGCGAGTCCGCCATCACCGAGGTCGCGCTTGAGGACGTGCCCGCGCTGCTCGCGGAACGTTTTGGCATCGACCGCGTGGTGCTCGGCAAGGACGGCCGGCTCGAGCTGGCGGAGCGCAGCGGGTAACCATCGGCACGGCGACGCCCTCCCCTTCGGTGGCGCCGCCGCCCGACAATCAGGTCAGGTCGAGAGCAGTGCGTCCGCGGGCCGGGCGATGATGTAGATCAGCGCGCCGAAGAACGGGAGGCACAGGATGAGGACCGTCCAGAGCGCCTTGGCCAGTCCGTGGTGGTCGCGACGCCGGAAGTTGTCGATGAAGCACCAGATGATGAAGAAGAGGAGCAGGAACACCCCCGCGAACATCAGGAACGTCCAGAACAGGCTCAGTAGCGGCCAGGTATAGGCGAACATCGGAATCTCCCTCTGTCGTGATCGATGTGCCCCCAGCGTTGCGCCCGCGACAGGCCCCGAGTAGAGCCGAAGGTCCCGAGAAACCCACCCCTGGACGTTGACCGAGCGTCGTCGTGCCTAGCCGGCGCTGACCAGGCCGTAGATGCTCTTGGCCACGAGATACAACCCGAGCCCCAGCGACAGGAACACGATCGCCTGGTCGGTGTGCGTGTTGATCCACTGGAGCATCGCGTCGAGCTTGGTCTTGACCTTCTCGGGGCGCAACGCGGCATAGGTCTCCAAGACGAGGTAGCTCGCTGTGCACCAGAGGCAGAAGGCGAAGACGCCGAAGTACTCCAGGCCGGACGAGAGCTTGGCCTGGGTGATCGTGGCGACGCCCGCCGCCACGAGGACCCACGGCTGGAGCAGGAAGCCGAGTCCGGCGGCGGCCACCGGGTTGATGCGGTCGATGCTGGCCATCCACCTGGGCTGCTTCTTCGGCTCAGTCGAAGCCGGCCGGCGCCGGCGGCGGTAGCCGATGTAGACGAGCGCCACGCCTATGGCCAACTTCACGGCGAGGCTGGCCGTCGAGGGCGCGCTCTGGGGGATGAGCGGTTTGCCACCGGTGACCAGCACCGTGAGGGCGACGATCCCGACGAGGGTGAGGAGCCACCCGAGCGTGAACCCCAGGCCCTTCATGACCCCCCTCTCGGCCGCCAGCAGCAGGATCATCGCCGAGAGTGGGATCGGCTCCAGGGTGACCACGAGCCCGATCAGGAACAGGTCAAGAATCATTGGGGCCTCCCCTGGTTCGCCGAGTAGCGCTGAAGGTACTCGCGGAAGTGATCGGTGGCTTCCCGACCACCAGCCGCTCGTCCGTCCAGGTGAGAGCGCGCCAGGAGCCGCGCCCGGTCCGCCCGTCGCTGGCCATGATCACTTCTGTGACCCGGGCTTGGCTCCGGGCCTCCGCTCCGGACGAGGTGGGAGCACCCTCCAGTCCTCTCCCCTTCCGGGCACGATCGGCAAGGGCGGGTCACGCACGAGGACGTGTGCCTCGCCGGTTCTGATCGCGAATTCGATCGCTCGCGCCACCAATTCGGGCGGGTCCTTCCTGACGGACCACGGTCCGGACACGATGGCGCCGGCGCGCAGACTCTCGTGGAACTCAGTTTCGGTGACTGCCGGGTACACGACCGACACGGTGACCCCCTTGTCGGCCAACTCGAGGCGTCCTACGTCCGAGAGCATGTTCAGCGCTGACTTGGTGGCGGCGTAGCCGCCCAGGCCAGGGAAGACGTGCAGGGTCGTCGCCGAGCTCACGTTGATGATCACTCCGCCACCTCCGGCCGCCATCACCGGCAGCACGCACTGGGTAGCGACGAGTGGCGCCACCACGTTCAGCTCGAAGACGGCGCGCAGGTCCACAGGGTCGAGCTCGAGTATCGGGACATGAAGGCCCTGGCCCGCGTTGTTCACCAGCACGTCGACGGCGCCGAACGCCGCACACGCCTCAGAGACCAGGTGGCGGAGGTCGCCGGGGTCGGTGACGTCGGTGGTGACGGCGCACGCACCGGGCAACTCTTCGGCAAGCGCCTCTATGCGGTCGGTGCGCCGGGCAGCCAGCGTGACCTTGGCACCCAATTGGTGCAGGTGCCGTGCCGTGGCGGCGCCGATCCCCGACGACGCGCCGGTGACGATGCAGCTCCTGCCGCGGATCTCCACGCGTTGCGCCGTGGCCGCTAGCGGAGGTCGCCCGATGGTGCGAAGCACCCTGGGCTGAGGTCCTCGTGGCGTACGGAGCGACCGGTTGCGAAAGTGGACGAGCGGCCGCCGGGGGATCGTTTCCCCACTTCCTCAACGAAACGACACGTCCCGATGAGGGCTCGTGCCGGATCTGTTGGAGGCGAACTGCAGTGCCGACAACCGTCGTCCATGGATCGATCATGCCGGGGGCGGCCGTCAGCCACTAGGGCCAATGGTCCCGGCAGTGGTCGCTTCTGCTTGCAGCCGGTTGTCCCTGGCCCCTATTCGGTCCGGGAGAGGCCACGCACCGCCAACCCGAAGAAGACAACAGCGAAGATCACCACAATCAGCAATTCGAACCACATGGGCAGTGGCCAGCCAAACCAAGTGACGCTTGTCGAGAACCGCGCCCGGGCGATGGCCGACATGTGCTGCGCGTTGAAGATGACCTGACGGAACGGGGCGATGGCGTAGGTCAACGGGTTGAGCCGGGTGATGAAGGCGAGCCAGTTGGGCAGGCCGTTGAGGGGAAAGAGCGCACCCGACAAGAAGAGCATCGGCATCAGCAACATCTGCATCACCACCTGGAACGACTCCATCCTGGAGATCCGGCTGGCTACGAACACTCCGAACGTCGTCATTGCGACGGCCATGAGCAGCTCGAGGCAGATCATCTGCACCACCAGCAACGGAGTGAGGTGGATGCCGACGAGCGGCGCCAGCACCAGCATGATCGTCCCCTGTACGGCCGCCACGGTGGCACCACCGAACGTCTTGCCCAGCACCAGCGTCGAGCGGTCCACCGGGGCGATGAGCATCTCGCGTAAGAAACCGAACTCGCGGTCCCACACGATGGACAGCGCGGAAAACATGGCGGTCATGACCACGCTCATGGCAACCACGCCGGGATACACGAACTGGTGGAAGTTGAATCCGCCTATGGTGCCGACGAGGCCGCTCATTCCGTAACCGAGGACGAAGAGGAACAGCACTGGTTGAATCAGCCCGCTGAGGATCCTCGTCCGGGTCCGCACGTAGCGGATGAGCTCGCGCTCCCAGACCATCGCGACGACCCGTAGTTCACCGGCGGCACCGGTGTGCAACTCCATCGGAGGTACCGGGACCGTCCTCGGCGCGGCAATCGCGGTCATCCCGGTGCCGCCGCGCTCATCGTCGGCGGACGCCGTGCGCCCGGGCGAACATCGGGACCGAACGGTCGCCATGCTGCTCACGAATCTGGCGGCCCGTGTAGTGCAAGAACACATCGTCGAGGGTGGGGCGGTGGGCCCGCACCGTGCGCACCGGTACACCGATTGCGGCCACAACCGGGCCGACGGCGGCCTCCTCGTCCTCGACGTAGACAGTCAACCCGCTCTCGGTGCGCTCGACCTGGTAACCGGCAGCGCGCAATGCGGAGAGCGCGAGGGTGTCGTCGGCCGTCTCCAGCGCGATGGTGTCGCTGCCTACCGCCGCCTTGAGCGCGTCGGGCGTTTCGAGGGCGATGATCTCGCCGTAGTCGATGATGGCGATGCGCTCGGCATTCTCCGCCTCGTCCATGTAGTGGGTGGTGAGGAAGATGGTGATCCCCTCCTCTTGGCGCAGGCGGTGAATGTCCTCCCAGATGAGGGCCCGGGTCTGGGGGTCGAGGCCGACGGTGGGCTCATCGAGGAAGAGGACGCGCGGCGTGTGCAGCATCCCGCGGGCAATCTCGAGGCGGCGCGCCATGCCGCCGGAGTAGGTGGAGACCAGGTCCTTGCGCCGATCCGAGAGGGCGACCAGCTCGAAGACCCGGGCGATGCGGGCTTCGAGCTGGTCGGACGGCACCCCGTAGAGGACCGCATGGAAGCGTAGGTTCTCTTCGGCAGTGAGCTGGTCGTCGAGGGTCTGCTCCTGGAAGACGAGGCCGATATGACGGCGCACTTGCTTGGCGTCCTCGACGACGTCAAAACCGGCTACCCGGGCCGACCCGGCGGTGGGCCGGGCCAGGGTACAGAGCATCTTGATAGTGGTCGACTTTCCTGCGCCGTTCGGCCCAAGGAAGGCGAAGATCTCGCCCTGGGTGACGTCGAAACTCACGTGGTTCACTGCGGTGAGGGCGCCGTAAGACTTGGTCAGCCCTCGAACCTCGACCGCAGGCGGGGCGGATGCACCTGCGGAGGCGCGATCGTCGGGGGAGTAGGTGCCGGGAGCGAGCACGCTCACGTGTCGCCACCACCTTGGCACTGATCCTCGAACCCGAGCACGCTTCCCGGGCAACCATCGTCCATGACCTCGATCTTGAGGCCGGGTGACCAGCGGCAACAGGGCCAATGGTCCCCGCCGCACCTTCTGGTGGCGCGACCGGTGCGACTACCCCCGACCCAACCGGGCCCGCACCTGGCTGCCGAGGTCCAGCGCGACCACCGCCGTGGGCGGCATCTGCTCGGGCAGGGTCACCGTGAGCTCGCCGTTGTCGGCAGAGAACTCCAACAGTTCGTCGGCCCCGACGAGTCGTACCCGCCGCACGCGCGACCCGTCGACGGCCGGCATCGTGATCGTCCTCGATTCGGTCATCCCCATCACGAGCACGTAGACACCCTCGCCGCTCTTGGTGAATCGCAGCGGCGTCCCTCCCGTCGTGACCGACTCGGTGATCACCCAGGGACGGCTCCCGTAGACGGCCTCACCGTTCGCGGCGAGCCAGGTCCCGAGCCCCCGCAGCGGGGCCTGCTGCTCCTCGGGGATCGTCCCGTCCGGCCGGGGGCCGACCCCGATCAGCAGGTTGCCGTTCTTCGACACAACGTCGCAGAACATCTGGACCAGCTCGGTGTCGGTGATGATGTCCTCGGGTGCCTCGTGGCGGTTTGCTCCGAACGAGTGCCCGACGCCACGGGCCAGTTCCCACTTGCGCTCCGAGACCGTGTGCAAGACGTCGTACTCGGGCGTTCGGAAGTCGCAGTGCTTGGGGCTCGAGAAGGTCAGTCGCTTGCGGCGCTCGGGGATGAACCGCCACAGCCACTGCATGAGCGCACCGGCGCCGCGTACCAGCCCGTCGGTGAAGGCGTTACGGGGCAGGTTCGGCTCGACCCAGCGGTCGTTGATGACCCCTTCTTCGACGGCGTTGTAGTAGTACGCGAAGAGCTCGGCGAGGTTGCCGCCGCTCGGCCACGAGATGTCGTTCCACAGGACCGAGGGCTGGTAGCGGTCGATCAGCTCGCGCCAGTGCGCCGTCACGTACTCCACGTAGCGCCGCCCGTGGGGGACCGCAAGCACCGCATCGGCGGGCTTGGAGAGCACCGCATCGTTGTAGGGCCAGTCGTAGCCACCCGAGTAGTAGAGCCCCATGCGCATCCGTCTGGCGCGCACGGCCTCGCTCAGGTCACCCACGAGGTCGCGCTCGGCGTGGTAGGTGCCCTTCGCCGGGTGCGGTACGGCCGAGGGCCACAGTGCGAAACCGTCGTGGTGCTTGGTGGTGAGCACCACGTAGCGTGCCCCGGCCGCCTGGCACACCTCCGCGATGCCGTCGAGGTTGGCCGTGGCGGAGGCGTCGTTGAACGTCTTGACGAATCTGTCGTAGGGGTAGTCGTCGCCATAGACCTCGGCGTGGTGCAGCTGCGTGGGGCTGCCCTTGATCTGCATCGAGTTGAGGTACCACTCGGCGTAGGGGTTCTCCCGCAACATCCGCTTGGGGCCGCGCTTGACGAGCAGCTCCTGGATGTCGGGCACGCGCGGGGCCCAGCCCGGGACCGAGTAGAGCCCCCAGTGGAGGAAGATCCCCAACTTGGCGTCGTCGTACCAGACCGGCACCTGGTGGGTGCCGACGGATTCCCATGTCCCCTCAAACATGGTGGTTGCCTTCATGCATGTCCTTGCCCCGCCTACGCGCCGTCTGGCGTGCAATGTAAGCACGCGGTGCGGCGCTGCCGACAATGCGACGCCCGACCCGTGGAGACGGCGCCCCGTGTCCGCCTATCGGCGCGCCCCGGGGTGGGTTGAGGTGCTCTCGGTTGATGCCACCGGTTGGCGACTGTCGCCTTCGCGGGTGATCGGGGTGGCGCCCCGCGTCAGGCCACCGCCCCGGGCCCCGACTCGACATACCGGCGGCAGAGATCACCTGGGGGCCCGAGGACCCTGCGCTCGGGCTTCGCCGTGCCTGACTGGCGCTCGATAGGGCCTTCGGCCCTACAGCGTTCAGGCGGCGACCGCCATTGTGGCCTGATGGGCCAGGTCGCGCTCAAGGAGGTCACGAAGCGATTCGGCGACGTGGAGGCGGTGCACGACGTCACGCTCGAGGTCGAGGACCGCGAATTCCTCGTCCTGCTGGGTCCATCGGGCTGCGGCAAGTCGACGGTCCTGCGCCTGATCGCCGGCTTGGAGAACCCGACCGAGGGGACCATCGAGATCGGCGATCGAGTCGTCAACGATGTCGAGCCCAAGGAACGCGACGTGGCGATGGTCTTCCAGAGCTACGCGCTGTACCCGCAGATGACGGCCAGGCGCAACATCGAGTTCCCGCTGAAGAACCAGGGCATGCCGAAGGACGAGCGCGCCCAGAAGGTCCGGGAGGTGGCCGACGCGCTCGAGTTGACCGAGGTGCTGGATCGGCGGCCGGCACAGATGTCAGGCGGCCAGCGCCAGCGGGTCGCCCTGGCGCGGGCGATCGTCCGGCGGCCCGAGGCGTTCCTGATGGACGAGCCGCTGTCCAACCTCGACGCCAAGCTGCGCACCCAGACGCGCACCGAGCTGATCGAGCTCCAGCGACGGCTGGCGACGACGGTCGTCTACGTGACCCACGACCAGGTCGAGGGGATGACGATGGGCCACCGGGTGGCGGTGATGGACAAGGGCGTGATCCAACAGGTGGCACGGCCCACCGAGATCTACGACCATCCGGCCAACCTGTTCGTGGCCGGCTTCATCGGCAACCCGCCCATGAACACCGTCACCGGGTCGCCCGTCAGCCGGGACGGCGATCTCGTCATCGAGACACCCAGCGGCGACATCCCGCTCACACCCGGTCAGCGCGACGCCGTTCGCCGGAGCGATGCCAGCCACGTCGTGGCCGGTCTGCGGCCCGAGCACGTGATCCTCGACCCGGACGGTCAGCTCCGGGCGACGGTGGCGGTGATCGAGGCGCTCGGTTATGAGAACCATGTCGTCTGCCGCCTCGAGGACGGCCAGCAGGTGATCGTCCGGGTCGCTGCCGAAAAGGTGGTGCCCCGCGAGGGCGACGGCGTGCACCTCAGCGCCGACCCCGACCGTCTCCACCTGTTCGATGCCGCCACGGGACTCGGGATCAGCCAATGAGCGTCACTGCGCCGCTCGAGCATCTCGGACCGAAGACATCGCTCGATGTCTCGCCAGCGGCCGGTCGGGCGCGCCCGCCGCGGTCGCGCCGCCGTCGCCAGACGATGGAGGTGCTGCTCGCACTCGGCCTGCTGCTGCCGTCGCTGGTGATTTTCGGCGTCTTCGTCTTCTACCCGCTGATCCGACAGATCTACCTGTCCTTCTTCCTCACGCCCCCGTTCCCGGGAGAGCCGAGGCACTACGCGGGCCTGTCGCAGATACAGCAGGTCCTCGGCTCTCACGACTTCCTGAACAGCCTGTGGGTGACTGCCCTGTTCGTTCTCTACACGGTGCCGATCGGGCTGATCCTCGGCCTGCTGCTCGCAGTGCTGGCCCACCAGCAACTGGCGGGCATCCGCTTCTTCCGGACCGTCTTTTCCTCCACCGTCGCCACCTCTGTCGCGGTGGCGTCGGTGATCTTCTTCACGCTCCTGAACCCCCAGATCGGACTGTTCAGCTACTGGTTCGGCCGCACGGGACAGCTCTCCGTGCTCGACGACCCTCGGTGGGCCCTCCTGGCCGTCTCCGCGGTCACCATCTGGCAGAACCTGGGCCTCTCGTTCATCGTGATGTCGGCCGGGTTGCAGGCTGTGCCGGACGACCTCCTCGAGGCGTCCAAGATCGACGGTGCCGGGACGTTGACCCGGATGCGGCACGTGATCCTTCCGATGCTGTCGCCGACGCTGTTCTTCGCCATCATCGTCGGAACAATCCTGTCGCTCGAGGCATTCGGGCAGATCGACATCCTGACGGCCGGCGGACCGCTGCAACACACGAACGTGCTCGTCTATGCCATTTACGACCAGGTCTTCAACCAGAACAACCAGGGCCGGGCCGCGGTCATGACCGTGGCGCTGTTCTTGATCACCCTGGTCTTCACGCTCGTGCAGATACGGCTGCTCGAGCGAAGGGTGACCTATGAGCGCTGAGAGCGGTGCCGTCGCCATGCTGGGAGCGTTGGCCCCCGGTTTCCGGACCTTCATCCTGGTCGCCTCGGGCGTCTTGCTCGCCGGGGTCAGCCTGCTGATCGCGAGTCGGCACGCCGGCCCGACCCGCCGGCGCCACGCCGCGATCGTCGGCCGCTATCTCCTCTTGATCGTGCTCGCCGTGATCGTGCTCTTCCCGATCTACATCACGGTCGTCGATTCCCTCCTGAAGCCCGACCAAGTGGTGGCCAAGCCCCCCATCCTCTTCCCGGTCCATCCACAATGGTCGAGCTACTCCACGGCGTGGACCCAGGGCCACCTCGGCCGCTACCTGCTGAACAGCTTCATCGTGACGACGGTGATCGTGGCGGGCGAATTGGCCACGTCGATCGCCGCCGCCTACGCCTTCGCCTTCCTCCACTTCCCGTTCAAGCGGACGATGTTCGTCGTGTTCCTGGCCACCATGATGGTGCCGCTCGAGGTCACGTTCCTCACGAATCTGAGCACCGTGGTGAGCCTCGGCTGGTACAACACCTACTTCGGGCTGACCGTTCCGTTCCTGGCCACGGGCTTCGGCGCCTTCCTCCTCCGCCAAGCCTTCTTGGGGCTGCCCGGTGATCTGCGCGACGCGTCCAAGCTCGACGGCGCTGGGCATTGGCAATTCCTCCGCGCCGTCGTGCTGCCCGTGGCGCGGCCCGCCGTCGCTGCGCTGGGCATCTTCAGCTTCTTCTGGGCCTTCGGGCAGTACCTCTGGCCGCTCATCGTGACCAAGGACGACCGGTTGCGCACCGTGCAGATAGGCCTCAAGTTCCTCGCCAACAGCCAGCTCAACAACTTCAACGTCGTCTTCGCGGGCACCGTGCTCGCCGCCCTTCCACTGTTCGTCCTGCTGATCTTCTTCGAGAAGCAGCTGGTCCGCGGGCTGACCGCCGGAGCGGTGAAGGGATGAACCGAGCAAGGAGCGCAATCATGAAGCACACGGTCACCGCCACTCCACGAGCGAGCAGGACCACGGCCAGGCGGCGACCGGGCAGCTTGCTCTGCAGACCAACCTGCCTGGCCGCGGCTCTCTTCGTCACGTCCGCCTTCACCGCGCTAGGCACCGGCACCTCCGGGTCGTCCGGCGCCGCCACCGCGCCGCCCGCGACCAGGGTCGTGCCGTCCGCCTGCGGCCTCTCCGCGCTGGCCAAGGCGCGCACCCCGGTGCAGATCACGATGTGGCACACCATGACCCAGACCAACAACACCTGGCTGCAGAACGCGGTGGCGCAGTTCAACACTGCACAGCAAAAGGTCCACGTCAGCCTCGTGCAACAACCCGACTACCCGTCTGAGTTCGTCAAGTACAAGGCCGGGCTCTCGAGTGGCGACCTTCCCGACCTGGCGCAGTTCGAGGACACCACGGTGCAGCAGCTCGTCGACAGCCAATCGACCGTCCCTGTGCAGGACTGCATCGCAGCATCGCACTATTCGCTGAGTGACTACCTGGCACGGGCATTGGCCTTCTACCGCTACCACGGCGTACAGCAGTCGATGCCCTGGTCCGTGTCCAACGTGATCATGTACTACAACCCGGTGGCCTTCCAAAAGGCCGGCCTGAACCCGAACACCCCGCCTCAGACCTTCGCACAGGTCACCGCCGATTCGAAGAAGATCGTCGCTGCGCACGCGGCGACCCACGGCGTCGCGCTGCCCGCCAAGCCCTACGTCTTCGAGTTCCTCCTCGCCAAGAGCGGCGGCCAGTACGTCAACAACGGCAACGGACGCATCGCTCGTGCCACGCAGGCCGACCTGACCAGCCCCACCTCGCTGAAGGTCTGGCGTTGGTGGGACCAGATGCTCACCTCGCACCTGGGCCTGGCGACCGGCTCGGACCCCAACAACATCGACCACCTGATCGCAATCGCCACCGGCAACGCCGCCATGACGTTCGAGGCGTCCGGTGTCATCGGGCCCGCCGAGGCCGTGCTGGCCTCGGGCCAGTACCCCGGCGTCCAGATCCGTACCGCGCCGCTCCCCGCCCTGACCACGGGTGGTGGTGTGCCGGTGGGTGACGGCTCACTGTGGATCTCGGCCCATGCCTCACTGGCCAAGCGGGCTGCAGCGTGGAAGCTCATTCAGTACCTCGACTCCCCGGCGGAGCAGGCGTCCTTGGCGGCCGAGAGCGGCTACGTGCCCATCCGAGTGTCTGCGACAAAATTCCCGGTCCTGGCCACCAGGTGGGCGAACGACCCGAACTACAAGGTGGGCTACACCCAGCTGACGTCGGGCACCTTGAATTTCTCCAACATCGGCTCGCTCATCGGCGACTACCAGGGCGTGCGCAATGCCGTGGCAGACGGGCTGGAGCAGATGGTCGCCAACGGGATGTCACCGAAGGCGGCCGCTGCCTTCGCCGAGAACGAGGCGAACACCGCCATCCAGAACTACAACAGCCGCATCGGCGCCGGCTGACCCCATCTCACCGGTTCGAGAGCACCGAACCGGCAGTGTCCGCATCGGCCAGCTTCTGCCGTCTACCCCGCTGCCATCGCGGGTCCGGCCCCCGAACCGGCCGCCGGTGGCCCGTACCGGAGACGGAAGGCCAGGTACGCGAACGGCCCCACGAAGATCGGCAGCCGATAGGAGATGATGCGGTACCCCAGGGTGGCGACGACTGCGTCGCCACCTGGCACCCCGGCCAGGATCAAGAGGGCACTCAGCCCGGCTTCGACGATCCCGAGACCGCCAGGGGTGATCGGGATCAGCGCGAGCAGCCCTGCCACCGCGTAGGCCAGCAACACCAGTGAGGGGTTCGGCCCCGGTGGCCCGGATCGTTGCCAGCAGCGTGCCGAAATCAAAGGCCAGGCGGCCACTGCTCAGGAGCACGGCCGCCTTCCACTGCCGGCCCAGTACGTCCCGGATCCGGTTGCGCTCGAAGACCAGCCGGTCCGCCAAGCCCGTCATCGGCTGGGCCTTGCGCTTCAGCCGGTTGCGCGTCGCTTCCACCACGCGGCCCGCCCAACGGATCGGACGGTCCGTCATCAGCACCATGGCGCCGAATCCGGCGAAGAGCACGAAGGCGACGATGCCGAGCAGCGCGGCGTGCACCAGGCTGCTGGCAATCGGCGTGCCGGCGAGGATGGCCGGCAACACGAAGATCGGTAAGGCGAGCAACCCGGCGATACCGAGCAGCGAGAAGGCGGTGAGGCCCCCGACCGCCGTGGCCGTGTCCGTGCCCGAGGCGGCGAGCATTCGGAACTGCGTCGCTGCTCCGAATGCGGCGCCACCCGGCACCACGAGGCTGATGGCGTTCCCCGCCAGCTGCGAGGTCGCCACCGAGAACCAGGCCTTGGTCCGAAGAGCGATCCGCTGCAGCGCGATCGTGCAGGCGAAGTGCGCCACCTGGAGGATGACGGCGAAGGCGAACCAGACGGGGGCGAGTGAGGTCAACTTCGGAAAGGAGGCGAAGACCTCGGCGAGACTCGGGAAGACGAGGTAGATGGTGATGCCCGCCACCACCACCATGACGGTCTTCTTCGCGATGGACCGCCACGGCAGTGGTGATGCGACATCTTGCTCAATCTGGGCGGCGAGGCGCTGCGACATCGCTTCGCCGCCTGCTCCCGTGGGCCCCAACAGCGGCGCAGCCTGCTGCGGGTCCAAAGGCTCGTCCCCGTGTGCGTGGCCCTCTGGGGCCTGCGGGCCCTCAGGCGCCGTCACCAGATCCGGGTTCTCGGTGACGGAGAACGGGCCGCCGTCTACATCTAGCTAGCCAGGATCTTGGCCTTCTGTGCGTCGAACTCGGCATCAGTGATGACGCCCTGCGACTTGAGGTCGGCCAGCTTCGAGAGCTGCGACGCCGTGTCGGTCCCCGCTGTGCCCGCCGTCTGCTTCACGTATTCGTCGAATGCCTTCTGCTGTTGTGCCGCCTGCTGCGCCGCCCGCTCGTGCATCTTGCCGCCGCGGGCGATCAGGTACACGAAGACGCCCAGGAACGGGAGGATGATGATGAAGATCACCCACAGCGCCTTGGCCAGGCCACCGATGTCGTGACTGCGGAAGATGTCCATGAAGACCATGATCAGCAGCCAGATCCAGATGATGAAGAGGAAGAAATACAGCATCGTCAGGAAGGCGTCGAGGATCGGGTAGTTGGTGGCAAGCATCTACAACACTCCTTGTTGTCCGTGGTCGGCGAGTACCCCGCCCTGCACCCGCAATGTCTAGCCCGCATCCCTGAGAAGCGCTGGGATGATCCCCGGGCCGAAGGTCACCGTCGCCCGTGCGGACTCCAGACCGCTCCGTGGGGGTTCGTGCACCCGGTTCGTGACTTTCGGCCCTGACCTGGGCGCCATGGAGCCGTCGACAATGGCACCGGGCCATGAACCACGACCTCAACACCACTGCCCTGGCCGTGGTCTCGGCCTGCGTGATCATCTGGGGCCTGGTCTCGGCGCGCCTCGAGCGCTGGGACATCTCGGCCCCCATGGCGTTCGTCGTGCTCGGCGTGGTCGTCACCCACGGCCCGACGAGCATCATCCACTTCAACCTGCACTCCTCGACGATCCGGGGGCTGGCCGAGGTGACGCTCGCCCTCGTGCTCTTCGCCGACGCATCCCGGGTCAACGTGCGGGCCCTGCGGGCCGACGCCGCTCTTCCGGCGCGCCTCCTGGGCATCGGCCTCCCCCTCACCATCGGGGCCGGCGCTGCCACGGCCGCGCTCCTCTTCCACGGTAGCGGGCTCTGGGTGGCCGCCGCCATCGGTGCCATCGTGGCCCCGACCGATGCCGCTCTCGGCGCGTCCATCATGGCGGACGAACGAGTCCCCTCGGGTGTCCGACGGCTGATCAACGTGGAGAGCGGTCTCAACGACGGCATCGCCACGCCCTTCGTCAACCTCTTCATCGCAGGGGCCGTCACCACCGAGGCCGTCAATGGCACCCACCTCAGCAAGGCAGTCGTGGAGCTGGTGGGCGGGGCCGGGCTCGGGATCGTGGTCGGTGTGATCGGCGCCGTGCTGCTGGCCCTGGCTCGCCGGCACGGGTGGAGCTCGCCGAACGTCCGGCCGCTCGCCATTCTCGCCCTCGCGCTGTTCGCTTACTCGAGCTCGGTCGCAGTGGGGACGAACGGGTTCATCGCCGCCTTCGTGGCCGGCATGGCATTCGGAACCCTGGACCATCACAACGACGAGGCCTCGCTGCGCTTCACAGAGGAAACGGGCACGCTCCTCTCGCTCTTGGTCTGGTTCATCTTCGGGGCGGTCATGCTCGTCCCGGGCCTCGCGGGCGTGGGCTGGCGTGATGCCGTGTTCGCCCTGTTGGCCCTCACCGCCCTCCGCATGGTGCCGGTGGCCATCGCCCTGGCCGGCACCGGGTTGGACCGCGCCACCGTGGCCTTCGTGGGCTGGTTCGGTCCCCGCGGGCTCGCCTCGGTCGTCTTCGGCCTGATCGCCGTCGATTCCCTGGCACCATCCGAATCGAAGGTGGTCCTCGCCGCGGTGACCCTGACCGTCGCTCTGAGCGTGCTGCTCCACGGCATGACCGCGTCCCCACTGGCCGCCCGGTACGGCGCCTACGCCGCGCGCATCGGTCCGCAGCGACCGGAGCACACCGGAGCGGCGCCCATCTCCACGCGCACCCTGCGACCGACCCGGCCCTCGCTCGGTCGCCAGGACCCGGCGCACTGACCATCGGTAGTGTCGATCGGACCGGAGAGGTGTGACCGCCCGGATCTCGGTCTGGGTTCGATCCGTCATGACGGGCTGGGAGGAGGCGATGAGGATCGCAGTGGTGGTCGGGAACCCCAAGGCGGGCTCGAGAACCCTCCGGGTGGCCCTCGCGGTGGCGCAGCGGCTGCGGGGCATGCCGGCCGTGGGACCGGACCCCCTCGTGATCGACCTCGCCGACCACGCCTCCGAGCTCTTCGACATCGATTCCTCGACGATCAAGGGCCTCCTCGAGTCCGTGGCGAAGAGCGATGTCGTGATAGTTGCCTCGCCGACCTACAAGGCGACCTACACGGGTCTCTTGAAGGCCTTTCTCGATCGCTACCCCAACGACGCATTGGCCGAGACGGTCTGTATCCCGGTCATGACCGGTGCAGCACCGATCCACGCCCTCGCGCCCGAGGTCCACTTGCGGCCTCTCCTGGTTGAGCTCGGTGCCTCGACCCCCACGCGCGCCGTGTTCGTGACGGAGCAACAGTTCGACAGGCTGGACGCGGTCATAGAGGCCTGGGCCGCCGCCGCCCAGCCCAGAGTGGACGCCGCGCTCGAGGCGCGTGACCTAGCTCAGCTCAGCTCGGCCCCGGACCGGCTTCGAGCGCCGGCGGTGGCTCGCTCAGATCGAGCAGCTTTTCGATCTCCGAAGCTGCCGCCGGTCGGGAGAAGATGAATGGGCTTCTCTGGTTGGGTCCGTTGCGCGAACTCGTCCCCTCGACCTTCAGGTACAGGAAGCCGGAGAGCAGGGTAGAAGAGCCGCCGGTCTCTCAGCGCACGTCGAGCACGACCTTGCCGATGGCGTGGCCGTCTGCGACGTAGCGCAGCGCAACCGCTGCCTCCTCCAATGGGAAGGATGCGCCGATGTGCGGAACCGCCCGCCCCGACGCGAGGAGATCCATCAGCTCGGTTTCGTTGCGCTGGAGCTCGTCACGCTGGTGGGTTCCGAAGTCGCGCATCTGGAATCCCGTGACGGAGATGCCCTTGAGGAGCACGAGGTTGAGCGGAATGCGGGGGATCTCGCCCGCAGCGAAGCCGACGGTCACGAACCTGCCTCCGTAGTGCAGCGACCGCAGAGCCGGCTCGGACAGGTTGCCGCCCACCGGGTCGATGACGGCATCGGCACCTCCGGGAAGGAGGTCCTTCAACACCACCCGGAGATTGCCGGCCTTGTGATCCACCAACCTGCTGGCGCCGTTGACCTTCGCCACCTCGAGCTTCGCGGCCGAAGACGCGACGGCAGTGACCGTGGCGCCCAGTACTGCGCCAAGCTGCACCGCCGCGAGGCCAACTCCTCCCCCGGCACCCAGGACGATCAGCTCGTCCCCGGGTTGCAGGCGCGCAAAGGAGCGGAGCGCGTGGTACGCCGTGCGGTGGGCCACGCCGAAGGCTGCGGCGTGGCGAGCCTCGAGCCCATCGGGCATCAGGGTCAACGACGTCGCGGCGACAACGACCTCCTCGGCGAAGGCCCCCACCAGCGTGCTCCCGAAGACCCGGTCGCCCACTGCGACGTTCCTGACGTCTTGGGCGACGTCGAGGACCTCGCCGGCGAACTCGCTGCCGGGTGTGAACGGTACGGGAACCGAAAGCTGGTACTCGTCGGCGATCAGCAGCACATCGGGGAAGTTGACCGCTGCGGCAGACACCCGCACCCGGGCCGTCCCCGGCCCGGTGATCGGTGAAGGCAAATCCTGGATCTCCACCACCTCCGGCGGGCCGTAGGTCGGGCAGACGGCGGCGCGCACCCTCAGATCACCGGCCGTAGTCCGTCGTCTCGGCCAGCTCGGCGGCCGCCTTCATGGTGTCCATTGTCATCCATCCACTGCCCGAGCCGCTGAAAGTCGATCACATGTTCCCCACTTCCAACTCGAGGTACTCGGCGAATTTGGCCTTGGCCGCTTCCAACTTTCCCGGGATCCACTGGGTGGGCCACATGGCATCCGTGCTCCCGTAGTCGCGCAGCACCTGTCGGGCGACGGTGGCCTTGTGCACCTCGGTGGGGCCGTCGGCCAGCCCCATGACCGCCGCGCCATGAATCATCATGAAGAACGGCACCTCATTGGTGGTGCCGAGCGCTCCATGCACCTGCATCGCCCTCCAAGCGATGTCGTGCAGCACGCTCGGCATGATCACCTTGGCCGTGGAAATGTCCTTGCGGGCGCGTGTGTAGTCGTTGTACTTGTCGATCTCCCACGCCGTGTACAGCACGAAGAGCCGGAACTGCACCAACTGGGCATACGAATCGGCGATGTATCCCTGCACGAACTGCTTCTCGGCCAGGACTCCATCCGCCGTCTGCCGGCTCAGCGCCCTCTCACACATCATGTCGAGCGCCTTTTGGGCCAGCCCGATCGTCCGCATGGCGTGGTGGATCCGACCCCCGCCGAGGCGAGTTTGTGCGACGGCGAACGCCTGGCCCTCGCCGCCGAGCAACGCCTCCTCCGGCACCCGAGCGTCCTCGTAGTGGATCAAGGCGTGGAAGCCCTCGTTGAGCGGTTCGCCATAGAGGCCCACGTTGCGCACGATGTTGACGCCAGGGGTGTCCGTCGGCACCAGGAACATCGACATTCCCTGGTACGAGCTTATCTCCGGGTTCGTGACCGCCATGACGATCAGGAACGACGACGTCTTGGCGTTCGAGGAGAAGTATTTCCACCCATTGATGACCCACTCGTCCCCGTCTTTGACGGCGCGGGTCGTGAACAGCGTCGGATCCGCGCCTGCGTGAGGCTCGGTCATGGAGAAACTCGAGAACATCTCCCCGTCGAGCAGAGGTTGCAGATACCGCTGCTTCTGCTCCGGCGTGCCGTAGTGGGCAATGATCTCGGCGTTGCCGGTATCGGGCGCCTGCGTGCCGAACACGGTCGAAGCCCACGGAGACCGGCCCAGGATCTCGTTCAGCAGCGCCAGCTTCAACTGGCCGAAGCCCTGACCTCCCAGCTCGGGTCCCAGGTGGGTCGCGGACAGGCCCTGCCGGCGCACCTCCTCCTTGAGGGGGTCGATGATGCTGCGCCGCGTCGCGTCCAGCGGCACGAACTGCTCGTGGGGGAACAGGTAGTCGAGTGGCTCGACCTCCTCCCGCACGAACTCGTCGGCCCAGTCCAGCTTCTTCTGGTACTCGGGGTCGGTCTCGAAGTCCCATCCCATCGCAGCCCCTTCCTCGCCCGGCCAGAATACTATTCTGTTTGAAGAGAACACAATTCCTGACGAGAGGGCGCAGCGTCGACCCGGCAGAGTGGAGGCATCGAACCCGTGAGCCCATACGAGATGACCCCGGGTTGGCATGCCGGACGGGTGCCGGATGTACCCGCCGTCATCATGGGATCGAGCGGTGAGACCGTGACCTATGCGCAGCTCGAAGAGCGGTCAGTGCGCTTCGCCCGGGCCCTGCGCAGGCTCGGTGTGGGCGTCGGCGATCACATCGCCATCTTGATGGAGAACACTCGCCCGTACCTCGAGGTCGCATGGGCCGCCCAGCGGTCCGGCCTGTACTACACGGCGATCAACACTCATCTGCACGCGTCCGAGGTGCAGTACGTCCTCAATGACTGCGGCGCTCTCGCGCTGGTCACCTCCGAACGCATGGCGGATGTGGTAGCCGGACTCGATCTCTCGCGGATCGGCATCCGGATATCCGTGCACGGACAGGTGCCCGGGTTCGACTCCTACGACGACGTCCTGGCCGGTGCTGCCCGGGACCCACTCGATGACGAGTGTGAAGGCCGAGAGATGCTGTACTCCTCGGGAACCACGGGACGACCCAAGGGCGTCCGAAAGCAACTGCCCGGCACGGCGCTGGGTGACCCGGAGTCGGCACCGGTGCAGATAGCCCGGGGCCTCGTCGCTCGCGGTGGCGGACCCGGGTCTGTCTACCTGTCCCCGGCCCCCCTGTATCACGGCGCGCCGCTCGTCTCGTCGATGTCGATCCACCGTGTGGGCGGGACGGTCGTCGTGATGGAGCGCTTCGACCCACGACAGTGCCTCGAGCTGATCGAACGGTACCGGGTGACGCAGGCCCAGTTCGTGCCCACGATGTTCGTGCGGATGCTCCGCCTCCCGCAGCAGGAGCGGGAACAGCATGACCTGTCGAGCCTCGAGTACGTGGTCCACGCGGCCGCGCCCTGCCCCATCGCCGTCAAGCGTCAGATGCTCGACTGGTGGGGCCCGATCATCCACGAGTACTACTCGGGCACCGAGGACATCGGCACCGCCTACATCACGCCACAGGAGTGGCTGTCCCATCCCGGCTCGGTCGGGCGCCCGATGAGCGAGTGCCACATCGTGGCCGAGTCCGGAGAGGAGCTTTCACCCGGGCAGGCCGGGATCGTGTACTTCGCCGGCGGCCGCCTGTTCGAGTACCACAACGATCCCGAGAAGACCGCGTCCGTCACGAACGAGCGTGGGTGGCGGACGCTCGGTGACATCGGCTACCTGGACGAAGACGGCTATCTGTACCTCACCGACCGCCTGGCGCACATGGTGATCTCCGGCGGCGTCAACGTCTATCCCCAGGAGGCGGAGAACGTCCTCGCCGGCCATCCCGCGGTGGCCGACGTCGCCGTCATCGGCGTGCCGGATCCCGAGATGGGTGAGGCGGTCAAGGCGGTGGTGACGCCCACCGACCCGGACGCCGCCGGGCCCCAGCTGGAAGCCGAGCTGTTGGCCCATTGCCGCTCCGAGCTGGCGTCCTACAAGTGCCCGCGCAGCATCGACTTCCTCGACGAGCTCCCGCGGGACGACAACGGCAAGCTCTACAAACGGCTCCTCCGGGAGCGCTTCTGGGCGGGCCACGACTCCCGCGTCATTTAGTCCGTGCGCAACAACAGGCCTGCTCTGACCGGACCGCGTCGATGAGCACCGCTGTCTCCGTCGGTGCGGCGCGGGACGAGTGAGCAGGTCAAGAGGTCAGCCGACGACCACGGGCGGTGACAGCGGCCCGGCGGGCACCCACATCGCTGGTACCCGGCTGCCAGGTCTCGGCCATGTACCCCTCAATCAGGTGGGCCTCGTCGAGCGTCGCTGCGTTGGCGATCTGGCGGTAGTGCTGCAGCAAGCGACGCACACCCCGCTGGTCGTTGCTCGCGATGTCGGCGGCCAACCGGCGCGTGAAGGGCAAGAGATCATCATGCGGCACGACATGGTTGACCAGACCGACGCGCAACGCCTCCTCGGCAGTCAGGAAGTTCCCCGTGAGGGACAGCTCAATCGCACGCCGGAGTCCAACAGACTGGGCCAAGAGGACGGTGATCCCGCCGCCCGGCATGACCCCCACCCTCGCATGGGTGTCGGCGAACCTCGCTCGCTCCGAAGCCACCAGGAAGCTGCACTGCAGGGCGATCTCGAGTCCGCCGGTCACCGCGACGCCGTTGACGGCGCCGATGATCGGCTTGTCGATGAGGGGGAGGAACCGGTACAGGCCATTGGTGCCCCGCTCCGGCCCCTGACCGCGAGCCCGGGGGGCTGCGGTCGGGGGCGTCTCCCCCGTGACTTCCTTCAGGTCGATGCCGGCACAAAAGGCCGGATCGGCACCGGTCAAGATCATGGCGGCGACTCCGGAGTCGTCCCCCACGGTCGTGACCGCGTCCCACAGGTCATGGGTCACGGCCCGGCTCAGCGCGTTCCGTGCCTCAGGGCGGTTCAGAGTGACCGTTGCGATGCCGTCCTCGATGTCGAGGAGGACGAGAGGCTCAGTGTCGACCACGGTGCACCTCCAAAATCCGTGATAAACGTGTGCGGCGGTTCATGGACGAGTCACGACCCCGATGCCCGTCACGGCTTCACCGGGTGGGCCATGGCGACCCCGATGCAGAACTCGGTGATGTGCTCGACTTCCTCCCGGGTCGGCCGCTGGCGGGCCCAGAGGTAGTCCGCCACTTTGCCGAGCGTGGCGTGGGCCACGAGGGAGGCGTCCACCTCGGGGCTGGTGCTGCCAAGAGCGGCCAAGGGCTCGTGCAGCAGCGCCGCCAGGGGGATGCTCGCGTTGTGGCGACCCGCCGTCACGCCGGTACCGATGCTGCTTCCGTTCCAGAGTACGGCCAACGTCGTGGAGGCGGCCTCCTCTCGGGTCTGCGACAGCACGCCCTCGACCCAGCTGCGCACCTTGCGTTCCGGCGTCACTTCTTTGCTCATCTGGTGCGCGATGTAACTGGCGAGTCTTTGCGTACCGTCCTCGAGGAGGGCGACCACCAACGCGTCCTTCGAGGAGAAGTGCCGGTAGAAGGTGTCGTTGGAGACACCGGCGGCGGCGACGATGTCGGCCACACGAGCACGCGCCGCGGTGCCATGCTTGCTCATGATGACGAGGGCGGCGTCGAGGAGTCGCCGGACCTCGTTCGTGTAGTCGGGACCCCGCTTGGCCAGCGTGTCGGCGGCGATCCGCGCTGCGACGTCCTTCGTGGGGGGAACGGTATTCTCCGTCACCAGAACAGGATTCTGGCACAGCCGACGATCGGACGCAACTCGAGCAGATCAGGATGACCGTCGTCACCCGGGGGATGAGCTGAAGATCGCTTCGAGCCGAGCCACGAGCTCGCGAAAAGCCGTTCCCCCGGGGTCGATCATCGTGATGTGTCCCACGCCCGGCAGGGGCACGTACTCGACGTGGTCTCCGAGGGATCGAGCCAATTCGACGTAGTCGGCGCTGAGCGACGCCGGTACCGTCGTGTCCGCCCATCCGTGCAGGAGGAATTGGGGCGTGCCCAGAGGAATGAGCGATGCGGGGGAACCCAACGCATACCGATCCGGCACGTCTTCGGGACTTCCGCCCATGAGCGCAGTGACCGCTCCGTTCCCGATCTTGCTCCCAGCGGCTGCTGCGAGATCGACTACACCAGCAAGGGACACCGCCGCGCATACCCGCACGGACGGCGGTCGCGGGCACGGACTACCCGTTGTCCGGCGTGAACCCGCCCAGAGGGGCCAAATGGCCGCCGGCAGAGTGTCCGCACGTCGCAACCCGCCGCTGGTCGATTCCGTCCACCGCAGCCAGTGCCTCAATGGCTTGGGAGACGTCGTCGAACGTCGCAGGCCACCCCCCAGAGCCGAAGGCGCCCACCCTGCGGTATTCGATGTTGTACGCAACCCACCCGTGTGCCACGACCGCTTCCGCCATCCTGTGCATGAGCCGTTTGGTGTAGATCTGGCGCCAGAAGCCTCCGTGGATGAGTGCCACGACGGGCAGTGCATGGTCCTCGACACCGGGTCGCCAGACTTCAGCCACTTGAGCCCGGTCAGGTCCGTACAACGTTGCCTTCATCATGACCCCACCAGCACGTTGCGGGCATCCATCATGACGGTCTGCCGGTCAGCGAGCACCGAGTCGAGCACATCTCGGCGATCCTTGACGGTCCGGTATCCCTCCATGACACCACCGATGCCCTTGATGCGTTCAATGAGCCGTACGGCGACATAGCCGCACAGCGGTGCCGCGAGCGCTGCGATGAAGCCAGCCCAGGGGCCGTACACCCGACCGACGACAAGACCCACGAGTGCGTAGACGATCACGAACGAGGCGAAACATCCGAGCAGCTTCACCGTGGCCTTGATCCCCTCGTTCGTCGGCTTCTTGGCCATCTGCTTGATGACTTGAAACGGAAGGACGTGGACGACCACTCCGATTGCGGCGAAGGGGAGGGCGACGACGACCTTCAGCATGGACCACGTCAGTGCCAGCCTCACTCGGCGTCTGGAGTACTCTGCGACCACCTGGGAGTCGTTCAGTCCGAGAAGGCTCAGGTCCCGTTCGTACGTTTCGAATGATGCGAGCAGGTGCTGCAACGCAACGCCTCCAACTGTCGGCCGGATCGTTGTGAGGCGCGCGGCAACGCTCACCTGATCGACCATGTCGACGTCCGAGGGCGGATGTGCGGACGACAACCTCTGCGATGCGGGACAGGAGATCGGCCTGTGCCCACGAGGAGTAGGTCGGGCTCACAGTGTGCAGCTGCGCCGCCAGGTCTTCGGTGAATGTGCGGACTGCCTCGCGGCCATCCGTCCGGTATTCCTGTGCCCAACGACCGATCCCGACCGGCTCGGACACGCGCACAAGGGCCCGGGAGCGGAACCGGGCCTTGGCGTCGTACACCAGCCCGACCGCGATTGATTGGACGCCCTCGACCCCGCCATCGATACCGGCCTCCAGCGCGATCCGGGCGGCACCCGTCTTCAAGGGCTGGAGTGACGGCTCGTCATGGCTGATCCCCTCGGGGAACACAGCCACCAGCCCACCCTTCCCCAGAAGGTCGTGGCAGGTGGCAAAGGCCGACACGTTGCCATCACCCGGCACGGCATCGATCGTCCGAAAGACCGGGATCACCCCGGCCAGTTTCTGGAACGGCCACAGCGCGGGGACCCTGAACAGCGTCGACTTGCCGAGAAACCGGGGGTACGGGCGCAGCGTCGCCATCAGGAGCAGGCCGTCGACCAATCCGTTGCTGTGATTGGCCACCAACACCACCGGTCCGGACACTGGAACAAGCTCGCCGCCTTCGACTTGGACGCTTCGAAAACACGCGGACGAGAAGGCGCGCCCTGACCCAGTCGCCCAGACGCCGCATTCCGCGATCGTCAGTTCCAGCACGGCGCACGGGCGCTGCGTCGCTGAAGTACCGCGGCAGCATCACCAGCAATTTCGGTGCAGATCGCCTGGACGGATTTCTGGATCCCGAATCCGTAGAGGAATCTTGATCATCCGGCTCGAGTTCCCACATCGATGGGACCCGTTCCGGGGAGTTGGGTCGTCTCTTCGTTGGACCTAATTTGCCTTGGTACCTGCAAGATCCGGCAGGCAAGCCATGAAGGTCCTGCCGCACGGCGCACGTGCACTCATGAGAGGAGCGTCCCAGCCATGAGCACCTTCATCACCGAGGTCCGTGAGACCTTGGCCCCGAGCCGATCAGACCGTTTCGGTCCATTGCCGCCGCTCCTGATCGCGATGACGGTCGTCACCGGCCTCGTCGATGCCTTCAGCTACCTGGTGCTGGGCCATGTCTTCGTCGCCAACATGACCGGCAATGTCGTCTTCCTGGGGTTTGCGGTCGCCGGAGCCCCCGGATTCTCGATACCCGCCTCGCTCATCGCGCTGGCCTCCTTCTGGGCCGGATCGGTGATCGGCGGCAGGATCGTCGCCCGGTACGGCCGTCACCGAGGTCGGCACCTTGCGGCCGCCATGGCCCTCCAGTCGGTCTTCTTCGCCATCGCGGTGGTTCTCGCAGCACTCAGCTCGAACCCTCCCCATGAGTCGTTCAGATATGCGCTGATCGTCGTCCTCAGCCTGGCCACGGGCGTCCAGAACGCCAGCGTCCGCAAGTTGGCAGTGCCCGACCTGACCACGACCGTGTTGACCATGACCGTGACCGGCCTCGGGGCCGACAGTGCGCTCGGCGGAGGGACGGGTTCCAAATCCGGCCGACGCCTTGTCGCAGTCGCCGCCATGTTCGTCGGAGCACTGATGGGAGCGTTGCTGGTTCTCCACGTGCACATCGTGATCCCACTGGCCATTGGATTGGCCGTGACGGTGCTCGTCGCTTTCACAAGCCAGATGGCGGGCAAACTTGACCCGCCCTGGACTCGGGTCGACTGAGCGCGCCTTCGATTGGAGCTATCCCCCCGCAGGTAGATGGTCCTCGAGCGCCTTCACCAACAGGCGCCGGAACGTCGTCCGCTCCGATGCACTCAATCCACCGAGGATCTCGTCCTCGATGCTCCCCTGCGCCAATTCCGCCCGTTCGAGCGCCTCGAGGCCGGTGTGCGTGATGTCCACGATGTGACGCCGGCGGTCGGCTGGGTCCCGACGTCGCTCCACGTACTCGAGGTCCTCCAGGTCGTTGAGCACGAGGACCCCTGTGTTCGAGTCCATGGACAGGTCCTCGGTCATCGCCTGCTGCGACGCGCTCGGGTGGTCGCGCAGGTAGGCCAGCACGACCATGTTCTTGAGGTTCATCCCCACGAGGTCGACTGAGCTGCGGAGAAACACGGCGCGGGCCAGCCTGGTCAGGAGCACGATCGTCCCGGTCGTCGGCGACGCGGCGGCCCGAGCCATCACGACCCCGAGCCCCCCGCGGCCCGCTCGGCACCAGCCTGCACGACCATATCCATCACCCCTCTACGATAGTCACGAAACCATGACTATCCGGTCATCTGGGACGATCCCCACACGCCAACCGAGCGGCGACAGCACCGCCGGCGACCGCCGGCGGTGGATAGCCCTGGTCGTGGTCTGCCTGGCCATGTTCATGAACGCACTCGATGGCTCCATCGTCAACGTGGCGCTGCCGGACATCCAGCGCAGCCTGCACTTCACCCAGTCCGGTCTGACCTGGGTCGTCGACGCCTACCTCATCAGTTTCGGGAGTTTCCTCCTCATGGCGGGGCGTTTGGGCGACCTCATCGGCCGCAAGAAGGTGTTCCTGGCCGGGGTCGCGCTGTTCACGCTCGCGTCCATCGCCTGCGGCTCGGCCGACAGCCAAGCCATGCTGGTGGGGGCGCGCTTCGTGCAGGGCATCGGCGGAGCGCTGTCCTCCTCTGTGATCGTCGCCATCATCGTGACCGAGTTCCCCAGCCCGGTCGAGCGGGCGAAGGCAATGAGCGCCTACGTCTTCGTCGCCGTCGGCGGTGGCTCCATCGGGCTCCTCGCCGGCGGGGTGCTGACGCAGGCGCTGAGCTGGCACTGGATCTTCTTCGTGAATGTGCCTATCGGCATCGCCACGCTGATCCTGGGCCGCATCTTGGTGGTGGAGAACGTCGGCCTGGGCATCAAACAGGGCGTCGACGTGGTCGGGTCCGTGTTGGTGACGCTGTCCCTGATGGTCGGCATCTACGGCATCGTGACCGCGTCGAGCGACGGCTGGGTCTCGGCGCACACGCTCGGCATCCTCGGCGCCGCCGTCCTTCTGTTCATCTCCTTCATCGTCCTCGAGTCGAGGCTGACCAACCCGATCATGCCGCTCCGGATTCTGAAGTTGCGCACCTTGACCGGGTCGAGCGCAATCCGAGGTCTGCTGGCAACAGGGATGTTCTCGACCTTCTTCATCGGTGCGCTCTATCTCGAACATGTACTTGGCTACAGCCCCATCAAGACCGGTCTGGCCTTCATGCCGGCAACGGCGGGGATGGCGACCATGTCGGCCGGCCTGACGGCGCGGCTCGTCAACCGGTTCGGCATCAAGGTGATGTACCCGGCCATGCTGCTCGCTGCAGGCGGCTTGGTCCTGCTTGCATCTGCGGGCCAGGATGCGAGCTACTTCCCGAAGATCTTCTTTGCCTTCCTCATGCTGGGCGTGGGTGCCGGCGCCTCGTTCATGCCGCTGTTGCAGATCGGGATGTCCGAGATTCCCAGTGCCGATGCGGGTCTGGGTTCGGGCATCGTGAACGTGTCCCAGCAGATGGCGGCAGCGGTGGGCCTCGCCGTGCTGAGCACGATCGCGACCAACCACACCAAGTCCCTGATCGCGCAGGGCCACGAGGCCATCGGCGCCCTGACCGCCGGCTACCGGTTGGCGTTGCTCATCGCGGCGGCGTGCGTCCTGGCCGGGCTCGCCCTGGCGCCCTTCCTGCTGCGGACCAACGAGCCGGCCGAGGTGGAAGCGGCCAGGAGGGCCGAGAACATGCAGAACCCGGAGGCCTACGAGCACCTCGTCCTCTAGTCGCGGGAAGCAAGCCAATAGGGAGGAGCCGGTGCCCCGGGTGCTCGGCGATCAGGAGCTGACCCTCCGCGACGGGCGTCGCATCGGAGACACGCTGTACGGCGACGCGTGCGGCAGTCCGGTGCTCAACGGCGCGAAGTGCTCGAGTAGCTGGCCGGTGACCTCTGATGATGGTGGCGACCTAGTCCAGAGCTGACGCAACGATCCTTCCCACCTGTTCGATCTCCAGAAGGAACCCGTCATGTCCGGAGTCCGATGCGATGACCGAGAGGGTGGGACGACCGGGAAGCAGACGCGCCAGCTCCTGTTGTTGGCCGAGGGGGTAGAGCCGATCCGACTCGATGCCTGCCATGGTCACGTCCGCCCGGATCCTCTGCAGTGCGGGCCCGATTCCGCCCCGACCCCGGCCTACGTCATGGAGGTTCATCGCCTCGCTGAGGATCACGTAGGAGTTCGGATCGAACCGCTCCGCCAACTTCTCCCCCTGGTGCTGCAGGTAGGACTCAATGGCGTAACGACCACCCTTGAGGGGTTGCTCCGCACCCTGGCGCTCCCGACCGAAGCGCTGTTCGAATTCGTCGCCTGTCCGGTAGCTGAACTGACCGAGACCCCGGGCGATCGACATCCCCTCGACAGGGCGTCGCGATGTCTCGTAATAGTCGCCGCCTTGAAACGCCGGATCGGATCGGATCGCCCGGACCTGCAGCGAGCACAGGGCGATCTGATCGGCCGAGGCCGTCGCCCCTACCGCAAGGACTACCGCGCGGGCGACCCGCTCGGGTTGGCGCACGCTCCACTCGAGAACACGCATCCCACCCATGGAGCCCCCGATGACACAGGCCCACCGTGCTATCCCGAGCCGGTCAGCCAGGGCAACCTCGACCGCCACCTGGTCGCGGATGGTGATCAGCGGGAAGCGTGAACCGAGGGGGGTGCCATCGGACCCAAGCGACGCGGGACCGGTGGTTCCTTGGCATCCACCGAGCACGTTCGGGCACACGACGTGGAAACGGTCCGTGTCGATGGCCGCGCCGGGCCCGATGAGGCCGTCCCACCATCCTGGCGATGGATGGCCGATACTCGGGGGTCCGGCGGCATGGGCGTCGCCCGTGAGCGCATGCAGGACCAGGATGGCGTTGGTACGGGATTGATTGAGCTCGCCCCATGTCTCGTAGGCAACGGTGACCTCGTCGAGGCGACCGCCGGCTTCGAGCGGAAAGCCGGACCCGCCCTCGCCCGAGAGCACGGCGAACTGGCGCCGCCCCGGTTCGTCTCCGGGCAGCCACACTCCGGGGTACGTCGTCGAGGTCACGCTCCCTTTGCGGCGCGGAACCCGGCGTCCAGGTCGGCCAGGATGTCCTCTATCGACTCGATGCCGACGGAGAGGCGCACGAGGTCCGGCGTCACGCCGGCCGTGGTCTGCTCAGCCTCGGTCAACTGGGAGTGGGTGGTCGAAGCCGGGTGGATGGCGAGGCTCCGCACATCGCCCACGTTCGCCAGATGGCTGAAGAGCTCGAGGCCTTCGATGAAGCGGCGTCCCGCATCTGCCCCGCTCGCGATCCCGAAGGCGATGATGGCCCCCCCGCCGTTGGGTAGGTACCGCTTCTGCCGCTCGTGCCACGGGCTGGACTCCAGCCCGGGGTACGCGACCCAGGACACTTCGTCCCGACCTTCGAGCCAGTTCGCCACCGCCGTCGCGTTCTGCACGTGACGCTCCATCCGCAGGCTCAACGTCTCGAGGCCCTGCAGGAACAGGAACGAATTGAGAGGGGCAATGGCCGGCCCGGTGTCGCGCAGGTACTGCAGGCGGGCCTTGAGGACGAACCGGGCGGGGAAGAGTGGTGCCGGCAGATTGCCGAACACCAGGCCGTGATAGCTGGGATCCGGCTCGGTGAAGTTCGGGAAGCGGCCACTCCCCTCGTAGTCGAACTTCCCGCCGTCGACGATCACGCCACCGATGGACGTCCCATGGCCGCCGATGAACTTGGTGGCCGAGTGCACGACGATGTCTGCCCCGTGGCTCAACGGTTGGGCCAGGTACGGGGTCGTCACCGTGCTGTCCACGACGAGCGGGATCTGATGGTCGTGGGCGACGCCCGAGACACCCTCGAAGTCGAGCACGTCGCCCTTCGGATTGCCCAAGGTCTCGGCGAAGAACGCCTTGGTGTTCGGGCGGATAGCCGCACGCCAGGCCTCCAGGTCGTCGGGATCGTCGACGAAGGTCACTTCGATGCCCAACTTGGGCAGGGTGTAGTGGAACAGGTTGTAGGTCCCGCCGTAGAGCGACGCCGAAGAGACCACGTGGCCTCCGTTCTCGGCCAGGTTCAGCAGGGTGATCGTCTCTGCGGCTTGACCGCTCGCGACGGCGAGTGCAGCCACGCCACCCTCCAGCGCCGCGATCCGCTCCTCGAAGACGGCCTGCGTGGGGTTCATGATCCGGGTGTAGATGTTGCCCAGCTCCTCGAGCCCGAAGAGCGCGGCCGCGTGGGCGGTGTCGCGGAAGGTGTAGCTCGTCGTCTGGTAGATCGGCACCGCACGCGCACCAGTGGCGGGATCGGGTACGGCACCGGCGTGGACTTGGCGAGTCTCGAAACCCCAGTCGGGCATTGCGGTGGCCTCCTTCGGTTGGACCAGTTCAGAGGGGTTGTCCTGCAACCCCCAGGACCAAGATCGTTACAAACCCGACAAGGTTAGTCAACTTTTGGTCACCGGATCCCCCGGGTGGCTGGTCGATGGGACTGCCGAAGCTCCGACGCGGCCGTCGTGGGCATCGCATCGAGTCCGACGATGCACCAGGGCCACGCTCGGCGACCACCGCTCTCGCGCCCCAGAGGATTTCGTCACTTTCTGGGTCCGGAGAGCGAGTCCGAGACCTGCCGCAGCACGCGGTCCCGTGTGGCACGTCCTCGTCGGGCCTGTTGCGCGGGCTGAGCCGGCAAGGTCGACGGTCGGCCACGAGGCGGTCGACATTGGAGACCAGGGAGTGTCGATGGGCGCCCCCGAGGAGTTCGGCGCGTGCAGAGATCTCGGGGCGACGGATTGGTAGTGTGCGCGCAGTCAGGAACCGGTTCTGGTTCCCTGCGGGGTCAGGTCAGAACACGCGCTGCGGCCGGGTCCGGAGACGGGGGGTTCGCCACGAAGAGGATCACCGGCTTCCGAGCGGTGGGGATCGCGCTGCTGCTCAGCACGCTGACGGCGACCGGGCTGGTGGTCGCCCCCACCGTGTCCGGCGCTTCGTCGTCGAGCTCCTCCACCACCTTCGGCACGCTGCCCTCGCCGTGCGGCAAGGGCCACGCCACCGGATCGACCGACCAGGGGGTCACCAACTCCACGATCAACATCGCGTACGGGGACGACCGGGGCTTCTCCGGTGTCCCCGGCCTCGACCAGGAGATGGGCGACGCGGTCAGGGCAATGATCGCCTGGTGCAACGCGCAAGGCGGCATCGACGGGCGCAAGATCGTCGGTGACTACTACGACGCCGCCGTCACTCAGGTCGGGAGCGTGATGACCCAGGCCTGCAAGACGGACTTCATGCTGGTCGGCGAGGGCTTCGCTCTCGACGGTCTGGCGGAGCAAACCCGCCTGGGCTGCAACCTCGCCGCCGTCCCCGGCTTCACCGTCTCTCCCGTGGTGGCCAACGCCTACGAGATGTACCAGGCGACACCGAACCCGGCGAACCACAGTCCGGTCTCGATTGCCTACCAGGGTGAGAAGCTCTTCGGGTCCAAGACCCAGCACGTGGGCGTGTACGACTCCACCCTTTCCACCCAGCAGCAGTCGATGGCCAAGGCCGTCCAGGGCTACACCGAGGCGGGCTGGAAATTCGTCAACTGCCCGTTCTTGGTGAACTACAACGGCGAGGCCAACTACACGCCGTTCGTGCAGAAGCTCCAGAGTTGCGGGGCGCAGATCGTCTTCAACAACGCCACCCCTGGACCGACCCTCTACGGCGCCCTGCAGGCGGAGAGCCAAATCGGCTACAACCCGATCTGGCTGATGGACGCCGCCGAGTACACGGAGGCCTTTGCCCAGTGGAACACCGCCGGGCTGGGCAACAACGTTTACGTCCGTATTGCCTATGAGCCACTCGAGGCGGCCAAGGTCGTCCCCGCCGTCGCCGACTACCTCTCAATCGTGAAGAAATACGGCGGCCTCACGTCCGCACTCGGAGAGCAGTCGACGTCCTCGTTCCTGCTCTGGGCCACTGAGGCCAAGGCGTGCGGCTCGACGCTCACCCGGCAGTGCATGATCAATCATCTGTCCAAGGTGACGAGCTGGACCGGGGGCGGCCTGAACGCGCCGTCCGACCCGGCCAAGAACCTCCCGCCGACCTGTGGGATCTTGATGAAGCTCGACAACACCAAATGGGTGCAGTACTACCCGAAGACGCTCGGTACCTTCGATTGCTCACCCAAGTACATCGCTCCGAACTCGGGGTCAGTCGTCGGCACCACACTCAATGCCCAGGGCTACGCGACCCAATACGCCACCTCTTCAGTGATCAAGCCCCAGGGATGAGACGTCCCGACCATCTGGTCCGCCGGTCGGCGCGACCCGGCGCTGCCGTCGTGTTGGCGATGGAGCGACTCGGCCCGGTGGCGCGACGCGTCGAGGTGATGGCCTAGAACCCGGTGGCGCCCACGATCGGAGCGTTGAGGTGAGTCCCGAGCATTCCGCCACCAGTGGGCGCGTCACCGAAGCCGTAGACACCACCACTCGACGTCGCCACCCAGTACCCGCCACCGTCAGAGGTGTCAGAGATCGCGGCTGCCGGATCGTCATACGCAACGACAGCAGAGGTCGCGCTGCCGAGTGGAGGGGCGTCGCCATATGCCGTGACCGTGCCGTTCTTGGCCAGGAGCCAATAGCCGTGCCCGTCCGGCGTCCGCACGGCGGACACGATCGGAGATGCGGACCAAAGGGAGGGCCCCAAGTTGGGCGCGTCACCGAAGTCGTAGACGACACCGATCTGGGTGACGAGCCAATAGCCGTGCCCGGTGGCGTCAGGCATGACGGCCACCGCCGCGCCGTAGCAACCCCCGAGGCCGGGGCATGAGCCCTCGTACGTCGCGTCACCGAACGAGAACACGCCGCCGTCGGCGGCCACCATGAAGTAGCCCTTCCCATCCACCGAGGGCACCATCCCCACGATCGGCGCGTTCAGACGCGTGCCGGGCGCCCCAGTCGGCTTGAAGCCGAGTCCCGGGATGGAGCCGTAGTACCCGGCGTCACCGAACGAGAACACGCCACCGTCGGCGGCCACCAGCCAGTATCCGGACCCGGTGGCAGTGGGCGTGACGCCGACCACCGGCCGCTGCAGACTGAGCGAGCCGGTCGAGCCGTAGAAAGGAGCCCGGCCGAAGTTGAAGATGCCCCCGTCCGACCCGACGAGCCAGAAGCCGTTGGGCGACGACGCCGGAAACGGCGGCGACGGCGGGGGGATGTCGTGGATGTGGATGAACCCGCTGAAGGTCGAGGGGTTCAGACCCATGCGTACGTCGTAACCCCCCCGCATAGGTGTAGTTGTACTCCTCCACGTCCACCGTGCCGTTCCGCTCGACGTTCACCACCCACGACACGTGGCCTTCGGCGGGCGTCCCTCCGACCCCGCCTGCGTCCCACGCCACCGAGCCGACGGTCGGCGTGTTGTTCACGACGATCCCGAGCGAGCGCGCGGTCGGGCCCCAGTTCTCGGCGTTGCCCCACTGCATCCCGCCGTAGAAGTCGTTGAAGGCGACACCGTTGGCGTGGTTCAGCCTCCACGCGACGAAAGAGGTGCACTCGCGGTTGTAGAAGCTCCACGGATCGACGAGTGAGTCCTTCGAGGCACTCGCCAGGTTCGACGGGTAGTCGTTCCCAATGACCGCGCTTGATGCCGCGGGGTGTCCCCAAGGTGTCACGGCGGAACCCAGCACCAGCGCGAACGCCGTCACGGCGATCAGGCTGATGGTTGTTCCCATCGCGGCGCACGTACGCAGCCCCAGACGAAACGTGGGTGCGGACTGTAATGGCGGCCGCCCTCAACGCCCGGAGAAACAGTCCGATTGGCTCCCGTCGTTGAGCCAAAGGTACTGCTGCGCGGCGCTCTGATTCATCAGAATTGTGGATTGTAGGCCTACGCGCCACGCACCGAATCCGAGAAGGGTCATGTCCCCGGCAATCCGTCCCACGTCCACCTGCACCATGTGAACGAAACCATGATGGCCCTGGCTACCTGGGGGCGGTCAATGCCGGCGAGAGCTCCCTCGACCCGCTCATCCCTCGTCCGTCTCGACTCAGCGGTGCGCGGCGGTCCACTGCTTGTGTAGGTCCGGTTCGGCGGTCACCCGTTGGTGCACCAACTGATCCGGGCCGCGCCCGGAACACGCCAGGTTCTGTCCAGCTTGCGCTGATCCGGTCGTCGGCGGGCATGGCTGACAGGTCTGGACGACACGATCGAGTATCGAATTCAGCCGGGAACTTCGCCACATCACCGCTGTGTTCTGCTTGCTCATCGAGCGTTACCAACACAGAGGTCGTGCGGACCTTCAGCGGCGACGTCAACGGCTGCAGCGCGGACAGCTGATCTTCTTGGGGCGCAGGCCGTGTGCCTGGTGCTTGTCCTACGTCGCGGGGGCATGCACTGGCGCAGAACACGGCCCATCGTTCCACAGCGGTTGCACCTTGATACCCATGGGGGTATCATGATATCTTCTTCTCAATACCCCCCTAGGTATATGTGACCGACCTCCCTCCGTGATCGGGTGCCGATCTGAACAAAGGACGTTTCTCATGACAACAACCCGAGGAGCCGGTCTCGACTCACGGCATGTGTCGGCGGGAACCGAGGTGGCGGACCCGCCAGCCGGAATCCGGGACAGCTTTCGAGGCGACGACGCGAGCCCCAGGAGCCGTTCGGGCCCGTTCGCCCGACTCGGCAGATGGGCCGCCACCCACTTCCGAAGGGTGCTCCTCGCATGGCTTCTCGTGCTCCTCGTCTTCGGGATCTTCGCCATCCATGTCGAGAACGCGCTGGCCGGCGCCGGCTGGCAGGCCTCGAACAGCCAGTCCGTCGCAGCCCGGGCCATCATCGAGAAGGACTTCTCCGGGCTCGGGGCCACCGCGCTGCAGGTCGTCATCGTCGACCATCACGGTCCGATCGCATCGGACCCGCAGGCGCGCGCCGTCGTGGTGAAGGCGACCAACATGCTCCGCAGAGACCCGCGTGTATCCACTGTCGTCCCGCCTCAAGCCGGGGTCTCGGTATCGCGGGACGGCCAGACCGCCATCATCACCGCCGGCTCGGCTGCCAACTCCAACAAGATGGTGCAGGCGGCCGACTCGGTGGAGCCGAAGCTGGCCGCTCTGTCCTCGTCCGGTGTCACCGTGACCCTGACGGGGGACAGCGCCCTGTGGGCCGACTTCAACACCGCCAACCGCTCGGCCATGCTGCGCTCCGAGATGCTGTCGTGGCCGGGGGCGATCATCATCTTGGTCATCGCCTTCGGAAGCCTGGTGGCAGCCGGTCTGCCGCTGCTCTTGACCATGGCCGGTCTGCTGGTGGCTGCCGGCGCCCTGGTCATCACCACCAAGTTCATGCCCGTCTCCATCTGGGCGCTCAACTTCGCGCTGATGTTCGCCCTCGCCCTGGGCATCGACTACGCCCTCTTCTTGGTCATGCGCTTCCGCGCCGCGCTCAAACGCCGAGAAGCGAAACCGGGCGAGCGGGAGGCGATCGTTGCGGCCGTTGCCGAGACGGTCGACACCGCCGGCAAGGCCGTGGCATTCAGCGCCCTGACGGTGCTCGCATCGCTTGCTGCCATCATGATCGTACCAAGCCCGGCCTTCCGGTCGATGGCCTTCGGAATCATGCTGTCCGTGGTCGCCGTGCTGGCTGCGACACTGACTCTGCTGCCCGCCGTGCTCGGCAAGCTCGGGACCACCATCAACAAGGGCAAGATCCGGTTGCGTCGAGGCCCTCGGCCCGAGGGTGAGGGCTCGCTCGACCGGATGCTGCACGCGTGGGGCAGGTTCCTGTGGCGTCATCCATTCCCGGCGGGTGCGGCAGCTTTGGTCCTGCTGCTCCTGGCCGCCGCTCCGATCATCGGGATGCGGACGAACATGCCCTCGATCACCATCGTGCCGGCCAGCGCGAACGCACGCGTCGGCTATTACCAGGTGACAAGTGCCTTCGGCCCGGGTGCTCCGGGCACCCTTCAGGTGGTCGTCCCCCAGGGCGACCAGGCCCGCGCCCTTTTCACCCTCGCGCACGCATCGGGAGTGGCCGGCGTCGACCCGGGGCCGACCAACGCCGGGTGGACCCTCGACCAGGTGGTCCCGACCACCGGGCCATCGACGACCACGACCGGTGTGACCATCGACCACCTCCGCCACGTGCTGCCGGCGGGGACGCTGATCGGCGGGGCGGCGGCCGAGAACCACGACCTCCAGCAGTCGCTGGCGTCGTACACGCCGCTCGTCCTCGCCATCCTGGGCATCCTCGGGTTCCTGTTGCTGTTGATCGCGCTCGGTGCCCCGCTGATCGCCGCGCTCGGTGTGCTCATCACGGCCCTGTCCGTGGCCGGCGCCTTCGGCATCGGCCGGCTCGTCTTCCAGAACGGCTTCCTGTCCGGCCTGCTCGGCTTCCAGCCCCAGGGCTTCATCGACGCCTGGGCCCCGCTGTTCTTCGGAGCCATGGTCTTCGGGGTCGCCATGGACTACACGCTGTTCATGCTGTCGGCGGCCAAGGAGCGCTACGAGACCCACCCCGATCCCGAGCACGCGATGGTCGGGTCGATGCGCACGTCGGGGCGGGTCGTATTGTCGGCGGCCGCGGTCATGATCGCCGTGTTCCTGACCTTCGCCCTCTCAGGACCCCTGGCCCCCAAGGAGATGGGAGTCATCCTGGCCATCGCCGTGGCGCTCGACGCTCTGGTGGTGCGCCTGGTGGTGCTGCCGGTCGTGCTGCGGTTGGGCGGCCACGGGGCCTGGCGCCAGCCGAAGTGGCTCGGACGGATCCTGCCCAAGGTGAAGTTCTCGCACTGACGCGGGGTCCTGCGAGTTGAAGAGGTCACCTACGACGAAGGAGGAGCAGTGACCATCCAACTACCCGACGAGGTGGTCGATGATCTTCGCGTGCGACTCAAGCGTGCGGGGGGGCAGGTGCAAGCCGTGGAGGCGATGTTGGCCGAAGGCCGTGAGTGTCGCGACATCGTGACCCAGCTCAGCGCTGCAACCAAGGCCCTCGAGCAGGTGGGCTTTCGACTGATCGCCAGCGGACTGACCTACTGCCTCCAGCATCCCGAGGAAGCAGCGGAGGCCGGCTATCCCCTCGACGAGGTCCAACGGATGTTCACGAAGTTGGCGTGAGCAGCGAAGCGCCAACCGCAACGAGTGATCGAGAGAGAAGGAGCGGGAATCATGGGATTCTCCAAATTCATGGCTTCAACGGCAGGCCGGGGCGTCAGTCATCGCCGGTCTGGCGCTGGTCGTGGCCGGTGGGAACCTCGGTCGAGGTTGGTGGGCCCTCGCCGTGATCGGCCTGGTCCAACTCGCAGGCGACTCAGTTGACACATGCCTGTTCGACGTCCTCTTCAGGCAGCTACAAAGCGGCAAGGCCTTCCGGGCGGCCCGACCTGACCACCAAAGGGCGGCGGGGCGGATCCATAGACCCGTTGTCGCTCACTGATTCGAGAGGTGGAAGCAGCATGAACACAACGCCGGGTCCGACCATCGAGGTCTTCGCCGACATCTGGTGTCCCTTCACCCACGTCGGACTGCGGACAATCGAAGAGCAGCGGGCCAGGAGCGGTCGCACCGACGTCGCGATCTGGGTCCGAGCATGGCCGCTCGAATTGGTGAACGGCGCTCCGCTCGACCCCTTGGCCACCTCGGAACACGCCGAGAACCTGCGAGAGCAGGTCGCCCCGAAGCTGTTCCGGCGCCTCGACATCGACCGGTTCCCGAGTTCCACCCTCGAAGCCCTCGCACTGGCGAATCGGGCCTATCGGACCGACCTCCATGTTGGCGAGCGGGTCAGCTTCGCGCTCAGAGACGCCCTCTTCGAGGAGGGCCGGGACATCTCGGACCGTGTCACGCTCGAATCCCTGGCGCGCGATCTGGGAGTCGTCATGCCTGACGAGTCCGATCGCACCGGCGTGCTGGCGGACTGGCACGAGGGAGCGCGGCGTGGCGTCCTCGGCTCGCCACACTTCTTCTGCGGTGACACCGACGTGTTCTGCCCATCACTCGACATCACGAAGGACCCCACCGAGGGCGTGTCGATCGTCAGGGACGCGTCGCGTCTGACCGAGTTCCTGGCGCGCTGCTTGGCCCAGCCCGGACCCGCATGAGACGTGTCCGACGCTGCGGATCGTCGGCGCACTTGATACCCCCGGGGGTATCTGGTAATCTGGGGTCAGAGAGACAGATGGAGGTCTGACATGGCACGAGTCGTCGTCTTGGGCGGAGGCATCGCCGGTCATACGGCGGCGCTCCATCTCACCCGGATGCTCAAGCGCCCCGACGAGGTCGTTGTGGTGACCCCGAACTCCAACTGGAATTGGATCCCGTCGAACATCTGGGTCGGGGTGGGCAAGATGAAGACCGACCAGGTGACCTTCAAGCTCGGACCGATCTACAAGCGCAAGGGGATCGAGTTCTATCAGGCTCTGGCTACGGCGATCCACCCGGACGGCGGGTCGGGACGGCCAAGGCCGTACGTCGAGGTCACTTATACCGACCCAGCCCGTGCCGGCGAGCATGGCGAATTGGACTACGACTTCCTGGTCAACGCCACCGGCCCGAAGCTCAATTTCGGTGCCACTCCCGGACTCGGACCCGACGGCCACTCCTACTCGGTGTGCACCGGGGGCCATGCGGTCGACGCGTCGGCGGCCCTCCAGGCATCGATCCAAAGGATGAAGAACGGTGAACGTCAGGTCCTCGTCGTCGGGATGGGACATGGGACCTGCACTTGCGAGGGAGCGGCCTTCGAGTACGCATTCAACGTGGAGCACGAGGTGCGCCGGGCCGGTGTCCGTGACCTGGCCGACATCGTCTACCTGACCAACGAGTACGAGCTCGGGGACTTCGGCGTCGGGGGGCTGACCTTCACCCAACAGGGGTTCCAGACGACGTCCAAGCTGTGGACCGAATCGCTCTTCCGGGAGCGTGGGATCCGGGCGATCACCGGGGCCCACGTCACGGGCGTCGAGGAGGGCGTCGTCCACTACGAGCAGCTGGATGGTTCGGCGAACTCGCTGTTCTTCGACTTCGCCATGCTGCTCCCGCCGTTCCGCGGCGTGGATCTCCACGCCTACGACGCCGACGGGGCGGACATTACCGACGAGCTGTTCGCCCCTAATGGGTTCATGAAGGTCGACGCGGACTACTCGGGCAAACCGTTTGAGGAATGGCGGGCCGAGGACTGGCCGAGTACCTACCAGGTGCCCCTCTACCCGAACATCTTCGCCGTCGGCATCGCCTTCGCCCCGCCCCACCAGATCTCACGACCGAGGAAGTCACCCGGCGGCACCGTCATCGCCCCGTCACCCCCTCGGACCGGGATGCCGTCAGGGATCATGGGCAAGCTGGCCGCCACGAACATCGCCGAGCTGATCGAGCACGGCGACTTGGCGCGGGTCCGCACGGCCTCGATGGCGGACATGGGGGCGGCGTGTGTCGCCTCGGCCGGGTCCGGGCTGCGCCAGGGAAGCGCGGCGTCCATGACGATGTACCCGGTCGTGCCGGACCTGGTGAAGTACCCCGGTACGGGGCGGAGCCTGAAGGACACCTTCGGCGAAATCGGCCTGAGCGGTCACTGGATCAAGCTGCTCCTCCACTACATGTTCATCTACAAGGCCAAGGCTCGTCCGGGCTGGTACCTGATCCCCGAGTAGGAGAGGAGAGTTCGATGGACGACACTGACAGCGACATCGCCAGCGCCCCGCTTCCGACGGACAAGACGTTACGGGCACGCAAGAACCTGTTCATCCAGGTGGGGCGGTTCCTGGCCATCAACGCGAAGATGTTCAAGATCATCCGCAGAGAACATCGCTGAGCGGCTCGTCGCTCAGCCTGAACGAGGAACGACGTATGTGCGTTGAAGTGACATGCAAGAAGTGTGGCCGCCCGTCTTGGAAGGGGTGCGGCAAGCACGTGGCCCAGGTCCTGCGCCACGTTGCTCGAGAAGACCGGTGTCAGTGCCCTGCTCGCACGCCGACGAAGCGCCGACGTTGGTTCGGACGACCACTGCCCGCGTGAAGGAGCGGTCGGAGTCAACGCTGACCGCTCGTGCGGATGGGGCCTCGGCCACCCCACCTTGCACACCGCTGTTCCCTTCGGCGGTCTCCGTCGAAGGGAGGGCGTATCCGTGAGCAGCCAGCAGTGGGACGAGCGCTACGACCGGGACGAATTGGTGTGGACGAGCACGCCCAACCAGTTCCTCGTCGCTGGGGTCGCCGGCCTTTCCGCCGGGCGGGCGGTGGACCTCGCCTGTGGCGAGGGTCGCAACTCGATCTGGCTCGCAGAATGCGGTTGGCAGGTGACCGGCGTGGACTTCTCGCCGGTCGGGTTGGCGAAGGCCAGGCGGTTCGCTGACCTGCGGGGCACCGAGGTCACCTGGGTGGAGTCCGCCGTGGAGAACTGGATCCCACCCCCTGACGGATTCGACCTCGTCGCCGTGCTCTATCTCCAGCTTCCTCAGCCCGCTCGCTCATCGGCCCTCGCGGTGGCCGTGTCCGCGGTGGCCCCTGGCGGCACCCTGCTCGTCATCGCTCACGATCTGGACAACCTGACCCGGGGGTACGGAGGTCCCCCGGTCCCCGACGTGCTCTACCAGGTCAGTGACGTGACCCAGGCGGCAGTTGACGCCGGCCTCGTCGTGGAGCAGGCGGAACAGGCCGTCCGAGTGGTCGACACCGACAACGGCCCGAGAGAGGCGATCGACGCCGTCGTCCGCGCTACGCGACCCCTGTAGCGCCCTCTGACTTCTGAAAGGTTGGAACCCTCCCGCAAGCCGGGTAACGATCATCCATCGGGGTGCCCCCGAGCTCGTGAAGCCATCAGAGACTGCCCGTCGCCGCTTGAAGCCCCAGGCTTGTCCCTGCTACCAGGATCCAGAGCATCGCCCCCAGGGCCAACGGCTTGAATCCGGTCTGCTTGATGTCCTTGACGTTTGTGGAGAGCCCGATCGCTCCAAGGGCCAGGGTGATCATCACTTCCGCGAGCCCGCTCAGGAAGCCGTGCCACGAGCCTGGGACGAGCCCGGCGCTGTTGAGCACCACGGCAAGGAGGAACCAGGCGATGAACATGGGGACGACGCGTCGAACGATGTGCTTGGGGGAGTCACCCATGCCTGCATCTCGCGACCTGAAATGCCGAGTGCGCCACACCCCGAGCCCCAGGCAGATCGGAATGATCATGAGCGTACGGGTGAGTTTGACGACCACCGCATAGGACGTGGCGCCGTGCCCGAAGATGGAGGATGCCGCCACCACTGAGGACATGTCGTTGATGGCGGTGCCTGCCCACAGGCCGAACGAGTGTGGGGAGAGCCCGATCAGGTGGCCAAGCGTGGGGAACGTGACGACGGCGATGACGTTGAAGGTGAAGATGGTGGAGATGGCGTACGAGACGTCGGCCTCCGAGGCTGCGATCACGGCATCGGTCGCCGCGATGGCAGACGCACCGCAGATACCGGTCCCGACCCCGATCAGGGTGCGGAGATCCCGATCGATCGACAGCGCCTTGCCAAGAAGGGCCGCTCCGACAAGAGCGACCGCGAGGGAGCCGAGCAGGACGGGCAACGAGGACACACCGGTTCTGAACACCTGGTGCAGTGAAAGCCCCGTCCCGAGGACCACGATCGAGCCCTGCAGGACGAATTTGGAGGAGAAACGCAGCCCAGGTCGGACCGCCGGCGAAGGAACCCGCAGGAACGAGATGCCGATCCCCCCGAGCACGGCCACCACGGGGGCACCGACCACAGGCACAAGATGACCGATGACCATGGCCACAGCAGCCAGAACGGCGGCCAGAGTGAGGCCGGGGATGAGGGCGCGTGCGCCCGACGTAAGGCTGGTATGCGCCTCGATGCCGGGCACATCGGAGGACGTTGGCGTCGCTGCCGGATCTCGCCGACCGGGGCGCGCGGGTCACCCGCCGGTGTCATGGTCGGCCAGTCGCCCCGCGTTGGCGAAGTCGTCATCGATGAGCACAACATCTCGTCCGGCGCGATCCAGGAGGCTGGCCGCGATGCTGGCCCGATAACCGCTGACGCAATGCACCCATAACGTGTCGCAGGGCAAGGTGTCGATGCGCTCGAGTAAGAGATGCAGCGGCACGTGGACCGAACCCGCAATGTGAGACTCGCCTCGTTCGTCGTCCCGGCGCACGTCGAGCACCACCGCCTCGGGATGGCGACCGAGGTCTGCAAAGTCGGTAACCCGATACGTTCGCCGCTCGATGTTCGGCGCGACGACACTCGGCGTCCCGACCGCCGCTCCGGCCAGGTCGTCGATGCCGAGGCGGACCAGTTGGCGCCGGGCAGCCGAGATCTGCTTGGGATCCTCGCCGAGCAGGGTCAGCGGCGAGCCCCAGGGCAACAACCACCCGAGATAGAGCGAGAAGTGCTGGGCGAGGCTGATTCCGATGGTGCCCGCCAAGTGTTCGGCGGCATATGCAGTCTGGGAACGAAGGTCCACCACCCACTCACCGGCGCTGATCCGTCGTGCGAGCTCCTCCGGATCTGTGGCGCGCGGCAGGGACAGATCGACCCGCGCCGGGCCAGCCCGGTTCAGGGGAGCCATGTGGGCGTAGTAGCTCGGATAGGCCGTAAGGCCGGCGACAAGTCTGCCGACGAAATCGTCCTCGTCGTCGGTTACGAGCGCGTCGTTGCGCTGGCGCTCCAGGCCGATCGTGCTCGACGAGTCACCGACGGCCGCTCCGGTGGAGCAAAAGCTGCCGAATCCGTGGGTGGGGTACAGCGCCGCGTCGTCGGGGACGAGGGCGACCAGGCGTCGGGCCGAGCGGTACTGGGCCCGGGTGAGCTCGTGGACCCGGTCCGGATCGACAAGGTCGGTGCGCCCCACGCTCCCAAAGAGCAGCGATCCGCCACTGAAGACGACCGGAGAGCCCTCCTGATCACTGACGATGTAGGAGAGATGGCCGTCGGTGTGGCCCGGGGTGGCGACGACATGCACGGTCATGCGGCCCGCAGCGAGCTGGTCCCCGTCAGAGACCGCCCGGCGGTCAAACGCCACTTCCTCGGTGCCGGCCACCACGTAGGTAGCGCCGGTCCGGGCGGCCAACTCGAGGCCACCGCTGACGTAATCATTGTGGATATGGGTCTCTACGACGAGGGTGCAGCGGAGCCCCAACTCAGTGAGGACCGATTGGACCCGGTCGATGTCACGCTGGGGGTCGATGACCACTGCGGCCTGCCCGTCGTGGGCCACGTAGCTCCGGTCGCCAAGCTCGTCGGTCGCGAGGACCTCTACGTTGACCACGGGGACCTCCAGGACGGGGTCTTAAATGTTGGAATGTTGGTACTTTACCCTCAAAAGCTGTAGGCTGGAGGCGGTAGAGCCATGACCGGTGCCCCGAGCGAGACGATGGACCGCAAGAGTCCCGAGCCGCTCTGGTCCCAGCTCCAACGGGATCTCCTTCGTCGCCTGGAGGCGGGCGAATTCGAGGGCTGGTTTCCCGGTGAGATGTTTCTCGTGGGCGAGTACAAGGTAAGCCGCAATACCGTGCGCGAGGCTCTGCGCCGGCTACGCGCCGACGGGGTGGTGGTGGCCGAGCGCGGGCGGAGGCCCCGGCTGGCGACCCCGCCCGAGATCCAACAACCAGTGGGCGCCCTCTACAGCCTCTTTGCCTCGGTGGAGGATTCGGGGCTCGAACAACGAAGCGTGATCAGGGCTCTCGAGATCCGTACGGATGCAGAGGCCGCCGCTCATCTCGCCAAGGCAACGAATGAGCCGCTCTTCTATCTTGAGCGGCTCCGGCTGGCCGATGGGACCCCGCTGGCTCTCGATCGTGTCTGGATGCCGGCGACCATCGGGGCACCGTTGCTCAAGGTGGACTTCTCGCACACCGCCTTGTACGACGAGCTGGCCAAACACGTCCATGTCTCGTTGACCGGTGGCAGGGAGACGATCCGTGCCATAGTGCCCGACCGAGCGGACCGAGAGGCGCTCGCGATGACCTCGCGCCACGCCGCATTCTCGATCGAACGGCTCGGGTGCTACAACGATCAACCTGTCGAGTGGCGCCACACTTTGCTCCGGGCGGACCGATTCAGCATGGTGACCGAGTTCTCCCTCCCCGACGGCTTTCGCTTCGCGGCAGACGGACGTCAGGCCGTCAGAAGCTGATGAAGGTGTCCGGCCGTATCGGGTTGGTGTCACGATCCTCCGGTTGTCACCGAGCCGTGGGTCAACGAGAGAAAATTCCAAGGCTCCGCGTTGTGGAGAAAGGGCGCTATGGCTTTGACTGACGAGACCGATCACGACGTCGTCCAGATCAGCGGCGTCCGGTTGCCCATCTTGGGTACCGCGCGCATCTACGTCTGCGGCATTACCCCGTATGACACCACGCACCTGGGTCACGCCGCCACATTCATCTGGGCCGACATGGCGGCTCGAGTCCTGCATCTGACCGGGAACCCCGTCGAGGTGTGCCGCAACATCACCGACGTCGACGATCACCTGCTCGTCCAGGCCGAGGAGCAGGGCGTGCCGTGGAAGTCGTTGGCCACCCAGCAGTCCTACCGTTTCGAGCGCGACATGGAGTTGCTGGGCATAGCCCGTCCGGCGTTCGAGCCCCGTAGCCATGACCACGTCGACGGCGTCATCGCCCTGGCCGCCGAACTTCTGGCGAGGAACGTTGCCTATGAGCGCAACGGATCCGTCTATTTCCGCAGTGGGGCGGTCTACGAGGTCGCCGGACTCGGCCGCGAAGAGGCGGTCTCGCTGGCGGCCGAACGCGGGGGTCACCTTGACGACCCGAACAAGGACGATCCGCTCGATGCAGCTCTGTGGGTCCGCTCGATCGGGGACGAGCCGGCATGGCCGAGCCCGTGGGCCCCGGGGCGACCTGGCTGGCACGCGGAGTGCACGGCCATGGCGCTCACGACATTCGGCGCCACGGTGGACCTGCACGCCGGGGGCGCCGATCTGGTCTTCCCGCACCATGCCTATGAAGCCGCTCAGGCAGAGGCGTTCACGGGTGTTCGGCCCTTCGCCCGATCCTGGATGCATGTCGGGTCCGTGATGGCGGCCGGCCAGAAGATGGCAAAGTCCACCGGCAACCTGGTGTTCGTCCATGACCTTCTCGAACGCTGGTCTGCGGCCGCCATCCGATTCATCATCCTGTCGCGGGCGTGGCACGAATCCTGGGAGTTTGATGAGTCCGAACTCGATCACGCCGAGCAGGAGATCGAGGAACTTCGGGTCCTCGAGACGAAGCCGGGGAGATCTTCAGCGGCGGCCGAGGAGGTGCAACGGGCTTTGTTCGACAATCTGGACCTCCCACGGGCCTTGGCCGTCGCCAAGGAGGCGCACGGCGAGTCGTTGCGCGAGCTGATGAACCTCTTGGGCCTGCAATACCCCCAGTCGCCCCCGTGGTGATGCGATGGAAGTAGGCCCGGTGAGTGCGGGCGACGTGACGGGGCCACTCCCAGAGGCCGAGTATCAGGCGATCTTCCAGAAGGTTCCCCGCCTCACCGTGGAGGTCATCATCTGCTCGGATCTCGGCGTGCTCTTGGCCCGTCGGATCGGTGGCCCGTGCAACGGCTTATGGGGCCTCCCCGGAGGAACGGTCCGGTTCGCGGAGCCATTGGTCGCTGCTGTCCACCGGGTCGCGCTCGACGAGATCAACGCCGATGTTGTCATCGACGAACTCCTGGGCTACATCGAGTACCCGAGCCACACCCGACACGGCATCGACTCGCCGGTGGGCCTGGCGTTCCGCACCCACCTGCCTCCAGGCGAGACGCTGGCAACTGTGCCGGGTCGCCTCGACTGGTTTTGGCGGCTCCCCGACGAGATGCACGACGAACAGCGAGCGTTCCTGCAGGCGCACGGGCTCGCTGGCTGAAGCGCCGATAGAGCCCTACAACATCGCCCGCTCAGCCGCTGCGTTCTGCTCCATACCGGTGCACCTTGTCGTCATCGACAATGTGAACTAGGAATTCTTTGATCTTGACCCGTGAAGTGAACCACTCTTGTGGGATTTGGCCGTGCGCCACCGGGAGGTGGACATGCCATTTCGCCATTCGAGCGTGATGGGAGGCGCACGCTCATAGGCCAATGCGCGCGCTCGGAGGTCTAAAACTGCGCGCGCTCGGAGGGATTCGAACTCCCAACCTTCTGATCCATAGAGCGATTCCGATCATCCACCCCATCCAACTGAGTCCATTTGGCCAGCTCAGATTGGGTCCGGTATCCAGCACATACAGCCCAGGATCGTTGCGTCCGCTGATTTGAGTAGCAACGTAGTAGCAATCTCCGGGTCGTCTAGGCCGGGGAACGATGCGGGATCGACCCCAAGATCTCAGCCAGAGCGAACCGCGGAGACCATTATGGCGACCCATAGATAAGGCTGGTTCTGGACCTCGACAGGAAGCTTGGCGCAGGGTCCGCACGATCCTTCCTGCTCCCCCAGTCGTCCTGATCATCGGTCTCACGCTGGTCTTTGTGATCGGCGTCTTCGCGGCAGTGTCTGCAGGGTCGCACGCGGCGGTCTGCACACCAACGGTGAGCTGATGGCCTTCTTTCTTGGCTTTCTGATAGCCGGATTCCTTGGCACAATTTGGTACTTGGCCGTGACACTCTCCGGCGGAGCTATCCACATTTTGACCGAGGCGTAATCCGGGCACCGACTCAAGCGCCGCTGCGGGCGGCGAAATACGTGTTCGCGTGGTTTGGCGGATACGGGAAAGTCCCACAATGGGTTCCGATGACGGCCCTCACGCGGGCACCATGTAATTGGTTGCAAGTCGCTCGGCGAGAACCGCGGTGAGTCTCTTTCTCTCTGGTGCGCCAGGCGTCCTCCAATTATGACTGTGCCGCAGCCCGAGTCCGAGTCTCTCGCTGAGACACCCGACTTGCACGGGGCATTCCCCCGACTTAGTTCGGAGCACATCAAGGCCCTTGAGGCATACGGCCGTCGACAGCGGACCCAAAGAGGCGACGTGCTCTTTCGTGAGGGTGATCGGGAGTGCGACTTCTTCGTCATCCTCTCGGGGAAGGTGGCGATCGTCGAGGGCTTCGGTGGTGATGAGCGAGTCATCAGCGTGCACGGCTCGCGGCGGTTCTTGGGTGAGCTCAACCTGCTGACCGGGCAGGCGGTGTTCGTCACCGCGGTCGTGCGGGAGGCAGGGGAGGTGCTCGTCGTCCCGGTGGAACGGCTCCGGGCTTTGCTTGCACGTGATGTCGGCCTCGGGGACATGATCCTCCGGGCCTACCTGCTACGCCGTTCGCTCCTGGTCGAGCTGGGCACAGGATTCAGGATTATCGGCTCCCGCTTCTCGCCCGACACCCGGCGGCTGCGCGAGTTCGCCGCCCGCAATCGTTTGCCGCACCGGTTCATCGACCTGGAGGAGGACACCGCGGCCGAAGCCCTTCTTTGTCAACTCAGCATCAGGTCGGAGGAGACGCCGGTGGTTTTGTGGCGGGGAGACCACGTCCTGCGCAATCCGAGCAACGCCGAGCTGGCACGGCTGCTCGGCCTCCGCCAGCCGACGTTGCCCGCGGACGTTGCCGATTTCGTCGTCGTCGGTGCAGGCCCGGCCGGACTGGCCGCAGCCGTGTACGGCTCCTCCGAAGGACTGGCCACGGTCGTCCTTGAGGCAGTCGCAACAGGCGGCCAGGCGGGAACATCGCCCCGGATCGAGAACTACCTCGGCTTCCCGACTGGGATCTCGGGAGGAGAGCTCGCAGAACGAGCGGTCATCCAGGCGGAAAGGTTCGGCGCCCACATCACCGTTCCTGCACAAGCCATGGGACTAGACGAAGTGGCGGACGGCTACGCGGTACACCTAGATGACGGTGTGTCTATTACTGGTCGGTCGATCCTCATCGGGACGGGCGCCCGCTATCGCAAGCTGACGGTGGGCCGCCTCGAGGAATTCGAGGGGGTGGGCGTCTACTACGCCGCAACCCCGATGGAGGCCAGCGCCTGCAGCGGAGGCCCAGCGATAGTCGTGGGTGGCGGCAACGCCGCGGGCCAGGCAGCGCTATTCCTGGCCGACCACGCGCAGAGCGTCGTCCTTCTCATCCGCGGCGGCGATCTCGGGAAGACAATGTCGCGCTATCTGGTCGAGCAACTTGAGCAACATCCCCGCGTGGAGATTCACCCTCACACTGAGGTGCGCGAGCTCATAGGAAACGAGAGGCTGGAGGCGATCCTTGTCGAGGACAATCAAACAGGCGAGCGCCGGACCCTGGACGCGCGCGCCCTATTTGTCTTCATCGGCGCCAAGCCCAACGTGGGCTGGCTTGGTGATCGACTCGCGCTGGACGAGCACGGATTCATCCTCACCGGCGCTGTCGCTTCCGCCGCCTCGGAGGACCACATTTGGGCTCTTAACCGGCCTCCTCTCCTGCTCGAGACCAACCGACCCGGCATTTTCGCCGCTGGGGACGTGCGGAGCGGTTCGATCAAACGGGTGGCTGCGGCCGTAGGTGAAGGATCCATGGCGGTCCGCCTCGTCCACGAATACCTCGACGACGTGGGTGCGTCACCCGCCCACTGGCGTTGCACGACCTGAGGAGGCTCCCGCCGGGCCGGGTGTTGCGTTCGCCACCACCACGCGGCACCGACTACCGCGCCGCCATCTCTATCTGAGCTCGCTCGGCCCCGGGCCTGTCATCATGGGTGGGACTTCCGATCCAGCCGTCGCGGTCAGAGCCACGATCGCAGGGCGGGGGCGGCGGCTCGCTTCCATGTCTTCGGCCATTCCGCTCGAAGTCGGGTCCGCCGACCCAGCGTCTGGGCGATGAGCTCGCCGGCGGCGATCCCGCTAGGGGGTGATGCCCCGGCGCTTTGACGCAACCACGCCTCGGCGATAACGGTGTCGTGGTGATCACCCAGAACCGCCTGAACCTCGGCGATGGCGTCGGCGAATCGGATAGCAGGCCGACCCACGAGCGGAGCGGTCGCCTCGGCCGAGTACCGACAGCGTTTGGCGAGGATCCGGATGCGGTGCAACTGGGCATCCGGCGCATCATCATCGAGGGTTTCGACGGCATGGTCCAGGCGCCGCCAGGCGCGTCGAGCCAACCGAATGACGATCTTGGAGGCGCGCTTCGCGGTTAACCCCGCGGGCTCGGCAACGACCGGGGGTTGATTGGCCGACGCGACCAGTGAGTCGAGGAGCGCGCTGTAGCGTGCGCTACGAAGCGCAGCGAGCATGTCGGCGCGGGCCTGGCGGGATTGAGCGACAAGGAGGGCGAGAAGTTCGCTGGCGGCTCCCGCGTCCACCACGGGCAGAGTCTGAGCGTCGGTGCGAAGGCGAGCGGCGAGGACGTCGGCGTCTCGCACCGCACCGACCTCGCCGTCCAACCATCGCAGCTCGTTACGAAGCTTCGTCATTGATGCATCCTCGAGGAGCGGCCTGAATGTACGCAGCTCGGAGCGAAGCTGGCGCGTTGCGACCCGGAACTGGTGGACGTCCTCCGGGTTCTCACCCAGCCGCACATCTGCGTCGTGGCGGAGCAACTGGAGGACGGACCGGGCGATGGCGCGGCGCAGCAGCGCGGCGACGGACACGCCACCGTCAGCTGCACGGCTGTGGCACCCTTGACTATGCCCTCGAAGATCGGCAGCTGCAGGTCGAGGGGCGCGACGAGCTTTGCCTCCCGTTCTTCGAGCGCCGTGCCAGGTCTGTCCAAAGGTGCGAGCCGAGCCTCGCCGAGGCTCGTGTAGGCGCCGACTTCACACGGTCTCCTCCGCGGTCCGCGTCACGCGGCGTGCTGCGCACTCGGTCCTCACGATCCCTCACCTCGTCGGAGGTTCATTGTCTCAACGGGTGGCGGCGTTGTTATCCGTCAGAGCTTTCTCTATGCGGTTGGCCTCTGCAGCCAACGGTGTCTCGTCGCCGGTGAACACCAGCGCAGGTCCGACGACGTCGGCGAACCCTGGGGAGAGCCAGTAGACCACGCCCTTTCCCTCTTTGCCATGGCCCTCGAGAGGAACGAGGATCTGGCGTTCACGCAGCTCCTCAAGAGCCTCAGCCATCTCCGGGTTCTCGCTCAGCCGCCGGTACTGCGCTCGCGTCAGGTGTCGACTGTTGACGAGGGCACGAAGGAGCTCAATCGCAAGTGGTGACATGGAGTTGATTGCTGTCACCGCGGCATCGAATGCGCCGCCGCTGCTGGGTGTTTCTCCCTGGAACTGAGTGGCATCGTCGCCAGCCTTCTGAACTCGCCTGCCGATACTGCGAGCCAACTCCTCCATCCCTGTTCCTGGGGCCCGCTCCTCCGCCTCTTGGCCGAACTCGGCCAGAAGCCCGGAGACGCCGCCTGAAGCCGCTGGCGCGACGGACCTCCATCGCGCTCCATGCTCGCCAGCATGCGGTCCCAGGCCACCTTAATCAGACTCCCGGTGTCCTCCGACAGTCGCTGGACCGTGGCTTGAATGTTCTCCTGGGACCGGATGGTCTGGTTGCTGACCTCCCCCGACCAGCGGTCGACGTCGCGGGCGAAAAGTATGGCGATGATGTCGACAGGACGATGCTGGCGACTCCGTGATCACGCCAATCCACAGCGCGGCGGTCTCGACTTGGTTCAGCGCTAGCAGCAACACCGTTCCGCGGCTCACGAGGCTGACCTCCTCAGGTGAGGCGTAATCCACTCCCGTGCCAAGGCGGCGACCCGCTCGAGCGCACCGGCTCCTCGTAGAGACGGGAGGCGCCGGGAACGATCTCGAGGCGTGCTTCACCAGCTAGCTGCGCCATGGCCTCACGGTTGAGTGCCAGGACCTCCTCGTCGAGTTCTCCGACGATCAGGAGTGTCGGCTGGTGCACACGACGTATGGCGTCACCGGCCAGGTCCGGCCGGCCCCCACGCGACACGACGACCCGTATCTGCTCGGGCCGTGCGGCGGCCGCGACGAGGGCCGCCGCTGCGCCGGTACTGGCACCGAGCAACCCGATGTCGAGGGCCACCGTCCGCTCGAAGCCAGCGAGCCCGTGGGTGAGAACGACGACTCGGTGGGCCAAGAGCCCGATATCGAAACGGAATCGACCGGCGCGGGCGTCGACATGCGCCTCGTCCCACGTAAGAAGGTCGACGAGGAAAGTCGCAAGTCCAGCGCGCTGAAGTTCCTCGGCGACGTAGCGATTGCGGGGACTGAACCGGCTCCTTCCCGATCCGTGGGCGAACAGCACGACACCCTCCGCGTCCTTAGCCACGAAGAGATGCACACATTCGACCGGGCTGGCCTGATCGGCCATTGGCAGTCCTCGAGGCGGTCGGGTCATGGCTCCGGCGGGAGTGTCACGTCAGTGCGACCACTCAGGCGACGGCGTCGAGCATCCCGTGCAGGTGGGCGATGGCGAGCTCGATGTCGTAGTAGCTGCGCTGGCCGGCGCGGGACTCTGCGGCCAACAGGCCACAACGGTGGACCTTCTTGAAATCGCCGTAGGGGAACTTGTATCGGCCCTTGGTCCCCTCCGTGGCTTCGTCGTCGAACCCCAGGTGCCAGCGGGCGTACTCCTCGAAGCCGTGGTCCTTGATGTAACGGTTCTCCTCCTCGCTCGAGGGCTGGTGCTCGCTCCATGCGTCGCGGCGGTCGGCGACGAACTTCCCCTCCTTGATCAACGTCTTGGCATGGTCGAAGGCCCGGCTGTTCAGCTTCACTGCCATGTCGTTTCTCCTTGGTGCCGTCGTGTTAGTCCTACAGCAGCAGATTGAATATCTCGAAGGTCCTCTCCCAGTGGAGGGCGTGGGGCGTCCTAAGCGCAGGGTCGATGACCTTAAACGTCCGGGCCAACGCCACACTGAGGCCGCCTGCTACCACCGGCAACCTGGCCTCTGTCTCTGCACTGATTGCCAGGTCGAGCGGTGGCAGGGCGGCAAAATGCTCGAGAATCGGTGCCAGCTCTATCTCCTCGTCCATCTTCTTGAACACGTGGAGCGTCTCCTGCAACCCCTTAGTCACCGGGAGGTCCCACGGCTCGACGATGTCGCGCAGGTTGGCCTTGGCCGTGGCCTCCCCGATCAGGAGAAGGTCATGGAGCTTCGAGTTGACGAAGTCGCTGTAGCGCTTCAGGTCGTCCTTGTCGACGGTGACGCCGGCCGCGCTACGGAAGAACCGCTCGAACTTGGCAACGCCCATCACGTCCATGTCCAGACCCCCCTGTCTCGCAACCCCCTACGCCAGCGGGCCGCCATCATGCCGCCATGGGGACGCCGTCGACGATGACTCGCTTCATCCGCTCGAACTCCTCTTGGGTGAGGAGCCCGCGCTCCTTGAGGTCGGCGAGCTCGGCCAGCTCGTCGGCGGGGCGTCGAGCCACGGACTGTATGTAGCGACGGAAGGCCTGTTCCTGCTGGCGGGCCGCCTCGATGGCATGGGACTGCATCTTGTCGCCCCGCACGATCAGGTAGGCCAGGATCCCGATGAGGGGAAGGATGAGGACGAAGAGCACCCAGAGGGCCTTGGCCCACCCCTTCAGGTCGTTGCTGCGGAAGATGTCGAAGAACACCATGATCATGAGCCAGATCTCAATGAAGAACAGACACAGCCAAAGAATGGTGTAGACGGCCTGGCCCACACCGAACGTCTCGGCAATCACTGGGAACCTCCTATTGTGTGTTGTTGATTTCCTCCTGGTCGCTCGGGCCCCTTGCCGACACCACGAGCTCGCCATCCTCGACCCTGACGGTGATCCTCGACCCGTCACGCACTTCGCCGGCCAGCAGGGCCCGAGCGATGCGGGTTTCGACGTCGTGGGCGATGAAGCGGCGCAGAGGGCGAGCGCCGTAGACAGGGTCGAAGCCCTTCCGAGCGACGTGACGTCGCGCTTCTTCGTCGATGTCGAGCGATACGCGACGTTCGGCCAACCGGGACCGGACGTCTTCGAGGAGGAGATCGACAATACGTTCGATCTCGGATGGCGTCAGGGGCTTGAACAGTACGATGTCGTCGACGCGGTTCAAGAACTCTGGGCGGAACTGGTGTGAGAGCTCGTCGAAGACATGTTCGCGTGCGTCGGGCTTGATCTCTCCATGGTCGGTGACACCGTCGAGCAGGTACAGCGAGCCGATGTTCGAGGTCATGATGACGACGGTGTTGCGGAAGTTCACCGTCCGACCTTGCGCGTCGGTCAGGCGGCCGTCGTCGAGAATCTGCAGCAACGTGTTGAACACGTCGGGATGGGCCTTCTCGATCTCATCGAAGAGCACTACCGAGTACGGCTTGCGGCGGACAGCTTCGGTCAGCTGTCCGCCCTCGTCGTAGCCGACGTAGCCGGGAGGTGCTCCCACGAGCCGGCTGACCGTATGCCGCTCCTGGTATTCACTCATGTCAAGGCGAACCATGTTCTCCTCGGAATCGAAGAGCGCGTTGGCCAGGGCCCGGGAGAGCTCCGTCTTGCCGACGCCGGTGGGACCCAGGAAGATGAACGAACCGATGGGACGGCGAGGGTCCTTGATGCCGGAGCGGGCGCGCATGACCGCATCGGCGACGAGCTGGACCGCCTCGTCCTGGCCGACGACCCGCTCGTGCAGCTCCTCGTCGAGGTGGAGGAGCTTCTCCCGCTCGCCCTCTAGCAGTCGGTTGACGGGGATGCCGGTCCACCGTGCCACGATCTCGGCAATCTGCTCCTCGCTCAGCACTTCGTGGAGCAAGGGGCGATCGCCACGCTTCGCCGCCAGCTGCTCCTCCTCGGCGCGGAGACGACGCTCCAGCTCGGGGAGGGCACCGTGGCGCAACTCCGCCGCCCGATTGAGGTCGTACGCCCGCTCGGCCGCCTCGGTCTCGAGACGCACCCGTTCCAGCTCTTCGCGGAGGGTCCGCACCCGTTGGATGGCCTGGCGCTCGCTCTCCCAGCGGGCACGCATGGCGTCCACCTCTGCTCGTACGTCGGCCAACTCGTGGCGGAGCTCCTCCAGGCGATGCCGGCTCACGGGATCCTCTTCCTTGGAGAGCGCCGCCTCCTCGATCTCGAGCCGCATGGCCCTGCGGCTAGCCTCGTCGAGCTCGGCCGGGAGCGAGTCGATCTCGGTCCGCAGCATCGCGCAGGCCTCGTCGACCAGGTCGATGGCCTTGTCGGGCAGGAATCGATCGGTGATGTAGCGGTAGCTCAGGGTGGCGGCAGCCACCAGTGCATTGTCCTGGATGTTTACGCCGTGGAACACCTCGAAACGCTCCTTCAGGCCGCGCAGGATGGAGATGGTGTCCTCGACGGTGGGCTCGTCCACGAGGACAACTTGAAATCGCCGTTCGAGTGCGGCGTCCTTCTCGATGTGCTTGCGGTACTCGTCGAGGGTGGTCGCTCCGATGAGGTGGAGCTCTCCGCGGGCCAGCATCGGCTTCAGCATGTTGCCGGCATCCATGGCGCCCTCGGCCGCACCAGCGCCGACCACGGTGTGGAGCTCGTCGATGAAGAGGATGATGCGCCCTTCGGCACCCTTGATCTCGCTCAGAACCGCCTGGAGACGCTCCTCGAACTCACCGCGGTACTTTGCGCCGGCCACGAGCGAGCCCATGTCGAGAGCGAAGATCGTCCTGTCCTGAAGGCCCTCAGGGACGTCGCCGCGCACGATGCGTTGCGCCAAGCCCTCGACGATGGCCGTCTTGCCCACCCCGGGATCGCCGATCAGGACCGGGTTGTTCTTGGTCTTCCTCGATAGGATCTGGATGACGCGGCGGATCTCGCTGTCCCGCCCGATGACGGGGTCGAGGCGCCCCGTGCGGGCGTCGGCAACGAGGTCCTGTCCGTACTTCTCTAACGCCTCGTAGGAGCCCTCGGGGGTGGCCGAGGTGACTCGTTGGTTGCCCCTGACAGTCGTGAGCGCATTGAGAAAGGCGTCACGACTCACGCGGGCCTTCTGCAGCGCCCGACCCGCCGCGCTCTTCGAGCCCTCTTCGATGAGCGCCAACGCCAGGTGCTCAACGGAGACGTACTCGTCCTTCAGGCGTCTCGCTTCTGAATCGGCGGCGTCGAGCAGTTGCGAGAGTCGTTGCGTCACGAAGACCTGCCCCGGTGCGGTACCGGGACCGGTGGACTTCGGCCGCCGGGACAACTCGGCCTCGATCTCGCGCAGCACGTCGTCGGGGGACGCGCCGGCGCGCTCAATCAGCCGGGGCACCAGTCCGCTCTGCTGGTTCAATAGCGCCACCAGCAAGTGCTCGCCGTCCACCTCGGTGTGGCCGAGCCGCTGGGCCAGCGTCTGGGCCTCGGTCAGGGCCTCCTGTGACTTCTGGGTCAGGCGGTTCGGGTCCATACAGTCAGTCCCCTCTCGGTGCGGGAGGTCGGTGGCGGAGCGCCGCCTCCAATTGGTCGATTCGGTCAAGGAGATCCATCACGAGGCCCAGTGCGGCGTAATTCAGGGGCAGGCCGGCGCGCAGCCTCTGGATGCGGAAGGCGCGTGCCATCTGGGCCGGAGCGAACTGCAGTCGATGGTCGACACGCACCTCCGCATCGAGCAGCCCCAGCCGCACGAGGCGCACGACGAGATCGGGGTGCAGGCCGACTGCCCGCGAGAAGGACTCGAGGTCGAGGCGGAGCGGGCGGGCGAGAACGGTGGTCACCGGTGCCTCCGCGGGTCGAAGTGCGACTCACGGGCGAGCTCCTCGAACAGCGCCCTTTCGCGCTCCTCCAGATGGCGCGGCACCATGATCTTGACCTCTGCATAGAGGTTGCCCGCCGTACCCCTTGGGTTCGGCAGGCCACGGCCGCGGAGCCGCAACTTGCGGCCCGACGACGTCCCCGGGGGCACGGTGAGCTTGGCGTCGCCTCCGGGACCCTCGACCGGGACCTTGGCCCCGAGCGCCGCTTCCCAGGGCGTCACCAGGAGGTCGACGTAGATGTCGCGGCCTTCCAGCCGATAGCGCGCATGGGGAGCGATGCGAACAGCGAGGTACAGATCCCCGGCCTGGCCGGTACCGCCCTGTCCGGCCAACCGGATGCGCTGTCCGTCGGTGACCCCAGCGGGGATCGTGACGTCATAGGTGCGGTCGCCGGACAACGTGATGCGCTTCCTTGCTCCCTTGAACGCGTCGTCGAGGGAGATCTCGATCGTGGCCTCCTGATCGGCGCCGCGGGTCGGAGTCGACTGCCGGCGACCGAACATGCCGCCGAAGAGATCTCCCAGGTCGATTTCGTCGAAGTCGCCCGAGACCGACCACGAGGAGTAGTCCGCCGACGACCCCCTGCGAGGACCCTGTTGCGCCCGGGCCCAGGCGTCCGCGTCCACCCCGTCGGGCACATGACGGAATGTCGCGCCGAATCGGTCATACTTGGCCCGCGTCTCGGGGTCGGACAGCACGTCGTAGGCCTCGGAGATCTCCTTGAACCGCTCCTCGGCGGCCGGATCCTTGTTCACGTCGGGGTGATAGGTGCGCGCCAGCTTGCGGTAGGCCCGCTGAATCTCTTCCGTACTGGCGGACCTCGAAACGCCCAAGATCGAGTAATAATCCTGGTCCGCCGCCACCTAGCGCCCCTTGGTCGCCACCACCACCGCAGCGGGCCGCAGCTGGTGCTCACCGTCCCCATAACCGGGATGGACCACCTGGACGATGGTCCCCGGCTCGGCGTCCGGATCGTTGACGCTAGCGACTGCCTCGTGGCGGGCTGGGTCGAACTGCTCGCCTAGCGGGTCAGAGCGCGCAAATCCAAGCTTGGCCAGGATTTGCACCGCCTGGTCGCGGACCGCCTGGATGCCCTCTCGGATCAGGGAGGGATCGGCGTCGGCATGGTCCAGAGCTCGTTCCAGGCTGTCGAGCACAGGGAGAAAGTCGGTGGCAACGGTGTCACGCTCCCTGGCCCGTGCCGACTCGGTCTCGCGTCCCACCCTCTTGCGCAGGTTGTCGAAGTCGGCCATGACGCGGACCAGTTGGTCCTGGAGCTCCTGCTCGCCGGCGCTCTGCAGCAGGGATGGTTGCTCCTCTGGGACTGAGCTTCCCGCCGGTTGCGTCGTCTCATCGTTGCGAGGGTGACCTGCTTCTTCCTTCCCCCTTGAAGGGGCGTGAGGGGGGGTTGCCTCTTCGGCCGGTTGGGACGAGGGGGGAGCAACGCGGTCCGAGGTCGAAGGCGGGACGGACACGACCACCTCAGCTCGGGGTGAATTCTGCGTCGATCACGTCGTCATCCGCCCCTCCTGACGGGGTGTCTGACCCGGCCCCGGGACCGGGAGGCGCCTGTGCCGTCAACCCCTGGTAGACGCTCTGAAGCTCTGATGTGAGCGACCTGATGCGGTCCACCGGGGCCTCCTCCTTGAGCGCCTGCTGGGCGTCGTTCATCAGCATTTCAGCGCGCGCCTTCTCGTGCACGGGTGCACCGGCACCGAGCTCTGTGAGCCGGCGCTCCACGAGGTGGACCGTGGCGTCGAGGTCGTTGCGAGCGTCGACGAGTTGGCGGAGATTCGCATCCTCCTGTGAGTAGCGCTCGGCATCGCTCACCATGCGCTCGACTTCGGACTTGTCGAGGTTCGAGCTCTCGCTGATCGTGATCCGCTGCTCGGCGCCCGTGTCCTTGTCCTTGGCGGACACGTTGAGAATCCCGTTCGCATCGATGTCGTAGGTCACCTCGACCTGGGGCTCACCCCGCGGGGCTGGGCGGATGTTTTCGAGGCGGAACCGCCCAAGCGTCCTGTTGTCGGTCGCGCGCTCCCGCTCGCCCTGCAGGACGACCACGTCGACTGCGGACTGGTTGTCTTCGGCCGTGCTGAAGGTCTCGGTGCGCCGAGCGGGGATTGTCGTGTTGCGTTCGATGACCTTGGTCATGACGCCGCCGAGGGTCTCGACACCCAGCGACAAGGGTGTCACGTCCAGGAGCAGGACATCTTTGACCTCGCCCTTGATCACCGCCGCCTGCAGCGCCGCGCCCAGTGCGACGACCTCGTCAGGGTTGACCGTCATGTTGGGTTCGCGCCCACCGGTCAAGCGCCGGACCAGGGCCTGGACTGCCGGCACGCGGGTGGAGCCGCCGACCAGAATCACCTCGTCGATGTCTGCGGCCGTGAGACGGGCGTCGGCCATCGCCTGCTCCACGGGTCCCTTGCAGCGGTCGATGAGGTCGTTGATCAATGTTTCGAAGGTCGAGCGCATCAGCGTGGTGTTGAGGTGCTTGGGGCCATTTGCGTCGGCCGTGATGAAGGGAAGGTTGATGGTGGTCTGCGTCACCGCGGAGAGCTCGACCTTTGCCTTCTCTGCTGCCTCGAAGAGGCGTTGCAGTGCCTGGGGGTCATTCCGCAGGTCGATGCCATTGTCCTTCTGGAACTCGTCGGCGAGGTGATCGACGATCCGGCGGTCGAAATCGTCACCACCGAGATGGGTGTCCCCTGATGTCGAGCGCACCTCCACGACACCGTCACCGACGTCGAGGATGCTGACGTCGAAAGTCCCCCCGCCCAAATCGAAGACGAGCACGGTCTCATCGCCCTGTCTGTCGAGCCCGTACGCCAACGCTGCCGCGGTCGGCTCGTTTATGATGCGCAAGACTTCGATCCCCGCGATCTTGCCGGCGTCCTTGGTGGCCTGGCGCTGCGCGTCATTGAAGTAGGCGGGTACGGTGATGACCGCCTCGGTGACCTTCTCGCCGAGGAACTTGGAGGCATCCTCAACCAACTTGCGCAGCACGAGCGCCGAGATCTCCTCGGGGGCGTAGAGAGTGCCGCGGACATCGAATCGGGCCGACCCGTCGGGACCCTCGACGACGTCGAACGTGACTGTGTTGATCTCGTTCTGGACTTCACTGTAACGACGCCCGATGAAGCGCTTGGCCGAGTAGATGGTCCCCTTGGGATTGAGGATCGCCTGCCGGCGCGCCAGCTGGCCCACCAGCCGCTCACCCTGTTCGGTGAAACCCACGACCGATGGGGTGGTGCGCGTGCCCTCTGCATTGGGAATCACCGTCGGTTGGCCGCCTTCGACTGCGGCAATCACCGAATTGGTGGTTCCAAGGTCCATTCCGACTGCTCGCGGCATGGTTGCTCCTTTGAGTCTGAGTCGCCGTCCGACGTCCCACTCGTCGCGACATGCACAACGCGAGATGTGGCGACTCCGTAACTCCCCTCATCGTGTGCCATCCTCGGCCCACCGACACCCCGCGGACGCGTGGAGTTCAAGCTTGGCCGGTCCCCTTGCCCGTTTACGTGGACGCGGGGTGTGTCGCGCCCGTTCCCGCCGCAGACTGATTGGTGGTCGCGGCACACTGGAGGAGCGAATGGATTTCACCTGCTACGACATGTCCGATATCCAGGACGCGATTCGACGGCATCGCGATCGCATGGCGCAGCTGCTCGACGATGTCGACGCCTTGCGCAGGAGCGCCGCCGAGTTGCGGATCTCCGGCCTCAACGGCAGAGCCGCGGCCGTCCTCGACCTGTGCACCGAGCGCATCCATACTGGCGACGTCGCCCTGGGCCACCTGGCGGCCCACCTCGCGGATCCCACGCTGAGCGGCAAGGGGCACCTCGGGTCACGGACCGATCGGATGGGGCGGCAGGCAGCCGGCTGAGCGCCTGCGGCCGGCCCCTGGTTACCGGGGTTTCACTCGGTCGGTTTGCGCGTCGGTGATCACGAGACGCACCAACTCAACCCGTGAGGTGATCCCGAGCTTTCGGAAAACCTGGCGGAGATGCAAGTCCACGGTGTGTCGAGAGAGAAAGAGACGGGTTCCTACCTGCGCATTCGTCAACCCTTCGGCGACCACGAGCGCAACCCGCTGTTCCGGCGACGTGAGGCTGGCCCATCCCGACACGGGACGCTCGGTCTTCTGCCGGCGGCGTCTGCGCACACGGCTGGCATCCCGGACGGATCCAATCTGGCTGTAGATCGCGAGCGAGCGGTCGATTTCCATCAAAAAGGCCGGTCGGTCACTCAATGAAAGTGCCATCCCCAGATCCTCCGTGGCCGACGCCCGTGCCCATGGCGATCGGTGCAGTGCGGTGGCGTCCCGGAGGAGATCGGGGCGATGGTCGAAGATCCCACGGGCATGCGTATCGGCTGCGGTGAGGATGGGCAGTTCGGGATTCGAGCGGGCGATGACCGCAATGTGGGCGACGATCCGCTCGGCGGTGTCCCGGTCGCCGACCGCCAAGGCGGAGCGCACCCACCACGCGGCACCGGCGGAATCCTCGAGCAAGAGCCGATTGGCCGCCACGTGGTCGGAGAGGCAGTCGGCCAAGAGTTCGAGCGCTCGTGACGGCCCCACCTGGGCGTCCTTGAGATGGATCCGCGCCCACATGTGTGACGCCCAGCCCAGCACCCCGACGGGGGGAGGCGTGGCCCGAACGTCACCGAGCAGACGAGCGGCCGCCGCGATGTCGCCGCGACGGAGGGCGAGTTCGGCCAGCACACTCAACGCCATTGAGGCGAAGAACGGGGTTCCTAGTCGTTCAGACAGGGCAAGTGCTGCTTGTGCGTCACCCTCCGCCCTGTCATTCTCGCCGCGTGCGAGCATGAGGCGGGTGCGCATCGCCCCCACCGCGGCGAGCCATTCGGTATGGTGCGCCGCGAGCATCCGCTCCTCGACATCGGAGAGCATCTCCGCCGCATGTTCGAACTCACCGAACGCCGTCAGCATGCACGCCAAGTGCAGTCCCGGGTGGCTCCGTCGGATCTCCGAGGGGCCCTGGTCGGCCCGCTGAATCGACGCGTGCATCCAGCGCAAGGCTTCGGTCGCCCGGCCTTCGTCCCAGGCGAGGTAGCCGAGGGTCTCGAAAGCTCCCGACAGCGCGAGATCCGCTCCCGCCCATTCGGCGCCGGCGAGAATGGACTCCGCGCCGAGGCGAGCCGCGTCGCAATCTCCTGCCATGACCATTCCCCGCAACTCAGCAAGCTTTGCTCCGGCGCGCACGCTGTTCGAGATCTCGGGCTCTCCCAGGATGGCGATCGCCTGGGCCGACGATTCATCGACCCGCCCGCTCATGAAGAGGAGGGACGACAGAGTGAGGCGTATTCGCGCGATTGCCTCGGGAGACTGGTCACCGAGGAACAACGCACCGTGGCTCAACGAAATCGCATCGCTGATCCGGCCGGCTCGCACCAGACCGTCGACGTCGAGCGTGTGGGCAGCCGTCACCTCCGAGGCTTGGTGGCCCGGTTGCAGGGTCGCGGCGTGCGACGGACGAATCGGTGTTTCCCAGTGAGGAGTCTGGCGGGTGGGAGGACGCACTAGTCGTCTGCTTCGGGACGTCGGAGGGGTGCCGCGGGACATCAGAGCGACGTCCGAATCGTGGTCGCCACGGGACCCTCCTTCCGGACAGCAGTAGTCCACCCGTAGTCACCCATTGCCCACAAGTGACGACCGGATTTCGAAAGACCTGTGCAGGATCCTTTCCCACTGTGTACTTCGTCAAACGTGAACAAACATTCGTTTTGGTTCTTCGCGATCAGCCCTCCAGCCTGCAGGAAAACACCCAGAAGTACCGCATGCGCGGGATCGAGCAGATCACAGGCAGAGTGCTGTCCGGTCCAGATGCCGCGTTCAAGCCGCAGCTAGCCACCCGAGCCTGGAACACCCTCCAAGCCCTTCTGGGTAGGTGGAAGGTGAGGGAACGCGTCGAGCTCAGCGATCTACTACGCGGACAGGGGACGGCACAGAGCTGAGGGACCATGAACATGATGGGTACCGCGCCACCGCCAGGAGGTTCCCAATGGAAGCGCTTCCCATCCAAGCCAGGTGTCGTCATTGCACAAACGACTTTCCCATCTCTGACCTGCTCTTGGCGGTGGGCGGCAGATGCCCAGTATGCGGGTGGACGCTGAGCCCGGAGTGGACGATGATGTTGCGAGAGGAGTCCCGCAACGCAGACAGCGCGATGATGCTATTGGTCCGTGCACTCCGGCGCTTGTACGGCTTGCCGGGCAACCTCCAGCTGTTGCCACATTCAGTGTTTCGCAACCTCTTCGAAGAGGTCGGATGGGAGCAGGAGCTGCCCATAGATCCGGACTATGCCGGTGAAGAGCTGCGGCTGCTCCGGCTCGAGTTTGAATCCTGGGAGAGGCTCGCCCAGCAGGGCAAGCGAGACGGGACGCTCGAGCGGCTCAAGAGGGCCTTCACCCGGAGCCGCCGATCAGACGGCTCAACCGCCGAGCCCGAGGCAACCGCCGCGACGTAACTGCGGTCCGTTGGGGCGGGGGTAGTCAGACCGTCGAGGTGATCGTGCGCCGGAGGTGTCATGGACCATCAGGACCGCCATCGCTCTCTCGTCCACTGCGGGTGCGACCCGCCTGACGGACTGGCTGCGCACGTCTCCCACACGCCACGTGAACACGGACAGGGCGCGCTAGACGTCGTACCGCCTTGGTTCCCGCGACGCATGGCCGCCCGACAGGACTACGCGTTCTGGTGGTGCCGCTGACGGGTCACACGCGAATCATGGTGCGAGAAGTCCCGAGCAGGAGGCACGGTCATGGAGACGTCCGGCGTTCAAATCCGATCGATCGACAATCAGGTGCTCCCTCCCGTCGGGCAGTGGACGATCGACACAACTCACTCTGCAGTGCAATTCGTCGTGCGCCACATGGCCATCAGCAAGGTGCGCGGGAAGTTTGACGCCTTCGAAGGGACGATCTTCGTCGCAGAGACCCCCGATCAATGCAGAGTGGAGGTCGTGATCCGGGCCGACAGCATTAACACGGGCGACCCCACTCGCGACGAGCACCTACGATCTCCGGACTTCCTGGACGCCGAGCACTATCCAGAGTTGCGGTACCAGGGCCTCGGCGCGGTCCCTGCAGGTAATGGCCGGTGGGAGGTTCTTGGCGAGCTGACGATCCGCGATGTCACTCGTCCGGTCAGCCTCGACATGGAATTCGCCGGGATCAGCATCGATCCCTGGGGAAAGGTCCGCTCGGGTTTCACTGCCACGACGACCGTCAACCGCGAGGACTTCGACGTGCGGTGGAACCAGACGCTCGAGACGGGCGGTTTCTTGGTCAGTAAGGAAGTTAGGATCGAACTCGAGATCGAGGCGGTGCTCGCCGACGAGAACTGACGCATGCTCCGGACGCATTCCCTTTGGACGCACCCTTGGGGGGTCGCGTGATCCACAAACGTCCGGTTGAAGCAAGAGGAGATCGAATCCTCTCAGCGAGTGCGACTGGGGAGTGAACTGTCGACCCACCGCCGAATCTCCGCGAGCGGAACCGCTCCGGTACGGCGCGCGACGACGGTGCCACCGTCGACCAGCAGGAAGGTGGGGATGGTCTGCACTCCGAAACGACGGGCGAGCACCGGCGAGGTGTCGACGTTCACCTTGACGAGCTTCAACCGGCCTGACAAGTCCCGTGCCACCTGCTCCAGGGCTGGGCTCACCATTCGGCACGGCCCGCACCACTCTGCCCACATATCCACGAGCACCGGGATGGCGGCGTCCTCGACGATCGCGTCGAACTCGTCATCGCCGCTCTCCGTGATCCACGGGAGGGCCGCACCGCATTTGCCGCATCTTGGGACACCTGATGCACGATCGGGTACCCGGTTCTTCGTGCCGCAGGTGGCACACCGGACGACTTCGACTCGCGGTTCTGCCATCAGCGTGCGAGCGCCTTCCACAACCGTCCCTCGACAGCGCCAACCACGTGCCAATGAGAAAGATCCCTCACCGCGTCTCCGGAACGCCACATCACAGCTGAGTCTCGCGCTCTCCGGGCGAACGCTCCATCCCGTAAGTTCGTGGTTTGTGCGTGGTCGCCGACTTATCGGGCAAAACGTCGGGGACATCGCCTACGCCTGCACACGGCGTCCTCATCCGAGAAATGAACCGTCCAGGGAATTGTGGTGATCGGAGATCGAGTAGCCGGGCGGAATCGCACCCCCCGGCTCTCACAGAACCGGACGTGAATCTCTCGACTCATCCGGCTTTTTGCAGGTCGGCGATAACGAGATTTCGTCTCTACAAGACTTAGGGGCCGCGCTGATAGGTGACCATCCACCGGTCGTTGTGATGGCCCAGATTTGATTCTGGGTGCGTCCCAACCAACGACCAAGTGGAGGTCACCCCCATAATGCGCGCACTCGAGCCCGAAGTGGTAGATGCCGTCTGGGCGGTAATCGAGCCGCTGATCCCGCCAGCGCCCGAGAAGATGAGCTCTGAGAATCCCCAGGCGGTGAACTGGCTGGCTGCCGTGGTCTGAGTGGATGACCGAGCACGGTCCGATTGACCGTGCGTCACTGGCCATCGACACCGCGTCCTTGACGAGGCCCGCCTCGCAACGCCGGTCGATGGCCCACCCCACGACGCGGCGGCTGAAGGCGTCGAGGACACAGCAGTAATAGACCTTGCCTTCGCGCGTGGGGTGCTCGGTGATGTCGGTGAGCCACAAGACGTTGGGCCGAGCGATGGTCTTGTGTGCCTGGGCCAGCTCGTCGGCCTCGAAGCTCTTGACGCCCTCGGCACGGCTCAGTGGTCTAGCAGGGCCAATAGGGCCTCCACCCACTGCGGCCAGGCGAGACACCTCTGACAGTCGGAACCGGTTTCGTGGGATTTTTGTGGGATGCCACCTATCTTCGGGCCCTCTTCGGGTGTTTTTCCAGGCCTCAGGTGCGGGCTCCCTCGGAGGCCGTCTGACTCCGGTTGGACACGGTCAATCCTTGGGGAGTTGGAGTCCGTCCAGGTGGAGGTGAGCGGACTCGAACCGCCGACTTCTACGTTGCGAACGTACGGTTCTCAGGGTTTTGACGAGCACCTTTCTGGCGTCTCTCCTCGTGGCGGCGTTGCGATCCCCCTCAGGCTCCCTCACGATCCCTCCCCTTCCCTCTCGATAAGTCCTCATGACCTGGCCGGTCACCATCAAGGGATGAAATGCTGGCGGGCGGCCGCTGGGTGTGGTCGCCGACGTTTTCTTGCCGCCGCGAGCGCGCGATAAGTCTGGTGCGGGACCGTGGGGACCACCAAGTGTCGCTACGAGCACGAACCGGAGATTCCGCTTTACACCGTGGTCCTCTCCCGGTGGCCTCCGACTATCAGGAGGTGAGCGATGAAGCAGATCAGGGACAAGGTGGGCGGCCTCGACGTCCACCGCGACAATGTGGTCGCCTGCACAAGGGTGACGATGCCCGACGGCGATATCGAGGTCGCCAAAGAACGGTTCCCCACCACCCAGGCGGGGCTGGCCGAGCTGACTGCGTTCTTGATGGACGCTGGGGCCAAAACGGTGGCGATGGAGGCGACGGGGATCTATTGGCGGGCGGTCTACTACGCCCTCGAGGGGCTCTTCGAGGAGTTGTGGCTCTGTAACGCCGCCCACGTCAAGAACGTCCCCGGACGCAAGACCGACCTCTCCGACGCCGAGTGGCTGGCCGACGTCGCCGCGCACGGGATGGTGCGGCCCTCCTTCGTGCCCCCGCCCGAGATCCGAGAGCTCCGCGAGCTGACCCGCTACAGGAAGACCCAGGTCGACGCCCGGGCCAAGGAGATCCAGCGCCTCGAGAAGACCCTGCAGGACGCCGGGGTGAAGCTCACCTCGGTGGCGTCGACGGTGTGGTCGGCGTCGTCGCGGGCGATGATCGAAGCGATGATCGCCGGCGAGCGCGACTCGGTGGTCTTGGCCGGCATGGCCAAGGGGGTCATGCGCAACAAGATCGATCGGCTCGAAGTCGCCCTCGAGGGGAACTTCGGCGCTCACCACGCGCTGCTCTGTCGCCAGATCATCGACCACCTCGACTTCTTGGACGCCTCCATCGCCACGCTCAGCGCCGAGATCTGTGCCCGGCTCGTCCCTTTTGAGCCCCAGGTCGCCCTGCTCACCTCCATCACGGGCATCTCGGCGACCACGGCGCAGATCATCGTCGCCGAGACCGGGGCCGACATGAATCGCTTCCCGACGGCGGGGCACCTGTGCGCCTGGGCGGGCGTGGCGCCGGCCAGCTACGAGTCGGCCGGCAAGAAGCGCCCGGTCGGCACCCGCAAGGGTGCACCGTGGCTGCGGCGCACCTTGATCGAGGCCGCACGGAGCGCAGCGCGGACCAAAGGCAGTTACTACTCGGCGCTCTATTCCCGCATCGCCCGGCGCCGAGGCCCGAACAAGGCGGCAGTCGCCGTCGCGCACTCCATGCTCGAGACCGCCTGGCATCTGCTCAGCACCGGAGCCCTCTACCAAGACCCTGGTGCCGACTACTTCGAGCGCCGTCACGATCCGGCCGTCGAGGCAAAGCGGCTCCAGCACCGGATCGAGGCACTCGGATTCGCCGTCACCATTACCGAGAAGGCCGCGTAGCCACACCCGTCCACAACTCCACCTCGTCACGCACCGACCGGTGCCTGGTGACGCGCGCCCACGATCCGCGACGGCTTCGGCATTTCACCGGAGGTCACGTAAGGTCACGCCCGAACAGAGTCGGGGCGTGGCCACGGGTCGGTACCGAGGTCCGATCTGCAGGCTCTCGTAATGCGCTGCGAATGGCGGCCGTTCCCTGTTGACGACGATTACGTTTCCCTGTTGACGACGATTACGTTCCTCAGCGAGCAACAAGACATTACCGACCCCCCGATATGGCGGTGCTTTTCGTCGGGCAGACGATGGCACGCCCATCTTGGGTCTGCTAGCAGCCGGTTGATCCCCGTCGGGTTACGCCCAGCACCTCATCCGCTCGGCCGTCTCCTATTCCCTGGTCGACGGCAGGCCCTAACCCGGACCTTTCACTAAAAAGTCCTACGTTCTTGCCGTATTGACGCGGAAAAGCCCTCGTGGCAAGGGAAACTGTTGATTGCGAAGCCAACAGGAACCAAACCAGGAGGGCACTTCCGAGATGCAGCGTAACGCGGGCCGACCCAACATTGTGGTGACCACCGGCGGCAAGGGAGTCGCCGCTCACGCGGGTGCTCGGCTGTTGTGCGAACTGGCCGATGAGCTTGGGTTGCGCCAAGGACTCTCAGAGGCGATGGCGCCGACCAAGAAGCGCCGACGAGGCCATGACCGGGGCCAGGTGCTCGTCGATCTGGCCGTGGCCATCGCCGACGGGGCGACCGCCATCAGCGACCTGCGGGTGCTGGCCGACCAGCCGGCCCTCTTCGGCGATGTGGCTTCGGTGCCGACGACCTGGCGGACCCTCGAGGCCATTGACGCCGCCGCCTTCGAACGCATCGCTTCGGCGCGAGCAAAGGCTCGGGCCGAGGCCTGGGCAGCCGGTCTTGACCCAGGTTTCTACGTGATCGATCTCGACGCCACGCTCGTTGGTGCGCATTCGGAGAAGGAGGGGGCAGCCCCCAACTACAAGCACGGCTTCGGGTTCCAGCCGCTCATGGCCTTCCTCGATGCCACCGGTGAACCACTGGCTGCACGCCTGCGCCCGGGCAACGCGGCGCCGGGTAATGCAGACGACCACGTCATCGTGCTCGACGAGGCTTTGGCCCAGCTGCCGATCGATCCAGCCACCTGCGAGGTGATCGCCCGGACCGACGCCGCGGGCTGCTCGCACCGCTTCACCGAGGCCTGCGCGGAGCGAAATGTCCGCTTCGTCGTCCGCCACAGGCTCAGTGCCGAGCTGGCGGCTGTCGTGACCAATGTGCCCAAACACCGCTGGAAAAGAGCCATCTCGGCCGATGGTGCTGAAGAGCGCGAGTCCGGAGAGGTGGCCGAGATCACCGACCTGGTGGATTTGTCACGCTGGGGGGAGGGCACCCGGATGATTACCCGGCGTGAGCTGCCCCACCCCGGAGCCCAACTCACCTTCAGCGATGTCGGGGGCTATCGCTACCAGGTCTTCATCACCGACCAGCGAGAAGACGACGTCTGCTTCCTCGACGCGCTCTATCGGGGCCGGGGACGCTGTGAGCGTCGGATCTGCGACGCCAAGGACACCGGACTGACCAACCTGCCCTCAGCCAGCTTCGCCATCAACGCGGCCTGGCTGGCTCTGGTCCTCATCGCCGGCGACCTCTTGGTCTGGATGAAGGCACTCTGCCTCGAAGGCGAGCTGGCCCGGGCCGAGCCCAAGCGACTGCGCTACACCCTCTTGCACACCGCCGGCGTGCTGGTGCGCTCGGCGCGACGCACCACCTTGCGCATCGCGGAGGGTTGGCCCTGGGCCGACGACCTCGTGGTGGCCTTCACCCGACTGCCGAACTGGTCCAGCGCCTGAGCACATTTGGTGGTTCCGCGCTGTGCAAGACGCTGAGTTGATCGAACACGCCCATCGATCGGGCGTGTGACCTCCAGCGAGACTGCGCGCCTCGACCGGCCGTCTCACTGACCGCGCCCACATCAACCATGGTCTCGAAGACGACCTCATGGCACGTCGAACAACAGAATGGACTTCACCACCGGGGATACTGAAAGGTCCGGGCTAAACCTTTGTGCTTGTGTTATGAGCCCTTGGGTTATGAGCCCATTCGTAAAGACACGCTCGACATAGCTTGTGGGGCCGGTCCCCGGATCAGTAGTCATGTCCGAACAGGCTCTTGTCATGCCGAGCGCATGGCGGCGGTGCGGTTGTTGAAGACGTTCATGTGTTCGGCGAGCGGCAGGACATCATCGGATCGTCACTCGGGGACATGATGGCATTGGCATGACCTTGCTACCGGCGCCGGGATCACCCGTCGACGTCGGCCTCCTCGGCGAGGGGCGCGGGATAGGCACTCGTCGCGTAGACCGTGACCCCGAACAGCACCAGAGTAAGCACGTGCACCGAGGTGCACCACAGGCAGATGGCGTCGATCGCGAAGAGCTCGGCGTACAACAGGTACAGCACCGTGCAGAGTCCCACCACCGCCCAGGCCAGCCGCCCCAGACGGACGGCAGAGTCGGGACGCCGCCACATGGTCGGGAGCTGCAGAACCAGCATGACGGCGAAGAACACCAGGCCGAGCACGGCCACCGGTACACCGGCGACCGCCGAGTACGTGCTGGTGGTCACCTTCAGGCAATTGACGACCCCGTTGTCGGAGCAGGCCAGCGACGTCGACGACGTGAAGTGCTCGTACGTGAGGTAGCACGCCACCCCCAGTCCGAACGCACTGGCGACGGTCCCGACGAGCCCCGGCCACCGGGGAATCTCTTCATCCATTGTGCACCGCGGAGCACACGTCGGAAGGTTGGTCATGGCTGAGCGACCCGCAGATCGTCTTGATCAGCTGGGCGGCGCTGGCGTCGATGTCAGCGCCGATGCTCGTGGAGTTGTTGCCGACTTGGGCCGCCACGGTGGAGAACGGCAGGTTCTGCAACGGACCGTACGAGTACTGGGCCGACGGCAGCACCTGCTTGCCCCCGAAGTCGAGGAACGGGATCGTGCCCCCGTTGGTGTCCTGCCACAGAGTGGACTGCGCCTGGGTCGGCTGCTGCAGGGGTGCGTAGCCGTCGCCCTCCGGCTTGTTGGTGTAGATCTCCACCGGCGTGAACGTGAAGTAGGGGCTGGAGTACGTCGTGCCGTAGAAGGTCAGGGTGGGGACGTCCCCGTCCAGGTTGGCGGAGTGGATGCGGCCCGGCGCCGGGCTGAACGTGCCGAACTTGGAGAGGGCGATATAGACCGGCCACCGCTCGGCGGCGCAGTGCGGGCAGAACTCGGCGCCGATGTACAACAGCTCAAGCTTCCCTTTCGCGGTGAGGGCAGGGTTGTTGACCGACTGTGGCGTCGTGAGAATGCCGCCTGTGGGAGCCGCATTGAGCGTCGAGATCGGGACTGACATCAGTTTGGCCAGCGTGGACGCCGGGATCGGCGTGCCCGCCGGGGGCGACGGCACGTCGACGGTGGAGCCCGAGCCCCCGCCGCCGGCGACCTTGACGACCACCAGCACGGCCACGATGACCACCACCAGCGCGATGGTCACGATCCCATAGGTGCGGGTGCGTGCTCGGCGCTGCTCGCGTGCGGCCTGCTGCTTGGCCGCCTGGCGCTCGGCGAAGCGCTGGCTCGAGGCCGACTTTTTGGGGGTTGCGGTGGATGATTTTCCCTTCTGTGCCTTCGTTGGCGGTCGGGGGCGGTTGTTCGGCATAACGACTCTTTCTCTTTCGCTCTCCAGGACTCAACCTGATTCCTAACCGGATGAACCGAATTCAATGGGCACACTGATCGCCTGACCCTTCGCCCAGTGGCTTGAACCGGGCGAGAGGTGCCAGTCGGCGAACGCCGTGTCGTTGACGGCCAGGGCGTCGATGGCATTCGCCGGGCCGAAGGCCAGGGTGCTCGTTCCTCCGGGCAACGTTGGCAGCAATTGCCAGGAGTCGTCCGGACCTCCCACAAGGCCCGCCTCCTCCGACCCCCCAGATCCTGCGAGCAGGACGAACATCCCAACGCCGCTGGCCGGTCCGATGGACAGGACACGCTGTGACGAGCGCAGTCGCAAGGCTCCAGAAACGCTCCACTGACCCCCGCTTCCGGCCCAGGCGGCGACCAGGCTTGTGCCCTCTTTGACAGATGTCACAGCGAGAATTGTCGAGATTCCCTCGCTCGTCTGTTTGAGGCTGATCACGTCGACGCTGCCGAGGTCGAGCTGTCGTGGAAGGGTGGGTCCGACAAGGCGCCATCGATCTCCGCTTCGAGAAAATATGCCGACCGTGCCAGCATGCCGGCATCCACCACCGATCAACGCTTGGGTCCCGTCGTAGCCAACGGCAGTAATGGAGCCAAGACCACAGAGACGTCCGGCCGACGAGGAGGCCAACACACCCTCGGTCGTCAACGTCCGCCAGGTCGAAAGTCCGCGTGCGCTCGAGACCGCGCGCACACGGTCGCCGTCGTTTAGGAGCGCAACGGAGTTTCCGTTGAGGGCGTCGGTGGCAAGGGCGCTGTTATCGGCGGCCAGGCCAGCAGGAAGCAATCCAGTGGTCCACGATGACTGCGTCGGTGAGGCGGTGAGCAGCGTCGAGAACGTCAAGCGATTGGCGGGCCGGATGCCGACCTCCACCGACTGGCCATCGGGGGTGGCAATGATCAGCCCTCCGTTCGTGGCCAAAGCGAGTGTCGACGTGGCATTGGACCAACTCGATCTACCGCTGGCCCGATAGAACAGTTGCCAGAAGGTATTGAGCGGCTGGTCCAGATGACCCATGGGCACGGTCGCCCAGGTTCCGGCCGAAGTCTGAACCGAAGTGGCGAGGGCCGAAGGTGATTCTGAAACGATCTGGGGCGATGCGGCTCCCGCGGGCTCGGCGAGCGCCATGGCCGCCAGGGTGATGAAAGGCAACGTCGAGGCAACGGCCCGATGCCACCATGTGCTCCACGAAAATGATCTCGTCTTGGGCGCATTGTTCACGAGGAGGTGCGGACCGTGTCGACTTCGTTCACGATCGTTGCGGCGAGGGAGGACTCGGTCGTCGCCGTCCCGGGTCCCGGGTCAGTGTTGAGAATCACCCTGGTGTTTCCGGTGGCGTCGATGACGTAGGCCACGTCACTGTGCGCGATCATCGCCCCTGCTGGCGAGTATTCGTCCAGCACCCCGAAGGAAGCCCAGACACGCTTCAATTGTGCCGTTGACCCGGTCAAGTAGAGCCAGTTCCCCAACTGATTCAGAGACTCCTGGCGATCGAATGCAACCAGGTACTGAGGAGCCGTGTAGAGGGGGTTGAGATTTACCGCGACGAATTCCACGTGGCTCTGTACCCCTCCAAGGAGCCCGTCTGCGCGGCGGAGTTCTTGGGCGATGATCGGACAGTCCGAGACACAGACGGGGTCGAGGAATGCGAGAACGATGGTCTTCCCGTGCAGGTCGCGCAAGGACACTGTCTCGCCGCGCTGGTCGACTAGCTCGAACGGCGGCGTCGGTCTGTTTGTGATATTCGGGGTGCCGTCGACCGCTTGGGCGACGATGGGATCAGCATTGGGGTTGGTGGACGCCGCCGCCATGGGAACAGCGCCAACGAGGACGATCCCGATGGCACCGAGTGCGGCGAGCGCTCGGAAGGAGTAGCCCGGACTTGTCATGACACGCTCAGCCCACGAGGGTCCGGCTTCAGCCGCTTCCTCCGCGGCAATCGGAACAGGCAACCTCGTCATTGCCAGATAGCCCCCCACGAAGATGAGTGCCATGGGAATCATGCTGTTCGGATCGGTACCCACGCCGCCAAGGAACCCGAGGTCTTCGATAAGCACCCAGTCAGCGAGGCAGAGTACGAGCGCGGCGACCACTCCAACCCGAGCGAACCGGGCCCGGCCGGACACGAACAGCAACCCGATGGCCCCGAGGCTGGCGACCAGGAACAGGTTGACCCCCCAACCGTGCGCCGAATCGAAGGCGGCGAAACTGGACAGCCAGGACGAGAGGAACCCCGGCTGGGGGGTTTGGGACATCAGGCGCACCATCCCGGTGAGCGTCCCCGGTGTGGTGCCGTGCGCGATATGACCCTGCCAGAAGCCTCGCCCGGGCCACGCTTGGAGTACCGCCATGCCGATGAAGAAGAGACCCATCACGGCCAGGACGACGCGCCCTAGCCGCGGCGTCCTCCACGATCGCTCCGGGAGCGCGATCATCAGACCAGCGAACGAGTAGAAGAGGACCGCGCCGGGGGCGCCGAACGCCCACGTGAGCCCGGGGGCGAAGATTCCCCCAAAGCTCTCCCCGAAGATCCAGACGACGACGCCCCAGCCCGCACTGACCAAGCCGGCCGCTCGTGACCAGTTCCCGCGTGGTCCCGCCAGCAGCCACACTCCGATACCGACCTGAATCCATACTGCCGAGGCCGGAGCAGCGATGGGATGGTTGCTCCAAATCGTCCCACCGACGTTGACGATATGTTGCACCCAAGTCGGCGAGTTCGCCGCGGTCGGCTCGATGACCTGAGTCGTCATGCCTAGTGGCATCGAGGACTGGCCTTGGAGGATGCCGTCGAAGATCCAGATCAGCCCGAAGCCAATCCGAATTGTGCGGCGGCCAAAGGGCTCGGGGTAGGACCAGGCTGACCTGGGCGTCCGAGCAGATGTCCCTCCGAGTCTGACCACTCTTCGGTACTGCACCGTTCGCAGCACGTTCCACACCACCGCGAGGAGGGCAAGAATGAGCAATACCAAGATCCCCTCGTGGAGGAGGGTCGAGTTGAACGTCGAAACGACAGTTGGGTCGTTCGTATTGAGACCGGTATTCATCCCCGGCATGGCGGCTGCATCTCCTGTCCCGGTCGACTCTTCAAATAGTGGTCACTTCGGCTAAGCCCGCGCTGGCCCTGCATCCGCCACATCCCAGATGCGAACCGATATCGCATCGCAGTGATCAGGCCTCAGCCATTTGAGGACGCCATAACCGAGGCCTCGACGATCTGGATGTCCGGCGGCTGGATGGCCAAGGGTCCCCCCGCCACGGCGATCTGCCAGACCATCGTCATGTACGGCGTGGACTTCTGCACCGTGCCTTGCGCGCAGGGCGCCACCCCCGTGATTTGGAGAGCACCGTCGGTCGAGAAAAGCGACGGGCCACACGTGTTCGTGCGCTGATGCCACTGCACCAGGGGTCCGTAGGGCATGGGCGCGCTGGTCAGCGTGCTGGGCAGGACGTACATCGCTGCCGCCAGCACATCGGTCCCCGCCGGCGTCTGGGCATAGACCAGCCCGTCGATCGAGTTGGGATCAAGCGTCCTCTTGGCGGCCGCGTTCGCGGCCGCGATGGTCGGGTTGACGTAGTACACGACGGGATAGTCCGTCGGTGACACGGCGACGTAGCCAGCCGCCATCGCCAGGGACGGGTTGGCATAGCGAGCCACCGCCTGGGTCGTGTTCTGCACGTACTGGGTGGCGTTGATCTGCTGAGAGAACGTGGGTTCGGACGCGCATCCGCTCGCAGCCATGTGGATGTCGGTGGGGCCGTTGGTGCCTTGGGCCAACAGCTCTTGGGCCTGCGCTGTCGGCAGTGCGGGACCGGTGTAGTGCCAGTTCGACTTGGTGGTGTTGAGCCCGGCCGCTGCACTGGCGTCGGCGCCGTTCATGTTCATGCCCGTGCCGGGTCCAGCCATGACCATGTTCGGTGTGTTCTGGACGTCCAGCCCGGTCCTCGGCGCCCCGTTGTTCCCTCTCGTGCAGGTGGCGGTTGTCGCGGTCCCTCCGCCCGAACCCGACGTCGCTCCGGACATGCCGGTCATGCCGGCCATGGCGGTGCTGGTCGACTCCTGGGCGGCCACCGGGTAGGCGGCACTGAGGAAGAGCCCGGCCACCAGTGCCACCAGGCTCCCCAGCACCAACACGGGATATCGAAAGAGCGCGGTCGAGAACGGGGAGCGCCACGTCGCCGGATCCGGGAGCGCGGCCGGGACCATTGCCAGCGCAAGGAGCACGACAAGCGGGCCGGCATTCGGGTCGGTTCCCGAGCCGGTGAAGATACCGCCGAGACCCTGACCACTAATCCAGAAGAAGGTGGCCAACAGGCCGCCGGTGGCGAGGAACAGGGTGGGTCGGCGGAACACCAGCGGTCCGAACCCGATGATTACGGAGCCGATGGCCAGCAACCACGTGGTCCACACACCGCTGGTTCCGAAGTGGTTGCCAAAGCTGTTGAGAAAATGGGAGTAGGTGCTGGGCTCGCCGGACGACATGCCGACAATGGCGCTCGAGACGGAGGTCGGTGTCCGGTTGTTTGGCAGCAGAAACAGGATCGCCGCCAGCGACCAGTACCCGCACCACACGAGCAACGGCGTCGTCGCCCCGCCGATCCCTTGTCCGGCGGCTGAGGAAGCGATGCCGACGCTGGGTTCCCTCTTGTCATCCTGCTCTTTCGGAGCTAACCGCGGCCAGGCCATCAAGCCGATGAGTCCGTAGAGGAAGACCGATCCCGGTGCTCCCGTGAGGGCAGAGGCCAATCCGGTGAAGATCTGCCCAAGGCCTTCCCCGAAGAACCAGACGCCAAAGGCCCAGAAGAACGACACGGCAAGCGCAGGCCGGACGGATCGTCGGAATAGCAGTCCGAGCCCGATGGCTACCTGGATGAGCGCAAAAAAGGTGTTCCAGACTGCGACGTGTGGACCCACGAAGTTGCCCACGTTGGTGATGATCCACCGCACGATGTCGGGCTGGTTGTGTGCGTTGTTCAACAGATAGGTCGTGGTGAAGCCGCTGCCGAACATGTAGGGCTGGAACTGCAAGCCAGCGTCGAGGAGCCAGAAGAGTCCCAAGATGATTTGGAGGACCCGCTGGGTTCGCACGAGCCGGAAGTCTCTGCGTCGGTTCACGGGGCTTCCGTAACGTCATGCATGGCTCTCGGCGCCCCTTCTGAGTTCCAGGTCAGTGATTTCGCTCCGGGCCATACGGTGCGACACCCTCACCAGATGTCCCGTCCCTGCGGTCATGACGTGGCTGCTGGCGCGGGCTCTCGACCACAGACGGCGCTTCACAACGCTGCCTCACCGTCCCCTACGCGTTGGAAGGTGCTCGAGGCATCAAGCTCGCGGTCGATGCGCATTGCCTTGCGCTCATCCATGTGCATCCAGCGCAGAGCCACCGGGATCATGGGCCAGAGCATCAAGGTGTCCCCGACGACCCACATGATGTCGCCGCCCACATGGAGGTCGACGACGTAAGAGGGGCCCCAGGTGCGGTGGGTGGCGAAGTAGGCCGGGAAGATCTCGTGGGAGGTCCCTGCCAAGGAGAGCCCGGTGAAGGTGTCGATTGGGATAGCCAGGAACAGGTAGAAGAACTGCAGGGCCGGGTGCAGGCGGTAGCAGTTGGGGTCCGAGCCGAATATCTGGCGCCAGAACAGGTAGCCAACGACCAGGAAGGCCAAGTGCTCGGAGTTGTGCACGCTCTCGTGCGTGAGCGTGTAGTTGTACCAGACGGTCAAGTGCGTGATCGGTATCAACACGGCGTACAGCACGAAGGCGACGGCGGGATGGCCCAGGACCTTGGCCACCTTGGAGCGCAGCACCTCGGTCACGACCATGTGGGCGGTGCCGGTGGTGGAGCGCCAGGCCAGGTCCAAGGGAGAGGCGATGGCGAACAGCGGGGCAGCCACCATGATCAGGAGGATGTGCTGGACCATGTGGTCCCAGAAGAGCTCTCCGTCGTAGACGCCCACGAAGCTGAAGATGGCCACCCCCGTCGTGAACAGCGCGCCGAGGAAGGCCACCGTCTTGCCGACCGACCACGGGTGGCGGGGGTGCAAGGCGTTGTTACGCCGAACGCCCCACAGGTACAGGACAAAGGCGACCAGGATCATGGCCACAGGGACGAAGTCGAACTGCGTGGAGGTGAATTCGGAGCCCCGCAGCGGAGGGAGCGGCGCGTCGTAGAGGGCGGCGATCACGGCCTTGACGGTACTACTACGCTATGTAGAATCCCAGTCAGCCGTGGCGCACTGAAGCCGCAGCGACGGGGAGTGGAAGAGAGGCCATGACCGGACTCGGTGAACTCGAACGCAGGGTGATGGACGTCCTGTGGGGCTCCATGGGCATGCAATTGACGGGTCGCCAGGTCGCCGATGAGCTACCCGACCGTGCCTACACCACGGTGCTCACTATCCTCGAGCGTCTGCGCCGCAAGAAGCTGGTGGAGCGGACCACAGAGGGAAAGGCGCATCGTTTTGCGGCGACCGCCAGCCGGGAGACCTACATGGCCGAGCTGATGGTCGAGGCGCTCGGGAGTGCGCACGACCGACACGCGGTCCTCGTACGGTTCGCAGAAGTGGTCAGCCCCGAAGAGGCGGTCGTCTTGCGTCAGGCGCTCCAAGACCTGCCCGACGATCAAAGCGAGAACAAGCAATGAACCTCTACCTGGACGCTGGGATCCTGAGCGCGCTCGTCGTCCTGCTGGTCTGTCCCCTCAGTACGTGGCTGGCGCAGGCCAGCTGGGTTACACGTTCTCCTCGCGCCGCGGTTGCGGTGTGGCATTGCATCGGCTTCAGCGCCACGCTGGCGACGATCGGAGCGGGCCTGTGCATCGCAACCGAGCGCTTTCACGCCGGCTTCGTAGGCGGCGTGGGTGAACTCGGTGAGGGGATTGGCGGTGGACATCCCCTCCAAGGACTCGGCCTGCCCGACGCACTCGGTCTGACGTTGGCGGCCGACGTCGGTGTCGTACTCCTCAGTGTGGTCGGTGTCGTCGTCGTGCGCACAGTCCTGGCCCGAGCACGCCACCGCCGCCTGCTCAATCTCCTGGCCGCTCCATCGCAAGGCAGTGCTGGGACACTGACGCTCGATCACCCCTCCCCCATCGCCTACTGCCTGCCTGGCATCCGCCCGCGCATCGTCATCAGCTCGGGCACGCTCCGACTCCTAGACCAGGCGCAACTGGCCGCAGTCATCGAGCACGAGCGTGGACATGCGCATGAACGTCATGGGCTGGTGATGCTGCCTATGACGAGTTTGACCGAACCGTTCCGATGGATCCCGTACGCTCGCTTGGCGCCTCGTGCGGTCGCGGGTCTTCTCGAGATGGCAGCCGACGATCATGCGGCCCGACGGCATGCCCCCGCCTCCTTAGCGTCCGCACTCGTGGCACTGTCCACCTCCGCTGCTCCTCCCCGCTGTGCCTTCGCCCTCGCCTCACATTCCGTTACCGAACGGGTACAACGGCTTATCGCGTCAGACCGCACTTCCAAAAGAGCGGCGATCGCAGCGGGACTTCTGTGCACGCTGGCCGTTTTTGCGCCACTCGCCGTGGTTCTTTCCTCGTAAACCAATCTCTCGGCGAGCCACTAGTCAACTAACCAGGACGAAAGGGGGTGACGACCTATGGGCTATCTCACCCAGTGGTCGTTCGATCCCTTCATAATAGTCGTGGTAGTCATCGTTGTCTGGCACGAAGTGGGCCTGGCGCACTTGGCCCGGCGGTCACGTCCCGCTCGGACGGCCGAGCGCCGCCAACGCTCGTTCTATTTCTACGGCGGCCTGGCCGTGCTCCTGTTGGCGGTCGTCTCTCCGATCGACTACTGGGCCGACGACTACTTCTTCGCCCACATGATTGAGCACATCTTGATCATGTTCTTCGCCCCGATTCTCATCGTGGCCGGGGCGCCGTGGCTCCCGCTCGTCCACGCGTTCCCGGTCACGGTGCGGCGCCGGGTCGGGCGATCCGTCCTCCTCGGGTCGTGGGCCAGGCCGTTGCGGGCGCTCGGGCGTTTCGTGACGAACGGTGTATTCGCGGTCGTGCTGTTTAACGTCGTCATGGTGGCCTGGCACCTACCTGCGGCCTTCGACGCGGCCGAGAACAATCAGAACATCCACATCTGGCTCATGCACGCGAGCTTCTTCGTCGCGGGCGTCCTCTTCTGGCTGCAGATCATCCCCTCGTACCCGATCAAGCCGAAGCTCACGGCAGTGGGGAAGATCGGGGCCCTCGTTGTGACCAACGTCGTCATGTTCGTCCTCGCCATGGCACTGAGCATCTTCTCCTCGTCGTCGTGGTACTCCGTCTACAACCACATCCCCGGCGTGTCGCTTTCACCTTTCGCCGACCAACAGATCGGGGCCGGGATCCTGTGGATCTGTGGGGATTTTTGGGCACTCCCAGCTCTCGTCTGGGTGATCCACCAGGCGATCGAAGAGGAGGGCTCGGCAAGCGCTCTTGTCGACCGTCTGTTCCATCGGGTACCGCTCCAGTCTTTGCCGGAGGTGCCCCGTCGCTAGGGCCGGGGCGGCGTCATCGGGAATCAGCCGGACGGTTGATTGGCTGCCAGAACACGCTGACGACACCAGCGCAACAGCCGGGGTTTCCTCCACGGCAGGTGAGTGCAGACTGGGCTCAGCCGAGGGCGCTACACGGCTTCGCAGCTGGAGCACCGCCCGATGATGTCCAAGGCGTGAGAGGTGGGGTGAAAGCCCTGCTGGGTGGCGAGCTCACGTACGACCCTGTCGACCGTACGCTCAAAAGCTGGGGTTGGAGTCACGTCGATCACCCGTCCGCAGCTCGTGCAAAGCAGATGATGATGGTGCTCGGTCAGATCCTCAGCGAGCTCGAAACGTGCGAACTCGTCACTGGCGGCGATGCGCCTGACGACCCCCCTGAGGGGGTCGTCGTCGAAGGGGCCGCGACAATCGGCACCGTCGACGAGCTGGCGCGCCCAAGTCTCCCGCAGTCTGCAGAACGCTCGGCCTGGCCAACGCAGGGCCCCCCGCTATCCCAAATCTTGGTAAGGACTATGCCATCACGCGTGATAGCGGCCACGCCCAGACGAAAAGAACCCAGGAGGATCCCAGGACGTCATCGCCTCCGCTTGAAGAGCCGCTGCTGGGGGGCGTGTCACTTACCGGCGTGCGGGGACACCTGCTGAGCAGGGCGTCAGCTCGGCATGGGCCACCGTGCTCGGTCGAGCCGACACCTCGAGTTGGTCCAGGTAGGAGCCCATGGTGGCGACCATGACCGGTGCCCTGACAGCGATCTGTGCCCACGTGACTTCGGGCGTCCCGCCGCCCCGGCGACGCGTCTCGGGCGGTTGTGATCGTGCGAGTGCGTGTTCATTGGGCCAGCCCCACCAGCGCCTGGGTCTCGATGGCTTCTGAGGCCCGGCGGTACTCGTCGGCCAGCCAGTCGACGCTGAGGTGCAGATAGACCCGGGTCGAGGTGATGGAGCGGCGTCCGGCCTGGGCCTGGATGGCTTCGATCGCCATGCCGGCCTCGCGCAAGCGCGTAAAGCAGGTGTGGCGCAGCTCATGGCAGGTGCCGTGGGACAGATCGGCTCGCACCCGGGCGGCGCGGATGATCTGGTCGAGACCTGGCACCGAGAGCGGCTGGCCGCGACGTGCGCCTTTGAGCGCGACAAACAGCGAGTCGCTCGTCGTCTCCGGTCGCTCGTGATCCATGTAGCGCGCCACCGTGGCGAAGAACGTGGGTGATAGCGGCATCAATCGTTCGTGCCCGCCCTTGCCTTCTCGGATCAACACCCGCCATTCGCCGAGGCGCAGATCGCCCAGGCGCAGACCGAGCACCTCGCAGCGGCGCAGACCGCCGAGCACCATGGCCTGGGTCATGGCCCGGTCCCGCTCGGTGCGCAGCGCTCCCATCAGCGCGTCGATCTCGTCGGGGTCGAGGATCCGGGGCAGGCGGCCCACGCCGCGCACGAGTGGCAGCCCCCGACCCTTCCGCGAGCGGCTCTGACGCGTGGCGATGCCCCGGGGCACCGGGTTCGTCGCCACCTCGACGTCCTCACGGGTGATCAGGTAGCCATAGAAGCTCGAGACCGCCGCCAGCCGCCGCTTGATCGTCGCCGCGGAGGGTCCCGCAGATCCGTCGGCGATACGAATCACGTTCTCGGCCCCGGGCTTGGGACGACGCTGGGCGGTGACGAAGGCCATGACGTCTTTGGGTCTCACCTACTAGCCTCGATCATTCGTCCGACCTCTGGCGCGACCGCTCCGACTTGGTCAATTCGCGGTGGAGAGTTGTTGACGGCCCCGTGAGCGCACAATGGGCGTGAGGGGTTAGGGGTCCTCGTTCAGTCTCGTCGTGTCACGCCCTGCGGGATCGCTTCGGGGTCGGACGTCTGGACCCGTCGCGCTATGGGAACGCGGCGCGTAGACGCGTGAAGGCGGTGGCCAGTTCGCTGGCCCAAGGCCAGCTCTCGTCGAGATGGACGATGAGGTCCCGCCCGCGGTGAGCGAGAACCGCGGCGACATGGAGGACGCGGTAGCGCATGGTCTTGGGTTCGGCCTTGGCCAGTGCGCCGTCGAAACACGTCATTTGGCTCCAGGCCAACAGTGCGCCGGCGATCAGGCTGACCGCTACCCAGGCCTCGTTGGCGCAGAAGCCCTCGAAGGGCAGGTTGGAAAGGCCGCAGGCCTTCCAGGCGCGCACGCGGTCCTCGACGCGGGCGTGGCCGCGGTGGCGCAGCTCGAGCGCCGCGATGTCGGGTCCCTCCGTGTTGGTGATGAAGCAGGTGTGGCGCCACCCGGCGTGCGTGTCGAAGAGGGAGAGCTGGGCGCCCGGATGGGGACGCTCGCGCCGACAGATCACCCGCATGTCGGCGGGCCAGCCGGCCACCTCGTAGAGATCGCTCAGCTCGATGACCTCGGCGCCCGCTCGGATCTCCCCTTCGAGCTCACGGGCGCGCACCCAGTCCTCTTCTTGGGCCAAGAGTAGGGCGTCACGCACAGAACCGCTGATGGGGAAGCCAATCGAGTAGTCGAAGTTGGCCTCTGAGAGGGAGGCGACGAAGCGGTGGGTGGCCCCGGCCGAGTCGGCCCGGACCAAGATGGGGTGGACCACCAGTGCGGGGTCGTCGCCCTCTTCGTGGCCGAGGGCATACTCAGCGGGCACGGCACGGACGGTCTGTTCGAGCAGTTCAAGGTGGTCGTCGGTGTCGTTGGGGGCGGCGTTTCCCGGCCGCAGCATGGCGGCCAAGGGCTCCTTGGTGTTGTCGCACCACACGCCCAAGGGGTTGAACCCGAAGCCGTGCTTGTAGGTGGGCGCGGCGTCCTCCTTCTCCGAATGCACGTCGAGCAGGGTCGAGTCGAAGTCCCAGATCATCGGGCCCTGCGGTGGCTCGGCCGCCCAGACGCGCGCACGGGCCTCCGCCAGGGCCACCGGGATGGCCCGCAGCTCGACCGAAGCCGTCGCGTACACGGCCCGCCAGGCCGTGGCCACAGAAGCCACCGGACCGAAGAGATCTTCTTGTTCTTTGAGCGCGGCGATGTCGGCCAGGCAGTCCGCGCCATCCGCGATGGCGACGGCCAGGTGTGTGAGCACGACACCGGGATCGTGGGTGTGCCAGTTGATCCCGCACTCGGACATGGCCTCCGACATGGCCTCGGTCAACCCGGCGCGATCGGCCAGTTCGGCCAAGAGGGCGGCACCGGCATGGGACACGAGGTTCTTGCCGTCGGGTATCACTTTGGCGCGACGGACCGAGCGACTAGCGTGCACTTTCAAGGAGCCCTCCGGTTCTGGTTGGAATGTGTGTTCAGCGACAAACATTCTTCCAGGCGGGAGGGCTTTTTACGTGGACGCGCGCACCGTGTGTTCAGAGGCCGGACGAATTATCAGGGCTAGGTGGGGTCCTTAGCCACCACCGAGAAGAAGACAATCAGGTCATGGGCATACGCGCGGACGGTGTTCGGACGGGCCCGGCCCACCACGAACTCCAAGAACTCGTCGACCAGTTGGTGGCCGATTCTGTACTCGTGTTCACCATCGGGACGGACGTGACACTCGAGAGACGGGCTCCACTCCACCGCACACCTGTATAACCGGCGAACTGGGGCAGCCCTAATACTCAGCCTGTGGCCTGTGGCGGGACTGGATCGACCCAGTCTGATCGCACTGGTCCTCCCGCGCCATCGAGGACGAACCGCGCCACTGCCAACAGGCGTGAGGAATCACCTTGGTGCGCAACTTGAACGGCTGCAGCCAGCTCAGTGGACAACTCGGGAGCCTTTTCGCTGATGGCTCTGGCCAGCCACTTGCCCGACCCCAACCACTGACGGCTCGCCATCAGCCACAACTCAGCCGATTGGCGGAACGTGGCTTCGATCACGAACTGTCGCTCAGGTCCCTGCCCAACGTCCTCCAAGTCATCGACAAGGTCTGTCAGTAGTCTGCGGTGAAGTGCCAGCTCCGATCTAGTGAGTGGATTCGGGCCGCGGGCGAGGAGTTGTTGCGCGTTGAGCTGCACGTCGTCTGTCATCATGCTGTTGGTCGTCAGCGGCACACCTGTAGCAGTGATGTGCAGTACGACCGGTCGTCGTTCGCGCACCTCATTAGCCACGTAGCGTTCCCACCCCTCTAGGTCGCTGATGAACACCTCGACTGGCCATCGTCCTTCGTGGATTCCTTCCCACCTGGACTCGACAACTTCCTGGATCACCACCAGGTCGAGGTCTGACTTTGATGACCTCCGCTCTCCGAGAGCGCTTTCGGCAAGGATGGCGCTGGTGGCGCTGGGAAAACGCGAAGCAACCAGGTCCCTTGCAGCGGCCAAGACCTCCTTGTCAACCTTGTCCCCATCCCGGTCGGGCTGAGCCACCATTGGGCCACTCTGCCACCGCCAACGCCCGCCTGGCTGAGTATCGCTGGGTAGCCCATGGTGCCGTTCGGAGCGGCCCACTCCCGGCGTTCGGGGACATAACGGAACGCCGGGTATCGGCAGTTGCAGGTTGGGCCATTACTCCCACTTCTCTGCGTCTGCGATGGAATCGGCAATCTCGCCGGGGCCGGACGACGGAAACGCTGCGATGCTGACAGCGAGATTCACCCAAGACTCGTCGTCTGGCGTCGCTCCCCGGACGACGGCATACGGTTCCTGGTCGAGCCATTCCAGGGCCACCGTGAACTTTTGTCGCAGCCGGACCTGAAGAGCGGCAACGACGGCATCTGGCTCAGCAGGCATGGAGCACATGATGACAGAGCCCTGAATCTCGATCACGGGTGCGACCCCGCTGCCTACCACCCTCCGGTTACCGAGCGGGGCTCCCTTGCCTCCCAGGGCTATCCCCAGGGTGCCGTACGTGGGCAGGCAACTATCGCGAGCGTTGAGATGTACTCCGCCCGTGAATCTTGGCAATCCAAATTGGCAATCGAATGTCCACTACCGAGAAGACGGTCGTGAACGCCTTGGACGGGAGGGCCTGTTCAGAAGGATTGGGTCGGACGGTCAAGACGCTCTGGACAACTCAGACCGGCCTCCGGAAGCCGGCGCACACTACTGACGCTCGTCGGAGTATGCCTTGGCTCGCGACACCCCGAGCGCGGCGGCCACTGAACCCTTGACCATAAATCCGGCGGCATCGACTTGAGCACAATCGGACTGGTTCGACAAGGCCTGATGGGGGCAGAGCCGGAAGACGATGCGGAACGCCCTGTACCGCTTGCTGCTGGTTAGGTATGAGACGCGGCCAGTCGTAACGCGGGGCTGGGAAGGAAGCTTGCTTTGATCAACGCGGCTCATCGCTGTCTGGGAGTCCAAACAACAGTGCCACGACACGGTTCACCACTCTGTCGCCGTAGACCACCGGTAGACGGCGCGCCGAGACGCGCAACTGGCCAGGTATGAGTCCAGTCGGTCCTACGTAATCGATCGACTCGGCTCCAATTAGCACTCCAAATGGGGTAGTCAGGTCAGCTGACTTGTGCTTGGGAATGAAAAGCAACCCCTTCGCCATCGTCTTGTTAACCCGGAGCGCTGGAGTGGGAACTATCGACGTAGGCATTCCGGGCAGCGTGGGCTCACGCCGCCGACGTTCGATTGCACGGACCTCGGAGGGCTTGAGCCTCGGCTCGAGCACAACCATGGCCGCAGGTCCCTCACATAGCATCGCAATCCTGAGAGCAGTTGCTTCGACACTGGCTTCAAAGGATTCGGCAAGGGCTAGCGCATCATCCATCGTCGGTTGGAGCGGACACTGCTGTAGAAACTCCAGCCGAGGAAGGAGTAACGCAGCGGCGCCGAGGTCGCATAGCTGCTCATCCTGGGCGCTCCAATCCGAATCATGCTCGTTATCAATCAGAGACCCGTTGAAACGCTCGGTCTCCATGAAGAATGTGTGCACGATGGCGTGTGCACAGCTGAAGCGTTGGCGACCAGGGGTGTCATCTACCTTGACATGAATTGTCCATGAAGACCCGGTCCAGGCAATCGTCTCTGACTGCTCATGAGCCGTTGCAATCACGAGGGCATTACGAAATGAAGCGAGCATCTGAAGATTGACAGGTGCTGCTGCTCCAGATTCCTGTAGGACTTAATGAGCTTCTCTACATTGGTGAATCATCTGATGTCCGAGGTCGCGTCGATGGGCATCCGGGTTGGGACGCCTGGAAGAAGCAGTTGACCTCGGGTCAGGTCATTTGCCTTTCGGCTGCGACAATCTCGCCGGAGGCCGACCGGGAACGCGCCGAAGCAGCCATGATCTTCAAACACCAACCACCGTGTAATACCTCATTGAAGGATTCGTTTGGTTACGACACAACGACCATCACATTGAGTGGCAAAACGCGTCTGCTGACTTCGAGCTTCACGGTAAGCAAAGGCGCCAAGCGCTGAACCTGCAGTGAGCATTACGCGCAGACGAGGAGGCTCTCGGCGCCTCTCGATTTAGCTACCTCTTCGCCTTGGTCAACTCGGCACCGAGGGCGTCCGCCGCGTCTCGATCGGACTCCTCGATGAAGTGCGCGTAGATACCAAGTGTCGTTGACGGATTGGCATGACCGAGCCTTCCGCTGACGGTCCGAATGGGAACGCCGGCTGCCAGAAGTCGTGTGGCAGAGAAGTGGCGGAGATCGTGGAGGCGCACACCGTCCAGGCCGACCTTGCTACGGAGGCGTATGAAATCCTTCGTGACATCGTTGGGAACCCAGGGCCGTGTTCCGCCGGGATCCCGTGAGAACACATACGCGGCCGGGCTCAAGCTCCGGCCGATCCGCTTGGCGCGGTAGTCACTCCTCTTCCTGTGTTCGGAGAGGACTTCCCTAGTCGCTGGGTCGATGGCGACGCGACGTACCGACCGAGTCTTGGTCTCCTTCTCGACAATTACACCGTGGGCTGCTTCGACGACGGAGCGGGAAATGACGATTGAGCCGCCTTTCAGATCGATCGCGTCCCAGTGGAGTCCGCAGAGCTCACCTCGCCTTGCACCGGTGGTCGCCGCCAGTTGAAGGAAGCATCCGAAGTCGGGATTCTCCGTCGTGGCTGCCTCGATCAGCTTGACGACACCCCTGGGGTCAGGTGGCTCAATTTCGGTGCGGCGGACACGGGGCGGCGAGGCAAGCGCGGCGGGATTGCTGGAGATCCATCCCCATCGAACCCCCTGCTGGAGCGCTCGCCGCAGAATGGCGTGGACTTGCCGGACCGTTGCGGCCGAGAGCGCGCTGCCATCTCTCCCACCCTGCTCGCGCAGCTTTACGTAGAGGCGGTCGAGCTGCGCCGTGCGGAGTTTGCCGAGCGGAACGAGATCCAAGGTTGGGAGAATGTAGGTCTTAATGATCCAGTCGTAGCCCTTGACGGTGGTGGGAGACAGTTCGGGCGCCGCCAGTTCGAACCACTCGTTGATGAGATCTCCCACCGTCGTGTCCTGGGCACCGTGTCCACCACCTGACACTTCGGTGACGAATCGGGCCAAGGCTTCTTGGGCTTGGCGTTTCCCGCCCTGGACCGTGCGGGTCAGGTACTTGGGGCGCCGCGTCACCGGGTCCACTCCGACGTACGCGCGGAGTTCCCAGCTGTTTCCTCGCTGCCTGAGGTGACCCCTCATTGCCGCTCCCGATTGCTGCAATTGCTCGCTTCAGGCGAATAGTAGCAACCAGTAGCAACGGTTGATCGGGGTGATGCGACTTCGGAGAGAAATAGCCTCTGAACTGGGATCTATCCGGCGCGCTCGGAGGGATTCGAACCCCCAACCTTCTGATCCGTAGTCAGATGCTCTAGTCCGTTGAGCTACGAGCGCTGGGTGAGTCACACAGTGTACCGGACGGGTCGAAGGAATCCCGGTGGCCCCGACGGACTGGTCAGACGACGATCGGCAGCTTCGAGTAGCCCCGCACGGTGCTCGTGTAAAGGGGCACCGCCCCGTCGAGGTCGACCGTCCACTCCGGGAAGCGGCGCAGCGTCTCCTCGAGGGCGACCCGGCCCTCCATGCGGGCCAGCGCGGCCCCCAGGCAGAAGTGGACCCCGTAGCCGAAGGACAGGTGGTGGTCCATCTTGCGGTGGATGTCGAACCGGTCGGCGTCGGGGAAGGCCCGCTCGTCCCGGCCCGCCGACCCCGTGATCATCACGACCTTCGAGTCAGCCGGGATCACTTGCCCGTGGAGCTCGACCTCAGCCGTGCACCAGCGGCTCTGCACCGGGGACGGTGCCTCGTAGCGCAGGAGCTCCTCGACCGCGTTGGGGATGAGGCTGGCGTCGGCCGCCAGCTCGGCCCGCTGGTCCGGGTTGTCGGCCAGGACCAGACCGGCCCAGCCGAGGAGCCGGGCCACGGTCTCGGTGCCCGCGCTCGCGATGAGGAGCGAGAACATCGTCGACTGCTCGATCGTCAGACGCCGCAGCTCGCCGTCCTCGTCGACGATCTCGCCGTTGAGGAGGTCGGTGAACATGTCGTCACGCGGTGCACGCTGCCGATCGGTCAGTACGGCGGTGACGTACTCGTTGAGCTTGCCCATCGCCTCCGCCGACACGTCGTTGTACATCCCCTTCTCAGGGTCGAGGTGGAAGGTCTCGTCGATCCAACCCCGCACCATGTCGCGGTCCTCGGGCGGTACGCCGAGCAACGCGGCGATGACGTAGGCCGGCACCCGCGCCCCGAAGTCCTGCACGTAGTCGAACGAGCTTCTGCCCTCTAGCGCGTCGAGCAGACCGGCGCACAGGGTTCGGATGTCGCCTTCGAGGAGTGCCATCCGTCGGGGCGTGAACGCCTTGGACACCAGCCGGCGGTACCGGGTGTGCTCGGGCGGGTCCATGAAGATCATGATCTCCATGTCCGTGCGCTCGGGGCTCAGCATCTCGAGCACGGTTCCGTGGGAGGAGCAGAAAGTCTTGGGATCGCGGCTGAGCGCGTCGACGTCGGCGAAGCGGCTCACGGCGTAGAAGTCGAGCTCGGCGTTGTAGTACACCGGTGCCTCGTCGCGCAGCCGGCGCCAGATCTGGTGCGGGTCGACCTTGTAGCGCTCATCGAGCGGGTCCCAGGCGAGGGGCGGCGTATCGACGGTCGCCATTTCGTGGCCTCCTTCAGACGGCGATGTGCTGCTCTTCCCACAGCTTGATCCCGCCGAGGATGCCCGCCGCGTTGTCGACCACCGTGATGCGCTCCAGCACCTCGCCCAGGTCGCGGCGATTGATGCGCTGCGCGTTGCCGCCGCCGATGAAGAGGTGGTCGAAAAAGGTCAGCGAATCGAAGTAGGCGATGAGCTTCTGGACGCGCTTGTTCCAGCGCTTGTCCCCTATCTTCTTCCGCACCGGCTCGCCCAGCTGCTCGTTGAACGTCTCGCCCCGCCGAAATTCCAGATGGGCGAACTCGAAGTGGGGCAGCATCCGCCCGTCCATGAAGAAGGCAGTGCCGACGCCGGTGCCGAGCGTGATGACGGCCTCGAAGCCCTTCCCCTGCACGACCGCCGCACCCTGGACGTCGGCGTCGTTGGCCACCCGGCACGGCGTGCCGACGGACGCCGCCAGGGCGGAGGCGAGGTCGAAGTGGGACCAGGCCTTCACGAGCTCGGGGACGATCTCGGTGCCGGGCCCGTTCTTGGTCACGAAGTGCGGCGCGCTCAGCACGTGCCCGCTGCGCACCATGCCCGGGAAGCCGCACGAGGTGCGGTCGGCCGACGGGAGCTTCTTGGCCAGACCGGTGAGCTTCTCCACAAGCAGGTCCGGCGGCATCGGGTAGGTCGTCGCGATCTTGGCCCGCTCGGCCACGAACGTCCCCGCCGCCCCGAGCACGTTGGCCTTGAGCCCCGTGCCCCCTACGTCGAGGGACAACGTGTACGGATGTTCATGGACGGTGACCCCCGTCGTGTCCTGCACGGAGGGGACTGTAGCGAACGCAGGTTCTGCAGTGTCCGGCGGAGCCGATCCCGTCATCCTCGGAGGACGTCGCGGATGATGTCGCGGAGCATCCCACCCAGTTCCTCATTGGACGAGTCGGCGAACGCGTCGCCCGCGAGGAACAGCCCCGAGAACAAGATGCCGGCCGAGGCGGCTATCTTCACGCGGTCCCGCAGCGGCACCCGGGAGTCCGCCAGCACGCGGCGGAACTGGTTCTGGATGTCCTCGTGCTCGGCGTCGTGGTCCTTGCGGTGCAGCTTCTCGAGGGCGGCTTGGTTCCGCTCGTGCATGAGGAAGAGCTTGCGCTGGCCCAGCATCTGGTCGACCACCGAGTCGAGCAGCGCGCCCCACTGCTCGAGGGTGACCGGCTCGTCCCCCATCTGCATGAGGGCCTCCCGGCCGGCCTCGTGCAAGCGCATGTGCAGCGCCAAGAGGATGTCGTCCTTCGAGGTGAAGTGGTAGTAGAGCGCCGCCTTGGTCACGCCCAGCTGCTCGGCGATCTGCCGCAGGCTGGTGCCGTCGAAGCCCTGCTCGGTGAAGAGGTCGAGGGCCACATCGAGGATGCGCTCTCGGGTGTTGGCCGAGGCGGCCTCGGTGGGAGCCGGGTCCTCCGTGGCGGCGGGTGCGGTCTGGGCCATCGGGTTGAGTACTCTACTTGACGACCGGTTAGCCCCGGCCATTCACGAGAAGTCTGAGGGTGGGGTCTTCGCCATTTCGAGGGTTGTCTGAGCTTCAGCCCGGGTGATTTCGCCCGTCGCTGAGTCCAACCCGCCGCCATTTGACGGTGCTAAAGGGTCAAAGTTGACCAGAGAGGGACTTCGGGGCGCGCGTCGCCAAGGTCAGGTGTCGCTTGCGGGAAGTGAGTTCGTTCAGCGCAGCAGTGCGATGCGTCGGTATGCACCGAGCAGCGCCTCGGTGCCGGGCCAGCCGTCGATGATGCGCACGACGCGCTGTCGGGAGCGGTGAAGAAGGCGACCCGGCGCGTGCAAGAGGCCCCAGCGCAGCGCTTTGGGTCGGGCACCCTGCCAGGGCCCCTCGAGACAGAGCAGCTGGAACCAGCGCACCAGATCGGCTGCCATGGCGACGGTCATCATCCAGTTGGCGTTGGCCTCAAAGCTGGCGAAGGGGAAGCGCAAGAGGCCCGAGTCCTTCAGGCGCTGAATGTGTTGTTCGACATGGGCGTGGGACCGCATGGTGGCGTCGAGGGCGACGGGGTCACCGTCTTGGTCGGTGTAGAAGCCCCAGTAGCGATAGTCGAGGGCGGGGAACAGGCTGCGCTGGGCGCCGGGGTGCAGCGGCTCACGCCGGATGATGCAGCGGGTGCCCTCGGGGAGCTTGGGCGTCGAGATGAGCGACGTCACCTCGCACACGGCCGCGCCCTCTCGTGGCGTGCCGTCTTGAGCGATGGCTGGCTCCCAGACGTCCTCGAGGCCGACGACCTCGAAGATGGCCCTGCTGAGCTGGGCGTTCGAGCGCACGGTGACGAAGAAGCCGATGTTGCGCTCCCGACAGGCGCCAAGAAAGCCCTCGGTGCACCCCGCCGAGTCGGCCCGCACGACAACCGCTCGCCCGACCAGGGTCGCATCGTCGCCGACATGGTGGCCTGCCGCGATCTCCTCGGGCAGCTGCACGACGGCGGCGTCGAGGACTCTGACATGGTCGGCCACGGTGTTGGCCCCGGCGTTGCCTGCTCGCAAGAGCGAAGAGAGTGCTTCACCGGTGGCATCGGCGAAGCAGAAGATCGGGTGGAACCCGTAGCCACCCTTGAAGGTGGGGGCAGCGGCCACCTTGTGCTCGGAGTGGATCTCGACCAAGGAGGCGTCGATGTCCAAGAGCACCGGGGCACTGCCGATGGTGGCGCCACTGCGGCGCCACACCTCGTGGCGCACCTCGGCCAGCCCCAATGCGATCGAGCTCCTGGTCTCGGGCGTGATCTCGTGGAAGCTGCGAAACACCGTGGTGTCAGAGGGCACCGATCCGAAGAGATCCTCTTGGAGCCGCAGGTGCTCGATGTCCGCACAGCTCTCCCCTCCACCGGCGAGCATCAACGACGTGTGCACCAGCACCTTGCCCCGGTCATGGAGGGGGAGGCGTTCGCCGGCTGGAGGTATGCGCGACGAGAGCGCATCACCGAGCCCCATCCGGTCGGCAAAAGCCCCAAGAGCGTGCAATCCGACATGGGCCACCACACCCGCGCCACCGGGTTCCACAACGACGCGACGCGTGCTGGTACCGTTCACCTTGGAAGTGCCCTCCTGGTCGGGATCTCTGTTGCGTAGACAACAACAGTTTCCCCTACATGGAGGGCTTTTCCGCGGACGCGGCCAGGTCAGCTCACGCGGCTCGGTGAATAGCCAGGGTTAGTGGTGGTAAGGACGCAGGGCGATGGCTGACGATTTGATGATCCAGGCCGAGGGGCTCGAGAAGCGCTACGGCCCGACGCACGCCCTGGCGGGCGTGGACTTCTCGGTCCCGGCCGGGACGATCCTGGGACTGCTCGGTCCCAACGGGGCCGGCAAGACGACCGCCGTCCGGATCCTGACCACGCTCGCCCTGCCCGACGCCGGCCGGGGCACGGTCGCCGGCTTCGACGTGGTGAAGCAGCCCGGCGAGGTGCGCCGCCGCATCGGCGTGGCCGCGCAGGACGCCACGCTCGACCCGCTGCTGACGGGGCGCCAGAACCTGGTGCTGGTCGGCGAGCTGTCCGACCTGGGCCGGGCGGCGTCGAGGGTCCGGGCGGGCGAGCTCCTCGCCCAGTTCGAGCTCACCGACGCGGCCGACCGGGTCCTCAAGGGCTACTCGGGCGGCATGCGCCGGCGCCTGGACCTGGCGGCGTCGCTGATGACGCGGCCGCCGGTGCTGTTCCTCGACGAGCCGACGACCGGCCTGGATCCCACCAGCCGCCAGCGCGTCTGGGAGGCCATCCGTGAGCTGCTGGGCGAAGGTGTCACGGTGCTGCTGACGACGCAGTATCTCGAGGAGGCCGATGCGCTGGCTCACCGCATCGTCGTGGTCGACCATGGCCGGGTCATCGCTGACGGGACACCACAGGAATTGAAGGGGGCCAGCCGGAGCGCCCACCTGGAGGTGACGCTGGCGGAGCCCCATCCCGACGCGGTGGTCGCCATCGCTCCGTTGGCGGCGGGACCGGTCCACGTGCTCGACGACGGACGCCGGCTGAGCGCGGCGGTGGACGCCGCACCGGGGCTGGCGACCTCGGTGGTGCGGGCGCTCGATGCGGCCGGGGTGCTGGTGGACAACATCGAGGTGCGCCAGCCGTCGCTCGACGACGTCTTCTTCTCCCTGACCGGCGGGCACATCGAGGCGGACGACGACGTGGAGGACGCGGTCGACGTGGTCGACGTGGTCGACGTGGACGGTGCGGCGGTCGGAGGCGGCGACGGGGACGGGGACGGGAGCGGCGGCGACGGCCACGAGCTGGAGGGAGCGCGCGCATGACGACGACCACGCTGACGCAGGTGGGGAGGATGGCCGACCGGCCGCATTCCTCGGGACGACTGTTCGGGCCGCTGGCGGACATCTGGGCGATGACCCGGCGCAACCTCGTGCACATCTCGCGCGAGCCGATGCAGCTGTCGGACGTGACGATCCAACCGCTGCTGTTCACGGTGCTCTTCGTCTTCATCTTCGGCGGTGCCATCCCCATTCCCGGTGGCGGGAGCTACGTGGACTTCCTCCTGGCGGGCATCCTGGCGCTGAACCTCATCACCTCGACGATGGGCACCGCGGTCGGGCTCAGCACCGACCTGCACGAGGGCATGATCGACCGCTTCCGCACCCTTCCCATGTGGCGCTCCGCCGTGCTGGTGGGGCGATCGATGGCGGACCTCTTGACGTCGTTCCTGTGCGCCCTCATCGTGGGCGTCACCGGCCTCGCCGTCGGGTGGCGCCCCGGGGCCAACGACGTGTCCATCGTCGGGGGCTTCGCGTTGGTCCTCTTCTTCGCCTATGCGGTGTCGTGGGTGTGCGCCTGCGTGGGGATGAACTCGAAGAGCCCCGAGTCCGCCGCCTCGTTCGGCTTCATCGTGCTCTTCCCGATGACCTTCGTGTCCAATGCCATGGTGCCAACCCAGCACATGCCGGGGTGGTTGCAGGCGATCGCGACCTGGAACCCCGTCAGCGCCGTCGTCGCCGGCGCCCGCGTCCTGTGGGGCAACCCCAACCCGTCCGGCACGATCCACGCCTGGCCGATGCAACACCCGGTCGGGGCGGCGCTGATCTGGTCGGTGGCAATCCTGGCCGTGGCGGGATCACTGGCCGCGCACCTCTTCAAGCGGCGGACGACCGAGTAGGCGGTCCGGAAGGTTGGGCGACCCGGGAGGTTCCTCTTCAGTGACGGGAGAACCATGGTTGGGAGACGCGTGCTCGCTGGTTGACGCATTCCGGGCGGGGACGATCTCCCCGACGGAGGCGCTGGAGGGCTCGCTGGCGGCGATCGCATCGTCGAAGCTGAACGCGGTCTGCTTCGTCGACGAGGAGCGGGCGCGGGAAGCCGCGGCGTCGGCCGACGTGATGCTGCCCTTCGGCGGCGTGCCGATGGGTGTCAAGGAGCTCGATCCCGTCCGGGGCTGGCCCCTGACCGAGGCATCGCTCGTCTTCAAGGACCGCGTGTCGACCTATGACGGGACCATGACGGCGCGGCTGCGAGAGGCGGGTGCCGTGCTGGTCGGTCAGACCACGGCCTCGGAGTTCGGCGGCATCAACTGCACCTCGACGCGCCTGCACGGCGCGACGTCGAACCCCTACGACCTGGAGCGCACGCCGGGCGGGTCCTCCGGAGGTTCGGCGGCTTCGGTGGCCGGCGGGATCTTCCCCATCTGCACCGGCGGCGACGGCGGTGGGTCCATCCGGATCCCGGCCGGGTTCACGGGCCTGTTCGGGCTGAAGTCGACGTTCGGGCGCATCCCCAAAGGCCCGCACACCGAGATCGAGCCCCTGACCGCCGTGATCGGCTGCCTGTCCCGGTCGGTGCGCGACACGGCCCGCTGGTTCGACGTCTGCAACGGGTCCGACGAGTACGACCCGTTCTCCCTGCCCCGGGTCGAGGGCTGGGAGGCGGGACTGGGCACACAGGACGTCCGCGGCAAACGAGTGGCCGTCGTCCCCGACCTCGGCGCCGCGGTGCTCGCGTCCCGCGTGCGGGCGAAGGTCGAGGAGGCGGCCGACCTCCTGATCAAGGACGCCGAGCTCGAGCGGGTCGACGTGCCGATCGCGCTGCCCCGGGGGGGCTTGGAATGGGCACTGGCCGGGACCGCCAGCCTTCTGGTGGGGCTGGCGGACCTCTACCCCGCCTGCGAGTCCGACCTCACGCCCGAGATCATGCTGGCGGCCAACATCGCCAGCAACCATTTCGACATCGACACCGCGAAGAACATCGAGGCGTTCCGGCGCTCGGTCATCGTGCAGATGGCGCAGATCTTCGAGGAGGTGGACTTCGTGGTCTGCGCGACCAATCCCGACGTCGCCTTCGGCGCGCAGGGCCCGATGCCGACCATGGTCGACGGGGTCGACCTCATCTCCGAGCACGGCTTCGAGGCGGCGGTGGGGAACAACGGTGCGCTCACCATCCCGGCGAACACGACGGGGCATCCGGCCGCCGCCATCCCGGTCGGGCTGGTCGACGGGCTGCCGGTCTCGATGCAGGTCATCGGCCGCCGCCACGCCGAGCAGCTCCTGTTGGAGCTGGCCCGGATCGTCGAGCTCGAGCGGCCCTGGCCGCTGGTGGCGCCGGGCGCGCCCCTCTGAGAGACCGGACGCAGGCCCGGGCGGCGAAACCGCAAGGGCGCTCCCCACCGACACGTTCCCCCGCCGGCGGGACCACGTCCTCTTCGGTCGGCGTCGCGCACACAGGCTCGGTCCCGGACAACCCGTCGCCCGACGGACACGGAACAGGGCTGAGCGGACGACCAGCGGTCAAGACATCCCGGATCTGACCACGGTTTTTGGGCTTCCGTTGAGAATTTCTGTGACTTTCGGTTCCTGCGTCTCAACGACCGTTTGACCTATCTTGAATCGAGAAATGGCGGAAGAAATGCTCTTTACGGTGGCTGGCTCTGTAGCCATGCCGGCCCAGATGATCTCGCTCGAGGAAGCGGGCCTCGAGGAGCGCGCCGATCTCCAGGAGTGGGTCCTGTCCAACCCTGCCATCCTCGGGTCCGCGATCAAGGTCATCACCTTCGAATTCGAGGGCCTGCCCACGGCGGCCGGCGCAGGTCGGGACCGGATCTCGGTGCTGGGGCTGGGCGCCGACGGCCGCCTCGTCGTCGCCGAGCTCAAGAGCGGGCGGGTACCCGACACCGAGGTTGCGGCGATCAAGTACGCCGCCATGGCCAGCCGGATCCTCCCCGAGTCCCTGGCCGACTACTTCGCCCGGTTCCAGTCGAGGCGGCACTCCCCCATGTCCCCCGACGAGGCGCTCGCCGAGCTCCAGGCCCATGCACCGGATCTCTCGCAGGAGACGATGCGGCGTCCCCGCATCGTCCTTCTGGCCAGGGACTTCTCGCCCGTGGTGACGGCCAGCGTCGTCTGGCTGAGCGAGATGGGCCTGGACATCTCCCTCGTGCAGATCAGCGCCTTCCGCTCCTATGTCTACGGGCAGGCCGGCAGCGGCAACGTGCCGATGATCTCGGTCAGCCAGCTGTACCCCCTGCGCGAGGTCGAGGAGTTCACCATCAGCCCGGAGCGCCAGCTCGCCAAGGAGATGGCCGAGTCCAAGCGCCGTGTCCAGGACGCCAGCACCGTCCGGCGCCTGGTCACCTCCGAGTCGGTGGCCGAGGGGACCATCTTCACCTTCGCCCCCCGCAACGACCTCAGCTTCGAGATGCGCACCCAGCTCGAGGAGTGGCTGAACGTCGACCCGGCCCGGCGGACCGCATACTGGCAGAACAACGTGAGCGCGCCGCTCGTCTGGGACGCCGACAAGGCGTCGTACACGCCCGCCGGGCTTGTGCGCTACATCGTCGAGCTGGCGACCGGTGTGAGCCGCGACTTCTTCGGCTCCCAGTGGTGGCGCGACCCGGCGGGGTGGACCATGGCGGAGCTGGCCGGACCGCTGAGCGGCGGCAAGGGCGCCCTCTACCGCGAGTTCTGGTCACGCTGGCTCGACAGGGTCCGTATCGACCATGGCGACTGGACCCAGATGACGACCCTTCCCGCGCAGAACTTCATCACCCTGACCTCCCCCATCAAGGGCACGCACTACGAGCTCGCGTTCGCCGCCGGCGGCCGGTTGCGCTCGGAGCTCTCCGTCGACCTGGGCTCCCCGGAGGCGAGCGCGGCGCAGTTCGAGATGCTCCAGACGCAACGGGCGATGATCGAATCGATCTACGGCATGCCGCTCTCGTGGGAACGGTTGCCCGACCGTGGCGCCTACCGGATCGCCGACTACAGCGAGGGGGACGTCACGGCCGTCGAGGACCATGCCTTCTACATCGACTGGATGATCGACGCACAAGAGCGGCTGCGCGACGCCATCGACGGCGTCCTGCGCAGTGGGCCGCCGTGGCCCGAGGACTTCGACCGGCGCTGACGCCGAACGCGCGCATCACGTCCGCTTGAGCTTCCACACGGCGAGCGGTGCGAACAGCGTGATCAGGCCCACCGTCCACAGGAGCGACGGCACCAGGTAGTACGACAGCGAGTGGCCGAGGAGCTGCTGCGCCGCCGGGCCGCCCGTGAGCAGCCGCACGGTGTTCACCATCTGTGTCATCGGCTGGTTGGTGGCGAAGCCCTGCATCCACCCCGGCATCGTGGCGACGGGCACGTAAGCCGACGAGACGAAGCTGAGGGGGAAGACGAGGAACGAGAGCCCCTGGGCCGCCTGCGGGCTGCCCGCGGCGAGCCCCATGAAGATGAACATCCAGACGAAGGCGAACCCGTAGAGGATGGTCAGGCCGAGCGCAGCCAGCGCGTCGGCCGTGCTGCCGCCGATGCGAAAGCCGACCGCGAAGCCGACGACGGTCATGACGAGCACTCCCCAGGCGACCAGCGCCGAGTCGGCACCCACCCGCCCTGTGATGATCGACAGCACCCGGATCGGCAGGCTGCGCAGCCGGTCGAAGAGGCCGCCTTCGAGGTCGTCGGCGACGCCGCTCGCCGCGCCCATGCCCTGGAAGAGCACCCCCGTCACGACGAACCCGGGCACGAGGAAGTCCACGTAGGAGAGGTTCCCGGTGTGGGCCACCGCGCCGCCGAAGACGTAGCGGAAGATGAGGAGGAAGAGCACCCCCTGGGCCGTGCCGGCGATGATCAGGGCCGGCGTGCGGACGAACTTCTTCAACGTCCGCGCCGCCACCTGGCCCGAAGCGACGAGATACGACGCCCCCCGGTTCGTCACCGCCCCCTTCGGGAGTGTCGCCGGGCGCGGCGGGTCGAGTGTGATGTCCATCGTCATGCTGCGTCCTCCTTCGGACCGGTCGGATCGGTGTCGGTGTGGGTGGTCGTGTCGGTGGTCGTCTTAGTGGTGCGCCCCGTCAGCGCGAGGACCACTTCGTCGAGCGTGGGCCGGCGGAGGGTGATGTCCTCCACCGGGACCTGCGCCTCGTCGAGCGCCCGCACGACGACGGGCAGGAGGCGCGGGCCTGCGGGCGCGGCGATGGAGCACCGGCGCGTCGAGGGGTCGGTGGCCGGCTCCGCCATGCCCAGCGACCCGAGCACCTCCGCTGCCCGCTGCATGGTGGGGACGTCGATCGTGTGCAGCTCGACCATGTCGGCGCCCACCCGCGACTTGAGTTCGTCCGGCGTGCCCTGGGCGATGACCCGGCCGCCGTCGATGATGACGACATATGCCGCCAGATGGTCGGCCTCGTCGAGGTACTGCGTCGTCAACAGGATGTCGGTGCCGGCCCAGCTCATCTCGCGAATGCCGTCCCACACCTCGTTGCGGCTGCCCGGGTCGAGGCCCGTCGTCGGCTCGTCGAGCAGCAGCAGACGGGGACTGCCCACGAGGCTGGCCCCGAGGTCGAGGCGTCGGCGCATGCCCCCCGAGTACGTCTTGACCCGGCGGTCGGCGGCGTCGACGAGGTCCATCTGCTCGAGGATCCGCTCGGCCGAGGCCACCGCTTCGTTTCGGCCCTGGCCGTACAGGCGGGCCACCATCACCAGGTTCTCGCGCCCGGTCATCATCTCCTCGACGGCGGCCGATTGGCCGGCCAGGCCGATCATGCGGCGGACCGCCATGGGGTCGCGGACCACGTCGTGCCCGGAGACGCGCAGCGTCCCGCGGTCGGGCTGGATCAGCGTGGCCACCATGCGGATGAAGGTGGTCTTGCCGGCGCCGTTGGGGCCGAGGATGGCCACCGGCTTGCCGGCGGGCAGGGTGAGGGTCAGCTCGGTGAGTGCCTGGACCTTCCCGAACGTCTTGGAGAGGCCGTCGGCCTCGATGAGGGCGTGCATGGGCGCGCCTCCTTTCGTCGCGCGTGGCGCAGTGCGCCGTGTGAGCCCGCCCGACTGAGGTCGCCTACGCTTCGGGGTGCTGCCTCGGGCGAAGGTCCCTCGTGGATCGAGCTCGTGGTCGTATGGGCTCGGGGCCGCGTGGTGCAACACGCGGCCCCGGGTCATTCAGGGTTCATGTCGAAGCTGAAGGTCACCTCCTCACCGTTGAAGCCTTCGGTGTGGAAGTGCCGCCACATGTCGAGTCCCTCGAGCTTCCCAGCGGTCATCTCCTCCACGAGACCGCCGACGAACCTCAGCTCGGCGACGATCTGCTGCTCCTCGAACTCGGTCTCCAACTCGAACAGGCGGGGCAGCCCTGCCGTCTTCGCCGCCTTCATGGCGCCGCGCAGTCCCGCCAGCTTGACGGCGAGCGCCTCGCGACGGGACCGCAACGCGGCGAGGGCGTCGTCGGGATCGAGCGCCGGGATGAAGGAGAGCCCGGCCATGAACGCCGGGTACTCCTTGGCCGGCACGCCGATGAGCTCGGTCAACCAGTCGTCCATCTCCCGGGCGCCGTCGTCGGTGATCTCGTAGACCGTCCGCTCGGGACGCTTCCCCTCCCGGACCGTCCCGGTGGCCTTGATGAAGCCCCTCTTCTCCAGCGCGTCGACCACGGCATAGAGGGAGCCGTAATTGAGACGGACACTCTCCTGCTTGGCGCGCTGGCGCAGCGTCTGCGCCACTTCGTAGGGGTGCATGGGCCGCTCGTACAGGCAGACCAGCACCGCAAGCGCCAGTGGGTTGGATCGGGACCACCTCGCCATGTTGGTTATAATATTCTATTTAGAGTAATCTGTAAAGAGTGCTCTGAGCCGGCAGCCGGCACGCTACGAAGTCTCGGGTCGGGCGACCCGGAGCCGGGCGTAACCTTCGCCCTGGTGGCACCTACTGTCCTGCACGTCGCGCCTCACCCCGATGACGAGGCCGTCGGCTGCCCCGGCGCGCTGCTCCACCTGCGCGACCGGGGCTGGAGGGTGATCAGCGTCATCGCCAGCCTGGGTTTCGAGGAGCAGTGGGGACGCCGGCGCGCCGAGGCGGAGGAAGCATCGAGGCGGGCCGGCTTCGTCCCGGTCTTCTTCGACCCCCCGCTGCACATCGACCTCGACGCGGACCTTCCCGTGGCCGTCCGCCGTGTCGCCACCGAGCTCCCGGCGATCGTGAATGAGCACGACGCGTCCATCGTCGTCTCGCCCTCGCCCCATGACGTGCACCATGGTCACGAGACCGTCGGGCGAGGGGTCCAGCGCGCGATGGCGGTCCTCCCCCCGACGATGCGGTGGTGGATGTGGGGCGTGTGGGGCGACCTTCCGGCACCCAATCTGTTCCATGCCTTCGGCGCCAACGTCCTGGCGCGCGCATCGCACGTCCTCGACGCGTACGCGGGTGAGCTCGAGCGCAACGACTACCAACGCCTGCTCTCCGGCCGCGCCGCCGCCAACGCGGTCTTGGGCTCCGAGCGCGTCTTCGGCTTCGGATCCCCCGCCGCCAGCACGCATCCCTACGCCGAGGTGCTCACCGAGGTGCGCCTGATCGACGGCCGCTTCATGGCGTCCGAGCCCCACACCCTCGACGAGGGGCCGTTCCCCGACTCCGGGTTCAAGCTCGACCTCACCGCATGGCTCGACTCACCGAGCGTCCACGAGATGGTGGGCTACATCCGTGAGGTGCACGGGGAGCGCGCGACGTGAGAGCGCTGAGCGCGCTCGCGCCGGAGCTGGTGAACGATTTCAGGCGCGACGGCTTCGTCGTGGTGCCCGATCTGTTGGGGTTCGACGAGCTCGCACGGTTCGGGGCGGCGGTGGACGAGGGCGTTGCCCGGCGAAGCCGGCACGACACCCGAGCACTGGCCGAGAAGACGCGGTACGAGCAGAGCTTCATCCAGTGCCAGAACCTCTGGGAGGACACTCCCGGCGTCCGTCCGTTGACGTTCCATCCGCGCGTCACCGAGACGGCGGCGCGCCTGCTCGGCGTCGACGCCATCCGGATCTGGCACGACCAGGCGCTGTACAAGGAGGCCGGCGGGCGGGACACGGACCCGCACCAGGATCATCCGTACTGGCCCATCGTCGAGACGGACACCATCACGGCGTGGATCCCGCTGGACGGCTCGACCCTTGCCAACGGTGCCATGGGGTACCTGCCGGGGAGCCACCGGCTCGGCCTGCGCGAGTTCGTCGACATCTTCACCGGGGCGGGCGAGGACCCCCTCGCCCGCCCCGAGCTCGAGGGCGCGGCGCCGGTCTGGGTCGAGATGCCGGCCGGTTCGGTCGCCTTCCACCACGGCCTCACGTTCCACTTGGCCAAGCCGAACACGACGGGTACGGTCCGTCGGGTGCACACGGCTATCTACTTCGCCGACGGGTCGACCCGGGGCGAGGGCCGCTACCCGCACCCCTCGGTGGAGCGAGCGGGGATTGCGCTGGGGGCGGTCATCGCGAGCGACGTGACGCCCATCGCCTGGCCGCTCCCCGATGGCGCGCTGCCGGATCCGCCCGCCGACCCGATCGGATGAGCCGCGTGCTGACGGCGGAGCAGCGCGCGGCACGGGGCGAGCGGGGCTTCTTCCGCATCGCGGGCTTCGCCGAGCCTGCCCTGTGCGAGGCCATGCTGGACCGGGTGACGCGCATCGTGCGGCAGCCGGGGCTGGCGAATGCGCTCGGTGTGAAGCTGGTGCCCGAGAGCAACAAGGCGGGCATGGCGGTGGCGAACCCCGAGGGCGCCATGTCCAAGATCTTCAAGCTGCACCGGGACGGTGTCTTCGCCGACTTCGCCCACTCCGGCACCGTCGTCGACACGGTGTCCGAGCTGATCGCACCCGACATCGACGTCTTCTTGTCCCAGTTCATCTTCAAGACGACCGGTGCCTGGGGGCAGCCCTGGCACCAGGACTCCTTCTACTTCCCCTTCGAGCCGGCGCGGCCCGTCGTCGGCGTGTGGCTCGCCGTGACCGAGGCGACACTGACGAACGGCTGCCTGCACGTGCTGCCTGGGTCGCAGACCGAGCCCGTGCACACCCACGTGCCCGACCGTCGGCCAGGGGCGAACTACGGCTACTTCGAGATCATCGACCACGACATGGCGGCCTCGGAGCCGGTGCTGATGGAGCCAGGCGACCTCTTGGTCTTCGACAGCCACCTCATGCACTGCTCGACGGACAACGAGTCCGACGGCATCCGCGCCGCAATGGTGTACCACTACGCCGCCGCGGGCACCGTCGACCACACCGAGGAGCACTTCCCGAGCGTCAACGACTGGGTGCCGGCACGGCGCGACGGATTGCTGACCGCACGGCAGCCGGCGTGAACACGGGGGCACGGTGGCGCTGAAGTTCGACGCCATGTTGCCGGCGCAACCCCTGCGCCAGGCGGGCGACCTCGGAGCTCGGGCGGCCGCGGCCGGGCTGTCGGGGCTCGTGGTCACGGAGGCGGGCCGCACGGCGTACCTGACGTGTGGCGCGCTGGCGGTGGCGGCCGACATCGACGTCCTGACCGGCATCGCAGTCGCGTTCCCCCGCAGCCCGATGGTGACCGCCGCCGTGGCGTGGGAACTGGCCGAGGCCAGTCGCGGTCGTTTCCGCCTGGGCCTGGGCGCCCAGGTGCGCGCCCACATCACCCGGCGCTATGGAGCCGACTACGACCCGCCGGGCCCCCGCATGCGCGAGTACGTGCTCGCCGTCAAGGAGATCTTCGAGTCCTTCCGCACCGGGTCACCGCTGGCGGTCGAGGGCGAGTTCTACGCGCTGTCCCTTCTCCCCCCGATGTGGACGCCGGGGGCGATCGATTTTCCGGACCCGCCGATCGACGTAGCCGCGGTCAACCCCTGGATGCTCCGCATGGTCGGACAGGTAGCCGACGGTGTCCACGTGCACCCGCTCAACAATACGACGTACCTACGCGAGACGGTGCTGCCCGAACTGGGCGCGGGTGCCGCCCGCTCGGGGCGCAGCGTCGACGACCTCGAGGTGATCGTGCCCGCATTCCTCTGCGTGGGCGACACCGAGGAGGAGCAACGCGTCTGGCGGGAGAGGGCGCGGGTCCAGATCGCCTTCTACGGGTCCACGCCCAACTACGCCTTCATCTTCGAACAACTGGACCGGGAGGGGACGACCGAGCGGATCCGGGAGCGCCAGCAGGCTGGCGACGTCCCAGGTATGGCGGCGGTGATCGACGACGACCTGCTCGAGCAGTTCACGACGACGGGCACCTGGGACGACATTGCGGACGTGATCGTGTCGAAGTACGGCGGCATGGCCACGCGTGTCGTCAGCTACTTCACCGGTTCGGACGTGGTGAGCGATCCCGAGGCATTCGAACGCTGGGGCGAGCTCGCCCGCCAGGTCACCGCCTCCGACTGACCGATCGGTCATGGGCGACGGCGGAACAGCCCGCGCCTGGGCTTCTCGGCCTGCTCGGTCTCGTCAGGCTCCTCGGCGGCCAGGGCGGCGTTGAGCTCTGCGAACGCCTCGTCGTCACTGCCGTCTTCGTCGGAGGGATCCGCAACCGGCTCCGCGTCCTTGAGGTCGTCGTCGCCCACGCTGGCCTCCGCCACGGCTTCCGTATCGGCGTCGGCGTAGACGTCGCGGTCCTCGGGTGGTCGACGCGATGGCTCGGCTGAGGGTCTCGCCGGCGGCGCAGCGCCGTCGGTGCGGTCGAACATTGTCGAGAGCCGGTCTTCCACCGCGTCGATGTCGGCGGTGGCGGCGGCGAGAGCCCGCTGGAGCTCAGGGACGTGCTCAGGCAGGTGCAGCGAGCGGGACTTCCCGGCCGGGCGCACACGGTCGGTCCAGGCGGACCCGCTCCAGTAGCGCTCCTGGGCCTCGTCCTCGGGGTCGGGAAGCCACCCGGGGCCGTTGTCCATTGGTCCTCCTCCGATCCACGCGGGATCCCCCGGGGCCAGTTTCGCACGCGAAAATCGCTCGGTGTGCGGCGGCCCCCTGTGCGGCAGTAGAAATGGCCGTCCGCCGGTGTCGTGAGGGGCAGAAGAGGGCGGCCGATATCCTGAATTGCCCCTAGTCGGGGGACGAGAGAGTGAGGAAGGACTGAGGTGGCGATCCAATTGAAGGCAGGGACGAGGCTGCGCAGCGCAACCGACGCCTGCGAGGTCGTGGTGGTCCGGGCACCCGCCGAGACAGTCGACCTGCGCTGTGGGGGGCACGCCTTTCTGGCGGTTGACGCCGAGGTCACGCCGCAGAGCATCGAGGCGGGCTTCGACCAGGGGACGCAATTGGGCAAGCGGTACAGCGACGACGAGCTCGGCCTCGAGGTCCTGTGCACCAAGGCCGGCGAGGGATCGATCTCGGTGGGCGGGACGCTCCTGGAGGTCAAGGGCGCCAAGCCGCTTCCCGCTTCGGACTGACGTATGAACATCGCCATGCTGCTCGAGATGGCGGCCGAGGGAGACCCCGAGCGCGTCGTCCTCGGCTCCCATGACGGCGGCACCACCGCCGCCGAGCTCCTCGGGCGCGCGAGGCGGGCCGCCGTCTACTTCGAGAAGAGCGGTGCCGAGGTGGTGGGCTACTTCGGGGTGAATTCCGACCTGCTCCCGGTTGCGCTCTTCGGGGCGGCGCTGGCGGGAGTGCCGTTCACGCCGATCAACTATCGAGCGCCCGACGAGCAGCTGACAGGCATCCTCGGGCGCGTGCCGGGCGGGCTGATGATCGCGGACGACGACGAAGTGGAACGGCTGCGCGCATGCGGCGCCGCCACTGTCGTGACGAAGGGCGAGTTTGCGTCGGCGATCGCCGAGCCGTTGACCGGGGAACATCCCTTCGTCGACCCCGAAGAGATCGCCGTGCTCCTCTTCACGAGCGGGACGACGTCGGAGCCCAAGGCGGCGGTCTTGCGCCACCGGCATCTCGTCTCCTACATCATCTCCAGCGTCGAGTTCCTCGGCTGTTCGTCCGAGGAGGCGCAGCTGATCTGCGTGCCGCCGTACCACATTGCCGGGATCGCGGCCGTGTTGAGCTCCCTGTATGCGGGGCGTCGCATCATGTACCTGCCGTCCTTCGACGCGGCGTCGTGGGTACGGTTGGCAGTGGACGAGCGGATCACGCACGCCATGGTGGTGCCGACGATGCTGGGGCGGATCCTGGCGGCGGTCGAGGACGCGGGCGTGGAGCCGCCGGCACTGCGACACTTGTCCTACGGGGGTGGGCGGATGCCGCTCGAGCTCGTCGAGCGCACGCTGCGTGACATGCCCCACGTCGACCTCGTCAACGCCTACGGGCTGACCGAGACGAGCTCGACGATCGCCATGCTGACCCCTGACGATCACCGCGAGGCATTCGCCAGCGACGACCCCTTGGTGCGGGCGCGGCTGGGGTCGGTGGGACGCCCTCTTCCCTCGTTGGAGGTCGAGGTGCACGGCGCCGACGACGCCGTGCTGCCGCCGGGCGAGAAGGGCGAGATCTGGGTGCGCGGTGAGCAGGTGGCCGGCGAGTACGTCGGGAACAACGTGCTGACCGAGGACGGGTGGTTCCGCACGCGCGATGCCGGCTGGTTCGATTCTGAGGGCTTCTTGTACATCGACGGGCGGTTGGACGACGTGATCGTGCGGGGTGCGGAGAACATCTCGCCGGGTGAGGTGGAAGAGGTGCTCATGGCGCACGGGGCCGTGTCCGAGGCCGCCGTCATCGGCATCCCCGACGCCGAGTGGGGCGAGGCGGTGGCGGCCGTGGTGGTGCTGCACCCCGGCGCGGCGGCCACGGAGGCCGAGCTGCAGGACTGGGTACGCGCCCGGTTGCGCTCGACCAAGATGCCCTGCGTCGTGGAGTTCCGCGACGAGCTGCCGTACTCGCCGACCGGGAAGTTGTTGCGTCGGGTGCTCCGGGACGAGCTCGCGGATGCGGTGGGCGGGACTTCGTAGGGCGCGGTCGGTTCTGGGAGAGCCTTCCGGGGCCCCTCTGGCTCTCTCCTGTCGAACCTGGTGCCCGCGATGGCGGCGGCGCAGCGGTGCGCTCCCCGACGTCGATCGCCGCCCTCGAGTTCGGTCACTCAGTGGCCCGGCCGGTGCCCCGCCGCCCTGCTTCTGGTTGAGGGAGGTACCGGATTAGAGTATCCTAAATCCAATGACCTGCTCCGGGGGGAGCCGTGTGACGGGCGGCCCAGGACAATGAGCCGGCGGGGCCCGGCACGGTGAGCACCTACTTCCAATTCCTCTTCCTCGGGCTCGGTAACGGCGGCGTGTTCGCCGCCCTGGCGATGGCGCTCGTCGTCACGTACCGCTCGTCTGGAGTGCTCAACTTCGCCACCGGCGCCCAGGCGCTGTACGCGGCGTACACGTACTCGTTGCTGCGCAACGGGCTGCTGCTGCAGCCCATCCCCGGGCTGAGCCCCACCATCAACCTCGGGACGAACCTCAGCTTCTGGCCGGCGCTGCTCATCACGCTGGCCATACAGGCGGTGCTCGGCGCGCTGGCCTACCTGCTCATCTTCCGCCCGCTCCGCAACCACCGGCCCGTCGCCAAGGCGGTCGCCTCCATCGGTCTCATGGGCCTGCTCACCGCCGTCGTCACGTACCAGGTCGGCACGCAGGTGATCCTCGTCAACCCGATCTTCCCGCAGAACCACGTCAGCTTCCTCGGCGTCGACATCTCCGTCGACCGCCTTCTCCTGGCCGGCACCATCATCGGCCTCGGCATCGTGCTGACTGTCCTCTTCCGCTTCACGCGCTTCGGCCTGGCCACGCGCGCGTCCGCCGAGACAGAGGTGGGCGCTCTGGTGAGTGGTCTCTCGCCCGACCGCATCGCACTGGTCAACTGGATCATCAGCTTCGTCGTCTGCGGGCTGGCCGGGATCCTGATCGCCCCCCTGGTCCCGCTCCAACCGGGCACGTACACCTTGTTCATCGTGCCCGCGCTGGCCGCGGCGGTAGTGGGGCGCTTCCATTCGCTGGGCTGGGCCATCGCGGCCGGCCTGGGCATCGGCATGCTCGAGTCACTCTCGGTCTACGTCAACGGGGTCCATTCCTGGTTCCCTGCCGGAGCCGGCCAGCTCATCCCGTTGATCCTGGTGCTGGCGGTCCTTACCTTCCGGGGTCAGACGATGCCGAGCCGCGGCACCCTGGTACAGGCCACGCTCGGCCGCGCCCCGCGGCCCCACTGGCGGCTCCCGACCGCGGTGATCGGCACGGCGGTCGGGATCGGCGCCATCTACTTCTTCACCGGCAACGATCGGGCCGCCCTGTACTCCAGCATGATCACCGGGGTCATCACGCTGTCGCTCGTGGTGGTCACCGGGTACACCGGTCAGATCTCCCTGGCGCAGCTCACCTTCGCCGGCGTCTCGGCCTACATCCTGAGCACCTTCGCCTCCTCCTGGGGGATCCCGTTCCCAATCGCACCGATCCTGGCCGCGCTGGTTGCGGCGGCGGCGGGCGTGTTGATCGGCATCCCGGCGCTGCGGGTGCGCGGTCTGATGCTGGGCGTAGTGACACTGACCTTTGCCGCCGGGGTGGAGGCCATCTGGTTCAACAACAACTCCGTCGACGGTGGTGCGAGCGGTCTCGCCATCCCGACACCGCGGCTCTTCGGCATGGACCTGAGCATCGGGTCGGGCAAAGATTTCCCGCGACCGGCCTTCGGGATCCTGTGCCTCGTCGTCCTCGTGCTCGTGGCGCTCGGGATCAGCTGGCTCCGCACCAGCCGGCTGGGCTCGGCCATGCTGGCGGTGCGAGCGGACGAGCGATCGGCGGCGGCGGCCGGGATCAACGTGGTCCTGGTCAAGCTGGTCGCCTTCGCCATCGCCGCCTTCATCGCCGGATTGGGCGGGTCCCTGCTCGCCTACCAGCTGGGCAACGTGACCTTCCAGGACTTCGACGCCTATCTCGGGCTCGTGACGTTCTCCGTCGTCGTCGTGGCCGGCATCACCTCGGTCAGCGGCGGCATCCTCGCCGGGATCATCTCGGCCGGTGGCATCCTGGTGGCGCTCATCTCCTCTGGTGTCGGGACCGGCGGCGTCGACAACTGGTACGGCGTCGTCGCCGGCATCGGCGTGATCCTCACGGTGATCTTCAACCCTGACGGCATCGTCGGGCCGACGCATCTCTTCTTGGAACAGCGCCGCGTGCGCGGCGTCATGGCCCGACCAGACGGCGCACTCGTGCCGTCGTTGCGGATGGCCTCCGAAGGGCGAGTCGCCGCGCCGCCCACGGCGCCGGCGCTGTCACCGATCGCGGTCGAGGCGGGCGATCTCGTCGGGACCGCCGCCGGTGTCGGGACCAACGGGCACACGCATGTGTCCGGGAGCGAAAGAGCCGGACCGCTCCTCGACGTCAAGAACCTGACGGTCCGCTACGGCGGCGTCGTCGCCGTAGACGACGTGAGCTTCTGCGTGGAGGAGGGTCAGATCGTTGGATTGATCGGTCCCAACGGCGCCGGCAAGACAACCACGATCGATGCCCTCTGCGGCTTCCACGACTACGAGGGCTCCGTCGCGCTCGCCGGACGGGACGTCGCGGGCTATTCGCCGCACCGGCGGGCAGCGCTGGGCCTCGCCCGCACCTTCCAACTGGCCGGTGTCTCCGACGACCTCACCGTCGAGGAGAACGTCCAGGTGGGTCAGCACAGGGCGACCACGCACGACCCCGAAGCACTGACGCGGATACTCGATGAGCTCGGCCTGGTGGAGATGCGTGACCTGCAGGTGTCGATGCTCTCGCAGGGCCAGCGGCAACTCGTCTCGGTGGCCCGCGCGCTGGCCGGCGAGCCCCGCCTCCTCATGCTCGACGAGCCGGCTGCCGGGCTCGACAGCACCGAGAGCCTGTGGCTGGCCGAACGGCTGCGGGGCGTGCGCGATACGGGCGTCACCATCCTCCTGGTCGACCACGACATGAGCCTGGTGCTGAACCTGTGCGATGCGATCGACGTCCTCGACTTCGGCGCGCTGATCGCGACGGGGACTCCGGACCAGATCCGTGGGAACGAACAGGTGTCCACGGCGTACCTGGGCGCAACGCATCAGCGACTGGTGGCCTCGTGAGCGACGCCGTCGAGAGCGGTGGCGGTGCGCCGCCCGGGAGCGCACCTGCGATCGTCGCTCCGGTGCTCGAGTGCGAAGGACTCGGGGTCGGCTACGGCAAGTTGACCGTGGCCCGCGACATCACGTTCACCCTGCAGCACAAGAAGGTGTTCGCCATCCTCGGGCCCAACGGTGCCGGTAAGACCACCCTCCTGATGACGCTGGCGGGCTTCCTGCCGCCTCGAGCCGGCACGATCACCCTGAACGGCCAGCCCGTGAAGGGATCGTCACCGCGACGCATGAACCAGGCGGGCATGATCCTGATCCCCGACTTCCGCGCCCTGTTCACAGAGCTGACGCCTCTGCAGAACCTGAAGCTGGCCGCTCCCCGCGGCGCCGATCTGGACCCGGTGCTCGACCTGTTCCCCGCTCTGAAGCGACGGGAGAGACTGAGGGTCGGTGATCTCTCCGGAGGCGAGCAGCAGATGTTGGCTATCGCACGGGCGCTCGTGCAGTCGCCGAGATTGTTGCTGATCGACGAGATGTCGATGGGGCTGGCGCCGGTCGCGGTGGAATCGCTCATGCCGGTCATCCGGCGGGTGGCCGACGAGCACGGCGCCGCGGTGATCATGGTGGAGCAGCACGTCCACCTCGCACTGGAGGTGGCCGACGAGGCCATGGTGATGGTGCACGGCAGCGTCGTGCTGTCAGGGCCGGCCAAGGATCTCCGCGACGACACCAGTGCGGTCGAGTCTGCCTACATGAGCGGGTCGGTGACGTCCGGCTGACTGCTCGCGGCGGACCATCCGGCCAGGGACGCCACGTCGAAGAGAACGAGCTCGGCGAAGTCGGCGTCGCGGTACTGGACGTATTTCCGCCGCAGCGCGCCTTCGACCTGCTCGAGCAACGTCGGGCTCAGGTCATTGCCCGATCGACGGACGAGATGCGCCCGTACCCACCACAGCTGTGACCAGTCGTGCAGACTCCAGCGCTCGCAGAGCAGGGTCGCGTTGGCATCGCGGCCGAGGTTCCTGACGCGGCCCAGCTCGGTCGTCTCCTTCGGCTTGATCCGGTCGATCGGTGTCGCGATCGCCCCCGCGACGACCACGAAGCAGACCGGCACCGCATCGATCCTCTGCCTGGGTCCCGCCGTGCACAGGACACCGTGATCTGTCGAGCGCAAGAGTCTCCAACAGTCCTCGGTGGGAAGCCGCACTCGGTGAGTCTCCCAGCCTCTCCGGACCACCATTGTCGCCCGGGACCGCGCCGCGGGGGCGGCCCCCCGGAGAGGGACCACCCCCGTGACGACGGCGTCGGGAGCCGGCGGGCCGGCTCCTTGGAGCCCTCCTCCTAGAACAGCGGCGTCGGGTTGTACACCTTGACGCCCGTGATCTTGCCCGACTTGCCGCTCTGGATCACGCCGATCGCCGCGGCGGACGAGCAGACCGACTTGAGCAACGGGATGGCCGTCCCGTTGCAGGTGAAGGTCAGGCCACCCGAGAGCGGGATGACCACGTTCTGCGCCGTCTGCGTCTGCGTCTTGACGCCAGCAGCAGTCACGGGCTGCGTTGAGCCCTTCATGATCGAGCCAAGCGCCAGGACCGGTGTGACCCCGGAAGCCTGGTTGCTGCTGACGTTGGGGTTCGGGTTCACCTTCGGCGCGTACTTCTTCATGATGGCGGCGTAGAGCGCGAGGTCGGACTTGGACGACTTCGTGGTCGTCGTGATGTAGGAGCCGGCCAGCGCCTTGTCCAGCGTGGCCGAGTTGAGGATGCTCGGGTCCTGGCACGTCGAGAGCACGTACCGGGGCAGCTTCAAGTTCAGCGTGTTGTAGGCCTGGAGGAAGGAACTGCACAGCGTCACGTCGCCGACCATGCCCACTGCGTCCGCACCGCCCGAGACGGCCGACTGCATCTGTGGCGAGATGTCGGCCGTGCCGGGGTTGATCGGGATGACGGTGAAGCCGACGCCCGCCGCCTTGTAGACCAGGCCGCCCAGTACCTGCGCGCCCTGGATGGCGGCCGGCACGTTCTCGACCAGGAACGCGACATGCTTCAGGTTGTGCGCCTTCGCGCTCAGCGCCATAGCACCCAGGTAGGCCGGGAAGCCGCCCTCCAGGGCGAAGGAGCCGGGCGACGTGAGCTCGGCCGTAGACGCTCCGCTGACGGTGATGTAGGGGATGCCCGCGCCCACGATCGTCGGCACCTCGGTCTGGCCCTGGCCGGTGAACGGCTCGACGACGGCGACGACGCCGTGCTGGACCATGTCGTTGGCACAGGTCTGGCCGCCGGCCGGAGTCGATTGGTTCTCGCAGATGTAGAGGTTGATCTTGTGGCCCTCGAGGCCTCCCCCGTAGCCGTTGAGGTACGCCACCGCCGCCTTGGCGCCCTGCTCGACGAGGGCGGCCGTGCCGATGGAGCTGCTGCCGCCGCCATCGCTGATGAGCCCGATGGTGACCGGGGACAGCGTGGCCGCGTGCGGGGTGCCGAGCGCACTGCTCGCGCCGGCCGTGCCCGCTCCGGCGACCGCTGCCGACAGGGAAGTCGCGGCCAGGACGCCTGCTGCCAGCATGCCCCTGCTGAAGGCCCTCCCCGATCGCTCGCCGTACCGCCTCACCGCACCTGATGTGAGCACTGTTTCCTCCTTGGGATCATGGGGCGACGTCGGTGCTCATGACCAGCCGCAACAGCCCCCCGGCTACGGTTGGAAAAGAGGATACCATTTAGCGGTTTCCGAGGCCAACGTATCGCAACAGTTCTGAAATGTTCCGTCACCCCCGTTTGCCCCCGGGACCTGGGCGTTCTTCCGTCGGCGCTAGAAGAGCGGGGTCGGGTCGTAGGCCCTGACGTGGCTCACCCTGTAACCGCTGCCGAGCACCCCGATCGCCGCCGTCGACGAGCACACGGACTTGAGCAGCGGGATCGCCACACCGTTGCAGGTGAAGGTGACGCCCCCGAACATCGGCAGGACCACTTCCTTGGCCGCCGCGGTCTGCTTCAGGATCCCAGATGCGGTGACCGGCTCTGTGGAACCCTTCATGATGGCGGCGAGCGAGAGCACCGGCAGCATGCCCGCGAGGTCGTTGGCGCTGGCGTCGGGGTTGGGGTTCACCTTCGGCGCGTACTTGTGCACGATCGCTGCGTACAGCGCGTCGTTGCTCGCACTCGCGGTCCCGGCGCCGGCCAGCCACGAGCCCCGCATCACCTTGTCCAGTGACGGGGAGTCCAAGATGCTGGGGTCGAGACAGGTCGCGACCACGTACCTGGGAACGTGCAGGTTCAAGGCCGCGTAGGCCCGCAGGAACGATCCGCAGAACGTCACGTCGCCCGCCTCCCCGACGGCCGACGCCCCGCCGTTCACCGCGGCTTCCAGCTGCGGTGACATATCCGCAGTCCCGGAGTTCACCGGCACCACCTCGAAGCCCACCCCGGCGGCCTTGAAGACGAGCCCACCGAGGCCCTGGGTGGCCTGCACGACGGACGGGACGTTGGCGACCAGGAAGGCGACCTTCTTGTAGCCCTGCTGCTTGGCATGGAGCGCCGCGGCGCCGAGGATCGCCGGGAACCCGCCCTGGAGAGCGAAGGCTCCGGGTGTCGTGAGCTCCGCCGTCGAACCACCCGACATCGTGATGTAGGGGATGCCCGCCTTCACGACGGTGGGCACCTCTGTCTCACCTTGACCGGTGAAGGGCTCGACCACTGCGGCGACCCCGTGCTGCACCATATCGTTGGCGCAGGCCTGGCCACCCGCCGGCGTCTCGTCGTTCTCGCAGATGTAGAGCTCGATCCGGTGTCCCTCGAGACCGTCGCCATAGGTGTTCTGGTACGCGACCGCCATCCGTGCGCCCTGCTCCACCAGCGGCGCCGTGCCCACTGTCCCGGAGCCGCCGTCGCTGATCAGACCGATCGTGACGGGAGGCAGCGTGGCGGGGTGAGTCGCCCCGAGCGGGCTCGAGGCGCCGGACGCGGCTCCGAGCGTGGCGACACCGAGCGCGCCGCCGCCGAGGATGGCGCTGAGCGCAGTCGCCGAGCGACGACGGCCTCGACCTTGCGCGAGCACCCGGACCTCCTTGTGGGATGGGGCTGACACCGGCGCCGGCGTCCAACCCGACGGCGGCCATGAAAGAGGGCACCATTTACCGTTCGACGACAAAGTATCGCAACACTTCTGACATACACGGGCGCCACGTCCCACGAGCCCACCGGCGTCGTGTCCGGACACCCGAGCGCGGGCAATTCCGTCAGCCGAGAGCCAGCGCGTCCTCCAGGGCGCGCGCCAGGTTGCGCTGGGCGCGGAAGTGAGCGTCGAGCCCCGAGTGGGCGGTGACGAGGTCGCGCTTCGTGCCCGTGCGGAAGAGGTGGCCACCGGTCCGGCTGGACATGCACGCGCCGAGGGCGAAGAAGACGCGGTAGTAGGTGACGGCGCGGTCGTCGGTCGCTTCCGACGGACCCCCCGCCGCCACGTAGGCCTCGACGAACTCCGTCCAGCTCGTCAGCGCGGTGGCGGCCGGCCAGGCGGCGGCCAGCTCGCGGGCAGGAGGCCCGACGGTCGCCGCCTCCCAGTCCACCAGTGCGGTGATCTCGTCGCCGTCGACCAGCATGTTGTGAAGGCCGACGTCGCCCTGAAGGAGGCACAGCCGGCCAGGCGGCACGACGTCAGCCAGGTGGTCGAGCAGCCACTGGCGGGCCAGCGGGACGGCGGCGATGGGTGGTCCGCTGAGGTCGCCGATGCGAGAGCACATCCCCTCCACCGCAGCGGTGATGGTCGCGACGGTCACCTCCGCATCGAGGTCGAGGTTCGTCTTCGCCAGGACCTGCAGCGGCACGGCGTGCAGATGGGCCAACGCGGTGGCGAGCTGGCGGCCGAGCGCACGCCGGTGCTCGGTCGGAGCGGCCAGGTCCGGGAAGTACTCTCCGGCCTTGCTCCCGCTGACCCACTCCATCACGAGCAGAGTGCCCGGGCCGAGCTCGTCGTCCGGTTCGTCCGCGAAGAAGGGCCGCGGGACCGGGATGCCACCGTGGGCGTGCACGGCCTCCAAGACGGCGCACTCCTCGGCGGCGCGCGTCTGGAGGACACTGACGGGCCGGTCCTTGCGGACGATGACCTCGGCCGGGAGCTCGGTGGTGCCGGTGAGCGAGACCAGGATGGTCTCCTTGGAACGACCTCCGGGCACCACCTCCAGCGCGGTCACCGCCAGGTCCGGCGACCCGGGCAGCTTGCGGCGCAGGTAACGGGTCAGCTGCTCATCTGAGACCGAGCACTGGGTCGACGGCGCTTCGGTGTGGGTGCCGGAGTCGGCGATGTCAGGGAGCACCCCGCGACGGAGCTCGTCGAGCCGCTCGAGGAAGCGTCGCTCGACGTCGACGAGCCGCCGGCAACGCTCCCGGGCAGCGGCGTCCTCGTTCGCCGCGTCACGCGCGACGACCTCTGCGGCCTGACGGCGGAGCTCGACGAAGCGCTCGGGGGAGATGGTGCCGTCGCTCACACGCTCCAACAGCGACTCGAAGGCGGCACCGAACTCATCGCTCAGCGCCTCGGCCCACTCCTCCTCGACGATGAGCTCGGCCAAGATCCGGTCGACCAACCCTGCGGCGTCCGTGGCCGAAGCACTGGTCAGCTCGGGCAGGAACGTGCTCGTCACCGTCGTGCGCACCCGCCGGAGGTACAGGGCACGGTCGTCGGCGGGCTGCCTCACAAGACAGCCGGTCGCGTGACACCGTTGGTGAGGGCGTCGGCGAGTACGAAGGCCGGAGGGCTCTGCCCGTTGCGGGCGTTGAGGTTCGTCTCGAGGAAGCCCCACCCACCGGGCTCGCCGTCCACGGTGACGTCGCCCACCGACTCCCAGCCGTAGCGCTGGGCGGTCGCGCCGATCATGCCCCCGATGGTCTGAATCCGCACGCACGTCGTCGTGCCGTCGTCCAGCCGGTAGCGGACCTCGGCCGAGGGGCAGCGCACGGAGTCGTCATCGACGTGGACCAGCATCTCGGCGGCGGCGACCGGCGCCGTCTCCCCATGCCTTACCAAGGAGCCGAAGCGGAAGAAGCTGCCGTTCACGCCGACCATCGAGGCGAAGCGGAACTGGAGGGCGCCGTCACCGCGGCCGTGGGTCCCTCCGAAGCTCCGGCTCGAGATGAAGCTGTCCCAGCGCCGCGCCCCCCACGAGTGGTCCCGCCAACCCGGTGCGTCGACCGTCGCCTCCACGCCGTCGAGCTCGACCGTGCCCCGGACTCGGCAGAAGACGTGGAAGTTGTTGGAGAAGATGGTCCCCGCCGTCCCCGCCGTGCCGTTGAACGACTGGGCATTGGCGAAGGACCGGGACCCCTCGTCGGTGATCTCGAGGTCGGCGCGGCACCCGTCGCCCTCGAGCACGAAGCGCAGCCGCCCCCCGTCGTGGAGGAGGCGCTGCGGCCCGGCGCACAGGCCGACCTGCTCCAGACGGACGAGCGGCAGCGCCTCACCGTTGCACCGGAAGCGCGTCCCGCCCTCGTGATAGACGCCGCACCAGAGGTTGGCCGTCCCCCGGTTCAGCTCGTTGCCGATGCGATGGTTCCCTCCGAGCCCGCAGACCGGGTCACGCCAGGCCAGGTAGACGCTCTCCTGCCAATCGGGGTCGTCACCCGCCGGATGCAGCCCCTCGTCCTCTTCGGTCGTGTCGGCGGGCACCGGTGCTCAGGATACGGATCGGCCGCTCACGCGTCGCTGACCTTCTCCGTCCCCTCGGAGGCGGGGATGTCGGGATTGCAGATGTAGCGGACGTTGGCGATCGTCATGTCGCAGGCGGCGAAGCTGGCCGAGACGGGGATGTCGGGCACCAGGCGAGCGTCGCCCCAGGCCTCGGGATCGAAGATCGTCAGCTCGGGCCGGCCGCGGTCGGCCCGTCGGAACTCGTACTCCGAGTCCACCTGCACGATCCGCGGCTGGCTCACGCCATCCCTGGTCACACGGGCCAGATGCATGCCCGGCGGGTACTGCACGTCGTGCCCCGTCATCGGCACGGGGTCGACGAGGGACGCCTGAAGGATCACCACGCCGTCGGCCTCTCGCACCGTGCAGTCCACCCGGTCGTGGAACCGACGCAGCGCGATCTCCCCCGGTGCGACACGGAACCCCCACGAGCCCGCCAGCACCTCGGACAGGGACGGGTTGTCGCAGCGGGCGGAGATGAGGAACGCCCGAGGGCGCACGCCGGAGCGGGCCGTCAGGCGCACCTGGGCCAGGGCGAAGGGGCCGAAGGCACTGTCCCTCGCCCGGTAGACGAGGAAGCTGACCACCGGAGGGATCGTCGGGTTGAGGGCGGGCGGGACGAGCGCCTCTCGGTCGGCGACCCGCACCTCGTAGAGGATCTGGAGGATGTCGACGTCGTCGACCTTGAGCTCGCGGTCGTCCAGGACGACGTCGGGAGCGGAGCCCAGGAGAGGGCGGATGTCGAGGGAGCCGGCGAGCGGCATCAGGCCACCCCCGCCGAAACCGGCCGCCGGTTCGCCGACGTCGGCGTCGGCGTCGGCGTCGGCGACGGCGACGGCGCCGTCTTGAACCGGGGCATGACCTCCTCGGCGAAGAGCCGCATGCTGTCGAGCACGTACTGCTGCGGCAACACCTCCATGAACTGGTGGATGAAGTTGATGCCGTCGAACCCGACGTTCTCCCAGGCGGCGATCGCGTCCGCCACGTCGTCCGGGGTGCCCATCGTCACGCCCTTGAACGACCTGGCGGCGTCGCCCGGGCTGCCCGACTCGCGCCGCAACGCCGGCAGCAGGCCCTCGGAGGGGTAGGAGTGCGTGGGCAGGACTTCCTTGGCCGAGAGCAGCTGCGCCGCCATGTAGCTGAAGATGGAGGCCACCTTGAGCCCGTTGCGCCGCCCGAGGTCGCCGTCCTCGTGACAGGACAGGAAGTTGACCGTCAGCACCTTGTCGTTCACGAAGGCACCAACGGGGTCACACACCTCGATGCGCCGCCGGTAGTTCTGCACCTTCTTCTCCGAGTCCGCGAACCCGCCCGGCGACAACCCCAGGCAGCCGAGCCCGCGGTCCGCCGCGTCGAGCTCGGTCCCCGGTGACGTCACCGCCACCCACATCGGCGGGTGCGGCTTCTGGAGCGGCTTGGGCAGGATCGCCCGCTCCGGCATGGAGAACATGCGGCCGTTCCACGAGAAGCGCTCCTGCATCCACATCTTGGGGATGACCCGAACGAACTCGTCCCAGGTCTTCTTGGTCTCGTCGGGGTTGGCACCGAAGCCGCTCAGCTCGGGCCAGGTGGCGGACCGCCCCGTCCCCAGCTCCAGACGCCCGCCCGAGATGATGTCCAGCACCGCCGCGCGCTCGGCCACCCGGATGGGGCTCTGGTACTGCGGCACACAGGCCACCACCCCGTGGCCGACCCGGATGCGGCTCGTCTGGGCGGCACAGGCGGAGAGGAAGATGTCGGGCCCCGAGCAGTGCGAGTACTCCTCGAGGAAGTGGTGTTCCACCGCCCACACGTAGTCGAAGCCGAGCTCGTCGGCGAGGCGGACCTGCTCGAGCGCGTTCTCGTAGACCTGCCGCTCGGAGTCCGCCGTCCACGGGCGCGGCACCGACAGCTCCATGAACAACCCGAACTCCATGAGCGTCCCTCCCGGACCTTGCACTTTTGTTAATTAAGTATTAAAATCTAAGCATGGGTCCAGCCCGGAGTCAACGAGATCGGGCTGCTTTTGTGACCCATGGCTAACATCGAGTCCCATATGGATGTGGCCACGCCGCCTTCCCGCCAGACCGGTACCGGGCGGCGGACCAAGGGCGAGCGCACGCGGGAGGCGATCATGACGGCCGCCACCGAGCTCTTCCGCACGCGCGGGTTCCGCGAGACGAGCCTGGGTGACATCGGCGCCGCCGCCGGGGTGAGCGGGCCGGCCATCTACCGCTACTTCAAGAGCAAGGGCGAGCTCCTCTCGGTCCTGATCGAGGAGGCGGCCATCACGTGGCGCGAGACGGTCGACGACGTGTTGAACGAGGACACGCCGCCGATGGTCACCCTCGAGCGGCTGATCGACGCGGCCATCGTGTTGCAGCTCAAGAACGGCAACCTGCGCGACGTCTTCGTCAAGGAGTACCGCTCGCTCGACGACGACGCGCCGCCGGCGCGTGGCCCGGATCGAACGGGTACGCATGGCCGAGTGGGTGCACCTACTGTCCGAAGTCCGCCCCAGCCTCACGGATGAGGAGGCGCGGGCCGCCGTCACCATGGTCGACGGCATGCTGCGCTCCATCACCTCGCTCAGCGGCGTGGACCAGGAGCAGCTGGCGCGGGTCATGAAGGACATGGTCTTCGGCGGGCTGCTCTCCGTCGGTAATCCGCGTGTGGTCCCCGCGTGACCGACGTGCCCGAGGAGGGGGTCTTCCGGCAGGAGGCGCTGGCCTTCCTCAGAGCGGCGCTGTCGCCCAAGGGCACCACGTCCGACACCGACGGCGGAGCGAGCGGCCTGGCGCGTGCCGTGACCTACCAGCGCGCGCTGGCCGAGGCGGGCCTGGCCGGCATAACCTGGCCGACCGAGTACGGGGGGCGCGGGCTGCCCGGCCGTTTCCAGCGCATCTTCGACCGCGAAGCCAAGGCCTTCCAGGTCCCACCCCGCGCGCTCGAGATCGGGCTCGGGATGTGCGGCCCCACCCTCCTGGTGCACGCCAGCGAGGAGCAGAAGCACGCGCTGGTCCCACCGATGCTGCGCGGCGAGCACGTCTGGTGCGAGCTCTTCAGTGAGCCCGGAGCCGGTTCCGATCTCTCGAGCGTGCAGACGCGCGCCCGCCTCGACGGCAGCGAGTTCGTCGTCGACGGGCAGAAGGTGTGGACCTCGGGCGCGCAGCACAGCGACTATGCCGCCTGCCTCACCCGCACCGACCCGGCACGACCCAAGCGCGAGGGCATCACCATGCTCATCGTCGACATGCACGCGCCCGGCATCACGGTGCGCCCGCTGCGCCAGATCACGGGCGACGCCCACTTCAACGAAGTGTTCCTCGAGGGGGTGCGCGTGCCGGCGGCGAACGTCCTGGGCGAGGTGCACGACGGCTGGCGCGTCGCGAGGACGATGCTGGCCTTCGAGCGCCAGGCCCTCGGCGGCCTGGGCTCGGGTGGTGGCGGGAAGGGCGGCTTTGCCGCGCTGGCGGCCGAGGCAAGGCGCCGCGATCTCTCGTCTCGTCCCGTCCTGCGAGACCGCCTGGTCCAGCTGCGCGTCCGCCAGATGGTGCTGGGCCATCTGGGCGGCTACCTCCGCTCCAAGGCCAGGGAAGGGGACGCCGCGGCCGCGTCGGTGCTGAAACTGGCGATGGCACAGCTCGTGCAGGAGTCCGCGCTGGTCGCGGTCGAGATCGCCGGGATGCACGCCGTGGCCTGGGAGCCCGAGGACCCCGACGGCGGGCGCTGGAGCAACCAGTTGCTCAGCTCGCGCTCCGCGTCCATCGGCGGCGGCACCAACGAGGTCGTGCGCAACGTCATCGCAGAGCGGGTGCTCGGGTTGCCGCGCGACGTGGAAGGGGACCTGATGCCCCGGGCGGAGCCGGCCCGTGGACGCTGACCGCGTCCTCGAAGGCTTGAAAGTCGTCGAGATCGGCCGGTACGTCGCCGCGCCGCTCGCGGCGACCATCTTCGCCGATCACGGCGCCCAAGTCGTCAAGATCGAGCGGCCGGGCGGTGACCCGCTGCGGTCCGACCGCGCCCGCTTCGCGGCCTGGAACCGGGGCAAGCGATCTGTGGAGCTCGACCTGACCACCGAAGCTGGACGAGAGGAGGCGCTCGGCTTGTTGGACGAGGCCGACCTGTTGGTGGAGAACCTTCGGCCGGGTGCGTTGGAGCGGCTGGGCCTCGGCCCGTCCGGGCTGCGGACGACGCGGCCGGGGCTCGTCACGTGCTCCATCAGCGCCTGGGGCAGCACGGGGCCCTCGAGAGACGAGCCGGGGTGGGAGCCCCTCGTGCACGCCCGGGCCGGCGCGCAGCAGGGCCTCTTCACCGGGGACGACCCCATCTGGCTCCCCTTCCCGCTGGCCAGCGTGGCCGCCGCGCTGCTGGCGGTCCTCGGCGCAGGCGCGGCGCTGGTCAAACGAACGTCAACCGGCTATGGCCAACACGTCGAAACGTCTCTCTTGGACGGCCTGCTCTTTCTCAACGCGGCACCGATCTTCCACCGCGAGGGGCACCGACCCCGGATCGTGCGCCAGACCAAGTCGCCCATCCTGCGTGTGTTCGACACGGCCGACGGGCGCTCCGTCATGGTGAACCTGAGCGGCACGGAGCGCTGGCGCGAGCTGTGCCGCCTGCTCGACATGGACGACGGTGGGCTCGACTACTCGAATCCGGAGGGCCTCGCCAAGCTCTCCGACAAAGAGTGGAATCGGGTGGTGCTGCAGCGTGTCATCGACGGATTCGCCGGCAGGACAGCGGACGAGTGGGAGGCGGCGCTGCTGCAGCAACCGGCCGCGGTCGCCAAGTGCAACACGTTGGCCGAGTGGCTCGCACACGACCAGGCCCGCACTGAGGGACTCATGCTCGAGACGGGTCCGGTGCCGCTGGTCGGACCACCGGTGCGTATCGGGACGGTTCCCGGGGGGCGACGGCCCGGCCGCCGGCACGGCTCGGAGCAGGGCGCGCTCGGCGGCCACCGCATCGTGGACCTCTCGAGCTTCTGGGCCGGCCCGCTGGCGGCCCGCCTGCTGGCCGAGCTCGGGGCCGACGTCGTGAAGGTGGAGCCGCCCGGCGGCGAGGGCGGGTTCCAGCTCATGCCGGTGCTGCCCAACATCTATGTCGACGGGAACCGGTCCAAGCGTGGGCTCGTCCTCGACCTCAAGGCCGCCGAGGACCGGGCCCGGCTGCTCGACCTGGTTGGTGCATCGGATGTCGTGGTGGAGAACGCGATGGCGGGGGCGTGGGAGCGCCTCGGGCTGGACGAAGCGCGGCTGCGGGCCGTGAACCCCTCACTCGTCTACGCCCGGGCCAAGGGCTTCGGCGCGGCGGGGCCGCTCGCGACGCGGCCCAGCTTCGACTACGTGGTCCAGGCGGCGACGGGCATGGAGATGACCCAGGGCGGCGGGTCGCGGCCGGTCCCCGTCAACTTCACGGCCAACGACTACGGGACCGGGTTGCTGTTGGCGGCCGGAACCGTGCTCGCATTGCTGGGACGGGCCCGGGGCGCGGCGGTGACGACAGTGGAGGCTTCCTTGGCGCTGATGGCGACCGTGTTCCAGTCCGAGGACGTGGCGTCGCTGGGGTTCCGTGGATCGGTGCCGGACCACGTCGGCGACGACCTCCTGGGGCCGTCGGCGGGGTGCCGGCTGTATCGAGCCAAGGACGGTTGGGTGACCGTGTGCTGCGTGACGGAGGCGCAGCGTGCGGCGCTCGACCAGGCACTGACGTCGGTGGCGGCAGCGGGAGACCTGGCGGAGGCGGTCGAGTCGCTGACGGTGGAGGAGGTGCTGTCGCTGCTGCGGGCCGGAGGGGTTCCCGCGGCGCTCAGCGTGCACCCCTCCGCCGTTCCCGACGACCCGCAGGTCGTGGCCCGGGACCTGCTGCGGCACTACCGCCACCCCACGGCCGGGCGCTTCGTGCAGGTCGGGATCCCGCTCTCGCTCTCGGTGGACGCGCCGGCGGTGAAGGGGCCGGCACCGACGCCGGCGCCGGTGCGGCGACGGGTGAAGGCGTCGGGGACGGGGACCCGGTGAAGATCGACAGCGGCCTGGGCGCCGACCTGCCCAAGGTTGCTTCGCGGGTCGGTGCCGCCGAGGCGGCCGGGCTCGACTGCGTGTGGGCCGCCGAGACGACCAACGACCCCTTCTTGTCCCTGACGCTGGCGGCCGAGCACTCGACACGGGTGGCGCTGGGCACGGGTGTGGCCATCGCCTTCGCCCGCAACCCGATGAGCCTCGCCTATACGACGAACCAGCTACAGGAGTACTCCGGCGGACGCGTGGTGCTGGGGTTGGGGTCACAGGTGCGACGTCACATCGAGCGGCGCTTCAGTTCGACGTGGTCCCATCCGGCGGCGCGCATGCGTGAGTTCGTGCTGGCCCTGCGGGCGATCTGGTCCTCGTGGAACGACGGCGTCGACTGGTCGGGCTTCGAGGGCGAGTTCTACACCCACACCCTGATGACACCCGTCTTCGCCCCACGGCCACATGCGTTCGGGCGTCCACGTGTGTTCCTGGCCGCCGTGGGACCCGGCATGAACGAGGTGGCCGGAGAAGTGGCCGACGGCGTGCTCACGCACGGGATCTGCACGGCGCGGTACCTGCGCGAGGTGATCCTGCCCGCGGTGGACCGCGGCCTCGCGACCTCTGGCCGTACGCGAGGAGGTGGATTCGAGGTCACCTGCCCCGGCTTCATCTCCGTGGTCGAGGACGAGTCGAAGCTGCCCTCCGCGCGCGACGCCATGCGGCGCCAGGTCGGGTACTACGCGTCCACGCCGGCCTACCGGCCGGTGCTGGACCTGCACGGCTGGGGGGACCTGCAGCGTGACCTCTACCTCTGTTCGAAGAACGGTCGGTGGGACGACATGGCCCGCCTCGTCGACGACGAGGTGCTCGACACGCTGACCATCGTCTGCACTCCCGACGCGCTGGCCAGCGAGGTCGGGGTGCGCTACGGCGGCCTCGTCGACCGCATCAACGTGTCGTGGTGGCGCAAGGAGTGGTGGCCGGACGTCGAGAAGGAGTTGCGGGCCCTGTGAGCCGCCTCGACGTCTCGGGGTACGTGGCACCCGGCTTCGATCGGGTTGCGAAGGTGCTCGCCGAAGGGGCGTCGGTCACGGTGGGCCAGCATGAGCGGCGAGCCGACCTCGGAGATGGCGGCGGCGCGTTCTGCGCGTCCGTCGACGGCGAGTGCGTGGTGGACGTGTGGGCCGGTCACTCCGCGCCGGGCCGCCCATGGGAGGAGGAGACCCGGGCGGTGATCATGTCGTCGACGAAGGGCTTGACGACCCTGTGCGCCCACCTCCTCGAGGACCGGGGCGAGCTCGACCTCGATGCACCGGTCGTGCGGTACTGGCCCGAGTTCGGACGCCTCGGCAAGGAGACGACCACCGTCCGGCAGTTGCTCAGCCACCAGTCGGGTGCCATCGGGCTGCCCGGATCCGACGAGCTGCTGTCGTGGGACGGCCGCGGCTGGAGCGACACGGTGGCCATCGCGGCAGGGGTGGCGGCGGGTGCGCCGGCCTGGGAGCCGGGGACCCGCCACGGCTATCACGGGGTGACGTTCGGGTGGCTCGTGGGCGAGCTCGTCCGGCGCATCAGCGGGGCCAGCCTCGGGACGTTCTTCGACGCCGAAGTGGCCCGGCCACTCGGCATCGCCGGCTCCACCTCCATCGGGACCCCGGCGGCCGCGCTCGGAACGGTGGCCACGGTCATGGAGTTCCCCGTCAAGCCGGACAAGGAGAGCGCCCTCCGCACGATCGATCCTTGGTCCAAGTCCGGGCGCTCGGTCCTCGCAGGAGCGCACGGGAACCTGTTCGCCGACGAGCAGGGCCGGCCCCGCTTCGCCGACTTCATGAACACCCCGGCCGTCCTGGAGGCCGAGATCGGCGCGCTCGGCGCAACCGCCACGGCGCGAGCGCTGGCGCGGGTGTACACCGCCCTGGCGACGGGCGAGGAACTGGTGTCGCGTGCCTCGGTGGAGCGCTTCGGGACGGAGCAGGTCTGCGGCCGCGACGCCGTCATGGCGGTGCCCACGAGGTGGGCCGTCGGCTACTCCCTCGAGCCGCCGGCGCTGGTCCCCGGCGTCCCACCGATGCACGGCCCCAACGACGGGGCGTTCGGGCACATGGGTGCCGGCGGGCAGATCGGCTTGGCCGACCCGGCCGCCCGTGTGGCCTGCGGCTTCGTCCGCAACCACCTGGAGAACCAGGGGCTCCCGCTCATGGGCGCCTGCCTGGTGGACGTGCTCTACTCGTGCCTGTACAAAGGGGGCGACGGTGTACGCAGCTGAGCACGCAGCCGAGCATCCGGACCAGCCGGCGATCGTCATGGCGCCTTCGGGCCGGGTGCTCACGTTCGCCGAGTACGAAGCCTCTGCCAACCAGGTGGCCCATCTCCTGCGCGAGACGGGCCTGCGCCGTCAGGACCACATGGCGATCTTCATGGAGAACCACCCCGCGATGCTCCTCGCGGAGGCGGGCGCCGAGCGCACCGGGCTCTACTTCACGCCGGTCAACTCCTACCTCTCGGCCGAGGAGGTGGCGTACGTCGTCAACGACTCGCAGTCCCGTGTCGTCTTCACCTCGGCCGCCAAGGCCGAGGTGGCACAGCAGCTCCCGGCCCTGTGCCCGGCAGTCGACCGCTGGATCATGGTGGGCGGCGAGGGCGGCCCCGGCGGGCCGTTCGAGTCCTGGGAGGAAGTCGTGGGAGGGCAACCCGCGGGCCCGGTGGTCGACGAGCAGCTCGGCGCACCCATGATGTACTCCTCGGGAACGACCGGACGGCCGAAGGGCATCCTGCGCCCGATGTACGACATCCACCCGTCGGAGACGAGCATCGCCGTCCTGGGCATCGCAGCCTTGTGGAGCTTCCGCGAGAACATGGTGTACCTGTCTCCTGCCCCCCTGTACCACACCGCCCCGCAGGTCAGCGTCGCCATCGCTTTGCGCATGAAGTCGACGGTCGTCGTCATGGAGCACTTCGACCCGGCGCTGTACCTCGAGCTCGTCGGGAGGTACGACGTCACCCACTCCCAGGTCGTGCCCACCATGTTCAGCCGCATGCTCAAGCTCCCGGACGAGGTCCGGGCGGCAGCCGACCTGTCCTCGCTCGAGGTCATCGTCCACGCCGCCGCGCCGTGCCCCGTGCCCGTCAAGCAGCAGATGATCGAGTGGTTCGGGCCGATCCTGCTGGAGTACTACGCAGCCACCGAGGGCAACGGCTGCACTTTCATCACGTCCGAGGACTGGCTGGCGCACCCGGGCAGTGTGGGCCGGGCCGTCCTGAGCGACATCCGCATCCTCGATGACGACGGCACCGAGTGCCCCACCGGCACGTCGGGGACCGTCTGGTTCGCGGGCGCCACCGACTTCGAGTACTTCGGTGACCCGGAGAAGACGGCGAGCTCCCGACGCGACGACGGCAAGACGAGCACGGTCGGTGACGTCGGTTACCTGGACGAGGACGGGTACCTTTTCCTCACCGACCGCAAGGCCCACATGATCATCTCGGGCGGCGTGAACATCTACCCCCAGGAGACGGAGAACCTCCTCGTCACACACCCCAAGGTGCTCGATGCGGCCGTCATCGGCGTCCCCAACGAAGACCTCGGAGAGGAGGTCAAGGCGGTCGTCCAGCCCGTCGAGGGCGTCGCGGGCGACGACGCGCTCGAGCTCGAGCGCGAGCTCATCGCGTTCTGCCGTGACCACCTGGCGCACTTCAAATGCCCACGCAGCATCGACTTCGTCGAGGAACTGCCCCGCCTGCCCACCGGAAAGCTCTACAAGGGCGTCTTACGGGAGCGGTATTGGGCCGATCATGCGACCCGCATCGTGTGACGGGGCCGGGCGCCGTCGCGCTACCCGACGACCTGGTCTCCTGGGTCGAAGAGGTGGGAGGTGGCCGCCTGTCGGTGGCCGACCGCAGGCAGGGTGGCGCGCGCAAGGAGGCGTGGTACGTCGACCTCGAGCGTCCCGACGGCACCGTGGGCCACCTGTTCCTGCGCTACGACCGCTCCGACCCTGCTCTCACCAAGGACCCCTGGACGCTGCACCGCGAGGCCACCGTCTACCTGGCTCTCCAGGACAGCCCGGTGCCCGTTCCCCGTGTCGTCGGTGTCCACCCCGTGCACCAGGCCATGTTGTCGGAGCGGGTGGCCGGCGAGAACTGGTTCTCCCGCATCGCCGACCCCGCCGAGCAGGAGGAGACGGCGCGTGACTTCATGGTGCAGCTCGCAGCGTTGCACTCTCTCGACCCGGGTTCGCTGGACCTGCCCGCCTTCCCCCCCGTCAAGACCGTCAGCGACGCCGTCCACGCCGAGCTCGACGAGTGGGAGCGGGTGCTGGCCGAGCGGGGTGGGACGGTCGATCCCGCGCTCGCCTTCTCGCTGCGCTGGCTGCGCCGCAACGTCCCCAGCTACGCCGGCCCCCCAGTCCTCGTGCAAGGTGACACCGGGCCGGGGAACTTCATGTACATGGGCGGGCGGGTCACCGCCGTGGTCGACTGGGAGCTGGCGCACCTCGGCGACCCCATGGACGACATCGCCTGGCTGTCACTGCGAGCGACCCAGGAGCCCTTCACCGACTTTCCGACGCGTCTGCGCGAGTACCAAGCGCTCTCGGGGAACCCGATCGACGAGGCGAGGGTGCACTACTACCAGGTGATGGCCGAGACCAAGCTCCAGGTGATGGGTCACCGACCCGATGCCGCCGGAACCGGTACAGGCGGGAACCGCTCGGCGGCCACCGGAGGTGGCGGCGACGTCGGCAACGGCTTCATCTATCAGATGCTGCATCGGCGCCTTTGGCTCGAGGCGCTCGCCGCTGCCACCGGACTGGCATTGACGCCGGCCGAAGAGCCGCAGGCCCGGGACCGGCGCGAGCACGACTGGATGTACGACGCAGTGCTCTCCCAGCTGCGCGACGTGATCGTGCCGCGCACCTCCGACCCGCTGGCCGCTGCCCGGGGTAAGGGGATCGCCCGCATCATCAAGTACCTGGCGCAGGTGGACATCTACGGTTCCAATTATGAGATGCACGAGCTCGACGACCTCGAGGCACTGCTGGGCCGCCGACCCGACTCTGTCGGGGCCGGGCGGGCCGCGGTCGCGGATGCCGTTGCTGCGGGCGCCGTCGGCGACGAGCACTACCTGCGCCTCCTGTGGTGCCGGGTGGCCCGGGAGACGGAGCTGGCCCGGCCATCCATGGGAGCGCTGGCCGACCGCCACTGGCCCGAGCTGACATGAGCGAACTGTTCGGTGTCGACCTCGACCGACGGCGCGCCGAGCGTACCTACCGGACGTTCGGCCCCGAGGACGACGATTTCCACGACGAGGAGATGACGGATCGCTGGTGGGAGACCGAGACCAACTGGTTCTCGTGGAACGTTCCCGAGTTCAATCTCGGCGGGTGGACCTACTGCCAGGCCCGTCCCAACGCAAACCTCTGCAACGGCGGAGCCTGGGTGTGGGACGACGGCGCGGCCTACCCGTGGGAGTTGGCCTACCGAACCGAGTATTCGGGCCTGCAATTGCCGCAACGTTCGGAGCGCGACATGCGCGACTTCGAGTGGCCCAACGGTGTGCACGTGCGGGTGCTGGAGCCTCTTCGGCGCTACGACGTGTCGTACTCGGATCCGGGCGGGCTCGAACTGGACCTCGAGTTCGAGGCCATCATGGCGCCCAACCCGCACCCGACGGGCGTGATCCCTTTCTTGAAGGGTGTCCATTTCGACCAGGCCGGCCATGTCACCGGGAGAATGGTCTTGCACGGCGAGACAATTCCCATCGACTGTTACTCGGTGCGCGACCGCTCGTGGGGGCCACGGCCGCAAGGTCGACCACGACGTCGTGCCGGCGTCGCCGCATCGAAGGCGGAGAACTTCGTCGGCGTCGGCTATTCCTTCTGTGCGACGGGCCCGGGAGAGGCCTGGCTGGTCTACGCCGTCCCTGGTCCCGAGGTCGACTCGGTCACGTGCGGATTCTTGCTCCGCGGCGGCGAGTACGGACACATCCTGGCCGGCGAACGGCGCCTCACGTTCGACGCGGGGACGGGATGGCCGCTGACATTCGAGATCGAGGTCGTGGACGATCTCGATCGCCGGCTCTCGGTGCGCGGCGCCGCGGTGAGCCGGCACTGGCGCGGACACGGTGGGGACTCGCTCGTCCATTGGCTCTGGGATGACGCGGAGGGCTGGGGCGAGGACCAGAGCTACTACAGCGGCAGCCAGTGGGAGGCCAACCGACTGCGGGGCGGGACCGGAGGTCGAGGGCGAAGCGGCTGATCGCTGTTCGGGTACATGTCGCCATCAAGCGAGACCGTTCCTCTCCCGATGGCAGACGCACCGGGCTCAACCGTCCTCTCCGTACCGTTGCCGCTCGGGGCCTCGACGCTGGCCGCTCTGTCGACCGAGGAGCTCATGGAGGCGGCGACCGAGACCGCACAGCGAGTGGGAGCCCTGCTCGGCCGCTTCGTCGAACTGGTCGGTGAGCTCGACCGCCGCCAGGGCTGGCGCGACGAGGGGGCAACCTCGCTCGAAGACTGGATCGTCGAACGGTGTGGCGTCTCGGTGCCCACCGCCCGCGCCTGGGCGCACGTGGCCGGGCGGGTCTTCGACCTGCCCCAGCTGGCGGGGGCACTCTGCGCCGGCGAGATCTCCTTCGACAAGGTGCGTGCCGTCGTCGACGTGGCGACGCCCGAGACCGACCATGCGCTGGTCGAGACTGCCGTCGACTGCTCGGTGCGCCAGCTGACGGAGTTGGCCCGTTCGACCAGGGGGAGGGGCGTTGAGCGGGCGCGGTCCGACGAGGAGCGCCGGTCCCTGCGTTTCAACGACACGTTCCGCACCCTGAGCGTCCAGCTCCCGCCGGAGTCCTACGCCGAGGCGAAGGGGGCCTTGGAGGTAAGGGCCCGACGAATGCCCTCCGACGGCGAGACGCCCTGGGACCAGCGCCTCTGCGACGGCTTCATGGAGCTGCTGCGCTCGGGAGGGCCGGGTGGCTCGAGCCCCTACTTCGTCGTGGCCCACGTGCCCTTGGAGGCCATCGTCGAGCGGACCTCCACCTTGTCGGGCGAGCTCGAGGGGGCCGGGCTGATCAGCATCGAGACCGTGCGGCGAATCGCATGCGACGCCACCGTCGCCATCGCCGTCGATGACGACGGTGGCCACACCATGTACGAGGGACGAGCCCGGCGTCTCCCGAGCGATGCTCAGCGCCGCGAGGTCCGGCGGCGGGACCGACATTGCCGCTTTCCGGGCTGCACGAACGTGACGTTCACCAATGCACACCACATCAAACCCTGGAAACCGGACGGGCGTACCGACCTCGACAATTTGGCCTTGCTGTGCGAGTACCACCATCGTCGCATGCACACCAGGGAATGGGTGATGTCGGGGGACGCCAACGGGGAACTGACCTTCGTCGGCCCGACCGGCCGGGCCATGACGTCGCGCCCGTCACCGATGTGGACCGCCGTGACCGGCCGGTTGCAGAAGTCGGGCGGTCGCCAGCGGACCTAGCGGAGCCGCAGAGGCACGCTCCGGAAGCCGCGTAGCGCCTGGACCGGCTTGTAATGGAGCTCCTCCCGAGGCACCGCCAGCCGCATGCCGGGGAATCGCCGCACCAGCTCGCCGATGGCGATCTGTCCCTCCAGCCGCGCCAGCTGGTTGCCCAGGCAGAAGTGTTTTCCGAAGGCAAAGGTCAGATGGCGGTTCGGGTCGCGCCCGAGGTCGAGTTCGCCTGGTTGATCGAAGACGGACTCGTCCCGGTTGGCCGAGATGATCATGCCCAAGACCTTGCTTCCCTTGGGGATGGTGCTGCAGTCGACCTCGACGTCATCGAGCAGGGTGCGTGCGGCGCCACAGGGGACGGGTGTGGTGTAGCGGAGGAGCTCCTCGACGGCCGTCGGCATCAGGGAGGGATCGGCACGCAGTCGCTCGGCCTCATCGGGGTGCTCGATCAGCGCCACTGCGGAGTTGCCGATCAGGTTAGCGGTCGTGTCGTGGCCGGCCAGCATGAGGAGGAAGATCATCGCGATGACCTCGTCGGGGCTGAGCGAGTCGCCGTCCTCGCTTGCTGCCAGGAGGGCGGAGATCAGCCCGTCGTCGGGCTCGGCGCGGCGCTGCTCGGCCAGCCGCTCGAGGACCGCGTAGACCTTGCGCGCCGTCGGGACGGCCCTCATCGCGTCCGCGGCCGAGCCACTGCCCAGACGGACCACAAATCGTTCCATCAGTACGTGGAATTGGTCCCGGTCCTCGTCGCCGACACCCAGCATGGTCGAGATGACCGACAGCGGGAGGGGGACAGCCACGTCATTGACCAGGTCGATCGTCTCGCCACCTCGCTGTTCCACCTTGTCCAACAGCTCGGCCACGATCTGCTCGATCTCGCCGGTCATCTGCTGCACCCGGCGCGGCGTGAACGCCTTGTTCACCAACCGCCGCAGCCGAGCGTGGTCGGGATCGTCCTTGTAGACCATGCTGCTCATGAGCAGCCGGAACATGCGGGGCAGATGCCGCATCAAGAGGCTGGAGCCCTGACTGGTGGGATCGCTCGAGAATCGCACGTCGTTGTGCAGCAGCATGACGTGCTCGTACCGCGTCAGCATGTAGCCGCCGCCGAGCAGCTGCTTGGAGTAGGCGCGGCGACACGGGCGCCGTCCGGCGCAATTGGGCGTAGCGTGGATACGGGTCGGAGAACATGACCGGGTCGGCGAGGTCGGTCGTGTCGAGCTGTCTGGCTGCTGCGGTGGCGGTCACCACTTCACCCGTCGCTCACCAGGGGTTCCAGCTATTGACATCGAATTCAGTATATTCAATTCGGCCGCCGCCGGTTGGCTCGACGGGCGCTGCTCAGGTGGTCGAGAACACCTTGCGCGAGTAGTACCAGACGGCGAACGCGCTCAACACGGCGGCGAAGACGGCAAGGGCGCCGATCTGGGGCAGCGTGTCGGTGAACGTGGCGTGGTCGGAGATCAACTTGATGAAGGCATCCATGGCCCACGCTTGGGGGACGATGTGCCCGACGTTCTTGACCGTGGTGCTGACGGTGTCGAGCTGGTAGACGCAACCGCCGAGCATGCCGGCGATGATGGCGACGATCACGGCCGTTGCGATGGCCTGTTCCTGCGAGCGAGACCACGTGCCGATGATCACGGCGAGGGCGGCGACGCCGATGCCCAGCAGGGAGACGACGAGGAACACGCTCAGTGGGTTGCCCCAGTGCACGTTGAAGAGCACGATGCCGACGAAGACGAGGCCGATCGCCATGGCGATCGCGGTGACCATCATGCTCGCCATCTGCCCGAACACGATGTCCCTCTTGTGCACGGGCGCGGCCGAGAGGCGTTGGAGCACACCGAGCCGACGGGTCTCGACCATACCGGCCGAGAGCACGAGCACCGCAATGCCCATAAACAGGACGAGATTGGCCGGCGCGACGTACCAGAAGGGGCTGAGCGGCGCCTCGGTCTGCGTCACCTTCAACGTCGCGTCCGTGAATTTGGTGTTCGATCCCTCTGCCGCCATCAGGTCCATCAGCGCGACGACGTCGGTCCGTGCCTGCACCGCGTCTGTCGTCGCCGATTCGACCAGGAAGTCAGCCTTCACGTGGTTCCCCTGGGATGGCAGCTGCACGATCCCCGCGACCACGCGCCCGCGCAGGATGTCGTCGGTGAGATCGGTCCGGTTGCTCTCCATGCGGACCTTGATCCCATCGGTGGTCTGGGCCAGGTGCAAGAGGCGGGCAGAAGGGTGCAGGAGCCCGATCGGTTCCTTCGGGCTGCCCTCGAGAAGGCCGGTGATGAGGATGATGACGACGGGCACGAGGGTGCCGATGATGAGCAGCCGGCGGTCGCCCATGGCCCGGCGCAGGTTGACCCAGATGACGGCGATCACAGCTCCACCATCTTTCGCACCCGGGTCATGGCGAGGCCCCCGGCCACCAGGGCGATCGCCAGCAGGACGAGGAAGGGGCCGACGATGCTGCTCGCCGACTCACGGAGCTGATCGAGTCGACCGAACCCGACCAAGGCCCAACCGTTCGGCGTACCCAGGGCCAGTACCTGGAACACGTCGGGGAGCGATCCGGAGGGGAGCAGGTTGCCTCCCAACAGGGCGAGGAACAGGCCGACGAGCAACGTGATGCCGAATGCCTGCTGTTCGGTCTTGGCCAGCGAGGTCAGGAATACCCCGATGCCGCACATGGCGGCCGTCGCGCCGATGCCCATGAGCAGGACGCCGAGAGGGTTGCCCCAGTTCGCTCCGAAGGCGAAGGTGGTGACGGTCCAGATGACGAAGATCGTGGCCAGACCGGTCACGAAGATGGCGAGCAGCTTGCCGAGGACGATCTGGGTCGGCCGCAATGGTGCTGCCGTGATCCTCGCCAGCGTGCCTGCGGAGCGCTCCATGAGCAGCGAGCGCATGCCGAGCCCGCTCCCGATGAAGAGGAAGACGACCGCGATGTTCGGTGCGAAGAAGTTGAGGTCGACCTTGCCACCATGACCCACGGTCTGCGTCTCGATCGTGACGGTCACGGGGTCGATCGTGACGCCGTGTGCCACCTTGCCCGCATAGAGGACACTGGAGATGCCCGCGGCGACCGACTCGGCGTACTCGTGGCCGAGCTGTGATGTGCCCTTCGTCACCACGTCATAGCCGGGGGTGTGGGTGGCGCCCGGGTCGACGATCGGGATGAGCAGGCTGGACAGCTGCATCTGCCCCGGCAGCACGGCCACCCCGCTATCGAGGTTCCCGTCGGCGACGGCGTTCTTCATGGCCTGCTCGCTCGGCATGGAGACGACGGATACGCCGGGTGGCAGTTGACTGGCGTGCACGGCTGCAGCCACCAGCTGGGGGGACGCACCGGACACGCCGACCCGTACGGACACCGCACTGCTGCCGCCGGCAAAGGAGAGCCCGAGGACGGCGGCCATGAGGAGGGGCGCCGCGAGGCAGCCGATCAGGACGGAGCGATCGCGCAGTCGGCGTCGAAGCTCGTTCAGCGCGATGATGCGGATCAATCGCGCAGTTCTTTCCCCGTAAGGCTCAAGAAGACATCCTCCAGGTTCGGCGACCGCACTTCGACGCTGGTGAGGTCGACGCCGATTCGTGCGGCGACGGCCACCACGGCCGGCAGGACGGCCGGGCCGTGGTCGGTGGTCAGTTCGAGGTTGCCGTCCACCTCGTGCGCCGCGTGGATGTTGTCGAGCTCTCGGCAGGCAGCGGCCAGCTCCGCCAGGTTGACCCCGTCGCAGGACAGAAGGACCTTGTCGAGGCCGCCATGCGCACTGATCAGGGAATCGGCCGTCCCCTCCGCGATGAGGTGGCCGTCATCGATGATGCCGATGCGGTCACACAATTTCGCCGCCTCCTCCATGTAGTGCGTCGTATAGAGCACAGCGATGCCCAGTCTTCCGACTGTCTCGAGGATGGCGTTGCGGCTCTGAGGGTCGACCCCGACGGTGGGCTCGTCGAGGACGAGGAGCTTCGGCCGGTGCAGCAGGCCGGCCGCCATGTTGGCCCGACGCTTCATGCCGCCGGAGTAGGTGCCGATACGGTCCTTCCCCCGGTCCGCCAATCCGACCAGCTCGAGTGTCTCTCCGATGCGCGCCTGGAGCTGCTTGCCAGTCAGCCCGTAGAGCTGACCGAAGAAGGTGAGGTTCTCCACCGCCGAGAGGTCCGGGTAGAGAGCGAGGTCCTGCGGAACGTACCCGATGGCCGCCTTCGCTTCGAGCGTGCCGCCGACGAAGCCGTCGACCGTGATCTCGCCCTCGTCGCACTCGGCGAGCCCGCACAGCATGGAGATGGTGGTGGTCTTCCCAGCACCATTGGGGCCGAGCAGCCCGTAGCACTCGCGCTCGGCGATGGAGAAGGAGACCCCGTCGACGGCGAGGCGGTCGCCATAGCGCTTGCGAAGGCCCTCACAGCACAGCATGGGGGGCGACGCCAGCTCCGTGGCGGGCGCCGCGTCGCTGCCGACCACCTGTTGCATTGCACCCTCCCCGAGGGGAAAGAGGACCCTCTTTTGAAAGCTAGCAGACCACAGGCATTGCGACGGGGCGGCTACTTGCGCTTCCGACGGACGGGGGTCGATGCCCGAGTCTCGGCGTGACGGGACTCTTGGGCCGATTACGGGTTACGACCCGACAACGACCAGTGGATAGGAGGCCGCGGCCACCTCGAGGATCTCTGCCCGGTCCTCCTCGAGGAGAAACCCGTCTGTAATGACCGCGTCAAGAGAAGCCTCGAACCGCTCCAAGTACTCCGACTTGCCTCTGGGATACAGGGCCGAGAGCGTGGCGTCGTCGAAGGGTTCCGTGCGCCCGAACAGTAACGCGAACACCTCTCCTGTCTGGCCGAGGCCGGAGAGGACGGCCGTCGGCACCTCGACCCAAGGCGTACGGATGCCTCCGAGCGCATTGCCGTGTGCGTTGAGGCGGAAACCGGTGCGCTCCTCGTTCTGGGCGAGCCGGGAAGCCCGAGGCGGCGGCGTCCCGTCCGTCACCCACCGAACCAGCTGCGCCAGTGCGGCCTGGCCGACGTAATGCTGTTGGGGGCCGGCGTTGATCGGCGAGCCGGTCTTCCCGATCAGCAGGTCCGACGTCGGTCGCAGGAGCTCCGCCAGCCGGGCGCCGCTCAACGTCCCGTCGTCATGACGGCCAGCGCTGACGATGTAGGTGTCGGCGTGGGCCGCGCCGGCCAGCTCCCAGACGCGGATCCGATCGGTGTCGTGCTGAAGGGCCTTGCCGCCGCCGAGCAAGATCACGTCGGTCTCGCTCTGAAAGACCAGAACCGGCACGCGCACGTCCTCCCGAATCCGCTCGCCACCGTCCGCGATCGCACGCGTGACCTCGGACATCTCCAGGTTCCGGGCCGAGGGCGTGAAGACCCCGTTGATCGTGACGCCCAGACCGGGACGCCCGTGGACGAAGAAGCCGTCGAAGATCCGGGCAACGGGATCGACCGCGTTGATGTACGTCACCAGGCAGGCAGCCGATTGCGACTCACCCGCTGCGACCACATGTCTCGGTTCCAGTCCGCCCAGCGGGTTCTCCCCGACAGGGCGCCTCATCAGCGCGCCGGCCTGGCTGAAGATGTCGAACGACCACGCGTCACCGGGGTGCACCAGCGTCTCGTAGCGGTCCGGTGCCAGGTGCTTGAGGTGGATGCCCTCGACGAATCCACCCCCGTCGATGCCCACCTTCTGCGCCGACACCCCGACCCAGGCGTGACCCTGGGCGGCGAGGTACCGGTGGAAGAGGCTCCAGTCGGGAGAGCCGTCGATGCCGGCCGACACGTTGTTCCATTCCACGACGACGGTGCCACTGAATCGCAGCGGGTCCGACGGCCGTCGCACCAGGAACCGCGTCCGGAAGTCCGCCTCGGCACCCGGCGTGACGTCCCACTTGCCGTCTTCCCCGCGCTCGCCCTGGAGCTCATACGATGCGGCGCGGCCCTCGAAGAGGAACTCCGTCTCCTCGTAGCCGAGCACCGTGACGTCGAATTCCGTCATCAGGTCCGGCGCCTTGCCGGGGACCTCCTGAAACGATGTGTCCCCTGTGATCACCATCACGCCTCCTTGTCGGCCCGACTCGTCTCGACATGCCTTTTTAGGATACTTTTTTGACTACCGGCCCCCGGGGCCTGCACACTTGCATACCGCAAGTGCAAAACGCCACGTAGCCAGGATCGAGGACAGGACGTGACCGAGGCTTGGATCATCGACGCATGCCGGACCCCGCGGGGCATCGGGAAGGTCGGCAAGGGTGCACTCGCCGAATTGCACCCGCAGGTGCTCGGCGCCACGGTGCTCCGGGCCCTCGCGGAACGCAACGGGCTCGACACCGCCGATGTCGACGACATCGTCTGGGGCACCTCCATGCAGGTCGGCTCCCAGGGCGGTGACCTCGGCCGCATGGCCGCCCTCGATGCCGGCTACGCCATTACCGCCAGCGGCGTCACGCTGGACCGCTTCTGCGGATCCGGCATCTCCTCGGTGAACTTCGCCGCCGCCTCCATCCTGGCGGGCATGGAGGACGTCGTCATCGCAGGAGGGACGGAGATGATGTCGTCCTACGCCGCCAATGTCGGCCGGTCGCGCTCGCCCTTCCTCGACAGTGGGAACGACCACCTGCGCGCCATCCACCCCCAGACCAACCAGGGCGTCGCCGCCGACGCCATCGCCACGCTGGAGAAGATCGACCGCCGGGCCGTCGACGAGCTGGCGGCGGAGTCACAGCGCCGGGCCGAGATCGCCATCAAGGAGGGCCGCTTCGACAAGTCCCTGGTCACGGTGCACCACCTCGACGGATCGGTCGCCCTGGACCGGGAGGAGTACCCACGACCGGGCACGACGGCCGACTCGCTGGCCGCGCTCCCGTCGTCCTTCGAGGCGCTGGCCGACATCCCGCTCAACGAGCAGGGGACGACCTACCGCTCCCTGCTCCTGCAGAAGTTCCCCGGCCTCGAGATCGACCACGTCCACCACGCCGGCAACTCGTCGGGCGTCGTCGATGGGGCGGCTGCGATCCTCATGACGAGCCCCACGTACGCCACCGCCCACGGGTTGCAGCCCCGGGCCAGGATCGTGGCGACGGCGAACATCGGCGACGACCCGACGCTGATGCTGAACGCCCCCGTCCCGGCGACCCGGAAGGTCCTCGCCAAGGCGGGCATGTCACTCACGGACATCGACCTGTTCGAGGTCAACGAGGCCTTCGCCGTCGTGCCGGAGAAGTTCATCCGCGACCTCGACATCGACCGAGAGAGGATCAACGTCAACGGAGGCGCCATCGCCCTGGGGCACCCCATCGGGGCCACCGGCTCGCTCCTCGTCGGGACAGCACTCGATGAGCTCGAGCGCCGGGACAAGCAGGTCGCCCTGATCACGATGTGCGCCGGCGGTGGCATGGCGCCCGCGGTGATCATCGAGCGGGTCTAGGCCCGCGGCCTCGGCGGCGCGCCGATCGTGGCATCGCTGCAGGACACCCTCGATTCGGACGACTACGACGAGTTCGGCCTGCTGCACGAGAACGCGGCCGAATGGGACATACCCTTCGAGTACCAACCGGTGGTCTCCCGCGCCTCTTCCACGCTCCTCACTGGGCAGCAGGTGTCGTACCTGCGCTGGGGCGACGCCGATCCCGAGCTCGTGTTCCTGCACGGCGGTGCGCAGAACGCCCACACCTGGGACACCGTGATCCTGGCCCTCGGCCGCCCCGCGGTGGCGATCGACCTGCCTGGGCACGGGCACTCGGACCGGCGTGACGACCGCAACTACGGGCCGTGGCAGAACGCCGAGACCGTGGCGGCGGTGACGGAGTCGGTGGCGCCCGCCGCCCGGTGTGTCATCGGCATGTCGCTCGGCGGGGCCACGACCATCCGCCTCGCCGCCCTACGCCCGGACCTGTGCCACCGGGCCGTGTTGGTCGACGTGACGCCGCAGATCAACGACCCGTCCCGCCATCTGACCACCGCCGAGCGGGGCACCGTCTCGCTGATCGCCGGACCGCCGGTCTACGACAGCTTCGAGGCGATGGCCGACGCCACCGTCGCCCTCAGCCCGTACCGGGCCGCCTCGGGCGTGCGCCGTGGCGTGCGCCACAACGCCCGCCGGCTGGACGACGGCCGCTGGATCTGGCGCTACGACCTCTTCGGCGACAAGGGCGTCCCGGCCTGGGTCGACTTCACCCCCCTGTGGGAGGACGTGAGTGCCATCGCGATCCCCGTCCTGTTCGTGCGCGCCGGCCTGTCGCCCTTCGTGCTCGACGAGGACATCGCCGAGATGCGGCGCCGGCTCCCCTCCCTCGAGATCGTCGTGGTCGACGGTGCCGGCCACGCGGTGCAGAGCGACCGGCCGCTCGTTCTGGCCGACCTGATCCGCGCGTTCTGCATTTGAGCGGGCTGATCGCAGGTGTCAGCATCGGCCATGTTCCTGATGCGATTCGCCATGCGGTCGGGCGCGACTGATCCCGATGCGCGGGCCGCGCTCTACGCCGGAGCCATCGAGATGTGCGAGTGGGCCGATGGCCGCGGCGCAGTCGCGGCAGTGTTCAGCCAGCATCACGCAGCTGACGACGGCTACCTGCCCTCGCCCGTCCCGCTTGCCGCGGCGGTCGCCGCCAGGACGACGGAGCTCCCGATTTCGGTTGCCGCGCTCCTGCTCGCTCTCTATGAGCCGGTGAAGCTGGCCGAGGACATGGCCGTCGTCGATCTGATCAGCCGGGGGCGCGTGTCCTACGTGGTCGGCATCGGGTACCGGTCCGAGGAGTTCGACATGTTCGCTGTCGATCGCAGTCGACGGGCGGCGATCGTCGAGGACCGCATCGTCCTCTTGCAGCGATTGTGGCGTGGCGAGACCGTCGACGTCGACGGGCGCCTCGTCCGCATCACACCGCCCCCGTTCACTCCGGGCGGTCCCCTGCTGGCGTACGGCGGGGGTAGCGAGGCGGCGGCGAGGAGGGCGGGGCGACTCGGGATGCTGTTCCTGGCCGAGACGCATGACTCGACACTCGAAGAGGCCTACCGGGCGGAGGGAGGGTCGTCGGCTCCGGGCTGCTTCTTCCCGCCTTCGGGTGTGCCGCTCACCGTCTTCGTCGCCGACGACCCCGAACAGGCGTGGGCGAACATCGGGGAGTACCTGCTGTTGGACGCAGCGAGCTACGCGGGGTGGAACGTCGGTCGCAGCGGCACCGCCTCGCTGTCGCAGGCGTCGACGGTGGCCGAGCTAGCCGCCGAGAAGGGCGCCTACCAGATCGTCACGCCGGACGAGGCCCGCGAGCTGATCCGGACCGGGTTCCCCCTCAACCTGCAACCGCTCGTGGGCGGGCTGCCCCCGGACCTGGCCTGGCCCTACCTGGAGGCAGCGGCCGACGTCGCCGTCGCCTCCTAGCGGTACTGGGTCTCCTTCTTGTCCCGCGGCTTGGGCGGCGCCGGAGGGAAGTTCCCGATCGTCGTGTAGGACAGTCCGTTGTGCAGGGCGGTTGAACGGGGCATCTCAAGCGACTCCCAGATGGCCCGCACGGTGCCCTGGATCGCCTTGGGGTTGCGTTGCGCGATCGACAGCGCGATCTCCCGTGCCCGCTCCCGCAGCCCCTCGCGGGACACCACCTCGGTCACCAGGCCGATGCGCATGGCCGTCTCCGCCGTGATGCGCTCCTCGTTGCCCATGAGCGCCCAGCGCAGGACCTCGCCCAGCGGCACGCCCCGCTGCAGCATGCCCATCGGCTCGAGAGCCGAGACGATGCCCACGTTGGCATGGGGGTCGAAGAAGGCGGCGTCGTCGGAACAGATGATGATGTCCGCCTCGTTGATGAAGTATTGACCGCCGCCCGCACACATCCCATGGACAGCGGCGACCACCGGCTTCCAGACCCGGTGGTGCGTCTTGGGTGCCAGCGTGAGTCCCGGGTCGAAGCTGTTCCACACGTTGTCCTTCTCGAACCACCGCTCGCCCGCCTCCTTGATGTCGAGTCCCGTGCAGAAGGCGCGCTCCCCATTGGCCTGCAGCACAACGCAATAGATGTCGTCGGTGTCCCGCACGGTCTCCCAGGCCCACGTCATATCGGCGGCCATGGCGTTGGTGAACGAGTTCAACTGGTCCGGTCGGTTGAGGGTGATGGTCGCCACGTTGTCGGCGATGTCGAACAAGATGGCTTCGCGTTCCACTGTCCTCTTCCTCCTTGCGGGCCGGAGTACGGTCGGGGCCAAAATGGTACACTCTTTTCCCCGCCTGCCCGTAGAGTGCGGACCGACCGTCTGGCACGAGCGCTCGAGTACGCGCCAGAGTAAACGAGAGAACGCAGACAAGTAACAGAGAGGGTCACGCCCGTGGAGATCAAGGGAAAGAAGGCCGTCATCGTCGGCGGCGCGTCCGGCATGGCGAAGGCTTCCGCCGAGTTGTTGCGGCAGAGGGGTGCCGACATCGCCATCCTCGACCTGCCGACATCGGCCGGTGCCGAAGTGGCCAAGGAGCTCGACGGCACGTTCCACGAAGTCGACATCCTCGACGAGATCCAGACGGAATCGGCTCTGGCCGACGCCGTGTCCGCCCTGGGCGGGCTGCACATCGCGATCAACACGGCGGGGGGCGGCGCCGCCAAGCGGACGTTGTCGAAGGACGGTCCCCACCCCCTCGAGGACTTCCGCCGGACCATCGAGCTGAACCTCGTCGGCACCTTCAACCTCAATCGGCTGCAGGCCTTCCACATGTCCACCAACGAGCCGGAGGATGGCGAGCGTGGCGTCATCATCGACACCGCGTCCATCGCGGCCTTCGAGGGCCAGATCGGCCAGGTGGCCTACACGGCGGCCAAGGCCGGGATCGCCGGCATGACCCTCACCATGGCCCGTGACCTGGGCAGCCTTGGCATCCGGGTCGTCGCCATCGCACCTAGCCTGTTCAGCACGGGCATCACCAAGGGCATTCCGGACGAGTTCGCCGACGTGCTGACGAAGGACGCCGCCTTCCCCAAGCGGATGGGCCGTCCCGAGGAGTACGCCAAGCTGGCCGTGGCCATCGTGGAGAACCCGATGCTCAACGGCAGCTGTATCCGGCTCGACGCCGGCCAGCGCTTCGCCCCGAAGTAGCAGCGCCGGTCCGGTGCGTTCGATCGACCTTCACGTCGACGTCACCGAGGCAGCCGGTCTGGGCGAGCCGGCCCATGTTGCACTCACCGTCACCGTTCCCGACGACGTGCCGCAGCACCCGGTTGTGTGCTTCGCCAAACCGGGTGGCGGCTACTCGAGGCGCTACTACACCGAGGATCTGCCGGGACCGGCCAGTGGCGCGCAGGCGGACTGGCACGCGGCGCGGGGATGGGTGTTCGTATCGGTCGACCACCTGGGGGTGGGCGACAGCTCGCAGCACGAGCCCGAGCGGCTGTCGTACACACCGGTCACCGCCGCGAGCCAGGCCGCCGAAGCCGATGTGTTGGAGAAGATGGCGGCGGGCCGCCTCGTCGACGGGCTGGACGCGATCGAGAGCCCGGTGACGATCGGTATCGGGCAGTCGATGGGCGGGAGTCTCACCGTGGTGCAGCAGGGCCGGTACCACTGCTACGACGGCATCGCCGTTCTCGGCTACAGCGCCGTGCACACCCACCCGCCGACTGCACCCGGTACGCCACCGCTGGTCCTGCCCTGGGTCCCCCGCGATGTCCTGCCCTCGGACGGCGTCTTCACGAACGGGCCCGCGTTGGCCGAGGTGGACCCGGCCAACGCCGCCGGACCCGGGGCCATGGCCTGGGGTTTCCACTATGACGACGTCGACCCCGCCGTCGTGCAGCGCGACCTCGCTGACTTCCCGACCCGTGGCGGGGACCTGCCACCGTGGGCCTCAGCCACCGTCCCCGCGACCGTCGCGCTGTGGTGCCTGGCTCCGGGCGGCGTCGCCCCCGAGGCGGCAGCCGTGCGCTGCCCCGTGCTGGTGGCCATGGGGGAACGTGACGTCCTGGTCGACCCGCGGGGCGAGGCACGGGCCTACGTGTCGGCCGGGAGCGTGGACCTGTTCATCTGTCCGACAATGGGACACATGCACAACTTCGCCGGGACCCGCGAGCTCTTCTGGCGCCGTATCGAGACGTGGGGCGACTGGGTGCGGGCGGCGCGGGTGTGACGGAGCTCGACCTCGCCGGGGACCTGCTCTCTCTGCTGACCCTCGAGCGGGTCGACCGCGACATCTTCCGCGGCCGCAACGCCAACTACGGGCCGCGCCAGACCCTCTACGGCGGGCAGGTCGCCGCCCAGTGCCTGCTGGCCGCCGCCGCCACGGTGGAGCCGGACCGCCTGCCGCACTCGCTGCACGGCTACTTCCTCCGGGCGGGGCGTAGCGACCTCCCCGTGGTCCTCGAGGTCGACCGAGATCGCGACGGGCGCTCGTTCTCGGCGCGCCACGTCGTCGCGGTGCAGGAGGGCGACGTCATCTTCTCCATGATCACGTCATTTCATGCCGAGAGTGGCGGGGGCGTGTTCGACGACGCGCCCCGGCGCGCCGCGCCCGAGCCCGAGGACACCCGCCGGGGCGGGTGGAACCCGATGCTCGAGGTGCGCGAGGTCACGCCCACCGACTTCCTCACAGGCGCATTCACGGATTGCGTGTGGGTACGCTCGACCTCGTCTCTCGGGGAGGACCCGCTGCTGCACCGGGCCGGCCTGACCTTCCTGTCCGACCTGGGCACGGGGTTCGGCCAGCAGGACTCGTCGCTCATCGGCCGTGGCGGCCCCAGCATCGACCACTCCCTCTGGTTCCAGGAGAACATCCGGGCCGACGACTGGGTGCTCGTCGACCTGCGGCCGGTGAAGGCTCGCAGCGCCAGGGGCTCGTACCACGGCTCGCTGCGGGACCGCCATGGCGCGCTCGGAGCCACCGTCTACCAGGAGCACCTCCTCCTACCGGGGTCGACGACCCAGCTGGTCGAGGAGATACTGCAGCTCGAATCGGAGGCGGCGGCGCGCGAAGGCCGCGAGCCACGCGACTTGGAGGCTCTCCGCGCCGCCCGGGGCCAACATCCGGCGGGCCACGACGGCTAGCCCGTCAGGCCACCCAGCCGGCGATCGTCTCGATGTCCTTCAGCCCGTTGGGTCCGACTGGCTGCACGTTGAGGACGGTGACCCCTGACTCGCGGTAGGCCGCGATGCGGTCCTTCACGAAGCCCGCATCGCCGACGAGGGACATACCGGCCACAAGCGCAGCCGGAACCAGCGCGGCGGCCCGCTTGCGGTCGCCGCCGAGGTAGGCGTCCTGGATCTCCTCGGCCTCCTTCTCGTAGCCGTACCGTTTGAGGACGTCGTTGTAGAAGTTCGTGCCCCGAGCGCCCATGCCCCCGTAGTACAGGGCGAGCATCGGACGGTCCCGGTCCCGCAAGGCCTCGATGTCGTCCCCGATGGCGAGCGACCCACCGGCGACGATCTCGAGCGGCGGCAGCCCGGACGTCCGCTTGGCCTTGCCGGCCTCGAGGGACGAGCCCCAGAGCTCGTGGGCCCGATCGGGCCAGTAGTGCAGCGGGAGCCACCCCTCGGCCAGCTCGGCCGTCATCTCGACGTTCTTCGGGCCGAGGGAGGCCACGTAGAGGGGAATGCGCTCGCGAACCGGGTGGTCCATGATCTTGAGCGACTTACCGAGGCCGGTGCCCCTCCCCTCGCCGAGCGGCACGTCGTAGTTTTGGCCGTGGTGGACGAGGCGTTCGCGCCGCCACACCGAACGGCAGATCTCGATGATCTCGCGGGTGCGCGCGAGCGGGGCGTCATAGGGAACACCGTGAAAACCCTCGATCACCTGGGGCCCGGAGGCGCCCAGCCCCAGGATGCAGCGCCCCCGCGAGAGCCGATCGAGGCCGACGGCGGTCATGGCCAGAAGGGTCGGGGTGCGCGTGTAGAGCGGCAGGATGCTCGAGCCGATCTGCGCCTTCTTGGTCACGGCCGCCAGGAAGCCCATGGTGGAGACCGCGTCGGCGCTGTAGGCCTCCCCGGTCCAGAGGTACTCCACGCCGACGCCTTCCAACCGCTTGGCGCGGGCGGCGAACGCGTCCGGGTCGTCGCGCATCCCCACCATCGCGCCCAGCTTCATCGTTGCTCCTCTCCAGGAGACCGGGGCGGGACGTACCGCCGCACAATAGAGGGTACTATTTAGCCATGTCGATCGCCGTCACCGAAGAGCACCGCGCCCTGGGGCAGACCGCCTCGGACTTCCTCGCCAAGCACGATTCCCGCCGGGCCGCCCGCGCCCTGCTCGAGTCGGCGACCGAGGCGCCACCACCGTTCTGGGACGACCTTGCCTCGCTCGGCTGGCTCGGGCTCCACCTCCCCGAGGACAGGGGTGGCTCGGGCTTCGGGCTACCCGAGCTCGTCGTGGTCGTAGAGGAACTCGGCCGGGCGCTCGCACCCGGCCCGTTCGTGCCGACCGTGATCGCCAGCGCGTGCATCGACGCCGCCGCGCCCGCCGAGTTGGCCGTGAGGGTGCTGCCCCGTCTGGCGGATGGTTCGGCCTTCGGCGGCGTCGCGCTCACCTCCGACATCACGGTGTCGGGGGGCAAGGCCGCCGGGACGGCTCCGGCGGTCCTGGGCGGTGGCCTCGCCCACATCCTCGTCCTCCCCGCGGGCGACGACGCCATCGTCGTCGAAGCGGCCGCGAGCGGGGTCACGGTCTCGGTGCCGGCCAACCTCGACCCGACCCGGCGCACCGCTCGGGTCACGCTGGCGGGCGCACCGGCCGACGTGATCCCGGGCGGCTGGCGGGTGCTCGTCGACCTGGCCCGCCTCATCATCGCCGCCGAGGCCACGGGCGTCGCCGCCCAGTGCACCGAGGACGCCGCTGCGTATGCCAAGGTGCGCACGCAATTCGGCCGGCCCATCGCCACCTTCCAGGCGGTCAAGCACCACTGCGCCAACATGCTCGTGATGGCCGAGCTCGCGACGGCGGTGGTGTGGGACGCCGCCCGGGCGGCCGAGGACGGGGGCGACCAGTTGTCCCTGGCGGCGGCGATGGCGGCGGCGCTGGCGCTGGCGGCTGCCGACGAGTGCGCGCAGCTCAACATCCAAGTGCACGGCGGCATCGGGTTCACGTGGGAGCACGACGCGCATCTCTCTCTACGGCGAGCGACCGCTTTGGAGGCGGTGGTCGACGCGGAGGCGGCGGCGATCGACGTGACCGACCTGGTGCGTGGCGGGACGCGGCGGGCACGCACGATCGACTTGCCGCCCGAAGCCGAGTCGCTGCAGGTCGAGGTGCGGGCCTTCGTCGAGCGGGTGCGGGGGTTGGACGCCGCCGCCCAACGGGAGGCGATGATCGAGACGGGCTACGTCATGCCGCACTGGCCGCGGCCCTGGGGGCGGGACGCGGGTGCGGTGGAGCAGCTCGTGATCGAGCAGGAGTTCCGGGCGGCGGGGGTGGCCCGCCCGCAATACGGGATCACGGGGTGGGTCATCCTGACGCTGATCCAGCACACGACCGAGGACCAGGTGGCCCGGTGGGTGCTGCCGGCCCTGCGCCAGGACGTCATCTGGTGCCAGCTCTTCAGTGAGCCCGACGCCGGCAGCGACGCGGCGGGGGTCAAGACGCGGGCCACCCGGGTCGACGGCGGTTGGCTCGTCAACGGCCAGAAGGTGTGGACGAGCGGAGCGCATCTTGCCGCCTTCGGCCTCGCGACCATCCGCACCGATCCCGATGCTCCCAAGCACAAGGGCATCACGACCATGGTCATCGACATGCACGCCGAGGGCCTCGAGGTGCGCCCGCTCAAGATGGTCACGGGGCACTCGGAGTTCAACGAGGTCTTCTTCAACGACGTCTTCGTCCCCGACGACGACGTGGTCGGACCGGTGAACGGTGGGTGGACGGTGGCGCGGGCGACGCTCGGGAACGAGAGCGTGTCCATCGGTGGGGGCCAGGGTGGCGGGTCGATGCCCGTCGACATGGCCATCGGGCCGTTCGACGCCCACCCCGAGCGGTTGGCGGGTGGGGCAGGGCGGATCGGCCGGGCCATCGCGCAGGGTGAGGCCATGGCGGCGTTGAACATGCGCAGCGCCCACCGGGCCGTGGCCGGCGGCGGTCCGGGGCCCGAGGGCAACGTCACCAAGCTGGTACTCTCAGAGATCGGTCACGAGGCGGCGGCGATCATGGCCGCGCTGGGCGGACCCGACACTGCGTACTCGGACGGTGCGCGTGCGATGACATCGATGATGGTGTTGATGCATCGAGGAATGTCGATCGCCGGCGGGACGTCGGAGATCAAGCGCAACCAAATCGGCGAACGGATCCTCGGCCTGCCCCGGGACCCGCTGATCAACTAACCAGTCGCAGTGGCCCGGCTCGTCTCACGGGCCAGGCGAGGCCCGGTTCCCCGCGACGACGCCCGGGTAGGCGCCGGCCAGACGGGCGAGGCCGGCGGTGGACCGGTCGAAGCCGAACACGTGCCGCAACTGCGCCGTCACCGCCTGGCGGATCACCGGCCACCCCTGGGGCGGCGGCAGGTCCGGCGCCTGGCACCCGTCGGAGGCCAGCGGCACGAGCGACGCCGGGACTGGGACGTGCAGGACTGCGGCGATGGAGAGGAGGCCGCCCTGCGAAGAGCCGACCTCGCACAGGTCGGCGAACACGAGATGGCCGGCGTCGCGCAACAAGATCAGCCGCTTGGGGCGGTGCATTCGCCCGTAGGCGGCGATCATGCCCACGTCGCTGACGACGTGGTCCGATGTCCCGGACATGAGCATTCCCGGCTGGTGCGGGACGATGCTGTCGGGGCCGCGCCTGGTCTGACCGAACGAGCCTACTGTGGCACCCGCCAGGCCGATGAACGTGGTCACTCGGGGGTCAGTGGCGGCCAGCGCCTCGACGACGGCGGCGCCGCCCGCGGAGTGGCCGACCGCGCCGACGAGTCCGGTGTCAAGATGGCCGTGGAACGGGCTCGATGGCGACTTGTTCTGCGCGCTCATGAGGGCGATGGTCGCCTTGAGGTCCCCGACATCGGTCGTCCGGGTCGTCGCTCCCGTGGGACCGCCGAGGACCTCGGTGAGGTCTCGGCTGAAGTGGTCGGGCGCGGCGACGACGAAGCCCCAGGAGGCAAGACGGGCGGTGAGAAATGTCGACTGGTCCCGAAAGCCGGCGTAGCCGTGGCTGAACACCACGAGCGGGTAGCGGCCAGGAGCGACTGGTACGCCGCGCACGCCTCCGCTCGGGTAGCTGACCGTGAACCCGGCGGGGATCAGCTTCTTCAGAGCGGGCGGCAGCCAACTGGCGACGTCGTACGTCGCCTCGGGCATTCCGGCGACGCTCGGCGCGGTGGCGGGGTACCACACCTCCACGGGCGCACCGTCTGTCGGTAGCGTCAACGTCGTCTCGCCGACGCCGAGGGGCCCGGGCCCGGTGAAGCTGGTCGGCCCCAGGTGTGCGACGGTCGGCACGGTGTCGCCGTGCACGACCTTGGTGCCGGGCACGGTTGTCGCGTGCGCCGACGAGCATCCCGCCATGACGGCGGCCGCAAGGGCCAGGGCCGAGGCCAGCGTGGTGAGGAGGGCCGCCCGTCCGGCTCCCTGTGGAAGCACGGACATCGTCGTCAGCGCTGGCTCCTGAAGGTGGAGTCAGGCGAGTGCCAGTCCACCGAGACGAAGCGGTGCGCGATCAGCCAACGGTCGCCGACGGGCACCATGCGGTCCCGGTACCGGCCCAAATGGTCGGGTCCGACCTCGGTGAAGACCGTGAAGTAGCTCGCCACGGTGGCCTCGGTCGGCGACACCGACTCGAACCTGATGTTGGTCACGTTGTGGCGCACAATCCGCCTCGCGGCGCCCGGCGCCTGCGCCTTGGCGCCCTGGCGTGCCTGCAGGGCCGCGGTGCCACCGCCGAAGCGCTCCATGATGGCCTGACGCCCCTGGAGGGGGGCACTGCCTCGGATCTCGAGGACACCGTCCTCGCAGAACGCGCCCGCGAACTCCTCGAGCAGGTAGCGGTCGCCCGCGTGGCTGTACTGGGCCAGGGTGTCCCGGCACGATTCGCGTGCGACGAGTTCCCAGAGTTCCATCGCCTCAGACTCCCACAGGCTTCTGGTGACACTGCGTGGCCCTTGAGGCGGTCGAGGCCACAGTCGTCGGGACGTTGACTCCCCGAGGTGGGGCCCAAGTGCCCTTACCACCGCCGCGAGCCGAGGCGCTCGTAGAGTGCCCGTCATGGCAGACCCGCACCCCGGCAGGGCCACCGCCGTCTGGCACCTGCTGGTGGGTCCGCCGCGCACGGCCCGGGGCAGCGGGAAGGAGAAGATCACTCCTGTCCAGGGCCTCTCGGCCCTCTCGCTCGACGCCCTGACCTCGGTGGCCTACGGGCCCGAGGCGATCATCCTCGTGCTGGCGGTGGCCGGCGCCGGGGCCCTGCACCTCGTCCTCCCCATCACGATCGCCATCGTCGCCCTCTTGGCGATCCTCGTGTTCTCCTACCGCCAGGTCATCGACGCCTACCCGATGGGTGGCGGGGCGTATGCCGTCTCCCGGGCGAACTTCGGCGCCAACACGAGCCTCGTCGCCGCGGCGGCGCTGGTCGTCGACTACACGCTCACCGTCGCCGTCTCCATCGCCGCGGGCGTCGCTGGGCTCGAGTCGGCATTCCCCAGCCTGGACGGGGCCACCGTGCCGCTCTGCCTCGGGATCCTCCTCTTCATCACCGTCCTGAACCTGCGGGGACTGGGTGAGACGGCGCGCGCCTTCCTGCTTCCGACGATGGTGTTCATCTTCGGGCTCCTGGCCATCATCGCCATCGGCTTCATCCATCCCCTCGGCCTCGACCAGGCCCAGCTGGGGACGTCACAATTGCCGACGACGGGGCTCAAGGCGGTGACCGTCTTGCTCATCCTCAAGGCGTTCTCGGCCGGCTGCAGCGCGCTCACCGGCGTGGAGGCGATCGCCAACGGCGTGCCGCTCTTCAGGGAGCCTCGGGTCGTCCGGGCCAAGCGGACGGAGATGCTGCTGGGGCTCATCCTCGGAACGATGCTGCTCGGTCTCGCCGTCCTCGCCAAACGCTGGCAGATCGGTCCTCGGAGCGGCCAGACGGTGCTGAGCCAGATCATGGCCATGGCGGTGGGGCGGGGCTGGGCCTACTACATCGTGTCCATCACGATCACCATCGTGCTCGCCTTGGCGGCCAACACCTCCTTCGGCGGGCTCCCCGTGCTGGCCAGCCTCGTCGCACGGGATAACTATCTCCCCCACCTGTTCAGTATCCGGGGGGACCGCCAGACCTTCGCGAACGGCATCGTGGTACTCGCCGTCATGGCGGGCGCGCTCCTCGTCGCCGTCCGCGGCAGCACGAACACATTGATCCCGCTCTTCGCCATCGGGGTCTTCATCGGCTTCACGCTGTCGCAGGCCGGGCTGGTCGTGCACTGGCGAAAAACCCGACCACCGGGCTGGATGCGGCGGGCAACCATCAACGGGATCGGCGCGTGCATCACCGCCATCGCCACCATCGTCTTCCTCATCTCGAAGTTCACCGAAGGGGCGTGGGTGGTCGTCATCGCCATTCCGGCGTTCGTCTTCCTCTTCCTGCGCATTCACGCCTACTACGAGCGGGCCCGGAAGGAACTCCGGATGGACGAGATCCCCGACAAGCCCACACCTAAGTACACCGTCGTCATCGTGCCGGTGAACCGCATCTCGCGCCTCACGGAGCACGCGCTCTGTGAGGCCGAGTCGCTCGGCCAGGAAGTGATCGCCGTGACGGTCGTCCTGCGAGGCGAGGACGAGGGCACTCACGACGCCGACGTGCTCGAGCACCAGTGGCATACCTGGGACCCGGGGGTGCCGTTGCGCGTCCTCTACAACGAGTACGCCTCCGTCGTACAGCCGATCGTCGGCTTCATCGACGACGTGAGGGCGGAGCACCCCGACGATCAGATCGTCGTGCTCATCCCGGTCATACGGCCGGAGAAGGTGCGCTATCGGATCCTGCACAACCAGATCGACCTGCTCCTCTCGAACGCATTGCGCGGACGCGAGGACATCGTCGTCGCGCGGGTCACCGTGCCGCTCGAGCCCGAGGCGCCAGCGTCACGGGGCGTGGCGACGGACTCGGCCCCATGGTGCGCCGCCGCCATTGTCGACCTCCCCCTGACCCGGGCCCGAGATCCGTCCTCCTCAGCGGCCCTTCCACACGGGGTCGCGCTTCTCAATGAAGGCTGTCGCGCCCTCCTTGGCGTCCTCACTGCCAAACACCTTGGGCTGCCATTCTGCGGCCAGGGAGCGCGCCTTTTCGAGGTCCGTCGACGCAGTGCGCACGAGCTCCTTGGTGGCCTTCAACGCGAGAGGCCCGTTGCGGGCGATGCGCTCCGCCAGCGCCACCGCGGCGTCCAGGACCTCGGCGGGTGGGACCACTTGGTTCACCAGCCCCAACGACAGGGCGCGCCGGGCGTCGATGAGGTCGCCCGTCAGCGTGAGCTCGAGCGCAACCGCCAATGGGATGCGGGTGCTCAGGAACACGCCGCCGCCGGCTGCGAACAGGCCGCGCTTGACCTCGGGCAGCCCGAAGGAAGCCGCCTCGGACGCCACCACCACATCGCAGCCGAGCAGCAATTCGAACCCACCGGCCACCGCCGTTGCGTTGGCCGCACCGACGATGGGCACCCCGATCTCGCCCTGCGTGAAGCGAGCAAAGCCCCGCATGCCTTCCCGGCTGCCCCCGACGCCGCCGCCCTCGGCGAACGCCCGCAGGTCCATGCCGGCACAGAAGGCCTTCTCACCGGTACCGGTCAAGACGACCGCCCGCACGTCGGGATCGTTCTCGGCCTCCGCCATGCCGAGCCCGACGGCCGTCAGCAGTTCGGGGCTCAGCGCATTGCGCGCTTCGGGACGGTTGAGCCGGAGCACGAGCACGGCCCCCCTCCGCTCGGACGCCAGCACCGGCTCGGACGTCGTCTCCGTGTCACCCATCAGGCCACGACCTTCCTCTCCCTCAGATCCGCGATCGCTGCGGCCGTGTAGCCGAGCTCCTTCAGAATCGCGTCGGTATGCTGCCCGGCCAACGAACCCGGCTCGGCCACAGTGTCGCTCCGGGAGAACGCAATGTAGGGCTTCAGCCGCACGTGCGCGCCGAACGTCGGGTGCTCCACCTCGACGAGCATGTCCGCCACCCCGGCGAACTCGGCCGATTGCAACACGGATTCGGGGGCCTCGCGGCGGGCGACCATGCACCCAACGTCGGCCGCCAGCAGTACGTCCTCCCAGTGCTGGGCCGGTTTCCGTGCGAACACTCCCTCGAGGACCGCGGCCAGCGCCTCGTCGTTGTCCGTCCTGGACTGCTTGTCGGCGAACCGAGGGTCACCGGCCAGGTCCGCCTCTTCTCGCAGTGCGCCACACAGGGCGGTCCAGTCGCCGGGATCCGGAGCGGCAAGGTACACCCACTCGTCGACCGCCCTGTAGAGGCGGTAGAGGGCCGAGTAGCCGAGCAGCTCGGAATCGGCCGCCTGGGTTGGCCGCCGGTCCTTGTACTCGACCATGTCGTCGGCGAGCGCATGCGCGGTCGACGTCAGCATGGTCGTGAGCATTTCCTGTGAGGTCCCCACCCGGTCACGCACGAGCAGGCCGAGCGCCATCGCACTTGCCGCCGTCAGCGCCGAGATCCCGTCTGCCTGCGCATACTCGGTCGTCCCCGCGGCGGACAGGTGCATCGCGTCGGCCCGGATCTGCTTCAATGACAGGCCCGGGCGCTCCACTATGGCAGTGCCGATGTTGCGCATGACGAGGCCGCTGCCGGCGCCGATGGTCGGCGCGTAGGCGGGCCGGTCACCACAAGGCCCGTCGATCCCGTAGCCCGGCGAGTTCAGGTACACCAGGTCGGGATTGATGCCCCGCAGGGTGGCCGCGTCGACCCCTTGGCGCTTCGCCACGCCGGCACGGAACGACTGCAGCACGACGTCCGACTTCTTGGCCAAGGCGTGGACGATCTCGCGACCCTCGTCGGTCGACAGATCGACGCAGATGGACTCCTTTCCCTGCATGCACTTCGCGGCGCCGACCTCAGGGAAGGGCAGCAGTGCGCGCATGGGCTCGCCCTCAATGGGCTCGACCTTGATCACCCGGGCTCCCAGCTCGCGCAACACCGTGCCGCCGAACGGTGCCGCGAAGAAGGTCCCGAGTTCGAGCATCGTGACGTCGTCGAGCGCAGGCCCGCGCTGGCGGCGACTCAACGTCTGGCACCACGTCGGACGCGCCGATCGCCCTCCAGGGTGCGGTCCGCAACCCGTCCCCGTCCGCGTCGAGCTCCGGTGCGCCTCGCTCGAGCACGGCCGGCGTGTCCGACATCTTGACGATCGGTCCTGGCTGGCGAACGAGGCCGCGCCCCGCGTCGTCGATCTCCACGACGGCACCGAGATGCTGCATCTGCGGGTGGTCGAGCAGCTCGCTCCCCCGTCGCATCGTCTCGGCCCAGACGTTGTGGTCGTTCTCGAAGATCTCGTTCCACTCCGCCAACGTCTTGGACTGGACCGCCTCGTAGAGCTTGTCCCAGTACTCACCGGTCTTGGGTGTGTCGGCTGCCCACACGGCGTCCTTCCATTCCTCGTCCTGGAGCATCCAGTCCAGGCCCATCACCTTGAGCATCTCCATGTAGAGGTGCAGTTGGACCTGGGAGAATTGCAGCCAGCGGCCGTCCTCGGTCCGCGCGATGAGCAGCATGAAGACCATCGGCGAGAGCGGCAGGCCGTGCGTGCCGAGGGGCGACGACGGCGTGAAGGCATCGGGGAAATTCGACGTGATCACGTTGAGGTACCAGTTCCACGTCCCGAGCGATGCGAGCCCGTTGACGAGCGTGGCGTCGACGTGCTGGCCCCGACCGCTGCGCTCTCGCTCGTGCAGCGCGGCGCAGATGCCGGTAAGTAGTTGCTGGCTGGCCCCGTAGCTGCAGTAGGGCACGGAGACGTGCGCCGGCCCCTCGCGCGCCACCATTCCCTGCGACGCCCACAGCGCGCCCACCCGTGCCATGACAAGTGCCTCATAGGCCTTCGCATGGGCATAGGGGCCTTTCCGCCCGAAGCCCGTCACCGACCCGTACACCAGGCGCGGGTTGGCGGCGGACAGGTCCTGGTAGGCCAGACCCAGCCGCTCCACCACGCCGGGCCGGAACGTCTCGATCAGGACGTCGGCCCCGAGCGCCATGTCCCATGCCAGTGCGGCGTCTCCAGCCTCGTGCAGGTCGAGCACCATGGACTTCTTGCCCCGGGAGATCAGGGGATAGGACGGGAGGTCCCGCAGCGCGCTCCCGCCTGGCGGCTCTACCTGCACCACCTCCGCCCCGAAGTCCGCCAGCGTCTGGCTGGCCTGCGCCCCGGCCGGGCTGTTCGAGAGGTCGAGCACGCGCAGGCCGGACAGGGGCCCGACTGGACGGTCGGTGATCGAGGCGTTCTCCATCGGTGGTCACTCCGGGTCGAAGCCGCCGTGCGGGCCAGAGGGGCGGCCGGGTGCTTTGAGTATACTGAATAGGTCCCAAAGAAACGACTCAGGAGACCGTGGCACACGTGGCAGAACCCTCCGCAGCAACCACCGGCGACGCGGGGCCCGTGATCGTGACAGACGTCGTGGACCGGGTCGGGACCATCACTTTGAACCGGCCGTCTCGCCGCAACGCCCTGAACGGCGATCTCATCGCGGCCCTCGACGGCGCCGTGCGCCAGATGGCGGAGGACCCCGAGGCCAAGGTGATCGTGCTCACCGGCGCGGCCGCCGAGGGTGGTCAGGGCGGATTCTGCTCCGGCGGCGACGTGAAGAGCGGCGGCCGAGGCTCGCCGGGCAGTGAGAAGGGCGTCCCGGCAGACGCGCTGTCCGGCGACCTCTCCCGGCACGACCTCCACGCGGCCATGCTGCTGCACCTCATGCCGAAGCCGACCATCGCCATGGTGGGGGGCCCGGCAGTCGGCGCCGGCTGCAGCCTCGCCGCCGCGTGCGACCTACGCTTCGCCTCAGAGGATGCCGTGTTCTCGGCCAACTTCTCGCCCAACGGGCTGTCGGGCGATTACGGAGGATCGTTCTTCTGGACGCGCATCGGCGGCACGGCGCTGGCACGGCGCCTCTACCTGCTCAACGAGAAGATCCCTGCAGACCGGGCACTCGAGCTCGGCATGGTGCACGCCGTGCTCCCCCCGCCCGATCTTCGGGCCTACACCTACGACATCGCGCAATGGCTGGTGCGCACGCCGGCCACCCTGCTGGCGCTCGTGAAGGACAACCTCAACGAGGCCGAGGACGAGGTCGAGCGCAGGCGGTGGCTCTTCGCCCACGAGGCAGAGAACCAGGGGGAGTCAGCCAAGGCGACGATGGAGCGCCTGGCGCACAAGTTACAAACCGACGAGTCGTAAGGACCGAGCGCGGGCCCCAGCGGGTCGCAGCGACCCGCCACGCCGGTGGCCGTCGGCCGACCTAGCGCCCGGAGTCGGGGTGTGAGGACGTGACCTGGGTCTGGACCTGGGTTCCCGAATGTAGTGCACCGGAGGCCGACGCAAGCGCACCGCTCCAGAGGCCGATGGTGGCCGCGATGGAGCACAGGATCCCAACGGCGACGGCACGGCCCGGGTGATTCCTCATAGGAGAACTATCGCCCCCAAATGTTTGGAGAGTTAGTGAGAACACTAAGCTTGCGATTAAACCTCAGCCAGCCTTGCTCGCGGACTCTTCGAGCATGAGTCGCTGGGCCTTCGCCGCCACTTCGCGCATCTCGGCGATGATGGCGCGTACCTGTCGATCATTGCCGATCCATTCACTGTAGAGAGCGGCCTCGCTGGGGGTGAGCCTCCGATTGACTGTCTTGCCGCCCACCTTGGCCGTCCACTGGAAATAGGGGCCATGGAGTCGTGGCGGGTCGCCGTGACAGCCACAACTCTCCTTCCCGCATCGGTTGTATCGAGGAGCCACGCTCCCTGACGCGATGTAGCCGATGTCGGCCAGCTGGCGGGCCAGTTCGCGATAGCGCCGTTCATAGGTCTCGAGTCGGGTCGTCGCCTTTGTTGCCATCGCTGCCTCCACCTTGAGTATCCCAACTTCTGTGCCCGATAGTAGACATACTATCGGGTATGGCACGACAGGGGTCGGGCGCCGGCGCGCTGCGCCGGTTGGTCGAGTTCCGAGAGGGTCTGCACCGCTGCTGTTGGCGCTGGGGCGACGCCCTCTTCGAGCTGGCCGATGCCCTCTTGTGCACCCCCGGGGTTGTCGGATCAGTGCCCGCCCTCAGCCTCGAGCCCGAGTTCCGCCGCTCGCACGGCAGCCTCTACAAGGCGCTCGAGCGGGGCCGGATCGACGAGGATCGCCTTCGAGAACTTCTCGTGGCACACCGCCCAGCGACCTGGCCTCTCGTCTTCGCCGTCGACGCCTCGACCTGGGACCGTTGTGACGCCGAATGCAGCCCCGAGCGGGGCTTTTACTACTCGGCGTCGAAACACTCAGCGGGCCAACCCATCGTGGCCGGATGGAACTATCAGTGGATCTGCCAGCTGGACTGGGCCTTTGACTCGTGGACGGCACCTCTTGACATGGAGCGCATCGCGCCACAGCACGACCAGAGCAACATGACCGCCGAGCAGGTCCGTCGCCTCGTTGGACTCCTCCCAGCAAGCGGGGAAGTCCCGCTGTTCGTCTTCGACGCCGGCTACAACCCGATCGCCCTCGGTCACGATCTGGCCGAGGAGCGCTGCGAATGTCTCACTCGCATCCGCGACGACCGCGTCTTTTATGCCGATCCCCCTCTTCGCCCCAACCGACCAAAGGGAACCGGCGGGCGTCCCCCGCGGCACGGCCCGCGGTTCAAGTGCTCGGATCCGAGGACCTGGACGCGGCCATCGGCGAGCCTCGTTGCCTCTGACGCCCGCTATGGCACCGTCACGGTGAAGGCCTGGCACGGTCTGCATCCTCGAGTGAGCGGTCGCGGCCGCTGGCGCGACTACGGCGGCGCACCGCCCATCGTGCGCGGCACCGTCATCCGCGTCGAGGTCGAACACTTGCCCAAGCCCGCCTCTGGGACGAAGAAAACACTGTGGCTGTTTTGGACAGGACCCGGCGAGCCCGATCTCGAGCGGTGCTGGCGCGCCTATCTGCGGCGTTTCGACATCGAGCACACCTTCCGCTTCATCAAGAACACCCTTGGCTGGACCACGCCATCACTGTGCACGCCCGAGCAGGCCGACCGCTGGAGTTGGCTCATCGTCGGAGCCTTGAGCCAACTGCGACTCGCTCGCGGCCTGGTCGATGACCTGCGTCTGCCATGGGAGCGGTCACTTGGTCCAGCCAAGCTCACGCCGACGCGGGTGCGGAGGGGGTTTCGACGACTTCGTGCAGCGATCGGCACCCCAGCCAGTCCACCGAAATCGACAAGGCCCGGGCCGGGACGTCCGAAAGGAACACGAAAACCGCCCAGAAAGCGCTTTCCGGCGGTCAAGAAGGCCGCTTGAGCAAGTGGTGGGGGTTTAATCGCAAGCTAAGAAGAGTCGAAGAATTGGAGCCCGGTCGAACCTCGCGCTCTGTCTGCGTCCCCACCTTGAGGTCACGGTAGGGCACGTGCTTGTCGACGCTCGGCTCTCGGGGCAGCCCGAGGGCCCGCTCGCCCAGGACGTTGAGCTGGATCTCGTCGCTCCCGCCCCCGAGCCGGTTGCCCGGGCTGGCCAGGTTCACCGCCTGAAGATCGCCCTCCAGCGGCGAAAATGTCCCCACCAGCATCCCCCGGGCGCCGACGATCCGGTAGGAGAGGTCACGGGACTCCTGGCAGATGCGCGCCGTGGTCAGCTTGGCGATGGAGCCGTCGGCCCCGGTCAGCTTCCCGCCTGCGGCACCGCTCCGGCGCATCGTCCAACCGTTCACACGGACCTGGGAGACATAGCGGGCCAGCTCCTGGCGGATGGTCGGGTCACCTGCGACGCCGTACTTCTGAGCCAGCTCGATCATCAACTTGGCCGGGACGGCCCCCGCCCGGATGGGGCTCTGGCGGGCCTTGACCGCGTCGCGGGCCCGGTCGAGCACCTCGCCCACCTTGCGTTCGAGGTCGCCCTCGGAACCCGAGCGGGCCATGACCAAACCGGGCAGGCCACCTCCGGCCACCGAGTTGCGCTCGTGGAAGAGCGTCGACTGCGCGACCCGCCAGCCCCCGTTGACCTCGCCGATGACGTGGTCGGCTTGGACACGGGCCTCGGTCAGGAAGACCTCACAGAAATTGGATGCGCCGTTCATCTGCTTGAGCGGCCTCGCCTCTATCCCGGGCTGCTTCATGTCGATGGCGAAGTAGGCGATGCCAGCGTGCTTGGGCACGTCGACATCCGTCCGGGCCAGCAGCATGCCGAAGTCAGCGGTGTCGGCCGCCGAGTTCCAGACCTTCTGACCGGTGACGACCCACTCGTCGCCATCCGGAACAGCACGCGTCCCGACGCTGGCCAGGTCCGACCCCGACCCGGGCTCGCTGAAGAGCTGGCACCAGGCCGCCTCCCCGGTGGCGATGGGCCGCACGAGCTTGAGGAGCTGGGCCTCGGTGGCGTGCTCGAGCAGCGTCGGCGCGGCGAGGGTGGCCGCCATCGCGCCGACGGGCGGCCCGATGACGCCGTTGCGCGCCAGCACACCGGCGATGGTCATTGCGTCGCGTCGCGAGAGGCGCCGGCCACCGAGTCCGGCGGGCCACGACGGGTAGGCATACCCGGCATCGGCCAGGCGCCGCCACCACTCGCGCACCGTGATGGACGTGTCCCAATTGGCGTCCACCCAGGCCTGGACCTCGGCGGCCAGGCCGCCCTCGCTCACCCCTCGCCCTTGGCCTTGCGCTCGGCGACGATCTCGTGGTGCCGCTCGAGCATGGCGATGGCCTGGGCCGCCAGGTCGGCCGGCGGCTCGGGCAGGCGGACGGGGCCGTGCTCGCGACTGGGTAGTGCCACGGTGGCCTTGGCCGGGCAGGTGACCGTGTCGCGCTGGTTCGTGCCACGCATCTCGATGTCGACCACGCAGCGCCCGTCCTCATGGCGCTTGTCGACGACCTCGCCGGTGAGGATGTGCGTGTCGCCGATGTAGTTGAACTTGCGGATCTCGGAGCTCTGGGTGACGAGCCAGCCGTCGTCGCCCATGAAGTCGGTCATGAAGTGGCTGAGCCAACAGTCCCGCATCACCCCGTAGTCGTAGGCCATCGGGTTGCCGATGGCCTGGGCCCAGGCCGAGTCCCAATGGACACGCTGCGCCACGTCGGGGACGCCGTACTCGTTCTTCACGTAGAAGGGCGCGATGCGCTGCCGGTTCTTATAGGCAATCCTGTTGGCGCAGGGCTCGTACGGCACGAACCCGTAGCCGCCGGCATGGAAGACGATCATGTCGGTCGTCGTGAGCGGCCCCTTCGCCATCGGGTTCAGGGCGTCTCCTATGTGGACGTCCTCCCAGTATCGAGGCTCGGGCCCCCGGGCCTCCTCCGCTTCGTAGATGGCGTCGATCTTCTCGATGTCCTCGTCGGTGTAGCTCGCCGGCTCGAGGGCCGAGTACTTGCCCTTCTCCCGCGCCGTCTTGCGCTCCGTGTGGATGGCCAGCGTCCGCGAGATGGCGACGATCTCGGCGCGCTGGTTCATCTTGACGCTGGCGTACGTCACGAGGAGGGAGCGCTCGGCGAACTCCGACTTCTTCTCCACGACCGACTCGGTGCCCCCGAAGCTGTAGAGGGAGTCGCCCCCGAGCAGCGGGCGGAACCACTGCCAGGTGCTGCCCGAGACGAAGACGTGGATGCCGCGGAACGACGGACGCTTTATCCGCTCCTTCGGTGGGTCGGCGTAGAGGGGCCGGTTGAGGGCGATGGGGATCATGGGTGGTGCGATCTGGCCGCCCCAACGCGTCGTCGTGCCGTAGTCCTCGGAGGCGAAGAGCGGGTTGTCGTCCCCGTAACTGCGGGCGAAGTTGCGCATGGAGTCCGGCGTCGCCGTGGTCAGGAACTCCCGCGCCCCCGAGGGCGCCCACCGGCCGACCAGCGCCTTGGCCCGCTCGATGTCGTCTTCCTTGAACTGGAAGTCGGTGGCTTTCTCGAACTCCTCGGATGTCGTCGTCGCCATGGGTCCCCCTGGTCGCTGTGGGCTCAATCGGCTAAAGAGTATACTAAAAGCCGGTCAAGCCCGCCCGGGGCCCCGTCGTGCCGGGCTCGAGGGGTGAGGGCCCTCAGTCCTCGGGGGGCGCCGGGACGCTCGGGAACAGCTCCTGGAAGGCGCCGATCCGGATGCGCCGGCTCACGGCGGGGTCGACGCCGTCGAAGAGCTCGTGCAGCGTCTTCTGGGTGTGGCCGAACGTGCCCTCGAAGTGCGGGTAGTCGCTGCCCCACATGACGTTCTGCCAGCCCATCGCCGAGTTGGCCGCCACGGCCGAGAGGTCGTGCTGGAAGGACGCGTAGACCTGCTCGTAGAGGAAGCGGCTCGGGAGCTTGGACAGCGTCGGCCTCACCGCGGCACCGTGCTGGTGGTAGCCCTCGTCCATGCGGTCGGCGATGAAGGGGCCCCACGTCGCCCCACCCTCGGACACGAGGACCTTGAGCTCGGGATGGCGGTCGAGTGCCCCACAGGCGATGAGCTGGGTGACGGCGCGCTGACCCCCGTAGGTGGTCTCGACGTAGTTGAGGACGGCGCCGCCGCGACCTCGGTAGTAGATCCCCGTGCGTTCAGTCGGATCGTGAGGTTCGGTGCCGATGTGGAAGCCGATGACCATGCCGGTCTCGGCGAACGCGTCCCACAGCGGGTCCCACTCCTCGTCGTTCCACTCCGGCCGGCCGATGGGTGGTCGGACCGGCAAGAAGCCGCACATGAAACCGCCCTCGTGGGCCCGCTTCACCTCGGCGACGGCGTCATCGATGTCGATCAGCGGGATGGACGCCACGCAGACGAACCGGGGCGAGTGGCGCTGGAACTCGAGCGCCCAGTCGTTCAGGGCGCGGCAGCCCTCCTTGACGACGCGCGGGGTGCGGACGTTGAAGGTCCAGATGCCGAGCGAGGGGTACATGACCTCGCCCCAGACCCCCTCTTCGTCGAGATCCTTGATCCGCGCCACCGGGTCGTTGCCCCCGATGACGCGGTTGATGAAGTCCTCCTCCTGGGTGCCGATCGGCCGGGCATTGATGCCGATGCCCTTCTTCGGCGTGGAGCTCTTCGGGAGGTCGCGCCGGAATTCCTGTCCGTCGATGTAGATGGTCTCGAAGTCGCCGCTCGGGTCCTTGACGCTGCGGGGCAGGCGGTCCTTGATGTCGTCGGGCAACGACGCGAACAGGTCGGGTGGCTCCATCAGGTGCGAGTCACCCGAATTCGCCCACAACTTCTTCTCTGACAGGTCGGCCATGCGCCCTCCCGTGATCCCGCGCCCCGTCAACGGGCGCTCAATATGCAAATAGTGTTCTCATATACGCGTCGATGTCAAGTAGCGCGGGGAAGCCCAGGTGAAGGGGTGAGCCAGGTACCCCCGCTCAGTGCATGAGAGCGCCGAGCGCCTCGAGGTGCCGGCGCATGCGGTGCCGGGCCAGCTCGCGATCGCCCTGCTCGATTGCCCGAGCGATGCCCTCGTGGGTGCGCAGCACCTCGGCCGTGATCTGCTTCTGCGCCTTCGGCGCCAGGCGCTCGATCTGGTGCAGGCGGCTCAGGCGGATCAGCACCAGGGCGACCAATTGGAGCACCCGGTTGTGCGCCGCGGCGGCGACGGCGGCGTGCAGGTCGTGGACCGCCTCCGCCCGCTCGGCGTCGGTCGCATGCTCCTCGCGTGTCAGCGCCTCGTGGAGTCCTGCCGCCCCCACCTCGTCGATGCGCTCCGCCGCCAGGTCGGTGATGGCGACCTCGACACCGGTCCGCAGCTCGGCCAACTCGGCCAGCTGCATGCCGCGCCGCGCCAGGTAGATGGCGGCCACCTCGGTGACCGCATTCGTGCTCGGCGCCATGACGAAGAGACCGCCGCCCGGTCCCCGGCGCATGCGCGCGATCTGATGGTGCTCGAGCAGCCGGACTGCCTCGCGCAGCAGGGCGCGGCTGACCCCCTCGCGCTCGATGAGCTCGGGCTCGGTCCCCACGAGCTCCCCGGGCTGCAGTCCCTCGGTGACGATGACCTGGGTGATGTTGCGCGCCACGGTCTCGGCGCCCTTGCCCTGGCCGGACTGGGAGAGGACGACCGAGTCGGGCAGGAGCTGGCGGGTCGAGCGGCGGCGGCGGAAGAAGTCGGCCTCGGCCTGCAGGTGCTTGCGCATGCGGTTGCGGGCCAGCCCGCCGTCGCCGGCCATGACGGCCTCGGCGATCATGGCGTGGGCGTGGCGCGTCTCCTTGGCGACGCCGCTGCCGAAGCGCTGCCAGTCGGGCGAGTAGAGCTGGGCCACGCGGTTGAAGACGTCGATGAACAGCTCGAGCCCTGCGTTGCGGCTGATGGCGCCGAGCAGTGCGTGGAGCTCCCGGGGGTCGCTCCCGGGCTCGACCGGGTCGTTCTCCGCGAAGTGGCGTAGCTCGGTAAGGTCGTTCTCGTCGGTCCGCTCCGACGCCAGCTGGCAGGCAAACTCCTCCAGGATGATGCGGGCCTCGAAGATCTCGTCGAGACGGGCGTCGACCCGGTGCAGGTACAGCACGACGGCATCGATGACCGCCCCCACCGTCGGCTCGGTGATCACGAGGCCGCCACCGGGGCCGCGTCGCGTCCGGGCGACCTGTTGGTGCTCGACCAGCCGCACGGCCTCACGGAACACGGCCCGGCTCACCTGGTAGTGCTCGAGCAGGTCGGCCTCGGAGCCCAGGACCTCACCCACGGGCCAGCCGAGCGCCATCACGTCCTCGACGATCAGATCGGCCACCTTGGCGGCCCGCTTGGCGTTCGAGTCGGCGCCCGGACGGGGCATGTCGCGGGTCGCCGTCGGGGTCGCCATCGGCCAATCCTACCGGGGCCCGCCCTCGGGTCTCACGCTCTTGACCTGCGTCTTCGGCAAAAGAGTGGTCCCAAAAGGCTTCATTCGCAGATCGGCGCCTACAATGAAAACATGGTTTGCGAAGAGGCGGGAGGATCGTGACGGCGCTGCCCTCTCCGCCCTCGGATCCCGTCGACGCGCCCCCGGCGAGACGGCCCGGCTCCATCCGGCGCACCTCGACGGTGCAGATGTCCTGGCCGGGCGGCCTTGGCACCCCCGACCTGTACCTCCAGGGTCGGGCCCGCGACCTGTTCACGCCGATGCGCGGCGCTCCCCACGTCCTGGCGGCCGCAGACCTCACCGCGGTCACCGGGCGCGAGCGCGACATCCAGAGCATCGACGCCGATCCGCCCGTCGCTGGGCTGGAGCGCCTCGTCGGCGTCCGCGCTGGCTCCGGCCTGCGCGGCGCCATCGCACGGGAGCTGCCCGAGGAGGTCGAGGGCGGGACGCCCCTGTACCTCCTCCTTGACGACCTGGGCGGGGCGACGTTGATCGCCGGGTACACCTACTTCCGCTGGGCCGACGTCTTTCCCGAGATGCGCCGCCGCATCGAGAACGGTCCGCAGCGCGTCATGCAGGGCACCTGCTCTGGGTTCCGCCCCGGATCGATCGCGCTCAAGGACGATGGGACTCTGTCGCATGTCCGGCAGAACACGGCACGCACCGCGTCGCTGGTGGATCCGTCCGACCCGATCGGCTGGCACGAACTGCACGAGCATCCGGTGATCGGCATGCGCCGCGCCCGGCGCATCGACGTCTGGGCGAACGAGGGGCTCATCGAGGTCGACGCCTGGTTCCGCGACAGCGTGTGGGCGCCCGAAGGGCACGAAGAGGCTATTCACGAGTACCAGATCCTGGGCTCGGCCGACCTCTCGACGGGGACGCTCGCGTCGGTGCACGCCGTTCCCCGGGTGTTGCCCTATGCCGAGTGCCCAGGGGCCGCACCGAACGCCGCCCGGATGGCGGGAACAGACCTGCGTGCACTCCGCACGAAGGTGCTCGAGCAGATCCGCGCCACCGACTGCTGCACGCACCTGAACGACGGGCTGCGCTCGCTCGCCGAGGTGCCGGTGCTCGCTGCCTCGCTGTCGTCCTAGCCGGATCGAAGGAAGGACCTTCTCGTATGCCCGAGACGCTCAAGGACAAGACCGCCATCGTCGGCATCGGAGCCACGCCGTACTACAAGAGGGGCGAGTCGCTGCCCCAGACCGAGCTCGAGCTGGCCTGCAAGGCGATCCTCGGCGCGCTCGACGATGCCGGCCTCACGATCAAGGACCTCGACGGGTTCACCATCTACTCGAGCTCGTGCGACCCGGCCCAGGTGGCCTCTGTCCTCGGCGTGCCCGAGGTGAGGTTCGCCGCCTCACTCACGTCCGGCGGAGGGGGCTCGGCCGGCTCCCTCGGATTGGCCGCCGCGGCCATCGCGTCAGGGCAGGCCGAGGTGTGCGTGACCCTGATGACGCTGCAGCAGGCCAAGCGCCGGCTCGGTGGCAGTGCCGTCGATGGCGGGGGGCCTGGGCTCGGTGGCGGCGGCGGCAGCCCCTACGGAAGCGGCGGCGTGCCCAACTACGCGGCCTTCATCGCCGGCGCAGGTCTGATGGCGCCCGGGCACAGCTTCGCCCTGCTGACACGACGGCACATGGAGCTCTACGGGACCACGCGCGAGCACCTGGCCGAGGTGTGCATCTCGCAGCGCGAGAACGCCATCCGGCGCCCGACCGCCATCCGCACGGACCCGCTCACGCTCGACGAGTACTTCAGCGCACGGATGATCAGCGACCCGCTGTGCCTCTTCGATTACACGATGGAGACCGACGGCGCGGTGGCCGCCGTCGTGACCTCGGCGGAGCGGGCCAGGGACCTGCGCCAGAAGCCCGTCTACATCGGTGGCACTGCACACGGCGGCGCCGGCCGCTGGGGGTCGGCCATCTTCACCTACTTCCAGATGCCCGACGAGTACTTCGCCTCGTCGGGAAACCGGCCGGTGGCCAAGCGGATGTACGAGATGGCGGGCATGGGCCCCGAGGACGTCGACGTCGCGCTGTTCTACGACCACTTCTCCCCGATGGTGATCATGCAGCTCGAGGACTACGGCTTCTGCCCGATCGGCGAGGGTGGCCCGTTCGTGGCGGACGGGAACATCCGCTGGAAGGGTGGCTCCATCCCCGTCAACACACACGGGGGGCACCTCTCCGAGGCCTACATCATCGGCATGACGCACATCCGCGAAGCGGTCGAGCAACTGCGCGGCATGGCGGTGAACCAGGTCGACGACGCCGAGGTGGCCGTGGTCACCGGCGGGCCTTCCGGATTGCCGGTCAGCGGCACCCTGCTGCACAACTGATCGCCATGACGAGAGCAAGGAACCGACAACGATGACCGATCTCACGCAGGGGACCTTCCCCGCCATGATGAAGGACCCGTTCGCCGACGAGCTGACCCAGCCCTTCTGGGACGCGGCCACCGAGGGCCGGCTCGCCGCCCCGAAGTGCACCCGGTGCGGCACCTTCGTCCTGCCGCCACAACCGTTCTGCTTCGAGTGCCAGAGCCAGGCGTTCGAGTGGGTCGACCTGCCCGGCACCGGCACCATCTACACCTACACGGTGGTACGGCACCCGCTGGCTCCGCAGCTGGCCGGAGTCGTGCCGTACGTGTCGGGTGTGATCGAGCTGGACGGGACCCAGGGGGCGGGCGCGCGGATGCTGCTCAACATCACCGACGCTGACCCCGACACCGTCAAGATCGGCGACAGGGTGCAGATCTGGTTCGACAAGGTCAGCGACACCTTCCCCCTGCCCCGGGCACGGATGGCCTGAGGCCGGCGTGGGAGGGTCCAAGGCAGTGCCGGCAACTCGGGCCGGGCGTCCCCGGCGCTTCGAGGCCGAGGACGAGCTGCGCATCCTGCTCGATGCCGCGCTCGCCGTCATGGAGCGCAACGGGTACGTCGATGCGGCGGTGGCCGACATCCTGCGCGAGGCCGACCTGTCGACGCGCTCCTTCTACCGCCACTTCGAGTCCAAGGACCAGCTGCTGTGCGCGCTCTACCGCCGGGAGGCCGAGGCAGCGGCGGCACGCCTTCAGGCGAAGGTCGACGCGGCCCCCGACCCCCGGGCCGCGCTCGACGCCTGGATCGACGAGATCCTCAGCTTCGGCCACCACCGGACCAAGGCCGCCCGGGTGGCGGTGCTGGGGTCGCCCGGCGCCATGCGGGCCGAGGGGTACGCCGAGGAGACGCGTCGGGCCGCCACGCTCCTGATGGTGCCGCTGCAGACCCTGCTCGCGGCAGGTGTGGCCGACGGCTCGTTCGCCCTGGCCGATCCTGCCGCCGACGCGCCGCTGGTGCAGTCCGTGGTCTGGGCGGCCGCCGGGCTCAACCCGACGAGGGAGAAGCTCCCGCGGGCCGAGGCCTCACGACAGGTGCGCTCGTTCTGCGAGCGGGCTCTGGGAGTGCCCCCCGAGGGCTGACCCGCCCGACTGCCGGACCGCCCGGCCGCCCGGCCGCCCGACCGTCAGCCGGCCCGGGCCTTGTCCGTCAGCGACCACAGCGTCGGCTCGCCGTCCACGACCCCGACGGTGCCCTCGATCTCGAGCACCCGCAGGTGCGACACCGTCTCGCCCACCGCAGCACGGCGCATGAAGCCCGCGATGTCGTCCCAGGGCCGCGACCACTTCATATGCGATGCGATGTACCAGGCGGTCTGCGGCCCCTCGCGCAGGATCGCCACCACCTCGGCGAAGCGGTCCCGGTGGTGCTGTCGCAGCTCCTCGAGCCGGGTGTGGAGGTCCTCGAACCGGTACTCGTGCGCCGGCAGGACCTCGTTGACCTGGTAGGGCTCGAGCTTGTCGAGCGACTGCAGGAAGTCACCCAGCGGGTTCGCCCCGGCCTGGGGGTGGAACGGGATGTTCGGGGTGATGCGGGGCAGGACGTGGTCGCCCGAGAGCATCAGCTCGTGGCGGGACTCGTAGAAGCACAGGTGTCCCGGCGAGTGCCCCGGCGTCCAGATGGCCTTGAGGTCCCACCCCGGGACCTCGGGCCGTGCCCCGTCCTCGAGCAGCACGTCGGGGACCACCGGATCGACGAGGGACCGCACCGGCATAGCCGCGTTGCGCAGCGGCTCGAGCTCCTCCGCCGGCGCTCCCATCTTGCGCAACGCCGCGGCGACGCGGTCGAGCAGGTCGTCGGGCTCGTCGTAGCGGTCGTGGATGAGCTCGGCGTCGGCGGGGTGCAGCGAGATCCACGCGCCCGACGCCTCGCGGATCCTCCCGGCCAGCCCGTAGTGGTCGGGGTGGATGTGGGTGACCATGACGCCCTGGACGTCGGCGATGTCGCAGCCCGCCTCCAGCATGCCGCTCTGCAGCGCGCCGAACGCGTCATCGGTGTTCCAGCCGGCGTCCATGAGATACGGCCCACGGTCCGTCTCGAAGAGGTAGACGAGGACGTAGCGCAACGAGTTGTTGGGCAGTGGCACCGGGATGCTCCACAGGCCGGGCCGGACCTTCTCGACGCCGGGGAAGGGGTCGTTGGCCGCGGCGGCGCCCCGGGCCCGCTGCGCGTGCGGCGGGCCCGGGTGGGGATGGGCGTGGCGCGACGTCGAGGTCACGACTGGCCCCGTGGCTCCCGGGGGAGACCCAGGCCGCGTTCGGCGATCAGGTTGCGCATGATCTCGTTCGATCCTCCTGCGATGGTCCAGGCACGAGCGTAAAGGAAGGCGTCCTGCCAGCGCCCATCCTCGAACGCCAGCTCGTCGCCCTCGGCCACCATGGACCGGGCACCCTGGAGGGCCAGCGCCGCCTCGTCGATCTCGAGGTTCAGCTCGCTGAACCAGATCTTGGCCATCGGGGCGTCGGCCGGCGTGATCTGCCCGCAGGCCGCCCTGGTGGCCATGCGTTGTCCCAGGTGGCGCTGGATGCGGGCCCGGGCGGCGAGCGCGCCGATCTGCTGGCGTACCGCGTTGTCCTCGATGGCGGGGCGGCCACCTCGGTTGTTCCGCCGGGCCACCTCCACGAGGCGGGTCACCGGATCGAGGCCACCCCCGGCGCCCCCCACGCTCGAGCGCTCCTCGGCCAGGGAGGCGCCGGCCACCCGCCAGCCCTCCCCCGGTGTCCCGATCATGTTGGCCGCCGGGACGCGCACCTCGTCGAAGAACACCTCGTTGAAGTCGGTGGTGCCCGTCATCTCGCGCAGGGGACGGACGTCGACGCCCGTGCTGCGCATGTCGAGGATGAAGGCGGAGATGCCGGCCGGGCCGTCTACCGGCTCCGTGCGCGCCAGCAGGTAGCCGTAGTCGGACCACTGGGCCCACGTGCTCCACACCTTCTGGCCCACCACGACGAAGTCACCTCCGTCTCGGATGGCCCGGGTCTGCAGCGAGGTGAGGTCGCTCCCGGCGTCAGGCTCGCTGAAGAGCTGGGTCCAGATGTGGTCGCCCCGCGCGATGGGTGGCAGGTGGGCGATGCGTTGCTCGTCGGTGCCGAAGTGCTTGAGCGCCCCGGCGACGAGCGGGTTGCCGAGCACGTGGGGAATGCCGGCCGCGCCGAGCTCCTGCTCGAGGATGCGCTGCTCGTGAGGATCGCCGACCTCGGTCGAGAAGCGGTCGAGCCGGTAGCCGGCGTCGTACAGCGCGCGCGTGTAGGAGCGCAGCCGCTCCACGTCGGCCGCGCTGTCGGGCACGCGCAGGCCCGTTCGCTGCTTCCACTCCAGCACCGGTCTGTGCTCGGCGATGAAGGCACGCAGCGTGGCGCGGTACTCGTCGTACTCGGCCGGGATGGGCGCGACGATCACGTCCATGGGCTCACCGGCTGTCGCTTTGCGTCGCGGCCTCGAACAGGGCGGTGAGCCGCTCGCGGTGCCAGGCCCCGTCGCCGTAGAGCACCTGGTTGACCTTGGCCCGGCGCACGAAGAGGTGGACGTCGTGCTCCCAGGTGAACCCGATTCCACCGTGCAGCTGGAGTGCCTCGCCGCTGAGATGCGCGAACGCGTCGTCGACGTACGCGCCCGCCGTCGCGACGGCCTCCGCCGCGTCGGGGAGGCCGTCACACACCGCGAGCGCGGCGTAGTGGGCGGCGGCGCGCATCCCCTCGAGCTCCATCAGCAGGTTCGCCAGGCGGTGCTTGAGCGCTTGGAAGCTGCCGATGGTGCGTCCGAACTGCACGCGCTTCTTGGCGTAGTCGACCGTCGCCGCAAGGAGCCGGTCGGCGGCGCCGACCGACTCGGCCGCCTGCAGGACCGCGGCCACAGAGAGGCAGCGTTCGACGACGTCCCAGCCGCCGGCCAACTCCGCGTGGGAGGGCGCCGCGACCCCGTCGAAGCGGACCTCGCCGAAGCGGCGGGTCAGGTCGAGGCCGGTGAGCGCCCGGTCGGACAGGCCCGCCGAGGGGCGCGGCACCAGCAGGTTGACGGTGCCGTCGCCCTGCGCCTCCGCGGCCGTGACGAGGAGCAGGGTGGCGTCGCCCGCGGCGTGGACGTAGCGGGCCACGCCGTCGAGCAGCCAGCCGTCGCCGGTCCGCGTCGCCGACACCTCGACGGCGGCGCGCTCGGGCGACCCGTCCCCGCTCAGGCACCAGGCGCACGTCGCCTCGCCTCGCGCGATGCGCGGCAGGTGCTCCTTGCCCTGCACCTCCGTGCCGAAGCGGGCGACGGCGTCGGCCACAAGGTTGCCCGGCACGAACGGCCCGGGGTTGAGCTCACGCCCCAGCTCCTCGGCCAGGACGACGAGGTCCACCAGGGGCTGGTCGGTGACGCTACCGCCCTCGTGCTCGGCGGGGACGAGCATGGCGGTCCAGCCGAGCTCCGCTCCCCGGCGCCAGACGTCGGGGTCGAAGAGGTCGGGCTCCTCCATGGAGCGCCGCACCTCGGCGAGCGGCTGGTGCTCGGTGAGGAAGCGGCGCGTCGTCGAGCGCAGCAACTCCTGGTCTTCGCCGAACCCGAAATCCATGGCCTAGCGCAGTCCTCCCGTACGCATCACACGCTGCGCTCGGCCGCGGCCCAGTACTCGTCGCGCAAGAGACGCTTGTAGAGCTTGCCACCGTCGGTGCGCGGCAGGTGCTCGCGGAAGTCGACGCTGCGGGGGCACTTGTAGCGGGCGATCCGCTCCTGGCAGTAGGCGATCAGCTCCGCCGCGAGCTCCTCACCGGGTTCGGTGCCGTCGACCACCTCGACGACCGCCTTGACCTGTTCGCCCCATTCGGTGTCGGGGATCCCGATGACGGCGACGTCGGCCACGGCAGGGTGCTCGGACAGGACGCCCTCCACCTCCGCCGGGTAGATGTTGACGCCGCCGCTGATGATCATGTCCTTGGCGCGGTCGTTGATGAAGAGGTAGCCGTCCTCGTCCATGTAGCCGACGTCACCCAGGGTGAAGGCGTTGCCCCTGCTCACCGAGGCGGTCAGCGCGGGGTCGCCCTTGTAGGCGAACGACGCACCGCGCTCGGGTTCCAGGTAGACGTGGCCGACCTCGCGGCGCGGCAGCTCCTTCCCGTTCTCGTCGAGGATCTTCACCTTCATGCCGGCCACCGAGCGGCCCACCGTGCCCGGCTTCTCCAGCCAGCGGTAGGGCTTGGCGATGGTGGCCGCGCCCTCCATCCCGCCGTAGGTCTCCCAGATGACCGGTCCCCACCACTCCATCATCTGCCTCTTGACCTCGAGCGGGCACGGGGCGGCGGAGTGGACGACGACCTCCAGGCTGGAGAGGTCGTACCTGTCCTTTACTTCTTGGGGCAGGCGCAGGAGGCGGACGAACTGGGTCGGCACCATGTAGGCGGTGGTGACCCGGTACCGCTCGATGGCAGCCAGCGTCTGCTCGGGGTCGAACTTGCCGAGGATGGCGACTGCCTGGCCGACGTTCAGCGCTGCGAGGTAGAAGCCCTGGCAGCCACCGTGATGCATGCCGGCGGACACCAGGTGCACCCCGGTGAAGGGCTTGAATTGGAAGGCATGACCGAAGCTCTTCATGGCGTCGGCCGCCGCGGTCGGGTCCACCTTCGGTGGTCGCGCCCGGACGACCGCCTTGGGCTGGCCGGTCGTGCCCGAGGAGTAGGTGATCGGGAGGCCCAGTCGGCGGTCGCGGGGCTCGGTGGTCGGCTGGCCTTCGACGAGCCTCTCGTCGCGCGTGAAGCCCGGCAGTTCCCCACCGACCGCGATCCGGTGTGCGATGGAGCCGGTGCCCGCCATCTGGTCCACCCGGTCCGCGAAGTCGGCGTGCACGACGATCGCCGCCGCTTCCGAGTGGTCGATGATGCGCTGGATCTCCGCGCCCGAGAGCGCCGGGTTCAGCGCGATGGACTGGAAACCACCCTCTTGTGCGGCCAACTGCCAGTACAGCATGTCGACGTCGTTGGGCAACGCGTAGGCGAAGATGTCGCCCGCGCCCAGGCCTTGTGCCCGCAGGCCGTGGACCAGTTGGTGGGCGCGCCCGGCGACCTCGCCGAACGTCAGGGTGACATCGCTCGGGCAGGCCACGACGGCCGGCAGATCCGGATGCTGGTCGGCGATGTACCAGAATCCGAGCCGCTGGTCCCAGGGATGCTGCATCGGGAATAGAGTATACCAATAATGTCTTCCGCCCCCTCCCACCAGGAGGATCCGGTGGCGGCCGATGCGCTGGCCGCGGTGGACTGCTGGGTCTTCGACGTCGACGGCTGCCTGGTCGACTCGCTGACAGGGACGTCGCTGCGACCCGGGGCCCGGGAGTTGCTCGAGCACCTGGGCGGCGCCGGCCACGTCATCCTGTGGAGCGCAGGCGGCGGCGCCTACGCCCGGTCCCGGGCCGAGCAGTTCGCACTGGACGGCCACGTCAGCGGCTACTTCCCCAAGGTGGGCCGCGATGACGACGGCTGCTACCTGACCGGGCACCTCCCGGTCGACGTGGCGCGCGTCGTCTTCGTCGACGACCGACCGGAGGACCTGGCCCCAGATCTCGAGGTGCTCGCGGTGTCGCCCTACCTTTTTGACGATCCGCACGATCACGGACTCGAGCCGGTGGCCCGGCGGGCCGGGTTGCCCCGCCCCGCCCCCCGATAGAGGGCACTGTTCTCGCACCAGGAGCGGCGCGGGCCGGGGGCAGGCGCGCGGATGGCCAGCGTGTATCGGCGATTCGACACCGTCGTCAACGGGAGAGATGATCCCAACGGCGAACCCGTTTCGCCGTTCCCATCGACAGAACAAGGGGGTGCGCCGTGTCCGGCCCACTCAATGGCGTGCGCATCGTCGAGGTCGCCAATTGGACGTTCGTGCCCGCCGCCGGCGCCGTGCTGGCCGACCTGGGCGCCGACGTCATAAAGATCGAGCCGCCGAACGGCGATCCCCAGCGCGCGCTGCGCAACCTGCTCAACCTCGGCGAGAGCGGCCCGAACCCGTTCCTCGAGATCCCCAACCGGGGCAAGCGGAGCGTGACCTGCGACCTCACGACCGACGCGGGTCGCCGTGCGCTCGCCGCCATCCTGGCCATGGCCGACGTGTTCGTCACTTCGAACCTGGCTCCGATCCGCACGAAGCTTCACACATCGACGTCGAGGACGTGCGGGCCGCCAACGAGGACATCATCTACGTGCGGGGGACCGGGTGGGGCAATGACGGACCGATGGCAGAGGTCGGCGGCTACGACATGGCCTGCGGCTGGGCCAGTAGTGGCATGGCGTTCAAGATGACCCGCGGTGGGATAGAACCGCTACCCCAGCCGGCCGCGTTCTTCGACCTCCAGGGCGCCAACACCATCGCCGGGGCCATCGGCATGGCGCTGTTCAAGCGGGCCACGACGGGCGAGACGTCGGTGGTCGACGTCTCACTCATGCACGTGGGCATGTGGGCCATGTCGCCCGACATCGTGGGTGCCCCCTTCTCCGGGGACAGCGCGTCGTACGGCGACCGCACCCAGTCACCCAACCCGCTGGTCAACGGCTATGCCACCAAGGACGAGCGCTGGATCTACTTCGTCTGCCTGCAGCCGGATCGCTTCTGGGACGAATTCTGCACCTTGCTCGGCCGCCCCGACCTGATCACCGACAAGCGCTACGCGGATCCGGCGGGGCGCTTCGAGAACCGGACGGAGCTCATCCTCGAACTCGACCGTGTCTTCAGCCAGCTGACCTTGGACGAGATCAAGGAGAAGTTCGCCGGGTTCAGTGGGGTCTGGGCACCCGTGCTCCGCCCCTCGGAGCTGTACACCCACCCCCAGGTCGAGGTCAACGGGTTCCTGCCGAGGGTGGAGGCGACCTCGGGGGACGACTTCAATCTCGTGGCGGCGCCGATGCACTTCTCGGGCCACACGACTGCGCCTCCCGGGCCTGCCCCCGAGCTCGGCCAGCACACCGAGGAGGTGCTCCTCGAAGCAGGCCTCGACTGGGACGCCATCAGCGCCCTGCGCGAGAGCGGCGGTTTAGGCTGACCGAGGGGACAGCCCGGCCCTATTTTTCGAGTCCTTCGAGATGGTCCAACAGACCCCAGTCGTAGGCGGTGTCCGCGTCGATGGTGAGCCCAGAGAACGCGAGCCAGGCGGTGCGCAGGCGACCGATGCGCCGCGTGAGGCTGACCGTCCCGCCGGCGCCCGGGACCAGGCCGAGGCCGATCTCGGGCAGGGCGACCTGGGTGTCCATCGCCCCCACGACGCGATCGGCGAAGGCCGCCAGCTCGATCCCGGAGCCCACGCAGGCGCCGTGCACGTAGGCGACCGTCAGGGTGGGGAGGTGGGACAGGGAGCGCCCGACGCTGCGCTGCAGCCGGATGACGTGCGCGCTGGCCGGATCGGACCGGCTGCCGAACTCGTCGAGGTCACCCCCCGCGCAAAAGGCACGACCCTCACCTCGTAGTTCGACCATCGTGACGCCCGCGTCTGCGGCGGCCACGCCGAAGCCCTCAATGAGCTCGTCGCGCATTTGTGCATCCAGCGCGTTGAGGTGGTCGGGGCGGGTCAGGGTGACGGTGAGCGTCGACCCGTCGCGTTGCAGCCGCACCCGCGGACCCTCGTCGACGTCGGCGCGGGCAGGGTGTCCGGCTCGCCACGCGGCGAACTCCGGCCCGGCCTGCAGGACCGAGTAGACCGCCGATTCGGCGACCAGGCCTTCGTCGACCGGGCGTCCGGGCTGGCTTCGCAGGAGCAAGGCGAGGGACACCGACGCGATGGGGAACGTCTCGAGGTTCTGTTCGATTGCGGCCAGCGACTCGTCACTCTCGTCGACCACGACATCGCACAGCTCGAACCAGGCGGGATCGACCGCACCGCGGGCAATCCCCACCACGACGATCGGGAGGCTCGTGACGAGCTCGGACGGGAACCCGGTCGGACCGGGCTCCCCGTCCTCGAGCGTGACCAGCACGGCTCCCGTCCGATCGGGTGGGATGGGGCTGCGCAACTCGGCGAGGAGAGCGTCGGCGCTCAGATGTTGGAGGATCGCGAGACGTTACCCTGCCGCTATGGGCAACGGACCGATGCAGCGGTGGGCGGCCAGCGGCGCGATGGCGCTCACCGGACTGCCCGACGGGCCGCTCGGGCCGCCGGCTGGGCTCGTGGAGGGCGTCCACCGGCTCGGGTGTCGCTTCGAGGGACTCGATGCGCTTGCCTTGCTGGGCGAGCGCGCAGCGCTGATGGGCCTGTGGCGGAGGGGAAGCACCAGCTGCGGCGGGAGCTGCCGGCTGCTCCCGTGCGCCGACGGCTTCATGGCCGTATCGCTGCCGCGCGCCGACGACATGGAGCTGGTGCCGGCGTGGCTCGAGTTGGACTCGACACCGCCCTCGGTCCCCGCAGTCTGGTCGGCCGTCGCCCGGCACCTCCTCGATCACGATCCGCAGCAGCTCCTGGAGAGGGCCGTCCTGCTCGGGTTGCCGGTGGCGCGCGTCGGCGAGACACGTGCACGATCGGGGCTCGCGCGCCTTGCCCTCGGCGATGCGCCGCCACGACCCGATGTCACGGGCCTGCTCGTCGTCGATCTGTCGGCCCTGTGGGCGGGGCCGTTGTGCGGCGGCCTGTTGGCTGGTGCTGGTGCCACGGTCCTAAAGGTGGAGTCCACACACCGACCCGACGGTGCGCGCCGTGGACCGCCCGCGTTCTTCGACCTGTTGAACGGGCGCAAGCGATCCGTCGCGCTCGACCTGACGAGCCCGGAGGGCGTCCACACACTGCACGAGCTGGTCCGACGGGCCGACGTCGTGATCGAGGCCAGCCGTCCGCGCGCGCTGGCGCAGCTGGGACTGGACGGGGCTGCAGCCGTGCGGGCCGGCGGTCCCCAGGTCTGGGTCTCCATCACCGGCTACGGACGGTCGGGCGGCGGCGCCAACCGGGTCGCCTTCGGGGACGACGCCGCCGCGGCGGGCGGGCTCGTCGTCTGGAGCGGCGAGGAGCCGCTGTTCTGTGCCGACGCCGCCGCGGACCCGCTCTCAGGGCTGACCGCCGCCGACGCCTGCATCGAAGCGCTCGACTCGGGTGGGCGGTGGCTGCTCGACGTGTCGATGGCGGCCGTCAGTGCCGGGTTCGCCGGTCCGACCCTTCCGGCGCCCGAGGACCTCGTGGTGCAACCACCGCGTGCCCGCCCAGTCGAAGCGAGCGCACCTGGCTTTGGGACCGACACGGCGCGGGTGCTCGCCGAACTCGCGATCGAGCCCTGACCGCGCCGCCGCGGCGTCAGATGGTGATGACGAGCTTGCCCTGAGTATTGCCGTCCATCAGGTGCCGGACGGCTGCGGGGGCCTCGCCCAGCGGGTAGGTCCGGTCGACGGCCGGCGTGACCCTCCCGGTCTCGATGAGCTCCCGGAGAACCACCAAGTCCGCGGCGCGCTCCTTCGCGCCCAGCATCCGCAGCTTCTGGCCCACCAGCGGGGACAGCGCACATGCGCGGAGCTGGCGATCGAAGCCGCCGATCCACCGCCCACCGGTCTCGCCTCCCACGATGACGAGCCGTCCGTCAGGCGTGAGGGCGCGCCGGAGGCGCGACAGCCGGCTGTTGCCGCCGATGTCGAGGATCACGTCGTAGCGGTGCGAACCGTCGGCGAAGTCGCCGCGTGTGTAGTCGACGACATGGTCCGCGCCCAGACGCCGGACCAGCTCGGCCTTGGCCGTGCTGCACACGCCGGTGACCTCGGCACCGAACGCCTTGGCGATCTGCACCGCGAACGTCCCGACACCGCCCGAGGCACCGATGATCAGGATCTTCTGCCCAGCCCGTAGCCGGGCGCCGTCACGCACGCCTTGCAGTGCCGTCGTGCCGGAGACGGGCACGGCCGCCGCCTGCGCGAAGGACAGGTTCGCCGGTTTGGGAGCGATCCGTCCCGCCCTGGCGCAGGCGTACTCGGCGAACGAGCCCTCGGCCGTGCCGTAGACCGCGTCGCCCGGCACGAATTCGGTCACGCCCCGGCCGACTGCAGCGACCGTGCCCGACACGCTCCGGCCCGGGTTGGGTTGCCTGGGCCGGAGCAGCCCGAAACCAATGATGCGCATGAGGTTGGGCCGGCCGGACATGAGATGCCAGGTGCCCCGGTCCACGCTGGCGGCGCGCACCGCCACCAGGACCTGGTCGTGGCCGATGGCGGGCCGGTCGGTCTCGGCCAACCGAAGGACGTCCTCGGGTGACTGGCCGTAGTGGTCCTGGACGATGGCGCGCATGGTCGGGGCCGAGGCCGGTGTCGGTGCAGTCGATGGATCGTCTGTGGTGGTGTGCATGATGTCATCCGATGTCGTTGAGGCGTGGGCTGGTTCGAGGAGCGGTCGGCGGGTCACGCGGAGAGGCTGAACGGTGGGTAGCGATCGGTCAGGAAGCCGACGTAGGCCTCGACCCTGAGCGCGTAGCGGTAGGCGTCGACGAGGAAGTCGCGGATGCCCTGGGGGTACTCGGCGGTGACCAGCACTGCGAAGAAGCCGACGATCAGGCTGAGGCATCCGGCAATGAACAGACCGATCACCACGAAGTACTGGGGAATGGCGAGGAACCACTTGTAGAGGGGCTTCCAGCGCTGGAGATCTCCCGGATAGCTCAGGCGCAGCGAGGTGTGGGGCTCCATCCCGTCGTCGTCCGCGGAGAGCGCGAAGTCGAAGGGCGGGTAGTCCTCGTGCATGAAGAGGGCGAAGCTCATGGCCCGCCACTCGTAGCGGTAGGTCATCACGATGGCGTCGAAGATCGGTCGCGGTATCTGCTCGGTGAAGAGCACCGTGAAGAAGCTGATGAGGGTCAGGACCTGCCGGAGCGAGCGGAGGGCCCAGGCGATCATCAGGTGCGGGACGGCCAGGATCCACTGCACGAGAGGACGCCAGCGGGTGATGTGACGGTCCGCGTCGAAGTCGAGCTGGACGGGGTACGGGGCAGGCATGGACACGATGACTCCTGTCGTTCGGGTTGGCTTACGTTGTAAGTCAGACTATACTTACATCGTAAGCTTGTCAAGCCGAGACTGGAGCCGACGCACATGGCGCGACAGACCAAGCCAGCTCCCAGGGCCAGAATCCCCTTGAGCCGTGACCGTGTGCTGCTCGCCGCCGTTACCCTGGCCGACGAGAGCGGACTGGGGACGCTCAGCATGCGCAAGCTCGGGGACGCGCTCGGCGTCGAGGCGATGTCCCTCTACAACCATGTGGCCAGCAAGGACGAGCTCCTCGACGGCATGGTCGACATCGTCTTCGGCGAGATCGACCTGCCCTCGGGAGAAGCCGACTGGAAGACGGAGATGCGCCAGCGGGCGGAGTCCGCCCGCCAGGCCCTGCGGCGCCATCCATGGGCGATCGCGTTGATGTCGTCGCGGACCTCACCCGGCCTGGCCACGCTGCGACACCACGACGCCGTGATCGGAAGCCTTCGCACCGCAGGCTTCTCCGTCCGGATGGCGGCGCACGCCTTCTCCCTGATCGACAGCTACGTCTACGGCTTCGCGCTGCAGGAGGCGACGCTGCCCCTCGGCGACACCGAGGAGGAGACGGCAGAGGTGGCGCAGACGATGATGGCCCAGGTCCCCGCCGAGGAGTTCCCCAACCTCACGGAGCTGACCGTCGAGCACATCCTGCGGCCGGGTTACGACTACGGCGAGGAATTCGGGTTCGGGCTGGACCTCATCCTCGAGGGCCTCGAGCGGGACCGGGACAGTGGCGCGTCAGCAGCCCGCCGACGCGCCACGACCTAGTCGGACCGAGATCCCTCGCTTTCCCAGGGAACGCCGGTCGCTACCGCGTCGTGACGGGGAGCGCCTCCCAGCCGCGGACGGTCGACGTGTGGGCCCGAACGGCATGGTCCCAGTCGACCTCCCAGCTGGGGAACCGCCGTAGGACCTCCTCGAGCGCGATCCGACCCTCGATCCTGGCCAGGTGGCTGCCGAGGCAGAAGTGGATGCCGTAGCCGAAGGCCAGGTGCTGCTGCATCGTGCGGTGGATGTCGAAGCGGTCGGGGTCGTCGAACTTCCGCTCGTCCCGGTTGGCGGCAGCGCTCATCAGCAGCAGCACACTGCCTTCGGGCACCTTCTGGCCGTGATGCTCCACGTCACGCGTGACGTAACGCGCCTGGACCGGCGAGGGAGATTCGTAGCGCAACAACTCCTCGATGGCCCCGGGGATGAGCCGCGGGTCGTCCGCCAACTCACTGCGCTGCTCAGGGTGCTCGGCCAACACCTTGCCCGCCCACCCGATGAGCCGCGTCGTGGTCTCGTTACCGGCGGCGGCGAGGAGCCCGACGTAGTTGAGGATCTCCTCACGCGCCAGCCCGCGGACGGTCCCGCGCACGTCCTCGAACTCTGCGTTCAGCAGCTCGGTCATGAGGTCGTCGGACGGGTGGTCAGCCCGCCAGTCGATGTAGTCGGCGAACCTGCCGCCATCGAGGGGGCCGAGGTCCTCGCGCTGCGTGGGGGCTTCGCCTTCGTCCAGCCGCATGCCCTCGTCGATCCGATCGCGGATCTCCTCCTGGTCGTCCTCGGGGATCCCGAGCAGCATGCCGATGACGCGCATCGGCATCTCGGCTGCCAGATCGCTGATGAAGTCGAACCTGCCCTCAGCCATCAGCGGGTCGAGGGCGCGGGCACAGAAGGCCCGTGCCTGCGGTTCGATGTCGGCCATCCGCTTCGGGGTGAACACCCGGCTCAGGAGGCTGCGGTGCAGGTCGTGCGCCGGAGGGTCTTCGAACAGGATGATCCCGGGCGGGATCTCCATCCCGCTCTTGATGAGCTCGAGCACCGAGCCCTTGCCCGAGATGTAGGTCGTCCAGTCGGTGCTGCACGCCCTGACGTCCTCGAACCGGCTCAGCGCGTAGAAGTCGTGCTTTTCGTTGTAGTAGAGCGGTGCCTCGTTGCGCATCCTCCGCCACACCGGATACGGGTCCGCATCGATATCGAAGTCGTAGGGGTCGTAATAGAGTTCGTGCCCCGAAGAAGTGGTAGTCATGCATCGGCCTTTCAATGGGACCGCTGATCAGCCGGCGGGTCCGTTGGGGAACTTGAGCGGCGATCCTGCGTCGACCCGGATCTGCTGGCCCGTGATGTAGCGCGACTCGTCGCTCGCCAGGAAGAGCGCCAAATTGGCGATGTCCTCGGGCTCCACGTAGGGGATGGGCATGGCCTGGAAGAAGTTGAATGCGGGCTCGGCATCATCGCGTGTCGGGTTCTCGAGGTCCGGTCGGAAGATCTTGTAGAGGCCCTCATTGTGGAGCAGGTGGGTGTTGCAATTGGTGGGATGGATCGTGTTGACCCGGATGAACCGGGAGGCCAGGTGCCGGGCCATCTGCTCGGTGTAGCCGACCAGAGTCTTCTTGGACCACCCGTACCCGTCACCACCGGGACCCATGACCGGGTTGTCGGTGGTGCCTGGCATGAGGCCGGCGGTCGACCCGGTGACGATGATGGAGGCACCGTCGGGCAGGTGCGGAATCGCGATTGCGACGGTGTTCATCACGCCGAGGAGGTCGACGTCCGTGGCGTCGACGAAGTCGGAGGCCTGCGGATCACCCAGCGCCATGGGGAGGATGCCGGCGTTCGCGACCACGATGTCGAGCCGCCCGAGGTCGGTGATGCCGGCCTCGAGCGCGTCGCGCAGCTCGGACCGCTCGCGGACATCGGCCTGGCGGGCCACGATGCGCCGGCCCAGCTCCTTGACCGCCCGCTCGGTCTCGGCGAGGTCCTCCGGCGTCGAGAGCGGATAGTTGTTCGATTCGATCTGGCGACAGATGTCGACGGCGATGACGTCGGCCCCCTCTTGTGCCATGCGGATGGCATGGGCTCTCCCCTGCCCCCGCGCCGCTCCAGTGATGAAGGCGACCTTGCCCTCCAAGCGTCCAGCCATGAGTGCTCCTCGTGCATCAATCGTTATTGCCAATGTGTCGATGATCAGAAACTGCGGCAGTACACCGTGTCCATCTTCTGGGTCCGAGGCCGGGTGACGACGAAGACGTGGACGTCGCCCACCGCCGCGACCTCTTGGCCGCCGTTGCGTCCGTAGGCCTGGGAGATCAGCCCGGTCTTGGTCCACAGGTCCATCGCCGCCGCGCCGTGCTCGGGGTCCCATTCCCAGTCCGTCGATCCGCCACCTTCTCCGTTGGCCCCTCCCTGAATGACCGTTGTCACCCGGATGTCGTCATCTCGGACCTCCTGGGCCAGGACGACCGCGAACGCCTCGAGCGCCGCTTTGGTGGCGACGTACATCGACAGCATCGGGAAGGGGTGGAGCGTCGACTCGCTCGACGTGTTGACGATGTCCCCCCCGCCGGCGGAGCGCAGCAGGGGGATGGCGGCCCGGCAGGTGTACACGGGCCCGGCAAAGTTCGTGCGCATCTGCTGCTCGATGTCGAGGTCGCTCAGGAGCTCGACCCGGCAGGGTCGGTAGACGGCGGCGTTGTTCACCAGGATGTCGACCCTGCCGAAGCGGTCGCCGATGTCGGAGAAGGCCTGGCCGACGCTGGCCGAGTCACCGACGTCCGCCACGACCGGGATGGCTCCTGAGCCAAGGTCCTTTGCCGTCTGCTCCAGGCGCTCGCCGCCTCGGGCCAGCATCACGACGGTCGCACCCTCCTCCACGAAGCGCCGCGCGATGCCGAGACCCGACCCGCTCGAAGCGCCGGTGACGACTGCGACCTTCCCCTCGAGCGACCCCGACACCGTTCCAGTCAGCTCCAGACGAGGTTCTTGATCTCGGTGAAGTCCTCGAGCCCGTGGCGCCCCCACTCGCGGCCGAGTCCCGACTGCTTGTAGCCGCCGAACGCGCCGCTCTGGCCGATGCCCTTCGGCTCGGCCCCCCACCCAGGACCCTGTCCGCCGCCCGGGCCCAGGTCTCCCAGCGGCTCGGACCCGACCTTCTGCACGGTGACCAGGCCGGCCCGGATCTGGCGGGCAACGTTGAAGGCACGGGAGTCCGACCTCGAGACCACGCCGCCACCGAGGCCGTAGATGGAGTCGTTGGCCAGCCGCACCGCGTCCTCGTCGTTGCCCGAATAGGGCACCACCGTGAGCACCGGGCCGAAGATCTCCTCCTGGGCGATGCGCAGGTCGTTGGAGCTCACGAAGACCGTCGGCTCGTAGTAGTAACCCTTCGCCAGCCCCTCCGGACGCTTGCCACCGCAGAGGAGCTCGGCTCCCTGTTCGAGCCCTGACGCCACGTAGCCCTCGACGCGCTCGCGTTGCTGCTCACGGATGAGAGGGCCGAGCACAGTGTTCTCGTTACGGGGGTCGCCGATCGTGATCAGCGGGCGCATCGCGTCCAGGCCCTCCTTATAGGCGTCGAGCAGCTGTTCCGGCAGCAGGACACGAGTGTGCAGCACACAGCCTTGACCGCAGTGGGCGAGCACCTGCCCGAAGCCGATGGTGCGGGCGTAATCCTCGGCGACGTCGCCCAACACGATCGTCGCGCTCTTGCCACCGAGCTCCAGCTGGACTCGCTTCACGGTGCCCGAGGCCGAGGCCATGATCCGGCGCCCGGTGGCGGTCGAGCCGGTGAAGGTCACCATGTCGACCATGGGGTTCGACGTCAACTCGTCGCCCACCTCGCCATGCCCGGTGATGACGTTGAGCACACCGGGTGGGATTCCGGCTTCGGCGGCGGCCTCAGCGATCATCATGGCGTCGAGGGGTGTCCAGGGGTGCGGCTTGAGGACCACCGTGCAGCCCACCGCGAGCGCCGGCGCCACCTTGACCACGTTGAGCATGAACGGGAAGTTGAACGGTGTGATGGCGGCGACCACGCCAATGGGCTCGCGCACGAGTGCGCCGCCCGTCACTCCGGTGGGCCCGCCGGTCGGCGCGTTGTTCTCCACCCAGGGAAAGGAGTGCTCCGCGATGGCCGCGTTCGAGCGCAACATCCCGATCGAGCCGGCCCCCTGCACCATGTCGGTGAGGAACCCCGTCGAACCGGTCTCGGCGATGATCAGCTCCCGCAGGTCGCCAGCCCGCGCTTCGAGGATCTCGGCCATCGCCACCAACTTGGCGCCCCGCTCCGACGGCTTCATGTAGGGCCACGGGCCCTCGTCGAAGGCACGGCGGGCCGCCTCGATGGCGCGCACCGCAGTCTTCGTTGTCGCCTCCGGGACGGAGCCGATCACCTCCTCGGTGGCCGGATCCACGACGTCGATGGAACCCTCGGCCGACTCAGAAGTCCACTTGCCGTCGATGAACAGCTCGTAATTCCAGGTCATGTCATTGTCTCCGTCCTTGGCTTCATGTGTGCCGTCACTCGATCACCCGAGAGCGCCGGACTGGCGGAGCTCGGAGATGGCGTCCCAATCGTGCCCCAGTTCGAGCAGGATTTCCTCGGTGTGCTGTCCGAACTCCGGGGCCGGACCCTTGGGTCGGGGGGCTCGCCGCCGAACTGCATGGGCGGCGCCGGGAGGCGGAAGGTGGAGCCGTCATGGGACGACACTTCGGGGAGATAACCATTGGCCTCGACCTGTACGTGCTCGTGCACCTCGGCCGGGGTGAGCGCCGGGGCCCACACCCCGCTGAAGCCCTCCAGTCGCGTCCGCCAGTAGTCGAGCGATCCGCCGAGGAACGTGTCCTCGAGCTCCGCGACGCACGCCTTTGCGTTCTGCGCCCGCACCACCATGTCGCCGAAGCGCTCGTCGGTCGCCAGCTCGGGCCGTCCGATGACCTCGCAGAGCTCGGTCCAGAACCGGTCCGCCTGCAAACAGACGAGATAGAGCCAACGGCCGTCCGCCGTGGGGTAGGAGTTCGTCAGCGGGTTCGGCGCACTCGTCCTGTCCGGGCCGGGTATCGACCCGACGAACGGTCCGGCCATGATGTCGGGGCTCAGCGCCCAGATGCCGACCCCGAGGAGGGAGACGTCGACCTCGGTGGGCACGCCGGAACGCTCGCGCTGGAAGAGTGCGGTGCCGATGGCGCCCGCAATCGTGTTCGCCCCCTGCAGGTCGAAGAAGGCGGCCGGCTGGAACATCGGCTCCTCTCCCGGCCGCGTCATCTTGTAGGCCATGGACGCCGACGCCCATCCCGCGGCCAGGTCGAAACCCCCTGTGTCCTTCATCGGTCCCCGCGCTCCCCACCCGTGACCGCACACGTAGATGATCTGTGGGTTGGCAGCTCGCAGATCTGTCAACTCGATTCCCAGCTTCTTGCGGACCGCCGGCAGGTAGCTGGTCAGGAAGACGTCCGCCGTCCCGGCGATCTCCAGCAACAGGTCACGGCCCGTCGGCGTGGCCAGGTCGAGGCTGATCCCGCGCTTGCCGCGGTTGGGGATCTCCACGAAGGGGTTGGGGCCCGGTCGATCCGACCGCCCGAGGAGGTTCATGAGACCCCGCTGAGGGTCTCCGTTGGGCGGCTCGACCTTGATCACGTCGGCGCCGAGGTCGGACATGGCCGCTCCGGCGGCCGGCACGAACGTCCACGAGGCGACCTCGAGGACCCGGATGCCGTCGAATGGACCGCTCACTTGCCCACCGACGCCCGCGGGAAGTTGAAAACGCGCCGGGCATTGTCCTCGGCAATCTTACGGGCCTCGTCATCGGGGACCTCGAAGAAGACGTCGGCCAGTTTCTTGCGGGACGCCGGGAAATTGCTGTCGCTGTGCGGATAGTCGCCCTCGAACATGATGTTGTCGATGCCGATGAGGTCCCGCTCCTCAATCCCCGCGTTGTCGGCGATGAAGCATCCGAAGATGTGGTCGCGGAACAGGTCGGAGGGTCGCACGTCGGGATTGACGCCGGTGTACCAGCGGTGCCGCTCCCACGTGTAGTCGACGCGCTCGAGCACGTAGGGCATCCACCCGATGCCTCCCTCCGACAGCGCCACGCGCAGGCGGGGGAACTTGTGGAAGACCGGCGACAGGAGCAGGTCGACGGTCGTGAACTGCGAGTTCATCCCGAAGAGGGCGATGGCGACGGCAAAGTTCGCGTCGGGCGCGGTGACAGGGGCGCCGCCGGTCCCGAAGTGCAGGCACAGCGGCATGTCGGCCGCCTGGGCCGCGGCAAGGAACGGATCCCAGTGGTCGCTGTGGTACGACGGGAGGTCGAGTCTGTGGGGCGCCTCGATGAAGGTGATCGCCTTGGCACCCTTGGCCGCGGTGCGCTCGACCTCGGCCACCGAGGCCGGCACGTCCCAGAACGGGACCATGACCATGGGGATGAACCGGTCCGGAGCGGCCGCGCTCCACTCGTCGAGGATGAAGTCGTTCCACGCCTGCACACACGCCGCCGCGAGGTCCTTGTCCTCCGCTGCGAAAAGTGTGCCACCGGCGAAGCCGGGAAAGGATGGGAAGCACATCTGCGCGTGGACTCCGTCGGTGTCCATGTCGGCCAGACGGGCGGTGACGTCGTAACAGCCGGGGATCATCTCGTCGAAGCTGACCGGGTCGACGCCGAAGTCCTTGGGGTCCTTCCCCGCCACAGCGTTGAGACCGATCGTGGGAACGACCCTGTCCTCAAAGCGCCACGCCTGCTTTCCACCGTCGAGCTCGACGATGTGGGGTCCGGCCTCGCGGTACTTGGCCGGGAGGCGGTCGAGCCACACCCGCTCGTGTTCGATCACATGGTCGTCGACCGAAATCAGCTGGACGTCGTCGAGCAGCATGCCGGAACCCCCCGGGGACGAGCGATCTCCCCCAGCGGGAAGAATCGTCACTTTCTGACAATCTAATCCTGGGATCGGGCCAGGGCAAGTGCCGACCCGCGCCATACCCGTGCGTCAGGTCGATGGCTGGCGACTGGCGCGGGTCAGTTCTGGAACGGCCGCCTCGGCGGCATCGAAGATCTCGGGGAGTGTCAGACCCGAGCGGCCCCACAACTCGATGACTGCGTTCTCGATCCCCACGGCGAGCCCGGCCAGAAGCCGGGGGGTGGGATCGTCCGAGCCGACCGTGCCGGTCGACTTCGCGCAGTAGTCGGTGACCGCCTCGGTGAGAGCGTGCACCCGCTCGCCCCGGACACGGGCGTGGATCTCGGGGGCGTCGGCAGCGGCCCGGCGCCACAACGTGAGCAGTCGGACGTCTGCTGGCTGTTCCAGCGAATGGACACGGATGAGCCGCCACACGCTCTGGAGCGGGTCGGGGCTCGGCTCGAGCCGGGCGATCAACGCGACAAGCTCTTGGAGGCCGCGGCGGGTGAACCCGAGAAGCAGGTCCTCCTTCGTCGGGAAGTACCGGAAGAGCGTCCGCGCCGAGACTCCGGCCGCCGCGGCAATCTCGTCGACCGTGACGTCCCTGAAGCCCTCCTTGGCGAAGAGCTCCCAGGCGATCTGCTCGTACTTGGCCAGCAGCGTGCTGCGCCGTCGAGTCCAGCCGGACTCCTCCGGGTCGATCACACCGAGAATCCTCGCGCGTTCGGTCGGATTCGAGGGTCATCGGGACGGAGCGGGCGCCTCATAGCCACGGCGCGGACCGCCATGATGCCGACGGCACTGCCGAATCGGGGTTTTTCCAATGAACGACGAGTTGACTTGGATGCCGGCGTGGCGCATCCGAGAGTGGATCGTAGAGCGCGACGTTTCGGCTCTCGAGGTCACCGATCACTTTTTGGCCCGAATCGAAGAGTTCGATCACGAGCCACACGCATATGTTCAACTGGCTGGGCTTCCCTGCTATGAGTCTTCCCTGCGGCTTCGTCGACGGCCTTCCGATCGGGTCACAGGTCGTGGGGTGGCCGGGAGCCGAGGCCAGCATCCTCCGCTTCGCACAGGCATTCCTGATCTCGAACCCCCGAGAGGAGCGTCCGATCGTTTCCTGACTGTCACCGCCAGGCGCGGAGCGCAGAGCGGTCTATCGGGTCAGCAGCATGCAGCCGGCGATCGGCCCGCCGCCGTTGGAGACGACCGCCACGTCACGTCTTTGCACCTGGCGCTCCCCCGCCTGACCCCTGAGCTGGAGGCATGCCTCGTGGAGCACCCAGTTCCCATGCATCCGGCCGGCCGAGAGCTGGCCCCCGTAGGTGTTGAGGGGCAGCTGGCCGTCGAGCGCGATGCGGGTGGCGCCTTCCATGAACGGCCCTGCCTCTCCCTCGTCACAGAACCCCAGCGCCTCGAGCCAGCCGACGGTCAAGAAGGTGAACCCGTCGTAGAGCTCGGCGACGTCCACGTCAGCCGGCTGGAGGTCGGTCCGGCCCCACATCTCAGCGGCGGCGTCGGTCGACGCCATCTTGGGGTAGTCGACTCGCTGGTCCCAACCCCCCTCTCCGAGCGCACCGCCGCACGCCTCCACCCTGACGGGGTGGTCGCAGTCCGCGGCAGCCTCGGCCGACGACACCACGAAGGCGACGGATCCGTCGACGGGAACGTCGCAGTCCAAGAGCCCGAAGGGATCCGAGATCATGCGGGCGCCCAGGTACTCCTCCATTGTCAGCGGGTCGCGGTAGGCCGCCCGCGGATTCAGAGCGGCGTTCGTCCGGCTGTTGAGCGCCAGCCAACCCAGTTGCTCCTTGGTCGTGCCGTACAAGTGCATGTGACGCCGGGCGTGGAGTGCGAGCCAATTGGCCGCCGAATACGCGTGGGCGGCGATCAGGCGCGGCACATCGGCCATGGGGTTGCCCCTCTCCTCCACCGGTGGCACGGGCTCGGCGGTCGACGCCTCCGACTCCCCCTCCTCGCTCAGACGCCCGAGCACCGAACCTCCCATCATGTTCACCGTGCGGTAGACGAGCACATGGTGCGCCTGGCCGCGTGCCACCGCGTGAAACGCGTTGACGACCGGACTGAGGAGTCCCCAGGTGCCTGTGGGCGAGCCGGTCCAGGAGTGCTCGATGCCCAGGTGGGCCGCCGTTTCCGCGACGGGAGTCTCGCCCATGGTCGAGATGCCGTCGATATCCGCTGGCACCAGCCCGGCGTCGGCGATCGCGGCGCGGGACGATTCTGCCGTGAGGTCGAGCCCTGCGATACCGGTCTTGCGGCCGATACGCGAGATCCCGATGCCCGAGATGATCGCGCCGCGTTCGATGATGTCGTTCACGCGGCAGAACCATACAGTTGGGCCATGGCAGAGGTCGCCCCCCGCATCACGCCGCCCCTCGACGAGCTCAACCGACCCTTCTGGACGGGCGGCGCATCGGGCGAGCTTCGCATCACCCGGTGCCAGTCCTGCCGGCGATGGGTCTTCCCCCTCTCCTCGCAGTGCGCGGACTGCGGCGGCTCAACCGCCTACGAGGCGACGAGCGGGAAGGGAACCGTCTTCACGCACACCACCAACGCGCACCCCTACAACCCGGCCGTGCCCGTGCCCTACAACATCTCGATCATCGAGCTGGTCGAACAGGTGGGACTGCGTTTCACGACCAACGTCGTGGAGTGCCCACCCGAGGCCGTCCGCATCGGCATGCCCGTGTGCGTGGCGTTCGAGCAACACGGAGAGGTGTTCGTGCCCGTGTTCGTGCCCGATCCCCAGGAGACGGAGTCCTGACCGATCACATGTCCCAGCTGAGCTCGAGCCGGTCTATGCCGTAGAGGCCTCCCCCGTGCTCGGTCACCTCGACGCCCTCGGTCAGCCGGTAGTCGGGGATCGCTCGGTGCCACTCCTCCAGCGCGATACGGAGCTCGCGCCGGGCGAGATTCGAGCCGAGACAGCGATGCGGACCGGCGCCGAACGCGATGTGGTTGTTCGGTGAACGGTCGATCTGGAGGGTCGCGGCGTCCTCGAACCGGGCGGGATCACGGGTCGCACCGCTCAAGGGCACGAAGACCATGTCGTCCGTCTTGAGCGGGCAGCCGTGGAACTCTGCGTCCTGCATCACCTTGCGCGCCGGCGCGACAAAGGCGAAGTAGCGGAGGAACTCCTCGACCGCGGCGGGGATCACCGACGGGTCGCGTGCGATCCGGGCGCGGTCCTCGGGCTTGCCGGCGAGGTACCAGAACGCGTAGCTGAGCTGGATCGACACCGTGTCGAGACCAGCCATGAACATCAGGAGGCACCACGACAGGAGGTCTTCGAGCGGAATGACCTTGCCCTCGATCTTCCAGTCGAGCGCACTGGAGAGCAGATCGTCGGAGGGGTGTGCTCGTTTCTCCTCGAGCAGCTCGGTGAAGTACCCCATGACGGCCAACATGGCCTCGATGGCCGTCGACTGCTCCGGATCTCCTCGGCGGACGGATGCAGGATCCGGTGCTCCCAGTCGAGGAACTGCTCCAAGCCGTCGTGGGGGAGACCCATCAGCTCCATGAAGATCGTCGTGGGATACCGCCACGCAAAGTCGCGCAGGAAGTCGCAATGCCCGGTGTGGGCAAAGGTCCCGATGACCTCGACACATCGCTCCCGCACCCGGTCCTCGAGCTTCTCCATCGCTTTCGGCGCGAAGTGCGGCGCCAGCAGCTGGCGCCACGCGGTGTGCTCCGGCGGATCCAGCATCTCGGGGATCCACTTGTACGGAGGGTCGGGGTCGTGGACCGTCACCACCGAGCTGGAGAACGTCTCGGGATGCTGCAGCGCTTCCCGGATCACATCGGCCCCGGTCATCACCCAGAAGCCGTCCCCGAACGTGCTGCGCACGAAGGGGTGCTCCTCGCGCAGCGCGTCGATCTCCTCCGCGTGGGACAGCACGGGGCCCGTGGTCCCGCTGTTGAACTCGCGGAGTGGGTACGGGCACTGACCCTCGTCGTTCGACATCGTGGAAGCCGTCATGGTGGCCCCCTTCCCTTCCCTATTCAGTACACTCTGTTGAGAGTATCGACTCTCGTTCGCATCCACGCCAGTCGACGCCCCTCGACGGGGCGTCAGGCGCACGTGGCCACCCGGTCGGCCCCCGCCGATCCAGCGCCTCACGCACCGCCCACCCTCCCACCGGTCTGCTTGAATCAACGAGCCGGTTCAGGTCACACGCTCGGCATGTCCAATGGGAAGGAATGCACGTTGCCAGACATCATGGAAGGGGTCCGCATCCTGGAGGTGGCCGAGCACACGTTCGTCCCTGCCGCATCGGCGATCCTGGCGGACTGGGGCGCCGAAGTCATCAAGGTCGAGCATCCCGAACGGGGTGACGCCATGCGGGGCCTCGCCTCGAGCGGTGTCATGCCGTCGATGGGCGCGGTGCACGTGCTTCTGGAGCACTCCAATCGAGGGAAGAAGAGCATCGGCATCGACGTCAGCACGGAGCAGGGACTCGATCTGATCTACCGACTCGCCGCCACGAGTGACGTCTTCCTGACGAACAAGCTGCCGGCCGTCAGGAGGAGGCTCCGCGTCGAGCTCGAGGACATCCGGGCCCACAACCCGAACATCATCTACGTGGCCGGCACCGGTGCCGGCGAGCGCGGGCCCGACGCCGACCGCGGCGGCTACGACTTCTTGAGCTACTGGTGCCGAGCCGGGAGCGCCATGGGGACCACGCCGACGGACGTCGAGTTCCTCGCCGGCCAGCCCGGCCCGGGCTACGGCGACTCCATCGGGGGCATGACGATCGCCGGGGGGATTCTGGGAGCGCTGTTCCACCGCGAGCGGACCGGTGAGGCCTTGCCGTTGGATGTCTCGCTCCTTGGTGTCGGCATGTGGGCCATGAGCCCGGCGATCGCTCTGTCCCTCCAGCTGAACATGCCCTGGCGCCCCGGCCCGAGCAAGGGGGGTGGCGGGCCGGCGAACCCGCTCGTCGGCACCTACCGGACCCGGGACGGCAAATTCCTGGCCTTCTCGTGCCTCCAGGGATTCCGCTACTGGCCTGGCGCCTGCAGGGCTCTGGGCCGTGAGGATCTCATCGACGACGAGAGGTTCTCCTCGCACGATCAACTCGCCACCAACGCCGGAGCGGCGCGTGCAATCCTGACCGAGGTCTTCGAGTCTGCTCCGATGAGCGAGTGGAGAGCACGGCTGGAGTCGTTCGACGGACAGTGGTCGGTCGCTCAGGACACCTTGGAAGTGGTCGCCGATCCCCAAGTTGCGGCGAACGGCTACCTGGGCGAGACGGCGACTAGTGAAGGCGTGCTCTTCCAGCTCGTGACCACGCCGGTACAATTCGCGGGTCAGCCGGCGCCGCCACGACGCGCTCCGGAGTTCAACGAGCACTGCGAGGAGATCCTCGCCGGCATCGACTGCAGTGCCGACGAGATGATGGAGCTGAAGGTGGCGGGAGTCGTGGCGTGACGGGAACTTCCGTCATCCGTCGTCGAGGATGATCGCGTGAGCGACCCCGACACGACCGCGCTGGTCTTCAACGAGTGCCAGCGCGGGGTGGTTGGAGACCTCTCGGTCCTCCCCGCTCTGGCCGCGTCAGCCCGGCCGACACTGTCCACCATGGGACGACTCGCGGAGGGGGCCCGTCGGGCCGGGGTCCTGGTCGCCCACTTGACCTATCAACCCCTCGCCGGGGGACGGTCGGCCAGCCGCCGCTCGGCCCTGATGCGGGCGACCTCGGCGACGGCAGAGTGGGGCCCCTCGCACCCAGCCGTGCAGGTCGTCCCCGAGATCGGCGTTGGTCCACGCGACCTCGTCCTGCCTCGGCACCAGGGCATCTCCCCGGTGCACCGCACCGAGGTCCTCGCCGTGCTCCGCAACATCGGGATCCAGGAGATCGTCGTGGCCGGCGTCTCTACGAACTTGGCGATCCCGCTCGTCGCCGTGGGTGCCGCCGACGATGACTTCGCCGTCACCATCCCTACGGACGCCTGCATCGGCACTCCGCTCGAGCACCATGCCTCCATGCTCAAGCACAGCCTCGCATTCGTCGCCCGCCTGACCACGACGGACGAACTCCTTGCGGAGTGGTCTGCAGCCTGACGCAGGCCGGTGCGCGCCGGCCCCCGATCAGGTCTGGGGCCAGGCGATCGCCTTCGTCTCGAGGTACTGCTCGAGGCCCTCGATGCCGCACTGGCGCCCCACCCCGCTGGCCTTGTAGCCGCCGTAGGGGGAGTCCGCGCCGTACCAAAGGCCTCCGTTGACGCTCATGGATCCGGTCCGGATGCGGCGGGCAATCGCATTGGCCCGATCCTCAGAGCCCGAGAAGATGCCACCCGAGAGCCCGTAGCTGCTCTCGTTGGCGATCCGGACGGCGTCGTCGTCGTCCTCGTAGGGGATCACTGCGAGCACGGGCCCGAAGATCTCCTCCTGGGCGATCGTCATGGAGTTGTCGGCGTCGATGAAGAGCGTCGGCTCCACGAACCATCCCTTGGGTTGGTCGGCCGGCTTGCCGCCGCCCGTCACGAGCGTTGCTCCCTCCTCTTTGCCGCGCTCGATGTACCCGAGGACCCGGTCACGCTGGCGCGCACTGACCAGCGGACCCATCATCACGGAGTCGCTGCTCGGGTCGCCGTAAGGAAACGCGGCCATGGCCGCGCTGATGAGCTCGACGCCCTCGTCGTAGCGCGCGCGTGGCAGGAGCATCCGCGTCTGCATGGCGCAGCCCTGGCCGCCATGGATGCAGACCATCGAACCGCCCGGGACCACGGAGGCAAAGTCCGCGTCGTCGCACACGATCATGGCCGACTTGCCTCCGAGCTCAAGAAAGACCTTCTTGAGCGTCGGAGCCCCCTTCTCCATGATCCTCGTGCCCGTCGCGGTGGACCCCGTGAACGAAATCATGTCCACCAGGGGTGAGACGGTGAGCTCCTCGCCGACCAGGTGGTCGGACGACGTGACGACGTTGAGGACGCCCGGTGGGATGTCCGTCTTCTCTGCCACCAGTCGCCCGAGACGCGTGGCGTTCCAGGGCGTGTCGGGAGCCGGCTTGAGGATCATCGTGTTGCCGGTGGCGAGAATCGGCCCCAGTTTGTTCAGCGTCACTTCGAGTGGGTAGTTCCACGGGACGATCGCCCCGATGACTCCGATCGGCTCCTTCCAGACGGCGCGGCGGCTGAGCATGCCCATCATGTTCCCGTCGGGGAGATCGCGCTCCCAGGCGAACTCGTCGATCATCTTCGCCGGCCACCGCAGTGCCTCCTCGAGGGGCCAGTCGAGCTGCGCCGCGAAGGTCATCATGCGCGGTGTCCCGACCTCCGCGATCAGCTCCTCTCGGTACTCCTCCCGCTCGGACTCGAGCGCCTCCTGCAGCTGCTCGAGGCAGCGCTTGCGCAGGGCACGATTGGTCGACCAGTCGGACTCGTCGAAGGCCTGTCGCGCCGCGGTGATCGCCCGCTGCATGTCCTCGGCCGAGGCGTCGGCCACTTCACCGAGCACCTCCTCGGTCGCCGGATTGACGTTCTCGAACCGCTTGCCCGAGGCTGCTTCGACGAGCTCGCCCCCGATGAGCATGCGCACCTCGCCCGCACCGCGCTGGTTGGTCATGCTGTGCCCCTTCCCTGTCGGCCCTTTTTCGATGTCGAAGTCGAGACTACGAAGCCCCGGTTCGACCGGTCAAGGCCGCCACCTGGGCTCGCCGGGATATCCGAAGAATCTCGGGCGGCATGTCGATTTCGCTCCGGCCCGTTCGACGCTCTGCCAGAGTGAGGCGAGAGCCGCCTCACGAGGAGAAGAAACGGAGCACGACATGCGATTCCTGGGTTACACCCTCGCCAACGAGTCGGACCTTCCGACCGAGCCGCCATCACCGGAGCTCTACGAGAGGATGGGCACGTTCGTCGAGGAGGCGATCAACGCCGGGGTCATCGTCGCCACGGGCGGCATCGCGCCCACCTCCGAGGGCACCAAGATCACGCTCAAGGATGGCCAGTTCACGGTGGTCGACGGCCCTTTCGCCGAAGCGAAGGAGATCGTGGGCGGGTGGGCCATCATGGAGTGCCGCGACATGGACGAGGCCATCGAGTGGTCCAAGCGCTTCGTCAGCGTGCTGGGCGAGGGCGAGGTCCGGGTCCGCCCCGTCAGCTGAGCGGAGCGGCCCCTCGGGTCAGGGCGGTGGTTGAATCGGTGGCGTGCCGGCCGCCGATGCAACCGCCGCGATCGAGACGGTCTTCCGGATGGAGTTCCCGCGCGTCGTCGCCTCGCTGGCGGCGTTCGTCGGCGACATCGGCCTGGCCGAGGAGCTGGCCCAGGACGCGCTCGTCGATGCGCTGCGGCAGTGGCCCCGCGAGGGTACGCCTCGCAATCCCGGTGCCTGGCTCACCACCGTGGGCAAGCGGAGGGCCGTGGATCTGTTCCGGCGCAACCGCACCCTGACGGGGAAGTACGCCCAGCTGAGCCGTGAGCTGGTGGCGGCGGTACCCGGGCAGGACGACGCCGTCGTCGAGCTCGACTCGTCATCGTCCGAGGACATCCCCGACGACCGCCTGCGCCTGATCTTCGTTGCTTGCCACCCGGTCCTGCCGGTGCCCGCCAGGGTGGCACTGACGCTGCGCCTCGTGGGTGGCCTCACGGTGCCCGAGATCGCCCGGGCCTACGTCGTGCCCGAGCCGACGGTCGCGCAGCGGATCGTGCGCGCCAAGAAGACGATCGCAGAGGCGGGCGTCCCCTTCGAGGTGCCCTCCGGCGAGGACCGTGCGGCTCGGCTCGGTGCCGTGCTGGAGGTGATCTACCTCATCTTCAACGAGGGCTACTCCGCGACGACGGGTGAAGACTGGCTCCGGCCCGAGCTCTGCGCCGAGGCGCTCCGGCTCGGCCGGGTCCTGGCTGCTCTCGCGCCGGACGAGTCTGAGGTCCAGGGGCTGATCGCGCTCATGGAGTTCCAGTCGTCGCGCCTGCGTGCCCGGACCGGTCCGTCGGGTGCGCCGGTCCTGCTGTTGGACCAGGACCGCCGGGCGTGGGACCGCCTCCACATCAACCGGGGCGTGGCCGCGCTGGAACGGGCGGACGCGCTCGCCACTCCCCGCGGCCCCTACGCGCTGCAAGCGGCGATCGCCGCCTGCCACGCCCGTGCCCTCCGCCCCGAGGACACGGATTGGAACGAGCTCGTCAGCCTCTACGGCGAGTTGGCCCACACCACGCCGTCACCGATCGTGGAGCTCAACCGGGCGGTGGCCATCTCCAGGGTCTCTGGTCCGGACGCCGCGCTGGCGCTGGTCGACCAGCTCGTCGAGACGAAGACGCTGGAGCGCTACCACCTCCTCTACAGCGTGCGGGGTGACCTCCTCGACCGACTCGGCCGCCACGACGAGGCCGCGCTGGAGTTCGACCGCGCTGCCGGGCTGGCGTCCAACGCTCAGGAGCGCGCGCTCTCCCGCCAGCGTGCGGAAGCCGCTCGGGGCTGCGCCGGCATCGTGGACGGATCAGCCGTCAAGGGGAACCCACCCGCCTGAACCCCAGGCGCCTCGACGGCATCCACCACGGCCGCAGCTGGAGTTTGGCCGGCGGCAGCGTGCCGTAGACGAGGACGGCCCGGCCCCGCGGCAGGCAGCGCAGGTCCTCAGGAGGCAGGAGTCGGCGCGGTCCGGTCGTGGACGTCGTGGAGCGCCGTCCCGCCGGGTCGCGCGTGACCGAGGGGTGCGATGCCTCCTCGTCGCCGATGAGCCGACTGGCGTACTCGAGCGTGTCCGGGTCGGCGATGCCGGGCAGGAACAGCTTGGCCCTGTGGTTGTTGAGCACCGTCGCCGCCCGGGCGCCGTAGCGCCCACGCACCTGAGCCAGGTCCTGCCAGATCGTCACGATCTGGATCCCATGCGACGCGCAGGTGGCGGCCAGGCCGTCGAGCTCGGGGAGCGGTGCGATGTGTGCCGCCTCGTCGAGCACCACCAGCAGCGGCGGGTCGAGCGGGCGTCCAGCTCTCGTGGCGGACGCGAAGGCATGGGCAAGCACCTGCTGGGTCAGCGCCGTGAAGTACCCGCGCAACCGACGCTGATCATGCGCCGGCGCGCAGAGAAACAGCGTGTGGGAGCCACCGAGCAGGTGGCGCGGCTCGAACATCGCGGCAGACGGTGGTCCAGGCGGGGCATGGGCGAACGGGGCCAGCACCGTCTCGGCCGTCGTGTACACGGAGCCGCGCGTCCGTTCGTCGCGGCACCACGTGGCCCGCGCGGCGTCGAGCGCTTCGAGCGGCGCTGTGGCTTCGAGGATGTCCGCCACCTCAGCCACCTCCTGCGTGTCGACCCAGCGCACCACGTCGGCCATGCTGCGCCGGTCCAGCGCGGCCGCCAGGAACAGGGGAGCCAGGAGTTTGGCGGCCGTGGCGTACCAGAACTCCCCGTCGGCGGTCGTCCCTTCGGCCTTAGCGGCGTCACACAGGTCGGCGGCCACTCGGCTGGCCTCCCGCCACTCGGCGCAGTCCGTCAGCGGCGACCAGCCGTCGGCCGGTGCGCCGCTGGTCCGGGTTGGATCGATGCACCACACCTGGCCCAGGCGGGCACGCGTCCCCCTCGTGTGGCGGAGCAGGTCACTCTTCACGCTGGCGGCCACCACGGGTCCTCGCCACCCCAAGATGGCCGGCACCGCCAGGCTCGTCGTCTTGCCGCTCTGGGTCGGGCCCACCACCACGACGGACTGGGCCGTCTCGGCCGCGACGCCCGAGTGCCGTGCCACGCCGGGGAGAACGCCGAGAAGGAGTCGCCCCGCCGGAAGGGGTTCCGTCTTCACCACCAGGGGGCGGAGGTCGCGCCGAGTGGCCCAGCGCGCCCCCGGCGCGTGCGAGGACGGCCGAGCAGTGGGCCCGTTCGCGCCCCATTGCCGTGGGAGGCCCCGGCCAGCAGCGCGCCGCCGAGGGCGAACGGCAGCACGACCGCGGCGACGCCCGGCACCCGCTAGCCCGCGGTCATCGCGGCGTCGGTGTCGACGATGCGCCGCTCCGTCGCGCTGAGGCGGTGCTGCACCAGGAAGGAGCGCTGGCCGACCTTCCACAGGGCGATGCCTCGCCGGAGCTGCGGCAGCAGGTCCGTCTCGGTACCGGACAACGACAAGAGCTCGGCCGCCGCCTCCAGCTCGCCTGGTGACTGCGCGTACACGACGCGGGTCTCGGAGTCGGCCAGCAGGCCCTGGGCCAGCGCCACCTGCTCGGAGTCCGACGCCCCGACGGAGCGCAGGTCCGACACCCGGTGCAGCACCGCCACGTTGGAGACGCCGAAGGCACGGGAGAGCTTCCACGACGACTGCAGCCAGCGTGCGACGCCGAGATTGGAAAGGATTCAGTAAACCCATGTCTCTTCGCCAGCTCCCGAAGGGTGATTTTCGGGCGCGAACCCTCAGTTCAGGGAGGCAATAGGTCCGTGTGCTGCTCGGTTTCACCGGCTCGGCCAACCGCCGGTGTTCGGAAGCCGACGCCATGACTGCTCGCAATAGCAGTCGGTCATTTATGGCCGAGCTGGTGCGTCGCGAAACCTGGACTCGGGCAGTCTGCTGTCTGGTTCAGGGCAGCGCCAGCCGCCAGGCGCCGTCGATCCAACGGAAGGGCCAGAATCGCCTGGTTGCTGGTACCTCATCTGTTGCGATGAGTGGGTTTGAGTCAGCCAACTCCGGGTGTCGTCGGCGGGCTCTGGGGTGGGGGGCCGGAGAGTTGAGCGAAGCCCGTCGGGATGCTCGGAGTCAGTTGAGCGAGGTTGGCGGCGGTGGGAGGGACCCATTGATAGGTTGTGTCCGTCTCGAGACCTCCCGACGGGGCTAGTGCGTTTGGAAGGGAGTCGACGGATCGTGCTTGCACCGGGAGGTACGTCGCTTCGTTGATCCAGATGGTTAGGTGATATCCAAGCGCTGAGGGAAGTTCAGAGCCCGCCAGCTCGATTGTGGTCTGACCGTCGACCTGTTGGTCGTGGGCAACGATTTGCATGGTCCCGTTGGCCAGCGCCGTTTCGAGTGCTTGAACCTGATCTTGAGCTGACCCGATGGTTGGGCTGAGGGTCTGGCCATTCGCCCCGGAAAAGGGTGACGCCGTCCACCACGCTCGATCTTCATAAGAGATCACCTTGACCGTTCCCGATGAGTCCTGGACCATCACCGTTTCTGGGCTTCCATCTGGGCCCACAGTTTCTAGGACGGCCTGGCGATTGGACAGGTCCGACCACGATTTCGTTGTCGGACCTGTTGCTCCACTGGTGCCGGTGATCGTCGACGTGGCTTGAAGAATTCCAACTTGTGACGCGGTCAGCACGGCGTGGGAGGTATTAGCGCTGATCTCAGCGACGGTCTGGACCTGAGTCGGGAGGGGTTCGTCGTGGTGGATTGATGAGGGTCCTGGGTTGTGCCCACCGACCGCTACCAGCGCAAGGATCAAGACAGCAGCGGCGGCACCGACAAGCGATCCTCCAGCGGCCAGCCAGCGCCAACGAGTGCCGGACCTACTTGTGGTCTCTTCCTCGTCGCGAGATGCGTTTAAGAGCCGCTGCAATAGGAGTTCGCAATCGGTATCGTCGAGGTGGCCATCCGGACCCTCGAGGACGTCTGGCTGAGCAGTCCGAACCAGCTCGGTCAAGGTAGCGGCGTTGAAATTCATTCTCAGGTCTCCTCAATTGGTGAAACTGTCTGCACTGCACGATGTGAATCTGGTGCCGACGGCGACGCGAGCCCCTCCGCGCGAAGCGCGACAGCAAAGCGATTGCGCGCTCGATGCAAGCGCACCCGAAAGCCCTGGTGACTCAGCCCCAAGACCTTGGCTGCCTCCACATTGCTGAGCCCATCCCAAGCAACCAGTGACAGCGTCTCTTGATCTCGCGCCGAGAGCTGAGCAAACGCGGCACGAACGGCGAACTTCTCGGCAGTTAGCTTGCTTGGATCGAGATCCGAACCATCTCCGTACCCGGGCTGAAGCGCTGCCTTCTCGTAAAGAGCCCTGCGGCGATAGGCGGCGCGGACCTGGGTCTGGAGAACCCGTCGAGCGACGCCGAACAGCCAGGCCCTGGGATCCGCAGGTACATCTGGGAGCCGTCGCCAAGCCACGAGAAAGGTTTCAGCAACGACATCGCGTGCCGTGTCATGGTCGTCGCTTCGAGCCAAGGCATAACGGAAGATCGCCTGTACGTGGTCCCTGAAGAGGTCCTCGAACTGCCGTCTGTCGTCGTCACTCACCACTGAGGTGTGCTCCTAGAGGGTGATTGTTGCCCTGATGACCATGATGTGGCCAGCACACCCCAATTCGTTACAGTCTCGACTTGGCGCCGACGGGGTGCTGCCGGGCGACTAGCATTCGAACAAGCCATCCCGTGACGACCTGCGTCGAAGACCGCGCGGATCGCCGGATCGACATTTCCACGAGTTGGTCCCGGGGAGCTCTAGCTGTTCTAGCCAAGAGGTGCCGGGTTGTCCCACCGACACCGGCAGCGAGCGCACCTCAGAAGACGTCTCTACGAGTCACTCCGCAACAACCCAAAAATGAGGCTGTCATGCCATTCGCCAGCCCGGAAGACCGACTCCCGCAGACGACCTTCGCATCGAAAGCCGCACTTCTCCAGTGCCCTTTGCTCGGCGAGGTTCTCCGATTGCGTTCCAGCCCAGATCCGATGGGCTGTTGTCGTAGCGAACAGGTGCTCAACCAGTAGCCGCTGTGCGAGGGTGCCTACACCCTGGCCCCGATGCTCGGGAAGGAGCAGTACCCCTATCTCCCATACTCCCGCCTGAGTCCCGAGGACACCGTGCCGCCACATCACCCACCCGGCTCCGGCCTCGTCAGTCTGAAGAGACACGACCAGGTAGCGGGGGTCCTGATCCAAGAAACCATCCTCTTCCCAACGACGCCGGAATGCTTCCGGAGATCGAAAGCCGAACCACTCGAAGGGTTCCGCCACCGCTGGGTCGGTCGCAAACTGTGTGAGCAGGTCCAAATCGCCTTCTCGAAATGGCCGGAGGTGGATCGCCGGATCGGACACCTGAATGATCATTGCATCCGCGGCTATCCAGCCCCAACCAGATTCAGCCCACTCCCGGCACCGAGGACGCGGGCACCGTAAGGGAGGGCTGCATGGGATCAGGGTTCAGATGCCATCCAACGTCCCGGGCTTGGAAGGGTCGCATCACCGTACCCGTTGCAGCGAGCTTCTTTGATCCTCAACTCGAAGAGAACGTAACGGTCTTCTGGTTGGTATGTGGCTGCTTCGCTGGCGATGGCGCGCACTTCGGGATCGTCTATCAGCCTGGCTTGCCCGCTGACGAAGAATTCCCCACCTGTGCCAAATGTGTCTGGCACACCGTTGTGAAGAGCGTACAGCTCTCGTTCGCGGAGGTCTCGGGCCTTTGGCGAGGTCGGCTCCATGAAGACGAAGAGTCGTCCGCCGCCGATAATCGGAGCGACAGGATGGACCCTAGGCATGCCATCGAGCCGTACGGTTGCCAGGTACGCCGCCGCAGCAGCGAGTCGCTCCGCCCCAAACGCGGCCAGTGTGGGGGCATCAGCCTCCAAGTCACCCCAGCAAGCCACGAGGCTCAGTCTGTCAGCTACATCACCTTGAAAGAGAGGGCGTAACCGGCCGGCCGAAACCGTCGCCTCGTCCCGGCGATCTGGTCAGTCACCCAAGTCTGCAATGCGGCGGTCACCCAAGGTCCACCGGGGGACGGTTGACGACCACTCGGCTGGTGGGAGAATGAGGGGGTGCTTCGCCAGCCGATACTCACGCTGAGACGGCGGCTCCTGGTGACCGCACTCGGAGTTGTGCTGGCCGGAGGCACTTGTGCGGCGGTGCTAGTGCTGCGCGGCCCAACACGGGGACCGGAGACTGCGGGTCAGCGGGACGTCATCCCGCATCTCGTACCCGATGTCGGTCGACTCCATTCGGGGTCGCAGGGACCGAGTTCGGCTCCAAAGGTGACGACGGTTAACCCCGGGATCAAGCTGATTCCTTCAGCAGGTGGGCCCGTAAGCCTCTACGGCGGTGCGCCCGGCGGTGCGACCTTCCTTCCCGCTCACGACAAGGGTTAGGCCCACAGCCTGGGTGCTCTCGCTCCCGGCGCTCGGGGACGTTCGAACCACTCTGCCCGCCTGAGCGTCTACATGAAGTGCGGCTCCGCAGCATTGCTTCCGTGTGGAGGGCGATTCGGATCCACGCTCTGACGATTGTCGCCATCGTCGCAACTGTGTCGATCCCGGTAGGGGTTGCCGGGACATCAGCGGCGGTCGAGCCGAACTCCAGTTTCGACCCCGCCGATTTCAGCTGCTCACTGCCGTCGCTGCCGCATGGTGTTCGGCAGACCGCTCACACCAGCACCAGGCTTTCGGGTCCAGCGGTGAGCGCCTTGCGAGGAGGCGCAGCACGCCGCGGTTTCACTCTCGACGGAAACGACCTGGTGGTCAAACCTCCGCGACCAGGCGATGCCCCGTTTCTCGGTGCGCACCAGGCCCTTTGTGGTGCCATGGCGTCAACGGGCGGGCTGAGTTCGGCGGCGGCACAGGGCGTCGCTGTCGGCTACGGCCGGGTCAGCCTCGCCAAGAAGTTCTTTCCCGCCATCACGAGTTTTCCCTACCCAGGGAACGTGGCCGCCCAGAACCCGACCGTGGCCTCGTTCCACGATCGGCTGGCCTGGCTGGTGGTGGTCCACGAAAATCCCCCTGCGCTCAGCTGCCCGGCCGAGAGCCACCCGGTGCACCTCGTTCCCCGCCCCGGCGATCACGGCTACGAGGTGTTCATGATCGACGCTCGCAGTGGTACCGACGCGCTCATCTACTGGGAGGGTGGCCCGGGTGGGTGTACCTCTGGTGCTCGGGTCGCGCCCCACCCCGGCGTGGCCGGAGAATCCGTCTCGGTGTCCTGGACGCTCGTCTCGCGCAACCCCGACGGCTATTCGGGCACGATCGCCGCGACGGCCTTTCCATGCGACAAGGTTCCCGATCCCGTCCTCGTCGACCAAGCCGGTCCCAACGTGGCGGTTGTTGTCACCCAACCGTTCGGTCAGTGTGGGCAACCCGAGTCGATTCCCATCAGCCTGCACGCGGCGGTCGTGACCGCGAACTTGCCCGCCGTGATCGGCCACGATCCGACGGGGCTGTTGACGGGTTTTAGCGCCCGGCCTGCGACCCCCTCAGGAACGACCTCGACGACTACGACGACTGTCCCGCCGCCCTCGTCCCCGTCAACATTTCGACGAGTGGCCAGACGTTAGATGTGAGCGTCGGCGAAGTCGTCACGATGAATCCGCTGCCCGGGGCCCAAGGGACTTCCTTCACCAATCCGGCTGTTTCGAGCGACCCGGCTGTCCTGGGTCCTTTGACCTCGAGCCCTCAACCTCTCGTCGCCGAGTTTCGGGCCTGGAAGCCGGGAACCGCGGAGATCACTGTGTCCGAGAGCGACTGCGTCCACCCCGGCTCAGGTCAGTTGCCTTGCACTGGGGCCTTCGTGGTTTACGTCGTGGTCCATTGAGGATTCGCGATCGGAAGGGGTAGCCGACATCGGGCGTACGGCCTAAGAAGTGGATCGCGGTCGCATCGATCTGGCGGAGTACCGCACATCGTCGACGGGGAGTAAGAAAGACATATGCGGCGAACGGCGATGCCGTGGTTGATGCTTGTCTTGGTTGGGGCTTTGACGGCCGGGTCCGCGGCCCTAGGAGTTGTCGAGACGCCCGGACGTGCTGCTAGGGCGACGTCACGCCTCGCCCCGCCGAGCCCGGCACCGCCCGCCTACAGCGTTCCGGCCTACACCGCGCCCACACCGACGACGGTGCCCGCGGGTCCGCCAAGCCCACCCGCGCCCGGGCCCCTCGCTACCAACGGCAGCGCCTGGGCCGGCCATGGCGACCTCGCCTTCGTCTCTCGGGGCCAACTCGCCGTGCTCGATGACGCGGGGAGGCTCTCGACGATCACCGGACCGCCGGCCGGCGGTTACGACAGCAGCCCGTCGTGGTCGATGGACGGTCAGTGGCTGGGCTTTCTCCATACCGCTACCTATTCGGGCGTCGACATCCCCGCACCAACGCTTTGGCTGGTGGCGGCTGGCTCCACGGTTGCCCACGAGGTCACACCGGAGGGAGTGGCCATGTTCGCCTGGTCGCCGGTGACCGCAGAGATGTCCTTCGCCGTCGCGACCTCGACCAATGGCACCGTGCCGGTGCCGGAGAACCTCTACCTCGAACGACCCGGTTCGAGCCCCGTCCCGCTTCCGATCGGCACGGGCAACGGCGTCGAGGATCTGGCCTGGTCACCTGACGGACGCCAGATCGCCTTCGACGACGCCGAATTTGCCTCGCCGGCGACCACGACCGGCCCTGCCACCCCGGCCGCCGGGCAGCTTGGCGTCATTTCCCCGGCTGGCGGCAGTGCCGACATCGTGTACCGCCTCCCCGGGAGCGACATCCGTCTGGCTGCTTGGTGGCCCCAGGGCGGAGGTCTGCTCTTCTGGGAGGCCCCGGGTTTCGCGGAAGCCGCCGACGGGCTCACCCTCTACAGCCTCGCGTCGCAAAGCACGACGCCGGTGCCTCTCCTCCCTTCGCTCGCCGGACCCATCTGGGTCGTCCCAGAACCCGGGGGTGATGCCGTCGCCGTGGTGGCCGGAATCGGCCGGAGCATCTGGAGCACCGGACGCGACGTCGAGCGCTGTATCTTCCCTTCGGCTCAGTGCGTCCCGGTCAAGGTGCCCCCCGACACCGAGTCGCTGGCACCGAGTTGGACGGCGTCAGGAGCCCTCCTCTTCTCCGAAGCATCGACGTCGGCGCCCTTTGGCTCTGAAGGCAACGCGTTCTGGAGCTCGGGCTACCTGGCGCAGTGGAACGCCACCAACACCGAATGGGGGCTCACCCCTACCGGGACGCAGGGCCGTCTGGCTGGCGCACCGCCGGGCACCGTCTTGGCATTGCCGGCCGCCGCGGGAAGCTCGGTCCTCTACGTGGCCGACGACGAGCTGTGGTTGGCTGACACCTCGTCGTTGGCACCCGCGGTCATGGCCGCCGGTCCGCTCTATTCGAGCGTCGCACCAAACGGCTACTACGGAGAAGTCGACTGGTCGGCGAGCTTCTCGTGGTCACTCGCTCCCGTCGCACGCCAGGTCTCAGCACAGCTCATCGGAGAGGTGCTCGCCCCCTCAGGAACGGTCATCCCCTGAGGCAGGCCAAACCTTCACACAAGCTTCCTCCACTTTCGAACGTGGGAAAGTCCTGGCCAAATGCCGAACCGGGCGCATGCAACTTTCGCGATCGTCGGTGCCGTTTGGGATGAAGCATGCATCCCAGCAGTACGAACCGGGCACTGAACCGTGGTCATCCTCCGTCGCCATCGCCTCGGTCCGGAGGTTGGAAAGCATTCAGTAAACCCATGTCTCGTGACCGATGTCCGAAACATGGTTCAGGCGACGAACCCCCAGTTCAGAGGGTCAGCTCGCCCTAAAGGCTCAGGTTGACTGGCTCAGCTTCAGGCGGATCCACTGCAGTCGGTCAGGTGCTCACGACAGCAAGCAGACGGTAAATGTTGGTAGGCGCTCTGCGTGGCGAAACCGATGCGTTCGGGGGCACCCTCACGCCTCTCGCGTCATCTCAGGTCGGAAGTCCCGCCGCAGTCCAGGCATCCAATGCCCAGTCGATGTTGTGAGGTGCCAGATCGTGCTAGTCGCGGCGTTCGGGCGTCGAGGTAAACGTACTTACGGGAGAGCTCTCTGCTCGTAGCGGTAGACAGGTGTCGAGGGTGCGCTCTGAGCACCACCACCAAGGGCCAGGCACGCTGACGTCGCCGGACAACTGATGTCTCCGACGCCGAGAAAGGATTGTCCCAAATAGTTCGGCGCATCGGCCGGGATGGAAAAGGTGGCCTTGGTCCAGGTCACCCCGCCGTTCGTGGTCCCCACCATGACTGGTGATCCGTCATCGTGGACATTGCCGATGACCTGTGGAACTGCCTCTTGCCCCGCGGTCCAGCAAACTGTCGCGCTGGCACACGAGAGGCTGAACAGTTGGGGCAGCGGAACGTCGGTCGGCAAAGGCCGCGACTGCCACGTCGCCCCCCCGTCTGAACTGGTCACAACCGCGCTGATCAAACGGTTCGGACTTGTGTCGCAAGAGTCGTGGCCCGGTGGCGGAATGACGTGTGGTGGTGTTCCCTGACAAAGCTCTGGGTTGGGAATGCTGGTTACCCCAATCGCCATGCAGTCTCGTGCGTCCGCACACGAGACAGCCGAGGGCTCCGGAGCAAACCCAAAATTCTGCGGTAACGATCCCGTTTCCCAGCTTCGACCCCCGTTGCCCGACCTGAGAACGAACCCTGCTGCGGAAGTCCCTCGGAAGATTCCCGAGTAGCCCACAGCGACACACGTCTGGTCGGCAGGGCACGAAAGCGCCACGACTGTGCCGGCAAGTGGAACAGATGTCGGTGTCCAAGACGCGCCGCCGTCTTCTGTGCGCACGATCGAAGAGTGCGTGTCCGGCGACTCCGGGGAACCCAGTACCCCGACGCATACGGCAGTCGAGCGGCAGACCACGGCTGTGAGGGAATCCGTTCCCGACATCGGCTCCACTCCCCATTGGTGTCCGCCGTCGACCGTGACCGCGAACGCGGGCCGCCCCCTTTGCCTGCCGCCAAGGCCACAAGTCTCGTCAGTCGGGCAAGAAAGATGCGACGTTGGTACGAACCCCGTCGGCATGGGGAGGACTGACCAGGTCGTACCCAGATCAGCGGAGACATAGAGCGAGACGTTCTGAGGTGGTGTTCCCCCTTTCGGAGAGGCGTAGCGAATCGCTAGCGCGTAGCAAGTAGTCACCGTCGGACAAGTCAATTGGGCTGGAGGCGGTCCCGAGGTGTTGACATGCCATCCTTGATCGACCACGAGACCCACCAATTGCCACTTGGCAGAACCTTGACTCGTCGAAGGTTGCAGCGTCACTGGCAGCTGTCGGGCGGCGTGCCACGCAGTGATGCGAGCGCCGTTGGGCAGAGAGTCCTTGGGGCTCGGTGCGCGGGTCGTGAGCCCGAGCACCAGACCGACGGCAAGAAGCACGAGGGCACCTGCGATCGTCATCAGGATTACGAGCCGTGGCCGCTTCGATCGGTCGGAGCGAAAATCCGCCGTACCCGTCAGCGGTGAGGTGGAGTCTTCTCCACCGTGCTCCTGATTGGCAACGAGGTGGCCTGACACGATCGCCTCGGCAAGTTCGTCAAAGGCTGGAGCGGCGCTGAGGCCTTCGATGTCCACTGGGCGGACGGGATCAGCCGCTCGAAGGACTGTCAGCGAGTTCTTCATAGCTCTGGTGCCTCCTGCAATTTTTGTGAGGCTTTCGGCGTGGCCATCGAGTCGTTGGTCCAAGCGTCGTTGAGACGTGCACGAGCTCGGTGAAGTCGGATCCGAGCTGCGGTTGGACTACAGGAGATGACCCACCCGATCTGTTGTGAGGTGAGGCCATCCCAAGCCGCGAGCATCAGGATCTCGCGGTCGTCTACCGACAGCTGCTGTAGCGCGGCCAGGGCCGAGAGTCGCCCAGAATCCGGTTCGGACTCCACTGTCCTTGACATCGCCAGCTGTTGTGCAAGTCGCTGGACAACGGCGGACTGGGTTGAGTCACGTCTCACCCGATTGGCGATAACCCAGCGAGCCACTGTGTAGAGCCACGGCACCTCGCGCTCTCCGGGGGGAATGTCATCGATACGACGCCATGCGATCGCAAAGGTCTCGGCAACCACATCCGCCGTGTCCTCTCTATTGGTGGTCCTCCGCATGGCGTAGGCAACGACCCGAGCGCGCGCCGTGTCATAGAGACGACGAAATCGCTCTTCGTGTGATTCCACCCGGTCTCTCCTTACCCTGCCCCCATATATGTCACGGAAAGGCACCGTGTTTCAGGGCTCCTAGACGAGTAGTTGTGCAATCAGTGACCATTCGGAATCTGCGTAGACCGCAGGGCTGCACCCACTCCCAACTTGGCTCGGCCCTCGCGATTCAGCGCGTAAATCCAGCCGAGGATCCGTCTCCCCCTAAAGGGAACGGAAGCCATAGACGATGGAAAGGAGACACCGCGCCCTACGTAATACGCCTGTCGGGCCACACGATGAGGGCCTCAGGTTCATTGCAGCCTTTTCTCTGCCGTTCGATGCGGTTGGCGTCGCCCAACAGGGACTCACCGAGGTCCTCCCAGAGATGCTCGGGGACTCCGGGTCTCGGCACCACCCGGCGGAACGCCGCGTGGGCGACGAGATCGGCCCACTGCATGAGGTAGCTGTGCTGAGAATCCCTGGGAAGAGGATCGTCCACCAGGCCACCAAACGGGACCCTCTGTGACGCCCCTCCGCCATACGCCGACGGGGCATAGGCGAACCGCCGCCTTTTCCTCGCAATCCGGCGGACGGTCAGGGGGTTGCCGTCGTCCGGCATGAGAATGCATTGCGACGTCTCGTATTTGCAGAACCGCTCGAGGCGCTCGAGGAGCGTGTTCCAGCAATCCTCCACCGCCGATTCCTTCAGCTTGTCGTGCTGGCGATCAGGCACGACGACTCCGAGCGTGCGGACGGTGGGCGCCAGGGCGTCAAGCTGCTGCAGCGCTGCACGAAAAATACCGTGACGTGAACGCGTGGTTACTTTGGTCCGGCGCCACGCTCCTTTCCCGTTTCGAGGAACGAGATGGTTCGCCTTCAGCTCGGACCTCATCCGGAATTCATGTCGCTTGGAGAGCTCAGACCGAAAGGCCACGAGAGTGTCGTGCACGGTCAACCACTGATCGACGGGAACCAGGATGCAGCCAAGGGCCATGCTGGCCTCGTCCCCTGAATCGTCGATGTAGGCCAGATGTGCGATCGGGCGACCATAGACGCCCCGGACAAAAAGTCGCCCCCCACGACGAAGGTGGGGGGCTAGAAGACCGCCACGGACAAAAGGCCCGCTTAAGTCCTCGTAACGAGTGTAACGCAAGTGATCTTGCCTATCGCGGCATCAATTATCCCTGGTCAAGCTCGATTTTTCATACCGCGACACCCAGGCAGGGCCCTTTGTCACCGACCTTGGAAAAGATTCTATAAACCCATGGCTCGGGTCAACCCCCGGGAACTAGTCGTTTGGCGCATAACCACAGATCAGCCAGGTGGTCGGCCGATAAGGGCGTGCAGCTCGTCGAGGGTAGATCAGGGGTACCACCGCCGCCTCGCTGACCTCTCATGTGAGAGACGGCCCCACTCGGCGACCGTTCTCCGGGCAAAGACGGCAAAGTGCCGAAAACAGGAGCGGAGTCGCCATGTTTGCATTTCGATCGGGACGCCAGCACATGAACTGGCTGGCGCTCATCGCCGTGCCGGCGCTACTGACTTTGGTGATCGGCCACCCCATCCCCCATCCGCTCTTCGACCCTGGTCCTCGGGCTACCGCGAAGCCGGATCCGCTGGCAGAAGTGGCCGCCATCGGAGCCTGGGTGGCGTGGGGCGCGGGGATCGCGACACAGGCAAGACGGTGCCGCAGAATGAACCCAGGTCATCGGGTGGGGATCAAGCCCAGTGCTTCATGTTCTGGATCAGGAGCGCCGGCAGCTCAACCCTCTGGCACAGCCCCACCAGCTCAACCCCCTGGCACAGATCGGACGCTGTGAATCGCGACCAATGGCTCTCGGCTGAGCGCACGTGCGAGAGAGACGAAATCACGGTTCACGACATTACGACCATCTCTTTACTCCCGGTAGCAGGTGCTGAGTGGCGTGCACGCCAACGATGCGAAGAGCTGGCCGCCGATGGATGATGCAATTCAACGAGGCGTGTCGGATTCGACTACAAGATGCGAGACCACGGTGCCACTTGTAGGAGCACAAAAGATTAGAAGTATTCTCTCATGACATCCGAGCGAATACCTCAGATATTGGCCTCATTCTAGCACTTGTAAGTAGAATTGCGTCGTGCTGATTCTCATTGGGGTCGTAGTCGGCATCGCCGCTGGCCTTGTCTGCATCATCACAGGTGCCGCCGGATTCATTCGCTGGATTATGAAAATCGTTCGGGAGAAGAGTGCACTGCGAGATGCTCTTCGAGCCGCAGAAGAGGCAGAAGCGAGACGTCTTGCTCAAAGCCACCGTGTCGCAAGGAAGAACCATGCGACAGCAGAGCTGCTGCAAACCACTCGCGCTCGAAGCGTCATAGCTCCGTGGGAAGATCCCTGGGCTGGGACGAGCGCAACTGGCTTCGGGCAAGTTGTTCGAAATGATCTTCGTCGTCGGGGTATTTCTCCAGCTGGCCATGCCCGAGGTCAGCGGTAACTCTTACCGGAGCTGTTTCTTGGGACGCCGACGCCGAAACTGGCGCAGTGCCGCAAGACCGGCGCGGCCACCGATCCGAATGCTCTGGCGCTTCGGTGCCTGGGAGCAGTTATCACCCCGATCGCCATATTCGGGTAGCTCCAGCCGTGGCTGCGATGTCGGTCTGCGGTCAGTCTTGGTTCGGCACCGGGAGCGGCTGAAGTTGCTCCCAGCCACGGGGTGGGAGAAAGACGGACTCGAGTCCGGCCATCTCGATATGGCTGATGTCGTGAGGCCCAGCGGCGTTGTAGTTAATCCGCCCGCCTTGGAGACCAACGCAGTTGAAGACGAGCACGCCGCTGAGCCGGGAGGGACAGGCGATGAGGTCGTAATCACGTCCGGGGAACGTGTCGCGTAGGAACGCCGAGAGCGAGATGTCGGTCACTGGCGATTGAGGCGGCATCGTCTTGATAGAGCCCATGTTGGGCTGCCCGGCGAACAGCTCATCGAAGGCCCACGAAAGGGCAGGCGAGAACGGCAACGGGGACCCATAGGCGGGGAAACATGAGAGCAGGAGGAGGTTCGGGCTGTCGTCGCTCGTCTGCGTCTTGGTCGGGTCGCCACCCTTCTGGAGCTTGTCGAAGACCTTGAGGTAGATCCGGTTGGCGTCGTAGTAGGGGCTCGGACCCTTTGAACTTGGAGCATCGAAGGGACCAGGACGGGAGAGCAACAGGCCAGGGTCGTCCTTACGGGCGTCCATCCACCGGCCGTGCACTTCTTGATCCTCGTCGGACTCGGTGATGACCGTGCACTCCAAATAGTACGAGCGGTCCGGCGTCGTCATGACGATGTCGACGTTGCGCCCGTTGGCGAGAGCGACGTCGAAGGCGACGGACCAACCCTCGTTGTGATCAGCGGCCTCCAGCGCTTTCGCCCGCACGCATGTCTCGAAGAAGCCGCTCCGCCAGAGGCGGCCATCGGTGCGGCTGGCCGCGAGCCACTGGACCGCCGCCGTGGAGTCGGACGTGGGGTGATCGCGGATGGCCCGCACGTCAGCGTCCAAGAGGGCGAGTTGTTCCGGGGTGTGCCACGGCATCATGGCGTAGACGAGGAGGGGTGGCCAGAGGGCGTCCTTGAGATCGTCCTCGCCGCGCACCCACGTGCGGCACTCCTCGATATAACCCTCCGCCAGGACGGACCGGATCGGACCATCCTCAGGGAGCGTACGGACCGCCTCCTCGACGGCGTCGATGCGCTCGAGGGAGAGAGCGCGAGAATCGTCGTTGGCGGCCGTCATACGTCGGATCGTACCGGGGTGCCGACAGTCGGAAGACTGTGCCCGGAGTGACCAACGTCCTCGCTAGGACCACACGGGGACGCGTTGTAATGCCGGACGTCATGGCAACGACATATTCATGGTTGGTCGGCCTGTATGTAATTTCAGTGCTGCGAAATTGAAGTTGGAGCACACCGATGGGCTTCATGAAAGAGATGCAGATGCGCGACCAGGAGCGAGGCTGGTCCGAACCTGACGCGAAGTTCGCCTGCGCCGACCACGTCGAGGATCCATACCTTTGCGACCTGATCATGGGTGCACCGGATGAGAACTCGTGTGACTATTGCGGGCGCACCTCGGACCAACCGATCGCAGCCAGCATCGCCGTGCTCGTCGAGTCAGTTGCTGCCGTGATCGATGAGTATTGGGATGACGCAGAGAACTTCGTGCCGTGGGAAGGCGGCTGGCAGATGGACGTATCCGACACTTGGGATGTCACCGAGGACTTCCGAGAATACTTCGACGACTCCGGCATAGCGGATGATGTGCTCGGATGCTTCCTCGATCGTTCTCTGGCAAGACAATCGCTGTTAGCACTCGATGCCGAGCAACAACTGAGGTACGGATGGCAGCACTTCGTCGAGGTCGTGACACATGAGACTCGATATCTGTTCCAGACCCGTCCAGCGCCGTTGACTCACTCCGAGTACTACGAGTCCGTCGACGGCGTCGCACCGTGGGACATGCTGGATCGGCTCGGGGAAGTGACCGTCAGCGCGGATCTGCTACACGAACTCACCACCGGCACTGGCTTCTATCGCGGCCGGGTGCACGACTGCGGTGCGACGCTGTGCACCGCAGACGACCTCGGGACGGCACCGTCGCATGCTGCACTGTTTTCGAATCGCATGAGTCCCGCCGGAATCCCCATGTTCTACGGGGCGATGGACGTCGAGACCACGATCGCGGAGATAGAGGCACGAGGGAAATGCGTGACGATAGGTCTCTTCCTGACTGCAAAGCCCCTCCTTGTGGTCGACTTCACGAAGAAGGTGGTGCTTCCCAGCATCTTCGACATACCACGACGCGGAACGCGCGACGTTCTGCGCTTCGTACAGGGTTTTGTTCGTGACCTTCAACGCCCGATCACCAAGGACGGACGTGAGCATGTCGACTACGTTCCGACGCAGATCGTCACCGAATATTTCCGGCGCACATTTCCGGATTGCGACGTCGACGGGCTTCTATATCCCTCCGCCAAGAGCGACACCGGAGTTTGTTGTGTGCTGTTCGTCGAGCACGACCGATGCGTCGACATCTCTCCAGAATGGCCAGCACGAGATGACGTTCTCGGGCTCGACCCATCGACTGTGATAACGGTGGGCCATGCCGACGCATCGGCTGAAGCGAATTAACTCGGAACCCCGGCTGATTCCCGAAGGGCCGCGGACCTTGTTGGCTGCTACGGCGTAAGCACCTCTGGCCAGCCAATGTTGTGCAGGCTGGGGGTGGTTCAGTCAACCAGATGACAAGATTCTCGGGTGTGGATCCCTCAGACTCAGGACGAACTGATTGCCGGTCTTGCTGATGTGGCGGAGAGCGCTGAACTGGAGTTCAAGCAGCAGCTGCCGTTAGCGGGCAGGAACGAGGACATCGCTATCGACGTCGCAGCAATGACCACGGATGGCGGGACGATCATATACGGGGTGGCCGAGGACAGGTCATTAGGAACCTTCACGCATTCACCAATCCCACTTCCGGGTGCCATGGAGCGAATATCGAACGTAGTGAGGTCGTCAATTGCTGGATCTCCGTCTTTCGATGTATTTCCGCTTGATCCGGGGCAACCCGCTGGGTTCCTGGTGGTAGCTGTTCCCGCATCGATGAATGCGCCGCATCAGGTGACGATAAGGGGTCAACATCGGTTTTACGGTCGGGGACCAGGTGGCAACGTAATTCTCACTCAGGGTGAAATCGATCGTCTCTACCTCCGTCGCAGCCGCTGGGTGGAAGAGGGATCTGCCTTTCTCGACTCAGCCGTTAACGACACGTCAGGGGTCTTTTCCGAATCAGGCGAAAGGCTCGGGTGGCTACAGGTGGCAATCAAGCCGCTGATTGGACCCGAGGATCTCTTGGATAGAGCTTCGCCAACGAGGTCGGCCGACGATCTAGCCGATCTAGTTCGGGATGCCGAAAATGCTCTTGCTTTTTCAACGTCGTGGGATCCCCACGTACTGGATCTCGCGCGACAACGATTCTACCCAACGCTGAACGGCGTGTCGTTTACGGATGGTGCAAATCAGTTCATGGAAGTGCGGGATGACGGTGAGATTCGATACGCATTCGCTGGCATCGCAAATGATTGGAACAGCCACGCTGGCGCGGACCGTGTCTGGATCATTCGAGATGCGTCGGTAGCGCGAGTTCTTTGTGAGCTCTTCGTTTTTGCGAATCGCCTTTACACCAGGGCTGGCTACCACGGTCCGACCAACGTCGGGTATCTCGTTAGTAAGTCCGAAGGGGCAGTGTCGGCATCGTGGTTTGAAGGGATTCGCGTTAGACCCCCAATGGGAGCACCCCAGCTCCCAGCCGACGTCCGACGAATCGATCAGGTACTCGTCGCCGATCTGGCTCCTGATCGCGTCAAGGACACCGTCCGAAGGTTGATAGCACCGCTCATTCGAGTCCTTGCTTCGCCCGGGCCGCATCCACTGGATTGAGTCAGTGCCCTCGAGACAGGTCCTTGAAATCAAGATCTTGAGCTGTGGCGGAATGTGGGACCTCATGAGCGAGCTGGAGGCGGCCTTTCTAGTAAATTCCCTTGGACTCTTCCGAAATGTGGTTGATCGTGGGCGTGCGACGCCTCGCGGCAACGTCAACTTGGTTCGTGCCTATACAGCGAAAGACTTCTACCGGGGTGTCAGTGGTACCGAAGATCTCCTCCACCTCATCGGGCATGCAGATGCTTCGACCTTGCAAACCGGCGACGGCAAAAGCCTCGTTACAGCAGCAGAGGTTCAGAAGCGTGCAGAAAAGTCCACCTTGAAAGTCCCCGAAATCGTCGTCTGTACGAACTGCAAATTTCAAAGTTCTGCGTGGAGAAGTGCGCTTAAGGCGGCTGGAGTCAAAGTACTAATCGCTTCACCGAAGAACGTGACACCCGCAGACCTCACAGCATTCGATATGTCGTTCTATTCAGCTCTTCTTTCGCAGGTGCGTCGAGGTACCAGCACGGTTGATAGAGTTGAGGCATCCTTCAAGTTGGCAAACAAGCACTACAAAGCAATCCACGCTGTCGGAACTCGGTATGCGCCGTTCGCGCTAGAACATCTGTGATGGGTCGGCTTGCATTCGCGACCTCACAGTGATCTAGCGCCGACGCTCAAGACGAAGGTCGGTCACAGTACCGACGAAGCCGGTAGATAACAGCCACCCGTTTCGTTTGCATGCCTCTTCTTCAGCTTTAGGAGATCATCGAGTCGGATACGTTGGTCCAAGACGAGGTACAGATCGGATCCGTCCATAGCCATGAAGGGCGTCGACTCGGCGTATTGAGTTATCGCATCCTGAGTAAGACCGGCAATGCTGACAAATAGGCCAAGCGCGTTCTTGCCCTTCCTGCGGACCTTCGTGGCAAACACATCCGCGTCGGCTCGACTGGATGCCTCAGCCCACCACCGCGCTTCCACGATGTAGTCATCTGTATCAAAACTTAGAGATCCATCGATCTGTTCCCGCTCGAGGTCGTACGAAAGGCGCGGTTCCATGTCAAACAGCAGAAATAAATCAGTGAGTAGAGGTTCCAGGGCCTTGCCCCGCTTTTGATGATTCGGTTCCTCTTGAAGGGTAAGGAACCGCCTCCGCAGCTGCTCGACCTCATCAGCAAAGGTTCGCTGCGCCTCATCCTGCGCTCGCCTAGCTTCTCGCTCAGCGATCACCTGCTCGCGAGCGGAGATCTCTCCGGCATAGTCCTGCGTTAGATCCTTCAGGTGAGCGACCGCCTGTTTCGCCGTCCGGAGTCGAAGAGCACGATCCTCGTAATCCTTGATGAGTTCGATGTTCGGGAAGGTCGCCATGCTGGCGATCTCCATCATCAGGGTCAGCGTGACATCTTGATAGCGATTCTCGTCAGACATCAATCGATCGACGAGCCGGTCTGCGACGTCACGCTTCGGCTCACCAAACGGCAGACCGGATAGCAACTCGGGCGATTCCCTGAGTGCAGTCCTGAGGTAAGTCTCGAAGGGTCGCTTGTTCCAGACGATAACCGCCACAGCCTCGCGAAGAGCCTGATACGCCGCCGCTGAGATTTGCTTCATTTGGCCATCATTCGAGAAGTCATGCTGGAACTTAAATCTTCCAGCCCCTCCCGCGGAACATGGGCACACCCTGAGCCCAAAGCAAGTTGCGATGCTCGTGCATGGCGTGGCGGTCCTGGACGGACCTCGGAGCGGCTTCTCGGATGAAGTGGACCATGAGGTTGCTCGCCACGGCGTCGTTGACCGAGACCTTCTCCACTCCGCTCTCTCGGAGTCGACGCCGCCAACTGGGGAAATGGGGCCTCATGAGTTCGATCGACGTTCCAGCGGGGGTCCACTGGAGGATGTAGTTCTCAATGTCGTTGTATTCCGGGTCCAGGTCGGAACCGTCGTCCCACTCCTCCCACACGCTCATGTATCTCATGGCGACCCAGGATACTTCGGGCCGCCAAGGGGTAACCCGGGGATTTAGCTGCAAAGCCGCATCGCTTCTCGATGATGCCAACGACTTCCCCAAAGCGTCAGAGGGTCGTTGGCGTTACGGTCGGCTTGCCCTCCACCTTGTTGACCGCCTCGCGGACGTAAGCCTGAGCCTGATCGATATCGGGTGTGCCGACGTCCTCGTACTCGATTGCCGCGAAGGTCTTGCCCGTCCGGAAGAGAACCAAGTCGGCGCCGAGGTTGACACCCTGTACCGTCAGAGTGAGCGCGTAGGCGGAGGAACCCTGACCTATCTGAGGAAACGACATGGCTCCGACATGCACGGTGGCTGTTTGACCACCGCTCGTTGCGGTGTAGTTGTTGCACTTGATCAAGGCCTTGCTGAGCTTCGTATATGTATGCAGAGCGCCCGAACCTGCCATGAGGACCTCTTCGAGGTCGGGGGCGCTCCCGTCTGAGAACCTCGCAGTGACCTTGGTGACGTTCTTTCCTGGATTCCTCAGCGCCGACACGCATCCCTGGTCCCCGGTGTCACTGGAGTTGTTGACTGACCACCCTGTGGGGAAATTCGAGATGGATAGGGCTTCGGACTTGAGCTGTCCCTTCGATATGGCGCCCGCCATTCCAGCGGAGAGCGTCAGTACCAGTGCAGTACCGACCGTGGCGAGGGCCACGAAACGAAGGGTTCGCATGGCCCGAACGGTAGTTCTTGCGACCGCGATCCGGCGGTGCCGCGTTCGCGTAGAGACCCAGTGGGTCAACCCGCGCCGTCCCTAGTAGTCCTAGCTACTTCTGCTCAGGACTAGGAAGCCCGTCGCCGATCGGTGACACTTTGCGAACTTGCGACTTCCGAATTGCGGGGGTGACGAGTCGCCCGCTTGAGACACCGCTTCAGGGGACCGAAGGTGACGCGCGAGTCTCCGTCACCCGCCCTGGTCGGGGAGGACTTGTGCCGGGGTGACGCCGGGGGTGACGGCGGTCTCGACCATGGGTGATGTCCGGGACGCTCGGTCCCGGTTCGGAGCCTTGGAGGTCCCGTGATCCCCCAACTGCTTGTCTTGAGACCCGCCACCATGGCCGGTGGAGCCGGCATCAACATCTCACCGAACAGCTCACTGCCCGGCTCGTCCCAGGTGTCGTCGTTTCTCGGTGGCATCGAGCAGTGGGCGATCTACGCCTGCCTGCTCGGACTGATCGTCGGCGGGGCCAGCCTGTGGTGGGGGATCCAGAACGGGTCGATCAACCGCACGTCGGTCTCCCAACACAAGATCCTCGCCGCGCTAGCCGGGGCGATCATCATCGGCGCGGCCGTCTACCTCATCACGTGGGCGTTCAACTTCGGCTCAACAGTGAGCTGAGTCGATGATCGGGTTCTCCATCTTCAGCCCCGTCGAGGGTTTGGGCAAAGACGTCGTCAACTGGCTCGGGCATTCGATCTCCGAAGGGATCGGGGGCTTCTCCTCCTGGGCTATCGGTGGCGTCATCCACGCCATGGCCTCGACCACGACGCCGGACTTCACTACGTGGTTCGCCGGTCCCTGGCGGGCCATGCTCGCTGTGGTTGTTTGGATGTCGATCCCCATCCTCTTCGTCGGGGTCGGCACGGCGGCGCTGCGAGGTGACCTGACGGCGGTGCTCCAGCGGGGACTGGGAGCTCCGCTGCTCATGGCCGTCGGCACCGCGGTGGCGGTGCCGGTGACCGCCGGGGTCCTCACCTTGGTGAACGGCTGCTGCGGCTTGCTCGTCGACGTGGCCATCGGCGGCAACCAGGGCTTCGGCCAAGGACTCTCCCATCTGTCGGACTTCGCGCTGTCGGCAACGGTGGCGTCCGGTGGGAGCGGACTGCCCGGTCTGGCCGCGGCGCTGATCGTGGCGCTGGCCGGACTGGCGGCCCTCGCCATCTGGTTCGTCCTCGCGCTACGCGGCGCGCTCCTCTACCTCGAGGTGCTCGCCGTCCCCTTGGCGCTCTGTGGCCTCTATTGGGGCGGGACGGCGCACTGGATCAAGAAACTGATCGACCTGATCGTGGCCACCATCCTCTCCCAGTTGGTGATCACCATGTTGATGGTCCTCGCTGCCGCGGATCTGAACAAGAACCAGCTGGCGGTCAACGGTTCGGTCAGTGGAGACATGACGACGCTGTTCTTGGCAGTGGCGTTCCTCGTGCTCGGATCGTTGGCCCTGCCGATGGCACTGCGCCACGTCCCCGCTGCCACCGAGCACGCGGCCGCCGCAGCTTCCCAGATCAGCGCCCCGGGTCGGATGACGTACATGGGGAGCCGGATCGCCGGCACGGCCCGAATGATGGGCGGATCGGGCGGCGGCACCCAGGCGATCGTCCGTCAAGCCGGGGCCACAGCCGGACCCCTCGGAGTGGCGGCGTCCGCCGGTGTCGGTGCCGCCACCTTCGCCGCTCGGAGCGGCGTCGACGCGGCCACTGGTGCCGACACTGCCGCGGCCGGCGGTGAGGGAGAACGCGGCCAGGCGACGGGCAACACCGGGCCATCGGGATCTGGCCCCGGGGGCGGCGGGTTGTTGGACGGATCCGGCGGTGGAGCCAGGAGCGCGGCGACCAGGCAGGCCGCAACCACGCCCCAGGCAGGAAGCAACGGATCTTCGCCACGGCCGGCGCCGCCTGGCCAACGGCTGGGGGGCCGAGCGGGCGAGGCTTCCGCACTGCGCGGTGCGCGAGGTCCCTCTCATGACTGAACCCGAGGTGCTCTACAACTTCGGCGTCCTGACCAAGCGCTACGAGCTGGTCAGCCGTACCGCCAGCCAGCTCGCCCCGGGAATCGCCGGCCTGTTGGTCGGATTCTTGATGATCGTGGCGAGTGCGCCGCTGCCCTTGCCGTTCGCCCCGGTGTTGGTGGGCTTCTGGTTCGCCCTCGGGAAGATCCCCTTCGGGCGCCACCGGGGCGCTCGAGTGCGGACGGTGGTCGGACCGCTCGGGCGCTACTGGTATGTGCGACTCGCAGGTAAGACCGACTGGGCGATGCCCGCCATGTGGTTGAGCGTGGCGGTCGACCCGGTCGCCACCAGCACGCTCGAGCGCGTCCAGCTGGACAAGGCCCCGCCCGTCGTCGACCTGGGGGTTGTCGAGCCGAATCGGCGAGACCGGGGAGCCAGGACGCGGCGTGGTCGAACGCGTGAGGGTGGCCGCACAGGCCGAAAGGTCGACGGGCAGTTGCCCCCCGAGCTCGGCCGGCTGCGCTGGATGGCGGTGCACTTCGACGGGACCGAAGCCGGCCTGTTGCTCGAGCGGGCCCGACGCCAGAACCTCCTGACAGCGGTGATCTCGGTGTCGGGAGGCGACCGCTTCGTGTTCTCCGGACCCGACGAGCAGGCGGCGCAGATTTTTCACTGGGGTGAGGTCCTAGGCGCCATGGCCTCAGAAGGTTCGGGACTGCGCCGACTCCAGTGGGTCGAGCGCGCCACGCCCCAACCCTCGACCGTCCAAGAGGACTGGGCCAGCGGCGCGATGCGCGACGTCGCACCGTCGGAGTGGGCGGACTACCAGTCGTTGCAGTCCTCCATCGGCACCGCGGCCATCCACCACGACGTCTACCTCGGCGCCCAGGTGGAGACGGACGCGGGGACGCAAGCCGACGTGCTGGCCGAGGCGGCGAGCGAGCTGGCCCAGCTGTGCGAACACCTGACCTCGATCGGATTGCGACCGACGGTGCTCTCACGCCGGGAGATCGCGGCGGTGATGCGCCAGTGGGCCGATCCGACCGCGCTTGAGCGCCTGGCACTGTGGGGTTCAGGGTCCATCCCGACCTCGGGAGCCGGGCCGGCCGCCCGCCACCTCGGCTACGACACCTTGCGGACCGACGGCTACGTCCACCGAGTGGGTCAGATCGCGGCTTGGCCCCGCATCGACGTGGCCACCGAGTGGATGTACCCGTTGCTCTCGACCGCGGTGCCCGGCTCGGTGCGCACGGTGTCGGTGCATCTCGAAGCGGTCTCGACCGCACAGGCCTTCGCCGAGGTCCGCGACGCTCGCACCACGGGCGGGATGGCGCAGCGCAAGCGCGACGAGAAAGGGATCATCACCACCGAAGAAGAGGAACGGCGGGTCGACGAGGCGCGGTCGCGCGAACGCGAGCTGACCCGAGGGTTCCGCCAGCACAAGATCGCCGGGCTCGTCATGGTGTCGAGTCCCGACGCGGAGACCGCAGCGCGGGCCTGGCGCCAAGCTGAGCGCAAGGCGGTCGAGTGCCACCTTGACCTCCGCGAGCTCCACGCCCGGGGTCACGAGGCGTGGGCGGCGACCTTGCCGCTGTGCCGGCTCCGCTTCGCCAAGGGATTGCTCTGATGCTGCGCCTCGCCCCTATGTCGGTCACCACCCGCCACTCGGCCTCTGCTTACCCATTCCAGTGCCAGGCAGGGCTGCCCTTAGTGGGCCCGGTCATCGGCCAGGAAGTCCTCGGCCAGGGCATGTTCTGCTACGACCCGTTCTGCCTCTACGACACCGAGACGTTGCTCTCGCCGTGCATGCTGGTCTCGGGCAACAAGGGCTACGGCAAGTCCGCCTTCGTCAAGGCATACCTGCACCGCCAGTCCATGGCCGGCAAGTGGCTGGCCATCTTGGACCCCAAGGGCGAGTACCTCGACCTGGCCGGGCGCGACGGGCTCTCGGTGTTGGCCTTACGCCCCGGCGGCCCGGTCCGGCTCAACCCTCTCGACGCCGGTCCGGCCCTCGCAGTGGCGGGGACCGATGACGTGCGGGGCCGGCGCATCGGCGTGGTGGTCGCGCTGGCCGAGTCCGCTGTCGGGCGTGCGGTGTCGAGCGACGAACGCTCAGTGGTAACCGCGGCGCTGATGGAGCTCGAGCGCCGCGGTGGGCGAGCCGTGCCGACGCTGCGCCACGTGATGGACCTGTTGATGGAACCGACCGCGGCGATGGCGGCCGAGCTGAGCACGACCACCCACGAGTTGGCCGCCGACGCCAAGTCGGTGGCCCGGGGGCTGCACCGCCTGGTGGAAGGCGACCTGGCCGGCATGTTCGACGGAGCGTCCACGACCGTCATCGACTGGTCCGGGCCTGGCATCGCCCTCGACCTGTCCGCCGTGCTCCAGAGTCCTGCCTTCTCGGCCATCTTGGTCTGCGCCGGGGCGTGGCTGGCCCAGGCTGTCGCCGCCAAGGACCGTCAGCGCATCATCGTGGTCGACGAATGCTGGAAGGCCATCCGCGACGCCGGCTTCGTGGCCTGGGCTGAGGAGACACAGAAGCTCTCGCGCGCCTACGGCGTGCAATTCGTGACCATCGTCCAGCGGATTTCGGACCTCGCCGCTCAGGCAGACGACGGGACGACCACGTCCAAGCGCGCCCAAGGCTTCGTCACCGAGGCCGAGACGAAGGTGACGTTCAACCTCGGTGGAGGCGAGGCCCGGGCGTCTCGTGACGTCATGGACTGGACCGAGTCAGAAGCGCTCCTGGTGCCCAAGCTCCCGAGGGGCCGGGCGCTGTGGCGGATCGGAGAACACGGCGCCATCGTCCAAACGATCCTCTCGCCACGCGACGTCGCCATGTGCGACTCCAACCAGGCCATGCGGATCCGGCCATGAGCCCAGTCGTCTTGTCTCGTCTCACGAAGTCCCGAGTCGGCGTGGCGGTGTGTATCGGGTTGATCGTCTTCGGCGCAGTCACAGCCCTCCCCCCCGCCACGCCGGGTCGCGTCCCACGGCGACACAAGTACCCGGCGCCTTGGCGGGTGGCCGGGTCGCCAATGAGCCCGTCCAGAAGTTGGCGGCGCCGTTGGTGGCAGCGCAGCGGACCGCTGCTCAACAGGTGGCGGTGCGCTTCGTCACCGCAAGCGACACGACCAGTCCGGCACAGCCAGAGGGCGACGTGGCCACCGAGGCAGCGCTGGCTCCAGATTTGGTCCTGCCCCACGACGTGGTGTGGCCGGCCGCCTGGAGGACCGAGGATCGCGCCACGACGGTGGTACTGGACTCGCCCGGACAGCCGGTCGCAGAACGTGGTGACACGGTGGCGGTGATCGTCACCGGCACCATGACCGTGACGTCGGATTCGGGTCCGCCAGTAATCGTGCCGCTCGCCGAGAAGATCCGACTCCGCCTCTCACCCAACAGTCATTCGGCTGCTCATCGTGGCGGTTCTGCCTGGCAGGTGGTCGGCGTCGAGGTCGGCACGTGATACGCAGCGCGGCCAAAGTCGTGGCGCTCCTCGTCGGAGCGTGTGCCTTCATCCTGTGTGCGCTGGTGGGCGGCGCCTCGGGCATCACCACCAACGATCCCTCGCCGCTCGCCACGGGGAGCATCCCGGCCGACTTGCTGGTCCTGTTCCAACAAGCGGCTACAGCGAGTCCGTGCGGAGTGCCGTGGACACTGCTCGCCGCCGTGGCCAAGACCGAATCGTCCTTCGATGCCGAGCGCGGTGTCGAGTGCGGGTGCGCAGGGCATGTTCCAGTTCGAGCCGGCGACGTTCGCTGCGTATGCCAAGCCGATCCCGCCCGGTGGTGCCGTACCGCCCAGCGCGTTCGACCCGACCGACGCCGCCTACGCCGCGGCGCGCTACCTGTGCTCGCTCGGGGTCGTCGACGATCCGACCCTGGCGTTGGTGGCCTACAACTGCGGCAACCCCGGAGCGGCGTGCCAGGCCGCGTCGGCCGGCTACGCCGAGCAGGTCCTGGCCACTGCAGCCGGCTACACTGCGCCGGGCGCCGGGGTCCCGAGCGGCGTGCAGGCGGCCGCCGTCTCCTACGCGGAGTCGCAGATCGGCACCCCCTACGTCTATGGCGGCGCGACGCCCCAAAGCGGTTTCGACTGCTCCGGGCTAGTCGTCTGGGCCTACGGACTGGCCGGGGTGGTGGTGCCCCGGGTGGCCAACGACCAGTGGCACGACGAGCCCCACGTCGCGCTGGGTGACCTGGTCCCGGGCGATCTCGTGTTCTTCGGCAGCGGCACGGCTTCAGGTGACAGCTACGCCGACCACGTCGGCATCTACATCGGGAGCAGTGCCATGGTCGACGCCCCCTACACCGGGGCCGACGTCCGCGTGGACACCATCCCCCTGGTCGCCGGCGCCGCCTGGGGCGCCGGTGAGGTCGTGCTGGGTGCGGCTGATCCGGTGGCCACCTGATGGGATCGCCTCGGACCCGTGGCTCTCGAGGTGCGGTGATCGTCCCCCTTCGTCCCGACGTCACGGTTGAGATTGAAGAGGACCGACGGCGGACCTCTCTTCGGGACTCGGTCACCAAGGCAACGCACGAGCGCCGCGGCGGGCCCGAACAGCTCAGCCTCTTCGATGAGCCGCACGATCGATGAAGGCACAGCAGCGGACACAATTCGGTGCTCCGTTCATGGTGCTCCTGTGGGCGCTGACGTTCGTGGTGGTCGAAGGATTGGCCGTCCAGGCGGGGGGCCAGGTGGCCTCTTGGGTCTTCGGCGGACATCGGCCGGTGTTCGGAACAATCGGGACGGGAACGGTGGTCTTCGGACGGCTCCTGCACCACCTGGGCGACCCCGAGTTGGCGTGGAGTCCGGCCGACCGCGCGTCGCTGCCCGGACCCGCAGCCATGTGGGCCTCGTTGGTCGTCACCCAACTCGTTCTCGTCGGGCTCGTCATCATGATCGTCGTTTTCGTTCGCCATCTCTGGGAAACATCCGGTAGCCGGCACGGTGGTCCGGCAAGGGCGAGTCGGGCGCAGGTCGAGCGGCGCCTGGGTCGCCGGGCGGTCGAGCGCCACACCGCCGCCCTCTACGGCAACGGCGCCGTCGCCGGGCGCGAGCCACTCGCCCTCGGTGTCGACGTCGCCACCGGCGTACGGCTGTTCGCCAAGTCCGAGGACTACATCCTGGCGATCGGTGTGCCCCGGGTGGGCAAGGGCGAAGGATTCGTGATCCCGGCGGTGCTGCGCCACAAGGGTCCCGCCGTGGTGACCGCGACGCGCCACGACACCTACATGGACACGGGCCGCATCCGGGCCACGGTCGGACCGATCCACGTCTTCGACCCCCAGGGCCTCGTCCCCAATGCCGAGAAGTTGCGCTGGAACCCGGTCAAGGGTTGCGAGCTCCCCCAGACGGCCATCTTGCGGGCGCGAGGGTTCGCCGGTTTCGCCGGAGTCGGCCCGGCGCTCGACGGCGGCGGCGCGTACTGGGAACAGGTGGCGGCGTCGGTCATCCGCTCCTACCTCCACGCGGCCGCGCTGGAGGGTTTGGGCGTCGAACAGCTCCTCGACTGGTCGCGCCGTCCGGCCGCCCGTGAGCCGGTCCGTATCCTGTCTCGCCACTCGGGCGCGGCCCGGGGATGGGACGAGGACCTGGCCACCTCGGCCGAGGTCGAACCCCGGCATCGCGATTCCATCTGGGCCACGGTCCGACGGGCTTTCGACTGCTTCGCCGACCCGATGGTCCTCGAGGCCACCCGGGTCGACCACGACACCTTCGACCCAGGCGCATTTCTGAACGAACACGGGACGATCTATCTCATGGGCTCGCCCGGCGCGCAGCACTCGGTCGCCCCGATCGTCGCCGCCCTCATCGAAGACGTCGTCGACACAGCGCGCCACCAAGCGGCGGGGTCCCCGACGCGCCGGCTCGAGGCACCCCTGATGCTCATGCTCGACGAGTGCGCCAACATTGCCCCGCTGGGCGACCTCCCCAAGCTCGCCGCCGAGCTGGGGGGGCTGGGGATCACCACCGCCGTCATCCTCCAGTCGGTGGCCTCGGCGCGCACCATCTGGGGCGAGGCCGGAGAACGGGCACTGCGTGACCTGGCCAACATCACCCTGGTGTGGGGCGGCCAGAAGGACGTCGCCTTCCTCCAAGAGATCAGCGCGCTGGCCGGCGAGCACGACGAGCTGGTCGAGACGCGCGCCCACAACGAATCGGGGACGTCGAGCTCGTGGACGCCACGTCGCATGCCGGTGCTGCCCATCGGCCAGATCGCCAACCTCGCCCCCAAGCACGCTGTCGTCGTGTCCGCGCAGCTGGGGCCCCGGATCGCCTATCTGGCGTCGTGGCGCCACGATCGGAGCCTCGTCGCGCTGGGATCGGATCGGCGGGCGACTCCGAGGCTCCGCGCTCGTGTCTAAGGGGGTCGGCGACCGTAGGGCGGGGAGCCTTGCCGCGCTCGTCGAGGACCTCGTCGGCCGGGTTGAGGCGTTGCACGCCGAAGTGATCGACCTCAAGTCGGTTCGGTCCGCATCGGCCAACGCCGGCGGACAGGTTCCGCCCATCAGGCGGACGCTTCCGACCGGCGGCGACGCGGTCGATCTCTCGGTGCTGGCGGAGTGGGTCGAGAGTCTCATGGTCCGGTACGCCGCGGCAGGTGACTGGCTCAGGCCGTGCTGGTGGCGTCACGGTTTCGTGGTCGAGGAGCTGGCCGCGCTGCGCGCGGCCTGGCTCGCCGTCTACGACGCGAGCGAGGCGGTCGATCCGACGGCGGGAGTCAGATGGCACGATGAAGCCGAGAGATGTCAGGAGCGCATACGACGCACGATCAGCACTGGTCCGGGGTGTTCTGCCGTGGCGCACAAGCCCGACGAACCGATCACCGAGGACTCAAGGTGGATTGAAGAGCTGGCCGCCCTCCAGAATCAATCCCCTGGTCACCTCGAAGTGGAGTTGTTCCCTGCCGCAAACCCTGGCCAAGGGTGCGACCGGGGTCTGTTGGACCCTTCCCGCGGTGACCTCTGAGCAGGACCAATGCTCAGTTGTTGCGCAGGGGATTCGCTCCTGACTGGCCTGGCTCGAACTCGTTTGAACCGTTCATACAATTGAATCGAGATGATCGAACCGTCACCCGAACAGCTGCTCGTCGATCTTTCGCCTGCCCCTCCTCCCGACGAGGCTGAAGTCCGGGCCTGGGCGACCGGGCAGTTTGTATTCGTCTCGAGCGTGATTAGCGGCATGACGGACGAACGAAAGGCCAGCGCGCAGGGCATTGCGGCAGTGGGTGCGGTACCCGTTTTATTCGAGGACTTCGGGGGAATGGACGATGACCCCGAGGATGCATATCTGGGTCAAGTAGCCAGCTCCGACATCTACCTCGGCGTCCTTGGCCCGCGTTACGGAACGCCACTCAAATCCGGCTACAGCGCAACCCACGCCGAATACGACGAGGCGATGAGGCGAGGGCTCCGTGTGAGCATCTGGAATGCGGATGGCGAACTGGACGGGCGCCAGCGCGACTTCCTCGACGAAGTGAGGGTGTTCCACACGACCGGCAGTTTCAGTTCACCGGACGATCTCGCACAGCGGATCGAGAGGCGGCTGCGGGTCATTGCGGCAGAATCGATTGCACCGTGGGTAAAGGTTGGCAACGCCGTCTTCAGGGCCACGTCGGTTCAAGACGACGGTCGCCAGATCACGGTGAAGGCGCGGATCAGAGACAACACGGTCGCCGCCTATCTTGAGGCCTGGAGGCCAGGGAACTCGTTCGGTCGGAACTCTGAAACTCGCGTCACTTGGCCCGGAGGCACCTCGCCGATCCGGATCGCCACGGTCACCAGCGACACCACGTCGTCGCAATCTCGATCAATCACCATGGTTGGGAACCGCGTTCCAGAGAATCGGTCGAACCATCTCGAAATGGGATTTGAAGGTCGCTCTCCTGAAGATCTGACCGAGCTCGCCATGCGTGTCGCCCTCCTCGGGGATCCCAACCCGCTCGGGACCATGTCGTTCCTCGCTGCCGCTGAGAACCCGCTGCTCGCTGTCGCCAATCTGCGATTGCCAGAGGACTCATTCGAGCAGATTGCGCTCCTACTGATTACCGAGGAACTGATAGGTGGACGGGGGGCGGACCACATCACGCAGTTCCGTTTGGGGCCACCGCACCATGGGCGCCGTCGGCTGCGGCTCGGATGGATGCCCGTGCGTCGATATCAGAATCAGGATCCGGCAGAACGCCGAATCGAAGGGGATACCGCCGGAGACTGAGCGGTCTGAGATCCAATCCAATCGGGATTGACCGGATCAGAGATTTCGCTCGCGTGGATCTGATCCGGTGAGCACCGGCTCCCATCGCTTGTTCGTCACGCCCTCTCCGTTACACGCTCGGCATCCGACCGTGCTGCCACCATCACTTGCCATCTGACCCCGTGGCAGTTGCGACCTTCCCGTTCCGTGGCACGCGTCGCACTCGTCGGCTACCCAAATCCGCTGCGGTCGATCCCCCACCAGACCAATCATAGGAAAGGGGATTGGGCGGGTGCGCCGGATGCCAGACATCGATCCGCGGTTCCCTCACGTTGGTGAGTACTCCGAGCAGCCTCCTTTGGTAAACACCCAGCCACCTTTCCTTTCGACCATTACCCAGGAGCGGCATCTGCTCGCCAGGGTCCGGAGGTGTCGGGCTTCTTCCTCTTGACGCGACACCAGGACAACTCACTGACCAGACTTATGTAGCTGGGAGGCGACCGGTCGTCGAGAGGGTTCTTCCATCAGACAAAGTCGCACTACCCTCCGGCCCATGAAGCCCGAAATAGCAGCGCGTCTGGCCGGATCTCTCGTTGCGGAGATCACCACTGAGCAGGCTCAGACCATCATTGACGAATACCGGGTCCAGCTCGCGCGCTGTCCGGCGTGCGACGGTACTGGCACTTTCAGCTACCGCCGTGATGTTTCGGTGCCCATCACCCCCAGACCCGGAGACTCGCCCACGGCGAACGCCCAAGCTGGCGCCGATGGGGACTGTCCACAATGCGGCGGAAATGGCCGGGATCCCGATTGGGTGTTGTGGTACTGCTGCGACGGCCACGAGGAACGCCACTGCAAATACGAGGGGGCCCGGGAGCCGATCGGTGAGCGGCACGTCGAATGTGGATTGCGGCTCATGATTCGACTGGACGAATCCTGAGCGGACCCCAGAACGTGATCTTCACCTTGCATTACGGCAGCGAGGGAATTTTGCAGCCTTCTCGGCCAACAACGCCAGCGCTCTCGAGGCGAGTGGAGTCGTCAGCCTTTCACGGCTCTGGTGATTGGTGTCCAGCCAATGAAATGTCAGAGCTTGAGGCGAAATAGAGACCGTCGGCGTCTTCGAAGGGGAGGGCTGTGAGACCCTTCAACACTCGATCGAGTAACTCATCGACGGCTTTTCCGATTGCGTTGGACACTTGCATCGGCCCATGCGCCACCGGATCGCGGGGCCAGTCCTGCCGCGAGGCGGCCGCCTGAATGATTCTCGTCCGAGGAGAACCTTCCAATTCGAGTATCCGTTGGGAGGTGGGGAGCACAAGGTCATCGAGTTGTCCGCTCTCCGCCAATTCGACGGCGGTCTCCACGATGGCAGTAATCGCTGGTGTTGGGTCCAGGACTGCGGTGCCACTATTTCCAATCCCAGGGCTCAGAGAGGTGACGATGATCGAACGTGCGTGTTCGTCGGTGATCAGATCGGGAACCCCAAAGGATCGCCTGAATCGTCGCCACCAAGCAGAGGAACCGTCCACACCGGAATCCTAAGGCCGGGCCAGACGTGGAATGTCACGGGTTTCGAGGACACCTATTCCTGCCCGATGCGTCACAGGAACCCCTCGGAACAGACTCCTCACCCGCCATCTGGCTGTGCTCGCGAGAACTTGGCGCATCGAGAACACCACGCGGCTGGTGCGCGTTCATCGGGCACGTGGACCAACGCACCACAACCAGAACATCGCCAGATCACTGGTGATTGACCTTGGATGTCAGACACCGAATCGTCCCCCTTTGAGTGGCCAAAAGACGTTAATCCGGACGGCCTGACGAAGGTGGAAAGCGCAGCCGAGAGCTCCGGACTCCGAAGGGTTCACCCCCGGCACAAAGTGTTCGAAGAACGCGATCACAATCCGACCCCGTCGCCGAGGTCGTGACCGGAGTCGCCCTCGCGGCTCCACGCAAAGGGCACTGGTTCTGGCACTGATGTCACGTCGCGCACGCCATCGCGCCCCGCGGCATCGACGGCATACACCCGATCCCACAGTGACGAGAGCCATGCCTCGTCGGAACCCCTACCCGGACCACCGGGCGGCGCGAACCGTGCCGATCCGATGGCAGCAACGGCTCTGTGCCAATGGGCAGACTGCTCGGGGTCGAGGGGTTCGGGGCCGAGCGCGTCCGCGGGGGTGACGTTCCAGCGGGCTCGGTAGGCCTCGATGGCGCCTGCGGCAGACTGCCAGCGCTCCACGGCTCCGATGCGCTCGGGTAGGGGCCCCAGGATGGCGGCCGTGTAATCCGGACGGCTGTAGGCGGCGGCCTGGCCGAGCCGGTACTCATGACGCCGGATCTCCCTATCCCGCTGGGACCACCTTTCGATCTGCGCTCGGTGACACCTCGCCCAGGCCTCCCGTCGACGCTGTGCGGCGGCGAGCGTCGTCACATCCTCCTCTGCTTCGGTCCGGCGATCCCCACTCGACGCGTCGAGGCGCCGGCGGTACGCGTCGGCGAGCTGTTGCGAAACGTCGGGGGGCGCGTGATCGGCGATCCAGCGTCCGAGGTCGGCGTGCTCACGGTAGGCGGAGGCGACGTCGTCGGCCGAGACGGATGGCCAGGTCGGGAGGCGGTCCCGGGCCATGGTCTGCTCCTTGTTCTGCGAGAGGGCGCCGACGAGCGAGCCGAGCGCGTCGCGCTGGGCGAGGTCGTCGCCGTGGTGCCCGATTTCCCACCGCGGGTTCTCGGGGGCGGCGACGTAGAGGTTGTTTGAGAGCCGGCCCCGCGAGAGCTGGGTGTAACCGGCCTCTTGGTAGAGGCTGTCGCCACCGAGCCCGAAGGTGTGGTCGACCGTGATCCCCTGTGAGCGGAACACCGTGAGCGCGTAGCCGAGACTCGTGGAGGCCTCGGCGTAGCTGCGGGGCAGGACGGCGCGGCGCCCGTCGTCGAGCTGGACGACCAGCGAGCCGGTTGCTTCGGTCCGGGCCTCCTCGATGCCGCCGGCGACGTCACCTTGGACTCGGCGAACGTCACCCTCCCTGCTCAGGGCGTTGTCAGTGGCAGTCAGCGCCACCACGGTGCCGAATGTGCCGTTGCGGAGTCGGATGAGTTCGGCACCGCGAGAGCTGTCGACGAGGTCAGCGCAGCGCACCCGCTGGTTCTTCTCGAAAATGACCCGGTCACCGACGCTGAACGCCTTGGCTCCGATCCTGATCTCGCCTCCGAGCTCACCGGCGGCCTGACGGCGGGCCCGGACCATCTCGTTCAGCGCGGCGACGTCGGAGCGCCGGACGGCCAGGATGGCCGTGGTCTGCGTGCGATGGACGCTCCACCAATCCTCGACGATGCGCCGGCGAGCCTGGTCCAAGGTGGTGGTGACCGTCACCCGGCCGTGTTCGACATAGGCGTCGACGGCTGGGGTGACGTCGCCGTGGCGCAGGGCGACGAGGGCGTCGCGTTCCCACTGCTGGTCCGAGCCGGCCTGGCGGCGGTTAACGGTCAAGGTGACGACATGACTCCTCAGCTCGTTCGAGAGCGAGCGCAGCGCCCCGCCGGCGTCGATGGAGGAGAGCTGGCGGTTGTCGCCGAGGAGGACGAGCTTGGCTCGGGCCGCATCGACGTAGGAACGGAGCTCGTCGAGGGGGCGACTGCCGACCATCGCCGCCTCGTCGAGGACGACGACGTGGCGCGTGCTCAGGCCACCGCCTTCCCGCACATCGGCGAGGATCTGGGTGAGCGACGTGCTGGGGATGCCCGTCCCAGCCTCGAGGTCGGCGGCCGTCCGCGCCGCCACCGCCGTGCCGATGACCGCGAATCCGGCCTCCTCCCAGGCCATCCGGGTGGCCTCGAGCAGTGTCGTCTTGCCCGTTCCGGCCTGGCCGATCACCAGGTCGTAGCCGTTGCCAGAGGTGAGCAGCGCCCGCACACCGTCGGCTTGTTCGCCATCGAGATGGGAATGGAGTCGAAGGACCCATTCGACCATCTCGGGGGCGACCTGGCCGGTTCCTTCGCCGATGCGTGCGAGCGCGGAGTCGATGATGCGTTGCTCGGCGGCCAGCAGCTCGGTGGTCGTGTAACGCCGGTCGCCGCTCGTGACTGGGACGACATGGCCGCTGCGGGTCCGTAGGTGCTCGGGGCCGGCGTCGGGGTCGGCCAGGACCCGGACGACACCGTCTCTCTCGAGGAATCTGGCCGTCAGTGCAGCGGCCTCGTCGGGGGTGACGTCGAAGGCCCTGGCCACCGCGCTCATGGCGTCGCGGCGGGTGAACGTCGACCCGAGCAGGGTGACGGGCAGTGCCCGGACGCCGGTGGCGCCTGAGTCCAAGAGATGTTGTTCGTCGATCTCCCAGTCGTCGAGCGACACGCCCTGCTCGCCAGCCAGGACACGAAAGACCTCCTCGACTTCCGCGGGACCGGCCGGCGCGAAGGTCTCCCGGCCGAGGGAAGCGGTGACGTCGTCGACTTCGGCAGGTCGCGGGTCGCCGTCCCCGTCGGGGAGATCGATCCTGGCCAGCTGCTCCACCCATCCCTCGCGTAGGACATCGACCTCGGTGCCGGCTGTGGGCTTGCGCTCGCGGGTGTCGAGCGCAGCGGTCTCGGCTGCCTTCTGCGACGTGGCGCCCCGGACCTCCATCGCGGCCTCGATGTCGACCCTGCGCTTGGAGAAGGCCCGGAGCACTGCCTTTGGGACATCTCGCAGTTCGCTCAGGCCGTTGCGCCGAATGTCCCAGGCGAGACCGAGTGGTGCGAGATCGGCTCGCAGGGCGGAGCGGTAGAGCGTTCCGGCAGTCATCTTCCAGGTAAAGAGGTGTCGCCCGTCAGGGGCAGACCAGCGACCGTCGGCGCCCTGGACCAGGTTCGGGACGACGACGTGGGTGTGGAGCTGGGGGTCGCCGGCCCGGCTGGTGCGGTGCCGGAAGGCCGCCCCGATGAACCCCCTGCCTTCGATCAGCTGGGCCCCGCCGTGGCCACGGCGGGCGTAGCAGGCCTCCTCGGAGAGGCGGTCGAGCACGGCGCCGACGGCCCTGTCGTGGGCGGTCGAGATCGTGTCACGGACCTCGCCCGATCCGAAGGCCCAGAGCAAGGAGATGCCTTTGGGAGCGGAGAACGTCAGGTCGTAGCCGGGCCGGCGGCTCGACTGGATCTGCAGACCCAGCGGTGTACCCTCCGCCGAGGTCCCGGCCAGCAGATTCCGCAGGGCCTCTGCTTCGACCTGGCCGACGAGCCCAAGCCTTTCGGCCGTTGCCCCGATCCACTGCCCCGGTGCCTCGCCCCGGCCGAGGTAGTAGTCGTCGACGTTGTTGGCGACCTTCTCGAGGTAGTAGTCCGCGCCGCCCGACGCTCCGAGCCGCCCTATCGACAACACGGCAACGCCCGCCGGCGGCTGAGTTGCGACCGGACCATGGTCGAATCGTCCGCTGGGACGTCACCTTGAACGTCATCCCGGACGACGCAGGCTTACCCACCAGGAAGAACCTCTGCGCTACCGGGCGAGGAATTCCGCCCGGAGGGCGGAGCGCACCCTGTGGTGCACGGGTGTGGAATGTTGCGTACAGGTCCGGCGGATCCGATGGAGGGGCATGACAAAGCCCCCTTCCTCGATGGAAGGGGGCTTTGTGTGGGGCCGGCGCTGCCGATGGTCTACCCGGCGTCGGTCACCGCGGGTTCTGAGGTACCACGGGCAGCCCCGTGGAGCTCGGACGCTGAGCGATCAGTACTCGGAGGGGAGCAGAAGGGTGGTGGCGTGGCGGGGGCGCACACCCGAGGGGCCGACAGGGCCATCGGTCTCGGCGTCGGTGATGATCCACAGGCGGGTGGTTCCCAGGTCGTAGGCGCTGAGGATGCGCTCCCCGCTCCGGACGGCCTCGTCGTTGGCGTCGTGGTCATCGGCGGACAATGCGCCCCAGTCGCCTGCGCCGTGGCGGGAGAGCAGGCGGGCGGGGTCTGCTCCTTCACGCACCAGAGCACGGAGGACGCCGGGTGTGGCGACCAGCGGGCCGAAGGCGAACAGCCGCTGCCGCTCCACGATCTCGGTGGGGACGAGGACGGTTCCCTTGTCCGTGGTGAGCCGGAGAATGCCTGCGGTGCCCTCGGTCGGAGTGCCCGTCTTGTAGTCGGGGTCGATAGCGTTCCACCGGCTGGCGGTGATGACTGCGGTCATGGCGTCCTCCTGATGATCTGGTCCGGCTCCCGGAGCGGAGCAAGGCGGGCCTTGTTCCGCTGTGTGCGAAAGGACCGCTAGGCCGGTCGGGGTCAAGCGGCGGGCATGCCCGAGCGAGGAAGCGAAGCCCGGTGGCGGAGCCGAGCTGGCGAGGCGACGGTGGAGCCGGCCGCCACCGCGGCGGCGCCCCGCAGCTTCCGCTTGAGGTCGACCGGCGTCCGGTCCAGGCCCTCTCAACGAGGCAGCTCTTCCTCCCGAGCACGCCGGCATTGGCGGTGACGTGCGGGTGACGTACGCCAGGCTTCTCCCGCGGTACCGCGGCGGAGGGGCCGGGGGATTACTCCCCCGGCCCGCTCGCTCGGGCTAGAAGGTCTCGACCTCGTGGGTCTCGACCTCACCTGAGCGCCGCTGGGTCCGCTGGACATCGGCGGTGGCGAAGCGGAGGCTCGGACCGATCTCGTCGGCCGTGATCTCGACCTTGGAGCGGTGCTCGCCTTCGTCGGTTTCCCAGCTGCGCTGCTCGAGGCGGCCGGTGACCACGACCCGCATGCCCTTGGTGAGGCTGAGGGCCACGTTCTCGGCCAGGTCCCGCCAGCAGACGATGTCGAAGAACGACGTGGTCTCCTGCCACTCCTGGGTTGTCCGGTCCTGCCAGCGCCGGTTGACTGCCACACCGAGCTGGGCCGTAGCTTGACCCTCCCTGGTGTAGCGGATCTCGGGCTCCCGAGTCAGGTTTCCTGTGATGGTGACGGTGTTCATGTTGTGGTTCCTTTCGTGTGTGGTGCTTACGGGCACGACACGCGAACCGGGAAGACGAGGGGGCAACGGTTGCCCGCAGGGTCGGCCGGAAAGTTGCGGCGGGACCGAAGGTCAGTGAGCACAGCGAACGCCGCCGTCCAGTTTCCGAGACGCCGTTGCGGCCGAGGCGACGGGGCGCAAGATGGGACCGAAAGCACCGCCATACACGTCAGGAAGGCCCACGACTCATCGCTCACCGCTCACCGCTCACCGCCACCCTGGTGCCAGCGAGAGAGGACCTTTGTCGCAATGGCCGGGGCTCAGGCCGGCCGTGCCGGATCTACGTAACTACGGCAGGGATGACCAGGAGAATGATTGAGTTCGGCCTTGCTCAGGGAGGTGTGAGCTGGACTCCGCCAAAAGGAGCACCCTGTCGTACCATCTGAGCATGACTTTCGTGGATACTCCCAGTTCAGACCCAGCGCTCCCGCTAGTGGGCACGGCGGAGGGCACACATGGTCACGACTGAACGGCGGCAGCCTCGGGAGATCGACGGCAAGGGGAAGACGGTCAGGGAACTCCTTGCCGGTCGGAAGTACTCGATCGACTACTTCCAGCGAGAGTACAAGTGGCAGACGAAGCAGGTCACCGAGCTGATCGATGATCTTTCGGCGAAGTTCCAAGAAAACTTCGAGCCGGGACACGACCGATCCGAAGTAGCCGGGTATGGGCATTACTTCCTGGGATCGATCATCGTCAGCGACAAAGACGGGGTGAAGTTCATCATCGACGGCCAGCAGCGGTTGACCACGCTCACCCTGTTATTGATATATCTCCAGCACCAACTCGACGACACTGAGCAACGGGGGCAGCTGGCTGAGCTGATCTTCTCTCAGAAGTTCGGCAAACGATCCTTCAACCTAGACATCCCGGATCGCACCGACGCCATGGAGGCGCTCTACACCGCGCAGGAGTTCGTATCCCTCGACCCAGCAGAGTCCGTCGCCAACATCCTCGCCCGCTACTCCGATATTGACGACGCTTTTCCGTCAGACCTCCGGCAAGAGGTTCTCCCATACTTCGTGGACTGGCTGATCGAGAGTGTTCACCTCGTCGAGATCACGGCCTACTCCGACAGCGACGCCTACACCATCTTCGAGACCATGAACGATCGTGGACTCTCGCTGACTCCTGCAGACATGCTCAAGGGCTACCTCCTGGCGAGCATCACCGATGCGGACGACAGAGTTCATGCCGGAAAGGTTTGGAAGCAGCGCATGACTGCGCTTATGGACCTCGGTAAGGATGAGGATGCTGACGGCATCAAGTCCTGGCTTCGGAGTCAGTACGCCGAGACGATCCGAGAACGCAAGCGAGGAGCTGCCCCGGAGGACTTCGACCTGATCGGAACTGAGTTCCACCGCTGGGTCAAGGACCACGAGGACCGGCTCGGGCTAGAGAAGAGCAGCGACTTCGTCCGCTTCATTGATCGTGACTTCGCATTCTACGGCCACTGGTACGAGCGCCTTCGGAAGGCTGCTGACACGTTCACTCCGGGCCTCGAAAGCATCTACTTCAATGCAGAGCACAACTTTACGCTCCAGTACCCAGTCCTCCTCTCGCCACTCCAGGTATCGGACTCCGAAGAGGTGATCCTGAGGAAGGTACGCGTTACGGCAGCCTTCCTCGACATTTTGATCCATCGGCGAATCTGGAACTGGCACGCGATCGACTACTCGACCATGCAGTACGCAATGTTCATCGTCATGCGGGATATCCGTGCAAAGAGTCCAGATGAACTAGCAGACCACTTGCGTCAGAGGCTCGACGCCGACGGTGAGACCTTCCTCACGAATCCGAGTTTCCAGTCTCCATGGCATGAACGGACGCCAGATTCATCGCCTGTTGGCACGTATGACGGACTTCATCGAGACCCGCTCAGGTATGCCATCGCACTATGTGGACTACGCCAAGCGTGGTGGCAAGGATGGACTTGAGATCGAACATATCTGGGCGAATCACGCCGACCGTCACGAAGACGAGTTCTCCCATCCGAGCGAGTTCGCCGACTACCGGAATCGCATCGGCGACCTTCTCCTCCTTCCGAAGAGCTTCAACGCTGCCTACGGTGATCTTCCATACGAGGCGAAGCTCATTCAGTACGACAGCCAGAACCTGCTCGCACGGAGTCTGCATCAGAACGCCTACGTTTTGAATCCTGGCTTCTTGCGGTTCATCGAGCGCAGCGGATTGCCGTTCCAAGCGCACTCCGAATTTCGCAAGGCCGATCTTGACGCTCGCCAGGAGCTGTACATCCAGCTCGCCGAGCACATCTGGAATCCGGACCGACTCATGCAAGAAGCAGCGGGGGAGATCTGATGGCCCGTCAGCCTCAGAACGGCGAACCGCTTGGCTTCGAGGACACCCTCTGGAAGGCTGCCGACAAGCTCCGGGGGTCCATGGACTCCAGCGAGTACAAGCACGTTGTGCTGGGTCTCGTCTTCCTCAAATACGTCGATGACGCCTTCGGCGAGCGGCGAGCACAGCTCGCTACCGACCTCGAAGCCGACGGTATTACCGGCGAACAGGCAGAGGAGCTGCTGGAGTCCCGCGACGAGTACACGGCGGAGGGCGTCTTCTGGGTGCCACCGGAGGCGCGTTGGGAGTACCTCCAGGCAAACGCCAAGCAGCCCGAGATTGGGAAGCTCATCGATGCTGCCATGGATGCTGTCGAAGTCGAGAACCCGACGCTAGGGGGAGTGCTCCCCAAGAACTTTGCCCGTCCGAGCCTGGACGTTCGCCGACTTGGCGAGTTGGTCGACCTGATCGCTGGACTTGGTCTTGGCTCTGCCGAGCACCGGGAGAAGGACCTGCTCGGGAGGGTGTACGAGTACTTCCTCGGCAAGTTCGCTTCTCAAGAAGGAAAGGGGGGAGGCGAGTTCTACACGCCTCGGAGCGTCGTCAAGCTTCTTGTCGAGATGATCGAGCCGTACAAGGGAAGGGTGTACGACCCGTGTTTCGGCTCCGGCGGCATGTTCGTCCAGTCCGAGAACTTTGTGGAAGCTCACGGCGGCCAACGCAACGATATCGCTGTGTACGGTGAAGAGCTGAACGACACGACATGGCGACTCGGCAAGATGAACCTCGCCATTCGAGGTATCGAGGCTGACCTCGGTCCTCGATGGGGTGACACGTTCCACGATGATCTCCACCCTGATCTCAAGGCAGATTTCATCCTTGCCAACCCCCCATTCAACGTCTCCGACTGGGGCGGCGATCAGTTGCGGGATGATCCTCGCTGGAAGTACGGAGTGCCTCCGACAGGTAACGCCAACTTCGCCTGGCTGCAGCATATGGCTTCGAAACTGGCACCCCAAGGGGTGGCCGGTGTCGTCTTGGCGAACGGCTCGCTGTCGTCCCAACAGAGCGGCGAAGGCGACATCCGACAGAAGATGGTCGAGACAGACCTCGTCGAAAGCATCATTGCCCTTCCAGGACAACTCTTCTATTCAACGCCAATTCCCGTCTCGCTTTGGTTCCTTAATCGAGACAAGACGTCTGGTGACTCGCGTGGGTGGCGTGACCGAACGGGCGAGGTCCTTTTTATCGACGCTCGGCGTTTCGGAGCTATGGTTGATCGTACCCATAGGGAGCTTACTGCGGAGGATATCGACGTAATCGCCGATGCCTACCACGCATGGCGGGGCGAGTCGATTGATCGCTCGTACGAAGACGTCCCTGGCTTCTCTGCCTCTGTGACCATCGCAAACATTGCAGAGCACCACTTCGTATTGACCCCCGGTCGGTATGTCGGCGTGGAAGATGCCGAAGACGACGGGGAGCCGATTCGAGAGAAACTGGCCCGTCTTCAGGACGAGCTGATCTCGGCGTTCGACGAAAGTGCTCGATTGCAAACGCTGGTTATACAAGCGTTGGAACATTTAGATGTCTGATCAATGGGTCAGCTGCACCTTGGCTGATGCTGTCACTCTTCAAAGAGGATACGACCTGCCTGAGCACAGTCGATCCGTCGGGTCGGTTCCCGTGCTCGGGTCCTTCGGTATAACCGGCTCTCACGATGTTGCGAAGGTCGCAGGTCCTGGCGTCACCCTTGGCCGAAGCGGCGGATCAATGGGCGTCGCGACCTATACGGATCAGGATTACTGGCCGCTCAACACAGCCCTGTATGTAAAGGACTTCCACGGGAATGATCCTCGATTCGTTTACTTTCTCCTGAAAGCTATTGACTTTACGTCCTATAACTCCGGCAGTGCTCAGCCTTCTCTGAACCGCAACTTTGTTGCACATCTCCCGGTGTCACTTCCACCCAAGTCCGAGCAGCGTGCAATCTCTGCGATCCTGGGCACACTTGACGACAAAATCGAAGCGAATGACCGGACCCGTCGTTGCGCAGACGACTTGCTCAAGACATTGTTCCAACAACTGGCCGGTCCTGCTCTTGCCGCGTGAGGCCGAAGCCGAGCCATTACCTGAGGGTTGGCGTCGTGAGCGGCTTGCCTCGGTCCTTAAGACTCTTGAAACCGGCAACCGACCGCGGGGAGGAGTGTCGGCCTATTCAACCGGGGTCCCCAGTCTCGGGGCGGAGAGCATCGTCGGACTAGCCCGCTTCGACTTCGCCAAGACTAAGTACGTCCCGGTCGAGTATTTCGAAGGGATGCGACGGGGGGTTGTCCAAGATAGGGACGTACTCCTCTACAAGGATGGTGGAAGACCTGGTGAGTTTGAGCCCCACGTTGCGCTACTCGGGAACGGTTTTCCATTTGCCACTTTCTGTATCAATGAGCATGTATATCGACTCAGGACGTCAGAGGACATATCTCAAGAATTTCTCTATTACTGGTTGTCGAGCGAACCGATCCATGAAGAAATGCGGCGGCGGGGCACGGGGGTTGCAATACCCGGACTCAACTCGTCTGCTGTGAAGGATTTGCCAATCGACCTTCCCCCCTCCGCGGTGATTGAGCGGTTCACTGCTGTTGCCCGACCTCTGGTGTCGCTTTTGCTGCAAGATGCGAGCCAGTCGAGGGCGCTTTCACAGCTGCGTGAAACGCTGCTCCCGAAACTTCTTAATGCTGAGCTTCGTGTTCGTGACGCCGAAGTTCTTGTGGGGACAGCGGTGTGAGAGCCTTCATCGCCGAATCTGGAGTCGAAGAGGTTTGCCTTGACTACTTTGCCGACCTTCGCTGGGACGTTCTCTATGGTCCGGATATTGCACCCGACGAGGATCGCGCGGAGCGAGCCAGCTACCGAGACGTGCTGTTGGAGGATCGTCTCCGGACAGCGATTGGCAGGCTGAACCCTTTACTTTCGCCATTGGTCATCGACGATGTTGTCGCGACCGTCCGTCGCCCTGAGAGCGCCGATGTGCTCGCCGAGAACTGGCGCATATACAAGCTCCTGACGACGGGTGTCCCCATCGAACGGCGGGACGAGAGCGGCGAACCCCGGCATGACCTCGCCTGGCTCGTGGACTTCGAGCATCCGGAGAGCAACGAATTCCTAGCAGTCAACCAGTACACGGTCGAGGGTGACCAAAGCACTCGGCGTCCTGACATCGTGCTGTTCGTCAACGGTCTTCCCCTGGGTGTTCTGGAGCTAAAGGTTCCCGGTGAAGAAAGAGCGACACTTCGGGGGGCCTACGACCAGCTCCGCACGTATGCAGCCGAGATTCCAGCGCTACTCGCCTACAGCGCTGTGTGTGTCATCTCGACGGGCACGCAGGCTCGGATGGGACCGCTCGCCGGGCGGTTCGAGCACTACGCACCCTGGAAGACAATCGACGGGAAGCGGCTCGCTGCACTTGGTACTCCCGAGATGGAGGTCCTCGTGCGAGGGGTTTTCGAGCCTGCTCGCTTCCTGGACCTCGTCCGCAACTTCATCAGCTTCTCTGACGAGCGAAGCGGCGTCATCAAGCGTCTTGCCAAGTACCACCAGTTCCACGCTGTCAACAAGGCCGTGGACACGACCCTCTCGGCGATGGAGCGGGGAGACGGTCGTGCTGGGGTCGTCTGGCATACCCAAGGGAGCGGAAAGAGCCTGGAAATGCTGTTCTACGTCGGCAAGGTGATGCGCCATCCTGGAATGGCAAACCCAACCGTCGTCATGCTGACGGATCGGAACGACCTCGACGATCAGCTGTTCGACGAAGTCTTCGCACCAGCTCGCACTCTTCCGGAGACACCCGTGCAAGCCGAGTCCCGTGAGCACCTTCGTGAGCTGCTGCGCTCGAAGGCATCGGGTGGCATCGTCTTCTCGACGATGCAGAAGTTCGGTCTGACCAAGGAAGACCGGGACGCAAACCGGAACTTCCCAGTGCTCTCGGATCGACCCAACATCGTGGTAGTCGCCGACGAGGCACACCGAACGCAGTACGACCTTATCGACGGGCTCGCTCGGAATCTCAGGGATGCGCTCCCGCATGCTGCCTTCATGGGTTTCACTGGCACCCCGATCGAGACTGCAGACAAGGACACACGAGCCATCTTCGGCGAGTACGTAGACGTTTACGATCTCACGCAGGCAGTCGAAGACCAGGCAACGGTCAGGGTCTTCTACGAGGCCCGCCTAGCTCGGGTCGAGCTGCCGGACGAGGTCCGTACGAGACTCGATGAGGAGTTCGACGAGGTCACTGAGCTGTCCGAGGTGGACACTCGGGAGCGGCTCAAGACCCGATGGGCTCGGGTCGAGGCGATCGTCGGAGCTGAGAAGCGGATTGCCGAGGTTGCCCAGGACATCGTGGACCACTGGGAGAAGCGGCGCTCTGCTGAAGTCGGCAAGGGCCTCATCGTCTGCATGAGCCGTCGAATCTGCGTCAGCCTGTACGACGAGATCACCAAGCTCCGACCCACAGTGGCATTCCGACGACGATGCTGGCGGGACGATCAAGGTGGTCATCACCGGCTCTGCTTCGGACGGTCCGGAGATGAACCGCCACGTCCGGAACAAGGAGCGCCTCCGGGCGCTCAAGGAGCGGGCCAAGGACCCAGACGATCCGCTCGAACTCGTCATCGTCCGGGACATGTGGCTCACCGGCTTCGACTCACCATCGCTCCACACGATGTATGTGGACAAGCCCATGCGAGGGGCGGGGCTGATGCAGGCCATCGCCCGCGTGAACCGAACCTTTCTTGACAAGCCTGGCGGCCTGGTCGTTGACTACATCGGCATTGCCGAGAGCCTTCGGGCAGCGCTCGCTGACTACACCGACCGAGACCGAGCCCGGCAAGAGGTGGGCGCTCCGATTGACGAGGCCCTTGCCCTGCTCCAGGAGAACCACGAGGTTTGCTGCGAACTGCTGTACGGCTGTCCCTGGAGGGAGGCACTCGACTCGGGCAGCGATCGAGCCAGGATCGAGGCGATCATGGCCGCTCTCGAGCATTTGCTCGGCGGGGAAGAGATGGACCTGCCTGATCGTTTCCTGCAGCACGTCCGGGTGGCATCGCAGAGCTTCACTCTTGTCGTGTCCTCTCCCGAAGCGATGCAGTTCCGAGACGACCTCTCCTTCTTCCAGGCCGTCGCAGTTGAGCTGCGCAGGGCAAGGGCAGAGGATCGACCAGGTTCCACCGATGACGTCGAGCTCGAGACGGCAATTCGACAGGTCGTCTCGGATGCGGTTAGTGCATCCGGCGTCATCGACATTTACGCAGCCTCTGGCATTGGTCGCCCCGACCTGAGCATCATCGATGACGAGTTCGCCAAGCGACTCACGACGAACCCGCATCCGAACGTCCAGATCGAGCTGCTGCGACGCCTCCTGGCTTCCGAAGTCAAGTCGATGTCGAGGCGCAACGTAGTTGCCGAACGGAAATTCTCCGAGATGCTGGAGCGAGCGATGCGGGCCTACAACAACCGCTCACTCACTGCTGCTGAGGTCATCGCCGAGCTGGTCGAGCTGGCGAAGGAGATGAAGACCGAGAACGACCGAGGAGCTGCCCTCGGTCTCCGGGACGACGAACTGGCGTTCTACGATGCCGTCTGCCAGAACGATTCAGCGGTGATGGAGTTGGGCGACGAGGTTCTCAAACGCATTGCACAGGAGTTAGTGGACGTCGTACGTGCCAACGCCACCGTGGACTGGGACAAGAAGGAACAAGTGCGGGCAAGTCTTCGTCGGCACATCCGACGTCTGCTGACGAAGTACAAATATCCACCCGACAAGCAGGAGGCAGCTGTCCAGCTTGTTATGCAGCAAGCAGAACTCCTTGCCAGCGAGGTCGTCTCTTGATGGCACAGATACAAGAGCAGCCAATCATGCTGGCCAATCGTGGAGTTGGGAAAGTCTCCATCAATGGTGGCGGCATTCGGGGCGAAGGCGGAGCGTTGCATCCTCAGCTTGTTGTCCCTCTGAAATTCGATCTTAGTAATTTTCCTGAAGAGGCCATGCTCGCTGTGTATCGAGTAAAAGCGACGCTCGCGGCAGAGCAACACCCATTTCCTTGCAATGCACTCTGCCGACCAATGGCCGAGGACTTGATTGACAATTTTCCGGTTCACTCACTACCGCAAGGGGACATCAGCCGGTCCGTAGATCTGCGATTCTGGGCCACCTCAGCCGAGGTCGAGAATATTGAGACCATCCGTCATAAGTCGCCAACGAGCACCTTTGTTCTTCACGTCGCCGTCGAGGCGGGAATTGCATGGGTGAAGACATACAACCAGATGGGTCAGACAGCCCAGCCTGATTCTCCTTGGGAGATGAACTTTGGCATGTTCTCTCAGCTTTACCCGTTTTGGACCTGCCGGATCACGACGATCCAAGTTGAAATAGACCAGTCACACTGGATTGAAAACGTCTTACCGGGTCTTGGCTATGACCGCCTTCGACTCCTGGAACTCAGATTTCCGCCGGCGCTACCGGACCATTCAAATGCAGCCGCACAGTTCGACCAAGCACGGAAGGCGCTCGACCAGCGGCGCTACGGCGACTGCATTTCTGCCTGCCGTGGATTGCTCAAGATGTGGGAGAAGCAATACGGCTCGAACTCCAAAGAGCGTATCGCAGACTTAGTGGCAGCTGACCGGAAATGGCCGGAAGGAGATATTCGCCGACGATTGCTTGACGCGCTCTGGAAAGAGGTCCTCGACATCGCCAACGCTCCGCATCACCCCGAGGGGTCGGTCACCGCGGAGATTTTTGACGGTAGAGACGCCCGGCTGCTCCTCTTGTTGACCTCGGCGCTCTCGGAGTACGTGGAACGCCGATGAGTCACTCGCCACCGCCCCGTGATCAGCCTGACGCGGCGTTGATTGCGCCCATGACGCCGAGCCAAGCCCTTTGGCGCCGCTCACGGACGAGGTTGCGGAGGTGCAAGCTGCCGATCGTAGTTGCCGTGGCGGCTGCACCCACGAGTGGACCGAAGGGTCCGAGCATCGCGACACCGGCAGTCACGTATCCGGCACCGGCACCAACGACGAGGTCGGCCACGACGAGGGCTGAGACCCTCCGGATGCCATAAACATCCTTCGAGGCAGCAGCAACCTTTGCGAAGAACACGCTTCGCATGGCATCTTCGAGATCGCCGCCAGTCCGGGCAACCTCGAATGCCTCGGCTTCCACCTCACGAAGCACTCCCCTCAGTCGATCGATCGCCTTTAGCCGACGAATCTTGGCAACGTCCTCCCAATCGAGGTCTCCAACGCGTGGAACAAGGATCGGAAGAGCGACGCCCTTGGTCTGGATCGTGGCATCGCCAGCGAAGCGGGCACCGATGACTCTGCCGTGGTACCGATCGACACTCACGTCCCACCCACCTGAAGCGCCAAGAGCAAGGTCCTTGCTGATGTGCTCGACGAGACGTGACCGAACGAAGTGCTCCGGGACCAGCCGGGTGAGCGCAGCATTTCTGTTGTCGCTCCGTTTCCAATCGTCAGCGAGCTTCTCGAACTCCGGGGATATCCCGCTTGGGTAACCGAGCACAATCCAGTCGCACTTCGGAGGAAGTTCCTCCTGGAAGGGCTCCAGTGTCGGTAGCCAGCAGATCGAGGATTCGGAATGGAGGACCTGGTGATACGGACCGGGTGCTGGAACACCTGGCGTCGTCTCCCTCGCCATGGAGAGGGAGAAAGGCGCTGCCTGACCCCGGTTGCGGCCCTTCGGGGTCTGCCAGCGGGCAGGAGAATCTGGCCTCGTCTGGTGCCTCCATGCCTGTGCTCCGTGGGGTCCGGCCTGGATGCTCATTTGCCCAGCTTCAAGGAGGACGCGGTTGTACAGGAGACTCGAAACCTTCATCCGTGCTCGAACGCTCCCGAGGGGGCTCCCCGTAACCAGGGCATGTGCGTTCGAGGCGAGCGGGAAGAACACTTCGCCGGACGGCGGCACGTAGGGGATCGGGTGTGGCGAAGCCGGCATGCCTCCGATTATCCGCCATGGGAAGCAGCGAGGCGTCCTACGCCGCCACCTCCTGCTCCTCGGCTACGGGCTCGAACGCCCGCAGGATGGTCGCTGCGCTCTTCTGGATTCGCTCGCACGGATGCCTTGATCCCGGCGATGGCTTGCTCGCCACCACCGGCCCACGTTGCGACGTACCCGAAGGAGTAATCACTGGAGTCGATCCCGAGCGCTTGGCAGACGACGTACGCCGCGGACTCGGCCTCCAGCTCGGCCAGCGCCCGGTTGTCGTAGCTCTCGTGAAGGAGTGCGTGAGCGATCTCGTGAGCCAGGGTCTTGACCCGCTGGGCGGGGGTGTTGTGGGCCTCGACCCGGATGCGGTGCTCACTGTGCGTGCAGTCGCCGTTGGTGGTGCCGCCGAACTCGTGGTCCTCGACCGTGAAGCCGATGGAGGAAGCCACCGTGACGAGCTGGGCGTAGTGCCCAGCGGGGTCGTCACCGTCGATCCGGTTGCAGATGGACGGCAGCTCTTCGCCCTCGGTCTGGGCGACGTCGAACACCGGAACGAACTTGAAGCCTCGGATGACCCGGTCGGTCTCGCCGTCCTCGGCGTCGGCGTTCTTGTAGACCATGGGGGCGAGAATCCAGATGGCCTTCTCTCCCTTGCGGACGAAGCGGTTCATCTTCCGCCAGGCGTTGAAGCCGGCGACCCGCGTCGCCTCGTGGCATTGGGCTGCGATGAGGAGCACGTTGCCAAAGCTGTAGCGGTGAAATCGGCTCTGGAAGTCGAGGTAGTGCTGCCAGTCCTCCGATGACGTGAGCTGGCTGATCCCTTCGGTCAGCTGGGCGATGAGTTCGGGGTGGTTGTTCTTGGCGGTCATTTCTGAGTCCCTCCATGTGGTGCCGATGCGGTGGCACCCGAAAGCCAGAGAGAGGCCGAGCGGAATAGCCCCGAGCGCAGCGAGTGCACTTCAGGGCTTGGAGCTCGTAGGACGAAGCTCTGGCAGGGTGACACCAGCGCAGAGGCCCCATGGCACGGGGCGAGGGAGCGCAGCTAGCACCAACGGGGAACGGTCGCCCTGAGTGTCAACAGGGGGTCAGGGACGTGAGCCGATGGCGGAGGCCTTACAGCGCCACGGTGATGCCACCACTCCCCTGGATCGTGCTCCTCGCTGTCGTCACGGTGACGTGAGCAGGCTGCCTGACGAAACCGCTACGTCAGGGAGGAGAACATCGTGGATCCCACGTCCTGGTCTGGTCCGATGCAAGCGCCAGTGAGTAGGAACATCCTTGGGGTTACCGTTGCCCGTGATCTCTGATCAGGATGTTGACCGACTCCAGGAGTGCGCTGAGTCGCTCCCGATGGATCGACGGCACGACGTCTACGACAACTACGTCGAGAACCTATTCCTGGCCGTGCTCGACCTCATGATGAAGGTAGTCACCGTCAACAACGCCCTCGCCTATTACCGAAGTAACCGGCGAGAGGACGTCCACGATCTGTCAACGCTCAAAACCGCCATGGCGCAGTTCCGCGACGACAAGGCCGGGAACAGCGAGATGGCCCAGTACCTCTGGGGCAACAATCACTGGACCAGAGGATCGAACCTTCGGCGCCTGACCGTGTACTTCGAGTCCATCGGCGTGGTTGACCAAGCCAGCCTGGCGTCATGGGCCAGGACTGCTGAGTTCAAGCGAGACTTCGAGAATCGAGTGAAGGGCCTTGGATTCGCAGTTTTCCAGTGGATTCTCATGCGGTGCGAAGTTGACACCGTCAAACCCGACACGCACACCCGTGGCTTTGCCGAAGCGTGCCTCGGACGCGCTCTCTCCGATAGCGACGTTGTCGATGTCATCGTTCGCACGGCAACGAGGTTCGGGATTCCTGCTCGATCCCTCGACGTTGCGATTTGGGAGTTCCAAAGCGGCAACATCGAACCGGACAGCGGAGAGGAATGACCGGGCCTCAAAGCGGTGGTGGTCGGTGGTCACTGCATCCCTGGCGGGCATGGTGGATCACAGTCTGAACGTGCTCCAGGGCAAGTTGAACGTCTGTTTCAGACATCTCGATGGGCCGATCCCCATATCGAGAGGCACCTCGCTCTCGATACAGCGCTTCGAGGACGGCGTCCGTCTCTGGAGGAGCATTGCCGAGCTTGACCCATTCGGACCACCACGTAACTCGTTTGCTGTGGACAGTCGTCGGGGTGTCGTACATCAGGTACATCTCCGCCTTCACTGCAAGCTCCATTGCTGCAAAGCCATTCTCGATAGCCGGACCGAGGTGCCCCCTGCCGAGGCTCTTCAAAGCGGTCTCGACGAACTCGTTCGCCCTTTCCACAAGCTGCTCTGCCGTCTGCCGATTCCTCCGAAAGTCAAATGCGATGACGATCTCATTGCCAATTTTTGCGAGTGCAATCCATCCGGCATTTGGATCGAGATCGGCCGGTGCCAGGTCCGCAACACCGGCAATGTCTTCCAACGTCACCGCCTCGCCCGCTTCAACTGAGCGGGTTACCTGGATCTGTGCGATGACCTGGGCTTCTTCGTTGATGAGAACCCTCGGTGGCTCTGAGGGAGGCATGACGACAACGGCCTTCGTGACGTTCCCTCGGGTCAGGCTCAAACCACGCTCTGCGATGGCCGGTTCGATCCATAGCCTGAACATCTGATCGAGGAGTACCTCAGACCCCTCGGGTGGTAACAAACTCGGTGGCTGCGGCTCCGTTTCATCCATCATGAGAACTCAAGTCTGTCTTTTCGAGCCGGACATATTGACACGCCGCCTCTCGGCTGATCCCGAACTCCTTGACGAGAAGCATCCTTGACTCTCCGGACTCTGCATGTCTCCTCGGCTCGGCTCATGCGATGCGGAGAGCACGTTGCCGAAGCTGTAGCGGTGAAATCCGCTCTCGGAGTCGAGGTAGTGCTGCCAGTCCTTCGATGATGTGAGTTTGCTGATCCCTTCTGTCAACTGAGCGATGAAGTTCGGGGTGGTTGTTCTAGACGGCCTGGCGCGTGGGAATGACAACGTCATCGTCGTTTTGGAGGACGACGACGTCTGACAACTGTCTCGGCGTGCTGAGTGCGTGGTAAAGGTCGACCGTGGCCGGGTCGAGGTCGGCCTCAGCATTGCCGTCGACAGCTAGCAGGTCGCCCAGCTCCTGCCAGATCCTCTCTCGGGTCGGGTTGTCACCGGCTGCCCGCAAGAGGATGCGCCAGAGGCCCTGGTCGTAGCGGTCGACCAGTTGGCCCTGGCGGGCCGCCCAGGTGGCGAGCTGTGGGTCCCCGTCGGACAGGGCGAGCTCTGCGAGGGAGACAGCAGCGTCGACGATCTCAGCGACGATGGCGTAGGAGATGCCCGCAGCCGACGTCCACGGCTCGGGGTTGGCACCAAAGGGCATACCCCGGACGAGCGACAGCGCCGCCCGGAGTCCCTCGGGCTCACCGCCCGCTGCGAAGGACCGGAACATGGTCCAGTCGGCCCAGACACGTTCGGCCAGGGTGAAGCGCTGGGTGGTGCGGTCGTAGGCGAGGAGATCGCCGTCGCCGGTGATGGCATCGAGGGAGCGGCGGGTGAGGAGGACGAGGTTGCGGACATAGCCGTCGCTCAGGGCTTTGTCGGGAGAGACGTCGGTGAGCCAGTCGCCCCGGGTGACGGTGCCTTCGTGGGCCGCCAGGTAGACGAGGAGCTCGACGACGCGCCGGGCCTTGGTCCCCGCGGTCGGAGACACGGCGTCGAGGAGATCCCGGGCTCCGCCCTCGCCGACGCCAATGGTTGGTTCGCCGACGATCCCGAGGACGATCGGATCGTCCGGTTGTGGCTCGAGTGGAGCGACCGCGCCGCCGAAGCACCCGTATGGCTCGTCGGCCGGCCCGGCGTCGGCGGGCGCTTCGGCGAGGTCGAGGAGGGCGTCGACGCTGTCCAGCGTCGCCTCGTCGACGTGCGCGGACTCGAACGGCTCGAGGGGCTGGCCGTCGAAGCTCGGATTGGCCGGGTCGACGACGAGCGCCGTGCCGGCCGGAGCGAGGGGGCCGGCCGTGACCAGGTGGAGTGCCGGCGACTGACCCAGCTCGGCGAGCCGGCCGTTCAGTACCGCGGCATCGGCCAAGAGGATGCTTCTCTCCGCTGGCCTCAGGTGGCTGACCGCTGTGTCGAGGTCGTCGGTGACCATGCCGCGGTCGAGCCGGTCGATCACGCCGTGGCCGAAGCCGACGGCTAGAACCCGCGGTGCACGGGACCCGGTCGTCGCGGCGAGTTCGGTGCCGACGGCGGCGAGGGTGCCGGTCACCCGGTCGGCAGTGACCTTCATGTGGACGCTTGGGTAGTTGTCGAGGTTGACGAACAGGGTTCCCTCTGGGCCCTGACCGGCGCTGAAAAGGGTCAGGGGAACCGGTTCTGCGACGACCGTGTCGTCGAGGACACCGGCGTCGGCGCCGGCCGGCAGGTGCCAGATGGTTGGGTTCCCGGGCCGACCCTCGAACGGCGTGGGAGGTTCCCCGACATCTTCGGTGACGAAGACGTCGAGACCGTCGGGCCGGACCGCGACGCCGAGCACCGCGGGCCGAGGTGCATCGGCGCGGTCGGTGGCGTGGGCGAGGAGGTCACCGAGGCGGGTGAGCCAGAACACGCCGTCGGCCCGGGCGTAGTGGCGGAGCGCGAGCTCGAGGTCGGCGAGCGGACTGTGCGCTGAAGGGAGGGGGATGCGCCTGCCGGGAGTGCGCCGCATGCCCTGGCGCCGCCGCCGGCGCTCGAGCGCGCCAAGGAGTCCGATGGCGCCCAGGCCGAAGATGCCCGCCCCGATGGCGAAGGTCCCGATGTCGTCGCCCTGCCCGCCCGAGGTGGCGTGGTGAGTCTCGGCGGGATTGTGGACATGGTGTGGACCGCCCGTGGACGCGCTGGGGAGATGTGCTTCCGGTGCGGCACCTGAGGAAGCCCGAGGATGAGCCGAGGTGTCGCCGTGCAGTGGCGCAACTGCGCCGTGTGGGTTGGCACCGACCGTGCCCTGGACGACCGGCGCCGGCGCGGGTGTCTCGGGCGCTGCGGCGGGAGGGACGGGTGCCATCGGCTGGGCTGGGGCGACGTCGGGGGCGGCAGCGTCAGGGATGACCAGGGTCCAGCCCGGGTAGATCCAGTGGGCGTCGCTGAGCGCTCCGCCACCGGGTTGAGGTACGCCGACGTTGGCCGCGTAGATCCTCTCCCAGTCCTCGCCGTTGCCGTAGTAGGCGGCCGCGATGCCCCACAAGGTGTCACCGGGCACCACGGTGTGCGTCACCGGAGCGGGTTGTGCACCGACCGCTGGCACGGTGTCGGCCGTGAGCTGGGCGACTGGCGCGACGGCGGCCACTCTCACCGCGGAGCTGGTCACGGCGGGGGACGCGCCGACGCTGGTGCGTCCTGCCGGCGCGGCGCGGAGTTGGCCGAGAACGACGACGGCGGTGATGACCGCGGAGACGAGGGCGGAGGTGGCGCGGTGGCTCCCGAGCCGGTGCGACCGGTTCCCTCGGCCCGCGCGGAGGTGGGTGACCACGGTGGCGGCGACCGAGACGGCGAAGTACGCCCAGACCAGCCAGGCCAGCGATGCGAAGAGGTGCGGCCAGAACGAGTCGGGAATCGGGGTCCGCATCGCCCCCGCGACCTGGGCACCGCCCGGGAGATGGTGCGGGAGCGGCCAGCCGATCACGGTGGCCAGGACGACGGGGATCCCCACCACCCCGGCGGCCAGGACGACGAACGCGCCGAGCCCTTCGACGAGTTGGCGGACCGTGGGCCACGTCAAGGTCTGCGTGCTCGTGGACATGATCAACCTCCTGTGGTGACGCCGCTCACGTCGGTGGCGGACTCGGTCACGTTGATCTGCAAGCTGCCGACGCCGATGATGCCGAGCAGCTGGGTCTGCAGTCGGTAGCTGATCTGGGCGTAGACGGTGTCGCCCTGCACCCAGGCGGTGCCGGGATGGCCCGAGGCCGCCATGTAGCTCTCGGCCGCGGCGGCCGCCGTGTTGGGGTCGAGCGCGACCGTGCCGGCGTGCAGCGCGCTGACGTCGAGGGAGCCCGCACCCGCCCGGGCGGCCTGTTCGGCTTCGGAGGCCGCCGCCTGCTTCGCGTCGAAGTAGTGGCCGCCGTCGGCGACGAGACCGGCCAGGGCGAGGAACATGGTCATGAAGATGCACGTCATGGCCAGGATCGATCCGTCCTCAAGACGCTGCCGCGGTGACCTCCGGGGGGCCTGCAGCCGACGGAGGTGTCGGGCCGTGACGCTGCCCCTCGTGACACTGCCCCTCGTGACACTGCCCCTCGTGACGCTGGCCTTCATGGCCGGGCCGTTCATGAGACTCCCTGTGTCGCGACGGCGCGGAAGGGGTCGATGTGCGCGGTGGAAGTCGCACTCAAGGTCTTTTCGCCCGGCATGCCCGGGACGGACACGTCGGCCAGGCTGGTGACGCAGATGACGGTGACCGACACCCAGCCCCCGGCCACGAAGTTCGACGTGTCGACGGTGATCTCCGGCGCGGTGCAGGTGAGGCCCGCACCGGCGAGGGAGGCCTGCGCCGCGGTGGTCGCCTGAGCCTCGGCGTCGGAGGGATCGACCTGGACGACCGCGGCCTGGACCCCGGCGCGCGCCGCGGACTCGACGTCTCCTTGGGCCGAGTCGACCCGGCCGAGGGCGATCATCAGGACGATGACGATCAGGAGGACCGGGGCGACGATCACCAACTCGGCGATGGCCGACCCCTCTTCTCCTCGCGCCCGGCGGCACCGATGAGCGATTGCTCCGCTAGCCACTTGGTCGGTACTCCTGGATGGGGGCGTCGCTCGTGGCCGACACGGTGAGGTCGAGCCAGGGGATGATCGCCTGGGCCCGTCCGGTCACGGTGACCTGGGCGACTGCACCGGGGAGCGTCGTCGTCGAGACGTGCGCGTCGGCGAGCGTCCCGGGCCCGGTGGTGGCGATGAACCCGTAGGCGGCCTTGGTGCCCGCGTTCTGTGACGAGCCGTAGCCCGAGGCCACCTGGCTGCCCTGTTCGGCCGCAGCGCGGGCCAGGTGGGCGGCGTGGGACCACAGGGCGAACTGGACGCCGACGACGACGAGGAGGAAGAAGACCGGGAGGCAGATGACGAAGTCGGCGAAGCCGTCTTCGCCGCGCGGCCTGCGTACCCACGTCCACGTCCGTGCCGCACTCCGCTGCCACCCCGCCTGTCGCCGCGGGACGACGGGCCGCTCTGACGCCAAGGTCACGGGGTCTGGATGTTGTTGGCCGTCGTCGTGAGCTTGGCCACGATGATGCCGACGATGACGATGGCGGCGGCCACGACCAGGGCGGTGACGACCACCCACGAGGCGATCTCGCCGCGTTCGTCGCCCGCGATGAGGTTGGTCCGGGCGGACACATAGGCGCGGAGCAAACTGAGGGTCGACCTGACCGACTCGAAGGCCGATCGGACGACGGCGCGCGCCATGGCCCCGACCTTCTCGCTGTCGTTCGACTTGCGGTTTGGCTTTGGATTCGCACTGTCGCTCGAGTTGGTGTCGTCTGGCGGTGCCATGGGGCTCCTTTCGCTGGTGGGTGGGGGTCAGAGGTGGCTGCCGGTGAAGGCGGCGAGGGCGGGGTAAAAGACGAGGACGCCGTAACCGGCCATGAGCAGCACGCCCGGCAGCAGCATCTTTTGGGTGACGGCCTGGGCCGCGTCCTCGAGGGCGGCGGTCTCCTTGAGGCGCAACGCCTTGGCCTTGGCGTCGAGCGAGTCGCGGATGCGGGCCCCGTCGCCGGCCCCAGCCATGGCCCGGGCCAGATCGGTGAGCTCGGGCAGGTTGAAGCGCCAGCGCGAGGGCCTCGAGCCCTTCGTACGGCTGCTTGCGGTACGCCTGCGCCCACAGCAGAGACTGGGCGATCTCCTCCATGGCCCAGTCGGTCGAGGAGACACTGGCGGCGACCTCGAGGGCGCTCGACCACCCCATGGCCCCCGCCATGGCCATCGACACCAGCGACGCGTAGGTGGACAGCGAATGGCAGAAGTGCCGACGGCGCCGCTCGGCCGCCTTGTGCAGATCGACGAAGGGGCTCACCAGCCCGGCGGCACCGAAGACGAGCACGCCGAGGGCGGGGACTTCGAAGCTGAGGTGGACGCCGATGGCCCCGAGAGCGGCCCAGAGCGCCGGGCCGAGCAGCGCCAGTCCGGTGCCGTAGCCGACGACCTTGAGCGCGAAGGTCTCGACGGGGGTCCCGGTGATGGCGAGGTCGGGCAGGACGATGTCGGCCAGGCGGGGGATCTTCTTCACGTTGCCCTCGACAAGGTGCCCGGCGAGGCGCCGGGCACCGGTGACCCGCTGACCGACGACGTCGAAGGGGGCGGGCGCGTGCTGCCCATTCAGCCGGTCAAGCGCGGCTCGCAATGTCAGCGGTGGAGGGAACAGGCCCCAGAGCAGCGTGGCCAGACCGACACCGATCCCGAGTCCGGCGACGATCATCAGTGCCATCTACTGCACCCTGCTTTCAAGAGGCCGGTCATCGAAGAGGCGGGGCATGGGCACCGGGCGTGCCAGGCGGTTCATGGCGGCGAACCCGCAGGCGAACAGTGAGGCCGCGGCCAAAGCGCGACCTGGCCGGCCGGGGTCCCGAAAGGCCTGAAGTAGCCGTGGCCGACGACCAGGATCCCCAGGGTGAAGACGAGGGTCACCGCGATCACCAGGCGCATGTCGCGCCGCGGCTTGGACCGGGCCACCTCGGTGCGCTGCCACAGCGCGATCTGCTCGCGCGTATTCGCGGCCGCGCCGGCCAAGAGGCCGCCCAGGTCCGAGCCGCCGAAGCGGGCAGCCAGGATGAGCGGGGCGATCGCCTCGTCCGCGGCGGCGTCAGCGAGGTCAGCGGCGAAGGCGTAGAGGGCCGCGTCGAGCGCGCTGCCGCTCTTGATGCGCACGATCAGGCGGGCGACCTGTGCCCTGATGGCCGGCGGGGCGCCCGGTTCGGTCGACTCGATGGCGGCGAGCAGGCCGCGATGGGCGGCCACGCTGTCGCGCAGCGCCTCGATCCAGGTGGCCAGGGCCTCGAGCCGACCCACGACACGCCGCGAGGTGCTCGGCTCGAGCGCGGAGCGCAGGGTCCAGCCGATCGCCCCGCCGATGACGGCTCCTACGGGCCAGTGGGTGAACAGCCCGACGACGACGGCGAGAACGACTGCGCAGAGCGCGCCCTGGCGGTTGACCGGATCGATGCGCTTACTGAAGGACGGTCGTCGTGTCGGCCGGGCCGTGGACCAGATGCCCGAAATGACCAGCGCGAGACCCACGCCGACGCCGGCACCGAAGAGGACGACGACTGCGGTCATCGCCCGTAGACCTGATGGAGCGGGGCCTCGTAGCCGACGTCGGACAGGCGGTCGCGCAGCCCCGGCGGTACGGAGAGGTGGTGCACCGCGGGACCACCGCCTTCGGGTTCGGCGAAGATCTCGCTCGAGATGACGTGGGGGCCGTCGGAGTCCTCCACCACGCGCACCGAGGACACGTAGCGCCGGGCCAGACCAGAGGTGTCGGGGCGTTTGCGCACGAAGATCACCAGATCCAGTGCCTGGGCGCTGAGCTGGGCCGCCGCCTGGTCGCTCAGGTGCTTAGGCGACTGGGAGGCGTACGTCTTGATCTTCCCGAAGGTGCCCTCGGTCGAGTCGGCGTGGATGGTGCACATGGATCCCGCCTTGCCCGCCGTCATGGCGTTGAGCATGGGGACGATCTCGTCGCCGAGGACCTCGCCCACGATCACCCGGTCGGCGTCGTGGCGGTTGGCGCGCTGCACCAAATAGTCCATGGACACCGCTCCTTGTCCTTCGGTGTTGGCCTCGCGGGTCTCCCAGGCCACGCAGTCGGGATGGCGATGGGGCAACTCGTGCAGACCCAGCTCGTAGGAGAGCTCGATGGTGACGATCCGATCCGCCGGGTCCGCCTCGGCGGCCAGCGCGCGGAGCAGCGTCGTCTTGCCGGCGTCGGTGCCGCCCGAGATGATCATGTTCAACCGGGCCCGCACCGCGGCGCGCAGGAACCGGGTCAGCTCGTCGCTGAGCGAGTCGGCCAGGTCGTCGAGGGTGGGATCGACCAGGCGGTGGCGTCGGATCGACACGCACGGGCGGTTCGACACCTCGATCATGGCCGAGAGCCGGTGCCCGCCAGCGAGGTGGAGGTCGACGACGGGCTTGGCGGCGTCGATCCGGCGTTCTCCGCCGGTGTGGTGGGCCCGGGCGGCCCGCTGGACCAGCTCAACCAGGTCCTCGTCGCTGTCCGCGATCGCCTCGACCCGTTCTTTGGTGCCATCCGCGCGTTTCACCCACACGTGGTCGGCCCCGTTGATGTTGATGTTCTCGATGTCGTCCTCGTCGAGGAACAGTTGGAGGCGCCCGAGTCCCAATTGCGTGGCGACGAGGCGGCGGATGATCTGGTCCTCCTCTTCGGCACTCGGCGTGGTGACGCCCCGCTCGACCATCGAGCGGGCCGCCTCGTCGATGGCTTCGCGGGCGAGCTTCTCGACGAAGGCGCGGCGATCGCCCTCGCTCATGCCCGCGGTCCCGTAGCGGACGATGCCGTCGGCGACGTGCTCGGTGGCGTAGGTCTCGAGCTCTCGGCGTTCGGCGTCGTTCACGTGCGTGCCCTCCCGTTCGATCCGGCTGCTACGGACACTGCCGCGTCGGGGGTCCGCTGCGACGACGGCGCTTCGTCCGACTGCCTCGGGGTCTCGAAATCGACCGGCGCTGGGCGGGCGCCGTCGTGCTCATGGGGCGCGGGGTCGACGAGGTCAGCTGCGTCGGCGACCTCGACCGGGGCCGGCTCCTCGCCGCCCGCTGCTGCGTTGCCCACTGCTTCGCTGTGCACTGCTTCGGTGCCGGCTGCTTCGATGCCCAGTGAAGCGATCAGCGTGGCGGCCCACTTGAGGAGCGCGGTGCGCTCAAGTCGCTTGAGAGCGCACTTGTTGGCTCAGCGCGTCCGCGGCCTTGCGATCGTCGGGCATCGCCGGGCCGAGGGCGACGCCGAGGGTCCTGCCGATCTCGGCCCCCGAATAGCCCCCCGAGCCGGCGGGGACGACCAGGAGCTGGCGGTCACGCAGCTCACTCACCAAGCCGGGCAAGGCGGCCCGGAGATGGACGATCCCCTCGAGCGTCGGATGGCACAGGAGGACCAGGACGTCGCTGTGTGCAGACGTCGGCGATGCCGCCGGCGAAGTGCGGGAGGAGCCGGCCGGCGTCGACGACCACGTCGGCGTCGAGGGCGCCGAGCGCCTCCACGACGGCGGGCCGGCCTTCTCGTTGGCCACCGCGCCAGCGACGCCGAGAGGCCGAAGAGGACGGGGAGGCCACCGGGGAGACGCTCGACGTGGTCCCACACGGCGTCGGGGTTGAGCGACCGCCTGGGCCACGGCGAACAGCGAGGCCAAGCCGAGGGCGGTCGTCGAGCCGAAACGCGGAGCCAGGTCGCCGCCGAAGGGATCCGCTTCGACGAGCAGGACCCGACGCCCTCTGGGCCAGCTCGCGCCGAGCGCGGTGGCTGCGGTGGTCACGCCGGGCGAACCCTTGAGCGAGGCGAGGGTGACGACGGTCACTTCTTCCCCTCGCGCACCAGCGAGAGCCCGATCTGGTCGGCTGCAGCGTAGGCGGTGACCGTGGCGGCATCGGAACTCGGGACCTCGAGCAGACCGACGACTCATACTGGCTTTGGTTCGTCGGTGGCGGACCCACCGCGAACACCGTGGCTCGGCCCACCAGCGTCGAGCCGATCGTTCCTCCGATGGTCGAGCCCTGCCCGGCCTGGGGAACGGCGATGACCTCGACGCTGTCACCGGCGACGGGGGCGCCGAGGGGATCTGGTCGCCCTTGAGCAACATGCCGACGACCTGTTCACCGGCGCCCAACTGTGGGGTGGTCGAGAGCATCTGGCGGACCATGACCTGGCCGGCGTAGACGGGGGTGTCGAGCTGCTGGCCGACCAGGGCGGCCGACCCGGCGGCGGACATGGCCGTGATGTCCCCCGAGGCGGGAATGCTGGCGGTGGCCAGGTCGCTCGGGGTGAGCACGGTGCCGGCCGGCAAGCTCTTGGCGGCGACGACGATCGGCACACGGTTGGCGGAGGATTCGAACAGCGATCCGGCGACTGCGGCGCACACGAGGACCAGAGCCACGCCGAGGCCGATCTGCCAGGGGCGGCGCTGGTAGGTGGCGGTGCTCAGACCGAAGACCACGGCTCGGCTCGACCTCGGGCGGT